>NZ_KB895451.1 GCF_000374845.1 Paenibacillus terrigena DSM 21567 | reverse complement strand
TTGCCGAATTTCACCTACTATGTTCACTCCGTTTTCCTTGAAACGATTGTACATCTCTTGGATACGGGGAGTAATGAAACAAGCTACGGCCTGTCTATCACCGTTATCCCAAGTAAAACCTAAAGTTCCGGCTTCTTTCGATGCCCCTCCCCCTCCACCCATAAGGAATATAGCCTCATGTGGTCCATAAGTCTTTCCTGGATAATTAGGCAATTTCAAGATCGCTATTTCCATCCCAGGTTCAACCGAATTGTGGTCTGTAGGTGTACATCCTAAATTTTTTTGATACCAATGAACGGCCTTATAGACGTCACTAACCGGAACGTATATACACGTAACGCCGGTTATGTCCCCAAGTTTTTCTTCCCGTTTGATTTCTTCACTAATTTGCATTTTCTCATTTCTCCCTTCTCATTTCACATTTGTGTCTAGAATTTGAGATTTGTGACTTACAGTTAATTTGATGCCACAGAAGTTGCAAACCTTTGAAGAAATAAATTTTATAGTAATTTCGTTTCTACAATCGCATTATCCTGCCCGTTAGCTTAATAAAATGAGCAAACTGCGGTAGCCTGCTCAACAATAAGTTTTATTCAGCTATCGTGTCCCGTTAACTGAATGATTAAATTCGATTTCCAGCCTCGTTATACAGTGTCTTTTTAGGAATCGATTCCCCATTAAAACGATAATCGGGATGGTTCTCAATCAATTCTTTTATCAAGACACCATTAATTTTCAGACCATCAATTATACAGTTATTGATCGTTAGATTCACAAGATGTGAGTTGGAGACCATTGCATTCTCCAATGTTCCTGTATCAAAATTCAATCCAAAAACATCACATTGATTCATACGCATATCCCACCATGCATTACCTTCCACATTTACTTCTGAAAGATTGCTTGCCCGAACCGTGGATCCTGTTAAGTCAACATGTATGATTTGGGCTTTTTTCATGTTTGCAAATCTAATGGTGGTTTCGTTTAAGTTGGCATTTTCAATAGTGGAGTTGGTCAGATCTCCCGTATAAAATTTACTATTCGTTTCACTCATTTTAGCACCCCCTATAAAATGGGAAATAATGTATCTCCTATCATGATTCGCCGCTGTTACTCAAGTATCCTGCCCGTTAGCGCAACGACGGCAGCCGATCGTTCTGTGAACTGCACCCCGTCAAGTAGACAGTACAAATAATAAAAACAGTTAAGCGGCCTTGTTCCTGAATTCCATTGGACTAAGGCCGTTTAATTTTGC
>NZ_KB895450.1 GCF_000374845.1 Paenibacillus terrigena DSM 21567 | reverse complement strand
TCCACGCGTACCCATCCCGAACACGACCGTTAAGCCCTCTAGCGCCGATGGTACTTGGACCGCAGGGTCCTGGGAGAGTAGGACGATGCCAAGCGTGTAGTTATTCTAACGATTGCAACATATCGTTAGAACACTCTATTCCCTGATAGCTCAGTTGGTAGAGCACTCGACTGTTAATCGAGTTGTCACAGGTTCGAGTCCTGTTCGGGGAGCCACTTTTGCTCTCATAGCTCAGTAGGTAGAGTGCATCCATGGTAAGGATGAGGTCACCGGTTCGATCCCGGTTGAGAGCTCCATGTAGCACCTATGTACAAGCATCAATGCAGCAAGGCCCGTTGGTCAAGGGGTTAAGACACCTCCCTTTCACGGAGGTAACAGGGGTTCGAATCCCCTACGGGTCACCATGAATAATTCGGAGGCTTAGCTCAGCTGGGAGAGCATCTGCCTTACAAGCAGAGGGTCAGCGGTTCGATCCCGTTAGCCTCCACCATATATGCCGTTGTAGCTCAACTGGTAGAGCAACTGACTTGTAATCAGTAGGTTGGGGGTTCAAGTCCTCTCGACGGCACCATGTTCTATTGGGGATTAGCCAAGCGGTAAGGCAACGGACTTTGACTCCGTCATGCATAGGTTCAAATCCTATATCCCCAGCCATCTTTACTCTCATATGAGAGCCATTAGCTCAGTTGGTAGAGCACCTGACTTTTAATCAGGGTGTCGAAGGTTCGAGTCCTTCATGGCTCACCAGTTTTATCTCACGTGCGCGTATGGCGGAATTGGCAGACGCACTAGACTTAGGATCTAGCGGGCGACCGTGGGGGTTCAAGTCCCTCTACGCGCACCATACCAACAACATCGAAATCCTGTTGATCATTTGATCTACAGGATTTTTTGCATATACAGTAGAGGATCTGATTAACATTTGCGGAGATTTGCTTCATACCTGCGATTGATTAGAAGTTGTGGCTACTCCAATATACTTCGTGACCTTCGATGGTGGCGGCGATCAGATCCGAGTTGGTCGGCGTCATTAGCTCTAATCCCGGTATAGTGGCAGATCATGTGAGAATGCTACATTTGTATTGGTGTAATTTCCTCCTGTATGTGATCCAATTCCATTAGGTCGTGTGTTAAAGCCTTCTGCATGCTTTCCTGCGCTGTTCGCTTGACTTAAGACGCCTTCAGATGAGCAGCGATTCCTGAAATGGGTACAGCGATATTGATGGCCTCTGCATGCGGGATTATTCCAAGGCAGATGTCTGATAGCCTTCAACATAT
>NZ_KB895449.1 GCF_000374845.1 Paenibacillus terrigena DSM 21567 | reverse complement strand
AAACAAAATCAACTCATTGAAAAGATTACCGCCAAGCACCTCGTCGTCGGGATCGACATCGCCCAGCAAACTCATGTAGCACGTGCGGTGAACTTTCGAGGAATCGCCATTGGGAATCCCCTTTCCTTTTCAAACGATGAAGAAGGATTTCACTATCTCCTTCGGTGGGTGCAATCTCTACAAGCATCACACACTCTAACTAACGCCATTGTCGGGATGGAACCTACCGGTCACTACTGGCTTAACCTTTCCAAGTGGCTCTCGGATCACCAATTCGAAGTCGTTCTTGTCAATCCTCATCTCGTGAAAAAGAACAAAGAAAACCGTGACAATACGCCTTCCAAGAGCGACAAAAAGGATGCACTTGTTATTGCAGATATGGTCAAAAACGGCTATTACTCTTTCATTCGCAGCACGCCTGAGGAATTTGAAGAGCTGCGTGTTTATCTCTCAAACCGCGACTCTGTCGTGACGAGACTCGTGAGTGCTAAAAACCAAATCCATCGCTTTGTTGACATTGTTTTCCCCGAGTTGCGGCAGGTATTTAAGAACCTCATGTGCACCGGTTCGTTGGCCACACTTCGTCTTTTTCCTACACCTGAAGAACTTCGAAAACTACAGCCAAGAGAAATCATCGAAGGCTGGAAATCACTGATGAAGCGTCATTCTGGTGAGCGAAAAGCTCGAGCTCTTATCGCCCCTGCTAGTAGCTCTGTGGGTTCTAGACAAGCCACGAATGCCTACAAGCTTCACTTGAAGCAGTTACTCGATGAATACGACCTTGCTTGCCAGCAGCTAAGCATAGTAGAAGCGGAGATTATCGCCGTGTTAGATCGCATTCCTTTTGCTAAATCCATGCTTGCTGTCAAAGGAATTAGCGCCATTTCACTCGCTGGAATTCTTGGTGAAGCCGGCGATTTAAGCGGATTTGTTCATGGCAATGCTCTACTGCGGCATGCTGGCCTTAACCTCGCAGAAGCAAGCTCTGGGAAATGGACGGGTCAGATGAAGATTAGTAAACGTGGACGATCTCGCCTCCGCCGTTTCATCTTTATGATGGCCATGAGTTTAATTGCGAACAATCCGGAGTTCAAAGCGATCCATACGTACAATGTTCAAGTGAAAAAGATGAAGAAAATGAGGTCCCTGATGAAACTATGTGGTAAATTAGCTCGCATTCTCGTAGGGATGGCTCGTAGCAACGAGGCATACAATCCTCATAAAACGATGCCAATTCAACTAGCAGCTTAAAGCTTAAGATAACCGTTTCGTCGTACGAATTTTGGCTTATTCGCAGGGTTTCAAAGAAAGCACGGAGTACCGGATACATTCAACCAAAGGGCACCGACCCGTACCGTTAGCAAGACCGGCCTCCACCCCTTGGACAGGCGTAACGAAGGAATGAGAGGGCAAAGACCCGTTGAGACATGGGAGTGAGAACCTCCAGGGGCGGCGTGGAGAATGTGTGCAGCATATGGAAGAATAT
>NZ_KB895448.1 GCF_000374845.1 Paenibacillus terrigena DSM 21567 | reverse complement strand
TTCGTATTATGAGGTCACCAGAACTTACTGGTCGACCTCCTTATTGTGTGGTCATAAGATTGAGGTAGCCGGGGATCGAACGTTTCTGCCCGTGGGACTCGGATCCCGAGAGCTATTCCGTTCATCCCCCCTACTTGTTAAACCATGATTAGGCTAGTTGGGGCTTTGACCCCGAATCACATGCGATAATGTGGACGACAAGAAGGTTAGGGGTTACTGGCGAATATAGAACAAGGAGTGGTTATATGAATCCTGTTATTGGACTTGATGTTTCCAAAGGAGAAAGCCATGCTCAAGCATTTACGGATCGAGGTGTCACATACGGAAAGGTCCTTCGATTTGAGCATAATCTGGAGGGGCTGGTGACTTTCCTAAACCTTCTACAGGATATTGAATCCTTTACCGGACAACGTCCGGCAGTAGTGTTAGAAGCAACTGGACACTACCATAGCCCTGTCATTCAGTTTCTAGATGAGCATCAGTATTTGTATATTGTCATTAATCCGTTAATTTCACATCAGGCCAAAAAAACCAACTTGCGCAAGGTGAAAACGGATATCGCTGACGCCTACCAACTAGGGGAATTATTCTACAAAGAAGAGTTGGAACCGTACAAAAAACGGGGACAATTCATGATGAATCTGCGCTACCTGACCAGGCAGCATGACTCTTTAACGGATATGTATGTGCAAGCGAAGTTGCAGTTTCAGGCGGTTCTTGATCAGGTCTTTCCGGAATACCGTGGTGTGTTTGGAGACCTGTATTCGAAGGTTTCGCTTCGTTTTCTGGCTCTTCATCCTACATCTTCCTCGGTGCTTTCCAAGTCTCTGAATGACGTTACAGCGACGATTCAATCAATTTCCGGTCGGATAAATTCCGATTGGGCGCTCGAACGAGCGCTGAAATTAGTTGCTGCTGCCAAGCGAAATCCGTTTAAAGAGACGGCATTTTCAAGCCATCTCATCTCACTGGAACTGCTCATTAATCTGCTTTTGCAGTACCAAGAGCACCTGGCCAACCTCGAACAGTCGATAGATGCTCTGGCTACAGAATTACATGAATATGAGTTGATCCAATCGATACCCGGCATAGGCACCAGAATTGCTGCAACAATTCTGGCTGAGGTCGGGGAAATCGATCGATTTGATCATGCAAAAAAGCTTGTTGCATTTGCCGGTGTCGATCCAAGCGTCTTCTCTTCCGGCAAGTTTACAGCTACCCGAAACAAGATTACCAAACGTGGATCCAGAAGACTTCGAACCACCTTATATTTGGCCGTACGTTGTGGTCTGCGCAGCTCGCGTAACCGGAAGCTCCGAGCCTATTACGATAAAAAACGTGCCGAGGGCAAGCCGTTTAAAGTAGCCGTAATTGCCTGCGTAAACAAGCTGATCCACTGGATTTACGCGATCCTTACTAAAAAAGAAGCATTTCAATTGAGTTAGAAAGAAATTCTCACCTTCTCAGGAAATCCTTCCCACAACTGCAGGAAGGGTTATTTGCTATACTCATTTTTCAGTATACCACCGGCGATTGAATCCATTAAGTTTTAAATATTGACAAACTATTAGCTAGAATAG
>NZ_KB895447.1 GCF_000374845.1 Paenibacillus terrigena DSM 21567 | reverse complement strand
CTACTATTTGCGATATTAGCGAATGTAAGAAATCGATATAATACTCAAATATCTTACTGCCAAAGGGACTGCTTCCGTTGAACTAACGGGACACGATAGCTTAATGGCGAAAGGGCTGTTGCGAGGTAGCACTTCGCTCCGTCAACAGGAGGATATTTGAATAAAGGCAAGTTGAAGTCGTTCAAAAGCGAGCAGATGTCTTGTTCAACGAATGGATAGTTTACAATATGTGGAATTGATGTTACATTAAATTCGTTTCTATGAATACTGACATCGATGCAATCGGCTAGAACTGACCGGCTTTGCTTTGTACACATATTTGGAGGTTTGTATGAATCAAGAAATGAGAGTACGATTTACGGATGAAGTTCGCACAAAAGCGGCCAATCTTTACGATGTAAGCACCGCGGGACTTAATTTACTTGGAAATCACCAAAGCTATGTCTATGGTTACGAAAAAGGCGGAAATGAATATATTTTACGTATTTCACATTCATCTCATAGAAGCGTTAACCAAATAGAAGCTGAATTAAATTGGATTGAATATTTGGCAGAAAACGGTGTGGCTGTGTCTCGTCCTGTTCACTCATATGCGGGGTCTCGTATTGAAACTTTGGAAATCAACCAGGATAAGTTTATTGTTGTTGCTTATAATAAAGCAGCGGGAAATCCATGGAGTGATGCCATTTCTCAAAATGAAGAGTTTAAGCTGTTGGGGAAGCTCACTGGAAATATGCATTCATTAACAAAAAGATACGAGCCGCTGACTACACAACCAAAAAGATTTCTATGGTATGAAAATGATTATCTACAAGCCTTTACTCAAAATGTTCCTGCAGCAAGTCCGCTGATAGTCGATAATTTTCAAAGGTTAATTAAAAAAATTCATTTGCTACCGAAATGCTCTGAGTCATTCGGATTAATTCATGGTGATTTCTGTTTTGGAAACTATTCTGTAAAAGCAGATGGAACAATCACTGTATTTGATTTTGATGAGTGCCAATATGGCTGGTTCGTACAGGACATAGCTGTGAATCTATTTTATGGTATTGCAGTTCCTTCAGACGATGAGGATGCAACTTCATTTGTTCAACGCTACCTTACATATTTCCTTGAAGGATACCTTGAGGAAAACACAATAGATCATAGATTATTGTTAAAACAGTTGGCCATTTTTTTGGATCTTAGACAAGCGGTTCTATATTCATCCCTACATAGAAATGGCCATATTGAAAACCTTGATCCTTGGTCAAAAACATTTCTCGAACGTGCTGAAAAAAACATGCTTCATGAGCGATCATTTATAGATATTGAAATGCTCAATCTTTGATATTTGGTCGAAAGTTAATGGCAAATATTAAAAACAATCATTGAGCTAACGGGACACTATAGCTCAATAAAGTATTTAGCCAAAAAAACTACACCTCCAATTGTTAGACTGTGTCTAACAATTGGGGTGCAGTTCATGGAGGCAGCTCCTTTTTGTTTGTTGAAGTAACGGGTAGGATACTTCCAATATGTGCTAATATGGATGGTGACGTTACGAGTTAATACTGGGGGAGTTAATCCATGACTGATATAAATTTTTTGGAGGCAAGATTAGCCAGCAGATACGGAGAAGGAGTTTCAAGTGAAGGTAACAATACAGTATTTGCTGACTTAATTATTGATTCGGTATCCTTATATCAAAGACTGAAAAAGTACGACTTCGTTCCTGCCTTTGGTTGGGGTAATGATGAGCAACAACAGCTTATAACTGACTACTTCTTATTTAAGTATCCCTTTGAATTCAAGTATAATAGGTATCCAATATTAATTTGTCCGCAGTGCGGTGATTTAGAATGCGGATATATTTCTGTGGCCATTGATAAAGAATCAGATATTGTTGAGTGGAGTAATTTTTACTTAGAACATAATAATCAACGGCTCGAAATTGGACCTTTCCGCTTTAAATGGGATAATTACAAAACCGCAATAGAGAAAGCTTATGAGATCGGTCGTTTAAGCTAACGGGACACGATAGCTTAATAAATACCTAAGACGCGGCTGCCGGCATGGATCGGCAGCCGCGTTGCGCTAACGGGCAGTTCTAGCGTGGTGGCAGACAGATGCTTCGCAGAAATATTGGAACAGTAAAGAACGGTTTAAAATAAATTCAACCTTCCATTTAATGGGGTATTATTTCATGATAATTAGAGCAATAGAAGTTTCCAATGAATACCGAGGATCAGACGATGATTGTCTCTTGATTCCAATTTAGTGAAATAACCAGTAACAACCATCCAACCAAAGTGAGATCAGCCTTCATAACATAACGTGTACTCAAAAAAGGGAGGTGTTGACATGGGCGAGTTTCGTGGAGGTTTGTTTACAAACACAGGTACTATCCTTGTATTGTTCATCTTGTTAGTAATAGTCGCTTGCAGTTGTATGGGTGGTATAGGTGGTTTAGGTTGCGGTATCTAATAATGCCGATATAATACAGTAAGCGCCTATTGTCGATAATATATTTGAAATGAAAAGAGCCTTGGAGTAGGGGCACACGTAACGCATTCTTTGCATAATATTTCTAACTCATACAGTCACCTTTTTAAAGCATGGTTGCCAACTTCTGTGGCACTGGTGTAATCAGGAAGAGAGTGTGCATCAGCTAACACATTCACACTACGGGGCTTACGCCACTTGGTCTGCCAGAAGCGATTTCTGATTTAAACTAACGGGACACGATAGCATAATAAATAACTAAAACGAGGCTGCCGGCATAGATCGGCAGCCTCGTTGCGCTAACGGGCAGAATTCGTTAATCCAGCAACCGAAAATACATATAAACAAGCGACTGAACATGTGCCACAATTTTCCATATAAGAAAGGGATGAGAACTATGTAGTCGAAAATAATCCTGATCCTCAAGCAAGATCTCCACCCTTCATGAAAGGGGTAAAAAGGAAATTAAACTTTAGGAGGATCAATATGAGTAGTTACGTTTGGGCTGGTTTAAAAGTTAGGTTGCGTTCGGTATTAACCACCGATTGGGAAAAGTTCCATAATAATGATCTTGATTCGGAGAACGCAAGACTATGTGACGAGATACATTTCCCAAGATCAGAAGAAGGTACAAAGGCGTGGGCTGAACGCCAATCCGTTAATGCCTCAAATGGTGATAACGTCTTCATGGCAATACAAACGCTCGATGGATTACTCGTCGGGAGCATATCCACAAATAACTGTAATCCTCGCTATGGAACCTTCAAATATGGGGTTTCGATATTTCGTGAGCATTGGCGTAATGGTTACGCTTCTGATGCCATAAAAATATAAAAATATTACTGCGATATTACTTTGAGGAATTACGATATTGTAAGGTTAACGCTCATGTATATGCATTTAATGTTGGTTCCGCAGCATTGCAAGAGCATCTTGGGTTCATTCAAGAGGGAAAAATAAGAAATATGGTCTTTACTAAGGGCCAACATTACGACGAATATATTTATGGCCTTACTAAAAACGAATTCGCAAAAGTGCATATGTAGTTAAGACATCTGACTGCCCTCGGGCGGTCTTTGTCGTTCAACTGTAGTTCAATCACAACACGGCGGCGGCCGGCGATCGGCTGCCGTTGTCCGTTGAAGTAACGGGCAGGTTAATGGAAATGATTTGTAGAAAAAAACTATAAATGAAAGCGACAAAAGTAGTGTAGGGCGGGTGGATTCCAGATCTCGCATATGCTGCGGGATCATCTGGCTACCCTCTTCAATC
>NZ_KB895446.1 GCF_000374845.1 Paenibacillus terrigena DSM 21567 | reverse complement strand
GTTCGATCCCCGGCTACCTCAATCTTATGACCACACAATAAGGAGGTCGACCAGTAAGTTCTGGTGACCTCATAATACGAACGGGCAGGATAGTTTAATTATTAGAGATTAATTAAAGTCTCCAAATACCATTTTTATGGTAAATTATAGTTGTGAAAAGACGGAGATTAGCTACAATGGCAAAGGATAAAGAGGGGAGTTGGATTTGAACAGGTTTGTACTCTATATAACTGCTAGTATTGCATGTCTTATCATACCAATATTCGGTGTATTGTATGGAATATGGGATAGCAATCAACCTAAAATAGGACCAGTAGGAGATGGTAATGCAAATCCTACTATATTTCAATTGATACCAATTTTTACGACTTTTCTTCTAGGAATCATAAATTTACCCATTGCTATTATTCGCTATAAGAAACATAAAGAATCAAAAAGCAGAGAGAATTGAAAATGAACTTACAATAAAATTGTTCCGCTAACGGGACACGATAGTTCAAAATTAGGGAGCAGAATGCCGTGGACCGGTAGCTGTTCCTTTTTTATTGAAGTAACGGGCAGCATAGAATAATAAGAAGTGCCTAGGAACTAATTGGATTACAAACACACATGATGTATATAAAAGTAATATTTGGAGGAATCGGATTTTATGGTAATAGGTCGTTTTCCTGAGCGTATTGTAGTTATTGGGGCAGGGATGGCGGGTTTGGTATGCACTTTGGAGCTTATGAAACAAGGATATAACGTGCGTTTATTAGAGGCAAATAGTCAACCGGGTGGTCGCATATACACGATGCGGGATCAATTTGCCGACGGATTGTTTTGTGAAATCGGGGCTGCCTTCATTGGAGCGCATCATTTTCTCACATTGAGTTATGCCCAGCAAGCCGGGGTACAATTAATAAATTTACCAGTCCCCAATAGAAGTTTGTCATATATCGACGGGAGATTAATAATAGATTCTCTGGCTGAACCTGCACTATGGCCTGTTTCACTTACAGCCGAGGAAAGAATTTTAGGATATGCGGGAATGTTGGAAAAGTATCTCAGGCCGGGGCTTAAAGCGACGGGTAATCCTTTTTTGCCGGGCTGGCCCACAAAACAAGCGACACAGCTCGATTCAATGACAATGGAAGAATATCTTAAAGGTCAAGGAGCATCTTCGGGTGCGATTAAGCTGTTTGAAATCGGATATATGCAGATGTTAGGTGATGGTATTCGTAAAGTATCTGCATTACAGCGACTGCTTGACCTAAAAATGGCCAGTTCCGAAAGAAGTGCAAAGACTATAGTAGGTGGAATGGATCAACTGCCGAAAAAGCTTGCCCTTACAATTGGCTCTAATATCAGCTATGGATGTGTTGTGACGCATATTGAACAGAGTAATAAAGGAGTAACTATCCGATTTAATAATTCCGGCGAAGTTTTCACTATCTGCTGTGATCGGGTCATTGTGGCCATTCCCTCTACAGTCTTGCGTTCAATTCATTTTTCTCCGCCACTTAGCAAAGAAAAAAATGATGTCATTCAAAATCAACTTTCAACTTCCGTTACGCGTACCGTCATACAAAGCAGAACTAGATTTTGGAACAACTTAAGTTCCTTTACTACAGTAAATACGGATTTGAAAATTGGATGGTTGCTTGATGCTACATTCACTCAAACGACATCAAGGAGGGGGTTAATTTGTTCTTACTCCTCCGGTGAATCGGCGCGAGAAATATCTAGAGCTGGTAATATTAATTCAGCTGTATCAGAAATCAAACAGGTGCTTCCTGAATTGTCGTATAATTATGAAGGTGGGACGGTTTTTTCTTGGGATCATAATCCTTACTCTCGAGGTGCGTATGCTTGGTATAAGCCGAAACAGATGATTCGAATGCTCCCAACACTGTCTGCCGAACAAGGTAGAATTTACTTTGCTGGCGATAATACAAGTCTTTTTCCCGGTTGGATTGAAGGTGCGATCTCTTCTGCGTTACGAACTGTAAATCAAATTATTGCCGGAAACAGCATATAATACGGTAATGTATGTATTAATAACTAGTACGAGACAATAACCTGAGCCATGAGGTTGCCGTGGGATATATTAGAGCTTCACATTAGTAAAAGAACGGTCGGCAGCATCGCTACGCTAACGGGCAGGATAGTTTAAGAATAAATTGGACAATGTAGAGTATAATACCTGGAAATTTTTAAAGTGAGGTTTGTTATGAAAAGATTGATGATATCCCTAATAGTTCTGTTTATTGCTTCTACTGTTTCATTGGAAGCAGCGCCTGAATATGCAAAATGGGGTACAGTTGCAGTAAAGGAAACACAAAAACGATACAAAGCAGACATAATTGATTATAAGCACATTGGTCGTACTGAACTCACGCCAAACAAGTCTGTTGAGAAATTCAAGCTATGGCTGAGAAGTAAAGAAGGTAACGAGTTTGGGGTTTATGTATTTATCACATTTGACCCGTCAACTGAGATAATTAAGTCTATTGAGTTCACTGAATCCACTCGTTAACTAAAAAACTCTAAACCCAAATCACTTAACGGAAATTACTTCAATGGGGTGATTAGTAGTGAATGTCAAAAGCTATATCGGGTTATTGTTAGCAGTCATCATTTTCTCCGTGCTTATACAGCCAGTTTATGCTAAACCACACGAAGAACCATTGAAACGGCTTGTACTTACTTTGTTAGCTCCAAATATACAGGAACAGATTAATCGATATTATGAAGATAAACTAACTGTGTCACCTACGTTTTCGTCTTTTCTAGGAGGGACTGAATTAAACGTTGAATATCATCCTTCGCATATTGATGTTAATGTTACAGTGATTCCGTATGTGGGACCTCATTTGGATGTAGGGATGGATTCGATGAAGTTTCGTATAGATAATACGGGAGCTGTAATGGTTCTAAAATACAAACACATTAGGGACTATGAGTTGCTTCCAAACTGGCAATTCATTCTTCGTTGAGCTAACGGGACACGATAGTTCATTGTATTTAGGCTGCCATATGGCAGCCTTTCCTCAGCTAAAGGGTAGTATTATACCAAACAAGGAGAGTTACTAGCGAATAGTCGAAGTGATGGAAGCGGTAAGAAATCAGGCTAAATTTTGGGTTGTAAATCAGAAAATAAAAAATTTAAGGAGTAAAAGAGATGAAGACGAAGTTTGCATTTCTTGTGTGTATGATTTTCATATTTGTTTTTTCCAATACATCTCACGCTGCTACAAGCGTACATGTTGAGGTAAGTGGCATAGACGTTACGGATCAATATAAACCGCTTATGGTAAAGGGAGTTGTTTTCGTTTCTTCTGATGCGTTTAATACGACACCCGAGCTTAGATTCGGTTATTTTTCAGGTACAATAGACAATCTCATTATCTACGAAAGCAATGAGAAGACAGCTTACTTTACGGTTGGCAATATGAAAGTGAAGACGGTTTCCAATACCATAAAAGCAAAGCATCCGCCGTTTATTAAAAACAAAATGACCTATGTTCCGCTTCGATTAGTCGCTGAAACGTTTGGCTGCATTGTAAGCTGGGACCAAGAAACGAAAACGGCTCATATCAATAGAAAGCAGGAAGAGACAAAACAAGCTGAATAAAAATTTTCCGCCCAGGATTTCTTCAATATACCCTTGCTAGGCAGGCTACCGAAGCCTGCTTATTTTTGTTAACCTAACGGGCAGAAGAGCGTAGTGGTTATATTTAAGAATATATCCTTCTTTTTCCTATTAAAATCTAGAATATGGTAATATAAATAGACACGATTG
>NZ_KB895445.1 GCF_000374845.1 Paenibacillus terrigena DSM 21567 | reverse complement strand
GTTCGATCCCCGGCTACCTCAATCTTATGACCACACAATAAGGAGGTCGACCAGTAAGTTCTGGTGACCTCATAATACGAACGGGCAGGATAGTTCAAAAGTTTCGCGAATACCCTACATACGGAATTATTTACGAAGTTCGTGAATAAGACGTTATCTGAAACATCTGCAATATTGAAAACCATTCATAGGTTAATCCAACTTATTATGAGGAGTTGAAAAAAGTGTATTGGGAAACCCTTCCTAATTGGTTTTGGGCACTATATTACTTGTTTTTATTAACAACATTAGGAACTGCAGTATTTATTGTTATACGAAAGAAAATAAGAAGTTTATCCATGGTAGCCATTGTTTTTACTGTAACGATTCCAATTATTGGCCTGATAAATAGTATTGGAAGGGCAGAAGGAATAAATGAATTTGAACATTTAATTATTCAATTACAACAAGGGGCAATTTGGTCTATATATATAATTTTGGGTAATTTATTTTTATTACTATGGTGGGTTTTGTTCTTACTCAAGATCAAGAGTAAAAATCAAGTAATAGTATAAAAGTACAAAGACCTCACTTTGTGGTCTTTCGAAGCAACAATCTACACTAGAAAAACCGACTCAAGTAATCATTAGGAATGAAATGTAAAAGTTATTCAGAGGGCAGATGCATCAGATAACAATGTGTTCACGCATCGGGGGACAAGCCCCCTCGGTCCCGGGAGAAAGTCGAAGAAGCAGATGCCGGGACACATCCGCACCACCTAACCGCATCGCGGTCGGTCACTACGTTCGCTTAAGGTGGTGGGACGTCGTGAACACAGAAACGTTATATGTAATCGGGGCAGAGCTAAATTCATTTTATCCTTTCTAACTTTACGTTAAGGAGTAGAAGCAATCATGATTAAGAATTTGTACGAGACTCATCTACAAGTCAAAAATTTGAATACTTCAATTGAATTCTATAACAAGTTAGGGCTTGAGCTATCTTTATTAATTGAAGATAGAAGGATTGCATTTTTTTATATTGGAAAGGAACGTCAATTACTTGGTCTTTGGGAAGTCCCGGACGGCAATGAAGTAAGTAGAAGGCATTTTGCTTTTGGGACTGATTTAGATTTATTAAAGAAATCAATTGATTGGCTGAAAGAAAGGGGAATTGAACCCGTAAAAACCTTTGGAAAAGAGCCAATTGAACCAATTGTACATTCATGGATGCCTGCGGCAGCTATTTATTTTAATGATCCTGATGGAAACGAATTGGAATTTATTGCATGGTTACCAGACGAACCTCACAATTTGGGATATGCAATTTATCTAAGTGAATGGAATGAGATGATAGAGACAAGAAAGGCCGTTGAACTAACGGGGAACGAAAATTAAATAAATTACTAAAACGCGGCAGCCGGCATAGATCGGCAGCCGCGTTGTGTTAACGGGCAGTTTAATGGAGCTCTAAACACACGTAGATCTGAAGTCGAAAGTATAATCAGCAACGCCTCGCTCATTCTCCTATTTCTGTTCCGCCCCTTTTCCTATAGCGTGAGCAATACTGATTTCCACAAAGTTCAGCACTTCTTCGGATACGGGATATAGTCCTGATTCCTCTGAAGGTAGCTTCCTCACTTCCCAAAACTTCTCCATCAATTTCTCATCTCCATTAAAGGTTTCGTGGGATAACTTAATTAATTCGCAGGCAATGTTATAGCCTTCTTCAGAATCTGGTGAAACGGATTGTTGTACACACCACTCAATCCGGCGCAGCAAAGAGGCATATTGTTGGGAAGTCTGGTCATTACTATTAAGATTCGGTAGTGCAGTCTGTAGAAATGCACTTTCGTCATCCTTGAAGTAATCGATCCACTGTTTTGAGTTGGGTTGTACGTTTTGTACAAGATGAGAAACCCGATCCCAGGAGAGTGTACCTTCTAAATCAATCATGTTGATCAAAGATGTAGTATTTGCAATACTGCCCTGTAGAGAAGTGCGCTGCTCCTGAAGTTGATTATAATGTGCTATCAGAATATGACGAAAAGATAGCTTGTCCATTACATTTTGAATGTCCTCAAGTGGTAGTGATAGGGATTTAAGCAACGTTATCTTTTCAAGGGTGAATAAATCTTCCTCTGAATAATAACGGCGACCGTTATCTTCCTTATAACTCGGTGTTAAGAGACCAATCTGATCATAATAACGTAGCGTTCTAACAGAAATGTTCCGCTGTTTGGATACTTGACCTGTTGTCCATCTATTCATGCGTTTTCTTTCCTCTCGAAAATAATGCTTGCAGGTGACGTTGCGTCACCTAATACCATTACATTATATCACAGAGGATTGAGGGATTAAGGATGACAAGAACAGCGATTTGGAAAGAAAAGGATCAGTGGACATGGCGTGAGTTAATAGCGTTACTCGCGCTTGAATTCGTATTTGTAATGTTCGTTATCAAATACGCGATACAGTCAATGTATGAGAAATGGTTGGAGAATACACTTTATTCAGGTACTCTTACAGGGCTTACCATCGCGATCACTCTTTTGCTAGGATTATATTTTGTTGCTTTACGACCGAAGAAGATGTCCTGGACAGATGTAGGTGTGAAGGGATTTCCTGCGAGAGATTGGTGGAGGATTGTGCTCTGGATACTAGTTCTCATCGTATTCAGTGTAACGGCTGTTTACCTAACGAGTTTTCTTGGAAATACGGTGGAGAACAGCAAAACAGAGAGTCTGCAGCAAAATGTCACTCTATTTACCATCATGATTGGTATTGTATCGGCAGGAATCGTGTCACCGTTCTATGAAGAGATATTTTACCGTGGATTTATATATCGTTGGCTAAGGACTCGTGTAGGGATGAGATGGGCGATTGTGATTAGTTCACTAATCTTTTCTCTGGCGCATTTTCCCACAATGAATGTCATGCCCGTGAATTTTATTAGCGGGGTTGTGTTTGCATGGACCTATGAACGAACGGGATCGGTCGTGCCTGGCATGATCGTTCATGGGGTGTTTAATACGATCGCCGTGTTGTTAACAGTAATGAGTTAGAATGCCCGGGTGTAATTGGGAAATTTTATGTTATATTAGTGACTGTTAAGTTTGCTTCTAATGGGGGGTTCTAATGTCAGTAAAACGACGAAGAAGAATTAAGCTAGGTGATGTGTATGCTATCCCATTACCAGATGGCAAATTCGCCTATGGTAGAAGGTTTAAGGATGCTGCAATTGCGATATATAAGCTACTATATAATTTTATCCGTGTTAATTTCCATATCCGCAATAATTTTATTAAAATAAAGGCTATTTTCTAAAAGATAATCTATAATTTGATTTATCGGGGAGATCATTGAGGATGTATCTCTAAACGAAGAATACCAATTTACTGTAGGGATATACGATTATGTACTTAAATCAGATGAATGGCCCATTATTGCTAACCGCCCATTTGAAAATGAGGAGGCTGCTTGGCCGCCACCCGCATGTATAATTGATCAACTGAATGGCAGTTTTTCGATTTATCACAAGGGTGAAATTTCACCTTCAAACAAAGC
This sequence comes from Paenibacillus terrigena DSM 21567, assembly GCF_000374845.1. Taxonomy (GTDB): domain Bacteria; phylum Bacillota; class Bacilli; order Paenibacillales; family Paenibacillaceae; genus Paenibacillus_K; species Paenibacillus_K terrigena. The sequence goes on along the minus strand of NZ_KB895445.1, from coordinate 349 downwards.
GGAATGTGAAGGGCTAGAGATAGCTGCTGTGTGGGGAGCCGAACATATCGTTGACCGAATCATGGGTGATGATAGTGGCACAAACACCCTGGTGTTTAAGCTAACGGGACACGATAGTTGAATACTATACATTGCTGAGCAGACTACCGCAGTCTGCTCATTTTATTGAACTAACGGGCAGGATAGTTCAAACTTCAGTACAAAACAAATTAAATAAAATATATCCTTGTTTTAGTTCCCTCGCCGCCTTAATATGGTGACAAATGGACGGTATTCTTAGAGAGTCAATTTTATGGAGGATATTATGAATAATCTAACAATCGAATTGTGCGAACGTAACAACAAATTT
>NZ_KB895444.1 GCF_000374845.1 Paenibacillus terrigena DSM 21567 | reverse complement strand
ATTCTTGCAAGTCTGGGAGCGGACCATGCGATTGCACTTGATGCGGATGTCGTCGAGTTGAAATTCGTCGCGAAGCAGGTATCGCAAAGCGCAAGCGGTTCGATTGCAGTGACAAGCGCAACGATCGGGGATGCACAGGGGCAGGAAAGCCATGCGCTTCCTGCGTCCGTGACCGTTGAAGTGACGGCGTCCATTTCGTTGCCGGGCGACGTCAACCAAGACGGTAAATACTCGATTGCCGACCTTGCCATCGCAGCGGCGCATTATGGCATGACGAAGCAGCATCCGGATTGGAACAAATATAAGTCGGCCGACCTGGACGGCAATGGCGTGATCGACATCGTTGACCTTGCGGCGATTGCTCGGAAAATTATTGAATCCTAAGCTTCAACCCTAAAAACCGTCCGGACACCATGGTGTTCGGACGGTTTTTTACTTCAATTTAATGAAATTACTATTGCATCATGTTTCGTTCTCGATATTGTTGGGGTGTAATACCCTTTATGTTTTTGAAAAGCCAATGATGCTATTCGCCAAAACAGGGATCATCCAAGGCAGCGGCACAGAGCTCTCTCCGACGGTGAAAATCAATCGGGCGCAGATGGCTCAGACGATCTATCAATTGTTGAAAAATATATGATATACAACGTAAGGCGGAGATGGGATTCGTTTACGGACACGATACCTATCGAAAAAATAAATCGTCGACCTGGGCTGTCCCCGTCGCCCTGGTCGGCGTTATAGTTAAACATATTATAGAAAAAACACATTTTTGGGGTTAAACAATAGAACCTTTTTACATTAAGGCGCTCTTTTTACAGTGTAACCTTGTATTGCGATTTGCTACTATTTACTACATTACAATAGAAGAGGGGGGATCCTGGGCCTCGTTCACACCTGGAACAATTACATCAGAGTATAAAAACCGCATCCTTTATCCATCGTCCCGATGGATAAAACCTTCCTGCCTACACAAACTTCTTGACTCATCCCGCAATTAGTGAAAGTAAGATCTCGCAACCCTAGACGAAATCCGAATCGGCATTTTAGCAGAAAAACGATTAAATAAAGGAGAAATGTATATCCAATGGACAAATTTTTTGAAAAAATTACATCAAGCAGTTAAAGCGCAGAAATCATCATTTTTTCATGAAAAGTATTTTTTTAGAGAACTGAAATTCGCTACTTATTAGAGGGAAATATACTTTTTCCTGTATGCACAATCTCGTAGTTCCAATACGCTGAAACAGCGAGGATAATACATCATTTCTTAAATCAATTGGGGGATGACGAGGAGATCGCGGCGTAGCATTTTTTCTCATTATTTTTTTGTAGGAGGAGTCCAGTGAAACAATATGTTAAGAAACTAACTTCTGCGGCAATGGCTTTTACAATCCTATGCTCATCCTATACTTTGGACGTTGCCGTTACCAATGCAAGCGCTAGCGAAGCAAAGATTCAGGCGCAGTTTTATGTTGCCGTAAACGGGAATGACAGCAATGACGGATCACAATCACGACCATTTGCAACATTTGATAAAGCGAAAAAAGCAGTTGCGGCAATGAACGGTAATATGACAGGCAATATCATCGTGAATATCGGAGCGGGTGACTACTTTCTGGACAGCACGATGGAGTTCAATGAAAAAGACTCAGGCACCAACGGCTATGAGGTGATCTACAGAAGCGCAGAAGGGGTCGGCGCAGCGAACTTCATCGGCGGCGATGAAATCACGGGCTGGACGCTTGCGACCGAATCGGATGTTACTGGATTTGACCTTGATCGTTCATTGCTGGGCAAGGTATACAAGGTTCAGTTGGATAAAGATAAATACGATTTTAATACCTTGTACGTCAACGACCAAAGAGCGGTTATGGCCAGAACAAGAAACCGTGACAACAACCCGAACTTTCCAATGGCCAAGGGCGAATACGTAAGGTCAACAGGTGGGGATAACAAAAATTTTAATATGAAATACAAAGCAGGCGATTTGGATCAAAAAGCAATTACGGGGATGATGAACGCGCAGGCTCGTGGAGAAAAGGAAATTGCGCAGGTGTTCGTGTGGGACGGCGGCGATTGGGATTGGTTTACGAATACGGTTCCGATTCAAACCATCAATACTTCGGCTAATGAATTCAAATTTCCAAGAGACCCGGATTATCCTGAGAAATACCGCACCAAATACAACATAGGCACCGGGGCAAGGTACTTCCTGCAAGGCAACCTGGCATTCATGGATGTAGAGGGCGAGTATCACTATAATAAATCAACAGGTGTGCTGTATTACTATCCCAAAGCAGCAGATGGGAACATAGCGAATCAGACCATTATCGTGCCAACGATGCAGCAGGTTTTGAAATTTAAAGGAGCAGATAAACTTACGAATGGAAAAGTGGACTTATCAGCTGTTCCTGATCCGCAGAAGCAAGTTCACAACATTACTATTGATGGATTAGGGATAAAGGACACGGAGTTTGCCGACTATTATTCGTACTCATGGAACTGGGGGGACGCAGGCGCAGGAATTGGATACCATCCGAAAGAAGCTGCAGGAAGCACGAATCCATCCTATAGCGAAAGCACAGAACGTCCTGAATTCCGCGTAGGGGCAGTAACGCTTGCCGATGCGAACCATATCACCATCATCAACACCAGAGTTAAAAACGCAGGTATGTACGGCATCGTATTTGCGGGAGATAACCAATATAACCGATTAGAGAATACCGTAGTCGAGAATACGGGGAACGGTGGTATCATGTTTGACGGTGGCTATCCGGGCATCGGCAAATACAACAACCATAATATCATTAACAATGTCCTCATTCATAACGTAGGCGAACAGGTAGGTCATGCCGTTGGCTTTACATTGCTCAGCTCCGGTCAGAATGAAATCGCGCACCTTGAAATTTTCAATACGCCGAAGCGAGCCATTCTGGTGTTGGGCGGTTTCAGGCGCGATGGCAATGGCACGGACAAAAACTATGACGAAATCAAAGATATGTACACTGTTGGCAATCACCTGAAAAACGTATATGTACATGATGCGCAGCAGGATGCAGGTGAAGATAGCGCCGTGTTCTTGTCATGGCTGTTATCCGGAAAGGATGTCAATCGTCTGCATGGGTCCAATGATCCGAACAAGCTGACAACGAATTTAGATGGAATTGACATGGCGATGGACAGATACAATTATTTGGATCAGTTTATCATCGCGAATATCGGCGCGGATCCTTCCGTCATTGAGAAGTGTACGGCCGGCGGATTAGATACAGCCATGGGCGCAACAGGCACGAATTTATCGAATATTAAAGGGGTTAACACGCAAGCGCATTCACTCGCGATCAGACCCGGCAGTTATGGCGATATTTACTTTGCTAACAATACAACGAGCAATATTGCGGAATATAGCGAGTTAAAAACCTTCGACGATTCGAAAATGGATTACAAAAATATCGGTCTTACATCTGCTTTTCCAGCTGAATATAAAGTATCTAAGCGAACGTATCCTACACCGCCTGAGAATACTTACTTTGGTGATGACTTCGAAGCATCGAGTAAATTGAATACGAAGAAATGGCTGGTTGAAAAGGGTAAGGTAGACATGTATTACGGCAACATATTTATGGCCGAGGATCCGCTTGTTGGAAAGAGATCGCTACCGATCAACGCCGACGCCAATCCAGGAGGAATCGTCGTAAGTAGAACTTTTGATAACTCATTGAACAAAATCGTTGAAGTGAAATATTTGGACAGAAGGAAAGATTATGCTTATTGCGACAGAACTGAAGACACTGGAACGGAAATCCTTCCGAACTCGTTCATCCGAGTTGATGACGGGGTCAATGCACTTGGAATCGGAGCAGTGGGACGCGTATCGAAGGATTACTATCAAATCAAAAAAGGCAACCAGCTCATTCAAACCAATGTAAAAAGAGCATTTGGCTGGCATACCTTTAAATTCGACTATACTTCAGGCACGGATGTCAAATTGTATATTGATGATCAGCTTGTCGGAACTTATGAAGCAGCATCTTTCTCCTACATTGGCATGGGGGACTGGGAAGGTACCGGCGGTAAAGCATTTTTTGACCAGCTCTATGTCTACGGCGGAAAAGAAGCACCTCCTATAGAGGATTTGCCGACAGCGCCGCCTCCTACTGAGCTGACAAAAGATATTTTCTCGGAAGATTTTGAAGGCGCGGCTCCGACCGTATTTTCACGGAATAAAAACAAGGCAACCGTGGAGGTGATTCCAGAACCGGGGAATACATCCAACAAAGTGATGCATGTGAAGTCCTCAGATGATTTGGTGTACCTTGCTACAAGTGAAGATTGGAGCAACTACACCTTTGAGAGTAAAGTGAAAATCGATAATTTTAATGTGAGCGCTCAAAGAAACCCATGGGATAATTTTGCGCCTGTATGGTATGCCAAGGATTCAGGCGACAACAATCATAACTTTAATCGATACTCGTTGAAATACCGAATCGCAAGCAAAGATTTTACGCTTTACCGTAGATCCGGCGGTGATACCGATATGATCGTCAAACCTGCACCGGCCGATTTTGTGGGGACTTGGCATGACTATAAAATAACGACGACGAATGGTGTCATCACCGCGTATATTGACGGCAACAAAATTTTCGAATATACCGATACAGCGAACAAAGGCGGAACCATCGGATTTGACGGTATCAATGCAGAATATTATGTGGACGATATCAAAGTTACGAGACAAAAAACAGCGAATCCGTCTGCCGACAAAGCATCCGGTAACTATGCAACCAGCTTCAATGTTAAACTTACGCCAGCTTTGAATGACCAATCCATCTTCTATACAACCGATGGTTCAGACCCAAGAACAAAAGGCCAGTTGTACGACGCTGACGAAGGATTGACGATCACCAAATCAACGACTCTAAAAATCGCAGCCATCGGGGAAGGCATGTTATATAGCGATGTTGTTGCGTACACCTATACGCTTGAAAATGATCAACAGGAAGCGTTCACGCTCAGCTTGAACCAACCGTCCTACAGTCTAGCTATTGGCGATACACAGCCAACGGTCGTAACGGCGACGTATAAAGATGCCGGTACGGTGAAGGATGTCACTTCGCTTACTGTATTCACGACGGCGGATGAGACGATCGCCTCTGTCGATAACAAAGGCGTATTAACGGGGATCGGGGAAGGAAGCACGACCATCAGCGCATCCTATGGCGGCGAAACGGTGACGGCGCAGGTTCAAGTGACGAAGCGTGATGCGAAGCAAACGGCCGTGCAGCTGACAGGTCCAGCTTCGGTATTAAAGGGTGAGCCGTTTGCCGTACGCCTTGGTCTGAAGCAGGTGCATGAGCCGGTC
>NZ_KB895443.1 GCF_000374845.1 Paenibacillus terrigena DSM 21567 | reverse complement strand
CGATTAGAGGAGTATGGGATGATAGCAAGCCATTCTAGACGTGGAAACTGTCATGATAACGCATGTATAGAGTCTTTCTTTTCACATCTGAAGACAGAAAAGATCTATCTTACTCGCCCCAAAACAGCTGACTCGCTTTACACAGCGATTGAAGAATACATAGAGTTTTACAACCACAACAGATTTCAGAAAAAACTAAATAACCGTCCCCCGGTTGAGTACCGGGAAACGGCCGTTGCATAATCTGACTTTTTTTCACTGTTTACTTGACGGGGGTAAGACCATCTAGGCTGGCTTTTATTATAATCAAAACTAACTCTTTGGCGAATTCATAGAAATTGAAAATTATTGTTAGGGATTTCCAAAAAGTGAAGGTTTTTTAGTCCCTTGGACTGTAGATTGTGAAATAGAATTCCTCTCAGAAAAAGAGAAAATACATCAGGCTTTATTTAATAAAATATTATCCATTCATCATATTGGGAGTACACCCGTAAGAATCAAATACACATGTATGAGAGCGAAAATAGATATTTACTTGAACAATTGTCATTTAGAGATTATTTTTTACACAATAAGGAAATGGCGAGAATGCAATATGAAGAACTTAAACGGGAATTGGTGAAACAGAATAGCAGGAATAAGCACAAATATGCTGACGATAAGACTGAATTCGTGAAAATCATTTTAAAGAAAATAAGCGATGAGAACAACAATCATCAGAAGTAAGCACGCCATTAAGCTATTGGGACACGATAGGTAATAATCGCCTCATGTGTGGCAGTAGCAATAACGGCTGAGACGACTCCATAAATCAAAAACGGAGCCCGCCGGCTAGGCTGTAAGCTCCGTTCCTGTATTATCCCGTTGAGGGGCAAGTGCCAAACGCACTATCGTATAAAAAAATCGGCCCGATTCATAAATATTTCCTCAAGCTTCTCCACAATGGGCCCGTTTTCCTCGGATTTGCGTTTCACCTCGAGCCATTCCGGGTCTTGTCGAAATGCACCCCACAGCCGTTGCCGTTCCTCCATATCCTTATATTCCATCACGTAATACAACTTCGGAAGCCCCGTCTGATCGATCCAGAAATCGTACACCTTTATTTCCAACCGCTCGAAAATACTAAGTGTATGCTGGCTGAAACGTTGCAGAATCGCTTCCATTCTCCCCTCATGCATGGTATAAATGCGCAACTCGTAAAGCATGCCCAGTCCCTCGCTTTCTGTAAATCGTAGAGTTTTTTCGTTGATCGTTGCCTACTCTCAGTTATTTTACCAGTAATCTTCGACCCTGGGTAAAACTTCCTCCTTCTCTGATTCCAGATTTAAAAAAATTGCCGAAAGGAAGGAGTTTTTAATTAGCTCAGATCTTCGCTCAACTAACTGGCAGTTTAGTTCAATCAACAACTGTGAAAATATGGTATATTTTTGAATAGACTGTATCATAGATGGAGGGATTTAAATGATAGTGATTAGAGTTTTAACCCCGGAAGATGCGGAGTCGTTCCGGGATTTAAGATTGAACGCCCTAAAAAATAATCCAGAAGCATTCTCAGCAAATTATGAGGATTTCTCTAATACGACTCTGGAATCGGTTAGAGAACGTATTCAAATTACAAACGAAAGTTTTATTTTAGGTGCATTTAACAACGATGTTCTAATCGGCATGATTGGGTTTGTTAGAGAGCGAAGTAACAAATTGAATCATAAAGGCAACATTTGGGGTTCTTATGTTTCACAGGAGTATAGAGGACAAGGGATAGGTTGTAAATTGCTGAATGAAACGATATATCGAGCAAAAAAGATAAATGGATTGTCTCAAATAAACCTTGGCGTTATCACATTTAATGATGCGGCAAAAAGATTGTATGAAACACTTGGCTTTAAGTCTTATGGTATCGAGATTAACTCAATGCAATGCAACGGAAAATACTTTGATGAAGAATTGATGACCTACCATTTCTAAGCTAACGGGACACTATAGCTTCATTAAAAACGCGGCTGCCGGCACGATCGGCAGCCGCGTTTCACTAATGGGCAGGATAGCTCCAATATGTGGTATTATGCAAATGAGACGAAATCTACTTATTGGAGGCCAAAGAATTGCCAAATTCGAATTTTATATTTCCAGATATTGAGACAGATAGGTTAAAACTCACTAATTTGACTTTAGACGACACGGAAGTCGTCTTTAAGCATTTTTCAGATGAGAACGTTACAAGATTCATGGATATAAGTCCTTGTAAAGATAGAAGCGAGGCTGAAGAAATCATAAGATTTCACATCGAAGATACGGGTTGTCGTTGGGGGATTTATAGCAAGAGTGATGCTGAGTTTATAGGAACTTGCGGTTTCCATTGTTGGTCTCAGGGTGAACAATCTAGTGCAGAAATCGGATTTGATTTAGCAAGAGAATATTGGGGAAAAGGAATTATGCAAGAAGCATTGATGCCCGTAATAGATTTTGGCTTCCAACGGATGAGCTTGGACACTATTGAAGCTACTGTAGAGCAAGAAAACAACAGATCAATAAATTTACTTCAAAAACTTAATTTTGTAAGAGAACAAGAATTAAGAGATCAATTGATATATTATTTCTTGTTGCGAGAACGTTGGGGATTAAGCTAACGGGACACTATAGCTTATAAATAACTAAAACGCGGCTGCCGGAATAGATCGGTAGCCGCGTTTTGCGCTAACGGGCAGGATAGTTCAAAAGATTCACGAATACCCTACATATTAAGAAGACGTTATCCTAAAACTTCTGAAACAAAATCAAATATGGAGGAATCAAAGAATGGATGTACAGAAGTATCCCGACAATTGTAGAAATAAAGAAAATGCTTTTAAGGTAATAAGTCTAATCTTAATAATCGCTTCAGTTGGGCTTGTAAGTTCACAAATTATTGGAATGACGACCGGAGTTGCTCAAAGTAACAAAACCTATTTTGGTTTATGGGACCATATTTATAGTTCGTTAAATCTAATTTCCATGTTCGCATTGTTAATTGGTCTAGTAGGTATATTTTTGTATCAATATGATCGGCTAGGGAAACGAGGTGTAATAAGCATTGGTCTTGCTTTTTTTGGAACGGTATTAGTCGCTGGTGATGTATGGTTTGAAGCATTTGCTGTACCATTTGTAGCAAAAGTAGCGCCTCAAGTAGCAAGTGCGAATCCAGGTTCAAGTATAATAGTAGGGGCGTTATTGACATTCTTATCTTTTAGTCTCGGATGGATTATGGTAGGTGTTAGTTCATATAAAGCAGGAGTGATTCCTAAGTATATTTGTATTTTAATAATAATTGGTGGGATATTTGGATTTAAAGCTTTAACTATTCCGTATTTAGGTGTTATGGGCATAGCAATTGGTATTTTGGGCGTATGGATGTATAACGAATCAACTAAATATCAATCAGGTGGTCATATCGAGGAAGTCAGCAGCATCGGATAACAACGTATCTACGCTGCGGGGGACTAGCCCCTTTATCTGCCCAAGGTGGTTCGAAGAAGTGGATCAGGCAGATAACCCTGCTGACTGTCGGAACCGGCGTGTAATGTCGATTGAACTAACGGAGAACGATAGTTCAATACCAAAAGGTTTGCCGAGTGGCAGCCCTTTATTCCATTAAGTTTAGCATGGTGTCAATCTGCTAATTACGTTGAATTCGGACATTTAGGTTTTAAATGAAAAAAGGAAATTTATTATCTCCCTTGAATCTTATAAAGCAATGCTTATGATTTGGAGGTACAGTAGATGGGTAAGGCTGATGGGATATATAATCAATTAGTAAATGAAATTCTTGAACTTGGAGATTGGGACAAAGACCATGACGTTAGAACAACTTGGTCGGATGGTACTCCAGCCTACACAAAAAGTTTGATTTCAAAGCAGTTAAAATTTGATAATTGTGAGGTCCCTATACTTACAACAAAAAGAGTGCCATGGAAATCAGCAATACACGAACTATTGTGGTTTTATGTAAAAAGAACAAGTGATTGCACCTATCTGGATGAAAACAACGTAAAAATATGGAGAGAGTGGACAAATACTAATAATAATATAGGTAAAGCATATGGCTATCAGTTGGGTAAGCCAATAATGATCAAAGGTAAGATCACTAACCAAGTTCATAATCTAATTGATCAACTAATGAATAATCCTGCTTCAAGAAGGCATGTAATATCGCTTTGGAATATTGATGATCTTGACCAAATGGAGCTATATCCTTGTGTTTGGAATAATCAATGGCTTATAAAACAAGGAGTTCTTCATTTAGTTGTCAACGCAAGGTCGAATGACATTGGTTTAGGAAACCCATTTAATGTATTCCAATATTACGTTTTACAGCGAATGATATCTCAAGTTACTGGATATAAATTAGGAACACTTACGCTAAATATTAATGATGCTCATATTTATGAGAGACATATTGACCCATTGAAACAACAGATTCAACGAGATGCATATCCTGCACCTGAACTTTGGATAAATCCAGAAATAAAAAAATTCGATGATTTTACTATTGATGATTTTGAGTTAATAAATTATAAATATCATCCATCAATAAAAATGGAGATTGCCATCTAATTCTTCAAAGAGGTTTAACTAACGGGACACGAGAGTTAAGGAGCATGCTTATAGCATCTCCTTTTTGCTTAGTTGAAGTAACGGGCAGATTAACACAATGAAGCAAAAACGTGATTGATTTATATGATTTTTCTGAATACAATATAGTAAATATCTGGAATGTGTAACTGGCGTAAACGTGGATAACCACGAGGGAGCACATATTCATATCGCCGTACGCCTGGGCAAAGTATTTGATCTTAGATCAGATACTTTTTTTATTTCACATGATGAAAGGTCAGGTGCTCATAATGAAGATGGCTTACATTCTGTTTGACGAGATGACTACGTTAGATTTTGTTGGTTTTTATGAAGCTGTAACATGGATGGGGATTCTAAAAGCAAAAGAAAATGTATCATGGGATTTTTGTTCGAATAAAGAGCAAATCACGGATGATCGAGGTTTGACTATAAAAATTAACCATGTCTCCTCTGATCTATCAATCTATAATTTGATATTTATCCCTGGAGGGTTATCAACAAGACAACTTAGATACGATACCGATTTTATTTCATGGATTCAGACTGCACGAGATGTTGAATACAAGGTGTCTGTGTGCACAGGGGCTTTGATTTTGGGTGCAGCTGGTTTTTTAAATGAGAAGAAAGCGACAACAAATCCATCTGCTTATGAACTATTAGCACCTTATTGCTCCGAAGTTGTTAAGGAGCGTTTCGTAAGGGATGGAAATATTTTTACAGGCGGAGGAGTATCGGCTTCAATTGATTTGGGTCTATATTTCATAGAATCGCTAACCAACGAAAATGTTGTTCGACAAGTTCAAGAAAAGATGGATTATCCATATTATTCTACAAGGAGGGAACTATATTGATTATTCGAGCATTGGAGAAAAACTACCAAGTTCATGTTGAAGAAATCATGACTGAGCACCCTCTTCAATTCCCAAACTTTATCATAGAGAAATACCCCCCGCGGTGGAAAACATTTTTGACAGTACAGGATTATGAACTTTGTGGATACTATGTGACTTTAGCAAATACTGGTGAAGTAATCGGTCATGCAGGATATATTTTTAATGATGAAATTGGGTTATACGAAATAGTAGGTGTTGCTGTATCAAAAAACTATCAACGTCAAGGTATTGGGAATGCCTTGATTAAGCAAATTTTCAACAAAATAAGTGAGTTTGGCAATAAGCAAGTTATCCTTTATACATTAGGGCATGTTGGAAATGAAGCCACGCTGTTGTTTTACAGGAACATTGGCTTTGAAATGATTAAATACGAGAAAGATTTTTTTAAAACCGATTATCATAGAGTCACTTTTGTCAAAGAATTTTTAAAAAAAGATATTGTTAACGGAAAACTTTAGTTTGATAAATAACTAAAACGCGGTTGCATGCATAAATCGGCAGCCGTGTTACGCTAACGGGCAGGATAGTTCAAAAGTTTCGCGAATACCCTACATATGGAATTGTTTACGAAGTTCGTGAATAAGACGTTATAGGAAATCGGCATATTATTTTATAAAAAATATAGTGAGGTTCATCAATGAAGAAAAGAGTGATAGTGAAACTATTAACATCTTTAATTTCAAGTATTATTATGGCCATTGGCTGCGCTCTTATCTTTTTTGGATATGAGGATTTTTGGTCCATTAGTCTATTTTGTTCAGTAATTTTTGTGATTATCTATTCAGTGATCGGAGTTCCAGTATCAATCTTAATTGATATGTATTTCTCAAGGATAAAAATGATAAGTAAGTTCAAGAGAACACTATTATTGGCCTTCTTATATGTTTTCAGTGGAGTAGTATCAACAATTATTTTCTATGCAATATCTAGAAGAGAACGCTATAGTAGACTTTTTGAAAAAGAGATGATCATGTTTTATGAAATTGGAATTGTAGGGTCATTGTTATTTTTAATTGTTGAAAGAGTAATTAGAAGAATACGTTAGTAT
>NZ_KB895442.1 GCF_000374845.1 Paenibacillus terrigena DSM 21567 | reverse complement strand
ACTTCTTAACCCAAACGAGCACCTGACATTTACTACGTATATTCAATTGCTTCGCTACTTCTCGAGAACTTACCCCTGACTCATAAAGTCGAATGGCTTCGTTTTTTAATTGTTCCGTGTATTGGATGAATACTTGTCCCTTTTTTGCCATGAAAAATCCCCTCCGGTTGCAGCTTTCAAGTCCATTGTACCAGTGGACTTTTCTTCACTGTCAACCATAAGGGGATAATATCATAGAGGCTGGTTTTTTGTTGTATACTTGCAACAGGAGGAGAATTTAAACGCATTTTTCTCAAATGACACAAAATAAAGGAGAAAAATATGAATCTATATTATACGGGAATTTGCCAACTACTAGACGGAAATAAAGCTTTAAAAGGTGAAGGTTACTATGTCAAAACTGATGATAACCGTCTGTTGTACTCAGAGTCAGCACAAGAAACTAAAGCGGTAACCTTTCAGGATCTAGAAGATGGATTATTTGAAGGATGTAAAAAAATTATTAATAATTTCTCTACCTCCAAGAACAATACTGATGTCTATGCGTTCAATTTATATGCTGACGAATACAACAGCTTCTACGTATACATGAATACGATTGCTGGCTTAGAGAACACAGTGAAGAAACACTATCCAAACTACTCTGATGCACAGATACAAAGTTTGAAATACAGCCAAGGGGATTTTGCTTTTCAATTCTATCCAAGTGAAGTAGAAAGTACAGTTGAAGGGTTTGAAAGAATGGCTTCAGATTTGTCCTATGAGGACGAAGAAGCTGAGGAGTTTTCAAACGATGATGTTCCAGTTGTAGCATATGAGAAGAAAATATTTAAAGACGGTCACTACTTAGCTGCACTAAATGTAGTTAAACGGCTTGCTGAAGCAGATGCGTTCTCCAATTTAAACAAAACTGAGGATTTCATATATTACGCGGCTACGGGACATGATTACAATGATTACAGTCTGGTGATGAGAAAAACAATTGATCCTGAACTATTTTATCAATGTTTTCCTGATCTGAGAGTTAAGGATGAAGAGTTTAAGTCAATTTTAGTTCAGCAAGCTAACAACAGTGTTGAAGAGTGCCTTGACTACTGGGTAGAAGCATTTAAGAGTGAATTTAATGAAAAGTCTCCTTATCAATATACGAAAACGGAATACAATGTATTTTTGAGTCTAGAGAGATATGGCCGCGAACTAGCTAAGGAGTGTGTAAGTAGACTTCATCAGAAACTAGGTGATGACTTAGAAGATAACCTAGATGAAATCTATATTTATATCAAAGCACTAGAATTTGTTATACATAATTCTGATGATGAAATAATTAATAGTTGCAAGCTATTATTAGAGACTTTGGATAATGGTTCAGATGAAATTTCTGTTTCAATAAGCAAAGATATTAAAGAGATCTTGAATGCTGTATAGTTTCAACAATAGCCAGCCTAGAGGCTGGTTTTTTAGAGTAACAAATTATTCTAGGAGGATAACTGTGTATATTGATTCTGCATCTCGCTTGCGAATCATGTATATCTTTTTTCCTCATACTAAAGCATCTTCCCAATCCATAACTCTTCACGCATTTCCTTCCTAAAATCATAAGTCGTATTTAACTCTGCAGAAAGTTCTTGCCAAAAATGATGGGAAAAATAATATTGGTTGCAAGTAAACTATTCTACTAAATATTCACGTTGCCTTACCCGTTACTTAAAAGAAAAAGGCAGCTGATCGTTTGACCAACTGCCTCTATTTCATGATTAAGCTATCGTGTCCCGTTAGCTTAACGTCGGTGATCAATCTGCATCATTTTTATAATTGATAATCGTCCTCATTTACGTAAAACAATATATGTTCCTGTCATTCGTTTTTGACAGGAACATATTTCGTTAAAACAAAAAAAGCCGCAAATACGCGGCTTTTAAGCATACATGTTCTTCTCACCCGACAATTTCACCCCTCAGATTAAGGTGGTTTATTCTATCGTATCCCGTTAGCCATCCATTCATCTGAAGTGCTGTACCACAGATCATGAAAGTAACTTCGTTCTTTCATGGAATTAACTGACTAGAGATCCTTATGCATTGTTAACATTCTCCCTGATAGTACAAGCTTTTTCATATTTACATCATAGACTTGTGAAATCCAAGTCAATATACGGAATATCATTTTTTATATTATTAATATAAAAAGTTAATGCTTCCTTATTCCAATCACTCCAATTATCAAAGTTACCCATATCAGAACTACGGTATATAAGACCAATAACGATAGCTTGTCTTAAATTAATAAATAATGGTATGGCATCTAGTGAGCTACGACTTAATGTATTTTCTTTGGAGTATCCTTGAAAAAAGTTTAAAAAAAATCGTTTTGTTATTGTCTTTCGTCTATTTACATCTGTAATAATAAATGGAATTGGAGTTTCATGAAATATCGATGTTGCAATTTCAGAAGCAAACCAACTGTACTCGCATTGATCAAAGTCAATGATGCTCGGGTGATCTTCATGATTCAGGTAGTTCCCCGGACTAATGTCTCCATGAATAAGCCCAAACGAATCTCTGTCTCTTGACAATGATTGAATTTGACTTATTATCAACTCAAGTTTCTGTTGAAGCATCTCATTAGGTACATAATTTTTAAATTTTGTAATAGCTGCATTGTCATTCCAATCGTACCTTTTTTGAATAGGAGAAAACTGTTTTGATAGTTTATGCATTTTTCCAGTAAACCTGCCAATTCGTTCATAAAAGATATCACTTTCGACGCAAATTTCAGCCCTTCTGCCGGGAGCGAATTCAAAAGCAGTCGCAATAAAACAGTTATCAGCTTGTTCAATAACTTCAACATATTCACCTTGATTAGAAAGTAAGGCTTTCGATACAGTCATTCCGGAATCGGCTAGATAAGAAATAAACTCGACCTCAGCAAGCGTCATATCCTTACTCCTATGTGAGCTATGAGCAATCCTTAATATCACATTTATTGATTCACGTTTCCCTAAAAACACAAAATTTTGAAAACCGTCAAGTTCTATAGTATCTTCAAATTTAATACCAAACCGACCTGCTCCCTCTAATAAAATTTCTTTTGAAAATTTGTCTTTAATAGAACTTTCGATAGGAATCTCCTCCAAATAAATAATGTTTTATTTCTTATTGAGCTACCGTACCTTTATGAAAGCTATCCATGTTGCTCTCATCTTGGTTCCGCAGTATTGTATATTTCATATCCTTAAATTACGTTAGTATTAAAGTCTCAAAAAAATGATAATCTCGTTCCCGAATGAATCCATAATTGAATCAGTTGTTAATAAATATATAAAAGGTAATTCAGAATCATTTACGTCAGCTTGCCACACTTCTCGAAATTTGTATTAGTCCCTCTCCCCTTCATAGGAAGAGTGCGAAATTATATTCTGCAGTAGACCAACTGCTTTTTCTGAAAATGCGGTTGCTCCAAACAAAGTTGCCGTTTGCTCTAAGTGGGATATTATGGCTTGTATCATTTGTATATCGGATGCCGTCAGTATTAGCGCGGGCAGTACATAAGTTTTATCCTCGTATTGGTACCCCCGCCTTTTAGGATTGTATACCAGTGGAGCACAAAGTGTATTTGTTAAATATTCGATATCCCTGCAGGCTTGCCGGACGGATATCTCAAAATGCTCCGACAAATGACCGCTATTAGGGTACTTTCCGAACCGCACTTGTTCATCAAACCACAGGATTCGATGCATATTACCCATTTTGTCTCACCACACGTTCCATTCTAAGTGTGAAGCATTTCGTCGTACTCTCTTGCGATTCTTCTTAAGCGCTCCTCTACATTGATCCGATTTTCACGAAAAATCCATTCTTGGAATACATCATTGTTCCAAAAGCGCCATAGCTTCATGCTGGACACATCAAACGCGCCCTGCCTTGCATTCTCTAACGATTTGAGAAAAGGCCTATATAAGGGATCGGACTGCTGTCCGCTTATTTCAGCTACAGTACGCGACACCGCCAGATTATGTTTAGCCCATTCTCTTCCCGATTCTGTATGTGGTGAAGCAAGCTCCTGAAGAAATGCCCAGGCTAACTGGACATCTTGGCACTGTGCGGAAATGCAGTATCCATATACTTGTACAATGTTGCGCAGCGGCCCTTCTCCCATACTAGGAGGCATAACAACGCCAAACTGTTCCCGTTGATCACGCCCCATTGGTTTGATCGTCCAGTTCGCATCGTAGTACATGGCCATCTTATTATGTCTGAAGCAAGAGATCCATGTATCCCTACCCACATCTTCAAACGGCGTCACTTCGAGGGGGTGATACATCTCCAGATATCTTTGAATCGTTTCCACGGTTTCGGGGGAATCCAGATAACCAGTTGCTCTCATGCCATCTTCGGATAAAAACGCGCCTCCGTTGCTCCACACAAGAGGTTCCACCGGAAGAAGCCTCGGGACCAAATAAGCACCGTAGCGGATCACTTCTCCGTCTACGTCATAGCTGTTCAATATTCGTGCCTTTTTCACAAACTCGTCCCAGGTCCAATTCTCCTTTGGGTAAGTAATTCCCGTGTGGTCAAATAGAGCTTTGTTGTAGAAAACCCCTGTCACTTCTGCCATGACTGGAATGGCTCCAACTCTCCCTTGATCCTTAACTGCTTGAAGCACCGACGGATAGAAGTCCAACAAGCCGAACGATCCATCTTCCAACAGCGGGGTGAGTTCTTGAATGAGCTTCCGATCGAGAAGGTTTCCGATGTTGCTACCGTCCCACTCGATCAGATCAGGGGCATTGCCCTCTTGGATACGCTGCTCGAGGATCTCTCTAGGCAGAGTTTCGATCTCAATAACCGTCCCTCTGTGCTGCTCCTCGAAGCTTTTTTTTGCCAATTCAAGTACATTCTTTTTTTTATCATCGCTCACTGTTACCGTCAATCTCATTTGCATGCACTCCTTCTCTAACTGACATAATCATACAATAACTGGTATGACATACCGTGTCATGGTAAGTAAAATTGTTTTG
Source organism: Paenibacillus terrigena DSM 21567 (assembly GCF_000374845.1). Taxonomy (GTDB): domain Bacteria; phylum Bacillota; class Bacilli; order Paenibacillales; family Paenibacillaceae; genus Paenibacillus_K; species Paenibacillus_K terrigena. The sequence goes on along the minus strand of NZ_KB895442.1, from coordinate 3,516 downwards.
GGAAAGGCTTTTTTGCCTTATCGGAATGAAGCAGCATGCATATAATTATTTTCAATATGTCAAAAGTCGGGCTGGGTAAGCTTCAGATAAAGCTCCAGATTGCATCTCTTTAGGGCATTACGTTGCTCTGAAAGATTTCGTAGATCTTCTTTCAAAGTTATTTAGATGGGATGCTTCAGCTTCTAAACTCCGCTTCCACCATCCTCACAATGTCAAAAAGTATAATCTTCGAAAAAGAGAAAATTCAAAGGTTATATTTGTGTCATAATCTTCCGCTTCTAGTTCCGAAATATTTCAAAACTAAATTACCATATTTTACAACATGAAATCTGCTAGTATATTTGATATACAGTGATCCGTATCATAAATTTAATGTATTTTTACACTTCCTGCCCGTTAGCGCAACACGGCTGCCGATCCATGCCGGCAGCCGCGTTTAAGTTATTTTTATTAAGCTATAGTGTCCCGTTAGCTTAACCAATGAAAAATATTAGAGCGACACATAACATTACTTGAGATACAAAAGTGTAAGAATATCTTCTGGATTCTCGAACTTATACTTAGCTGGAACAACTTCAGGTTGTTTGCATCCCCACGATGCTAATCCAAAGTCTACTCCAGCGTCTCTGGCACATTCGTAATCATAAATGGTGTCACCGATGTATATGGCTGTTTCAGCCTTTGCACCTGATAGCTCAAGAAATCTAAGCAATGGCTCGGGATGAGGCTTGTGCAGCTCTGTATCATCTGCACATATAACATAAGGAAGATAACGAGCGAGACCAAATGGGACGAAGTCATCTTGAAACTCTTTTTTTGTCTTAGAAGTTACGACCCCTGTAGCAATCGATTGCTTCCTTAGGTTAGTAAGCAGTTGCTGAAAACCCTCAAATACGTGAATGGTATGCCGGTAATCACTCATAAGATCATTCCAGCATTTATTCGCATGTTCGATATCTTCAATACCGAGTTGTCCTAGGGATACTGTCCCCGGAATTCCGAGCACAAATGTGAGATCTTGCTGCTCCATTTTCCGATTGTAGTTCTTCTCCAGCAACTTCTGTAAGGATCCCAACACCGCTTGTTCTGTATTTATTAATGTGCCGTCAATGTCAAAGATAACGGTAGTATACATAATTTCATCCTCCTTAAGCATTATTAGAAATGAGCTCCTATATGAATGCTAAAGTATGGAATCCTTTTCAGGTCAATACCTATATTGAATGCCGTACAATGATATGGTAGGGAATTTCCACCTTATTATTGGAACTATCAATTGTAAGATCAAAGGCTTCTTCACCGACTTTCACCAATTGATGATCGACCGTAGATAGGCCTAAACCTATTCCAACAGGTTGATTCTCTTGGCCAATGATCGCTAGATCATTGGGCACTCCCAATTCTATACTCCTTGCATACTGATAAAAACCCGCCGCAACCTCATCACCGTTCGCATAGATAGCCGTTGGTCTAACCTCCATATTAAGTAGTTGTTGTGCCACTCTTAACCCATCATCAATACTTTGGCAATCACTGATATGGTATGCTGGCGGCAGATCACCGAATATATGCTTATATGCTTTTTTTGTCAGCTGTGTGCTAGCACTCTCTTCTCCTCTTGCTGTTGTAAAGGCAACTCGTGAGTGGCCTTTATCTTTCAACATTTGAAACGTGTCTAGGAAAGATGCATATCGATCCATATAGGCACAGCCAATCTCAGGATGATCCGTAAACTCGCATGCAACAATTGTTCCATACTTGGTATATGGAATAATTGCATTCCAATCATTCGACCGAGAAGTAATAATGATTCCGTCCAATAGTTTGTTTTTCAGCATATTTAAGTAGCTGAGCTCTTTTTTCGGATCGTACTTCGTAGGAAGAACCATTACAGAATAATCATGCTCAACTGATCGATTAAGTACACCATGGAGCAGTTGATCAAAGGCTTGATTGTTGTTGTAAGGCATGACCACGCCTATACACCTTGTTTCCTTACGGACTAAATCGACAGCTAAGCGATTTGGGGTGTAGTCAAATTCATCAATCACACGTAGCACAGCTTTCCTCTTCGACTCAGATACGTAAGGATGATTATTTAGCACCCTCGATACTGTTGACACAGATACACCCGCACGCTTCGCAATATCAATAATATTTGCCATCGCACTTTCTCCTATATCTTCTTAGTGTTCAAAGTTAAAATCCCTATTTTCCACACAAAAAACTTTTTCGCCATTCGTCTTGTATAAAGCATAAGCATTTCGTGCTGCGGAATTAAAAGGATGGTCTATTTGTTATGTTTATAACTAATCTGACCGTTAGTTTAAAAGACGGCAGCTAAATGAATGGCTGCCGTTACTCTGTCTTTTATTGATCTATCGTGTCCCGTTAGCGTAATGATGACCTGTCATCTATGATACGGTTCTCCACATTGTCTGTAATGGCAAGTTTTGGCTCAATATGTTGTCATCCTCACTTTTTCAGGAATTGAAGTGTGAGTTTGTTTACGACGTCCGCATGCTCCATTGTTAGGGAATGGCTTGCTCCAGCGATTAAGTGGGTCTCCAGATTAGGGATCAAGTTTTGGGCGTTTGCTACCGCCTTCTTAGCAGGGTATATTACCTCTTTGTCTCCTATAAGAAGCAAAGTAGGAACATTGAAGCGTTGGAATTCTTCTTTGTCAAATACGGAGGGCATCACCTGTAAAAGCGGTTTGGCATGGCGATAACCCGCAATAACTTGGGCGCGAAATACAGGGTCTAATGGCTCCCCCTTGCCTGAGAACCATTTAAAAGCATTGTCGATCCACAGCTCTGTATGAAACAATAATGCAGGGTAAATCTTTGTGAAGAATTTCAAACTTATTCTATGGAAAGTACCGGCTGGAGCATAAAGCATTAATTTTGATACGCGATCTGGATATGCAAGCGAAAAATTTAAAGATAAGAACCCGCCCATCGAGTGACCTGCCAAATCCACCTTATTGAACTGCATGGCGTTCAAAACTTCAAGAATCCACTGGTGAGCGTCCCTCCTATTCTTTATGGCAAATTCAGGCTTGCTTTTACCGAAATCACCCATAACGTCAACGGCATAAACACAGCGTTCTTGAATCAGCTGTTTCATATTGGGAAACCACATTGTACTACTCATTGTCATTCCATGAAGGAGAAACAATGGTTTCTTACTCGTATCACCGAAACATAGTACATGTGTATCTCCGAATGTTGTTGGGATATAACGTGACGTCATTTCCATTTCAAACATATCTAAACTTCTTTGATAACAAAGATAGTATTCTTGTTCGGTTGCTCCGCTCTTAAAGATAGACCCCATAAAGCGTTCCCCATTCCCCTATAAATTCCTTTCATTCTATCATAGAATACTTGCCGTTACTTATGGTATGGTTCTCCCCACTCGATCTTAAAATTATACTGCTCTCTTTACTTCAATAAAATAAGCAGACTTCAGTAGTCTGCTCAACAATTTGTGTTATTCAACTATCGTGTCCCG
>NZ_KB895441.1 GCF_000374845.1 Paenibacillus terrigena DSM 21567 | reverse complement strand
AGCGATTAGAGGAGTATGGGATGATAGCAAGCCATTCTAGACGTGGAAACTGTCATGATAACGCATGTATAGAGTCTTTCTTTTCACATCTGAAGACAGAAAAGATCTATCTTACTCGCCCCAAAACAGCTGACTCGCTTTACACAGCGATTGAAGAATACATAGAGTTTTACAACCACAACAGATTTCAGAAAAAACTAAATAACCGTCCCCCGGTTGAGTACCGGGAAACGGCCGTTGCATAATCTGACTTTTTTTCACTGTCTACTTGACGGGGGTAAGACCAATTATGCGGCTTTTTATTTTTATGATATCAAGTTTTTGTCAAAACACAATGACAAGAACTTGATATCATTCCCGACTAACGGCAGCAGGCAAGTTGAAAAAAAGTCATTTTTGTTAAACTAACGGGCAGGATAGTTCAAAAGTTTTCACGAATACCCTGCTTATGGAATCATTTACAAAGTTAGCGAATATGACTTTATCGGAAATCTTCACAAATAAGGAGTTCACAATGAAGAAACTTGAGGTCACTCCTTCCCAAGTGGATCTTTGCCAAGCGCTCCGTATGCTCTGGCGGCAGCGAGTCGGGCTCGTCCCTGATTCTTCTTCTGGCTCCTCGAGGCACTCGCGCTTGATCCATACGATAGGCAAGCGCTTGCCGTCGATGCCCTTCTTCCATTTTCGATGCGTCTTTTCCTTGCCGTTCTCCTACGACACTTCCGGGACCAGGCAGCCTCACCTCGAGTTGCTTCCAGAGCGCAGACTGCTGCATTCCATAGTGAGAAATAGTAATAAGAGGTTCCATACTATTTTCAATAATTGTGCCAATTAATCGATCATAAAATGCTAATCCTTCCTCATTTGGCTCGACTTCATCTCCTTTGGGAAAAATACGCACCCAACAAGTAGATGCTTGGAAAGAGTTCATTCCTATTTCAGTTAATAAAGCTAGATCTTCTTCAAACGTATGATAAAAATCAATTCCTATTCGTTTTGGATAAATACCAACTTTATCATCTAGTGCTTCTTCAATATCTGTTGTACTGACTTCTTTGTCTTTTTTTCTTAATATCATCACGAAAACGATAGAGATCAGCGTCACGCAGTCCCTTTCCACCTTCTAAATATGCTCCTTCTAACTGGTTAGCTGTTACAGCTCCTCCCCAAAAAAATATTTGAATCTTCTTACCTTGGTTGGAACAACTGAAAATACGGTAAAAATGAAAAAGCCTTAACCCACTTGTACTCCGCCAGCATAAAATGCTAATCTCGTTAAATATAGTATTTTTCATCTTAAACTTCAGAATCTTCAAATATCAAACACCAATCCAACTACATAAAAAGGAGAACTCACCATGATCACACCTCTTGGCCAATTTGAAATGACCTCCGGAAAAATGGTTGTATCAGATCCCTGTTATGACCTGAAGGAAACAATTATTATAGGGGTTTTGGAAAATGTATTGAACGGAACCTGGAATGCTCAGGTACATAAAACAGAGTTGGGGGATTGGGGCGAAGTCTGTTCCAAGCTGATCGTTTTTCACAGCGCTTTTGCGGAGCGGCAGGACGAGCTGGCATGGATAAAATGTAAATTTATCGTTGGAGTGGACAGTGGGCAAGCAGGAATTTTTGACGTAAACAACTATCGTCTCCCTGATCCGGGGGTTCAAGAGATGGAGCCTGACATGACGGACAGCGATTGGTATTATGCTTGCTGCGATATAACGGAAAGCGAAGAAGAGGCCGGAGTTTTGGACGGGTGCGTAGTTTCGCATTCCGGTCTGGGCGATGGCGCTTATGCGGCATATTATGCTGCAAATGATCAGAACCAGGTGATCGGGGTCAAAATTATTTTTATTAAGAACGCAGATCTGTAAATTATAAACACATAGCGGAGATTAGACGATGAATCTACCAAGGAAAGTACTCGTTATTGAAGATGAACAAGACATTTCTCGTATTTTGAAAGACTACATAACGATCAGCGGATATGAGGTATTGGTTGCTGAGAACGGTCAGGATGGCTTGAAATTCATAGACACCTTGTCCCCCGATTTTATTATTCTGGATATCATGCTTCCGGATGTGGACGGGATTGAGCTTTGCCGCCAAATTCGCGAGACATGCAATACGCCGATTCTGATTTTGAGCGCTAGAGGCAGCGATACGGATAAGGTGCTAGGACTCGGATTTGGTGCGGATGATTATATGACAAAGCCGTTTTCTCTAAGCGAACTCGTCGCCAGAATTAACGCCCATTTGCGGAGAGGAAGCATGGAAAATAAGCCGAAGCAAGATGAATTGCTGCAGTTTGGGAACCTTATCATTGATAAAAGAGCCTACAAGGTAACGATTGAAGGTCAAGAAATTTCATTATCTGCCAAAGAATTTGAACTGCTGTACTACTTAGCCAAACATAAAAATCAAGTGTTCTCCAAAAGCCAGCTATTAGACGCAGTATGGGGATATGAAACATTTGGAGATGAAAGCACAATAACTGTTTATATTCGAAGATTGCGAGAAAAGCTGGAGTCGGACCCTTCAAACCCAATGTATATTAAAACGGTCTGGGGCGTTGGCTACAAATTCAGCTCGGATTAGGTCTGGGAGTGGAGAATAACATGTATGTAAGCCGTTGGTTAAAAAAGTGGATTTGGGCCGTATGTTTATGTCTTGTCATCGTGATCGGCTGTGGCGCGTACATCATATGGATCGGGAAAGAAGACAATGTTCAGACGAACTACGTCATTAATCAAGTGCGGATCAAGGTCAACGAAATGATGTTATCTCTTGAAGAAAATCATAAAGCGATCGCTACGGATACTACATTGCGACAGAACTTGCTGAAGATGAGCGAAAGTAGCGGCGTTAGCATTCTGATTGCACAGTTGGATGGCAAAGTTATTTTTAATTCCGCACCTGAGACGAAGATCGAAACCATCGATGTAAGGACTTCACTTCATTATGATTTATATGATTCGAAGGTGGATAAGGATCTTTTCAAAATTGCTTTTCCCGTCATCAGCCCAGAAACACAAACTCAAATCGGAAACGCCATTTTTACATTGCCAGCAGCACTTGTCATCCCAAAACAATCACATCAAACCATCCTTTTTCCTCTCTTCTTGATGGTGACATGTTTACTGCTGGTTTTCATTTTATTGTGGTTCCTTAGAAGGAAAATCAACAACGACACCATCCGGCCCATTCATAAATTAAAATATTATTCGGAAGCGATTCTAAAGGGAGATTACGAGCATAAAGCAGAGTATGGCCGTATGGATGAAATCGGAGAAGTATACGCCATGTTCGAGCAAATGAGGCTGGAAATCATGCATCTTAACAAACGAAGAGATGAGCAGGATAAGGCCCAGAAAGAGCTGGTATCGAATTTATCCCATGAACTCAAGACCCCTTTAACTACGATCAATGCATATCTAGAGGCCATACGTGCAGGGATTTGTCCCGATATGGATTCGGTAATGGAATATATTCAAGTGATGCAGACCAATACGCATAAAATGACCGTGCTTTTGGACGACCTGCTCCTACATGCATTAAAAGAATTAGGGCAAATTTCAGTCCATAGGACAGAGCAATACAGTAAAGAGATCCTGCTGCAAATCCTTAAGCCGATGGGTCACAACGTTCGTACGGCAGGCATTACCTTTATCGAACCAGCAGAGATTCCGAATGTGCTCATCAACGTGGACGCGAACCGACTGGAACAGGTTATTTCCAATCTCATTGCGAATGCCTTGAAGCATACATCCCCGGGAGATTCCATCCGAATTAGCATTGAACAGGAGCTGGAACAGCTCATCATCACAATCGCAGATACGGGAAAAGGAATTCTTCCACAGGACATGCCGTTTATTTTTGAACGTTATTTTAAAGGGCATGCTGGCGGTGGGGCTGCTAAAGCAAAAAATGAGGGCTCGGGATTAGGTTTGTGCATATGCAAATATATTATTGAAGCGCACAAAGGTTCGATTTCCTTTAAGAGCACGCCGGGGCAAGGAACAACCTTTTATTTTTCCATTCCATTATGCTGATTCTCCTCTTGTAATACTTTATTAATAATCTGATAAGCAGCATGCAAGAAATGCCCTTTACAATGACAAATATACTGAAATTGCAGGAGGGCTTTGAATAGATGAAAGATAAAAAAACGATGATTCATGCAGCAAACCTATGCAAAACGTACTCTACCAGCAGCGAGCAATACCATGCCATTCGCAATGTAGATATCGAAATTTACCAAGGAGATTTCACGGTCATTATGGGGAATTCCGGCTCAGGAAAATCTACCTTGATGTATCTCCTAAGTGGACTGGATAGTGTGACGACTGGAGAGGTGTATTATCAAGAGCAGCGCATCGATACCTATAGCGAAAAGAAAAAGGCGGATTTTAGGGCGCGGAAAATCGGATTTATTTATCAAGGGATTCATTTGGTGCCTGATCTCACTTTTTTGGAAAACATCGCATTACCCGGCTATATCGCCGGTAATAAGAAAAATGAAGTGAAGAAGAAGGCGCTTTCGCTGATGGAAGCGGTGCAGATTGAGAGCCTGGGCAATCGCTTGCCAGCGCAAGCTTCGGGGGGACAGCAGCAGCGGGCGGCTATTGCAAGGGCGCTCATTAACTCTCCGGAGGTCATTTTTGCCGATGAGCCGACAGGCAGTTTGAATTATGACCAAGGCGTCGCGATATTAGATATTTTAACGGAGATGAATCGCAACGGGCAATCGGTTGTCATGGTTACGCATGATATCAAAGCAGCTTGCCGGGCGGATCGGCTCATTTTCATCCAGGACGGCAAAGTTGGCGGGATTCTGGAATTTGATAAATATGAGCCTGGCAATGAGGACATTCAGGACAGAGAAAAAATCATATTTTCTTATGTGTCAGGGAAGGAGTGACTGTGATGAATGCGGTCTGGACTCTTTTCCGATCTAACCTAAGAACGAAGAAATTGCAAAACGGGCTTACTACATTGCTCATTCTGTTATCTGCGCTGATGTTGTCGACATCCGTGATTGTAATCTCAAATACACAAAATTTATTTACGGACATGCATAACCAAACGAACGGTTCTCATCAAATGTTAACTTTAGAACGTGGTCTCCATGATCCGAAACAGCTTAAGCAATGGTGGGACGAGCAGCAAGGGGTTATGGCGTCCGAACTAATGCCCTATCGAAATTTATCCGGAATTATCCATCAAGGAAAAGAAATAAATGTATACTTGCATATGATGGATACGCCGGAGCTTCCCTTTAGGGTTGATAAGCTGGTCTGGGCTCAAGGAGAAGAAAGAGGCACCCCCGAAGCTGGGACCGCATGGATACCCACTTCGCTCTCTTATTCCAACGGAATTAATGTTGGTGATAAAGTAAGCTTCAAAACAGGCCAGGGTACATTTGAGTTAAAGGTAGCGGCTGTAGTCGTGGATATCCCTTTCGGAGCTCCGTTCTCAAATACTGCCCGCATTTGGATGAACGCTCAGGATTATAAAAAGCAGTTTCAGTCCCTACAAGGAAAAGACATGTATATGATGGGGCTTCGGTTCGCAGATTACGATACAAATACACAGTATTGGAAACTCTTCGAGAAGAAGTTCGGCACCCCATACCTAGAATCTAAAAGGGAATTCGAATCGATAGGTTCATTTTATTTGATTATGAATAAAATGATCGGATTCGTAATTATTTTTCTTGGAGCTGTCATGCTGCTTGTGGCGCTATTCACGATTGGGTTCACAATTTCTGACGCGATATTGGCTAACTATCGAACGATTGGTATATTGAAAAGCTGTGGTCTATCTTCAGCTGGAATTATCGCTACTTACATATCTCAATATGCTTTGCTTTCGATTGTAGGCATTATTCCCGGATTAGCTTCCAGTCATTTTTTATCCAAAATGATTGTGGAGAGTTCCCTTTCATCTTTGAAAACAAGCCGTTCAAATCTGGCGATGCAAGGCAATTTCATGGCTATAGCAGTGGGAATATCCGTATTTCTCCTTGTCATTTTATGCGTGTTGATTTATGCCAATAAAACCTGTTCTATACAGCCTGTGCAAGCGATCCGATATGGCATGTCTGAAATGGATAACAGTAAGCGGACAAGACGTTTACGTTCTAATAAAACACACCTGATTGGATTCGATCGTTTTCCCGTTATGCTCGTCATTGGGTTTCGTAATGTTCTGAAAAATGTAAGAGGTTCTCTCTTAATGCTCGTTCTTACAACGATTACGTCAGCCGTCCTTGTATTCGGATTTGTCTTATTTTACAGCATCATTTCCGTGCCGAAGACGGCGCCCTTATGGGGATAGGACAATTCCAACATCGCTGTAACCGTCTTACATGAATCGGCTTTTTCGCACGATCGATTTGAAGAAGACATGCGGTCTGACCCCAAAATCAAAAACTTCGGATGGATTACATATATTTCGGGAGTGATTGCCTCAGCTGAGAACCCCGGAACTGCGGACGCACCATCCATGAATGTAAATATAGACGTCGCTGGTGAGAGTTATGAGCAATTTGGATATTCCACATTAAAAGGAACTAACCCCCACCACAAAAACGAGATAGCTATTGGAGTCAATGTATCTAAGAAGCTGAATAAAGACATTGGTGATGTCGTGGAAGTATACATCTATGGGAAGAAGCAGTCCCTTATTGTTACGGGGATTTATCAATCCATCGCCAACGCGTCTTATTCCGCAAGGATAACAGCCGATGTGATCTCAGGGGGGGATTTCGGCAACAGCAATGAAGGAATGTATTTTATCAATGTGCATGATAGCAGTCAATCCGATCAAGTCGTACGCGAGATCAATGAGAAATATAAGGAAGGTCTCGAAGCAGTAACACAGAAAACGTCAATCGATTCTGTATTTAAAGTGGCCGTTGGACTACTTATTTTGCCGATGAGCATCATGGGACTGATATTTATTGTAGTCACTTGCATCATCATCTACAGTACTTGCCGTATCGATATTAGAAAAGAAAGCAAAACCTATGGCATATATAAATCGATTGGCATGCCCGCAAATCGAATTCGAATGTCGGTAGCCTTGGGAATCGCGGCTTTATCCGTCATCGGGACGATCATCGGCATTTGTGCCGGAATTTATGCCCTTCCGATCATACTGGAACAAACCCTGGCCAACTACGGGATTGTTAAACTCCCCCTTGTTATGAACTGGAGCGGTATTCTTCCTATTGCCTTCGTCAGTATCGTATCTGCGGTGTTTGGTTCCTGGTTATCAACGAGAGTGATTGCCAAAACAGCCCCTAGAATTTTGGTGATAGAGTAGAGTTGCAGAAATCATATCGGGTTAGATCGCGCCTGCGTTCTGACCCGATTTTTCTTGGATTATCTAAATTCGGCTAACGAAACTGGGAGCGTTATAGCAGCGAAAAAGATATCGATTTAAATCTAACGAAACTACATATCGTTATATGGACGAAATATGGCCTAAAGAACCTCTATTGTGATTTTGTTGCGAAACCACTGGATGAGAATTTCAACACTTCCCTCGTCTCTACACAGCTACGACTACGACTTAAGGTGATAATGCAATTAATTAAACTAACGGGACACTATAGCTTAATAAAAAACTTAAACGCGGCTGCCGGCATGTATCGGCAGCCGCGTTGTGCTAACGGGCAGAAGAGCGTAGTGGTTATATTTAAGAATATATCCTTCTTTTTCCTATTAAAATCTAGAATATGGTAATATAAATAGACACGATTGTAATATAGTAGAGGTGATTTATGGAATTATTTAAGAATATCGATTTTAATATTTCGGAACAAGGTATCAGTTCCATCGAAAAGATTATCATCGGTGACGTCAAACAGAGCATCTTAATACAGACGGAAAAACCGGGCAGTCCTGTCCTACTTTTTATTCATGGAGGTCCTAGTATGCCGGTTCCTGGTGTTTCAAACCGTGGCTCTGATTATGCATTGGTGACGACTACCAAAGAACTAATCAAATATTTTACCGTTGTTTTTTGGGATCAACGTGGAACAGGGAAATCCTATTCCAGAACTATTGCGAAAGAAACCATGCACTTAAAACAATTCATCAGTGACGCCCGTGATGTCACGGATTATTTAAGAAATCGATTCAATCAAGAAAAAATACATCTTGTTTCCCATTCTTGGGGTAGTATTATCGCCTTGTCCCTCGCCTATAAGTATCCAGAAAGATACTATTCCTATACTGGATTTTCACAAATCACGAATTGGGTTGAAAATGATAAACTAAGTTACAAGTGGCTGCTAGAAAGAGCAAGAGCGACCAATAATAAAAAAGCATTACAGGAACTTTCCGCCGTAGGCGAACCCCCGTATTTGGAAAGCTTTAAGCAATGGGGGGTTATTCGGAAATGGCAGTTTAAATACAACTCTATGTTTCACGACGCAGGCGATAACAAGTCTGTTACGTTCTTTACGGGTCTTAAAATCATGTTACGTTCGCAAGATTATTCTTTTATGGACATTTACAATTCTCTTGTTCGAGGATTCAAACTCTCGTATACAGAAGAACTGTTACATGACATCAATACATTTGACTTTTTCACGGAAATTCCATCGTTACAAATACCTGTCATGTTTATACACGGAAGCAAAGAAAAGCATGTCATGCCCGAACTCATCACTTGTTATTGCGAAGCACTCGATTCTCCAAAAGGAAAAAAGTTGTATTGGTCGGATAAATCTTCACATGCTTTTCACCTTGATGACGCAAGAGAAAATGAGCAAAGACTTATTCAACATTTACAGGCTAATACGCCATAGAGATCCCGATTTATTAATAACAACAGTGTTTATTCGCCAGCATAGTATGAGTCCGTTTGTTCAACT
>NZ_KB895440.1 GCF_000374845.1 Paenibacillus terrigena DSM 21567 | reverse complement strand
TTTTTTGCCATGAAAAATCCCCTCCGGTTGCAGCTTTCAAGTCCATTGTACCAGTGGACTTTTCTTCACTGTCAACCATAAGGGGATAATATCAAATCAGCGGCTTCTAATGTTACTATGTTTTTGTCAACCGACATGATTATTTATTTTATTATTTTATAGTTACCTTACACAATCCATATCCCCCAACTAAAAAACTTCTCGAAACCAATTCATAAGACAATTTACAACCTTTTTTCAACAATTCATCAATTATTTTGACTTCTAACTCAAAAGTTCTTCGCTTTCGCTCTTCATAAATCGGTTAAAGCCAATCCTTTTCCAGAGAGGTGAATTCATTTCCTTATTTTGTAAAAATTATGAAACCTAAACTTAAGCATCTCGTTTACGGTAAAATACAATAGCTACTGTAATAAAGATCAGTGTCCATAACATTGAAATACCTGCCCCTTGCATTGATGTAAGGACATTTATTTCATCAGTGGAAGGCGGCATATACATATAATATCCTGCCGTATCCGGAAAATAATTTTTAATACTAGGTAGAAAATCTCTCGACAATGGACTGACAATGAAATAATAACTAAGCAGTAACACTATAGCAGGAGTGGTTCGTCTTAATAAAGCACCTATAGCTGCACTGAGAAGTGTGGTTAATGTTAGATAGCCTGTTGCACCTACTAATGATTTTATCATTGTGTCTATTTCAATCACTACTGCTGTGTCTCTCATCCTAATAAAAGTATATAGTACACCTGATGCAGCAATAATAAACGCCACAGGAATGGTTATAATCGCTAATGCCAAAAGCTTCGTGGATAATTGAAACCCACGCCAAGGTATCGTAGTTAAAGTAGTTCGAATCTGTCCACCAGTATACTCCGAACAAGTAGCTAAGATACCAAGAATAATGAACCCTGCTTGAAGATATCCCATAGAAGCAAGTCCTATATTCAGTATACTTTGCGTTCCTGCTACTCCTTGTAGACCAGCAGAAGTAAAAGCTGCGGCTAAAACTAAATTAAGAATGAATGTACCAATAAGAGTGAGCCATATCCATGGTAATGTAACTAATTTATCCAGTTCAGCACCAAGGATTTGTGTTAACTTTCTACTAGATGAGACACTCATGATGCAACGTCCCTCCTATGGAATACAATAGCTGCAACAATGAAAAGAACGACTACCCAGGCAAACATGACTAAACCGCCTGTGAACGGGGTGTGAAATCTATCGCTCATAAACATATCAGTGCCAGCCCTATCTGGTAAATAAAACGCCAACTTTGTAACCCTAGAAAGCAGGTAACTAAATGATACAAAGGATGAATTTATCATGAGCACAGCAAGCGGGATAATGCCATTCTTAGTTAGAACAGTAATCCCGAATGCTAAAAGAGCAGTTAATTTCCAATAATAAACTACACCGATAAGTCTAGACCATTCAAATGCAGGGGCATATTCATCAAGAATAAGATGCGTTGTTGACACCGTTGTCATAATAGCAACGATACAGAGCAGTATGCTGATCACTGTCACAGCGCCTGCTTTTGCCAGCAAAAAATGAAATCGAGATGAAACAACAGTTAAACTTGTTTGTTGTAATTTGTTGTCCTCCACCAGATTCACTGCTCTCTGTCAAATACTCACTGCTGACAGCAAGCACACCAAGAATAATGACACCTTGCACACCAAAACCTAATCCAATATAGCCAACTTCCGATAGCCGTGTGCTAACTCCAGCTATAATATCCTTTTTTTCTGCTATACAGTCCAAGGCAGCAACGACCGCTGGGGCAAATGCTCCAATAAGAAATGCTAGCCAAATGCCTGGCAGGGAGAACAATTTAGATAGTTCCGCGTTAAATGCTCTCATACAACAGCACCTGCATTTTCAGATGTTAGAGCAAAAAAGGCTTCCTCTAGCGTGGAATGGTTACTTATTACTTCTTCCAATGTTCCATCGGCAACGATTTTTCCATGATGAATAATCACCACATCATCAACCGTCTGTGCAAGCTCTCCCATTAAATGACTGGATAGCAACACCGTGTTTCCAGACTCAGCACGTTCACGTAAAAATGTCCGAATAAAGCGAATTCCTTCTGGGTCGAGCCCGTTTACGGGTTCATCTAAAACCAATATTTTTGGATCACCAAGTAATGCAGCTGCCATTCCAAGTCTTCTCCCCATACCAAGGGAATAATGCCCAACTCTTTTCCCAGCTGCATTAGTAAGACCTACTATTTCCAGAACTTCCTCGACACGTGAGCGAGGCAATCCTGCGGCACGAGCAATCCAACGCAAGTGTGCCCGTCCTGTTCGCATACGATGAGCTCCAAATCCATCAAGTGCGGCCCCTACTGTTGCAAGAGGATTATGTATTTCTGCGAATGGCTTTCCATTAATTAGTGCACTCCCTGAGGTGGCACGATCTAGTCCAAGCAAGATGCGAAGTGTAGAACTTTTACCTGCCCCATTTGGACCTAAAAAGCCAGTTACTCTACCGGGTCTAGCTTTAAAACTGATACCTGATAAGATTTCTTGAGTTCCGCGATGTTTGACTAAGTTATTAATTGTAAGCAACCATAACACTTCCTTTCTGTTATGGTTCTAATTATAAAGAAGCAAAGTTACATCTCGGTTATCATGCTGTTTACTTCTGGGTTAACTTTAGGTTAAGCTCTACCAATAACTACTCTTGTACCATTTTCATTTGATATAAAGTCAGCTTTCAGCTTCATTTTTTTCAACATATAATTTAAAGTCGATAAACCAATCCCCGCCCCACCCTCATAGGAAGAGTTATCCATACCTGGACCTCTGTCTGCAACAATGATCAGTTCTTTTTCTACATCAACCACAATATTTGCATAGTTCCCCTCTGCTGCATGGCGAAGAATATTCTGAAATAGATTATCCAGAACCCGTTTCATCCATTTAGGATCTGCTTCCCAATAAAAAGTCTCCTCTGTCGGTAAATCAATATCGAGCTGAATTTCTTTTCCTTCAAATACAGGATACCACGCAGCAACAGATGCTCTTACTATACGTACAATATCTGTTGAAGTGGGATGAAAAGGATGTTTCCCTGATGTAAGCAATGTATAGGAAAGTAAATCATCCATTAGATCTCCGACTCTTGTAATCGTATGGTTCATCTCTATTAATGAGTTTTGTCCTTCTAAACTCATTGATTCTTTAATTAATCTGGTGACATGTCCTCTCAAAATGGTAAGTGGCGTCCGTAAGTCGTGAGATATATTCGCAATGAGTCGA
The DNA here is from genome assembly GCF_000374845.1 of Paenibacillus terrigena DSM 21567. Lineage (GTDB taxonomy): Bacteria > Bacillota > Bacilli > Paenibacillales > Paenibacillaceae > Paenibacillus_K > Paenibacillus_K terrigena. Next base: position 6,407 of record NZ_KB895440.1, on the reverse strand, counting down.
TGTCGTAATAATTCCTCTTCATTTTCTCGCCTGCGACTTTCTTCAAGCTGCTGAATCATCCAATTAAAAGAACTTCCTAACTGGTCTATTTCATCCATGCGATCACTTTGAATAGATACAGGTATAGGAAATGAGTTATTATTAGCTGAAAATGACATGACTTCCTGTAAGCGGGTGAGACGTTTACGAAGTCTCAAGAAGAAAAGCCAAGATATTATAACAAATGCGACAATAATAAAACCAAACAAAAGTAATGTAACGTATAATAGATTTAACGTATTCAGTTGTTCTCCATTGTTAGAAAACCCCATGAACGTAGAGAAGAATAGAAGCACAATTGGTGGAAAAAAGATAAATAGAAAATGTACTTTTAGATAATGACGAAATAATGATCTAGTCTGTTTCATAGTTTCACCCGATAGCCTATTCCCTTCAATGTTTCAATAATCTCTGGGGAATCTGGATGACGTTCCAACTTTTGACGCAATCGATGGATATGTACCATTATTGTTTTATCACCAGTGATATAAGTTTCTTGCCAAATTGCTTCATAGATTTGCTCTTTTGGTAAAACTTGATTAGGGTGACGTAAGAAGTACATTAATATTTGATGTTGTTTACCTGTTAATATAATTTCTTCTCCTGTGCGTTTATCAAATACCATTTGGGCTTCTGGATCTACTTCAATATGATGTCCTAATGAAATGCGTTCGGAATGTGTTCCACCACTTCGACGGATTAATACTTCTAATCTTGCAATTAATTCATCCATATGGAATGGTTTTGTTAAATAGTCATCAGCAAATTGTAAACCATCTACCTTATCATCTATCGATGTTCGAGCAGATAACAGCAAAATAGGAACAGCAGGAGCTGCCTTTTTTAATCGTTTTCCCACAGTAAATCCGTCTATACCAGGTAACATGATATCCAAAATAACGATTTCATGCTGGTTTACTTCTCTTTCGGCTCCTTCACCAGAAAGCAGCCACTGAACTAAAAATCCTCGCTGTTCCAATTCTTCTTTTACCCAACTGCCTATTTTCTCATTATCTTCAATATATAATACGTTTCTTTTCAAGTAACATCCCTCTCTCTAAATTGAGTTCACTATTAGACAGATTAACACAATCTAAGAAATGCTTTCCAGTTAAGACAATTTTATCGTTCGTTAAAAGGCTGCCATATGGCAGCCTATATACAATTTGAACTATCGTTCTCCGTTAGAGTAATGAAATCAGAAAATTGCTATACTTATGTGTTTGAATCTGTTCTACTTTCGCCTACATAAGTTTGTGAGAGCATGACATCTGCCTCTGCTACGGCATTACAAAACAATTCGTCTGCCAGATTGATTCCTTCTGTTATATCTTGTACGGTTTTTACACCATAAAGCTTTTCCAGGGTTAACACCACTTCGATAGGAAAATCACGAGACGCATGAACCAGAAAGCAGTCAGCTTGGAATGGTGTATAGATTAGCCGAAGTACATCCACAAGTGGATTCAAAACATACTTCTGATAGTAAATCAAGGATTCTAAAAAAAACCCTCGTTTTGTATATTTGACTGCTCTGCTCCTTTGACTGTAAATGCCCTGTGCTTGTATCAACTGAGTATGTAATTGTGAGCGATGAGAAGCAAGATCAACGTTTTGATATTTCACAATACCCGCCTTGTCCACCAATATAACTGGTACGACGCTCTCGTCTTCGTTAATGAACGAAACAGGAAAACTCTCGCTCTGGATTGTCACATCAACCAAGAGACTATCTGGTGTCTCCTGTAGGTGATATACCTTATAGCGGTTATTAGTGGGTCGACCAGGCTGTTCGTAGGCAACATCTACTTCTCTCAATCGACGCAAACAATCATCCAATCGGGTGAACGCATCATCTATGAAGCCTTCTTTCGTATAGCAAACCAAATCGATGTCTGAATACTCGTCCAAACTTTTTGTGCCATCCGCTCCCTCCAGCCAGATGGCTAAGATGTAATCTTCACTCCCAAGATCTGAAACAATTGCTTTTATAATTGTCTCACGGTTAATCGTCATAGCTGCTATACCTCCCAAGTTAGTTACTTGATAATTAATTTTATCACCCATTCAATCCTGGCATTTGGTAAAGTTTCTGTATTATTGAAACTAACCTGCCCGTTAGCGTAACACGGCTGCCGATCCATGTCGGCAGCCGTGTCTTAGCTATTTATTAAGCTATAGTGTCCCGTTAGCGCAATGATGAATGTGTCTTAAAGTATTGATATACCATCTTAATTCCATCCTCAATTTCTTCTTTTTCATAAGGATTTACCCCATATGATTCATATACGTTCCTCCAAAATTTTACTGCTGGAATATTGGTTTGTGCCTGACCAATTGCATATCTACCAGGATACATTTCAAAGAACTTGTTACAAGCAGATTTTCCAATCCCTTTCCTTCTCTGATTCTTGATTATAAAGAAGGAATTCAACACATAATCTGCATATTCTTGATTTGAATATGGACCACTTTGTAATAGAATAAAGCCTACTGGTTCACCATTTAAGTTGATAAAAAATGGTGTGAGTCCCTCTTTCTCAAAAAACCAGTCAAGTACATCGAATTCGAAAAGACCATTGTTCGAATTCAAACTGATGTTATCAATGAATTCGGATAAGTCGTGTAAATGCAACGTCATTAGATTTTTTAATATTTCTTTCCTGTCGGGATTCACCTTATCTATGAGTAACTCCATTATTCTTCCCCCCACCTTCAAATCAAACTTCTATTAATCTAATAATCATCCAATAAAACCCCAATAAATGGAAGATTGAATTTAATTTAAACCGTTCTTTTCTGCATATTCATGCGGAGGTATCAGTCTGCCACCACGCAAAACTGCCCGTTAGCGTAACGCGGCTGCCGCGTCTTAGTTATTTATTAAGCTATTGTGTCCCGTTAGCGCAATGATTCGAAGTGAAATTTAATTATTAAATCCAAGATTCATCATTGAGCATCGTTTGCACAAGTTGATTATAAATAAGTAGCACGGAATCCAATGAAGGCAAATGATTTCTATCAAAAATATTCATTCGCACAGGGGAATTGCTTGGACTACTTCCGTCACTAGCTGTAGGTGTGATTAAAATACGTGGGACAATGTGGTCATTATAAACTAAAGTAATTAGCCAATGGGTGGCATATGTATACTCGCTTGTTCGGGCTTCATCAACCCAATATTCTCTGCATAAGGCTTCATAATCCTTTGCACCTATTGGAATCCAATCATATCGTAGAACGTAATAACTCTTTTTACGCTTATTCTTTCGGCTCAGACGAACTGCATTTAGCAGAACATTATTTGAATATAACCAAGGTAAACCTAATTTCTTTTTTAACCTTTTTCTCATGATACCCCCATAATTAAATTACTCTTTACTTAGTGCTGCCCGTATCACTTTATTCCACAGTGTCCCGATAGCTTAATACGAAACCTTATTTTTCCCGATCCTCTAGTAAAGCCTAGTAACTTCAGGCTTACATAGTGATATTTGATGATAATGTTTAACTGTCTTATTGTCTGTTTTTTAGGAGAGATGCGAAATATATTAAAGTAGAGATTACCGCTAACAGGAAGCCTAGTCCACCGATGAATGCAAATACAAACATAGGAACAGGACTTGGATCACTATTGAAATTGTCATGGTTAGCAAATACTTTAAAATAATATATCCCACTACTTACGATCCCCGCTAGCCAGATTATTACACCTATAATCATTAAGTAGACTAAGGGCTTTCTTGATTTTAATTGCAATATGATCGACCCCTTACTAATAATTTGTGGCAACAAGAATAATGAATAGTATATCACATTAGTAAAATAATGGAAAAAGAAAGGCAACACTAAATTTTTGTCAAAATGTAGCTTATTACTTATTAAATGGGGGGTTAGATGTAGATCATGCCCCAATCTTTCGCCAGTTTGTTACGTTAAACTGCCCGTTACATCAATGAAAAAGGCAGCTGATCGTTTGACCTGCTGCCGCTATATCATGATTCAACTATCGTGTCCCGTTAGTTCAATGATCTAATTAGAACAACTTAGCAAGTTTGATATCTTCAAAAGGTGCGTTTTTTTTGATATCAAATACCCGCACAAATGTTACATCGAAGCTTGGAAAAGGAGATAATGCTTCTCTCGCAGCCAATTGCATTTCTATAATTTCTGCTTCATTCATGCCCCATTTTGTTTGACCCAAAGTCAAATGTGGAATGAAGTGATCCAACTCTATATACCTATCAATAAGTTCGGACGGTGGGGAAACCGCATCTACCAAGTTCTTGTGTAGATTATATATCTCTTTCGATTCAACGCTAAGGAATGTAACAGCTGTTCCGAATGTTGCTGGTTCAGACAAAGTTAACTGGAAGATTGGAAATGAAGAACAAGTTTCTCTTACTTTTTCAAGCCAATTCATATCCTCCGTAAGTCCACTTTGGGCTTTAACAGTAATATGGGGCTCCACAGGATCCCTAAAGTCGTTATTATCCCATCGATTTCGAAATGCCTTAGCCCATTTATTACGAAATACCGAAATTTGTTCTTTGTAATCTTCAGGTGGAATGATTCCTATGAAAAAATGCATTTTTACACACCCCTTTATACTTTTAAACACTTGCATCCATTTACATTAAGTCGAACCAATAATATGTATTTTTCTCGGAGCATTCCTATTCATTTCGATCATCAACTTTCCGAACATTTATGTTTTAGAAAGCATTCCTCAAGTATTTTCCAAAATCCTGCTTTAGTGTTAAACTCTCGTTAGCACAACGCGGCTGCCGATCCATACGCAGCCGCGTTTTTGTTATTTACTAAGCTATTGTGTCCCGTTAGCTCAATGATCTGAAGAAATTGTTTCACTCAAGCTATTCCTCAGAAATCTCTACGTACTATCTAAACCCAATTTGACGCCGAAATTAGGGCACTCACAATGCCTAGGGCGAATATCTTAATGGGGAAGTACATTTAAAAAAAATGAGGCGATACACTTGGGATACTTCGTTACTGTGGAACCGGGCGTAAAAGTATTTATAGAGGACATCAATCCGAAGGGAAATAAAACGATACTTTTTATTCATGGATGGCCGCTAAACCATAACCAGTTCGAATATCAGTTCAATTTCCTTCCTAAGCTCGGATATCGTTGTATCGGAATGGACTGGAGAGGATACGGCAATTCGGATAAACCATTCGACGGGTACAATTTCGATAGATTAGCAGATGATGTCCGCATGGTCATCGAGGCGTTACAGTTAAGAAACATAACACTGGCAGGACACTCTACCGGAGGCGCGATCTCGATTCGTTATATGGCTCGTTACAAAGGGTATGGGGTATCTAAACTCGTCCTGATCGACGCTGCCTCTCCATCTAGCGTTCCAAAAGAATTTACAAATAAAATCATCGAAGATACAAATCATGACCGACCGCAAATGCTGCAAGACCAAACGGGAATTTTTTTCTTTCAGTATATTTCCGAACCGAAATCCGATTGGTTCGTTTTAATGGGATTACAAGCGGCGAATTGGGCGACTTCCGCCATTATGGTCACGCTTAGAGATGAAAATGTTTATAACGATCTCGGTCAGATCGATGTACCCACATTAATTATTCACGGAATTCATGATAAAGTCGTTCCGTTTACCCAAGCTGAGGAAACAAATAAGCTGATCAAAAATTCGAAGCTAGTTCCGTTCCAATACAGCGGTCATTGCGCTTTTTTAGAGGAGCGCGATAGATTCAACCAATTATTATCTTCTTTTGCATAACGACTCGGATTAGCCGCACCATCGCTCCCCATAAATATAGTCCGATAATGCCCGATGATTGAGCAAATCCGCCAGTTAGTGGAATAAAGGGCTGCCACTCGGCAGCCCTTTTGGTACTGAACTATCGTGTCCCGTTAGATTAACGCCGTTGCCTAGTCCAGAACTTTATTCTCAACAATCGAATCCTTTATTTTTCAGTCTAATGCTTTATTTTCTCAAGACTACCGCAGCCAGTAGCAGCGTCTGCGACAATCGGTTTGGCCTCTTGGTGTCGTGACAACAATAAAACTTTGGAAGGTTTCTGTGTATTGCTGGTTCACAATGATCCGAAAATCCAAACAAAAAGCTACCGAAATTTCAAGCCGGTAGCTTTGGGGATCGCCGACGGTCCATGCATCACCAATCTCCGATATACATGTCTACTTTACTTTATTTAATAAGTTTGTCACCATTCTGCTCAATGTCCCTTGATCGACGAAAGGAGCAAGACTTGCCAGCAGATCCGGGCTAAGATATTCAGCTTCGACTCCACCAATCAACTTCTCGAGATTTTCCCTGTCCAGAAAAGGTGCGAGGCTTATGATCCGGTTC
>NZ_KB895439.1 GCF_000374845.1 Paenibacillus terrigena DSM 21567 | reverse complement strand
ATACTAACGTATTCTTCTAATTACTCTTTCAACAATTAAAAATAACAATGACCCTACAATTCCAATTTCATAAAACATGATCATCTCTTTTTCAAAAAGTCTACTATAGCGTTCTCTTCTAGATATTGCATAGAAAATAATTGTTGATACTACTCCACTGAAAACATATAAGAAGGCCAATAATAGTGTTCTCTTGAACTTACTTATCATTTTTATCCTTGAGAAATACATATCAATTAAGATTGATACTGGAACTCCGATCACTGAATAGATAATCACAAAAATTACTGAACAAAATAGACTAATGGACCAAAAATCCTCATATCCAAAAAAGATAAGAGCGCAGCCAATGGCCATAATAATACTTGAAATTAAAGATGTTAATAGTTTCACTATCACTCTTTTCTTCATTGATGAACCTCACTATATTTTTTATAAAATAATATGCCGATTTCCTATAACGTTCTTGTATCTACGAACCCGAAAGGCTTAAGGCGCGAATGCGCCGGGTGGCCCCGCCACTTAGCCTTGCAGGGTTGATTCCACTTCCTCGAGAGTTCCTCGGCAGACCTAGGAGCGTCAGCGACTCAGCGTAGATACTGTGTTATCTGATGCCATCGACTTCCTAGAGTTTACCTACAAATTTATTTACAACCATCTCATAAAAAAACTCCTTGAAATCCTTACAGAGCTCTCTTCAGCCCATGTTTCTAGCTCTATAATTCCACCTACCTGATCCTTACTGAATCTAAAACATAAATTTAGAGGTACTATCCATTTTCCTTTCGGTTTTACCCCCACAACTTCCCCATATATCATGATATGTTCTATTTCTTTCGCATTAATTTTTTTACCATTTACTATCATCTTTTCTTTATCAAATTCTATTTCTTTTGATTTCATAAATGTTCTTACTATGGAGGTAAATAAAATCACCGTACAAACAATCGACCATACAATCCCAAAATAATACATAAAGTTTTCCTCACGACTTCGTAAGGAGCTTCCAACCAAAATAATGATGAGTATTACCATTGAACTAATAAGTTTGATTCCTGACGGGTTCAAGATTTTATAGATCTTTTTCTTATTCACATTTTCACTCCTTTCTTTCGATGGTTTCAGATAACGTCTTATGCACGAACTTCGTAAACAATTCCATATGTAGGGTATTCGCGAAACTTTTGAACTATCCTGCCCATTTGCGCAACGCGGCTGCCGATCTATGCCGGCAACCGCGTTTTAGTTTATTTATTGAGCTATCGTTCCCCGTTAGCGTAAGAAAAAAATGTTGCCTTATGGATTTGTATCACTGATCATCGTCAGAAAACCATTCTGTCCGGCATTATCAATGAGCTGGTAAATCGATTTAACTGCTGAAACGGTAAATAAATACCATTGGATTTCAGTCGCATCATATAACCTAACATCGGAAGTATTGCCCTTGGAATCAGATAAAATATAGAGATTAAACTGTTTAATGCTGTTCCCTTTTTGATCCAAAAAATCAAACTGCCCAGCCATGTAATAGTCCCCTGGTTTAAGCTGCATAACACTCGATGTGTACCCAGCTGGGGCCTCCACCTTACTTCCTTTGTTGTCTATAAAAATATGATAAATCGCTTCGTTATAGGAACTCCCATTCATTTGTTTTACTATGCTGCCCATTGTATAGTAAACTTCGTGTTGCAATGCTTTCACTATAACGCCGTCTAGAATAAATGGGGCAGGTTCAACGGATACTGTTGAATTTCTGAATTCGACGCTACAGTTAAACGTTTCTGCAATAAAGCGAAGCGGAACCATGATGCGATTATTCTTGATATATGGTTTTGCATCGAGTAGAGCGGGTTTACCATTTCTCACCGCTGTTTTGCTCTTCAATTTTAAGATTACCTGCATATCGCTTTTTGCGAGCGTAACTTCCGAACCCGACCAGTTGACCTTGGCTCCCAAATTTTCACTGATAAACCGCAAAGGCACCATCGTTCGTTTGTTCTTAATTTCGGGCTTCACATCGGAGGCAATAGTAACACCTTCAACTTTTATTTGCATATCTGCCGCGTATGCAGGTGAAGAGATAGATAAAATTAATGCAGCGAAAATTCCTGTGAGAACCTTTTTCATTGTATTTTATTCCTTTCTTAGCATATTTTAGCGAACAAATACTATAGACGAGAACTATGAAGTAATGTTGCGCTAAACTCCCCGTTAGCTCAATGATCCGTACGAAACGACAACACACAAAATCCCAAAATATGGTACAATATAAAGTAATCTTCCTTCTGACCATATCATCGAGAATGATAAATAAAACATGGATTTCAAGTGTAAATTGGGTTAACATCGTAATATTTTTGTGAGGGAGGGAGCGGTAAAAAAAATGAAGAAATATATTGCGGTTTTGTGTTTTATTCTGACATTAATTATAGTGGGTTGTTCAAATAAAGAAGTACATGATACGGTTGAAGTTTTCACCATTGAAGTTCTGTCTGATACTCCTAATAATGAGGGTCTATATGTGAAAACTGGCTATAAAAAAGTTAATTCTATAACTTATTTTGAAAAATCAAATAATCTTGAAAGAACAAAGTTGTTTTATTTAGAAGATTATTTCGATATGGATGGTAAATTTTTAGAAAGTGTAATCGATTATTCAGAACTCGAAAAAAATCTGTTTACCCCCCGACTTGAAAAACCAAAAGAAAACAAAAAAAAGATGAACGAGCCAATAACAATTCTTGCACCTACGATTAAAGAAGGTCAACCAGGAGAATCGACGAAACTAACAGAAGCCGAGTCGGAACAGGTAAGGACACATATTCTGGAATTTATTCAAACGTTAAATGAATAGAGAGCATGCATGTTACACTATCCTGCCCGTTAGCTTAACGAAAAAAGCAACCGATCGATAATCGGCTGCTTCTTGTTGCCTTTAAACTATAGTGTCCCGTTAGTTCAACAACCGCTTATCATTTACGACTCATGATTCCAATTCCAAAGTGTGACTTTACCGACCCGGATACTGGACACGGCAGGGTCATTTTTTAGCTTCAGAACTTCCTTGGTCGGTCCCGTTACGACGGCTCCATAAATATTCACCCCGTGTTTTTCAACATATGCCAGCGATTGCGTGATATCTACAGCATGGATCAGGCGATCCGCAAGTGATTTATGTTGATCCAGAATACGAAGCGTTTTGATGAAATTATCGTTCCGTAATTGCCCAGAGCCGTATTGTTCAATGGCAGGATACCGCGTCGTGGATGTGCCCGAGGAAGTGAATAACCCCTTTCTAGTCGTCTCGCGATTAAGGATCTCCCCATCGTCTGGATGCCATACAGGCATACTCGGAAAACCAATCGGATCCCATATCACACCACCAGGATCATGCCCCTCTGCATGGTCTCCATTGTCTACAGCGAACCATACAGGTTCCAGTTGCTTGCCTTTAAATTTCTGCAAAAATTCATCCGTTGTATACAATTTTTTGTAGGACACATAAGCTTCCGTGACCGTCCCTTCGGGCAGCTTGTCGAGCCTGTTCCACTCCTGATCGCTGTTTAGTTCGCTGGACCCCGGAAATTGAAATATGGCGGATCGAGCCGCTTCGTTATCTGACCAAGTGAAATCATATAGACGCAACCAGTTGAACAGAAAAGATCCCGAAAAATCGCCCACTTCCAGATATTCGTCTCCGACGCGTTTGGTCATTTTACTGTTAACATTCATGTTGAAATAGGCTCCGGTATTACTGCTGAGATGAACCGTTACGTTCGGATAAGCTACTGCAAACGCTGATTCGACAACATCACGATTGACATCACCAAGATCCGGATCTCCCGTCGTGTAATAGAGGGAGGTTCCGATCCCAGATACGAATGTGACGCCGATATACAGACAGACCAGCGTCAACGCCGTGCCAACACGATTCCGCCATTTCCCTTTCCGAAGCAGTCGTGCCTCACGCTTATGCATTTTGGCTTCTCGCTCCGTCATTCTGCCTAACTCAGCCGTCATGTTATCTTCTTCACCTTCCAACATTTCGTCCAAGTAGGCTTGGTAGATTTCCATCTTCTCCAGCTGTTGCTCCAGATCCGCCTGTTCTGCATCTGTCAGTGTGCCGTTCTTGTAATCCTGAAGCTTCCGCTTGAAATCATCGGTCATCCTGATCGTTCCTTTCCTTGGTCTTCCTTAGCTGCTGCCTTGCCCGAAATAGTAAAATTTTAAAATGCGACAAGGTAATCCCCATAACATGCGCACTTTCCTGATATGAAAGCTGGTGCAAATCGTATAATACCAATGCCTGCTTCTGCAGCTCGGGCAGCTGTACAATCCACGCCATTAAGGCGTCATGATCCTCTTTTTGCAAAAGAACCGATTCCGGTCCCTTCCGATCATCATCGGACAACAGATGGAAAAATTCATCGGATGATGTGGTGCTGCGCTTCTCTTTTCGTTTCATATCGATAAATGCATTGTAGGCCACGCGGAAAAGCCAAGGCTTAACCTTTTCGTCCTTATAATTCTCCAGATGCAGATAGGCACGGTAAAAGGTCTCCTGCACCAAATCCTCTGCGGTACCATCATCTCCGCACAGGGTTCGTAAATATCGGTATAGGTCCGGCATATATTTCCGGTACACACTTTCGAGTGTGCTATGCTTCATCATGTATCCCCTCAACATAACCACGTTTCAATAACGGAAAGGTTACAGCCTTTCGGAAAATAGTTACAGCCATGCCTTCATGTTACCTCCTTCTATCCAATCCTGCGAGTCCCCTCCAGTAGAACGCGAAAAAGGACCCCTCGATGGTGTCCTTAATAATCTGGCTTAAATATCGTATATCCACTGTTCTGTCGTTGCCGATGCTTCAATCGCTGCGATCCCATGTCATATAACGTCTTAATCACTAACTTCGTAAATAATTCTATGTGTAGGATATTCGCGAAACTTTTGAGCTATCCTGCCCGTTAGATTAGAAAACGGCAGCCGAAAGGATGCCGTTACTCTGTCTTTAATTGACCTATCGTGTCCCGTTAGTTCAACAGGCTGCCTTCCTTAATCGAAAATCAAGGATATAGTCAAGACAGATTTTATTGTTCGGAAAGGCATGAGCTTCCCATCCTGCTTTAGTTGTCCGTTGCCCCTACTCTAAAAAAATCGCCATCTTCTGATCTATCAGTCCAATCTGAGAGGCCGCACCGCCCTGGTTGCCATCGAACATCGCGGAGACAAGGAAAATCTGCTCTCGCTTCTCCTGAACCGCACCAGAGAATACTTGCGTCTTTTCGACAAACTTACCCGTCTTCATGTCGTAGGCATAATCGAGATTATTCGGCGTTGCTTCATACGCATATTTGTGCCCATAAAGATTCATGACTTCGGCTTTGCTCATCCCGACGCGTGCTCCGCGAGCCGTTTGATACACGTCTTCAGAACCCTCCAACAATTGAAAGCCCACGGCGACATCGCCGCGATACGCTACGCGCACACCCGAATGATATATTACGAAGGGATGCCCGCTATCGCCACCGTCCTGAATGATCGCCTCGATATCCGCTCTCGAATCGCCATAACACAGGGCCTTGCTATTTTGTATGCTAACAATGCACTTATCCTTATCCGAGAAAGTATCCGCCTGAAACGAAGTCTTTTGCCCCCGGCAGCCGCTGATCGCGAACAACTCGATTACGCTGATCATCCATAAGTTTATCCTCATCACAACGCCCCTCCTTTCACAAGGAATATTATACCTCATTTGTAAATTTTATTGACTGTATTTTGGGTTTCTCTAAACGAGGAAAATCATTCAGTTATACTGCCCGTTAGCGCAACGCGGCTACCGATCTATGCCGGCAGCCGCGTTTAAGTTATTTTTTTAAGCTATAGTGTCCCGTTAGCTTAAAAGGTTATAGGACGATTTCAGCGTTTACTTCACCAGAAAGTTCACCCAAGCCGTATTTTCTCCGACTGTCAACCGAATGGACAGGTTGCCTTTCTCTGCCGTGAAGTGTCCTACTCTCGGCCTTTAATTACTTGCACTCGTGTAACGCTTAAGCCCTTGTAAGAACATAATTCGAACAAAAGCAAAGAATAGAAACGGCGCACATATTCCCCATACTAGTCTGGTTAAAGTTAACTTGTCTAAAACATAGAGAGGAGCGATATTCGATACAACAAAAATAGGAAAAATAAACGTTCCAATAGCTTGAATCATCCGATTATAGATGGCCATGGGCATCGTATTCGCTTCCCACAGCTGCGCACCAAGATTTGCCGTTTCAATATCTGAAGTTTCTTGATCTATGATCTATTGAATACAGATAAATTAATTAACTCCGGTGCTGCACTTAAAAAAATTAAAGAACTGCGCCTCTCTTTAGTTTTGACTTTTTAGATGTTACCGAGATGAATTTTCATGGTAGTTGAGAAACGACAGCCATATATTCTTTTTCCATTCGGTGAATTCGGCTTAAGTTAAGATAGCCTCCTTGTCGGGGGCATGGTAAATTAATCTTATGGCCGAGCCCCTGAGGGTCGGCGGAAGAAGCGAGAGAACGGAGTGAGTCCATGAAATCTGTAATTGGTTGGGGTTTTATCGGAGCAGGCGGAATTACGAAGCGGGTTATGAACGACTTCAAGGAATTGAGCGATGCTAAATTGGTCGCTGTGTTTTCCCGTACGGAAGCTAATGCGGTGCAGTTAGCGCTGCCTTACGGTGCAAAGGCTTACACCGACTGCGAAGCCATGATCCGGAACCCGGAAGTGGATGCCATCTATGTCGCCACGCCGCACCATCTCCATATGGAACATGCTTGTTTGGCACTTGAATTAGGCAAGCCGGTGTTATGCGAGAAGCCGTTCGCTCCGAATGCCGCGCAGGTTCGGAAGATGGTTGAGAAAGCGAGAAAAACCGGAACGTACCTTATGGAAGCGATGTGGACCCGATTCTTTCCGGTAACGCGCAAGGTCATGCAATGGGTTTCGGACGGAGCCATCGGAGACGTGCATTACTTAACGGCGGACTTCGGATTCTCTGCTGCGGAGAACCCTCAATCGCGCCTGTTCAATCCCGATATGGCCGGGGGCAGTCTGCTCGATGTCGGCGTTTACGCAGTCTCCTACGCCTCGATGGTTTTCGGCTCCAAGCCCGTCGAGGTGCTCAGTCGTTCCCGCTCCACTTCTACTGGAGTGGATGCCCGAATGGCATGCTTGCTGGAATATGAGAACGGACAGATGGCTTCGCTCTTCTCTTCCATCTCGACTTCGACGCCGCAAGAGGTTCGCATCATCGGAACCAAGGGCCATATTGAAGTTCCGCGGTTCTGGTCCCCTAGAGAAGCCAGATTGATCATAGGGGATCGGCTTGAGGACACAATCAAGGATGAACGGATCGGGGAAGGATTCGGCTATGAATTTACAGCCGTACATGAAGACTTGCGGGCAGGCCGGAAGGAGAACGCCTTGATCACGCTCGACGAATCGATCGCGGTCGCCGAGACGCTGGATACCTTAAGAGCCCAGTGGGGGCTTGTCTATCCGTTCGAGGGGTAAGCTGTCGTATTTGGGGGACCCGTTGTATAGGTTATTCTTAAATTTCCTGCATTATCCTGCCCGTAAGGAGAACAGGCTGCCGAATAATATTCGGCAGCCTGTTCTTCGTTGTGCTATCGTGTCCCGTTAGTTTAATGATGATCATGCATAACATCATTACTTACTGCCGTGGATCTGGTCATAGGCAGCGATTAACTGTTCCACCGGAATCCCGTTAATCGTAAGCCCGTTGATTACACATTTTTCTATGCGAACTCCCGACAGATTGCTGTTTTTGATTACACTATCATGGAAATCAACATCTTCTATATGTATAGGCTCATATTCCTCCGGCTGAAGCAACCAACTATCTCTTAGTGTGGAACCATTAATTCTTAACCCTGACAAGTTACAGTTGATTAACTTGACATTGGCTAGGTCACACCTATCAACCGTGCTTTTCTTGAAATCATTCTCCGCGAATCGAATAGGCGTAGTATGTCCACCCAAATCATGAATGACAGCACCATTCATTTGACTGAAGCCAAGCGATAATCCGTCTAGATCAAGGTGCCTAAGGGATAGGTTCGCCATTCCACCATGGTGAATTCGTATCCCGTTTAGCCGGCTCTCAAATATTTCTGCACCATCCATCACGACATCACGCATAACAATGCCCCTAAGATTAGAACATTCGATCTTCGCATCTTCCAGATCCATCCGCATCATCGTTTTACTACCGTGCGATGGGCTACCCTCTCCACCGAATAACAATGAATCAATTGAACAACTGAACAACTTGGAGATCTTAGGTAGCAATGTGATGTCTGGTGTTGCTATACCGGTTTCCCATTTGGATACGGCTTGGCAGGTAACGCTTAGGAGATCCCCTAATTCCTGCTGTGTCATATTCCGTTCCAAACGAAGAGTTTTTATCCTATCTTGAAACATAATCTTATCCACCCCGATTATCCCACCGCCTTTGAATGTATGAATTTATCATTACATAGGGGCGCTATTCATGCAATGTAAGCAAAGTTGATAGGGATACAACCGTTAGTTGTATCAACTACCCAATCCTTATCTAAATGCCACTAAACTGCCCTTAGCTCAACACTGGTACGTTTTCCTGAGGGGGGTTATCGAAGCCATTCCAGAAGATCCAAAGTTTTTTACAGTTCTCACAGACAAAGAACATTTTCATTTTCTGATAAAGCTCTTCTGCATCGACCATCCCTTGTACCTTATCGTAATCAATGTCAGAAATAAAGTTGTATTGAACTCTGCACGGGATGTCACCCATATGAACCACGTTCCCGCAAGTACACTGCATTTTGGGCAGATTGATCATCTCCTGATTCATACATTATCAAAACCAATTAATTATTGGAGTATTCGGCGAAGTGGTTAAATAATCCTGCCCGTTACTTCAATGAAAAAGGCAGCTGATTTTGGCTAGCTGCCTTTATACCATTATTCAACTATCGTGTCCCGTTTAACAACTAAAACTAGATAAGAGCTCTTCAGCCCGTGCCAAAGGGATAAAATGAAGACATCTGCTCGAAAATTCAATGGCAGATGTCTTTTTGAGTTTTAAAGGTTCCGCTAGGATGAGAAGCGTTAGTCATTCGGTGGCCCCATTACCGAACAGCGAATGGCACCGTTTTGTTAAAATCATAGCCCTATTGAGTCATGCTAAAAAAAGAATACAGACTAGGGTCCAGTGGCAGCTCCAACGTTAGGCGGGCCTCTCGACCGAACCACAGACAGATGCCTTGTTCATCTTGATTTGTTAAATTTTATGGGTAAGTAATCTAACTTGAAGGAGCGAAGCAAGTGAAAACTGTATTACGCATTATTATCTATCTCATCGTTTTTGTCGTCGTCGTGGGGGGGATAGGCGCGGTCGGGTCCGTCAATACGATGAATGCCGGAATGTCGGTTTACGATAAAGCCCCCCCTGCATTGACGGATTTGCAGGTACCGATATATGACTCTAACAAACCGACGGTGGCCGTACTTCTGGCGAACGAAGTGACGGAAGTGTTCGATTTTCTCGTCCCATACAAGATGTTTGCGATGACTGACTCTTACAATGTATACGGCGTTTCCCCCGATCGCGAAATTAAATCACTAACCGGTGGACTCGATGTCGTCCCACACTATTCGTTTGACGAAATGGATGCAATGCTCGGAAAAAGCCCGGACATTATCGTCATTCCGTTTATGCCGATTTTGGACGAGAATAAATATGCGCCTGTCCGTGAATGGATTCGTAAGCACTCGGGTGCCAAGACGACATTGATCTCCATTTGCAACGGGGCTGAAAACCTGGCGGATACTGGCTTGTTGAACGGCAAATCGGCCGCGACGCACTGGGGAGACATGAACAGACTCATTAAAAAATATCCGGAAATCCAGTGGGTGAATGATCGGCGCTACGTCCCACAAGGCAATATCGTATCTTCTGCCGGTCTGACATCCGGGATCGACGCTACGCTATATGTCATTTCCAAGCAACTGGGCGAGGCGGCGGCGAAGAAAGTGGCGAAAGAGATGAACTATCCCTCTTACGAGTATGTGACAAACCCGCAAATGAAACCGTTCGTTGCCGGATTGAGCGATATAACATACGTACTGAACAACGCTTATCAATGGAACAAAGTAAAAGCGGGCGTGCTGGTATATAACGGCGCCGATGAACTGGATTTGTCCGCCGCATTCGATACATACGCCGCTTCCGGTACGACGACGACGTTGACCGTTTCTAGCGCGAACAAACCAATCGTTACGAAGCACGGCCTGAACCTAGTCGCGCGTTATCAGATAAAAAACGTGCCGAAGCTAGAGAAAATGATTGTGGTTGGTGCCGATGCCGAATCTGCAGCCGCCGAAGACATCAACCAATGGAAGAACAGCGGCCACAGCGCGAAACTGCTGTTCCTGCACCGCAACGCGGCGGATCGGTTTGCAATGGATCCCGCATTCGAGGATTTGGCCAAGCAGGAGGATATCCAGACGGCGAAATTTGCCGCCAAGCGGCTCGAATATCGCGCCACCGACCACCTGAAGCTGGAAGGCAGCTCCTTCTCTTTTGAATCGTTTGGCATACCGGTTTTACTCTGCATCTTGTCCTTGCTCATCGCTTTTTTCATCGATCGGCGCTTCATCCGCAGGAAATAGGAATCGTATGCATATGAAGCGCATCGAGGGATGATTGAGTTTGCGAGACTCAGCTATAGGTATCGGGTATGTACCAGTCCTCGATCCTGTTTTCCGTTTTTATAAAATATATTGGTGTAATCTGCCTGTGATCTATCATACACCAACGCACACACCATTGGACCGGGAAAATCGACAATATTCACTAAACTAACGGGACACAATAGAACAACGAGAACAGGCTACCGGCATGAACGGTAGCCTGTTCCGAACTATCTCCTGCCCGTTAGCGCAACGACGGCAGCCGATCGTTCTGGCCGGCTGCCGTCGTGTCATTATTGAGCTATAGTGTCCCGTTAGCTTAATGAATTGTGATAAGGTTCTCTGTGTAGTCAGTAAAGTCAGAATTAAGGGCACCCGATCGGGTGCCCTTTGTGTAACGTCATATCCTACCTGGAAACTTTAGTACACGTTTTCTACTAGTGGCCGCGATGCTTTTCTTTCGCCTTTTGTAGCTTCATTTCCCATTTAAGTGCTTTATCTGCTTCCCGTTGCTGCTTAGAGATGTCCCGTCTTTCCTTCTTCCGCTTCTCATACTCCAACTGTAGAGCCTCTTGTGCGTAGGTTGAGACACCTTTCCTTTTTACTTCACTTGCAGCCTTCCTTGCTATCCGTTTCGGGCTAACCTTCTTCGCTGCAGAAAATTTGACAGCCACCTCTTGTGAAAGTCCGCTTACAAGCCCCCACATCTCTTTATTGGTGAAATTTAGGATCTCCTCGTCCTTCGGCTCTGTACCAAAGATATACCTAGCTGCTTTCAACTTTCCTTGCTCCTGTTGTTCCATAACTCCAACCCAATACTGACCATCGTAAAAAACAGTAAGCTTCATATAAATCCCCCTATATCATGAATCGAAACGATGGACATCCCAAGG
>NZ_KB895438.1 GCF_000374845.1 Paenibacillus terrigena DSM 21567 | reverse complement strand
TGAACTGCACCCCGTCAAGTAGACAGTACAAATAATAAAAACAGTTAAGCGGCCTTGTTCCTGAATTCCATTGGACTAAGGCCGTTTAATTTTGCTTGTAATCGTTCGTTATTGTAAAAATGAATGTAGGTCTCGACGTCCTTCTTGAGATCCTCAAAGAATTCGTACGTGTGTAAATAATACTTCTCACATTTTAGAGTCCCCCAGAAGGATTCCATTGGGCCGTTATCGATGCATCGACCAACTCGAGACATGCTCTGAGACAGCCCGTTTTTGTCCAAAAGCTTTTTAAAGTCCAACGATGTGTATTGAAATCCACGATCACTGTGAAGCATAGGTTTGCTTCCTGGAGCTGCTTGCAAAGCTTGCTCCAACGTCTGAAATACCAGCGGATTGTTATTGGAATGCCCCAATACAAAGGAGACGACGGATTTATCATGGAGATCTAGAATAGCGCTTAAATAGGCTTTTTGACCATGTCCATATTTGAATTCGGTCACATCCGTGACCCACTTCTCATTTGGTGCTGAAGCCTCAAATTTACGGTTTAACAGGTTCTCTGCCACTTGCTGTGGAGTGGAATGCACATATTTCGCTCTTTTCCTGCGGATTACAGACTGAATCCCCCTTAGCTTCATCAGCCGGTACACACGTTTATGGTTGATCGTTTTTCCGGTTTGCTTGCGCATATGTAGAGTTAATTGACGGTATCCAAATGTACGCTCCACTTTCTCATAGATGTTCAGCATCACCTGCGCCAACTGCTCATTCTCTAGCTCATGAAAGCTGGGTCTACGATTTAGCCACTTGTAATAGCTAGAGCGTGCAATCCCTGCAATTTCACAGAGAAGCTGAATGCGCATTGATGCATCCTTGTGAAGAGCTTCAATGGCAAGGTAAACCGTTTCATGTCGTATATGACCTAGCGTCGCCTTCTTTCGAGTTCCTCTAACTTTTTTAAGAATGCATTCTCAGCCCGAAGGCGCTCAATTTCGTACTCCATTTGCTTCATCTTGAGTTTCTGTTGATCAGCCTCTATTAACTCTTCAGGTGCTTTCTTTCTGCCTCGGCCATCTTTTAACGCATCCTGACCACGATCCTCGAACTTCTTCACCCATTGATATACTTGCTGGTAAGAAACCTGAAATTGTTCCGCCGTCTTTTGGTAGTCATACTGATTAACCAGGCAATACTGAACAATCTCTATCCGTTCCTGCCACGTTGTAGAACGACCTTTTGTCATAGCTTTTGTTTCTCCTCTGTAGGCTTTTAAGCTGCTATGACCATTATACTTCTTAATCCAGTCGGAGAGCTGTCTTGTACTGGAGATCTCATATTTATCGATGATCTGGTACTGAGACAATTCGCCCTGAAGGTGTTCTCTCACCGCTTGAAGCTTGAGTTCAGCACTATAACTTCGGTTATGGGTACGGCGCTCCAGCCCTTCATAACCATACAATTTGTAGCGTCGTTGCCATTTCATTAACGTTGTTTTGTTAATCTCATACTTTTTAGCAGCAGCTAGAAAACCAATCTCTCCATTTGAAACTTCTTCAATGATTTTGAGTTTTTCTAGTGCATTATATTTTTTCCTGACCACGAAAAAACTCCCCTTACAGTAACAGGTTTTATTTTTTAACCTGTCTACCGTAGGGGGAGCATATCACTGCCCGGCTGCCGTTCGTGTCATCATTGAGCTATAGTGTCCCGTTAGTTCAATGCCAGGTTTCTTCGACGTGCTTGTTTTGTTGAATTAGCAAGATTGAGCATGATAATACCGGTTGTTTTCCAAGTACCCTTCCCATGCACCAAGTTTAAGACCGTTCAAATCATAAAAATCAAAAAATCTTCCGCAGGAGGAGTTTTCCCCCCCGATATCTGTCACCCGCACTCCGTCATTTTTCAAGTCATTGTGAAGTTGGTCCAGGTCTCGGACTCGAAACACGATGCCAACCCGATATTGACCAATTTCTCCTCCGATGTACCACATGCTATCTTCGTCAGTATCAGGAGTAAAGAAGCTAATCCAAGTACCGTCTGGAAGCTTCATCTCGCCGCCTTTCGGTTCGATATACTCGAATCCAAGATGCTTAGCATACCACCCTCCGGCTTTCTCAATATCGAGGACTGGCAAGTTATAACTAACAGATTTAATTATTTGCTTTGTAGCTATTTGATGATCACTCATCTGGAATTCGCCTCCTATGGAAATAGTAGTTCAATTCCATATTATATCAAAAGTGTTTAGTTGTGGATAAAAATTCCGGTGGCAAGCTGCTAGTTTATTACGTAATCCTGCCCATTAGTGAAACGCGGCTGCCGATATATGCCGGCAGCCGCGTTTTAGTTAGTTATTAAGCTATCGTGTCCCGTTAGCTTAATCTAATGCTCATCTACGTTTGCCTCTGTTTACCCATGTGTGCCAAAGAAGAAAACTTGAAATAATGAATGATAATATTGCCAACAATAACTTAGTTCCATGATCTTTAAACACAAAGGCAACAAGAAAATAACAAATAACAACTCCTACAGTTACCCACTTTTCTATGCGAAGAAATCTTCTACTTTGAACAAGACCATACTTTTTTATTATGAAAACCTCTAAATGATTAATTACAACAGAGATGAGAATTATTATCAATATTAATAGCAATCTTCATTCCCCTTTGCAAAAATGAAATGTTCTTCCTATCTAAGTTTTCGCAAGGTAATTGTAAAAGCCATTGTTAAAATCCAGTAATATCAAGATATTTAAGCACAGGTTTAATCATAAATATTCCACCTCGATTTGAGCTTTATGATAAGTATTGCGACTATTGCTACCTATTATTGAACAATTCTGCCCGTTAGTGAAACGCGGCTGCCGATCCATGCCGGCAGCCGCGTTTTAGTTATACGTGTCCCGTTAGTTTAATGGCCGCCGTTGAAGCCTTTTGGATTTGAACTATTGATCCTTTTTAACTAACAAACTAGGGTTATATAGTTTTTTTAAAGCATTTCTTGCAAATTCTCCTTCTCCATCAGACCACCTATTCATTTTTCTGAAATCTGTGTTGTCTGTAATCTGGTCTATGTTACCAATCAAACGTTTTTGGGATAACTGTTGAATGTCTGTATCCACGATTTGATTTGCGATGAGGCTAGCAATTTCTTCACCGTTCATTACTTTAAAGGGACGATCAAAAAAGTATGAAACGTCATCAGGAATCCTTTCAGTGATCCCTAGTCCGTTGTGCATACTTGATAGATGCTTGTAAGCATTATTCAAAGCATGCTCGCGTTCCCCCCATGTAACTGCCGTTTGAGCAGTCCAAAGATGAGACATTATTTGATCAGAACATTTCAAACGTTTAAATGCAGTACCAAACCATTTTGGATAGGGTGCATATTGACGCTCCATAAGAAAGCAGAGATTTATGATGTCGCGGACAAGGCGTGAAGCGATAATAGATGAGCCAATTTCGTCACCTATAAAACCCGAACGAAGCATCAGATGTTCTTCTTGACCGATTCGCTGCCAACTTGATGCCATAAGGTACAACCAAATATCGTGAGGGTAATATTCGAATTGTTTGCGTAATGTGGAAAGTTGATCATTATCGTCCCTATAAACTTCCCCACGTGTTAATTCGAGAAGTGACTGTGAAGGAAACGTTAGCCAATCTACTGGTTCTAATCGTTCATCTTTGTTAACAGCCAGGTAACTTTCGATCAACCTCGGCACCGTTGTAATTACGCTCTTCCTTATATCAATGGGGAAGCCATAGAACCGTTCCGGAGCTCGCTCGTGCAGAGTTGATTGGATTTGTTCTGAATACCCGATATCTAGTTGGTTAAGAAAAAGATATACCCTGGGCACCCAATCGTGATCAGTCGACATTTCCGTATCATATCCGAGCACTTCGCTACCTGGACCAATTAGAGCCGATGAATAGGACAAGAAAGAGTAATTTTCCATCATTACAGGCTCAACGATTTCCATATGAAATCGACGGCATAATTCTATTCCTTTAATAAAAGACATTCCCATTCCTCCAAGTCCATCAACCACAAACATCATTTTTAAGCTCATTCGCTCATTATTTCAACATAAGCTGAACGCAATGTAAAGTTAAAAAATCATTATTGTTGAACTATACTGCCCGATAGTTGAACAGGCAGCCATTAATGCTGGCTGCCTGTTAGTTATGATGCTATCGTTCTCCGTTAGCGTAATAATTCTTCTCTGTTCACTTTCTCAAACAATGTTCTGTAATGAGTTAATCCAAAACCCCTTTCAAGACCACTTACATTTCTCCAAAACTTCTCTTCGTCAAAGCCTTCAAAATCTTCAATGATGAACAAGGCAAGATTGTGAAAAACATGAGCGATTCGAAATACTTGATTAAAGTTCTCTTTACTGAATTCACCGCTATTTTTAATATCTAATAACGCTTGATAATTGATCGTCAAATATGCCTTTTTTTTATTTTCTTCCAATAAAACCCCTCATTTCAGATGTTTTCTCGTTAGATTTATCACAGCTGCTCAATTGCTTTATAGCTGTCTCTTGGGTCATAATAAAAAAATATATTTTTAAGGAGAACAAGATGAAAATAGAACGTATGTTAACCATTATTGTGATGTTACTTAATAGAAATCGTGTAACAGCAAATGAATTGGCTGAGAAATTTGAAGTGTCGGTCCGGACTATTTACCGAGATATTGAAACAATCAATCTAGCTGGTATTCCCATCATTTCCCATTCCGGAAACAATGGTGGATTCAGCATTTATGAGAGTTATAAATTAAATCATCAAGTACTAACTCTTAATAACCTGTCCTCCCTTCTTTCTGTTCTCAAGGATATTAATTTCACAGTTGACGACATTGAGTTAGAATCATCCATAGAAAAACTACAAAATATCATTCCTAAAAACAAGGTAGATTATCTAAAGCTGCATATGGAACAAATCATCATTGATTTACATCCTTATGGAGACTCTCCAAATCAAAAAGCATTAGTTAAGACGCTAAGGAAAGCTATTACACAGACTAATTTACTGACTATTGACTACAGAAATTATGATAATATCGTCAGCAAAAGACAAGTTGAGCCTATGTCGCTCATATTTAAAAATTATACTTGGTATTTATTTGCTTATTGTCTTTTAAAAGAAGACTTCAGAATATTTAGAGTTTCCCGTATAAGTGATTTTCACATTGAAAATCAATCATTTGAACGTCGAGAAAAATCCTATCACGAGATTATGGCATTATTAAATGAACAAACAACAATGACAACAATTGTCTTAAAAGTTTCCCCTCAAATGAAGTCTCGTGTGAAGGATGTTTTTAATAAAGAAGATATTGCGGTGTTAGAAACAGGTGAACTTCTTGTTACAGCTACATTCCCCGAAAAAGAATGGTTGTTCTCTCTCATATTTAGTTTTGGAGAGCATATAGAGGTCTTAGCTCCAAAAGAAATGCGCAAAAAAATTGCTTCCAAACTCAGATTGATGGCTGACAAATATCATTAAGTGAGTTTCTCAAAGCTGACAGACCGTTGTCAAACGTCCATGATAATATTGTCATTGTAAGATACTTTTATTTTAATTAGGAGGATGTTAAATGACAAACAATTATGAATTTCCAACACCAACACTTATCTCAGGTAACGGTGTGGAGCTAGAGGTTTTTGAAGCTGGAC
The DNA here is from genome assembly GCF_000374845.1 of Paenibacillus terrigena DSM 21567. Lineage (GTDB taxonomy): Bacteria > Bacillota > Bacilli > Paenibacillales > Paenibacillaceae > Paenibacillus_K > Paenibacillus_K terrigena. Next base: position 10,821 of record NZ_KB895438.1, on the reverse strand, counting down.
AAAAAAATGGGGGGCAACCTATCGTTCTCTGCCACGGATGGCCAGAGCATGCCTTTTCTTGGAGACATCAAGTGACTCCTCTTGTAGAAGCAGGTTATCACGTTATTATTCCTAATCAACGAGGGTATGGAGAGTCTTCTTGTCCAAAAGAAGTCACAAAATATGATATTGAACATTTAACGGGTGATCTTGTTGCTCTTTTGGATCACTACCAATACAAAGATGCCATTTTTATGGGCCATGATTGGGGCGCAAGTGTTGTTTGGAGTATGGCTTTGCTGCATCCAGAACGTGTTAATAAAATGATTAACTTATGCTTGCCCTACCAAGTTCGAGGAGAGAGACCTTGGATTGATTTTATGGAAGAAGCTTTTGGCGATGATTACTATTTTGTTCACTTTAACAAACAACCAGGTGTTGCAGATGCTGTATTAGACGAAAATGCAGCCCAATTTCTTCGTAACTTATATCGAAAGAATGTTCCATCACAAGGCTCTGTTGAAGGAATGGAAATGATTAATCTAGCTAAAGCAACCCAGCCGTTAGGTGAACCTGTTATGAGCGATGATGATCTTTCTGTTTATATCACAGCCTTCAATAAGACAGGTTTCACTCCAAGCATCAATTGGTACAGAAATTTAAATCGTAATTGGCATTTATTAGGTGACGTATCTCCTATTCTTCATCAGCCAACATTGATGATTTATGGTGAGAAAGATATTATTCCGCCGCTTCCAAATATAAAAGATTTTGTACCTAATATAGACATTAAGAGTTTAAACACCGGTCATTGGATTCAAGAAGAAAGACCTGAAGAGCTTAATCAAATGATTTTAGAATGGCTGGAAAAATGAGTGAAGTGCTATTTTTTAGTAATCAAACAGAATTTATTGATTGGTTGGATATTCATCACCAAACAGCTAGTGAAATTTGGGTAGTTTTTTTTAAGAAAAAGACCAATAAAGCAAGTCTCACTTGGTCCGAATCAGTAGATTGTGCACTGTCATTTGGTTGGATTGATGGGATACGAAAAACAGTTGATGAAGATTGCTATAAAATTCGCTTTACTCCACGTAAGCCTAATAGCCTCTGGAGTAAAGTTAATGTGCAAAAGGTGCATAAACTGATAGAACACAATCAAATGAGGCCTGAGGGATTGACTGTTTTCAATCAAAGAAATGATCAAACAGGTTATTCTTCCGTTCATAGGAACGTTACTTTAACGAAAGAATATGAGGATGAAATTAGAAAAGATCCAAGTTCTTGGGGATTTTTTAATCAGCTTCCACCTTCGTACAGAAGAGATTCTATTTGGTGGGTAATGAGTGCTAAAAAAGAAGAAACTCGGCTAAGAAGATTGAATCGATTAATTGTTTCATGGGACAAGGGAGAAATGTTAAGACCCTAGATTTTCATTTTGCTTCATTGTCGCAAAGAGAGTATGTAAGGGGTTATGCATTTCGCTAATCAATCAAAAATTCGGTACTGGGATTAAAAAGAAAATCCTTAGTAAATCTTGACCACACTTTTTCTTGCTCTTCATCCTCTATTAATGTCCAACCATCCATTATTATCCTCCTTTGTGCGTTCAACAACATTGATGCCCATTTGTTGAGCAAATCTGCCCTTTAGCGCAACGCGGCTGCCGATCCATGCCGGCAGCCGCATATTTTTATTTATTAAGCTATAGTGTCCCGTTAGTTTAATGAACTACATTGCATTGAACGGTTATTAGCCATGTTTTTTAACCATAGACAAATAGTCTTGCCAGATAGTAATTAATACTCCAACACCAAACAGGATACATAATGAACCAAGCAGATAGTTACTGCTTAAATCCATTTCATAATTTTCTGGAATATACTCCCCTGCTGCTGCCACTTGAAATGCTGCAAAACCTAGCTTGGGAACAAGTGCTTCTAATAAGTTAGATATGAATAGGATGGTTACGCCAAATAGAATAAATATTAATGAAAAAATCGTCCAAACTTTACTCAACCTTCAAATCTCCTTCCACAACAAAAATTTCCATATTAATCCATCTCAATACTACCATATAGTGAGGATTACGAAAAATATTTTTACGTAAACTTCCCGTTAGCGCAACGCGGCTGCCGATCCATGCCGGCAGCCGCGTTTTAGATATTTTATTAAGCTATAGTGTCCCGTTAGTTCAATTAATCCTTGCTAATAGCTCATCAATTTTTTCCTCAAAGTCCTCGTCTTCTTCATCCTTTGTTGGCTGGTATTTCATTCGTTCAAGATCAACTTTAAGCTCCAGCAAGTGGTGAAAAATGTAATATCGTCGCTATAATTTTTAATTTAGTAATTTGTAAATTATATACCCTATAACCAATAATAAAATTATAATTCCAGTTCCTTTCCATCCCAAGCCACCAAATAAACCAGTTAAATTTCCATATTCAGAACGATTTACTCCATCACTAAACGCACCAAAAGGGTTATTTTTTAATTCTTCTTGTCTTAAACGTTCTATTAGTTCTTCAGGTGTTTCTTTTCGAGAACCCATTTGACCACCTCCTGAATAAACTTGCCCTTTCCTTCATCAAGAGCAACTCAAAAAAATTTTACCATGTGTTGCTGATTAATACTAACCTGCCCGTTAGCGCAACGCGGCTGCCGATCCATGCCGGCAGCCGCGTTTTAGTTATTTTATTAAGCTATAGTGTCCCGTTAGCTCAATATAATGAGCAGCAGCTACTGTCAGCTCAAGAAGGTTTTGTTTTCAACTACCGTGTCTCAACGAAAGCAAGTTTCCTTTAGATTTATAATAAATGCACTTATGACCAGTTCATTCCATAAATACCCACCAAAAAATATAAAAGCATTAGTAAGAGCACCCAATAAAAGATATTAAGCGGATTATCCCAGATATTGAAATGGACTCTTATCCATTTCAGAGGATTCTTCATTATAAAACCTCTCTTTCACCCTGTTTGAAACCATATGTAAATTTTACACAAATATCCATGTAAGAGCAATTGGGGATTGTGCTAAACTGCCCGTTACTTCAACAAGTAAAAAGGAACTGCTACCAAGCAAAGTAAGCTCCTCAATAGCAAATGTTGTACGTGACCTCCTGTTTGTCCTTTTGCTCCAGTAATTATTATCACATAAATATCATGAGGGGATAAATATATGTTACTATATCATTAGGTGATGATCAGGAGGCGTTTGATATGAAAACAACAATAGATCCCGGGCAAACTTTTAAGGGGATTAGCGCATAATTGCCCTTTAACTGCGTCATTCCCCATTTGAAAAGGGGAAACCAAGTTGAAATCGTATGTATTGCAGCAATTGGATTATCATGTGTGGGCGAATCAAAAGGTTTGTGCGTATTTAAAAGAACTGTCTGAAGAGATATACCGCAAAGAGGTTACCAGCGTATTCCCGACGATCTACGATGCGATGGTGCATATCTATGTGGTCGATCGAGGTTGGTTGTCGTTCTTTGAAGCTGGTGGCGTCACGGAAATATCAGCGGAGTATTTGGAGCGCTTGAAAGATTCTATTGATGCAATGGTGGCGGAAACAGCAGGCATACGTATTGAAGAGCTAGGGCAGATGATGAATGGGCTGGCTTCGCAATTACGAGTCTTTGTTGAACAACAAGAGGATATCGAAGCAATCTATCCTTCTGGTGGTTTCAATTCCCGTTGCATAGACTATATCCAGCATATCGTAAACCACGGAACATATCACCGCGGCAATGTAACCGCGATGCTCCGTCAATTGGGTCATCCGGGCACGCCGACAGACTACGGCTTCTATTTGTACACGCTTAGTCAGTAACCTAATACATGAAAGAAAGAATTCAACCTGGAACATTATTGTTCCAGGTTATTCTATATCCTGCGTTATAGCCAATTGCTGTAAATTTTACGTATGGGACTGCGCTTCCTCCATAGTACCATTATTTATAACTCCCCATCTGCTTATAATGTTTTAACCTAGTTCAACTATACTGCCCTTTAGCTTAATAAAACAAGGAGCAGCTGCCGCAGCAAACTACTCCTTATTTCGTTTAACTAACGTGTCCCGTTAGTTGAACAAGCAATCTATCTATAATCTTTAATTCCACTTTCAAAAGCCTGGCTATCGTCATTCTCAATCCCGTGCAATGCTTCTTGTAAAGCAAATGTACTTTTATAAAATTTAACTCGTTCAGATATTTCATTACCATTAGGATATAGGTTAATACACATATCAAAAAAATCTTCACCATAGCTGGAGAGTATTCCAGCAAAGTCATACGCCGGATCACCTAAACCAGAACCACCAAAATCTATTATCCCTGAAATCATACTTGTTTCTGGATTCCATAAGATGTTAGATGCTCCGAAATCTCCGTGTATAAGTGTTATATCTGAATTTGAAAATGCTTCCCCTTTTAGGAACGTTTCAGAAGATTGTGATATTACCTTTTGAGCGTCTTTTCTGATAAAAGGAAACAATTTATTTTGAATCTTATCATACAGGTTATACATCTCTTCACGAGGATTACGAACCTTTAGATTCAAATCTCGACTTGCTTTTTCTCCTGAAATAGAATGGAGTTCTACAAGAAAAGAAACAAGTTGTTTTGCCAACTCTTTAACCAATTCAACACTCTTAACACCTGTTAAACTTTCCTTCCACAAAGGAACACCATCTATTAAGTTATAGCCAGTGAAGACCTTACCTGGTTCTAACTCTTTAAAAGACTGATAAATTGGATTCGGAATAGGTGTAGAGACGATACCTTTAATGTATTTCAAAATTTCCGTCTCTCTTCTTAATTGAATTATTCCATTTTTATATTTTGGAAATCTAAAAACCAAAGATTTGTTTACAATTAACACATCATTATTCTGTCCAATTTCATTAGGATAAAAGTCTTCAATGGAAAGGTCAGGATAAACCTCTTTAATGATTTCAATGAACTTATTCATTAAAAAAACTCCCTTTAATGGTTATTTCTATTGGTCAAATTCTACATTTCCTGTCCAAACCCTTCTTTCTAATTTCTCCACTAAACTGCCCGTTACTTCAATGAAAACAGCAGCTGATCGTTTGACCAGCTGCCTATATATCATGATTCAACTATCGTGTCCCGTTAGCTTAATGATGCATATGGTGAAAATCACGTTTTCTCTTTAATAATCATGGCTATGTTTAAGTTTAATGCTTATTTTGGACATAAAATTAACCGCTTTTTTAGAAAGCGGCTAATTAAGCTAATGTTGTTCCATGAAGTCATTACTTATTAAGCATATTGTATTCAATCCACTTATTTATTTCAGTTTCATTAATTTTGTAAAACTTTTCCTTTTAGATCACGTCTATTATACTTAGGTTCGTAAAATTATTATTTTGGAGGGTTTAAGAGATATGAAAAAAGTAACGAGTGCTTTGTTAGTAATGTGTTTAGCGTTTTTATTTAGTTCAATGCCGATACATGCAGAGTCTATTATTAAACTTATTATCAACAGTGAAATCATTAATTCAGATTCGCCACCCATGGTTATTAATGGAAGCACAATGGTTTCATTAGATTCCTTGAGAAAGTTAAATCTTAATTTGGATTGGAATTCAAAAAATAAAACTGTTACCGTAACGACGAAGGTAAATAAAGATAAATTGATTCTTAAAGTAGGTGAGAAAGAAGCGACATTTAGAGATATAAAAATACCTTTAGAATCACCTGTTCAACTAAGAAAAAACCGCGTAATGGTTCCTTTACGTTTTATTAGTGAAGCTTTTAAGTCAGATGTAAGATGGATTAAAGAAACAAATACAATCGTTATTCGCTGCTCTGATAAGATAGATACCTATTCTATGTTATATCAGGGGGATGATTTAGTCGCTGCTCGTAAAATTGCTGTATCCCTCCCTATAATTGGTGAAAATAAATTAAGTTCGAGTAGTGAAATGTCATCTCATCAATTGTACTTCCCAGAAGGAGAGGTCTTGCACTACTATCACGTTTGGGGGAATTTACTCTCCTATTATGAGGTTAATAATGATGTGAGCTATTTAGTTTGGGAGGGCGTAGAAAGCCAACCAGGTAATTATTCAAAAGAAAATGGGAAGAGACCTGCACCAGAAAAACTTGAGGTTTATTTTGATCTTGCAAGAGACTCAAAAGATGTAGCCTATGGTAGGGTAAATTCAGGAGAGGTTTTAAGAGGAAAATCAGACGATTCTGGTGCGAATTTTTTATCTGGAATGATTCAATCCATTCCTGATGAAACTCGGACTGATAAAGTATCTAAATAACTAGTAATTCAAATGAATATATGTAATCAAAGGCACCGTAGCCTTTTTTTCCATTTTATCATTATCTTTTGTAATGTACGCGAGGAAAATTTTTCGTAGATGATAATTGAAATTGGCAACAAGATGTTTTCTTTTTTCACATTTTCCTCCAGTTTAATAACAGGAATTATAAAAACCATCTTTCGCCATATATCAAGACGCTAAAAACATATGGATGTTGCGCTAATCTGCCCGTTAGCACAACGCGGCTGCCGATCAATGTCGGCAGCCGCGTCTTAGTTATTTATTAAGCTATATTGTCCCGTTAGTTTAATTGATTTTTGATTATTAATTCGTTTGCAATCCGTTTGTTAATTGACATGGGGTCAAAGTCAATTTGTTCAGACTGAAGTAAGGAAAGTTGTGCTTGCGTAGCTGGCTGACCTTCAATCAGTTCACTAAAATTAAGTCTTCCTATACGCTCACCAATCACAGCATCTTCACATAACTCTATAACTTCATACATAGCATTTATTGCCTTTTCATAATCAAGGTTTTGTGCAGTTGCAGAATCCGTACTCAGTAAAATTCGATTAGAGTATTTTTTTATTAACGGTATATAGCTATCTAAAGGATATTCATTATTGGGGTCATAGGCTGTAAACCCCGCAAAGAAGTCAATATACAGATTATCATAACGGTTGAGTAAGCGTTCAATATTCTCTGGTGGATTGAAGACATTTGCGTGTCCAAAAATAAAAACTGTGTCTGGATAATAACGAAGTGCTTCTTCCAACCTTATTATGGGCTCACCAAAGGGCGGGTCAATATGTAGCAAAATTGGTACTTTATATGCTGCACACAGCTCGTATATCGCAGGAAGATTGCCATCCATAGGGTGTAGCGATTTCCATTGTAGTTTAGAGGTCAGATGAGAATAAGTAGACGCAGCAACTGTCTCTCCTACCCCATAATAGCCCTTTTCAAGTTTGGCTTTAACCATTGGAATACCCGCTTCATCATACATCGGAAAACCCGAAAAAAAGGGATAAAATTTTTCCGGGTACTTTACGTAAGCATCCCAAGCTAATTCATCACTTTTAATTGCAGCAGGTTCTGAGATAGCCCCAAATAAAACAGTTTTATCGACGTGGTACTTCTCCCAAATTGCAATTGAGCCTTTTTCTTCGTAGTAGTCTGCATCATGATTGTGTACATCAACTATTCTTATGTGTTTGTATCTATCGAACAATTCATGCTTCAATTGCCCCATATTTCACGATTCCCCCTACCTAAACTCTCAAATATTAGTCTACTTTTGACGGTACCATAGTAATATTGAACTTTCAAAATAAATCTTTACTATAGTCAAATGTCCGATATTCAATTGAACTAATCTGCCCGTTAGCGCAACGCGGCTGCCGATCCATGCCTATTGCTACGTTACTGCGCGGAAATCTCGAACTTCGTGCCGGCATCTCCGGCGAAAACAATGGATCCTCCCCAGGGCAACGTGACCTGATCCTTGCTTCCGATGACACTGAAGTAGATACATGTTCCCTTCGCATTATAAACGGCAAAGGAGGCGTTCGAGGACATGCTCACATTAATGGTCTTGTCCCCGTCTTCGCTTATCGTATACCATTGAGCGTATCCGCTTGACGGAATCGTAACGTTTAACTTTTTAGCGACGTTGATGGGCTTCACAGCGTCCTCGTTCACTAAGATTCTTCCACCTTGATCCAAGTACTCAACACCGTCCTGAGTAAAGAACGTTAAACCTGAGAGATCCCGACCGTTCATTCCCGGAATTTGTAATTCGGAGACGGCCGTATTCGGGCCTGTTATTCGCTTATCTAAGACGTACCCTTGCAATTGTTTCGACACATTTAATTGGATGGGCGGCAACACCATATAAATGAGCGACGTATACTTCTCGTTCAGTAGATAATACTTCTTGCCATCGCGTTGCTTCCATGCTTCTATTGTCGCTTTAGGAAGCTCGTTAGGCTGGAGCTTCTCGGCTTCGTAATCTGACACAGCCGTCTGCCCAAGACCCGGCACTGAAGAGTATTGACGAACCCATAAGTAGGTGCGGCCATTCACCTTCGTCACGAAGCTGATCATCGTATTCCCATCCGCACTTCGGAACGTGCCGTCCGCTGAATACTCGTAGATCTGGGACGGATTATCGGGCGACTGCTCCGAAGTGATGTACATAACGCCGCCTTTGGTAATATCGATTTTTTTCGTTCCGATGTACGAGCCATAGATCCCCGAATACTTAAGTACGGACTCCGGCATATCGGCCTTAACCGACGCTCCGTACGTTTTATCAGGCTTGAATTCGGCAATTGTCCCTTTCTCCTTCATCGCCTGAAGCAAGATGTCGTTCGCCAGAAGCTCGTCGTACTTGCTGTTCCCGCCAGAAGTGACGACAGCTGCCGCCATGTCCTGCTCGGGAAGCACAACTAGCGATGCGTGATAGAGTTGCGTGTCTCCGCCTTTGGTCAGCGCTTTTATCCCATAATCGCTGAAGGGATACAGATTTACGCTGTCCCAACCGAGACCGTATTCGAATGAGTTGTCCGCATCGTCAGGCCATAAAGGCGTCTTGTACTCGTCTTGCGCCATAGCCGCAGCCGAATTGCCGGACAAGATTCTTTCCGTTTCCCCTGTGAAAATTTGCGAGAATCGAGCCAAATCTTCCGCCGTGGAATAAATGCCTCCCGCTCCGATCAAGTTGACCGTCTGATTGGGAAGTTGTCCTCTGTAGGTAGGATAATAAAGCCCCGCCATCTTCACTGCGTTCGGAGAATCGAGCGGCGTCTCCGTATTGGACATACCCAGAGGTCCCGTAATATAACGATGGATATAGGAAGTAAAGTTCATGCCGCTGACACGCTCGACCAGAATCTCAGCCAGTGTAAATCCGTCATTGCAGTAAACCGAATAAGCGCCTGGGTCCGCCTTCAAGGTCTGTCCGGCCAGTTGCTTCAGCAGTGTGTCGTGCGCGTAAGTATCGTTATCTTCAAATAAATCAGCGTCCTTCGGCGATGTTCCGTTCAAACCCGAAGAATGATTCAGCAGCATCCGCGGCGTAATCTGCTTGTAGCGTTCATCCTCCATCGTAAACTCGAGGATATAGTGGACGACCGGCTTATCGAGATTGATTTTTCCTTGGTCGACCAACTGCATGACGGCAACCGTAGTAAACATTTTACTCACCGATCCGATCCCGTACATCGTGTCTTTCGTGAGCGGCTTCTGCCCGTTCTCATCATTCTTGCCGGATTGGCCGGATACGACGATGCGGCCATGATCGATAATGGCGTACTGCACGCTGTTTGTGCCGTAAGTTGTCGTGAGGAGATCTGCTTTCACTTTTGCAGCTTTCTGGGTTATTTCATAGTTGATCAAGGCCTCGTTCGAGGGCGAGTTCATTGCCGTCGTTGGCACGGTTATCGGAACAGTGCTGGGCTCGGCCACTTCAGATGTATGCTGCGCCACTGCTATGTTCTGCGTATCTTCCGATGCTTTGTTGTCGTCACAGGAGGTTAGCAGCAGACACGAAGATAGCACAGCTCCTATTATCCATCGACTTTTTATCATTTGACCTCTCCTTCTTACAGGTAACTAATTATTTTACCAATATACGGTCCATACGACGGCTTGGCCCTTTATGGAGACAAACTCGGCGAACTAAGTCATCTTTAATTTTCAAATCTCCTTATTCACTTGTTTTTAATGTTATACGTCGATAATATGAATGGGTTTCCTTTTTATGGAATTACACTATCCTGCCCGTTAGCGCAACGCGGCTGCCGATCCATGCCGGCAGCCGTGTCTTAGGTATTTATTAAGCTATATATAGTGTCCCGTTAGCGTAATAACTGTTGATTAGCTAACTTTATCAAATTCTCTCGGGTGTCTCATAACCGTACTTTGGCATTGGTAGTATCAGATGACACTGGACTCCAGTTACAGCCCCCCAGTAACAGGGGTATACGATCCGGTAACAAAACGCGAATCGTCGCTTGCCAAGAACGAAATAACACCTGCAATATCATCAGGTTCCGCCACACGCCTCAGTGGTGTGAAGCTACTAATGGTTTGTTTCTCTTCCTCTGACAAAAAGGCCGTCGCATCGGTTTGCACTAATCCGGGTGCAACCACGTTGGCTGAAATCCCTTGTGGACCGAATTCTTGGGCAATATAGTCGGAAAAGGTATTCAACCCTCCTTTTGCCGTTCCATGAGCGATCATGTAAGGCGAGGGATCCTTACCTAAACTGCTGGATACATAAATGATACGTCCGAACTTTTGTTCGATCATGAATGGAATAACGGATTTAGTCGTCACGAATGCTGCTTTTAGTTCATCGTTTAATTTCTGAGAGAACTCCTGCCAATTCATTTCGGCAAAGGGCTTCGCAGTGAAACTCATATTCGCGTTGCTGATCAATATATCAATTTTCTTAAAAGCTTCTAAAGTAGCGTCTACGAGCTTTGTAAATTGGTGTGAATCACGAACATCCGCCCGGAGAGCAATGGCTTCTCC
>NZ_KB895437.1 GCF_000374845.1 Paenibacillus terrigena DSM 21567 | reverse complement strand
ACGACCATCTTCTAACGAAACTCCTTTTTGAGACTTCTTAACCCAAACGAGCACCTGACATTTACTACGTATATTCAATTGCTTCGCTACTTCTCGAGAACTTACCCCTGACTCATAAAGTCGAATGGCTTCGTTTTTTAATTGTTCCGTGTATTGGATGAATACTTGTCCCTTTTTTGCCATGAAAAATCCCCTCCGGTTGCAGCTTTCAAGTCCATTGTACCAGTGGACTTTTCTTCACTGTCAACCATAAGGGGATAATATCAAAAATGCGGGCTTTTTCGTATATCCGATCAAGTTCTTGTCATTTGGCGTTGAAAAAAACTTGATCCGATTCTTTTGAACGTTTGCCGTTACGATAAGCCCGTTTATACTGGCGGGAAAATGGGATCCTTCCGCTCGCCGTCTCTTACGCTCAGCAACGATTCCGACACAAAGCCGTCGATTCGCCCGTCATACTCTTCCCACGCATAATCATTGTTCTGGATGATCAGCTTCGGGATCGGCCACGCATCGACGACCTCGCGGACGAATGCCTGGCTTGCGCTCCACACCTCACCAGCCTGAACGAAATCTTCGTCCGATTGAAAGGAGACCGGTCCCCATTCGTTGCCCCGAATGCCGCATATGTACCGCCACTGCCCTTCGACATCGGTGTGGTAATAGTAGATCAGGTGAGGGTTCAGCGGCATCAACAACAGTTGCAGCGATTCGGTAAAGCTTTGAAGCTGCGCGATATTCATGCCTTGCAGATGCGAGACGCTGACAATGTCCTGGAAAAGGACGCTTTCGATAATGACGATGTCTTCGGGACTGCTTAACTGCTCCTCGACGAACCGGCCGTACCGGTCAACTAGCTGCCGAATGAAGGCGTCGGCGCCTTCTGCGGTATTCAACGCATAGTACTGCTCCATGGGCGGCAGCAAAGGGTGATTTTCTTCCTGCTCGAGCAGGCATCTTGCGCTTACGCCTTGCGCTGTCAACCGGTTATGAATGCGGGTCGCCGCCGTCGTTTTGCCGGAGCCGGGGATACCGTCGATAATAAGCAATCGTTTCGAAGAATGAATGGATGGTGAGTGTCGTTTTTCGTTCATGGATGTTTCGGAATGCCTCCTTTGGTAAGTATATCGATTATACTTTCGACATGAGGAAGAAATTCCCTCTCTTCGACGGGGGCGAAATACCTTCCTTTTCTACTGTCGAGAATAGGGAAGGTATGCTAACATAGCAGCAGGAAGTTGTTGGGAAAACTACCGAGCAGCGGTTTCGTTCCAACATCGCATTCAACGCTGCGGGTCGAGACAAGCTAAGTCTAATATAGGAGAGGCAATTGTGCTCTGGACAATAAATTCGGAAATGAGGGGGTTTATGAGAATGCTACAGAGAAAATTGATCGTGCTGGCGAGAGTTTTGACAACCGCCGCCGTTATGGCAATTACTTTCTTGAATATAGATTACCAGCACGGCAGCCCAAACAACAACGTCGCTCTCGCTGCCGCCAAAGTGAATAGAGGTATAACCGTGTTATGGAATGGCAAACCGTTGAAACTTGAGTCTGCTCCCGTTTTGCGGAAAGGCATTGTATTTCTGCCGATGAGGGAACTGTTTAGTGTCATGGGTGCAGAAATAATTTTTAATAAAGGACACATTGATGTTCATCAGGCAGATCACTATCTCGGACTGGATGTTGACAGCTTTAAGGCAAATGTGGATGGATCGAACGAAACTTTGCATGCGGCGCCATTTTATTCTGGTGGCAAAACCTATATCTCTCTCGACCTGCTATCTCAAGCTTTCGGCGCTAAAGAAAAGTGGGATCCAAAATCACAGCAAGCGGATATTCGCTGGAAAGGTCCAGATATCCTGTCATTCCAGCCGGGGGTCGCCATTATTTTCCCGAAAGGCTCCGATGCCGATGAAGAAGAGGTGATCCAGCTGGTGAAGAAAGCAATGCAAGCCATTGCAGACAAAGACAAGTCGGTTCTGCGCTCGACAATGGATGAGAATGCCGATTACCTGGATTTTCTCATCGAATCAAAGATTCATTACCGCTTCACTCAACTGGTCCACATCGAACCTTACGACGATTCGACGGGCCGGAAAAACATCACTATAGGATTCTACACCCTGAATTCAGGAATCATCGAACACGGGAACTACATCTTTACATCGCTCAAGAACAAACAGGGGAAATGGTATATCGCAAATATTGACTGAGGAGAACCCACGGCACCTTATGCAAGAATTGACTTAAAGAAGTCGTTTAGCTAAACGGGCAAGGATGCAATTAACGAGGAACGATAGTTCAAAAAAGACTTTTGAAGGCAACGGAGGAATGTTTCGGAGACATCCGTACGGCTCCGGATCAAAAGAAATGAAAAAGACGAATACTTGAAACCTTGCTCCATTCGGATCAGGGTTTTCATGTATTCGTCTCAAGTAACAACCTAGGAGTAGCAGTATTCAGCTTCAAAGGCTTTCTCTTGCAAAGCATTAAGCTCCTATCCCTTTAGCGAGCCGGACGTGATGCCGTTAATGATATATTTTTGCATGAAAATGTAGAACAGAATGAGTGGTGCAACCGCCAGGAGCATCATCGGGAAGAAATTCGTCCAGTCGGTCGAGAATTGCCCAATATTGCGGAACACCTCTAAGAGCAATACACCCTTTGAACGGGATTGCAAGAACAACAATGGCGTCATGAAATCATTCCACACACCAAGCGTATTCAAAATCGCTACAGTGGCAATCACCGGCGTAAGCAGCGGGAATACAATTTGCCAAAAGGTTCTCCAAACTCCACAACCGTCTACTCTTGCCGCTTCTTCCAGCTCAAATGGAACGGTAGAGCTGATAAAGCTTTTAATTAAGAAGATAGAGAACGGAAGGCTGTAACAAATTTCGATAAGAACAATGCCAGTGAGGGTATTCATAAGCCCAAGCTGGGCGACCTGTTTATAGAGGGCTAAGATCCCCATTTGGTACGGTACCATCATCCCAACCATGAATAACAGGAACACGATCCGATTGAAGTGATTCGTGCGTCGCACCAAGCTGTAAGCAGCCATCGTAGAGAACATAACAATACCCGCAACGGAGGAAATCGTAATGATCAGGTTGTTGCCGAGCACATGCAAGTAGTTCATTGCCTTAAAGGCGCGAATGTAATTGTCGAACGTGATATTAACGGGAAGGCCCATCGGATGAGCGACCGCATCAGCTGGCGTCTTAAATGTCGTGATGATCAAATAGTAAATAGGGATCATAAAAATCGCCGCTAAGACGAGCATCATAATTTCCGTGACAGCAGTTTTTTTGGAATATCGATTCATGATTATCGCCGCTCCCACATCTTGATTAGTGACATGTGAATAAAGGTGATGATGCCAACGAGAATAACGAAGACGATACCGAATGCGGCTCCGTAACTATAGAAACCTTCACTGAGCCCTTTCTTGAGCATGAGTGATACGATCGTTTCCGTAGAATACCCTGGGCCACCGCCAGTCAAGGCATAAACAATATCAAATACCTTCATGCCGTTTATCATCCCCATTACCGTATTGAAAGTGATCGCCGGAAGCAGGAGAGGAAGTGTGATATAGCGGAACATTTGCAGCCCACTCGCTCTATCAATCTTCGCCGCTTCGTAATAATCTGTTGAGATGCTCTGCAAGTTGGCCAAATAAATAACCATCGTGTAACCAACCCACTGCCATACGGAGGCGATGATGACCGAATAGAGTGCAAGATGAGGATCTCCGAGAAAATTGATGCGTTCAAATCCAAGAGCGACGACAAGTTGATTAATCAAGCCAAAGTCGGAGGGTGAGTACATAAAATTCCAGAGATAACCGATAACCAATACACTGAACACCGCGGGAAGGAAGAACGCAGCCCGAAGCAGATTTTTTGTTTTTAATTTTTTATTGAGGAAGACCGCTAATGGAATGGCCAGTATATTCTGCCCAAGCATCGCGAGTACCGCATATATTAACGTGTTACGAATACCTGTCAAATAGATTGATTCTTTAAATAGAGCGATATAATTGTCTAGACCAACAAATTTGACAACGACCGGATGTACATCCGACCAGTTTGTAAAGCTGTATAAAGCGGTCTTTAACGTCGGAATGATGAAAAAGGTGCAATAAATAAGTAAGGCAGGAAGCAGAAGCAGAACATAATTGATCTCTCGTTTGAACATGTTTGGTTTGTTCATGGACAACAACCTTTAGCTTATAGGATGTACAAGGGGCAAATCGCTTTGCCCCTTGTAATTTATACGGCCTATTTAGATTTCTCCAGTAGTTCAGCTGCTTTCTTGTCTACCGCTTCTAGCACTTGATGAGGTGTTTTTATACCGGCTATGAGTTCTTGTATACCTTTTCCTAGATCTGTGAAGGCAGCACCAGCAACGCCCCAATTATTAACAGGGTACATGACATTGCCCGCCTTGAAAGCTTCTTGAGCACCGTTGTACTCTGCTGGCATTTCAAAAGTAACCCCTTTCAAGAAAGATGAACCGCCTTTATTATCGGCCCAGTAAGCATTCTGACCTTCTGGTGTCGATAACAGGTCAAGCACCTTGTACGCTGCGTCTTTGACATCGGATTTCGCATTCAAACCAAACGATACCCCTGGACCGCCGACCATCCAACCCAGACCGCCTTTTGTCCCCAGGTTCGGGAACATATCAATCTTCATGTTAGGCGCTTTTTGCTTAAAGGTATCCATGTACCAAGGTCCTGCTTGGAACATCGCTGCCTTGCCGCTTGTAAATTCGTCAATGGCTTGTTCTTCTTCAAGCCCAAGCATGTCTTTGGTGAAGACACCGTGTTTCAAGTATTCCGTCCACGTCGTCAAAGCAGGCTCCAGCGCATCGACCATTTTCGCAGTTCCTTTGCCAAAATCTTCATTCCATTTTTTGCCTTCCGTTGTACCGATATAATCATTTAATGCGAGACCGAGGAAGGACTGGCCCGCTACGTTAGGATTCTTTAGACCGATCGCTTGGGGTTTGATGCCATTCTTCTTCAACACGTCTGCGACTTGGAAGTACTCATCAAGCGATTTTGGTATTTTCAGGTTATATTTGGCGAATAGATCAACGTTATAGTAAACCCCGTTAAACCAACTCGCTTGCGGCAACCCGTACAGTTTATTATCAAATGTTACGGTGGACGTGCCGGTTTCATAATACTTACTAGCGTAGCGTTCTGTTAAATCTTCGAAGTAACCTGCCTTGACGGTATTCGCGTCTATAATTCCACCGATAATGTCAGGACCTTCGCCTGCTGCAAGTTGTGTTTTGATGACATCAGGGTAAGTCTTGTTATCGATGAATTGATACTCCACATCGACATCGGGAAGTTTATCTTTGAATAATTGCAGAAGTGTCTTTACACTGTCTTCTTTGTTCCAATACGATAATCTGACTTTCACTTTCTTGACCGTTGCATCCTTCGGTGTTACATTTCCCACTGTGCTGCTGTTGTCTGTACTGTTCTTACTGCAGCCTGTAAATAGGATCGACAAGGTGAGCATAGCGGTCGCGGAGACTACCCATGTTCTCTTCATACAAAGACCTCCCAAATTTTAGATCGTTCGTTTCATAGTTCAGTGTAGTATAAATATCATTTTCATCGAAATAACAGATTTTTTCGAAACCTAACAGAATTCATCTGGAAATAAGAACCAGACGATGTGATTTTGATTTAATATAACATGGTATGAATTGGAATACCTAGTGTGCTATGCTTTGCATTGTAGTGAGTATCCGCAAGAAGTGAGTAAATCCATCGAACGGATAGGGAGGAAAATATGTATCATATTCTAGTAGTCGATGATCAACAAGCAGAAATCGATGCCATTGAATGGCTTATTCATAAGCATGCTCTACCATTTTCTGTTGCTCAGGCCAATAATGGGGAAGAAGCGCTGGAATATATAAGGGGCCATCATGTAGATCTGTTATTCACGGATATTCGCATGCCATTCATGGACGGTCTAGAGTTAATTAAGCAGGCAAAAGTAGTCGTTCCGGATCTCAAGGTGCTTATTTACAGTGCTTATGGGGAATTTGAATATGCACAAAAAGCGATTCAGCTTGGAACGGTTAATTATATGTTAAAGCCGATCGATGTGAAGGAATTCCTCAAAGTATTCCATTCCATCATCGCTATACTAGAGGACGAACGACTTCAGAGGGAGAAAGATGAGCGGCTGATCAAAGGCTTTCATAAAGGAGTGGCATATGAGAAAGAAAAGCTCCTGTTTGATCTTCTTCAAGGTCGTGAGAGAGACGTCCATTACGAGGAGCGGGCAGCTTTTGCGGGTCTAAGTCAGCTGGCAAATAAGCGGATGTATATGATGATGATTGGATTAGTAGATCATTTTTTTGATCTGCATTATACAGAAGTGTTCGAATTCCTTCAATTGACTTGTAAACATGAGATGCTTTTTTTAAATATGAATGAATATCAGAGCATCATGCTAGTTGCTATTGATCCAGCTTCAACGATCAGCGATAACCAGCAAGAGCTTATGGCATATGGGGACGGGGTTAGAGAATGGCTGGAGATTCGCTTCGATCGGCGAAGTTTCATTATCGTTGGTAGTCCGATCAATAAGCTAGATGGACTTCATGACGAGTTTACTCAAATGGAAGAGTTAATGAATTTTCGGTTTTTTATGGATAACAGTGTCGTTTGTTCCAAAGAGGATGCAAGCATCTATGACCATGTAGATGACGAATCGTTAGAGCTTATGCTGAAGGATATTTATACTTCCATTGCACGAAAAGAATATCGTACACTTGAGCATCGAATAGAATTTCTCATTACGAGTATGCGAAATAGTAAGCGCTTCAGTTCTATGTATGCCAAACTCTTATTTACAGAGATAATGAAAAGAATCGTAGATTCTCAAGATAAAAAAAACGTCCTTTTACTAAAGGATGGTTTGGAGCGAATCGCACTTTGCAATTCGATTACTGAGCTCCGGCAAGTCATTTTATCCGTATTTCAGGAACATTTGCTGCGAATCGAAACGTCGACAGATGATCAATGTCGCAAGGTGATAGAAGATGTACAGACGCTCATCCAGATGGAATACGGGAGTGATCTTGGGGTCGAATATTTAGCCAAGCGCGTCTTTTTATCGCCAAGTTATTTAAGCTTTCTGTTCAAAAAAAGTACAGGCCAAAGCCTAGTCAAATATATTACAGCCGTTCGAATGGAGCGAGCGAAGGAACTGCTGCGTGATTCAACGATTAAAGTTGTTGATATTGCCAGTACCGTTGGATTCGCTAACACTTCCTATTTTAATTTAATGTTTAAGCAATATAACGGCTTGACTCCTGTTCAATATCGGGAGGGGGGGGATAGGAGTTGACTCTGCTCAAATTTATCCGTAATCTCCGCCTGCGCCAGAAATTATTGCTTTCTTATGTGATTGTCATCTTCCTGCCAACCATTGTACTGGGCTTGTATGCCTACCAGAGTTCCAAATCTTCATTGGAAAGCCAGTTTATGCAAAGCGCGGATAACGAGGCGAAGAAGGTCACACTCGAGATTAGTTACCGACTTCAGAGGCAGGAAATGTCAATGAAATCGATTGCTTTCCATCCAGCGGTCATTGAGTTGATGAGTAACCCGAATCAGGATTTGTACATCCAATTTAAGACGCTGAGTGATAAAATTGAACCTATTTTTTTTAACTTGATGTATATGGTTGGAGATATGAATGAGATTATGTTGTATTCCGAGAGTCGGCAATCTGAATTAGGAAACTTCATTTCTCCTTCTTCAGCCGTTAAGGATAAGGATTGGTATCTAGAGACAAAGGGCAGTGATACAACCAAGTGGTGGTTCGAAGAAGGTGAATTGTTCGCCACACGAGTGATTCACAATATCGAGTTTCGGACCGTGAGCGGTGAACTTTATGTCCGATTTGATTACAACAAAATCTTCGGTGATTTCATTGGCAAGGTGAATGAAGGGAATGGCATCATCATAACCGATAGACAGAATCGGCCCGTTCTAACAGAGCATGTTGGGCAGATGGATGATGTTCAACTTCAATCACTTTCAAGGAAGGGTACGTCCAAAGCAACCATAAGTGGCGAATCCTATCTCATTGTAAACAAAGATATTCCTCAAACCGATTGGATACTTCATTATTTGGTCCCCGATATTCAACACAAAACAGGCATTGGCAATATATTAAGCGCAACAGGCATCATTGTACTCATCTGCATGGTTTTCCTCAGTATCATTATCTTCTTGTTCTCAGAAACGATGTTAAAAGGAATCGAGAAATTAAACACCAAAATGAAGATGGTGGAAGATGGTGATCTTACGGTTGTGGTATCAACGAATTCCAAAGATGAAATCGGGCAGCTTACCGATCGATTTGGTTCGATGCTTAAACAGATTAATCAACTCATTACGGAGGTATATCAGACAAAAATCACGCAAAAGGCTGCCGAACTCAAAGCACTGCAAGCACAGATCAATCCCCATTTTCTATACAATTCTTTATCTTTGATTAATTCAAAAGCGCTGCGTATCGATGCCCAAGAAATTAGTGACTTGGTGAATCAACTTTCCAGATATTACAGAACGACTTTGAATAAAGGGAAGCAGGTTATTTCGATTCAAGATGAATGGGCAAATGTCCAAGCGTACATACATATTCAATTAGCGATGCACAATACAAGCTTTGACGTAGAATTCGATGCAGACGACACGGTGTTTCAATTTGACATGATCCATTTGATCTTGCAGCCGATTGTTGAAAATGCGATCATGCATGGCATCGACCAGAAGCGTGGGGAGCGAGGTAAACTCATCCTGCGGGCAAGTCTTCAAGGTGAGGATATTGTTTTTGCCGTGGAGGATAATGGCATCGGTATGGAACCGTATATGATTGAACGTATGCTTAAATATGAAAGTGCTGGTTATGGCATTAAAAATGTGCAAGAAAGATTGCAACTCTTATTTGGATCCGAATACGGAATCAGTATTCATAGTCAATCTGGGATCGGCACTTCAGTTATCGTACGCATTCCGCAGTATCGTCATATATGAGAAGAAGAGTCATAATTCATTAAGGGCCAATGTGCTTAAAAGCACGGCCCTTTTTGTTTCCAATCGAAATCTGTTAGATTTCAAAAAATACTGTTATTTTGCATGGTTTCAAATGATACTACAATGTAATCATGTACAGACAGCTTCGCCAACCACCTTTGAGAGCGCTTTCTTAGTTTGTGTTCTGACATCAAATAAAGAATGAGAGGATTGTTGATCTATGTTCAAACGAACAATGTGTAAAATGATCTGTTTTATGATTCTAGCAAGCGTCTTTATTCAGAACTACGCTCCTCGAGTCTATGCTGACAGCAGAGAGCTGGACGTGTGGGTGGTAAATGCAATGAAAGCCGTATATAAGACCAGCACGATCCCCGCAAATCCAGGAAACAGCATTGATCTTGTCTCAGCCAAAAACGAATATGAAAGTGAGCAAATTGCTATAAGAGGCAACAATGACTTTGAGATTACGGGAGTTGAATTTTCTGAACTTGCCTCTTCTAGCCATACGATCTCTAACAACAACTTAAGCTATCATTTCGAAGAATATGTGCTGAAGGACACCGTACAGCCCAATATATACCGACCGGATTTGGTAGGCACGCTTATCTACCCTGCATCCGAAATCCCCGACCCGTTGTCCAATGAGCCTTCTATACAAGTGGCGGCAAACACCACTCAGCCGATCTTAATTACGAATTATGTTCCTGCCGATGCTGCTCCTGGCCTCTATCACGGTATAGTTACAGTGAAGACGACTTTGGGCGATTATGTAGTGCCTATTAACGTTGAAGTAGCTAACGTTGAAATCCCTCAAACGTCAAAGGCCAACTTCGTTAATTATCAGTGGGCGATGACGAATGGCTTTATGATGGGAGGTTCTCCGGAGCCTATTGCGGATGATCCTTTAACGGCGTCGAGTTATGACGTAGGCAAGGGCTATTACGATGTGGAGACGTATAGCGACGAATGGTTTGAGCTGATGGATAACTTCGCCAAAACGATGACGGACTATCGCCAGAACATGATCTGGGTTCGTACGGACCTGTTATTAAACGCAGCGGGAAACAAGATGGTGTCTTTTAAAGAGGGCATCCCGGACGACATCGATTGGTCTTTGTTCGACCGATACGTTCAAACCTTTATGGATAGAGGGATTACTCACTTTGCGAACATTCACTTGATCCATGCTTTGATGCAAATGCCGCAAAGCGAAAGACCCAACAATAATGATCCCAATGACTTGTGGAAAACGACCATCCCCGAACCTGATTCACTACCTGAAACAGACGCTTTTCTGACGAACTACTTGACGGCATTACACGATCATCTAGCCGACAAAGGTTGGCTTAACGATAAAGGGTTCACTTGGTATCAGCATACGGTGGATGAACCCAACGGCGCTAGCATTGTTAACTATATGACGTATATCGCAAGAGAAATCAAAGAAGTCGTTCCGGATTTCAAAACATTGGATGCTGATGCGGCCGGTACTCTAATGAACGAAGCCATCAAACCCTATGTGGATGTTTGGGTCCCGTTAACGCCGGTTTTTCAGGACAAGAAGAATTTATATAAAGCGGAGCAAGCGGCCGGCAAAGACATGTGGGTGTATACTTGCGATGCCAATCCGGCTCCGTGGTTGAACCGATTCTGGACGCAGCCCATATTGACTGGCAGGCTGTTATTCTGGAATCTTAGTCAAGACGATGTTCAAGGGCACTTGCATTGGGGATGGAACGTATGGTACGTCCCTCATTATGGCGATTCCACGATCGTATATCCGGATAAGGAGCATATGACGGTTAAGAGCTCGCTGCGCTACGAGGCCCAAAGAGACGGACTTGAGGATTACGAACTGATGTACCAACTCAAGCAAACCAATCCCGACCTTGCCGACCTTGCCAAACGTATAGCTGACAGCGCTGTTAACCCGTCTGATCCAAGAAAATATACCCTTGACCCTGAATATATCAGAATCCTTCATAATTATCTGGTTAAAGCGGCTGCCGGTGAATCTATGGATGCAATTCCAATTCCCGTGCCGATTAGTCCTTACGATGGGCAGGATGTACCCATGACATACATGACGGATAACACGAGCAGCGAGATCACCTACAACGGTGAGTGGTTTGCCAAAAGCCGGAAATACGCTTATATGGGCGGTGTTCAAGCCACATTGAAAGCGGATGACAATTTGACTTATACATTTAAAGGGTCCGGAATCGATCTTATTGCGGAGAAAAATGAAGGCTCCGGTAAAGTTGCCGTATCCATCGACGATTCCGATCCGGTAATGATAGATCTATATGAGAAGGTTCAACTCGATTCGATCTCGGTTTACAGCAATCATAATCTGTCAGCAGGCAAACACACGATCAAGGTTGTGAACCTGGAGAACAAAAACCTGTACGTTGACGGCTTTCGAGTAAGCATGTATGACGGACAGAAGATCTATGACGGAACGCTGCAAAGTTTGGATCTGACGAACGCGCCTTCGTTTCATTTTAATAAAAGCAAAATTAATTACCAAGTGATCATTCCCAAAGATGTTAACGTGATCTCCATTACGCCAACGCTTGCGGATACCAATGGAACCCTGGACGTGGGCGGAAAGAGCATCGGCAGTGGTAAGAGGCTTACATTCAACATCCCTACAGGTAAAAGTGAGATTCATATTCGGTCTACCGCAAGTGATGGGGAAACCACGAGTCTTTATACGTTGAACTTTCTGAAAGGCAATGTGAATGAGCCAGGCACCAATATGGCCAGAAGCTATTCCGATATTACAGCATCAGCTGCCAGGGAGGGCGACGGGGGCATTTACTATGGTGCTTCGAAAATGGTTGACGGCAGTTATGGTACCATGTTTGCCAGTAAGAGCGGTTATACTGACACCCATCCGTTCCCGCATGAGATCAATCTGACTTGGGATCAACAGCAAACCTTTAATACGATTGTCATGGCCACGCCCTCGGGGTTATTACAGGGTATTTCGGATATTGATGTTCAATCCACTTCGGATGGAACCAATTGGAAAACAATTGCGAAGCGGGTACCAATTGGGTGGAACAGCAGCACAGACGACAACATGATGGAATACACGTATGCCAATATCCCTACAGTTAACGATGCGTTGAAGCTGAGGATACTGGTCAATGACGCTAACTATACGTATTGGGGCATTTACGCTTTATATGAACTTGAGCTATATAACCTTCCAGACAACGGAGAGATTAGCCCGATAGCAGACGGAACCTTGAGAAATCTATCAATCCCTGATGTTCCTGCTTTTAAGTTTAACAACAGCACGACGACCTACCCCGTAATGGTTCCTAATGATGTAAATACGATCGCTATAACGCCAATGCTTTCGGACGAAGCGGGTACCCTACAGTTCAACGGAAAGAATGTCCCCAATAACACAGCACAGACGATTGACATTCCAATCGGTAAAAGTGAGGTTCATATCCAATCCACCGCAAGCGACGGGAAGACGACAATGCTCTATACATTGAACATCCTGAAAGGCAATGTGAATGAGCCAGGCACCAATATCGCCAGAAGCTATTCAGATATTACAGCAACAGCAGCACGCGAAGGCGAAGACTACAGTCCCCAGAAAATGGTTGACGGTAGCTATGGTACCATGTTCGCGAGTTTACGAGGCTACAACAACAGTCATCCGTTTCCGCATGAGATTAATCTGACTTGGGAACAACAGCAAACCTTTAACACCATCGTCATGGCCACAACATCTGGATTAATCCAGGGTATTTCCAATATTGATGTTCAGGCTTCTGCAGACGGCGTAAACTTTGAGACGATTGCGAAGGGGGTACCGCTCCAATGGAACAGCAGCATCGATGACAACGTCATGGAGTACACCTTTGCGAATATTCCTACAGTTAAGGACGCAATGAAGCTGAGAATACAGATCAATGATGCGAACTATACGACGTGGGGCATGTACGCTGTGTATGAGCTTGAGCTCTATAATCTCCCGGAAAACGGAGAGATAGGTGCGATACATACGCATACGATCACAGCAGACGCTGGGGAAAACGGAACGATTAGTCCGAACGGCGCCGTTGTCGTCAATGAGGGTGCTGATCAAGCCTTTACATTCCATCCGAACAATGGATACGAAATCGACAAGGTGAAGTTAGACGGTACCGACGTGACAGTGACCGGAAGCGTGTATACGGTTGCCAACATAACCGCCGACCATATGATCCATGTAACTTTTAAGCGAAAGGACACGGGCGGCGAGATCAGTAAAACGATCATCGCGAGCGCGGGGGAAAACGGAACGATCAGTCCGAACGGCGCCGTTGTAGTCAATGAGGGTGCTAATCAAACCTTTACATTCACTCCGAACAATGGATACGAAATCGACAAGGTGAAGTTAGACGGTACCGACGTGACAGTGACCGGAAGCGTGTATATGGTTGCCAACATAACTGTCGACCATATTATCCATGTTACTTTTAAGCGAAAGGATACGGGTGGCGAGAACAGTAGTATCCCTTCTACCGGTGGTACAACCAATGGAAATACCGATACGCGTACGCTTATCGTGAAAAAGGAAGATCTAACCGCTCCAGCATCCAATGGCGTTGTGACGATCGTAGCCAAAGACAAAGAGAAAATTGTACTTCCTGCTAATGCAGCTGAACTACTCGGACATCATCAATTCGTCATTCAAACGGGTCTATTCACGTTGGAAGTACCCACTGAATTGCTTAAATCATTAGTAGATAAATTATCCGCAATAGATATACAAAACAGTACGATCGAGTTGATCATGACTCCCTTATCCGAATCCGATGCTAACAACCTTCTAGCAATAGGGCAATCTTCCACACATGCGCAAATTAAACTTTCTGGAAATGTAATCCATTTTAGCATATCGATTGTAGGAAAAGAGGGTAAAGTGACAAGTTTGAGCAGCTTCGACAAACCGATGACGATTCGATTCAAAGCTGATCCTTCCTTAAATCCGAAACCGACTGGCATTTACTATTTTGCAGCCAATGGTGTGCTGGAATATGTGGGAGGCTCGTTTGTTAACGGAGAATGGGTCGCTAAGATTCACCATTTCGGGGAATATGCGTTGCTCGAATTCAAGAAATCATTTACCGATGTTAAGCCTACGCACTGGGCGGCCGATGCGATTGATCAGTTAGCGGCGAAGCAAATTATTGGCGGCACAAATGCGGCAATGTTCGAGCCAGAGCGGACCATCACACGGGCCGAATTTACGGCAATGCTTGTCAAAGCGTTGAATCTGACATCCGTGGGCGAATCGAAATTTACGGATGTGTCGAAGGGTGCCTGGTACGAGGAAGCGGTTTCCATAGCGGTCAAAGCAGGCATTATTCAAGGAACAAGCACAACGAGTTTCAATCCCGATGCGAGAATCACACGTGAAGAAATGGTCACCATGATGATGCGGGCGTATGCGATCTTGAAAGACGTCAAGTTGAATGAAAATACTGCTTCTTCCTTTACTGACGAATCCACTGTGGCAGCCTGGGCACTTGATTCAGTAAGAGCGGCGGCGGCACTTCATTTGATTAATGGACGCAGTGCAAACAAATTCATTCCGAGCGGTATCACTTCCCGTGCAGAAGCAGCAGCTTTGCTCAATAGAGTTTTACAGTAACGTTTCGGTGCGGACTGGAGATTTCGCAGCGCTTTTGACAAGAGGTGAAAACAGTCAAATTCGCTGCGACTCCTTGACCGTTTCGATGAACAAGGTTCATTATGGCAAGCTTGATTTTGATTTTCATGCATTCATAAAAGGGTAATCGAAGGGAGTTATACCGAATGGCAAATAAAAAAAGGCTTATTGTCGTGATTGTTATGCTTTTGAACTTGTTCCTTTTTACTGCATGCGCATCGCAAGAAACAGGGAAGACGGATAATGGCGGCAATATGCAGAAGGCGGAAGACGAGCAAGACCTAGAAAAGAATCCGGAGGCACCCGCCGTAAACATGGATGAAAACCTTACTTTGAAAATTATGCTTCCATGGGGCGAGGACATGCTGAAGGAAAGAGTTACCGATACGCTGTACAAAAAATACCCGAATATCAAGCTGGAGCTGGTGCAGCAGCTGGTTAACTCGACGTCCTTGCAGGAATTGAACGCCAAAGGCATCGTTCCCGATATCATGCTGGCGCACGATGGGCTTGAGGTGCTTCAAGAAATGGATATGGCCTATCCGCTGGATGACATGATCAAAAGTTTCCGATATGACTTGACAAGGTTCAGAGCGGGGACCGTCGAAGCGGTCAGAGCCAGGGATCCGGAAGGAAAGAATCAATTGCTAGGGCTTCCGGCGGAAGATATGGTATTTGGATTATTTTACAACAAAGAGATTTTCGATAAATTCGGCGTCAAATATCCGACTGACGGCATGACCTGGGATGAAGTCATCGATCTTGCGAAAAAGCTGACGAACGAGGTGGAGGGAGTGAAGTATCGCGGAATCAATCTTCTCAATATGCAACAAGCCCTCGCCCAGCTGTCAGCTACCGGAACCGATCCCGCGACTGGCGAAACCCAATTCTCCAAAAACCCCATTTTTGCTAAGTTTTTCGATTTGTTAAAGCGAATGCAGAGCATTCCGGGCAATTACGAGAAGGATGTCGAAGATTACTTCCAAAACCGCAATGTCGCGATGCAGGTTGATCATATTTTTAGAACGCCTTCTTTTGCGACCATCGAAGGATTAAAATTTGATATGGTCAGCTTTCCGAGCTGGCCGGATAAACCGGGAGTCGGACCGTCGAACTTCGCATATCCTTGGGTTATTAATAAGCATAGCGAGCATAAGGAGCAAGCTTTTAAAGTGATCGAATGTATCTTGTCGGATGAAAATCAGCTCGCACTCACTCGGATCGGGGTTCCTTCCCCACTAGCGGATACGAAAATTCATGAACAATTCGGCGCAGCGAAAGGACTTGAGGAGCTGAACTTGAATTTTAAGGGCGTTTATTCGATGAAAGACGCGGAGCCTGCTTATTCTCCGTACGGGCCTGAATCCCTATTCTTCGGAGAAGATTATGTTCGGGACCAAATGCGAAAGTTTTTGGATTCGAGCGGCGACATTCAAACGTATTTAAGAAAAATGGACGATGAGTACGCGGCTATCGTTACGGAGAAAAAAGAGA
Source organism: Paenibacillus terrigena DSM 21567 (assembly GCF_000374845.1). GTDB lineage: Bacteria > Bacillota > Bacilli > Paenibacillales > Paenibacillaceae > Paenibacillus_K > Paenibacillus_K terrigena. The sequence goes on along the minus strand of NZ_KB895437.1, from coordinate 15,017 downwards.
AACAATAAAGCCGATCTCCATGCTGAAGAAAGTCAAGCTCGGGCTGCTCATCGTACTCGGCGGCCCGGAAGTGTCGTACAATGCCGAACAATCGTAATAATTTCACATCGATGTGACGTGGAGAAATTGAAGGAGGCAATTCGATGAATGATATGGAAATCAAGGAATCTCAGCAAGCCGAAGCGCAGGAAGTGAAAGAAGGCGTCCACGGTTACAGCAGCGAGACGAATTGGGTGAAGCCGGAAAATCCTATTACACTGGAAAGATTGGAATGGTTCAAGGATCAGAAATTGGCTCTAATGATGCACTGGGGACCTTATTCACAGATCGGGGTCGAGTCCTCCTGGATTCTCAGTGACGAAGACGGTGATTGGGCCCGTAAAGATGTCGACTGGACGAGCGATTACGAAGAGATGAAGCGCGAATATTTCGACCTGAACCGCACGTTCAATCCACTCCGCTTCCAGCCAGAGCTATGGGCGGAAATCGCCGCCGAAGGTGGGTTCAAATATTTGATTTTTACGACAAAGCATCACGACGGATTTTGTATGTGGGACACGCATACGACGAATTACCGGATTACCGAATCCGAAACGCCGTTTCATGCACACCGGTATGCCGACGTTTGCAAGCATTTGTTTGACGCATTCCGCAGCAAGGGGCTTGCGATTGCCGCTTATTTCTCGAAGGCAGATTGGCAAACACCATATTACTGGGCGCCAGGAATGGAGCGGGGGAGCGATACGTGGAGAGGGCCTTCGTACTCCCCCGAGGAATATCCGTGGTTGTGGGAGCAATTCGTCGATTTCACCCATGAGCAGATCATGGAACTGATGACCCGATACGATCGGATCGATATTTTATGGCTTGATGCGGGATGGGTAAATAATAGTGACCAGGTTAAGCAAGACATTCGGCTCAGCGAGGTCGTCGAGCGCGCCCGTCAGACACAGCCGTGGCTGCTGTCCGCGGATCGTACAGTCGGAGGGCCTTACGAAAATTATGTGACGCCGGAGCAAACGATTCCGCAGCGTCCGCTGAACGTGCCGTGGGAAAGCTGCATTACGATGGGCACACAGTGGGCCTTTAAATACGAAGACCAGTATAAATCGGGGAGGGAGCTCGTTCACATGCTGATGGAAGTCGTATCAAAAGGCGGCAATTTGGCGCTGAACGTAGGTCCTCAGCCCGACGGAAGATTGCCGGCCGGGGCGGTCAAGAGTATCAAGGAATTGGGCGCATGGATGAAGGTTTACGGTGAGGCAGTATACGGCACACGCGTGTGCGGGCCATATTTTGTCGGCTCCTGCGCGTTCACTTCGAAAGGTAATATCGTGTACTGTACGTACTTGTATGAAAGCGCAGATGTTGCCGTCTCCAAGGTGGTTCATATTCCTTATTTGGAGCCCGTTTCTGGTATCGAACTTGTTGGAAGCGACGCCTTGCTGCAGGTTGAGCGTACGCCGGAAGGAATCTCGATCACGCTTCCAGATTGCGAATTGAACGGGCAGGCTCCGATCGCCCATGTTTTCCGCATGCAGAAGGGCGAGGAGGCATATTGACTCTAACGGTATTGGCGCGGAGCTATCCGACGTTGATGACGGTTGGTTCGGAAATCGAAATAATGGAAAACTAGAGCTAGTAGAAGCGATTCTTCATGATGAGGGATCGCTTTTCTTATGCTGCAAACAATTAAGTCGTAATCTCCATTCTTACGAAAAAGTAAGATAGTAGATTAAAATGGTTAGACTAGAGTCATTCATTTGCATAAACATCTCGTCTATAATGCAGACATAGATCATTAATAAAGGAGCAGGAGCAGTCAAATGAAGAGAATGATAGGCTTTGTGTTGGTTATCGTAATTTTTGCAGGGATAGGATTTGGAGTAAAACGTTTTGTAGAAGGACCGTCGCAACCCGTCAATGGAATTGTAGTGATCGGTACAGAACAAGATGTGAATAAAGTCAAGCAGTTGTATAAAGATAACACGAAACAAACGATCGACTACAAATTGAAATTGGTTACAACGAAAAAAACGGAACAATTTGATACCCGAACTATCAAGTATTCGGTTGTTAATCGACTCACAGCTGAACAATTTGTTAAGAAGGGGATCATCAGAGCTAGAAAAGATCCTGAGAGTACATCAATCATTTCAGAGCCCGTTGCCAGCATCAAAGAACTATCTACTAATCAAAATTTGTTATTCTCTTTTACTAATGCAGATATGAAGAACGAGCAAATCGATTTAAACGGTCAGATGGTATCCGTACAATATGTCAAACATCAGGCATGGATCGGGTATATACCAACAATGGACCTGGTTATTGTTGACGACCAAACGTACAACAAATTAACGGAGACAGAGTCAGCGATCTCATTGATCCATTTTCAAACAGGAAGTTTTGATTATAAAAATAAAGAAAAGTTGAACGAGGTTTTAAACAAAATCAGGAGCGTCTATGCAAATAGCGAAGATAAAGTAAATTTTGTTGATGTACAAGATTAAGTTTAAGAGATCAATCCTTAAGCGATGAAAGGGAGAGCAACATGGAAATTGTACGTATGGAACATGTAGTAAAAAGTTATGGCGAAGGCAATAGCAGGGTAGAGGCGCTAAAAGGGATTAATCTTTCGATACAGCAAGGGGAGTTTGTCTCCATCGTAGGGGTATCTGGCTCTGGAAAAAGTACGCTGCTGCACATTTTAGGAGGGTTGGATCGGCCAAGTTCAGGACAAGTATGTATTGGGGACAACAATATTTATGATTATACAGACGATGAACTCTCGATATTTAGAAGAAGAAAAGTTGGGTTTATCTTTCAATTTTTTAATTTGATTCCGGTATTGAATGTTCAGGAAAATATCGCTTTGCCTACATTATTGGATGATGAACCGATAGATATGACCTATCTGGATGAAATTATTGATATTTTGGGGCTTAAAGAACGGAGAAATCACTTGCCTTCCGAATTATCTGGTGGACAACAACAGCGTGTCTCCATTGGCAGAGCGCTAATCAATCGGCCGCATTTGATTTTAGCTGATGAGCCTACAGGTAATTTGGATACACGAAATACGAAGGAAGTTATGGACTTATTAAGATTAACGGCCCGAAAATACAATCAAACCATTGTATTGATTACGCACGATCTAACGATTGCATCAGCTTCTGACCGGATCATCACGATAGAAGACGGTAATATCATTTCAGATCAACGGCTAGTTGCGAATAAGCATAAGGCTGGAGGAGAATAAAGTTGATCAGCAGTTATAAGCAATTAAGCAGTAAGTATTTAAAGGGGAATATCAAGCGTACCATTTTAACCTTTGTTGGAATCGTACTCTCTGTAGCGTTAATTTCAACGATCGGCCTCTTTATGAAAGGATCACAACTCGCTCAAATTGAAAATATCAAGAAGTTAAATGGGGCTTCTTTTCATGTTGGAATTTCAAACTATGATGAAACGATATTAAATAAAATCAGATATAATCCCCAAATTGCATCGTTTGGATTGATGTCTCAGGGCGACATCGTTCCAGTTGGGGACATTTCTGTGAAAATGAATTTCGCTGATCATCCCGCCATGGCATTTTTAACTTACAGCCTCGTGGATGGCCATTTACCAGCCAATGAGGATGAAGCTGTTGTGGATTCATGGGCGCTTCCTTATATCAAAGACGATCTTCAGATCGGCGACTCATTTGAGTTGGATGGAAAGACATATAAACTGGTTGGTATATTAAATAATCGCGAGTTTACACAGAAAAATAAAGTGGGTCGATTATTAACCTATAAAAGTGAATTTGCGATTGGTGAGGGCAGGATATTAGTCGAAATAAATGAAAAAGCGAACTTTAACGTGGTGATAGAAGAACTGAAGTCACTAACGGAAGATAAGAACATTGATATCAATAAACAATTGATCAACGTTGTGAAACCGGGTTCGAATCAATCGATTTTGGCCATGGTCATCATCGTCGTCAGTATTGTGATAATCGCAACAGCAGTTGTCATTTATAACGCTTTTCAAATCAGCGTCGTAGAGCGAATGAAACAATTCGGCTTGTTGAGAAGTATCGGCGCTACGCGAAAGCAAATTAGACAAATCGTCATGAGAGAAGCGGCAGTGCTGGCTGTCACCGCCATACCGATCGGGATTGTGTGCAGCATATTGGCTCTTGCGGGCCTCCAATTCATATTTTTACTGATATTAGAAAATGGCGCACGTGTTTCGTTTTTCCATATCGATTGGACGATTATATTGATCAGCGCGATCATTACTTTGACGGCTGTATTCGCTTCAAGTTATTATCCGGCTTTTTGTGCAGGAAGAATATCCCCCTTGCTAGCAATCAGCAGCAGGCTTTCCATTAAAAAGGAAGCGACCAAACAACAAAAGAATACTGTGCTGAAAAAGCCGTTATCTTTTCCTTTGCGTCTGGCTTTGAAAAATGTAAAAAGAAATAAAAATCGTTATACAATAACCATCTTATCCATTATTATAAGCAGTGTGTTGTTTATTACGTTCTCGTCTATCATGGATATTGCATTTGCATCAAAATATGTGAATGATTCATCCACGCAATCGGATTTAACGATCAATCTGCAACAAGACCATGATGATGCTTCAGTCAATAACCAACAAATGCTGAAGCTATTGAAGTCACTTGAAAATGTATCAGACGTTCAGGAACAGTACGCTAGCTTTCGCATTCATTTAAAAGATGCGGATCTAGCTAATGCGACCGTTGCGGCCATACAGCAGACCGTTGGAACCCAACACGATATTACAATCGTCAATCATCTGGATGAGAATAAAAACAAGAAAGAGTCAGAGCTCGTAATTAAAGTTCTTGTATATGGTTTTATTACGGTTATTTCATTGATTGGTAGTCTCAATATCTTTAATACGATTACGATCAGCATCATCACTAGACGAAAAGAACTGGCTGCGTTAAAATCAATAGGCATGTCACAACGAGCTTTGAAGAAAATGATTATCTACGAAGCGCTGATTTACGGCTTATCGGGAAGTTTGCAAGGGATCTTTTTCGGATGTATACTTTCATATATTATTTATTTAGCTGCTTCGGGTATAAGCACAATCGAATGGTCGATCCCTTACGGGGCTTGTGTTATAACGTTTGTTGCCGCTTTGTTCCTTAGTTATATATCTGTTCTAATCCCGCTAAGAAAAATTAAAAAAGATAATATTATTGATGTCATCAGGGAACAATAATAATGAGGGCCCGGCTATTTTATAGTCGGGCTGTTCTAGTTGGACGGTCAACGACTGAAATGGTACGAGGAGAAGGAGAGGACATCCTTGAATAAAATATTGCTTGTTGAAGATGATGAGGCACTAGGTTTAGCCATCGAATTTTCTTTGAAAAATGAAGGTTATGAGGTTATTCGAGCAACGAGTGTAAAAGAAGCGAAATACCAGTTTGATCACAATACTTTTGATTTATCTATCCTAGATATCGGCCTTCCAGATGGAAACGGCTATGATTTATGTCTTCATTTCAAAAATCAAAACAATACATCGGTTATTTTCTTAACTGCGCTTGATGAAGAAGCAAATGTCGTCATGGGATTGGATATTGGAGGGGACGATTATATCACGAAGCCCTTTAGAGTCAAGGAACTCATGTCCAGAGTAAAAGTACAATTGCGAAAACAAGCTCGCTTAGAAACCTCCTCAAAGATCTTAACATCTGGGAATATAAAGCTCGATTTGAACTTAATCAAGTGTTACAAAAATCAAGAAAGCGTGCCACTAACGAATTTAGAATATAAGCTGCTATTAACGTTCATGACGAACGCCCACAAAGCATTAGAAAGAGATGAGCTCCTGCAGAAAATAACAGATGGTGATGAAATGTTCTTTGATGAAAACACGTTATCTGTATACGTTAGGCGTTTACGAGATAAAGTGGAAGATAACCATAAAAATCCACAGTTTATCGTCACTTTAAGAGGATTGGGTTATCGTTGGAGTAAGGATGTGAGCAGTGAGTAAGATGATGAAAAACACCGAGTTGAAAAGCAATATGATCATCCTGGCCGTTTTGTTATTTCTATATATAACATATCAATTTATTACACAACAGCAGTTTTATAATCAATTAAAGGCCGATTCGATTACAACTTGGGGCGAAATAACGGCTAGATTGGTTGAGCAGAATCAAGGCAATGAAGCGGAAATTATGAAAGTGCTAACAAGTCATGCTGCAGATGCGAGTATGTATCAGGAAAAAGGAAGAGAGATCTTTAGGCAATATGGAATTTATGAAGATTTGCAATCAGAGCTTTTTCCGGTTTTAAACAACCATATCGCTGGCCATAATCAATCTATTTTGTGGGGACTATTGATTCTCGGTTTGATGTTGTTTGGGACAAGCTATTGGCAATACAAGATGATATTCCGTAACATTAGGCAACTTACTTCCGCCGCCAAAAGAATAATTGAGGGGGATTACTCGGTTGTCATTAATGAAAATAAAGAAGGGGATCTCGCCAAATTAGCGATTTCTTTTCGATCTATGAAAGATATGATTCGAAAAAGCATGCAGGATCTGTTGGAAGAGAAAAAGTTTTTAGGACAAATGCTGCAGGACATATCCCATCAATTAAAAACGCCACTATCAACGATATCCATCTACAACGAAATGATGTTGAATGAAAACTTACCCCGTCAGCAGCAAGTTCAACTATTAGAAAATAATGATGTTCAAATATCCAGAATGAATGTATTGATTCAAAATTTGTTGAAGGTAGCGAAAATCGATGCCAGAGCCATATCATTCGATAAAGAACGAGCGAATTTGGTGGAGACCATTGAGGAAGTGGTAGACCGTTTGGCAAGCATGATCCGTGAGCATCATATCATGATTGACTGGGATGCCCCGAAGGAAGTCGTCGTTGCTCACGATAAAATGTGGATGCAAGAAGCAGTGCTGAACCTGCTGAAGAATGCGATTGAGCATTCCAAATCCGGCGGCAAAATCATCATTCAAGTCAAGGATACACCGATTTATACGGAACTGGTGATTCAAGATTTTGGAGAAGGGATGGAAGCCCAGGAACTGCTGCATATCTTTGATCGATTCTACAAAGCAAGCGGTTCTAAAAAACATGATTCGGCAGGAATTGGCTTGGCGCTTACCAAAGCCATTATCGAAGCACATCAAGCCATGATTAAGGTTGAGAGTGAGAAAAATGCCTATACAAAATTTACGGTTACCTTCATAAAATTTTAAAGGGAGGAAGCCGCACTTCGTCCGCTGAACTAACGGTGTAATGGGTGAACGGTTATCGGTAACAGCCAAGAATATGACCCGATTATCGCTCTTTAGTTAGTTGTAATCATTAAGCTAACGGGCAGAAGAGTGTGGTGGAACGGCTATTTATTATCGCTCTCTATTTTGCCAGAGTAACACATCCGCTTCACCTGCAATATGATGAGTCTAGAAATCTAAAGAGGTGAGCCAATGGCAGTCGTAAAAGCCAGGAAACGGGATATTGATATGTTGGCAAGGTTGCTTCGAGCTGAAGCTGAGACCGAAGGCGAGACGGGCATGCTCCTTGTTGGAAATGTTGGCATTAACCGAGTAAGAGCGAATTGCTCCGATTTTAAAGGAATCCGGACGATTCCCGAAATGATCAATCAGGCGCATGCGTTCGAAGCATTGCAACATAGTTTGTACTATCAAAACGCAAGAGAGAGGGAACGCCGTCTGGCGCAACGGGCTGTGAATGGGGAGCGGGCTTGGCCAGCCAAATTCTCCTTATGGTATTTCCGTCCAGGATCGTTCGAAAATCCCGGACCATGTCCGCCGACTTGGTATAATCAACCGTTCGCAGGACGATGGAAGAAACACTGTTTTTATGAACCGACCGCGGAAGAATGTGAAAGTGTATATGGTACGTTTTAATTTTATAAACGAAAAGAGCTCAGGATCTTTTAACCTGACTTGTGACAGCCATGTGTCGGTTGACAAGAACTTTATCTCATTAAGTGCCTCGTAAATCGTGTTCTTTGGGTTTAGTGCAATAAAGTTGTTGTCACGCTCATTATTCGGAAACTATACCGACGTGACAGGCCGTCCAATGTCGGATGACGCAGCGCCTGAAGAGATCCGGGCTGCCGTCGAGACAGCATATCTTACGTTTAAAGCTACTGTATTCCAAGCACTAATAATTGCCCACTGGCTTCAGCAGGTGGGCTTTTTGTTGTTTACAAATAAAAAATAACCATCCGGTAATATAAGGGCGACGGAAGCACCGTATCCTGCCCGCACTGGCAACCGGTTCCTCCGGCAGATATTTGAGTTCAGAGTATACATGAAAAAACCCGCCCGGCGTAAGCCTTACGAGTTTGAATTAGTTAATAAGGGAAATGTACATGCGCCGATCCGAGTCTTGAGATTTGGGAGAATAAAATAGCCATATCAATTGGTGATAGATCAAATTCCCGCTTAATCCAGAATTGAATGGTCCCCACATAGGCTGAGGACAGATAAGCAAACAAATACTGTTGTTTTGTAGGAATATCCGCTGAATTATTCTGCCGATATTCTGCTCGGTAGGCGTTCATAAACTGTTGATTTATTAATTCGGTCATCTGGCGTGAAAGATCAGTGTCACCTCCAGAGCCCAAGAATACTTTGAAAAAGCGTTTTTGCTCAAATACAAATTCGAATGGACGCACGTAACCTGCTGGTGGATCTTTAAAGGGCTCACGATTTCCTAGGGTGTGGCCAAGTTTTTTTATGATCCGATGAAACTGTTCCAATATCTCATTTTTGAATTGTTCATAAAAATCTTGAATGCCTTGATAGTGTAAATAGAAGGTGCCTCTATTAAGTCCAGCTGTATCAGTCAGTTCTTTTACAGTAATGCTCTCCAATGGTTTTTCTGATGCCAAATCAAGCAAAACTTCTCTTAATAGAGCGCGGGTTCTCAGAATGCGCCGGTCAATTTTTTCAATCATTACAATTCTCCCTAAAAAAAATGTAACTTTACTGATCTTTTTGTGCTCAGCTGTTGATTAATGAACAGAAATATGAATTATGATCATCGATTTTTGAGTGTTCTCATTATAATCAATAAGTAAAAGTTAATCAACACAATGTTCAGTAAAAAGGAGAGTCGTAATGATTAAACACCTTGAAGCCCTAGAATCGTCTAGACAACTTAATGAGGTTCCTACACGAAGAACATTCATACTTGCGCTGATGGCTATTATCCCTGGCATGATGATGGTGATGATCGACAGCACTGCAATGAATGTAGCCATTCCCAGTTTGACCAGAGATTTTGGAGTTTCTTTTGACGCGTTACAGTGGGTGATTACTGGTTATATGCTAGCTATGTCAGTTACTATTCCACTTGCAGGTTGGTTCTCGGACAGACTCGGAGCAGCGAAAGCTTATATTATAACAGTTATTTTATTTGTGATTGGATCGCTTCTATGTGCATTGGCTCAAAACGCCATGCAGTTAACTATTTTTAGGATTATCCAGGGGCTTGGAGGGGGGGTGGTTCAACCAATTGGTATGGCTATGGTGTTTCGCCTAGCACCGGAGAATAAGAAAGGTCAGGTTATGGGCATGCTTGGCATTCCTATGTTGCTAGCGCCGGCTTCGGGACCCGTCTTGTCTGGTTGGCTGTTAGAATCTAGTGGTTGGCATTGGATTTTTCTCATTAATCTTCCCTTGGGAATGATTACTGTTTATTTAGGAATACGATATTTAGTTGATGCAAAATCTCTAAAAATTTCGTCTTCCTCGGATAATAAGCACCACTTGGATATAATTGGGTTATTTTTAGCTCCTATGGCTTTTGTTTTACTCGCTCTAAGCATAAATATTGATGCTGTTTCCTGGCTTGTTTGGCTAATGGGAGCAGCCGGTATCATGTTACTGATTTGGTTATGGCTGCATGAAATAAAACATCCACATCCAATCTTAGCGCTTCAGGCATTCCGAGCAATCAGCTTTAGAAGAGGCATGTTTGTGAGTTGGATACAATACATCGCGCTGAATGGATCACTCGTATTGATCCCACAGTATATCCAAAATTTCAGAGGGTATAGCCCATTTCAAGCCGGTCTGGTTATGAGCATGCTGGCAATTACTTCCGGATTACTTATGCCGGTCGGAGGGAAGCTTTTTGATAGGGTTGGTATACGCCCTCTTGCAAGCTCGGGTCTTGGAACGATTGCCTTGGGTTTAATGTTCCTCTCGCAAATTGGCCCGAACACAGGAGGAGTACTGATTGGAGGAATAGTAGGGTTGCTAGGAATTGGAATGGGACTTTGTATGATGTCTCTAAATACCTATATTCTTCAATCGGCTCCCGCGGAGCTGATCAGCCGAGTTACACCCTTAACTTCAGCGAGTTCCAATTTAATTATACCTCTAGCGATTGCTGGCTTAAGCAACTTCCTGGCGATTCGAGCTACCGCGAGAACAATACAAGTAGGCGGTAATACATCTACGGCTGAGATGGCGGGTTATTCTGATACCTTCATACTTACAGCTTGCATTGCTTTATTCGGAGCATTGTTCAGTCTACTGCTCAAGCCTAAACGCCAGGAATAGATTTGATTTCGGAACCGCCTTGTCAAAACACAATAGACTAATAGATTTCGGAATGACGTGATCGATGTGACGGCTACTGCAGAGCAAAGTATAAGGACAGCTACCGCGCAGGGGCACGAAAGCAGTATTTTTTGTATGAAGCAGCTGCCGAAGAACGGAACGGTTGTATTTGCGGGCGCGCCGAACGTGGAATTTGGAAATTACTTTGTAGTAAAAGCCATTCAAGGTGGCTATTAACAAGAACCAGTAGAGCGCACGAAAGGTGTTCTACTGGTTTTTTCACACCGATTGCCCCGGACTTTAATCCAAACTAAAACTAGACTATAGTAAATTTCGCCCGGAGCATAAAAAAACTAAACTAGGATTTGTTGAACATATATCTAGTTAGAGAGAGGAAGTCATGTCGTGAAAAATAAACTCGCATGGGTGCTAGCCGTTACATTGGCACTCCCTATGATTCTACCAACAGGATCGATGGCGGCTCCAAGCAATAAGAATTCAGTAGTAGCAAGTCAACCAGGACTTACGAAGATTGCGATAGAGAAAGCTGATCTCCTGACGAAGTCCCATGAGGCCTACAGCGTGCAATATGCTCTGATTGATAATGGGAACATTATTTTGTCGGGTCAGACCGGTAAAAATGACATGCAAGGAAAAGAGCCGTTGACCAAAGATACTGTATACGGCATTGGATCGGTCAGCAAAATGTATACGACGGCTGCAGTGATGAAGCTTGTGGATGAAGGTAAGATCGATTTAGATTCGCCTATCACCCAATATATCCCTGACTTTAAAATGAAGGATGAACGGTACATACGAATTACAACGCGGATGCTATTGAATCATTCCTCCGGCCTGCAAGGCTCTACTTACAGCAATGATCTTTTATTCGAGGATAATAATACCAATGCCCCTGATACATTGTTGCAGCGATTATCAGGCCAGAGATTAAAGGCGGACCCAGGTGCATTCTCAGTCTATTGCAACGACGGCTTTTCGCTGGCTGAGATTCTGGTGGAAAGAGTTAGTGGCATGAGCTTTACCGCCTTTCTACATCACCATTTTACAAAGTCGTTGCAGTTAAATCATACGAAGACGTCGCAAGACTCAGGGGAAGGCCTCAAGCGGGCAGGGCTTTATTTTCCAACATTTAAAGGACAGCTTCCGAATGAGTCGCAGAATATGATTGGTACGGGGGGAATCTCTTCTACGGCAGAAGACATGGTGCGATTCTCCCAAATATTTATGGGAGAGACCGAAGGAATTCTCTCAGCCAAGGCAGTCAAAGCGATGGAGCAAGAGGAATATAAAAAAGGAATGTGGCCTAGGGATGGGGATAGTAGAGTTAATTATGGCCTCGGCTGGGATAGTGTGAAGTTATATCCTTTCAACGAATATGGGATCAAGGGCTTGGCTAAAACCGGCGACACATTGTTGCAGCATGCTGCGCTAGTCGTGCTTCCTGATCAGAAGATGGCAGCGGCAGTGTTGTCCTCCGGCGGCGCCAGCTCTACAAATCGATTGCTAGCTAATGAATTGCTTCTAGCGGCACTGAAAGAAAAGGGCGTCATCAAGTTCGTCAAGGCGGGCAAATCATTTGGCAAACCTATTAAGGCGAAGATGCCGCAAGAGGTGATAAAGCAAGCAGGATATTACGGCGATAGTAGCAGCCAATTCAAACTTAACATTTCGAAGGCTGGGGAATTGTTCTTGGCTTCCAGACCAGAGGAAATATATGTGTACACTGCAGATGGAAGTTTTGTCAACAAAGATGGCACCTCCAAGCTCAGCTTTGTAACCGAGAAGAATGGACGCACTTATTTGAAGAGGAGTTCATATCGCACGGAACCAGGATTAGGGCAAGATGCGGTGACTGAGTATGCAGCTGAGAAGCTAGAAGATAACAAGCTATCCAAGGAAATCGCCACTGCTTGGAAGAAGCGGGAAGGCGCCAAGTTCTATCTTGTGAACGAAAAATTCAACTCTATGTTGTATTTCCAATTCCCTATAAATCAGATTGCTCGTGAGGAAGATTTCCCTGGCTATTGGGAGGGTAAAAAAATAACAGGTCCGAACACAGCGGCGCATCAGATCCAGATCCCCGTGTTGGCAGGCCGCGATACAAGTGAAGCCCGCTTCTATATAGAGGGTGGCCATAAATACATGGAAGAATCCGAAATGCTATTCGTGAACGAGTCAAATGTAAAACAGCTCCCTGCAGGCCAATCGTCCAAAGTTACGCTGCAAGCGAATGGGAATGCGAAATGGTTTACGATCCCACAAACGGCGTCAGGGAAAACAATGACCGTGACGCTACCCGCGAATAGTACATTCGTAGTGTATGATGAAAACGGAGAGTGCATCAATTTTAGCTTTGTGAGCGGCAACAACAAAGTACAGCTGCCGAAGAACGGTACGATAGTATTTGCTGGCGAGCCGAGCGCGGAATTTGGAATCACGTTGAAGTAAATGCAATTCAAGGTGGGTATTAACAAGGTAAATTGAGACATCTGTCGTTCATTGTGATCGAAAATGGAATTCAAATTAAAAATGATAGGTTATCCTGCAAAACGTCAGATGCTGTGCAGGGTATCCTATCATTTTGATTTTCTTACTTATAATACGAGGAAATGAGCGGTACCATATAGCCAGCATTTGTGCTGACTTGAAGGTTAACAGCGATCGTCTTCACACCGCCGATATCGACCTCAATTTCTTTCAATCCATCTTCCGGCGTAATCGTGTCTACCGATTTAAGCAGCACATTCTGATCTAAATCGGAGATATTGACAGATGTCAAATTCCCGTCAATTGCGGCAATCTTAAACACGAGTTTCTGGTACTTCTTATTCGGTGTAAAAAAGAGAGAAGGACCACCACCGCCGTCGAGATGTTCAAAGAGAACTTCTTTGTAATCTGTACCCTTATAATTCGTTTGTTTTGGATCCTTGGAATACGTTGTTTTGTTGAAATCCTCAGATTTCAGCGGCGTGCCATTTACCTTTTCGCCGACAATGATTTCGTTATTTTTCGTGTCTGTCGTGACAGCAACATTTAGTGCGTTGCCAATACCTTTAATAGGTACATATGTATTGCCGTTGTAAGTAATGGGTTGAAGCGCTAGTCCTTTGTCATCATTGAACTGTGCTACTTTACCATTGACGCGAACTTTCACATCTCCATTAAGATACGCTTCAATCTTCTTCATTTTGGTTCCAGCATATACGCCAGTACTGATACCCACAAGCAATGAAGCACCAATAATGCTGGCTACGAGAGCCTTTTTCACTACGAATCCACTCCTTTTTCTACTACTGAGTTAGAAAACTCAATTAACATCATATCCATACAGATTCTATAGGATAATGGAAAAAGTTACAATAGATCCTTCTCCGTATTTTACAAATATTGCAATAACTTCAGGCATGTCTATTATCAATGATAAGACGCGTTATTCATTCGTTGATATCCTTGAACTCACAAGGCAAGACATTGTGGGGCCGTTCTATTGCTGGAAGTGCGTCGGTACAATCAGTTGTGAATCCTATGTTGTGAACTGTCTAGAACCCATAAATTGTTTTGCCCAAATTGTGGCAATGCTGTGCAGTATAATAAGGGAAAAGTGAAGACTTCATATTTCTCTCATGGAATAGTTTACGATAGTCGGTGACTTCCACTGTGAAACATGCTACACTCCGTACAGCAATTTATACATTTATTGGGGCGGTGAGTAGATGTACTATCGTAAAGCAAATATGAATGATATTAGTCAATTGATTCATTTAAGAAAGAAACAACTAGTAGATGAAGGAAGCGAGCCAAATCAAGATATTGATAGCGAACTTAAAAATTTTTTTCACAACAAAATGAGTGATGGTTCGTTAATTGAGTGGATCGTTGAAGACAATGAAGAAACTATTGCTACGGGTGCAATTATCTTCTATGATTTCCCGCCTTCATTCACAAGTATAAGTGGTAAAAGAGGCTATATAACGAATATGTATACGGAAGAAAATTATCGCGGACAAGGGATCGCTACGACTTTGTTAACTAAATTAGTTGATGAAGCTAGAAACGTAGGTGTATCAAAAATTTGGCTCGGGGCTTCAACATTAGGTAGACCGGTATATAAAAAGTTTGGTTTTCAAGAAGCAGATTATTGGATGGAATTAAATTTTTAGGCAATTACATATACTCTAATGCCGCGAAAATGGTCTTACCCCCGTCAAGTAGACAGTGAAAAAAAGTCAGATTATGCAACGGCCGTTTCCCGGTACTCAACCGGGGGACGGTTATTTAGTTTTTTCTGAAATCTGTTGTGGTTGTAAAACTCTATGTATTCTTCAATCGCTGTGTAAAGCGAGTCAGCTGTTTTGGGGCGAGTAAGATAGATCTTTTCTGTCTT
>NZ_KB895436.1 GCF_000374845.1 Paenibacillus terrigena DSM 21567 | reverse complement strand
CCCGAAGGAATAACTCCGCTCGACTTGCATGTATTAGGCACGCCGCCAGCGTTCGTCCTGAGCCAGGATCAAACTCTCCAATAAAGTGTTTGACTTGCTCATTTTGAAACTGACTTGCTTGCGAGAACCGAAGTTCTCTTTATTCTTTCAATCATTCGTTGTTCAGTTTTCAAAGATCAATGTCTTTCTCGTGATCACCGCGTCGTTCTCTCGGCGACAACTTTTATAATATATCACATTCGATTTCATAATGCAAGATATTTTTTTATGTTTTTTTCGAGAAGTTCTTTTCTCTTGCGTCCCGTCTGCTACTCTCGTAGCGGCCGGAATAAGAATATACCATGCATTTCACGTTTATAGCAAGAGGTAAAATATTACATCAAAGTCCGCGCTATTCTAGTAGAATCTATTGGACATATAATAGAGCTAACTCTACGCAAGGAGACGATTCATGAGTCAACTCACATTCATCGCATCCCGTCATCCGATACCCGAATAAGGAACAAACCTAACTTTCCAGCTTCACTCGCCCATTTGAGTGATGATATAGAAATATTGTATGGCGTAGATGGGCATACTCTAAGTGGGCTTCGTATTTCCCCGTGCACCAATCCACCCTATGATCTAGAACATTACATACGGTTAGACTTCATCTATTGGCTTGAAGGGGCATTTGACTCCTCCACGAGTGTCCCGCAGCTCATCGATTATTTGCAGACATTCAAGACTCCCGTTGAGATCTGGTCCATTGCCTTCGGACAAGGGCGACTCCCTGTACATGATCGAGCCATTCGACGCGTCGACCTTCACAGCAATGACTTGAACATACTCCATCAACGACAGTCGACTTATTGCCTGACTCTTCTATAGAAGAGTCATTGTTAATCACGTCGCTCCTCGCGACGAGGCTTCACATCTTGCGGAATCTCTGAAGGGCTGACTTGAATATAGTCTACATCAAACACACCCTCATACCCGAACAACCGCCCGAACACCGGATTCGTTACGTGTACCCGAATACGAAAACGTTCAATTTCATCATCGAACCATTCGCACACATCAGCATAACCAGAGAACAGCATCGGGAACTTAAAACCAATCCACTTCTCATAGAAGAACTGGTTACCCGATCGCAAGTGCATTCCACCATTCTTCGCTGCGGACATTTCAAGCTCGACCGCAAGATGCTGGTGTGTACCGAGATAATCGACAATTTTATGTTTGGACTGGCTATAGATCATCGTCGCATCGAACCGTCTTAACCGGTTCGTGAAATGATATTTGCGTGCCCACGTCACGGTCTCTCGACCAAACTGATCCACATAAGCATAATTTTCAATGGTAAAAGAGATCTGCTCCCCTTGCTGCGGAAACATAATATTGCGAACAGTGCCTAGATAAAGAAAAGGTACTGTAAAAGCTCGCCCATACCATACTTTCTCCATTACACCGCGTCCTATTGAGGCACGATGATCTCTACTACTAAACCCGAACCGTTCTTGAATCCGGGGATGTAGGTTCTCAAAATCACGCCCTAGTGCACGCTGATAGATTGAAGTCATTTATGCTTCCTCCTCTATTCTGCTTCTATTCTGCTTCTATTCGGCCGCCTCAAACAATTCGAAGCACGAGGTAAATCTGGAAGACTAAACAAACCCACAACAGACAACGCAATCATTCCGAGGTTTAACGTTACCGGGTTAAATGGCGCAACGTAGAGCTGTGGTTGAAGGACACTGCTCATACCAAGTAATATCAAGAGCCCTATATTCCAAATGTACATGATTCTCCGGCGATTCAGTCCCATAATCAAAATTAACAACCCGAATATCACCTCAAGAATACCCACGGTCATTAACGCAAGGCTCTCATATCCCTGAAATAATAACGTCCCTTGAAGAATCGCAAGCTCACCGGTCTCAGGGTACAAAATCTTGGGAAATACCCCTTGGTAGATCCATATCACGCATAACACCAGGATACAGACCAAATCCGTCAGACTTCTCAGCAACGATATTCGTGGGTGTATTCCTTTCTCGATCCATAGCCGTAGCGCATCAAAGCTCCAGGCAGTAGCCCAGCCCATCAATGGCCGGAACAATAAATGATCCAGTAACTTGCCTATCACGCCGAATCGTGTTCGATAATCATAACGCGTGAAGAATCGCACTCCATCCGTCGTCGGGACATATTTCCAGAACCCCGCTCCTTCCCGAATGAGAGAAATCCATTGATCCGATGCAAAACGTAGGATAGATGTCCTCGATCCGTCCTTCTCTTGCACACCCGATGTCTCTCCTTCGCCAGCGATCGAAACACCGAACCCAATATTCGTTCGATAAAGGAACCGTTGAAGGTCTGATTCTTTGTGCTTAGGGAGGTATTCGATTTCTGTAAACCGTAGATCCCATTGTTGGTGAACATCAGGTGTCTGCGTATAATACCACAGCGTATCCATGTCAGTACGAATTATTCGTTCCACATAGATTGGTTTGTTCGTCATATCCATCGCCTCCCATATATTAGAAGTGTATATGATAAAGAGCGCAACAGAAAGAAAATTATTCAACGATCTCTATACTTTCTAAAAATCAAAAAAGCCCGTGCACTGCACGGGCTTCCATTCTTGTATCTTGAATGAGCTATGAAATATGATAGCGATCTTGTAGCGCTTTGACTTTATTCGGCGTGACATCATTCCCCAACGGGTCCATCACCGTCGTGCTAACGACGATCTTCTCCATGGAGCCGCGAATCTCGCTCAAGTAGGATTGACGAAGACGTTGTTGTTCTTCCTTCTCCTCTGGTGTCAACGCGAATTGTTTCTCTTTTCTAGCGAGTTCATTGATTCTGGATAGGCTCTGAATAACCATGGGTACTTCCCTCACTTCCATATACACAATTAAAGTTATTTACTAACTTAATTGAAGTATAGTGGTAATGCTCTCCATTGTCAACATCCCAGAATGCCCCTTAATAAATTAGGCCTGCGCGGATTGCAACGTCTGACCTGGAGTCGCTACTTCTTGCTTCTGGCGAGAAATATAGAACAGCGTGAACCAAATGAACACAAATCCAAGCAGCTGCGTCCAAGTCACGACTTGTTTGAACACGATCCAGTTGATCAATACCCCTACCATCGGGAAGCTAAGCTCCGCGAGTGTTGCATAGGAAGCTTTCGTCGTACCCAATCCTTTATAATAGA
Organism: Paenibacillus terrigena DSM 21567; assembly: GCF_000374845.1. GTDB lineage: Bacteria > Bacillota > Bacilli > Paenibacillales > Paenibacillaceae > Paenibacillus_K > Paenibacillus_K terrigena. Next base: position 48,715 of record NZ_KB895436.1, on the reverse strand, counting down.
GCAGCAAACTTAGCAAACCAGGCAATAAGGCCTGCAATAATAGATTAATGAAGACGAGTGATGCATCAAGCGTTCCGATCGACAGGTTCCAGCTCTGTCCCTCAGATAGCGTAACGATAATGAGCAGCGGTAGTGCTAATGCGAAACGAAGCGAGGTAACCGTCTCATATTTCATTGTTCGTAGCAGATAGCTCCCCATCACCGTGGAACCTCCCCATAACGCAGCAGCCCCAAGCGACAATAGACTTCCAACCTGAACGAAATCATTCACATGTCCGAAAGGCAAGGTCCATCCGAACGTCAATAAATACGTACCTAACAAAGCAAGAATGAATAGGAATCCAAAGTATTTCGGCAATACTTCCTTCAGAATCACTCTAGCCAAAACAATCGCGAACAATGGCTGCAGCTTCTGCAGTAATAGCACGGCATTCAGGTCTCCATGCATAAGCCCCTGGGTGAACAGGATCGTCGCAATCGCGGACCCGCCCCAAGACACGAATAAGAGAGCGAAGACACGACGCCATCCAATCCCCTGCAGTTCCGTCCGATGCCGCCATAAGACTGGCGCAGCAACGAAGAACAGAATAATATGCTCGAGCAGTACGATTTGTGTGGATGTCAGCCACTTGAGCAGAATAACGCGGAAGAGTGGATCAACACCCCATAACGCAGCGCCGAGCACAACGAGCCAGAAGCCCGCATTGAATCTTGAAGCACGTGGAACAGTTAATTCTGTAGCATTCATAGTGAACTCCTCTTCTGAATACAGGAACGAAGCGGTAAGGAAACCCCACAAAGTGTTGACTTGACTTGAAGCTGATTCAGGTACTTTGCGGAGACCCCGAAAATCATTAAAGCCCCGCAAGCGCACAACTATGTACGCAAACGGGGCTGATCAAATAAACATGCAGGAATATAGCGCTACCCCAGCACGCTTCTTTGATGATCTTCTACCATCCGGACTTTACCGTCGGCCTTGGATTCTCACCAAGTCAGTCCCCACGCCAAGTTCAGCATGAGGAGTCGCGGGCTGCGTTCTACGAAGAACATCACCGCCGGTTGGGAATTGCACCCTACCCCGAAGATCCTTATTCATTTAAATTTTAGTATTTGAAAACTTATAATTAAGATTATACACGTTCACGAAATATTTCAAGTGATTTTCATCACGCTCTGCCGCGGTCTATTCACGAAATAAATACTGACGAGAATGAGCACAAGCCCAACAAGCAGTGATAGGGTAAAGGGTTCATTCAAGAATACCGTTCCAATCAGAATCGCCACTAGCGGGATTAGAAAAGTAAACGACGCCACTTTCCCTGCCTCACCCGTATCGATCAGATAATAGAATACGATCCACCCTACCGCAATGACGAAGATCGCTATAAATAACAAACATAAAACAAAGGTCCAGTTCCAGTCGATATCCGCCCAGCTCTCGAACTGTGATCCGCCCACTGTCATCACGAAACCGCCAATGATGAGCTGCAGTGTGACAAGCCATATCGAATCGACGATCGGCGCTACTTTCTTCACGAAGATCGTACCTAGCGCCCAACTCAATGCCGAGCCAAGGGCTAACAAGATCCCCGTAACAGAAAGATCACCGCTGAACCCGCCCATACTAATCACGCCGACCCCTGCGAATCCAAGAATAAGACCTATGAGCTTCAACCCATACATCGATTCACCTAACCATAACCAGGAGAATACGCCGACAAGAACGGGTTGGAGGAACACGATCGCCGAGAACAGCCCTGCCGGCAGATAATTCAGTCCAATCGTCTGTAGTCCGTAGTACAGAATGACATTCACCAACGCGGCGAACAAATAAATCTTCCACGTCTCGCGGAATTTGAGCTTGCGGTATCTTGGCAATGCGACAATCAGCAAGAAAATCCCGCCGAGCAATGTTCGCAGTCCGGAGAATAACACAGGCGGTGTATGCTCAAGGGCGATCTTCGTAAGGGGCCAATTAATCCCCCATACCGTAATTAAAAATATTAGCAATAATGCCGACTGTAGCCTTGTTGACTTCCCCATGGTGCCATTTCCCCCTCTCGCTACCATGCCAAAACGAACGGAATCCGCCATAAGCAGCGGATCCCTCGTCTTTGTCTATAGTACAGTGATGTCAGCGATGCGGAAGGAAATCTTAGTCATTTGAACCGGATGTCCGGTAAGACGTAGCGCTCTAGCTTGCGCCTCCATGAGATCGAAATATTTGAAATAGATCTCTGCCTCGTCCAGATTCGGCGTGACATAAGGCTCCACTTCGATATAATATTGACCATCCTCGAACTTCAGAACATGGCCGGTCTTCTTATTCGACATAGTTTCCCCTCTCTTACCTCAAACCCTTAATTCTTCGGTGCTTTTGCCCAGTCTGCTGCGAATTTCTCCATCCCTTGATCCGTTAATGGATGCTTCGTCAACTGCTCAATTACCCCATAAGGAATTGTTGCAATGTGCGCCCCTGCCATCGCTACGCGAGTTACGTGATCCGGATGACGTACCGAAGCAGCAATGATTTGCGCATCCAGGTTATGAATACGGAACAACTCCGCAATTTTCGAGACAAGCAGCACGCCATCTTCCGAGATATCATCCAGACGGCCTAAGAACGGCGACACATACGTCGCACCTGCACGAGCTGCAAGAAGCGCTTGGTTGACTGTGAAAATCAACGTAACGTTCGTCTTCACGCCTTTTTTTGTTAGGTAACGGCAAGCTTCTAGACCTGCAAGGGTCATTGGAAGCTTAATCGTAATGTTTTTATCGCCACCATTGATCTTAATCAGTTCATTCGCTTCAGCGATCATCTCTTCCGCAGTTACAGCATCAGGCGATACTTCTGCTGATACAGATTCAACTTCAGGTACGAGCTTAAGAATTTCTTCAATACGATCTTCGAATTTAACGCCTTCTTTGGCAACCAGAGATGGATTCGTTGTAACACCAGAGAGAACACCGAGTTTGTACGCCTTCTGAATATCCACTACATTCGCTGTATCGATAAAAAATTTCATGCCACTTACCTCCGTTTATGATTTGATAAGATTGGTGCATTGCCCTTACTATTATAAACCAATTACTTCTTCTCGACAGCATGTCCTCCGAATTCGTTGCGAAGCGCTGCGACAACCTTGCCTGTGAACGTATCCTGATCTAACGAGCGATAACGCATAAGCAGGGACATGGCAATGACAGGCGTAGCCGTCTGTAGTTCGAATGCTGTCTCGACCGTCCACTTGCCTTCCCCGGAAGAGTGCATAATGCCCTTGATCTCATCCAGATTCGCATCCTTCGAGAAAGCACGCTCCATCAGTTCGATCAACCACGAACGAATAACGGATCCGTTATTCCATACGCGGGCAACCTGCTCATAATCAAAATCAAAATCAGACTTCTCAAGCACTTCGAACCCTTCGCCAATGGCAGCCATCATCCCGTATTCGATGCCGTTATGCACCATTTTCAGAAAATGTCCGCTGCCTGACTTACCTGCATACAGATATCCTTTATCCACGGCAGTATCACGGAAAATCGGTTCAACAACGGCCCATGCCTCTGCGTCGCCGCCAACCATATAACATGCCCCGTGACGAGCGCCTTCCATTCCGCCTGAGGTACCTACATCCATAAAGCTCACGCCAAATGGCTGCAACTGATTGTAACGGCGAATCGATTCTTTGTAATGCGAATTCCCCGCTTCAATGACAATATCCCCTTGCGATAACAACGGCGTGATCTCCTCAATGACGGAATCAACAACCTGATGCGGAACCATAATCCATACAATGCGCGGTGTATCAAGCGACTGAACCATCTCTTGCAGCGACGAGACACCCGATGCTCCGTAGGATTTCATCTCTTCTACCGCTTGTGTATTCAAATCAAATGCAACGACCTCGTGCTGGTGATCCAATAAATTTTGCCCTAGGTTCAACCCCATTTTCCCAAGACCTACTAATCCGACTTTCATATGCTACCCCTCCAATGGTGTGTATATTAATTCTAGATGTCCGGCGAGTTATGAAAATTATACCTCAGTAAGCACTCGTTCTCTGAGCGGCTTATCGAGCCACCACTGGTCTTCACCCAGCAGTTGATGTGCTGCTTCTGGCCCATTCGAACCCGCTTCATACGTATGAAGTGGAACCTCATTCGCTGCGAATGCATTGAGGATTGGCTGCACCCAAGCCCAAGATAATTCAACCTCATCCCAATGGGCGAAGAATGTTCCGTCCCCGCGCATCGTGTCATGGATCAAGTTCTCATAAGCCTCCGGCATATCTTGCGCATTCGAGAAGCAGTTCACATGGACAGGCTCGAACTTGCTCGCATGCACAGGATCTTTACTATTCAACTGCAGCGTAAGCCCCTCATGCGGACCGATATCGATCACGAGCAGGTTCGGACCAGCTGTCTCATCTTGCGGTTTGTTGAATGGTTGTAGTGGATCTTTGAATTCGATGACGATCCGTGTAGACTTCTCTTGCATTCTTTTACCTGTACGGATATAGAATGGTACGCCTTCCCACAAGCTGTTATCGATCCACAATTTAGCTGCGAAGAACGTATCATTCTTCGAGCTGGACATAATGCCCGGTTCATCCAAGTAACCAGGTACCGATTTCCCAGCCATTTCCCCTGCTGCATATTGTCCGCGAACGATGTTGCGCGTCAAATCTTCCTTGGCGAGTGGCCGAAGCGCCTCCATTACCATTTTCTTCTTACGGCGAACTTCGTCCGGCGTACTCTGCTGCGGCAGCTGCATCGCGGTCATCATGAGCAATTGCAGCATATGATTCTGGAACATATCCCGAATCGCACCCGCTTTGTCGTAATAGCCTGCACGCTCTTCAACACCAACGGTCTCTGCCGCTGTGATCTGAACGTTCTTAATGAAACGGTTCGACCATAGCGCATGAATGACCGGGTTCGCGAATTCGAGGACTTCTAAGTTCTGAACCATCGGCTTGCCAAGATAGTGGTCAATACGATAAATTTCATTCTCGTCGAACGAACGAGATAGCTGTTCGTTCAGCGCGCGAGCAGATTCCAGATCATGACCGAATGGCTTCTCAATGACGAGTCGTTTCCAGCCCTTCGTGGAACCTAGGCCGCTTGCTTTGATATTCGATGCGATCACATCGAAGAACTCTGGAGCTACCGACAAGTAGAATAGACGGTTGCTTGGAATATGCAATTCTTCCTCACGCGCTTCAACCAGCTTCAGAAGTTTCTCATAATCTTCGATTCGGCCCACATCAAGCACGCTGTAGCGAAGTGAGCTAAGGAAAGCTTGAAGCTGCTCAGGCGTACCTACATCACGTCTAGAGAAGGTATGAAGGGAATCTTCCACTTGCGAGCGGAATTTCTCATCAGACCATTCTCTTCTTCCAAGCCCGATAATGGAGAATGAAGCAGGCATTTTCTGGTCCAAGAACAGATTATACAAAGCCGGATATATTTTTCTTTTGGCTAAATCGCCTGTTGCACCAAATAATACGAGTGTTGTTGATTCCATATATGTGTTCCTCCTGTTGAAAAAACAATGGTTGAATCGAGGAAAGCATGCTGCCTTTATTCCTGTGAATTCAGTCCGTCATTTATTAATTATAGTATATTACAAAAAGTAAGATAAGTAAATAAATAAATCGATTCAATCGGATGAATCTGATGTACTTTGGCATAAAGCTTGAAGTACACCTTCATTGATCCGAAGCAGCTGGTCAATTTCTTCTGCGGTCAAACGATTCAGCACATTTAATATTGCTTGGCTCGACGTCGATTTCACGATCGATTGCTTTGAGATTTCCTTGCCCTGCTCGGTTAACCGCAGCTTCACTTCTCTTCGGTTATGCATCGGAATTTCTCTTACAACCAGCCCCGCCTTTACGAGTCCATCAATATTGACGCTTAACGTGCTTTTGGAAGACACCAGACGTTCGGTCAAATCCTTCAATTTCATTTCGGGCGTTGCATGCAATGTATTTAGAATCGCCATTTGCTGTAATGATAAGCCTAATGAGGCGGCATTCTGCTGCTCCATCTTGACAGTCACCCGACTAATATTCCAATATGAGTCCAATACACGCGCTGCAAGTTTGCTCTGCTCATCCAGAGAATGCAATCGAGATATACCTCCAATCCTGATGAAAACGCTTCATTAGTGAATTGTTCATAATTGAACTATCCAACTGTGATTTAGATCATATTCCTATTCATTTTCCTTGTCAATACAAAGACCACCCCTTCGTAAGAGGTGGTCTTTGCCATAAATTCAATATTATTTCAATCGTGAGAGAACATTGGTGCACAATCTGGAACCAATCCCCTCCACGGCCGCATAGTCCGTCGCTTCCACATAGATGGCACGCAGCCGATCGTGCAGCTGCTTCACTTCCGCCAAAATCGCTAGAGAGGCCTTCATCGATGCAGCGTATTGGTCCTTCACTTGGGCAATCCCATCCGCATACCGTTCATCGGTTCCTTCATCAATCGTACGCACGTACATATCTAGAATTTCGTCCCCTTCACGGCTTGGAAAATGCTCATGCGGTGCCGTGGAATCGAATATCGCCAGGCTCAGCGCCGGGAAGATGACCATATCCAAGCTGTTCGGATCGAATCCACAATGATAGACCTCGACGCTCTGCCCGCGTTCCTCCCCTGCGGTCACCAGCTTCTTCAGCATCGTTGATTTTCCGGATCCCGGGCGGCCTTTGACGAAAATACGACGGTCAAGCTGCTCCGTCAAGTTCATCACGTAATCGACGGCACCTACGCTCGTCGCCGCCCCTAGATACAAATGACGCGTCGATTGCACAGGCCGTTCCGACGATGCATCGGGAATGAGTGACTTCAGTTCTTCCGTCACCTGATCCGCCGCATCGAAACGAATATGGTCGATATAATATTTCTCCCAATCATCGTGAATACGTAGCGTATGCAGGAATGAATCCGTCGCGCTCGCATAGCGCTCCTCGATCTGCTCCTGGATCTGCTGCAATTCCTGTCGATGCGGGTTGAGGATATCACGGCTAACGGCACCATGCAGAGATACCGTAATGATCTTGGTATCGGTAAAGCCTGCGAAAGCATCCAGGCATGCCGCCGCGTCAACAACGCCAATCGCTGCGCTTGGAATCCACAGACCATCGAGCGTCTCATGATTCAACGGATTATGGAACCACCACGCATGAGCCCCTTGGTCACGCACGCCATCCGCGATCTTCTGAATCATCGTTGATTTTCCCGTTCCAGGACCGCCTTCTAATAGAAACAACGCATAAGCTCCTTGAAATGCCGATGCAAATGAATTCGTTCTTCCTAACGCCGTATTCCCGCTCGCAAAAGCATGTTTAACCGTACCTGCCATCGCTATCCCACTCCCTGTCATCCATCGCTTATAAGATACGATATGCAAATACCTGGCACTGTGTGTTCGCCCATAGCAAAAGAGAACCCTGCCTTCATATGGAAGGAGGGTTCTTCGAACATCGTCCGTCTTATTTACCAAGCAAATCCTTAATGGCGCTCATATTCTCTGCAAAGCCGACGAACACCTTGTCATGAATGACAAGCGTCGGAACGACTTGCTTGCTCGTAAGCTCCCAGACTTCCTTCGGATATTTCTCATCCACTTCACAGTTGAATTCTTGATAAGGAATGCCATTCTCCTTGAAATACCGTTTGGCATGATTGCAATCGCTGCAGGTTGGAATCGTATAAATTTTGAGAGGTTCTGTCATCTTCATCCACTCCTTCAAATTCATTTATGCAACAATTTCTTGTAGCTTCATCAGCGTCATTAGGTTCACGAACTTGCTGAATTTCTCCTTGCCCTTCGCCTCTGCTCTATAGAAATCGATAATTCGCGTAATGGCCGGCACGAGTTGCTGTTCCTGCAATCCCGATAACAATAATTGTGCTGCGGCAACTTTGATCCCTTTCGGCTCGCCACCGACATAGATATCGAACGTATCGCGCATCTTCACGACGCCAATATCTTTGAATAACGGCTCACTCGTTCCGAGAGCACAACCTGCGTATCCGATTTTGAGCGGTGTCGGTGTATCGATCCCTGCAATGGCACGATTTAACTTACGTGCTGTTTCGAGTCCCGCATCTTCTGCACCTTTGCAGAAGTTACAGGCAATTAGACTTTTGCTAACAAAACCTGCGGGGTAGACCTCGAGCCCTGCCTGCTCTAATGCCGCTTGGATCGCATCACGCCGCTCCACTGGAATCTGCACATACATTTGCTTGAACGGCGTCATCTCAATCTTCGCATCCGGACCTACAATCGTGCCAATAGCGCTCAGCTGCTCTGGGGTAAACAAGGTGCCTCCCACCTGAAGAGGTGGGGCCACCGCAATATTCATCTTCTCTCCCATGATCATTCTCCTTAGTGACGAATTTTCACACGTTGTAGACGAAGCGCATTCAGCACAACCGACACGGAGCTGAGTGCCATCGCTGCTCCCGCTACCCATGGTGCAAGCAAACCGATTGCTGCAATTGGAATCCCCAAGGTATTGTATCCAAGCGCCCAGAACAAGTTCTGTTTAATGTTACTCATCGTCTTCCGGCTCATGTAGATCGCATCCGGGATGCTCGAGAGATCGCCGCGCATTAGGGTGACATCAGCTGCTTCCATCGCAACGTCCGTGCCTGTGCCGATCGCCATTCCGATATCCGCCGTTGCAAGTGCAGGCGCATCATTAATGCCGTCCCCAACCATTGCCACGGTCTTACCTTGCGATTGTAATTTCTTCACTTCTTCCGCCTTGCCCTCTGGAAGGACTTCAGCGAGCACATGTTCAATACCTACCTCCGCTGCAATCGCCTTCGCTGTCCGCTCATTATCGCCAGTGATCATAATCACTTGAATGCCCATATCTTTGAGACGGGCTACTGCTTCCTTAGAGGTTTCTTTGATGGTATCGGCTACTGCGACAAGACCTGCATAGTCGCCGTTCATCGCAACGATCATCGCTGTCTTACCCGCTTCTTCAAGTCGATTCATCACATCATAAGCATGCTGTGCATTCACATCGAATTTCTCCATCAATCGACGAGTACCGATCAAGAGCTCATTCCCTTCCACAACAGCCTTAATTCCATACCCCGGAATCGCTTCGAAGGACTCGGTTGCTGGCATTTCAATATTTTTCGCTTTGATCCCTTCAACGATCGCTTCTGCAAGCGGATGCTCTGAGTTCTTCTCCGCCGCACCAACCAAGCGAAGGAATTCGGTCTCATTATTTTCCGTCAATACGTCGGTTAATTCCGGTTTACCTTTGGTTACGGTACCTGTTTTATCCAGGATGATCGCGTCAATCTTATGGGTCTGCTCCAGGTGTTCGCCACCTTTGAACAAGATTCCGAACTCTGCTGCACGACCCGACCCTGCCATAATGGATGTTGGTGTCGCTAGACCAAGGGCACAAGGGCATGCAATGACGAGGATGGCAATGGCTTTCTCAAGCGCCTCAGCGAAGTTACCTGGGGTGACAAAGAAATACCATACGAGAAAGGCAACAATGGCAATCCCAATGACAATCGGTACGAAAATACCGGAGATGACGTCTGCCACCCGTTGAATCGGCGCCTTAGAGCCTTGCGCTTCTTCAACGACCTTAATAATTTGCGCAAGTGCTGTTTCTTTCCCTACCTTTGTTGCTTGAATACGTAACATGCCGTTTTTATTCATCGTTGCCCCGATGACTTCATCGCCGGCTTTCTTCTCTACCGGAAGGCTCTCACCGGTTAACATCGACTCATCCACGGACGATACCCCTTCGAGTACAAGTCCATCGACAGGAATTTTCTCACCTGGTTTGACGAGGACAACATCTCCCGTCAACACTTCTTCGACTGGAATGGATTGCTCAACGCCGTCACGAATGACAAGCGCCGCCTTTGCTTGCAGCCCCATCAACGATTTGATCGCTTCGGATGTCCGTCCTTTCGCCAAAGACTCGAATAATTTGCCCATAAGAACGAGCGTAATCAACACGGCACTTGTCTCGTAGTACATTGCGGGCCCGTGGTGGGCGTTCGCACCTGCTAAGAACCAATCGATGGTGAGATACAGACTGTAGAAGTAAGCAGCGGATGTACCGAGCGATACCAATACGTCCATGTTCGCACTGCCGTTACGAAGCGCTTTGTAAGCCCCGACATAGAACTGTCTTCCGATATAGAATTGAACCGGCGTGGAGAGAAGCAACTGTATCCACGGATTCATGAATAGATCCGGCACGTAAATCCACGACGTAAATGAAAAGTGTCCCACCATGCTCCACAGGAGTGGAAGCGAGAGAATCGCCGAGATCAGCAGGTTCCGTTTCTGGTGCCGAATTTCCTTAGCACGATGATCGCCCGTGGATTCACTTTCTTGCTTCGTGATCGCTTGGTAACCAAGCTGCTTCACCTTGTTCTGCATATCTGTAACCGATATATCGCCTGGCGAATATTCGACGCGGGCTGTCTCCATTGCGAAGTTAACCGTTGCGCTTGTCACCCCAGCCATCTTGCTGAGCCCTTTCTCGATTCGGTTCGCACATGCTGCGCAAGTCATGCCCTCCAGCTTGAAATCAACCGTTTCTTTGGCTACTCCATAACCTAATTTCTTAATGGTCTCTTCCATACGATCAACGTCCAGCTTGGATGAATCATAAGATAGGCTCGCTTTCTCCAGTGCAAAGTTCACATTGACGTTCGATACGCCTTCTAATTTATTGAGACCCTTCTCGATCCGGTTTGCGCAAGCTGCACAAGTCATGCCCGTAATGGAAAGGGTGGTCTGTTTCTCATTCGTCGCCGTAGACATCCTTATTCACTCCTCTTGTTCAACCTCTTCTTGATCTTAGTATACCCCTCTACCCTATATTAAGTCAACATTTTTTTACAATACCCCTCTACCCTACATAAAAGATCATAATAAATTCCGGAAATCCCCTATAATTGATGTTGGTTTTCCCGTTATTTTATAAGCTTATTCATCGTCACCAGGAGCTCTGATAACACATTTGTGCCGCCTTCCTTCATGCGATCCATGACACAGCTCTTCATATGACATTCGAGCAGCAGCTTACCTACTCCATTCAAGGCCGACTGTACAGTTGCAATCTGATTCAGCACATCATCACAGTAGGTATCCTTCTCGATCATGCCTTTCAAGCCACGAATTTGATTCAGTCTGCTGATAACATACCCCTCTATAGTATATAAATAGGTTCATAACACTTCAATTTTTAAGCTTTACGCATTTCATTCTTATTGTTATCTTGGTAAAAAGTAATCTATCGTCTATGGTACCTACCAATCAATGGACAAGGAGAGGTTGTTCATGTTCAAACAAGACCGCGGGAACCTGAAAGTATGGATTCATTTCTTCGTTCCTTATGCCCTTCTACTTACCGGGTTCCTCGGCGTCGGCTTATACGCATATGACCGGACCACATCATTAATTGAGAGCAATACCAAAGAAACGGCCTATGCCGTCCTCGAACAGACGAAGGAAATTTTAGATCGTCGCTTCAATGAACTTGAGACGATGGCCGAGCAGGCTGCGAGCAGCACGAAGGTGCAGTCTTTTCAATATGTCGATCGACCCTTCGCCGGTACGAATCCCATTCGAATCCTCGAGCTCAAAAAAGATTTATTTGATTATTCCCTATTCAATCATTTCCTGTTGAATTATTACATGGTCTACCCGCACAGCGAAGTCGTGGTGTCGCCTCGATCTTCTTATTCCCTGCGCCAATTCTACGACCTAGAGTTCCGATACGAGAACCAATCCTACGAGGCCTGGCTGAAAGAATTAAAGTCTCGCACCAGTGCCAAGACCTTCATCCCGGGACGTACGGCAACATATCAGAACAAAAAGGCCTCTGTCGTCACGTACATGCAATCCTTTGGCTCCCAAGAACGATCCGGCGTCGTCCTCATGCTCATCGACAATACGCAAATCCAGAGCATGCTGCACAAGCTGGATTCCAGTAATGGCGGTTTCGTCCTCATTACAGACGCAAAAGGCGAGATCATCAGTCGTACTGGTTCGAAAACAGACAGCAGCTGGGCCTCAGAGCTGAAGGATGGATTCAACCCGATCGATATCGACGGGCAACGGATGCTCGTTACGAAGACCACCTCTCGTTACAATGGCTGGACATATCTGACGGCGCAGCCTGAGTCCTATGTTCTCGAGAAGGTACATTCCATTAAACAATTGATCTTATCCATTATGCTGATCGGCCTCATCTTCGGTCTGATCGCAGCGCTGCTCTTCTCCTATCGCAACAGTCGTCCGCTCTGGTTACTGCTTCGCGTACTCCCATCGGGTCGCATGGCGGGAGGACATTCGCCGAATCGCAATGTCTGGGATTTCGTAAGGACCTCGGTGACGAATCTGATGCTAAGCAATGACTACTTGTCCGAAAAAATGGATCAGCAGGTCCCACTTATCCGCAGTGGATTCTATGATCGTCTGCTGCGTGGCCACTATCTGTCCAACAAAGACATTGCCGCAGCGATGGAGCATTCCCGCCAAACCTGGGATGGTGAATACTTCGCCGTCAGTATTTTGATGATCGCAGGTTATGAAGGGACCTATAATGAAGCGATGCTCACCGAGCTGGATTTCCGCAAAATCGCAATCCGCGACATTATCGTCACTGGCTATGGGCGTATCATCGCAACACATGACCTGGGGGAGAATCAGATCGGCTTACTGCTGAATGACGACGCTGTCTCGCCAGCTGCATTCATGGAGGATGTTCGGAACCATCTCAAAGCACTGCATCATCGCATTGCTGCCGCACTGCATGTTCAGGTCTATATGACCGTCGGTGGATGTTATATGCAAATGACGGAGATCAGCCGATCTTATGAAGAAGCTCGTCTACTTCGAGAACGGGAGCATTTATCCGAACAACGTCCTATCGTGTTCCATGACGAGGAGAGCCCTGCATTGCCAACGTATTATTATCCGCCCGATGTTGAGCTCAGGCTCATTAACCTTGTGAAATCAGGCAACTTGCCCGAGACAGAGGCACTACTCGAGCAGATCCGTCAGAACAACCTGGAGCAACAGCATCTCCCTGCCGCCGTCACAAGGGTTCTCATTCATGAGTTAACAGGTACACTCCTGAAATGCTGTGAGCAAGAGGCTGGAGACACTGATCGCCAGCAGGAAGAAGTGAAGTCCGCGCTAGCCGCTTCCGAAGCGAGTCGTTCGCCGAAGGCTGCATTCGAGCCGTTGGTTATCGCGTTCCTCTATCTATGCCGCCAGCAGCATGACCGGAAGAAAAGCCATAACAATCAATTGAAACAAGATTTGATCCAACATCTCGAAGAGCATTATATGCGAACGGAGCTGAGTTTGTCGGAGCTTGCAGAGCGCTTCAATTACGCTGAAGCGTATATATCGTATTTTTTCAAAGAACAGACGGGTGTCAATTTCTCCGATTATCTGGAATCGATTCGCATGAACCATGCCAGACGGCTCCTCAAGGAGAGCGACATGTCCGTGAACGAGATCGCAGCTTGGGTCGGCTACTATTCCCTCAACTCCTTCAGCCGCGCCTTCAAAAGAGCCAACGGCGTAAGCGCCACGGAGTTCCGCAAGCACGCACGGAGCGGAATCTAAAGGATTGCACAGCACTTGATTAGGGAATAAACGAGCATTTATTCCTTTTCTAAAAACCTGCATAGCCCTTGAATTTAACGCATTTACGAAAGCGCTTACTCACTCTATACTTCAAATCACCGGCCGGTTAACCAATGGACATTCAAGGGGGAATCACAGCTGAAATCTTGGATATCGTTAAAAAAGGGGTGGCAGCTGTACGCGTTATTTGCCTTGCCGCTTCTCTACATCATCGTGTTCAAATATGCCCCGATGCTCGGCAACATTATCGCATTCAAACAGTATTCGATCACCAAAGGCATGTTCGGCAGCCCATGGGCAGGATTCACGCATTTCGAACGGTTCTTCAACTCTCACGAATTTTGGCGCTTGCTGACCAACACGCTATCCATCAGCTTCTACACGCTTCTCGCGAGTTTCCCGTTCCCGATCCTGCTCGCTTTAGGACTTAATTATGTGAAAAATGAACGCTTCAAGAAAACAGTCCAAATGGTTACGTATGCGCCCTACTTCATCTCACTCGTCGTCGTTGTCGGCTTGCTGTTCCAATTCCTTGACCCCCGCACGGGGATCGTCAATCACATCTTGGGATGGTTCGGTGTGGATCCGATCAACTTCATGGGTGAAGCATCGATGTATCAGACCATCTATGTCGGTTCCTATGTCTGGCAGAACGTCGGGTTTGCTTGCATCATTTATTTGGCAGCGCTCGCGGGGATTGATCCCTCTCTGCACGAAGCGGCTGTCATGGATGGCGCCAACAAAGTCCAGCGGATGCGTCACATCGATATCCCTGGTATTATGCCGATTGCCGTCATTCTGTTAATCCTGAATACAGGGCAGATGATGGAGACGGGCTTCGAGAAGATCCTGCTCATGCAAAATTCACTGAACTTGCGAACTTCGGAGGTCATTGATACGTACGTGTACAAAGTTGGGCTCGTCTCGCAAGCAATGAATTTCTCATACGCGACCGCAATTGGCCTATTCAAAGCCGCGATTGGTTTTGTCCTGCTGATCGTCGTTAACCAGACGGCGAAAAAGGTCGGGCAAGAAAGTCTATGGTAGGAGGGGGAGACAACGATGCAACAACATTCCACCATTCGCGAGTCGGGCAGCGACAAGGCATTCACCATCGTTAACTATGTGATTCTCTCGATCGTGCTCCTCATCATCTTGTATCCGCTCATCTATGTTGTAAGCGCTTCATTTAGTTCGAGCTATGCCGTTCTATCCGGCAAAGTATGGCTATGGCCCGTCGAACCGTCGCTGGATGGCTATAAGGCCGTTTTCAAGAACAAAAATATACTCACGGGATTCCAAAATACGGTGTTCTATACGATCGCGGGAACTTTGATCAATGTCATCATGACGATCTTAGCTGCCTATCCGCTATCCAGACGGGATTTCAACGGTCGAAATGTCTTCATGCTAATCTTCGTGTTCACCATGATGTTCAGCGGCGGACTGATTCCAACGTATTTCGTCGTCAAAGAGCTGCATATGATCGACACGGTCTGGGCCATGCTCATTCCGACTGCGCTATCCGTATGGAATGTGATCATTATGCGAACGTATTTTCAGACGACGATTCCACATGAACTGCTCGAAGCATCACAAATGGACGGATGCAATGATTTTCGCTTCCTGCGGAGCATCGTGCTTCCGTTGTCCGGACCGATTCTGGCCGTCATCGCTTTGTTCTACGCCGTCGGGCATTGGAATCAATATTTTAACGCGATGATCTATTTGAAAGACCCTGAGTTGTATCCATTACAGCTCATTCTTCGGGACATCTTGGTTCAGAACGAAGTGAAGATCGATATGCTGGGGGATGTCAAAACGGCGGCGGCCCGCCAAGGCTTGCGCGAACTATTGAAGTATTCGCTCATTGTCGTATCCTCTGTCCCGTTGCTTATCGTCTATCCGTTCGTGCAGAAGTTTTTCGTGAAAGGCGTCATGATTGGCTCTATTAAGGGCTAAGGTTGGTTACTAGAACCATTATGGGAGGGTCTCTATGAGAAAAACATGGGTTACGCTTATCGCAATCTTGCTTCTACTTACTACTGTTCTATCCGCTTGCTCCGGTTCGAATGAAGGGAAAGGCACGACAACGGATACGCCAAAAGAAGGTACAGCGACGACAGACAGCTTGTTGACGCCGCCAGGCACTTACCCGATTACCAAAGAGAAAGTTACGCTGAAGGTTATGGTGCGCGGCAATCCGCTCGTCGAGAATTTCTCGACGAATGAATTCACCAAATGGTATGAAGAGAAAACCAATGTCCACATTGAATGGGAAGTCGTTCCCGAGCAGAGCATGCAGGAGAAACTGAACCTCGTGCTTGCCAGTGAAGACTATCCGGATGTCATCTTCGGAATGAACGTGTCGCCTGCACAAGAAATGATCTATGGCACGCAGGGCGTATTCCTGCCATTGAATGATCTGATTGAGAAGCAAGGCACGCAGACGAAGAAGATGTTCGCCGATCGCCCTGATATTAAAGCAGCGATTACCGCACCAGGCGGCAACATCTACTCTCTGCCTGAAGTGAATGAATGCTACCACTGCTCGATGAGTCAGAAGATGTGGATCTACAAGCCGTGGCTCGATAAATTAGGTCTCAGTATGCCGACGACGACCGAGGAGCTGTACAACGTGCTCAAAGCGTTCAAGACGAAGGACCCGAATGGCAACGGCAAAGCCGATGAGATTCCACTATCCATCTCACCAAAATCGTGGAGATCTTCCATTGATGGGTTCCTGATGAACTCCTTCGTCTACAACCCGATGTATGGATCGACGAAGCATCTATTCGTGCAGGACGGCAAGCTCGATGTCTCCTACACGAAGCCGGAATGGAAAGAAGGCTTGAAGTATCTGCACAAGCTCTATGCGGAAGGTTTGATTGCTCCTGAATCATTCACCCAAGACGATAATCAGCTTATTCAGATCGGGGAAAATCCGAAGGAAGTCCTGCTCGGCGCTTCAACCGGCGGACACCAAGGGGTATTCACGCAGCTGCTCGGCGAGAGCGGTCGCTGGAGCGAGTATACTACCGTTCCGGTCTTGAAAGGCCCTGGTGGCGTGCAATATGCGCCAAACGATGCAACAAGCTTAACGACAGGGGCTTTCCTCATTACGAATAAAGCGAAAAATCCTGAAATCGCGCTCCGTTGGGCCGATGGATTATACGAATACGAGCATACGCTGCGCAGCAATTATGGTCGTCCAGACATAGAATGGCGTGATGCCAAAGAAGGCGAGATCGGTATCGACGGCAAGCCAGCGAAATGGTCCGAATTGAAATCGTTCGGGGAAGTACAGAACGTGAACTGGGCACAGACGGGTCCTGCTCTTCGCTCCAATGAATTCCGCCTTAGCGCGGTGAGCAAAGGTGAGAAAGATCTCGAGGTGATTCTCTACAACGAGACGAAGAATAATTATGAGCCTTACAAACCAACGAATATTGCAACGGTTCCTCCGCTCTTCATGACGAATGAGCAAGCAACAGAGATTGCTGATCTCTCGAAGACCGTCAATGATTATGTGGATGAAATGTTAGCCCGCTTCGTCATCGGAGATGCCGACGTTGATAAGGAATGGAATACCTATATCAGCACGCTCGATGGCATGAATCTGAAACGCCTCATCGAGATCTATCAGGAAGCTTATGATGCGCAGACGAAAAAATAATTGATGTGATAAGGATCCGTTCTGTTCTATGGACGGGTCCTTTCGATTGTTGCATAATGTAGACATGGGAGGGACTATACATGACAACTGAGCTAAATCATAATCACGAATCATTACCAAGTAAACCAGCGGTTGAAACCGCTGCCATGGAAATGACGCGCAATGCCGAGCCACTCGTGCTCGAATTCCGCGGCGGGCACCTTGAGAATGTCCATTATGGACATGTCTGCGGCGTCGATGAAACCGGACACACGACGTATCGTTCAGGGGATCCGGAATGGGTTACCTTCATGCGTTCCGCAGCAAAACCGATTCAAGCGATTCCATTTTTCCTCGAAGGATTTGACGAGAAATTCGGGTTCACCCCGGAAGAACAAGCCATTATGATGGCTTCACATCGTGCGCTTCCTTATCATGTTGAGGCGTTGGAAGGCATGATGACCAAGCTGGGGCTAGACGAGAATGTCCTCGTCTGCAAGCCGACCTATCCGTTAGATGCAGACGCACGGGACACGCTTGTAGGGGATCATAAACCGCAGCGCCGCATCTATCATAACTGCTCTGGTAAACACCTCGGCGTTCTCGCATACTGCAAAGGTATGGGCTATTCGCTTGATGAATATTATGCTGCTGACCATCCCGCACAAGTGCGTATTCTACAGATTGCATCGGAGTTATCCGAATGCCCTGTTCAAGATATTCAGATCGGAACCGACGGCTGCGGCTTCCCTGTATTCGGCATGCCGCTTCGGAATATGGCAATCGCCTTCCTCAAGCTCGCTTGCCCGGATTTGATCGAAGATGCGAAGCTGCGTGAAGCGGTCGTGAAAGTCACAACACTTATGAATGCCTATCCACGCATGATCTCGGCGGAGTATCTGATCTGTCCGAATCTGCTCATGGACGATAATATCGTAGCGAAAGGTGGAGCAAAAGGCATCTATTGCTTCGCTCTGAAGAAAGAGCGTCTTGCGTTTGCACTCAAAGTAACCGATGGCTCCGAAGATGAATGGCCGATCGCGGTCGCTTCGATCCTGGAGCAAATCGGATATAAGAATCAAGCAACGATTGATCGGATGTACCACATTGGTCCACCGGCGATTCGCAACGACAACGGACTCGTTATCGGCGAGAACCGCAGCGTCTTCACGCTGCATCAGGAGTAGTATCATGCCGAACATCGACTGGAATTACGAAGTTCAGCGGCGGCAAGAAGCGCTTATGCGCGACTTGTCGTCGCTCCTTGCCATTCCTAGCGTGAAGAACTTAAGCACCGCAGGTCCTGGCGCACCGCTCGGAGTCGAATCCGCACGGGCGCTGCGCTATGTACTGGACCTCGCTGCACAGCATGGGCTTCAGGTCGTGAATCACGAAGGCATCGTTGGCTATGCAGCTTACGGCGGCGAGGTAGATCATGAGGTTGTTGAGGTGCATACTGAGGGGGCGCCAAATTATATCGCGGTACTCAGTCACGTCGACGTCGTTCCGGCGACAGGTGAATGGACCTCTCCTCCCTTCGCGCCCGAAATTCGCGATGGCCGCTTGTACGCGCGGGGCGCGATTGATGATAAAGGACCTACGATAGCCGCTCTCTATGGATTGCTCATCGTCAAGGAGCTTGGACTACCGCTTCTTCATCAAGTTCGCCTCATTATCGGCACGGATGAAGAGACGGGGATGAACTGCATGGAGGTATACAACCGTTATGAACGGCCACCACTTGCCGGCTTTACGCCGGATGCGGATTTCCCGATCGTACACGCGGAGAAAGGGCAAGTGAATACCCGAATGACGCTGCGATTTGATGGGGAATCCAGGGAGCATTCGGTTCCCGCTTCCGTAGGTGCGCCTCCGTTGCAGCTGTGTGCGTTCCGTTCGGGAACGGCAGCCAATATGGTGCCGGACGCTGCTGAAGCGGTGGTGAGCGGATCGGCGGCGGATCTCGATTCGTTAGCGCTCGCGTTGCAGGCCTTTTGTGCTGAAAGAGGCCTGGAAGGCGGGCTTGTTGGCGGATCTGGAGAAATCAAGCTACATATGAAAGGGAAGTCTGCCCACGGCATGGTTCCTGAACTGGGTAACAATGCGGGACTTCGGCTTCTCGACTTCCTAAATTCTCAATCATTCGTAGGCCACGACGCCCGCTTCATTCGCGGCGCGGCTGACCTGCTCGCAGGCGATACGGCAGGCGAAGCGCTGGGAATTGCCAGCCGTGACGATGCGATGGGCGCTCTTACGGTCAATGTTGGATTGCTTCAGTACCACCCGGCCGCATCTGAAGGCTATTTCCACCTGAATATTCGCTTCCCATCCTGTATCCGAGGCGAACAGATCATCGATACATTACGTGCGCGCATCGCGCCATATGGCTTCGAGCTGTCTCCGCCGATCATCAAGCCGTCGCATCTCGTGCCGGCCGACCATCCGATGATTCGGACGCTACAGACCGTCTATACGGAGCAGACGGGTGAAGAGGCAACGCTCTTATCGACCGGAGGCGGAACGTATGCTTGCAAGCTTCCAAACTGCGTAGCATTCGGACCGCTCTTCCCAGGCGAGCTCGATACGGCGCATCAGCCCGATGAGTCGATCAGCATCGACAGCTTGATGAATGCGGTGGCGATCTATGCGAGAGCGATCTATGAATTAGCGAATTTGGATTATTCCGCACCTGGCGAAGGGAGAGCACAACGATGAACATTCGCGTATTAGAATCGTCTGCAATCTGCAGCGAAGCAGACATCAAGGTCTATCTGGCAGCCGAAGGCGCCGAACGGCAGGAGCTCGATTATGACGTGAAGCCTGCAATGACGGCGCACGGCAAAGTGACGATATTCTACGGCACGCGCGGCAGCCAGCATACGGCAGTCATCGGGCTGGGGCATGCAAAACGCCTAAGCACGGAGATGGTTCGCCGCGCGGCAGGCTGCGCTATACGTGCATTCGAGCAGGAGGGCTTCCGTTCAGCCGCCGTCCTGCTGGATGCCGTACAGGCGGAGACGTTAGCATTCGATGCGGTCTTGGGGGCATGGGTGGAAGGCTGGATTTTAGGCCGTTATACCTTTGACGCCTATAAGAAAGACCCTCATCAAGGCACCCTCGAGGAGCTGATCTTGCTGCATGCGGGCGGCGATAGCGGTGCTGCGCAGCGCGCGATTGAGAAGTCGCGCCGACGTGCGGAGAGCACGATGCTGGCACGCTATTGGTGCAACGAGCCTGCGAATGTAATGACGCCGGAGCAGCTGACGGAGCGGATCGTTCAACGGTTCGACGGACGAGCGCATACCCGCGTGAAGGTGTATCAGGGCGAAGCATTGGCGGAGCACGGCATGAACGGATTATTGGCCGTAGCGCAAGGAAGCCGTCAGCTGCCGGCCCTCGTCGAAGTGGCCTATGCTTCGGATCCTTCCCAGCCCCTACTCGCCTTGGTCGGTAAAGGCATGACGTTCGATATGGGCGGCATGAACGTGAAGACGGGACGCGACCTCAGCGAAGCCCGCTTCGACATGGGTGGCGCTTGCGCCGTCATCGGTGCACTGGATCTCTTGATCGCGAGTGGTGCGGCAGCGAACGTCGTCGCCCTGATCGCGATCGCGGATAATGTCCCGGGAGCCGGAGCGCTGCTTCCTTCCTCCATCGTCCGTTACCCCAATGGATTGACGGTGCAGGTCGGCAATACGGATGCGGAAGGTCGGCTTATTCTCGCCGATGGTCTGCTTCACGCAGGACGGCTCGGCGCAGCGGAGATCATCGATATCGCGACATTGACGGGCGCGATCGGACACGCGCTCGGCCTGCGCGTCGCAGGTGTCTGGGGCGACCCGAACAGCACGAAGTCGCTTCATGAGCTCGGCGCCGTCAGCGGCGACCGGGTATGGCCGATGCCGCTCATCGACGATGACGATGCGCTGCTTGGCAGCGACTATGCGGACCTGAACAATATCAGCTCCAGCGCGTACGGCGGCGCGAACGCCGCGGCGCTGTTCCTGCGCCGATTCGTCGAGCCGGATACCCGCTGGGTCCATATCGACATGGCCAACACTGTGCAGTCGCCGTCCGATCGAGGCTATGAACGTACAGGGGCAACAGGCTTCGGCGTACGTCTGTTAGCAGACTACGTCATGCAGCGAGCGGAGCAAAGCGAACAATAATAGATACAGTAAAGGGTCAACGTGACATGACGTTGACCCTTTGCTTCACGCTATCCGACTTCTCCCGAGGGATAGGTCACTTCTATATTATGATTCAAATTACGCCATATCGAGGTGTTTATCGGATGGAGATTACCTCTCCCTGTCTAATCGCTATTAATAGAGCCGAAAACATAGACGAGGAAATGTTTAACCATGCCCTTCAATGGATTCCTGAGGATCATCGGCATCCAATTATGCGGCTTAGAAGAAAAGAAGACCGCGACCTAGCTTTGCTAGGCGCACTATTAATTCGATACGCGATAAGTAAAACATGTTCCATCCCCTTCAAGGATATTGTGATTCTCAAAAATGAATACGGCAAACCCTACTTATCAGGTTCTCATCACATTCATTTTAATATATCCCATTCCGGTCAATGGGTTGTCCTCATACTGAGTGAATACCCTGTCGGTGTAGATATCGAGCAAATAAAAAGCATCGACTTGACTGCATTTGACTTATTCTTCGCAAGAAATGAAATAAATCGATTGTCCTCCTATACGGGACGGCAGAAGTTATCATGTTTCTACGATTTGTGGACGCTCAAAGAAAGCTATATGAAGGCGATCGGGGTAGGCCTGTCGATGCCGCCGGATTCTTTCTGGATCGAATTTGAGCCGCGCATTGCTGTTTATCCTCATCAAGCTGAGAAGGACTGGCATTTTAGACAATATGCATTTTCCCCAGAGTACAAGCTCTCGGTGTGCAGTTCTAATCCGTCGTTCCCTGAAGAAGTTCGCCGTCTGGCATCCGATCATTTTATGAACCTGGTGTCACTTCAAGTCTTCTCATAAGAAAGGCATAGCCGAATCAACGATAACGTTGATTCAGCTATGCCTTTTAATTGCTATTAGAGGTTATTCAAAAAGTCATCATTTGATCACGAAGTCATTCAAGAAGCATATCGACATCGAATCTTGCGTTCACCTTCGAAGTCCGGTACTCATTTAGGTTTCGCCTAAACTACGTTCCTCCTTCTTCAGGTTCTCGCAACCTTCTCGGTGCTGAAATGCCGACTTTTTGAACACGCACTATTAGGATTTAAGATTGCACGTTAGAGCGGGTATCGCTGATTCTTTGCTTCAGCGCATCAGTCAGGGAAGACAACGTATTCGCTGCTTCCAATGTCTGACCCATGGATTCGAAATGTTCCTCCGAAGCCATACGAATATTGTCCATTTCCGATCTGGCTTTCTCGAAAATTTGCTCCGTCTGACTTAGCGATCCTGACACTTCATCCGTATGTGCCGAAATTTCCTCCACTGCCGCAGATACTTCTTGAATTTGCGTACTAACCTCTTCAATCGAAGATTGGATGTGAACAAATGTCGTACCGGCTTGATTCAATGAATCGATCCCTTTCTTCATATCCTCTGCCACATGGATGGAGGAAGTAACGGCATCACCAGCTTCCTGTTGAATCATGCCGTTAAGCCGGCTTACCTGCTTAGCTGATTCCGCTGACTGTTCAGCAAGCTTGCGGACCTCGGTGGCAATGACGGAGAAGCCGCTGCCGTATTCGCCGGCTCTTGCCGCCTCGATCGCAGCATTTAATGCAAGCAGATGCGTCTGGTTGGACAATTCCGTAATCACCGAAACGAATGTCTCAACTTCCTTGGAACGAACGCCTAGACGATTCACTTGCTCAAGCAAACTCTCAAGCGCTTCGTCGGTCTTGCTCATTTGTTCCATCGCTTCTTGGATCGATTCGCCTCCCATTGCTGCCTTCATTGAAGTTTCACCCGAGGTGGTCGCAACTTCATCGGAACTGCTCGCAATTTGCTGGATCGCGGAAGAAATCTCCGACATCGTCCTTACGGTGGTCTGTAGAACTTCCATTTGCATACTCGATTCTTCGCTCACATTACGAGTAGACTCACTGATGAGATCGGCAACAAAGTGCCCTACTTCGGAAGTCGATTTTACCATGTCTACGGCAACGTTGACATCCTTCACGAAATGCTCCGTTCTTCCCGCTACGTCTTGGAGCGATTCAGCAATCCGATGGAAATCGCGTACAGCCTCCTGTACCTCCGGTCTGCTTAGGTTCAACGTGTTCTGCGACAAATCGCCGTTCGCTACGCGCTTGATTTCCTCGCTGAGTAGAATCAGATCACTTTCCGCACTGCTCTTGAGACGATTTATGACAAAAATAGCCGCACCAAAGCTTACAATGGCTATAACAACAGAACCGATTATGAACGATGTCCATCCCCGTCCCGGAATGAAAAATAGGAATAGCAGAATAACAGTCAGCAACGGTATCGGCAATGCCGAGATCATAAGCCGATTGTCTTTATTAAAATTTAACATCATATACCACCTAATTATCTTTTTTTCAAATCGAACTTTCTAGCAATCTGCAAAAACTTCAAAAAAAGCCTGGAAACCAGGCTTTTCAAATACTGCTATTTAGCTGTTCAAGAATGCTTCCGCTTCATCTAGTTTTTCAAATGATACGACAATATCTCCAAACATGCGTTTCATTTGCATTTTCGATACAGCAGAACCTGTGTAATAGGCCCATTTGGTTAAGCCCTTTTGAACGGAAAGTTCTCCAAGCGGCGCCAATGCCGTTGCTACATCCTGGGTAAACAATTTGCCTTCGCTCAAGTCCGTTAATCCTGTATAGCCAGGCTTTACCTGATTAAGCACTTTAGTGTATTCCTGTATGTATGCCTCTACTTCCTCCATGGAGATGCTTTGTACTTTGACCGTAATACGGTTTTTTGATTCGTCGTAAGACATTTGAAACATGGTTAATTCCTCCTAAAATGGTTAATCTAAGATATATCAATATATTGATTCTATCAAAATAAACAATGAAGTAAAGAAATATTTGTCGAATTTTGTATTTCCGTGACAAAATAAGTCGAATTATAGAATTTATCTACCCAATTTCGTTCACAAGAAGTTTACTTCTTTGCAGTATTCAATCATCGCTTGGATCTGATTGGCATCCACCGGTTTCCACTCAAAGCCTAGCATATCCAATACCGTTACAGTCTTCATGACAGCAATCTCATACATCGTCGCGTCATGGTGTTGTTCCAGCCATCCGAAATGCAATATGATTTTCTCAATCTCTTCTCTGCAGTCATTCGCCTCATATTTCGCGATCATATAATCGATAAATTGCTCGAACGAACCTGACTGGACTTCCCACTCTAACCGACCGTCCGCCAGCAGATGGCCCATGCTCTCGCGATGCGGATTGAACAAATGGAAGATTTCATTCTGAATGGCCTCTGGTTGCATAAGCAGGACAACAGCCCGGCTGACCGCATCGACATAAGAGAAATCCGTGTCCGGTTCCATTTCGGGCACCATGCCGAGACGAATAAATGAACGCATCATGGTGTAGAACGCATTTTCCTCGATATTTTCTTGGAATTTTCCCGTGTCGGATTGGAAAACGATGTTACCCACTCTGTAAATACTCGATTGAATACCTGTCTCCCTGGCCGCGACAACCTTCTGTTCCGCTTCATATTTCGTTTTGGCATAATAATTCTCGTACTGCTGCCCCAGATCCAGATCGTATTCGGTGAAATAAGCGGCGGATTGGTCAGGTATAATCCCTGATGCGACGCCTAATGTCGAAATATGATGCATGGATTTGATTCGGTTCAGCTTCGCAAATGCAAGTACCCGCTCCGTCGCAATCACATTCTGCTGTTCAAAATCATGATAATTGCCGTAATGCTTGACGGTTGCCGCCGAATGCACGATTCCATCTACAATCCGGGATAACTCCATATAGTTCTCTTCCGATAAGCCAAGCCGCTCTTGGGTCAGATCTCCCTTATACACGCGAATTCTAGCCCTCATCATCTCATCTATTTGGTCACCGAAATAGAACGCTAATTTGCTGTGTAAACGTCCGATTGCCTGCTCATCGGTATCCCCGCGGATGATCACATGGACCGTCCAAGTCGTATGGGACAACATATCGCGCAGTAGATGAATGCCTAAGTATCCGGTTGCCCCCGTCAGCATCACATGGCTGTACGGTACCTTCTTTGCCATATCCAATTGACCATATCGTTCGTTCTTTAAGCGGTATTGCTCTTCGCGATCATCAAAACGAACAGATGAAGGGGCGATATGCTCTTTCTTCAATTCTGCGAGCTTCTCCATCAAGTGATTCGATGAAGTCTCTCTCACTTTCGTGGATAGCTCCGCAATCGTCTGATGCTCGAACACGTCATTGATGCCGATTTCGAACTGCTGCTGCAGCCTTGCTACCATAACGGCCGCTTTTAGCGAATGTCCGCCCAGCTCGAAGAAATTGTCATGAATCCCGATGTTCGTTAAGCCCAGAAGATCCTGCCATACCTCGGCGATCCGGCGTTCCGCATCTGTACGAGGCGCCACGTATTCATGACCTCCAACCGGTATGTTCCCGATCTCATGGTCAGGAAGGGCCCTTCGGTCTATTTTGCCGTTCGGCGTGATCGGCAAGGCCGGAAGCTGTACGAAGTAAGAAGGAATCATATAATCCGGCAAACTCTTCGCAAGATGGCTCCGCAGCTCCGTGACCGTCTGCTCTTCTTCCACGGCGATATAGGCGCATAAGTATCGGCCTCCGCTGCCATCTTCTTTGGCAAGGACAATCGTCTCTTTCACAGCAGCATGATTAAGCAGCGTGTTCTCGATTTCCCCAAGCTCGATTCGGAAGCCCCGAATTTTCACCTGATGGTCCAACCTACCTAGAAACTCCAATGTACCGTCTTCATTCCAACGGGCTAGATCTCCGGTTTTGTACATTCGTCCTTCGGCTGCGTACGGGTCTGGCAAGTATCGTTCTGCTGTCAATTGATCCTGACCATAATAACCTCTTCCGACGCAATCACCCGCAATGTAGAGCTCCCCCGGTACGCCCGGCGGCTGAACGTGCAGATGATCATTTAATAGATAAATCCGCGTATTGGTAATCGGCCTACCAATCGGCGGCAGTTCGGGTATCGCCCCGTTCGGATCGATCGTATGGGCCGTAGCCACATGCGTTTCGGAAGGTCCGTAGTGGTTATGCAGGTGCACTTGATAATGCCGCAAATGCTCCCTGAATTTCTCCGGTACGATCAGCTGCTCACCGGCCGTAATAATATGGCGAACTGATGTAGGGAAACGATCCGCGTATTCCTTCTCGTTCAATATGAATTTCAAGAACGATACAGGCATGAACAGAATATTAATGCCTTCCTCTTCAATCACTTGAAGCAATCTGCCTACGTCGCGGCGCGTATCATTCGTGACAAGACATAACGTGCCTCCGGCAAGCAAGGTTGTCCAAATCTCTTGCGAGCATACATCGAAGCTTAGCGTTGTAAATTGCAGCACTTTCCCGCTGTAATCGACATCGGTCTGTGTGTATTCATAATGAATCAGGTTTACCATATTACGGTGCTCAATCATGACACCTTTGGGCTTACCCGTCGTTCCGGATGTATAAATAACATATAACAGATTTTCGGCCCCGCTTCGTGTCAGCGGATTATCCGTCAGCTCGCTATATGCGGTTTCTTGATTCAGGTACAGCTCTTCGCCTTCAAAGGTCGTTTTTCCAGCTAAATGCGTTTGTGTCAGCAGAAGCTTCGCTCCGCTGCTGGCTAACATATAATTCACGCGATCTTGCGGATACTCGGGATCGATCGGTACGTAAGCTCCCCCAGCTTTTAGAATGCCGAGGAGTCCGATAATCATCTCTAGCGATCTATCAGCCATCAATCCTATGACTTCATCGGCTTGAACGCCTCTTGCCATCAATGTACCGGCCAGACGATTCGCCTTCTCGTTCAGCTCTGCATAGGTGAGATGCTCATTTCCGAATACCAATGCTGTATGATCCGGGGTCCGCAGCGCCTGCTGCTCGAACAATTGCTGAATCGTTGCTTCCTTGTGATATGGAGCCGCCGTATTGTTCCGGCCATCAATCTGTTCATGAATTTCCTTCTCATCCATCAATGCTATTTCTGACAGCTTGATGTCACCTGACACAACAGCCGCTTCCAGAATGCGCGCGAAATGTCTGCTCCAGCGTTCCATGGTCTCCTGCTTGAACAGATCCGTACGATACTGGAAATCGATATGGACCGTCGTGTCCAATTCCGTCACATCCACCATCAAATCGTATTTGGCAATCGGATCCACGTATGGCGCAGCCGTCACTTCCGCCCCCACCATCGAAGGGATGGTACGGCCCGTATTCTGCATGACGAATAAGGTATCGAACAGCGGATTCCGGCCTGGAACACGAGGATTGTTCAAGTCGCGAAGCATCAGTTCCAGCTCATACTCCTGATGCTCGATGGCGCCGATCACGCATGCCTTCACTTCCTGTAAAAATGCCACAAAAGACTTCTGCTTGTCCGGGTAACACCGGAGTGGCAGCGTATTAACGAACATACCCATCATTGTCTGCATTTCACTCTCGGTCCGGCAGGCGAACGGCGCGCCCACAACAATGTCCTCTTGACCGCTGTAGCGGAAGAGCAATACATGATAGGCAGCAAGCAATATCATATACAATGTTGTATCGGAGTCCGCAGCTAATTTTTTTAATTTCTCCGTCATTGATGCATCCAATTGTACCGAAAGCGTGTTTCCTTTGAAGCTCTGAATGTCCGGCCGCTTCATATCGGTGGGCAGCTGTAGAATCGGAATTTCGCCCGCCAATGCAGAGCTCCAATAATCCCTCAACGTATGACGCAACGGGGTTTTGTCCTGCTGTCCGTACCACACCGCGAAATCTTTAAATTGAACGGCTTGCGTAGGCAGTTCTTCCCCGCTGTACAGCTTGCTCCAATCTTCGAAGAACACGTGCAGCGACACGCCATCAACAGCAATATGATGGAAATCGAGCATCACATAGTGCAAATCGTCTGCACAGGCGACGAACGCCGCACGCATCAACGGGGCCTCGCCCAGCTTGAACGGCTTCACGAACGCGCGCATCATTCCCGTGACTTCCTTCTCATCGGCGGTCAACATCGACAATCGGAATGGAACATGCTCCCGAATGGTCTGCACAATCTCTTCGCCTGCCCACTCAAAAGAAGTCCGCAGCATTTCATGGCGATGAATCAGCTTTTGGAACGTTTGCTCAAGCCTTTCTACATCAACCTTTCCTTCAATACGGAGCAGCATTGGCGTATTATACGCTGTCCCGACCCTTTCCAGTTGTTCGATCAAGTACATTCGTCTTTGCGCCGGGTAAACAGTGTAATGGGAAGATACAGGCGCCGGCCCGATAGCGGAACGAGTCGCATTGCCACCGGTTTGTTCCCCTATTCTTAGCGCCTGCTCGCGGATCGTCGTATATTGGAATAAATCAGTCATGAGCAGACGCACACCGAACCGTCGCTCGATCTGTCCGCGAAGCGAAGCCGCTTGTAGCGAATGGCCGCCGATTTCAAAGAATCGTTCTTCTGGGCCAATATTTGCAATACCTAAAACCTCATTCCATATCTCTGCAAGCTGTCTTTCCGTTTCGTTCTCCATCACCGCCTGCTCAGCGCGTACGCTCTCACGCTCCGGCTCTGGAAGCGCACGCCGATCTACTTTGCCATTGGCATTGACCGGAAGGCTAGGAAGGGTCACAAACCGCGGTGGAATCATGTATTCCGGCAGCCTTACAGACAGGAAGTCCGTTAACTCCCGGGGTGTGCATGCTGCCAATGCAACAACATACGCACATAGATAGCTGGCTCCGTTCTGATCCTCACGCGCGATGACAATACAATCTTTAACAGAATTATGCTGCAGAAGCTGCTGCTCGATTTCTCCGACTTCGATTCGAAAACCGCGAATTTTGACTTGATGATCGATGCGACCCAGAAACTCAATGGTTCCGTCGGATAGCCATCTGGCCAAATCCCCGGTCCGGTACATACGTTCTCCAGCATGGAATGGATGTGGGACGAACTTCTCTGCAGTCAACTCCGGCCGGTTCAAGTAGCCCCGAGCGAGCCCTGCGCCGCTAATGCATAGCTCACCTGCTATACCGATCGGCTGAAGCTTGCCTGCCTCATCGATAATGAGGACTTCGGTGTTATAGATCGGCTTGCCAATTGAGATGTTATCCGTCCATTCCGTCACCTTGTGCGAAGTTGTGACGACAGCATTTTCTGTTGGACCATAGCAATTGTGAAGTTCATAGCCCATTGGGCGGTATGTCTTTAACTTATCGCCGCCCGTTACAAGCACGCGCAGGGACGTGTTCTCAAGCTCCATGAACTGCTCGCATAACTGAGTCGGCAGGAATCCAATCGTGATACCCTGTTGATGGAAATAGGCATTCAGTTCCTCGGCATCTAGCCGAATCTCTTCAGGAACGATGTGAAGCGACGCTCCGGATAGAATATAAGGGAATATTTCCCACACAGAAGCATCAAAACCAAAACCTGCATATTTAGTCGCGCGGTCATGTTCCGTAACACGGAAATGCTTCTGGTGCCAATACGTCAAATTGATGAGAGAACGGTGCTCAATCATGACGCCCTTCGGCGTTCCGGTTGACCCGGACGTATAAATGATATATGCCAGGTCCTTCGGATCAGACAACACTTGGACAGGCGCAACCTCTCCACGCGAGAGCAGTTCGTCACTGACTTCGAGCACTTCGCCATGAAAAGTCATTTCCGATCCAACGCCGGGTGTCGTTAAGAGCAACTGTGTCCCGCTGTCTTCCAGCATAAATCTCGTGCGCTCCGTAGGGTAATTCGGGTCGATTGGCAGATAGGCCGCCCCTGCCTTCAGAATGCCGAGGATCGAGACGATCATCTGCTTGGAGGCGCCGGACATGATCCCAATGATGTCCCCCCTCTTGATCCCTTTTCCCATGAGAATCCGAGCTAATCGGTTGGATTGTTCGTCAAGTTCCCTATAAGTAAGCGTCTCTTCACCGCATACCACAGCCGCATGTTCAGGCGTTCGATTCACCTGTGCTTCAAATAATCGATGAATCGTGGTGTCTTTCGGAAAATCATGTCCTGTACGGTTAGACGCCTTCAACATATGTTCTATTTCGTCGGCGTCCATCAAATCAATGGATTCAACCGCAACTTGAGGCTCATTACACCACGATAACAAAATATTCTCCAAATGGCTGAGTAAACGCTCGACCGTCGCTGAGCCAAATGCGCATTCCCGATAGAGCGCCTCCGCTTCAATCGATTCGGCTGCGATGGTAAAGCGAAGGAGCAGGTCACTTTCTTGCAACAAAGAATTACGCGAGAGTTCGATCGACTTCCCTATGCATACTACCGAGTTAGAAGGCAGTACATATCCCGTCTCCTCTTGCATCTCCTGCAGCTGTCCAAGCGACATTGAAAACGGCCGTTCTTGATTCATGACGGCCTGGGTTTGCTTAACCAGCGCATCCAATAAATGCGAGGAAGCCATATTCATATGAACTACAATAAGCTTATCCTCATCAGGCAAAAATGCAGCGTATGTGATCTCTTCGGTACGCATATAGCGATGAAGGAGTATAGACCATGACGTGTACAGTACAGTGGATAAATCTACGCCCGCCAAATCACAAGCTTGATGAATGGAGCGCAATGACTGTTTCCGGAATGAGCGTCTGATGGTAGACACTTTCACGCGGTCTATCGATTTTGAGTCCGGGACAAGAAATGTTTTATTATCCACACCTTTCCATTTGTTATGCCAATGTTCCTTTACGGTGTCCATATTGGCTAGAATCAAAGACATCATTTCACTCCTTCGGCGTTGAACCCTATTTGAGCACAAAAAAACAACTCTACCGAAATAAGGTGAGTTGTTTGATGAAATAACAAGTACACTTTCGGCAACTGGCTGGCTGATCAACGATAACCGTTCATGTAAGCCCCTATAGCTTTGCGTCTCCGACTTTCGACGGATTTGCCCGTTATTCATTTGTGTTCAAGAGGTTTGAGTTTAGTACATTTTACCTATTCTATTGTACTATGATATTTTCATTTTTCAACATGTTTCATTTCTTTACATTTCATTTACAAGAATTATTAATTTCATCGCTCAATCTGGCCCTTCTCATTGAGCACCCATCTTGCCCCTTCCAATCCACACTTGAGAAGCGAGTGATTAAGGCTTGATGCGTCGAAACATAAAGCTCGCAATCCAACTCATAATACGTTTCTCGAGCCAGCGGTTCTTCCCCTTCCTCCTGTACAAGCCGTCCTTGACGGATCCAGTAGGTATGTCCCTCTAACTGTCTACCCAGATGAGGTTCATGTACCGCAGTGACGATCGCTTTTCCTTGATCTATCAAATGCTTCAGTGCAGACATCAAATGGTCCATCGATTCCACATCAAGGCCCGAAAGAGGCTCGACCAATACGAGAAGATCAGAGGCTTTTGTGCATCTTGAAATTGACGAGCTGTACGCCCTTCCGCTCCACAATCTGCGATGCAATGACTACATATCCTCTACGCTCGAAAAAGGACTTTGCTGTAACACTCGCATCCGTGTTTATTCCCCTGATCCGCAATCTTGCAGCCTCCGACTCTAACGTGTTCACCAAAGCTGTCGCAACGCCCTGCCCTTGCGCATCCTTATGAACATAAAGTCGATCGAGGTACCCTTCCAGCGTCAAATCTGCAAACCCAACGATGCTATCACCCATGACAGCAACGTATGTCATATGGCGACGAAGTGAGCTTCTCCAAGCCGCAATCCTCGTCTCTTGATCATCGCGTGATGCCCATACATCAAGTTGTTCGGGCGAATAATCGCGCGCATTGATCGTATGCACCGTTTCATAGAAGAGGGTGACGATCTCCTCGATGTCCGAATCCTCATATTTTCTAAGTGCGATCATCCTATCCATCCCTCTTTATCTTCATTTAATCTGATGTGCACTAAATAACGTCCCGCCATCACTCGATTGCAGTGTATATTGGATCTGGAGCATGCGAGCGATATCTTCGATGATTTTTAACCCCAGCCCCTCTCGGCTGCGATTTCTATCAAAACCAATCCCATTGTCTCGGATCGTAACGACGTCATTCTCGATGCTCACCTCGAGTTTCGTCGCTTTTGAATGTTTTAGCGCGTTCTGCAAAATGTTATCAAACAACCTTTGAACCCATAAAGCATTACAGTTCCATATCAAATCTTGATCTACCGGATGAAAGAGAAGCTCGATCTCATGCATGCTATATAGATAGCCCCACTTCTGAACCATTGTCTCCAGTACATCATGTATATTTACTTCTTCTTGTAAAATATAGGAACTCTCTAACGTATCCGTAGACTGCAAATGAATTTCATGGGTCAATTCCGATATATATTGGATTTGTTGATATATCGACTCAAGGATCGGTGCTTGTTCTTGCAATTGGCCTTCCAGATAAAATAGCTGCAAGCGCACTGCCGTTAATGGCGTATTAATATCATGCCTTAATTTATTGAGCAGCTCCTTCTTCATTGCCTCTTGCTGTTTCAGTTCTAATTCACGATAGGTGGTTCGCTCAATTAATAAATTGACCGATCGAATGAGCTCACCCACCTCATCATCGCTATGAACCTCTATTTTGTTCGGAATCTTGTTATTGCTAGCCAAATTCCGGATGGTTCGGTTCAATATATTTATTTTGCTCAGCAACGAACTAATCGATTTCGAGAATAGAACGGCTAACACCACCAGCGATACAACAAAGACAGCCAACATAACAGGATAGGCAAAAGAAGCATGAAAAGGAATATGCTCATTTTTCGTTTTAAAAACGGAATTATAAATAACGCTCATCAAAACACCAATCGATAACAACAGCAAAGGCACGCTAACAATGGCGGACAATAATAGCAGCTGGTATTTCTTCTTTAATTTCATGGCTTTCTGTAGGTATTGAGCCGATACCCTTCCCCGTATATATTTTGAATGATTTCACCCGCGTGATCATTGATCTTGGCTCTTATTTTTTTGATATGCACATTGACGATGTTCGGGTTTCTATCTTCCAGCTGCCACAGATATGCCATGAAATGCTCTTTCGTTAATATCCGATCCCGATTCTCATAAAGATAGAAAAATATTTTCCTCTCAATGGCTGTCAAATCAACTTCATGCTGCATACTCATCAGGAAAACTCTGCGACGCTCTGCGTCAATATAAACGTGCTGGATTTGGGTAAACATGCCATAGTGTTTCTCCAGCATCTTCTTCATGCGCAGCAGCAGCTCCCGCGGATCAAAGGGCTTCACCATGTAATCCTCTCCAATGGTTAGACCTTGAAGCTTGCTATCCATATCACTTCTGGCAGATAGAAAAATAATCGGGATATTTAATCCGAGATGTTTGATTTTCTTCGAGAGTTGATACCCATCTTCACCCGGCAGCATCACATCCATAATGACCATATCCATCTCGCGGATGACATGAAGCACGTCACTTCCATCCGTCTTCCAGCATACGTTGTACCCTTCCCGCTGCAAAATTTTCTGCATGACATCGCCAATGACCACATCATCTTCAACCATTAAAATGTTATATCCTCTCATTCCTTCAGCCTTTCCAAATTCACTTTCTCGATAAATGCCGTCGCTAGCTTGTAGATCTCATCCGGGACATAGAGGTAAATGCTGTGCGTTCCCCGTAGTGTAATCACGTCGGATAAGCGTAGTTGTGCTGCGAACGACTTATAGTCTTTGTTTTTTTGAACCGTGTAGATCGAATCTTTGTATTGATCCGCAATCGCATCCAAGAATAATATCGGCGTATCTTGGGGATACGGCAAGTTAACGGACTTCACACTATTATTGTAGCTCTGCAGAAGCTCCCGCTCCATATCTCGATTGAAAAATTGTTTGTAGGACAGCGCCTTATACACATCTTTCTCAGGCTCCGTCAGAAAAGATTGCCGAATCACCTCAGGATTATACACCGACGAAGGCGCAAGGCGATGGAACCCTAACGTCGTTAATAGACTCGTTCCTCTAACCATGATTGAATCCATGAACCCCATCGGATGGGCGACATACTGCTGAGGTAATCCAATATCCAGCGCAATGATCGCCTTTATTTCACTTGGATACTTCTGCGCCCAGTAAATCGCTTCTATCCCAGATATCGAATGCGGGACGAGAATATACGGCGGCTTATTTCCGCTCTGAACGAGTGCTTCTCTTGTCTGTTCCAAGATCGTATCCACATCTCGATCATCGCCAAAAACATCGCTATACCCATACCCTGCTCGTTCGACGACAGCAATCTTGTCCTCCAGTGAAAACTTGCGATACATTCCCTTCAATTCATACACTGGAGCAACGATCCCCGAGCCAGCCATAAAGACATACGTGTCCTCGCCGCTCCCTTCATTGTACACATTTATTTTCTTGTTGTTAAAATGAGCCAGCACGCCCTCCCCCTTAAGAAGCGCCGATTCCTTGCTGAGTTGGACCTTGTGATTGATGAATACTGCGAGTGCTGCCAATAGCACAATGACTACCACTGCAATTCCAATTTTCTTTAAGACATTTACTATTTTCCGCATAGATATCTTCTCCCTTCAACTTCTTATTGAAAGGATAAATTAGAATAATAAATTTCTAGTGAATCTCGATTACGAGATTCTGAACAAACCGACGCTCCTTCAATTCCCCCAATATCATTTTCAACGTTTTCACCTCCATCCTATCGTTACGAACAAAACTCCATTAAAAAAACCACTCAGCCGCAATATCCGACTAAGTGGTTCATTCGATCCTGCCGTATCCATACGGGTTGGCATGATATGGGAGATGCCAACCCCTTGGTAGCGGGGGCTCTTGGCGAATGCGCCGATGAGCGCTACGGACTGCTTATTTAGGCTTCAAACCCAGATATTTCTCTACGAGTTTTCAAGTCACTAATCATTTGGGGCTCATCTTTATCTAGCTTATAGAACATGAATAATAGAATAACAACGGCATTTGCAATTAATGGTAACCATACAAAATTGAATTCAATTGCTAGCAAAGCAGATGGCGCTTGCGCTTGATTCGGTACATATTTCCCTAACGCTAGAACCCAAGCTGCAATCGCTCCCCCGAGCCCCATTCCGAACTTAGCACCAAAACTACTTGCTGCAGATAGTAAGCCTGGTGCCCTCACTCCTGATTTCCATTCTCCATAATCAATTGTGTCAGCAATCATCGCGAACAGAAGACCAAATGCAAAGCCCCCACCAAAATTACTGATTATGATACCCGTTAATGCAACAGGAACAGACATCATCTGTGCACCTAGATAGATAATACCTTGCCCCACAATACCAATGGCCATCCCCGTAAAGACCGCATTGCGTTTACCTAATTTTTCACTTACAAAAGGAACTAGTATAATCGCAAGCAACATTAGGATATTAAGGCCATTAACAAGCGGAATTAAGTCTTCTCTACCCAGGTTATATTTAAAATAATAAACAGTAGCAGGACCCTTTGCCGTAACTCCGATAAATACGAACAGGCCAGTAGCCAAAAGGATCCACCAAGGTGTGTTCCCTTTAATTGCCTTTATTCCTTCTTTAAAAGGAACTGGGCGATTGCCGTCAACTTGAACACGTTCTCTTACATTTTTAAATGTAACCAGGAAAAATACGACCGCTACACCAGCATAGATCATCATCGTTAACATAAAACCTTGTTTTTGATCGCCTTTTCCTAACGCATCAACAAGAGGTAGTGTCGCAATACTAACGAATATAGCACCTACTTGCGCCAGAATCATTCGAACCGATGCCACTATCGTTCTTTCCTGTGAATCACTTGACAAGCTTGGCAAAATCGAAGTGAGTGGCAAGTTAATACCTGCGTATAAAATATTCAGTAGAATATAGGTAATATACGCGTAAACCAATTTTCCTGTATCCCCGAAATCTGGCGACATGAACGCAAGAATTGAAATTGCCGCGAACGGAATCGATAACCAGAGGAACCAGGGTCTGGATTTCCCATATTTCGAAGTCGTGCGGTCAATCAAAACTCCAAATATCGGTCCGTCGAACGCATCAATAATTCTCGCTAGGAGGAATAACGTACCTACTGCTGCGACATTCAGTCCATATACATCCGTGTAGTAAAACATTAAATACAAGGTAACTGTCTGGAAAATAAGATTTGAAGCTGTATCTCCTAGACCATAACTAATTCTTTCTTTCCAGGAAACTTGTTTATTCATACATATACCCCCTGTGAATGTCAAAGTAAGGAAGATTCGACGAGCCGTAATGTAACCCCTTACATGTATGATTATAGAAACTTTTTGTCCATTCAACTTTCCGTTTCTTATTCAAAAATAGACCAAATTTCATGATTTTTATTATCAACAAATTAAGCGCTTCCA
The DNA here is from genome assembly GCF_000374845.1 of Paenibacillus terrigena DSM 21567. Classification (GTDB taxonomy): domain Bacteria; phylum Bacillota; class Bacilli; order Paenibacillales; family Paenibacillaceae; genus Paenibacillus_K; species Paenibacillus_K terrigena. The sequence goes on along the minus strand of NZ_KB895436.1, from coordinate 11,827 downwards.
ATAAAATCATAAAAAATGACTTAATATTAAAAACTCAACTTTCGTCAGAGCCAAAGCCGGCTTAAACCAATGTAACTACAGGCTTTTCAAGCAATCAGATAGACATCTTGCAAAATAAAAAAACACCGCTTTGTTTCAGTCTTTTCGAGACACACCCTTTGTTTTCCTAGTTCCTACCTTAAGTTCCTTTCCTCTCACGCAAAAAAAAGCCGAGCAAATTTCAGGAAATAATCCTGGATTCGCTCGACTCTGAAATGACTTTTAATTGCTAAATACGAGTTTAACTTCCTTGTGCTTTATTTGCCTTACACAAGTCAAGTTTTTATCACTGGACGCTCATATATATGACAATCCCCTACTCCACCGTAACACTCTTCGCCAAGTTCCGCGGCTTATCGACATCATTGCCACGCGCCAATGACGCGTAGTATGAGATCATTTGCAGCGGGACAACCGATAATGCCGGTGTAAGCAGTGGATGTGTCGCAGGAATCGCATATACTTCATCTACCGCTTTACCAAGCGCGGTCGCTTCGTTCACATCGGAAATACCGAAGATTACACCACCGCGCGCTTTCACTTCTTTAATGTTGCTAACCGTCTTCTCGAGCAGCGCATTCTGCGTCGCAAGCGCGATGACCGGAATGCCGTCCTCGATCAATGCCAGCGTACCATGCTTCAATTCACCCGCCGCATAGGCTTCGGAATGAATGTACGAGATTTCCTTCAGTTTCAAGGAGCCTTCTTGTGCAACCGCGTAATCGACACCGCGTCCAATGAAGAACAGGTGCTCATGTACCGCAATGGACTCAGCATACTCGCGTAGTGCATCCGTATTGTCTAGTATCTGCTCCACTTGTTCTGGCAAGGCGAGCATCGCTGCAACAATCCCTCTTACCCACGCCGTCTCTTGTGTCGAGAGCGTCTGAGCAAGGTACATGCCGAGCAAGAAGAACGCAATCAACTGCGACGAATACGCCTTCGTCGATGCGACCGCAATCTCAGGTCCTGCCATCGTCAGCATAACGCTGTCTGCTTCACGCGCTACAGAGCTGCCGACAACATTCGTGATCGCCAGCACATGCGCACCATTCGCCTTAGCTTCACGAAGGGCTGCAAGTGTATCTGCTGTCTCACCGGATTGACTTACGACAATGACCAAAGTCTCTGGCGTAATCAATGGGCAGCGATAGCGATATTCGGATGCCACTTCAACCTCGACCGGTATCCGCGCACTCGTCTCAATCACCGTCTTACCGACAAGACCTGCATGATAAGCCGTACCGCAGGCCACGATGTGAACCTTGCGAATGTTTGCAAGCTCAGCAGGCGACAGCTTAAGTTCAGGCAATGACACCGTTAGATCCGAATCGACACGTCCACGCATCGTATCGCGGTAAGCCTTCGGCTGCTCGTAAATTTCTTTGAGCATGAAATGATCAAATCCGGCTTTTTCCGCTGTCACTGCGTCCCAATCGACATGGATCATTTCCCGAGAAATAAAGTTCCCCTCGATTGTCATCAATTCGACAGTGTCTTTTGTCAGCACAGCCATTTCGCCGTCGTTCAAGATGAACACATTGCGCGTATGCTCGAGAATCGCCGGAATATCTGATCCGATGAAATGCTCCCCTTCCCCGATCCCAATGATCAGCGGACTTGCATTCCGAACCGCAACCAATCGATCGGGTTCAAATTCCGTCAATACGCCTAGTGCATAGGCACCACGTAAATGCGTTATCGCCTTCTGGACTGCACGAACAATATCTCCGTCATACTCCCGTGCTACGAGATGAGATATCACCTCGGTATCCGTCTCCGATACGAATGTCACGCCGCTCGCGATCAGCTCTTCTTTTAAATCCGTGTAATTCTCGATAATGCCGTTGTGCACGACCGAGAATTTCATCGTCATATCGGTATGTGGATGCGAGTTCTCATCTGATGGTTTACCATGCGTCGCCCAACGCGTATGTCCGATTCCTACCGTTCCAACCAAGGGCGCTCCGTCCAGATGTGATTCGAGCACTGCTAACCGACCTTTGGCTTTCTTCACTTGCAGACCCGCTTCTGTATACATGGCAATCCCTGCCGAATCATATCCACGGTACTCCAGCTTCTTGAGGCCTTCCACCAAGATCGATTGCGCATCGCGCTTTCCAATATATCCAACAATTCCACACATAATTCGTAACCTCCGTTTAGTGGGACGTGCATCACATCCGTTAGGAAGCTACCTATAACGCGTCTAACCGCAGCCTATTCAATTGTCCAAAGAACCATAATTCTCTTTCCGCCTTCCACCTGCATGACGCATGTGACATGAATGTTAGCTGCGGTCTATCCGACCGGCACTTCCCAAAGTGCAATACACATCCATGATTTTAAATAAATAATCAAAATATAATAGCCCTACCGCCACGCGGATCAGGATAAGTTCAATTGCTATGAAGCATCTTGCTGAAATCGTTGTCCGAGCCGTTACCAACTCGTTTTCCGTTTCAACTCTACGGTATGATGCGATACCGGAAGGTCCCCGCCGAATGTTTCGAACACCTTCACCTCGTCAGCTCACCTAGCACATATTTTCTCCGATCTGTGCGGTTAAGCTCTGGCGCTTTAAGTAACCATACAACCTCTATCCTGCCTTTCCTTCTGAAATCATACTTGCTATTATATACAGCCCTAGAGCATTTAGCAACTCGTCAGCGACATAACGCTACAAAAAGAACCCTTCCAGCATCCTACCGCATGCCAAAAGGGTCCTTCAGAGATTAGCTGAGCGCTTCTCTCACCGTATCTGCTATATGTGCGACATACAACTCCAGTTGGTCCTTATCCGGGCCCTCAGCCATGACACGGATCAAAGATTCCGTACCGGATGGACGTACCAAGACACGACCGTTGTCGCCGAGCTCATTTTCCACTTTTTCAATCGCCGCTTCAATCGCCTTGTTCCCTGGGTACTTGCTCTTGTCTGCGACACGAACATTGACGAGAACCTGAGGAAACTTGCGCATCATCGACTTCAATTCACTAAGCGACTTACCGGATTGGATCAATGTCTCCACCAGCTGCACACCAGTAAGAATGCCATCACCTGTCGTATTATAGTCGAGGAAAATAACATGTCCAGATTGCTCTCCACCAAGGTTAAATCCGCCGCGACGCATTTCTTCCATCACATAACGGTCACCTACGGCTGTACGAGCTGTCTTAAGTCCGAGTTTATCCGTTGCTTTGAAGAATCCGATATTACTCATGACCGTCGTAACGACCGTACCTTCGTTCAGCTTGCCCTCACGATTCATACGATCGCCGCAGATGCATAGAATGTAGTCGCCGTCGACTTCTTCACCCTTCTCGTCAATGGCAATCAATCGATCCGCATCACCGTCAAAAGCCAACCCGAGATGTGCACCATGTTTCACCACTTCAGCCTTCAACTGCTCTGGATGTGTCGAACCGCAGTGATCGTTAATATTAAGCCCATTCGGCTCTGCACCGATCGTAATCACTTCTGCACCCAACTCACGGAACAGCTTTGGCGCAAGCTCATACGCAGCACCATGAGCGCAGTCGAGTACGATTTTAACCCCATTAAACGAAGTTTTCACAGTGGAAGCAAGGAACGCAATATATTTGAATTTCGCTTCATCATCGACTTGAACGGATCCAAGATCCTTCCCTACCGGACGAGGCAATTCATCCACTTCTGCATCCATCAGACGCTCGATTTCGAGTTCCGTCTCATCGAACAGTTTGTACCCGTCGCCGCCAAAGAATTTAATGCCGTTATCTTCTACCGGATTATGCGATGCGGAGATCATCACCCCTGCATCTGCATCGAGAATACGCGTCAGATACGCAACAGCTGGCGTCGACACGACACCAATACGTACAACATGTGCACCGATGGATAACAATCCAGCAACAAGCGCAGATTCGAGCATTTGCCCGGATATCCGTGTATCCATTCCGATAATTACTGTCGGCTTCTCAGCTTGACGCGTTAAGACATACCCGCCACATCGACCGATTTTATAAGCTAATTCAGCCGTTAACTCTTGATTTGCAACGCCTCTAACCCCATCTGTACCAAAATATTTCCCCATTCTTGCGACCTCTCTCTAACGTTATTATCCCATTGTACGCTCATTCTCTCTACTCGGTTCCGCTCACATCCCCTGGCGTCTCTTGTGTTCCAGGTTCAATCGTTCCCTCTGCTGGCGTATCGGTTGGTTTTCCATCCACCGGTTGATCTTTATTGATATCTGGTTCTGTCTTCGTAGCCGGGTTTGCCTTCTTCTCTTCGATAAGCACCTTCACGTAGATCGTCCCCTGATCAACACGACGAATGAAATTTGGTAAATTCACTTGCAGCGCGACCTGGTGAGTACCTGGTGGTAGATCACTCAGATTCGCTATAAGCTGCACGTCCCCCGCTTTAAGACTATTCACAACCTCTGGAGCTCCCTCAACGGTAATCGACATGGTTCGGCTTGCTGGCTCCTCAATCGATGCTTTCAGTTGGTCGTTCGCTCCTGTTAACGTAATCGGCAGCTTATCCAGCACACGCTGAACGGTAGGCACGATCGTTATATCAAAGTTTACACTGTTTGGTTCGATTTTTTCAACCTTTCCAAGAACTGGAAGAGGCATCGTTAATTTTGTAGACTCTTTGATCTGGCTAAGGTCAATTTGAATCGAATCATAAAATTCAATGCTGTCGAGCACCTCTTGCGGCCCGTAAATGGCAACCTGGTTGGTACTTGGTGTGAAGGATGAGATAGCAAGTCCATCCGGCAGTTGACCTACAAAATTTATCTGCAATGGCACCAGCTTGAACGGCTTCGTAATCGGCAATTCCACTTCAACAACTGGCGGCGTGATGATGGCATCCTTCATCTCATGGCCCGTCTTGTCATAGGCCGTTAATTTCACCCGTTTCTGCTTCACCGACTTCTGTTCCCCATCAATCGGCAGCGTTGCTGACACCGAATGAATATCCTTCATTTGGCTTGCTGGAAGCGTCACGTGAACGCGATTCGATGGCGAGATAATCGGCTGTCCTACCGTATATCCCCTCGCAGGCGTGCCTGTCGTTTTAATGCTGACATCCATTTCCTTCGTCTGCATTTCCTCAATTTCCACGGTTACCCGAGATGGCACCATAGAGACAAGCTGGATCCCTTTTGGCATCACGTAGGTCAGATCGATATCATGTTTCCCTTCGCCAAGACCGGTTAAATCCAGACTTACACGGTAATCCTCAGGCATCGCTGATGTAAGCGCAGATGACTGACCACGCACCTGTATGCGTACAACCTCCGGTACCATTTGCTTCAGAATATACCGGCTTTGATCCAGCCCAACCGTCTGAATTCGAACGTCATCAATCACCTTGACATCGACAAGCGAAGACACCTGATTTGGTGTTCGATCATCCATATGTACAATCGCCCATAATAAAATCCCTAAAAACAACGCAATGACTTTCGAGATATTCGCATTATTTAGCCACTTATCCATTGGTGCCTCCTTTCCGCTTCCAGAAAGGGGTCTTCTCCGAAATCTTCTGCTTAGGTGTTAGCTCCGAATGGAGTTTGGAGATCAGCGATTCCTCTTTAATATCGCGCACGACAAGCCCATTGATGGCCAGTGAGACCTGTCCGGTCTCCTCGGATACAACAACAGAGATCGCATCTGTAACTTCACTGACGCCGATAGCCGCCCGATGACGCGTACCGAGCTCCTTGCTGATAAAAGGGTTCTCGGACAATGGCAAATAACATGCCGCCGCAGCAATCTGACTTCCTTGCAGAATAACTGCCCCATCGTGCAGCGGTGTGTTCGGGATGAATATATTTATGAGCAGCTCCGAGCTAATGCGCGAATCCATCTTGATCCCCGATTCCGTATATTCATTCAACCCCGTATCACGTTCGAAGACAATAAGTGCACCGATCTTCCGCTTAGCTAGATAGTTCACGGCCTTAATCACTTCGTTAACGGATATGCTCACATCCATCTCCTGAAAGGACGAGCTTCGGAACAGCTTACCTCGCCCGAGTTGTTCGAGCGCACGACGAAGCTCCGGTTGGAAAATGATCAGCACTGACACAACCCCGAATGTGAACATTTGATTCATTAACCATTTGAGCGTATAGAGATTGAACCATGTGCTAAGCCCCCATGTAATAACAAGAACAAATATCCCTTTAAGCAGCTGCACCGCCCGCGTCCCACGGACCAATTGCATAAGTTTGTAGATAATATAACTTACGATAAGTATATCGATAATATCTTTAATGGAATCTTTCCACGTAAGGCTCGTAAAATAATCCATGATGTACCCCCGACTATAACCTGTTCTGTACCTATACCTATAGGTTATAACTATATCCTTGTCGATGCAAGTTTGATTCATTCCAATCCTTTGTCAAAATAAAAAAAACCTCTCTTCAGAACAAAGAGAGGTTGGCTGCAATTACCTATACGAAACTTCCGAGAATAGATGGGTAATCCTGTACCACAACCAACTCATGGCCTCGTCGATTTTCGTTACTTGACCTGAAATATGGGCAGTTGAAGCCAAATTCATCGATCCATCGATTACGGTAAGATTGCCGTTCACCTCGCCATAGACTTCCGCCTGGCCATTCTGTACGGTCAAATCTCCCGCTACGCTAAGACCTCTAGGCACAATCACCTTATCTCCTTCGATAATCAACTTATCGAGATCTGGTCCCTTCACCATCAAGTCACGATCTTGATTCCAGAAACTTAACGCACTAATGAACATGACCATAAAGAACATCGCCGCCACCGTAACCGCAGGGTGATTCTTCATCCATTGCATCCAAACACGTTGCTTTGCTTTCTTAGGCAGGGATGCCATGATATTTGCTGTAACAAAACCCGATATCGGCTCAAAGTGCTGTGTTTTGGTGCCAAACAGCATCAGTTCTGTACGCTCTAACTGATCATAATGCTCCATACACGCAGGGCATATCGCAAAGTGCTCTTTTAACAGCAGTATTTGATCGGGTGCCAGCTCATTATCCAAATAGTCATGCATTAAAGAGAGGGCATGCTTGCAATCCATAGGAGCCATTCCTTTCACATCATTATGCTCAGTATACCGATACTGTAAAATACGTACTGGCTTTAAATATGTTTCAAAAATTTAATCTGTTTTATATTTCCATTTATGTGAACGATGCACCTATCGCCTCAACTGTTTTCCATGTCCATGGTATTCAACAATAACATTACTATAATTTCCGCTCTAACTTCTTACGTAAATATTCCCGGCCACGATGAACACGTGTCTTAATCGTCGTCACGGGCATGTCCAATACATCACTAATCTCCTGCAGCGATAATTCCTGCAGGTATCGAAGCACCATAACTGTCTTATATTTCGCAGGCAGACTCTCAATCGCTTGACGAATCAACTGCTGTGTCTCCGATAAGAGCAGCTCACTCTCCGGCGTTCGATCATCACTCGGTAGAATAGAATACCCATCCACACCTTCTTGATCATTCATCTCCGCATCCAGAGAATAGGTTGGTTTCCGTTTGCGCAACCGATCGATACATAGATTCGTACCAATCCGGTAGATCCATGTTGAGAATTTCTGGTTCTCATCGTAACGGTCTAAATTTTTGTACACCCTTAAGAACGTATCCTGCACGACATCTTCTGCTTCATGTCGATTACTCAGCATACGATAAGCGAGGTGAAATATTTTGTCTTTATAGAGTTCAACGATTTCAGCAAATGCTCGCTGATCACCTTTCCGTGCCAGCAGAGCGAGTCTTGTTTCCAGAGTAAACCCCTCACTTCCACATACTAACCCAAGCAATATAATAAATGGTAATCGACACCAATCGAAATTGCAAGGTTATTCATTAACCTTCTCTCCATATGAAAACCGAGCGCCATCTGTAGTCGTTGGCGCTCGGCTGTATAAAGAAAGAGGATCAACCTGTGTTCCGCAAGCCCGCTGCAATGCCGTTGATCGTCAACAACACTTCACGCAATAGCTCCGGATCATCTTCCCCTTGATCACGTAGCGTACGCAGCTCAGTAAGTAATTGTACCTGTAAATAGCTGAGCGGATCGACGTAAGGGTTACGCAAGCGAATGGACTCTTGAATAACTCGAGAATTATCTAGAATCTCTTGCTGTCCTGTGATCTTCAAGATCAGCGACGATGTCAGATGGAACTCTTCTTCAATAGAGGAGAAGATGCGATTCCGAATCACGTCATCATTAATCATGCCTGCGTATTCTTTCGCAATAATTAAATCGGCTTTGGCTAACGCCATCTGCAACCCGTCAATTAAGGAGCGGAAGAATGGGAAATGCTCATACATTTGACGTAATGTATCCAAGTTCTCTTCCTTGTCCTGATAGAAGCTCTGTATACCTGTACCTGCTGCATACCATGCAGGCATCAAATATCGGCTCTGCGTCCATGCGAATACCCAAGGGATGGCACGGAGATCTTCGAACCGGTCGCTGTTCTTCCGTTTGGAAGGACGGGAACCAATATTAAGCTCACCAACCTCTGGAAGTGGCGTTGATTCCTTGAAGAACGTTAAGAAGTCTGCGTCACGGAAGATTAGATCCTGATATTTTGTAAGCGATCGTTCCGACATATTCCTTACAATGTCTTCCCACTCACTCTCGTGCTCTTTCTTCTCTTCGCGACGAGCGCATAGCGCTGCTGTGATGAGTGCTGAAGTCGCCTGTTCTAGACTGCGGTAAGCGATTCCCTTCATAGAATAACGGGAAGATAGCACTTCACCTTGCTCCGTAATCTTAATCCCTGCCCCAATCGTATGCGGCGGTTGTGCCATAATACTGCGGTTCAGCGGCATGCCTCCGCGGCCAAGCGATCCTCCGCGCCCATGAAAGAACTTCAGCTTGACGCCGTATTCACTCGCTGCTGCTGTAATTTCATTCAGTGCAACGCGCAATTCCCAGTTCGCTGTGACTACGCCACCGTCTTTATTACTATCCGAATACCCGAGCATAATCTCGTGTTGGTTATTCATCGATCTAACCGCTTCACGATAAATCGGCAAGTTGAATAATGTCTTCATAATATCTGGTGCTGCATGCAAGTCTTCGATCGTCTCGAACAATGGGACCGCCTGAATCGTACAACGCAGGTCACCGTTCTTAAATTTCTTGAACAAACCTACTTCCTTCGCGAATACCATCACTTCAAGCATATCACTTGCACCTTGCGTCATACTGATCAGATAACTCGAAATACAGTTCACACCGAATTCGTCCTGTGCTCTGTAAATCGTACGATAGACATCGAGGCATTCGTTTGTAGATTCACTGTACTTAATATGAATCGATGTAAGTGGACGCGGATCATTCAATACACGGTTTAGAAGATCAATCTTCTCTTCTTCTGTTAAGGCGCTGTAGTCCTCCACAATCTGCATATGAGATAGGATCTCGGTCATCGCATTCTCATGCTCTTGGCTATGTTGGCGAATATCAAGCGTCGACATATGGAAACCGAACAGCTCGATTTGACGTATTAACTTACGGATATGGGTATCAGCTACGAAATCCGCATAGTGATAACGTAGACTGCGGTCAATAATCATCAGCTCTTGAATGAACTCCTGTGGTGAATTGTAACGAAGCGGTGTTCCCTTCGTCGTTTCATCCAGAATATTCGATAGCTTCTCGAGCATGAAGGATATCTTCACACGGTAAGGCTCTTTCTCGTTATGCCAGAACTCAAGACGTTTCACTTCAATAAGCTCACGATCTACTTCAATGGAAGCTTTGAGTTCTTCGGACACTTCGATCACACCCACACTAAATGACATCGTGCGGAGCAATTCCTTCAGAACCTGTTCATATTTAAATAATGCCATTTGGCGATGCATTTTCAGTGTCTCCCACGTGACATCGGAAGTAACCGAAGGGTTACCGTCACGATCGCCGCCGATCCATGAGCCAAATCGCAAATATGTCGGTACATGCCACTGATGGGCAGGATAATATTTCGTTAAGCAGCGTTCCAGCTCTTGATACACTTCTGGCAACACATCGAACAATGTCTCGTGGAAATAATAAAGACCGTTACGAACTTCATCGAGCACGGTTGGTTTACGGTCACGTAGCTCATCCGTCTGCCATAACGTCAGCACTTCATTCAGAAGCTTCTCACGTAATTGCTCACGCTCACGGAACGTAAGATTCGGATTATCGAGCTCCATGACATCTTCAGAGATCCGTTTGTGGATATCGAGGATCGCACGTCGCATCGCTTCCGTTGGATGCGCCGTCATGACAAGCTCTAATGAAATCCCAGCAATAATATCTTGAACCTCTTCATAGGAGATTTTATCTTCCTTCAGCGCAAGAACTACATTTTCAATAGAACCTGGTTGAATGGCTTCTCCGGCGGAACGCTCGTAATCACGTTTTCGGCGAATTCGATGATTCTGTTCAGCAATGTTCACCAGCTGGAAATAAATCGCAAACGCACGAATGACCTGATGCCGAATCTCCGGATCAAGTGACATAATGACTCGTTTGAATTCATCATACAATTCTGGGATAAATCCCGCACGTAATGATTTGCTCAATTCCCGGACTTTCTCTACTATATCAAGAAGTTCGTTACCACCTTGGTGGACGAGCACTTCACCCAGTATGTTCCCAAGAAAACGCACATCACGACGAAGCAAGTTATTTGAGTTTGCTTTCCCCACGATCAATGTAGACTCTGTCATCGTTATCCCCCTATCCATCTCTATATTCCCATACAAAAAAATTGCTTTCTAAACATAATACTATAAATCGACACGAAAATCTTTACTTTTATTATAAAATACAGGATTAATATTCATGTATTTATGCAAGCCATAAATTCGGTTCATCACACTTCATAATGATTGCTCAGCACAGGTTGCCCTCATGTCAGATATAAAATGTACATGGATATCCTTGTAAACCGATATCTATTTATTATTCTTCATAAAATCCAATGAGGACAACTGATCCGAATCCACTAAATCCGTTTGTGGCTTGTACGTCAGCAATATTATATAGGATTGAAACTCTTACAAAATGAGCACTTACCTATAACTATTCAGACTCATCTTGATGTCATATGGCAGATCTCCACGCACAAATAAAATACGCAAAAAGGAATATATATACACAATTATTCCGAATTTCAAATCATTTCCTTACAAATATTTTCAAGTAAATTTCAAATACTCCGCTAATATTCGGAAAAAAATTGGACCACTTATCTCGGTTCATCATTAATATAAAGTACAAATGCAGCACATGGATGGAGGGCGTCAATAGCAATTAAAAATCTCGATGAGGAAGAAATCTCTGCAGATGACTAGCCCTGAACGGCGTAGGGATAACCGGTCTCGGTGATTTTATGGTTGTCCTATCACTGCTGAAAGCTCGCACGGAGATAAAACAGCAACAATCTTCTGCAAATGATTGATGTTCTGTAGGAAAACTAATAAAAGCCACCTAATTGGTCTTACCCCCGTCAAGTAGACAGTGAAAAAAAGTCAGATTATGCAACGGCCGTTTCCCGGTACTCAACCGGGGGACGGTTATTTAGTTTTTTCTGAAATCTGTTGTGGTTGTAAAACTCTATGTATTCTTCAATCGCTGTGTAAAGCGAGTCAGCTGTTTTGGGGCGAGTAAGATAGATCTTTTCTGTCTTCAGATGTGAAAAGAAAGACTCTATACATGCGTTATCATGACAGTTTCCACGTCTAGAATGGCTTGCTATCATCCCATACTCCT
>NZ_KB895435.1 GCF_000374845.1 Paenibacillus terrigena DSM 21567 | reverse complement strand
CTTGCAAACTTCGTTTTAGGCCGTCCTTTGTGGAAAGTGTTCTGTCCACGACCATCTTCTAACGAAACTCCTTTTTGAGACTTCTTAACCCAAACGAGCACCTGACATTTACTACGTATATTCAATTGCTTCGCTACTTCTCGAGAACTTACCCCTGACTCATAAAGTCGAATGGCTTCGTTTTTTAATTGTTCCGTGTATTGGATGAATACTTGTCCCTTTTTTGCCATGAAAAATCCCCTCCGGTTGCAGCTTTCAAGTCCATTGTATACCAGTGGACTTTTCTTCACTGTCAACCATAAGGGGATAATATCAAAATCGCGGGCTTTTTGAATATCGGATCAAGTTCTTGTCATTTGGCAATGTCAAGAACATTGACCGATTACCGAACGGACTAGGATAGAAAGGATGGTATTAAGCTAAATCAGCTACATCCGGGAATGTTCCTTCAAAATGGTCTATGATGACTTTCCCATCGAGATATTTCTCAGTCTTGAAGCAATTCTTGGGCAGGGGCATAGATTAATCTAAAGTCGTTTTTTCATGAAAGGATGATTATGATGCACTTTGGTCCATACAAGGCAATTACCCATACATCAATCATTCGAGAGGATATCACAACAGGTCTAAGCTATGAAGCCCTTGTAGTAGCATTTGAGCGGGAATTGGGACGATGGGATCCTGTAATCCAAAATACACTTGTCAAAGAAAAAGCGTCTTGGGAGAAGGTGGAGAAAGCTTTTCAACAAATGGCAGGTCCACATGGGTTTGCGATTTTTTTTCATGTGGATCAAGGTCAATTAATGTCACTTAAAAATGGTATCAAAAAATGTCGTATGTATTTAATTGGCAACGGAGTCTTTGCTGAACCCATACTTGCCATTGATATTCGAGCCAGCTTATACGTTCCTTTCCGAGTATGTCTTTATGATAACGGTAACCCGAATGGCGCAATTATTGGATATGATCGTCCGTCATCTTTTCTGGCAGCGCTGAATCCTGCCCTATACCCATATGGTCTTTTTCTTGATTCCAAATTGGATTCTATTGTCCAGAGCATTCTAAACAATCGAAAATAATCCGGAAACAAAGGGAAGTCGCATTGGCGCCGACGGATTTTAAATGGGCTGAATGTTGTCAGCGCTACTTGAAAGCCGGGACTCTTTCCTTGAACGCTGCTGTCATCTTTTATGGATTGCCGATTCAGAAGGAAGAGCTGTCCTATTAATCGAATGTCCGGTTCTGGGCCACTATGGCGAGTTAGATCCGGTGATTACCGACAAAGTTCCGCAGTTTGAAGCGGCAATGAAAGAGCTCGGCAAAAAGAGCCAATCGCATTCGAATGTCGGAAAACCGGATCACTCCGAGGCTTTTTATTCTGTAGTACAAATAAAAAAGCACAGTGCCACAGAAGTTGGCAACCATGCTTTAAAAAGGTGACTGTATGAGCTAGAAATATTGTGCAAAGAATGCGTTAAGTGTGCCCCTACTCCAAGGCTCTTTTCATTTCAAATATCATATTATAGACAATAGGCACTTACTGTACTATATAGGCATTGTTAGATACCAAAACCACCAAAACCACAGCAAGCGCAAGCGACAATAACTAACAAGATGAACAATACAAGAATAGTACTAGTGTTTGTAAACAAACCTCCACGTAAATCGCTCATGTCAACACCTCCCTATTTTTGAGTACACGTTATGTTATGGAGGATGATCTCACTTTGTTTGGATGATTGTTACTGGTGATTCCACTATATTGGAATCAAGATAATCATCTCTGATCCTCGCTATAGAAATTAAGAATACAACGGATCGCAACGCGAGTATGACGATAACGGCCTTCCTTCTTGGACGCCATCAATTCTTATATTACATAAATTGATTGTATAGATAATAAGCCGTAAACCTTTGATAATTAAGGGTTTACGGCTTTTTGTTTGAATACAATAGAAGCTCATATCACTATACACATTTTTTACACATGATTTCTGCATTAAATAACCCGCATAACCAGTGATCTATTTATTAGTCAACTATCGTATCCGTTAATGTAACAAAAAATTATTACAGCAGTGATAGTTCAAAATTTGATTTACATGCCGATGAACATATTTCTGCTGAAGGGACCCCAGTTCTCACCCCTATAACCTGTCATTCCCTCTAAATTAACAAAACAAGGGAGTACCGTATACATGACACCTGACATAGCATTAACCCTAAATGTTATGTTGAATCTCATATTCGAATTGTCGGCAGGTGTAATCATTCCCATATCAGGACGTATTGCGTTTGATGCCATAAGTGCGTCGCTCATTCCCACGGTTGCAATACCAGTGGGACGCTCCATGTTACTCCTAATCCAGTAATTAGAAACATTCGTTGCTGATGCTAAATCAGTCGGCTGGTCATAATTAATTGAAATTTGATTTGGAGCAATTTGTTTAGCCTCCAGAAGAATGGGATGAGGTATCATCTGGCGGTCGGTTTGATAAGTAATCATTATTTACCTCCACAATACAATGAAATAGTCAAATGACTATATATAGTATAGTATTTGACTTGTTTATGTTCCCAGTAAACAGTTCAGCGTTTGGTTGACTAATCTACCCGTTACTTCAATGAAAACAGGGAGCAGCTACCGCAGTAATCTGCTCCCTGGCTATTCAACAAACGTGTCCCGTTAGTTGAATAAACAAAGGTATTGATTCATGCCAGAACGTAGAAAGACCCACAAACGATGGTTTGCAGGGTCACTCCTCTTTCGTCGACTATTTCTCTTCGATTGGCGTATAAATCTCTAGCTCACTTTCAGGTGAAGTCGGATTAAATCTTTCGTCCATCAACTCCACTACCCAACCTTTACTATGTTTGTAGCCATTTTCATCAATCCAACGGTTAAGAGAACCATAAGCATCACCTATTTTCCAAATCTCACCTTTGTGCGTATAGACAGCATAAGTGCACACAGGAGTGGTCTGGCTTACCATTCCTTGTGGAATAGAACCAATCTCTGTGACTTGAGCGGTTGTATAGTAGGCTCCAAGGTTATCGGGTGCATATTACCTGGTTCGTATAGAGCCAATTTTTCACCAGTTCGATTTTGGATTTCCTCCATACGACTTATTAAAGAGTCAAATGATTGCGGAATTACGGTTGGGTATTCTGAATACTTCGCTTCATGCCTTGTTCCAACTGCTAAGAATCCTCTTTTGACCACTCTACACGTGTTATCTTTAACACCTAGTTCGCTCATTTCGTTTCTCCTTTCGGTTTCTGAATCGTATAAAAATAACATTTCGATTAATATCCACATTTTCCCTGCTAAAGCACATTTGATTCTCCAAAAAACTTGCGTTACTTGTGGTACGGTTCACCACGCTGTCTGTAACGGCAATTTTTAGGGCCATCCTTGTGCAGGATGACCATTTCTTTGATCTCGCTTGTTCAACTATCGTTCTAGAGGAAATTATACAAATATAACGAATAGGTACAATGGTAATAAATTCAAGCTAAAGGAGCTGTGAATTTTGGATTTTAAAGATGCGGCCAGAAAAGGGAAATTTGAATTAACGTTCCCAGTACGTCTAGTATCTGATGTTAAAAAGTCTCAGGAATGGTTTCGCGATGTGTTGAAATGTAACGACATTAGCGGATATGGCCATGCAACAAGGGAAGGCATGGGAATGATTTTATTACAGGCTGCTTCACCGGAGGATATTCGTCCAAACTCTGTGCCGAAGAAGCACACCGATTACCCTACAGAATGGGATGGCCCGGATTATGGTTGGGATTCGTTGATTTACGTGGAGTGGGAAAATCTAGATTACATTGTCGAGGAAGTTCGCAGCAACGGTGGTAACATTGCGATTGAACCTTTTGAGCACTCGCATGGAGGTCATACTTACAAGAAAGCTCATTTGTCTGACCTGGACGGATACAACTTGGTTTTAAGCGCGAGGCGTCCTCAGACAGAAGAACAAATTAATCACGATAAACAATTTATATTTAAAAAGACGTATCAAGTACGCCTTGTCTCCGATTTGAAGAAGTCAATGGAATGGTACAGCAACGTATTAGGATGCGATGAGGTGAACAACTGGGGGTACGCAAGACGCGGCGAAATGGAAGTGATTTTACAGCAGGCAGTATCACCGCATGATGTACGACCCAATGCCCTCTCCGCAAAAATTATAGGTATTCCCGATACGTGGGAAGGTCCGGATGAACCCTGGGATACTTTCGTTCATACGCCATGGGAAGATGTGGCTCTTATCGTTGATGAGGTACGAGGAAAAGGCGGCACGATTGGAATGGAACCAATTGAAAGTTCAGGGGGTGGCTGGGACTTTGTAAATGCTCAAATTTTAGATCCAGATGGGTATAGCATTATTCTTGGAGGAATGAGAAGTAGTAATAACTCATAAGTAATGTTGCATTACATCTTGATTAGTTTGTTGCAAGTAAAACGTTGGAAGATCGCTGCCCGATATGGTGTGGCGATCTTCTTGATTTTTGCAACTAATCTGCATTAAACTTCACGTTAGCTTAAAACCGCTTCAAGCAATTTTTGGTATATATCCACGTGTGGGATTATATCCAGTATGACATACGTGACGACTCCATTAAGCTATACTAGGAGTGCTTATATACCAATATGACACTTGGGGTTTGTTTCACATGTTCTGTGACGAGAAAACCGAAAATTGTATCAGTTGCGTCTGTTCCACCGAGCTGACAGCACTGACAGATTTGACACTTTTCTCTCCACGATAAGCCCAAAGATAACAAAACCCATCTAAACCAAGCAATTCAATTAAAAAAACTTGCCCTTATTTAGGGTACGGTTCACCGAGTATGATCTTCAACTAAACTGCCCGTTAGTTGAGCGAAGAGCTGAGCTAATTAAAACTCCTTCCTTTCGGCAATTTTTTTTAAATCTGGAATCAGAGAAGGAGGAAGTTATACCCAGGGTCGAAGATTACTGGTAAAATAACTGAGAGTAGGCAACGATCAACGAAAAAACTCTACGATTTACAGAAAGCGAGGGAATGGGCATGCTTTACGAGTTGCGCATTTATACCATGCATGAGGGGAGAATGGAAGCGATTCAGCAACGTTTCAGCCAGCATACACTTAGTATTTTCGAGCGGTTGGAAATAAAGGTGTACGATTTCTGGATCGATCAGACGGGGCTTCCGAAGTTGTATTACGTGATGGAATATAAGGATATGGAGGAACGGCAACGGCTGTGGGGTGCGTTTCGACAAGACCCGGAATGGCTCGAGGTGAAACGCAAATCCGAGGAAAGCGGGCCCATAGTGGAGAAGCTTGAGGAAATATTTATGAATCGGGCCGATTTTTTTATACGATAGCGCGTTTGGCACTTGCCCCTCAACGGGATAATACAGGAATGGAGCTTACAGCCTAGCCGACGGGCTCCGTATTTGATTTAGGGAGTCGTCTCAGCCGTTATTGCTACTGCCGCACATGAGGCGATTATTACACTATCGTGTCCCGTTAGCTTAATGATTTTACTCTTACATTCTTGGTCAACTATCAGCAACGCTTGTAAATTAAACGGAGAAATCTTCAAGAATTTCAACTACCTCAATTTCTCCATTAATCAAAAGCTCAGGAAGTTCATTTTTAACATTTCCCTTCCAATATGCCCTAGCCTGTTCGATTTTTAAGAAGAAGGGAACCCCATCTTCTTTCGGTAAAAGGTTTCCATCGCCCTCAAAGAAACTCCCTACAACCCTCAGTTTAACAAGTTGTAAAACTATTCGATTGTATGATTCAAATATATCTTTCCATTTCAATGCGTCTTCATAGCTTTTAGCAGCGTATAAACAGGACAATCTTGAAGGGTATTCAGGATAGTCTTGTAGTCTTACCATTTCAACTATAACTTCTCTAATAGCTCTAATTGTCTGCCCTATATAACTAATCGCTACTTCGGCATTTTCTTTGTTCATCTTCAAACCTTCATCTGTGTAATGATTGTATAGAATCTGAATAAAGTCTTCGCCTTTGGAATTCAAACGTTCCTTCTCAAAAAAGAAGTGATACAGGGTATTTTTTTTGGTTGTCATCAAAGTATATCACCTGTCCCAGAGACATTTTTTTCTTAGTAACAATGTGATATACATACAATTCGTTATCTACCATGGCTTCTCCCACATTTCTATAGATATTAACTTATTTTACCATATCGAAACCAGCCCAACTACTACGCTAAACTACCCGTTAGCGAAACGCGGCTGCCGATCTATTGCCAGCTGCCGCGATTTAGTTATTTATTAAACTATAGTGTCCTTGGCGAGAGCCTTGACTTAATGGACGCTAACCGTAGCGCCTGTAATTGTAGATTAAAAAGGGCAGTGTTAGTAAGAAGGCAATGAAGGGAAAGGCGATGAATGCAATCTTGATGGGGAACAGTTGGGTTTCCAAGGGGACCTCCTTTTTCCTTGAGATACGAAATTATACAAGTAGTATTGCTTCTTATTCATTGTCTTATGAGAAAGCTGTAGATATGGAAAAGTAGACGAAATCAAAATCGTATTTCCATTCATTTTTTTAGTCAAATTCTACGTACTATCCCCTTCCTAAAAGGATACTCTCAACTTCTTAAACGCTAGCTCAGTCATTAGATCATCAACATCCCGGCAACAAAAAAAGCTGCCCCTAAGTCATCAAAATGACTGAGGAACAGCTTGATTAGATAAGCAAATTATTCTTTATTGTACATATCGTACAGCATGACTGCCCCTTCAGCTCTAGTCAAAGTAGCTATTGGATGAACAGAGACGCCGTCTCCTTTAACAATGCCACTATGGACAAGTGCAGCTATACGACCTAGTGCGTATGAAGCAATTTCTCCTTTATCGACAAAACGATTCAGATCAGAAGCAGATCCGTCAACGATCGGTTTGACAGCGACCTTCATCGCCTTATGAAGCAGTACAAGCGCATCTTGCCTGGATATCGGCTGCAACGGGTTGAATTTGCCATCTCCCGTGCCGGTAGCGATTCCTAGCTTCTTGGCAATTGCTACTTCCTTATAATAATAGGCGGAAGCAGGAATATCGGAGAAGTTCGTCTCGATACCATCAGCCTTCAGCTCAAGCGCCCGCACGAGAAGCGCAACAAAATCAGCTCTCGTTATCGTTTCTTTCGGGGCAAATGCGTTTTCTGATGTTCCGTTGATGATTCCTTTGGATGCCATTACTTCAATTTGTTTTTTCGCCCATGATAAGCCACCGATGTCATTGAATGTTTTGTGGACGAAAACTACCGCATATTTACTGAAGTGGTTCGTCATAAACGTAACCATACCTGTTACCGGATCATATTTGCCACTAGGTACCGACACGGCTTTACCTGTGCTGTCGATGTACCATACAACAATATGCTCTGGATCGGCTAATTCTTCCGCCGTAGGCTTATAAGCGATCGATACTTTCACCGGAGCTTTCGGATTGCTCCAAGCAACCGTTTTCCCATCGATTTTGACGCTAAGCTCGATAACTGGATGATTACCGATTTGCGTCTTCACAGCAGGATCCAATGATGATATATCCCCAGCAGCTATAGACAGCGCAATGCTATTCACACCCGTCAAATCCATGGAATTCAGCATAGTAGCTGGAGCACTAATTGTTCCGAATTCTGTGGAAAGCTCAATCCTCGTCTTGACATCATTCGAGGCAATTGCCTCTTTCGGAAGCTCGATGACATAGGATTTTGCACCATCTGCTTTCCGAACGTCAATTTTGATGACTTTGACGCCAGCTGAATCTGTTGAAGCCGTTTCAACTGCCTTATTCCAGTCCGTAATGACAACGGCTGCTTTCGCTTCACCAGTTGCTGCATCTACCTTCGTCACAACCAAGTTGATTGAGCCTTTTTCTACAATCACTGTAGGTGGCGTTACCGGAGAGTAGTATGGATACGGATTTTCTGGATCTGGCTTTACTGGATCAGGCTTTACCGTAATTGTACTTGACGCGGTAAGATGATTGCCTTCCCCCGCCGTTACCGTGATGATGGCCGTTCCTACACCAATCGCAGTAACATTTCCATTCCCATCGACGGTAGCAACACGCTCGTCACTGCTACTCCATTGAACCGGAGTATTGACCGCATCTGCTGGTGTAAATACCGCTTTCAGCTTCACCGTTGCATGAATAAGAAGTTCTGCTGATGGCGGGTTCACCGTTACACCAGTTGCCACAGTATTGTTTACCGTCAATACTATCGGTTCTGTCGCATCCTTCTCATTGTACAGTTCAAATTCGGAGATGGCGTAGCGGTCTGTATCATCCAAGTTCGCAGCCCAAAGAGATATATAAATACCTTTTAATCCGTTATATTCATGTCCTTCGTGCTCGTAAATTTCCTTGTAATCAGGCAAATCGATCGTTACCCGTTCATAAGTATCCGGGCTGTCCGTTTCCCACGTTAGGTAGACGCTAGATTTGGTCTCTTGCCATTCCTCCCCATCTTCTGTCGTCGAAATATCCAGCACCTTCAATCCTTGATGTTGTGCTTTATTAACGACCAAAGTTAGTTTATTGAAATCTTTGAGATTATCACTATTCCACTGCAACATAAGCCGATGCGGAGGATCAAATTCACCTTTTCCGTTTAATATTGGCATGCTTGCACTTTGGAAATACGTATTATCGTCACCATCGATCATCTTAAGCGGTGAATGCTCGCTCTTGTTGTCGTAATCGGTGGCACTCCAATCACGTCCATGATTGTTGTATGTTGCATTGACCACCGTCGCTTCAAGTGCAATATTCTTATTGCGTTTCACCGTAATGGTGTACGTCTTGATTGTTACTCCGTCTTTAGCAGTAACGACGATATGGATTTTGCTGTTACCCATCGGTACCTTGGCCGTAACCCATTGACTTGCAGTAACTGCAATGTCGTTGATCTTCATCGTACTGTCAGCTTTACTCATCGTAGGTTTCAATGTTAGGGTGTCCGCGCCCTGAGCGATGTTAATCGTATACTCGGTTTTACTGCTATTAAAATCAATATTCGTACTACCGTCGTTCACCAGCAGCGCTGACAACGACGCATCACTGTCTGGACTCGTCACCTTAATCGTACTTGAAGAAGTAAGAATGCCGCCTTCCCCTGCTGTTGCCGTTATGATCGCCGTTCCCACGCTAATGGCGGTAACCATGCCGATTCCGTTAACGGTTGCAACACGCTCGTCACTGCTGCTCCACTGAACGGAATTGTTGGTCGCATTTACCGGTTCAAACACAGCGGTCAGCTTCGTCGTTCCGTGAATAAGGAGTTCGGCAGACGGCGGGTTCACCTTCACCCCAATTGCCGGAATATCAGATACCGACAATTCTACTGGTTCCGTCGCATCCTTATCATTGTAGAGTTCCATCTCGGATATGGCATAACGTTTGTCTTCATTCAAATTGGCTTTCCACAGCAGTATATAAATGCCTCTTATACCTTTGTAATCAGGCCCATAGAACGCTTTATAATCAGCCAAATCAATCGTAATACGTTCGTACTCATCCTCGCTATCGGTCTGCCAAGTTAATTTGCTCGAATTTAACTCATCCCAAGTTTCTCCGTCCTCGGTTGTCGTAATGTCCAGAACCGTTAATCCTTGCCGCTGTGCTTTGTTGACAACGAGTACAAGTTTATTGAAGTCCTGAAGATTATTCTCATCCCATTCCAGCAAAATCTTATGAGCCGGATTAAATTCACCTTTTGGGTTTAACTCTTCTATTCTCGCGCTTTGGAAATACGTTTCGACTTTGCCATCAATCATCGCAGACGGTAAATTCGCACCCTCCGTGTAATCATTCGTATCAATATTCCAATTCGTACCGTGTTCCGTAAAAGTCGCACGAGCGGCTTTCGCTTCAAGCGCAACGTTCTTGTTGCGTTTCACCGTAACGGTATACGTTTTTGACGTGATTCCGTCAACCGCTTTCGTAACGAATACGATCTTGCTGTTGCCCAGTGGAACTTTGGCTGTAATCAATTGGCCGCTGTTCACCTTCGTACCATTTACTTCTATTGTTCCTTTGCTGTTCTTCAACCGAGGCTGCAGCGTCATTGTATCCACGCTTGCATTAAGGGTGAATGTATAATCCAACTTATTGCTGTTAAAAGAAAGATCCGCGCTTCCTCCATTGACGATTAACTCCGACATCGATGCTTCACTAGATGCATCGAGCACCGTAATGGAGCTAGTCCCTGTGAAGCTCCCGTCAACGGTCGTAGCCGTAATCGTAGCCTTACCTGGCGCAACAGCAGTTACATTACCCGTCTGATCCACACTTGCAATTGTCTCGTCGCTGCTTGACCACACATACGCTTTATTCGTTGCATAATCCGGGATAATGGATGCTGTCAGTTTCACTGAATCCTCGCTATAAAGCGTAACATCCGCAGGACTTACCGTGATCCCTGTGACCGGTATCGCCATTGATGACACCGTAACCTCAATCCTAGCCATTTTGTTACCATCGACAGTTGTAGCTGTTATGAAAGCTTTCCCTCCAGCTACAGCCGTAATATTGCCGTTTGCATCAACTCTCGCGATGCTCTCGTTGGAGGAACTCCACTCCACGCCCTTTTCCGTCGCGCTAGCAGGTGACACAACCGGGCTTAGAGCGCTAGTCTCGCCTGGATTGAGCTCTAACTTACTAGGTAGGCTGGCTGACTCCAAAGCTACGTAACTAGAGTTGACCTTCGTTTTGTCTAACTGGAACAAATCCGCCACGCCGCCATTCAGCGTTACGTTCAGCTGATAACGGTTACCTCCGAGAGATTTAAGCGAAACCGCCTCCAGCTTGCCTGTTTCTCTGCTCACTCTTTTAATAGCATCTGGCGTATATTTAGCCAAATTCAGCTCAACCGTTATGGTTTGTTTCGTCTCAGCGCCTGATCCGTGCTGCTGATCCGGCAGGAGTCCGTTTCCTGTCGTCAATCCGTTCATAACCATAAAGTATTCCCTATCCGTTGATCCGAAGAATGATTGCGTATCCGGAAGCGGATCAAAAAATCCGATAAGTGCATCGCCATTTAGTCCGTTATTTTCTGTGCCGTTATTTTTGACAGTCATGTTTCTTAAGTAAGGGTGCGTAAGCCTGTTAAATTTATTAAGTACAGGTGTTTCTTTCGGTGTTTTATTGTTTACAACTGCCCCGCTTGCATCCTTATATTGACCAGGTACCGTAAATACATCCGTACTGTTCAATCTCACCAGATGCGGTCCTAGGTTTTTAATTTGGCGGGCCATTTCTGCATACTGATAATATTGCGGCGTAGGCTTCCTATCTTTATCAAAGAATAAGAAATACCTGCTATCATATTCCCAGCGGAACATACTCAGCCATTTCCCACCCAGCGTTAGTGTTGCAAATGGTATACCGTACACTTGTGACTCTGTAATAATATACGGACCAACATCAGCTGGTTCCTTGCCTGTCTTGAAGCCTAGCAAATATTGACCAAAAGCAATCGGGCTTTGGCCTGTTCTATCGTAGCCTCCCAAGGCGATCGTTCGTTGATCATTAATATTGTTAAGTACGGTTGTGAACAGATTTTTATCCGTACCTCCCATCGAAAACGTATAATCATCAAAAGTGAGCAAATCAGGTTCTGCCGTTTTAATGTACGTTTCGAAGCTATCTCTCTGCCACTGACGTGACTGCTGATTGCTATGGGCAAGTACATTCGGATATAACTGATGACTCAGCTTGAACCAATCCGTGAATGTCTTCAAAACATCCTCGCTATATGTTTCTTCATCCCCAAAGCAGAGCGTAATTAAGTTGTTTAAATTCGCTGCTTGATCCGGGGTGAGAAACCCATTCTTATCGGCATCTTTGGGCCCTCCATCTTTGGGACCTCCGTCCAGACCTTTAACAAGTGCCCATTGCGTATCCGGTAAAGCTTTATGGAAACTTTTGTTGTAAAGAGGCCATTCGTAATAAGTAGCCGTTGTAAAATTACTTCCTTTCCATTCCTCTGGCGTTGCGAATGGTCTGCCCATTTCCTCTGTAGGCATCCATGTCTGCATTTGCAGTCCTCTATCAATCAATATCCGACTTGCGCGAGACAGCGTCTTGGGTGGAACCACCTTGACGGTCCGCACTTTAGTTGCGCTATCTCCCCGACTGCTCGACACCGTATATTTAATGGTATATATACCACCCTTACTCGTGTCGACATTGCCTGTCGTTTGGATGCTAGCTGTAAGGTCGCCGTCTACAGCATCAGTCGCTGTTGCTCCGGCTTCAACATATGCCTCATTGGTAGACAGCGTCATATCTGCGCTGCCACTGAGTGTAATCGCCGGCCAGACCAGTCCTGGCGCTTGCTGCATTTGCTTATCCGTCAATGCCCGGTCATACACTTGAACCTCGTCGATATATCCAGGCCACGCATTAGAAGAATCCGGGAATGTATCCGCACCAAGTCGGATTTCCCCTGTATTCGAGTCCATCTGTGTATTGTCTGTCGTCATGTCCAAGGCGCCATTGACGTACAACTTCACCGTTCCGCTTTCACGCACAAGCGCGACATGGTACCACTTTTTCGGTTCGATTGGAGTTGCTCCAATTGTGGCTACTCCGCCGAGTGATGATTCCATACGACCATCGGGTCTGCGCTTCAGCAAGGTTGTGTTACTTCCCCCTTGCTGCTGTACCAGCACCACGTTCCGATTCGTATACGTAGAGTCGAAATTAACAAGCATGCTCAGAGAGAAATCGCTGCCTGTGTTGATTAAGTTATGATTCGGTATCGTAGCATAGCTGTCATATCCGTTAAGTAGCAGACCTTTACCGAATTTACCGCTTCCCTGTGCAGCCTTTGATACTACAATATCATTGTTCCTGAAGGTGTCAGGCGTTACACCTCCAACCATACTCTCAAACTTCCATTCCCCTACTAATCCTAAATCAGCAGGAGCCGTATTGGCTTCATCCGCTAATACAACGCCATTCGGTACAACAAGGCAGAGCAATAGAGATATAACTGTCATCATGCTTATCCACTTTTTGTTTCTTAAGCACAACATCTCGTTCCTCCTCAGATATGAGTTAAGCGCTTAACCTAACATAATAAAAAAAAGTCCTTATCTTATGCACCAAAATGCATTATAGGACAACCTTTGCTTGAAACTGAACATGCAGCCTCTTTTCCTCACCTCTCCCTGAAGTTTGTTTGAATGCCCCTTCTAACAATGGAAAGGGAGAGTATTCCTGAATCGATCAAATCTTGTTCATTCCCTTCTAATGGTTTAATTTGATTTATACTTTTATATTTTCTAAAGACCAATGATAGTTAATGATTCTGAATGTTTTAGATTAAATTCTTGTAAAATATCGATAACCTCTTGAAAACCCTCTGGGTCCTCTTCCCTTAATTTATTAGTATCAAGGAAATTGACTTTTTTTGATGTTCCGCGAGAATTTGCAGATACTTTCGACAAGAATTCATTTACACTTCCTTCAAAATAACAGTTACCAAAGACAAGTTTATCCAGTTGTCTAGTAACCACGGTTTGCATTTCCCATGCAACATGTTTGTTCCCTTCTGGATCATAAAAATAAAACTCCAATCCGCAATCCTAATGCTAATGTTTTATATTTGACATCGGAAAAATTCACTAATGAATTTATCAATGCGATTATGAATAACCGCGGTGAAGCTTTTAGAAGTATGTATCGAAATATTGATGTTCTATTGATTGATGACATTCAATTCATTGCTGGTAAAGAACAAACACAAGAAGAATTCTTCCACACATTTAATTCTCTTCTAGAGGAAGGCAAAGCTATTATTATCTCAAGTGATAGGAAGCCTAAAGAAATTCAAACACTAGAAGAAAGATTACGATCACGCTTCGAATGGGGTCTCATAACAGATATTCAGCCTCCAGACCTTGAAACGAGAATTGCAATTTTGTTAAAAAAAGCTAAGGCAGAGAATATTCACATTCCTCATGAAGCAATGGTATACATTGCAAGCAATATCAACACAAATGTTCGTGAGTTAGAAGGTGCTCTCATTCGTGTTGTTGCATTTTCTACCCTAGTTAGCCAGGAAATTAGCGTTGAATTAGCAGTAGATGCTTTAAAAGATATTATTCCCTCCTGACCCCACAAGTTGTGACAATCCCTAAGATCCAGCAATATGTAGCAGAATATTATGGGTTGCGACCTGAAGTATTTAAGGAGCGCAAGCGAACAAAAGCTGTGGCCTTTCCGAGGCAGGTTGCAATGTACCTCTCCAGAGAACTCACAGATTCCTCATTACCGAAAATTGGGGAAGCATTTGGAGGACGTGATCATTTAAAATGGAGGAAGCATTAAAAAGCCCCTCCATTTACTGAACAAAATAATTAGTCCTTTTTTTGAGTCAACTCAATGATCTTTAATAGGAGCGTGAGCAATGCAAGGATCTCCAGAAAGCTCATGCTATCTCCTCCGATCCTGATAAGATGACTCTTCATCCGGACCTCCCTCTCCCATGAGGAGTATTCTGTTCTGTATAAGGTTATTCAGGCTTATCAGAAATTAGAATACGAGCTCATCCAGATAAACCTAACTGGCTCATTAGCCCATTAGATTAGAAAACTGCAGTCGGTCATACTGGCGCGGCTACCGTAGTGTCTTTATTGAGATAAAGTGTCCCGTTAGTGTAACATGATATCGTTCTTTAAATCGTGATAACCTTTTTATATGAAAGCCACAGAAAACGGTATTTAATTATTACCTTCTGAATAAGTTCATCATTGTCAATTGTAATAGCATATATCTTATCGTCTTCAGTAGAAGTTCCCTTATTTACTTTATCTAATTGTTTTTGCGGATCTGTATTGGTTTGAAGTCCTATTGATTTCAGATCTCTAAAATTGTACTTACTTTCTTCTTGCCCCTCGAAATTTCTCGAAATGATAAATCCCTTCAACGAATTGCTCACCTGAATCATTACTTTTGTTGGCTCATTATTGTTGTTAACAAGGACTTCATTAATACTAATCTTAGCAAGACTACTTTTATTCCCGACTTCCACTAATAAAACACGTTTTTCAAACGATGATCCGATAACTGCCACTACCAAGGGTGAGTTATTTATTAAATAAATAGAATAAACGATAAAGGAAACGAAAATTACAATTAGAAAAGAAATTATTACTTTAATCGATAATTTGATATCACTCACCTCCATATTAAACTTTACCATATATATGGTTAAATACCGTATTGATGTTTATTGTTCTAACTAAGAGTCCACTGAACTAATCTGCCCGTTAGCGTAACGAAAAAAGCAACCGAATCGATAATCGGCTGCCTTCTTGTTGCGATTGAACTATCGTGTCCCGTTAGCTTAATAAAATGATTTGCTCTAGTAATTCATAGGAAGCATAAAAACCGAGGATTCTGGTTATTACCCAGCAGTTACTCGGTTTTTATATAATGAATATGATCGACAAGAAGTATCCATAGCCGTCCTCATTTACATAAAATAATATGTTCTCGTCACCGATAGTTGCCGATTATATGCGCTTGAGCAGATTAATCTCGACTTGCTTCGTAAATCTTCAGCGCCAAATAAGCTGGCCTTGTGCGCGTATCCGTAAAGTGGTCCCCATCGCCAACGATCAGACGGAACAGACCAAGTCGTGTTGACATGTGGGGATTCCAACCGTAGCCCTCTCCTTGAGGCAATACATTATCTTGATAGAAATATACATAGCTTTTGGGGGTTGGCAGCGCGTAGAACGCTTTAAGATCCAGTTTCTCGAAAAGTGGTTTAGCTGGTTCAGGAGAGACACTTTTATAGAATAGTTTGGCATCCTCCGTGGAGGCTGTATTTACGAACAAAGCCCTAAAAAGCTCAAACGGAAGCATAATCGTATCGTCTTTCGACATGGTTCTGAGCTGTTCAAAACCTTGTCTCGTTTGAGGCGGCAACTCGTCAGCAAGCGATTCTCCATCTTTCAATACGAACGCATCCCAGAAGACCAGACGCTTGATACGGTCAGGCACCTGTTCCGCAACTTTTTGGATAACTGTGCCACCGAAGCTGTGCCCAACGAGAATAATGTCGTGCAAGTTCAACTGTTTTATATAATCAACGACTGATTTCGTAATCATTGCATGCGTGACTTTTTTATTTGGATCTGATCCGTGGCCTGCATATTCTGGAGTATATACTGTGTGCCCTTGACTGCGCAATTCAGCAGCTACGCCGTCCCAGAAGTGTGCATCCGCCCAGGAGCCATGCACAAGTACGAAAGTAAGTAGCTGAGGCGGAGAATACCGGTAGCTTCCTTTCGATTCTATGGGATAATGCCACCAAGGCCATCCAGTGTCAGAATAGGGGTTGTAATACTGCCCCTGGGGCACGAACCGGTAATAAGGATTTGGAATTGGATAATTCCCCGATTGATAAGGAAACACAAACAACATCCTCTCCTAGACGACATATTTGAGTTTATGACTCTAGCATCTAAAAGATTCACGCTCCCGTGGACAGTTTTAGCTCCTAGGCTCTAGAATACTCATTCTCAACGGATAAAGGAAAAAAGTAAACCTCAGCAGCTACTCACCTACGACCCTTTCGTTAACTTCTATGCATGATGTATTCGCGAAGTGATTGATCTATCCTCCCTGCTCAACACAATTTAAGATTTTCCCCCGGCTTCAGACAAGGCTTCATCCGTACAAGCGGCGCAATTTAAAAGCCAAGATATATATGGGTTTTCGTTGGAATAATAAACCCAATTGGTGGTGATTATAAATGCATATTACATGGGGGGTGCAAATTATGACTTTACACAGTGAAGACATACAAATGAACATCTATCAATGCGGAGATGAAGCCGCAAAACTATTACCT
This sequence comes from Paenibacillus terrigena DSM 21567, assembly GCF_000374845.1. GTDB lineage: Bacteria > Bacillota > Bacilli > Paenibacillales > Paenibacillaceae > Paenibacillus_K > Paenibacillus_K terrigena. The sequence goes on along the minus strand of NZ_KB895435.1, from coordinate 36,495 downwards.
GTATCGTTTGATGAATGGGAAGATCGGGCACGAAAACAACTTGCTGCTGCACCTTTTGGATACGTTTATGGCGCCGCAGGATCTGGGGATACACATCAAGGTAATGTTGAGGCCTTTCAAAAATACCGTTTAAGACCAAGGGTTTGCTGTGATACTACTAAGCGTGATCTGTCGATATCGATCTTTGGATGCAAATTTCCTGTTCCCTTCCTCCTTGCGCCAATTGGAGTAAATACGATTCTTCATCCTGACGGCGAACTAGCTCCTGCGAGGGCTGCAGCGAAGTCAGGAGTTCCATATATTCTTAGCAATGTATCAAGCATTTCTTTGGAAGAGGTTGCCAAAGAGATGGGTGAATCCGTAAGATGGTTTCAGCTCTACCCCCCTAAGGATCACGAACTTACGAAAAGTTTTCTTCAACGTGCAGATGTTGCAGGATTTTCTGCAATCGTCGTAACAGTGGATTCACACTGCTTGGATGGCGCGAGACAGATTTACGTAATGCCTATCTGCCGTTCCTTACTGGACAAGGTATGGGTAATTATTTTACGGACCCTGTATTTTGCTCGAAGCTTAAAGAGGCACCGGAAAAGAATGTTAAAGACGCTGCCCTTAAAGCATTGGAAGAAGGCAATAACACTTGTTTCACATGGAAAGAATTAGACTTTATACGTGAACATACTCGATTACCTTTACTTATTAAAGGAATTACTCATTCAGACGATGCAATTATGGCTTTAGAACATGGTGTAGATGGTATTATCGTATCTAACCATGGAGGGCGTCAGCTCGATGGAGCAGTATCTACGCTAGACTCCCTACCTTCGATATGTGAATCCATACAAAATAATCCCCGTTTTAATGGATAGCGGTATTCGTCGTGGGGCTGATATCCTTAAAGCAATTGCTCTTGGCGCCTCTGCCGTTCTTATAGGTCGCCCATATGCATATGCTATGGCCGTTGCAGGGGAAATAGGAGTTCAGGAAGTTATTAATCATCTCATTGCCGAGACCGAGCTGCAATTAGCCATATCTGGAAGAAGTTCCATTCAAGATGTGGATAAAACCCTTATCATAAAAGTAAAATGATCAAAAATATCCTAGAAGCCTAGCCTCTCAAATCATTCCCTATCTTCCTATTATCCTCTTTCTCTCTTTCACTCCCGCTCTTAATCAACATGTCTAATCCATCCGCTGCATCCGCTTGTAAGTTAGGAAGTAAATGCGAATAGGTATCCAATGTGATGACAACAGATGAGTGTCCTAGGCGTTCGGAGACAATCTTAGGATGTACGCCTTGCTGAAGCAATAGACTTGCATGGGTATGCCGGAGGTCGTGGAAGGTGATTCGTGGTAATTCCAATCGTTCTATAAACTTATTCCATACTTTCATAATGGATCGTGTGCTTGCTGGTGTTCCTTTGGATGAGCAGATTACCAGATCATTCTTCTGATAATCTTCTCCTTCCTTTACCATTTCCATGACAATAAGTTTGCGTTGCTCCTTAAGTCGAGCTACGGTTTCCGTTGAGATCGCAACGGACCGAATACTTTTCTTACTCTTCAATGTATGGTTTATTGTTTTGCCATCACGAGCGAGCGACTGCTGAACGTGAATAGTCTTATTGTCAAAATCAATGTCAGCCCAGCGTAATCCAAGTAACTCGCCCTGGCGCATCCCTGTCATGAGTGCAAGGTACATTGCAATGGAATACCGACTCCCGTCGTGAGTCGCTTCAAGAAATCGATTGATTGTCTCCAAATCCCATACCTTAAGCTCTCTTCTTTCACCTTTAGGCTTACTTACCACACTAGCCACATTCCGTCTAACAAGTTCCATCCGGAACGCTTGGTTTAAGGCGGTGTTGATGACGGAGAAGATCCGCTTGACCGTATTCTCCGCTAATCCTTTGCTTCGGAGTAATGAAATGAAGTTCTGTATATCCATCGAACATAATTTATCGATTGGATGATGTCCCAAATCCGGAATAATGTGAATTCTTAAGTACGATTCATACAATTCACGCGTTACTGCATTTAGATCCTGTTTATTATCCAGCCAGCTGTTCATATACTCAGCGACCGTTATTTTTTTCCCTTTAACAAATTCACCACGTTCGAGGTCTGCTTTGGCTTTAACCATTGCAGCATCAGCTTCTTTCTTCGTGCGAAATCCCCGCTTCTTTATTCTTTCCCGTTTCCCGTTAATAATCTCGCCCGTATAAAACTGAAAGAACCAAGGATTTTTCTTTGCTTTCTCATCTTTATGGACAGGCATATTTCATCCTCCCCCTGCCTACACTTTTAATAAAGACAGATTAACACCAAATTAGTGCCAAATCAATAAAAATTATCTTCAAAAATGACAAAGAACCCTTATAAATAAAGGGTTCTTCGCTTTTGTCAAACACCCTTCAATAGTGTCACCCCTCCTTGCTCGGGATTTTATGGTGTAACAAGGTTAAGGGATACAGTCAAATCATACTATGAAGGGGGCAAACTAATGGTGCGGTCATCGTAGAAAAATGGGCAGTACAGCGTCTAGACCATCGTATTCCCTTAACGACGTACAGATGGAGTCGTTGGCACATTCATATCTTGATTATAATAAGTCCCTGTGTTGTTCGTCATATTGCCACGATACATTTTTGGAGTGACCGTGCCCGTGCCTGGTCCAGCAGCGCGTTCTGGGAAGAGGCGATTAACCATGGTCGTAAATTCATTCGCAAGCCCTGAAATCGGATGTCCTGCACGAACTTGATCCGCATAACCGTTCACACGGGATACGAAGTCAGCGTTGGCAGAGACGTATACATTTTTGGTTTGAGGCACAGCCTGCTTCACCGCATGCGCAATGTGCTTCTTCATGTCATCCGTTACACGATCTCCAGATGTTGCACCAGATGTTGCACCAGGTGTTGCACCAGGTGTTGCATACGGTCTGACATGCGTCGATTGACGATGCGTCGTGGGATTCATCCCCATATCTGAACTCATATGGTGTACGATGCCACTTGTGTTACCTGTACTTCTGGTTCCATAGGTACCAGTACCATAGCCATCATTTGTAGCGATATGGGTACCCTTGCCAACACCTTTTGCCGACGTCGATTTCAAGACAACAGCTACATAAGCGTCATTACCCATCATGACGACATTCGCAGAACGAACCCCTGGAATTTTGGTGACGTGATCAGCAGCGATCTTACTTAACTCCATCTTGTTGGCTTTGTTCGTGCCATAAGGATGGACTCCTTTCGTGCCATATCGACCATCCACCCCAGTTCCATAAGTCCCATAGCGACCATCCATCCCGGTGCTATAAGTCCCATAGCGGCCATCTAGACCATACGTGTTCCCCGTATTTAATGGGTTCAAATTGTTCCGGGTTGTCGAGTTCGGCACAATTTGATTACTCGTATAACCTAAGCTGTTCGTCTTCACCTTTGACGGATTGGTACATCCTGTCAATCCCATAGAACTAACCATGATTACAGCCGCGCTTAGACAGATCAGAGTCGTTTTTGAGCTTCGCATAACCATCCTCCATCCAATTTGTAATGGCCTTGACATGTCATATCATGCATCGGTGGAGGATAAGCTATACCCTCAGGAATTTGGCAGTGAAGGAACGAAATAACCCTACAAAGTTATACCATTCAAAATGAAAAAGCCGTTCGGCCAAATGACCAAACGGCTAATCAACTATCTTATAGGATGGATCCAAAAAATCCTGAAGACACAATACCAAGCACAATCACATAACTTCCTATGGCATAGACCAGCAATTCTGCTCTCTTCTGCATGGATTCAATTGCATAAATTTCTAGTGCGGCGATAACAATAAAAATAAGATTTAGAATCAACGTAACACTGGCAAGCAGGAACCCAATCTGACCTAACAAAAGACCAATGATGGCGGCAACGATGTAACCTGCTCCGAATAACCATTGTATACCACCTAAGTATGTAATTAAATCACGCCAAGCATACTTACGACTTCCTAGCCAATTACCAAATACCCAGATCGATCCGGTTAGGAGCCCTTGCGAAATAATGGCTAAAACAATCATGCGGAAGAACATACTCGTATAGACGCTAAATCCGATTCCTCCCCCGCCTGTGAGGCTCGCTAATGGATTCAAGAACGCGCCGAATATCGAGGATACCGACACCGTCGTCCATAGCGCAAATCCAACGATAGAAGCAACGATTCCGAGGACTCCATACAACCATTGCGACCCCGTTGATAAAGCTAGCCCTTGGAATGGGCTACGAATCAATTGCACCACAATCTGCATGTCGAACGACGACCCCGACGGCCTTGGCGACCCCGAGTTCGGATTTAAATGCGGTTCAGACATAAAATGCCCTCCTTAGATAATGTATTGGAAATTTACCATTATATTAACTGATTACGGAACATATTGGAACCATTTCCCACAATAATTCTGCCTTTGGTCATGACATCCTGACATCCTTCTATAATTAATGTAAAAAAACCCTTATCAACGAAATGATAAGAGCTCCTCTTATAGTTGCCTTATGATTACATGGATTCCAGCATTAATATATCTTCCCACTTCAAATACAGTCGAGTAATATCTTGCTCCGTAACATCATGCCCCAGTTGAACCTCGATGAATTCAAGTTCTGTAATAGCCTTCATTGCATGTCCTATACCCGCGTCAATCTGAATGGTGTCGCACGCTTTGATGCTTTTTAACTGATCGCCGATCATCACGAGAGCTTCACCGCGAATGATCGTCCATAGCTCTTTGCGATGGTCATGGACATGATAACTCAAATTTTTTCCCGCTGCGATTTGTATCCTTCGCGTAATGACTTCCAATCCGTTCTCGGCTTGAATAAAATCAATAATCCGATACCATCCCCATCTGCGTTCGACATACATTGGCTGACTCTCGAACTCGTGTACGATTCCTTTAACTTGAGAGCTTGCTTCCTTCGAGCTGACAAGGATGCCGTCGGGACTCGCCGCTACGATGACATCTGACAGGCCAATCAATGCCACGGGGATATCCAATTCATTCACGATATGATTATTGGAGAATAGATGTGGATCTTTAATAACTCCTTTCCCAACCACCGAATTCTCAATTTCATCCGTCAGCGTGTCCCATGTGCCAAGATCTTTCCAGAATCCATCAAAAGGCAGGACGATGATCTTACGTGTATGTTCAACAACTTCATAATCGAAGCTGTTCGTAGTCAGCTGCTTATACAAGGCAAGAAAAGCGTGATAGTCGGTTGGAAGCCCCTTCTTCTCGAGTATAGACAGAATAAAACTCAATCGAAATGAGAATACGCCGCAGTTCCACAGGGCATTCTCTTGCAAGAGCTTTTTCGCCAAGGTTTCATTCGGTTTTTCTTTGAAATGATTGACCCGCATATACCGCTGGCCTTCATTAAGATGCGGAACAATATATCCATAAGTCTCTGCCGGATATGTTGGCCTTACACCGATCAGCGCCAGATCAGCAGAGGTGTCATTCAGAACCTGCTCCATATCTTTGATTCTATCGAAAAAAGAAGCATCGACAAAAGGATCGACAGGCATCACCGTCATGACTTCGTTCATATCCATATGGAGCTCAGAACGCATATATAAGGCTGATAGAACGATTGCCGCGAAAGTATCTCGCCGTTCCGGTTCCACCACGATGTTAACATGGTCTTGGATTTGATTGACTACAATTTCTCTCTGCGCGCTGCTCGTTGCTATCATGGCATGTTCAGCTAATCCTGCGTCTTGAATTTGCCTCCAGACCCGCTGGATCATCGACTCATATTGTCCTTTGTTGTTCACAAGCACTTTAAGAAATTGTTTGGACCTCGCATCATTGCTTAACGGCCACAACCGTTTTCCAGACCCCCCAGACAACAAGACTAATCGCATTCCTTCCCCTCCAGTACGCATGCTGCCACTCAAAATACTCCATGTGACACCATATTCGATAGAACGCCAAAGAGTAAGGGTGATTCAACCAAAAGTTTCACCCAACAATGACTTGAAGAATACGAGCAAAAAAGAAGGTTTGGTGTACTTCACGGCGTTTGCCAGAGGGCATAGGCACTTGTCCGTTATGTTATTCACTCTCTCTTACTATGCTTCACTCGCCACCAATCTAGGGTCTGCAACAATCCTTCATGAAACGGAATGGAAGGCGTCCAATCCGTCGCTGCATGGATCTTATCAGCACATCCCACAAAGAATGGTACGTTGGATGTCCGCAGCTTGTTGGCATCCCTCTTGACTTCAAATGTGACCTTGGATTGCAAAATTAAATACGACAATATATCTTCGATCTTCCTAGAAACACCTGAGCATACATTATAAAAACCATTGGGTACTTCATGCTCAAGCAGCTGAATATAGGCATGAATGACATCGTCAATGTATAAAAAATCTCTCTGTACCGTTATATCACCGACCTTAACAAAGGGAGCACATCGATTCTGCTCAATCGCGACAATTTGCGATATAAAATCACTTATAACAAAACCTGGCCCCTGTCCTGGACCAAAGTGATTAAATGGACGCACATGAACAAGCTCTAATTGATTTTTCTGAGCCATCTGTAATGCAAGTTGTCCTGCTGTAAATTTGCTCACAGCATATGGATTTTGCGGCGAACAGGGTGAATCCTCCGTCAAAGGTACGCCCATGAGTGCGCTGATTCCATATTCTTCGCTTGAACCGATCGATATGATTCTTGCTTGCTGCGCCGCATGGCATACAGCATCGATCACATTCATCGTACCTATCACATTCGTCTGAATGGTGTGCACGGGATTGCTCCATGATAGTTCGACAAGGGTCTGTCCTGCCAGATGCACGATGCATGCAGGCTTAAACTGACGCAACACCTCGACCAGAGTGTCCGGCTCCAACACATTCATATAGCGGCAAATAACGGGAGCATCGAACGTAACCTCTGCTCGATGAACACCCGCCACAACCTCATGGTCACGTTCTACTAGAGCCCGAACTAATCGCCTACCAACAAATCCGCTAGCTCCTGTTACAAGGATTCTCATAATTTCGATTTGACCCGAGCAAGGTCTGCCTCCACCATCATCTCAATTAATTGCTGGAGACTTGTTTCTGCTTCCCAACCCAATTTCCCCTTCGCCTTCGCCGGATTGCCAAGCAGAAGATCAACTTCCGCTGGACGATACAATTTCGGATCAATAACGATATAATCTTCGTAGTTTAATCCTACTGCGTTAAATGCAATGCTGCACATATCCCGCACGGTTGTCGTCTTCCCGGTTGCAACAACATAATCATCAGCTTCAGATTGCTGCAGCATCTTCCACATGGCTTTCACATAATCCCCAGCGAATCCCCAATCGCGTTTCGAATCAATATTGCCAAGCCGAAGCTCCTTTTGCTGTCCAAGTTTAATTCGTGCCGCACCATCCGTTACTTTACGTGTTACAAATTCAATACCGCGAAGTGGTGACTCATGATTGAACAGAATACCGCTGCATGCAAAAATGTGAAAACTCTCACGGTAATTAACCGTAATCCAATGACCATATAATTTTGCGACACCGTAAGGACTGCGAGGATAAAAAGGAGTTTGTTCGGATTGATGTGCCTCTTGGACTAAGCCGAACATTTCACTAGAGGAGGCTTGATAGAATTTTATGGAAGGATCTGTTAATCGGATCGCCTCCAATATATGAAGTGCTCCTAAAGCTGTCACTTGCGTCGTTATAATCGGCTGTTCCCAAGACGTGCCGACAAAACTTTGAGCTCCTAAATTATATATTTCACATGGTTTTACATACTGAACAGCTCGGATGAGCGAAGACGCATCTATTAAGTCTCCCTCGATCAATTCAATCTCCTTATGAATGTCCAAGTACTCAAGCCGCCATAGCGTGTTCGTGCTTCTTCGTGCGATAAGACCACAGACACGATAGCCTTGCTTAAGTAAAAACTGTGCTAGATATGCACCATCCTGCCCTGTAATCCCTGTAATAAGCGCAGTTTTCATCGTTCACCTCTCAACACTATGAATTTCTTTTCTCCAATACCATCCGCATGCATCGATTTGAATAAGGGGCTCCGTTATTTGATATTGTTCTCTGAAATCACTCACAGCTGCTTCACACATATGCAGACAATAATCATCAATAATAATGAATCCGCCTGGAGAAACTTTATGATATAAACTCGTTAAGCTATCCATTGTCGATTCATACAAGTCACCATCAAGCCGTAAAACTGCAAGTTTTTTTATTGGGGCCGTAGGCAAAGTATCTTTAAACCACCCTTTTAAAAAGCTCACTTGTTCATCCAGTAAATCATACTTTCGAAAATTCTCTTGTACTTGCTCAAGCGTTATCTTCAAAAAATTTATTGTGCTTAGATCCATTCCTTTATCTTGCGGATACTTCTCATCGTTTGGAGCGGGCAAACCTTCAAAAGAATCAGCTACCCATACCTGACGATCCGTAATCTCATGCGCCTTCAACAGACCCCGCATAAAAATGCAAGAACCGCCTCGCCACACACCGGTTTCAATAAAATCTCCCTCCACACCGTCTCTCAATACCGTTTCTACACACATTTGTAAGTTCTCCATCCGCAGGCGACCGATCATACTATGACCGATTTGCGGCCAATCCAATCCTTGGAATCGCAGTTCTTTATTAGGCGTTATCTTTTGCACAATTTCCAAACCCTGTTGATGCACGGCTTCAATAATCGATTGATGAATATCCCCATAAACAGGCAAATATTGCTCGTGTTCAAGCCAGATCTCGAATAGAATCGTTTTTTTGAGCAACTCTACGTAAAGTTCTTTTTGAGCGTTATTGATCATATTCACTTTACCCCTCGCTATAATGAACTCCTTCAAAAATGGTATTCCAAATCTCATCGCTTTTCTCGTCCCATTGGTCAGGAGCCTGAATGACGCAAACCTTCGCAAGCGGCCAATCGCACTCGATTAATGCAGCATCGGGGATTGGATTAACCAGAAGGACGCAAAAATCATGCTTAACGATCATAGACAGCACCGACTCCAATTCAACAGCCTCCTCATAGGTCCCTCCGAGACGAAAAAAGAATATGAAATTGCTTGTATTCATTTTTGCTAGAAACCTCTGTATGCGACGGTTCAGCGTATCCTTAAATTCCGGATACTTACGTAAGATGCCTTCCGTTTGCTCCGAGACTAGAAAATCATGCGCAGACTCAATCCCATATGACCGATCTTGGACTAAATAGTTAAATCCATTAAATAGCTCGCCTTCGATCGACATGTTCGGAAGTTCCATAAAATTCGCAAAGTGGTTCCGAAGCAATGAGCTCACTCCTGACAGCGAATGAGAGTACATCCAATCGATGACTCCCGAATAAGGCCTTAATTGATAACGTTCAAGTCTTTGGGCCGGATAACAGTTGTACCCTAGACTATATACTGCATCATACGTACGTTTAATCTCTGCCAGCTTCACCGCAACGCCACCTTTCGATTTTATTGATTAAAAGGCGTACCATAGGTTTCTTCCGCCATTTTGCCTCCCCACTTCATTTCATAATATCGCTCATACAACGGCCAAGTCGTATTCACAATAAATCCGAGATTCGAATCGGATTTCACGGTAGAACTAACGTGATGCATGACGGGAAGCCCTGTAAAAATTTCATCGTAACCGGCAAGGCGAAGTCTGCGGTGGTAATCGATATCGGAAAAATAGCTGCTGAAAGTAGTATCCCAGGAACCAGCAGCTCTTACGGCTTCCATATTATAAGCGGCCAACGCATCGAAATTGGTCAACGCAAGCCCCCATTTGTGCCCGCTTACTTGCAGGCCATGAAGGATCTCCAAAAATCTCTCTGGCGTCCCAGCATTCGCTTCCGCATCATTATGCATGTACAGAACCGCGTCGCAGTTCCGCTCGCTCGCTAATCGCTGGAAATAATTCATCGACTGCGTGAAGCTAAGCGGAACCGGAGGTTCATGAACAGACACTAGATTCGATACACTTGCTTGTCGCAGTTCCCGTTCGGAAGAATTGTCAATGACTACGGTATGGTCCCAATATGGCTGAATGCTGTGGACTGCTCGGATCAGCAAATCCGGACGATTGACATACGGTATTCCAACGAGGTAACGCATCGTCCTATACTCCTTTCTTTAGACCATTTTCAATTGATGATTGATCTTCATCGCGGTTTCGTCCCAACTCCATTTTCTTACGATACCGTTAGCAATCTCTTCACTTCGTTGCCTTGCATGTTCACGATTTTCGTATACATGGCGCATTAAATAAGCCATATGATCGAAATCCGGTTCCGCCCAATTGAAGTTCGTATAGTAAGGGCATTTGCTGATGGCAGGTACTAACGATTTGACTCGAATGGGATAACCGGTATTGTCATTTAAGAATTCCTTCTGTGCGCTCCAGTCGGTGGCAATCACGGGTATTCCGCATGCCATCGCCTCCAAGATCGGCATTCCCCAACCTTCCCCTCTGGTTGGCAGAACAAAACAATCTGCCGAGCGGTAAAGGCTTCCTAACATATAAGACGGTAACGTTTGATTGTGCAGTATAAGTATTTTAGAATCTATGTCTTTAATGTTCAGCTTACGGATTTCAGCGGCAACGTTAATGGAGGCGTCTATATTGATGATTTTGCACACGAGTAATACATCCTCATGCGCAAACTCCCGTACAAACGACAGTAACAAATCAATTGGAGATTTGCGCTCACCCCATTCAAAAATAGATAAAAATGTGAATTTGTCCGAGAATCGGGATCCGCGAATCGTTGGATTAAAGTAGTTCGGATCAATTCCCAGTGGAATGACATGAATAGGCACGCGAACGCCGCTATTTCGGAAGGTTTCTGCATTAAATTGCGAAGGTACCCAGACTTCGTTCATCATGTTGCACTGCTGCACCCACTCCTGAGGGATACCGTCTACTTCCAGCATCGTAAATCCAACTTTGTATGACCCGCTATTCTTGTAGAATACATCGCCTTGCCCATACACAACTTCCGTTGCGTGAGGGTGGCGATGCCGCATACGAAACAGATTGATGCGATAGTCATCGCTCATCTCGGGCTCATTCAATTTAAACGGCGTACCCGCCCCATATACATACCGATAGTGCATTTTTACCTGCTGACGATCCAGCGCAATCATTAAATTGCGGGAAGAAACAGCATATCCGGTAGGCAAATTCGCGATAGAATGCCAATTTAATGGTTGGTGGTATTGTGCCTGCAATGGCTGCTCCCACTTTTGGCGGAATATACTACGGGAACGTTCAAACATAATTGAAAAATTGACTTTATTCACAGCCGTCGTCGTATTCTGCAAGTGCGTTAACGTTACTCTCCCGTCATAGACCACCCTATATCCAGCACCTAATGCTTTTAAACAATAATCCGTATCTTCGAAATAGGCGAAATAATCCATATCTAGACCGCCGATAACATCGAACAGCTCCCTCTTAATGTACACGCATGCGAACACAACACCCTGTACGTCACGAACCGAAGAATACTGATTGATATCGACTTCCTGCCCGCCAATTTGTTGTCCCCAATTGGTCTCGGGGTAAATATAAGTGCCTGCATGCTGCAATTCTCCATTCTGTCCACGCAATCTGCAGCCGACAATACCGATTAACGGATCTTCAAATGCCGTTTCTTGCAGCATCGCAACCCATTGATCCTGTCCGACCACAACGTCATTATTCAGCAGGATAACGTCGCTATTCGGATCGCAATATGCAAGGGCACTGTTATTTCCCCTTGTGAATCCAATATTTGACCCGTTAGCCACCGTCTTAACCCAAGGCAGAGTACTTAAATATTCAACCGTTCCATCCGTGCTGCCGTTGTCGAATACGATGACATCAATCTGGTCTTGTTCCATGGTGTCTTGCAGCGATTCAAGGCATTGCTTCGTAATCTCCAGACCATTCCAAGTCAGGATAATGATCGATACTTTCTTGTGAAGATGTTTCTTCGCCCATATAAGTTGTTGATGAGGTGCTTCGCCTAGCCTTAGGTTAAAATGCCCGTACTTCACCGTTGCATTATCATCCCAGTCAGGTCCGGGTGAAGCAAGAATCGAGTTACACTCATTCGACAACAAAATGCCATTAAGAAGAGATATCCGAGATCTTCCTCTACGAAGCAAATATAAATGGTGATACAATCCCGCTTCATCGGCTTCCCGGCATAGTAGTTCACCATAGAGTTCCATGACAAAAGAACGATCATCGAGCGAAAGCAGAAATCGAATTTGATTTGCTATGACTGGATGATTCACATATACGGGGGTCGCAGTCAGTTGCTTGTAATATTGCCCGGCTTCCTCGCTCCGCAAAAAAGCAGAAACCAGCGAAGCTCTTGAAAAGCCTGAAAGAAGCAGATTCATATAGTGACGCATTCCCTCATCTTCCGGCTCACGACCAAGTAAGTCTCGATAAAGTTCTGTGAGAAATGCTTGATTCTCCATACGGAAGATTTGGTGCAGTTTTTGGATTATTTTCAGAATAACCCCTCCATCCCTACGGGTCATATGAAGCATTTAAATACAATATATTAACAGCCATACTGTTTTGATTGAGCGTTTGACCTTCATTTGAAATAGGTCAACAATCCCACACATCCATTATGGTTATGAATACTTTAATGTAACAAAGTAATACTCTTACAAAACGATTTAAGAAAGCCTTCAGTTTGAAGCTTACGAATGGAGGAAAACGATGATTTATTTTTGGAATGAAATCATATGCCCGATTCTTAGAATCACTAGACCGAATACGATTGTGGAGATCGGTTCAGCTCAGGGGTTTAATACGACGAATCTACTCTTATATGGTCAATCGGCAGGTAGTAAGTTAATTGCGATCGATCCCCATCCACTTTTTGACGTTGAGCAGATGAAGCAGGTATGGGGAAGCCAATTCGAAATGATACAAGATTATAGTCTTCAAGCCTTGCCTAAACTCGGCGCATACGATGCGATACTCATTGACGGAGATCATAATTGGTACACGGTATTTCATGAACTTAAGGAGATTGAAAAAACAGAGAACTTTCCTATTATATTTCTCCACGATACAGAATGGCCTTATGGTAGAAGAGACATGTATTATTTCCCTGAATCGATTCCTGAGTCATACCGCAAACCGAATGCGGCAAAGGGGATCATGCCGGGAATTAGCGAACTTGTCGATGGAGGACATAATGCAACGGTAAATAATGCTCTTTACGAATATGGCGACAAGAACGGAGTATTAACCGCAATAGAAGATTTCCTCTCGGAAACTAGCCTGAATCTTCGTTTTCATCGCGTACATTCGCAACACGGTCTTGGCATCATCGTTCCAAGCGGTTCCTCTATTCACACCTACTATAATCAAATGATTGAGGAAATTATTAGACAATCCAATCTATAGAAAACAATCCGCAGACATGGAAGCATCTGCGGATTGTTTCATTACCTCGAATCTTTGTGGAACATGATAGGAAAGGAGAGATCATCATAGATCCATATAAAATAGCGTTTATATCATGCGTTAACGACGAACCGTTGTATTCTCAATGCGTGCATTTTATAAAACAATTAGTCATTCCTGCCGGCTTCTCCATTGAGATTATTCCAATATTCAATGCCAAGAGCATGACTTCCGGGTATAATCGCGGCATGCGCAGCAGCAACGCCAAATACAAAGTTTACTTACATCAAGATACATTTCTGCACTACCCTCTGTTCCTGGAAGAATGTATCCATATATTTCGCCAAGATACATCGATTGGCATGATCGGCATCACGGGCACAAGGAAACTCCCTGCCACTGGTACTTGGTGGGAAGGGGAAGATCTGCTCGGTAAATTCTATGCCATAGTCAATGGGAATAGTGTATTGTTTACCCTACATGATTCTCAGTTGCATTATGAAAAGGCTCAGACGATTGATGGCGCACTCATCGTTACGCAAGTTGATATGGATTGGGATGAACAGATTGCAGACTTCCATTTTTATGATGCTTCCCAAGCCATTAATTTTGGATTGCATGGATATCAAGTCGTGGTTCCATCTCAACCGTTGGCATGGATTACCCATTACCGTGAACACGACACAGATGTAGACCGTTACGAGCATTTCAGGCACAAGTTTCTACAATTATACGGAAGGTTTTTTTTACCTCTCGGTTCGGACTAAGGTTAGAAAGGACTTCATCATCTAGAAGAAAATGTCTCTCATACTGGAACGGGGAGTAGTGTTCATGGTGAACGTTACTCCCTTCTTAGTATTGGGCACGCTCACCTGAAACCATATTATGACTTCATGGAAATGGCCCCGTGTATATCGGCATAATTAAATGAATCGTCGACAACGACGTAAGATTTATGCCCCCACTTTTCACGGAATATGGATTGGTTGGATTGATATAATGCCGCATCAGATGTACCCTTTTGTTGCAACCAAGTTGCATAGTCTGCTTTAGATGAAGTTTGGGTGCCCACATGCTGGTGGTATATTCCGATTGTAATCACTTTATACCCTCGATAAATTGCCTCCAGGCACACATCCATATCATAGTAGTGATGATAAGAGTATTCTTGCGCGATCCCCCCCATTTCAAGAATGAGTTCTCTGCGAATAATTAAACACATCCCATCCAGCACAACGGACGGCACATAATCTTCTACCATACGTGTCCCATGGATTTCTGCATCCAGCAAATTGCTCGTAAATGAAGTTCGGACTCCGCTACAGTGGACGGAATGTCCCCCACCAAACCCTGCGACACCTATATTTCCTATTTCATTTAACACGCGATGAATTCGTAAGTTGAATTGCGATTCCATCAAAAAAATATCATTGTGCATATACATAATGTAAGGGGTATGCAATACATGCCACGCCTGATTCATAGCCGGAATCACCCCCAGGTTATGATCATTGTGAATGTAGTAATCGCTTAGCGATTGCAGCTCCCGTTGATGAATCAAGTCGGAACCGTTATCGATAATAAGGATCGGGATATGTTGACTCGCTAAGGCTCGAATACGCGAGACGCATTCTCTAGTGGATTCCATTTGATTCATAACACTAATGACTATAGTAAAAAGCGATGAATTCATCCTACCAAAGCCTCCATTCTATCTATATGACGATATATGCATGAATTAAATTAAACGCTTATACATGTGTCATCTTCAATGAACCAAATTAATGAGACGGAATAATATAAATGGATCTAAACAAAATCTCTTTTCTAGCATCATCATTTGTTTCGATTTGGTAACCAGGAAGAGTTAGAATCCAGAAAATGTAAAGGAGAATTTGTCATGACAAATACCATTGATGAGTTCCATAAGCAGTATTATTATAGCTTGGCCTGGGGACAAACCTATTGGCTCGGTCAACCCGTCCTTAAATGCCCCTTAGATTTGTTCATATATCAGGAAATACTATATGAAATACAACCAGACATTATATTAGAATGCGGCACAAACCAAGGGGGGAGCGCATTATATTTGGCTTCCATCTGTGATTTGATGAATAAAGGCAAGATCATAACCATCGACATTATGAAATACGAACAAACTCCGGACCATCCAAGAATTACCTACTTCATAGGCAACACCGCTTCAGAAGATATGTTAAACCAGGTGAAGGAGCTAATATCTCCTACTGATGTCGTACTCGTTATTCTAGATTCTGATCATAGCAAGCAACATGTATTGAATGAAATGAACCTTTACCATCCTCTCGTTTCAATAGGTAGTTATTTGATCGTTGAAGATACAAATATAAACGGCCACCCCGTTCTACCTGACTTTGGTCCAGGTCCTATGGAAGCCGTTCAAGAATTTTTACTACAGAGCGAGGACTTTATTATTGATTCCAGCAGACAGAAACATCTTTTAACAATGCATCCTAATGGTTATTTAAAGAAAATAAAATAATCGACACCATTGTAAAGAAACAGTATGACATCAGCCAGATGTTAAGCACCCCACCGCTGTACGAGATTCATAAGCTGAGGATAGTTCAGCGGAACCGGGGTACAGTCCTGATTAATAGATGAGTATCCATAAATAAGATATTAGATCAACGTGCCGTGTCCTTTTATCCCATCGTTACATATGTAAATAACATCAAGTTTAGAAAGCATTTCCTACAGCAGGGAGTATGTCAGGTGGAAAATGAACTGTTCATTAATAATATTGGGACAATGTTTGAGCCTACAGGGTATGCCAAGGCGAATCGGCACATCATATCGGAATGGATTGAGCACGGCGTTCAGATTCGTTATACACCAGTGCATCATGAAGCTGTTAGAGTCCCGCTTGACAGTCAGCAGGAATCGCTTCTTAACTCACTAATACACACCCCGCTTCCTGGACGTCATCTCTCGTTCTTCCATTATCCTGCATCATATTTTACACGAAGAGATCATTCGTATTACATCGGCATGACCATGTTTGAAAGCAGCCGGATCCTATATACTTGGGCCAAAAGATGCAATATGATGAATGAACTATGGGTCCCCTCCGAATTTAACCGTGTATCCTTTATTAAGAGCGGAGTACTACCGCACAAAATTCGAGTCATGCCATACGGTGTGGATACGTCCATGTTCGCCCCTGGCAAAGCCCCCTTAACGATTCCAAGGCAGCGCAATTATACTTTTCTAAGCGTCTGTTCTTTTGACGAACGCAAATGCGTTGATACGCTTATCTCCGCGTTTCTCGCAGAATTCGCAGCTTCCGAAGACATCTGCCTTGTCATCAAAACACGCGCATCAACGGAAGATGAAATCACGGTTCAACAAGATTATATTAACCAAATTGCTTCAAAAAACGGAATTAAAGACATTTCACACGTCATATTGCTTTCCTCCATCCGAAGTTGGACAGAAGAAGAGCTCGCGGCACTCTATAATAGCGCCAACTGTTATGTCCTTCCAACACGCGGAGAAGGTTGGAATCTAACCGTTATGGAAGCCATGGCGACGGGACTTCCTGTTATTACGACAAATTGGTCAGCCCATCTTGATTACCTGAATGACACGAACGGATACTTAATAAACGTCCAAGGGTTCGTACATTTAAATCCAATCAATCCCCGCTTACTATGGGCCATTCCAAGTAAAAATCATCTTAAGCATTTACTACGATATGTCTATACCCATCCAAGCGAAGCAGCGATGAAGGCACAAGCCGGCAGACAAACCGTTACGCAGCGTTATACATGGAAACAGAGCGCAGCGAACATGCTTCACCGGTTGCGTGAAATTTCAAGGTAACCCATGAAGGAGTTCTGAAGATGATCAGTGTCATTATCCCAACCGTCAATCAAGTGGACTTGGTGAAACAATGTTATCAAAGCTTCATCCAGACTGTCTCGGAAACGCCTTATGAAACAATCGTTGTAGATGACGGGAGTCCAAAGCACATTCAGCAGGCTTTACTAGAATGGGCTAATAACGTATCGATCAAGTGTATTCTTAAATCGTCTAATAGCGGATTTAGTGCTGCGGTTAATGCCGGGATCCGAGAAGCACAGGGGCAGTACGTGCTTCTCGTAAATAATGATATCGTATTTCATGAACCGGGCTGGCTCGGCCATATGATCCAGACGATCCAATTGATGCCGCAGATCGGGATCGTAGGTGCCAGACTGCTCTATTCGAATCATACGATACAGCATGGCGGCGTCTACCCTACGACGAGGGGGAATTTCGATCATCGTTACCGCTTCCTTCCGAGCAATCATCCTCCTGCACTCGCCGTTGAAGATGTGAATGCTGTCACGGGAGCGCTTATGCTGATCCGGAAGGAATTGATTCAGAACATCGGCATGTTGTCCGAAGAATATTACATCGCCTATGAAGACATTGATTTGTGTTACCGTGCGAAGCAGTACGGCTGGCGAGTCATGTACTGCGGTACTGCCAGTGCCGTACACTTGGAAGGTCAGACGCGAGGCACGACATCCGCCAATAAAAATCCATACTGGCGAAGAAAGGAAATGGAGTCGAAAAAAACGTTCTGGTCTAAATGGATGGGGGCTCGATTCTAACCGATGAGTAAACTTGACATTGTCTACGTGCTAGAGCTAGTCGGTCTTGCAGGCGGCATTAAGAATGTCCTCGAGCAAGCAAACCGTCTGCATGATGCCGGCATGAAAGTTCATGTGTTCGCGCTTGACGAGCATCCGAACTGGTTTCCGTTGAAATTTTCAGTTCGAAGTTTCCCGAACTACCCTTCGATGCTGCAGGAATTAAAGCAGATGAATGCGATTAAAATCGCTACCTGGTGGAATACCCTCCCCGTTGTCTGGCATAGTTGCGATCCGAACCATGGCGGCATCGGTGTCCCTTTCTATCTCGTGCAAGATATCGAAGAAAGCTATTATCCCCTATCACCGGAAATGCAGGCTAAAGTGAGACATACCTATCAACTGCCAGTGAATTTATTGACGATTGCGGACTGGACGACAAATCAGCTATTGGAACGGTTCCAAAAACAAGCGACCAACATTTCCATTGCCGTAGATCAAGATATTTATAAACCGAATCAAACCCACGATTATGACCCGTTCCGCGTGTTAGCCTGCAGCCGTAAAAGTCAACATCTAAAAGGATTCCATATAACAGTCCAAGCAATGAAAATCGTATTGCGACATGTTCAGCAAGCATCCATGGTGACATTTGGCGCTGAGAGGCCTCGCCTATCTGGAATACCTGCGCTGCATTTCTCGCGCCCAGATGACCCTGGCGTTGCATATCTCTATGCCAATTGTGGCGTATTCGTTCAGACTTCTATGCATGAAGGATTCGGGCTCCCTATTCTGGAAGCGATGGCCTGCGGCGCGCCGGTCGTGACCACCAAGGCGGAAGGCAATGAGGAATTCTGCCAAGATGGGTGGAATTGCGTACTGGTTGAAAAAGGCGATATCGAAGGCGTGGCACGAGGCATCATCCGAGTACTAACGGACCGGGCATTTGCCGAGCATATCGCGAAGAACGGACGGGAAACGGCTCAATCTTACAACTGGGCCAAGGTCATGAATCGATTGCAACATACGCTTCGCCAATTTGGCGCCTAACTTCAGAAAGGAAATGTTCGAGAACTCGCTCCACGCTAACCTAGCGGACAGCGAGTTTTTAGCGTTGTTCTTCTAATTCTCCCTATCGGCAAATACACTCTGAGGAAGGGAGGGATACACCTTGACGCAAATCATTTGGGTTGGGAATGTATTTGATTTTACCGGATATGCCAAGGCATCCAGGCAATATGTGTTATCACTGCATGCTATGGGAATCGATGTGAAAGTCGATGCGTTTGATCCCCAACTCCCAGCGGTTGATCTACCTCACACCCAGCAAGCTGTGCTCCAGCACTTGATCGCAAAACGGAAATCACCAGGTCGCAAAGTATACATTTATCACCAAATTCCCGAAATATGGCGCAGAAAACTGCATCCGTCCGTTGGGTTTACATATTGGGAAACTTCGAAAATTTCAGCAGCGTGGGTGCAGCGGGCAAACCACATGAATTCGGTCTTTTTGCCCAGCCGTCATAATATTGAAGCATTTCGTTCATCCGGCGTCAGGGTTCCGCTGCACTATGTTCGCCCATGCTTAATCAAGACGGAATCGGGCGATCGTCCGGAGCAAGTTCCGAACGATCTGAAGCATCTCCCTCCATTTCGCTTTCTGTCTGTGTTCTCCTGGATTGAACGAAAGGGCTTCGACCTTCTTCTTCAAGCGTTCTTGGAGACATTCTCTGCTCATGATCAGGTAGCACTTGTCATCAAGACCGTAGGTTCACCCCATATACTTCAAGAAATTGAAGCGATGAAACAAAACTTGCGAATCATCGAACCACAGGCCCCCGTCTATGTCGACTTGGACATTCGCAGCGAGGCGGAGATGGAAGCTTTATATACGAATTGTCATGCCTTTGTGCTGCCGAGCCGTGGAGAAGGCGCTGGTTATCCGATGTTGGAGGCGGCTATGCGAGGATTACCGGTGATTGCAACTGGATGGGGTGGACACACGGATTTCCTTCATGCAGATAACAGTTATCCGATTCCATACCAACTCATTCCCGTAAAACCTCAAGCTTATTATGATGGTTATCAGAGCGATCAACTCTGGGCAGAAGCCTCCGTCTCCGACTTAAAGGAACTCATGCGTTATGTCTATGAACATTACCCAGCCGCCAAAGCCAAAGGTTTAGCAGCTGAGCAGTACATTCGACAGCATTTTACGCCGGAACAGGCTGCACAGGATATCGTATCCGCTCTTCAGACCTTGTAGTTCTCCCCCTTCTGGCTGGTGAATAAGATGATAGTGAGCAGATTTGAGCGCGCCTTGATTGGAGGAATACACATGAAAATCCACCATATCGCAGCGAATCGTTATCATTTGTCTGTTATCAAACCTACAGAACGTGGCTTTATCATTGCCCCTCAGGAACATTGCTTGCTTGAGCATCCGCACGAGCTGTTTCTGGAAGGGCATTCAGATAAGCTCGGCATTTGCCAAGATGAGCAACAGTTTATTCACATGGTCTATATCAATCACTTCAATGAGTTGATTTACGCGGTTCTGCATCCGCACCAATATACGCTTCAATTGCGCTCGATTGAACGGAATACAGATGACGTCACCGATATTAAATTAGGGTACCGCTCGAATCGGCTGCATTTGTATCTCATTTACCGTAATCGAATCGAACATCGTCAGCTCTCAGGAATCCACTGGTCTGAACCAACCCTATTGATCGAATCGGACGCTATTGAACAGGTGCAATTTCAAATGAACAGTAAAACCACAACGCTGGGATACACACTCCGTCATCAGAACAGCAGACAGTTTTGTCTGCTGCAATACGAACATAACAAAGAGGAATGGTTAGAGCCGAAGGTGATCTTCGAAGCAAACGACAATTGCAGCCTGTTCCCACTCCTAGCGACAGATTCCGATGCAACATTGCATGTCGTGCTGCTGCAATTCTACCTCGGACAGCTGCATCTCACTTATCACCAGCTTGATCATTCCCAGCGCATGCTTGCAAGCACCGAAAGTGCTGTCATTATACCGTATTTAAAGGTCGAAAATGCAACGTTCTCCATGGAAGGACAGCAACTTCGATGCATATGGTTATCCGATCATCTCTTGTATCAGCTTCATTATCATCGATCCACAAGCTCTTGGGGGCCCTTAAGAGCGATAAACGCAGAATCCCTCGTACAATGGATTGCCGTCACGGAAAATCTATCATTCGGCACGATAACCCCTTATTGGTTCGCAGACAGCCGCAGTCTTCATGGCTTAAATGAACGAACGGGATACGGTATCGATCAATATAAGTCTGATCGCGATTTCCGCCAGTCTCTGCTGTTTACAGAGCGCTCAATGTCATCTGCTGTGTCCATGATCAAGCAGAAAGAAGAACTTCTATCCGAACAACAGCAACTTGAACAATCGATAAAAAAATGGAAGGAACATGTGTCAGCCCTTAAGGCTCGTCTATTGATCCTTAACGAAGAGTTAACCATTCGTAAAGAGGCCATTCATCACTCATCCATTGCGGATCAAAACGCACTCGTCCTTGCGTCGAACAACGCCATTTCACCGACGGTACTAGCAAGTAATGCAATCTTGACAGAGCCGCAATCGAATGTGATACCCCTTGATTATCGTGATGACGCAAGAAAGAAGAGCGTGAAGGATAAAGTCGTTCATTTCTTATTTAAAATAACCCGGAATTAATGAAAGGAAATCTACGATGAATGGAAATAACATAATTGCAGGCGTTGAATCGTACTTTCAGCATTTTACCGATTTTGATTTCGAATTGCGGCGCATTTCCGTTTATACAAACTTACTTTTTCGAAATGTAGGCAGCGAAACGCTTGAAAATCCGGAAATCATGATTCAAATTTCCCCGAAAAATACGGGAAAACTCAGCGGAAAAGTACTATCCCCCAGTTTAACTCAGGTATTCGGGGTGTACACGAAGACCAAGAACGGCGCACAGCGGGGCTGGTCGTTTGTTCGAGAAGACTGGTTCTCCCATGGCAAAAAGACCGGTGAATATCGAATTCAATCGATCGAACCTATTCAGCTTACACCGGGCTCTTCTTACGAGCTGAGAGAACTTCAGATTGACTTTGAATTCCCTAAGCTTGCCGGAACCATCCAAATTGATGCTTACATCCTCTCCGGTGAAGATATGCATAGTGTATTGAATCCGATATGCATCCATCTCTACGGTACCCTGCAACAATGATCAAAAACCGCAGTCCGAACTCTCGGCTGCGGTTTTTGCGTTGCTCCTTAAGTCAATATCTTCAGATTGTGAGATAAAGAGATTTATTTGAAAGATCTGTAGGATATGCACAAGCTATCAATCCCAAAATCACATATACATAGAGTAGGTGAAACCAAAGGGGGGATTGCCATTCCGATATTTTTCGATGGAAAATATAAAAAATCCATAAGGAGTTGATTTGTACATGCCGGCTTTTCAGAGAATTCCTAGCAACACGACAAATGTAGTTACAGCCACTGATAGAGCAACAGCCGTCACTTCATTGCTTATGGGAGCTGCGCCCAATGCGGTCAACGTTGGTAATGCCCCGCTCATTTGGCCTCAAATCAGTAAATTTGATACGGACAATAACACTTCATTTAATGTAATAGCAGATCCACAGTTTTTATGGACCCAGCTTGTCCCTCTTCCTGGTGAGACGAAAGGTTTTGCAACGAGATCGAATGAAATCTCATCTTCAGACTTGGCTGCAGAATACGTCATCGCATTGGCTGTGTTTGCCGATAATGCCGTCAAGATGCGCATAGAAGCATTCAAAAGAGTCGCTTCAACCATCTCGCCATTAGCAGGAACTGGATTGGATTTCGATTTGACCGCCGGATCCTTGGATCCAAATACAGGGATTACGACAGATAACAAATTCCCGTACAATTGGCAAAATGTACGCTTTTATTCGATTCCAGTAACTTTTGGCGCGATACAAGTTGGCTCCTTTACGAGCTTCGTCTTCTCGTTCGAAGTCGCGAACTATGTTAACAACGGCGCTACGAACACAGCTGGTTTGGCTTTCGTTGTGGATATCTACCAATCTGTATAGTTGGTTCTAAAAATATACGATTGGATTAAGTAGATTAACTATACGCTTGTTAAAGTGCTTGAATATATTAATATCGTACGGGGATAAGAAAATATATTCACAAATCACTAGATTATAAATCACATAAGGAGATGATTATGCATGCCAAGTATTTCAGTATCACCCATTCAACGCATTGTAAGCTCCACAGGTAATGTCGTAACAGGCGCGAACAGAGCAGCAGCCGTTACCTCTTTGTTATCCGGAAGCCCTGCAAATGCGGTCAACGTCGGTAATGCCCCGCTCATCTGGCCGCAAATCAGTAAATTTGATAATGACAACAACACAGCGTTTAACTCACAACCAAATCCTCAATTCTTATGGACTCAGCCCGTCCCTCTTCCAGGCGAGACGAAAGGTTTTGCTGCAAGATCTTCTAACATTCCATTATCCGTAGGTGTATTTGGCGAATTCGTTATCGCGATGGCTGTGTTTGCCGATAACGCAGTAACTGCACATATTCAGGCCGTTGATGATCTCGGAATCACTATTCTACCGGTCCCTACAGGCCTGGATGTCGACTTGAACGCCGGGTCCTTAAATCCGAACTCCGGCATCTCACCAGATAACCATTTCCCTTATAACTGGCAGAATGTCCGTTTCTACACGATCCCTGTAAGCTTCGGATTGCTTAACGCAGCTCTCAACCTTAGCTTCGTCTTCTCGTTCGAAGTCGCCAACTATGTCAACAACGGCGCAACGAACACAGCTGGCCTCGCTTTCGTAGCGGATATCTATCAATCCGTCCTTACGCTACCTTAATCCCTTTTCGTTCGTAATTATTAAAGATTAAATTTCTTATCCCCTTACAATTGATCATCCAGTAAGCATGCCAAAACAGCGGTTTTGGGCCCTGACCTTCGGTTCAGAGCTTGAATACCGCTATGTTGGCAGTAGAATAATTCGCTCGGGATATGCCTTTCCTCCTGTAATCGTATAACTGCGTATACGTGGATGATTCCCGACAAGCGATACGATAATAGAGGAGATCGGATATACCATATGCTCAATATCAAACGGTGAAGGATAGGGGAGACCCGTAGGATGCGAGTGAAACATCGCGTAGCACTCCTCACCGAATGCTTCAATGTAAGTGAACGCTTCATCAAGCTCACCCGGGTTCATTGTAAATGAATCAGGGCTTTGATCATCATTCCGAATGGGCCAATATCGCCTGATCACCTGATCTGAACCGGACAGGAATCCGCATGCCTCGATCGGTTGTTGCAAGATGCAGTAATGAGCCATTTGTCGGTATACATCCGCGGTCATGACTAAACCGACCATATCCGAACCAGCTCCTGTCATTTTTGCCGATTAATCGTTAATATGTTAATGGACTTTGGTTCATTTTGTTGATTCTGCAGCTGATTCGCCAGCGCCAATCGATTCATCTGCCCCATGAATGAATTTGTCGTCATTCCGCTCTCTGGTTTCTTTTCTGTTTCTCTTCGTACCATTTGGGATTGCATCCAAGAAAAAGTGGAGTGGTTTAAGTTCGGAGAAGTTATGGATTCGTGTTCTTCGGATTGCTCGTTCAGGTTCAGGGGTTGTTGTACGGTTTCTTCCTCCTGTAACTTATGTTGTACTTCCTCCTGCCGTTCTTCTTGGTAGAAGGCAACTTGCTCGACTACGCTTTGATCCATCTCTTTTGGTTGTTCTTCTGGCTGAACTTCCTCTTTTTGCACCAGCACTTGTTCTTGTACTTCATAGATTTGTTTCTCTTGTACTTCCGAGACTTGAATAATCTCTTCGCTTGCTGAAGTCATAACTTGCTCCGGTTCTAACGGAACCGGCACCTTCTGGAAGTACAGGAAATATTGGATGACATCGATCAGAAAGGATTGTTGATAAAATGCAGTAAGTGTTCGTGTGATACAGAAAGTAAAATCTTCAATCTGACGCTCGCTCATTTTAGCAAAGTCATTGTAAACCAATTGAACGGTTGGCATTGACGGCTCGGATCCGGCTAACGGGATCAAGCTGTTCATCGAGTTCTTCCATTCAAAGGATGAGCCATTCACCTGTAAATCTGTCATTTTAGCAATGTTTTGGTTCAGAAGTAAGGCGAGTTGTTTGCTGGATTTCTTTTTATTCAGCGAATAATTGACGTTCATGCCGTTTGCTAACTGTCTGTTACTTAAGACGGACAACCATAAACTTGGTTTAGATTGATCCCATAATTTCTGCTGCCGTCTTTTCTCTTCTCCATCCGCTATGACTCGAACATCAAATCCTAGCTGCGTAAGACTTGCGCTGACTTTCTCAGTCATGGATTGGGGGATGAACCCGTTGTCAATTTCCCAATAGACACGGTTGCCTTGCACTGGACTAACAATGTACAGCCTTTGATGATCATGATCGACATGAAATTGCATGGCATACCGGGTCAATTCATCATAGACATCTCTGAGCAATGAGTCGGATACATGACCAAGCGAAACGGAATTGATTCGAATTTCCATACCTTTCACCTCCGCCCATAGGCATTTATGTACTATCTTATGAAGCGTAGGGAAAAAGGTTCTTCCGCTTTCATTTCGTTCACAGCCTTAAGCTGTTCAAGTACATTCTTTTCCTCTTCCTTCAATTGATCAACTTCTCCCATGAGATGCCTGACCTGATCTTCCATTGCTTCATTAAGAAGAGCGATTTCGCTCGCTTCCTGTCTCAACTGACTTGTATGTTGCAGGTAGTCACGATAGAGATATTCCATCTGCAATTTGATCCAGTGCAATCGTTCCACCATGGATCCCGAGAATCCCAGTCCGACGAGGGGGTTAAACAGGTCGATGAATTCAAGGGACCGAAAAAAAGGCATATGAAAGCCAAGCACCTTCTCCGGTGATACAACACAAGTCTGTTTCCTAATGGATTGAACCATCCGCAAGGAAGAATGCTTACCAAAATGAATATGACCGCTGGCAGACCATGTCCGCCCCTGGTTTAAGGAATACACGTATTCAATCTGTCCGTCGCCGTCCCAGAACATGACGAGGATTAAGTCATTCGCAAATAAGAAATGCGGTATGGCAGCATCTTGATCCCTGTTGATTAATAGCGGCATCGAGGAACGCGCTTCACGTTCCGCATTCACATAATAATAAGCAGCTGTTCCCCCGCTTAGGATCGTCCATACATAGTGAGGCATGCCGAGACTGTCCACATCCAGCCCCAAATGCCAGCGTTGGTTCTTCTGCTTCAATATAAATAAGTGGCGTTCGATCCTGATGTCCTGCTCTAGATCATACTCCAAGCAAGACAGAACGCATTCATCTAAGGGGTTGAGGTAGCGAAATAAACCATGCAACTTGCCCTGATTCGATATCGTGAACACCGCATCATCCAATCGGACCGAGGTACATTCATCTCCAAATAAAGGAATACACTTCTCGCTCCATAATCCATTATCCATAGACTTCAAGATGAGATTTGTTACTTCAAGTTCCGTGACAATACAACATACATAAAGAATCGATTTATAAAAGAACAAATAGGGAAAACGCGCTTCCTTGCTCGCTACGATTCGCAGTTCCTGCTGATCTCGGCTATTCTCTACAGCTTTGATGTAATACATCCCGCGGGCGGTATCAGCCATGATATGAAGAATACCGTCATTCTGGAGCATGCTGAAGGATGTAATCGGCGCGTTCGCCTTGATACGTTCATAAGCAGGCAACCCGTCCAGACGATATTTTGAATACGCGATGGACCCGTCTTTATTCAGACCATACCACTGAATATCCGCTGGATTACGAATGACGACTTGCTGTTCCACACGCATCCCCCCTGAGCAAAATAAATCAAACTTACCCGTCACCTTTTTAACATGATACCCATAGACTGTAATTGAGTTTAACAACTACAAAGGAG
The DNA here is from genome assembly GCF_000374845.1 of Paenibacillus terrigena DSM 21567. Classification (GTDB taxonomy): domain Bacteria; phylum Bacillota; class Bacilli; order Paenibacillales; family Paenibacillaceae; genus Paenibacillus_K; species Paenibacillus_K terrigena. Next base: position 9,394 of record NZ_KB895435.1, on the reverse strand, counting down.
GCTCGAAATATAAATGGAACGTAAATTAGTTCAAGGGCAAAATACACCTCCAGAATATTTACCAGTACCTACTCTGGAGTGTATACAAGTTCCAAAGATATTCGACTGGATTGTCAAAGTGGTCCAAATCGTTGACGAATCAATCATTGACCCAGTTGCATGCTTACCGTTGCCTTCGTCGTTTTCCGTTGAAGTCGAGTTGGTTAGTGTTGAAGCAGTAGAGAAACCGGGTTCCGTGAGAGAAAATGTAGTCGTGGAAATCGGTGGAAGACCTGTAACGTTGCAGCGGGTGGTTATTAGAAAAACAGGAACCTATCGCGTTACAATCATTGATAACACCACAGGCTTGCCTCACTGCTCTTACACGAAAAGTTTTGTCCGCTTTGAAAAAGTACTGCTGTGTGCGCCTCCAGGAACAGATGTTGAAGTGACCGTCATCTTATCTGGAACGACAATCGAAGTTCTGGATGTTGTCGATAACACTTCCGTGAATGTCGATATCAACATCTGCCAAAGCATTCAAGTCACAGCGATTGTCAAACTGATGGTCGAAGCAGAATTGTGTCAACCCCGCCATGACATTCCGATTCCGGAACGGCCATGTGTTGTTACATTCCCGAATCAGTGTCCTACGCTCTTTCCTGGTGACCCATATCCTTTCGCACGTTAATCAAAAACCTGCTGTCGTTGGGGTGGTCCACACCATCCCTTTTTTTTTTACAAATTTGCGTCACAGCGACAGCATACAGGAGAGAAATATGAAAATTTACTACATTGTTTCAGGATATCGCAGGCCCATCGATATGCTTGATAATGCGCTCATGAAGGCCCTGGTCAGCAGATATCCCGAGACCCGATTTTTTCTATTGAACCGATCTCCGATTCAACATTTATTGCCGGAGATCGAGCAATATGCGCCTGATCTGGTGTTGACCCTTTGCGGTCCGAAGTCACATTTACCAGTCGATATCGTTCGCCGCATTCGTAATATGGGCATCGAGACAGCCGTCTGGTTCACCGATGACCCCTATGCCATCGACAATGCCTTCGAAGTTGCGGCAGCCTATGATGTTGTGTTTACGATTGATTCCGGCTGCATTCCTTTCTATGAACGCATTGGTTGCAACCGCGTATTTCACTTGCCGCTTGGAACCGATCCAGATATATTCCGTCCTTTCACAACGCACCCTACTTATCATAGCGATGTGTGCTTTGTCGGGACCGGATATCAGAACCGAATCACTTTCATGGAGGAAATGCTAGGGTATTTAGACCGTGAACTGAAGGTTCAAATCGTCGGCCATTTTTGGGATACGCTCAAACTGTCCAATGGTTGTATACCGAACATTCGCAAAAAATGGGTCAACACCCCGGAAACCGTTCGATACTATAACGGAGCCAAAGTGGTACTTAATATTCACCGAAGCCATGATGATGCCTTTCTGGATAAGAATAAAACGGGAGTACCTGGCTACTCCATTAACAATCGGACATTCGATATCGCAGCCTGCAATGCCTATCAACTCATTGACTATCGGCCTGATTTAGAACAATGTTATACGCTTGGCGAGGAAATTACCTGTTTCTCGTCACCGAAAGAATGTGCCGAGCAAATTCATGCCTTGGTTAACGATGACGGCTCGAGAACATTGATAGCCAAAAAGGCTTACGACCGCACGCTGCAGAGCCATACCTTCGTAAGTCGCCTTGAGACGATGCTGGGAATCTTAAATTTAACCCCGAACAAATGATTCTAGAATCCCCGCTGCTCCAGCAATCGCTAAGATGAGAATAACGGGAAAAGCGATAGACGGAATCAGTAAATAAGCGAGCGTTATCGCAACCGATGACCATACGCCTACACACCAATAACAGGTAAGCAGATCCCGCATAAATGCGTGAAACCGCCCACCTTTCTCGTCAATTGTGGCAACGACAAATCCTGATGCGTCTTGTTCAAATTTTTCTTCCAGAAATGGACGACGAATGAATGATGTAATTTGATCAAATACAATTAAACGAGTTAATCGATAACTCGCCAGAATAAGCAGGATAAACGTTATCCAAGGTATTTGCCACAAGTCGCAAGTTCCCCCTTTACTTCTGTCGTACCGATATTACTTCATCATATGACACGGTAAGCTACACAAGAACCGGTCAGAATTTGAAGATATCCTTATATAAAGGAGCCAGCCTCATGTCAGGATTAATCATGCTACAAACCGAGGAACAACTTAAAGATTGGTTGCAAAAATCATTCGAAACCCCGGTATTCCTATATAAGCACAGTACGAACTGCGGTCCAAGCCGCAATGCACATGTCGCCATACATCGGTTTATGGATCACTTTCCAACTCAATCTTCTAAGTTTCTATTCGCTGTCGTAAGGGTTATCGAGGAACAGCACATTTCCAAGCAAGTTACACAATTGCTTGGGATTCCACATCAATCGCCTCAAGTGCTGTTGATTCATGACAATAAAGTCTTGTGGCATGCTTCGCATCAAAGGATTCACACGAACAGCCTGGTCGCTGCTGCAGATCAATTTTTCCCTAACTAATTAAACAACAAGCTTATGATGTTCATCGAATAAAGGATGGACATTTTTGTGCTAAATGAATGAGAAGCTCTTTAATTTTAGATTTGTCCATTAAATTCTGGGACGAGCTGAAGCTGCTGAATTCTACAAGCAGCTTCAATTCTTCAGACGCGGTTGTCAAATGCACTGCGGGTTCGTACAAATTCCGGGTTGTCCCATGCATTTGTGCAAAGAACCCCGGTATAACAGGCGTATACCGGGGTTGATCGATACCACATTAGGTGTTAAATATCGTCGATAGCATACTATCAAGCCGTTTGGCGTAGGTATGCTCACGTGAGGAACGTTCGAGCGCACGCAAGGCAATCTCTCTTCGTTCTTTCTCATGCGTGAGGTAGAAATCGACCTTATCCCTCAGTTCCTGCGGTGAGGAATACGTCTCGATCTCTACGCCTGGCGTAAAGAACCGGGCGAGATCATCCCGCACATCGGTTAATTGCAGCGTTCCAGATGCCGCAATTTCGAAGGTGCGAATGTTCGGGGAAATGGCTGTTAGTCGGGTTGCATTGCTGTTGACACTATCATCATCATACGCACGATGCATATTAATGACGATCTTCGAGCCGCTGTAGGCATCTGAGGTTTCTTGCGGTCCCATCCATTTATCCAGCTCGATTTTGTGCTGAATCGCTTGATATTCACGAAGGCGATCCCACCAGATCCCGGATATAATTATATTTTTGTCATGTAGGTAACTTGTTAGTTGATCGAAATATGCAACACGGTTCCAATAGCCTGAGCCAATAAAGCTTATATCACGGCGTACACCCGACACATGCGTGAGCGGCCGATATTGTTCAGGATGGAAGCCAAAAGGTAAATAATGGACTCGGCTGCATCCTTTGGATTGATAATGCGCGACGCAATTCAGCTCCAACGTGAATACATCATCATAGTGAGGTACGATCGTAGATGTGATGTCGGTGTAGTATGGATCATCCGTGAGCCAGATTGCCGTACGGACGCCTAAGGCGCGAACGGCTTGAATTTGTTCAACAGGAAGCACCATCCCATCAAGAACGAGTACGAGGTCGGGATGCAGTTCCGCTACTTGCGCAGAAATAGGCTGTCTCGGATCGGTCGGTGTAACACGGGCTACCATGCTCTGCAGCGTTGTAATGATCGCTTCATCCAGCGGAGAATAAGGGAACCCTTTGCCTGAGGAGACATACAGCACATGAAGCGGACGAAATACGGGCTGCTCCTGAGGACGATTCACAATCACATTTGCTCTGCCGCGCAAGTAGCCTTCATCAAAGCCCTTCTCATATCCATGCTCTCTCCCTTGTCTTCTCATTTCTTCAATCGCATGGGTATTCTTGATCACTCTGATCACAGGAGATACGACCAGCTTACGTCTGATCTTCGTTCTAACCTTCGATCTAACCTTCGATTTATAACTTGATATCACTCGAGCCACCAGCTTCGATTTCACTCTGGGCTTCGGACTCAACCTATAGTTATTACTCGTACTCGGACTTGAAATCGTGCGTGCTAAAAAGCGGTTCATGATGCTATTTGGTACAACGACACCAGTCTTAAAACGAAATGTCATGACGCCACTCCTTCACAAAAATTCAATTTTCTCCTGCAATTCGAAAGGGCTCTCAAAGGTCTCAATGTCATAGCCCGGTCTATACAAGCTGCTCAAATCTTCTCGTATATCGATGATTTGCAATGTAGCCCATCCTGCGATTTCGTAGGTTCGCGGGTTGGTCGATGTGCCGACAATGTTTCTTTCGTTCTTGTTATCGCTCCTAGCATCGGACTGGCGATGCAAATTAAGAACAATCCGAGCACTATTGTAATAATTGGCCGTCTCTTCAATCGGGATCCAACCACCAATGATCTTATCGCGAAGCAATTCATAGCTCCTCAATCGATCCCAGTGACCACCGGCAATTAACGTGCGCTTGGTCGCGAAGGGTCTCCGAAATCCCTAGATGGATAGCATCAAACCCTTGAGGTACGTAGATCACGCTCATTTTTCAAGTCGAATGATGATCACTCGGGAGTCTCTTGATAATGGATGCACTGTGTCCTAACCGATAGCCATGTGAATAACCCAACGCATATTGATCATCCCGTCTATAGCTGGATTAATAGGTCTGTATACTATATATGCACCGTAGTTATTTGCATCATGGACGTTAATCCAGATGAGGGAAAATTGGCGAATGACCAGTTGTTGAGAGGGGGCTGTAGGGCGGCTCCGGGAGCTTTTGGATGAGGGTGCATGAGGTTGGGGAGAGAATCTTGTAAACTTAAAAGTTTCCAAAGGAAACTCACATTGAAAGAATATGCTCCGCGAGTTTCCCTCCCTCCTTGGCTCAGGCGGTGAGTAAATGGAAAAAGAAAGCTCTTTTGGGACTATATCAGAGTCTGAGTTCTAGATGCATTACAAAGTATGAAGTTAGAAATAATTGATTTATTTAAAAATAAATAGTTTTATTGCGGTTTTAATTCAGCAAATGATATTCTATTTTTTTTCATTTTTGGTTGTGAAATCTCGGTGGAATTTGCCTTTATTAGTGAAGGATGATTAATGCCATGTTTATACAGAGTAGAGATGACTCTTTATAAACATACATCTCTGTCACTCAACTTTCTAACTTTTCTGAGAGGATGATTTACATGTCAAATATCGTAGGTAACTAAATAACAATCTTAATTAAAAAAACAAGCAGTCCTTCTTTAAGGCTGCTTGTTTTATTTTGGCTATTTTCTTAAAGATTGTTGTTATTTAACAGAAATTGTTATAGTAATAGTAACAAACATATGGAAAGGGCTACCACAGTGGAATGGACTCAACTTTACGAAAACTTTTCTGATATGCCTCAATCAGAGCAAATGATGCTTTTCCAAGCTATTAAAGATACTTTGTTTCCCGAACCAAAAGATGATATTTCGAAAATGGTTGAGAATATTCGTGAAGTCCGTTTCAGCAATGGATTAGCGTGTATCCACTGTGGAAGTCTCAGTTTAAAAAGAAATGGGAAATATCGCTCTCGTCAACGTTATCTTTGTAAAGACTGCGGAAAAACGTTTAACGATATAACCGCAAGCCCAATTTCGGGTACAGGTCTGATGGTTCTGTGGCATCATTTGATTTCCAACTCTCTAGATTGTCCATATTACAGTAGGACGAACTAACATTAATAGACCAAAAAGTATTAGTAAAATTGCGAGAATAATCATATGTTTCTCCTTCGAAGATGGAGCGTTTCAAAAATCCACTTGTATTAACTTTTGAAACAATTAAAAGTGCATAATAAAAGACCTCAAATAAGAGATCAATTTGGGCTGTTTTAAACTAAGACGTAACTATTTATTTTCTAACTCTAACTATCTTTTTTTCTTTCTTACTTTTATGGCAACCATTATACACACAAATGCTCCCATAAAAGTTGAAAAAATTGCAATAAAAGCACCATTATCCATTTGTACCCCTCCATATCAAATTATAGATTATCTTTTAGAAAATAGCCTTTATTTTAATAAAATTATTGCGGATATGGAAATTAACACGGATAAAATTATATAGTAAGTTTTAATACTTTTAATATTATTTGCCCAACATCCTATAGAGAATACAATAGCAGTTCCAGCAAAAAATGCATAGAACGGGATCATAATCGTTGTTTTAAAAAAGCTACTCGTATACATCATAAAACCCATCAAGAAAAAAGCAATAAACGTAGGAATAATACCAACAATAATAAAAATTAGAGTTCGAAGCCAGAAATAGGAACGGTTAAAGTGTAAGAGAAGATAATGAATAAATATATATAACGGAATGACGATAAATAAGAACGAAGCTGCTGTCAAATAAATAAGATTTTCCGCATATTCAAAGCTCTGGCCATAGATAAAATCAAGTAGAAGCTGCATTCCCATATAGGAAATAACTCCAGTAAAATAACTTGCAACCGACACTGTTATAAAATATAGAAATTGTTTCATAAACGTTTCCCTTCTTATTTAGACAGCTAAACCACCGATCGAGTAGTAATCCGAAGAAAAACAATGAAACACGAAAAAACACCTGGTCGCTATGAATGCGAACACAGAAGGAATCCGGTTTTCGTAATCGGTTAGCTAGAACTCGTTGAACTAACGTGTCCCGTTAGCTTAACGAAGAATGTGTTGCCAGTTTGGAAGCAACTCATAGTCCTTAATGTGTTTGTATTCTAGAACCATTACAGCTCCCGTATTATTTACACGAAACTTCATCGAGTCCATCCCTACATCTAAATGAGGTCCCACATACGGAATCACTGTAACATTAACATCAATATGCGAAGGATGATATTCAACGTTTAATTCAGTCCCTCCTAGAAAAGGCGAAAACGTTGGTGAGACAGTTAGTTTATCTTCATAATATCGATTAATCTGTTCCTGTATATTTGGAGCTAACAAAGTAAGTACAATCCGTTCCAATGGTTCTTCGTGTGGTTTAGCGTAAACTGGCTGTATAAGCATGGAGAAAATGATGACTACTAGTAGTAACCCGATATAGTTTTTAACATTCACTACAAATCACCCCATTGAGGTAATTTCCGTTAAGTGACTTGGGTTTATGCATGCAACTAATTAAAATGAAGATCCATTAACGTAAACTGCCCGTTACTTCAATAAACCAAAACTACGCTATCGTGTCCCTTTAGGTTAGTGGTTTTACAACTCCGGAATCATATTTTAAAAGGGCTTCAGTTAGTTTTTGTTCAGTAAGGTGAACTAAGATTACTCCCAAACGCTTCGTTTACATTATGAGTTATTTAGTGGAAAGATCGTCAATCGCTTGAACAGCAAGTTCCAACGCTTTAATTCTTCTTTCTAAAAGCGTTCTTTGGGGACTACCTGCCTTTGACTTAGTATAACTGTTTTCAATTGATGGAAATAAACCAGTAATCACATTGCGAGCTTCTGCTAAATCTTCCTGGGTGTAATGATGGGGTCTTTGATTCCAAACGTGTTCTAGCATGGCTAAGCCGATGTAAACAGCTTTGAGTCGTTTCTTTACTAGGGTAGTATTTGCACCATTTTGAGTCATCTGGGACAAGGCATTCTCTAGTTTACTGATTGTCGATTGTAATGATTTTGTTGATTCCAATTTATCTAACTCTGTAATTTGATTAATTACAATATCGTCTTTGTTCACCGCTACGAATCCTCCTCTAACCCCACTTTTTTAGATCGCAAAAATTATACCATATATTGGATCTGTCCTGCCCTTTAGTTGAGTAACAGTTTTCTTAGGTGCATTTCATCTATACTCAATATTACAGAAATGCTAAAAAAACCGACGGTAGAGTTCTCGTCGGCGTTCCCCGCGCAGCTGGGCATAAATTTGAGTGGTTGATGTTTTTTCATGCCCCAACATGCCTTGAATGAAATCTAATGGTGCTCCGTTATCAAGGAGCTGACACGCATAGGTATGACGAAAGCGATGCGGATATACATTTGCTTCGAGTTCTCCCCGATCAGCAAGCCGCTTTAATGCCCACCTGATTGTCGGAATAGCCATTCGTCTTGTTGGATGTGTATCGGTTACAAATAAGGCCTTGCAGGAATCCTCTCGGCTCGCGAGATACTTCTTCAACCACACTTTACACTCGGTTGTAAAGTAAACCTCTCTCTGTTTTGAACCTTTGCCGTTTACAATAGCGGAGCAGTTCTCCCAGTTCAGGTCATCAATCTTTAACTTCTCCATCTCTCCAACCCGGCAGCCGGAACTGTAGAGAAACTCCAGAAGTGCCCTTTCCCTCAGGGACTGGCAAGAGATTTTCAAGTGAATGACATCTTCTTCGATCAAAAATTTAGGAATACGCTTGTCCATTTTGGGTTCGCGTAGCTTTAAAGCAGGATTTGATGTTAAGTATGTTTCTTCAAAGGCAAAGCGGAATAGGGAACGAACAAAACGGATGCGATGTCCTAAACTGCTAGGTTTCAACCGATCAGACTGCTTGGCTAAGTATTCCTTCAACAAGTTAAGTGTAACCTCAGAAATATCCAGGTCTCCTAGTTCTCTTAGTAACATTTTGAGCTGCAGGGTGTAGGCTTTCAATGTACTCGGACTAAAGCCTTGGATACGTTTATCAGCTTCGTACAGTCGCCATAACTCACTTAAAATCATAAAAAACCTCCCATAAGAGCTATTAAATCTAGTTTTGCATCTCATGGAAGGTTTTAATCTATTTAACTAGCGTGTCCCGTTAGCTTAATGAATTGTGATACGGTTCTCTGTGTAGTCAGTAAAGTCAGAATTAAGGGCACCCGATCGGGTGCCCTTTGTGTAACGTCATATCCTACCTGGAAACTTTTTGTACACGTTTTCTACTAGTGGCCGCGATGCTTTTCTTTCGCCTTTTGTAGCTTCATTTCCCATTTAAGTGCTTTATCTGCTTCCCGTTGCTGCTTGGAGATGTCCCGTCTTTCCTTCTTCCGTTTCTCATACTCCAACTGTAGAGCCTCTTGTGCGTAGGTTGAGACACCTTTCCTTTTTACTTCACTTGCAGCCTTCCTTGCTATCCGTTTCGGGCTAACCTTCTTCGCTGCAGAAAATTTGACAGCCACCTCTTGTGAAAGTCCGCTTACAAGTCCCCACATCTCTTTATTGATGAAATTTAGGATCTCCTCGTCCTTCGGCTCTGTACCAAAGATATACCTAGCTGCTTTCAACTTTCCTTGCTCCTGTTGTTCCATAACTCCAACCCAATACTGACCATCGTAAAAAACAGTAAGCTTCATATAAATCCCCCTATATCATGAATCGAAACGATGGACATCCCAAGG
>NZ_KB895434.1 GCF_000374845.1 Paenibacillus terrigena DSM 21567 | reverse complement strand
TCCTGTGCCTTAAACTTCATAGTAGAGCGTCCTCCTGGATGATGGGATTTTAAGGGCTATGACCCGTTGCGTACTCCCATCGTACCGAGGCGCTTTTCTTTATGCAAAGACGAAATTAATCCATCTACAGGAATGCTAACGGGACACGATAGTTGAATAAACAAACCGTTAATGAGCAGGCTGCCGAGCCTGCTCATTTCTTTAGGCTAACGGGCAGGATAGTTTGAGATCATTTGCGGTGAACCCTACCATAAGTAACGGCGAAAAATAGGGAGTGTGCAGACACTCCCTTTGTGCTAACATTGTTTGTTATCAAATGTCTACTTCACAATATACCAATACCAATAAGGCGAACGAACAAAATGCTTATTTTCGGAGCGAGGTATTATATCGGTGAGTGTATACAAACCATGTAATGCTTGCTATTAATAATGCCGACGAAATCAAAGCTGTAAGAACACTATATGTTTGCCAAATAAGTATCGTTGACCAATCTAATGCACAGCACATTATACACATGGCAATCGTAGCAATCAGCAAAATAGCTGTTACGATTATTCGCTTTTTTGTCATTGGCTGCCGCTCATTCGTTTTCCTTCTGCGTAATCCTAAGAGAAAGAACAGAACGGTCAATAGGCAAAGAATAATTGTGGTAGACGATAAAATGATGTCCAAAAGCTGCGTGCTGCTTATTTCATATGACTGCGTTAGATTGCCGTCTAATATATCTTTAACTTTTAGTACCATGCTTCTATTGATATTTGCGCCGTTGGTCAGCAAGCAGACGGCTGTTCGTTCATTTAGCAGTATGGCCACTTCGGTTCCAAAATTGGGATTGCCCCCTGGGTGCTCTATAATCGTTTGGTTGGCGTTTACCGACCAGCCCGCCGCATAATACATTTCGTTGACAGCCGGAACAGACATATCACCCTGATGTGATTTTTCGATAACCGTATGGAATATTTCGGGTATGTCCTGCACAATACCCATCTGTATGCCCATCCAACGCGCCATATCTTTTGTACAAGAAATGATGTAGCCTGCGGGTTTATTCCCGGAATAATCCGGCGCGTTATATGGAGTTGTCATAAAAAAGGAAGAACGGTAGCCCTGTGCCAACTGTCCGGTGGCTTGAGCATCTTCTTTATAAACATACGTCTGGTGAAGACCTAACGGCTGAAATACCTGTTCCCTCATAAAGTCTTCATAGCTTTGTCCCGACACAATCTCAATAACCAAACCCAATACGTCATAATTAACGGTTCCATAGTTATACTGTTCACCGGGAGGGAACGCCAACTCAGCATCTACCAGCATTTCCACAGTCTTTTGCAGCAAATCTGGCGTATTGCCTTGTGGAATATTTTGAGTATGCCTAGCATTTGTTAGGCCGCTAGTATGGTGAAGAAAGTTATTGAGTGTAAGGCTTTGCATATCAACAGGTTTCCCTTGATACTTTAACGTAAACCAAGGTAAATATTTTTGGACAGTGTCAGTCATTGACAGCAGCCCTTGCTCTTCCAACAGCAGAATACCCATGCCGGTAAAAGCTTTACTGACCGATGCCAACTCATATAGTGTATTTTCACTTGCAGACAACCCACTTTCACGGTCTGCATACCCGGAAGAAAAGTAGAACACTTCATCATCAGCAAGTATTGAGATTGACATTCCCGGCACACCTGATATACGACTGGCATCATCCAGCAACGCTTGTATTGCCGCAGATTGCGTATCTGACAACGACGCATAACTTTGTGTTGTGAATCCTGAGAATAATATAAGTATCGTTAATACAAAAACAATAGTCTTTTTCATAAACTCTCCATTTCGAAAAAATTATGCGAGGATAATATAAACAACCCGTAGTACGCCTTATCCGCCAAATGTGTCATTTCAATATATTTAATACTAGATGTTCAATGATCAGATTACTATTGTAAACTTCATACTCTTATGGATATTATTTTTAGGAACACAAAAAGACCCATCTGCTTCATCAGCAGAAGGGTCAATTGTCTGAAAGTATTCCTCAACGTTCTCATCAAAGGTTAACTGGATCTCTTCAATCTGTTTCGTTACAAAATCCTATTTATTTATAATATTATACAAACAATCTTTAATCCTCAACATATATACCTTGTTCATTAATTTATTATCCATCATCTAATCGATACATTCATTAGTATTGCTAAACTTGAGTAAACTTTGGTGCGATTTTGCAGAAAAAAACACAGGTTGGCCATTAGAATTGACCGGTAATTAATTAAGCTAAAGGGACACGATAGTTTAATAGCAACAAGAAGGCAACCGATTATCGATCGGTTGCTTTTTTCGTTATACTAACGGGCAGGATAGTTCAAAAGTTTCGCGAATACCCTACATATGGAATTGTTTACGAAGTTCGTGAATAAGAGTAGGAAATTCTTGCAAAATATTAAACAAAGATTACAAGAAAGGGCTGGATATCTTGAAGACACTTGAAAACCGGATATATTTTTTGGACAATTTGAAGGTTGCACTAATCATGCTTGTGGTTGCCCATCATGCAGGTCAACCGTACGGAGGCTCCGAAGGATGGTGGTATTTTAAAACTGTTGATTCACCGGGATTAGGTTCTTTCTTCGCTGTAAATGCCGCATTTTTTATGAGTCTTTTCTTTATGATTTCGGCTTATTTTATGCCAGCTACGTTTAATAAAAAAGGTGCTAGCAAGTTTCTTAAAGAACGTTTTCAACGACTTGGCATACCACTTCTTATCGGCTTCTTCATCATCATTCCACTACTAATGTATACCTATTACATTAATTTTAGAGGATATCCATCCATTTCTTACTGGAAATATTATATTTCGACCTATTTTGGAATAGGTGATCAACCTGTAGGTTGGACAGGCCCTTCATGGCCTGATATGAATTTCGGTCATTTGTGGTTTATTGAGCATCTTTTGGTATATGCTCTACTCTATGCTATTTTCCGAATGATAATCAAAAAAACTTTAACAACTGAAACCAAGAATAAGTTTCCTGGACATGTTACTATATTACTCTTTACGCTCTTTGTTGCCGTTGTTACTTTTGTAATTCGAATTTGGTATCCTATCGACCACTGGGTAGGCTTTTTTGGAATAATACAAACTGAATTTGCGCATGTGCCGCAGTATGCCAGTTTTTTTATCCTTGGGCTTTTAGCTGCGAGAAGAGGATGGATGGGGAATATACCCAAATCCCTTGGGCTTAGTTGGCTTGCTATTGGTGTTATCCTTGTTTTAATAATGTATTCTGGCAAACTGAGTTTTTTTCAAAAAGGCGGACTTACTTGGGGAAGCCTAGCCTATTCCGTCTTTGAAACATTTCTGTGTGCAGCGTTATGTATCGGAATAATTTATTTATTTTATGTGAAATTCAACAAAGCAAGTATACTGTTTCAAAATCTTTCATCCAATACATTTACTGTTTATGTTATTCATGTACCAGTTGTCGTTATTTTGCAGTACGCATTCGAAAACATGAGTATGTCAGCATACGTTAAGTTTCTATTAGTCACCTTTTTTGGTATTATTTTATGCTTTGGTATAAGTCATTTTATCATTGGAAAGATTTCATACCTAATAAAATCTTATAATAAACTTAAATCATCAAAAATGATAGATTGTTAATGAACATTAATACAAGTAACCATTGAATATAAAAAGAATAGACTTTGGAGAAGATTCAAAGAAGGCAAGAACTTCCTATAACACCGTGTTCCCACTGCGGGGCATCCGCCCCTTGGTCTGCATGAGGAATTTCGAGGAGGCATATTCAGCAGACACACCTGCACCGACTAACCGCATCGCGGCCGCCCCTATCGGGGCTTAAGTCGGTGAGGCGTCGGGAACACAACAACGTTATACGAAATGCGAGATAATAACACAAAAATTACAGGAGGTTCTTATGTCAATAAAGATAATAAATGGGACAAATGATGAAGCGAATTATGTGAGGAATAAACTTATTGAGTTCAATTCAAAGCAAGTACCAAATGGAACTTATGAGGAAATTAATTTATGTTTGAAGGATGATAAAGACGAGATTATAGCCGGCCTCAACAGTGCATTATGTTGGAATTGGATGGAGATTGATATTTTATGGGTAGAAGATGACCATCGTGGACAAGGATTCGGAAGAAGATTATTGGAGGAAGCAGAACGAATTGCAAGAGCAAAGAATTGTTCATTCATTAAGTTAAACACCTTCAGTTTTCAAGCGCCAGAATTCTATAAAAAATATGGATATCACGAAATGGCAGTAATCGATAATGCTCCTTTAGGGAATAAACACTATTACTACAAGAAAGACCTAAACTAGGTTTCAGTAATTCGAGGATGGCATTAACATCGTCTAACATAATATTCACGCTCCGGGGCTAAAGCTTTACTAAGGTAAAGGATTAATAAGCATGCACGCCTTGAAACCACTTTTCAGTGTTAAACTAACGGGACACGATAGTTGAATACTAGACATTGTTTGGGCAGACTACCGCAGTCTGCTCATTTTATTAAGCTAACGGGCAGGCTAGTTTAATGGATAATGCAGGAAATATTAGGGTGCGCGTTGAAGTAAAGAGAGCAATTCATTTTAATAAGGGGGATAACCAGATGAGCTTAAAGGTGGAACCGTTGGATTTGCAAAGGGCAGATATTTCAGGATCTAAGTGGCAGGAGGTCAGAGCTGAGGAGCTTGATATCGATAATGTAAGCTTGGCAAAGACAAAAATTAATAACGTAAACATGAGTGATATGTCTTTGAATGATGTTAATATGGGTGGAATTAAAATCTCGAACGCAAACTTGTCGGGTTTAGGTATTCAGCATGCTAACTTTAGCCACGCTGTTATTGACCATGTCCATCTTTTTGGAACAGAATTTCATAATGTGGTTCTTCCTCAAGAAGGAGACGGAAACTACAATCCCGAGGGACAATATAAACCAGTAAGTTTTCATAATTGTAACCTGTCAAACGGACAGTTTAATAATTGTGATTTATCAAATGTTGAAATAATTGCATGTGACATTTCAGGATTAAAAATAAATGGTATCTTAATTACTGATTTACTCAATAACAAATAAACAACAAAGAGCGGTAGCTGTTTTGTTTTGACTCCTCTAAATAACGAAGTTTGGTTACGCTAACGGGACACTATAGTTGAATGACACACTTTGATGAGCAGGTGCTTCGGTATCTGCTCTTTTTATTAAGCTAACGGGCAGGATAGTTTAAGATCTTACGCGGTGAACCCTACCACAAAGTGATGCCTCAATGAATTTTGAATTGCACAAATTAAGTGTACATGGGAGTGGATGAGATGTCTTTGCACGTTATATCCCTATCAGGAATGGTTCAGAATTAGGGATGAGCAATAGGGCGGTTATATCGGCTAGAGGTTTGCACGATATTGACATTTTTACGTATCGCTTTCGCCTCCCATTTCATTCCATGCCGCGGGATGCGCCATGCGATAGGCATGGGGCGTCATGCCCGTCAGCTTTTTGAACAGGCGATTGTAAAATTTGAGATCCTTGTAGCCGACTTGCTGGGCAATCGTCGTGACTTTGTCCGTCGTTGTCCTTAATAATTCGCAGCTCTGCTCGATTCGCCACTTGTGTACATATTCGAGGAAAGTCATGCTGAAGCATTCCTTAAATCTTCTTCGGAAGTGACGCTCGCTGAGACCGGCTTCCTCCGCACAGCGTCTTGCGCTGTCTGGCTGGAAGGAATTCGCTCTCAGTTGCTTTGCAATCGTGTATATAATCTCATCTGTGTCCCTTCTGCGCTTGGCAGGCTGAACGTGAGGGGAGGCTTCCAGCAATGGAGCGCGCGTCATGTAAGTAAGCAGACGGACCAGCTCCGCTTGAATGAGCGGGATGTAGTTGGCGCGACACCTTTGGAATTCCTCAAGCATGATATTGAAGCTGTGCTGGAACAATCCGTCGTGGTCATGGAACCTTTTCCATGATTGCTCCGGGAACTCTAATTGGAGCAGCCGTTGCACATCCTGATCAGGCTCGAAGGCACGGATCAACCGTTCCGAGAATGATTCGTTAAACAAACAGTTGTATACGATAAGCCGTCCCTCCCCAGGGGCAGGCGTTGACGGTCGGAAGACGTGAGATACCCCGATTGGAAGGTAGAACAGGTCTCCCTTAGACACCGTAATCGTAGAGCCTTCAATATAATGATAGCCTCTGCCTTCGCTCACGTAACAGAGCTCGATAAATTCGTGTCGATGCTGCTCCAGGAGAAATGACTCTGAGACACGGTTTACATATACGGGCTGTTCCGGGAACAGGTACATACTGCTGCTTGTCACAAGCACGTTTTTTTTCATGGAGTTCCTCCTCTGATTTCTGTCATAAGGCATACTTATGTCCGAAAACAACCGATGATTGGTCCGAATCGCCCCTTTTATCCTTCATTTCTTCAATTATAATAAAAGTTGTTCTGGAATGGCATCATGAATCCGCTCAATACATTTGGAGAGGAGATCCTATTATGAATCAAGCCATATCATCGGATTGGCAAGCAGCATGGATATGGGGTTCTGGCCAACAGAGCCCGAGGAACGAATGGCGCTGCTTTCGCCGCTCCTTCATACCTATGAATCCTATCGAAGGGTCCACAGTGCGTATTACCGCCGATTCCCGTTATGTCTTGTTCGTTAATGGCAAGCAGCTTGGACGAGGTCCTGTACGCTCTTGGCATTCCGAATGGGCCTATGACGAATACGAAATTGAGCATCTGCTGGAACCAGGGAAGGAAGCGGTCATTGCCGTGCTAGTCATGCATTACGGCATCTCAACGTTCCAATATTTGCGAGGCCGCGGGGGATTATTACTGCAGTTGGAAATGCAGCAGCATGGTGCAGACACGGATAAGTTTATGGCGAACTCCTCCCGCATCGTAACCGATGCATCCTGGAAGACCGCCATCCATCAAGGATACCAGGCCAACTCCTCCCGCATCTCCTGCCAGCTGGCTTTTACCGAAGTCATCGATGCAAGGACTTGGGATGCATCCTGGATACAGCCCGAATATGACGATAGCGATTGGGAAGAGGCAACTGTTATCGGACCCGCAGGAATGGAGCCCTGGGCGGGGCTGGTAGCTAGAGATATCCCATACTTGACGGAGGAGCCTGTATACCCTTCTCGTGTAGAGAGCATACTCGGCGTGAAGCCGCCTGCCTGGAGCGCCGTCGTGGATCTATACGCATTGGTGTCCCCGAATAGCGGCAACCATGCTAATAACGTCGCCTTCTGCGGCTACTTGGCGACGAAGCTGATTCTAGAGCATGCTGATGTATTCACGATCGGCATCCCTGATTCAGGTCGCATTGACCCCGTCATCCGAATTGATGGGCGACTGTATCCAGTGGACAGCTATACAGGAGAAGAGCCCGAGAGGTATCTGACCGTCCATCTGGAGCCCGGAGATCATTTCATCCTGATTGATGTAACCGGTTGCAGCCATGGGCATGGTTTCCATATCGGCTTCGACTGCGAAATGCCATTTCAGATTCAAACGCTTGGATTAAAGGACGGGGAAACAGGCACATCGCCGTTTAGCCTCATCGGCCCGTTCGATGCGGTCGAGATCATTGATCATCAGCAGGCGAGAGACCTGGTCAAGTTCCATTCCGTTTATGAAGCGATCAAGACGGCCTCATCCGCTGCCGATATGCAGCCGTTCGAAGCTTGGATTCATCCGATCGCTGAGCAGTTCGTGAACCTAAATGACGTCTTCACCTCTTGCATCTGGAAGAAGTGCGAGGTGCCCCAACCCATGACGTCGTCCTTGCAGCATGCTGTGACAGCCGGGGCAGACGCTGCCTTGTTGCCTGTTATCCACGGTATGGATACGGAAATCGTCATTGATTTTGGACGGGAGCTGTCGGGATACATCGCATTCGAGCTGAATGCTGCGAGTGGGACCATCGTCGACCTGTATGGTTTTGAATATATGAAGGAGGGTTGGCGCCAGCATACCTACTCGCTGGACAACACAATCCGATACGTATGCCGTGAAGGCAGGCAAACTTATGTATCCTTCATCCGGCGCGGGCTGCGCTATCTTACGCTGACCATCAGAGAGGCCTCTCGACCGGTAAAGCTGTACGAGGTGAAGCTGCTCCAGAGCAACTATCCAGTTGCTAATGTCGGCGGCTTCCGCAGCAGTGACCCCATGCTGAGCGACATATGGGTAATTAGCCGGGACACGACCCGCCTGTGTATGGAGGATACGTTCGTGGATTGTCCAGCTTATGAGCAGGCGTATTGGGTGGGCGATGCCCGCAATGAAGCACTCATCAATTATTATACCTTTGGGGCCAGGGAGATCGTAGAGCGGTGTCTGAAGCTGGTACCAGGCTCCGCTTCCCAGACGTCCCTGTATGCTGACCAAGTGCCAAGCGGATGGAACAGTGTAATCCCGAACTGGACCTTCTTCTGGGTAACCGCTTGTCTGGAATATTATCGTTATGATGGCCGTCAAGCGTTCCTGAATGAGATTTGGCCTCATGTGAAGCTAACGATGGAAGCGTATCTACACCATATCAATGACAAGGGTGTATTTGTGTTCCATGGCTGGAATCTGCTGGACTGGGCTCCATTTGAGCAGCCGAGGGAGGGAGTCGTCACCCCGCAGAACATGATCCTCGCAAGAACACTGCGGCATGCTGCCGAGATTGGAGCACTAGTCGGTGAAAGAGATCAAGTGTCACGTTTCGAAGAGGAGGCTGAGAAGCTGATCCGCGCTATCAATGAGTACCTATGGGATGAAGAGCGGCTTGCTTATGTCGACTGTATCCACAGTGACGGTAGCTTATCCTCTACCCTGAGTGCTCAAACGCAGATTGTAGCCTTTCTATGCGATATCGCGAAGGGAGACAGACTGGAGATCATCAAACCATATATCATTGAAACGCCGAAAGACTTCGTGCAGGTCGGGAGTCCCTTCATGTCCTTCTTCTATTACGAGGCTTTGGCTAAGATGGGACGTCTTGATATGCTCATGAAAGATATGCAGTGCAATTACGGATTCATGATCGAGAATGATGCCACCACGTGTTGGGAGATGTATCCTTGGAGCGGGTTCTACACGAATCCAAAGGTAATGACGCGCAGCCATTGTCATGCTTGGTCGGCGGGACCGGCTTATTTCCTCGGTGCTTATGTCCTTGGTGTTCAGGGTGTTACCCCGGGGTGGTCCAAGGTGAGGGTTGCTCCTGAGCCCTGCGGGCTGCGATGGGCTTCCGGCTCTGTGCCACTGCCTCATGGAGGACGTATTGATGTCTCCTGGAGGGTCGAAGAGGCAGGTCTGTTAAAACTAAGAATTGAAGCGCCGCCGGAGGTTGAGATCATAACTGAAGCACCGAAGGGCTACGAACTGAGGGTGGAATACCGAAGTAAGAATTCATCCAATAGAGAGGTCGAGTCGAAATGAAGGGTATCGGAAAAGGATTAGTATCCTTGATGGTTCTGATGGGAGCACTCTGGTTTGGCACGAATAACGTTCATGCGCAAGATGAATCTATACAGGACAGTGCGTTCACTTTCTTCAATGGAGCAGCGCGAATGGCTGACTCCACGGCACCAGACCAATATTCCGCCCGAATGGCTAACGATAATACGGGATGGAATATTCAGTATATGAATTGGGATTTCTCTCATCTGAAGCCTGGCACGTTATATGATGTCTACGTGAAGGTTAAGGTGAAGCATGCAGCATCCAATCCGTCAGGCGATGCTTTCAAAATAGGTGTTTACGATATCACAGATCAGAATTTTACGATTTCGGAGCAAACGATCACTGCGTCGGAAACGGAGGATAACGTATGGACGGATGTGAAGATCGGCATGTTCAAGCCGAACGCCTCTGTAAACTGGTTAAGCTTTTATGTATCGGGAACCGCCAATCTAACGCAAATATCGGATATTTATGTTGACGCTTTCATATTTATAGAACATGAAACTTATACGATTGAGGACAATCTCTTCTTTAAATTTAACGATGCGGCTGCAGTTGTCGACCCTATGGCGGTCGATAATAGCGCGATCCGCATGAATCTCCATGCAAGTAAAGCCGGAGAGATCGAATTGGGAAACTTCGACGGGAGATATGTTCGGCTATCTGGTTTATGATCTTACGGCGGAAACCTATCTGGTCAATCCGACAAGAATCCCATCGACATCCTCTTCTAAAGTTGCTTATTACCCTCAGTGGAATACCGATCCAATCGTAATGGATCCTGCTCATGATGTTCGTGTATGCTTCTTTCCTGTAGACAACGTGGCTAATTTTCCAACCTTCAAAGTCGATCGCGTCAGTCTGTCTCAAGTACCAGCGGATGAGAGCGCCGCGAAGACGATCTATGCTTATCCCTATAAGCTATCTCCGCTTAACCAAGACGGGCTCAACGATTCCACAACGGTTGCTTATACGCTTCCCGCTGCTCAAACTGTAACCGTGTCTGTATATAGCTATGTGGATCAGGCGACAGTTCGGACGTTAACGAGCAGTGCCCAACAATCTGGTCCTCAATCCATTGTCTGGGATGGAAAGGACGACAACGGACAATTTGTGGCTAATGGGCTGTATATGGTAAAAGTAATCGCGGGAACGACTGACTTGCTGCGGACCAACGTGGAGGTCATTCAAGGAGTCTCGATAACAGTTCCTATAAGCTCGGTCCATGAGGATATACCAAAGGGCATCTTCTATGAAGCGGGAGAAATTCCATACAGGGTATCGGACGCCCAGACTTATCTGGAGGCTACGTTCAGCGATATCAGCAATATGGGAGCGGATACGGTTTTTCTGGCTAATTGGCATGCGAAGCCGGCGAATATTTACCAAGAGACCTTACTGCAAGCAGAAGCGAATGGGCTTAAGATCGTTGGCCTGCCGGATAGCTATTCACTATTTAACGAAACGTTGTATAACGATGAGAACGCGATGTATGCCCAGATAAACGCGATGATCAATCCTGTTCGTACTAGCAATGCATTATATGGGTACTACTTGTATGATGAACCTGCCAACGATCTTCGCCTAGCAGATAATCTGAAGGATATGAAGAGAATTTTGGAGACGATTGATCCTAGCCGACCGGTCTTGATGACTTATGTTGGCTTGGATAGAGTCCCTCTCCATTATGAGGTGGAGAGACCGCAGGTGTTAAGCATTGACCCATATGGTGTCGGTGAAGGAAGCGAAATAGGCGATCAGGCATATTTATAAGTATCCCGGCTTCTCATTCGAGCAGTATATGGACTTCTCCTCTCTGCAGATTCGAAAACGGATTAATGACAAGGCGCCGATGTGGACGATTCTACAAACGAACAATACCACAGGCTGGTTGCGTAATCCAACTGCGGCTGAGATCCGGGCGATGACCTACGAGGCGATCGGTCATGGGTCGGAGGGTTTCACGTATTTCGTCTATCAAACCGAAGTGGATTGGGTTGGTATTGTTGACGAGAATTACAACCATACAGAGGATTACGGAACTGTTCAGACGTTGTTCAATGAAATCGAAACGTTGAAGCCGACCATCAAAAAAATGAAAAGAATTGCAGCAGCAGCAACCACCGCAGGGGGAGGGAACTTTGCGTATCCGAGCGCGGATATTACTACGCATGAAGATATCGAGACGGGCGACAAGTATTTGGTTATCGTCAATCACGATAGTATCCAACCCGCGAACGTAACCATTACGATTGACCGGGCCAAACTTGGGATGGATATCACCTCCATCACCAATATGCTGGATAACGCTAACGTAACGTTTACTGCCAACTCTACGAGCTATATCATCAGCAATTTGAATATGGCACCAGGAGATGGGAAGGTGCTGAAGCTGACGAAAAGCGCTGCACAAACGAAATATATTGGGCAAGACAAAGCTTTCCATGTCAACAACGGCGCCGTATCGAACGTGACGGATATTTCAGCTTCAGATATGAAGACGGCCATGCATAAGATCACGGGATCACGGACTTGGAATATTCAGTGGTTCTGGGACAAGACGCAATTGATTCCGGGCGAAACTTATGATTTGTATGCGGTTGTCAAAATCAAATATGCCAAGGATACGTACATAGACTCCAGCGGAGCGGAGCATCCGTTCCAGCCTTCCGGAACTGCATTCTCCTTCGGGGTATATGATCTAATAGCAGAAAAGGCCGTAGCGGCGGAGAGCATGGAAGACATGTTCTGGCATACCGTCAAGATCGGTAGTTTCGTCCCTTCCCAGACTGGAGATCAAGTGGTGTATATCATGCCATGGGATAATCCGGGGAATGTGTTGGAGATTTATGTTGATCAGTTTTACTTTGTGAAGCATTAACGCGTATTTTGAATATGTGCGACTGCTTCTGAAATTGAGGGGGTTATCGCACGGTCGCGTTTGATCCTCAGCATGAATCAGGAGTTCACACAAGCAAAGGGCGATATGAAACGGAGTTCTTGCATAATGGGATACGAGGGGTAATGTGATGAATCAGCATATTGCTATTGATATTGGCGCGTCCTCCGGTCGCGTGGTGGCAGCGAGCTTAGCTGCCGGTCAGCTTCATTTGCGAGAAATTCATCGGTTCAAGAATGACTTCACCGAAAAAGACGGGCATATGTATTGGGATATCGAGTACTTGTCCCAGGAAATCGTGAAGGGGCTGCAGCTGGCCAAGCAGCAAGGGATTGAAGCGTGCACGCTGGGGATCGATACGTGGGCCGTAGATTATGTGCTGCTGGATGATGCCGGGTCTCGCATGCACGAGGTCTATGCTTACCGCGATCACCGCACGGAGGATGTACCGGATCGGCTGCATCAACGGATAAGCCGAGAAATAGTCTATGCGAAGACGGGTATTCAGGAACAGCGGTTTAATACGCTATATCAGCTGTTTGCTCATGGTCCGAATGAATTGTCCCGTGCAAGCAGTATTCTGCTCGTACCCGATTATTTATATTACCGGTTATCGGGCCGGCGGATGAATGAGCGCACAAATGCTTCCACGACGCAACTGTTGAACGTGAAGACGGGCGATTTTGACGAAGATTTGCTGGGCCTGCTGCAACTGCGCAAGGATCAGTTCGCCAGTTTGCAGGAACCGGGTGAATTCTTGGGTTCTATTCTGCCTGATCTTGTCCACGCGCATCGCTTGCCGGACTGTCAACTGGTCGTCGTGCCCACACATGATACGGCTTCTGCCGTCGTTGGGGTCCCAATCCAGATTAACCGCCCATGGGCATATCTAAGCAGCGGAACCTGGTCCCTGCTTGGTGTCGAACGAGATAGACCGATCGATACGCTCGAAGCGATGCGATGCAATTACACGAATGAATGGGGAGCCTATGGCACATACCGGTTTCTCAAAAATATTATGGGCATGTGGATGATCCAAGAGGTTCGCAGAGAGCTTGGCGAGGAGCATAGCTATGCGGAATTGACGGAGCTCGCATCACTTGTTCCCGCCTATCGCAGTCTTGTTCCGTGCAATGCGGCTAGATTCCTGAGTCCGAAGCGCATGATTCTGGAGATGCAGCGATTCTGCCAAGAGAGCGGACAACCGGTGCCGATGTCCCCTGGAGAGCTCGCACGATGTATCTTCGATAGTCTCGCCTTAACGTACTATAATGCGATGCAGGAATTGAACAGGCTGCACGGTCAAGTGATTGAAGTGTTGCATATTGTCGGCGGAGGCTCTCAGAATGCGCTGCTCTGTCAGTTGACTGCGGATGTGCTAGAAATCGAGGTGCAAGCCGGACCTTCCGAATCCACCGCACTCGGCAACATTGCCGTCCAGATGATCAGTTCGAAGGTGCTGCCGAGCCTTCAGGAGGCACGTCGGTGCATTGCCCATGCTTTTCCACCTGTCGTATATATGCCGCAGGGCATGCCAGACCGGGAATCGGTTCTACAGCGCTGGCAGCAGGTGCAAGACGTTACGACCCAATAGCTTCTAATGATGCGGGAGGAGAATAGTGCCATGAATCAAGCAATTGAATCCAGTTATAACGAAGCGAGACAGCTCTATGCCCAGCATGGAATTGATGTCGATGAAGTGTTGCGCAAGCTTATTGATATTAAAATATCTCTGCATTGCTGGCAAGGGGATGACGTTCAAGGCTTTCTTTTTCAAGACAAAGGATTAAGCGGCGGGATCGCGGTCACGGGCAAATATCCCGGGCGTGCGCGTACGCCTTACGAGCTGCGGCAGGATCTGGAGAAGGCGCTGTCCATGATACCGGGAAAGCATAAGGTGAATCTGCATGCGATATATGCGGATACCGACGAACAGGTTGATTTGAGTGAGCTGGAGCCTCGCCATTTTCAAGGCTGGGTGGATTGGGCTAAGCAGAACGGATTAGGACTCGACTTCAATCCAACGATGTTCTCGCATCCGAAAGCGGAGGATGGATTTACACTCAGTCATGCCGATCCGGAAATCCGCCAATTCTGGATTGAGCATTGCAAAGCTTCGCGGCGGATCGGCGCTTATTTCGGAGAGCAGCTGGGCGAGCCGTGTGTGACGAATCTTTGGCTGCCCGATGGGTATAAAGATACGCCTGTGGATCGGCTGGCGCCGCGAATCCGTCTGCGCGATGCGCTGGATGAGATATTCCAAGAGGAGATGAACGCGGCGCATCATATCGATGCGGTGGAGAGCAAGCTGTTCGGCATCGGCTCCGAGAGCTATGTCGTTGGTTCGCATGAATTTTATATGGGATATGCAATGAGCAGAGGCAAGACCATTTGCTTGGATTCGGGCCATTTTCACCCGACGGAGATGATCTCCAGCAAAATCTCATCCATTCTCATGTTCACGGATCGGCTGTTGCTGCATGTGAGTCGGCCAGTCCGATGGGACAGTGACCATGTCGTTACGATGGACGATGAGCTGCTTGACATCGCGCGCGAACTCGTCCGTGGTCATTTCCTCGATCGAACGCATATCGGTCTGGATTTCTTTGACGGAAGCATTAACCACGTTGCGGCTTGGGTCATCGGTACGCGCAATATGTTGAAGGCATTGATGCGTGCCATGCTGGAGCCTGTGGAGCTGCTGAAGGAACTTGAGCTTCATCGGGATTATACATCCCGACTTGCGCTCGTCGAGGAATACAAATCCTATCCATTCGGCGCGGTATGGGATTATTATTGTGCCCAAGGAGGCGTGCCTGTAAGGGAAGAGTGGCTTCAAGTCGTGAAGCGCTATGAGCAAGAAGTGATGTTTGCACGTTAATTCGAGACCTCCTGTCCGGGCTGTGATGTATTTGATCATGGCCTATTTTTACGGAGAAATAATCATCTATTTCCTAAAATAGGTATTTATAAACACAAACAAAAAGTATCGGAGGTAATCAAAATGATCGAAAATGCATGGGATGCCGCTAAAGCTTCGCAAATTGTAAGCGAATTGGATCTGTTAGCCTTCCGTTCCAACTTGATCGGTGGGGATCGGCGGGTCTGTAACATTTATGGCGGCAATACGTCGTCCAAGACGACAGTGATCGACTTTCGCGGACGCGAGACCGAAGTCATGTATGTGAAAGGCAGCGGCTCCGATCTTGGGTCCATGCAAGCGGCTCATTTTACGGGACTTCGATTGGAGGATATACAGCCGCTCGTTGCGCGCGAATCGATGACGGACGAGGAAATGGTAACGTATTTGGGGCATTGCATGATAGATGCCAAACATCCGCGCGCCTCGATCGAGACTTTACTGCATGCGTTTCTGCCCTTCAAGCATGTTGATCATACGCATCCGGATGCGATCATTAGTCTATGCTGCGCAGATAACGGCAAGGAGATTGCCAGCGAGATTTTCGGAGATCGATTCGTGTGGGTTCCTTATCTTCGTCCAGGTTTCGCCTTGTCGAAAATGATCGTAGAGGGCGTACGAGCCAATCCGAACGCAGAGCTGGTGCTGATGGAGAAGCACGGACTTGTCACGTGGGGGGATACGCAGGAAGAATGTTATGCACACACGATTCGCATCATTAACGAAGCCGCTGCGTATATTGAAGCGCGAGTGGACGAATTGCAATTGTTCGGCGGCATGAAGCACCAAGCTTTGCCGAAGGAGACCCGCCGTCAGATCGCGGCGCGTGTTATGCCGGTGATTCGGGGCGCAGTATCCGAAGGGCAGAAGATGATCCTCTCCTATGATGATGAAGAGGATATCCTGCGCTTCGTGAATGGGTGCGATTCGCCGCAGTTGTCGCAGGTTGGTGCAGCATGCCCAGATCACTTGGTCCATACGAAGGTGGTGCCGCTGTTCATCGAATGGGCGCCGAATACCGAAGATGTTGCTGGATTGGAGGAGAAACTGCTCGCAGGGATTGCCGCCTATAAGGCGGAGTATACAGCATATTTTGAACGTCATCACACTGAGGGCGATCAGATGTTCCAAGCAGCACCGCGCGTCATCCTCATCCCGGGGATCGGAATGGTGAATACGGGCAAGAGCTGGGCGATCTCGCAGGTCAGCGGGGCCTTGTTTCACCGAGCGGTTGCCGTGATGCGCGGTGCAACGACGCTTGGGCAATTCGTCTCGCTGTCGGAGAATGAGTCCTATCACGTGGAATACTGGCCGCTTGAGCTCTACAAGCTGTCGCTTGCGCCTGCAGAATCGGAATTTTCGCGTAAAATTGCCTTCATTACCGGCGGTGCCGGCGCCATCGGCAGCGAGACGGCACGACGACTTGTATCGGAGGGCGCGCATGTCGTACTGGCCGATCTGAACTTGGAAGGTGCGCAGCAGATCGCACAAGAATTGAATGCGAAATACGGCGCCAACCGAACCTATGCGGTGAAGATGGACGTCACTGACGAGCAAGCGGTACAGGCCGCCTATGAAGAGACATCCGTCATGTATGGCGGCGTGGATATTATCGTCAACAATGCAGGATTGGCCACCTCCAGTCCGTTCGATGAGACCTCGCTCAAGGAATGGAACCTGAACATGAATGTACTTGGGACAGGTTATTTCCTCGTAGCCCGTGAAGCCTTCACCATAATGAAGCTCCAAGGCATTGGGGGAAATATGGTGTTCGTCGGTTCCAAAAACGCTGTATATGCAGGCAAGAACGCCTCCGCTTATAGTGCCAGCAAAGCGCTCGAAGCGCATCTGGCACGGTGCATTGCGGCCGAAGGCGGCGAGTTCGGGATCCGCGTCAACACGATTCTGCCTGACGCCATTCTGCAAGGATCTGCGATCTGGAATAGCTCCTGGCGGAATGAACGCGCAGCCGCGTATGGCATCGAGCCCGATCAGCTCGAAGAATATTATCGCAAGCGCACAACGCTGCTCGTGAACATTTACCCGAAGGATATTGCAGAGGGGATCGCTTTCTTTGCTTCTTCCAAATCCGATAAGACGACAGGCTGCATGCTGACGATCGATGGCGGCGTTCCTGCAGCATTCACGCGCTAGATACCCGTTTCTTGGCCCGAGCACTGGTATATTTATACTATGACAATGAAAAGTAAGATGGAAAAGAGTTCTATCCATGCTAGTCTTAGAGCGACTACTTATGCAGGCTACTACAATATGATATATTATAGTTAAGCATTATAACTGAAGGGAACTGAATAAATTGGCTAATGAAAGAAAAACCGATTACGAATATTTCTTCTCCCTTTCCATGGAGAGCGTTCCTGCTTTCATGAAAGTTTTTCGTTTCTAATTTCCGTTAATTAGTTTTTTATAGAATATACTGGAGATATTAATTTATCAATATGAGTGATGCATACTGTCACCAATAAAACGGTAAATTTGCAGGATTCCGGTAGAACGCGATCTAGGGCAGAACGAACGGAGGGCCATGTGTGGATTGATTTTGATGCGGAAGTCATATCAGGGTATTCGTTGGGTAATGTTGTTTTAGGGAGAAATATATCTGAGTATATCGATGAACTATATTCGCGGCACAGGATGAGCTTAAAGAATATTCCGTTCCCGGATGGCGAGGTAAGATCTGCGTATACATTGGATGGTACTTTGACAATTGTAGTGGATTCTAGTGGCCTGATTGTCTCTATTGGTTGCAATCAAAGTTATACGGGGCGCTATAAGGAGTGCTTGTATGCCGGGCAATCCATGAGGGATATAATCGGGCTGACATCTAGGCAGCGTATTTTTAATGGATCGCTGATCATTGATGATGACTTTGGATTTTCTTTAGTAATTCCTCCGCCTTATGACGAAATTGCTGATGCTGTGGAGCATATGCCACTCGATTTGATATTTAACGAAATCTATGTGGCTGACTTTTCTTCTTGGAATCCCAATAATAGCGGAGCAAGATTTTTGCATGAAAGGAAGACAAAGAGGTGAAAATTAATTCTCAAGTGCTTTCTAGTCAAACGATTGAGCTTGAAAGGGATCAGGTAAGTATTTTGGGTCCGAAACTGGAACTGCATAATTGCACCGTCATTTCGGAAACCGATGGGCAAGGAATGGTTTTTGCTGGATTGAGGATGCATGGAGGTATTTTCGATCAAAAGCAAGCCTTAAGGGACTTTCATTTTCGGGGTGTACATTTCTTACGCGTCAGGTTTATGGGCAAGTATATTGGCTGTGATTTTGGCGACTGGGAAGACATGGACAGATCATCCGTATCAGAGTGCGATTTTTCATCTGCACGCTTGCAAGATTGCCGTTTGTTGAATTGTGACATGAAGAGAATTTTTATTCCCAAATGGCCATGCTTTTGCTTGTTGGATCCGGCGGAAGCTCGGGATTTTGTGATCTCACAACAATGGCCGAAAAAAATCGGTCTGATTTTGGACATTTATACGGATTCGGATCGGGAATGTGTCGCTGTGTTTGGCGATGCCAGTGAGTGGGCTAAGAAAAGCGGGTTGCCGATGAGCGAAATACGCGAGCTTTTGCAAACCATCCCCGGTCTTCATATTGTTGACTAAGCCGTTTGGAGATGGAAAATTACGGAGCAACATTTTGAACGAATCAGGAATATTGGAGGCTAGGTATATGTGTACGGCACTGGCCATGTATGACACAAGTGAAGTCACACCAATGGAGGCTTGCAATGCAGGCGAGTCTTTCTTTGATGCTATCGATGGATTGTAGTGATTAGTGATACGGGTGCAGCATTGATTGTCATATTGAACAGTATGAGGCTACTGAGGGTTAAAAATTAATGCCTATTGATTAAACTAACGGGACACTATAGCTTAATTAAAACGCGGCTGCCGGCACGGATCGGCAGCCGCGTTGCGCTAACGGGCAGGATTACTTCATCAATTGTCGAATCCTTCGTTAGCCAATATTTTTAATAACGGGGGTAGGGTATGGAAATTAAGATACGTGAAATTGTAGCAAATGATTATACTGAAGTTGTTTTTTTATGGAACGATGTACTTGGAGTTCGTAATGTTAATAGTGAAAACTTTCGAGTTACTATGGAAGACATGGATAAGGACGGAAATTACAAAACATTCGTTGCATTATTTGAAAATGATGTGGTTGGTTTTGTCACTATCGTTCAGGCGTTATCCGTAGGGTCTCCGATTGGTTATCTACATATTCAAGGGCTTGCTGTTAAAAAGGAATTACAGCATAGTGGGATAGGTACAAAACTACTAAAACACACTGAAAATTATGCTAAAGAAATGGGAATATCAAGTATTATTTTATGTAGCGGATTTAAGCGAACCGACGCTCATGCTTTTTATGAGCATAATGGCTATGACAAAGAATCATACTGCTTTGATAAGATTATTAAACTTGACTAATGAATAACCATTTTGCATTAAACTAACGGGACACGATAGCTTAATAAATAACTAAAACGCGGTTGCCGGCATAGATCGGCAGCCGCGTTGTGCTAACGGGCAGTTTAGTTCAAGTGAAACTTGAATGGATTTATGTGGTAAAATATAAATATTTGATATTTTAGGAGGAATCTTGTAAATGTATGATATTTGTATTAAAGAAATTACAAAGGATAATTGGGAAGACGCATTTGAACTATCAGTGCACGAGAGCCAAAAAGCATTTGTTCCTAATGTTGCAGAATCACTAGCGTTTGCTTATATAAAACCTTGGGATGAGGCTTTAGATCCTTATGTTTTATATGAGAATAATAGAATTGTTGGTGCGTTTTATATTAGCTATACACCAGACAGTGAGGACAATTATTGGATTTGTGGATTTCAGATCGATAAGGCACTTCAAGGTAAAGGATATGGAAAACAGTCTCTAAAATTATTGAATTTATAAAAGAAAAACACAAAAAATGTAAGTTTATATCTTTAACAGTAGAAAAAGAAAACAAGCAAGCTATCGATTTATATGAGAAAGCTGGGTTTATAAGCCAAAATCAATTAAATATCTATCAGCAGCCTATATATAAGTTAAAGCTTGATACTTTCCATTATTAAGCTAACGGGACACTATAGTTTAATAAATAACTAAGACGCGGCTGCCGGCATGGATCGGCAGCCGCGTTACACTAACGAGCAGTAAAGTTCAAATATAATCATTTATTCACTTGTTGATGTATTAGATGCAGTAGTATGTTAACCATGACTACGCTATTGAATGTTAATAATTAACAGAGAGGGTTGTCTATCAAATGAATACCGTTCGAAAACTTACAATAGAAGACGTAGATGCATTCACAGAAATTTCTTGTAATTCGTATCCATGGATTGGATATCAGGAAGATAACGTAAACAGGTTGAAAAGTTGGATTGAAAATAGTATTGAGCAGTTTCCTCAGCAAGAACTGTTTGGAGCTTATAGGGATAAACTACTTTTAGGTGGAATGTGTCTTTATGACTTTAAAATGAATGTTACATCGACAATTATGAGTGTAGGAGGGATTGGTTCAGTTGCGGTGGATTTACTGCATAAAAAGGAAGGAATCGCTAAAGAACTAGTACAGTTCTCTTTCCAACGTTATAAGGAATGCGGAGTGCCATTGGTCACGCTATACCCATTTGATGCTGGATCTTATAAGAAAATGGGGTTCGGATATGGCAGTCAAATTAATCAATATAGAGTGAAAACGGTAGGTTTCCCTAGAGGTGACTCAAAGCAACATATTGAATTTTTAAATAATGAAGACAGAAATGAGGTTCTAAATTGCTACAACAAGTTTTTTGAAAGGACAAATGGGTTAACTGAAAAGTTGGATAAAGGTCTGGGTGATCTGTTTGACTTTAACGAGAATCGAATCGTGGGATATAGAAAAGATGGAACAATTTTAGGATATCTGGCTTTTTCATTCCACAAGCATTATCAGTACAAAAACGATCTAGTCATCAAAGAACTTGTTTACGAAACTCCTGATGTTCTTTTAGAATTCTGTACATTCCTTCATACTCAATTTGATCAAGTAGAACGTGTGATAATAGAAACCCAGGATGAATATTTCCATTTTTTACTTTCCGATCCCTCACGAGGTACGTATGATTCATTTTTATCCAAGTATCTCGAGACGAGTACAATAGGCATGGGAATTATGTACCGAGTAGTTGATATAAAAACTCTATTCGAAAAGCTAGTGAATCGTAACTTTGGAAATCAAAACTGTAAGATGAAAATCTCTATAGTTGATACTTTCTTCGAGTCAAATAATGGAAGTACAATAATACATTTTGTAAATGGATTTCCAACTATAACTGATAACACCGATTACGATGTGGAAATTAGCATGGATGTCGCTGAGTTTTCTTCTCTAATTATGGGGGCAGTAGACTTTAAAACATTAATCCGTCTTGGATTAGCTAGGTTATCTGATAATACATTTTTTGAATCAGTACAGAATGTGTTTAGAACAGAACAAAAACCAATGTGTCTTCTTCAATTTTGAACAAGGGTTCTGACCTGAGCAGTAATTGTTTTGGGCAGTTGAATGTTATTACCAACGTCTATTATATTGAACTAACGGGACACGTTAGTTGAACAGAGCGAGGAGCAGTTTGCTACGGCAGCTGGCTCCTTGTTTTTATTAAGCTAAAGGGCAGTTTTGCAGTTTTGCATGGGCGGGTGTTGTTGAGAGCAGATTGGTTGAGGCTACAGAAACGCACCGAGCCACTGTAAAAAATCTTTAATGGCGCTAGCTGTTTCTCTTTTGATCGGGCGTCAGACTTAGATGCTTACGGTTGTAAACGAATAGAAACCAAAAACTGTCGCATTGCGGCAGTTTTTGTTATTTCACGCATCTAGTATATGAAAAACATTCTTTTCTTAAAGCTTTTACATATTTCCCATACCGTTCGGATGTATGTTAGCATGGACTTGGCATTAGAAGGAAGGAGCTCATCATGGTATCGAAGTCAGCATTCCCACTATTACTACTCAATATGTTTCTCGCAAATTTAAGTATGGGTCTCGTTATTCCCATTCTCCCCGAGCTCCTCACATTGTTCCGGGCAGGTGGACAAGCGGCAGGATACTTGGTTTCCTGTTTTGGACTAACCCAATTTCTGTTCTCACCGGTTGCAGGTAATTTGTCAGATCAGCGTGGGCGAAAACCTATGATTATTGTAGGGTTGATTCTATTTGCTTTCTCGAATCTATTAGCCGCCTTAGCTGGCGATCTATCCTTATTGTTCGTCTCAAGATTGATTGGCGGAATCGGTTCAGCAGCGCTTATTCCAGCAATTATCGCGTACGTTGCGGACATTACGCCAGATCAAGAGCGCAGTAAGGCGATGTCGTGGTTAGGCGCATCCATGACATCGGGATTTATTATCGGACCCGGGGTGGGGGGATTACTGTCTGAGCTAGGCATCAAGGCGCCTTTTTATGCTTCTGCGCTGGTCGGACTGCTCGCCATGATTTGCAGTCTGCGGATGCTGCCAGAATCGTTAACGCCGGACGTTCGCCGGTTGCGCCAGCAAGCGAAGGAGAAGAAGGAGAATGTATTTCAGCAAATTGGCCGATCCATTCACTCACGCTATTTCATTTTATTACTTATTGTTTTTGCGATTTCCTTCGGCTTGACCCATTTTGAAGCGATATTCCCACTCTTCGTCGTGCAGAGCTACGGATTCACGACACGTGACATATCGATCCTGCTGACCGTATGTTCGTTAATCGCTACCGTCAACCAACTTGTGCTTACAGAACGAATCGCCCGTCGATTCGGGGAGAAACGGGTCATTGCAGCCATGCTCATGTTGTCCGCAGTAACATTAATCGGTTTGATCTTCTCAGGCAATTTCTTGTATGTCATGATCGTGACGATGTTATTCTTTACGTTCAACAATATTCTGCGGCCCATGATGAACAGCATGCTGTCCAGGGAAGCAGGGGATGAACAAGGTTTCGTCGCGGGTATGAACAACGCCTATTCGAGTCTTGGCACCATCTTCGGACCGATGCTCGCAGGAATTCTATTCGATGTTCATATCAATTTGCCTTACCTGTTCGGTGCCTTCGTCTTGTTACTGAGCTGCTTCGTGTCGTTAACACGACTTCGTAGACAGAGTTATCGCACATCGCACGAATAGGGTATGTCAGCAGGGAATACGCAAGGTGACAAAAAGCGAATCTAGCCATGGAGGGAAAACAATCATGCAAGAGATGTTTTGGCTTACAAATGTGAGATTGGAAAATGGACACATCGTTCAAGACAGCAACGTTAT
This sequence comes from Paenibacillus terrigena DSM 21567, assembly GCF_000374845.1. Taxonomy (GTDB): domain Bacteria; phylum Bacillota; class Bacilli; order Paenibacillales; family Paenibacillaceae; genus Paenibacillus_K; species Paenibacillus_K terrigena. The sequence goes on along the minus strand of NZ_KB895434.1, from coordinate 34,722 downwards.
AGGAACGAAGACGGAATCATACCATTTACAAATTCAAGCGGGAAAGATATCGAATATCTTGCCTGCGACAGAACCTTTGCCTGATGATGGTGGGCTGCGGAAGGATGCGAAAGGCTTGCTCGCATTGCCATCCTTCATAGAGAAGCATTGTCATCTAGACAAGACGCTGCTTGGCGACCGCTGGCGCCCCGTTCAACCGGCTGCTTCCATTATTGAGCGATTCGAAATGGAGAAGAATACGCTTCCTACGCTTGCAACGACGATGAAGGAACGTGCCGAGGCGTTGCTTCACGTTCTACTCCAAGCCGGGTCAACCCATGTCCGCACGCATGTCGATATTTATCCCGAAGTTGGTCTACGTCACTTGGAGGCGATCCAGGAAGCGCTCGCTTCATTCGATGGCAAATTATCTTATGAAATCGTTGCTTTTCCACAGCACGGACTCCTGCGGACGCAATGCTATGATCTTATCAAAACAGCGGTACGTCAAGGCTGTGGCCTGGTCGGAGGCGTAGATCCGCAACATGTGGACGGCGACATGGAAAGGTCACTGCAGCAGATGATGGAGCTGGCTGTCGAAGGAAATGCCGATGTTGATCTGCATTTGCATGACGGAGGACGTATCGGGCTCGATACGATCAAACGGCTGGCACATCTGACAGAGCAGGCTGGATGGCAAGGACGCGTATCCATAAGTCACGCATTTGCTCTAGGTGACATGGAAGGACAAGAAGCAGATGAAATTGCCCATCTGTTAGCCGAGAATGGCATGACGATCGTTACAAGCGTGCCGCTTGCCAGAACGATGCCGCCGGTTCCATTTCTTCACCAGCATTCTGTGCCTGTAGCCGTAGGATGTGACAACATTTTTGATTCGTGGTCCCCCTTTGGTAACGGGGATGTGCTCGAGCGTGCCGGCCGATTGGCAGAACGGTTCGGAAGTAGTACGGAACTGGATTTGGCACGAACACTACATTTTATTACTGGAGGCAAGACCCCATTAGATGAAGAAGGTTATCAAGTATGGCCTAAAATGGGTGATGAAGCGAGCATCGTATTTGTCGAGGCAAGCTGCTCGGCAGAGACGATCGCTAGAAGATCGAAACGCCCAGCCGTGATGTATCAAGGCAAGATTGTATCTGGATCGTTGTAGATACGGATCATTTATAACACATTTAAGCCCGTCAAAGCGCACAAGCTGTTATTATACCTCCAATAACTTCGGCGCTTTGCGCTATCAATCGAGACATTGTTGCATGGAGTGTATGCTATCCCTCTCTTATACTGTTCGTAGATAGGTTCAATCTAGCTACACACAAGGAGGCAGACAGTGGCATGAAGTGCAGCAAGGAGAATACCGTAAGTTGGAGCAATGAAGTGAACAATGTCTATGTTGCGGATAACGGGCGCATCCGTGTCGAGATCGACTTGGCGCATGGAGTATATGCTTGTACGCGGCAAGGTTTTTTTGAACTTAGCGAGGTATACAGCGCCTTTCGTTGGCAGGGTCGGGAATATCATACCGGGCTTTATGACCGCCATGTGCTGCAAGCTGAGCCCCAGGCGATTGAAGATGCGTTCGGCCGAGGCATCCATTGGACGATTCGGCATGAGTCGTCAACGATTCCAACGATGGAGCAGCATTTCTATGTATACGAGGATCATGCATTTTTCTTGACGAAAGCTGTTATCGCGAGTGCAGAGGAGACGCAGGTTCGGCGCATTTCGGTCTTGAAGACGAACAAGTTGACGGCAGCGCAGCCATCCTCGCCGCAAGACGAGCTGCATGTGCTCCGCGTGCCTTACGACAATGACAAGTGGGTGCGTTATACGGCGAGACCTTTCCCGCATGAGACGGAAAGCTACGAGGTTACGGCTTTGTTCCAACCAGAGAGTCGGAACGGGCTTCTCATCGGTTCGATTACGCATGATGTCTGGAAATCAGGCATTCGAATCAAAGGGGAACACGCAGGTCAGGTCGATGAGCTTGAATTCTATGGCGGAGCGGCCGGTGAAATGACGCGAGACGTGCTGCCTCACGGTTATGTGATCGGCACGCGCATTGAATCTCCACTTGTGCTGGTCGGCTTTTATGAGGATTACCGGGATGGCCTCGAGGAGTATGGATGGGCAAATACATGCGTTACGGCTCCGCTGCCTTGGGCTGGCGGTGTACCGTTCGGATGGAATAGCTGGGCTGCGGCCATGAGCAATCTGGATTATGACTTGTATACTTCGACGAGCGACTTCTTGAAACATGAGGTGCAGCCGCTAGGGTTCGAGAATGACCAGACGCTCTATATCAATTTCGACGCTTTCTGGGATCGGTTCACCAAGGAGGAGATGGAGGATGCGCTGCGAAGAGTCCGGAACAATGGTCATCTAGCAGGCACATACTGGACGCCTTTCGCGTTCTGGGGCAGCGTCACGCAATTCCAAGATATCGTCGAAGGGACGAATGGGCAGTATACGTATACCGATATTTTGCTCAGGGATGATGCAGGGGAAGTCGTCGCGGATATTGCGGGCGGGCTCGCGATCGATCCGACGCATCCGGGAACGCTTGCGCGAATCGATTGGTTCACGCAGAAGATGATTGCCGAGGGCTTCTCCTACGTGAAGCTTGATTTCATGGCGCATGGTGCGCTGGAAGGCAGGCACTACCATCCGGAGATTACGACGGGGATTGCCGCCTATAATTACGGGCTCTCGCATCTAGCGAAGAAGCTGTCTCCGGAAGCCGCAGGCCGAGACATCTTTGTTAATCTATCGATTGCTCCGATGTTCCCTTACGCCTACGCGCATAGCCGGCGAATCTCCTGCGACGTGTTCGGGACGATTCAGGACACGGAGTACCTTCTGAATTCCGTCACGCATGGTTGGTGGATGAATCAGTCGTTGTACCACTACAATGATCCCGACCATGCGGCCATTTACCGAAGCTGCAACCAGGAGCCGACGTCGTGGCATGAAGGGAGAAGCCGGTTTACGGCATCGGTGATCGCCGGCACGGTACTGCTTCTTGGCGATGATTACCGCAACCTGGAAGCCGCGGAGCGGGCGAAGGCCTGGCTTGGAAATCAAGAGATGAACGGGCTTGCTCGGTTAGGTCGAACATTCAGACCGGTCGAAGGAAACTTCGGGGATCGCGCTTCGGATGTCTTCGTGCTGGATCGTTTAGAAGATTCATCCATCATCTATTTAGCGGTGTTCAACTTCAGCGGCAAGGAAGCCGCGCATAAGTCGATATCGCTTGAACGGGTTGGTTTGGAGTCGAATCAATCCTATCGTGTATGGGATATATGGGAAGGCGTGGAACAAGAAGCGGCGAAGGTGCTGCAGATAACTTTGGAGCCTGCCGAGTCTAAAATCTATAAAATTACGCAAAGCAAGGCATGACGGACGAATTCATCTGAAGGCTGAAAAGACCATTTCCCGCAGTGGGGAATGGTCTTTTCCTTAGATGCAGCTAAGATCGAAGTCGATCCGGTTTCCGGATTGAATCACTTCCTCCATGGGCATTGTTGAGCAAAAAAATCTATGAAAGACGTTTTCAACTATCAAACGTAACTATGCGTTATAGATCGTTCGTACAAGGCTCCTTACAATAGGACGTAAGTACAGTTCGAGGAGGCATTTGGATGAACAATCGGATTCAAACGAGGTATTTAGCTATGCTCCTGATCATCGTATTAGGCAGTTCATTATGGCCTGTATGGAGTTCAGCGGAGTCTGCAAGTGCGCAATCTGAAGCTCTTTTCACGAACAAGAACAAGAAGGTAAAAGTCACGAACGGCAAATCTGAACTGAGTTATGATCTTACGACGGGTACAGGCGATTTCTCGTGGTCTGGCACGACGATGGTCAGAGGATTTCATTCGGAAGCGAAGCTGACGGGGCACGAAGAGCGGTTAAGCTCATTAGATGCTGTATCCCGCACCGCCGAGTGGAGTTCACTTCAGGATGATGCTTACGGGAAGCATGGGAAGAAGCTGACGGTGATCAATACGTTCGCTTCCGGCATAACGATGGATGTGAACTTTTACGTCTATCCGAAGTCATCTTACATTCTCGTCGATATGCAAGTTCATGATGACAATCAGCTAACGGTCGAGATCCTGGAACCGATTACAGCCGATAACCTGGATATCGGCGCAGGTAAGGACAAGCGGATCTTCACGACGCCGTATACGAATAACTTCGACTTTGGGGTAGCACCCGTCGATCAATTCGGTCACAGTCAGAATGGCGCGGACCGCTTCCATGGCGAGGCATTGACATGGGAGAAGTTCAATGGGATTAGCCATTGGGTCGCATCGATGTTCGATAACACGGACAAGCAAGGCATCGTTGCGGGCGCGGCGACCGTGAAGCAATGGAAGAGCAGCCAGAAGCTCGGGGAAGCGGCGTCGAAGAATGGCGCGTTAACCGCGTTCTCCTTGTATAACTGGGGCGGATCAATTCACGGCAAGACCGTTGCTTCCGACAAGTTCTTCCTTGGGTTTTATGAGGATTATCAACAAGGCTTAGAAGAATACGGAAGCGTATACAATATGGGAGAACAGCATATGGAATGGCAGGGTGAAGTGCCGATGGGGTACAACACCTTCTATTCGCACGACAGCTACGCAACCGCCGAAGCAATGTATCCAATGGTCGACTATGTGGCAGAGCATTTGAAGCCACTTGGTTATCAATACTTCAATTTGGATGGGGGATTCCAGCCTGAAGGCGGAATGCCGTTCGAGGATGCGATGGCCAAGTTCGCCGATTATGTTCACGCCAAGGGATTGAAGGTCGGAGGCTATTCGACCCCGTTCACGATTTATGAGGGATGGCTGGACTTGCCGGTGGAAGGCTCGAATTTGACCCATCGGGATATCTGCCTGCGCGATGAGCAGGGCAATTTAATCAAGACCTATTTGAATACCTACGCGCTGGACGCAACGCATCCTGTCGCGCAGCAAGTGATTAAGCGCAACGCCCAACAATATATTGCATGGGGCTTTGACTATTTGAAGCTGGATTTCATCGATATGGGCATGTATGAGGGCAAGCACTATGACCCATCAGCCAACGGCATGCAGAATTATCGCATCGGCCTCGGCATTATCCGCGATGCGGTGCTCGCAGCGAACCGCCCGATCTACATTAACGAGTCGATCGCACCGCTGCTGCCTGCCGCATTCGCTCACGGCCGACGTACCGCTTGCGATACATCACTCGGCGTAGCGAGCTACTCGGGGATCGAGCGGCAAGCGATGAACAGCGCTGCTTCCTGGTGGACGAATGGAACGCTGTACGCCTACAACGACCCGGATATGTACCTGCCGGAATACGTAATTCAGGGCTTCTGGCACAAATACAGCCAGCGGGACGCGCAACTCCTGGCGACGACGGTAGCACTCGGTGGCGGACATTGGCTGCTCGGCGATAATCTGCCGTTTGTCGCGGATGACCGATGGAAATGGGTGGAGAACAAGGAGCTGTTAGCACTGGTGAAGCAGGGTAGATCAGCAAAGCCGGTGAGCATGACCAATTTCTATCATCAAGAGGAGCATTCGCCATCCGTTATTTATACGACCGATGCCGAAGACAATCGGATCGTCGGGCTGTCGAATTGGACGTCGGAGGAACAGAAGCTTACGGTGAAGTTCGAAGATCTCGGACTAAAGCCAAATCACAACTATGCCATTACGGAATTATATAGCGGAGATCAACAAGGCACAGCAAAGGGCAGCTATACATATAAGCTCCCGGCCAAAGGGACCGCGATCTTGCGCATCACGAAAGGTAAGGGGGCAGTCGAGGCTGATACACCCGTCAATCTAGCGTTAGGCAAGCCGGTGCAAGTCTCCTCCACTTGGGCTGATCCAGGTTATGATGCCGCGCGGATCACGGATGGCAATGAAGCAACACGTTGGAATGCCGCGGATGGACAAGTGAATGATCAATGGGTTGAAGTGGATTTCGGACAGGACACGACACTGAATCAGGTTGTCATCAAAGAGTTCAGGGATGCGAATTTCCGAATCGCGAACTATGCGCTGCAATACTGGGATGGTGCGAATTACAAGGACATTACGAAGGGATTTACGGTAGGCGACCATCGGAAGCTGACGTTCCCGACGCTAACGACGTCTAAGATCCGGTTGATACTGAAGACGAATTATGGCGTGCCTTCGATTAACGAAATCGAGGCTTATCATATACCGGATGCGGTTGGGCAGCGTATCGATCAAGACAGCAGTGGGGGCGAGTACAACTACTATTCGGATATTCGGGCAAATGTTGAGCGCATGCAGGTCTTTACGCTGGAGCATTCCGACCTGCCGAAGCTGGACATCTACATCTATGAGAGCTATGTCAATGCAGTGCCCAAAGATGCTTATTACTTCGATCTCGTGACCTTGGACGATGCAAATAATCCGGTGGATACGATCTTCTCCGCATCGCTCACGCCTTATAACATACCGGGATCCGTGTCTCCATATTCGATTTATCCGAGACTGAAGGGGCTGGACGTAACGAAGAAATATGGCCTCATCTTGAAATCTCCTCGATCCACATATACGGAAAGTACGGATAACAACTACGGCTTCGCATATCGTGATGACAATCCGTATGCGAAAGGAATGGCTCGATTGTCGCTGGACGGCGGCCAGACATGGACAAATGAAGAGCAGCGAGATTTGCTATTTACGGTCTATACGGCGAATCCATGGAATCGTCCGTAGCATGCAAGCATGAGCAAGGCGGTTCCGGATGATCGGAGCCGCCTTTTCACTAGCTACATCAGATCATGAATGAGAAGGAGAATGAGACATGAGTGGAATGAAACTGTGGTATAACCACCCTGGCACGGAGTGGTCGCAAGGACTTCCGATCGGCAACGGAAGAATCGGCGCGGTGATTTATGGAGGCACTGATGCGGAGACCTGGAGTGTGAACGAAGTGACGTTCTGGTCGGGCCAATCCGAGCCAGCGGTAAGTGAGTCGAATGGAAAAGCTGATTTGCAGGCGATGCGGGAGCATTTCTTCGCGGGCGACTATGCGGCGGGAGATCGATTGGCGAAGCAGATGCTGCAGCCGAGGAAGCAGAATTACGGCACGAACCTGCCGCTCATGGATGTATTGTTCCGGTTCGCAGCATCGGGCAAGGCGGAACAGTTCAGCCGAGAGCTGCAGTTAGAGCAGGCGGTGTACCAAGCGTCCTACAACGTAAATGGTAAGAAGATCATGCGCGAGGTGTTCGCAACCCATGCGGATCATATTGTTGCAGCACGTCTTTGGGGAGAAGAATCCGGGAGCATTTCCTTCCAACTTGGTGTTGTAGGACGAACCGCATCATTCGCAGCGGAGATCGTGAACGAGGATACCATCGCCTTCCGATGCCAGGCAACGGAGCAAGTCCACAGTAATGGGACATGCGGCGTCTGGAGTGAAGGACTTATCAAGGTGATCACGTCCGGCGGATCGCTGCGCGAAGAAGCGGGGCAACTGATCGTCACAGATGCCGATGAAGCTTGGGTTTATTTGGCGGTGAACACGGACTATCGTGCCGAGGGCGGAGCGTGGAAGCAAGCTAGCTCGAAACAGATCGAACGCGCAATCGCGAGTGGATATGACGCATTGCGGGTCGATCATATCGCAGATTATCGCCGGCTTTATGACAGAGTCACGATCCAGCTAGGCGAGTCAGAGCATCCAAGTCTCCCGACGGACGAACGTCTGCGGTTATTGAAGACAGGACAAGCCGATGACCCCGAACTGTTCGCGTTATTCCTGCAATATGGCCGTTATTTAATGATTGCCGGTTCGCGGGAGGACTCGCCGCTGCCATTGCACCTGCAGGGCATCTGGAACGATGGGGAAGCCTGCCGAATGGGATGGAGCTGCGACTATCATCTGGATATTAATACCGAGATGAATTACTATCCGGCGGAAGTGACGAATCTTGTGGAATGCCACCTACCTTTAATGCGCTATATCGAGGCGTTGTCGCAGGCAGGCCGTGCGGCGGTACGCGATTTCTATGACAGCGAAGGCTGGGTAGCGCATGTTTTCTCCAATGCTTGGGGATTCACGGCTCCGGGCTGGGAGACGTCTTGGGGGCTCAACGTGACGGGCGGATTATGGATTGCAACGCATCTGATGGAGCGTTATGCCTATAGCTTGGATCAAGATTTTCTAGCGCAGCGTGCCTATCCCGTCTTGAAGGAAGCGGCCGAATTTTTCTTGGATTATATGACGATCCATCCGAAGTATGGGTGGCTCGTCACGGGACCTTCGAATTCGCCAGAGAATCATTTCTATTGCGATGATCGAAGTCAATGCGTGCAGCAGCTGTCGATGGGATCGACGCTGGACCAAGTGCTCGTACGCGAGTTGTTCACCTTCTGTCTTGATGCGGCGGACCGATTGCAGACAGATCATGCCTTCCAGCAGCAGTTGAGGGAGGCAATCGCGTTCCTGCCGCCGCTGCAAATCGGTAAGAACGGCCAGCTGCAAGAATGGCTGGAGGATTATGAGGAAGCGCAGCCGGAGCATCGGCATCTTTCGCACCTGGTGGCGTTGTACCCGGCTCATCAGATAACCCCGGAAGGGACGCCTGAACTCAGCGAAGCAGCTAGAGTCAGCCTGGAGCGGCGAATGGCGCAGGATGAGCTGGAGGATATTGAATTTACGGCAGCGCTCTTCGGGCTCTATTTTGCACGGCTACAGGACGGGGAGAAGGCGTACAGACACGTCTCCCATCTCATTGGGGGCTTATGCTTCGAGAATTTGCTGTCGTATTCAATTCCAGGCATTGCAGGCGCGGAGACGAATATCTTCGTCATTGACGGGAACTTCGGCGGAACAGCCGCCATGGCCGAGATGCTGCTGCAGAGTCAGATGGGAAGCATTCATGTACTGCCGGCATTGCCTAAGGCGTGGGGATCGGGAAGGGTGACGGGACTCCGTGCAAGGGGAAATGCAGAAGTCGATATCGAATGGCAAGAGCACCAACTGGTTCGTACGACGATTTACGCATATGCCGCAGGGAACATCACGGTGCAGTATGGAGGTAAGAAGGTGTCGCTGGATGTCGAAGCAGGCGGGGTATATCGATTAGATCACGCCTTAGATGCTCTGCACGAATAATCAGCTCATGATGAACAACCGAAAGGGGCGGTCCTTGGTCTAAGAGATAGACCAGGGATCGCCCCTTCTTGTTCTCGAATGAAGCTGGATTAACTCTTGATCGCGCCCATCATCATCCCTTTGACGAAATATTTCTGCACGAACGGATAGACGAGGACGATCGGCAGTGTCGCTACCATCGTTACCGCCATACGAATGCTTTCGCTGGATACCGGAACGCGGGTAGAGCTTTGCGCAAGCTGCTGCGCATCCGACATCATGCCGGCTGTTTGGAATTGATTCAGAATTTTGACCAAGACGGCTTGCAATGTTTTCAGCTCCGACTTGTACGTGTAGATGTACGAGTCATACCAGGAGTTCCAGTGTCCAATGGCCAGGAACAGTCCGATCGTCGCGAGCACTGGTACGCACAGCGGCATGACGATGCGGAAGAAAATCTGCAGGTCGTTGGCGCCATCGATCTTCGCGGACTCTTCGATCTCGCCGGGCAGCTGTTCGATGAACGTACGGACCAGAATCATGAGGAAGACGCCAATCAGTCCCGGGAAGATGAAGACCCAGAAGGAGTCGATTAATCCTAGCGATTTGATGACCATGTACGTCGGAATCAATCCGCCGCCGAAATACATCGTAAAGACGAAGAAGAACGAGAAGAACCGCCAACCGATCAGATGCCGCTTACTCAGCGAGTAGGCGAGCATGGAGATGCAGAAGATCGAGAGCGATGTCCCGATGATCGTACGCAAGAGCGTGACACGAATGGCGCTCCAGATCTCTGGATTACGGAAGATGGTAAGATAACTGTCGAAGGTTATTTCCCGCGGCCAGAAGTATAACCCGCCCCGCAGCGTATCGGTCGCATCATTTAACGAGATGACGAGAATGTTCCAGAACGGGTAGAACGTGACGATGAAGATGACCGTGAGGAACAGATAGAGTGCTGTGTCGAACATATATTCCGCAATGCTTTTTTTGCTTTTCATGATAGTCCCTCCCATTGCCCTAGAATAAGGATTGCCCGTTAACTTTTTTGGCGGTGAAATTGACGATGCAGACGATGATAAAGGCTACAACCGAGCTGAACATGCCTACGGCAGAGGCGTACGAGAACATGCCATTCTGAATCCCGTAGCGGAACGAATACGTCGACAAGACGTCGGAGTAGTCTTTGGTCAGTTCATTGCCGAGCAAGAAATGCTGGTCGAAGCCGGCATTCAGAATGCCGCCTAGCGCGAGAATCAATAGAATGACGATGGTTGGCTTCAGGTGGGGCAGCGTAATATAGCGAATTTGCTTGAACCGATTGGCCCCGTCGACCTTGGCGGCTTCATAGAGCTCTGGATTGATCGCTGAAATAGCTGCCAAATACATGATCGAACTGTATCCCATATCCTTCCAAGTGTTGCCGATCGCGACGATCCACCAGAAGTACTTGCCGTTCTGCAAGAACAAGATGCTCTCATCGGTAATATGGAAAAATTTAAGAATTGCATTTATGGCGCCATCCGATGACAGTAGAGTTACGATAATATTCGCCGCGATAACCCACGAGATGAAATACGGCAGATAGGATGCGGTCTGTACCGTTTTCTTGAAGCGGACACTCTTGATCTCATTGATGGCGATGGCGATCAGGATCGGCATCGGAAAAGAGAAGCACAGCGTAATTAACGTGGATGCCAGCGTATTACGCAATACGATCAGGAAGTCGCCGTTCGTGAAGAAGTACTCGAACCAATCGAAGCCTACGAACTCGCTGTGGAACAAGGTTGTCCAGAACCCGCCTAGGTTCGGCTGGTAATTCACGAAGGACATGTACAGGCCGACCATTGGTGTATAGGCGAACAACACGGCCCAGATTAAGGCGGGCAGCATCATGAGGAAAAGGTATTTCTGCTCTTTGAAGACCGTCCAGAGCTTCCGACGAGGAATCGTGAGCTCTCGTCCATCGTGTACGTTCATGTTTGTTTGCATGTGTGACACCTCGCAGTTTCTTGTGATAAGAAAATTATAAGATCACAAAAAAATAGATGTCGATATGACAATGTTCCGAATGATGCTTGAAAATAACTTACATTTTGAAAAGGGATTCAGAAAGGCATGCCAAGGAAGCTATAATAAGTTAAGAGTCAGCGAACAAGGAGTGGTCATCATGTACAGCATATTTCTAGTAGACGATGAAGAGATAGAATTAGAAATGATGCGCGACATCATTCGTTGGGAAGAGATGGGGATTTACGTCGCGGGCACGGCCATCAACGGAAAGGATGCGTTGGAGAAAATCCAGACGATCCAGCCAGATATCGTGTTAACGGACGTTCAAATGCCCATTATGAACGGTATTGAACTCGCGAAGCAGGTGACGGAGCAGTTCGATTGGATGAAGATTGTCTTCTTGACGGGACATGATGAAATTACATATGTGAAGTCGGCACTCAATGTCGGCGCCGTCGGTTATTTATTGAAACCGCTGGATCTGGAAGAGATCGCAAGTGTGATGACGCGCGTCAAAGAGAAGTGCGAAGAAGTTCGGTTGAAAAATAGATCGATCCAAGTGACCAAATCGAACATCTTGAAAGAACTGATCTATGAGAAGAACGAGGATCGCAAAAGCAACTTGATGGAGAGCTTCGAGCGGTTGGAACGAAGATCCTATCAGGCGGATTATACCGTGGTTCTGGTCTCCATTGACGACCATGTCGAGGAGCGGGAGATGTTCATTGAGGATGCGATGAATCAGATTCGTACGTTCATGGGCCATTATTTCCTCTCGTGCCAGCTGTCCTGGAACGATGTCTCGCTACGTGAAGGGGAGATGCTGATCCTGATGGACAGTCATCCCCGCGTGATGCAGCGCTTGTTCTGGGTCGAGCTTGCGCAGGCAGTGAAGCAAGCACTGCCTTTTATGGTCACGTTAGCCGTCACGGAACAGGTTGGACCGCTTACGCAAGTTCACGCGCTGTATGATCATGCGAGGAAGGTGTTAAGCGAACTCTTTTATACAGGGTACGGCAAAGTGATTTTTGCACAGGATATGCGCATGAATATGGAGAGCGATCAGTTGCCGCCTTTTGCAGAGAACGAATTGTTGGAAGCGGTTCAACAGATGGAGGAAGAACGGGTTGTCTGGATGTTGCAGGAGTATTGTACGCGGCTAGTGACGCTGCGGGTGCGCAAGAAGCACATTCATGATTGGGCGCTGGATCTTGTGGGAAGAATTCAGGACCAGCTTCGCAGTAATCCTTCGGATACGAATACGGCGGAGACGCGGGCCAATGTCTACCATGCGATTTATGATTGCCAGACGATCCATGAAATCGAAGAGGCTGTCAGTCAGATACTGAGACATATGATGGATTCGATGAAGGATCGGTTCACGGATAAGAACTTGAAGCTGGTGCACCAGGTGAGTTCCATTATTCAGCAGACCTATCATGAGCAGATTACGATTACGAGCCTTTCCAGCCAAGTCTACCTGTCACCGAATTACTTGCGGTCGATTTTTAAAGAGAAGACCGGCGTGACAATTCATGATTATTTGACGCGGATTCGTCTCGAGAAGGCCAAGCAGATGCTATCGGATCCTTCGCTGAAAGTCCAGGATATTGCGCAAAAAGTAGGCTACGAGAGTACTTCATACTTCATTTCCCTATTCCTGAAGCATCAAGGAGTCACGCCGAATGAATACCGAAAAAACCTATAAGAAGCTGCGTTTCTGGCAAACGATTGCCCATCGGCTGTCATGGATGACGGATTTGAAGCTGCGCAACAAGTTTATTATCATTTTTCTGCTATCGATCATTCCATTCTTCGGCATGATTTATTATTCCTATACCTCGACCCGGGATCAGATTACGGAGCAGACGTATGCGAGCTTGAGTGGCACACTGAATCAAATTAACACGAATATCGAGAATCGATTGGAGTACTATCATCAGTTATCCAATATCATGTACATGGACTCGCAGCTTCGCAATTACCTGTCGAATGATTATGAGCAGGCGTTCTATTATTTGGATGCCTTCGAGTACATCAATCGGCAGTTCAGCGCGATGCTCGCACTCAACACGAATGTACAGGGGATCACCATTTATACGGATAATAAAACGCTGTATTCGGACGGCGAATATATTCGATATACGGAGGAGCTTCCTGAGGCGGTGCGGCGGATGGCCATTCAAGCGGCGGGCGACACGGTCTATACCCAGATGGACGAGCATACCTTGATTCTGGCGCGCTCGCTGAGCTACTTCAGCCTGACACATCCGTACGGGATCTTGATTATCCAGATTAGCAACGCGGAGCTCTACTCCCTCATTGAGAAAGAGAACAATAACAAAAGCGTCTATATTATCGACCAGGCCGGCCGCGTCATTACGACATCCGACAAGAATCTGGCGTCGAAGAAATTATACGATACATTCCCGATCGCGGATGATCTTCAGTCGACCTCCGGCAATTTCGACAAGCAGGTGAACGGGGAGGATCGGTTCTTCACGTACAAGGCGTTGAGCAACGGATGGAAGACCGTCATCACCGTCCCGTATCATGAGCTGCTCGAGAATACGAATAAGGCGACGGCACGCATTGTATGGATTTCGGTGATCGCCTTTGCAGCTTCGATCCTATTAATCTATGTGACGACGAAGCTCATTACGAAACGGATTGAGAAGCTGCTTCTCTATATTCGCAAAGTGGAAAAGGGGGATTTCCAGGTCTCCATCCAGTCGATGGGGCATGATGAGATTGGGCAGTTATCGTTCGCTTTCAACAAGATGGCCTCCAAGATTCAAGATTTGATCGAAGATGTGTACGTGAAGGAAATATCGACGAAAGAAGCGGAGTTAACGACGATGCAGGCCCAAATCAATCCGCATTTTCTATACAATACGCTTGCCTCGATCTCCTCACTTGCATTGAAGGAAGGCGGCACCAAGGTCTACGAGATGGTGAACTATCTCGCGAAATATTACCGAATCTCCTTGAACAAAGGCAAGCGGATTATCCTCGTGAATCAAGAGATTCAACTGGTAAAGAACTACATTGCGATTCAAGAGATTCGATTCCGGGGCATGCTGCATATGCATTATGACCTCGACGAAGAGCTGTTCAAATATACGACGATCAAGCTAATTCTGCAGCCGTTCATTGAGAATTGCATTAACCATGCCATATGTCACGAGTCGGGTATTAACATCATCGTGAAGCTCTATGCGGAGGGCGACGATATCGTGTTCCAAGTGATCGACGATGGCGCGGGGATGCCGCCAAGGAATCTGGAGGATGCCTTCCAGACGGCGAATAATTTATCGGGCTACGGGATTAAGAACGTCAATGACCGCATTCAGTTGACCTATGGCGATGCGTATGGGGTCGATGTCTTTAGCCGGCTGGGCATTGGGACGACAGTAACTGTGCGCATCCCGAAGCGTCACAGCTATGAGATGATCTAGCCATTCAACGATGAAAGACGTTTTCCACTATGAATCATAACATTGCGTTATAGATTATCGAATCAAGGCTTCTTACAATTAATCTTAGATTCAGTAGGCAACCATCAATACGAACTTCAGAGAGGGGTTAATGTATGAAGAAGGTAAACTTAGTTGTATCGGCGGTATTGGTTCTATCTTTGCTGGCTGGCTGCGGTTCGAATTCGGCTTCCAATGAGACAGGTTCAGGAGCAGGATCGAATTCGGCAGCGAACGATACAGCTCCGATCAAGCTGACATGGTTCGATAAGAATACGGGCGATGCGTTCACGAACCCGGTAGCGAAGGCGATTACAGAGAAGACAGGAGTAACGGTGGAGATCCAGCAGCCGACAGGGAACCCGCTCGAGAAGCTGAACTTGATGCTCGCGAGCAACGATTTGCCGGATGTTCTCATGCTGGATCGTGGAAGCGATATCATGAACAAGTACATTGCTTCGGGGGCGATCATTCCGCTGAATGACCTGATCGACCAATACGGCCCGAACATTAAGAAGATGTACGGCGATACGCTCAAGAAGACAAGAAGCGCTGACGGGAAGAACTACTATTTGGCGAACTGGTACGGTCTCGAGAAATACCCGGTATTCGGCTTCTTGATGCGGATGGATATGCTGAAGGAGCTTGGCGTCGGCGATAAGGTGAATAACGGTGAACCGTTCACGGCGCAAGAATTCGAAGAGTTGCTCGTGAAATTCAAAGAGAAATATCCGACGATCGACGGCAAGCCTTCCATTCCGATGACGCTCAATGGGGAAGATATGGGCAGCGTGCAGTGGACATTCAAGGGGATGTTCGGCATGAAGACCTATTACGAAACGAATGGGGAGCTGAAGAAAGATATCCGCGATCCGCGTTACCTGGACATGATGAAATTCATTAATTCCTTGTACAACAAAGGGTTGATCGATAAAGAGTGGGCGACGATGAAGACCAAGCAGTATGAACAGAAGATCGCCGCCGGCAACGTGTTCGCCACAGCAAATGCTTCGTGGAACGTAGGGGCCCCGAATACGCTGCTCAAGGCGGATGCGCCGGAAGGTACGAACAAGGAAGAGCGTCAGCTCTATCAATATAAAGTGCTAGGGCCGAACATTGCGGCTGACCTGACAACATACGGACCGAAGAGCTCCTTGGGCTGGGACGGCGTAACGATCTCGAAGACGAATAAAGATCCGGTGCGTACGATCAAAATGTTGGATTTTTTAGCTAGCGAAGAAGGCCAGTATTTGCTAATGTGGGGATTAGAAGGCAAGGATTGGGACATGAAGGACGGGAAGCACGTTCCGCGCCAAGAAGTGCTGGATGCATTTACGAAGGATTGGAATGAAGCTTCCAAGACGACGGGCATTCGCAAATGGACATGGATGATCAAGAACGGTCCGGGTTCGGACGGTACGCCTTACGATCTGATCGGACGCTACAAATCGGATCCAACGACGGATCTCGCGATCAAGAACTTGGCGGATACGGCTTACGATACGGCACCTTACGACAATCTGGGCCCTGCTGGCGGTACACCGGAAGCGATCATGGAGCAGAAGGTTGGCGAGACAATCAATAAGTATTATCTCAAAATGGCGCTCGCACCGACAGAACAACAAGTCACGGATATGTACAACCAGATGATGAAGGAAGTAGAAGCCGCAGGACTTGCAAAGCTTGAGAAGGTCTATAACGAGAACTATCAGGCACGATTGGAATTGTGGAAGTAACGGGGCAATAAAACATCACGAAATCGTTGAGAGCAGGTGGATAGCTAGTGATTCAGTATCAAGAACAGCATCGCATTTTCGCAATTCAGACGAAAGGCTCCTCTTATGTATTCGGTATTAACGCGAAAGGGATCCTGCAGCATCTGTATTGGGGCGAACCCGTGGATGTGGAAGATTGCATTCCGCTGCTTACGAACAAGGGTCATAGCTCCTTTGATATGGAACTGGAAAGGGAGATCGAAGAATACAGCTTTTGGGGAGGGCTCATCTACAGCGAGCCTTCCTTGAAGGTCATCTGGCAGGATGGCGTACGCGATCTCTGTATGGATTATGCAGGGCATCAGATCACGAAGCAGGATGGCAAAGAAACCTTGGTGATTACGATGAATGACCGAGTCTATCCGATTGAGGTGCATTTAACTTATGCAGTCATCCCGGAATTTGATCTTGTCGAGCGTTCCGTGCGCATCGTTAATACGGGCGAGTACGAGATCGTCTTGGAGAGCATGCAATCTGCGGCGTGGAGCCTTCCGACCTTGCCAGATTATCGGTTAACTCATGTCACGGGCAAATGGTCCGGAGAATTCCAACTACGCAATACCGTGCTATCGGAAGGGAAAAAAGTGCTCGAATCCCGCCGAGGCTTCACGGACGGCCATGCGAATCCATGGTTCGCCGTGGATAACGGGCATGCAACGGAAGAACGTGGACAAGTCTGGTTCGGTGCTCTTGCATGGAGCGGCAACTGGAAGATCACAGCGGAGAAATCGTCATTCAACCAAGTCCGGGTAAGCGGCGGGATCAATGATTTCGATAGTGAATGGATCCTTGGTCCGGGGGAGAGCTTCAATACGCCAATGTTCGTCGGCGGGTATACGG
Organism: Paenibacillus terrigena DSM 21567; assembly: GCF_000374845.1. Classification (GTDB taxonomy): domain Bacteria; phylum Bacillota; class Bacilli; order Paenibacillales; family Paenibacillaceae; genus Paenibacillus_K; species Paenibacillus_K terrigena. The sequence continues at coordinate 17,492 of NZ_KB895434.1, read as the reverse complement.
AAGGCGGATTCGGCGAGATGAGCCGGCATCTCCATCATTATCAATACCAGTATATTATTCCGAGCCAAGAGCCGAGGAAGGTATTGTATAACTCTTGGGAAGCGACTTATTTCGATGTTAATGCGAAGGACCAGATGGCGCTGGCGGAACGTGCGGCGAAGCTAGGGGTAGAGCTGTTCGTCGTCGATGACGGCTGGTTCGGCGCACGTAACCATGATCGAGCGGGGCTTGGGGATTGGTTCGTGAACCAGGAGAAGTTCCCGAACGGATTGAATGAACTGATCGAGAAGGTGCATGCGCTCGGCATGGAATTCGGGATCTGGGTTGAGCCGGAATCCGTCAATCCGGACAGTGAATTGTATCGCCAGCATCCGGACTGGGTCTATCACTTTCCGACGCGAGGACGGACGGAGCTGCGCAATCAGCTGCTGCTCAACATTTCGAAGCCGGAAGTGAAGCAGTATATTTTAACGTTCATGATCGATCTGCTATCGAAGCATGACATTACGTTCATTAAATGGGATATGAACCGTACGATCACAGAGCCGGGCATGAAGGATCATCCGATCCATCGTCAGAAGGAAGTATGGATTCGCCACGTGCAGACACTGTATGAGATTTGGGCCGAGCTGCGCGAGCGCTTCCCGCATGTCGCCTTCGAGACGTGTGCTGGCGGGGGCTCACGGATTGATCTTGGTATCCTTCGCTATGCGGATCAATCGTGGCCGAGCGATAACACGGATGCCTTCGATCGCCTGAGCATTCAGGAAGGATTCTCGTATGCGTATCCGCCGAAACTCATGACCTGTTGGGTGACGGAATCGCCTAGCGGCATGAATAAGCGAGTGACGTCACTGGCGTACCGCTTCCACAGCGCCATGATGGGGACGCTCGGGATCGGGTCGAATCTGAACGAATGGAGCGATGAGCTGATCGAGCAATCGGCTGCCTTCGTACAGCAGTACAAAGACATTCGCCCGGTGATTCAATACGGACAGCAATACCGGCTGCCAGCCTTGAAGCATAAAGGCGTTACAGCCGTACAATATGTGAGCCTAGACGGCTCGGAGAGCGTCCTATTCGGGTTCCTGCATTCCCAGCGTCTCGGTGAACCGCTGCCGCGCCTTCGTCTGCAAGGGCTGCAAGCCGATCAATCCTACCGGATCGATCAGCTCGAAGGCACATGGACGGGTCGGGCGCTGATGAACATTGGCATCGAGCTGCCGCTGCGAGGCGATTTCGATAGTCTGATGTACCGCATACAGTGTGTCTAAGCCGGAATAATCATTGATTTTAAAATATAAGAATTTATTAGTATTACGAAATAAACTGCTCTTATATTTCTCGAAGATACGCTTATCGTCCGATAAAGGACGACGAAGTCTCGTTTCTTCTTGCTTCGTTAGGGAAGTCATCCCTTCCGCGTATCTCGGTACGCGGAAGGGGACTTCCCTATTATTTTTTTGAAGATGCGGGAGAAGTAGTAGGGGTCCTGGAAGCTGAGCTGAAGGCTGATTTCCTTGATGCTCTGATTCGTTAAGTCTAGATACTGGCACGCCCGCTGGATTTTGAGCCGTAGAAAGTAATCGATGGGCGAGTATCCCGTCGCATCCTTGAACAGCATCGAATAATGAGGGACGGATAGTTTCGCTTGCTCCGCCAGCTCTTGCAGCGTCACCTGCTGTTCTATGTGCGCGCTCATATATTGCAAGGATTCCTCAATATCGTGTTTGTTCTGCCGTGACTTCGGCACCTTCGGCTGCTGCTGCGAGAATCGTATGAGCGCGGCGAGATGGCAGGCCAATTGCGAGACATAAATAATATGATTTAACGAGTATCCTTTCTCTAGAAGTTCATAGGATTCATGGAACAGCTCAATGATTTGCGTCGATTTCTCCACCGAGACTTGCGATGATGCCGTGAACGAATCAATGCCCTCGAAGAAAGCAGGTGCATTCTCGCCCCGCATATGAAACCAATAAATAGTCCATGGGTGGGATTCGGTTGACCCGTAGGCATGGGGCGTGTTCGCTGGGATGACGATGATCGATCCTTTGTGCATCTGATGCAGTTTGTTCTGATTTAACCGAACCCATCCTTCACCAGCAATGCAATACATGATGATGTAGGACGGGCTGCCCTCGGGACGCTCGCGATAGTGATGCATCGCCTGCGGGAAGTAGCCGATGTCGGTGATATACAGTGACCGGATCAGCGGATGGGAAGCATATTCTGCCAAAATATGTTCCGGCAGCACGATTAATTTTTGCGACATGAAGCCGTCTTGTTTTTTGATCGTATCCATGCTTCAACTATGCTTCTTCCTCCCTGAAATGTCAATGAAGAGTGTTGGGTTATAATCATAAAATAGTCCATCACAATCATGCGATAGTCAATGGTGTTCATGGCCGGAAGCTCGTAAGATGGGGGTATCACAATGAATCTATTGCATTAGGAGGGTACAGACCATGACAACGTTAGTAGAGAGCGTGAAAGTATGGGAAGAGACGATTAACATCCCAACATATGAAGTAGGGGAGCCGGACAAGAATCCCATGTTCCTAGAGAAGCGGGTCTATCAAGGCAGCTCGGGCCGCGTCTATCCGAATCCGGTCATTGATAAAATTTACGATGATAAAGTGATGAAGCCGTATCAAGTGGTGTTCCTCGAGAATGAATATGTTCAGATCCAGATCATGCCGCAAATTGGTGGTCGTGTCTATCGTGCGATCGACAAGACAAATCAATATGATTTCGTCTATCACAACCAAGTGATTAAGCCCGCGTTGGTCGGCCTTACCGGTCCGTGGATCTCGGGCGGCATCGAGTTCAACTGGCCACAGCATCATCGCCCGAATACGTTCGGTCCGGTGGAATACCGCATCGAAGAAAACCCAGACGGCAGCAAGACGGTATGGGTCGGCGAGATCGACCGCATGTACGGAACGAAGGTGACGACCGGATTTACGCTGCACCCGGGCAAAGCGTATCTTGAGATACATGCCCAAATGTATAACCGTACATCCGAGCCGCAGACCTTCCTCTGGTGGGCGAATCCTGCGGTAGCCGTCAATGATCATACGCAATCCGTATTTCCGCCGGATGTGCATGCTGTATTCGATCATGGCAAACGCGACGTATCGAAATTTCCGATCGCGACCGGAACGTATTATAAGATGGACTATTCCGAAGGGGTCGACATTTCGAAATATTCCAATATTCCCGTACCGACATCGTATATGGCGTACCATTCTGATTACAATTTCGTCGGCGGTTATGACCATCAGCTGGAAGCCGGCATTCTGCACATCGCGAATAAGCATGTCTCGCCGGGTAAAAAGCAATGGACTTGGGGCCATGGCGAGTTCGGACAGGCATGGGATCGTAACTTGACGGATGAGGACGGCCCGTACATTGAACTCATGACCGGTGTGTATACCGATAATCAGCCGGATTTTACATGGCTTCAGCCGTATGAAGAGAAGAGCTTCAAGCAATATTTCATGCCTTACAAACACCTTGGCATGGTGAAGAATGCGTCCATCGATGCGGCCGTGAATTTGGAAGTGACAGGCCAGTCGATCACAGCTTATGCGTATGCGACATCCGTCTTCGAGGATGTGCACGTGCTGCTTAGAAGTCCTCGGGTAACTTATGTCGATAAGACGATGACGCTGTCGCCGACGGCAACCTTCTCCATCACGGTGGATCTGGATCCGGAAGATCGGGAGGAAGATCTCGTGATCGCGGTATTCTCCGCAGGCGGAAGGGAGCTTATCTCATATCAGCCAAAACCGAAGAAAGTCGAGCAGACGCCGGATCCTGCCAAGGCCATCGGCGAGCCGGAAGCGTTAAAAAATACGGAAGCACTTTATCTCGCAGGGCTGCATCTGGAGCAGTATCGTCATGCGACGTATGAACCGGATGCCTACTATCTGGAAGGGCTTCGCCGTGACCCGGGAGATATTCGACTCAACAACGCATATGGCCAGCTGTTGTTACGTCGGGGGCTGTTAGAACAGAGTGAAGCTTATTTCAGGAAAGCGATCGAGACGCTGACTCGGCATAATGCTAGACCTTATGACAGCGAGCCCTACTATAACCTCGGAAAAACGCTCAAGCTGCAAGGTCGGCTCGACGAAGCCTTTGCCGCATTCTACAAATCGGTGTGGTCGGCAGCGTGGCAGGCGGCAGGATACTTTGCGCTCGCGCAAATCGCCTGCGAGAAAGAGGCGTATGAGGAAGCGTTAGAACTCCTGGACCGCTCGCTCTGCATGCAAATGCGGAACTATAAAGCCCGCAATCTGAAGAGCTTGGTGTTACGCAAACTGAACCGTCTCGAAGAAGCGGCGCGGTATACGGAGGAGACCATCGCGCTGGATCCGATTGAATTCGGTTCTCGCAATGAACGCATTTACATGTATGAGCAAGTCGGGGATACCGTCAATGCAGTGAAATGCTTCGAAGAGTTGGAAGGGTTGATGCGAGGCAATGCCCATAGCTATATTGCGCTGGCACAAGATTATGCCGATGCCGGGCAATATACGGAGGCGCTTATTGTGCTCGAGCGTATCGCTTCATGTTCAGCGGGTCACGTGTACCCGATGATTCGCTACTACCAAGGGTTCTACAGCATGAAGCTTGGCCGTGCCGATGTATGCGACGCTTTCTATCATCAGGCTGAGGCGGCAGATCCAACGTATTGCTTCCCGAACACCGTGCAGGATTTCATTGTGCTGAAGCATGCGACGGATGCACGCGAGAACGATTCGAAGGCACCGTATTATCTCGGTAATTTGCTCTATGACAAGAAGCGTCACGGGGAAGCCGTCGCTTATTGGGAGCAGTCCGTACAGTTGAATGATACGTTCGCTACGGCGCATCGCAATCTTGCGTTAGCTTATTTCAACAAACAAGGGAATCCTGAGGCCGCGTTGGCATCGCTCGAGCAAGCATTCTCCCTGAATACTGCAGATGCGCGTGTCTATTATGAGCTGGATCAGCTCTATAAGAAGCTTGCGTACACGCCAGAACAACGACTAAGCATGATGGAGAAGCATATGGCACTCGTCGAAGCGCGCGATGATCTCTATCTGGAATATATTACACTCTACAATTTGCAGGGCCGTCATGAGGAAGCGATCGGTCTGATTCTGAACCGGCATTTCCATCCTTGGGAAGGTGGCGAAGGGAAAGTGCCAGCCCAATATGTCATCGCTCGCGTGGAATGGGCGAAGAAGCTGCTGCAGGAAGGCCGGGTTCAAGAAGCTATTGATCAATTGCTGCTGGCGAAGCAATATCCGCTGAACATCAATGAAGGGAAGCTGGAAGGCGCGCAGGAGAACAACATCCATTATTATCTGGGCTTCGCGCATCAACAGCTGGGAGAACAAGATATCGCGCAGCATTATTTGGAGCTCGCTTCGAGAGGGTTGGATGAGCCGACGAGCGCGATATATTATAACGACCAACCGCCGCATATGATCTTCTACCAAGGGGTTGCATGGCGTCAATTAGGCAATGAGAAAGCGGCACATAGCCGGTTCAATAAGTTGATCGACTTCGGCGAGCAGCATCTATTCATCGAGCAGAAAATTGATTATTTTGCCGTCTCGTTGCCGGATTTCCTCGTGTTCGAAGAAGATTTGAACAAGAAGAACCGCATCCATTGCCATTATATGATGGGGCTTGGTCATCTGGGGCTCGGCAACCAAGAGGAAGCGAAGAAGAGCTTCCAGCAAGCGCTGTCGCTCGATCCGATCCATCAGGGCGCGATGATTCATCTGGCGCTGGTGTAGAGAGGAGCTGCTTGTATGACACGATGGGAACGATGTGAGAAGCAGTCGGGTCATGACATATGGATTGGTCGTAATGCATGGATGGAGATCAAGGTCGTGCCCGCACTCGGCAGCAAAATGATATCGCTGAAGCATCTTCGGACAGGTAGAGAGTGGTTGTCGGAAGCCGCTGGTCCCCTTGGGAATAAGGGGTATGCGACTTCATTCGCAGACAGCGACGGCAGCGGCTGGGATGAGATGTTTCCGACGATCAACGCATGCGCCTATCCGGATCATCCTTGGCAGGGGACGGAAATGGCTGACCACGGCGAGGTGTGGTCCATACCATGGCAGGTCGAGATCGCGGATGAGCGACTCAGCTGTCATGTGCATGGCGTGCGGCTGCCGTACCGGCTGAGCAAAACGTATTCGTTCACCGAAGAACAACGCTTGCGGATCGATTACACGGTGTACAATCCCAGCCCGTTCCCCCTCTCGTTCTTGTGGGCGGCGCACCCGTTATTCGCCGTCCATGAAGGGATGGAGATCATCGTCCCATCCGAGCTGAATGAGATCGTCGTTTCATACTCACAGCATGAGAGGCTTGGACGGATGGGAGACGTGCGAAGCTGGCCGATTCCGTTCGAGGATCATCCAGAGATTCGTCTGCATCAAGTTGAAGCGATGACGGCAGGGACGGCGGAGAAGTATTATTTCCGAGGCGAGCTGCCGGAAGGACGGGCAGGACTTCACGATCCGAGCACAGGCGAGTCACTGATGATGTATTTTCCGGTGGAACAAGTGCCTTATTTCGCGGTGTGGGCGAATTACGGAGGATATCAAGGCGGGTATAATGTTGCGCTAGAGCCAGCAACAGGATTTTTGGATGACTTGTCTTATGCGATGAAGCAAGGGATGGTAGCAACCATCGAAGCGGGAGGCCGCTATCATTGGTTTCTTGAAGTTGAATTAACATAAAAAAGAGGCGCGGAAAGGCGGCAGGCTTGGTAATAGAAGGCTTGCTGCCCGACCGGGCCTTTTTTTTAGTTGGATGTGGATGACTCAATGCATCCGAGGGATGTTCTCAATCATAGCTTTCGGCACCTAATTCCATGATTCTTCCTCGTCGCATTCTCATCATCTGTGGTACGGCGCTTACGCTGAATGTATGACGAACTGGAAAATGTTAGAGGAAAAATTTATCGATGGGCGAATATGATATATAAAGTAATTTACCGAAAAGGGGCACTTTCAAGTGGAATTAAAAGAATTGATTGATCTTCTAACCATCGCTGAAGTACGTGGTAATGTGAATGTTAATATAACTGGTATCAAAATGAATTCACAACATGTAACCCCTGGAGATCTGTTTATTTGTGTTCCTGGTATACCTGGCTTCCAAGAAGATCGTCACTCTTATGCTGAAGATGCAGTCAAAGCTGGGGCGGTCGCCCTTATAGTAGAGCGTGATATTAACGTATCTGTACCAACCGTCAAAGTGCCTGATTCTCGATATGCTATGGCAGTGATAGCTTCTCACTTTTATGGTTATCCGAGTAGTGACTTAAAATTGATAGGCGTTACTGGAACAAATGGAAAGACCACTACATGTCATATGCTTGAATCGATATTGGCGCATGCAGGATTTCATACGGGGTTGATGGGGAACCTTGGAACAAAAATTGGTTCAATGACGATGGAAACCGATATCAATACCCAAGAGCCTCCTGTTCTACAGTCAAATTTAAAGAAAATGAAAGATGCTTCCATCGATTATTGTGTTATGGAAGTCACTTCTCAAGGGTTAAATGTAGGACGTGTGCTAGGTTGTGAATTTCGAACTGGAATTTTTACGAACTTAACGCAAGATCATTTGGACTATCATGGAACAATGGAAAATTATTTAGCCGCTAAAGGATTATTATTTTCAAGAATAGGAAATTCTTTTTCTCCTGACCTATCTCAACGCAAATTTGCCGTTTTAAATGCAGATGATACTGCATCTACAATATTTCGTAAATTAACTGCTGCACAAGTCTTAACCTACGGAATTGTTAATGAAGCAGATGTTATAGCAAAGGACATACAGTTGAATGCTCAAGGAACTGTATTTAATTTAGTTTCCTTCGCAGGAACGATATCGGTTAAATTAAGAATGGTAGGAACTTTTAATGTGTACAACGCGCTCGCTGCCATAACAGCTTCATTAGCCGAACAGATCCCTTTATATGCAATCCAAGAAGGGTTGGCTAGCCTTTATACTGTACCTGGCAGAATGGAAGTCATCGATGAAGGTCAGGACTTCCTTGTGCTTGCTGATTACGCTCATACCCCTGACGGATTAGATAATGCGCTCTCGACAGTTCGTGAGTTTGCGAAGAGAAGAGTTATAGTAGTTTTTGGTTGTGGTGGTGACAGGGACCGTACAAAACGTCCGGTTATGGGCAATCTCTCAGCAAAGTACAGTGATATTGTAATCGTTACTTCGGATAATCCACGGTCGGAAGATCCAATACAAATCCTACAGGATATTGAAGTTGGATTAAAAGAATGTGGAGTAACAAATGCCACATATGAACTCATTGAAGATCGGAGAGAAGCAATAACAAGAGCCATTCAAATTGCTGAGTCTGGGGATATTGTACTTATCGCAGGGAAGGGTCATGAAACCTACCAAATTTTAAAGGATCGAACGATACATTTTGACGATCGAGAAGAAGCCAGAAAAGCGATTCAAGAAAAAATGTCGATATCATAGCAGAGATGATTATTGAGCTAACGGAACACAAGATAAGGAGCTTGCTTGAAGCGGCTCCTTTTTGACTTGTTGAGGTAAAGGTGTTGGAATAGTAGTTATTTCCTTCTTGGGAGTGCTTTTTGGCGCAAATAGAACTTCTATGTTCTTTTTGACGCTGTCTGATATTCACCTTATCGCGTGTATCGGAGATTTCTCCCCAATACATGTAACCTCCATTACGGCAGCGTACCAGCTGTCGTTTTTAATTTAGAAACAGCAGACCATCCATGTTATAAAAAATGAAATCGGAATCGGAATAAATTCTTGTCATTTATCGGTACAAATACTTGTCATCTGACAATATGAGTTAACGGACAGCAGTGGAATGCCTTTACTTTGATTCGCCAAAACTATAAGTTTGATTTAACCGAACTACACAAATTGAAATTAAAAGGAGTATACATATGGGCGATAGCAAAAAAGAAAAAATTTATTATCAAAGAAGTACTGAAGAATTAAAGTTGAAGAGCATTAGAGCTCAGAGACTGGTTCAAGAATTTAACAGGAGTGACGTTGAAGAATTTGAAAAGAAAGAAAATATTATTCGGGAATTGTTTGGAAGTGTAGGAGAAGGGCTTAGCATCGAGCACAACTTTCATTGCGATTTAGGTTACAACATACACGTAGGTAATAACTTTTATGCAGGTTATAACTGTACGATTTTAGACATGGCAGAGGTAAGAATTGGTGATGATTGCATGATAGCTCCTAATGTTGGGATCTATACCGCTGGTCATTCTGTAGAACCAAAGGGTAGAAATAAAAGTGGTTATGGAATACCGATAACTATAGGAAACAATGTATGGATTGGCGGGAGCTGTGTAATCTTACCTGGTGTAAATATTGGTGATAATTCCATTGTAGCTGCAGGTTCAGTTGTCACGAAGGACGTGCCTGCAAATACAATAGTCGCGGGTAATCCAGCAAAAATAATAAGACAAATAACCGAGTAATATTTCAACTCTGTATTTGTATTATTACGCTAACGAGCAGATTTGCTTAATATTAAATGCGCAATTCATAAGAAATTACAATTATTCAAATTGTTATAATTTAAAGAGATACTCAGAATAATTTCAGGGAGGAGCCAAATGACAATGAACCAAACAGCACTTCCACAAATCGTTTCAGAACAAGAGTGGCTGACTGCTCGAGAAAAACTGCTCGTCAAAGAGAAGGAACTCACTCGTGCGTTGGATGCACTGGCCGCAGAACGTCGCAGGTTGCCGATGGTAAGGATCGTTAAAGATTATGCATTCGAGGGCCCGAACGGTACAGCGAATCTTATTGATCTTTTCGACGGACGACGGCAGCTCATCGTCTACCACTTCATGATGGCTCCGGGATCGAACCACCGTTGCCGAGGCTGCTCGTCATTCGTAGACAATATTGGCCATCTTGCTCATCTGCATGCTCGTGATACGACCTTTGTTCTAGTCTCCCCTGCACCATTATCACAGATCGAGCCCTACAAGAGGCGCATGAGTTGGACTGTACCCTGGTTCTCTTCGAATGGCGATAACTTTAACCTGGACTGTGGTGCAGGTAGTGGATTCGGCCTGAGTGTCTTTCTCCGTGATGACGAACAAGTTTATCGTACCTATTACACTATGGCTCGTGGTGTTGATAGGCTCAGAGCTGACTTCAATCTCCTTGACCTGACACCCTACGGGCGCCAGGAAGACTGGGAGGATTCACCTGAGGGTTGGCCGCAAACACCACCTTATACGTGGTGGCGGCTGCACGATGAATACTAATCGTGACCCGAGGAAGGAACAAACTTGATGAATTGCAGGATTTTCGAGCGATAGCTGTCGTTATTTGTTCGGAAGCATTCCCTAACAGCAGGAGAAGGTAGTCAGCTGAGGCTGGCTGCCTTTTACGCTAACGGGACACGATAGCTCAATAAATGACATTTGAAGGTAGCTGACTTCTTGAGATCGGCTGCTGCCTTTTCTCAACTAACGGGCAGGATATTATCAAAAGACTCTCGAATAATTAGATAAAATTGGAAATGCATGAGTTCAAATCATATCGAATAAGGCGGCTGAATTAATGAACGAAGAACAAGTTTTTGAACAATTCAAAATGTGGAGAAGATGGACGATTGATTTGGTGGAGTCACTGGACGAGGCCCTGCTTGACGATATTCCTACTGGTTTCTCGAATAATATAAGGTGGAATATCGGACACATATTGGTTGGGTGGGATCATGCTGTTTTTACCAATCTCCAGAAGGATAGGCAATTATCTCTCCAATATCACACCATGTTTCCTAGAGGCAGTATGCCATCACTTTGGGTTGAAACTCCTCCCTCGCTAATTGAACTTCGAAATAATTTATCTAAACAACAAGATGACATTGTAAATGCAACACGAGGAAAACTAGACAGAAGATTAGTTGAACCGTTTCTCCATATGAACACTATTGGAGAGATAATGCTATTTCAACTAAGCCATGAAGCATTACATGCGGGAGTCATAACAGGTATAAGGCGTTGTTTGGCATGAAAAACTGAAATGGGAGTTCAAAAACCTAAATTTTTTGTTCTATTTTCATACAACAGGAGTCCTTATTAATCCCGTCGTGTAGATGTCCGGCGCTCGACCATTAAGCTAATGGGACACTATAGCTTAATAAAAAACTAAAACGCGGCTGCCGGCATGATCGGCAGCCGCGTTGTGCTAACGGGCAGTTTAGTTTAGAAGCAAGTGAATGTAACATCCAATATGTGGTAATATAAGAATCTCCTAAAACGAGGAACGTGAGAGTAGAGGGGGATATGGTCATCTTCTTTCAGTTTTAGGTGGTTTAAGCTAAAAATGTGAGGATAATCTACTATGCTAAGGAGTGGCATTCTATGGATTATACGAAGTGTTTTAAGGAAGTTATACTGAACTATTCTTTTATCGACCCTATTGTGGAATTTATTCGACATAATGAAAACATTACTTACAAGGTAACAGAAAAGGGATCTGAAGACACTTACTTGTTACGAATGCATAAACCAATTACAAAAAACATGCAGGGTGTACAAAACACGCGTGAGGCGATTCAATCGGAGCTAGAATATTTGTTAGCTTGGTCATCTCATTCCGAATTACCTGTTCAAATCCCTGTTCCGAATATAAACGGTGAACTAGTAACAAACGTTGTCATGGAGAGCGAAGAAGTATATTGTTCCGTCTTGAAATGGATTGCAGGGGAAACCATGTCTAAGATAGATTTCACTAATGAGGAAATGGTTAGTACCTTGGGGAAGCGTATTGCACATTTACATCAGTTTTCGAGGAGTTTCGAACATGGTATAAGTTTTATAAGACCCCATTATGAGATAGAGTGGCTTAATAACATATTGACCAAATTTCGATCAGGCGAAAATATTGGTATTATCACCACCGAGGAATTTAAAATTCTTGAAAATACATTTTCGCTGGTAACCGATCGTATGAAAGGGTTGAGCAAAAGTTCTGAAACATGGGGATTCATCCATGCCGACATTCACCATAGCAACCTAATTAGCACATCATCGGGAATCTCATTCATTGACTTTGGATTATCGGGATTTGGATATTACGCAATGGATGTGGCTTCTGCTGCCCTATTTACTAAAAGTGATTTACGGGATGATCTGCTTTCCAGCTACACAAATATAATTTCAAGGAAGATAGACATTGCACAATTAGAAGATTTCATGTTTTTGGAAATATGCGTACTCTACGCATTTCGAGTAAGTAATGAAGGAATGCATATATGGATACGTGAAAATATACCAAGTCTGATTGAACTAAGTAAATCCTTGCTTAATGGGAAAGAGGTTTTTTATAAAATCAATCAAAGAGGCTTAGCAAACTAGAGAAGCCCGTAATTAAAGAAAACAAAGTACGCAGCTCATCGGAACCCTCCTTACCTTAAAATACTTACAAAGTTCTTATTCTTCATAGGGTGTTGCGCTAACGAATAACGATAGCTCAATAAAAACACTTGAAGACATCCGGATTCTTGATGGATGCATTGTTAGTTGAACAGTGATAAGGTGAAACAGCATCAATCATGTATTTTCCATAAAAAGGAGTCTCAACCGTGAATGAAAAAAAACCTATATATTCGTCTAACCTCGTCATTAGAAGCGCAGTCGACGATGATGTCGATATGCTGCGCGACGTCTTTCGCCGTGCGTCGCTGACAATCGAGGGCGACCGTGATCTCATCGCTACTCACCCTGAATGGCTTGTGTGGGACGACGCGATGTTGCCGTTCGCACGTGTCGCTGTTGTTGACGGGCGGGTCGTAGGCTTTGCGTCGGCACGTCCAGTCGACGATTTCCTCGAACTCGAGGATCTGTTCACTGATCCAGATTGGATGCGCCAAGGCGTCGCGAGTGCACTAATCGAAGACATTGTGCGTCGCGGTGTACGAGTAGAGGTGACCGCCAACCCGCACGCGATAGGGTTTTACGAGTCCGTTGGCTTCGTCGCCAGCGGCGTCGCCAACACACAGGGTGGGACGGCACCACGGATGGACCTCGATGTCACGCGTGCTCGATTTTGAAATCATTAGAGATATAGAACTAAGTCAAATCAGATATCAAAAAGCACTTATATAATCACAACTCATTACGCTAACGGGACACGATAGCTTAATAAATAACTAAGACGCGGCTGCCAGCTCGATTGGCATCCGCGTTTCTCTATAGGGCAGTTTTTCGAAAGGATATATGGAATATTTTAGCAATATGTGTTAAAGTTAAGTTGTTCCATCTTATGATATACGGTTTCATTAAATGAAACAAAAGAGGTGTATGCATATGATCCATGTCATTCGGAAAGCAAAAAAAAGTGATATTACTGTTCTTTCACACCTGATGGAAGAATTGAGTGGTAAACCTATCTCTCATGAAGATATGAATAATCGACTAAAAGTGGTAGAAGAAAGCAGCACAGATACAATTTTTGTTTATGAAAAAGATTCGGAGATTCAAGCAACTCTTGTATTTAGAATAAGGGAAAATATTCGTGAGGTAAGTCGTTATGGGGAAATTTGTATAATTATAGTTAGATCATCAGCAAAGCGGCGTGGAATAGGAAGACAACTTATGGATTTTGCAGAGCACCTTGCGAAAGAATTAGGATGCAAGGGCACATACCTCATCAGTGGTTTTGGGCGAAAAGCAGAAGCCCATCAATTTTATCTGGATTTAGGGTACAAGATAACTGGTTATCGCTTTGTGAAAGAGCTATGAATGAACGTCACTTAACTGACGGAGAACGAGAGTTGAGGAGCTTGCTTGAAGGCAGCTCCTTTTAGCTTGTTGAAGTAACGGGCAGGATAGTTTATCAATATATTTTTCATTATTGCAGGAAAATATTGGTGAGAATTGAATTCTTACTTGTACTAAAAAAAGAGGAAAGAAGGTTTGCCCGATGGAGGTTACGCAGCAGCCAGCTACGGTTACATCTGTCCCTAAATTGGCATATGACGGCGGACAAATCGATGTAATTTGGGACAATCATGAAATGGCTGTCCAATGGTATGAAAAACATATGGGATTTACCCGCAAGCAAGTAATGAATGGGAAAAATGAAAAATTATCTACAGCGGAAATTATGACCGAGTTGCGAGCTGGTTTATGGCTCAAATCTGTACTGACGGACAGAAGAGTTAATCATTTTTTCGCCGAACGTGGCACGGTTGACCCAAACGTTCGTTGGTGTCATGCTACGCGTGACTTAGAAGCCGAGCATGCTTATTTCCAAAAAGAAGGCATACGTACTTCTGACATTTATTACACAGCCGATGGTAAGGGTCACTTTGATTTTTGGGGATTCGAAGGTACCCGCTTAACCGCAGCAGAAAGCCAAGATATTCAAGACGGTTCACGCTTTGGCGGAAGTTGGGTTCGTATTGGAGTAAGAAATCTTCAAGAGGCTAGGACGTGGTATGAAAAATATTTAGGGATGGTATTATTGGAGGATTACTCTACAAAAGGGTCCCTAAAAATGGGGTTATCTTTGGAACATCATCCCGATGCACATTCCGTTTGGTGGCTTGACCAACTTTCAGAAGACGCACCGGATAATGGACCAGTAGATGGACCTTGCCGCCCATATTGTGTCACTCATGATGGAGAGGCTTTTTCTCAATATTTTCAATATCTACGAGATAACGGTATCCGTACTTCTGACTACATTACTGGTGGTTTTTTTACGTTTTTTCACTTTTATGACCCAGACGGCAACCGATTTAATGTATATAAATATTAACTGAATCGTAAACGACCAGAGTGTGACAAAAACCTCTGATAGACCTTTGCACTAACGGGACACTATAGCATTCGCCCTTGCCTTCTAAAATGATTCGTTACGCTAACGGGACACTATAGTTTAATAACATAACTAAGACACGGCTGCCGACATAGATCGGCAGCCGTGTTACGCTAACGGGCAGATTAGTTGAAGTCGTGGTTACGTCATCCGTCTCCAGTCCAGGCGATAACGAGACTTTAGCCTGTTTTAGCGAGATGATCCTTCGCTTAAGATGATGGTATGGAAAAATCATCTGATCGAGGTGGCTTGATATGACGTTAATCGATAGTCCGAGATTCAATCGACTGAGCGGGATCGTGCTCGCTTATTATGTTCTAGCTTCCGTCTTCGCGCTACTGCTTGGAATCGTGCAGCCGGCTACCGGCATCCCTGTGGTGATCATCCAGCTGACGCAGTTCGGGCCGATGCTGGCGGTACTTGTCGTTCTGTGGTTACTCCCTGGCTCTCAAGGGCTTGTTCGCCAGGCGGGACTCCAATCATCGAAGGCGGGCATTGCTCAATTGGGGGAAGCAGTGCTGATCGTGGTGGCGATTTTCGTGGTCGCGCTGGCCTGGTACGGATTGTCCGGCCATATGATCGACTTTACGAATCCGTTCGATCTGGCGCACCCGATATGGCTCATCGTCATTGCGCAGTTCATCGGAGCGGCTGGAGAAGAGATCGGTTGGCGCTGTTTTCTACAGCCCGCCCTACAGACCCGCATGGGCGTCCTACTATCCTCTGTCGTCGTCGGACTGCTGTGGGGCGTGTGGCATGTGGGGGTGTTCGCCGAGGGCTGGCTGTACGCAAGTTCGTTCATCTTGTTTGCCGTCTGTCTCTCGGTCATCCTCGGAGAGCTGCTGCGCGGCAAAAGACTTAAGTTGCCGACGGCCACGACGTTCCACGCGCTGATTAACCTAGCGATGCTGCTATGGTTCAAGGAAGAGGGAGGAGACGCTTACGCGATGGCGACGATGGCGGTTGCAACCTTGATCGCTGCGGTGTGTGCGCTGATCGTTCACTCGGTTCGCACGGGCAGGGGAACGAGGAAAAGTAATAATACCTTCCCTGAATTGCGCTAACGGGACACGATAGCTTAATTAAAACGCGGCTGCCGGCATGGATCGGCAGTCGCGTTGCGCTAACGGGCAGATTAACGCAATAACAAGCTCGAAAATATGGTACAATTTGTAATACTAATGGGAGGTAAATGCATTTGAGAAATATTGTTGAAGATGATCAGTTTCTAAGTGAAAGAACTGAGATGATGTATTATTTTCAAGATAAGTTTTACAACTCCGATGAAAGTGAAATAATTCATTCACCGTCGGGGAAGTTCAAACTTGAAATCCATCACTATAATCATGAAGAAGATAATATTAGGAGATACAATTATACCAAAGGGATTGTTACGGATAGTGACAATAATACCATCGACATAATATATAGAAACCTCGACCCGTTCCTTTTCAGTTGGGTGGAGGTAAATGGCATAGAATATCTGTTGTGCGGACTCGATTATCAGGGGTATTCAATTGTTAATTTATCAAATAATGAGACCAAAAATTATGTTCCCGAAGAGGCTTATGATGGGCGTGGATTCTGTTGGGCGGAAATAATGTATTTCCAACAAAAAAAACTAATAGTGGTTGATGGTTGCTATTGGGCATGTCCTTATGAACTTGTTTTTTATGATTTTTCTAATCCGATGAATGTTCCATATAAAGAATTATTCCTCGTGGAAGTTGACAGCATCACAAATTGGGATAACTGGAAAGATTCCTCCAGAATTAGATATCTTGATACGGAAAATAACGAGAAGGAATTTGCTTTTTAGAGACTACGCTAACGGGACACGTTAGTTCAATTTTCTGCATTTAGAAGGGTTTTCCTCGTTTCATTACGAATATGGAATACATGAGTGAGGTGAAATTAATGTATGACTATATAAGCATCCATTCTGATGATTACACAAAAAAAGTAAAGTCGAAGATTTTGGAACAATACTTGATTAGTAATTTGGGTTTTGAAAAAGTCAGTCACCTAATATATTGCACAGAACTCCATGGAGAGAGGATCAGGCTAAGAGGCATTCCAGCTGGACTAGATGGTAACTACGCGTATGATACACTAGAAGGTATTGAAGAAGTAAACTTAATTGAAATAGATTTACCTAGCTGCATTAGTAATATTTTAGAACACCCCATATCTAACGTTGCTACTGCCATTTCAAAAGAGTTCTCATGGATCATAGATGAGGACCATGGATTAAACTAACGGGACACTATAGCTCAATGATGACACGACGGCAGCCGGCCAAAACGATCGGCTGCCGTCGTTGCGCTATTCTAGCTAATAGTTTGTCAATATTTAAAACTTAATGGATTCAATCGCCGGTGGTATACTGAAAAATGAGTATAGCAAATAACCCTTCCTGCAGTTGTGGGAAGGATTTCCTGAGAAGGTGAGAATTTCTTTCTAACTCAATTGAAATGCTTCTTTTTTAGTAAGGATCGCGTAAATCCAGTGGATCAGCTTGTTTACGCAGGCAATTACGGCTACTTTAAACGGCTTGCCCTCGGCACGTTTTTTATCGTAATAGGCTCGGAGCT
>NZ_KB895433.1 GCF_000374845.1 Paenibacillus terrigena DSM 21567 | reverse complement strand
AGGGCTTATCCTAAAACATAAAACGCAAATTTATTTCGCATCCGGTTTTCAGGGAGCAAAAAGAAAAGCATAGCTGCCAAGCGCAGTGATGTGGATCAGAATGCTTGCAGCATGTGGTAATGCTGTAAACCTGAATTAGTAATTCGTTTGGTGTCGATGGCGGAGGGGTTCCACGCGTACCCATCCCGAACACGACCGTTAAGCCCTCTAGCGCCGATGGTACTTGGACCGCAGGGTCCTGGGAGAGTAGGACGATGCCAAGCAGCTAAAGACCACTTTTGAGATTCATTTCTCGAAGGTGGTCTTTTTTATGTTGATAACTTCTAATTAGCGTAGCCATTATCAACAGATTTTTGAACCAAGAATATGTGAAAGTATTTATCCACACTGTGGATAAATGTTAATCAATGCTTGATCGACATAATATACATATTTTCAACAGGATCATCCACGGAATCATACACACCATCCACAAACTCATCCACATGATTAACAAGCCATACTCAACATTATGTATAACTTTATTTTGAAAATAAAATTATCCCCAGCTTTGATAGGATGACGAAAATCCCAAGGATTTGAATTGAACAAGGTACAGTTGAGGTATGGAATGATATATTATGTCAGAGGTGAGCGTAAAGGGTATATTTCTTATTAGAAATGCAACAATAATAAGAGGGAAGAGATGTTGAAAGTGTGTGGGAAAAGTGATATCATGTTTATAAAGTCAAAGAAAGTCAAGGTCAACTAAACGCCAATGTTTTGACCTTTACATTTCACCATGGAGGATGAATCAATGCGTAATATCTCTGATATTATAGAACAATATCTGAAGAGTATTCTGCATGAGAGTCCGGGCAGTATGATTGAAATTCAACGCAATGAATTAGCCGATCAATTCTCATGTGTCCCGTCACAGATCAATTATGTGATCAGCACGCGATTTACCCTCGAAAAGGGATATGTTGTAGAGAGTAAACGCGGAGGCGGCGGGTATATACGGATTCAACGAATTCAATTGCCTGCGGAACAGGCGATTCAAGAGCATTTACGGCACACCATCGGTGACCGCATCGAACAAGGGGCCGCGGAGGGGCTGATCTATCAATTAGAAGAAGCCCGTATGATTACAAGGCGTGAAGCGAATCTGCTTCGTGCTGCAGTAAATCGCGATGTGCTCGTGATCAAGCTTCCGCTCCGTGACGAACTCAGGGCGAGCCTGCTTCGCGCGATGCTGTTATCTTTGCTGATGCATAAGAAGTAGTAAGTTAGATCGAAGGAGGTCCTTTACATGGTCTGTCAAGAATGCGGTAAGAAGCCTGCGACATTGCATTTCACGAAAATCGTGAATGGTGAGAAAACGGAATTTCATATTTGTGAATCTTGTGCCCGTGAGAAAGGCGAATTGATTCCGGGAACAGCGAATGGGTTCTCTATTCATAGCTTATTATCGGGATTGCTCGATTTTGATCCGACAGGTAAAGGCAGTTCAACGAGTACCAAAGCACAGACGATTCGATGTGATGAATGTGGATTAACTTATTCACAATTCAGCAAGATAGGACGATTCGGATGTAGTTCATGTTATAAGCATTTTGAGGATCGTCTCGACCCGTTATTCAAAAGAGTTCACGGCAATACCAAACACATCGGCAAAATTCCTAAACGTCGCGGAGGCTCAATTCAAAACAAACGAGAGCTTGAGGAATTAAAGAAGCAGTTGCAATACCGCATTATTCACGAAGAGTTTGAGGATGCTGCTCAAATCCGTGATCAAATACGGGAGCTGGAAAAACGAATTTCTGCAGGATAACATGTCATAGTGCAGTGGAGGGATGTTGGATGGAAGCTCATAAATTCACAGAGAAGGCATTAAGCGAATGGATGCGTGGGAGAGGCCCAGACTCAGACATCGTTATTAGCAGCCGCGTTCGGATTGCGCGTAACTTGGATAACCTTCCATTCCCGATGCTGGCAACAAATCAGCAGTCCAAAGAAATTCTGGAACGATTAAGCCAAGTGGTGCAGGTCAAAGGAATGAAGGAAATCGGTAACTTCTCCGAAGTATTATTAGCCGATATGAGTGAGCTCGATAAACGCGTATTGGTTGAGAAACATCTGATTAGTCCGAATTTGGCGAATGAATCCCGTAATGGGGCTGTCATTATTAGCGATAATGAAGCAGCTAGCATTATGATTAATGAAGAAGATCATCTTCGTATACAATGTCTTTACCCTGGCTTTCAATTAGAAGAAGCTTGGGACCTCGCTAGCAGGATTGACGATGTTTTTGAAGAACAAGTAGATTATGCATTTGATGAGGCACGCGGATATTTGACCAGCTGTCCTACAAATGTAGGTACTGGAATTCGGGCATCGGTGATGATTCATCTGCCTGCTCTCGTCTTAACGCAACAAATGAATCGATTGCTACCGGCAATTACACAGGTAGGTCTAGCCGTTCGAGGTATCTATGGTGAAGGTAGTGAATCGATCGGGAACTTGTTCCAGATATCGAATCAGATCACCTTGGGTCAATCCGAGAAGGAAATCATTGATAATTTGCATAGTGTGGCAAGACAAATCATTGAACATGAGAAAGCGGCGCGGGAGAAGATTATGCTTGAATCCCCGATTCGCATTAAAGACCGTATCCGGAGATCCTTCGGCATACTAACGCATGCGGAAGTGATGGATTCAAAAGAGGCATCGCAACGGCTATCCGATGTTCGGCTTGGCCTAGATCTCGGTCTAATCGATCATGTTTCATCCGATGTATTGAATGAACTGATTGTGATGTCCCAGACCGGATTCCTACAGCAAGTATACGGTCGCAAGTTAAATACAGAAGAAAGAGATATTTATCGCGCGGCATTAATACGCGATAAGCTTTCTAAATCATAAATTCTAGTTATAATTAGTTTAAGCGGAGGTGTATAGATATGATGTTTGGAAGATTTACAGAGCGAGCACAGAAAGTATTGGCATTAGCGCAAGAAGAAGCCGTGCGTCTAGGTCACAACAATATTGGTACGGAGCATATTCTTCTTGGACTGATTCGTGAAGGAGAAGGCATTGCAGCCAAAGCCTTGATTGCGCTTGGACTGGGACTTGAGAAGATTCAAGACGAAGTCGAATCTTTGATTGGTCGTGGACAGGAGCAACCAACGAATATTGCTTATACGCCTCGTGCGAAGAAAGTCATTGAACTGTCCATGGACGAAGCACGTAAGTTGGGTCATACGTATGTAGGCACGGAACATATCCTTCTTGGATTGATTCGCGAAGGCGAAGGCGTGGCAGCACGTGTACTCAATAATCTAGGCATTAGCTTAAATAAGGCGCGTCAGCAAGTGTTGCAGCTCCTAGGCAGCAGCGAAGCTGTATCGAGTCATCATGGAACACCTGCGAATGTCAGCACACCGACGCTCGATTCACTCGCGCGTGATTTAACGGCATTTGCGAAAGACGGGAACTTAGATCCTGTAATCGGCCGCAGTAATGAAATTGAACGCGTGATTCAAGTCTTGAGCCGTAGAACGAAGAATAATCCGGTCCTTATCGGGGAGCCAGGGGTTGGTAAGACGGCAATTGCAGAAGGACTTGCACAACGTATTATCCAGAACGAAATTCCTGAGACGCTGCGAGATAAGCGTGTTATGACCTTGGATATGGGCTCCGTCGTAGCCGGGACCAAATATCGCGGGGAATTCGAAGATCGTCTGAAGAAGATCATGGACGAAATTCGCCAAGCGGGGAATATCATTCTATTCATAGATGAACTTCATACCTTAATCGGTGCAGGCGGAGCAGAAGGCGCTATTGACGCATCGAATATTCTCAAACCTTCTCTAGCACGGGGTGAGTTGCAATGTATTGGTGCGACGACACTCGATGAATACCGCAAGTACATTGAGAAAGATGCTGCACTAGAACGTCGATTCCAGCCGATTACGGTAGATCAGCCTTCCCCAGAGGAAGCGATCCAAATCTTGCATGGACTGCGTGACCGTTACGAAGCCCACCACCGGGTGAAAATTACAGATGAAGCCATTGAAGCAGCGGTGAAATTGTCAGACCGTTACATCACGGATCGGTTCTTACCGGACAAAGCGATCGATTTGATCGATGAAGCAGGTTCGAAGGTAAGGCTGAATTCGTATACGGTACCGCCGAATTTGAAGCAGCTCGAGAATCGTCTTGAAGATATTCGCAAAGAAAAAGATGCAGCTGTACAGAGCCAAGAGTTCGAGAAAGCAGCGGCACTTCGCGATACAGAACAGAAGATGCGGGAAGAGCTGGATCTGACGAAGAATCAGTGGAAAGAGAAGCAAGGACGCACCGATTCGGAAGTTACGCCAGATGATATTGCGCAGATCGTAGCGAGCTGGACGGGAATTCCGGTTCGTAAGTTGGCTGAAGAAGAGACCGAGCGTTTGCTCAAGATGGAATCCATTCTTCATGAGCGTGTCATCGGTCAAGAAGAAGCGGTTAAGGCTGTCAGCCGTGCGGTACGTCGTGCACGTGCAGGTCTGAAGGATCCGAAACGTCCAATTGGCTCATTCATCTTCTTAGGTCCTACTGGGGTCGGTAAAACAGAATTAGCACGTGCCCTAGCGGAGTCCCTATTCGGTGATGAGAATGCAGTCATTCGGATCGATATGTCCGAGTATATGGAGAAACATTCGACATCACGTCTGGTCGGAGCGCCTCCAGGATATGTTGGTTATGAAGAGGGCGGTCAATTAACGGAGAAAGTTAGACGCAAGCCATATTCGGTTGTGTTGCTCGATGAAATCGAGAAAGCGCACCCTGAAGTGTTTAACATCTTGCTTCAGGTACTGGAGGATGGACGTCTTACAGATTCTAAAGGCCGTGTCGTAGATTTCCGTAATACGTTGATCATTCTGACTTCGAACGTCGGTGCAGAGGCAATCAAGCGTAATTCTACCCTTGGCTTCACCGCATCGAATGACTCCGGCAAAGATTATAACAACATGAAGGATAAAGTGATGGGCGAGCTGAAGAAGAGCTTCCGTCCAGAGTTCTTGAACCGGATTGATGAGATCATTGTTTTCCATTCGCTCAGTGAAGAGAATATTGCACAGATCGTGTCTCTCATGGCGGAAGATCTTCGTCATCGACTGAAGGAACAAGAAGTCGACTTCACGTTGACGGACAAAGCGAAAGCTTTCCTCGCGAAGGAAGGGTTTGATCCCGCTTACGGTGCGCGTCCGTTGCGTCGTGCGATTCAGAAACATATTGAAGATCGTCTCTCGGAAGAGCTCTTAATGGGTAAAATTTCGAAGGGTGACAGCTTAACCATTGATGAGCAGGAAGGCAATTTGGTCGTTCTGCATCATTAAAATAACCTTTTTCGTACGTATTCAACGTATATTGAACCCGGAACCTATAAGGTTTCGGGTTTTCCTTTTCTCTCATGATTAAAAATGGTAAAATTGAAAGAAGTACGAAATTTGCGAAAACAGTCATTTTTCGCCAAAGATGAATGTTAGTTAGGAGAGCGAAATGGCGAAAGTCAAAACAAAATTTTATTGTACCGAATGCGGTCACGAGACAGCGAAATGGTTCGGCAAATGTCCTGGTTGCATGAGCTGGAATACCATGGTCGAAGAGACCCAGACAGTAGTCAAGACGCAAGGGATGCAATCGCCCATTTTTCATACGAAAGAAAAACCCCAATCCATCATACATATAGAGAGTGGTAAAGAACCTCGCATTCAGACACACATCGCTGAGCTTAATCGTGTTCTGGGCGGCGGATTTGTTCCCGGTTCATTAATTCTAGTAGGCGGTGATCCCGGTATTGGGAAATCCACGCTGCTGCTGCAGACGTCACATGCGCTTACAATAGCGGGGCTCAAGGTGCTCTATGTATCGGGCGAGGAATCGGTTCGCCAGACAAGACTGCGTGCCGATCGATTAAATGCATTGTCTGAGTCTCTATTCGTGTTATGTGAGACGAATCTCGAGCAGATAGAGGAAGCTATCGATGAGATCCAGCCTGATTTCCTCGTCATAGACTCGATTCAGACAGTATACCAACCCTCTGTAGCTTCGGCACCTGGTAGTGTCTCGCAAGTTCGTGAATGTACAGCGCATTTTATGCGTATTGCTAAGGTCAAGGGAATTGCGACCGTGCTCGTGGGGCATGTCACCAAGGAAGGAGCGATCGCAGGGCCGCGTTTATTGGAACATATGGTGGATTGTGTATTGTATTTCGAAGGGGAGCGGCATCATACATACCGATTGCTGCGTGCGGTGAAGAACCGATTCGGTTCGACCAATGAAATTGGCATTTTCGAGATGCAAGAAACAGGGCTTGAGGAAGTATCCAACCCATCGGAGTTGTTCTTATCAGAACGGCCTCTCGGGGTCGCGGGATCGACTGTTGTAGCTAGTGTGGAAGGAACTCGTCCAGTTCTTGTTGAACTCCAAGCTTTGGTAGCTTCGACGAATTTCCCGTCGCCACGGCGAATGTCGACAGGTGTCGATCACCAGCGGATGTCGCTTATTATTGCGGTGCTGGAGAAACGAATGGGCATGTTCTTGCAGAATCAGGACGCTTATTTGAATGTTGCGGGTGGCGTTAAGCTCGATGAGCCTGCGGTTGACCTTGCGATTGCCGTGAGTATTGCGTCAAGTTTTAAGGATGCACCAACACAGCCGTACGATGTATTTTTCGGTGAAATTGGACTAACTGGGGAAGTGCGAGCCGTATCACGTGTGGAACAGCGGGTCAAAGAGGCACACAAGCTTGGCTTCAAGCGTGTGATTATGCCTGAGAAAAGTATAAAGGGGTGGAAAGCGCCCAAGGGGATCGAAATTATCGGTGTTAACACCGTAGCGGAAGCGCTAAGAGCTGCATTAGGTTAGGGGGCATAATAGAGAATGAAAGAAACGGTTCAACAAGATAATGTAAATGATCTTCTTCGATTGGTAGCGCCAGGGACACCGTTTCGGGATGGGCTGGAGAATGTCCTTCGCGCGAAAACCGGGGGATTAATCGTTGTTGGATACAGTCCGGAAGTGATGGAAGTCGTAGATGGAGGATTCTCCATTAACTGTGATTTCTCGCCGAACTATCTGTACGAGCTTGCGAAGATGGATGGTGCGATCATTTTAAGTGAAGACTTAAAAAGAATCCTCTATGCCAATACGCAGCTTATCCCGGATTCATCGATTTCCTCCATTGAGACAGGGATTAGACATCGTACAGCGGAGCGGGTGGCTAAGCAGACGGGAAAGCTCGTCGTGTCCATATCCCAACGGCGTAATGTGATTACCCTATATCAAGGGAACTTACGTTATTCCCTCAAAGAAATTGGCGTCATCTTAACGAAAGCGAATCAAGCGATCCAGACGTTGGAGCGGTACAAAGTGGTGCTGAATCAAGCGCTGACGAACCTGACAGCCTCTGAATTTGAAGAGCTGGTTACATTGCAGGAAGTTGTGCATGTCGTACAGCGGTTCGAAATGGCGCTTCGAATCAAGCAGGAGATCAAACGATACATTCATGAGTTAGGTAATGAGGGCCGTTTGATTAGTATGCAGATGGAAGAATTGGTGGGTAATACCGAGGAAGACGCAAGGCTGTTGATCAAAGACTATGCGAAGGATATATCCGAGGAGAAGCTGAAGGAAATCTTCGTATGTCTTAAGAAGTGCAGCTCGGATGAACTGCTTGATGCACATTTTATTATTCGATTATTAGGGTACCAATCTTCGAACTTGATGACGGAAGAATCGGTTGCGCCACGTGGCTATCGCGTCCTGAGTAAAATCCCGCGCTTGCCGAATGTCATCATAAACAACTTGGTTCAGCGGTTCTACCAGCTGCCGCATGTAACCATGGCGACGATCGAAGAATTGGATGAAGTGGATGGAATTGGTGAAGTGCGTGCCCGTACGATTAAGGAAGGTCTTAAGCGTATCCAAGAACAGGTGTTTATTGACAGACAAATATAAATTGTCATACAATCAATGAATGACACTGGGGCATAGTAAATATGAGGTGAGTCTATGATAACAAAATCGATTCCGAACTTGTTTACGATTAGTAACTTGGTTCTCGGAATTATTTCCATCATATTAGTCTTTAACGGTGAGAATGATTACGCCGCTATTATGGTGATTATTGCTATGCTAATGGATGGGCTTGATGGCCATTTCGCTCGTGCGCTAAATGTGCAGAGTGATTTCGGGAAAGAGCTTGATTCCCTGTCTGATGTAATATCTTTTGGTGTAGCTCCAGCTTTTATTATGTATGTGACTGCGTTTACGCATTTGAACCCGTTGCTCGCATGGTCGGTAACGGCAATATTTCCGATTTGTGGTGCACTACGTCTTGCAAGGTTTAACGTTATATCGGGTACGCCAGGCTATTTCATTGGGCTTCCGATTCCGGCAGCGGGTGGCGTTCTCTGTACATTAGCGTTGTTCCATGCAGATCTTGCTACACCTTATCTTGTGATTAGTTCGTTATTGCTGTCGTATCTGATGGTTAGCCGTGTGAAATATCCGAACTTCAAGAAGGTTGGAATCCCTAAGAAGGCACTCTGGATCGCTCCGATCGTTATTATTATAGCTTTATTTCTTGCCCTTAGGTTCCCGGCACAGACGCCGAAATTGATTCTTATCCCGCTCGCATTCTATGCGTTGTATGGCTTAAAAAAAAACGTTGAGTTGGTATTCACCAAGCGACGTAAAAACAAGCGTGCAGCCTCCAAGGCAGAAGAGGCTTCGCGTTCTGATCAACTAAATAGCTGATTTACTCAAATAAAAAGCATTTATTTCGTTCTCCAAGGAGATCTGAAATAAATGCTTTTTTATTTTTTATATCAGTTTGATGGGACTACGATAAGTTGAAAAAGCCAAGTGTGGAGCATTTCTTCGATTCACTTTGCACAACATCATTCATTTTCACATCAAGCAAGTTACATAATGCCGACATGTAGAATAAGTTCCTACCGAGTTCGGCGGTAACCACTTCTCTGCAATTCTCGCAGAGTTGGCCGTTCAAATGGCTTGAAAGCTGATGATTGGTCTGCGTTATTTCCTCCGGATAAGATTGCTTGCTTGCATTCAGTTCGATACATCCGCATTCCGTAACCGCTTTCACGACAGAACGATTAACCGATGCGTTGGACTGGCCATATTTCGAGAGAACATCCAAGAGACTGCGGTGACGTAGTAACAATTCGGAGACCTGCTCCTGAAACGCTTGTAAAGTCGACTCACTCATGTGTATACACCTCGATTTATTAGTATTCTTGATTACAATCTTAAATGTCGAATCCGAATTTAACTCAATTATAAGTGAATGAATTACCAGTTATCAATGAAAAAAGTTCTATCTGCAAAGATTAGCTTGGATGAATTTGGACCATAATTGTAAAGGAGGTGAATCTTATGTTAAAAAAAGGAATACAAACCCTATGGTTGCTGTTAGGGGCTTGGGTTGGATTTGTGGTGTACTCACTCGCAGGAATTCAGACGACAGATTGGCTGCAATCGTTGTTCGGTGATGCAAGTGCACTGGTTGGAACTGTGTTATTTATGGGTATCAGTATGACGGTATTTTTGGTCTTATTTTCACTAGGTGGGGATTCGGTCTTGAGCCGGGTTCGGACTGGACTTGATAAGGTAACAAGCCTTCCTTTTGAACACGTATTTGCTGCATTTCTTGGACTTGTTGGTGGATTAGGTGTGGCTTACCTGTTAGAGCCGATCGTAGAATCGCTTGGTAATGTAATGGGCATTGTTCTGACATTGGCCTGTGGTGCTGCAGGGTTATGGCTAGGACTGCAACGGAGAGAAGAACTTGTAGCAATTATCACCCGAGGAAGAGGCAGTGGAGAAAGTCGGCCTGATCGTGGGAATGAGGAACATAAGATTCTGGATACCAGCGTCATTATTGACGGACGGATTGCAGACATTTGCAAGACAGGCTTTATCGAGGGCACCATTGTTATTCCAGAATTCGTACTCGAGGAACTTCAGCATATCGCGGATTCGTCGGACCTGTTGAAGCGGAATCGGGGGCGCAGAGGGCTGGATATTCTGAACAAAATTCAGAAAGAGCTTGAAGTGAAAGTGCTGATCTACGAAGGCGATTTTGATGAAATCTCCGAGGTGGATAGCAAGCTTGTGAAGCTGGCCAAAGTTCTCCAGGGTAAAGTGGTTACGAATGATTTCAATTTGAACAAAGTGTGTGAGCTGCAAGGGGTATCCGTACTTAATATTAATGATTTGGCTAACGCTGTGAAGCCGGTTGTATTGCCTGGTGAAGAAATTATCGTTCAAGTGATCAAAGATGGTAAGGAGCACGGTCAAGGCGTAGCTTACTTAGATGATGGCACGATGATCGTTGTCGAGGGTGGACGAGAGTATATCGGGACGACGATGGAAGTGCTCGTGACAAGTGTGCTACAGACTTCTGCAGGCCGGATGATCTTCGCAAAGCCGAAATTGTTGGAAAAAGCCCAATAATATTCCACACAAAGTGACGATGTGGCTTCGAAACTGATTCAGATACTTTGCGGGGGGCCTCGGATAATTATAAAGTCTAACATGTTAAAAAAGGGTTGTTGATCGCATATGTCGAATCTGTAGATAGATCAAACTATGTGAGATAGCAAGGCAGGGATATACATGAACAATCGGGTTGGCGCAGTCATCGTCGCCGCAGGCAAAGGATCAAGGATGGGGACACCGGAGAGCAAGCAATATTTGCTGCTGGAAGGGAAACCGATTCTTGTCCATACGTTGCTGCAATTCGAACAGATGACACTGATCGATGAGATCGTACTCGTCGTCGGCGCGCAGGATGTTGAACGTTGTACAGCGTGGATTAAGACCTATGGTCTTCAGAAAATAACAAAAATCGTCGCAGGTGGAGCGGAACGTCAATTTTCGGTCTATCAAGGGCTGCTCGCTCTGAATGCCGATTGGGTCTTTATCCATGATGGGGTCCGTCCTTTTGTGACGGAGGAGCGGGTTCGCGCTTGTTATGAAGCAGCAGTGCGTCATGGGGCAGCCGTCCTTGCTGTATCGGTGAAGGATACGATCAAACAGGTGAATGAAGCAGGTCGAATCGAACATACGCCAGACCGCCGCAGCTTGTGGGCTATCCAGACCCCACAGGCTTTTCGCTATGCGGATGTGGTTAGAGCGCATGAAGAGGCGCAGCGGGAGCAGTTCGTCGGGACCGATGATTCTATGTTGGTCGAGCGACTAGGATTGCCCGTGTATGTCGTTAAAGGGGATTATACGAATATCAAAATTACGACGCCAGACGATCTGGTATCGGCAGAGTTCTGGTTACAGCAAATGAGGGAGGAACAGCAATGATTCGAGTTGGACAAGGCTTTGATGTACATCAACTGGTAGAGGGAAGACCGTGCATTATCGGGGGGATTACGATTCCTTATGAGAAAGGGCTTCTAGGGCACTCAGATGCGGATGTGCTGCTTCATGCCATTAGTGATGCCATTCTTGGCGCACTCGGTCTTGGGGATATTGGCAAGCATTTTCCGGATACAGATGAACGGTTCAAGGATGCCGATAGCGTGAAGCTGCTGGAGGAAATCTGGGTGATGGCCAAAGATGCTGGGTATGGGCTGGGTAATCTAGACTGCACGATTATTGCGCAGAAGCCGAAGATGCTTCCTTATATCCCGCAAATGCAGGAACGGATTGCTCAGATGCTGGAAGCCGATGTAACGAAAATTAATGTGAAGGCAACGACGACAGAACAGCTTGGCTTTACGGGGCGCGGCGAAGGAATTGCAGCCCAGTCGGTTGTCTGCCTCATTCAGAATGTGCTATGATTAAGGGTATTTAAAGGCGATCAGTCGCAATTCTCCGCATGGAAAAGGAGCTAGAGTCCTATGACACAAGAAGTTCGTGTACGTTATGCGCCAAGCCCGACGGGACATTTACATATCGGTAATGCAAGAACGGCGCTATTCAACTATTTGTTCGCACGTCATCATAATGGAAAATTCATTATTCGTATTGAAGATACGGATCTCAAACGGAATATTGAGGGTGGGGAAGAAAGCCAGTTAACCTACCTAAAATGGCTTGGAATCACTTGGGATGAGAGTATTGATGTTGGCGGAGAGTACGGTCCATACCGTCAGACGGAACGTCTTGATATTTATAATCAATATGCCCAGCAGCTGATCGATGGTGGATTTGCATATAAATGTTATTGTACGGAAGAAGAGCTGGAGCAAGAGCGTGAAGAGCAGACAGCTCGCGGAGAAATGCCGCGTTATTCAGGTCGTCATCGGGATTTAACGGATGAGCAACGCGCTGCGTTCGAAGCAGAGGGCCGTGTACCGAGCATTCGCTTCCGTGTACCTGAAGGTAGAACCATTAGCTTCGATGATATGGTCAAAGGTTCGATTTCATTCGAATCCGATGTGTCCGGTGATTTCGTAATTGTGAAGAAAGATGGAATTGCAACATACAATTTCGCTGTTGTTATCGATGATTATCTGATGAAAATTTCGCATGTATTACGCGGAGAGGATCATGTCTCCAATACGCCTCGCCAGTTGATGATCTATGATGCACTTGGCTGGGAACCGCCGATATTTGGTCATATGACATTAATTGTGAATGAGCATCATAAGAAATTAAGTAAGCGTGATGAATCAATCATTCAATTTATCGAACAATATGATCAATTGGGTTACTTGCCGGAAGCGTTATTTAACTTCATCGCACTGCTCGGCTGGTCGCCTAAAGGCGAAGATGAGATCTTCGAGCGTGAGCAATTTATTGAAATCTTTGATGCAGGTCGCTTGTCGAAGAGTCCAGCGGTGTTCGATACGAACAAATTAAGCTGGTTAAATAATCACTATATTAAGAATGCAGAGCCAGCGCGCATCGCTGCGATAGCAATACCTCATCTGCAAAAAGCAGGATTGTTGCCGGCGTCGTTGTCCGAGGCAGAACAAGCTTGGGCGAATTCGCTCGTTGCGTTATACCAAGAGCAAATGCGCGCTGCTTCCGATATCGTTGAACTGTCTGCGTTATTCTTCCAAGATGAGATTCAAATGGATGAAGAAGGAGCAGCAGTTCTTGCGGAAGAGCAAGTGCCAGCTGTACTTACGGCATTCCTTGGCAAAGCGGAAGCTTTAACGGAGTTCACGGCAGATTCGCTTAAGACTGCGATCAAGGAAGTGCAGAAAGAAACGGGCACGAAAGGCAAACAATTGTTCATGCCGATTCGTGTGGCGTTAACGGGACAGACACATGGTCGCGATCTCAACGAGACGATTGCGCTTCTCGGACAAAATAAAGTCGTTGCAAGACTTCGTGCATTTTTGGCATAAGACGAGATCCCTCAATTAACAGATTTTCGTCTCTTGTCAGAGTGACATGTGTTGGATATAATTACAATCAACATCATTTCAATTTGATAAAAACCTCTAAAAGCGAAGAACAGGAGAAGTAAGCTGTAAGGCAAGGATTTCAGAGAGGGCAGCCATGGCTGGAAGTTGCCTAATCCTTAATGAGCTGAACATGCACCTGGGAGCTGTATTTCCGATCTGCTGTGCAGGGTAGGGGATATCGTGTCGTCCGCGTTAAGGACGCTAAAGTGAAGCACTTAAGATGATCGTGTAGCATCATCTTAGTGCTTAAGCAGAGTGGGACCGCGTTTGTACGTCTCTGCAGCAATGATTCATTGCTGTAGGGGCGTTTTCTATTTTGAGGGGATAGAAGGGGATCAGCATGTTTCAGAGAATGAGGTCGGATATTCAGACGGTGTTTGAGAACGACCCGGCGGCAAGAAGCAAGTTTGAAGTGGTCTTTACTTACTCAGGGTTGCATGCCATTTGGGCGCATCGATTGGCGAATTGGTTATTTAGACACCGGTGGTATAGTGTTGCGCGCGTCATTTCGCAGACGAGTCGATTTTTTACAGGGATCGAGATTCATCCCGGTGCTACACTCGGAGATCGGCTGTTTATTGACCATGGTATGGGGGTCGTCATTGGAGAGACATGTGAGATCGGCAACAATGTGGTGATCTATCAAGGCGTTACACTTGGGGGAACGGGGAAAGAAAAAGGTAAACGTCATCCAACGATCGGCAATAATGTGGTTATCGCGTCAGGAGCGAAAGTCCTCGGATCTTTTCGTGTAGGAGACAATGCGATGATCGGTGCCAATTCGGTCGTGCTTAATGAAGTGCCGCCGAACAGCACGGTTGTCGGGATTCCTGGACGTATCGTGAAGCAGGATGGGAAGCGGCTCGATCGCTTAAGCCATAATCAAGTATCGGACCCGATTATTGATCAATTCAGACAGATGCAAGAACAAATCGATCGACTGAAGAAGGAACTCAGCATCGTACAGGAACAACAACAAACGAAAGAGGGCGTGTAAAACATGGCGTTGCACATCTACAACACGATGAATCGAACGAAGGAGCTTTTTGAACCGCTTGAAGCGGGGAAGGTCCGTATGTACACATGCGGTCCTACGGTATATGATTACATTCATGTCGGGAATGCGCGTCCGGTTATTTTCTTCGATGTTGTTCGCCGTTATTTAGAAACGATTGGCTATGAAGTGAATTATGTAACGAATTTTACGGATGTGGATGATAAATTAATTCGTAAAGCAGAACAGCTGGGAACGACTGTGCCAGAAGTGGCAGAGCGTTATATCCAAGCATTCAATGAAGATATTGAAGGCCTTGGTGTTCGCCCGGCAACGATGAACCCGCGCGTAACGGAGAATATTGTAGAGATTGTGGAGTTCATCCAAAAGCTCGTCGATCAGGATTTTGCTTATGCAAGCCAAGGCGATGTCTATTTCCGTACGCAGAAGTTCAAGGACTATGGCAAGCTGTCTCACCAGAATATTGAAGAGTTGCAGTTCGGGATCCGGATTGAGGTTGATGAGCGTAAAGAGAATGCTGAGGACTTCGTCCTTTGGAAAGGCGCCAAACCAGGCGAGATCTATTGGAACAGCCCATGGGGCAACGGACGTCCAGGCTGGCATATCGAGTGTTCAGCAATGGTAAAACGCTATTTGGGGGATACTCTGGATATCCATGGCGGCGGTCAAGATTTGCAGTTCCCGCATCATGAGTGTGAGATTGCACAGTCGGAATCCGTAACCGGCAAGTCACTCGCGAACTACTGGATGCATAACGGCTATATCAATATCGATAATGAAAAAATGTCCAAATCACTCGGTAACGGCATTTCGGTCGTCGAGCTTCGTAAGAAATATAAAGCGCCTGTACTGCGGTACTTCATGCTGTCAGGCCACTATCGGAATCCGCTCAATTTCACGGAAGAAGTGATGGCACAAGCAGAGAACAGTGTATCGCGTATTGAGAATGCATATGCGAATTTACAGCACCGCCTACGGTCCGCTGTTGATCCGGGGGAGGCAAGCGAGGAGCTTACCGAGCGTCTTAGCCACATCCGTGAGCAATTCCATGCCAAAATGGATGATGACTTCAATACAGCGGATGCGATTACAGCGTGGTTTGACCTTGTGAGCGAGACGAATCTGGTTTTACAACGGGCTATCGTGAAAGCTGGCGAATTACAAGCGATTGCGGGGCTGTTCGATCATTTCAATGACGTATTGGGCCTAGTTGAGAACAAGTCGGAAGAACTACTGGATGAAGAGATCGAGAATCTGATTGCGGAGCGGGTTGACGCGCGTAAATCAAAAAATTGGGCGCGTGCGGATGAAATTCGTGACCTCCTAGCCGAGCAGAACATCGTGCTGGAAGATACCCCGCAAGGGATGCGTTGGCGCCGTAAATGAGAGCAGGTGAAGCATGAATTCGAATGAAGAGAAAGAAGCGGAGTATTGGTTCAGTTATCCGCCAGCGAAGAAACCGCAGTTGATGAATCCAATCGTACTCGCTTACATCGGCGATGCGATCTATGAGGTCGCGATTCGGCAATATTTAATTTCCCAGCCGAATCAGCGGCCGCATCATTTGCACCGGCAGGCAACGCAGTATGTGTCTGCCAAAGCACAGTGCAAATTTCTTGGGTTATGGATGCCGGTGTTAACGGAAGAAGAACAAGATGTTGTGCGTCAGGGACGTAATGCAAAGTCAGGTAGTGTTCCGAAGAACGCGGATGTTCTGGAGTACCGGCATGCGACGGCGTTTGAATGTCTCGTTGGATTTTTGTATTACAACAAACAAATGGATCGGCTGCAATATTTAATTGGACTCGCGATTGAACAGTCACAGCAAGAGAATCCAAAGACATAAAAGCTCGGGAGGCTATCACAATGGAAGAGTTTATTGCCGGGAAGCATTCAGTTATGGAGGCGCTTCGTTCCGGTCGCACAATCAATAAAATATGGATCGCAGATAACGCGCAGAAGCATCTTACGCTGCCGATCCTAGCTGAAGCGAAAAATGCAAAAATTGTCGTCCAAAATGCGGACAAACGTAAATTGGATCAAATGGTACCGGACGTGCAGCATCAAGGTGTTGTTGCACAAGTAGCAGCTTATGAATATGTAGAGGTTGAGGATATTCTGGCAGCTGCGCAGGAGCGGGGAGAAATGCCTTTTATTCTCATCTTGGATGAGATCGAAGATCCGCATAACCTCGGGTCTATCTTGCGTACGGCCGATTGCACGGGAGTACACGGTGTTATCATTCCGAAACGCCGCTCTGTCGGACTAACTGCAACAGTATCCAAGACTTCTGCAGGTGCAGTGGAGTACGTACCTGTTGCGCGGGTGACGAATCTTGCACAGACCATTGATCAGTTGAAGAAGGATGGCGTCTGGGTTATCGGAACGGATGTCGAGGCACAGGCAGAGCTATTCGATGCGAATCATTTCAATATGCCGATTGCGGTCATCATTGGGAATGAAAGCAAAGGAATGGGGCGTCTGTTAAAGGATAAATGCGATTTTCTCATCAAATTGCCTATGGCTGGACAGATTAATTCCTTGAATGCTTCCGTTGCCGCAGGTGTGTTCATGTACGAGGTTGTGAGACAGCGCAAGCAGCAAGGCTAGACCATGGGGAAGAAGCGAACACCGGACTTGCGGGATGTGATGCTCGTCGACGGTTACAATATGATCGGCTCCTGGCCGGAGCTGGTCACTTTGTCGCGTATCAGTCTGCAAGAAGCAAGGGATCATCTGTTGAATCGATTGGCAGACTATCAAGCTTTTTCGGGAAGACGTGTGATCGTTGTCTTTGATGCTTACCGCGTTCCTGGACTTGGCGGAGTATTCGCTCAGAATCAAATTTCCGTTCATTTCACAAAAGAGAAAGAAACAGCCGATGAATGTATAGAACGCTTCGTGCATGAACTGACGCATCGACGGAGACAGATTTATGTTGCCACTTCGGATTCTGTGGAGCAGCATGTCGCTTTTGGCCAGGGTGCTTTAAGAGTGTCTGCAAGAGAGCTATTGATCGAAATTGAGCATAGCAAACGCGAAGTTAAGACGTTTATTGAACGAGACCAACCAAGCAACAAGAGAAATCCATTAGAGAGCAAGATGAGTGCAGATATTCTTTCGAAGTTGGAACAAATGCGGCGAGGGAAATGACATTCTTTAATTAGTAAAATGATGAAATAATTGGTTATAAAAGTGATATTTTACTAAGTGTAATAGAATTTGGATGACCTTGGTTGACGGTATAGGTTACATAATATATACTGGAGTCTATACTTTAATGAGAGTTTCGTGCTGACGTTGCTGGGCGGAGGGATATTTGGTGAGTGTCGACCTCAAAGATTTAAAAATGTTCGATTATGACATCAGAGCAGACGAAGATATCGTTGATGCCGTCCGCGAAGGCGACAGTGATGCACTAGAGTACTTGATTAACAAGTACCGTAATTTTGTGCGCGCCAAAGCCCGCTCTTATTTTCTAATTGGTGCTGATAGAGAAGATATTATCCAAGAAGGTATGATAGGTTTATATAAATCGATTCGTGATTTTAAAGGGGACAAGTTCTCCTCGTTCAAAGCGTTTGCTGAGCTCTGCATCACGAGGCAGATTATTACGGCAATCAAGACGGCGACGCGGCAGAAGCATATACCACTTAATTCTTATGTTTCACTCGACAAACCCATCTACGATGAAGATTCTGATCGCACATTGA
This sequence comes from Paenibacillus terrigena DSM 21567, assembly GCF_000374845.1. Taxonomy (GTDB): domain Bacteria; phylum Bacillota; class Bacilli; order Paenibacillales; family Paenibacillaceae; genus Paenibacillus_K; species Paenibacillus_K terrigena. Next base: position 42,041 of record NZ_KB895433.1, on the reverse strand, counting down.
TGGATGTCATTTGTGGTTCTAGAGTATCGGACCCGGAAGAATTGATTATTAATCAAGAAGAATTCGTGGGGCTGGAAGATAAGATGTCTGAGATCTTGAGTGATCTGGAGCGTAAAGTATTAATGCTGTACTTGGATGGTCGTTCTTATCAAGAGATAGCAGTGGATCTCAAGCGGCATGTGAAGTCGATTGATAATGCATTGCAGCGAGTAAAGCGCAAGTTGGAACGTTATTTAGAAGATCGTGATTTGGGATTGTAGACGGAAGGAGACTCGGGAGAGTCTTTTTTTATTTGTGGGACAAGTGAGATGGAAATCATGTATTTATTGGAAAATAGAGTGCGATAATCTATATACAAAAGATATATACTCGTTGATATATCAATAAGATCGATATAGAGGTTTATCTTTCCTGGGGCTGACCCATACTGTAATTAATCGAGAGAAGCTCTGCCCTTCGTTGACATGGGTTCACCTGTATGATAAAGTGTTTTAGGTAGCCCTAAATATGCGTACGTTTTTTTAGGATGAATTTAGACATATCTACTTATAGAATGTCTTCGGGAGGTGCACATCATGCGGGTAATTATAACGTTGGCTTGTACGAATTGTAAGCAAAGAAACTACACGACCAGCAAAAACAAGCGAAATCACCCCGACCGCATGGAGATGAAGAAATTTTGCAAGTATTGCAACGAGCAGACTTCTCATCGCGAAACAAGATAGTTTTTTGGAGGTGTCGTCGTGTCTTTCGTAGGTAGTGTAAAACGCAGCTTTGGTTCTATGTTTTCCTACATCTCAGAAAGTTGGGCTGAGCTTAAAAAGGTTCGCTGGCCAAGTCGTAAAGAGTTGACGAGCTATACGGTTGTTGTACTATTCACAATCATCGTTATTACTTTTTACTTCTGGGTTCTGGACATCGGAATTTCTTCGTTGGTCGAAGCGATAATTTAAGAAGGGTCCCGGGTGACTAGATATGGAGAAAAGATGGTACGTCGTTCATACCTACTCTGGGTATGAGAACAAGGTGAAAGCCAATTTAGAGAAGCGCGTCGAATCAATGGACATGACAGACAAGATTTTCCGTGTTCTTGTTCCTATGGAAGAAGAAGTGGTGAACAAAGACGGTAAGAAAAAGATCGTCATGCGTAAAGTTTACCCCGGGTATGTCTTGGTCGAAATGATCCAGACAGATGATTCTTGGTATGTTGTTCGCAATACGCCAGGAGTTACTGGATTCGTAGGTTCTACCGGATCCGGTTCCAAACCTACACCATTGTTGCCTGAAGAAGTGGAACAAATTCTGAAGCACATGGGTATGGAAGAGCCGAAACCGAAAATCGAATTCGATTTGAAGGAATCCGTGCGTATCAAAGTAGGACCTTTTGCGAATTTTGTTGGATCGGTAGAAGAGATTATTACCGAGAAGAGCAAGTTGAAAGTTCACGTCAATATGTTTGGGCGAGAAACCCCATTGGAGCTGGATTACACTCAAGTGGAGAAGATTTAATATCTGGTTTCTTGTGGGAGGGAATCATCCCGTCTACCACATTCTAGAGCAAGGAGGTTTTTCACATGGCTAAAAAGGTAATTAAAATGGTGAAACTGCAAGTTCCTGCAGGGAAAGCAAATCCAGCACCACCAATTGGTCCAGCTTTGGGTCAAGCAGGTGTTAACATTATGGCTTTCTGTAAAGAGTTCAATGCTCGTACAGCAGATCAAGCAGGTCTAATTATTCCTGTTGAAATCACTGTTTTTGAGGATCGTTCCTTTACATTTATCACTAAAACTCCACCGGCTGCAGTATTGCTTCGCGTTGCTGCTAAGATCGAAAAAGGATCTGGCGAACCGAACAAGAAGAAAGTTGCTACGGTTAAACGTGCGACTGTTCGCGAAATTGCTGAACAAAAAATGCCTGACTTGAACGCTGCATCTGTTGAAGCTGCAATGCGTATGGTTGAAGGTACTGCTCGCAGTATGGGAATCACAATCGCTGACTAATCCCAAGGGATCTGTAAGCATAAGTCCTACATTGTAGGCGTTTCACGACTTGCTTCGCAAGCGTGTATCGTGACCTGCTTCGCAGGCACGTCTCGACCAACTTCGTTGGCGAGTAAGTGGGAGGATTTTCCGCTAAAACCACAAAGGAGGAGAAACAAATGGCTAAACACGGTAAAAAATACCTAGAAGCTGCTAAGCTTATTGATAGCGAAGCAACTTACGAGTCTTTAGAAGCGATCGAGCTTGTTAAAAAGACTGCGACTGCAAAATTCGACGAGTCTGTTGAAGTTGCTGTTCGTTTGGGTGTAGACCCACGTAAACAAGACCAAGCAGTTCGCGGTGTTGTTGTCCTTCCTCACGGAACAGGTAAAACAAAACGCGTTCTTGTATTTGCTAAAGGTGACAAAGCGAAAGAGGCAGAAGCTGCTGGCGCGGATTTCGTTGGTGATGCTGACATGATCAACAAAATTCAACAAGGCTGGTTTGACTTTGATGTCTGCGTAGCTACACCTGACATGATGAGTGAAGTTGGTAAATTGGGTCGTCTACTTGGTGGTAAAGGCCTAATGCCAAACCCGAAAGCAGGAACTGTTACTTTCAACGTTACCCAAGCGGTCCAAGAGATCAAAGCGGGTAAAATTGAGTACCGTCTTGATAAAGCGGGTCAAATTCACGCTCCAATCGGTAAAGTATCTTTCGATGCTGAAAAATTAAACGAGAACTTGAAATCGTTGATCGATGCATTGAATCGTGCGAAACCGGCTGCAGCAAAAGGCGTATACTTGAAGAACATCTCTGTATCTTCGACTATGGGTCCTGGCGCTCGCGTAAACACAGCTTCTTACAGATAAGATCTTTCCAGTCACGGTAAGTGATGGGAAATGATGAAGTGGCATTGACTTTTGGAATGTGCCATGATAATCTATAAAAGTTGTTTGAAGTTGAATATGTTGACCGTAGACAGTAGGTGCTACTAAGCTTAATTTCCTACCGAGGTGTTATGATAAAGTCTTGTAGTGAAATTGCTATGCAAATTCAGTTACAGTCATCATGCCTTCGTAGTTTCTACGGAGGCTTTTTTAATGCTTCGTGTAGATTTAATATAGGAGGTGTACAGATTGGCAAACGCAAAAGTTATCCAAGCTAAACAAGAAGCTGTTGAAGTTGTAACTGCAAAACTTCGCGAGAGTGCGAGCACGGTTGTTGCAGATTACCGCGGATTGAACGTTGCTCAAGTAACTGAGCTTCGTAAACAACTTCGTGAAGCTGGTATTGAATTCCAAGTTTTGAAGAACTCTTTGGTACGTCGTGCGACTGCTGAAGCTAATTTGTCGGAATTGGATGAAGTATTAACAGGTCCTACAGCGATCGCTTTCAGTACAGAAGATGCTGTTGCTCCTGCGAAAATTCTTAACAATTTCGCAAAGAAAAACGACGCTCTTAAAATTAAAGGTGGCGTTGTAGAAGGTCAAGTTGTTGGCGTAGAAGCGATCAAAGCTCTTGCTGAACTTCCTTCCCGCGAAGGCTTGCTCTCCATGTTGCTTAGCGTCCTTCAAGCTCCTGTGCGTAACTTCGCACTTGCAGTTAAAGCTGTTGCTGAGAAACAAGAAGAAACTGCTTAAACCAATGATGCAGCTTGCATCCTAAAACTATAATAATAATTGGAGGTTCTACCATGAGTAAAGAACAAATCTTAGAAGCAATTAAAGGTATGAACGTTTTGGAATTGAACGATCTTGTTAAAGCAATCGAAGAAGAATTCGGCGTAACAGCTGCAGCTCCTGTAGCAGTTATGGCTGGTGGCGGCGCTGCTGAAGCTGCTGAACAAACTGAATTCGACGTAATTTTGACAAGCGCTGGCGCTTCCAAAATCAACGTAATCAAAGTTGTTCGTGAAGTTACAGGCCTTGGCTTGAAAGAAGCTAAAGATCTTGTTGACAACGCACCAAAACCACTTAAAGAAAAAGTTGCCAAAGAAGAAGCAGAAGCAGTTAAAGCTAAGCTTGAAGAAGCTGGCGCAGCAATCGAAGTTAAGTAATTTCGGTTTAGATAAGAAGAAGCCTTCCTGGCAACAGGGAGGCTTCTTTTGCGTAGATAGGAAGGATCCTTGTACCTCTTTGATGTCATCCCCCTAAGTCCCCCTTTGTAAGGGGGATTCCGAGGGCTCACCCTCTGGACACCCGAAAGTTTGTCGAATGAGCTAGAGATGTGGAGAGAAGTTACTGATATGCTATTGGGCGCTTTCGCCCTACGGTCACGCTTCGACTTCTGGCGCGGAAAAAGGGGCAATAAACTTGTGTTGTACGACGTTTATTTCAAAATGAAAAGATTAAAGACAAGTGCGATTTGAGTTAGGGGGCGTTTATTGTATAATACAAAACAGGATAAGAACAGGAGGACGGATAATGTCAGAGCATTATTACTCGAACAAGCCCTCTGTGGCTCACCAACGCAATACGATTGAAGAAACTTTACGCGGTAAGAAACTTCGCTTTGTGACAGATGCAGGTGTATTTTCAAAGGGCGGGGTGGATTACGGAAGTAAGGTTCTAATTGATATGATGGAGATCCCCGAACAAGCGAAGGTTCTCGACGTAGGCTGTGGATATGGTCCGATTGGTTTCTCGGCCGCACTTATGGCGCCGCAAGGGCATGTAACTATGCTTGATGTGAATGAGAGGGCGGTTGAGCTCGCGAAAGAGAATGCCAGAGCGAATGGGATACATAACGTGACGATTGAGCAGAGTGATCTGTTTGAGAAGGTAGTAGGTAAGACATTCGATGTGATTCTTACGAATCCGCCGATTCGTGCAGGAAAAGAGACGGTTCACCGTATTTTTACGGAAGCTTATGATCATTTGAATGCAGATGGGCAACTATGGATTGTGATTCAGAAGAAACAAGGTGCACCATCGGCGAGAGCGAGGCTGGAAGAACTCTTCGGTGAGGATGAGGTTGAAGAGGTAGGCAAGGATAAGGGTTACCGTATTTTTAAGTCTACAAAAAGAGTATAACCCTGGTATTAGAAAGGATAGAAATCTTGACTTGACTTTTCAGGTATGTTATTATTATAAAATGTCAGTATTAGGATGACCTAAATGTCTTTACCGCGTTAAAATGTCAAGCAAAATTTTTCGGTGCTAAATGCATAGAAATTTGGGATTTGACGTATAATGTTTACATTTTGGGTAAATCTACTGGATATGAAGGAAATGCATCAGAGACGAAAGGAACAATGCGAAATACGCTCTTTTTTCGAAAAGTACATTCGATAAGGGCTTTTCTTTATTTGTCCTTTTGAATCTTTTTCATGGGCTTTTGTAACTGCTAGCATGAAAATGCTGTATGGCAGGATTATAAAGGATAATGGGATGGATTCGCAATGAAATTTTTAGTGAGTAGACATGAGGGGTGAGTTAAAGTTGGCAGGACAACTTGTTCAGTATGGTCGACGCACTCGGAGGAGTTATGCACGCATTAACGAGGTGCTCGAGATTCCGAACCTGATTGAAATCCAACAAAAATCATACCAATGGTTTTTGGATGAAGGATTGCGTGAAATGTTCCAAGATATTTCGCCAATTCAGGATTTTACAGGTAACTTGGTTTTGGAATTTATCGATTACAATCTGGGTGAACCGAAATATTCCGTAGACGATTCGAAGGAGCGCGATGTAACTTATGCAGCTCCATTACGTGTCAAAGTACGGCTGATTAACAAAGAAACCGGTGAAGTGAAGGAACAAGAAGTTTTCATGGGCGATTTTCCGCTAATGACGGAGACCGGTACGTTTATTATTAACGGTGCAGAACGGGTAATTGTCAGCCAGTTGGTTCGCTCTCCTAGCGTCTATTTTAGCACTAAAGTGGATAAGAACGCGAAGAAAACATATACGGCGACAGTCATTCCTAACCGTGGCGCTTGGCTCGAACTTGAGACGGATGCGAAAGACATCATCTATGTTCGTATTGACCGCACACGGAAGATTCCAGTAACTGTTTTACTCAGAGCTTTAGGCTTTGGTACAGATGCTGAGATTCTGGATTTGCTCGGTAATGATGAATATATTCGTAACACACTCGACAAAGATAACACCGACTCCACAGAGAAGGCGTTAATTGAGATCTACGAAAGATTGCGTCCAGGTGAGCCGCCTACGCTTGATAATGCGAAGAGCTTACTGGTTGCGCGTTTCTTCGATCCGAAGCGCTATGATCTGGCGAATGTTGGTCGTTACAAAATTAATAAGAAGCTTCATATTAAGAATCGTCTATTCAACCAACGTTTGGCGGAGACATTAATTAATCCGACAACAGGTGAGATTCTTGCAGAATCGGGTCAAATGATTGACCGTCGTTTGCTGGATGAATTGATTCCTCACTTAGAAGAAAACGTGAATTACAAGACATACCATGTCGCTAATGGTGTGCTTGATGCAGATAGTATTCCTCTGCAAAGCGTGAATGTATTCTCGCCAGATGATGAGTCCCGAGTGATTAAGGTCATCTCGAACGCAATCATTGATAAGTCGGTGAAGAACATTACGCCTGCTGACATCGTTGCATCCATCAACTATTTCATTAACTTGTTGCATGGTATTGGCGACACGGATGATATCGACCACTTGGGTAACCGTCGTCTACGTTCTGTTGGTGAATTGCTTCAGAACCAGTTCCGTATTGGTCTTTCCCGTATGGAGCGTGTTGTTCGTGAGAGAATGTCTATCCAGGATGCGAATGTGATCACGCCGCAGGCGCTTATCAATATTCGTCCCGTTATTGCATCGATTAAAGAGTTCTTCGGTAGCTCTCAGTTGTCCCAGTTTATGGACCAAACGAATCCACTTGCAGAATTGACGCACAAACGTCGTCTATCTGCACTCGGACCGGGTGGTTTGACACGGGAACGCGCTGGTTTCGAAGTTCGTGACGTACATCCATCGCATTATGGTCGTATGTGTCCGATCGAGACGCCAGAGGGACCAAACATTGGTTTGATCAACTCCTTGTCGACATTTGCTCGCATTAACGAATATGGCTTCATTGAAGCGCCATATCGTTGGGTAGATCCGAAGACAGGTAAAGTAACAGAACAGATCTCTTACTTAACAGCAGATGAAGAGTACAATTACGTAGTTGCACAAGCGAATGCGAAATTGAACGAAGATAATACATTTGCTGAAGAGAGTGTAATCGTTCGTTATAACAAACAGTCTGATAACATCTTGACGATGCCGATTGAGCGCGTTGACTATATGGACGTATCGCCTAAACAGGTTGTGTCCGTAGCGACGGCGCTTATCCCGTTCCTTGAGAATGATGACTCCAACCGTGCGCTTATGGGATCGAACATGCAGCGGCAGGCCGTTCCATTGCTTATTCCAAAAGCTCCGCTTATTGGTACAGGCATGGAGCATAAGTCTGCGAAGGATTCGGGGGTATGTATCGTATCCAAACACGATGGAATCGTAGAACGCGTATCTGCGAACGAGATTCAAGTACGACGTGTTGAAGTGATCGATGGCAAAGAAGTTAAAGGTGACTTGATTAAGCATAAATTGCACAAATTCATGCGTTCTAACCAAGGGACTTGCATTAACCAACGTCCATTGGCTCGCAAAGGCGATGTCGTCAAGAAAGGCGATATCCTTGCAGACGGTCCTTCGACAGAGCAGGGTGAATTGGCACTTGGACGTAACGTGGTCGTTGCCTTCATGACTTGGGAAGGTTACAACTACGAAGATGCGATTCTCTTGAATGAGAAACTCGTTAAGGAAGATGTGTACACATCGATCCATATCGAGGAATACGAATCCGAAGCTCGTGATACGAAGCTTGGACCGGAAGAAATCACACGCGATATCCCGAACGTTGGGGAAGAAGCGCTTAAGAACTTGGATGAGCGTGGTATTATCCGTGTCGGTGCTGAGATTGGTGCAGGCGATATTCTTGTCGGTAAAGTAACACCTAAAGGGGTTACGGAGCTTACTGCAGAAGAACGTTTGTTACATGCAATCTTTGGTGAGAAAGCTCGTGAAGTTCGTGATACATCCCTTCGCGTACCGCATGGTACCGATGGTATCGTTGTTGACGTTAAAGTATTTACGCGTGAGAATGGCGATGAATTGCCACCAGGCGTGAACCAACTCGTACGTGCATACATCGCTCAGAAACGTAAGATCTCTGAAGGGGATAAAATGGCGGGACGTCACGGTAACAAAGGGGTTATCGCGCGTATTCTTCCAGAAGAGGATATGCCGTTCTTGCCAGATGGTACACCAGTAGAGGTTGTACTTAACCCACTAGGGGTTCCATCGCGTATGAACATCGGTCAGGTGCTTGAGGTTCACTTGGGTATGGCAGCGAAAGCGCTTGGTATCCATTGTGCAACGCCAGTATTTGACGGTGCGAATGAGAATGACGTATTCGATTCCATGGAAGAAGCCGGTATGCAACGTAACGGTAAGACGATCTTGTACGACGGTCGTACAGGGGATTGCTTCGAACGTGAAGTTACAGTCGGTGTCATGTATATGATCAAATTGGCGCACATGGTTGACGATAAAATCCATGCTCGTTCTACTGGACCATACTCACTTGTTACGCAGCAACCGCTCGGTGGTAAAGCACAGTTCGGTGGACAGCGTTTCGGGGAGATGGAGGTTTGGGCGCTTGAGGCTTATGGTGCTGCTTACACATTGCAAGAGATACTTACCGTTAAGTCTGACGATATCGTCGGCCGTGTGAAGACGTATGAATCCATTGTAAAAGGTGAGAATGTTCCAGAACCAGGTGTTCCTGAATCGTTCAAAGTATTGATCAAAGAGCTTCAAAGCTTAGGTATGGATGTGAAGATCCTATCTGAGAATGAAGAAGAGATCGAAATGAAAGAAATCGATGATGAAGACGATGTGACGAGCGATAAGCTAAACTTGAACCTTGAAGGTTCAGAGGCTGGCGTTGAGTAATTCATGGTATACAGCTAGGCCAAATAGTACAGGGTTAAGGAGGGTTGCTCCTTGTTGGACGTAAACAATTTTGAGTTTATGAAGATTGGATTAGCATCACCAGAAAAAATTCGGTCCTGGTCCCGCGGAGAAGTAAAAAAGCCGGAAACGATTAACTATCGTACCTTGAAGCCGGAAAAAGAAGGGCTGTTTTGTGAGAAAATTTTCGGCCCGACGAAAGACTGGGAGTGTCATTGCGGTAAATATAAACGGGTTCGCTATAAAGGCGTCGTTTGTGACCGTTGTGGTGTTGAAGTAACACGCGCGAAAGTGCGTCGTGAGCGTATGGGGCATATTGAGCTTGCTGCCCCTGTCTCCCACATCTGGTATTTCAAAGGGATTCCTAGCCGCATGGGCTTAGCGTTAGATATGTCCCCTCGTTCGCTCGAGGAAATTATCTATTTCGCATCTTATGTTGTAACGGATCCAGGAGATACACCGCTTGAGAAGAAGCAACTTCTCTCTGAGAAAGAGTACCGCAGCTATCGTGAGAAATACGGCTACGGATTCCAAGCGGGCATGGGTGCTGAAGCCGTTAAAAAATTGCTTCAAGACATCGATGTGAACAAAGAATTAGAATTCCTGAAGGAAGAGCTTCGTACAGCGCAAGGCCAACGTCGTAATCGTGCGATCAAACGTCTTGAAGTGATCGAGGCATTCCGTAACTCTGGGAACTTCCCGGATTGGATGATTCTTGATGTATTGCCGGTTATTCCACCGGAACTTCGCCCGATGGTACAGCTTGATGGCGGACGTTTTGCGACATCCGACTTGAATGATTTGTATCGCCGTGTAATTAACCGGAATAACCGTTTGAAACGCCTTCTGGACCTTGGCGCACCTGACATAATCGTTCAGAACGAGAAGCGGATGCTGCAAGAAGCTGTTGATGCCTTGATCGATAACGGTCGTCGCGGCCGTCCAGTAACAGGTCCTGGTAACCGTCCATTGAAATCCCTTAGCCATATGCTAAAAGGTAAACAAGGACGTTTCCGTCAGAACTTGCTCGGTAAACGGGTTGACTATTCCGGTCGTTCCGTTATCGTCGTAGGTCCTAGCTTGAAAATGTATCAATGTGGTCTTCCAAAAGAAATGGCACTTGAATTGTTCAAGCCATTTGTGATGAAAGAGCTCGTGAATAAAGGTCTTGCGCATAATATCAAGAGTGCGAAGCGTAAAGTGGAACGTGTAAGTGCGGAAGTATGGGATGTCCTCGAAGAGGTAATCAAAGAGCATCCAGTTCTTCTGAACCGTGCCCCGACGCTTCACAGACTAGGTATTCAGGCATTCGAGCCAACGCTCGTAGAAGGTCGCGCAATTAAACTTCATCCGCTCGTATGTACGGCATACAACGCCGACTTCGACGGTGACCAAATGGCGGTTCACGTTCCATTGTCCGCAGAAGCGCAAGCGGAAGCACGCATCTTGATGCTGGCATCCGGTAATATCTTGAACCCGAAAGATGGTAAGCCAGTTGTTACGCCGTCTCAGGATATGGTTCTCGGTAGTTTCTACTTGACGATGGATAATAAAGAAGCGAAGGGATCAGGTCTGATCTTTGCGAATGTGAACGAAGCGGTATCCGCATATCAACGTGGAACAGCTTCCCTTCATGCACGTGTAGCGATCCCGGTTAAAGCTTTGAGTAAAACATCCTTTACAGATAAGCAACAAGAGGCGTTGATCGTAACGACTGTCGGACGGATTATCTTTAACGAGATTTTCCCAGCTGACTTCCCTTACATCAATGAACCAACGAAGACAAATCTGTTCTATGGCACACCAGATCACTACTTCATTTATGAAAAAGGTGCAAATGTACTTAATATCCTTAATGAAGTACCACAGACGGGTGCAGTAGGTAAAGACTACTTGGGTCAAATCATCGCAAGATGCTTTGAAACTTACCATACAACGAAGACATCCGTTATTCTGGATGCGATCAAGCAACTTGGCTTTACGTACTCGACGAAGGCTGGTATCAGTATCGCCGTTTCCGACGTTATCGTACCGCCAGAAAAAGTAGAATTGCTGAAAGAATCTGACGAGAAAGTACGTGTTGTTACGAACCAGTATCGTCGTGGTCTGATCACAACAGAAGAACGTTATGACCGTGTTATTGAAATCTGGAGTAAAACAAAAGATCAACTGACAGATATCCTCATGAAATCGATGGATCGCTATAACTCCATCATGCTCATGGTTGATTCCAAAGCACGGGGTAACAAATCCCAGATAACGCAGCTCGGCGGTATGCGTGGTCTCATGGCCAACCCATCCGGTCGAATCATCGAGTTGCCAATTAAATCGAACTTCCGTGAAGGCCTAACGGTCTTGGAATACTTTATTTCAACGCATGGTGCGCGTAAAGGTTTGGCCGATACAGCACTTCGTACAGCCGATTCGGGTTACTTAACTCGTCGTCTCGTTGACGTAGCCCAAGATGTTATCATCCGTGAAGAAGATTGTGGAACGGATAAAGGCTTTACAGTTAGCCGTATTCAAGACGGTAAAGAAGTCATCGAGGATCTGTATGACCGTATTGAAGGACGTTACTCCTTCGAGACTGTTAAACATCCAGAGACAGGTGAAGTCATTGTATACCGTAATGATCTAATCGATTCGGATAAAGCCGAATTATTGCTCAGTTCGGGTGCATTGATGAAACCAGATGGCATGGAAAGACTTCAAATTCGTTCCGTTCTTAGCTGCCGTGCACGTCATGGTATTTGTAAGAAATGTTACGGACGTAACTTGGCGACTGGTAAACACGTTGAGATCGGGGAAGCGGTTGGTATCATCGCTGCCCAATCCATTGGGGAGCCGGGAACACAGCTTACGATGCGTACATTCCATACCGGGGGCGTAGCAGGAGACGATATCACTCAAGGTTTGCCGCGTATCCAAGAGCTTTTCGAAGCGCGGAATCCGAAAGGTCAAGCCATTATTACCGAAATCGATGGTGTCGTCAAAGAAATTCGCGAGACCAAAGATCGTCGTGAAATCGAAGTTCAAGGTGAAGCAGAGACGAAAGTCTACTCCGTCACTTATGGTTCTCGTATTCGCGTCTATGAAGGTAAGGCCATTGAAGCTGGGGATGAGCTCACAGACGGTTCCATCGATCCGAAGGAAATGCTTCGTATCAAAGGTATTCGTGGGGTTCAGAACTATATTCTCCAAGAAGTACAACGCGTATATCGTAACCAAGGGGTAGAAATTAACGATAAGCACGTTGAGGTTATGATCAAGCAAATGCTTCGTAAAATCCGTATTATTGATGCGGGTGAGACGACGCTCTTGCCAGGTTCCTTCGTAGATATTCATGAATATGAAGCTGCGAATAAGGAAGCAATCCTTTCGGATAAAGAGCCTGCAGTAGCGAAACCAGTATTGCTAGGTATTACCAAAGCATCGCTTGAGACAGATTCCTTCTTGTCCGCAGCATCATTCCAAGAAACAACACGTGTTCTTACGGATGCAGCGATCAAAGGTAAAGTCGATAAGTTGCTTGGCTTGAAAGAGAATGTAATTATCGGTAAACTGATCCCTGCAGGTACAGGTATGAACCGTTACCGCAGCGTGAAGTTTGTTGAGCCGGAAGCGGAAGAGACAACAGAAGCTTCGTTAGAAACCGTAACTGTTGAATAATTAAACAGGATGCAAGGAATGCATGATTTGGAAGTCTGCGAACATCGCATTTCTTGCATCTTTTTTCTTGACAATAGTATTTCTAGGTGATAATATATCGTAGTGTGCCTGAGAGATTGTCACCTGTTCTTTTGGAGGATGAGTTTATGTCTAATGAAAAAGGACTACAGGAAGAGAATATCCGTGTTGGCACGAAACAAACAATTCGAATGGTAGAATTGGGTCAAGCGGTAGAAGTTTATATTGCACAAGATGCCGATTCGATAATTACATCCAGAGTTGTTACGCTTTGTGAGGACAAGGGTGTGAAGATTACCTACGTGGACACGATGAAGAATCTCGGCAAGGCTTGCGGGATCGATGTTGGTGCAGCGATGGTTGCCATTGTTAATGATTAGCTAAACCGATGTTTTTGTGATGCGAAAGTATTGCAAAGACTTTTCATTTGTCTTTAAATGAACCACCTGGGTCTGTGGACTTATGTTGAAGGTTTATGAAGGTTAAAAATATGGGAAGGGGGTGGCAACATGCCAACAATTAACCAGCTAGTTCGTAAAGGACGTCAAGCGAAAATCACTAAGTCGAAATCCCCAGCACTTCAAAAAGGGTTTAACGCACTTAAGCGTGAAGAGACTGATTTGAGCGCTCCACAAAAACGTGGTGTTTGTACTCGTGTAGGTACAATGACTCCGAAAAAACCGAACTCCGCGCTTCGTAAATATGCCCGTGTTCGTTTGACGAACCGTGTAGAGGTTACAGCTTATATCGGAGGTATCGGACACAACTTGCAAGAGCACAGTGTCGTATTAGTACGTGGTGGTCGGGTAAAAGACTTACCAGGGGTACGTTACCATATCGTTCGCGGTGCATTAGATACTGCAGGTGTGAATAACCGTATGCAAGCTCGTTCGAAATACGGTACGAAACGTCCGAAAGCTAAAAAATAATTTACGTTAAGTAAATTGCTAAATTGATTATTTGGGAAAGGGGGATTACAATGCCACGCAAAGGTCCAGTTACAAAAAGAGACGTGTTGCCAGATCCGGTGTATAACAGCAAGCTAGTTACTCGCTTGATCAACCGCATCATGCTTGATGGTAAAAGAGGTGTTGCCCAAACAATTCTTTATGATGCGTTCAAGTTGATTCAAGAACGTTCAGGTAAAGATCCTATGGAAGTGTTTGAAGCAGCAATCAAAAATATCATGCCAGTTCTTGAGGTTAAAGCTCGTCGTGTTGGTGGTGCGAACTATCAAGTGCCGATCGAAGTTAAACCTGAGAGACGTACAGCTTTAGGCTTACGTTGGCTCGTGAACTACTCCCGCAATCGCGGTGAGAAAACAATGGAAGAGCGTCTAGCAGCTGAAATTCTAGATGCATCCAACAACACAGGTGCTTCCGTTAAGAAACGTGAAGACACTCACAAAATGGCGGAAGCTAACAAAGCATTCGCTCACTACCGTTGGTAGAATCATAATAGCGTGGGTACTTTCGTGCCCGCGCCACTATAAATTGAGATTTTGAAGGGAGACCGTTCCATGGCAAGAGAGTTCTCCTTAGCTAATACCCGCAATATCGGGATCATGGCGCATATTGATGCTGGTAAGACTACTACGACTGAGCGCATTTTGTTCTATACAGGCCGTACGCACAAAATCGGTGAAGTTCACGAAGGTGCTGCGACAATGGACTGGATGGAGCAAGAGCAAGAGCGCGGAATTACGATTACTTCCGCTGCTACTACTGCTGCTTGGAAGGGTAACCGCGTTAATATCATTGATACTCCGGGTCACGTTGACTTCACAGTTGAAGTAGAACGTTCCCTTCGCGTATTAGATGGGGCAGTTGGTGTTTTCAGTGCTAAAGAAGGCGTTGAGCCTCAGTCCGAGACAGTTTGGAGACAAGCTGACCGTTATGGTGTTCCACGTATTGCTTATGTCAATAAAATGGACATCATCGGTGCGGACTACTTAAATGTTATCCAAACCATGAAAGATCGTCTTCAAGCGAATGCGGTTGCTATCCAGCTTCCAATTGGCGCAGAAAATGACTTCATTGGTATCATCGATATCGTTGAGAACGTAGCTCATATGTTCAAAGACGATCTTGGTAAAGATATCGATATCGTTGAAGTTCCTGCTGAGTTCAAAGACAAGGTAGAAGAACTACGTAACGAATTGATCGAGAAAGTTGCTGAGCTTGACGAAGAATTAACCATGAAATACCTTGAAGGTGAAGAAATCACAGTTCCTGAGCTAAAAGCAGCGCTTCGCAAAGGTGTATGTGATGTTAAAATCTTCCCGGTAATCGCTGGTTCTTCGTACAAAAATAAAGGTGTTCAATTGATGTTGGATGCTGTTATTGACTACTTGCCAGCTCCGATCGACGTTCCTTCGATCAACGGTCATCTTGAAGATGGTACAGAAGAAGTTCGTCATTCTTCGGATGAAGAGCCGTTCTCTGCTCTTGCATTCAAAATCATGACGGATCCTTACGTTGGTAAATTGACATTCTTCCGCGTATACTCTGGTGTTCTTAACTCCGGTTCGTACGTATTGAATGCAACAAAAGGCAAACGTGAGCGTATCGGCCGTATCCTTCAAATGCATGCGAATAGCCGTCAAGAAATTGATGTTGTTTATTCGGGTGATATCGCTGCTGCGGTAGGTTTGAAAGATACTGGTACTGGTGATACACTTTGTGATGAGAAAGCACCGATCATCTTGGAGTCCATGAACTTCCCTGATCCGGTAATTCAAATCGCTGTAGAACCAAAAACAAAAGCTGACCAAGACAAAATGGGTGTTGCACTTGGTAAATTGACGGAGGAAGATCCGACATTACGTGCACATACAGATGAAGAAACTGGTCAAACAATCTTAGCAGGTATGGGTGAGCTTCACCTTGATATCATCGTTGACCGTATGCGTCGCGAGTTCAAAGTAGAGACAAACGTAGGTAAACCTCAGGTTGCTTACCGTGAAACATTCAAAACTGC
This sequence comes from Paenibacillus terrigena DSM 21567, assembly GCF_000374845.1. Taxonomy (GTDB): domain Bacteria; phylum Bacillota; class Bacilli; order Paenibacillales; family Paenibacillaceae; genus Paenibacillus_K; species Paenibacillus_K terrigena. The sequence goes on along the minus strand of NZ_KB895433.1, from coordinate 26,389 downwards.
AGCTAAGGTTGAAGGTAAGTTTGTACGTCAGTCTGGTGGTCGCGGTCAATACGGTCACGTATGGGTCGAGTTCGAACCGCAAGAAGCTGGTGCAGGCTCCAAGTTCGAAAGTAAAGTTGTTGGTGGATCGGTTCCTCGTGAATACATCGCACCAGCACTTGCAGGTATCGAAGAAGCGATGAAAAACGGCGTACTCGCTGGATTCCCGCTTGTTGATGTTAAAGCTACTGTCTTTGACGGATCTTATCATGACGTTGACTCCAATGAGATGGCGTTTAAGATTGCAGGTTCCATGGCGCTTAAAGCGGCGAAAGAAAAATGTAACCCTGTACTTCTTGAGCCAATCATGAAAGTTGAAGTTACAGTTCCTGAAGAGTACATGGGCGACGTTATGGGTATGTTGAACTCCCGTCGTGGTCGTATCGAAGGTATGGATTCCCGTGGTGGAGCTCAAATTATCCGTGCTAAGGTACCTCTTGCTGAGATGTTCGGTTACTCCACAACTCTTCGTTCCGGTACACAAGGACGCGGCGTGTTCGCAATGGAACTTTCTCACTATGAAGAAGTACCACGCAGCATCGCTGAAGAGATCGTATCGAAAAAAGGCTAATATTTGTTTACTAACCGCGTAGGTAGAAGATTCGTCTGATACCTATGAGGTAAAATATAATTTCCTATATATTAAGGAGGCATCGTTTCAAATGGCAAAAGCTAAGTTTGAACGTAATAAACCGCATGTTAACATCGGTACAATCGGTCACGTTGACCATGGTAAAACAACTCTTACAGCTGCAATCACAACTGTATTGTCCAAAAGATATGGCGGTGCTGCAGTAGCATTCGACCAAATCGACAAAGCTCCAGAAGAGCGCGAGCGCGGTATCACAATCTCGACAGCACACGTTGAGTATGAAACGCCTAACCGTCACTATGCACACGTTGACTGCCCAGGTCACGCCGACTATGTTAAAAACATGATCACTGGTGCAGCACAAATGGACGGAGCGATCCTAGTAGTATCCGCTTCCGACGGTCCTATGCCACAAACTCGTGAGCACATCTTGTTGTCCCGCCAAGTAGGCGTTCCATACATCGTTGTGTTCATGAACAAATGTGACATGGTTGAAGACGAAGAGTTGCTTGAGCTAGTTGAAATGGAAATTCGTGACCTTCTTAGCGAATACGAATTCCCAGGCGACGACACTCCAATCATCCGTGGTTCTGCGCGTGAAGCGTTGCAAAACCCAGATGGCGAATGGGCTGACAAAATCATCGAATTGTTCGAACAAGTCGATACTTACATCCCACAACCAGAACGTGAAACTGACAAACCATTCTTGATGCCTGTTGAGGACGTGTTCTCAATCACAGGTCGTGGTACTGTTGCTACAGGTCGTGTAGAGCGTGGTACTGTTAAAGTACAAGACGAAGTTGAAATCGTTGGTATCACTGAAGAAACTCGCAAATGCATCGTTACAGGCGTAGAAATGTTCCGTAAGTTGCTCGATTCCGCTCAAGCGGGTGACAACATTGGTGCCCTTCTACGTGGTGTAGACCGCAAAGATATCGAGCGTGGTCAAGTATTGGCTAAAACAGGTTCTGTTAAACCACATACTAACTTTTCCGCTCAAATCTACGTTTTGACTAAAGAAGAGGGTGGCCGTCATAAGCCATTCTTCACTGGATACCGTCCACAGTTCTACTTCCGTACAACTGACGTAACAGGTATCATCAACTTGCCAGAAGGTACTGAAATGGTTATGCCTGGTGATAACATCACTGTAACTGTTGATTTGATCGCTCCAATCGCGATTGAAGAAGGTACTCGCTTTGCGATCCGTGAAGGCGGACGTACAGTTGGTGCAGGTGCGGTTGCTACAATCAACAAATAATTCGTCTAACGAATTTGAGAAGCCCACGTCTTCGGATGTGGGCTTTTGTTTTTCTTCAAATTAAACCATATATATAGAAGAAATCGGATGTAAATTTGCATTCGATATTTTTACTTGCATTCGCCTACGATTTTATGTATAATTACTAATGTTGTTCTGAGACGTTGCGATGATGTGAGAGGTTGCTGACACACCCGGCCCCTTTGCCATGGGGAGTGTGTTAGAGAATTTTCGCGGAGTATGTCCGATACCAAATTGGGCGATAGAAGGAGGGACTAAAATGGCAAAGCAAAAAATTCGTATTCGTTTGAAAGCTTATGATCACAGAATTCTTGATCAATCCGCAGAGAAAATCGTTGAAACGGCAAAACGTTCTGGTGCAGGTGTATCCGGACCGATTCCGCTTCCGACTGAGAAACAAATCATTACTATTCTCCGTGCGGTACACAAGTATAAGGATTCTCGGGAGCAATTCGAGCAACGCACACACAAGCGTTTGATCGACATTGTTAACCCAACTCCACAAACTGTGGATGCTCTTATGCGCTTGGATTTACCGTCCGGTGTAGATATCGAAATCAAATTGTAATACAAGCTTTGTAATTAAGAAAGGGAATGAGGTGTCAACATGAAAGGTATCTTAGGTAAAAAATTAGGAATGACTCAAGTATTTACTCCTGAAGGTAACGTATTGCCTGTTACTGTAATTGAAGTAGGTCCTTGTGTGGTTCTTCAGAAGAAAGATCTTGAGAATGATGGATACGAAGCGATTCAGCTTGGTTTCGTCGACAAGAAGAAGAATGCTAACAAACCGGAAACTGCACACGCTAAAAAAGCCAATACGGCTCCTAAGCGCTACGTTCGTGAATTCCGCGGTGTTGATTTCGCAGCATATGAAGTTGGCCAGGAATTGAAAGCTGATCTGTTTGCAGCAGGCGAGTTTGTTGACGTTACTGGTATTTCCAAAGGTAAAGGTTTCACGGGTACGATCAAACGTTGGGGACAAAGTCGTGGTCCTATGACTCACGGTTCTCGTTACCACCGCGGCCCAGGTTCCATGGGTTCGATTCAAGCGAACCGCGTACCAAAAGGTAAACACCTTCCAGGTCACATGGGTGCTGAGACTGTTACAATTCAAAAATTAGAAGTTGTTCGTGTGGATGCAGAACGTAACGTAATTCTCGTTAAAGGTTCCATTCCAGGTGCGAAAAACAGCTTCGTGAAAATAAAATCCACGGTGAAGAAGTAATCGCTAAAGGAAGGAGGAACTAGAAATGCCAAAAGTATCTTTGTATAACGTGAGCGGAGCTCAAGTTGGAGAAATTGAATTAGCGGACACGGTGTTCGGTATTCAACCACACGTACATGCGTTGCATGAAGCAGTATTGCTTCAACAAGCTGCAGTTCGTCAAGGAACTCACAAAGTTAAAGGTCGTTCTGAGGTTCGCGGCGGTGGTCGTAAACCATGGAAACAAAAAGGAACTGGACGTGCTCGTCAAGGTTCGATTCGTGCGCCACAATGGAAAGGCGGCGGTATCGTATTTGGACCAACACCGCGCAGCTACTCCTTTAAATTGCCTAAGAAGGTTCGTCGTCTAGCGATCAAATCGGCTTTGTCTTCCAAAGTATTGGAAAACCAAATCATCGTATTGGATCAACTAGCACTAAACGCACCGAAAACAAAAGATATCGTAGCGATTTTGAACAACTTGAAAGTTGAACGCAAAGTTTTAGTTGTTACACCTAGCTATGATGATAATGTTGCTCTATCTGCTCGTAACATCCCTGGTGTTAAATTCGTAGCAGCTGACGGCATTAACGTTTTGGACGTAATGGTTTATGATCAATTGATCATTACGAAAGAAGCAGTTCAGAAAGTAGAGGAGGTGTTCGCGTAATGAAGGATCCTCGCGATATTATCAAGCGCCCCGTAATCACGGAACGTACGAGCGAATATATGGCTGAAATGAAATATGCATTTGAAGTTGATATGCGTTCGAACAAAACCGAGGTTAAACAAGCGATTGAAGCAATTTTCGGCGTAAAAGTGAAAAAAGTTAACGTAATGCGTGTTCCTGCGAAACCAAAACGTTATGGCCGTCACTCTGGTTATACATCGGAGTGGAAGAAAGCTATCGTATCGTTAAGCGCGGACAGCAAAGCGATTGAAATTTTCGAACAAGCATAAGACATTTCTAAAGTAAGGAGGGAAACTACGTGCCAATTAAAAAGTATAAACCAACATCCCCGGCTCGTCGTGCAATGTCCGTATCGACATTCGAAGAGATTACAACAAATGTACCGGAGAAATCGTTGTTAGCGCCACTTAGCAAAACTGCTGGCCGCAACAATCAAGGTAAAATTACGGTTCGTCACCACGGTGGTGGACACAAACGTAAATATCGTATTCTTGACTTCAAACGTACTAAAGATGGAATACCAGGTCGCGTTGCTACAATCGAGTATGACCCGAACCGTACTTCCAACATTGCGTTGATCAATTATGCAGATGGTGAGAAGCGTTACATCATCGCTCCTAAAGGTTTGAAAGTTGGAGACGAAGTAATGTCTGGCCCAACAGCTGACATTAAAATCGGTAATGCACTTCCACTTGAGAACATTCCAGTAGGTACAGTTATCCACAACATCGAGCTTCAACCTGGTAAAGGTGGACAATTAGTGCGTGCAGCTGGTACAGAAGCACAACTACTTGGTAAAGAAGAGCGTTATGTATCTGTTCGTTTGTCTTCCGGCGAAGTTCGCAAATTGCTTAAAGTTTGCCGCGCGACAATCGGATCTGTAGGTAACGGAGATCACGAGCTCGTGAAAATCGGTAAAGCTGGTCGTAATCGTTGGTTAGGTAAACGTCCTGAAGTTCGTGGGGTAGTAATGAACCCGAACGATCACCCACACGGTGGTGGTGAAGGCCGCGCTCCAATCGGACGTAAATCTCCGATGTCTCCATGGGGTAAACCAACTCTTGGTTACAAAACGCGTAAGAAAAACAAAGCTTCTGATAAATATATCATTCGTCGTCGCACGAAATAATATATGCTTGCCTAACAATATAAGAATATATAGTTACAACGATACATTCTTATATTCATAACGTTCCGCTTGAATAGCGGAACGAATGGATTGGTGAAGGGAGGATTTACACATGGGTCGCAGTCTTAAAAAAGGACCATTTATCGATGGTTATATGTTGAAGAAGGTTGAAGAAGTGGATGCGTCTGGTAAGAAAACCGTGATCAAAACTTGGTCCCGTCGTTCTACGATTTTTCCACAATTCATCGGACACACTTTCGGAGTATATGATGGTCGCAAACATGTGCCAGTATACGTAACGGAAGATATGGTTGGACACAAGCTCGGCGAATTTGCTCCAACTCGTACGTACAAAGGTCACGATGACGACAAGAAAACTGGCAAACGCTAATAGAATGCGTGGCCTAAATGTTTGAGAGGAGGTTACTCAATGCAAGCGAAAGCACATGCAAGAAATATCCGTATTTCTGCCCGTAAAGTTCAACTCGTTATCGATTTGATCCGTGGTAAGGAAGCAGGCGAAGCAATCGCAATTCTTCGTCACACGCCTAAGGCTGCTTCTCCAGTAGTAGAGAAGTTGCTTAACTCGGCAATTGCAAACGCAGAACACAACTATTCGATGGACGTTAATAAATTAGTTGTTACTGAAGTGTTCGCGAACCAAGGTCCTACGATGAAACGTTTCCGCCCTCGTGCAATGGGACGTGCAAGCCGGATCAATAAGAGAACAAGCCACATTACTTTGGTGGTATCTGAGAAATAAGGAGGGATAAGGCGTGGGTCAAAAGGTAAATCCAGTCGGATTACGTGTAGGTATTATTCGTGATTGGGAATCCAAATGGTATGCAGACAAAGATTTCGGAGATCTTCTGCTCGAGGACGTAAGAATCCGCGAATACCTCAAAAATAAATTGAAAGACTCTTCCGTTTCTCGCATTGAGATCGAAAGAGCGGCTAACCGTGTGAATGTAACAATCCACACAGCGAAACCAGGTATGGTTATCGGTAAAGGTGGCTCCGAAGTTGAAGTACTTCGCACAGAGATTGCTAAAATCTCCAAAGGCAAAAAAGTACACATCAACATCAACGAAATCAAACATGCAGATCTTGATGCAATCTTGGTTGCAGAAAGCATTGCACAACAATTGGAGCGTCGCGTTTCTTTCCGTCGTGCATTGAAACAAGCGATCCAAAGAACTATGCGTTCCGGCGCAAAAGGAATCAAAACAGCAGTTAGCGGTCGTCTTGGCGGCGCTGAGATTGCTCGTTCAGAAGGCTACAGTGAAGGAACTGTTCCACTTCATACGCTTCGTGCAGATATCGACTATGGTACAGCTGAAGCACATACAACCTACGGCCGTATCGGCGTAAAAGTATGGATCTATCGTGGTGAAGTTCTTCCTGCAGCTAAGAAAAAGGCTGTTGAGGAAGGAGGAAACTAATCATGTTGGTACCTAAACGTGTCAAGCATCGTAAGCAACAACGCGGTAACATGAGAGGTCGCGCTAAAGGCGGCACTGAGCTTAACTTCGGACAATACGGTTTGGTAGCTATGGAACCTACATGGATTACTAACCGCCAAATCGAAGCAGCTCGTATCGCGATGACTCGTTACATTAAACGTGGCGGTCAAGTTTGGATCAAAATTTTCCCAGATAAACCGATTACTCAAAAGCCTCTAGAGGTGCGGATGGGTTCCGGTAAAGGTAACGTAGAAAAATGGGTGGCAGTAGTTAAACCTGGTAAGATCATGTTTGAACTTGCTGGTGTTTCCGAAGAGATTGCTCGTGAAGCAATGCGTCTTGCGGCTCACAAACTGCCATGCAAAACTAAGTTTGTGAAACGAGAAGAATTGGGTGGTGAAGCAAATGAAAGCTAATGAACTTCGCAACTTAACCACTGCTGAGATCGAACAAAAAATTGCCGGATTTAAAGAAGAACTCTTTAATCTCCGTTTTCAATTAGCGACTGGTCAGCTTGATAACCCGACTCGGATCCGTGATGTGCGTAAAGAAATAGCTCGTGCTAAAACCGTATTACGTGAAAGAGAACTTGGGATCATTAGTTAATTGAAACATATGTCATAGGTAACATCAGACATATTGGATTCAGGAAGGAGGCAGAATATGAGCGAAGAACGTAATGCTCGTAAAGTGCAAATCGGTAAAGTGGTAAGTGACAAGATGGATAAATCAATCGTTGTTGCTGTTGAAACATACAAAATGCATGATTTGTATCACAAGCGTATTAAATATACGAAGAAATTTAAAGCGCATGATGAGAATAATGAAGCAAAAATTGGCGATTCCGTTAAAATCATGGAAACTCGTCCAATCTCCAAAGATAAACGCTGGAGACTCGTTGAAATTATCGAGAAAGCAGTAATCATCTAAGGACGGCTCATTTTCCCGAAAGGAGGAAATTTGAATGATTCAACCATTTACACGTTTAGCTGTCGCTGATAACTCTGGTGCAAAAGAATTAATGTGTATCCGTGTATTAGGTGGCACAGGACGTCGTGTTGGCCACATTGGTGACGTAATTGTATGTTCTGTCAAACAAGCAACACCAGGCGGCGTTGTCAAAAAGGGTGATGTTGTAAAAGCTGTTATAGTACGTACGAAGCGTTCTGTACGTCGTAAAGACGGATCTTACATCGCATTTGACGAGAATGCTGCGGTTGTTGTTAAGGACGATAAAGGACCACGCGGAACTCGTATTTTCGGACCTGTTGCTCGCGAACTTCGCGACAAAGACTTCATGAAAATCGTTTCCTTGGCTCCTGAAGTAATCTAATTCCCTATGATTAGGGACATGAACAGATCGACTTGCTTGTTGCAAGAAACAGGAGGTGTAACGAAATGCCGAGATTGAAGAAGGTTCTCGAATCTCATAACAATAAATTGCACGTGAAAAAAGACGATACGGTTATTGTTATTTCGGGTAAAGATAAAGGCAAAAAAGGTCGCGTTATCGCAGCATATCCTCGCGAAAACCGCGTTCTTGTGGAAGGTGTAAACATGATCAAGAAGCATGCGAAGCCATCTCAAGCGAATCCACAAGGCGGAATTATCGAGCAAGAAGCTCCAGTTCACGTATCGAACGTCATGCACGTGGATCCTAAGAGCGGCGGCGTAACACGTATCGGATACAAAGTATTGGATAACGGTAAAAAAGTTCGCGTAGCGAAAAAATCCGGAGAAGTTATCGACTAATCCACTTTTGAAAGAAAGGAGGTCCATGTAACATGGCAGCAAGAATGAAAGAGCGTTTCTTAAATGAAATTACGCCAGCGTTAATGCAGAAGTTTAACTACTCGACGGTAATGCAAGTACCGAAAATCGAGAAAGTTGTAATCAACATGGGTGTGGGCGACGCGGTTGCTAACTCCAAAGTGCTTGATGCAGCAGTAGCGGACATGCAGTTAATCGCAGGTCAAAAACCGGTTATTACTCGTGCGAAGAAATCCATCGCTGGATTCAAACTTCGTGAGAATATGCCAATCGGTGTTAAAGTAACACTTCGTGGCGAGCGTATGTACTACTTCTTAGACAAATTGTTCAACATTACGCTTCCTCGTGTACGTGACTTCCGCGGTGTATCGAACAAAGCATTTGATGGTCGCGGTAACTACACACTTGGTTTGAAAGAGCAATTAATTTTCCCAGAGGTTGAATACGATAAAGTTGATAAAGTACGCGGTATGGATATCGTTATCGTAACAACAGCTAAAACTGACGAAGAGTCCCGCGAGTTGTTAACTCAACTTGGCATGCCTTTCGTAAAATAATCCTTACGAGGATAACTTGGTACACAAGTTTGCAGGAGGTGCAAAAATAAGTGGCAAAAACTTCGATGAAAGTTAAACAACAACGCACACCGAAATATAAAGTACGTGCTTACACACGTTGCGAGCGTTGTGGTCGCCCACATTCCGTATTACAGAAATTTAAAATTTGCCGGATTTGTTTCCGCGAATTAGCGTATAAAGGCCAGATCCCTGGCGTTAAAAAAGCAAGTTGGTAATCACCCTACAACGGGAAGGAGGTTTACACTTATGGTTATGTCAGATCCGATTGCAGATATGCTAACACGCATTCGCAACGCGAACGTAGTGCGTCATGAGACGGTTGAAATGCCTGCTTCTACTATTAAGAAGCAAATCGCAGAAATCCTTAAGCGTGAAGGTTTCATCCGCGACGCAGAATATATCGAAGATAACAAACAAGGGATTATCCGTATTTTCTTGAAATACGGCTCTAACAATGAACGTGTCATCTCCGGTTTGAAGAGAATCAGTAAGCCAGGTCTACGCGTATACACGAAGAGCAATGAAGTTCCTCGCGTATTGGGTGGATTGGGTATTGCGATTATCTCCACATCCAAAGGAGTTATGACAGATAAAGAAGCTCGTCAAACGAAATCCGGCGGAGAAGTAGTCTGCTACGTTTGGTAATACAACCGTAAAGATAGGAGGTGCAACATATGTCTCGTATTGGTCGCAAACCAATTACAGTACCAAGTGGCGTAACAGTCACTTTAGATAACAGCAACATTACAGTTAAAGGACCTAAAGGAACATTAACTCGTGAAGTCCACAAAGATATGACAGTATCTGTTGAGGAGAACGTGATCACGATTGTTCGTCCTTCTGATAATAAACTTCATCGTTCATTACACGGTACAACTCGTTCGGTCATTTCTAACATGGTTAGTGGTGTAACTGAAGGTTTCTCTAAAAACCTTGAGCTTGTCGGCGTAGGTTACCGTGCGAATAAATCCGGTGATAAAGTCGTTCTTAACGTTGGTTACTCTCACCCAGTTGAGATTACACCAGAAGCAGGCATCGAGTTCGAAGTTCCTTCCAACACGAAAATTATCGTTAAAGGGATCGACAAAGAGCGCGTAGGTGCTTATGCTGCGAAAATCCGTTCCGTTCGTGAACCTGAGCCGTATAAAGGTAAAGGTATTAAGTACGAAGGCGAACGTATTATCCGTAAAGAAGGTAAAGCTGGTAAGAAAAAATAAGATCATTGTTGATCTTTTGCTTGTAGCTTAAAGGCCCTTGGGGCCATATGGCAGACAGAAGGGAGTGAACAAGGCATGATTACCAAAGGAGATAAAAACAAAGCTCGTTTGAAAAGACACCTTCGTGTTCGTAAGAAAATTGAAGGAACAACAACTCGCCCGCGTTTGAGCGTTTTCCGTTCATCGAAACATGTGTACGCACAATTGATCGATGATGTAACTGGAAAAACTGTAGCTGCTGCTTCCACAATGGATAAAGAATTACAAGGTCAAATTGGAAACGGTGGTAACGTCGAAGCTGCTCGTAAAGTTGGCGAATTAGTCGCTAAACGTGCGAAAGAAGCTGGCTACGTACAAGTTGTTTTCGATCGTGGCGGGTATTTGTATCATGGACGGGTTCAAGCATTGGCTGACGCAGCTCGCGAAGCAGGTCTTGAATTCTAATCAATTTATAAGGAGGTAAACGACTTGCGTGTAGATCCGAACACTTTAGAACTAACTGAAAAAGTTGTAAATATTAATCGCGTAGCGAAAGTTGTAAAAGGCGGACGCCGTTTCAGCTTTAGTGCGCTAGTAGTTGTCGGCGACGGCAAAGGTTGGGTTGGCGCTGGTATCGGTAAAGCTTCTGAAGTACCTGATGCGATCCGCAAAGGTATCGAAGATGCTAAGAAAAACCTGATCCACGTACCATTCGTAGGAACAACAATTCCTCACCTTGTTAACGGCAAATTCGGAGCAGGCCATGTTCTTTTGAAGCCAGCTTCTGAAGGTACTGGAGTTATCGCAGGCGGACCGGTTCGTGCGGTTCTTGAGCTTGCTGGTGTAGGCGATATTTTAACAAAATCTTTAGGTTCTTCGAACTCCATGAATATGGTGAATGCAACACTTGAAGGCTTGTCTCGCTTGAAACGTGCCGAAGATGTTGCTAAATTGCGCGGTAAAACCGTAGAAGAACTGTTAGGTTAAGGAGGGATTCACGTTGGCTAAATTACAAGTTACCCTCGTTCGCAGTTTGATTGGTCGTCCGGAAACACAACGTAAAACGGTCAACAGCCTTGGATTGCGTAAAATCAACCAAACTGTTGTTCATAACGATAGCCCGGCGATTCGTGGAATGGTTAACCAAGTTAACCATTTGGTTTCTGTTCAAGAAGTTGAAGCTTAAGCTTAAATACATGAATGTTTAGAACTATAAAGGAGGTGCAACGAACGATGAAGTTACATGAACTTGTTTCTTCTCCAGGTGCCCGCAAAGAACGCAAGCGCGTAGGTCGCGGTACTTCGAGCGGCACGGGTAAAACATCGGGTCGCGGTCACAAAGGTCAAAACGCTCGTTCTGGCGGTGGCGTGCGCCCAGGTTTCGAAGGTGGACAAAATCCACTATATCGTCGCTTGCCGAAACGCGGTTTCAATAACCCTACTCGTAAAGAGTTTGCTATTGTAAACATCGAGGAACTTAACAACTTTGCAGAAGGTACTGAAGTGACTCCAGAGGTACTTATGGAGCGCGGTATTGTAAACAATCCTAAAGCCGGAATCAAGGTTCTAGGAAACGGTGAGGTTACTGTAAAACTTACTGTTAAAGCAAATAAGTTCTCTCAATCTGCGGTAGAGAAAATCGAGGCTGCCGGCGGTAAAACCGAGGTGATCTAATGTTTAAAACGCTGTCCAATATATGGCGAGTTGAAGACCTTAGAAAAAGAATCTTGTTTACACTAATGATTTTGATCGTTTACCGTATCGGTGCTTTTATTCCAGTACCGGGTGTCGACAAATCGGTTTTCACAATGGCTGGCCAACAGGGCAGTGACTTGTTCGGCTTGCTGAACACATTCTCTGGTGGTGCATTGTTCCATTTTTCTATCTTTGCTCTCGGGATTATGCCATATATCACAGCATCCATCATCGTACAGCTTCTGTCGATGGATGTCATTCCGAAGTTCGCAGAATGGGCTAAAGAAGGCGAGCTCGGTAAACGTAAACTCGCCCAAATTACTCGTTATGGTACCGTAATACTTGGTCTTATCCAAGCATACGGTACAGCAATCGGGTTTAACCGATTGTATAACTTCACAATGGTTCCAAATGCAAGTATAACGACGTATCTCGTTATTGCAATTGTATTAACAGCAGGTGTATCCTTCCTCATGTGGCTCGGTGAGCAAATTACAGAGAAGGGCATCGGCAACGGGATTTCAATTCTGATTTTCGCGGGTATCGTATCCAGATTCCCAGAAATGATGCGTGAGATCTACACAGCAGAATTTGCGGATGCTACAGCAAATACGTTCTTTAGTGTTGCGAAAGTGATTCTTATTTTGCTTGTGGTCCTCGCGGTAATCGTGGGTGTAATCTTTATCCAGCAGGGTGTACGTAAAATTCCAGTACAATATGCGAAGCGTGTTGTAGGGAACAAAATGTACGGTGGACAAAATACACACATTCCACTCAAAGTGAACGGCGCAGGGGTTATTCCGGTAATCTTCGCATCCTCACTCTTGATGTTCCCGATTACAATTGCACAGTTCTGGGCTGATAAGCCTTGGGCAACTTGGGTTATCCAGAACTTCTCGCATGACAAACCGCTCGGCATGGTTCTTTATGTCCTGATGATCGTTGGATTTACATTCTTCTACACATTCGTGCAGATCAATCCCGTTCAGATGGCAGACCAGATGAAAAAGAACGGTGGATACATTCCTGGTATCCGTCCAGGTAAACCAACTTCTTCGTACTTGACGAAAGTCATGTCGAGAATTACGTTATCTGGTGCGATCTTCTTAGCGGCAGTTTCGATTCTCCCTGTATTTTTCGGTGCACTTGCCGGATTGCCTAAATCCGTGCAAATCGGGGGAACATCCCTACTGATCGTTATTGGGGTTGCTTTGGATACGATGAAGCAAATCGAAAGCCAATTAATGAAACGCCACTACAAAGGTTTCATTAACAAATAGTCAATAGGTTCCTGTGCGAGACCGTTCGCGGCATTCGCTCTGGCACCTATTGTGCTGTTTCTTCGTTAAGAGGAGGATGAAGTTCAATGAACATTCTTTTCATGGGGCCTCCTGGGGCAGGAAAAGGAACGCAGGCAGAACGTGTTGTCAATGAATTCGGTGTTCCCCACATTTCGACGGGCGATGCATTTCGTCTAGCGATGAAGCAAGGTACTCCTATTGGTATTAAAGCCAAAGAATATATTGATCAAGGTTTGCTTGTACCCGATGATGTGACGATTGGGATCGTTCGTGAAAGACTCGCGCAGCCAGATTGTGAGAAAGGATTCCTACTTGATGGATTCCCTAGAACACTATCTCAAGCCGAAGCTTTGGATGATATCCTTACGTCGATGAGTCGTAAACTCGATCATGTCATTGACCTAAAGGTGGATCGCGATTTACTACTTGCGCGCTTAACAGGGCGTCGGATTTGTAAATCATGCGGCGCTACCTACCATGTCATTTTCAATCCACCACAACAATCCGGCGTATGTGATAAATGCTCCGGCGAATTGTACCAACGTTCGGACGACTCGGAAGAAAAAGTGGGTACGCGTCTTGATGAGTATATCAACAAAACGGCGCCATTATTAGCTTACTATGACGCTAAGGGGCTGCTTCGCCAAGTGGACGGGGAGAAAGAAATCGATACAGTTACTTCGGAGATTGTATCTTTACTGAGAGGTTAGACGTAATGATCATTTGTAAGTCTGAAGTGGAGTTAGGCTTCATGAAGGAAGCAGGTAGGATTGTTGCGGAAACGCATCGTTTGATGTCAAAATCCGTTCAACCAGGCATTACGACTAGAGAGTTAGACGCAATCGCGGAGAACTATATTCGCAGTCAGAATGCTACACCTTCTTTCAAAGGCTACAATGGTTTTCCTGGAAGCATTTGCGCTTCAGTCAATGAAGAGTTGGTTCATGGCATACCCGGCGATCGGAAATTAAACGAGGGCGACATCATAAGTATTGACATCGGGGCTCAGTATCGTGGTTACCATGGCGATTCGGCATGGACCTATCCGGTTGGTGAAATTTCTGACACAGCTAAGAAACTCTTAGAGGTAACAGAACAATCCTTGTATGCTGGACTCGCGCTTGTCAAACCGGATGTTCGTTTATATACAATTTCTTACGCGATTCAACGCTGCATTGAAGATGCCGGTTTTTCAGTTGTTCGTGAATATGTAGGACACGGCATTGGAGAGAATCTCCATGAAGAGCCTCAGATTCCGAACTATGGTACTCCCGATCGCGGTCCGAGGTTGAAGCCTGGCATGGTCTTGGCTATTGAGCCGATGGTCATTGCGGGCGAACGGTATGTGAAGACGTTACAAGATAATTGGACGGTTGTAACGTTGAACGGCGATATTTGTGCTCATTTTGAACACACCGTTGCTGTTACAGAGGATGGCTTAGAAATTTTGACGAGACTAGATAGCTAGGTGATGAATGTGAATAACAATCAAATGCCCCAAATCGGTCAGATCGTTCAAATCTTACGAGGTCGTGATGCTGGACAATATGCGGTTATCGTCGGAATCGTTGATTCCAAGTTCATACTCCTAGCTGATGGGGACAAACGAAAGTTTGACCAGCCTAAGAAGAAGAACCTCATACATTTGCAATTGTTGAGTGAAATAAGTGCTGAAGTTGTTAACAGTTTAGACGAGAGCGGTCGGGTAACGAACGGGAAACTTCGTTTTGCGATTTCCAAGTTTATTGCAACCACCGCAAATCATGCACAGAAAGGAGAATAACTGTGGCTAAAGAAGATGTCATTGAAGTAGAAGGAACGGTTATTGAACCGTTGCCGAATGCAATGTTTAAAGTTGAGCTGGAGAATGGTCATCAAATTCTTGCCCACGTTTCTGGTAAGTTGCGGATGCACTTCATTCGTATCCTAACAGGAGACAAAGTGGTCATACAGTTATCACCTTATGATTTATCCAGAGGTCGTATAACGTACCGCAAATAGGTCCCGGATCTATATCGTGTAATCCAGTTTCTATTGCAGAAACTTTTAGGAGGTAATTAACATGAAGGTGAGACCTTCTGTAAAACCAATTTGCGAAAAATGCAAAGTCATTCGCCGCAAAGGGAACGTAATGGTAATTTGTGAAAATCCTAAGCACAAACAAAAACAAGGTTAAGAAGGGGGTGTAGCGTAAAATGGCACGTATAGCTGGTGTGGATTTGCCACGTGATAAGCGCGTTGAGATCGCCTTAACTTACATTTTCGGTATTGGAAGAACAACTTCCCAGAAAATCCTAAGCACAACAGGCATTGATGTGAACACTCGTGTTCGCGACTTAACAGAGGACGAAGTTAGTAAACTTCGTGAGGTTATCGACAAAACGATCAAGGTTGAAGGTGACCTTCGTCGTGAAATCAGTTTGAATATTAAACGTTTAATCGAGATTGGTTGCTACCGTGGTGTTCGTCACCGTCGTGGTCTTCCGGTTCGTGGACAACGTACAAAAACTAACGCTCGTACGCGTAAAGGTCCTCGTCGTACTGTAGCGAATAAAAAGAAATAAGAAGGGAGGATAACAGACATGGCTAAACCGAAAAAAGTCGTACGTACGAAACGTCGTGATCGCAAAAATATTGAATCCGGCGTTGCTCATATTCGTTCTACGTTCAACAACACGATCGTAACGATTACTGACCCGCACGGAAATGCAATTTCTTGGGCGAGCTCAGGCGGTCTTGGATTCAAAGGATCGCGTAAAAGTACTCCATTCGCAGCGCAAATGGCAGCAGAATCTGCAGCGAAAGCAGCAATGGAACACGGGATGAAATCTGTTGAGGTTATGGTTAAAGGTCCAGGTGCTGGTCGCGAAGCGGCAATCCGCTCTTTGCAAGCAGCAGGTCTTGAAGTTAACATGATCAAAGACGTTACTCCTATCCCGCATAATGGATGCCGCCCGCCAAAACGTCGTCGTGTCTAATGGCAGACCTTAGTGTGGTATAAATTACTAACAACTTGCTAATAATGGTTGTTTAGACATACTACATGACTCGACTGAAAAGAAGGTTTCAAACGGAACGACGTTTTGAAGGAGGGTAATTCAGTGATTGAAATCGAAAAGCCGAAAATAGAAACCGTTGATCTCAGTGATGAGGGGACTTACGGGAAATTCGTTGTAGAACCGCTTGAACGTGGTTATGGTACAACGCTTGGTAACTCTTTGCGTCGTATTCTACTATCATCGCTTCCAGGTGCGGCAGTAACATCGGTGCAAATCGATGGTGTGCTTCATGAGTTCTCGACGATTCCGGGCGTCATTGAAGACGTAACGGAAATCATTCTAAACTTAAAAGGCCTATCGCTTAAAATTCATTCCGACGAAGAAAAAGTGTTGGAGATTGATGCGGAAGGTGAAGGTCCGGTTACAGCTGGAGACATTCGCGCTGATAGCGATGTTGAAATCTTGAATCCAGATCTTCACATTGCAACACTATCGCCTGGTTCACGTTTGCATATGCGTATCTTTGCAAATCGTGGACGCGGTTATGTGCAAGCAGATAAGAATAAATCTGAGGATCAACCAATTGGTGTGATTCCAGTGGATTCGATCTACACGCCAATTTCACGTGTGAACTACACGATTGAGAACACTCGTGTCGGGCAAGTAACGAATTATGACAAACTGACCCTCGAAGTGTGGACTGACGGTAGTATTCGACCTGAAGAAGCAGTGAGCCTTGGTGCGAAAATCTTAACAGAGCATTTGATGCTCTTCGTAGGATTGACGGACGAAGCGAAAGATGCGGAAATCATGGTTGAAAAAGAAGAAGATAAGAAAGAGAAAGTTCTAGAGATGACTATCGAGGAACTCGATCTTTCCGTTCGTTCTTATAACTGCTTGAAACGCGCTGGTATCAATACCGTTCAAGAGTTGATCACGAAAACGGAAGAAGATATGATGAAAGTCCGTAACCTCGGACGCAAATCTTTGGAAGAAGTTCAAGAGAAACTCGAAGAGCTAGGTTTGGGTTTACGGATGGAAGACTAATCTTAACTGCAGCAAGGAGGGGAAAAATATGGCATACCAAAAGTTAGGTCGTAACTCTAGCGCACGTAAGGCATTGTTCCGTGACTTGGTTACTGACTTGTTCTTATATGAGCGCATTCAAACGACTGAAGCAAAAGCGAAAGAAGTTCGTTCGATCGCTGAAAAGCTGATTACGAAAGCGAAGCAAGGTGATCTTCACGCGCGTCGTCAAGTAGCAGCTTATGTTCGTCGCGAAACGATTAACGGTGAGCAAGATGCAATTCAAAAATTGTTCTCGGAATTAGCCACTCGTTACTCGGAGCGTCCAGGTGGATACACGCGTATTCTAAAACTGGGGCCTCGTCGTGGAGACTCAGCTCCTATGGTTTACTTAGAATTAGTGGATCGCGCTTAATTGACCTTATGAGAAAGGGTGGACAGAATCCTCGGATTCTGAACAAGCCCTTTTTTCTTTTGCACATTGGGGACTCCTGTCCTCTATGTGCATAAAGGTCTTTTTCGACCATCCCCCTAAATCCCCCTTCCTCCTCAGGAAGGTGGACCCCAAAGGGCTCTGCCCTCTGGACACCCGTCTAACTGTCGCTCATACGTGGTACTTCTGGTGCTTCGATGGCGGCTTGGGGTGGGGGATCGCGTTCTGTCCTGCAAACCTAAACCGAATGCCTTGCGGCACCGGCTTAGGTTTACAGGACACGCTTTGAATACGTACGGGAACGCTTAAAACCTTTGAGGGGGAACGACTACCTATGGTAGCGTTCAAAGCTTCGAAGAATAACTTCTTAGATAAACCTCAATGCTTCGAAGCTAGACATCACATCATCGGGAGGGGATCCGCATGCGCAATCTTTTTATGGTCGTCAGCTATGACGGAACTCGCTACCACGGCTTCCAGACGCAGCCGGGGGAGAATACCATACAAGATCATATTGAAGCCTCGATCCGAGCGCTAACTGGCGAGACGGTGAAGATCATCTCTTCAGGCCGTACAGACGCTGGTGTACATGCACGGGCGCAGGTCATTAATTTCGAGACGCAATCGGCAATCCC
This sequence comes from Paenibacillus terrigena DSM 21567, assembly GCF_000374845.1. GTDB lineage: Bacteria > Bacillota > Bacilli > Paenibacillales > Paenibacillaceae > Paenibacillus_K > Paenibacillus_K terrigena. The sequence goes on along the minus strand of NZ_KB895433.1, from coordinate 8,353 downwards.
CATTGAACGATGGTGTCTTGCCCTCAATACACGGCTCCCGAACGATATCGTTATTCGGTCCGCTCAAGAAGTGCCTATGTCGTTCCATTCGCGCTACAGCGCGCATTGGAAGACGTACCGCTATACGATTAACGCAAATGCTTTTCCTGATGTCTTCAACCGATCTTATGAATTTCATCATCCTACGAAACTAGACATCGAAGAAATGCGTAAAGCGTTAACGCATATGGTAGGAACGTTCGACTACACTTCGTTTGCCTCCCGTAAATCGACGAAGGACAGTCATGTTCGCACGATTTATAAAGCGTGGATGGAACACGATGTTAGTTCAGCGATTCCAGGTACAAGAGATCAAGGTATCATTCACACCTATGTGACGGGGAATGGATTTCTTCAGCACATGGTGCGGATCATGATGGGAACTTTGCTTCGAGTTGGACAAGGCAAATTTAAGAGTGAGGATATACCCGGAATCATCGCTCAGATGGATCGCGCAGCTGCGGGGCCTACGGCTGTTTCACACGGCTTGACGCTCTGGGAAGTCGGTTATGATTTGAGTGACATAAACCTGGAAAAATAGCTTGCTTTTTAGGCCTGAATATTGTAAGATAAAGCTTGTGTTTTCTTAATGGCTTTCCCACAGCCCCATTTAAGATTACTTTTGAAAAAACAGATATAACAACGATAATAATGAACGAATATAAATCGGAAATTTGCTTTTCCACAATATAAGGAGGATCTATTCAATGCGTAGCACATATATGGCGAAGCCAAATGAAGTTGAGCGTAAATGGTACATCATTGACGCTGAAGGTAAAACGCTTGGTCGTCTTGCGACTGAAGCTGCTAGCCTGATTCGCGGTAAACACAAACCACAATTTACTCCACATGTAGATACAGGAGATTTTGTAGTTATCATCAATGCAGAGAAAATCGTTCTAACGGGTAAAAAAATGACAGACAAGAACTACTACAGTCACTCCCTTTACTCCGGCGGTTTGAAAGTAACTCCTGCTCAAGATATGATCAAAAAGTTCCCAGAGCGCGTTTTGGAACAAGCTATTCACGGCATGCTTCCTAAGAACCGTCTTGGTAACGCAATGAAGCTTAAATTGAAAGTATATGCAGGTTCCGAACATCCACACGCAGCACAAAAACCAGAAGTTTACGAACTTCGCGGTTAATAAAAAAGGAGGACAGTTTCATGGCACAAGTACAATACTATGGTACAGGTCGTCGTAAACATTCGGTAGCTCGTGTTCGCCTTGTACCGGGTGAAGGACGTATCCTAATCAATAAACGTGATATCAACGAATATTTCGGTTTGGAAACATTGAAATTGATCGTAAAACAACCTTTGAACCTAACAGAAACATTGTCAAAGTACGATGTTCTTGTTATCGCTCATGGTGGCGGTATGTCTGGTCAAGCAGGAGCAATTCGTCACGGTATCTCCCGTGCATTGCTTAAAGCAGACCCTGAGTTCCGTCCATCGCTTAAAAAAGCAGGATTCTTGACTCGTGACCCTCGTATGAAAGAGCGTAAAAAATACGGTCTTAAAGCAGCTCGTCGCGCGCCACAATTCTCCAAACGTTAATATTATTCATCGAACACCTTTCTTGCTTCGGCAGGAAAGGTGTTTTTTGCATTTATCCACAATTCGTCATCTTCCATACACCTCGTCGACTTTTATCCACATCCTGAGAATGACTCCTATTTCGTCTATGCACACTTTATTCACAATCGAATAGATATGCTAAATAGCCCAGTATTATCAAAGGAAAAGGATTGACATTTAACTGGCAAGATTTATAATATAATTATTATATTCATAGATGTTTACTCGGAATTGAAATTTAGTGTAAAGAGGGAGTATACGTATGAACTTATTTGAGAAAGAAGCATTGGTTGAACAGAAAGCAGTCGAGCTTGAAAGTGCAAGTCCTGAGGCGATCATAGAATGGGCGGTTACGACATTCCCTAACATGACGTTTGCTTGCAGTTTTGGTGCGGAAGATGTCGTACTTGTTGATATGCTGCAGCGAATCAGTCCGAAGACGGACATATTTTACCTGGATACCGATTTTCATTTCCCTGAGACCTATGCAACAAGAGATCGATTAGCCGAACGTTATAACCTCGAATTTGTTCGTGCATTCCCGAAATTGACACCTGTAGAGCAAGCTGAGAAGTATGGCGAAGAATTGTGGAAATCTGCTCCGAATGAATGCTGTAACATCCGTAAAGTGGAGCCGTTAACGGAGATTTTGGGCAAGTATGACGCTTGGGTTACAGGGATCCGCCGTGATCAGGCACCGACGCGGGCGAACGCGAAGAAAATCGAATATGATTATAAATTTGGACTCATTAAATTTAACCCGATAGCGCATTGGACGTCAGAAGACGTATGGAATTACATTCGTGCGAACGATGTGATCTATAATCCTTTGCATGATCAACATTATCCGAGCATTGGCTGCTCCTACTGTACGCGCCAAGTCATGCCAGGTGAAGATCCACGTGCAGGACGTTGGTCAGGGAATGAGAAGACTGAATGCGGTTTGCATAAATAAGGGCTAAGAATCGAGGAGGACAGCGTTAATGACAACTATTCAACCACATGGCGGCAAATTGATCAACCGTGTCGTAAATGGTGAAGAACGGGAACATTTGCTAGCTCAAGCAGCATCCTTGCAATCCATACGTATCAATACGTGGACCATTTCGGATTTAGATCTAATCGGTGTAGGTGCTTTTTCACCCTTGTCAGGGTTTATGAACGAAGAGAATTATCGCTCTGTCGTAGACCGGATGCGTCTCGCAGATGGAACGGTGTGGAGTATCCCGATTACGCTATCTGTGGATCCCGTACAAGCTGAATTATTATCCACAGGTGAACAAGTCGCGCTCGTAGGTGAGCTGAATGATGTGATATATGGGATTATCCACATTGATAGTGTTTATACTGTGGATCACGCTTATGAAGCGAAGCAAGTATTCAAGACAGATGACACGGCGCATCCTGGTGTGCAGAAGCTGCTTGAGCGCTCGAATATCTATGTAGGCGGGGATATCACAGTACTCAACCGACCACAACCTGAGAAGTTTCGGGAATTCTATTACGATCCGGCTGAGACGCGTCAAATCTTCGCTGAGAAGAACTGGAGAACCGTTGTAGGCTTCCAGACTCGTAATCCTGTACATCGTGCACATGAATATATCCAGAAGAGCGCAATGGAAATTGTGGATGCATTATTCTTGAACCCACTTGTTGGTGAGACGAAGTCCGATGATGTTCCGGCAAATGTACGGATGAAGAGCTATGTAGCCCTTCTCGAGAATTATTATCCACAGGATCGAACTTTCCTCGGTGTATTCCCAGCTGCGATGCGCTATGCAGGACCGAGAGAAGCGATTTTCCATGCGATGGTACGCAAGAACTTCGGATGTACACACTTTATTGTCGGCCGTGATCATGCGGGCGTTGGGGACTACTATGGAACGTATGAAGCACAAGAGATATTCAGCAATTTCACTTCAGAAGAGCTGGGGATAACTTTATTGTTCTTCGAGCATAGTTTCTTCTGTACGACATGTGGCAATATGGCTTCCAGCAAAACTTGTCCACATCCCAAAGAAGATCACTTAACGTTATCAGGGACGAAGGTACGCGCTTTGCTGCGTGACGGCATTTGTCCTCCACCTGAATTCTCGAGACCGGTTGTCGCCAAAATATTAATTGAAGGCATGGCTGAGCAAGTAACAACTTAAACGGTATATTTGTCCACCTCGTCCCATATAGATGATTAGGAGTCTGTATGGGAACGGAGGTGGTTTTTTTATGGGGAAAAGAAGTGGGCATCGTAAGAAGACTGTGATCCTGATTCAACTTCGCGATTTCAAAAAATGGATTATCGCGGCGTGCTTGCTCGTCCTGTTAACCGTTATTTTTACATATGAAGTGCCTTCAACGAAAACATGGACTTACTGGACACTACCTTTATCCGGTAAAGTGATTGCGATTGATGCAGGACATGGAGGCCCTGATGGGGGAGCTGTAAGCAAGCAAGGTGTCATCGAGAAAGATATAAATTTAACGATCGCTCTCTATTTAAGAGACTTCCTGCAGCAGGCCGGTGCGGTTGTTGTATTGACGCGCGAAGGTGATTACGATCTGGCACAAGAAGGGACAACCAAGCTTCGTAAGCGAAAAACTGAGGATCTGCATCGTCGTGTGGAGATTATTGAGAAGCAGAAGGTTGATCTTCTCATTAGTATTCATATGAATAGCTTCCCGTCGAATCGATGGAGTGGAGCGCAAACCTTCTTTACCTCCAATAATCCAGAGAACGAGCGGCTTGCCAAATTTATTCAGACGGAGATGAAGCGAAATCTGGAGAATACAGATCGTGTCGCCAAGATTGTCACGACGAATGTATATTTATTGAAGGCGCTGCAGATTCCAACAGCCCTCGTGGAAGTGGGATTCCTATCGCATCCGCAAGAGTCGCAATTGCTCGCAGACGAGAAGTATCAACGCAGAGTATCTGCTTCCATCTACACAGGGATACTTCGGTATATCTCAGGTGAACAGATTGGCAAACCTTAGGAAGATTTATGCTATAATCAAGCTGAGTAGTTAACCATTCCATAAAGTAGAGGTGCTGGCATCATGGGGGCTAAAGAACAAGTGCTTGAAGCATTACGAGATATCGTTGACCCTATAACAGGTCATAATATCGTCGAACATCAATATGTCCGGGATATTATGGCGAAAGAAAACAAAGTATCCTTAACGGTCGTCACTTCGTCGGAGCAGGAGCAGCATCGATTTCAATTAGAACGTCAGATTCGTGAGAAATTAACCGAAGCAGGTATACAGGATATCCATGTACGGTTCAGAGTTATGTCAGAGCATGAAAAAGCTGAGGCAGCAGGGAGTAGAAGCCAATCAGGGCAGCAGGAGCCGCCAAAAGGTCATGGAGCCGGTATGGAGAGCCATCCACTCCTGCACCCAGAATCCAGTACCAAGTTTATTGCGATCGCGAGTGGCAAGGGCGGCGTAGGTAAATCAACAGTCACAGTGAATATTGCGGCAGCACTTGCACGGGAAGGACGTAGAGTAGGTATTATCGATGCTGATATCTATGGGTTCAGTGTACCCGATATGATGGGCATTGAAGAACGACCTGAAATTGTGAATGAACGTATCATTCCAATTGAACGATTTGGCGTTAAAGTTATTTCCATGGGGTTCTTCGTAGAAGATAACAGTCCGATTGTATGGCGCGGTCCGATGCTCGGCAAAATGCTGCGCAACTTTTTCCAAGAAGTGAACTGGGGCGAACTTGATTATATGCTCTTAGATTTGCCACCAGGGACCGGAGATATTGCGCTGGATGTCCACCAAATGTTACCGCAGAGCCAAGAAATTATTGTAACGACACCACATGCGACAGCGGCATTTGTTGCGGCTAGAGCTGGTACAATGGCTATCCATACGAAGCATGAGATTATAGGTGTAGTTGAGAATATGTCCTACTATGCATGTGGAGATTGCGGACATAAGGATTACATATTCGGGCGTGGAGGCGGTGCGCGACTTGCAGAATCCTTAAATTGTGACTTGCTCGCACAGATTCCGCTGGGAGCGCCGGATAATCATCCGTCAGAGCCTGACTTCTCGCCTTCAGTTTATCGTGCCAATACAGAGACGGGCCGGATCTACGATGATATTGCGAAGCAAATTATACAGAAAAATGAAAAAGGTTGAGCTGATGCTCAACCTTTTGAGTTATATGTAGGCAAAAGCTTACTGCCCACCGCTTCCACCACCGCCACCTTCGCCTCCACCACCTTCGCCGCCGCCTTGACCACCGCCACCACCGCCGCCTTTCTTCTTCCCTTGTTCTTGCTGCTTCGGCTGTAGCTCTTCTTGAACAACTTTGGTAAGGAGCTCCATGATTTGCATTTTGAACAGTGGACTTGACATAGAGTCTTTGACGATGGTCATGACTTGCTTCCGAAATTCTGGTGTTTTCGTGAGATCAAGATACATTTTGGATAGATCAGGAGACTTGAGTATATCTGCGACCGATTGCTGGTACACGGGATCTTTGATGAGCTCTTTGTGTATTTTTTTATTGTCCTTGTTAATCGCGCTCGCGAATTCTCCTGCAAATTTAGGATCCTTCATTATCTTCTCTAGTTCCTTATTATATTCTGGGGAAGTTAATGTATCTTTTACTGCTGTTCGAATCTGTTCTTTGCCTACTGGGCTGCTTAACATTTGCATTTGCGTGCTGCCGCTAGATCCGCTGGATTGTTGAATCGCTTTTTGGGCTTCTTCCGTCTTTAGAATATCGACGACCATGGCTTTCATTTCTTTATAATCAGGTTGTGCAGAAGATGTCTGCTGTTCGGACATACAGGCGGTTAGGGTTAGGGTGAGAATAAGGACGATGGCTAACCCGCGTATTTGTTTGAATTTTTGCATTCGGAATTTCTCCTTCCGTAGACTTTACAATTGTAGTATGCCTGAATAGGAGGGATTTATTATGTATGTATTTGGATAAATCGCGCCGAAGTACACAGAAAAAACGCCCTCGTCCCATGCATAGGAAGAAGGCGCTTAGACTTAATTACATATTGACGGCTGGATCGAGATTTGTATTGTTGACCGTATTCTGATCCCGTACAGGGTTGCTCTTAATTTCGGTTTGATTTAGCAGCTCTGATACAGTGACAAACTCATAACCTTTCGCACGGAGCTGGTCGATGATGATCGGGAGAGCTAAATGCGTTTCTTTACAGGAGTCACTTGCGTGCATTAGAACGATGTCTCCAGGATGAGCTTTCGTTACGACACGATTAACAATTTCATCAACGCCAGGATTCTTCCAATCCAAGGAGTCCGTATCCCATTGTATGACTTTGTAGTTAAGGCTATCCGCAATGCGAAGCACTCTTTTGTCAAAATCACCGTTGGGCATCCGGATTAGCGTTGGTGATTTTCCGGTTAAATCGGAGAGAATGCTGTGTGCTGTTTTAATTTGTTTTGAAATATCCTCATCACTTAAGGTGCTGTAATTCACGTGCTTATGACCATGGCTGCCGATCTCATAGCCGGAGTCCGCAATTTTCTTTACAAGATCCGTATGTGTTTTGCTCCAAGGGGAGGAGAGGAAGAAGGTTGCTTTTTGCAATCCTTTTTGCTGCAAAATATCTAAGATTGGCGCAGTACGCTTATCTCCCCAGCTGATATCGAAGGTGAGGGCAATAAGTTTTTTCTCTGTAGGAACATTGTAGACTGCTGAAGGGGCACCCTCAGAGAACACCGTAATATTATCACTCTCTACATATACTACCCCAACTGCAAATACTAAAGCGACGAATAAAAAGAAATACCTTTTAATCTTTTTGCCATTAAACACATAGAAATTCATCGTTTGGCAGTCTCCTTTCCTCATATAGGACGTGTCCTTGCTTGTTTACTAAAATGTATGCTCGTACATGGAAGTTATGACCTACCGCTGCAGAAATTCCTTTTTGGGAAATGATCATAAAATTTCCAAATTATGAGCATAACATTAAAGCGGAGTTAAATTCCGAATAGAGGAATGACAAAAACCATACGCGCTAAAGATCGAGGCATATTTGAAGGAGGCACTACAGATTATGTTAGGTTTGTTGTTCAACGATAAGGAATGCAAAGAGCTGGACTATGTGCTACGAAAAGAATTAGATGAAATGCTTCTTGATCTGAGTGATTCCAGATTGGAATATGAAATCCGTCATGCAATAGCGAATCGATACAAGACAGTCTTCCGCATGTATGCACGTTTTGCTTCACCAAAAGAACTATCTAGATACGTGCGCAATCGACAATTTCCTGTCCCTAAAAAACAATAAAAAATAAATACAAAAAAGTGTTGACGCCTAATTGCAATTCGTGATATATTATTTCTCGTTCCGCTTTTGACGTAAGGTCAGTCGGGGCAAGCAAAATAATGAACGTTCGAAAAAAACTTCAAAAAAAAGCTTGCCAAACGATAGCTGAATGTGATATATTATAAAAGTCGCCGCTGAAACAACGGACGACAAAAAATGAGAGTTTTCGATAGAATGCTTTCATGAAAAGATTGATCTTTGAAAACTGAACAACGAGTGAATTAAAGCAATAAATGAGATCAGTAATGATCTCGCTAGCAAGTTTATGAGCAAGTCAAACACTTTATTGGAGAGTTTGATCCTGGCTCAGGACGAACGCTGGCGGCGTGCCTAATACATGCAAGTCGAGCGGAGTTATTCCTTCGGGGATAACTTAGCGGCGGACGGGTGAGTAACACGTAGG
>NZ_KB895432.1 GCF_000374845.1 Paenibacillus terrigena DSM 21567 | reverse complement strand
CCACGACCATCTTCTAACGAAACTCCTTTTTGAGACTTCTTAACCCAAACGAGCACCTGACATTTACTACGTATATTCAATTGCTTCGCTACTTCTCGAGAACTTACCCCTGACTCATAAAGTCGAATGGCTTCGTTTTTTAATTGTTCCGTGTATTGGATGAATACTTGTCCCTTTTTTGCCATGAAAAATCCCCTCCGGTTGCAGCTTTCAAGTCCATTGTACCAGTGGACTTTTCTTCACTGTCAACCATAAGGGGATAATATCAAATACGCGGGCTTTTTTTGAATAAATATAATCACTATTTACAACAAACGATAAATTGTCTATTATATAAATAGACATAATATTAAAATGTTTACAAAAGTTCGATGAGCGAAAAGAGGAGACACAATGAAAATACCTGATTCAACGAATCATAAACCTGTTATTATTTCGGACAACTATGGGAAAGTGGATGGGCGATTCGCTAATAATACAGATGTAAAAGCTTTAACTTTGGGATTGACCCCATTGAATGATGAAGGAAAGGCCCATATTTCCGCCAATCTATGGGGATACACAGAGGAAGAATGGTCCGGACAGTCAGAGGAGATACCTCTCCATCGCATTCTTGATTTGTCCATTCTTCTTTGCAGCGCACTGAACCATTTTAGTGAAGCCTATCGATACGATCATTTATATGATCCGCAGAATCCTGTTATCGACCGGATTGGACTGCAAGGGAATGCGATGACAGTGGCCGTGTGTACGGATAATGATGAAATAAATGAGGATATCAAGCTGTTCAACAAAGCATTGAGCGATAACGGTGAGATGATCGGAGAACGTCTGCGAACATTATCGAGATTATTAGAGGATTTGGGGTATTCATAATGAGGGTGGAACAATATGTATTGTCACCAGGGAGAGAATTGACGGATGAAGAGAAAGACCTTGTATGGCAAAAGCCATTATCTCATAAAGTGAGCGAGGTCGAACGCCGAATCAGCAGTGAAGTGAAGCGCAATTGGGATCGTGACGAGATGAAAATTGCCAATATTCTACTCGAAGGAGATGCTGGCTCCGGCAAGACACAACTCGCCAAAGCATTGTCGGCGAACTTCAGGTTACCTTACACCAAAGTAACTTGCTTTGCGGATATGGATAAATCGGATATCATTGGAGCCATTTTACCGGTGCTCTCTTCGGATCGGATGAATGAGTTAGATACAGCAGACCAAACTGCCTTGAGCGCATTATATGAGAGTGATGGCTTTCAGAGCTCGACGGAGATTTTAATCGCTGCGCTGGGGATAACGCAAGAAATGGCTTCTGTGAAGCTGAAGCAATTACTGAATCTAGCCTCAGATAACGCCAAGGATGAAGCCGTAGAGTATCGATTTTACCCATCCGAGATCGTGAGGGCCTTTAGACAAGGCTACCTATTAGAAATACAAGAACCGAATGTGATTCGAGATGCTGCAGTATTGATGGCGCTAAATTCTGCCTTGGAGCTGGATGGCACCATTAATCTTCCAATGGAAATCGTTCACAGGCATCCGGATTTCATAGCAGTTATCACGGCAAATCGCAGTTATGCAGGATCTAGGCCGCTTAATGAGGCGCTGCGTGACAGGATTCAGCATACGGAGAAGATGGACCTGCCGAGCAAGGAGATTATGATCGAACGCGCAATGGCCAAAACCGGCTTTAGGGACAATGAAGTACTCGATATTTTGGCAGATACAATTATTCTATTGGATAAAACAGCCCGGGCAAATGCGATTAAAGGCGTGGCCGGCATGCGCTCCTATTTCTATTGGGCCGATGCCGTTGGAAGGGGGGCTTCCGCAAGAGAATCCCTTTATCATAAAGTTATCTACAAGATCACAACCGATTCAGAAGAAATCAAACTGTTGGAAGATGCGTTGGATGGCCAAGGTTTGTTGGGGAGATTGGATGAAGTCCCCAATGAATTAAAAAAAAACGAAATTTAGACACCGTGGAGATCGCAATCGAGGAAATTCATACGGACACTGACTTGATCCCTGAGAACGAAGCTGAGGAAGAAGGGATTTCGTTCAAAAAGTCCGCTGATAGCGAAGAGAGCTCATCCATCAGCTCGGATGAGTCAGCGGATTTGGAGAGTACCGATTCGGGCGAGAACGGATCACCGAAATATCATAAAGGCAATCCTGAATCCATGTCGGAGGAAGAGAAGCAAAAGGAACGGGACTTTCGCAAAAAGCTGAATCGGCTCTCTAGGGAAAATGTATCCGATTCTATTCATAAGGCTGTTAAGCTTATTGTTCACCGACCTGAATATGATGCGACCAACCAGGAGGAGTATTTTAAACTGAGCCAGGGGCTTATGCCCATCGTACGTGAAATTGCCAGAACGACGCTGCCGCTCTTAGAGCATGAGGTAAGCACGGAATATGCAAAGAACCATTATTATGGATCTAAATTTCAGGCTGACAGCGTAGCCTACCGAGACTTCAGGTATTTTGCTAAGAAACGTCCCCCGACGGAATCCCCTGGTCTTGTCGTCGGTTTGAGGGTAGATGAATCCGCATCGATGGCTGCTTTCGGAAGATTGGAAGCGGCAAAGCGTGCAGTCATAGCAGTGTATGAATTTTGTCAAATTTGCAATATTCCGATTCTCATCTATGGAGATACGGCGGATGTCTCCCGACTAGAACAGATGTCCATCTTCGCTTATGCCGATTATGATAAAATGGATTTCCGTGATCGGTTCAGGCTAATGGGAATTCGTGCGCGAAGCAATAACCGAGATGGCATGGCTCTGCGCATTATGGCAGAACGGTTAGCTGCTGCACCCAAGCAAACAAAGCTGTTAATCAGCATCAGTGACGGACAACCCAAAGCAATGGAAGACTATACTGGAAGCCTTGCCATGCAAGACATGCGGCAGACGATTACTCATTATGAGAGAAAGGGAATAACTTTCCTCGCAGCAGCCATTGGTCAAGACAAGGATGTCATTAGCCAGATCTATGGCGGAGAGAGATTTCTGGATATTACGAATCTGAATGAACTGCCTGCGAAATTAGTTCGGATCATTTCTCGATATTTATAAAATGACTAAACATTGAGCTCCAAATATAACCCGACTGATCGAGGCACACGACGTGCTCTGATCAGTCGGGTTTTATGTTGTTTTTAAAAGGTTTTGAATAATAGTAGAAAAACAAACATTTAAAGTTAAATATTCAATTATTATTTCATCCGTTATCCCGTACATATAACTGCAGTGAAATCATAGAAATGGAGGTTAACCATGAAGCCTATGAATTCCAGCAGACCACAACGATGGCTTGCTACCATTCTGATCGCGACGACGGCGGGTTATCTAATGCCTATATGTCCGAATGTCCATGCGGCATCGGCCGGCGATTTGGCGTTGAATAATCCCGTCACGGTCTCTTCCACTGAAACAGGCAGCTTTACCGCTCAGAAAGCGGTAGATGGTGATTCGACGACGCGCTGGTCGAGCCTTTACACAGACGGGGAATGGATTGTGGTGGATTTGAGTCAAATCCACGAGATTAACGGTGTTAAGCTGAATTGGGAAGCGGCATACGGCAAGGGGTACAAAATTCAAGTCTCAACGGACGGAAATACGTGGAAAGACGTGTTCACAACGAACACGGGAGACGGCGGATTTGATTACATAACGTTTGATCCGGTTCGTGCCAAATATGTCAAAATGCAAGGAACAAGCCGTGCTACGAATTATGGATACTCTTTATATGATTTCGAGGTCTATCAACCGACGAATGAAGTATCAGGCATTCAAATGAACCAGACGAGACTCACGATCAAAGAAGGCGAGATGGGGCAATTGGAAGCGTTACTGCAGCCGTTTAATACGACCAACAACCAAATCAAGTGGACAACTAGCGATGAGTCCGTTGTGAAAATCGCGAACGAAAGCGGCGGCAAAGTTATACTGGAGGGCTTGAAGGAAGGTACGGCAACCGTGACTGCGACAACGGAGGACGGCAGCAAGCAGACAACGGCGACCGTTAAGATCGCTAAGGAAGTCATCAATCCGTTTAATCCCAATTACCGCGCATACGAGCCTCCACCATCCACTTACAAATATAATGAATTTCAACTCGCAGGCAGCGTGCAATTCGAGAAGAACAACACACAAATTCGATCCTTTAAAAATAAATGGACCGTTCGCGTACCAGTACAGACCGTGAAGGACGAATTGGAATTAAGTGATGTTACCGTAACCGGGTTGCCGAATGGATTAAGTTACGATGTAAAGAAAAGCTCCAATGAGACGATCGACATCATCGTGAAAGGCAGCGCCGCTGTTCCGGTTCTAGACGATACACCCATCCAAATTTCCGTGAAGAAAACCGCATTTGGCGGGGCGAAGGATCTCGATCCGATACAGGCCATGATTCATTATGGAGGACTTGAAATTCCTTCGTCCGTTCAAGTCGACTGGGCAAACCAAGAGATCGGGATGTTCATGCATATTAACCGTCATCCCAATGGTTCCGCCATTCCACCGTCGCAAATGACATTGTCAAAATTGAATACGGATCAATGGGCAGACGTTGCCGTAAGTTTAGGCGCGAAATATATGGTTGTCGTCATTAAACATATGGACGGGTTCGCATGGTGGAATTCCCAGGATAATGTTCTCGGTATCCATCAGACACCTTATAAAGACGGAAAAGGCGACGTCATGGCGGATCTCGTGAAATCCGCGAAAGAGCGCGGACTGAAGCTTGGATTCTATCTCTCCCCGCAAGACAAGGCATTTGGCACCGGATTGGGAGGAACGATCAGCGATCCGATCAAAATGGAAAAATACGTTGATTATTATGTGCGCCAGCTGCAGGAATTAACGACGAAATATGGCGATATATTCGAAATCTGGTTCGATGGCAATTTGGACCCTCATCTGGTAGAGCGTGTGAAAGAGACAATCGACCGCAATCAGCCGAATGCCATACAGTTCCAAGGCACATACAATCTGGTTCGCTGGGTAGGCAACGAGGGGGGAAGTAAACCGTTCAAGCCGTGGAATACTGTCTCTCAAGTTGGTCTGGACCGTTTCATGAACAAAGAGGGCGATGTGACAAGCGCCTATAGCGATCCGAACGGCGTTTACTGGCTGCCGAATGAGACGGACACCAGCTTGCATGAAGGAGGAACTTACGAAGGGCAATGGTTCGGAGGCACGCCGAAGCCGCTAAATACATTGGTGAATGCCTTTTACAATTCCGTAGGGGAAGGAACAAATCTGCTGCTGAATGTATCACCGCAAACCGATGGTATGATCCCCGATAATTATGTTCAACGGGCGAAGGAGTTAGGGACCGCCATATCGGACCGGGTCGGTTATCCGCTTGCCATCACCAAAGGAGAAGGCAAGTCGATCGAGCTTGACCTGAACGGTACCAAGGAGATCGACCATATTATTGCTATGGAAGATATCGCATTTGGCGAGAGAGTCCGAAAATATTCGTATGAAGGACAAAAGGAAGACGGCACATGGATCAAGCTGGCGGATGGCGACGCGATCGGCCACAAGCATATCATCCGAATCAATCCCGTTACCGTCAAGAAAGTTCGCCTGCAAATCAGCGAATCTGTTCTGACGCCGAAAATATCGAAATTGTATGTCACTAGAACGGGTACCAAAGCCATAGATTCAACACCGCCAACGATTCCATCTGAACTAAAAGCCGAGGTGAAGAACGATACTTCCGTTACTTTATCCTGGATCGCCGCTTCCGACCCGGAAACAGGAATTAAACAATATAATATTTACCGTAACGGGATAAAGGTCGCAGAAACATCAGGTACGAATTACATCGATAATGGATTAACCGAATCGAATGAGTATACCTACCAGGTATCGACTGTGAACGGTCAAGGCATGGAAGGAGAGAAGAGCGGTGCAGTAACCGTGCGTACAGCAGAGGATACGATCCCTCCTACAGTTGACAAAGTGACATCTCTGCAAAATGAAAAAATTTCCGTTACATTCAGCGAGCCTGTCGATCCGCAATCCGCTCAGAATACAGGAAATTACGTATTGAATACCCCGATCTCCGTGCGTTCTGCCGTGTTAGTGGACGATAAGACGGTTGAATTGACGCTGGCAGCACCGCTTGAGGAATTGAAAAGTTACATCCTCACGATTTCCGGGATTAAAGATCGTGCGGCTGCGCCGAACACGATTGCATCGAATACGAAAATGACATTCACGAGCAATTCGAGCCTCGAACAATATTTTCATTTCAACGAGAATCAGGGCAATACCGTGGTCGATAAAGTAACGGGTCACGCTAGCGTCATTCAGGGCTCCGCACCGGTCTGGGTTGAAGGCAAAGCTGGTAATGCACTCGACTTTAATGGCAAGGATCACTCGATCATTATTGATCCGATCGTTACTCGCTCTAACTTCACGTTATCAGTCTGGATCAATCCGCGTTCATTTGATGATAAAAAAATGATTTTATCTCAGGGACAGCAGAACAAATCTCAATATCAATGGGATTGGTGGATTTCAAAAGGGAGAATGTACTTCCAAATAACAAACGAGCTTGGCCAAGATTTTGGTCTATATGAGTTTGTTACGCCGGCAGGCTCGATCCCACTTAATGAATGGTCCCATGTTGCCGTTACTCGGGATGGGAATAAGTATAAAATGTTTATCGATGGCGAGCAGGCAGCAGAGAAAGTGATCTCCGGATTTATCGATCAACCCTATAACCCTTACCAATTTCGGATTGGTTCTAGATTGAATGAGAACGGTTCGACATTGGTGAATGTGTTCGATGGCGCGTTAGACGAAATTCGTTTATACAGCAAGCCGCTATCAAACGATGAAGTGCGCAGTCTATACACATCCGTAAACGTTGTTCCTTCTAAAGATCCGGCTGCTGTATTTTCCGGTGCGCAATCGGTGCAGGCGGGTGAGACCTTCAAGCTGAATTTAGGTTTGGAAAGAGTTAAGGGGGTTTATGCCCAGGACCTTGACCTTAATTTCGATCCTAATGTGTTCGAATTCGTATCGGCAAAGTCTTTGCAGACCGGAACGGAGATCCTACAAACAGTGAAAGAACCGCAAGGTAAGCTTCGGTTCATTCTTGCAAGCCAGGGAGCTGATCAGGCTATTGATGGAGATGCTCACATATTGGAACTAACCTTACGGGCTAAGGATTCAAATCAGGATACGTCTGGGATAATTGTGTTAAACCAAGCGGTTTTAGCGAACGGACTTGGCGAAGAGACACTTCTTCCGGAGCGATCTGCGAAAATCGAGATTACCGCGGCCGGTATGATCGAAGATGTGAACAAAGACGGCAAGGTCAGCGTTGGCGATCTGTCGATCGTCGCTGTCCATTACGGCAAAGATCAATCCAGCAGCGATTGGCAGGAAGCGAAGAAAGCCGATGTGAACCACGATGGCAAAGTGGACATTTCCGATTTATCGATGGTTGCTAAAAAGATCATAGGCGGTTAAAAAAGTCTATTTCGAAGGAGGTTTATATGGTGATCCAGAGTAGTATATTGAAGAGATTGGCATGGGTTACGGCAGTGTCATTCACGTTGTCCTTGTTGAATATGTATGCCTTCAATTCACAGGCCGCTGCGGCGGAGGTGACCGTTAACACAGCGAAAGTCCAGGCTCAAGCTCTAGCAGCCGAAGCCCCTGTTAAAATTGTGCAAGCGCATCAATGGTCTGATAAATCGGGGAGTGTGCAGATCGTTCAAGGTACTGCGCCGGATGGCAATGCAATCGGAAATATAGCATCAGGCGATTGGGTGAAATACGCCGGGGTTGACTTTGGAACAGGCTCGTATGATACATTCATGGCCACGATTGCGGCTTCCTCGTCCGAAGCGGGCAGAAAGGTTGAGATTCGTCTGGATTCGCAATCAGGGATGCTGATCGGAACGTTAACCGTCAATTCTACGGGGAACGTGGCTTTGTTCAAAGAACAATACGCATCGATTGCGAATGTGACAGGGGTCCATGACGTATATCTCACATTTCCAGATGGTTCTATTGGAAGTATGAACTGGTTCGCGCTCGGCCAGACGCCCGACCATGAAACTAAAGAGCAGCGGGATCAACGAATGCAATGGTTCAATGATGCACGCTTTGGCCAATTCATTCATTGGGGAGCCTATACGCAACTCGCTGGAACTTATAACGGCAAGACAGTAAACGGCGCGGCAGAGTGGATCATGAATTATCTGAATATCCCAAAAGATGATTATATTCAGCAAGCAGCGGCCCCGTTCAATCCGACGCAGTATGATCCGAAAGCATGGGTCGATGTAATGAAGCAAGCAGGGCAGAAATATATGGTGATCACGTCGAAGCATCATGACGGGTTCAGCATGTTCGATACCGGGGTCAACGGATTCAAGGACTACAACATTGTGAAGACTAGCGCCTATGGAAAGGATCCGATGGCGGAACTATCGAAAGAGGCGAAGAAACAAGGCATTAAATTCGGTTTCTATTACTCCATATTAGAATGGGTTAATCCTAAGGTGCCTGCACAGAAAGAACTCTATGTATCCGAAATGAAGGAACAGCTGCGTGAGCTCATTGAGAAGTATGATCCTGATCTACTATGGTTCGACGGAGAATGGGACGCCTGGTGGACGAAGCAAGATGGGAAGGAATTATACAGATATCTTCGGACATTAAAAAATGATCTCATTATTAACAACCGTGTTGGCAAACGAGAATCGGATGACGGAGATTACGGGACACCAGAGCAAGAAATACCTGCGACAGGCTTGCCTTATATCTGGGAGACATGTATGACCATGAACGGTTCATGGGGATTTCATGCCAAGGATCTCAATTGGAAATCCACCAAAACATTAATCTCGAATTTGGTAGAAGCTTCTTCAAAGGGCGGAAATTACTTACTGAATGTGGGACCGACGCCGGAAGGACTTATCCCACAGGCAAGCGTAGATCGTTTAACGGAGATGGGTAATTGGTTAAAGCTTTATGGGGAGAGTATTTATGATTCCAAGGCGAGTATATTCGCAAGCAAGTTCCCTTGGGGCTATTCCACGACAAAGAATGGAAAAGTGTACTTGCACGTATTGAATCAACCCGAGAACAATCAAATCGTTCTTCCGCGGCTTTTGAACAAAGTGAACAAGGTTTACTCCCTGGCGGATGACAAGGTGACGTTGAATTACACGCTAGGGGAAGAGATAACGATAAATCTTCCTGCATCTTTACCCAACTCGTATGATTCCGTGTACGTTATCGATGTCGATGGAGTACCCAAAATCCAGGTTTTTGAGAATTTGGCCTTGAAAAAACCGGCAACGGCAAGCAATTTCTATAAGAATGACGCGAATTATAATGCATCCAAAGCAGTAGATGGCGATGCTAGCACGCGATGGGCAACAGATGATCCTACGAATGCGGCCTGGCTTGAAGTAAACTTCGGAGAGAATACCACCTTTAATAAAGTGGTGATCGATGAATGGATTTATAACAACATGCTGCGAATTGCCGGGTTTGCGATCCAGTACTGGGACGGAACGACATGGAAGGATGCTTATCAAGGATCGACAGCGGGTCCTTATAAGACGATAACGTTTGATCCTGTAACAGGGTCGAAAGTAAGGCTGAATATCACTTCCGTAACGGGGACAGCGGGTCCGACAATCAACGAGTTCCAAGTGTACAATACAGGTGTCAAAGCTAACGGCATTACACTTGACCAACAACAGCTAAAATTAAAGATCGGCCAATCGGGGCAACTGACGGCAACTGTGATGCCGGCCAATGCATCGAATAAGACCGTTCTTTGGTCGAGCAGTGACGACAGCGTGGCTTCCTTAGAAGATCTAGGCGACGGAAGGGTGACCATTCGTGGCGTCAAGGCAGGCACAGCTGAAATTACGGCAATGGCAGTGGACGGCGGCTTCAAGGCAACGTCAATCGTCAATGTCGAAGATGCGAATACCGATGAAGCGGCTGCTGCGCTGACAGCTCCGAATTCCGTAAAATCAGGTCAATCGTTCACCGTCCAGATCGATATGAATCAAGTGAAGAATAAGGTGTACGGGATGGACATCTCGATGAATTATGACGCTAACCTGATGGAATACGTCTCTGCAAAGTCCATACACCCAGGAATCAGTATCGTCGCATCAACCAATCCGCAGGCTGGGAAAATTCGATTCATCGTAGCTAGCGAAGGCGCGGACAAAGGAATTAGCGGCAATACGCCATTACTGACCTTAGATTTCAAAGCAAAAGACGTACAAGGAACCAAATCCGGTACGATCTCCATAACTAACGCAACGCTAGGAGATGAGATGGGTACAGAATCGACTGCTGCGCAAGCTTCATTACGCATCGAGGTTACGTCTACGTCGAGCGTCGGTTCAGGAGATCTGAATCATGATGGCCGCATAAGCATCGGGGATCTTGCGATTCTGGCCTCTTATTACGGGAAGACCTCATCTGATCCGGAGTGGGATAAAGTCAAGGATGCGGATTTCGATGGCAATCAAGTGATTGATTTTGTGGATCTTGCAGCGTTAGCCCAAAAGATTATCATAACATAAAGGATGCTTATGAAATCCAAGAGGTCAAGGGATCGATGTTCTGCGACCTCTTGCTGAAGCTGGTACCCACAGACTAGACTCTTTCTGCCTGCAAAATTAGTTCGGATCATTTCTCGATATTTATAATATATTTAACTCAAAGCCGCGAACATCGCGGCTTTTTGGCATTTACGTCCAGTTTGTTGACAGGACATCTGAATTGTAGATATTATAGATATATAAGATCTATAAAGGGGATAAAGATTTCTTTTCATACAAAAGGAGATGGAACAGATGTATAGTGAAAATTCGGATGCCGGGGTCTTATCAATGCTTCAGCCTCAAGCGGGTGAGCGAATCCTTGACGTAGGTAGCGGGAATGGGGACTTGATGTCCAAGATTGCGGCCGCAGGTGCGGTACCCATAGGGATCGACATGTCGGAGGGGATGGTAAATCGAGCGAGACAGAAGTATCCTGAACTGGACTTCCAAGTAGCAGACGCATCTCAGTACCGGACAGAGAACCCCTATGATGCGGTCTTCTCCCATGCAACTTTGCACTGGATTCTGGATGCAGCCAGTGTCACTCGCTCCATCTGGTTGGCACTGCGCGATGGCGGCCGATTCGTAACCGAATTCGCCGGCAGAGGCAATGTCGCCGTGCTAACTACAGCAATTCAACAGGCGCTTGAGTCACATGGTTATGCGTGGGCGGGGCGGAATCCGTGGTACCATCCCACTATCGGCGAATACGCCAGCCTACTCGAGCGGACCGGATTCCGTGTCATGTTCGCTCATCATTTCGACAAGCCTACACCGCTCAAGAGAGAGGCAGGAGTTCGGATCTGGCTCGACAGTTTCTCCGATTATTTCTTCCACGATGTTACTGCTGTGGACAAAGCGTCGATCTACAACGCCATCGAAGCGCAGGTGAAGCCACTTCTATACCGGAACGGTCAGTGGATGATCGACACAAGTCGATTGCGCATCGTCGCCATCAAGGAACGCAGTTAAGCGTAAGCTCAAGCCGAACAATCTTAGGCTTGGGCTTTTTTGTTGACTATTCGAGGTCCAGATACATGAAATCATGCGAATTATTTACATCTCATGTCAAAACAAACGTGACGAGGATTAGCTAAATATGATTCAAACTTGATTCGGCGATGTAGAAGCAATGTATAATAGACCTAGATCATCGGACCAACGATATCAAGCCATTGCGCATGTATCGTTAGACTTCGATTGGAAAGGGTTGCAATACATGAAGAAAATCATCATTGTCGGAGCAGGAATTCTTGGGGCGTCAACCGCATACACGTTAGCCAAAATGGGGGCGGATGTCCTTATTATAGATCGCAAAGATCAAGGGCAGGCCACGGACGCCGCCGCTGGCATCATCTGCCCCTGGCTATCGCAGCGACGCAATCAAGCTTGGTACCGGTTAGCTAAGGCGGGCGCACGTTATTATCCTGGGTTAATCCATGAACTCAAAAGCGAGGGAGAAACAGAAACAGGTTATGCCCAAGTGGGCGCGCTTTGTATCCATGATGATATGGAGAAGATCAGAAAGATCGAGGAGCGGGCACGCATTCGCAAAGTAGATGCGCCAGAAATCGGTGATATTGACCTGCTTCATGACGAAGAAACGCTTAAGCGGTTTCCGCTGTTAGCCGGAGGTTATCATGCGGTTCATATTAGCGGTGCTGCTCGGGTAGATGGTCGTGCGCTCCGCAATGCGTTGATCCGTTCAGCAGAGAGGAACGGCGCTGTCTTGATTCAAGGTGATGCGACGCTTGACTATCAATCAAATCGCATTACAGGCGTTTCAATTGGCGATAAAACCTACTCTTCGGATCTCGTGGTTGTCTGCGCAGGGGCATGGGCCAATTCGCTCTTTGAGCCTTTGGGATTACATTTTAAAGTGGGTTATCAAAAAGCACAAATTATGCATTTACATGTCCCTGATCAACAGGACACCGGCAACTGGCCGCTAGTCATTCCACCATCCGATCAGTATTTGCTTGCGTTTGAGAACCAAAAAATCGTTATAGGGGCAACGCATGAAAACGATATCGAAGGCTACGATACACGCGTAACGGCGGGTGGTATGCAGGAAATCCTGAACAAAGGATTGCAACTAGCCCCTGAATTAGCATCAAGCACACTGCAAGAGATCAGAGTTGGGTTTAGGCCTTTTACCCCCGGTTTTCTGCCGGTGATTGGGGCCGTTCCTGGATGGGAAGGTCTCATCACGGCCAATGGACTAGGCGCATCCGGCTTGACGGTAGGACCTTTCCTGGGGAGCCAACTTGCCAAGCTCACGCTTGGCATGGAACTCGATATCGATTTGAATGATTATGATATTCAGAAAGCAATGGATGAAGAGTGATCCACACCTTCTAGATACCGGATGCATACTTTCATGTCAGGCTATCGATCCGTCATGTGAAGACAATGAGTAGGTTCATGCAGTACCCAAAGCACCCAGATCGGGTGCTTTTTGTTATGGTTTTTGACAAATGAAATGACAATGATCACAAATTGTTCAATATTTTAGGCGAAAAATAGCCCGATCGAGTCAACTCTTATTATTGCATAATCGATATACTGGCAATATTGAAAACTTGATATATGACATACGAAGAGTGATCAAATCGCAAGAAAGGAGAACAACATGACGTACAAGCAGATCAAGTGGACAATCCTGTTCATTCCTACAATCACTGTTGGATTATGGGAGTATGTCAGACACCAGTTTTTATTGCCTTATATTTCGATGGATCTTGGGAATTGGCTTACCCCTCTGATTGTATACCTCGTGAGCGTAACATTATTAAATAAGCTATTTCACATGTTAGAGAGAATTCGACGTGAATTAGAGCAAGAGAGAACAGCCAAATTCGCTCTGGAAGCAAGAGAAAACTTAGCCAAAGAACTTCATGACGGGATTGCACAATCACTGTTTTTGCTATCTGTAAAGATAGATCGATTGGAGAAGAGCGATGAGCAGCAGTCGCAACTTCAAGAAATTTATAATATCAGAAAGACCGTTCACGAGGTGAATCGCTACGTGCGTCAAGCCATTTCGAATTTAAGGTACGAGGATACGACGGTGAAGCTTATGAACTTGAATGAGGCGCTTGATGTTGAAGTTCAGAAAATAGCAAAAGAGGTATATGTGGATATCGATGTATTCTGGGAGCTCCAAGATGAGATGTTAACGCCAAAAGAAAAGGTCGAGCTGTTAGCCTGTATTCGAGAAGCTGTGTTAAATATCGAAAAGCATGCAAACGCGTCTAAAGGTTGGGCTCAAGGAGAAGGGGATAAACAGAACTGGAGAGTAACGATCAAAGATAATGGCAAGGGATTTGTTGGTAATCCGTTCCAGCTGACAGATCGTTATGGTCTGAACATTATGAAGGAAAGAGCAGAAGAAATGAACTGGGAACTGAAGCTATTTCGGGATAACCATCATACCCATATTATGATATCTAAACGAGAAAATGAGGCTGGTTGTGAAGTGAATCACAAGATGAAGGTATGAAGAAGGCAGAGCAGACTCTAATCTACCGATTACTATTCATTGCGCTTCTGCTTATATGTCATCAAGTATTGAATATGGAGGAAGCTCTAGCAAGTACATCGATCGGTCAAGTGAATTCGCTTCAGGCGATTATTGATCAGCTGGACGCAGGTGATGCAATAGAGCTTCCACCGGGTACATATGCTGGCCCTGCAACGATTGACAAGATGGTATCCATACGAGGAAACAGTGAAGTTACGCTGTTGAATCCATCCGGAGCGCCTGCGATTTCAATTCTCTCGGACGGGGTCCATCTAGCGAACATTCAAATTAAAAACAATGCCAGCGGCGACCAATCACCAGCCATTCTGGTAAAGTCTCACCAAGTAACACTTGAGGACCTTACGATTCAGACCAGTGGATATGGGATCATTCTTCGCGATGCCGATCAAGCAATTCTTCAAAATAATACGATCACATGGTTCAAGCCTGAGGCGAATAAGCCAAAGCAAAAAGGCAATGGCATCGATCTGTACAATTCGAACGGTACGCTAATCAAGAATAATCACATTACAGGGGTAAGAGATGCAATCTATCTCGAGAAGAGCCGCAATGCGAGAATTCAAGGGAACAAACTGTCACGTACTCGTTACGGCATCCATTGTATGTATATCGACGGCTCTTCTGTTATCGATAATGAAGGCCAATATAATATAACCGGCGCTATGGTCATGGGCGTGAAGAATGTCGTCGTGTCTGGGAACGTCTTTCGCAGACAAAGCCAGAATGTCCATTCGCAAGGGATATTGTTATATGATGTGCAGTCTTCTTCGATCAATAAAAACGTTGTAGAAGGCAATCGAGTCGGAATCTATATGGAACAATCATCAGAGAATGAATTAAGTAATAACGCAGTGCTTCGAAACTTCATAGGCATCCAGTTGATAAATTCGAATAGTAATCAATTTCATGGCAACGAATTTATTGCTAACGTCATTGAAGCGGAGGCGGCAGACAGTCAGAAGAACGAAATGATGAGAAATTATTGGGATTCATTTCAAGGATTAGACCTGAATCATGATGGGACAAGCGAGATCCCTTATGCGATTAATCCGTTCTATCAGCTTCTAGTCACGCAAACGCCAGCGTACCAACTTTTTTTCCAATCGCCTGGCATGACATTTTTGAGTGACATGTTCACGAATGGGCAAGAGGATTGGTCTACAGACTCATCTCCGCTCATGAACGCCGATATTAGCCATACGGTATCGACAGAATCTGCGAAAGGATCCGCTGATGTTCTGGCTATCGGGTTGCTGCTTTTATGTACTGCAATTTATACAATAATCTATTTGGGGGTAATGAGAGAATGAAAAAATTAATTACGGTATGTGCGTTATTTCTTGGACTGATCATGTTGGCTGGGTGTGGAGACAAGTATGAGGCTCTTCCGATTAACGAAGATACAGATGTTTGTGCAATTTGTAATATGCAGGTAAAAGATGATGCTTTTGCAACACAACTGACAACAAAAGATGGGAAAAATGTTAAATTCGATGACATTGGTTGTATGCATAAATGGAAGGAGCAGCAAGGAACAGAGAACATAGGGATGGATTATGTCCGCGACTACAATAACAAAGAATGGATTGAATATGATAACGCAACTTACGTGTATGATGCTTCATTCCGCACACCAATGGCTTATGGAATCATCACGTTTAAAGATAAGAAATCAGCTGAAACTTTCGTATCGGAACAAGGCGTAGGTAAAATTATGAACGCGAAAGAGCTGGCAAGTCATGATTGGAAACAAAATACGGATAAGATGCAAATGATGGATGAAGATGGACACATGCATAAAGAGGATCAGAAAGGTATGGACATGAAAAGCGAAATGACGTCGAGTCACAAATAATACGGAACCAAGTTGGAGATAGATTATGAATGATATGTTACAAGTGGCGAGAAGAGAAATAAAAACAGGGTTTCGCAATCCCTGGTCCTATACTTTTCTGATTCTATTCTGCGTGTTTAGTCTATGCCTACTGGTCATAAATTCTCAGAGTATCGTTCAAGGATATTCTGGTGTTACGGGATCCATGTTAAGTCTTATTCTATATTTGCTTCCGCTCATGACCTTGTTTCTTGGTTCCTTCTCCTTGACGGCAGAGAAAGAGGAAGGGAGCTGGCAATTGCTATCCACCTATCCCATTGGAACATTGTCGTTTATTGTAGGCAAATATATCGGGTTGTCGATTGTTCTATTAACGATCGTTGCTTTCGGATATGGACTCATGGGGGTTATCAGCGGTTTAGTAGGTATGAGTTTTGCTTCATCGACATACGTTCTCTTCATTGCATTTTCGTGCGGATTGGTCTTATTGTTTTTAACGTTGGCTTTGTTAATCGGTTCTTTGTCTAAAAATCGTTGGCAAGCGTTAACCGTCTCCGTATCCATATGGTTTTTTGCGGTCATTGGCTGGCAGACAATCCTTATATCCGTCTTAAATTTCTTGCCCTATACGTGGATAAAGCCTACGTTGGTCGCACTGACCTTCATCAATCCAGCTGAACTGGTCCGATTGTTCGTCGTCATTAAGCTTGGCGGCGGATCGATCTTGGGACCAGAATATTATCAGTGGGTTGAATGGATTCAGCGATCAAGTGGCAGTTGGCTCTTTATTGCGGTTTGCTTGTTATGGATCAGCTTCTCTATCATGGTTGTCTATTGGTTATGGGAGAGGGGGCGATCCCATGGATAATGACGTAGTGAAGGTCGTTGGGTTAACTAAAATCATAAAGAAACAGACGATCGTCAAAGACATTAACTTTCATATTCCTTCCGGGCAAGTTCTAGCGCTTTGCGGTGGCAATGGAGCGGGGAAAAGTACGGTTCTTCGAATGATCTCGGGAATTATGCAGCCAACGGCTGGCGAAATTTTCGTGAATAACTTCCAATGGAATAAAGATAGGAAAACGTTCTCGCAACAGATTGGATATATGCCTGATGACTATCAATTCACCCAAGGGTTAACAGCACAAGAGGCGCTAAGCTTCTGGGCCGCATTACGACAAGTTCCTAAGGAACGAGTGGATGAAGTGCTTGAACTCGTCGGACTTGCGGAGAAGCGAAAAAGTCTGGTCCATACCTTTTCTAAAGGCATGCGTCAGCGTATTTTATTCGCGCAAGCATTACTCAATAAACCCCCGTTGCTTATTATGGACGAACCGACGAATGGATTGGATCCCTTCTGGATGAAATCATTTGTTCAGCTCTTATTGAACATCAAGCGGGACGGGCATACCGTCATCTTCTCCACGCACCAACTCGAAATAGCGGATGAGGTGGCTGATCAGATTCTATTCTTGAATAAAGGCTTAAATGTCGGGGAAGGTTCAACGGAGCATTTCCGTGATACTTTCGGTTCCATTCATGCGGCGTTTCATCATAGTCTGGGTCTTTCATGATGGGAGGTCACAAGAAGAATGGGAAGATTCGATTCCGCCCTGTGACGACAATGTTAATAAGCATCGCTGCTGTATTGGCCGTCCTTTGGATCATCGTGTCCGCACAAGCGGACGGATTACGCTCAAAATCTAATGCAATGACGGTTGGTTCGCAAGCTCCTGATTTTACCGCAACAACGACATCAGGGTTGCCTGCCAGCCTATCTGCATATCGCGGAAAAATCGTATTGATTAATTTTTGGGCTTCTTACTGCACACCATGCGTAAGAGAGATGCCGCTTATTCATCAGCTTCTTCAATCACGGAATTCTGAAATAGCGTCCTTGTTCATTAATATTGGTGAAACAAAAGGTACCGTCCGAGCATTTATGGAGGAACATCAATTTGCGTTTCCAGTCATTATCGATACTACCGGCAAGATATCCAAGCAGTATGGAATAATCGGTCTACCGGCTACTTTTATCATTGACGAAAATGGAAATATTAGCAAAATCGTTCAGGGTGAAGTGCAAGGCGCTGCGTCTTTATTATCTTAATTTATCCAACCTGTGTGAATTGACCGCTGGGGGCTACCTCTGGCGGTTTTTTTGCGCATAAAAATAGTAGGTGAACGATTTTTCATGCCTACATACTTTTTTTCACCTATATAAAAACAGCAGTACACCTAAAAAATTGGAAATTGTAGGCGGTAGCTCTCTTGCTTACAATGAACCCAGATAGGCTAACGACCACTTGGGAGGAATGTCAATGATCGAGCAATTCACAACAGTGAATCCGCTTACAAGAGCACGCTGTGACGAAGCCATGGAATTTATTATCCGCCAAATGAATCGTAACCTGGAGACATTTGCAGATACGTTCCCCTCGGAATGCAGTACGAATCAAGTGTACCGACAAGTGGGCAATGTGGCGTGGACGCCAGGGTTCTGGACAGGCATGCTGTGGCTTACGTATGAAGTTACAGGAGATGAGAAATATCGTCTCGCCGCTGAAAGCCAACTTTCGAGTTATCGTCAGCGGGTGGATGAACGACGGTATACGGAGACGCATGATCTTGGATTTCTGTATACGTTATCCTGCGTATCAGCCTACAAGCTGACGGGTAATGAAGATGCGAAGCAATTAGCCATTGAGGCGGCGGATCTGCTATACGCGAGATATTTAGAGAAAGCTGGCATTGTCCAAGCTTGGGGCAACCTGAATGATCCGAAACAGCAAGGACGGATGATTATTGATTGCCTGATGAATTTACCGCTTTTATATTGGGCAAGTGAGGTCACAGGGGATCCAAAGTATTATAATGCTGCCGAATCGCATGTTCATCAGTCTGCAAAGTATTTAATCCGTGAGGATGCATCTAGTTTCCATACCTTTTATATGGACACGCAAACAGGTGAGCCGAAGTACGGAAGTACCGCGCAAGGATATGCAGATGATTCATGCTGGGCAAGAGGACAAGCATGGGGGATGTATGGGTTTCCGCTGTCTTATCGATATACGGGGGATCGTGAGCTTATTGCGCTTACAACGAAGCTATCGAATTATTTTCTTGATCGACTGCCGGAGGATCTAGTCTGTTATTGGGATCTTATCTTTACAAGTGGCCCAGAAGAGAGAGACAGCTCGGCAGCTGCAATCGCCGTATGCGGATTATTGGAGACAGCCAAACACCTGCCGTTGATGGACCCGAACCGACATAGATACGAGAATGCGGCCTTGTCTATTTTGGATTCACTGATCGCACATTATATGGCCGAGGAGGTATCGGAATCGAATGGAATTCTGCTGCATGCAGTATACGGCAAACCGAATGGAACGGGGATCGATGAGTGCTGCATATGGGGTGATTATTACTTCTATGAGGCATTGGTACGCGTCACGAGGGATTGGAAGCCTTACTGGTAAAGGTGAGGCCAGGAACCTACGAATTGATGCTCATCAGTAGACATGGAATTAGATACGTTATATTTTAACTAATAAAAAGGAGGCGCTTTCATGAAAGGAAAGGCAAAGAAATTTGGAGTTATCTTGTTAACATCCTTACTTGCATTATCTATCGCAGCTTGTAGTACATCAGGTGGGGAACAGTCACAAGAAGGTACAACTGCCGATGGGAAAGCGACAGAGAGCGCTAAGCTGACGAATTTATCATATTGGGTGAGCATGCACTCCGCGGCTTCTGCGCAAATGAAAACCTATGCTGAAATGGGTATGTATAAGGAATTAGAGAAAATTACCGGCGTGAAGGTTAACTTCGAACATCCACCTACGGATGCTGCGCAGGCTAAAGAACAGTTCAATCTCATGATGGTCTCAGAGAAGCTGCCGGATGTGATTGAAACCTCGTGGATTGGATATCCGGGGGGCCCAGAGAAGGCGATTCAAGATAATAAAATTATCAAGCTGAACGATCTTATCGATCAATATGCCCCGAATCTGAAAAAGCTGTTAAACGAACATCCGGATTGGAAGAAGCAAGTCACGACAGATGATGGCAACATGTATATGTTCCCGTTCTTCCGCGGCGGTGATAAGGTCCGTGTATTCTATGGTCCAGCGATCCGTAAAGATTGGTTGGATAAATTGGGTTTGGCGGTACCGACAACGATCGATGAATGGTATGAGGTTCTAACAGCATTCAAGGACAAAGATCCGAACGGCAATGGCAAGGCGGATGAAATCCCATTATACCTCACGTTAGATGACGTCGCTACGGATGCTCCGTTCCTCGGCGCATGGGGGATCAACTATGGTTTCTATCAAGACGGGGGCCAAGTGAAGTACGGTCCGACGCAGCCGGAGTACAAAGATTTCCTGACGACCATGAACAAATGGTATCAAGAAGGCCTAATCGATAAAGACTTTGCAGCACCAAACGGCAAGCTGTTCGATGCCAAAATGACCGGGAATCAGATGGGGGCCGCACCGGTGTATAATGGGGGCGGAATTGGTAAGTATGCGAATTTGATGAAAGATAAAGATCCGAAGTTTAATCTTGTTGCGACGGATTATCCCGTGCTGAAGAAAGGCGATAAGCAGATGTGGGGACAGAAGGATTTTGCAACGAATGGAATCGGGGCCGCCATATCCACGAGCAACAAGAACCCGATCGAGACCGTGAAATGGTTGGATTACGCTTATGGCGAAAAGGGTGATCTGCTATTTAACTACGGTAAAGAAGGTGAAGCCTATAGCATGGTCAATGGCGTCCCTACCTTCTTGCCTGAAGTATTGAATCCACCGAGCGGTGTAAGTCTTCAGCAGTCCTTTGCGAAGCATAATCGTTCCACCTGGAGTGCGCCATTCGTCCTGAGCGAGAATTTTCAAATGCAATATTTAGCTTTAGACAACCAAAAAGATGCCCTTGCGATCTGGTCGAAGCCGACGGGTGAGCGCAAAATGCCGCTTGTTACGCCAACCAATGATGAAAGTTCCCAATTCGCTTCGCTCATGACCGATATCAACACCTATAAAGATGAGATGTTCCTGAAGTTCATTATGGGTGCAGAACCTCTCGATAACTTCGATAAATATGTCAAGAAAATTCAAACGATGGGTATTGAAGATGCGCTGAAAATTCAACAAGCAGCACTAGAACGGTTCAACAAGCGTTAATCGTATCAATCATGGTGAGGTCAGGGAGAGGATTAGGATCTTCTCCCTGCTAACCTAAGCAGAATCTACGCGAAGGGCAGGAACACAGATGAGGCAAGTCTTGGACAAGGGACCGATGAATAAGCGATCGGTTAAGAGGAAGAACGAGTCGTCGACTTGGCATATCACGGGCAAGGATATCCGCAGAAATTGGATGATTTATCTACTAGCGCTACCTGTGATCGCCTATTATCTCATTTTTCATTATGGGCCGATGTATGGTCTTCAGATCGCATTCAAGGATTTCTCTCCCGCACGGGGAATCTGGGGGAGCCCATGGGTTGGATTCAAGCATTTCATGAGTTTCTTCGATGGTATTTATTTCTGGAGATTAATACGGAATACACTGCTTATTAACATTTATGAGCTGTTGTTTGCATTCCCGGCTGCTATAATCCTCGCGCTCCTGCTGAATGAAATTCGTGGGATGATGTTCAAACGTTGGGTGCAGACCATCTCGTATTTACCTCATTTTATTTCGATTGTAGTTGTGGCAGGCATGATGTTCGATTTCTTAAGCCGGGACGGACTCATCAGCCAATTGCTCGGATTTATCGGGATTACGCCGATTGATTTCTTGAAAGAAGCGGGTTGGTTCCGATTCCTGTTCGTCTCCTCGGGGATATGGCAAGGGATTGGATGGGGTTCGATTATTTATTTGGCCTCGATTGCCAATATTGATCCAACGTTGTATGAAGCGGCCAAAATCGATGGTGCAAACCGGTGGAGGCAGACGTTCCATATCACCATCCCCGGGATTATGCCAACGATTGTCATCATGCTGATTCTGAATATGGGGAATATGCTCTCTGTCGGTAGCGATAAAGTACTACTGCTCTATAACCCGTTGACCTATGAGACAGCGGACGTGATCTCGACGTATGTCTATCGCAAAGGGATTCTCGAAGCAAGTTACAGCTTTACGGCAGCAGTTGGTCTATTCAACTCCGTAATTAGCTTCATTCTTATTGTATCGGCGAACGCCATCAGCAAACGCGTGTCCGAGAATAAACTGTGGTAAGGAGGGATCCATGACATGGGTGCACAAACCGTTGGTGAGAAGGTATTCGGCATTTTCAATACGATACTGATGCTGGGTCTATGCTTTGTTACGTTATATCCGTTCGTATATGTGTTGTTCGCCTCCTTCAGTGATGCTACGGCCTTCCTCCAACATCGCGGGCTGCTGCTTCGTCCCGTTGGTTTTAATTTGGATGCGTATAAGGCCGTTTTTCAGAATCCAATGATTATTAGCGGATATAAGAACACCTTATTCTATGTGACCGTTGGAACGGCAATTAACTTATTGATGACAGCAGTGGGAGCCTATGTACTCTCGCGGCGCAATCTATTCTTTCGTAACTTCTTAATGTTTGCCATTGTATTGACGATGGTATTCCATGGGGGCCTCATTCCTACATTCATGTTAATTAACAAGCTGGGCATGATGAACACCCCTTGGGCCTTATTGATTCCGAGTGCGATCTCAACCTTTAACTTAATCATTATGCGGACAGCATTCCAAGGCATTCCCGTATCACTGGAGGAATCAGCGAAGATCGATGGCGCCGGGGAGCTGACGATCTTGTTCCGGATTATCATTCCATTATCGATGCCCGTCATGGCAGTTATGATTCTGTGGTATGCCGTCGGACATTGGAACTCCTATTTCTCCGCGCTCGTGTATCTGAGAGATCGTACGTTGTATCCATTACAACTGGTCCTTCGGGATATACTGATTGCGAATTCGACGGATTCGATGTCGACGGGGGCTGCTGCGGATGATAAATACGCGATTGGAGAAACGATCAAATACGCCACGATTATTATTTCAACGCTGCCGATTATCTGTCTGTATCCATTCCTGCAGAAGTATTTTGTGAAGGGCGTGTTGATTGGTGCGATTAAGGAATAAATAGGTATCCTAACCTGCCTGCCTGCATTATAATACTCGTAAACGCTTTCATATGGGTATTAATGTAAGTTAACTTTGTGAGGTAGGGGGGATCAATCGTGAAATGGTCACTAGGATTGCTTAGGTTTCGTCATTTGAAAAGTGTATGGATCACGATGGTTATCTCCAATTTAGTCATGCTGCTCATCCCTTTATCCATTGGTGTTTTTCTATATGGCAAAGTAGAAGACAGTCTCGAGCAGGGCGCGAATCGATCGAATCAAGCCATGCTGGAGCAGCTCAAATTGTCACTCGATATTGAATTGAAAGAAGTAGACAAGCTGGCGCAGCAGATTGTATTCGATCCGAAACTCGATTATTTGCTCAAGTTAGAAGAGGACCAGAGTGGTTTTGACCGCTATAAGTTTATCGAATTTATGCACGGGCCGGCTTTTCGCTCGAACCTCCGTTCGAATTTTATATTGGATTATTATGTATACTTCCGCAAGAGTGACCTGGTGCTGAAATCGGGTCTGTTAACGGATTCTCGCAAATTTTATGACATGTACTACAGCTATGAAGGTAAGACGTATGAGGCATGGCGAGACGAAGTGTTACACGGATTTCATACGATGGCCTACTTACCTTCGGCTACATTGCTCCGACGTTCAGAAATGGATCCGATGAAGAGTATTGAGAATACACCGCTGGATGTCATTACCTTTACACAGTCACTACCAGGCCGCGATCGAAAAGATATTACAGGTAGCTTTGTCATTCTCATTGATAAGAGCCGCGTGAAAGAAATGTTCGCGCAAATTGAATATGCGAGTGACAGTTCTATCTACGTCGTCGATGGTGAGGGCCGAACCATCATGTCCACGGAGCAAGACCCGCTTCCTCCCTCATTGTTACGTCAAATCCATAACAATGAAGGCTTGTTCAATGAAAAGTTGAACGGTGATCCGAAGGTAGTCTCATACACTTCCTCTGAGAAAGAGGGATGGAAGTACATCCTGGTAACGCCGCGAAGTGTCTATATGCAGCAATTGAATCTCATTCAAGAATGGACGCTGATTCTATTTCTCCTCTGTTTAGGGATTGGCGTAATTGCTGCGGTTATCATCGCTTACCGTAATTACAGTCCGCTCCGTAAAGCTGTCAATGTTATCCCTAGGGGAACGGGATGGCAAGGGCGGCATGCTGTGAACGAATATGAGCTCATCCAGAGGACCATTGAAGATTCCCTCCAGGAAGAGCGAAATTTACGCAACCTATTAGCGAGACAGGCGCCTGTCCTTCGGTCCAACTATTTATCTCGACTAATTAGGGGACAAATGGATGTCGATACGACAGAGAAAGGCGTGCAGTCGCTGCAATTTATGGATATTACGTTTATGAGTGAATATTTCTCGGTGATGATTATTCAACTGGATAGTATTGCAAGATTTCATATCGAACACGACGAGCAGCAGTGGGCATTGGCCCGATTCATTATATCGAATGTCGGAACGGATATGATTCAGGCTCCGCATCAGACCTTCGCGGTGGAACTGGATCGTGATCGTGTTGTATTCCTGAATAACTTCGCGGCGGATCGAGCCGAAGTGATGGACTCGGACATTCAAGAGATGGCCGAATCGCTCAAGCACATGATTGAAGACAGGTTCCATATTGATATTACGGTCTCCGTCGGACTGACGCATGTAGGAGCGAAGAGCATCGGCGAGAGTTACGCGGAAGCGGTCGCGGCACTGGAATACCGAATTATTAAAGGTGGCGGTACCATCATTTATTTCCGGGATATTACCAATGTCCATTCCCATTACTATTACCCGATTGATATTGAGGTTCAACTCATTAATTTCGTGCGAAGCGGAGATATGGACAATGTGCTGAAGCTCCTTGATACGATCTATGCTATGAACTTCGAATCCGGCAGCATCACGCCGGAAGTAGGGAGATGCTTGTTCTTCAATATGACCAGCACATTCCTCAAGATCATGAACGCGACAGGTACGGATCAGCGGGTTATTCTCGGCCCTGATATCGACCTGATCAAAGATATCTTCTCCTATGAGACGGCTGATAGTATGTATCGGCGCATTCAACAATTGTACGAGATGCTCACGGGATCATTCGTTATCGAGCGAACGGATCATCGTGTGCAACTGCTTCAAGATATGGAACAATTTCTGGACGAGAATTTCACCGATCCGAATTTGGGTCTTGTGATGATCTCAGATCACTTTGGCATGACACCTCAATATATCTCTACCTTCTATAAGAAGTGCAGCGGGTTGAATGTCATTGATTCGATTACCCGCAGGCGAATTCAGAAGGCCAAGATACTCATGACCACCAAGGAAATGACCAATGCTCAACTTGCACAATTGGTGGGGTATACAAGTGACGTCGTATTTATCCGTGCATTCAAGAAAATTGAAGGCGTAACGCCAGGTAAATATCGGGAGAATTTCCAGACGTTTATCTCGGACGAAGTTGGATAATTGAAGAATCAAGTTTACAGTTAAGTTGGAAGGATAGCATGGTACGAGGGAATCTCGTCTGTGCTATCTTTTTTGTAAAAGACTCAACGTACGGGCAGTATTAGTCAACACTTCTTATCATTCACGTATAATTTATAAGTAAATGTTGGATTGAAAGGGATGGGAATCTTGCTAATGGTATCAAACCTGTTCAATGACTATAGTTCGAACGAAAGAGTCACAGGAGGTGTGTTCCGATAGATATGAATTCGCAAACCCAACAATCGAAAACAAAATCGCTGGTTTGGTCGGGTTACGTAGTGTTTATTTGGTCCATTTCCTATATGCTTCCTCACCTTTATTGGGCTTTAGGTGGCAAAAGGGGTGGGGGTATTCTAAAACCTAATATAGTACATTCGCTCCATTTTGAATTTATTAATTGGATTGCAACTGTATTTCTAACCGTTGTCGGACTCATTGGTCTTGCATTTATTTATTGGAATAAGGGTAGAGTTTCTAGTTATATGTTGTTATTTATATCCTGGGCAGGGTGTTCGTTATCCGCTTCGCACGGCATTTTTGGAATTGTTTATCGAATACTTCAAATCAGTGGGGGAGTTGGTTTGGAGTCGGGATCATTTCACATCCATGAAGATGCCTATGTTTTGTGGGATCTAATGCTCTTTGAACCGTGGTTTTTGATCGAGGGGATTTTATTAGGCATTGTAGGGTTGTGTTTCTTGAAAGAAGGTGGTAGTAGAAAGATCTGGCTGGCGGCTTGCATATTCGGCGTTATTTTCGGCTTGATCACTGGGATTATGGGTGTGCGATTTGCATAAGCAATCAAGAACGGATAAATATATTCTAAACAGAATTATATAAATGATTCGATTTTAGAAAAGGATCAGAGATGAAATCCAATGATTGAACTAACGGGAAACTATACCGCAATAACCATTAGAAATAGGCAGCCGAGTTTATCGGCTGTCTTTTCCCTGCTAAAGGGCAGGATAGTTTCAACAAAGTTTATTATAGTCCATAAGTAGAGTTTTCTATTGTAACTACTGGGCAGAAGCTTGGATCATCTGCTGGGGAATGAAAACGTGTAATTAAGTATGCGCACATTTGTAAGGTATTGGCAAGTAAACAGGACTAAAAACATAGATTTGGGGTTGCACATGGCTCAATGAACGCAAAAAGAGCCATAGAAGCGATTCTATGGCTCTTTGGTAAAGATACGCTTTGCCAAATAGAGGCTGCATCCGATTATCCTTCCGATATTTTCTTGGGCCGCTTCAAGAACAGCGAGAAGAAAATACCAATGACAGTAATGATTGTCGCAACGACGAAGGCATCGTTAATTCCGCTGATGGTGGATGCTTTCGTCACCAATCCTCCAATGATCGATAACGTATAAGCGCCGCCCATTTCTGAAGGCAGTCCTGTAAGCGATGAGATGCCTGCACCCAAGTTTGCGAAGTTCTCGGATGCAATCGTATTGCTCAGCGTCAAATTGTTCGAATAGGATGCCACATGTTCGGTTGTTCTTGTCGACATCACCGTTACAAGTACTGCGGTTCCAAATGAACTGGCAACCTGGCGCATCGTATTGGACACCGCCGTGCCATGGCTCTTTAATTTCGGAGGCAGCGCATTGAGCCCCTCGGTCATGATCGTCATCATAATGAAGGAAATCCCGAAACTTCTTAGCGCATAGAGCGTCATCAGGTGGTAATACGTCGACTCATCGGTTAACTTCGTGAACTGATAGGTTGTAATCGAAGTGATAACTAATCCGATGATCGCGAGCGGCCTTACGCCAAATTTATCAAATAACGTACCCGAGATCGGCGACATCACACCCATCAGCAGTGCTCCAGGCAGCAGCAGCAACCCCGACTCCAAAGCGGTATAGCCCCGAATATTCTGAACATAAATCGGGAGTAGGAGCATCGCCCCGAACATTGCCATATTCACGATGACGCTTACGACGGTCGACATGGTAAAGGTGAGATTTTTGAATACCGTCAAATTCAAAAGAGGGCTGCTTGTTGTCATCTCCCTTATGACGAAGAAGATGAGGGATAGGACTCCGACGATAATGGAAATATCCACGACAGGATCTCCCCAGCCTCTGCTTCCAGCCTCGCTAAGCCCATACAGCAGCGCTCCAAAGCCTACGGTCGATAAGACGGCCCCTTGCCAATCCAGCTTAGGGTAAGTGAGCTTCAGTATATTAGACAAATATTTGAACGTCAGGATGACTTCGATCGCGCCGAGCGGAACCATGACAAAGAACAAGATGCGCCATGAAAAATGCTCCACCATGTAGCCTGCAAAGGTCGGTCCGAGCGCAGGCGCGAACATCATCGCAATCCCCATCATGCCCATGGCGCGCCCCATATGCTCGGGGGGGAAGATGCGCAGGAAGATATTGGTGACGAGCGGCATCAATACGCCCGCTCCAATGGCTTGCACGATGCGGCCGACCAATACAATGGAGAAGGTCGGGCCCAAGCCGCAAATGAGGGATCCGATCGTGAACATCGCCATCGCCATGGCGAACAGGATACGGGTCGAAATGGACTCCATCAGAAAGGCACTGATGGGAATCATAATCGCATTGGCCAGCATGAACCCTGTTGATAACCATTGAACCGTCGTCGTGGACACATTCAAATCCGTCATCATGTGCGGGATGGCAACATTCACCATGGTTTGGTTCAAGATCGCGATGAACATCCCCAGAATGAGAACGGTAACCGTGGGTGCTATACTTTTTTCGCTCATGTGGCCCCCCCTTATTTATGGATACGTATAGATACGCTCATCCCGGGAACCAATCCGAGACCGCGATACCCGTCCAAAGAGATTTTGATAGGAATGACTTGCGTCACCTTCGTATAATTTCCTGTCGTGTTGGAGGTAGGTAATAGGGAAAAGGTTCCGGCGGTTGCAAGTCCAATCTGATCGACCTTGCCTGTCAGTGCCGTACCGGGAAAAGAGTCTACGTAAACATCGACGGTCTGATTCACTTTCACGTCGTTAATCTGAGTCTCTTTCACATTGGCGGTGACGTACAAGTCCCCTAGATCGAACGCTTTCGCAAGCGACATTCCTGCTCCGACAACGGTATTGACCGCGGCGTTTTGTAGGACGATTGTAGCGGAATGTGGCATCTTAATGGATACATTGCCTTTATCCGTGAGCACCGTGCCAAGATCTTGCCCAGCCGTATACGTATCGCCTACCTTGCCTCGCCAAGACTGCAGCAAGCCTGGAGACGTCGATGCTATCGTGATAGCTTGACCGTCTACCTTGGCATTGTCCGTTGAAATATAGTTGATGGACTGATTGTAATAGTAGACGGCAACGGCACCTCCCCCTAACAGAATGAGAAGTACCAGAATATTCACAATGACAATTCGAGAGCTTTTCATTTCGATCGATTCCTTCCTATTGCAGAGCAATTGTTAGTGTGTTGGAACTTAGTGTTTCGATAGCGCTTGCCAATTATCCATAAAGATGGATAGTAATAGGACGATCGAGGAAAAGTATATAGCAGCAAGTAAAGAGATGTTGGAGGGAAAGCATGCATGAACATATATATCGTGTACGACAGCGAGGATGGCCATACGGAGGCTTTGGCGAAGGCAATAGCGCAAGGCGTACAGGGCGTTCAAGGAGCTCATGCATATCTGTACCATGTGGATCAAGCGGATGTTCATGAACTTGAGCGCATGGATGCGATCATTTGGGGTTGTCCTGGGCATTTTGGCAGTATCAGCGCAGGTCTGAAGACGTGGATCGACAAACTAGGTTATTTATGGGCTCACGGTAAGCTGGTGGACAAGCTGGGGGCAGTCTTCTGTACGATCGCGACCGAACATGGCGGTATTGAAGCTACGATGTTAAATTTGATTACGCCGATGCTTCACCAAGGTATGATAATCGTTGGATTGCCGGCTACTGTTCCCGAAAATGTGTTATATGGATCGTACTACGGCGTAGGGATCACTTGCCGCTTGGAAGAATCGCCAGACGATTCACCCAATTTACCGAGCGAGGATGAAATGGCACTAGGAAAAGCATTAGGCGAACGCGTCGCGCGCTTAGCGGGCAAAATGACAGGCCGAGGGGTGAGATGATCGAATGCTCATTATCGGATATGGCATTGTGGCGCTTGTTGTCATTATCATCTTAATCATAGTGAACGTACGGCATGCGAATCGGTCATCTAGGCAAGGATCATCCACAACAACTGACTCCGTAACGAAGACAGAACCTGTTACCGAGACGGTAACGGAAGCCGAGTTGCACGAGGATGCTCCGCTCACCGATGAGCCTCTCGCAAGCGTAAGTCAGGATACGCCAGTAGAACGGGAGGTTGTCTCACCGTCTGCAGCAAATAACGCATCCTTCCGGCAATCGCTCAGGCAATTAAAACAAACCACGGAGAAAACGGATAACCGGCAGCCCGTCAACTTCGGCAAGATGTCCGACGCCGATTACCGGAAAGCGATGCAAACCTTGCGGAACGCTTCAAAAAAAGAGTAGCGCCGAATTCGCTTCGAAGTTGTGAATCTTAGAAGAGTCGTCATCATTCGCAGATTATTCTGCATGGTGGCGGTTTTTTTGTTCATAGAACGAAGTCAACACACCACCTTGGGATGCGACGAGAAGTTGCGTATATTTTTGGGTCATAGTTAGTGTGATCTGCGAATAAGAATGGATTTCGCTTTCTAAAATGGACATGTCTTTTGCTACCCAATGTTTGATGCAATCATTATAATAAAATCGGGTCTTCCAGCAATAAGAGACCTTATATGTTATTAGTTCCTATTGTTTTTTGGTAAATTTATTACACTTGGATATTTATTAAAAGAATACAAAAGAAAAAATTATAATTGGCTGTTATTGAACTAACGGGACACGTTAGTTCAACCATGACAAGGCTGCCAGCTCGTTTGGCGGCCTTGTTGCGCTAACATTCAGTTTAGTTTAATAAGCAGGTATTTATTTGAAGGGGACGAATTATATAACGAAATTCCTATAAATTAAATTTTCTTGATAACTCGGATACAGTCGCAGGAGTGATAATCGTGAAAACAACCAAATCACACAATTGTATCCGATACACATCCAACAAGTCGAATGGGTATTCCGACGATCAGGTAGGCATTAAAACGGATCGCTGATTGGGGGAGAGCTCGAAGATTCAAGGCATGTTG
The DNA here is from genome assembly GCF_000374845.1 of Paenibacillus terrigena DSM 21567. Taxonomy (GTDB): domain Bacteria; phylum Bacillota; class Bacilli; order Paenibacillales; family Paenibacillaceae; genus Paenibacillus_K; species Paenibacillus_K terrigena. The sequence continues at coordinate 30,304 of NZ_KB895432.1, read as the reverse complement.
GGGCATCAAAAAGCATCAACCATACAAATTTATGCCTAGCTGCGTGGGGAACGTCGACGAGTACTCTACCACCGTAAATATGAAATGGATATAAGAATAACAGTTACTCAACTAAAGGGAAGTTTAACGCAACCATTGCTCTGATTATTAAGGTAAATGGGGGGTAATTGGAGAATTCTTCGAAAAGCGGTAGATAAAGAAAGGGAATTATATTATGGACACAGTAGATATAGAGGTATTTACAATGGGACAACAACGCAACGTCGGCATTTTTGCGCATGTGGATGCGGGAAAGACGACAACGACGGAGCATATGTTATATGAGAGCGGTCGGATTCGATCCTTAGGCAGCGTGGATGCGGGCACCGCTTTGACGGATTCGATGGATATTGAGAAAGAACGAGGGATTTCGGTTCGAGCAGCGATGACATCTTTTCAATGGAAAGGGCAATCCGTGAATCTCGTAGACACCCCGGGCCACGTGGATTTTCTGTCCGAAGTAGAACGATCCTTACGCGTCATGGACGGTGCTGTGCTGATTATTTCCGCTGTCGAAGGTGTGCAGGCTCAGACGGAGGTGATCTGGAACGCGCTACGCAAGCTGCGGATTCCAACTCTTATTTTCGTGAACAAAATGGATCGTATCGGAGCGGATGCAGCATCTGTGATGGAAGGTATTCATAAATATTTGTCTGCTGATGTGATCCCGCTTCAAGTGCCCATCGGTGTCGAACAAGATTTCCGGGGAGCAGAGAATGGTTGGATGAACGGAGATGAGTCGGTCTATGAATTCCTTGCGGATCGGAACGAGGACTTGCTTCAGCGTTATTTGAACGGTGACACGATCAACCTATCCGATTGGAAACAGCATGCGATCGATATGTCGCAGCGGGCAGAGATCTTTCCGCTCTTCTACGGTGCGGCAGGTAAGGGAATTGGCGTAACGGCAGTCATGGATGCCATGGTTGAATATTTGCCCGCAGCGCAGGGAGATACGGAAGCGCCGTTGTCAGGGATTGTGTTCAAAATTGAACGCGATAAGACGATGGGGCGGATGGCATATGTTCGTCTATATGAAGGAGTCATGCGGAATCGGGATATGATCTATAATCATACACAGCAGTTAGAAGAGAAGATTACGCAAATTCGTAAAGTAGACGGTGGACGGTCAGAAGATATCGGCGTCCTTCAAGCCGGAGATATTGCCGCTGTCTGCGGGATGACGCAGGTCCGAATTGGGGATATGTTGGGTCGACCGGACGCGATTCCGGATGAAGCGCGGCTTGCTGTACCGCTCTTGACGGTTCAAGCGCATTGGGTGAACGAAGCGGAATATCCGAGGGTTGTTCAAGCGCTGCAAGAACTATCTGATGAGGATCCGCTGCTTGACGTGCAGTGGATGCAGGATGAGCGGGAGCTCCACGTGAAAGTGATGGGCCCCATTCAGCTGGAGATCCTAACGAATATGCTGGCAAATCGGTATGGGCTGCAAGTACAATTCGGACAACCCTCCGTCATCTATAAAGAAACGCCGGCACTTGCCGGAGAAGGGTTTATTGCCTATACGATGCCGAAGCCTTGTTGGGCGATTCTCCGCTTCAGGATTGAGCCTGGGCCGCGCGGCAGCGGTCTGCACTATGAAGCCGATGTTCGAACGGAAAAGCTGCTCCTCCAGTATCAGAATGAAGTGGCTCGAAGAGTTCCCGAAGCGCTGCAGCAAGGATTGCATGGCTGGGAAGTTACGGATTTGACGGTGAAGCTAATCGATGGCGAGCATCATGTATGGCATACGCATCCGCTTGATTTCGCCGTAGCGACGCCTATGGGCATTATGGACGGACTGGCCAATGTAGGGACGCAATTGCTGGAGCCGATCTTACAGTTCCGCATTGTCGTACCGGAGGAGTTCGGTGGGCGTGTAATGAATGACCTTATTCTGATGCGGGGAACCTTTGAACCGCGAAGCCTATATGGAGACAGGATGGTCATTGAGGGTCGGGTGCCTGTAGCTACATCCCTAGATTATCCAATGGAGCTGGGTTCTTTGACGAAGGGGCGGGGAACGATTGCAACCTTTTTCGATGGATATGAGGTCTGTCCACCTGATGTGAAGGCGGAGCGCCAACGGCGCGGAGTGAATCCGTTGGATCAATCGAAGTACATTCTCAGTGTGAGAAAGGCTTTGCAGGGGTAACTCAATCATAAGAATATATGTGGAAGAGGAGAATCTGTGAGAGTAGGTTCTCTTTTCGTTTTATTAGGTCAGCCAGAAACTTCTGGTTGGCCTCATTTCTTTAGGTGCTAAACCTGCTTGCTATATTGGATGAATCCACTAGAATTAACCATAAAACATTTAATGCCTCTATTTAGCAGCAGCTATCCTGCGACAATCCATTATAGATGAAGATGTTCCAACGTGTGTCCCATATTGCGAAAATCCATTATAGCAAGTCGAGTCTCCTCTAGTGCTTACAAATTCAAATGTTCTCTGCCTTAGAAAGGACGCCAAATGTCCAGTGAAAATAAAGTTGTAGACTGTGAAAATATAGTATTAAACTGACGTTCCGTTATTTAAACTAACGGGCAGTTTAATTAAACAATTCAATTAGAGTATTAATGACTTTTTCGCGATTGATTTGGTTTTATCAGATTTTATCGTATGAAACAGGTGGTAGACACATTAAAATGTCAGGATTTTATAAAGATGTGTCCGTATAAAATAAATACTAGACGTATGGAATGACCTATTATTACTTCGAATACCCCACAATATGCGGAGATGTTAAGTGAAATACCAATAATTAATTATTAAGAGGTATTTTATGAGAGATCATGATTCAGAGTCCGAATTGGAATGGCCGAACCTTGTAAAAATCAAAAGTGGAGTAAAAGCCTGAAAGCAATTATTTCACGACGTATTATGACTAAGAAAGGCGTGATTATAGAAATGAAAAAAATCTATGTGGTAAACAAAACTCATTTTGACATTGGTTTTACCGATTTAGCAGAAAATGTCTTGCACAAGTATTGCCATGATTACATTCAAAACGCAATCACTTTAGCTGAAGACTTAAGAAAAGAAGGCAAAGACTTTGTTTGGACAACAGGTAGCTTTATTATTGAATATTACTTCAAAAACATGGATGAAGAAGCTTGTAAAAAGCTAGACGACGCCATAAAGAAAGGTTACATTCGCTGGCACGCAATCCCGTGTACGTTTGAATCTGAAACTATGACACCTCAAACTTTACATTACATGACTTCAATCTCAAAGAAGTTAGATGCTCGTTATGGATACAAAACAACAAGCGCAAAGATGACTGACGTCCCAGGACATACTATCGGGATTGTTGATGAGTTATATCGTCAAGGAATTAAATTCCTACACATTGGTGTAAATGGCTCGAGCTCAATTCCAGAAGTTCCAGATACATTTCTATGGAAGAATGGCGAAAGTGAGATAATTGTCTCTTATTCAGACGACTATGGTGGCGTAATCGGAATTGATTGCATGGATAACAAGCTGGCGTTTATGCATACTCATGATAATAGTGGTCCAGGAACAAAAGAGAAAATTAACGTCTTTTTGTCAAAAATGGCGAATGAGTATCCAGACTATGAGCTTGAAATGACTTCAATGGATCAGTTTTCAAATGAAATTTGGGAAGTACGTGACCAACTGCCAGTTATTACAGAGGAGATTGGGGACACATGGATTCACGGAATGATGTCTGATCCGAAAATCATTCGTGATTATCGGATTTTAACTAATTACATGTCTGATAACAAAATAGAAAATGATGATGCTAATTTCTATGCGATGTTAGTTCCAGAGCATACTTGCGGAATGGATATCAAACGCTATTTCAGTGACTATATGAATTATGAAAAGAAAGACTTCCAACGAGCGCGTAGTTTAGACCAAATTACCGATCTTGATTTAACCTACGCTTATGGAATTGTTAAAGATGCAACTGTTGGCGAAATGCAATTCACTTATAATGAGTGGACTGATCGTTCGTACAAATTTTATGAGTCTTCATGGAAAGAACAACGCAAGAACGTTGATCGTGCAATAGCTTGTTTGGAGCCTAAGGATCAAAATAACATTAAAAAACTTATCGAAGTTCCATATCATATCTTTGAAAACCAAGGTATTGAATGTGGTTTGGAAGAATTGATTTCGGTAAACGGGTATCAAGTTATGTTTGCTAGCGATGGTTCAATTAACCACTTAGAAAAGGATGGAACACTTTACTTTGATCAGGACAACAAACTCGGGGTTCTGAGCTATACAATTGCTGGGCAAAATGACTATGATAACCTACGTTACAACTATTTGCGTGAATTACAACATAATTGGTGGGCAATTGACTTCTTAAAGCCAGGAATGGAAATTCAAAAACGCATTCAATTGAATGAAAATTTCACACCACATGTTGTGAAATTAGTTAAGGAAAATGATTCGATTATTGCAACTTTAAAGTATAGCCAAAGAGCTGTGGAGGAGTATGGTGCTCCAAGAGTTGTAAAGGTTAAATATCAATTTGGAGATAAAGTTGAAATTGCACTTTTATTAAAGGATAAAGATGCAATTCGTTATCCAGAAATTTATTCTTTTGACATTACACCACGTTTGAATTCGCCGTACTTAACTAAGATTCGTAAAATTGATACCGTTATTTCACCTTTTGAAGTGGTAGGTCACGGAAATAAGTTGCAACACATGATTGAAGAGTTAATTTACGATGGTAGCGATAAAAAAATCAATATTAAACCTATTGATGCCCCTCTTTTGGGAATCGGAACAAATAACAATCTAAGTTATAACAACAAATACCATCAAGACAACAATAAATTTACGTTTACACTATTGAACACAACATGGGGAACTAATTTCACGATGTGGTATGAAGAAGATATTTTCGCTCGTTTTGAGTTAGTGTTGGTATAAAAATTTCCTGCGAACATAATTCACTCTGTTCACAGGGTAAACAATTATTACACTGGAAATGGGCATACGCCGATGCCTCTTCATCAAAAAAAACAGTTTATTCTCTTATCTAGACTGTTTTTTAGGTACATTTAGACCGTTTAAGCGATATTCCTTCAAGATGTGTTTGATAAAGTATTCTCAGGCTAGGTCATTAAGCTAACGGGACACGATAGCTTAATAAATAACTAAAACGCGGCTGTCGGCAAAAATCGGCAGCCGCGTTGCATTATCGTGCAGGATAATTTATTGGGAACATCGAATTATCAATTGGTATTATCCTTCTTTTTAGGAGGGTTTATTTTATACGAAATAAGAACATACCTGTCAGAAGACATACAACAAGTATTGAAATTATCCAAGCAATGGGCTACTGAAGAAGTCACCATTGGATATGAAAATGTCAATCATACTGAAGAGAGCTTGATTAACGCTCTAAATGATTACTTTCTTGTTGTAGGCAGAGGTATTGTGGGCTATTCATTTGGCACGGTAAAGAAAGGGAATGCTGAACCAGTAATTTCACGGGGAGATAACTACTTAGAAATAATACGAAGTATACATACATGTAGATCATAGAGGACAAGGATTAGGAAAAAGACTTATAAAGGAGTTAATCTCAAAAGCAGAAGAAAACAGTGTAACGCGAGTGTTAGTTGGATCATCAAATAAACGGTGGAAACAAACAGCAAGATTTTATGATGAACTTGGATTTAATATGTGGTACGTACAAATGTATAAATAATCGACTGAACTAACGAGACAGATATCTTAATAAATAACTAAAACGCGGCTGCCGGCATAGATTGGCAGCCGCGTTGCGTTAACGGGCAGGATAGCAACAAGATTACATGTTAATCAATGATTGACTTGATGTCTTACCTATAGTATTGTTTCTTCTTTATGTATTTTAAAAATGGGGAGGCGGAAGTAACAAAATGTTTGGAATAATAAATTACGAAGTATTTTTGCTTACAGGAATTCTTTTAAATCTAATTCCTGGGGCAGACACAATGTATATTGTTGGAAGAAGTGTTTCTCAGGGTAGGAAAGCTGGAGTGTATTCTGTTTTCGGTATTATTAGTGGATCTTTAATCCATACTTTGTTAGTTGCTTTTGGATTGTCAATTATACTTACAAAGTCCATTGTATTATTCAATTTTATTAAAATAGTTGGAGTTATTTATTTAGTTTATCTGGGAATTAGAATGTTACTGGATAAATCAAATTTAAATTTTAGTGCATCGAAAACAAATAACCACAACCCCATAAAAATATACTTACAAGGGATGTTGACAAGTCTTACAAATCCAAAAGTATCTTTATTTTTCCTATCCTTTCTTCCACAATTTATTGATACAAAGGCTTCTGGTCCAATCTCATTCATAATTTTAGGACTGACATTTTCATTCACTGGATTGATTTGGTGTCTTTTTGTTGCTTATTTTTCCTCTTTCATCACTAAGAAGATAAATGTAAACCAAAGAATTGGTACCTACTTAAACAAAATAACTGGGATTATATTTATCGGATTAGGATTAAAATTACTTGGAACGAAAGCACCTCAATAAATTTGGCAACATTGTTAAAAAAATTTACTTCGCAAAGCTAACGGGAAACGATAGCTCAATAAAGACAGTAAAAGGCAGCCGACTTCTTTTGGTGAACTGTACCCCAATTGTTAGACACCATCTAACAGTTGGAGGTGCAGTTCATTTTTTATTTCGACTGCCTTTACCTAGCTTACGGGCAGTTTAGCGTGGTGGCAGACAGATGCTTCGCAGAAATATTGGAACAGCAAAAACAAAATCAACCTTCCATTTAATAGGATATTATTGCATGATAATTAGAGCAATAGAAGTGATTTGAAAGTGGGGGGGAAGAATACGATCCGATAGGACAGATCAATAACCAAAGCAAGCATGAGCTTCGCATTATTATATCAACCAGAATATACTGGTTTGCTTATTTTTCAGTCATCTGAGGCACAACGCATTAAGCTAACGGGACACGATAGTTCAATTCCTCTTCTCGAAGCAGGAAAGTATCTATTTAAACTGGGGGGTTAAGATGAAGTCCGTGAAAATATGTTATTAGGAATAAGCATGATGCTTTTTGCAGCAGTTTGGGCGCTCAACCCAGGTATTCACAGATAGGAACGATGTGTACGAATTGAGCCGTAGGGAACTCCGAACGCTGTAATAACTCGATTCACGAGCTATATGATGCTAAGTTATTGAACTATCGGGACACTATAGCTAAATTAAATAACTAAAACGCGCCTACCGACATGGATCGGCAGTCACGTTGCCGCAGGTAATTTCGCCTTCAGGATGAATGCTGAACCCTATCATAAATAACGGCAAGTTTTGAATCATATTTGATTCATACTGAGGATTTCACGAATATTTATTACAAACCGCCTGCATCTCTCGCTGTGTAGAATGAGGGGAAAATCGGACGATAATTCATCTCGTCTCTTATTCGGGTCGTGTCTACGATCATATCAAATGGGTTAAACTCACTATGCGAGACTTCTGCCGCGTATTGACCGGAGTGCCCGTGAAACTGAATCAACTCGGCAACGGAGATAGGAGCATCATCGGCAACATTATAGACGTGACCATCTATGCCTGGAGTGGAGGCAGCGAGTAGTAACGCTTGGCTTACATCCGCATGATGCACCATATGGAGCCGTTTGGCTGGATTCCACGTATTCATGATAGGGAGAAATTCGTAAATGTGCGGATCTCCCTCTCCATAGACGAATGCAAGACGTACGATTCGTAGCCCCAAACCCTGCTCAACGTGAAGTTGGAATAGCGCTTCTTCGGCAGTCGCTTTGGTTTGAGGATACAGAAATGCAGGCCGCAAGTCGTCATCTTCACGGTTTGGTCTCAATTGGCCACCAGAACCGTATACCAGATTGGTGCTGGCAAACACAAACCGCGGAACTTCCGCCTTTATTGCGGCGTTCGCTAAGGCAATGGTAGCATGGATGTTCGAGCTTTTTGCCGTTGCCTCATCTACACCACGGAATTGGGCAGCGAGGTGTATGACGACATCCATGTTACGAAGCGTTTCCTCAAGTTTGTCTGCCTGCATCAAATTCCCTTCGACAATCTCGGCACCTTGCAACGGATATGATTCCGCCTTCGCGACGTCGCGAATTAATACTTTAACGTGATGACCACGCTGCAACAATCTAGGGACCAAACGACTCCCAACTTTACCTGTAGCCCCGGTGACGAAAATATTCATTCTAATTCCTCCTTTGATTTGCTGGTGCTATACTTGAAGAATAGCGTATTACGGAATCCATTGCCTTCCTGCGTTTATCGTATGATTGGCAGTGTCAGGATAAGGGGAGATCCACAGTGGATGAGATCGGTTCAAACATATCGTTAGGGGAATTCTTACGGGCTCGTAGGCAACGTCTTACTCCGGAGGAAGTGGGGCTGCTCTCATACGGTCGGCGCCGAACACCGGGACTTAGGCGGGAAGAAGTGGCCCAGCTTGCCCACATCGGCACATCCTGGTATACCTCGTTAGAACAGGATCGAGATGTAAGTCCGTCGGAGGAAGTGCTGGATAGCTTGGCTGTTGCTTTGCGATTGACCGTAGATGAACGCCGTTATCTTTATATGCTTGCAAAACCTAAGGAATCGAGGGGAGAAAAGAGTCAGGAGGTAAGTATCGGAATTGAGCGGATGGTCAGGTCACTTGAACCAAATCCTGTAGTCATATTGGGGAGAGGTTGGGATTTACTCATGTGGAACAAGGCGGCTGAGTTGTTATTTCGATTACCGGCATTCTCTAAGGAAATACTGAGTCGACCCAATTGGATGAGGCGTTTTTTGACGGATTCTTCGCTTAGAGTAAACAATACGGATTGGGGAGCCAAAGCGCAGGTGATGATTGCCCGGTTTCGTGCGGATTATGCACACTTCCCTAATGATGTAAGATTTAAAGAGCTTATAGAGGAATTTATGCATATTAGCGAACTGTTCCGCGAAACCTGGCTGCGGCATGATGTTCAGATCGCAGCCGATTGTCATAAACATTGGAACGACCCTCGTATCGGCGAGATGGAGTTTGAACATGTGGTTCTGCACCAACCAAACGATCCGGAGATGAAGATCATGATCTATACCGCGTCAACGGATACGGCTGCGCGTTTGCATGAACTACTTGGTACCCGGGGGCAATGAGAAGTGATGGAAACTTGTCGTTCCATATAAAAATGCACTCACAGTCTAAACACCTTTTTCAAAGTGTCCAGCCTATGGGTACCCGTTTATTGCCCAGTTCAAAAAATATCACCCTTTAAAATTTTTAATTTCCTATACGAATCCTTACCAAACCTCAGCCATTCTAAAGACTTTTATCAATGTTAATCATTCAGAAGAATTGGCCGAAATAACTAATTTGCTACTCTTCTTAGGCGGGGATATCAAGGTCAGGGAAGTGCCAGAAGAAGTCTTAGAGGGTATACAAGATAGATTGTACTTATTCTGCCAATAAGCAATGCTTGTTAAAATCCAAATTATTTTAAGGTCTAGTTATGATTTAAATATTACCAAAAAAACTAATATAGTGTAGAATTATACCGAATCTCCAATGTATAGTGGAGAAGAATGCAGCACCATTCTATTCTATAGTCGGGAGTGAATCGTCAGATGAATCAGAAATATCGCAAACGGAACACGCTTGCCTTTACGGCAGTATCGTATTTTGCTTTGGCTGCAGGTCTCTTTTTATTCTGTCTAGGAGTGTACAACGCAGATTGGGAATTGAACGTGAAAGGTTATTATCTGCTTTGCATGGTGTTAATCACGATAAGCTGTGTCGTTGTACAGAAGGTCGTTCGAGACAATTCAGAAGATAATGAAATTCGTTTGGAAAACTCGAAACACCGGATGAGGAATACAGCAGCTTTTACAGGCATGTCTTTTGCGGGTTTGATTATCGGGTATGGGATGTTCTTAATTGGCCTTTACAACGCTCCATTTGAATTAAATGTAAAGGGGTATTACATAGCTGTGATTCTTTTGATATCATATAGCGCAATTGGCGTTCAGAAAGTGACGAGGGATAACGCGGAAGATAAAGAGATACTTGCCGAGCAAGATGCCAGACGGGACATTCATGCGTGAAAATGGACAAATTCTGTCGTCGATGAACGTTTGGTATCTAGGCGAAAAGCAGTGGAAAGCAGGTAATCTCATCTCCAAATAAGCGGATTTCTGTTTTGGAAACCGACTCTGAAGTTCATGCTTAGAGTAAACGAGTAAAGGCGCCTTTGATAAGAGGGTGCCTTTTTTCACTTCTAGAGTGATACGCCAAACCTTATCACAAGTAGGGCGAAATTTATTCTTGAACTCTTATTCTGAATTTTTTTATCGTCGGACATTCCAAGAGCGATCCTAAAGCGGCATTTCTCTCCAAGTATCGACTGTACAAGGTATTAACCTACCTAGTAGCATTTGCAGTTTATTACACTTTGTTCGATAACACCATTGCTCATTGGAACAGTAATTTCTTACATGAGCATAAGGATTGGGTACAGGGGTTAATTAAATACGTTCTATTTTATTCCTTCATGGCGGTATGCATTTTTAAGTGTCGAAAAAATCATCCAGGAAAAGAAATGGGAAGAGGTAATTTGCAAACCAGAAACATTCATTAGTTGGTATTACGGCATCGATTAAGCTAACGGACACTATAGCGTCACAATCAAGCGTGAAGCTCATTTTTTATATTAATGATTAATCAAAGGCGGTCGAATCATGCAAATTAAATCAAAAGGAATATCAGAAGCAGTGCTTGAAGTGAAAAACATGAGTCTGGCTGTTGAATTCTGGCATGAGAAGCTGGGCTTTCCGATTGTTGACAAATGGGGATATAATAATGGGCAATTCAGTAATAGTGAGGAAGAGGTATGGGCTACATGGCTATATGTTGGCGGAAACACTAGGTTAGGATTATGGCTTCCAAGAGATTTTGATCAAGACCAATTAACTGAAAAAAGGGAGCCTATTTCGAAATGGAATGGGCTTTTTGATGAAGGCGGCATACATGTTCATTTAGCATTTTTTATTGAGCTTGCCGATATCGATGATGCAATAAATCGGCTGGAACTTTGCGGTATTGATCATAAAATTATTATTAACCCAGCAGGTCATAGAAGAGTTTATTTTAAAGATTCGGAGAATAATGTGATTGAATTTTATACTCTTAATATGTATGAAGATTATTTAATGAGGCTTCGAGAAGGCTTATTAAAGACAGTCGGAGACTAGAAAATGCAATCCAAGGAATGTTTAATCGATTACAAAAGCAAATGACATTGAACTAATGGGACACGATAGCTTAATAAATAACTAAAACGCGGCTGCCGGCATAGATCGGCAGCCGCGTTGCGCTAACTGGCAGGATAGTTGAAAATATAAAATCCGTGTCAGCGATAACGCTATTGACAATCCAACTACTACGTGTTACTTTATAGTGGTAGTAAGTAATACTGCATACCAGTCGTACAGAATAGTAAAGGGTGATTGTGTTGGAGAACTTAACGGAAATGCTCAAAGGCGTGCTTGAGGGCTGTGTCCTAGAAATAATAAGCCGCAAAGAAACCTACGGCTACGAAATCACGCGGACGCTGAACGCCCTTGGCTTCACAGATGTTGTGGAGGGAACGGTGTATACCATCCTGATCCGGCTTGAAAAAAACAAGGTGGTGGAGATCACCAAGAAGCCCTCCGAAATGGGACCGCCGCGAAAGTTTTTCGCGATCAATGACGCGGGGCGCGAGGAACTGCGGAGGTTCTGGGAAAAATGGGGGTTCGTCTCATCAAAAATTAACGAGTTAAAGGAGAAAAAATAATGAATTTTTGGGAAAAAATTACTGGCAGTGACATGACGAAAGAATTCAAATCTTTTGAATCGCGAGTCAAAAAGCTACCGCCTGATTATCAAGCGGCATGGAAAAAAATTAATGCCAATCTTTGGCCGCACTCAGATTTCACCGGTCGCAACCTCATGCCAATTTTTGACGGTGTGCTTGGTCTGCTTGAAGAAGCGGCGGCGGACGGTCAGAGTGTCCAAGAGGTCTTGGGTGACGATATCAAAGGCATCTGTTCGGCGCTGGCCGGCGAAGAAGGGGCAAAGTCTTATCGCGACAAGTGGCGCGAGCAACTCAACAATAATATCGCTAAAAAACTAGGTAAATAGGAGGAGGAGGATAAAATGAGAATTCGAGATATCATCGAAGGCAAAAAAGAGTGGCGAGCGCACGTGGCGCGTGTCAAAGCGCTCCCGCGGGATTATCAGATTGTTTATAAAGAGATTCAAAAATATCTCTTTAAGGTTGGCCCTGTTGAACTAACCGAAGGTACGGGTTTGCTATCGGGGATTATCGATCTTTTTGAAGAGGGCGCGGCCTTGGGGAAAGGCGTGCTCGATGTGACGGGTAGTGACGTTGCAGCTTTCTGCGACGATCTAATCAAAGATTCCAAAACTTACGCTGACATCTATCAAGAATCTGTTAACCAAGAAGTTAGCAAGGCCATGAAAAAGGTTACGGATAAAAAAAAGTAAAAGGGGGATCGCGGGATGAAAAAAGCAATTGAAGTGAAAGGTCTGCGAAAGTCTTTCAAGGACACAGAAGTCCTAAAGGGCGTCGATTTTGAAGTGAAGCGAGGTGAGATTTTCGCCCTGCTTGGCTCCAACGGCGCGGGCAAGACGACGATTGTTAGAATCCTCACCACGCTGCTCAAGCAGGACGGAGGCACCGCCACCGTAAACGGCTTTGACGTCGCGTCAAAGCCGGACCATGTGCGGCAGTCGATTAGTTTGACCGGGCAATTTGCCGCGGTTGACGAGATATTGACCGGGCGGGAAAATCTGATCATGATTGCCAAGCTGCGGCATCTGGATCATCCGCGTCAAGTTGCGGACGATTTGCTGAAACGTTTCGGCTTAACTGACGCGGCCGACCGTAAGCCATCTACTTATTCAGGTGGTATGCGCCGTAGGCTCGACATCGCCTTGAGCCTTGTGGGCAAACCGCAGATCATTTTCCTCGACGAGCCAACCACCGGGCTTGATCCCGAGGCACGTATCGAGGTTTGGAAGATTGTAAAGGAGCTTGCCAATGGCGGCACGACAGTATTCCTGACCACGCAGTATTTAGAGGAAGCCGAGCAGCTTGCCGACCAAATTGCCATTCTGCACGAAGGTAGGATTATCGCCGGCGGCACGCTCGCGGAACTGAAAAAGCTGTTTCCATCCGCAAAGGTGGAGTATGTTGAAAAACAGCCGACATTGGAGGAAATATTCCTCGCAATCATCGGTAAAAAGGAGGCCATGTAAATGGAGACGGCAAAAAACCATTTTTTCAGCGACATGAGCGTGATGCTCGGACGTTCCATGCGCCATATTTTCCGCAGTATGGACACCATCTTCACGGTCTGCATCACTCCGATTGCAATGATGCTGCTGTTCGTCTATGTGTTCGGCGGCGCAATCCAAACCGGTACGGATAACTACGTGAACTACCTGTTGCCTGGAATACTGCTTATGGCTATTGCCAGCGGTGTGGCTTATGTGGCTTACCGACTGTTCTTGGATAAGCAGCGGGGCATCATTGAGCGTTTTCACTCCATGCCGATTGCGCGTTCCACCGTGCTGTGGGGGCACGTGCTGACCTCGGTGGTATCCAACGTCATTTCTATTGTCGTCATCATACTCGTAGCGCTCATTATGGGTTTTCGCTCGTCTGCAGGGGTACTGTCTTGGCTTGCCGTAGCCGGTATACTTGTACTGTTTACGCTGGCTTTGACTTGGATCGCGGCTATTGCCGGACTGTCCGCAAAAACGGTGGAGGGAGCAAGCGCCTTTTCCTATCCTTTAATCTTCCTGCCGTTTATCAGCTCAGCTTTTGTACCGACCGAGTCGATGCCGAGAGCCGTTCGCGCTTTTGCCGAGAACCAGCCGGTGACGTCTATCGTAGAAGCCATCCGTGCACTATTGTCAAATCAACCGGTAGGCAATGATATCTGGATCGCTTTAGCGTGGTGCTTAGGGATAATGATCGTCGCATATCTATTTGCGATGCGCGCATACAAGCGGAATGCAGCTTAATGTTTGTATGCATTATAAGGAAAAAGTGATCAATAAAAACATCAAGTTAAGGGCCTTCCACATTGTCAAAGCGCAGGCTTCATCAGTTTGCTCGTTGAAATCAAGGCCGTCGCAGTGAAGTGGTGTTCTATTACTCATTTATATCGAAGTAAGGAGCATTCAAGATAATTAGGGAGCAGACTGCCACGGGTGGCCTGTTCTCTTTTTTATTGAAGTTGGCGTCAAATCGTGGATGCCGTTGAGCTAACGGGACACGATAGTTGAATATTGGCAGCCATAACAGTGGTAGTCTAGGACTTTATTTTCCGCCCTAGTTTGCCGCTGTTGCTTTTATCAGATCAGTCTAAATCTTCAGACTACAATTGCTGGCTTGGAATAACGGAAACTAAAGATCTAGGATGTAACCGGATGTAGAAAATTCTTACTTCATAACGGAGCTGGAGCGTTTCGATCATGTCCTACAGGAAAACGTATTGCTTTCCAGCGTTCGGTACGGGAAAGAAGCGGGCATAGAATCCGTATCGTTCGGGGATAAGAAGCTTGGAATGTCAATCGTGTAAGAAGCAAAAGGAATCACCGGTATAAAGTATGTAAAAACAGGCTGCCGGCTGCATGAATCGGCAGCCGTTTCACGTAACAATTGGTCATAATAATATCAATAATAGTCAGTGGAGGATTGTGTCGGTTAGACTTATAATCGGTTTAATAAAGCAGCTTACGGGATTCTGTCGGTTGCTTTATTACAGGATGATAGGATTGTCAAGACAAAGTGATCGATGAGTCATGAGAAATTAACATTCAAAGGAAGGAGGGATATAGTTTTTAAAAGAGTCATCTAGAATCTTATATTCTATCTATCAAATCTGAATATATTTAGGAGGATCGATCTTTCATGAAAAGGCTGTTAAGTAGTGTAGTCTGTGCAGTTATACTTTTAAGTACTTTAAGTACCCATAGTGTTTTGGCAAATGAAAGCGCTAATAAATCTCATGTTGTTGAATCTGGGGGACAATATGAAAAACGTGGATATATCTTAGAAGTGATTAATGAGGTGGATAATCCAGCAATCAATCCTATTATTAGTGATTTTGTTGAACTATATTTTGATGTCTATCCAAAATTATTAACAAAGTATTCTGACCCAAAAACTGCAACCAAAAAAGTGATTTTAAAATTCGATCCTACATACGATGGAGTAGCATATGCAGATGATGGAATGATTGTTGTAAGCTCTAAATGGATCCTTAATCATCCATGGGATTTAGGGCTATTTACACATGAATTAACACACATTGTACAAGCGTATCCAAGGTATGACAATGAGACAGGGTGGATTACAGAAGGAATAGCAGATTATGTTAGATATGTATACGGACCTCACCATGAAGATTGGAAATTTAGAGAACCCAAAGAAACTGATAATTATAATAGTGGTTATGGAGAGACTGCACGCTTTCTCTTATGGATCGAACAAAACAAGAATAATAAAGTAGTAGAAATATTAAACAAACAAATGCAACAGAATACTTACCATATTAATGTTTTTAAAGAAATAACAGGGCAATCGGTTGAAGATTTGTGGGCGGAATATATTAAAAATCCTTATGTGAAAATCAAATATAAAATTAAATCAGAGTAAAGAAAGAACCTTCGGTACGGGAAAGAAGCGGGCATGGAGTCCGTGTCGGTCGAGGATATCAAAAATAGTCAGTGGAATATTATGTCGATTATACTTATAATAGGTTAATAAGGCAGCTTACGGGATTCCGTCGGTTGCTTTATTTCTTTCATGGGATATTAGGAGGTAGGGAAACAAATGCGTCTGTGGCAATCATCTATTTATCTCAACCTGGTATTAACCTTTTTATTGTCGATTATTCCAATGTATATCTTAAGTCTATACATTAACATGTCAGGTGCGGCAAGCGTCCGTCAGGAAATTACGAATTCGATGCAATCCCGGGTTCATTTCTACTTATCCTCGTATGAAGCCGAATTGAGTCGGGTGACCAAATCCATGCGGGATTTCATTAATGACGGCGACTTGTCCACTTTAAGTAATTTGTACCCGAATATCCCCACCTTTGAACGGTTTAAAATGTTGAATCGGTTGGAGAGTAAGCTCTTTCTCTTGAATAATTCTAGCCAGTATATTTCAAGTTCGAAGTTGTACATCCCCTCGATGGGAATTACGATTCATGGGAGCGGCTATGACGAAGCGGCCATTCCGGCTAAAGAAATAAGCGAGATTCGCTCTGTGCAATATAAAACGCTGTCGCCTTTTACCATGCTGGACGACCGCCTCTTCATGGGCAGCTTATTCCCCTTAGGTATAACCGCAGCGCAGGCGCCGACTTCGATCATTAAGGTTGAGATTTCTTTGAAAAGCTTGAGAGACGTGCTTAAGCAAATTCCCACTACAGTGGAAGGGGGGGCCGTATTATTTGCGAGAGAGCAAGATTGGCATATCACTTCTACCCAAGAAGCCCGAGAAGCTGCGCTTATTCAAACCTTGAAGAAGTTATGGGAGAACAAATCCAACGATCATAAAGCGGGAAGCGAACGTATCAAGATTGACAATCGGTTCTACCTCGTCACGTACGAACCATCCGAGATGCTGGATGCAACCCTGCTCGTGTATGTGCCGGAGAAACAAATTCTCGATCCCCTTAGTCATTATTTCGTGATGCTGTTAGTGCTGTCCGTATTATCAGTAGCAGTAATCATCTTCTTCTCTTATTGGATTTATCGGATGATCCATAAGCCTCTGCGTTCACTTGTATCCGCTTTTCGCCGCGTGGAGAGAGGCAATATGGACATTTCGATCCCCTACAAGACGGCCTTTGAATTCGGTTACCTGTACCGGCAGTTCAATGCTATGATCAGCCGACTGAATACGTTGATCCAGGAAGTGTACGAACAAAAGATTCATAGCCAGCGCGCGGAGCTGAAGCAGCTGCAGTCGCAAATCAACCCGCACTTTTTGTATAACAGCTTTTTTGTCCTGAAGCGCATGATAGCGGCGGATGACAATAAAAACGCAATTAACTTTGTTGAACACCTCGGAAATTATTTTCAATATATTACGAGAAATGCGGATGATGAGGTAACGCTAGAAGCGGAGTGGTTACACGCCCGTACCTATGCAGACATCCAGATGGCCCGTTTCCGCAAGAGACTGCGGACCGATTTTGTCGATATGCCGAGCACGTATGCTTCTCTGAATGTACCAAGGCTTATCATTCAGCCTATTCTGGAGAACGCCTACCAGTACGGACTGCAGAACAAGATTACGGACGGAATCATCCGCGTTTCTTTTGAAGTAAAGATGGAACTGATTTGTATTGCTGTTGAGGACAATGGAGAAGAGTTGACTGACGAGCAATTGAGTATGCTTGAAGCCAAACTGAATTCTCATAAAGAACATATGGAAACGACGGGATTAATCAATGTGCATCGGCGTCTGCAATTGAAGTTCGGCACCGATGCCGGTGTCCTTGTTAAGCGCAGCTCCCTTGGCGGGTTGCGAACCGAGATATGCATTCCGATTAGGGAGGTACCGAATGTATCGATTGTTGATCATTGACGACGAAGATGTGATTGTGGACGGGATGGCCGATCTGTTTCAAGAGCAAACAGACATGGAGCTGGAGGTGTATCGTGCCTACAATGTGCTAATGGCGATCGATTGGCTCAAGCAAACGAAGATTGACATTGTTCTGTCCGATATTCAGATGCCTGGAATAACCGGACTCCAACTGCAGCAGCGAATTATGGAGCTTTGGCCACGTTGCAAAGTCATTTTCCTGACAGGCTATAACGAATTTACCTATATCCACGAAGCGATGCGAAACGGATCGTTCGATTATGTGCTTAAAACGGAGACCGACGAAACCATAATCGGATCCGTCAAGAAAGCAATCGCGAAGCTGGACGAAGAGATAGACATGCATAGCACACTTCAGAAAACAACGCTTTTGCTGCAGCGGGCGCTGCCTTATATTCAGAAAGAATACCTCCGCGATATCCTTCAAGGAGAATCCTATGCGCTCGGCAACCTTCACAATCAGTTTACTCAGCTGTCCATTTCACTCCACCCTTCCAAACCCGTTCTTTTAGTTGTAGGCCGCGTAGATGAATGGAGAGAGGGCCTAAGCACATTCGACCGGGCCTTGATCATATATGCTGTGCAAAATATTTCAGAAGAATTGCTTGGTGTTTCGACTCGTGTCGCTTTCACGGATTACGAACGCTTCCGCATGGTTTGGTTCATTCAACCGAAATCAGATTCTGCAGATTCGTGGGATCAAATCCTTAGGTTCGTCCAAGGTACATTGGAGCAAATCCAACATACGATCAGGCAATTGCTCAAGATCAAACTCTCCATTATAGTAGCCAGCAAGCCTTGCGAGTGGGAGGAGCTGCCTATCCGCTTTATAACGATTAAACGCCTATTCGGATATGGGCTTGGCTTGGGTCAAGAGCTATTATTAACCGACCAAGCCTATGGTACGGATCACGGCCGATTCGAACCAGTAAAAAGTCCCTTACAGACCCATTTATGGATCGACTTAAAAAATGATTTGGAAGCCGGACGGCGTGAAGCCTACTTGGCTGCATTTGATGGGATAACCGCTTTACTTGCTGCTCAGAATGAGCAGACCGAGAAAGCCAGAACGGAGTGGTACTACACGTTAGTCGTCATTTACATCTCCATTCTGAATTACAGCTCTGTCCTCCGCCTGGCAGCCGAACAGATGGATCTGGATAAGCTGACGAAGTTGCAAGCCCATAAGACATGGAGCTCTGCGTTTGATTATTTGCGAGAATTAGCGGAGTTGATTTTTAATCATCGATCTGAGGGACATACGAACTCCGAGAACGACGTCATCACGAAGATCAAGAAATATATACACGAGTATTTGAACGGAGACCTTTCCTTGACTCGTTTAAGCGATTTCGTGTCGCTCAACCCATCGTACTTGTCGAGATTATACAAGCATCATTCAGGGGAGTCGCTTACAGAGACGATCAAACAAGTCAGGCTGCAGAAGTCCAAGGAGCTCCTTAGAAATCCCGGCATTCGGATGAGCGATATTTCGGAGCGTGTCGGGTTCCTGTCCGAACGATCCTTTTACCGGTTCTTCAAATCGATCACCAACCTGACACCGCAGGAATATCGCGAACTGCAGAAGTAAATATTGGTTACAACAAGTATAGATGCGTCAGTAGATAGCGCACAAACCATCCTCCTATAATACAGAGGAAGGAGTAATACAACACTATACGATGAGGGGGAAGTTGGTTTGAACAGACGAAAAGTTGTATCTACGGCTATGGCTTGCTTCATGAGTATCGCCCTGCTAATTACGGCATGCAGCAATTCAGGCAATCAAGCAGCAAGCAGTCCGTCCCTTGACGGCGACAAGAACACACCAACGACAGCAGATGCTGCGGGGCCACTCGGGAAATACGAGACCCCTATTGATGTCCATGCGGTACGCGGGATTAACGGAAGCTATAAATTCCCGCAGGGAGAGGATATCGGCAATAACCTCTGGACAAGGGCTTACAAGGACGAGCTTGGCATTAATCTGATCTATGATTGGGTTGCAGACAACTCCGGCGGAAGTGATAGTGCCTTTAGCAAAAAGTTGAACCTCATGATCGCTTCCGGCGAGCTGCCGGATATTGTGGCTGTGAATGCTAAGCAGTTCAAGCAATTGGCGGAGAACGGACAGTTAGCTGACCTTACTGAGGTGTTCGAGAAATACGCATCCCCTTATACGAAGGATGTGGCCAAGCAGGATGGCGGTATGGCTATGACTTCCGCTACGATCGATGGAAAGCTTTTGGGGATACCCGGATTTAATGGGAATATTACAGATGCTAACGTTCTTTGGATTCGTTCGGACTGGATGAAGAAGTTAAACTTGCCTGACCCCAAAAATATGCAGGATGTATTCAACATCATGGAAGCCTTCGCTACCAAGGATCCGAATGGTGATGGCGGCAAAGGTGTTGTAGGATTGGCAGCGAACAAGAACATTTATGATGGTTTTGCCGATTTGGAGAGTTTCTTCAATGCATATCATGCTAATCCGAACGGGACATGGATCAAGGATCCTTCTGGTCAGTTGATGTATGGGGGGATCCAGCCGGAAATGAAGCCTGCCCTTGCGAAGCTGCAGGAGCTGTACAAATCCGGATTAATCGATAAGGAATTCGGAGCGAAGGACGCTGCCAAGGAGGCGGAGCTGCTCGGACAGAATAAACTAGGCATTACGTTTGGGGCAAACTCCAATCCCTACTATCCATTCGACGATGCGCGCAAGCTGAATCCGAATATGGATTGGAAAGCGTATCCGATTCCTTCTATCGATGATAAACCAGCTCGTCCTTCCGTAGGCTTCCCGATCGGAACATACTATGTTGTGAATAAAAACTATAAGCATCCCGAAGTCATCGTTAAGATGTTTAATATGAACTTTGAGAAATTTTTCGGAGAAACAGGCGATTGGAACACATGGGGTGTGACGAAGGACCGTCTTGAAGCATTCAAGTGGCCGTTCGTGTATGGCTTTCCACCCAATAAGGATGTTCCCGGACGTTACGAGGCATTGAAGAATGCAGTGGCATCCAATGATCCATCGGCAATGAACGGAGAGCAAAAGGCGGACTACGATGCTTATCAGGCGTTCATGAATGGCGATCAAACGTTTTGGTCGACGGTACGTCAGGCAGGTCCAGAAAATTCCTCCTTCGCCGTCCTGAATTACTATAAGGAAAACGATCTTCTTTATACAAATGAATATCGTACTAGCGTGCAGACCCAAACCATGACACTCAAATGGTCGACACTGCTCAATTTAGAGAAAGAAATGATCACGAAGATCATCGTTGGCTCGCCGTTAGATGATTTCGACAAATTCGTGGATAACTGGAAAAAATCCGGCGGCGACCAAATTACGAAAGAAGTAAACGAGTGGGCTTCAACCTCCAAATAATTAAAGGACCAAAAAAAGAAAGGGAAAAGATGACTTTCAACTTCTTTCCCTTATCTTTATTAACCAACCGGACGGTGGGATGACAGATGAAAACGGGTAAATGGCGCCGCGAGATACCTTTGCATATATTGGTATTTCCCAGCTTAGTTATTGTATTGATCTATTGCTATATTCCTATGTTCGGCAACATTATTGCATTTCAGGATTTCAAACCGATCAAAGGGTTTATGGGCTCGGAATGGACAGGGCTTACCAATCTGAAATACGTCCTGGAAATGCCGAACACATACCGTATTGTCTGGAATACCGTTTACATTGCTACGATGAAAATTATTATGGGCAATGTCGTACCGATCATCATCGCTCTGCTGTTGAATGAAATCCGTAAGACGGTTGTGAAGCGCAGCATTCAAACTTTAATCTATTTTCCTTATTTCCTATCGTGGGTCATTCTTGCCGGCATCCTCATCGATGTCCTCTCTCTACAGCACGGCATCGTCAATCAAGTTCTCGGATGGTTCGGCATCCAACCTATATACTTCCTCGGCGATAACCGTTGGTTTCCCATCACGCTCGTTCTGACGGATACGTGGAAAGAATTCGGCTTCAACACAATCGTATTCCTGGCCGCGCTGACAAGCATTAATCCGTCTCTTTATGAAGCGGCTATCATAGACGGCGCAAACCGCTGGAAGCAAACCCTCTATATTACGCTGCCGGGGATGATCCCGATCATTGTGCTAATGGCCACGCTCAGCCTAGGCAACGTGTTAAATGCGGGCTTCGACCAAGTGTTTAACTTATACAGTCCTCAAGTCTACGAAAGCGGAGATATTTTGGATACATTGATTTACCGCGTCGGTGTCTCAGATGCCCAATATGGTCCGGCAACCGCTATTGGATTACTGAAATCGTCCGTTTCCTTTCTGCTGATCTCGGTGTCTTATTGGCTGGCGTACCGGTTTGCGAATTACCGAATTTTTTAACTGGAATAGGGGGTTAACACAATGATTCAACGCGCCTCCGTAACGCGGAGCCTATTCAATATTTGCAATCTTATATTTTTGATCGCTCTCTCGCTGCTCTGCATCCTTCCCGTCATCCAGGTCATCGCTGTCTCATTCAGCTCCAGCAGCGCTGCAGCGGCTGGGCTAGTCAAGTTATGGCCGGTCGAATTCTCACTGAAATCATATGAATTTATTTTGAAGAAGAAAGAATTTCTGGGGTCATTCCTGATTTCCATTCAGCGGGTAATATTGGGTACTGGTATTAGTATGTTTTTAACCGTTACGCTGGGATATGCGCTTTCCAAAGAAGTGAAGGATTTCCGGATGAGGTCCGTTTATGCCTGGTATTTTGTAATTACCATCTTATTCAGCGGCGGTTTAATTCCATGGTACTTGACGATCAAATATACGCATTTAATGGATACGATTTGGGCGCTAGTCATTCCGGGGGCGGTGACCGTGTTTAATGTCATTCTGCTGCTCAATTTTTTTCGGGGACTGCCCAAGGAGCTGGAGGAATCGAGCTTCATTGATGGAGGAAGTCATTGGATAACGCTGTGGAAAATATATCTCCCGCTGTCCATGCCTGCTATTGCGACGGTCACGCTGTTCACAATCGTCGGGCACTGGAATTCCTGGTTCGATGGCCTCATGCTCGTGAATTCACCAAGTCATTACCCGCTCGCCACTTATTTGCAGACTGCTATCATTCAACAGGATTTCGCCAACATGCGTGCAGAGGATGTTAAAACCTTGTCGGAGATCTCGGATCGGACTACACGTGCGGCGCAAATCTTTATAGGCGCATTGCCGATCATGGTCGTCTATCCGTTTTTGCAAAAATATTTCATGACCGGCCTGGTAATGGGAAGCGTGAAGGAATAGAGAAGGAGCCGAAACCGCAAATGAAGAAGCCGTAAACCAAAAATAATAAGGGATTAGGGAGGAGGTTGCCAAAAAGTCATCCAAGATGACGATTGAGGCAGCCTTTTTTTGTATTCTCTTGCCGTTACAGATGGAATGAATTGGTTCGCTCATAGACATATATTACTTAGCGAGTTATATTGAAATTACTAAATATGGAAGAGAGTGGTCGCGATGAATACAAATAGTAAAGCTGATCTTACAAAAAAAAATCGAGGTGCGGAAGGGTTAATATAGAATTCTTATTAATAACCTTCCGTGTGTAAAAACATTTATAACATGGAGGGAACATCAAATTATGTTGTTTGATAATGTTGAATCATATGAAGGTATTCTAGCGGAAACTTACGATATGCGAACAGGAAGCACTTCCGATGATAGTGAGTTTTTTGAAAAAATGATTACAGAAGTTCCAGGAGCTGCATTAGAGCTTGGATGTGGTACTGGAAGATTATTGTTGCCTTATTTGGACGCTGGTCTTGATGTTGATGGGGTTGATTGTTCTAAAGACATGTTAGATATATGCAGAGCTAAGGCTGAGAAAAATGGGCAGTTTCCAGTTTTGTATGATCAATACATGCAACATCTTGATATACCTAAAAAGTATATGACCATTTATATACCAGCGGCTTCATTTATACTCTTATCAGAAAGAGAAGACGCAATGAATGCTTTAAAGAGTATATATGCGCATCTTGAACAAGGTGGACAGACCTTAATCCCGCTGTTTATACCTAAAGATTTGTTCATAAATAAAGGTTCTGAATGGGCGCCTAGTTTTAAGGGTACAAGAAGCGATGGTTCGGATATAGTCGTAAGTTCAAAATCAAATTTTAATTTCCTTGAACAGATACAAATTAAGATAGAGCGATATGAAATTTTTAAAAATGGCGTCTTAATTGATACTCAGTATAGTACAACTAAAATGCGTTGGTTTTTTAAGTATGAGTTTATCATGATGCTTGAGAAGGTCGGATTCAAAGATGTTTCGGTATATGGTGGTTATTCTTTACAAGAAGTAAATGAAGATCAAAATTTTATGATTATTAGGGCAAGAAAGTAAGTGTATTGTAAGTATGTTGTGGTAATCACAAAGGCTGCCAAATGGCAGCCTTTGTTGCGGAAATATAGCGTATTTGCTGGATCCCCGTTGTTAAACTAACGAGGAACGAGAGTTAAGGAGCTTGCTTGGAATCAGCCCCTTTTGCTTTGTTGGAATAACGGGCAGTTAACGCAACTTTCCAAACACTAGTAACGTTAAACTATCGATTGCTGTCTTTATCCGATATGGGAAGCGTATCGCCGGATTTGGCGCGACTAGCCGGGCGACCGCTGCGTTCGCTGCACGACGAGGCTCGCGACATGTTCGCATAAGGCTTAGCTGGTTCGGTGAACTGGCCAAGGCCAACCATAAAAAAACCACGCTGAGCACCTCATGCGAGATGCCTCAGCGTGGTTACGAGCCCGGAAGCCGGTTCGCGATCGGTTAGTCTTGCGGCCGATTGCCTGGCTCCAGTCCGGATGACGATACCGTCATCACCGGTTTTACAGTAAGATCGTTATGTACTCGAATCTGGCACGATAAGCGGATGTTCGATTCCGCAATGCCTTTGGCCTGCAGAAGAGCGGCTTCCGCTTCACCAACCGGACCGGCGTCTCCATCCACCACTTCGACCCGGCACGTCGTGCATTTAGCGTTGCCGCCGCAGCGGTGCAATATGTCTACCCCGTTATCCTCCAGGGCAAGCACAAGTTTAGTACCTTCTGCAACTTCATAGGAGCCTCTTCCTTCAATTTGAATCGTCGGCATCTTGGACTTCTCCCCATTCCTAATTTGGTAGCTGCGCAATCAATGGCTTATCATGTGCAATATCACTTATCATACTATCCAAAATCGCGATCTGTAAACAACCGAACGCGTTAACCTTTATGCATGAGGAGATCAAGCTTTGCTACTTCATCACGGTTGCGTAATAGCGGCATCGGATAAATCGAGGGAGTTCAATAGCAACAAGAAGGTAGCCGATTATCGATCGGTTGCTTTTTCGTTATGTTAACGGGCAGGATAGTTATAAACATCCTAATAAGATATTGATGTGTGTAACCGTATAAAGATTGATAGGTGGTTCTGTTTCATAATTGGAATAGTATATTTAATTTTAGGTGTAACCTCCAATATGATGATTTTGGGTGATGACGAATGAATGCTGGTCTAGTTATGGCTGCATGTGTTTTAATTGGTGGTGCGATTGGATATTTTACTGGAAATTATGAAGTGTGGGGGGACTCGGAGTCGCAGTAGGATTATTAGGTATGGCTTACATTCAGATGAAGAAGAGATCGATGTAAAAAAATGACTCAATGTGATATCTCAACAACAAGTCCCTAAAAAGAAAGCGTAAAATATCCCCAACTACCTTCATTTAGACTCAGCACACATTCCTTAATCCTTTCAGATTGAACTATCGGGACACGATAGCATCATGATGAACAGGCAGCCGGCATTAATGGCTGCCTGTTCATCTATCGGGCAGGATAGTTTATTCGATTCACGAATATGTAAAACAAATATTTCATTTCTGAAAGGAAGAAACAATATTTATGAATGATAATTTACAAGAAGATTTGGTGATTTCAAAAGATTGGACTGAGGAAGAGACTAAGGTTGTTTGCGATGGTTTGATAAAACATAACAGAATAAACGCTCGGCCTTTAGATGAACAATGGAGTGATACGATTAACCTTATTCTGAAAACTAAGGATGATGAGGTTGTAGGTGGAATTATGTGCAATATGTTCATGTATTGTTTGTACATCGATGTATTATGGGTTGATGAAAAGTACAGAGGTCAAGACTATGGTTCAAAACTTATTGCAGGAGTTGAGGAAATAGCAAAGGGAAAAGGATGTATTTTAGTTGAAACATGCACATATAGTTATCAATCTCCTGGCTTTTATGTTAAATGTGGATATGAGATATATGGTATTCTGGAAGGGTTTCCAGAAGGAATAAAAAAATATCAGTTGAAAAAGGTTATTTGATATAGAACATTCGCCCCTCGGTCCGTTCCGATTTTCATTAAGCTAACGGGCCACTATAGCTTAATAAATAAAACTAAAACGCGGCTGCCGGCATGGATCGGCAGCCGCGTTGCGCTAACGGGCAGGATTGCTCAAATAATTCCACGAATACTCTACATATGGAACTATTTACGAAGTTCGTAAATAAGACGTTATACGACAAATCGGGAAAGCGGTGAAGTACAATTTATCA
Organism: Paenibacillus terrigena DSM 21567; assembly: GCF_000374845.1. GTDB lineage: Bacteria > Bacillota > Bacilli > Paenibacillales > Paenibacillaceae > Paenibacillus_K > Paenibacillus_K terrigena. The sequence goes on along the minus strand of NZ_KB895432.1, from coordinate 3,955 downwards.
GATATTTCAAACGGAGTTTAGAAATGCAATATTTGAAGATGACGTCTATCTCCGGCCAATAATTATTAAAGAAATTGAAGAAGATCTAATTGTAGAATTCCATGTCTTTTTATATTTCACTGAAAACGTCGTACAAAAGTGGGAAGTCAAGTTCAAACAATTGAAGGATTACAGGATGACCTTAGACTTCTTTGATGATATAGAACTTGAAACAACTCATCCATTACTATTAGAGTATCTTGAACCAACTCATGAATTATATTTTAAGGGTAAGACGAATGATGTTATTAAGATCATTGGGGAATTACTCGTTGAACATCAGAAGGTAACTGACAAATGGATAGATTTCCAACAATATTTTAATGGAGATCTTGCATGGGTATTAAATCAGGAACAAGGGCTCCTTGCTAAGGGACCAGAGTCAATTATCAAAGCATATGAAAATATATTGAAGAATAATCAGCTCAATCTATCTGTCGTTAAGTCTGATCTTAAACATGATGAAGCTATTGTAATAATCTTAGGAAAGTCATTTATCATATGTAGAGATGTAGAATTTAAGAGAATATTGTAGTGTTATCGATTAAGCCCGAATCGTCGTATAACAACATGTACATGCGTCGGGGCGTTCGCCCCTTGGTCCGGAGAGGAATTTCAGCACCAAGGAAGCAGATTCATCGGACACATCCGCGAGGCTAAGTCCGTCGGACCCGGCGCGTAATGTTGATTAAGCTAACGGGACACTATAGCTTAATAAATAACTAAGACGCGGCTGCCGGCATGGATCGGCAGTCGCGTTGCGCTAACGGGCAGGATAGTTTGATTGTGTAGCAGGAAAATAATGGGTTTATCTCGAATTGAAATACAATCACGATTTATTTCTCTTGAAGGAGGGGTTTCAAATGAACACCACATCAAAGAGTAAAACACTTGTTCATACTGTAGTTCAGGTTAGACTGCCAGTTAGAAATATCGATGAATCCGTTGCATGGTATGAAAAGTATTTCGGCTTTACACATTGCTGGAAAACCGAAGAAGAATCAGACCTGAAGCTTGAACCAGGACCCTATTTATTTTTTAAACGAGTAGAACAACCCATTCCAATCCATATTGTATCGGACGGAAAACCCTATGCGGTACTTTGTATAAAAACATCTGATGTTTTTGAATGTTACCAAAGATTCGTCGACGCAGGTGAAGAGGTAACCGAAATAACGTATACTTGGGATATTGATCGATTTCCTGAATTCAATGTTACAGACCCTTCAGGCAATATTATAAATATAGCGAACTATCCCGATTTACATATTAATGGCTTTTGAGCATCGGTCCGCGTTCACCGACAGCTGAAGTGATTGGACTAGTTTTCACGTAACTGATTCAGAGGGCTATCTTACCTCATTAAAGATTGTTAATTTGGTATTCAGCTAACGGGACACGATAGTGCGGCGATGGAACCGATCCATAGCTTGTTTTGATGTAGGCAAAAGTCGCTTATCTAATGGGGGCGGTATAATGGTAAGAGGAGGAAATCGGAAGAATGCGGACTAAGTTTCAACTATGGGTAGAAAGCAAAAAGAAAGAACTTGAAAAGGTACATATAAAGATGGAACATGTAAGGCATAAAAACCCTGATGAGAGCAGTATTCCAGACCCTTCTACAGGCGTTATTTATGAATCTGAATGTTGTTTAGGTCAAGTTACGGTTTGGGAGTCCAGACAGATGGAATATGAGGTCGTAAATATAGCTACAGGAGAAATGATATTGTGGGAATACATTGAGAGGTTGCCAGCTGAACCTGATTTCAATGAGATATTAGAGAAATTTTTCCTTGTACTTCAGAGGGGGTTAAAACCATGAGTTGTTACACTTACTGATTAAGCTAACGGGACACGATAGTTGAATAAATTACTAAAACGCGGCTGCCGACATAGATTGGCAGCCTTGTTTGCGCTAACGGGCAGTTTAGTGTAACAGTACTTTGAAGCGATACGACAATAATAAAATTCCAACATATGGTATTATAAGAGAGAAGTTCTTTGAAAACGAAAGCACAATTCTATTACAAGTGAGTGATTCTGATGGATACTGAGGATAAGAAGATTGCTGAAAAAATCTTAAAGCACCTATGTTTAGGGGCAAGGATTGATGGAATTAGATTTGGTGGTATTTTGCAAATGCTCATTACTGACCATGATTCAAATGAATATGAAAAAGGAATCAAAGGTCAAGTATACATAAACTTAGCTTCAAGATGGTGTGTTTTTGAGTCAATGCCTGCAACTTTACCTCATAACGAGGATGCCATTGCAAACTTAACTCATGAAGAAGAAATCAAACTGCTTTGTACTCTTCGAGAGAAAAAGATTACTGACATTTCTCTAGGTGAATCCGAACCACACCTTATTATTACCTTGGATAATGGTGAGGTTTTCTTTCTTAATGGTCATGATGAACAATATGAATCATGGCAGTTAGGCGTTGCTTTCAATCCACCCAATGAAAATTGGTTAGTAGTTGCTTGTCCTGATGATACTTTGGCAGTTTGGTATCCAAATTATTTTTTTTAATCAAAGATACAATTTTAATGAGATACAGGTGATAAACATGAAAGTTTATTTTCGCAATAGATAAAGAAGTTGATGAAGGGTTCATTGTAAGATTTCATTCCTCATATGGTAATGGTATTGCCACTTATGTTGGTAACAGACCAATAACGAGTAAGGAGTATATTGTGGAAGTTGATGTTCAAGGTATCCTTAAGTGGGGAGCAGATATTTCAAAAATTGAAAATAGTCTATATAAGATTGAGGTAATGGGTGAATTTGTTTCTTTTTATGGCATGTTGGAATCTGTAGATGACGATGGTTACACAGTTCTACGTATTGGTCAAAGTATAGTACCCATTGAAACAGAAGGCTCTTCCTATCCCATTGGTTCATACATCAAAATTCAAAGCCCAAACGTCAAGTTATATGATATGGGCATTTAAAGAATCTGTATAAAAATGAATTTCATAAAGAAAAGAGGATATTTGTATGGGGAATCCTTTAATTAGTTTTGATATTACAAAGTCATTGCAGGAACTCGATGGCGATGATTGGGGCGAACCTACATACAATACTAATCTCGTTAAAAACGTTCATCGTCTTAGAACAGTACCACTAATAGATTTCACAAATGAAGACCTAAGGTTAATGATTGGACAGAAATTCTGTTTAGCGTATCTTGTCCCTATTGCTATTGAACGATTAGCCGAGAACGAGTTTGTATCAGGAGAGAGGTACACTGGTGATCTGCTTTGTGCCATGTTAGATATAGGGTATGAGTTTTGGAAGGAAAACATTGATTTGCATTGGGAATTTAATTCAATTGTTATTGGTGTTAATCACTGTCTTGAAGTATTAAAACCATTGTTAGGACAGTACATTCCCCCGAAAAGTGAGTAGTCAAATAAAATAGCTAGTTCTAATAAGAAACCACTCCATCGTCAGGAGTGTTTGTGTCTTCTATACACTGATGTAGATTTTGTGGTCAAACTTAACTTTGTGCTTAGATTCATTAAGGTTAACCGTATCATAAGTAGAAGTACGGATCATTGAGCTAACGGGACACGATAGAGGAATCATGATTAGAGGTAGCTGGTCAAACGTTCAGTTACCGTTTTCATTGAACTATTCTAGCTAATAGTTTGTCAATATTTAAAACTTAATGGATTCAATCGCCGGTGGTATACTGAAAAATGAGTATAGCAAATAACCCTTCCTGCAGTTGTGGGAAGGATTTCCTGAGAAGGTGAGAATTTCTTTCTAACTCAATTGAAATGCTTCTTTTTTAGTAAGGATCGCGTAAATCCAGTGGATCAGCTTGTTTACGCAGGCAATTACGGCTACTTTAAACGGCTTGCCCTCGGCACGTTTTTTATCGTAATAGGCTCGGAGCTTCCGGTTACGC
>NZ_KB895431.1 GCF_000374845.1 Paenibacillus terrigena DSM 21567 | reverse complement strand
TTTGTGGAAAGTGTTCTGTCCACGACCATCTTCTAACGAAACTCCTTTTTGAGACTTCTTAACCCAAACGAGCACCTGACATTTACTACGTATATTCAATTGCTTCGCTACTTCTCGAGAACTTACCCCTGACTCATAAAGTCGAATGGCTTCGTTTTTTAATTGTTCCGTGTATTGGATGAATACTTGTCCCTTTTTTGCCATGAAAAATCCCCTCCGGTTGCAGCTTTCAAGTCCATTGTACCAGTGGACTTTTCTTCACTGTCAACCATAAGGGGATAATATCAAAACCGCGGTTTTTTTATTTTATCGGTACATATGTTTGACCCGTCAACCGAATTTGCCGATGTCTATAGATGAGATGCCGACAAATACCACGAAAAGGAAATGCATGCCATATTCATTTTCTTAATCGGGGTAATACCAGCGTAGCTGACACCACTCGCAAACGCATGGATTAAAATGGTAAATATCAGCGAGGTTGTTTACGTCAATGATACGGTCACAGACGGAGCGAGACTGCCGACATAGTAAACCTTATGAAAAAACGGTTTTCACGGTTCGATTCAATCAAATGACCTTTTGAATTTTTGAAACTTAGTGATTTGTAAGATTTTTGTAAGAAAAAAAACAGAAAAATGACAATCTTATTTATTAATCTATATAACAGAAGGCGAGGTTATGGGCATGGAATATGTCGTGAGAACCAATTTGCTAACCAAAAAAAATACACGTTAATGAAATTGTTTCAAATGTAAGTATAACGATTAAGAAAGGAGAAATTTATGGACTATTAGGTCCTAATGGAGCAGGTAAGACTTCCATTATGAAAATACTTACCAATCTCCTACAACCAACCCGTGGCGAGATTGAGTTTTTTGGACAAAATCTATGCAATACTTCCTATGAACATTTAAAACGAATAGGGAGTATTATGCATTATCGAATACCAAATTTTTATGAGAAGCTGACTGGTCGTGAGAATTTGGAACTTCATTGTAATTTTATGGGATATTACAATAAAAATGCAATTGACCAAACGTTAAAACTGCTTAAATTAGAGGGTGTCGATCAAAAAAAAGTAAATGATTTATCACTTGGAATGAACAGAAACTTGGAATTGCTAGAGCGATCATAACAAAACCGGAGTTCCTCATTCTTGATGAACCTATAAATGGACTTGATCCAATCAGTATGAAAGAAATACGAAATTTATTTACGAGGTTGAATAAAGATTATGGCATAACATTTTTGATCTCTAGTCATATCATGGGCGAAATCGAACAAACCGCAGATACGATTGGGCTGATGAAAGATGGGGAATTAATAGAAGAGTTAAAATACCATGTATATTCAATTAGCTGTTAACGACTAAAAAAAACATTGTTTGTATTAGAACACGAGTTAAACCTGTTATAAAAAGACTAGAAACAATGGTAGCAATAAATGTGAATATCCCAATTGTCATTAACTTCGCTTGCATCAATTTTCTTCGATCAATCGGATAGATCCTCACCTCTAGTTTTAGAGATTTCTCCTTAGGAAGAACGCTGTTTACCCCAATTTCATTTGGTATAGGCGGAGTATTACTCAGTTATTTTGCAATTCGTAATGTCACAAAGGAAGATGTATTGTAATACCTTTGATAGGATCACCTATCTAAGGTGTATGCATAATAGATCAAATATAATGAATATCCAGATGAATGAGGGATTAAAATTGAAAAAAATAAATCGTTTCCTTGCATTCTATTTGTTATTGTCAATAGTATTCGCAAACTGTTTTCCTTCTGTCATGTATGCTTCCAATATCAAAACATCATCTGATATAGAAAAAGTGATGGATAGTGTAGTGAAAGAAGAAATGGATAGACTTCATATCCCTGGTTCAGCCGTGGTAATTACAAAAGGTGATAAGATTCTGTTCAGCAAAGGATATGGTTATGCAGATTTAGAAAAGAAAAAAAAGTTAGATGCAACGACAACAATTATGCGAGCTGGATCTCTTGCTAAAACTTTTACAGCTAGTGCAATCATGCAGTTAGTTGATCAGAACAAAGTTGATTTGCATCAAGACATTAATAAATATTTAACAGATTTCAAGACCACTAATTACAAAAATTACCCAATTACATTGCATCATCTTCTGACTCATACAGCTGGCTTAGATGAGTATTATTATGCTAGAGATGCTCTATCTAGCAAAGATCTATCGGATACACGCCAAATATTGAAATATTATTTTCCAAACCAAGCCCCAATTCGAGAGCCAGGGGAACAATTCCAATATAGTAACGTTGGTTTTGGTTTAGCTGGAAATTTGGTAGAACAAATAACAAAACAATCCTTCCAAAGTTATATGAAGACACATGTCTTTGGACCTCTGAATATGAATGGGGCTACCTTTGATTTTCCTGAGAAAAACCCAAACCTAGCTTCTGGTTATGCTTATACAGGAGATGGGTATCAAAGAATGAAGGATTCACGTATAAGTTTACCAGGGGGTGGCGGGTTAAACCTCGTTCCTCAAGATATGGCTCCTTTTATGATCATGCAACTTAATCAAGGGAAGTATAAGGGAAGGACGATTATACAACCATCATCTATCAAGCAGATGCAGGCACAACAATTTACAAGTCATCCGAGAGTAGATGGAGTGGGATATGGTTTATTTCATGGGAAGTTAACAAACGGTGAGCCACTTATTATAGGTAAAGGAGTTATCAACGGATATGTTTCCAAAATGTTTCTCATACCTTCACAAAAAGTTGGAGTGTTTGTAATTGCTAACTCCGTACAATCTGGAGACGAATTACATTGGAAAGTAGTAAATACATTTGCAAACAATTTTTTACCAACTCCCCAAAAAATAGTGCTTACACCTACAAATTCAGGAATAAATACAAAGGATATTGAAGGGCAATATGAATTAACCTTAACACCAGAACATGGTTGGGGAAAATGGTTAAAGTTTTTAGGAGCTGCCATCTTACAGGTAGAAGCTCAATCTAATAATAAATTGAGGGTAACTGGTTCTTTTCCACATGAAGGAGAGGAAATAAAGACCAAAGAATTTTTACAAACTGATAAAGGTGTATTTGAGGAAATAGGTGGTATACAACAACTCACCTTTAAACAAAAAGAAGGTCACTGGGAATTATCTGGTTCAGTAGATTTTACATTTCTTAAAAAATCTTTTTGGGAAAGACAAACTACCTTAATGTCAATCTATATTGGTAGTGGACTGGTTTTTGTGATTACCTTTTTAGTTTGTTTCATTTATGGGTTCATTTGTCTCGTTAGAAAGAAGAAGTATTCCATTAATTTACTATCAATTGGTGGCATCGCAGGATTAAATACCATTTTTGCAGTAACTCAATTCTTTTATGGCAATAGTCATGTCGTTTATGGATATCCATTTTGGTATATATGGGGAATAAGTCTTCTACCAGTTATCTCTATGATAGTCGCCCTCTATCTTTTGATCACCAAAGGAATTTCCCTAGTTAAGGGTGCAAACATTGTTTCCATATTGCAATTTATATTTGCATTAATCGCTGTCATATACACGATCTACTTATATTATTGGAACCTACTACCTATTCACTATTCATAAATAAAAACGGATCTATCCGGGCCGCGGAGCGATCATGATTATGGACAGAGGCCAATGGTTATTCCTGCTGCCTTGCCGGGACGGCCATCCGTTGCACTTCATGACGACCGGCTGGACAGATGACGGATCGCCGTTCGAGATGTTTCCGATCTGCTTCGAGACGGATGATATTCACACCATGTATGATTCATTGTAATAGTCAGGAGTATGGACGGAGGAGACGGTCCGCGATGAGGGAGGCTGTGGATTGCAGCTGGACTTCAAGGATCCGGACGGCAATAAGTTTCAAGTGTGGCAGCAACCGGTCGCGGCCGGTGTGCCTGTTCAATAGCCCGATAGCTGGACTACTATGATCCCGGTGCCATTACATCTACTTAACGGGTGGTTGTATCAGCTCCGATGGTACTACCTCATTACTAAATTTCAATGTTTATAACCCCAGCATCGAAAGCAGCTGCTATTTGTTTGGTTACACAAGGCACAACAATTCAAATTATCTTGAAAACCTAATGACGTAAGAACCTTTTTATCGATTCTCATCATAATTAGTATGTGTTAGCACTTTACATTTGCGCAAAGGTCTTTTTCCAATTTAAGGTTATTGAGCTAACTGGGAACGATAGGTTAATAATTTACTAAAACGCGGCTGCCGGCATAGATTGGCAGCCGCGTTTTGCGCTAACGGGCAGGATTGTTTAGCTCAAGGGCGAATAGAATAAGCAAAAAACTGTTTTATCTAAATCAGAAATGGAAGGATGAGCAGTATGAGCCTATCGGCAACAATCAGCAATTTGGAAAACGGCAAACATCAGCACATCGTCGTTTATGGAACCAGTCTAACCGAAGGCGGCGCTTGGGTCAGCGGATTAAAGGAGATTCTGGATCGCCGGTTTCCAGGGCAAGTTAAGTTGACCAACAGCGCCAAAGCTGGACAATGGTCGGGCTGGGGACTTGAAAATTTGGAGGAACGTGTAATCGCTCTCGCTCCCGACGCCGTTTTTCTGGAATTCGCCATAAACGACTCATATTTACCTTATCAGACGAGTGTTACGAAATGCGGTGAAAACCTGAATGATCTTATCGATCGAGTTCACGCTGCCAACAAGAATTGCGAAATTCTGTTGATGACGATGAATCCACCAGTTCGGGAACACCTGGAAATTCGTCCTCTGATTGAGCAATATTATCAGGTGTACAGAGATACGGCTTGCAAGCGCGAACTTTTGCTCATAGACCATTACCCGGTTTGGCTGAGAATGTTAGACGAAAATCCCGCCGAATTCGACCGGCTTATTCCGGATGGAATTCACCCTTCGGACGAGGGATCAACTAAAATAACGCTTGCCGAAATCGTTAAGACCTGGTTGTAGCAACATAAGGTATTTATCATTGGAATAGAAATCATTAGGCTAACGGGACTCGATAGTTGAATAACACACAAAATTGAGCAGGGTAGGATCGAGGAATCAATGGATAGCTGGTGAGAGAGATAAAACAGCGGGTGGCCAGAGGCCATCCGCTGTTCTGCTTAATGTACTTGCACCTGTGTATTCATCCGTAACTGCTGCAGCTCTGAATCCCATGTGATCGAAAGGCCGAGTCCCTTCTCGAAGAGTTGATAAGGAGCAGCGACAGCACCTGTTAAAGAAGATACAGATTCAGGGAGCTCGATAGCTTGGTCATCCACTAGAATAATACTTTCCCCGCCGCGGAACGTGAAGGATCGGCCTTCATATTCAATCGTATAGGAAAGTGTGCCCGATGGATCTTGATTGGTCACAAACCGTGCTCCGAGTGCTCGGGTAATCGTAGTTATCGGAATATGAACTGTATTTGCACTCACTCGCGGAGCAAATATCGAGTTGATCACTTGTCCATCAATCATGATGTCTACAGCAATATTGGTCTTAATCGGGAGATAGATCATGCCATCAGGTGAAGCTGCCGTTGCGCCAACTGAATTAAAATGGTTGCCGCCCCAACCCCATACTTCGCCGCGTTCAGAGATCGCCTGATTGTGGTAGGTTCCTGCGCTGATCGATTTGATCTTAGGTAAGCCGTTAACCTTGCCTTGCTTGCCTGTAACCGTTCTTCCATAGCTATATACATCGCCTGCTGTCGTTAGGAACAGTGTGTAAAAGCTAGCTGCTCGTACTTCTTTAACAGTCAATTTAGGTTGAACGGGAGTTAGCTTTCCCTTGGCGTCCAAAGTCCTGACCTTGCCTTTCTTGTCTAGCGCAAATAAGGCTTGCTCATTAGAAGTGACGGAACGAATATTGGATAATCCTTTCATCAGTACAGGCTTAGTAGGAGTCTTGATATTGGAATTGGACATGAGTGATGGTTCATTCCAGCTCCATACGGTGCCATCCCGTTTCACGGCATAGACTTGGTGGTTGGATACATGTATCTGCACCACATTGTCAATGCCGCTCACAGCAGCGGGTTTCCAAACGTCATTCGAATCATTCTTGTTCAACTCACGCTGCCACGACCATACGCTCCCGTCTTGACGAAGCGCTACACCAAAGTCCGAGCCTGATGCAACAGTGACTGCATTTGCAATTCCTGCCACCTGCTGAGGCAGTACAGAATGGATCTTATTGTCATCTGAACGCGGTGCTGTTCCCCATGTCCATACCGTTCCATCCGACTTAACTGCGAGATTGTGTCCGTCTCCGCTAGTAGCAATATGCTTGATATCCGACAACAAGCTCAGACGAACAGGCCCGTCTGTTTCCGATATGGTAACGGTTTCTTGTATCCCTATTTCGCCTAATAGGTTGCGTCCCCATGTCCATACCGAGCCGTCCTTGCGAAGAGCGATCGAGTAATAATTACCTGATTCAACTTGCGTGAATTGCAAGGCATCATGGATTCCTTTCTCCGAAGCAGAAGCGGATACAGGAATCGCTGTCCCGACAAGCATAAGGATCATGGCGATGATTAGCGGCTTAAAAGCAATTAATGCTGCGGAATGCCGGATGGGTGAAGATTGAGTCTTGTAGATAGAATTAGGCGATCTCATGGATAGTTCATCCCTTTCGTAAGATTAGTATGAGTAGATATATACTAGATTGACGCAGGTTGTTGTTAAAAAGTTCCAAGAGGTATTGGGGTGAATGAACATTAATCCAAGTAACGGCAGTAATCATTGAGAACGAGGAAGGTCAGATCCTCATCGCTCGACGTCGACAGGTAAGTCGTAAGCAAGTATGTGGGAGTTTTCTGGCGGTATGATTGGAGAAATTATCGGGTACATCCGCTATCATACCCATGACCCGATGCTATCGGTAGACGAAATCAGGCCAAGGAGCTGTTGGAAAAGACGAAAATGCAGGTCACCGAAATTGCGGAGCAATCCGGTCTTCAGACGAAAAGCCACTATTTTCACTGATGCGATGCATATCGATCATGTGTTTGAACGGATGTACGCTGGAAGATTCGCGGAATAAGTTCTATCAAGGCAGCGGACTGGGTCTTACGATTACGAAGCGGTTGGTGGTGAGTATGGGCGGGTCTATCCACCTCCGCAGCAAGCCTTATGAGTTAACGGTGTTTACCGTTCAATTGAAAAAAGTTTTTCATGAGCATCATCGCACATAGAGTCAGCTTAAGAAATTCGTAAGAGTAAAGTAAGAAAAAAGAAGATTACGTCCTATAAGATATCGTTATGAGAGAGCGAGAGGAGGAAAGAGTATGGAGCATATAGTACGAACGATTCGATTGAGCAAGGCTTTTCAAGGGCTGGAAGTCGTCCCGAATGTCAATATGAATATGAAGAAAGACGAAATCTACGATTCTGCTAGCCGTGATTGGGATAGCGGTTGGATACATGGCGATTCGCAAAATTGATCAAATCAATATTCGTTAACTTGGTAGAGTATAATTGATATTTTTTGCGTCTCAAATAGATGTAAATAACATTCATTCCCTAAAAATTCAGGGTAACGCTGCCAGCAGAGAGGGGAAACTTAAAGCATGATTACAAGAAAAAGACTAGTCTCCGCAGCGATTGCGACTATGATGGCCATATCCGTTCCCGTGTCAGTCATGGCACAGGATGGAGCGAAAAAAGCAGCACCATGGTATCAAGATGGAGTACAGACACTTATAACGAAGGGAATTGTTGACAAAGGGGTACAACAAAATAAAGAAATTTCTGTTAAAAATTTTATCCGCTATGCGGTAGTATCACTTACATATCAACATGGCATCGATCCGATGAAGGTTGCTTCCGAGAAAGGGTGGTTGAAGGAAGGAGAAATCACTTCCGTTGACGCTCCAATCAAACGCGGCGAGATGGCACGCATGATGGTGCGGGCACTCGGCAAGGAACAGGGAGAAACGAGCTTGGCCGAATATGCGGCAAGCGCCAAGGCACTTGGGCTCATTCAAGGGAATACAGATGGAAGCTTACACGAAGATCAGCCAGTGACTGTAGCTCAAGCGGCTATTATGCTTAAAAATTACAGAAATAAAATGCTATCAACGATGGACGACAGAGGTGTGTCACAAATTTCCGTGGAAGACTTCTTTCGGAGTTCGGGCAGCTTTGGGTATGAGCTTTCTCCAGATGGCAAGTATCTTTCTTATGCGGGTACTTGGGAGAACCGTTCCAATGTGTTTGTAGAGAAAATCGGAGAGAAAAGCGAACCTATTCGCGTGACAAGCTCAAAAGATCGCGATATCGCCGGCTTCTTCTGGAAAGGCGATAACATTCTATATCGCAAAGATAAGGGCGGAGACGAGAATTTCCATGTATATTCGTCCACTTTTAATGGCAATAAGGAAGTCGATTTGACGCCTTACGATAAGGTAAATGTTCAACTCGTGAGCGAATTATCTGGTGTGAAAGACGAAATTCTGATCTCGATGAATAAAGAAGATGCTGCCATCTTCGATGTATATAAATTGAATGTAAAGACAGGGGAAACGAAGCTGATCGCCAAAAACCCAGGGAACATTATGGCATGGGTAGCTGATCGCCAAGGTAAGATTCGACTCGCTTCTGAGAGCGACGGTGTCGTAAGTACATTGTTGTACCGCGATACGGAGGAAGAAGCGTTCAAACCGCTGGCTACGTTAAATTTTGGGGATACGATAAATCCGCTTGGTTTCTCGGCAGACGGTAAATCGATCTATGCGGTCTCCAATAACGGTCGGGACAAGACGGCGCTCGTCAAGCTGAATTTAAAGGGTAAGGAAGAAGTTCTGTATCAGCATCCGGAAGTTGACGTGACTGGAGCATTTTACGACAAAAATCAAGATAAAATGCTGGCGGCTATCTATGTGACAGATAAAACGCATTTGGCGTTTTTCGATGATAAATTCGAGGCGATGTACCGCAAGTTGCAGCAGAAGCTTGGCGTCAGTGAAAGTGAAATCGGGCTAAACGATTATAACGAGGATATGACGAGGCTGATCGTTCGTGTTTCGAATGACAAGACTTACGGGATGTATTATTTGTACGATAGCGTATCCGGTGAGTTAACATCCTTAGGTAATCTGAGTCCGTGGCTTAAACCAGATCAGATGGCTGATATGTATCCGATCTCTTACAAGAGCAGAGACGGATTAACAATTCATGGTTACTTAACATTACCGAAAAATAAAAAGCCTCAAAACCTGCCGATGATCGTTAATCCGCATGGTGGGCCGTGGACACGTGATATGTGGGGCTTCAACCCGGAAGTACAATTGCTCGCAAACCGCGGGTATGCCGTACTTCAAATGAATTTCCGTGCATCAATGGGGTATGGGAAGTCCTTTATGGATGCAGGAGATAAACAATGGGGATTGAAAATTCAAGATGATATTACTGACGGTGTGAAGTGGGCGATTCAGCAAGGGATTGCTGATCCGAAACGAGTTGGTATTTATGGCGGATCGTTTGGCGGATACTCAACCTTGACGGGCATTACGAAAACGCCGGAATTGTATGCTGCTGCTGTTGATTATGTAGGTATATCGAATATGTTCTCGTTCTTGGGAACGATCCCACCGTATTGGGAGACCATGAGAAATCTCTTAAACGAACGTGTCGGCGATGTCGAAAAGGACAAAGTAATGTTGAAGCAAGTTTCGCCGGTGTTCCACGTCGATAAGATCGTAACTCCTTTATTCGTGGCTCAAGGGGCTAATGATCCGCGGGTGAACAAAGCAGAATCCGACCAAATTGTCGAAGCACTCAAAAAACGCGGCGTGCAAGTGGAGTATATGGTCAAGGATGATGAAGGACATGGCTTTACCAACGAAGAAAACTTGATCGATTTCTTCAATATAATGATCAAGTTTTTGGATAAAAATTTGAAGACGCAGAGCAAATAAGGTAAGAATTGCTAGAGAAAAGGTAACTATGCTATAATTTATGAAATTATACAAAACGGATGGGGTAGCACCTCTCTTACTTTGGTGAGAGGGGTGCTTTTTGCGTTCATTCGTTCATTTTATGGAGGTGCAAGGTGAAATTAGTTGGGAACCGAGTCCTCCTATTACGAATTCATTTATTGAATCAGAAAAGTGAAATGAACGGGACACTATAGCACATAGAGTCAGCTTAAGAAATTCGTAAGAGTAATGTAAGAAAAAAGAAGATTACGTCCTGTAAGATATCGTTATGAGAGAGCGAGAGGAGAAAAGAGTAGGAAGCATAAGTACGAACGATTCGATTCGAAGACTGGTTAGTCAACACATCTATTGCAGAAGAAAGGAAGATAAACGTTTGAACAACAATATGAAGTTAGCTATGATTCTCCTGGCCGCTGCCAGTATCGGACTCGCCGGATGTACGAAAGTCACTAGTACATCTAGTTTGTTCCAGCAAAACTCTTCTATATCGACAAACACAAATGTATCGAATGCAGTAAAAGGGGATATTTCTCAAATAGATGTTACTAACATTCTTTCCTTAAAAATTCAGAGTAACGCTGCTATAGTTACAGTCATAGGCGACAAACAAATCAATCAAGCAGAATTGGAATTATCCAAGGGCAACTCACATGGAATGGATACCAACGTGACTACGTCGACCCAAGATGGAACATTACAGATTATACTTGAAAATAAACAAAAGATCATAAATACGGGACCATTGCCCTCTTTAACGATTCGTCTTCCGTATAAAGAATTCAAATCCCTTGAGATAGAAAACAAAATGGGCAACATTTCCGTTGAGTCAGAATTGTGGGTCCAACACTTAAATGTGAGCAGCAGTGCCGGCGACATTACTGTAACGGATGTCATTGGTATGGAAAGCAGTAACATTTCTAATAACGTTGGTAACGTCGAATTCGCTCTACCTGATCAACCAGCACCTCTAAATGTAAATCTATCAACAACAATAGGAAAAATCTATAATCAGGTTGCTCTTGAAAAAACAACAAATACCACAAAGGTTGTATCCAAAGAACTCCATGGATATGTTGGTAAGGCTCAATCCGAGAGTGCAACACTCAACATTTCCACGCAGGTGGGCGACATTCTGTTCAAAAATTAAGTGTCATCATCGTACCAGGCTTGCCATTATCATGATTACGTGAATGAGAGACGTTAGAATATAGTTCATCGAGATTATATCCATCCATAAGAGCAAAAACTAGATTCAAAGCTCTTATGGGAGGTTTTATTTAAGTGATTTTTGGTGAAGGGCAACAACAAAATGTGAAGGTCGACGACATATGTCGGGTGACAAAAACATAGTAACATTAGAAGTCGCTAATTATGCGGCTTTTTATTTTTATGATATCAAGTTCTTGTCAAAACACAATGACAAGAACTTGATATCATTCCCGACGGATGACAAGAACTTTGTTACATTCCTGATATGATCTCATCGGCAGCAGGCATGCTTAAAATAAGCCACTTCTGTTAAACTAACTTATAACAGGTAGTGTCATTGCGCTTTTGGGACACGATAGTTAAATCATGATATAGGCAGCCGGTCAAACGATCGGCTGCCTATATCATTAATGTAACGGGCAGTATTCTTCAGCTGCATATGTTAAAAATATAGATGGTTATCAACGAGTAGGCTCCTCAATTTGGAGGGAGGGTCGGTTAATGTGGAAACCTTATGAAGAAATTAGGAAACACCCCGCTGATTTCAGAGTTAAGTATAAATTATTATCACAATAAGAAGGCGGTATGTAAAAAGTAGTGCTTTGCAAATAGTATGGTATAGTAAATTCAATAACTGTAATAATATATATGACAGTTTAAGTCGCGAGGCTTATTAAACCAGAATTTATTCATAATGGAGGTAATACTAAAATGAATAATCATAAAATCCAACCTGCCTCCAAACTAGGACCTTTATTCGAGTCTTTCAAGCTTGGTACTTTGAAGCTAAAGAATCGGGTCGTCATGGCTCCAATGACGAGAGCCTTCTCTCCCGGAGGAGTGCCGGGTCCTGATGTGGCTGCTTATTACCGTCGCCGTGCCGAGAACGGTGTAGGGCTTATTATTACGGAGGGCACTCTGATCAACGATCCGGCTGCCACCAATAATCCGAATATTCCGAATTTCCATGGGGAGGAAGCACTGAAGGGCTGGGCTAACATCGTCGCGGAAGTACATGAAGCCGGTGGGCTGATTATGCCGCAGTTGTGGCATATCGGCACGGACCGTAAGGTAGGAGCCGTTCCGAACCCGGAGGAGTTGCCGATCGGACCTTCAGGCTTGGATCTCGCGACCGGGGAAAAAGTCAATGAGCCGATGAGCCAGGAAAGGATCGATTCCGTTGTTGCCGCTTATGCACAAGCGGCGGCGGATGCCAAACAGATCGGCTTTGACGGGATTGAGCTTCATGGTGCTCACGGCTATTTGATCGATCAGTATTTTTGGGAGAAAACGAACCAACGCACCGACAGCTATGGCGGAGACCTTGTGAAAAGAACCCGTTTTGCGGCTGAAATTATTGCGGCTTGCCGTCGCACCGTAGGACCCGATTTCCCTATCCTACTACGGATATCGCAATGGAAATCAAGTGATTACGAGGCGAAATTGGCAGCCAATCCGGATGAACTGGCCAAATTCCTTGTGCCGCTTGTAGAAGCGGGCGTTGATGTATTTCACTGTTCGACCCGCCGCTTCTGGGAACCGGAGTTCGCCGGTTCCGATCTGAATTTCGCAGGCTGGGTTAAAAAATTAACCGGCAAACCTACAATTACTGTGGGCTCCGTAGGTCTGGATAATGAGTTTCTATCTTCGTTTAGAGGGGAAAATGCAGGTACGGCGAACGTGGATACCTTGAAAGACAAGCTTAACAATCGAGAGTTCGATCTGGTTGCAGTCGGCCGTGCACTGCTGGTTGATCCGGCATGGGCGGCTAAGGTCCGCGATGGCCGGCTTGACGAGCTGAAGCCTTTCACCCCAGAAGCACTGCGTTCGCTATCTTGATTCTGCTGTAATTCTATTTTTTAACTATTTGATCGGGCACTCTGAGTTAGTGGGAGAGCCCGCTTTTTTTGTAATATCAGAATTTATAGGTTTTCAACTTTATGACATTCCCGGCGGATCCGCTGCTACACGTTATTACCGGAATCCGGTGGTAGACTGGCGTTTCGCCGAATTCTAAGACCAATTGATGCGCTGTAGGCAGGATAATACGAAAGAGGGTTAGGAAATATAAATTAAAGAGGAGATGTAAAAATAGCGGCAATTATTACTATCTCAGTCGAAGGATGAACATTGAATGCTGCTTAGTTACACTAACGGGACACGATAGTTGAATAATATACATTAATAAGTAGGCGACTGAAGCCTGCTTATTCTAGTAATCAAAAGTAACTATGTATATCAAGATAAAGTGATAAATGGAATTATTGAGATAGATCAGCAGAAAAAAGGAGTAACAATGATGGAGCATTTTCGTCATACTCGTGTTGCGATCCGTTGTGAAAATATTCGAAATTGCACCGAGGATCAGATGATGATTGTCTTTATTTCAATATAGTGAAATAACCAGTAACAAACATCCAAACAAAGTGAAATCAGCCTTCATAACCTAACGTGTACTCAGTAATAGGGAGGTGTTGGAATGTCCGAGTTACGTGGAGGTTTGTTTACAAATACAGCTACTATCCTTGTGTTGTTCATCCTGTTAGTTATAGTCGCTTGCGCTTGTATGGGTGGTATAGGTGGCCTCGGTGGTGTAGGTTGCGGTTGTTAATAAAGCCTATATAGTACAGATTAGTTAGAGCCTAATGTCGATAATTTGATATTTGAAATGAAGTGAGCCTCGGAGTGATCCGAGGACCAATTATCTAAATTCTAGTCTTCGTTCATCTTTCGATTAGCTATGCGAGAAGTACAAGCGCGGAGTTCAAAAACAGAATAACGTTAAAATAACGCCCACTGATGGAGTTGACCTTATGGCTTCATTGGTGGACGTTTTGTACTTATAAGCAGGTGGTACGATTGAACTAACGGGACACCATTGTTCAATAAAAACATGGAGGCAGACAGACGATCTGCTGCTTTTTCCTCGCAAACAGGATGGTACATCTACTCGAGGCTGATCTTATGCGAAATTCTTAATACGGTGATCATGAGGCTTTCACCATACTGCTCATGCCGACCTATTTGGCCCATGAGAATTGAGAAGATAATTCATTGGTTTAGTAACAATAATCCAAGCAAGTAGAGAGATATCTTCATAACATAACGTGTACTTCATAGGAAGGGGGTGTTAAAGACGTCCGGTCTATTTGGTAGAGCATTACAAGCACAAGGACCATACTTGGCTATTGAGAATCGAGTTGCATGGGGCGCAAGGATAAGGGGGTAACTTTGGGACGTTACGGGACGAGGTTCGTTTTAATTTATCCGTAGTAATACTAGGAACAATCTATCCCGATCCTTATATGAAGTGAAAGGATTGATATTTATGACATTTCGCCAACAAGCAAAATTATTACAGGGAAAGAAAGTACAAGTTACAACTACCGGCAGCGTATTTACTGGTACTCTTTTATCCGTTGGTACAGACTTTTTAATTTTAAGCTCTATAATTAGAGGTCGCAGAAGACGTCTCATCATGCGATTAGCCGAGATAATTCTGCTTTCGAGATTATTGCGCTAATATAGGAATAAACCCAGAATCCAGGTGATTTCATCTGGATTCATTGCTTACTATAAAGTTGAATTTCCAAATAAACTATAAAAAATACATAAGGCAGTTACGCTATAAAATCACGTTATCAGTTTCGTATAACCAATTGTTTTTAGTTCTACCATAAGATTTGACCATAATCAACTTATAAGGTTATAAGCAACACTGTTTCTCTAGACCCACTCGAATATCATCGTTTAGAATGTTCTAGTTGACCTTAACAGTTTAAAGATATGTGAGGAAAGAATAATGAACGATTATAACAAGCAATCAACATTTGCGATATGGATCAGCTTTATTAGTAATATCGTATTGACTGTCATCAAACTAATGGTTGGATTACTCTACAATAGTCCTGTTTTAATTGCAGACGGGGTCCATAATGCAGGAGACATTGTTGCTACTGGTGCAGCTCTAACCTCCATGAGAGTGTCCAAACAACCTCCTGATGATGACCATCCTTATGGACATGGTAAAGCAGAAGTAATAAGTGCGGGTATTGTAGCCATTATTTTAGTATTGGCTGCAGTATATATGGCATATCATTCAGTAATGGTATTATTTGAGCCTCCACAAAAAGCAACAGTCATCGCTCTGATTGCGGCATCCTTTTCTTTAATCCTGAAGCAAATACTTTACCTATATACAATATCTATTGGAAAAAAAACAAATAGCAATGGATTGATCGCAACCGCTTATGATCATCTAGCCGATGTATATGCATCCATTGCGGCAGTAATCGGTATTGGATTAGCAATACTTGGGGATTATTTACAGATTGATATTCTATCATACGGAGATCCCATTGCTGGGATCATCGTGTCTTATTTTGTGTTAAAACTCGCAATTCATATGGGGAAGGCAGCAGTTGATGTGCTGATGGAAAAGACTGTAGATCAAGAGAAAATGGATGCATACATCCATCGAGTACAATCCGTTCAAGAGGTAAAGCGAATTGATAAAATTCGCGCAAGAGAACATGGCCATTACATTATTATTGATGTAAGAGTCGGAATTCAGGCGGAATTAAGTATACAAGAAGGACATGATATATCTAGGCATATTAAACAATCCATTATGAATCAGCATCCAGAAGTTGAAGAAGTGTTAGTTCATTTAAATCCATGGTACGGCGACGAAGATTAACAGCACCTGAAAGGTGCTGTTTTTATTGTGTACTGTCCAATGACACAAAAGTGCCAACATAACTTGACGGTGAAAAGCTTGATAAATCAGGCTTTTCTTATTTTTTGTAGGCACATTTGTGTCATGAAAAAATGCACAAATGTGCCTACATAATCGTTATTTGACACAAAGTTACCTACATTGTCGCGGATAGTGATTTAAAGGGAAATACATTCATGTTTTAAACTATGTTTTATCGCAGATTATTGAGCTAACGGGCAGGTTAGTTCCAATATATGTTAATATTAAGGAGCAATATATGGTTAATAAAATAACAGGGGAATCCCAAGTGATTAATGAATCACCAGTGTTTTCTTGTTAGCAGCGATTTTGAGTTTAATGACAGATTTAATTGGTACAGTAATAATTGGTTAATCTGAAGGAGTGGTGCTGAATGAGTAGTACTGATCACGTAAATGAGACTGAATCGTTTACATTCGGAGTATTTCCACTCGGGCTGTCAGGCGGCCCCGACGGGGTTGCAACAGGCCCGCCCGATGATTTCGAGCAGATGGTTCTCGCAATGAAACGGCTGCAGGGAGATGGCGAGCCGTTATTAATCCGCTGGTATATAAGTTGGACTGGAGCCGAGTCGACGGAGGGGGCTTTACAACATATTGGCCAGATGGCTTCGATTCCAGCATCATGGGATATGGTCTTGTGCTACAGAGATCCACGCGGCGACGTCGATGCTTGGATCGATTTTGTGAAACTCGTGGTAACCAGATATGGTAACCACTTGTCCAACGTACAAGTAACGAGTGAAATCAATCTGGTGGGATTCTCGGAGGCTGCCGACGGCAGCTCGCCGAGAGCCATAGAAGCTCTGGTTAAAGGGGTAATTGCGGCAGGACGGGCAAAGCGAGGATCCGATCGGAACGCTTCGATTGGCTTCGCCGTTGTTCCGGAGATTGATCCGCACTCAGGGACCTTTTGGCCGAGTCTAGCCAAACTCGGCGGAACAGAGTTCGTTGATTCCTTGGACTATGTCGGACTGGACATGTATCCGGATGTATTTGGCGGTCGTATTGTTAAGAACGAACTAGCCAGCGCTACTGAGCAACTGCTACGTTCTTTCCGTGAGTTAGCCTTGCCGATAGCGGGGATCGGGCCGAACGTGCCGATTCATATTTGTGAGACCGGCTGGCCTACCGGTCCCGAACGCTCAGAAGAACATCAGTCCTTTGCAATAGAGACCGTTCTATGTACCGCATACGCGAACCGGTTCGAACTTAACGTAACACATTGGGAATTGTTCACGCTTCGCGATGCGGACAGCAGTAAGGACAACATGTTCTATCAGTTTGGAATCTTACGAGACGATTATTCGCCGAAACCCGCCTTTGAACGACTCTGTCAGGTGCTCACTGAACTGCGCTGAACTTTATTTTCGAGCCAGATAGGCGAATGAAACTTTCTGGCTGTTTGGTGCGTAAATTCGTGATATTTAAGCTTCATTTCTACGCTAAGGGGACACTATAGTGCAATATGCAACTACAAAGGCAGCGATCACTTAGATCAGCTGCCTTTCTCAACTAACGGGCAGTTTAGTTGAAGATTAATTACGGTGAACCGTACCATAAATAGAGCGAAATTTTCCTGAAAAGTGAGAGCGACCCGTACTTGGTGTACGTGCCGCTCTTTTTCGTGGACTAGAATTTGTTTTTCTGCGCTTGTGAGGAAGTGAATGTCGCCTTCGGGGTTGAAGGTTGCTTCGAGCGTCAACAAGATTATTTAGAGGATTTATTGAAAAAGGCTGTGACTAATGCCAACAAAACAACTTATTCAAGACTTTTCTTGTAATTCAAAAAAAGCCCCAGACATTTTTGAAGGGCACCCCTTATAGTAAATATTGGAAAAACACCCTGTTGTTTAAACCGATGGTAACTATAGGGGGTGCTTTTCGTTATGGCGAGCATAAATAGATGTTCTCCAAATGTCGATATAAGTAATATTACCTATTTTGTTGATTGTGGGTATATCGAAAGCAAGGGGAGCTGAAGACACAGAGATGAGAAAGAACTATTGGCTAGTGTTATTGGGAGTAACGCTGTTACTGGCTGGAGGACCGTGGCAGCAAGTCGCTGAAGCAGGGGGAATACGAAATTATGGCTATATGGATACAAAATCCAATCGAACTTATGTACCTATCCGCTATTTGAGTGAGCAATTGAAGTATAGTGTGGCTTGGAACGAGCAAGCTCAAGAGATTACTGTAAGTAAGGAACAGAATAAGATCATTCTCACAATAGGAAAGAAGACGGCAATTTGGAATGATAACACGATTCAGGTAGATGCTGCACCATTCGTGCGCGGAGGAGTTACCTATGTACCGATTCGCGTCATGATTGATGCGATGAACCTGCCTTTGGAATGGGATAAATCTGGTTCTACGCTGGTCTTTCAAAATGGTGAACAACCCTCGAAATTGCCTATTATTTCACTAGAACGCGAGGTATCGTCACAGCCAATAACGAAGAAACAGCAAACGTTCAATGTCGGTCAAAAACAGATAAAAGCCACGATCCTGCAAATCGATCTGTTGAGCAAGGATATTCAGTTAGGTGTTGCTGTAGCTAACAACAAGATTGGAACAGTAGATTCTTTAAAGCATATGGCAACAGTTAATAATGCTGTGGCAGCAATGAATGGAACGTATTTTGATGCGTATTCTAACACAGGGATACAGAATCCATTTGGATATATCGTGCAGAATGGAACTGTAGTAAATAAGAGTCCAGGTGATAAGCGATCTGTTTTGGTGTTCACGAAAGATAATCAAGTGGAAATACTGTCGGGGCAAGACTTTCAGATACGTGTGAAGGAAGGGCAAATATATGGCGCCCTGCAGGCAGGTCCGCGCCTTGTGACAAACGGAGAAGTCAAGGTTGATCCAGCAACAGAAGGATTCAGAGATCCAAAGATTC
Source organism: Paenibacillus terrigena DSM 21567 (assembly GCF_000374845.1). Lineage (GTDB taxonomy): Bacteria > Bacillota > Bacilli > Paenibacillales > Paenibacillaceae > Paenibacillus_K > Paenibacillus_K terrigena. The sequence goes on along the minus strand of NZ_KB895431.1, from coordinate 47,249 downwards.
TTACGAACAGCGGTTCTCGCAGTGCTGTGGGAGTAACGAGAGATCATAAGCTCATATTGGTAACCATACCGGGTGCGAAAGTAACAGAACTGGCACAAGTGATGCTGCAGGTAGATGCGTATCAAGCGATGGGATTAGATGGCGGGGCATCGAGCGGGTTGTACTATCAAGGTTCTTATCTAACATCTCCTGGTCGTGAATTGAGCAATGCACTACTCATTTATCAAAGCAAATCATAATTTATAAGCATAACAAAACAGCGCCATCGTCATGCCACTTCTTCCGGCATTGCGATCGGCGCTGTTTTGCTTTCTGGTTCATAACCACTTGGGTTTGGGGCTGTTTGGAATAGAAGAACATAAGTCGGATGGCTATAAAATCAGGCGAGTTGAAACCATAAGTGATGTTCGTAACCATACTAGTACAGATAAAACTATTGTTGAGGAATTTAAATTTGATGTAAGAGGAGAAAAAATCAACATAAACGGAATCGAAGCGCGATTTGTACCATGGGCTAATCACAAACCTGGTGGATATCTTCGTTGGGTACAAGATGGTACTTTTATTAAAATTGACAGTGGAGCCTTGTCCAAGGAGATGATGGTCAAGCTGGCAAAGTCGATGAAGTGAGCAAGTGATTTCGCCCTTGCTTGAAATACGGAAAGATAGTTAGAGAAAGCTAATTGAAGACCAGGACAATATGAAGGCGCGAGGAAATAAAGGGGGAGGTTAGAACCCCATATTCTTCCATATGCTGCACACATTCTCCACGCCGCCCCTGGAGGTTCTCACTCCCATGTCTCAACGGGTCTTTGCCCTCTCATTCCTTCGTTACGCCTGTCCAAGGGGTGGAGGCCGGTCTTGCTAACGGTACGGGTCGGTGCCCTTTGGTTGAATGTATCCGGTACTCCGTGCTTTCTTTGAAACCCTGCGAATAAGCCAAAATTCGTACGACGAAACGGTTATATTAAGCTTAAGCTGCTAGTTGAGTTGACATCGTTTTATGAGGATTGTATGCCTCGTTGCTACGAGCCATCCCTACGAGAATGCGAGCTAATTTACCACATAGTTTCATCAGGGACCTCATTTTCTTCATCTTTTTCACTTGAACATTGTACGTATGGATCGCTTTGAACTCCGGATTGTTCGCAATTAAACTCATGGCCATCATAAAGATGAAACGGCGGAGGCGAGATCGTCCACGTTTACTAATCTTCATCTGACCCGTCCATTTCCCAGAGCTTGCTTCTGCGAGGTTAAGGCCAGCATGCCGCAGTAGAGCATTGCCATGAACAAATCCGCTTAAATCGCCGGCTTCACCAAGAATTCCAGCGAGTGAAATGGCGCTAATTCCTTTGACAGCAAGCATGGATTTAGCAAAAGGTATGCGATCTAACACGGCGATAATCTCCGCTTCTACTATGCTTAGCTGCTGGCAAGCAAGGTCGTATTCATCGAGTAACTGCTTCAAGTGAAGCTTGTAGGCATTCGTGGCTTGTCTAGAACCCACAGAGCTACTAGCAGGGGCGATAAGAGCTCGAGCTTTTCGCTCACCAGAATGACGCTTCATCAGTGATTTCCAGCCTTCGATGATTTCTCTTGGCTGTAGTTTTCGAAGTTCTTCAGGTGTAGGAAAAAGACGAAGTGTGGCCAACGAACCGGTGCACATGAGGTTCTTAAATACCTGCCGCAACTCGGGGAAAACAATGTCAACAAAGCGATGGATTTGGTTTTTAGCACTCACGAGTCTCGTCACGACAGAGTCGCGGTTTGAGAGATAAACACGCAGCTCTTCAAATTCCTCAGGCGTGCTGCGAATGAAAGAGTAATAGCCGTTTTTGACCATATCTGCAATAACAAGTGCATCCTTTTTGTCGCTCTTGGAAGGCGTATTGTCACGGTTTTCTTTGTTCTTTTTCACGAGATGAGGATTGACAAGAACGACTTCGAATTGGTGATCCGAGAGCCACTTGGAAAGGTTAAGCCAGTAGTGACCGGTAGGTTCCATCCCGACAATGTTGTTAGTTAGAGTGTGTGATGCTTGTAGAGATTGCACCCACCGAAGGAGATTGTGAAATCCTTCTTCATCGTTTGAAAAGGAAAGGGGATTCCCAATGGCGATTCCTCGAAAGTTCACCGCACGTGCTACATGAGTTTGCTGGGCGATGTCGATCCCGACGACGAGGTGCTTGGCGGTAATCTTTTCAATGAGTTGATTTTGTTTCTCCTGTGCCTTAAACTTCATAGTAGAGCGTCCTCCTGGATGATGGGATTTTAAGGGCTATGACCCGTTGCGTACTCCCATCGTACCGAGGCGCTTTTCTTTTTGCAAAGATGAAATTAATCCATCTAAAGGAATGCTAACGGGACACGATAGTTCAATCGCAACAAGAAGGCAGCCGATTATCGATTCGGTTGCTTTTTTCGTTACGCTAACGGGCAGGATTATTTAATCCACTTCGCCGAATAATTCAATATCAACTAAAATTACATTATTAAAACTAGACGGAACGGGCGGGAAATTGCGATGTTGAAAAAAATCATACGAAAAACAGTATTTATTTATTCTATTTTTGGTTTGATTGTTGGAATTGGATTGCTTATAGCTTCATTTTTTACAAATGAAGTAGTTTATCAATACGGCGAAAAAGTAATTGCGAGTGGCGTTAAAGCAGGTATGATTGGCGTTCCAGCTTGTGTACTAATTGCGTCGTTTATCGGATTCATTCACGCTATATTTTTGTGGTTTCCGATTGTCTATATTTATAAGAAGATATCCAGCAGGAAAAGTTAAATGATTTGAAGGCTAATCGTAGAATTGATATTTTTCAATTGACCCATTCAGCTAACGGGACACGATAGCTCAATAAAAGACATTTGAAGGTAGCTGACTTCTTGAGATCGGCTGCCTTTTCTCAACTAACGGGCAGGATAGTTTGATATTACTATAGAAAAGTATGTTCTAATCTGTTCGACCTGCTTGCTGATTTTGATGAATATAAAAACGAGACAGACTTGATACTTACGAAATATCATAAAAAGGGGAGGGAAATAATACATTTAGGTGAACATGTCCGGAAACCAAGTAAACTTAGTGGCCCAAATAAGTTAAATAATAAGTAACGCATCAAATAACTAAAAAGGAGTTTATTCAATCATGCGAAATATAATTACTTACATGTATATCTTCCTGGTACTTGTATTTGGTATTCTATTAGTTCCTCAACGAACTTATTGGGGTCAGGAAAACAGTAGAACAATTGATAGCGTAGCGTTTGCACCCATTTGGAAACAACTTGCTCCTGGTGATATAAACGGGTTTAACCGCATATACTATATTGATATGCCTCGTCTAATAGTGATCATAATAGTGCTAACAATAATTTACGTAGTTTTAATTACACAAATTTATTCAAATAAAAGTAAGTAAGGGTCAAGCTGTTCGGTGTTGGTTTACGAGAAATATCGAGTTGTAATTAATTTGCTATTGAACTAACGGGACACTATAGCTTAATTAAAACGCGGCTGCCGGCATGGATCGGCAGCCGCGTTGCGCTAAAGGGCAGATTAACGCAACAAAAGACAATAAGACTGTATAAATGATTACACAAAAAGTTATAATTTGTAAACAAATTGATTGGTGTAATTCGGGGGGGGGGAACATTGAATAAAATAAGAATTTATCTGATGTGCATTACATTAGGTATTCTGATAAGTATAGGTGTTGTTTACTTGTTCCTCTCAACCCCAACAAAGTCGATCAAGATAACAGGTAATGCTATTGCATACAACATTGAAACTCAAATTCATAAGACAATTCCCATCCAACTCGATGGTACCTATGATAAAAGTGAAAATACATTTATTGGATCAATGAACATTGGAGGGACTGAATTTAAGCATACTATACTCGCGAATGGTTTCCAGATTGTAACTTATGATAAAGCTACTCGCACCCTTATTGGAACTGCCTATATAAATTCGGATATGACAGAAATCTCATTAGAATTTAACAAAGAGGAGTTCTTAATTTTCAATACTGGTGGTACTTCTATTCTTAGCTATCCAGCAAATAATTTAACGGAAGCCATGCAATTAAACAAAAAATTAAAGAAATAGTAAACCGCATACTACACATCGGAGCTTTTGTTATGCTAACGGGACACTATAGCTTAATAAATAACTAAGACGCGGCTGCCGGCATGGATCGGCAGCCGTTTTGCGCTAACGGGCAGTATTATGAAAAAAATGCTTTAGAATAAAGGGTATGAGTGATTGATGAAGAATTTTACATTTTATGAGTCAGAATAGACAATGGAAACATTTCGCTGTTAAGGATCTGGATGGATATGTCATGGTCTTTGGTGGAAGTGATTAAGCTAACGGGACTCCCATTGGTTCTATTCTTAGAGCTTAAATAACTAAGACGCGGCTGCAGACATGGATCGAAAGCCGCTTGTGCTAACTGCTGGAATAATCCATCCATGGCGAATATGGGACAAACTATAAAGTGGCCGGCGCACCCTTGCAACAAGTTTTTTCTTAAAAAATTGGTCATATATGATTTAGGATAAGGGAATGCCCCAAGTTTAAGCAGACACTAGTTGAGATAGACAAAGAATATTAAGTAATATAAAAACCTAAACTCAGATGCAGCTGATAGGTACAGGAATAGAAAGTATAAATAAATAATCATGCGCATAGGGGAGTTAAGATATGACACAGTTCTCAGTAGGGCTATTTGATCGCTTGTTCGGAAAGAAAACTACGCTGGAATTATCCGATGGTAAAGGAGGTATTGTTAAGCGTACCGTAACGGAAAAGTGGCTAGCAACAATGCAGGAACAAGGGGAAATGTCGGTTGTTAGAGAATCTGCTATAAATTCAATAAGTTCCGATATGGCAGTGGCATTTGTCTTCAAGGCAGCTATGGATGATCTTCCATTGAAGTGGGAATATGTCAAAAGCGAAATAATAGGCTACGATGTAATTTTTAAGGATATCCCTGAGGAATGGGCTCAGTTTGAGTTCATACTGGCTTCGCTTGGGCTTGATTTATTAGCCCTTTATAATCTTTATCCGAAAGAACAAGCAACCGAATTGCATGAACAAGTATTAACGTTGGTCCGTCAGATGGAGGAAATAGGGGAGAACTCGTCAACGGCCGTCCATGATTATTATTTAGTGGTATCGGATGCAGTGAGTAATACAGAAAATCCGTTGGAATATGCCGCATCTTTCTTATGCCATAGGCTTGATCTGACGGAGGATATTGGACCAATCGTATTAACAGGAATTATGGCAGGTATTACGCAACTCGGGGGGAAATGGGGATGGATTAGACAAAACTTCATCATATCCGATTAGCTATTGGTAAATCACTAGTTCATTAATGTAAAAAGTGTCTTAACTAATTCGTATTGAGAGGTTGGTGTAATGAATTCATGAGGAGAATCCCCTTCTTGCTTTCGCTGATAGTCTTACTGATTTCTGTTCCTACTTTAACAGTCTCGGCTTCTAATAACACGTTAAACTCAACAGTAATTTTAAAACTTAATCAATTTTATGTAGTCTATACTTCCCCATTAGCGCCTTATGTAGATAAAGAAAATCGATTAATGGTTCCTTTGCGTAGCCTATCTAATTTATTATCCACAGATGTAACCTACAACGCAGCTAATAAAACGGCAGTCATCTCAAGAAAAAATGATCTGAACGCTAGTGAAAAATACTATACTATAAAGATGGAAGTAGGCAAAAATAAAGTTGAAATCAATGGTATTACATCGGAAATGGACACAATTCCTACTTTGTACAAAGGAAGTATGTTTGTTCCTTTAAGTATTATTACTACTGCTTTCCACATTGATACTACTTGGGATAAATCTAAGAATATAGTTAACCTAAATGTTGATCCAGCTTATTTACCATCTGGAGTTGTTAGTGATGAATTACATTTTTTATCTGATAAAATTAACGAGGATATTAGGCCAATTAAATCATCTGTTATGACACAAACTAAATCCAATGGCACACATTTAGCAAATGTTCGATTGACTGCAGTGAATGAAGGGACCACGACTGTTTTGAGCAACGATCTATACCTACATTTTTATGTACAAGATTCTAATTTTAGTTTCATTGACATTGCTAACAAATCGTTAACTGAGCCCGGAAAAACATTTACAGTCCAAACAGCACCTTATACAATTCTGTCGGACTCACTTCAATATATCCTTGTTGGAGTTTATAATAATTAGCTCAACTTTCGCAGCTTACAGTTCCAACCTATAATGACCGTTTCTGTTAAAAGAGGAGACGGTTTTTTCTATGCAATTAGATACTTAGTTTTTAAAGAAGGGGAAAAAACAACAATATAATGTGACACATCATATGTCGGGTGACAAGAACATATATCGTTTGCCGATTGAGGACAAGAACATATATTGGTTTTCGTAAATGAGGACGATTTTCAATTAGATTTAATTTTCGTGCATTTTTACTTGAGCCAACCCGGCGTTAAACTAACGGGCAGGATAGTTCCAATATGTGGTACCATTAAGTCAGTATAAAATCTGGGGTGCAAATGTAACATGGGATGTAAACGCTTCAAGCTATGATCCTGCCTTGACGATTGCACAGACCTTTACTGTAAATGGAACGGTGACCTTACCTTTAGGAGTAGCCAATCCGAACAGCATAGCATTGACTACTAGGATCAATGTTACTGTCAATGCGGCCGCGGCATCGCTGAATACGGTAATAACAGGTAGTGATAAGACCGATGCCAGCGCCTCATTTAACTTAATTTACGGATCGCAGCATGTGAACTCCACGAATTACGCAATAGATCTGACGCTCAAGTACGATCCGACGAAGGTGGAACTTGTATCGGCAGATTCGCTGAAAGACGTAACGAAGATCGTCCAGAAGCATGTTGATCAAGCGGGGCAAGTTCGTCTGCTTGTGGCAGGCTTGGGCGAGGGGAATGGCGTAATGGCGGATGGCGATGGTGCGGAAATTCACTTGCAAGACGTATCTCACAGCATTCAGATCGTTGCGACGAAGAAGGAAGAATTGAACGCCTTGATTAGTACAGCGCAGCTTGTGCATGACAGCGCAGTGGAAGGCACGAAGCCGAATCAATATCCTGTCGGATCCAAAGCCGTCTTGCAGGCCGCGATCAACAAGGCTAAAGCGGTAGCAAACAACGCGGAAGCTTCAGCGGAGGAAATCAATCAGGCATATGTTGAACTGAGTGCGGCGCTGCAAGCGTTCAAGGACTCGGTCATTTCGCGAATGATGGAAGATATCAACGGCGACAGCACTGTTTCCATTGGTGACTTGGCTATTGTGGCGAGATATTACGGTAAAACTGCTGTCGATCCGAACTGGGATACGATCAAGATCACGGATCTTAATGGCGACGGAATCATTGACATTGTCGACTTATCGATGGTGGCAAGGAAAATACTCAACATTAAATAGTATTTGTGAAGGGACCTCTGGAGGATGGCAGTAATGCCATCCTCTACTATCACCATTTCCGTTAAAGGACGAAATAAATAAATAAACTATTATTTTAGGACAATTGAGTGACTTGCATGCCGAATTCATGGTTTATTTTGTTCCCGCGAAATGCGACTGTATAAGAGAAGTTTGCTGATATGTTGGAGCACTTCGCTCTTAGTTTAACAGCTTCCTGCTGATAAAATTTTCTGATCACATGTTAAAACCCTGCTGATGGGTAATAACGGGGGATGCAAGCAATTTTTATTTCAACGGTAAAGTGCCTACCGGTTGGTCTGGGCTATATGGAGAAGAGAGCAATTGTCTAATGGCAGCACTACGAAAATAGGATTTGCGGACGCAGATAGTATCCCAGAATGGGCAAAGCCGGCCATAGCGGCAGCCGTAGCGACAGGCGTTGTGGAGGGATATGAAGACAATACGTTTCGTTCGGATTATCGGATAAACCGGTCTGAAATGACAGCAATGGCAGTTCGGGTCATGAAATTAGACGTAAACGCTTCGTCTGCATCCACGTTCTCCGATGCCGATCAAATCCCGGCGATGGTTTTGATCTTCGTTCAGAAGAGATTTTGAATTTATCGATAGAATTAGATCGACTGCTTAATGAATACCATAAATAACTTACTCTGCTCAATAGGGGTGCGAGTCCTAAACAGTTCATTGAGGTGCTGACACTTTACGACGGCGGACGAGAATATCGCTTCCGTCGATGACGGTCTATACACAACCTGCACAGGCGCTGGGACAAATTCGCTTGATCATCGCATCGCTTGGAATGGATCATTTTCTCCCCCTCATTGATGATTATCATCAGAGTAAGAATAGATAACAGAGGAGTTCTATAAATACTACAAGATTTTCATAAATCCTCTATAGGACACTATCATTCCCCTTTTTATAATAATAGTACGGTAAACGGTATTAAGTAGTACGTTTAACGTTATTAAACGAGGGAGGTTTACTATGAAAAAGATTGGGTCTTTATTGTTGGTGACTACATTATTGGTGGGAATGACTGCTTGCGGTGGAGGTAATAATGAAGGTTCGGCTACTAATCCGTCGGATGCAGCGAATAGCTCTAACGAGCCTAAAACCCAAGAATCTGTCCAAGCAAAGTTTTTCTACGATAACGCAGCTTGGACGGACTATCTGAAGGATATTAATCCGATTACGTTGAAAAACTCTCAGACAGAAATGATAGGGGTTCCCTACAACGAGCCTACTTCCTTCCAGACGGCAGTTAGGGTAGGGTTTACAACAAATGATGCGGCGGACGTATTTAAATGGTGGAATGGATTTCAGATGAAGGAACTTGTTGATGCAGGATACCTTGCAGATATGACCGAGCAATGGAAGGAAATGGAGAAGGACGGCGTGGACCCTTCCATGGCCAATACATTGACCTTTGACGGCAAGACTTATGGGATTCCAGCGGGTGTACATTATTGGGTCATGTTTTATAACAAAAAATTGTTTAATGATAATGGGTTAAAGGCACCGAGAACATGGGACGAATTCCTTGCCGTTTCCGATTCATTGAAAGCGAAAGGCATTACGCCAATTGGTACAACAGTTACAGATGTATGGAACGGATTTATCTGGTTTGAGGAAATGATGATTCACTCCAATCCGGATCTTTATAACAAATTGGTAGTTGGACAAGCGAAGTACACAGATCCAGGCGTCGTCGAAGTCATGAAAACATGGAAGTCGCTATACGACAAAGGATATTTCGCTAAACCGATGGATTGGAATAAAGAAATTGCCCCAGCGATGGCTAAAGGACAGTTCGCGATGTACATGATGGGTACATGGTATTCCGATTATTTCAAAAATGCCGGGATGAAACCAGGTGAAGACTTGGGTACTTTCGTACTTCCAGCGATTAAACCTGAAGCGGGTAATAATGTGATTTCAGAGGTGACTCCGTTCCTCGTCTCGCAAAATTCGAAGAACAAAGATAATGCGATTAAAGCACTTGTAGCATTAACCAAGAAAGAAGCAAATGAGAAAGTGCTCTCCTTGTACGGAGGTGTTCCGATCCGTAAAGACATTGAATCTAAAGATTCTGTCATTAAAGAATTGTCTGATACGATTAACCAAGGCGGCTATAAGTCGATTACACGTTTTTGGGAAGCGACTCCCTCCGAACTTTCGGAGTATGCATCAAGTGAATTTGTACGCTTTATGCTGAATCCGGATCAATATATGACAGTGCTTGAAAATATACAGAAAAAAGCTGATAAATATTGGTCTGAACATAATTAATAATGATGAGCCACGTGATGATATCGCCGACTTCCTGAATAAGCGACTCGTACCCTAGATGATACTTTCGTTAAGGAACATTGTGATGTTGCATATTATTCCGGTACATGTGAGCGCTTTTTTGATCACATTATAACCGCAGTTTTCATAAACATCGCTGCTGTAATAAAAGCTGAACCAACAACAATTGATTTAGTGCTAAACTTATTTCCTGAACCAGGAGATACTGGAAATACTTATTCTCTGACTATTACGGCAGGAACAGGCGGACGAATTACTACTGGAAGAAGCGGCACCTATGAAGAAGGATCAGTGATAACCATTGCAGCCAAATCCAATTCGGGATACAGCTTCAAGGGATGGTTATCTACTGATGGTGGAACTTTCGCCAATGCTAAAGAAGCTAGTACAACCTATACCATGCCGGCAAATGAAACAACTATTACAGCCACATTCACCTATATTGGCTTCGGTGGCGATGGGAGTAATAATGGAGGCGGTGAAACCACATCTACACCAACGCCTACACCAACGCCTATGCCAACTGAACCAACTGATCCAGTGAATCCTACTAAGCCTAGGATTCCAAAAGTAGAACTAACAGATATAGCGAATCATTTGGCTAGGGCTTCCATTGAAAAGTCTGTAGAGCTTGGGTTTGTAAGTGGATATGAAGATGGGACTTTCAGTCCGAATCGTTCTGTTACACGTGGCGAGGTTGCAACGATGTTAGCTAAAGCACTGAAATTGGATCCTGGTGAAACTGAATATAGTTTTGCTGATAAAGATCAAACTCCGGCATGGGTACGGCCATTCATTCAATCAATTGCTAAAGCTGGATTCATTGTGGGATATAAAGATGGTACGTTCCGTTCAAATAATAAAATATCAAGAACTGAATTAGTAGTAATGATTGTTCGTGCACTGGGGCTTGAAGTAAATCCAAATGCAACACTAATGTTTGATGATGCAGATCAAATTCCAGCATGGGCAAGACCGTATGTAGCAACAGCTGCAGAAGCAGGCTTAATTAAAGGGGATGGGAATGGCAAATTTAATCCTAATGCTTTTTCAACCAGAGCTGAAGCAGTCACTTTAATTTTAGCTATGTTAGATAATGTAAAATAAAGTTTTACAAGGCAATAGACAATAAAGCCGCAGTTATTAACTGCTGCGGCTTTATTAGTACTGCGTAACCTTGCGATTACATCCAGCGACATGGCAGGCAATCAAGTAAGCAATCCATTAATGAGAAGGGGTACCGGGAATGATCCGCCGTTATATCATATTAATAGGTACGATTATATTACTTTTATATAACTCTTCTACCTCATTTGCTCATTATAAAAGTGTCGGCTACTCGACCTTAAACGTGAAAGGGAACGAGATTCTCTATGAATTGTTTTTAGAAGAGGTCGATTTGTACCAATTTGACATCAATAAGGATTTCATTTTTGAGAACGAAGAACTGGCCTCGCAAAAAGATCAAATCGAAGCTTATATACGCGAAAGACTTCGCATCGACACAGACCGGGGACCTTTGAAAATAGAATTGCTTTCTACGGCTGTATCGGATAAGAATTCTGCGAAAGGCGTAGTTTTTCAATTGCGATTTACCGCAGATGAAGAGATCGATCAATTTAATCTTCATTACAATTTTTTGTTTGATGACATTGCGCCTGATCATACGAGTATGCTCTTGGTCAATTCAGGGGAATTTTCCCATCAAGGTATTCTTGCGGAAGACACAAGAGACATTCAACTTGACCTTCCCAGGTCCAATGTAGGCTTCCTACTCTGGAATTATTTCGTTCTTGGAATCCATCACATTTTGACAGGTTACGATCATTTGCTGTTTCTATTATCGTTGGTATTAATCGTATCCCGATTCAATGAAGCGTTGAAAATTGTAACCGCTTTTACGATAGCCCATAGCATTACACTTTTCTTGGTGGCGTCGGACCGCATTCACGTCATCTCGTATTGGGTCGAAGCCTCGATTGCGCTGTCAATCTGTTATGTGGCAGTGGAAAATCTGTTTGTTCAAAAGGCGAAATGGCGGTGGATATTGACAGCTTTATTCGGCCTGATTCACGGTATGGGCTTCGCCGGGGCATTGGCTGAAACGGGGCTTCCAAAGCGCAATCTGGTTGGCACACTTCTATCGTTTAATTTAGGTGTGGAAACGGGCCAGTTAATGGTCCTATGCTTATTACTGCCCCTCTTGATATGGCTGCGGAGGTTCTCTTGGTATCGTAAAATGATGATTTCAACGTCTTGCCTTATTTTTATACTAGCATTTTATTGGTTGATTCAAAGGTTGATTTGAAAAAAACTTATAAATATTGGTCTGAACATAATTAATAATGATGAGCCAGGGAACCGTATCCGCGATTTCCTGGTTGTTTCGTTCCGGAGGGGTTATTCGTGTTCATTTCATTTCCGAATCGGTTGACACTGATTATCACGGTTACAATTTTGATACCGACAATATTCATCAATTTAGCAACCTTTTTCTTCATCAAGCAGGAGATGCAATCCGATGCAGCGTCTTGGCTGCAAGGAATGACCGTAACTACTGGAGAAACAATGGATAGCTATACAAAGTTAATGGACGGAATTACGATAAACCCCGCATATGACTATACACTCATGAACATCTTGGAGACCCATCGAGACAACAAGATTGGTTTACTCGGATACACATTTGACGAGATAGCGCAAATTAATGGACTTCTTTCGATGATCTGGGCGACCAATCGCAAAAGTCTGCTTACTGTTGAGTTATTTGATAATAACCAAAACCGCTTCAGGCTTGGAGAGGACATTTTGAACAGCAACATGGATTGGATGAACAAGGCTAGGTTAGCTCAGGGAGGGAGCGTTCTGGAACCTCCTGTTAAGATCAAAGACGGACAAACTGTTTTTTCTATATCCAGGCAGTTGTACAAACCCCATACATTTCATGCAGTCGGAATGATTCGCGTGGTTTTTATACTCGACTTCCTTGCGGCAACTAGTCATGAGGTTCAACAGCGGGATGGTAATTTACTACTGGTGGGTGAGAACGGAAGTGTGTTGTACGATACCAGGCAGAAGTGTAATAACAAAAAGTTGACGGATTGTATCGGGAAGGATCAATTTAACAGCAGCTACAAATCGGATGTATCTGGATGGACATTGGTCGGTGCCATGCCTGTCAACCAACTCTTTTTAAAAGTGAATCGAATTCAGAAGATTATCCTGCTGGTCAATACTTTTTTTTTCGTGGGAGCTTTGTTGGTCATTGTTTGGTTAAGCTTCCAGATGTCGCGTCCACTCATGCAGCTCAGTAGAAAGATGCAGATTGCATCGAAAAATCAATTTCAAATTGAAGTTGCAGAAACGAATCGTAAGGATGAGATTGCTATCATTACAACCAGCTTTAGAAATATGATTAAGCACATTCAAGATCTGATCGCCGAGGTGACGGTCACAGAGCAGCGGCGTAAACGTTCTGAAATCTCTGCACTGCAGGCTCAAATCAATCCACATTTCTTGTACAATACGTTAAGTACGATTGTTATGCAGGCAGAGATAGATGGAAACTACCGTATTTCAAGTATGGCATCACAGCTAGGTAAACTTCTTCGTTATGCGATCGGTCAGGAAAAAGAATGGGTGGATGTTAGACGGGAATGTGAACATATTCGACTATATGTGCAAGTTATGCGGTATAGATACCCTAGGGTGACATTAGAGCTTCTGGTAGATGAAAGGGTGGAGGATTGGTCGATGATTAAGCTCCTTATGCAGCCAATCGTTGAGAATGCCATATTGCATGGTATCGTGCCCGACGGACAAGAAGGCATGATACGAATCCGAATCTCGGCAAAAGAAGACTTAATGAAGGAGACGCTCCATATTGTTATAGAGGATTCAGGGATCGGGATGAATGAAGATCAATTGATAACTTTAAAGAAGGCGATATCTGGTTTGCAATCGAATGAAACCACAACAATTAAAGGGATGGGGGTCCTTAATGTTTATGAAAGAATTCGACTCGCATATGGGGATGGACCGATCCGATTTGACGTTGAAAGCCAGGTGGAACGTGGAACAAGATACATCATCGAGCTGCCGAGAGTCCATATTGATGAACGTCATGATCGTGGATGATGAGGAACTATTGCGTCATGGAATTAAGGCAATGATCGAGCGTATGGACCTTCCATTTACTGTGGTTGGTATGGCAAGTGACGGGGTACAAGCACTAGAGCTATTGGCAGACATTGAACCGCATGTCATTTTGACCGATATCCGTATGCCTAGAGTTGATGGTCTCGAATTGGTTAAGATCGTTTCTACCCGATTTCCTAAGGTGAAGTCGGTCATTTTAAGCGGATATGATGATTTTGATTTTGCGAAACGAGCCCTCAAGCTTGGTTGCATAGATTATTTGGTTAAGCCACCGAGCTATTCGGAATTGCGGGAGCTTCTATTATTGATTTACAAGGAATATACACTGGAAAAGATAAAGCTACAGGAAGAAACCGAAAAAAACGAAATCATCAAACGAAATCAGTTGCTGATTCGAACTGACTTCTTGCGGAGCATTATGGTACAAAAGGGTTTCCAGCATACGATGAACATCCGAGAGCAATCTAGGCGAATCGGTCTGGATATGGATTCAGAACATTATGTTGTTAATATACTCAAGTTCGAGAAACAGCATGAGCTTCGTCAGAAATATACGTTAGCGGAGTGGCAGTTGCTCCAATATGCAGCTTGGAATATTGCAGTCGAGACACTTGAACATCATCTTTGCTTTTATGATGAGAAATCGAAGCTGGTCATGCTGTTTAAGGAGCCATTAACGGTTGAAGAATGCGTAGAGAAATGTATAGCGATTCGTAATAATATCGCATACTACCTTAACCTGTCGGGTTCAATCGCAATCTCGCCGCCTACGTCTTTGTTATCCGTAGGAACCGGTTATACTGTAGCTCGGGAGCTATTAACCCTGCGCTTAATACGAGAAAAACCTGTGATAATCACAGAGGGGGATTCAGCAACGCTGATAAACGATAACACTCAGTATCATTTGGATCAACTACTCGAGCTCTTTAAGATCGACGAACCGCAAACACTCGGCCAAAAGTTAGAAAATTGGATTCAGTCGGTAAAAACGTCGGCTTATACACCAAAGGCTATTGAAATTATTTCGAAGGAACTACGAATTGCCTTAATCGCGTTGTATCGCTCCCTGTCAATTAACGCAACGGAGCCATCAGCGAAAGCCCTATATGCAGATCCAACTTGGCACGAACGGATTGAACTAGCTGATACGCTCAATGAGCAGTTGGCTCCGCTTCTGCAATTGATCGAGAGATTGGAATACAAAGGGCAATTCGGAACGTTACAAAATCGTACCATCGAACAATCATTGAAATTCATTCGAAAGAATTTCAATAGCAATTTGAACCTGTCCTCAATCGCTGAGGAAGTAAAAATGACCGCCGCCTACTTCAGCGTATTGTTTAAAAGGAAGACTGGAAAGAGTGTCATCGAATATTTGACAGAAGTTCGCATGGAGGAAGCCAAAAAATTGTTGCAAAGGACGGATCTGAAAACATACCAGGTGGCTGATCAAGTAGGCTATTCCGATGCAGGCTATTTTTCTAATATTTTTAAACGCTATACGGGGATGTCGCCACAGGATTATCGCAACAAGTCGCAACTATAAATACTCCATGAAATCCATAGATTATGATACGAGGAAATTGGGGTGGCCAGTACATCCGCCTCGTTGAAAAGGTTCGGTTACAGTAGATCCGAATGCGTCTTCTCGCTGGAAGTACTCCGACCGTCAACAAGGCGATGTACAACTGTCTGGAAACGATGGGCTTTCGCAGCGGCAATTTCTTCGGTCTGGTGCCGGAGTCGTTCCAAAACTCGTGGCTGTTTGGTGTGGAACTGGACAGCATTACCGGCCGTATAAAGGTTACGACAAACACAAGTTTCCGTCACCAGAAGGACAACTTACGACCGCCCTGGCGGATATTTTGCGTTGGCAGTAACACTATATATTCTACAAGAAATCAATATTTTTTCTATGTAAACGAATATAGAGTAAGTTCATAATTTAGTTAAACCTAAATTTCGAAAGTGCCAATCTCTGTAAACGTGAAAGAGCTCCGAATTTTTTGGGGAATAGTGTTTGTCGACAACACATCACCCAAAGAGAGGAGCACCTTTTGGGTGAAGTCTACCACACTCGTCAGCAAAATCAAGACCGAAAAAATCTTTCGGGCTTATCTCGAAAAAATCACGCTTTCCGAGGCGATGGACAATCTCTCCGGAGGCAAGGCGCGCAACTCGGTTTTCCACATTCATCGTATATTGCTTTATCTCATCGTCGGCTGGATGCTCGGTTGCGAACGGATCTTCCGTTTCCGCAAGTTGCAGCACGACGCGTTGCTGAACCGCTTTCTGGGTGACCGCTGTCCGAATCACATCTTGCTATATAAGGAGCTCGTCTGGCTTGGTCGGTTCTGCCTGCAGTGCCAACTGAACTAACGGATGCTGAATCAGGATATTATTCGGCTGTGCTAGCCGTCTGAACTTATTCTCGAACTGGAGCACGCACGATTTGATAATGGCTTCGGCGGAGAGGATTTCTACAGCCTATGGGAAAGCAAAGAAATTGGCTATGTCGGTAAGCATAAAGCGCAAGTATTCGAAGACGGTCAGGGCCGTATTGTGATTGACACGGGCTGGCAATACGAAGCGATCGTGACGAATCTGGAGTGGGAGCCGATTGATTTGTGTCGCTTCTACAACCAGCGTTGCTGTCTCTATCGACCGAATCGCGACAAGCGATTTCAAGGCCAACGAATAATGAAAAAAAGCAACAAAATTACATGGGAGATCACCGTGCCTATTGAGTGGGGGAGCGATTATCCACATGTGGATAGTCAGAGTCAATTACATTGGAATCCTATCCACTTATTAACAGGCTAGGTACCGCTTTCCTCAGATACCAACCTCATCATTAGGGGCTTTCGAAATTTAGGTTGAAATCAGTAGCGTTGAATAAAACATGACAATGAAACAATCCATCTTCTGCGTTTTCCTCAGAACTCCATAATTTCCATTTACTTCCTTATTTCACTTCTGTTTTGAGTATTTTGGCCGCTCTTTGCAGGTTGTGGGTCAGAATTCCGAAACCGACCCAACTTTTAGAGCCAGCAAGGCTAATTTATCTGCTGCGGGACAAACCGCACTTTCGCTTGAGGAGACTGATCTTCGCCTCGCCAGCGGCACGATAGCGCTAACAAATTTTGGAACCATATTTGTTTCTCGTGATCCGATCGCTTTAGGCCAGCCGACATCCTGAACAAGATACTCGTTCCCTAGATGGTACGTTCGTTAAGGAAGATTGTGATTTTGCACTTTATTCCGGTATATGTAAGCGTTTTTTTAATCACGTTATTACCTCAGTTTTCATAAACATCGCTGCTGTAATTTGAGCCTGTCAAGGCATGCTCTTTTGCCTTGATAGGCGGTTCCTACCTCCGACGGTAATTGGCTGCCCAGCAAGTCATTGCTAGGCCTACTTCGCGGCGAGCGACGGGGTGCAGTGGACGTGTTCCCTGCGGTTCCCCCGTTCAAGATTCGTTCGTCATTCAGCAATTCATCGACGCCAATTCGGCCGGCAGCGTACGTACGTTGTGTATTACTTTTGTTTTGACATTTACTCCCCGACTTTTACGGGGGAAACTAATTAACAACAAATTTCAAAGAAAGTGGGAGTGAAATGAAATTATTTAAAGTACAAAAAGCTTTAAGTTTGGTACTTTGTCTATGCATGGTGATTTCATTTTTTACACCGTTAACAAAGGTTAGTGCAGCAGTAGGCGATGTGACTATTAGTAAAGTAAAGCAAACGTCAATGGTAAGGACAGATGGGAAACAAGAGACGATGGTTTCAGTTTCAAACGGCAGCACAGCATTTTCAGGCTGGGCAAAGGTGACGATCGGTACAAATCAACCGTACACAGTCGCCATTGGAAAAATAGCTGCTGGAACTAGTGATGTTATGGTTCCGGTATCGGATACCCATGCCATGCTGAAACCTGGTGAAACCACTACTTTGAAGCTTGAACTGTGTGACAACGAGCAGTGCAGCGGTTCGGCTAAAGCCGTGTATCAGACCGACGAATGGGCAAGAACGCGCCATTGGGAGTTTTATCTATCTCAACAAATGCATACTGATCTGGGTTATACACTCTATCAGGAGGATCTGAAAAAAGCATATTCCAGTTATTTAGATATGGCAATACAGTATGTGAAGGAGTCGGATAAGCGAGGAACTGATATAGAGAAATATAAATACGCAGTTGAGTCCAGCTATATGATGGGCGAGGCATATTCGAAGAATAGGAACGCGGACCAGATTCAGGAAATAAAAGACTTCATTGATGTAGGAAGAATGACCATTGGTGCTGGACAGTTTAATTATACGACGGAAAATTTCAGTACCGAGGAAGCAGCGAGAGCGCCGTATTACACCAACCGCCATATGGTGGACAAATTGGGAGTAGACCCTAGTACAACGCAGCGGATGTTTGACAACCCTTCATTTAGCAAGGGTTACGTGGATGCCGCTGTACAAGCTGGCATCAAATACGGCATCCATTCCATGAATGGAGACCGTTCCCCTTACTATAAGAAAAGGCAGTATGACCTTTTCTATTTGGAAGGAATGGATCCCAATAATAAGATGCTGATATTTAATGGCAAGTCTTATGCTGAGAACTACGGTTTTGGCGGTACTCATGGCAGTGATGCAGGTAGTGTGGCAAGTGCCCAAAATAGCATCATGTCCATTATTGGAGATTTGGAAAGCCGAGTCGGAAGAAACGCCTATCCATATGATAAATTTCCTATGCCGCTTGTTCCGTTTGGTGATAATAGGCAACCATCGGATTCCCAAATAAAAGTTGCAAACGATTTAAACAAGCAGTGGAAAGATGCCGGTTATGCATATCCTAGAGTAAAATCGGCTTTTGCAGAGGAATTCTTTGAGGATGTAGAAGCAGAATACAAGGACATGATTCCTGTGGAAACGGGTACGGAGGAGAATTGGTGGAACGACGGCTGGGGCACCACCGCCTACGAGTCTGGAACAAACAAGGAAGCAGGCAGCTTGATTCCTGTTGCAGAGACAATGGCTTCCTTTGCTTCCACATTGACGGGTAGCGAGTATCCTTACGACGACCTGTTTCAAGCATTAGAACGGAATCACATCTATGATGAGCATACTTGGGGGGCAGCAGGTTATGGCAGTGCAGATTATCATAACCAGTTTGAGTGGAAGCGCAGCAACGCATTTGGTGCTAAATTATTGGCACGAAAGGTGCTGGATAATTCCTTAAAACAGCTCGCTTCACGAGTTGGCACAACAGGTAAGGGCATCTATGTGTACAATCAGCTAAACTGGGTGCGAAATGATGTTGTTGCGATTTCCGATCTCAGTGATCTACCAGCGTATTTTGTGATCAAGGATGGCAGCAAATCGGTGCCTTATACGATCAAGGATGGCGTCTTGACTTTTGTTGCTAAGGATGTTCCTGCACTAGGCTACAAGACTTATACCATTGAGGAGACACAAGCAGTTCAATCCTATACCCCACAAGTCATTACGGGGGATAACTTCATTGAAAATGATTATTATAAGGTTACATTTGCACCAGATGGCACTATTTCCAGCATTGTGGACAAGCAAAACGGCAACCAGGAAATTGTGGACGCTCAGGCTCCGGTAAAGTTCAACCAATACCAGTACTATGATGATTTTGGAATCCCATTTAGCAATATGGGTGCAAGTTTTGACCAAAGCAAATGGAAACTGTATGTGCCTGGTAATCCATCAAAGTTGGACGTACAAGCTAACGGTTATAGCGCGGCTGCAAGCATGAACACGGCTACTTTCCGTACCAACAGTATTAAGCAGAAGGTTACACTATACAACGACATTCCTAGAATTGATATCTTGAACGAAATTGTCAAGGAACCTCTTCCTAATTTGCAGGCGAAAGAAGAAGCTTTCTATACTTTTCCGTTCAAAACATCAGGCAGCAATTACGAGATCCGCTATGATCTGCCAATTGGCAATACGATAGAAGGCGATCAGGTCTATGGCACCTCACATGATTGGTACACGGCTAATAAATGGGTCAATGTGAAGGATAAGAGCAATAACTACAATATGACATTAGCGCTTCCAAACTCTGCGCTACTGCAGTTCGGTGAAAGAAGAACCGGAAACTGGTCGTTCGACTATAAATCCGAAAAGCCTTATATTTACAGTTACATTATGAATAATATGTGGCAGACAAACTTCCAGGGAGATCAACCAGGTTATGTGAATTTCAAGTACTGCATATCCACGAATACAGACGTTGGAGTAGGCGAGTCGGCTCGTTTTGGTTGGGAAATTAGCACTCCGCTTCAAGCGACTGTAATAACGGGGCAGCAAGGGGCATCGGGACCAGTATCAGACAGCATTATTAAGGTTAACAAGGATAACATCCAACTGACAACGATGAAGGCATCGGAAGCAAATTCGGACGGCATGATCGTTCGTTTCCATGAGATTACAGGAAAAGCAACAAATAAAGTTACAGTAACATTACCATTTGACAATGCTACTGTAACTGAAACGGATATAGTTGAGAATGATTTGTCTGAAGTGTCGAATTCGAGCACATTTACATTCGATATTCCTGCTTATGGCATCAAAACCTTCCGTGTGCGTTATGGATCGGCTCCAGAGGCAGTGACAAATCTCAATGCTGTTTCAAATTCGATAAAGGCAATCAATTTATCGAAGAATGCAATAGCAATGGCCTCAAGTGAGTATAGTGCTCAATATGCTGCAGAAAATGCAAAAGATATTGGAAATGGTCTAGAATGGGCATCTAAAGGACAAAAAGAAGCTTGGTACCAGCTGACTTGGAGTTCTCCGGTAACTGTTAAAAAGATTCTCGTTGCAGATAGACCTAACTCAACTGATGATATTTCATCTGCAATTATTACTTTTAGTGATAATAGTACTGTTGAGATTACCGATATACCACCTAACGGAAAGCCGAAAGTGATTGTTTTACCTGAGGAAAAGACAATTACTTCTCTAAAAATTGATATTAAAGGTACTCCATCCACCTTAAATGTAGGTCTAATAGGTTTGGAAGTTTATGCTTCGGATTTAAATACGAACGCAGCGGGAACACAGCTTAGCTGGGATGCAGTTGATAGAGCCCTGTATTATGAAATATTCCGTGATACCAAACAAGACTTTACAGCCGGCCGCGGAAATTATCTAGAGACCACCCGTGATACCGTTTGGTTTGACACGCAAGTTACTGTTGGATTAAAGGATAGTTACTATTATAAAGTTCGTGCAGCAGCAGCGGGAGCGAATGGTAAACCGTCTGCAGCAGTATCCCCTCATGCGGGTGATATTGTAGATACTACCGTACCTGGAACACCTAATTTAGTTGCACAACCACGGGGAACAAATCAAATCGATTTATTCTGGACACCAGTTCATGACAATGTCATGGTCGATTATTATGAGGTATATCGTGATGGAGTGAAGCTGGGTGGAATGTATGACAACTATGTTTGCTCATACCGTGATAGAACAGCTAAACCTGGAGTCGAATATACCTATACAGTCAAGGCAGTAGACACAAGCGGCAATGTGGCGGAAAGCAATGCGGTTAAAACAAATGCATTTACGAATGGTGTGACATTGTCTGATTTAGAAGTATCTATGGGAACCTTGTCGCCTAAATTTGACTCTGCACTTAGTGTCTATTCCCTGAATATGGGTGATAACTTTGGGCGTTTTGAGGGTGTTAAGGTGACTCCGACTACTGATGATGCAGATGCAGTTATAACTGTGAATGGAATCGAGGTAGCTAATGGTAAAGAAACCTTGATCCCGATTAAAGAGGAAGGCGACAAGATTACGATTGAGGTGAAAAAAGATGGGCAGACCAAGTTCTACTTTTTAACAGTCACTGCTAACGATCCTATTATTGTGCCTAATCAAGCATCTGTAGGTAGTGAATGGGCACCTCAGTCAGGCGGTCAAAAGGCGGCTAACCTGATAAACAATTCCGGTATGTCAGGAACGACTTCGCTTCAGGATACTCATGATACAGCTAGTAATACTATTTGGCATACAGATAGTAATCCAGGCAATAAGGCATGGGCAAAGATTGATCTAGGCAAGGTCTATCAACTGGACGAAATGTGGATATGGAATATAAATCAAGCGAATAACTCTTCACGCGGATTAAAAAATGTCAAGATTGAATATTCCATTGACGATATCCATTGGAGTGAATTGAATCCTCCAAAGGGTATGGTGTTTAAGGATGTAGTGGTAGACGGATATCCATTCCAGTTAGCAACAGCAAATGGTAAAACTAGTTCTAAAGCCACCAACTTAAATAACGATAAAAATAGTCCAGTTAGCTTCGAAGGAAAGGACGTGCGGTATGTTCGGATCACTGCACATCCTGAACCTGGAGTAGGTTCTTGGGGAGATATCTATTACGGACTGAGTGAACTTCGTTTTACACGAGCTATGGAACTAATTGATTTCATTCCTGTTGAGGAAATTGTTGTTTCCGCTCAGGACAATGCACATGAAATAACGGTTAGCGGAGGCAGCCTTCAAATGACTGCAAACGTTGAACCGAAAACCGCAACGAAGAACAAAGTGCAATGGTCAGTGACCGATGAAGCTGGAAATGAAACGAAGGATGCTATCATCGATAAGAATGGAATGTTGTTTGCACGTAGTAATGGAACCGTAAAAGTAATTGCCACAGCTAGTGACGGAACAAGAGTAACTGGTGAATACACCGTTCAGATCACAGGGCAGAAAGAGCTGTTGCCGGTAGCAAAAGTAACAGCAGGAAGTACCTATAGTAATTTGCAGCCCCCCATTAATATTATCAATAGTTCCGGTATGAGTGGAACGAAAAGCTTGTATGATATCCATGATAATAATGGTAATGCGGCAACCATGTGGCATACAGACATCAACCCTGGCGTGAACGCTTGGATCGAGTTCGATCTTGAAGAGGTCAGCAGTGTAGGCGAGATGTGGATTTGGAATATTAACCAGCAAAATAATATTGACAGGGGCTTTAAAGACGTAAAGATTGAGTACAAGGTTAACGAAGAAGATCAATGGACTGAACTAAGGGGGTCAGGTTCGAAAGAAGGAAAGGCATATCCATATACCTTTGCTAGAGCGACGGGCAACCCTAATCAGCCAGCAACCAACCTTGTAGGTGGTAAATCGGTGGTCTTTAATACACAAGCCCGCTTTATCAAACTTACGGCAGATCCAGTCGCAGGCCAAGGTTCTTATGGTGATGTATATTATGGCCTTAGTGAAGTTCGATTTACACGCGGAGAAGCGGTTGAAAAAACTGCGGCGGCGATCGGAGGGCCGGAGAACGTCCGTGCCGGGGAATCGTTCGATCTCACTTATGGATTGAACAATGTGACCGATAGTGTCTATGCCCAGCATGTTAAAGTTTCGTATGATCCGGATAAAGTTGAATTTGTTTCTGCCGAATCTATCGCGGACGGAGTCGCCATCGTGAAACAAAAGGCAGAGCCGGGTCAAATTCAAATCCTGGTGGCAAGTCTTGGCGAAGGAATCGCATTAAGCGCCGGCGGCGATGTACTCAAGCTGCATTGGAAGGCGAAACCGCTTAGTTCATCGGCATTGTCGGCAATATCGTTCAATGCAGTTATCGCTAACGGCAACGGGCTTGAAACACAACTGGACAGCGCTGCTCATCAAGTGCAAATTTTGGCAGCAGCAGTCGACAAATCTGCGCTTAACGCATTGATCAGTGATGCGCAAAGCGCACATGACAATGCAACAGAAGGCGTTCATATCGGCCAATATCCTGCTGGATCAAAAGCAGTGCTGCAGGCGGCAATTGACACGGCATTAGCCGTATCTCTTAACAACTCAGCTACACAGCAGCAAGTCAATCAAGCCACAATCGAATTGGGAGAAGCGCTGCATGCGTTCAGAACGTCGGTAATTACTAGTAAGACAGGAGATGTGAATGGAGACGGCAAAGTTACGGTAGGCGATTTGGGGATTATTGCGAGGTACTATGGCACGAAGAATACGGATCCAAATTGGGATATCGCCAAAGTGGCAGACGTCAACAACGACGGCAAGATCGACATTGTAGACCTTGCGATCGTTGCCAGAAGAGTACTCGACACAGATTAAACTAGACAAATATACTTACAACAGAGAAAGCACGGTAGAGGTATCAAAATGAAATCAAAAGGCAATCGCTCTAAGTGGTTGTCCTTTTGATTTTAATAGAATAGATTCTCGGAATTTTGAGGGGAAATGAACGGAACAATGGCAGTGGCATTATGGGCTGCGTCAAGCAGCATTTTATCCACTATGCCTAAGGTGTATCGTTGCGCATATTCAATCGAACTAACGATTTGCCAATCGGTACATCTGGAAACGAATTGAGGCAAAAAACAGTTTGTCCGTCTTTAATCTTAACAGGAGGTTCCAGAATGCTCCCTCCCAGAGCTAACCTAGCCTTGTTCATCCAATCCATGTTGCTGTTCAAAATGTCCTCTCTAAGCCTGAAGTGGTTTCGGTTACGAAACACTCGAATATCATCTTTGCTTTTATGACGAGAAATCGCAGCTGGTCATGCTGTTTAAGGAGCCATTAACGGTTGAAGAATGCGTAGAGAAATGTATAGCGATTCGTAATAATATCGCACACTACCTTAACCTGTCGGGTTCAATCGCAATCTCACCGCCAACGTCTTTGTTATGTGTAGGAACCGGTTATACTGTAGCTCGGGAGCTATTAACCTGCGCTTAATACGAGAAAAACCTGTGATAATCACAAAGGGGGATTCAGCAACGCTGATAAACGATAACATTCAGGGATGTCGCCACAGGAATATCGAAACAAGGCAGTACTATAAATACTCCATGAAATCCATAGATCCTCTATACCTGGAGTCCCTTCTAATCCTTACAATTAATAATAAGGACACAGAAGTCAAAAGGAGAGGTTAATAAAAATGATAGCTTATTGGAAAAAGAATGGAGAAGCTCTGCTTTATGCGCTTCCTGCCGCGTTATTGATCATCGCATTTTTTATCACTTCGATCGCATATACGATCTACTTAAGCTTTACTGACTATAATGGATTGGCAGCACCGAAATGGGTAGGATTATCCAATTACTTAGCGATCTTTCAAGATGCAACCTATTTGACCTCTTTAAAAAATACTTTGATCTGGGTATTTGCTTCACTTATTTTACCCGTTGGTTTTGGCCTGTTGTTCAGCGTGCTGCTTCAAAATTTGAAGGGGCAGCGTATTTTTAAAAATATTTTTTATTTACCTTATGCGATGTCTCTCACAGTAGTTGGAGTTATTTGGGTATTTTTGTTTTCACAAACGGGTATCAACTACATGTTAACACTGTTAGGTCTTGAGGCATTTACCAGGGATTGGCTGACTTCACCGCCACTAAATACATTTTCGATGATCGTCGCTTCTGTGTGGCAGGGGACAGGAACGAACATGCTGTTATTTCTGATCGGCCTTGGCGCACTGCCTAAGGAGCCGTTTGAAGCCGCCGCGATTGACGGAGCAAACCGAATCCGCACATTCTGGAGCGTGACGCTTCCAATGCTCAGTCCGATCACAATCGTTGTGATGGGGATGTCTCTTGTTAACAGTTTTAAAATTTTCGACATCATTTGGGTAATGACGATGGGGGGGCCGTACCGTTCATCTGAAACGCTGGCCGTAACGATGTTCCGTGAATCGTTTGTTCTATTCCACTTTGGACAAGGTGCCGCAATTTCAATTGTACTAACGATCGCTTCCATCGCCGTATCGTGGTTCTATTTACGGAAGACAATTATAAAGGAGGGGTGATCGGCATGAAGCGTCTCGGACAATGGATTATTTATATCATAATAGGGCTACTAGCGATTTTATGGGCACTTCCTGTCATCCTGGTTCTCATGAATGCATCTAAATCACTGACGGATTTTAGCCAAGGTAACATCTGGGCTTTTCCGACTACGTTTCAATTAGGTAAGAATATAATGGAAGCTATACGAATGGGTGGTTTGGGGTCAGGGCTCCTCAGCAGTTTCAGCTATGGGGTACTCGGTGCTGGGATAGCGATCATCCTTTCAGCGATGGCTGCCTTCGGAATTGTTATACTTAGATTGAAGGGTGGCTTCTATTGGTTTCTGCTGATCTATAGTGGTACAATTTTCCCATTTCAAATGTATTTGGTTCCGCTTTTCAAGGGCTATCAAGAGCTGGGTCTATATGATACTTTTGTAGGCATGCTTTTATTTTATACAGCAATCGCTATACCATTCTGTGTCTTTCTTCTTCGTAATTACATGGCAGCGCTTCCTTATGAAATTGTGGAAGCTGCACAGCTTGATGGATTTCGCAGCTTTGAAATATTCATCCGAATTATCGGGCCGTATCTGTTGCCTCCAATATCCGTATTGTTCCTTTTTCAGTTTACTTGGATATGGAATGACTTAGTTTTCGGTATGACCTTAACTCGATCCGAAACTATTCGTCCGATTATGGCTGGTCTAGCGACTATGCAGGGGATTTATTTCAGGTCCGGTGTCACCACTCTTCTGGCTGGGATCGTATTGACTTCGTTGCCAACGGTGCTTCTTTTCTTTGCCCTGCAGCGCAATTTCATTAAAGGCATGCAACATTCAGTGAAGTCTTAACGGAGTATGCAACACTAGATCTGTAAAAAAAGCGATCTTCGAGTCGGTCATCAGACTTTATCTCGCCAAAGGTGAGACATCACCATGTCAGTAGCAAGTGAACATGCAAGTGGATTGAGGATAAGGCAATAGACGGTCCATTTGAATAACTAAATAAAATAAGTGATTAAACTCCCTCGGTACGATGTAGTTTTCTCACGAATACTCGCTTATTCGCAGGATTTCGCCCTTGCTTGAAATACGGAAAGATAGTTAGAGAAAGCTAGTTGAAGACCAGGACAATATGAAGACGCGAGGAAATAAAGGGGGAGGTTAGAACCCTATATTCTTCCATATGCTGCACACATTCTCCACGCCGCCCCTGGAGGTTCTCACTCCCATGTCTCAACGGGTCTTTGCCCTCTCATTCCTTCGTTACGCCTGTCCAAGGGGTGGAGGCCGGTCTTGCTAACGGTACGGGTCGGTGCCCTTTGGTTGAATGTATCCGGTACTCCGTGCTTTCTTTGAAACCCTGCGAATAAGCCAAAATTCGTACGACGAAACGGTTATCTTAAGCTTTAAGCTGCTAGTTGAATTGGCATCGTTTTATGAGGATTGTATGCCTCGTTGCTACGAGCCATCCCTACGAGAATGCGAGCTAATTTACCACATAGTTTCATCAGGGACCTCATTTTCTTCATCTTTTTCACTTGAACATTGTACGTATGGATCGCTTTGAACTCCGGATTGTTCGCAATTAAACTCATGGCCATCATAAAGATGAAACGGCGGAGGCGAG
Source organism: Paenibacillus terrigena DSM 21567 (assembly GCF_000374845.1). GTDB lineage: Bacteria > Bacillota > Bacilli > Paenibacillales > Paenibacillaceae > Paenibacillus_K > Paenibacillus_K terrigena. The sequence continues at coordinate 19,815 of NZ_KB895431.1, read as the reverse complement.
ATCGTCCACGTTTACTAATCTTCATCTGACCCGTCCATTTCCCAGAGCTTGCTTCTGCGAGGTTAAGGCCAGCATGCCGCAGTAGAGCATTGCCATGAACAAATCCGCTTAAATCGCCGGCTTCACCAAGAATTCCAGCGAGTGAAATGGCGCTAATCCCTTTGACAGCAAGCATGGATTTAGCAAAAGGAATGCGATCTAACACGGCGATAATCTCCGCTTCTACTATGCTTAGCTGCTGGCAAGCAAGGTCGTATTCATCGAGTAACTGCTTCAAGTGAAGCTTGTAGGCATTCGTGGCTTGTCTAGAACCCACAGAACTACTAGCAAGGGCGATAAGAGCTCGAGCTTTTCGCTCACCAGAATGACGCTTCATCAGTGATTTCCAGCCTTCGATGATTTCTTTTGGCTGTAGTTTTCGAAGTTCTTCAGGTGTAGGAAAAAGACGAAGTGGCCAACGAACCGGTGCACATGAGGCTCTTAAAGACCTGCCGCAACTCGGGGAAAACAATGTCAACAAAGCGATGGATTTGGTTTTTAGGCACTCACGAGTCTCGTCACGACAGAGTCGCGGTTTGAGAGATAAACACGCAGCTCTTCAAAGGCCTCAGGCGTGCTGCGAATGAAAGAGTAATAGCCGTTTTTGACCATATCTGCAATAACAAGTGCATCCTTTTTGTCGCTCTTGGAAGGCGTATTGTCACGGTTTTCTTTGTTCTTTTTCACGAGATGAGGATTGACAAGAACGACTTCGAATTGGTGATCCGAGAGCCACTTGGAAAGGTTAAGCCAGTAGTGACCGGTAGGTTCCATCCCGACAATGGCGTTAGTTAGAGTGTGTGATGCTTGTAGAGATTGCACCCACCGAAGGAGATAGTGTAATCCTTCTTCATCGTTTGAAAAGGAAAGGGGATTCCCAATGGCGATTCCTCGAAAGTTCACCGCACGTGCTACATGAGTTTGCTGGGCGATGTCGATCCCGACGACGAGGTGCTTGGCGGTAATCTTTTCAATGAGTTGATTTTGTTTCTCCTGTGCCTTAAACTTCATAGTAGAGCGTCCTCCTGGATGATGGGATTTAAAGGGCTATGACCCGTTGCGTACTCCCATCGTACCGAGGCGCTTTTCTTTTTGCAAAGACGAAATTAATCCATCTACAGGAATGCTAACGGGACACTATAGTGGAGGAGTTTGCAGCGATGCAGTTCTTCTTGTTCATTGAAGTAACGGGCAGAATCGTTGAGCATGTTGCCGAATCGTATAGATAGAAATGAGATCGATATTTGGAGTGATTCTATATGCTTGGATTGCCAAAAGGTGAAGTTTTTTTAGTCCCTTGGACTGTAGAGTGGGAAACAGAATTCCTCTTAGAAAAATAGAAAATACATCAGGCTTTATTTAATGAAATATTATCCATTCATCATATTGGGAGTACATCCGTAAGAAATCTAAGTTCAAAACCGATTCTTGACATTGCGATTGTCATTCCTTCGTTTGAGATTGGCTTGGAGTGCGTGGTCCCTTTAGAGCAACTTGGATACACGTACAGAGGATCGGATCTCCTACCAGATAGATATTACTTTAACAAAGGCGAACCGAGAACCCACCAAATACACATGTATGAGAGCGAAAATAGATATTTACTTGAACAATAGTCATTTAGAGATTATTTACGCAATAACGAAGTGGCGAGAATGCAATATGAAGAACTTAAACGGGAATTTGTAAAACAGAATAGCAAGAATAAGCACAAATATGCTGACGATAAGACTGAATTCGTGAAAATCATTTTAAAGAAAGTAAGCGATGAGAACAACAATCATCAGAAATAAGAACGCCATTAAGCTATCGGAACACGATAGCTTAATAAATAACTAAAATCGGCTGCCGGCATAGATCGGCAGCCGATTTGCGCTAACGGGCAGTTTAGTTGTTTTAATTCATAATTTTCAAATTCCGTTTCTCAAAAATTTGTTTGGCAACAAAAACGGCATTAAGAACTCTTGGGAACCCAGTATAGGGAATGCAATGCATAATCGCTTCAATTACTTCATTCGGTAAAAGTCCTACATTGAGAGCTGCGTTGATATGCACGTTTAGCTGTGGCTCGCATCCGCCTTGTGTTGTAAGAGATGCGATCGTTATTAGCTGACGTTGTTTGAGATCAAGAACTTCCCTTGAGTATATCTCTCCAAATGCAAATTCAACGACGTACTTTCCCAGGTCGGGAGCAATGTCCCTCATCGATTCAATGACACGTTTACCTCCTTCACCATCTATTTGCATTAATTTTTCCCAACCACGTGTATAACGTTCATTTGACATATATTATTCCTCCTCGTGAGTAACTTGAATTAAATGTTACACTTTAGAGTGCACTCTAAAGCAATGCCTATTTTTGATGTGCTATAATGAAATTTATGGAAACTAAATTTTTTACAATTCAACAAATTTCTGAAATGACGGGGCTTACTGTTCACACATTGCGCTATTACGAGAAAATTGGATTGCTTTACGGGATCCATCGAGATACAAGTGGGTATCGCCAGTACTCAGAGTCTGATATCTTGTGGATCCATTTTTTACTCCGATTGCGGGTAACGGGAATGAAAGTCAGTGATATGAAGCGTTTTTCTGATCTACGAAGTCAAGGTGAATCTACAATAAATGCAAGACGAGAGCTGTTGTAAACCCATCAAAGAAACGTTCTTGCTCAAATTAATGAACTGAAAAACAACCTGAGGATGATTGAAGAAAAGATAGATTATTATAAATGGATGGAGGGGCAAAATTAAATTAGTCATTCCGCTAACGGGACACGATAGTTGAACAAAGTGATAACAAAGAAAGGGCCATCCCAAAAGGATGGCCTTAAAAACTTGCCGTTTCTGGTGGTACAGAGAACCGTAGCTTTATGTCATAACTCGAAGATTTAGTGGTGGATTGGCTAAGGAAAAAACTAATTCTTGAAGTTCATCATGAAGAGCTTACATCTTGTCTAACGAGGTATCACTGGAGGAGCAAATTGAACAGAAATTTACGCGTGAGGAAGCAAGTATATAGATATTCATGGCGCTCTAGATGACGATCATGTGGTGGTCCAAATCGCAAATTACTGTGATTGTATTCCTCCGGATGAAATTCCTCATATTTTCGATATGTTATTTAACGGGGATCAGGTGCGGACTTATCGTGAGGGAAGCACGGGTCTCGGTCTGTTCATCGCGAAAAATATCGTGACGCAACATCAAAGTACGATTACGGCTCAAAGCAGTTCGATTCGCACGCTTTTTGAAGTCCGGATTTCAAAGCTGGATCTTTAAGGAAAATTTAAGCTTAACCCTACTTCTTATTTTATCTTTCTGCCCTATTCTTAATGAATGAATGGGAGGAGGAACCAATGAATGAAGAAGTGGGGTTTTTGGCATGGCTTCATTATGACGTAAACGATAAAAAAATGGATCCAAAAGGATGCTATAGCGGCATTGATGTTTCTCGCCCCAAGCGTTTTCGGATTTGCGTTATTCTACCTAACGTATTTCATTAAAAGCGTTTAATTGTCGGGCATCAAAGGATAGGAGGATTAGACCGGAGATGAATCTGAGAAAGGGCCTGCAGATCGCAGGCGCAAACGAATCATTCAAATCGTATTCCTTATTTTAATGGGATTGTTACTGTTTTTTACTTTTGTTCAACAACACGTTGCAGTCGCTCACATTACCGAAAGTGTGGACGGAAAAGCCGGGTAAAGGGAGTCTTTTATTTACGATAGAAGGAAGCGGTATGCTGCAGCCGATGACAGCAAAACTGCCGAACGAGAATTGAAAGATGAGGTCACCGTCCTGAACAAACACAGAATATTCAGGATCAGTACATCCTGTTGATGAATGAAGGAGACGAGCTCAAGATTCGGAAGGTAAATCGCGAAATCAAAACGAGCCAGCTTGATCTGAGCACTCAGGAACGTAAAATTAGCGAGCTAAGAGAACGCCTAGTCAGCCAACAGGAAATAACCGCTCCTTTCGATGGTGTTATTACTCAATTGAATGCCATTTGAAGGTTTAGCTTCGGCGGGATAACCGGATGTTCTTATTTCAAGCAGCAGCCGAGGATATCGATTGGATGAATCTGCCGATTCTACGCTTTTATCTAGTTGGGTATTTCAATCGGAGAAAATATAGAGGTTAAAGTAGGTGCAGTCCAAGAACAACAGATCCGCATGATCGTAGGCACGATAGAAGAAATTGTGAATACAGTGCCGCGTTCTGCGATCCCAACGGGTGAAGAGACGGGTACGACCCTAACGATCCCGCAGGAGTCTCTTCGTATAAAGGTCATGGATTCCGAGCTGCAGGGGGAAGGAGCAGGCAGAAATCAAACTCGAAAAACGCTCACGCCAAGAGGGAGTGGTCGTTTCCAATGAGGTTATTCATCAGGATCATGACGGCGTGTTTGTTTATAAAATTGAAGAGAGGAGAGGGGCATTGGGCAATGCTTATGTTGCCCGTCAAATCCGAACAAGTCCAGTGAAGCGAATGGCAAGGAAACAATGATTCAATTGGATAGTCTCTATGAGGAAGACCTGTTTATTCTAGAAAGCAGTGAGCCTTTACAAGACGGAAACCGTGTTCATTTGCAATAGTTATGCATATATGTGATGGAAATTCAGGAGGAATTCATTCAATGAAAAAGTGTTTGTGTATCCTATTTATTGGTATTTTAACATTGTCAATGACCGCATGCGGTTCTGGAGGCAGCAATGAATCGGCAAGTACGGAGAAACCGGAAATGAAAGAAGGGAAAACAATCGTTACTTTGGCGTTGCAGCTATGGCCTACACAATCGAACACATTTTATAAGACGATAGAAAAAAAGGTTGAAGAAAAGTATCCGGACATCGATCTGCAACTTCAGATTTCAGATGATTTTGAAAAATATCAAAAAACGACGAATGCAGCGCTACTATCGGGCAAAGGTCCGGATATTTTCGATATCAGCAATTTGCCTATCGAAGATTATGTGAACAAAAAGCTTGTCCTGAACATGGATGAGCTCATCGAGCAAGACAAAACGGTGAATAAAAGCGATTTGCAAATGAACATTTTGGATGCGGTGAAGCTGAACGGCGGTTCCTATGCCATGCCCTTAGGGTTCACCCTGCGGACGTTCGTAGGGGATGGGGACATTCTTAAGAACGCGAAAGTTGACGATAAGAATTGGACATGGAAGGAGTTCGAAGAGATTTCGAAAAAACTGGGAGATAGCGGCTCGAAACGCCGCTACGCTTTAGCGAATGACCCCCCGGAGCTAATCCTTCAAGAGCTGATTGTCGATAAATACACGGAATTCGTTGATCCTAAAGCGAAAAAAGCCAAATTCGACTCGCCCTTATTTCTGGATACGATGCAACAAATCAAAAAAATGTTTGATGATAAAGTGATGACTTCGGAACCGGCAGATATAGGCAAGCAAATGTTTTATTCTACTGTTTTGCAATCGCCGGCAGAACTTATCAATGGCCCTCATCTTCTCTTCTCCAATCCGAAGTTGCTGCAAAAACCTGAACAAAAAGGCGGAACGAGGATCGTTGTAGCATCCCGGTTCGCAATAAATGCCAAATCTCCGGTTAAAGAGGAGGCTTGGAAGGTTATTGCTTACTTGTTATCCGAAGAAGGGCAATCGCTGCAAGAGAGAGAAGGGTTTTCACTGCTTAAATCCGTGAATGAGAAGCAGTTGAACGACATTCAAGAACAAGTTAAAAGCGGGATGTACAAGCTTCCAGACGGGAAAGCGCCTAAGGTGTCGGACGAAGAGTTCACTCAGTTCAAACAATTCATTAATACAGCGGATAACTATTCGGATGCGGACGGTCGTGTGATTTCCATTATCGGAGATGAGGTCAGATCATTCTTTAGCGGACAAAAGTCTGCGGAAGAAGTAGCCAAGCTGATCCAGAACAAGGTGACAACTTTATTAAACGAATAACATAAGTTCAGTTCTGAACAATTTTGTTAATTAACCGAAGAAGAGAATCCCCGTGAACGGGAAACAAACCCGCAAAGGTGTATATTCCTTATCCATATTAATTTGACTTACGATAACCTGTTAAAGCCTCATATGAATGATTTGCGAAAGTACTGTACCTATCTGACAAAATCTCGCTGAGATGCAAAAAGTTTTAGTTCAAGAGACGTTAGTAAGGACGTTGGAATATTTTACGAACATCGAGCCTCTCAATAGAACAAAGCCTTTTCTGTTTCGAGTGGCACGGAATTTGTGGATCGACCATTGCCTGGCGAAGCAGAAGAGAGGGTCAATAGCCGTATTCGATAACGATGACGCGCTGGCTTGTTCCGATTCAGATTATGGAGAGGTTCAAAGCTTAATCGAGTGGATGGTAGAGAAGTTTCCGCGCCTCCAACTCATGGGGAAATTGTTGAGGCAGCAAGGGTTCTTTCGGATTTGTATAATAGTCAATTCGAAAGAGCCTCAACCGCATAAGAAAAAATGAAACAAGACGACTTACCTTCTGAGCGAAGGTAAGTCGTTTTGTTTGTTTCTAGATGGCCAATACAAGTTTTCCTACGATTTCATTGAGATTTCTTTGGATCTCGTTATTGTAGTCTCTTCCTCAATAATACGGGAGAAGATAGTTCATTTTGTTTTTATGCGAATAGTTTAAACAACTTTATTGTCAAAGAACAGGAATCGCATATTAAAAGCAGCCAGCCGGAAATAACCGACTACACATCGTTCAGCTAACGGGCAGGATAACGAACAAATTAGATTTACTTTCGTTGCCCAAAAGAGGACATCGCTTTTTTGTATTATTGTTCTGCTTGAAAATTTAACTAATTATATTATAATCTAATTAGATCTTTGTATAATTTGTTGCCTTGATGCGAAAGGAAAATGAGAAAATGATGACGCAATGGCCAGTGGTCTGGGGGACAGATCGATGTGACATTCACACGATGCGGCATGCGGAGGAGAAAACTCTTCAGGAGCTATATGAAAGATCCGCTCCGCTGCCCAAGTGGACTGGACAGCCTCTCGACCGGCTGTATATTTCCAATGTTCTGAACGGAATCCCCGAACTGCCCCCCGGTGGGAGCCCGGATCGGATCGTCGCCCAGCTTGCGGCTCATCGGGTAAGCGGTCCGGATGCCGTCCCTTCAGCTTTATTCGAACTTTACCAAGGCTACCCCGAAGAACGCGATCTGTATATTGGGCTATTCGCTGTCGATCCATCTTGGCGTGGCCAAGGGTACGGAAAGGAACTCGTTAACGGAATCATTTCGCTTGCCGTTAGCTTATCATATGAGACCGTACGAGCAGCAGTCGATCTTAAAAACTGGGGAGCTCTTCGCTTCTGGGTTGGTTGCGGATTCAAGGAAGCAGTGAAGATCAGTGGCGACCGGGAATATGGCGAGAAGGCCTATGCCAGATTGGAGCTGGTTTACCGTCTAACGAATTAATCGGCGGCATGCTCCGTTCGTTGAAGTAACGGCAGATTTGTTAAGCCAATCCCCCTTAAATTTAAGAGAAAACAAGTCATCTATTTTGGGACACGATGTAGATTAAATTGTACTTTCTGTGTAGGGAGGGCTCGGCGTGAGTCCCCGTATCAAACACAGATCATTAAGCTAACGGGACACGATAGTTGAATAAAATTATTGTTGAGTAGGCTTCCACAGTCTGCTCATTTTTTACTAATTGGAAGAATATTGCAACGAAGAAATAATGTATTCCGGCAAAATATGTACTAAATTCAAAGTATCAAAATAGAATGTCGTATGGTTTATGGGGAAGGAGGATTTGAGGATATATGGATAATAATTCAAACAAAATGATGGCAAGTGGACTGGCAATTGGAGTTGCATTAGGAGCAGCTTTTGGTTTTATGTTTGATAACTTTGCTCTTGGAATGACATTCGGTATTGCGATAGGAGCCGCATTTGGTGTACCAGTACAATGCAAGAAGAAATTGAACTAACGGGACACGATAGTTGAATCTAATTAACAGACAATATACAAAAAGTCATACCTCCTTCTTTATATAGCTTTACTGCATAATTCATACCTGCGTGATTTTTATAGGTTAGGACACCCCCTTATTGAACCGGGTACAATAACAGAAAGAGCAGGAGGAACACTTCGCTGCTCTTTTGCTATTGCCTTATTTGATGTTTAGCTTATGAGAGTCACTCTGGAAAATGACAGACACCAAGAACGTTTCCATCTGGATCTTTAAAAGAAGACCCTTTTACATTTCCATAGTCCCGAATCGCAATAAAAATAAAATGGGTATATTATCCATAAAAAGCAGCGGTTGAATTTCTCAATTCGACCGCTGCTTTCATATTGCTACAATATAATTTCAAATGATGATTTAATGTTCTGAACATCCTTAAACATAGCTTTATAATCCTCCATTGACTTATTATCGCTTGGATCATATTGAACATCCGTTGGCGTATGGAAAATGTATGCGTGGTCTCCATACTCACCAACTTTAACGGCAGGAATTTGGCCTTTAATTTCCTCTTCCCTCTCAATCCAATAGTCTTTAGGCCACACAGCTATTGTAAATAACACCCCATATTTTGTTGTTTTGTTAATAAATTTAAGACTGTGTTTGGATTGTGGATCTTTAGTATCCACTACCTCAAATTTATTTTCCCAAGTTTTCGGAAGAGTGAGTGTAAAGTGATACTCACTATTATTATAAACCAGCACATTTTCACTTCGATTATACTTTTCTTCTACCGCCGAAATGGGTTGCAGAGCTTTAGAGTCTAATCGCAGACGTTCAATAAATACGACAACTTCAGTCCTTGACAGTGTATCGTCTTTATAAAATCCTTTTACAGTCCTTGTAGTTTTTCCATTCGCTAATCCAAGATCAAGGAGGTACTGAACCGAATCAGCCACATTGTAATTTTGTCCTGCGGCGTTTGCTAAATATTGAGCGGCCGTCCCCCTAGAAAACGTCTTATTGGTGGGCTTCACTTTCCAACCTATTTTATCAACATAATTTAAATACGGTTCATCCCAGTGTGCTGGATGGGTACCCAGTATGAAATCATTGGGCTGAAAAGCTCTTATAAGCATAGCAAGAAATTCGCTTTGACTTACGACCTTGTCTGGCTTAAAAGTACCATCTGGATATCCATCCACTATCTTATTTTCAAAAGCCCATTGAATGCTTGCATAACCCCAATATTCAGCTTTCACATCGCTAAAGGAAGTCCCCTTTGCATATGTTGGACCTAAATTTATACATAACATGCTTATTGAAAGAATCGCAACGCAAACTTGTCTTTTGTATAGTTTCATTATTATAGCTCCCTTATTGTTTTCTTAAGTATAAGAATCCACCGAGTTGGCGTGAGGATATCAGCTTACCAGCAAGTCCCTCAAGATTGTGTTAGGTTGAAATCGTCATACAGCACTAAAGGAATATCTCCTGCACTCCATTGCAACAGTCATTGTATTAAAAAACTTATCGATTGGTTTGATTCTCTTGTATGTATGATTATAAATAAGAGCCCTGACAACAGGGTGACAGGGCTCATAGAGGTTTTAGTTCGATATATCATTTTGGGATCAATTATTTTTTTAATGGTTCGACACCGATCGTGGTACCTGTATCGCTCGGGTCTTTCATTTTTATATTCGTAATAAACCAACCTTCATGACCTTTAGATGCAAACTTTTGTACGGTGACAACCGCAGAGCCCTTGCCTTTCCAATTGGAAGCAACAAGGCCATAATCGAATGAGAACTGAGTCGTCGTTTTATTCAGAGATTTTGTTTTGAGCTTTTCGATCTCAGACATATGCGGACTGGAGCCGCCCGTTGTCCAGTAGTAATCTTCGAATTCTTTCTTGGTTATGGAACGTAGTTCAGGTGAGAAAACAGCGAATTGCAGCGCTCCATTGCGAGTCTGAATGCCTTTGACCCAAGTATCTAAGGCTTCTTTTGCTGTAGAGGGGACCATCGCCGCTTCCAAACGTTCGATCTGAATCGCTTGTTGAGCGGATTCCGGCAGCGTCACTTGAACTTCATTCTTATCAGCATCGTAGACCGCCTTGCCTTTAAATTCTTCCGCAAGGCGATCGATCGGAACAAGCACTTTGCCGTCTTTGACTTGAAGGTCTAGATAGCTCGTCACAACGCCATGTCCATTGATAAGTAAATTCAATTTAGATTCTGCATAAGCAGAGCCTAAAGCAATCATCGCCCCGATGGCAGTACACAGCATAATTTTTGACAGGGGTTTCATCATATTCACCTCTTCTTCATATAGAAGTATAGACGATTAATACTGGAAAAAGTTTCCTCTGACATAGCGAAAGGGAGCCCGAAGGCTCCTCCAACTAAAGGCAGGATAACTCAATAATTACCAGAGAATATTACCTTTGAGGTGATGTTATGCAGAGATTGCTGCTGCTGCTTCCTTTGTTATTTTTAGGAATGAGTTCGGTAGTTGCTCAATCAGAATTAGTAACTGAGAAAACAAACCGTATTCAAAAAAGCGTCATTGAGAAGGAGCTAACCCTAAAAGGGGTCCTGCCAACATTTTAACGAAAATATACGCTAAGGCCCTGAATCGTCTCTGGCTTAGCGTTTTTTTATACTGTTCAGTGAAAATAAAGTTTTAGACTGTCCCTATTTATCTGTTCGACGAAGGATCTAAAAACCCGGCTCTAACGCGGCTTTGTCGACAAGATTTTGCAACAGTCAAGTACAGTATTTGAAACACAGCTCATCCTAAGGGGTGGGCTGTTTATTTTATATTGTTTCCCTACGGTTGATTGTTTCTCGAAAAGTAAACTAAGTGTCGCTTGGAAGGTTACTTTATAAACCGTATAGTAATAAGCGGAGGTGACGTTGATGAAAGAAATCAATCTGGCATCGGTCATTTTGGCCAAACGCAGGGAAAAAGGAATCACGCAGGATGGGCTTGCGGCATATATCGGCGTTTCCAAAGCGTCTGTTTCTAAGTGGGAAACGGGGCAAAGCTATCCCGACATCACATTTCTCCCACAGCTTGCCGCCTATTTTAACATCAGTATAGACGAACTGATGGGCTATTCCCCGCAAATGGAACGGACGGACATCGCAAAACTATACATCCGGTTGGCCTCTGATTTCGCTTCCCTGCCTTTTGAAGATGTAATCGCGGAGTGCGCTATCATCATTAAAAAATATTACGCCTGTTTCCCACTCCTTTTGCAAATAGTCAAGCTGTATACAAATCACTTCATGTTGGCGGGAACGCAGGAACGAAAAGAGGCGCTTCTGAACGAATCAGTGACGCTATGTGAGCGGATTCAGGCAGAAAGTGACGATGTTCAACTTTCCAAAGAAGCGGTTTTATATCAGTCGATTTGCTGTCTGACGCTTAATAAACCGCAGCGTGTTTTGGATTTACTTGGGGAAGGAATCCGACCCATGATACCGGAGGGTGTGTTAATGTCACAGGCTTATCAGGTTATGGGTAACTTCGGCAAAGCGAAAGAAACCTTGCAGATTGATCTGTATCAGCATACGATGGCGACTTTTCACGGGCTGCTGAAAGTACAGCAAACGAATATGGACAACCTCGAAAAAGCGGAAGAAGCCTTTCTGATGGCGTCAGATATCGCACGAATCTTTAATATGAAGAGGCTAAACCCAAACGATGTCATCCAACTTTACGCACAGGGCGCTCATATGTATTGCGCGAACAATTTCCTCGAAAAAGCGATTGAACTGCTTGGAAAATATGTGGATACCTGCGTGGAAGGATTCTTCCCCTTTGAGCTTCATGGAGATTCCTCTTTGACCAGATTGAACCGTGGCTGAATGATTTCGCAGCCACGCCCCGCAGTGAGCAGGTAATAAAGGAAAGCATGATGCGGGATGGACTGATGAATCCAGCGTTCGATTCGTTGCGAGATGACTCTAAATATCAACGAATCGTTCAAAAAATGGAGAATTTTATAGGAAGGCATTGACTATGAAAAAAATCATCAACTGGAGCTGTTCTTCCTGCTTATTGTTGTGTGCGCCGTGACAGGCATAATGGTTCTACCGTTTACTACGCGCTTGCTCCGCTGCCAGATAACGCGCCTATGCAGATCATCATACCAGCGCAGATTGCGCAAACACTGGTGTTGAGTGCGTTGGCGAGCTTTTTTGGATTGATTTTGGCGCGGCGCATTGGGTTTGGCGCACCGATTCTGGAGGAAATTACAGGCGGTGAAAAGCGAAAGGATTATTTGAAGTCTATACTCGGTTCATCCGTCCTTTGGGGTATTTTGGGCGGTTTGCTTGTCGTTTTACTGTGCATTCCGTTCTGGAATATGTCCGTTGAACTGATGAAGGCGGAAATGGCGGTGCCGATTTGGAAATCCGCACTTGCGATTTTCTACGGCGGCACAGCGGAAGAAATATTGTTCCGGTTGTTTTTGATGACGCTTTTGGTTTGGATTACTTCCAAAATCAAAAAGGCGAAAGATGGAGGTCCAACTAAAATCGGCGTGTGGCTGGCCATAATTATAACAGGCGTGATTTTTGGCCTCGGTCATCTGGGAATCACGAACGCGCTGACCGCGGTCACCGGCGACGTAATCCTCCGGGCGATATTGCTAAACGGCTCTCTCAGCATTATTTATGGCTGGCTCTACTGGAAAAAGGGGCTGGAGTCGGCGATGATTGCCCACTTTTCCACCGACATTGTGTTGCATATACTCATTCCGCATGTAATAGCGCCATTATTTATCTAATCGGAGGTTATGGACATGAACGAAAAAATAATCATTGGCAGGGGAACGAAATACCCTTTGAATGGGATTTTGTCGTTGCCGGATAATTGTTCTTCAAAGGTTTCGGCTGTGGTACTGGTGCATGGCTCAGGCCCTGCGGATATGGATGAAAGTATCGGCGCTAATAAGCCATTCCGCGATATTGCAGAAGCACTGTCTGCCAAAGGAATCGCTGTGCTTCGCTATGACAAGCGCACAAAGATATACGGGAAGCAGATGCTGAAAGAAAGCCCCGGCGATGTGACTGTTGAAAGCGAAACAATAGAGGACGCCCTCCTTGCCGCCAAACTGCTTAAAAATGATGGCAGAATTGACCCCGAAAAGGTGTATATTTTAGGTCACAGCCTCGGCGGTATGCTCGCGCCGCGTATTGACGCGGAGGGCGGCGAATTCGCGGGTATAATCATATATGCAGGCTCGCCGCGTATTTTGAGCGATATTTTGCTGAGCCAAAATGATGATATGCTCAGTCAATTGCCTAAATTCCTACAGAAAATAGCGAATAGGAAAATCGCGGGGCTCAAAGCCAAATTCGGAGCCATCCCCGGTATGAGGGAGGAAGAAGCAAAACAGACAAAGATTTTTGGTAAAACCTACGCATGGTATTTCAAGGAGATGGCCGAACATCCCGTTACCAATTATCTGAGCAGAACAGAAAAACCCGTGCTGGTATTGCAGGGAGACAAAGATTTTCAGGTCTCCACGGAAAAGGATTTCGCACTCTATCAGCAAATCTGCATCGGTAAGCCCAATATCCGTTTCAAGCTCTACCCCGGATTGAACCACCTGTTTATGAAGTCGGTTTATGGCAGGGTCAAGGACTTCAAAAAAGAGTACAAAATCCCACAAAAGGTGTCAGCAGAAGTTTTGGAGGATATTGCGGAGTGGATATTGACCAAATAATAAATAGTTACCCGTTTATCTCATCGTCTGTCGGTTCCGATCGATGAACGACGGGGCTTTTACTTCTCGCGCGCATACGTAATCATGGATCGCCTTACGGACTTTCCTAAATTGGAGAAGCTGCTGCGCGGACAGATTATGATATCATAGCAGAGATGATTATGTGCTAACGGAGAACTATAGCTTAATAAATAACTAAAACGCGGCTGCCATCAAAGATCGGCAGCCGCGTTGCGCTAACAGGCAGATTAATGAGGAAGGACTTCCTGCCGGCCTCCAAGAAAAATGGTATTTATAATAGCTTTAGGAAGGAATAATGATAACCGAAAGAAGGTTTGAAAGATGAGTATTACCGTTGTTTCAATTAGTGGGCCATCAGGTTCAGGTAAAAGTAGCCTAGTTAAAGCTATTGTTACTCTGCTTCCGAATTCTTGTTCGCTCCATTTTGACGACTACAAAGAAACCACAAGATTCCCTGATGATTTATCAAAGTGGGTAAATGCCGGTTGCAATCCAGATGAATTTGAAACTCCAAAAATGGTTGAGGACCTGAAAACTTTACGTAATCAGAGCCATTACAATTGGGCCATTGTCGAGGAACCTTTTGGCCGTGGGCGAACAGCGATAGCTGAGCTTATTGACTTTGTAGTTTGCATTGACATTCCACCAGAGATTGCTTTAGCTCGAACAATCAAAAGAGCCGCACTTACTGTCCCAGAAAATGTTGAAGTATCAGCTTTGGTGAGAAGCATTATTGAATTTGTTGATCAATACCTTCACGTCAGTAGGGATTCATATGCAATTGTAAATGGGAATGTAAAGAAAGATTGTAATCTTATCGTAGATGGAACAAAGGAAGTCGAGCTCCTATCCAATGAAATTATCACCGCATTACAAAATAGCTTATTCTGCTAACGAGACACGATAGTTGAATAAAAGACGCGATTGCAGTCGGTCGAAATGATCGGCTGCTTTTCGTTGAACGGGCAGTTATAGAGGAGAATAACCCCATTTCATTAGCCTCGTTTAATCTTCGCAACCGATTTTGGATCCGAAAATGAATTAATTTTATTTGGTTGACCGGATTGCAAACATTCTGTAAAATTTTGTTAAGTGTATACTTTAGGGTAATGAACTTACTTAAAGGTAAGGGGATGATTTATCAATGATTCATCAGCTTGAATGTCCAGTGGAGACAATCATTCATGTTCTAGGCGGCAAATGGAAACCAATGATTTTATGGCATTTGATACAATCCAATAAGCGATTCAACGATCTGGAAAAGCTTATACCAGATGTTTCTCAAAAAATGCTTTCACAACATTTACGGGACTTGGAACGAGAGGGCATAATCGATAGAACGGTCTTCCCCACCGTCCCTCCAAAAGTAGAATATTCCCTTAGTGAATATGGTAAAACATTGATTCCTGTAGCAGAAGTCATGTGTACTTGGGGAGAAAACCATAATAAGCGGAAATATGAAGAATCTGCTTCTTAAAGATGGTTCAATTCATTTGCACACGAATTCAAGCACTCATAACAAAAGCTGCCACGGGATTTGACCTGGCGGCTTTTGCTATTTACAGTCAATCTTCCTTTAAGATTTTCACCGTGGACCAACATGGATAACCCTTTCTGCTTAATGCTTACTTTTAAGTAAGGACCCTACATTAAAGTGGGTTCTTATTAAGATTTTTAAACGATGCTATGCTTGAGTCAATCCAGAGATGAAATATCGGGAGTCAATTATAAAAGGAGGAAAAAACGATGAAAATTATTGTTTTCGGAGCAACGGGAAATACGGGGAGAAGAGCGCTGGAGCAAGGGTGTAAAATGGGACATGAAATGACCGCATTCGTGCGAAACTCAGAGAAGTTTTATGGACAGCAAGGAGAGCGTTCCGCCAACCATGTGAAGGTGATCGTGGACGATATCATAAACCCAATAAGCGTCGGCGAGGCGCTCTCGCATCAAGACGCCGCTATTATTGCTGCCGGCCATGCAGGTCAAGGAGATGAGTTCGTTCGTCTCGTTGATAACATTATAAGCCAATGTGAAATCCACCCTAGTTTTTCCGGGAGGGTATGGGTAATGGGAGGTGCCGGCCTGCTGGATATTCCATATACTGATCTCATTGGCAACAATCTGCCCGGATTCCCGCCTGCGTATAAAAATCACAACCGGAATTTTGAACGACTGCTGCAGTCTGAGCTTGATTGGTCAATTATGTGTCCGGGAACTATGATTGATTCGATAGAACCTCCGGCGTCGATTCATCTGCATGTAACAACGGAAACCTTGCCCATATCAATTCCGAAGACGATCAAGGAATTATCCGAGGCCGATATAGCCGGTTACTTGTTCAGTCGGCTTCAAGAGCTGGATGTTGCTTATGATGATGTCGTGAAATGCATGCTGGACCATATCGAGCTCGGAGGGCCTTTTAAGAGGAAAAGGGTCGGACTCGCCTATCAAAACGAGATTCCGGTGTGCTAAGGAGCAAAAAGGGAGATGGTGAATTTGGTTGGATGGATCCTCGTGTTGCACATATTGGCTTCTATCGCGGTAATCGGTCCCGCTTTCGTGGTACCCGTCATTCGAAGGTCCGCTAGAACCGTCGGCCAGTTGCGCTTTGCTTTTGATGTAACGAACAAGCTTGCCATCCTGCCTAAAATTGGCGGAGCCGCACTTATTATTACCGGGGTTTGGCTTATGATCATAACGAAGATGGGGTTGTCCCAAATGTGGCTAAATATATCGATCCTTTTATCGCTGCTCATGGTCGCCACGATCGAGGGATTGATCGGGCCGCGCATGAAAAAGATCATGGAAATTGTATCTATAAGTCAAAGCAAAGGGGATGAACTACCCTCCGAGCTCGGTCGATTGATGAAAAAGATCGTACCAATCGAGACGGCGTCACAGCTGCTTATGATTGCCATAACCGTACTTATGATCCTTAAACCATTCTAAAGAAGCCGTCAACCCTTTAACAATCGGCCCTTGGGTAGCCCCAGGAAGGGAAGAATCAATATCGAAAAGGTGGCCGTGCGCAGCCCTTTGTTCCATTAATGAGGAATGATGTTCAATAACCAAAGGGCTGCCGCGTGGCAGCCTTTTGTTCCGTATATAAACTTCCGCATCAACGCCGTAGCGAATGTAATAGCAACATCACCTTGGAGCTGGTGGGAGCAGGTCAACTTATTCCAATACAGGAGTATAACCAAAGATTGAGTAGGATCAGACAACAGCATGAGGCTGCCGCGGAATTGATTGGCAGCCTTGCTGCAGCGTTACACTATGGGTTCCGGCATTCCCGATATTCGAACTCGTCGATTTTGCCAGACGTTAAGAGATAATATATGGTCGCTTCTTTATGATATGAAGTTTGTCTCGATATGCGGTTGTTGCGCTGCAGAATATCAGAGTAGCGGGCCGGATAATCATAGTGCACAAGATGATTTGCCGCCGTAACGTCGAGACCGGTGTTGACGGAATCCGTAATAAGCAGAACGGTGAATTCCGGGATTTTATTAAATCTGTCAATCATCTCATTGGCCTCATGGATGGAAAGCTGTGCCGTAATAATAAGAACGCCCTTGATGTCCTCGTCCGCAGAAAGCTCGTCTAATAACAGGGCGGTGACGGCATTCGATTTGGAAATGACGATCGCCTTTTCCCTTCGGTCACTCACATCTCGGATGATGGACCTCAGCATGTTCATTTTTTGCGGATTCTGGTCGCAAATAAGCGCCATTTGCTCTTTAATCGCCATGAGCTGTTTTTTTTCATGAATGGAGGATGCCCGGCTATTTCGCTCGGAAGCCGTAAAGTAATTATTCAAAAGCTGCAAGTATTCGGTTTCATATTCGGGCTCCAAGGATACGACGATCTGTTTTTCAGTAATGTTCACGATATCAGTCATCCTTCCTGCTCTTCTTATTCTTTGAATAATAGCAACGTAACTTATGATACGGTTCTCTCGACGAAACGGCAAGCTTCATAAAATGGAATTTTACAACGCGACGGTAAGAAATATTACCTGGCTAATGAAAAATATACATCGCTGGTGTACTTGCTGAACACATGGTACACCCTCAAAATGAATTTTCGGATATTTCGGTACATTGAAGGAAACACGTTATGATAGGCATTCATTGAGCTAACGGGACACGATAGTTGAACGAAAAAAGGAGCAGGATGCCGTGGCAGCTGCTCCTTTTTTTATTAAGCTATTGGGCAGAATACTTGAAAACTAAGTTATGTGATGTTTTGAAAAAATGGGTTATTCGTTATCCTCGTGCAGGTCTAAGAGTCAGATGCGACTAAGATAATGATGTTGTTGAGCGGTCTTTTTTGATTTTTTCAACTAAATAGCAAAATAAAAGTCTTTTCTTAGTTGGTAACCCCTGGTAATATCTAATTTAGAGATGTAAAGAGAGGGGAATCTATACTTATGTGGAATACCTTGAAATGATTATTTAATTGGATAGAGACAGTGGCGGTCCTTGGTTCTTAAGGATGCGTTTATTTGTCTATCTTAAATCATTCAAGGGATACATGGTGTGGACAATTAATTTCCCATTGCCGAGCAGATACCTTTGTATATCTGCTTTTATTTATGGGAAAAAATACATCTCTATTGACACAATCAAAGAGTCCCGAAATTGGGGGAATTTTAATGAAAAGCCAGTACGAAAAAGAAGAAGCACTAACTGGAGGGAATGTCTCCAGTGTATATCGTTTGGGAGATACGGTTCGACGAGAATTAAAGCCTGATAGTGTTAAAATTCATACATTGTTAAAGCACCTTGAAAGCAAAGGCCTACATGGCGTGCCAAAGTTTCTAGGTATTGATGAAAAAGGAAGAGAGATCTTATCCTTCATCGAAGGAGAAGCTGGCAATTATCCGTTAAAAAAATACATGTGGTCGGACGAGTCTTTAAAAGAGATCGCAAAAATGCTTCGTCTCTATCATGATGCGGTGAGTGATTTTCCAATGGAAGAACGTTGGCAACCCATTGATAACACCCCGCAGCCATTTGAGGTGATGTGCCATAATGATTTTGCCATCTATAATATTATTTTTAATCGCGAAGAACCAGTAGGTGTGATTGATTTTGATTTGGCTGCTCCTGGTCCAAGACTTTGGGATATCGCCTATACGCTTTACACGTGCGTTCCTTTAAGTAGGCTATATCATACGGAAGCAGGTGAAGCCATTTATTATGATTCGTTAAAGGATGCTGAGCGAATCAAACAAAGGGTTAAATTGTTTTTTGATTCCTATGGTATGGAGGGAATAGATAAAGGGTTTTTAGAGATGGTATTGCTACGAGTAGAAGGATTATGTAAAACTATGCAAAGGAAAGCCAAAGAAGGCGATATGGCGTTTCAAAAAATGATCGACGAGGGACATTATGATCACTATCAAGAGGAACTTCGATTTATTCGCGAACACGGAAAAGAGTGGAATTAAGAGAAAAGTCTTGGTGAACCAACGGAGTGTAAGCGTGAAAAAAGAGACCATCTTTTGAGAGTCCACTGAAAAGTAAAACTTGAGGCCTTCCCCGACTTTCAGTCGGGGAAGGCCTCACTGTTTTTGTGTATGGTTGTATCAACTTAAGGTGGTGTGTCTTTTGCTTCCAAGCCCTGGTGAACAAATACGTTAATCCAGTCCTTATTTCGTTATCTATGATATTGTGGTGCCTAAAGACAATGTGCTTCGTCAAATCAAAGAACTTGTAGATTTCAGTAAGCCCCTATTCGATTGAACTAAAGGGACACGATAGTTGAATAAAACTCAATGTTGAGCAGACCACTGTAGTCTGCTCATTTTATTGAGCTATTCTAGCTAATAGTTTGTCAATATTTAAAACTTAATGGATTCAATCGCCGGTGGTATACTGAAAAATGAGTATAGCAAATAACCCTTCCTGCAGTTGTGGGAAGGATTTCCTGAGAAGGTGAGAATTTCTTTCTAACTCAATTGAAATGCTTCTTTTTTAGTAAGGATCGCGTAAATCCAGTGGATCAGCTTGTTTACGCAGGCAATTACGGCTACTTTAAACGGCTTGCCCTCGGCACGTTTTTTATC
>NZ_KB895430.1 GCF_000374845.1 Paenibacillus terrigena DSM 21567 | reverse complement strand
AGGGCTTATCCTAAAACATAAAACGCAAATTTATTTCGCATCCGGTTTTCAGGGAGCAAAAAGAAAAGCATAGCTGCCAAGCGCAGTGATGTGGATCAGAATGCTTGCAGCATGTGGTAATGCTGTAAACCTGAATTAGTAATTCGTTTGGTGTCGATGGCGGAGGGGTTCCACGCGTACCCATCCCGAACACGACCGTTAAGCCCTCTAGCGCCGATGGTACTTGGACCGCAGGGTCCTGGGAGAGTAGGACGATGCCAAGCAGCTAAAGACCACTTTTGAGATTCATTTCTCGAAGGTGGTCTTTTTTATGTGCTTCTAAATTGAGATGCTGAAAGTGACGCAGTGTATGATTTGAGTAGGATATTTCCCTCGACACACAGAAAGCCCAGCATGTCGAGGATTTTCTATTAGGATTTTCGAAGCGGCAGCCAGCGAAGCACTTGTTGAATCTGTTGATCCCAGTACTCCCAATTGTGATCCCCAGGTCCTTCTTCGTACGTCAGATCGAGTCCAACTTTCATGCATGTATCGCGGAAGAGTACATTTTGATCATATAAGTAATCTTCGGTTCCGCAGCATTGAAATAACTTAGGCTTTTGAACGGCATCCGTCGTCGATCCAAGCGTCGATACCAGGTGGAGCAAATCACTGTTCGAACCTTCAACTTTTTGATTGCCGAATACGAGTTGATAGACCTCTGGCCACCACTCCAAGCATCTTTGATCCGTGAGGTCCATTGCACCCGATAAGCTTGCTGCAGCAGCGAAGCGATCCGGATGATTCAGCGCAAGCTTGAATGCACCATATCCCCCCATAGATAATCCTGCGACGAAGTTATCTTCGCGTGCCTCAGAGAGTGGGAAGAATGATTGAGCGACGCGAGGCAGTTCTTCACTAATGAAGGTCCAATAACGATTACCGTGGACCATATCTGCATAGAAGCTGCGATCAACCTGAGGCATGACAATAGCGATTCCTAGTGCTGCGGCATACCGCTCGATTGAAGTGCGGCGTATCCAGGTCGTATGGTCGTCAGAAAGCCCGTGCAGCAAGTAGAGCGTTGGGTGACGGAGCGAGTGCATGACATTCGTAAGCCCAATCTGCGTCTTTGTCTGCTCTGGCAGGATGACCGACATGGTTGTGCTGAGACCTAAAGACTCGGCATAAAAGTTACATTGTATTAGTGCCATAACTGTAGTTAACCCTCCCAAGTTGAGAATTGCCTATGTGCGAATCGTGAAGGCAATACCTTTCTCCCTTATGATTCTCCACGTGCTTATGTCTTTCCTGCAATATCCTATTTTCACTGAAAAATCAAAAAACCTGTCAGAATTACTCCAACAGGTTCACAATTATATTTCCGTACTGGAACGGCGCACAATCAGCTTAGATGGAAGGATGACACTCCGAGGCTCATTGGCTGTCCCTTGAATACGATCAATCAGCATTTGCATGCCAATCCGACCAAAATCATAGGCAGGTTGTGCCGCAATTGTTAAGAAGGGGTCCACGATATAACCAGGATCGAGATCATCGAAACATACGATGGACATGTCGTCAGGAATACGAAGCTCTCTGCTCCGAAGTGATCGAATGACGGCTAAGGTAATAAAGTTATTGGCTGCGAATATCGCCGTTGGCGGTTCCTCTAAGGATAACAGCTTATCAATAATCGGATCGGCATCGAATTGCGAATACCCTGTCTCGAACATATAATCGGGATTCACAGGAATATCGTTCAGCTTCAATGTCTCCAAATATCCTGCCTCGCGCATTCTTGCCGTTGAGATGCCGGGTGACCCGTTAATAAAAGCGATTCGGCGATGCCCCAGCTGGATTAAATGTTCTACTAACGCTTTGGAGCCTTCCTTGCTATCTCCTAATACGCGGTCAGATTCAATACCAGGCACTTCACGGTCAACCAGCACAAAAGGAATATTGTATAACTGCAATTTCTGCAAATGTTCTAAAGACTGGTCTCCGGCAGGTGCAATAAGTACGCCGTCTACACGCATGGAGAGTACGGTCTCAATATATTCATGTTCTTTCTTGACATCCTCATCGCTATTCGAGAACATGAGCCGATATCCTAATCGCTGAGCAGCATCTTCTGCGCCTCGTGCGAGTGTTGTATAGAAGGGATTGGTAATATCCGTAATGAGGAGGGAGATAATCTTGGTCTGCTGAAGAACTAGGCTTCGAGCCGCATGGTTGGGAACGTAGTTCATTTCCTTCATGATGGCTTTGACACGCTGTCTTGTCTTCTCGCTGATACGGCCAGTGTTATTGATAACTCTGGAGACCGTCATGGTAGAGCATTGTGCTCTTTTGGCGATGTCATAGATTGAAACCATGGTAGTATCCTTTCTATATCAAGTGATATCGTCAATATTGAAGGAATCAGGTGCGAAAGTCAAGATACAGAAACGAGGAAAATTATCCTTGACACTACCGGGTAAAGTTGATACTTTTGAGTTACCGATAACTCTATTGAGGTGATGAGAAAATGGCAGGAGAAGTAGTAGCTGGCGCTGATGCACTCGTCGTGGATGAGAAAGATCATGTTGCGACTGCACTGAAGGACATCCAAGCAGGTGATACGATTCATTACAGAAGTAAAGATCAGTTTGTGACGGTTGTAGCGTTGGATCCGATACCATTCGGACATAAAGTCGCACTTGTTGACATGGAAGAAGGAACGCATGTTATGAAATATGGTGAAGTCATTGGACGCGCAACGGTCTTGATCGAACGCGGGCGTCATGTTCATGTGCATAATGTGGAAGGGATTCGCGGCAGAGGAGATCAAAGTCAAGGGGCGTAGCGCCTGAGGGGGAAAATGGATCATGGACTTTATTAAAGGTTATCAACGCGCCAATGGCGAGTACGGTATTCGAAATCATTTGTTAGTTATTCCTACGGTCATTTGTGCGAATCAAGTATGCAATCGAATTAGTCAGACTGTTCCTGGAACCGTTTCCATCCCGCATCAACATGGCTGCAGTCAGATTGGCGCAGATAAAGTACGTACATTCGAGACACTCGCGGGTACAGGGAAAAATCCAAATGTCGGAGCAGTAATTATTGTAAGCCTTGGGTGCGAGGTTATTGACCCGCACGAGCTTGCGAAGGACATTGGAGCGACTGGCAAACCGGTTGAAGTGATTGATATCCAAGAAGTGGGCGGATCGGTGAAGGCGATTCAGAAAGGGATCGAAATCGCGAAACGTCTACGTGCTGAGCTGGATCAACTACCTATCGTAAATATGCCAATCAGTGAGCTTCGTATTGGGGTTAAATGCGGCGGATCCGATGCAACGTCAGGCATGGCATCCAACCCAGCACTGGGGGTAGCTTCTGACATCTTGATCGAGAAGGGCGGCACGGTCGTTATTAGTGAAACAACCGAGATTATCGGCGCAGAACATGTCATGGCTGCACGTTGCAGCTCGAAGGAAGTCGCCGACAAACTCTATCATTATATTGAGCGGTTCGAAGTCGAGATCAATCGAATGGGCGCAGATATGCGCGGCGGCAACCCAAGCCCTGGGAATATTGCGGGGGGATTATCTACGATTGAAGAGAAGTCTCTAGGCTGCATTAGCAAATGCGGAACTTCGCCGCTTGTCGGTGCTTTTGAATATGCAGAAGCGATTCCTGGCAAAGGCCTCTATTTCATGGATTCCCCGGGAAATGACATTGAGTGCGTATCGGGTATGGCAGCGAGTGGTGTACACCTTGTCTGCTTCACAACGGGACGTGGAACACCAACGGGTGCAGCGGTTATTCCGGTCATTAAAATCACAGGGAACGAACGTGTCTTCAAGTCCATGAATGATAACCTTGATGTCGACGTGAGCGCGATGCTCGCAGGTACGCTCGGACTGAACGAAGCTGGTGAATCGATCTGGCAAGAAATTGTCGAAGTAGCTGACGGCAAAGAGACCAAGGCTGAAATTCTAGGTCACCAAGAATTTAGTATTAACCGCATTGGACCAACATTGTAATGGAAGGAGATTAACATACATGAACCGTTTGAAATCGAGAGTCGCGTTAGTAACTGGAGGAAGCCGCGGGATTGGTGAGGCGATTGTCATTCGTCTCGCTGAAGAAGGTGCGGATGTAGCGATTAACTACGCATCAGAAAAAAGTTTGGATTTAGCCGAGAAGGTCAAAGCACAAGTCGAGGCGCTTGGACAACGTGCTATCGTCGTACGTGCAGATGTAGGGAAGAAATCCGAGGTTGAGGCGATGTTCGCACAGGTTGAAGCTGAGCTTGGACCCGTTGATATTCTCGTGAACAATGCTGGGATCGCTCCGTTCGAATCCTTCTTGAATGTCTCCGAAGAGACTTGGGATCGTACGTATAACACGAACGTAAAGGCAATTTTCTTAGCATCGCAGATCGCAGCGAAAGGCATGATCGAGCGTCGTTACGGCAAAATTGTCAACGTTCTCTCGACAGCAAGCCTTGTCGTGACAAGTCCGGTGATCCCGCATTACCAATCCTCCAAGGCCGCAGCGAACATGCTGACAAAAGGAATGGCCATTGAGCTCGGGAAGTTCAATATTAACGTAAACGCCGTGGGACCAAGCACCGTGGATACGGATATGTGCACAGATTACTTGGCAAGCCCAGTGATCCGCCAACAAGAGATTGAAGCGAATCCGATGAAACGCCTCGGTACAGCACGTCAAATCGGCGATGCAGTTGTATTCTTAGCATCCGAAGAAGCGATGCAAGTAAACGGCCATTTGCTTATGGTGGATGGCGGTCTGACGGTGAAGGCTGCACAGCCAGACGATCATATGGAACGCTAATTCATCGAGGAACCTAAAGGAGGAGCTCGTATGCGATTAAAGGATAAAGTAACGTTAATTACTGGATCAGGCTCGGGAATCGGGAAAAGTTCCGCGATACGTTTTGCGGAAGAAGGCGCTATTGTCATTATTAACGATCTGAACGAGGAGCATGGCAAGGCAACAGCAGTAGAAATCGAAAGTGCCGGCGGACGCGCCCACTTCATTCGTGCCGATGTAACCAAAGCGGACCAAGTGCAGGCAATGGTAGCAGAAATCATCGAGCGTTTTGGTCGTATCGATGTTCTCTTCAACAATGCTGGCGTAAGCGGTGTCGGTCGTCTGCATGAAATTGAAGAAGAGGCATGGGATCGTGTCATTAATATCAACATCAAAGGTGTGTTCTTGCCTAGCAAATATGTTCTCCCCCATATGATGGAGGCAAAGTCAGGATCGATCATTAATATGTCTTCCTGTATTGCTGAAATCGGGCTTGCACAGCGCGGTTCATATGCGACAACCAAAGGTGCGGTACTATCGTTGACCAAGTCGATGCAAGTGGACTATGCACCATATAACATTCGTGTGAACGCCCTCTTGCCAGGGACGATTCTCACGCCATTCGTTGAAGATTATTTGAAGAAATCCTATGGTGACAATCAAGAGGCGGCGTATGCTTCCCTCAAGACCCGCCAATTAAGCGGAGATCTAGGACGTCCTGAAGATGTGGCGCAAGCTGCGCTATTCCTCGCTTCGGACGAATCGAAATTTATGATGGGGTCACCGCTCTATATTGACGGCGGCGTTGTATTCGGCAAGAATGCTTAAAACACAAGGAGGTTCACGAGCGTGAAACTGTTAACATTTATTGAAGAGGGTCAGCAGCGTCTTGGTGTTCAGACAGCATATGGGGTATTGGATGTGGCTCGTGCAGCTGCAGGAGACAACCACGTGCCGCAGAACGTGATGGATGTCATCCAAGGCGGACAGGCAGTAGTAGATAAACTCCAATCGATTGTCGATCAATGCGGAACATCGGGGGATGCATTGCTGGATGAGTCGACAATCACTTACGGGCCTTGCGTCACGGCACCGAACAAAATCATTTGTGTTGGTCTCAACTACAAGAAGCATGCAGAAGAGACGAATGCCCCTATTCCGGCGTATCCGATTCTGTTCAACAAATTCAATAATACATTAACATCACATCAAGCGGAGATCGTCGTACCGAACGTGACGAAGGAACTTGACTATGAAGCAGAGCTCGTCATCGTGATCGGGAAGAATACGAAGAATGTATCCCGTGAGGAAGCATTGGATCATGTATTTGGCTATTGTGCAGTCAATGACCTATCCGCACGTGATTTGCAAATGCGTACCCATCAATGGTTGTTAGGCAAAACATGCGATGATTTCAGTCCGCTTGGACCTTACTTGGTGTCGGCTGATGAAGTTGGCGATCCGAACCAACTATTCATTCGAGCGATTGTCAATGGTGAGGTGCGTCAGAACTCGAACACATCCGACATGATTTTCCCATGTGACGAGATTGTCAGTTACATCTCGAAGCATATGACATTGGTGCCTGGAGATATCATCTTGACAGGTACACCAGAAGGCGTCGTTCTTGGATTACCGCCAGAACAACGTGTCTACCTGCAGCCGGGTGATGTCGTAACGATAGAGATTGAGAAGCTAGGATCATTAACGAATCGGTTCATCGCGGAAGTGTAATCCTATTATTATTATCATAAACTCATATACATGGAACCTGTACGGCCTTGTGCTGTGCAGGTTTTTTTGTCGTTCGTCCGCAATACGCCTTGTCCCTCTAGCAAGTGCGTGCATACTATATCATATCGTACAAGAAAGCAATCCGAATCGTAGAAAGGGGGAATGTGACATGGATCCACATCAGTTTATCGCTAGAATAGCACCCATGGCGATTCGCAGTATGCATCAGACCGGCATCCCTGCATCATTAACCATTGCACAAGCAGCGCTGGAAAGCTCCTGGGGTAGTTCATCATTAACCGTGAAGCAGAATAATCTATTCGGGATTAAAGGCGGGAACAGCTCCTGGACCACGACAGAATATGGGCCTGATGGCAAGCCGTATACCATTATAGCTTCTTTCCGAGCCTACCCCAGCTGGCAAGATTCTATTGATGACCATGCTAATCTGCTGCTAAACGGGACCAAAGGTAATCCAATGCGGTATCGCAAAGTTATTGGGGCGGATTATAAAACGGCATCACAGGCGGTATATCAAGGCGGATATGCGACAGATCCCAATTATCCGAAGCTGCTGATTCAATTGATCGATCAGTACCATCTCTACGTATATGATGCCACATCGACAGAGGAGGAGAATACATTGAACCTGACTGCAAATCAACAGACAATGCTCGTGACAGCCATTGATGATCTCATCCAAAAAGGATATATTACCGATCCAAGCTGGCTTGACAAGGTGAAGAAAAGTGAACTAACACTATCCGAGCTGACTTGGTTAAACACAATCGTACTGACGCGGTTAAAATAGATCAAATAGGGAGGCAGCAAACGCTGGCCTCTCTTTTTATTCTAATAACTGGCAGGAGTCATGTAACCAGAAAAAAGGAATGTGATTTGGATCACATGAATGTGATTTAAGTCACATGAATCTGATTAAAATTCTGATAGAATTACTTTGAGATAAAATTCACAAACAATTGATTATGTGAAACCATACTAGGAGGGTCTATACCATGAAAAAAATATCTCTATTATTTCTGACAACTATGCTTGTCGCTGGTCTTCTTGCAGGATGCGGTGGCAAAACAGAAACTACGAAGCCAGAAACAACAACAGAGTCCACTACAACTGACAAAACAACTGCAGAGCAAGGCACTTACGCAGATGGAACATATTATGCTGAACAACCTGAGTTCACAGATGGCTGGAAATACGCTGTAACATTGCAAGTGGAAGGCGGCAAAATTACGTCCGCGAACTGGACAGGCATTAACGAGGCTGGCGGCCCGGATAAGAAAGCTCTATCCAAAGAAGGCAAGTACGGCATGAAAGATAAAGGTAAAGCATTAGGAGAATGGCACGAAGAAGCTGAAAAAGCAGAGCAATTCTTGATCGAGAAGCAAGATCCTAAGGCAATTACAACCAATGCAGAAGGTAAGACGGATGCGATCACTGGCGTTACGATCACCGTTAGCCCATTCGCAGAGCTTGCTGAAAAAGCACTAGCAGCAGGCGTTGTTGAGCCAGGCCCTTATAAAGACGGAGCTTATCACGCAGAAGAAGCTAATTTTGACGATGGCGGCTTTAAATATACTGTTGATCTTACTGTATTGAACGGTAACATCGTTGCAGCGAACTGGGATGCACAAGCGAAAGACGGCGGCGACACGAAGAAGAAATTGTCCAAAGATGGTAAGTACGGTATGAAAGAAAAAGGCAACGCAGCTGGGGAATGGCACGAAGAAGCTCAAAAAGCGGAGCAATTCTTGATCGAGAAGCAAGATCCAGCAGCATTTTCTCTAAATGGAGAAGGTAAATCGGATGCAGTATCAGGTGTAACTATCACTGTGAGCCCATTTGTTGATTTGGTTACTAAAGCACTTGAAGGTGCGAAAAAGTAATAAACGAAGTTCACAGAAGGATATCCCTGCTGCGTATACAGCGGGGGTTTCTTCGTAAAATACGGATAAAGAGGTGACTCCCATGAATAAGAAAATTATCGTTCTTGGTGGAGGTTACGGAGGCGTACTAACGGCTAAGAAATTAGCGAAGAAGTTCAAAAAGGGATCCGGCGTTGAAATCACACTCATCGATCGCAAGCCATACCATACACTCCTAACCGAATTACACGAAGTTGCAGCAGCACGCGTTGAGGAAGATTCGATCAAAGTCGATCTGAAGAAGATTTTTGCCGGACGTAATGTCGATGTGGTGCTCGACGATATTGCCAACATTGATTTTAATGCCAATACACTTCATTCGAAACATAACAAAAGCTATAACTACGATTACTTAGTTATCGGTACAGGCTGTAAGCCGTCGTACTTCGGTATTCCAGGTGCAGAGGAGCATGCATTCTCGTTATGGTCTTATGAAGATGCTGTTGCACTAAGAGAACAAATCCGAAATATGTTCATCAGAGCTGTGAAAGAAACCGATCCAGCAGTCCGTAAACGTATGTTGACGTTCGTTGTTGTAGGTGCAGGCTTCACGGGGATTGAGATGATCGGTGAGCTTGGTGAATACAAGGAGCAATTGTGCAAAGAGTTCTACCTGGATAAATCGGAAGTACGTCTTGTTGTTGCCGATATGGCACCAAAAATCTTGCCGATTCTACCAGACAAGCTGATCCAGAAAGCAAAGCAGCGTCTTGATAAACTGGGCATCGAAGTCATCACAGGTACGCAAATTACAGGCGTATCGCCAACGTCCGTAAGTCTCGGAGAATCCGGGGACCTCGAAGCGAACACCGTTATCTGGACGGCGGGTGTCGAAGGTTCGGATTTGGTAGGCGAATTGGATCTAGAACAAAAGGGTAGAAAACGGATCGTAACGAACGAGCATTTGCAAAGTATTGATCACAAAAACGTATACGTCGTCGGCGATAACATCTTCTACATCCCAGAAGGCGAAGAACGTCCTGTTCCACAGATGGTTGAGAATGCGGAGAACGCAGCGCCACTCATTGCGAATAACATTCACGCTGTGATTACGGGACAAGCTCAGCAGAAGCCATACAAGCCGGTATTCCACGGGACGATGGTATGTATCGGTGGACGCTACGGGGTAGCGAATATCGGTACACCGAAGAAAATGTTCATGTTCACAGGCTTCATGGCTATGTTCTTCAAGCATTTCATTAACTTGTTCTATTTATTCCAAGTGTGTGGATTTAATAAATGTTATTCCTATATGCTTCATGAGTTCTTCCATGTACCAAATCGTCGGAGCTTCGTGGGCGGACACTTGTCCAAGCGTTCCCCGAACTTCTGGCTCGTACCTCTTCGGATATTCGTTGGTGCGATGTGGTTAAAAGAAGGTCTTGCGAAGTTACCGAAAATTTTGGAAGATCCGGGCAATATTTTCTTGATCCCAGCTAAAGCTGTTGACGGTACTTCGGGTGCGACTGAAGCTGTAGCAGCAGCAGGGGAAGCCGTAAAAACGGCTGTCGAGGCACTGCCGGTTCCTGACTTTATTAGCAGCATGGTCAAGGGAACGATGGATATGTTCTTCTACACGAGCGATGGCGGGTATACTGCACTAGCATCGATATTCCAAGCTGCTATGGTATGCGGAGAGATCATCTTCGGTCTCATGCTCATCGTAGGCCTGTTCACATCGGTAGCATCCATTGGTACGGTTGCAATGGGGTTGATGATCTGGACATCTGGTATGGCTCCTTACGAAATGCTCTGGTACTTGTTCGCAGGTGTCGCGTTAATCGGAGGTTCCGGCAGTACGCTTGGTATGGACTACTACCTGTACCCGCATTTGAAACGCATCTGGCGCAAAATTCCGTTCGTCAAGAAATGGTATTTATACGCAGATTAAACTAGAGGTTAAGGTTATAGGTCTGGGTACCTGTCAGCCATAAAAAAAGGAGCGTATTGCGGGTCTTGCTGCATTACGCCCTCCTTATTTTCAGAGGAAAAGCAGGTGATGAATCATGAGTACAAGCCAATTAATGACACAGACGTTCGAACAATTAATGCAGCAATTAGCACCCGATGCTGGCATTGCGATTGAAGTGAACACCCGCTGGGTGAAAGAAATGGCTCATTTTCTGAATGAATATGATATGGATGATGCGCGGCGGCAATGTATTTTGGGATGCTATGTATTACTTCGATTGTCCCTGCAGTCCCATGGTGATGTACAGGAAGAAAAACTAGAACTAACACGTAAAATTCTTGACGGCGATTATTTACAGAGCATTTATTATGAATATGCCTTAGCGAACCATGCTATGGATTTGCTCAATGCACTCGCACCTGTTATCAAAACGATACACATTCGTAGAATCGAAGGAAAACCGGCTGAATTTATACTCCCTACCGCAATACATCAGTTTGTGACGTATCGGTACTCGAAGGCAGCTTATGAAGTTATCTGATGCCCTTCACATCGATGTGGACCGCATTGATAAAGAGATGATTGACCTGGTTCGCTACGATCGAGATTTGCCGGTATTCTCGGTTGTAAAGCGCAGCGTGCTCGATTTGATTCAAGCGGGGGGAAAGCGTCTTCGTCCCATGCTCGTTATCGTCGGAAGCCGATTCGGGACGCGAGAACCGGAAGCGAAGCGACTGGTTCGTCTTGCTGCGGCAGCTGAATTCGTGCATGCGGCATCCTTGATTCATGATGATATTATTGACGGTGCAGAACGGAGAAGACAGCAGCCGACGCTCCACACGAAGACGAATAACTATACAGCAACCCATGTTGCGAACTACATGATGGCTAGAATTGTGGAAGCACTCTTCGAGTATTCGGATACAGAAGAACAAGGAAGTGCTCTCCAGGATCTGATTTCGGCAGCACCATCAAGGCTTTGTCTAGGAGAGTATCAACAGCTGAACACGCGGTTTGATTATGATATTAGGCTAGATACGTATTTGGAGAAAACGATGAATAAGACAGCGCTTCTCATGGCAACTTGCCTGCAGATTGGCGCACGGACGGCAGAAGCAGACGAGTCGGTATCCAATAAGTTATACGCATTTGGCAGAGCGGTAGGCATGTCCTTTCAAATTAAGGATGATTTGCTCGATTTCGAGCAATCAGAAGGCAAGCTGGGTAAGCCGGCAGGAGCGGATCTAATGAACGGACAAGTGACGCTTCCTGTCATCTATGCACTTCGTGAAGAGCAGCTCGGGGATCAAATTCGAGCGTTGCATGAAGGCTCATCAGTGGAAGAGTTCCAATTCGTGATCGACCAGATTCGAAGCAGTCCTGCCATGGATCAAGCGAAGGAACTGAGCCATCGATATATGCATGAAGCGTGGAAGCTGATTGAAGACCTGCGAGAATTTAAGGCTTCACAGGATTTAGAGACCATTTGGCATTATTTTAATGATCGGGATTTTTAAACTTAGAGAGAGTTATCCATTTTCATGGGTAGCTCTTTTTTGCATGCTTCTAAATGAAAGGGGTTACAAGTGAGATTCAATCCGATATAATAACTTAAAAAACTGCGAAGCGGGGTTTGAACGTGAGGAGTTCTTGGTTTAAACGGCTTTTGCTGTCTTATTTGCCGATTTTTATTATTGTCATTACGTTTACATTCTTCGTGTTCTTCCAACTGTTCAGTGAGCAGAGTCGTAAGGAAGCGTCCAATGCGAATAAGATGTTGTCATTGCAGGCGATGCGTCTTGTCGATACGTCGCTGAAGGTGATTGATAATATGGTGGTGCTGGAGACCATTAACAGCAAGCCGCTCAAAGACTTCTTCAAATCGAATACGAACAGCGATCCGTATATTACTATTGCTGCCGTGCAGAAGCTGAAAGAAATGATTACATATTACCCCTTAATCGATTCGATCTATATGGTGCGGTATGCGGACGGGTTCGTCCTCAGCGATGCGACGAATTCGTTCGTCAAAGATTATGCAGACCAGAATTTCATACACAAATACCAAATCTCCAAAACGCCGAAGTGGACGGATGGTCGCAATTTCGAACAATTTAAAATGATCGGTGGTAAACAAGTTGTCAGTCTCGTTCGAGGCGCGCCGTACATGAAGAATGATCTCGGTATGATCGTGATCAATGTAGCGACAGAATCCCTTCATAAGCTAACGAAAGATCTGTACGACACAAAGAACAGTTTTATTCAGACACGGGATACGTCCGGCAACCCGTTGTTCGGCAGCCC
The DNA here is from genome assembly GCF_000374845.1 of Paenibacillus terrigena DSM 21567. GTDB lineage: Bacteria > Bacillota > Bacilli > Paenibacillales > Paenibacillaceae > Paenibacillus_K > Paenibacillus_K terrigena. The sequence continues at coordinate 53,516 of NZ_KB895430.1, read as the reverse complement.
GCTGAATCAGGATGGGACGGAATTGAATTCGCAATATATCTCGAGCTACACCAGCTGGAAATATGGAAGCGGGCTGGTACATGGCGGATTGGTTCGGTTTATTTCATCGCTCTATAACGTATGGTTCGTCATCGGTCTTCTGATGATCGCTATGGGCCTGCTCTGGATGGTTTATGTGACGCGTCGCCATTCCAAGCCGATCGAGCAGATTGCTGCGAAGTTCAGCAGCTATTCCTTACCCATTGCAGGCGGGGGAGCAAGACGTGGCAAGACGGACGAATTTGCCTTTATCGAGTCTGCGCTGGACAATATTCTGGAGCAGGCGAGGCAATATCAGCAGAAATACCAAGAGGATCTGCATCTTCGGACGCGAGATTTATTTCATCAATTAATTGATGGCGGGGCAAATCTAACCTTGGTGGAATGGGAGCTCGAAGCGAAGCCATTGAAGCTTCCGACACCGACAGGACGATGTCAGATGTTCGTCGTCGAAATTGATAAGTACGGGGATTTCTGTAACAACTATTCCAAGGGTGACCAGCATCTGTTGAAGTTCACCTTGCGTACGGTCATTGAAGAAATCGCGTCCAAATTAGATTGTAGGTTGTGGTCTGAATGGACCTCGGCTTCCCATTTGTCGGTGATGTTGTTCGAGACGCCTGAAGCGAATCTCGATGAACCGACCTCGCTGCCTCAGCTTGCGGATCAGGTTAGAGGCTGGACCGAGCAGAATTTGAAATTTACAATTACGATTGGTCTAGGCCCGCTCGCAGAGATTGTAAGCGAGATTCCGATGTCCTATAAAGCTTGCATGGAAGCACTGAAGTATAAGACCGTTCTGGGCGAGAATCGGTTGATCTCGAGCGAGGATATTGCAAGCCAAGGCCAAGCGGAGGTCTATTCGCATCTTGGAGCGATTCGATGGCTAGTGCAGTCTTTCCGTACGGGCGAAGACCATTGGATCGAGGAATACGATGCTTGGTTCATGCAATTGAAGCAAGGGCTGCTCACAAATGATGAAATTATGAATGTCATGAATTATTTGATCTATTTCTTCGGCCGAGAAGTGTCCGGATGGAGTAAAGAAATCCAGCAGATGTGGGTTCAGGAGAGTCTGCCGAAGTTGAGTGAGCAGGTCGATAACGGGTATTCTCTTGATCAACTGCGCGAAGGCATCAAGCCGGTACTGATTGAATTGTATGATACGATCCAGCAGATGCGAGATACGCGTCAGCATACGGCGATGATTCGTGAGATGCGGAAATTCATTGAACTGGATTATGCGAATCCGAATATGTCGCTGGAATTTCTGGGCGAGCATTTCAAGATGAATGCGAAATATGTGAGTAAGCTGTTCAAAGAGAACACCGGGCAGAAGTTCGTCGATTTCCTTATCGAAATGCGCATGCAAGAGGCGCAGCGTCTGTTGATCGAGACGACATATTCGGTGCAGGAAGTTGCAGAGCGGGTTGGCTATACGAGTGCGATCTCGTTCAGTCGCGTATTCAAGAAAGTTGTTGGTTACTCACCCGGTGAATATCGTACGGATCACTTGCGAAGAGCGAATGGTTGAAAACGGTTTATTCGTAGAAAATAGTGCGGGCAGCGATGCGAATCGCTGCTTTTTTCGCATGCTGACGCCAAAGTGAAAAAAGTTAGATCGGTTTATTCTTGTTTCTTGTTGATGCATGAAATGCCCTCTACAATGGGGTCATATTCGAAAGCCGCAAACCAAGGTCTAGACGGAAGGAGCTGCGTGATGCCAAATCTAGTGAATGAAACAGGAGTCGTAAGAACGCCAGCGTGGAGACGAATGAAGCGTCACTGGCAATTGTACTTGGTGATTTTGCTGCCACTGCTCTATTTAGTAATCTTCAAATATGTGCCCATGGCAGGGATCGTCATTGCATTCAAAGATTATAACGTGATCAAAGGCATCTGGGGCAGCACCTGGGTGGGACTGAAGTATTTCGAGCAATTCTTCAATTCACCGAATTTCTGGCTCTATATTAAGAATACGCTCGGCATTAGTCTCTACGGGCTGTTGATCGGGTTCCCGGCTCCTATTATTCTGGCGCTGGCACTGAATGAAATACGCAACGGACTATTTAAGAAAAGTGTACAGCTCGTCACCTACGCGCCGTACTTCATCTCCACGGTTATCATGGTCTCGATTATTATCGTGAACTTGACGCCGAATGTAGGAATGATTAGTAAGTTTTTCGCGATGCTGGGCGTCGAGAATACGAACTTTATGGGCATTCCCGGATTGTTCAAATCGATCTATGTCTGGTCCGATGTATGGCAGTTCACAGGTTATGGCGCGATCATCTATATTGCTGCGCTTGCAGGGGTCAACCCTGAGCTCTATGAATCGGCCAAGGTAGACGGGGCTTCGCGCATCCAGAAGATTATTAATATCGATATTCCGAGTCTAATCCCGGTATCGGTCATCTTGTTGATATTGAACTTAGGGAATATTATGAAACTCGGATTCGAGAAAATTTATCTCATGCAAAATCCGCTCAATCTGAGCACGTCTGAAGTCATCTCTACTTACGTGTACAAAGTGGGCTTGCTGGGCTCTAGCTTCAGCTTCTCGGCTGCGATTGGATTGTTCAACTCGGTCATTAACTTGATTCTGCTCGTATCCGTCAATTACATTGCTAAGAAATTATCTAATAATAGCCTGTGGTAATCTCGAAGAAGGAGAGAGGAGTCCTTATGATAACAGCATCTCGTATTCAAGAATCCAAGGGTGACCGTCTGTTCTTAGGTATCGTCTATCTGTTCTTGACGGTTATCTTATTGATCGTGGCGCTCCCGCTGCTCTATATTCTTAGCTCTTCCGTTAGTTCGCCTCAGGCCGTCGTATCGGGTAAAGTCTGGTTGTTCCCCGTCGATTTTACGTTAGCCGGCTACAAGGCGGTCTTCAATAATGCACAAATCGGCGTCGGTTATATGAATTCACTTTTCTATACGATTGTTGGAACCGTTATCAATGTCTTACTGACAATCATGATCGCATATCCACTGGCAAAGAAGACCTTCTATGGACGCAATTTTGTCATGGTGCTCCTCGTGATTACGATGATGTTCGATGGAGGATTGATTCCTTTTTATATGGTCGTCAAAAATTTGCATCTATTAGATACACGTTGGGCGTTGATCTTGCCAGGCGCACTGGCGGTATTCCAGGTCATTGTTGCACGAACCTTCTTTCAGACATCGATTCCGGATGAACTATCCGAAGCGGCAGAGCTGGATGGGTGCAGCGATATTCGGTTCATTTGGAGCATTGTATTGCCGTTGTCGAAGCCGATTATTGCGGTTATGACGCTCATGTATGCGGTAGGCCATTGGAACGCCTATTTCGATGCATTGATTTTCCTTAGATCGCCAGATTTATTTCCACTACAGATTATTCTGCGGAATATTCTCATCCTGAATTCCGTCGATCCTTCGATGATGGCGAATGTCGATCAGATGCAGGCACAGCAAGGGCTGAGAGATTTGCTCAAGTATTCCTTGATCGTCGTCGCAAGCGCTCCGGTGCTCATCATCTACCCGTTCGTACAGAAGCATTTCGTCAAAGGGGTTATGATCGGTTCACTCAAAGGATAAGTCAGCTACAGACTTGAGAGGGGGGATGCGGCAGCCGCAAATGAATTCGCACGTTGGCATTAGCACAAGGATGACAGGGTCATGATTTACCATTAAGATGATAATGGAGGCGTAGTCTTTATGAGAAAAAAATGGACGAAGACGTTTGCAGGGACATTAAGTTTGGTATTCACCTTGGCACTCATGCTCAGCGCTTGCAGCGGCAATAGCACGCAGCAGTCAGAGACGCCAGCTGACTCGTCAGGCGAGAAGCCTGCTGCTCAGGAGGATTTGTTCACGGAAGTGGGCACGTATCCCATTGTGAAGAAGCCGATGACGATTAAGATGTTCGCACCTCAGCTATCGACAATTGAGAACATGGAGACGAATACTTACACGAAGTTCCTCGAAGAGAAGACGAATATTAAGATTGACTGGGATTTGGTACCGGATAACGCGTTGAATGATCGCAAACAGTTGATGCTCGCGAGCGGCGATTACCCGGAAGTCATCTTGCATGGAGCGCTTACGAAAGAGGAGCAAATGAAATATGGCAAGCAAGGCGTGTTCATTCCGCTCAATGAATTGATCGATAAATATGCGCCGAACATTAAGAAAGCGATGGCAGACATTCCATATATGAAAGCATCGATTACAGCGCCGGACGGCAACATCTATGCGCTGCCGCAAGTGAATGAGTGCTACCACTGTGATAATGCGCTCAAAATGTGGATCAACAAAGCTTGGCTTGATAAATTAGGGCTTCAGGTTCCAACCACGACGGAAGAATTCCATAACGTATTGAAAGCTTTCAAGGAAAAGGATCCCAATGGCAACGGCAAAGCGGATGAAATTCCACTAACGGGCTCCGATGAGATGTGGACGGGAAATGTCTCGGCCTTCTTAATGAACTCCTTCATCGTCGATGATTATACCGAGAAGAATGCGGGTACATTCCTACGTGTCGTGGACGGCAAGGTCGACTTCGTCGCGAATAAAGAGGAATGGAAGCAAGGGCTCTTATACTTAAATCAGTTATACAAAGAAGGCTTGATTGATCCAGCTTCCTTCACGCAAAATGCAGACGCGATCCAACAGCTTGCGAATCGAGAGAAGGATAACGTGATGGGTGCGTTGTCGACAGCATTAATCAGCTATGCATACAGCATGGACAGCAAGGCGCCGCGTCATAAAGATTATGTCGTCGTTCCGCCGCTCAAAGGACCGAATGGCGTACAGCAGACGTTGTTCTTCGCAGGGATCAATAGCTCGCAATTCGCCATTACCAATAAAGCTACGCCAGAGCAGCAAATCGCCGCGATCCGGTTCGCAGACTATCTATACACCGAGGAATCGATTGTATTGCAAGAGAATGGGCCTGAAGGCGGTGGCTGGCGCAAAGCTACAGATGGTGAACTTGGTATGGACGGCAAGCCAGCCAAATATACGAACATCGTAAAAACCGATAAGAAACCGACCCACAACGATGGCTGGGAACAAATTGGTCCATCGCTCAGAACGTATGCGTACCGTGCTTCTTGGACAGCTCCACAGGATCCGCTCGCAGATAATGGCTATGGTACACGACTCAATAACGTATCCAAGGAATACGAGCCATATCATTCTAAAGAGCAATACCCGAACGGTCTGTTCATCGCCCTCGAGGATGCGGAGCTTAGCGCACAGATTAAGACCACTTTGGTCGACTACGTGAAGTCGAATATGGCGCAATTCATTACAGGCTCGAAGGATATCAACAAGGAATGGGACGCTTATGTGAAAGGCTTGGATGGTCTGCAATTAGCACAGTACCTCGAAATCTACCAGAAGGCGCTCGCATCTAAATAAGCGAGAAAAGGCTGTCCTGCAAGGGAATCCCTTGTATGGGCGGTCTTTTTTTGGCTGCGGACATGATGAGATTCACAGGAAAAACACATAAAAATCACACGACGTACACACCGTTTTTGATATAGTAATTTCGAATAAAGGTAATAGTTGGAGGGGGAGATGTACGGGATTAGCGGCCCAATTTCTTGCTTTTTTGAGTAATAACTTATGAAAGGGTTTACAAAAAAGGGAGGGAATCGATTGAAGAAGACTAGAAAATTGATGACATTATTCCTAATCACAACGTGCATCATGTCCATTCTACTATCGGCGTGCGGCAACTCAACCAAGACGACAGAGGAACCAAAACCTACTACTGAGGCAGCAGTAGATGACAATAAGACAGAGCCAGCAACGGATAACAATGCTGAGGCCACGACCGGATCGAACGAACCTGTCACGATAAAATTTATGACGCCGTGGGGCGGCGAAGAAGTTAGAATCCGTCTTGCGGATGCATTAGAGAAGAAGTATCCTCATATCAAAATTGAACATATCAGTGCATTTGCTTCAGCTGAGAAAATACAAGAAGCGAATGCTGCGAATAACTCCCCAGATATTATGTTGATTACAGATCCATTCGTAACATTGCACGATCTCGAAATGACTTATCCATTAGATGATCTGATTGCCAAGTAATGTGGACCTCACCAAGTTCCGTGATGGCGCGATCGAAGCCATTCGTCAGCGTGACCCGGAGCAGAAGAATCGATTGCTCGGCATGCCGCTGGAAGATGTTGTTGTGAATCTATTCTATAACAAGGATATCTTCGATAAGCTAGGCATTGAGTATCCGAGCGAGACGCCTACCTGGGATGAAGTGTTGGATATGGCAACGAAAATCGCAGGGAAGCATGGAGATGGCGAGTATGTTGGACTTGCCGCACGCGGCTTATCCCAAGCGATGCTCCAGCTATCCGCTTCCGGTACGAATCCCGAAACAGGAGAAATCCTATTCGAGAAGGATCCGAAATTTGCAAAGTATTTCAATTTGATTCAACGGGTGGTTAGTATTCCGGGCAATGTGCCTGATGAAGCGCAGAAAGATAATTTCGGCTTTGAGAAGGGCAATGTCGGTATGATTCTATCCTTCGTGAATAGTGCGAAGCTCTATGCGCATACGGAAGGCTTGAACTTCGGCATGTCCGCTTACCCAAGCTGGAGCGATCTCCCAGGTGTATTGCCGAACAATATTCCGCTTACGCTTGCCATTAACCCAGCAAGCAAACATATTGAAGAGGCGTTCAAAGTGTTAGAATTCGCTGCGTCTGAAGAGAATCAGAAGAATATCGCGATTGGTGGGGCTCCGCCGGTGGTGAAGGATCCAGAGATTCGCAAATATCTAGCAGGCGAAGATAAAGTAGGCGTCTATAATATCGACGTCGCATACAAGGGGACGGCAGCAGCGCCGGTATTCTCCCCGTACGGCCCGGATATTTTCTACTATGAATCCAATATTATCAGTGATAAGACCGCAGAAATGATCAAGAACAAAGGCAAAGAAGATGTGAATACGTTCTTGCGTAAAATGACGGATGAGTATGCGGCGATATTGAAGGAGAAGGCGAATAAAAAGTAAATGTTCAAAGGCTTCGATGGACCCTAGTAAGGTCTATCGAAGCCTTTTATGCTACAGCAGAATAAAATCTAGCAGTGTACAGAATAAGATCACCATACTAATGACCTGATTCAGTTTATAGGAAGCAATCTTCATCAGGTGACGATTGCTCGGTTTGATAATACGATGCTCGGTAAGCAGCAGCAGAGTTGCAATGAAAATGCCGAGCAAATAGATCCAGCCGAGGTCGCGAATGAAGGCAAGGCTGAAGAGCAAGAGCACCATGATAAAATGCAGGGCACGGGAAATGTAGAGCGCATCTTCGAACCCGAATATGCTCGGTACGGACCAGAGGCCATTTTTGCGATCAAAATCGATGTCTTGCGTCGCATAGATAATATCGAAGCCTGCAATCCAGAGCATGACGATCGTTCCCAGAATAAAGGGTGTAAAGGCGAACTGTCCTGTCACGGCGAACCAGGCGCCAATGGGCGCGGACGCAATCGTGAAACCTAGAAACAGGTGGCAGAGCCAAGTGAACCGCTTTGTATACGAATAAGCTGTAATTAGCAATATCGCGACTGGCGATAACGCGAAGCAGAGTGGATTCAGCATGGCGGCTGCGAATACGAACAGCGCGTAATTCAGAATAACGAACAGGATGACTTCCCTTGGCATGAGCTGTTTCTTCGGCATATGGCGCGATTCGGTCCGGGGGTTCAAGGTATCGAACTTCAAATCCGCAAGCCGATTAAAGGCATTCGCCCCATTCCGGGCTGCGACAAGGGCGATAAGCGACCAGGTTATCACATACCATGAAGGCCAGCCATTCGACGCCCACAGCAAGGAAATGATGGCGAATGGCAGCGAGAATAAGGTATGCGAGAACATGACGAGCTCGCCGAAGAGTCTTATTTTGCTTGTGACGCTTCGTATAACCATGCATGCCCTCCTGTACAGACATCTTCGAGCGCTGAGAGCATTCTGCGAATGTTGGATTCATGGATGACGAGCGGCGGCTGGAAAGCCAGCACGTTGCGGTTCACACCATTTTTTCCGATAATGAAGCCCCTGTTCTTCATGCATTCAATCATCATATCAACGGCCTCTGCGCCACGCTGAGGTGCATCCCCCAAGATCTCCATGCCAACCATAAGTCCCATGCCGCGCACATCCGTAATGAAATGGAACTTTTGTTTTAGCTCCAATAGACCATCCTTCAGCAGTTGACCAAGCTTGTGCGAACGCCGCACCAGCTTCTCTTGTTCAATATAGTCCAGCACCGCCATTGCCGTAACGGAAGAGACCGGATTACCGCCGAAGGTTGAAGCCGAAGGTCGATTAAAGGAATTCGCGATCGCATCCGTCGTCGAGAAGCAGCCGATCGGGGTGCCATTGCCGAGCGCCTTCGCCATGGATAAGATGTCAGGGACGACACCGAAATGCTCCATCGCGAACATAGCACCCGTCCGTCCAAAGCCGGTTTGAATTTCATCTGCGATTAGTAAGACATTGTGCTGCTTAAGCAGTGCATGCACCTCTTGGAAATAGTGCTTTGCCGGTACGATAATGCCGCCATTACCTTGGATCGGCTCGACGATCATCGCTGCGATGGAATCGCCCTTCTCAGCAAGAACTTGGCGCAGAGCCTGAAGAGATTTCTCTGCGGCTTCTTCCAATGTCATGCCCCCATCGAACGGACGAGGAATGAAGTGCGTGTTCTTCTCAAGATACGGATCCGTACGCCACATCGGGATGCCGGTAACGCTCATCGTTAATGACGTCCGTCCATGAAGTCCGAAATCTAGCGCAATGAAATCACGCTTATTCGTATGCAGTCGAGCGGCGAGCAAGGCGCCTTCATTCGCCTCGGAACCACTGTTGCAGAAGAACGTCCGCTTCAAATCCCCAGGCAGAATACGCGCAAGCCGCTCTGCCAGATCCACCATTGGTTGTGTGAGATAGATGGTCGATGTATGCTGGAGCGTCTCAACCTGCTTAATCGTCTCTCGTGTAATATGCTCATTGCAATGGCCGCAAGCGACCACGGATACCCCTGCGAAGAAGTCCACATAGGGGGTATCTTTCTCGTCGTACAAATATTGCATATGTCCTCGTACCATTTGAGGAGGCTGCTTATAGAAGTGGCTTGTGCAAGGGAACATGAACGTTTTGCGTTTCTGTAGAATTTGGTCTGCGCCGATCATATTGTCCATTAGGATCGTGCTCCTTTCTATTGGTCATGATCATGATCTTACTTGGTTGTCACGGCTTCTTCTTGCACGGCCTTACCGAAGGATAATGTGCCTAGCGTATATCCGGCATAGACCGGTGAACTCTGTTCATAGAGTGATGCGCAATGCTGAGGTGCCTCAAGCGCCTTGCGATACGTCTTTAGAATTGTGCGCAATTGGTCCGGTGTGTACGTGCTGCCTTCGATGCGGAAATACCCTACGCCAGCTCGGATAAGATCTTGTAAAATAGGAAGATAGCAGAGTTCTTTGGCTGTCGTTAGATGATTCCGTCCGAATTGGTCCCGATATACCGGGTTCTCGCCTTTATCCGTCATGAGGACAAGATGGTGATTATCGACGAATTTATTGTCTTCTTCCGCTATGGATTGGAAGACTTCTGTATTCTCGTATAAATCGAGTTCCAAGAACATCACAACAGGTGAGCCGTGAACGACGATCTCCATCGGGACTGTCGTATGCGAGACCAATTCTGTGAAATGCTCGAGCGGAAGCTCGATGGAAGCGGTGGATCGATTCAGTCCATGCTCGTTATAGAACATGGCGGCATGATTGTTCGAGATGTTCAAATTGTAATCTCCAATCATCTTAAGACCGAATTGCTGGAAGCGATGCAGCGCACCGATATTCGTCACGACCATGCCGTCGATACCAAGGTCTGCTGACTTCAATAGATGTTCATATTGCTCGAAATGCAGCTCCGACATCATGCGCGGCAAGGCGAGATAGATTTGAGATAATCCTTTCATTGTCGTCAATTCTTTAATCTCCTGACGTGTGAATGGACGATCGGGTGCGAAGACGTCACCAGCCAAGTAAATATGATGAACGCCTTCTTCAATTGCGACCTTCGCTTGCGCGATATTATTGACACGTACGGAGAGCTCTCTTACAGCAGCTTCTGACCGATGTACCGTAGACAAGGATGTTCGAATCTCATTCAGGCGATCTTCGTGAATGTCACGTTCGGGTGTTGGTGTACTGAAGACTTTGCCCGTGCTGTAGAACTTACCGGTTCCTTCATAACGTCGATTAATGTAAGATAACCCTGGATTACCGAATGCATACGCTGTGGAGAAATCACGCTTCCGATGCTCAAATAATTCACTTGAGTTTTGGGATCGGTTGTACCCGGTCGGATCTGCAATATAACGATCAATGGCGTCGCCGTAGCTGTTAATGAGCATCGTTACGAATTCTTTATCCCGCATACGCCCTTCAATCTTGAATGACGTGATACCGGATTCGATCAGCTCGGGAATATACTCATATAAATTCATGTCTTTTGCAGCAAGCGGGTATTCTGTCGGATAGACGTTGCCGTCCTTCTTCACGCGATATTCCCAACGGCATGGCTTCATACATTGACCGCGGTTGCTGCTCATGCCGAAGATCATGGAGCTGATATGACAGTTGGCGCCATGCACCGTACACATATCGCCGTGTACGAAGTATTCGAATTCCATACCGGATTTGGCTTGCAGATACCTTGCCGTCTGCAGATCCATCTCGCGAGAAGCGACAACCCTTGTAACACCCATATCCGCAAGGAACTCAATCATCGGTAGATTGTGAACGTTCATCATGACGGAAGAGTGGATCTTAATATCTAATCCCATCTCCTTGATGAGTGAGAGGATCGCGAAATCCTGTACGATAATCGCATCAGGCTTCACTTGATGAATAAATTGCAGATACTGCCTTGCATCATCCATATCCTGTTCATTAATAAGATTGTTAAGCGTAATATAAACTTTCTTGCCAAGGGAGTGAGCGATAGAGATCGCTTGCTCGATTTCTTCATAATTCAGATTGTAGCCTTTGCGCATCATACGCATATTGAGACTTGGACCACCGAAATAAACAGCATCACAATTGGTCTCAATGACCGTCTGGAATATTTCGAACGTACCTGCAGGAGCGAGCAGCTCTACTTCTTTACCATGAAAATATCTTGCCATAGGATAAAACCTCCATAAACTTTCTTCGATCATTGCCAAATGACAAATAATCCGATGAGTATAAAAATGAGTAAAAAATAGGTGTCTTGACGATGCCAGGTTAATCTGAAAAATTTGGAGCGGGGCTCTCCTAATTTGTATCCCCGAGCTTCCATTGAATTGACGAGCTCTTCCGCACGCCGAAAGGCACAGACAGTAACGGGAACGAGCAGTGCAATCATCGCTTTGGCTTTATCTTTCCAGGGGAGATCCTTCAGGTCTGCTCCCCGAGAAGCTTGTGCTTTGACAATCCGCTCGGTCTCCTCCAGGATGGTCGGAATGAATCGAAGCGCAATGCTGAGCATCAGTGCGATGGCTTGCGGTGAAATGCGAAATATTTTGAGCGGCTTCAGCATGTCCTCTAACGCTTGGGTCAGCATTGCCGGTGTTGTCGTAAATGTAAGCAGTGCAGTGAACGTGACGAGTAAGGACATCCGCCAGACAGTGAACACGGCGGTGATGATCCCTTCGGAATAGAACTGAATCGGTCCCCAAGAGAGTAACAAATGTCCACCCTTCTCGAGGAAGAGTTGGAATAGAAAGATAAATAGCATGAGATATCTAAGCGGTCTCACAGCCTTCCAGAACATCGTCAGTTTGATTCTTGTACTGAGAAGAATCAGCTGGGAGACGATCGTGACGGCGACGAAGTCAACAAGAGAATGGAGCAGGACAGTAATGACCGCAAAGATTAGCATGCAGGTCATTTTGGCACGCGGGTCAAGCTTATGAACCCATGAGTCTGTTGCGATGACGCGGCCTAGGATGAATCGTTGCTGCATGGAACACCTCCGCTATCGTCACGTTGCAATGTCTGGAATAGTAGATGGATTTGCTCTGCCACCCATGAGGGTGCGAATGTCGCCCTTGTGCCGTCTTGCCGCACATGGTTCGCTAACGGGTTATTCGTCATCTGCTCACAAGCCTGTAGGATTCGGAACGGCTTGGGAATGGCCATTCGCCAAGTTGGCAGCTTCTCGGCATGTTCGTAGAGCGCTATGTTCGATCCTTCGAAGACGAGCTTGCCTTCATGCATGACGAGCAAGTGGTCCGTAAAAGGCAGAACCTCGTCCAGCCGATGCGTAACGACGATGACCGTCTTGTTCTGGGTCCTACATAAGGTGTGCAGCAGGGTCATAAATTCTTCACGGCTTCTTGGATCCAGCGTCGCTGTTGGTTCATCCAGCACAAGTACATCAGGGTTCATCGCGAGCACGGAAGCAATAGCTACCTTGCGCATCTGCCCTCCGCTCAGCTGAAATGGACTGCGGGAGAGCAGGTCTGGACTTAATCCGATTTGCTCAAGTGCAGCGATGGCCAGTAGCTTGGCTTCGGCTTCTGTTGCACCAAAATTCATCGGACCATAGCAGAGATCATGCTCTACGGTGTCGGCGAAAAGCTGCTGCTCCGGGAACTGGAAGACAAGTCCGACGCGTTGCCGCAGACGTTTGACTTCGTGAATTTTTTCACCTGGAAGGATTAGAAAATCCAGCACCTGTGCCTTGCCGTCTGTCGGACGCAGGATGGCGTTGAAATGCTGTAGCAGTGTTGATTTCCCTGAGCCGGTCGGACCGATGATCCCAACGAATTGCCCATCTTGAATATGAAAGCGTACATGATCGAGTGCCAGATGTTCTGGATTGCCGCCGTAAGCGTGGCTTACTTCATTGAATACAATTGGCATAATTCCTCCAGTAGTCCATGTTCATCTGCATGATGGTGGACGGGTACATCGTATGACATTTTCAATTGCTGTGTTAATCGAATATAGAATGATGGAATCAAGTTACATCGCCTCATAACATCAGGTTGCCGTGTGATGCTGGAAGGAGGCGCATCTGCGATGATCTGCCCGTCAGCGAGTGCCAGTACCCGATCCGATGCCTCGATTTCGTCAGCATCATGGGTAATTGAAATGATCGTGTAGGAACCGCTCTGATGCATGTCACGGATGATCTGAATGACATCTTGCCTGGATTGCTCATCGAGCATGGAAGTCGCTTCGTCGAAAATAACAATGCGAGGTTCCATGGCAAGGATTGCGGCTAGCGCAGCACGCTGCTTCTGTCCACCTGAGAGTTCCGCTGGATGCTTTGATAATAGAGAGACAATATTGAGCTTTGCTGCATAGTGATTCACACGGCGCTCCATCTCGGCATGATCGAGCGATAGATTCTCTAGTCCGAAGACCATGTCTTCCATGACCGTGGTGCCTATGAACTGATTCTCGGGATTCTGGAACACATATCCGATCTGCTGCCGAATGTCATATAAGTTCTCATTGGTTAACGGCGTGCCTTCAATGGAGATTTGACCTTGCGTTGCACGTAAAAGTCCATTGAACAATTTGACGAGGGTGGATTTGCCTGAACCATTCGCACCAATAATCGATACCCATTCTCCTGGATGAATCGAGAGTGAGATATCTTGCAGAATGGGCGTGTTGTTGTCAGCTCCTCTATAGAAAAAATGGACTCCTTCCATTAATATCATTGGGTTACTCATGTGCAGCCCACCCTTGGAATAATGTGAGCTTCGACAGTGCCGAGATCAAATATTTGACGGCGAGACCGATGAAGATCCCCGTCACAACCCCTGTGAGCAGCAGCGCCGGCAAATAGTAGAACATCTTCGATGTCTTGAAGATGATCATCGCCGCCGTAAGTTGACCAATATTATGACCTATTCCACCGACGATACTAATACTGATCAAGCTGAAGAAATCTCGCCCCAGACGCATCATGCCATACATGAGCACGAAGCTGACGATGGCGCCGAAGAAGCTGAACAGGAAGCTGGAGAAGGTTCCGAATATAAATGCGGTCAGAATCGTCTTCAGTACAATGAGCATCAGCGTGTCTTTGCCGTTTAAGAAATAGAGGCAAGTCAGCACCATAATATTTGCGAGGCCTAGCTTGGCACCTGGAACAGAGAAGGGCAAGGGAATCATGGATTCAATGATGCTTAAGACGACAGCGACGGCGGCGAAGATTGCAATCATCACCGTTTTTTTGAGCATAGCTGTGGAAGTATCAATTGACGACGGCATCGAGATCATCTCCTTGATCCTTTGGATTTGTGTTCTCGATCTCGACTAATACCCGATGTGGGAGACAGACAATGGTCTGCGACGGATTCGTAATAAATCCGAAGGTGAGGCAGACTTTGTCTGGACAATCTGCATCGATCATTTCAATGCCGTGATCGTGAACCTTGAGTAAGTTGTAGTGGCCGTCTTCGGTCTGAACTTTAATTTCTTGTGGTTCAGCCGTAAGCTCAACGGTACGGTATATTTTTCCGTCTACTGTAATCGTGGCAATTTTGCTGTGCGATTCGTCACTTACTTCATTCGGAAATGCTCTTATGATGATGAAAATGATCGCACACAGTAGGACAATACCGATGAGCAAAATATCTCCACGTCTAAGCTTCATCATCGTGTAGTCCTCCTCATGTAAGTTAGTTGTGATTATATACTTAAAAATTGAATTAAACTATGCGTGATGAAATGGTAAGTTGGCATCATATGTGATATAATATTCGGCTACAATTTAAGGGAGGTAACATTATGCTTCGTTCCAAAGCTATCATCATGCTGCTCGTCCTCTGTATGTTGACTCTTGCCGGTTGTGGCGGAACCTCAACAACCAAGGATACGACAGAGAGTATAAACCCCAAATCACAGACCTACTTCGTATTTGATACGGTTGTAACCATTAAGGTATACGACAAAAAAGTAACAGATCAGAACTTTAAAGAGATTAAGGCCATGCTTGACGATATCGAGAATAAGATGAGCCGTACCATTAAGACAAGCGATATCTATCAGGTCAATGCCAATGCAGGCAAAAAAGCCATTAAAGTATCGGATGAGACATTTTATGTTGTGAAAACGGCTCAAAAATACTCAGAACTTTCCAAAGGTCGATTCGATGTCGCCATCGGAACCCTCGTCAGCCTATGGAACATTAATCATGAGGGCGCACATGTTCCGCCTCAGAGCGAAATTGACGATGCGCTCAAGCACGTGGATTACAAGAATTTGATACTAGATGAGAAGAATAAGACGATCAAGCTAACGAAGGAAGGGATGGCGCTTGATCTAGGGGGCATTGCGAAGGGATATGCTGCGGATAGGATTGCTGACTATCTCGTAGAACGCAAGATGCCGAATGCGATCATCGATTTGAGCGGTAATATTTTTGCGCTTGGCGTGAAGCCGGGTAGTGACTACTGGACGATTGGTATTCAAGATCCGAACGATAGCCGAGGCAATCAGGTTGGAAGCATGCGTGTTCAGAATCAGACGGTCGTTACCTCAGGGATCTATGAGCGTTATTTTATCGAGAACGGCGTACAATACCATCATATCCTCGATACGAAGACAGGTTATCCGGTTGTTAATGATCTGAACAGCGTCTCCATCGTAACGGATCATTCGATTGATGCGGATGCCTTGTCCACCACCTTGTTCGCACTTGGCAAAGAAGAGGGTATGAAATTCGTAGAGAATATGGAGAATACAGAAGCGATATTTATTACGAAGGATAAGAAAGTGTACATGACATCAGGGATGAATGACAAATTTCATATGACGAATAAAGATTATGTCATTGTAAATGGCAAATAGCTGTATTTGACACGTGACACATTTTTCTTTATCATAGAGTATCGGTAAACTCGTTAAAAATTTCTTATTTAAAAAGGTGGTCCTATGGCGTACATTCCTAGAGTAATTGATTTCAAACTTTCCGATTATAACGAAAAAGAAGGCCTTTACCAATTTGTTGTTGAACTGCAGGATGGTATTAAATGCAGAATGTTCTACAATAGATACCCGGAATGGACGGTTAAAAACATCAGCCGCTTGCACACGACACCTTGCCCGATCTGCCGTAAGGATTACATTTGTAAATGTATGGGAAATGTCGTAGATCTAATTCATGCGCAAGTTCAAGAGCGCGAATTGATCTCCTCGGTGCTATCGCAAGCATAATTGCATAAGATACAAATGAACTTCACGAACATGTCAACGAACTTCCTTGGCATGTTTTTTTCTTGTTCTTAGGTTTCGGGGCCCCCGCAAATTACTTGAACCACTCCGAAGACAAAACACCACTTTGTGGGGTAATCTTATATAGACTTATTTATTGTAAAGGGGTGCAGCATGGTGCTACGCAATCGTAGATCTTTTATGGTTTGGCTTATTTTGACGGTGTTATGGATGGGGTTCATTTTCTACAAATCGGCCGAACCGTATCAGGAGCAGGACATTCGTCCGATGCTCGCGGAATGGATTCCACAATCGGTCGTGGATCAATGGATGCCGCATATCGAATTTACATATGACGGTGGGCTTGTGACGTGGAAAGAGCCATATGACTTCATCGAATTTATTATTCGAAAAGGGGGTCATATCGCGGAGTATGCCCTGCTTACTTTGCTATGGATCAAGACATTACGAGCCACCAATCGTTTTCGAAGTTTGGCGATTCCATTGGGGGCGGTGCTTTCTGTACTCTATGCAGCTTCCGATGAATGGCATCAAACTTTTGTCGTAGGGCGGACAGGGCATGCGATTGACGTCGGGATGGACTCGGTCGGCGTGCTGCTCGTCGCATGTGGATATGGGGTCGTGCTGCTCTTACGCAGATGGAGGAGAGCACGCTAATCTCGGGCCCCGTCAGATCATGCAGGATTTTATCAAGAAATGGTGAATTATGTAATGAATTGTTCACGACTTGATATGAAGGATCTGATGGAATGCGATCGTTACGAAGTTGGTTCATGATATGGATATTTGTGTTTGGCTTATGGGGTGGGGGGACCGTGCTTGCTGCGGATTCGTCATCGGCAGCCATTGAAGATACTGCACCTACAGCGAGAAATGGTGTGCTCGACGCGCAGAATTGGAGTCACGCCAGGGACCGTGTGCTGCCTTTGAACGGAGAATGGTTATTCTATTGGCAGTCGTTGATTGAACCCCAGCGATTTAAGGAGATGACAGCACTGCCTAAGCCGG
Source organism: Paenibacillus terrigena DSM 21567 (assembly GCF_000374845.1). GTDB lineage: Bacteria > Bacillota > Bacilli > Paenibacillales > Paenibacillaceae > Paenibacillus_K > Paenibacillus_K terrigena. The sequence continues at coordinate 36,194 of NZ_KB895430.1, read as the reverse complement.
CGTTGGCACAAGTGCCAGACAGCTGGACCAATTATTCGCTCAGAAGTCAGGCGTTATCTAACCAAGGCTATGCCACCTACCGGCTCGTTGTACAGTTACCGCCTGCTGAGGTCGGACGGATGAAGTCGATCTATGTACACGGCGTTGCTACGGCGTACAAGCTGTGGGTGAATGGCGAGCTTGTATTGGAGAACGGGACGGTTGGTCCGAATGCCGAGGCATCGGTGCCAAGAAATTATGCGAAGATGGCGTCTTTTCAACCGGATCAATCCGAACTTGAGGTTGTCATCCAGGTATCGAGCTTCGTGCAGCGGAAGGCGGGGATCTGGGAGCGTATTGAGCTTGGCGATCCTGAAGTGATCACGAGCAAGCGTGAGGCAAGCATCGCGTATGAGGTGTTCCTATCTGGTACGCTGCTGGTATTCGGTTTGTACCACATCTTTTTTTATTTACAGCGCAGCAAGAACAAGTCTCCTCTATACTTTGGGTTGACTTGTATCGTTATCGGTTTGCGTGCACTTCTATTGGGGCAGTCGCTGCTCATATCTTTCTTTCCAGAACTGCCGTGGGAAATAGCGGTTAAGCTTGAATATTTGACGGCTTATAGTGGTGTGATTTTCTTTACTTGTTATATACAGAATCAATTTAAGAAGTACCTGAATCGGTGGGTTGCATCCATCGTCCTCGGGATTCATCTAGTGCTAAGCTTAATCGTCATTTTCACGCCGGCACTCCTATTTACGCAGACGCTACCTCTATATCTGATGGTCTTCGTTGCTGTCACCGTATATTGGTTGTATCTAAGCGGGATGGCTGTTGGACACGGTATTCAGGGAGCGAAGCTGCATCTCGCCACGATTCTCATCATCATACCGTGTGTGATTAGCGAGCTGCTCTATTATAAGACGATGTTTGGGTTCGCAGACGTATTGTCATTGGGGATGTTTCTAGGGCTTATTTTGCAGGGGATCCTGCTAGCGCATCAATTTTCTTCATCCTTCGAACAGTCCGAGCGGCTCTCGCAGGAACTTGGTGAATGGAACCAGACGCTGGCGACCAATATTCGGCGTAGGACGCTTGAACTGGAACAATCCAATGCCGAGCTGACGCATGCTAACAAGTCTCTTAGTCAATTGGAGCAGTCGAGAAGACATCTGTTGTCGAATATTTCGCATGAGCTCGGAACCCCACTGACGTCGATCCAAGGCTATGTTAAAGCAATGATGGACGGGGTTGTGCCGCCCGGCGAGCCGAAATATATGAAGATTATTTTTGAGAAAACGTTATATCTGGATCGGCTCATCGCAGATTTGTTCGAGTTATCGAAGCTTGAGGCGGGACAGATTACATTCGATCGCAGAGAAACGCAGATTACTCCTTTCCTACGGAAATTGTACGATAAATATAAATTTGATCTGGTGGAGTATGACTATACATTTGAAGTTCAGGGGGATCATGCGGAGCAGGAGAAGGCCGCAGCCCTCTTCGATCCTGTTCGAATCGAACAAGTTGTCTCGAACTTGCTGTACAATGCAAAGTATCATACGGACCCTGGAGGGAAAATTCAAATCCTTGTCCAGGTGGATACGATGGAATTTACGGTTCATATTATCGATACCGGCAGAGGCATGGCGGAAGAGGAGATTCCTCATTTGTTTGATCGTTTCTATCGGGGGAGTGCCAGTCAGCGATCGGGTCAGAAGGGTGCAGGCCTGGGGTTATCTATTTGCAAAGAGATTGTCGCTTATCACGAGGGTACGATCCAGATGTGCAGTATGTTAGGCGAAGGCAGCGACGTGTATTTTACGATTCCATTGCTCCAGGAAGAGCAGATGAGGTTGGAGGGGAAGGCAGATGGCAGAGCAGACGATTTTAGTCATTGAAGATGATCAAGAAATTGGAGAACTGATGGGGTTATACCTGGAGCGGGAAGGCTATCACGTCATTCATTCGATGAGCGGGGAGCAAGGGCTGGAATTGGTAACTTCGGAGCGGCCGGATCTGATTCTGCTCGATATCTTGCTGCCAGGGATGAGTGGAATGGATGTATGCAATCAGGTGCGTCTGATATCGGATGTTCCTATCATTTTTATCAGCTGCAAGCGAGATAATGAGGACATTGTGAATGGGCTCGACTTGGGGGGCAATGATTATATGACGAAGCCGTTCAATCCGACGGTGATGGTCGCACGGGTCAAGTCGAACTTGCGTCGGTCCGCGATGAAGCGTGAGGTCGAAGAGAAGGCGAGTCTATGGCGTCACGGACATCTGGAGATCGATATGCGCACCGAAGAGGTGCGGGTGAATGGAAGCAGCGTGTCGTTATTCGTGAAGGAACGTCAGCTGCTCATGTATCTCTTACAGAATCCGAACCGTGTCTACAGCGTCTCTCATTTGTTCGATACGATCTGGGGGCAAGGCAATGACAGTGACGAGCGGACTGTAATGGTCCATATGAGCAATTTGCGCAGGAAAATAGAGCTTGATCCTAGCAATCCGAAGATGCTTCAGACGGTAAGGGGATACGGGTATAAATTCAATATGGAGTAGGCTGTCTGTTAAGGGCGGCGTGGGGGTTGACCATATCTTGGGGGGCGATTATGCACAAGAGTGTGGGAGGGGATCTCCTTTCAGCCGGCTCTTGTCCACCTATTGCTAAGATGAGATTGGATGGATGCAATGGGCTACCAAATGCCGGACGTAGACTCTTCCAGGAGATTCCCCTCTCCACCTATAGGTGTTAATCGCTGAGCGAGATATCGTCAACCCGTGGGCCGTCCTTAAAGGACGGCCTTTTTTGTGGGGTGAGGCAGGGAAGAGGGTAAGTGATTAAGTGATGGCTTTTATCTTTGAATAATCCAGAAGAAATTAGTATTTGTGATGATCGGGTACGCGGCTGCATTGTTTAGTCGCGCTTTTTTGCTATGTTGGATTGCTGCAGGATAGGAGGGCTAAATGGATACCATATCGTGACTATAGTGGATGTCTGCAGGATAGAGTGGTATGTATCCGCCTCTCTGGCTCTTTTCCTTCAAAGTTAGTGCATACTTCCATTATAGAGTGAGAATTGGGTGATATGAGTGGGGCTATGTTGTCAGAAATCCATCATAACGACTCGTGGTTTCCGTAACTAGCGTGAATGCGCTACCGTGTGATGGATGATGCCTATGATGATCTGATAAGAATAAATGTTTGGAGGAAGGAGTAATCTGCCGTTGGCGGGTTGCTCTTTTTTTGCTTGTGGCGAATGTATGGAATTTGAATGCGCCACGTTGCGCTTCCTTGTTGACCGAAACGTTGAACTTTGCCAGTTTATTTGACTGTGGTTAAGATCATAGGGAAAAGCGTCAAAGCGTTAAATTTCCTGTGCTACAATGGGGCTTAATTAACCGGAATCAAACGAAAACGTACACGAAGCGATATACAAAAACGGGTTAGAAAGAGGGGTTGTCCATGGAAATGACGTTTCGTTGGTTCGGAGGCAACGATCCTGTGAAATTGGCGCAAATTCGGCAAATTCCGGGCGTCTACGGCATCGTGTCGGCTGTGTACGATGTTCCTGTCGGTGAAGTGTGGCCGCATGAGGCGATCGCTGCATTGATAACCGAAATCGAGTCGCACGGCATGAAGCTTGCGGTCGTTGAGAGCGTTCCTGTTCATGAAGATATTAAGCTTGGGAAGCCCAATCGCGACCAATGGATTGAAAATTACAGTCAAACGATTCGGCGATTAGGCGAGGCGGGCGTACCGGTTGTTTGCTACAATTTTATGCCGGTGTTCGACTGGACGCGTTCCGATCTGGCCTTTACGCTCCCGGATGGCTCAACGACGCTCACGTTCGAAGACGAAAAGATACAACGCATGAATCCGGCGCAAGGCGATCTGTCGCTGCCTGGCTGGGATGCCAGCTACACGAAGGAGGAAATGCAGCATTTGTTGGAGCAGTACCACGGTATGAGCGAAGACGAATTGTGGGCTAATCTGACCTATTTTCTGGAGCGGGTCATTCCCATAGCCGAAGAGGCTGGTGTGAAAATGGCAATCCATCCCGACGATCCGCCGTGGCCAATATTCGGGTTGCCGCGGATTGTCGGCAATATGCGGCAGCTGCGTAGGCTTGTGGATCATATCGACAGTCCCGCCAACGGCATCACGTTCTGCTCTGGTTCGCTTGGTGCCGATCCCGATAATGATCTGATCGAGATTATTCGTTATTTCGGGGACAGGGGAAGGATACATTTTGCCCATACGCGCAATATTCTTCGCACCGGCGCTCGTTCCTTTCAGGAATCGTCTCACCGTTCGGCGGACGGTTCTATCGATATGGTGAGGGTGCTGGAGGCGCTATGGGATACCGGATTTGATGGGCCGCTGCGCCCCGATCACGGCAGGATGATCTGGGGGGAGCAAGGACGCCCTGGTTACGGCTTGTACGACCGCGCATTGGGGGCTGCGTATTTGAACGGCATCTGGGAGACGGTCGCGAAGATAAAGCGAGGAGGCTATTAATATGAAATTATCCGTATTTACTGTCGCAACGCCTGATTTATCGCCGGAGGAACTTGCCAGAGCCGCATCGGCGGCAGGCATTCAAGGTGTGGAATGGCGCTGTAAGGAGCAGCCGCAAGATACCCAACTTCAAGGCCCCCCTTCATTCTGGGGGAATAATCTGAGCACGATCGATCCTCGTGTTACCGACGAACAGCTCTCCGTATTTAGCAGCGCTGCTAACCGTTACGGGCTGCAATCGATCGCACTAACGCCGTACCTCACATGCGGCGATTTGGAGGGAACGGAGGCGGTGTTCAAGCTTGCTGTGCAGCTTGGCGCGTCGATGGTCCGCGTTGGCGTTCCTTTCTATAACGGTACACGGAATTACAACGAGATGCTTCAAGACGCGGTCAGTTATTTGAAGGCGGTTGAGGGACTTGCCGGTGAGTATGGCATTAAGGCGCTTGTGGAGACGCATCATTTTACGATTGCGCCAAGCGCAAGCGCAGCCTACCGGCTCGTACAAGGACTTAACCCCGATAAGGTCGGTGTACTGTACGATCCAGGCAATATGGTGTACGAGGGCTTCGAGAATTACCGGATGGGCATGGAGTTGCTGGGTCCATATCTAGCTCATGTCCATGTCAAAAACGCGGGCTGGAGGCCTGTTGCGAAGGATGCCAGCGGCGTGGAGCATCCGAATTTGCCGCAAGCGGAGCATGGCGGTCAGGAGGCAGAGCCATTGAATCCGATTGCTTGGTCGGGTTCCTGGAGGCCGATCGCATCGGGCATGGTACCGTGGAAGCGGGTATTAGCCGATCTGAAGGCCGTTGGTTACGACGGATGGTTCGGGGTTGAAGACTTCAGCGAAGCGTACGATTCAAAAACGATGTTAAGCTTATACGCCCAGCAAATGAGGGCTTGGTGGGAAGAGCTTGATTGAGCTGAAGCCGAAATAGATATGAAATGAAGATATAAACGAAACGACAATGCTAACGAGGTTGGGTCAGCCATAAATGAGAGGAGAAAACGATATGAGTAACGTTCGAATTGGAATTGTCGGCATCGGCAACATGGGAGCGGGCCATGCGAATCATTTAAAGTCAGGCACGATCAAAGGTGCTGTATTAGCGGCGATTAGCGATGGTGATGCCGAAAAACGCGCTTGGGCGGCGGAAACTTATTCAGGGGTAGCCGTATATGCGGATTCAGAGGCGATGCTGGCATCTGGCGATGTGGATGCCGTCATTGTAGCAACCCCGCATTACGATCATCCGGTGGAGGCGCAGCGTGCTTTGGCCCAAGGGATGCACGTCTTGATCGAGAAGCCGGCAGGTGTCTATACGAAGCAGGTGCGGGAGATGAACGAAGCCGCGGCGGCAAGCGGCCGTGTGTTCAGTATCGTGTATAACCAGCGGATGAATCCGCTGTACCGGAAGCTGCGCGAACTGATTGCAGACGGCGAGCTTGGCGAAATCCGCCGCACGAACTGGATCATCACGAACTGGTATCGATCGCAAAGCTATTACGATTCCGGTTCATGGCGGGCTACCTGGGGCGGTGAAGGCGGCGGGGTTCTTATCAATCAATGTCCGCACCAGCTTGATCTATGGCAATGGACGACAGGATTAATGCCAGTACGGATTCGCGCTTTCTGCCACTTTGGCAAACACCGCGACATTGAAGTCGAAGACGACGTCACTGCTTATGTGGAATACGCGAATGGCGGAACGGGTGTATTCATTACGACGACGGGCGAAGCGCCGGGGACGAACCGATTCGAAGTGACTGGCGACCGAGGCAAAATCGTCATCGAAGACGGAAGGCTGACGTTCTGGCGGCTGCGCGAGTCGGAACGTGACTTTAATGCTCGCAACCGCGCAGCGTTCGGATCGCCGGAGCATTGGAAATGCGAAGTACCTATTCATGGTACGAGCTCGGAGCACGCGGGCATTGTGCAAAATTTCGTCGACGCCATCCGAAACGGCACGGCGCTGATCGCTCCAGGCGAGGAAGGCATCCACGGTCTGACCATCTCTAATGCGATGCATTTGTCGACTTGGCTCGATGACTGGGTAGAGCTTCCGTTAAATGAGGACTTATATGAATCAGAGCTGCGCAAACGAATCAAATCGTCACGATATCGCAAGCCGGAAGCTGCAGTATCGTGCAGCACAGGGCCGGTTGATTTGAAAGGCACTTTTTAGAATGCTGCTGAATTGAGTATTCGAGCATAGCACGTTCCCCGAGGAACGTGCACAAAGGGGGAACGCTGGATGGAACGACATGCTGCAAGCGATGCTAATCCCGCGAATGTTAACTTATTGCGCCAGCCGGATGCGCCGATCGAATCGTTAGCCGAGCTGGAGCAGACGGTGCGGCATATCGTCTTGGAAACGCCGGTTTATGATATTCATACCCACTTGTATTCCGCTGATTTTGAGGAGCGGCTGTTGTGGGGCATCGATCAGCTGCTTGTTTATCATTATTTGACGGCGGAGTATTTCCGCCAGGGCGAATTGTCGTACGACGAATTTTGGGCAATGGACGATGCAGGCAGAGCGGATCGGGTCTGGAAGGCTTTATTCGTCGATCGCATGCCTGTAAGCGAAGCGGCGTCCGGTGTCATTACTGCGATAAGCCGACTCGGCTTATCGCCATCCGTCTACGGTCGCGACCTGGACGCTTACCGCGCTGCCTGGGCGGAAAAGACGGCTGTTGCACAAGTAAATGATGTGCTCGTTACAGCCAAAGTGAAAACAGTCGTTATGACGAACGACCCGTTTGATGCAGTTGAGCGAGCTGTATGGTTGAAGGGCGGATGCACGGATGCGCGCTTCCAGGCGGCGCTGCGCATCGACAAGCTGCTGCTCGATTGGACATCGGCGGCAACTGAGCTGCAAAGTCTCGGCTACACAGTCGCTGCGGACGATCCTTCGGCGCTGTCTCAAGAGGCGACGCTTGCCGAGGTTCGGCGCTTTCTGCGCGACTGGTGCGGACGCATCGGTGCCTTGTATATTATGGCGTCGCTGCCGGGCGACGTACAGTATCCTACACCGGGTGAAGCGCTAACGATGCTGCTCGATGGCGCGGTCGTGCCGGTCTGCCGCGAGCTTGGTCTACCGCTGGCGCTGATGGTCGGCGTTCGACGACAAGTGAATCCAGCGCTGCGCCTTGCCGGTGACATGAGTATGCAGGCCGACCTTGGCCTGCTAGAACGGCTGTGCTTGCGCTACCCGGAGCTGCAACTGCTTGTGACGGTGCTTGCTCGGGAGAACCAGCATGAATTAGCTGTCTTGGCGCGGAAGTTCAGCAACTTGACGATCTTCGGGTGCTGGTGGTTCCTGCATACGGAATCGATGATCCGGGAGATGACGTCATTCCGCACAGAGCTGCTCGGCACAAGCTACATCCCACAGCATTCTGATTGTCGAGTGTTGGAGCAGCTCGTCAATAAATGGGACCATTCGCGTTCCGTGATCTCGGGCGTGTTGTACAACAAATATGCCCGGCTGCATCAAGACCGCTGGTTGGTGAGCGAGAACGACATTCGTCGTGATATCGAGCATTATTTCGGCGGCGTGTTCCAGCAAGTGTTAAGCCGTGCCAAGAAGGGGAGGGGATGATGGGATGACAGAAACGATAGGAACGCCTCGTTTTCAGAACAAAGACGGCATGACTTACGCCCCGACGTCCGCAAAGCCGGAACCGGTATGCGGCCCTGGTGAATTCGTATTCGCCGCAGTAGGGCTCGATCACGGCCATATTTACGGCCAGTGCAATGGGTTGATCGAAGCGGGAGGTACACTCAAATGGGTGTACGATCCTGACCCATTGAAGGTGGCTGCGTTTTGCCGCACGTATCCGCGGGTTCAAGCGGCTTCATCGCTTGACGTTATTTTGCACGACGAAGAGGTTCGGCTCGTCGCGGCGGCGGCGATTCCTTCCGAACGGTGCGCACTCGGGCTGATGGTTATGGACCACGGCAAAGATTATTTTACCGACAAGACACCGTTTACGACGCTGGAGCAGATCGCGTCGGCACGCGCCAAGGTAATCGAGACGGGCTGCAAATATATGGTCTATTACAGTGAGCGGCTTCACTCGGAGAGCTCTATTTATGCGGGGCAACTCATCCAAGACGGTGCAATCGGTAAAGTGCTACAGGTGATCGGCACGGGTCCGCATCGGTTGAATGCCGCTTCGCGTCCGGATTGGTTTTTTCGAAAGGCGCAATACGGTGGAATTCTCTGCGATATCGGCAGCCATCAGGTAGAGCAATTTTTGTATTATGCCGGATGTAAGGATGCTCGCGTAGCACACAGCAAGGTGGCGAACTACAATAACCCGGATTATCCCGAGCTGGAGGATTACGGCGATGCAACGTTGATCGGCGACAACGGGGCGACGAACTATTTTCGCGTCGATTGGTTTACGCCAAATGGTCTTGGCACTTGGGGAGACGGCAGAGCGATCGTACTCGGCACGGACGGCTATATCGAGCTTCGTAAATATATCGATGTAGCACGCGATCCGCGAGGGGATCACGTGTACATGGTGAACCATGAAGGAGAGCATCATTTTGCCGTTGCTGGTCAGGTCGGCTTTCCCTTTTTCGGGGAGCTTATTCTCGATTGTCTGAACCGAACCGAGAACGCGATGACGCAGGAACATGCGTTCAAGGCGGCAGAACTGTGCATCCAAGCGCAGAATATAGCGGTTGTGATCAAGTAGAATTCATGAACGGCATTATGGCACCATGAGCGTGATCGTTCTCTAACCGAAAAGGCTGTCGTGTGGTAGAATCATTACAACAACGTGAACCACTTGCAAACCGACGCCTAGCGCGCTTCTGGAGGTTGAGTCTGTGTCGCAAAACATGCAATTGCAGGAGCCGATCGAGCTCATGTACCGCAATTCGCTGCCGATTGACGGGGTATTTCATTCTCATGCTTTTTACGAAGTGTATTATTTTCATACCGGGGAATGCACGTATCTGATTGGGGACAAGATCATGACGCTTGCCTCTGGCGATCTTATCTTAATGCATGGCATGACGCTCCATTGTCCGAATCCTGTGCCTCATGTTCCTTATGTGCGAACGATCATCCATTTTGACCCGTCGTATTTGACGACCGTTCTTCAGCCGAATAAGGCAGCGGAACTACTGCGGCCGTTTGAAGAATTGAGCAACATCCGCTTACATTTGAACGAGCGGGATCAAGAGGAATTCAACCGACTACTCACCGAGATGAACGACTTGTACAGGCATCGGAGAGATCCGGTTGTTCATGCGGCCTATGATCGTTTTTCGCTGCGATTCATGGAATTGATGCACTTTGTCGGTGGATTATGCAGTAAGCATGTGTACGAACGTGAGCATCGCTCAGAGAAAGAACGATACGTCCAACGTGTGATTTCGTTTCTTGAGGATCATTATGCGGAAGAGATTACACTCGAGGCGATCGCCTCATCGCTCCATTTGTCGAAACCGTATTTGTCCAATTTGTTCAAGGAAGTGACAGGCACAACGGTGTTTAAATATTTGTACAATCGCCGCATCAATCAGGCGAAAATCTGGTTACGACTGAAGCCAAGCTACTCGGTATCGGATATCGGTCGAATGGTCGGTTTCCGCCATCTGGCACACTTCAGCCGATTGTTCAAGGCGGTTGCCGGGTGCAGCCCGGAGGCATACCGCAAAGGCATATGGCAGGAGTCGTCGTCGCATCGCGAGTAAACCTTACGGTCGAGAAGACGAGCCATGTAAAGGAGGAGTTCGTTCCAATGCCATTACAAGCACCATCACCATTATTTGATTTGTCTGGACGGACGGCGGTCGTGATCGGAGCAGGCAGTACCTTGGGCCGCGTGATGGCTGAAGCGTTAGTCGCCCACGGGGCTCATGTGGCGCTTGTCGTCCGCAATCAGGACAAAGCTGCAACAGACCTTCAGCCGCTGCTTGATACGGGGAAAGCTAGGATGTTCAAAGCGGATGCGGTCAGTAAGCCGGAATTACAGCAGGCGTTGCTTGAAATTGTGGAGTGGACGGGTCGCGTCGATATATTGCTGAATACGGCAGGAGTGAACAGTGCAACACCGTTCTTCGAGATTACCGAAGAAGAATGGGACCGGATTATGGATGTCAACGCCAAGAGCGTGATGTTGGCCTGTCAGGTATTCGGTAAGGCGATGATCGATGGAGGAATGGGGGGCAGCATCATCAACATCAGCTCCGTTTCATCCGGACCGCCGCTGTCGCGCGTATTTTCTTATTCCGCATCCAAGTCAGCGCTCAACAGCATGACACAATACCTTGCTCGAGAGTTCGCTCCTAACAAGATACGGGTCAATGCGATCGTACCAGGGTTTTTCCCTGCGGAGCAGAATCGTTCGATTCTGTCCCCCGAGCGTGTCGCTTCTATCATGAGCCATACGCCGATGAACCGATTTGGCGATCCGAAAGAACTGCAAGGCGCCGTCGTATGGCTTGCCTCCGAAGCGGCATCCAGCTTTGTTACAGGGACGTTGATCCGAGTCGACGGGGGATTTGGCGCGGTAACGATTTAGAGTAGGGTTTGTCGAAAATAGAGAAGCGTGGCTGAGGGAATCAGCCACGCTTTTTTTACTGCAATAGCATAGTGGGCGAGGGCGATGCTGTATTGTCTAAGTGTACAGACTGGCGTACGGACCTACGATCCGCTATGCCATGGATTGTTCGTGATTTTTGGCTTTCCGAGGACCATAAAGCCGTTATTTAGGTGATTCGTGCCAGAACAAGCAATGTTTTTGACGAATAACGGATTCACGGTCCGTGAAAGTAGATTTGCACATCAAAAACGGGTGAATAACGGATTGATTGTCCGCAAATCATTTATATTCCTCCAATTCTATTGGATTTACAATGGCATGAAGTAGAAAAGTCAGAGCTTTGATTGTAAATTGCAGATAAGGCACACTGTGAATAAAAATAGATGCGACTGAATCAGATTCAGCCGCATCTATTTTTAATCCAATAATCATGCCCTATGCCTCATGCTCCAGAAACTCACGGAACGCCGTAGTCAGCAGCGGTACTACCTCGAAGAGATCCCCGACGATGCCGTAATCGGCCACCTTGAAGATCGGCGCTTCGGGGTCTTTGTTCACCGCGATAATGACGCGCGATCCGCTCATCCCCGCAAGATGCTGGATTGCGCCGCTGATGCCGCAGGCGATGTAGATCTCCGGCGTTACGACCTTGCCGGTCTGGCCGATCTGCAGGCCGTAGTCGCAGTAGCCCGCGTCACAGGCGCCACGCGAAGCACCGACAGCGCCATTCAAGACGGATGCGAGCTCTTCGAGCGGCTTGAAACCGTTAGTGCTCTTCACGCCACGTCCGCCGGAGACGATGATCTTCGCTTCGGACAGGTCGAGCGTACCGCTTGTCTTGCGGACGACATCGCGAACGATGGTACGCAAGGATGGCGGGGCGAATGCAACCTCGATCACTTCACCGGAGCGGGAGGAGTCTGGCGCGCTGAGCGGAATATTATTTGGCCGAATCGTGATTATCGAAGGGGCTGCCGATGTTCCAGTAAAGGCACGTTGTTCTACCGCTTTGCCGGCATAGAGCGGACGCGTGCAGAGCAGATTGCCATCCTCGTGCTGAATCGCCGTTACATCTGAGATTTGCCCGGCTTGCAGCATTGAAGCTAGACGTGGAGCAAGATCACGACCGACCGAAGTATGCCCGAAAATGATGAACTCCGGATTCGCCGTGGACACGACCTGCTGCACTGCGCCCAGATAAAGCTCTGCATGATATGCTGTAAAGTCCGCATGCTTCAACACATATACTCGATTCGCTCCATGCGTGAAGAGACTTTCGGCATAGCGCTCTAGAGCATCTAGCGATGTATCAACCGGAACGAGCAGGCAGCTTGCAATTTCCGAAGGAGCTGTACCCGCGATTTTCACTGCCGCGCTGACCGCTTCTAAGGCAACCTGACGCAGCTCGTGATTTCGAATTTCTGCGAATGTAAGGATTGTACGACTCATGTTCTTCCCTCCTAGATCACTTTGGCGTCTTGGCGCAATCGACGGATGAGGTCCGCGGCTTGGGCTGCCAGATCGCCTTGCAGAATAACCCCTGCCTGTCTCGACGGAGGCAAGGATAACGATACCCTCGTCGTTCGAGCTTCAAGTTCCTGCAGCGAAATGCCTGGAATATCGTCCAGTGACAGCAGCCTGAACGGTTTCTTCTTCGCCTTCATAATGCCCGGCAGCGTCGGATAGCGCGGCTCGTTCAACCCCTGCTGCGCCGTGAAGAGTGCAGGCAGATGAGCATCGATAATCTCCGTATCCCCTTCCGCATCGCGGTGAACGATTGCCTCTCCCGCCGCTGAAATATCCAGCTTTGTAATCGATCCAATATGCGGTAAGCCGAGCTGCTCCGCGATCCGAATCGCCACTTGCCCTGCACCGTTGTCAACGGAAAAATTGCCCCCGAGGATCAGATCTGCCCCTTGATCGGCTAAGAACGCAGAGAGCACTTTGGCGATTGCCCACTCATCCTGTGGGATTCGTGAATCATGAATCAATACAGCTTCATCGGCCCCCATCGCTAGCGCTGTACGAAGGGCTTCCCCGGCTCGTTCAGGTCCCACCGACAGCAGGTTCACCTTGCCGCCATGTTGCTCGACGAGGCGAATCGCCTCCTCAACGGCATATTCATCATAAGGATTGATGATCCATTTCACACCAGCCTCGGAAATCCCGCCGCCCGTGAGCACAATTTTCTCCTCGGTATCAAACGTCTGTTTAAGCAATACCCAAATATTCATCCTATGTTCTCCTTTCGCCTTCATTTCCTCAGCCGAGAGTAACATCCTCTTCGTAAGTTTATTAATTGAACACTGCTAAAATACCGCTTATCCAAATTCATTTTTCAATCTTACTGGACATATACAAGTATTGAGGATCGCAAACGTGACGACAGACCACTTGGGAACAAAAAAGAGGGAGGGATAGCCTATGAACCCATCCATTGTGCGCCTGCTGATCGCGATAGCAGTAGCTGCCTATGCGGCTTCACTTTTCGGCGTGGTCGTGTACAGGCGATGGCAATATATCCGGCTCGGCAAACGGATGGAACACCAGACCCGCGATGGTGCGGCGCGTAATGGATTTGCAGCACAGGTCTTCGGTCAATCCAAGCTGCTCAAGGATTGGCGCAGTGGGGTGATGCACGTTGTCATTTTCTATGGTTTCATCATTGTGCAATTTGGAGCGCTCGACATTCTGGTCAAAGGTGTGGCGGGAGGGGGAATTCCTTGGTTCGAAGCAGCGTGGTTCACCTTAACGCAAGAAATAACCGTTGGACTTGTGCTGCTCGCTATCCTCTACGCAGCCTATCGGCGGTACATAGAGAAGCTCACGCGGTTGAAACGGGATTTTAAACCGAGTCTGGTTGTGTTTTTTATCGGTACCTTGATGTTGTCGGTCGTAGCGTTCTTAGGGTTCGATCGGGTTCACAGCAATCTGGATGGATCGCTTACCGCCCCGCTATCCTCTGCAGCAGCTTGGTTATTCGCAGGCCTTTCTTCGAATGCCGTCAGCGTGTGGATGGAAGTAAGCTGGTGGGTGCATCTGCTTACGATTCTTGCTTTTCTCGTATATGTTCCGCAGTCGAAGCATTTCCATATTATCGTTGGACCTGTGAACATCTGGCTCCGGAGAAAAGGACCGCCGGGACGGCTCGTAAGGCTCGATTTGGAGGACGAAAACGCCGAGACGTTCGGGGTGGATCAGATTGAGCAGTTCACGCAGAAACAGCTATTGGATCTGTATGCCTGTGTGGAATGTGGTCGGTGCACGAACGTGTGCCCAGCAGCGAGTACAGGCAAGTTGCTCTCACCGATGCATCTGATTACGAAGCTCCGCGACCATCTAACCGAAAAAGGCGCCGCCATGACATCGAGCTCCGCATGGGTTCCTGCTTTTGCGTTCAATAGCTCCGGTGTGCACAAGATGACAGGGGAGTATGCACCGATTTCTTTTCATACGGAACCTCATCTCGCTGTGAATATCGAACCGACGATGTCTGCACAGAAGCAGGCATGGCATGCAGATCCGACTGCGTCAACCGATTCGATCCAGTTGATCGGCGATGTCATGACGGAGGAAGAGATTTGGGCATGTACCACCTGTCGGAACTGTGAAGATCAATGTCCTGTGGATAACGAGCACGTGGATAAAATTATTGATCTGCGCCGCCATCTCGTGCTCATGCAGGGCAGTATGCCGCATGATGGCCAACGAGCGATGCAGAACATTGAGCGTCAGAGTAATCCATGGGGTATGAGTCGGATGGATCGGGCGAAATGGGCCGAGGAATATGCAGCGAAAAGGAAAAGCGCCGATCCGGATTCGGCTCACGAAAACAAGCAGCGCGTAAGAACGGTACAGGAAAATCCGGGTTTCGAATATCTTTTCTTCGTGGGCTCGATGGGTTCATATGATATTCGCTCACGGCGAATTACGGAAGCCTTTGTGCGACTTATGCAGGAAGCAAATATAAATTTTGCAATCCTTGGCAATGAAGAACGCAACTCAGGCGATACGCCGAGACGGCTCGGGAATGAGCTTCTTTTCCAACAATTATGTCAGGAGAATATTGCCATCTTCGAGAAATACGGCGTGCAGAAAATCGTAACGGCGTGCCCTCATACCTACAATACCTTCAAGCATGAGTATCCCGATTTTGGCCTGAAGGCCGAGGTGATTCATCATAGTGAGCTGCTCGCAAGATTAATTGAATCGGGAGCGCTTTCGCCGCAGCATGCTTTGAAAGAGCGAATCACATATCACGATTCTTGCTATCTCGGTCGGTACAACGAGGTGTATGATCCGCCGCGCGCGATTCTGCGAGCAATTTCGGGGGTCACGCTGCTCGAAATGGAGCGGTCCCGGGAGAATGGAATGTGCTGCGGCGCAGGCGGGGGTCGGATGTGGATGGAAGAGACGGAAGGGAAGCGAGTGAATATGGCTCGAACCGAGCAAGCGCTCGCGGTATCGCCGACGATGATTGGGTCTGCCTGTCCGTATTGTCTCACGATGTTATCGGATGGGACGAAGCAGCAAGGCGTGGAAGAGCAGGTGCGGGCGATGGATATTGCGGAAATTTTGGCGCTCGCGGTATTTGGTGATGAAGTGTAGTGGTGAGTGAAGTGGAGGGATGGACGAAATGACAAGAATGATTCGAAGAGCAGCGGTGTTAGGCTCCGGCGTTATGGGGGCTGCGATTGCTGCGCATCTCGCGAATGTGGGCATCTCGTGCTTATTGCTCGACAGAGTACCAGAATCACGAACGAAGGAAGAGGAGGCAAAGGACCTGAATCCGGCCTCGTCTACATTTCGCAATCGGCTCGCAGCGGATGCGGTGGCTAGGCTAAAAAAGACGAACCCGTCACCGCTCTATAGTCCGGAATTCGTGCAACGGATTCAGATTGGGAATATCGAGGACGACCTGCGCCAGCTTGGGGATGTGGATTGGATTATTGAAGTCGTAACAGAATCATTGCCGATCAAAAAAGGGCTCTACGCTCGGCTGGAGCAAGTCTGGAAGCCGGGGACAATCGTGAGCTCGAATACGTCGGGTATTTCCATTCGCGAGATGATCGCGGACTGCGGTGAAGCGCTTCGTGCGCATTTTCTCGGGACGCATTTCTTCAATCCGCCGCGGTATATGAAGCTACTGGAGATCATACCTGGGCCGGACACAGATCCAGAAATTCTTGCGTTTATGAAGGGTTTTGCAGAGAAACGGCTTGGCAAAGGTGTTGTGCAAGCGAAGGATACACCGAATTTTATTGCTAACCGGGTTGGGACGTACGGGCTGCTCGTGACGCTTCAAGAAATGGAGCGCGGGGGATATTCCGTGGAGGAAGTGGATGCGGTGACAGGGCCTGCGTTAGGTCGACCGAAGAGTGCCACGTTCCGAACGCTGGACCTGGTTGGCCTCGATACGTTCGTGCATGTTGCGAATAATGTGCATTCGAATTTACCGGATGATGCCGTGGTGGAGAAATCGGTATTTCAGGTGCCGCGTGTGCTGACGGAACTCGTTCAGCGAGGATGGATCGGTGAGAAATCAGGGCAAGGGTTCTACAAAAAGGTTAAAGGCTCGGATGGTAAATCCATCATTGAAGCGCTGCAGCTGGAGACGTTGTCCTATGAACCTTCACGCAAGATTACTTCCGCATCCCTCGAAGCCGCGAAGAATGCAAAGGGCGCCCGTGCACGAATTCGTGCGCTGCTCGGAACGAATGATACGTATTCGCAGCTCGCTTGGAATATCGTGAAGCCTGTGTTGATCTATGCCGCAGAGAAGGTCGGGGAAATTGCAGATTCCATCCTAGAAATCGATCAGGCGATGAAGTGGGGGTTCAACTGGGATCTCGGGCCGTTCGAGACATGGGATGCGATTGGAGTGAAAGCCTCGATTGCCCGGATGGAGGCTGAAGGGACGACGGTTCCAGCGTGGGTGATGGAATGGGTGGAGCAAGGGCATGACACGTTCTACCAGCAGCAGGAAGACCGATTGTTCTATACCAATCAGCAGGCATGGAAAGGGATTGATGTGATTCCGGAATGCATCTCCCTCGCACAGCTGAAGCAGCAGAAGAAGGTCATTCGCGGAAATCCGGGGGCCAGCTTGATTGATCTTGGCGACGGTGTCGCTTGTCTTGAATTCCATTCGCCGAATAATGCCATTGGCGTGGATATCCTCACGATGATTCAGCAGAGTGTTGATGAGGTTCGTAAAAATTGGCGAGGGCTTGTGCTTGCGAATGAAGGCAAGAACTTCTGCGTCGGGGCTAATTTGATGCTTCTGCTCATGGAAGCACAGGACGGCGAATGGGATGAGGTCGATAACATCATCCGCACCTTCCAGAACACGATGTTGAAGCTCAAACGTCTTGAGAAGCCTGTCGTTGCGGCGCCGCATCGCATGACGCTTGGCGGAGGTGTCGAAGCCTGTATGCCAGCGGATCAGATTTTGTTCGCGGCGGAGACGTACTTCGGACTTGTAGAGACAGGTGTAGGCCTAATCCCTGCCGGCGGCGGCTGCAAAGAGATGGCGCTTCGGGTCAGTCGATCCGCGAAAGACCGTGATGAAGATGTGCAGCCGTTCATGAATAAAGTGTTCGAGACCATCGCGCTCGCCAAAGTCTCGACAAGTGGTGATGATGCACGCAATTTGCATTTCGCTCAGCCGCATGATCGTGTCATCGTACATGCCGATTATCGCATCTATGAAGCGAAGCAAGCGGTTCTGGCGATGGATCGGAGAGGATATCTACTTCCACCGGAAGAGCCGATTCGCGTGCTTGGTGAAGATGGCTCTGCCGTGATGCAGCTCGGTGCGCTGCAAATGTATCAAGGCGGATACATCTCGGATCACGATCTCTTAATCGCGAAGAAACTTGCCCATGTGCTGGCTGGCGGTCATGCACCGGCTGGCTCGCTTATATCCGAACAATACATGCTCGATCTGGAGCGGGAAGCCTTCTTAAGTCTGTCAGGCGAACCGAAGACGATGCAGCGGATTCAATACACACTCTCGAGCGGGAAGCCGCTTCGCAACTAACGGGATGAAGAGGGAATGAGACGATAGAAAGTGAGGTGAACGATGATGCAGGAGGCTGTCATTGTATCGATCGCGCGTACCGCGATCGGAAGGGCGAAGCGAGGAAGTCTGGCACAGACGCGGGCGGAAGATTTGGGGAAAACGGTATTAAATGCCGTCGTAGAACGAGCGCCGGGGCTATCCAAAGGAGATGTCGAGGATATCATCATCGGATGTGCGATGCCGGAAGGGGAGCAGGGATTGAATTTCGCCCGGATTATGGCGCAATATGCGGGATTTCCCGTATCGGTTCCTGCACTCACGATTAACCGATTCTGTGCATCGGGCCTGCAATCCATCGCGTTCGCGGCGGATCGCATCATGCTCGGAGAAGCGGATGTTGTGATTGCAGGCGGCGTGGAGAGTATGAGCCATGTGCCGATGGCGGGATTTAGACCGTCTCCGCATCCGCAGATTGTCTCGGATCTGCCGGGCGTATACATGGCCATGGGGCATACCGCTGAACAGGTGGCGAAGCAGTTCAACATTAGCCGTGAGGACCAGGATCGCTTCGCGGCGAATAGTCACCGGAAGGCGGCTGCAGCGTTAGCGTCAGGGAAGTTCGAAGATGAGATTGTCCCCCTCGAGACGAAGCTGCGTCATGTAGATGAACGCGGGCAGCTCGTAGAGCACGCGATTGTGTTCGATCGTGATGAAGGAGTACGGCCGGATACGTCCGAAGAGGTCCTGGCGAAGCTGAAGCCGGCATTCGCAGCCCGAGGAACAGTCACAGCGGGCAATGCTTCACAGACCAGCGATGGAGCCGCGGCCGCTGTCGTCATGAGCAGAACGAGAGCCGAGCAGTTGGGCCTTAAGCCGCTCGCGACATTCCGTGCCTTCGCGGTTGCGGGAGTTGCCCCGGAAGTGATGGGCATCGGCCCGGTCGAGGCGATACCGAAGGCACTCAAACGCGCCGGAATCGAGATCGATCAAGTCGATCTGTTCGAGATTAACGAGGCATTTGCTTCACAATGCATCCATATTATTCGAGAGCTTGGCTTGGACGAATCGAAGGTCAACGTCAATGGCGGAGCCATTGCATTAGGTCATCCCTTAGGCTGCACCGGATCGAAGCTGTCTGCGAGCCTAATTTATGAACTGAAACGACGTGGCGGCGGGATTGGTGTCGTGTCGATGTGTATCGGCGGAGGCATGGGGGCTGCGGGTGTATTTGAAGTACATGAATAGATCGATTCAATAATTTGCATACATGGAGGGAGTAAGATGGGGAAAGTGATCGATCGCATCATCGGCGGCAGCTTCGTGATTGAAGATATTTCGCCGGATCGGATTGTAACACCGGAAGATTTTACCGAAGAACAGCGCATGTTCGCGGAGACGACCAAGCAATTCCTGCAGACGGATGTTCTGCCGCAGGATGAGCATCTGGAGAAGCTGGACTATGACTTGACGGTGAAGCTGATGCGCAAGGCAGGGGAGCTTGGATTGCTCAGCTCGGATATCCCGGAGATCTATGGGGGACTTGGGCTGGATAAAGTCAGCTCTACCATTATTAATGAAGTGCTCGCGGGAGCCTCCTCCTTTGCACTATCTGTTGGTGCCCACGTCGGGATTGGAACCCTTCCAATCGTATTCTTCGGTACGCCAGAGCAGAAGAAACGTTATCTGCCTGATCTAGCCACAGGGGTGAAGATCGCGGCTTATTGCTTGACGGAGCCGACGTCGGGTTCGGATGCGCTCGGAGCGAAGACGACTGCGAAGCTGTCCGATGACGGCCAACATTACATCTTGAACGGTTCGAAGGTATTTATTACGAATGCGGGTTTTGCGGATTTGTTCATCGTATATGCGAAGGTGGATGGCCAGCACTTCTCCGCCTTTATTGTGGAGAAGGATACACCAGGCTTCACCCTCGGACCAGAAGAGAAGAAGATGGGGATCAAGGGCTCCTCGACACGTCCGTTATTTTTCGAAGAGGCGCATATTCCTGTCGAGAACCTACTTGGCGAAGTAGGCAAAGGGCATCTCATTGCGTTCAACATTCTCAACATTGGGCGGTTCAAGCTTGGTGCGGGCTGTCTCGGCGGGGCGAAGGAAGCGATCCATATCGCGGCCCAATATGCCAATGTTCGGACCCAATTTGGCAAGCCGATTGCTTCCTTCCCACTGATCGGGAAGAAGCTCGCGGAGATGAATATTGCGACGTATGTCATGGAGAGCATGGTCTACCGCACGGCAGGATACATCGATCATATTCTAAGCGATTTGGATCACACGAGTCCCGACGCAGGGAAGCAGTCGGCCAAAGGGATATCGGAATACGCACTCGAATGCTCCATTAATAAAGTATTTGCTTCGGAAGCCCTCGACTTTGTCGCCGATGAAGGCGTCCAAATTCATGGCGGATACGGCTTCATCCAAGAGTACAAAATCGAACGGATCTATCGGGATTCGCGGATCAATCGGATTTTCGAAGGAACGAATGAAATCAATCGGCTCCTCATTCCAGGAACTTTGCTGAAGAAAGCGTTAAAAGGTGAGCTGCCGCTTATTCAGAAGGCTGAAGCCTTACAATCGGAGCTGCTGCAGCTCATTCCAGGGCAGACCTTCGACGGCGTGCTTGAACAAGAACGTCATTTGCTCAGTATGGCGAAGAAAATCTTCTTGTTTGCCGGTGGCGTTGCAATTCAGAAGGTGGGAACGCGGATCGAAGCCGAGCAAGAGATTCTGAGCAGTCTCGCTGATATGATGATTCAGATCTATGCACTAGAAAGTGCGCTGCTGCGCGCCGAGAAGCAGGTCGCCCGGTCTTCTGAGGCGGAATCGATGAACTATATTCAAATGACACAGGTGTTCGCGCAAGAAGCATTCGAACGGATCGAATCCGAAGCAAAGATTACACTCTCGACGCTGGAGTCTGGCGATATCCTTCGGACACAGCTGTCGATCTTGAAGAAGCTGACGCGCAACACCCCGGTGAACACGACGCAGCTTAAACGGGCGATCGGGGCTCGGGTCATTCATGGGGAGAAATACCAGTCTTAATCCATTAAGGAAGGGATGTGTTCGATTTTGCATTCATCCAAGGTCTGGTTAAGGCATTATCCGCAAGAAGTCGCTCCATCGAATGATTATCCGAATCAGAACATCGCTCAATTTCTGGTCGACTCCGCAACGAAGTTCAGGAGTCGTCCCGCCATCGATTTCATGGGCAAACGAATGACGTACGGCGAACTGTTATGTGAATCGAATCGCTTCGCTAACGCCCTACTCACGTTAAGCATCAAGGCAGGAGACCGCGTTGCGATTATGCTGCCCAATTGTCCGCAGATGGTGATCGCCTACTTCGGCATACTCTCCATTGGTGCAATTGTCGTTCAGACGAACCCCCTCTATATGGAGGGGGAGCTGCGGCATCAGATGCAGGATTCTGGCGCGAAGGCGATCGTTACCCTCGACTTCATGCATCATCGCGTGCTCGCCGTAAAGCCGCAGACATCCATACAACATATTATTGTAGCCTCGCTGAGAGATGTATTGCCTGTTCCAGTCAAGTGGCTCTATCCTATCAAAGCGAAGAAAGACGGCCAGAATTTATCGGTCACCTACAATAGCTCCGTACATTCATTTCGCAAGCTGCTAATGGGGGCCTCTCCCGTGTTTGAGATGGTTCAGGTGAATGCCGATGAAGAGCTTGCCGTTCTGCAATATACCGGAGGAACGACGGGGGTTCCCAAAGGTGCCATGCTCACCCATAAGAACCTCATTGCCAATACGCTTCAAATCGCGAGATGGTTCTATCGCGCCGAGTTTGGCCAGGAACGTTATCTCGGAGCACTTCCGTGTTTCCATGTATTTGGCCTTACCGTGATTTTGAACCAATGTGTGTATTCAGGAGGCATGCTGCTCCTACTGCCTCGATTCGAAGTCAGTCAAGTGCTGAAGACGATCGATAAGCTTAAACCGACAATTTTTCCTGGGGCGCCGACGATGTACATTGCACTCATCCACCATAAGGATATTGCTAAATATGATCTGTCCTCGATCAAAGCCTGCGTGAGCGGATCCGCGCCGCTGCCGATTGAAGTGCAGGAGACGTTCGAAGCATTGTCCGGAGGCAGATTGGTTGAAGGGTACGGCCTGACGGAAGCCTCGCCTGTGACCCATGCGAATACGGTCTGGGAGAAACGTAAAATCGGAACGATCGGCATACCGCTGCCGGATACAGATGCTAAAATCGTCGATCCCGAAACTGGAGAGGCATTGCCGATAGGTACGGTAGGCGAAGTGCTCGTCAAAGGCCCGCAAGTCATGAAGGGGTATTGGGGGCGACCAGAGGAGACGGCGCAAGTGCTGCAGGACGGATGGCTCTATACCGGGGATATGGGCACGATGGATGAGGATGGTTTTTTTGCAATCGTGGATCGGAAAAAGGATGTCATTATCGCCAGCGGGTTCAAAATATATCCGCGCGAAATCGACGAAGTGCTCTTCGAACATCCGAGCATTAAAGAAGCGATTGCGGTCGGCGTCCCGGATGATTACCGCGGCGAGACGGTCAAAGCCTACATTGTGCTGCGGGATGGGGAGTTCACGTCAGAGCAAGAGATTACCGCATGGTGCCGCGAGCGTCTAGCCGCTTATAAAGTGCCGCGGCTGTATGAATTCCGTGAATCACTACCGAAGAACATTATCGGAAAAGTGCTGCGCCGCAAGCTCTTGGAGGAAGAATTGAATAAGACCCCGAAAGGGAAATAGCACGGCACAAGTGCTTGCTCGGTTGGCTGCAGGGAGGTGCGTAGGATGGATATGAACGAGGCTGAAAGGGAGGCCTATATTGCGAAGATTGCGGAGGCAGCTGAGGAGACGTTCTGGGGGTATCTTGGATGCCAGCTGGAGTTGTTGTCTCCAAAACAAGCCGTCATTAGTTTAGAGGCAACAGCGCATCATATGAATTTAATCGGTATGGTGCATGGTGGTGTGCTGTCTTCTTTGCTGGATAACGCGATGGGGGTATTAATTGCTACTCTTCTTCCAGGTGCGAAAACGGTAACGACGAATCTGAATGTTCATTTTGTCGCGCCGATGTATGCTGGGAAATTGATCGTAACCGCAGATTTATTGCATCAATCTCGTAAAATGTTAACCGTCTACGGCTCAATTACGGATCGTGAAGGTCATCTTGGTTCGATTGGGACGGGGACGTTCCGGATTATTTCCGGCGACTAAGGTATTATTTGACTTTGCCTCCGTAAGACTTTACCATTTTGTTGAAGAAGCATGTCCTTCAATACGATTCATGGGAGGCAAGTACAATGACTTATCAAGCAAATCATGAGCGTTACAGCACGATGAAATACAATCGATGCGGCAAATCCGGCTTGAAGCTGCCTGCAGTCTCGCTAGGTATGTGGCATAATTTCGGCGGGGTGGATACGGAGGAGAACGGCAGAGCGCTGCTGCGCAGAGCTTTTGATCTCGGCATCACCCACATTGATCTAGCGAATAACTACGGACCGCCTCCGGGTTCAGCGGAGTCGATGTTCGGTCGGATGATGCAGAAGGATCTAGCACCGTATCGGGATGAATTAGTCATTTCGACGAAAGCTGGGTATTACATGTGGGAAGGGCCGTATGGGGAATGGGGTTCGAAAAAATACCTCGTATCTAGCCTCGATCAGAGCTTGAAACGGATGAACCTGGATTATGTCGATATTTTCTACCATCATCGTCCAGACCCAGATACACCGCTGGAGGAGACGATGGCTGCGCTCGATTTGATCGTTCGTCAAGGAAAAGCGTTGTATGTGGGCATCTCGAATTACAATGCCGAGCAGACAGCGGAAGCGGTTCGAATCCTACGCGATCTAGGAACGCCGCTCTTGATTCACCAGCCTTCCTATTCGATGTTCAACCGTTGGATTGAAAATGGTCTGCAAGATGTACTTGAGGAAAATGGCGTAGGCAGCATTGCGTTCTCGCCGCTTGCTCAAGGGTTGCTAACGGATCGTTATCTGGATGGCATTCCGCAGGATTCTCGTGCGGGCCGTGGTGGCTTCTTGAATAAGAAAGACGTGACGGAAGCGGTCATCGAGAAGGCACGCAAGCTGCAGCAGATTGCGGCTAGACGTGGTCAATCCTTAGCGCAAATGGCGCTGGCATGGGTATTGCGCGGTGGACGCGTTACGTCGGTGCTGATCGGAGCGAGCCGTGTGCCGCAGCTGGAGGAGAACGTCGCAGCAATCAATCATTTGGAGTTTAGCAGCGATGAGTTAGCGGAGATTGAAGCGATTTTGAAATAAATTGAATGCCAAAAGATCCCCAAGAGGCCGAATTGCGGCTTTGTACTTGGGGATCTTTTTTGTGTTTTAACGCTTCGCTTTACGGAAGCCAGCTGCTTCGGCGTCTGCCTCGGAGCAGAACATTTCCTCTGCTTTGGTCGATTCGTACGATTGACCGCCAGGAACATGATAGATTTTATCGCCCTTGCTACTGATATTGCCTTTAATCGTCGGTTTCTTGCAGGAGCCGATGGAAGGCTGATTTGACTTCGAGCTGCTGCTGTCTTTCGTTTGGGCCCGAGGCTTCGAATTCTCGCTTGCCTTACTATTCTTCTTTGCAGCTGAATCATCGAATCCACGATCCGTTGCATAATTTTCGATGCTCCAGATGCCGAGCTCTGCTTTCTGCGCTTTGGATTGAATGGCGCGGAATGGATCGACGTATTTCACATTCGGCGGGTAGACGTAAGCGACCCGGGCAAGACCTTTTTCGAGTAGCAGTTCATTGAACATCTTGCCATCGATCCAGACATAGGCGAGCAGTCGTCCGTACTTATCGCGTTCCGAGACATCGAATTCCAGTTTAACGCGCTGATTCGAGAGGGTTTCTTTGGCGAACTTCGATGCTTCGGGGCCAAAAGGCTCCACTGGCTTGGATGGATGTACCGTCTCTGGTGTATCGACGAGCAGGAGGCGGATACGCTCGGTTTTGCCGTTGAATTCGACATCCAGCGTATCGCCATCCACGACCTTCACGACTTTCGCATTGGTATCGTCAGCGGATGTAGAGTTTGTACTGCAACCAGCAGCAATAAGAACAAACGTTAGTATAATGCAGATGAGAAGAGATGAGGCAGATAAGTTTTTTTTCAAAGCAATAGGCACTCCTTATGTCATTCATATGTATGTAGACTTAAGTATGGCGCAGAAATAACGTCATTGGCAAGCGAACAAAGGCTTAAAAGTGCTGCTTCAATGGCAGAAATTAATGGACCAGGAGTACCTAAAATTGGGTGAATAGATTGGGGGTATGCCTTTCCAATCGTTCTCAACAAACATAATATAATGGAACACGAGGGTACAAACGATGAGCGACGGATCAATGAAATAACGAAAAGTTTTAATCACCATATTCATTTTTATCCCATTACATTGCCAGTTGAGATGCTTGAGGCTATAGCAGGAGTTAGCTCTATGATGCACAGTGAGATGCTGATCAAACCTGGCTAGACCTATTCCTGCGAATAAGAATTGCCCATAACTACGGCCGGGCGTGGGTTTTTAGGAGGCTGCTATGAAAGGACTAATATTATGTGCGGGGCAAGGAAAGAGGCTTCAACCGTTCACCTATGCAAGGCCTAAGTGCATGGTTCCGGTAAACGGAGAACCTATTATTGTATCGATTATTAATAAGATGATGAGTATAGGCGTTCATGATATTGGTATCGTCCTGAACACATCACAAGAAAGTGTTCGAGAGCTATTAGGCAGCGGAGAAGCTTATGGGGCAACGCTCACTTACTTGCTGCAAGAAAAAGCCTTGGGCATTGCTCATGCTGTGAAAAGTGCCCGTTCGTTTATACAGGATGAGTCCTTCTTCCTGATGCTTGGCGATAATTTGATCGAAGGGGACCTACAGCCGCTGATCGATTTGATGAGCGATGGAAAATCTGCTGCCGCACTTCTTCTTACTCGTGTGGAGAACCCGTATGATTTCGGGGTAGTGGAGGTCTCTGATAACAAGATCGTGAGGCTGGAGGAGAAGCCCAAAGTCCCCCGATCTGATCTTGTAATTGTGGGTGCATATGTATTCGGCAGCGGCATATGGAGTATCCTTGATCAACTTATCCCATCTAAGCGGGGGGAGTATGAATTGTCTGATGCATTGCAGAGCCTGATTGATCAAGGCCAGCATGTAGATTATAGCATAACAACAGAACCTTTCTTTGATATAGGAAGCCCTGAACGCTGGCTCAGCGCAAATCGTTACAAAATGAGTAAGGATAAGATGGAAAGAAACAGTGAGCATTTATTTGGAAATACCGATGTCGTCATTAACCCTCCTGTACAAATTGATCCCTCAGCCCAAATAACCCAAAGTGTAGTCGGGCCTTATGTATATATTGGTCCAGACTGTGTTGTGGAAAACTGCCGCATTGAGAACAGTATACTGACTGATCACGTCCAAATCTCTCATGTGTTCGCGCAGGATAGTATATTTGGCTCTAACACCAAATTTGCTGGTTCCGTGAATAAAACGAAACCATCCAAATTCATCATGGGAGACATGTCAATCGTCAAGGACTGAAAGCACACTTACATTCTTGACAGTTGGAAATAAATGTGCTATTCTGGCGTTAAATATAGAGCAGATGAACGGAAGCACCGTCATCAATCGCAGGTATCCTGCGGTTGGTGGCGGTTTTTTTGCGTTTCAGCGAGAAAGGAGGGTTCCGGTTGCAACGATGGGAACTTCAGACGGCGGTGTTCATGGCTGTGATTGGTGTCGTGTGTTGTATTGGCGGTGTGCTCAAGATGGTAGGGGCGATGTGATGACGAACAGATACGGAAGGAGGGAGATCACATGAAGAAATTAAACCTTGTTTTGGCCTCTGCGGATCGTGAATATGCGGAGCTATTCATGCATTATGTGCAGTCTTCGGAGTTTGTGCATGATGTGATGATGAAGTCGTTCACACAGCTTGAATCCTTCCGATATTACGTGCAGCATGAGCCTTCGGTGGATCTCATCTTAGCGGAGGAGGCATTTCTAGCAGGGGATAGTACCGCGAATTGCGCTTGTCCGATTCTGATCTTAAGTGAAGATACCAGGGGACTGGGGGCTGCGGAGGCTGGAAAGAAGATTGGTAAATACCAGCCGTTGCATGTGCTCCTCTCCTCCTTATTGTTACGCTATGGCGGAGAGCGGATTTCGAGCTCGGCGAACGGGGGCAATGCAGGGCGCACGAAAGTTATTTCGGTTTACTCCTCTGCTGCTGGGATGGGCAAGACGACACTTGCGCTTAATCTGTGCAAGCAGCTGACGCTGCAGGGACAGCGCGTGTTCTATCTTAGTCTGGAGATGCTGAATGGTTCGGCACTCATTATGGAGTCCAGTCGAAGCCCACAGGCCGTTGATTCCGACAATCGACTGTCGAAGCTTCTGTATTATTTGAAGGCGGGGCGCCGCATGGAAGAACTGCTCGCTGAATGGAACGGGATGAAATCGAGGGGACCGGCGATGAGTTTTGATTATTTTGAGCCGCTGCATAATTTGGATGAAATGAAACAGTTGAATAAGGCGGATACGTGCCAGTTGCTTGATCTGATCCTGCAGACGGGTGCCTATGATACGGTTGTCATGGATTTGGATTCGGCGTTAGAAGAGCGGACTCTTGCAGCATTGGAGCGTTCTGATCAGCTCTTCTGGCTCATTCAAGATGATGCCTTGGCGTTATGGAAGACGGAGCAAGTGCTTCAGTATTTGGAGCTTCATCAATCGAGCCAGGAGGTGTCGGCTCTGCTGCATAAGACCTGCTTTACAGTTAATAGATTTGTCGGACAAATGGTGAATGCAGTTCGTTCTCCGCGTATTCGCGTGGGGGCCTATCTTCCCTATATCGCCGCATGGAAACAAATCGAGCAGCCGCATGTTTTGCTGCAAGCAGCTTCCTTTCAATCCGCTGTCATGAAATTATGCGCTGACGAGGGGATAATGCAGCATGGATGATCAAGAGGCATGGGTAGCATCAATCCGCCAGACCGTCCGAACGGGTTTGAATTTATCCGGCTCAACGAGTGATGACGAGTTGTACAAGATGATCGAACAAGCCGTGTTCAGATATGAACTTGCTCCAAGTTGGACGGCGTCGGAGAAGCAGCGAATTGTTCGCCGGGTGTACTACACGTTTCGCGGTTTGGACGTACTTCAGCCTTACGTGGAGGACCGCCGCATTACAGAGATTATGATTAATAGTCATGAGGAGATCTTTATTGAGGTCGATGGGGAAGTTCAACGGGCCAAGGTTGTCTTTGAATCGCAGGAGCGGCTAGAAGACATCATTCAGTCGATTGTTGCGCAAGTGAATCGCGTCGTGAATGAATCGTCGCCAATCGTCGATGCACGGCTCAAGGATGGATCGCGTGTCAACGTGGTTCTGCCGCCGATTGCGCTGAAGGGGCCAACGATGACGATTCGGAAATTTCCGGATCAGCCAATGACGATGGATGATCTGGTCGCGAAGGGGGCACTGACTTCCGAGGCGGCACAGTTTCTCCAGCAGCTCGTTCGCGGCAAATATAACATTTTTATTAGTGGGGGAACGGGTTCTGGGAAGACGACGTTCTTGAACGCGTTGTCTCAATATATTCCTAGCGATGAACGGGTCATTACGATTGAGGATTCCGCGGAGCTGCAAATTCGTACCGTGCCGAATCTAGTTGCCTTGGAGACGAGAAATGCGAATACCGAAGGGAAGGGAGAAATCTCGATCCGGGATCTGATTCGTTCCTCACTGCGGATGCGTCCGAACCGAATTGTTGTTGGGGAAGTGCGGGGGGCTGAGGCGTTAGATATGCTGCAGGCGATGAATATAAATCGGTAATAAGAATGGATTCAGAATATTTCAGTAGGAATACTCTTCAAGAGAAGGTAATAAAGGGGAAATGTCGAATAATAGCAATTTATGAGAAGTATGAATGAATGGACGAGAAGATGCATTAGGTAATTATTATCTTATGTGCTTTGATTAGAATGAAGTCTACACACTTATTGTGGTGGCTAATGGCTTGTATCATAGGGAAAAGCCTTTTACATAGAAATCTTTTACTGCATCGATCCCTCTTTCATGTTCTTCTTTATCTCCTGAAACATTAATAGTGATTTTAAAACCATCTTTATTCTTTTCTGTTTTTAATGTTTTTGATCCATCTGGGTATTCAAAATATTCATATTTTTCTCCATTTAAAAATGTATAATCTTTATTCTTATCCCATTCGTTCATGTTTATCGCTCCTTAGATTATTATATAATTCTCAATTTTTAAAATATTTATTCTTAACAAAGGAGGAATAGAACTATGTCTAGCAAATTGTATAAATTCATTTCTAGATTAACAGATGAAGAGCTAGAGAAGTGTTTTCTTGAGATTTATCATAACAAGGTAAATGGTGATTGGCCTTCTGATAGTATTGTTAAATCGATTTGGAAACGGTTTAAAGATGAGAACGGATTAGATATCTTCCCGATACATACGATGATTGAAGCATTTTTATTTGAAATTGCGGTTAGGAAGTATAGGGAAGATGATATTGAAGTTTAATAAAAATACTGTTTCATAGTTAAGGGGTATTAAATATTGAAGAAAATATTCTTAATGTTGTTTATTACAGTTTTACTTTCAAGCTGCTCATCTCGTTATGATGAAAGTATGAAAAATGCAAAGGAAGCGATGCTTCAAAAACAATATGAGGAAGCAATAAATCAACTGGAAGTAGCACTTATAGAAAAGCCAACTGATAAATTTGCAAAAGCTCTTATGGAAAATGCGAAGGAAAAATTACTAGAACAAGAATTGAATGATAGCATTAATGAGTTTTTAATTACAACAAATGAAATCTATAAGCAGGTCATTAAATTTGGAGAAGCTTTCGATGTAGACATAATAAGTGTAGGTACTGCTACAGATGCATTACCAAAAGTAATAGAGTTAAAAAATAGCGTTGAATCATTACACGACTCGTGGGCTAATAATGATAAATTTTCTACTACATATAACAATCTTTTCTCAGCAATAAACTCTTTAAAATCTTCTTATGAAAGCATCGCAGAAAACATTGTTGATGAAAATTTAGATAATGCTAATGAAGGAGAATCTAGATCTGAAAGACTGAAAAAACTAAGAAATTCTAATGATTCAAGAACAAGGGCAATGTTTAGTTTTCATGAGTATGAATTATACATTGAGTCATATAAGCGAGACATTATTAAATTAGAGAAGATGTTAGTGAAATGAAAAGACTCTTTCAAGGGGTGAATGATAAATGGAATTTAATGTGACTGTTGAACTCATACCTGAAACATCTATCTATGATAACTTAAGAAAAGTTGTAAAGAAAAGCGTTTGGGACAAGTTAAGAAAGCAGACTTACAAGGATTACAATCATTCTTGTGGTAAATGTGGTGGTAAAGAAGGGATTCTTGATTGTCATGAATTATGGGAGTTTGATGATAAGAAAAACATTCAGAAACTATCTGGTCTTGTTGCAGTTTGTAGAATGTGTCATTTAATCATTCATCACGGTCGCGCAAATATGCTTGTTGCAGAAGGCGTGTTAGATAAAGAAGAGTTAATAAAGCATTTTTTAAAAGTCAATCATTGTACCAGGCAGGATTATGAAATACACGTAAAAGAAGCATTTGTTTTATGGAAACAGCGATCCCAAAAAGAGTGGGTTGTTGATCTGGGAGAGTATCAGCAATATACAGTCTAATTAACGTTGAAAAGGTAATTTTATGGAGTTGCTAGAGGAGTGAAGATGTGAGCGATCAATTGGGCAGTTTTGACCCTACTTCACATGAATGTGCATATATGCTATCCAAGTATGACTGTTTTCGAAAATTAACAGGGAAATGTTCATTATTGTTACCTGAGGAGGAAGTTAAACAATATACTGACGTGGAGATAAACACGAGATATGAGGATCACAAGGAAAACTCAGTATTATACTGCCGATTATTAATGAAAAGTCTTCTTGAAAAAGGATTCATTTATCCTGTTGAAATAAGTTCATGTAGTTGTGGTCATTATGTTTTTACTAATGGGCAGCATCGAACATGTATAGCTAAAACAATTAACATTACTTCAATACCAGCTCTATATGGTGGAGCATGGGATTCAGACTGCAGGGTATGCTATTTTAAAAAGACTAGTTTGAATTATCGTATTAAAGATTTGCTAGGTAAAAATACAGAATTCATAAGATAAACAGAATATTATATCAAGGGCAGGGGAATAAGTGGACTATCAAGTAATGTTACAATCGCTTAAACCATTGGGGAATACATATGAAAAAGAAATATTTGAAAAATACTACGAGCGAGTTAATCATTATATGCCAAATATTCCGAAGTGTGTTTTCGAAAACTGGATTTATAGACACTATTCTGATATTGATGATTATGCTTATTTAGATTTTAGAAAAATGAAGTTTACTAAGGAAATTTGGAATAAAGATGAGATTTATAGTAACATAAATTCATTTGATGACAATCATTTAATTGATTCATTAGGATATCAGATCTATGAAAGGAATGACAAGACGTGGCTTCAAAAATTCTTCTTGTCTAATTATACATGGCCAGTACCGATTATTGTTCTTGATAATAATTCAATAGATGAATTAGGTAAACCATATCATTTATTAGAAGGTCATTTAAGATTAAACTACTTCAGAACAATATATAGAAAAGAAAAGGACGTGCTACTTGAAGAACATCAGGTCTGGAAAGTAACTATATAAAAAGTTTGATGAAATAATACTTTGATTCAAAATAATCATGGAGATTGGGTGAGTAATTGTAATGGATGCAGCTTGGATTGGTGTGGTAGGTGTGCTCGGTGGATCTACTATAACTCTAATCGGAAACATCATAAATAATTTTTATTTGTCCCGAAAGGAAGGTAAGACTAGACAGTGGGAGCTTGAAAAGACCAGTAAGGAAAGAGATGTGAAGCAACGAGCAGACATGTTTAAAGTGTATAACGCTTTTTTGAAAGAGGATGGAGAATATCAGTATGTTCGTGAAACTGAGAGTAGCGATTTAAAATTAAAAGACTTTGACAGAGACAGATATAAGCAGGTTATGAGACCGCTTTTAATGTCTGATCTTCATTTGCTTTCAAAAGATGTGTTTGAGCTAGCTCGACAGTTAGATAGTTACACTTATGATGATTTGAACTACATTAACCATGAAGAATGGTATAACGATATGGCAAACATCTATATTGAGCTTGTTACAGAAATTGAAAAACAATATACCAAACGGCTATAAAAAACTGATTTTGCATTAGGGGATGATACCTATTAGTAAATGAAACAATTCTTTCATAGGGTATGGTATGTAACACCGTTTAGCCGATAATTTATCAATGTTCTG
Source organism: Paenibacillus terrigena DSM 21567 (assembly GCF_000374845.1). Lineage (GTDB taxonomy): Bacteria > Bacillota > Bacilli > Paenibacillales > Paenibacillaceae > Paenibacillus_K > Paenibacillus_K terrigena. The sequence continues at coordinate 3,631 of NZ_KB895430.1, read as the reverse complement.
TTACATGTTTTTCTGTTATTATGCTCCTAAAGGAGCTGAACTTTATGAATACTGATTATAAAGATTTTCTAATAAATGAGGATAGTATTTGGAGCAAGAAGGCTGCTGTGAGTTCGCGTTTGTCCTTAGCTAGAAAGATTGAGCAGCAATTTGAACTTAGTTTGGATGAAGTTGTTTCAGATGATATTTTAACATATTGCTTATTGAGAGTATTAAAGCTAAGAGATCATCATAATAACAGACAGAATGTTTTAAGAAAGTACTATCTATATATGAATGGAAGAGAATTTCCAAAGTTGGCACAGTTTGAGTCGAAATTAATTCTTAAAAATAGATAAGCAATATAACGAGTCTTTCATGAGTTAAACAAAGGGGATGTTTTGAAGTGTGTAATAATTGTGGCACTATTGATGGAAACCTAACAGAGTCTAAGACATTTAAAATGGATGAAAAAACAAGAAGAATGATAAAGCATAAATTTGACTTGCCAACTCCTCTTGATTTAACAAAAGAAGATTTCATTACAATCGTAGATGCTTTTTCAGTAAAGCGTAGTAAAGGTAATATGAATGTGATTTTAGCAGCAGTAGAGCTCTATTTTAACGGTTGTTCAACTGATAAACTAAGAAATAAGTGAAATGAAGTAGGTTTCATTCTTAAGAACTAGTCCCTACTAAAAGTCCATATTCATATCCGTACTGAAAAGAATATCCCTTTTTCACTCCTGTTAATGAAATATATCGTTTATATGGGGAGGTGAGTATCGATGTATAGCACTTTTGTTAATCGAAAATTTCCACATGAAGTATATAAAGTATTGAACTCCATGAGTAAGGTAATCGATAATTATGTTGATTACTGCGGATATATACATGATAAGCTCATAGAAGAAGTTCCTTTTGGGGAATATGAATTACCAATACCTTTATTATTTGGTCAAATAATAAATACTGTTGATTCTATTTCTTTACTTACACAAAAAGGTCAAACTAATGGTGTGAGACCTCTCTTAAGGATGTTAATTGAATCAAGACTAACTTTGATGTATTTATTGGATCAAGACATTGAACGTGGGTGTAAGGCATATATCGTTTCACATGTGCAAAAGGAAATTTCCACAAGAAGGTTATTTGATCAATCTGAGGAGAAAGGCAAAAGATTAAGTAGTCAACTAAAAGAAATGTTCGATTTAGATGCTAATCATGAATCTTATCCAAAGAAACCAATAAACGAATCTGCTAAGCACTTATTTGCCCTATTAGATAAAGAAGAAATGTATGATGTGACCCAAGAATGGATAAGAACAAAAAAAGAGAAAAGAAATCGAGTTCCTGAATGGTATTCTCTTTATAATGGACCAAATAATTTAAGAGAGTTGGCACAATATTTTAAAGAAGAGCCAACTTACGATGTAATGTACCAAACACTATCATCATACATTCATGGGGGAGCAGCATTAAAAACTTTAAGGGTTGCGGAGGATAATGAATCTGTAATTCCGGTATTCCGTGATATTGAGGGATTACAAACGCTTGTTACATGGACAATAAATCTTATCAGTGATTTAGTGTTAAGAATGTTAGAGAAATATTTACCTGAATTGAAACAGCATTATGCTGATTGGTATACAAAGGAAGTTAGAAAAGTTCATCTTAAAATTGCAGGAACAAAATTATATAAAACTGTATACAAAAGTCATTGAAATTGGCATTTCATGAGAAGAATAATAAATTGAAATTATTACTGAGCATTAAGAGAGTGAATTTCTGAAACAAGGAGATAAATCTATGATTCAAAGGAACTATAAGTTGGTACTTGCTGTTGCAGGCTTATTATTAATTGTATGGTGTATAAAAAATCCCATCGTATCCAGTCAATATATTGCAAATATTACAACGTGGGGTTTGCAAGGAATAGTAGGACATTTACAAAACATATTTCATACATAAGAAAGCATCCAATAATTGAACTGCACCCCGTCAAGTAGACAGTACAAATAATAAAAACAGTTAAGCGGCCTTGTTCCTGAATTCCATTGGACTAAGGCCGTTTAATTTTGCTTGTAATCGTTCGTTATTGTAAAAATGAATGTAGGTCTCGACGTCCTTCTTGAGATCCTCAAAGAATTCGTACGTGTGTAAATAATACTTCTCACATTTTAGAGTCCCCCAGAAGGATTCCATTGGGCCGTTATCGATGCATCGACCAACTCGAGACATGCTCTGAGACAGCCCGTTTTTGTCCAAAAGCTTTTTAAAGTCCAACGATGTGTATTGAAATCCACGATCACTGTGAAGCATAGGTTTGCTTCCTGGAGCTGCTTGCAAAGCTTGCTCCAACGTCTGAAATACCAGCGGATTGTTATTGGAATGCCCCAATACAAAGGAGACGACGGATTTATCATGGAGATCTAGAATAGCGCTTAAATAGGCTTTTTGACCATGTCCATATTTGAATTCGGTCACATCCGTGACCCACTTCTCATTTGGTGCTGAAGCCTCAAATTTACGGTTTAACAGGTTCTCTGCCACTTGCTGTGGAGTGGAATGCACATATTTCGCTCTTTTCCTGCGGATTACAGACTGAATCCCCCTTAGCTTCATCAGCCGGTACACACGTTTATGGTTGATCGTTTTTCCGGTTTGCTTGCGCATATGTAGAGTTAATTGACGGTATCCAAATGTACGCTCCACTTTCTCATAGATGTTCAGCATCACCTGCGCCAACTGCTCATTCTCTAGCTCATGAAAGCTGGGTCTACGATTTAGCCACTTGTAATAGCTAGAGCGTGCAATCCCTGCAATTTCACAGAGAAGCTGAATGCGCATTGATGCATCCTTGTGAAGAGCTTCAATGGCAAGGTAAACCGTTTCATGTCGTATATGACCTAGCGTCGCCTTCTTTCGAGTTCCTCTAACTTTTTTAAGAATGCATTCTCAGCCCGAAGGCGCTCAATTTCGTACTCCATTTGCTTCATCTTGAGTTTCTGTTGATCAGCCTCTATTAACTCTTCAGGTGCTTTCTTTCTGCCTCGGCCATCTTTTAACGCATCCTGACCACGATCCTCGAACTTCTTCACCCATTGATATACTTGCTGGTAAGAAACCTGAAATTGTTCCGCCGTCTTTTGGTAGTCATACTGATTAACCAGGCAATACTGAACAATCTCTATCCGTTCCTGCCACGTTGTAGAACGACCTTTTGTCATAGCTTTTGTTTCTCCTCTGTAGGCTTTTAAGCTGCTATGACCATTATACTTCTTAATCCAGTCGGAGAGCTGTCTTGTACTGGAGATCTCATATTTATCGATGATCTGGTACTGAGACAATTCGCCCTGAAGGTGTTCTCTCACCGCTTGAAGCTTGAGTTCAGCACTATAACTTCGGTTATGGGTACGGCGCTCCAGCCCTTCATAACCATACAATTTGTAGCGTCGTTGCCATTTCATTAACGTTGTTTTGTTAATCTCATACTTTTTAGCAGCAGCTAGAAAACCAATCTCTCCATTTGAAACTTCTTCAATGATTTTGAGTTTTTCTAGTGCATTATATTTTTTCCTGACCACGAAAAAACTCCCCTTACAGTAACAGGTTTTATTTTTTAACCTGTCTACCGTAGGGGGAGCATATCA
>NZ_KB895429.1 GCF_000374845.1 Paenibacillus terrigena DSM 21567 | reverse complement strand
GAAGACGACGAGGTTGATAGGTTGGAGGTGGAAGCGCAGCAATGTGTGGAGCTGACCAATACTAATCGGTCGAGGGCTTATCCTAAACATAAAACGCAAATTTATTTCGCATCTGGTTTTCAGAGATCAAACTCTGAACATAATCCGTTTGGTGTCGATGGCGGAGGGGTTCCACGCGTACCCATCCCGAACACGACCGTTAAGCCCTCTAGCGCCGATGGTACTTGGACCGCAGGGTCCTGGGAGAGTAGGACGATGCCAAGCAGCTAAAGACCACTTTTGAGATTCAATTCTCGAAGGTGGTCTTTTTTTGTGTTATAGCCCAAGTGGGTGTGACAAGAAAAAAGCTCTATTACGCTTTGTAATAGAGCATTTCGCTATCCGTTAATTTGAATAGGCCGTGTTTTGGTTGTTTTCTGAAGCGTGTAAAAAGGAATTGCCTCGGAATGATCAGCCATAGATGCCAGATGAGACTACCGGTTACGAACGAGATCGGGAACCATGGATATAAGATCAAGCAGACGCAAAGGCCTAGCCATGCGAGATGGCGATGTACACGGATAAAGATGCGATAGCCGATATATTGATCTGGAAGAAAGCCAATCCAAGGCAATACGCGGCGGAAGCGCCATTTTTTACGAATGGGTTCTCCTGCGAGAAGAAGGACTGAACGGATCACCACAAAATGGATCCAGAGAACAAATAATAAAGCGATTGCACTGTATAGTAACCCAAGTGGTCCGGAGAGCAATGTCTCAAGCAGTAGGACAATGGGAACGATAGCGAGATAGAACTTAAGCACCAGCTTATTGTAGACGACTTTCTGAATCAGGGTATATTGATAAAATGTTGCCTGTGTACTTGGGGGAGTGGGTGGCATTGTGTATTGTTCCTCCTTTGTGCCGAATAGTATGATTTCTTCTACCCTCAATAAGGACCTTCTATGTTATATATCGGTAGACAAGCCCAAAAGATTTGCTCATCCAATTAAAACGTACAGACACCTAATTCGGTTTTGCCGCATAAAAATATAAAAACATTGAAAACAACCTATGAAATCGGTTTAAAATACTAGATAACGTGCCATACTAATAGCAAAACAGGTTAAGGTGGGATTGTCGATGGAACATGTTCATGACAGCACCTGCATCATCTGCGGCGAGAAGAAGGAAGAAGGCATCGTCATTATATCTGAATTCATTTGTCTAGATTGCGAAGCCGAAATGGTGCATACAGATGTACAGGATGCAAAGTATCCGTTTTTTATTCATCAGCTAAAAAGAATTTTTATCTCAAATCATGTGTAATGCAAGATGAGTTTAATTTGTGAGGCTTTCGTTATGACGAGGGCTTTTTTTGTTTTGGCTCCCCCGCAAAGCACCTGATTGCTTGGAAGAGAAAGCATCACTTTGTGGGGTTATTTTGTTGTGTATGGGTAGATCTATATGTCTGTTGTGGATTTTACGGTAAAATAAAGGGGAGAACGTGTTGAAGGGATTGCTCTACCATGTCATCATTGAATCATGAACGTGCACCGCTGTATGAGGCGCTGCTGGAATATCGAGAACGGAAAAACCGGACTTTCCATGTACCTGGTCATAAGAATGGACAAGTCTACGAGAAAGAAGGACAGGATAAGCAGCAGGTCCGCTCCGTCTATGAGGAACAAACCGTTCTCCGTCATCTCATGGCCTTAGATGTGACGGAGATAACGGGGACAGATGATCTTCATCAACCGACTGGGGTGATCCGGGAAGCGCAAGAGCTTGCTGCCGATTGTTTTGGGGCGGAGGAGACTTATTTCCTGGTGAACGGGAGCACCGTTGGTAATCTAGCCTTGATCCTCACTTGCTGCACGGAGCCGGGCGACGTGCTGATCGTTCAACGCAACGTGCATAAATCTATATTGCACGGCTTGATGCTGGCGGGAACGCACGCGGTGTTCGTGACACCGCAACTCGACGCGCAGAGCGGTCTGTCCACGGCGCCTACCGTCGCTGCAATAACGGAGGCGCTTGAACGCTACCCAGCCGCAAGAGGGGTGCTGCTATGCAGCCCGAACTATTATGGCATGGGGGTGGATTTGCACGCCATGGCAAAAGCCGTGCATGCGCATGGCAAGCCACTGCTCATTGATGAGGCACACGGCGCTCATTACGGATTACATCCGGATCTGCCTGTATCAGCGATCCAATGTGGAGCAGACGGTGTGGTGCAGTCTACGCACAAGATGCTGTCATCGCTTACGATGAGTGCCATGCTCCATATCCAAGGGGACCGGTTGGATCGAGGGCTGATTCAACAGCGTCTAGCGATGCTGCAGAGCTCGAGCCCATCCTACCCGCTCATGGCTTCGCTGGACGTGAGTCGTCGTTGGATCCATATCCGAGGCGCTGATGCTTTTACACGAGGTTTAGAAGCAGTCGATTGGTTCCGCAGCAGTATGGAGCTCATGCCGAACTTTACACTGTTGACGTCCCCTTCCCTAGGCGAAGAAGTTGCTTATGTTACGCTTGATCCATTTAAAGTTACTGTCAGTGACCGAACGGGCCAATACAGCGGCTACGAGCTACAAGAAATGCTTGAAGAGCTCGGTTGTGTGCCTGAAATGTCGGATGTTAGACATGTTGTATTTGTATTTAGCTTAGGTTCAACGATGGAAGATGCCAAGGCGTTATTCCATGCTTTAGAACAAATATATCAAAGAAATATGGAAGCTAGGGATAGCCGGATACTGAGTTGTGAGAATCATACGGAGGTATTAAGTAATACGTCCATGCTTGTATCCGAGCCTATTCCATTCCGTCTGCAACCACTAGCGGCTAATGCATGGGATATCGTACCGTTAGAGCAAGCTGTACATCGTCAAGTTGCCGAAATGGTCATCCCTTATCCGCCTGGTATTCCACTGCTCTACCCTGGTGAGTATATTACTGAACAAATGATTCGAACCTTGCAACAGCTGTCTCAACAAGGGGCGAAATGCCAAGGGGTTTACGATTCGACACTTAAGACGCTTCGCGTATTAAGAAATGAATGAAGAGAGGCTTAGACATGCAATCTAAACAAACTTTTACATCTCAACAACAACAGAAAGGACACCCTTATGAGGGTCGCTTCATCACCTTAGAAGGTGGAGAAGGATCTGGTAAGACGTCCGCGATTCATTATATTGAGCAATATTATCAAGAACAAGGCATCCCGGTCATGCTAACGCGTGAACCAGGCGGGATTGCGATCTCGGAGAAGATGCGAGCTCTGATCCTGGATCCTGCCCATACGGAGATGGATGGCCGGACAGAAGCTCTTCTCTATGCAGCAGCACGCCGCCAGCATCTTGTGGAGAAGGTAATCCCAGCGCTTCAGCAAGGGACGATCGTGATCTGTGACCGGTTTATCGATAGCAGTCTAGCCTATCAGGGACATGCTAGGGGATTGGGGATGGATGAGGTGTGGTCCATTAATCAATTTGCGATTGGTGATGTGATGCCGGATTTGACCCTCTATCTGGATATTGAACCTGAGATCGGGCTCGCTCGCATTCAAGCGAATGCACAACGTGAAGTGAATCGGCTGGATCTAGAGCAATTAAGTTTTCACCTAAAGGTCCGAGAAGGCTATAATATAGTAGCGGCACAATTCCCGGAACGGATTCATAAGGTGGATGCAAGCCTGTCGTTACCGGAAGTTGCAGGGCAGATCTTACAGATCCTATCCGCATCACAAGAGGATTTTCCACCCTCTGTGTCAAATTAATATAGAGGGTATTTAGTCAAATGTTAAGGAGGCGTTATTATGAAACTTGTCATTGCCATCGTGCAGGATAAAGACAGCAACCGTCTATCGAATGCGTTAGTCAAACATAATTTCCGTGCTACTAAACTTGCAAGTACGGGCGGATTTCTACGTGCAGGGAACACCACGTTTATGATCGGTGTGGAAGACGAACAAGTGGAAGACGTGTTAGCTGTCATTCGTACGAATTGTAAGATCCGCGACCAACTGGTTACACCGGTATCGCCGATGAGCGGTACGACAGAGTCATATTTACCGCTTCCGGTTGAGGTTCAGGTAGGCGGAGCAACGGTATTCGTGATGCCAGTCGACCGCTTTGAACATTTCTAGACCATTCTGAAGTTGACCATAGAGAGTTGGGTTACAGTATGAAGATTAATCCGGGATTTCGACCGCTAGGACAGGAATTAAAATTGACGGACAATGCCTCGAAACAGATTGGCCAGAAAAATTTCTCTGATTTTATGTTCCAACAAGATCAGCAGGCTTCGAAAGAAGAACTTAATCAACGTATCCACCAAATCCACCAACAAGGTGATCGACTTGCGAAATCGATGACTGTGAGAGAATTATATCTCTATCGAACGATGGTCAAACGATTCTTAGAAGATACGGTGCGCCGAGGACTTGGAATTAAAGATGCCCGTGGCTGGGATCGAAGAGGCCGTGGCAAACGATATAAATTATTAGAAGAAATTGATTCGACTCTGATTGCGATGGCAGAGGAGCTGTTGAACAGTGAAGAAGGAAAAATCGAATTACTGAATAAGATCGGTGAGGTTCGGGGGATGTTAATTAATTATTGCTTCTAGAAGCGATAATGATGTGAAAGTGAGGCTATTATGTCTTTTCAAGATATTATCGGCCAAGTGCGCGCCAAGCAAATACTGCAGAATGAATTGCGGAATGACACCGTTTCTCATGCGTATCTATTCGCTGGGCCGAGAGGTTCGGGCCGGCGGCAAATGGCGCTGACACTGGCCAAATCATTGTTTTGTACGGAACGAGAAGGGGATTGCTGCGATCAATGTCTGGAATGCCGGAAGATTGATCATCAGAACCATCCGGATGTTCATGTGATACGTCCCGATGGATCATCGATCAAAATTGAGCAAATTCGCGCCTTACAACGTGAATTTGCTTACCGTACTGGTGACGGCAACCGTAAAGTATATATTATGGAACAAGCCGATCTAATGACGGTTCAAGCTGCGAATAGTCTGCTAAAATTTCTGGAGGAACCTTTGTCACCTGTAGTGGCTATTCTAATCACTGAGAATGGACAAGCGATGTTGCCCACCATACAGTCGCGAGCGCAATGGATTCCATTTACCCCAATGGATCCGGAGACGATGCTGCAGGTATTAGTACAAGAAGGCTTTGCACAGACAACAGCACGATGTGTCGTACATCTTGCTTCAGGGTTAGATGCGTGTAGAGAAATTATCCAACAGAATTGGTTTGCAGAAATTCGAAATGTAATGTTACAATTAGGTAAGGATTGTCTAAATCAGATGAACTCGGCGATGGTGACGGCGCATCAGCAGCTGTTCAAGACACCGCTAGCAGAGCATCTGGACACTCTAATGAGTTTATTCCTGCTTTGGTTTAAAGATATGATTCATTATCAGGTGGGCCGAACAGAAAGTATTATTTTCATAGATCAGCTGGAATCGATCAGCAAATATGCGTTTACTCGCGACGCGGAATCGTGGGTACGCTGTATGGAGCTGACGACGGACATGCAGAAGCGTCTGCGCGCGAATGTGAATCCGCAGTTAGCTTTTGAACAATTCCTAGTTGGAGTACAGGGGGGTTAGTGTGTACAACGTGGTGGGTGTCCGTTTCAAGAAAGCGGGCAAAATCTATTATTTCGATCCATTAGATCTGCCGGTCGAGAGAGATCAGCATGTGATTGTGGAGACGGTACGCGGCGTAGAATACGGCAAGGTTGTCATTGGGCCGAAAAGCGTGGGCGAGTCAGATGTCGTCTTACCGCTGAAGAAAGTGATTCGGATCGCAGATGATAACGATGCACGTATTGTTGAAGAGAACAAATTTGCAGCAAGAAATGCGCTCACAACGTGTTTAGATAAAATCCGAGATCATCAATTGAAGATGAAATTGGTGGACGTCGAGTTCACGTTCGATCGGAATAAAATTATTTTCTATTTTACAGCCGAAGGGCGCGTTGATTTTAGAGAATTGGTCAAGGATTTAGCGAGCATTTTTCGGACAAGGATTGAACTTCGTCAGATCGGTGTTCGTGATGAAGCGAAGATGCTGGGCGGTATTGGCCCATGCGGACGTATTCTATGTTGTTCTTCCTGGCTTGGAGATTTCGAGCCGGTCTCGATCAAGATGGCTAAAGACCAGAACTTATCCTTAAATCCAACGAAAATATCCGGTTTATGCGGACGCCTCATGTGTTGCTTGAAATTTGAGCATGATAACTATGAAAGTGTGAAGGAAGAACTTCCAAGCACCGGTAAAATCGTTATTACTTCATACGGTGAAGGAAAAGTCGTAGGTATCAATGCTGGTGAGCGTATAGTTCACGTTCAAATATTTGATTTGGGTAAAGTGAAAGAACTTCCTTTTGATGATGTTGTGGTAAAATAAGTACAATTGATTGCTCTGGGGTGGGAACTTGGAGAAAAAAGAGATTTTCACACAAATTCATAATATTGAATCACAAGCAGGGAACCTGCATGAGCAATTGGGTGAACTGAAGCTTGTGGTTAAGCAGTTATTAGAAGAGAACAAACGGTTAAGTATGGAGAATCAGCAGCTGAGGCGCGTGCTTCGGCGTGAGTCCATGCCACAAGAACAACACGTAGCAGCCGAGGCTGTGAATCAAGCTGTTACCAAGTCGTCGAAAGTTCCGGTAATTCATCCGGAAGCGATGGCGAACGCAGCTAGTGCGATTGTCGGTGAAGGCCATGATAATTTGGCGCGTTTGTATCACGAAGGTTTCCATATTTGTAACGTATATTACGGACATTTGCGGACCGAAGGCGATTGCCTGTTCTGTCTGTCATTTTTGAATAAATAACGACCGTAGGTAGACTCTGCCTACGGTTTTTTTTAATTGATCCGAGGAAAGGAACGTATGAATGTCATGGAAGAACTGAAATTACAGCCATCGGAGCGGGTGGATGATTTATTAACGCATGAGCTTCGAATTATTCAGAGTGATGAAGTGTTCAGCTTCTCGATGGATGCGGTCTTATTGGCAAGGTTCGCTGCTGTTCCGAAACGTGGGCGAATACTTGACTTGTGTACGGGTAATGGTGTGGTCCCACTTCTTCTCTCGACGCGGACAGAAGCGAAGATTGATGGGGTAGAAATTCAATCCCGTCTGCATGATATGGCATGTCGCAGTGTTGAGCTTAATGGGCTGCAGGAGCGAATTCACATCGTTCAAGGGGATTTGAAGACGTATTATCAAGAAGTCGGATATGAAATCTACGATGCCATTACCGTTAATCCGCCTTATATGAAGATGCTAACGGGGGAGCATAAGCTCAATAGCCATCAAGCGATGGCAAGGCATGAGCTTGGTTGTACGTTAGAAGATGTCATTGTCGCATGCAAGCGGCTGATTCGGACGGGTGGGAAGGTCTCGATGGTTCACAGGCCCTCTAGACTTGGCGAAATTGTGAGTATGATGCGGGAGCATAAGCTTGAACCGAAGCGGATACGTTTTGTGCATTCACGAATCGACCAGGAAGCGAATATGGTGCTCATCGAAGCGATTCGTGATGGCAAACCAGACCTTCGGTTATTACCACCACTCATTGTCTATAATGAGAACAATGAATATTGCGAAGAGTTATTGCAAATCTATTATGGGCCTAAAGTGGGGAGAGACAAATGACTTGGAATTTACAGAAAAGCTTTCAGAGAGGATCTGAACCGCAAGCAGGTACATTATATTTGGTGGCAACGCCAATTGGTAACCTGGAAGATATGACGTATCGTGCTGTACGCACGCTGCAAGAGGTCGATGTGATTGCCGCAGAAGACACCCGTCAGAGCCGCAAGCTACTCACACACTTTGAGATTCCGTCCAAGACATTGTACAGTTATCATGAGCATAATAAACATGCTAGTGGTCCAGAGCTGATACGTTATTTAATAGAAGGAAAAAATATTGCCTTGGTCAGCGATGCTGGTCTACCCGCGATTTCAGATCCTGGGACGGATCTTGTAGCGTTGGCGATTGAGAACGATATCTCGGTCGTACCGATACCAGGTGCCAATGCAGCGCTATCGGCTTTAATCGTATCGGGACTGCCTACAGAACGGTTTACCTTTGTCGGGTTCTTACCTCGGGATAAGAAGTCGGTTGAACAGGTCTTGGAATCTCTTCGCATGTCTGAAGGGACATTATTGTTCTATGAATCACCCCATCGTGTGTCGAAGACATTAGAGCATATGCACCGGGTACTCGGGAATCGCCGAATTGTGATGGCCAGAGAGCTGACGAAGAGATATGAAGAGTTCGCGCGTGGAACCATTGAAGAATGCCTTGCATGGCTTGAGGAGCATCCGCCGCAAGGGGAATACTGTCTCGTGCTAGAGCCTTCCGATGGCTCGGCATCTGCCGATCAGACGGTATGGTGGGAGTCCCTGTCAATTGAGGCGCATGTTGCGCATTATGAGGAGCGTAACGGGGGTAATCGGAAGGAAGCCATGAAACAAGCCGCCGCAGATCGCAATGTATCGAGAAGGGACATTTATAACTCTCTCTTATAAGTGAAGGGCTATAGCATTAAGTTTTATTTTAATAAAGGTTCAAAATCGGCTTATCAGCATCAAGAAGGTTGATTGAAACTGAAGAAGGAGAAGCGGAGTTTAGGCGAAACCTAAATGAGCATCGGACTTCGAAGTTGAAAGCAAGATTCGACGTCGAAACAACCTCCCGAATCACATCATGATCATAAGCCGATTTTGAACTTCCATATATGGAGAAAAAAAATATACCTTCTGGGCAGGTTAGGGCCACCGAAGGTACCAAGGAGATATAAAAAGGTTAGAATTAATAAGTTTGGTAAATCTATTATATACTAATTTTTTTATTTTGTCACAGGTGTTGGGATATCTGATAAGCATTCGTGACAAATTATTTTTCCCTTAAAGTATGTAACGTTCTCGGCATTACCACAGAAGATACAAGCAGGCTCGTATTTCTTAAGCATAATACGCTCACCATCAACATAAATCTCAAGCGCGTCTTTTTCTCCAATGCCTAATGTGCGGCGTAGTTCAATCGGAATAACGACGCGGCCCAATTCATCAACTTTTCTTACAATGCCCGTACTTTTCATCATTTTGTTATTGCTCCTCTCACCATTTAAAGAATCGACAAATGTCGACATAGTTCTATGTTTTTCATGAATATAATAGTACCAAGCATTCCCAAAATAGTCAACCTATAAAATCAATGCTAGACCTAGCAATATATGGGCTGCTACTAATAGTAGATAAATCAAGGGAAGACGGGTTTTTGAGTCTAAAAGTCTACGAAAATGAATTGGAAAAATAAAACTGACACGATTCGACAAAATCTATAGTTGTACGACTTTATTCTAGTTCGATAGGGAGGGTATGAGATATGTATAGTTTACAATTACAAGAAGAAAAGGTATTCAAAGACCCGGTACATAAATATATTCATGTGCAGGATCAGACCATTTGGGACTTGATCAATGCTAAAGAATTTCAGCGATTACGCCGGATACGGCAGTTAGGAACGTCTTACTTAACCTTTCATGGGGCGGAGCATAGCCGATTTTCGCACTCCTTGGGCGTGTATGAGATTACGCGCAGAATTATTTCGCAATTCGAACGAAGCGGGTATTCAGATTGGCCGCAGGAAGAGAGGCTGCTTGCGCTGTGTGCAGCGCTGCTACATGATCTTGGCCATGGGCCGTTCTCGCATTCGATTGAAGAGGCGTTTCAGATGCATCATGAAGATTGGACTTGTCGAATCATTCGAGAGAACTCGGAAATCCATGAGGTTCTACGACGAATATCGGATGACTTCCCGGAGCAGGTTGCATCTGTTATTCAGAAGACGTACGATAAACCTATTGTTGTTCATCTTGTATCCAGTGCACTCGATGCGGACCGTATGGACTATTTACTTCGAGACGCGTATTTTACCGGTGTGAATTACGGGACATTCGACATGGATCGCATACTTCGGGTGTTAAGACCTTATCGAGGCCGCATTGTTGTGAAGGAGAGCGGTATGCATGCGATCGAGGATTATTTGATGTCGAGATACCAGATGTACTGGCAGGTTTATTTCCATCCTGTGACACGCAGCTCTGAAATTATCCTGCGACAAATTTTCAAACGGGCACAAGAATTGTATGACAACGGGTATTCGTTCCAATTCATGCTCGAGCCATTACCTTCTTTATTTGAAGGAAAAATTTCAATGGAACAATATATACGTCTCGATGAGGCATTGATTCAGACGGTATTTATGCAGTGGACGCAGGAGCAAGATGAGATCCTTGCGGATCTATGCGATCGGTTCATGGAACGTAAATTATATAAATATGTCACGTTAGATCACTTGGATGATCAGCAAAAAGATAAGATACATGAGCAATTCGTACATGCCGGGTTAAATCCAGCCTACGATCTGGAAATTGACTCGCCAACGGACTTATCCTATTCGATTTATCGCTCAGGAGAACATCCGATGGGCAAGCAGATAGTGCTCTTGGATCATCATGAACAGCTTCGGGAAATTTCCGAAGTATCCGAAATTGTGCGTTCAATCAGCGGCATTCGCAAAGGCAAATTTCGTTTGTATTTTCCTGAAAATAAACTACACGCCGCTGCCCACCTGCTTGATCGGGAAATTTCTAAATTATTCGATATGCCAACGACATAATCAAGGACAAAAGATATCAAATTAAGACATTAGAAGGAGATTATGGACTGATGTTATTCGACACACATACGCATTTAGACGCTGAACAATTCGACGAAGATCGGGAGGAAGTCATTGCAAGAGCGCTGGAGCAAGGCGTTACGCAGATGATCAATATCGGGTTTAACCGTGAGACGATCCCGACGACCATGAAATTGGCGGAAAGCTATGATTTTATCTATGCTGCTGTAGGCTGGCACCCGCAAGACGCGATTACGATGCAGCCTGGTGACCTCGAGTGGATTGAAAAGTTATGTGCACATGAGAAGGTTGTTGCGATTGGTGAGATCGGACTGGACTACTACTGGGATACCTCACCAAAGGATGTGCAGCATCGCGTATTCCGTGAACAAATTCGGTTAGCAAAGCGTCTTAATATGCCGATCGTTATTCATGATCGGGATGCGCACGAGGATGTCGTTCGCATTTTGCGCGAAGAGCATGCTGAGGAATGTGGAGGCGTAATGCACTGCTTCTCCGGCAGCTGGGAAATTGCCAAGCAATGCCTAGATTTGGGATTCTATATTTCATTTGGCGGCCCCCTTACATTCAAGAATGCAAGGGTTCCCAAAGAGGTGCTCGCGAACGTTCCGAATGACCGATTTTTGATCGAAACAGACTCGCCATATTTGACGCCGCACCCCTATCGCGGGAAGCGAAATGAGACAGGTTATGTACGTCTTGTCGCGGAGGCAGCAGCGGAAATAAAAGGGCTAAATTTGGAAGAAGTTGCTAAAATTACGATGAAAAATGCCCAAGCCTGTTTCCGCTTAGGATGAAAAACGGTGAAAAACGCATGAAAAACCTAATAAACGGGTGAAATAGGTAGTTTTCATCTCAAAAATCGAAGAATATTACAAAATTTTAACCATTAATATCTAAAAATGAGTTTGATGCCTTCTTTACAAGCATGGAGCATTCAGAGTATGATTCAAATCAGAGTTTGAATATTGTTCCATCCATTTTGTATCGCTGAGTCTCCAAATTGGAGAGCGGGGGAACCGATATGGACCTTCTCAGGAGGGTTCGTAATTGATTTCTTAATGGGGTGAATAGAGGGCTTCTCGCCATGAGCGGGATAGCAATCTTAGGGCGACTCTCACGTCCGAATCCGACAGCTAACCTCGTAAGCGTGCAGGGAGAGGTACCCTCGTGCGGCCATCAACTATTGTTTCCAACAGGAAGCCACGAAAGAGACCCTCTTTACGCTAGGCTTCTTTTCTTTTGAATAAAGTTGAGTAGGACGTCATACTGTTACAGAACAGGAGGTGGGGGGACGTACCTAACAGAGGATGGTGTACAGCTGTCACATGCAGGTTGATGCGGCCGTTGTGCAAAAATACAGTATATAGTCTTCGTCAATTTATGATCATGCTTAACACCTGACGGCGGGACTATGAAGGAGGTCTGAAGACGTGGGCGTTTTCCAAACTGAGGAATCCCATGGTACACGATCATCCAGCATGTCTTTCGCATTGCGATGGATGCATGAAAACGTGCGTTTGATATCACTCGTGGCTCTACTGTCACTCGCGATGACTTTCATGTTAATGGTGGTGCTGAATGTTTACGCCAAGAAGGATATTTCTCTGGTCGTAGACGGACAACATATCCAGGTCGAAACGACAAACACAGTATTACAGCACCTACTGGATGAACAAGCTATACAAGTCGGCGCATACGACAAGCTGTCGATGCCGCTCCAATCGGAGCTCAAGGATGGTGACAGCGTTGAAATTTGGCGTGCGGTTCCCGTTCTTGTCACAGCAGATGGTCAGACAAAAAACTTGTTTACGACCGAAAAAACAGTCAAAGAAGTACTCGCAGCTGCGAATATACCATTATCTGAAGACGATAAAATTACACCTGCGCTGAATACACCGATTTCGAACAAAATGGATATTAAGATTACACGCGTCAGTACGAAGATGGTAAATCGCGAAGTATCGATTCCTTTTGAATTCGTCAAAAAGCCCGATGCAACGCTCCTACAAGGCAAACAGAAGCTAATCCAAGACGGAAAGTCTGGACTTGTTGTTCAGAAGATTGAGAAGGTCTTCGAAGATGGCAAGTTGGTTTCGATCAAAATGGTTGATAAGGCCTATAAATCCAAGGCAACACACAAGATTGTTGCTTATGGTACAAAGAAACCTGAGGCTAAAGTCCGAACTTTGTCTGCTGGTGGACCAGGGGTTGCGAAAATTCATAGCCTTGGTAAAGAAGTGAAGTATGCAAAAGTGCTGAAAAATGTAACGTTAACCGCCTATTCTTCGGAAGAAGATGGCATTGGAACGCGGACGGCTTCAGGCACGACCGTAACCGAAGGGCGCACAATCGCTGTAGATAAGGACGTCATCCCGATTGGTTGGTGGGTATACATCGAAGGAGTCGGATTTAGACGAGCGGAAGATACAGGTGGCGCTATTAAGGGCAATAAGATTGACGTGTATATTCAATCCCTAAAGACAGCGAATAAATTCGGCCGTAAGAAGGGGCATACCGTCTATGTGATTGGACCGGTCAAACCGTCGGCGAGCTAATGAGGGTCGTAATTCTAGGCCATGCTTCATTTGCCAATCGTGTATTAATCATATAGTATTATCCATAACAATATGCCATGATAAGAAGAGGGAAACCTCTTCTTTTTGTATTTTGCGGAAGAAAAGAAAGGAAGCGGATTGTACATGATTAAGGAAGTCATCGTGGTCGAAGGGAAAGACGATACCACGGCCATTCGGCGGGCTGTAGAGGCCGATACGATCGAGACCGGGGGGTCTGCCATTAACAATGCGATATTAAAGCGTATTGCGCTGGCTCAGGAGCGTCGAGGCGTAATCATTCTGACAGATCCGGATCATGCCGGGGAACGTATTCGCAAGATTATATCGAATCGTATCCCGGGCTGCAAGCACGCTTTCTTGAAGGAAGCGGATGCCACCTACAAAGGGGACATCGGTGTAGAGAATGCATCGCCAGAAGCAATTCGGTATGCGCTGGATCATCTACGAACGGAATATGAGAAGAATGAACAGCTCATCGATTGGGGTGATCTGATGGATGCAGGACTAATTACCCATCCGAATGCAGCGAGTCGCAGAAGGGCGATGGGAGATATACTTGGGATTGGCATGTGCAACGGAAAGCAGTTCTATAAACGGTGCGGCATGTTCCAGATAAGCCGAGAAGAGTTCTTGGCCGCGTTAGAGCAAATTGAAAATGAAGGGCTGTAGAAATAATGAAAGAAATCAATTCAGCAGGGGCACGCATCGATATTGCGACGCCGAAGCGGACGAAAGATATTATTGGAAAACATGGATTTTCATTTAAGAAAAGTCTAGGTCAGAATTTTCTGATTGATATGAATATATTGAACAAAATTGTAGATGCTGCAGAACTTGATGAGACCATGGGGGCTCTTGAGATTGGACCTGGGATCGGAGCGCTGACAGAACGTCTTGCGCAGACGGCAGCGGAAGTGACAGCAGTAGAGATCGATACACGATTGATTCCGATTCTGGAAGAGGTGCTTGCACCTTATCCGAATGTAGGCGTCATTCATGGAGACGTACTGAAAGTGGATTTGAAGCAAATTTTCGAGGAGCGGTTTTCTAAGGTAAACAAAGTCAGTGTTGTGGCGAATCTTCCTTACTATGTTACGACGCCCATTCTTATGAAGCTACTCGAAGAACGTCTACCGCTGCAAAATATTGTGGTGATGATCCAGAAGGAAGTGGCGGACCGGATGGCTGCTCGCCCAGGTGGGAAAGACTACGGCAGTCTAAGTGTTGCAGTCCAATATTATTGCGAGCCAGAGCTGGTATGTACGGTACCGCATACGGTGTTCATTCCACAGCCGAACGTAGAGTCTGCTGTGATTAAGTTGAAGGTGCGGGATACACCGCCAGTTCAGGTCGCAGACGAAGCCCATTTCTTCCAAGTAGTACAATCCTCGTTCGCGCAGCGACGGAAGACGATTGCGAATAACTTGAAGGCAAGATTCTTCAATGAAGGCGGCCGTGAGGCGCTGGAGGCCGCGTTACAGGAAGCGGGTATCGAACCCCAGCGCCGAGGCGAAACGCTAAGTATCGCTGAATTTGCGCGTCTTAGCGACGTATTGTTGGCAGCAGGACGGGTATAACCGCTAAAATCCGGTTGATTGCATGAAATCGATGTGGATTCGAACAGAAGATAGACACCAATCCATGGGCACCTCCATACGATAGACAGAAGAGGTGATTTGGGCCATGAAGCAAGGAGATCTTGTCGTTCGAAAATCGTATGGCGGAGACGTCACATTTCGCATCGAGGCATTTATGAAAGATTTAGTGATTATCAAGGGGATTGACTTTCGTCTATTGGCGGATGCTCCCACGAATGATTTGATGCCTGTAACCGAGGGGAAACCTCTACATTATAAAGAAGAGCAGGCTTTTATTCGTGCGAAGGAATCGACTCGGCTTCTGGAACAGCATAGACGCGTGCAGACTGAGCGGAACCAGGCAGATTTGAATCAGAAAATGATGAACCACCAACCTTACTTTGAAGTACCCGGCAAAGTGCTCCACTTGGACGGGGATCCGAATTATTTAAGGAAGAGTCTGGATTTGTACAATCAACTGAGGGTCCCAGCCGAAGGCCATTACGTGACAGAAGCAAACATGTCTGACGTCCTCTACCGACTGCTTCCCCGTGTCAAACCGGATATCGTTGTCATCACCGGACATGACGGCGTCTATAGGCATTTGAAGAATCGTGATTTGTACAGCTTGTCCAGTTATAAGAACTCTCAGAATTTCGTGAATGCCATCAAAACGGCACGGCAATATGAACGGAATTTCGATGTGCTGAATATCGTTGCAGGGGCATGTCAGTCACATTTTGAAGCACTGCTCCAAGCAGGTGCGAACTTCGCAAGCTCACCGGGACGTATTCTCATCCATGCGCTTGATCCGGTGTATGTTGCAGCGAAGGCATCTTTTACACCGATCCGGGAGACGATAAATATTGTGGAAGTTCTCTCCCAGACGATTACGGGAACCGACGGTATGGGTGGTATTGAGACGCGGGGAAGTTATCGAATCGGTCTTCCGAAACTTCGAGACTTAACTAATTTGGACATCGTTCCGTCGATTCCGTGAATAATTTTCGAAATTTAACAAAATTGCCGTTGACAACTTCAAATAATCGTTGATATAATATTCAGTTATTTGACATCACCCCTTGAATTGGTTATAATGGACAAGGAAAGAGGTGGTAGTTGACAATGGCTAAAAATGCGCTGTTGGAAATTAAACGTAGCCTAGAAGCCCATGTCGGGCGAAAAATTATGCTGCGAGCAAACGGTGGTCGCCGAAAGACCATTGAACGTACCGGTGTACTTGAAGAAACCTACCCATCTGTTTTCATTGTTAAACTTGACCAGGACCAGAACGCATTTAAGCGTGTTTCATACAGTTACGCCGACATTTTGACGGAATCTGTGGAATTATCGGTATGCGAGGACGATGGCCAAGTGCGCATCACATATATCCAGAATTAAGGCTTTTGTAGTAAGCATCACGGCAGCCCTTCGGGGCTGTCTTTTTTCATGGAGTGATAGGTGAGTATGATCTGGATAGGGAACAGCCATACTAACGATAAGGGCAACGAATACACTCCAGTCATAAATACATCCCTTAAAGGAGGACCTGAGATGAGCCGCAGAAGAAGTGTCATGTCAGATCAATTGAAAGTTGAGCTTGCAAAGGATCTCGGGTTTTATGAAACAGTCCAGAATGAAGGTTGGGCCAACATCCGAGCCAAGGATGCAGGAAATATGGTCAAACGCGCCATCCAATTGGCTGAACAAGCCGCATCAAGAAAATAATCATCATGAGCGAAGGATGTCCGACACAGGTGGCGTTCTTCGCTTTTTATTTCCTGTGACGGCTTCAAATGACTTCAATATATGATTCTGATATAATATGTTAAGTTCCTAGAACGTTTGATCAGATAAAGTAGGTGAAGACCGTGAAAGTATATGAGAAAGCGCCAGCCAAGATCAATTTATTGCTGGACGTGTTACATAAAAGAGAAGACGGTTACCATGAAGTTGAGATGATTATGACGATGGTCGATCTCGCAGATCGTCTCGAGATGGAGGAATTGCCTCGCGACACGATTATTATATCGAGTCAAGCGGGTTATATTCCGCTTGATGAGAAGAACCTAGCCTTTCAGGCCGCGAAGCTTATTAAGGATCGCTATGACGTCAAGCAGGGTGTCTATATCCACCTGGATAAGAAGATCCCGGTGGCTGCAGGTCTTGCAGGAGGAAGCAGTGATGCAGCAGCAACACTGCGTGGATTGAATCGCCTCTGGAAGCTGAATATTCCGGATCTTGAACTTCAGGAGTTGGGTGCTGAGCTGGGCTCAGATGTTCCTTTCTGCGTGACGGGAGGTACGGCGATTGCTCGAGGTCGTGGCGAGAAATTAGAAATGATCCCGAATCCGCCGCAATGTTGGGTGATTCTAGCAAAGCCGCCGATCAATGTCTCTACCGCCGATGTCTATGGACGGTTTCGGGTAGACAAGTTGAACGGCCACCCTTCCATGGCGGATATGATCTCTGCGATCGAAAATCAGCAGTTCCACGATGTGTGCGGACAACTTGGTAATGTGCTCGAAGATGTGACCTTATCGCTATACCCTGAAGTACACCAGTTGAAGGACGCAATGATGAAGCTGGGAGCAGATGGGGTATTGATGTCAGGCAGCGGACCGACGGTCTTCGGCCTTGTATCGAAGGAATCCAAAGTGGCGAGAATCTATAATGGACTTAGAGGATTCTGCAAAGAAGTATATGCTGTTCGTATGCTCACATAATGAAATGAAGGAAATGTTGGTAAAATCCGTACAAAAATGATATATTTTCATTATAATATTCGGATTTAACAGAGGGGGAGTAGAATGAAAAAGCTAAAGAGAAGCGCCCGTCTGGTGGAAATGACACAATTTTTGTTACATCGACCCCATACTTTAATATCGCTCACGACTTTTGCTGAGCGCTACAATGCAGCGAAATCATCGATCAGTGAGGATCTAGTGATCATTAAGGAAGTGTTCGAAGAAGAGGGCATGGGAGATCTTCTTACGCTCGCTGGAGCGGCAGGTGGTGTGAAATTTATTCCGCGTATGCCGAAATCTATTTCATTGCCTATCATTGAGGAATTGTCTCGCAAGCTAGAGGATCCTGATCGGATCTTGCCGGGCGGCTACTTGTATATGACGGATCTTTTGGGGCAGCCTGCCCTGATGAATGAGGTTGGAAAAATGTTCGCAGCGGCGTTTGCAGATGCTCAGATCGATGTGGTCATGACGGTGGAGACGAAAGGGATCCCGCTCGCTTACGCGACGGCTGCCCAGCTCAATCTTCCCGTGGTGCTCGTTCGACGTGACCACCAGGTGACAGAAGGCTCTGCCGTAAGTATTAACTATGTTTCGGGCTCCAATAAGAGCATTCATACGATGACGCTAGCACGTAGAGCACTCAAAGAGAAATCACGTGTACTGATTATTGATGACTTCATGAAAGCAGGCGGGACGGTTCAAGGAATGATTGATCTGCTGCATGAATTCGAAGCCGTTGTTGCAGGTGTGGGCGTTCTCGTCGAGTCTGGTGAACTGGAGAGCAATGAACGACTGCTGAATGATTATTATTCGCTTGCGAAGTTAACACATATTGATTTCAAGACCAAACAAATCTCGGTCGAACCTGGTAATTATTTCGGAGAGGAAGCGTGATTGAGGATGAAATTAGAAACGGTTGCAACAACAAATGCTCCGGCAGCGATTGGACCTTACTCACAGGCCATGAAATTTGGTAATTTATTGTTCACTTCAGGGCAAATTCCACTTGGACTGGATGGACAAATAGTTGAGGGTGGTATTGCGGAGCAGACGCATCAAGTTTTCCATAATCTACAAGCAGTCTTGGCCGAAGCAGGGGCTACATTCTCTAGCGTAATTAAGGCGACGGTGTTCATCAAAGATATGAATCAATTTGCAGCGTTGAATGAGATTTATGCATCCTATTTTGGTGATCATAAACCTGCAAGATCAACCGTTGAAGTTGCCCGTCTCCCTAAGGATGTCCTTGTCGAAATTGAATTGATTGCGTCGATTTAATTCGATAAATGTCGAATCGCATAAATATTAGTTTTAAATTCAAAAAATATTCATAACAATGGTAAAAAAAAGAAGGAATTAGCATGGATATGTGGAATTATACACCAAGTCTCTGATGGAAAAAGGTGGTGAACACACATGCAAATTACCGATGTAAGGCTCCGCCGCGTCAACTCCGAAGGGAGAATGAAGGCGATTGCTTCCATCACTATTGACAATGAATTCGTTGTGCACGACATTCGCGTCATCGACGGGAACAATGGAATGTTCGTTGCAATGCCGAGTAAGCGGACACCAGATGGTGAATTCCGCGATATCGCTCACCCGATCTCTTCCACAACTCGCGAGAAGATTCAAGCAGCAGTTCTCGCTGAATATGAGCGCGCAGCTACGGAAGAAGAAGTCATCGAAGAGGGAGCTTAAGGTTTGTAATTGCGCTTAGAGGAAGGGAGCCGGAGGACGGCTCTCTTTTCTTTTTGTTCAGAATAGGATATATTCTTTAATGAACTGATTAACATGTGCGAAGTATGTCTATTTGTTATGCGTCTAGAGTGAGCATATGGTAAGAAGCGTTTGGGAGGTCGGAACCTTGAAGAGAATGGCAGTTGTGCTTGCTGCAGGACAGGGCAAACGCATGAAGTCGAAATTGTATAAAGTGTTGCATCCGGTATGCGGCAAACCGATGGTAGGCCATGTCGTCGATACCGTATCGCGTGCATCCTGTGAGCGTACAGTCGTTATTGTAGGTCATGGAGCTGATGCTGTGAAATCGTATTTGGGAGATCGCGCTGAATATGTATTGCAGGCAGAACAGTTAGGTACAGGTCATGCGGTGAAGCAAGCGAAATCGCTGCTAGGACATGAAGAAGGTTTGACATTAATTGTATGCGGAGATACGCCGCTAGTGACGGAGACGACACTTGAGCGTTTGATTGCGCTGCACACGGAGAAGGGTGCATCCGCAACGATTCTATCAGCGCATATGGCGAATCCTACCGGTTACGGAAGGATTATTCGTGGTGCCGACGGATCGGTTCAGAAGATTGTGGAGCAGAAAGATTGCACACCTGACGAACAAGCGATTCAAGAGATTAATACAGGAACCTATTGCTTCGATAATGCGAAGCTTTTTGCTGCGCTGGAGCAAGTGACGAATCAGAATGTGCAGCAGGAATATTATTTGACGGATGTCATTGGCATCTTGCGTGCTGCGGGCGATATCGTTGATGCGTATTGCACAACGGATGAAGCAGAAGCGATCGGCGTGAATGACCGCGTTGCGTTATCGGAAGCCGAGCAATTAATGCGTGCTCGCATTAACCGCCAACATATGATCAATGGTGTGTCATTGATTGATCCAGCATCCACCTACATTGGTGCTGACGTTGTGATCGGTCAAGATAGTGTCATCTATCCGGGCACGATGATTCGCGGGAAGACCATTATTGGTAATGAATGCATGATTGGGCCTCATACCGAAATTGAAGATTCTGAGATTGGCGATGGCGTCATTGTGAAGCAATCCGTATTGTCGGAAGCGACGGTAGGCAACGGCTCGGGAATCGGACCGTTCGCTTATTTGCGCCCAGGTGCACGGATTGGCCAAAATGTGAAAATCGGCGATTTCGTTGAAATAAAAAATGCAACGTTAGATGACGGTGCAAAAGTAAGTCATTTGAGTTATATTGGCGATGCAACGGTCGGTAAGAATGTAAATATCGGTTGCGGAGCGATTACGGTCAACTATGACGGGTATAATAAATCTGTTACAGAGATCGAAGATGATGCCTTTGTCGGCAGTAACGTGAACCTAATTGCGCCAGTTAAGGTAGGCAAAGGGGCATATGTCGTGGCTGGATCAACAATAACGCATAATGTAGCAGAGAACGAACTAGCTGTTGCAAGAGAACGCCAAGTGAATAAGCCGGGATATGCGGAGAAATTGCGCGCCCGTGCTAGAGCGAAGAAAGAGCGTAATTCGTAACCACAATGGATTTATCATGTTTGGTTATCGGCAGGAACAAGACGAACTAGGTTATGATAGCAACACTGACTATACAACGACTGGCACGGAGGGTTTTTATTCTATGGCTTATTGTGACTCAAAATTAAAGATTTTTACATGCAACTCGAATACGTCTTTGGCACATCGCATTGCTGAACATATCGGCGTACCGATGGGAGATTCGGAGACACTCGCATTCAGCGATGGCGAGATCCATATCAAGCTAACCGAGAGTGTTCGTGGTTGTGACGTCTATGTCGTTCAATCAACGTGTGCACCGGTTAATGATAACTTGATGCAGCTGCTCGTTATGGTAGATGCTCTGAAACGGGCATCGGCGAAGAGTATCAATGTCGTCATTCCGTATTACGGCTATGCACGTCAAGATCGTAAGGCTCGTTCACGCGATCCGATCACAGCGAAGCTCGTTGCGAACTTGATCGAGACGGCAGGCGCACATCGCGTCATTACAATGGATTTGCACGCAACGCAAATTCAAGGTTTCTTCGATATTCCAGTAGATCATATGCTGGGTGTTCCGATTCTGGCGCAATATTTCCGTTCGAAGCAAATCGAGGATGTCGTTGTTGTCTCACCTGACCATGGTGGTGTTGTTCGTGCCCGTAAATTGGCTGATTTCTTGAAAGCCCCACTTGCTATTATTGACAAACGTCGTCCTGAGCCGAATGTGAGTGAAGTCATGAACATTATCGGTGAAGTTAAAGGGAAAACTGCCATTGTTATCGATGATATTATCGATACGGCTGGTACGATTGTTCTAGGTGCCAATGCATTGCGTGATGCAGGTGCCAAAGAAATTTATGTTTGTTGTACACATCCGGTCTTATCCGGACCTGCGATGGAACGTCTTGAGAATGCACCAATCACGGAAGTTATCGTGACAGATACGATTCCAATTACGCATCCTAATCCAACAAGCAAACTCAAAGTATTATCCGTTGCGCCTTTGATGGGCGAAGCGATTATCCGTGTCCACGAAGAGTTGTCGATCAGCAAGCTGTTCGAAATCGAATAAGAGTAAGCTAAGCATACGAATGATGAAGGGTTACAGCTCCGCGCCTAGTGGAGAAGTAGCCCTTGTCGTTCAAATATAAGAATCTATAAGTTTTACCTATAGGCATAGAGAGGAATTGCACACATATGAAATGGATTGTCGGACTTGGGAATCCCGGGACATCGTATCAGAAGACGCGGCATAATGTCGGATTTATGGCGATTGATGAACTTGCGAGACGTCATAACATCGCCGTCACCCAGAACAAATGCAAAGCGCTTATCGGCGAGGGGCATGTGAACGGGAAGAAGGTTGCCTTGATCAAACCGATGACGTATATGAATCTATCAGGCGAGTCGGTTCGGGCATTCATGGATTACTACAAAGTGAATCTGGAAGATTTAATTGTCGTCTACGATGATCTTGATACGGAGATTGGACGGATTCGCCTTCGTTATCAAGGTAGCGCAGGTGGGCACAATGGGATTAAATCAATCATTCAGCACACTGGCACTCAGATTTTCAACCGTGTTCGGATGGGGATTTCAAGACCGCCAGCAGGGTTCAATATTGCCGATTATGTCCTCAATAATTTCCCGAAGGCTGAAGCAGCGCCGCTCGAAGACATGATCGGAGCAACCTGTGATGCACTTGAATTCGCGATGCAGAATCCGTTCGAAACGACGATGGCGAAGTTCAACGGGTGACCTAAAATCCATACTGGATAATACGGCTAATTCTGAGAAGGATGGGCATACTGGGGGTATATCCTACTCTCAGGAGGCATATAGATGTCAGTAAACTATATTTGCAGGCATTGCGGGACGTCGCTAGGCCGTATTGATCAAGAACATGTAAGTGAGACGCAACTCGGGTTCCATTCCTTGACCCCTGAAGAACGCAACGATATAATATCGTATAACTCAAATGGAGACGTTACCGTGCGAGTGACATGTGATTACTGCAGAGAAGCACTCGACAACCACCCAGAATTGTCGCTCTTATCGAGTCCACTACAGTAGAAGTGTTGTACAAAAGATGATAGAAGCCTTGGCATGTTCGCCGAGGCTTATTTGTAAAAGATCCGAAGAATGGTATGGCCCATGTATACAAATTTGTAGAGGCGCTTCCCGTCATGAAGACGGCGAAGCCAATTCTACATGGTGTTGGTACGCGTTCTTGAACGCTGTATTTCCATGCCATTCCATGGATTCTCTTAAGAGATGAGTTATTCAGAGAGAGGTGCCCGCGTTGTTACACGCACTTATTCAAGCATTATCCGAAGATCGAGATTTTAAATCCATTACAGCAGGCCTTGAATCCGGGATGCGAGAGCAGCTCATATCAGGACTCACAGGTTCTTCGCGACAAGTTGTGATCGCTGCGCTGTTCGAGAAGTTGCAGCGTCCGATCCTCATCGTGACCCATAATATGTTCGCAGCGCAGAAAATCACCGAGGATTTGCAGGAGTGCATCTCACCGGAGCATGTGATGCTGTATCCTGCCAATGAGCTGGTCGCAGCAGAATCAGCCATTTCAAGTCCTGAGACGTTAGCGCAGCGCATCGATGTCTTGATGAAGTCCTCTCGCGGCTTCCGCGGTGTTATCGTCGCTCCTTATTCCGGTGTGCGCAGATTCATTCCGACTCGAGAGATGATGAAGAGCGCACACCTCGATATTAAAGTCGGGGAGACGCTGGAGATTAATGCCTTTATGAAGCGTATGGTGGAGCTCGGATATGAACGGGTAGAGCAGGTCCAATCACGCGGTGAAATGAGCGTACGCGGCGGAATTGTGGACTTCTATCCACTAACATCACGGCTTGCTTACCGGGTGGAGTGGTTCGGTGATGATATCGACTCGATTCGTACATTCGATCCGACGGATCAGCGTTCGGTGGACAAGGAAGAAGCCATCGTCATTCCACCATGTAAGGAGATTATTGCCGATGCACGGCGATTCCAGAATGGGGCTGTGCATGCATCGGAACTGCTCGATAAGCAGCTGGAGAAAATGGCGGATCGCAATGCGAAGAGTTTGCTTCGCGAAGAGATCGGTCGTGAGCTCGAGATGCTGCGGGAGCAGATCTATTTTCCGGACCTCTATAAATATATTTCGATGTTGTTCCCGGAGCGGGAGACGTTATTCGACTACATGGCGGAAGATACTCTCCTCATTCTGGACGAACCAACGCGTATATTGGAGATCTCGAAGCAGCTTGAACGGGACGAGAGTGAGTGGAATCTGCATTTGATGCAGAATGGCAAATCAATGCCAGGCTTCGTTCTCGGTCATACGGCCGATCATATGCTGCATCATCCTCCGTTCCAGACGTTGTTCTTGTCGCTGTTCTTACGTCAAATTCCACATACGCAGCCGCAGAATATCGTTAATTTCATGTGCCGCGCGATGCAGGATTTCCATGGGCAGATGAACGTGCTCAAGGCAGAGATGGAGCGCTGGAAGAAGTCTGGGGCGACGGTCATGATGCTCGCGAGCAATGACGAGCGGACAGAGCGGATGCGCCGCGTTCTGCAAGATTACCAGATTGACGAGCCAATGATTCTGAAGGGCAACCTGCAGACAGGGTTCGAGCTGTCTTCCATCCACCTTGTCGTCATTACCGAAGGCGAGATGTTCTCGCAGAAGCAGCGCAAAGTTCGTAGTAAAATTGATAAAAAAGTCGACAATGCCGAACGCATTAAGAGCTACACCGAGCTGAAGGTCGGCGATTATGTTGTGCACACGAACCATGGTATCGGGAAATACATGGGGATTGGGACGCTGGAGATCAACGGTATCCATAAAGACTATCTGCATATTCTGTATGCAGGAGGCGACAAGCTATCCGTGCCGATCGAACAGATCGATATGATCCAGAAGTATGTCGGCTCGGAAGAGAAAGAGCCGAAGATTTACAAGCTAGGCGGTAACGATTGGGCGAAGGTTAAAAATAAAGTGCGTTCTTCCGTGCAGGACATTGCGGATGATCTAGTCAAGCTCTATGCGGAACGTCAATCCGCACCGGGTTTTGCTTTCGAGAAGGACACGCCTGAGCAGCAAGAGTTCGAAGCGATGTTCCCCTATGATGAGACGATCGACCAATTGCGTGCGATTGAAGAGATCAAGAAGGACATGCAGAACAATGTGCCGATGGACCGTCTATTGTGCGGTGATGTTGGATACGGGAAGACGGAAGTTGCCGTTCGCGCAGCGTTTAAGTCAGCGATGGAAGGCAAGCAGGTGGCCGTCCTTGTTCCGACAACGATCTTGGCGCAGCAGCATTACGAGACATTCCGCGAACGATTCGCGGGTTACCCGATGAATATACAAGTCCTTAGCCGATTCCGTTCGAAGAAAGAGCAGAATGAGACGATCAAAGGCATCAAACGCGGTACCGTCGATGTCGTCATCGGGACGCATCGTATTCTGTCGCAAGATATGATCTTTAAGGATTTGGGACTGCTGATTGTCGATGAGGAGCAGCGTTTCGGCGTATCGCACAAAGAAAAGCTGAAACGTCTGAAGACGAATGTCGACGTACTCACCTTAACGGCTACGCCAATCCCGCGTACGCTGCATATGTCGATGCTTGGGGTTCGCGATTTGTCTGTTATTGAGACGCCGCCGGAGAACCGGTTCCCTGTACAGACTTATGTTGTGGAACATAGCAATACACTTACCCGTGAATCCATTGAACGTGAATTAGCGCGCGGCGGACAGGTATACTATTTATATAATCGTGTTCAAGGGATCTACCAAATGGCGGAACAAATTTCGGCGTTGGTGCCGGATGCGAGAGTCGCTGTAGGGCATGGACAAATGTCCGAGCAGGAGCTAGAGAAGACGATTCTCGATTTCTTGGACGGTGAATACGATGTGCTCGTCAGTACGAGTATCATTGAGACGGGCGTCGATATTCCGAACGTGAATACGCTCATCGTCCATGATGCCGATAAAATGGGCTTGTCTCAGTTATATCAGCTGCGCGGGCGTGTTGGACGTTCGAATCGGATTGCCTATGCGTACTTTACGTATCAACGGGATAAAGTATTGACGGAGGTTGCGGAGAAGCGCCTGCAATCGATTAAGGAATTCACAGAGCTTGGCTCAGGGTTCAAAATTGCAATGCGCGACTTGTCGATTCGTGGAGCAGGTAATCTGCTCGGTGCGGAGCAGCACGGCTTCATTGCTTCGGTCGGATTTGATCTCTACTCGCAAATGCTCGCGGATGAAATTCAGAAACGAAAAGCTGAGATGGGCGGGGATTATGTTGCACCGCCGAAAGAGATATCGACTGTGATTGACCTGAGTGTCGATGCATATTTACCATCCGATTATATTTATGATAGTATTCAGAAGATTGAGATTTACAAGAAAGTCGCATCCTTGCGTTCCTTCGATGAAGGTGATGAATTGCAGGATGAGCTGGTGGATCGCTTCGGCGACTTGCCACTTGCTGTTCTACATTTGCTAGCGGTTGCGAGGCTCAAAATTTACGGTCGCTGTTATGGCATCGAGGCCATTTCGAAGAAAGGCGATGACGTTGTCATCCGTATTGCAGCGAGCGAGACCGATCACATTTATCGTGACAAATTAGCGCAGCTGGGTGCGCAGTTCGACAAGCGTATTCGCTTTGAGCAGGGTCCAAGTATTATAATGAATGTGAGATGCAAAGGGCTAGATGATTCGCAGATGCTGCAATTGGTAGAAGATGTGCTTAAAAGCGCCAAAGAGGCGTTCAAAACGAAGGGAGAATTACAAGATGTTGTTAAATAACCGTAAAAGTGCTTGGAAATCCTTGATGATCACGCTTGTGGCGGTACTCATGGTATCGTTAATCGCGGGGTGCGGACAGAAGAATGAGGGTTCTGCTGCCAAAGGAGATCAGAGCAAGGTCGTTGCGACGTATAAAGGCGGAACGATTACTGAGAATGAATTTAATAAAGAAATCAGCATGATGACGCTTCTCTATCCGCAATACGCGCAAGTCGTAACGATGGATGAGTTCAGAGAATATTTGCTCAAGCAAGAGATTGCCTACAAAATTCTAGCTGACAAAGCAACAGATGCAGCGAAGAAAGACGGCGAGAAGAAAGCGAAAGAGCAATTGGACCAGATGAAAAAAGCAGCTGGGGATCAATACAAAACCGAGTTGGACAAGCTTAAATTAACGGATCAAGATGTGCTCGCTTATATGACGCGCTTGCTTACAGTTGTTGCGGATTACAATGCGAAAGTAACCGATGACCAAGTGAAGGCCGAATTCGAGAAGAATAAGCAAAACTTCACTACAGCATCTGTTCGTCATGTCCTTGTTGCCTTAGAAACGCAAGACGGTAAAACAAAGCGTACGAAAGAAGAAGCATTAAAACGTGCGAAAGAAGTTCAAGCGAAGTTGAAAGCACCAAATGCCGATTGGAACAAAATTGCGAAGGAGTACTCCGATGACGGAGGTTCCAAAGACAATGGCGGATTATATAAAGATGCAGCTGTAGGTCAGTGGGTTGAGGAATTCAAAAAAGCAGCCGTTGAGCTTCCGCTCAATAAAATCAGCGATCCGGTTGAGTCACAGTTTGGTTATCATGTGATGAAGGTCGAATCTCGTGTTGAGATGACGTTCGATAAATTGACAGCGGATCAGAAGGAATCGCTTCGTGGACAAGTTTCGGGCGCGAGCATGAATCAATTCATGGAGAAGGAATTGCCAGGTTTGATCACAAAAACAGATCTGCCTAAGGTAGAGAAAAAGGAAGAGCCTAAGCAAGAAACTGGCAAAAAAACCGATGAAAAGACAGAACCAACCAGTGATAAAAAGTAATTAAATGTAACATCTGTAAATAAAATTGACTATTTTATGAACAAGCAGAAAATACGTGAAATTTTTTCACTATTTTCTGTTTTTTTGTGAAACGATTCCTTTATTTCAGCGTACAATCGAGATGTATAAGAAACTGGGAGCAGATGAATACTATGGTCAGATTTTAAATCAACCACCAGTTAAAGTTATTTCAAAGGACAGTTTTTTGAACTAACCACATCTCCTCATTTCCATGAACCGTAGTAGTAGAAGTACAACTGATAAGAAAGTGAGGCAACAAGAAATATGAAAGCTACTGGTATTGTTCGTCGTATTGATGATCTCGGACGGGTCGTCATTCCTAAAGAAATTCGCCGCACACTTCGAATCCGCGAGGGAGATCCACTCGAGATTTTTGTTGATCGCGATGGTGAAGTTATCCTTAAGAAATATTCCCCGATTGGTGAGCTTGGCGACTTTGCAAAAGAATATGCGGAGTCTTTATTCGAGAGCACAAATCATATAACATTGATTACAGATCGTGATAATATTATCGCAGTTGCTGGTGGATCCAAGAAAGAATATTTGGACAAGTCCATCGGATCTTTGGTTGAGGAATGTATGGAAAACCGTAAGACATCGATTGAGACGAATTCCGGCACGTATGAAATCGGAAGAGATAATCAAGAGACAATCAGCTCTTACGTTGTAGCACCGATTATCGCAGGTGGCGACCCTATTGGCACCGTTGTTATGCTTAGCAAAGACGAGAATACGAAGATGAGTATTCTTGAGACAAAAATGTCTGAGACAGCGGCTGCATTCTTAGGTAAACAAATGGAACAATAAATCGGGCTACCGATTTTATGAACTCCTATACTCGAAACATACGCAAAGCGTATGCTCGATTATGGGAGTTTTTTATATGCTATAATGAATGGATATAAATTCGGTTAGAATGGATGATTAGAGGGAGAACGATGAGAGAGCAGCAGGACATGGGTTCATTACCAACTACGGAATCCCACGTCGTTAAGGGCGCAATGGTACTTGGACTTGCTGCGTTGCTGTCGAAATTGATCGGGACGCTGCAGAAGATTCCACTGCAGAACATTGCGGGTGACGGTGTTTTTGGTATTTATAATGCGGTGTATCCTTTTTATATTTTGATTGTATTCCTCGCGACAGCCGGCTTTCCGGTGGCCATATCGAAGTTCGTGGCGGAGCGTATGGCCCATGATGATGAAGTCGGAGCAAGACGAATCCTGCATGTATCGATGGTCCTCCTCGGTGTAGCAGGCATCGCCGGGTTTATCCTTCTGCATCAGGGTGCAGATCGGATTGCTGGTTGGATGGATAACATCCACACGGCGGAAGCTATTCGCTGCTCTTCATTTGCGCTGCTGATTGTACCGGTGATGTCCGCCGTGCGTGGTTACTTCCAAGGGAAATCAATGATGGTCCCAACGGCGGTCTCCCAAGTGGCAGAACAATTGATCCGGGTAGCAACGATGCTCTTCTTGCTGCTCATCCTTACACGTGCAGGCTTGGAAGAATCGATCGTTGCTGCGGGTGCAGCACTAGGCTCGACAGCAGGAGGCGTGGCCGGGCTGCTGGTGATGATGTATTACTATCGCAAAGAACGTAGAAGACCATCTCTACAGAGGGTTGAGATACGTGCACAAGGTGCCTCGCACGTGCAAGAGGCTGCTCCATTGCAGACGCTCCTATGGCAGCTTGTACGCTATGCGGTGCTCGTGTGCCTCGGGGCGATTGTGGTACCGATGATGAGTATTGTCGATACGTTTACCGTACCGAGACTGCTGAAGATGTCCTTTGCAGATGAAATGCAAGCCATGGCAGCTTTCGGCATATATAATCGCGGTTTGCCACTGGTTCAACTTGTTGGGATGGTCGCGAGTTCGATATCCGTATCGATCATTCCAGCCATCACACAGGATCACCTGAGCGGCAATCTAGACAAGCTACGGCAGCGATCGACGATTTTGTTAAGATGGTCATGGATATTGGGCGCGGCATCGACACTCGGGATTGTACTGCTCGCAGAACCGATTAACGTGGCATTATACCGCGATTCGAATGGGACAGATACGATGGCATGGGTCGCATGCATGGCTGTGGTGAGTACGATCAA
The DNA here is from genome assembly GCF_000374845.1 of Paenibacillus terrigena DSM 21567. Lineage (GTDB taxonomy): Bacteria > Bacillota > Bacilli > Paenibacillales > Paenibacillaceae > Paenibacillus_K > Paenibacillus_K terrigena. Next base: position 38,488 of record NZ_KB895429.1, on the reverse strand, counting down.
CATCATGACTGGAGCGATACTGCAAGGGATCGGTAAGGTGAATGCACCGGCTTGGCATTTGCTCATTGCTGTTGGGGTCAAGATTGCGCTCAATCTCTGGCTTGTACCTGTACTAGGCATGAATGGCGCAGCTATAGCAGGCGTGGTTGCTTACGGTATCGCAGCACTATTGAATGGGATTGTACTCTTTCAGACCCTAGGGCTGCGGATCTCATGGGGTGAGCTGGTCGTGAAGCCACTGCTCATGATGGGGATGTTGTCCGTAACCGTGGGTGCGACCACAACCCTAATGCCGGAATTGCTGCATGGATTCGGTCTAGCAAATGGGCGAGTGGAAGCAGTCATTGTTACGCTTGTTGGCATTGTGATCGGTGTCGTTACCTTTGCAGGTAGCGGAATGGGATTCGGGGTCATTACGGCCCAAGAACTTGCAATGCTTCCCGGTGTGAAGAAGTATATCCCTAGGTTGGAGAGGCTTGGGTTATTAAAAAAAGGCATTAATGGAGGGATGAAGAGTGGATAAATCAATTACAGTGCTGGGGCTTGGTTCAGGTAATCCTGATCAGTTAACCCTGGGCAACTGGAAGAAACTTCAGTCAGCAACCCATGTGTTCGTACGTACAGAGCATCATCCGATGATGACGCTGCTGCAGGATGAAGGAATTGCTTATGCGTCCTTCGATTCGCTCTATGAGCAGCATGATGACTTTCCTGAGGTCTACCGTGCGATTACAGATCGGCTGATTGCATTAGCCGGTGAACATGGCAATATTGTCTATGCCGTACCGGGACACCCGATGGTCGCAGAATCGACGGTACAGCAGCTTAGACAGCGTTGTGGTGAAGCGGGTATTTCCTTGCATATTACAGGCGGCGAGAGCTTCTTGGATCAGGCGTTTACACGTCTTGGGTTCGACCCCATTGAGGGTTTCCAGCTGCTCGATAGCAGCGGCCTGTCGTCTTCCTGGCTTCAGCCGCAGCTTCATACCGTGATCGGTCAAGTCTATGATGTCTTCACCGCTTCGGATGTGAAGCTGGTCTTGATGGAGCTGTACCCGGACGACTATGAAGTCGTGGTAGGGCATGCCCTCGGCGTACCAGGCGAAGAGCAGATCATTCGCGTGCCGCTCTATGAACTGGATCGTGTAGAAGGTTATGGTAATTTATCGCTGATCTGGGTGCCTCGGAGCGACGATGAGCAGCTTCGTAACCGCACATTTGCAAGATTACACGAAATTGTCGGAATTTTGCGCAGTCCGGAAGGCTGTCCGTGGGACCAAGAGCAGACGCATCAGTCGATTCGCAAAAATTTGATCGAAGAAATGTATGAAGTGCTTGAGACGATCGATGATGATGATCCAATTCATATGCAGGAAGAACTTGGAGATGTTATGCTGCAGGTGATGCTGCATTCCCAGATGGAAGAGGAAGTCGGGACCTTCACGGTATATGATGTGATCCAGACGTTAAATGAGAAGCTATTGTTCCGTCATCCGCATGTATTCGGGGACCAGTCGGCAGGCGATGCGAGTGAAGCGCTCAAGAATTGGGAGCAGATGAAAGCTGAAGAGAAGCAGCGTAAAGGCCTAGATCAAGGCGTCACTTCGGTGCTCGATGGCGTGCCTCGCGACCTACCAGGATTGATGAAAGCTTACAAGCTTCAGAAGAAGGCTGCGAAGGTTGGTTTTGACTGGGAGGACTTAAATGGTGTATACTCCAAAATCGAAGAAGAATTTGCGGAGCTGAAGCAGGCCGTCGCAAATGGCGATTCGCATGACGAGCAAATCGGCGAGCTGGGAGATTTATTATTTGCTGTTGTCAATGCGGCACGATTTATCGATGCAGACCCCGAAGAGGCGCTAGCGCGAACCAATCGTAAATTTACTTCTCGTTTTCACTATATTGAAGACCAGCTCCGTATAAATGGTAAATCTTTTGACCAAACTGATTTACTAGAGATGGAAAAATGGTGGCAAGCCGCCAAACGTCAGTAGAATAGGGGCTCAAGATCGACCTATTCGCTGGCAAAATTCTTCTCTATTTGACCTTTTTCGAAAAAAGCTGTCAAAAGAAGCAGGAATTTACTAACAAAACAAGAATACATAATCGATCTATTTTTCTAATTATGGGAGGAACTAATAATGAACAAGACAGATTTGGTAAACAACATTTCTACAAAAAGCGGATTAACTAAAAAAGACGTTGAATCGGTACTAAATAGTTTCCTTGGCGAAATTACAGATGCGCTTGCTGGCGGCGACAAAGTTCAATTGATCGGTTTCGGTACTTTCGAAACTCGTAAACGTGCAGGTCGTACAGGCCGTAACCCACAAACAGGTAAAACAATCGACATCCCAGCATCGAACGTTCCTGCATTCAAAGCAGGCAACAAACTTAAAGACGCTGTAAAGTAAGATGCGTGTCGATAAATTCCTGAAAGTATCCCGATTAATTAAGCGTCGTACCGTTGCGAAGGACGTGTCCGATCAAGGGCGCGTGCTCGTGAATGGGCGAGAGGCCAAGCCAAGCAGCAGCGTCAAAGAGGGCGATGAGATTACGATTCAATTCGGCCAGAAGCTGGTTACCGTTCGTGTCGAGCGTACGGCAGAGACGACCAAGAAGGATGAAGCTGCGCAGCTTTATACGGTGATCAAGGAAGAGCCTATTGCGAAATCGAATGATTTCCCTTGGTAGACATACATAGGTAGACATAAGAGACGGAGGCGTTAATCGCTTCCGTCTCTTTTTGCTATACTAGATTTCATCATTTACGGGGCCCCCGCAAAGTACCTGATTCACCTTTGAAGTTAAGTCTCCATTTTGTGGGGTTATTTTGCTATACATGATGTTCTAAAGTGGACGTCCCTCCCATAAGCTAGTCTTAGTAAAGGAGGGGCCATGCGATGGTGGAACAGGTGAAGACGAAACGGCAAGAAGTGAAGATGCTAAATCGTAAGCAGCTCGAGATTACCGGCGTAAGTAACGTGGAGAGTTTCGATAATGAGGAATTCCTGCTCAATACGGATTGCGGATTCCTCGCGATTCGAGGGCAAAATTTACATATCAAGAACTTAAGTCTCGAACAAGGCCTGATCGCGATTGAAGGCGTGATTAACTCCCTGACTTATTTAGATGCGAACTCGCAAGGCAAATCCAAAGGATTTCTAGGGAAGTTGTTTAAATGAGTTTAAATGAACAATTTGTGGCCATGTTCGCGATGTTGATTAGTGGGCTATGCATGGGGATCGTTTTCGACGGATACCGCGTGGTTGCCCACCAGCTTCATTTTCCAAAGTGGACCAAGCCTGTGCTGGATTTTTGTTACTGGGTGATTGCGGTTTGTTTCATTTTTCGAATGCTATATATCACAAATCAGGGAGAATTGCGGTTTTATGTCTTTTTCGGACTCTTTCTAGGCGTTTGGTTCTATTTTTTATGGTTCAGCTTTACAACCGTACGCATTGTGGTAATCTTAATGAAGGTTATTAAGCAGATTGTCCGGTTGATTCAGCGCTTAGTGGAGATCTTCTTACTGAAGCCAATCATCGGCTTGTATAAATTGGTAAAGTTTCTCGTTCGAATTCTATTCTTGTCCGCTATGTTCATAGGCAGGATTGTGTTACAATTATTAAGTCCGTTTTGGAGGTTGTTCAAATTCCTAACGCGTCCCTTGTGGAGACACTTCAAGGTCCCTGAATGGGTGAAGCGGTCGCTCGATTACGGGACAAGATTATGGAACCGCCTCTTTAAGCGCAAGCGTGAAGAATGAATCATGCTCAAACATCTCAGGGGGGATTACGGTATGTCGTCTAGGGTTCGTCAAGAACAGCCAACTAAATACACGGGCGCACGGAAACGAATCCGGCTCTGGATGATGTTCATGGTATTGTTTTTCAGCTGGGGGATTTATACATTCATTCATCAGACGGTGACACTGGCAAGTGAACGCGTGAAGCTGGAGGATAATCAGCAGATGCATCAGGAGACGAAGCTGCTGCAGTCGCAATTGGAGCAAGAGATTGCTCGGCTGAATGAGGATGAATATATCGGCCAGATTGCAAGGAAGACACTCGATATGTACCCGCCGGGTGAGACCCCTATTGATAAGGGAATGCTCAAATAGCGGATTCGAATCGTGACGTGATATGCGTCTGTTGACCAAAGCTTCGGCATTCGGTATAATCACCATAGCCAAAGATTTTAAAGTATCAGAATCTACGGATTTGTATATTTTTAAGGGAGGATCATTTTATTCTATGGCAATTGAAGTGGGCACCAAGTTAGAAGGAAAAGTGACAGGGATTACGCATTTTGGAGCATTTGTAGATCTGTCAGGAGGTGTCACGGGTCTCGTTCACATCTCGGAGATCGCCGACAACTATGTTAAGGACGTCAATGATCATTTGAAAATTGATGATGTTGTCACGGTAAAGGTCATTAACGTGGATAAGGACGGCAAGATTGGTCTATCCATCAAGCAAGCGGTGGATAAGCCGGTAGAAGCGCAGACCAGGCCGCCAAGAGCGCCAAGACCAGATCGTCAAGGCGGACGTCCAGACGGTGACAGACCAGGCGGATTTCAACGAGATCGAGGTGGGCGTTCATTCAAACCACCAGCGAACAAGGCTACTTTTGAAGATAAAGTGTCCCGTTTCTTAAAAGATAGTGAGGAGCGCATTTCTTCCCTGAAGAAGAACACCGAAGGGAAGCGCGGAGGCCGCGGCGCGAAACGCATGTAATTCACAACTTCATCATGAAATAATGAACACCGCAACAGCTTCGGCTGCTGCGGTTTTTTATTGTTCTATTTTATTCGTCGACGCGGAATAAAAATACCGACAGGTTCCTACGGCATTCCTTGAAGTTCTGACGATTTGCCGTAGACTCTCCTCGAAAGCGCCTACAATTCGGTTGGAAATTCAGACATCATTCTCAATTCGATCATGTGTTATATTGGCGGGATCCCTTGCGCTGCAAGGGTTTTAACGTGCCATGGGCAACGATTGTTTTTGTCGGAAACTTTTTTTGACGAGCCTACGCATTGTGACAAACTTTCTAAGGTCTCCTTTCTATAATGAGAATCACTCACTCATTAAGAGATTATGAGATTACGAGAAGAGGTGGTGTTCACCCATGCAAACCCCAAATGTGATGAATCGAGCTTATGAAGGTATCGCCGTACGGAAATGGACGATCGTACTGACCGGTATGGGCTTTCTGCTCGGGAAAGCAATGATACTTAATGAACTTGCGCCGTTCGCGGTAGCGTATTTTGCAGTGATCTATATGCTTAGGCGTGATCTTAGCGGCTGGCTCGCGTTAGCCCTGCTCGCAGGCAATTACTTCTCGGCCGAACCGGGTATATGGGCATTGGCTGCACAAATGCTTCTAGTTCTTCTCATTCAACGGGGAGTTGAAGCGTATAATCGACCGGAGTCCTCTTTTATGCCCTTAATCGTATTCACCTCTATGATGCTTGTCCGATTGTTCGAACTCGTGGTCGGCAATCATATGTCATGGTATACGATTCTAATGGCGGTCATGGATGGAGGATTAAGCCTTGTCCTGACGATTGTGTTTATGCAGGCACTGCCGATTCTGACACGTGTTCGCAAACAGACGGCGCTTAAGAACGAAGAAATCATCTGTCTGATCATCTTGCTCGCATCGGTTATGACGGGTGCTGTCGGCTTTACAATCTATGGACTGTCGCCGGATCATATTTTCTCACGTTATTTAATTCTCTTATTCGCTTTTGTTGGCGGTGCGCCGCTCGGGGCATCGGTGGGTGTTGTGACCGGATTAATCTTAAGTCTTGCAGATTTACATGCCATCTATCAGATGAGTTTGCTAGCCTTCGCAGGAATGCTCGCAGGTATGCTTCGTGAAGGGAAACGTTGGTGGGTAGCTGGTGGTATGCTGCTTGGCTCCTCGATTCTTGTGATCTATCTCGGAACGACGACAGAAGTGATTATGTCTACAAGTGAGACGGTAGCAGCCATTGCACTATTCCTATTAACACCTAAGTCTATGATTACGATGATCTCGAAATATGTACCAGGCACGCAGGAGCATGCCTCCACGCAACATGAATATGCGCGGCGGATCCGAGATATGACAGCGGAACGCGTGAATCAATTCTCGGAGGTGTTTAGGCAACTGGCAAGAAGCTTCGGACAAGTCGCGAGTAGCGGGGAGATGGTGCGTAAAGAAGAAGAGTTCGATCATTTTATTAATACAGTCACGACGCAGACGTGCTCGAATTGCTATCGCAAGGATCAATGCTGGGAAGGGAGGTTCCATCAGACATACTCCTTCATGACCGATATGATGACGGCGATTGAGGAGAATCCGAAGCTGAAGAAGGAGGATTTACCAGGATCATGGCTGAAGCTGTGCAGTAAGACGGATCAAGTGATGGGGGCGATGAAAGGGCAGTACGACCTGTACAAGAATGATTTGCATTGGAAAAGACAGGTTATCGACAGTCGGCAATTTGTGGCCGAACAATTAAGCGGGGTTTCACAAGTGATGGATAGTCTCGTACGGGAAATTCAACGGGAAGGGGCGGCACTTCACAAGCAAGAGGAACAAATTCGAACGATGCTCGAAGAGCTCGGACTCCCGATTCAAGATATCGATATTATTAGCCTCGATACCGGCCAGATCGAGATTGAGATTGTACATACTTTCCGAAGGGGGCATGATGAATGCCGTAAAATTATCGCGCCTGTGTTATCCGATATTCTAGGGGAGCATATTGTTGTCGCTAGCGAACGGTTCGGTACAGCCGATGGGGGCCGGGACGGGGTGGTCATGGTCACATTCGGATCTGCGAAGGCGTTCGAGATTGATACGGGGGTGGCGAGTGCGGCCAAAGGGGGCGATGCATTATCTGGAGACAGCTACAGTACAGTGGAGCTTGGCAATGGGAAGTTCGCGGTAGCCATCAGCGATGGCATGGGCAACGGCGAGCGTGCGAAGCTTGAGAGCAGCACAGCGCTCTCTATTCTGGAGCGATTACTGCAATCGGGAATGGATGAGCAGATGGCGATTAAATCGGTCAATTCTGTTCTGCTGTTACGCTCTGCGGAGGAAGTGTTCGCGACCGTCGATATGGCGATTATCGATCAATATACGGCGAAGACAACGTTCATGAAGATTGGGTCAACACCGAGCTTTATTATTCGTAAAAATGAGGTGATCTCGATCTCGGCAGCTAATCTGCCGATCGGAATATTGCAGGATATTGAAGTGGATCTGTTGACGGTTCAACTGGAGCCGGGCGATACGCTTGTGATGATGACGGATGGCATTTATGATGCGCCGGGTCATGCGGTGAATAAGGAACTGTGGATGAAGCGGGTGCTCCAAGAGATGAAATCGGACGATCCGCAGATGATTGCGGACGCCTTGCTCGAGATGGTTGTCAGGTGGCATCACGGCAGCATCTCAGATGACATGACGGTCGTTGTCGCACGGATTGAGCGGCACATTCCTGAATGGTCTACCGTGCATTGGCCAGGTTCAACACGGCTAAAACGTCCAAGGACGGTGAGCTGAAGAATTATGAAATGAGAAATTAAACAAAGCCTCCCTCATATGGTAAAATAATGAGCGATATGCCGTTATTTTGAATATAAGAGGGAGGCTTTTTGCTTGTTAACGAAATTTTTTCTGTTCTCGTTCTTACTCTATATTACGCGTAGTCCGATTCTAGCCATTATTTTACTTCTTGTGATCCTATATGTGTTGGATCGGCGATATGTCGGACTCACACCGAGCCTATTCAAGCCGTTCAGTCGGAACCGCCGCATCAACCGATTGAAGGAAGAGCTCCGGGCCAATCCGCATGCTTCCACATCGCGGTTCGAGCTAGCAAGATTGTACGTTGCACAGAAGAAATATCATGAAGCATGGGGTCATCTAGAACAAATCGAACGAGCAATGGAGGAGTCGGCGGATTATCATTTTGAAGTCGGTGTGTGTCATTTGAAGCTAGGGCGCATCGAAGCAGGCGAGACACATATCTTTAGAGCACTTGAGCTGAATCCACGCGTTGGATATGGAGATCCATACCTGCAGCTGGCTGAGGCATATCGTACGACGGAGCCGGAGAAGGCGATCGCGATGCTGGAACAATTCCGCCAGGTGAATTCATCTTCTTGTGAGGCCTACTATCGTCTGGGGCAGCTCTATGAGCAATTAGGCCGCGGAGAGGATGCTCGCCGAGCATATCGTGAGACGCTCGAAATCTATCGATCCTTGCCGAAGTATAATAAGCGGAAACAACGACGCTGGGCAATTCTAGCGCGATTCAAAGCCTAACTCGGATTAAACTCTCTTAAATCTGGAAAGGATAGAATAGAGCATCGTATTCATCTTATTCCTAGGGGAGGGTTTATTGTGAAACAAATTCTATTGATTACGGATGGCTGCTCGAATGTCGGTGTAAGTCCGATTGTTGCTGCAGCGCACGCACGGGAAGAAGGAATTACCGTTAATGTTGTTGGTGTGGTTGACCAAGGTGCGATTGGCGAGCTTGGGGCGGCAGAGATTGCTCAGATTGCCAAAGCAGGCGGCGGGATGGATCGGATCGTTCAGCCACATCAACTGTCACAGACGATTCAGATGATGACGCGGAAGACGGTCGTGCAGACGATTCACCAGGTGGTCGAGCGTGAGCTTCGGCAAATTCTGCACACGGATGCGACCCATATTGAAGATTTACCACCACAGCAGCGGTCAGAGGTTGTGAAGGTGATGGACGAGTTAACCGAGACAAGCGAATTGCAAGTTGCCCTGTTAATTGATGCAAGCGCAAGTATGAAGCCTAAGCTGCAAGCGGTTGAAGAGGCCATTCGGGATCTGATGCTGAGTCTGCAGGCGCGGCAAGGGAAGAGTGAAATCGCTGTATTCCACTTTCCAGGCCGAGCTTCTGACGAGACAGTTATGGATCTGGACTGGACACAAGACTTGTCCGGCGTGGGCTCATTATTCCGTCGAATGCAAATGCGTGGAGCGACGCCAACGGGGCCGGCGATCTATAAGGTGATCGAATTCATCCAATATGATAGAATGGTTGGAAGCGATCCTGGATTTCGCAATCAGTCAGAAACGGATGGGATGTTAGGTGACTACGTCGTTTAATGCAAGCTCGAGCCTTGCCCCTGGTACGTGGATTGAGGGCAAATGGCATCATCGCAGGTATCTCGTCGAGCGTCTTCTCGGCAGAGGAGCGAATGGCGCCGTTTATTTGGTGAGACGGGGGCGCGGGACTGAGCTGGCTGCTTTGAAAATCGGATATGATGCGGTGGACCTTCAATCGGAGATTAATGTATTGACAACGCTCGCTACTCATCAGAATAAATCAGATCGCCGCATGCGGAATTCAGCATCGCGGCCTTTTCTGCTCGATGTCGATGATTACAAGCTAGGGCAGATGGATATGCAATTCTATGTCATGCGGTATGTCGAGGGCGTTACGCTTCATCAGTATATGGAGAAGAATGGGCCTGAATGGATGGGGCTGATTGGGTACCGCTTATTACAAAAGCTGGTCGAACTGCATGAAGCGGGCTACGTATTCGGAGATTTGAAACCCGAGAATATTATGGTTTCGTCCTATGGACAGGTTGAACTGGTTGATTACGGCGGCGTAAGTCGCATCGGACGAAGCGTCAAGCAATTCACCGAGAGGTATGACCGGGGATATTGGAATGCGGGATCTCGTGCTGCAGATCCGGGATATGATCTATTCGCCTTTGCGGTGCTGTGGTTGCATGTCATGGATGGCGCACGTCTGCGCCGGCAAGGCCCGGACCAGCTGCCTCAAGTTCGGAGTGCGAATGATTTGATCAACCTTGCACATACTCATATTCGTCTGAAATCTTATGAATCGTGGTTCAAGCGAGCCATTAGCGGTCAGTTCGCTTCTTCGCATGAAGCATGCAGTGAATGGAAACAGGCTGCAATTCGCAGTGGCAGCAAAATTTCATCGCCACCAATTCGTAGGCATACACCGGGTTGGTTGAAAGGGATATTCGTCGCATCCATTATTCTGTTAGGCTCGACCCTATACATCATCCTGCAATCCAATTAGAAGCTTTACATGTTATATAGAGAGGGGCGGCATGAATCAATGCGAATGACGAAGATATACGCCCTTGCGGGGCAAGTCGAGCAAGTGGTAAGGGAGCACCAGCTATGGACTCCGGGGAGCACGATCGTTGTAGCTGTCTCGGGAGGGCCGGACTCGGTTGCGCTTCTGCATGTTCTTCATATGCTGGCGGCTCCCGAGCGGCATCATCTTCAATTGATTGTCGCTCATGCGAATCACGGATTCCGGCAGGAGTCTGTTGCTGAAGCTGAGATTGTTAAGCGCATCGCTTCAGACCTCGAGCTCCCTTGTGAAGTTGCGCATTTGGAAATTCCCGAATATATAGAACGTACAGGGATGAATAGCCAGGCGGCAGCACGTGAGCAGCGATATGCTTTCCTGCATGCAACAGCGACCAAGTATGGTGCATCGCATATCGCACTGGCGCATCATGCAGATGACCAAGCAGAGACGGTGATGATGCGACTGATTCGTGGTTCAGGGGCAGCGGGTCTTGCGGGGATGGCTATTTCAAGAACGGAAAAAAATGTGGAACTTATTCGCCCTTTTCTACGTATATACAAAACAGATTTAATGGACTGTTGTGAAGATAGTGGCTTACAATATGTAACTGACGAGAGTAATAACTCCCGCAAATATGTCAGGAATCAGATTCGGTTGGATGTGATGCCATTTTTGGGGCAATATAATGAGCAGATTGTGAAGGCATTGAACCGAACCGCAGACTTACTTCGTGCAGATAGTGATTATTTGGAACAGGAAGCGTCAGAGCAATTGGCTGCGAATCTGAAGCGTACGAAGGGCGGATATCAGCTTGCCCGCACTGATTTAACCAATACACATGTTGCTTTACAACGAAGATTTATTAAACTAATATTAAGTTATCTTGCACAAAAAACGGATACAGAATCCGATTCCTTCGATTATGAGAAGATTGAAGCGATCAGGCTGGGGATTCTTCAAACGCAGCCTACGACGTGGATGCTCGATATTTCGGAGCGAATCCAGTGCGTTCGGTCCTACGATCAGATCGATTTTATACATAGGCTTGATTCGCAAGGACCCGTAGCGTATGAATATCGAATAGAACGGGGGCACGGGGAACAGTGGATTTCTGATCATTCAGGGCTGTTGCGCTGGAATGAAATCAGCTACGATTCGGATTTAAGCGAAGTGAGGCCGAAGCATCGATGTATTGCCTTTTTTGATGCGGACTGCGTACACTTTCCGCTAATCGTGCGGAATCGTCGTCCAGGTGATCGAATGCGAATCCTTGGATTAAATGGGTCCAAAAAAGTACAAGATATTTTCATTGATGAGAAGATTGCACCAGTGCTTCGTGACGCTTGGCCTGTTATAACGGACTGCACAGGTCAAATTCTGTGGATACCCGGCGTTCGCCGTTCAGCACATGCGACGGTTGAAGAGCAGACGACGCGACTTGTTCGGTTGGAGCTCTGCAGGTATGAAGGGTAGCAACATCAGCTTTGAAATGTAATGGAAGGCAAGAAGCTTTCATAGTATACATTAGGAGGGGCCATCATTGTTTAACGACATTCAAGAAGTACTGTACAGCGAGGAACAAATTCAGACGAGAATTAAAGAATTAGGGGAAGTACTAAGCCGCGATTACGACGGGAGAAATCCACTTGTGATTTGTGTGCTGAAGGGTGCATTTATTTTTATGTCCGATCTTGTGAAGAACATGACAATTCCGCTCGAGCTTGATTTTATGGCTGTATCCAGTTATGGGAAAGCCACCAAATCATCCGGCGTTGTTAAAATTTTGAAAGATTTAGATGTACCTGTGGAAGGTCGCGACGTTATCATTGTCGAAGATATTATCGACAGCGGCTTAACACTCAGCTACTTAATTGATGTTCTGGAGCGACGCAATGCGAACTCGACACGTGTCGTTGCGCTCTTTGATAAACCGGTTCGTCGTACAGTCGACCTCGAAGCGGATTATAAAGGATTTGAACTACCCGATGCATTCGTCGTCGGATATGGTCTCGATTATGCTGAGAAATACCGTAACCTCCCCTACATTGGGATCTTGAAACCAGAGGTCTACTCGAACTAACAGCTGCAATCGATGCTTACCTCGTTCTATTGTGGTGGTAAGACATGCTATGGTAAAATAATTAAAGTGTCTTGAGAGGAGGTTGGGGATGAACCGGTTCATCCGTAATTCGGGTTTTTATTTGATTCTATTTTTGGTCGTGGTGGGTCTTGTTCAATTTATAGGCAATCGCAACGAATCTGCTGTAGAAATACAATATAGCCAACTTCGCGAAGCGTTAGAGGCTAAGAACGTAGCGGATATCTCGGTCCAATATCAAGGCAGAGCCAACTTGGTGACAGGTAAGTTTATTAAAGTACCTGATGGCGCCAAGACGGATAGTTTCTACTCTGTCATGCCTGACGACCCTACTGCTTATAAAGAAGTGATGGACGCAAGTAAGTCCAATGGATTTTCACTTAAAGTTAAACCGATGGAAGGCGAGAGCATTTGGCTCACGTTCCTGACTTCGATTATTCCGTTCGTTATTATGTTCGTCCTATTCTTCTTCTTGTTCAATCAAGCGCAGGGCGGCGGCGGTAAGGTTATGAACTTCGGCAAGAGCCGTGCTCGCCTATATAATGAAGAGAAGAAGAAAGTTACGTTCGAAGATGTGGCTGGTGCTGACGAAGAGAAACAAGAGCTTGTTGAGGTTGTTGAGTTCTTGAAGGACCCTCGCAAATTCGCAGCTGTCGGTGCTCGTATCCCGAAAGGGGTCTTGCTTAACGGTCCTCCGGGAACAGGTAAAACATTGCTTGCTCGCGCCGTTGCTGGTGAAGCAGGCGTACCATTCTTCAGTATCTCCGGTTCGGACTTCGTTGAGATGTTCGTCGGGGTCGGTGCATCCCGTGTTCGTGATTTGTTCGAGAACGCGAAGAAGAATGCACCATGTATTATCTTCATCGATGAGATTGATGCTGTAGGTCGTCAACGTGGTGCCGGACTCGGCGGCGGACATGACGAGCGCGAACAGACGCTCAACCAATTGCTCGTTGAAATGGACGGCTTTGGTGCGAATGAAGGTATTATTATCGTAGCTGCGACGAACCGTCCAGATATTCTTGACCCGGCTCTTCTTCGCCCAGGACGTTTTGACCGTCAGATTACAGTTGACCGTCCAGATGTCAAAGGCCGCGAAGCGGTATTGAAAGTACATGCGAAGAATAAGCCGCTTGCCAAAGACGTGAAGATGGATGTTATCGCGAAGCGTACAACCGGATTTACCGGTGCAGATCTGGAGAACTTATTGAATGAAGCGGCGCTACTTGCAGCCCGTAAGAATCGTAAAGATATCTCGATGCGAGAAGTGGATGAAGCGATCGATCGCGTTATCGTAGGTACAGAGAAGCGCAGCCGCGTGATCAGTGACCGCGAGAAACGTATCGTGGCTTACCACGAAGCAGGTCATACGATCATCGGTTACTTCTTGGAGCATGCGGATACGGTACACAAAGTAACGATTGTTCCTCGTGGACGCGCTGGCGGATACGTCATTATGCTTCCGAAAGAAGATCGCCTGCTTGTTACGAAGCAAGAGCTTCTTGACAAGATTACAGGATTGCTTGGTGGGCGCGTGGCGGAGGAGATCTTCATTGGTGAGATCGGTACTGGCGCATACAGTGACTTTAAGCAAGCGACAAGTATTGCTCGCAGCATGATCATGGAATACGGGATGAGTGATCGTCTCGGACCAATGCAGTTCGGTAATTCGCAGGGCCAAGTATTCTTGGGTCGTGACTTCGGTCATGAGCAGAATTACAGTGATTCGATCGCTTATGAGATCGATCAAGAAATGCAGACGATTATTCGTAGTTGTTATGAGAAAGCGCAGGAGCTTCTTAAGAAGCACTCGCGTGAGGTTCATATCATTGCGAAGACATTGCTTGAGAAAGAGACGTTGGAGCTTGAACAAATTAAGCAATTGATCGATACAGGTTCGTTAGATGGTTTGACAGTTGAAGCAGATGAGAATTCAGCATCGACTGAGACTAGCCAAACGGTTGAATCCACGGATGCTGCAAATGCAGTGAAAGTGAATATTCAATCGCAATCCGAATCCGATCAATCGAATAAATTTGCTTCAGACAAGGTCGATGAAGAAGTGAAAGAAGAATCACCAGGCACGGATGTGCATAACGATAACGAAGACACTGATAAAAAAGAGTAATGTATCAAAAAACCGGACAATAGCCTTATTGTTCCGGTTTTTTTGATTTTTTCGGGGTTCTTCGCAAAGGATCTGAATCACTCCGAAACCAAAGCACCACGTTGTAGGGTGATTTTACGGTTTTGACAGATTGACATGCAACGCAAGGGTGTGTAAATTAAATGGTAACTGATTCGAGGGTCATAGCGCGTTAAGCGTGGATGTACGAAATACTAAAGGGGTGGGTCTAGTGGAAGCTTTGGCATTGCAGCATAAGGCAGAGCAGAATCGCGAGCTGCGAGAACGGCTAATGCAATTAAAGAAGGAACGTAATGCAATCATTCTTGCGCACTATTATCAACGGGACGAAATCCAAGAGGTTGCGGATTTCCGAGGTGATTCATTCCTGCTCGCACAGAAAGCAGCAGAGACGGATGCTGAAGTCATTGTGTTCTGTGGTGTTCATTTTATGGGTGAGAGTGCGAAGATTCTAGCTCCGAATAAGACGGTTATTATCCCAGATGAGCGTGCAGGTTGTCCGATGGCGGATATGGTCAATGTCGATGGACTGCGCAAGCTCAAAGCCGAGCACCCGAATGCGACCGTGGTCACGTATATCAATTCATCTGCGGAAATTAAAGCCGAGACAGATATTTGCTGTACTTCTGCGAATGCAG
The DNA here is from genome assembly GCF_000374845.1 of Paenibacillus terrigena DSM 21567. Taxonomy (GTDB): domain Bacteria; phylum Bacillota; class Bacilli; order Paenibacillales; family Paenibacillaceae; genus Paenibacillus_K; species Paenibacillus_K terrigena. The sequence continues at coordinate 23,483 of NZ_KB895429.1, read as the reverse complement.
TAAAGGTGATTCAATCGGTTGATTCTGAAGAGATTATTTGGGTTCCAGACAAAAATTTGGGCCACTATGTTCAACAATTCACAGACAAGAAGATGATTATCTGGGAAGGATATTGCAATACGCATGATATGCTTACGCTGAAAGATGTCGTAGAGATGAAAGCGAAATATCCAAACGCGCAGTTCGTTGTGCATCCGGAATGCCGTCCCGAAGTTGTCGAGATGGGCGACTTTATCGGTAGTACGACAGCCATTCTAGAATATTGCCGCAAATCCGACTGCCAGGAGTTTATTGTAGGAACGGAAGACGGTACTGGATATCAGCTTCGCCTGGATAGTCCCGATAAACAGTTCCATTTTGCTTCGAAGTTCCTCGTATGTCCGAATATGAAAGTGAACAACTTGAAGAAGCTCGTGAAATGCTTGGAGACGATGCAGCCGCAAATCTACGTTCCTCCTCACATTGCAGACAAAGCCCGGTCATCGTTGGAGCGCATGTTAGAAGTGAAGTAGCACTTATTAGATTTATTGATATCGAACACGCCAAGAGCCCTTGTAAATCAAGGGCTCTTTCTTTTTCAATACGGACAAAACCCCACGTTGGCATGTACCTTGAAAAAACAAACATGACTCCCTAAATATCTGCATTGTAAGCGGTTGCTTAATCTTGGATAATGAGGGCATAAACCTGAAGGGGGATACAAATATGACAAGAAGATCTCGAATGCTCGGTTCGGTTATGGCTGGGGTACTCGCGTTAAGCCTAGCGGCATGTGGTTCCGGCAGCAGCAATACCAGCGATACAACAACAAAACCAGCAGATAATTCATCAACAACAACGACAACAGATAACGGTAATAGTAACAGCAATGAGAAAATCACGATTACCTTCCAAAATATTTATCCGGATACAACGGATCCTAAAAACAAAATGCTTCATAAAATTGTGGACCAGTATCAGAAGGATCATCCGAACATTACAATTGAGCTGGATTCGCTCAATACGGACCAGCAGAAGTTGAAGCTCAAAACACAAGCGGCTTCCAAAGAAGTTCCGGATATTACAATCGTGAATCCTGCAGCGCAAATGCAGCCGTTCATTGATGCTGACCTGTTCGCTCCGCTCAATGACATGATCGAGCAGAACGGATTGAAGGATACGTTCCAGAAGGGCATCTTGGATTACTATACGTTCAACGGTAATGTATACGCGCTGCCGGATGGCAATAACATCGCCGTCGTCTACTATAACAAGTCGCTGTTCGAAAAAGCTGGCGTGAAAGTACCGACCACATTCGAGGAAATGGTCGACGTCGTGAAACAGCTCAAAGCAAAAGGCATTACGCCAATGGCGATCGGCGAGAAAGACTCCTGGACCGGTTCCTTCTTATTCATGAACGTCTTGCTCCGTACGAATGGTGGACCGGGCTTCTTGAAAGACGTGGTAGACGGGAAGAAAAAGTTCGAAGATCCTGCTTTCAAGGAAGCTGTAGATGCATTTGAGTCTCTTATTCAAGCAGGAGCCTTCCAAGATGGCGTTACCTCCTTCGATTATAATGCGGGCGAGAACCTGTTCAAGACAGGCAAAGCAGCCATGTACTTCATGGGAAGCTGGGCAACGGGCGGAATCGAGACCTCCGAAGCCGGCAAAGACAACAACGTTGGCGTATTCAAATTCCCTACCGTGAACGGGAAGGGTAACCCGGATGAGTTCATGTTGGCGCCAGGAAGTGCGTTCGCTGTATCCAAAGACAGCAAGCATTTGAAAGAAACATTAGATTTCCTGAATTACTTCATGCTGAATTATCCAAAAGAAACCTTCGCAGCAAAAGGTGCGGTAGGGATTGCTCAGACGGTGGATGGCGACTTTAAAGCAGCCGGATACTCCGATATGGCGATGGATGTATTGAATTTGTTCAAAGAGGTCAAAGGCGGAGACTTAGCATTCGATAACACGATGAACCCAGGTACAGCGCAAGCTCACTTATCCAGCATTCAGAACCTATTCGTAGCGAAGAAAGATGCTTCGGAAGTTGCGAAGGAACATCAAACGGCTTACGAAGAGAATAAATAATGAAATGAATCCGTCGATGGTATACGGAAGGGGACGTCTTACGCCCCCTTTCGTTGTCGACGAGAGGGACTGAAGGAGGCGGAAGCCTTGAACGTATTAAAAGTATCTGGATGGGTCATTGCAGCATTCGTGCTACCGTGTTTGCTCCTGTATGTATGTCTCGTATTTATTCCGATTCTCGTGTCCATCTACAGCGGTATGCTCGATTGGAACGGGATAGGCGCTTCGAAGTTTATTGGAATCGCCAACTATACCAAAATGTTCACGAACGATTCCGTATTCTGGCCGGCATTAGGCCGAACGTTCCTATTAGCTGGGTTTTCCATGCTTGTACAAGTACCTATTGCTTTGTTCGTCGCGATTTTGATCAGTCGTTATGTTCGTAGACCTAATTTTCTCGTATCCAGCTATTTTCTACCCGTCATTCTGTCGGTCGTTGTGATCGGTCAGCTGTGGAAGACGATCTATAACCCAGCGTCTATGGGGGGAATGATCAATCAAATTCTTATTGGGCTGGGTCTCGATTCGTGGACTCACTCTTGGCTAACTGAACCGAAGGTTGCGATATTCGCTGTCATCTTGGTTAGTCTGTGGCAGTATTTGGGGTATCACATCTTGATTCAATTTACTGGCATTCAGAACATTCCGGCTGACATTTATGAAGCTGCCAAAATCGATGGCGCCGATGGCTTCAAGGCCGATCGATATATTACACTACCTATGATCGTTCCGATATTCAAAATTTCTGTCGTCCTAGCGTTCATCGGCTCGCTACAATCCTTCGATCTGATTATGGTCATGACGGGCGGTGGACCGGCACATGCCACCGATGTCATTTCCAGCCATATGTACAATATGTCCTTCTTGTCGATGAAATACGGGTACGGTAGTGCCATTGCAACATTCTTGGTGTTCGTCTGCATGCTTGCAACCGTGATCATCAACTTCCTGTTCAACCGATTAGACAAACGATACTCGTAAGAAGGAGGTGCTCCCGATGAGCCAATCCGTAATCACTCCGGCTGTGAAACCCGTTATTGCTAAGCGGCTTCGTGGCTACTCGATCAAAAAAACGATTGTATTTATCTTGTTCGGCATTCTCCTTGTTACGCAGCTGTATCCATTGCTATGGTTGCTCATTTATTCACTTAAGACGAATGAAGAAATCTTATCCGGCAGCTTCTTTGCCTTCCCAGCGATATGGCAATGGGAGAACTACACCAATGCGGTAGCTGGCGGCAAGTATTGGAGCTATCTATCGAACAGTTTATTGGTGACTTCGATTACGATGGTAGGCGTTATTTTTCTCTCTTCCTTAGTGGCATTTGCGATTACGCGGTTTCGTTGGAAATATGGCCAGGCGGTTATGCTGGTCTTCTTGCTGGGGATGATGATCCCGATGCAGGGGACACTGCTCCCTCTGATGGTCATATTTAAGAACGTGGGGATTCTGAATACGCATTTATCCCTGATCTTGCCGTATATTGCATTTCAGACGCCAATCGCTGTCTTTATTCTGAGTGGCTTCATGAAGACAATCCCGCATGAAATCGAAGAATCAGCCATTATGGATGGTGCGGGGGTATTTCGGATATTCCGCAGTATGATCTTACCGGTATCCATTCCACCGATCATGACCGTATGTATCCTAACCTTTATTAACATTTGGAATGAGTATATCTTGGCAGCGACTTTCATTTCTTCGGAAAAGCTAAAGACGCTTCCCTTCGGCGTATATAGCTTCGTTAGCCAGTACTCCGTGAATTATGGAGCGATCGGGGCATTCCTTGTACTCGGCGCATTGCCGGTCATTGTTATCTATTTCTTGCTTGCGGAGAAGATCACCAAAGGTATGGTCGCTGGCGCAGTAAAAGGGTAAGATGTAGCTATGAAAAGTTACAATTCGATCCATGGCCGCTTGTTCATGATTTTCCTGTTTAGCATGCTTGGTCTGCTGCTCATTGTAAGCCTGGTCTATTACCAGCGGGCGACGGAGCAGATCAGGGATAAAGTTAGCGTCGTTGCTGAGAAAAATATATCACAGACCGCAGGTCTGTTCGACCTCATGCTCAAAGGCTATGACGGTGTAACCAAATCGCTGAACAGTAACAATGAATTAATGAGATTGCTTCATGCCCAACCGACGGCTGCGTCAGTGGCTGCGGTGAATATGGAGCATCGCATCACCGATATTCTTGGGGTCGTGTTCTATTCACGTAATGATATTGTAGGCATACATGTGATCACGGATCAGGGGACCGTCTTCAGCTTTGATCGTTCGATCCGAACAGAAACGATGGGATACGTGGGGCAGCCTTGGTATTCCGAGCTCAAACAGTCGACTGGCGAGATGAAATGGCTTGGCGTATATCCGCAATCCCTGATGAGCAGCGATATCGACCGGCCTGTTTTTGCCTTTGGTCGTCAATTGTTCGATTTGAGCAGCTTGAAGCCCATCGGGCTTGTGTTGATTGAAGCTGACGCCAGTGCCATCTTATCTGCACTCTCCAATGCGAGTCTTGCACCCGGGAGCAGCGTGATGATCCGAGGGGCTGACGGCAAAGAAATTATTCGTACGAAAGCTGTGAAGGAGGATATGAATATTATTCCGCCGGACTGGCCGGGGGATATCAAACCGAATACAGTCGCTGTTCGCGAATGGAATCAAGCGTTAGTTACCGCAGCGCGGATTAATATAGCCCATTGGACGGTCATTGGCGTCACGCCTGATCGCGAACTGAAATTAGAAGTCAAAGAAACACAGCAATTTCTGCTCACAGTCATCATTGTGCTTGTCCTGGTAGCTACAATTGTGGCAACATTCGTATCCCGTTCTTTTTCATATCCATTCAAACGTCTGATCCAGCAGATGAAGCAGGTGGAGCTAGGGAATTTCAATGGGAAAGTGCATGTCGATTCGTACGATGAGCTGAATGTGCTCGTTGGTTCGTTCAACCGCATGGTCTATCAAATGGATGAGCTGATTGAGCGGATCAAGCTTGCTTCGATTAGTGAGAAGAATGCGCAGCTTCAAGCGCTGCAATCTCAAGTGAATCCTCACTTTTTGTTCAATACGCTGGATATGATCTATTGGATGCTGGATGAGCGGGAGAATGATAGGCTCGGGAAGGTCATTCTAGCGTTATCTCAAATTTTTCGTTACAGCAGTGATTGGGAAGAAGCTTCCCGCGTCAAGCTTCGAACGGAGCTGGATCAACTACAGCATTATTTGACGATCATTGAGACGAGGGTCGGAGGACGCGTGCAGACGGTGATTGAAGTCGAGGAACGCTGGCTCGATGCCGAGGTACCGAAGATGATCCTACAGCCCATTGTGGAGAACGCTGTAAAGTATGGACTCGAGCCGCTAAGCCGACAAGGCATATTGAAAGTCTACTCCAGGCAAACGGAAGATCGGCTGGAAATCGTGGTTCAAGATAATGGGCTAGGCATCGATGAGGAAGCGTTATCCCAGTTGTCTCGGCTTCTTGCAGGCACACCGATGCTTGAGCTGGATCCAGAAGAGACAAATATGCGACGCGGCATAGGGCTTCTGAATGTGCATCGTCGTATCCGGTTAATGTATGGTGATCATTATGGCATCCGTGTAGAAAGTGTCCGAAACGTAGGAACGACGGTGATTGTCTCGTTCCCAATTCCTGAGAAGGAGGAACTGGAAGCATGAATATTCTAGTCGTGGACGATGAGCTTATCATTCGAGAAGGGATCGAACGTACGATTCATAAGAATTTTCCGGAGCACCGCGTCTTTCAAGCAGCCAACCCTGAAGAAGCTGTCGACTTGTTAACGAATGTTCCGATCATGCTGGTCCTTACCGATGTTCTGATGCCAGGGATGACAGGCCTCGAGTTGATGGAGATCTCTCGCAAACGCCATGCTCACATCAAATGGGTGGTAATTTCCGCCTATTCTGAATTTGCGTATGCCCAAGAAGCCATTCGGCTTGGAGCCAAGGATTACTTACTAAAGCCGATTGGTAAAGAGATCTTGGTAAGCAAGATCCAAGAGTTAACGGAAGAAATTTCGCATGAAAATGAAAGAACGCAGGAAACCCAGCTATTGAAGCGGAACTTGCGATTTTGGAGGGAAGGGTTGCTCACTCGTTGGGCTGCTGGTCTAGATATTGGCGGGATCGATTTAGCTCCGATTACGGGCAATTATCCGCATTTCCATTTGGTTATGGTACGGCTGGAGAGCGACTCGAATAGGAAGCTGGAGCATTTCATCGTTGAGAACGTACTCACGGAATTGATTGATATGGCGGGTAAAGGGTTTGTCGCCAATATGGATACGAAAAGCCTGTTAGGCCTTGTGACGTTGAATCATGAAGAAGGACTTAACCCGCTAATTGAGCAATTGCGGAGCCATCTGAAACGGTATTTGAAGATCCCTTTTCAAGTTCTCTACTCGGGACGGATTTCTGATGTAGAAGGTGTCCCTAAGCAAGTTCAGCAAATGGTTAAGAACTCTGCATCGCAGGTCTATGATCATTATGCGACGGGCGGCGAGCATGCAGTAAATGTAGCGCTCCAATATATTCTTGCACACTATGCATCAGAGCTGTCACTGGAGAAGGTGGCATCGGTTATCTATTTGAACCCGGTCTATTTCAGCCAACTGTTCAAACAAAAGACGGGAAAAGGCTTCAAAACGTATGTTACCGATATCCGGTTGGATCGTGCGATGGCCATGCTGCGGGAGTCGGAGCTGAAGGTGAGTGAGGTTGCTGAGCGGGTGGGCTACCCGGATGTCCGGCATTTCTCCCAAATCTTTCGGAAAAAAACAGGGCTTACCCCTTCTGAGTTTCGTGCGCATGAGCCTTGCTCTATCAATTGTAATGCCCAACATGAATAGTAATCACCGAGAGAGCGCCTAGAAGGTGCTCTTTTTTGCTGCGTTTTGCATATTAAAACTTTGTGAAGAAGTATTTTGGATAAGGGGTTTATTTATGCTCTCAACAGCATTAAAATAGATACAGTTTCATGCGGAATGCTTGGAAGTGATTATTCCAAGCTTATATGTGATAAAAAGAACATCATTGAACAAGAGATGAAGAGCATAAATAAAATCCTACAGGATGCGACATCGCAGCACTCTAGTATAAGGATAGGTGGGAATGAAGATGATTCCACAGTATTTGGTTGATTTTTCTCTACAAGATTTACCGAGAATCGATACGGATGTTATTGTCATTGGCGTTGGGATTGCAGGGCTTTTCACGGCGATTAAAGCCAGCGAGCAGAATCAAGTGATTATGATCACGAAGAAATCGCTGATGGACAGCAATACGCGTTATGCCCAGGGCGGTATTGCAGCGGTCATCGCAGATGATGATTCGCCGGAATATCACCAGGAAGATACGTTAACAGCTGGGGCAGGGCTTTGCTCCGAAGAGGCGGTTCATGTGCTGGCTCATGAAGGGCCGGAAGGGGTCCGGCAGCTCATGAAGATGGGTACGGAGTTCGACCTGGAGGATGGCGAATTGGCGCTAACGAAGGAAGGGGCGCACAGCCACCGCCGTATTCTGCATGCCAACGGGGATGCGACGGGATTTGAGATTGTTCGTGCGTTATCGGAGAAAGCCAAAATCAATCCAAAGATTGATATCTGGGACGACCATTTCGTGATTGATTTAATAACACATGATGGCGAAAGCATCGGCGTACTAGCTCAGAAACCAGATGGCAGTCGTGTATTTGTTCAGGCAAAAGCAACGATCCTGTGTTCAGGCGGCGCAGGGCAATTGTACCGTTATACGACGAATCCTGATGTGGCGACAGGCGATGGAATCGCCATGGCATATCGGGCTGGCGCCTATATTCAAGACATGGAATTCATTCAATTTCATCCTACATCCCTCTGTTATCCGGGTGCTCCAAGGTTTCTCATCTCCGAAGCGGTACGCGGAGAAGGTGCTTACTTGCGAAATATAAAAGGCGAGCGATTTATGGACAAGTACCATCATCAGTTGGAGCTTGCCCCTCGTGATGTTGTTGCTCGTGCGATCGTGAGTGAAATGGAGGAGACGAATTCTACATTTGTATTCCTCGATATTACCCATGAATCCGAAGCCTTCATTAAGCATCGCTTCCCAACCATCTATGAGACTTGTCTGAAATATGGGCTAGATATGGCTGCGGATTGGATTCCTGTGGCTCCGGCTGCCCATTATACGATGGGAGGCGTGCAGACGGATCTGAACGGCGAGACGAATTTGAAGCGGCTTTTTGCCTGCGGTGAAGTGTCTTCGACAGGTGTCCATGGAGCGAATCGTCTAGCGAGTAACTCCTTGTCCGAAGCGATTGTATTCGGCCGTCGGATTATCGAACGTATCAATGCGTTGTCACCACAGGCCCAGGTTTCAATGGATATCTCCTTTACGGAAGACCGCAAGGAGGTGCCAAGCCAGGCCATCGTAGAACGACGGTTGAAGCTGCAGAAGGTGATGGTGCGATATGCCGGATTACGCCGTCATGCTGCGGGGCTGCTCAAGGGTCTGGATGAATTAAAACGGCAATATCCGATTTATCATACATGCTTAACCAAACGTGAAGAATATGAATTTGCCAACATGCTGACATGCGCAACACTCGTGACGGAATCCGCATTATGGCGCGAAGAAAGCCGCGGTGCGCATGCTCGTGAGGATTACCCTGAGCGTGATGATCTGGCGTGGCACAAGCATACCGTGTGCCGCCGCAATCATGGCATTACAGAGGAGCGAATTGAACATGTTTAATGTATATAATCAGGCACTGCGCGACCAGATTCGCGCATGGCTTCAGGAGGATATCGGGACGGGTGACGTAACGACAGCCTTCACGATCCCAGTTGGTGCACAGTCCAAGGGCATCATCCACGCTAAGGAAGCGGGTGTGATCGCAGGGATTCCTGTGGCTCAGCTTGTATTCGAAATCGTGGATCCGACACTGACATGTTATGCGCAGGTGGAAGATGGGCAATATGTTGATAAAGGTACGACACTTATTATTGTTGAAGGCAGTACGCATAGTATTTTGACTGGGGAACGCCTAGCTTTGAACCTCATGCAGCGTCTTTCGGGGATTGCGACGAAAACTCGTAAGTTCGTGGATGCGCTAGAGGGGCTTCCAACACGTCTTGTCGATACGAGGAAGACAACACCGGGCCACCGTGCACTAGAGAAGTATGCTGTGCGCGTTGGTGGAGGCGCTAACCATCGCTTCGGGTTGTATGACGCGGTCATGATCAAGGATAATCATATTAAGGGTGCAGGCGGTATTATACCGGCCGTCGAACGAGCGCGTATGAACATTCCCCATACCATGAAAATCGAAGTTGAGGTCGAGGATTTCGATCAACTCGAAGAGGCATTGCAAGCGAAGGCGGATATTATTATGTTCGATAATATGAGTCCATCGCGCATGGCGGAAGCGGTACGACGGGTGAAATCGCGTGCGCCGCATATTGTGACCGAGGCATCCGGAGGAATTACGCTTGAGAGTATTCGTGAGAAAGCAGAGAGCGGCGTTGAAGTCATCTCTGTCGGCGGATTAACGTATTCGGTTGCAGCCTTGGACATTAGTCTAGATCTAAATGAGAAGAAGGCGGAGGCATAAAAGTGATATTGGTTATCGATGTAGGGAACACGAATATCGTATTGGGACTCTATCAAGATCGTGAACTGCTGCACCATTGGCGGTTAAGTACGAATCGGTCTGCAACGGTAGATGAATATGGCATTCAAATTCATAATTTATTCCGAATGGGCCGTGTGGAGACGAGTGCGATCGATGGGGTGATTATCTCATGCGTCGTGCCGCCGATCATGGGTACACTGGAGCATTTGTGCGAGACTTACCTTGGTAAGACGCCGCTCGTTGTTGGACCTGGCCTCAAGACGGGACTCAATATTCGTTACGAAAACCCACGTGAAGTGGGGGCGGACCGTATCGTGAACTCAGTCTCCGCGATTGAACAATATGGCGGGCCACTTATTGTAGTCGATTTTGGTACAGCGACGACCTTTGATTACATTGATCAGAAGGGTAATTATTTGGGCGGAGCGATCGTTCCGGGTCTAGGCATTTCAACGGAGGCTTTGTATCAACGTGCTGCCAAGCTGCCGAGAATCGACCTATCGAAGCCGAAATCCGTCATCGGGCGTAACACCGTCCACTCTATGCAGGCGGGGATTATCTACGGTTATGCGGGGCAAGTCGATGGGATCGTTGAGCGGATGAAAGCCGAGACAGGTGAGAACCCTAAAGTCATTGCCACAGGCGGACTAGCGGCGCTTATCGCGAAGGAGTCACGATCGATTGATGAGATTAACTCCATGCTGACATTAGAGGGCTTGCGTCTCATCTATCAACGAAATCAGCATGCATAATAGGAAATACAGAGCAGGAGGTACGAACATGACAGAAGCAGGACAACAGAAAGATTATTTGATTCGGGGTACAGCCTATAACGGAAAGGTGCGTGTATTTGCTGTACGGACGACACAACTGGTGGACGAATTGAGACGCCGTCATGGTACCTATCCGACTGCAACAGCGGCACTTGGACGTACGGCATCGGCAGCTGCCATGATGGGTGCGATGCTCAAGGGTGAAGAGAAGCTGACGATTCAAGTGAAAGGGAACGGACCTCTCGGACAGATTGTAGTCGATGCGAATGCGTATGGTGAAGTTCGCGGTTACGTGAACAATCCAGATGTTCATTTGCCGAGCAATGCGCAAGGGAAGCTGGATGTTGCTGGTGCAGTAGGACGCGAAGGCTTCATCTACATGATTAAGGATTTGGGGCTTAAGGAGCCTTACCGTGGCAGTACGCCGATTGTCTCAGGTGAGCTCGCGGAAGATTTTACGTACTATTTTGCCAAATCAGAACAGACGCCTTCTGCGGTAGGACTTGGCGTTCTCGTGGATACGGACGGATCTGTTATTGAAGCTGGTGGATTTATTATTCAATTATTGCCGGGATTAACCGATGAAGAAATTACGAAGATTGAGAATGCACTTGGTGTGCTTCCGACGGTAACGACTTTGCTTAATCAAGGAATGGATCTCGATGAGATGCTGCGCCAGATCGTGGATGATGTGCAGATTATGGATCAGATGGACATTCAGTTCCGCTGCCAATGCTCGCGCGATCGGGTAGAGACGACATTGCTCAGCCTTGGAAAATCTGAGATTGAACAGTTGATTGCAGATGATGAACAAGCCGAAGTCATTTGCCACTTCTGTAATGAGCCGTACCAATTCAACCGTGAAGAGCTCGCTGCTTTGCTCGAGCGTGCCACGAAATAAGAAGCATGACGAGGTGTACCACCTGCTAGATCAGTCTTGAAGTACGATGGAAAAGGATATTGGGGAAGAATGACAAGGATGGAGAAAGGCCTTTGGGTTTCTGTTACGGTGCTGGTAGGTTGTGTTGTTATTTTATCATGTATTATTCTGCTTCGATTGTCGGCGTCGGAGACGAAGCAGCAGGAAGGTTCAGACGCCTCGTCACAGCGTGAAGATTCATTGCCATCCTCGAGCATAATTGCTCGGCTTGGAGGTGATTCCATCACCGAAGGGCAGATGCAGCACGAGCTGTCGAGGAAATATGGCGTGCAAATGCTGCATGACATGCTGAAGGAGAAGGCTGTTGATCAAGAGGCAGTGCTTCTAGGCATTGAAGTGACACCCACAGAGGTGGATCAAGAGCTGAAGCGTGTGGTGGCTGGGTACGAAGATGAGGAAGCCTATTATAAGCTGATGCTTGAGCAAGCTGGGTTAACACGGGCTGGCGTACGTGATGATATCTATCGCGGGCTACTCATGGATAAGATTATGATCGCTTATGCGAATGTTCGGGAAGACGAGATTAACGACTATATTTCGGCCAACCCGAAGGTATTCCATGCTCCTGAGCAGCTTAACATCTCTCAGATCATGGTGAATACGAAGAAAGAAGCTGAGGAAATCCTGGAACAACTTGCTGATCATGCTGATTTTGCATCATTAGCAGAACAATATTCAACGGATGTCTTCTCGTCGGATCAGGGTGGCGAATTAGGTCTTATTGATGTGGATGATCCCTTTACGGACCCTGTTATTCTTGCCTCTGCCAAGCGTCTTGAGGTTGGGCAAGTCGATGGTCCGGTCAAGCTCAAGCAAGGATACGCGATTATCCAGTTGAACGGCAGAATAGCAGCGCGATCGATGAGTGATGAGGAGTCTCGCATCGTGGCGCGCAAAGAGATTGCACATACGAAAGGAAAGTCTTCGCAAGAAATCGAGCAGGATCTCCTTGAGAAATATGGGGTGGAAGTCTTGGATTCGAAATATCTGGCGATCCAATGAATAAGTGCTCTGTAAATACGATATCGTATTTACAGAGTATTTTTTTGTGCCTAGTAGGCAATTCAGGCGTGGATTTTGGGTATATGCCTGTTATTTTAAAGATCTGGTACTTTTTTCATGTATTGTGTTGACAACCGCTTTACTGGTTTGATACTATGATATTAATTTAAACCTACTGAATTAGTCGGAAATAATAAATTGATGAATACTGGGAGGCATTATCATGGCTAGAATCGTACAGAATGTTACGGACCTTATTGGAGATACACCTCTTGTTCGCCTGAATCGCATTGTGCCTGAAGGCAGTGCAGAGATTTACGTGAAGCTGGAGTATCAGAACCCAGGCTCCAGTGTGAAAGACCGTATTGCGATTAACATGATTGAAGCAGCTGAGAAAGAAGGCCGTATCAAACCAGGCGACACTATCATTGAGCCTACGAGTGGTAATACAGGGATTGGACTTGCGCTTGTCGCAGCAGCGAAAGGCTACAAAGCGATTCTTGTTATGCCAGAGACGATGAGTCTTGAGCGTCGCAACTTGCTTCGCGCGTATGGTGCAGACTTGGTGCTAACACCGGGTGCGGAAGGAATGAACGGTGCCGTTCGTCGTGCGGAAGAGCTCGCTGCCGAGAATCCCAGCTATTTTATTCCTCAACAGTTCAAGAACCAAGCGAATGTTGAGATTCACCGTCTAACGACAGGCCCTGAGATTGTTGAAGCGATTAACTCGCTTGATGGTCAGTTGGATGCCTTCATTGCAGGGATCGGTACAGGCGGAACCATTTCCGGCGCAGGTGAAGTCTTGAAACAGAACTTCCCGAATATTCGCATTGTTGCGGTTGAACCATCGGCATCACCAATTCTTTCTGGCGGTAAACCAGGACCTCACAAGATTCAAGGGATCGGAGCGAACTTCATTCCAGAAATTCTAAATCGTGAGATTTATGATCAGATCATTACGGTTGAGAATGATGATGCGTTCGAACTAGCGCGTCGTGTTGCGAAGGAAGAAGGGATTCTAGTCGGTATATCTTCCGGTGCAGCGATTCATGCGGCATTGAAGGTTGCAGCTGAGCTAGGAACAGGCAAACGTGTCGTTGCGATCGTCCCAAGTAATGGCGAACGTTATCTCAGCACACCGTTGTTCAATTTCGAGAACTAATCTTAAATTGATCTATTGCGAAAATATAAATGATAACCCTCCTGCGATTCGATATGCAGAGAGGGTTATTTGCACAAATAGAACATGGTATACTAGCAACCATATAAGAAGACATTCGAATCGAGCTTCGAAGTCGTGGTGCGATATCGCGGTATTCGGAGTTCGTCCATATAGACCGTTCGCAGGGGGACAAGATCGTGAAGATGACAATGACGACAAGGGAGCAATGGAAAGAATGGAGTGCAGCGTATTCGGTGCTGCCGATGGTGCGCAGATTCCCATGGCATGAAGCGGAGCGGGGTATCGTATCATGGCGCAAGGCTTGGGAGGCTGCAAGTGAGTATTCTTTCGTTCTTGAGAGTGGGAAAGTTGGACGATACACCTTCTTTGGCCTTGCACCGACTTCGGTTATTCGGGGGAAGGGAGATCTGGCGGAGACTTCCGAAGGGGTTAAGCTGGAAGGGGCACCTCTATCTGTTCTGAAGAAATGGATGGCACCTTATCAGGCTCCAACGATCGAAGGCGCGCCGAAGTTCATTGGGGGCTGTGTAGGGTATCTCAGTTATGATATCGTTCGTTCCCTAGAGCGACTTCCGTTATATGCAGCAGATGATCTGGATCTGCCCGATTATGTGTTCATGCGGATGGATGAGGTCTGGATCGTGGATCATGAGGCACAGGAACTGATCTGTGCGGTGCATATGCCATGGGATCGAGATCGGAATTCGAAGGACAAGCTTAATTCGTTGTATCTCGCAGCGGAAGAGCGTATAGAGCGGATGAAGCGATTATGGGATGAACTGGTGGACCAAGGCGTTGGATCGGAGGAAGAGACGCGTATGAGGCGATTGGCGATGTTTCAAGAAGAAGGTCAATCGTTACTTCAGGGCGCAGGTACACTTGAAGGGATGGATACGGTATTCCCACGGGCCGATTTCGAAGAAGCCGTACGTCGAATCCAACAATATATTGGACAAGGGGATGTATTCCAGGTTAATCTATCGCTTCGTCAGAGCATGAGGGTAAATTCCTCACCGGAGCAATTATACGAGTGGCTGCGTCTCGTGAACCCCTCCCCTTATATGGGAATGCTTCGCTTCCCTGATTTTCAGATCGTCTCCGCATCACCGGAGCTGCTCGTGAAGCTAGAACAGAGACGTGTGAGTACACGGCCTATCGCAGGGACAAGACGGCGTGGGCACACGGAAGAAGAAGATCTTCAGATGGAAGAGGAATTACGTACGAATGAGAAGGAGCGGGCAGAGCATATTATGCTTGTCGACCTAGAGCGTAATGATCTTGGGCGTATCTCACGTTATGGGTCTGTTCGGGTTAGTGAATTGATGGCCATTGAACGCTATTCTCATGTAATGCATTTGGTGTCAGAGATTGAAGGCGAGCTTGCAACAGGCAAAGACGCTTATGATATCCTGGCCGCGACATTCCCGGGTGGGACGATTACGGGGGCGCCGAAAGTACGTACGATGGAGATTATCGAGGAGCTCGAGCCCGTTCGCCGCGGGCCGTATACCGGATCTTTTGGGTGGATTGACTATAATGGGAATATGGAATTTAATATAATTATTAGAACGGTGACGCTTAAAGATGCGAAGGCGCATATTCAGACGGGAGCAGGGATTGTTATTGATTCGGTCCCCGAACGGGAATATGCAGAATGCCTGAATAAAGCGAAAGCGATGTGCAAGGCGATTCAGCTGAGTGAGCTTGAAGCGAACACTATATTGAGCAAGAGCTAGGAGAGGTAGTTCAAAAAGTTATCTTTTGATCACGAAGTAGTTCGAGAAGTGATTCTACATCGAATCTTGCGTTCATCCTCGAAGTCAGGTACTCATGTAGGTTTTGCCTACACTCCGTTTCCTCCTTCTTCGGATTCACGCAACCTTCTCGGTGCTGAAAAGCCAACTTTTTGAACACGCATGATTTAGAACGAGTTGAGAGGAGAAGAGATGAGATGATTTTAGTAATCGATAACTATGATTCCTTCACGTATAACTTGGTGCAGTATTTAGGTGAATTGGGTGAAGAGGTGGTCGTACACCGGAACGATGAGATTGATATCGCAGGGATTGAGGCGTTGAAGCCTGATCATATCTTGATCTCACCGGGGCCATGCACACCGAATGAAGCGGGCATCAGTATGGAGGTTATTGCATATTTCAAAGGTAAAATACCGATTCTTGGCGTGTGCCTCGGTCATCAATCGATTGGACAAGTGTTCGGCGGCAACGTCATTCGTGCGGAGAAGTTGATGCACGGGAAGACGTCGGAGATGCACCACAACGGTGCAGGCTTGTTCGAGGGACTGCCCTCGCCGTTCACGGCAACCCGCTATCACTCGTTGATTGTGGAGCGGGAATCGCTTCCGGATTGTCTGGAGATTACAGCCGAGACAGCGGACGGCGAGATTATGGGATTACGGCATCGCGAGTACCCAATTGTCGGCCTACAATTTCACCCCGAGTCGATAATGACGGACCACGGGCACCAGATGCTGAGCAATTTCTTGCGATTACGCGTCGGCGCACCGACGGGTGAAGCGTAAACGATGCAGCTCATCGGATTTAACGGTCGTATCGTTTCGCCGCAAGAGGCCATGATCTCGGTACTGGATCATGGCTTTTTGTACGGACTCAGCTTGTTCGAGACGTTCCGCACCTATGGCGGACGTCCGTTCCTGCTGAGTCGCCATTTAGACCGCCTCGCGGATGGCTGCCGCGCGGTCGGGATCGAGCTCCCGCGCGACGCACAGCTCGCGCAGGTCCAGCGCCACGTCGCCGAGCTGCTGCAGGCCAGTGGCCTGCGCGACGGCTACGTGCGCTACACCGTCACGGCTGGCGATGCTGCGCTCGGCCTGCCGGAGAGCACGTACACGACACCGAACGTCGTCGTGTACGCCAAGCCCTTGCCCACCGCCGCACCGCTGGCGGCCAAGGGCAAAGCCCTACAGCTATTGCGCACGCGCCGCAATAGCCCAGAAGGCGATGTGCGTCTCAAATCCGCACATTACATGAATAACATCCTCGCTAAGCGTGAGCTCGGTGAGACCCCTTCGGCCCGCGCGTCGCACGGCGCGCCCGCCGAAGGCTTAATGCTGAACGCCGCAGGTCACGTCACCGAAGGCATTGTCAGCAATGTCTTCTTTGTGAAGAACGGCGTGTGCTGTACCCCTGCGATCGATACTGGCATTCTGCCCGGCATCACGCGCGGCTTCGTGCTGGAGCTGGCGCAGCAGGCAGGCATCGCTGTGGAAGAGGGATATTATACGTGGGAAGCCCTTCTCGATGCCGATGAAGTGTTCATCACGAATTCGATCCAAGAGATTGTACCGATTCATACCCTGTACGACCTCGAAGGCGTCAGGTGGCGTGCCGAATCTCGTCAGCCGGCAGGCAATCCAGGGCTTATGGAGTCATCTCGTACCATTACGCTTCAATTACACCAGGCCTATCAACAAGCGATAGACCTACATATAAAGGCGGGACAATAACATGCAACCAACCATCTATCATCGACAATATTCGCTCGGTCCCTCCTCATTAACCCTTGGAACCCGGACACAAATCATGGGAATTCTGAATGTGACGCCCGATTCCTTCTCGGACGGTGGACGTTATAACGCCATCGATGCTGCAGTTGCCCATGCGAAGCAGCTTGCGGCCGAGGGTGCGGACATCATTGACATCGGTGGGGAGTCGACACGCCCTGGGTTTGCTGCCGTACCATTAGAGGAAGAACTGGAACGGGTTATCCCCGTGGTTCACGCTATCCATGCAGCAGCGCCAGAGATTATCCTGTCTGTGGATACGTACAAAGCTGAAGTTGCCCGACAAGCGCTCGAAGCCGGCGCACATATCATTAATGATGTGTGGGGATTCAAACGCGATCCGCAAATGGCTGCCGTCGCTGCGCAAGCGGGTTGTCCGGTGATTCTCATGCATAACCGAGAAGAACGGGATTATCGCCACTATATGACTGATATTTTGAATGACCTTCGGGAGAGTATTGCGCTTGCTCGCGCTGCTGGTGTAGCGGACGAGCAGATTATCGTCGATCCAGGGATCGGATTTGCCAAGGATTATCAGGAAAACTTATATTTCATGCGTCAGCTGGATCAGCTGCATGAACTTGGGTATCCGATTTTGCTCGCAACCTCCCGCAAACGATTTATCCGTACAGCGCTTGATCTTCCCGTCGATGATGTCGTGGAAGGAACGGCAGCTACCGTTGCTTTTGGTATCGCCCAAGGCTGTCAGATCGTGCGCGTGCATGATGTACGGAAGATAAAGCGAACTGTCGATATGTGTGATGCGATGCTATACGCCGCAGAGCCGACTTACTAATTCCCTTATAGAAGTTGTTCAAAAAGCCATCATTTGATCACGAAGTCATTCAAGAAGCATAATCAACATCGAATCTTGCGTTCACCTTCGAAGTCCGGTACTCATTTAGGTTTCGCCTAAACTCTGTTCCTCCTAAAAGTTTTTCGAAGAAAATCTCGCTACGGAAGCATAGGCCCTTCAGGTTCTCGCAACCTAAGCATACGCTTTCGATGCAGTTTCCTCTGGAAACTTTCAGGTGCTGAAATGCCGACTTTTTGAACACGCACTTACAACCCACCCTTAAGGAGCTGAAATGATGGATACAATGACATTAACGCGCATGGAGTTCTACGGTTATCACGGCGTGTTCGAAGAAGAGCGTAAGCTAGGCCAGCGTTTCTACGTTGATCTGGAGATGAAGATGGACCTCTATCCAGCTGGATCAACCGATGATTTGACTGCATCCGTGAATTACGCCGAAGTGTTCTACACGGTCAAAGAAGTGGTCGAGACGAAATCTTTCCAACTTATAGAAACTTTGGCGGAAAATATTGCATCTACCGTACTCGCCACTTATACTAAGATCAACGAATTGACGGTGCGTGTCATTAAGCCGCATCCGCCCTTTGACATTCATTTTCAAGGCGTTACAGTTGAAATTTGTCGCCCAAGACGTTAGATTGATGTGTAGAGGTAGTTCAAAAAGTCATCATTTGATCACGAAGCAATTCAATAAGCATAATCGACATCGAATCTTGCGCTCACCTTCGAAAACTTATGCTTACGAAGTATGTTTCCTTTGGAAACATTTCAGGTACTCATTTAGGTTTCGACTAAACTCCGTTCCTCCTAAAAGTTTTTCGAAGAAAAACTCGCTACGGAAGCATAGGCCCTTCAGGTTCTCGCAACCTAAGCATACGCTTTCGATGTAGTTTCCTCTGGAAACTTTCAGGTGCTGAAATGCCGACTTTTTGAACACGCATGTATAGAAAGTGAGAATATAGCCAATGACTTATTCCAACCCCTCGGATCATTCTGAGGTTTATATTGCTTTAGGGGCTAATTTAGGGGACCGTGAACACACGTTGATGACGGCGATTGAGCTGCTAGACCGTCATCCGGCGATCACGGTTCTGCGTGTGTCATCCATGTATGAGACAGACCCGTTTGGTTATGTGGATCAACCTGCATTTCTGAATATGGCGCTTGCCGCTAGCACTAGCCTTGAACCCGATGCCCTGCTCCGAGTATTAATGGAGACAGAGAAGGAACTGGGTCGTGTCAGAGATGTGCGCTGGGGCCCGCGTACGCTGGATTTAGATTTTATTCTAATGAATAATCAGCTGTTTACTTGGAACTCTGAGACATTGATTCTTCCTCACCCAAGGATGCACGAGCGACTTTTCGTGCTGACTCCGCTCTCAGACATTATCCCTGCAGGACCTCTGCACGAATTCGTACAGGATGCTATGGATAAACTGGAGGGAAAGGAAGGCGTTCGCCGTTGGAGAACTATCAATTGGCACAGCGGATCCGAGCATTCCGCAAATTAAAAAACCTTACGCAGCAGCAGCTTGCGGACCGTATGGATATCTCTGTCGCCGTACTTGGCGCCATTGAACGCGGTAACCGCAGACCTGAAGAGACTCTGCTCATCCGGATTTCAGAACATCTTGGCATTACAATGGAAGAATTAACGGGTGCGATGAACACGCGATAAATATGGCAATTCTAGAAAGAGGTTATGATTATGCTTAAAATCGGCAATATCGAGATGAAGAACCAAGTTGTGCTTGCCCCTATGGCTGGCGTGTGTAACCCGGCTTTTCGTCTTATCGCCAAAGAATTTGGTACCGGTCTGGTATGCGCGGAGATGGTTAGTGACAAGGCCATTCTGCATGGCAATAAAAGAACGATTGAAATGCTCTACGTCGATGATCGTGAGAAGCCGTTAAGCTTACAGATTTTTGGCGGAGACCGTGAATCGCTTGTCGAAGCGGCGAAAGTTGTCGATACGCAGACCAATGCCGATATTATTGATATTAATATGGGATGCCCAGTGCCGAAGATTACCAAGTGTGATGCAGGCGCACGCTGGCTCCTCGATCCGAATAAAATTTATGAGATGGTATCCGCCGTTGTTGATGCAGTGCAGAAGCCTGTTACGGTGAAAATGCGCATCGGCTGGGATTCCGATCATATCTATGTTGTAGAGAATGCGAAAGCAGTAGAACGTGCAGGCGGTCAAGCGATCAGCGTGCATGGACGTACGCGGGAGCAATTGTATACGGGCAAGGCTGACTGGGCATATATTAAAGATGCCAAACAAGCGGTATCCATTCCAGTAATCGGGAACGGGGACGTAGCTACACCAGAGGATGCCAAGCGGATGCTCGAAGAGACGGGCTGTGATGGCGTGATGATTGGTCGCGGCGCACTCGGCAATCCGTGGATGCTATATCGTACGGTTGAGTACTTGTCGAGTGGGATTTTGTTGCCTGATCCATCCGCACAAGAGAAGATCCGGATTGCGATTCTTCATATGGACCGTCTTGTTGCCTTGAAGGGCGAATCGGTTGCGGTCAAAGAAATGCGTAAGCATCTGGCATGGTACCTCAAGGGATTATCGGGTGCTGCGCGCATCAAAGACGTTATTATGGAAGAAACGCGTCGGGACGAAATGGTACGAATTTTAGAACATTTTGTCGAATCATTAGACCAAGTCGATCAAGCTGCCTCAGTTGAAGGCGAAAAGGCCGTTCACTAGACAAATCGTGACTTTTTCGCGAATAAAGCGGTTTCATAGGGTGGAGCAAGTGTCATTGACATTTCGGTTGGCTTCCCCTATAATTCTGCATTAGTAAATTTGACTCGGTTTTAGAAGTACGTCCTATATGATTCAAGTCATCATGATTTCCGAGCGAAATATATTTTTAAATAAGAAAGTGGATTCGTATCTGCAATCGTATCGGGTGCGAAAATCTCTCACATGACAGGAGAATCGGTGAAAAATGAGCGATAAAGAAGTAATTCTGACCCAAGATGGTCTGAAACGGTTGGAGGAAGAATTAGAGAACCTAAAATCCGTGAAGCGCCGCGAAGTCGCAGAACGGATCAAGATCGCAATTGGCTACGGCGATATCAGTGAGAACTCCGAATATGAAGATGCGAAGAACGAACAAGCATTTATTGAAGGACGTATTATTACGTTGGAGAAGCTGCTTCGCAACGCGCGCATCATTAACAAGGATGAGATTGATGTGGATACAGTAAGCATCGGTTCCAAAGTTGTTGTGGAGGATTTAGAGTTCGGCGATTCGATGGAATATTCCATTGTCGGTACAGCAGAATCCGATCCGCTTCAGAACAAGATTTCGAATGAAAGCCCAGTGGGCAGAGCGATCCTTGGCAAGAAAAAAGGGACCGTAGTTGATGTTAACGTTCCAGCGGGCATTATCCAATATAAAATCGTAGATATCAAAAAGTAAACTCGAATTTCGTGTAGAAACGCTTTCTGTCCACAAAAAGGACGCCGAAGGCGTTTCTACTTGCTATAATAGGGTATAACGTTTGAGCTAATGAAGGAGATGACACAGGAATGTCGGAAGAAATAGTAAGCCAGGAAACCGAACTTAGTGAATTGCTTCAGATTCGTCGCAACAAATTGGACGAGCTGCGTAAGTTAGGGATCGATCCATTCGGCAAGAAATACGTGAGAACAAATACAGCGAAGGAAATCCTAGATGCATATCAAGATGTGAGCAAAGAAGATCTTGAAGCGCAAACTGTTGAAGTTAGTCTAGCAGGTCGTATTATGGCCAAACGCGGCATGGGTAAAGCAAGCTTCGCCCACATTCAAGACTTGAGCGGCAAAATCCAAATCTATGTGCGTCAAGATACGGTACCTGCTGAGAAATATCAAGGATTCGATATTCTTGATCTTGGCGACATCGTAGGTGTAACAGGCACCGTGTTCAAGACGAAGACAGGCGAGACTTCTATCAAAGTGAAGGATCTCGAGGTTCTGTCGAAATCTCTATATCCGTTGCCGGATAAATTTGCAGGATTGAAAGACGTAGATCTTCGTTATCGTCAACGTTATGTTGATTTGATCATGAGTCCGGATGTACAGCAGACATTCATTTTACGTTCCCGTATTATTCAGTCGATGCGTCGTTACCTCGATAGCAAAGGATTCTTGGAAGTGGAGACACCGACACTGCATACCATTGCTGGGGGTGCCGCAGCACGTCCATTCATTACGCATCACAATGCGCTTGATATGGAATTGTACATGCGTATCGCAATCGAGCTTCACTTGAAACGTCTAATCGTCGGTGGCATGGAGAAAGTCTATGAGATTGGCCGCGTGTATCGGAATGAGGGGATTTCGACTCGCCACAATCCAGAGTTCACGATGATCGAATTGTACGAAGCGTATGCGGACTATGAGGATATCATGAACTTGACGGAGCAGACGATTGCACATATCGCACAAGAAGTACTTGGTACCACAACGGTTGATTACCAAGGACAAGAGGTAAACCTGGCTCCGGGCTGGCGTCGTGTATCCATGGTTGATGCGGTGAAGGAAGCCGTGGGTGTAGACTTTAAGCAAGAGATGAGTCATGAAGAGGCGCACCGCCTTGCCAAAGAACATAAAGTTCCTGTGGAGCCGCATATGTCGGTTGGTCATATTTTGAATGCGTTCTTCGAGCACTTCGTGGAAGAGACGTTGATTCAACCAACGTTCATTACAGGACATCCGGTTGAAATTTCGCCGCTTGCGAAGAAGAATGAGCAAGATCCGCGCTTTACGGATCGTTTCGAGCTATTCATCGTGGCGCGTGAGCATGCGAATGCATTTACGGAGTTGAATGATCCAATCGACCAACGTGAGCGTTTCGAAGCGCAATTGCGTGAGAAAGAACAAGGTAATGACGAAGCGCATGAGATGGACAATGACTTTATCCGTGCATTGGAATACGGTATGCCACCAACAGGTGGACTGGGTATCGGGATTGACCGTCTTGTGATGCTGCTTACGAATGCACCATCCATTCGTGATGTGCTGTTATTCCCGACGATGCGTCATTCGGCGGAGTAGTTTGCAGTGATAAGGAGCAATCTTGGAGCGTACGCGTTCTAAGGTTGCTTTCTCTTTTTTAGAATGATTTAGTTTGTAAAATAATACCTGTTGCATCAAACTTCGTGTCCGTGCTATATTAATATTCCGCCCAAGAGAGACGGGCCAATAATATATCGCAGCTTATCTTCTTTAAAAGAGATTTTAAAAAAGATTCAAAAAAAAGCTTGCATTATGAAATCAAACATGATATATTATAAAAGTTGCTGCTGAGAACAACGGCGACAACGAGAAAGACATTGATCTTTGAAAACTGAACAACGAATGATTGAAAGAATACATGAGATCAGTAATGATCTCGCTAGCAAGTTTATGAGCAAGTCAAACACTTTATTGGAGAGTTTGATCCTGGCTCAGGACGAACGCTGGCGGCGTGCCTAATACATGCAAGTCGAGCGGAGTTATTC
>NZ_KB895428.1 GCF_000374845.1 Paenibacillus terrigena DSM 21567 | reverse complement strand
ACGTTATAGGAAATCGGCATATTATTTTATAAAAAATATAGTGAGGTTCATCAATGAAGAAAAGAGTGATAGTGAAACTATTAACATCTTTAATTTCAAGTATTATTATGGCCATTGGCTGCGCTCTTATCTTTTTTGGATATGAGGATTTTTGGTCCATTAGTCTATTTTGTTCAGTAATTTTTGTGATTATCTATTCAGTGATCGGAGTTCCAGTATCAATCTTAATTGATATGTATTTCTCAAGGATAAAAATGATAAGTAAGTTCAAGAGAACACTATTATTGGCCTTCTTATATGTTTTCAGTGGAGTAGTATCAACAATTATTTTCTATGCAATATCTAGAAGAGAACGCTATAGTAGACTTTTTGAAAAAGAGATGATCATGTTTTATGAAATTGGAATTGTAGGGTCATTGTTATTTTTAATTGTTGAAAGAGTAATTAGAAGAATACGTTAGTATCCCAATAAGATGCCGACATCCTATAACACTGTGTTCACGCTTCGTGCCGGGCATTCGCCGTCCCTCGGGATTAAACTAACGGGACACGTTAGTTCAATACAGACTCTTGAAGGCAGCCGGCTTTTTGTGTCGGCTGCCTTTACTTAACTAACGGGCTGTATCGTGCAACAAATTTTATCCAGTTGCGTCTTCTTAATATGGGGAAAATGTTACTGTTTTCCAAATTTTTTTATAAAAAAGGAGCTATCATTAGTGAAAAAAGCATTCTTTGTTGTATTCCTTTCAATCTTTCTGTTTATTTCATCGTCGACTACTTATGCAGCAGCAATTCATATCAAAATTGACGGTGTTGCTATTACATCCGATGTGAAGCCCGAAAATAAGAACAAACGTATAATGGTACCTCTACGTGTTATTAGTGAAAATTTGGGAGCTAGCGTTGAATGGTCCGATTCCAAGGTTATTCTCGCTAAAAGCGGTATGAAAGTAATATTAAAACTGAACAGTAGTACAGCGGAGAAGAACGGTAAAAAGATGCTACTTGATGTAAAACCATACATGAAAAACAATCGAATATTTGTTCCACTTCGTTTTATTGCAGAGACGTTTGGATCCAATATCAATTACAGCAACTTTGTAGTGACTGTCGATACTAAACCATTGTTCATAGATGATGTACAAGTAAAAGCATTGCAAGAAGAATACCATATGACTATGGGCGGCGTAGTACAGCAAGTTTATGGTAATGCATATAACGAAGCGATTTATAATATTTTTGTAGAAAACAAAGGTGAAAAGGTTGAAACACCTGAAAACTACTCTTGGAGCCTAACCATTGACACACTTGGGTCTTATTATAAAAATGCACAATATGATTTTCTAGGCCAAAAAGGGAACAGCTTAGTTCGTTTTGATATTTATTCTTTAATTCGTACTTTTCCATCTGAACTGTTATCAGGATACCCAGAGATTTTACTTCATGACGTATCTAAAGATGAGTGGTATTTGTTTAGCGATACCGCAAGACAATCCATAAATCGGTTAATTGATACCGCTACAAAGAACGGTTTTCAGACGACTATAAGTAATACCGTTGTATAAGGAGAATTGAACGAACATGGACAAAGAGAAAAAGATTCTTAGAAAAGCGGAGATGGTATTTGAAACAACCGATGTCATAACGGTGTATGTGTACAAAATCACTCCTGAGGAGAAAGAGAAGCTCGATCGTGTGGCAGAGGGTTAAGGAGATCCGGCAGCAACAGCAACCGAAGGACGGCTAAGGAAGAACTACCCATAAAAGAAAGGCTGTGTTAAACAATATTGTTGATTTAAGCCCAAAATAAATGGGCGTTTAATTACGCCCACTCGCTTAATTACTATATTTGTTAATCCAGTCCTTTTGCCAATCTTGAAAGGACTTAAGTTGAAGTTCTTCCAACGTTTTACCTTCTAAAGACCAATACCCACCGACTGATGTATCGCCGTGTGGATACGAAGTCCCTCCGATGGGTTGACCATTAACTTCATAAACATAAACATCAACATTTTCTTGAGTGAGCGGATGATTCTTGACGATAAACTTTTCAATGTTTATTGTCTTGCCAAAATACATGGATGGGTCAACAAGTTGCAATCCCCAATAAATCATATAAGGTAGTGATACGATTTTCTGTTTTGTCAGTTCGTAACTCTCAGCACGCCCTTCATAAGAAATTACCTGAAAGCCCTTATTCTCAAGATAGCTTTTCGAAACGGATTGTTCTTTCGGTATTTCGTTATTTGTGCAACCAATTAATAATACGAACAACAGAATTGGAATCAAATACTTCAAATATCACACCCACATTCTAATCGAAGAATTTGTGTTCATTGTCCTAAACAAACATGATGTGACCAACATATGTTTCTTAATTGCCTTGGTATTCTCATAATCCTTATTATCTATAAAACGGAACCAAGCCAAGTAATGTTGCAAATACTTCGTTGCAACGCCGTTGAAGCGGTCAATCCAGCGTTTTAAGCGACTACACAGGTTATTATCTTCAATGGCATTACTTCTTGGAAAGTTGAGCTAACGGAATCGTGGAACAAAATAGAAGGATTTTGTGCTTAGCCTATAGAATGTTTTTAATGGGTAAAAATTCCAAACACCAATAGAAAGAAGGAATGAAAGTGGGAAAGGTTGTTGGTTTTGAGTTAAATAGTCAGGATGCAGAAAAAGCATCGAAATTTTATTCTACTGTTTTTGGCTGGGAAGTTGGTGAAAGCCAATGGGGCTATCGTGAAGTAACTACTGGAGGCATTTCAGGCGGAATCGCCCAAGGACCAAATGACTACCCTCATGGAACTCGTATACAAATTGAAGTTAATTCAATTGACGAAGTCATTGCTAAGGCTAAGGACTATGGTGCGTTGATTGTACGAGAGAAAATGGAGTTCGATGATTTCTTTCTTGCATACTTGGTTGACCCAACGGGACTTGGTCTTGGACTTATTCAAAAAAAATAAATTTTCATTAAGCCAATGTTTAACTACCCGAAAACGTTAGCCTTAATAAATAGTGGCAGTCTAAGACTTTGCATTCATATTACAAAAGCGCCCTTGAGATGGGCGCTTTTGTGTTATGTAACGTTGTTTATGTATTGTGAATGTGTTTCCAGCCTCCGACAAGCCTGGCGACCGTTTTCATAAGACCAGCCATCATTTGCGGTCCACCACCGGCAGCCTTATTGAAGTAGCTGGCAAGTGACAACGCGGTGCGGCCTGGTTATCCGCCTCCATATTTAGTGAGATACTGCGGATACGAGTGAAGATGGACGGCCCTGGCCTTGCGCTGGGCCTCCTCCCGATGCTCCGGCACCTGCTCCGCCTCGACATAATCGGCCAGCACGTCGATCACGTCGTCGAGCAGCTTCGCCCGAAAATACAGTTCCAACCGCTCGACGGCCGCAGCCCCTGCACCTGCCAGCACCTTATCCCTCCATATCGGCCATGACGGATCATGCGTTAGTGGCCAAAGCAGTACCGAGTAGTCCATTGCCGCATCGCCCTGACCGGACAGGTCGTCCCAGTCGATGATCCGGAAGCCGTCCCTGCTACATGTCAGTACGTTGTTACCGTTCAGGTCGTTATGAACAACATCGCCAGCAGGAAGTAGAAATGCAGGTGACTGCCGGACTGTTTCCCTTAGCCTCCCGATCTCCTCCCCGAACCACGAAATCGTCTCATCTGACACGAAATCCCTGAGCAGCTCTCGCGACCCGCGGATTCCTTCGAGATCATCCGAAAACCGAGAAATGTACTCGTCCTCGAATGCCTCCGCATAAGTGCGCGTCTCCACCATAGGCAGCATACGACGAAGACGATCGTCGCGATGGAGCCTCGCGATGTTCTCCATGACACCCGTCAGCGCGGCCTCGGGATTCCGCGCTTCCGTAAGCGGGGTTGCATCCTCGATATATTCGAAAACAAGGCCGTACGGATACCCCGGCACGATCTCGCGGTCAATCGTATGGATCAACCTGGGCGCGGTGTAATGCTCGGCAAGAATATCGCTGACGCCCGCCCACTGACGCAGCCGCGCCGCTTTGCTAGGTGGAGCCAACTTGACATGAAGCCGTGTGCGGCCGTCCGTCAAACGGATAGACAAGTTGCCGAAGCCTCCGGGGTTATATATATATGACGCCCTGATCTTATTCGGACATATGCCAATCACATCGGTGTTCGCTGATGCCCACTCTGCAATCATTCGTTCTGCTAGTCGTACATCCATATCTACAGTTCTGCCTCCTCGCCATATTCCAGTCTATACCGGATATTTTAGCATGGAACAGATCATTAGCGTAGGTAAAGAAATGTTATAAATCGAATTGCTTTATACATATATAGCTGTCGGAATGACTGGCAGTCAGAGGAATCCCGAAGAACATGTGGAAAATGGTTAATTTTGGGATAATAACGCCGTAATATCAGTCTTAAGTCGGAGGTGAACGATGATGAGATCGGTATAATTAGGAAATGAGAGGAGAGTCATACCATGATTCAAGATGAGCATCTTTATAGAAAAATGGAGGTTGAAAAGATTGAATAGGCACGAAAAAAGCACCAATGCACCAAGCCTTCTTAACAATCGGTTTCTGCAGACGATATTATTATCAAACGTGCTCCTGCAGATCGGCATTTGGGTACGTAATTTCGCTATCCTTCTGTACGTTGCCGATAGAACAAACAATGATCCATACGCCATTTCGCTAATCAGCGTAGCAGAATTCGCACCAATTTTTGTTTTTTCGTTCATCGGAGGTACATTTGCCGACCGTTGGCGGCCAAAGCGAACGATGATCTGGTGCGATTTATTATCCGCGGTATCGGTATTCGCAGTACTTCTGACCATACATTTCGGTTCGTGGCACTCCGTCTACCTTGTCGCATTCATCTCAGCTATTCTTTCGCAGTTCTCGCAGCCTTCAAGTATGCGATTGTTTAAGTACCATGTGCCTGAAGAACAGCTTCAGCAAGGGATGGCTCTATTCCAATCTCTGATGGCCATCTTTATGGTCCTTGGCCCTATGCTTGGTACTTTCATTTACAGCACATTTGGGCTTGAAACATCGATCGCTATCATGGGCGTGGTTTTTCTGCTATCCGCTCTCGTCCTTATTCGCCTGCCTGAGGATAATATGGAATCTCAAACGGTTGCTGCAAAAGGGCAGTTCCGTAAAGATTTCATTGAAGGCTTCCGCTATGTTTGGCAAAGCCAAGTGCTGCGTATGCTCGGACTCGCGTTTATTCTCGCGGGACTCGCTGTTGGCGTAGCCCAAGCGCTCAACCTGTTCATCGTAACGGAGCGGCTGGGCAGGAGCGAGGAGTTCCTGCAATACCTGCTGATGGTGAATGGCGCAGCCATGCTGATCGGTGGCGGGATCGTAGCCGTCTTTGCGAAGCGGGTTCCGCCGCAGTTACTTCTTGCAATAGGCATGCTGGCAGGCGCGGTCTGCACAGTCATTGTCGGGTATTCGACGAGCGTTCCGGTCACGCTGATCGTTCAATTTCTGAATGGGCTTGTTTTCCCATGTATTCATATCGGGATCAGCACGATGATTCTGAAATGGTCCAATGCTTCCATTGTAGGACGGGTGAATGGGGTTCTGAATCCGATGTTCGTTGGCATGATGGTCGTTTCGATGTCTTTCGCTGGCGCGTTAAAGGACGCCATTTCGCTGAGTACGATCTATAGCGGAGCAGGATTATTATTTCTTATTGGAGCATTAGTCATGGTGCCGATCATGAACCAAAAAGCGCCGGATCATGCACTTAGTGCGCAAGAGTTATAATGTCACGATATATATAAGGTTTTAATGTAGAAGAGCCGGCCATGTAAAAAGTAGTCGATTCTTCTACATTCTTCGTGGTTAACTTCCAGCAACAGTCATCCTTTATTCATATCGCAGACCATTGGAGATCTCGTCTAAAAGTTCCCAATCCAACACGATTAATTTTTTCTTTTCTTTTTTTAGTATTTTCATATCAGTTAACTTCTGAATAACACGGTTTAAATGGCGAGGAGTCGTGCCAATTAGGGAAGCAATCTCAGGAAAATACGGTGTGAGAATTTCTTTTCCAAACGGTTGTTGGTTGCGAGTTGTTAATAAATAGCTTGCAAATCGTTCATCAACCGAGGCCAATAAATTGATTCTTGATGCAGTCGTACATGTTTGGAGCTTATAAGAGAGATGTTTCAGAAGCTCATTCAAAAACTTGTGATCCTGCATGAGCTCTGTTTCAACGGTATGTTTGTTAATGAACAGGAAAGACGTTTGTTCTACGGCTTCTACCTGTGACTGTATAACAACCTTTTGTATGAATTCAATATCACCAAAGACAGCTAATGGGTGGCAAAAGCGTAAAAGTAAAGATTTCCCCGTTTCCACACTAGATGATACCTTCGTTCGACCTTCCACTTGGAAATAGAGCCCATCTAGTGTATCTCCTCCTTTCAATACGACCTCATCGCACGCATAAACACGAAGTTGAAAGGGAAGAGATTCTGGTTTGGATAAGATTTGATCCAATTTATATTGGGACATATAATGTTGTATCATAGCCTGTTCTTGAATGTATTTCATCGTACTCTCCTTTTTGGGACATCTGTCCTTTTCATTATAAAGGAAACTGCTAAGATAAAAAATGAGGAGGACGATACGATGAAATTAGTATTTGATTTAGATGGAACGATTTGCTTTAGAGGCAAGCCATTAAGTGGATCTATGGTACAAGTATTAGACACCGCTGTGAAAAAAGGGCACGAAATCATTTTTGCCTCAGCAAGACCAATTCGTGATTTATTGCCTGTTTTGCCGCCTCATATGCAGCGTTATTCCATGGTTGGTGGAAATGGCGCATTTGTTGCAATAGCTGGAAATATCGTTTCTACAATTCATTTCGACCAATGGATCGCTGATACGATCATCAGTTTAATAACAGAGTACGAGGCAGACTATTTAATTGATAGTCAGTGGGATTATGCTTATTCAGGTAGTAATGAGCATCCGATTCGACGTAATGTGGACCCTGAGCAGCGAGCGAAGAATATACATTTACATGAGCTGAATGAGATTGTAAAAGTGGTTATTCTATACAGCCATCATAAAGATCAATTGCTAGAGGAACTTCATAAACTACCGATCGTTACCTATATCCATGGTGATGAAGGGATTATTGATATTAGCCCTACAGGTGTTGATAAATGGGTGGGGCTACAGAGAATTGGTGTTGAGCCACAGCAATTTATTGCATTTGGTAACGATGCAAATGATGTGTCCATGTTCAAGCATGCTCACCGTTCCATTTGTGTTGGAGAGCATGAATGTCTTTTACAATTGGCGACAGATCAGGTTAGTAATATAGAAGATCAAGTAGTAGAAAAAATAATGAAACTATTGGAAGAGATACACTAAACACAATTCAAATACATAATGAGGAGAGAAGTATAATGGATTCGTTTTTGGAAAAGCGGCAATTGTCATTACGAGAAGCTGAACGGAAAGCGGAAGAACTATTCAAAACCATCGAAGAAAAAGGTATTTTGCGAAAAGGCGTAACCGAAAAGCAGATCAATCGTGAGATCTATGATCTAGCATTCCAGATGTATGGCATTAAGAAGTACTGGCACAAACGTATTGTTCGAGCTGGGAAAAATACGTTGTATCCTTATCAAGAGAATCCTCCTGATTTAACGGTTCGTGAAGATGATATTATTTTTCTTGATTTTGGTCCGATCTTTGATGACTGGGAAGCTGATTTTGGCAGGACATTTGTGCTAGGTGAAGATCCAATCAAGTTAAAGCTTTGTAATGATATCGCCCTAGCTTGGGCGGAGGGTAAGCAATATTTTGAATCTCATCCTAACATGACGGGGAGCGAGCTATTCTCTTTCGTCTCTGCACTTGCCAGAAAATATGGTTGGGAATATGGAGGACCGCACGCGGGACATCTTATTGGTGAATTTCCTCACGAACAAATTCAAGGAGAAGAAGTGGAGAATTACATTCATCCCGACAACCATATACCCATGAATGCGTCTGATCAAAACGGGTGCCCTCGAGACTGGATTCTGGAGATCCATTTCGTTGATAGGGAACTCGAAATCGGGGGATTCATGGAACAGTTACTTACGGTCGATTAGAAGTCCAAATGTGTAATTACTAGAAATAATTCAGAGCTGGTACGTAGGTATGATACGCTAATAAACTAATTCGAGAGGTGATTCGAATTGAATGATTCAGTTTTAAAGTTCTATGATGAACTGGCGGAAGACTATCATCTGATATTTGTGGATTGGAATCAAGCGATTTCATCGCAAGCGGAAGTTCTTGACAGAGTCATTCAATCAAAGCTGCCTGTTGCTACTGCGCATGACATTTCACTATTGGATTGTTCGTGCGGCATTGGTACACAAGCAATCGGATTGGCGAAATACGGGTATAACGTAAGTGCGACTGACATAAGTCCTGTTTCCGTTAAAAGAGCAGAAAAAGAAGCAGTAACTCACGGTGTTAATATAAACTTTGGCGTGTCAGATTTTCGCTCGTTGGATAAAGATGTGTTGGGTTTATTTGATATCGTCCTGTCGGCGGATAATGCTATACCGCATCTCCTGACAGATGGAGATTTAACTAAAGCTTTTCAGAATATCCAGGCAAAGCTTAATCCGAATGGCTTGCTTATCGTTACGATAAGAGACTACGATGCATTGGTACAAGAAAAGCTAACAATCACACAGCCGCGTGTTTTCGACGAGGGTAAACGGATCGTTTTTCAAGTGTGGGATTGGGCGGATGACGGTAAAACCTATACGATAAACCATTATATTATGCAGGAAGTTAACGGGAAATGGGAAACAAAACATAATAAAACGGAGTACAGGGCACTGTTGCGGGAAGATATTAATAAAGTGTTAGGTGAAACTGGTTTTACGGATATCGAGTGGCATCTCCCCGCGTATACAGGCTATTACCAACCTATTGTGACAGCTCGGAAAATGTAGGACTCTATCTGCTTCGTCTGTGCTTACATAACATCATCGAGAAAAGCTTGTAAAATCGAGCTTTTCTTTTTTTATACAGGAACATTTGTGTCAATGAAAAAGTAATAATTGAAGAAAATCAGCAACACTGACATACATGTGTCAGTAATGATTACTTATTATATTAACAAAACCAATAATAATCTAAGGGGGAATATGAGTATGAGCACAAAACAAACATTACGTGGATTTGCGACCATCAGTTACTGGGCGGATGATATGGAGGCGGCAAAGGCGTGGTACGCGGACCTGCTGGGCAGTGCACCTTACTTCGAACGCTCAGGACCAGATGGTCAACTCGTCTATGCCGAGTTTCGCCTAGGAGACTACCAGCACGAACTGGGTCTGATCGATCGCCGGTTTGCGCCTGCACGCGCATCGGCTACCCCCGGTGGTGCTATCATGTACTGGCATGTTGATGATATAGAAGCCACACTTAACAAATTGAAGGCCATGGGAGCTGAAGAGTACGAACCGCTCGTACACCGTGGGGAGGGATTCATCACGGCTTCCGTTACGGATCCATTTGGCAACGTTCTGGGTATTATGTACAATTCTCATTATTTGGAGATGCTACAGTCCAGAATTCAGGGGTGACTGCTTCACCTTTTTTAAAGATTATACTTTAGGCCTACACGAGCATAAATTGTGACTCTTGTAGGCTTTTTTTTGTTTTCAGTCTAATATGTTGACAGGACAAGTATTGGCAAAATATAGTAATTTTAAATCAAATTTACACGAGTAAATTTTTCTGAAAATCATTTGAATCAGGAGGTATGCAAATTGACAACGATTAAAAAGTTCAATTCTGAATTCATCCAGATGTTTAATGACGAAGGTTATCTATTGCTGAAGGGTGTATTGAGTGAAGAGAAGGTAAGACGGTTAAATGCTGCTATAGACGGAATATTGGATGACGAGCCAGAATCACTTTCTTACAATATTTATAACAGTGTAGAACGTCATGACGAAATTGCCTCATTAATCGATGAACCTTCGGTGCTGCCTCTTATCGTTCAATTGCTCGGATATAATATTCAATTGCATATCTCTCACCTGACCGTTCGGAAGCCTAATCCTGGGGATGTTCAGACACCGACGAATAGCTTCATTAACTGGCATCAAGACGGACCGCATCCTCAGTTTCCAATGATCGGAGGTCTTACAGCGACCTACTATATTAAAGTCTGCTATATCCTGAGCGATATGTCTGAACCGAACCGTGGCAATACGAAGATTATCCCGAGCTCGCATAATCGTGTGTACCAACCTGAATCGGACAATGTGAGGGAAACACTGTCGGATGAAATTCAGATTTGCGGAGATCCAGGAGATGTATTTATTTTTCCACAGAACTTATGGCATTCGGGTGCACCGAACCATTCAACAGAAACCAGACGTCAATTATTTCTCGGATATAGCCCCATTTGGATGCGTCCCATAGATTACAAGGTTGCTTCAGAACGTTTGCTGAAGGATGCGAGCCCTATTCGTAAGCAGCTGCTAGGTAACATTAGTGATAATCCGTTTAACTATTATGTACCTGACGACTCGATGGTGCCATTGAAAGAATGGTCATGGTAACAAGACAGGAAGTAGCAGATCGTGCCGGTGTATCCGTAGCCGTTGTCTCTTATGTGCTCAATGGTCGTAAAATCGTGAAGGAAGAAACCAAGCGCAGGGTACAAGAAGCGATTCGAGAGTTGGGCTATCGCCCAAACCAGACAGCACGGAGCCTGAAGACGAAGAAATCACAGCAAATTGCCGTGCTGATTCATTATATCGGCAATCCGTTCGAGGCAGGCTTGTTGCTTCACATCGAAGCGACTGCCAAGCTGCATGGATATTTCGTATTCGTGCAGACGTATGATCCGAACCGAGAAGAAGAGTTGCGAGGTTTGCTCATGGGCCGGGTAGACGGGGTTCTGCTGCTAGGCCCATGCTTTAGCCAAGAGACATTCGAGTATTTCAATTCGCTCGAGATCCCCATAGTATCAGTTATGCAGCCTTTAACCTGGGGGGAAAGGAACAATGTTCCTTATGTTGACATGGAATGGCTGCCTGTGATGAGGAACCTTATTTCTCATTTACGACAGCAAGGGCATGAACGAATCGCCTTTATGTCTCAGGGGGGACAAAACCTTCATTACGCCGTTCGATATCACGCTTTTTGCGAAGTGATGCGGCTTGAAGGGCTAGATACTGATGCAACTGTATCCAGATATCTGGATGGCTCAGGTCGATTCGAACAGGCGCAAGAGGTGCTTGGTCGATTACTTGACGGCGTAGAGGGAGTCCATACAGACTTCACGGCTATCGTATGCGCCAACGATTTAATGGCTGCAGGATGTCTAGCCGCATGTCGTGAACGAAATATCCGGGTACCTCAAGAGTTAGCCATTGCAGGCTGCGAGAATATCTTGATGTCATCGCAATGTTCACCACCGCTAACCGTTATTGACTATCCCCGTCAGCTAGCAGGAGAAGCGGCGATGAAGATGCTGCTTGACCGTATGAATGGCATCGAAGCAGATCCAATTCTCCTTTCAGGTAACCTTATCGTCAGAGGATCAACCCATTTGAATGAATGAAAGGGGAATACTAGCATATCTATTAAATAGATGCTTGATACTGACGGAGGTATACAGATGATGAAGTTCAGCCTATCGACGAAAGTGATGTTGATCTATGGGACCGTTTTCTTAGTGATCATCACGCTGACCTTCGGGTTATCTTACACAGGAACGGTAGGTAAGCTAGAGAATGATTTGAATGATACGAACCTTGCTTTATTGAAACAAGTAGACCAAAAAATTGAAGTGACTTTTCGTCAGACAGAGAAAGATCTGCTAACACTAATGAATGATCTCGAGTTCGTTTATTTTATGTACGATAGTTATAGGGATGATGGCCAAAAATATAGCAATTTTTATGGATTAAACACAAAGTTGAGAGATTTCATTAATACGAATCCCCAGTTCTCATCAATTTTTGTATATTCAGCGGTAAGCGGCCACTTGTTGACAGATAAAGCTTATATAAAGGATACACCTTTGATTCATAATTGGTTGGGCGATTATTTGGATATGCCCGTTTATTTGAAATGGTTAACGACACATCAGATCTCAGACGGTAACGCGAACAAAGACGTCATTACGTTGGTGAGACCCTATCCGACGATCAGTAGTCCCGAGTATCGCAAGGGAATGGTAGCTGTCAACATCAATGAAAAGGTCATCTACGATATGGTGAATGCGGTATACGAAGATCGTAAAATTGGCCATCTATTTATTATCGATAGCGATGGGAATATTGTAACCCACGATGATAAGACGCAAATCTACCGTAATATCAAAGAACTTCCTCATCTCAAAAGCGTACTTTCTAGGAAAGGCAGCGGCACCTATACCGGTGAGCTCGATGGTGTTCGTCAATCAATATTCTACCGTGACTCCAATTATACAGGTTGGAAATTGATCAGTATTATGCCGGAGTCACAAATCTATGAGCCGCTCAGGGTGACACGCAATCTGCTGATTGTACTAGCTGTAAGTATGATTTTTCTTGTACTGATCGTACTCTTCTACGTGAGTCGCTGGACCTTTAAACCGCTTCATCAATTGATTGGTAAAATATCGGGAACCTATCATTTCACCCATGCACAGGAACGTAAGGATACAGGACTTACCTATCTAGAAAGCGTATTTGATCAGCTATTGCTGGATCGGGAACATCTTGAGCAACACGTCAGGGACTCGAAACCGGTTATGAAGTGGAGAGTTATGATGGACATGCTTCTCGGCTATCGAACGGATTATTGGGCCGTCCTACACCATTTGGAGTTCGTAGGTGTTCATTTATTTCCAGAAAGATATCTTGTCTGTACGGCAGAGATCAGCAAAGAGGGGATGGACTTAAGAACGCCGGATGAAACGCTATACACGTATGTATTCTGTAATGTAGCAGAGGAATTGATCAATAGTGAGAACGCAGGCATGGCGATTGATGTAGGAGGAGGACGTGCAGCTGTCATCTTTAGTTTTGCTGAAGGGAATGCGGAGCAGAATCATATGCGTGCGCTTGCGATCATGGAGCTAATCCTCGATAAGATGAAGAAGCAATTCAATCTGGTCGTGACGGTCGGCGTAGGTCGTGGTTATCGTGAGATGAAGGATATTCCCAAGTCGTATGACGAATCACAAAAGGCACTTCATTACAAAATCGTATTCGGTCCACACGCTGTCATCTCGATTGAAGACCTGCAGCCCCTGGATAGTCAAGATTATTATCGACTCCTCCGTATGGTGGATCGCATTACGGATGCACTGAAACTTACCGATTCGGTGAAGTTAGAAGCGTATGTACAAGAAACTTTTCGTGAGGCCATGGATCGAAATGTATCCCCTGATCTGATACGTCAGCTTTCTTTTGACCTCATCGTCAAGTCGGTGCAGTCTGTTAGTTCCACTGGGATCGACCTGAATGAATCCATGAGCCAACTGGAGAGCATGTATGAGCGAATCAACCGTAGCGGTAACTTGAAAGAGATGGAAAGATTCGTCTTCCTATTTCTGGAGGAGATGTCTTCCAAAATCAAAGCCAAGCGAAGCCAAAGAGGCAGTAACGATACCATTGAACGCATCCTCATCTATATCGGAGACCATTTCCAAGAGAATGATCTTTCTTTGGACAGGCTTGCTCAAGAATTCCATTTGAGTTCGACCTATATTAGTAAACAATTTAAGGAATACACGGAAAGCAACTTTATTGATTATCTCATTGGAATACGAATGAATGCTTCCCAGCAACACTTAGCGGAGACGGATATGAAAGTGAACGAGATTGCTGAAGCCGTTGGGTACCAGAATACGCGCAGCTTCATTCGGATATTTAAAAAGTATACAGGGACGACCCCATTAGAGTACCGCACCCAATTACAGATGGAGAATTCGAATGAATTGAGTCTTGAATGCGATTGAACTTATAAGACATGTATAGGACATAATCCTTTTTCATGTGAGGGATTAACTTGTACATGTTTTTTGATTTCTTAGGATCATGACGGATAAACCGCGTCATTATAGGGTTTTTCAGACCATATCACAAAAATTGAACCCAGTATAAGAATGGTGACTGTCCATTTTGCAAGAATAGTGATCGTGTTCAGAACGTGTCTATTTCCAATCATTCGATCTCACGGTAGGATCGATTTAGCCACAAAAGAAAGGATGAACCAGATGGAGGATCAACGTTCCACTTTCCGTCATCGATTCTTACGCGATCGACACTTGTACTTGATGCTGCTGCCTGTGATCTTGTTTTATCTCATATTCAAATATGCTCCAATGATCGGCGAGGTGATCGCGTTTAAAGATTATCGCTTGGGAGATGGAATATTCGGGAGCAAATGGGTGGGATTCAAACATTTCGAAAGCTTATTTGGAAGTATTGATTTCTGGCGAGTTCTACGGAATACGTTGGTACTGAATGTATATAGTCTTGTCTTCGGCTTTCCGGTACCGATTGTATTAGCTCTTCTACTTCATGAAGTTCGTAAAGAATGGTACAAGAGGACCGTACAGAACTTGCTGTATTTACCCCATTTTATCTCTTGGGTCGTCTTGGGAGGCATTTTCATCGCGCTCCTGTCGCCGAGTACGGGTGTTGTTAATACGATCCTTGAGCATGTATTCGGTATGGAACCAATTTACTTCATGGCAGATTCCAGATGGTGGCCTGTTGCGTACACGTTATCTGGGATTTGGCGTGAAGCCGGCTGGGGTACCATTCTCTATTTAGCAGCGATGGCTTCGATTGATCCTCAGCTCTACGAGGCAGCTAAGATGGATGGAGCGAGTAAGCTCCGCCAGATTTGGCATATTACGCTTCCAGGAATTCGTAGCACGGTTGCCATCCTTCTTGTTCTACGCATGGGCAGTATGCTCGATGTCGGATTAGAGCAGACACTCATCTTGCAAAATCAGTCCGTTTTGGATGTGGCCGATGTAATCAGTACCTACGTCTATCGAGTCGGTCTGCAAAATATGAATTATAGCTATACGACCGCATTAGGCTTGTTCCAATCCCTAATTAGCTTAATTCTGGTTGTCGGTGTCAATCGGTTAACCCGAGCGTTCGGGGAAAGGGGGCTCTGGTAACCCATGAGCATTCGGAATAACATCCAATCTGTTTGGTCTCGCGTAGGGACAACTGCTAATTATACCATGCTGGGTATCTTTTCACTCGCAGCCTTATATCCGTTGTGGTATGTCATCGTGTCTTCATTGAGCAGTAGTAGGGCGATAACGGCAGGTGAAGTATCTTTGTGGCCCGTTGAGTTTAACACACGAGCATATCTACGATTATTTGATGATGGTCAACTCTTCGTCTCGATGGGGAATACGATCGTCGTAACCCTTGTAGGGACGCTGTTGAATATGGTATTAACGACATTAGCAGCTTATCCGCTATCCAGAAAAAGGCTTAAAGGTCGTAATTACCTGCTTATGTTTATCATATTCACCATGTTGTTCACATCAGGTGTCATCCCCAATTTTATACTCGTGAAATCACTTGGACTCATGAATTCTTATTGGTCCTTATGGTTGCCGGCACTCCTCAGTACCTATAATATGTTCGTCATGAAAAGTTTTATGGAAGGTTTACCCGAAGAAATAGAGGAATCAGCTGCGATCGATGGAGCTGGAGACTGGCGGATTCTGTTTCAGATTATTTTGCCTTTATGTAAACCCATTATGGCTGCGCTTTCCTTGTTCTATGCCGTAAGTTGGTGGAATTCCTATTTCAACGTGTTGCTATATATTACGAAGAGTAGCCTGCAGACATTAACCCTTAAGCTCTATCAGATGATTCTGCAAGTGAATCAGAGTCTTTTGAATAGTGGCTCTGGAAGTGAAGGAGTCGATCAAGTCATGCTAACACCGGAAGGGATCAAAGCCGCGGCAATCGTGATTGCGGTTACTCCGATTCTCATTGTGTATCCGATTTTGCAGAAGCATTTTGTCAAAGGTGTGTTAATCGGTTCTGTGAAAGGATGATATCATCGGAACCTAGGTTCCTGATATATTTCGTAAGGACTACGACTTGAAAAGGGGATGAGAAGATTGAGAATGTCGAAGCGTATGTGGAAATCGGTTCTAGTGGTGAGTTTATGTGTCATGGTGTTGGCAGCTTGTAGTAGTAATACCACATCAGTGAAACCTTCGGAATCACCTGAAAAAACGACTCCCGCAGCTACAACGGTAGATACGAAGTCAACAGAAACGAAGAAAGAAATCAGTATTTCAGCCTTTGATCGAGGGAGTGTGCCTACGGAAGAAGGAAGCTATGAGAGTAATCGTTGGACCAAATGGATCAATGAGAATTCACCTGCTACCGTGAAATGGATTCCGGTTGACCGAGGGCAAGCACAACAGAAACTAAGCACACTTATTGCATCCGGAAGCGCACCCGATCTGATCTGGGAATACGATCGGAATTATATCGCTCAATTGGCAAATCAGGGTGCGATCCAGCCCATTGATAGTTATATCGAACAATATAGTACGACCTTGAAGAAATATTTAGAGGAGCACCCTCAGTTAAAATCAGCGATGACGATTAATGGGAAAATGTATGCGGTTACAAGTGAACGAAGTATTGAATCGATTGCCAATAATGGCATGTGGATTCGGCAGGATTGGCTGGATAAGCTGCAATTGAAAGCACCAACAACGGTGGAAGAATTGATCGAGGTAGCTAAGAAGTTCAAAGACGAAGATCCGGATGGCAATGGTCAAAAGGATACGGTACCTATCGTATTTAACGGTAACGCGGTCCAAATTATGCGTGCGTTTTTCTTCACGAATGAGAACCAATGGTACTTGGAAGATGGCCAAATGAAATACGGCAGAACGTTAGATCGTTTTACGGATTCACTTGCATTCCAGAAATCTTTATTTGACCAAGGACTGATTGATAAAGAGTATATCACGGATAGTAACTTCCAACGTGCACGTCAACTATGGACGACGGGGAAGGCAGGGATCTATTTCGGGAATTGGAGTATGGATAATGAAATGCGTGATCTTAAGGCGAATGTTCCTGACGCCAAGTTCACTCCGCTAGAGTCTGTAGCCAGTAAAAATGGCAAAAATGGTCTATATCAAGAATTACCTTCCAACGTGTTGGTAGCATTCAATAGCAACATGGATAAGGATCGAATTGAAACGGCAGTTAAATTCCTGGATTGGATGTTGGAAAAGGGCTGGATGTCTATGAAGTTCGGTGAGGAGAATGTCCATTATAAGCTGGTGGATGGTAAAGTTCCGCAAAGGCTGGATTCAGACAAATATCGTCAGGAAGTAGCCTACGCTAACGAATATGCTATTCTGAGTCAATGGAATACCAAGCCAGAATGGATTCCCATCATGGCGGCACAAGATGCGCTCTCCCAAGAAATCGCTCTTGCTAAATCTAAGGCTTTAGAAGTAGCGCTTAAGAATGAATATCGCAGAGATATCGCGTTTAGCCCAGATCTTCCTGAAGTGAGTCAGCTTATTGCTACGTTTGCCCCGATTGCAACACAAATTGAAGTTAAGGTCGTGACAGGCGGAAATGCATTAAGTCCTGAAGAAGGAATGAAGCAGGTTCGCGAGGAATGGAAACGCCTTGGTGGTGAGAATGTAGAGAAGCTAGCGCAAGAATGGTATGAGAAAAATAAAGAATTCTTACAATTAAAAAAGTAATCTTAAGCGAGGATGGATTCTAAGGATTAGGCTGGGATCCATCCTCCAGTACAAGACTTCTTATACCAAAGGAGTGATATACATGGTCAGATGGAAGCCTATCCTTGCCAGTTCAACGGTGTTTATTCTCCTATTTTCCTTAACCTTTGCCTCTTTCCAAGTGAGATCCCCCGAATCCACAACTTATGCAGATGATAATTCCCCTGAATTGACAGTAGGTGATTTCGAAAGTACTGACGAAGCTTGGGATTTCTTAATAGGTAGCGGGGGTGCGCTTGGCAACGGTGAATTCAGTCTTGATTCTGCGAACTTTCACACGGGGAGTTCCTCTGGGAAGCTGCTGCTAGATTTCAGCAGCAAATCAACGTATACGAACAGCTATGTCTCTTTAGAGAAATACTTATTTAAACGTGTCCTACCTACGAACGCGCTGGAACTTAGCTTTTGGGTGAAGACAGCGGATATGGCGAAGTTCGATCTGATCTTGGTCGACAATTCGAATCAGAACCATCAACAAACGATCCAATTAGAGCAGACAACGGAATGGCAGAAAGTGACCGTAAGCTCCTTTACATCAGGGATCAATTATACGAAGTGGGGCGGGAGCAACGATGGCGTCTGGCATGGCCCGTTAAAGAAAATGTATTTCAAACTAACCAAAGCATCCATGAAATCAGGCAAAACGATGGGGGCGATCTTGCTAGATGATATCCGTGTAAAGGTCGAACCTGCCGATCTGGCGATTGCCCAGGTTCAAGTCGGAAATGTCTTTGCAGGCAACAGGACTGCAGCTTTTGACATCCTCACAACAGGTGATGTTGTGAGGTGGAGTACGACGAATGCTTGGGGAGACCCAGTCTCTTCAGGTACGGTTCCTGTAACCGCAAGCCAACAGCGCCTTAACCTTCCGATGCATGCAGACGGTTATTATCGATTGAAGATTGATGCGTATCAAGCAGGGACGTTATTTAAGACGATCGAAACGACATTTGCGATGGTTCCCGAATTCGATCTATCTGGTGTGATGGAGTCACCATTTGGCATTCAAACGCATTACGGAATCAATTGGAATAAAGAATCCATTCCCCTTCTGAAATATGCCGGTACCAAAAATGTACGGGATTCCTTCTACTGGTCGGAAATCGAGGTCAATCAAGGACAATACACGTATAATCCGAAGTTCACGCTACCGATGCAATCTTTTAAAACGTTCAACATTGAGCCTTTCCTCACCTTCGCGTTCAGCAATAAATATTACGATGAAGGCAAAACCCCTTATACAGATGAGGCGCATTCCGCATATGCGAACTATGTAAAGGCCATGCTTGGGAAGTTCGGTAATCAGCTGAGATCAGTAGAAATGTGGAATGAGTTCAACTTGCCTTTTTTCGGTGGAAATGGTCCTGCAGCCTCAAGAGCGGATATCTACTTCAATCTGCTGAAGAAAGGGTATGAAGCATCGAAATCGATTCGTCCAGATCTGAACGTCGTTGGAGGAGCTACAGCAGGAATTCCAGCAGATTGGTTGAAAGACGTATTTGATCTCGGTGGTCTGAATTATATGGATTCGCTTTCTGTCCATCCCTACCGCTATCCGCAAACACCCGAAGGGTTGATCGAAGAGATTGACAGCTTGAATCAGCTTGTGCGAGATCATAATAACGGGAAGACCATCCCTCTGTGGTTCTCGGAGGTTGGTTGGCCAACGCATTTGAACCCAACGGGTGTGGATGAAAATACACAGGCTGCATATTTGATCCGTACCTATGTTCTGAGTATCGCTGCTGGTGTAGAGAAAGTATTTTGGTACAACTTGATGGATAGTGGAACGGATAAGCTTAACAATGAACATAATTTCGGAATCATCCACAATACGGGTGATGCATTGGGATCCTATACCCCTAAACCGGCCTATGTTGCACTTGCTACACTTACTAGACAGCTATCGGATGCGAATGCTGTTAGTCAAGATGTAACGGATGGACTCTATCACTATGAATTTGAAAAAAATAACGATCGCATTCATGTCTTATGGTCCTTGGACAAAAAAGATGTCACCTTGAATACACTAGTTCCGCTTACGGTGACGGATATGATGGGGAGGAAGACCACCTATACACCGGTACAGGGGAAAATATACCTAACATTGACGGGAGAGCCCCTGTTTGTTCAAGGAGACATGGGCAGCATTATTCAAAGCAGTCCGTTATCCCTGACTAGCACGTTCTCATTTGCGAATGACCCCGTGACGGTTACGCTGCATGTCAATGACCTCGGGCAAGAAGGAGAACTTACCGCTCAGGTGAATTTTCAAGGTGTAACGAAAGAAATTTCTATCCATGCACCCGGAGATTACAGCGCTCAGTTTCCGGGTGTTGAACAGATTGGCAGTAAAATGGCGACCGCAACGGTTCGATCCACGAATGGAGTGTTCGCAGGGTTATCTGGTACCACACAGATTCAACAGGCCGAGAAAGTATCTTCGAAGCATGTGGTGAAGAATGGTGCTGATGTGATGGAAATAACGTTTGTGAATGAACGACCTACAAAACGTCATTTGAAACGGATCGATTGGAGCATTGGGTCATCTACGGGTTCTAAAGCTTATAACGCTGTTATCCCTGGTAATACCGTCCATACAATCGACTTCCCGTTGTCGGGTATTACAGAGGGAACACTGCAATCCTATCAATTTAAGCTGTATATGAAAGATGGGGCGGTATTGCAAAGTGATGGGAGTGTCAAGATTGTTCCGCCTGAATCAAGAGTTCCACTGGTATTTCGAACGGTTCGCTCTTTAGATGATTTACAGGATGTGGCGGGAATTGATCTCATCACAGACGTTCATTCGAGAATAGGCTCCTATAACGGTCCCGAGGATCTCAGTGGCACAGTGTGGGCTACGTATGATAATGATCATCTATACATGACAGCGAGTGTACATGACGATGTGTATTCACAGACGAAGCAAGGTGGAGAAATCTGGTCAGGGGATAGCATTCAGTTCGCTGTATCTGCTGGGATGCCGGGAGAGAATTTGCAGTGGTATGAGTATGGCATGGCATTGACATCGCAAGGACCCGAGCTCTATCGGTGGATGGCCCCGCAGGGCGTTGAGCCGGGATCTATTGTGAATCCTAACCTGCAAGTAACGAGAGACGAGGCGGCAAAGAATACGATATACCAGCTAGCTCTCCCATGGAGTGACTTGGCGCCAATTGTTCCGAGTGATGGGATCCTGAGTCTGTCGATTGTCGTCAATGATAACGATGGAAATGGTCGTAAAGGGTATGTGGAGTGGGGGAGTGGTATTGGTGCAAGTAAGCAGTCCTCGTTATTCAAACCCATCCAATTACAGAATGCGAATAGCATTTATCCTTGTATAGCGAAGGAGAAGAGTCAAAAATGAGCCTGTATAGACACTCTATCGATCATAAAGAGTTTTTATTGCGAAAAGTCATTTCACAAGAAAAGGACTACGATCCACTGGTTCATATGCTGTTTCGGCCCTTGCACACGCCAGGATATCATACGACATTAACCTCCGATAACTATCCTCTCGTTCATCCGACACATCCATCGTTGTTATATGCCGTGGGTTTGTTAAATACGGGATCTCCTGAATATGTGCAGAGGGCTTGT
The DNA here is from genome assembly GCF_000374845.1 of Paenibacillus terrigena DSM 21567. Classification (GTDB taxonomy): domain Bacteria; phylum Bacillota; class Bacilli; order Paenibacillales; family Paenibacillaceae; genus Paenibacillus_K; species Paenibacillus_K terrigena. The sequence continues at coordinate 54,380 of NZ_KB895428.1, read as the reverse complement.
GATATCATTCAGAGCGTTCTTACGCTGCAAGATCGTGACCCAGACCGAGATACCTACGGCATATGGCCTTGGTTCTATGAAGAGCCACTTACACAAATGTCTCCACCTGACTGGAACTGGGCTGACTTTTGTGGGAAAGAGCTTGTGCTTGCAGCCTTGCTTCACGGTCATCGGTTGCCTGAAGCCCTGAGAGAGCAGATCCGTGAAGGAATAAGCTGTGCATGTGATGCCATCATAAGACGGGATATGGGACCTCATTATACGAATATTTCGATTATGGGGGCATTTGTGACATTGATCGCGGGAGAACTGTATAGTAGGCAGGACTATGGGGATTATGCATTACAGCGATTAGAAAAGTTGAAGCAATATACAGAACGTCTAAGGACCTTCCAGGAATTTAACAGTCCTCATTATTCCGTCATCGCTATCGTAGAGTTGTCCAAAATCTATACGTATTCTATGAACCCACGGGCTAAGGAAATTGCGAATGACCTGTTAGACATCGGTTGGCACATGGTAGCAGAGCATTATCACCCTAACTCCCAGCAATGGGCCGGTCCGCATAGCCGTAGTTATAGTACACTTCTGAATAATAAAATAAAATCATTCTTACAAATCGCTACGGATAATAGATTGTTCTTCTTCTCCAATGACGACCTTGAATATGATGCGGAGTGGTATGGCAGTGGTTGCCGATGTCCGGATGCTTACTTGAATCTGTTCATGAGCAGAGCATATACGAAGGTACTTGAGCAGCCCTACTATCGTAATGAAGATACGGGATTTGTGAAATGGGCGAAAACGAGGATGACACCGCGTTATACGATCGGGTTTTTCAAAAATGAAATCATGTGGAATCAAACACGAGGACTCGTCGCTTATTTCGAGAATAACGGGGCAGCTACGTATTTGCAGATGCGCTGCTTACATGATGGTTATGATTATTGTTCGGGGGTACTCAGCGTTGCGGAGGAAGAGGGCCATCTTCTACTTGGTGTACGATTTTTGACGAATGGTGGAGATACACATCCGGGGTTGGATCGTATTGAGGGTCGAATAGAGGCATCGGATTTCCGGTTTCGGATGGAATTCGGAGGTTGTTTAGATGGGGTGCGCATCGTAGCGGAAGGGGCTACAGCAGAAATCGAGATCAACGGATTACCATTACGAGTTGATAACGTATATGCTGCTTTCGACGAACTTCTGGCTATGGATAGCGGCAGCGAGCAACGAGGCTGGAATTGGGAAGTGACAGCGCTGGAACAACGTATTGGGTTGGATTTCGTTATATATGCAGGTGAGCGAAGAACAATAGACTTCCATGCGTTAAATAGAGCAGCTTTTTTATTCTCATTAGCGATTGGGGAAGTGGTAGAGAATTTGCCAGACATATCGGTCATCGAAGAAGCCGGTTATGTTACAGCACGCGTTGTATCAAGTCATTGGAATCGTTCACCACATGAGATATCTATCGCAGTTAAACCGAATGATATCCATCCCGTCTAATAACAAATTCAGGCATTCAAAAAGAGCCTCCATGGCGTTTGCATGGGGGCTCTCCAAATCATTTGATTCGTTATGACTCATAGAAGCTCAGAGAATAACATGAGAACAAGCCCCTGCCCATACAGCGTAGGATGGCAAGGAATCTCATGATAGGCTTCAATGGAAGGCATCACCGGCGTACCTCCAGAGACGTCCGTTACTTCTCCGCTTGGTAGTACCTTTTGCACAATGGCCTTCAGTGCCCGAAAAGCAGAATCCTCATAAGCGTTGTCTATTAACCCTTGGCGAATAGCCTTTAGCATGCCACAGGCAATTCCAGCACTGCCCGATGTTTCTGGATAGAAGTCGGGTCGATCCATCACCGTGGCCCATAGACCGTTAGCTTGTTGAAAGTGAATCAATCCATGCATCATTGCGCGGTAGCGTTTCATTGCTTCTTGCGATAGGGTTGCGATGCCTTCCAGCTCTTGCATGATCATTGGTGTGCCCACGGCGATCCAAGCGTTCGCCCGAGTCCAACGTGCTGCGGACATGTGATCTTGCGCTATACAATTCCATCCATGAAACATGACACAGGTTTCTTTATCTTCTAGTAATTCCAAGTGAAGCTCTACCTGCCTAACCGCTTCAAAAGCGTAGGAATCATCTCCCGTGACTCGTGCGAGACGAGCTAAGAAGAGTACAGCCATAAAGATCGTATCGGCCCATACCTGCTCAGGAAAGCTAACATTTTCAGTGACGGTATGCTCGAAAGCCCCTTCACGAGTACGTGGGGCTTCTGTAAGTATCCATTGTCCGACGCGCAGGGATTCCTCTAGAAATAAGGGATCGTGTGTGTATTCATAGAGTGCGGGAAAGATGGCAAAGGGGGCCACTGCATTGATAACGATTGCTTGTTCCGACGTCGGCATATTTGTGCGTGCCCATTTGACTAGATAATCGAGAACTTCCTCATTGCGCGTATTCTCATAATAAGACAGGATTGCAATGACACCTACGCCGGGAACCCAGTCCCAATGCTGAATATCCATTCCCCAATTGCCTGTGTGATCTGATACCATATAGCGATAAACTTGGTCTGCAGTATGTCGCAGAGAATCGTGAGAAATTGGTTTTGGCATTCGATCGCTCCTCCATAAACGTGAGAATGTATACAATGAATATACAATGCAAGGTGAAGTAAATCTTGGCCGATCGTCTTTTTGGATTGGGATATTGTCTTTAAGATTTGGACTTGTGGGAGGGGGATCTAACTTTGGAGATGGAGAAGCAGAGAATTGTATCAGTAGAGGATGAATTAACGAATGCCACACTCATGGATTTCCCGGTTCATTGTGTGTATCGAACCACAAGCTTAGAGCAGCCAACGTTTCACACCCATCGTGGTTACGAGCTTTATCTATGTGTACAAGGTGAGGGCCACTTTATCGTTGGTGAACGGATGCATGTACTGGGAGCGGGGACGTTCACCGTTATTAAGCCAATGGCTTTACATCGATCAAGACCACATCAGAATACTCCCTTTCATCGTTATATCCTAGCGGTAGAAAGGAGTTTTTTAGAACAATTGGTTGTAGAAGATCGAGAATGTTGGATGACGATCAGACAATGGCTTCCCGATGCAGAAAATGATTCAATTCATTCTCAATTAAATACCCAGCAAATATTGCGATTGCAGGAAATACTAGCTCAATTAGAATGGGAAACGAAGAGGAAACAGCCTTGTTATCCGATCATTGTTAAAAGTCTGCTCTTACAACTGTTTGCACAGTTAGGGCGTTATCAGATTAAATCTCCGGAAGTCGTCCAAGTTCGAAACGATGTAGAGAAACAAATGGTCGAAGGTATACTCAGCTATATGATGGAGCATTACGATGAGTCTCTCAGTGCGGAGAAATTATGTGGACATTTCCATGTGTCACGTTCCTACTTCTTTCGAATATTTAAGCAATATACGGGAGTTACGATGAATGAATTCCTGGTTTCTATTCGAATGACGAAGGCCAAAGATCTTTTACAAGGAACGGATCTACCTATAACAGAAATAGCAGGGAACGTTGGTATCCAAGATGTTTCTCACTTTTGCAACACATTTAAACGGTTAACCGGCATGACACCAAGTCGCTATCGCGCTCTAGAGCCATAAACAAAATATATTGTATTGGTCCGCTTTAACTATAAGCTTTTCGTCATATGAAAGTATGTATGTCCAGAAATTAGAAATTGACTCTCGACCTGATAATGATGGCGCTCATAAAGTCGCTTAGCGGCGATGTTCTTAGCAGAAACATTTAATGACAGCTTGTTATGGCTTTGTCTGCGTGCCAACTGATCCATCTCCTCAAGAAGTTCTTTAGCGATCCCTTGTCCCCGAAATGCTTCATAAACAGCAATTGTGTCCAAATGAAATTCTCCTGGCTGAGCTTCGCTCGTCTCGAATTCATCCTGGTCCTCACCAAAGAAGAGCGTAACATCATTTTCCCATTGCTCGCAGAATGCATCAGTCATTTGGCTGTCGTACATTAACGCAATACCCACAGCTTGACCCTCTATTTCTTTTACGATGATATTGGTATAACTAAAAAAACTTATTTCCTGGTCAAAAGCATGTTGAATAAACGCCATGACCTCTTTTTTGTTGAAATGTTCAGTGAAATAAGACTCCTTTTCATCCATAATCATATAAATGAGTTCACTTACTTGGGAGACGTCTTTCTTCGTGGCTTGTCTTATCATTATTTTCATCCTTTATTAATAAATTCTGAGCCAATATCCATCGGATCCTTGCAAAAAAATACTTTACAGTATAGGGTAACCCTATAGTCAAGAGGGGGATGAACATCATGTCAGATCAAAAAAATACTCCATACCTTACTACCAGTGACTTTGCAAAAATATGCGGGGTAAGCAAACATACGTTGTTTTACTATGATGAAATTGGCATCTTGAAGCCGAGGATAACGAATCCCAATGGTTATCGTTATTACGATATCAAACAGTACTATACCTATGAAATCATCTCAGTTTTAAAAGAAGGGGGAATGGCACTCAAAGAAATAAGGGACTATATTCAAAATCAGAATTCGTCACATTTTTTATCTATACTTACACAAATGCAACAGCAACTGACCTTAGAGCAAAATAAATTGGCGCGCATGCAAAATATATTGCAAGGAGCTATCAAGATTACGGATCAAGGACTGCGCGCTGTCATTGGAGTGCCGTGGATTGAAGAATTCGAGGAAGAATATTTTATTGCTGTACGCGTAGCTGAAGGAGATGGCGAGAAGGAATCCATCCGTAAGTATTATGAACAACTTCATGAACTCGAGGAAGACTTGGTTGAACTTGAAGTTGCCATTTGTTCCATCGATCAAAGTCGTGTGGAAGCAGGGGATTATAGAGAGACGAATTATTTTATTAAGATCAAGGAAAAGCATGAAAGTGATCAGCTATTTATTAAGCCCAAAGGAGCCTATGCGATGATCAATCACAAAGGCACTTACGAGAGCATGGATTCATCTTACGAGCAGTTAAAGGCATACATTCATGCTAAAAAAATGGGTATATGCGGTGATGCGTTTGAGCTTGAGCTACTCGGTTATCTGTCGTCAAGTAATCCAGATGAATTTGTCACTCGGATCGCCGTTCAGGTGAAATAGAGTGGGTGGACTGAAGGGCCGAAAGAGTATATCATTCGAAGGACAAGAACAAATAAAAAAACCAGGCTTTTCTTTTTTTATGTAGGAACATTTGTGTTAAAGAAAAATGCACAAATGTTCCTACATTTACGTTATTTGACACAATGATACAAAGCAGCTTAGAAGGCCAGCAAACTACAGGCTGCTTGTACAAGCCCGTATGTGATCGTGTCAATGGCATCCGTTATGACTTCTTCGGATATATTTAACGGTTTGATCTGCTTGATTGCCTGTTTCCCTGCATTCACCAAGTCCACCAGCAGCAACTTTTGCTCTTCGTGTGTTGTCGCGACGTTAAGCTTGCTTTGTATTTCACCCAGCTTGCCCTCGAAAGTTTTCATAATACTCTGGAAAATGACGGTTGGGTCTTTGCTAGCGCTTAGGGTCACTTCTTTCTGGAAAATAACTTTATTCGCTCCACTAGAGGGATTGATGAGCGCCGCTTGAATAACCGCGGTTGCAGTATACGCCTCTTCAGGAATGGAGACGACGCCGTCTGGCGTGATAGTGAGATGGGAGCTTCCGGATACCTTCTTCCATGTTAGCGCTTGCGGCGGAATGTCAACGGAGGCTACCTTCAAGCTGTAATTGTGCTGATATCCATCGTTGCTAACTTTAACGGATTCCTGGGCCATTAAACGAATATAAGCAACTGTCCATGCATGAACGGCTGGCCCGTCATGTTTCAGCCTTTTCTGGAAATTCAGTAAAGTCGACTGAACATCATAAGCAGAGACGTTAAGATTTCTTAATATCTTGCTGATATTGTAATAGCTTGTTTGACTAAGCTGATTCGTTATTGCTTTCATCAGGACGTCCGTCATTTTCTGATAATCGCCTAGAAGACCAAACAGTTCGACGGGAGACATTTCCGAGAGATAATATAGAACATGGCCTTCGATCCCTCTGAGATTGTTGCCATCCCCGAAAATAAACGAGAGAATATCCTCCATCGTGAGGTTTGTTTCTCCACCTGCCACAGCTATCGTATTCAATGTCCATAGAAATTCGGGATCAGACAAGATGGTTTTTATCCCGGATTCCTGTTGATCGTATGGGAGCGATCCAATCGTCACGATGATGTGAAACAGCTTCCTTTTCAACTCAGCCTTGTCAACAGATGCAGGCAGCTTGGGTTTGATTTTGTTCCAGATCGGATCCATCAAGGATTGGTCGGTTATCTCGTCCAGTTCGGCAAATTCAGAACTTAGCCTGCGTACATCCTCTACATCTGCCGGATCACCTGTGTCAAGAGCGGCACGCATTTGGTTGCTCCGTTCCAGGAACGGCATTCCCGCCTCATATTTTACGGTAAAGCTGCTGTTGTACCGCGTTTGATTACCGTCGTTATCCGTGGTAAAGATTAGAAGGGAATGCGTGCCGCTTGGCAATCTGGGAGCGATCGCGGTCAGCGTCTCAGATGCTTCGTCATAACTGAATGGCACCATCCTATTGTCGATCCCGACCATACTCATGCTTACATTTATGCCGGAGTCTTCATCGTATACTTTGGCTGTGATCCTCGGCCAGGCCGTCGTTAATTCATCGTCATTAGCGGGAGACACCGATTCAATAATCGGGTTTATACGATCTTGAGGGAATGTTGACACCGTAAGGGCAGGGCCGTCCGTCGTCCAGCTGCCATCAGAGCGCTCCGCCTCCACCTTAAAGTTATATGTGGTTTTTGGCGTCAGATTCGTTGCATCGAATGTGGTTATATTTCCTTTCACAGCTCCAAGGAGAAGGCTATTTCCATATATTCTGTAACCCAAGCTCTCTTTGGCGGGCGTCCAGGATAAACGAAGTGAAGTCGCATCGATATTCGATGCTTCCAAGACGCTGTTTTCCCATGCCGTCAGCCGGACGTTGAAGCTTCCGTTGTATTCTTGCAAGATGTTCTTATCATGATCTAAGACACGAATGTTTAAGGAATGGGTACCGTTCTGCAAATTAGAGCAATACGTAAACACCATACCATGCATATAATTCGGCTCACTAAGTTGTTGGCCGTCAACCATGATAATGATCGAACCCGTATCTGCTATTGGAATCCCAAGTGCAAAGCTGATGTTCGTAAAGCTCTCGGTAATCATTGCGCCGTCTGACGGACTCACGCCGCCGATAATGGTTGTTGAGTTAGCTGCTTCTCGGGTGCCTGCTCGTTCTTCCGCATAGGAAAACTGGGGAACGAAAAGCATGACCAACAAGCTTACAATGAGCAAGTACGGCATTCTTAATCGAAAATTTTTCATAATTCCCTCCTTAATCACACAAATTTAATATTCATTTCGTGTAATAATATATCATTAAAGTTCGCGTTTTGAATAACTTTTTTTATTTCAATCATGAGCCAATGTATGCGCCATTTTCTCCAGTCGAGTGGAGCCGTTCTTCTTCGCTGTCTTTTCCACGTTTGTGCAACAATTACTATCCAATTTCGTCAAATATTAGGAGTTGTGAGTGAAGGGGACATGAGAGTTGATCATGCAGAGGAGGTAACAATGACCTACACACGTTTGATTGTTTTGGTGTTAGCTTTTGAAGTACTTGTCACGGCTGTAGTCGGACTTGGCATTTATTTTGGATTTTCAATATTTCCTTATACTCAGACACCGTTAGCGACAATAGGTACTGCTGTGCAGACATTCGGGATTTCCTTAACCATCCCATTATATATGCCGTCGCTTACGGATCTGAAAATCCCATATTCGTATCTTCAGACGGGCCCACAGGCATGGGGGATTATGGCATTCCTTGTATCTGCGGCTGTCATGGGATTGCAAAGTTTTGTCCGGGGCATGTACCTCGGTGGTCTGAAAGGATGGGTTCTGAACCGTAAGGCAGGCCCTCTATTTGCGAGTGGACGCAGGTATTTCGGTGATATGATCGCGTGGTCAATCTTTCAATGCGTGATAGGCGTATTGATTGTTTTCCTCGCTGCAATCTTTTTCCCGTTGGGGATCATATTGATGATTGCTTTACTGTTCTACTCGCTAACGCCATATCTGATAGTCCTCCAGAACATCTCTTTTATTGATGCATTAGCAAAGGCGCCTCGCATGTTTCGACGCTATTTCGGCACTTTGCTACCGCTTGCGCTGTTAGCCATGCTTTGCACGATAGTTGTTAGCCTATTCCGGTCACTGCCACCCCCTTGGGGATACGCGGTACCTTTGATCGCTTACGCATGCATTGGAACCTTACTGATCGACGGGCTTATGAGGTTGCTGGCTGCGAAGCTAACGCTGGACGGCGAACAGGTTCCGGATCTGCCATTCGGTGAGGTTCGCGATCGTAGGATAGTAAACGCTATGATTGTTCTGCTCGTACCGGTACTCGTCTCGGCAGGTATTTTTGCAGTTTCTGGCAACCATTTAAGTGCGTTGGATTTCGGCAGCAAAAAGCGGCTCGACGGTATCTCTTTCAATACGGATTTCTCTGACGTATTCCGTGCATCGGATCAAAAGTATACAGCATACGAGTGGCAGACAAATGATTACCGTCTTGCCATAAGGCTTCCGGACTTATCCTACGAGCAGAAGCCAGAGGAACTGCGTGGGATAGCCGACATTACGTGGCAGGTAAATGAGGAAATTCGCACTTCATATGGGTATTCAACTCAAATTGACGTGCAGCCGATCATGCACAAGAGCCGGATTTTGTATCGACTTGTTCGGGAGACAGCTAACGATGGCAGTTTCTACTACTCCAGTATGAGTGGCTCTGCTTCGATCCTGCCGGGAGGGGAGCGGCCGCGTGAGCCAATATCCATTCAAATGATGGTTAGCGGTGACGGCAGCCATATTTTTGTCATGCAATATCCAACGCGCTTTTATATTTCATCGGTATTCCGAGTATCGGATGACGGGCGGTATTTGATCCCGGGTACAAGTCAGATAAATCCATTTGATTTCCATACGTATTGGTTCACCGCGGAGCAGAGTGCAGAGAATCTGTTCGAATTGTTGGCCGCCAAGAACAAAACCAATTACATCACGACGATGGACCGTGCTTACGTGGTGCTTGTTTGTGCTATGCAGGAAGGAGACGGGCGATTGGTCGTCAATCTGCTAGAGTCGATGCGGCAGGACGGCGTAAACGTGAAAGCTCCCGACTGGGATGCCGTGACGTGGACAGAGTACTTGCAGGGCCGTTATAAAGGTGCCAGCTTGCAGAAGACTCTGGAGCTACTGACAAAGGCTGGCATTCAAGGGAGCTATGAAGGAAAAGAACTAGTGGATAAAAGCGATGCGAAGATCGGTGTCTATCGGTTTGAGGTGCCGTTCCCGGACGGAATGCTGCCAATCACATATAAGGAATCTAAGGAAGACGGCAAACTGCTGTCCATTAGTATCATGGACTAGATCAAAGAGTACCGCCCGATTATTCGAAATAAGGGCGAATGAAAAAGGCAGCCGGTTAAAAGCTGCCTTCTCAATTTTACATATGGACGATTGAGTATGAAAACCAAATCGTGGTTCAATCCATTTACTTGAGGTATCAAATAGGTCACTGCGCGGTCAGGAATGCTTTTGTTTGTTGAGTGAAGCATCGAACGCATCGATAATGAAAAGGAATCTCTCGGCTTCTCGGAAGACGTGGTCTGCCAATAAGGGATGAATGATGCTTTTGATGCGGCACGAATCGATAAGATCGCGTGCTGTTTTCTTAAAATCGCGGAGTGATTTAACGGATACTCTGTTCTCGTCAAGGAATTGATCAAGTAGGGGATAGGTTTGAGATTGTGGACGCATAGAGTCGAGATCTATCGCTTGGAATAATAAAGTATCAAAATCATGGCTAAAGCTCCGTGCTTGTTCAACGAGTTGACGTTCGGACGGATCTAATAGATGCCCGATAAATTTGGCATGATCAGCCATGATGCGTAGGAAAAATACATTCTCATCAATGATTGCATCGGGCAGCGGTTCTAGATTGCCTAGATTTAATTCGGAAAGCCTATTTCTAAAGTAGTTGGCCTCCCTACTAACATGATCCACCAGTAGTGGAAAGTTCGTTCCACCAGGCAATTTGCATTGTAAGATGAGACCTAATACCTTCCGCTTGAAAGCCCAAATATTAGAGGCCGCCACATAGACTTCTTCATTGAATCTCCGAATCGTCTGAGGATCAGTATCGACGGTATACGCATGTGATTTGTTTTCTATCCCTTCGAATACGGTGTAGAATTGGTTGGCTTCCTGAATCAATTGCGTATCTTCACAGCGAAAACCTAATTTAAGAAAAAAAGAATGTTCCTTCATAATACGTGACCAGAATCGTATTTCATCGAGGGATCGTGTTACAAAGGGATCTGGCATATATGAAATAACCTCCCACTCGCATCATCTTATTAATACTTTATGCGCGGTATTTCATATTAGAAAAGGAATATGGTGAAGTGTTATAGAAATAACAAGGATGAACTGGAGAACGATTTTATTTCAATATGGCATGCGAATAACTGGAAACCGTTGGGATGCTGAAGATTTAACGCAGGATGCAATGATAAAACTGATTGAAGCTATCCAAAGAAATCCGGAGAGGACTATAACAAAAGCTTTTTTGTACCGTATAGCTAAGAACGCGTGGATTGACTGTAAAAGAAGAACGCAAAAGATCCAAACCGTATCACTAGATCATCGTTATGAAAGGGCAGAGTTAGATCCTTTTTTGTCTAGCCGGGAGTTGTTGGAACAGGTAGGGGAACGATTATCTCCAAAAATGGCCGTTATTATATTGTTAATGGATGTCTTCGACTTTACCGCCAGAGAGACTGCGGAGTATGTAGGGATGAGAGAGGCTTCAGTACAAGTAACGTTAGGGCGTGCCCGATTAAAACTCAAGCAATTGGCTCAAGAATCATTTGAAGGTAAAGCGAGAAAATCTCCAAAAGCACATAAGGAGACAATTGTTGATATGGATGCTTTGGTCGACGCTTTTCATAGATGTGATCCTAAAGCCATCTATCGGGCATATCTTGGACTAACGCAGGAAAGTATTTATCTTACTGACATTAAGACATTGAACGCTCGATTGCATTTTACATTTAAGGACCTCGATGGCAACTATTTTAGCGTCGTCTCAAATAAATCTTTATAAGATGTTTGGTTTTTACAGAATTAATCGTTTATTAATATGTAAGGAACAAAAACGAAAGGATGATTTGGATGTCAGGAATTCAAGGAAATGCATTAAAGACAGTTTGTTCGATTTATGTGCCGGTTAGAAATCCGTCGAAGTCGGCGCAATGGTGGCAACAGAATTTTGGATTAGAGTACGCGGTGCCATTTAATGAAGCAGAGGATCAAGCTATATTGAAGCTGTCTGATGGACAATGGCTGCACTTGGTAGAAACGGTAGGGACGATCGATAATCAATTCCCCAATAAAGCTGGTTATGAAATGTTTAGGCTTACTTTTGAAGTGAGGCAGATCGAGGTATTGCATGATAATCTGAAACAAAATGGTGTGAGAATAGATGAACTTCAGGATCGAAATAGCTGTGGAATCAACTTTGTATTTTACGATCCGGATGGCAATAAATTTGATGTAAATGAATGTGTTAATGTTCATCGAACACCCGAGGAAGTAGATAAAGTTAAGGCTCATTTATTCAATCTTATTCCAAGTTGAGTGGCGGCAATGTCAAGCTTGTTTAAAGTATATTGACCTTGAGGAGGACGATCCTCAAGGTCTTTCTTGAATAAGTACAAATCTGTATCTCAGCTAGTTTTATCAGGACCAATTTACCAGACAGGTTTTGACCTCGATGATAAATTACCTTCATTTACTTCATAAACTAATTTTGTTAAATCTTCTTTGAGCATTTGCATTCGTTCTGCACCAATGTTATCAATCCACCGCTGTTCTATCTCAGCTATGATCTCCTCTTTTGCTTTCATTACTAGCCAGCCACGTTCGGTCAGAACAATAATTTTCCCTCTCTTATCATTGGGATGCGTTTGACGTATGACATAACCACTTTTCTCAAGAAAATCCACCATTTTACTCACCGCTTGCTTGGTAATTCCTAAGTGTTCAGCTAGTTCTATACCGGTTGCTCCATTAGGAATGATATGTTTAAACATAAAACCATGTGCAGGTCTAATGTCTCCAAACCCCAATTCACTCAATCTGTCATGCAGTTCATCTATCAATGCACTGAAGGATAATGACAAAAGTGATGTAAGATCGAACTCACTAAATACTGGATGATTCATAATAAAACCTCCTTGAATAAAGTCAATTAGGTTGACTTTATTTGAAGTACATTGTACTATACGTAATGTGGTCAATCAAGTTGACTATATGGTTTTTCTCATGAACAAAATGGAATTCGCTAAAAAAAATACACGATGGAGGTGCTATATGATTCATATTGTTAAAATAAGAGCAAGTGTATTTATTCCGATGTCTTGGACTGAAGCGAGGAAGGATATTCTAACGGGAAACGTATTCCAATTCGAAGGCGACTCACGTGAATTTACACCTTATGTTGTCAACACGATGCGTTCCAGAGTTGAACAAGAAGTCGTTGTAGATTTTAATAAAAAAGAAATCTTCACATATGCGAATACTGGCATAACAACAGAAAGAGTCACAACGCTAGATGGTACCGTTCATAAAAGAACAGGAAAAGCTAGTACTGAAGGCATTTTGTGCACTGATATCGTATGGAGTTCTGATAACGTCAAGTTTCAAATGAGTGCAAGTGCTAGCAACCCATTAAATGAATATGCACCTCCCGTTGACTATCTATTAAATCTAAATGTCAAAAATGATGGTACTGTCGAGATTCAAGGTGCACATGATGGATTCCCTTGTTTTGAATTTTATAAGCAAGTAAATTTTGATCCGTTTGAACAACTGTATACACATGATTTCAGAGAAACGGGTGATACGCCTGAAGCTCTAGCTGGAGAAATGGAGTATCGTTTTAAAAAAATATTGTAAGGTCAATGTGTTGCCACATTGTCATCGAACCAAGATAAATTTGTATTCATAATCGGTATATTGTAAGAAAACTGGGAGGGAGCGTATATATGACTGTGAAAATTAAAGTTTATTCTGATTTTATATGTCCATTTTGTTTTTTAGGGACAGGTCCATTAGATGAAGTTGTAAAGGAAAAAGATGTAAAAGTAGAATGGATGCCATTTGAATTGCGTCCTAGTCCATCTCCGAAAATTGATCCACGGACTCAACCTCGTGTAATGGAAGCTTGGAATTCATTTATTTATCCTACTGCTAAAAAATTTGGATTAGATATAAAGTTACCTCATTTGCGTTCGTATACGCACCTCGCGTTTGAAGGTTACCAATTTGCAAAGGAACATGGAAAAGGAAATGAGTTTCACCATAGAGTGTTTATTGCACATTTCCAAGAGGAACAAAGTATTGAAGACATCGAAGTGTTAACAAAATTAGCGGACGAAGTGGGACTTTCTCAGGAAGCATTTAAAGAAGCGTTAGTATCACGAAAGTACCAAAAAATGCATCGAGAAGCTATAAAGCATGCCCATGTTGAAGCACAAATTACGGCTGTTCCAACGTTCATTATTGGTGACGAAGTTATTCAAGGTTTTACTAGCAAAGAAAAATTAGCAAAGGCAATTGATCAAGAAATAGAAAAGAATAAAGAGAATGAGTTGGATGGACTGCAATGTAGTATAGATGGGGATTGTTAGTGCTAGATTAATTAAGTGGTGAAATATAAATTTTAAAAAATGCAGTCAACCAGATTGACTGCATTGGGATTCTATTGTAAAATGCGAAACGAAGTCAATTAAGTTGACTATATTATTATTGTTATAAAAGTAATAGGATACCCCTTTTTAATGAGTAATTAAATAACAACATGAGTGATTAACAGGAGGATAAGAGAATGACAACAGTTTTATTCGTAAAAGCAAACAATCGCCCAGCAAATCAAGCGGTTAGTGTGAGATTATATGAAGCATTTTTAGCGTGCTATAAAGAATCACATCCAAATGATACCGTGGTAGAGCTTGATTTATACAAGGAAGAATTGCCATATGTAGGCGTAGATATGATTAACGGTACATTTAAGGCGAGTAGAGGACTTGATTTAACAGAAGATGAAGCAAAGGCTGTAGCTATTGCTGATAAATATTTAGACCAATTCCTTGCAGCGGATAAAGTTGTGTTTGGTTTCCCATTATGGAATTTAACAATCCCAGCTGTACTACACACCTACATTGATTACTTAAACCGCGCGGGCAAAACATTTAAATATACGCCAGAAGGTCCAGTAGGTCTTATTGGAAATAAGAAAATGGCATTATTAAACGCAAGTGGCGGTGTATATTCTAAAGGACCAGCAGCTGAAATAGAAATGGCTGTTAAATATGTAGCAAGTATGATGGGCTTCTTCGGTGTAAAAGATATCGAGAAAGTAGTCATTGAAGGTCACAACCAATTCCCTGATCAAGCAGAAGAAATTATTGCCACAGGGCTTGAAAAGGCTGTTAAAGTAGCAAGTACATTCTAATTAACAAGATACTTGACACGCAAAATGGCAGTACCAACACTTTTATAGCGGTGGTACTGCTTTTTTAATTCGCTTATTCTATTGATAGAAAGAAGGATTACAAGATCATGGAACGTTTATGGACAAAAAACTATATCATGCTGACAATTACATCGTTATTACTATTTAGTGGTTTTTATTTACTCATGCCAACACTACCTATGTTTATTAAACAATTAGGTGGAAGTGAATCTCAAGTTGGATTTATTATTGGAGTGTTTACGATATCGGCAGTCATTTTTCGTCCTATTATTGGAGGATTAATGGATCGGTATGGTCGAAGGGTATTTATCATAAGCGGTTTACTTTTTTTTGCAATTACAATGTATTTTTATGATTGGATAACAGGAATTGTATTCTTAGTCATTTTACGCATCTTCCATGGAATCAGCTGGGCAGTTGCTACAACTTCAACAGGAACGGCTGTGACTGATGTTATTCCACAATCTCGTCGAGGAGAAGGAATGGGATGGTATGGACTTGCAATGACTTTAGGGATGGCTTTAGGTCCCATATTAGGTCTTTGGGTAGCAAAATCATTTTCCTTTCATTATCTATTTCTTCTATGCACAGCATTAGCAATGATTGCATTCATATGTGCACTTGGTACAAAAATACCAGCGGTTCAGAATACATCCAAACAACCATTATCATTTTTTGAAAAATCAGTCTTGCCAGCAGCTATTGTTACCTTTTTTCTTTCTATTACTTTTGGTGGCATTACCACATTTTTACCCCTGTTTGCAGCCAAAATCCAAGCTAATGCTGGTATTTTTTTCTTAGTTTATGCTGTCACACTTACAGTAATTAGACCGCTTGCAGGGAGGATATCTGATAAACATGGGGAAGGATCCATTATTGCCCCTGCGCTTGTTATCATGATAATCGCACTATTCGTCCTAACAATGACAACAGGGCCAGTTGGACTAGTGATTACAGCTATTTTGTACGGAATTGGATTCGGATCAGCACAACCTGCACTTCAAATAGCAATTTTACGATTAGCACCACCAGAGAAAAGAGGTGTAGCGAACGCTACATTCTTTACTGCTTTTGATTTAGGGATTGGGTTGGGGGCTATGATTCTAGGTTTTGTGTCACAGCTCATGGGATATCAAATGCTATTTGCTGTTTGTGCTGTATCTGGGTTTATTAGTCTGTTCATTTTTATTTTGTTTGTAAAAAAGACATTAAAATAACTTGTTAATTTACGAAAAAAGCGCTATTCATATGACGGGTGTTAATAAATCAGCATGACGTGATTGAACTATGTCTGATTTACTTGAGCAAAGTGAGTGTCGTTGTTATTGCATTGTCAATAAATGATCGCTGTGGACGAGCCTTCATCATTACTGAAATTCCAATTAACGATATAATTAGTGCACGTGATACAGCCTTTGTGTCTGTGTTGGCCTCGAGCTCACCCGTTTTTACCCCTCGTTCAATGGTTTCTTGAAAAATGACTGTTAGATACATTTGATGTTCTCTGGTCAGAATTTCAAATTTCTCGTCATGAGGCGCAAGTTCGACCAGGGTATTGATACAAAAACAGCCCCGACTGCGATCTTCTGAATATTCCTCAGCAACCACGTCATTAAAAAAAGTGGAAAATGCTTCTTTTACAGAAGAATGGATTTGAAGTCTAGCTCGTATATCGGAAGCACGGGACATCGTGTATTTACGAAGCGCGGCTTCGAACAGTTCTTTCTTATCTCCAAAGGCAGCGTATATGCTAGGACGTTGAATACCCATTCTGGCAGTTAAATCGCTAAGCGAAGTAGCTTCATACCCCTTCTCCCAAAATAGCTGCATCGCTGCATCCAATACTTTCTCTTCGTCAAATTCACGGGTTCTTGCCATGATGAATACCTCTCATTCAACTCGATTTTTTTCATTGCGCTATGATTTCGGACCTGAATTAATGTCACATTATGTACTGAATAGTATATTATAATTTTATGATTAGTCGTTCATTTTGTCAAATGAAGATTGGCTCATTCCAATGTGTTTGAAGTAAGAAAGATATCATTAGCAGTGATCTCATTTTTTTTGTTGACAGTTGCATGAACCATGGGATATATTTACTTGGCAAATAACATACCGATCGGTAAGTTATAATTTTCGCCGGTCAACATGAATGGAGGGAGGGGACACAAATGGAGGAAGTTAGTGAAAAAGCAGCAGTCGATGTTGATTCGTCACAGCCGCAGCAGATCACGTCTAATACAGGCCGTCATGCTTCCATGTCTCGCTATATGACACTATTATTTGCGGTTGCCTGCGGGATGTCGGTCGCCAATATCTACTTCGCCCAACCGCTACTCGATCAGCTGTCGAGTGAGTTCGGCATTGACTATTCAATGATTGGCATGGTTATTACGATCACGCAGATCTTTTATGGATTGGGACTGCTGCTACTAGTACCGCTTGGGGATTTATTGAACCAGCGCCGCTTGATTATCGGTCAGATGTTATTGTCCATGATAGCCCTGGTTATCGTTGGAACTGCCCCCAACAGTACACTTCTATTTGCAGGTATGGCTTTGGTGGGAATCCTTGCCGTTGTAACTCAGACGCTTGTGGCGTTCGCGGCAACGATGGCTGCCCCGGCCGAACGTGGGCGTGTCGTTGGTATAGTAACAAGCGGGATTGTCATCGGCATACTTCTTGCGCGGTCCATTTCAGGGATATTAACAGATCTTGCGGGTTGGCGTTCCGTATATCTGCTCTCTGCTGCGTTGATGCTTGTTATGATTCTTATGTTTTTTAAGGTATTGCCTCAAGTGGAACGCGAGGTCAAATCACTGACCTATCCTCAACTGCTGGGATCCGTGCTTATCCTGTTTGTACAAGAACGAATGTTACGTATCCGCTCTGTTCTGGCCCTGCTTATTTTTGCCGATTTCAGCATTTTATGGACTTCGCTCGTATTGCCCCTAAGCACGCCGCCTTTCTCTCTATCGCATAGCGCGATTGGAGCATTCGGTCTTGCAGGAGTAGCTGGAGCGTTAGCTGCAGCACGAGCAGGGAAGCTGGCTGATCGAGGTTACGGACAGAGAACGACAGGTATTGCGCTGATCTTATTGTTGATTTCTTGGTTGTTTATTAGCTATACCGAACAATCACTGTTCGCATTGGTTATTGGCATTGTGCTTCTCGACTTGGCAGTGCAGGCTGTACATGTCACGAATCAAACGATGATCCTCCCGTTACGTGCGGAGGCGCGCAGCCGACTAACTGCTGGGTATATGGTGTTCTATTCCATCGGAAGTGCCAGCGGTTCTATCGCTTCGACCCATATCTATGCGCATTATGGTTGGGAAGGAGTATGTTTGCTGGGGGCTTCTGTCAGTGCTGTAGCGCTGCTATTCTGGGCAATGACCAGACGAGCTACGACTGCCGAAGTCAAATAAGTTTCTGATATATGATGTTTTATAAAAAGGAGAGAGTGGCTGTGGAAATAGGGATTACTTCGTTTGTAGAAACCAAGCCGGATGTTCAGACGGGTGAAGTGATAAGTCACGCACAGCGATTGCGTGAAGTAGTCGAGGAAATTGTTCTTGCCGATCAGGTGGGTCTTGATGTGTTTGGAGTAGGCGAGCATCATCGAAAGGATTATGCAGCATCTTCACCAGCAGTTGTGCTATCTGCGGCGGCATCACAGACGAGCCGGATTCGGCTGACCAGTGCAGTGACGGTGCTTTCTTCAGCTGATCCGGTGCGCGTTTATCAGGATTTCTCTACGTTGGACGGGATATCTAATGGACGTGCGGAGATTATGGCGGGCCGGGGTTCCTTTATCGAATCTTTCCCTTTGTTTGGTTATGACTTACATGACTATGATGAACTATTCGAAGAGCATTTGGAATTACTCCTGAAAATACAGAATTCCGAAAAAGTAACCTGGAAGGGCGGGCATCGGCCAGCGATTGACGATTTGGGCGTGTATCCACGGCCTGTTCAAGATCCTATGCCGATATGGATCGGAAGTGGGGGGAATCAGGAGTCAGCAATCCGTGCCGGTCTGCTAGGATTGCCATTGATGCTGGCGATCATTGGGGGAAGTCCGATGCATTTTGAACCGCTTGTACAGCTGTATAAGAAGGCGGCAGCGCACGCTGGTCATGATGAATCGCGGCTTAAGGTTGGATCGCATTCAATAGGATTTATAGCAGAGAATACGGAACTAGCAGCAGATACATTTTTCCCATCTACCCAGGCAGGTATGAATAAGCTCGGCAAGGAGCGAGGCTGGGCGTATTATGACCGCTCTAGCTACGATGCCGCGCGCAGCTTTGAAGGCGCACTGTATGTTGGCGATCCGGACACGGTTGCCCAGAAGATTATTCACCTTCGCAAACATGTAGGCATTACACGCTTTATGATGTATGTACCGTTGAGCACGATGCCGCATGACCAAGTGATGAGAGCTATTGAGCTGCTTGGAACAGAGGTTGCACCACGGGTTCGAGAGGAAATTACCAAGTGGGAAGCAGAGACCGGAAATAGATCGTAATACAATTTTGATACATAAAACGACAAGTGATTCGAAATCACATCTCATTTTAGGAGGAGTTCATATGAATTTTGAAAATCGCGTATTGCCGGAATTACGATCAACATTAGCACAATTTCCGGGTTTTCAACTAGAGGATCATTTAGCGTGGAGCAGGAGTTTACTCTCGAATCCTCCCATTGAAAAGTCGGAGGACGTATGTACGACAAGCCGGATGATTCCAGGCGCAGCAGGCGAGATGCTTGTAAAAATTTATGAACCCGCCCAGCGAACTGACGCTAAACTTCCAGCCATGCTGTGGATTCACGGGGGAGGCTATGTTATGGGACATCCGGATATGGACGACGCTCTGTGCGAGCGCTTCGTGCAGGCGGCTAAATGCGTTGTCGTATCGGTCGATTACCGACTTGCTCCCGAGCACGCTTATCCCGCTGCCATTGAAGATTGTTATGCCGGCTTAACGTGGATGACGGACGAAGCTGAATTGCTTCGCATAGATTTGGAACGGGTTGCGATTGCCGGTGCAAGTGGAGGAGGGGGTCTTACCGCAGCGCTTGCTCTAATGGTTCGCGATAAAGGCGGGCCAGCCCTCATCTTCCAAATGCCGCTATATCCGATGCTTGACAATCGCAATAGCACGACTTCAAGCCATGAAATTACGACTGCTAATGCAACCTGGAACCGAGCGAACAATTTGGCGGCCTGGCGCATGTACTTGGGGGAGGAGAACGACGCTAGCGACCTATCCCCATATGCGGTTCCGTCAAGAGCCGAGAACTTGGCGGGGCTGCCGCCGACTTATACATGCGTAGGCCAGCTCGATCTGTTCCGAGATGAGACGATCGAATATGTGACACGGCTAGCGGAGGCAGGCGTAGACGTCGAATTTCACCTGTATCCCGGAGCTTACCACTGCTTTGAAGTGTTCGTTCCGCAGGCAGAAGTGAGCCAGCGTGCCAGTCAGAGCTATGTAGACGCGATTGCTAGGGCGCTTAATCCTTAATAGTTTATCATGGATACAAAAACCATTCTTGATATTTGCTTTTATTGAGACGAAGTTGTAATTTCGGGAAGAGCATGCGAAAAACTTGCTGCTTATCACTACAATCGTCGATAGCAGCATACACGCGGATACGATCATTATTTTCGACAGTTCTTATCATGCTTACGCTAATTGAATATGGGGCCTGAAATTCTTACTTTTGGCATGGAATAGGTTGCCGCATTTGCGGCAGCCTCTTCCGTATTTTGAACGTCATTTGAAGAATTATGTGGTGAAGGCTTATTATGCGGAGGGGCTGGAGTCGCTGGACAATGTTTTTGATACTCAGACACTTCGCAATTAATGATTAATGTCGCACTTGTTCATGATGAAAGAAATTTGATTCTCGAGGCGTTTGATCTTCTCCTGCATTCGCACAGTTGTAATGGCTCTCGAGAATATCGAGCATATCGGATTTTCTCTGAACTTATTCAGGGAACCGATTCGATAGACTGCTTCGCAGATTTGAATATCCAAAATGATACAGGGAAATACTACTTTCAAAATCATTTGGCGTACAAAAGGACGAGAGGAGAGGAGGGAATTTGATTACGATCGGCGAGGTTACTCGTAGCATGAACGAAGCAGCACGTTCCCATGATTTCAAAGTTCAACGATTATTTAATGGTCAAGAACAATGCTTTATTTATTTCTACGAATCCCTATGTGATTCAATACTGATTACGGAGCGAATTTCTACGACTTTTGCGAAAAGTACGGCAAAGCATGCTTTTGAAGCCATGCTGCGATCGGAGCTATTATGTGAAGAAATTCGTGAAGTAAGCTTATTGACGGGTAAACTGCTCAACGGTTATGCCATTGTTTTCTATCATGAACGACTGTGGGGTCTATCTGCTGCGGACGTTAAAATCAAACAGCCTAGTAAAGTGGATGTAGAAGCAACCATCCAAGGTCCGAATATTGGCCTATCAGAAAATATCCAAACCAATATCAATCTCATTCGCAACCGTTATCCGTCAGTTCATCTTAGGGTAGATGATTGTTCTGTAGGGCGTGTATCTCAGACGAAAGTGTCTATTCTGTATGATTCCTCGCGTGTAAATACAGACATTTTACAAGAAATACAGAAAAGAATGAAGGCTATACAAGCGGATATCGTACAAGATTTAGGTCAACTTGAAACACTAATTACGACGATGAAGTATCGGTTATTTCCTGTGATGCTTAATACGGAACGACCGGATCGAATTGTCATGAATCTTGCGCAAGGCAAAATTATTTTAGTTATGGAAGGAACACCTTTTGCTTTAATCGCTCCGGTTGTATTTTATGATTTTATGTCTGCAGTAGATGATGTTTATCAGCCTTTCTGGATCACTCGGTCACTTGTTATCCTTCGGTACTTGGCACTCGTTACGATGATCATATTACCCGCATTCTATATTGCCATCGTCTCCTATAATCCAGAAATTTTTCGTGTGCAATTAGCTGTGTCTATCGCAGGAAGTCGATCCACTGTACCTTACCCTTCATTTATGGAAGTATTTATCATGTTATTTATTGTCGAAGCGTTAATAGAAGCCAGTATCCGTCTCCCCAAAACCATTGGACAAACGGCTACAACGGTTGGTGGGCTCATCCTTGGTCAGGCTGCACATGAAGCGGGATTAGTAAGTACAATTATGATCATTGTCGCTTCTTCGGTAGCTATCTTAAATTTTGTCATCCCCGTGAACGCGATGAGTTTTGCTATGCGGATTGTTAAATATCCTTTGATTATCCTGGCGATCCTTTTTGGCATTACAGGCATCATCGTAGGAATGTTCTGCTTTACACTTTATTTAGCAAGCTTGACGAGCTTTGGTAAACCATATTTCCGTTTCTACCTAGATGAACATTCCACCACTAATTATAAGTAAAGGAAACTGTCATGAATCGGTATCCATATTACCTCGTTTCGCTCTGTGCATTAACTAGCCCGTTTCTATATATACCCAGACTGCTCCTTCAAGACCGATATCATGGGGCAATTGCTGCAGTAGGGATCGCTATGCTGTTAGGCGTTCTATTGAGTTACTTCTTCATAACAAGCTTGAAGCCATTCCATGAACTAACTCTTCACGAAATATTGGACAAACACGTCTCACATTCAACCAAATTCTTGATTTCTTTTCTTTTAGGACTAACTTGGCTTGCAGCGGGGGCTTCCGTATTAATTACCATTTCCTTCGTCATCAAGAGATTTATGAACCCATCAATGAATCTTCATGTATTGATCCTCTGTTTCCTCATTGCGGGGTGTTGGGCTGCTCTGAGAGCAACAATGCCCATTCTCTACAATCTGGAGTTATGGTTATTCATTACAATCCCGATCCTTCTTTTTATTTGGATCAAGGAAATGCGAAATGAGACGTTTTCTTGGGATGCCGTTCTGACTATGAGCGATTATGCACTTAAAGTTCCTTCATGGGAATTAATCGCTGTCAGCAGTTTTCTATTCACCGGGTATATCTCCTTATCAATCACCAATGGTAACAGCCGTGTTATTAACAAAATGCATTGGATATGGTTCATTCCGGTCATCGGGATCATCGTGTTTAGTGCCACATTCTTCATTCCCATCGGTATTCACGGTACGCAAGCTGTCGATAAATATGTATACATCGGGGTAAATACAGCTGATTCCATACAGATGAAATTCGGATTAATTGAACGTGGCGTATTTCTATACTTGCTCTGCTATATTATCTTGTCGTTGTTATTCATTGTGATGAGTTGGCATGTCGCCTTGAAATGGATGGGCGGTGCGTTTAACAATTACTCGGTCAATTTCAAGCGTATTTTGGTAGGGATGGTTAGCATCAGTGTATTTATTTATGGCTATTATTCAACTGAGAAACAAGTCATGTCACTTACATATAGTTGGTTCACAATACGTTTCATCGCAGAGATCTTGTTGGTCGTACTCATGGTCAGAGTTAAAAGGAGACTTGGATGTGAATAAGGGATTCTTGATATTGCTCGTCACCATCATACTTCTCCTTCCTGGATGCGGGTTTAAAGATATTGATAAACGTTTTCTTGTCGTGGCGATCGGTGTGGATCAAGGCGTAGAGAAGAAATATAATGTGACTTTGAAGCTCATTATCCCGACGACTTTGACAGAACCAGGGAAATCCAACTCGCAATTGGTCAGTATGGAGGCGGATAGTATCTCGGAAGCATTAGAACTGATGAGATCCCAGGTAGACAAACAATTAGACCTGGGTCATGCGAAAGTTACGATTTTCGGTAAGTCGCTTGCACAAAAGGATATTACCAAACATATTGACTGGTTCATCCGCCGTCGCGGCGTACAACGGATCGAGTATATCGCTGTTGCGGAATCAAATGCAAAAGAAATACTAACGACAAGCAGCAAGTCGGAAAGATTAGCGGGTAATTCTCTCATTCTAAGCTTTGGTCATGAAGGAACGGAGTCCTCATTTATCGTGTCTGAATATCTGTATGATTTTTATGAACGGCTCTTGGAAAAAGGGAGAGACCCTTTCATGCCCGTGATTAAAATCAAAGACAATAATTACGAGATCAATCAGATCGCATTGTTCGATAAGAAAAAAATCCGATTAATACTCGATCCGAACCAAACTCGAATTCTGAACCAATTGTTGTATAAGCGGCCGGATTTCGAAATAAGAGTTATCGAAGAGAAATTGAAATTTTCACTGTCCGTACATAAATATCATTATCGTTATCAGATACATAGGTCTACGCAAGGGCAGCCTACGATCGATTTCGATGTTCGTATCAAAGGGACGGCAGAAGAGTCAGAGGAGATTTTTTTTCATGAAAACTGGGGAGAAATCGAGCAAGTTGCCGAACACTTTATAGAAAACGCCTATCTTGATCTTCTAACGAGTATGCAAAAAATGAATCTGGATCCGCTTGGATTCGGTCTACGCTATATGGCGACACAACATGAAGGAGATAAGGAATGGGAGGATTGGAAGAGTCTGTATCCACAAGTGAAATTCAACATTAAGGTGAAATTGATCTTAGAAGGAACGGGAGAGATCAAGTAAAGGAGCATGAAGGAGCATGATAACTTCTCCCAATCAGTCTTCGGAATCTCTCATGGGAATCCCTGTTCATAAAAACGCTTATAAGACAGTGCTTCAAGAGGCAGCAGAAAGTTGAAACCAACCATATCGGATGAAAAACTGCTGAATGAACGAATTGATTACGCAGCTAATATCCTAGATGCAGCGCACCCTAACTTCTCAATCGATAAAAATAT
This sequence comes from Paenibacillus terrigena DSM 21567, assembly GCF_000374845.1. Taxonomy (GTDB): domain Bacteria; phylum Bacillota; class Bacilli; order Paenibacillales; family Paenibacillaceae; genus Paenibacillus_K; species Paenibacillus_K terrigena. The sequence continues at coordinate 29,802 of NZ_KB895428.1, read as the reverse complement.
CGAATCCATCGTTCAAGAAGAGTTTGAGTCCTATATGAGTGGCCAGAAATCGGTAGATGAAGTGAGTAAGTTAATTCAAAACCGCGTCATGACCTATTTGAATGAGCAGATATACGGAGTTTATAAGGCTATAGGGCTTTAAGCCCTTTAGCTTTATTCCTCTTTCGATAGAATTCAAATGCAGCAAAAATAAGCAGCGCAAACAAAAGTGTACCTAAAGCAGACGCAACATTCGTATCTGGAATATATACATCCCAGAATGAATTAATAAAGGCATGGAAAATAATACATAGGAAAAGGTTGAATAAATGACCGTCAAAAGAAAAGATAATGCCAAGGCACTTAGCGTGAACCAGAGAAAGTTCATATTCATTTGATTTGAACCAACCACGAACCATAATGGCAGATGCCATATTGTCCAAATACCACCCACAATGAGCGTACTTCTGAATGGCGACCATTTTTTCTGCAACGTAGGCTGTAAATAGCCACGCCAGCCGATCTCTTCCAACCCACCTCCGATAATCATGATTGGGAATTCAATCAATGCCAGGTATAGAGGATTCTCCATTGATGCTCCACCCCAAAGCGTTGGCAAAAAACATGCTGCAAAAGCAAGACCGATCGTAAATATGTACCATACTAATGGATGTCTAGGATTTTTAATGTTACGAATAAATGATTTAAACTCTTCTTTAGAGCTATATTTCTTTTTCAGCCAAATCTCGCAAATAGCAGGGGTAACACCACCAAGGATAAACAATATCATTGAAAATGCAGTACCAAACCTGAGCCAATTGAGCTGTGTTAATATCGCTAACCCGCCCCATAGAATCCACGACGTAACAAAGGTATAGAATAGAAATCTTCTTATCTCTTGCCCCAAATTATGAACCCTCCTTATTTTGATCCCAACAACAATAATACGGATTTGCATAGTGTATTCATCAGTCGGATTTCGTCAAATTGCACTTGTTCATTTTGGAACATACCATAGCATTTTTGTAAAACAACATCTCTTAAAATGCCATCAATAGATGTCATGAAACGAAACGTAATAAAAGATATTTTTTTACTTTGTCGATTTCAACAATGTTCACTCGTCGTATTCATAGAAGGACAAATACAAGTTGAAAGGTTGTTGAAATTTTATGGGAGCACAAATTCACGCTTATCTGATGTCGGAGGATGCAAGAGGTCAGGCGAATTTCTACGTCGAGTCACTCGGTGGCGAGATTCAGTCTCTCACCACATTCGGTGAGACGCCGGGAATCCCCGATGCAATGAAGGATAAAATCATGCATTTGGCTTTGACAGTAGCGGATACGAATACGTTAATGATGTCAGACTCTTTCGAACCGATCTCGTATAACCGAAGCATCAGTCTTGCCTTGAATTATGACGAAGTGTCAGAAGCTCAAACGGCATATGCCAAGCTTAGCGAGGGCGGCGTTAGCAAGTATCCTCTCGCTCTACAGCCATGGGGTGCTTATTATGGCGAAGTCGTAGATCAATTCGGTGTTACGTGGATGATTACCAAACAATAGGCAATCGCTAGGCATGATTTTGTTGAAAGAAAGATGGGCTAGAGAACGATGAAGAAGTTGACACGCAAGTGAAGTTTGTCGAAGCCTGTCACTAAGAATCTTTGACGATACGGTAACGATGATCTCGTGAACAGGATGAGAATACGTTCAGACGATAAGAACATATAAACCTTGGATGTAGAATCCAAGGTTTTTCTAATTAAGTTGACCATAGGAGACCACCCGAATCAATTGACAAGATGTCAAACATTGGGTATAATATTTTTAAAAGTTAAAGCGCTTTAACATTTGGTTAAATGAATTACATCCGAAAATTGGCGAAGGGACGTGGTATGATACGCTAAATTTTCAACCTCGATTTATAAACGCATTCAAAGATTGTGATGTTTCCCTGTCGAAGATACTCCACTATGAACCTTCTATTGATGTCTTAAAGTTTCTTTTCCGCAACATTGACCTCACTACATAATAATTTCTCCTATGATGCAGTCATGAAAATGTAGAATCTATCTGAATAGGAAAGAGGGAATGGCGTGCCAACTTATCATTCATTGCGAAAAAGGTTTCACAGATTCGTAGTTATAAGTTTAGTGTTCATGCTGTTGCCTTTTCATGTCGTTGGGACCGTATCTGCGGATGAAATAGGCAATGATGAAATAACCGTGGACAAAACAATGATCGCTGCGTGGGACTTTAAGGATGCTGGAAATCAAGGCGTTATTTCAGCCACCTATGGAGCATATCAAGCGGCCTCGACCCTTCGTGCTGTTGGTGGTCCCAAATTCGAATATGTCAGTGATGACGGGCTGCAATATCAGGGCTGGGATCGCGGGACGGGCAGTAAATACTGGCTGGCTACGCTCTCGACCAAAGGGTTCCAGCATATCACGTTGTCTTCTATGCAAAAATCCTCAGGCTCAGGACCGCGTGACTTCAAAGTTGAATTCAGCAGTGATGGGGCATCGTGGACGACAATGAAAGATGTTACGCTCGAAAGAGGAAGTTATAGCTGCAGCAACTGTAAATTAGTGGACACACCTCTTCCGAAATCTGCCGAGGATCAGCCGTTATTATTTATTCGATGGGTGATGGCCTCGAACGTGCCAACTAATGCTATAGATAATCCTGAAGTCGGAGCAGGCGGTTCCAGTTACATCAAGGACATCCGTGTGAAGGGTGAACGCGTGGAAGGCAGCGATATCGAAGTTCCTACGATTGATTTGTACGCATCCCCTCAAAACGGTACAGCGAATACCGCTGTCGATGCCCAGATCTTGGTCAAATTCAGCAAAAACATCATATGGAATGAAGGACACGCAATTACGATCAAGGACAATGAGAACAACATCTTGCAAGGAATCTCACCTGAAATCATCAACCATCATTCATTACAGATTAACCATCCAGCATTCGATTATGGCAAAACATATACCGTGTCTATACCGAAGGAAATGATTCTAGGGGAAGAAGATCATATCCCCCAAATTCGGGATATTTCCTGGAGTTTTACGACGCAAGACTCACCGTTCATACCGAAATCTGTGAACATGACCTTTAACGGTGATCCGAAGACAAGTATCGCATTTGCGTGGTATACCGATAAGATGACAGATACGGTCGTTCAAGTCGTGGAAGCTTCCGCTGTGCAAGGCGGCGTATTTCCTAAGACAGGGTTCACCACGTATACAGGCCATGGCGAAGAAATCAGTACGTTCGTGGAAAAAGGAGACAGGACCACCCAGACATTCACGAAATTCATTAGCCATAAAGGAATAGCGAATGGATTGATCCCGGGAACGACATATAACTTCCGTGTCGGCAATGGAACAGCATGGAGCTCCATTGGCTCATTTACGACCGATACGACTGATCACCAGTCTTACCGCTTTATTGCGGGATCAGATTCCCAAGCATCGAGCAAGGCTGAGTTTGAACCCTGGGCAGATACGTTCAGAAAAGCGATTGACCATATCGGGGCCCCTAAATTTCTGATAAGTGCCGGGGACTTAGTGGATAACGGCGATTTAGAAGAGCAATGGCAATGGATGCTGGGCGCAGCACAGAAGGAACTGCTGCAGGTTCCGTATGTCCCAGTGCTTGGTGGCCACGAAGTGCAGGATTATGACGGGGATGAGACGACACCGAACAATAACTTCTACAATCATTTCAACCTGCCGAAACAAGTCGTCGCGGATACACATGAAGGATCGGTTTATTCGTTCGAATATGGAGATGCGCTGTATCTCGTATTCAACTCGCAATATCAAGGCGCGCTGAAAGAGAATGGAAAAGACGTGGATTGGGCGGATGATCAATTCTGGGACCAAGTCGCCTGGATGAAGAACGCCGTGGCGAAAAGTGATAAAAAATGGAAATTTGTGGCGTTTCACAAGAGCCCGTACGCTGCGGGCGATAACTCCGCGCAATGGGAAGATGATCGTGTCCAATTTTACAAAAAGTATCTCATCCCTGCCTTTGACGAGATGGGCATCGATCTGGTATTCGAAGCACATGACCATATGTATATGAGATCATTCCAAATGTATAACGATGAAGTGATCCCGAAGGAGCAATTGGAATTTGATAGCGAAGGCAATGCCGTCAACCCGAGAGGTACGGTGTATCTCATGTCGAATGCCTTCGGCAATAAGTTCTATTTTAAGAATAATCAATACGAACTGGACGAGAATGGCGAGCCTCGTGAAAAATTAGATGAAAACGGGAAACCGATTCCTTATGATGACTACTTTGCAGAGATTGACGAGCAGCCGGAGAAAAAAATGTTCACGGATGTATCCGTCTCACCGAAGGTACTTCAATTTACAGCCTATACTGCAGCCGTAGAAGACGAAGGCAAGACAGGGACGGTAGGCAACGGATTATTGGCGTACGACAAGTATGGGATCAAACGCACCGATATGAAGCCTGATCCTGTGGAACATGCAAATGTGAAGCTTGTCGATTCTAGTGCTCTCCTTTCCTGGACCATGCCTTCTGCCAGCAAAGAACCGATTCGGGGTTTTCGAATCTATGAGAAGAGTGACAAAGTAAAAGCCCACTGGAGCGAGTACATTCCTGTGGTGGATGGTCAAACAGCATACAGCTATAAGCTAGAAAATATCGACCCGAAGAAGAAATATGACCTGATTATCAAGGCTGTCGGCACGAGAATGAATTCGAATCCCGTTGAAGTCACTACGCTCGAAGGACCGATAGGGAATGAACCACCTTCTGCACCGACTGAGCTTCAAGGAACCGCAATCTCACCTTTCCAGGTTAACCTGCGGTGGGTGGCATCTGCAGGTACACTTGAACCATCCGGTTATAACGTATATCGCGATGGCAAGAAAGTAGGCACAACCAAGGCATTGTCATATAGCGATACCGGACTAAGTCCAGATACGAAGTATCAATATGTGGTGAAGGCATATAACGCAGAGGGACTGGAATCGCTGGACAGCAATACGGTGCAAGTGATGACAAAACCATTGCCGACAAGCGAAGGCCCGCACAAAGCGTTCCCACAGCATACGGCTTATGCAGGGGGTTCGATTAAGCCAAGCCATGTGACCCAAGCGGAGATGGACAAAACAGTAGCCAGGTTATATGACGAATGGAAGGCCAAATACCTGAAGAAGAACCCGTACGATCCGAGTCAATATTATGTGTGGTATAGTGATGGCGACTGGTTCGAAGACAATGAGATTACGGTATCTGAAGCGCACGGGTACGGGATGTTGATTACGGCACTGATGGCTGGGCATGATCCGAAGGCGCAACATTATTTTGATAGCTTGTATCGCTACTTCAGAGCACACCCAAGTGAGATCAATCCCGAACTGATGGCTTGGCAGCAAGCCGATACCGGGAAGGAAATTATAGATATTAACGGTGTCGACTCCGCGACGGACGGCGATATGGATATTGCTTATGCGCTTTTGCTCGCGAACAATCAATGGGGAAGCAGTGGCGAAATTGATTATTTGAAGCAAGCGAAGAAGGTCATCGAAGCGATTATGCAGAGCGAAGTCAACCATACGGAGTGGACCTTGAAGATTGCGGATTGGGCGGCGGATAACGATCCGAAATATGGCAAGGCGACGCGCTCATCCGACTTTATGCTGCAGCACCTGAGAGATTATCGCAATGTAACGGGGGATGCGCGCTGGGATCAGGTCATTGATGCAACGTACAACATTATTCGCAGCATGCATGAGAATTACAGTCCGAAGGCGGGGCTGCTTCCTGACTTCGTCGTGAAGGACGGTAACCGTTACGTTCCAGCGGAACCATTATTCTTAGAATCGGAGACGGACGGAGATTACAGTTATAATTCTTCTCGAATTCCATGGCGAATCGGTACGGATTACCTGATTACAGGAGATACCCGCGCGAAAGCGCAACTCAGTGCTCTTAATCGCTGGATCCAAGAGAAGACGAAGCAAGATCCGAAGCAGATTCGGGCTGGCTATAAGTTGGATGGCTCTACAGCTTTGGAAGATTACGAGGATATATCGTTCTCTGCCCCGATGATGGTGAGCGCGATGATCGATTCATCGAATCAGGCATGGCTGAATCGGTTATGGGATTATAATACTGCGGGTGCAACGAAAGATGAACTCTACTTCAGCAATAATCTTCGCTTGCTTAGCATGATTGTGGTATCGGGGAACTGGTGGACGCCGACGATCGTAGATGATGTGGCGCCAACGCCACCGACGATCGAGCGGGGTGAAGCGGTATCCAGCTCAGCCATCGAACTGAGATGGACTCCTGCGTCTGATAATGTTGGCGTGGTGGGATATAAGGTTTACCGGGACGATGTCGAAATTCTCACAACCACAAAAACAGATATCAAAGATATAGGATTAAAACCTACGACCACGTATCGCTATTTTGTCGTAGCCGTCGATGCGGCAGGAAATACGTCCAAGATCAGCAATGTAAGAGTGATTACCACTTTGAAACAGAGCTCTGAAGGTGGGGGAAATGGTTCAGACGGCACGACTACAAAGCCAGAAACTACTACCCCGCCGGTAAAAGAAGGTCAAGGAACGGGTACACCGGGGCCTGTGAAGAAGACTTTTACCGATGTTGACAACACCTATGTATGGGCGAAAGAAGCAATAGAAGGATTAGCGGCAGCTGGAATCATGCCAGGTGCTTCAGAAACCAAGTTCGAGCCGGGGAAAAAGCTGACAAGAGCAGATTATATCGCTTTGTTGGTGAAATTACTGGGGTTAAAAGCGGAGGTACATGTCAATTTCACAGATGTTGACCGCAACGATAATGATTATGAGGCGATAGGCATCTCCAGAGCACTAAGTATTACTACTGGTGTAGGCAATAATATGTTCAAACCGAAGGCATTGCTATCCAGACAAGAAATGATGGTGCTGACGGCGAGAGCGCTCTATGTCGCTGGCGTCTTATCGAAGAAGGGCAATGTATCCGATCTTGCTCCAATAGCAGATGCCTCACAAGTTGCAGCATATGCCGCGGAGGATGTTGCAGCACTGTTAAGGGAGAGATTCATCCAAGGAGACCGAGACAGGATTCTTCCGAAGGAAACCGTGACGCGAGCTGAAGCGGCTGTGATATTGTATCGTATTTTTCAAGTCATCCATTAAACTTAGTAGTATGGCTCCCAAGCAAAGCCGCTTCGCACAGATTTCTCTGTGAAGCGGCTTTTTTGTGGTGGCTAATTGATTGATTGAAGTAGATTTTAGGTGTGCCTAGCCGGTATGTCTGCCGGGAGGCTTTTCAAAATAAAAGGCAGATTTCTTCAAATAAGACACCCCCATATTTAACATGGTAGAATAAGGGTTAAGTGAGTTGGTGTTATCAAGTTATCTGTTAATGGGGGGACAATTGAAAATGAAGGAACAAATAGAATTTAATGAATTATTTGTTCGTAAAGCTTATGTGAGTGACTTTAGTACATTGATTGATCTCTTTACTGAATCTTCTAAATGGCTCAGAAATCTCGGTTTAAATCAATGGAGTCATTTTCTTGATGGTCATGGGAGGGATGATGTACTAGACAGCATCAGCAATGGCACTGCCTATGTTTTTCTTAAGAATAATCTTTTAGTCGGTACAGTGACAATCCAGTTGGACCCAGATGTTTGGGATAAACATGTATGGGCAGATTTAGATGTTAGAGACTCTATATTTATACATAGACTTGCAATATCACATAAGGAAAAGGGAAGAGGATTAGGAAGGGAAATACTAAACTGGATCGAGCATGGATTTGATATTCCCCAAAGTAAGAGATATTTAAAGCTTGATTGTGTTAATGATAATTTAAAATTGAATGAATATTACATACAAAGTGGATTTAAATTTTTAGGCAGAACTGAAGATGGTCATAGCAAATATCAGAAGGAGCTATCAGATTAACTCTATAATAATAGTAGTAAGCTGTTCCCCGTTGAACTAACTGGACACGATAGTAGAAGCAGTTATAGGTAATAATGTAAATATTGAGAATGGATTGGTGGTTATTACACATGGATGTATTTATTGAAAAACTAGATGTTAAAGATGCAGAAGATTTGTATAAGTTTGAACTTGAAAACAGAACTCTTTTCGAAGAGATGGTACCAACTCGTGGAGATGATTACTATAACCCCGCGATTTTTAAAAAGAGACATAAATCCTTACTAGAAGAACAAGTTCAAGGAGGTTCGTATTTTTATTTAATTAAAGATAAAGATAGTTCAATTCTAGGTAGAATAAATTTAGTAGATATCGATAAATTTCAAAAAATCGGTCATCTTGGATATAGAGTGGGGCAAGCATATACTGGAAAAGGTATTGCAAATAAAGCGTTGAAATTATTGTTAGAAACAATAACTGACAAAGAAATAAACCAGATTAAAGCGAAAACTACAGCTAATAACATAGCATCTCAAAAAGTTTTAGAGAAAAATGGATTTGATCGAGTTGCTACAAGTGACGAAGAATTTGAAATGAATGGTCAGAATTTTAATTTTGTTTATTATACTTTGTCTATTAGAGGCTAAAAAGTCATTAATCGAGGAACTAACTGGTAAAATTAGTGTAACGAAATATGGATGGTGATATCGAGTGGAGTACGAACAACCAAAACATTTAGTTTCTGTTTCAGCTTTTGTTAAGAATGAAAAGGGCGAGGTCTTATTACTCAGGACACATTGGCGTTCGGATACATGGGAAATGCCAGGAGGAAACGTTGAATCTGGGGAACCATTGGACGTAGCTGTTTGTAGGGAATACCTGGAGGAAACGGGCATTGTAATACAACCTCTTGGAATAACAGGTGTGTATTATAATGCAACGAAACATGTTTTATCAGTCGTTTTTACAGCAGAGTATGTTAGTGGTGAAATAATAATTCAACCAGAAGAAATTCAAGAAGCTAGATATATTGCGTTAAACGAGTCTAATATAGACCAATACATAACGCGTCCAAACCAAAAATCTCGTACACTCGATGCTATGCGAGCAAGGGCTATTATTCCGTATGAAACATGGGAAGTAAGTCCTGACTATAACTTATTGTCTAGGCTAGGCTACACAGCGAACAACCCTTGAGTCGAATCAAGGGTTATTTTTTTTCTTAAATGTTTAAAATAGATATGGAGGGGGAATGGAAATTGAGTTTTTTAACAAACTGGCTAGAGCATTATGGAAATTGGGTTCTCTTTATATCTTTATTACTTGAGATGCTTGCATTACCACTTCCAGGAGAGGTTTTAATGAGCTATGCCGGACTCCTTGTGTTTCAAGGAAAACTCAATTGGATTCTCTCAATAATAACAGCTGGGGTCGGAGCTTCTGTTGGAATGACGATTTCTTATTGGATCGGCTTTCGGTTAGGAACTCCTTTCTTTGAAAAGTATGGAACCCGCATTCATCTGGGACCTGACAAGCTTGACAAGGTGTCACATTGGTTTCAAAAATACGGAAATAAGGTATTGATCATCGCTTATTTTATCCCCGGGGTACGCCATATAACGGGGTACTTTTCAGGTGTCACTCGTATTCCGTTTCGGATATATGCCATTTTTTCTTATATGGGGGCTTTTTTCTGGGTCAGTGTTTTTATATCACTAGGTAAAGTATTAGGCCCTAAATGGGAGCAGTATCATCACACCATAAATCGATATCTGATTATAGGCGGAATCATTGCGGCAGTTATTTTTATATTGGTTTATATATACCGGAAAAATAAGCAGCAAATCCAAGATCAGCTCATTAGCAGCCTGAATAAATGGGTACAGCGATTCCATTCCATGGGCAAGGTTAGATTTTTTGTGCTTTCTGCCTTTGCTGTATTTGTCTTGTTTATTTCTTTAATGATTGGGATAATCCAAGATTTCTTTGAGAAAGAGTTTACACAATTTGATGAGGTCACCTCTTACGTCATTCATCAGATATTCGATTCAAGTTGGACGACTTCGATGAACAATTTCGCTTTGTTGGGTTCTTATTACGTGTATGCACCAGTAATCATCCTCACAAGTGTGTGGATATTTTTGAAGGGAAAAGACCGATTTCTTGAATTCTCTTTCTTTGCCTTTGTTATTATTGGAGGAGAAATACTCGCGGAGGGACTGCGAATGTTGTTTCATCGAACAGGTCCTGAACCAGTAGGGCTTCAGTTTCCCTATACATTCCCAAGCGAACAAACTTTAAATTCGCTTACCGTTTGTGGATTTGCAGCTTTTTTATTGGTCCGCCATTATGGTAATGTGAAAATTCAGATAACTGTAACGTTATTCGTATTCATCCTTTGTTTACTTGTTGGAATTAGCCGAATATTCTTCAATGTACAATATCCAAGCGATGTAGCAGCCGGGTATATATTTGCTGGGGCATGGCTTAGTCTAAATGTGATTTTGTTAGAGATATTTCGTATATTGCGCAATAAAGAATGTACGTCTTAACACGAAGTAACTTCGGCTACGAATTATACTGGGCTGTAAATTCTATTATTAAAGGCCCGAGACAAGAAATTATTTACATTCCTCTTACACTGGGTTAATGCCTCGCGAACAAGTTATTGTCATAATAAGGTATAACATGTCGAAGGGAGCAATAACTTACATGAACGCAAAGAACATTCTATTATCCATGCTTACTGTAGCAACGATCGGAACAGGGATCATGATGACAGCCATTCCGCAGGCCCACGCTGATCAAACCACCGCTACATCCCAACCCAAACTAACTGGGAAGTACATACTTCAATCCCCTGATTTGTCGAAAGGCATTAAAATGGGATTTGGATCATCGCTAGTTCATTTACCAGGCGACCCTGACAATGTATTCTACACAAGCAGTGACCGTGGACCGAACGGTGAGGTTGAAATTGACGGTGAAACAAGACGTACCTTCCCGTTACCGAATTTCACGCCATCCATCTATAAAATCAAAATAGAAAAAGGTAAAATCTCCATTCTCTCGTCGATCCCTCTACAAGTCAAAGGCAAAGATCCTGTCACAGGAACCTCTAAAATCACGGGTCTACCGAATGTTATCAAACATGATGAAATCCCTTATGATACGGCAGCGACGAAAATTCTGTCCTATGACCCCTATGGCTTGGATCTAGAAGGACTAGCCTATAATCCAAAAGATGGAACGTTCTGGTTATCTGAAGAATACGGTCCAAGTATTGTACAAGTGAAGAAGGACGGGACCATCCTACAACGACTTGTTCCGCAAGGCATGAGCGCGATGTTGCAATCTCCAGCGGTTCCGCTTAAAGAAGTACTTCCAGCGTCTTACTTGAGTCGTCGCCAGAATCGTGGCATTGAAGCAATTAGCATCACGCCGGATGGAAAATGGATGTTCGCAGCCATGCAAAGCCCGCTTCGTAATCCGGATAAAGCCGTCGACAACTCTAGAAATTTACGCATCTTGAAAATCGATATGAAGACGTTAAAACCTATCGCTGAATATGCTTATGTCACGGAGGATGCCGCTCAATTCAAAGATTTGAAACAATCCGATATTGTTATTTCTGATTTGTTCGCCGTCAATGAACATACCCTGCTCATTGATGAGCGGGATAAAAATGTCGGAACGAAAGCACAATTGAAACAAATTTATGCGACAGATCTTTCCGCTGCAACTAATATTTTGGGAAGCTATGATACGGCAGATACATCTGGGAAAACCCTTGAACAAATGAATGCGTCCGATTTAGCACAACAAGGGATTGTTACGCCGACGAAACGATCCGTATTGGATGCGGTGAGTTTCAAATACCCTTATGAAAAAATCGAGGGGATTACGTTGCTGCATGGACGGACACTCGTCATAATCAATGATAATGATTTTGGCGTAGGAAGCACTTCGGCGGAGAATGGTACGCAGCTCTGGACATTCGAACTTCCCAATATCATAAAATAATCCACAAAGGGCCGCAAAGAGAACCCTGCAAAACAAATATAATTTCTGTAAAAAACAACCCAGTACCGGACCGGTACTGGGTTTGTTCTATAATGGAACGAACAGGATAGTTCGAATTGAAGGCAGGGAGGACAGATAATTAATTTACATGACCCACATGAAGAAATTAAAAGGAGACTAACACTCTGGATTGCTCAAATAAGGATATAGAACATTGTGTTAGTGAAATTATAGAGAAAATACAAGAAAGTCATTGCGACCAAACGAAACAAGGAGTAGATTGCCGCGGCAGCTGCTCCTTGTTTTATTAAGCTAGTGGGCAGGATAGTTCAATAATTTCGCGAATACTCTAAATATGGGATTATTTACGAAGTTCGTGAATACAACGTTATATGACATTCCCCGCAAAACATTAAAGTCATCACTGAAATTCATTTTTATGGAGCGTATATAATGAATATAACCGTTAGAAGAGCAGATATGAATGACCTTGAAATTATAGTCGAAATTGATTTATTAAATGAAGGATATACATCAAATGACAGTAAACTGACACCAGAAGAAGTAATAGAACACAGTAAAAAAATACATGGATTTATTGTTGATGAAGATAAAGGCGTATTAATTGTAGAAGATCAAGATCGAGGTACACGCATTGGATACATAATGTATCGAATAAGTAATCGGGACAAACCATACCCTTGGAAGACCGCCTTTAGTGAATTGGATCGGAATCTTTTTCAAGAAGATGGACGGTTTTTAGAAATATTTAATTTATGGGTGGATTCAAAGTATCGCAGGCAAGGATTAGCAACATTGCTTAAGAAATCTATTGAATGTGAAGCTAAAAGTTACGGAGTTAATCTAATATACACACATACAGAAGAAGAAAACGGGCATGTCATAGAATTAAACAGGAAACTTGGATATCAAGAAGTCCGTCGTGGAACAATCTGGGATCAAGTTGTTCGAGTAAGCTTAATTAAACAAGTGTAAGGAACGCTACGAAGGCGGGGACATCTTATAACATAATATCTACGCTGCGGGCTACGCCCTTGGTTCGCAAGAAGCAGTAGCAGCGGAGATGAGTCAGCTCACAACCCTGCAAGGCTAAGTCCTGACGGACCCAGTCGCTGCGCTCCTTTAAGCCTTTCGGCTTCGTAGATACAGGAACGTTATACGAAACCTGTGAAGAACTTATTATGTAAGTAATTCTTGAGGTGAATAAGTGAATAATAGAAAATTTAATAATATCTTTTTCATTTTAGGTGGAATTCCACTAGCACTATATCCTTTTGTAATAATTGCAGACATAATGCTACTAGCCGCAGAATCTAATCCTCAAAGTGTATATGTAAAGGTATTGGCGTATCTATTCTTAATATTAAGTAGTACATATTTATTGACTTATCTGGCTTGCCTATTTGTGTATTCGGGTTCAGGGGAAAAGAAGAGAATATTATCAATAATTCCTTTAATGCAATTATTATTTACAGTTATAGTTTGTTTTATTTGGAGTTTAATAGACTAATAATAAAAACACATAAGGAAATAAACACGTTTGGTTGGCATTATCAAGGAAGTCACAGGCATCGTCTAACACCATGTTCACGCATCGGCGGACAAGCCGCCTCGATCCGGCAGGAGTCCGATGAGGATTCGGAGAAGGGATCGTCAGTGGCGGGGAAGTGGATTCAGCCGGACACATCCAACTCCCTAACCGCATCGCGGCCGCCCTTCGGGCTTAAGAAAGTGGGACATCGTGAACACATAAACGTTATCGGAAATCTGCACAAATAAGGAGTTCACAATGAAGAAACTTGTTTTATCTGTTATTACAATAATTTTAACAACCTTAGCAATTGTTATGTTTATATATTTTTATCCCAAGAAAGTTAATATTAATGCACAAGGTATAAAATACAGATTAGGAACTGAGCTTTTAGAGTCAGAAAAACTTGTAAATGTAAATATTGAAGGAAAGTTATACAAAAACATCTTCGGGGAAAGAAAATTTGAAGGTAATATAGACATAGCGGGTGAAGAAATACCTGTTCCATTAGATCAGAGAAAATTAAATATACTAATTACAAATGAAGGAGCGGGTGTCATTAATTATCCGTATTTTACATATCGAAAAGATAATGGTGCAACAAATGGTTCGCATACTTACCAGTATGGAACTTTAGTGTTCAATAACGATTTCACTAAGGTAACAATATTAGTTTCAGATCAAAATAAATCAAAGGATAACAGCGGTATTGGATGGAATTCGGAGAGTGGTCAAATGATAACAGCTCCAGCCAGTAGTAGAATAGAAGCAATTAGTATAACCAATGAGATAACAGAAAAATTTTTAAAAGGATTAAAATTAAAGTGAATAAAATAAGTGTTAGAACAATCAGGATGGCACAGACATCCGATAACAGCGAATTCACGCTGCGGACCTTTCGGTCCTTGGTCTGCAAGAGGTGATTCGAAGAAGTGGATCAGCAGACAATCCTGAGCGGCTAAGTCTTCGACCCAGTCGCTGGCTCTCCTTTAAGCCTCTCGGAATCGAGAATACTGAGGACGTTATGCGAAACCAGTGCGAGAAAGGATAATCAAAATTGATTACTCTCAGACTTACTAAAGATTTATTAAAAGATATGAAAACAACTTCAATTGAAGACATGAATGTGCCTCCGCTTTTAAGTTGGCATGTAAATATCTATAACTTAAACAAACGAAAACACATCGTTTTTGTAAATGATCTAACTAGATTAACTGTAATCATTGATGGAATAAGAACGGGACAGTTAGAGCGTTTGAAAGAGAAATTCTTGTTGATTCTCCGGGAATATTTGCTCCGAGAAGGAGTTAAAGAGGATTTGATCAATACATATTTAGAGTTTGGTGCGGAAGTAGTTATTTCAAAGACAAATAGTAGAAGTGTATTAGGAACAATGAAGGAAGTTACGTTTTTTATTGAAGATGATTTTAGTGACAATATTAAACGATTGATGTGGTTGAATAGAATAATACATAAACCAATAGATTACAAGAAACCAATAGATTATTTTAAGGAATCATTTAAAGATCATAATAACTTCAACACAGTGTGAATGTAAACTCAGGAAGGCACTGGTATCGGATAACACCATGTGCATGCTTCGGGCAATCGCCCCTCGGTCCAGAAGGAGTTAGGTGTGGGTTCAGAGAATTATTTGGCAGCAACAAAGAAGCGGAATCAACCGGACACAGCCGCACCACCTAACTGCATCACGGCCAGTCGCTACGCTCCTTTAAGATGGTAGGACTTCATGCACACAACAACGTTATATGAAATCCAATGCAAGTGAAATATCAAACTCATTCAATGGAGGAGTATTCATGGAATCTAAAATGATTCAAAGACAGGGAATGTTACTGGTAGGTATGGCATGTGACGTTACGCTAGAAGACGTACAAAAAAGAGTGACAATTAATCTTGCTGAACAGTTTATGGCTAGAAAATTATCATCAATACAAGAGAAGTATTTGGATTATCAACTGATCCGGAGAATTATAATCCTGAAACCGATAAATTTGAATACTTTATAGGGGTTGAGGTTTCTGAAACTACAGAATTGCCAAAAGATATGGTTTATAGAGAAGTACCAAAGCATGAGTATATTGTATTTACTTTAAAGGACCTGCAGAAAATGCGGGTCAAGTTCACAATTACCTATATACAACCTGGCTTAAAAACAATGAATACAGATTAGCAAATCAATACAACATTGAAATATATGATGAAAGATTTAAAGGGCCAGAAGCAGAAGAATCAATAACAGATATATATTTTCCTATTGTTAAGAAGTAAGGATGTGTGGGCAGATCACTGATGGCAAACGACATCACATAACACGATGTTCACGCTTCGGCCATTCGGCCCTCGGTCCGGACCGACAACCCTGCACTGCCTAACCGCGTCGCGGCCGGTCGCTATCGCTTCCTTGGACGGCAGATATGCTCTTGTACATCGAGGGTTTATTTGGTAATTTATGCTGCGAAGTTGAGCAACTAAAATTAATATATGGTATTATTTTGCACCTTTTCATTCGTATGGTTCGTATTGGTTATAGGAGGTATGAAAAATGAAGCTCATGTTTCGAGATCGGTTCTTTAGCAGTGGGGAAACGGAGATATTCAGCGAATCACAGAAATTGTTAGGTACATTGGATATGCGGAGCGCATTCACGTCAACAGTGGATGTGTATGACCAGACGGGGGCGATTCGCTGCTCGGGTCGGTTTCCGATGTTGTCTAATAAATGGGAAGTAACAGGTCCGCATGGTGAGTCACTGGGCCTGCTGCGTGAGCGAATGACGTTATTCTCCAAGAAGTTTACGTATGAAACGGATGGACGGGGCGAGTATGATATCACCTCAGAGGCCTTTTCCAAGGAATATGAAATATACGATACGCAAGAGCGGCTCGTAGCGAAATTCGAGCAGACCAGCAGTTGGTTCGAATCAGGAGCGTATTGCTTGGATAACCAGTCATCCCGACTTGACGATTACGAGCTCGTGGCCGTCATTATGGGAATGCATGAAATTCAGCAGCGGCATCATCATTAAGATTAAAGAGCGGATAGAAGGCATTCTTATATATGTGTAGACAACTCCTCATGGATTATAGCTGTGAGGAGTTTTTTCTATCATAGAGTGTCACCAACAAAGAGATAAACGTATAGCGAAACATGCACTGTTGTCCTTTGGCTTAATCGTAATGAATATTCCGTCAGGAGTAAAATAAACAGAATGAGGTGTTTTAACACCTGCGGCTTTAATTAATTCGCGAATCGTCTCCTCATTGTTTTTTGAGGCTGCTTCCTTCATTTGTTGTGCGTATCCAGGATTATAAGCAATCGTATGCAAGAGATGGGTCATTTCCGCCGCAGGTACAAGAAATTGCTGCGCAGAGTATTTGAATTGATCTACATTAGCAGGATCAGTTGAAGGCGTTGGCCTTTGATAGTAGCCAGGATAAGGATAATAATACATTGGGGGATACTCCTCTCCAAATAATCACTAGTATATGGCCCAAATAACATTATGTTCCCTTGCACGATTACGAGCTCGTGGCCGTCATTATGGGAATGCATGAAATTCAGCAGCGGCATCATCAACACTAAGATCGAAGGGCGTCCTTCCTCCATTGCGAGGGAGCGATGCCCTTATATTGTTTGAACAGCTTGGTAAAATAGTTCGGATTGCCGCATCCGATGCGCTCGGCTATTTCAGTGACGGTAAGATCGCTATCTTGCAGCAGTCGCTCGGCTGCATTCATGCGAACAAAGTTAATGTATTCGATCAGCGTCGATCCAGTCGTTTTCTTGAACGTTTTGCAGAAGTGATAAGGATTCAGGTTCACAATCGAGGCGGCTTGAGCCACCGTAATTGGCTCTTGATAATGGGCGTCGATATAGAGCAAAAGCTTTTTGAACCGATCGACATTTCTCGAATGACTTGCCTTTACTTTCTCAGGTAGTTGGTCAGGCATGAATTGACGAGACAATAGGGTGAAAAGGATATACATGTGACTTTTGACTATCAGCTCATGCCCGCGCTGCTTCCCTTTGAATTCTTGAATCACCTGCTCCAACACGGACTTGAACATCGCATTTGACGTATTCGTGTGGCGAAGCATAATGGGGAACAAGAGACTTCCATCCAGATAAGGCGCGATATAGACGGCATGCATTGAATCTGTTGCCTTGTTGGATTTGAGCAGGGAGGCATTAAAGACTATGGCATAGTATTCTAATGGACCTGCGCATGCACTGTATCCGACATGAAGTGCGCCTGAGGGGACGATGACGATGTCTCCAGGTTCTGCTTCAAAGGGTTTGCTGTCGATATGAAACATAGCTCGACCCTCGATCATCAGTAAAATTTCGAAATGTTCATGCCAGTGCATATATAGTGAAGGGGCACCTACATGGGAAGGCTCCTGTCGGATCCTGAAGATGTTAATCGGATAAGAGGGATCGCTAAAATAAGTGTGTTCGCGCAATTCTTGAGGATAGGTCATCGTTCAAGCTCCTTATCGCAAAATAGAACCAAAAAAGCACAAGATTGTATAGAGAATTATCAAATTCACGGCGTTAAAATGGGCTTATGCAATATACTATACTCAATTTAGGAGTGGTAGACAATGAAGGGAAGTAATCATTTTTTGCGTATAGGTACCTTGGTCAGCGGGCATGATGCTGTTCGTGTGATTCCGCAAATATTACCCCATGGGTTTGAGTCTTTTAGTCTTACATTCTGGCAGTCCACGGGGGACATTGATCTGGTAGAGACGGCGAAAAGGGTACGTGAGATCGTGGATGAACATGGTGTTGTAATTTCAAGTCTGGGTGTATTCGGAAATCCGCTGATAGCCGAAGGAGACAATGCCGATACGTTAGCGAGCTGGGAGCGGGTCATTGATCACGCGCATTTGTTCGGTGCCGATGTCGTAAGCGGTTTTACAGGGCGGTTAACAGACCAACCGATTGATGCTTCTATTCCCCGCTTTCAGGAAGTGTTCAGCGAGCTAGCACAACGTGCCGCCGATCGCGGCGTACGGATTGCCTTTGAGAACTGCAATATGGGCGGCAACTGGTGGAAAGGCGACTGGAACATTGCACATAACCCTCAAGCTTGGGAAATGATGTTCAATGCGGTCCCAGCTGATAATATCGGTCTGGAGTGGGAGCCTTGCCACCAGATGGTAAGTTTGATTGATCCGATTCCACAGCTGCGGAAGTGGGCAGATAAAGTATTCCATGTCCACGGCAAGGACGCGACCATTGCTTGGGACATCGTGAAAGAACATGGCATTCACGGTCCCAAAGAATTCGCGTGGCACCGTACGCCTGGATTCGGGGATACGAATTGGACGGATATTATTACAATCCTGCGCCAAGCAGGATATCAAGGAACGATAGATATAGAGGGCTGGCATGATCCAGTCTATCGGGATGAGCTGGAAATGACGGGACAAGTTCACGCATTACATTATTTGAAACAGTGCCGCGGCGGTTCTTTTGTGCCGAACCCGGTATAGAAGCGGGGGGGTTGGGATGCAGACACAGTCCTATCGAGTCGTTGTCGCAGGTTGCGGTGGAATGTCTCACGCATGGGTGAAGGAAGTATTGAAGCGGGCAGATGCTGAGATTGTTGCGCTGGTAGACCTCTATGCAGAGAATGCTCAGAAAATCAAAGACACGTACCAATTATCGTGCGGAATATATACGGATTTGGAGCATGCGATTACAGCATCGAAAGCCAATCTCGTGTTGGATGTAACGATACCAGACAGTCATTTTCATATCAGTACGACAGCAATGAAGCAGGGATGTTATGTTTTTGGCGAGAAGCCGATGGCGGCTTCGATGGAACAAGCGCGGGAGATCATCCAGGTGGCTGAAGCGACTGGGCGGACGTTAGCGGTGATGCAGAATCGGCGATACGATCCGAATATTCGCGCGCTGCGCGAATTGATCCGACAAGGGACAATCGGGAAGCCCGGGATGATTAATGCAGATTTCTTCTTAGGACCTCATTTCGGTGGATTCCGCGATGTAATGGAGAGCCCCTTGATCCTAGACATGGCGATCCATACCTTCGATCAAGCACGATTTATACTCGGTGCAGACCCGGTATCGGTGTACTGTCACGAATTCAATCCGCCAGGTTCTTGGTATCAAGGCAACGCCTCCGCCATCTGTATCTATGAAATGTCGGACGGCTCGGTGTTCTGTTACCGCGGTTCATGGTGTGCGGAAGGTGCGGCAACATCCTGGGAAGCTGATTGGCGGATTACGGGCGAGAAGGGAACTGCCATCTGGGACGGAGTGGGTGCACCGTATGCCGAGGTGGTATCTCCCGGTAATCAGGAAGGCCAGTTCATGCGGGAGATGGTCCGCGTGGAAGCACCGTTCCTGTGGGACGGAAACACGGGGCATGCAGGCTGCTTGGATGAGATGTTCCTGGCTCTGGAACACGGGCGTCGTGCCGAGACGGATTGCCGAGACAACATACATAGCATGGCGATGGTGCTGGGTGCCATAGAGAGTGCGATGAGCGGACAGAAGGTATTCTTACCACATCAGAAAGTATAAGTTTTTGGCAAGCAAAAACAACTTTCTGATTGGCGATAAAACCTACCCTCTTCGAAGCGAGTTTTGCAAGCAAAACTTGAAGGTCACTCATCTTCGAAAGGCCTCGATAGAGGTTTTCTCATAAATGTAGACAACTCCTCATGGAATGAATCTGTGAGGAGTTGTGCTTTGTTTCTTAAGCCCTTGTTAGAATAAGTTAATAACTCAACTATTTGTGACATAAGAAACTTTTCTTAAAGGTAGACTAAAAAACAAGTTTAGGTTATCCATAAATCTTCACCATGTGGAAAACCGTAATTAGGATGAAGTTACTCTTAAAGAAGTCTATAATAAAACTATCTCATCCAAAGGAGCGAAAAACATGCAAACCATCGCAGGAAAAGTGGCGTTAATTACAGGAGCAGGGCGTGGAATTGGGCGTGCAACAGCAGTAGCTTTTGCGCAAGAAGGTATTCACGTAGGTCTTGTTGGACGTACGCTTGAAAATTTACAACAAGTAGCAGAAGAACTTAAACAGTATGATGTGAAAGTAGCAATCGCTGCAGCGAATGTAGCGGATTTAGACTCGATCACCACAGCTGTTGAATCAATTCGTGGCGAGCTGGGTGCAATCGATATTTTAGTAAATAATGCCGGCATTTCAAAATTCGGTAGCTTCATGGACTTAACCCCTGAAGAATGGACCAATATTATCGATGTCAACGTAAAAGGTGTGTACTACACAACACGTGCGGTATTACCGGAAATGATAGAACGAAACACAGGCGACATCATTAATATCTCATCAACAGCTGGTCAAAAAGGTGCACCAATTACAAGTGCATACTCGGCTTCAAAAGCTGCTGTTATTGGGCTAAGTGAGTCATTAATGCTTGAAGTGCGTAAGAAAAATATTCGCGTTACAACGTTAACGCCAAGTACGGTTGCAACAGATATGGCTGTTGAGCTAAACTTAACAGACGGCAATCCAGAAAAAGTGATGCAAGCAGAAGATTTAGCAGAATTAATGGTTGCACAGCTAAAACTTCATCCACGTGTTGTATTAAAACATGCTGGACTGTGGTCAACGAATCCTTAATAGAACTATTCGAAATATCAAGACGCTATCCGATGTATTCTGGATGGCGTCTTCTTTGTTTAGGCTTCACGAGCATTGGTACGAAATCCGACCTATTTGCTATTATTTTTTTAATTTTTTATAATTTTCTATATGAGCAATTACTAAAATATACCGGAGGAATGATTCTATGGCACTTCATAATTGGGCTTATATCTATTTATCTCCAAAATTCAGTCCAGAAAAAAATACAGTTACTACCGGAAACGAAGATTGCATGTTTACTGCGATCGGAATTGATTTTGAAGAGAAAGAGCGTGTAATTCAAATCGCCCAGCAGCTTGTGAAAGATGGCGTTCAAATGATTGAACTATGCGGAGGGTTTGGGCCAATATGGATTGCTAAAGTGAGCGAAGCTATAGATTATGCTGTTCCTATAGGAAGTGTTGCCTATGGACCTGAAGCTCGTAAACCAATGCTCGATTTACTTGCACCTGATAATACGACTAAATAGGTAAATATTGATAAGCAAATCATTTTATTTCTATGATCCCTCAGGGAACATCGTGGAATATTTAAATGGTGATTTTACTCATTATGGGCTGAATGGAAAACAATATTGATTGGGATACAAAGCCAAAGCCAAAGCCACTCCATCGTTTCAGGAGTGGCTTTGGCTTTATATATCGCTGTATTTTTTCTGGTTCTGGTCACTAGAAAAGCAGTTTCGGAAATGGTTCTTCACGAAGGAAGTCCAGTCGAATTACTCTTCAAACTAAATGATAAATTAAATCATATCGTAATAAATGAGAAGTTAGGATTTAGCAGAGAGTAGACCGTTGATTCCATATATTCAACCATCTTACGTTTATACTCTTGATCGTAGCTTTCACGAATATTCCCCACGATACACCTCTATTTATAGTCGGTTGTCATAGGAACGCTAGCGAATCCAATTACATAAAATATCTAGTCGATAATGGGGATGGGCAGCATGCCGGTCGAATCCAGATCTAAACATTCTCGTAAATCGATTGCCCCATGCAGAGACAGCGATATGAATGATATGGAGGGTATAGAATGGGTGATTTCCAGAAGGATCTGCAAAACTTGAAAGTCGGCCAGTTCAATTCGACGGGGATGGCGCATACGTCGGGTCAGACCGGTCCGGGGGATTCCCGGTTATGTGTTGGCATTTGCTTTTTTTGCGTCGGCTTTTGCGGCGGCGGTTTTTGTTCATGTAGTAACTGTTCCCGCTGCAGCAACTGCTTCAACTGCTCCCGCTGCAGTAACTGCGTACGTTGTGGAAGTTGCGCTCGCTGCCGCTGAGTAACGAAAAGCCCGCTTGGTGATCAGTAAAAGGTATGCCCCTGCAGATGTCACGTTCTGCAGGGCTGTTCCTTTTTTAATATCAGACATGACGGACAAACCGCTCTACATAACATAAAAAAGAGGGGAAAACGAAGCCCTGCGTACAATATGGTTTTGCCTCCGGCAAAACCTAAGTTTATGCTTACGAAGTGGTTTTGCCGGAGGCAAAACCTAAGTTTGTGCTTACGAAGTGGTTTTGCCGGAGGCAAAACCTTAAGGAGGAATAAAAACTTGAATCCTTCTATGCGTTTGAAAGTGAAAGGGGATACGTTCTTTCTCCCCGATTCGAATGGAGGCGTCTATTTTCGCAATAATACAGGTTCGTTCCGAATGGAAGGCGACATGATCGATCAATGGATCGAAAAATTGATGCCTATGTGGAGTGGAAATTATTCCATGGCCGATCTGACGGACGGGCTGCCGGAACTGTACAGGGTACGGGTTTATGAAATCGCGGAAGTACTGCTGAGTAACGGCTTTGTCCGGGATACTAGTCAAGACCATACGCACAGCCTCTCGGAAGTGATCGAACGGAAATATGCCTCACAGATCGAATTTCTGGACAGTTTGGGCGGTTCGGGCGCTCACCGCTTTCAAACCTATCGGCAGGCTAATCCGATTGCGGTCGGTTCCGGTCCGATATTTGTCTCGCTAGTTGCGGCTTTGTTGGAATCTGGATTGCCCCGGTTTCGAATGTTAATCACGAACCCGGCGACCACGGATCGCCAGCGGATCTCCGAGCTGACAGCGACCGCGCGGGTATCGGACTCCGAGACCGAGATTGAGGAGATCTTTCCGTCGCATGACGGCTCCCTCGATTGGCCGGAAGTCGTACGATTGGCGGACTCCGTTCTCTACGTCGCTCAGGATGACGATCCCGGAGAGCTCAGAGCACTGCATGCTGCCTGCAAGGATGCGAAGAAGATACTGCTGCCTGCCATCTACTTGCAGCATGCGGGCATAGTAGGGCCGTTGGTACACCCGGATTCGGACGTCTGCTTCGAATCCGCATGGCGCAGGGTTCACCGAACCGCCCTTGGCGATGAGGAGCGGGCGACTGACGTCTCTAGTACGTCAGAAGCCATGCTCGCGAATGTGGTCGTATTCGAATGGCTTAAGACTGTAACGGGGACGACAGCTTCGGAATTGAACGGAAAGTTGTTTCTGCTGAATCCGGAAACATTAGAGGGCGAATGGCATTCGTTACTTCCTCATCCACTGGTCAAGGGTTTTCATCCGGCCGATCCTACAGATCTGTTCGACCTGCCGATCGATCAGCGTACGGAGAGGCAGGGAGTAGACCGTCTCCTCTCCTATTTCAATCGCTTAACTTCGGCAGAGACCGGTATTCTTCACCGTTGGGAGGAAGGGGACTCGAAGCAGCTTCCGCTCTCGCAGTGTCGCGTCCAGGCAGTCGACCCGCTGTCGGAAGGTCCCGCCGAGCTGCTGCCGCAGATCGTCTGTTCGGGAATGACGCACCATGAATCCAGGAAGGAAGCGGGCTTGACCGGTATCGAGTCGTACGTGTCGCGACTGGCCGGGGTTCTGAAGGCGTCCAAACCTGCGGAGCCGGAATCCGCAAGCCAACTCGATTCGCAGCCAGATGAATATGTAGGGATCGGAGCGGGAGAGACAGTCGCGGAAGCGGTCTTCCGCGGACTGCAGAAATGTCTGTTCGAGGAACTGAAAAGCCGTTCCGAATCTAGTATGCCCTCCGTTTATCGAATCAAGCTAAGCAAGGTTGAGGATGAACTTTGCGACTATTACTTGCGCGCATTGACTACGATGCGGGACGCCCCGGTAATCGGACTAGGGCAAGAAGCGGCGGGTTTCCCGGTCGTCTGGGTAGGTACGAACGGGTACTGGTACGGCGGAGTCGGAGTCAACCGCACGATGGCGCTGCGAGAAGCGCTCCGACAGGCGCTGATGAAAATCCAAAACGATGCGGCGGACATCCAAGCACAAATCCTGGAGCGCTCATCGGTCAAGGTGGAAGATGCTTTACCGCAGAATCTGACGATTCCCAGCTTCGATGAGTCGGAATACGGCATGACGCTGCAGTCCGTCCAGCAGATCCTGCAATTGAACCGTAAGCGGATCGCGGTCGTTGATTTGTCGATAGAACCGTTTATGAAAGAAGAGTTGGCAGGTGTATTTGGCGTGTCGCTGCGAGAGGAGGAGACGCATTGAGCGCGATTGTGACGGTCATTGGGGAAGGACAGCTCGCGGATTTGGTAAGCAAGCAATTGTCTGCCGATGACCGCTATCGGCTGATTCGGCAGAAGAGCATGGAATCTGGAGAGGCGATAACGGGTGACTTGGCGCTGGTGTTGAACGATGCATGGGATCCTTCCGTTCATCTTGCGGCGGAGGAGCGGTTCCGACAGTCGGGAATGCCCTGGCTGCGAGGTTTTGTTGCATTCGGAGAAGGGATTGTCGGTCCGCTGGTTCGTCCGGAGGGGCAAGGATGCTCGCAATGCGCGGATACCCGGCTCCTGCTGGCAGGAAGCGACCGCAGGGAATCGTGGGACCTACAGCAGAATCTGGCGTCGCAGGGAGGAATCGCCCGGGACGCTTGGGCGTCACGCTCGGGAATATTGCAGGTGGCATGCCTTGTTGCGGCAGAAGCCGTGAAGATTCTAGAGGGCGGGCAGCCGGAGATGGAAGGCCGGATGTACTTGATCGATCTGCGTACGTTGAAAAGCTCGTCGCACTTCTTCCTGCCTGATCCGCTATGTCCAGTCTGCGGCTCATTACCTGAAGACGATGCGGAGACGGCCCGCGTTGCGTTGCAGCCAAGCCTGAAAATCAGCGACGAAACGTATCGCAGCCGTTCGATGGATGAGCTGAATAATGTTTTGGCCAAAGAATACCTGGATGCTAGGACCGGTTTTCTGAACGGGAAAATGGTTGACCTTGTGTCCCCATTCGCCGATGCGAGTATCAATTTGCCCTTGTTTGGCGGTGATGAGGCTTGCGCAGGTCGGACACACTGCTATGCGGATAGCGAAATGACAGCCATCCTGGAGGGATTGGAGCGTTATTGCGGTCTGTCGCCCCGCGGCAAACGATCCGTCGTTCATGATAGTTACCGCAATGTGCAGGACCAGGCACTCGATCCTCTCCGCGTAGGCGTCCATGCGAAGGAACAGTATGAACGCTCCGACTTCCCGTTCAAGCCATTCGATCCCGAGCGGCCGATCGATTGGGTATGGGGCTATTCATTCCTGCAGCAGCGTCCGATTCTCGTACCAGAACTGCTGGCTTATTACAGTTCGGGCTGCGGTCACGGATTCGTCTACGAAACGTCCAATGGCTGCGCGCTGGGCGGCAGTCTGGAGGAAGCGATCTTCTATGGGATGCTGGAAGTGGTAGAGCGCGACTCCTTCCTCATGACCTGGTATGCGCGGCTGCCCCTGCCGCGCCTGGACCACCGTTCGGTCCAGGACCGGGAATTGCGATGGATGACGGATCGTTTGGAGACTGTGGCGGGCTATGAGGTGCATTTGTATAAATCGACAATGGAGCACGGTATACCGAGCGTGTGGGCGCTCGCGAAAAACAAGAAAGAGCGGGGTGTGAACCTCATTTGCGCTGCGGGCGCTCACCCGGATCCGATCCGCGCGGCGAAGAGCGCGATCCACGAGGTGGCGGGCATGCTGCTTACGGTCAGCGAGAAATTCGAGGAAAACCGTCAGCAGTATGAACGGATGATTCACGATCCGTACCAGGTCGTTCAGATGGAGGACCACTCTATGTTGTACGGGTTGAAACAGGCGGAGGAACGGCTCGATTTTCTGCTGAATGACGATCGTCCGATGCAATCGTTCGCCGAAGCATTTGAACCGAGGGGCTGGAACGCCGATCTGACCGATGATTTGAAGGCCATGCTGCATGTTTTTCGCCAATTGAATCTTGAAGTGATCGTGGTCGACCAGACGACTCCGGAGACACGTCGCAACGGACTACATTGTGTGAAAGTGCTCATTCCTGGCATGCTGCCGATGACGTTCGGGCAGCATCTCATCCGTTTGACGGGACTGGATAGAGTGCTCAGGGTCCCTGCGGAGCTCTCTTATTCGCTGGAGCCTTTGTCGCCCGAGCAGCTTAATCCATATCCGCACCCGTTCCCATAAATACGGCTTATGGACCGAGTGATTGAAGCCAGGGAGGAAAGCGATGAGTCAGATGAATCTGGAAGTTTTTCTTCACCGTTTGCAATATGACCCGGATAAAGTCAAGCCCTTGGATTGGGAGACAGATTGGGATGACGCGCCGCTTCCTTACAAGCTTTATCGCGGATTACCGATGTTTCCGCTATCCAGGGAAGTGCCGGCAACGCTCGAAGGCAGGGATTCGACCGGTGTACCAAGCCTTCGCGATATCGGACATTTCCTCTACTATGTATTCGGGCTTGCGCAATTGACCCAATCCGTTATGGAGCGGGATACAACGGAAGAATTGGGAGGCGTCTTGCAGATGTGCCGGCGCTTCGTTCCTTCCGGAGGCGGGTTATATCCGAGCGAAATGTATCTCTATTTGAAGCTTGGCGAATTGCCTGCCGGCGTATACCATTACGATGCGGCGCATCATCGGTTGGTGTTGCTGCGCGAAGGAAATTATGACGAATATTTGGCGAAGTCACTCGGGAATCGCTGTGACGCGAACGGTTGCTTCGGCGCTGCCTTCGTATCTACGGTATACTGGAAGAATTTTTACAAATACAATAATTTTGCCTATCGGCTGCAGGGACTGGACGCTGGCGTTCTGATCGGACAGATGCTCGAAGTCGCGAAACGATTCGGATTTTCGTCTGGCGTGCATTTTCAATTTCTCGATCAAGCCGTCAATTATCTGCTCGGACTATCGGAACAAGAGGAGAGCGTGTATGCGGTTATCCCCCTATCTACGGAGCCGGCGTTCAGGTGGATGGCCAACGGGAACGAGGATGAGGAAACGATTTTCGCCTCTGAGCTATGCCGGGAGTTGTCGCCAGTCAGGCATGATCACTATGTCAGGTCGCAGAAGATCGTAGATTATCCGATGCTGCTTCGGATGAGCGAAGCGTCCCGACTGGATTCGACGCAATTGTTTCGACAGATCCAGAAGGATGAACAAGCAATCTCGGATGAAGCGCTCGCACTGCCTCTGCCGCCTGTAGATCGCTTGTCGTATGATTTGGCGACGGTTTGCCGCAACCGGTTCTCACCCGAGACGGAATTTGTCTTGAAGCCGATTGGTCTCTCCCAGCTTGCAGCTCTGCTTCGGGAAGCGACGGCTTCCTTCTCGTATCGCAACGACCTGGATGGACTACAGGAGGAGGCGGAACCCCGTGTATGCCTGTATGGCTGCTTCTACGGGGTCGAAGACATTCCGGACGGCGCTTATCGGTACGATGGCGCCGCACACGCGCTGCAGCCAGTATGTCTAGGAGATCACAGGCAACGGATGCAGGAGGGAATGTCGCTTCCCAATATCAATTTGTTTCAAGTGCCGCTCAGCTTTCATGTGGCAGGGGAGAGGAGTTTCTTTCAGTCGCAGCTCGGCAAGCGGGGATACCGCATTCTGCAAATGGAAGCCGGGATGCTCGTGCACCGATTATTGCTGGCGGCATCCGCCCTCGGGATGGGCGGGCGTCCGCTTCTCGGGTTTGACGCTAATGACAGCGATGCGCTTTATCGGACGGATTCCAGGGATGAAACAGGGCTGATTTTTATACCGGTCGGTCCCTATCGTCAACGATTGCGGTTGGCGGGCAGTTTGAGCCGTTAAAAAAAAGCTCGAGTTCAGTCATTGATCTGGGCCATTATAAGACTCGACTAGCTTCCGGGAATCCTGGATCAATCTTTGCGATTGGATATTGGAGGATGAGTAATGCAAAGGGGGATTTCACCTTTATGTGTTGCTCGTCCTTTTATTCGAAATCCGACCACATCTGATGTCATTCCTTCATTTCCAGTGATTATCAATTGATATATCATCATAGAATAATATACTATATACATATATTCATTTCATATACTCATTTCTATACTGATAAAGGGCAGATTGCTGATTAAAGTAATCTGGCAAGGAGGGGCTTCTAATGAAAGTTAGACCATCTGTAAAACCTATTTGTGAAAAATGTAAAACCATTAGAAGAAATAGGACCGTCATGGTTATCTGTGAGAATACCAAACACAAGCAAAGACAAGGTTAATCCTCTAACTCCATGGAGCACTGTAGCATAATTTACGGTGTTCCTTTTTTATAGACATATTAGTTAATTCCCTCTTTGAGACGTGTGTATTGCCGCAATTTAAAGGGTTCTAATTCATAGGTAGGAGTTAAAGGATTTTGCTTCGAAACTGCAGTAGCAGCAGCGAATCAAGATTTTTTCATGTAAAAAGAGTTGAGAATAATCTCAACTCTATCACTGTCTCGGTGTAGTCTGAGGAAACCCACGACTTAAGTTATTCTTTAGGTTTCAGTTTACAGGTACAAGTTACTTTGATTGTTGAGCTTTGTCTGTTTGAAACGCCGATTGTACTTGACTGATCATAGTTTGAGCTTGTTTGATTTCGTTAGCAGCTTGTTTTAGAGCTTCTTCACAAAGAATTTGATTTGAAGCAGATTGCTCAATGGCTTGTGTAATAAGGTCTTTAGCGATAGATGTGACTGCTTCCGCCTTTTTCAAAGAATTTGTATCAATTTGTTGTGCCATTTTGATGTTCCTCCAGTCATATTGTATGTTAATCGTTTTCTTTCTATTTCATTGCATCCTGATTTTGAGTTGCTAAAGCGAAATGTTCAAGGCCGGCTTGAGCAAACCAATTAGTTAACAAAAATAATATGGCTTGTAGGATTCAGAGACATACAAGGAAGAATAAGGATACTGTTAAACAGACAATTGTTTGAATAAAGAATCACCTCGGCTGAAAACATCAAACTCATTTTATTTTTCATACAATAAAAGGATTAATCAAAATACCGCCGCTTCTGATATTATCCCCTTATGGTTGACAGTGAAGAAAAGTCCACTGGTACAATGGACTTGAACGCTGCAACCGGAGGGGATTTTTCATGGCAAAAAAAGGACAAGTATTCATCCAATACACGGAACAATTAAAAAACGAAGCCATTCGACTTTATGAGTCAGGGGTAAGTTCTCGAGAAGTAGCGAAGCAATTGAATATACGTAGTAAATGTCAGGTGCTCGTTTGGGTTAAGAAGTCTCAAAAAGGAGTTTCGTTAGAAGATGGTCGTGGACAGAACACTTTCCACAAAGGACGGCCTAAAACGAAGTT
>NZ_KB895427.1 GCF_000374845.1 Paenibacillus terrigena DSM 21567 | reverse complement strand
CCTACGTGTTACTCACCCGTCCGCCGCTAAGTTATCCCCGAAGGAATAACTCCGCTCGACTTGCATGTATTAGGCACGCCGCCAGCGTTCGTCCTGAGCCAGGATCAAACTCTCCAATAAAGTGTTTGACTTGCTCATAAACTTGCTAGCGAGATCATTACTGATCTCATTTATTGCTTTAATTCACTCGTTGTTCAGTTTTCAAAGATCAATCATTCCCGAAAGTTATCTATCGAAAACTCTCATTTCTTGTCGCCCGTTGTCTCAGCGGCGACTTTTATAATATATCACATCGCCGTTCTTTTAGTCAAGCACTTTTTTTGAAGTTTTTTGTCGCACTCTTCAGTGCTTCTTCAATTTTGTACTCCGTTCGGAGCGGCGAGATTTAATTTATCATAGAATGCTTAGGGAAGTCAATAACTATATCACTGTTAATTTTATACAAAATAATAAAAGTACGCCTGGGATACCCAGCAGCACTGCTGTAGCCATCGTTATAGGATTAAGCGGAATATGAAGACCTGAGATGAGTCCACTATAGTTGACAGCATAAATCGCTACCGCCGCAATGATAATCTGGCCAGCAAATATACTAAGCCAGCGCCACGTTAGGCGATACTTCAATAAGGTGTATGCAAGAAGCAACAAAGAAACTCCGAGTAGGATTGCCAATATGACCTTCATCATCATCCCTCCCTAAGCGTTCAACATCAATACACTCAATTGAATACGTTTGGCCTTCTTGATCAGCATGTCATATCGCTTCTCTGTCGCTTCTAGCAAGTAAATCGCATAATCAATTTCATCGACTTCTGTCGCTTCTTGGAACAATGCATGAGCGTTCTCCCACTCACGTTTAGCGACACAGATCTCTCTGTACAATAGCATTTTCTCAGACACCGTCTGTTCCAATAGCACCCTTGCATCCCGATTCCACCATTTCCACCAAGCCATACCAAGCCCCTCCTTGTCCATTTTACGAATAACAACCAGCACGATAATGGTGTCTACAGCACCTTTACCGTTTGCCGCTATCCCATTCATATCAACGGAAGGACAAACTTAGAACCTAAAAAACAAAAAAAGCCCTAAGAAATAGAGCTCAACATTTCAAATCATATGAATTAATTAATCTCTCTGCGCCCTTCAAGCGCTTTGGACAAGGTGACTTCATCTGCATATTCCAAATCCCCGCCCACCGGCAGACCGTGAGCAATACGCGTTACGCGGATACCGAATGGTTTGACCAATCTCGATAAGTACATCGCCGTGGCTTCCCCTTCGATATTCGGATTCGTCGCGAGGATCAACTCCTGCACGCGTTCATCACTTAATCGTCTTAATAGCTCCGCAACTCGGATTTCATCCGGGCCGATTCCTTCCATTGGCGAGATGGCGCCGTGGAGAACGTGATAGTACCCTTGAAATTCCTTCGTCCGCTCCATTGCAACGAGATCTCTCGATTCCTGGACTACACAAATTGCAGAGTTATCCCGGCTCTTATCCTGACAAATTCGACACGGGTCTACATCTGTTATGTTGCAGCATACCGAACAATAATGCAGATTGCGCTTCACATTAACCAGCGCCTTCGCAAAGTCGATCACATCATCTTCCTTCATTCGCAGCACGTGGAAAGCAAGCCTTGCTGCCGTCTTCGGTCCAATACCCGGCAAGTGGGTAAAAGCATCGATTAATTTAGCTATCGGTTCAGGATAATACACTGGCCGTGTCCCCTTCTACGCTCCTCAAAAACAGAAACAGCTGCATCATCCTTCAAGGAGAGCAGCGTTCCTGCGAGAATTATTATGATCGATTAATCTATTTCCGAGTTAATTAGAACAAGCCAGGAATTTTCATACCGCCTGTAAATTTACCCATATCATCATTCGCCATATCTTCCGCTTTCGTCAAAGCATCATTCACCGCTGTCATTACAAGATCTTGAAGCATTTCGATATCTTCTGGATCTACCACTTCTGGTTTGATCGCGATGGACAAAATTTTCTTATGACCATTCACTTCAACAGTAACTGCGCCGCCGCCAGAAGTACCTTGAATCATTTTGCCGCCCAATTCTTCTTGAGCCTTCAACATTTGTTCCTGCATTTTCTTCACTTGTTTCATCATATTGTTCATATTGTTCATCGTTCTCAATCCCCTTTAACTTATAGTGGTATTCCATAATTATTTACTCATCTTTAATCACAACAAGATCTTCACCAAACATCTCAATCGCCTGGTCTACCCATGGTTCTGAAGGATTCTTCTCACCTGCAGTTGGTGCACCTGCTCCATCTTCAGGAACGAGCTGCAATTCACCTGCAGTCTCAGCTTGATCGGTGACAACCGAATTCCAGTCTTTAAGCATCATCGTAATCAGCTTATATGATGCACCAAGCACTTCCTTCATCACACGTTCAATGACTTCCCGGTTCGCCTGTCTTTCTGTCGTCTCCCGATGAATCGTATTCTTAAAACCTACGAGTACAGCATCTTCGGTTGCCGAGATAGGTTCTCCATCCATGAACCATGCATGAATCGTGACTTTCTCTTCCTTGACACGTTGCAGCACACGACCCCATTGAGACCGAATCTGGACGAACGAAGCCGTGTCTTTCCCCGCAATGTAGAGATCCATCTTTGGTGGAATCTTAGCGACGATCGATGTCCGATTTGCCGTAGCTGCTCCACGTCCCGAGTTAGCTCGCCCTGAGGAAGAACCTTCTGTATTCGCCGGTGCGGACCCTGCGCCTGATTGCATCAGCTGCTCTACTCGTTTCTCTAGTGTCGCAACTTGCTGCTCTAGCTGTTTGATTAACGCTACATCCGCCGTACTCATGGACGTAACAGTCGAGGATTTCACACCACCCGCAGGTGCTCCATCATGCATTGTGCAGATTTTAAGCATTGCCACTTCGAATAACGTCTGCGGATTCGTGGCATATTTCATTTCCACTTGATATTGATTCAAGATCTCGATGGTTCGGAATAACTGTTCCGCTTCAAAAGCTTCCGCAGTTATTCGAATCCGCTCTGAGTCCATCAAGCGTTCGGTCATACCATCAGCATGAGGGACCATCTTGACCATCAATAAATCGCGGAAATAGTAAATGAGATTCTCTACACATTTGTCAGCGCTCTTCCCATCTTGCATGAACCCTTCAATCGCCGTCAAGATATACGAGATATCATGTCGTTGAATAGCTTCTGCCAGATCAGCAAATTGTTCCGAAGGAATACCACCTGTAATATCCATCACTTGTTTGTAGGTGATCTGTCCATTCGTAAAAGATGCGGCTTGGTCGAGCAAACTTAGCGCGTCTCGCATCCCTCCATCAGATAGTCTTGCAATGTAGGATAGAGCATCTTCCTCTGCAGAGACTCCTTCACGCTCACATATCTTCTGCAAATGTTCGACTTGTTCCTGCAAAGATACACGACGGAAATCAAATCGTTGGCAACGTGAAAGAATCGTCGCCGGCAGTCGATGCGGCTCTGTCGTCGCAAGAATAAACATGACATGCGCTGGAGGTTCTTCAAGTGTCTTGAGCAACGCGTTAAACGCTTCTGTTGTTAGCATATGGACTTCGTCGATAATATAAACCTTGCACCTTACTTCGGTCGGGGCATACTTGACCTTCTCTCGCAGGTCTCGAATTTCATCCACCCCGCGATTCGATGCAGCATCAATCTCAACCACGTCCATGACAGAACCTGCCGTAATCCGGATACAGGC
Source organism: Paenibacillus terrigena DSM 21567 (assembly GCF_000374845.1). Lineage (GTDB taxonomy): Bacteria > Bacillota > Bacilli > Paenibacillales > Paenibacillaceae > Paenibacillus_K > Paenibacillus_K terrigena. The sequence goes on along the minus strand of NZ_KB895427.1, from coordinate 75,197 downwards.
ATCACAAGTATTACAAGGCTCCACACTGGGTCCATGTTCACAGTTTATCGCCTTCGCCAAGATTTTGGCCGTGCTCGTCTTGCCTGTTCCGCGAGGGCCACTGAACAAATAGGCATGGGAATACCGCTGTTCGCGCAGCGCGTTCTGAAGTGTCTGAATAATATGTTTCTGTCCCACCATGTCTTGGAACGACTGCGGTCGCCAAGCACGATATAACGCTATATGAGCCATCGCAGTTACCTCTTTCAACATGTCGCTGTACATAAGCTATATTACCACAACATTATAGATGTTTTCGAATACTTCGTCCTCAAGAAGAGGGTTGATCACATTATACTACATCAACTTCCGCAAAAAAATAGCCCTTCTACTTGGAAAGGGCACCTTTTCATACTAAGCTTCTAATTTTCTCATACTGTCTCACCATGATAAGGAATGGAGACCGTAAAAGTCGTTCCAAATCCTTTCGAGGATACACGAATTACGCCACCTATATCGTGGATGATCCGTTGACAAATGGATAGCCCGAGCCCGGTGCCTTCTTGCTTCGTCGTAAAAAACGGATCAAAAATTTTGTCGATCATAAATACCGGAATACCTGGACCTGTATCATGAATCTCGATACAAATACGTTGTGCCGAATCCGTCCGAACGGAAATCGATAATATTCCGCCATCCACCATTGCTTCAATACCATTCTTACATATATTGAGAAACACTTGCTTCAATAGTTCACGGTCGGCAACAATCTTCGGAACCGGACCTGTATCATCGAATACGACAGCAACATCGTACAGAATTGCTTCATTACTTACGATTGGCAGCATTTCATTAATGATGGTATATACATCCACAATATCATACGATACATGCTTGGGTTTACTAAGCAATAAGAATTCGCTAACCAAGTCATTGATTCGGTTCAACTCATTCAGCATGATCTCTGTGTAACCGTGCTCCTTCTCTAATCCCTTATCCTGCATCGTTTTCTTGAACATCTGCAGAAATCCCTTAATCGAAGTAAGCGGATTCCGAATCTCATGCGCCGTTCCCGCAGCAATCTGTCCGATCATCGCGAGACGATCGCTCCGATTCACTTGCTCTTCCAAGGATCTAAGATTCGATACGTCTTTGAAAATAACATAGGCTCCAACAATGTCGCCTTCCTCATCCCTCAGCACGTTCGAGTCCATGAGCAGTTCATACCGGTCCTGGTTATTCATCCAAGACATCGCGTGATTGCGTACGATAACCCCGTCTAAGATGGCACGTTGAACCAGCTGATGTTCCAATGGCATACCATAAAAAATATCCTGCATCGGTCTATTCATCACATCTTCACTCTGAATCCCAAGAATTCGGCAAGCCATGTCACTAATTTCGACTAAATTGAAATTACGGTCCATAATGATGACACCCAGGTTCACATCACGTATAAATGCACCTGAGAACTGCTGCAATAGGCTTAATTCACGCATATTCCGTGTATGGCTCATGATAATCGAATACATTGGTTCTCCATCCAAGTGGATGGATAAAATCGTCGTATCTGCCTTGATCACATCGCCATTCTTTGCTTCGGCATGGATCCTGAAATACGATTGATTCTTGTGTATCTGTTCATGAAAGCGAGTCATAAGCTCCCCGAGTGAATAGGATTCAACAAAAAATGTCTGCACCGACTGACCCAACACATCTTCAAGGTCATAGCCCAGCACCTTGGCAAAAAGCGCATTACAGCACCTTACCACACCGCCCTGATCCACGAGAAGAGCTAACATATGAGGGAGTCTGTCCACGTAATACTTATAGGTTTCCCTAGTAAAGTCTAACCCCGGCGCAATGAACTCTGACATCATACATCCACCCCGATACCTCAACATGACATATTAACCCTATGTTTGTTATATTCGGTTCGAATCACACTTTTCCTTCTTTTGTCAAAAAGAAGCATAAAAAAACACCATTCGTAACTTCCGTTACGCTGGTGTTCTATTCGTAAGGTTGTACCGTGCACCTGTCTCTGATCGTTGCGATCCGAGTGGCACCCTTACATAACAACTCGGGTCAGGCCACCCTCCGGCACATAGAACTTCCTACTTATGGCTGCTTCCTTCCGGACCTGACCAGGTTCATAGACATCCATTGCGGAGGACCCGACCGTCAACATCGCATGTAAAGACCAAACCTCACATCGACAAGACCTCGGACAGGAATTCAACCTCGCTATAGCGGATTGCGAGTTACAGGGCACCGCTGCCTCCCCATCTAGCACGGTAAAACCAAGTATAGCTTATATCTGTACAAAGCGCAACCTTTGCGAATATTTAACAAATGTTGACGCGTGATGAACTCAAGCATAAACGACTTCGTCGTCCTTGTAAGGACGGATAGCGTTTAAGCGAGAAATATAAGAACAGTTTATATGTGAAACTTATAAATTCTTATATTTACAAAAAAAACTCCCTGCACTCATGAAAGAGCCAGGGAGATTCTTGATAAGACAAATTAGATGCCGTATTTCTTTTTGAATTTATCGACACGACCACCAGCATCCACAAATTTCTGCTTGCCAGTGAAGTGCGGGTGACAGTTGGAACAAATCTCAACGCGAAGGTTTGGCTTCACGGATCCTGTTTCAAATACATTGCCGCATGCGCAAGTAACTGTGGTGATGTGATACGTCGGCTGAATCGCTTGTTTCATCGAATTCACCTCTTTCCGCCCTGGGCTCTTTGCGACCCCAGAGTATATTGACACAATAGATGCATTATAGCATGTTGTCACATGGACTGCAATACAAAAAGAAACGGCTTCATCGTCCTTATATTGGGGCTTAGTTCATGACCTGTTTGCGTCGATATTGCACAGGAGGAACATGCGTATAAGAGCCAATGACAACGTCCGGAAGTTCCGCTTGATAGATCTCAAGCATCTGCTTCATTCCGAGAATTTCACCTTGCGCCGGAGGGATTAATTCCAAATAACTCTCTGGGTCAATATTCAGATTCCGCATCTGAATCAGACGCAAATTCGTCCGCCGTGCGAATTCAATCATCGCTTCTACTTCTTCTTCCCGATCAGTAACACCTGGGAATATCAAATAGTTAATCGATGTATATACCCCTTGATCCGACGCGTATTTCAGCGATTTCTCGACATTCTTCAGCGTATACCCGCGTGGTTTGTAATAAGCGTTATAATGATCGTCTAGCGCACTAATCGTACTAACGCGCATCAGATCAAGCCCTGCATCGACAATGGCACGAATATGGTCCGTTAATCCGGCATTCGTATTGATATTAATATAGCCCATCTGCGTCTTCTCTCTAACTTCCCGAATGGCTTCGACAATAATTTTGGCTTGTGTCGAAGGTTCACCTTCGCATCCTTGCCCAAAGCTAATGATGGATTCAGGCGTTGTGAGATGTGTCAGCATTACTTGCGATACTTCTTCTACGGTCGGTTTGAAGTTCATCCGTGTCTGCGGTGCTGGGAATCCACTATCATCAGGTTGTTCAGAGATACAACCATAACATCCTGCATTACAGGAGAAGGATACAGGCACGCCACCTTCCCACCGATTCAAGAACGTATTCGAAGAGGTTAGGCACTCATAGCCTAACGCACAATTGGATAAATGCTGATACAACCGATTCTCAGGAAACTGCTTCGTTAGACGGTCAACCTGAATTTTCAGCTCATCGCGGTCACAGTTCATCGGGTTCCATTGCTCGGGATCATCCGATTTGTCCGCCGTAACGTAGAATGCACCATCTTTCCAGACGACCGCGGAGTAACCGAATAGCGGAAGCTTCTCGTCTTTGTTCGTCTTCACGTAGCTTGGAATACATAGGCGAGTGAATCCTTGTGGCAATAGCGCGCCCACGGCATTCACATTATCCTGCATTGCGACCATCTCACCCGTATCCGGATCAAGACCGATCGGACGTGTGAAAGGTAAGCTAACAAGCGTCGCACCATCTGGCAGCGGAATTAATTCATCCTCTAATATCTCAACGATCATATCCGCACTACGCGCCAATGCGTGTAATTCCGGGTGATCATATACATTGCCTTGCTCATCTGCGTACACCAAATACATCGTGCTGCACTCCTATCTCATTCAAACGAAATTACATCGATCTCCCACTACCACTACCTACCGAAGATGATGCAGTCGATGCGGTCCGTGCAGTTCGACGAGGTGCCGATGAACTGGACGAGCTGCCGCTCGAGGTTGCATTCAAATCCAAGGTAGCGAAGAATTCTTCATTGGTCTTCGTTTTACCGATTTTTCTCAAGAAATTATCTACAAATTCCATCGATTCGTTCATATTCTTACGAATGGCCCATACTTTGTCGAGCGCATCCTTCGTCATGAGCATTTCCTCACGGCGCGTGCCTGAACGGCGAATATCAATCGCAGGGAAAATTCGTCTCTCCGCCAATTTACGGTCCAGATGGAGCTCCATATTGCCTGTACTCTTAAATTCTTCATAAATGATATCATCCATACGTGAACCTGTCTCCACGAGCGCTGTAGCAATAATGGTCAAGCTTCCGCCTTCTTCCACATTTCGAGCAGATCCGAAGAAACGCTTCGGCCTGTGGAACGCAGCCGGATCAATACCGCCGCTGAGCGTACGGCCTGATGGCGGCACGACAAGGTTATACGCACGTGCAAGACGCGTGATGCTATCCATGAGAATGACGACATTCTTCTTATGCTCAACAAGTCGCAATGCACGCTCTAATACAAGTTCCGACACTTTAATATGATTCTCAGGCAATTCATCGAATGTCGAAGCGACCACTTCACCTTTTACCGAACGCTGCATATCCGTAACTTCCTCTGGACGCTCATCAATCAATAGAACAAACAGTTCGATCTCGGGATAATTGGTAGAAATACTGTTGGCGATTTCTTTGAGGAGAAGAGTTTTACCTACTTTGGGAGGAGCTACGATCAAGCCACGTTGTCCAAGTCCTACAGGTGCCAAAATATCCATAATTCGAGTTGAGAGATGCGCTGGGGATGATTCAAGAACAACCTTCTCTTGCGGATAAAGTGGGGTTAACGCTGGGAAATGAAGCCTTTCTGCTGCCGTATCTGGACTCTCACCATTGACCGCATTGACTTGAAGAAGACCGAAATAGCGTTCATTCTCCTTCGGAGGTCTACATTTACCGGAGACTAAATCGCCTGTCCTTAAGTCAAACTTGCGGATTTGCGAGGCAGATATATATATATCCTCCGCACTTGGCAAATAGTTAATCGGACGAAGGAAACCGAACCCTTCCGGCAAGATTTCCAATACGCCCTGCATAAACATCAGTCCGCTCTTCTCTGCCTGCGCTCTTAAAATTGCAAAAATAAGTTCTTTCTTCTTCATTTGCCCGTAATAAGGAATCTGGTACTGCTTCGCTAACTTATATAACTCCGTTAGCTTCATTTCTTCCAAATCAGAAATTTGAAGATCCATTCAATTAACCACCTATTCCATTAATAAGTCCGATATTAAAGTAGACTAGCAAAAACAAATATCTATCTTAGTAGTATTCCCGAGAAAATACCTGCTTATTCAGCAGGAACGAGTGTCTCACGCCATACCTCAGCGCCTAGATCACGAAGATTCTCTACGAGATTGTCATAACCCCGATCGATGTATTCCACACCTGTAATCTCCGTAACACCTTCTTCTACGGTTAACGCAGCGATCACGAGGGATGCGCCGGCACGTAGATCGGTTGCTGTTACTTTGGCAGCATTCAACTTGCTTCCTTCAGTAATAGCCGAACGTCCCTCGACACGAATTTTCGCGCCCATACGAAGCAATTCCGGAACATTCTTAAATCGATTGCTATATACGTAATCGGTCAACATGCTAACGCCATTCGCCTGTGTAAGCAAGCTCATCATCGGAGACTGCAGATCAGTCGCAAGCCCCGGATACACGAGTGCCTTCACGTCAATATTGGTGTAATCCGGTCCGCCAATGACGCGAATGGACTCATCCATCTCCTCAATGCCAACACCCATCTCTTGCAGCTTGGCTGTGAGAGCTTCCATATGCTTCGGAATCACATTATCAATTAGCACATTGCCGCGTGTTGCCGCTGCTGCGATCATATATGTCCCTGCTTGAATGCGATCGGGAATAATCGAATGTCTGCATCCATGCATCGTTGCGACGCCTTCAATTCGAATCGTCTCCGTACCCGCACCTTTGATCTTCGCACCCATTGCATTGAGCAATGTCGCCACATCTATAATTTCAGGCTCTTTGGCCGCATTTTCAATCACGGTTGTACCTTTGGCCCGAGAAGCTGCCAGCATAATATTAATGGTTGCCCCTACACTCACCACGTCCAGATAAATCTTCGCGCCGCGCAGTTCTTTGGCATACACATGAATGGAGCCATAATCATTCGTCACAGTAGCACCTAGCGCCTCAAAACCTTTAATATGCTGATCAATCGGACGCGGCTCAAAATTACATCCACCTGGCATGCCGATCGTTGCTTCACCAAACCGCCCTAACATCGCACCCATTAAATAATAGGAAGCGCGTAATTTCTTAACTGGACCATTCGGCATAGGGATAGATTTCAATTCCGATGGGTCAATAGCCATTTGATTGCCTGAAAGTCTAACCTCCGCACCAAGCCCTTCTAGAATTTCCGCATACGTTGCTACATCGCTGATCAGTGGCAAATTATCTAGAACAACTTCAGTCTCACCTAAAATTGCAGCAGGAATAAGCGCGACTGCACTATTCTTAGCCCCGCTAATTTGTACTGTACCGTGCAGCGGACGTCCGCCGCAAATCATTAACTTCTCCATAGAGTCAGAAATCCTCCTATGTATGTTCCAATTCATAGAAATGAGAGAAAAAAAGCTATAAACAAGAAGAAACGACTTCATCGTCCAAACAGGAGGATTAGCGTTTCTGCGAAATTTATAAGGAAGTGCACCGAAAAGCGATGTTTTTTCCACACGTATCTATTTCAGAGCATATTTCATAAATGGTTGTTATCACAATAAGAATTGATATTCTATACCCGAGTATTATACCACAAACAGGAACGAAATAGTAAACATGCTTCCTCTCCAAATAAAAACAGGACCAAGAGGTCCTGTTAAGCATGTATTCCGTCACGAAGCTGCATATTTACTGCAATACGGATCTCATCAATATCGAACGGTTTGGTGAAATGCATCAGCGCTCCGAGATCTGTCGCCTCTTTAACCATGTCTAATTCACCATAAGCAGTCATCATGATCACTTTAAGAAACGGTTTGATCTGCTTAATATGTTTCAAGATTTCAAGGCCGTCCATCCCCGGAATCTTCATATCAAGTAATACCATATCCGGCTCTTCTTTGCTAACAATTTCTAGTGCGAGTTTCCCGTTCGCCGCCTGAAAGGTCTGATATCCTTCGCTACCGAATACCTCCATGAGCAATACGCGGATCCCATTCTGATCATCAACAATTAATACCTTCTTCTTCTCCAAACGATTCCCTCCCAAGAGCAACCAGGCGAATATATGGATCATGGATACAGTCCTCTGAACTTGATACCCGTAAATATATTCGCGGAATTTACTCGAATTCCTTCCTGCTCTTGGAAAAAACGTAAAAATATTAGCGTTGTACTTTTAGCGCTGCCTTCACGAACTCACGGAACAACGGCTGAGGACGGTTCGGACGCGAGATAAACTCCGGATGGAATTGTACGGCAAGGAACCATGGGTGTCCAGGCAATTCAACGATTTCAACCAGACGTCCGTCCGGTGAAGTACCCGAAATAACAAGGCCTGTACGCTCAATGACTTCACGGTATTCATTGTTGAACTCATACCGGTGACGGTGTCTCTCATAGACAAGCTCATCATTATAACACTGCTGTGCAAGTGTGTTATCTTGCAATTTACATGGGTATAATCCAAGACGCATTGTGCCGCCCATTTCTTCAATGTCTTTCTGTTCTGGAAGCAAGTCAATGACCGGATAATCCGTAGTTGGATTGATCTCTGAGCTATTCGCTCCTTGCAATCCTGCCAAGTTACGAGCAACTTCAATGACAGCTACCTGCATACCGAGACAAATACCGAAGAACGGAATTTGTTGTTCGCGTGCATAACGGATCGCTGAGATTTTACCTTCGATTCCACGATCGCCAAATCCGCCTGGAACCAAAATCCCTTGAACGCCGCTCAGGTATTCACCCACATTGCTCTCTGTCAATTCTTCTGCATTCACCCAACGGATTTTCACGTCGGAGTTCGCATCAAAACCAGCATGAGATAAGGATTCTACAATACTGAGGTACGCATCATGAAGTGCAACATATTTACCCACAATGGCAATTTCAACGTTATGCTGAAGTTGCTTCACACGCTCAACCAACTTCTCCCAATCGGTCATATCCGGAGGCGTTGTTGTTAATTTCAAATGATTCACAACGATATCGTCCAGACCTTCGTTGCGGAGGTTAAGAGGTACTTCATACAATGTCGAAGCATCGCGGCACTCGACAACTGCATTCGCATCGATATCGCAGAACAATGCAATTTTACGTTTCGTATCTTCGGAAAGTTCATACTCCGTACGGCACACGATCACGTTCGGTTGAATCCCGATACTGCGTAGTTCTTTGACGCTATGTTGTGTTGGCTTGGTTTTAATTTCACCAGCAGCCTTAATATATGGAATCAACGTACAATGGATATACATTACGTTATCGCGGCCAATGTCGCTCTTGATTTGACGAATCGCTTCAAGGAACGGCAAGCTCTCGATATCCCCTACTGTACCGCCGATTTCTGTAATAACCACGTCAGATCCAGCTTCACGTCCAGCACGGAATACGCGGTCCTTAATTTCATTCGTAATGTGTGGAATTACTTGAACCGTTCCGCCTAAGTATTCACCACGACGCTCTTTGGAAATAACGGAAGAGTACACTTTACCTGTCGTTACATTGCTGTTCTTCGACAAGTTAATATCGATAAAACGTTCATAGTGCCCAAGGTCAAGATCCGTCTCTGCGCCGTCATCGGTTACGAACACTTCACCATGTTGATAAGGGCTCATCGTCCCTGGGTCCACGTTGATGTACGGATCAAATTTCTGAATTGTTACTTTTAACCCTCTGTTCTTAAGCAATCTGCCAAGAGATGCTGCGGTAATCCCTTTTCCTAAAGAAGATACAACCCCGCCCGTCACGAAAATATATTTTGTCACAATCCATACCCTCCTAAACATTTAAAACAGAGCCTAAGCTCTGTCCGACACTGCTACAAAAAAAAAGAAAAATCCACTGCGAATCGTTAGTATTAGACTAACCTAATTCACCAAAAAACTTGATAAAAAAAACAAAAAAGTGACTCCCGTAGCCACGGGGCACTTTTCATTCAAAGGTATATAAATTGCAAAATAAATCTTAAGCCCGAAAAATAGTTTACTCTGTCCCAAGTCCCATGTCAAGTGACGTCACAGACTTTCTAAGATGTGGATCACTTGTCCAAAATTCCCCCGTACTAGGTCGTCAAATGCGGAGCAATTCGGAGGGGTGACAAAAGAAGAGGCCCGCTGTAACGCGAGCCCGCCCTTCTAACGAGACTAAACAATTTTTACGGCTAGTCCGTTATTTATCTTCTTCTTCTTCGAAGTCGTCAAATTCATCTTCTTCTTCACTGTCTTCCTCGGATTCGTCTTCACCAACGAGTTCCTCGTCATCCATGACAGCTTCATCATCAACTTCGGCTTCTTCTTCTTCATCACCGTACATTTCATCTTGCTCTTCATCAACGTTGTCGAAGTCCTCATCCGAAGTGTATGAATCTTCTTCATCTGCGAACAGTTCTTCGTCATCCATCATGTCATCGTCATCATCATTGATGATACGCGGACGTTTGGAATTCGCCACTGGATCTTCTGAACGCTCAACTGGGTACCAACGCTTCAGGCCCCATAAGTTCGTTCCTACGCATGCGAACCGACCGTCGATGTTAATCTCCGTATACAGTTGTGCGACTACTTCTTTGATCTCGTCTTCCGATAGACCTCTTAATTTGGCAACTTCATTCATCAGATCCCGGTAATAAAATGGGTTGTTCGCAGCTTTTAAGATTTCAAAAGCAAGATCCACCATCGGAATCTCGTGCACTTTCTCAGGATCAATTTTTAATTGAAACGGGGTGCTCATTGAAGGACACTTCCTCTCTCACAATGTTCACAACATATAAACATTCTTCTATAACATATCCATATCAAACATAAGTAAAACCTATTTAGGGTAAAAATGCAAGCTTGATGAGAAAAGCGAAAGATTAAAAGATATGGAAGAAGAGAAACCGAGGAGAAAGAGAGAAAGATCTCTTATGATGAACGAGGGCTGCTGGACTGGGGGTATCGGCTTTCGTCGCTGTTGTAATCAGAAAACTTAGGATTGGATAGGAGGGGATGTTTTCTGATTACAAAGGCGAACGCTTCGCTCTCGATCCGATACCCCTCATTCCATTCGCTACGTTCATCAGAGGGAAGCGCCCTCCTCGCCTTCGCTTGCGGGGGAGCGCAGGGAGATGCTCATGCACTTCGTATGCATGAGCACTCTGGGGGTGGGATCTGGATGAGCTATCGCCATCCAGGTTCCGGGGGAGAAGCTTGCAAGAAGCGGTGCAATACAAGAAGGTCCTCCCTTTTAGATGGGGGGACCTTCTTGCGGTAAAGATATGTATTTGTTGGAGTTGTAGTACTGTCGAGTATGGATCGGCCAGATCCATCGCGCAGTTTTGTTTTTAGGGGTTAAGGTTGTAAAAGTTAAATCAAAGGTAAAAAAATGAGCTTTCAGCACCGAGAAGGTTGGGCGAAGGCGAAAAACAAGGAGCGGAGTGTAGGCGAAACCTACATGAGCACAGAAGTTTTGAGCGTGAGCACAAGATTCGACGTCGAATAAGCATCCTGTGAAGCATCGTGATCAAAGTTCAATTTTTTACCCTCCTCTAGTGAGGAATGCGAAGGGGGGGTGCCCTTCGCAGTGACTGTATCCGCCTGAAGAAAACCAGGTTTCTTCACAGGCCTTGTATCTCATAAAGAACCCTGTTAGGCTCTCCCTTCATACTATGTCCTCGGGACCGCTTTGACACGAAAGATGGCCTATTTCTTATAAAAAAGGCATGTTACCCAGTCCCTCTTTTCTAGCCAATCATACAATACTGCAACATGGTTAGTCAGGAGGGGACTCCAAATTGGACTACTCAACATTTCTACAATTGCTGCATGACGAAATTGCTCGGGGGGGCGGCTCCCAGAAGAAACAAATCATCCGCTTTGTTCATACCCGCGACTTCAGAAGATGCCTGACACTTTTCAAGAAAATGAAATCCTCTCTTGCCATGCTGAGCGCGGTTCAACCGTCAAGAATTATTCATGCGATGATCTGTCCAGCCATTTCAGAATCGAAGCTGAGTATGTTCAAAAACGACATCTTCATCGAAAAAGATGCGCGAGTCATGAAGGTTCACGCGACCGCACACAAAAACGTGCAATGGGATCATGGAATCCCTTGGGGAGTCCAGCACATCCGTGCCCCGCAGACATGGTCTACCTCAACGGGGCACCGCATCAGAATCGGTGTCATTGATACCGGCGTCGATTATCGGCACCCGGATCTTCGTCATTCTCTCATGCGCGGCATTAACCTGCTCAACCGCAACATGCTGCCGTACGATGATAATGGGCATGGTACCCATATTGCTGGGACGATCGCTGCCGCCAACCAATTGAAAGGGATCATTGGGGTGGCGCCTCGGGCATTAATTCATCCCGTAAAAGCCTTCGATCACAACGGCTCAGCCTATGTATCCGATATTATTCTCGGGATTGATTGGTGTGTTCGAAACCGAATGCATGTCATCAACATGAGCTTCGGCATGAAGTCCAGCAGTAAAGCGCTGTTGAATGCGGTCGTCAATGCCTATAATGCAGGCGTTGTCATCGTCGCCTCTTCTGGCAATGACTCCAAGCGCAAATCGGTCGATTACCCTGCCCGGTATCCGCAGACGATCGCCGTTGGCGCCACGAATCGACTGCACCGAGTCGCCAAATTCAGTAATCGTGGACCATATATTGATATTTATGCGCCTGGCGACAAGATCATCTCTTCGTGGCTTCGCGGCAATTACAACGAGATGAGCGGCACCTCGATGGCGACCTCGCATGTCAGCGGCGCGATTGCGCTCTTACTCGCGCAAAAGCCTGGCCTCTCGCCGAGCGAGATCAAGGCGCTGCTGCGCCGCTCGGCGACGACCATCCGCGGGCTCCGTTCGCCAAAGCCCGCGCCCGGCGAAGTCGACGCGCTGCGCCTGCTACGCGAGGCGGAGCGCTAGACGCCAAGCAGCCCCACCGCATGCGAATGCTCGCGGTGGGGCTGCTTGTGCTGCTGCGCGCACGCGGCCACAGGCCGTGCGCGTAGGCAGCGCCTTGAGCGCATGTGCCTACATGCGCTCTGGCGCAGATACGCCAACGAGACGCAGCGCGTTGGCGATAACCGTGCGCACCGCGCCCAGCAATGCGAGGCGTGCTTGCGTAACCGACGCGTCTTCAATGATGACGCGTTCAGCTTTGTAATAACTGTGGAACAGCGAAGCTAGTTCATACACGTAACGAATAATCCGGTGCGGCGCATAACCTTGCGCTGCTACCGCGATTTCTTCTGGAAGCTCGCCCATCTTACGCAGCAAATCATATTCATGCTCTGCTGTAAGCTTCGTGAGGTCTACTTCGGATAACGGCAGAATGACAACACCTTGCTCTTCCGCTTGACGGAAAATGCTGCAAACACGCGCATAAGCGTATTGTACGTAGAATACCGGGTTCTCATTCGATGTTGAAATGGCGAGGTCCATGTCGAAATCAAGATGGGAGTCCATCGAACGCATCGTGAAGAAGTAACGGATCGCATCTACGCCGACTTCATCCATCAAATCTTCCATCGTAACAGCTTTACCTGTACGCTTGGACATCTTCACCTTCTCGCCGTTCTGGAACAAACTCACCATCTGAGCAATCAATACAGTCAGCTTCGCGGGATCGTTGCCGAGTGCTTCCATCGCTGCTTTAACACGCGGAATATAACCGTGGTGATCGGCACCCCAGATATTGATCATTTGATCGTAGCCGCGCGCGTACTTATTCCGGTGATACGCGATATCCGGTGTCAAATACGTATACGTGCCGTCGTTCTTCACCAAGACGCGGTCCTTATCATCGCCGTAAGGCGTTGTACGAAGCCATGTCGCGCCCCCTTCTTCGAACACTTGGCCTTTTTCTTTCAATTCATCCAGTGACTCAATCACAGCGCCCGTCTCATAGAGCGATGTCTCACTAAACCATTCGTCAAAGTGAACTTTGAAACGGCCTAAATCGCGTTTAATCTTATTCAATTCTTTCTCAAGTCCATAAGTGCGGAAAAATTTCGTACGCTCTTCATCCGTTAATGACAGCAAGCTGTCGCCTTTCTCCGCAACCAATTCCTTGGCAAATCCTTTAATGTCTTCGCCGTAGTAGCCGTCCTCAGGCATCTCAGCGTCAACACCAAGCTCCTGCTTGTAACGAACTTCAATCGATTTGCAGAGATTTACTACTTGATTCCCTGCATCATTAATATAGTACTCGCGCGTGACATTATAGCCAGCAAAATCAAGCACATTACATAATGCATCACCCACGGCTGCGCCGCGCGCATGACCTAGGTGCAGGCTGCCTGTTGGGTTCGCACTCACGAACTCGATTTGGACCTTCTTACCCGCTCCTGCGTTGACACGACCGAAGCCGTCACCTTTAGCCGCAACTTCAGCAATAACCGGATACAAGTAACTTTTGTTCAGACGGAAGTTAATAAACCCTGGCCCTGCAATCTCAGCACTCTCGATAGATGCTGTGCTCTTATCCAGGTTCGCGATAATCGCTTCAGCGATTTGACGCGGGTTCTTCTTCGCAATTTTCGTTAATTGCATCGCGGCATTCGTCGCAAGATCCCCATGGGACTTGTCCTTCGGTACTTCGATCACGAAAGCTGGCAGCTCTTCTCTAGTCACAAGACCCGCTGCAATAACTGCTTCACCGACCGCATTCTTCACGGCATTATTTAATTGCTCCAATACACTTTCATTCTGACTCATGATCCGGATCCTCCTGTATCGTTAAACTCACTTTGAATTGTCCTGTACTCTCTTCATGCGCGAACAGCTCATAATCCCACTCCACCGTTCCTGCAACGTCCTGCATGTCGATCTGCAGCCGTGAGGTCCATTGCGATAATTGCAATTGAACGAATGGCGAGCGATAGAACCCAGGCAATCTGCATCCCATCTGAAAAGATTGCTCCGACTGCACGGCGCCATGACGAATCAGCTTAATCGTATCGCTACCAAGCTTCAGGGTTGTCATCGTCTTCGCAGCCTCTCCTGTAAGCGGCGTATCCGTCAAGTTCTCCTCGTAGCGAATATAGATATGGCTATCCTTATCAATCCGCTCACCTCGGAACTCTTGAATGGTCTGCCCTTGCTCTTGATCGCTCACGATGCGTATTCGCACCCGATGTTTCTTCGGCATTACCACGCTCTCCTGTCACCATTAATTCTATCTCACTACTATACCCAGTTCGTCCTATGAATTCAAACAGTTCCTTGCTTCACAGACAAAAAACCGCCGAAAGGCTCGGTGCCTACCAGCGGCTCAAATGATTCAATTCCATCCCAAACGCCGAGAGTGTCCTGCCGAATCCCCCGCTTGATACACCGATGCCCGATTTCGTCCAGCCGTCTTCGCCGCATAGAGCGCCTGATCCGCTTCATCCATCACTTCATGCATATCATTCACGGTATGCACACGATCTCGATTGCAGCCAGCGAGTCCGAAGGACACGGTAATGAATGCACTCTGCTGCGTTGGCAGAGAGAAGAGATGACCAGCCACGGCTTCCCGGATTTGATTCGCGAGCTTTTCCGACTCCTCAATGCCGCTCGATAGAATCAGGCAGAATTCCTCGCCTCCCATACGCGCGAGAATATCTTTTTTGGGACAATACTCTGACAGCAGCTTCGAGAATTGCCTCAGCACCTCGTCACCTGCCGCATGACCATAAGTATCATTGATGGATTTGAAATAGTCGATATCTGCAATCATGACGGTGTAGTCTCGATTCGTATCCTGCATGCGCTTCACAAGTCGCGTGATTTTCAGATGCAGCGATCGTAAGTTGTCTAATTTGGTCAGAAAATCTTGCATCGCATTACGTTGAAAGTACACGTACATCTCTAGAGATTGAATCACATAATACATAATGAAGTACATCACAACGGCAACAACGAGCATCGATCCAATATACAGGATCAAATCTCCCAGATCCATGCCCTTCAAGATAAAGTATCCGGATTGCAAGAGAATAGTCGTCGTACTAATCAACGCCCATCTCCAATGACGCTCCAAATCCAGTCGCAATCCAATCCACGTGATTGCAAATGCGAGCAGATCAATGCAGCTGAGCTCCTCAGCCATTTGAACGCTAGGATCCACAAGCCATCGCATCGCCGTGATACACGTGAGCGTAAAGATCCCCGATACGACGCCTCCTCCATAGAGTGAGATAAAAATAAAGTACGTCTGAAGTCCAATCGTCAAGGCATCGATAAAATGAAAATCGTCGATATTCGTAATCGTAAGAACACTTAGAAGCACCGTGATACTGGCCAGAATCCCACCAATCAAACCAAATAACACACGATATCGTTTGGGTGAACGTGCGATATAAACCATCGATAATTTTTTGAAGAACAGACTATATGTCACAATAAATGCTGCGAGCAGCGAAATAAAATTAAGCACAATACTTGCTAAGTTTACAAGAATGAATTTCCTAACTGGATCAATATCCACGATTGGAAAATCGAATACGTACACTACACTTTTCACCCTCCTCTAAGATGTGATCCCAGTATACCGTATGGAGAATGATGGTGTAACAAAAGAAAGCCAGGAAATAGTTGTAAATCCACTATTCCTGGCTTATTCTTCTTTATTTCACGAAACCGAGCAGCATCTCACGGATAACTTTGGCTGCTACGATCTGCGTCTGTTCTGTTGGATCGTAAGCCGGAGCTACTTCCACCAAATCACAACCTACCACATTCACGTTCGAGCGCGCGATCGCATGAACCGCATCCAGCAACTCTTTGGATGTGATGCCGCCTGCTTCCGCTGTACCTGTTCCTGGCGCAGCTGAAGGGTCAAGCACATCGATATCAATCGTTACGTATACCGGACGTCCTGCAAGCTCTGGCAGCACCTTTTTGAGCGGCTCAAGCACTTCGAACGGGTGGAAATTGATGTTCTCACGTGCATATTGGAACTCCTCACGGGAACCGGAACGAATACCAAATTGGTAGATATTCTTGCCGCCCATCAGACCTGCTGCTTTGCGAAGCGGCGTCGAGTGCGACAATGGCTCTCCTTCATACGATTCCCGAAGGTCAGCATGCGCATCGAAATGGATGATCGCAAGATCTGGATATTTCTTGTAGACTTCTTGGAAGATCGGCCAAGAAACTAAGTGCTCTCCGCCTAAGCCGATCGGGAATTTATCATCAGCCAGCAGCTTGCTAACAAATTCGCCGATAATATCTAAGCTGCGCGCTGCATTGCCAAAAGGTAAGAGCAGGTCGCCAGCATCAAAATAAGTCATATCTGTAATGCTCTTATCGAGATAAGGGCTATATTCTTCTAATCCAATCGATACTTCACGAATACGAGGCGGGCCAAAGCGCGAACCTGGGCGGAAACTTACTGTGAAGTCCATTGGCATGCCATAGATGACCGCCTTGGAGTTCTCATAATCGTCCGAGCTGCAAATAAAGACATTACCGGAGTAAGCTTGATCTAAACGCATCGTTCTTGTCTCCTCCTTATTTGCACAGGTCTTCTACAAATTTCGGCAATGCAAATGCCGCTTTGTGTAAGCGAGGGCTGTAGTATTTCGTGTCGATTTCTGGAATTTGTGTCTCGTCCACTTCAAGCGGATCGTATTTCTTGCTGCCCATTGTAAACGTCCAAAGACCGCTTGGATATGTTGGTACGTTCGCAGCAAATACGCGAACAATTGGGAAAATTTCTTTGACATCTTTGTTGACCTTCTGGATCAAATCAGCCTTGAACCAAGGGTTGTCCGTCTGTGCAACGAAGATTCCGTCTTCTTTAAGCGCTTCGAAGATCCCTTGATAGAACCCACGCTCGAACAATGGTGCTGCAGGGCCAACAGGCTCCGTGGAGTCCACCATTACTACATCATATTTATCCTTCGCTTCATGGATATGCATGAAACCGTCGCCTACGATAACTTCTACGCGAGGATTGTCCAGTTCTCCGGCGATCTCCGGCAAATATTTCTTCGAGTACTCAATTACTTTACCGTCGATCTCAACCAAAACAGCTTTCTCCACTTGCGGGTGCTTCAATACTTCACGAATAACGCCACCGTCTCCGCCGCCAACAACTAGCACATGCTTCGGATTCGGGTGCGTGCACAACGCCGGATGAGCGACCATCT
Source organism: Paenibacillus terrigena DSM 21567 (assembly GCF_000374845.1). Lineage (GTDB taxonomy): Bacteria > Bacillota > Bacilli > Paenibacillales > Paenibacillaceae > Paenibacillus_K > Paenibacillus_K terrigena. The sequence goes on along the minus strand of NZ_KB895427.1, from coordinate 57,582 downwards.
CATGATAGACAAACTCGTCTTTAATCGTTGTCATGACCATGCCGTCCAAGACAAGCATACGTCCGAATTCTTCCGTATCGATCATCGCGAGGTCTTGAAAATCCGTTTTTTCTGTTACAAACGTTTCTTTCACTTTAGCTGTAATCCCGAAGGATTCCGTTTGTTTCTCCGTGTACCACAATTCCATCGTAGTTAGCCTTCTTTCTTCTCGTAGATTAATCGTTTAGGGACGATTACGTATCACGCTCTTTCCCATGTTTTTTTGAAATATAAGAAATTGGTCTTATATTTCTCGAAGAAACGCTGATCATCCGCTATAGATGTCGAAGTCGCTTCTTCTAGGACAAGATGTATTATAATAAAACTTGCCAAAAAAGCAACAGTATAAGTTGTCAGAATCTAAAATTTAATATTTCGGACACGAATGAATATGACTTTCTAACTTTTTCCATACTAAGGGATAGGTGGAATTCACCCAGATTGGAACAAGAAAGGATGGAAGGGATGTCGCGTCATCAGGCGAGAAAATCAGAGTCCCATGCGGCCCATGCCAAATCAAAACCTTCGCGAAGGGTGCGTCTATTGAAGCGTCTCGGAGCGGCAGCGTTATTCCTGTTCCTACTCCTCCTCATCGGTACAGGTGGCTTACTTATCTATCTGCGCGCCGATTCCCTGCCTGTCTCCTCGATGGGAATAGCCTCCAAGTTCGTGGATCGCGAAGGGCAAATCATTGGTTATTTTCAACCGCAATCCGGTATTTCGAGACGTCCTGTAGGACTCTCTAATATTGCACCTGACCTGATCCATGCCACGTTATCTGTCGAAGATCGTCACTTCTATAATCATATTGGATTCGACATCAAAGGGATGGCTCGTGCAGCGCTTGTCAATATAGAGCATTTGGAGACGAAACAAGGTGCTAGTACGCTAACCCAGCAATTGGCTCGCAATCTGTACTTGAGTCATGAACGCACATGGACACGCAAAGCGAAGGAAGCCATGTATACCATTCAGCTGGAAATGAACTTAAGTAAAGATGAGATCTTGAACCAATATTTGAACAATATCTATTATGGTCACGGCGCCTACGGGATTGAACCCGCCGCAGAGCTATACTACGGTAAGCCTGCCAAATCACTGACGCTCGCGGAGAGCGCGATGCTCGCGGGTATACCGAAGGGACCTAAGTATTATTCCCCATTTCGCGATATGAAAAATGCCAAAGATCGGCAGCGAACAGTCCTCCTCGCGATGGTCGAATGTGGATACATTACGAAGCAGCAAGCGGACACTGCTTATCATGAAATCTTGAAATTCAAGCCGCTCGAGACGCCGCAAGAAGGAGAGATCGCTCCTTACTTCCGAGACTATATTCGCAATGTTGTGACGGATAGGCTCGGGTTCGACGAGTCTCTGCTAGCCGAAGGCGGCATTACCGTCTATACGACACTCGATTTGCAAGCGCAGCAGGCAGCTGAACAAGCCATCGCGAAACAAATCCCCGAAGGTTCGGATTTACAAGCAGCGCTCGTCTCCATTGATCCGCGCAGCGGCTATGTCAAAGCGATGGTCGGCGGGACACACTATAAGACTAATCAGTTTAACCGTGTATTCGCGAAGACGAGACAGCCCGGATCTGCCTTCAAGCCCATTATGTATCTAGCTGCGCTTGAGAGTAACCAAATGACCAGCATGTCCCGGTTCAAGAGCGAACCGACCTTGTTCCATTATGATGAAAACCGGAAAACGTACGAGCCCAGTAACTATGGAGGCAAATATTTCGGTGAGATTGATATGCGCCGAGCTATTGCCGTCTCAGATAATATCTATGCCGTGAATACGATTATGAAGATTGATCCGCTCAATGTGGTCGAAATGGCCCGGAAGATGGGCATTGACAGCCTACTAAAGCCCCTACCGTCACTCGCACTAGGCACATTCCCGATCAGTCCATTCGAGATGGCCTCCGCCTATGCTGTCATTAGCAATCAAGGCGAACGGGTTGAGCCCATTGCCGTCTTACGGATTGCCGATGCCAAAGGGAACTCAATCTATGAAGCCCCGACCCCGCAGCATACGCAGGTGACGGATGCCGCGCATACCTATGTCTTAACTAACCTGCTCGAGAGCGTCTTCGATACCGGCGGAACCGGCAACCGGGTCTCATCGCTCATGAAGCGTCCTGTCGCCGGTAAGACAGGAACGACCGATAACGACGCTTGGCTGGTAGGCTATACACCGGAGCTCTCGACCGCTGTCTGGGTCGGTTATGATCGAGGGAAAATGATCCATGCCGTTGATGCCCACAAGGCAGCCCCTATTTTCGCGCAATTCACCGAAGAAGCGCTGCGCAATGTGCCGCCGAAGATATTTCCGATTCCCGAAGGCGTCGTCAATGTCTATATTGATCCGCAGACAGGTCAGCTCGCGACAACCGCATGTCCGGACAAGCGGCTCGAAGCCTTCGTCGTCGGTACCGAGCCAACCGAATCCTGCAGCGTACACCACGGAGAAGAGACCAAACAAGAAGGAACAGAATCTTCGCCGCAGCACCGCTCCTGGTGGCAAGATGTCAAACGTTGGTGGACGGGTTAAAAATAACCCCACAAAGTGGGGACTCGGCTTCGAAGTGATTCAGGCACTTAACGGGGCCCCGAAAAAAAGAGACAGCCATCCATCTCGGATCGCTGTCTCTTCTTCTATAATATAGCCCTATGCTAATGCTTCCTTCACGCTATCGCTGGTACGCTCCCACCATTCTGGATTGTGCTGCATGAGCAACTCACGAAGAAGCTTCTTCTCCTCCGCATCTAGTCCTTCCAGCATCACACGGCGTTTCAACGCATAATCCAGCTTGTTCACATGCTCCGCAAGAATTTTCCATCCGCGCTTGATCTCCGGATCAACAGCCATTTCACAAGCCGTCATACCGCCGTAGAACGGACCTTCTTCATTACGGTCAACCGCAACCCAGACGATCCAGCATTTCCGGCCATTCGGCACATCTTCCCGGTTCGTCAGGAATTTAATCCCGCGTTCCACCTTACTCTTCGCGTGCATTGCACCAATATCAATATAAGCTTCTCCTTGATCGATAATGACCGGGGAGACATTATTCAAGTCGATTGAACCTGCGCCAAATCCCTTATGTTCCTTCTTGCTAACAACATTCAGGGCTAGCTGTTTCTTCGGTTTTTGCTCTTCAGAACTCATCCGCATTATACCTCCAAGTGATTTAATTTTATTTTAGCTAATATTATTGAAATTGCAAACATATACATGCTGTACATGCTTGTCAACGGGAGGTAAACGTGTATGACCCCACGCCTAACAAAACGCATTCTAACGATCTCGCTCATCGTTTGTCTGCTCGGCTATGCGATCTGGTTCAGCAGAAACCAGGCAGATCATCTGACCGCCATGTCGAAGCTTGCAGAACAGCGCACGGCCGCAAGCGAACCGGCAGAGCCGAAGCAGACCATTGAGGAGCCCACCTCTAAAGTGTATAGCAAACGTATCGTTGAATATCACATGAATGTGAAGCTCGAAGACTCACCCATCGGCAAAACGCTGCAAGGCAGCCAATCCGTCACGTGGACCAACCCCGGCAAAAATATCGTGAATGAGCTGTATTTCCACCTCTATCCGAATGCATTTGCGTCCAAGCAGTCCACCTTTATTCAAGAATCAGGAGGCAAATTGCGCGGAGATGTTATGAAGGAAGGCAGCTACGGGTCCATGGAAATCACCGACATGCAGACCGAAGAAGGTATGTCGCTCATGAAACGAATGCAATATGTGCAGCCCGATGACAACAATCCGAATGATCGCACCTTAATGAAGGTTCGGCTCTCTCAACCGGTCAAGCCCGGCCAGTCCATCACGCTCAATATGAAGTTCAATGTGAAAATGCCGGGTGTCTTCGCACGTATGGGTGTCGCAGGCAACTTCGTCATGGCGGGACAATGGTTCCCGAAGCTCGCTGTCTACGAACCTGCAGGCATGCGAGGACGGACCACTGAAGGATGGAATATCCATCAATATCACGGGAACTCCGAATTCTATTCTGATTTCGGAACTTACAACGTTCGCATCCAGGTCCCTGAAGCGTATAAAGTGGCCGCCTCAGGCTTCCCAACCAAAAGCGCAGCCCAACAAGACGGCTACAAAACTTATCAATATTATGCGGAGGATGTGCACGACTTCGCATGGGCCGCATCGCCGGATTTCATCTATGCGGAGCAGCCATTCTCTGCGCCGAACGTTCCTGGCGTACGAATCAAGCTATACCTTGATCCAGCGCATAAGGATCTGCAAGAGCGGTACTTCCATGCCGCCAAGGTGGCGCTCGCCCGTTACAGTGAATGGTACGGAGAATATCCGTATTCTACGCTATCGATCGTCGTACCGCCCAAAGAAGGGAACGGCGCGGGCGGGATGGAGTACCCAACCCTCATTACGGCTTTTGGCGCGATGGATGACAACCCCGGATATGATCTAGAGCGTACCGTTGTGCATGAAATCGGACATCAATATTTCTACGGCATGCTCGCGAGCAATGAATTTGAAGAAGCTTGGCTGGATGAAGGATTCACCTCCTATGCAGAGGACCGCGTCATGGAGACGGAATACGGGATCGTCGCGAATTTGCCGATTGAATCGAGCTACATGACTGACCCAGCTCCTCTGTCTCTCTTTGCATGGAAGTACAAAGACTCCAATCAGTACGCCGAAAATGTGTACACACGTGGCAAGCTGGTGCTTATCGCCCTAGAGAAGCAAGTGGGAGCCAAGACGATGGCCAAAATTATGAAGACATATACGAAGAAATGGGCATTCCGTCATCCAACCACCTCAGATTTCCAGCGTGTCGTCGAACAAGTCACGAAGAAGGATTGGACCGATTTCTTCAATCAATATGTCTATAAAGGGTTCATGACGGACTATGCTGTAGAGAGTATTACCGCTAAGAAGGTAGATAATAACGGAACATCCGCGTATGAATCCAAAGTCATTCTTCGTAAAAAAGGCGGTGATTATCCGCAGGTTCCTGTCGTATTCATGTTCAAAGACGGCACTTCCGTCAAGCGAACTTGGGACGGCGCATCAACAACGATTCAATATACACTCACCCATAAGACACCGCTGGATTGGGTCATGATTGACCCGCAAGACACCATGGTGCTCGAGAATAAACGCATCAATAACTATATGAAGGCCCAAATTGATGAGGCCGTCAAAACACGAATCAATTTCAGCACAGCGAAACTGATCGAGAGTATCTTGAACGCACTCGGATGGTGAGGTGAACCCGGAATGAATTATATTAAAGAAAGCTTTAGCATCGTCAAACATCATTTTTATATCGTCATTATTCTATTCTTGTACCAGCTGATCTGGGGCTTCTTCCTCTATCGATTTATCGACGCCATCGTGGTCCCTATTCTGGAACACTACCCGGATCCCCACCCCACCGAGACGAGTATGCAGATGTTCCTGATTGAGAGTCAGTTCCAACTTATGAAGACGGACATCCTCGATTATTACCTCTGGATGCTCGCAGGGCTGTTCTTGATTCGCATGTTAGTTACCCCATTCATCAACGCAGGACTCTACTATTCTATTCATCACCAAGACGATAAAGGACTCCTGTTCTTCAAAGGCATCAAATACGCTTGGAAGCCGGTCTGCTTATTCTATTGGCTGGAGAACCTGCTGATCCTTGCTCCTGCATACTGGGTAGTTCCATACTTCTATCAGGAATGGAAGCTCTACGATCTAGAGCACCTAGGGATATCCTTCCTCCCGATCATCTTCGGATGGATTGTATTCGCTTGGATCATTCACCAGTTGTTCTTATTTATGCAATTTGGACAGGTGAGCAAGGCCGGGGTATTCCAAGGGCTGCTCCTCTCCCTCAAAAATCTGCCGATGATCCTGGGGATCACCCTTCTATTACTTGCATTGCTGTTATTGATAAGCGGAATTTTCACAGCGGCCGCATGGATCTGGACAGGACTCCTTGCCATTATTCTTCATCAGACCTATCATCTCGTCCGCTCTATCGTCAAGGTATGGGGTATTGCAGCACAATATAAATTGTGGCAGAGCAAATGTTAATACATCCCCACAAAATGATGCTATTGCTTCGATGTGATTCAGGTATTTTGCGGGAGGCCCCGAAAAAGAAATAAATCTAAGCGAGCGCCCTGGAAGCTCAGAATGCTGATGCTCGTCCAATGTCATGAGAAGTAACGAATAAACCCGAATTTCGCCTAGCGAAGCTCGGGTTATTCGCTGTTTTTCGCAAAAAAATGGGATAAAAACGTAAAAAGGGTTTGTCAAAGCGCAGACCGTCTGGTAGAATAACAATTAGTTAAGATTTTGTAATAAGTTTGTAATCAATTTTGTCATTATTGTTATTTGTATCCGGTGCACCAAATCATTGAAGCCGAGTTCCTGCGCACCAGGAAACGGGGGAACCATCTTTGGGTGAATTGATCTTGCAAGTAAGGGATCATAGGGAGCCTTCAACCGAACCCTTAGCTAACCTCGTAGGCGTTGGAAGGAGTTTTACCCTTTTGAAAAAGTTATTCAGCTCTATGATCGTCACACTTGCATTAACGATGGCAGTCTCAGTTGGTAGCGCTTTCGCTGCTGATTCCAAACTTGACAAAGAAGTTAAGGATGTTCTTGGTACTCGCTATCAGAGCGGTGGCACATCGACAAGTGGATTTGATTGCTCTGGATTTACGATGTATATCTTCAAGCAATTCGACGTCAAACTTCCACACCAATCAGGATCCCAGTACAAGATGGGGACGAAAGTTGCAAAATCTGATCTTCAAACCGGAGATCTCGTATTCTTCAATACAAACGGTAAAGGCATCTCGCATGTCGGCATCTACGTAGGCGAGAACAAATTTGCACATGCATCCAGCAAAAAAGGGATTACAATTTCTAGCTTAAGCGATTCGTATTATGTGAAACGTTATGTTGGTGCAACAAGAGTGACGAATTCGGACATTTTTGATGACACCAATGACAATGACGGGAATCAAGATCACGATGATGTAGAATAATAAGGAGGAGCCCGCGAAGTCCATCCATTGGACACATCGCGGGTTTCTTTTTAACCAAAGTCGTATTAATAAAAGTAAGAACCTCGATAGAGGTTTTTTCTCACCAATAACGTTTACATTTAATGTAATATATCTATATACTTTAAAGGGTGGACAAGCAGATTATTGGAATACCCTAGAGGAGGACTTTATCAATGCAAAAGATTAAAGTAGGTATTGTTGGTTACGGTAACTTGGGGAAAGGCGTGGAGAAAGCCATTCGTCAGAACCAAGACTTGGAGCTCGTAGCGGTATTCACTCGCAGACAGCCAGATCAAATCGCAACAGAAGGTATCAAATTCGAGCACATTTCCGCTACAGAGCAATATAAAGGCATCATTGACGTGATGATTCTGTGCGGAGGTTCGGCGACGGATCTTCCAGAACAGACACCTGTCATCGCCAGAATGTTCAACACAATCGACAGCTTCGACACGCATGCGAAAATTCCCGAATTTTTCAACACGGTGGATGCAGCTGCGAAAGAAGGCGGCAACCTCAGCGTTATTTCGACAGGCTGGGATCCGGGATTATTCTCCCTTAATCGACTTCTTGCTGAGTCTATCCTCCCAGAAGGCAAAGATTACACGTTCTGGGGCAAAGGCGTTAGCCAAGGCCACTCGGATGCGATTCGTCGCGTACCAGGCGTAAAAGCTGGCGTACAATACACCGTACCTGTTCAAGAAGTGATCGACCGCATTCGTTCAGGTGAAACGCCTGAGCTTGCTACACGTGAGAAGCATTTGCGTGAGTGCTATGTTGTCGCTGAAGAAGGCGCGAACCAAGATCAAATTCGCGAGACGATCGTGAATATGCCGAACTATTTCTCTGATTATGACACAACGGTAACATTTATCTCCGAGGAGCAGCTTCAGGCTGAGCACCAAGGCATGCCGCATGGCGGATTCGTTATTCGCAGTGGTGTAACTGGTGAGAATACGAAGCAAATCATTGAGTTTGGACTCAAGCTTGAGAGCAACCCTGAGTTCACGGCAAGCGTACTTGTAGCTTACGCTAGAGCGGCTCATCGCCTTAGCCAAGAGGGTGCTACTGGCGCGAAAACAGTATTCGATATTCCACTTGGATATTTGTCGCCGAAATCGGCTGAAGAGCTTCGCCGCGAATTGCTATAGTAGATATATTTGCGCAGACCTGGTCATCTTAACGATGATCAGGTTTTTTGTTTTTTTGCGGAAGCGATTACATGGTTTGTGCAATAGTAATGTAAACGTTTTTACCGTTTATCGCTTTAGCGCGATAGCGCTATTTAATCGCTTTGTAAAATAATTTCTATTGGAGAAATGACGTCATTTTGTATAGTATAAAATGCAAATCATCGTACACAAAGTGTAAAGCAAAATTTTAATAAAGGAGTGTTTGAACAGTGATCACGGCCATCCCAGAACAAAATCAAACGGCAGCAAAAGAATATGTACAATCGGTTTATGAATTGGTAATCAAACGCAACCCATACGAGAGCGAGTTCCACCAAGCGGTAAAAGAAATCCTCGATTCCCTCGTGCCTGTATTCGCGAAGCATCCTAAATACAAGGAGCATGGCATTCTTGAGCGCATCGTTGAGCCTGAGCGGATGGTATCGTTCCGTGTGCCTTGGGTCGACGACAACGGCAAAGTTCAAGTCAACCGTGGATTCCGCGTGCAATTCAACAGCGCGATCGGACCTTACAAAGGGGGACTTCGCTTCCACCCTTCCGTTAACGCCAGCATCATCAAGTTCCTCGGATTCGAGCAAATCTTGAAGAACTCCCTGACCGGACAACCTATTGGCGGCGGTAAAGGCGGATCCGACTTCGATCCGAAGGGCAAATCCGACAACGAAATTATGCGCTTCACGCAAAGCTTCATGACCGAATTGTCGAAATATATTGGACCGGACGTTGACGTTCCTGCGGGAGACATCGGCGTCGGCGGAAGAGAAATCGGCTATATGTTCGGGCAATACAAGCGCCTGCGCGGCGGTTACGAAGCTGGCGTATTGACAGGCAAAGGCATTATCTACGGCGGAAGCTTGGCGAGAACAGAAGCAACAGGTTACGGCTGCGTATACTTCGCGAACGAAATGTTGACAGCGAAAGGCCTAGGCTTCGAAGGCAGCACCGTTGTTGTCTCTGGTTCAGGTAACGTGTCGATTTATGCGATTGAGAAAGCTCACCAGCTTGGTGCGAAAGTTGTCGCATGCAGCGATTCGAACGGCTATGTGTACGATCCGAACGGGATCAACCTTGAAACAGTTAAGCGTCTCAAAGAAGTAGAACGCAAACGGATTAAAGAATATGTAGCAGAGCATCCAGGCGCTGTGTACACCGAAGGATGCGACGGCATCTGGTCCATCCCTTGTGATATCGCACTTCCTTGTGCAACGCAAAACGAAATCAACGAAGAATCAGCGAAATTGCTGGTTGCGAACGGCGTGAAAGCAATCAGTGAAGGCGCGAATATGCCTTCGACGCTTGAAGCGATCGACGTATTCTTGAACAATCAAGTATTGTTCGGACCTGCGAAAGCTGCCAATGCAGGCGGCGTTGCAGTATCCGCCCTCGAAATGGCACAGAACGGCATGCGCTTGCAGTGGACATTCGAAGAAGTCGATGCGAAGCTTCACAGCATCATGAAGAACATCTATGCGAACAGCGTTCGTGCAGCTGATGAGTACGGTTATTCCGGTAACTTGGTTGTCGGCGCGAACATCGCCGGATTCCTTCGTGTAGCTGATGCAATGATCGCACAAGGCGTCGTATAATATCCAAGATCATTGAACGAATAAACATAGAACAAGAGCCGGGTGTATCGCAAAAGCGATGGCCCGGCTCCTTCTTTATACTTTATTCAATAACCTGAAGATCTTGAGCGCCAATTGAATCTGCAGCAGCTCCTCCGAATTTTTCAAATCCGTACCGAGCATTTCCTTGATTTTATCGATGCGATAGATGAAGGTGTTGCGGTGAATGAACATCGCTTTGGCTGCTTCACTGACATTGTGATTGTGAATGAAGTAGTTCTCCAGCGTAATCATAAAGCTTGTCCCGTACGTATTATCATGTTCATAGAGCTTGCCGAGCCGTTTCAGGAAGAAGTCTTCGAGCTCCATCTCTTTGATATTGGAGTCTAAGAAATGATAGACCGAGTAGTCCTCGAAATGCGACACTTCGCCATGACTGCCGAATTTCTGCATCAGCCGAATCGCTTCATGGGCCTCTGAGAAGCTTTTGTGCAGCGAACTGATCGACTTATACTGTCTACCAATGCCAATCGTAAATGTCGTCTTCTTAATCTGCTTCTGCAGCTTCTCATGCAGCTCAATGGCATAATTCTTCGTCTCCGAGACCGTCACGTTCGGCCGAAATTCATTCTGACCGACCATAATAATAATCCGTTGATTTCGGTAGAAACAGGTTACTTCCCCACTCGCTCCACTTGAATCCTCATAGACCAATTCCACGCATTTTTTCGCCAGATTATCCATTTCATATTTACGGACGACCATATCTTCGAACCGTTCCGGATCCATGGGTTCCATGTTGATCACAATGCAGTAATACATATAATTCGAATTCAAGCCATGCAAATCACACAACGTCTGGATGGTATCCGTCGAAGTCAGCTTCCCGGTCAATAAGTCGTCGAAGAAATCTTGACGAATTTGCAGCTTCACTTCTTCAATTTCCTTCGCCTTGATGCGCTCCAGGGCCATAATGGTCGAGGATTGCTCCAAGACGATATAGTCGAATTCTGTCAGCTCACGGACCGTCTGCCAGACGACAATGTAGCCATAGATGTAATGATCAACAGCAACCGGCAGAATACGACATTTGATCTCCTGCCCCTTCGTATGGTAGATCCGTTTGACCGACTTCTTCATTTCACTCATATTACTCGGAATGGAATCACGAAAATCCCGGGTGAAGACAGGCCGGTTCGGTATCAGATGCAGGCTTCCCTCGAGCGGAATTGGGTTCTCCTCCAGCTCCGTATAGTGCAGCAAATTCCAATCCCGATCAAGGAAAATAATCGGATTATGAATCGTCTCTGACAGCTCCATCGAAATCCGCTCAATCCCCCCGCCTTCAAGCGCAATTCTGAACAAAATATTATGCATATCCAGCGTTCTTCGATTCAATAAATCGTATCTTCCCGATGCCTTCTCATTAATGATCGCAATCACCTTGGACAACGGATAAGTGAATGGGAGCTCTAGTAAGGGCAGGCCGTATTTGTTCGCATGATCAATCATATTCTGCGGAAGCTTATCGAAATAACGCTTCATTTTGACACACAACCCCGCGCAATTGATTTCCGCAAGCTCACGAATAATCCGATTCTGAAGCTCTTCATTTCCTTTGAAAATATAACCCGTAGATAAAAGTAATTCGTTCGAGGACAACCAGTCAAATGCATCTGGATTCTCCATAATATTGACAATCGATATCACATTATTGATTCCCTGCTCTCCAGCAACGACCTTAATGCCTTCGATTGATTGGATATGGAGTAAATCTTTTACTGTAAGCATTTTCCTCACCCCTTTATTTTTACCAGTTCGATTGTATTATTGTGCACCCTGCACAATGGACTTCGACTTTTTTTAGTGTTGATAACCAATGCCCAATTCATGTAACCGCACTACAATAATTCTGCAACACCAATTCACGATGTGGAGGTTTTCGGATGTCAGACAACAACTTGGTACAACAGTTCCTTGAAGCAGCAAGTCAGGGCGATGTCGCAACTTTGAAGAAATGCTTAGAGCAAGGTATCGACATCAACGTAAGAAACAAGCAAAAAAGAACGGCGATTCTGATCGCTGCAATGAATGATCATTTGGCGGCTGTATCCTTCCTCGTTGAAGCTGGAGTGAATGTGGATTTGCAAGACGAGACATGCTTCAATCCCTTCTTGTTCGGCTGCATTAACGGCAAACTAGAGCTTGTTAAAATGATGGTCAAAGCGAATACGAACGTTGAATTATTGACGCGCTTCGGCGGTGTCGGCATTACCCCTGCCAGCGAGAAAGGCCATGTTGAAGTCGTTCGTGAACTTCTGACCACAACCGACATCAATGTGAATCATACGAATTTCGTGGGCTGGACGCCGCTCATCGAAGCGATCATCTTGAATGATGGCGGAGAGAAGCAGCAAACCATCATTAAGCTCTTGATCGAACATGGCGCAAATGTACACATGGTGGATAAGTACGGTGTAACACCACTTGAGCTTGCAAGAAAGAAAGGTTTCGGCGAAATCGAGCAAATCTTGTTAGCAGCAGGAGCAAAGTAAAACATTGCCGTGCGATGAACCATCCAGCCTGCGCATTGACCGCGGTCCATCTTAGAAATACAAGAAGGGAAGTGCTAGCAAATGCGTATTCATCATGCACGATCTGGTGATCTGGATTGGATCAATCAACTACAGCACACGACATTTCATGGTTATGTGCATAGTGTATTCGACAGAACGATAAATGTCGAATGCAGCGAAAATGGCGAATTATATACCTTGGCATGCCAGCACTTGGATAATGCACCCAATACAATGCTAATCGACATGGATCGATTCAGCGAGCTTGCGATAAAAGTCAACGACAAGGTATATGCTGACCAACGAATTGTACACATTGGAGATCAATTGTTGATCGTGATGGATCAAGTTACGACGTGGGAATGTCAGCTTCCTTTTTTCCCGAATGACATCGGATCTGTTATCAATCATCTAGCATTTACGAAAAAAATCATCGAACAACGCGGGAAATGCGGTGGCATGAAGCCCGATTTAACGACGAGCAGCATATTTGAACAAGAAACATCCAGGTTGCTAAGCGAACGTTCCCTGATGCTTCAGGAAGCACTACTTCAACATCGCGTCTCGGATGCACTTCGCCATGCGGCTGGGCTCATCGGCCTTGGGCCTGGGCTAACCCCTTCGGGAGATGACTTTCTCGTCGGCCTGCTCTCTACTTTCCATATGGAGAACAGCCTAGGCCGCATCTATCTAGGATTCGGCGAGAAAATCGTCGACGTCGCAAGAACATTGACCAATGAGATTAGTTATACAGCACTCAAGCAAGCATCCAAGGGTCGAGTGAGGGAATCTATCACCCGTTTGCTTCATTCCATTACATGCGGTAAACAAGAAGAGTTGATTCTCTCTTTAGATAAGGTATTAAATATCGGATCTTCATCAGGCACGGACATCGTCTACGGGATTGTCTGTGGATTGGAGATCAACATAAAAGCAGGAGGTACAGTATGTCCACAAAAGTTGTAATCAAACAAAGTACGTATTTCGATTCTGTGTCCTTGATGTCCCTATCCACCAAAGCGAACCAAATTGAAGGTGTGGAGCAAGCGGTTATCGCGATGGGAACGGAAATGAATAAAGAAGTTCTTCGCAATGTTGGACTCTTAACACCTGAACTGGAAGAGGCCAAAACAAGCGACCTGATGATTGTCGTGAAAGCAGCAACTGATGAGCTTTGTGAAAGCGCATTCCTGAAAATCGAAGAGCTATTCAAGAACAAAGGCGTAGCAAAAGGAACAAGCGACATCAAATATCCAACGATTGATTCCGCAGCAAAAAGCATCCCAGAAGCTAACCTAGCGGTCATCTCCGTAAACGGTGCATATGCAGCAAGAGAAGCTAGGAAAGCGTTAGATAACGACCTACACGTTATGCTCTTCAGCGACAACGTAAGTATCGAAGATGAGATCGCATTGAAACAATATGCACATGAAAAAGGCTTGCTCGTCATGGGTCCAGACTGCGGAACAGCGATTATCGGTAATGTCGCACTCTGCTTTGGTAACTCCGTTCGACGCGGCAACATCGGGATCGTCGGCGCATCCGGTACTGGCAGCCAAGAAGTTAGCGTTCGTATCCATGACTTCGGCGGCGGCATTACACAGTTGATCGGTACAGGCGGTCGTGACCTGAGTGAACAAGTTGGCGGCATCATGATGCTGGATGGCATGAAAGCGCTTGATGAAGATGAGGCAACCAAAGTGATCGTCTTGATCTCTAAGCCACCAGCACCAAGTGTTGAGAAAAAAGTGCTCGATCAAATCAAGCTGTGCAAGAAGCCCGTCGTGGTCTACTTCATCGGCGGAACGGAAGAATCGGTTGTTGCTGCAGGCGGGCATTTCGCGAAGACCTCTAAGGAAGCAGCGCTTAAAGCCGTTGTACTCGCTGGCGCAGACGAGAGCACCATCAACAAGCGCGCGCTTAACATTCCACTTGTTGAAGAAATTCGTGCGAAATTAACACCCGAGCAAAAATATATTCGCGGATTGTTCTGCGGCGGTACGCTGTGTGATGAAGCGATGTACATCGCCATGGATAAGTTCGATAACGTCTATAGCAATATTCAGAAGAACCCTGACTACAAACTGAAAGATCTGCATGTTAGCAAAGAGCATACATTCCTTGATCTTGGCGATGATGACTTCACGAACGGCAAACCGCATCCAATGATTGACCCTTCGACACGGATCGCACGTTTCTTGCAAGAAGCGAAAGATCCCGAGGTTGGCGTCATTGTCATGGACTTCATTCTTGGCTTCGGCTCGCATGAGGATCCAGTTGGCGTCATGCTTCCTGCGATTATCGAAGCGAAGGAACTGGCTGCGAAGGAAGGTAGACATCTTGAAATCCTCGGCTACGTTCTCGGTACAGATCTCGACAGTCCGAAGATTGAAGACCAAGTGAACAAGTTGATGGAAGCAGGCGTTACGATCGCAAGCAGTAGCACGAATGCAGGTCTGCTATCCAGAGAATTTGTCGTGAAAGGGGCTTAATGAATCATGAGTAAAATAAATGAACTTTTTAACAGCAAATTGAATGTCATCAATGTGGGGATCGAATTTTTCAAAGACGATATCTTGAAGCAAAACGCGACAGCGACACACCTTGAGTGGAAACCACCAGGTGGCGGCAAACCAGAATTGATCACAGCACTCGATAAACTCGAGGATCCAGCATTGCTCGAGAAAATCGAAGCAGCGAACAAATTGGCAGTTGAGCGTATCGTGAACTCCCAACCGATCTTGATCGGCTTCGACCAAGCGATCAACTGCGTGCCTGGTATGACGAAAACAACGATTCTTCACTCGGGTCCTCCGATTACGTGGGATCGCATGAACGGTGCCATGAGAGGCGCGGTAACGGGCGCGATCGTATTCGAAGGCCTAGCGAAGAATCTGGAAGAAGCTGCCAAAGTCGCTGCATCCGGCAAAATTACATTTGCACCTTGTCACGAACACAACTGTGTAGGCTCCATGGCTGGCGTCACCTCCGCATCCATGTTCATGCACATCGTTGAAAATAGAACGTATGGCAACATCGCTTACACGAACCTCAGTGAGCAAATGTCCAAAATCCTGCGCATGGGTGCGAATGACGAGACGGTTATCGCTCGCCTGAACTGGATGCGCGACGTACTCGGTCCGATGCTTCGTGACGCGATGAAATTGTCGAATGGTATCGATCTTCGTCTCATGCTGGCACAAGCGCTTCATATGGGCGACGAGTGTCATAACCGGAACAATGCTGGTACAAGCTTGCTCATTCAAGCGCTGACACCTTTCATTCTAGAGACGAATTTCACAACAGAAGAGAAACGTGAAGTCTTCGATTTCGTTGCGAGCAGCGATTACTTCTCCGGACCAACGTGGATGGCCCTCTGCAAATGCGCACTGGATGCAGCTCATGGTATTGAGAACAGTACAATTGTTACGACCATGGCGCGTAATGGGGTTGAGTTCGGTATTCGTGTCAGCGGTATACCAGGCAACACGTGGTTCACGGGCCCTGCACAGAAGGTTATTGGACCAATGTTCGCGGGCTACAAGCCAGAAGATTCGGGCCTAGATATCGGCGATAGCGCGATTACAGAGACGTACGGAATCGGCGGATTCGCGATGGCAGCAGCGCCAGCGATTGTCGCTCTTGTCGGCGGTACGGTAGAAGAAGCACTTGGCTTCTCGACAAAAATGAAGGAAATTACGACAACAGAGAATCCGAACGTGACAATTCCTCTGCTGAACTTCAGCGGGATTGCAACAGGTATCGATGTTCGCAATGTCATTCAGACAGGTATTCTTCCCGTCATCAACACAGCGATTGCTCATAAGGAGCCGGGTATTGGCATGATTGGTGCGGGAATTACGTACCCACCAACGGAAGCGTTCGAGAAAGCATTGCTCGCTTTAAGTGACAAAATCAGCTAAATCCTTATCTTGTAACAAGCCGCAGTAGATCTTTGTCAACTTAATAGAGATAGGAGAATTACGATGGAACAGGTCAACAATCGTAGTATCGAAGAGTTCAAATCTTACGGATATGCAGAGGATATTCTACCGAAATCCCCTGAGAAGCGTGATTGGAGCACTTTCAACTACATTACAGTTTGGATGGGCGCTGTGCATAACTTGATGTCGTACATGACCGTGGCGGGATTTTTCGTACTTGGTTTGTCTGTCCCGCAAGTGCTGTGGGCGGTCATGACAGCGGCAATTATCGTATCGGTCGGTTATGTGTTGAATGGCTACGCAGGTTCGAAATACGGCATTGGATATTCGATGTTACTACGAAGCTCCTTTGGCGTGAAAGGTTCGGTTATTCCTGCATTATGCCGCGGGCTAATAGCGGGGGTCGTATTCTTCGGAACAAAGACGATTATTGGGGCACAATCCTTTAACGTTATTTTCACGAAAATCTTCCCAGGCTATATGGACATGGTTCCCGGTTTTAACTTCCTAGGACTCGATTTCCCGACGATGATATCCTACATCATTCTGTGGGTCATCACCGTGGGATTATTCCTAGGCGGCATGAAAATTCTTAGTGTGTTCAGTAAATGGTCTTCACCCATCATTTATATCTTCATCGTAGGCGCTGCAATCTGGGCCATCAGCGTGGCTGGCGGATTCGGACCGATCTTTGATTACACACCAGCGAATCCGACTTCAAGCCCGCTTGTCTTTATCGCTTGTGTCAGTGCACTCGTATCGAACTGGGGCGGTCCAATCGTGAACATCTCAGATCTTACGCAGCGTGCGAAGACAGACAAAGCACCAATGATCGGCTTACCGCTCGGCATGATCGCTTCGTATATCCTATTCGGTATCACTTGCGTAGCTCTACTCGTAGGTACACAAATCGCATTTGGCATCGAAGGATTCAATATCGTTGCAGCCATCGACCAAATCGGTAATCCGTTCATCGTTATCGTGCTGTTGCTTACCTTAAATATTGCATCGACAAGCTATGTTGTATTCGGTAACTTGCTTCCTTCCGGCTTGCAAATGACCGCGCTTCTACCAAAGGTGTTCAATGTGAAGACGGCGGCGATTCTTACTGCCATTATCGGAACAGCGATCTTGCCTTGGAAGCTCGTCAATGGCACACAAGCGCTGTATCTATTCTATAGCTTCATCGGTTCCATGTATGGCCCGATTACGGGTATCATGCTAACGAGCTTCTTCCTGGAACGGAAAAGAATGCTGAACCTATCCGCGATCTACTTGAAGCAAGGCGATAACGGCGAGCATAAGAGCGGCTATAATGTCATAGCTTGTACTGTATTCATCATCAGCTTCCTGATCGTATTGTCCGGCGCATTCTTCAAAGACGTCGCCGTCCTTGCCGCCATCAGCAAATCCGCATTCCTGAGCGGATTGATTATCTCAGGTGTGCTCTATGGCATATTCTATCGATTCAACAACCACACGACTGTCCAAGAACGTGAGACAGGAGTGAAAGCATCTTAATTTCTTAGGAGGAATCCCCATGAGTAAACTCGTCATTGTAGCCATCGGTGGCAATTCATTAGTACGTGATAACGGCCGCGATTCGATTCAAGATCAATATGAAGCCGTTCGTGAGACCGTCGTTAATATCGCAGATATGGTTCAGGAAGGTTATAAGGTTGTCGTTACCCACGGTAACGGCCCCCAAGTTGGATTTGCTATGCAACGTGTCGAGATTGCCAGCGAAGTGAGCGGCATGCAGACGATTCCACTGGTGAACTGTGTCGCAGATACTCAAGGGGGAATCGGCTACCAAATTCAACAAGCACTAACGAACGAATTCGCGAGACGCGGTATTAACAAAAAAGTAGCAAGCGTCATTACCCAGGTGGAAGTCAGCAAGGATGATCCGAACTTTCAGAACCCGACGAAGCCGGTTGGCTCCTTCTTCACCCTAGAGCAAGCTGAGGCGATGAAGAAGGATCATCCAGACTGGGTAATGATCGAAGATTCGGGACGCGGCTATCGTCGTGTCGTTCCTTCACCGAAGCCCATCGATATCGTTGAGAAGGATGCGATCAAATCTCTGGTCGATGCAGATTACGTGGTGATCGCTGTAGGCGGTGGCGGTATTCCCGTCGTTCGGACAGGCGACAACACGTATGACGGGGTTGACGCGGTGATCGACAAGGACTTCGCAACAAGCCTGCTCGCAGAGCAAGTGAATGCGGAGACCCTCATCATCACAACCGGCGTATCCCGCGTATGCATCAACTTCGGCAAACCGAATCAGAAGGCGCTGGAGAAGATTACCGTCGAAGAGACGAAGCAATATGTCGCTGAGAACCACTTCGCTCCAGGCAGTATGCTGCCGAAGATCGAAGCAAGCCTTAGCTTCTTAGAGAAGAATGGATCTCGTGTTATTATTACGAATCCAGAGAGCCTTAAAGATGCTATTCATGAACATGCAGGAACGCATATTGTAAAATAACTAGAACGAATAATAGGCCGGAAGTTCACGCTCGTGAACTTCCGGCCTTATCATTCATAGATCTACACAATGGTCTACACTACACTCTGGGTTACATATCCGTCCTCGCGGATTAGTGCGAGTGCGGTCTTCATTTTATCCAAATAGACAGGGTCATTGCCCGAACACATAAACCGTACGCTGCCACTTCCACTGCCGGCAGGAATACCATATCGGTTCAACAGGGCAGACAGCCGCTTAATCGTGCCCGCATTGCCGTCGATCATCTCGATATGCGATGGCAGGATGTCGTGGAGAATTCCTTTGTAATACGGATAATGGGTACAGCCAAGGACAATCATTCCATAATCATCTAAGTTATAAGCCGCAAGCTGCGACCGGAAATAATCACGCATCGTCTCACGATCGAACTGCATGGCCTCACAATATTCGACAAGTTCTGGCAGCGGCAGAGAATCGACAATTCCCCCTTCATCCACACGATGTACAAGCGCATAATATTTAGGCTGCTGCAAGGTTAATGGTGTTGCGAAGACGAGCACCCGCTTCCCTGTCGCACGATTCATCTCTACTGCAGGCTTTACCGCAGGCTCCATACCAACAATCGGGAATGAATACCGCTCACGAAGCTCGTTAATCGCAATACTGGTCGCTGTATTACACGCGATGACCAGCGCATCGATGCCCACATGCACCATCTGTTCTACGCCCTCTAGAATGAATGATCTTACATCATCCTTCGATTTCGTTCCGTAAGGGACATGCAGGGTATCTGCCATGAAGAGATAATTCTCTGTCGGCAGCCGGCGCAGCGATTCAGCTAATACCGTAAGGCCGCCGATCCCCGAATCGAAAAACCCGATTGTCATGTGTCATCAATTCCTATCGTAAAGATTTATAGTTATGTGGTAGAAATCATAGCTAATTCTAGAATATCGCGGGTTGCCGATGATCGCAAGTTGATTCTTCGAACGGAAGTCCCTTCTATGGTACACTAGAGAAAATAAACTATCGTCAATAAGCAAGGAGATAAGTCATGATCAAGTTCGTATCCTGGAATGTAAACGGCCTCCGTGCCTGCGTGAACAAAGGGTTCTATGATTACTTCAAAGACATGGATGCAGATATATTCTGTGTGCAAGAAACGAAGCTGCAGGAAGGGCAGATTGAATTAGAACTGGGCGAAGAATATATGCAGTTCTGGAATTACGCGGAGAAGAAAGGCTATTCGGGGACAGCGGTATTCACTCGGCTGAAGCCGTTATCTGTCCGGTATGGAATCGAGGAAGACTACGAACCTGAAGGTCGCGTAATTACGCTCGAATTCGATACCTTCTACCTCGTAACAGTCTATACCCCAAATGCGAAACGCGATTTATCACGTCTGGAATACCGAATGGAATGGGAAGATCGATTCAGAGGTTATCTGCAAGAATTGGACAACCATAAGCCCGTCATTGTATGCGGAGATTTGAACGTCGCCCATCAGGAGATTGACCTGAAGCATCCGAAGCCTAACTTAGGCAATGCTGGCTTCACACTCGAAGAACGGGGCAAAATGACGACGTTGCTCGGCTCAGGATTCACGGATACGTTCCGCCACCTCTTCCCGGATCAGACAGACATCTATTCCTGGTGGTCTTACATGCCGAAGGTACGGGAGCGGAACGTGGGCTGGCGGATAGACTATTTCCTCGTCTCTTCACAGTTGAATGACTCCATTACAGACGCTAAGATTGATTGTCACATCATGGGCAGTGATCATTGTCCGGTCATCTTGGAGCTAGATCTAGACCAATCATGAAGGTTCCGCACTTATGAATACGTTACGAAATAGACGGTTATATATAGGGATGATCGGTATTGCTGTCGTGTACATTCTCTATGTCACCTTTATGAACTTCATTCATGATCCGCAGGCTACTGCGTTTCTCGGTCATAAAGCGGGCCTTAAACGCTCGGTGAACACCGACATATGGCTGCCTGTCATGATGGTTCATATTATTTTTGCCTGTGTAGCCATGCTTGCTGGGGCTGTGAACTTCTCGAACCTGGTTCTGACGCGGTATCGTTCTTTCCACCGGGCCAACGGTTATCTCTATATCATAGCCGTCTGTATCGTGGATATTACATCAGGCTACATGGCTCCATTCGCCACAGGCGGGAAAATCAATAGCATGGCTTTTAACTTTATCAATCTCATCTGGCTACTCATGACGATTACAGCAGTTGTGTTCATTAAGTGTAGGCAAGTGATGAAGCACCGGAAGTGGATGATTCGAAGCTATGTCTTCTGTTATACGAATCTATTCATTCATCTGCTCACCTATCTTGCGAGCAAAGGCGCTGGACTGCCATACGTGACGAGTTATACGATCGGTGTCTACGGCGCGATCGTGATCAATATCCTGCTCGCTGAATGGATCATTCGCCGCGTCTTACCAAGAATCGAGTAAAAGGGGACGGCAAACCTCCGTCCTCTCACACCCCCGCACAACCTATTTCCATGACATGACCCTAGGAAAAAATCCACATACTTGTGAAATAAATCACAATATTCGATCCGATTATATATTAGAATTGAAGCGGACTAAAAGAGGATACCATCAGATCAAGGAATTATCGGATTGATGTGACTCTTTATGTTTAACGAAATCTATGAAAGATAGAAAAGTGGAGGGTACATCATGAAAAAGAAAGTATCAGCAATGCTTGTTCTCATTCTCTCCTTCATGCTCATCATCACAGGATGCGGTAAAGGAAGCCAGAATCAGAGTCAGGACAGTGTGAAAAAAGAAGAGGCAAAAGAAACAGAAGCCGTGTCAGGAGCTACTCAAGGTGGTTATACACCAATCGATCAGCTTAAAGATAAATATGACATCATCATTGTCGGCGCAGGTGGTGCGGGGATGTCTGCTGCACTTGAGGCAAAAGAAAAGGGCTTGAACCCGGTTATTTTCGAAAAAATGCCGATTGCCGGGGGAAATACGATGAAATCATCTTCGGGCATGAATGCTTCCGAGACCAAGTTCCAAAAAGAACAAGGCATTCAAGACAGCAATGATTTATTTTATGAAGAGACTCTAAAAGGCGGTCATAACACCAACGACAAAGAAATGCTTCGTTTTTTCGTTGACAATTCAGCTAGTGCGATCGATTGGCTCGACTCCATCGGCATTCGTCTGAACAATATCACGATTACAGGCGGCATGAACGAGAAACGCACACACCGTCCGGAAGACGGCTCAGCAGTAGGGCAATATCTTGTCAAAGGCTTGATGAAGAATATCCAAGAGAAAGAAATTCCACTTTTCGTCAAAGCGGATGTGAAGGAAATTACGGAAAAGGACGGCAAAGTGAACGGCGTCAAAGTCGTGATCGATGGGAATGAAGAGAAAACTATTGCAGCGGATGCTGTTGTTGTGACAACCGGCGGTTTTGGCGCTAATATGGATATGATTTCCGAAGTTCGATCTGACTTAAAAGGTCTCGTGACTACCAACCAAATAGGTAGTACCGGTGACGGCATTAAGATGATTGAAAAACTCGGCGGTACAACCGTGGATATGGATCAAATCCAAGTTCACCCTACGGTACAGCAAGAGAAATCCTATCTCATCGGGGAAGCTGTCCGTGGTGAAGGAGCTATCCTCGTATCCAGTGAGGGCAAACGCTTCACAAATGAACTGAACACTCGTGACAATGTGACGGCTGCAATCAATAAGCTTCCTGAAAAGTCAGCTTATCTCATATTTGATTCCGGTGTAAAATCCCGTGCGAAAGCAATTCAGCAGTATGAGAAAATGGGATTTGTCCTTCATGGCGAATCGATCGAGGCTTTAGCCAAAGCATTGAACGTTCCAGCTGATCAGCTGAAAGCCACGGTCGATACATGGAACAGCGCAGTGAAAAACAAAAAGGACGCCGAATTCGGCAGAACGACAGGAATGGACAACGACTTGTCCGGCGCACCCTACTATGCCATTAAAATCGCTCCTGGGATTCACTACACCATGGGCGGCGTGAAAATCAACACAAATACGGAAGTGCTGAATAAAGACGGCAAACCTATTCCAGGTCTGTATGCAGCAGGCGAGCTAACAGGCGGCTTACACGGTCAGAACCGGATCGGCGGCAACTCCGTAGCGGAGATCATTATTTTCGGCCGCCAAGCGGGTATCAAGTCGGCTGAATTCGTACAAGCACAGTAAAGCTGAACGTATCCCATAAAAAGACCCTCAGAAATGAGGGTCTTTTGCTATATTAGTCCCGGTAGTGACGATACTTCTTCTTGTCCTCTTCCGTAATTGGCCGAATCACTCGACATGGATTGCCCGCAGCAATAACACCGGGTGGGATATCCTTCGTCACGACGCTCCCCGCACCAATCACGCTATTGTCTCCAATGGTTACGCCCGGCAGGACACTAACCCCGCCACCAATCCATACGTTGTTGCCAACCGTAATCGGAAACGCAATCTCTAACCCTTCGTTCCGCTGCTCGACATCGAGCGGATGCCCTGCTGTATAGAAGCCGCAATTTGGCGCGATGAACACATTGTCACCAAAGGTGATTGTGGCACAGTCCAGCATGATGCAATTGTGATTCGCATAGAAGTTCTTGCCGATTTCGATATTATAGCCATAATCGCAATAAAAGGGCTGTTCGATGTGGAACGTCTCTGCCGTCTTGCCGAACAGCTTCCTCAGGATGGCCACCCGCTCCTCCAGCTTCAGCGGATGCAGTTGATTATGCTCGTAACATAGCCCCTTCGCATACGTACGCTCATCGATGAGCTCCTGATCGTAGTTCGCATTATAAAGGTAGCCTTGTGCTGCTTTTTCTTTCTCTGTCATGGGGTCCACTCCTTCTCTCCTATTCGTACTACACTCTATTATTCCTTCAGCATAGACACATATCCTCGTAACTCAAGGAAATAAATATAATTGCACGCCATAAATGATATTGCCAAAATTGGTTGATTTACCCATAATGGAGTGGGGCATCTCATATTGTGCAGCTTAGAACAACGCCCACGATGAATGTTAAAGGAGTGATGGTGTTTTGAAAACGATCCAACAAATCAACAAGCCAATGAGAGGTTTCGGCGTATAACGAATAATCCCTCTCATCGACTTATGGGAGGCAACCAGCAATATGTATTCAGAACAAATGAACCATGGAAAAGAATGTACTCGTGAAGGATTCACGAAGGTCGCAGCGTTATTCGAAGATTTATGGCATCATTTATCGATCTATGGCGTTATTCAAGGAACGCTATCCGGTCGGGTATTTCTGTCCCATAATGGCGCATCCGCGTTATTAACGAGCCCTCAAGGCATATTCCTTGGAGGGAGCCCTGACAATCAACTATTCTTCGAAGAGGTGAATCTTCTTCTCCGAGAAGAACTGCTGCCGAATCGTGCAGCCAAAGACAAGCTGGACTACGTTCTGTTCTATCCATCAGATGAACTGTGGGCAGAGACCCTCCGTGTCGTAACGAAAGACTTGCTCCCCTTGCGCAGTGGACGGATGACGTTCTCGCATGATTTACATGGGTTAGACGATACGCTAGCGGATCAAATCTATCCTGTCGATCGCGATTTATTCGAGCAGCAAGGGTTAATAGGGTTAGACGGTGTTATTGATGAAATACAAGGAGGCTGGCCTTCCATTGAAGCCTTCCTCGAGTCAGGCTTCGGATGTGTAGCCATTCAAGATACAGAGCAAGGACCGGCTATTATCAGCTGGTGTCTGACCGATTGGGTCGTTGGCGATGTGTGTGAATTCGGTATTGAGACCGATGGGAATTATCGTGGACTTGGATGGGCGCACAAGACCGCAGCGGGTGCATTACTGCTTGCGAAACAACATGGACTCACCAGAGTCGGATGGCAGTGTTGGTCGAACAACATCGGCTCACAACGAACAGCACAGTCTGTCGGGTTCAAGCTGTTAGCGGATTTCCCCGTTCTCTTCGGATGGAATAAGCCGCTGAATAACCTTCTCGTGAACGGCAACCATTATATGCGTGGAGATATGAAGTATGGCGTTGCCCAAGACTATGCCCGCGCAGCCTGGAGCTACGCTGAGGCGCTGGATCAAGGCTGGGACTGGGGCGGAGATACTGCTCTATATTGGAATGCAGCATGCATGTTCTATCGAACCGGTAATCAAGAACGTGCCAAGCAGTATTACAAGCAGGCCATCGATTTAGGGTGGCAAGACATCCACCAACCTCATTATCACGATCATATCTACCGTGAAGCAGATAGCGAGGAAATCGCTCAGTCGCTGACGGTAGCCTGCAAGATGACAACCATATAACATTGATTCTCAGCCGTCGAAGCTCATTCGGCGGCTTTTTAGTACCTGCATCAACATCAATTAGAGAGCAACATTTCAAATAGAACCCTGTGATATAACTAAATTGTCAAACATATGAAGGGGATGAGCACGTGGATAAACTACAAGGGAAGGTCGCACTGGTTACAGGAGCTAGCCGGGGGATCGGCCGGGGGATCGCGTTAAGACTGGCACAAGAAGGTGCGTTGGTGGCCGTTCATTACGGGACCAAACAGACCGCTGCGGAAGAAGTCGTTCGTGAAATACAAGGAAGCGGAGGTGCCGCGTTGGCCGTCGGTGCCGATCTGTCCTCACTGGATGGTGTACATCAGTTATTCGCCAGCCTCGATGAACAGCTCATCGAACACACAGGTTACCATCGCTTCGATATTCTGGTGAACAACGCCGGGTGGGGGCATGCCGCAACCATTGATCAAGTGAAGGAAGAATCCTTTGATGCAATCATGAACATCAATGTCAAAGCACCGCTCTTTGTCATTCAGCAAGCCTTGTCTCGTATGCGAGATGGGGGATGCATCATCAATATGGCTTCGATGGCTACAAGATTCGCCCTGCCCCACCTCTTGGAGTACAGCATATCGAAAGGCGCTGTGAACACGCTCACCCTTGTGTTGGCCCAGCAGCTGGGTAGTCGACAGATCACCGTGAATGCAATTTCACCGGGGTTTATCGATACGGATATGAACGTGGAAACCTTGGCTACGCAAGAAGGCCAGCAGTTTGCCGCAGGACTCTCGACTTTCGGTCGATGGGGCCAACCTGCAGATGTCGCGGATATCGCTGCTTTCCTCGCTTCACACGACAGCCGTTGGGTGACTGGACAGATAATCGATGCGAGTGGGGGTTCCCGGTTATAATGCCCTCCTCGGAAGAAAGCCACCGGATCTAAATCCGGTGGCTTTGATGTGTGTATATCACTACTCTGCTTCCAATGCAGCAAGATACTTAAGCTTCTCAACGATCTTATCTTCTACATCATCTCCTAAAGAGATCGACTCGGAGGCATGAATCGCAAGTTCATCATGATGGCCGATCATAACCGAATGCGACGCATGCATGAACATCGAAATATCATTCGCATCATTTCCGAACGCAACATATTGGCCCTGCTCGATACTAATTTTGCTAAGTGCCCCCCATTTATGGATGTCATTCGGACTCATATCCAGCACATTCTCACTCTTATGACGATGGACGACGACATCAAGGTCTGACAAACGCTCCGCTAATTCTTCCATCCGATTGGCTGTCAATATTAATACTTTGACGATCGATGGATGCTGATCGATGTCGACCATCTTCGCGAGCTTAGCGGGGTCAACATTGTTTAGAATTGGATGATCTGACGGACCTGTATAGGAATAATCCCATTCCCCATCAATCAAATAGGTGGCTTCGAACTCTTGGATCAGTGAAGTGATCGTGTTGATCTGATCCTCCGAGAACGCATGGGCATGCGTTAATTGCCCCTGCTGAGAGACGAGCGATCCGTTGCCTCCAATCATGGTATGCGTATGGAACCGCTCATGTAGCACCGGCAGCATATCACGAATGGGCCTTGCGGAGGCAAATATCACCTGGTGGCCCTTCGATTGCAGCGCCTCTAGCGCGCTTAGTATTTTTTCAGTTACCGGCTTCCCTTTGAAACAAATTGTACCGTCTAAGTCAAAGACAAATTTCATTTGACCTCACTCCTATGAATCTATTTCTATCTTCCCATCCTACCATAAATTTCTTATAGTGAAAGACCGCCCATCAAGTCACTGATGGACGGCCTTGACTAACTCTATATCGGCTATGATGACACGCCCGCTTCAACTGCAACCGGCTGCTGCCACGCCTGAAATTTATTCCCGTCCGGATCTTTAAAGTTCAACTGCAGCCCGCATCCGCCTTCATCACGCATCTCTGGCTCTATCCACACACCCGATTCACGCAGGGATGCCTCTAATGCTTGAATATCATCCGTCTCGAAACAGATCGGAAACATCTCGAACGGGGAACCGTCTTCTGCCCAACCTGTTGTCATGAAGTGCAGCGGGTGACCTCCCGGGCTTGGCAGCAGGAACAACCATTGTCCGCTACCCAAGATCATAATAGCTCCTTTTCCTGGCTCTACCGGCGCACGTAGCGTCAACCCCAAGACTTGCTCATACCATGCAGCGGATGCAGTAACATCCGTTACCGGCAGGTAAGCGCATTCTATACGTTTTAATAATGCCTTCTTTTCCATAACCAATCTTCCTCCTTCATGATCATTACCAGGGGCATATCCATGTTGAAGTTCGCTTGTTGCATCATCTCTATCTATTTTAATAGTATTAAATGGAAAAATATACTACGAAAAAGCAACCCCCTTATATTCAAATAGAAAAAGAACACCTGAGAGTTAGTTCTCAGATGCTCTTTATAGCTAATTCAATACTTATTCACCAAGGAAGCTCTTAATGAAGAATTCCAACTGATATTCCATGCTCAGTGGATCGTTAAAGTAAAATGCCTTTGCATTCGCCTCATAGACACGATTGTTCTTCACCGCAGGAATGTTCTTGTACGTCTCCGTATTCTGGAATGAGTTGTCTTCCTCTGCATTCTTACTGAAAATGACGTAATCGCCAAAGTAATCCTTCAACACTTCTTGCGACACAGCAAAGTAGCCGTCTTTCTTCGTTGCTTCGCTGACTTTCTCAGGCTTCTTGAGCCCAAATCCTCCTTGATACAGGATTTCTGTACCACGGCCAAAGTTGTCACCATAGACGTAGAGCTGCTTATTAAAGGTCTCAATGACAGAAACGGTCGCATTTTCACCGATCTTCGCTTTGATCTTTTCCCCAGCTTCTTGTACCTTCACTTTGAAGCTATCTACCCACGCTTGCGCTTCTTTTTCTTTATTCAACAATTTCCCGATTTCGAGCTGCTGCGTCAAATAATCGACTTTACCGTATGTATAAGTAACCGTTGGAGCGATTTGCTTAAACTTATCGACGTTCTTAATATCTGACAGCCCGATAATAAGATCTGGATTCAACTCGATGATCTTCTCTACGCTCTCGTCTGACACCGCCTCAATATTCTTTAACTGCTCTTCGAATCTTGGGTTTTCCTTAGACATTTCATCCACGCCGACCACAGGCACCCCAAGCGCCATGACGTTGCCCGTTAAGAATCGCGTAATGACAACGACGCGTTGCGGATTCTTCGGAACCTCAACAGGACCATTTTCGGATTGGTAAGTAAATGTACCTGATTCTTCGGAAGCCGTCGATGTCGGCGAATCTGTCTTCGTGTCCGAAGACGTACTGCTTGCATTGTTCGTAGTGTCTGCTGTCTTGCTGCCGCAAGCGCTAAGTAGAAGGACCAGAACCAAAGTTAACGAAATGAACAACTTTTTCATAGAATGACTCCCCTTTTGTCTATCATGCTTATTCCATCGATTTATTAATGAGAATGATTATCATCATCAATTAAACATTCTAAAGGGTAGTGTTGTAGCTGTCAATACATATTACAGAAATTGTTCGTGCACAAAAAACCGTGTCCACCCGGGGGAAGGAGAACACGGCTTATTTCATCGCTCTTCACTATATATTGTTGAAATATCCACCTCACTCAAGTCGAATGAGGATCCTTATATAAAGTCGGCAATATACGATGATCCATCCGAAGAGGTCAATTTTGTCTTCCGAACGCACGATTACGCCAATAGTAAACCGCCTCGAAAATCGCAAACACGCCGACGACTGCGGTGACCAAAATAACTGCCCAGACGCCAAACACCGTCATCATCATCGTAATGCCCTTATCCTCCAGTAGTAACACACTTCCGACGACCCAAAGGAGGTCGAGCACGGTAACAACCAGCACAGCCCCAGGTGAGACAATCCTTCTAGAGACAACCCACACGAGAAATGCAACGAACACCAGCAGGAAAATCCCGGTTTCGGTTAGTGCGATTCTATTGTCTAGTCCTGTCCATTCACCGACATACCCGGGAAATAAAAGCAGCAGCAGACCACATACTCCGGACGAAACAGCATTCGTCAGCAGCACCTTGCGAATCAAAGCTTCACCCGCCGGGATTAAGGATTCATTGAATTTCATAGTTAACACCTCTTTCATTCGTGAATACTTAATTACCAACTTGAAGTGCTTTAACAAGCGATGATATAACCCCTAAATGCACAGCTTCGTGGATGAACGCGAAGTTAAACACCTCGCCTGCTGTGGCGAACTTCAGCGGCCCCATTTCAAACGGTACGTCCAATGGCATAATGAGCGACTCGGGGTTAACGTGGGACAGATCATCAAGCTGTAAGGACAAATATTGAATGAGCTCCTCTTTCGACGGCGGTGCAGCGGTCCAATCTGCCGGTTTCGTTCCGGACATGAATAGGCCGACATAACTTTCCGGAAGCTTCGTATTTAATGCAGGGCCTGCGGAGAGGAACCAATTCAGCATCGTGGCGATATGACCAACATTCCAACGAATTGTATTGTTAAATCCTGCGGGTGTCATATCATAGATTTCTTCCGGAATTGCTTGAATGGATCCGATCACCAATTGATGTGCCGTTATTGCGGTTTGGATGCTTGCTTGAGACATTGTACATTCCTCCTAATGGTTTGGTTCTCTTGCTTACACCACCGACTTTAGATCACAAACCACTGCCAGAACCATGCTTTTCACTGCCATTTGGTGCCAACATGGCGTTTTTTCTTCGTTTAGCAGCACAAATGGCGGCTACTTCCCATGTATTCCCCGGGAAACAACCGCCATATCTATAGGTCTATTCATTGTGCTCTACTAAGGATATTTTTCTCCTTCAAACTCGTTGCAATCAGACGTGATCCAGCATTCTGCCAATTGTAGCAGGTTCGTTCAGGCACATAGGTACGGAACCACTCCAACGCATCTTTGGAAGTCTGGTCCAACTGATCGTCCGAATACCGTACACTGTATGGCTTGATTCCAATGACATAGGGGAAGAACAATGCATTGTAGAATTTCCATTCATCTGTTGTGCCGAATGGTTCATCCTGATTCGGCTTCATTTGCATAATACTGTGGATCAACAAAGACTTCAGCTCATTCGCCCGTTCCAACACACCATCCGCTGCTCCGCGCATTCGAAGCCTCTCGTCCATCAATTTCAATTGTGTAAGCGGGCTCGACGCCAATCGTTCCAGGTTGCCTAAGTTACTGAGCGCCCGCCGAATGAGGCGGTAGAGCTCCTCATCATCCATTTCATCCGGCTTCGATTCTTCATTGATACGTACTTGAACACTTTCGACCAACCGCAGCTTGGATCGCTCTGATCGAAGCTTGGGGAACGTCATGAGCGCAAAGCTGTCGAGCATTGCCCGAATCGGATACACCAACACCTGAAATGCAATGGATATCATCATACTGACCATCAGTAATGACAGTGTCGTAGCACTGAACCCCGTCTCCGTCCCGAGCCAAATAACAAGTGCCACTTGCCCAGAAAAAATAAGCGTAAAAAAGATGGAATAATCGAGCGACCGGAACAAATCGGGCAGCCATGTCTCGCCTTGCTCTCTGATTTCCTTAATCAATATATATCCGCCAAATAACAGCATTCCAGCACCGTTTGCGACGAGCATACCTTGGCTCCATCCACCATCTAAGTAAAAGAGCGTCTCAGCCGTCATGCAGATAAAGGTCAGAAGCGGCACATAAATGAAGGCATAGAAGACAATCGGTCGCTTCGTCCCGTTGGACATCGATCCCCATATAGTGAACAGCAGCAACAGAATAAGCAGCACACACAGAACGGCTGTATAGGAAATACGATAGCGCTCCGGATTGTTAACGACAGTCAGCCAGATCCCGCTTCCTAGCACTAACGACGTTAGCCCATACTTCCATAACGGCCATACTAGGCTCCGTTGATGCGCCTGCACAACGAACATCGATAGAACGGCGCCTTGCCACAATACGAGAGGTAAGTAGCCGCCGATGTCCCGCACCTTGCTCAGCACCAATACCATATTGGGCTGGGCTGCTGCACTGTAGGGGAGCAAGACAGCTGCTCCATATCCGAGTGAGCACACCAATACACCAAGTCCAGTCAGTAATAGCCGGACGTTTCTGATATCCCGATTGATCAGATATAAGCCAAACCAAAACATAAGTCCAAAATAGATGAGCTGTATAACCATCAGGCGGAAGGTTCTCCTTTTCAATAGGATGGGGGGTAAATTCTCAATTCATATGTATTATTGGATATTTTAACCATATCACAAATAGCATTAAAAAAATCATAGTTGCAGCATTTTGTTCGTACTTCAATCTGAGCTTCGTGATGAATATGATAACCCGTCTCTATGGAAATGGATATAGAACAGCCTGGAACCATGAGTTCCAGGCTGTATTTTGCTGATCTCTGCTATTAAATTTACTTCCTTAATTTTATAGTTGAACCTTCCATAATCTCTGAATTTCCACGAGTTCGTCTTTATCGAATTCCATCCTGTAGATATCTGGTTTAGAGGTCTTCCACAGAAACTCCAAGTCGTATTGACGGTCATAATATCCCATCATTAATGTCATAACAACCCCATGCGTTCCTATTACAACCTTCTGCCCCTGATATTCCTTCAAAATTCGTTTCAGAGCTAGGATGGCACGGTTCTGGCAAATCATGATGGATTCCCCGCCAGGTGCCGAATATTCTGGGTCCGAGAACAGCTTCTCAACAAGAGGATACAGCTCCTTATCAGGCACAATCTTATCGTCACTTACAAACACCGTTTCTCTAAGCTCTTCAAGAACGTTGACTTCTTTACCCGAAGATTGAGCTAGTTCCTCGATCGTCAGTGTAGCTCTTCGATAGGGGCTTGATACAAAATGATCTATTCCTTCATCTCTCAATAATTCGGTTATGATGTGGGCATCTAATTTACCCTTGTCCGTTAGACCGCGTGTTCTCTCGTTTCCTTCTATTTTGGGTGATTCTCCGTGTCTAACCATATATATAAAGGTTCTCATTATACTATCCTCCGCGTGGATCATCATGTTACATCACGATACTCAACTGTAATCTTCGATCAATGAGAGTTTTCCATCAGTCATCTCAAATACGGACTTACCTTCCAGCTGCAGCTTATCTCCAGCCTTCAATCCGTTAGGCAAATCCACGGCAAGAATGCCTTCATAATCAATTTTCACTTCAATTTGGTTATCTGCAGCACTATAGCTGGCAATGCTCTGACGACGACTTGAGAAAATCTGAGAGGATTGTTCTGCTAGCATTTTGAACTCTTCTACCCCTCTGGTTTCTGTATTCAACTCACCATTAGCAAAATTCCTGAAGACGATATCTTGATGCAAGAGCTGAACCATACCTGCAACATCAAATGCATTGTAAGCCTCAATATAATGTTCAATAAGTTCTCTGTTCTCTTTGCTCGTCATCCTCATACTCCTCTCATATGATAAATACTTATTTTATCGTCTTGGTGATGGTCCGCATTACAAAATCAACCACTGGAATACGGTAGCCTTCACCTAAGACCATAATTCCCGATAGGATTGTGAAATAGTTGCCGACGAGCTCTTCAAGATCTCCTTCCACAATTTCGCCCGCCTGCTGTCCCTCCCGGAATATAGGCACCAGCCGTTCGATATAAGCTTGCAGAGGATATTGTTGCATCAATTCTATTACCTTTTCTGGTACACCATCGGAATGGTTCGCCTGGTAGATCAGCATGAAGAAAGGTGTATTTCCCGGATCAAGAATATGTTCTGTTAGAAGTTTTATCTTATCTGTAGGCGATCCTGAAACGTCATAGAGGCCCTCAATGGAAGAGATCGATACTTCTATTGCACCTTGAATAAGCAACGTGAACAGTTCATCTTTCGTCGCAAAATAATGATACACCAGACCGTGGCTGACCCCCGCTTCGGCAGCGATCATACTCATCTTGGTTCCAATAATCCCCCGTCTAGCAAAAACTTTAATCGCAGCCTGAATAATTTGTTCTCTGCGCTCATCGCGTTTGTGATTTAATTGTTCTCCGCTGATAGGTGACACATCGATTCATTCCCTTGTTATAGTTTTTAGCTGAGGAAAAACGCCTTTACGGGTTGTGCCACTTGAATTGGCGAATAGTCGTTCTCAGGGGATAGGTGATGCAGCTTCGGAATCGTCATCATTTGCGTCCGCTTGATGGTATGATCCAGTTCATGAATCATGTGATGTACGGACTTTGGACTTTTCATCCCTGACATTAAGAGTATTTCTGCAGGAATTGCCTCGTATTTACGGTACGTAGATGCTAGGCGTTGCACTTCTTTATGTTCTATCAGGTTTTCCGGCAAAAGCTGCATAATTCGATTCCAGTGCTCACCGCGTATCCCGATGCGCAAGTTGAGATCTGCGAACCACTTGGGTATTCGGGATAAGAAGTTATGACTCGCGCCTTGTACGAAGGTTGTGAATGCGCCTCTATAGTCTTTTCTCCTCATGTCTTCTTCATATTCGGATAGCCAATTCCAATCAGCTGGATCCGAATGAATAACTACGCCTGGCTCATAAAGTGCTATTTTCTCAAATGTCTGATTCGCTAGGACGGTCTCCAACACGGCAAGCCCCCCATAACTGTGGCCGAACAAGTAAGTGGCCCCTG
Organism: Paenibacillus terrigena DSM 21567; assembly: GCF_000374845.1. Taxonomy (GTDB): domain Bacteria; phylum Bacillota; class Bacilli; order Paenibacillales; family Paenibacillaceae; genus Paenibacillus_K; species Paenibacillus_K terrigena. The sequence continues at coordinate 23,691 of NZ_KB895427.1, read as the reverse complement.
TTAAAGCCTGTATCTCCATTATATCTTCACATTCCTTGCGAATCGAGTATTCTGTGCCTTGAGGTCCACTCTCCCCGCGTCCCCGACGATCGAGGATATGGACGGTAAATGTATCGGATAGATAGCGTGCGAATGTCGTGAATTCAGCCGAAGTCGTAAGTGCACCAGGAACGACAATTAGCCCTGGGCCGTGTCCAATGCTCCGATATCCGATCTGGGTTCCATCTTGCGAAATAACGGTTGAATAGTGAAATGAATCTTTACCTAAATCCTCTTTCATCACAGTTTCCATGTTGCAAACCCTCCTTTAAACACCATTGCAGCTTTAATTTCATTTTTGATTGACTAAATCAGTCAATACAAGAATAGATCGATCTCCAACATTTGTCAATAACTAGAAAATAAATAACCCCACGCAAGCAAGTGCGTGAGGTCCAGCAATTATAATTCCTTTGTCATAAAAACACTATAGGGATCTTCAATATAATCAGCAAATGGAGAGCAGTAATGGAATCCGGAACGTTCATATAGATTCCTTGCAGCTTTAAAGGATTCCATTGAGCCCGTCTCCAGACTGAGTCTCTTATAATGACGCTGCTCAGCTACGGCAATGATATGTTCAAGGATCTGACTAGCAACGCCTTTTCTTAAATGCAAGGAAGAGGTGCGCATGGATTTGATCTCCCCATGTGTTCCATCGAGCTCTTTAAGTGCCCCGCAGCCAAGCAATTCATCTTGTTCCCATGCACTCCAGAACGTAATTTCAGATTTTTTCAACCCCTGCAGATTGAGCGCATGGACGCTTTCCGGCGGTGAGTTCTCAAACATGCCGCTCAGATGCTCCATAATTAATGCTTTTACTTTATCTCCGGTCAGGTCATCCACTCGAATCTCCACAACGATCACTCCAAATCTCAATTACTTATGCTTTTCCTTACTTCTTCCCCTGTCGCAATCGGATTGTCCGGATACGAAATCCAGTCGCTCCAGCTATGGTTTACTTATAGAATCCCGTAAACTTTCTGCTCATCCAAAAATTGATCGTTGTCCGGATCCAAATACCATTTGCCGTCCGAGGCTTTTACGAGAGCTAGCAGCACGAATTGTCTATATTGAAGGGTACCTTCGTGCGTGCTGCTCGTCAATACGCGTACATCATACACCGTTAAGATTGAATTGGAGACAGGCCAGACCTACGTGAATGATCGATGGGGTCCGTGATAATATTAGGCGCTTATTTTCCTGATCTTCAACCAAGTTGACTTCGGGGCATAAAAAACATCGCCACAGGGTATTGCCCACTGTACGATGTATTCAGAGTTGAAAAATAAAATATCCTTTTTTTTCCTACAAAAACATTTATAATCTTAATCAGACTAGGATGCTTCATTCAATTTAAACCGTCAGGAGAATAAGATGAACCTACGAAAAAGTATACCTCTTATCATATTAATAACATTTTCTTTATTCACTCTTGCTTTTAGCGTTCCAAGCAATTATCAACTGACAAACACGTCAAAGGGTCTTAGGATTGAAGTGAAGGACCGCGGGTACAGAGTTCAGGGGACTTACTTGCCTCCCGGGAAAGGAAACTGGGTCACTTACTGGCTATTTAAAGATAACTTTGAAGAGGATTTATTTTTCTTTAATACCTTGACCAAAACTGCAAAAAGAATCGCTATCAGTCGAGACATTGAAGGTGGTGTGGACAACTTCAGCGCAGAATTCATTAAGCCAATCGGGTTTTTGACTGAGGATGACTTTATTTACACTTCTGCCAGGGTTGTCTCTAATAAAGCCATTTATAGCATAAAGAGCATTCACATTCCTAGTGGCAAAGAAACAATGTTATTCGATAATGTATTAAAAAACATTCGTTTTGGCCGTGGTCCCATTTGGTTAAATAAAAACAAGGATATTCTTATGGTGGCGTCTAACATGGGGGAAATCGTTCACTATGACCTAAAAAAGCTCACATCATTCGTTATTAAAAAGAAATTTCCTGCCGAATGGCCTTATGATGCAATTTCTATTTCAAATACAGGCAACTACTTTGAAGCTTGGACTATATATGATTTGAATGGTAACGTCGTCAATAAAATACATAATCATAACCCTAATGTTACAGTACCACAGGACATTTTCAAACGATTCGATTTTGGATTAGAAGACAAGTACATTACGCGTTCATATACTTTCGACGGAAGCGAGGAACATGCGTTAGACCCTTATACTGCCGTATTCGATTGGAGTTTCGCCTCGCAAGCGATCGATATCGAGAAAATATCCGGAGAACTGGTTCGTAGGATTCAAACTAAACCTACATCGAATCAGTATGTCGAGATTTACAGTTGGCTTTCGCCCGATCAAATCGTATTGCATTATTTCAAGCTCAAACATTACGAAAATAGCGACCCGGATGTCATTGGCTCTTACTATGAAAAATACGATATTGTCTCAGGTAAGTCTGAGAATATCTCTGTACCACAGCAAAAAGAATATAACTATGAAAAGTTCTCTCTACGGAATCAGTGGGTAATCGAGATTAATCAAAACTTCGTTCAGGACAAATCAGGCAAAGTTATCAAAGATAATGCCATCATACAATATACAAAGTTTCCTCCCAAAGATGTTCGTTAAAGAAGCTTATTTGGTTTCTGCTGATTCATCGTTGATCAGTTTTATTAATTTTTTTGTTATTGATTAAAAGTTGGGGCCGAGACAGTCACATTGAGAGTGGCTATCTCGGCCCTTTGTTTCTATACAGCGCACTGTGAGGAATACGAGCGCGCATTTGGCTTAACCAGCCCTGTCAGTGCATTCAGGGGTCGCCCGTTGACTTCGAGTTGACTCCAGGGCTCGAAAAAATACAGAGCGACGGCATTCTTCGCACCGTGCCCTGTATTGGACTTCGCATACTGCTATTTGTCTTTCCGTTCTTCCTCGTCCGCCGTCGCAACCGGATTCTCACTATACGAAATCCAGTCGCTCCAGCTTCCTGCATATAACCGCACATTCTGGTATCCCGCTTCCTGCAGCGCGATCACGTTCGGACACGCCGACACACCCGATCCGCAATAGACGATTATACGCTCTGCCTGATCTGCACCAAGCTCCGCGAACCGAACTTTCTGCTCTTTTGCTGATCTCCACGTCCCCTGCTCATTCAAGGCTTCTTTCCAGAACGCATTCACCGCACCCGGAATATGACCCGCAACAGGATCAATTGGTTCGATCTCGCCGCGATACCGTGGTGCTTCTCGTGAGTCAATCAGGAGGACGTCCGGCTTCGTCATTTCTTGCCGTAACTCGTCGATATGAATGACGAAGCGATTGTCGATCTGCGGCACATAGGTTGCGGAACTTGTCGGTTCCGGTTTCTCGATGGTTGTCGGATATTCCCGAGCTACCCAAGCGCTGTATCCTCCGTCCATGATAGAAGCGCCGCCTGCATGCCCTGTGTAGTGTAAAAGCCACCATAGACGACTAGCCATCATGCCACCTTGATCATCATAGGCCACGACATGCTTCGAACCATCGATTCCGATACTGCTAAATTTGGCTGCTAGTGTATCCAGATGAGGGAGAGGATGTCTCCCGCCATGTTCGCCAACCGGAGATGACAGGTCCCGATCCAAATCCAAATAAAAAGCACCAGGCAAATGACCCTCTTCATATTGCCGCTGCCCCAAATCCGGTGCAGCTCCGCCCATCATGAACCGGCAATCAACCAAAATTACGTTCGAATCCGCTAGATGCGTATGTACCCATTCCATCGATACAATGTTACCTTGTCTCATGTTCTACCGCCTCCTTTTTGCTATAATATAACAATATCGATTTGGATAGAGGAGGTCAACGATGAACGCATTCCAAGACAACTTGCCAGCCATGCATATCGTCCCAATGACGACAACACATGCAGCAGCCGTCTGCAGTTGGGAATTCGAACCGCCATACAATATCTACGGATTCCTACCATGGGAAGAGATGCAGAAGATTGGAATCGAATTCGGAGACCCGCAGCTTCGTGATGAACAATACCGTGCGATTGAATCCCCGGACGGCGAGTTGATCGGATTCGCGCAATTTTTCCCCATGGTCGATGTCACCCGGTTAGGCATCTGTATGCGGCCCGATTTATGCGGACAAGGATTAGGAAGCCGATTTATGGATACCATTGTACAAGAAGCGATCCGTCGTGCACCGCTAGATGAGATTGATCTTGAAGTTCATAGCTGGAATAAGCGTGCAATCCGCACCTATCAGAAGGCAGGTTTTGAAATTACCGATACCTATGACAGACGTACCCCAACAGGCATCGCTGAATTCCATTGCATGGTTCTGCAAGGACATTCATCACGATAAGGCTGCTTAATGGGCATTAGTCACAAAATTGTCATTTACACCTTTTGGAATATAGTGTTACGATGGTGTATAGCTGTGGTAAATTTAAGAAGTAGCATGCAAAGGGGGCGAACATATGCAAAAGTGGATTATGAGCACATTGTTTTTCGGGGCTTGTACCTTAGCCATTGTATTGATGTTTACGTTGAACGCTGGTCCTAAAGGCGAACAAAAGCAAGAAGCGAAGATGCCTGAAGTAACTCTTGATGCAGCAGCAGCGGAAGCAACTGTGAAGAAGGCGAACTGTATTTCTTGCCACGGTAACTCCCTTGAAGGCGGCGTCGGACCGAATTTGCAAAAAATCGGAGCGCAATTGGACGAACAAAAGCTTTACAAGATTATCACTAAAGGGAAAGGCAGCATGATGCCTTCTTTTAAAGACAAGCTAAAAGAAGAAGAAATCGCGAATGTAGCTAAATGGCTCGCTGCGAAAAAATAAGAACCGCAATAAATAGAAGAAACACGCCCTGCCTCTCACCCGAGTGAGAAGTAAGACGTGTTTTTTTGTGTTCCCTGGTCGTTACGTTAGACGGATCATGGCGACAATATTCTCTCCAATGCTCACATCGATCAAATGATAATTCGAATCGTAGGTCACCTCAGCGCTACCAACCTGGATGATCTTATCTTCACCAAGCCCATAGAACACATCATCCGCCAATGCCTCGAGAACTTCCTTTCGTTCTCCTTCCCCGAGCCTCTCCCATTCCTCTACGGTCATCTCAAAAAACTCGTAGCAATCCGGAATCTGAGCGACAGCTGCCATTAAATCCACCAAAATATCTGCATATTCTCTGCCGTGTTTAACTCCCATGAACCTCACTCCATTTCTAACGTTGTCCTGTCCCAGCACAATTCCTTCTTTATTATACCTAAATTTTTTGGCTAAAGCTGACGATAAATAGTATATTACAACTCTTTACCGCCCAATTTGGCGACTAGCGTCGAAAACTAAGGATGGTACCTATTTTATTCTCATGGATGAGGTGTGCTCGTGGAAAAATCAACAATTATCGGTATTATTTTAGGAATTGCTGCGATTACGATCGGGATGGTATTAAAAGGTGCACCCCTGGATGCGCTCTACAACCCAGCTGCCTTTATGATTATTTTCGTAGGTACAGCAGCATCGATATTTATGGCCTTCCCTATGTCGGAGCTCGCGAAAGTACCGAAACTTTTTAAAATCATTTTCAAAAAACAGCAAATGATTGACCGGACAGAATTGATCCGTCTTTTCACAGAATGGGCAAGCATCACACGTCGTGAAGGTCTGCTCGCGCTGGAAGCAAAGGTCGAAGAGATCGATGATGACTTCATGCGTAACGGCATGCGAATGATCATCGATGGGAACGAACAAGATTTCGTGCGTGATGTCTTGATGGAGAACATCAATGCAACCGAGACGCGCCACCGTGCAGGAGCTCTGATCTTCGCACAAGCGGGGATGTACGCACCGACACTCGGGGTACTCGGAGCCGTTATCGGACTGATCGCCGCATTATCGGATATGTCCTCCATGGAGCATCTAACTCATGCGATTGCTGCTGCGTTTATCGCAACGCTATTAGGTATTTTTACCGGATATGTCATCTGGCATCCCCTAGCGAACAAATTAAAGCGTCTATCTGAGCGTGAAATTCAAGTGCGGTTAATGATGGTTGAAGGTCTACTCTCCATCCAATCTGGTGTATCTACGATCGCGATCGGCCAGAAGCTAGCTGTATTCCTAACTCCTGCAGAACGCGTGAAAATGGAGGAAAAGGAGGAATCCGGCGGTGAGCAAAAAGAGTAGAAAGGCCCATCACGATGAACATATTGATGAATCCTGGCTCATTCCTTATGCCGATATTCTAACCCTATTGCTCGCGCTGTTTATCGTTCTCTACTCGATGAGTGCTGTCGATGCGAAGAAATTCGAAGAGATGAGCCAAGCCTTCAGTGCCGCTTTTAGTGGCAGTACGGGCATCTTAGATCAGACCTCCGTCATCAAGTCAGGACCTGCGAACGGCAAGAAAGATAAAGAGGACAAGAACACAGGGAATGTTGATATCAAAGATAAAGATAAGATGGCGGCTATGAAGCAAGAAGAAGAGAACATGGCCAAAATCAAAAAGAAGCTGGATCAATATATTCAAGAGAATAATTTGACGTCACAGCTCAGTACCAAGCTCAATCAGTCACAGCTCATGATAACGATTAGCGATACAGCACTCTTCTCTTCAGGAAGCGCGGCCGTCAAGCCGGAATCTCGTAATCTAGCCGTGACCATGGCGGACATGCTAGAGCAATTCCCAGGCTATGAGATCATTATCGCGGGGCATACGGATAATCAACCGATCTCCAATTCAGAGTTTGAGTCCAACTGGGAGCTCAGCTCCACCCGGGCTTCGAAATTCATGAAGATTCTATTGCAGAATCCGAAGCTGGATCCGAAATTGTTCAGTGTTATCGGTCAAGGAGAATATCACCCTGTGGCGAGCAACGCGACAGTCGAAGGACGGGCACAGAACCGCCGGGTTGAAATCTCGATCATGCGGAAGTTCGTGAACAACGAGGACACGAAGAGCATTACCGTGAAAAAGTGAATAACAAAAGGCGCTTCGATGAACGAAGCGCCTTCCTTTTACCCAAAACAGCTATTAGCCTAATTGGTATTGCAGAGTCTGTCCAAGAACTGCCTTCTCTTCCGGTGTTAAATCACGCCATGTGCCGACTCGTTGGGAACCCAGATGAATATTCATAATCCGAATGCGGCGCAGCTTTCTCACTTCATATCCGAATGCTTGGCACATTCTTCGAATCTGGCGGTTTTTCCCTTCCGTTAGGATGACCCGGAACTCCCGCTCGCTAATCCGCGTTACTGTACACGGCAGTGTCATCGCGCCTAGAATCCGCACGCCGCTCGCCATCCCTTGTAGGAATTGAGGAGTAATCGGGCGGTTCACAGTCACAATATACTCCTTCTCATGCCGTCCTTCTGCCCGTAAAATCCGATTCACAATATCCCCGTCATTCGTGAGCAGAATCAGCCCTTCCGAGTCCTTGTCCAATCGACCAATCGGGAATATCCGTTCCTTATGATTAATAAAATCAACAATATTTCCCGGGACATGGGACTCCGTCGTACATGTGATGCCCACAGGCTTATTCAACAGAATGTAGACATGTTTGCTTGCATCTGCAATCGGCCGGCCATTAACACGAACATCATCGCCCATTTCAGCCTGGCTTCCTAATTCTGCAACAACCCCATTAATCGTTACCTTACCGTCGGCGACCAATTTATCCGCTTCACGCCGCGAACAAAATCCGGTCTCACTAATAAACTTATTAATTCGCACTGCCATTCACCTCAAAAATCTTAAATCAACCCATCGGATTGTCTAGCTGCACTTCATATAATACAGGCAATAGGATCGTTACAGTCGTGCCTTCATTCACTACACTCGTAATCTCCATTGTACCCTTGTGATTATGAATAATACGCTGACTCACCATCAGACCGAGCCCCGTTCCAGTTTCCTTATCCGTATAGAACGGCTGACCCAGCTTGGAGATATTCTCCTCTGGAATCCCATGCCCATGGTCGATAATTTGCACACGTACATCCTTCTCATTCCAAATCTCGGTAATTAACTTAATCGTACCCCCAGACGGCATGGCTTCAAATGCATTTTTGAAAATATTGATGAACACCTGCTTCAAATGGTTTTCTTCACACTCAATCACACAAGGCTCTGGCGTAAAATGCGTATCAAAATGAATATTCACCATATTCGCCTGACTATCTAGAAGGGAGATCACATCCCCTAGTATAAACCGTACATCCTTCTTCTGAAAGTGTACCGCCTGCGGTTTGGCTAAAATTAAGAACTCGCTCACGATTAGATTAATTCGATCCAATTCCGATAGCATAATATCCGTATGATTGAGGTTTAATACTTTCTTCTGCTGCTGGAATTGCAGGAAGCCTCGAAGGGTAGTTAGCGGATTGCGAATTTCATGCGCTACCCCTGCCGCCAGCTGACCAACGGTTGTGAGCTTCTCCGAACGTCGAAGCAGCTCTTCCATCTTCTTATGCTCCGTAACATCCCGGGTAATGCTAGCAAAAGCGATACAATTCCCATTCTCGTCATAGATGGCTGAGGTCGATACACTAACATCAACAAGCCGTCCATCTTTGGTCATTCGCTGTGTCTCACGAGCCATTAGGTTCTTCCCAGATACGAGCCAGTTCATTACCCGTTCCTCTTCCTCTTGTCTCGACTCCGGTATAATCGTTAGATGCTTCCCGATAATCTGCTCCGTATTCCATCCGAAGAGCTGCTGGAAGGCGTAATTCGCCAGAATCACTCGACCCTCTAGATCCACCACATGGATCGCATCCGCGGTCTGGTTAATGAAGGATTCCAAATATTCTTTCATCGCTCGGTTCTCTTCATAGGTCTGCTGCAGCTGATTGGTATAGATACTCAGGTTACGCGCCATCATATTAATCCGCCTTGCGAGAAGCCCCAGCTCGTCTTTACTCTTAATTTTGAGCCGAGCACCGAAGTGACCGTTCGCCACATCATTGACCTTATCCAAAATCGATTGAACGGGACGAATCATTCGGCCTGCGATCAAATAACTCGTAATAATCATAATCTCAAGCAGTACAATGGAAATCGCGATATAATTTACAAGCTGTTCATTTAATACACTAGAGATCATTTTATAATCCATCACGATACTGATCAAGTAAGAGTCATCATCCGACACGGGAATGAAACTTTTAATGACATGTTCTCCGTTAATTTCTGCTTCGTAGCTAATATATTCTCCACGAGCCGCCTTCTGTACGTACTCGATATCATTGATTGGATCCACGTAAGTATAACTACCGAATTTGATGGGTTGTTCCGAATGAAAATAGCCCACACGATCCTCGAGAGGGTTCGACAAATCCAGTGCTGATGCGAGTCTGAACAATCGAGGATCTAGGCCTGTCACTTCAAGAATATTCGGATTAGCCTCGATCGTCTTGCGAACAATCTCATCCATATCGGAAATTCGTTTGTAATCTTTCAGATCACTCTCTAACATATATGTACAAATAATATAGTTGCGCTTACCATCCTCATAGAAGCTTCGCTTATCCGTGAGATCTGTTCTAGCACTGGTGTTGAACGGGGCGGGCCAGAATCTCTCCAACGGCTTATCGTTCTTAAGATCGGCTGTATGAATAAATTGTTGGAAGGCAGGATACCCGTAGTACCAATTATTTGCCACGAGACCCATGTCTGATAAATTCGAGGAACGCTGAATAACCATCTCTCCGCGAGTAGGAGCTAGGAGTGCAATATGCGAAATGCCAAGCCTTCGGCTGAGCTGCTTCAGGTCCTCATTGCGGATCCGATGAATATCAGGGTCAAGTTCGCGCGCTACCGCAATCGAAGCCATATATAGCTTCTCACTAATAAGTTGCTCAACATAATCAGCCCCCGTTCGCGCCTGTTCGAACTCTAACGCAATTTGCTTAGCGGTGGCATTCATTTTATTCTTACTGTCTTCGCGCATATTCTCCTTGGTAGAAAAATAACTGAGTACGATATTGAACAACATAATAGCGATCAACGTGCTTGATATAATGAGAGATAATTTCACTTTAATCGACAAAGTTCACTCCACCTTATAACTCATCGGGTAGGTTAAATCTGGATGATGTTCCCTTTAATAATAACCCCTTCCACTCTATTTGGCAAAGAACAAATGTTCAAACTTGATAACCAAGGGATAATTTCCTACAATAGATTCTATGTTATTCACATTTTACACACAGTTCTGTGGATGATTTGGATAATATGTGTATAAGTCTGTGTACAACACGCTAGTTATCCACAGATTTGTGCACATCATGTTAACAACGAATAAATGTTCGTCGAACAAATCGCAGGAGGACCTACCCCATGCATGAAAATACTTACCATTACTGGATGCGCGAGGCGATTCAAGAGGCGCAGAAGGCCGAAGCCATCGGCGAAGTGCCGATCGGTGCGGTTGTCGTCTGGCAGAATCAAATTATTGGTCGCGGTTATAATCTGCGCGAGACGACCTTCGATGCGACAGCCCACGCCGAATTAATCGCGATTCGACAAGCTAGTGAGAAACTTGGCGCATGGCGTCTGCTCGACTGCACACTCTATGTGACACTAGAACCTTGTCCGATGTGCGCAGGCGCGATTGTACAAGCCAGGGTTCCCACGGTGGTCTACGGGACGACGGATCCCAAAGCAGGATGCGCTGGGACGCTGATGAACCTATTGCAAGAACCGAGGTTCAATCATCGGACTGAGGTCATCGATGGCATCGCACAAGAAGAATGCGCTGCCCTGTTAACGAATTTCTTTCGGAAGCTGAGAAAAAATAAAGTGAAGGACGAGATCTAAAAGTGCATGTTCAAAAAGGCGGCATTTCAGCACGAAGAAGGTTGTGAGAATCTGAAGAAGGAGGAACGGAGTTTAGGCAAAACCTAAATGAGTACCGGACTTCGAAGGTGAACGCAAGATTCGATGTCGATTATGCTTCTTGAATGACTTCGTGATCAAATGATGACATTTTGAACAACCTCTAAAAGTTATCCACTTGTGGATGAGACCATTTTGCGTTATAATGCATACAATAATTTCAGATCGGAATTATGCCGATGAAGAGACTCCAACTCTGAGGCGTTTGCGACAAGAGTTCCAGGTCACCCCTCATGAACTCCCTAAGTTAACCGGTCACCGCTCCGTTATCGCGGTACCAAAGTGGATTTGCAGCTGCCTTACGACAGAAGCGAATCAAGTTGGGTGGCACCGCGAGCACAGCGCTCCTCGTCCCAATCGGATGAGGGGCGCTTTTTGTGTTTTTACCACAATAACGCGTTAGCGGAAGGAGACCACCCACATGTTAGACATTCAATTTATTCGAGACCATGCAGAGCAGCTGCAACAAGTCGCAGACCAGAAAGGCATCGCCGTATCGATTGCGGCGGTGCTGGAAGCTGACGCGCGGAGGCTCGACTTGCTCCAGCAAGTCGAAGCGCTACGGCGCGCACGCAACACGCTCGCCCAGCAGGGCGCGAGCGTTGACCGCGCATCGAGCGAAGCGATGCGCCTTACGGCCGAAGCACGGCAGCAAGGCGCCGTGCTGAAGGCACTCGAACGCGAGCTGCGCGATGCGTTCGAAGCCTGGCACGAGCTGATGCTGCTCGTGCCGAACCTGGCGTCGCCCGCCACGCCCGTGGGCGTGAGCGACGCCGACAACATCGAAGTGAAACGGGTCGGCATAGCCCCCCGTTTCGACTTCGATGCGAGAGATCACACCGCCCTCGGCGAGGCGTGTGATCTCCTCGATCTCGCGCGCGGCGTCAAGGTCGCCGGCACGCGCCAGTACTTCCTGCGCGGCGCGGGGCTCAGCCTGCACCGCGCCGTGCAGCAGCTCGCCCTCGATCTCCTGACGGATCGAGGCTTCACTGCGATGGACGTCCCGCTGCTCGCACGCGAGGACGCCATGACGAACACCGGCTTCTTCCCAGGTGGCCGCGATCAGAGCTATGCCGTACCGGAGGACAACGCCTGGGTCGTCGGTACCGGTGAGGTCCCGCTCGTCTCGTATTACAGCGACGAGATCGTCGATGTCACTGAGCCCATTCGACTTGCAGCGGTGTCGAACTGTTTCCGCCGCGAAGCTGGTTCGGCTGGACGCGACGTGCGCGGTCTCTATCGCGTGCATCAATTCGCAAAGGTCGAACAGGTTGTCATCTGCAAGAACGACCTCCACTTGGCCGAATCGATCCTGCACGATATGATGCACAATAGCGAGGAGTTACTTCAGCTGCTCGAGCTGCCATACCGCATTGTCGCCGTATGCACGGGAGATATGGGGCAGAAGAATTATCAGCAATACGATATCGAGACGTGGATGCCAAGCCGGAATGCTTACGGTGAGACCCATTCGGCTTCGAGCTTGCTCGATTTCCAGGCTCGCCGCTCGCGAATCCGATTCATGGATGAACAAGGCAAACCTCAATTCTGCTACACGCTGAACAATACGATGGTGGCTACACCGCGCATTCTAATCCCGCTCCTTGAGAACCATCAACGCGAAGACGGCTCGATTCGCATTCCTGCTGCGCTGCAGCCTTATATGCGCGGTATGACCGAGATTCGTCCAACCATTAACCTCTAATAGAAAGAAACAGCTGCTAGCCCACCTGAAGTGGACAGCAGCTGCTCTGATAGACGACAAAAAAATCCGCCCGAGGCTCGGGCGGATTTCTCTATTATTGTGCACCAACGCCAGCGCCGCCGAACATTTGTGCAAGCTCATCCATCGGAATTGCATCTGGTGGAGGCGTTCCGATCTTGAAGTTTGGTTTGCCGTTAATGTTCGAATACTCTGAAGTTACCTTCGCGTTTACTTTTACAGTCGATCCTTCTGCTGTTACATCAACATTGATGTTCGCTTCTTGATAAGCAGGGAACTGATCTTTGTTCACAGCTGTAACAACGTTCAGATCATTGATCTTGAAGCCCTTCTTGATCTCAGCAAGCGCTTCTTTCAGCTTCGCTTCATCTGTCAGGTCCTTCTTCGCTGCTGCGATATCTTCTGCTTTCAAGCTTGGGATCACGTCTTTATACTTATCGCTTGCGAGCAAATCAAGTACTTGCGGCACAACGTCCTTCGCAAGAACCGTAATACCTTGCTCCAAGTTCTCATTGTTGATGGCAAGCTTCACGATTTGCTTCGCTTCTACACCTTCAGGCAATGTGACAGACTTCGCATCAAGCTCTTGGAAGAATGTTTTGCCATCGAATTTCTCGAATAAGATCTTCATAATATCCATCGATAGCTCTTGCGATTTCGCTGTATCAAATGTTGGAACCGTCGTTTCACCCGCTTGTTCAGCAAGCTTCTTCATATCGATCTCAACGAATTTGCCAACCAAATTCTCTGGCATTGGAATCATTGGGATACTCGGAATCTTCACCCACATTTTTTCTTTCGTGAGTACGATCGGCATGTTCAGCGTGAAGGATGCATCACCTTTAATCGTCAGATCCACATTCATTTCCATTTGCATTGGATCTTTCTGATAAGCACCTGTCACTGTAACCTGAGCATTCTTCAACATATTATAGACCATGCCCACTTCCGGATTCGCTGTAAGCTCCGGACTGGATACGTTCAGATCATTTAAAATAAATGACGCCTTGAAATCATAAGATTTCATTTTCGCAGCATTATCCATTGCAGCTTGAAGTGCTTCCTTCGGATCTTTCTTTGCCCCACAACCGGATAATACGAGCATGACTGCAAGCATACCCATCACGACGGACATCCATAACTTCCTGTTCAAATCAATTTCCCCCTCAATCCATAGAAAAATTACATACCGTACTATCATAGTACATTTTCCATGAATTGCAAACGGTTTTCTGTAATATTTTCAAAATATTCTCATTTGGTGCTTTTATCCTAGTGGATATCCTTCTTCTTAAATCGTCCGCCACTTACATCATGAATGTTACCAATCGCGAGGAAGGCCGACGGGTCTAATTCCTGTACAATGGTTTTTAATTTGGCTTCTTCTAGACGCGTAATAACGGCGAAAATAACTTTCTTATTATCACCAGAGAATCCACCTTCCCCGTTGAGGTAAGTTACGCCCCGTCCCAAGCGGCTGAGGAGCGCTTCACCAATCTCACGATGACTATCACTAATGATCCAGACCGATTTCGACTCGTCGAAACCTTCAATAGTCGTGTCCATCATCTTATAAGCAACGAAATACGCAATTAGAGAGTACATGGCACGATCCCAGTCGAATACAAGCCCTGCACTACTAAGAATAAAGAGGTTGAAGAACATAACAATCTGACCGACAGAGAACGGCAGCTTCTTATTGAGTAGAATTGCTACGATCTCTGTACCGTCCAAGGAACCGCCGAACCGAATAACAAGTCCGACGCCGATTCCGAGCAGGATACCTCCGAATACTGCTGCGAGCAATGGGTTATCTGTAAAGGATGGCGAATGGTGGAACAACATAGTACCAGCCGACATCACGGCAACTCCAAGTAATGTGGATAGTGCAAAAGTCTTACCTATCTGCTTATATCCAAGGAATAAGAACGGTAAGTTGAGGACGAATAAGAAGAGACCTAACTTAAATCCAGTAATATGTGACAAAATAATCGAAATCCCTGTAATCCCGCCATCGACAATATTGTTGGGCACGAGGAAGAACTCTAGGGCGACGGCCATTAATATGGCACCAATCAAAATAAATACGACACGCTTCAAAATAATCGACAGTGGTGTTCTCAAATGTTTACGTGTGGACTGCGCTGCAACTGCGCTTGCTTGTTCTTGCATCAAATTTCCCCTTTTTGTCTTGAACTGATTCTATTCAATTCAATTAGTTTAGTTACTATACTATTTATTATATAAGATATCTGCAAAATAAAAAACCTTAAATCTAAAATTAATTAGAAATAAGGTCTTTTTTTGTATTTGATTTAACTTAAACGTTCCTATGTTTTCGTAAAAATGCTATCCTTGCGGATTATTGTGACTCACATGATTATGTTGTTTTGTTTTTTTCGATCCGGATAACGGTTCTTGTTGACCTGTGCCATTGTCAGCTTGATGGTGACGTTCTTTCTGCTGTGCTTCAGGAACAGGTATTGCTTTCGATTTGGCCATCTTGTTGTACCTCCCTATTATAGATGCTCGGTATCCGTCGTGTTGTCATGATTCAAGGCATCCTGATGACGCCGATCATTGCGGTCTTGCTGCTGCTGCTGAGCTTGATGACTGTTCACTGCTGTCTGATTCAAATCATCCACAACATTGCTTAGATTTTTATCCACACTGCCTTTGGCTTTCGTCATGATGCTGCCCCCTTGATCCTATTCATTGGTTGATGAGGTTCAATGCTCATGGGTAATGTCGTGAAGCGCTTGTGCACATTCATGAATATTGCGTGTATACGTCTGAGCCATTTCCTGAATCACCTGTGTGCGCTCATCGACAGACACGCCATCACGTTCGACATCCACCAGATCCACTCTTACTTCTCTCGAGTCCACATAGGCGCATTGAAAATCGAATGTATACATTTGTCGTCCTGCAGCCTCAATATGGATACGCAGCCCTTGCGGATTGGCTCCGTCAGGCTCTATCTGCGCATGATCACCTTCTTGCAGTGTTGTTGGCAACGTCTGCTGCCAAGCATTTACCAATTGATCCTGGTTAACCGATATCGGTTCATTATTCTGCATATATGGCACCTCCTACTTACGTACACCCATTATTCTGTGAAGGGAGGATATCTTTTATACGCAAAATAACCCCACAACGTGGGGCATTGGCTTCGAAGTCGATTCAGATACTTTGCGGGGACCCCGGAAAAATAAAAAAGACCCTAACATCGATGATCGACGCTAGAGTCTGCTTATGTTATAAGTATGGCGGAGAGGGTGGGATTCGAACCCACGTGGGCTTGCACCCTAACGGTTTTCAAGACCGCCCCGTTATGACCACTTCGGTACCTCTCCAGATAAAATCTTTTCGTGACAAAAAAGATCTTACCATAGGATGCCCCTAAAAAGCAAGTCCTATTTTTTAGAGATGACTTCTAGGCCGCCCATATAAGGCTGAAGTACAGCAGGAATGCGCACACTGCCGTCCGCTTGCTGATAATTCTCAAGAATTGCAGCTACCGTACGACCGAGGGCAAGACCCGATCCGTTCAATGTATGCACGAACTCTGGTTTGCCTTTCGCATCGCGGCGGAACCGGATATTCGCACGACGTGCTTGGAAATCCTCAAAGTTCGTACACGAAGAAATTTCACGGTACATATTGCTCTCAGGAAGCCAGACTTCCAGATCATACGTCTTCGCCGATGCAAAACCAATATCCACTGTACATAACGTCAATACACGGTATGGCAACTCAAGCAATTGTAGTACCTTCTCCGCATTTTGAGTGAGATCCTCTAGCGCTGCATAGGAATCTTCCGGTTTCACAAGCTTCACAAGCTCCACCTTGTTGAATTGGTGCTGACGAATCAATCCACGCGTATCGCGGCCCGCAGAACCTGCTTCGGAACGGAAACATGCACTGAACGCAACGAACTTCTTCGGCAAATCCTCCACATTCAGAATCTCTTCACGGTGAATATTCGTCACAGGCACTTCAGCCGTTGGAATTAAATAATAATCCGTATCACGAAGCTTGAATAGATCCTCTTCGAACTTCGGCAATTGGCTCGTACCAATCAGGCTCTCGCGGTTTACAATGTAAGGCGGTAGAATTTCTTCATAACCGTGCTGATCACTATGTAAATCCATCATAAAGTTCAGTAGAGCCCGTTCAAGACGTGCGCCAAGTCCTTTATAGAATACAAAGCGTGAGCCAGTTACTTTCGCTGCTGCTTCGAAATCTAGAATACCTAAGTCTTGTGCAACATCCCAATGCGCCTTCGGCTCGAAATCGAACTTCGCAGGCTCAGACCATCTACGAATCTCAACATTATCTTCTTCAGAAGCCCCTACAGGTGTTGCATCGCTCGGGATATTAGGAATCGCAAGCGTTAGCTCTGTGATCTTCTCATCGAGTACCCGTACTTCTTCATCCAGCTCCTTGATGCGGTCCGATACTTCACGCATTTCAAGGATCAAGTCATCTGCATTCTCGCGCGCTTTCTTCAATCTTGCTACTTCTTGCGATACCACATTCCGACGATTCTTAAGGGTCTCGCTCTCTTGCAGTAATTCACGGCGACGAACATCAAGCGCTGGAAATTCAGCGATCAAATCAAGCGATTTACCGCGATTTCTAAGCGCCTCTTCCACGCGTCCGAATTCATTTCGTAAAATTTTTACATCTAACAAATGTTTTCCCTCCAATGAAAACACCTTAACCCTTGTGAAAAAGAGTCAAGGTGTTATTTACCTTATGGATTATCGTTCTACAACAGCAGATTCTTTAATCATACCCAGGAAATATTCATGCAGACGTACATCGTCCGTCAGCTCTGGATGATACGAAGCTGCTAGCAAGTGGCCTTGCCGTGCTGTTACAATCTCTCCATTAAATGTGGATAGTACATCCACCTCTGGACCAACCTGCGTAATGAGCGGCGCACGGATGAATACGGCACGGATCGGCTCGTCAATACCTTGAACAGGTAAATCCGTCTCAAAGCTCTCGCGTTGACGACCGAAGGCATTACGCGCAACAGTCATATCCATTAATTCGAGATGCGCCCCGTCTTGTCCTTCAATTCGCTTCGCGAGAACAATAAGTCCTGCACAAGTTCCGAAAATCGGCTTGCCTTGCTCCGAGAAACTGCGAACCGCATCGATAAAGTCATACTTGCGCATTAATTTACCGATTGTTGTGCTCTCGCCGCCTGGAATGATCAAGCCGTCCAGCTCGTCCAGTTGCTCCACGCGCTTTACACTTACGCCTGTCGCACCTGCTTGTTCGATACTGCGAATATGTTCAGCTACAGCTCCCTGCAGCGCTAATACGCCAACCTTCATTGCAAGTCCCTTCCTTCTTACCAGCCGCGATCTTGCATGCGCTCGGATGCGCTCAATTTCGAGATTTCGATCCCTTTCATCGGCGTACCAAGGTTCTTGGACACTTCAGCGATCAACTTGTAGTCTGTGTAATGTGTTGTTGCTTCAACAATCGCACGTGCGAAACGCTCCGGGTTGTCGGATTTGAAGATCCCCGATCCAACGAATACACCGTCTGCACCGAGGTGCATCATAAGCGCTGCATCGGATGGTGTCGCAACGCCGCCTGCTGCGAAGTTAACAACTGGCAATTTACCAGTCTCATGCACATCAAGCAATAGATCATAGGATACACCTAAATTTTTCGCTTCAGCATACAGCTCGTCCTTGGACAAGTTTTGTACTTTACGAATTTGGCTGTTGATCAGACGCAAGTGACGTACCGCTTCAACGATGTTGCCTGTTCCTGGCTCACCTTTCGTACGAAGCATCGATGCGCCTTCGCCTACTCGACGAAGTGCTTCGCCAAGGTCTTTGGCGCCACATACGAATGGGATTGTGAATTCTTTCTTATTAATATGGAAAACTTCGTCCGCAGGTGTTAACACTTCGGACTCATCAATATAGTCAGCACCTAGTGCTTCTAATACTCTTGCTTCAACATAATGCCCGATACGTGCTTTCGCCATAACTGGGATAGATACCGTCTTTACAACTTCTTCAAAGATGGTTGGATCCGCCATACGAGCGACTCCGCCTGCTGCACGAATATCCGAAGGAACGCGTTCAAGTGCCATAACTGCTACTGCACCTGCCGCTTCAGCGATTCTTGCTTGCTCAGCATTCATGACGTCCATAATGACGCCGCCTTTTTGCATTTCTGCCATACCTCTTTTTACACGAGATGTTCCTGTTTCCATTATGCTCTGCCCCCCGAAATATATTAAATCATGGATTTATACGGATCGATACAGCTCTTTGAAGAATGCATGAATCTAACAAAATATTTTACAGTATGCACTTGAAATAGACAACCATCTAGCTCGGAATTCAGGCAAATTAGAACAGATTTTTAATTCCAGCGAACAAGTCCTTGAAGAAGTCGCCAATAGCACGGAAGAATAGGCGCAACCATCCGCCCTTTTCCACGTCTTCTGACGCGACAAGATTCACAGTCTTCTTCTGATCGCCTTTATCCGATTTGAACGTATAAGTGATCTCTCCGACTTTCTGACCCTTCTTAATTGGGGCTACCAATGTATCGTCCATTTTCGTTGTAAACGTCACGTTATCGATATTGGCACCCTTCGGTACAACAAAGCTCACAGCCGACTCTGTTACCGCTCCGACCTCAGTTGATTTACCTTTCTTCAACTTCGCTTTGTCTGCGCCTGGAACGACCGATTTCGGCGCTACCGCTTGCTTCACTTCGAAGTTATTGAAGCCGTAATCAAGCACTTTTTTCGACTCGATAAATCGCTTTGGTTCGGTCTTCGTTCCCATGACAACACTGATCAGACGCATGCCGTTACGTGTCGCAGTACCTGCAAAGCAGTAACCAGCTTGAGATGTATGACCTGTCTTCAGACCGTCTAATCCCGGATAAGCATAACGCTTAAAGGACGGAATGGAGGCATTAGATTCAAGCATCCAGTTATAGTTAATGATCGGCGCTTTATCACGTTCACGGAATTTATAAGATTGAATCGTTGTGAACTTGGAGAAATCCGGATGGTCTTCGACAATATGCTGTGCTAACTTCGCGATATCACGAGCCGACACAACGGTCTCGCGATCTTCTGACGGGCGGTATTTCTCCGGCATATCTGCACGGCTTAATCCCGTCGAGTTAATGAAGTATGCTGTTTTCATCCCCATTTTTTGCGCTGTTTCATTCATTAGCTTAACAAATTCTTGTTCAGAGCCGGCTACCCGTTCGGCTAACGCAACCGTTGCATCATTCGCAGATCCAACCGCCATCGCGATGAAAAGCTGTTCTACTGTATGTTGATCCCCTTGGGCAAGGAAAATACGCGATCCTTTGGTTAATGAAGCATTCTCACTTGTTGTAACAACTTCGTCCCATTTGAGTTTGCCTTGCTTCACTTGCTCTTGAACAATATACTCAGTCATCATCTTCGTCATACTCGCCGGCGGCAAAGCCACGTCTGAGTTAATATCCACGAGTAACTGACCTGTCGAAGCTTCCATCAAAATCGCTGACTTCACTTCAAGATTCAACGATTCAGCAGTAGGCATTTTCGTATTTGCAGACGTAATTTCCTTCGTGAGCGACTGCGTTGTTGTTGTTGTCGTCTTCTTCTCACCTTCCGCGAAGATCGCACCCGCAGGTGCAAGCGCTCCACATAGAAGTTGGAAACCTAGGAATATAGCAATCGTCTTTTTTAATATTTGACGTTTTTTATGATCACGTGACTTGTTATTATTCATCTCTTTCAAAACAGGTAAGTCTCCTCTCATGCACTAGCACAAATAATATAAATTAATAAACCTATAAATCATTGTAACACACGCCTATGCCCAAAAAAAAGACAGGCAGAGTAGGAACTCTGCCTGTGAGATTTAGACTTATAAAATTTGGTAAAATCGAACCATTACACCGAGTAGTTCGGCGCTTCTTTCGTAATCTGTACATCATGTGGGTGGCTCTCACGAAGACCCGCGCCTGTAATCCGAACGAATTGTGTATCGTTCTTCAATTCCTCAATTGATGCAGTACCGCAGTAGCCCATTCCTGCACGCAGACCACCCATAAGTTGGTGAATCGTATCTGCTAATGGCCCTTTGTAAGCAACACGACCTTCAATACCTTCTGGAACGAGCTTCTTCTCGTTTTCTTGGAAGTAACGGTCTTTACTGCCTTCTTTCATCGCACCGAGTGAACCCATTCCGCGGTATACTTTGTAGCTGCGGCCTTGGTAGATTTCTGTCTCGCCTGGGCTTTCTTCTGTACCTGCGAATAGGCTTCCGAGCATTACCGCCGTTGCGCCAGCACCTATTGCTTTTACAATCTCACCGGAATATTTGATCCCACCATCTGCAATAATTGGAATACCGTATTCACGAGCAACCGTTGCGCAATCATAAACTGCAGTTACTTGTGGAACACCAATCCCTGCGATTACACGCGTTGTACAGATCGAACCTGGACCGATACCGACTTTGACAACGGATGCACCAGCTTCGATCAATTCGCGTGTACCTTCGCCTGTTGCAACGTTCCCTGCGATGATTGTTAGATCAGGATAGAGTTCGCGAAGCTTACGAACCGCTTCAACGATGTTAATGTGATGTCCGTGTGCTGAATCCACTGTAATCACGTCCGCACCTGCTTGAACAAGTGCTTCTGTCCGTTCAAATGTATCTTTCGAGATTCCAACCGCTGCCCCTACTAGCAGGCGACCTTGTGCATCTTTTGCAGCGCGTGGGAATTGAATGGCTTTCTCAATATCTTTAATCGTAATGAGGCCTTTAAGGGTATTCGTCTCATCTACAATCGGAAGCTTCTCAATTTTGTGCTTCTGAAGGATGCCTTCTGCTGCTTGAAGGGTTGTACCCACCGGTGCCGTTACCAAGTTCTCACGTGTCATCACTTCATTGATTTTGATCGCAAAGTCATGTACGAAACGTAAATCGCGATTTGTTAAGATCCCGACTAACTTATTATTTTCATCGACGATCGGAACACCAGATATACGATATTTTGCCATCAATGCTTCCGCATCGTAGACGTGGTGATCAGGAGTAAGCGAGAATGGGTTGGTAATAACGCCGCTCTCGGAACGTTTAACACGGTCCACTTCTTCCGCTTGTTGTGCAATCGTCATATTTTTATGAATAATCCCAATACCGCCCTCACGTGCCATCGCAATAGCGAGCGCAGCTTCCGTTACTGTATCCATACCTGCACTAATTAGAGGAATGTTCAATTTCACCGATTTACTGAGCGATACAGAAATATCAACCTCACGCGGTAGCACCTCTGACTTTCGAGGCACCAACAACACATCATCAAAAGTTAATCCTTCTTTAGCAAATTTCGTTTCCCACACCGGATAGTTCCTCCCTTAAATCTGTATTTTTAAGTATTGCCGTCAAATATTATTGTTCATCTTAGCAAAGGGGGTATGGGCTGTCAAGGAATCCGAAATAGTCATATAATTCAGTTATTTGTAGTTATATTTACACTTCGAATTCCACAGCAAAAACTGATGAATCCCTTGTCCCTCTAACGCTTTAACTTGCTGAATTACCTCACTCTCCCCGTACGAGCGATGAGAGCGCATCCATGTGGCAGTAAAATTCTGCAACCATGGTCTGATCTCCGCTGGATCGTTAGCGGATCGTTGATATCCAGGTTGAGAAGCGATGACTTGCTCTGAATTCGAAGCTGTGATCTCGTCATTTCGCTTCTTCGCATCGATCATGGCATGCCGAATGACGCTTCCAGGTGCCAAATCAGGATGGGTGATCCCATAGACTCCACTGGAATAGTGCGAAGGATACGTCATTGGGGAGATGTAGTCTACTTCGCTTGCAATTTGTTCCCACACTTGACCAATGCCCATATCATTCTTCTCGGAAGTGACCAGTCCGAATACATCTGCCGACACATAGGCGCCTGCAGCATGGATCGCAGGCCGTGCGCGATGGAGGAATTGACGAATGGCCTCCGCACGAGTCCGTCCTTGCTGATTAGTAAAGGCGACTTCCTGCTTCACTCGTCTTGCATTGTCCGGGAACCTCACATAATCGAATTGAATTTCATCAAAGCCGAACCGCGCAGCTTCAACTGCAACTGCAATATTATAATCCCATGTCTTCTCTAAGTAAGGATCCAGCCATGCTGTCCCTTTGACATCATGCCATACGGCTCCATTCTTCTTATGTAATGCCCATTCTGGCTTTCTCTTGGCGAGGTAAGGATCTTTAAAAGTGACGATACGGCCAATCGTATAAATTTGTTTGGCTTTCAGCCGATTGAGCAGAGCGCGAATATCTTGAATGGCAGGGTTAGCATCCGCACCAATCTCTTTCACAAGTGGAATGGAAGACGTATATGTTAATCTTCCTTCATCGGCCTTCACATCAATGACAAGTGTGTTCAAATCGGTCCGATCTAACAGTCCAATCATTCGATTGAGTGCTTTATTACTCCCAGCAACCCATCCAGAAACGTAGATTCCCCGGGCATGAATTTTCTTCGGCAGCTTATGTGCCAATACATGTTGAGCTTGTTCGGGTGTATAAGAAGAATATGTCCCTTGAGATTGAGCCGTTTGTGCGTTCTTTTGCGATAGAGCTGCTGAAGATTGACAACTGGTTAGAATCATTGCCAGTCCAAGAAGATTTAAGAGCAACTTGAGTTGATTTGGCATGTCTTCCACCTCCTACCCCGTAGTATGGGCGTAAATCCCTGCAATCTTGAATGGGGGTTGAAGGATATTCAGGTAAAAAATACATATATAGTCCCGCAAAGTGGTGTCTTAGCTTGATGTCGAATCTGATACTTTGCAGGGACCCCGAATAAACACAAAAAAAGACCACCTTCGAGAATTAAATCTCAAAAGTGGTCTTTAGCTGCTTGGCATCGTCCTACTCTCCCAGGACCCTGCGGTCCAAGTACCATCGGCGCTAGAGGGCTTAACGGTCGTGTTCGGGATGGGTACGCGTGGAACCCCTCCGCCATCGACACCAAACG
>NZ_KB895426.1 GCF_000374845.1 Paenibacillus terrigena DSM 21567 | reverse complement strand
AGCTCGCGTAACCGGAAGCTCCGAGCCTATTACGATAAAAAACGTGCCGAGGGCAAGCCGTTTAAAGTAGCCGTAATTGCCTGCGTAAACAAGCTGATCCACTGGATTTACGCGATCCTTACTAAAAAAGAAGCATTTCAATTGAGTTAGAAAGAAATTCTCACCTTCTCAGGAAATCCTTCCCACAACTGCAGGAAGGGTTATTTGCTATACTCATTTTTCAGTATACCACCGGCGATTGAATCCATTAAGTTTTAAATATTGACAAACTATTAGCTAGAATAGCTTAACCCCAATACTTAGTCTGCATCATTTTTTCAAGGTATAGTTTCCCTGCCCCCTGAAGTTATTACCATGAGTTCAGTTTTGACTCAAGCGAAAATGCGAAATTAACTCTAATTGAAAACCGTCTTCATTTACGTATAACAATATATGTTCTTGTCCTCAATCGGCAAACGATATATGTTCTTGTCACCCGACAATAGTTAGTAGTGTGGTTATAAATAGTTGCAAAGGCGATCTTCATTTTGATAGTAATCAACAATGATGATTACTTAGCCATATTTGTAAGCGTAAAATAGCCCCCACCTGGCAATCAGATGGGGGCTATTTTACGCTTACGACCAAGGCAGTGTGTGCAGTCAGTTATAGGAATCTTTAGAAAAGCTGATATTCCCTCCCTCTCCCTCGGGAATGGGACAATATTTCTGACTTCTGACACCACTTCAAAGTACTCCTATTTATTACCGAAGGAGATTGGTTTTCGCCAGTTCGATGATTTCGTTGCCTTGCCCGTTCAAAACGGCTTTCAGCATCCACATCGTAAATCCGCGTGCCTGCTCGAAGTTGATCTTCGGCGGCATAGCCAGCTCCTGACGATTGACGACGACGTCCAGCACTACCGGACCGCTGTGTTCGAGCGCTCGGCGAACGGCGCTTTCCAAGTCATTCGGATCCTCGACCCGGATTCCTTCGATTCCCATGGCTTGAGCCAGTACCGCAAAGTTTGGATTGTCGAGTTCCGTTCCGAATTCTAAAAAGCCGGCTGCTTTCATTTCCAATTCCACGAATCCAAGCGCACCATTATTAAAGACAACGATCTTGATCGGGAGCTTATGCTGACGAAGGGTCAATAGATCTCCGAGCAGCATGGTGAGTCCCCCGTCCCCCGACAGCGATATGACCTGACGTCCCGGCTGTGCAACCTGCGCCCCAATCGCCTGAGGCATGGCGTTCGCCATTGTCCCGTGGTTAAACGAGCCAATAAGCCTTCTTTTTCCATTCATGCTCAAGTATCGGGCAGCCCACACAGTCGGCGTCCCAACATCGCAAGTCAAAACGGCATCCTCATCTGCGAGATCGCTGATTACCTTCATGAGGAATTGCGGATGAATAGGCGCTCGGCCGGGATCTGCAAGATTGTCCAGTTCCTCGCGGACTTTGGCATAATGTGCGGCAAAGTGCTGCAGATGATCAGGGGAGTGCGGTTCCTTTAACAGGGGTAACAGCATTTCGACCGTCGTCTTCACGTCTCCGCACACCCCGTATGCGAGCGTCGTTCGCCGGCCTAGTCGGGAGGAATCCAAATCAACCTGAAGGATGGTCGCTTCTTGCGGATAAAATTGCCTGTATGGAAAATCGGTACCCAGCATGAGTAAGACATCGCATTCCATCATGGCGTGGTAGCCGGAAGAATATCCAATGAGGCCGGTTAATCCGACGGAATACGGGTTGTCGTATTCCAGATATTCTTTTCCTCGCAGCGCTATGACCATCGGGGATTGCAGCTTCTCGCACAGCTTCATGAGCGAAGCATGAGCTCCCGCGCAGCCGGCACCGCACAGCAAGGTGATCCTCTTGCCTTTGTTTAAGTAGTCGGCAAGCGTCTTCAATTCATCTGTAGAAGGGCAGACATTCGGCCGGGTGGAATGGATGACGCGTTCCGGAACGGGGCTTTCGTCGTATTCGAAAGCGGCTACATCACCCGGAAGAACTAAGACAGACACTCCCGACCTTGCCGTCGCGGTTTGCATCGCCATCGTAACCGCTCGAGGCATTTGCTTCGGTCCGGTTACGACTTCACAAAAGAAGCTGCATTCCTGAAACAACATGTCCGGACGGGTCTCTTGAAAAAAGCCGCTGCCGATTTCACTGCTCGGAATATGAGCGGCAATCGCAAGTACTGGCACCCGGTTTCGATGGCAATCGTACAATCCGTTAATGAGATGCAAATTACCTGGTCCGCTGCTACCTGCACATACGGCGATTCCTCCGCTGAGGGTGGCATCCGCGCCCGCCGCGAACGCTGCAACCTCTTCGTGGCGGACATGGATCCATTCTATTTTTCCGGAACGACGGATCGCATCGAGCAAGGCATTGAGCGAATCGCCGATAATGCCGTAAATTCGCTTCACGCCGGCGTTCAGAAGGGATTCCACAATGGAATCCGCTATCGTTCTTCTCAAGGGAATCTCTCCTTTTTGTTTTTATTATATTGCCATAATACGAGCAGCCTATTCTTGATATTTCACAACGATTTAAGCCTGAACCAAGAAGAAAGCCCGGCAATCCACATCTCGGGTTTGTTGGGCTTCAATCTTAGATTAAGTAGTCAAATTTTGGTCATTTCATTCCTTATTGTAGGAATGCTCCCGTTAGCGCAACGAGGCTGCCGTTCCATGGCGGCAGCCTCGTTTTAGAGTTATTTTATTAAGCTATAGTGTCCCGTTAGATTAATGGCTACATTTAAAAGAAAAAGAGCTGAAGAATCCCTAATACTATCGAGGCAATAACCACTATTTTTGCTACAAAATCCTGTTGCATATATTTAAAAACAACTCCAATGAGAGACAGAATATAATTGCTCTATTGATGTTCCCCTACGGTAACTGTTATCCCAATGTCATCTTGCGGGGCAATAATTGAAACGATCCCCCCCTCTGAACTAGGAAAAGGACGAAGCTCGATCTCACATGCATGAGCATTCGCTCCAGAAATAACTACATCTTCCTTGGAGAGCAATGCAGCGTGGGGATGGTAGATCAAAGTCTCACCACCGGTCGGTACGTAATCCACATTTATTATGTCCGTATCATAGTCATAGTGATATCCGATAAGCACGCCCCCTGTTTCTTGTGGATAAGCGCGGTTTAATGCTATTGAGTAAGGGGATTCCTTGAATCCATCGCACCAGCACCAATAGGTATTACTCCAAAGGTACTGTTCAAAGATGGCAATCAGCGCTTTGGATAGTTCGAGGGTCGCAGGATGGTTGGTAAATGCTCCCCACTCCCCGATCAAGGTAGGAATGTTCAAACGTTCCTGTACCTTGCGATGAGTAGAATATATCAAATCAACCCGATCCTGATTATATATCTCATAATGCTCAGTATCGACTACCAGATCATAACCATGGGGAACGTAGACCTGATGATGAACAACCGCTCTTTCTTCGTTGTGTACTAATTCCAAACCAGACTCCACTGCCATATTAGCAAAATAGCTTGTTTCTAGCATCAAGAAGCCGTCCGTGTCAACCGAACGAATCGCTGCCGCCGTTTTGTTGAAAAAGGGCGCGAGAACTTCACGTTCAAATACCTGTGAAGCCTCCTTCGCGCTGTCGACCAACACTCGATAGATATCCATGTCCGCCATGCCAACAAGTACCTCTTGTTTTTTCTCCTCATCAAACCAGAGTGCGGAGAGTTGTTCCATGTTGACTTCAGTCATTCCCATGACAGTCGTTGCATAGGCTGCGATAATTGCACCAAATACCTCTTGTCCGCTTGAACCAGGATAAGGTTCGTTCATCATATCGTAGCCAATGATATTGGTACAGTCGGCAAAAAACGCTGCTGCATGTTTCCACATCGCTGCATAATGATCCTGCAAACCTATACCATCACTAACGGGAGTGTTATCCCAAAAATGATCTAACGAACGGTTCACTGCTGGACTTTCCAAATAAGCGTCGCTCCAGATTTGACCAACTACGTGAGGGAGGCCATCCGAGAGGGTCGCCCATTCAGGAGCTCCATCGCCATAAAGCAAACTATACAAATCCTGATGCATATCAAGAAAAACGTAGATATCATTTTGCTCCGCCCAGAGGATTTGTTGTTTGATTTTGCCTAGATATTCGTTGTCATAGACACCAGGTTCTGGCTCCACGCCATCCCAAATCAAACCCAATCGGACGACATTAAACCCCTGTTCATGAAACCATTTAAACAACTCCTCACCACAAGGGTCCACATACCCTTTGGCTTTATCCTTGCAGACCAAGTTCACGCCATTTAAAATTACCTGTGCTCCATCTTCATTTACAATTCGTTGCCCATCCGTTGTAAGCTTCTTCATCTCTCTTCTCCTTCCTCAATTTCATTTACAGGAATATAAATTTCAATGTAGTGATTGTTGTACTGATTAAATAGATTGATCTCAAGAGAATTTCCAGCAATCTTTAAGCCACGCTTAAGGATGAATTCTTTCATTTGCTCGTAATGATCGTCTAAATCGGTATAACAGTCCTTGTTAATGACCACGCATTTTCTTGCGCAAAAGCTTGGCTCTAATTTCAGGAATACACCCGCAGCTTCATCCATCGGGAAGGTGGACAAAATCCCGTTATTCAAATAACTATGGTAATTGCCCACAAGAAGGTTCTCCATCGATACGATGGATATAATATGGCAGAAATCGAGCCACTCCTGATCGGTACTGATTTTACGTATCTGCTGTTGCACTTTACTCCCAAGCTTCTTGTCTGCACTTTCCATAATAGAATCCGTAAGAAACACCCAGCTTGGATTACTTTGTACTAACTCAATAACATCTCTTTCTTCGAATCGTTGAAACTTATCTTTCAGAAAATCAAGCTTATGAGACAGGTGCTTCAAATAGGTCAACTGCCGGTCGATATCTCTCTGCTTGCTAGAGAGCAACTCGCGCATATCCTTGAGGCTATCGTCTGTAAGTAGTGCATGAATACGTTCTATAGGAACATCCATTGCTCTAAGCATTCTAATCGTTATTAAGGAATCGAATTGTTCTAGATAGTAATAACGGTACTTATTCACGTCCCGATGAGAAGATATTAGTCCGATCTTGTCATAGTAACGCAGAGTATCAATCGGGATATTCAGGATATTAGATACCTCACCAATCGTAAATTTAAGTTTTAACATAGTCGGTTCACCTATGCCGCTCCTCCCCTTCTGGCATAATTACTGAATGCCGAAATTTCTTCCTCTTTCTTTTTGTCGAATGGATAGAAAGCTATCGGTATCAGGCCGATAATTACAGCCATAAGTGGGACCAAACCCGTGGCCAATCGAATTCCGAATACTGCGGATTCAGATTGAGTTGCCGCAAGACCGTCGTAACCATATACACCGATTACATTGATGAAGATTACCGTCTGTACACTGGAAAAGGCCACAGTAAATAACGAGAACAGACCGTTGAACAGTCCGGTTTTCCTCACTCCGGTAATACGCTCGTTCTCATCAATGATCAGTGCGCCCATCGGTGAAACCGCAGTTTTGATGTAGTTCACTGTGAAAACAATCAAAATGTAGGAAGCCGCCGCAGTCCAGATATTGTTGGCAAAAAATATCCCACCGTAACCGAGAACTGCAGTGATTGTGCCCCAATAGATACTTATTTTCGTACCATATTTTTTGATGATATTTCCCATGACCGGTAGAAAAATGAGAGCGATTACATGAGTGCTCGCATCTACAACCGTAGCTACGAAACCTCCTGTTTTTAACACATCATCCATATAGTAAAGGTATGGTGTGAAGTAAAAACTAATCGGGCCGACAGTGATGATTGAGTAGAGTACATAAGTGAGGAAAGGACGAGATCTTATGATTTGCCAGGATTCGCTCAAAACAGCTTTCGATTGGATATGTTGGTTGTTGAGGGTTTCATACATTTTCGCATCATCCCGCAATCCTCGTAAAGCCAGAGTGAAGAATATCGTTTCCACCAAAATTACCGCGCTAAAGACCGGGATGATTACCTCACGTTTCCCATCACCAACTAGCAGCAGAGTTGGAATCATCGTAATTAGAAAAGACAAGGCTTGGGAAATGTAGTTTTGTATCACGTTGACATCAATACGCTCTTCTTTGGTAGGTGCTGCGATCAACGTATAAGATTGATAGGCCACACTGTAGGCCGTTGCCGCTGTATCGTAGATAAACAATTCTACTGTATAGAGCAGGAAAATGAGCCACTGATCCCAAGTCGGACTGGATAGCATCATGAGAAAGGAGGAGATGATCATAACCGGCACCGTCACGCGCATAATGTAGACATATTTCCCACGTTTCGGTCGGTGTCTCATTTTATCGATCCATACGCCGATCATCGGATCGTTAATGGCATTCCAGATATTATAAATTATGTACACCCAGCCAATATACTTCGGACTTAGGCCAATCATATCGGTATAGTATTTGATAAACACATTGTGGATCAGAACGCCCCCAACCGATAGGACAGGTCCAGGGAGAGCAAGCCGCCATTTCTGACCTGAGGTCAGTCCAGTGCTGCTGAAGCGGAAGGCCCCTCGAATAGAACCGATTACTTTTTTCAAGAATATCATTCCCTTCTTATAAGTAGCTCGCTGATCCACAACTCCTTCAAGCCTATGTTCCATCTTGGTTATTATAAACTATGGAGTAACTCCAGGCTCAATAGGTAATAACAAATAAAATTTAGCATTCTTCGAGAAGTGTGGAAGACAAGAAGGTTAGGGGTTGCCGGTGAAAATACTACAGGAGTAATGTCATGAATCCAGTCATTGGTTTGGATGTGTCCAAGGGAGAGAGCCATGCACAAGCTTTTTTAGACCGTGGAGTACCTCACGGGAAGATCTTTAGATTTAATCATGATCTAGAGGGATTATCGTCCCAACGCCTTACAGGACGCTCCCCTTCGCCGCCACATGGAAGCAGTCCCTCTCAAAGACTCGTATACGCATTTCGGGAGGCAGCAGAAAGAGAGGTACCTCGTCATACGGGAGATACCTCTCTATAGAAGAGTAAGATTATTATTAATTGTTGCTATAGGAGATTTTATGACCATCCTCGAAACCTTGCGCAAATCCGGCATTAAATCCTTCATTATACGCTTGATCAAATTCTTGGTTAAATTCCTTTGAATGCCGGCCTTGATGCATCACAAGAGGCTTCGAAGTCTTTTGGCGTTTTTTACGCACAATTTTGCGGACTCCGCGTTTAAGTACAGGTTTTTTTCCTTTAACCACTCTACGTCTTTTTACCAATTGGCGGCTTACTTTTCTGACTTTGCGCAGCACTTTGACCTTGCGTTTCAGGCCAGTTTTTTTGGTTTTTACTTTTGTTAACATTTCTGTTATCCTCCTGTACTCCTCGGGTTACATTCGGTACTTTGGCGAAGACTGCAGTTTTCCACGGCTTTGTAGGAGTTCCCTTTTTATAGCGCCGAATGAACGATTTTCCTGTCGCCATACGACACAATGCATTCTGATTTCTCGTTAACACTTGAATATTCCCAACCAGCTTCTTCGCCAGCTCTTTGTTCGGCGAGTCGTGTGTCGCGACGTCCGCAACCGAATCGAGGATACGCGACAACGCACCTTGACTTCTCGCTATCGCATGAATCAACTTAACCTTTGCTGCCCATTCCCTGCGATGAAGATCCATCATCAGTGTCTCTCGTTCCGAACTGATCACCAAACCCGCCGCCTTCACCGAAACCGCCCATACCACCATCGACCTCCCGGTTCAGTACAGCCTTTAAATTATGCGCAAGTCCGTTCTCTAGCTTGGTTAATCCATCGAGGACATCCATGAGTGAATCATGAATGCCGAGAGACTCCTTAAGTAGTTCCGTATGACTCGTGAAGGCTTGCTCCGACAAATGATTCAGCGCCCAATTACGCACTTTTTCTGCTTCAACAGCTTTCGCCTCTAGAATCATAGCGACATTCCATTGGATCTTGGCAGCTGCGTCCAGCATATTCAGATATGCTTGTTCTCTCATACACAACCCTCACTTCATATTCCATCGTGAATGAGATGCGCCATTCGGACAGCAACATGGCGTTTCGCATCAATAACTGTTGCCATATGGTGATGCGAATTGGACTTATGCACGATCATCTCGGTAATTCTGTTCTGCATAGGCCCCCCCTCTCAAACGTTGATCATTCGAAAAAGAGAGCCCTTAGCACTACCCTTTTACAGCATATGCTGACAGGTGTACCGTGCTACTGAGCATTCGCCCAGTTCCAAGGCTATAATTGGGGATTGCGAAACAAGGGTGGAGCAATAATCGGAAGTCCTTCGGGATATAGACCAAGTTCCTCTTGGGTCCATACCGTATGCGCACGCTCCTGCAAATGCCAGCGCATGGCCGAATTCGCATTCAAGACCCGTCTTCGCTCCATTTCGTTCAATTGGTACAGCGTCCCTGCTCCATCTTTCACGACCACACCTGTGTTATGAACCCGTGCATTCTCCTCTTGTAGGGAGACAGCAGTCCGATGCCATCGCGATAATACTTCTCCTAATTCAATTGCGTCACCGGGCGGATAGGATCGGATATCCACCTGTGACAACGAAGTGAATGCGAGACTGTGATGATCTGCTGCAAGAAGCGGATGCCTCATTCCATTCTCAATCCAATACAACGTAGGACTTAGTCCCTTTACGATCATATGCGTTGGATAGAAGTCTTTCATCGTAATGGGAACGGTCCTCCTTGACTCGGAGATTGTCTGATTCAAATAATCAATAAGCTCATAAGAATTTCCCCACTTCTGGATAAAAAACTGTTCATTCCGACGATTGACCACCTGAAATTGTTCTCCAAGATCTCTCATACTCTGGCTTCCATAATGATGAATGAACGTATCCCGAGCGATCATCAAATCCTTCTTCTGTAGACGGACCCGAATCACAAAGTCGTCGTCTTCGAAATTCCCAACTTCGTACCCTTCATCAAAATAACCCGTCTGTTCCAATAAACTTCTCCGGAACAGGTAGCAGAACCCGACAAGTCGATGCGTCTTCTGCCACTTCTGTGGATCTAACCTATTGTAATGTCTTGCGAAAGTCTGCATATCTTCCACGTCGTTATAAGGGACCTCAATACATTGGTCACCGCTAATATAATTCGTAACAGGCCCGACGAGCACAATCTGCTCGCTGCTATACAAGCAGCGGAGCAGATTAGACAGCCAGTGGGTTGTCACAAGAATATCGTTGTTAAGTATGACGATGGACGTGCCCTTGGCCATCATCAGTCCAATGTTCACGGCACCTGCGAACCCTCGGTTCTGGGAATCGATATGACGGCGAATGGCTCTACCCAAGGAATGCAAATATTTTCGCGTTCCATCGGTAGAACCATTATCGATGACTATGATCTCATACGGCGCATCCGTGTACCGCATGATACTCTCAATACATTGACGCAGCAGATCAACCTTGTTATACGTCGGAATGATGATACTCGTCATCTCGAGATGATGGTTGAACTCCGCTTGACCGGTATGACGACCTTCAAGGAATCCATTCTTATAGCCTAACGGATACATATTCGGTGATCTCTTTTTTCTCGATTTCGTGTGAAGCATCCCCCAGAACCTCCTTTATCCTTCGTCTAGATAGGTTCACCCTTCACAAGCTTGTTAGCGAGATGCCCGAAATCAATGGCGACACGACCCAGCTCCGTTGCAACCCGCTCCGAAATGATGACAGCTGGAATACCTGCTGCAACAAGTGCAATATCAAAAGCATGTGCACCGATTTCGCACACTACACGATCCACATCGTGAATCCCTTGAACCGGCGTGACGATTCCGACGATACGTACACCACGGGATGCAAGTACATCCCCCAGCGCATGGGCTTCATTCCCGACAACCAGCACACGTCTTCCTTCGAGCAATAACGTTAAGTACCCCAATTGATAGAACAAATAGTTGATTGTCGATATGGTCATACGTAAACCTCGATAATCGATGCCATGCGCTCGAAGTGCCGGGAATAGCATTCCTTGGAAGCTGCGCATACGAGAGACGGGAATGCCTACGATGGTGGCACGTCTAATCGAATCGGCTAGCAATTGCCGCGCTGTAGGATCAGGTAGACTAACGCCTGCATAAGCTAAAAAAGGGCCACTCTGTCGCGCTTGATCTGCAGGAATAATCAAATCATGAGACAGCGTCAACATCTCACCATCCCCTAATCGAACGATGGACATCGGCTTCCCCGAGTCCATTGCTTCCTTCATCTCGCGGTATAGCGTAAACGGATCGACGAGAGGATGCAGGAGGTGTTGCATTTGGCTGAGCCCCGCCTGCAGAACTTCTCGCAATTCAACATTCGGCAGTACCGTAAAAGGCGGAATCATCTGTGTTAGGATACCATCCCCGCCTTCGTAGAATCCCGTATCAAAACCTTGATCGTAGGCGCTACGCCAACCTTGATCGTAGGTGTTCCTCCAAGCTTGATCGTAGGCGTTCCTCCAAGCTTGATCATCAGGAATGGACTGGTCTCTTTGATCGTCAAGTTCAGTACCAGGTACCAGCGCCTTCTCTTCCAGCTCTTCTTTATACCTTCCCAGCTTTCTTCGAACACGGTTCGCAGACGAACGATACGATACATCCGGAGATCGCAGTCTGGATTTCATTCTTGATTTACGTGAAGCGGGTCGCTTTTTACTGCTTTTCCTCGGTTTCCTGATCACCGATTTACGATGCGCTGTTTTGTTCTTACGTCTTTTTCTCGGCAGAAGGAGCATTTCAGCACCCCACTTTCTCGTAAGTCATGAAAATAATCCATCGTTCTTAAGGATGAAGTCCTCGCAGCTTGCGACCCGCTTCCTGCAAAGATTCGAATGTTCCCGCATCCGTCCACCATCCGCGAAGAACACCAAATTGCAATCGACCTAATTCCGCATAAATGTTATTGACATCCGTTATTTCGAGTTCACCGCGCGCTGAAGGCAGAATCTGATCAATGGCTTCAAAGACAAAAGAATCATACATATAAATCCCCGTGACGCAATAGTTAGATGGCGGCTTCTTCGGCTTTTCTTCTATCCGAACGATCAGATCCGGATTATTCGGATCGAATATGGGCACGCCATATCGTTTGGGGTCACTCACCTGCTTGAGCATCACACGTGCAGAACCTGGCGGTTGATCCCTGTAGGCATCAACATAAGGCGTCAGATCATCATGGAATAAGTTGTCTCCGAGCAGGACGACAAATTTCTCTTGCGGCGAGATAAAGCCCTGGGCAAGACTTAGTGCCTGAGCAATTCCACCAGCATTCTCTTGAATTTTGTATGAGATATTCACGCCCCATTCTTTACCGCTCCCTAGAAAATTCAGATAAAGTCCTGCAGAAGCTTTACCGATGATGAGCAGAATATCTTTGATTCCCGCCTTCCTTAAGCGGTCAATCCCGTAACAGATCATTGGGAATCTACCGACTGGAAGCAGATGCTTATTCATCATCTTCGTCAGCGGATAAAGTCTGGTTCCTGTCCCGCCGGCTAATATTATCCCTTTCACGCAAATCCTCCCTTTCCTGTAGAGGCCCCATCTAGATATAAATGTGAGGATCCACACTCCATTTATCCATAAATAAGCGGTGGTTACGCTCGAATACCTGCTGTAACGCTTCATTCGGCTGCTCCTTGAAGCAAGCAGAAACCTCCAAGTCGATCCACGCCTCTCGGTCTCATATCCCGTTTCTAATCGCCGCAATGCGTTTCCGCGAATGATCGGGCAGCGATAATCGATTCCCAATCAAGTTCATCGCTTGACGAATCGCTTCGAGGTGATCGCCGATAATCATTTGTGCGACAGGATTCACACGGCCTACATTACTCTTACGCACCTTATTGCGTTCGATCACATTTACACTCCCAACAAGCTCAATCTTAAGTCCCCTCAACATCGCGATCGCTTGCGCTTTTGGCGGGACCATCAAGTTGTCATATCCAATGATTTCGATCGCTCTGCGGGATAACGCATGCGGGACCGCTGTCATGGAATTCACCGTCAGATCACTGCGACCTAAGCTTCGATTCAGAAATTCTTTGCAGCGGGTCAAATCATCTCGACGATCAAATGTGGATATGAACGGACTAATATCATTCAGTGCGACATCGATTCCTCGATGCACAGCATAGATAAAAGGCATTAACGCATTTGCAGATATAGGAATATCCCCATCCACGAACAATAGAATATCCGAGGTCGAGAGTTTGGCACCGATCGCCCGCCCAACATCATGTCCGATCGGATCTGCATAATGAACAATTTTCACCTTTTCATGCTGCATGGCAATGTCATAGCTACGGTCCGTACACCCATTCAAGATAACGATAATCTCATGAACTTGCAGCTTCTTCAGTTCATTCAGAACTTCGCCAATGGAATCTTCTTCATTCTGCACGGACAGAATGGCCGACACCGTCTGCTGAAGCGGTGGGAAGACGGTCCCCGTATGAATCGGATAGCGTGGGGATAGCTCTGTGGCAGATCGTAATCTTACTTGTGATCGTGATCGTGGTCGTGATCGTCTAGCCAGACGTGGCTTGGATCTTACAGTAGGATGCCGTTTGGCAGTAAGCTGCCGTTTGGCAGTAAGCTGCCGTTTGGCAGTAAGTTGCCGTTTGGCAGTAAGCTGCCGTTTGGCAGTAAGCTGCCGTTTGGCAGTAAGCTGCCGTTTGGCAGTAGGCTTCCGTTTGACAGTAGACTGCCGTTTGGCAGTAGGCTTCCGTTTGACAGTAGGCTGCCGTTTGGCAGTAGGCTTCCGTTTGACAGTAGGCTGCCGTTTGGCAGTAGGCTGCCGTTTGGCAGTAGGCTGCCGTTTGACAGTAGGCTGCCGTTTGGCAGTAGGCAAATTCTTTCGTTGTCTCATCTGCTCACCTCACGATCTCACGATTCCGCGTCAAATCCGTGAATCCCCCGCGAACACCAAACTCATGACTTAGCCAGTCCATCGTCTCCAAATGATCGCCAATAATGAGATTCTCTAGCGGATCACCATTTCGATTGCGAACACGACTCGGATTAAGCTTACCAACATTCACATGATGTACGGCTTGCACACGCAATCCACGTTGGACAGCCATCGCATGCGCTAAAGGGGGAATGGATAAATTCGGCGACTGGATGATATCCAGCGCTCGCCGGCTTAATGCATGCGGAACAGCTGTCATGGAAGTCCCGCGAAGATCGGGTCTTGAGAGCATGATGTTCAACACATGCTTGGCTAATATGACGCCATGCACTGTTCGTTTATGTGTCGGTCCTGAGTAGTCATTGAGCGCAACATCCGTTCCGCTGGCAATGGCTTGAACGAAGGGCCTTAATTGCTTATAAGGAATAACCATATCTCCGTCGATAAATAACAGCACTTTCCCTCTTGCCGCGCTCGCTCCAATACTGCGTCCCACATCATGGCCCAATGGTTCTTCGTAAGAGAGCAATGTCACCCTTTGCCGGGCAACAATCTTCTTGGTTCCGTCCGTTGAACCATTCACGACGACGATGACTTCCGTATTCGGGTGGATTCGCTTCGCCTCTCGAATCACTCTCGCGATCGTACGCCGTTCATTCATGGCCGGGATGATGACGGAAAGATAAGGTGAGGCATGCGGATAGGATCGTACGCTGCGTCTTGGTTTCCGAGCCCTTTTTCGGTTGTTTGCAATCAATGACGATTCACCTCCAGATCCAAGAAAAGTCCACTCCCTCATGCGTGGCATGCCTTTCTATAACCCTATATACCAGACATTTTATGTTGTACATTCCTTTGTGCGACGGCTTCTGTACTGCTCCACACGCAAAGAGGATCGCCACCCCAAGCTTCATGCTTTGGAGCGCGATCCTCTTTGTTCCTTTATTGATCTGTTACGCATAATGACACTGAGGCTCGACGTATAGCCTAATGGTTGAAGCTCATTAACCTTTGGTTCCCATAGCGATCCACGAGATGACCGCGTTCGGTTCCGGTGTGAATCTTGTGCGCACGACCTCAACAACCGCATACTTCTCATTCTTGGATTTGAGCGAGGTATAGCATGTCGATTGATTCGTCATTGCGACAACCACATAGTTCGAATTGCCGAATGCTTCTTGGAATGGAATTGTAACTTCAATCTTCTCGTCATGCAGATTAAAGTTGAACGGTGTCATCCCAAATTGCTGCAATGTGGCTCCATTCGAAGCGACGGTCTGAACAGGCTGGAAGGATAGCTTCTCTGGGGTAACGGATTGATTCTGCAGCTTATCCGTACCAATACTATCTGTCTGAACATGCCAGGAAAGAATCGATGACGGCTGAATATGGCGTGATACGATCGTTTGAGCCCGAATATGATCCGTCGTCACTTCATCCGATCCAATATGCTGACCTTGAATAATTCCTTCAACCAGATGGTGGGATTGAATCACTTGCTCCTGCAAATGCCCCGCTTCAATCTGCTGACCACCGATATGCGCTGTAAGAATCGATCCTGGGGTCACATGGGCAGAAGTCACTGCAAGAGGCGCTATTTTATTCGAAGTCACAGACTCATCGGCCAGAACCTCACTGGTTACACTGTTTTCTGGTAACTCTATCGTCATGGAGCGAGACATCGCTTGGATACAATCCAGTGTCTCGATTTGCAAATGCTCAACGCCAATAGATTGCTTAGCCAGTTGCTCACCGCCAATAACCTCAAGAGCAAGCTTATCTCGCGTTACAGCACTTTCTTGCAGATGATCCGATGTAATGCTGCCTGCTACCAAATGATCGCCCTTAATACTTCCCGTTTGCAGCTGCCGTGCGCCGACGCAGCTTTCGCCAAGATGTGCTTCGGTCACGCTGCCAGCTTGTAGATGAATACTGCTAATGATGCCTTCTTGCAGAGATTCACTGCCAATTGCACCTATTTGCAAATGTGCTGTGCCGACAATGCCTTCCTGCAAATGCTGGCTTCCGATGACACCGGCTTGCAGATGACTCGATGTGACAGAGTCTAGGGCCAGATGCTCCCCTTGAATGGATTCCTTCGCCAAGTGGTTACCCCTTACGGATTCGACGGCAAGATGTTCACTGCCGACAGCATTTATAGCGATCTTCTCGCGCGTCACTGCGCCGTCTTGGAGATGCTCCCTACTAACGATTCCTTGCTTCAGCTGTTCGCTGCCGATGATGCCTTCCCGCAGATGCATACTGCTGATCATGCCCTCTTGCAAATGAACTGAAGTAACCGACGATGGCGCGAGATGTTCAGCTCGTATACTGCCCGCTTGCAAGTGTTCCGATGAGATGCAGTTCGCTTGGAGATGATGACCTTGAATACTTCCTGGCTGAATCTGCTGTGATCCGACACTTTCCTCACCGAGATGTTCACGCTTTATGATCCCTTGCTGTAAATGCTCACTGCCAACGGAATTTGCTTGAAGATGCACACTGCTAATACTATGGTCTTGCAGATGATTTGACGCAATGGAAGCCATAGCAAGTTGTTCAGTACCCACCGAGTCCTTCGCTAAATGTGCTGAGCTGATGGATTGAGGTTCGAGTTGTTCACTACCAACGGCATGAAGCGCGATTTTCTCTCTCGTAACTGCACCGTCTATCAGATTCTCTGTCTGCACGATACCCAGCTCTAAATGCTCGAATGAAATACTTCCTGATTGGATATGTTGTCCTTGAACACTTCCAGCTTGCAACTGCTGTGATCCGACACTTTCTTCGCTGAGATGTTCACCCTTCACGCTGCCCTGCTGCAAATGCTCGCTTCCAATGATCTTCTCTTGGAGATGCACACTGCCGATAACTCCATCCTGCAGATGATCCGATGTAATGGATGTGATCGCAATGTGTTCGGTATTGACGGCTTCCGTCGCGAGGTGTACCGAGTTCACGGACTGTTCTTCGAGCTGATCGCTGCCGACGACACCCATCCCTAATTTTTCCTGTGTGACGACACCGTCTGCCAACAGCTTCGTATGCACGATACCTGCATGCAGATGATCCCATAAAATGCTGCCTTTCTGGATATGATGGCTCTGGATACTATCTGCCTTCAAGTGACGGGATCCTACACTGTTATTGTTCAAATGCTCATCGGTTACGCTGTCGGACTGCAGATGTTCTTTGCCAATCACATCTTCCTGCAGGTGGTGGATTCCAACAGCACCAGCTTGCAGATGATCCGCAGTCACGGCTCCTTGCGCAAGGTGCTCTGCATGAACAGCTTCCACCGAGAGATGCGCCTCTGTTACGGATTCGGATGCAAGCTGCTCCCGACCCACTGCATTTGCCGCTAGCTTCTCCCGCGTAACCGCGCCATCCATAATGTTCACGTCATGAACACTACCTGCTTGCAAATGCTGCGTTCCTACACTGTCTTCAAGCAAGTGGTCCTCTGACACGGATCCAAACTGCAAATACTCCGAACCTACGATGCCTACACGTAAATGCTCACTGCCGATAATTCCATCTTGCAGGTGTTCACTGCTGATCGAATTCGCTTGGATATGATCCGATGTAACGGACTCATGAGCAAGATGCGTCGTATTGACTATTTCCGTCGCCAAATGCTTGGATGTGATCACGCCAACACCGAGTTGATCGCTGCCGACAGCATCTCTCGCTAATTTCTCCCGTGTAACGATCTCATCGGCCAGACTCTCCGTCTGCACACTGCCTGCTTGCAAATGTTCGCGTCCAATGGATTCATTTCCTAGATTTACACGCTGCAGCAGTCCTGGCTCCAAATGCGCCATCGTGACCGAACCCGTTGCAATGTGTTCGGATTTCACAGATTCGTAAGCAATATGGGCTGTGTCTACAGATTGGTTTGCGAGCTGCTCTCGGCCGACTGCACCTGCACTTAATTTATCTCGCGTGATGGCACGATCCTGGATGTTCCGTGTCTGCACGCTGGCTTCCTGCAAATGATCGCATGTTATTATGCCTTTACGCAAATGTTCTGTCGTTACGGATGCAGATGCAATATGCTCGGAAGTGACCGCGTCGCTCATTAAATGTTCCGAAGTCACGGATTGATCCAGTAGATGCTCCCGTCCTACGGCTCCCTCACTTAACTTGTAACGGGTAATCGTACCATCCTGAATATGACGCGATTGAACACTAGCATCCTGCAAATGCTCTTTACCAATCAGTCCATTCGTTAAATGAGCGCTCTGAATCGTATCCGACTGCAGATGACGTGACGTAATGGCACCATCTGCAATGTGTTGCGATTGAATCGCTTCGCGAGCAATATGCGAATCGCTAACCGCATGCTCCGCGAGCTGCTCACTGCTGACGGCACCTCGCCCGATTTTACTCCGAGTAATAGCCCCATCCTGTACGTGTCGTCCTTGAACACTATTTTCTTGCAGTTGATCACTGGCGACAGCATTCTGCTGCAAATGCAATGTCGAGATGCTGCCTGCTTGCAGATGATCGCTCGAAATCGCTCCGCTCGTGATGTTCTCTGATCTTACGGCATCGTAAGCGAGATGCGAGGAATTCACAGATTTTTGAATCAACTGTTCCCGGCCAACAGATCCGTCACTTAATTTATCTCGCGTAACTGCGCCATCCTTCAGTTGATTCGAATGCACGACACCCGCTTGCAGATGCTCATTTCGAATAATGCCCTGCTGCAAATGCGCGCTTCCAATAATGCTGTCATTCAAATGCGCGGCTGTAATGATTTGCGGTTGCAGATGCTCCGAACCGATCACTTCCATGGAGAGATGAGCTGAGGTTACCGTGTCATGCATCAGTTGGTCGCGTCCCACCGAATCTCTGCTCAATTTATGGCGTGTAATCGTCCCATCCTCAATATTCCGATTCTGAATGATCTCTTCCTGCAAATGACTATTATCGATAATTCGTTTCTGTAGATGCGGCCCTTGAATAATTTCGAGCTGTAAATGAACTTCGTTAATGCTAGAAGGCTGCAAGTGATCGGAATCCACCGCTCCTGCTGCTAAATGCGAGCTCTGAATCGCATTCTCTTCAATCTGTTCTCTGCCTACTGACTGCGGGCTGAGCTGCTCGCGCATAATGGAACCGTCTTGCAGATGCCTTGTATGAATAGCCCCTTCCTGCACATGTTCACTGCTAATGATCCCTTGCTGCAAATGAGTACTCTGCACAATTTTCTTCTGCAGGTGTGTCGTCGTTATACTATTCGGCTGCACATGCTCCATGCCTACAGATCCTGACGCCAAATGAACAGAGGTTACCGATTTATCGACGAGATGTTCCCGTCCTACAGCACCCTCACCCAGCTTATCGCGCGTCACGGCGCCTTCCTGCAAATTCTTCGTATGAACGATGCTATCCTGTAAATGATCATGGGTGATGCTCGATGACTGCAAATGATGGCTCTGAACGACGTTCTCGAGAAGATGAGTACTGGAGACGATGTGCGGCTGAAGATGTTCCGATGCGACGGAGCTCTGGGCCAAATGCGATGAAGTTACGGAACGCGGTGCGAGCTGTTCACGTCCTATGGATGCCTCGCCAAGCTTCTCGCGGGTAACTGATCCATCCTGCAGGTGACTCCCGCTAACAGCTTTCTCTTGCAAATGCTCCTCTTGTACGATGCCTTCCTGCAAATGTTTGCTCTGAATGATCCCATCTTGCAAATGCTCCGTCCCAATACTACCCGGCTGCACATGCTCTTGACCTACGGCTTCTGCGGCTAAATGGGTGGAGGTCACCGACTTCAGTACCAGATGCTCCCGTCCAACAGATCGATAACTAAGCTTATCGCGCGTTACAGAGCTATCCTGTAAATGTCGGGCTTCCACAATACTCTCCTTCAAATGGCTGCTTCCGATAATTCCAGATTGTAGATGTGCTTCTTGAATACTCCCTTCTTGCAGATGCACATCAGAGATACTGCGCGGCAGCAGGTGATCGGACCCTATCTCCATCGCTCCTATATGAACGCCTTCTACGGCTCCCGCACTAATATGCTCGGATAGAATCGAATCCTCTGCCATATGATCAGCCGTCACCGACTTGAGAGCCAGCTTATCACCGGATACGACGCGGTCATTCAGTTTATTCCGCGTGACGCTTTGATCCTGCAGCATACCGGTATGAATGGCATTGTTCTGAATGTGCAGTTCCGAAATGGTCTGCTCACGCAAATGATGTGGAAGAATAACCCCTTCTTGTAAGTGCTCTGTCTGAATAATATTCGGCTTCAAATGGTTGGAATCAATAATGCCCGGCTGCAAATGGCTGTTACCCACGCTTAGTGGATTCAAGTGTTCTGCCTGGATTGATCCCACAGCCAAGTGCTCGGTCTGAATAGACTCCGGTGCGATTTTGGAGGCTGATACTGCGCCTTGTGCGAGTTTAGATTCCACGATACTTCCAGCTTGCAGCTGCGCGGAGCCTACCGAGCCCGTCTGCAGATGTCCTTCTTGGATCGCTTCTTGCTTAATATGCTCGGCGAATATTGATCCTTCTGCCAGATGCTCTGGCTGAATGACGCCATATTGAATATGCGATGACTGAATCAAGCGAGGCTGTAGATGTTCCGAGAGGATGCTTCCCGGCTGCACATGCTGCGATTGAATGGCAGCTTGCGATATTTTATCCGATGTAATTGAGCTGGATTGCAGCTTCTTGCCTGCCACGGAGAGATCTGCAAGATGGTACGATTCGATGACACCCGGCTTGATTTTGCCGCCGACGATGCTTTCTTCCGGCATCCAATCCGAATTCAATACATCTTGGGCGAGATGCGCCGTCGTGATGATCCCTTTCTTCAGATGATATCCTTGAACGGACTCGACTCTCAGATGCTTGCTGGAGATCACTTCAAGTCCAACATGGCGGCCTTCAATCGCTCCCGAGCTAATCTTCTCACTCGTGACGGACTGATTCTGCAGCATATCCGTTCGGATGGCATCCTGCTGAATATGACGTTCTCCCACAGCATGATCCTCGAGGTGCTGATCCTGAACCGACTCATCTTGGATATGGACAGAAGTAATGGCTCCAGGCTGAATTTTGTCTTGCCCCACGGAGCTTGACGCCAAATGATCTTCCGTGATGCTCTCGATGGCGAGCTTATCACTCGTCACACTGCCGTCCGCGAGCTTCGCTGTCGATACGCTCTCATCTCTTAGATGTTGGGACTGAATCGTTTCTTGCATTAGATGACTGCTGTGAATGGCTTGATTGCGAATATGCGGCCCATCAACAGAACCGATTGCCATCTTGTCACTGGTAATACTCTGTTTCGTAATCTTCTCTGAAGTAATGGATCCGTCCTGCAACTGTTCCGTGCCAACCGCATCGAATTGAAGATGCTCTGTCCCGACAATCTGATCCTGGAGATGTTCAGAGCTAATCGCCTGTTCTGCAATAATCGGCGAAGTTACAGCACCAGCGGATAGATGCGATGTCATAACAGCTTCGTATCCGATTTTAGAGGAGTTAACACTCTGATCTGCTAGCTTTGGTGTTGTAACAGCCATGTCATTTAATTTATCTGTGGAGACACTCTCTGGAGAAATTTTGAGCGATGTCACGGCATGATCTGCCAGATGGTGAGAGAATACCGTACCCGGTCCGATATGTCGGTCACGGATCGCATTGGATGCGATTTTCTCCGCAGATACCGCCTCGTTCTTCAGCATCGGTTGACCGACGGAGAACATCTGGAGATGCTCACTGC
This sequence comes from Paenibacillus terrigena DSM 21567, assembly GCF_000374845.1. GTDB lineage: Bacteria > Bacillota > Bacilli > Paenibacillales > Paenibacillaceae > Paenibacillus_K > Paenibacillus_K terrigena. The sequence continues at coordinate 61,451 of NZ_KB895426.1, read as the reverse complement.
CAATCGAACCAGCCTGAATGTGGAACGATTGAACAGCTTCTTGTGCAATCGCCTGTGATGTGACGGACTTCTCTGCGATATGGAAGGCCTGAACCGCGTCATCGGCCAGAACATCGGAAGTGACACTTTGGGAAGCCAGCTTCGCTTCCGTCACGGAACCATCGACGATGGCTTCGGTTAGGACACTATTCTTCGCTAATTTATCGCTCGTAATGGTTTCATTCGCCAAATGTTCGGTATGAATGCCTGCAAGTTCGATGTGCTCCGATTGAACCGCACGATTGTTAATCTTATCGGATGTCACGGCGCTTCTGTTCAGATGAATCTCCATGATCGCTTGATCTTGAATATGCTCCGGTCCTACGGACTCTGATTTCAAATGGCCTGAACCGATGGCAAGCGGAGCAATTTTATCGGCGACCACAGTGTTCTTAGCGAGGTGACGGGATTGAATGGCTTCATCGGCTAACTTCTGCGGAATGATGCTCTGATCCGCAATTTTGGAAGTCGTCACCGCATGGTCTACGAGTTTGACGGTGGATACCGCTTGGTCTGCAAGCTTCGGCGATGTAATACTCTGATCCGCAAAATGCCATGTCTGAATTTCAGATACACCGATATGCTGCTGCTTAATTGCGTCATCTTGGAGATGCGGTGTGCCTACAGCCTGCGAGTCGAGTAACACCGACGAGATCGAATTCGGCTTCAAATGCACCGAATGAATCGCGGCAGGCAAGATATGATGGGAATCAATCTGAGCGTCCTCGATATGATCACGTTGGATCGACTTCTTCGCGATATGGCGTTTCGTTACAGCGCCTTCCTTCAGGTGGACGCCAACGACACTGCCCGGGAAGATTTTGCTCTCCGTTACGGATTCATCCTGCAGCTTATCTGACGTCACCGCACCATCGCTAAGCTTCGAAGTATCGATAACGTCATTCGCGAGGTTCTCGGTTTGTACCGCACCGCTGCGGATTTTCTCGGAGGTAATCGATTGGTTCTGAATAAGATCGCTGGATACGATAAGCGAAGCCAAGTGTTTCGTCTGAATAGAACCTTCTGCGATTTTATTCGAATCGATAGTCTTGTCGGCGAGTTTCTCAGATGTAATGCTTCCGTCTTTAAGCTTCTCACCCGTGATGGAACGATCGCGGATTTTACCACTGGTGATGGATTGACGGATGAGGTGTTCACCGGATACCGATTCTGGAGCAATTTTGGCGGCGCTAATGGCTCCGTCTGCAATCTTAATGCTCTGAATGGCATAATCCTTCAGCGCGTCAGCGCCAATGCTCTCCTTCTTGATCTTCGATCCGTCAATCGAATAAGGTGCGAGCTTCTCATTCGTAACGGCACCGTCGACAAGATCGTCGGTATAGACGACCCCTTTATTGCGCCCGAACGGAGAGAAGATCCTGGAGAGGCTGTTCGCTTCATCGTATTCCTGTTGTTCAAAGGCTTCCGGCACTTGCTGTACCTCGACCTTCACTTCTTGGACTGCTTCGCTCTTAACCTCCTCAACCTTTGGAGGTTCAGGTGGGGCTTCTGGCAGTGTCACTTCCGCTTGAGGCTCTGACTTCGATTTGGATCGCGCTCTGACGGCTGCGCGTCGTTCTTCAACGGATTCGCTTGCGGTCTTGTTCCCTCGTGTGGACGGGGGTTGCGTGGCGCTGTCCGCTTCCGCCGCAACTTCAGATGGCGGCTTCATCGCAGATGCTCTTCTTGCTTCCAGCTTCGTCCGTGATGCAGACGATGCCGAATTATCGGATTCGGATGATTCCGGTCGCTGCTCTAGTGGCGCGGGCCCGGATTCCGTGTCTTTCGAAATCTCAGACTTCAAGCTCATCGCAAGCTTCCGTTCTTGTAATTTGACTTCCGGCTCGGATTGCAGCTGCACTTGAGCTTCTTCTATCACTTGGCTAAGGACATCTTCCAATGGGATCAATATTTCAGTGTCATCGGATTTCGAATTTGTTTCAGGCCGAGTCGGAAGTGGAGTCATCGCATTAATCGATACATCCTTTTCTTCTTGGGGATCGACGGCCGCCTGCGTTTTGTTCGCAGTTCCGAGCCAATTTAGTTCGCGAGAGTTCGGGTTATCGACATAATAAAGCGGCTTTTTCGATTTCGTCGATCTCGCCGATCTTTTCGGTTTTTTCATGAGCCCTCTCCTTCCTGCATAGATCGTCATTTGCATCATATGCACTCGACTAGGACCCTGTCACTCGCCTAAGCCCTGAAAAAAGAAAAACACCGAACGAATTTCCTTCGGTGTACGCTTGAAAAATCTGCTATAAGAACTCAATCAAACACTGGCACGTTGTTCGATTAGGCTGGCCCAGCGATCCGCTGTATGCTGCCATGTGAAATACTTCTGCACCCGCTCCGCACCTGCCTGACCCAACCGATGTTGGAGCGAAGCGTCTCGCAGAATATAGAGGATATACGGGACGAGTTCCTTCGTGAGCTGCTGCGTGTCTACGAGGAACCCTGTTATATGATGCTGCACAATCTCACGGATTCCGCCTGTCCTCGCAGCAACCACAGGCACCCCTGCAGCCATGGCCTCCACATTGACAAGCCCGAATGCTTCATCCCGTACGGAAGGGACAACGACAACATCAGAAATGCTGAACCAGCGTGCTATCTCATCATAAGGGACATACGGTATAAACCGCACATGATGCGGGATTCGCCGTGCCATCCGCTCTAATTTACGAACATAAGCGGTCCGTCGTCTTGAACCATAGAAGGCGCTGCCCACAATGACCAGCACGGCTGAAGGCTCTATCAACGCGATGTACCGCATCGCTTCCAGCAGATGATGCACCCCCTTCTGGGGATTCAATCTTCCTGCGAATAATATGATTCGCCGTCCCGATAACCCTTGACGAATCTTCCAGTCATTGGTTACGTTCCCATACCCGAATTCACTCTTATGAAGTTGGAACTGCTCTAGATTGACCCCAAGATGATTCACGACAATTTTCGCTTCCATATCACGAAACCGACTAATAAGGCGCTCCTTCAGGAACATGCTGTTCACCATAATCCGATCCGCACACTGCAGTGCGCGGCGTAAGGTTCGAGCCGGTATGACGGTCCTCGAAATATAGGTCATCGAATGCAAATAGAGAAATATACGCGCATGCCGCATACGCTTCTTGATCGCCAGGACATATCTGGGTCGATTCTCAACCTGAATGATGTCTGGTCTAAGGAGGAGCAGATGCCTGATCACCGCTTGGATGTAACGTGCTCCACTTCCGTATGGAACCCGATAACAAGGTACGCCATGAATCGTCCCATAACTAGGAAGATGCTTCGCAGTACGGCCAAAAATATAACAATGGAGCCGATGCTGCGCCAGCGGAACGACTTGCTCTACCACCCGTTCCACCGAGCTGCCTCGCGCCGAAGGAATCGGAAAGGAGCCCGGTGTAACAATTGCCACGCTAGGTCGTCCCATCGTATTTCTCCCTTCCAGAGGATATTCAAAAAATCATCTTTTGATCACGAAGTATTTTCATGATGTGAATTCGACATCGAATCTTGCGTTCACCCTCGAAGTCCGGTACTCATTTAGGTTTTTCCTAAACTCCGTTCCTCCTTCTTCAGATTCTCGCAACCTTCTCGGTGCTGAAAAGCTGACTTTTTGAACTCGCACTAATGGATAATTCTATATCACAACATATACACCTTCGTCCGAGAACGATCATAACTTCGCCAAAAATGGTCAAATCACCGTCAGCAATCGCCTTTTCGAAACATCTACCAAACTCATACACTAACATACAAGCATCAAACGTCTATGTATCCGATAGAACAGGAGGAGAGAAGCTCATGGGGGAAGCCTATGTGGGCATATTACTCAATGCCAGTGCGTATCGCGGCATACCGTTAGGCAGGACGCAGAACGAATCATTATCCGCCTACGAAGAGGCCGGTCAAGAATTCGGAATCATCCCGTGTTATTTTCGCCTCTCGGACATTCAGCCGGGGGAACCGTTCACAACCGCTTATGTCAAATCGAAGTATGGGTATATTCGAAAAAGTGTTCCCACGCCCCGTGTCGTGCACAATCGAGCGATCTATCTCAAATCCGATTGTAATCACCAGATTCGATCACTCGTCGAGAGCGGGATTTATCTCTTTAACGAAGAAAATCGTTATGGGAAGCTATACGTTCATGAATTGCTCCAGCATGATCTGATGCTCAAGACACATTTGCCGGAGACCCTTCCGTTCAGCAAAGTGAACCTAGCGCACATGATGGAAAGACACGCCGGACTGATCTTGAAACCCAATAACAGCAGTCTAGGGCGCGGGGTCATGAAGCTCCGGTGCATCCATGGCACTTGGCATGTAACCTACCCGATCACAGGCAGAAGGACCGTCTGGAGAACGGTCAAATGTCATATGGGTGAGCTGCCTGGCGTCATCCAGCGCAAAATTGGAAGAGAACAATATCTCATTCAACAATATATTCCGCTCGCGAAATACCAAGGTCGTCCCTTCGACCTAAGAGTATCCGTGCAGCGAAGCGTGAACGGCGAATGGCAGATCACCGGCATGATCGCACGTATCGCCGCCCACCATCGGTATGTCACCAATCTCGCTAGAGGCGGCACCAGCTTACCTGCGGATAAAGTAATCGCAAGGGCTCTACCAGCCCTTTCCAAAGCGTACCTCATGAGTCACATTAGCTTCCTCTCTATGTATATTGTCAAACGCCTGGAGATGACACTCCCCCATCTCGCTGACGTAGGGCTCGATATGGGCCTAACCCAAGAAGGCGCTCCCATGTTCATCGAATGCAATGGCCGGGATCAGCGCTACAGCTTCCGCGAAGCGGGACTGACGCAGGTCTGGAAGTCAACCTTCCGCAACCCAATCGCGTATGCGAGTCATGTATTGAAGCAATCTCATTAAGATGAAGAGTCCCGCAGGCCTGGTGAAGACTTGCGGGGCTTTTGGTGTTAACTATCTGTCTATTGAAATTACCGTAAAATATATCCTCAACCGGGAACAACGTTTGAGCCCGGAATCCTATCCGATCCTCGCATACGATTCTACCTATCATGGATTCCATGCAACATAAGGGCACGGTTTGCACCCCATTTACTTCCTATCATGGATTCTAGCAGGATAGAGGCCTCCATTTAACTGTTTTTAGCCCAATCACACCAAAGTTAATGCAAAAATACAGGATAGTCCTTAATCGGATACGAATGAATGGAAAGTTACTGCAAATATCCAGTGTAGGCAGCAGAGAGTGACGCTGCGGCATCATCACGCGGCTTTAATTAATTCTTTTCAAAGCTAATTAATAGATCCCCTTTTGTCGTCGCCCATCCTTCATCACCAATCTTTATTTTCTCGAACAAAGTAGGATCCATGACAGTAACCTTAACGCTTTGAGCGTTATCCTTTAACAGCATAACCGTTCGCGATTGTACTGTATTCGCCGCTCCCATAACCGTAAATTCTTCCTCTTCTTTATTCAGTACCTTTGCAATAAAAATATCATTTGGTCTTCTTAAATAGACAAGATATAACCCAACAAGAAGAACTCCAAAAGCTAATAACCCTAGGATTTCGCTCACCAATGACACACCCTCAACGTTATTCATTTATCGTAAATCATAATCTACAGCACATGACTTGAAAATCGTTAATTTCCTCTACCGCATGGCGACAGTCTGTCTCGGCTTATCTCCCACGAACACTCGCCCCGCGATCTTCCGTATTGATTTACACTGCGTTATATGGCAATATAACGGATGAGAAGGAAGGGTGAAAGAAACATGGCCAAATCATTGCTGCGGTTAATGACCGAGCTCTCCTCACGGAAGTGGATCTCACAGTTGACGGGGAAGTTCGCCCATTCCAGCGCAAGCCGGCATCTCATTCCGAGATTTGCGAAAATTTACGGAATATCAATTGAAGATGCGGAGAAAGAATTACATGAATACCGTACGTTGAATCAATTTTTTACAAGACGGCTCAAGCCGGGACTTCGTCCAATCGATCCGAATCCGGATACCCTCGTCAGCCCTGTCGATGCACTGATCACAGGCATCGGTCCGATTGAAAATGGACTGCTGCTGAACGTGAAGGGGCAAGATTACACGATCGAGGAGCTGCTCAATCAATCCCCTTATACGCAAAAGTATAAGCATGGAACTTATTTCGTCCTCTATTTAAGCCCAACTGACTATCACCGCATTCATACACCTATCGCAGGGAACTTGGTTGAATCCGAGCATGTACCGGGGAAAGTCTATCCGGTCAACGATTTTGGACTCCATCACATGAAGCGGGTGCTTAGCCGGAATGAAAGGCTAATTACATACATACGTCATCACTTTGGTGAAGTGGTTGTTGTGAAGGTCGGCGCGATGAATGTCAGCAGCATTCAATACGTGAACCCGCTGCCTAAATCGTTGGAGAAAGGGCAGGATCTCGCCTATTTTGAATTTGGATCCACCGTCGTCCTGCTCACAGAGAACGGCACCTTCACCCCGCGAAGCGATCTAGCGCTCGGCTCCACAGTCAAGATGGGCGAAGCACTCGGCACAATCCATCCGAAAGCCTAATCTGGACGTGAGTGTGCGATTTGCCCTTTTCAAAATATTGGCAACTATGTTAGAATAACGTTATGTGAAAGGGCAGCACTGCCCGAAGCTATACCAATTATTGCATAATCATGCAAAAAACGCCCTACATCCTTGGCGGGATGGAGAGCGTTCATAAAGGCCGTAAGTGTTGGCGCACCTGCGGCCTTGACAATAGATCGCCTTCACAGGCGGCCGGCTGCATAGCATCGTATCCGAAGACCTCCCTTATCCGCGAAGATAAATCAAGGGAGGTCTACTTCTTTTTCATGTACGAAAGTAAAGTAATGAGAAATAGCCCAAATGAGAGCATTAATGTTAATGCATCCTTTACTTCCATAGTAACACCCCCTCCGTCCTCCGACTTGTTAGGAATGCAACCGATCACCTTAGTCTATTGTGTTATGATTATAACATATTTTTCCAAAATAGGAACATGCATTGTGTGAAATCCTTCTTTATTCCTAAAATTTCTAACGAATCTCCGAAGGACTTTTTCCAGTATACTGCTTAAATTGTCGACTAAAGAAGAAAATGTCCCGATAACCGAGCGCATCCGCGACTTCAGTCACATTCATCCCTGCATGGTGCAGCAAATGCTCCGCCCGTTCGATCCGCGTCCGAATAATGTAAGACTGGACGGAAGCGCCAATCAGCTCCTTGAATTTAATGGAAAAGTATCGCGGCGACAGCTGCGCCCGCTTCGCTAAATCTTCCACGCGATGCTGCACGCTCGGATGCTGACGAATATAGTTCGCGATCTCATGGATCACTTCGGTGATCTGGTTGCTCACTTTCTTCTCCACCGGTACCTCCTGCTCTTCCCGAAGCAAATGAATCATCATCTGCTTGAGCATCAGCTTCGCCTCAACATCGGCAGCGAACGTCTGCACGAGGAACAAGCGAACATAACGAGATAATAAATATTCAAAATCAAGTGTATCCTGGATCACTCGATAACGAGCGGGAATAAGATTTAAGGCTTCTTCAATATCAAAGTGAATGTACGTAAGGACAAGCGGTTTCTGTGGATTATGCGTCGCACTCGTGTGATCCCCAGGACGAAATAAGAAGCAGCTACCCTTGCCCACTTGGTACGGCTCATCGTTCAGAATCAATTCGCCTTCGCCGCTCCATACATAGAACAGATCGAAGTTCTCCAGCGGCTTTTCCCGCTTGGCCCACTTCCAGTTCGGTTCACATACGATTTTGGCAAAAGCTGGTTTTAATACAAATGATGAAGGTGATACATCAATCATCGGATTCCCTCCTACTGATCTACGAAAGCTTTCTTACGACAAGTGAAGTTCAAAAAGTCGGCTTTTCAGCACCGAGAAGGTTGCGAGAAACCGAAGAAAGAGGAACGCAGTTTAGGCAAAACCTAAATGAGTACCGGACTTCGAGGTTGAACGCAAGATTCGATGTCGAATTCGCTACTTGAAATGCATCGTGATCAAAAGTTGACTTTTTGAACATCCTCTACAAATCTTCATTGCTCTGTTTCTTTGTGTGTGTGTGTCTATCTTCCCATGCTGTCTTCATCCGCAGAATGCCCTGAAGAAGCTCTTCCTCTTGTAAATGCGCAAATCCAAAACAAGCAGCATTCCGCGTACTTGGCAAATAGAGATACCTCCCGCCGTCTGTCCAGCCAACACCATGCGCTGCTGCGGAGCATCGGAAGGCCTCATAATCCTTCGCCGTTCCTTTCCACGACGCATAGACATGCATCCCGGCATCACAAGGTAATACATTAAACAAATGACCGACATGTTCCTGCATCATTCGATAAAAAAATGCATATTTCCTGCTATATATTCGACGCATGCGACGCAAATGGCGTTCATAATGCCCATTCTGAATAAAGGCTGCTAGCGCGCGCTGCTCGATCATCGAAATAGGACTTGGCTCGTAGATTTCCTTCGCACGCCGCATCGGTTCAACGAGGCACATCGGCAATACCGCATACCCGATCCGAAGCCCTGTGTACATCGTCTTCGAGAAGGTTCCCACATAGACAACACGGCCTTCAAGATCCAACGACTTGAGGGGCTCAATTGGCCTGCCGCCATACCTGATCTCACTATCATAATCGTCCTCGATAATGACGCCATTCCGCCTTGCTGCCCATGCGAGCAGCTGCTGTCGGCGTTCTAGACTGAGCACAGCACCCGTTGGGAACTGTCTGCTCGGCGTGACGAAGACTAGCTTCTCCTCCCAGTCTTGCACCAAAATCCCTTGTTCATCCACCGCATTCGGTTTCACGATGCCTCCAGCCGCTTCGATCGCCCGCTTCATCCCCATGTAACCCGGATTTTCGACGATCACGCGGTCCCCCGGATCGATGAGCAGCTGCGTAAGCAATGCGATCGCATGCATCGAACCGTTGAAAATGACGACTTGCTTCGCATCGGCTTGAATCCCGCGCATCCGACGTAGATGGAGCGCGATCGCCTCGCGTAACGGGACATGACCTAACGTATCCGGATGTTCCGTATCCATTCGGGCGGACTCAAGCTGCCGAATTTCTTGATAGAGCACATGGTTCCAGGCGTCTGTGGGAAAAGCATCTACCACCATCTTGCCCATCTCTAGGCTAATGTACGGCTGCTTCAGTGACTCCGGCCAATTTTCACGTGGCAACGGCATCCCCTGTGTGGCCCGTCTCCCCCATGCGGAGAGCGCAATGTGCTGACTGCTCTCCGGATCTGTTCCCTGCGGCTCCTGCAGCTCATAGGTTACATAAGTCCCACTGCCAATCGCAGCAGTTACATATCCCTCAGCCAACAGCATGTCATAGACTTGATTAACCGAACCCCGAGACAGCTGATACAGGTCCGACATTTCCCGCGTCGAAGGCAGCTTCGCGCCATGCGGGATTGTACCTGCAAGAATCGCTGCGCGAAGGGCATGAAATAGGGCCAAATATTTATATCGATACTCCTGCAAATAGGATGCAAATGGCACACCAAAATCCATTTCCGTACCCCCTCGCACTATTCCATCCATCTCACGACAAAATGGTCTATTAAAAATACTCTAAATTGGTTCTTTTTTATTGTCAACTTCCCCGTTATTGTTAGTTGAAAAAGATGAACCAGGGGGAAGAACCATGCGTAGAAAAGAATTTTCGATCCAAGAAGAACAAGAAATTGAATCCTTTTTAGCAGAGATGACCTTCGGATTTCTAGGCACGATTAGTGAGGATGGTTGGCCGCATATAACACCGCTGAATTATGTGTACTTCGAAGGCGATATTTATTTTCATGGCAGTAAAATCGGGGATAAGATGCGGCAGATGAAAAAGGATGCGCGCGTCACCTTCTCGGTAGCCAAAGAGTATGCGATTATCCCGTCCTATTTCACCGAGCCGACTTATGCTTGTCCAGCAACGGCCTTTTTCAAATCGGTTCTGCTTAAAGGTACAGCTTCGATTATGGAAGATCTAGAAGAGAAAGCCCGCGTCTTCACGGCCTTCATGCAGAAATTACAGCCTGAGGGCGGTTACACCCCATTCGATATGTCGGATCCGAAGTATGCTAAACAGGTGGCTGGCGTAGCTATGGTCCGCCTCTCCGTCGAATCGATTACGGCCAAGTTCAAATTCGGACAAAATGCTTCCGAAGCGAAATTCGATCAGATCACAACCGGTCTCGCGGAACGCCAATTGGATCTCGATGAAGAGACCATCGCATTGATGAAAAAATATTGCCCACACCACCAGTGAAAATTCCTATCCTGCAAGTGACGGTTGCCTTCCAAAATGCTATAATATGGGGAATGTGTTTAGGCACGAATAATCATGAAACCTCTGAAACTGATTCTGGAAGGATGACAAAACAAATGAATCCATTAGCCCAGCAATTGAACAACACTCTGCAAGAAGAAACTCCACATGTATACGCGATGTTATCAACTTTAGGGAAGCAGATCTACTTTCCAAAGGAAGGCATTCTGAGCCAATCGGCAGAAGCTGGTAGTAAAGCGAAAAAATATAATGCAACGATCGGAATTGCAACCGAAGGCAAAGGACCAATGCACCTGAGCATCATTCAGGACACATTGTCCGCATATCAACCGAAGGATCTCTATCCTTACGCACCTCCGCAAGGCAAACCTGAGCTGCGTACTGCTTGGCGGAACAAAATGCTTCAAGAAAACCCATCGCTCGAAGGCAAATCCTTCGGTAACCCGATGGTAACAAATGCATTGACACACGGCCTAAGTATCGTAGCAGACTTGTTCGCTGATGCAGGCGATGTGGTAATCTACCCGGATAAAAACTGGGAGAACTACGAGCTGACTTTCGGTATTCGCCGCGGTGCAGAAATCGTGAATTTCCCCCTCTATACAGCAGATTATAAATTCAACAGCGAAGGACTTCGGGAATCGATTCTTGCGCAACAGGACAAAGGCAAAGCCATCGTTGTATTGAACTTCCCGAACAACCCAACGGGCTACACGCCAAACATCGAAGACGGTGACGCGATTATCGCAGCGCTTCAAGCGGGTGCGGAAGCGGGCATTAAGCTTGTTGTCGTAACGGACGATGCATACTTCGGACTCTTCTTCGAAGATTCCTTGCAAGAATCGCTATTCGGTAAATTGGCGGGGTTACACCCGAACATCCTGCCGATCAAAGTCGACGGCGCAACCAAAGAAGAATATGTATGGGGCTTCCGCGTTGGATTCATCACATTCGCATCGGAATCGGCTGCCGCACTTACGGCATTGGAGCAAAAAGCACTTGGTATCATTCGTGCGACGATCTCCAGCTGTTCGCATCCTTCACAGACTTTCGTGCTTCATGCGCTGAATTCGCCAGAGTTCGAAAGCCAGAAGCTTGAGAAATTCAACATCATGAAAGGCCGTGCGAATAAGGTCAAATCGATCCTCGACAGCGGCAAATACGGGGATGTATGGGAATATTATCCGTTCAACTCCGGTTACTTCATGTGCTTGAAGCTGAATACCGTGGATGCCGATCAACTGCGTGTACACTTGCTTGATCAATATCAGATCGGAACGATCGCCCTTGGCGAGACAGATCTTCGTGTAGCGTTCTCCTGTATTGAAGAAGAGTATCTGCAAGATCTATTCGATACGATTTACCAGGGCGTATTGGATTTGCAAGGCTAATATAGCTTAATATGTAGGGTTCGTTGGCGGCTTGTGTGGCGGCTAACGAACCCTACATTGCTTATTGGCGCAAAATACCGTGTTTTGAAATTCTAACGAACTCCAGCGGCGCTATTGTCTTCAATTTCGCCCAATTTCACCTGAATTTGATCAAATAGAGATAACTGAGTTCGTTAGCGTGGAAACATGGCCAATATCTTGAGAATAAGCGCTCTACGGTTCGTTAGAACGCAAGGGACATTGTGCGAGAGTTACTGCTACTGCGAGAAAGTTGATTTCGGTAGCCGCATCTGCAGGCACTCCGCAGCCACGACGACGAGAAAAAAAGAAGCTGCACAGGGGGATACCCCCGGGTAGCTTCTTTTGGCATGTTCCATGATTCACGACTCACTGAAGCTCAGCTTCGACGGTGTCTATCAGTCGGATGAAATGATCGAGTGCAGCGGAACGCCACTTCTTCGGGTGCATCACCCATTGCAGGTAGATGCGTAGGTCGGGGTGGTGGAACGGGATGACCGCAAGACTCCCACGTTGAATTTCTCCCTCCGCAACAACGCGCGGCAAGAGCGCAATCCCAAGACCCTTCATCACGCAATGCTTGACCGCCTCCAAATTGCCCAGCTCGAAGACAGTACGATACCTAATCTTCGTATCTTTCAGTAGCAATTCGAACATACTGCGGTACAGGCAGCTTCCTTCCGTCATAATGAATTCACAATCTTCGAGATCCGCAATCTCGACCTGCGCCCGTGTCGAGAGTGCATGTCCAGGCTCAGCAATAAGTACAAGCGGCTCTTCACGCACAACCTGACATTGCAGAGCAGGATCTGCCGGAATCCGGTCGAGCAACAAGCCAATATCGTAATCCCCTTCTTTCACCTTCGCGAGCAAAACATCTTCACGGTCCGGGAATAAATGAACGGATAGTCCTGGGATTTCCACACGCAGCTGCTGCAAATACGTCGGCATTACATAAGCAGCGAGCGAATCGATCGTTCCGATCGTCAGCGTGCCGCCCATTTGCTGCGAGATTTTCTCCATCGACTCCGCATACAAATCCAGCATCGGCAGGACGAACTTCAAGAGTTCTTCCCCTGGCGGCGTCAATCGCATCTGTCTGCCAGCCCTCTCGAATAACGTAACCCCGTACGCCTGCTCTAGCTTCTGAATTTGTGCCGTAATGCTAGATTGCGCGTAACCCAGTGCTTCAGCAGCACGCGTAAAGCTGCCTCGTCTTGCTACCTCGCGGAATGTCTGAAATGTCGTCATATCCATGGCCTGTCCACCTTCTATCTTAATCATCAATATTTTCGATACCTATGATCACTTATTATAGATAACTCCGATGGAATATTCCATGATAAGGTGGAAGAAACGAATCATCGCATCATCCACTTGAAGGAGGACTCTATTTATGCTTAATGAACACCAACTACACGGCGTCTATGTTCCTGTCGTTACCCCGTTTGACGCGCATGAAGAACTAGATCTCGAATCACTGCATCACCTTGTCTCTTCCATAGCGAAGAGCGGCGTGCATGGCATCGTGCTGAACGGTACGACAGGCGAATCGCCATCGACCTCGAAAGAAGAAATCGAACGCATGATGGCAACCGCACAAAGCGCATTAGCTGACTCCCGCATTCCTATTGTCCTTGGGGCAGGCACCAATGATACCCGTTCGACGGTATCCCGCATCGAACAGGCTGGTAAGCTTGGCGCAGAGGCCGTACTAGTCGTCGTCCCTTACTACAATCGTCCCTCGCAGCAAGGGGTCGTTGAGCATTTCCGCAGAGCGGCGCAGGTAGGCGTACCTGTCATTCTCTATGAAATTCCACACCGTACCGGGCTTAAGCTCGAACATGATACGGTTCGCCGAATCCTCGATATCGATGGCGTGATCGGGATGAAAGACAGCACGCCGAACACCGATCTTGTGACAGCACTTGCGCGAGGCTCCGAGACGAAGCCGATCCTATGCGGCGAAGATACGTTGCTCTACGCTTCCTTATCCGCTGGAGCGAAAGGCATGATGTCCGCATCTGCCAATGTGCATACCGATCGATTCGTCACGTTCTATAATACATTCGTAGCAGGCCAGCATGCCGACGCTGAAGCGCAATTCGACGCACTGTTGCCGTTGGTACGTCTCCTTTTTGCCGAGCCAAATCCCGCACCACTCAAATGGCTGCTTCACGAGCAAGGCATCATCAAGCATGAAAGCTTACGACTGCCGATGCTTCCGATCAGTCCTGAGCTGCGTGAACGGCTCGCGACTTATGTTCAGCAGTTACAAACCTAGACTATGGCGATTTCGGATAGCGTACGACAGGCCACTTTTCCTTGCGGAGCGCGTTCAGTAGTTCGTCTCCCACATCCAAATTATCTCGCACGAGATCACGCGGGGTGAGCGCCATCCATTGATTCAAGGAAATATCGGCGAACCGGTCGCTCTTGAACATTTCGAGGAACCACAGCGTATCTGTCCCAGTATTCTGAATATAATGCCCGTACGCAAACGGCACGTACCCGACATCGCCTGCCCGGTAATCGAAGGTGCGTGCCGCTCCATTTCCACCGAATACGGTCATTCGTCCCTGCCCCGTCAAATAATACTGCCACTCATCATTATTCGGGTGCCAATGCAGCTCACGCATGCCGCCAGGCAGAATCTCCACCAATGCAGCTGCGACCGTCTTCGAGATTGGAAAGTTCGTAGAATCCACAATACGTACACTTCCCCCAGGGGTGATGATCGGTTTCTGTGCCAGCAATTGATGCTTGAAGCTAAGTGGTATTGTTCCATAAGGGGACTGAACTTCCTGGCTATCGATCGAACCTGGCACTTGATCTTGAAAAATATAGACTTGCCCTTTAGGAATATCCTCAAATGCCTTCTCAGGCACACCAAAATTCGCTGCGAGCACATCACGCGGCGTATGTGCGAACCAATCGGATATCGATAATGTATTCAGATCAGAGAAGTGCCCGTCATCAAAGACCAATAGAAATTCGCAACCATCCTCAAGCCCTTGAATCGAATGTGGAAGCCCCGGTGGAAAATACCATAGATCTCCATGACCAACATCCGCAATAAAATTTCGTCCCTCGGCATCCACCGATGTAATCCGCGCTTTGCCCATAATCATGAAGGCCCATTCCGCTTGCTGATGCCAATGGAGTTCCCTTACGCCGCCAGGCGTTAACCGCATATTCACACCCGCGAGCGTCGTTGCGATGGGCAGCTCTCTTACCGTAATTTCCCGCGACCATCCGCCTTGATTGAGCTGCATATGCGTATCCGAGAAAGAGAATCTCATATTCGGAATGAGACCGTTGTCCGTTATTGGCGGGACGAGCATATTCGGATTCTCGCAATCCCGCATCACATCGCGAGGTCCAAGATCGGTAGCGCCCGCACCGTCTTCACGCCGTATTGGCTGGGGAATATCTCCGCTCCTAGCTCCATTTCCCGTTGAAGTTCTCTGACGGTGTTCCATCAGTCACACTCCTCTCGCATTTGACTTTTCACAAGCGACATCATACATCACCAAGTAACCTATGCCCAATCCGCCTCGTCCTATGACTTGAATCTACTAGCAAACTCTGATAACATACTGAACAAGCGTTCAGTATGTTTAATTTTGGGATAATGATCCGTCCTACAAGTGAGGGGATTCTGATGAATAAGAAGCAAATCCAGAGTGAGCAGACCAAGAAGCGGATAGCTGATGCATCTAGGGCTCTTTTCACACTGAAGGGGTACAAAGCCACATCGATTGAAGATATTGTCGAAGCGACAGGAAGCAGCAAAGGGAATATTTATTATCATTTCAAAAGTAAAGAAGGCTTGTTCCTCCACTTGATCGATGAATGGGATCAGGAATGGGAAGTGAAGTGGAAGCAGAAGGAATCACAGTACAAGACGACGACCGAGAAGCTATTCCAGATTGCCGAAGATCTGGTGCTCGATGATCTGAATCACCCGCTGACGAAGGCTGCCGATGAATTCTTCTACACCGAGGAAATTACGCCCGAAGCGGAAGAGAGAATTGCAGAGATGGTTGCGCGCCACTTGTTGTTCTATCAAGATTTACTACAGGATGGCATCCAGCAAGGCGAATTCAAGTCGTTGAACGTGGAATATATGGCCATCATTTTGGAAAGTCTAACCTACGGGCTGAATCAAATGTCCCGGAAATCGACGCTTGAGGAGAAGCTTGGGCTCTATCGAATGGCGATCCAAGTCGTCCTGCACGGCATTGCAACCGAATCTTAGCGATGCTCAACATAAATCGGCCCTCTCTAGTAAACGAAAGGGTCGAATATTTTCATAAAATATAGACCGAACATTCAGTATTATTCTATTTTTTCAACAGTTAAGGAGATTATTATGTCATTATTACTACGTAATCGAGGGGCCTTGCTGCTCCTCATGTTAAATCTATTTCTAGTCTTCACCGGAATTGGCCTCGTCATTCCGATTATGCCAACGTATATGAACGAGCTTCATATTTCCGGAAGTGTCGTTGGTCTGCTCGTCGCAGCATTTTCGGTTACCCAGCTCATCTGCTCTCCGATAGCAGGGCGTCTATCCGATACATTGGGTCGTAAAAAGACGATCATCGCCGGTCTGATTGTTTTCGCGATCTCCGAATATTTATTCGGTGCTGCGAATGCACCTACACTCTTATTCCTCTCCCGAATGCTCGGAGGGGTGGGCGCAGCGCTCATTATGCCTTCCGTCATGGCTTACACCGCTGATGTGACGTCGGTTGAAGAGCGTGCCAAAGGGATGGGACTCATCAATGCAGCAATCACAACCGGCTTCATTATCGGTCCAGGAATTGGAGGATATATCGCAGATTTCGGGATTCGCGTTCCCTTCTACTCGGCCGCAGTCGCCGGTGTCATCGCAGCTGTCCTTACCTTCTTGATCCTTCCGGAATCTCGGTCTGTGGAGAAGCGTACCGCAGCCAATAACGAGAAACGCAAGAAACAACCTCTGATCAAGCAGGTTCTGCAATCCTATCGCGAGCCGTACTTCATCAGTCTGATCATTGTATTCGTGTGTTCATTCGGCCTCGCCAATTATGAGACGATCTTCGGCCTGTTCGTGGATCACAAGTTCGGATTCACCGCGAAAGATATTGCCTTCATTATTACATTCGGTTCCATCGCAGGCGCTGTGGTCCAGGTCACGATCTTTGGATGGCTGCTTAACCGATTCGGCGAGAAAAAAGTGATTAGTACGTGTTTGCTCATCGCAAGCATATTCGTTCTCCTAACACTCGCTGTACACACGTATTGGCTGATTATTGTCGTCACATTCATCCTGTTCTTGTCGATTGATATCTTGCGACCGGCGATCGGTACGCAAATGTCCAAGGTAGCCGAAGACCAACAGGGGTATATTGCCGGGTTGAACTCCGCATTCACGAGTCTCGGAAATATCGCTGGTCCTGCCGTAGCAGGCGTCCTGTTCGACATGAACTTGAATTTCCCGTACATCTCAGCGGCGCTCATCCTATTCCTTGGGTTCATTTTGGCCCTCAGATCAAGACTTAGCGCTCCAGATCCGGTTCAGATGAAAGTGAAAAATAACGAATCATAATTTAGTAAAATGACGAAGAGCGCTCCGATGGGGCGCTCTTTTGGCTGCGTTAGAAATATGTTCTCTGACTCGCTTGATCTTTTTTGAGAATAAATTGATCGAACAGCCGCCCCTCATCATCGATCGCTCGAAGCTCTAATCTCGATGGTGTGACAACTACCTGCACGAAATGCGGCACCGCTACCGATTGGGACGTATGCCATTCCCGCTTCGGGAGCAGCCAAGATGGCATTGCTCCTGCACCGCCCGCCACGATATAGGTAATGCCTCGCGCCTCATCGATCTGTCCTTGGTATAGGGGATGACTCCGTTCGTAGACAATCGTATGGGAAGTGATTACGAGATCTACCTCATTTGCCTCGAAAAGAGGACTTAGCTGCCGCAGATCCTCAACTTGATAACCGCCAGACACATACGGTGGATAGTGAAAGAAGACAATCTTCCACTTCGCCGTCGAAGAAGCCAGATCTTGAACCAGAAAATCAAACTGTGCATTGCCCGGTGCAATGCCTCCATTTGCGTACGGGTAGGTATCATCGGGAATAAAGTCGGTGCTGTCCAGACAGGTAAAATGAACATCGCCATAATCGAACGAATAGTAGTTCCGAGGGGCTGGAAAATCGAGAAGCTTATCGTACCACTCACCGTTGCACTCATGATTGCCAAGGCAGCTATAAAAGGGAGTATTCGTAAGGAAGTCTCGGCCCGGGCCAAAAAAATACGTTTCCCAATCTTCATATTCCCGCCCATCATTTACGATATCCCCGATAAACAAAGCCAGATCAGGACGATAGCGCTGCATTTGTTGGAAGATGCGTCGGTTAATCGATCCTCCGGTCGTATCGAATCCGCTATATCCTCCCGTCTCGCTGGTGACCGCGAAGGAGAATGCTCCTCCGGGTGGAACGGCTGTCTTCAATGGAAAGGTGTCTGACATCACTTCGCTATCTGTATCTCTGGATGAAATGCGGTAGAAATACAGCTGTTCCGGTGCCAACCCCTCCACAGTGACGCGATGAATCGTCGTAAAATCTTCATGCTGAATCGTGCTCAATACTTGATCTGGCTTGCGGTAATTGCCCTGATGCCCGCTATGGATGCGTTCAGCTAGCAATACATCAACGCACGACGAAGCAGGCATGGAAGTCTCCCACATGATCGTCATGCCGTCTACTTTGGGAGATTGCAAGTATGGTCCTTTAATGATCTCTAGTATAGTGGACACCTCTCAACCGCGGATTTATGTAAAATTTGCTAAACCCTATCGTATTCGTTACGATGAATCTAATAAATTGCATCTATGAAACAGCAACCCATTTACTGAGGAGGAATTCTATAATGAGTAACGTATCCATCATTCGTGACCACTTGTTACATGAATTAGAACATGGCGTGATCAGCACACAACGATTGGTTAGTCTCATTACACCCGAACAGTGGGATTATCGTCCACAGGAGAACATGCGCTCCTTACGCGAGTTGACACACCATCTCGTCATGATCCCTGCAACCGACCTCGCTATTATCCAGGAACAGGATGGCTCCGAATTCGCGCACATCGAAGGCAGTATTCAGGACGTAACGGATCCACAGCAGTTATGTGATAGCATGCAACAGAGCTACGAATCACTGAAGGACTATATGGTTTCCCTGAATAAAGAAGATTTTCTGAATAAATCTACCAAGGCCTTCTATGCGGAAGAAGGTTCCGTCCAAGTCAAATGGCTTATTGAAGTCGTTACCCACGTGTTCCATCACCGCGCCCAGTTGTTCAATTATTTGAAAGTGTTGGGTCATGACATTAATATGTTCATTTTGTATTAGAAGACTACCGGCTGATTGAAGATTGGTGGAGAAGATCCGCCATCGAGGTGTGATCTTCTCCTCAGCTTATCGATAATGCTTGTCTAACCAGACCGACCGTTTCTACCTCTAATGCCCTAGCCTGCTCCAGAAGCGGTATCATTTGCTGTACCTGCGTCTTCGATACGGGCTTGCCAAGATGTTGATTCCCATTCCAGTCCTGCATGAGCACCTCTTCCGACATCACCCGATAGATCTCCCATATTTCTTCGAATTTCGCTGCAATATCAGCTAACCCGGATATTCCCGTCCACGTCTCCGATAACTTGCGAACATACTCCGCAGCACACATTTTCGATTCCGCATAGACCGATACCAAATATCGCAGTCCGAAATCCTGATAGGATGCCTCTCTTAGCGATTGAATCCAGTTATCATATGCCTTGAATCCACATTGGAAATCCGGTGCAATATGCTCCTCTTTCTCCATTTCGTTCACATAATAATGTAACGAGTCTCGATACACTTGCTCGCAGTCATAAGGCACACGCTCAACTGGAATTTGATAATGAAGAAACGGAGCGGGTGAGAACTTCTTCGCAATATTCGCATACATCATCGGATCACTGCCAAGTGTCCGGTTGAATTTATCCACACCATCTACGAGGAATACGCCATCTTCATCATCGTACCCGTAGATCACCCCGAACTCTCCCGTATCGATAGCCCAAGCTATAACACCGATTCCGCGATCGATCGAAGCTTTAATATGTTCAACAGCGCGTATACGGGCTGCTTCATAGGTTCGTGCTCCCGGCTCATAATGATAGACCTCCGACAACACGCCAATCCGATCCAACGCATTACGATGGCGCCCTACCCAATCGTAGACGGTAACCGATGCCACATCGCAGTGCTTATGTACGATCAATTGAAAAGCCATTCCTGTCATCCCCGCCATCTCGCTAAAAGAGAGATCCGTCATTTGCGCTGCAGATAATACACCATGTACTGCACCGAGATAGGTCGTCCAACATGGACTTAATCTTGCTGTCGTTGTTCCAGCTTGAAAAGATGCTTGAGTCATCAAAAAAACCTCCATCTTCGCTGTTAGCGTTATGATTCGTAAATTCGTGTTCTTGAATTTTTGAACTACCTCAAATATATCATAGGGGTGTGCCATATATTGTCATGTGGTATTGTTAAATGGAGGTGATTTTAAATGGAGCTTAAACACGAACATTCATCCGCTATCCAGAATAATAGAAAAAAAGCGGGTAGCTACATACATTCCCCTGTCGAGCAGCAGAGGCTGTATAAAAGAACACTGCTCATTGTCGTTATTTCTCAGATTTTTGGCGGTGCAGGTCTCGCTGCGGGGGTAACGGTTGGGGCGCTATTAGCCCAAGAGATGCTCGGGACAGATAGCTATGCCGGAATTCCTGCTGCCCTGCTCACATTAGGTTCTGCCTTATCCGCTTTTCTCATCGGTCGATTCTCCCAGCGTTCGGGGCGGCGGCTCGGGCTCGGCCTAGGATTTCTAGTGGGTGGAATAGGCGCGATTGGCGTTGTCATGGCTGCAATCATGAGTAATATCATCTTATTGTTCGCCTCGCTGTGTGTATACGGAGCGGGAACCGCAACCAATCTCCAAGCTCGTTATGCAGGGACGGATCTAGCGGGGCCTACCCAACGAGCAACAGCCATTAGTATCGCCATGGTCTCGACAACCTTTGGCGCCGTAGCAGGTCCGAATTTAGTCGAGCCGATGGGTCGGTTCGCCCTCTCTGTGGGAGTTCCTGCATTAGCAGGCCCATTTATGCTAGGGGCCGCAGCATTTATCCTTGCCGGACTCGTATTACTGGCATTTCTCAGACCAGATCCACTGTTGATCGCAAAGAGCTGGGATGGACAGCAACCGAAGAAATCTGCTGAGGCGAATCCATCTACAGATCAATCTTCTATCGTCAACAATCGTGGGGTCATTGTGGGAACAACCGTTATGGTCTTAACCCAACTTGTAATGGTTGCCATCATGACGATGACGCCAATTCATATGAAGCACCATGGACACGGACTGAGTGAAGTGGGACTCGTTATTGGAATCCACGTCGGTGCCATGTATTTTCCTTCTCTTGTTACAGGTATCCTCGTAGATAAATTGGGACGGACTTTCATGGCTTACACATCTGGAGTCATACTGCTCGCTGCAGGGTTACTCGCTGCTATCGCGCCAGGGGATTCCCTCGTTCTCTTGATTACGGCCCTTGCACTATTGGGGCTAGGGTGGAATTTAGGATTTATTAGCGGTACGGCGCTGATCGTAGATGCGACCACAGCATCGACACGTGCCAAAACGCAAGGAACGCTGGATGTACTTACGGCATTAGCGGGAGCAGCGGGCGGAGCCCTCTCCGGTATGGTCGTGGCGTCAAGCAGTTATGCCGTATTATCTTACGCAGGAGGGTTTCTCTCCCTGTTACTGATCCCGGTTGTGATCTGGACGCGGCGGAAATCTGCGGCGCCGAAATCATCCGCGATGTAACTGGTGCATCCGATCGAGATATTGCATGAGTTTATGCCGTAACCATTTGGGATGCGTAATGACGAATGTCAATCCCGAGGCTAATAGCGCAGGGATAAATTCATAGGAATCATAGAATTCAAATATTATGACCTGTTCTTCATTCCGACCTCGGTAATATGGCTGTAACGAGGTCGGAATGCTGTTCAGTGATTTATCCCGAGATTCTAGTCTTGCCACAGCTTGAAATGGTATGATGCCATCTCGTTGAATCTGATGAATCTTCATCGATAGGTTTAGCGGTCTGCCCGAGAGACGTGATAATAGCGCTGCTAGTTCCGTGAACGTTCCCGTTGTGCGACGATTATGCTGAGCTAGAACCTCGTAATGGGCTGCTAAAGAAGATAGCATTTCTTGTTCGCTCTCAGTAATTTGTGGGCCTGGAATTACAAATGATTCATCCTCATAATAATATCCTCTACGACGAGAACAATAGGCAATTGGCGCTCCGAGTGAATCTCGCATATACTCGAGATCCCGCATCGCTTGTCTTCTTGAAATTTCGAATTGTTCCCTGATCGCGTCAACATTCGGATAATTTCCCCTTCGAATGCATGTATCAATCCACTGTATGCGGTGAAGTGATGCCAAGTAATCACCCCCAACTTTTTACGAGATCTAATGTTTGAACCCCTCGCATCGGACTTATACTAACGTCGTCCCTCGCGGTACAAAATGGCTCGAATCGCAAACTGCGGCAAAATCAACTGTCTACGCCAACGATGAGGCTGTTGAATGAGTCGATACAACCACTCCACATTCCAACGCTTCCATACTTCAGGAGTCTGCTTCACTTTTCCAGCAATGACATCAAGGCTTCCGCCAACCCCAATTGCGACTTTCGCATTCAACTTGGTTCTATGTTGATGAATCCACCGTTCCGCGTAAGGCGCTCCCAGCGCAACGATCAGAAAATCCGGCTTGGCCGCGCTTATCTCTTCAATGATTCTTCCCTCTTCTTCTGGCTTAAAGAATCCGTGTTGATTCCCACAAATCTCAAGATTCGGGTAGGTAGCTCGAATAACCTCACATGCTTTGGGATTGGTTACAGGATCTGCCCCGAGCAAATAAAAGGACCAGTTCTTCTCATTCCCTACTTCAAGCAGCTTCAGCAGCATATCGTATCCCGTAACACGCTCTGGAAGATGGCTGCCTTTAATACGGGAGACCATGACAATGCCGATCCCATCCGCGGTGATCATGCCCGCTTCCTCGACAATGGAACGCAGTTCGGTATTTTTCTGACAAGCCATTGTGATCTCTGGATTTACCGTCACCACATGGAACAACTCAGGTTGTGGCTCTTCGACAACTTGGCGGAGAATATTAACGGATTCGTCTAGTGTTCGTTTAGGGAACTGAATTCCCATGATCTGTGCTGTATCTTTCATGGAGAAACCCTACTTTCATGGTTGTTTGTCTTACCAGTTATTTCAGGCGGGACGCGCTTGAACGGGCCGATTAACTGCTTTTTTGCAGTTATTTCAGGCGGGACGCGATTGAACAGGCCGATTAACTGCTTTTTTGCAGTTATTTCAGGCGGGACGCGCTTGAACGGGCCGATTAACTGCTTTTTTGCAGTTATTTCAGGCGATAAGCGCTTGAACGGGCCGGTTAACTGCTTTTTTGCAGTTATTTCGGACAGGACGCGCTAGAACTGGCCGGTTAACTGCTTTTTTGCAGTTATTTCAGACGGGACGCGCTTGAACGGGCCGATTAACTGCTTTTTTGCAGTTATTTCAGGCGGGACGCGCTTGAACGGGCCGGTTAACTGCTTTTTTGCAGTTATTTCCTGGTCTATCCATATTTCAACACTGATTGGATTAGTATTATAGGTCCCGTACTATGGAACTCGAATGCATTTTAAACTTCGGTGAATCATTCCTATATTGCGATGCAATTGAGGGAAAAAGTTCCTAAACCAAAAAAGAAACCCTATTCTCAGGGTTTCTCAACAGCTGGCAGCCTTTGAAGACTGCATTTTCTTATAATAAAAAACCAGTGTTGCAAATTCATTTAGTCCCTTCGTAGCACCAGTTGTGCAGTACCCCATTTTCTCATAGAGATAACAATTCCTAGTCTCTTCTAAGATCGTGGCTAATTCCCATGTCTCAGCCATTGGGTACATGCTCTCAACTGTATTGATGGTTTGTTGTGCGATGCCTAGTCCTTGATAGGCAGAAATGACGAATATCGGGCTAATCCAATAATGTGATTCTGTCTCATCCCATCGAACACCAATAGCACCAACAGATACTTCGTTATAACGAATCATATAGTAGGCACGTCTCGGATTCATAATACGAGTGACGACCTTTTCTATGGATTCATTCGCAGGATTCGTATCGTAGTCCTTGTACTTTTCCAGTAAAGGCAGAAATGCTTCGCGTTGAAGGTTGAATATAACTTCCGCTTCCGATACCTTCGCTCGACTTAACTTCAGTTCCAACCCATCACCTCAATTGATTAATAAGTTAGCTTGGTTGCGCCAATCATCACACCTGTATCTCCGGGATCCTTCAAGGCAATTCGTGAGATTCCCCAATAATCGAAGGACTCTCGCTTAATTTTGTCAACCGTTAAGACAGCACTTCCTGTGCCGATCACCTTGTCCTGTGCAACGAGCGGATAATGAAAAGAGATTTGTACTTGATCTGGCGAAATCGTCTTCGTCTGGAGTGCATCCACCTTGCCCATATGCGGGCTGGAACCGCCTGTCACCCAGAAGCTCTCCATAAATTCCTTCTTCGTCTGCTCACGAAGCTTCGGTGACAACACCGCATATTGCATTCCACCACTTCTCCGCTGCACGCCCCGAATCCAGGTCTGAACCGCTTCCTCTGGCGAGTAAGCTTGCAGTCCATTTTCGAGACTATTGATCTGCATTTGCATCTCCGATGCTTCAGGCATCGTGACGTAGAAGGCATTGTCTTTGTAAGCTACCTTCCCACGAAGTTCTTCGACGATCGACTTCAAGGATACCATCGCCGTCCCGTTCTCCATTTTCAGGTTAAACACACTGCTCGCAAATTCTGCGCCATTGATGAAAATTCGCGAACTCGTTACCGCTGCGTATATTGAACCGGACAACACCAATAGCCCAGCTATGGATGCTATTAGAACCTTTTGTTTAACTATCATCGTTCACCTAACTCCTCGCAGGAAATATTAGGTATTATTTCTCTAGAGCGGGTGAGGTATTCATAAGTGAAGTGTACGATAATTATTCACGATGTACTTATACCCTGAATAGATGGTTAGGACAACTGCCAAGAGCATCAACATAAAGTCAACCGGTAAAGAGGTGATCCATGCAAATGGATAGTTCTTGAGTAGAATGGCGGCGATTGCAACGACTTGCAGGACCATTTTGAGCTTGCCGTGCTTATCAGCCGCCAGTGCTACGCCTCTTGCAGCAGCAAGGACCCGAATTCCCGTGATCACTGCTTCTCTGCCAATGATGAGAACCGCCATCCACGCCGGAATCATACGCTGTTCCACCATCATTAATAACGCAGCCGAAATGAGCAGCTTATCAGCCAAGGGATCCAACAGTTTGCCGAGAGGCGTCACCTGATTATATTTACGCGCAATATATCCATCGAGTTTGTCGGTCGTTGAGGCCAGGAGGAAGATGGACACCGCTAAACCTGATCCATACAGGTTCACTTGACTTAGAAAAGGCATTAGCTCTACCATCCATACCGGATAATGTTGAAGCGCCAGCATAAATAAAGGAATGAGCCCGATTCTTGCAATCGTGATTTTATTCGCTAAATTCATGAGGGTTCCCTCCGATCATGAGCTTACTATTGCTTTAGAAATTCTACGACTTGAGCAGCTTCAGCCCCACCCGCTTCAGCATGATTAATAAGAGGTATACCATGCGGACCTAGGCAATTCTTCAGCTCTGGATTATCACTAATCAGACTTCGAACAATGTCTATTTTTCCGAGCATAGCTGCCGTAAAAATATCCATGCGGGCGCCCTTCGAAATGAGAAAAACGGCGATATCTCTTCTTCCCATATGCGCGGCAGCTCCTAAAGCCGTCTCCCAATCGCCATTCCCCCAATCCCAGCAAGCATTCAATAAGCCAGGCTCTTGCTCAAGCAGCTCTTTAACACGCTCAAAATCACCGTGCGCACTACCGACATAACTTTGTACAAGTTCTGGTGCAATCGATTTACTTTCCATAAATAATCTCCCTTACTGTTCTATTTATTTGAAGAGTAATGCTAACTCTAGGTGCCCTTGTTTAACACACACATCATAGGGGGTATCACCATGATCATTAACCAGCGTCCGATCCACACCTTTTCGCAAATACGTCGTGCTCTAGATTGTGATCCAGAATCTTTTCAAAACATTGCCGTCTTCCTCTACGAAATTCGTATCTTCAATTCCACCGTTATTACGAATTGTTCGCTCCGACCCAATATTCGTCGCATCACAGACAACAAGAGCTTTCGAGATCCCCAGTTCCTTGGTTTGGTGAAGTGCAAGAGCCAAAAGCTTGGTCGCATAACCCTTCTGTCGTTCGGAAGGACGAATGCCATAACCAATGTGACCGCCGGATTGAAACAGTCTTTCGTTCAGTTCATGTCTAATGTTCACAGCTCCGATGACCTTATTCTGCTCGGAAACGAGCCAATACGTAGAATCCGGCACCCAGTTATCAGGCAAGTTCTCACCCTTCTCACGCTCCGTCTGAAATAGCACCAGCTCTTGGAAATCGGATGGATCCTTGCTAATCACCCATGGGACCATACTCTCTCCACTTACGATCCAATCCTGATAAAAATCTATATAAGCTTCCTCTAACTCTACCGTCGGTTTGATTAAATACACCTGCTCAGACATTGTTCTCCACCATCCTGTCACGTCAATAATTGTCCGATAAAAATAACAAAGCCTTCAAAAATAATCAACCCCGCAGAATGTTCAACCCGTTGTTACTATAGTTGATTTCTGTTTCGTCCCACACGCCATCAGAAACACCATCATGGCATAAGCATCAGTGTTCTGGCTAAAAGCCTCGTATGATTGCTTCAAGTTCTCGAACTCCATGGCATTGAGTATGCCTCGCTTATAAAATCCGGTGAACCGTTCACTATCAAACTGCTGCTTAAATCCATCCAGGCCCTGCAGATCACTATGCTGAATAACGGCATCCATATCAACATCTTGATACCCAGCGCTGGCTAACAATCGCGGCAAGCTTCTTCCTATATGTCGATTTCCTCCGTTAGATGATTGTGACTTCGCTATTTTACTCAGAATCAAAGGTAGAATCTCCATTTCCGGTTCAATAACCCCAAATAGGCCATCATCAATATCGATAATCACCAATGTACCACCAGGCTTCAGAACACGCATTATTTCTTGTGCGGCTTGAAGTGGGTCATGTAAATGAAGGAATAACAACCGCGCTATCGCAAAATCATATTCGTTATCCGGTAGCCCTGTGTGATATGCAGAGGCTTGAACGAATTCAACGTGATCAGCTGAAGCATGCTTCAATAATGCCTTCGCTTGATCTAATAGCCCTTGATCGATATCGAGCGCTGTAATCTGGCTATTCGGTAGATTCTCCATTAACTTCTCTGTCATAAACCCTGGACCACAAGCAACTTCTAACACCTTCATGCCATCTTGAAGCCCATACCATTGTAAGTTCCGAAACTCCTTCTCCCAGCCCATCTGGGCTTGAGCTTTTAACCGATTGACCTCGGCTTCCATACCAATACTCGAATGCTGAATATTATAGGTTGATTTTCGTTCTTCCACCGTTTACAACGCTCCTCTACTTACGTGTCATAAATACCTGCACCGGCCCATGCCATGCTTCCCCATGCAGTTCCTTCTCCGTATAAGCTCCGTTCGTATATTCTTCAATCACCCGATTCCAGAAGCGATTCGCCGGGAGGTTCGCAGCTGTTTGGCGGACTTCCCATGAACCTGGAAATTGATCGAATATGGCAAATGCCGCTTGCTTACCATACCCCTTGCCTCTGAACTTCCGCATGATAAAAAAATCGTTTATCGTGTTCGTCGCATCTGCTTCGCTTAATTTTACGAATTCCTTCGGCACGCCTAGAGCGACCAAAGCGAAACCCGCTAATTCGCCATCTACTCTAAAAATCAGCGGACGGCGATATTCGTCTGTCCATTGATGGTCCAAATATTTATATAGATACAACCCGTGCGACGTCAAGGCATGCCCATCAAACTCACTCGAATCATACCGATATAGCTGAATGAGTTGGTGAAGGAGCGTCTTGTCCTCGTAAGGGATTGCTGATATGCCAAACTGACTCATATCCATTCACCTCTTTGTTACTCGAATGTAAGCCTACTTCTTCACGAACTCTATATCTTTTGTGCCGGGTTCTAGCTGCATTTTAATGGCTACACGAACGATCTGATCATTAACATCCGAATGGAAAGTAGCCGGCGTCTTGAGTTGGAATGACTTATATTCCAGTTCGAACGCATGATTTTTCACGCGGTTAAGCGTCAGTTGGATTGAATTAAATGTGACTTGAAGATTATTCTCGATCATTTCTATAACCAGTTCCCCATATCCCGGATGCTCATAGGTACCTATGTATTCGTGCAGTTGATGCGTCAGGTTCTCTGGTTCATTGGCACTTATTTGTTCCTTCGCTTCTTCTTCAGGCTGATGCGTTTCATCTTGATTCTCTGTTTCATTTTCTTTTCCTGTACCGCGTATTCTACCGCTCCAATCGATCTCATCCAACCCCAGCAGCCGATCAAATAGATTATGACGTAATATCAAAGGAAGTGGGCTACCGTTTTTATTAGCGAATATTACGATACCCATATTCTCATCTGGTGAGAAGGCTACCTCCGCCGTAAAACCATCGATACCACCTCCATGATGAAGCACTTGGTGACCTCGATACGGTTCAATAGACCAACCAAGGCTATAACAAGACATCGGAGTTTCTTTTGTGATCCACGAATCCGTAGGCATATGAGGCTTGAACACTTCTGCTAAGCTACTTTCTGAAATAATCTGTTGTCCTTGATGCACGCCTTTATTGAGTAGAAGCATTACCCATTTCGCCATATCCATAAGATTCGAATTGATCGACCCAGCAGGCCCCATCAGGTCAATGTTCCGGAATGGAATACGTTGAAGCATATCTCCTTGATCCATATAGGGTAAAGCATAATTCGGTTGTTTTTGGGAATATTCCACTGAAAAGTTACTTACATTCATCTGCAATGGATTCAAGATCTTGTCTTGAACAGCTTGCTCCCATGTTGTTCCTAGGCGCTGCCCTACGACATAACCTACGATCATATACATAATATTCTGATACTGCCAACCTGAACGAAAATCTTGATTCGGCTCCAAGTACTGTAAACGTTCAATAACTTCTTCTCGAGTAAAGGAAGAATTATAGTGCATCAGTTCATGCCTTGGCAGCCCTGTACGATGACATAACATATCTCGAAGCGTGACCCGTTCGGTTGCGAGCGAATCATACATTTTAAAGTGTGGCAAATATTGCTTTACTGGTACATCTAAGTCTATCTTTCCTTCATCGACAAGAATGCCGGCAGCCACTGCTGTAAAAGCCTTGGTCGTCGAACCAATCGCGAACAACGTCTCTGGCTTGACCTCTAATCCCGCTTCCACGTCCCGATAACCGAAACCCTCAGTCATGATGATTTCTTGATCTTTGATTACCGCGACCGCAAGACCGGGCACGTTCCACAATTTCATCTGCTGCTCAATAAATGGACGAATTCCTTGTAATGCTTGGTTCATTTCGGTCATGATCATTGCTGCACACTCCTTCTCCTACACCTAGCTCATATTTCAGTTGTACTCTTACTTAATTCCTCATATTCCCTCTAGTTCCTGTATAAGCAAGAAAGAAAGACCGAAAACTCTTTGAACCTTGGGTATGTCGAACCATTACTTTGGAACATAACTGCTTTTAAGCAGTTATTCGAGCGACCTTCCGGCTCAAATAGAGAAATAACTGCTATTTTGCATCTATTTGGGCACCACCCGCGCTATTTGAATCGAATTAACTGCTTTATCGCAGTTATTTACGACAAACCAGCTCGCTCTTCCTAAAATAACTGCTATAAAGCAGTTATTCCCTACGCGCCACCTCCATTCGCTCAAATTAACTGCGAAAACGCAGTTATTCCTGCCGCCACCCTATCTCAGCACACCACACATAAAAAGCCCCTATTCCATCACGGAATAAGGGCCTCTTATACACATCACTTACTTCACTTTCTTATATTTCGCCGTACGCGTATCCTCAATCACACCGCTCCAATTCAATCCAAACGCGAAGTCATAGACACGATTCACCGAGTCCACATGGCAGTCCATATCATGCGCGACATCCTCGAACTGTTCCTCGACGGTCTTCATGTTAGCTGGCATCTGCATTGGGAGTAGCGCGGTAGGTTCGACCGCACCTGACACAATTTCCATAATCGCTTGATCCTGTACACCGAAGTTCGCGATGATCGCATCCACTTCCGACTCGAATTCAGCGACGATCGTCGGATTCGTTAAAGTCATCGACACGATGACCGGCTTGCCCTTCATCTTCGCCTTAGTCTCCAGAACACTATCGAGATCCGTCGTATTATGCGGCGTTACGCTCTTGCCAAGATACGAACGGTTCAGCACATCGCTATCACGCGCATCCCCTGCAAGACTCTGTGCCCGACCGTGTCCGGCCGTGTACGTCCGATATTGCAGACTGATCGGCACATACCCATTTCCGCCTTGATCTGCATCTTCCTGGCTATACCCGGTGCCCGAGTTCGGGCTGCAAATGAACACGATCGCGAAATCCGCTTCATCCGGGTTCTCGGTGACGTGGAAATATTTCTCCACAATCTCCAAATTCACAGGATGTTTGAGCGATTCCGGCGTTGGGAACCCGAACCAATCTTTGCCCACTGGCAAATAACGCTTCGGTATATAGACCTTGCTCTTCGGCTGCACCGGGAGCACTTGATTCTTATTTTTCAGCATAACAATCGATTTCAGCTGCGCTTCATAGCCCGCTTCCATGAATGCCGGATTGCCGACGATATGCGTACTCTCTTCTACGTCCAAGTATGGGTTCTCGAACAGCCCCAATTGGAAAATATTCCGAAGCAGACGAACCGCCGACTTTTCAAACCGCTCACGCATATAATCTTCGCCATGCTCGGCAACGCCCATGTGATAGGCTTCCAGCACGGGTTCAATCTCGTTATTGCCCCCGAATTGATCCACGCCAGCCATGAGCAACTTATAATGACGTTCGGCGACGCTCAATTCTTCAACACCCCATGGCTTACCGCTGAGGAACGAATCCTTACTGCTGGACTCATCTGCTGTAATAAGCCAATCTGTGCAGACAACACCGTCATACCCATATTTCTCACGGAGCAAATCGGTCACGAGATACTTGCTGTACGAGTTCCCTACATTCTCGCCATTCACTGGATCTTGATCCACTGAAACGGTGTAATACGGCATCACGGCAGAAGCCTTATCCGTCTTCCCATCCAGCTTGAAAGCGCCATCCGTAAACGGAATCAAATGCTCATCAAAGTTATTTCCCGGGTACACCGCATACTTACCGCAGCCGTAGTGCGCATCCCGACCACCTTCGCCGGAGCCGCCCCCTGGCCAGTGCTTTACCATCGCGTTTACGCTATTGTAGCCCCAGCCGCCCTCTATCTCTTGATCCCCGGTTGAAGTTTGGAAGCCATCGACATACGCACGTGCCAGATCCGTCGTCAGCTTGGAATCTTCCCCGAATGTGCCTGTGAACCGGAACCAACGCGGATCTGTTGCAATATCGATTTGCGGCGAGAGCGCTGTTGCTAGTCCAAGGGCGCGATACTCCTTCGCTGCGATTTCCCCGAATTGACGCGTAATCTCAGGGGTGAACGTCGCTGCAAGTCCTAGGGTCTCTGGCCACATCGAGATATGACCGCCGGCTCCCGCATTAAATTCGGAGTTCGCATCCGAGCTATGTCTTGGGTCCGAGCTGTTATTCGCCGGAATACCAAAGTCCGTTCCTTCGGCGAATGCTTGCACCTTGTTGCTCCAACGCGCCGCGACTTCCGGACTCTCCACACTCGTGACGAGTACATGACGGAGATGATCCTTTGCCAGGAACCCGATCTGCTCATCCGTCAGCTCCCAAGGCTTCGCACAGCTCTCTTCGTAAGTTTTACCGCCATACGTGCTGGCGAACCACCCCGTGCTTACGGCAGGAATCGATTGGTGTCTACTGTATAGCATGAGTCCCGCGATTTGTTCGATCGCCATTTTGGAAGCAAGGTCCTTTGCCCGCTCATCAGCAGACAACCGCCAATCTTCATATTTATCGAGTGTCCCATCTTTGCTTAAATCCTTGAAAAATAGTCCGTCTTGCTCCAATATGGAGACGCCTGATGCTGTCGAGTAGCCCAGTGTTGGGCCTCCGTTATTTTTGACGTACTGAATCACATCCTGTTGTTCTGTTGTAGGTGTTTGTTTCAGATCGGACATCCCTGATCCCTCCTGCTCTATTTCTAGCGAAGATATCGCTTCCATTTCTCTTCCATTATATAAAAAAACGCCTGTCGTCAGACAGGCGGGAACGATAGACTTTAGTAGCCATTTTTAACTTCTTTTTGGGCGTCTTTCTCTCATCCAACTTATCAAGGGTTAAAAATCACCCTAATTCAGAATAGGATTCCGCTGCTTCGCGACTAACCATGTCTGCTTCAAGTGGATCGCGTGACGCATAACCAATTTGCGCCATTGTGCTCGTTGCGAGGAGACTTCTTCTGTGAAAAACTCATCCTTCGCACTGATCTCCAGTAGAGCTAATTTGACTGCATCTAACGCAAGGTCCTCTTCCTGCAGCATATAATGTGCTACTTGATACCCGTACGTCTCTAACCCTTTTAATATCTCGATCTTATGCCCAAAGCTCATCGTTCGATCCATCGGGCTGTACCTCTTTTCTAAGAAGTGGTCTTGGTTATATTTATATTATAGAGATTTAACAACTTCATTTCTTTTTCACGATCCAATGCAGATCCTTCAAGCGCCGTTTCACCTACATAAAGCACTTTTCCATTAGATACATCCAGCGCAGCAATAAGCGGAGTTACACCCTTTTTCATCAAAACATAGACTCGATCCTCGAATAGATTAGCCGTTAGAATCTCTGCTGCGTCTAGCTCTGTAGCCTTAATTGTGGCATAATCCCGCTCTTCTTGACCTGTAGAGAGATTGTAACGCGAGAGATGAACGGCATTTTTATCGACATTGACATAATTCAGGACTTCACCCGTATGTCCGTAGACGGTTCCGTGAATAAGAATCTGCTTCGGATCTGGCAAGGCCGATAGTTTCCCTGATTGATACGAGTAAACATAGAGATGCACCCCACTTGGTTCAAAAGAATAAGAATTCTCTCCCCTTGATTTGACTTTATTCTCTTGCACCTTAAACACAGCATACCCGCTCGGATCCCCTGCATTGTAGAGGATATCATAATCAAACTCTATATCTTTGTTCGTATTATTCCAATGCGTAATTTGTTCCCCCTGGATGAAGGCACCACTCTCAAAGTTCAGCATATAGTCAAAATATTGAATAGATTTATCCGTATCCTGTGAAGCAAGTACATGAAGCTGATCTTTGATTCGCTGTACATCAACCACATTGGTGAAATTACTAGAATCAGACTTGACAGGGATTTGTGTTGTGTATTGCTGAACCTCATCGGTTTTGAGATTCAATCGCTCCACACTTAATTCAACTTCCTTCTGATTAACACGTCCCAATGGACTCTTCACCTTCACATAAACCAACCATTCATCATCCTTATAGAAACCTTCGGTTTGGTCCTTGCCGCGCATGAACTGCCGGTGGTCGCGTACCCATTGTTCCATCTCCTTATTGTTATATACCCATGAACGCGCACCTAGAATCTGATCACGCAGGGTCTCTCGACTCCGATACTTGCTTCCATTCCCGTTAACGACCAATGATTCCGTATGCATTCTTCCATCATAATTACCGGAAAGTTCTAGGTCTGCTCCCTCTTTCGGATCTCCTTGAACCGTCGTCAGCTTATATTCAGGCAAATGATCCGCTGCGCCATAAGTATAATACGTACACAATATGCCAAGCGTACAGACGCCGAGAACAATCGATAGTAAATAACGTTTCATCGTAATCCCTCCTTTATACCGTAATCTTCTTGCGAAGAAGCCAGAATCCAAGACAAACCGAGATTACAGAGATAAGGAGGCAAGCAGCTAGCTCCATCGTATAGATTTCACTCGGATACCAATAACTGTTCGAACGGTCCAGACCTAGGATGAATGGGGAAAGAATCACACCCACACATGCCGCGGAATAACCAATTGCATACAGAATGCCTAAGCGCCGGTAGCTTCGCTCAAGTAGAACCGCTGTAAATATGACGATGACGCCGATAATCCCTAGTCCATAGGAATAGATGAATTGCTCAAATTGCTTTGGTAACAACGTGTCCAGCACAGGAATTATCGTACTCGCTTCAACGAAAGTCGAATCCGTTCGCATACCAGCCGGCACGATCGTTTTAAAGAGCATATTCTCTCCAACCAACAATACCAATTGGAAAGCAATCATACTAAATACAAAGGTCAAAATAGCTGTCAGCTTAGATACATAGAGTACCCATCTCGCCGATGGCAGCATCAGCAGCCGATAAATGAACGTCGACCGACCGAACCAATCGCGGTACCAGATGATCATTGAATACAAGACCAGCACGGTAATGCTCAGCAAAATCGGCAGGATGAACCACACTTTTGTATTCACGATGGCCCATGGGAACGAAAGGAATTTAGGAATGGCAAATCCGACCTCCGCTTGGGTAAGCCCTTTCTCCTTGGCTGATACGACACGCTGGATCGTCCAAATCAACGATCCGCACTGGGACAGCAGCGTTACCACCATTAAGGAAGCGAGAATATACCGGAAGCGATGAATTTCCATGTTGACCAATTTCAAATACCGATTCATCCCGTATACACCTCCCTCATCACATCAATGACGGACTTCCCTTCCGTCGTACGCATTTCCTCGCAATCAAAGGCAAGCTGAACCGAACCATTCTGAAGCAGTACTGCTTGATCGATCAAATGCTCCATGTCATCAATTTCATGCGTGGTTAGAAGTACCCCACGATCCTCGATAAGATCCGTTGAGAAGACTTCCGCAATAATCTCGCGGCTGAACATATCAATCCCTGAGAACGGCTCATCCATTAAGATGTAGTCCGTGTCCTGCGATAAACCGAGTAATAGGCTGTACTTCGCTGCCATCCCTTTAGACAGGTTACCCACACGCTCCGTCCGATCCAACTTAAAGAACGCCAATAATTCATTTGCACGAACGTCATTCCAATTCCGATAGAAATCCTTCATGAACTGGATGCCCTCCGACAATCTCATCCCGGTTGGTGTCGTTAGGTGATCGGGTACGAAAGCAACCTTCTCATACATCGCCGGCCCAACAGGCGCATCATCAATTCGAATCATACCGCTCTTCAGCGGTGTAAGACCCATAATTGCCTTAAGTATCGTCGATTTGCCCGCTCCATTGATGCCGATCAGGCATGTAATCTGCCCTTTCTCCGCGGTGAAGGAGACACCGTTCAATACTTTGCGTCCACGAAATCGTTTATGAACATCAATAACCTCAATCATGGATGCTGCCCCCCTCCTCCGCTTGATTCGTACGGGCACGTTCCTCCACATATTTCGTCCTGACAAGATCCAGCAGTTCATCGACGGGTACATCAATTCTCCGAACTGACACGACAAAAGATTCCACTGCACTTTCTATGAGTTCCGAACGGATAGCTCGCAATATTGCAGCCTCCTCGGTAATCCGACTCGGTGAATTTCCCTCTGTAATAATCAACCGCTGCTCCTCCATTTCCTTATAAGCTTTCTGCGCTGTATTTGGATTTATTTTGAGCAATGCGCCGAGTTCTCTGCGGGAAGGAATAACCTGCCCTGCCTTCAATCGGCCTGTTGCGATCTGCTCTTTGAAATGCCTAACGACTTGCAGATAGACAGGGTCTCGGTTATTAAAAACAACACTCGTCCACCCTTCATTCATCATTATGTTCACCCCTCGTCTTCATCGCCAAGTGTGTGTACTATGTAGTTCATACACTTCATGTGTGTATTATGCCCGTAATACATCATAGTGTCAATAGCTCGTTTTCATTATTTTTATCTCGTATAACATGATCCCAATGAAATAAAAGAAGCCTACTCCTCGTCGGAATGGCTTCCATATGCCCCTCATAGTAGGCTGTCTATCGCATCCAGCACAGCTTCAGCATTATTCGAACCGATCTGATACTTCGCCGCCCTCTTCACAATGTCACTCGCATGTTCCATCGCATAACTGTAATGTGCATGCCTTAGCATTTCAATATCATTGCCGCTATCGCCAAAAGCTACCGTCTTATCGTCTGCAATCTGCCATTTTTGCTGAAGCATCCGAATGCCATGCGCCTTGTGAATGCCTGTCACAATAATATCCACATCCCCATGGCCACACGCCACAGGGGTAACCTCCTCCCCTAACTCACGTTTTAAGTTCACAAGTCCTTGATCCAGCTCTTCAAGCGGAAACCGAAGGGCAAATTTGAACAATTGATCCTCAATCCGCGTTAAATCTTCTACTCTCTTTAAGCGATGGTAAAATTGAATGGAATAGTCATAATAGTCATCGGATTCATCATGGTGCATGTACGCACTTTGTTTGCCGCATATCGCAATGTTCGAGGAAGGATAGTGCTTCAGAATTTCCAGCGTCTTCGCAATCGTCTCCACGGACATTCGACCTGTGAACACTTCCTCATTCCCGTCAACGATATAAGCGCCATTCTCCGCAACAAAAGCGATTTCATGTTCAATTTCAGGGAAGAAGGATTTCAGCTGATAATATTGATTCCCGCTAGCTACGACAAAGCGAATCCCTTTTCTTTTCATCTCCGCATACTGCTCCCGAAAGCGATCCCGATTGTAGTCCTTACGGTCATTTAGAAACGTGCCGTCCATATCTACAGCGATCATCTGAATACACATTTTCAAGTCCTCCTATTTTTCATTCGTTTAACGCCACGCCCGCTTGATGACGATAAAATCTACCAATGCCCAGCAGCAGGATGAGCAAGTAAATTACTGCAAAGCCAGCAATATACCATAGCGCAGATACCGTGCCAGAATGGTCCATCGCATACCCGATCAAGGCAGGGAAGACCGCTGCTCCGAATCCGGCAAAAGCCGTAACCAGACTGGTCACGAGCCGCGCCATGCCAGGAAACGTATGATTCGCGTACACCATTGTAATCGAATAGACGCCCGACATCGTTAACCCCATCATTATGACCAAGATAAAGCCGACCACGGCCTCCCTACATAACGCAAACAGGATGATCACCGCGAGCGTGCCGAACATACTCCAGCGCAAATATTGCGCATAATTTACTTTGCGGATAATCCAACCCGTAGCTGCTCTGCCGACGACCATCGCCATCCAGAATAGTCCTATACTCAGTGAAGCGTAATAAGGTGTAACTTCTAAATGGTTCAGGAAGATGGAAGACATGAAATGATTCAGACTCCCTTCGATCCCGCTATAGATGAAAATCAAGAAGACGAATGCGAACAGTATGTAGCGCTTCATGTGGTTGTTCTTGAACATCGGCGGCGGTGCGATATTCGCATCCAACGGCTGTGCCTCATCTGACCGCTCCTTCGCAAAGGATATGAAGCACCATACCACGGCCATGATCAATCCAAGACAGGCCGTTACGAAAAAGGAATACTGCCAGGCCTGGTTCGCAATCAATACGCTGGCGATCAGCGGCATACAGAGCGCACCAATACCGAATGATACTTCAAGATAACTCATAACCACCGCACGGCGGCCCACGAACACTTCCATCATGAGCGTTGCTACGACACACTCGATAGCAGCGGCGCCAACACTATTCATGAAATTGAGCGCCACAACCCAGCCGAACGACGGAAGCGACCCTATACTGAGCTGTGCGATCGCAATGATAACCGCAGAGAGCGCGAGGACATACTTTTCTTTCTTCAATCCTCGCATAAGCCATGCGGAAATCGGCACGCCTGCAATAAATCCGACTGCACTCACGAAGACCATTTGCCCCCCGACCGTATAAGATTGTTCATAGTGAGCAAGCAATTGCGGCATCACGGAACCGATCGTTGTTATGACCAGTCCTGCTAGAAAATACAATGAATACGATGCAATCGCAAAGGTTCTCATGCCTTAGCCTCCTTCTAGAATTAGGAATATTCCTGCTGATGTTGTTCATTGTAAAGAATGAAATGCGTTTCAAGTCAAGCATACAAATCCTTATTTCTAAAAAAGAAATCGACATGTTACAATGAGTCCGAATGTGTAGAAAAGGGGGAGAGCCTTTATGGCGAATATTAAAGATGTCGCTAGGATGGCGGGTGTCTCCATTGCAACCGTGTCCCGCGTTCTCAATGATCATCCTTATGTCGCTAAGGACAAGCAAGAAAAGGTTATGGCAGTCATGAAGGAACTGAATTATTCGGTGAATGGCAACGCGGTAAAGCTCAGCCGAGGAAAGACGAATACCATTGGCGTCATTGTGCCGTATAACAATAACTCTTGCTTCGATGAACTCATTAACGGCATACTGAGAAAAGCCCATGAATTACATTACCAAGTTCTCTTGCTGCCTTCGTATTACGAGAATGTCATTGAGAGCAGCTATCTTACACTATTGAAAAAGAAGACGATCGATGGCATTCTGCTCACGTCGCATACCCTACATCATGAACAAATTCAAACCTTGTCCGAATGGGGCAAAATCGTATGCTGCGAGGCTTGTCCTGTCCCGCATATTCCGTCTGTGTACCCAGATCGATATGCCGCGTATATTGAAGTGTTCAACCATTTGAAGAACAAAGGCTATGAGCATATCCATTTCACTTCGGGGAGAGATGTTCAATCGAGTCCAAGCACCCGATTACGCATTCAGGCGTATCAAGAAATCATCTCCGAGGATTATGAAAATCAATTCTTCGACCAATGCTTCGACTATCAAGAAGGGAAACGTGCTGGCGAGGTCATGTTCCAGAAGCCGATCATCCCAGACGCGATCTTCACCAATGGCGACGAGGTCGCCGCTGGCATTATCGCTGCAGCGCAATCACTCGGCTACAGCTATCCGCGAGATTTCGAGATCATTGGCGAAGAGAACACGCCATTAAGTGAAATCCTAGGCTTCCCGAGCGTGAATTATCATATGACGAGCATTGGCGAACAGGCCGTCTCGCTCTTATTGAGTGAAGAGAATGCGCGAATCCCGGTTCGGCATTCTCTCGTCATCAGAGCTAAGGCAGGAGCGAGTGCGCCGTCCTAGCGCAGCTCCATCCACTCTGCCGCCCCTCCACAAAAAGAAGCCAGACCCTTGAGGGACTGACTTCTTTTGTGTTGTTCGAACCCTTCATGAATGTCAAAAGGAGGAGGGGTGTCACGTGGAAGAGCCTGCGTCCGATCTTTGGTAGCCATTTGTATCCTTCCAATCTATTCAAGCAAATGGCGGACAAGAATCGGCTGGAACGAGACACCCCTCCCCTCCCTCTACATTCATCCCCCACAGTCGAACAACAAAAAACCAGACCCTCACAGGTCTGGCATCTTTTATATATTCCCTAGTATAAGTCCCGCCGTCTCCTCAATCGCTTTATCCGTCACATCGATGACCGGACACTGCAGCTGCTCGGCGAGCGCATGCGCATAATCAAGCTCCTCTTGAATGCGTTCCCGTGTCGTATAGCTTGCGCCTGCTGGGAGACCGAGTGTCTTCAATCGTTCGGTCCGAATTTTGAGCATCTGCTCCGGGTCCATCGTGAGCAGGACAACGCGTTGATTCGTGAGCTGGAACAGTTCCTTCGGTGGCTTCATCTCCGGTACGACGAGCACATTCGCTGTCTTGTAGCCTTTATGACCGAGGAAAATGCTGAGCGGTGTCTTGGAGGTACGCGATACGCCGAGCAGCACGATGTCCGCTTCAGGCAGCGTCTTCACATCCTGACTATGATCATATTGCACCGAATATTCAATCGCTTCCATGCGGCGGAAATAATGTTCATCCAGCTGATGCAGCAATCCCGGCTTACGGCTCGGCGCATCATGGAATGTATCAATATAGGCTTGCATCATCGGACCCATAATATCGACGGCACGAATCCCGAGTCGGATGGCTTCGGATCGCATCATTTCCCTCAGTTCAGGCTGAACGAGCGTGTACGCAACAAAACCGCCGATCCGACTGACTTCTTCCATAATGGCGCGTATATCATCTTCATACTTAATTTGCCCGATTCGACGCAACTGTACGTCTTGTCCGGCAAATTGCTTCATTGTCGCTCGAACGACACTCTCCGCCGTCTCACCGACGGAGTCCGAGCATATGGTGATCATCTGCTGTGACTCCTGCCCCATTCATCCTTCTCCCCTTTTTCCAATATGGCTCAAGTCAATACGACTTTCGGTTCGTGATCATAAGGTAACTTGATGAAACCCATTCATTTTGCAAGTTTTAAAATAACTTTATTCACGGTCGTCTTCGAAATGCGTCCGACGACTTCCCATCTCTCTGGCGATTTGCTCTCTCCATACGGGATAACGACAGGTAAGGTGCTGATATGATGATCATCCATTTTCCGGGCAACATCCAGTAAATGATCCTCTGGGGAAGCCGTCACGATATTCGGCATCCGTGTCATGACGACGCCAACCGGCAAAGTAGCTGCACTCGGGTTACCGATCGTTACCTTCAGCAGATCCTTGCTGGAAATGACGCCGAGCAGCACTCCATCTTCGTCCGTCACGATGAGTACACCGGTATTGCCCAGGAACAGCGCAACAGCCGCATCGCTTACCGTGGCGGTCTCGCGCACGATAATCGGCGGCATCTGCACATCTCTCACCAGGACATCTGGCGAGACTAGGTTTTCTTGACGATTCTGCTTGCCGAGGAAATATCCGACCTTCGGCTTCGCATCCAAATGACCGAGCATGACGAGAATCGATAAATCCGAACGAATGGTTGGCCGACTGACGCCAAGCTGTTCAGCAATCTGTTCCCCGGTAATCGGAGCATGATCTTGTACAAGTTGTAGAATTTCATATTGCCGCGACGATAGCTGTATGACCCTTCACTCCTTAATTCTTACTGAATTCGGTTCAGCTTACAATTACCCTCATCATATCGTATCTGCACCTATTCGTCCATGTCCTTAGCCGCTATAAGGATCGGAGGAATCTTCCCTCACGACGCCGGATTCAGCAGAACATTGACCACTTCTACACTGACTATAATAAACGGACGGTTTCTCCGTCTCTACCATGTCAATAATGCTGTTACAACGCGAGCAGAGCACAACGCCCCATCTTAACTCATTCATCGCTTCATTCATGTTGTTTCATCCCCTCTTCATTATGAAATAAGTCCGGTATATATGATGTAACAATCTTAAGGAATCAGAACGTATAGTTCATCTGCTACTGAAAAGTGTATGTGGCTTATATTGTACTTATTACGCTCTTTTTATGTGGATAGATAATAGTTGTTGCAAAAATAAGATATACATCATATGATTTATTGTGTCATAATAAATAGAGAATGTAAAGCCTAATAATACATCATAAATAGAGATGGAGGCCCTATAATGCAAAGACTATTATCACTAGAAATGGTGCGAGTAACGGAAGCGGCAGCCATCGCGGCTGCGCAATGGACCGGTAGAGGCATGAAAAATGAAGCAGACGATGCGGCGACAACAGCCATGCGGAGCATGTTCAAAAATGTGCCGATTCACGGGAAAGTCGTCATCGGCGAAGGCGAGATGGATGAAGCGCCGATGCTATATATTGGAGAAGAGGTCGGTAATGGCGAAGGCGAAGCGATCGACATTGCCGTCGATCCTGTTGAAGGTACGGAGCTCGTCGCGAAAGGCTTGAACGGAGCGCTTGCGGTCATGGCGATCGCCGAACGCGGACAGCTCCTTCATGCGCCGGATATGTATATGGAGAAGCTGGCCTGCGGTCCTGCGCTTGCCGGCTTATTGAGCCTTGACGATCCGCTCGAACTGACGCTGCAGAAAGCCGCTTTTGGGCTTGGCAAGAAACGTTCGGAGCTGACCGTCTCTATTCTGGACCGCGAGCGTCATGCCAAGCAGCTTCGTATTCTACGCGACGCGGGCGTTCGCATTCGATTGCTCAATGCAGGCGATGTCGCGGGTGCCATGGCACCTTCTTTTCCAGAGTCAGGGGTCGATCTCTATATCGGATCTGGCGGTGCGCCGGAAGGGGTATTGGCCGCAGCATCGCTGACATGCCTTCGCGGGGAAATCCAAGGCAGATTGATGCCGATGAACGAAGAAGAACTAAATCGCTGCTACGCGATGAATATTATGAATCCGCACGAAGTGCTAACGATGGAACGAATGGTAGGTAAAGGCGATGTCATCTTCGCGGCAACAGGAATCACGCAAGGTGATTTCGTCGGCGGTGTGAAGTTCCTCGCAGGCGATCAAGCCGAGACACATTCCATTGTGATGCGTGCCGAGACGCGTACGATTCGATACCTACGCTCCATTCACTACATGCCGAGCAAGCCTCAACTAGACGCCTATTTAGGGCAAGTCATTTAAACGTTTTGACTACTTAGCTAAATTCTTAAATTTTGTTATGCATTCTCTTCTATTTTTGATATAATGAGGACGCCTGATGAATTGAATACCCCCAGGGGTGCTGGAATGGCCGGCTGAGATTGTGTCCCATATGACACTGACCCTTATACCTGATCTGGATAATGCCAGCGTAGGAACGAAGCTTATTTTCTGTGATATTCGCTTATGCTAACGCCTCCGGTTGGGGGCGTTTTTTATTTGTCAGTCGAACTACAGAAAATCAAAAAAGGGGAGAACTGTCACCATGAAAAAATCACTATGGCTCATCTGTCTCACACTATTCATCGTCATCGCAGGATGCAGCGGCAAAACAGAAGAACCAACCAAAACTGCAGAACAGAGCGGTGAGGCAGCTCAGCAGCAGGAAGCACCGAAAGAACTAACGAAGGTCAAAGTCGTACTCGACTGGACGCCGAACACGAATCATACCGGGCTATATGTCGCGAGAGATAAAGGATTTTTCAAAGAACAAGGCTTAGATGTCGAAATCGTTCAACCAGGTGAAGGCGGCGCAGATATGATGGTCGCAGCGGGGAACGCCGAATTCGGGGTTAGCTACCAAGAGAATATTACACTCGGACGTACGCAGAACGTGCCCATCGTCTCGCTAGCGGCGATCATTCAGCACAACACTTCAGGATTCGCATCCCCTGTAGACAAGAACATTAAGTCGCCAAAAGATTTTGAAGGCAAAACCTACGGCGGCTGGGGATCTCCGAATGAAGAAGCAATGCTACAGTCCTTGATGGAGACCGAGAAAGCGGATGTGAAGAAGGTCAACAATGTGAGCATCGGCAGCGCGGATTATTTCACAGCGACGAAGAGCAACATCGACTTTGCATGGATCTACTATGCGTGGACGGGTGTGGAAGCCGAACTGCGCAAAGAGCCGATGAACATGATTTATTTGAAGGACTACAGCTCAAAATTGGATTACTATACACCAGTTCTTGCTACAAGCGAGAAGATGATTGCCGAAAAGCCTGACCTCGTACGCGCCTTTGTCAAGGGTGCAGCAGAAGGATATGAATTTGCGAT
The DNA here is from genome assembly GCF_000374845.1 of Paenibacillus terrigena DSM 21567. GTDB lineage: Bacteria > Bacillota > Bacilli > Paenibacillales > Paenibacillaceae > Paenibacillus_K > Paenibacillus_K terrigena. The sequence continues at coordinate 17,816 of NZ_KB895426.1, read as the reverse complement.
TCAGAAACCGGATGAAGCAGCAGATATTCTCATTAAGGCAGAGCCAGATTTGAACGCCGATCTTGTAAAAGCAAGCCAGAAATGGCTCAGCCCGCGTTATCAAGACGATGCAGCGGCTTGGGGCTTACAGAAGCGTGACGTGTGGGTCAACTATGCGGATTGGATGACAGAACACAAATTGCTGACAGGCACATTTGATCCGGACAAAGCGTTTACGAATGATTTTTTACCGAAACAATAAAAAGAGAGTGAGGAATGGAACATGGCCAACGCACTACTGAGTATTCAAATTATCCCGAAAACATTAAACTACGAGGATGTCATCCCTTATGTGGATCGCGCTATTTCAGTCATCAATAATTCCGGCGTGAAATACCGCGTCGCACCGCTTGAGACGACGATGGAAGGCGAACTCGGCGAGCTGCTCGATATTGTGAAAGTCATGAACGAAGCGATGATCGACGATGGTTGTCCAGCCGTGATCTCGCAGGTCAAAATTTTCTATAATCCAACCCATGGCGCATCCATGGATAAGTTAACGGAAAAATACGATTAAGTGAGAGTTCAAAAAGTCGGCTTTTTGAACATCCTCGATTAAGGATGTTGTAGAAAATGATGAAAAAACGTTGGTTCCAAGTAGGATGGCCGCCTGTGGCCGTCCTCTTCTCTTTTCTTGTGATCTGGCAGCTCGCGGTGACTTGGGGACATATTGAAGAATTCCTACTCCCGAGTCCGCTAAGAATCTTGGAAGTATTCACCCAAGCGGATGTGCGCGCACGGCTATGGATGCATGCGGCATCGACCATACGCATCACCCTGCTCGGATTGGGCAGCGGCATTGGGCTTGGGATCGTTCTGGCTGTGCTGCTGCATGTCATTCCGTTTCTCAGATCAGGGATTTACCCCCTGCTTATTTTGACGCAAAATGTTCCGATCGTCGCAACCGGCCCGCTGCTCATCATCTGGCTGGGCTATGGGATTGCGCCGAAGGTCGTTCTCATTATGCTTGTTTGCTTCTTCCCTGTCGTGGTCTCGACCTTAACCGGACTCTCACAGCCGGATCCGCAATACTTGAATTATATGCAAATGATCGGCGCGACGAAACGGCAATTGCTATGGAAGCTAGAACTGCCAAATGCGCTCCCTTATCTCTTCTCAGGAATGAAGCTCGCAGCTTCGTATAGTGTCATTACCGCTGTCGCGGCGGAATGGCTCGGGTCCAAGGAAGGGCTCGGCACGTATATCAAATTATCGGCGAATGGCTTCATGACGGCGCAAGTATTCGCAACGATCGTCGTCATCGTTGCCGTGAGCTTAGGATTATTCGGCATTTTCGCATTGCTCGCGAAGTGGGCGGTTCGCTGGAATATCAAGAATGGAGGTCGGTGATGGTGATCAACACGACAGCATTGGATAGAACGCAAGAAATCCCTAAGCTTGAAGTGTCTCAAATCAATAAATCGTTCGAGCGAGATCGGCAGCGGCATACCGTGTTGAAGAACTTGTCCCTCGCCGTGCATCCGGGCGAATTCGTCTCGATTATTGGCCCTTCTGGCAGCGGCAAGAGCACCCTGCTCCAGCTCATTGGCGGACTGCTTGAGCCGGACAGCGGCGAGATTCGGATGGACGGCAGCAATGTTACCGGCAGCAAAGGCCTCATCAGCTATATGCCGCAGCAGCCTGCGCTGTTCCCATGGTACACGCTGGAACAGAATGTGCTCATGGCGCTCGATATCGCAGAATCGAACGCCAAGAAGCGCGGCAGCGGTATGGGGGGCACCCCTACTACCGCTTCGCGTGAAGAGCGGCGCGAGCTCGCCCGGACGTGGCTCGCGCGCGCAGGGCTTGGAGGATACGAGGACCAGTATCCTCAGGTGCTCTCCGGCGGCATGCAGCAGCGCGCCTCCTTCGTGCGCGCCATGCTGAGCCCGCAGGAGCTGATCTGCCTCGATGAGCCGTTCGGCGCACTCGACGCGCTCACCCGCCTGCAGATGCAGCAATGGCTGCTCAGCATCTGGGAGGAGCATCGCCGCTCCGTGCTGCTCGTCACGCACAGCATTGAAGAAGCGATCTTCTTATCCGATCGCATCTATGTATTGTCCGCTGCGCCGGCGCAGACGATCGCGGAGTTCCAAGTGCCCTTCGAACGCCCGCGAGACGAAGCGATCATCAATTGCGAACCCTTCATCCGCATGAAGCGGGATATCTATCAATTATTGCAGACGGGAAGTGGTCAGCATGCACGATAATTCGATTCGAGCGATCGATGCGCATATTCATCTCGATCAATATACACCGGAGGATCAACAGAAGCTGTTGTCCGAAGCGGCTGCAGCAGATGTGGTGCAAGTTGTGGCTGTATCCATGCGGTATGACTCCTGCCAGGCAACGCATGCACTAGCGAAGGCATACCCGGATCAAGTCATTCCAGCTTATGGGTTCCACCCCGAGCAGCCGCTCCCTTCGGCAGAAGATGAGGCGCTGCTCTTCCAATGGATTCGGGCGCATACGGATGAGCGATTCGCCATTGGTGAAGTCGGCCTGCCTTACTACAACCGTCAAGAAGCGGAAGCAACGGGACAACCATTTGCGCTGGAAGGTTATATCGAACTTCTTGATCGATTCGTGGAATTGGCGCGCGAACTAGATCGTCCGATCGTGCTGCATGCCGTCTATGAAGATGCGGACATCGCCTGCGATCTACTAGAGAAGCATCGCGTGACACGTGCGCATTTCCATTGGTTCAAGGGAACGCCGCATACGGTTGAGCGAATGATTCGAAATGGTTACTTCATCTCAATTACACCGGATGTGCTCTACGAATCCGAAATTCAAGATTTAGTGCGCACCTATCCCATCGAACAATTGATGGTTGAGACCGATGGTCCTTGGCCGTTCGAAGGTCCCTTCGAGGGGCAGCAGACACACCCGAAGATGGTGCTTGATGTAATCCGGGCGATTGCGGACTTGAAGTCGATATCTACCGCAGAAGCCGCATCGATTTTGTATAATAACACCGTGACGTTGTATACTTAGAGGATTACATACCGAGGTGATCCTACATGAGCATAAACCCTAAACAAATTGCAGCAGAAAAAGCTGTCGAGTCCATTGAGGACGGCATGATTGTTGGTCTAGGTACTGGCTCCACAGCGTACTGGGCCATTCAGAAAATCGGCGAGCGTGTGCGCGATGGACTGAACATTCAAGCTGTCGCCAGCTCAACGATTTCCGAAGATTTAGCGAACGAGCTGGGCATCCCTGTTATCCCTTTTGCCGATGTGGAGACGATCGACCTTACTATTGATGGGGCCGATGAGGTGGATGCGAACCTGCAGCTGACCAAAGGCGGCGGCGGCGCGCTGCTCCGTGAGAAGCTGCTCGCCGCGAACAGCCGACGCTTCATCGTCATCGTGGATGAGTCCAAGGTTGTCGACACGCTCGGCGTCTTCCCGCTTCCTGTCGAGATCGTCCCCTTCGCGCATGAATTAACCGTTCGCAAGCTGCAATCCCTAGGCTGCGAGCTTACGATCCGCCAGAAGGACGGAGTGAATTTCATCACGGACAACGGTAACCTCATTGCAGATTGCCGATTCGGTTCCATCACGGATCCTGTAACACTCCACACGCAATTAAATCTCATTCCAGGTGTCGTCGAGAACGGATTGTTCGTCGGCTTGACGAGCCAGTTGATCGTGGGACATTCGGATGGCCGTCTAACCATTCGCTAGAAAACAAATAAGAAGGGCGTCTTTGATTACCAAAGGCGCCCTTCTTATGTCTTCAGGCATGCAGGAAATCAATCCCCTTGATTGGGCATTTGATCCGTTGACCGAGGCTATCGTGGAAATTAGCAGCATAAAGCCCCATCGCTGTTTCGATATCTATGGTGGATTTTCGCAGCAACTTTAGGACGGATGAGTGGCTTGAAGTTCAATTTGGCCTACTATCCTGCATGAATCCAACATAGAGCCAAAATGAGGGCGAAAGGAGAATTATCCCTGCAATAATCCAACATAGCTTCAGTGGCGTAGAGAAATAGAAAAAAACATGGCACCACGCATAGGTGATACCATGTTACACCAACCAATTTGAGATGCTGATTCATCTGACTCTCAGGGATCTCCATCGGATAAGAGCCAGTGAGACGCCTCGTCGTTACCAGTACCCTTTAATCCCTTTCTCCATCCGCACGAGCGCCTCGAGATAATAATAGTCGCCCCAGATCATATAATCATCCGGGCCGCGATTGCCCCGAACATGATAAGAACCATGCTGAATTAATCCTTCCGCTTCAGGCAGATCCTTGGTTGAATAATTCGCCACAAGCGATCGCATCATGTTATCGAGCGCCGTCTGGAACAATTCACGGTCTGGATCATTCGGCTCCATCCATTCGAGCAGCTCCAGAATGCCGCACGCCGTTATCGACGATGCTGAGCTGTCACGCGGGGTACCTGCTTCCACCTGTACATCGAAATCCCAATACGCCACATGATCTTCTGGCAGATGCGCGATGAAGTATTTTGCCAGTCGTTTAGAAGCATCGAGATACACCGGATCTTTCGTATACCGATAGCTGAGTGCGAACCCGTACACGCCCCATGATTGCCCGCGCGTCCATGTCGATCCGTCCTGATACCCTTGATGCGTACCGCCGCGAAGCGCATTACCGTTCTCTTGGTCGAAATAGAACGTATGATACGACGAGCCATCCCCCCGCACGAGGAATCGCAGACTCTTATTCGCATGCTTCACAGCAATCTCGTAATAGCGACGATCCTCCGTCTGTTCATACGCCCAATAGAGCAGCGGTAGGTTCAGCAAGCAATCAATAATAATACGTCCACCGTTCTCCGGATCGCCTTCGAGTCCCCAAGCTTGAATTGCACCGAAATTCGGACGATAACGCGCTAGCAGCTTATCCGCCGCTTGCAGTGCTAGCTCCTTCGCCTGTGGGTTCCCGGTAATCTGCCACTCTGCCACGGCTGACAACGAATACAAGAATCCGATATCATGATGATCCAGCCCATGATGACGAACGAGTCGATCCTCGAAATTGCTTAACAAATCCGATGCCGATTTCTTGAAAACCGCATCCCCGCTATATTCATAAGCAAGCCACATCAGGCCTGTATAGAATCCTTCGATCCAATCGCCATTTCCGCCCCAATCGTACCGCTGATTCTCTGTAATATGGGGAAATAATCCCGGATGCTGCTCAATATTTTGCCGAATTGTCTTCATCGCTGCTTCAATCGCCGTTTGCCACATTTTCTCATCACCCCGTCGCGTTGGTATGTACCTTTTATTTGATAACAATGACTTCTTCTTGCCCCTGTTTCCGTCTGAGCAACACCACTTCGCCGAACACTTGCGTCCCTTCAACCACGTACGAATCGATATGATAGCCCGGCACCTTATGGCAGATTAGGAGAATATGCTCCTCGCCCGCGAACACCGAATGTTCTCCAAACGTCAGTCGAACCGCTTCGGCTTCTCGCTCTGCGACAATATGACCTAAATAGTTGTAGACTTTGACCGCTTCAACCTCAGGCGCATCTAGTGAGCCAGCCGGCTGCGGGAACAGGACGTGAATCATCGAAGTGAACCCTGTCGCGCGGCTCTGATACGTAACGGCTAGATTGTCCTCGACGACGTTGTATTCTCTTGAAATTATACTATCCCGCACACTGCCTGTGAGACGCCCCGGATGAACGGGAATAATGCGAAGATTCGCCTCATCAGGCGATACCGTGCAGCAGACCTTATTCGAATCATCAAAGACCACTTCGCCCGGCATGAAATGAAAATGCTGTTCGAACGTATGCTCTTCCTTGCAATCGAAGCTATCTGCGAGCACCCAGTACCCCGGCTTCACGAACACAATTCGGCGCAATGGGTAGACTGGGTCTGCCAGATAGCGATAGCCTGTATGACTGCCTTCCACATAATCGAATGTCGGCTCCGTGATCCATTGTACGCCCACAGGCTCCGCGATTCGTCCATACGACCAGGAACTGTGGTATTCCGAGAAATCAATGCCGTCCACCGTCGTCGTGTTATGCGAATCGCATTGCTTCAATATTCGCCGCAACATCGTATGATCCCCGTAATTATAACGCCCTGCATCGGTCAATAGATCTCTGCCGTAGGCGTGAATATCAAAATGGAGCATATCCGCATGGCCGTGACCGCCGCCCATAAATCCGCAGTGGAAATAACCATAGGCATCCTGCTCGTCCCAACCCGAACGCATCACGTAGTTCCCGGTATTTCGGAAAGCAACCGAGGTCACATCAGGAGCAGCCGTTCCTAATTGATCATATTTCAGAACGCCCTCCCAGCCGAAAGTCCATGCATTCTCGAAATCAAGCCGCGCGAACCCGCCATATTTTAACGTCTCGTCTTCAAAATACAACGCCCCTGCCGAGATAAAATCCCGTAGATCATTATCGTCGCTATCCCCTTGGAGCGGCTGATGATGATTCGGCTTCGCGATATAGAGATCCGCATAAGCCATCTTCCTTACTGTCGCTTCGATCTCCGAATCCGGCGTCAAACCGTTATTCCGAGAGAGCAGGCAGTAATCAAGGTAACAATGCAGCACTTCATTATGATACATCGGCGATTGTTCCCAATGCAGACCATCCTTCAGCACTTGCAGCCTCGTAGTCTCCTTCAGACGTTTCTCGCTGATCTCCTGCCAGAACCCAGCTGATTTCCACTCCCTCATAAAAAGCGACACTTCGAACAACCCGTGGTTCTCGAGCACACTCCAATTACTAATCCGTTTCGCCCCTTCGCAAGGCGTGGCTACGATGTACTCCGCATGTTCGTACAGAGAAGTTAACATCTTGGCGAGCAATGCTGGTGTAAAATGCGGACTCCGCTTCACATAAGCGAACGCCTTGGTCCAATTCTCGCAGCGCAGGCCGGCCTCTATCGACCGCCAAGTGAGACCCGGCGGCGCTCCCTTCACAGGGACGGGGTTACGATCAATCCAATCCTCTAATTGCTGGCAGAACGTCTTCGCATAGGTCTCATCCCCCGTCAAGACATACGCTTGGCCAAGTGCAATCCAATACCGATGCCGGTTCAGCATATAGGTCCATTCCGGATCCTCCGCCGGGATATGATTCCAATCGATCGCCCCATCGAAGGTAACCGGGATGTTCGTCCGCTCCATATCCCACGGGAATTGAAAGACGAACGTATTCGCAGCCACCTCGTCGGCTGTCTTCTTAATAAGCTGCAGCTCGTGTGGACACTGCTCTAGCACGTATTGCTTCAGCTGGTCCAGATCGGATTCTTCCCAATACAGCTTCGGCTCGATGCGGTCGAGATATTGGCGATGCAGTGCCGCATAGGCGGCTGCTTCGTCTCCCGCTGCCAAGGATGCTCGAACCATCTCAAGCCCTTCGACTTCCACTTGCATTCGATTCAGATGAACCGTTTCCCCTGCACTCATCTTGTCGCCTCTTTCCTGAACTGTTCGGCGCTATAGGCCGCTGCTCATTTTAGATTTGTACTCCCCTGGTGTCATCTCAATATATTTCTTGAACACTTTGGTAAAATAAGTTCGGTCCGAATACCCCAGCTTGAGCGAGATCATTTCGATCGTCTCATTCGGATATTCCAGCATTCGCATGGCTGCTTTCATCTTAAAACGATGGACATAATCCGTGAAATTCTCATCGGTCAGACGTTTGAAATATCTGGAGAAATAGCTCGGATTCAAATATAAATACTGTGCTACATCCACGGAGGTCACGTTCTCGGATAGATGGGCCAGCAAATATTGATCAATCTCTTGCAGCTTCATATCTTTGGCTTTGGAGCTGGTCTGTGCTCTCGTATTCCCGAGCAGCGTATACAGCTTCATAGCCATTAGCATCTTCGTATCCTCGACATGCATGGTGGCATCCAGACAGACATAATAGCGTTCATCAATGGTCGACTTCGACGATTGCATCTCGATCAATCGCATGGTGCGAGAGCAATCTTGAATCAATTCAATCGGATCAAGCTGCTCTGCTCTTGCCTTCAAGAACAGCTTATCCATGGAGGCAATCGTCTGCTCCGTCTGCTGTGCTTGAACCGTGTGGATCAATTCATTCCGCTCTTGCTGCAGCAGAATCTTCGAATCGCCGTACTTCGGCTTCAGCTTCGCGGCTTCCCGCGTCATGATTGGCTCATCCGCATAATACGCATAATACTTCTCTTTCTGCATCTGACGAAGCGTCCCGCCTAGTTGCTCGATCTCCAGCTTGTTCGTGAACAGCACAAAGCGCAGCTTTACCTTCAAATATTGCTCGCAATTCTCCTCCAGCATCTGCAAATAGCGATGTAGGTATTGCTGTGCATTAAACGCCAGACTTTGCCGATAATTGAGGACAATCGCCCATTCGCCTTGATCAGCAAAAACCGTGATGCCATCATAGGTCCTGGATAACTCCTGCGCGATATTATAGATCCCGTAGCGAAGCGTCGAGATGTCATGATACGAATATTTCTGCAATGTCCCCGCCAAGGAAACCGTACCTGATGCGATCATGAACATCGGATATTCCCAGCGAATCTCTAGTTGCTTCGCATATTGCAGGAGCAAATGTGCTGGGTTCCCTGCAAGCAGCCGCTGATAGAACGATTGCTTGAACAAGTCAATATTGCGTTCGAACTGCTCCCGATAGGAGATTTGCTCCGACATCGTAACGGTTGACTGGATGGATTGAATCGAATTCATGAGGCTCTTCTCGAGCTGCATCGCCGTGAGCTCATCTTTGATCAAATAGTCGTCCGCATTCATCGCAAGCGCCTTCTTCGCATAATGGAAGTCTTCATGGCAAGTCAGGAAAATAATGCGGACACTTGGCTTGATTTTCTTAAATTCGGCGCTTAATTGTAGACCGTCCATTTGAGGCATACCGATATCCGTTATGACGATATCCGGCAGCAGTTCCTTGAACATCTGCAGCGCCTTCACACTCGAGTAAGCGCTTCCGATTATGGAGAGCGACAGCTGCTCCCAATCCATCATCTGCTGAAGAACCTTTAACATCGGTACATCATCGTCAATGAGCATGATTTTGAACATATAGCCATTCCCCCCGAACGATTTATGATGGATCTATCGTGCTTATAGGCAATTGCATAATGACAATGACCCCGCTAGGTGTGTTCGGGATCAATCGGATCGAAGCATTCGGCCCATAGGTTAATCGTATACGTTCTCTTACGTTCACTAGTCCTACACCGCTGCTCGATATGGGCTGCGCCAGACTTCCTTCTTCCAGCATGTGGTGTATGGCATCAAATCGATCCTGTCCCATGCCGTTCCCATTATCCCGGATCTGGATCTCTACCATCCCGTCCTGCTGTCGTGCGTTGACTTCAATTTGTGCTTGCACATCACTGTCCCACGAACCGTGTAGAATGGCATTCTCTACAAGCGGCTGCAGCAGCAATTTGGGCATTTCAAAAGAACTGAGCGCCATTGGAATATCCACGGATATGGATAAAGGAATTTCACGTCGCATCGTCATAATATCGACATAGGCCGATAACAAATCACCTTCGCTTTGCAAGGTTGAAGGCTGATCAATCTTCATATATGCCCGGAGTAACCGCATTAATGAACTGATCTTCTGACTATGGAATGGGTCATCAATCAGCATGAGATTACATTTAATGGAATTTAGGGTATTAAGCAGAAAATGCGGACGAATCTGAGCGAATAGCGCTTGCAGCTCGAGTCTCCGCTTCTGTTCTTGTTCTTGTTCAATATCTGCGATGAGCTGCTTGATCTGCTCCAGCATCTGATTCAGCGTAAGACCGAGTAGTGCGATCTCATCTTTGCCTTCCGCCGGAAATTGTATCGCATGATTGCCTTCACCAAATTGCCGCGCAACCCGCTGCAGCTTGCGAATCGGCAGATACAGCTTCTTCGCGACGATCACCGAGACGATAAGAAACACTACCGAGAATGCGAGAATTGCCATAATCATCGTATAGAAGGTTCCAGTGATCTGTCCGACTAGCTCCTCTTTGGGCATATCGTAAACCAGCTTCCAACCGACCTTTTCAATGATGACTTCACTGCGAATTTCAGAGCTTCTCGGCTTCAGGGTATAAGGGATATCGGCCTTGCCCGCAATTAATTTCCCTTCGGTATCATACAGCGATATGCCGCCAATGCGAGCGCTTTCGAACAATTTATTGAAGTAACGTTCTGAAATTCCAATATACAAGGTTCCTAGCTGTGCTCCATCCCGAATATCGTACAGCGCACGTGCCATGTAATAATAGTTGTCCCCTACTGTACCTGTAGGCGGCGTTGCGAGACCGATCCATTGCACTTTATTAATAAGCGATTTATTGACGCGGGTCCGTAGCTGATCACTCCACTGCGCTTGTAATTCGCCCAGTCCCGTACCAAGATCTAATAGATTCGTCGATGGGATAATGAACCCGACATTATTCACATAGAACATGCGAAAGCTCGTATTGAACGACTTATTCTTGTTCGTTAAGACCTCGAATAAATCGCTGATTTCCGTGTAATTCTGATATTCTTGATAATTGCTGATTCGCTTGGTCGATCCGAAGCCTCGCATATCTTTTCTAGCATTCGAATCTTGGAGGAAAAAGTCCGTCGTGAACGTCAAGTCCTCGACCATCTTCGATATATCCTTGGCAATAATATTCGTGACTGCTTGGTTCGATAATTGAATCTTCTCCGTCATCGTCTTCTCAATCACGGTATACGTTAGATAAGATACGACGATAATCGGCAGGAGAATAAAGATAACAAAGGAAACTTGAATGCGTTGGTAGTAAGTTAGTCGGAACATCGCAGTCCCCCTTCTCGGGGATATTATGGCATATTTTTTCTATTATTTCCACGAAAAATATAATCATAGAAAGGGCAAATCATGTGGAAAAAGGGCGGCTCGATGCGCCCCTTCTCCCTTGTACTAGAGCTATACAGTACGATCTATTACTTCGTGTTATCTTTAATAATTTTATTAGCTTGCTCCATCATCGTCTTCATCGCATCTTCAGCCGTAGTGTTGTCTAGGATGAATTGACTGAAGCCGTCTTCGAGGACCTTCTTAAGCTGAGAACCGTAGGCTACGGCCACTTCGGAAGCGCCTGGCGATTTGATTTTCGGATCGAACAAGGCATTGAATAAGGATTCTTTATCGAACAGTTCTGGATGTGCTGCAATCGTACCTTCAATAATTTTCTTATCATCGGCCTTCTTCCATCCGGACAATTCCTTCTTCGCATCCGATGTATTCGTCGTTACGAAACGAATGAATTTGTAAGCTGCATCTTTATATTTCGAGTTCTCACTAATCGAGATGTACTGACCACCGATGCTTGTGAGTCCTTCTTCGGCATCCTTAGACGAACGCGGAACCGGCGCAAATGCCGTCTTGAACTTGTGTGGATATTGTTCAATGTTCGCCGTATCTGCTACCATCCATGTACCCGTTGTCAGCATCGCCGCTTTCTCATTGAAGAATTCCGTGCGGTAAGCTAGCTTCGCACCGATGACGTCTGCATAAGGCTTCACGGATTTGTCATCCTTCTCCATCGTACGGCGAAGTTCGAAGAAGTATTTCATGGACGGATCATCGAATTGCGGTGTTAGATCTTCCTTTTGGAATGGATTTTTGCGTTCATTGAACAAGATCGGATTCGCATAATCACCCCAGCCATGGAAGTACGTACCGTACACCTTGTCATTGCCTTCGCCCTTCGTCAACTTCTTCGCATATTCCCGAAAGTCATCCCATGTCCAACCCATTGTCGGAACGGGTAACCCGGCAGCGTCGAGCATGTCTTTGTTCAGCATAATGAACCACAAACCACGTTGATTCATCGCTGCATAGCTCTTGCCTTGGTATTTCGGATTGACATAATACTCTTCTTCCGGGTTTATGTTATCTTTCGCATAGAAATCATCCAGCGATGCAAGAACCCCTTGCGATGCACGAGCCATCGTCTCTTCAAGGTTCGGGAATAACATCAAGTCCACTTGATCGCCGGAAGAGATCATAATGTCGAGCTTCTTCATCGTCTCGGTCGAGTTCCCCGGTACAAGCGGGATCGATTCCACCTTAATGTTCGGGTTCTCCGCTTCGAACTGCTGAATCAAGGAAGATGTCGTAGCACCCATCGTCTCGTTATCCCAGTTATAATACTTCAATGTCACTTGCTCATCGGATTTTGCCGGTTCTGTCTGTGTCTCTGTCTTCGGTGTATCGGTTTGAGGTGCAGATTCATTCGATGCTGTACTGCCGCAACCCGTGAACATCGCTACGGCCAATAATAGACTTCCAAGTTTGAGCCAAGATCTCTTCTTCAAGGAAATACCCCCTCTATTCGAATGCATATCTCATTTATAAATCCGATTATACGCAGGATACTGCTGCATCGTTGTGTACAATTTTGCTTAATCTGTGCAGATTTTTTACTATACGCTATCCTTTTACTCCGCCTAGCGCAATGCCTTTGATGACTTGCTTCTGAAGGATAATGAACACAATCAGCAGCGGTAAAATCGCCGACAGCGACGCCATCATAATGACTGCGAAATTGTCTGCATAATCATCTTTGAACATCTGCATCCCGAGTGTAATCGGGAATAAATTCTTGTTCACGAGGAAAATGAGCGGGTTCTGGTAATCGTTCCAGGACCAGATGAATTTAATAATCCCGACCGTTGCGAGAATCGGTTTACAGAGTGGCAGCATAATTCGCCAGTAAGTCATGAAATACCCTGCACCGTCTATCTTCGCAGCTTCCAAATAATCATTATGAACCCCTAGCATGAACTGTCGCAATAGGAATGTGAAATAGATGGAGAACATCCCCATAATTATAAGCCCGGCGTGGGTGTTGAACAGATGGAACCAACGCATAAGCAGAAATCTCGGCACGAGCGTCGCTTGCTCCGGGATGATCATGAACATCATCAGCATGCCGAATGCTAAGTTCCGACCACGGAACCGCAGCTTCGTGAAAGCATACGCCGCCATCGATGAGAAAAAGATCGTCACGATCGTCATGATACTTGCCAGCTTGATCGAGTTCAGGTAGAACATATAGAATGGAACGCGGCCGGACCACACTTCCTTGAAATTCCCTTCGTAGTTCCACACCTTCGGAATCCAGCGAATCGGGAACTCCATCACATCCTTCTCCAGCTTCCCGGCCGATGAGGTCATCCACACGAGGGGGATTAAGAAAATGATTGAGAAGATTGCCAGAACAATAGTGATCGTCCATTTGGACCAGTCGATTTTACGGAGTCGCATCGTTTCCCTCCTCTACGGTGGTTAGATTTCTTTTTTATTTTGGAATTTCCATGTAATCAAGGTCACGAGACCGACAATCGCGAACAACAGCCACGATAGAGCAGATGCGTAACCCATTTTGTAATTTCGGAAGCCTTCCTCGAAAATACGGTATACGAGCACCGTGGAAGAGTCGTTGGGTCCACCTGCCGTCAAGAACGCGACCAAGTCGAACACTTTGAAGGAACCGATCAACAAGGTAATGAATAGGAACGAAGTCGTCGGTGTCAGAAGCGGCATCGTAATCTTGAAGAACTGCTGCGTCGATGAAGCGCCATCGATACTCGCCGCCTCGTACACATCATCCGGAATGTTCGTAAGTCCTGCCAAGTAGATAATGATCTGGTACCCAATGCCCGCCCAAATCGCAATAATGATGATCGACGGGAGCGAATACGTGGTGTCTGCCAGCCATTTCGGTGGATCGCTAATTCCTAGACGCATCAAGAACTGATTGATCGGCCCTTGTGATGGATGATAGAGTGCGCTCCAGACTGCCCCAACGGCAATAATGGAAGAAATATAGGGAATGAAGAAAGCGACTTTGAAGTAGCTCTGAAAAAATACGCGCGTATGAATTACAACGGCCAGCAGAAGCGATAATGCCATCCCGATCGGAACGGTAAATACGGTGTATATCAAGTTGTTCTTCAGCGACAGGAGGACCTTCTTGTCCTCAAACATGGCGACGAAATTATCGAGTCCAATGAATTTGATCGATGCCAGTCCCCCGACAAGATTCCAATCACAGAAGCTTAAGTAGAGCGAGAAACCAACCGGGAACACGTATAGAAACAACATGCCGAGGAACTCCGGTGCGAGAAACAACCAGCCCGCCAGCGCTTCTTTGCGTTCATTATTCCAGAATGATCGCTCGCCAGCCCGCGTCAGACGTGCTGCCCCTTTACTACTCTCATTCATTTCTTCACCTCATTTAGAATTCAATTATCCGATACTCCTACTGTAGTGAAATCTGGCCTGCGCCGTAGTAGATGATTCTGACAAGGTTGTGCAATATTTTGACTTTTTGGGGTGGTGGGCAAATTCGGGTAAAAAGAAACACATTCAGCTATTTCGAATGTGGAACAATGACATACAGTTGTCAGTATTAGAAATTTATAATAGCTATAGGAAAGTTATCTGAAACGTCAAGTCTATTAGGAAAGGGAAGAAACTATGAAAAACGCATATGTCTATGTGCTAGATACACTAGCAGACTGGGAACTCGGCTATGTCATTGCAGAGCTGAACTCAGGCCAATATTTTAAACAACAGGGAGAGCGAATTCCGGTCAAGACCGTTGGAGCAACAAAAGATCCGGTGACTACCAAGGGCGGGATGACCATTATCCCCGATATGACGGTCGACAGTATCATGCCGGAGACCTCAGCAATTTTGTTGCTGCCCGGAGCTGATTCATGGAAAGATCCGAAGAACCTACTGGTCATCGAAAAGACCAAGCAGTTGCTGGACAGTGGTTGTCTCGTCGCTGCAATCTGCGGGGCGACCGCCGCGCTTGCAGAAGCTGGAATTCTGGATCAGCGCCCACACACGAGTAACAGCCCTGAATATTTATCCATGTTCTGTCCGAATTACAAAGGGGCCTTCTATTATAAAGAGGAGAAAATCGTGGATGACGGCCAACTCATCACGACCGGATCAGCAGGCGGACTGCATTTGGCACGTCAGGTCATGGAGCGTTTAGACGTCATGTCCAAGGAGGCGTTGAGCGCATGGTACGAATACTACCGTACAGGCGATGCCAATCACTTTTACGCGTTAATGGATGCTCTTTCTCCTCAACATTAAATCCCTGAAATTGACAAGAACTACTTATTCCCCATGAAGGAGCATGATAAATAGCAAAACAGATTAAACCGCCACTACGCTAACGGGACATGATAGCTCAATTGAAACACGAACGCAGTTGGTCAGTACGATCAGCTGTCTTTTCAAATCTAACGGTTAGATTTGTTGGATGGGAGATGTTAGTATAAATCTAGAGGTCCAAATCTATAACTCTTTATTTAAATTTTTGGCGCCGCATACGGTTACAGTATAAACAAACCCCTTGTTTACATGAGATAAGCTATCCAATATCTGAATAATGAACAGCGAATAAGAAAAACCCTCGACTTCTTACAGTCGGGGGCTGGCATGCTAACAGAGGATATGTAATCTAGTCTTTCCTAGCATCGATTCTTTTTTCTTCGTTGATTGGGACAATTACTTTGCCTTTATTGTTTTCCTTCGATCGGTCGAATTGCCCTAGTTCGGTTTCCTTTCCCAATTTATCAATCGTCCCATAGTACGTGTAATCGGACATTACGCTGTCCATGAAATAGACGGCTTCTCCTAATTTGGCTGGTTTGTTCCCTTTCTCGCGGTGCTCTATACCCGATTGAGATTCATCCCCTTGCCATTTTACTTCAGCTAGTCCATCCGCATTAATTTCTACATAATTAACTAGCCCTTTATATTGTTCGTAATAACGAAGAGTTTCTCCCTTAGGAAACGTATACTTGATTGAAAATCCTTCTCCTTGTGGTTGAAGAGCATCCTTCCCGTATATGACAGGAAGGCGAATGGCAATCTTGCGTGCCTCCGTCAAGTCTCCGCTCATCAATGTTTTGAATCGTTCTTGCTCCGTTGGGGTACGAACGACGACTTTATTGCCCACTTTGTCATAACGAACGCTCCCTCCCAAGTTTTCAGACAAGAAACGCAACGGCACAAAGGTATGACCATCCTTAAAGGTTACTTGCGCATCAAGCTTTACTTTTTTCCCGTTCATAATCGCTTCCTGCGCTCCGCTAACTAATCGAATGCTCACGTTGTTGATCTTGTTCGTTATGTTGACCGTCTTCGAATTGGCGTCATAGGAATAACTAAGCTGAGCCGGATCATCGAAGGCACGCAATGGCACAAGTGTGCGCCCCTGCAACAATAGTACGTCTTCCTGTTGCTTCCCATTCATATAAACGTTTAGTGATATTGCCGGGGCTGCAGCGAATATCGTTGTGGGCGCAACTACAAGAACTGAAAGTAGAAATGCGGAAATAAGAAACGGATAACATTTTCTCAACATAGTTCCTCCATTCGTATCTAATCTAATACATCCGTAATAAACGAATCAAATTTTGAAATGTTGCACATTACAGAAAAACAGTTATATTCTATTTTTAACCTATGGACATTTTTTGTCATAGAGAAGAATCAATTAGGATATTCATCAATACAGACAACAATGATCTATACACAAACAGATGAAGAAATGCGAAATGCTGTAATTTATATGGATATAATTAACCTTAAATCACTTATATCGTCGACACAAAGTTCCCATCTTGTTTGGAGGATTTGATACAAAAAATACCCTTTTGCTAGATTCCTTAGTAACACTATGACAAGAACTTGATATCATTCCTGATATGATCTCATCGGCAGCAGGCAAGTTAAAAAGATGCTGTTAAGCTAACGGGCAGGATAACGGAATAAGCCAATCAAGCGTAGATGTATTAGAGCCCGGTTTTATTAACTGGGGCTTGATCATTTAAGATGATATCTGAATTCGTGGTTTCAAAAAAAGCAACAAAACACTGGTGAACTTTCTAATCCTGACAGACTATTGTCTACAATGAAAGTTTATTATACAAGTAAGAGCCTAATTACCCGCAGGAGTTAAAGCATCGTATTCGTGGAACTGAAACATTTTATTAACCAGTTACCTTATTGAATTGGGGGGACAACAGTGAAACTTGAGCGACTTATGGCCATTACGATCCTTCTATTAAACCGCAAACGCGTACAGGCCCAAGAATTGGCTGATCGTCTGGAGGTTTCATTGCGTACGATTTATCGCGATTTGGAATCATTGAATCTAGCAGGAATTCCCATTATTTCGTACACGGGAGCAGAAGGCGGATTCGAAATCATGGAAAACTTTCGATTGGATCGGCAAATGCTTTCATTCAATGAACTTATTTCCCTCTCTACAGCTTTGCGAGGCCTTCAATCTACACAGGCATTTAGCAACCAAAATTTAGACGGGCTGCTCGACAAGGTTGGCGCATTGGTCTCGAAGGCAGAACAAGGTCGTATGGCTGGTGCTGATCAGGTCATCATAGACTTAAATCCGTGGAAAAGCAGCTCTTCAGAACGAAACAAGTATGACACGCTGCATAAAGCCGTAAGTGATAAAAGGCTGATCCGTTTTACATATACCAACGGACAAGGGGGAGAAACAGAACGTTGTATTGAATCTATGGGGCTGGTGCTCAAAGGCTACACGTGGTATCTTCACGGTTATTGCTTAAACCGAGATGATTACCGCATGTTCAGGCTTTCTCGGATCCGGAATCTACTCATTCTTGAGGATACGTTCCAGCGTCGAATGGTGACGCTGTCTGAGTTGAATGAAAATTGGGGTCCGCAGCGCGATTCCAAGAT
>NZ_KB895425.1 GCF_000374845.1 Paenibacillus terrigena DSM 21567 | reverse complement strand
TAACAAGCGATTAGAGGAGTATGGGATGATAGCAAGCCATTCTAGACGTGGAAACTGTCATGATAACGCATGTATAGAGTCTTTCTTTTCACATCTGAAGACAGAAAAGATCTATCTTACTCGCCCCAAAACAGCTGACTCGCTTTACACAGCGATTGAAGAATACATAGAGTTTTACAACCACAACAGATTTCAGAAAAAACTAAATAACCGTCCCCCGGTTGAGTACCGGGAAACGGCCGTTGCATAATCTGACTTTTTTTCACTGTCTACTTGACGGGGGTAAGACCAAAATCGCGGTTTTTTATGTTTATGGCGAACTTGAGCATCACCAGCAAGAATGATTAAATGAATCTGCAAAGAATGAAATATTGTAGGAACCTTTGTCGATACTATTGCTTAAGATTCGCCTATCCCTTATTTTAGGGGAAGGGAACGTTAAAACATATCGAGTAACCATTAAAATCAGGCGTGTTACTAGCGTTGCTAGGCATGAGCTTAAAGAGATGCTTCTTTAGGCTTGTGCCTTTTTGCGTGTTCAAACGTTCTCTAGCTGTAAGAATTTCTCGGGAAGGAGAGATGTGTGAGTGGCATAGCCGTCATATAAGTAATGCAAAATATTAATTCTGAATTGAGAATGTAGTAAACGCTTTATTTAAATTAAATGGTTGCCTGTACTTCCGAATTACTCGTCCAAAACATAGAAGGGGTGAAATAAGGTTGAAAAAATTAATGTTTAAAAAAGCAGTTTCTACAGCCTTAACCTTACTTATATCATTGCAACTGATGAGCTTATTTCCAGATCCGGCTAACGCAGCAACTAGTCAGCCTTCGATATTACCAAAGCCTGTAAGTTACACGATTGGGACGGGCCAATTTCTTCTAACTCAATCCACTTCCATCTATGTAGCAGGTAACAATGTAACGGAAACAGATGAATTATATAAAAATGGACAAATGCTCGCGAATAAGCTGAATAAATCAACCGGATACCAGATCAGCGTCATAAAATCAAACAATCCTGTTGCCGGTAGTATTGTTCTAACGACAATAGGTGGAGATGCTGACCAAGGAAGTGAGGGGTATAAGTTACTCACAACTTCCGATCAAGTTACCCTAACTGCTAATAAACCGGAAGGTGTCTTTAGAGGGATTCAAACCTTATTACAACTATTACCGGCAGATATTGAAAAGAGCACCGTTGTTCCTGGTGTACAATGGGTGATCCCGAGTTCCAATATCAGTGACAAGCCTGCATACGAATATCGTGGACTCATGATGGATGTGGCAAGACACTTTTTTACCGTGGATCAAGTGAAACGTCAGATCGATCTGGCATCGCAGTATAAGATCAACAAGTTGCATATGCATTTGTCTGATGATCAAGGTTGGCGAATTGAAATTAAATCTAGACCTGCTCTTATAGAGATTGGAAGCAAAGGGCAGGTTGGCGGTGGTCCTGGCGGATATTATACGCAGGAGCAGTTCAAAGAAATCGTCAATTATGCTGCTGAACGCTATATTGAAGTCATTCCAGAAATCGATATGCCTGGTCATACGAATGCGGCGCTAGCTTCCTATGGAGAATTAAATCCGGATGGGCAAAAAAAGTCGATGCGTACCGATATTGCTGTAGGGTATAGCACGCTCATGGCTCGCTCTGAGGTAACCTATCAGTTTGTTGATGATGTCATTCGCGAGCTTGCTGCGATATCAACTTCACCTTATATTCATATTGGGGGAGACGAATCTGACGCAACTTCAGCGTCTGATTACGATTATTTTGTTGGCAGAGTGACGACGATTGCTAAAAATTATGGCAAGAAAGCGGTTGGATGGGACCCTTCTGATACTTCAAGCGGAGCAACTAGTGATTCTATTCTACAGGACTGGCATTGCACCGCTTCAGCTGGAACTTCAGCGAAAGCAAAAGGGATGAAGGTCATCGTATCTCCGGCAAATGCTTATCTCGACATGAAGTACTACAGTAATACGCCAATTGGCTTATCTTGGAGAGGATTAGTCAGTACCAACAAAGCTTATGCTTGGAACCCAACGGATTGTATATCGGGAGCCAATATTTATGGCGTTGAAAGTACTCTATGGTCAGAAACGCTTGAGACATCAGATCATTTGGATTACATGCTCTATCCACGATTAATCGCGAATGCTGAAGTCGGCTGGACTGCGCAGAGCAATCGAAATTGGGATGATTTTAAAGGAAGACTGATCGATCACACTTCAAGATTGCAAAATAAAGGCATCAAATATTTCGCCGACCCGATTGTATGGGAGCCTCCGTTCGTCCCTATTCATTCCGAATGGAAGATGGATGAAGGAAAAGGAACCACCTTGGTCGATACATCCGGCTATAAAAATGGAACGTTAGTAGGCGGCGCGACGTGGACAACGGGTAAGTTCGGAAATGGAATCAGCTTCGATGGAAGCTCTGGTTACATCAATTTAGGCGGCGAAGATATAACAGGAAACTGGACGGCAAGCGTGTGGGTCTACGGTCAGCCGAATACGACGGGAAATGAGGCACTTCTAAGCGGCGCGACTTCAGCCATAAAAATCAACCAATATAATAAAACAGGTAAAGTTGGGATTACCGTCTACGGTTCTAAAGATCATATTTACAACTATAGTATCCCTTCCAACCAATGGACTCATCTGACTTTTGTAGGTACCAGCACCGCAACTGCTCTTTATGTAAATGGTGTGCTAAAAGAAACAATCAACGCTAAAGTGAATGGTCCAATGGCGTTAGTAGGTGCAGAAGTATCTGGAGGTTCTAGAACTTCTTATTTCAAAGGCAGCCTTGATGAGTTGAACATATTCAACAGGGCGCTCAGCGCAAGCGAGATTGTTGACTTGGCCAAAGCGACTAGAGATCCGAATGCCGTATTAACGGGTCCTCAGACGGCGAATTCCGGCCAATCCTTCGATCTGACCATGGGATTAAGCGACGTTACCTCGAGTGTATTCCAGCAAGTGTATGGCCAAGATTTGACGCTTAATTATGATCCGGTAAATTTGATTTTCGAATCTGCCCAATCGGTTAGAGACGGATTTCAAATCATCGATCAAAAGGAGGCCGTGTCTGGTAAAGTTCGAATTGTCGCTGCCAGTGTAGGAGTAAATCAAGGCGTGCTTCCTAAAGGCGATTTGGTAAAATTCAAATTTAAGGTTAAGCCGGTAACCCAGGCTACGAATACGTCAGTGTCTGTAGGCAATGTTGTGATTGCTAACGGACAGGGAGATGAACTACAGATAAACGGTGCCTCGCGCCAGATCCAATTAAGTATCCCAGCAGTAGATAAATCATCGCTGAATGCTCTGATCGCAAGCACGCTTGCCAAGTATAATGCTGCAGTGGAAGGAAATGAGGACAAACTGTATGCGATTGGCTCCAAAGCGCAATTGCGTACTTCCCTTGATGCGGCCCAAGCGATAGCGAACGATCCGAATGCTACTCAGCAGCAGGTAGATAGTGCAAAATCCGCATTGGATGAGGCCGTTCGTGTGTTTGAAAGCAAGAAAATATCCGCAGATGTAAATGGAGATGGGAAGGTTTCGATCGGAGACTTGGCTATCATTGCAAGTGCCTATGGTACGGAGCAAGGTCAAGCAAGGTGGAATGAGAAAGCGGATGTGAATCACGACGGTAAAGTGGAATTAATAGACCTTACCATCGTAGCTAAAGCGATCCTGCAATAATACACACTACACAGTGTTGAACCGAAGGTCAGATTGCATAATGATTGTTACGATATGTTGGATTGATCGGTAATGAAACGGGGAGAGCCAATGTTCTCCCCGTTACTATTGCTCGCTAGGAAGCGGGAGACAAGGGAAGGGGAATACATGATGAAGCTTATTGACTTGAGCGTGCCGATTAGTCCGCGCATCCGCGAGCCGCTGCCGGCAAAGATCGAGTATGCGACCCATGAAGACGGGGCGCTGCAAGCGGCGACGGCACTTGGCCTCAAGCAGGAGGATTTTCCGGAAGGTAAGGCATGGGCGACGGAAACGGTGACGCTGAATACGCATGCAGGTACTCATATCGACGCACCGTGGCATTACTGGCCTACTTCGGAAGGCAAACAGGCAAGAACGATTGACGAACTGCCGCTCGAATGGTTTTATTCCGATGGCGTGTTGCTCGATTTCAGCGCGAAGCCGCCGGGGTACGAGATTACGACGATTGACCTGATCGCCGAGCTGAAACGGATCGAGTATACGCTGAAACCGCTCGATATCGTTCTCATCCGGAGCGATGCGGACAAACGGCTGTACCACGAACATTATGCGTTCCTTCATGCCGGGGTATCAGCCGATGCTACGCTGTGGCTTCTGGACCAAGGCGTCAAGGTAGTTGGTACTGACGGCTGGGGCTGGGATATTCCGCTCAACCTACAGGCCGAAGCGTATAAAAAGCAGCCGAGAGATGGCGTTCTGTGGGCAGCGCATTATGTCGGCAAGGACCGGGAATATTGCCAGATCGAAAAGCTGGCCAATTTGGAGAAAATTCCGAAGCCGCATGGCTTCAAAGTCTGCTGCTTCCCGATCAAAGTAGAAATGGCGAGTGCTGGCTGGGCCCGTCCGGTCGCAATTGTGGAGGAATAAGACGGCAAAAATATAGGCGTATCATCGGGTAGTAGCATCTAACTTAACCATCGGTAATCAAGATCGGTTAAGAGAGCTATCCAATAGACTGGAATTTATAGTATGCTAAACCATATGAGAGGAGATGAATTTATGGTCAAACAACTGATCGTCGGCGACGCAATGCATGAACTGGCCACTACGCGCCGCATTCTGGAACGCTTGCCTGAGGAGCATATGTCGTGGAAGCCGCACGAGAAATCGATGAGTCTCGGCGGGCTGGTCACGCACCTGATCAACCTGCTGAACTGGCAAATCGCGATTTTTCAGTACTCGGAGTTCGATCTTTCGACCGTACCGCAGCGGCGGGAGGCTTTGGAAAAACGCGCTGACGTTCTAGAGGAGTTCGACGCGAACGTCGGCAAGTTTGAAAAGTTACTCGCCGAATGCGACGAGAAAACGCTCGGCGAGGAATGGACGCTGCGCCATGGCGACCATATCATTCTCCGCCAGCCGCGGGCGATCGCGCTCCGCACCTTCGGATTAAGCCACATGGTCCACCACCGGGCGCAGCTCGGGGTATACTTGCGGCTTCTCGATATTCCGGTGCCGAGCATGTACGGTCCCTCGGCCGACGAGCAAGCCCAATGAACTAAGTTTCTCGATACGATACACACCAAACAGTCGCAGGACACCGGCATAACCGCCGGTACTCTGCGACTGTTTTTATTCGAGAAGTGGCTTAAATCAAGCCAATACCCATTATTCCAATGACGATCATCATCATCCAAGTGAGATTCTCAGAAATTCCCCACATAAATCCGGTTATCACCGCACCAATGAAGTTACCGATGAATTGAAAGGAAATGAAAATCCCGTTCGCAGTACCCCGGTAGCTGTCCTTCACGATGTTGTTCACATTCGCCGCCACCTGTAAGCACACATAAATAAAGTCGTACCGGCAAGAAGAGAGAGGAAAGATGCCTTGTTAAAATAAAAAAGAATACTTAAGGCAGAAATCAAGGTGGAGGCTATCAACACTTTATATTTTTTGTTCACGCTCTTCTCCGCCCAAGCGACTGCGGCTTTCATAAACAAAACAGCTGCGATAATGGCTGGCACGAAAATTTTCCACATTCCGGTTTTATCTGAGATGTTGCTTAGACAGTGCATGGAAAACAATAACAATGGGTACAATATTTTCAAATCTGTGCGATTGAAATGAGGGGTCTGTATTCACGCCAGTAGACGCAAAACCGAAGCGACAGTTCGTTCATTCCTAGCTGCTTCGCTAAAAGGGGTCTCTCAAGTCATCTTGATCGAAAATGCAATATCAGGACTCATCATTCTTGTGGCGATCGCGATCAACAATATTTGGTTAGGGATCACCACCTTACTCTCAACCATGATTGGAACGTGGATTGGTCTTGCAGGCGGGAAAGACAGAACTGCGGCCGATCAAGGCTTGTTCGGATATAACTCGGCATTAACGGGGTTAGCCCTATCGTTGTTTCTCACTGGGACAACCAAATGGGCTATTGCTCTGGCCGGAGCAGCTATTACTGCGCTGGTTACGGCTGCTGTTATGCATGTTATGAGAAATTCCGAGCTCCCCGTGCTCACGCTTCCTTATATCCTCTTAACGTGGTTCTTTTTGCTCTCAACATTCCTGTTAGGGGGAGTGACCTTAAGTCCAGAGCTAGTGCCGCAGGATCTAACCCACTGGAAATTTAGTACAGAAGGTACAATCGATTGGATCAGCGGGATGATGAATGGCATTGGACAAGTGTATTTTCAAGATCGTCCGTGGTCGGGCATCCTTATTCTCATCGCCGTATTCTGGGCAAGTTGGAAAATGGGGCTATGCGCGGTTTTGGGAACGATTGTTGCATGGATCACGGCTTATGGCTTAGGTGCAGAAGTGAAGATGTTGAATCCTGGTCTCTATGGGTTTAATGCTGTCCTGACGACACTTGCAATCGCGATAGTATTCCATTCCAAGAAGAATATCGCATGGTTGATGGCGATCATCGCCGCCATGGTCACGGTGCCGATCACAGCAGGATTGGGGACTTGGCTCTCCCCGTATGGGGTCCCTGTCCTAACGATGCCATTCGTTCTCGTGACATGGGTGTTTATCGCGGCAAGAAAGATTCTTCCCAAGCTATAAAGGCAAAAATAACAACTTAAAGAACGATGTAAAGGAGAAACAGACGGAATGAAACTCTCTGCTAGAGAACAGGAGAAGTTAATGATTGTCGTGGCCGCCGATCTTGCGAGACGACGGAAGGACCGCGGACTGAAGCTGAATTATCCAGAAGCCGTGGCCTTGATTACATATGAAATTCTGGAAGGTGCACGTGACGGGAAGACTGTGGCAGATTTAATGAAACAAGGCCGAGAAATACTGTCCAGTGATGATGTGATGGAGGGGGTTCCCGACATGATTAACGATATTCAGGTCGAGGCAACATTTCCTGACGGTACGAAGCTAGTCACCGTTCACGACCCTGTTAGTTAGGTATTTAACTTAGACCAGAAAGGAGACAAGCGATGAGACCAGGGGAGTATATTCTTGGCGAGGGCGATATTGTGTGTAACGAAGGCAAGGAAACGCATGTGATCCATGTATTAAATACAGGGGATCGACCGATTCAGGTCGGATCACACTATCATTTTTATGAAGTGAACCGTGCTTTGCAATTTGATCGAAATCAAGCTTTTGGATTGCATCTGAACATCCCGTCCGGGGCGGCAGTTCGCTTTGAACCTGGAGATGGCAAGGAAGTAGAGTTAGTGGCTTTCTCAGGTGAGCGTAAGGTATACGGACTGAATAATAAGACCGAAGGACCTTTGGATAAGGAGGGATCGAGATGAGCTTGCGCTTAACAAGACAACAATATGCGGATTTATTCGGACCGACAACAGGCGATGCCATTCGGCTGGCAGATAGCGAATTATTCATTCAAATTGAGAAGGACTATACGCGATATGGCGATGAATGCAAGTTCGGCGGCGGAAAATCGATTCGTGACGGCATGGGGCAGCATCCACTGGCAACCCGTGCAGATGGAGCGCTGGACGTCGTGATTACGAATGCGGTTATTGTAGATTATACCGGTATCTATAAAGCGGATATTGGCATTGTTGACGGTAAAATTTCCGGTATCGGGAAGAGTGGTAATCCACTTCTGATGGATGGTGTCGACCTGATTATCGGTGCGGGAACCGAAGTGATCTCTGCTGAAGGGCTTATTGTGACTGCGGGAGGCATTGACAGTCATGTTCATGTGATTAATCCCTATCAAGTGGATACAGCCATCTCTGCCGGTCTCACGACGATGATCGGAGGAGGTACAGGTCCGGCGGAAGGATCGAAAGCCACCACATGTACGCCAGGCGCCTGGAACATACATCGCATGTTGGAAGCAGCGGAAGGGCTGCCGATTAATTTCGGTTTCCTGGGCAAAGGGAATGGATCGGCAATAGAACCGCTAGCGGAGCAGGTTCGTGCCGGGGCCATCGGATTGAAAATCCACGAAGACTGGGGGGCTACTGCTTCAGTGATTGACCATTCGCTGCGTGTTGCCGATGAGTATGATGTACAGGTCGCGATTCACACGGATACCTTGAACGAGTTCGGATTTGTTGAAGATACGATTGGAGCAATTAATGGCCGCGTCATTCACACGTACCATACGGAAGGAGCGGGTGGAGGGCATGCGCCAGACATTATTAAGATGGCCGGCTACCCGAATGTCTTGCCTGCTTCCACGAATCCGACGAAGCCATTCACTGTGAATACGATTGATGAGCATCTAGATATGTTAATGGTATGTCATCATCTGAGCCCTAAGGTGCCTGAAGATATTGCATTTGCCGACTCGCGGATTCGTCGTGAGACGATCGCGGCAGAAGATATCCTACATGATCTTGGTGTCATCAGCATCATGAGCTCGGATTCGCAAGCGATGGGTCGGATTGGTGAAGTCATTACCCGTACGTGGCAGACGGCAGATAAGATGAAGAAGCAGCGCGGCAAGCTGACAGGCGACGAAGGGGTTGGCGATAATAACCGCGTCAAGCGATACATTGCTAAATATACGATCAACCCTGCTATTGCACATGGAATTTCTGAATATGTGGGTTCCGTTGAAGTGGGGAAGGTGGCGGATCTCGTTACATGGCACCCGGCTTTCTTTGGCGTGAAGCCCGAAATGATTATTAAGAGCGGTATGGTGGCTCATTCGCTGATGGGGGATGCGAATGCAGCGATCCCGACACCGCAGCCTATACTGTTTCGTTCCATGTTCGGTTCGTTCGGTAAAGCACTGCAGAGTACTTCGATTACATTTGTATCCCAAGCGGCATTTGATCTGGGCGTGCATAAACAATTGGGGCTGCAGAAGCAAATTCTTCCGGTTCGAGGCATTCGCAATCTGAAGAAACAAGATATGAAACATAACGCAGAAACACCCGAAATTGAGGTAGATCCTCAGACGTTCGAGGTGAAGGTAAATGGAGAATTGATCACTTGCGAGCCTGTCGACGTGGTGCCGATGGCGCAGCGGTATTTTTTATTCTGAGAAAGGGGATGTACATATGATTATTGAGGAAATTGTAGCCCGGCTAGAGCAGTTAAGCGCAGAAAACACAGGAAACCGCCATTTGGAGAAAGTATATTTGCCAAGCGATGACCTTGTGAAACGAATTCAGCGGGTCGTTACGGATCATGGTCGAGAGTTAGGTATTTCATTGCGTAAACCGATGGATTTGAGTCATGGTGACGTTCTCTATATGGATGACCATAATATGATCGTGGTGGAGGTTCTCCCTGAGGATATTCTAGTGATCCAGCCGCGCAGTATGCGTGAAATGGGAGATATCGCACATAAGTTGGGAAATCGACATTTGCCAGCGCAGTTCGAAAGCGATCGCATGCTTATTCAGTATGATTACTTGATTGAAGAGATGTTAGTGCAAGCGGATATCCCATACCTTCGCGAGACCATGAAAGTGAGTCAACCGTTCCGTCATATCGGACACAGTCATGGATAATTATTTATTATCGCTGCTGCAGCTTTGCGATTCCAATTTGCCAACGGGGGCCTTTAGCCATTCCTTCGGGCTCGAGACCTATATCCAGAACGAGCAAGTCGTGAGTAAGCAGACCTTTGCCAAATGGTTGCAAGTCTATGTCAGAGAGCAGCTGGTCTATAATGATGGACTGGCGCTCCGACTGTCATATGAAACGCTCGTTCAAGATCAATGGGAGACGCTTTGGAACTTGGATCGCATGATCACGGTGCAGAGCATGGCACGCGAGACGCGGGAAGGTAGTACAAGAATGGGCCAACGAATGATGCAATTGGGAATGGAACTATACTTTATCCCGGCACTTGTAGGTTACCAAGAACGTGTGCAGGCGAAGCAATCCTCTGGTCATCCGGCGATTGTGTTTGCCATCATTGCCCATCATCTGGCGGTTCCGAAATCCACCGCGATTCTGTCTTATCTCTATTCTTGTACGGCAAGCTTGATACAGAATGGCGTACGAGGAATACCGCTCGGCCAGACAGATGGGCAGCGTTTATTTCAAGAGCTTCAATCGCATTTGTTGCAGGCGGTAGAAAAGATCGAAGGTTTAGACGAAGATGACTTCGGCATCACATCGCCCGGCATCGAAATATCACAAATGAAGCATGAGCGGCTGCATATACGGCTGTTTATGTCCTAGAACAAGAACGATACAACGGTAAGGAAGGGATAACAATGCAACCTATTCGGATTGGCGTAGGAGGCCCGGTTGGGGCCGGCAAAACCATGCTCGTGGAGAAATTAACCCGTCATATGCATGAGGATCATAGCATGGCGGTCATTACGAATGACATTTATACCAAGGAAGATGCCAATTTTCTCATCCATCATGGAATTCTTCCCTCAGACCGTATTATTGGCGTGGAGACTGGAGGATGCCCACATACGGCGATCCGAGAAGATGCTTCCATGAATTTTGCTGCGATTGCGGAATTAACGAACCGGCATCCCGATGTGGAAATCATCTTTGTGGAGAGCGGAGGAGATAATCTGGCCGCTACCTTCAGTCCAGAGCTTGTTGATTTCTCCATCTATATCATCGACGTGGCACAGGGCGAGAAAATCCCGCGTAAAGGCGGCCAAGGGATGATTAAATCCGATTTGTTCATCATTAATAAAATTGATCTTGCTCCCTATGTGGGGGCCAGTCTTGATGTAATGGAGTCAGATACAAAAACGTTCCGTGGCAACAAACCGTTTGTGTTTACAAATCTAAAAGAAGATGTCGGTCTGTCAGATGTCGTCCATTGGATTCGAGAAAATGCGCTGCTGTCGGGATTACAATAGATGGAGAATTGGACTGGATTTCTTCGGCTTGCAGTTCGGCACAAGGAAGAGAGAACGATTCCTGCTGAGGTCTATAACCGGGGAGCCTTCAAAGTTACACCTCCCATCTATCTCGATGATCCCAGTCAACCTTGTTTCTACTTGATGAATCCGGGTGGCGGCTATGTCGGCGGGGATCGGTACAAAGCCGAAATTCATGTAGGTGAACGAGCGCAGATGCTGCTCACCACCCAGTCCTCCACCAAAATCTTTAAAACGTTAACATCCCCGGTAACCCAAGACACATCGATTGTTATGGAGAAAGACAGTTATCTGGAGTACATGCCCGACCCCATCATCGCGTACCAGCATGCGCAATATCTACAGAACACCGTGATACGAATGGAACAGGGAGCGTCGCTGATTTACGGCGATATCATCACGCCTGGATGGTCTCCGGATGGAAGCTTGTTCCGGTACAACAGGCTTCAGTTAAAGACGATCGTGTATTACGAGGGCGAACTCGTGGTGCTCGATCATCTTCAGCTTCGTCCAGAAGTGCATGAAGTAGAGGGGTTGGGAATCCTTGAAGGGCACACCCATTTCGGAACGATGACGGTAATAGGGGAGAAGGCAACCTCTGACTTCGTTGAACAAATGAGTGATACTCTTAGCGCTTGTGCAGGTTCTTGTAAAATAGGCTTGTCTGCGTTGATTCTCCCTGGGTTCTCCTTGCGCGTACTTGCCTCTTCGACTCAGAAGATCGAAGCGATTTTTGAAGCGTGTCAGCGGTGTGTGCGGGAGCAGTGGTTCGGGAAGAAACCCATTTCATTTCGGAAGTATTAATAGAAGCCCCCCTTCATAAGGATAAAGATAGAACTTTGAAAAGGGGGGTGCTTTCGTGGGTCTAGGGTTATTATCGGTTCTGGGTGTAGGCTTTCTTCTGGGGATAAAGCATGCGATCGAACCTGACCATGTTATTGCTGTTTCTACGATTGCAAGTCATAGCAAGAAGCTCTGGCGAACATCGCTTGCTGGGGTGTTTTGGGGTATTGGACACACGACTACGTTATTTGTAGTAGGTCTTATTCTGATTTTGACGAAGAATAATATCTCTGAGAAGGTATCCGGATCGTTAGAATTTTTGGTGGGCATCATGCTCGTATATCTCGGGATTAGCAGTTTAATCTCGGTGGGTAGGAGTAAGAAAGCGTATTTGCATCAGCATCAACATCATCATGAAGAACATACCCACTATGTTTCCCAGCCGACTGCATCACACAAAGGGATTTCTTACATCAAGTCGATGGTCATTGGTCTCGTCCATGGGATTGCCGGCAGCGGCGCCATGGTTTTACTTACGATGTCGACGGTACAATCGGTTTGGGATGGAGCTTTATATATTCTGATATTTGGCTTAGGCACGATTGCGGGTATGTTGTTGTTTACAACCATTCTGGGTATTCCGTTTGTCCTGAGTGCAAGCAATAGGCATGTGAACCTGACATTGACGCAAGTCACGGGTGTTGTGAGTACATTATTTGGGTTCTATTACATATATAGTCTGGGGATCACACAAGGGTTATTTGGGTGATTTATGTGAAGATATTTGCAATTTAAGAGGCTGTCCCAAAAGTGATATTATCTCCTTTAAGTAGACACATACAAAGTAAGGTTGTATGGTGTTGACTTAAGGGGGATTTTTTCATGGGAGAAAAACGGAGAACGTACACAAAGGAATACGATTTTGAACTAATATAAGAACCGCTCATGTATAAGAGCGGTTCAATCAATGTACGAGATCATTTAATTAAGCGAAAATTTATTCATACAAGCCGGAAATTCCGTACGTTAAGGAAGTCCGGCTTGTTTTTTTTCATTCAACTTTTTAATCGTATTTCTTATTTGCTTCTTTGCCGGTTATTGAGTCTTCCTTATTACCGGTAAGGTTATTTGTAAGCTTCTGTACTGAAAAACCAATACGGTTATGATCACGCTATGGTTATTAATGATGTCAACGACATGTTGAGAGAAAACGTGTAGTACGCGTTGGTGCTAGGTGGGCCATCCTCTCCTCGTGAGACACAACGAAGGAATGAGAGGGCTACGCCCCAGCGTGGATGGTCAATTGTTGGAAGTATAGATGTTTGTCTATAGCAGCAGAGATATTTATGAATATGCTCTTTATATCTGGAACCTAACAAGAGAAGAGGATGTCAATGACCATTGGAAAAATGAAAAAGCATAAGGAAATGATACGGAACCCTATATTGCGTCCTCATTTGCCTGAAACTCACTGGATGACGGGTTCAAGGACCTTACGAATGCTCCAAACCTATTCATCTGTCTTTATAAAACCCAATCACGGGAGCGGTGGTAACGGAATCATTCGTGTCAAGAAATTGAGAAAGGGATATGAGGTTCGTTGCGGATCAAGTCTGAAGATTGCGGGACCTTCCTCTGTCTTAAAAGCGATTCGCTCGTACCGGAAATCAAAGCATCGGTATTTGGTACAGAAAGGCCTACGATTAGAGAAGTATCATGGAGTAATTTTTGATATCCGAGTATACCTGCAGAAGCCAAAGCACAAATGGGAGATTTCGGGTATGGCCGCCCGTGTTGCCGCTCCTCATAAATTTGTGACCAATTATCATAAAGGGGGCCATGCAAAACCTTTGCAGAAGGTACTCATAAGTCTTTTTCAGAATAACCAATCCAAAGTGGACGCCTGTTATCGCAAAATAGAAGAACTATCCATTGTCATCGCCAAAACGGTTAATAAAAGGCATTCGATTCATGAATTAGGGGTTGATCTTGCCATAGACAAGAAAGGCCGCATATGGATCATTGAAGCTAATTCACATCCGGGCCATATGTTGTTTACTCAACTCTCCGATCACACAATGATAAGAACCATTATGGAAAACAAACGATCCATCGGGATCTGAGCTCCAATTAAGCGGTTGTTGGATGCGATGAGTTCAGCAGGGAATGCCCGGCGTTTCGTTCGTAATGGCTGAGATCAAATTCGAGAAAGGTGGAGTACAGTGGGAACATTAGCAAAAAATAAATATAAGAAATATTTGTTTATGAAAAGGAGTGCCTCCCTAGCACCATACCTGCCGGAAACCAGGAAGATGAGTCGTGAATCCTTGTGGAGCCTTGTGGACAAATATGGGCACGTCATGGTTAAGCCGGTTTGGGGGAGCCGTGGACGGGGTGTCATTCAGGTCTCCGATTTGGGGAATGACAACTACGCCATACATTACGAGAATAAGGAAACGATGAAATGGGGAAGAGAGGATACCTATCATTTTATCAAAATGAAAATCGGGGCTGCCGCTTATATGGTACAAGAGAGAATAACTCGGCCGACCATAAAAAATCGCCCCTTTGATATGAGAGTTATCGTTCAACGGAAAAAATATTCATCCAGATGGGTAGTCACGGGAAGGGTGATCAAGGTTGCGGGCAAAAATTATATTGTTTCCAATAATACACGGAGTAATGGAAAACTGCTTAGGTTTAGAAAGGGGATCAAGCGTTCATCCATTAGTCACTTGTCTGTTACCGCATTAAAATCCCGAATAGATAAGGTTTCACTTCTCTCCGCGAAAAAATTAAAAGTATTGTTCCCTGGACACCGTATTTATGGCCTGGACGTAGCAACAGATCGGCATGGGCGTGTTTTCATTATTGAAGCCAACCTTTATCCGGCAATGTCCCATTTTCTTAAGCTGAAGGCTAGGAAGATGTATCGCCGAATCCTTTCGTATAAAAGAAGTTAGGATATACGCGACCACCTTTTGAACAATGATTTAACCCAGTCTATATTCAACTATTTTTGTATTCAAATGAAAATAACCACAAGCGTCTTCCTGGTGGTGTGTTTGGCTGATTAAAAGAACAAAGACCCCATTCAGTTTGTCCATGTGACAATTGAGAGGGAGTCTTAAGTATCAAAATTCCGAATAAGTGAGCATGCGTGAGAAAACTAAATCGTACCGAGGAAGTTGAAAAACAGAAATAAGCCAACCAAGACTGTATTGTGCCAGTTTTGGTTGGCTTTTTTGGTTTCTTACTTAAACATGACTTGCAGTGCAACTAACTTGATTCATTGGCAGCGCTGGGTACTGCTTCTGGAATACTGCCGGATTGGCTAGATAGAGTCTCTCCGATTGGTCGTAGGTGCCGAAGTCGCGTAACGACAAGGACGATGATAACAAGCATGATTGCGCCGCTGGCTGCCGCAACGGAGTGCATCCCGTTCGTAAAGGCTTCGCGGGCCCCCGTGAGCAGTGCCTTGCCGACTTGTTCGGAGAGATCTCCAGCTATAGCCGTGGCACCAGCCAAGCTGTCGCGGGAAGCTTGAACCGCGGAAGCCGGCAAGTCGGCGGGAATAGAGCTCGCCACCTGGTTGCGATAAACGACCGTGCCGATGCTGCCCAAGACTGCAATACCCAGCGCGAAGGCGAATTCGCCGCTGGTTTGCAGCATGGACGCCGCCGATCCTGCCTTCTCTGGCGGGGCTGATCCGACGACAAGGTCGCTGGACAGGCTCAGTAGCGGGGCTGAACCTATATTGAAGCAGATATACCCGAGCACCAGAAACGTGAGACCTGACTCAACTCCCACCTGGGTTAGCAGAAAACAACCCGCAGTCGATATCACTAGTCCCGTTCCGATAAGACGGGCCGGTCGGATCCGGCGTGCGATTAGCGGTGAGAAAAACATACCGACCATCGAGGCAATTACCCCAGGGAGCATATACAACCCTGCCTGAAGTGGCGACAATCCTTGCACGAATTGGAGGTACTGCGCGATGAAGAGCATGGTCGCTCCTGTCAGTGTAATACCGAACACGCCCCCCAGTGCAGCGCTGAATCCGGGACTCGCGAACAGGCGCAGGTCCAGCAGGGGACTCGTCAGCCTGCGCTGCCGCAACACGAACACCGTGCCTAGGACGACACCCGCTAGTATTAACAGCGCAGGCACCATTTGCAGACCGTACTTGGCGATTTCCTTGAGTCCGTAGATGATCGGCAGGATGGCGCCCAGCGATATCGCAACACTGGTCAAATCCAGCCGACCGGATTCGGGATGCCGGTATTCAGGCAGCAACATGGGTCCGGTTATTAGTAGAAGCAACATGACTGGCACGCCTAGAAGGAACACCGAGCCCCACCAGAAGTGATCTAGCATGATACCTCCAACCACAGGCCCGAGCGCCATGCCGCCCATAGAGCACGTTAACCATATGCCGATGGCAAGGGAGCGCTGCTTATGGTCACGGAACATGTTACTAATCAAGGCTAGAGTAGAAGGCGATACAGTCGCTCCGGCTATACCGAGTATTGCGCGGGCCGCAATGAGCATCTCAGCGCTTCGGGAGAATGCAGCCAAAATCGAGGCTATCATGAATGCGCTCCCGCCGATCAACAGCAGTTTGCGGCGGCCGATCCGATCTCCCAGCGTCCCCATGGTGATCAAGAACCCGGCGAGCATGAATCCGTAGATGTCGATGATCCACAACTGTTGAGCACTATCAGCGCCGAGGTCGGCACCAATGTGCGGCAGTGCGAGAATCATTACCGAGAGATCAATCGAGACAAGAAGGGCGGGTAAGGCCAGTACCGCGAGCCCGATCCATTCACGCATGCCGGCCATCATCTCATTTCCATGCAATGCGTTCTTAATAGCCCTCACCCCGTTTCACTCCGTAGACAAGCCCTACGACTCCAGAACTAAACGTTTTGGTTTCTACAAGTTTAAGATCGATTCTGTCCTTGATATTTTTAAACAGAGGTTTTCCTCCCCCAACAACAATTGGATTGACATTAATCCGATATTCATCAATCAAGCATAGCTGCATAAACGTTTGCGCAATGCTGGGACTGGCGATAACCACAATGTTTTTGCCGGGTTGTTGTTTCATTTTTTCTATTTCTTCCGGAATATGTTCTTTCACCAGTCTGGAATTGTTCCAGTCCACCTTTTCCAGAGTCTTGGAGAATACGATTTTCTCTGTCTTCTCGATCCAGACAGCATGTTCGGCATGGTACTTCGATTTTGACCAGACGGGATGCACGGGTACAGTCGGCCAGAAGCTTTCCATCATTTGATAAGTCACACGTCCAAATAAAACGGTGTCTACGGTGTTAAGCAAGTCGGTGACATAGTTCTGTTCTTCCTCTGTATGGATAATCCAATCGATTTCACCGTTGGGTTCTGTTACGAAGCCATCAAGCGATACATGCATGAGTAAAATGATTTTTCTCATTGCTATAGTCTCCTTTAATTTACATGGAGAAAAAATCAGTCAAAACGGGAGCGAGGTAATCCGGAGCCACGTTATGATCCTGACCTTCCAGAACGTGGCACTTAGCACTGGGGAGTCTGTCCACGAGCGCTTTTACCGCATTTTGCTGGTACTCAGGACTTGTTCCTCCACCCACCACGAGCGTAGGGATCGAGACGGAAGACCACCGCTCGGCTGGCAATGGGTTGCCCGACATGGTGTCACCCATGATGGTGCCATCATAGACCAATGTGTGCGCTACATCTTCCATCGCCGGCCAGAATGGCGCGCTTCGCATCGGAGCGACGAAATCGGCAGGAACGCCTGCTGCCTTCGTCAAGAAATACTCGACTGCGTCGCCTCTGCGGCCCGACGTTGTCAGCTCTTTGAGCTGCTTTAAGTAACCCTTCGGCAGCGGAGGACGTGTATTGTCAACGACGAACGGTGGCTCGTACAATACCAGCTTCGCGATAGCAAGCTTGCGAGCCGCTTCGAGGGCAAGGACTCCACCGGAAGACATGCCGAATACGAATGCCGATCCGCCAGCCTCGTTGATGAGAGCTTCGATATCTTCGACTTCGCGCTCAATCGCGTACGGCGATGTGTCGCCGCTATCCCCTCGACCCCGACGATCGTAGTTGATCACGGTATAGTGGGGTGACAGAAGTGAAGCAAGTTGCGACATCATCGGATCCGAACGAGTTTGAAATGCAGCGCATACCAGGATGATCGCCGGTCCATTCCCGGATTTATCAAACGCAATGGCGGTTCCGTCTTTTGAAATTACTTTTTTCATTGATTTTTCCTCCTGTAATTTGGGAATTAAGTCCAATCAGTGACTCTTAACGTACGATTTTTTCCGTTTCGTGAGGTGACCCCTTCATTCGTTCTGCAGCTCCAAGCCCAGCTTATCTAACATAAATTTTGTGCCGTGCTCGCGTTGTTCTGGTTTATCGTGACCATCGAAGAAAGCTCCTTGTTCGGTGTAGATGAGTTGAGTGCCGTTGCCCAATTGCTTTATTTCTACCGTTGTCACGGAGACTGACATCCGAGTTTCTCCTTGATCTAAGGTGTAAGTATAAACGATGCGACTGTCTTGAACGATCTCTTGATAGCAAGCGTCGAAAGTGTAAATCAGACCGTTCGGCGGGCCGCCGCGGTTGATTTCTCGACCACCAACCCGGAAGTCGAACTCGTCGGCTTTCGGGTACCACCGGGCTTTGGCCGACGGGTCCGACCAGGCGGAGAATACCCGCTCGGGCGATGCATTATAATTTCTCTCGATAACAAAGGTAGAGTACTCTACAGATCGTTCATTCATGGTTTATTTTGTCCTCCCTTGGGAAGCGTCATCTGGATGCCCGCCAAGATAATCGCCAAGTCGGTCGAGATGGGATTCCCAGCTCGCTTCCTGCACGGCAAAATATTGATGAGGGCTCTTCCTCATGGCGCTCAATATTTTAGTGAATTCTTGAACAGTCAACGGTTCTTTTCTCTGCATTAGGCTTGTTACATGCTCTAATTCCTGTAAAAGTTTTTGTTGTAAGCTTATACTTTCCTTTAGACGCTCAATTTGAAGAGAAACAATGTCGAACAGTGTGAAATGATTGCCAGCAATAACGGATTTGACCTGATCCAACGACAAGCCAAGCTCCTTCAATGACAGAATTTGCTGTAGGCGTGCAATATCGGATTCGGTATAGATCCTGTGTCCGGATTCGGTATGACCGGATGGCGAGAACAAACCGATCTGGTCGTAGTATCGCAATGTTCGAACCGTTAATCCCGCTAATTTCGCAAGTTCTCCAACTTTCCACTCCCGTTTCATGATCAGCCCCTTTTTTCGCGCGAGGTTTTTACCGGTATCCAAATCATAAGACATTCCGTTACGTAAGTTTCAAGTGCAAAATAAATTTTTTTTATATTTATGTATGAAAATAGGGGGTTTTTCTTTAGGGACTTGGAGCCTAATGGCCCAATAACCGGATATGGTGTAAGTGTCAAACCTAGCATCGGTTCATGATTGATCAATGACATTCGTTTGATTCCGGAGTTACAAATCAGAACCTTACATCGTTATATGTGCAAAACGTAAAGGGAGTTGAGGCAAGATGAATTGATGATGGGTGTCTTCGGCATCGGCCTGGGGCAAAACCGTGGGTTGCTGCGGGCATGTAAATAGAGATTTGATATTATCATAACGAAATTCAGGATTACTTAACAAAAAGGGAGGGATGGTTTATGACAAAATGCAGTACACATGGAGCCGAGATTTGACTGCAATACGCTAAACAAAGTGAATGTCACAAAGTTTAAAGTGTTCACTGATGTCAGCCAATCTCGCATGGTTGGTCGCTTCCTTCTCGGTGGTTTGCGTAAAGCAGTGATGATCGGAGAAGAAGTGGTCATCGAAATAGGGCATGTCAACGGACAACCAGCCATTCAGCGCAATCCATTCCATTCCGTGATCCTATTACATATCGATGAAGGGAAGATCCACAAGCTTTATATCGTTCGGAACCCCGACAAGCTGGGGCATATCTAATACTTTCACAATAGGTAAAAAAATGAATTTGAAAAGTTATGCAGTGACAGAGTTCGGCTCGAACCATGGTTTTTGATGTGACGAATGATAGTGGGAAATCAAAAAAGAACCTGGATAGCTTTATCAGGTTCTTTCATATTGCATATAATCAGATCACGATTGATTATAGTTATGCGGTCATAAATAGCGCACCTTACACTTTAAGTGTACCATGCCGGTAAATTCTTGTCAAATGTTTTTTCTCATTTTAATGGATAGGGGAGATGTAGGATGAGTTCTTTGGTTCTCGGTTTTCAGGAAATGGAGAAAACACAGCTTTGGCTCGTTGGCGGAAAAGGGTTAAATTTAGGGGAATTATCAAAAATGGAAGGCATACAAGTACCAGAAGGATTTTGTATTACAACAGTGGGCTATCAAAAAGCCATCGAACACAACGAAACGTATCACGCTTTGCTCAATCGTCTAACTAAGTTAAAAGTAGAAGATCGAGATCAAATTGGTGATATCAGCAGGGAGATTCGGCAAATCCTTATGGAAGTCGAAATTCCTTCCGAGGTTGTGAAATCAGTGACTCATTATCTCTCCCAGTTTGGCGAGGATCATGCTTATGCCGTGCGTTCTAGTGCGACTGCTGAAGATCTACCACATGCCTCTTTTGCTGGTCAACAAGACACCTATTTAAATATCATTGGCGTCGATGCCATATTGCAGCATATCAGCAAATGTTGGGCTTCCCTATTTACGGATCGCGCAATCATCTACCGTATGCAAAATGGATTCGATCACAGTCAAGTGTATTTATCCGTTATCGTTCAAAGGATGGTTTTCCCACTGGCTTCAGGGATTTTATTTACCGCTGATCCAATTACTTCTAACCGAAAGCTGCTATCCATCGATGCCAGTTTTGGACTTGGAGAAGCACTGGTCTCTGGTTTGGTATCTGCCGATTGTTATAAAGTACAGGAAGGGGAAATCGTCGATAAGAGGATAGCAACCAAAAAATTGGCTATCTATGGACGGACAGAAGGCGGAACAGAGACACAGCAGATCGATCCGGATCAGCAAAATACTCAAACACTTACTGAGCAACAAATTTTACAACTGACACGCATCGGAAGACAGATCGAAGCTTATTTTGGTAGTCCCCAGGACATCGAATGGTGTTTGGTTGACGATACCTTCTATATAGTCCAGAGTCGGCCAATCACGACCTTATACCCGATCCCTGAAGCGAATGATCAAGAAAATCACGTTTACGTATCTGTGGGACATCAACAAATGATGACCGATGCCATGAAGCCATTGGGATTGTCTTTTTTCCTGTTAACAACTCCTGCGCCCATGCGTAAGGCTGGTGGAAGGTTGTTTGTTGATATTGCACCTAGGCTGGCTACACCTGTCGGCCGGGAAACTTTATTAAATACCGTGGGATCCGACCCGCTCATAAAAGGCGCACTCATGACCATAATAGAGCGAGATTTTATAAAATTGTTACCAAATGATCAAACAGCACCGATTCCGGGCAGAAGTAATACAGATATGTTGGCTCAATTCGAGAACGATCCGACTATCGTTTCTGATTTGATTAAGCGTAGTCAAACATCGATAGAAGAATTAAAGCAAAACATCCAAATGAAATCAGGAGCAGATTTATTTGATTTTATTCTGGAAGATCTCCAGGAATTAAAGAAGATCTTATTTGACCCACAAAGTTCAAAGGTTTTTATGACTGCTATGAATGCTTCGTCATGGATCAATGAAAAAATGTACGAGTGGTTAGGTGAAAAAAACGCAGCAGATACGCTTTCTCAATCTGTACCCAACAACATTACTTCGGAAATGGGTCTTGCGCTACTCAATGTCGCAGATGTGATTCGTCCTTATCCGGAAGTCATTGATTATTTACAACATATCAAAGATGATAATTTTTTGGATGAACTGGTTAAGTTTGATGGTGGACAGGAAACGCAAGACGCTATCTATGCTTATCTGGGCAAATACGGAATGCGATGTGCCGGTGAAATCGATATTTCGAGAACTCGTTGGAGTGAAAAACCAATTACACTTATCCCCATGATTCTTAGTAATATCAAAAACCATGAGCCTAATGCTAGCCATCGGAAATTTGAGCAAGGGCGACAGGAAGCTTTGAAAAAAGAACAAGGGTTATTAGATCGATTGAAGCAACTACCGGATGGTGAACAAAAAGCCAAAGATACAAAACGAATGATCGATCTCATCCGGAATTTCATCGGTTATCGGGAATATCCCAAATACGGTATGGTTAATCGCTACTTTGTGTATAAGCAGGCATTATTGAAAGAAGCCGAACAACTCGTTCAAGCGGGCGTTATTCATGAGAAAGAAGATATATACGATCTCACTTTTGAAGAACTTCACGAAGTCGTACGCACCAATAAACTAGATTACCAGATCATCAACAACCGAAAAGACGAGTACAGATTATTTGAAAAACTAACTCCACCACGTGTTATCACGTCTGATGGAGAAATCATTGCAGGTAAGTACAAACGTGAAAATCTCCCAGCCGAAGCGATGGTAGGTCTACCTGTTTCTACCGGAGTTATAGAGGGACGAGCACGTGTCATCTTAAACATGGAAGATGCTGATCTGGAAGATGGAGATATATTAGTCACCGCCTTTACGGACCCTGGCTGGACATCATTGTTTGTATCCATTAAAGGCCTGGTCACCGAAGTTGGTGGACTGATGACCCATGGAGCCGTTATCGCGCGTGAATATGGCTTGCCAGCAGTTGTCGGAGTGGAGAATGCTACTAATCTGATAAAAGACGGACAACGAATTCGCGTGCATGGAACAGAAGGGTACATTGAAATATTGGAATAGATGATAACGTTATATATCGTGTTAATTTAAACTAGGAGGTTGCAGTTATGGACTTAAAGTTAACTGGAAAAAAAGCACTTATTGTTGGAGGAAGCCGTGGCATTGGGAAAGCGATTGCCCGACAAATGGCTCTGGAAGGTGTAGACTGTACGATTTGTTCAAGAAACGAATCCTCGCTAAAAATCGCTGCAGAGGAATTGGCTCAGGAAACAAAAAGAAATATCTATCCGATTGTGGCAGATACCACGAATCCTGACTCTATCCTAAAATTAGTTGAAAATTCAGCTGCGGCGATGGGGAGTATTGATATTCTAATTAACAGCGGGGCTCGTGTTGGTGGCCAGGAGCCAGAGGATTTTAACAGCATTAATGATGAACTTATTCTGAAAGATTTTGAAGAAAAGTATTTGGGCTATTTTCGCAGTATCCGTGCTGTAGCACCTTATATGATTAAATATAATTGGGGACGTATCATAAATATAAGCGGTTTAGCTGCCAGAATAGGCGGCAGTTATTTTAGTTCCGGTCCGCGTAATGCATCAGTTATCCATTTAACAAAATCCGCATCAATGGAATTAGGGAAGCACGGAATTACCGTCAATGCGGTTTATCCAGGTATTGTAAGTACAGAAGCATTTAGAGAACGGGTTACTGATGAGGATGCTTTACGCCAGTTAGAGGCAATGAATTCACTCGGTCGCTTGATTACAGCGGAGGAAATTGCTAATGTCGTTACCTTCCTGGTTTCACCTTTGTCGGCATCGATTAGCGGCGATGTCATTTCGGTAACCGGCGGCATTGGAAATTCCGTTTATTACTAAAAAGAATAGTCTGCAGAGAGGAATCGGCAGCCTTTGTTACGCTAAAGGACAGTGTAATTGATTATAACAAAACTTTATCTTGAATCCCCTTGTAAACCACCATATATTAATAAAATAGTAGAAATTTACATTTTAACTAATGGGGTTAAAGGGGAAATGAATAATGTTAGAAAAAGTAGATGTTAACAGTATCATAAATATTCTTAATGAAGAAGGCATAATTGATAACAATGTTATTGCAACTAATAATAAGACTGGGTCTACTGATGGTATTGTTTATTTTCTTTCAGAGCACGACGAATCAAAATACGTTCTGAAAATTGATCGTCCGCATCAAATTACTTTGACCGAACAATTTCTTGGTACTTATCGGCACCTTAGACTTTTTCCTGAAATTCTCTATACCGATCCTGCAAAAGCATATATCGTGTATACATATATCACAGGTACAACGCATTTTAATCGTGGATTAAAAATAGAATGGCTTACAATCTTAGTAAAAGAACTTTTTAATAATTACGAAAAATATGTACAAACGGATAAATGGGGAAGGCTAGGATCACCGATTCAGTCTTGGCGTGAGTGGAACTATCGGAGTTTGGTGGATACAAGAAATGATTGGGGAAGCCTTTTATCAATTGAGGATTATACAAGAGTAGAAACAATATTTGAGAACATATCGAAAAATGAAGATCAAGAAGTAAGATATTTGCTGCATGGGGATACTGGTGTGCATAATTTTGTATTTCATGAAGACTCACTTGTTGGTGTTATAGACCCATCACCGATGATTGGTCCTATGCTATACGATTTTACTTACGCTTTTTGCTCTTCTCCAGACGATTTGAACCTAGAGACTTTAATGGCAGCCTTTAATTTGCTTCATCATGAATCTATTGAAGAATCAAGGCTGATTGAAGAAGTAATCTTTCAACTTTATTGTCGAATTGGGATCTGTATAAAATTACATCCGCATGATTTGGAAGATTACTTGAAAGCGTGGGAAT
Source organism: Paenibacillus terrigena DSM 21567 (assembly GCF_000374845.1). GTDB lineage: Bacteria > Bacillota > Bacilli > Paenibacillales > Paenibacillaceae > Paenibacillus_K > Paenibacillus_K terrigena. The sequence goes on along the minus strand of NZ_KB895425.1, from coordinate 64,129 downwards.
ATTGGAAGACGTTGCAATAGTATCGTTTTTAGAAATGAAGCACAGAGAAATCGGTACGACACTATTATTAGGGGCATGACTCTGCTTGGGCAGGATTACGTAGTATGTCGGATGATAAACATTTACAAATTGTTGCATACTACGATATTCTTTAAATGGGTATTTTTTCTAAATGTTGATCTATATCAGAGATGATGTCGGGGTGTAAAAATGAATGAAGCTATGAGTGAGCGACTTATTAGACGGGTGTGCTGTAATTATATTCCCGTCACTGACACCAAGAAATCTGCCGAATGGTACGTAAAACATTTTAAATTTAATTGGAATGGCGATGCAGGTCCTGAGAGCAGTGCGATGCTTTACATGCGTGAAGGCGCAATTTTTTTAATACCCGTTAAGGATAGAAAAACGTTAAGCTTCCTCACTAAGGGAGAAGATGGATCAGATTTCGAAATGTTTACAATGAATTTTGAAGTAGATGACGAATCAATCGATTCACTGTACCAGGGATTGAAAGAGGATGGGGTAGAAGTGACCGATTTAATGGATGGAGGCATTTGCGGTAGAAGCTTTCACTTCAGAGATTTGGACGGGCATAAGTTTTCTGTAGTCACTCCTTATAAAGGATGAGAAAACATCAGCATCTCAGAGTTCATCCGACATGGTTCAACTAACAGGACACGATAATGAAATTGAGCAGACTGCCACGGCGGTCTGCTTTGTCATTGAATAACGGGAGATTATTGCAGTAAACTCGATGTGATAAATTTCCATGATAATAGTCTCATAAGTCCATTCTTTTTATTAATCTAGTAATTTACGATATTTGAAAATAATGAGAGCGGGGATTAGTTATGAGTAAATATATTATTGGAATTGACCTTGGTGGAACAAATATTAAGTCAGCTATTTTCAACACGGAGTTTCAAAGATTTCAAGAAAGAAGTGACCCTACGGAAGCAGCAAAAGGACCTACTCATGTATTAAACAGAATTAAAGAAATTGTTCAAGAGATGATGTCGAACGAAGGAATCAATCAAACTTCTATTAAGTGCATGGGTATGGGAATCCCTGGTTTACTTAATCCAGATGAAGGTCTATCAATATTTTCACCAAACTTTCCAGAATGGGAAAACATTCATGTTGTGAATCAAATGAAAAGCAATTTCGACTTTCCTGTTTTTATCGACAATGATGTACGGGTTAATATGTATGGTGAATGGCTGTTTGGTGCAGGAACAGGTTACAAAAACTTGGTATTGATCACGTTAGGTACTGGTTTAGGATCAGGTATTGTAAATAATGGAATTGTATTCTACGGTACAACATCTAGCGCGGGCGAGATTGGGCATATGAATATGTACCGGGAAGGCCGTCCGTGCCGTTGTGGAAGCTCAGGTTGTCTGGGTAGATACGTATCTGCAATAGGAATGGTTAAAACCTTTACAGATAAACTTGAGGAAGGTCGGTCAAGCATCGTATTGCAATGGGTGGGAGACGATCGGACGGAAATTACTGCCCAAATGATATCAGAGGCATACGATATGGGAGATTTACTTGCAATTGAGGTTATGCACGAAACAGGAAAGATTCTTGGAATTGGCCTCTCGAATGTAATCAACCTATTAAATCCTGAAATAATTATTGTTGGTGGTGGAATGTCAACTGCTGGTGATCGCTTGCTAAATTCAGTACGTGATACCGTTGGAAATCATGCACTAAAACTTTCTTCCCAAGCTTGCAAGATAGAGCAAGCCAAATTAGGTGGACAAGCTGGTATGATCGGCGCGGCTGCATATGCGAACAGTAAGATGCGTTCAAGGCAATCCGTTGCTACTCAAATGGAGAGATTCCTTCAAGAGTAATCAGTTAACGAGGAACGGTAGCTAAATAACCAATATCGAGCAGGTGGCTGTGGCTTCCTATTCGTTTTATTAAACTAAAGGGAGGGTAGTGCAACGTTTAATGAACTAATAACGTATAATATGTAAATTATTGTGATTTTTAGTTACCAAACTGACCCAGTTGACTGGTAAAGGAGAGATTTCATGAACGGTTTTGACGATAGTCCTGGATTTTTCGGATTCATAAAGGATATGCCTTTATTTTTCAAACTGTTTGGAGGGTTCGTTTTTACTGTCGTAGTAGGAGGATTCTTATATGCGATGGTGCGCGGTCTCCGGATCTGGATGGGAAACAATGCTTCAGAAGTCGTAAAGAGAGCCGTAAAAGTCGTGGACAAACGGACCGAGGTATGGGGAGGGTCCGGCGATTCCAGTACGAACACGAATTACTACGTGACGTTTGAAATGGATGAACAATCGCGTATAGAATTGCCGGTAAGGGCTGACAGATACGGACTGATGGTCGTAGGTGACCAAGGAGAGCTTACTTACCAGGGTACTCGTTTCAAAGAATTTCACAGATGGGCGAAACAGCCGGATATATGACAGCGTGGATATAACATATTACAGGTGATATCGACTTTGTTACGTGGAGAAAATTAAGCATCAGATGCCGCCCCTACATCGAGGCGGCATCGTTACTGCGGCGGCTAAGTCAAGACGAGTTAACGAGTTGTGCTTTTGCCGCCTCTTTGGATCCATTCTTATCCTGTAAAATCCCGGCGCAGTGTGATCAGGTCTTTGAGCTTCTCCGTAGATAGCTCGGTGATCCAACTGTCCGAACTAGTGATCACTTGGTCGCTTAACTGTTGCTTACTTTCCAACATTTCATCAATCCGTTCTTCCAAGCTGCCGATCGTAATGAACTTGTGAACCTCTACGTCGCGCGTCTGCCCCATTCGGTAGGCACGGTCCGTCGCCTGATTCTCCACGGCGGGATTCCACCAACGGTCGAAGTGGAAGACATGGTTAGCTGCCGTCAGATTCAGTCCGACGCCGCCGGCCTTGAGCGAGAGAATGAAGACATTAGGCTGGTACGAAGCGGGTAGGGCATCGGATTGGAACTGTTCAATCATGCGGTCGCGCGCGGTTTTGGGCGTTCCGCCATGCAGATAGAGCACAGGTTCCTGCAGAATCTCTGTAAGGACTCGCTGCAGCAGCCGTCCCATTCCGATATACTGCGTGAAAATCAGACAACGATCACCTGTTTCCCGCAACTCTTTCACCATATCAACCAAGCGCTCCAGCTTCGAAGAACGCGCAATGATCGTCTCCGTATCTATTGACTGATCGTTCTCCGCGGCGCTATCAGTCTTCATCAAGTCTTCCTTCAGGAGGAGTGCAGGATGATCGCACAGCTGCTTGAGCTGTGTGAGCGCGGCAAGGATCGCTCCCTTCCGTTCGATGCCTTCCAATTCTTTCATACTCTCCATCAGCTGATGGACGGTCTGATCGTACAATGCGCCTTGTTCTGCTGTGAGATGGACGTAGGTTTTCATTTCGTTTTTGTCCGGCAGATCCAGCTGGATGGCAGGGTCTTTCTTCTTGCGCCGCAGCATGAACGGCTTAACTAGCTTCTGAAGCGCAGCAGTTTGCTCCCTATCCCGCTCTTTCTCCACAGCCGTATTGAATTGCTGCTGGAAGCTGCGCAGGGTTCCGAAATAGCCTGGGTTCATGAAATCGTACAGGGACCACAGCTCAGAGAGATTGTTCTCGATCGGCGTGCCTGTGAGCACAATCCGGTGATGGGCCGTGAACCGGCGCACCGCTTGCGACTGCTTCGTCTGGGCGTTTTTAATATTCTGTGCTTCGTCTAGACAGACGGACGACCAAGAATACGGCTCAAGTACCTCGACGTCCAACGTAGCTGTTGCATATGTGGTAAGTACGATGTCGGCTTGTCTTGCTTCATCTGTAAACTGCGAATCGCTCAGTCGCTGAGCGCCATAGTGAACCATGACGTTCAGCGTTGGAGCGAATCGCTGCAGCTCCTTCTGCCAATTGCCGAGAACAGACGTTGGACAGATGAGCAGGGAAGGGAAGCGATCATCCTGCGCAGTCGAAGCAGCCAATTCTTTCACATGCAGCAAATAGGCGATGAATTGCACGGTTTTGCCAAGTCCCATATCGTCGGCAAGACAAGCCCCGATGCCAAACCGACGTAAGAAAGCAAGCCAAGCAAAGCCTTCTTGCTGATAAGTTCGCAAATCTGCCTTCAGCGCAGTTGGAATGGCTGGCGTCGGGCAATCGGCAGGCTGATTTAATTGTCCGATCAACTCCTGCAGCTGCGCATTGAGCTCTACTTCAAGCCTGATCTGCTCCTCCGTGTCTACTGCGTCCACCGCACTCACGGACGGCTGGGATCGTTCGTGATCCTGCAATAAGTGGATCTGTAGGAGGGTCTGAAGCGACATCCCTTGCCGCTGGTCGGCGCTGCGCATCGCTTGCCGGATTTGTGTCAGCAGTGTAGGATCAAGTACGATCCATTGGCCGTGGAAGTTGATCAGCCGCTCGCCTCGCGCGGCAAGTTCCGCGAAATCCTGCTCGCTAAGATCCATGTCGCCGATCGCGACCCGCCAGTTGAAGTCGACCAACGTCTTTAGGCCGAATAGCGACGGGCTTGCGTTAGGAGTCGATATGATTTGGGCACGCACCCGAGGTTTCTTGCGGCGAACATCCTCCCACCAAGATGGCAGCAGTACCTGCCATCCCGCTTCGAGCAGACGATGGCTATCCGATGTGAGGAATTGCCAAGCGGCTTCATCGGATAAACTACCTAATATCTGTTCAGGCTGTCCGGCGATCTGATCATCCGTCAGCACGGCGCTTAGACGTTCGAGCCAAGAGCCGGACCGTTCGCGAACACACTGCGTCCACGCTTCGGGCCAATCACCGTGTGCTTGGCCGTCTTCCGCGAGCTGAACCGGGATGAGGAGCGACGGGTCTTGCTTGTCCTGCAGCATCAGCTGAAGGCGCCATGCGGGTTCGACTTCTCCCGGCTCAATCAATTGTAGGATAGGGCGGAACGGCGCTGTATCTGGCTTCCAGCCGATGCGGATGAGCCACTCGTCTTCATGAATGGCTGCTTCGTGATTGGCAGGCTCCGTGAATAACAGCGGATATTCTCTTCGCAAATCAGCTAGTTTAGCTTCACTCTCATAATGCCGATCCATTACGGTTTGCGAGAAAGCTGCCTTCATCCCTCTGAGCAACATAGAACCCGGCTCCACCATCTCTTCCAATGCCATACGGCTGGCTTGCTCCATTTGACCGTTCTCCCAGTCCCACTGCAGCTTTCCAGCTTGATACGCAGCAAGGCTAGGTGCATACTGCCCTGCATCGATCATCGCGGATAAAGTGGGGGCCAGCTTGATGAGTACGGTCGCGTCGTCCTCCCAGTTCCATGATACATGCTGCAGTACCCGCAGCTTCGCGAAGAAGGACAGCACATAGCCGGCTGGTAACACCACGAACTCTAGATCTTGAATTACTCGCGTCGTTAGGTTCGTCCCATAGAAGGAAGGTTCATGATAGGCGAATAGCCGATCTTTCAGTAAACCGCCCGATATCACCTCGAATTGGTTCGAGTATCCATGGATTAGCGCATCGCCATCATCGTTCATATTCACGTGAATCGTCAGCGTTTTTCGTTCTGTGCTTGCGTTCATAGCTGTAGATTTCCTTTCTGAAGCTCCTGTTGCAGGGCGCGAAGACGGCTGTATCGTGCAGTGAAAGTCTCAAGATACAGCATCCAGCGGTCTTCTTGCTTCATTTTTTTATACATTCTGAACAATCGCTTGAGCAATTTCACTGCTAATTTGTAACTGTCCCGATTTTTCTGCTGCACATACCGTTCCACAGCCTGATGATAGAAGGGGAGCAGGGCTTCAGGCGCGTTTTTCTCAATGGGCGCTAGCGTCGTAGCTCTGAACTCGAGCGGCTCGCCTCCTGAGGCCAGTTGATAGTCGATCCATTGCTCCCATTTCTCGTAGGTCAAGAGTGTCTCTTGGTAGTAGGTTCGGGAGAAAGGCAGCATCTGCGCCAATGTCTCGAATAAGAGCGGCTCCGCTTCCGGTGAATGGCGCAGCATTCCGCTCCAGTAGTCTAGGTATTCCGATTGGAAACGCTCGTTGTGATATTTACGAAGCATGGGTCCTGTCGCGGCTAACCACGCCTTCAGACGAGGCCAATCTTTGGCCTCATAGAGGGGATCGAAGAAAGGCGTGAGATGCGACGTGGTGAGAAATATCGCTCGGCTTAGTTCTCGCAGTGACTCCCAAGCTTCCTGATCCCGGGCCAGATAGAAGAGCATGATGCTTTTGAAATACAGCCATGGAAAAGGCTGCGCACGTCCTTTGCTCGTATGAATCAAGGCGTCAAGCGCGCTTAATTCGTCGATATACGGACGAGAATCGAAAATATTCGGACGGATCCAATCCTGCCACAATTGATGATAGAGTTGGATGAAAGCTTCATTCTGTGGATGCTCCCGGATGAGCTGTCGAACGGCTTCCAGCGTCTCCATGATCCGCAGCCATGCGCGTTTGTCTGCTTCAGTCAGCGGTATGCCTTGTCCAAGCAGCGGGTGAATCAGATCCATGGCATCATCAAGTGCCAGCCGGCTTTTGTATCCGGTACCGTAGTCTGTTGGACCACTCGATTGCGTAATTTTGCCCAATATGTAAATATACGCGTTCAGGCGGTAAATGCGATCAAGTGCGGGCGGCAGCTCCGGCTTCATCGCATTCATAGCCGCCAGATTGGACTTCAAGTAGGCATCGTGCCGAATGACATTGGAGAACGGAGTTACGCAATCATGCCATAACGAGCGCCATTCGGTGACGTTCATGGATCGGATGTCGGCCTGTACTTTCCGTTGTTCGACTGGTTTTACGCTTGCTGGAATCGGTTGATGAGGTGGATTTGCCGATTTCTTTCCTTTTAGCTCCCACAGAATTTTGGCATTAATGATCTGGTGGGTCGACCGACCTTGTCGCTCTGCGTACCAGAGCAATGCCGCAATGAGATGCTGACAGTAACGACGCATTGGACAAGTGCAGCGACTGGCCGATACATTCTTAAGTTCAACCTTGACGTGGTAAGTTTCTTTGCCCTTCACGTCTGCTTCGATATGATAGCTCTGCGGCATGGCGATGGAGCGGATGCGGTTTTGTTTATAATATTGAAAGCCTCGTTTGAGCGTAATGTCTTGAACATGCTCGCCGATGTAGGCGATTAGCTCATTCCATTCCGCATCCTTTAAAGGTTGAATGACATGCATGGTCAATAATTCTCCCGATATAGATATGACGTATAGTTATTATACCAGTTATTGCGGCAAGAGGAGGCCGGAAGGGTTTTTCCGCTTGAAATTAGGCACCTTAGCTGCGCAAGTTCGTGGAAAGTGCGGAGCACTATTTTAACTCTTATTTTTTCTATTTACAATAGACGACAAGAACATATATTCACAGCCGTTAAGTCAGGTGGAATCCCGAATTACACGTACGATTTAGACTTCTCTGGTATTTTGCTTATTAAGCTAACTGGCAGGATAGTGCAACAATATATCTTTATTATCGTCTGATTATGGGAAGAAACAAGGGGGGAGATAGTTTGAGAAAATCTCTGTTTTTGCTGATTATGCTCTGGCTGGCAAGCACTTTTTTGCAATAGGGTCAATTCATGCGGATTGGGCATACAATTTTGTTGTAAACGACGGTAAATCCTATATCATTTCGGACAATCGAGTGGAAACGGAACAAATCGGTTCAAACATCGGCAAAGTTACATCATTTTCAGACAAGGAAGGTACATATTTAGGTAATTTTTCGAATCACTATCCGAAGGGCACTGAATATTACAATATAAAAGGCGTTGACATCAATGAGGCGATTGCAATAAAGATAAATGATGGATCATTCATTAAAGCGAACTATGAGGGTGAATATGCAGGTGCTTCATTTGATTGGAGAAGAGTTTTATGGTATATTGCCGGGTCATTCTTGCTCATACTTGTCATTGTCATTGTGAAAAATAATTGGAAATGAATCTAACACTAATATGATGTATTGTTACGCTCCCTCGATATGATTTAATTTCCTCACTCAGACTCATGAATTCGCAGGATTTCACCCTAGATTAAGATGAGAGAAGAAGACATGGAGGAGCTTGTGGCTGAATTGAAATGAAAAGGGGCATGCACAAATAAAGGTGAAGTACACTCCACCCATATTGTTCCATATATGCACGTCTCCACTTCGCCTTAGCGATTCTCGCTCCCATATCTCAACGGGTCTATGCCCTTTCATTCCTTTGTCACATCTAACTAAGGGGTGGAAGGTCGGTCTTTCTAACGGAACGGGTCCGAGCCCTTTTGCGTAACGTCTCCCGATACTCCGTGCTTCTTTTCATCCTGCGAATGCATGAGTTGGTGAGGATCGACAGGTTCTATGCGGCCTGTGGGAAAACTCTAAACGAGTCGTATGCTTCGCTGCTTTTAGCCAGACCGACAAGCATCCGCGCGACTTTACCACATAATTTCATAATAGATTTCATCTTTTTTAACTTTTTCCCCTCAACATTGTAGTGGTGTAAGGCTCGAACTTCTGGGTTAGTCATCACCATACACATCGTCATGAGATAGAGAAAATGACGCAGACGTGGACGACCGCGTTTGCTGAGAACCATTTTTCCTCGCCATTTCCCTGAACTGGCCTCAGCTAGATTCAACCCGGCATGCCGCAGCAGAGCATTTCCATGCGAATAGCCACTTAGATCACCGGCCTCACCGAGTACGCCAGCTAGACTCGTTGCATTGACGCCTCGTATTTCAAGCAGCTTCTGTGCATAAGGAATACGTTCAAGAATGAGATGGAGCTCGTGCTCAATCTGTTCAAGTTGGCGCTGGGCGAGGTCATATTCTTCGAGCAATTGCCCAAGATGAAGTTTGTAAGAGTGAAGCGCCTGCGTAGCGCCCACACTGGATTTTGCAAGTGAAATGAGAAGTCCGGCGCGTTTAACTCCAGCGTGACGCTTCACATATTGCTTCCAGCCGTTAATGATCTGTTCCGTGTTTAATTGACTAATTTCTTTAGGTAAAGGAAAGAGTCTGAGAGTTGCGATGGCACTGGTGCAGGTAAGAATTTTAAAGACTTGACGGAGCTCGGGAAAGACAATGTCTACCCAGCGATGAATCTGATTAACCGCACTGTTGAGGCGCTTGGTAACCGTCTCTCGGTTAGCCATGAGAATGCGCAGTTCCTCGTAAGCTTCCGAATGAAAACGAACAGGGGAGTAGTATCCGTTTTTGACCATGTCTGCAATGACAAGTGCATCTTTATGGTCACTTTTAGACGGTGTATTATCCCGGTTCTCCTTGTTCTTTTTTACAAGATGAGGATTAACTAGAACGACTTCAATGCTTTGATCGACAAGCCAGCGTGCTAGGCTGAACCAGTAATGGCCAGTGGGTTCCATACCAACGATGATCCTGCTTAGACTGTAGGTTTCGAGCAGGTCCTCAATCCAGCGCTTGAACAGCTTAAATCCTTCATGATGGTTACCGAACTTGAGGGGAGATCCAAGAGCGATCCCTCGAAAGCTGACAGCGCGGGCCACGTGTATTTCTTGAGCGATATCTACACCGATGACCAGATGATGAACGGTAATGTTTTCAATGAGTTGATTTTGCTTGTCTTGTGCTTTAAACTTCATAGTAGAGCGACCTCCTGATGGGCTTTTTGAGGCTTTTGACCTCGTGCGTAACCCCATCTTACAGAGGCGCTCGTTTTTGTTCAAACTCCAAATTATTCGTATTACAGGAATTCTAACGGGACACGATAATTCAATGGCTGCCATAGGGCAGCCTTTTTTCAATATAAGGGCAAAAGAAGGTTTATTGTAAGAGATAAAGAAATAGAACATATTGGATTATTTTGTCACCAGATGGGTAGGAGGTTGTTACATATATGATGGAACGCGATGTTGTTATTGGCATTGATGGAGGCGGTACGAGTACGAGGGTCATGATATGTGATCTAAAGGGGAACAAGCTTGCTTATGCTGAGGGTGGGTGTGCATCCAAGTATAAAGACGAAAACGCGTCAGATCATGTGAAAGTAACGATTGAGGACGCACTTGCGAAGGCAGGACGAGTTGCGACGGATGCGGCTATGCTTGTTGCTGGCATTGCAGGCTACGAATCAGAAGCTGATGATGCATGGATTACTGCTTTCACTGACTTGCCGGGACTCCATTGTCCTAAGCTGCACTTGAATGACTCAGATATTGCTCACGCGGGCGCGTTACAGAATAGGCCAGGAATTATTGCAATCGCCGGAACAGGCACGATGATCATGGGGATTGATGAACACGACAGACGGATCAGGAACTTAGATTATCATCAATACGCATATAGTGCAGCGCGTCATCTCGCCTATGACGCTGTCTATGAAGTGCTTGCAGGCCATCGAGATGATTCGAATGAGAGGCTGATTACAGAAATGCTGCAACATTGGCAAGTGAATAGCTTAGAGCAGTTGCAGGAACTTGCTCGGCAGGGATTTCAACCCGATACGATGAAGCGGGATCAACTGTTCGGACAGTTCGCTCCGCAAGTCACAAGCGCCGCTGCACAGGGGAGCAGCGTTGCAAGACGTGTCTGCAACCGCGCTGTTGAGCAGCTTCAATTGGGTATAGAGCTTGTCGGCTCCAACTTTGATCAACGTAACGTTGAGGTCGCATTAATTGGCAGTGTCATCTGCAGCCCCTATATGTGCGGGAAGCTGACAGAATTGCTCACGGCAAATCCAATAAAGAATTATCACGTGGTCGAAGCGCAATTTTCGCCCGTCGTCGGTGCCATTCTACTGGCTTATAAGGAGCTAGGCATCCCCACAAACGTATATACTTAATAGAAATGGATGGATAGGTGAATATCGATGCAAATGTTAGTTGATACTTCAAATCGTGCGTTTCGTGAACTAAACGAGTACGTCTTACAGATAAGTCATAAGATTTCTGCATCAGCAGCATCCACTTATATTATTCAAAATGATTGTGTTGTTAATGAATGGTATTCGGGATATCACGATAAATCAGTAGGCAGTCGAATGGTAGATCCACAATCTAGGTTCAATGTTGCTTCAATCCGAAAAACGTACTTAGGGTTCGCTGTAAGCCTCGCTCTTTATGAGGGCAGAATTAATAGTTTAGATGATGATGTTACTAATTATCTAAATGATTTGGACGAGCTTATCTGTAGAGATACGAAAATACGTCATTTGCTAACGCATACGCACGGCCTCCAAGGCGGTGATCATCATCGAAGGATATTCCCATCAGGGACGGATTGGAAGTATAACAACACAGGTGTCAATCTGCTAATAAAAATTATTCAACAGGTATTTGGCCAAACACTCGCAGAGGTCATAGAAGAAAGACTATTCTTACCCTACGGGTTCACTGAATCAGGTTGGGTAAAAGAAAAATCGGAAAATTTAGTATGGCTGAATGAAAACTACAAGGATGATCAAGGCCATGATGTAAATCTATTTGTTAGTACGCGAGAATTAGCCTATTGGGGATATATTCATTTAACAAAAGGAAAAGTGAATGGCATGCAACGGGTTCCTAGCGCCATCTTTGATCAAGTTAGTTCTATTACTACGCCTTTAAGCCTTAACGAGACATTGCCGCGTCATGGATTTTTTTGGTGGATTCAGGACATGCCTCGACCTTTATCGGAATTAGGTGACAAGCTCCCTATACAAGCCTATCAGTCACTTGGGTTATATGGAAATACCGTCTTGGTTATCCCTGAGTATCATGTTGTAGCAGTCCGAATGTTGAACCAAACCGAGCAAAATCCTCCTGATTATGACTATATTCAAGACATCCAAACTTTTGGAAACATGGTATGTAAATGTGTATTGTCACAATAATTCTCGAAGGAAGAAAATGAGAAGGTGACAAATATCGTTCTAAATGCATATATTTCGCGCACGCGCAGTGCGCTTTTTTTTATTATAAGCAATACAATCGATAAAAGTTGGATCATGATAAAAATGATTTACTGAATCAAGAGTAGTTGACGTGGCGTTTGAAGGTTAATAAGGTTAATGATTTGCAGCATCAATATTATTCAAAGTGGGGCTTAAGGGATGGGTAATAGTGGAAAAATTAAGCTTGACCGTTCATCAACCACTTCCTATAATTAGTCGCATAATGATTGGCAATTGCGGATGTCTCTGCTAACTTGGTGGTTACCGTAGAGGCGTCTTTCCCATAACAAGGGGGGAGTGAAGTATCTGCATAATTTTTTAAAGAAGTTGAATTATTCCTTGTTTGCTAAAGTTTTTATTGCCGTAATCGTTATACAATCCGTCCTCATTCTGATTGGAGGTCAGCTTAACATTATTCGTATCGATCAATTTATAAAAGAACGCGAATATGGATATGCCCAAGCTGAGATTCTTGATGTTCAAGATGCGTACAACCACAAATTAAAGCAAATACGTTCGAATGTATTCTCCTTGTTCTTCGAATCCAATCAGAGCGAATCCATCCTTGAGAAGATAAAGAAATATCAAGGAACAACTCAGGTGGACGACTTAAGGCATAAAGCTGAAATCGAGCAATTCCTGCAATCGATGGCTTACACGGATGAGAGTTTCAGCTCGATATTGTTTATTAGAAATAATGATGAGGAGAAGTTTGCTTTTGTTAGATATTTCGATCCAAGTCTTCTACCCAAATTTGATTCCATGATTTCTCTTGATACCAACGAGTACGTGAAAGTATATCCGATCGGAAAAACAGATACGAACGTTAATTCGAATAACTATGACTTGGTTTTTGTTCTAAAAGTGAAAGATCCAAATGCGCTTGCAGAAAGCCAACCAGTCGGATACTTGCTAATCAGTGTGGATACCGATTTCCTTCAAAAAGCAGGATCACATCTCAGAACGGATTCTTTAATCGAATTAAAGAATGCTAATGGCACAATAAGAATCTCAGGAAATACGATGCCAGCGGATGTCAATCAATCAAATATCGATGATAGTGAGCTCGATTCTGAGCATTATTTCGTTACACAAGTCCAGAACTCTGTGGATGACATGATATTTACAATGTTTATATCTAAGAAAAAACTAATTGAGAATATACTCGCCATGAAGAAAAACCAATGGATCACGTTGACCGCCATTATTCTCTTGAACGTCTTCGTTGCCTTCTATATCTCCAGAGGATTATCCAGGCGAGTCCAAACCTTAACCCGCAATATGCGGAAATACAATCCAGGCGAATTTGTCTATCTGATCCCAATACATAAAAACGACGAATTTACGATTTTGGAGGACACGTACAATCAGTTGATTTCCAAGCTATCGGAATTTATTCAACAGGAGTACGTTCTTGAGATTAAGTCGAAAGAAGCGGAGTTACAGTTGCTGCATTCTCAGGTTAATCCTCACTTCTTGTCAAACATGCTAGAAATTGTTCGTATGCAGGCCATCAAAGAAAAAAATATGAATCTATCGGAGACCATTTATCAGTTAAGCGAAATTTTCAGATGGAACATCAGAAATAAAGAAACGGTCGTGACCTTATACGAGGAGCTTTATTACGTTGAATATTACTTAAAACTCCAACAATTCAGATATCCCAAATCACGATTTATTATCAACTTTCCAAATCATTACCAGAACGAACGAATTGCCAAATTTTCGGTTCAACCGATCGTAGAGAATATTTTCAAGCATGCCATGAATAAAGGGAAAAATATCGAAATTCAAATCAGCGTAAATGAAGTTCAGGATAAGATCCAAGTAAAGATAACAGATAACGGAAAGGGAATCATGCCGGAAACCTTAAATCGTCTACGAGCCAATCTTCAAATGACACCTTTCGAATCAAAAGAATCGTCATCCGTCGGAATCATGAATGTGCATTCGAGGCTGCGATTAATATTCGGCATAAACTACGGGTTGGATATTGAGAGTAGGATAGGAGAAGGCACTGTAGTTACACTTTATATACCGAAACTTGAGGTGAACTCATGAGTTCAATTAATAGAAAAGTCATTATTGTGGATGACGAGCCGCTTATTCGAGAAGGCTTGCACGCCATAGTTGATTGGGAAAGCTTAGGTTTTGAAGTAGCTGGATTGTTCGAAGATGGTGAAGATGCATGGGAATTCCTGCAATCGAATAAGCAAATCGACGTCGTTATCACCGATATTCAGATGGACGTATGCACGGGACTAGAGTTGTTAAAAAGGATCAGAGACGCCGATTATCGGACGAGAGTCTTGATCATTAGCGGATATGACGAATTCAGTTATCTCCGTGAAGCTATGATCAGGGGTATTGACAATTATTTGTTGAAGCCAATTAACAAAGAGGAATTGATACGCTCTCTTCAACAAATTCATGAAAGCCTTCTCATAGAGTATCGTAAATCTCGCGAGTTGTTCGAGGGAACTTTACTCATGAAGAATAATATTCTGAATCAAATTGTCATGAACAATTACTCGATTCGAGACGTTCACGAGAAGTGCGGAATGCTGAACATCGATCTAGAAGATAGCGGTTTTCAAGTCGTTGTTATGGACACGATTACCCGTCAGAGAAAAGTCCCATTGCTGAAAGAAAGGCAATTAAGTGAGTTTGCCATACGCAACGTTGCTCATGAGGCAATTGCTATTGATGAGAAAGTATATGTATTCGGGAATCAACAAAGTCATATTATTTTGTTATTCACCGGTATAAATCACCATAGCCAAGACGCGATCAGTAATCGAACTGAAGAGATTATCGCGCTCATTCAAAAGGTATTGAAGATTCAAGTTGTCGCCTTTATTGGCAAACCCTGCACATCTTGGAGAGATATCTATTTATCTTATCAATGCGCGATGGACTTATACGACTATCGATATTTCGTCGATTCCGCATCGGTCATCGATTATTCCAAACAGAATCGGGAAAAGAAAAAGGAAACCATCTCCAAAGAGCTAGGCTTCATCCGTTTGAATTTATTAATAGAAAATCATGATTATGTGGCTGTACTAAAGGAATTGGAGTCGACTGGCAAGAAACTGCAAGAAATCCAAGTGCCTGATCTCAGCATCATTCGTACGGTATTTATCGACTTCGCATTATTGTGCATGAGCCAATTAAGGCAGATGGAGTTCGAGATTCTCGAGCATGCAAGCCACTTTCCAAAGTCTGTCGATGCACTCTTTCAAGCCGATACCAAAGAAAAATTGTACGAGCATTTTATACAACTATCCCAAACGTTACTTGAAACGCTGCAGAGGCTGAAAATGAACCGAAATACGAATATCGTAGAAAAAGTGGTAAAATTCATTGATTCTCATTATATGGAAGGATTGACCTTGCAGGAATTATCTCAACAATTTCATATTTCGGCTCCTTATCTCGGAAAGCGGTTAAAGATCGAATTGGGGCAGCAATTCAATGAATACTTGCATCATGTCAGAATAAGAAATGCGAAAAACCTCTTGTTGATTTCCGGCGAGAGCGTGAAGGATATAGCTGAGAAAGTCGGGTATACCGAACCGAACTATTTTTACAGCCAATTTAAAAAAATTACAGGCAAATCACCAATGGAATTTAAGAAAGGTAATAAGTCTTAAGCTACAGAATGCTTCGGGAGTCGATCTCGAAGCATTTTTTTCTGAGAGCCTAGTAACAGCATTATTTATTATAGTCGAACGTTAATTCCTCCACTTTTTGTCACTGGCGTTCCTTTTTATAATTGTAAATGAAGTCACATTACATACTAGGGGGTAATAAAGTGAAAAGATTTATGTCATTGTGCTTAGCTCTAATGCTTACGGCAGCCCTTGCCGGATGCGGTAATTCGTCTTCCTCCAATGATCCATCGAATACTTCTGCTAAGGGACAGACAGATTCCCCCAAAGCAACCTCGGAAGCTCCTGTATCCGAAGAACCAGCCGAACTGAACGTACTTGTATTTGAAACACCGAACCTGACTGCACAGTACTGGGATGACGCGATCAAAAGATTTACAGACAAACACCCCAACATCAAGGTGAACAAAATCGTATCCCCCGACGTCGACCGCACGAAATACGCGAAGCAATTACTCGCGACAGGTCAATTCCCAGACGTGCTGATGTCCGTAAACGTGCAAGAATTTTTGGCATCCAAATCGCTTATGGCGTTCGAGGACAAATACGTGAGCCAAGTACCAGGTGCGGATACCGTCGCCATTGACGGCAAAGTGTATCTGCTGCCATGGGGCGCACAAACCATTTCTTATATTTACTACAACAAAAAAATGTTCGATAAAGCCGGTGCGACCGAGCCAAAAACGTGGGCGGAATTCGTTGATGTCGTTGATAAACTCAAGGCATCTGGTCAAACGCCGTTGTTGTACGGCGGAGCTAAAGACCCGTGGTCGACAACATTCCTATTGGACGGCATAATCAGCACGGACGTCTATAGTAAAGTACCGGATTGGGTAGCTAAACGAAAGAAAGGTGAAGTGAAATTTTCCGATCCGCTCTTTAAGAACGCAGTACTGAAATGGAAGAGCCTGGTGGAATCCAAAGCATTCAACGAAGACGGTTTGGCTATCGGATATTCTCAACTGCAAGATGCGTTTCTGAAAGGAAAAGGCGCAATGTATCCGATGGGATCTTGGTTCGTTGCTGCGGCTAATGCGCAAACAGACATCGAAATCGGCGTATTCCCGATTCCGACCGATGATGGATCGATTGTTACCCCTTATGCCGTCGGCGGCCCAGCTTCCGTCAGCGCTACCACCAAGTACCCTGAAGCGGCCCAAATGTTCGCGACGGAATTCGTAACGGATCCCGCTACCGTAGTCGAAGCCGTGAAGTCGGACGCCTTGATTCCGTTGGAAGGTCAAACCGTCGATTACGTATATCCACCTTTATTCCAAAAGGTCGTCGAAATGAGCAAACAAGGTACGAAGGTTAATGCTTTCGGTTGGGAAAATGGCGACGCCGCTATGCTTCCTGGAATGGTTGATGAATTCAATAAAGCTGCTCAAAATATGATTCTAGGCAAATCCGTCGATTCGGAATTGGCGGCGCTGGATGCGAAATGGGATGAAGTCAGCAAGCGCACCAAGTAAATCCGAATAATAAAGAACGAGTGAAATAGGGAGAGGAGAAAAACATTCTCTCCTCCTTATTTCTTGAGTCAAAAGGGGTGTAGATTCTGAAAAACAAATGGTCCAACTTCTTTTTCTTCGTATCTCATGGTCTGATCATCTATCTTGCATTCGTTATCTTACCAGTCGTCTTTTGTGTATATTACAGTTTCACGAATTTTAATCCGTTGTATCCCGATTTTAATTGGATTGGGATCGATAACTATAAAGATCTCGCAAAAGACGGTGAGTTCGGCCATGCTATCTACGTGACTTGCTTAATTGCAATCATCGTCACTTTGGTCTCAAACGGGTTAGGGCTGCTTTCTGCTTTGTTGGTAAACTTCAAAGGTTGGATTTATAACGCATCCAGAACCGTCTTTTTCACGCCTCAAGTATTAAGCCCCATCATTGTCGGATTTATTTGGTCGATCATTCTAACCGATGATGGTGTACTTAATAAGCTGTTGGGATACATCGGTCTGGACGGAACGAGCTGGCTTGCGAATACGAGTATAGTTGTTTACTCCATTATCGCCGTTATCGTTTGGCAATCCATGGGTTTTTGCACAGTCGTCTTCCTTGCAACGCTGCAAAGCATTCCGAGCGACCTGTACGAAGCCGCTAAAATAGATGGATGCAACCAGTGGCAGAAATTCAAGCATATTACCTTTCCGCTGCTTGCACCGGGAATTACGATCAATACCGTTATGTTGTTGATTTCGAGCTTCAAAGTTTTTGACCAGGTTGTCGTATTAACGAACGGTGGCCCGGGAACGACGACTGAAACCATATCATTGAAAATCATCAACATGGGATTTAACGAAAATCAAATGGGATATGCATCGAGCATGGCTGTCGTATTGTTCCTTCTGATCGGCGTCATTTCCGTTGTCGTCGTCACCTTGTTGAAGCGCAGGGAGGTTGAATATTAAATGTCTTCCAAATGGTTGTCTAGAGCTCATAAAATATTTACGATTTGCATCACGTTGGTGTTTTTCCTCCCTTTATACCTTGTTCTCGTTAATATATTCAAAGAAAACGACAAAATCATGGCCAATCCGCTCAGTTTTCCGACGCGCTTCACTCTGGAAAATCTAAAAGGCATCATCACCAGACCGGATCAGCTGTTGTTCACGAGCATGTGGAATAGCGTCGTGATTACCTCCATTTCATTGCTTGTTATCATCGTTTCTTCGTCGATGGTCGCTTATTACATAGTACGGAACGATAGCAAAAAAACGAGATTTCTGCTTCTCTTTTTTCTATTCGGACTCATGGTGCCCACGACGATTATTCTGATACCAGTCGTTAAAGTGTTAATGGCAACGCATTTAATGAGTTCGAAGGTTGGCCTTATCGTTTTTTACATGGGCTACTATGTTCCTTTTGGCATCTTCATGTATTCCGGGTTCATTCGTACCATACCGCGTGAACTGGACGAAGCGGCTTCAATCGACGGCTCAGGACCGCTAAGAACATTCTGGCAAATAATCTTTCCGTTGCTTGGGCCGTGTACATCGAGTGTCATCATCTTCATCGGCTTATGGGTTTGGAATGATTTTCTGAATCCGCTTATCATTATCGGACCGATTAAAGGAACAACAATCACGGCGGGCATCTATCGCGTCATCGGTCAATTCTCGGTTAATTGGGGGCAAATGTTTTCTATGATGTTTCTGGCCTCGCTGCCGATTATCGTGTTGTACCTCGCGCTGCAGAAACAATTCGTGGAAGGCATCACATCAGGCTCATTAAAAGGATAATAGAAAGGAAGAAAAGGGATGTCAAAGATCAAAGAGGTGCTCGTGCTGCATCATAGTCACCTGGATGTCGGATATACGCATGCACAACCCATATTGCTGGAAATGCAAAAAGGGTATATCGATCAAGCGCTGGACATGTGCGAGATGACAGAAGATTGGGAGGAAGTTAACAAGTTTCGATGGACCTGCGAGTCCAGCTATCCCGTGCTGCGCTGGCTGGAAACGGCGAAGGCGGGTCAAGTCGACCGGTTCAAGCACTATTTGCATAACGGACAAATGAGTATCTCCGCTTCTTTTATGCATACGACGCCGCTATGTTCAGCTGAAGAAATGGCGAAAATGCTGTATCCTGTCCGCCAATTACGCAGCCAATTCGATATCGAAATCAAGACGGCTATTCACCATGATATTAACGGTCAGCCGTGGCCATATAGCCAACTTCTTTTGGATGCTGGCGTAGAATTTTTTATCATGGGCATCAATATTCACTTTGGCGGCGTTCCCTTTAATCGACCAAATGCGTTCCATTGGGCAACTCCTGACCGTCGAAAATTGCTTACCTTTAATGGTGAACATTATTCGCTTTTCAGCCAAATCTGCGACGTTAATGCACTAGATACACACATAGTGGCTGAAGGGCTAGCTAAATATCTTCATAAAATCGAAGCGAATCCGGAGTACCCGTTCGACTTTGTTTACTTGACCGCGACGAATTTGCCACTTTACGACAACAATCCACCGGATCGCGAATTGGCTGGACTTCTTAAAGCATGGAATGTAGAGCAGCGCGAGCAAACCATCTCGTTCGTAACGCCGGAGCAGCTCTATGCGAAAGTTCGAGCCCATGCAGCAGTATTGCCGACGCATGCCGGGGACTGGACGGATTACTGGAACTTTGGTTCCGGCAGCTCTGCCAAAGAAGTCAAGCTGAATCGCCGAACGAAGCAGGGGATGAAGGCTGTCGAAATGCTGGATGCGTTTCAACCGGAGACGGGTGCCTCCTATCTATCGATCAAGAAACAGGCATGGGAGCAAATATATCTTTACGATGAGCATACCTGGGGGGCGTTTAATTCAATTTCGGAGCCGGATCATCTTAATGTCAAGATTCAGCACATCCATAAGGCGCATTATGCCTATCAGGCGAATAGCTTAACGGGATATTTATTAAACGCGCAATTGGAGAAGCTGGCGAACAATCCGCTGCAGTCGAAAGAACCTGAAGGGATACTGCTCATCAATCCTTCTTCGGTGCCGATAACACACGACATTCGGATTCCATCCAATTTTACGATTGCAGGGAGACATCTGAACGCAGACCGAATGCGTCATGTATTAATGAACAACGACACCCATCATCCAGGAACGAGTTATGGAACGGTTCAACTTCCTCCTTTCAGTTGGCGCAAGATTCCGATTCGAACTTTACAAGAAGCGCCGCGGTCCGAGGAGATCCTAACGGATCCGGGTATCATTGAAACCGCTGGTGAAGGGCCCTGGGAACGTAAGGTTTTAACGCGACAAGGTACAATCGAAACACCATTTCATGTGTGCAACTATAACCCATTAACTGGCCGAATCACTAGACTATACGATAAACAGCAAGATTGGGAAGTCCTAGATGCAAGCAGTCCTTGGACATTATTCCAGTACGTACAGGAAACCGTTGATCCGATCTATCATTCGAACAACCGCAGTGCCATTTTTCCCCGAAATATTGAAAATGGGAATAACAGCATTACCGACTGGAATCATGACTGGAAAGCCAAGAGACAATCCTATACACGGTTAGAATCTTGCAGTGTAGAGAGCAGCGCGCATAGCGCTACCTTAATATTAAGATGGGATGCGCCCGGCGTCGAACAATTGGAGCAAAGATTTACCTTTTATAGTTATCTCGCGGATATCGAGATCAAAGTCGCCTTCAACAAACAGGATATCACAACGCCTGAAGGAACTTATTTTGCCATTCCGTTGAACTTGCAAGCATGGCGCTGCCATTACGATACGGCCGGACAACTCGTGGAATTGGATGACCAACAACTTCCGGGCGTATGCAGAGATTATCTTACTGTCGATAAAAGCGTGTCGGTCTACGACGACCAGTTTGGTGTGACTATGAGTTGTCCGGATGCTCCGCTTGTCCAAGTGGGAGATTTCAACTTCGGTAAAGAGCAGGAGCATGTACCGAGGAAAGCGAATCCACTGCTGCTTGCATGGCCAATGAACAACTACTGGGATACGAACTTCCAAGCTCGTCAACCTGGGTTTGCCTCATTCACTTATGTCTTATCTACATTCCGAACCTTCGATCCTGATACTGCGATGGCTAGGGCTATCCAAACCGTTACTCCGGTATTGACGTTTCCGGTTATCGATTGTAAAGAAGAGTTATCCGGGCAGTTTATCGAGATGAACGGAGAAGGGGTCCAAGTATTCGATGTAAAACGATCAGAGGATGGCTCTGGCATAGTTGTTCGTTTAAGTAACTGTAGAGATCAAGAAACGAACTTTAAGATTGCTTTTCCCGATAGAGAGATCGAAGCTGTGTACAAAACGAATGTTCTAGAGGAGTTGCGATCCGAAATTCCTGTTGTTCAGAAGCATGGTGTAAATATTTCGCTTGAAGAAAAAGAAATGATGCATCTATTGATTAGGCTGGCCGACGCTTTGAGTTCATAATGTGGTTCTTTGCTTGAATGAGGGGATATGTTTTATCTCTATATTCAAGCTTTTTTATTTTTCTTTGAAACCGTTTTCTAATAGGGTGATAGTTATTATATATATTAATTTTTATTGATTAGAATTTATAGTGAATCGTTAATTTCTTCACTATTTGTAAATCTAGGGTGATTTTACAATAGCAATAAGGAGGCGGATCAACGTATCGATACATACGGTTTTAGCGCCTTTTTGATTTGAATCGCAAGACAAATCTAATCAATCAGGAGGAGATGCAATGGAATTGTCAAAAACACGGAGACGGGTTCTGGCGCTGACACTAAGTCTTTGTTTAAGCGCGTCAGTCTGGAATTTGCAATCCGCGCTGGCGGCTGACGACAAGGACACCCAAGCATTAAGAGATGTCGTTCCGGTAAATCAATTCGCAGAAACAGCGAGTACAGAGGAGTGGGGAAGTATCAGTGAGATCGTAGGTAAGATCTACGGTGAATGGAATGGCGACAGTTACATTGGCGCCTATACCGACCAAATGCCCAACACGGCACTGCTTGGCAACGGCGATGTGGGTATAACTTCAGCAGGGGCGAAAGAGCAGAAAACGTTCCTGATCTCAAAGTCGGACTTCGTATCGGCGGGAAATCTCCTAGGCGTGTTTAATAGTGGAGACAATCTGACCAAACCTCTGCCCATCGGCGGCATCACGATCCAGCAGAAAACCGTTCAGAATAACAATAATCCGAATTTGGCCCCGACATACAAAGCTGTCTCTGCGAGTACATATCATGACGCCTTCTATCCGGCCACCGCTGTAAACGGCAATATGCAGTCTTCCCCCAGTGGCTATGGCTGGGTGACTAAGATCGGCAGTACCCACTGGTTGGAGCTCGAGTATACTGCGCCGATCACCGTACAGCGCTGGGTAGTCAAGAACGATGGCGCGGTACGCAGCGGTTTCAGCATGAACAACACGAGCGCTTTCCGCCTGCAAGTCAGTGAAACGGGCGGTCCGGACGCTGTGTGGACGGATGTGTCCGTGGTCGACAACAACACAAAGGATGTGTATGACGCGAACTTGACCGCTCCGGTCACTTCCGCGCATTTCCGGCTGTACATCACCAATCCGCTGCAGCAGAGCAACACCGATCCCAATCCACGCGCTAGAATAGGACAGTTTGAACTCTATGAGCGTCCGCAGCAAACAACACCTCTTCAAGGAAATCCGAACATTGCGCAGAATCGGCCAGTGAAGGTTGACGATTTCTTGTCCGGCTTCGGTCCGGAGCTGCTGGTTGACGGCATATCTAATGATGTCAATAAGAAATGGTGCTCCACTACAAATCTTGCAACGCCACACTGGGCGATTATCGATTTAGGAGAGTCGAAGTCGATTGCCAGTTACAGTATGTATAATGCAAGCTTGGCTGGCGAACCTATCTCTCGCAACACCAAAGATTTTGCGCTGCAATACTTGCCTGACGAGAGCGGCATTACCTGGGACAACGTCACAACACAGAGTGGGTGGGTCAATATGGACGCTGTGACAGGCAACGACGCAGCTATTGTCAACAGAAATCTTGCGGCTCCGGCCACGGCGCGCTACGTGAGGCTGTGGGTCACTAAAGCATCTGCTGAGGCAGGCAAAGAGCATGTACTGCGTATTCATGAGCTGGAACTCTACAGCAAACGTTTCAGCAATACACCGACGTACGAGAAGCAGGATATCTTGAACGCTCAGATTCAGACCAAGCTGAGTATCAGCGGCGTGAATCTGTCGATGCAAACATGGCTATCCTCCTCGAAAAACATCTTGGTTACTGAACTCACGTCTTTAGGATCCGAGCCGGTGGACCTGGAGGTGAACACCTGGGGTAAGGCGGACAACCGAAGCTTCCCGGCCACTGCCGACAAAGTTAATGGAAATGCGGTAGCCACAAGGGCAACGTTCAACAACGCGCCGCTTAATTCAAACTCATGGACGTCGAAGGCGGCTCTGGCTACCAAGGTGCTGGGCGCCGAAAGCACCGTCTCTGTCAACAACTTGAAAGGCACAGGTAGTACGGCGTTTACGCTAGATGCGGGTCAAACGGTGCAAATTGTCACGGCGATCGGCGGCGGAGGAAAGACCTACGACGCAAAGAACAATCTTCTCGCGACCGATCCGGTCTCCGAGGCGAGCGCTCAGCTGTCGCCGATCAATGGCGCTCAGGATGTTGAGACACTGCGGGCCGATCATCAAAGCTGGTGGAAAAACTTCTGGTCTGCCTCCTACATCAACATCCCGGACTACGCCGACGTACAGAAATACTATTACGGGGCGCAGTATCTCCTTGGTAGCACCGCCAGATCTGGAAAAGTTGCCCCGGGACTTTATGGGGTATGGCACACCACCGACAATCCAAGCTGGTCTTCCGATTACCATCTCAACTACAACTTCATCGCCACGTTTTTCGGAGCCAACTCCAGTAATCGCTCCGATCTGTCACTGCCGGCCGGAGAGGCGATGTTGAGCTTCGTGCCCGAGGGTATGCGACGCGCTGCGGACCCGAATCAGCTCAGACGCATCAACGAAGGCTACATCAACAGCAGTCCGGATCTGCAAAATGGAATCTCTGACGCGGTTTTGTATCCGGTGGGTATTGGACCGTGGGGCACCGTCATGGATGATTCTTATCACTCCGAGGCGCTCAACGCCGCTTTCAGCAGTTATCCTTTGATTCAGTATTATCACTATACGCAGGACGAAACGTATCTGAATACCTACGTCTATGACTATCTTAAGAAATGTGTGAACTTCTATGATGCATGGCTCGACAAGACGGGCGCTACGTATACCTTGTACGCCGGTTACAACGAAGGTTCGTGGGCCAAAAACCCCGCAGTGGAACTTGCGGCGCTCAAGAATGTCTTATCTGAGTTGATTGCCGCCAGTGTCACGCTGGACAGAGACGCGGATCTGCGGGCGCATTGGCAGGATCTTTTCGATCACCTCGCTTCACAGCCGACCAGTGTGTGGAATGGCAAACAGGTCTATGCCCTCGCGGAAAAGGAGTGGAAGAACGGGCAGTGGGTAGATCTGGCCAATCCTGTCCCAGGTGACGGAAATATCATCCCGCTGGACATCGTTGTCCCGGGCGGTCAGTTAGGTTACTACTCCTCGGATAGCGCACTGCAGATCGCCAGAAACACGATCGACGTGTTCGGCACCAGGGCATGGAGTCAGATCAACAATTTCCCGAGAATCTTCAACGACGCGGTTCGCTCCAGATACCCCGCGGATGCAGTCTTGGGGAATATGACCAACACGATCAAAGCCCAGATTCAGCCCAATTTGCGAATCAGTGATGGTGTACACGGCGTGGAGAAGATCGGTGCGACCGAGGCGATCAACAGCATGCTGCTCATGAGTGACCAGGGCGTTATGAAGGTGTTCCCAAATTGGATGAGCGGAAAGAATGCATCCTTTGCCAGATTACGCGCGCCGGGAGCCTTCGTTGTGTCCGCTGCTTATGATGGAGCCTCTAACGAGGTGCAGAGTGTGACCATCAAAAGTGAGGCGGGCAAACCTCTGACGATCGCATCTCCTTGGGCTGTGGGCACCGATGTCTTTGATTCATCTGGCCATGAAATCAAAACCACTACCGGAACCGCCCCCAACTGGGAAAGCGAGACTACCGTTACCTTCAATACCGTAGCCGGAGAGACGTATACTTTGCGCATGCTAATTCCGAAAAATATGCCTCTGTCTACTTTACAAGGTCCGCAGCAGGTGTACCCTGGACAAATCTTTGAAGTCAAAATGGGACTTAGCCATGTGACACAAAATGAATACCAGCAGGTATATGCGCAAGATGTGACGCTAAACTATGATCCGAATCATATGCAGCTGGAGTCGGTAACCTCACTCAAAGACGGATATCAAATTATCGACCAAAAGGAGAACGTACCGGGGCATGTTCGGGTTCTTGCTGCCAGCACTATGGCTCAAGGAGTAATTCCTCAAGGCGATATCTTAAATTTTAAATTTACGTCCAAATCTGTAACCCAAGCTACCAATACGACAGTGTCGGTAAGCGGCGTTGCCATTGCTAACAAAGAAGGGAACGAACTTCCAATTAATGGAGCTTCCAGTGAAGTGCGAATTCAGATCTCTGTAGACAAATCGTTGCTGAATGCCTTAATTGCGAGCGCTCAGGTAATGTACAGTGCAGCGATAGAAGGAAATGAAGACGGCATGTATGCGATGGGTTCCAAAGCACTCTTGCAGTCTGCTATCGATACGGCTAATACAGCAGCAAGCGATTCGAATATCACTCAGCAGCAGGTAGATGAAGCAAAAGCTCAATTACAAGCAGCGATTCAAGCGTTTGAATCCAGAAAAATAAATGCAGACGTTAATGGAGATGGACGAATCACGATCGGAGATTTGGCTATCGTTGCTGCAGCTTATGGCAAACAACAAGGCCAAGCGGGTTGGAACGTAAAAGCGGATGTCAATAAAGACGGTACCATTGATATTGTAGACCTTGCAATCGTAGCAAAAGCGATACTGAAATAGAATATCATGCAACAAGTTGATTGAATGAAATTTGGGATTGTAAAGTCAAGTAGGGGGGGAGATTTCATTATCTCCTTCTCATTTTCCAATTCCAATCGAAACAGCATTAGAGTTGTTAAATTGAGGGAATTTTAAACAAAGAATTGAGCTTTGTTTGAATGAAGAACTTCATCCTTATAATGTTGAAATTTCCATTCCGTTAAAGGATTGCTAGAACTCGTCTCTGATGTAAGACAATCCCAGGAATATTACCGAGAAAAGCTTGGTTTCAGAATTGAAGGACAGTTTGTAGAACGAGATGGAATAAGTTTCTTAATCAAAGAAGCTGAAAATAAAGAACTAATTCGTCCTAACCACACAGTAAATGGATATATGGAATCTTACATTTGGGTCGACGATGTTGACATTGTTTTTGATGACTTCAAGGCAAGAGGAGCAATATTAGAATCCGAACCAGTTAATCAACCGTATGGTATGAGAGAAGTCCTCGTCTATGATCCTGATGGATATAGATTTTGTATTGGTGGTCCTTTGAAATGATTGGTTATTATGCTAGACGGGTCACAAAAGTGAGGAGCTTGCTTGAGGCGGCTCCTTTTTGATTTGTTGAAGTAACTGGAAGGAATGTCTAATACACATATGGAAATATTGTAGGTACTAGGTAACTACGCTACGTTCACAGGTATCATCAGTTATACAAATTTCCTATGATGGAGGTTGCGAAATGGCTGACTTCAAATTACCTGTCAGGAAATATAATTCAGACCCCGACTTGAGGATTCCTATTAATCCAGAAAAAACTGCATTCCTGGTAGTTGATTCATATGAAGCGGGAAACCACAGGGAAGTTATAGAAAACCAAATTCATTTGTCGCTCAATGTGGCACGGAGAATGGGGTTAAAGGTGGTTTACCTATACGATGCCATTTCGGGCGTTGGTGGACCCAATGATGTGACCACTATAATACACGGATTAGACCACATAGATAATAGTTGGAAACCAGTCACTCCAACATTTAATCCACTGATACAACCATTAGAGAGCGAACCTGTTATTCCTAAATGGGGGAAAGATGGTTTCGATGGCACACCACTTGATTACTATCTCAAAACATGGAAGATTGACACAATAGTTGCTGTGGGATTCCATATCAAATCGTGCTTGTACCAAACTTGCTTGTCAGCTCGCCATCAAAATTATCGTGTGGTAATGCTGAGAGATTGCACAGATTCTTTTGAATTCCCAGATACTCGAGATGCTAACAATCCCGAGGGTGGATGGTTGAGGTTCGTTTTCTTGCGAATGTATGAAACAGACATCGGTTACACTTCTACTTCCATTGAGTTCGAAAGAGCGTTTTTGGACGGGCTGTCTGACGATTGCTAACTAACCCATCACCCTACCTTACAAGCCTCTTCAAGTAGTCCAGGAGCAGCAGATACAAATCAGGCTTAAAGTGAAACCGCTTTCCGCGTAATGGATTTTGTTGGCGGGGAAGAGAGGGACATCAACAACATGAATCTAATTAGTGTGACTAATCAATTCATTCATTATTTTAGACGTCCCTGCATAATGATATTAAAGTTTGATCTTACTATCTTTAGTCACCACAATCTTCTCGATAAAGCGATTAATAACAATACGAATAATCTCATTAAACTGCAATGCTTCTTCAACCATTAGCTTAATGTTATCGAAACTTGTCAACTCCGCAGAATCAGACATTGACAATTCAATACGCTCTTTCTCTTGAATAAGGTTTGTAATCTGAACATCTTCTTGTTTAATGAAACATAACTACATCTTTCACGTATATCCCTTTAGTTAACATATTTTAACAGAGAAAACGATAGAGAAACCTATAGACTATCGTAGAGGTCACGTGCATGTTGGTTTTGAAAAAACGAAAGCGGATTGTATGGTTGTCAGCTTTAGTCCTTATCGTTGTAGTTCCAATTACAATTTTCTTGCAAATAATTATTCACTCTAATGTACCCGAACTTGCAGAAGGAAGCATTGAGCAGCGGTATGCACAGCAAGGAAGCTACCATGTAAAGGTAGAAGAAGTTAAGCGTGCGAGCGGAGAGGTTTTATTTAGAATATACTACCCAGCATTTCAAGGAGACGAATCTTATCCTGTTATTTCTTGGGGGAATGGAACCGATGCCACGCCTGATCGTTATGATGAGCTCTTAACCCATCTTGCTAGCTGGGGATTCATAGTGATAGATTCCTATAGCAAGACAACAGGAACAGGCAAAGAAATTGCGGAGGCTATTGATTATTTGAGAAATGAGAACCAACGAACAAACAGCTTGTTTTATCAAAAAATACAAATGGAACAGATTGGTGTAGCGGGACATTCTCAAGGGTCTACGGGGGTCATTAATGCGCATACCAACTATAAAAGCGGATCGTTGATTAAGACGGTTGTATCCATCGCTCTCCCGGATTTGAAGTATTGTGATCCAAAAGATGTGTACGATACAGCACGTATTACTGTTCCTTTCCTCATTATGGGCGGTACACGAGATTTTCTAATCTCACCGGTATCAACGAATCAATTAGCCTTTCATAGTACTAACGCAAGTACGCCTGTTATGATGGGGATGGCAAAAGGTGCAGCTCATACAGCGATTGAAGGTAATGGTGGCAATCATAGGGGTTACTTGACGGCTTGGATGAGATATTGGCTGCTTGATGATCAGGAAGCCATGAAGGCATTTCATGGGGATTCTTCCGAGATGATGCATAATACAAATTGGGTGGACGTTATACAAGCAAATATGAATGATAATAAATTCGTGCATCAATAACAAAAAAACGGCATGTTTGCCGGTTTTACTGTTAGCATAATCATGTTCTGCAGCCTTTCAGTAGTCAGCTATCTATTCCTCTTCCTCCACAACACCCAGCGCTCGGATCTTCTCTTTGAATCGGTCGTTATTGGCCGAGACGTAGGCTATATAAGGGGCATCCGTTTCCTTGAACACTTTCAGAAAAAACTAAACGACCGTTCCCCGGTGGAATACCGAGAAACGGTCGCAGCATAATAGTGTCTCTTTATTCTTGTCTACTTGGCAGGGAGAAGGTGAGGTCAATAATCGTAAAAGATGTAATCATAACTTACTGATTAAGTTAACTGGCAGGATAACGTAATGATTATCGACTTAAAGAGTAGTTATGTAAGGTTCGATAAAAATTGATTATAACTATTTATTACCAAATGGATTATCAAAAAAATAGTAAAATAATATAAGCGCGATGGCTGGCGAAAGGGTTTTCATTTCGATTATCCTTTCTGCGTCTATATAAGCACATGTTTTTCCTTATAAAAATTATTTTTCCTCAATGCAACATTGTGTTTATTTTATTCAATAGATTCATTTATGGCATTTCTAAATGTTATAACAAGAAATGAAAGTGGGAATGACGTTGATTGAACATAGCAATCTTGAGGAATATCAAGATCCGGTAAATTACGATCTTGAATTTGACGGTGAAATGGACAAATATCAGTTCTATCTTGAGCTTGCTAGATCGAGTCCTGGGGAAGTGTTAGAACTTGCTTGTGGTACAGGCTTAACAACGATACCCCTGTCGAAAGCCGGCATAACGATGACCGGTGTAGATATCTCTTCAGCGATGCTCGCATATGCGCGGTTGAAGGCGGAAGGGTTGACTGTTACTTTTATGGAAGGCGATGCCCGTACCTTCGAATCGGACAAGCGATTTTCGATGATTTATTTGACTGGTAATGCATTTCAGGCATTCTTAAGTGATCAAGATCAAATCGATTTGCTCACGACCGTTCACAAACATTTACAACCCCATGGAATCTTTGCATTCGAGACCCGTAATCCGGAGGGAACGGATTTATCCGATCAAGAGGAGACAGAATGGGGATCATTTATGGATAAGGATGGGAATAACGTCAAGGTATCAGGCACACAATGTTACGATGCTAGCCAGCATATCATGCATTGGGTCACGATGCGTGATTGGGGATATAAGCGAACAACTTCCCGAATTGCTTGTCGGTTCACGGGTCAGGATACGCTGCATTCTTTATTAACCCGTCACGACTTTCGCGTAGAACATCAATATGCTGACTGGGATAAAACGCCGTTCTCTCCGTCATCTTCATCTATCATTAGCGTTTGTAGGAAATGTTAGGAGAGATGTAATGCATTGCAATAGAAAAAATCCCCTCAGGTCGAGGGGATTTTTGGTGATCCTAAGTTTAGCATACTTTTCGCATTAATATTTCAATCGGTCCGCGCGGCTAATATAAAATATAGGATTTCGTACCCCATAGCTCTTGTCCTTTAACGATATGTGTCCTCCGATGTCAGACGACAAGACCTTATATACTTCTCCGAAAATGACAAGAACATAGATACTTGACCGATCACCGCATTCGTTCTTAACCTACAGGCAGTTAGCTCAGCGAGGCTAAGTCCACTTGACCCAGTACCGTTTACGCCTTAAGCCTCTCGAGTCCATAGATACACAAACGTTATAGAAAATTCTTGTAAATAATGACAAAAAAATCGTTGGAGATGAGTGTATGGATATAAACGTAAGAAAGGCAAGAATTGAAGATGCTAATGACTTGTCTGAATTATTCATTGCGTTTATTGGAACTAATTTCAACATTGAAAAGACGATCAGGTCGGCATTAAAACGGCTTGCTGCTCGGGGAGAACTCGAAGTAAATGTATATCCGCATCACTTTCATCATACCTATGCGTGTCAGCTCCTTGATAACGGAGCACCATTTAATTTCATTCAAGGCATGTTGGGGCATGAAAAAACATCAACCACTCAAATTTATGCCCAGCTGCGCGGGGAACGCAGACGAGAACTCTACCGCCGGTTTTTTTAGCATTTCTGTAATATTGAGTATAGATGAAATGCACCTAAGAAAACTGTTACTCAACTAAAGGGCAGACTAGTTGATCCAAGGAATTATGAATATTATTCCATTCTCTGCAGTGGACAGCATGCCCCCTAACACAAAACTATAATTCTATAGGGTGTGGTAATAGCGGGGATACTTTTTGTGGTAGGTCCATAAATAACAATTAGATCTCGGTTCGCAGGGGTTCTTGAAAAGTGTTGCCCATTTGTTAATACTATTTGAGTATATGGAGAAATATTTAATTGTAATCGTCCATCACTACTCTCCAACTCAGTATTAAAATAATCTACTTTTACATTCTGATATGGGCTATTTTTTACCATGACAATTGCTTGATATTGTGGAGGGTAAATTAGAAGAGCAGGTGCATTTCCGTCATAATATCCAGTCACTTGATCTCCTACTGACACCATTACGTGGTCTACAAAATAAGTATTGGGTGACACAACGAAATTTACTAATGCTCCCAATCCGTTGTCGACAGATATGAATTTATAACATCCTTCATCAGTTTGACCTGTAAAAAAATCATTAATCATAGTGATAGTCCCGTGAAAAGAATAAAAATTTGTCATATAATATCTCCTTTTGCTTTTAAAAGATAATGCACTATTCGCAAAGTTAAATAACCTGGTTTACAGTATGTAGGTAAATAACTATATGATTGTGCAGATGCCTATAAAGGGGATTCCTCAGTGAATAGCGTGTTGCGCTAACGGGACACGCTAGATCAAAGTAAACCACTTGAAAACTAGCAGTGAAGGGAAAATATGCCTCAATGTTGAATATTTATAAATCAGAAATAGAAAATTATACGAGA
This sequence comes from Paenibacillus terrigena DSM 21567, assembly GCF_000374845.1. GTDB lineage: Bacteria > Bacillota > Bacilli > Paenibacillales > Paenibacillaceae > Paenibacillus_K > Paenibacillus_K terrigena. The sequence goes on along the minus strand of NZ_KB895425.1, from coordinate 32,312 downwards.
GGTAGGCTTTTATGGAAAAAACTGAAACTATAGTAAGTCGGCTCGACATCGCAATCCCTGTTTCAGATCAGAAGCAAGCAGTCGACTGGTACGTTAAGTATCTCGACTGCGAAGTTGTATGGTGGCTAGGGCCGGTATTATTAAGGCTTCCAAACAAACAAGAAATTTTAATTGTCCAAGATCACGACCCGGACAAGGACAGCATTTGGTATGCAGGCGAGCCTGGGTTCCGCAAAAACCCATACTATTCATTGCAAGTCGTTGTCGGAGATAAAATGGAAGAGTTTCGTAATAAACTTCTTGAAAGCGGTGTCGTTGTTCATGAAATCTATGAAAATGACGCAGGGAAGACCTTCATGTTCTTCGATCCGAGTGGGAATCGCTTCTTCGCGGTAGAATGGTAGGTTAAATTGATAGATCAACCGAACTTGTATAACCACTTTATCAGAAAAGTATTTTTCTCAAAGGGCATAATCAACAACCCACCATTCGAGGATGGATGGAGGGAATGATATCAAGTTCTTGTCGTTTAAGATATCAACAAATGTCGGGTGACAAAAAGATAGTAATATTAGAAGCCGTTGATTATGCGGCTTTTTATTTTTATGATATCAAGTTCTTGTCATGGTGTTTTGACAAGAACTTGATATCATTTCCGACTAATAACAAGAACTATGTTACATTCCCCGATATAATCTCATCGGCAGCAGAATGCCATTTTTGTTAAACTAACGGGCAGTTTAGCTTAATGTACTAGCAGAGGAAAGATGAGGGAATCTAAGGTTTTGAGAGATAAATAGAGTTATTATTTTCTGAAAATCCTAAATTTAGGCATTATAATGCGAATGTGTAAATTTATGAAAAATAGCGAACGTGCGTTTTTGAGGTTTGTCAAAAAAGATAATACAATTTACGATAGGTTCATTCGAAACCAACAATTAAGGAGATGTTTAAATGAGCAATATATTATTAAATTCAAGAAAAAACACTCTTGATAATAAAGGGCTTTTAGAACAAAATAAAAAGTTTTGGGATAATACTGCTGACAAATGGTTCGGTGTAACTGCACTCCCAGAACTCGGATGCTTAATACCATCTGAAGAAGACTTACATTTGTTTGGTGATGTGTCTGGTAAAAAAGTTCTTGATATTGGTTGTGGAAGTGGGCACTCTCTTAAATATCATGGTGACCATAATGCATCAGAACTTTGGGGACTTGATATGTCAACTCAGCAAATTGAAAATGCAACCCGTTATTTAAAAGATTGCGGATATGAAGCACATTTATTCAATAGCCCCATGGAAGTGAATCCAGGTTTACCGATGGGTTATTTTGATATTGTTTATTCAATATATGCAATCGGTTGGACTACCGATTTACAAAAAACATTTAATTTAATCGCATCCTATTTAAAAAAAGGTGGTACTTTTATATTTAGCTGGGATCACCCTGTTATGAGATGTATGGAAATTGAAGAAGATAATCTTGTAGTTAAAAGCTCTTATTACGATGAAAATCTTTTTACATTTGAAAAATACGGCTTTGATGTTTCACTCAGCAAAAGGAAAATTTCAACGTATATTAACGCTTTATCTAAAGCAGGATTTTTTATTGAGGAAATGATAGAAGAAACTGATAAACAAACCCTTGAAAGTGAGAGTAAAGTTGAACAGAAATATCATTCTGCTTTCAATGCGAAAATGTTTCCCTTGTCCTTCGTTTTTAAAGCAAGAAAACTTTAATCGGTAGTTAAGCATAATTTGCGGTTATATAAGCCGCAATCTTTTATATTATACGCATCAGTGGCTTTAAAAGGATTGCCTGTGGGTTGAGAAAACTGAAGTAAAACTAGCGAGTTAATTTGTAAAAAAGCTAAACTAACGGGACACCTTAGTTCAACTAAGACACGACGGCAGCCGGCGATCGGCTGCCCTTTTTATTGAAGTAACGGGCAGGATAGTTCAAAAGTTTCGCGAATATACCCTACATACGGAATTATTTACGAAGTTCGTGAATAAAACGTTATGTGCAATTACTTGCAGGGTATATGGGGAGGGTTATTTCCAAGTAGATGATTTCACTTATTCTATCGATATTGATGTATCAATCTCCCATCGTTGTTTTTACTAAAGAAGAAATCGAGAAATATGAAGAGTTATCAAAATCAGTTAATGAAGGTCGATTAATTGACTATACTTTACAATACCCCAAGTACCGTTTTCTACAGTATTTATCATTGAAAGGAAACTATGTGTTTCACGGTTCTAATTATCGCAATATTGAAAGATTTGAACCACGCGAACAAACACTGTACAACAATGAACTAACGACAGCTGTGTTTGCGACGACAGAACCAATATGGTCTATTTTCTATGCAGTATTTAATCGAAGTGCATTAATCGGGAGTTTTCGAAATGGATGTCTTATAGGACGAAACAAAAAGTACCATTATTATTCAATAAATGAATCTACAATAAAAAACAATCCTTGGACGGATGGCATGCTGTACATACTACCTAAAGAAAAATTTCATATGTCTGGACAAGGAAAAGTGCAATTTGATGAGTGGACTTGCAATGAATATGTAACCCCAGTAGGCAAGATAAGCGTATCCTTATCAGATTTTTATTTCTTGAATAAAGTAGCTGTTCACAAAGATAAAGAGTCTTTGTTTAGTACATGGATATACTATAAAGCACGAACTTTAATGTCAAATTCGAAGAGGGCAATTAACAGCACATAACACCGTAGCTACGCTGTGGGCCGTTCGGCCCTTGGCAGCCGATGTCGTGGACAAAAAAATCGTAACATGAGAAGCCGCTAATTATGCGGCTTTTTATTTTTATGATATCAAGTTCTTGTCAAAGATCAATGTCAAGAACTTGATATCATTCCCGACTGATGACAAGAACTTTTTTACATTCCCGATATGATCTCATCAGCAGCAGGCAAGTTAAAAAGTTGCCATTGTTGTTAAGCTAACGGGGTGGATAATCTAATGGTAATTATTTTCATAAGAACAAACATGCGGTATAATTTTGGGTAATAATGGATTACAAACATCGGGGAAATGTATTCTATAAACAAAGGAGACAGTATAAATGAGTTTTAAGTCAAAATTTGACCAATTTCCAATTTTAGAAACGAGAAGGTTATTATTAAGGCAATTGAATCAACGTGATGCAGCAGAATTTCAATTAATTAAATCGGACCCAGATGTTTTCAAAGATATATGGAAACAGGTGAAGGATCAAAAACTATTGAAGAGATAGAAAACTGGATTAGAACTTGTGATTTAAGATTTAATAAAAACAGAAGTGCTTTTATTTGGGCAGTTTGCCTAAAGGATATTGATAAAGCAATTGGATATATTGAATGTACAAATTTCGTTAAATCAACAATGGCTGATGTAGCATACTTTTTATCTAAAGATTATTGGAATCAAGGCATTATGAGTGAAGCAATTGTTGAAGTTACAAAGTTTGGTCATGCATTCGTTGGACTTCATAGAATTCAAGCGTTAGTTGCTGTTGAGAATATAGCATCAATAAAGTGTCTTATTAAAGCTGGTTTTTTCAATGAAGGGACTTTAAGACAGTATATCCTAGGTAACGGAATTAGGGATGTAGCCCTGCTATCTTCATTAAAAACAGAGTTGTAGATTCTAAGAAATATGAAAAATTGGCACGTAGGTTTTGAGGAAGTTGCAACATATTACCTAGATGCTGCAAAACATAGAGAAATAGAATTTGTACTGTGTACTAAAAATTTTGCTGATATAGTCATTAATGGTAACCATCTACAGGGCATATCGAAAAATATTATCAGTTGTTGGATAAGTAGTATGATAAGAAAATGAGTCTTTCCTGAAATTAGGGAGCCTTTGGCGATGCGATAGAGTGCAAGAAACGCTTCAAACGGGAGTTTTGGAATGAAGTTGCTGATGTGGAATGTTATTACCAATTGGATTGTACTATTAGTGAAGGAGCCAGTTATGAACAGAGATGATCTCGGGAAATTATATCCAATCACGGTTGTTCCTTACGATGCAAATTGGACTTCACAATTTAAAAATGAAAAACAAATCTTAACCAACATTCTCAGTTCTGAAATAGCTCTAAGAATAGAACATATCGGTAGTACAGCTGTACCACATTTATCAGCAAAGCCAACAATTGATATCCTTGTGGAGATTCCAAAGGAAAATGGAGTAAGTAATTTGGTAATTAGCAAGATGACTCAAAATAATTATATACACATGAAAGAGCAGAAAAATCATCTGATGTTTATTAAAGGATATTCCCCGACAGGATTAGAAAAAAAGTCTTTCCATATACACATGGGTACAAAAGATTTGAACTTTCTTTGGGATAGAGTGTATTTTAGGGATTATCTACGGGCGAATCCTACTGTTGCCAAACAGTATGAAGATCTAAAGTTTAAATTAGCCGAAATCTATAAGTATGATAGAGAAGCCTATACTGAAAATAAGACGGAATTCATTAGAGAGATAACCAAACTGGCGAAAGAGAGATCTTAAAAGATTTTCTTTACTTCACTATCGGAGAACAATAGTTGAGGAGCTTGCTTGGGGCGGCTCCTTTTTGATTTGTTGAAGTACCAATTCAATTGCTCAACATAGTTATTTGTATAAAACTTACATATGATTTCAAACAGGGTGAAAGAGAGGTTTTATAATGAAGAATCCTCTGAAATGGATGAAAGTCCGTTTCAATATTTGGGATAACCCGTTTAATATCTTATATTGGGTGCTCTTACTAATGCTTATATATATTTTGGTGGGTATTTATGGAATGAACTGGTCATAAGTGCATTTAAAGGACAAGTTTTCAGACAAAACAAAGCATTTTAGAACAGGATGTCTTTCAGGTGTTCGTCTAAACTGATAAAGAAAGCGTCGTAGGCAAGGACGTGATTATCAAGAAAGATGCATTCATGGAAATACCCGTGATCGTGTAAGAGTTATGGAAGAACGGCACACATGATCGGATTAACGAAGCTGTCGGCAGACCTGTAGGCTTTCTGTTAAACGGCTACCAAGTGGTAGTCCTTTGTTTCTCTAACAGGCAGTATACATAAATAGGAAATTATTGTAATCTAGTTTTGTTAATATAAATGAGGAGGACGATAAAGTGGCTCCAAAACATATAGTTTCTGCGGCAACAATTGTAGTTAATGAGCGAAACGAAATATTATTGATAAAAGGACCTAAACGAGGATGGGAAATGCCAGGAGGGCAGGTTGAAGAAGGTGAATCATTGAAAGATGCAGCGATAAGGGAAACAAAGGAAGAGAGCGGTATAGATATAGAAGTGACAAAGTTTTGTGGTGTTTTTCAAAATGTAGGGAGTAGTATTTGTAACACTTTATTTTTAGGCAGACCAGTCGGAGGAGAATTAACAACTTGCATTGAGTCTTTAGAAGTTGGATTTTTTCCAATCGAAACAGCATTAGAGATGGTAAATTGGGGGAATTTTAAGCAAAGAATTGAGCTTTGCTTGAATGAAGAACTCCATCCTTTTTATGTTGAATTTTCCATTCCGCTAAAGGATTGCTAGAGCGCTATAAGTTTTTTCCTTCGGACCGCGTTAACCTAACGAGACACTATAGTTCAATAAACACTTTCAAAGGCTGCCGTCATGATCGGTAGCCTTTGTGCACCTAACGGTCAGTTTAATGGCATTAAGATAAGGTCTAAGTTGATACAACTAACGGTTGTGTCCCTATCAACTTTGCTTACATTGCGTCAATGGCACCTCTATGTGATGATAAATTCATACATTCAAAGGCGGTGGGATAATCGTGATGGATAAAATTATGTTTCAAGATAGGATAAAAACTCTTCGGTTGGAACGGAATATGACACAGCAGGAATTAGGGGATCTTCTAGGCGTTACCGCCCAAGCCGTATCCAAATGGGAGACCGGTATAGCAACACCAGACATCACCTTGCTACCAAAGATCTCCAAGTTGTTCAGTTGTTCAATTGATTCATTGTTTTTCGGTGGAGATGGTAACCCATCGCACGATAGTAAAACGATGATGCGCATGGATCTGGAAGATTCGAAGATCGAATGTTCTAATCTTAGGGGCATTGTCATGCGTGATGTCGTGATGGATGGTGCAGAAATATTTGAAAGCCGGCTAAACGGGATACGAATTCACCATGGTGGAATGGCGAACCTATCTCTTAGGCACCTTGATCTAGACGGATTATCGCTTGGATTCAGTCAAATGAATGGTGCAGTCATTCATGATTTGGGTGGACACACTACGCCTATTCGATTCGCGGAGAATGATTTCAAGAGAAGCACGGTTGATAGGTGTGACCTAGCCAATGTCGAGTTAATCAACTGTAATTTGTCAGGGTTACGAATTAATGGTTCCACACTAAGAGATAGTTGGTTGCTTCAGCCGGAGGAATATGAGCCTATACATATAGAGGATGTTGATTTCCATGATAGCGTAATTAAAAACAGCAATCTGTCGGGAGTTCGCATAGAAAAATGTGTAATCAACGGGCTTACGATTAACGGGATTCCGGTGGAAGAGTTGATCGCTGCTTATGAGCAGATCCACGGCAGTATATAAAAAGAACCGTTTACAAGCAACAACCAAAATGGTATGTTTTTAGGTAAAATATACCATTTTATTGAGGAGGATGCGAATGTCTACGAATACTGAAGTAAATGTTCAAGTAGGTATAGCAAGTATTGCAACGGTTTATATACCTGTATCGGATTTTTGGAAATCAAAAAAATGGTATGAAAATGTTCTTGGATTAAAATGGGGCGGGCACTGCTTCAAATTAGATTCAGGTCCAACGCTATTTCTTTGTGAAACGAAAGATCACGCAAGTCCTAATTTTAGTTTTATGACAAAAGATGATTATGAAATGTTTGTAATAACCTTCCAAACTAAAAGTGTTGAACAACTTAATGAGTTCCATGCTCATCTGAAAGCAAATGGAGTTGAAATTGAAGAAATCGAAGATAGAGGACTTTGCGGGACCAACTTTAGATTTTATGACCCCGATGGAAATAAGTTTGATGTATGGAATGGAGATTACAAGCATGAAACTGACCCTCAATGGGTAGAACCACAAGAATAGTCCCAATGCATTGTCCACAGATGGGGGGCAGGCCATGAAAGAGAACGACTCGTTTGTTTATCACATTGTTACTAGGAAAAAAATGTGCCTCGGACAGGTGATTTACTTTGATAACAACCAAAAAAACTCCTTATACCACTTCTTTTTTGAGAGGGAAAATTTGAATTCTAAAGGTGAAGACTTTATTCAGATTTTATATGGTCATTATACAAATGAAGGCTTCCGGATGGAAAAAGAAAATGCCGAAGTAGCTATGAAGTATGTAGGTCAAACAATTAGAGCTATTAGAGAAGTGATAGTTGAAATGGTTAGACTACAAGAATACCCTGAATATCCTTCGAGACTGTCTTGCCTCTATGCTGCGAAAAGTTATAAAGACGCTTTGAAATGGAAAGAGTTATTTGATTCTTACAATCGGAAAGTTTTGCAGATTGTTAAGCTTCGGATAATTGGGAATGTTTTTGAGGGCGATGGGAGCCTTTTACCAAAGGAAGATGGGGTCTCTTTCTCCCTGAAAATCGAACAGGCTCGAGAATATTGGAAGGGTAATGTAAAAAACGAGCTACCTGAGCTTTTGATTAACGGAAAAATTGAAGTGGTTGAAATAATTGAAAATTTCTCAGCTTAATTTAGAAGTGGTAGATTACGTAAGGACTTCGAACATAAGTGTCGAAGTTTTTTTGTATGCAAATGTTTCTTGGGCGAAGACCGACGGAATCTGAGAAAGTAATGTGTCTGCTTAATAAAGGAGGGTAAACAGTGAATGACGATATTGATCGGGTGCGAGCGACTCTGCTTGGAGATTGGGAAGCTTTTGGCGTAACACATTTACATATTTTTCATTTTTGATGTACACTGGCTTTATGGATGAAATTTCCAATAGGTGGTGTGATGTAATATGGGTGACCAAGTAACAAATAAACACGAGAAGACTCTACCAAGCTTGAAAGAAGAAGCAACAGTAAAATCAGTTGCTTGTATTGAAGTGCCAGTTAAAAACATGCAACGTTCGGTTGATTTCTATGTGTTTCAATTGGGTTTCTATATTAACACCACTAAAAATCGTCTTCCTATTGAAACAGACAACACAGAAGTATTTATTTATCCTGCCTCAGGCGTAGAAATCATGCTTGTAAAAACGGATGGAGAAGAACGATTAGCTTTTACGCATAAAGGAAAACCCAATCATGTTCTCATATTGGAAATTAGTGAGGACATTGTAAAATGCCAAAGCAGATTAGTTGAAGCTGGTATTAGAATCAGCCCAATCAAAGATCGTGGCGGATGTGGAAAATCTTTTGATGTATTCGACCCTGATGGGAATTTAATTAAATTATGGTTCGGCTATCCAAGTTAATGCTCAACCAAACGGGTACTATAGCTAAATAAATTACTAAGACGCGGCTGCCGGCATGGATCGGCAGCCGCTTTGCGCTAAAGGGCAGGTAAATCAGGTGCAGAAGATGATCAGGCTTAAGACTAACGAGGACGAGTATGAGAACGTTTTTGTCTGCAGCATCGTCGGTATTAAATAGCATGTGCCTCCAAAGAGTCTTATTCATACGCGTTTTCGTAATAATTGTTACTATCTTGACCATACTGATAATAGGTTGACTTTCAACTACTACATTGGAATTAAGGATGGTTAATATGAGAGATGAATTAAGTATAAATATCTATTTAGATGAAACGGATACTCCGTTTTCAAGATACTATAGCTTAGATGATGTTCACCTAAGCTCTGATCTTGAAGATTTTATTTTGTCAAAGCAACACAATGGTAGTAGAAAAGAAGTAGAAATATGTTTTTTAGGTCAGAATGAATTTGACGAGAAGTCATTGCAGACTGCCACAATTAACACTTTTTCTAACATCTTGAACGAAGAGGAATATACACATGCTAGAAATGTCAAAAAGGCTATTGTTTTGTTTGTGCTGGGTATTATAGTTGGGGTGATATTCTTGAAGTATTCAACTACTCATACCTATATTGCAGGAGTTTTAAGCATTGTGTGTTGGGTTTTTATTTGGTCAGGTACAGAGATTTATTTTTTTGATAATCAGCAAATCAAACAAAAAATTAGAAAATGCAGGAATATCCTACATGCGAATGTGCGCAAAAAATAGGGTTTTAGTTAAGCTTCAATGGTGGTATTGATGAAGAATCTCGGAAGGTTATTTTACTAAATATATCGAATTCATAATAATAAAATGGATAAAAGTGGTGATGTGTTGGATGATATGGATGAAAAATTATTGAATTATTACCTGGAACTTAAAAGCCCTGAAGCTGGTGAATGGAATTCATCCCCGCAATGTATCCATACAGAATTGATAACAAGGGATTACGTAAGAAAAGCATTTTCAGTTACTGAAGGAATGCGGGTTTGTAATGTTGGTATCGGTACTGGAGATTGGGATGATTACCTAGGATATTGGTTAAAGGGAAGAGGTAGATTAACAAGTATTGATATTGACATGGGGATCTGCGAAATTTTCGAGTATAGGCAGCGGAGAGAGGGACATCCGAACCCTTCAGAGGTTTTGTGTAAAAGTATTTTTGATTTGGATTTACCCATAGAAGAATTTCATATTGTTACCTTAATCGGCTCCGCAATAAACGAAACAGAGGACTTTAAGCGCTGTTTAGACTCGTGTTTTGGCTTATTAAAACATGGGGGATACCTGCTGTTTATGGCGAACTTGAGAAGAACCCCCGTAGAAATGTTAGAACAATACATACGAGATACAACTTACCATATTGAACAAAAGGATCTATATGATATTTTCCCGGAGTACCCTTTTTACATCTATAGAATCAAAAAGTGATTCAACTAACGACCAGGATTATTCAATAACATCACGAATACTTCCGAGGAATAGTATGGACCCTCAAACAAAACATCTTTTCTAGAGCATTCATCTTATTTGGATACAGAATCCTATAACTGACTCGCCTTGGCTCAACCTATACTTGTCATTCAGTGTCAAGAACTTGATTCCATTACCGTCATATAACCGTAAGAAGTGGAATGTGATTAAGCGAACAGCACACAAGCGGGGCCGAATGGCTTCCGCTTTTTTTGTGCAACAGGTAGTTGCAATTTTAGCGATAGGAGGTTCGTGCGCTAAATATTTCTATAGCCATTCTTTCCCAAGAGCATTCTCATACGACGAATGATGCTTTTTTAGTGCACATACAGAATAAAATATGCATAGAACAAGTACCATGCGCCAGACTAAAGACAATGTAGACATTTGTCTACCAAAAAACATGAAAACGTTTTCTCTTATCTCCATTATGAAGATAATTGACGTTTAATTCACATGGTCTTCCCTGATACAATATGAGTGAAATGTTGAACGAATTCGATTATCAATTTCTGAGTCCATACTTTGCCGGTCCGGAAGAGAGGAAGAGATGCGTGAACAGACTCATTGAGATTATAGAAAGTTCTCCAGTAATTGAAGAGCTTCTAAAACATTGTCCCTATTCGGTTCTTAAAAAGTTTCAAGTCAAAGAGTACGCAAAAGGAAGGTTTAAGCTTGAGCAGGGAACCATCTATTCAGAAGTCTATATCATTGTTCAAGGAAAAATAGACATTTTTATTCTAAGCGATTCGGGTCGCAAGATCACGCTTGACATCTATGAACCAGGAAATATTATTGGCGAGCATGAGCTTCTTCAGGAAATCCCTTTTAGCTCTTCCGTGCAGTCTTTAAGTGATGTGGTGTTATTAAAATTGTCTCGAGAATCTTTTCTTGAATGGATGGAATTAGACCGAGGCTTCGCCAGAAATTTGACAGAATCATTATGTAAACAAATTTATCAATTAAGCAAAAGAATCGAGTCGTATAGTTTGTTCTCTACGAAACGTCAAGTTATTGCGGAGTTAAGTTCTTTAAGCAAGAGCGATTATATCGAGAGAAAGACGCTATTAAAAAGGATTAGTTCTACGCCTCGCAGTGTCGATCGCGTGTTAAAAGAACTGAAAGATTTAGAGTTGATTGAAATGGATAATGGCGTGATTAAATTACGGAACCCAAACTTATTGATTGAGCTGGGTTCAAAGGAGTAGAAATAATGGAAAAACAACCTCATATTCAGCTGGATGGATCGTTGGATGTCAGAAAAGCAATTGTAGTAGGAGATCCCGCCAGGGTAGATATTGTGAAATCGGTTCTGGAAAATCCACAAGATATCACATATAATCGGGAGTTCAAATCTGCGATCGGAACGTTTAAGGGGCACAAGATTCTAGTCCTGTCGACCGGTATTGGTGCACCTTCTATGGTCATTGCGATTGAGGAGCTAAAAGCGATTGGTGTCGAATCCGTGATTCGTGCCGGGAGCTGCGGTGCGATGGACAGTAGCTTTAAGGTTGGCGAAATTATGGTCGTAACGGGCGCTGTTCGTGATGAAGGCTTAACTGAAAAATATGTTCCAAAGTATTTCCCTGCCATTCCATCAAGTGAGCTACTGATGCGGGCAATGAAGCAAACTGAAATTCCAGTGAAGGCTGGAATCGCAAGGAGCCATGACGGTTTCTACATGGACAACAATATGGCAGTAGAAGATTTCTGGTCGCGTAAACAAGTTTTAGGCGCAGATATGGAGACAAGCGCACTCTATGTTGTTGGCCATTTAAGGGGAATTCGAACTTTATCGATTCTCAATAATGTAGTCCCTTATATGGAACCTCTGGCAGATGGAGTCAATGAATTGGTGTCAGGAGAATCACAAATGAAAATTGGAGAATTGCAGTCTATCAAATTGGCATTAACCGTTCTAACGGAGGAGGAATAGGTGTATGAAACAAGGAATTTATAAAGTTCTAAAAAGCAAAACGTGGGACGCATGTTGGCTCATATTGGGGATCATTCTGGTGATGGCTAGCTCTTATTATAGTTATAGCGGTACCTTTGATCTCCTTCTCGTTACCTCATTTATTGGCGGTATTCTAGGTATGGTGATCGTGTTGCTCTTCGCCAATCAATATGGAAAAACGGCCAGTGGTTTGGGTGTCGTTGGAGCTATATTTGATACGTTTAATAACTTTAGATACGGCTTGCTAGGAAATGTGTTCGTAGGGATCTACTGTGCTGCGCTGTACGCCAAAGGGTTCCTAACGATGGGAAAAGAAATTGAAGTCACGAAAGTAACGAAATCTAATTTATATATTTCAGGAATCATAGCTTTGGTTGGTTCTGTTGTTCTCTACTTCTATGGCGGTACGATCCTGCCTGCTGATGCACCGATGTGGGTCATCGTGTTTAACGTTTTAGTTTTCCTAGTCCAAGTTATTTCGCAATATTTGATGGTAGAGGGTAAAGCGATTTCTTGGATTGGTTGGATTCTTGCTAACTTTATTAACTTGGCTCTGCAAATCTATGTTGTTGTTCAAGGCAACAGTCCGACGGCAATGATTTATTTGTCCATGACCATTATGTTCCAACTCAATTCCATTAAAGCAGCGATTCTATGGTATGGATACGGCGAAGAATAAATAATGAACTACAACATACGTAGACGGGATCGAGCCTGATTCCATCAGAGATTGCCAACAAAAGACAAGACCCAAACCTTCGAATGAAGGAGGGTCTTATTTTATTTTTCAGATAATATGCGATACACGATATATTTCCGTTTCCCAAGTAATCTAGAAGCTTAAACATACCAAGAAGTCGTATAGATTCATATTCGCTAGAAGTTAGGTGCCAATCGAATAAGTTTATCCGGGGTGCCGTCACCGTTTTTGTCGCCATTGTTACTGGTGACGAAATAGAGTGATCCGTCTGGCGCTTCGACAATGTCGCGAATGCGTCCGTATTTATTCACAAACAAGTAAGTAAGATCACTGCTCTTGATCGTCGGTTGGCCGTTCTGCTCTCCAATGATCATGCGAATGATCTGTTTGCCTTTTAAATTGGTAACAAGCAGATTTCCTGCCCATGGCCCTTGAGTTACAAAAGTCATGCCTGAAGGCGCCCAGGTTGTGCCATTCGCATAAATGAGCGGAGGCGTAATGCCTGGTTGATTCTGATTCCCACCCTCATATTTAGGCCAACCGTAATTGTTGCCGGGTTGAATGTAGTTAATCTCATCTTTAGAGGATTCACCGTGCTCCGATACAAAGAGACGGTTCGTTCCAGGCTGCCATGCTAATCCTTGAGGATTCCGGTGTCCACGGCTATAAATGGGAGAGGAGGCAAACGGATTATCACTCGGAATGGTGCCATCTAAATTCAGACGGAATATTTTTCCCCCGAGGTAAGTAAGTGTATCGTCTTTGTTGCCGTAATTGCCATCGCCGAAATACAGCTTGTTGTCGGGACCTATTTTCAGCCGGCCGCCATTGTGATAGACCGCACCCGGAAGATTCGTGATAAGGACTTTGTCTACTGTAGCGATGTTGTTATTCTCTTTAAGCCGAACGACCTGATTGGCAACTTTGTTGTCTGATGTTTTGTAGGAATGGTAGATATACATGTAATGATTGGTGGCGAAATTAGGATCGAGCGCCAGTCCCAATAAGCCGCCTTCGCTCTTAGGCATGTAATAGAAAGGTGAACCCAGCGTAATGACTGGCGTGGATTTCAACTTCCCGTTCTCAATGACACGAACTCTGCCGCTGTTGCGTTCGGTGAAGAAAATCCGCCCATCTGATGCAAAATCGATAGCCCATGGCGTTTCCAAATTGTTAGCGACAACCTCTGGCGTATAAGGATCGGATGAGGTCGGGCTGGTTTTGACTGACAACGCATTGCTTGCCGCAGATATATTGCCTGCTAAGTCTCGTGCTTTTACGGTGAAGGTATATGAGGTATTTGCCGTAAGTTCTGTGACATTAAAGGATGTCGCAGATGTGCTGCCGGCGAGTGTGCCACTTTTATAAATGTCGTACGCATAGACGCCAACGTTATCTGTCGATGCCGTCCAAGTCAAATTGACAGACGAAGATGTTTTGCTTGGGCTTACAAGTCCTGTCGGAGCAGTCGGGGCCTGCGTATCGGTTTGGTTTGTCGTTTTTACTGTGAGAGGGCTGCTGGCGTTGGAAATATTCCCTGCCGCATCTTTGGCTTTGACCGTGAATTGATAGGTGGTATCCGGCGTTAATCCTGTAAAGGTGTAGGTAGTATCCTTGACATTCGCTTGCGTCAGGACATAATCTTTGTATAAGTCATAGCCCTTCACGCCAACATCATCCAGCGATGCGGTCCAGGATATGTTCGCAGTTGTATCCGTTACACGGTTTGCTTGCAAGTTTGTTGGTTCTGTAGGTGGGAATACATCACCGGTGGAATTGACTTTTACCTTGTCAAAGGAGGCCGTGCTTAGGCTGGATACATTATGGCTGGTGACAGCCAATCCTACATACAACGAAGCATTCATATTAAGAGTCAAGTTGCCCAAATCGCCCCAGTTCAACCCGTTGTTGGATACATATCCTTTGATCACATTACCTTTGCGTTCAAGCTTTACCCAGGCCGGGCTCGTCGAAGCAATTTTAACACTCTGAGATGCTCCGCCCGTCTCAGTCCGGTACTGGAACGTGAACCCGTTGGAAGGCGTCAATAGCAAATCGACATGCTTGGAATTGGCATTCAACGTTTCCCTTATCATAATTCCCGCCTTCGCAAAATCGTGTGAATTGGTCTGAGAAGAGACAAGGGCAATGATAGCGCCGTCTCCCGTCCAGGGCTGATAGAGATAATTGAACTGATCTGATTTGCCCCAGATGTCTGTGCCAGCGCCGCTTACGGTAAATTGATCAACCCCTGGATCGTAAGAAGCACTGCCCGTTAATGCAGGCAAACCGATATTTAGTTGCTTCCACGGACTCGGTATTGCTCCTGCCATAGCTGCGACGTTAACCTCTGCCTCGGCGAAGCCTGATGTAGGTAATAAAGCGAGTAGCATACAAAAGCAGAGACTCAAAGCCATAATTTTGCTTCGTGTAATCATCGCTACACCTCCTTTTTAGATTTTGGATGAAATCCTCCTCCCCTGAAAATTAAACCGCTTATACTTTCGATCTATACTTTACCATATTTATCTAATAATGGAACTTAATTATACGAAAATAAATATTAAATTTTAATTACAACCATCCGATGCATTCGTATATTCTCTTTCTTTTCGACCTGTTATGGAGAATTAACGCGCTATTCGGATGACTGCGTGGTGGTGTGCAAGACGAGAAAAGATGCGATCCGATCGTATGAACTCATCCGAACGATCATGGAAAGATTAGAGCTAACGATCTAACGATGTACCCGACGAAAACCCGAATTGTGGGTTTATGTTCTGGTGAAGAAGTGCATGACTTTCTGAGGATGCATCACCGGAAGATCAAAGCGGAAACGTCTAAAGCACGTGTTTATTACACAACACAGAAATGGCTAACCGCTAAAGCAGAGGCCAGGATTCGCGAAGTGGTAAAGGAGCGATTAGCACCGCCAAGCATGCGTAAGCACGCATTCCAAGAACAAGTGAGATGGATGGGATCTTTTCAAGAAGTAAAGCGATTGGCAAAACTACATGGATTGAAAAAGCTCTTGTAATCTGCATGCCCATGAAAGACGAACATCGGAAAGCCGTATGAGGGAAAACCTCACGTACGGTTTGATGAGGAGCCCTTTACTCTAGTTACGGGCAACGTAGTGATTATCGACTTAAGGAGTATTATTGTAAGGTCCGATAAAAATTGATTATAACTATTTATTATCAAACGAATTATCAAAAAATTGGTAAAATAATACTGTTATATGAAAATTAAAAAATGGTGGTGTTTTGGCTTGAGCGAAGTAGAATTTAGAATATTTACAAAGGATGATATGCTGAAGTTAGGTGATTTGAAGCAAACGGGGAGTGAAAGACATGTCAATGCAATTTCGTAAATACAGAGATGAGAGCGATTACATGGAACTCCGAAAGATAATCACCCAAAAGTTTGCCGAGCCAACCCGCCGTTTTTATCCGAGTCTAGGGGATTTTGATTATAATCGCGCCTTCGGTGGTGAAAAATTCCTTCGAAATCTGATGGTTTGCGAAATCGATAATGGGACCATTATCGGCGCAATTTGGCCAGGGCATTATCGAATTGTTTATTGCTTTACTGGGTCTGAGTACGTTCATCTGGAAGAAGAAATATTCGCCTGGGTGGAACAATACTATTGTGGTCCATCACTTGAAGATCGCAGCGGACAGGAGGTTTATATTTGGAGTTATGTCGAAGATTTTCACCGAGTAGAGACGCTGAAGGCTAGGGGATACGAACAGCATACTTGGTACATGTATTCCGGGGTAATTGATTTAGAAAATGTGATTCAAGAGCCTCGTTTTCCCGAGGGTTTCATGGTGCGTCCGATCGAGACGGGTGATTTAGAGCAAAAAGTCAATATCATGAGCGGTTCAGCGGGATTGACAGCGCCGGATATGGAGATTTACCACCGTTTGATGTCCTGTCCAACCTATCATCAAGATTTAGACTTGGTTATAGTAGACGAGGTGAATCAAGTCGTCGGCTTTGCAAATATCTGGTTCGATAGTGAGAACAATATCGCAATTATCGAACCTTTTGGAACGGCTCCCACGCATCGAAGAAAGGGATTGGCAACTAACCTGTTGTACGAGTGTATGCGTCGGTTGAAAAATGCCGGCGTCAGTAAACTTTATATCAATCATGGGGGAATGTGGACGCTTGATCCAGAACCTGATGATGCGATTCGCGTCTACACGAGGGTTGGCTTCCAAGAACTCGGAAGTATGTTTGTATGGTGTAAGTCGTTTTCTTGACTGTACTAGTCTAATAAGACCGGGATACTGCCAGATTGATGCTTACCAACGTATTCAAAAATGACGTACAGCAAGGAGGTTATTGGATGGTTAATGTTTTTGCCGTAGCTGATATTATTGTCAAGCATATTAAGACTCATTACCCCCAAGATGTTGCTATCGTTGGCTATTATGGATCATATTTGCAGGGTAGAGCGACGGAGCGGTCGGATTTGGATTTCTTCTTCATTCCGGCCACGGATAGAGGAAGACAAGTGGAATGCCAGTTTCTAATCGACGGTATAAGCTTTGATTTTTGGCCAATCGGTTGGGAGCGTGCTGAAAGGATGGCAACATCTGATGAGTGGAGTACTACAATTATTGCAGATTGTGAACTATTGTATGTACGATCTGATGATGATTATTCTAAATTCATGGGTCTTCGAGAAAAGATAGCCATCATGGGGAATGACTCCAAAGCGCCTACTATGATCAACAAAGCCGAATCTGTATTAACAGAATGTCTTATTAGCCTGGCTAAAATGCGACTTTCAGAACACTCTAAGGAGCTATCCTATTGTCGAACCCAAACTCAAGAGATAGCCAGAAACATCTTTAAGTCACTTGGGTTTTTAAACCAAATCTACTACAAGCGCAGTTGGGGCCACTATCGTGAGCAGATCAGAAATCTCCCCATTAAGCCTGAACAACTGGATGAACACCTCGACACCATGATGTTGAGTTCTACTCCCGATGAAATTATATCGGCATGTGAGAAACTGACTTCAGATACTCTTCGCCTTATGTCGGAGCGACAAAACAGTCAAGAAGACATTCGCTCTTACAAAGAGCGAATGAAGGGGTATTACGAAGAAGAAAGGGGGATGATGAACAAGCTGCTAACCGCATGCGAAAAGGGCTATTACGAAACAGCTTTCTTCGTTGCTATTGGTGTACAAGACGGGCTATCCCGAATATTGTATGCTGCTGAAAAAGGACGTTGGCCTGGCATTGTTGACTTAGGCGAGCATCGAGAGTTTTACGATCGTTATGGGTATCCAGATCTTGTCACTCTGTTGGATCCAACAAATTTCGAACCGTTAAGAATAGCCGTTCTGCAGCTTATAGAAAAGTTGGAGATTCACCTAAGAACAGAAGGAGTATCTTTGAACCAGTTCGACTCTGTTATCGAGTTCGAATCATTTTATATAAACAGAGGTTAAGGCAGCTGGCTCAATTCGTCCGAATGTACGCTAACCATCACGACCTACTCGATAGTCTCATTGCGGTATGATTCTACCTTATATAGCATTGACGATAAGATCGCGTTAGCGTGTCTATTCTTTTTTCGTTGTCAGAGAATTGAACGGTTTTGGAATGATTTTGAGGGATTTCGGATTCCGACTACGTAGTTATACATGAAGGAAGCATTCCAAAAGTTGAAAGGGAGAGGACATGAACGAGGACGATCAACAACTGGTGGATGACTTGCGACTGCGCCTGCCACCAGCACTTGAGCGATTGATGGACAGATACGGGAACAGGGTTTACGGCCTCGTCAGCCGAATTTTGGAGGGGGTTGGCCGGTCGGAAGATGTAGAGGAATGCGTCAGCGACATTTTCCTGGCTGCTTGGAGCCGAATCGACGAGTTTGATACGGCGAAAGGCTCATTACGAACCTGGCTCCTGATCCTGGCCAAATATTCTTCGCTTGACACCCGTCGGAAACTGCTAAGACGCCCGGGAGAGGATCAGTTCGATGACCGAATGACGGATAAGGCGAGCGTTGAAGAAACGGTGATATCGAAGGAAGCCTCCACGGACATGATTGCTTTGGTCAATGCTCTACCTGAACCGGACCGAACAATCTTTTACCGCCGCTATTTTTACTACGAATCAGTGGAACAGATCTCAAAGGGATTAAAGCTGACCAGCAAAGCGGTGGAGAACCGCCTGTACAGGCTGCGCAAAATGTTCAAAGCAAAACACAGCGAAGGGAGGCAAGAGTAAACCGATGGCTCGGACTGAAGATAAAGATATATTCGAGTGGATGGATGGGATCGACCCGAAAGAATTAAATGGTTTGGAGGAAAGCGACCCTACGGGCGAGGGAGTGGACGAAGCCGCATGGGTGCGAATAAGTAGGCAGACATTCGCCCGATTGGACTTCAACAAGGAAAAAGAAGCGGTACCTTACAGGAAGGCTATACGCCGAAGATGGTTGACTGCCGCCTGCGTCGCTGTCATCCTATGTACGGCATTTATCTCCTTCTTGCCGGATGCCAGAGCAGAATTGAAGAAAGTGTTGCAATTTATCCCGGGCTTCGACTTCGTGCAGCAGAACGATGATCCAGAACAGACGACCTATGTGCTGACAAAGCCATTGGACTCAATCGGAGAGAACGGAAAGATCACGGTTGATGGAGTGCTCGTTCAAGGGGCAGGTGGGCAAATCGCCTTAAGCGGAGACAATATTTCGGCAGTGGCCGTCAAGAGTGCCTTTCTGGTAACGGAGCAAGGAGAGTTTGAATTCAAGCAGAGCAATGCATCATGGGGAGGCGACGGTCCTTGGCAGGCCGGATATTACTATGAAGGTATCATTCCATACAAGGGACTTGATAACACTTTTCTGAGATTTGGCAATACGACTACCGGCAAACTACATCTGACTAAAGCGAAGACAGCGGACGATTTGGCCGGTTTTGGTTCAAGTGACATGCGGAACAGCATTCGGATTACCGGCATCGTGACCCTACTGGACGGAAGAAGCCGCAAAGTGAATTTGCTCACTCTATTATCCGGACGGCAGATTATCAATTCATACGGTAAAGAACCGATTGCCGAAGGCCTGCAGCTTGAGCTTGCGGATGATCAAGCCCATTCGCTGCAAATAAAGAAGGACACTGGGTTTACCAAGCCGAGCGAATTACTGTTTGATGACCCGATCGGAGCTGACCATTACCGGCTAGTCATACCTGCCATTCGGATCGTAGATCCAGAAGCGGAACATGTTAAAGTTACCCTGCCAGTTCCCGAAGAGGGAACGAGAGAGATTCATGTATCAAGCCAATTAGCCGGCTTCCCCATAGAGTTCACCCGAGTGGAGCGCGTAAATGCCAAAAGTATGCGTATTGAAGTAAATACTCATTTTGATGCTGACCAGCCGAGATCGCTGCAAAATTACAAGCTCTTCACGAAGGACGGCGTCGGCATGTCCTACAGCACAAAGTTGAACGAGAACACATGGACGGTCGAAAGCGAATGGTTGAGCGTCGAGCAGGGTCAGAAGGATATATCCTTTTATATCGGGGACCC
Organism: Paenibacillus terrigena DSM 21567; assembly: GCF_000374845.1. GTDB lineage: Bacteria > Bacillota > Bacilli > Paenibacillales > Paenibacillaceae > Paenibacillus_K > Paenibacillus_K terrigena. Next base: position 12,086 of record NZ_KB895425.1, on the reverse strand, counting down.
GCAAATCGTCGTGAAAGGTCCTTGGGTTCTGAACGATCTTCGATAAAACTTGTAATGGATTGGTAGACTAGCGAGATCTTTGTTTTATTAACTATCTACGCATCATATTTTACGCTCTCATTATGGGTAAATAAAATTTCTAATTGTTTATTATATATTTTCTATAATATTCCATTGATAAAATTAATTAACGAAGTTGGTGCATAAGACATTAGGTGGTAATACGACTTTCTGGAGGGGTATTCATGAAGGATCAAAGATTGCAATTGCTTGCTCGTAACGTAGTGAATTACTCACTTAATCTCAAGAAGAATGAGAAACTTCTCATCGAAGTAGAGGGACATGAAAATCTTTTAGCAAAGGCAATCGTTGAAGAAGCTTATCATGTGGGCGGAATTCCTTTTGTTGTGTTTCTTGACAATGAAGTATTAGCAATTCAACTAAATAACTGTTCTCTAGAACAGATCACATCTATGGCTAATTTTGACAAGCAGCGAATGAAAGAAATGGATGCATACCTCCTCATCAGAGCAGATCAGAATGTTAATGAATTAAATGAGGTACAACGTGAGAAGATGGATCTTTATTGGAAGAATTATTATCATGAAGTCCATGCATATCGATGGGACAGGACCAATTGGTGCATTATGCGATATCCAAATGCTTCAGCAGCACAAGCAGCTAATATGTCAACAGATCGATTTGAGGAATTTTACTTTAATGTCTGTAATTTAGATTATTCCAAACTTTCTTTACAGATGAAGAAACTTGTTGATCTAATGAAAACCACAGAAAAAGTAAGGATTGTAGGACAGGGTACTGATTTGTCTTTTTCTATAAAAAATATGCCTGTATCAATGGATGCTGGCCATCAAAACCTTCCAGATGGTGAAGTGTATAGTATTCCTAAGAAACACTCAATCAATGGATTTATTACTTTTAACACTCCTGTGATCTTCCAAGGTACGACATTTGAAAATGTAGAGTTTACATTTAAAGATGGAAGAATTGTTGAAGCAGTAGCCAACAACACTGAAAAATTGAATCAAATACTTAATTCAGATAAAGGCTCAAGATATATTGGCGAGTTTGGAATTGGTCTGAATCCATATATCACAAATCCCGTGAAAGATATATTATTTGATGAGAAGATTTGGGGTAGTATTCATCTTGCAGTAGGGACTGCTCCTACTCAATGCGAAGATGCAAATTTATCTTCGATACACTGGGATATTGTATACATACAAAGACCGGAATATGGTGGAGGACAGTTGTGGTTTGATGATGTTCTCGTTAGGCAAGATGGATATTTTGTAATTGATGAACTCAAGGGATTAAATCCAGAGATTTTTGTCTCGGATTCATAGAAGGTCGTTACATTAAACCAGCTAAATATGCGACGAGATATAAGTCCCAGCACCGCTCTGTACGATCACACCATTAGCCTCTCTGGTTCGTCGATACACAAACGTTATCAAAATCTATGCAAGAATAACTAAAAATTCGTTGGAGTTGAATAAGTGGATATAAAAGTGAGAAAAGCAGGAATTGAAGATGCTAATGACTTGTCTAAATTATTCATTGAGTTTGTTGGAACTGATTCTAACATTGAAAAGATGCAATATCAGTTAGAGATTATTTCGAAACAACCAAACTATTTCGTTGCAGTTGCATGTAATGACGAAAAGGTAATTGGAACAGCAATGGGAATCGTATGCCTGGATATTGTGGGTGAGTGTCAACCATATATGTTGGTAGAGAATGTTGTGGTTTCGTCAACGTATCAAGGAAAGGGGATTGGTAAGACTCTCATGGCTACACTTGAGGATTTTGCTAGTAAAATGAACTGTTCTTACATAATCTTAGCTTCTAGTGAAAACCGAGAACAAGCACATAAATTTTATGAGTCAGTAGGATACCTGGGCACTAAGACTGGATTTATAAAACGAATGGAATCTGCTCGCTAATAAAAATTTCGAAAAGACATTTGTTGGGATCGACTTCAGGCGATGTGGCGATATTAGAGATTTATGGAGCAAGCATAGCGAAATCATAACTCTTTATTATCTTCGACATGCTGACTTTTTCGTGCAGAAAATGCACGGTATTCATTTTTTATCTGCGATAAAATTTATCTTGAAAGGAGGGAAAACGATGGATTGGTTAGACAGGATGAATAACGCCATGGAATATATCGAAACAAATCTAGCGGACAACATCTCATATGATGAAATAGCTCAGAGAGCCTGTTGCTCTACGTATCATTTTCAACGAATGTTTCCATTTATTACGGGAGTATCGTTATCGGAGTACATTCGACGTCGACGGTTGACATTGGCAGCATTTGAACTGCAGACAACAGATACAAAGGTTATTGATGTAGCTATGAAATATGGATATGATTCGCCAGAAGCGTTTGCACGGGCGTTTAAGAATCTTCATGGGATAATACCGATATCTGCGCGCGATAAAGGCGTTTCTCTAAAAGCCTATCCTCGAATGTCCTTTCATATTTCAATAAAAGGAGATATCGAAATGAATTACCGTATCGAATCAAAAGGGCCTTTTGAGATGTTTGGAGCTTATGGTCTGGTCAATTCCGATCCTCAAAAAGTATATGCTGAAGTTGCTCAATTCCGTCAACAATGTGATGTAGATGGCAGTGTTGAAGGGATGAATGGATTACTGGGACGCTTTAGTAACACCATCTTGCACGCTGCCTTATATGATCATACTGGAACATCTTTTAAATACATGGTGAGGTGGGCGATTTTCCCGGAACCGCAATGTGATTTAATAAAGTTATGGGGACGGATTTATTCCGAATGGTTTCCGACATCGGAATACGAACAGGTTGAAGGTCCTAGTTTCGAGATGTATTATGGAACGGCAGAGTATGTTACTGGGGAGATTTGGATACCGGTAAAGAAAAAATAACTTTTTTACTCCATGCGACACGCATGTATTTATTCATTGGGTACCCGTCGTACATTTGCACAACCAGAAATGTAGGTATTGCGCTTACGGGACACGATAGTTCAATAAAAACATTTGAAGGCAGCCGGCTTTTTGTGTCGGCTGTCTTTACTTAACTAACGCTCAGGATACTTCCAATATGTGTTAATATATAACTACTCAAGAAATGGAACGGGGGAAGCATGTGAAATTTTACATTGCATCTAGTCTCAAAAATATAGAAAATGTACGGCGAGTTGCTGAAAGTTTAAAATCCCGTGGGTTTATACAAACGTACGATTGGACAACACACTCAAACATAGACTCCATATCAAAACTCTGTAAAATTGGCCAAGAAGAAGTAACAGGGGTTTTGGATGCAGATGTTGTAATTGTTATGTTTCCAGCGGGGAAAGGGAGCCATGTAGAGTTAGGAATTGCTATAGGAGCGAAAAAGAAAATATATTTATACTCCTCAGCACATGAAATTAATGATATCGGAACCACATGTACTTTTTATCATATAGACAAAATTGAACAGATTATTGGCTCATTAGAGGAGTTGATAGATTCTGTCTGTCTAGCGTACCAAGCATCCAACTAATGTGAATTTATTATTTTCTGATTCAAAAATTCAGGGGGCGTATTGAATGAAAGCGATCATGGCTAAACCTTGGAGAAGCGTATTTTCTCCGTCAGAAGGCCACTCCATAACAGGTGATGTAAGAATCATCGATGACTTCTACATACCTCAGTTAGACGTTGAAAGAAGAGTTTGGATATACCTACCTAGGGGATATGAGAATAGCAGTAAACACTATCCGGTTCTTTATATTCATGACGGTCAGAATGTCTTTGATAAAGTAACATCCAATGGAACAGAGTGGGAGGTCGATGAGACCCTAGAAAAATTGTCGATTGAAGATGAATCACTCGAGACAATCGTGGTAGCGATTGATCACGGCGGGAATAAAGAACGGAATAATGAATATAACGTGCATTTAAATGAAGAATACCAATTCGGCGGAAAAGGCGAGTACTATATTGCGTTCTTGGTTGAAACATTAAAACCTTTTATCGACAGCCAGTATAGGACCCTTCCAGAACCTGAAAGTACAATCATTGCTGGTAGTTCTTTTGGAGCGTATATTTCATTGTTTGCAGCCGTTAAACATCAAGATGTTTTCGGGAAGGTTGGGGCCTTTTCTTTAATGATGTGGCAAGAACAAGGCCAATTAATAGATCTCATTACTTCAAGAAAAATAAATCAAGATATGAAAATATACATAAGCATTGGCGCAAATGAAATCGATCATCCTTCGAACAACAAATTAGTGAATGATTTAGCAGCGCTTACCTATACAACTTTGAATCAGTCAGGAGCTGCTGAAAATGGAGTATATTTTGATGTTGTTAGAGAAGGAAGGCACCATGAGGATACCTGGAAGGGATTATTTCCTGTTGCTTTTAAGTGGCTATTACAATAGCTAGATTGCAAAAGTTCGATCGAAGATAAACTAAGGTTGCTTGCGTTGAGTCATTACGCTTACGGGATACGATAATTCAATTGCATTAGGGCTGCCGGATGGCAGCCTTTTCTATACTAATGAACAGGTAGGATCGTGTCTGGATCGTGGAGATTAAGGACCGTGCAACCGTTTCATCTTGTTTGGTATAATACAGGGAACAAAGCATGCGAGGAGATATTCATGATCAAAATACTTGTGGTGGATGACGAGAGCAGCATTCGAGCGGCTGTAGCTTATGCGTTGCATAGGGAAGGGTATGAGGTGGAGATGGCTGCGGACGGCAAGGAAGCGCTGGACAAGGTGGAGACGTTCCAGCCCACGGTGATGGTGCTCGATGTCATGATGCCTCGTGTAAGCGGTTATGACGTATGCCGCAAGCTGGATGGTCGGCCGCGGCCTGCGATTCTGTTGCTGACTGTCAAAGATGATATTGTCGATAAAGTGCTGGGTCTGGAGTTAGGCGCTGACGATTACATGACCAAGCCCTTTGATATGCGGGAGTTGCTGGCCAGAGTCAAGGCGCTATCGCGTCGGGGAGGTTATGTGGAGCAAATGCAACAGGAGCAGCAGGATGTGTTGAGACTGGGAGCACTGTCCGCCGAGCTGTTCAGCCGTGCGGTATCTATTCAAGGTGAGCTGCTCGACTTAACGCCGAAGGAATTTGATCTACTGGTGTTGCTTATGCGCAATCCGGAGCGGGTCTATTCACGGGAAATGCTACTGGAGCAGGTATGGGATATGGATTTTGCAGGTGGTACCCGCACGGTGGACATCCATGTGCAGCGTCTGCGCAAAAAGCTGGGCAGTCACCACGGACTCATTCAGACCGTTTACGGCATTGGCTATAAAAGCACGGGGTCACCCTAGATGACCGGCAAATTTCGGCTCGGCTTGAAGGGGAGAATATCGTTGTTTCTCGCTCTGTTGCTCGTATTTATCGTAACCTGCCTGAGCGTGCTGGTGCTGAGCGGCATCCGGGAGAACCAGCGAACGATGCTGGAGCAATCTTTTGCCCAACAGGCAGAAGCCGCCAATCTGCGTGTGCGGGAGGAATATCTGTCCGGAGGCAGGATTCCACCGGATCAGTTTATGGAGCAGACAGGTCAACGGCTGGCTGTGGATTTGGGCGCGCAAAGCGGTATGGCGGTGACGCTGTATACGGTGGATGGCTCATTTGCTGGCACCTCGCTGCCGTTTCAGCCTCGAGCCGATGTTCAGGATGCGCTGCAATTTACGGCTCAGGGACAGTCGGCATACATTACCGAAGGAGACCAACTATTGTTCCTCGCACCGTTGTATAATGCCGATCAGCGTCTCGGCACGGTGCAGTTTCACGCATCGCTTGCCGAGCAAAATGCATTTTACGCTCGCATTCGCCAGTTGTTTCTTCTTGCTGGTGCCATCGTGCTGGGTGTCGGATTCCTAATCGGGTACGTGTATGTTCGGCGGCAGGTCAGTGTCATTGCCCGGCTGAACAGGGCTACATCGCAAATTGGTCAAGGGGATTATCTGTCGGCCCCTTCAGTGATCAGAAAGGATGAGCTAGGCGAGCTGGCACAAGGAATCTATGACATGAGCAGCAGGATTTCCACGTCTGTCGGTGCCCTGCATGAAGAGAAGCAGAAGTTAATTGAAACAGTAGGACGGTTGCGAGAGTTGGAGCAGCAGCAAAAACAGTTCATCGGAAATATCAGCCATGAGCTAAAGACGCCGTTAACATCGATTATCGCGTACGCCGACCTGTTGGCAATGTACAGCGATGATCCTGCCCTACTGGACGATGCCGGAAGACGCATCCATGTGGAGGCACAGAGACTGTACGGTCTTGTGGAGAAGGCGCTACAGTTGTCAGCGATGGACGTTTACGAATTTGAGACACAGGCAGAAGCGGTTCCGCTGCGGCCCTTGCTAGAAGAAGCTGTGGCCAGGCTGCAAGGAAAGGCGGACAACTGCAGGGTTACAATTCATACTTCGCTTGTTGATGGTGAAGTGTGGGCTGATCCTGAGAACGTGATGCACATCATGCTCAATCTACTGGACAACGCGATCAAATATAACCGCCCAGGGGGACAAGTTCACCTGCTGAACTACACGGCAGCGTCAGCAGATGGAACACACCGGATGATCATTGAGGTTACCGACACGGGAATCGGTATTCCCGAGGACGCCGTATCCCGAATTTTCGATCCGTTCTATACGGTCAGTCGAGACCGGTCAAGAGCGAGCGGCGGAACTGGACTTGGGTTAGCTCTGGTTCGCAATCTGACCGAGAAGCAAGGTGGAACGGTACAGCTTGTAGAGACGGGACCGGACGGATCGCGACTCAGGGTGGAGCTTCTACTGCATGCCTTCGGCTCGGAGAGGATAATATATACACCAAATGACGAAGCCCGGAATGAATGAGATCATCCGGGCTTTTCGCAATGATTCAGACAATGCCGGCTACCCGGATTGTTTACAAGTTCGTTACAAGTCGGATATGTTTATGCAATATTGTCTCTATATACTAAAGGCCATGGAGGAGCTTTACATCGGGTTGGATCGAAAGGAGACAACAACTGGATCAAGCGGCCCGGGTCTGAATAATTTTTGAAGCAGGAGGTCCCTGATGAACAAAGGGAAGTACATCGCCGGTCTGATTGCCGCGACCTTGCTGACTGTCGGCATCTTATCCGGCTGTGACGCAGAGCGGAAGGACAGTACAGCACAAGTAGGCAACACGCCGGATACAACTGGCCAACCCAGCTCCCCGGCGGGAGGAGGAAAGCGTGAACTGACAGTCGTCAAAGAGAGCAAACCGCCTACTGAACAGGGCATTGCCGTTCAGCGCATACATCAGGTAAATGGCGCAAATATCGAGAAATGGCTCTCAGACCATGAATTGGAGATTCAAGTCACCACGGTAGAGAAACGGGCCACCGCGACGGAGGAAGCACAATATAGCTACCATCGGTTCCGTCTCGATCTGGAGACTGGCGATCGGCAGAGCATCAAGGAACAGACAGGCGCGGACCAGGGAGAAGTCATCAAAACTTTCCTATCGCCGGATGGGAAATATAGCTTCATTCAGACCTGGAAGGACAAATATAAGGCCGTGAACGAGATCAAAAATATGGCTACAGGGGAGCGGCATGAGGTCGCGGTTGACAATTATATGGAAGTGGGCGGCTGGCTCAATAATGACTCCTATGTACTTGCCGCCGGCTCGATGAAAGACCGGGGCGAGATATGGAACATTTCCGTGGACGGTACCCGGAAGAAGATCGAGCTGCTGGATCCTGATGTTGAGATCTTCACCGAATTTGCTACGGGCAACGGGAAGATTTACTACACCGATGCCAAGAGCCGCATGAAGAGTTTCACCCCCACACAATCCCGGCCAACCCTGCTTGCTAAGGACGTCTCAACTATGAGTCTATCCCCTGACAGTCAGCGGATCGCCGTCTCCACCGCGAGAAGCGGCGGGCAGGAAGACTCGCGCCTGCTCATCTACGACACGGGTGGTCATGTACAAGGTTTGTTGATCGGTAAGGGCGATTTGCTGTCCCATCAGTCCTGGTCCCCCGATTCCTCCAAGCTGGCCTTCGCGGTCTATACCGAGGATAAAGGCGGCATGAATGGGATCTATATCTTTGATACAGTCTCTGGCAAGGTATCGCCGCTAGGGTTATCGTATTATCCGGTATACCCGCTGAGCTGGAACCCTTCTGGCACGAGGCTGGGCATTACCGTGGATGATAAAGAGAAGCTAATTGTCACTCATATTGTGGATTTCAAAAAATGATATGGTTTAGAAAAAAGGAGAGATTCATTGTGAAAAAAACACTTGTGACCGCCATCGTATTGGGAATGACTTTATCGGGAGCCGCCGGCGTATATGCCGGAAGTAAGCTGGAGAAGATCAACGCATATCTGAATCACGGCATTACCTTTAACGTAAACGGATCCGATCAATCCTTAACGGATAGTAACGGCAAAAAGCTGACACCAATCACTTATCAGAATACGACGTATTTGCCGGTGCGGGCCATCGCCAACCTGGCTGGAATCCAAGTAGGATTCGATGCCGCTAGCCAGCAAATTCGGCTTGAAACAGAACAGGACAGCGGTAACCCCGCAGATAAATGGACAACCATCCATTACAGCGAAACACAAATCAAGGCCATCAAAGAGGCTTACGCTAAGTTTGAGTCCTTTGAGACGGCCTATGCTCCACAGCAAATGGCCAAAAACGACAGCTACGTTAAAGCGGCAGCTACAGGCGATGGAGTCAATCTGATCTTTAAGCATATGACCGTGAATGTGTCGCCGCGGGATTATTCCGATGGCTATAAATCCAAGGAGGTTAAGCTGTCCAACGGCGTGAGCGCGAAGTGGTATACGCCTTCCAAAACGCCGCTGTTAGGTTTCCAATTGGACGACCGGACGGTGACGATCAGCTCCCCTGATGGTTCTCTGAGCAGCAGCCAAATTGAACAGGTCGCTGTTAGCGTAGCTGAACTGAAGTAAGGAATCGAGGAATCGCAACAGTACAGTTTTTTTTAAACGAAGAAGAACTCCTGGTTAGGGGGTTCTTTTTTATCTGCTTAAATCGGAAACGTCACTTGTTGATGTATTAGGTGCTGTAGTATGTTAACCTTGATCCAGTCACGAAATGTAATAAATTAACAGAAAAAAGGGCATTCGATGAATGGACCGGATGACCTTGTTCGATTGGCTTTTGGATTCGGTAGCGTATCTGAAATCACGTGCAACTTTCCATTATTTGGTTTCGTTAAAGAAGTGAAACAGACGGGACAACGGCTATTGAGTGAAGAGCGAGAAAACTTTTAGGAGTGAACACATGTGAGGATGTTTTCTAAAAGCATTAGAATATTGATTGGTGTGGTTTTTATCGTTTGTTTAGTGGGAGGTGTAATGGTATTCCAAAGCACATATGCTAAAAGTACGACTAATCAAAGCCACACAAATTCTCCTAACTATCCTGAAAATGAACATGGACAGACATACGGTTCTGCTGAAGAAGCCACCTCCGTTGAAATGCTACCTGATTTAATCCATGCAGGAAGTGTGAATGGCATTAATGGGTATATGCTGAAAAAAGATTATCTCGGTGAACCTGGCAATGTCCCACTATATGATGTTTATGGGAAAACGATAATTGGTTCTTTTCATATTGGCGCTAAGAATATGAATTTTCCTAAAAATAATAACGGACAAACATACGGATCTATCGCAGATGCTACTTCTCCAGAATCGGAACCTGAGTTAATCAGCGCTATGGGTGTGGATGGCACTGCAGGATATGTGCTGAAAAAAGACTTAGACGGTGAGTTACCAAAATCACCCGAGGAAGCCATTGCGATACAGAACAGTAGATCACCAGATGGTCGTGATATTCCGCTGTATGACGTTGATGGTGAAACCGTAATTGGTGTGTTTCATATTGGAGGAGAGTAATATAAAAGTATGTTAAGTGCTACTTCATTTATTCGGGGCGGTGCTTGTTTTTAGATGAAAAGGCGGATAATATTAATCAGATTAATAGTGATTGTTATTTGCGCGGCGTGGATCGTATATAAGACGTTTCCTCGTTCAATCGACGCAACGTTGACGGGTATTAAGTATCAGCTTAGCGCTAAAGGTGCGAAGGCGAGTACGGAACCAGTGACGGTAGTAATTCAGGGCAAATTGTATACGAGCCTGAAGGGTGAACATACATTCAAAGGGGAAGTGACTATTGTCGGCGAACAAATTCCAGTGCCACTTGATCAGCGCAAGCTGGAAATACATTTTGCAAGAGAAGGCTGGGGTGTAATGGCGTATCCTTATTTTCACTATTATCAACGGGGAGCTGTTGAAGGAGTTGACATCTATAGTTCGTAGCGACAAGGGATATATGATTTCGGCACCTGCATCCAATCGTGAAAAGGCGTTGACGCTGTCGAATAATTTGATGCGCAAATTTTTGGCACTTTATGGGATGTCGTTGCAGTAAAGTGGGTTATTCGCTGAGGTAAGCGACAGAAGGAGTAGTTTCTGCGGCAGTTGATCATAATAATTCTATTAAACTAACGTACACTATAGCTTGATAAATTCACTAAAACGCGGCTGCCAGTATGGATCGGTAGCCGCGTTGCGCTAACGGACAGGTTCGTTGAAGAAGGAATTTGTTTTTATTTATTGAATTTCTAATTTAATCGAAAAATTATAGAAATTAGAGAAGGGAGCGAGTTTATTATGATGATAAAAGGTTTCGGGGGAATATTTTGGAGGACTAAAAATCTAGATGCTATAAAAAAATGGTACAGTGAAGTGCTGAAGATTGAAATAGAAAATTGGAATGGGACTATTATTAAACCCCATTCAGGAAATGAAACTATCTTTTCTTTCTTTACTGAAGATGACCTTTACTTCCCAACAGAACAACAAGTGATGTTAAATTTCGAAGTTTATAATCTAAACGAGACTATTAATCATCTTGAACAAATTGGTGTACCTCTTGTAAAGGAAAAAGAGATTAGTGAATTTGGTAAGTTTATTTGGATTAAAGATCCTGAAGGTAGACTGGTTGAGCTCTGGGAGAAATAACGGGTTGTAATTATTCATATGATGTTGAACAAACGGCAGCCAGCATATGGGCTGTCGTTTTCTCTACTAGTACGAACACATTCATCTTGACCAATTCCTAACATTATAGTTTCATACGGCACGTGCGTAGAGACGGCTTGCTACTGCCTGAATAGATTGTAATACCTGTAGAAAAGAGGTGATGAATGATGGCTGTAAAATCCAAGATGACAAGGAACAGCGCAAAGCAATGGATAGGTCAACCAGTATATATCGAATTAAAGAACGGGCGCTCTTATGTTGGTTGGGTCACAGGTGCAGAGAGAGGGCAATTGATTTTGTCCGGACAGAGTAGCACGCGGAAGACAAAATTGATTTCTAACAAAGGTGTACGCAAAGCTCGGGTTTCCAGTTTTATACCAGGTATGTTGGGGTCAATGATTGGGAGCGGTTCGATGTTTGGCGGTGCTATGAATCCCGGCGCCGGTGGCATCGGTGGAGGAAGCGCAGCAGGTGGAATAGGTGGGGGCTTTGGAGGCTTAGGGAGCATCATGGGATTTATGGGAAAAGCATTTCCTTTAATGAGGATGGGCTTTGGAATGATCAGATCCATTATGCCGATTATGGAAATGTTTAACGTTTAAGGATTAAACCAGCTTTGCAGACTAAGTTGTCAGCGAAGCTGGTTATCTACATCGTACTATTATGAGAGTATTTTGGTTATATTCAATCAAAAAACGAAACAAACAACCTCTTTTACATGTTTTGGTCCCATGAAGATACACACCTACCAAATTGTCGGTTGACAAGAACATTGTCCGAATGAAGTCCGCTGAAATGGTCTTACCCCCGTCAAGTAGACAGTGAAAAAAAGTCAGATTATGCAACGGCCGTTTCCCGGTACTCAACCGGGGGACGGTTATTTAGTTTTTTCTGAAATCTGTTGTGGTTGTAAAACTCTATGTATTCTTCAATCGCTGTGTAAAGCGAGTCAGCTGTTTTGGGGCGAGTAAGATAGATCTTTTCTGTCTT
>NZ_KB895424.1 GCF_000374845.1 Paenibacillus terrigena DSM 21567 | reverse complement strand
TAGAAGATAACCTCTTGATCTTTTGCCGCCGTGAATTTGTATTCTTTCGTTTTTTCACCGACAACCGTATAACCTGGAAGTTCTTTAGCCGTCAATTTTGCTGTGCCATTCGTAACGCCTGGAACTTCAGTTGGAGGAGAAACTTCCTTATCGGTTCCTTCTAATAAATACTTCACTTTGACGGTCTGTGCGATTGCCTCATAATTAAACGTCACAGTGACGTCTTTCTTCGGCATCGATCCAGTCACGTGATCGCCTGTTACCGTCATGCCACTGTCCGCGCTGAGCGTTACGTTCTTCAGCTTATAGCCATCAAATGCTTTGCCTTGTACGTCAACAGACTCGCCTTGCAGTTTTTTCTCTTCCAATGCTTTGTCGAGTTCAACATTTCCGGCTTTATATTCCACTTTAAAGTTATATGGAGCTTTCGCATACCCGAACCAAACGATCGGGTTAGGCTCGCTATAGGTCAGCGATACATCCTGAGGGCTATTGCCCTTTTTCAGAATATAATCACCCATATCCTTAGCCGAAACGGAATACTTCTTATTAATATCAAGCGCTTCACTGCCATTTTGTTTTAATGGTTCGCTATATAATTGCTTTGCGAGGTCAGGCCGTTCAACCACCACGCCGTCTTCGTTAATCGGAGCGCCGTCCGTGTTCACAAGGTAACCTTTAACCAATATGGAACCTTTACCGAAGCTTACTTTCGGTACTTCGAAATCTTTAGATGTCGGTTTACCATAGACATCATCATAATTCATCGTTGTCTGTCCATTGGTTGGATACAATGTATTTGGATCTGGATTCTTGTTGGCATCCAACTTCACCGTATACGTCATCGTTGCAGACGTACCTTCGATGATATTGCCGATTTCCCATGTTATTTTCTCGCTTGTTTCGTCCCACTTTGTTGTACCTTGCGAAACATCAGGTCCTTTGGTTTTATCGAACATCTCACCCATTGGATCCGTTACGACCGCATTCTGTGCTGCATAAGAAATTTTACTGGATAATTCCGCAAAAACTTTTTCTAATTCAGTGCTGCTCGATGCGTAGTAGCCGCGATTCTGGCTATATTTCAAAACGTTTGTTGCGTTAGAATTATTTCCTACTTCAAGTCCAATGGAATAGATATCAATTTTTTGATCTCGTGCTAATTTAGCCTCTGATACAGTACCTATACCGTTATTATCAACCGTATATTTATTTTTTCCCGAACCTATCGAATATTCGTAATCATTTAAGTAATAATCATTTCCATAACCGATGATTTTCCCATAATTGAACTCTTGAAGTGCTTTAGTAAAGGAATTGCCCATAGGCCATGGATAATCTACTACTTTAGAAGCCTTGTAGCTGTATGTCGGTTCTCCATCACTTAAAAGAACAATGACTTTGTTGTCCGCCTTACTTGTCTTCAATAGCTCACTTGCACGGTGAATTCCCGCTTGAATATTGGTACCGCCATTAGGATTAATACTACCGATCGCAGTCTTTAACAATTCTTTTTCAGAGTAATCTTTGAACTCGGAAACATCCGAGACATCCCCCGCAAAAGAAACTGCTGCAATCCTTGTCGCTGAATCTTTGATCAGCAACCGGTCGACGAAACTCTTCGCAGATTCAATCGCCTTGGTCATCCGTATCCCTTTCATACTACCGGACCGGTCAATGACCAAAACCACGTCTGAACTACTCTTAATATTCTTGCCTTCCACCGTCAGGGTCACTTTCCATTCCCCTGGGGTTCCTGGAATTGGTTCGGCCTTCTTCGTCAGATTGACCGCGCCTGGATTCGGCCAGACCAGATCGTTCGAAGCCGCCGCAGAACTCACTGGCAACGTGCCAGGGATGAATCCTGTAAAGACGGACAAGATGAACATCCATGTCACTACAAGTCTAAAACCTCGTCTCATGTCTACCTCCTATTAATATATAATTTCAGCTCCTTGGAAACGCAAAAAAGTCCGGCTGCAATAACGATGTAATTGCAGCCGGACGATCATAGGTCAAAGACCATTAGACTCCGAGGCTTTGCGACCTAACCTTTCGATTAGTGTGCCGAAATATATAATTCTAGTCGTTGCAGATGGACACTATGTAGGTCTAAAGTAGGATAAAGGAACTATTTACATTGACTAATATATGCTACTTATAGAAGCAAAGTCAATTGATTTCGGGATTCTTGAACCTAAAGTTATTTTAAACTACTGGCTATGGGGCTGGTTGACTCATCGCAAAGAAGTTGCATATACTATAGAAGTAACAAATAAAATCTAACGCATGAGGTGGAAAGGATATGGAAATTTTGTCGACTGTTCTTAGAAGAGAATTACCTTAACACGGGAGAAGTCTGCCCATTTTTACCGTTAAAGTGAATCCGAGAACAGTAGATAAAAGCCAATCCCTTTCTTACGAAACCTATATGATCGTGGGCGAGGTGTATTCACCTCGTCTTTTTTGTATATACCACCATAGAAAAACAACGATTTCGTCGTTCATACAACCATGAAGTGTTTCTTACGAAACAAAAGATTGCGAATTCTGCTGTTCTCTCGATTCAGCCGTAGCACAAGCTAAATTGAAAAGGAGAGAACACAAATGAGTTTATTAAGCATTGAAGAAGTTACCCATATGTACGGAGATAAATTGAATTTTCGCGAGATCAGCTTCCGCCTGCTGCGCGGAGAGCATGTCGGCCTGGTCGGCGGCAATGGTGCAGGGAAATCCACCCTCCTCCGTCTGCTCGCAGGCGAGATTTTGCCAGATGCCGGGCGTATCGATTGGATGCCGCAGATCAAAGTAGGCTATCTGCAGCAGCATATCCATTTACAGCCCGGGACGACGATTGCAGCCTATCTGCAAAGTGCATTTGCTCATTTGTATGATATCGAACGGCGCATGCTGGACATGGCCGAGAACATGGCCGAGGCAGACAACGATCTAGACTCGCTATTACGGCAATACGGCGAGCTGCAAAGTCAGCTCGAAGACTCGGATTTTTATCAAATCCACGCTCGCATTGAAGAGGTCGCTGCGGGACTTGGTATTCTGGATCTCGGCATGGAGCGTGATGTTAGCAAGCTGAGCGGCGGCCAACGAACGAAGCTGTTGTTAGGCAAGCTGCTTCTTGAAGAACCTCACGTATTGCTGTTGGATGAGCCGACCAACTATCTCGATGATGTGCATATTGCTTGGCTGACCGGGTATTTAAAAAGCTATGAGCATGCCTTTATCGTCGTATCCCATGATGAGCATTTCCTCAACGAGATCACGACGGTCATCTACCATCTAGAGCATCAAACCTTGAGGCGATACCCGGGGAATTACAACAATTTTCTGAAGAGTCATGAATTAAGCCGTCTGCAATTGCAGCAAGCTTATGAGAAGCAGCAGCATGAAATTACACGACTTGAGAAATTCATCGATAAGAACCGTATTCGTAAAGCAAAGCAAGCGAAGAGCCGGGAGAAAATGCTCGGTCGGATCGAGCTCATCGATAAACCTACAAACGGACCACAGCCGCGCTTCAGCTTCGAGGTGCGTCAGAATCCCGTGAGCCATGTCATCACGGCAAAAGGTATTCAAATTGGCTATTCGACGCCGTTGATTGCCCCTGTTAATTTGGAAGTGAAACGCGGGGAGAAAATTGCGATCATTGGCCATAACGGGATTGGTAAATCGACCATGCTGCGTACCCTGCTAGGCCTCATGCCTCTGCTTAACGGTACTCTTCAGGTAGGGGATAACGTGAAGGCAGCCTATTTTGCCCAGGAAAACATCGCTTCTGACCAGACACCCCTGGAGAGGCTCTTAGCCTTCCGGATCGATCTAACGCAGCAGCAAATTCGCAAGATGCTTGCGATGCCCGGTTTGACCGAGAAGCATATCCGGCAGCCCCTACGCCACTTGAGCGGTGGAGAACAAGCCAAGGTGAGGCTCTGCGAGTTAATGCTCACGGACAGCAACGTATTGGTACTCGACGAACCGACGAACCATCTGGATGTGCGAACGAAGGATGCCTTTCGCGAGGCGCTTAAAGCCTATCCGGGCACGATCCTGCTCGTATCCCATGAATCGGAATTCTATCGAGACTGGGTTACCCAAGTATGGCGTGTGGAAGATTGGTGCCGTGGTGCAATAAAAACGTAATTGATAATAGAGAACGAAAACAAGAAGAACCTGTGCGAATCCTTCGTATAAGAAGGAATCCGCACAGGTTCTTTTTTATGTAGGCCGCTACAACGTCCTTTTACCAACCGAAATCGATCGTCTCTCCCGTCTCGCAATACGTCTTCAAGTTACTCAAAATCATCGACCACGAGCTCTGCGTATTATCGTAGGACGGATGACCCTCTGTCCATTCATCATTGATCAACGTGAACTTCGTACAGTTGCCCACGGTCTCAAGATTGAACGTAATTCTGGACTGGAACTCTGCATGGTTCTCACGATAAGACGGGCCTGCGTGCTCCGTACTGCTATACGTCTTATAAGGCTCGTAGGCGAGGACTTCGCCGTACACATGAACGGTCTCATCCCCATCCGCACCCGGTCCGATATAAGCATAACGGCTACCGATTTCAAATGTAGACTCTAATACGCATCCGAAGAAAAGCTTGCGCGTATTCTCTGGGACGAACATGGCATCCCACACCTGCTCTGGGGTTGCTTTAATATACAATTCATACTTCAATGGAATTTCACGCATTCCTTCGTTCCTCCTTCGATTTATGCAATACATATCAAGCGCATAACTATGCTAATATGATTATAAAACGCAATTATGCCCAAGTATTGTAAAAACGCGACAAAATGCATGCAGGAAAAGGAGCCACTAACCATGAATCCTGAAATGATCAAGCCTAGTATGGGCGTATTGAATTTATCCCGTGGGACACATAAATTTCAACTGACAAGGCATGAGCCTTCCGAAGATATCGGCCAGTTTGTGAAGCATTTCTGGATCGTCAGCTGGGATTTAACTGAACAAGCTCCCTACTTGCAGGAGGTTGTACCGAACCCTTGTGTAAATCTCGTCATTGAATCGAATCGAAGTGCAATTTTCGGTGCTGCGAAGCAGAAATATACGTACCACTTAGAGGGCAAAGGGGTCGTATTCGGCGCCAAATTCAAGCCTGGCGGGTTCTATCCGTTCATTAAGCAACCGATCTCCGAGCTCACGAATCAACCGATGCGCATTCAAGATGTATTCGACGTGGAGATCGGAAATTTAGAGCAGGAGCTGCTCACGCAAGAGAGTGAGTCCGACATGGTCCGTCTAGCCGAACAATTCATTCGCCCAAAGCTCCCGCCATGGGACGACCAGATCGAGTTCATCAATCAGATCATCGACCGCGTAAAGGTGGACCGCGAGATTACGAAGGTGGACGAGATTTGCGATCTTTTCCACCTGAATAAAAGAACGCTGCAGCGTCTCTTCGACCAATATGTCGGCGTCAGCCCGAAATGGGTGATCCAGCTCTACCGATTGCAAAATGCCGCTGATACGATCGAGCATCAGCCGCGCATCGACTGGTCCGAGCTCTCCACGGAGCTAGGTTATTATGATCAGTCGCATTTCATCAAGGATTTTCGTACCATTATCGGCAAGACACCAGACGAGTACGTAAGGGAGCAGTTAAAATAAAAAACCTTACTTCAAGAAGTAAGGTTGGGTGATGCCGCGGTATCTTTACGCTCCAGACTAATCCAGACCAATCCCGCGGCCATACATACGGCGCCGGCTAGCTGCCAGCCTGAGAATGATTCGCCGAAGAAGAGATAGCCCGCCGTAACCGCAGAAGCCGGTACCACATAGCGGAAGAAATTCGCGCGTGCCGCGCCGACCTTGAACATGCTCGCATTCCATACAACGAAGGAAATGACCGTGCAGATCAGCACGTTATAACCAATCGCGCTATAGTGCGTCGCTGTCAATGCGCTCCAGTCCACTTTGCCCCAAGAACCAAACGTGAACGGAAGCATGCCGATTGCTCCGAATAAGATCATCCATGTACTCACCCGCAGAGCAGAATACCGTTTCATAATTGGCATGCAAGCAAGGTTATAGATTGCACCGAATATACTCACACCCAGCGCTAGACCATTCCCAATCATATGGTTGGAGGACAAATCGAGTCCTTCGCTTCCCCCAAGAATAATGAAGCATACGCCGATGATCGCCGCAACGCCGCCTGTCACGAGACGAGAGGAAATCCGCTCTTTCATGAACAAAGGCCCGAACAACGCTGCACAGATCGGCCAAGGTGCTACGTTCAATAGTGATGCGTTGGCCAGCGTCGTATATTTGATCGAGTACATAACGGCGATCTCGAGCCCCGTCACCCCTAGAAGTCCAATAACAGCAAGCTGTAGTGCCACTTTTACCGGAATGCCGATACTTCCTTCGGTCACCTTCAACAGCAAGAAGAAGAACGGCACAGCAAGCCCGAATCGAAGAAACGTGAAAAGTATCGGATCGAACGTCTCCATCGCCTGCCTGGATACCCCAAAATTCGCTCCCCAAATGGCCGCGACCAGCGCCAATCCAACGTAATGCACCCATTTCCTATCCATATAAAATAGCTCTCCCCCATCGCCGTTCATCGACTAATATCATCCATCTACTATGCAGTGTGAGGGACAATGGGAGAAATTTCAATCTATTTCTCATTTCAATGAATGTAAAGCTCTCTTCTTATTCACACTAGTCCCCTTAACCGCTTCACAAAACACAAGAACGCCAGCTGCTAACGAGACGAGGAAACATGAACCAGCGAGCAACGGATACAGCGACCATTCTAGAATAGGCTGCCCTTGGAAGGTCTGCCAGCCCATCGCAACCAATCCGAGAATATAGGCGATTCCCGTGATATGGATCAAACCGCTTCGCGCCGAAGATTTCCACCGCGTTTGTTCTGTGAGCCACGCAACAAAAGGTAACGCTTGAAGCGCATGGAATCCTAACCCATGAAGCCAGATAATATTCCCGCTACCACCAATGAATCGACCGTTATTTACGGAAATCCAAATACCCGCAGCGAATGAAATGAGGACCGCGATCATTGCATATCGAATGCCTAGCACAAGCTCGGGGCGCTGCTTGTAGATTTTGGACCGGAAGTAGAAAGCTGCTAAGAACAGATAGAACAACACGAGCAGCAGCGCAACAATAGCGAACCCATTGCCAACCATCCGATCAAAGGCTGAACCGTCTAACACGAATCGTGGATTTACACCGCGGAAGTTTTGTATCGTCTCTGCACCATAGGAGTAGAGCGCCAGCAGAATATAAGACCATCGGAAGATCAACCTTCCTCCCTTAGACATCCCTGAGAATGGAATCAACGCTGCTGTGGAGATTATGAATATACCTATCGCTGCATTAAAGGAGAAGGCTTTCGAGACATCCCCGTGTGGTGCCACCTCTCCTCCAAACAATAACGTCCATCCCCCGCATATTCCCGCAAGTAAAAACCCAAGTAAACCTGCAAATACCAACCATTTCTCACCTTCAAAAAATTTCACTTTTTGCATTCCATTCTACACTCCTCGCACCGTTTTTCTTGATGGGATTAGTGTATCGCATGAATGTTTTTCCAAAAATATCCTGTAGTCTAGAATTCACCCCCGACCGGAGATGGATCTTAAAACTGTCTTCAGACGTAGAAAAAGAGTGCCCTTGGGCACCCTTCTTGGAATTATGCAGCAATCGATTTCGATCTCACGTTATGGAATTTAACGAAACATGCCACTCTCCAGCAGACAATGTAACTGAATGTCATAAAGTTGAGCAGGAAGCTTAGCGTACCTGGGTCCATGCCCTTCACGGTTGCAATCGCAATGAAACGCAGCGCGAATATCGTAATGAGCAGCAGGAACATGAGCTTATTACATTTGATAAAGGTGTTACCCGCTTCACGCACTTCGAAGTTCGTTGTTAGAATGAGCGGTATGGATAAGACCATCCCTGCAAGGGCTGCAATAAGCAGCTGTTCGCTCTGAATGTGAAGATTCGGATCGAGCAGTTGAAGCATCGATGTGCTAATATAGAGGATCGGCAGGACTAACGGAAGCCCTGACTTGGCAATTGGCGAGTTCATCCCACGCTGCAGACCGCGCAAAATAAAGAAAAATATGATCATCGAAATAAACATAGAATTGATTGGACTCATTTAAAAACCACTCCCTCAAGGATTCGATTTGATAGTCTTAGTATCTCGAATTTGAGGCATCTCAACCAGTGAAATATGTAATTTGATCGAGGTTACAAAAGTCACCTCATGCATGTGACGAACGAATCTTAAGTGATCGGGAACAGCAGGACGTATTCTGTCCCTTTGCCCATTTTGCTGCGAACATCGATCTTGCCGTTCATCTTCTTAATCATACTAAAGGCAACGGTCATCTCCAGACCCGTTCCTTTCTCCTTCGTACAGTAATACGGGGTGCCGAGTCTCCGAATCTGCTCTGCGGTCATCCCGCCCCCTGTATCACGCATGCTAATCTTCGCGTAATCATTCCACGGACACACTTGCAGCGTCAGCATGCCGCCTTCTTGCATCGCTTCAATCGCATGCTTGCCAATGTTAAGCAGGGCCTGCCGGAATTTATAACGATCCCCTGTAATATAAAAAGGTCTCTCCTGGGCGGGTATGACATGAATCTTGATCTGATTGTAATTCCCGTACGTTGTCAGCACATTCGATAGATACAAGAGCTCATCTTGAATATGCAATTCTTCCGTAATCCCAGGATCGGGCTGCGCCAAGGCGAGGTAATCCGTAATGATATGCTCCGTACGATCAAGCTCCTCAAAACAAATCTGCTGATACATCGTCTTCTTCTCGTGGTCCAGGTGATCGGAGCCGAATAAATGAATGAAGCCCCTCACTGCAGTCAGCGGATTCCTGATCTCATGCGCGACAGACGCCGCCATATCACCGACGATCTTCATCTTCTCGCTCTTAATGACCTCTTCCTGCATGTAGAAATACTTGTTCAGGGACTCAATCAAATACACGTAGAAGGCGACGATGACAGCTTGTAAGATGTAGGTCTGCAGAATCGTCCAAGGCTTGATGAACAGAATCTCGAACTGCCCAATCCATGTGAAGTACACGGTTAACGTGAGAAATTTAATCAGGAGACTTAAGCAGACAGCGACCCCGATTTTGCAAATCGTTTTCATTCCGTCAAAGATGCGAAGCGACAGCATCACCAACACGAAAGTAAGCATTAGCGAAAAGATATACGCCCAATCATGCGGACTTTCGTTCAAGAACCGATAACCCACGATCGTTAGATATAACAAGCCCGAAACAGACAATCCGCCATACAACGAGCCTACGGCTAGCGGAATCGACCAAAAATCATATGTAATGCCATTTAACGTTACTGGAAAAGACATCGTCAAGACCATGGCGATAGCAAAGAGTATATAGATCAGGAAGCTGTATAGCAGGTTCCGTTCTTTTATTTTATAAATATAGGGGTACATGACGAGTGGAGTAAATATGATGAAGATGTTCAGGATAAAGTCCTTGAAGTAATCAAGCATAGAACGCCTCCAACACATATTTAGTATGGTATTAGTAGAAGAATATCATGAATGACCTACGGTGAGAAGATAAAATTGTCGAATAATGTATTTTTTGGGGATGAGAAAAAAGACACCTGCTCGGTGTCCTTCTCCTTAACGATATGACTTAAAATTCCATCATCTTCTTATCCAGCCACTGCAAGGCTTCCTTCAACCGTTCCTTCGGCAAACTCGCGTATCGGTCTCCAACACTCACCTCGTAAGCGCAAGACGTATCTCCTGCCTCCACGAGATAACTCGTAAGTCCGACGCCCGTCTCTTCGTAACACTGAATTAATAACGGTTCAAGCTGATGCTTGGGCATATCGATGTGCACATGAAACATGTTCGACACCGGTTCCACTGGCCTTGTGGCAATACCATGGCAAGCATTATAGAGCCCTGCCAGTGCCTTGGCATCTTCATGATACTGCTGCATCTTACCGATACGCTGCTGGAAATAATAATCGGCACTGAGGATGTACGGGTATAGACTGATCAGGTCGCCGCCATGTCTTCGCTTCCACACTCTCGAGGTGTCGATAAAGTCGGAATCCCCCGCAAGAATCGCACCTGCAATACCCCCAATCCCTTTGTAAAAAGAAATATAGACACTATCAAAGAGTGAACTAATCTCTGCTGCCGAGCGACCATAATACGGCATAATCTCGAATAAGCGAGCTCCATCCATATGCAGCTTAATGCCCCGCTCCCGGCAATACTTCGAAATCGCCTCAAGCTCTTCGTAAGCCGGTAATTGACCGCCAATCTCGCGCTGTGGAAGTTCGAGAAGCAGGCAGGAGATCTCTTCCGGCATGTTCATGACATCTTCCAGACGAATCAACCGGTCTTTGTCTGCGAGAAGGATCGGCTCGATCCGGTGCAGTTCCCGGAGCGCGTCATTCTCATGGATCTCCAGATGAGCTAACGGATGATAGGCAACCTTGGCAACGCCACGCTGATCGCACCATATCCGCAAGGCAATCTGCTGTGCCATCGTACCACTCGGGAAGAATACGGCCTTCTCCTTCCCTAAGTAAGCAGCCATCTTATCTTGAAAATCTTCAATGATCTTACCCGAGCCGTATCGATCACTCTCCAGTTCTCCATCGATCTGATCCAACACGGTACGTAAATTCTGCACGATCAAGTCCCCATGACCTGGAACCTTGTAGGCCGACTGACGAAATGCTTCAGCTAGAGCGGATTGTTTGCTCAATTTTCACAACTCCTCTTAACTCATAATCTAGCAATATAGCTCAAGTATAACGCAGATGCCACAGCCAGATCACGATAGATTTTCATGCAAAGAAGCCACATCAGATGGATATCCGATGTGACTTGAATGAACGATTATACTTGCATCTCCCCATGATGGACTTTCGAGGTCTCGATCTGGATCGTTGTATGTTGGATTTTGAACTTCTCTTCAATCAGATGGATCGCATCTTGCAGAATGCGCTGACCATCCTGATCGTCCTCGATAAGCATATGGCAGGTCAAGGAATCCAAATTCGATGTAATCGTCCAAATATGAAGGTCATGAACATCAATGACCCCTTCAATCCGTTCCAACGCTTCCTTCACTTCATATTGATTCACGGTAATCGGGGTGCCTTCCATCAGGATATGCACCGTATGCTTAATGACGCCCCACGCGCTGCGCAAGATTAAGAGGGCGACGACGACGGAAATAATCGGATCGGCAATGTACCAACCGAAAATCCACATCACGATCCCAGCTAGAATCGCACCGACAGAACCGAGCGCATCACCAATGATGTGGAGATAGGCACTGCGAAGATTGACGTTATTCTTCACGTCGCCTTTCCGCATTAACGCCCATGCGCTGATAAGATTGGCAAGAAGACCGACCGAAGCAATGAGCATCATCGAGCCGCTAGCTACCTCAGGTGGGTTGTTGAACCGCTGGATCGCTTCCCATGTAATAAAGCCTGCGATCGCAAATAACGTGACCCCGTTGAATAATGCAGCCAGAATCTCGAAACGGTAATAGCCATACGTCTTGTTCGGCGAGGCTGGCCGTGTCGCAAACCAGATCGCGACCAAGGTTAGGATCAGCGAGTTCGTATCGCTCAGCATGTGCCCGGAATCCGACAAGAGCGCCAAACTATTCGTGATTAATCCGCCGAAGAACTCTAGCAGCATAATCCCCGCTGTAATCGAGAGCGCAATGATTAAACCTTTCTTATTACCTTCTCTACCGTGATCGTAGCTATGCCCGTGGCCGTGATGATGATGACTGTGACTATGACTGTGTCCATGTGAATGTGAATGGCTATGCATAGGTTATTATCCCCCTTCATCGAATCAGAATATGAATCCTCTGTTTAATATTTTTATTTAGTGTATATATGAGCATATGATCATATATTATTATGTTCGAATCACCCCTTTTTGTCAACCCTTGGAATCTGATTCGGGCAAAATAAAAACCCGACCACATACGGCCGAGCTCTGTATGTATCCTAAATGATTAGTCCCAAATATCGGGCCGATCCAGTTGAAGCATTCGCATATATTGCAGCAGCTGACCGGTGTGCACGGCATCATGATACGATTTGCGTTCTAACGTATCCCCAAGATAGCGCGCAATCGGGCGATGCGGCCACTGGATCAGCTTGCTCTCAAAATCTTCTACATCCAAGGATTCAACATAAGCGATGAATTGCTCATGATAGGCAATCGACCGATCCACCTCATCTTGCACGGAGGTGAACGGGAGCTCCCATAATGGGGCTCTTTCCTCGTCGGCAGGTAGACGATGTTCCGTCAATATCAAGTACCACGAATAATCATGGAGCAGGACGTGCCGAATCATATGTCCTATGCTTAGCGCAGTTGCATCCGGCTGCCAATTCAAATACGCATCGGGGATCCCATATGCTGTTTTCAAAAATCGCCGCCTTGTTTCTTTCAAATCAAGAAGTATAAGTTCTTTTGCATTCATTTCTGATGTCCTCCTAGCATGCTTTTAGGAGTATTGTAAACCTCGCATATTTAAATTATCATCGAAATATGAATGCATATCCGAAAATAACCATGATCACGTCCCTCATCGGTGATCCTACCCGCGCCGCGATGCTCGATGCGCTGATGGGAGGTCATGCGCTGCCCGCAGGCGAGCTTGCCTATATCCCTGGCGTCACGCCGCAAACGGCAAGCTCCCATCTCTCTAAACTCGTGAAAGGAAATTTAATAGCCGTCGAACAACATGGAAGGCATCGTTATTACAGGCTAGCAAGTCAGGAAGTAGCTGAGTTGATGGAGCTGATCTCGACGATGTCCCCACCCGTACAGATACGCTCCTTACGCCAGTCACAGGAGATGGAGAAGGTCCGTCATGCACGTACCTGTTATGACCATCTGGCTGGCAAATTAGGGGTAGCCCTGACCCAAGCACTCATCACAAAGGGTTATGTTGCCCATCGTTCCGAGACTGAATTTGATGTTACGGAGCAAGGTATCGAGCATTTCCGTTCGCTCGGTCTCGGTCTCGATCTCACGACCATGAAAGTGAACCGACGGATTTTTGCCAAGCGATGCCTCGACTGGAGCGAGAGGATCCATCATATCGGCGGATTCTTGGGGGCCGTTATCGCGAAGCATTTCTTTGAGATGAAGTGGATTGTACGAATGGAAGGAGGATCTAGAGCAGTTCGATTGACGGAGGAAGGCCGGACGAAGCTTCAAGCTTTGTACTCCATCGCGATGGAAGACTTGGTGTGAGGCACAAATAAAACTCGACCCCAGCGGCCGAGTTTTATCATTTACGAATCCTATCTCATTGTGCCTATCAGAATATAAGAGATGCCGAGTAAGAGGCAAAGCGGGGAATACAGCCTACTGTCCCATTTAGCGAATACCGTACCCTTCTTGCGCTTGAATAGCCCCACCCATTTGAAATCTCCGATGCCACGAATGATGAACACAGCTGCTACGACCCAGCCCCCAACTTGGAGGAGAAGATCAGAGAATAATAGCGGTTTAATCACGCTGCTCCACTCGAGTGCAATCCAAGCTGCTAGAGCGAGCAGAAGTCCAACCATACTTGTACCGATCGGCAATGGCTGGAAGAGCTTCTCCGATCCATTCGTGGGGATAACCGCGCTATTGCCTCGCTTCCCGCCAAATGCCCAGTAAAAATGCAACCCGCTTACGACCAATAAAATACCGCTAACCACCCAAGCAATCATCTCAACCATATGTACCTCCTAAGCTATGTCATGCTCATCCGAACTACTTCTGTACCTGTATTTGAAGCTGCTCATACCATTTCTTCGTCTGCGTTGGGTCCTTCTCATTATAGAACACATAAAGATCCTTGAGCTTGATCTGAATGTACGGCGGGTTATTTTTGACGACATATAGCTTGGACCTGCCTAACTCCTTCAATCGGAAGTTCCCTCGTGCATATTGATCTGTCGCTTCCCCATTCGTCTTCGTCCCCTTCGGAATGCTGTCAACAAGGGATAATTGTTCAATATCATCCATCTTAAAATCATACGAGTACATCGGGTAATCAATATGTACGATATGCTCAGCCGTGATCGTTAAGACCGGCGACGTCAGTTCCGAACGGATCAACAGGAACGATACGCCTACAATAATAGCAGCGAACACGATCGCAGAACCCCAGACGAACACCTTTCCTACCGGCGTCGCTGAATTGATCGTAAATCCAATCCCTACTCTTTTGGTAACAAACACACTGCTGTCGTTCGGGTTATGGTATGTGAAGCCATTTCCCCAATATTCGTCATCGTCGGAGTAGATGATCTTCCCATCATTCGCTAATATGTCTTGCTCCGACATTTTCACGCGATGATTCACCGTTAAAATAATGCCCAGCGGAATGGCTGTGAACAACAGCGTAACAACGAGCCATACGCCCTTCCATTCTTGGTTCTCATTCATCATAAGCTGATCGATCAGCAGGAAGTGGACATTCTCCAGGATCGCCATGAATAGCCAGCAGTAAGACCACAAACGTCGTTTGGCTTGATTCAAGCTGAGATTCACTTCACTGTTCGCACTATACACTTTCCCCTTAACCTTGCGCATACTGAGCGAGGTCAAGAAGAAGATCACGGACATAATAAGACTGGTGATCGGAAGCCCTAAATCCCGCGTCGGGTCACTCGCAGCCCATCCAATAAGACTAAGCGACATCGCAAAGGGAATGATGAACAGCCACAATGGCGCCGAGCGCTTATTCTTCAGCTGAGCAACCCGTAGATCGCTATGGATGACCCGCTTCATCCCTACGAACCAGTCGTGCTCACGTTTTAACGCAAGCGTCGCTCGAAAGGCTCGACGAAATGGAATCACGATCACGACAGCAAAGACCGTCAACCATACGAGAAAATAAATCGTCTGATAAGCAAGCTGCGCGTACAGCAGTACTAGGGGAATAAGCGCAACAAGAGATCCAACAATCACCTGTCTAAATTGCTTCTTGAATTGTGCCTGAACCTCACGGATCGCTGGATGGTCCATCGCCTGCGAAGGCAGCATCACCGCGAACAGCATCCCGTTGTGATATTTCGCTTGCGGCATATAGGTCGTTAACATAGCTATGTAACAAATCAGAATGGTAACGAGATAAATCACCAACAACATTGTAATCAACTCTCTTCACAATGAATTCTAGTTCTTCTAGTGCTGATAGGTCATTCGGGCGAAAATCTGCGAACAAAGCGCCTGGAAACACGGTTGATCGACACCTTTGATCGTCGCCTCCGCAATCATTAATTGAAGCTGCTCTTCCAAATGGGCCGCGTGCTTAGGATCTTCCGCCGTACGAGTGCCCACCTTCGCACCATGTCTACGATCAATCACAATATAGCCTTCTTGCTTCAGCAGTGCGTATGCTTTATTCACTGTCATTGTATTAATCCCGAGATCTTCAGCTAGCTGGCGAACGGTCGGCAGCTTCTCATCCGTCTCGAGTTGTCCTGTCGCAATGCCGATTACGATCTGATTGCGCAGCTGCTCGTAGAGCGGGGTTTCGCTGTCTAACTCCAATGAAATCACCATAGGTATCACCTCTCATCGATCATTAAGTATTACTTATTATAATACAAATAATACTTAAGATCTATATGCTGCTCATAAACGAAAAAACACTGACCATTGTATGGCCAGTGTCCGCTTACAAGCTATTGAGATGTCTTGCTTTGCACCAAATTCCGCGAAAGAACGTGTCGCCTTCAGGTTGACCCGCAGCTATTGCGGATGATTAGCTCTGTTGGCACCGTAACCTTAAGCGGTAGTTCCCTGCCAAGAAACCGGTCAACCAGCAGTTTGACAGCCGTCACACCCATTTCTTCGGTGTAGACTTTGACGGTCGTTAGCGGCGGGGTGACATATTGCGACAGATCAATATCATCGATACTTACGATGGCGACTTGATCCGGCACCTTGATCCCCGATTCATCGAGCGCCCGCAATGCGCCAATGGCCATCGGGTCGCTAGCAACGAAGAACGCTTCGGGTACATCCC
This sequence comes from Paenibacillus terrigena DSM 21567, assembly GCF_000374845.1. GTDB lineage: Bacteria > Bacillota > Bacilli > Paenibacillales > Paenibacillaceae > Paenibacillus_K > Paenibacillus_K terrigena. Next base: position 80,244 of record NZ_KB895424.1, on the reverse strand, counting down.
CTTGCTGAATGGCCTGCTTCATCAATCGATAGCCTTCATCTGCTCCCCAGCTGCCGATGAACATGCTGTTATCACGGAACAATCCTCGCTCTCTCATCATCGACATATAGACGGTCTGCCGCTCGTCCTCAATATACTGAATGCTATCATGCTGCCGAATATAGCTCGTTCCTCCCATATATCCAATGCGCTGATGTCCTAGCTCCAACAAGCGCTCCATGGCGCACCTCGCGGCACCAGCGAGATCGAACTGGACGGAATCGTACTGACTGGAGCCATGATGATCAATATATACGATCGGAACTTCCGAATGCGATGATTGCAGCAAAATATCCGCTTCTACTTTTCCAACGACAATAACGCCGTTCAGTCCCGAAAAATCCAGTGCCGGGCTCACATCCTCAATCCAACGGAAAATCCGGTGGATCGATACTCCGTGCTTCTCACATTCTTTCTCAATCCCTTGCCGTATGGTCATATAGAACGGATCGGAGAACTCGAACTGCTCAGAGCACCAGATGACAAGTCCGATACGCCAGTCGTTAACGCGCTCGGTCCCCATACTCTTGCGATTCTTCTTGGCACGATAGTTCAACGTTCTAGCCACATCGATAACCTTACGCCGAGTCTCGTGCGGGATGCTGAAGGACATGTCCTGCCGAAGTACCCGGGACACCGTCGAACTGGACACTTCTGCAATTCGTGCAATTTCTTTGATGGTCGCCATCACATCACAACACTTTCTAGTAAACTACGCTATAGCTTCTGCGACAAATCGCTCGCCAGGCACCGTATTCCATTGAATCCAACTGATCGGCCCGATTCCCTTCACGTGCTTCACTTTCGCTTCGATCGGGGTTCCATTGACGGATATCATACGCCATACGCCCGAGAATTGGGGTTCCCACACGAACGTCGGCCCGGACACATGCTCCAGCACAGTCTCTTGATGACTCATGTGCGATACATGAACTTCATTCGACCAGACCGGAATATGTCTAGCCGCAGCCCATGCTACAGGGCTAAGCCGCGGCTGCGTTACAAGTACACGGTCCACTGCACTCGGAGCAATCCCCATCATCCCCGTAATCAGAGAAGTAATTACGCTATAAGACACTTCCGGGTATTCCCGCCGCGGCATCTTCGGATGCGATAACTCAAGCAATAACGAATATGCGAAATCATTCAATCCATATTGATAATAAATTTCCGCCAAATAAGATCGTTCCTCGACATTGTTCCCACCATGCTTCACAACATCGAGCAATGCCTTGTCCAGCTTCTCGGCATCATCGATCAGCCTGAAGTATAAAGGAAGATACTGTGCAGATGCGTAATAAGGGGTATAGAACGAACGATCCTGTAAGATCGCACCACAGAAACGCCCCATCTCCTTATTCCACCATTGCTCCTGGTACATGGTCTGCAAAGCATCGGCCTTGTCCGAATATTTCTGATGGTACCCCTCATATCCACGAAGCTTCTGAATTTCAGAATAAGCACGGTACCCGCCGTAGAGTGCCGCTACGAGGTCTCCGGCCACAAGTGGATGCATGCCATCCTCCATGTAGGAAGCAATGCCGCGGCGACCATAAAATGTATAATGCTCAGGCAATCCATCCTGGTCCTTATCCCAGCGGTCAACATAATCCGACACGGTGTGATGGTAGAAGTTCACCAGATCTGGCGCTTCGATATAGTCCTTGTCCCCGGTCCATTGATACTGCCGCAAGCAGCAGTCGACGAGATCGAAGTTCGCGGGCAAGTTATACCAGAAATCACTATCATCCGTATAATCAACCGGTGCCGGTAGGCCGTCCTTCGTGATCTCCCAATACGAGCACCAATCTCTTAGGCCGGAAATATGTCTCGCAAATTGCTGCAGCATGTTCTTGTTATGCATGTGCAAGCCTAGGAGATGAGCGCCTGTGCTCTGGTGCGCGACGTCACGCATACAAAAAGCATCTCGCCCCGGCAAAGCCGCTTCATACCATGGTCCCACTGGATCATCCAAATGCGCATACGATAACGCTTGTTCTTTGGCCCAAGCAAAGGCCTCATTTAATGCGGCACTCGATGATTCGAATAGAAGACTGCTCTTCTGCAATCAAATCACCCCGCCCTTCTTGATCGTCACTATACCAGATGCAGGAACATCAAGCCGTTGAAGCCCTGCATGCAAGGTCACCTGCTGGCGATCAATGACTTGCCCTAGACAATTGCGCGTCGTAAGCTCAACGTGACCAAGGCCGTTCGCAAGTTCAAGTACAAGACGCGTATTCAATGTTCCATTGACGACAATCAGCGTATCGGGTACCGCGTCGCCTACGTTCACAACAACATCTTCATAGACGCAAAGGATACGTTTCTCCGCAGTTTCCGCACTGATCATTGGATACAAGAAATCCGGCCGCCCAGGCATTAACTTGCCTTCAATCAGAGCATCCCGATGCTCGCGCCAGAAGGACAACCAGAAGGACGTCATTTGTACGTGTTCCTCTGGGATTTGATCCAGCTTCACGGAGATCTGCGGGACAGAGAATAGAATGTTGATGAATTGGAGCGCCGCACTCTCTGCAGGTTCGTTCGGATTCCACATGATCATGTCGGAATGCACAGCGGTCTGGCCGCTTAGAAGCCTCACATCGATCGTACGGATTCGATTCTCCGTCGCATCATTTGGACAGTCGGTCGCACGAAGCATGTTTCCGTATTTTTTCATCAACGGTCCAATATAGTTCTGACGGAATTCGATCATGATGTCCTCTTTGATCACCCGCAGCCTTACAATGACGTCGCTCATCAATCGATCGACCGCTTCCGGCACGGACGCAAAATCCATCTCCGGATCTTGCTTATCCTTCGTCTCTTCTGTCGCATAGAAGCTATCTACGAAATCAAGTTTCAATCCGTCCAAATCCCATTCCACAAGCGCCTTCTCATATATACCAATAATATACTCCCGTACTTCTGGATATCTTGGATCGAGTACTCCGCAGCCAAGATTGTCGAATACAGTCAAGATTTTATGTTCGAATCGATGCCATGCATCGCTTTTCTTTCCAACAAAAGGAACTGAATACCACAACATATATTTCATGCCAATCGCGTGAACGCGGTCGACATGCGCACGCATATCTGGAATCTTATCCTCGCAGACGAGCCAATCTCCACAATATGCATATCCTCTGGCATTATCCGAAGTCTGCCATCCATCGTCCACAATAACCATCTCACACCCAAGGTCTTTAGCCAGTCGGCATTGGTGTTCGATTTGGTCTGGATCTAGCTGTTGATGGAAACTATACCAAGTCGAGTACACAGGCAGCTTTGCTGCTTCCGGTACAGTAGCCGGTTCATACCCTGGGAGTGATGCCCACCATTGCTGTACTTCATCAAGACTTTCGAAGTAAGGCACATCTCTCGCATCCAGACGAATAACAGCTTCATAGGTCTGTATTGGAGCCATTGGTTCCGTGAACAGCTTCACCGCACACCGGAACACCGACGATTCCTCATGGACACCAGCTGCCATCTCAACGGCATTTAGTGCATCAGAGTAGGCGAAAGTTAACCGATTGCAGCCCAGTGTATTAAATAGACAGCCCACTGGAGCAGAATAAGTCGCTTTCGAGACCAGACCTCTTTCCCAATCTACATGAAGACGTCTGTTACGATATGCGGAAGGGTGCCAATAGCCTTGAATATCAATCGCTGGAACGTGCCATACGATTTCTACCGGCGTCGGCTGTACAGGGGCGTCCGCCTCCATTCGAATATGCAGCAGTTCGACACCGTCGCTAACAACTTGGGATGTCAATGTGGTACGAAACTTATTTTCGTCACCCTTGACCGTAAAATGGTATTTCTCTGTTTTTAAGCTGTTCTTCTCTATATTGATTGCATTCATCAGTAGTTCCTCCATTTCCTGTCCTTATCTTGTTGATTCGATAAGATTAACCTTTCACCGCACCAAGAGTCATACCACCAACAAAATATTTCTGCATGAACGGATAGACCACCACGATAGGTAATGTAACGACCATCGTCACAGCTGCACGAAGCGTAGAACTAGAAATATTACGATATTTCGAATAAGCTGCCTGTGCATCCTGAATTTGCTGGAGCGCTTCAACCTCAAGCAAGAGCTTGCGAAGATAGGTCTGCAACGTGTCCCATGTACCGCTCGAGTTGTATAAAATAACGTCAAACCATGAATTCCAATGTCCTACTGAACTGAACACGGCAATCGCAGCGAATACCGGCATCGAGATTGGAATGACGACCCTGATATAAATCTTTAACTCAGAAGCACCGTCAATCCGTGCAGATTCGAACAATGCCTCCGGTAAACCTTGCATGTACGAGGCCATAAGCATCATGTAATATGCCTGTATAAGACCCGGAATCCAATACACGTTAAAGGTATTGGTCAATCCAAGCTGCACCATTAGCAAATACGTTGGAATCAAACCGCCGCCAAAATACATCGTGATCAGGAACAAAACACGCATAAATTTTCTACCTGAGAAGTTACGGATCGTAACGATATAGGCGAGAAGTCCCGTCATGAACACACATGTGACCGTCCCGACGACAACGCGTAAGATAGAAATCACGAATCCATCGAACAACTTCGGATTCTTCATCAAGAATGCATAGGATTCTAGCGAGAACTCACGTGGGAAAAGGTAGATCCCCCCCCTTGCTGCATCCACCCCGTCATTCAAGGAAATCGCCAGCAAATTCACAAAAGGATACAGCATAACAACCATGAACGCCAGCATAAATACAACATTGCATACATCAAATATACGACTACCCAAAGTAGGTTTTATTCCTATTGAACTCGAACTCATGCCCGTTCACCCCCTATAAAATCGAAGTATCTAGCGCCTTTTTACTAATACGGTTGGCACCTAGAACGAGCACAAGCGAGATCACACTCTTCAGTAATCCGATCGCCGTAGCATAAGAATAGTTGCCCAACTGAATACCGTATTTATACGCATACGTATCGATAACTTCGTGGTATTCTCTCGTCTGTGAGTTACCGATCAACAATTGCTGCTCGAATCCCGCATTTAGAATACCGCCGATCCCCAGAATAAACAGCACTGCGATCGTCGGACGAATACTTGGCAGGATAATATGCCATACCATTCCGAACCGACCCAAACCGTCTACTTTACCCGCATCATAAAGCTCAGAATCAACGCCAGCTATTGCAGACAAATAAATAATCGTAGACCAACCGACATCCTTCCACACATTCGTCGCTGTGAGCAATCCCCAGAAGTATTTTCCTTCCCCTAGAAATGCAATTGGTTTGTCGATGATGCCCAGCCGCATCAGCATGTCATTCATAAATCCTTCATTACCTAGAATGGCAAACAAAATACTAGCAACAACAACCCAGGAAATAAAATGCGGCAAATATGAAATCGTCTGTACAACGCGCTTGAACACTTTCAGGCGCAGCTCGTTGAGCAACAGGGCCAATATAATCGGCGCCGTAAAGCCAAATACAATACCGAGTCCACTGATCGCTAACGTATTGCGAAGAATATGCCAAAAATCTGGTGAATGGAAAAAGGTTTGGAAATGCTGAAACCCTACCCATTGACTTTTGAACATATTTCTGCCGGGAATGTATTTCATAAATGCGATAATAATTCCATACATTGGAAGATAACTAAAGATGAACACCCATATGATCATCGGGATACTAAGCAGCCACAGCTGACGTTCTTTGTACACTGTCCGCTTAATGTGGTTAAATCTTGATTTGGGTTGTGCCTGAATATTCACAACTTCTGAGTTCATCTACCCACCTGCTTTCTTGATAGAAATTTCGAACGAGAGGAAGGAATCCTTCCTCTCGTTCACTTCCTTTACTTCCAAGTAGTCATCCGTTTTTTATACGTATCGGATCTGAATTTCTCAATGTCATGCAGTCCCGAGCTGTTCAATTTATCCTTCATGTCATTGTAGTTCTTCGTAAGCTCATCCTCTGTCTTACTCATAACAGCCTTCGACCATAACGTCTCAATCTGATCGTCAATTTGCTGTTTTGTCATCGTCAACGGATCGTTCGCTGGGATCGTAATGGAGCCCAATGAATTATCGTAGATCGTATCCTTCAGATTGTCGTTCATGATCTTCTTCCATTTCGCTTCATCGTTGAAGTTCTGGTCAAACCAAAGCGTACTTTTGCCGTCATCTTTCATCGTGCCCTGGCCTTCAACAAGCATCAGGTAACCTTGACCAAGCTTATCGGAAGTATCATAATTCCACGTTGCATCAATGATCGCTTTTTTGGCGCTTTCCACCCAACTCCATTTTCCATTTTCGAACTTCCATACTGAATCCTGCTGATTCGGAGCGCCCCAACCAACTAGACGCGTACCCATATCCGTAATCGAGAAATTCATCCATTTGATGATATCCTCTGGATTTTTCGCTTTATCGGTAATAATCGTGAATGATCCGCCACGTGCGTTTTTCGGAGACAAGTAAGCTTTTTCCGCGCTAGCCGCTTTTAGCTTCACTTGCACATAACGTTGATCTTCTGTCCAATTTTTATTTGTCTTCTGCCATACTTCATGGCCCGCATTCCACGACTGCCACCATGGACCAATGTGGCCCATAATACGTTCAGACGAGAATTTTGCCTTCCATTCATCGAATTTGTTGACGAATGTGTCTGGATCAAGCAAGCCGTCACGATAAATTTGATTCATAAATTTCGTGAGCTCCAACCCTTCTTGCGTGTTAACCCAATGAGTCATATCGCCTTCTGGAGAGACTTTGTAACCCGCCTGCAGTCCCCACATACCGGCAAGCGTCGGAACCATTGTATTCGTAACTGGCGCAACACCTGAAAGCGCATACGTTTTCTCGCCTTTCGCATTCTTCGGATGTGCAGCTTGCATCTGCTTCAAGATGTCATAATATTGCTCTGGCGTCTCAAATTTCGGCGATCCCATCGCTACATACCAGTCATTGCGGATATGCGCGCTATTGTCTGGAATCGGCAGCAATCCCCAGTACTTCGGCAGCATGTATAACTTGCCGTCTTCGCTATTGTAAGATTTGAACCATGTCTCTAATTGGCTCTTAATGTTCGGTCCTAGTTTGTCGACATATTCGCCGATTTCGATCGCCTTGCCCTGGTCGACCCATTGCTGTGCCTGGGACTCACTCAGACCCGTGATCACTTCTGGATAGTCGTTGCTCGCGAGCATAAGGTTCAATTTTTCTTTTTGGTCTACATCGTAGACGATATTGTGCAACTTCACGTTAAACTTCTCGAGAATGTACTTTTGCAGTTCTGCTTCGTGCTCTTTAACTTTATCTGGATTGTCCTGTCCGGAGTAGAAATTGATCTCAATTGTCTTGTCAGGCATTTCCCAATTGAATTCATTGAGTTTCTTCTCCACCGGTGTAGTGGTTTGACCCTCGGTTTTATCAGTTCCTTTGTCGGTAGCTGCATCTTTCTCCGTGCCACAGCCTGCAAGCGTTGTTAATACAAGTACAATAGCAATCAATAATGACCAATTTCTTTTCATGCATGGACCCCCTCAAATGTATTCGCTTACATTTTCAACCTCTCCATACAACCTCAATGCACTGTTGGCCGCATACCACCCTTTTACCCGATTATAAATTTACTAAATATATATCGCTTACATTGTATTTATTTAGTAAATTATGATGTCATTTTATCATCCAACTTTGAAATAATCAAGAGACTTGTTGCACAAAAAAGGGTGAAAAAAATAGAGCAGCTTATCCGCTGCTCTTGGGCCATTCTTACTACATTTCTTAAGGCGTGGTAGAAATGTATTTCCCTTTACTGGGAGCCTTTACATCAGCATCAGTTCTAGCCAATTGTCGCCCCGCCTGCCGATAATGCCATATCGTTACCAAGCAAATAGCGGCTGCAATGGTGAAGACCCAATGACCTGGCCATCCTTCATACACGAGGCCTCCTAACCAAGGGCCTAACATCCGTCCAACTGTAGAGGACGCGGCACAAGCTCCGAGCACCTTTCCTTTCGAGCTGCCGTCCGCAGATTCTACCATCCATGCTGGCACAGCCGGGAAGACCAGCACTTCCCCGCAAGTCATGATGATCATCGCGAGCACGAATTGCCAGTACGATGATGCAAAACCGACGAGCAAGAGACCGGCGGCGAAGAAGAAGGTCCCCCACCGAATTTGTGTCTGCAGCGCGATCTGGAACCGACGTATAAGCCATGTTTTGAGCGGATGCGACAGCAGAATAAGCCCGCCATTGACCGTCCATAGCAGACTGTATAAAGCGAAAGAAATTCCCTGCACCTTGGCGTGAAGAGGAACAACCGCAGACCACTGCGAGTAACAGAGCCATGAGACGGCAAAACCGATACAAGCTGCAATAACCGCACGCCCCGAACCGCTGTTCCATAATCGGCCGTTCCGTTGACTTCGCGATGGACTCATTGCGTCTCGATGCCCCTGATGCGGCTGACGTATTAGACCGGCGAACAATACGAAGAACACGACATACAATAACGCATTGCCGAAAAACACAAGCTGGAACGACAAATTCGCCACAAAGCCGCCAAGCGCCGCACCCAGCGCCATCCCGACATTTTGCGACACGAATAGAATATTAACCGCGCGCTGCTCTTCCCCTGGACAGCCTGTTACTGCCATGGCATTTAAGATCGGATAGACGAAGCCGCTGAAAAGACCCAGCAAAGTTAAGAGCACCGCATAAGTGTATAGATCATTCGCCAACCCCATTGCTGCTACCGCACAAGCTGAGCCTGCTATCGCGCAGAGAACGGGAAGCTTGCCGCCCCAGCGATCAAATAGGATCCCCCCAATCAAATTGCCAACAAATGCAGCTCCGCTATTCAGCAGCAGCACTAAACCCGCCATACTTAGCGTCCCGCCGAACTGCTCATGCATATAGAGCGTATTGATGGGCCATACGAGCGTCAGGCCAGTCGATAGAACAATCGCACATAACGATAACCGCCGGAGCAAATGTGTACTATTTAACGTATCCACATGATGTGCATCCCCTCTATTTGTTTTTACTAAAATAGTGTAATTAAATTTACTAAAATATTCAATAGAATTTTCTTCCCTTATCCTTTCATCTCCGCACCGCAGCTCTTCCGAATGATCAACTTCGTTGGAACAGTGACATGCAGCGACACCTCACGGCCTTTCAACCGATCTGCCATCAGCTTCACAGCCGTTACCCCCATTTCCTCTGCGTACACTTTGACTGTCGTTAACGGAGGCGTCACGAACGAGGCCATTTGAATATCGTCAATGCTGACCATTGCAATATCCTCTGGTATTCTCAGTTCTGCTTCATTCGCTGCCTTAATCGCCGCAATCGCCATCGGGTCACTGCCAATTAAGAGCGCTGTTGGCCGTTCCTTCAATTGCAGCATCTGCTGCATCAATCGATACCCTTCTTCGGTTCGCCAATCTCCCACGAATACGAGGTTCGGATCGAACAGCCCACGCTCTTTCATCATAGCTTCATACTCTAACTGACGATGATCTACATTATGTACTCTTCCTTCTGCTTTGCGAATATAGCTCACCCCGCCAATATATCCGATTTTGCGATGCCCCAGTTCGAACAAATGCTCCATCGCGTTTCTTGCAGCTTTCCGGAGATCGAACATCACCGAATCACAGCTATCATTCAGCATATAATCGATAAATACGATCGGCTTCGCATCATTTATCGACTTCTGCACTACATCCAAGTCCACCTTACCGATCACAAGGAGCCCGTCCAATTGTTCGGAATCAACCTCTTGATTATTGTCCATTAACCGAAATACCTTTGTCACATTCATGCCTTGCTTCGCGCATTCTCGCTCGATCCCTTCACGGATCGACAAATAATAAGGATCAGAGAACTCCAGCTGCTCTGAGCACCAAATGACCAGCCCCATGTTCAGCATCTCCACAGCTGTGTCGCCGTTCTTCTTGCGTGCACGATTGCCGCCCTTCTTATATTCAAGTGCCTTCGCAGCATCCAGGATCCGCTGTCTCGTCTCTTCGGATACTTGAAGACTATAGTCCTGATTCAACACCCGAGACACGGCTGCGCTTGAGACGCCAGCTCGATCTGCTATATCTTTAATCGTCGCCATCCGTTCCCCTCCTTCACACGTTACCTTTTACTAAATACCATACCAGTAGTTACAAGGGTGCGCAACACGTTAGAGAACATTGCCGTAACACACAAAAATGACCTCATGACGAGGCTGTCTCTTGCAATCCAATCGATGTTCGGTAATTTCCCCACCCATAACATGACACTCAACTCTCGTTACCATCATACATGATGAAATCGAACAGGCTGTTGGCGTTTTTCAGAACGGTGTGCCGATTATTCCCGCGGGATTGAAGACTTTGCTCGAGACAGGTGCTACGCTGACATAAGTGCAATCGATACCTAAAAAAGGACACCCCGAGGGGTGCCCTTTTCCTGTACGATGACGCTATGCTGCTGCAAATCGCAACTTCATTACTCCGCTAGCACTTTCAACAATCTGCTCAAGAACACAGCTGTCTCTGCACGTGTCGTATTGCCGCTTGGATTGATCAGACCATTATTGCCTTGGATCAGCCCTTGCTCGATCATGCCTGCAATACTGTCCGCTGCATAGTCTGCCACCTTGCCAGCATCCTTGAAGGAATCCAGCGCAGTGAGGTCGCCTTTGAGCTCTTTCGCTTGCGCTACAGCTAGCGCCCGCGCAGCCATGACCATCATATCCTGACGAGATATCTTCGCCTTCGGAGCGAATTGATCTCCGTTCGTGCCTGTCACGATGCCAAGCTGCTTCGCAATCGCTACAGCTTCATGATAGTAAGCTTGTGCATCGACATCCGTAAATGCCGCTCCTGCTTCCGCCTTCAGATTCAGCGCTCTGACCAGCATCAGGACGAAGTCTGCACGGCTTACTTGTTCAGCCGGACTGAATTCGGCAGCAGACGTTCCTTGCACGATGCCTAAGGATGCCAATTGCTCAACTGCTTCCTGTGCCCATGCATGCTTACCGAGGTCTGTGAAGGACGCAGCCAGCCCCATATAGGATACCGCGTAGACACCAGCTTGGTTCGCTTGGAAACGAAGCTGCTTGTCAGCAGCGGAGTATACCGCTCCCTTAACTACGGTTGCAACACCTTGATCATTAATCCATAGAACTCCGATGCTGGAAGCCGACTCTTTGCCTGTTAGTACGTAAGGCACTTTAACCAGTACGGAAGCCTTATCGTTCTTCCAAGCTACCGACTTGCCATCCATTTGTACGGACAATTGTACAATCGGTCGGTTACCCACTTGCGCCTGTGCCGCAGCATTCAAGGATTTGCGATCCCCTGCGCTTACGATCACCCGCACTTGCTTGCCGAGCTCTGACTTCGCGAACATCTGGCCGTTCAATACGGCCGATGCATTCGGCGTGCTTACTTCAATCACCAGATTCGGATTCTCAGCCAAGAATGAAGCTGGAAGATCAAGCGCATAACCTGCAGCATTGCCATTTTTCTTCAGTTCAACGATGACCGTCTGCTTGCCGGATGCATCGGCTTTCGTACCTGTGATCGCCGCCTTCAGATCCTGCTCGCTAATCGTACCCACAGCGGTTGTACCATCCAACTTCGTGCTAACGGTTGCTTTTACAGAACCATCTGCTTGCGGCTGGATGTTGACCGGTGCAGGTGTTGGCGTCGTAGAGTTTCCGTCTGGTCCATTATTAGGGTTACCAGGGGGATTAGGGTCGGACTTCTTATTGTATACGAAGCTAACTTTGACCGACTCACTCTTGCCATCGATCGACAGGAATGCATCATAATTACCCTGTACTGCGGCTTTAATCGTGAACGCGAACTCAATTTTGCCATTCGCCGTGCTTGCCTTCTGTTCTTCGTAATTGATTTTTCCATGTGGATCAAACACTTTTAGGTTGACCAAGGATTGATCAGCGTTCATCACAAGTCCGTTAATTGTTACTTTTCTCGTTGCATTATCAATTGTTGCTTGCACGCCATCAATCGCCTTCATGTCTACCGCACCCGAGAGGTTATAGACGCCAAATTCATAGAAGGAATAGCCGTAATCGGTATTTCTCTCTACCCCTTGGAATTTGATATATCTCGCTGAGATCGGGCTGAACTGAACCGTCTCTTTGCCGTCATGCGCCGTAATGACTCCATCGTTCGGCATGACATTCTTCCAAGTCAGCTTATCGTTCGATACGAGCAGCTTGTAAGTCTTCGCGCGAGCGTACTCCCAATCGATGCGAACGGTATCCATCAGAACCGCTTTACCGAGATCGACTTGGAACCATGTATTATCTACAATCTCACTCGACCATCGGGAAGCTGGGAATCCATCCACCGCTTTGGCTGGTGCATAGTTCGCATTGTTGCCTTCCGTCGACGAGGCCTCTACCGTTTTACCTTGCGCCAAATTGCCTGTCAGGTAATAGACACTTTCCTTCAGCGTATTGTAAGCCTCATCTTTGATCGTGCCTGCTTTCTTGAATTCATCCAGCTTCGTGTTGAAGCCTTTGAGATATTTCGTGACCTGCGCTGCATCTACACCCTCATTACGCTTCATCATTTCAAGATAGTTGTTCAGCGTTGGCGCTACGGTCGGATTCGTGAATTGCTCCGCTTTTTGGAAACGATCCACTAGCGTCTGGATACCAGATGCATTCGTCGTTGCTTCAATTACATAGGATGTTTTCACCATTTTTCCCGCTGTAACGGTGATGACGAGCTCATGTTTGCCGAGTTTGCCTGCGAGCGGAATAACGGTACCCGCTGTATAAGGCTTGCCGTCATACGTCGCCGTCACTTTCGTCAGACCGTCATCCTCTTGGAGTTTCCATGTAAAGGATACGGATTCCGAATCCGGTAGCTTCACGCCGCTCTGGAACTTCTTGCCGTTCATTTGCACGTTCACTTCAGACGGCTCATCGTAATTTTCCTTATAAGTTCCCTTCACGAATTGGTACAGCCAGTCGTACAGAACGCGTGTCGCTGGATCTTTACTGACTGCAGTGTTATATACTGCGTTGTTGCCTTGATAATACGATTTGAAGCCCTCTGTCATCAAACCTGTCTTCGCACCGTTGTTCAAGTAATCGATATACCGCTCGCGGAACACGCCGTCCGTCAGCATCCGATCGTCGAACTCGAGTTCATTGGACATGCCGTACTGCTTCGCCAGGTTCGCGGAATCCTCCAAGCGCTCTTTATCCGTCGGCTCGAAGAAATAGTTCGGCTGGATCGTCACGGCATCGAAGCCGACATCCTTCCACATAAACGCCTTATAAGCGAAGAAGTGCGGAATCCAGAAGAACTTCAGGTCTTGGTCGCTAATCTTCATGCCATGCAGGCTGTCGCTCACCTTGCGGATAAGATCCGGTCCGGACTGGCTTGTGCTGATTTGCTCTTCGAACCAGTACATCCCGACCAGCTCAAGGTTAGCGTAACCTTTTGCTTCCCATCTCGATTTGACTTGCTGCAGCCACCATTGAACCGCTTTTTCACGGTTCGCAAGGGCTTTCTCCTTGCCAACGGAATCATTGAAGTTCAGCGATTCTCCGCCTTGTTCAATTGCTCCGAAATTGGTGATCGATTCACCTGGATCCGGAATCATGAGGACAACCTTTTCCTTCACTCCAGCCTCGTTCAGCGCATCGGATACTTCCTTGGCCGCTGCGTTTAACGCATCCATATCGCCGCCTACCGCAAAGGTTTTATCCAAATACCATTTCCAATCTTCGAGGTAAGCACGCCCGCCGAAATCACGACCCGGATTTGGCGAGTTAATGCCAAGGTACAGGACACCGTCGAAGAGTCGATCCTTTATCTTGCCGTCCTTATCGACATAACTAATGTTCGGAATGATCCGTTCTTTCGTCCAGGTGCCTAGATCATTCGCATATTGCCCGTTGTACAGTAATCCAAGATGCTCGATACCCGCTGTCGCTTCGCCTGCCGCCAAGAATTTCGGCGTCTGCGTCGGAACGGTTACGGCTCCAGCAGCTTTCCCGTCTTCGCCGAGAATTTCAATCTCGTCCACGAAGGTCATCGCACGCGTATGCATTGTAAATGTCACTTTCACATAGCGAGCATAGGCGATTTTCTGATCGGGACCGCTAGCTTTGATGCCGTCTTTGCTGCCATCCCACTGGTATGTCTCGTCATAGGTTCCGTCTCTCCAGAGTTCCTGTGTCGCGCTGTCCTTGAGCAATCCCCAATTCACTTTGTCATCGGAGACATACATCGAGACCGTCAGCGGCACGAGCACATTGTTCGTTGGCCAGCTTTCTAGGAAATGCGCTTTGATCTTCGAGATCGATTTCTTATCACCAAGATCGAATACGACTTCACGCGTTTTCTTCCGCAGATGTCCGACCCACGCCGAATCATTGAAATCCGGTTTGCCGTTGACCATCTTGGCATATTTGCCATCGGTCAGCTTCTTCTGATCATCTGGACGGGATGCCTCAGGTGCTTGCGACCAGGTATAAGGAAGCCCGAGCGCAAGATTGCGTTCCAGAGATGCCGGCTGATCGGACAGTGAATATACGCCAAACTCATAGAAGGAATACCCGTAGCCTGTAGCCCGCTTGACGCCTTCGAATTTGATGTATCTCGCCGTCACCGGCTTGAATTGAACCGTTTCCTTGCCATCCTGCGCTTTAATAATGCCGTCATTCGGCATCACATTGGTCCATTTCTCCTTATCGTCCGATACGAGCAGCTTATACGTGTCGGCGCGGGCACCTTCCCAACTGATGCGGACCGTATCCATCGCCGTCGGCTGACCGAGGTCGACCAGGAACCAGTTCGCATCATTATAACTGCTCGCCCAACGAGTCGCTTGGAATCCGTCCACCGCGTGGGAAGGGATATAATTCGGATTATCATATTCAACCGACGATACTTCAACAGATTTACCTTGAGCCAGACTGCCTGCCAGGTAATAGACGCTTTCCTTCAGCGTCGCATAAGCATCGCCCGCAATGTTCTTCTTCAGTTGATCCAGCTTCGTATTGAAGCTCTTCAGAGACTTCGTGAATTCGGCTGGGTTTACGCCGCCTTCCGCCTGTTTCATAGCTTCTAGGTCGACCTTAAGCGCCGCTGCATCGTTGTTCTTCATTTTCCCGTCAATGACGTAACTGTCCACGAGAGCTATCATCGTCGCAGCATCCGTCTTCACTTCGAACGTGAACGACGTTTTCTTGGATTTCCCCGAAGTGACGGTCACATCCAACATATGCTTGCCAAACATATTCTTCAACGTGATTTCCGTCCCTGCCGTGTAAGGCTTGCCATCATACATCGCAGAAACTTTGATCACACTTGGATCGGCAGCATCTTTAAGGTTCCATGTAAATGCCACTTTCTCGGAATCCGCTAGAACTTGACCTGCCTCAAACGACTTGCCGTTCATCTGCACTTCCACTTCCGGTGGAGCGGCATTGTTGACTGAATAGGTTCCTTTGACATAGTCTCTCAACCAATCATAGAGTACACGATTGGCTGGATCTGTGCTCACCGCACTATCATAAACAGCATTATTGCCTTGGTAGTAAGCGTTGAAGCCATTTGCCATCAACCCAGTCTCCACACCGCTGTTCAAATAATCGATATACCGCTCCCGGAACACGCCGTCCGTCAGCATCCGATCATCGAATTCGAACTCGTTCGTCATCCCATAACGCTTCGCGATGTTTGAAGCATCTTCAAAACGATCATAACCTGTCGGCTCGAAGAAATAGTTCGGTTGGAACGCTACCGCATCGAAGCCAACATCTTTCCACATATAAGCCTTATACGCCAAGAAATGCGGAATCCAGAAAAATTTCATATTGTCCGCATGTACTTGCCCGCTTACAGCCTTTATCAATTCCGGACCAGCTGCATCGATGCCGATCTGCTCTTCTAGCCAGTACATACCAACGAGATCAAGATTGGAATATTTCCCAGCAGCCCAACGATTCTTCACTTCGTTAATATACCACTGCGTCGCCTTCGCACGATTTGAAAGCGCTTGCGGTTCATGACCAGTAAAGTTAAGATTCCCGTCACCAAGATCTCCGAAATTGGACACTCCCTCATCCGGATACGGAATCATGAGCACAACCTTGGTCTTATGATTCGGTTCGCCGAGCTTCACACTGACTTCCACCGTCGCATCATTCAGGTGCTTCATATCGCCATCTGCCGCGAAAGTTTTATTCAAATACCATTTCCAGTCTGCAAGAATGGACGGATCACCCGACCCCGCCCCGAAGCTGCGACCTTCCGGAGAGTTCGTCCCGAGATAAAGGACGCCGTCGAAGAGCCATTCTGTCGGCTGCTTCGTAACTTTATCCACGTAACTGATATTCGGAATAATGCGATCCTTCGACCAATCGCCTTTACCGCCAGCATAATGTCCATTATAGAGCAGCCCTAGATCCTCAATCCCCGCCGTCGCTTCACCAGGCGCCAAGAGCTTCGACTCATGTGACGGCACGGTTACCGCTCCCGCTGCTTGCCCGTCTTGACCGATAATTTCAATCTCATCCACGAGTGTCATCGCCGAAGGATGCATGGAGAACATCACTTTCACGTACCGTGCATATGCGATTTTCGCATCTGGTCCGATCGGTTTAATGCCGTCCTTGCTTCCATCCCACTGGTACGTCTCATCGTATTTGCCGTTATTCCACAGTTTCTGTGTGGCATTATCTTTGAGCAATCCCCAGTTCACCTTGTCATCGGAGACGTACATCGAGACCGTTAACGGCAAGAGCACGTTATTCGATGGCCAATCTTCTAAGAAATGCGCTTTAATAGCCGTGATGGACTTCTTATCTCCGAGATCGAACACGACTTCGCGTGTCTTCTTCAAATGATGTCCAACCCATGCTTTGTCGGATCTATCGTTCGCTCCATATTTGCCATCCGTCAATTTGTTGTCGACGTCCGGATAAGATGCTTCCGGCTCTTCTGACCACTCATAAGACAGTCCTGCAGCCAGGTTGCGATAGACGTCGTTGTATACCGATGCAGTGACGCCCTCTGCGTTAGCAATCGGTTGAACCAATGGATCAACCGGATCGACTCCGCCAGGCAGGTCGGTTGACGTCTGTTCTTTTTTCTGTGTAGGCAGCGCCTCTTCCGCTTGCGCGATCGGCATCATCGTTACGATCATGATCGCAGCCATGATTAGCGCAACCCATTTTCTACTCCTTCTCATATCGTGCTAACTCCCTTCTGATTCTTGAGTCAAGAAACATCAAACTCCCAAATGGTATGCGCTTCCATTTCAGCTTACCTCGATGCTCTTTCCTCCCTTCCGAGATTCCGACACGTCATAGAAGCTTATAACATATGTAAATGTCCTTACAGTAACATTATGAAATGTGGCCTTCCTTTCAAATAGATAATTTATGACATTGGGTATACACTTGTTGACATGAAGGCCCTCATGTCGCGTTTTTATAGGTATAAAGATAGCGTTTACCTCCTTAGGTCCTACCTTTTCTCTCTTAACTGTACAACAAAAAACTCCCGGCATGATAGACCGAGAGTTTCGCGTAATCGTGACATCTCATATTAAACCCACAGCCGTAAGAGGTTGTGGATTTACATGGTGAGTGCAGATCATGACACTAGTGCTGCTATGGGAGTAGTCTCGGTGAGCAGACTCAAACACCAGTGCTGCTACGATTGGATATTCCATGAGATGATATCCATCATCGGTATTACGCTGAAAGACGATATGGGGAATATGTCCGAGGTCAAGCATATGACTGTAACGAAATTCATCAAATAAACAGGTAGCACTTTCCCATACAATTAAGATGAAAACCCGACCTCAATCCGGTCGGGTTTTGTGCCATTTTTCCAATTACACTTGCTTAAACTCGATCCAATCAATCTGCATGCCTGGTTTGACAAAATCAAACTTCAGTTCATATACGCCTGTTTCCAGTTCGATTTTCAGCAGCTTCAACTGGATCCAACTGCCTTCTGTACCGTTGGTTTGAATCGTCGTCACCGTCTGATCGTTCAAGGTTACGTTACACGCGCTTTGAGCCAACTCGTTATCCGGTGACATGACATGAGCAAAGATCCGATATACCCCAGCCTGTTCAACCTTCATCAAGGTGGACCCTGTCGCAGAAACTGTAACCTGTGCATTGTGGGATAATGCTTGCGCTTGTTCCGACGAAAGCGTTGGATTCGCTTTGAAAGCTAGGATTGTTTCTTCAATCACTTGCTCTCTGGAGAACACCGGTGCTTGCATCAAGAACTCACAAATATTCGTAGCACAGCGCTGCAGCTCACCGCGGGTTAAGGAGCCGTTTGCCAAGGATTCAATCGTATTGTCTCCCCAAATATTCGTCTCCGCGCCGTAGTTACCCACAACCATATACAGATCGTTTTGTGCACGGACCATCATATTCGTAAGTTTCCGATCCGCAGGCCCTCCATGAACAACATCATTCATGATCGCCCACCAATCCGTCATCACGATGCCTTTGAAGCCCCATTCCCCACGCAGAATTGTGGTGTTCAAATCATAATTCGACGCAGCCCAATGCCCGTTAATAGGATTGTAGGAGGTCATGATCGAATTTGCACCGCCCTGTTTGACCGCGATTTCAAATCCTCTCAGATAAATCTCCCGGAGGGCGCGCTCAGATACGATGGCATTTACCTTGCTGCGGTGCTTCTCCTGGTTATTGCAGGCGAAATGCTTCAACGTGCCATTCGAGCCGCCTTTCATAATACCGCGCGTGCACGCTGCAGCGAACATCCCGGAAATGAGCGGATCTTCCGAGAAATACTCAAAATTACGCCCATTCAGCGGACTGCGCCGAATATTTAATCCCGGTCCAAGCAAAGCGTCGATGTTATTGCTTAATAATTCTTGGCCTTCCATGACGTAAAGCTCTTCGACCAATTCGGTGTTCCATGTTGCAGCAAGTAAGGTTCCAATGGCCACTTGCGTCGCCTTCTGACCGCTATCCATCCGAATCCCAGACGGACCGTCCGCCGTACAGGCAACCGGAATGCCGTAACTCAATAATGGATCACTTACACCCCCGAAGGCTGAAGCTGTACCCGGTGTGACGAGCGGACTGCTCATACCTTCTCCTCTAACGATGGCGGCAAGATCCTCATCGCTAAGCTGAGCGATAAAAGCTTCCATGCTCACTCTCTGGTCATAAACGTCCCTTAACCTATACCCTTGGTTCCCCGTCTGCTCCAGCGTCTTAGGAAGATTCTGCTCGATCCGTTCCGCCATCGAAACCTTGCGTGTCGACACCTCTGCATAGGTAAGTTCATAGGTACCGTCTTCATTCCGAGTGCCCGGTTTCATTCGCGTAAAGCTTTCCGTTGGCGCCATCGCCTCTTGCAGCTGTTCTATAACTTGAAGGGTCTCCACGATGTATCCTTTTTGTCCTTCAACGTCGATTTCAACGACATTCTTGACACTATTCCCCACGTACAGGTGATAGGTTCCGGCTTCCAACACATAGGCGGAAGGATGCCCTGTCACTCCGACGTCATCATAAGAAGCCATCGCATGAATAGGGAAACTCACGGTAAGACGCTGCGATTCGCCCGGCTGAAGCTCCTTCGTCTTTTCGAATGCTGCCAAGACTCTTGCCGGTTGGCCCAGCTTCCCTTGCGGCGCTTCATAATAAACTTGAACGACCTCTTTACCTGCAAATTCGGCTCCCGTATTTTGTACAGTTACGCCGATTTCAATGTATTGTTTCCCCTCTTTGACGGCCAGCTTGGCTTCCTCAGGCATTATGCTAAATACGGTGTAAGATAAGCCATAACCAAATTCAAACTGGACCTTATTGGGTTGAAACGTTTCGAAAAAACGGTAACCGACGTAGATATCTTCTTCATACACGCTTCTTAGCTCATGGCCGTAGTTGCGAGTTGAAGGATAATCGTCGATCGAATACGCAATCGTATCCGTTAATTTACCGCTCGGTGTCACGTCACCAGCCAGCACGTCTGCAATAGCATTGCCGCCTTCCATGCCGCCATGCCACGCGTAGATCACGCATGAAATCGGGTGCACGTAGCTGGCATCGTTCATCCAGCTCATATCAATAATATTCGATACGTTGAGTACAACAGCCGTTTGTTCAAAATGTGTGGTCACCCGCTGCAGCATTGCTTTTTCTTCTGCCGTCAACTGGTAACTTCCCGGCGCATCAGCGTTATCCTGATCTTCTCCTGCCGTACGTCCGATCACAATGATCGCCTTGTCGGATTTGTTTCTTGCTTCCTTCACCAGCTCATCGGTTAGAGGCATCTCCTTCTGGTGCCACGGCTCAGCCGCCCAACCGCCTCCGCCATTATCGAATGGATTCTGCTCAATCCATTTCTCATATACCGCTGCTAACTCTTCATTGACGGTGATATTCTCTTTACTCCGAAGACCGTCTAACAGATTGGTTGTATGGGTAACATGGACACTGCCGCCCGAACCTGTACCGCTGCGATAATAGTTCACTTGGGTTCTGCCAAAAATCGAAACGTTTCTCCTAACGGGAAAAAAATTCCCATCATTCTTTAGCAACACAGCACCTTCTGCGGCTACTTTTCTGCTAAATTCAGCAAAGCCTTCTAATGGAACTCCAAATTTTTGGTTTTTCAATACATTCCCTCCACGATATTAATTAATTTATAACACTTATAGATTACTTCCATTCGTCTTAGTATCATAGTAACAAATCTATAGACAAATATGGAAGGCAAATCTCGCTGTAAATCAATAATATTGCGGAAATATTCGTTCCCAAAATGAAAACCTGACCTCATGGCCAGGTTCCTATCATTCCGTTCACTTCAATTTTTGCAATACATAATCGATACGATTCGATTAGAGACATTGGGAACAAATAAGGACAAGAACGGCATGTTCAGCCGCAACACATCATTTCCAACAAGAAAATATACCTAAAACTCAGTTCGCATCGCGAGACAATTCACATTATGTATGTACAGTCTTCGCTGCCAAGCGCATAAAGGGCTGTCCTCTGTTATCTTCGATGACTGGACAGCCCTCTTCGTGTAGCCCGTTCGTCAGACTATTTTTTAAGAACAGAAAATCCTTTTTTCAGGTTCAAATCTTTGAACATTTGATCAAACTTCTTGCCGTCAGCTGATTGAGGATCAAACGGGTTGGATTGAGGTGTTGTTAACACATATACCATACCGTTTGCCTCAGCAAGGGTACCTCCGATTTGGCTCTTGTCATCATCGGAAAGCTTGTTCCAATCGTTCTGTGCGAAGACAGAGATGGTAATTAGCGATTGGGAATCTTTTTTATCCTTCGTTGTGTAGTCAAAGTAAACGACATGCTTGGCCGAAGGGAACATGCTGTCGGACTTTTCAGCGCGCACCTTATAGTTACCATTCCAAGAGGAAGGTATTTCTACACTGAAGTTTGCTTCGGTATTTTTGTAAATCGAGCTTTTCACCTGATCCTGAGACGAATTCGATTCTTTCTTAGGCTGCTCTATTTTGACGTTAAACAGCTCCCATTTGCCCTGGTTCCACTTCCAATCGGAGGTAACGTAAGCGATTGTATCCGAAACGGTAGTTCCAACTCTCTCAACCCCTTGCAACGTGTAGGCGCCTTTTTTGTTCAGAACGATTGGTTTCAAGTCAATGAAAGCATTTCCCTGCACGCCGACCTTACCTTTGGCAAGCCCTGGCTGTGGAAGTTCTGCAGGCTTGTTGTTCTTCAAAGTGTAAATATGGCTGGTTTTATAACCGCCGCTTCCGCCTGTATCGGCAGTAACCATAATATCAGCCACTTTATCATTGGTAAGATCCGGAACGAGGAGCTGAGGAGAATACCCGCCGTCATGGAGCGAAATAGAGGTCGTTTTCTTTGACTTACCATCATTAATGACAAGCAGCAATTCCTCATTATATATATCGCTTGCCTTCTCCTTCTGGCCATAAAGTGTGATGATGTCCGCTTTTTTGTCACCAGTCACGTCGACTTGTTTTTGCACCAGCTTGTGCATGTTGGTTGGCAGCTTAAAGCTATTATTGCTTGCGGCCATAGCGGTTCCGCTGAGTACGAGCGATGCAACCATAGTACTTGTAAGGATTTTTTTGAAGTTCATGTTGATTCCTGCTTTCTTTTTTAGGATGATGAGATGTTCTCTTCTTGATACAGTACTGACGTTACAGCGGGTTCAAAAAGTTTGACTTGTAAAAATTCCCTGCTCAACTTAATCATCCATTAACAAATGGAAGATATACTATTCATAAAGCAACATCCACTTCATTCATCAAAGAAAGGAACTCACCATATGGGGATTCATACGTATTTCCAATCACTAACGGATTTAGAGCGAATTATTCGATGCCCGGGTAAGTTCAAATTTCAGGCGCATAGCGTATCCGAGCATTCTTGGAAGGTCGTTCAATATGCCAAAACCTTGGCAGATATTGAAGAAAGCAACGGCGCCACTGTCGATTGGAAGAAGCTATATGAAATCACGAGCAGTCATGATTACGGGGAAATTTTCATTGGCGATATCAAGACTCCCGTGAAGCACCATTCCCTGGAGCTTCGAGCGATGCTGCAGCAAGTCGAAGAAGGCATGGTCGCGCATTTCATTGAGGAGCATATTCCGGATGAATTCAAACCCATCTTCCGCAGGCAGCTGCGCGAAGGTAAAGACGATTCCTTGGAAGGGCTCATCCTAGAGGTCGCCGATAAAATGGATCAGGTCTATGAAGCTTTTGCAGAGCTTCAGCGAGGAAATACTGAGAAAGAATTTATCGTGATGTACCGTACTGCGCTAATCAAAATCAAAGGAATCCAGCTTCATTGCGTCGATTATTTCCTGCAGCATATTCTACCCGATTTGGTTCGTGAAGGAACACGGTCTCTGATTGATATCGAAGGCATTACGAATGAGGCGTTATCCTCTTAGCTGACTACCAGCCCCTCTTTCGTCCCCACGTTTTATGGCCTACCGAAGAGAATTCAATGCAAATAAGCCAGCCTCATAAGGCTGGCTTATTCATATATCCACATCATGCAATCCAAATGATGCTGCTCCTACAACTTATTCAAACGGGGGGACAGTTCCCATGGATGGGGGCTGTTTTTTTTCATTGCTAAATTGTTCTATTTTTACACAGTATCCATGTTATCGACTATAAGGAGGAATATGCCAAAAACAAAGGACAGCCACCCTCGAGGGAATGGCTGTATTAAACTTTTGAAACGCTATATTTCCTTCACAGGACGCAGCACGGCATAACCATACCCCTCCGGGAAATGTCTTTGGTAATCATACTTTGTTCCTTCATCCCAGACAAATCCCATCTCAGTTGGATCAAAATTCCATGTCTTTTGCTCAACAATGCTCATGACTTCTCCATTAGCTCTTAAGTAATCAAAGGGTGGATAGAAAAACGCCAAGTAATCGGACTCCGGAATGTCACGACATTCCATCCCTTCCGGAATCTCTCCGTCATATTCGGAGGCCACTGGTATGCCATAGAGATATCCCTTCTGCCCATCCTGATAGAACCAGCCTGCAGTCTGTCCCAACTGTCCGGGAAGACAGAGATGGGACATGCTATCCAGCGTTCCGCTTATCTCATCGTAATTATGTTCGTTGTTCCAGAAATCTCCGTAATTCTGGGAAGAAATATCCCATATCCCGATAAATTTGTGTGCAGGTATACGCTCAATTTTAATTTCTACTTCTTGCAAATTAACCTCAACCATCTTGCCCCTCTCCTTCACATTGAAATGATAAGGAGAGAACACTTCAACACGAATAGCCAACGGAATAGGCCGCGGTACTCTTCGATATACAGCCGGAGTAACATGAAAAGCTTTCACGAATGCCCGGGTAAAAGCCTCTTGTGAGGAAAATCCATACTTAATAGCAATATCAAGAATACGGGCATCCGTATCCCTCAGGTCAAGGGCTGCACAACTAATTCGCCTCATCCATATATAATCTCTCAATGTCATTCCTGTTAGAGAATGAAACTTCTTAGTGCAGTAATAAGGTGAATACCCCAGTTGCTCGGACATTTTCAACAATGTAGGAGTCGAGGTGAGGTTATTATCGATCCAACTGATCATGAGCTGAACCATTTCGTTCCATTCGTACATGTAGCTTCCCTCCTTTCGACTCCATCATACCAAGCAGGATAAAGACATATTTGACTTGAGTTGCAGGTATTCCTGCAGGCTAATTATCTTGTATCTAAACTGATCATAATTAAAAAACCACCTACCAAAGCTAAATGGCCGATGGCTCTTCATACTACTAAAATGGAAAGGTTCGAATCATCGTATGCATCTCCTTTTACAAAGAATGGTGATATTTTTCTTTTGTCCAAGACACATAGGCTTCTACTTGTGCAATCACAGTTTTGATGTCACCTCTTACTTTGCCTTTATTCCGAGAATTACTAGCAAACGCTCATATTGATGGATTCGTTGTTAATGTCCACACAACTTGTACATGATTACACTATTATATCTATATGATGCACTACACAAACAAGCACAAATTTGAACATTAGGTTGGTGATATGCCTATGATCTATACAGCTCTTGGGGATTCCATTACATTTGGGAAAGATGCCTCCTCCAAAGTAAATGCTTATCCCCAATTGATAGTATCTGCATTAAACACACGCTCCCGTAAGGTTACTGGGCATGTTCTGGCTCGGTCTGGTTGGACCAGCAAAAATTTATTAGATGCAGTGTTATGGCGAGGCGCCTCAATGATTCATCAATCGGATGTGGTTTCTATATGGATCGGAGGAGTAGATTTAGCGAATGCCGCGATTTCTTCCCTTAGAAGCCAATCCCCCTTACCTGCCAAACAACTTGCAACTAACTACAGCCGAAATTTATGCTCACTTCTCACTCTGATCAAAAAAAGAAGCCGTGCCCGAATCATTTGCTGCACGCAGTACAATCCATTTCCGAACAGCTCTCTTGCAGTCGAGTCGATCAGCCAATTTAATCGTATCATACAAGACACAGCTCGTCGTTATGATGCCACAGTAGCCCCTGCTCATATGTGGTTTGAAGGAAGACAGGCCAATCTTATCTATGGATATCGCAACGGAAAAATTGAAGATGCGTTAAGCGGATCTCTGCCCATTCACCCCAATGATCGGGGGCATCGCCTGATTGCAACGGGATTGAGCCCGTATCTTATCCACGGAAAGTAATCACTATCCGCCGCGCGGCCTGAACCCAGGGTTCGCCCCCCCGAGACTCCTCCAATGCAAAAAGGACACCCAGACCTCATGCGGTCTGGGTGTTCAGCTTTTTGGTGGAGGCGAACCATGGCTTGGAAAATCCACCATTCGGCTTGGTCACGATAACATAATAGTACGCCGTCCACAGTTGCCATCGGTGCGGCATATGTTTCTCAACAACAGGGGGACATGGCCATGAATACACGCCTGTCCCCTTTTGGAGTTTTTCTGGAATTCTAGGATAATCAATGTGCAATAATATCAGCACGTTATCATTGGAATTACAGGATATTGCAGTCTTCCTTACCCCAATATGCTCGCATGCTGGTAATTTTGCCGGATTCATCAAACGTCATGACATCGATGACATTGATATTGACCGTATGACCGTCCATGGCACTTTCTACCACAAATGCCATCGCTGCCGAGTTGCTATGGGATCCGCGGATTGGGGCAGCCAATTTAAGTTTGCTACCCATAGGTATAACCTTCTGATAGAATGCGCCAATGGCCTCCTTGCCTTGTAACGGTGGGGAACCGACTGGGTCCTCGACCGTCGCATTTTCGGCATAGAGCGCAAGGACTGCATCTGCATCTTGGGCATTAAATGCGTCGAGGTATTTTTGCATTACGGCTTTCATTTCGGATTGTGTTGACATATTATTCGTTCCCTTCTCAATTTTAATTTGGGTAAAACTGTCTGTTCCCTTTAATTGGATGTTGAGCACCAATTCCCTACTGTGCTGAATATCCCCCATCAATCGGGAGTTCAATGCCTGTTACAAATTTAGATTCATCTGAAGCAAGATATAGGACACCTTCAGCGATGTCTTCCGGTTTCCCGAGGTATGGAAGAGGCGTAGCTGCCTTAAACCAGTTCAGCATCTGCTCATTCGAAAAGAATGCCTCTGTCATCGGTGTTTCAATATAGCCCGGATGAACGGAGTTCACTCGGATATTTTGCTTAGCATAATCAATAGCTGCCGCCTTTGTGAAAAGTCGAATTGCTCCTTTTGAAGCTGTATAGGCACCGGCTCCACTGCCGCCAGTTAATCCAGCAATGGATGAAATGTTAACAATGGAACCACCCCCATTTTCCAGCATTACTGGAATCACATGTTTCATGCCAAGAAAAGTGCCTGTTAAGTTGATGTCGATCACTTTGTTCCATTGTTCAAGTGGGGTATCAATAAGCGGTATATTACTGGTAATACCCGCATTGTTCACGAGGACGTCCACTTTACCAAAGGCTTTAACCGTATCTTTAACCACTTGAATCCAGTTATCTTCGGATGCCACGTTATGGTAAAAGCCAATTGCATCCCCGCCATTTTCCTTGATGATAGCTACGACTTGATTAACTTTGTCTTCCTGCACATCTGTTACGACTACTTTGGCTCCTTCTTTTGCGAAAAGAATTGCCTCCGCTTTTCCTTGCCCTCCGGCAGAACCCGTAATAATTGCAACTTTATTTTCTAGACGTCCCATTCTTGTCACTCCTTTTTTGTCACATTTTTTTCCACTTAAACACAGCATCGAGTAAATTCAAAAATCATATGCCACTCTACAACTACGATGATTTATTTTCCTACCACCTCCCTTCATTTTAGTTGGTAACCTGATAGTACGGGACCGTATTATATGAGCAAAAGATACGACTTCTATGTTTGTTCTTAAGCAAAAAGAAGAAAAGTGTAGGACAGAGAAATATAGTTCGTAACCTGATAATGCGGGACCGAACTATTTACGAAAAAAAATTAACCTTTCTGTCCTTCTAAACTGCGCTTCAACTTCACTAATAGTTGAGCCAATAAATCCTGTTCCTCTTTTGTTACGTCACTGGTAATTTTGTCAGCAAG
The DNA here is from genome assembly GCF_000374845.1 of Paenibacillus terrigena DSM 21567. GTDB lineage: Bacteria > Bacillota > Bacilli > Paenibacillales > Paenibacillaceae > Paenibacillus_K > Paenibacillus_K terrigena. The sequence goes on along the minus strand of NZ_KB895424.1, from coordinate 53,047 downwards.
GGCTGCATAGTAAGGCTGCAGCGTATTCATGAGATTTACTCCCGCTTCTGATATAGAAATAAGGGTAATTCTGCGATCATCCCCTTCTCCTTTATAGATCAAGCCGTCACGTTCAAGACCATCCAGTAATCCGGTCATCGTTGATCTCGAAACACCGGAATTTTTCGCTAATTCAGATGGCATCATTGGCTTTTCTTCACTGAAAAGTGTCTGTAGTACTTTTACTTTCGCCACTGAAAGTCCAAATTTGGAAAGATGAACAGTTATTTCTTTAAATATTTCATGCGAACTCTCCATGAGGAAAATAAGAGTCGTTAACGATTGGGTATCTAATTGAGTATGTTGTTTCGACATTTTTTCTTGGTTAAAAATAATATTATTCTCTCTATTTATATCGATATTGTCCACCATCTTATTTGTTTGTAACCTTATTATATATGACCAAATGATTTTCTTCAAATTGTCGCAGGAACCCCTGAATAATTCCTAAATTAATTACAATAATGAAGAAGGAGAATCAAAAAGAATGCATAATAAAAGATTAAAGAAAACCATTACGTAGGAGGTAATAATCATGGGCAGAATAGTTCATTTCGAGATTCATGTAGATGACATGGAGCGTGCCAAGAAGTTTTATGGAGAGGTATTTGGATGGACATTTGAGGATTGGAGCACTTATGCTGGAATGCCCTATTTTGGAGCTGTTACGGGCACTGAAAATGAACTTGGAATCAACGGGGCTTTGATGCAACGTCAAGGGGCCTCTCCAGAACCAGGTCAGGCTATGAATGGTTATGCATGTACAATTGGAGTGGGGGACTACGATTCTACTGAAGAAAAAATTGTTAGTCTTGGAGGCAAGGTCGCATTACCAAAGTACGCACTCCCCGGAATGGCTTGGCAAGGGTATTACATTGACACTGAGGGAAATGTATTTGGCATCCATCAGCCAGATAAGAACGCAAAATAATATTTTTCATTGCATAGGCAAAAGCCCGATCGTGTGAGGTCGGGCTTTTTAACTGAAGGCGGACTGAACCCCTGACAGGGGCAACCCCTGTCAGAAGATCACGCCACACAAAAAGAGAGCTTTTAAAGCTCTCTATAGGCTGGCTGCATCTTCCCTTGAGTAGGCTGATCCTCTTGGTACTCATAATATTGCGGCTGAACCGTCGCATGTATTTGTGCTTCCACTGGTACTGACGGCTGCTGATATGGCTCATCCACATACATGATTCTGCGCTGAACTTGCATGAGCCCGTTCACGACGCGAAGCGCGATCCAAAAAAGTACAAGGCCAACTCCTACGTACAACAGATATTGCTGATTATAGGTCCAATCTATATGAAAATAACTAAACAAGCTATTCTCTAAAATATCAAGCTGCATTTCATTCATCAAAATGATATGCACGACTGGAAGAGCAATCAATCCTAGTCCTAGCGAAATCACCGTTACCATAATAGTAAAGAATACAATGCCTGTTATAAATCTAAGTAATACGAGTAGCAGGTTTCGAATAAATAGCGCCCCGTCAAAACCTCTCATCATTCGCATCAACCAGTTCTGCCCAGCTTCAGACTGTCGGTTGTAGGTTAATGAAACAGGTGGCGTAGGTAAACCTAAAATTTGTCTAATTATGTTTTGTTCAAAATTCACAATCCCATTCAACAGCTTAGCTACTCCAAAAAACAGCGGTATTCCGATAAATATTGGGGTTAAACTGATGGATAGTGCAAGTCCCGTTATCGCTACTGAAAAATAGATAATCCCTAATGGGAGGGATAACAATAAATAGAGAATCGTTGCATAGGTTTTTGGATTAAAAAGCACCCAACGCACCTTCCCTGACTGCGCCATTGCTGTCGCGTCTATTCCCTTCATTTTCAAACACTCCTTTAGCTTCATAAGTCACGTTCTGAGTTATAAATCCATTATATCCGCCTTATTTGCCTGACATAACCGTCTTAGGGGGTGACTGAACCTAGACTTTAGACTAGGACTGGTCCTATTCAGATGAACTTATCGAAGCAAAGGCGCTAATTTTCCGCGATCCTTTCTCTCTGTTGCCTTCATTTTACTAGCCCTTATTTTTTCTGACTAACTTAGTGCAGGCTATCCAGAAAGTGTATAAATCCATAGATGGTTATTGAACGATGGCAAAAACCCACAACCTCATGCGGTTGTGGATTTACATGGTGGAGGCGAGGGGAATGTTCATATCTCCATCTTACTTGCTCACGATGCCCATCCTCCGCAGACGATATTAGAGGTGGGATATAAACGCCGTGCTCGTTCGCGAAGCTACCCCTCCGAAGCATCTCATTCGCTCCCTGCGCGCGGACTGAACCCTGACAGGAACGTCAAGGTGCTTCCCCCCAACCTGGACAGGCTATGAATGGTTATGCATGTACTATGGGAGTAGAAGACTATGATTCTACTGAAACTAAAATTCTTAATCTCGGAGGCAAGCTCGCATTACCAAAGTATGCACTGCCTGGAATGGCATGGCAAGGGTATTACATTGACACAGAAGGAAATGTATTTGGTATTCATCAGCCAGATAAGCATGCAAAATAGGATTTTTCTCTTCTTTACACATAGAAAACCCAGCCCTTGTGGGGACTGGGTTTTCAGTATGGAGGCGAGGGAAGGTGCACTTTTGTCCATTTGAAAATGGTATTTATTGTTACATGTTAAAGGTAGTCATAAAACGATTAATAATTGCTGCGACTTCAGCACGTGATACAGCACCCGTCGGATCCAGCATGCCATTACCCTTACCAGAAAGTAACTGGTTGCTTACGGACCACTTCATGGCATCAACTGCCCAAGCTGAGATTTTCTTCGCATCTGTGAAAGCGACTAATGACTGGCTAGCGTTAACATTCAATTGGTTTGCTTTTGCATAATTGAAGAGCATCTGTACAAGTTGTTCACGAGTAATCGGTCGATCTGGAGCAAAGTGACTACTATCAACCCCATGGACAATGTTATTCTGACTTGCCCAAGCTACCGCATCACTGTAATAGGCATTCGTATTAACATCTTTGAAGTGACTTGACCCTACTTCTGGTTTACCAGCTAAGCGGTGCATAACCGTGACCAGCATACCACGAGTCATAGTTTGGTTCGGGCTAAACGTATTTGGCGCGGTACCCGTGAACAATCCATGCTCCACAACATAGTTAATGGATGAAACCGCCCAGTGATTCGAAACATCACTAAAAGTAACAACAGGTTTAGCAGGCTCAGTTGGCTTCTGAGGTTGCTCCGGAAGCTTCTCGAAAGTCACAACAACTTGATCAGAAGATTTCATACCTGTCAATTGAGTGAGTGCTCCCTTAGATATCCCATTGATCGTAACATCTTTAACCTGGTAACCTTTATCAGGTGTTATTGTAATATTGCCATTCGAATCAGCAGTAACTGTCCCTCCACCACCTGAGACAGACGCATTCGGCTTGCTAGAGTTGTTGCCTGGCGAAGTATTGCCTGATGACGAGCTATTGCCTGACGAATTGTTAGAAGGGTTGGCTCTAACGATAAAGGTGTACGGTTTATTTACGCTGTGATCCCCGCGAGAGATCGTTGCAGTTAGTGTGATACTCATATCCCCCATGTCAGAGGATGGACGTGTAACAACCGCGGTGTTGTTGTCGATGCGAATGACATTCGTATTACTGCTCTTCCATTCAATCTGTGTACCATGCAATCCTTCAGAAGGAAGGGGAATGTTAGTGGTAATCGCACTTGTATCACCAAGTGTTGAAGTTACACTAGTAATCGTATCGTTAACTGCCTGCTCATCACTGAGTGCGGTGACATCAACAAAGATCGGGTTGGAATAAAACCACAATCCTGTATAGTTACGGTCATTAATATTATTGAAGCGTTCCTCGTTCTGCTCCGGCGTGTCACTACCCCTATCAAATGATTGATCTTGTAAAGGCTCTCCGCTAGCTGTAAAGCCTGCTACGTCTGTACCCAGATTCGTACCGCGCAAACGATAATAACGGTTTGTATCCGCAGGCACCTTATAAGAGACAGTATAATAGCCTTCGGCATCGGGTTGTCCCCAATCGTCTTGGGTAAAGCGTTTAATGACTTTCGTCGTGGCATTGGTTGTATTGCTGGCATATTGACTTTCATCGAGCTTACCAGTCACTTCTCCAGAGATTAGATCGACATGATCTACTTTGGTATCATTAGTGACTGAGGTATTATGCGGGCTGATTGGTGCGTAATTGTTGTGCTCTGGGCTCTTAAAGCGAATGCTGATTGTTGTAAGATCCCCTTCGGTTACCTGTAGGTTCTCGCCCATTTCAGCTTGAGCGCCATTTCCAGTAGCTTTGAAGTCAAGCGCATTGATGAGATCGCCATAAACCGCATAAGATTTACCTGAACGCATACCCTCAACAATATCTTTGAAGGTATTACCCTCGACCCAAGTATTGTTTCGCGAGTACTCGCTAGGCCAGTAACCGCTTGAATAACTCCGATTGCTGCTCACCTTAAAATGAAAGTCGGAATTTGTGAAGTTCCAGAAGTGGCGACCTTCACCAAGCATGGCATCCCACATTCCGCCGACCTTTGCGACCATGACATCAGCTCCGCCGTATACGTCAGCTAATTCCGATCTATTCCCACCGGCTGCCATTTGGTTACCCGGCAACCCTTCCATGCCAAACACAATTTCAGGAGCAATATCATTCATCTTACGAATGTCTTCGATAGTGACAACACCCGTACTGCTGCCGTTATGTCTAGACGGATGGTTAAGCAATACATAACTCTCCGGGTAATTCGTTTTCAGCCATTCAATGGCTTCAAATGTTTTATTTTTATCGAGTTTCAACGTATTCTTATCAAGTCTCGGTCCCCAAAGAGCATCCTCATTTGAATGAAACATACCTGGAGTTGTATCGTAGCTGTACAACCATTCGAATTGATGAATAGCGTCGATGGGTACTTCATTACTTTTGGAATCAATAATACCAACAGAACCATGATCCAAACCCATCATGTCCCATTCGAAGCCAGAATAAATGAATTTACCTACGTATTTTCCAGTAGATTGGAGCGCTGCAAGCTTGTCCTGCTGTTCTTTAATCGCTTCCCAACGTGCAGTAGGCTTACTGTTACCATCTGGATCTCGCGGTGAATCGCGCAGATGATCAGATAGCACGATGAAATCAAAGGGATTGCCGTACGTCAGTGATGTGACTGTTTCTACAGGCTTATTGTCAAGATCCTCTCGAAACGCAGCGTCGAGTACATTTTCCAATTTCATAAAAGATTCGGATGCATCTGCCGATTGTATGGTGTGGGTATGGTACTCACCAGACATCCATCTTCCTGTTGAATTGGTGGAAGGTGTGTTCCCTGTTGCAGACACCGTCGCCATACTCTGTGCGAGCATGAAAAAGGCGAATGAGGTACAAATTAAAGACTTCAGCTTGCTGTTCATGTAGTTATAATCCCCTTCGAATACATTATGATATCGATTTAAGTATAAAGATGAACTGTAAATTTACATGTTAAAGAGTTGCAGTAATTTGTAAAAATATCGCTTGGGAGCACACCCTTCTATAACTTGTAGACTTTTCGTCTACAGGATAATCAAAAAATAGACTTCTATTTCATCTGATGTCTACAATCCGTCTACAATTCCGAGCAAATCAAAAGCCCGACCGCGTGAGGTCGGGCTTTTCATGATGGAGGCGAGGGGAATGTTCATATCTCCATCTTACTTGCTCACGATGCCTATCCTCCGCCGGCGATATTAGAGGTTGGATATAAACGCCGTGCTCCCATGCTCAACCCCACAAAGTGAAGCTTAGTCTTACAGCGATTTCCGATTACTTTGCGGGGACCCCTTGTTTTCGCTCCCTGCGCGCGGGCTGAACCCCTGACAGGGGCGATCCCCTGTCTCGTCTCCACACAATGCAAAAAGGACACCTCTGAGGTGTCCTTTTTCATGTTGGTGGAGGCGAGGGGAATCGAACCCCTGTCCGAAGATAACGCAACATAAGCTTCTACGGGTGTAGTTACAGTTTTGATGTCACCCGAGTATCGCCCCGTAACCGGCTATACTTTGGGTCAGCCTGATTGTCTTCTTCAGCACACCCCAGGCGGAGATGTGACAGCGTATCCCACTAAAGTTGGGCCCCGGTCTCGGCACATGGGCGATGCAGAGGCGAAGCTCGCTAACAGGTTATTAAGCTGCTAATGCGAAGTTGTTTTGTTGTTTGCCGTTTAATAGGCTTTAGCGTTGATGAAGCGGTCGCGTCCCCACTACCCGCTACTCATGCCCGAACTACCCCCGTCGAATCCAAGAACGCCCCCATGAATGTAGAAACGTCTGCGTCCTCGTAAGGACCACTGTTTCTATAAAGGGAATGCGCCGATCGAACCAACTAAATTCGATCTGGACCAGTGATAATTCTGAAGTCCACCGACTTCAATCGAGCATGGTAGATAGTCATCGTGAATATCCATGTCGGTCACTCACGATTACATTCTCATTATACGGCCTTGGACCCTCAAAAGTAAAGGAACACCAAAATGTTCATCATCTCACTAGGTTTATCCAAGGCAAGATTATCTAGCCACTTTCTGCTTCTCACGAAGAATACGCTGAATATCGCGTTGTGCATCCCGCTTCGCCGCAGATTCACGTTTATCGTATTGTTTCTTCCCTCGACCTAAACCTATCAGCAATTTGGCATAGCCATTGCGAACGTAGATTTTCAGAGGAACAATCGTATATCCTTCGGTCTTCGTCTGCCCCAACAGCTTATGAATCTGAACACGGTGCAAGAGCAGCTTACGCGTACGCGTTGGATCTGTCGGATTAAAGCGATTCCCTTGTTCGAACGGACTAATATGCATATTGTGGATGAAGATTTCCCCGTTACGAATTGTCGCAAACGCATCACCGATGTTCGCTCTTCCTGTACGCAAGGATTTAATCTCCGTTCCGGTCAGCACCAGACCCGCTTCATACGTATCTTCAATAAAATAATCATGGGATGCCTTCTTATTCTGGGCGAGCAATTTGCCATCACTCTTTTTACCCATGATAATCACTCCTTTCGAGCGTCCATCCGCCCGATGCTATAGACCTCTATTGTAGCAAACCCCGCAGCGTCAAATCAAGGAGAAAGGCACGCTCAGAACCGCTAATGCAATTGAACTTACTCTCTTCTGAAAAATATTTACATCGAACCGCCTTGTCAGATGGTTGGTTAGAAGCTACGATTCATATGATACGGTAATAGCCATGAACGAAGGAGGAACAACGCATGCAAGAGAAGCATGAACCCCAGATCACTGTGCAATCTCCTGCTCCTAGCGACTCACTTCATGAAGCACAAATGCCGCACTACCCTTACAGCGAAGCAGACTTCAATACGACGCACAAGCTCGCCAATTTCCGGATAGATCTTCGTAACCCCGACAATGTCCACCTCGATCGATTTATCAATGCCAAGGCCGTCTACGACTGGTCCCAACTCCGTTGGAAGGACATCGGCCGCCCTTTCCAGGTGAAGAACATGTCGGAAGCCCGTCGAGATTGGGAACAGCAGCATGAACAGACGATGCCGATTCGTACCTCCTGGCAGCTCTTCAACCAGTCTTTTCATACCCTATTCGAAAAAGATGTCCCGAAGGAGCTGCAAGCTACGAGGGCATCCTTATGGAAATCACTCAGCCGCTTTCATCCTAGCGAAGTCCGAACAGCGCTCAGTGATCTCGCACAGCTTAGCGTCTGGAATATCGCACATCGTGTCACCGACGGCGTGTGGGACCCTCGCGGCAAAAGAGCGCTATTCCACGGACTCGATGTCACACGGCCACGTATTCTTTTTCTAGGAGCTGCGGAAGGATACGAAGCCATGCAGCTGTATTCCATGTATCCTGGCGGAGAAGTCGTCCTCGTTGACTATGACGAATTCTGCCGAACCGATCGATTCGGGCAATTCCCGAAATCCTATCCCTTCCTAGGATCTCACCCTTCCACGAGACATCCCAAGGTATGGTACAAAGATCAGATGAATCTTCACTACATCGTTGATGATATACGCAACCTCACCTTCGGTCCGGAATTCGATATCGTCATTAGTGTCGGACTGCTCGAGCATTTCCCAGATGAGCATAAGCCTGAAGTTATGAATTGGCATCGCAAGTTCCTGAAACCTGGTGGATACGCCATTCTGACGACACCGAAGAAACATCTCAAGACGCGTCTCTTCTACACCGTCATGGAGGATATTATGAACCATACGTACCGCGAACTCATGGACATCCGCCAGATGGGTCTCTATGTGTACGAGAACGGCTTCGACATCCTAAGACACGGCACCATCAAAGTGCATAACGGCATCGTCGCCAAAGCGCGCTAGCCCCTTCGCCCGCGATATTACGATCCGAAATTCAAAAGGAGCCTGCGCGATCCGCAGACTCCTTGTTCATGTTACCCCTTATTTCCGCTTCTTCCGAACGAACGAAGCCGTACCGTTCTTCGGCTTTCCGCGTCGCTTCGATGCGCTCTGGCCTTCACCTACAAAAATACCGCTCTCTGACGTATTCTTGCGCGGTTTACTCCGACCTTCACCAAGACCAAATCCGGCACTGCTTGGTTCTGACCCGGGCTCCGATGGTGTCGGCGCACCATAGCCGCCTTTACCTGAACCAAAGCCAAATTTTTTGCCTTGCTCCGATGATGGGTTCTTCGATTCACCACGGTCTCCACGTGTACGATCCCGCGACTCGAACTTGCCGAACTTTCCACCCTTTTTCCCCGGACTATCTGGTTTGAACGGGCTAGATTTCCCACCTCTGCTGGTTCCAGCCGCGCTGCTGCGAGATGCATCCGAACTCGGTTTCCCTGCTCCGGATCGCTCTGATTTGCCGCTGCCGGGTTTACCGCCACGATCACCTTTACCGCGTGCTCCAAAGCCGCCTTGACCGAACCCTTTGCTCTTGCCCTTGCCGCCGCGTCCACCGCGTTCGCCAAAGCCTCCGCCAATCAGATTCAGCTGACCTCCTCGGGACTTCGTATCAATCATCTCGAAATCAATCGTATGATCGTCCATATTCACACGCGCAACGCGAATCTTCACTTCATCGCCAATCCGGTACACCTTCGATGTACGTTCACCGATCAGTGCCATATGCTGCTCATGGAAATGGTAGTAGTCATCCGTCATATCACTTAGACGAATCAAACCTTCCACCGTGTTATCAAGCTCCACGAAAATCCCGAAGCTCGTCACGCTGCTGACCATACCTTCGAATTCTTCGCCGACCTTATCAAGCATGAACTCCGCTTTCTTGAGCTGCTCTGTATCACGTTCAGCATCCACAGCCACGCGTTCACGCTCCGAGGATTGCTGTGCAATTTCCTTCATCCGAGAAGCGAGGTATTCATGACGCTGTTCCGTGAGTGCTCCGCCATTCTCTGCAACCTCGCGAATAATACGATGGATTACCAAATCTGGATAACGGCGAATCGGTGAAGTGAAATGCGAGTAGAATTCAGCAGCCAAGCCAAAATGACCTAAGCTTTCCGAATCGTATTTCGCCTGCTTCATCGAACGCAGCATCATCGTGCTGATGACGGTCTGCTCCTTCGTTCCTTGAATCTGTTCGAGTAATGTCTGAAGCGCCCGAGGGTGCACGGAATTGCCTTTCCCCCGAACCGCAAAACCGAAATTCGCCGCGAATTGCATGAATGTCATCAGCTTCTCTGAATCTGGGTCTTCATGGATTCGGTAAAGGAATGGAACACGCAACCAGTGGAAATGTTCAGCCACCGTCTCATTGGCCGCGAGCATGAACTCTTCAATGATCATCTCGGCGATCGATCGCTCTCTTTTGATAATATCAGTCGGTTTGCCATTCTCATCGACAATGACCTTTGATTCTTGGAAATCAAAATCAATCGCGCCGCGACGCATCCGGTGCTTCCGCAGCCGCTCTGCTAACTCACGCATCAGCTGGAAGTCCGGCACCAAGTCCTGATAGCGCTCCATGAGCTCCGGATGTTCTTCGGGTTCCGTTAGAATTTTACGTACATTCGTATACGTCATCCGTTCTTTCGTCTTGATCACACTCGTGAATATATCATGGTTCACAACTTTCATGTGCTCATCGAATTCCATCTCACAGGAGAGCGTTAAGCGGTCCACCTGCGGATTCAAGCTGCAGATCCCGTTCGACAGACGATGCGGCAGCATCGGAATAACCCGATCCACCAAATATACGCTGCATCCACGCGCATAAGCTTCTTGATCCAGCTTCGATCGTTCTGGGACATAGTAACCCACGTCCGCGATATGAACACCAAGCTTGTAATTCCCGTTAGGAAGACGTTCCACGTTCACCGCATCGTCCAAATCCTTCGCATCTTCTCCGTCAATCGTCACAATGCGCATATCCCGAAGATCCCGTCGACCTTGCTGAGCAATTTCTTCGTCTGTAATCGAATCTGGTGCTGAAGCTGCCTCTTCCATGACTTCTTCAGGGAACGCTTCAGGCAACTGATGCTTGCGAATAATCGAGAGAATATCGACACCTGGATCATCTTTATGACCCAGAACCTCCACAACTTCCCCCTCCGCTGCCGCGCGGCCTTCTGGGTAATTAACAATCTTCGCAACAACCTTCTGACCCGTCACTGCACCTTGGAATGCATCTTTCGGTATGAAAATATCACGATTAATCCGCTTGTCATCCGGGATGACAAACCCATACGTCTCATGATTCTGGAATGTACCCACGACTTGCGTTACCGCACGACTGACGATACGCGCGACTTCACCTTCTAATTTCCCACCGGCCGCACCCTTCGTTGTTACACGTACAAGGACGATATCTCCATTCATCGCACTCTTCAAATCGTTCGCGTGAATGTACACATCCGGATGTTCTCTATCATCTGGAATAAGGAATGCGAATCCCTTCGCATGGGCCTGTAACCGGCCGCGTAGGAGATTCATTCGCTCCGGAATACCGTACCGTTCGGAACGCGTGCGAATGATCTTCCCTTCCTGCTCCATCTGGATCAGCAGCTTCAGAAATGCCTTGAATTCCTGCGCATCCTCAATTCCAAAATGCTGCTCCATCTCCTGATACGTCATCGGCTTATATGCCGTCTCTTGCATAAAATCTAATACATCTTGTTCAGTTAACAAGAAATCACCTCAAATCAATCCCATCGATTCGTGTTGCTATGTATATATACTCAGTATACACGAAATGTCGCTTAGACATCCGTAATCCTAAAAAAGATCCTTATGCCTGTATAAAATAAAAAAAGCAGGAGAAATCATCTCCCGCTTGTTCTCATCTTCAATTAAGACGCTTTAACCAAATAAGCAACGACCATTGCAAGAACGAAAAATCCGACTGCAAGTCCGACCGTCAAACGCTGCAAGAACAAATCCAAGCCGCGCGCCTTTTGTTTACCAAAAAGATGTTCCGCTCCACCGGAGATGGCACCCGATAGCCCCGCGCTCTTCCCTTTCTGTAGAAGAACGACAGCAATCAAGCCTAACGAAAAAATGACGAGTAAAATTGTGAACAAAGTTTCCATAGTTCCACCTCCTGTAAGAATAGCTTCACATCAAAATGATAAGTTATGTGTAAAACGTTAGGTTACATCATTAAAGAACAGTATTCTTATTGTATCATTAACACATTCGAATTACAAGGTCAATCCCAATCATTGCCTGTATGAAGCCATTTCAAGCCGGTTCTGCATACAAAAAGGGCTAACCAGTCACCTGGCTAACCCCTTTAATAGAAAATCAATTATTTCTTCAAGTTGTAGAATGCTTTCAAACCGCCGTATTGAGCCAAATCAGCCAATTCGTCTTCGATGCGAAGCAATTGGTTGTATTTTGCAACACGGTCTGTACGGGAAGGAGCACCTGTTTTGATTTGACCAGCGTTTGTCGCAACAGCGATGTCTGCGATTGTGCTATCTTCGGATTCACCGGAACGGTGGGAGATAACTGCTGTGTAACCAGCGCGTTTAGCCATTTCGATTGCATCGAAAGTTTCAGTAAGTGTTCCGATTTGGTTCACTTTTACCAAGATGGAATTACCGATACCTTTTTCGATACCCGTAGCAAGACGCTCTGTGTTCGTAACGAACAAGTCGTCACCAACCAATTGAACTTTGTTGCCCAATTTCTCAGTAAGCAATTTCCAACCTTCCCAATCGTCCTCGGACATACCGTCTTCGATGGTGATGATTGGGTACTTCTCAACCCATGAAGCTAGAAGGTCAACATACTCAGCGGATGTGTAGGATTTGCCTTCACCTGCAAGTGTGTATTTACCATCTTTGTAGAACTCAGTGGAAGCTACGTCCATACCAAGGAATACGTCTACGCCTGGTTTGTAACCAGCTTTTTCGATCGCTTCGATGATTGTAGTGATTGCTTCTTCGTTGGAAGACAAGTTCGGTGCGAAACCACCCTCGTCACCTACAGCTGTGTTAAGGCCTTTCGCTTGCAATACAGCTTTCAAGTTGTGGAAGATTTCTGCACCTGTGCGAAGAGCTTCTTTGAAGCTTGGAGCGCCTACAGGAAGAACCATGAACTCTTGTACATCGATGTTGTTGTCCGCATGCTCACCACCATTGATGATGTTCATCATTGGTACTGGAAGCGTTTTGGCATTGAATCCACCAAGGTATACATAAAGAGGAATGTCCAAAGCTTCTGCTGCTGCGCGAGCTACTGCCATGGATACCGCTAGGATTGCGTTCGCACCCAATTTACCTTTGTTCGGCGTTCCATCCAATTGGATCATCGCTTTGTCGATACCTACTTGGTCAAGTGCGTCCATACCGATGATTTCTGGAGCGATTGTTTCGTTTACGTTCTCAACAGCTTTAAGAACGCCTTTACCCATGTAACGGGATTTGTCGCCATCGCGAAGCTCTACCGCTTCATGAGCACCTGTGGAAGCACCTGAAGGTACGATTGCGCGGCCTTTAGCGCCGGATTCAAGGTAAACTTCTACTTCAACCGTTGGGTTACCACGGGAGTCCAAGACTTCGCGTGCGTATACGTCAGAAATAATTGTCATGTTAAATTACACTCCTTTTAGATGATTCATTTTAATTTAAATTACTTATTTACAATTGTTGTGCCCGTCATTTCTTCCGGCTTGTTCAATTGCATCAGGTCAAGAATGGTCGGAGCCACGTCCGCCAAAATCCCGCCTTCTCTTAGCGTAACATCTTTCGTAGTCACGATACAAGGAACCGGGTTCGTCGTATGCGCGGTATGTGGACGGCCATTCGCGTCGATCTCAACTTCGGCATTACCATGGTCCGCGATAATGATGGCTACACCGCCTTTTGCGATGACAGCATCAACCACTTTACCAAGGCACTCATCCGTTGCTTCAACTGCTTTGATCGTCGGCTCGAGCATACCGGAGTGACCCACCATATCCGGGTTCGCAAAGTTCAAGATAATGCAATCTTGACGCTCCGCTTCGATCTCAGCCACCGCTGCTGCTGCAACTTCTGCTGCACTCATCTCAGGCTGCAAGTCATACGTTGCAACTTTCGGTGAAGGGATCAGGATACGTGTCTCGCCTTCCAATTCCTTGTCACGTCCGCCACTGAAAAAGAACGTAACGTGCGGATATTTCTCGGTCTCAGCGATACGAAGTTGTTTCTTGTTGTTCTGAACGAGCACTTCGCCAAGTGTATTATCAAGGTTCTTCGGTGAGTATGCGACGAATCCGTCTACACTCTCGCTGAACATCGTTAGACATACATAGTGTAAGTTCTTCGGTGCTTTATCCCCACGATCAAATCCGCGGAAGTCCGCGTTCGTGAATACTTGGGACAATTGAATCGCACGGTCTGGACGGAAGTTCAAGAAGATAACGGAATCTTCCGACTCCATCAAACCTACAGGCTGTTCGTTCTCATCCACGATAACCGTTGGCATGACGAACTCGTCGAATACCGATTTTTCATAAGACTCAACGATCGCTTTGAGCGGGTCTTGGTATTTCGGGCCTTCGCCATATACCATCGCGCGGTAGGATTTCTCCGTACGCTCCCAACGCTTATCGCGGTCCATCGCATAGTAACGGCCTTGAACCGTTGCGATTGTACCAACGCCAAGCTCCTGAATTTTCGCGATCAATTGTTCCATATAGCCTTTCGCGCTATCTGGCGATACATCGCGTCCATCTAAGAAAGCGTGGATAAATACGTTGTTGAATTCTTCTTTTTTGCACAACTCTAGCATAGCGAACAAGTGGCTGATGTGACTGTGCACGCCGCCATCGGACAACAATCCATAGATATGCAATTTTTTATCGTTATTTTTCGCATGACGAACGGCTTTAATCAGCGTCTCGTTATCGAAAAATTCGCCATCACGAATCGATTTGGAAATACGAGTCAAATCTTGATACACGATCCGGCCTGCGCCGATGTTCAAGTGACCTACTTCCGAGTTCCCCATTTGACCTTCAGGAAGCCCTACCGCTTCACCACAAGCCGTAAGCGTTGTGTGAGGGTAAGTCGACCAGTACCGGTCAAAATTCGGCTTATTCGCTTGTGCAACGGCGTTACCCACCAAGTTGTCACTAAGCCCAAAACCATCGAGGATAATCAGTGCTACCGGTTTAGGTGCTGTCATTTACTTCGCCCCCTCAACCAATGCAATGTAGGAAGCTGGTTGCAAGCTTGCGCCACCGACCAAAGCGCCATCGATATCGCTTTGTCCCATGTACTCTTGTACATTTTCCGGTTTCACGCTGCCGCCGTATTGAATGCGAACCGCATTCGCTACTTGCTCTCCATACAAACCTTTCACAAGTTCACGAATGTAGCTGATCACTTCATTCGCATCTGCTGCAGTTGAAGATTTACCCGTTCCAATCGCCCAGATCGGCTCATAAGCAATAACAGCTTTCGCTGCTTGCTCTGCGCTTAATCCTTGGAAAGCAGCTTCGGTCTGCACTTTGCAGACATCTTTCGTCTGACCTGCTTCACGCTCTTCAAGCTTTTCGCCCACACATACGATTGGCGTTAAGCCGTGTTTGAATGCTGCATGCATTTTTTTGTTCACGATTTCGTCTGTCTCAGCGAAGTATGCACGACGCTCGGAATGACCCAAGATCACGTATTCCACACCAAGATCTTTCAGCATGATGCCGCTGATTTCACCAGTGAATGCGCCATTATCTTCGAAGTGCATGTTTTGTGCACCGATTTTGATGGAAGTGCCTTTTACAGCCTCACCAAGTGCTGGCAAGTTCGTGAATGGTGCGCAAATCACGCTCTCCACGCCTGCAACTTCTGCTTTCCCCTTCACATCTTGAACGAAAGCTGTTGATTCACTTACAGTTTTGAACATTTTCCAGTTCCCTGCAATGATTGGAGTTCTACTCATGGTTTTCACGTCCTTCTATTTTCCCCACCTAAGGAGTACTGATCTTATTTATCGTTAAGCGCTTCAACGCCTGGAAGTTTCTTGCCTTCCATGAACTCAAGAGATGCGCCGCCGCCAGTTGAGATATGGTCCATTTTGTCTGCCAAATGGAATTTCTCTGCTGCTGCTGCAGAATCACCGCCGCCAATGACCGTGTAGCCCGCTGTTTCTGCACAAGCTTGTGCAACCGCACGCGTACCGTGGGAGAATGGCTCGATTTCGAATACGCCCATAGGTCCGTTCCATACAATGAGCTTCGAATTCTTGATCACGTCTGCATAAAGCTCACGCGTTTTCGGTCCGATATCGATACCTTCCCAGTCTGCTGGAATGCCGTCAACATCAACGATCTTCGTATTGGCATCTGCACTGAAATCGTCCGTTACAACGTAATCCACTGGAATCATGAAGTTTTTGCCAAGTTGTTTGGCTTTCTCGATAAATCCAAGCGCTGTTTCTAATTTCTCGTTATCGCAGAGCGATTTGCCGATTTCGTGACCTTGTGCTTTGAGGAATGTGTAAGCAAGTCCGCCACCGATCAATACGTTGTCAGCAATTTCGAGCATTTTGTTGATAACATCGATTTTATCTTTCACTTTCGATCCGCCGACAATCGCTGTGAATGGACGCTCAGGGTTCAGCAATGCTTTACCTAGTACGTTCAACTCTTTCTCCATCAGAAGTCCGGAAACGGCTGGTAAGTATGCAGCAATACCTGCTGTCGAAGCATGCGCACGGTGAGCAGCGCCGAATGCGTCATTCACGAACAAATCTGCAAGGGATGCAAATTCTTTCGCGAGTTCCGGATCATTCTTCTCTTCACCTGCGTAGAAACGAACGTTCTCAAGAAGCAATACATCGCCGTCTTTGAGCTCAGCGATTTGTGCTTTAACCGCATCGCCAATCGCTTCGTCTGCTTTAACTACTGGTTTGCCTAGCAATTCGCTAAGACGAACCGCAGCTGGTGTTAGACGCATTGAATCCACGAACTGACCTTTTGGACGGCCCATGTGACTTGCTAGAATAACTTTTGCACCGTTCTCGATCAAATATTTGATCGTAGGCAGGGTTTCACGAATGCGTGTGTCGTCCGTAATTTTACCGTCTTCTAATGGCACGTTAAAATCGACACGGACAAATACGCGTTTACCAGTTACTTCTACATCACGTACACTCTTCTTGTTCATTCGTCGGTTCCTCCAAACACATATTAGTTAAAGAGCGGAAACAATTATGAACTGTTTCCGCTCTACAATCATGCTACAACCGCTATTACTTCGTAGCTAGTTTAGCGAAATATTCCAACGTACGGATCAATTGCGCTGTGTAGGACATTTCATTGTCGTACCAAGCTACTGTTTTAACCAATTGCTTGTCGCCAACTGTCAATACTTTTGTTTGTGTTGCGTCGAACAAGGAACCGAAAGTCATACCTTTGATATCGGAAGATACGATTTCGTCTTCTGTGTAGCCATAAGTTGCTGGGTCAGAAGCAGCTTTCATTGCAGCGTTGATCTCGTCAGCTGTTACTTTTGCATCAAGAACAGTTACAAGCTCAGTCAAGGAACCTGTTGCTACAGGAACACGTTGTGCTGCACCGTCAAGTTTACCTTGAAGTTCAGGGATAACAAGACCGATTGCTTTTGCTGCGCCTGTTGTGTTAGGGATGATATTCTCAGCTGCTGCACGAGCGCGACGGAAGTCACCTTTCGCATGCGGAGCATCAAGTGTATTTTGGTCGCCTGTATAAGCGTGGATTGTTGTCATCAAGCCTTCAATGATACCGAATTTGTCTTGCAATACTTTTGCCATTGGAGCTAGGCAGTTTGTTGTGCAAGATGCGCCAGAGATAACTGTCTCTGTACCATCAAGAATTTCATGGTTTACGTTGTATACGATTGTTTTCATATCGCCAGTTGCTGGAGCGGAGATAACAACCTTTTTAGCGCCTGCTTTGATGTGTTTCTCAGCAGCTTCTTTGGTTGTGAAGAATCCAGTACATTCAAGAACGATGTCTACGCCAAGCTCGCCCCATGGTAATTCTTCAGGGTTACGGTTCGCAAGAACTTTAACGTCTTTACCGTTTACTTTGAAGAATCCTTCATGTACTTCAACGTTTCCTTGGAATTGACCTTGAGTTGTATCATATTTCAACAAATGAGCTAACATTTTAGCGTCTGTCAAGTCATTGATTGCTACCACTTCGATACCTTCTACTGCTTGAATACGGCGGAAAGCAAGGCGTCCAATACGTCCAAAACCATTAATACCAACTTTAACCATTGATGATTCCTCCTAAAATTAATTTATATATACTCAAGACAAACCTGAGGGCTCGTCAAGACCACAACATTGTTAACTTACTTCTTGTTCTTCTGCATCCATCAATCGAATGATTTCAAGCGCTGCACCTTCATCAATAATGAGCACATTCTCTCGCCCGAATTTCAAGACGGAATGAATCGCTGCTCCTTTGCTAGCACCGCCAGCAATGGCAATCACGAGTTCCATTTCTTGAATCTCTTCGAGTCGAAGTCCTAAGGACACCATCTTGTGAACCACATTGCCTTGTCGGTCAAAATAGTACCCGTAAGCTTCCGCTAGAGCACCCTCCTGCCTTAGGGCATCCACCATCTGTTGATCGACCCGTCTTCGTTTGGCCATCACAAAGGCGTCTCCAATCCCATGAACGACAATGCGAGCTTTCCGAATGAACTCCACAATCTCTAGAATATTCGGTTCTTGCATCAAGGACTGATATGCCTCTTCGCTGAGAAGATCCGGGACATGCAGTAATCGATATTGCGCACCTACACGTTTTGCCATCTTCGATGCGATGGTGTTGGCTTGATAATCAAGACTCTCGCCTAAACCACCACGAGCTGGCACGAACCAATTGGATTTCATCGGCGTCGTTGAAGTCATCTGTTCTGCCATCTGAGCCAGTGTGGAACCGCCAGTGAGAGCAACGACATCATCTTTACCCATCACTTTACGAAGCACTTTACATGCTGCAAGACCAAGGTCTCGCTTCGTAAGCGGCGAACGATCCGAATCACCCGGTACAATCAGCACTTGCTGAAGACCGAAAGACTTGCGAATTCGCTCCTCCATATTTGTTAGACCGAACAGTTCTTTCACAATGGATTCTAAGTCCTCTAGCAGCTTCTCTCCGGCTGAACTTAGGCGCATCCCTGCACTCTCAATTTCAATGAGTCCTTGTGTCTTTAATAAATCTGTCTCTGCACGCAGTACCCGCTCGGTCATCTCTAAGGAAGTCGCCAGCGTCCTGCGCCCGACTAACTCAGACAGCTTGATTTGATGAAGGATTTCATATCTCTTTTTTAGTATTTCCATGAGATCAGGCAGAAGTTGCTTTTCTATCTCTAATATTTTCCGCATTTCTTTCCACTCCTGCAACTTAGTTGGCCCGAAAACGTCCCACGGAAACCTTTTTAGTCCCACCCCTAGTTTAACCCTTTCGAGTGCAGTTTGCAAGTGTACCGCATGTAGAATTCACATGTTTACAGAAACTTATACATCATGGAATATCCCTTTTTAACTCGGTAGCTTATCTTCGGGTGTATTTCGGTAGAAGCTTTCTCATGATATTCAGATTAGGACTTGCAATTCTATGATTTATAGCATATAATTCTCCTTGCTATCCTTTTTGCGCCCGTGGTCCAATGGATATGACGTAGGCCTCCGGAGCCTGAGATCTAGGTTCGATTCCTAGCGGGCGCGCCATACATACACACAGAATCAGCTTCGGCTGATTTTTTTTGTATCACCAGTTTGACTATCTTTGACTTTTGTTCTGATTTGGAGTATGATTTGGTGGAAAGCTAGTCGATGTGAGTAGAGGAGGATTTTCTGTGAGTTACATTCCTATGGTCGTGGAACAGACGAACCGCGGCGAACGTTCATATGACATTTATTCAAGGCTGTTGAAAGATCGTATTATTTTCTTAGGCTCACCCGTTAATGACGTGGTAGCTAATTCGATCATTGCGCAAATGCTATTCCTTGCAGCAGAAGATCCAGAGAAGGACATCTCGCTGTATATCAATAGCCCGGGCGGATCGATTACGGCAGGTATGGCGATTTACGATACAATGCAATTCATTAAACCGGATGTATCGACGATTTGCGTCGGTATGGCAGCTTCCATGGGTGCCTTCTTGCTTACAGCAGGGGTGAAGGGCAAACGCTTCGCACTGCCGAACAGTGAAGTCATGATCCATCAACCATTAGGTGGAGCAGAAGGTCAAGCCAGCGATATTGAAATTCGCGCGAAACGCATTATCAAGATGCGTGATCATCTGAACAAAATTCTTGCGGATCGCAGTGGTCAGCCGCTAGATCGTATCGAGAAGGATACCGACCGCGACTACTTCATGAGCGCTTATGAAGCTGCGGAATACGGATTAGTCGACAAGGTTCTTGAGAAGCTGTAAGTTAACCGCAAGACGACAAACCCCCATGCATCCAATGCATGGGGGTTTTATTGTATGAGCTACCACACGAAAACTTCTAGAAAGGCAGCTTGCCTTCAAAGCTCGGTGATACGGAACGGAATGGAATATAGAATTCAGGGAATCCCGCTGCGTAAGGCGTATATTCATACACCCCGAAATAAACCACAACACCCTCGTCTTTCACATAGAAAGTTGTATCTTCGTTAATGCTCTGGAATTTGGCATCGTACATCAACATCGGTGCAATCTCTTTTTTGATCTTTTCATTGATGACTTGCTTGTAATCCGGAACAAGCTTGAACAGATCATTCAGCGTATAGACGACGCCAGTATCAATATTGATGGTATAAGACCATTGCTCTGGCATGCCATGCGCGCCGCCTGTATATTCATTACTCGAGAATAAGAGGCTGATCACTTGGTTCGAATTATATTTGATATCATAATTCGACGTGTATTCATATTTGAACCCAAGTTCTTCGTAGGCCCCCTTCGAGCTCTCTTTGGCCGTGTCGACATACTTCTTCGCTTCCGAAGCGAACAATGTGTTGATTTTCTCTTGAACCTCCGCATTTGTGAGCCCGCTTACCTGCGGATATTGTACATTAACAATCGCATCTTTGGTATTCTCATTGATTTTCTTCGATGACCAGATGATGTCGTTTTCTTGGATCGTCTTCAAATGAACGGACTTCGTCTTTGGATCCCACGTCGAATGGTAGCCGAAGTTATCCGTCAGAAGACTCAATGCCACATAGTTACTGCCATTCAAGAGGACGCGTCCGTAAGCATCCCATAATTCGTGACCATTCACAATCGAATTGACGGCATACTGGTTAACTTGAATAACAACATCTTTACCCTTTGCTTTTACATGCATGACTTTCTTCTTCGCATCATAAGCCGTATCGAGTTTCAGATCTTTCGCAAGGATGTTAAGCGGAATATATGTACTACCGTCCTGTACAATCCCTTTGCTGAGCAGCGGAACTCCATCCAGCGTAATCTGAATATTTGGCGTCGCCACGGATTGCCAAGGCGCTGTAGCCGCCGATGCATGTGAAGTTGGAATTAAAAATACGAGGCATAGAGCAACAAGCGTAATCGTTCGCAATACGTTTTTCATGGGTGAACGCCTCCTCTTTGATCGTTAACGCCTTATTCGCGTCCGCTCTTGATTTCAGTCCAGTAGCGGTCGTAGACTTGCAATGTTTTACCTACATCCATCAACCATTCGGTACGTGCAAACTCATCATTACTTAGGTTAATCATCTTATTCGCTTGATACTCAGGGCTATGGAACGGTTTTGCTTTTTCATTGGGATCACTGTATCCGATGGACTCATAGTTCTTCGCACTAACTTCTGGATCCAGCATGAAGTTAATGAATTTCTCCGCTAAATCTTTGTTCTTCGCACCTTTAGGAATCGCATAGTTATCGGAGAAAATTGTACTGCCTTCTTTCGGAATCACATAAGCAATATCCGGGTTCTGAGCAGCAATATAAGCAGCATCGCCGGACCATACGGTTCCGATCCAACCTTCTTCCGCAATCAGCTTCTGTTTAATATTATCGGTGTCAAACGCCAATACACTCGGAAGCAGTTGTTTAATATCATCTACAGACTTTTTAATCTCATTCTCGTTCGTCGAGCTATTCGAGAATCCGTTCTTCTTCAGGCCCATGCCAATCACTTCACGCATATCATCAAGCAACAGGACCTTATCTTTAAATTCTGGTTTCCATAGGTCGGACCAGCTTGTAATCTCGCCTTTCACATACTTCTTGTTGTATGCGATTCCCGTGACACCGGATGTATAGACGATGGAGTATTTATTATCTTTGTCGTAAGGAAGGTTCTTGAAATGGCTCGATATATTGTTCCAATTCGGAATATTATCTTTATTGAGCGGCTCGAGCAGATCCTGCTGGATCATCGTCGCAACCATATAATCCGATGGCTGAATCACATCATACTTCGATCCGCCAGCCTTCAATTTGGCGAGCAAATCTTCATTATTCGCAAACACTGCATAATTGACCGTTACGTCATATTTCTTCTCGAAATCTTTAATGACATCCGGATCGAAATTATCAGCCCAGCTATATAAGTTGAGTGTCTCCTTCTGAGAACATCCTGCTGTCACGACGAGTGTCGCGATCATTGCGCCAGCGAGGACTGTGCTCGCGAACCATTTCATTTTTTTCAATCGTATTACCCCTTTCTGCTTTAAAGAATCATAATATTAAAAAGGAAGCGTCGAAGCCTTCTTGCCCCGATTCCCTTTATTCTGCAACCATTGCGCAATTAAAATCAATCCAACACTAACAATAATCATAATCGTACATAATGCGTTAATTTCCGGGGAAATTCCGCGTTTGACAAGCCCATAGATATAGATCGGCAATGTCGTCGAGTCCGGCCCCGCCACGAAGAAGCTAATCATGAAGTCATCGATCGACAACGTAAATGCCATAATCGCACCAGCCAATACCCCTGGCCAGATCGCAGGTAATGTAATGTAACGAAACGTCTGCCATGGTGAGGCACCCAAATCTTGCGCGGCCTCTTCTAATTGTTTGCCCATTCCTGAAATTCTCGATGCAACGATCACATACACATATGAGATGCTGAACGTGACGTGAGCAATAATAATCGTCCATTTGCCCAGCGGGAAATGGAATTGACTGAAGAGCAAGAGCAGCGATAAACCCATAATAATATCCGGTACAACGATGGGGAGATAGAGCATGCCGAGCACCGTCTTACTCTTACGAACTGCATTACGAAGGGCTAGAGCCGCTACCGTACCGAGTACCGTCGCAATTACCGTCGAAGTAAAAGCGATCGTCAAGCTGTTCATTAATGCATCCATCACGTTACGGTTCTGAAATAACGAGCCATACCATTTGAACGTAAAGCCTTCCCACGTACTGTTAATCCGCGAATTATTGAACGAGAAGATAAGGATCATGAGCACAGGCAAGTAGATAAACGCCATCACCAGGTAAGCGTGAATCGATAGTAATGGATTGGTCTTCTGCTTCATGCTCGTCCCTCCTTCGATCGTTCATGGCGTGAGCGGAGTGCCATATTGAATAAGTAGATCAACACCAGCGATGTGATCGCGAATATAACCGATAACGCCGCGCCGAACGGCCAATCCCTCGCCCCGAGGAACTGGGTCTGAATAATATTACTCAGCATCGTCGATTTGGAACCACCGAGAATATCCGTCACCACATACATTCCTGCCGTGGATACGAATACGAGCACCGATCCGGTCATCATGCCGGATTTGGTCTGAGGTAATGTAATATGCCAGAATGCGCGCCAACGCGAAGCACCCAGATCACTCGCCGCTTCGAGCAGCTTGCGATCCATTTGTTCAAGCGATACATAAATCGGCAGCACCATGTACGGAATGAATGTATAGACCATCCCCAGCAGCACAGCGCCTTTTGTATACAACATCTTCAAGGGTTCATCAATGATTCCGATATCCATTAAGAACGAATTGACAACACCCTGAGAACGCAGCAATAGGACCCAAGCATAGGTCCGGATTAGGAAATTTATCCAAAATGGCACCGTAATGAACAGAAGCCATATTTTTTGCCTTGTCGGTCCTGCATTTGCAATGTAATACGCAAGCGGATAGCTGATCAAGACGCAGATCAATGTCGTAAGAACAGATAACGCGATGGTATCCCAGTAGATCCCCAAATAGAGGGAGTCGAAAAACCGTGCATAATTATCCAAACTGAATTGGATCACTAGATTCCCAAATTCATCGCGTCCGAGAAAAGAAATGACGACCACAATCGCCATCGGCAAAATCAGAAACAAACTTAGCCAGAGGACTACCGGGGAGATCAACCATTTCGTTTTTTTCATAACCCGATATTCACCTCATCCGCATCAAACCAATCCACACCGATATGCTGGCCAATTTGCCATTCATCCTCGTCTGTGAAATCGAGACAGATCGATACGGTCGTCTGTTCATCATTCAGATGAACCATCAATTTGTGTACGTTACCTAAGTATACAATATCTTGAATAATACCTTTGCGCTTCGCCTTCTGTTCCCTGTCCCGAACTGCCTTGAGCTTCTCAGGACGAATCGCGAACATCCGCTCCGCTTCATGGAACACATTGTTCTCACCAATAAAGGTCGCTGCGAACAACGTCTGCGGTCGATTGTAAATTTCCTTCGGCGTGCCAATCTGCTCAATTTTCCCGTTATTCATAATGACAATGCGGTCACTCATCATCATCGCTTCTTCTTGATCATGCGTTACATAGACGAATGTGATGCCGAGGCTGCGCTGTAATTGCTTCAGCTCGGCTTGCAGGTTCTTACGCAGCTGTAGATCCAATGCGCCAAGCGGCTCATCCAACAGAAGAACGCGAGGTTTGTTCGCAATCGCACGCGCAATCGCAACCCGCTGTTGTTGACCACCAGATAATTGATGCGGATAACGCTTCGCAAGAGGCGTCAGCTGTGTTAATCGGATTGCTTCACCAATTCGTTCCTTCTGTTCGGCAGCATCAATCTTCTTCATTTTGAGACCAAATTGGATATTCTGCTCCACCGTCATATGCGGGAACAGAGCATAGTGCTGAAATACAAGGTTCAAATCCCGCTTGTTGGCCGGCAGTTCTGTAACATCCTTACCATCGAGAAAAATTTCACCTACTGTAGGTTGCTCAAACCCAGCAATCATCCGTAAAATCGTCGTCTTTCCGCAACCGCTCGGCCCGAGCAATGTCAAAAATTCGCCTTCGCGAATGGTGAGGGATAGAGGGTGTACGACGGTCTGACCGGCAAAATGCTTTTCTATATTCATGAGTTGTATCATCGGCATCAACCCCTTACTCTTATATTTCAAAATAACCCCACAAAGTGATGTTATTGCTTCGAAGCGTCCCGGGTACTTTGCGGGGACCCCGAATACTCTAAACTTTCAAGAAAAAGAAAGCCATATCCATTGGTATGGCTTTCATCGACATTTCCTCGTTTACAAAGCATCTTCACTATACCGTGTTTTGTCCGATGATACAACTATTTTCTCGTTAATTCGCTAATAAATACATGAAACTTTCTTATTTTATTTCATAGACGACAGTCACGTTGGATTTAATGGAAACTTGACCCGTTTGGATCGAAGTATCTGCTGCGGCCGACTCCGTTTTTGCTGTTGCATAGACTTGGTTCGAGAAGATCGGATAGACATCTGCACTTGATTCCGACACCGTGATCACCGAGACAATCTGCTGCTTCGCTGCAGAGGCAATGGCTCTCGCTTTCACTTCGGCATTCTTCATTGCTTTCTCTAACACTTGTGTCTCATACATTTCTGGATGTTCCGTATCAAAACGAACACCTTGCACCTGATTCACGCCTGCTTCCGAAGCAGCATCGATCAGATTGCCGATGGTATCCAAGTCGCGATACGTTACTTGCACCATATGCGTCGCGGAGTAACCTGATAATTTCGGCCCTGACTTCTCATTATAGGTGTACTCTGGATTCACATAGAAACTAACCGTCTGCACATCCTCTGCTTTGACCTTGAAATTCGTAAGCGCTTGTTTTAATTTGGCGAACTTCGCTGCATTAGCTTTCTGCGCTTCCTTCGCTGTTGTCGCTTTGGTCTCGATTCCGAGCGTCACGTACGCAACATCCGGCGTTACTGTAATTTCTCCTTTACCCGTTACATTGATCGTGTGAACGACACTTTGACTCTGAGCCACTGGCGCTTCGGCCGCATAAGTCTTCGATGTTGGAGCAGCCCATGCAAATGTGACGAGCAGTGCGGTTGCTGCGAGTAATCCTAATCTTTTTGATCTATTGATTCTTTTTACATCCTGTTTCATGTGAAAAGCCTCCCTTTTATTATTCTTCACTTGGTTCTACCTACATAGACGCTCTGATTTACCAAATGTTACATTGAAAAATAAATTATTCAGGCAAGCTTAATCAATTTTTTCGAGGCCCTCATACAACAAAAAGCCCCTGATCCCAGGGGCCTTTGTATGTACATCATTCATTATTGATTTTCAAGTTCTTCCTTACTAACCAATTGAACCAATGCAGAAATAGCTTGCTCAGCGTCCGAACCTTCCGCACTTATATATATTTCAGTTCCCGAGCTGATCGCCAAGCTCATTATTCCCATGATACTTTTCGCATTAACTTTCTTCTCGTCTTTCTCCACGAAAATCTCTGACGAATATTTATTCGCTTCTTGAACGAACAACGCTGCCGGTCTAGCATGGAGACCCGTTTTTAACCGCACAACTACCGGGTGCTTTGTCATGGAAAAATTACCCCCTATTACTTATTCGATCTGGCGATTATCCAAATAAATTATTAGTCTTTTACAACATTATACCATTATAACATGAACAGCACTAGGAAAAAAAGTTTTACCCATTCCTAATTTTTTCCGCCAATTCGTCGATCTTACGCAGTCTGTGGTTGACCCCAGACTTGCTCACCGACCCCTTGAGCAGTTCGCCGACTTCTTTCAAGTTAACATCCGGATGAGCCAGACGCACCTCTGCCACTTCCCGAAGTTTGTCCGGTAGACTCTCCAGACCCACTTCCTTCTGCAGCAATTTGATGTTATCAATCTGACGCACCGCGGCTCCGATGGTTTTGTTCAAATTCGCCGTCTCACAGTTCACGATCCGATTCACCGAGTTACGCATATCGCGCATAATTCGCACGTCCTCGAACTTGAAGAGTGCTTGATGCGCGCCAATCATGCTGAGCAAATCGATAATCTTCTCGCCTTCTTTGATGTAGAAAATAAACCCTTTCTTCCGCTCGATACAACGAGCATTCAGCCCATATTCGTTCGCAAGGTCGACTAGCGCCTGACAATGCTCCTCGTACATCGAAGCAATCTCAAGGTGATATGATGAACCCTCGGGATTGTTCACTGAACCTCCAGCCATGAAGGCACCGCGTAAGTAAGCCCGCTTACAACAGTTATTTGCAATAATCTCCTGATCAATACCGTCCGTAAAATTGAAACCTTCTGAAACGATATGCAAATCTTTCAATATTTCCTGCACCTGCGTTGGAATTCGCACGATATAGACATTATTTTTCTTCAATCGCATTTTTTTCCGAACGAGCAGCTCCGTGTGTACGTCATAGTACTTCTTAATTAACGAATATATACGTCTCGCGATCGCTGCATTCTCTGTCGAGATATCCAGAATAACCTTGCGATTCGTCAACTGCACGGAACCATTCATTCGGAGTAGAGCTGATAACTCCGCTCGCTCGCAGCACGTATCCGCCTCAACTTGGGTTAATTCTTTTTTGGTCTGTGCCGCAAAAGACAAGCGACTCACCTCTTTCGTAACATCCAATTTTTGACGAGTTGATAGATATGATGACTAAGTTTATCCGCATCATGGCGCAGATACGTTCGGAATAGAACAAGACGGTCCGCGATGACTTTATAGCCTCGATTCGTCACAGCCTCTAAATCTAAATGTACAGCCTTTGCACCTTTTTCTGCGTATTTGTCTTGAACCTGCGGCGGAATCTCGCCGTCGTTCACGATTACATAATCAAAGATATGATGCCCGATGTGGTCATACACCGCATCCAAGTGATCGCTCACTGTATAGTTATCCGTCTCGCCCGGCTGCGTCATGACGTTGCAGACAAAGATTTTGACCGCACACGAATCGACAACCGCTTGAGCCAGTTCAGGTACCAATAGATTCGGAATGATACTCGTATAGAGACTTCCGGGGCCGATCAGAATTGCATCCGCTTGACGCAGCGCCTCTACAGCTTCTGCGAGCGGCTTAACATTCGAAGGCTCCAAGAAGACGCGCTTGATTCGTTTGCCTGCCGTCGGGATGGTCGATTCACCTGTTACAACCGTACCGTCTTCCATCTCTGCATGCAGAATAACTGCCTGGTTCGCAGCAGGAAGCACACGTCCCCGCACAGCCAGAACTCGGCTTAGCTCACGAATCCCAGTAACGAAATCCCCAGAGATATCTGTCATGGCTGCTAATATCAAATTGCCCAAACTATGCCCGGCTAAACCTGCCCCCGAACTGAATCGGTATTGCAGCATCTCCGACAAGAGCGGTTCAACATCCGCAAGTGCACCAAGCACGTTGCGAATATCGCCCGGAGGCGGCATATGCAGCTCATTCCGTAGAATCCCTGAACTGCCGCCGTCATCCGCAACCGTCACGATGGCCGTAATATCCAAAGGCTTTTCCTTCAGCCCGCGCAGCATGACAGACAATCCGGTTCCTCCGCCCATGACGACAATCCGTGGACGCTGTACTGCTTCAAACTCTAGGCTCATCTCATCACCTCGTACATATTGTCTTGCCTTTAGTTAATGACGGTCCTTCTCTGCATCTCGGTGGGCTACACGAACCATTTCAGTCTCACTGGCCCCAATGATACGACCCAAATATTCTGCAATGGCAACCGAACGATGTTTCCCTCCGGTACACCCGATCCCGATCACAACCTGGCTTTTTCCTTCTTTGCGATATTGAGGAATGAGGAATTGCAGCATATCGACCAACTTCGTCAAGAACATCTGCGTCTCTGGCCATTTCATCACGTAATCATAGACTTCCGGATCCTGCCCAGTATGCGGACGCAAGGCGTCTACATAATGCGGGTTCGGAAGGAAGCGTACATCATAGATTAAATCCGCATCAATCGGTATTCCATATTTGAATCCAAATGACGTAATATGCACGGATAAGGTATTACCCTCTAGATTATTAAAACGAGATACGATCCGTTCCTTGAGCGTCGCCGGCTTCATATTGCTCGTATCGATGACTTGGGAAGCCCATCCCTTCAAGTCTTCGAGCAGCTTCCGCTCCAACTGAATCCCTTCAAGCGGCATGCCTGTCGGCGCCAGCGGATGCCGTCTCCGACTCTCCTTATAACGCTGAACAAGTACGCCGTCCGTTGCGTCTAGGAAGACGATCTCGCAATTCAGCGTATAGTGGTCTTTAATATAATTTAATGACTCGGATAATGCCGTGAAGAATTCGCGGCCACGAAGGTCAATTACAAGTGCTACTTTGCCGATTTTGCCGTTCGATTGTTCGATGAGTTCTGCGAACTTCGGAATAAGAACCGGAGGCAGATTATCCACGCAGAAAAACCCAAGATCCTCCAAACTCTGAACAGCAATCGTCTTCCCGGCTCCAGACATGCCTGTAATAATTACCAGTTTTGCTTTTGCCATCGATGAAGTGTCCATCACGGCCCTTCCCCCTTGTATTTAGAACTTCCTCTTAAGAACGACTACACAATCCTGCTGCCCCGATCACTCCCGCATCATTGCCGAGTGTTGCTGGCACAATCACAATACCCTTTTGTAATGAATCCGGTGTCAGCTTGTAGAACACTTCACGAATCTCATCGAATAGAATATCGCCTGCTTTGGACACGCCGCCGCCAATAATGAACCGCTCCGGATTCAGGACGACTGCCACTGCTGCCATTGCTTTGCCCAGATAGAATGCTGCACGATTAACGATACGTGTCGCGACTTCATCCCCTGCCTTGGCTGCATCGAACACATCTTTCGCCATCATATGCTCGAGCGTGGATAGCGATGTGCGATCGCCGCGTTCAACAGCATCTTTCGCCATACGGATAATGCCTGTCGCCGAAGATACGGTCTCTAAGCATCCCATTTTGCCGCATCCACACTGGATTGCTTCCAAATCAGGAATAACCGCCATATGTCCGAGCTCGCCAGCTACGCCAGCAAATCCTTGATAGATGCTGCCGCTAATAATAATACCGCCGCCTACACCTGTTCCAAGCGTGTAACATACACAATTGTCGATCCCTGCACCCGCGCCGCTCCATGCTTCACCAAGCGCCGCCACATTCGCATCATTATCCACTCGAACCGGTTTAGCCAGTCGATCAGAGAGAATCTGACGGATTGGTACATCACGAAATGGTAGGTTAGGAGAATGTAGAATAATTCCCTCTTTCAAATTCATGAAGCCTGCGAGACCTGCGCCTACGCCGCCCACTTGATCCCACGAAAAAGGGGACTGCTCGACAACTAGATGAACATATTTCACGATGTTATCAATGATCGTCTCTGCTCCCTTTTCCGTCTCTGTAGGGCCCTCATACATATGCAGCAGTTGTCCCTGTTCATTGCAGACTCCAACTTTGATTGCTGTTCCGCCCAGGTCCACACCAACATAGATTGTTTCAGACATGTTAAATCCACCTTTATCTAAGTTAATTGTGTTTCAGTACCCACTATAAGCTATGCCTGTATTATCGGTCAAGATAATAGGACACTCCCTCATGAGGTATAGACCTCTAGGGTATACAAGTGAAAAAGCTGCTTCTCGTGAGTATTCTCAACGAAAACCAGCTTTTCGCAGTCATTCATCTTAGCGTTATTCTACAGTAATTTTACCAACCATTTGCCCATGACCGCCGCCGCACATAATCGAACAGTTAAAATCAAACGTACCCACTTTATCGGCTACGAATTCTTTGGTGCCGGATTCATCCATATTAATGTCAAAATCCTTGATCATCAGACCATGGACGCCTTCTTCCGAATTGAATGTAAGCTTGATCGTATCGCCTTTTTTCACTTTGATCTCTGCTGGCGAGAACTCAAAATTCTTCGCAGTGATCGTTACTTCTTCCGTTA
This sequence comes from Paenibacillus terrigena DSM 21567, assembly GCF_000374845.1. Classification (GTDB taxonomy): domain Bacteria; phylum Bacillota; class Bacilli; order Paenibacillales; family Paenibacillaceae; genus Paenibacillus_K; species Paenibacillus_K terrigena. The sequence continues at coordinate 22,370 of NZ_KB895424.1, read as the reverse complement.
CGCCCGTTGGTGCAACAGCCGGTTCACTTGATTTGCTGTCCCCTCCACAGGCCGATAGAACAAACATAAGACATAAGGCTAGACCTAGTACGAATAATGATTTTTTCATCATTATACCTCCGCTTTAAATAATAAGGATGGATCGATGGACTGCATTTTGGGACCAAACGTGTTGCGACATAAATCACATCGACCTCTTCGAGACTCATTGTATCACCATGATCTGGAATATTCATCCGCCGTACAAGTAAGGATGACTGAAATTAGATGGGTTTCCGGTGAAGTTACCAGAATGTTCATAATTGAAGAAAAAATCAAAAAGCCGACGGGACTACCCGTCAGCTTCTGTAACCATCGATATATTAATGAATTTCGTTCGCTTCCAAGAACTTCTCTGCGTCTAGCGCAGCCATACAACCTGTTCCTGCTGCGGAGATCGCTTGGCGATACTTCGTATCCTGAACGTCACCGCAAGCGAATACGCCAGGAATGTTCGTCTCCATGGAGCCCGGCTTCACAACGATATAACCTTGCTCGTCCGTATCCACTTGACCGCCGAGGAATTTCGTATTCGGTGTATGACCGATTGCAACGAACAAACCGTCTGTCTCGATCACTTCTTCTTCACCAGTCTCATTATTCGTCACTTTAAGACCTGTGACACCGTTGTCGCCAGCAAGCACTTCAATTGGGGAGCGGTTAAGCGCCCATTTAATCTTGCCATTCTCACGTGCACGGTCTTGCATGATCTTCGAAGCGCGCAGTTCATCGCGACGGTGAACGAGCGTCACATCGCCGAAGCGCGTCAAGAAGTTCGCTTCTTCCATCGCAGAGTCGCCGCCACCGACGACGATGATCTTCTTGTTACGGAAGAAGAAACCGTCGCACGTCGCACATGCACTCACACCGCGTCCTAAGTTATCTCTTTCCCCAGGAATACCAAGGTATCTTGCGGAAGCACCCGTCGAGATAATCACTGTTGCAGCCTGCAATTCCCCAATGCCTTCGACTTGAAGTGTAAATGGACGCTTGGAGAAATCCACACTGTTCACCCAGCCCGTCTTGAACTCTGCGCCAAACCGTTCTGCTTGCTTACGCATGTTATCCATGAGCTCCGGACCCATAATCCCTTCCGGAAATCCAGGGAAGTTCTCAACATCCGTCGTTGTTGTTAGTTGGCCGCCTGGTTCAGGTCCTTCAATGACCAGTGGGCTCAGATTCGCACGTGCTAAGTAAATGGCAGCTGTTAATCCAGCAGGCCCTGTTCCGATTACGATTGATTTATACATCGATCATATCCTCCTTATGTATGGAAGGAACGCGCGAATCGCGCATTCCTCTAGAATTCTTGGGTGTAGGATGGAAATATCGCATCCATCTTTTTCTTAATACCACATACTTCGTCCATCCATTTCACATATTTACTCACCGTTGTGATGGATGTGCTATATCGCTGCGCTACTTCATGATATGAGATCGCTCGGCGATGCATCTTGGCTGTAAGATATTCCAGCGCCGCTGCCCAGCCCTCGGCCTTATGAATCTTCGGCATGTCGGGATAGACGCGGGTTAGGAACTCGACCCATAGTGTCTGCAGATCATATTGCTGCAGCATATCGTAACGCTTATTCATTGTACGAAGCGCAAGCGTAAGTACCGTCTGCCACTGTTCATCCCAAGCCGGGAGTCTTGCGGATAGATCGTTACCTTCAATGATCGTGCGCTTCCCATCCATAATTGCTTCCACTTTCGCATCATAGCCCATGGAACGCAGCACGAAGACCGCAACCTGCTTCAAATAGTCTTCTTCATTCGGTTCGAGCAAGAACCCGAGCAGTGCCTCTTGCACTTCATAGTCCGCTATCATGCCTAACGCTTGAATAACCTGAAGCTTGGTCTGCTGATCTCCGTGTCGAAGGGCCCAGAAGAACGACGACCGCACGAGCGGATCCCGCTTCAAATGATCCGGCAATCCGCCAGACGTCTTCTCCCAGAGTCGGAACTGTTCTTCGAATGGTAGATGATAATGATAACTCCACATAGGCTTTTCCATGCCTTCGCCGCTCTCTTCCACCTGGCGATACTCCTTCAGCTGCGCCAGATAGAACTTCGGAATTTCAGATCCCGGGTCAAGCTTCTGCGCATGATTCCAGAGCCGATATGCTTCTTCCATTCGTCCGATATGACACGCTGCCACCGCAGTATAATGATAGAGACAAGGATCGAAATTGACCTCTTCATCTTTCAGCAATCTTCGGAAATGCCGATATGCTGTCTCATGCTGCCCCATGATTCCCATGGTCGTCGCAAGCTTAAATACATGTTCTTGGTGAAAAGGTACCGTCTTCTTGAGTGCCACAATTAACTGAGCCAGATCCTTAACATTGCCTTCATGCTGGTAGAAAATCGCCAGATTACAGAGCGCATGCAAATTGCCTGGGTCACGTTCCAGCACATCATTTATGGTATCCATTGCTTTCTCAAACAATCCCATATAGTAATAGGCTAGGCCTAAGTTGTTCCGTGCCGCTAAAAAGTCAGGCTGACCTTCAACAATCTGTTCGAGCACCTTAACTGCCTCGCCGAACCGACCCTCTTCGAGCATCGAACGAGCCTCATCATGCTCCACCATACCCTCACGGGATTTAATGGTGGTCAGACGCGTTGGGCGGTTCAATTCATATTGCAGCAAATCCATCATTTCCTCGGCTTCGCCCAAGTATTGTCCGCTCGCATCTTCCTCAAGATATCGAATCAACGCTTCCTCAGCTTCTTCGAACTGATCCATATTCGCGTAATTGTTAGCCATATAGAAATAACACTCTGACAGACTCGGTTCTATGGTATCGAGCACCATCTGCAGAATCTCATTAGAATCCTCATACTTGCCCATCTCCGACAGAATCCCGGCCATATTACAATGGTTGACAGGATTTTCCGGCTCATATTCCACCGCTTTGCGGAAATACTTTAATGCCTTGTCATAATGATAGCGATCCAAGGAACGAACGGCCCGCTCAAAGAAAAAAGTAGCATCCATTTGGATCGGTATGATTTTCTTTCGATGGCTTTCAGGTAGCATCTTTTTTTCTTTCATCAACAAGGCACCTCCTATGGTTCCTAACCATGCTTTATTCGCAACTAAGTATACCATAGATCGAAGAGATTACCTAAATCGTTTTCCAAAAATTACTTATATCTGGTAAAAAATCAAATCCCTGCATCTCTGAACAATGTGCTAATGGACCCGCCATTCGTAATAATTCGCATCGCTTCAGCGAGCATTGGCGCGACCGATATCACTTTGAATCTTGCCGGGTGGCTGTCCGGGATCATAATGGAGTCGGTGACGACCACTTCACGGATATTCGGATGGTCAAGGCGCTGTAAGGCAGGTCCCGAGAAAACAGGGTGTGTCGCACAGACGTACACATCATGCGCACCGCGCTCCTTCAAGCCTTCCACAACGTTAACGATGGTCGTTCCGGTATCAATCAAATCTTCAATAATAATCGGTGTGCGGCCTTTCACATCACCAATGACATGTGTAATGACGGATTCATTATGGCTAGGGCGTTTCTTAATCATGATGGCAAAAGGGGAGTCCAGTTGGTTGGCAAGCTTCTCAGCTGTCGATGCGCGTCCTGCATCCGGGGATACAATAATTGGGTTCTCGATATTCTCTTTGCGGAGATATTCACTGATCAGATCTAATGCCGTCAAATGGTCGACTGGAATATTGAAGAATCCTTGAATCGCCGGTGCATGCAGATCAATCGTAATGACACGATTCGCTCCTACGGTCGTTAGCACGTCTGCAACCATCTTCGCAGAGATCGGTTCACGCGGAGCTGCCTTGCGTTCTTGTCTTGCATAACCGTAATAAGGCATCACAATGTTGACCGTCCGTGCGGAAGCACGCTTCGCAGCATCGATCATCACGAGTAACTCTACGAAATGATCGTTAATCGGATGAGAGAGCGATTGAACGATAAACACATCGCAATTCCGAATCGTCTCTTCATAGTGAACATAGATTTCTCCGCTCTTAAATCGAGATAGCTTGACATTTCCGAGCTCTACGCCTAGATCTGCACAGATCTTCGCTGCCAGTTGCGGATTGGAAGATCCGGAAAACACACGTAACTTATTGCTTGACATGGTACCCTCCTGAAATATGAATAAAAACGCATCAATCGAGCTCGACACCATCACAAGAACATTGTCGAACGACGTAACTTATTGCTAGTTCTATTATTATACATGGATTGATTTACGTTTGAAAAGGGATTAGGTTGCGTCTTCGTTCCTTAAAAGTCGCGAGTTCCCTATATCCGATATCAAAGAGCATAGCACGTGCCTGATCCAAATATTGGCCAAGCCGTTCCGGCTGATGGCAATCCGAACCGATCGTGAGCGGAATGCCTTTGTCATAGCAAATTTCGAGCATATGTCGGCTAGGGAACATCTCTGCACATGGCATGCGCAGCCCGGAAGCATTCAGCTCGATCGCTAGATTATGGGCTTGAACCGTATTCAGCGCAGACATTTCCATCGCTCTCACTTCAGCGGCTTGCTCCGCAGGAGGGGCGAAGCCGAACCGCTTAATGACATCGATGTGTCCGATGTAATCATAGAATCCTGTACGAATTGCTTTCTCAATCGCATCATAATACTGAGCATACACGGCAAGACGATCGCGGCCTTCCCAGCCGTGTGTCTGACGGTGGTCTGAGATATCCCATTCCCCAAGGAAATGAACAGAGCCGATGACATAATCCCAAGGGTACGTCTGAATAATCTTCTCGATCTGTTCCTCATAACCTTCAATATAATCGGCTTCCATCCCGATCCGGACATCGATCAGGGATTTATATTTCTCTCTTAATAGGAAGCATTCCTCAACATAGCGAGGCAGCTCTTCCATCGGCATTGCCATTTCGGGATAATACGTGGCAGGGTCCACGTGAAGGAGCGGCATATGATCGGAAAGGCCGATCTGCTGCATCCCGATTTCTATTCCGCGAAGAATGTAATCTTCGAGTTCGCCAACAGCATGCCCGCAACGGGCATGGTGGGTATGGTAATCGATCCGCATAAGGTATCGGCCTCTCTTTATTTGGTTTTATTTTTGATGTCGGATGAATAATGGCGTTGCTCCAATACGTGCAGCACATCATCGATCGGCATGTTCTGCGCCCGGAGGAGTACCATGAGATGATAGATGAGATCGCCCGCTTCCGCGCTTAGCTCTTCCCTGTCGTTGTTCTTCGCGGCAATGAGCACTTCGGCAGACTCTTCGCCGATCTTCTTCAGGATCTTATCCAGACCCTTGTCGAATAAATACGTCGTATAGGCACCCTCTGGTCGTTCCGCATACCGTTCTGCAATCGTCTGATCGAGCTTCGACAAGACCGCGAATCGATCTGCCCCAGAGACTTCTAGCACTTGGCTATCATCCTGCACCGTTGCCGTAGGGATTTCGTTGAAGAAGCAGCTGTACTTCCCAGTATGACAAGCCGGTCCCTGTTGTTCAACACGTACAAGCAATGTATCGCCGTCACAATCATAGTGCATCGACTTGATACGCTGCGTATGACCGGAGGTTGCGCCTTTATGCCACAGCTCCTGGCGGGATCGGCTCCAGAACCACGTCTCGCCGGACTCAGCCGACAATTGCAGGGATTCGCGGTTCATGTAGGCCAGCATCAATACTTCTTTGCTACTGTAATCCTGTACGACTGCAGGGATCAAACCGGATGCATCCCATTTGAGCTTGGCGGATAATTCTTCTAAATTAAGTAGGTTATCGGCTTGCGCCTGTGATTGTGTCATCGAATCTCCACCCCTTTCCCCTTCAAATCGTCCTTTACTTCCTGAATCGTCATTTCTTTATAGTGAAAAATGGTTGCGGCAAGTCCTGCATCCGCCTTCCCTTCGGTAAATACATCATAGAAATGTTCCTTACGCCCTGCACCGCCAGAAGCGATCACCGGGATTCCGATTGATTCGGATACCGCTCGGGTTAAGCGGATATCGAACCCATCCTTCGTACCATCGGCATCCATACTCGTTAGCAGAATTTCGCCTGCACCAAGCCGCTCCGCTTCACGCACCCAATCAAGTGCCTTCAGGCCGCTTGGCGTCCGTCCGCCATGGGTATACACTTCCCACTCGCCCCATGCGTCATTGAACTTCGCATCCACTGCGACGACGATGCATTGGGAGCCGAATTTGCGAGCCCCATCCGAGATTAACTGCGGATTACGCACTGCCGCTGTGTTAATGCCAATCTTGTCCGCACCCGCGCGCAGGATCCGTTTCATATCGTCGACTTCAGAAATCCCACCACCAACGGTGAATGGAATGGCGATTTCGCCAGCCGTCTGACGAACGACTTCGATCATCGTCGCACGTCCTTCGACAGATGCCGAGATGTCCAGAAATACGACCTCATCCGCACCTTCACGATCATACAGTGCTGCGAGTTCCACGGGATCGCCTGCATCGCGCAGATTGACGAAGTTCACGCCTTTGACCACGCGTCCATCCTTCACATCTAAGCAAGGAATAATTCGTTTGGCTAGCATCGATCTCTCCTCCTTAGTTCGGCGCGGTTACATTGCGAATTTCTTCAATCGCTTGCGCCAAGTCGATATTGCCGATATAGAGTGCTTTGCCTACGATGGCTCCGCCGACCCCTTCATTCACATGTCCCGCTAGACGGGTCAAATCGCTCATTTGGCTGACGCCACCAGACGCAATCACCGTCTGACCGGAGATGCGAGCGAGGTTCGCGATCGCTTCCGTATTCGGTCCGCCCATCATGCCATCACGGGAAATGTCCGTGAAGATGAAGGTCTTCGCACCTTTGGCTGCCAGCTCTACCGCTAGATCCTCAGCACGAACTTCCGACGTCTCAAGCCATCCGCGGGTCGCAACCAGACCGTCACGCGCATCGATGCCGATGGCGACCTTATCGCCGTACTTCGCGAGTACATCTTCCACGAACGCACGATCTTCAATAGCCGCCGTGCCGAGAATAACCCGTGACACACCAAGCTCCATGTAGCGTTCTACATCTGCGAGGGTACGAATCCCGCCGCCGATTTGTACGGGTACATTGACGCTGCGAGCAATATTGCCAACGAGCTCGTCATTGACTGGGTGACCTGCCTTAGCCCCGTCGAGATCGACAAGGTGAATCCAGCTGGCACCGCCTGCTTCCCATTCCTGCGCGACTTCAACCGGATTTTCATTGTAGATCGTCTCTTGATTGTAATCGCCCTGTACCAGGCGTACACACTTGCCGCCGCGGATATCAATCGCGGGATATATGATAAACGATGACATAAATTCGTTCTCCTCCATATTGAGATGAATGCCAAACCCCAGTAAGATCCACTCGAACCTTTGCATCCAACGATGGTCATAGCACCAGCTATCGCCACGCATTACCCATCATGGATTTTTGCATTAACTTCTGTCCCGAATGCCGTAAGAAGCTCGCTATACTGGATATATCCATTAACTTTGGAGCGTAATGGCTCAAATCGAGCGATTCCTGCCGTCTATCCTGCATGGAATCCAACATAGACGACAGAAATAAGCTAATTCGAGCTATATAATGTATGGATTCCAACCTAGGCACTCCGCTAACGTGCGCACCCTATTCCAACCATCCCAAAAAGGATGGAATTGGAAAATGTCCTATACGTGTACCGTACCTGCCGCAAGCTTCAAGAAGTTACTGAGCAGCTGCATACCGAATTCTCCGCTCTTCTCGGGGTGGAACTGCATGCCGTACACATTGTCTCGGCCAACAATCGCCGTCACAGGGCCGCCGCCGTACGAGGTTGTTGCAAGCAAGTCCGTCGCCCGCTCCGGCTGCACGTGATATGAGTGCACGAAGTACACATGGCCTTCTTCGAGGCCTGTGAACAGCGGGCTGTCCGGCTGCTGCACCTGCAGCTGGTTCCACCCCATATGCGGCACCTTGTATGTGCCGCCCTGGAACCGCACCACGCGGCCGGGCAGCAGCCCGAGGCCCTCGTGGTCGCCGTGCTCTTCGCTGCGCGCGAAGAGCAGCTGCATGCCCAGGCAAATGCCGAGCAATGGCTTGGCATTTGCCGCCGCTGCTTGCGCGACCACCGCGCCGAGGCCGGTGTCGCGCAGACAAGCCATGGCGTCGCCGAACGCGCCGACGCCGGGCAGGATCACCGCGTCCGCCGCGAGGATGGCGGCCGCGTCGCTCGTGATGAGCGCCTCAGCACCGAGGCGCTCCACGGCCTTGGCAACGCTGTGCAGGTTGCCCATGCCATAGTCTACAATCGCGATCGTCGTCATGCTTACAGCACTCCTTTCGTCGAAGGAACCCCCTGCACTCGCGGATCAATGCTTGTCGCTTCATCAAGGGCACGTCCCAGCGCTTTGAAGATCGCTTCAATCATGTGATGCGTGTTCTGACCGTAGTGAACGATAACGTGCAGCGTCATGCGCGCTTCAAGCGCGAGCTTCCACAAAAACTCATGTACGAGCTCCGTCGAGAAGCTGCCGACTTGCTGCGATGGATACTGTGCACGATATTCGAAATGCGGACGGTTGCTCAGATCAATTACGACTTGCGCGAGCGCTTCGTCCATCGGAACGAAGACCGATGCGTAACGCTTGATCCCTTTCTTATCGCCGAGCGCTTCCTGAATGGTCTGTCCCAGACAGATGCCGATATCCTCAACCGTATGGTGATCATCGATATCCACGTCGCCGCGAGCAACGACGTTCAGATCGAATTGTCCATGCTTCGTGAATAGATCAAGCATATGGTTCAAGAACGGCACATCTGTCTCAATTTCAGAAATCCCCGTACCGTCTACATTAAAGGCCAATTGAATGTCCGTCTCATTCGTCTTGCGCGCGACGCTAGATGCACGCCCTTCACGTTGTTCGTTCACTACATCTTTCATTGTGAATACCCTTCCTTTTCTAGCCGAATTTGTATCGCTCTCGCATGCCCTTCTAAACCTTCATGTCGCGCCAGCTCCATAATGGTCGCACCATTGGCGAGCAGCGCTTCCTTGCTATAATGAATGAGACTCGATTTCTTGATAAAGTCATCGACATCAACCGGAGAAGAGTATCTAGCCGTGCCATTCGTCGGAATGATGTGGTTCGGTCCCGCCAAATAATCGCCGACAGGTTCCGAGCTGTAAGGTCCGAGGAAGATAGCCCCGGCATTCTCGATCAGCCCCAGATATCGCATTGGTTCTTCAACCATCACTTCCAAATGCTCCGGTGCAATTCGGTTGATCACGTGGATCCCCTCTTCAATGGAACCCACAACGATTATGGCTCCATATTGATCGATGGAAGCCTGTGCGATCGAGCGCCGCGGGAGCTCTGCCACTTGCCGCGCTACTTCACGCGACACCGCTTCCGCCATCGCCATTGAGGTCGTCACGAGAATGGCAGATGCCATCTCATCATGCTCCGCTTGGGATAGCAAATCAGCTGCGACATAAGCCGCATCTGCCGACTCATCTGCGAGCACGGCGATTTCACTGGGTCCTGCCATACTGTCAATATCGACAGCCCCATACACTTCACGTTTCGCGAGTGCGACGTAAATATTTCCCGGCCCGCAAATTTTATCGACCGGCGCAATCGTCTCCGTTCCATATGCCAGGGCAGCAATTGCCTGTGCACCGCCAACCCGATAGAGCTCCTTCACGCCCGCTTCAGCCGCTGCGACCAGAATATATGGATCAATCCCTTCCTTGCCACCTGTAGCTGGCGGTGTTACCATCACAATCTCTGGTACACCCGCGACCTGCGCTGGGATGACGTTCATGAGTACGGAGGAAGGATAAGCCGCTTTCCCGCCCGGCACGTACACCCCGACTCGACGAAGCGGTCTGATAATCTGTCCGAGCATCGTACCATCTGGCTGCAGATCGAACCAAGATGTCCGTTTTTGTTTCTCGTGATAGACTCGAATATTATCAGCCGCTTTACGAATCACCGTAACAAACGATGCTTCCACTCGGCTATATGCAGCTTGAATCTCATCTTCTGTCACACGAAGCTGCGATGATTGCAATTGCACACGGTCATGTTCCGCCGTATAACGCAGCAATGCTGCGTCTCCTTCCCGTTTCACACGTTCCACAATCGACTTTACACTCTGATTCTGTTCCGGCGACCCATACTCTACTTCTCGCTGCAGCGAGAATTCACTTGCAGGTACAATACGCATGAACATCAACCCTCCCCACATTTCTAACCTGATTCAACTATTTGTCCATTCATCTGATACGATTTCATTTCGATACGTCCGGAATCACTTTCTGCAATTGATCACAGAGTCCCTGAATCGCATCATTCTTCATCCGATAACTTACTCGGTTCGCAATCAATCGGCTTGTAATACTGAAGATTTGCTCCATCTCCACCAGTCCGTTATCCCGAAGCGTCTGCCCCGTCTCGACCATATCCACAATGCGATCGGCAAGCCCGATCAGCGGCGCAAGCTCAATGGATCCGTTCAGCTTAATCACATCCACCTGCTGCCCGAGTTCACGGAAATATTGCGAAGCAACATTCGGATACTTCGTCGCGACACGCGGGTGAATCACCGGTTTCCAATCAGGTAGTCCAATCACAGACATCCGGCAAGGTGCAATCCCGAGATCAAGCAGTTCGTAGACATCTTTGTTCTCCTCCATGAGGACGTCTTTGCCAACGATACCGATATCCGCGACCCCGTATTCAACGTAGGTCGGCACATCGACTGGTTTGGCCATAATGAACTCCATATTCGCTTCCGGCAGCTCAATAATCAGCTTGCGCGTATCATCGAAATCCGTCGAGATTGGCAACCCCGCTTCACGGAATAGGGCAGAAGCCTGCTTATAGATACGCCCTTTGGGCATCGCTACTTTTAACGTATCCCGCATCAGACATCCTCCTCTACGTATCTCGTAACAACACAATTTCCCGCCTCCCGCAGTGCACGTGCCTCTTGGAATATTTGCGCACGATTCTGCGAGGTATAATTTAGCGTCATAACTGCTATCTGCTCTTGATCCTCATCGCCCACGACATCAAGAATCCGTGTCGTCTTTAATGCGAACCCTGTGGCCGGAGCAGGACGTCCGAACTGTTGCAACAGATTGTCGTAGCGCCCGCCGCTGCAGACAGGTGAACCTAACTCCAGTGCATAACCTTCAAATGTCATCCCCGTATAATAAGAGAAATCCCCAATCATCGTCAGATCCAAAAGGACATGTTGACTTACACCATAAGCTTCCAGCGCTTCCCAAACCTCCAACAAATGTTCAATCGAAGCCCGTGTCTGCTCGTCTCCAGTTAATTGCAGAGCCTGTTCGCATATCTCTTTGCCTCCACGGAGTCTTAGAATCCCTTCCAGCTTCTGTTGTTCCGCTGCATCAAGCCCCCACTCGCGAATACGTTCCCGATATCCGACATAGTCTCGGCTCAACAAGCAGAACTTCAATGTTTCTTGATCCTCGCTGCGGCCATGCAGCACTTCATCGAATAGGCCATTTAAGAAACCGACATGTCCCATAGCAAATTTAAACTGCGCGACCCCTGCAGCCTGTAGTGAGGCGATAGCAAGCGCCACGACTTCCGCATCCGCCTCAGCAGATGCATCACCGACGAGCTCCACACCCGTCTGGAAAAATTCCGCTTCTCGTCCCGCTTCCTCTTCAATCGTCCGGAACACATTGGAGTGATACGACAACCGAATCGGAAAAGCTTCATCCTTTAATAAAGATGAGACAACACGCGCGATCGGGGCCGTCATATCCGAACGCAATACGAGTGCAGTACCCCGATTATTTAACAGCTTGAACAGCTTATGATCCGATGTAGCACTTGCAACACCGACTGTATCGTAATATTCAATCGTTGGCGTCAAAATTTGCCGATATCCCCAGCGTCCCATACAATCTAGTACATTTCGCTCAATCGTGCGCAGCTTGGATACCGCATGCGGCAAATAATCTTTGACACCTACAGGTTTTTCGAATACTTTAGGCTTTGACATTCCATCCACCTCGAATGATACTTTAGTAAAGTAATGTGCTACCATGGTAGCATGCTACCAAATTAAAGATTATTGATCATGTTAACATGATCCATACCCCACGTCAATCACCAACATCCTAATTCGACTTCCTATTTATTTTACCAGAATTAACCGAACTCGTCCCATTCATGTCACAATTTCAGCTATTTACGGAAGGATAGTGACAACGTGAATCTCATCACTCTTCATGAGAAACACAACAAAGCCCAGCGACCTTCATGTTCAACCATGAAAGCCGCTGGGCTTTATATGCTGTAGAGCAAATGCTATACGGTTGGCAGCATGGAATAAGGTGTCAGTGGGTGAATATCCTGCCGTCTTCCCTGATGCTCCATCAACTGAATCAGCTTATCCGGATTCATCTTCTGATTCCCTGCATTCAACCGATACCCGATACGATCCGCACGTGTATTGATACCCGCATTTACGGTGAACATGAGCGGGATATCCGTCTTCTTAGCAACTTGTATGACTTCAGGACGATATGCACCATAAGGGAAAGCCAACACACCATACGTATTTCCAAGCTTTTGACGCAACACCCGCTCCGATAAAGTCAGATCCTTCGTAACGCGAAGCGTGAACTCCTCTTTTGTCTCAATACGCTTATAGTCTTTCAAATAAAGACGTTTGGACAGCACAGGCTTCATATCACCCTTCGCATTATAAGGACCATATTGATGGGAATCAAACGTGTGATTGAAGAAGCTCATCCCGCCTGCTTTCATTTCCTTCATTTGATCCCATGATAACTTTGGACGTCCTACATGCTTTGGGTTATCAATCGATGAGACGATGACGAAGTTGGTCGCCGTCAGCCGCCGCTTTTTCAGAATCGGATAGACTTCTGTGTAGAAGCTCTCATATCCATCGTCAAAAGTGAGCAATACAGCATTATTAGGTACGGGTTTATGATCTAACATAAACGCAACATAATCGTCCATCGAGATCACCCGAAAACCACGATTGACGATGGCTTCCAGCTGATCATTGAATAGCTTCGGCGAAATGATCGATTTGATCTTCGGGTTATCCGAAATCTCATGATACATAAGGACCAAGACTTTATCTTTATAATAAACTCCGTTTGGAACAGAATTAGGTTCCGCCACCGCTCTCTGTCCGCCACCACCAAGCAATTCGATCATCATCAACATGACTGCCCCTAGCAGCCCTATTTTCCACTTCATTCCCCTCAATGCCTCCCCAGACAACCCATGGAACAAAAATCCATGATATACTCGCTACATTAAATTACCATGTTTTCTGGAATACGTCATTCTATTTTCACAAAAAAAATACCTACAGCATAGGCCGTAGGTATTCTGCTTCTATGTTAGGTTATTTGGGGGAGATGATCTGCATCGGATTGCCACCGACGAATTGTCCTGCTGCCACATCTTTGTGTACGACGGAACCTGCCGCCACAACCGCATGATCGCCAATCGTCACCCCAGGTAAAATCGTGGAGTTCGCACCGATCATGACGTTGGAACCAATCTTCACATCCCCTAGGCGATATTCCTTGATTAAATATTCATGGGCCAGAATCGTCGTATTGTAGCCAATAATTGAGTTATCGCCAATGATAATGCGTTCAGGAAAGAATACATCCACCATGACCATCAGGCCAAACGCCGTGTCTTTGCCAATCTTCATGCCAAGCATATGGCGATAGATCCAATTCTTTAATGGTAAATGAGGACAATATCTTGCCATTTGGATGCAAATAAAGTTTTTGACGCCCTTCCATGGACTGACTGTGCGGTAAATTTGCCAGAGCGCATTCGATCCTTCTACGGGATATCGCTCAACATTTCTCACACGCCATCCTGCTCCAATCCGACTAAGGTGTATAAATCCCGCATATCATGAATGACATGCTTCGGCTCGTATGGCCTTAACGCAGCCTCACCTTTCAATGACCAACCGACAGCAACGGAAATGGCACCAGCCGCATTCGCAGCTTGAATATCTGCCGGGCTGTCACCCACCATCAATGTCGTCGCAGGATTCGCGCCTAGCTGATTCATGGCCATTAATACCGGTTCCGGGTGCGGCTTTGGATGCTCCACATCTAGAATCGTAACAACCGTTCCCAGATAAGGGAATAAGCCGAACATCTGCAAGGCGCGTTCTGTCGTCTCACGAACCTTGGTTGTAACCACTCCGAGCTTAATCCCGTGACGATGTAAATTCTCAATGACTTCAAGTACATAGGGAAACTCACGTACCAATTCATCATGCCGTTCACGATTATATGTCCGATAAGCATCTACGAATGGCGTAACATCCTCTTGACCCGTAAAAAGACGCATCTGACTCTCTAACGTCTGCCCCATGCTCGGGATGATCTGTTCGCGTGTGAACGTCGGCGGTGTATGTTCTTTGAGTACATGGAGGAATGTCTCAATAATTAATTCATTCGTATCAATAATCGTACCATCTAAATCAAATAAAACTGTTTCAATCACGATGTAGGCTCCTTCTTGTCTGACGACTCACCGGCTGAGCCATCCTCATGTTGCGGAGTGCGGTTAACTGATTCTGCGACGCTTGTTGCCTGGCTTGCTGCAGCGATCTCTTGTACCGCAGAGGTTTTCGTATTGATAATTGGATCTAAGTAACGTGTGTTAGCATAGCCTTTGACGCGGCGCACGATAATTATAATAATCGCTGCGACAACAATCAGAATCGCGAGCAATTGCGAGATACGTACATTGCCGTAAGCTGGATCCAAATGACCTGGTTCGAACACGACTTCCATTGGCGCCCAGAAGAATCCGACGAAGGAAGCGAGCCAATCGGGGCCGAGGAATGCAAGGCTATCCGTCCGCAGACCTTCCACGAAGAAACGTCCTACTGAATACCAAATGAAATAAGACATGAATAATTCCCCTGCGCGCAAGAAGGATTGACGACGCAGCACGAAGAGTATAAGCATCCCGATGAGATTCCATACCGATTCATACAAAAATGTCGGATGATGATAGACCATGCCTGCAGCTTCTTGCACATACATCTGATTGACGATAAAATCCGGTAAATGAAGCGTATTGCGAAGGAAGGACTCTGACACAGGACCGCCGTATGCCTCTTGGTTTACGAAGTTCCCCCAACGGCCAATCATCTGCCCTGCCAATAAGGCAGGTGCACAAATATCCGCAATTCGCCAGAATGAATATCCCTTCTTGCGGACCAAGATGATTGCACAGATAATCGCACCGATGAGCGCGCCATAGATCGCGATCCCACCGTTCCATATTTTGAACACATCCAAGAGATTGTCCTTATATTCATCCCATTTAAACGCAACATAATAAATCCGCGCACCAATGATTGCTGAAGGTACACCGAACAATAACAAATCCATGAAGAAATCTTGCGGAATGCCGAATCGATTACCTTCGCGAATCGCAATTAATAAACCCACTAATGCCGCAGTTCCGAGGATGATGCCATACCAATGAACAGCAATCGGTCCGATGGAAAATGCGATAGGGTTCAACAACAAATATTGCATAACTCACACTCCTACTTCTGTCCAATTCGTAAATCTTAATCCAAATCGTCCGTATCCTCGGAGATCGTCTCTGTCAGCTTATTCGTAAACTGCAAAGCAGCGTTATAACCCATCCGTTTCAAGCGATAGTTCATCGCAGCCACCTCAATAATAACGGCTAAGTTTCGGCCCGGACGAACAGGGATCGTAACGAGTGGAATATCCGTATCAATAATCCGTGTTTTCTCTTCATCAAGCCCAAGACGATCATATTGCTTGTCCTGCTGCCAAGCCTCCAGCTTGATGACAACACTAATACGCTTATTGTTCCGTACTGCACCGGCACCGAACAATGTCATCACATTGATGATCCCGATCCCACGGATTTCGAGCAAGTGACGAATCAATTCGGGTGCTGTTGCATGCAGCTGAAAATCGGAAGTTTGGCGAATTTCCACCGCATCATCCGCCACAAGGCGATGTCCGCGCTTCACGAGTTCTAGTGCTGTCTCACTTTTACCAATTCCGCTGCTTCCTGTGATGAGCATCCCTACACCATATACATCGACGAGTACCCCGTGAATCGTTGTCGTAGGAGCGAGACGTCTCTCCAGGAATCCTGTAATCCGGCTTGAAAGAGTTGTCGTTGCAACTGGGCTGCGTAATAATGCAATATTCTTCTCATTCGCCAAATCAACAAACTCTTGCGGAACATCCAAATTTCTTGTGACGACGATACATGGTGTCTCTTCTGAACCAAATTGCTCAATCCGACTCTTCCGCTCTTCAGGCGATAGCATCTGGAAGAAAGCCAGTTCCGTCTTCCCTAGAATTTGCACGCGGTCGACGGGATGATATTCGAAGTAACCCGCCATTTCAAGACCTGGACGGTATAGATCATCGACCTTAATGACGTGTTTTAATCCTGCTTCCCCTGCAAGAACCTCTAAGTTGAATTGTTCGACCAATTCTGAGACTTTTACCTTCTTAGACATATCTTCCTCTCCTTATCACCGATGTCATTATCGTAGCTGATCTTGCCATTGAAATCAAATTCTATGCTCCATATGAGCACAAAAACCGCCCTGCAAGAGGACGGTTTTTGATTATAACACGTTATGACGTGCTTACACTTCGTATTGGAATACGTTTAGTTCGCTGTCTTTATCGAATACATGAATTTTGTTCATGTCGATTGCTAGCTTAATGTTTTGACCTTCTTTAGTATTCGAACGTCCGTCTACACGAGCGATTACGCTGTCTTTACCTACACCGTTCAAGTATAGCAACATTTCATGACCCAAGTTCTCGGATACTTCAACATGTGCGCTGAAGATGCTGTTAGGCGATGCTTCCAAGAATACTGGCTCTTCATGCATATCCTCAGGACGAACACCAAGAATAACTTTTTTGCCAATGTAGCCTTTATCTTTAAGTGCTTGTGCTTTACCAGCTGGCACTTCAACATCAAGTCCAGTTGCTCTGAAACGAACTGCTCCGCCTTGCTCAGACAAGTCGCCTTCGATGAAGTTCATTGTAGGAGCGCCGATAAATCCAGCTACGAAGATGTTCGTAGGGTGGTTGTACAGAATGTCAGGGGAAGCTGCTTGTTGGATGATACCGTCTTTCATAACAACGATACGATCACCCATCGTCATTGCCTCGATTTGGTCATGCGTTACGTAGATAACAGTTGTCTCTAGACGCTTAGCCAATTTGGAGATTTCCGCACGCATTTGTCCACGAAGTTTCGCGTCCAAGTTGGAGAGCGGCTCATCCATCAAGAATACTTGCGGTTCACGAACGATTGCACGGCCCAAGGCAACACGCTGACGTTGACCACCAGAAAGTGCTTTTGGTTTACGATCTAGCAAGTGCTCGATATCAAGGATTTTCGCTGCTTCACGAACACGTTTGTCGATGTCGTCTTTTTTGAACTTACGAAGCTTCAAACCAAACGCCATGTTTTGATATACGTTCATATGTGGATACAATGCATAGGATTGGAATACCATCGCGATATCGCGATCTTTCGGCGCTACATCATTTACGACACGATCTCCAATATACAATTTACCTTCGGAGATTTCCTCCAAACCTGCGATCATACGAAGTGTTGTTGATTTACCGCAACCGGATGGACCAACCAATACTAAGAATTCTTTATCTTGAATGTCTAAGTTAACATCGATTACTGTCGCTTTGTCGGAACCTGCATATTTTTTGTAGATGTGCTCTAATTTAACGCCTGCCATTGAATATTCCCCCTACACAGAGATTTATTTTATACATTTATCTTATCTCATGTCCCAACGGATGACTATACACATACTTCACAAAAATACTACTTCCTTTTCGTCACTTTATACAATAAGAGAATCAACTTCACAAGAACCGCATCGCCAAACGTTCTTACGTCAAGCCCTGTCTCTTGTTTAATCTTATCCAGTCGATATAAAAGCGTATTCCGATGAATGTATAATTTCTTGGCCGTATCACTCACATTGCAATCCAGTAAGAAGAAGGCTTCAAGCGTTGTCAGCGTCTCTGGATCTAGGAACACATCGCTGCGAGAGAGCACCCGATCGATAAATTGTCTGCGTACCCCATCTGGGATACTGTTGATTAACCGCTCCATATGCAGCATCCACGGCAGATGAATGTTCGATGTGACATGAAAAGCTCGTCCGAGATACATGGTCTCTCGTAATAATCCTACCGTCGATAGGAGTGTATGAGCAGGCACCATCGGATTAGATATGGCTAGATGACATTCTCCAAGCCATTCATTCGACAAAAGTTCGTACAGCCCTTCGCAGAATAAAGCCAACGCTTCTTCCGGCTTCTCTGAACCGTCCTCTTCCCGATCTTCGGCTGATGCCAAGAGTTCCTCCGCACATAAAATGAGCCATTCTTTCTCTTCGAGCGGAATCAAGTACACTTCACCACCAAAATACGACTTAAGCAGCTTATAGAGCTCCGTATAAGTCGTGTGCGTCAATTGCGGATGCTCCGAGACGAGTAGGAAAGGAATCATCGAAGGCAGCAATCGGCTTTTTAATCCGATACTCTCCGGAAGCTCCTCATCTTGCACGCCTGTGTATTGCCCGCCAAGTTTCCCATGGATCCACTGACCCAGCTGGTTCGCTCGTTGTTCTTCACTGCTTCCCGATTTATGACTTCCTTCCTTATTCGATAACTGTGAAGATTGTAGAATCCACTCAATTAGTGCACGTTCCGCCCCGGTCAACCTATCCGATTCGACAGTCAACAGTTCAACGTCCGAACCGACCTTCTGATGCCAGCGAAAATAAACCTTACCGCCCAGCTCAATGCTAAGCGCCTGTTCATTCATCACATCAGCTGACTCTTGCATTGATCGCCATTCGGTTTCTGAGCATGCTACTACAGAACATGTTACGCCCAACAGCTTCTCTAATCTGCTCTTTGTTGCCATATCCGTCATTAGCCCAACCGCCTCTATCCGAATCATTCACTGCTTGTTCGCTACTATTGTAACATAACCAATAGAATTATTTCACGACGCGACGAGCCATGACGAATCGCTGCCTCCAGATCGGATGATTTATTGCTGTATATTGAACGCCGCCTTTTCCATAGGTATGGATCATCAAGCCACTACCCGCATACATGGCCACGTGTGCAATTTGCCGACGGGACTGTTTGCCGGTGAAAAATAACAAGTCTCCAACGCGAAGCTCCTGCTGGGAAATGCGCTCCCCCACCTTCGCTTGTTGTCTGGATACACGTGGCAGCGAAATGCCTTCCTTCGCGTAGATGGTTTTGATAAAAGATGAACAGTCGAACGTATTCGTCTGCCCGTAACGAGCACCAAGCACATAGGGTACGCCAATATAGTTCCCCGCACGCAATACGAGAGAGAACCGCATGCGATCCGTTTGGGATAAGACGCGTCGGACGCCAAGCAGAGGGTACCGACGATTCACTTCCTTCATCGAGCGGTAGACAATTGACTGTTCAGGGCCAGCATAGGCAATGTGCTCTTGGTCAACGACCACCGAGACCCACATCTGCTGACGATTATTCGGATGCGAATCGCCATAGTACAATAAATCACCAGGCAGCCACGCTGCTGCAATTCGCGCTACAGGTACTCCAACTTGATATTGCCCTTCAACTTCTCTGGGCATTTGAACATCAAGCTTGTGAAAAATATCCGTCATCATCGCAGCAGTAGTAAGACTCGATGGTTGTATTGGTGAAAGAGATAGGTCTGCATTGTTTTTTTGTGCCCATGCAATTTGTGAGAAAGGGAAGGAATCTGTATCCTTTCCGTGTACTTCTCCCTCTTCTGCATGAGCAAGAGAGGTCCCCAGTCCTAAAGGTACCGTTAATATAAGCAATACACCCAGCCATAACAGCCGGAATATGCGATGCATGTTACCTTGTTCCTCCTATCAATTTTGCCTGCTGCATTAAGGCATGGAGAGCATAACGACAATCGACAGCAGGCCAAATAATACTGTAACCAGGTATATGAATGATACAACCTGCGGCTGTGTTAACCCCCAGCGCATTAATGCATGATGTGTATGTAATTTATCCGCACGATGTAGTCCTTTACCTTCCTTAAGACGTCTGGAGAACACGATAATGGTGTCCAAGATCGGAAAGCCTAAGGCAAGCATCGGAATGAGAATGGTAACGAAGGCTGTACTTTTAAATGAACCGTTCACAGCAATGACGGCCAGTGTATACCCAAGGAACGTCGCTCCCGCATCACCCATAAAAATTTTAGCCGGATAGAAATTATATAGTAGAAAACCTAAACATACGCCGCACAGCGCAATCGTGACGATCGCAGTCTCAGCATCGCCTTTGATAAGTGCAACGACGCATAACGTCAATGAGGAAATCGAGGCTACGCCCGCAGCTAACCCATCTACGCCATCGATGAAATTCATCATATTCGTCATGGAAAATACCCATACCACTGTCGATACATAGACGAACCAGCTAGGAAACATCAGCATCCCTTCATGGAAATCACGAATGCCGGTAATCTGGATATGGAACCATAGCGGAATGGTGGCCGTCAGCAAATAGATGATCAATCTCGGCCACACAGGGAATTCCCGCCCAAGTGCCTTAAATCCATCATCGACTAGACCAATGATAACTAATAATGTCCCGCCGATTGTAATCGATAAGGATAGCGCATCAAATCCTCGCATGAGGAGAATCGTCACCATAAATCCTATATAGATAGCGATTCCACCCATCAGTGGAATCGGATTATCATGAATTTTACGCGTCGTAGGTCGGTCAACAAATTTCATGCGGATCGCCATAAGACGTACGATTGGCACAACAGCAGCAACGATACCAAAACTAATGACAAGTGCAAGAATATATCGGATTGGTGATCCCCCCAGGATAAGACAGTGCTTTGTGCTGGTAGTCTCCCCCGATTCCTTCGAAAGCATGCAAAAAACACTTCAAGTCAAATGACCTGAAGCGTTGAATGTACATGATTTAGATAAAAAACTGGTGAGCCATGAAGGACTCGAACCTTCGACACCCTGATTAAAAGTCAGGTGCTCTACCAACTGAGCTAATGGCTCTTATTAAAAAATAAGAAATGGTGGAGGCTGATGGATTCGAACCACCGAACTCGGAGAGAGCAGATTTACAGTCTGCCGTGTTTAGCCACTTCACTAAGCCTCCATACTATTCAATTATGATTCCCATAAGTGTTAACCTTATGCTAGGAATCAAATGGTGGCTCGGGACGGAATCGAACCGCCGACACGAGGATTTTCAGTCCTCTGCTCTACCGACTGAGCTACCGAGCCATAATGAGATTTTGAGCAAAAAAATAAAGTGTAGGAGATGTTAGTCTCTCCACTTTTAGGTAATATAATGGCGGAGCTGACGGGATTCGAACCCGCGGTCTCCTGCGTGACAGGCAGGCATGTTAGGCCTCTACACCACAGCTCCATATGCGATTATATTGATGGTGCCGTCGAGAGGACTTGAACCCCCAACCTACTGATTACAAGTCAGTTGCTCTACCAGTTGAGCTACAACGGCGTATTAAGATGGTGGAGGCTAACGGGATCGAACCGCTGACCCTCTGCTTGTAAGGCAGATGCTCTCCCAGCTGAGCTAAGCCTCCGTATAAAATTGGTAGCGGCGAAGGGAATCGAACCCCCGACCTCACGGGTATGAACCGTACGCTCTAGCCAGCTGAGCTACACCGCCACATTATTACTTATTATATCTCATTTGAGTTGCTTGTACAATGGCGGAGAGAGAGGGATTCGAACCCTCGCACCACTTACGCAGTCTAACCCCTTAGCAGAGGGTCCCCTTATAGCCACTTGGGTATCTCTCCAACTGAGATATCGTAAGGATATCAGGAATATCCAGCACTTAAGCCTTTTGCTCCCTGAAAACCGGATGCGAAATAAATTTGCGTTTTAATGTTTAGGATAAGCCCTCGACCGATTAGTATTGGTCAGCTCCACACATTGCTGTGCTTCCACCTCCAACCTATCAACCTCGTCGTCTTCAAGGGGTCTTACTAATTGGGAAATCTCATCTTGAGGGGGGCTTCACGCTTAGATGCTTTCAGCGCTTATCCCGTCCGTACTTGGCTACCCAGCGGTGCTCCTGGCGGAACAACTGGTACACCAGCGGTACGTCCATCCCGGTCCTCTCGTACTAAGGACAGCTCCTCTCAAATTTCCTACGCCCACGACAGATAGGGACCGA
>NZ_KB895423.1 GCF_000374845.1 Paenibacillus terrigena DSM 21567 | reverse complement strand
ACTTCTTAACCCAAACGAGCACCTGACATTTACTACGTATATTCAATTGCTTCGCTACTTCTCGAGAACTTACCCCTGACTCATAAAGTCGAATGGCTTCGTTTTTTAATTGTTCCGTGTATTGGATGAATACTTGTCCCTTTTTTGCCATGAAAAATCCCCTCCGGTTGCAGCTTTCAAGTCCATTGTACCAGTGGACTTTTCTTCACTGTCAACCATAAGGGGATAATATCATTTCCGCGGCTCCATAGCATATACTAATCATTTAATCCCTTTCCGTCGAGGATTTGCGGGATATATTTTTCAACCCGTGACTCTCGCGTTTTGAATTGTTTGGGTGCTGAAAAATGCAGAATGTACGCTCTTTGCCGTCCCGGCGTCAAGGCTTCGAAAGCCGATTTCAATTCGGGGATTTCAACGAATTTATTTTGTAATTCTTCAGGCATGACGTATTCCGTATTCTTTTTTAAGTTCACTTGCAAACCGGCTTTCTCAACTTCAATGGCTTCATCAATATATTCAGTCAAGATAAGCTGCATCTCATCTATTTCTTGAACGTTGGTGAACCGAATCTGGCGCGCCGCTTGCACATTCTCCGTTTGTTGGATGAGGATCCCATGGGGATCTTTTAACAACACGCCTTTGTGAAACAATAGCGCGCAATAGTCCTTAAACCCATGGATCAGAACGATATTTTTATCGTCAAACGTGTAACAAGGATGCATCCACTTAAAATCCTCGGTCAGCCCGCAGTCAAGAACGATTTCTCGGAGCAGCTCGAATTCTTCCTTCCACTTCTTAAGCTTGTTAAAATAGGGATCAATCTTAGAATTCCTTTCACCTTTTATCATCAAGGAACACCCCTCTGTTATTTTTCTATCATTCAATTGTATCTCATTATAATCGTCTTGTTATAAACAGAAAATACTTTCTCGTTTTCCATGAGGTGCTTCGACTCAAGCAAGGTTAGATATCATCATCGTTATGCGGTTATTATTCCAATGCCTTTCAAGCTCGCTCACCATATAGGCATCTCCTTAAAGTTTGCGGCTCTTCGGACGTAGCGCCCACGAAGCAGGTTTCGTTGTTTTGAGCTACGGTACATCTACTGATCAATTTCATGAATAAGTGAGATAACAGGAAGGTCTGCTTCTCGTACGTCCATTAAGGATGGTTTTTTTATTTCCGCCAAAATGTTGAACAGTCTGCCTTATCCAAAATATTAAACTCGATCATTTTCTCAAGTAATGTGAAATCAACTGGACGATCCCACCGAATACGCACTAACTCCTTGGTGTGATCATATCCAGCCTGCACAATTTCATCAGAAAAATGAGTAATCCCCGCCCTCTCAGGGGCAACAGCCAAATGAGGTTTGGCTACACTAAAGCCAATGATAAATGTGTCGTGATCAGTAAACATAGGCTGATTCCAGGCAATTTTTGGCATTAAATTCGGAAAATTTATATGTACCCATGTCAAAACTTCTTCCGTTCGGGCCCTATGTTGTGGATGATCAATATGTGCTAAATACTCTGCGAAAACTTCCATGTTGTTCCCTCCCAAAAAATGAAATCGTTCAGATCAATAGCCAGCAAGCCTTAGCAAATCCTCTATGTCATCATACTGCAGAACTCTAGCCAAAGAACCAATCGCCTCCTTGGTGGGTACCCTCTCATCATTCACCATGGACTGGATGAGCGAATAGCTGATTCCGCTTTTTTCTGCCAGCTTGCGAAGCGTCATATTCTGCTGCTTACGTAATTGTTCAATCGTCTGCCCGAATGTCATTTTTTCTCCCCCCAAATATAGATGAACTTGTAATACAATTGTGATACCATGGGGTCTCTCGTCATCGTATGAATAGACAGTTCAGGCTGGTAACCTGAAATCCCCCTTAAGTTCTTCTTAACACCATTGTAGCTGCCCCTTCCTCATCTTTGCAATGTACATGATTTGTCCCGTGTGACTGGGCAAATGTCTGAATTGATGCAGAAGAATTTCTAAAATGGAGGCTTGATTGTCTAATGCGCCGTTAAAGTCTGGAAAATTTAGATAAGGTTGTTCGAGTGACTTTTCAGGTTTTGCTTTCAATTTGACAGTTCCAATGCTTTCTCTTTGGACATTTGCAGTCCGCGTTCGAATTCTTTACTCCTATCTTCAATATTACGTTAGGTGCAAGGGGGTGGAAAATAATATTTATCGGCTAGTAGCACATAACAAACTAAGAAGCCGCCATTTTGGCGACTTCTTTAAAGGAATTATTAGTCTAAGCGGATTTAACGTTTACTTCAAGTATAGTCCCGTAATCGACTGCTCAGCATGGATGATCTGTGGAGGTGTGCCCTCGAACACCACCTGGCCGCCCCTGCTACCTCCGTCCGGTCCCATATCGATGATCCAATCCGCATGGCTGATCACACCGATGTTGTGCTCGATGACGATCACCGTATTGCCAGCATCGACAAGGCGGTTCATGATTTCCAGAAGGTGACCGATATCTGACATATGCAGGCCGGTCGTCGGCTCGTCCATCACGTAGATGCTGCCTTTTTTGTGAAGCTCGCTTGCCAGCTTGATACGTTGGCACTCTCCACCTGATAGTGTACTGAGTGGCTGGCCGAGCGTAATATAGTTCAGCCCCACATCGCTCATCGCCTGGAGCTTGCGTACAACCTCTTTTAGCTGGAAAAATTCCAATGCCTGCTCCACCGTCATCTCAAGCACATCTGCGATAGACTTACCGTTCAGTTTGTATGCGAGTACCTCTTCCTTAAATCTCTTCCCTCCGCATACTTCGCATGGCAGCTTCACGCTTTCGAAGAATGAAAGGTCCAAGTACACTACGCCCAGCCCTTGACAGTTTTCGCAAGCCCCCTTGGAGTTGAAGCTGAACAAGCTTGGGCTCACCTTGTTCGCGGAAGCAAACGCTTTGCGGACATCATCCAGTATGCCCGTGTAGGTTGCGGGATTCGAGCGTGTCGACACGCCAATCGCTGATTGGTCGATGACGATCGCATCTGGATGCTGGCTCAGGAATACGTCG
Source organism: Paenibacillus terrigena DSM 21567 (assembly GCF_000374845.1). Lineage (GTDB taxonomy): Bacteria > Bacillota > Bacilli > Paenibacillales > Paenibacillaceae > Paenibacillus_K > Paenibacillus_K terrigena. The sequence continues at coordinate 104,031 of NZ_KB895423.1, read as the reverse complement.
TTAATTAGGGTGCTCTTACCCGAGCCGGCGACGCCGGTAACGACTGTCAGCACTCCGGTTGGAATATCTACGCTCACGTTCTGCAAGTTGTGCAGCTTGGCGTTCTTGATGGACAGCTTGCCGGATGGGTGCCTGCAATCATTCTTTAGTTGTAGCGGCCGTTTCATATGAGTGCCTGTCAATGTACCTGACTCCAGCAGACCTGGGTAGCTTCCTTCATACACAATGTTACCTCCTCGGCTGCCGGCATAAGGCCCAACGTCAATGATATGATCCGCCACCTTGATGACATCGGGATCATGCTCGACGACAAGCACGGTATTGCCTTTGTCGCGCAGCTTCTGAAGGAATTCATTTAGCCGATGTACATCGCGGGGGTGGAGGCCAACGCTGGGCTCATCGAAAATGTAAGTGACATCCACCAGACTCCCACTCAGATGCTTCACCATTTTGACGCGCTGCGACTCGCCGCCGGATAAGGTATCCGTCTCGCGGTCCAGCGTCAAGTAGTCAAGTCCGATATCCACCAGATGCTGCAGCCGCTCCTTCAGAGACTTGACCATCGGCGCGGCGGCAGCATCGTCAATCTCCCGAATGGCGTGGATGAGTTGTCCGACCTCCATGGAGGACAGCTCCGCAATGTTGTGTCCATGGATCCTGCAGCCTAGTGCGGCTTGACTGAGTCTCGCACCGTGACAGCTGGAGCAGGGACCCTCGGAGATATACGGCGCAACGGTTTGTTGCGTGCGTTCGGACTTCGTCTTTACGTCCTGCTTGATGTATTTGTTGGTGAACTTCTCGATGACGCCTTCCACGGTAATATTCGTTGCCTTCCCGGCGAAATCCATCTTCACTTTCCTTGCCTTGCCGTACAGCAGCTGCTCTATGTCTTCATCCGAGTAATCGCTGAGCTTCTTATCGGGATCGTAGGAACCCGACTGTACAAGCATGTTCCATTCCCAGCCGTTCACCGTATAGCCCGGCAGCATAATTGCCCCTTCATTTAACGACTTGGACATGTCTACCGCTTTGTCCATGACGACGCAAAGACTGCGGCCGATCCCGTTGCATTCGAGACACATGCCTTGCGGATCGTTAAACGAGAACATGTTCGCTCCTCCAACATAGGGCTGTCCTACTCGTGAGAAAAGAAGTCGGAGAATGGGAGAAATATCGGTAATGGTGCCCATTGTGGAATGGGAACCCCCGCCCAACCGCTTCTGATCGACAATAACAGCCATGCTCAGGTTCTCGATCGCGTCCGCATCCGGCTGCGGATATTTGGGCAGGAAAGTGCGCACGAACATGCTGAAGTTCTCATTCAGCAATCTCGTGGATTCTGCAGCGATCGTATCGAAGACGATCGATGACTTGCCGGACCCGGATACGCCGGTGAAGATTGTAATCTTCCGCTTTGGAATGCGCAAGGATACGTTCTTGAGATTGTTTTCCCTCGCACCCGAGATGACGATATGCTCCTGATTAGAGTCACTCATGCATAACATCCTTCCGATCGTGTTATTTTTTACTCATATTACATGGTTAGCATTCTTAGAAATGTCCGAAGTAGACACAAACCGGCTGCAAACGACATGCAGCCGGTTTATGTTGTTTCGGGTAAAGCAGGTTTTAAGATCTACCTACCGAATGCGATTAGTCCTCCAACGCTTGCTCAAACCCTTTGAACCAATTACTCCAGCCATACTTAGCGCCTCCAAGGGCTTGCTCATTGGAGATACCGGTTTGTTCGAGATGAAGATTCACCTTACCGTCTCCTAAATCCTGCAGCGTCCAGGTAACCGTGTGCTTCTCCCCGCTTTCCCACGTATAAGACAACTGGTGTGGTTCTTCCACGGTAAGCACTTCGCCTTCAATAATGCCATTCCACCATTCGCTTGGCTGCGTGCGGAATTGAAAACGATATCCTACAACGGGCTTGAAGTCATTCTCCATCGGCTGACCGGTTTGATTGTTGACTACCCACTTCGCAAGCTTATTGGAATCGGTTAAAGCGGCCCACACCTTCTCGATTGATGACGTATACTGAAAATCTAATGATAATGTTAAACTCATTCTTCTTCCTCCTCTAATAGTTGGTTCAAGCGCATCATATTCGTAAGCCAGAATTTTCTGTAGAAACCCACCCAATCTTGAACTTCTTTGAGAGGTTCGGCGTTTAGCCTAAATCGTGTTTCTCTGCCGACTTTACGGTCAAGCACTAATCCGGCTTCTTTCAGGATTGTCAAATGCTTGGATACCGCTGTGCGGCCCATTTGAAACTGTGTCGTTAACTCATGAAGCGGTAGCTCCTCTGCCTCTGCTAATAGCTGAATCAGTCGGCGCCTCGTTGGATCTGCAATTGCATCAAACACATCCCGCATCTGATTGTTCTCGGTCACAACACCCTCTCCAATATCTTAATTCTGTAGTAGACTGCTATAAGCTAATTAGACACCTTTTAGTGACGCTTTGATTATAAGACACCATTTGGTGTCGTGTCAACTGTGTTCCGAACTGAGAAAAAAGTTTTTTTCATCGTTTGTTACGTAGCAACTACATGTTGCATGTCTTCATTGCTTTCTAAAAAGCCTACCCGTTCCACATGATACAAATCATAGATCTGTTCCGTAAGATTTATCGATTGATATACTTCATGGTTGGTATCATTGGCTAATTTGACATACTGTAGTTTTTCTACTGCTTTTTTCGATCGAATATTTTGTTTACGGATTTTCAAGAATACCGTATCTATATCATGCTCAAGAAACAGTTCTGCAAAAAAGGATTCCTTCGCTCGTTGGTTATATCCTTTTCCAAAATAAGGCGTTCCAATCCATGTGGCCAAGAAGCCTGTTTTATTAACAATATTATATAGATCAATGGTACCAATGGGATGTCCCATCTCGTTAAGAATCGTACTAGAAATACATGTCCTCTGTTCTTCTTCGACGATCAACTGTTTGGTTATGAATAAATACTCTTCATACGATTGGCATTTATAACGAACATAAGGAAAAACGACAGGATCCATCATTAAGTTATACAGTGAATGGCATTCATGCAAATCTCGTTTTTTTAACATTTCATCTATCACCTAGTCCTTTTGATTCGCTATATCAAACAATTTAAGTATATAAAAGGACTTCGGGAGTTATATGAACGCTACGTAATCATTGTGTAAAATTCATCGCAATAAAGAGCATGTTTTGAAAAAAAGATTGATCAAAACATGCTCTTATATAATGTTATCGATTTCCATACAATACTTTCTTAGGATTTATAATGATGATTACAACTGCTGTTACGAAATAAAAAATTGCGTTATACATGATTAAATCAATTAATTTCCCGTTTATAATGCCAATAAAAAAATTAAAGAATTGGTGGATGATGATTGGGATAATTAAATTCTGATTTAAGTTATAAAATGCTGTCATGACGATCTTTATGGATATGATTGCAATCATAAAAAATAGAATATATTTGATTAAATCAATACCCACAAACCCTGTAGTAAACCATATGGGTAGATGCCACAACCCCCACCAAAACCCTATGATTATCGAAGCTTTTAATGGCGAATGCTTCTTTTGGAGCTCAATTTGAGCGAAACCTCTCCACCCTAATTCTTCTCCTAGTGGCCCTGCAAGAAAGCTTTTAAAAAAGAAATAGATCAGCATTCCCCATGAAGATATTGTAAAAATAGAGTCTACTTCACTATTATTAGATACGAGAAACAAAATCATAAGAAATATGAAGACTTGAATCATACTCACAGTAAGAATCACAGAAAATTTAAGTTTATGCTTGAATTTATCTTTTACAAATGGTATAAAACGCTGCCCAGGATAGATTTTTTTAAACAGCGCTGCAAAAGCAATGGTTGAGGACCAAGATGATATACAGAACATGACATCAAAGACCCATGCAGGAAATCCTAACATGCTTATGGCTCCTACAAGACAAAAAAGTGGCCAAAAAATGATGTTGGTTAGTACAATATAACTTGCTACTGGTTTTTTTAGTTTCTTTTCTCTTTTCATGCATAATCCCCGCTTCAAACTAAGTATTTCGTAAATATAATAACGGCCATATTTACTGATACCTTCAGCTTAAACCTAGGGGTAACTCACAGGTCAATACATATCTGCTTTATTTGATAGGTGCATAAATTTCTAGAAATATACGTTCAAGCCCCTCTTCATAAGTGGTAAGTAAGATATTGATATAAACGAGCCCCAAAAGTTCATATCCTTTTTCTAATGCTACTTTTCTTAAACTAGCCTCCACGTTATGATCAATACTTTTTCCACCCGTTGACCATCTTCCATCTTCAATAACGGTATAAATACATTTTGGATGAGATAGAATTTCACCTTCTATTTCTTTAACAACGTCTTCTACTTTTCTTACAACGATAAACTTATCTTCAATAATCCCTTTTTCGTTGAAACATATGACTCTTCTTAAAGATGTTAGAGTAACTGCTCTTTTCAAGCTGTCTGTGTTCTCAAGTAGAGCTTCATATTCATCATACGCAGTAAAATGTTCTAGTTCACCTTTTATTTCTAAAGGCTTCATTTCTTTTACTGTGTATTCTCCTAAAAATTGTTTAATTTTTTCGCAATCTTCTTTTACGATTTGAAGCTTTTTTAAAAGGAGCTTTTTATATTCTATTTCCTCTAAAACCTCTTGTTCTTTTTCTTCTAATAATGATTTTATTCCCTCTATACTCTTACTTTTTCTTAATTCCTGAATTTTTTTGATTTCAATATCCAATTCTCTATAGAAATTTACGGTTGTTATATCATATATATCAAAATGATTATATTTTCTATACCCATTCACAATATTTTGCTTAGGCCTTACTAATTCCTTTTCTTCATAAAATTTTAAGGTATCTCTAGATACACCTAAAAATTTAGCTACTTGTCCAATGGTGTACATAATACTCTCCTTTATCATTGCTGCATGTTCTTTATGATTCGAGATCATTCATGATTCTTTACTTACGCTTGAATAGAAATTTATAATGTTTCCATCTGAGTCTCTAAACCAAAATGAGCGTAGAATGCTATCAGATGAGATACATCTTCAGTTATCAAGCATATTCCACTGAATTTCATGATTCCCTCTATTTTTTATAATTTAACAAATAGGTTGTTATTTTTTGTTACATAAACAGTGCACTTTAATATTAATTTACTTTTATTCAATTTCTGTTTTGATACATGTTTTCCAGTGTGATATTATATATTTAATAAAAGACCAAGTGCGTCGAACACTTGGTCGGTACAATTGGCTTGGATGGTATATTCCCTTCTAAGTCATTCAGGAACGAAAACCCACCTTTGGCTTCTAATCTTTGGGTGGGTTTTTACTTTCTCTTGTTGTTATTATTTATATAGGTTAAAAGAGCAAGGATAAACATTCCAAATAGGAACATAATCGTTATTGCATCTTTTACTTCCATGGCTTCACCTCACCTCCCTTCGAAGGGAAACCATGCCCACCCAAGATTCAATTGTTATCTATATTTTACCTTTTTCCCCACCTACGCACAAGCGTTCTCATATGTTTATATTAGATTCAAAAAGGACATCCCTCGGGGTGTCCTTTTCTTAGGCAATCGAGATGTCTTATTACTCAGCTACTTTACTCCGCTAGCACTTTCAACAATCTGCTCAAGAACACAGCGGTTGCCGCACTCGTCGTATGGCCGCTTGGGTTGATCAAGCCGCTATCTCCTTGGATTAGCCCTTGTTCGATCATGCCTGCAACACGACTTGCTGCATAGTCTGCCACTACTCCGTTAAAACTTTCAACTGTCTACTTAAGAACAATCATATTTCGGTTGTACAATGAGTTTTGACGACATTTTAAGATTAGCCTATTCTATTTAAGAAGCATTATTTCGTAGTATAAAAATGAGGAGTACAACAATGAATAATTTTTATAGCGCGTTAACATATGTAAATGAAATTTTTTATGAACCTAATCACTTAAAAATAAACTCCATACGAGAAGAAACTCAAAATTCAGAATATGGAGCCGGGATATTTCAGCTAGATTCTAAATCGGTAAGATTTAGAGTTGCAAAAATAACACCTACTAAGACTGGACAGTTTGTTGCCTTCTGGGAAAAAGATTTTGATAATAAGAACCAAGCATTTTCATATGAAAACGCTCCTGATTTATTGGTTATTAATACCTTTACTAATAACAATCATGATCTTGGACAATTCGTTTTCCCAAAAGAACTTCTTGTAAACCATAATATTCTTAAAACAGCTACTTCAAAAGGGAAAATGGCAATAAGAGTTTATCCTAGTTGGGATACACCGACTAGTAAACAAGCTATAGCAACACAAAAATGGCAATTACCATATTTCGTTACTATGAACAGTAAAAATAGCTTACAAAGACAAGAACTATTAAAACTATATTTCAACTAAAGAGAGGGGCTTTATTAATTCCCACTTTGAGTAAAGGAGATGCCCCCCTCTCCGTCGTTAAGTAAATATCCTAGTCTTCACGTTTCCGTCATGATACCGCCATTAACATGTAATACTTGCCCCGTTACAAAGGAAGCATCATCCGAGGCCAAATAAATGTAGGTGGGTGCAAGCTCGAATGGCTGTCCGGCGCGTTGCATAGGTGTTTCCAAACCAAATGTTTTTACATATTCGGCAGAATAACTTGATACGATAAGCGGGGTCCAAATCGGGCCTGGTGCCACAGCGTTGACTCTAATGCCTTTGCTAACAAGTTGAAGTGACAATGAACGAGTGAAGGATACAATCGCGCCCTTTGTGGAGGAATAATCGACCTGTTCAATGTAACGGAATAGCGATACTTAGGGTATAAGATTCAAGAGGACATCTATTCTTAATTATTTTCCGGCAATTCTTCTTCTAGCGGTTCTCTTACCATACTTTTGTATTGGGGCTTGCAAACACCGAATTGTTTGTAATTCTCCCTTGCTTGATTCAATGAGATATGGTTTGCTCCTATGCTTATATCGGGCTTAGCATGAGCCACAGCATCAAACTGCCAAAAACATACATCACAAATTTCTACAACAACCTCATCTTCGCTTTCTATAGTGAAATTATCACAACAAGGACATTGTAATCTCTTCATTTTTTCCTCTTCCTCCCTCACTTAGGGGGGGCATATAGTTTTATTTGTTCTTCCCAATATTCAAGCCCATTTGTTGGTTTATAATAAGTTGAAATCCCACCATATTTGTTTATTATTCCAAATTCGTTAGTAGCTGTATCATATCTAAAATATGTGCCTTGTTTTGAATCAAAAGATTTTGTTGTTGAAGTCGGGGGCTTTTCAAGAAAATTTCTTGCACCATTTAGATATTGAGTTTCAGTCGTATAACCAAAGTCATCTTTATGATCGTTAAAGTGTGTTGTCAGAGTACTCCTACCTTGGCCTCTAGTAAAATCAGAATCGGCATTCCTTGTACCTGCATAAGGCTTACCAGGATAATCCGTCCCCGCATCGGCTTTATCCTTATTCGGCGTATCGTCATCCGGTTTATTGGGATCATCCGGATGATTACCCGGCCCTTTGACGTCATTCTTCGGAGGTTTCGGTTTATCCGGAACGTCGATATCCGGCTTCCGGGAACCTAGCTTATCCAGAATCTTGCGCACATAGTGACGCCCTTTACTCCCCAGCCATGTTAGCACTTTACCAAACGGGATTCGGTTAAGAGCAATGTTTATAGCGACGGAAAGCACATTTTCGGGAGTCAGCAGCTTCTTCGGATCACGGATATAGCCGGCAATCTCATGCCCGCTCCCGGCGATTCCCATCCCCGTCGTTACGATACCAAAAGCCGGCCAGAATCCGACGAACAGCAGTGACAAGGCAAGGGCTCCAAGCAGGATCGCACCCTGTTCATACCAATCCAGCCGATCCCACCAATCTTGCAACGAGTCGAACATGCAAGCGAAACATGACGGTTCTCCTCCGCTCGTATGTGCCCCTATGCCTGCGAACAGACCGGCCACGAGAAGAATTATAGCGAGTCCAGTTAACGCCTGGCAAAGAACTTTTACCCGAGCATCGATAGGCTCCTGTCTGCTGGCCGCTTCGTCATTTCCATAAAGCAAATGAAATCCAAGCTCCCTGCGCTCCCGGTAAAATCCGAGCCAATAGATGAATTTCCCCCGGTCCTGACAAAAAGAGCGGGTCATATTCCACAGCTCGGTAAATGGATTAAGAAACGGCTCATTCGGCAGTGACGGAAGGCGGATTCGTATTTTGTTCAACGACCAGTAGTCGGCAAAAATCGATACGGCCAGCATCAATAGGAAGACTGGTTGAGTTTTATAACCACTGCCGGTCCACTCATGAAGCCGGAACACCCAACCCGGCAACTGGTGTTGGCCGTTATATGCCGCGTGATCTAGGATGGACCACAACAAAATGATTACCGGGAACAGAAAAACCCATTTCGTCAGTCTTCTTCGCAGCCGGCAGGCTATTCCGCACGCAAGCGCGATCATAGCGGTATGTACGGGATGACCTACGGCCATTAGCGTCGGAAACAAACTTTCTTCGAAACGCCCGGGAAACAGCGAGAAAAAATCCCAATGGATCGTTTCGCCGCCCAGCCATGTATAGCTGTAGCCGAACTTTTCCGCAAGAGCGCCGGAACTCATCCACCTTCGAGACAACTCCTCCATCAGTTGGAAGCCTACGCCCGTTGCCGCGCCGATAAGCGTGTAATCACTCAAGCTCAAAGCGGACGCTCGACGCGAGAACAACAGGAATATGCCTAGCGGAAGTAGCTTCCATAATTCTTCGAAAATTGGCGTGATCACGGCAATGGACCAAGTGTCGGATGTTTTTCCGCCGAAAAGCACGTGCAGAGCATTGACCGTAAGCGTCGTGAACGGTACGACTAGAAAAACACCAGCCAATACGAACAGAACGATTGGCTTCCACGGCATCGTTTTGCTGCGGCATAGAAACCAAAATTGAAGCAGCACATAAAACGACCATAAATATTGAACCACCATGGTACGCGATTCTTTAACGAAAAACAAGCTTAAAACAAACATGATTAGCGACAACCAGGAATAAATCGTATACATCGTTTTAATAAACGGATATTTCTTAATCCATGCTTGGCAAGTTCGGTGGATGGACTCAAGAAAATCCCGAATTCCGGTTCGAATGGACCAGATCGTATTTATGACGGTCGCCTCCTTTGAAAGCCGATCTTGTTCTAGCGGGACGTCTCCCTTGACTCCGATCAGAAAACCATGGTTACCGATCGATCCAGTAACAACCCGCAACGCAACCTACTTCTCGCGGGATATTAGTATTATAGACGTTCTTACAATATGTGGAAAAAGTCTATGGTCTCAAATCTTGATGATTTTGTCGATAAAAAACCGGGAAACTTCGGAACTATGAGCGAGAATGAATACGAAAAAGGAGACAAACCCCAACAACAAATCGAGGTTGTCTCCGCTTAGAAAGACATATCCGTAATGCGTTAACGCCAAAATATCAGCAGCCTCTACTGCTTGCAGAGCCTCTGCCGCTAATTATTTTTTCTTATTCTTCAAATCATCGATATTCTTATCGCCTTCATCCTTGATATCGTCATAAACCTGATTTCCACTTTTAGTGACTTCGTTATACAAACGCCTCCCGGTATCACGAGCATAAGTCCATGCGAAATTCTTACGTTCTGTAATCTGTGTCCTCACTTGAGGGATAGCATTTCCGTTTTTAGATTCTAGATACTTAAGGGCTGCTAGCAGATTATCATATTCTTTGTTCGCTAGAATTTGCATATCCATTTCTGTAATATTGATAACTCCCTGCTTCTGTTCTTTTTGTGTATTTGCCTGTCCTTCTCCTTTTTCTTTCCATGTCGTCCACTCGCCTTGTAATTTGGCATAGGCTTTATTGAGATATTTTTTTAGTGATTCGTCATTATCTACAGAAGTGAACTCTCCACCACCAGATGTAGCAACTTGTCGAAGCAATTTCTGTCCTTCGTTATCCACATTAAAGCCAATAATATTTACAACTGTCTTCACTTTGGATTGGTTGAGTTCTTTGGCAATCTGTACTGGATTACCTCCACATGTTTCAATTCCATCACTAACTACATATACGACCGAATCGGTTGTCTCAGGATTAATATCTTGTTTTACAGATTTCAGAGCATTTGCAATGGGTGTCCATCCAGCTGGTTCTATATCTTGAAGTACTGTTTTTATTTGATTGGTCTCCACACCTTGACCATGAAAGATTTCTTCTGTACTGTTACAGGATGCTTTTTTATCTTTCTGACTACTTGTTCCTTTATGTCCATAAACCCGTAAAGATACCTCTGCATTTTCGGGTAATTTATCTGCGAAGATCTGAATAGCCTCTTTGGCAGAGTCCATTTTTGATTTGCCATTGATCTGCGCTTTCATGCTGCCACTGGCATCAAGTAGGATCGAAATGTGTAACTTCTTACTTGTGGGTAATGTGATGTTACCATTAGGTCGCTCATTATTCACTTTAACTTCTGTTTCAAAATTATTGAAAGTGGTCATATAAAAGCGATAGTCTTCAGCCAATAAGAGGAGTAGTTCTTCCTCATATTGATCAGCTGTCAAATCGCTTGGTAATTGGTCCAGAGCCTCTTGAACTTTCTGTTCATCAAAGTTAGAGCCAGCAAAACGTCCTGGAGGTTTCATTAATATTTGTTCATCTGTTAAGGGAGTCTGAGGATTCGTTCGAATTGAATCGGATGGGTTCTGAATGTTTGAGGTATTCTTTTCAGGTTCATTGCTTTGATTTGAATTTGTTGGGTTCTGAACTTTTGAGGTATTCTTTTCCGGTTCATTACTACAACCAGCAAGGAATACGATTAACGTTACAAATATGAAGATAGACCTTCGAATCATCAACTTACCTCCAATTTATAATCTTCTGGTGACGGTTCGCCACTGCCATCTCTAAGGTATGAAACAATGGGTGCAGGTATGAACCCATTAATACGTAGATTGACCGAATAGGGCATCAAGCTTTTCCGAGGATATAGCTGTTAATCAGGCTGATACGAGCAGACTAAATCAGCCGATTTCCATTCGTATCGAAGCTTTAATTCGTTTCCGCTTCGCTCGGCGGTCATAATAAAAGGCTCCGCTTTCGGCTCGTGCAAAATAACCCGAATTTCGCTTCCATTCTTCTCGTATTCCCCGATCCATATTTGGGTAAAGTTGCCCGTCGTTTCATGAACGGATAAAGGATCCCTATCGGAAGTAGGATTTTCAAGAAATTTCATCTCGGTAAAGCAAGCTGACGATTGGGATCCGGCGGCAAGCTTCCAGTACCCCTCTATTTTTTGCTCCGCGGCTTCCGTTTTTTTGGCATGATTACAACCAACCAGCAAGGAAACGGCAAATAATGCAGCGATCGTTCCTACTACTGTACTTTTCATCAATAACCCTCCTCTTCATTACAATCCCATTGAGCATTAATGTAATTATATGTCAAGATTTAACTGATGGCAGTATCTTAAACTGGTTTAATTATAGAAATCCTTCACCTTTGTGCTTATAGAGTGCCTACTTACAGTTTTCAAAAAAAAAAAGCAGTGCAAGGGCGGTTCTCCCCAGTTCACTGCTTCCTCTTTCATGCTATGCCGATCCCCACACGCCGGTGGATTCATCTTTACTGCTTTATGATACGGTCTGGTATGTCGCACGCCTAGTCTCCGACCAGTACTTCTGGGCATGTGAAAAGGCTGCCATTTGGCAGCCTTAAGCATACGGAGTAAACATGTTCCCATTTACAGGAACAATCCCGCTATTGTAGCGGACAATACACTGACCATCGTTGCTCCGTAAAGTAGTTTGAGACCAAAACGGGCCACCACATTTCCCTGCTTCTCATGTAGTCCCTTCACAGCGCCGGCAATAATGCCGATGGACGAGAAGTTGGCGAACGACACAAGGAACACCGATACGATTCCAATCGTACGTGCGGAGAACGCAGTATGCTTGCCGAGATCTAGCATCGCCACGAATTCATTGGATACCATTTTCGTCGCCATGATGCTTCCCGCCTCCACCGCTTCCCTCCATGGTACCCCCATGACGAAAGCGAATGGCGCACAGAGATAACCGAGAAAGCCCTGGAAGGATATGCCGAAAATGCCGGTAAAGATGCCGTTAATCAGCGCGATCAGCGCAACGAAGCCGACCAGCATTGCTGCGACGATGACGGCTACCTTGAACCCATCCAAAATGTATTCGCCCAGCATCTCAAAGAACGACTGCTTCTCTTCATCCTGTACTACCAGAATATCCTCTTCTCTCGAAACTGTATACGGGTTAATGATCGAAGCGATTATAAAGCCCCCGAATAAGTTAAGTACAAGCGCGGTAACAACAAACTTTGGATTAATCATTTGCATGTATGCGCCGACAATCGACATTGAAACCGTGGACATGGCGGAAGCACAGAGCGTATAAAGACGATGCTTTGGCAGTAAGCCGATTTGCTTTTTGACGGAAATGAATACTTCCGATTGCCCCAGAATTGCGGATGCGACCGCGTTATAGGACTCCAGCTTGCCCATTCCGTTGATTTTGCTGAGGACCAGACCGATATATTTAATAATGAAAGGCAAGATCATCGTATACTGCAGAATCCCGATGAGAGCGGATATAAATATGATCGGGAGCAGAACCGACAGAAAGAAAGTCATTTGACCTTGATTGACAAGACCCCCGAACACAAAGTTAACGCCTTCTCCTGCATAGGATAGCAGCTTCTCGAATATCGAAGCGAAACCTCCGATGAGGAGTTCGCCGACGACGGTATGCAGTAAGGCAAATGCAAGCAGCACCTGCAGGACGAACATGAAGAAAAGCGGCCTGTAACGGATATTCCGGCGATGGCTGCTTACCGCATACGTCAGGCCGAACACGACTAGCACTCCTAGAATAGCGATTAAATATCTCATGATGATGTGTATTCCTCCACTGTGAATGTATTGTAAGTATTCCTTTTTTAAGCACTTACAACTCACTTAAAAGAAAAAAATAAAAAACCATCGGAATTACTTCAATGGTTTTCCTGGTATTTTTTCCGGATTCTCCGGGATATAAGCTCAACTTCCTTTGGACTTAGACCTGCTGCTTTTCTTAATGCCATATATTCTTCAGGTTTGGGGCAATATATACCAAGTCGGATACGTCAACGAATCCATGGTAATTAACGAGAACGATGATAAAGCGGGGTTAAGTAAGTTGAATAATAAGATTATGGATTTCATCAATAATCATGGAGCGATATGGAAAATCCCATTCGCTTCAGCATTGTCATGGGAGATTGCCAAATGGGCAGGATCCAGTCATCCCTATTTAGCGCCTCTGACCGTCATCCTGACCATTCAGGTTACCGTCAGCAAATCCATCCAATATGCATGGCAGCGCATTGTCGGCACGCTTGTGGGCGTATTACTTGCTGCAAGTATAATGCCTTATATCGGCTTAAACGGGTGGACCATCGGTCTTATGCTGTTGCTTGGGTCCGTGATTGTGGTGCTGTTCAAATGGGAGCATGTCGTGATAGTCCAGGTGGCTCTCAGCGTTTTATTGGTGATGTACTTTCAAAGCAAAATGCCCAGCTATCCGCTAGACCGCATTCGCGATACCATCATCGGTGCTGCTGTTGCCATTCTGATTCACTTGCTAATATTCCCTCCTAATTCCATCAATAAGGCCACGCAAAAGATGATTCATTTCGCGGATCATTTAACTAAGCATTTCTATATTGCTGCACAATGGGTCGAACATGGGTGCTCCTCAAGTGAGGCTCAGACCTTAAAACAAGCATTGCAAACCTTATTCCAAGAGCTTCATCAATCGACAACCGAATTGGATAAGGCGAATCAAAGTTTACGTCTCAACCCGCTTGCTCACAATAAACGTAACACGTTGAATAAATTGACCCAACATATGAATCAACTTCGGCTAGGCTATGCAAATCTTTCAGATATGATACGAGTTTTTATGAAATGGTCCGAAAGCGGCTCTTTGTCAACAGAGAATCAGCAAATTTGGTCTGATCATTTGAACACGTTAGGGTTGCTTGTAAAGGAATGGGAACCCATATTGAATAACGTGGGTAAAAGCACCTTTAAACCAAACGCGAATGCTCTACAATTAAAAACACCTTCTCAATTAGCGAATGATCAGTACCCGCTTGCTTTATATGTGAACGCCGAACAAATCATTCAAGATTTCTATAATCCCATTTTGTCCAGTAACAACTGATAATCTTTCGGTGTATCCACATCCATGAACAAGTCCGGCATCTTGCAATCAATGCATATACCCGATGGATCCTTACGAATCAGACTTCTGGCGCCCTGATCGCCTCGTAATTGCATGAGATCCGCAAACAATCGATGATCAAATAGTACAGGTGGTCTCGCCAAACCTTCGAAACTTGCGGCTGCGTAATGAATGTTATGTTGTAGACCTGTTTCATAATGTCCAAGCAGTTCATTGATCAGCTCCTTCGTGATTAAAGGTTGGTCTGCGAGTAAAATCATGACAGCCGTCGCTTTCATCGAATTAGCAGCCTGGATTCCGCACCGAAGGGAGGCTGCTTGCCCCAAATGAGCTTCAGGGCAGGATATAACGGACCATTTACGATGGATTGGATCTTCGAAGAATGAACGATCCATCCAATCCGGAGCATCACTGGATATGATCCAAATGTAATCCAAACAAGAATTCAAAGCCGCAGCCAACGCATAATTTCCCAAGCACATCGAACCCAGCGGTAGTCGAAGTTTATCCGAGCCCATTCGGGTGCTCTGACCAGCTGCTAAATAGATCCCATGGATGCGACTATGGCTCATAGGCAATCGCTTCTCTCTTCCTATTTTTGCGATACGTATCGATTAACTCTGCGAGAATGCTCACTGCGATTTCCACGGGTCCTTCCGCGCCAATCGCGATGCCTACGGGTGCATGCAAATTCTCCGGTATCGGCCCCTCTTCGAATAAGCGTTGCGTTCGACGCTTCGAACCCAGGACGCCAATATAACAAAGCTGCCGCTCTGAAAGTAAACGAATCAACTGTTGATCCCTTCGAAAATGATGCGTCATCACAACGGCATAATCGTAAGAAGTACAATGGATCAAGCCTACCGTCTCCTCAGGAAAGCCTATCAATAGCGTATCTGCATCAGGAAAATAACGTCGATCGCAAAGCACAGGTCTCCAATCGGAGACGATCACGGAGAACCCGGCAGCATTCGCAAATGTGGCCAGCGGTCTAGCATCTTGACCCGCTCCAAAAATCAACAATCGCGGTTTAGGGTAATACGTATGAACGAAAACATTCGCTTGCATAGAGGGGACGGTTTTCATACCGCTTTTTCGAGATTCGCCGGACGAAGTTAAATCCAATAGAGCCTCTGGAAATCCTCCCTTCCATTCTCCATATACCTGGCGATCCCCGGTTACGAAGGCATATTCGGCTACCGATCCCTCTGAGCTGATATTTTTGATGATCTTGACCTCCATTTGCCGATCCAGATCATCCTTTAACGAACATAAATGATCCATTAATACGTTATCTATGGGTTCTATCGTCACATGAATAACGCCGCCACACCCTGATTCTTCTCCCCAGGACAGTAGGTCCGAGGATTGCATGTCGTACACAAATCCGCAAGATCTGCCTGATTCCAATATTTCCGGTATGCGTGCTGCTAGATCCGTCTCCAAGCAACCTGCACTCAGCAGCCCAATTTGTGAGCCGTCTTCTAGAAACAGCATGGAAGCTCCTTCTTTAAGGTAGGCACTCCCTTCTACATGCGTAATCGTTGCAAGCACGCTTCGTTGGCTATTACATCGAATAGCTTCTAGGATACGATGAATTTCTTCCAACCATGCCCTCCTCCTTCAACTCCCTTGGGATGTAGGTTTCGCAGCGTTATTCGACGTAAAAACGGACATCACGGCTTTATGAATTTCCTCGTACGATGTGCACCTGCAAATATTGGATTCTAGCCATATCCCGATGGTTTCTTCATTCGCATCAGGATGTGCATTCAACAAACCATGACAATTCACAATAAATCCGGGTGTGCAATAACCGCATTGGAACGCTTGTTGTTGAACGAAGGCTTGCATGATAGGCGAATGGGTCAAACCTTCGATCGTTGTTATATGCTGTCCATTGGCTTCCACAGTGAGCATGATACACGATTTGATCGGCACCCCATTGACTAATATCGTACAAGTTCCGCAATCGCCATTGTCGCAGCCGTTTTTACTTCCTGTCAGTCCGAGACTTTCGCGAAGAACATATAATAGGGTATCCGCAGTCCGAACTTGAATCGTTCTCCATTCGCCGTTCACTTGCAATCCGATCGAATATTGAGAGATATTGTAGGATGGCATGCTTCACTTTCCTTCCAACAGGGATAAGGTCTCAATCAGCGTATGTTTCAGCACAAATTTCCGATAAGCGGCTGACGCTTCCGTATTCGTCAGTACCGGAGCAGGAAGCTTATCGATTGCCTGATCTACTTTAGCTTCTATAGATAACATGGGATCGTTCAACACTTGCTCCATCTCAATGGAGCGGAAAGGAAACGCGCAAACACCGCTGTACGCTGTTCGTATCTGATGATCTTTCTTAAGCGCTGCCAATGTGACGAGCGGATAGCCAACGTTGCCGATCTGACGTTTTTTAACATGAACGTAAGGCAACGCTAAGTATTCGCGGTCTGTAATCATTTGGACAATAAATTCTCCACTTTCCAATCTCATTTGTTGTACGAATACGTGATGAATCGAAACCTCTCTCATCCCTTTTAGACCCGCTATGAGCATTCGACTGTTCGAGAGCAGCAGCGGGAGTACGGCCTCCCTATAGTAAATTCTGCCGCAAATGTTCCCCCCGAACGTAATTTTATTACGTGCCGTTTGGTCGGCGACGCCTTGTGCAGTTTCACTGAGCAGTGGAAACAGATTTACTGCGGTTAACATCGATAACGGTACGCAAGATCCAATAACGAGATGATTGTACTGGTATTGAATGATGTTGCACTCCGATATGGACTTCAAATCAATCACGGCTCCCGGACGAATGGCGTTCATTCGGGCCCATGTTATGATCTCTGTCCCACCGGAATAATACATCGGGTTTTTCCCTTGCGCATACAATTGCCGGAATAATTCCACAGCCTCAGGAATGGAAGAAGGTTTATAATATTCAAAATTAAACGGAATCATGAACCATCCCCCAAATCATTTCCGGCGTTAATGGCAGTTGATTCAGTTCCACACCGATCGCATTCGTTAAGCTATTCGCCAGTGCCGCAGGCATACCAATCAATCCATGCTCACCGAGACCGCGCAATCCATAAGGAGCTTCGAGATTTGGCGTTTCGACAAATTCAACCAAATACTCCGGCTGCCCCCCATATCGAATTAGCTTATAGGTACGAAGCTGAGGATTTAATATTTTTCCGTTAGGATCGAACTGAAACGCTTCCCTGCTGGCGAAACTCAGCCCCATACTCATAGCACCTGTAATCTGGCCCCGAGCGAATTCTGGATTAATCACTTTGCCGGCATCAATCACCGACGCTGCTTTGACGATTCTATACGTGTACTCTCTTGTATTTATTTCAACTTCTACCGCTTGTGCGCCTACGGTCCAATCGGGACCTGGTGTTCCTTTGCCGGTTTCAGGATCCAGCTGCGTTAAATGTTGCATCGAGTAGTTCCCGCGACCGATCACCTGACCACCGATGGTGTTGCCGTTCGGATACATGTATCCATTAGCGATTTTGATAATTTCGATCCCGATATCGGGACGGTGAATAAAGTAAATCCTCCCCCCACCGACATCCAGCTCGGTTGGTGGGTAACCGAGCACAATCGAAGCAATCTCTTTCAGCTGCTTTATCGCATCATCGGCCGCCCTCAGAACGGCATTCCCCACTAAGAAGGTGCTGCGGCTCGCCACGGTTTTCCAATGCTGAGGATCCGATTCGGTATTCACGTCTGTAGAAATTTGGACCATCTGCTCATCCATACGCAATCGTTCGGCTAGCATTTGCGTAAGGGCTGTCCTCGTTCCTTGACCGATCTCCACTGCACCGCAGAGCAAGGTAACGCTCCCGTCGGCATTGTACATCACAATGGCTCCCGCCCCGGCATTTGTTGGCGTATTCGAATTTTTCCAGAAACAGCATACGCCTTTTGCCCTGATGAGATAGCCATGGATTTCTGCCTTTGATGGTTCGTCCCAACGGATTAATGTTTTCAGCTTCGTTATACACATGGACAGATCACCTAGATTGCTACGATTCAGCTGCGTTTGCGTCGGACTTGTATCCCCTGGTTGAATCGCATTCAGGATACGAAACGCGAGGGGATCCATTTGCACTTTTTTCGCTAAGATATCCATTGCTCGTTCAATTGCTAGCGTCATCTCCGGGTGGCCGAACCCCCGGAATGACGTAGAATAAGGATGATTCGTATACATGCATAAAGAGTCGCAATGAACGTTATCGATGCGATAAGGACCCGTGCAATCGGTAGCTCCTGCTCGGCTCATAATGGCTCCACGATCTGAATAGGCTCCACCATCATATAGAAATAAAATGTCCGCGGCTTCAATTTTCCCTTCCTGGGTACAGCCTAGCTTGACTCTTGCATCTAACCCGATATGTACTGGCGAAGAGATCATATCCAGCTCCCTGGAATTTACGATGTTTACAGCTCTTCCTCCAACAGCTCTCGAAGCCAATACAGCCAGGAATTCCATCTGGATCGCGGATTTGCCCCCGAAGCTTCCTCCGACGAGAGGCGTATGAACGATGACTTGATGAAGCGGGATATGAAGAAAGGAACTGATCGCTCTTCGGATGACATAAGGTGATTGCGAAGTGGAATGGATGATTACTTTGCCATCGGGTACAATCTCTGCTCTGCTGCTCCTTAATTCCATCGCGGCATGATCCGATTGAGGTATGGTAACATGAACTTCAATCGTATGGTCGCTGCGCTTCCAACCTTCCTCCATATTTCCTTTACGTATTTTGGTTCGGTTCGCGACGTTCGTTCCCGCTTCTGGAATGGCCTCTTCGGTCCGTTTATACATAGCAAGGTGTTCATGAATGATGGGCGCATTTTTCTGATAGGCTTCAGTTGGAGAGTTTACGACAGGCAGAGGATCATATTCTACTTTGATGCTTAGAGCTGCCATCTCTGCTATGTGTTCCTGTTCCGCGACAACGAGGGCGATCGGCTCTCCATAGTACCTCACTTTATCGATGGCAATTGGCGGTCGGTCTTCAAGTGGAGAACCCGTCAAGACCGGATAATACTGTCCGGTGATGATCGCTCGTACGCCAGGCAATTTCCAGGCCTCTGACAAATCAATCGATTTGATGATTGCGTGAGCATGGGGGCTGATGGCAATTTTGGCATGTAAAAGCCCTAGGTTAGAGGCATCATCCACATATTTAGCTCTCCCTGTTACCTTCTCCCACGTTTCCTTTCTCGGAACACTTTTACCAACCGCCTGACCGTTCATAATCCCCCTCCTTTCCATAGATATATATGGAAAATGGATTGTCCGTATTAACGAAATTAGTCTTATATAAACTCTTATGATGACGGTCCGAAAAGTGTTTCGTTAAAACAAAAAAGCCGCGATTTCCGCGACTTCAAACTCTAATTTGCAATGTTAACCCATCTCCCGAGAGAACTGCGCCTTTACAATCCTGCCGCTGCTTTAATTTGCTGTCTTTGAGTCATGATTAACTCTTTCAATCTTTCTGTTCCGAATGCACCTTCTGTAAAGGCGTTCGCTTTCGGATAATAGACCATCCGGAAGGATGTTCCATCCTGAAGGTGCACGCGCAGGAAAATGCCAGTTTCATGCTTTGTTTTCTTATAGACCGCATCGAAACCGATATGAGACAAAGGCAGCAACTCTTGAATAAATTCTGATGCCGCTTTCGCACTGAAATCGCCAATTGGACTGCCGTCCTCAGCGCTTTCTAGACTCACTTTCTCCACTCTTCCGTTGATATCCAATAAATCTCCCATTGTTGCCGCATTCGGATTATCATTTACTTGATAAATCTTGTTGTCGGCTATGACACGGAACCCCGACTTGTAACCCTTCATGGCGTAAATACCAGTACCGATCGGAAGGAAGGCCGCATCCCCGTTCTTGTTCATATGGCCCGTACAAGCGTGTTCATTTAACATATAGGAGACTTCACCTATCTTGTCTCCGCGTTGCTCAACTGTTACTTCCCTAATTCCATCGTCGTTGTAATAATATTTAATGTTGTTAATCATCAGAAAATCAACCCACTCGATTATCTCCGCGCATGGTGCCTTTGTACAGCCGGCCGCAGTCAGCATAATAAGAAGTACGAACAAAGCCTGACCCATTCGTTTAACGCAATTCATTGTCCATCACCTCTACCCAAAAATTGGTACGAACGGAGGCAGCTTCCCTACGTGAATATCGGCGTGAATCTATCATTAAGGCAGTTCTATATCATTGGGCCAATGGATTTGTATGCCCTGTTCCTGGATCATCCTTTGAAATGCTTGCATGTGCTTGGAGTCTTTTCGTATATCATGCGGTTGAATTTGATTTTTGAATGCATAAGAAACTAAATAACCGACACTTTCGCCAATATTCCATTCCGTCGGATGAAGTCGATAACAACCGTTCGCAATTTGAGTTGTTCCAATATTTTTGCAAGCGGGCAGCACATTTTTCACACGAATCGGAAGCAGCGCAGCCAGCGGAATTTCATAGGGATAAGATGGTATATATAGACTGCGATGGGATGCTGTTGTCATATGCAAATCCAGATAATAGTGTCCGACGCCTACACTATCGTCATACTTGCGAATGCCTTGCTGTCCACGAATTTCCTTGCTCACATCATGCTCCGATATCGTATATAAAGCCTTGATACGTCTCGATTCACGAATGTATGGATGTTTGGCGAATCCATCCTCCGTTCCGAGCACGTCCTTACGCAAACGAAGCCCGGGATATCCCTTTCCTTCATCTAAGCGTGGCGCCTCGGTCTGCAGCCAGTACAGTAAAGATAAGCTTAATTGACGCGCCCCTTCCAAATGTTTGCTGCGTTCATGCTCGGACACACCGTAAATGGCGCCCAGATGATAATCGTTCTGCGGCCAATTAATCAAGGAAACGTCACTTGGAAATAATTGATTCTTAAATAGGGATTTATCGATAATACGGCGATAATTGAATAAGGACTCCCACCACTGACCTAGTTTGCCTTTAAAAAGTGCGTACTCTTTGATAGTACCGTTCTTGCTGATCTCAGGGACGAGCCAGCCGAGCAGCGGCAAATGCTCATAGTTATGCGGTACATATTGACGCCAATAATCATATTGTTTGGGCTTGTCTATCGTAAAGTTGCCGCCTTCCACGTAATCCACGGCAAATACGTGTGTAATCGACTGCATATCTAATGGATCCGCCACCTCTGCAGCATGCGGCTCTCCTGTCTGTTCTTTCGATTCGGCTCCCATCACATGCTCAATACCAGCCAAAGGCAGCAAATCTCCGCATTCGGTAGCATCCGCAAAAAATATGCCTTGGAGCGTAGCTTCCTCACAGCTATGTTCTTGCCGAACCTTTACACATGTTACGAGATCGCCATCTATTACAACATCGACGACGCGATATTGATATAAAATCGTAATGCGGCCGCTGCTCGTATAAGGAGCAAGCATATCCTCAATGACACGCAGTGCTACCTTAGGCTCATGGCAGAGTCGGCTAACCCATCCATTGCCCGGATTTAACACTTCGTTCTGGAACGCTTCGTCCGTCAGGGGATAATTCATTCTATAATAAGCCCTTACCCGGTTGCGGAATTCTTGATAGGTCCGTGTACAGCCAAATTTCTCAATCCAACGATGCTCATCCGGCGGAATCGCTTGACTGGTTAGCTGACCGCCAATCCAATCAGTTTCCTCCGTCATGATGACACTTAATCCTGATTTCGCTGCTGCCAGGGCTGCCATACAACCCCCTAAACCTCCACCGAGAACAACAAAATCTGCTTTTTGCACGTTTTTATTTTTCATTGGTGAACATCCTTTCATGATTAATGTATATTTTGATCACGCCCGGCTAAGAAATCCTATCTTCCAATCAACCCCTCCTTTCGATCGTTCTATACTTTATAAACTCATAAAAGAAGAGAAAAGTTGAGTGAATCGTTAATAATTAAGGAAAAATTTAGAATAAATTAGAGTTGAAACTTGCGTCTTATCTAATCGTTCAAGTAAAACAAAAAACCGCAATTATGCGGCTTTCAATGTCTATATGTTCTTGTCGTCAGACCCCAGTGCTCAATTGTAAGAAATACCTTCATATGCTTCCATTAATTCTCTCCATCCGCATCCATAGTAAATCTCTGCCCGCTTCATCTTTCCAAGCCCTAAAATGCGGCTGCATCACTTCATACCAATTTGCTGGTGTTTGCCGCGAATTCAGACATCCCTGACGTTTGTGTTCGCTAATAAAGCTTGGCAATTCATGATATGAGAAGATCAGCGTACCGAACAATCCGATAATATAGGTCTCGTTGAAGCTTGACGCTGCTTCTTCTTGCTTTTGAAAGTGGTAATAGATATAACTTGCTGTCATTTCCGGTCGTAAACAAGCAATCGAGCCGATTCGCTCATCAACTTGACGATGTTCTCTCCACGAGTCATAACGCTCAGGAATTCCATCATGAAAGATATCAATTAATGGTACCGCCAACCTGGACATGTTCTCAAGCTGAAACGAGCTTAGTGGATCCACTGGCCATGACTCCAACAATCGGCTGTAGTGAATAGGCCAGCGCCACTCTATTTGTGCCGAAGAATGAGCGGATTCCGCATAAATAAACACATATAGTTGTGATACAAAGATAGATACATCTGATAGTCCCTGATCAGCCCAATCGCTTCGAAGTGATTCAATTTCTGCATTCACCGTGCGGCGGAACTCGCTTTCGGAGTCCCGCCGAAGCTGGGAGTAATACATTAAACGTCTCATTGGAAACATCCCCTCTTACCAGAACGTATCTTTCATCCCGCGCAGCTTGACAATGGCTTCCGCAAAGAAATAATCTCCATAAATAATTGGCACGTTAACATGCGTTTTTCGTGGACTATTGGCTGTACCGAACCGAAGAATCGCTTCTTCATGAGGGTCATTCCAGGCTGAGCATTTTTCGTCCAGCTTCTGAAGCAGCTTCTCAGCCGCATTTCGGTACAAGGGAGCTTCACTTGGCGGCACTAGCAAACTAAGCTCCAGCATGCCGCTTGCCGCACAAGCTGAGGCCGTGGAATCCATGGCCATTCCTTCTTCCCAGGGCGCACGGAAATCCCAAGGGGGCAGCCCATCCTCAGGTAGATTTGCCAGGAAGAACTGGACTGAACGCTTTGCCGCATCGATATATCGTATATCACCAGTATACCGAGCGCTCAAAGCCATACCATAAATGGTCCACGCAGTGCCCCGTGACCAGGCGGAATCTGGTGAATAGCCCTGTCCGCCAAGTGCTTCCTGTCGTTCTCCCGTCTCTGGATCAAAGCAGACAATATGGTGAGCCGACCCGTCAGCACGAAGAAATTCGCGCAACGTGGTATCTGCGTGCAGTTTGGCGATATGGCGAAAACGCGGATCATTTGTTTCCTCACTGGCCCAGTACAATAAAGGCAAATTCATCATGCAATCGATAATCGCCCAACCGACGCGCTCCGGCTGATTCCAAGCCCGAATGAACTGGCCCATTGGGTTGAACCGTCCTGCCAAGTGACTCGCTGCAGTCAAAGCCCTCCTCCTGGAATCATCGCTGCCAATCAGTTTATATTGCGCAACAGAAGACGGGCTCCACATAAAGCCTACGTCGTGATGGAGCGGGTAAAAGCCATGTAGAACCAGATCCATTTTCGATTCCGTAAGCACGGCAATTTCTCTTAAACGATCATTCTTGGTCTCACGATAAACCAGCCATAGAAGTCCGGGCCAGAAACCGTTGGTCCACCAATCCGCCTCCTCCCGATTATATTTGCCATGATATGAGGCGTATGGGAAGTCAGCACCGATCGACTCACACATGTTCTCGACCTTTCTCTGAATCTTGCTCCAAGTCTGATCTAACCAAAGAAGACTAGACGACTCAGTCTGCGACTCAATGTTCATCATCTCTACCCCCTTCTGGTCCGAAGCCTTATTGTTCATTCGTCAGTGAAAAGTACAGTCTGACTTCCTGTTTATCCTTCCGCGTCCATTGTGCTAGCTGGTAATGACCATTCCGGTTCGGCATTCTTCCCGGCAGCAATTCTAGTTCAATATTTGTCTCTGCTTCATCCGCCCACACGGTATATGTAGCATGACCGTATTTCACCGTAACTTTATTCCCCTCACAGGAGATCGACGATTGATCCGTCCCATTCGTCACCAGCAGCGGAACCGTCACGCCAACTGCAGTCAACTCAGCTGCTTCAGCCGCATCAAACTTCCAGGTAACCGTTACTCCATCCACGCCTATTCGGTAATGTTCCTTAATACGCTCCGCACTGCCAATCCCCGGTCTCGGCAAAACATCGCTTACTGCCCTGCGGTATACTTCATTCACGTTGGCGCCGGGCGTTTTCGGATCCAGAAGGTAAGCCTTCGGTTGCGGATTTGCATCATAGGTTAAGGCAAAACATAGATTGTTCTCTTGACCTTCAGGCTCCGATACCAATAATTCACATAAACACGACAGCTGTTCGGCATTCAGCGGTTGTCCCTCCGCATCCAATGCATGAAAAACTTCATGCTGTCTTCGACCGTAATTTGCCAGCCTATGCCAAGTTCCATGTTCATCCCGCCATATTGGACCAATGGCTGCCGGAAAGAGCGGTGCGGGAATTGTCTGCTTCGGGCGATAAAATATCCAGGGAATCTCTCCCTCCAGCCCAGCGATTCCGGTCGACAGCGCCGTTTCTTCTGGGATACCTGCCCGGTGCAATCGAACAAATCCGGTTGCATCCTGACCCATCTGGGCAGCGGTATCGATTGTCATATGATATCCGCCCCGCATCAAAGCAGTTGTTGCATAAATGCGGTGGAATGAAGGCAAATGCAGCACAAATCCCCCAACATCGGCGGGGGCAGCTGTTTCTTCAATCGAATCATCTGCATCCAAATAACATGAAACGGCGATCTGTGCGGCATACAAGCTGTACGTTGAATGATAGGCATAAAACTCGTAACCCACACGATCCGCGATCGGAAAGCGGTTTTTGAATAATCGAAATTCAGCGGAATCCTCCACCCATCGAAGAATCGATTGATAGGCTAGATGCGCGGCACGTTTGAACGTTCCTGCCCACAACAATTCCCCGTGCCGCAGGTAATATGCAGCTTCTCTCTCACAAATATGCACGAAGGAGAGCTCATTCCACAGCAGCTGATTACTGCGACCGCCGCAACTTGTGGCGCCGGTTGTCGATTGGGTGAACAGCATGGTTTTAGCGCCCCGGTGGAGAAGAACCTTGAGCAGTTCAGCGGCTGCTCCCTCGTAGCGTGCTTCTAGCACACCGCTTAACTGGTCTCTTGCGGCCAAATCGTAGGCGGCCGGCAAATTCGGGTCTCGATAGAGCCCCTCCGGCGTAAATCGGGTCAGCTGATACGGCAGGTACTTATCGATAAAAGCAGTGGAATCCGTCAGCCCGGCGCGAAACCTCATCATCTCTCCGTGCATCGCATACGTAGCCCAATTGCGAATTTGTCGAATATCCGGGAAATTCTGCTCGGTTTGCGAATAGGTAAGCTCCGGTTCAACTCGCTGCAAATTCGAACGCCAGCAATCTACTCTGTCAGGGTCAGCATAGCTGGACAACTGCTCATACCCCAGTACCAGCATATGAGATGTAAAGTCAGCATGATCGTCCGGCACCTGATTTGCGCCCAGACAATAACTGGCCCAATCCATCGCCTTCAGAATGATTTCTTGCATATCCCAGCATCGTCCTGATTGAAGAAGTACTGCGCCTGCCTTGACAAAGGATGCCGTTGCATATTCATGTTCCTTACCGTCTGTCGGATCGAGAATAGCCCCTTGCTCATTCATATAGGGTAAAAAGGCACGTATCTGACCTTCGGCAAAATCCAGATAATGCTCTCTTCCTACCTTGGTTTGCTGAATTGAAACCTGTGTTTTACGAGATGTAAAAATATTTATCAGATCGGAAATAGGGTCAGCTGTTGCGAGTTTATTCAAATATGAGGCATGAGCGTCCATCCGCTGCTTCACTCCTTTGTTGTGACTATAGCGTTCTACCGACTAGCAAATCTTGTTTCTCTGGGTCTGCCCATGGCATATCATAAGAAGGAGCGTTCACATATCGATCCATGCTGATCCGCAAAGTCACCGTCGTCCCTCCAGCTAAAGCTACGTTTAGCCACTTATTATGGACATTGTTCAGTTGATCAAATAGTCGGCGCTGCATAACAGCCCACTGCGGCGAAACCGCTTGACGCTTTGCATGAATAACCGGAATGGGTATCGGGTTTTCTGTGATGGCCATCTTGAAACCTCCTGTTCGTCAGAACCATTTATAACAATCGCTGCCCTTGGAATAAGCTAAACACTTTTGTCATCTCATCATCAGATAAGCCTCTACCATCACAAAAGCTAGCATTTAACGTTAGTGATTGAATCGAGGTTGTTCCCACGAGTGTTATAGCGATATCCGGGCAAGTCAGACTGAAACGAAGCGCCGGCTCAACAAGACCTTTCGGTTCAGTATTCCTTAGAAAATCAAGCTGTGTCATTCTTCGAGCGGCTTCTTCAAGCAAGAACTCATTGTTCTGCAAAAAAGGAGCCGGATGATCCGCCAAAATTCCCATCGCAAGCGGACTGCCATGAATCACGCCGATCTGTTTCTCCTTTGCTAGGGGCAAGAGCTCATCTTTTGCCGAATAGTCTATCAAGGTATATTTCGCATAAGTCTGAATCGTATCGACCAATTCCTCCTGAAGGAATGGCATCAACAAATCAAGACGACCTGCATTCACACCAATCGCTCTTACTTTTCCCTGCTCCTTCAGCTTACGGAAAGCGGGCAGCGTTTCGTTTATCGCCTGTTCATAGGTGGTCTGCTCCAATTCATGGAGTTGAATCAAATCAATATAATCTGTTTGCAGTCTGCTCAAGCTGTCTTCAACTGACTTTATCGTATTCTCGTACGTGTAAGGATCTCCTCGCATAACTGCTTTGGAGGCGATAATCACATTGCTACGTTTACCTCGCAGTGCTTTCCCGATTCTCCGTTCGCTTTCCCCTCGCCCGTACAAGGGGGCTGTATCAATAAAGTTCATGCCTAAATCCAGTGCGTGATCAATGACTCGAGTTACAATTTCATCCGTTGTCCCGCCGTAATCGCCGCCAAGCGGTGCTCCGCCAAGACCGATTTTGGATACTTTAAACCCTGTTTTTCCTAATGTGGCATATTCCATCGTGGCCCGCTCCTTTATTCTTTTTCGAGCACAATGCTGCTATCCTTAGCTAATCACGAACCGAAACGCGATCTCCATGTCGGATATCGGATGTTGATGATGAAGGATGATCCGATAAAATCTCTTTCCCTTCTCCGTTTCGGAATCTAGCGTCACGGGCTCTATTTCAGCAGACCACTCACTCTCTTCGTAGAAAAGTGTAACATCGCTCAATTCTAATTGACCTGGAACCGTCTTCACTGGCTGAACACTGCTGATGAATACCTCTTGAAAGGAAGTCGGTTGATTGGAAAAAGAAACCCGATCACGAATGACGAGATACGGCGTTTCGTTCAAAGTGCGTTTCCATACAAATTGGCGTGTAAGATGTCTCAAATCAGAACATGCATACGCATTAGTCAGATCCAGGGATACAGCCATTTCCTCATTCGTTTGATGATGCCCGGTCATTTCCGTGTAAAACTGTCTACCGAAGCCCTGTGTACAACCGTTAACAATAGGCACGGAGTGGCCATGCGATCCGGCGTTTACTTGCTTATAACGATACTCCGGCTGAAAATACTGTCTGGAATATACGCCGAGTCCCATATCTGCCAGCACACTTCTACCATCGACATGGAGAATAAAATGCCCTAAATCATTGTGATTGTGCGGCTCTTCGTTATACCCGCCCTTGGCTGCAAAAGCGATCATGCGACCCTTAACATCGGTGACCTTCGAAATGGCCCACTGATTCCCTTCGAAAATCCTCTCTTCAACCCGTCCCGAATCTCGCCAGGCCTCCTCTGTCTGGGATTCAGTCCGATCAGGAGACCACAGCATAAGTCTAGAATTGTCCAACCAGCTGTTCGAAGTCGGCATCAGCCAGGTCGTTGATTCCGGCATTTGAAGGGCCGGTGCATAGCTCTGCAAGCGATGAATCACGCCCGTATTCCATTTCACCTGCTCGGCGGAATCGGAGAAATTGACAACTTTCCCACCGCCCAGCATGCAAAATTGCGGAAACAGGGAAATTTGCTCGATTTTCTTGTCTTCCAGAAGGGAGATTCGCCCTTGCGTTCGCTCCTTTAACAACTCCGCAAAAAAAACAAAATGCGAAAATCCATACTGCCAGTAGGCCGGTCCCTCCGGCGTGGCCCCTTGCTCATCAAAGCCGGATAGGTAAGCGCGGAGAACATTGATGACTCGCCACAGCATGCCGCTCAGCTTTTCACTGTCCTGTTCCAGATAGATCGCTGCCGCACCAATGGAAGAAGCGCAGACGGCGGGCCAATTGTTCGTTTTGAGCTCCCAGTTCTGAGGGACTGGATTATGGAAATACACCTCAAAAATTCGCCGATGTATCTCTGCCTTGACGCGTTCGACAACCCACGGATGCATGCGATCCCCCACCAAATGAATGATTTCAGCCAGCGTAAATCCGATGTGTGCAGCCGCTAAATCAACCGTTTCGCGAGGCATCTTCGTCTGGTCCCAAATTTGATTCGGATATTGGTTATGGTAGAGCCCCACATGCGCAGGCAGTACCCACGTAAACTCATTACAAATGTTCCAAATTGCATTTTCCAACCCTGTGATCCATTCCGGGCGGATGTCTGCCATGGCAAGTAGACTGAATGTATGCAACCCTGAGTAGAGCTGATCCCGCTTGCTCTGATAAATGATCCGGTCACCGGTGCTGCCAAATAAAATAAAGTCCGAGAATGAGGGGGGCGCCGGCGGCATCGCGAGCAGTTCTTCCGCTTTTGCCTCAAGCTGCTCCCAAATTTCTGCGTATTTTGTCCCTTCTCTGATCCTATGCCAATGCTCGGGGGAGACTGCTTCTGCGAAAAGAATCTGTGAGGGACAGTCCGTCTCCTCCAAAGCCTGTTTAAACTGCTTGAGTGTCAGTTGATTGATCAATGTGGTTACCTCCATCGTGAAGACTTAGTGAAATGATAGCCGTTTAACGCCATAGGAAAGATACGTACCGTGAGCCACTCCAAGGCGTCACGGTACGTATCTACCAATTACTTCGTCTGCTTCCAGGCCTCAATTTGTTTTGCCATTTCTTCAATGACCTTATCGATGCCAGCTTGCTTCAACTTATCCTGGAAAACTTTCAGATTCGTATTTGGATCAACCGTACCTGTATCGAGTCCCGGCAGATGTTCATCGATCACCGTAGCCAAGTTGGCTATTTCCGCCATAACTGGCGTGTTATCGAACTTGAAACCCATTAATGGGGATTTTTGCGCCGTTTCATTCTCTTTCTTGGTCTGCTCCATGACGGAAGGATCCATCCCTTCAACCAAATAAGCGTTAAATGTGTTTCCGAATACCCAGTTCGCGTTAGGTGCATAACCGCCATCTTTATTGATTTGAACGACGTTGTCAGACACTTTCTTGTAATGCTTACCTTCTACGCCGTAACTGATGGCATTATAAAGTTCTTTATCTGTGTTCAACAGATTGATAAACATCATTGCGCGTTCAGGATTTTTGGAGTTTTTGCTGATGGATTGCATCGTTGTAATAACCGTGCCTGTGGAAGCGTACGCATCCGTAATTGGCACGTAAATGACATCATTTCCGCCGTTGGCTGCTTTGGCTTCCACTTCACCGCCCGGCTTCAGCACATTATGGAATTGAACAGCTGCGTTGCCTGTTTTGATAATATCGTTTTTGTTCTTGAGCGTTGCCGCATTTTCGTTAATATAGCCTTTGGTATACCAGTCTCTCATCACATCCAGGTAATGCTTATATTGTGGTGTCTCGAACAAATTAATAGGTTTGTCAGGATTCTGAAGCTCCACACCCACGACATTGTTAATCGCTTCTAACCCTTGACTTTGGTACATTAGACTGAATCTTCCACTCTTATCATTCAGAAATGGAACCACGTCCGGTGATTCGCCTTCTTTAATTTGCTTCAGAAACGGTTCGATATCTTCGAACTTCTTAATGGAGCTGACATCCAAGTTGTATATGTCTGCAAAACGCTTTTGAATGACAAAACCTTCTTTTTTCGTTACCGTCTGATAGTTGGGAATGGCATAGATTTTACCTTGGATTTTGGCAGCATCCCAGACGAAATCAGGCATAGATTTCAGTAAATCCGGCGCGTTCTGTTGAATCAAATCATCCAGCTCCAGAAAAGCACCTTTCGATTGGTTTTGCAGATAGTCCCAGTTCCAGTTGGCCACCCAAGCAACATCATACTTTTCACCGGATGCAACGATCGTGTTCATTTTTTGATTGTAATCGGCAAATGTGTGCGCTTGCAGCTTTACCGTTGCATTGATTTTCTCTTTGGTAATCTTGTTCACCGCTTCCTGAACGGTTGCTAAGTCTTGCGGAATTGCGCTTAATGGGAAATTCCATACCAACTCTACGGGAGGCAATTCTTCATTCTGCTTACCATCTGCGGCTTTCTGCTCTTCCTTGGCACCTCCACATGCCGTCAATACCAATACGAAACTGATCACACCTGCAAACAATTTGAGCCATTGCTTCTTCATCCCATCTTTCCCCCTAAGTATATTATGATATTTATATCAACTGCTCGTACGAACGGGAAGACGAACCCGTCGTACCAAGCAATTTGATACCCGTTCATTCGACTAGCCTTTGACAGAACCTACGGTTAGGCCGCTAATGAAAAATCGTTGCAGCATCGGGAAAACGATCATCATCGGTCCCGCTGCAAGCACCGCCATAGCCATTCTTGCTGACAAGCTCGGAAATTGCGTCATGTCGATACTCACGTTAACGGTTGACATATTGTTGGACAAATATTCGATGGTGCTCATTACGCGATACAACATTAATTGAAGTGGAACCAACTTCTGGTCGTCGATGAACAGTAAGCCCAGCCACCAATCATTCCAATACTGGAACGAGATGAACAGCCCGATGGTAACTAGCGCTGGCAAGGAGAGCGGCAGCACGATGGTAAAGAAAATACGCCATTCGCTTGCCCCATCGATCTTGCCGGATTCAATGACTTCTAACGGAATTTTATCCAGAAAACCTTTCATCACCAGGATGTAAAATGGACTTAGCAAATACGGGACAATCAATGCCCACATCGTATCTTTTAGATGCAAATACTGGGTGACCATAATATAGAACGGAACGAGCCCGCCACTAAATAAGGTGGTAAAGAATACATATAAGGTCATCGGTTTACGATACCGATAATCTTTGCGTGAGATCGTGTATGCGGTCAAACTAGTTAGAAATAATCCAATAACCGTCCCAATCACGGTCACCAGAATGGTAATACCGTAGGCATTCAATAATACGCCTGGGGATTTAAAAATTAAGGAATATGCTTCAAGACTAAACTTCTCCGGGAGTAAATGGTAACCGTGTTGTAGAAGTGTTTTCTCATCAGTGAACGAGATGGATATGACCAGAATCAAAGGAATGATTAACAAGATGGATAGCGCACAGAAGAAAAGATTAATAATCCGGGAACTCCAGCTAGATTTTTTACTTGCCAAAGAGCTTTTTGCAGCTTTCTTGTTTATCGTAACTTGTATCGTAGACATTCTGCATCCCCTCCTTACCAGAGCGCGTTATCCGAGTTTATTTTTTTAACAACCCAGTTGGCCAGAAGTACCAGAATAAACCCTACGACGGACTGGTATAATCCAATCGCAGTGGACATTCCAATATCCCCGACAACCCGAAGTGACCGGTATACATAGGTATCAATAACATCTGTCGTACTGTAGAGAAAGCTCGAGTCATTCGGAATAAAATAGAACAATCCAAAGTCCGCCCTGAATATTTTCCCTACATCGATAATGAACAGAATCACGATCAATGGCATTAAAGTCGGAATCGTAATTTTACGAATCATTTGCCATCGGTTAGCGCCATCAATTTTTGCCGCTTCATAATAACTGGAGTCTATGGACAGCATTCCTGCATAATAGATGAGTGTTGAAAAGCCTACAGACTTCCAGAGCTGAGTAATGACAATGATCACCGGCCAATACTTTGCCTGCTCATACCATTTGATCGCATCTTGACCGAACAGTCCTAAAATGACATTTAAAAAGCCGTTTTTATGATCAAGGAATGCCAGTACCACATATCCGACGACAACCCAAGATAGGAAATAAGGCAAAAATAGGACCGTTTGATGCACCTTGATCCACTTTCTTGAGAGTTCATTCAATAAAATAGCTAATGTAAGCGCTATCAAGATGGTGAGTACAATAAAAGCAAGATTATACAGTATGGTGTTGCGAGTAACGATGAGTGCTGTATCCGAATTGAAGAAAAACTTGAAGTTCTTAAATCCCACCCATTCGCTTCCAAATACACCAAGATCGTATCGATACTGTTTGAATGCGATAACCAAACCGAGCATCGGCAGATAGCTAAGCAATAACTTATACACGATCGCCGGTAGTGACATGATGAACAATTCCCGGTTTCGCTTAAAGTGCCTCCACTCTTTTTTAATCATTTCTGCTCCTCCTTTTCATTGCCGCAAGCGACTGCTGTGCCCCTATTATCCCGTGAAAACAAGGAAAAGGAATACTGTAATTAATAAAAAACACTCTACTTTTTGCAGGTAAAAACGCTAAAATACTGTAGTTTACGTCCATAACACAAAAAACCGCCCCGGTAGCATCGTTTCAGCGTGTTAACTTTGAAACGGCTTGCGGAGCGGCTGACCATGTAAATTATTCATCAAGAACTTTTTTAAAACGATATTCTTTGGGCGTAGTGCCAAACTTCTTCTTGAAGAGCTTGAAAAAATAACTCTCGTTACTGTAGCCTACCAAGTCCATAATACGTGAGATACTGTAGTCATTATTCTCAAGAAGAGCGAGTGCATTTCGCAGACGGACTTCATTGATGTATTCACTGACCGACATCGATTCCTGCTGCCTGAATTGCTTGCTGACATGGGCGGATGATAATTTCATGGTGCTCGCTATACTCGACAGACTTAGATTGGCATCTTCATACTGCTCCTCTATGATTTCCTTGATCGTGTCAATCAATATCCGATTGGATTGCGTTTTGAAGTCCTGTGAGCGCTGCCCATGAATTTCTTCAAAAATAGTCAAGAACATGTTGAACATGGCATGCAGTGATTCTTGTTTGAGTAGCTGCTGGTATTGATATTTGAAATCGAGATTCACCTGTCTAACGGAGTTACTGTTCATTTCCCCCACTGCTTGATTCAGAATGGCGAGCAGATGAAACACGGAATACATGATGTTGTTGAAATGTAAGCTTTCCAATTGATGAAATAAACCTTCGAGCTGTTCACGGAATTTCGTGCTTTGACCAGACTTGATGGATTCCAATATTTTTTTCTCCACTTCTGTTGGGAACTGAAAGGGACCATTATTTTCTTTATTCCGTTCGACAATCTCAGATGTAATGATACAAGACTTCCCATGGACGATGCGGTAGGATGCATTTTCCAGAACCTGACCATATTGGCGAGAAAGCTGGCTGTATTCCTGCGTTTCATCTCCGATTGCAATGGATAGCGAAATTCGATAGTAGGCAATGATCGTTTGCTGCAGCTCTTGTAAGATTCCTTTCAGGTTTTCCAAGCGCATGCTGGAACCTTCCTGGGCTTCCCCAAGCAGCAGCACGAAATGATCGTTTTGCATCGGTACAATTTCACAGTGCAAATCTCTTGCTAATATTTCCTTCGTAATATTGGCAATCGCAAATTTATAGAGACGTTTATCGGAATCGCTGGATTGCCCTTCGAATTCCTCTATATCATCAATGAGAAGCACGCAAAGGCGCAGCTTTTGATGAAGATCGATATCCCACTGAATTTGCTGGATCTCCTGTGGCGTTAACAGGCTGGCGTCGGAGATGAGTCTACGTAGTGCAAAGGTTTTGAGTTGATCCCTCTGGGAATATTCTTCCTTTTCCAGGTTAACTAACTTGTGCATTGCGTCTTGATATTCGTTGGTAATAAGTTTAAGCTCATCGAGATCCGAACGTTTTTCCGTTCCACTGCTGGTCCGCTTCCCCAACATCTGCTGCAGCATATTTTCAATCGGACGATAGAGTCGATAGGCAATAATAAAGGAAACCGCTATGGACAACACGAGAACTACGCTGATAATGATCAAAGAAATCTTGCGCATCTCTTGGAGCTTTCCGAGAACAACTTGATAAGGCTGTACGCTCGCGATGATCCAGTCACTCTGACTCGATGACATGAAGCTAAGTATAAACTTGTTGCTGCCGCTCTCGTAGACGAGATAATCCTGATCGACACCGGCCTCGGCACGATTTCGAATCACCTCTCGGTATTCATCCAAAGGAACCTGAGTATTCATCGTAGTTTCCAGAAGCGGCGTACCAGACTTGTCTGTAACAAAAATCGTGCCCTGCTGTTCACTGTCCACATGATTCAAGTTACTGATATTATCAAAAAGCCAGGACGGCTTTAATGTTACAATCAGCTTGCTGTCAGTTACTTCGTCATAGATAAACATCGAGAACACCGGTGACTTTTCTTGTACGCCCGAAATAGGGATGAACTTCAGCCTTGGGATATCTTTATGCGACTTTATATACTTGGACAGTGAACCGTTCATGCCATCGTCCGCGCAATTTATGCTGCTCTGGGTTGAATAGTAGCATCCCGTATTGGCGTTATAAATCGTAACGCTTTGCAGGAACATAGACCCTGAGACCATTTTTTCCAGTCTGTTCAGCTTTTGTGCGAGTTCACCTTTATCCATCACGGACGTATTCAATAAATAGACAACATCCGAATCCATAGAAGTGGAAACTGTAATATTTTTGACCGTTTCATTCAAGTTATCGATGTTATATTTAATTTGTGAAAGCACTTTCAAATCTGCTTGCTGCTGCATTTGGAGCATCTTATTCTCGGATATGTAGTACAGGAGTGACGAACTGATCGTCAGAAAAATTACCGTAACGATCGAAATGGAGAGGAGCAATCGGAAAAGATATTTTCTTGATCTATACTTCGGAAGAATCTTCATGGTTCCCTCCTATTGTAAACCGTATATCCTAACGGCATTATGGCCAAATACATGATCGATCTCTTCAGTGGATAAATAATGGGACAACGCCTCCTCAATCATAGACCTCATCTCCGTAAACCGGCCTGCTTGCAGACAAATCGGCCAGTCGCTGCCAAACATTAGCCTTGAAGAACCGAACACCTGAATGGCATGCTGAATATAAGGCTGTATCACTTGGGCTGACCTGCGATTACCAAACTCCCCTTCTGTCGCGAGTCCAGACAACTTACAGGAGGTACGTTCGAATTTCGCAATGGCGCGTAATCCGTCCGCCCATAGTTGATCACTTTTCCCTGACAAATCCGGCTTACCTAGGTGATCGACAATGGCAGGCAGGTTAGGCACATACGAGAGTAGCTTTGCCATTTTTGCCAAACCAGGTGGACGAACCAACAAATCAACAGGACAATCGTCCTCAGCAAGTATGGATAAATTATGTATAAGCTGCTTGTGATGCCCCCACTCTCCATCCGAAATATCTGGGAAAGTTGGACGAATTCCTACAAAACGCGGATGGCTACGAAAACGAAGATAGTGCTGTTCAAAATCTGAAGCATTGATATCAAGCCAGCCCACGACACCCATCAAGGTTTCTTCTTTATCACACAATTGAAGAAGAAATGTCGTCTCTTCCATCGTCGGCGCCGCTTGTACAACAATGGTCCCCTGAAACCCGTTATGGTGTAATTCATCTTTTAACAAGTCCGGCATATAGTCCTGAAATAGTACGGAACCAGAAGATGGTGTCAACCAGCCATAATCTCCCCGATCTAGTCTCCAGTAGTGCTGATGTGCATCAATCATCATGAACTACAACCTCATTTCTAAATTTTAGCATATATAAATCATTATTGATTACAATATGCTGACTCGTACTATTTTTCAAGCAAAAAGTAATGGACATGACAAAAAGCCTGTAAAAATGGAAAAGGGGAGAATGATTCTCCCCTTTTCTTCTTCCCCGCAAGCATTTTGCAAAGCTATTCTATTTCAAGATCGCCTTGGCCACAATGGCAAGGTCTAGAATGTCAACTTTCCCGTCATGATTCACATCCGTTTTCTCATTCCAACCCGCCTGGCCTTGTTGTTTGCCATAGGCCCCTGCAACGATAGCCAAGTCACCAATCGAGATAATTCCATCACCATTGATATCTGCGGTTATCCGCTTGGTGTCAAACACGTGAATGGCTGCTTCCAATGCTTCTTTCGCACGATCCACCTGCTGCTGCGTGGCGTTCGGATCGTTTGCTGTCCCACGGGCTATATCGATCGCCGACTGCAATTGCGCTTTGGATCCTGTTATATACTGACCGTCCTCGCTGCCTTCCACTGCTGCAGCATGTTTCGCCTGAGCGCTTGCGATCAGCGCATTCAACAGCGACTTATCTACTGGTAAATTAGATATCTGTATTTGTACCTCATGGGATGCTCCACCGACCTGCAGTTCATCCCCCTGTCCATTAGCAATCACTGCACGGTCTATTGAAATTGTCGTATAGGTTGCCTGGGTTACAGAATTTGTCTTAAACCTCATTAGCAACAAATCGCCTTGAGCCGACACGTTCGTACCCACGCTGGCAGCCACAATTCGGATTTGTCCCGGCACCGACTCCTTGTGATCGATGACTTGAAAACCGTCTTTAACCGAGGTTATGGAATCGAGATGCAAATTCACCGGATCATAGGTAAGCGTCAAATCTTGGCCATACATTTGCTGGTATACATTTTGGGTAACGCCGCTCAATCCCATCGTGACATCCAATGTTTGGCCGGAGTTCACCGTCTTAGGACCGGTTAATGCCGCTCTCGGCATCGATTTTTTCACTGTAACCGTGCAATCTGCCGTGTATCCCCCGTCAGCCGTCGTTACCGTAATGGTAGCTGTTCCTTCCGTATGGGCTGTCACAACGCCATTCTGATCTACGGATACGATGGCATCGTTGCTAGACTTCCAGGTCACATTTTTGTTCGCAGCAGCATTAGGCGTTACCGTTGCTGTTATCGATTCCGTGCCTCCTGCTTCCAATTCCATACTTGGCTTGCTTAACGCTACACTCTTCACGGCTACTCTTAAATTCTCTATTTTAATATCGTCAAAGTATCCAATGCCAGCCGCTCCCCAGAAGTCTCCCATGGCAATTTTATTAAATGATTTGGAATCTGCTGTTGCGACTTTCTGGTCGTCAATATACAGATCAACATGGTCTCCAGATGTATAATCCCAGGTAAACTTATGCCAACCTTTTGTTCGATCGACACCCGAAGAAGTGAAATCACCATCGATACGGATCTGATACTTTGCTCCGCCGCTGCTTGCCGTTTTCGTTGTATCGACACCTAGAGCGATCCACTTTCCACCTTCAACATTCACCAGTTGCTTCGTAGCGCCAGACATGTTGTCATAATACCAGACGGTAACGTAACCATTGTAGTAGTTAGAAAATGTTTTGGAAATAGCATCAACATTTTCATCTTTTACATAGCTCTTTGTTCCGCTATGTGCTTGTGCACTACTTGTACTGGCTGTTCCTTTCTCTACCGTCCAACCTACAAATCCATTCTCGAAGTCTTCTGTAAAAGTACTGGATGTTCCTGTCGTAAATGTATATACCTCAGAACTCCACTTGCCTCCGGTAACAGAATTCGCAAGTACATATGCTTTTACTTTCCAATAATACGTTTTATTTGCCTCTAACCCATCAATTGCCTTACGAGTCCCATTCAATTTTACATCACTTATTATCTTGGTAAATGCTTCGTCTTCTGCGACAATCAGTTCATAACTCTCTCCACCATCAGCCTTCTGCCACTCGAAGACAACATTCATGGGGTCAAGATCCGTTGAACGGTTTGCAGGGGCAACTAAATGGAAGTCCCCAATGTTGGCATCGATACTTGTGCGGTATTCATCCAGCTTGAGCCCCATCTTATCGAATGGAATCTTGGGGAAGTCAGGAATTTGCTGATAAATGATGGAACTATCTTTCAGCATAAAATTCCTATTTGCCTTATCTACAAACCCAGCATCTTCATTCGCTGTCAGTTTTAAATTATTTCCGATCGTGCCATATGTTTTTGCGCTGTCTGCAATACTCCCCTCTGCTGTGTTATAGAGCACATTATCCTTTACAAAATTCCCCTTAGGAATCTTAGGGCTATCTTCCCATAGATTTACAAGTTGCGGATATCTACTCGCCCACGGCTCCTGCTTATAGGGAACACTCATTAAATTTTTATAGGCTGTTCCATTCGGTGCTTCAGCATGGTAAGCAGCCCAGCCTTCTCCACGGTTATCCAGGCTCATAAATTTGCCGCTGTCAATCATAATATTGTATTTAACCGTATTGTCACGGCCACCGCCTAGCAAAAATGCGCTATTTGAAACGTTATAAAATACATTTCCTGTTATTTCTGCACTGCTCAATAAATCGTCTAGATAAACAGCATACGAACCAAGCCCTCCAAGATTTGTTATATCATGGATGTAATTGTTTTTAATCATATTGCCGCGGTAGGTCCAATCACGTAATGAGTAGATTACTCCGGCATCACTGGTTTCCTGACATACATCATAGATTTCATTGAATTCAATAACATGGTCATTTCCTTTAAATTGAATCGCCATATGGGGCGCGTCATGGATCAGATTATTGGTAGCCCTGTTTCCTACACCATTTATGGAAATAGCCGGAGTATATGTTCTTAATATACGAGCGTACCTATAAATATGGTTATTTTCTGCATAGTGTCCTCCAGGCGTAAGTGTTGTTCTGTTGCCTCCTAACATGTATATTCCGCCCTGCCCTGTATCGTAAATGTCACAGCTTATAACCCCGTTATTGCTTCCTCCTGTATAGCCACTGTTAAATTTAACATTGCCCGGGTCATCAGCTAAAGCCTCCTCGTCCCCAATCATGATCGCCTTTTGACCAAGACGTCTAAAGGTACAATGCACAATACGATTGTTGGAACTATCAATCATCTTTATGCCGTGTCCGCGGGAAACCTCAAACGTAATATCCATGAAGTTTGTAAAATCAGTCTTTTTCATATCGACTAACGGCTTATCAAGAACGGAAAGCTGCATTTCACTATCGTTTACGTCCTTTTCCGGATATAAATAGAGAATACCGCTGGTTCGATCCAGATACCATTCACCTGGCATGTCTATTTCACTTAACAAATTATAGGCATAATATCGCTGTCCGCTAATGGCACCATACATGCTTGGATGGGATGCCTCTATTGTTTTATTGACCGTGTCAATCGATTTAATATGTAAATTATCATCTGCCCAGTCCCATCTCCAGTATCCAAAGAGCCATGGATCGCTTTCCTGTGCCCAGTTGTCGACATGAGAATCGCTGTATTTAAAGATTGGCCCTGGTTTGTTAATCCATTGATCTGCTGGGACATAGTCAGGATGACTCGGATTTCCTGCCGGCATATCCGCCATGTGATCACGTGGAATAAATCCTTGCTGAACTACCGTTCCTGTCGTTAAAAAGCCTGTATTCGGATATCGCGCTAATGTCATGGACTTTCCATTTACAAAGAGTTCAGGCGCTGGTGCAGCTTTAGGCCAACCGTATCCAGCCTTTGATATTTGACCAAATTCCGTAATGCCCTGTGCTTTTAAATCAATCTGTTTGACTTTATCTTTAGCTTCTTGCGGAAGCCTGTTCAAAATGGCTTGGTCTGTTACAGGTGAAAAAGCTGATGTATCTATGCTGTATCCGCCCATGATAGAAACCTTATCATTTCCATATGCCCTATAGGTTATTGGAGAACTTGATGTGCCCGAATCCTGGTCTGTTAACGCAAATGATTCCGTACGGTTATATACACCTTCTTTGAGATAAACGGTAACTCCCCCATCTGGTAATCCAGAAGTACTCTTTAACTCGCGGATCGCATCTCTTGCTTTTTCCAACGTTGCAAAAGGTGCATCCATTGTACCGCTATTTGCGTCATTGCCGTTTTTGGCTATATAGAATGCCTTGGAAGTAGCTTCCAGAGCATGTACTTTGGATATGGACCCCATATCTGAAAGTGGGCTATATACCAGAGTAAATGCTAATATTGGACTAGCAATTCTTCTTAATAAGTTCATACATATCCTCCTATCGCGCTTTGGCCACAATTGCAAGGTCTATCATGTCAACTTTCCCGTCATGATTCTTGTCCGTTTTCTCACCGCTTGCGATCAACCCATTCAAAAGCGACTTATCACCTCCCTATTGAGTTGATGCGAATACGGAGATCTGAAGCGCTTCCATGTCTGATACCGCTATCCCTCCTTTCGCATCTTATATGCCTACCATTGCACAGAAGGATGCGTATATGAAACTGTAAAAATCAAAAATAGCAGTACATTGATACTGTACAATCAAAGATTTAGTGTAATAAAACATAATTATTCCTAATAACTTACCGTATCGACAAAGGAAGTCCCCCAAAAGTTTTGGCAACATTTCATTTGCAAAGGTTTCACTTAACTTTTTTGTATCCACAACTTGAATGGCTTAAAGGAGCGTAGTTTTTGATACATGTTTTTACATGTGTAATTTATAGATAATAAAGACCAAGTGCTGCGAACACTTGGTCAGTACAATTGGCTTGGGAGGTTTATTCCCTTCTAAGTCGTATAGGAACAAAACCCATCTCTGGCCTCAACCTTAGGGTTGGTTTTTACTTTCTCCACTCATCGGGCGAACCAAGGGCCGAAAGGCCCTTACCTGACTTCCTTTTAATTTCTCCGTCATACCAAGGAGCGAACGCGACACGGCGTTACCGTGTTATTGCCCTCTTTTATATTCACACATAATTACTTGTGAATCAAATCATGAGGAGCCTTGTATATATATCATAATCTGTTCTGCTCTAATAATTACTCGGTTTCCAACAGTGGCCACTCCTTTGCCCAGTACAAAACCTCTTCTATTCTTTATAACTTCATAATATAATTCAACTTGATCACCTGGATACGCATTGCCTATAATTTCAAGACCATTTAAAGATGAAAGAAAGCCCAAACTATTCTCTTTACTTGATGTTGTGAATGCTCCTAATTGCGCTAACGCCTCCACAATCATCATACTTGGCATACTGTGACTTGTTTCAGTAATAAACCATTCGTTACATGTCACATTCTTATATCCCTTAGCCCATTTTCCTTGATCTATCTCTATAATCCGATCAATCATTAAAAATGGATATCGATGTGGAATTATGCTTGGAATATCAATCATTGATATGCTCCTCAAAATTATTTATTCCCTTAGCTCCACCCTCATATGGCGAACCAAGGGTCGAAATCCCCGTAGCGTGAATATATTGTTTTGCGTAGTTACCGTCTTCTTGAATTACTCACAAATTGTTTCTTTATCTCTCAATGTAAAATACACTAGGTTGTCCTTCAATTCATTCTCTTGATTGAATCCCATCTTTATTAAAAGCTTCTGCGACTTGATATTATCTACTTCTGTTGACGCTTCAATATAGTCTAACTTCATAAGGTTAAATCCCACTCGTAAAACCTTCATCAAAGCTTCCTGCATCAGACCCCTCCCCCAGTAATCCGGGGACAAATCAAAACCTATTTCAGCTTTTATCTCTTGATCCTCTGTTGACCAGCAATGAAAACCACATGTCCCGACAAGCTCATTATTCTCTTTATTAAATAATCCATATCTACAACCGGAATCGTTTATATGAAAAGCAATAATTTCTTCTGCCTCTCTTAAATCTTTACATACCTCAATATCCATAAACTTCGTAACCTCAGGGTATGAAAAATGTCTATATACTGCTTCAACATCATCCAGAGTTAGTTCTCTCATGAATAGTCTTTCGGTTTCAATATTCGGGTAAATCACTATAAGCTACCACCTTTTGTTTTTGGTTTATTAGTTTAGATCTTTATCAGACTTACGGTCATTTCGCGAGGGGCGAATGCCGAAGCGTGAATATGTGTTATACGAAGTCACCTTGTTATACCTACAATCGTTACTTATTTAGAAAATCCATATATATCCTTACAAGTTTACCTAGAATCTCGATACTTTCCTCAACATTGTTGGTTTCCAGAGAGTGATTTGCATTAGGAATTTCTATTACCCTTCTGACTTTGTCTATGTTAATTTGGTTTGCCAGTTCAGTATTAAACACTTCATCCTTTGTCCCATAAACCACAAGTCCATTATACTTGTTGATATAGTGTACTGTGTCTTTAATTGGTGTCAAAAATAAATGTCTTATTGGAATATCAAGTTTTCCATGAACTTCACCCGCAACTATTGTGCCTATGCTCTTACTAATAAAAATGACTTCATTATACTTGTTAATTATTCGTCGAACAGATTCATGGCTATCTTCTATTACTCTTGGCAGATCATTAATATCCAAATTCGTTCTCGCAGCTTGATATCCATATTCA
The DNA here is from genome assembly GCF_000374845.1 of Paenibacillus terrigena DSM 21567. GTDB lineage: Bacteria > Bacillota > Bacilli > Paenibacillales > Paenibacillaceae > Paenibacillus_K > Paenibacillus_K terrigena. The sequence goes on along the minus strand of NZ_KB895423.1, from coordinate 60,957 downwards.
AGAACCAATAAGTCAAAACCACTTTGAATTGCGGAAGTTCCAGCAAAATGTAGACTTGGCTTCTCACAAGAATAGTTTTTTCCTGGAAACAGAACAACCAACTTACTGTTTTCCTCATGAAGTTGATAATATTTTTGTTTCATTTCGGTTTTCCAAAACGAGGGTACGGTTAGAATCTCTAATTTTTTCATTGTCTCCCATCCTTTCTTTCTTCAGGTGATTTCGTCTAACGTTATAGTATTCATGAATCCGAGAGGCTTAAGGAGCTTCAGCTCTAGGTCGCTAGACTTAGCCTCGCAGATTACTTACAAAACGTTTTTAACTGCATCTATGACTAGAGAAACGAAACCCAATTCTTCTTCTTTATTTCTATGATCATATCGTAATGATCTGTATATGTATCCCCCTTCAGGATTCCAATCATTATAATGAAACTTACATTCCTCATCACAATACTCCAATAATTTAACTTCAAACCCCGCCTCTTCGAACACACTGCGTAAAGTCTTATAATTATGTACAATCTTATGGCTAGCAGCAGGATGATCTAATGGTCCCGGTCCCCCAACCTTAACTATGTTCTGATACCATTCATTACGAAAAAATGCATCAGGAACAGCGCAACGAACATATCCTCCGGAATTTAAAAAGTCATAACAAATCCTAGCGGCTTCTATACCTTCTTCATAAGTTAAATGTTCCCATACGTGCTCACACAAAATAATATCTATTTTCCTGTCTCCAAAGCTCCTATACCAATCATCTCTATTCAGTAAATTTAGCTCATTTTCTTGTGTCTGTATCCACCCCGGATATGATTGTGATGATGCTCCAACAATGATCCTTAATGGTTCAGTTATTGCAACCTTTGAAATATCGACCATATAGTTTGCTCCTTTATGTCAATTGCCTTCCACGAACCACTCACAAATTGTACTTCATTCCAATTCTTTCATATAACTTAAAATTCGTATTTCTACTTACAATCTCTCCAATTAACTCTTTCCATTTATTTTCAATCCACTGAGGACTTTGTTCTTTCAAAATATCCTCGTTAAATCGACTATCAATATACTCCAAATCTTGTTTAAGAACTCCTATATCCTTAATAAGTTGTTTTCTCGATTCTTTTTCTAGCGACACCTTATTCGATAAAATGCCGTCTGTGATATCTGCTTTTATATACCAATACATATCTCTAAATACACTATAGATTAAATAAGTTGATGATAATTTATCTTCCTTGAAATCGGAATCAAGAAAGACAAATGATTCTTCACCAACTTTCAATGATACTGCCAAATTTCCTAATGTGTTTATGACGGTTTCCTTCGGAGAATTGTCCTCTAAGCTTTTTATCACATTATCTAAATTCTGAATTGATTCTTTTATACCAATTTGAATTCCATGATTTAATTTAATAGTATAATCAACTTTTTGATAGTCTTTGTACTCTTTCATTTGATAGTTGAAGTACATACTTATTATCAATCCAACCATTAGTATGATTGCAATAATTTTTTTCATTTAATCTCCTCATAGTCCTGCAATTGATTTCTGATAACGTTGTTGGATCTACGAACCCTCTGCCTTAAGAGAGCGACAGCGATCGGCCGCGACACTTTCAAAGGTTTGTACTTTTCTATCTCCTTCAACAAAATCCTTATAGTTTCCTTGTATGTATTTGCTTAATACCTTGATCTTACCTTCAATTCTCCATCAAACATTTCTGTGGGGTCACTTCACCGAAAGTTAATTAAATGTTCTCCGTTAGTTAGTATGCACCAATCATTTTAGCGTGAACCTTGTATAAAAATCATCTAACAATTCATTTGATATTTCCAATGCCTCATCTCTATTTTGTGCAGGTGTTGATATCATATAACCATCACCCCCGTTCCAACCCCTACCATTAGGAGTTGCTTGATATTTCATAATAGCAATCTTGTTACTATCGTCATTAATAAATATAATACCGTAAGAAAAATGCTTAATATTACCATTGATGATATACCTATACAATAGTTGTGCTTCACCATTTTCGCTAAATCTAAGCTCTAATTTCCTATTTTCTGAGGGAACAGGTATATCTTCACCTTCAATATCAATTACCCCTGTAAATGTTCTTACTCCCAGTATGCTCTTTTTCATTTTACCATTTACAGATACAGCAACTGGTTTTACATAATCCTTATTTTCTTCACCTAATTGATACATGATTCCTTGCATGGTGAAAGTAAGATGATGCGGATAGGTGTAAATAAATGCCCCTGCAATTATTGCCACCAGCAGAATTCCTATGGGTATCCATAGTTTTATCTTCAATACGACCACCTCACATATAGATTTCCTCATATGGGTTTTCGATTTAATTTAATTTCTTGCTTGTTATTTCAGATAACGTTATGTATTCACGACGCCCCACCACCTTAAGTCCCGGAGGGACGGCCGCAATGCGGTTAGGTAGTGCGGGTGTGTCCGGCTGAATATGTTTCCTTGCTGCTGCCAGTTGTACCCCGAATCCTCATCTTACTTCTGCCGGACCTAGGGCGAATGCCCGATGCGTGAATATGGTTTATACGCAGTGACCGCTTCTTCGAACCTACAAGTTTATACTCTTTGTCATTCATATATGAGTTTCTTATTTGTATAAATATCGTTAAAAGAATGTTGATCAATAAAAATCCATTCATTATTAAAATGCACGGACAGATCAAGATCCAAATCAGATATAGAATGTATAAAATTTATTATTTCGTTTTCATATACTTTAATATTTTCTTTTTTGTCCTCTGTATGAATTTGTATTATCATTTTTGAACCAAATACATCTGCATTGCATGTTGAATTTTTGAAGTATTTATTTAACTCACTATTACACTTTTGATTTGCCTGATTCTCTTGTGTAGATTCCTGTAAAGTATCATATAGCTCGCCTTGATAATTTTCTTCTACCTTAAAATGCAGATTTTTATTTTTCATAGGAGAAACATCGCCATAGTAATTCATTTCTTTAAATCCATAACCAATTAAATTTATAGTAAATTCACTGTTTGGGTACTCAAAGTGCAAATATTTTTCTACTTCTTTTTTAAAATAATACTTCGTTATTGGATTCCCGTTTAATCCTGAATAAACAAAGAATACGATTGATAATATAAATAGAGTTGGGACAGAAATCAGAAACCAACTTCTTTTCCTCATGTTTTGCCCCCTGTCATTCGTTCATTGTGTATAACGTTGTTGTATCTACGAACCCTCACCACCTTAAAGGAGCAAAGCGACTGGCCGCGATGCGGTTAGTTAGTGCAGGGTTGTCTACAGACTACTCTTCCACGAACAATCCTCAGCAGACCAAGGAGCGTCAGCGACACAGCGTAGATACGTTGTTATATGAAGTCAGTCACTCCTATTGAAATACTAACGAATCACTATAAAATCACTTGCTATCTTTAATTAATTTCATCATTTTTCCAATCATTTAACTCGTTCGTAACCTTTTTATTTGTCTTTCTAGTTTTTAATTTCTTTAATACATAATCTATTATTCTATCGAATAAAGCACTTAACACTGACGCCATTATAAATATCATGCATATTGTTATTAATATGTAGTCTCTATATTCCAATGGCCCACCTAGACTTAACACGATGATGACTGGGAGTAAAGACATTAATGAACTAGTAATTCTAATTCGATCCTTAGCGGAAGGAAACATCCCGTAAAACCAGTGCTTTAAACTTAGATAAATTTATAAAATTTTTCTTTCCCCTTCCTGTTTGGTTTCTAAATACTATTTCTTGACTGATTTCCAATAATGTATCCGTGTTCACGACGTCCCACCGACTTAAGAGAACGTAGTGAGCGGCAGCGATATGGTATGTCGGTGCGGATGTGTCCCAGCAATCGCTTCCCCGAATTATCTTCCGAGACCGAGGGGGCTTGTCCCCCGATGCGTGAACACATTGTTATAGGATGTCAGCGCCTTCTTTGAATTTTCTATCAATCACGTGTTTTTGAATCTCTATAAAATCATATACCTTGATAATCTCTTCTTCATAGTTTTTGTCAATTTCAAAGTATTTGACACCACTGTCTAGACATTTCCTTCTAAAAGCATCATGGTCATTAATGTAATCAGTTATTATCCCGTCTTCTGAATAGCTCCGATCTTCTATAGCATTCCTATGTTTCACAATGTTAGATGCGAAGTTTTCTTCAATATATCTTTGTGAGAAGCCAATGAAAACTGATATGATTTTCTCAGAGTATTCTACTTCAAAATCCTTTATAAAATGAGGCAATATATAGCATCCTTCAATAATAATGTTCTGATTATTCTCGATATTAGTCATAATAATTCCTTTAATAATCGGCCACAATTTCTCACCAATAAGTTCCGTACTATCAAGCGGTGTAAACCCACATGCAGAGTCTCCTCTATACAACCCCATCTTTAAATGATCAATAGATAAATAGGGAATTTGATATTTCTCAAGTAATTTTTGAGACATAAGTGTCTTACCAGTACTGCTATTTCCACTAATTAGAATAATCATTCAATAATCCCCCTATTTAACAGATCAGAGAGTAATTTTGTTTTGTGATTTACTGGTTTGCGCTGATTTCCTATAACGTTGGTATATCTGCGAACCAGGCTTAAGGTGCGTATGCGCCGGGTCCGACGGACTTAGCCTCGCAGGGTTGTGCGCTGAAATCACATCTCTGCTCACTACTTCTTGCGAACCCAGGGCAGAGCCCTCAGCGTAGATACAGTGTTAGGTGAAGTTGCTGAGTTCTTCGAAATCCACTTACAAATTATTTTATTTGTTTCTTTAGATACTCGTTTAATTTCTTAACATTGTCAGTTACATATTCAATTTCTTGATTCTTTTGTTTTATTAATACATAAAATGGTGTGCTTAATACATCTATTCTCTTATCTGGAAATCCAATACCTGGAAATCCAAAACTGTAGCCACTTATTTTATTATTGGGATCTTCCAATCCATCAACTTTCTTGATATTACTTGCTTGATTCTCATAGACAAAGAGCGTATATTGAGTCTTTTGAAAAGAATTAGTTGCGATCATATATATAACAAAACATACTAATATTCCTGATCCCAAATAATATAAATATTTATTTATTGAGTTTTTCATGGTTTTATCCCTTTGTTTTCTTATTTAATTCATTACAGCAATTTCATCTAACGTTTTGTATCTACGAATCCGAGAGGCTTAAAGGAGCGTAGCGACTGGGTGGCTTCGCCACTTAGCCTTACAGGGTTGTCTGCTGATTCCGCTTCCCCGAAAAATCTTCGGCAGACCAAGGAGCGACAGCGACAGCGTAGATACGTTGTTATCTGAAGTACGACCTTCTTCGAAATACTTTCATTAATATTGTATTCTCAGCGTTGTAGACTCCTTTAACCATTCTTTTAATTCATCTGTACTTATATAAATATCGGTCCCAATTCTAAAGATGGGAAACATCTTGCTAGAATATGTACCAGTGGTCTTTAACATGGTTTCTTCACTAGATATGATTGTTCTTACCTGGAGTTCAGTTATATTTAAGTATTCAGCTGTTTCTTTGATTGTCATTAGTGGTTTATATTCTTTTTGACTTGTTCCGTCTTTGTTCAGTTCTCTGTCTCCAGAATTACTAATAATCACGCCACTAATAACAATAGAAAGGCCTAATATGAAAGAACTAATTATTGCACTTATATTTAGTTGCTTCATCGCCCTTGCCTCCTATAATTAAATTAAGCACTTGTCGTATTTCAGATAACGTCTTATTCACGAACTTAATAAATAATTCCATACATGTATTATTCTAGGAATTGTTTATCTATCCTGACCGCACAGGTAACGGGGCATCCAGGATAGCCGCAGAAGCTCTAGATACGATTGTCGAGTAAGTATGTTCTTGTCAGAGTTCAACAATATTAAAACTATCAATATAGAATCTCGATTCGTATTCGGGCCGGCTGCCTTCGTGTCTTTGTTGTACCAGTGTTACCTGTTAGCTTAACAAAGGTGCCGAAAAGTGGTCTTGAAGTTTACCGTCCAGCACGATGGCTAAATCATCCAGCGTCCCCTTAACGTCGGCACCTTCGAACACAATACGGGCCAAAGCAGGATTCACATAGTCGTCCAACAATTGATACAGGGCTGTGTTCCCTGACGAAACCGGAAGTTGAGCACTATTCTCGAGTTCCGCCAGTATGGCATTACGCAAAGGATCACTGTCATGACTTACCTCCGAATATACGGAGCGAAGCGGAGCAATTGAGCCTTCCGACACAAGTCGGGTCAATTCATTGTTGGTACAGGTCAATTCACAAAGGAAAGACCAGGCTAATTCAGGGTTAGCTGTTTTGGAAGAAATGCCGAACCCGCAAACCCATGGCTCGTTCACCCTATGTCCATCGATAAATTGCGGCAATCCCGCGACACCGAGATCTTCCTTCAAATGTGGTTGAATTTCATGCAACATAACGTAGTAATCAAGAATCATCCCGACTTCGTTACGAATCAAATCGCTGTTCGCAAAATACTCTTGGGTCGCCCGTGCAACTTGGTGTTCGCGGACAAGATCAACTGCCCATTGCACAGCTTGCACAGCTTGCGCATTGTTTGCGTACCCGGAGGCTCTTCTTTTATCGGGGGACAACCAATCTGTTCCTGCCGTGAGCAGTAGAAGACCAATATACTCGCGGTGAAACGAGATTCGGGCCGCAAAACATTCTTCTTTGTGCACATTCGCACGCTGCAGCCTAATCGCTATCTCCATAAAATCATTCCAAGTCCAACCTTCTTCTGGGTAAGGAATACCCGCCTTGTCAAACCATTGCTTGTTATAGAAAATGCCTTTCATACTGGCGCTTAATGGAAGCACTGCAACTCGTCCGTCAGGCTGTATCAGGCGGAAGATCGAAGGGTGAAACAAACTTTCTAATTCATGATTCTGCCTCAGCCATGCTCGAAGATCAAGCAATAGTCCATCCTTACTGCAATCGACGATGTCTCCGTTAAACAACTGTACAAGATCGGCTTTGGATTCCCCCGTGTAAAGGGTTGTACGGATATCGCCGTTAGGAACAACTTTAACAATTATTTTCACTCCAGGGTTCAATACTTCGAAGCGGCGCGCAACTTCTTCCACTGCTTCTTTTTGCCACGGTTCGTCGATCTGCACTACTAGTTCCGTTTTCATGAATCCATCTCCTTTTTTGGTGTTTCATTCTATATTCTTTATTTAGCAATAATCCCCTTTTTTTATTGATATATCCTACCAATCCATTATCTTAAACTATGTACAATGTAGTGGTGCTATAATGATTGCTTTTGGATAATTGTCCTGTTTGTCGTCCAAAGGATCTGTTCCTCAGTGAATAGACCTTACTCTAGGATTTTCCTTGCCATGGCCAACAGATCCACGATATCGATGATATTATTTCGATCGAAATCAGCATCCTTATTTCCAACTTTGTAGCATTTTCCACAAGATCCAGCAATTCGTGGCAGAGTTTTTCGGTTTGCGAACTGAAGTCTTTAAGTAGCCTTCCCGAGGCAGATTGCAATGTACTTATCAAGAGAACTCACAGATTCCTCACTTCCGAAAATCGGATCCTCCAAGATTCGGAACTTATTAGAATCATCAATGTTTTGACAGAGAAAATCAAACCCAAAACTAAAGGATATATTTAAGGCCCCCATTATCAATTAATGGGGGCCTTAAGATATAGTGTCCCGTTACTTCAATGAATTGGTCCTCCATCAGCCAGCAAATGGTTTCCCAATCGAACTAATAAATTCACATTAACCGATAATGTTGGTGTCTTCGTCACTTTTGTATTCTAATATATCTCCAGGCTGACATTCTAAAGCCTTACAAATCGCCTCTAATGTTGATAATCGAATCGCTTTTGCCTTTCCATTTTTCAATATAGAAAGGTTAGCCATTGTTATTCCAACCCTCTCCGAAAGTTCTGTTACGCTCATTTTTCTTTTAGCCAACATCACATCAATATTGATTATAATCGCCATGTTCCTCACCTCAGACCGTCAAATCATTTTCTGATTTTATATCAATAGCCTCATTTAAAAGTCTTTGGAGAACAGCAGCAAAAACGGCGATCACCATAGAGGCGAAAATAATGACCAATCCGATTGGTATGAAACTTGGAGGGTCAACTCTCTTCCCCATGAGATAGTAGAGTGGCATACCTAGCAGGTACAAAGTACTGATTGTGATGGCACAGTATTTTATATTCTTTAAAGCCTTTACAGATAATTCCGAGAAAGCTTTGTTCTTGTCAATATAGCTCAAAAGTTTAAAAGCTTGATACAGAGCAAAGTAAAAAGGTATCGCCGTTGCATACAAATCGATAAAAACGAGATATTTCAAATAAGTATGATCTGGATACAATTCTGCTGCAAAATCCGCTAACTCTGGCACCAAGAATATGCACAAAGCAAGAACTGGTATTCCAATAAGAATAACAGCTGCCTTTAAAAAGAGTGTTGTTCCTCGTTTCATAAAAAGCCCCTCACTTACTAATAAATTTAATTTGACTTTAACACAATATTTATCGTTATACAATAAATAAATATTGATATTAAATGTGTTATTATTGTTATATCAATATCTTTTTTCAACCAAAAAAAGCATTCCTCACTACAAAGAAATGCACTCAATTGGTTCGTATTTATATGTTACTGTTCTTCAAATTAGTACCGAGTCAAGGTTACGTATCGAAAAAATAGTTTTCGAATGACAACTTTTTTTAATGTTGAGGCGAAAAAGCATCCATTAACACGCAAAAGTGATTGGCATCGCCTGTATGGTAGTATTCGTACCATGCGCTCAACGCCTCCTTGGGCATAACGTCTAAAAGCTCCATGACCTAACGTGCCAAATGCAGTCCGCCTGCCGATCCGGTCGTGATGAGTTGGCCGTCATCCACGATTTTCTCCTCTTTATTGTTGCATTAATCTGCTGTTAGCGTAATGATTAAAGTGCCTATTAAAAACACTACATTTCTTCCCCCAAATTCTTTTACTATCCTACCCGCTACCTCAACAAACAAAGGAGCTGCCTCCAAGCAAGCTCCTCAACGCTCGTGTCCCGTTTAGTTGAACACCTATTTATTTAACTGTATTATTGTTTTTAACTCAATTAAATCATCTATAACTAGATCAGCCTGAGAAAGTTCGTCGTCTCGTGCAAAATCAAAATTACATCCTATGGCAACTAAACCATTATCTTTAGCTGCATTGATATCCGATAGGCGGTCTCCTACTACTGCCGCATTGGTAATACCATATTTTTCAATAATAATTTGAACTAAGTCTGATTTATTTAACGATTCAATTTGTTGGATACTAAAGGTTTCAGTAACCCAGTTGTCCAAATGATAATAACTCACAATAGCCTTTAAATATTCCGTTAAACCATTACTTGCTATGTAAATTGAACAATCATTCTCTTTTAAATGATTGAAAATTTCCAATACATTAGGATATAAAGCCCCTTTCCCACTTCTTATATTTTCAATTAATCTTTCTAGAAAATATGCATCAGTTTGTTCTCTTACTTCATTGGAATGATTGGGCAACAGAGTTTCCCATACTTTTGGTAAAGGTACACCCATAATTTCAAGGTATTTATCAATAGGCGTTACTGAATCCCATTCATTTAGATCCCTTAAATGATTAAAAGCATCCTCGAGCGATATTTCTAAAATTTTGTCTGTTTGAAATAGTGTTCCGTCCATATCAAAGATGAGTGATTGTGACATTGCTTCCTCTCCCTTTTTATGCATTATTTATTCTCATCAAGTGGTCCTGATGTAACTTCCTAGCAGCTTTCCCGTACAACATGATCAGCCCCTTCTCAGATTATTTAATGCTCATACTAGAATAAAGCCTTTTTACCGAGTAATCTACACCTTTCTGGTAAGTTATTCATTTTTTAATGTACCAAAACAAAAACCCGGAGAACAGCCACTCTTTTTTCAAAAGTGTCTATTTTCCGGGTACTAGAGCATGGTTTATTTTTTGTTATCTACTGGTATCGATATTTTCTTATTGTATTTTTTAATATATTGGTAGCCGTTCACTAGCAGGAATTCCGGCTTGTCCGTGGTGTTGAAAGAATACGTCTGCTCCCACATAATATTGCCATTCTTCAAATCCCAAGGACGTTCTTCGGAGATCGAAGATACCGGAATGACGTGTCCACCAGCTTGGATGGATAAATTGTCCTTTTCCAAGAACGTAAACTGATTTCTGGCAATGACGATATCATAGCCTGTTTCGGTTTTCGTCACGCTGCGAATCCACAACTTTTCATCTCCGATTTTAATGGATCGATCGGAAGGTGACGCAAGCGAGATGGGTTCATTGATTTTGTGATATCCTTCGAAATTTTCGAGGACAAGATCAATGGAATGAATATTATCCGTAGGGAATGCGGCGAATTGAAGTTGAAAGTCAGGATTATGTCCCCCTGCTCCACTCCTGCCTACTTCTGTTCCATTCACATACAGCTTGGTTTCACCTGAAAATCTCGGATACTCTTCTAATTCATAGTGTCCCTTCACGATGGTTGACGTTGGGGAAGCTGTAATATAATCATAATGAATCGTCCCTTTATCAACAGCGATGGATTCAGAAAGATCTTCCTTAATGATACTCTTCATTGCTTTATTTGCTTCAAAGTTGAAGGTGATCGGATAAGATAGCTTTTTCCCATTATCCAACCACTCCGTAAATGTAACTGTTAGGGTGCGAGCGAATGGACTAACAGGCTTGAAATCATGATCTCCGACGAACTGGCTCTTGGTCTTGCCTGGTCCGCCGCCGCCTCTTAGCGAATCTGAATTGGTTAAGAATCCTCGCAAGTTCTCGAATCCATATCGACGAAAATCATCGTCCGTAAACGCAATGCCTGCAGGTCGATCAATGGTGTAATACATGCGAAATACATTATCGTCAGCAATGACACCTTGAATTGTAACGACCGTGCCGTCTTGAAGCGTTATGCTTTTGTCAACAGATTGGCCGTAGCCCTGCTCCACCACTTCAGCAAAACTAAGTGTGTTCAAGTTGATGTTAAAGTAATAAGCTAAGGCAGGATACTCGTAAGCACCAACCATGAGAATGAGGGCTGCGACAGCGGATGCAATCCATGCCACGGTTTTATTCATGCTTCTTTTTTTCGCAGGAACACGCTGCAGTGCATCCCGAAGTCTTCCCTCAAGTTCTGACGGCGCATGCATCTGATTCACCGTCTGCTGCTTATACTCCTGTAATTTCTCCTCGATCGTCTCCATAACGATCACCTCCGATCATGGCTTTCAATTTAAGTATGCCTTGTGAGATTCTTGATTTGATGGTTCCGAGCGGCGCGCCGGTCATGTCCGCAATCGTCTGGTACGGAAGATCATGAACATATCGAAGTTCGATCGCTTCCCGCTGCTGTGCATTCAGATGGGATAGCAACACCTGCATATTCAGCTCTGACTCTGTATGGCGATATGGATTATCGTCAGTGAATGCTGCAAGGGATAGATCTTGCTCGTCTTCCAGTGGAAAAAATCGACCTTTTTTGCGGAGTAATGTTCTGCACCGATTGACGAGAATGGTTTTGCTCCAGCTGTAGAATGCTTCGCCCTTTTGCAATTGATCGATCTTTTCATACAGTGTAACAATCATGTCTTCCATGGCATCCATCGCATCATGCTCGTTTCCCATGTACGTATACGCAAGACGATAATAAGCGTCCTGATCGGCCATGATGAGTTGTAGTAATGCTTCTTTGTTGCCCTTTTGGGCTTGTCTGACAAGATGGCTTACGTTCATGTTCTCTCCCCTTTTCATAGATAAGAGACCCTAGAGGTTATAAAAGTTCAATTTGTACGACAAAAACTTTATACGCGGAGGGGAATAAAATTCCGGTAAAAACGGTAATGTCCCCAAGATCCTGTCGAATAAAAATGACAAGAACTTGAGGACATAAAATAAATAAGCCGCATTTTACGTGGAATGAAATGTCTTTCAGGGCTATCCTAGCGCGTTAGCTTTTGATTGTCCGCCTAATAGATATGTTGTGATCTTGATTCTAGGTGTCCATCGAAATTTCGTCCCATTGTTCATCCCGATGGCCGATCATCCAGAACAGTCCCCTACGTCGCTCTATCACGATACTTTCTTGCATGCCTACAGGAGCTTCTTCTCCTTTAATCCTGCTATTTACACATGCCCAATGAAGTCTATACATTTTATCTGCCTCATCCAAAATTTCTTGTCTGCCGCGCATCGTCGTTGTCTGATAGAACTGTTCGAACGATTCGCAGTTGGAGACGATTTGAATCGCATGATCACAGTCGCATACCTGGTCAGGGAATTCAAGTGTATCTATAAGACCCAATGCCCAAATAAGCGTCCAATATGCTTCATATTGCCAGGCAAGATTGACTGCGTCCTGCACATCCGGTTCATCATCGTGCAAAAATCTTCTTTCATTCTCAGTCAAATCATCTTCAACGCCATATTTTTGCAGCATGCCTATAAAGAAGTTTTTGGACTCATGGATATCCAGGGATTGAGCCACATCACAAGCGTATTGGATCACGATTAATAAGGCGACAGCTCTTTTTGCTATCACTTCCTGAGTTTTAAATTGACATTCTGCTAATGGTGGCAGCTGAGGCATCCAGGTAATATACGGAATACCCCTTTCATGTAAATAAGCTATACTCCTGTCTTTCCGTTGTTCGCCTTCCTCAGATGTGATCTCTGGCCCCAGCACTTTGCTTGTAGCGGCATGAGGTCTGAAGTCAGCCGAACCTGAACTGCCGTCAGGATAAACAATAACTTGTCCTTCTTGATCAAGTAAAATTCCGTTAGGCAAAAAGCCGATCCCGCCAATCTCTAATAGCAGCTTCGTAAAGAGTTGCATCAGCCCGTCATTCATTTCCTTCTCCGATTCGATGGCAACCATCGTGTTTAAGATCGATATTTGTGTCATCACTAACCCTTTAAGATGCTCGTCTTCAAAAGGAATCCGATCATAAAACCCCATCATTCCTGGAATATTTCGCGAGAAATACTCGGGACTTGTTTCTTCAGTTGCGACTCTGATCGTGATTTTGTGTTTGTTGAACAACGTCTTGGACTTGATAAAATATTCATTCTCGTTAACCTTAACGTCAAAGCCCTTAACAAAAACGTCTAGTATCTTCGTTTCAATATCGTCAATGTCGTTCCTCGATGCAAATATCGTGAAATGATTCAAAACTAGTTCCTCCCATTTTACCTTACAAGCATTTTTGATAGAAAATGTTCATCCAACTGATACCAGTCTATATAAACATCTATGAAACTGCAACAATCAAAGGACTACTCCTTAACACCTGCTAGAGTACATCTAACTCCGATTCAAATGTCCGATGAAATAATATTTCGATTTTTAAATTTTGTTCATGTTTTAATTTCATAAAAATATATTAAAAATGGAGGTGCGAAATCAATCGGAGTCATCATCATCATCATTATTATTCGGGAGGGAAAATATTGAAACTGCTTCGAACAATCCAATGGAACAAGCTGTCGTTCGCTCTTGCAGTCGCCTTACTGGTGGCTGCCGGATTCACACCTGGAGATCCTGTTTCTTTCAAGTCCGTGCCTTCTGTCTATGCGGAGCAAGACCAGACGAATTCATTGCAGGAAGCCTTCGAATCCGCGGCAAATGAGTTTGGCGTGCCAGTGAGCATTTTAATGTCCGTCTCCTACAACCTTTCCAGGTGGGAGCATCATCATGGTGAGCCCAGTACTGCAGGGGGATACGGTGTTATGCATTTGACCGACTATACGCAACAGAATAACGAAGACTATAAGGGAACCGGCGATGGGGATACAACAACGGCTTTGTTGAACGATCCGAGCCTTCATACCTTGTCGGAGGCGGCCCAGCTATTGAACGTCGATCCGGAATTATTGAAGCGGGATCCTGTGAGCAACATTCGGGGAGGCGCAGCATTACTAGCGAAGTACGCGCAAGAAACACTCGGTGAACTTCCTGCGTCGGAAGCCGACTGGTATGGTGCTGTTGCCGAATACAGTGGTTCTCAAGAGTCAGAGTCCGCCTTGGAGTTTGCCAATAATGTATTTGATACGATTCAGCAGGGAATATCGCGGCAAACCTCGGAAGGACAACAGCTCAGTCTGCCATCCAAAGAAATAAAGCCTAACCCTGATTCCGTGAAAAAAATGCATCTTCGCCCAACGAAGCCCGAAGCCGCCGAGTGCCCTCGTAATCTCCATTGCAATTTTATTCCTGCAGCCTATCAGCAGAACGGGGATGATCCTTCGGACTATTCCAATTACGATCTTGCCGACCGTCCTAAATTTGGTCCTGATATCCGTTATATTGTTATTCATGATACCGAAGAAACCTATCAGGATACGCTCAATATATTTACCAATCCGGACTCTTACGTCAGCGCCCACTATGTTATCCGTTCCTCCGACGGACAGATTACGCAAATGGTCAAGAACAAGAATGTAGCATGGCATGCAGGCAACTGGTATTTCAATATGCATTCCATCGGCTTGGAACATGAAGGCTTTGCTATGGAAGGAGCAACCTGGTTCACAGAAAGACTTTACCGTTCTTCAGCTGCATTGGTTCGTTATCTGGCAGAGAAATACGATATTCCGCTCGATCGGGCCCACATTATCGGTCATAATGAAATACCGGGTCTAACTCCGGCGCGTCAAAAGGTTATGCATCAGGATCCCGGTCCATTCTGGGATTGGGAGCACTACATGGAGTTGGTTGGAGCACCGATCCGCTCGAAGCATGGGTCCAAAGATATTGTGACAATCAAACCTGACTTTAAGACCAATCAACCAGATATCAATGATGCTCCTGCTCAGCCGTCTAACTTCGTTTATTTATATAAAGAGCCTGACTTTAACGCTGAACTGATTGATGATCCTGCCCTTGTCGCACAAAATAAGAAAGACGGTTTCAGCGTAGGCGCCAAAGCTACCGTAGGGCAGACCTTCGCACTTGCCGACAAGCAGGGAGATTGGACTGCAATCTGGTTCGGAGGACAGAAAGCCTGGTTCTATAACCCGCAAGGAATGAATGCGGTTTCAGGCAAGGGAATGTTAGTCACGCCGAAAGCCGGTACCGTATCCATTGCGGTCTATGGAGCAGCTTATCCAGAAGAAGCGGCTTATCCTTCGGATATCACGCCGAATGTGTTGATCCCGCTTCAGTACACCATTTCTCAGGGACAATCTTATATTGCCGTGGAAAAAGACAAAAGCGATTATTACGATGCTCCGGTATTCACAAATGACCCATATGCGACCAGTAAACTGGTCAAGGGCAAAGAAGAGTTCTACCGAATATTCTTCAACCACCGCTTCGCCTTTGTGAAAGCCTCAGATGTTGAGAAGGTACGGATGCGGTCGATGAACGAAGAAGAGAATGACGATTAAACTATGCATCAGGATTTCAAGAGGCTGTCATTTGGGATAGCCTCTTTTTTGCTGATTGAAGTACGACAATTTTGAGTGGTCGATAAGATTGTGAAGAATGAAAAACGAAGCGGTCTACCAACTAAGTTGGAAAGATCCGCTTCGTAATATAAGTCTAAGTATAATTATCACTTAAATGAACAGGTCACTTGTTTTTTCCTTCAATGATATTGAAAATGATTTTTGCATTATCCGTGTTATCAATAAGTCCAGCGAATTTCTCTTTACCAGGCCCAAAAGCATAGACCGGCACATCTTCTCCGGTATGGCCGCCAGTCGTCCAGCCTGTATTGGAACGTGTATTAAAGATAGCTTCGATCGCATTGTCAGTCTTCGTTTGATCTTTGGTAGCCGCTGCATCTTTAACGGATTTGATTTCTTCATCTGTCAGTTGTAAATCAATATATTTTTTCAATGTTTCTTCAACTGTTGCACCGGCAAGAATTTCTGCTGCCATGAAATCTGGCGTGCGTTTAGCAGCTTTAATCGGAGCTACATCAAAATTGTAGATGCCATTGGCGCCAATCGAGAATCCGCCGGTTGAATGGTCAGCCGTCGCAACAACTAACGTATTCCCATCTTTCTTGGCAAAATCAATCGCTTCTTTAAATGCCTTCTCGAAATCGGCCATCTCGCTCATGGATGCGACTACATCATTATCATGTCCTGCCCAATCGATTTGGCTGCCTTCTACCATCAAGAAAAATCCGTTTTTATTTGTGCTAAGACGTTGAATGGCTGCTTTCGTCATCTCTTGTAGTGAAGGGGTCTTTTCGTTGCGGTCAATCATTTTATCCAATCCACCAGGTGCGAATAATCCAAGGATTTGGTTATTCGTATCCTTGAGCAAGCTTTCACGATCTGTCACATAGCTGTATCCGGCTTTTTTGAATTCTTCTGTTAGATTTCTGTCCTTACGTACAAAATTGTTCAAACCGCCACCCAGCATGACATCAATTTTATGTTTCTTATTAACGAGTTCATCGAAGTAATCATCTGCAATGGCATCCATATTCTTGCGATTAACATCATGTGCTCCGTAAGCGGCAGGTGTCGCATGTGTGATTTCAGATGTAGCTACCAATCCGGTAGACTTGCCGTTTTCTTTTGCTGCTTCTAGAACCGTTTTAACTTCTGTGAAATCATTATCAACAGCGATTGCAGCATTGTACGTTTTTACACCTGCGGACATAGCCGTTGCAGCAGATGCGGAATCGGTAATATTCTGATGCTCGTCCTCAGGATAAGTCATTTGTGTTCCCACGAAATATTTATCGAATTCTGTTTTTTCTTTGATCGGTGTCTTAGGGTCATCTTTCATATAACGATAAGCAGACGTATAGGATAGCCCCATGCCATCACCGATAAGGAAAATAACGTTTTTAACCTTTTTATCTTCTACTTTTTTAGAATCTGCTGAACTCGGTGCAGCACCCGATACCAAAGCTGTAATCGCCAGTGATGACACGACAGCGAAAGGAATTACTTTTTTAGAGATTTTCTTAAACATAAATACCCTCCTTAGTAGTTAACGCTTTAAAATGATAATAGAATACCATTATTAGGAGAATATCATCAGAGAGTAAAGCGATTGTAAATACTTAAGTAGCTAAGTTACAAATTGATTATTCGCCAAAAAACCGCAAGCAGCACGTCTTATCAAGACATACCGCTTACGGTTCAGAATTATTTTATATAGCTACACGGCGATCGACTGGATCTGCTGAACTAGCAACTCTGTAAAATGCGCGGCATGCTTCGCAACGTCATCTAGATTATTATCGAAGCTGTCGGCCGAATCTGCGCCATGGCCGGTAATATCTGATACTGCTTTGACAGCTATCACTGGAATGCCATATTGGGCAGCAGCTTGTACAATCGCGAGCCCTTCCATGTCTGATACCTTGACGGTAGGAAAAGTCGATTTAATCCATTCCACTCGCTCGGATTCACTCATGAAGGAATCCAGCGTCAGTACTAATCCGAAATCTAGGGCATACGGCAGCTCTGCTTCGGCAGCAGCTTGTCTCGCTACATCCACCCAGTCACTGTTCAGATCGTATTTCGCCGGCATTTGTGGAACCTGACCATGCTCATATCCAAAGCAGGTCGCATCGACATCGCCATATCTGTACTGTGTAGCGACAACGACGTCACCCACCTTTAATCCTTCGGCAAAGGCACCCGATGATCCAGCATTGATGATCAAATCCGGTTGATACCGTTCAATGAGCAGCGTAACCGCAACGGCTGCATTGACTTTGCCGATGCCGCTCTCTACCAGAATCAGAGGTCTATCCCGGTAGATCGCTTCTTCAACGATGACCTTGCCCACCTGCGATCTTGACGTAATTCGTGATTCACTACGAAATGGAGCCATTTCCTCTTCCATGGCAGTGATAATTGCAATTCTCATAATATGCCTCGCTATTCTTCCAGGAATGAAACCGGCTTACTGACTGGTACTTTCGTGCCGCCGAATTCTTGTTCGATATATTTTTGCGTATCTTCGTTATGATATAATTCGCCTAATTTCAAGATGCCAGGATTGTCCTTTTTATCAGAGCTGGTCACAAGCACGTTGATGCTGCTTTTGGTATCGACAGAAACTTCCTCATGGAATAAGGAGTTCTTCAATACGTTCAGTCCGCCTTCCATCGCGATCGTATTACCGATCAATACTAGATCCACATCTTGAATCACTCGAGGCCCGGTCGTATCGTCGATCAACTTGAATTTTAGATTTTTGGGATTCTCAGCGATATCGTTCACCGAACCTGTTCCCTCATTGAAACCGTCCTTTAACTTGATGAGTCCGGATGCTTGCAACAGTTTTAATCCTCTGGCTGTATTTGCCGGATTATCTGCCAAAGCGACGAGTGCACCGTCCGGCACATCATTGATATTCTTGATCTTCTGAGAATAAATCCCCATCGGCTCAAGATACGTGGTCGCTACCGCTACAAGATTGGCATTGCTTTCTTTATTGTAGCTGACCAAGTAACCCCAGGATTGGAAGGCGTTCACGTCAACCTCTCCCTCTTTGGTAGCGTTATTCGTCACGACGCCCCCATCGATCTCCTTGACTTCAATATTGAGCTTGGCATCCTTGGCCGCCTGAGACTGCGCGATATGCTTCCAAATCTGGGCATCAGAGCCCATGGAACCAATGACGATTTTCTCGCCGTCGCCCGATGATTTGCTTCCACAGCCTGCAATCACCAGTGTCAATGTTAATCCAAGCGCTAATCCGCCCCATAATTTTTTTATATTCATATGCTTTCGCCCCCCTCGATTCAATAAAAAATCATTGCCCTAATGCATCGTCATGCCACCGGTTACATTAATGGACTGTCCTGTCATATAGGAAGATAATGGACTAGCCAGGAACAACACGACATTCGCAATGTCCTGAACCTCGGCGGTCCTTCCTAGCGGAACCTGAGAACAATCCTCTGCGTATATCTCTTCTGCGGTCATTCCGCGGATGAGTCCACCTTCAATACGCTCTCGATGCTTCATCGGCGTCTCCACAATACCTGGACATACCGCATTGACCAGAATGTTATGCCGCGCCAATTCAATCGCCATGACTTTCGTTAATCCAAGAACGGCATGCTTGGACGCGCAATATCCGCCCATAGCCCGATAACCGTTCTTTCCGGCTTGTGAAGCCATCTGTATGATTCTCCCAGGCTTCCCGGCCTCGACCATTGCTTTCGCAAATATTTTAGATACCAGATAGAGCCCGGTTGAATTGATAGAAAATACCTTTTCCCAATCTTCCAGCTTGCTGTCTATCACATAATCCATCGTAGAAATGCCGGCGCAATTCACGACGATATCCGGAACACCTGACCCCTCAAGGATGAGATCTGACCAGCGATAGATATCTTCTGATCGGGACAAATCCAGTCTGCTCTCGGACAAGCGCCCGTCGATATCCTTATAATCATCTGTATAGACGAGATCGGCAGAGATCACCTTGGCCCCACTCTGCAGCAATATTTGCACGATACCTTGTCCGATGCCTGAATTACCGCCAGTGACAACCGCCGTTAGATGCGATAAATCCAGCGTAATCATCGTCTATTACATGACTCTCTCAAATGGGTCTCTGCTAATGCCGGCATCGAGTACAATCTTCGCGTATTCTTGAGCCGAAAATAGCGAATGATCCTTGTAATTGCCGCATTCTAGCGCGGATACCGCTGGAACCACTGTCGTTTCGAGTATGCGCTTCAACGTTCTCTCTAGTGCGGATGCGATCTCTTCCGGATCACGTTCATTCCAGAGAATTAGATAATATCCCGTTCTGCATCCCATAGGCGAAATATCGATGATGCCTGGAATCTCATCCCTCATATATGTAGCCAACAGATGTTCAAGCGTATGAAGCGCAGCTGTCGGTATCGCATCTTGATTCGGTTGCAGGAAGCGCAGGTCGTATTTTTGCACGGTGCTGCCTTTCTCGTCATGCTCGACCCCTGCCGCTCTGACATAAGGTGCCTTTACGATCGTATGGTCCAATTGAAAACTTTCTACTTTTGCCATTGTTCTTCAGTCCTTTTTGTATAGTATTGTATATTTAATTCAGCACGTACTCGAAGGCAGCATACTGTATTAACCGTTACAAGTCTGATGTTAACGCATTGTCTTCTTGGTGAAATAATCACCGATGAATTGGCACACAAACACCAGAATCAGGATCAAAATCGTTGCTACAAGTGTGACATCCGTCTGGAATCGGTTATACCCCTTATTTATCGCCAGACTGCCTAATCCTCCGGAGCCAATGGCACCCGCCATTGTCGTCAGTCCGATCAGGTTAATGATCGTAACCGAAGATGCGCGGATAATCCCTGCCAAGCCCTCCTTGAGATAGACTCGGAAAATAATCTCAATCGGCCCCGACCCCATGGATTGCGCCGCTTCAATAATCCCTGGATCCACTTCTACCAGCGCATTTTGTATCTGTCTAGCATAGAAAGGTACGATTCCGATGACCAAAGGCACGATAGCGGCATGCATGCCGATCGATGTCCCAACGATAAGACGGGTAAGAGGAACGACAACGGCGATGAGAATAATAAACGGAATGGATCGGAACAAGTTAATGATTTTTTCCACGACACTATAGATCGGCCTATTCTCCAGAATACCTCCCTTATCTACCACAACCAAGGTAACTCCAAACAAAATGCCGAATAGCACGGAAAATAACGAGGTCACAGCCACCATATAAATCGTCTCATAGGTGCTCAAGAGGATATCCTCTCTTGAACTCCATATATTCGGGAAATATGTCATGAAAAATTCGCTCATACCGGATCACCTACTTTACTGTTCTGCAAATAACGGGAGTCGATCATTTCAACCGCCACCTGAATGGATTGCAAATACTGCAGCGCTGCTTCCAGATCGCTGGCGGCGCCCGACATGACAACGATCAGATTGCCGATCGGCGTCTGTTGCAAGATTTCCACATTCGCGAATATCAGATTGGTGGTCACGCGATATCGGGCGGTAAGCGCCGAAATGACCGGCTCGCTTGTACTATCGCCAACATAAGAAATCTTGCACAAGATATCGTTGTCCTTCAGATGAACCAATGACGGATGGAGCGCGAGCTTCTCCAGCGTCTGCTCTACATGTGTCGCCGTATTGATGAAATCACGGGTTAGCGCATTTTGCGGACTGCTGAAGATGGAGACGATATCGCCCTGTTCAATGATACGACCGGCTTCCATCACGGCAACCTTATTGCATATTTCTTTCACCACCTGCATTTCATGCGTAATAATCACAATCGTCAGGCCGAGGTCTTGATTCAACTTCTTCAATAATTTCAGGATGGATAACGTTGTTTTGGGATCCAGCGCACTGGTCGCTTCGTCACATAATAGAATTTCTGGATCATTCGCCAGCGCTCTTGCAATGGCTACCCGCTGCTTCTGCCCACCTGACAATTGAGAGGGGTATGCATTCCGTTTCTCCGATAAACCTACCAGCTCGAGCAAGTCATTGACCTTCTGGGCTCTTTCACGCTTGGATAGCTTGGAGCTTTTTAGAGGGTAATCCACATTATCATAGATCGTTCTGGAATTCATGAGGTTAAAATGTTGGAAGATCATACCGATCTTCTTCCTGGCGGCGCGCAGCTCTTTAGGGAGCAAGGCCAGTAAATCCTGGCCGTTCACTTCAACGTTTCCTGATGTAGGTCGTTGCAACAGGTTAATGACGCGAACCAGTGTACTCTTCCCTGCCCCGCTGTAGCCTACTATGCCATATACGTCGCCGGCATCAACCTGCAGATCGACATCCTGAACGGCTGGCACTGTCTGAGAACTAGATTCAAATGTCACGTTAATATTCGATAAAGAGATCATGATGCCCAACCCTTCCTAAAACTTCTATGTACGAAATCTCCAATAATTTTTATATCAGTCATTGTACATCAGAATACTCGGAATTGAAACTAAAATTTTTTAATAGGATCCTGCCACCATGTTAAGGCATTGTCCTAACAGTTTTCTCTTTGAGGGGTCCCGCTAACAAAACGCGGAAAACGTACGCTAAGCAATTATAAGGAAAAAGCCGGAATTTCCGTACGCTAAGGAGTTCCGGCTTCTGTATTGTTTCTGCTAGCTATCCAGTCCAAAGGTTGACTGTACAAGATATCCTCATTTAGACCCTGACATATTCTTTATATCCTTGAGAAAACCTGCCTCATCTGTTCACGTTGTAGCATGAAGACGGCCAGACCGAAAGCCAGCGCAGTGTAACCGCAAAGCACAGCAAAGCCAGCCCATGGTGTCAACGGGTAATATCCCATCTGCGGTACATAGGCGCCGATTACCTGTGGGTACTCCGTTAAGCTCTGCTGGATCGCGAAACCAGCAGCTGGGGTGAGTTTTAACAGCCACTGTGATGCGCCCGGGAGCAGAACGTTTGCAAGGATGTAGGGGAGGACGACTACCGCAATACTGGCAATCACCGCCACGATCCTACGCCGGAATAAGGCAGCGAGGGCGAGTGAAAAAATAGCAACTACGGCGAGGAGTGCAGCGGTACCAAGTATTACACGCAACTCGGTAAACAGAGTTACAGGAAGTATTTGAATTCCGTTTGAGAGCAGGATTTGCCTGCATAGTGGAACTGTAACTATAACGGCAGCCAGCCCGACAACAAACGTGATGGTACCCAGCACAATAGCCTTCGCTGCCAGCACCCGGTCTTGCCGTGTACTCGCAGGTTGAGTGTTGCGAGTCAAGCCTCGTCGATTTTCGGTGATGACAAACAGCACCGCCACAATAATCACTGCTATCAGCCCGAATAACACACCAATAAGGAATTGCTCAATACGCCAGTTACCATTAGTTCCAGTTTGCGGCGCGATGTCACCAACTCCCGTTACTGTGAACCGACTACCAGACTCCTCCACCCCGCCTGGGTGATGCGGCGTCTTCCCATCGGGTTCCATGTCGACACCCACATCGTCACGGCTCCATGGGCCTTGTAGGTTGACCTGGTCGAAGACGGCAGTGACCTCACTAAAGCGGGCCGCATACCCGACACCGTCGAACCTGAGGTCACCGGGGGAAGCAGCAAACATTCCGATCTGCACTATGTCCGGCAGATCCATCTGAACCGTGTCGATCTTGATCCACTGCTTGCCATCAAAGGACTCGTAGCCGATCAGCATATCCCCCTCGCGGGTGAGCCGCAGCCAGCGGGGAGAGTTCTCCGAAACGCCACCCGGCCGACTAGCCGTGTCGTGGGTGAAGTTGTGCTGCATGTGCACACCATGCTCGGCGGTGACCATTACCGCCACATACGGCGCACCCTGGCGAACACCGTCCTTGATCATGATACCGGCCTTCGCCCATGGTACCATCCCTGGTACGGGATTGGGGCCAGGCCCGATCGTGCCACTAGGTGGAGGTTCCTTGATCCGGCCCGTCATCGAGGTCAGCCGGACCGTGATACTGCCGTCTCCCGTCAGCGGCTTATGCACAAAGTAGAACTTATCGGTCACCGCTTCGCCATCCGGCCCCACCAGAATAGGGGGAGAGCCACCTCCGTTCGAACTGGTGACAGAGATGAACAGACCGGGTAGCATGATGAGTAGAACCGCGCTTACAATTCCGATCATCAAGCCGCGGTTTTTTAGGAAATTAATCCACTCTGCGCGCAGCAATTTCGCGAAGCCATCGGCCTCTGTGTTTATTGTCTGTTTAAAAGTCATCGCTTTGCCTCCTTAACCGGCTATCCTGTACCGATAACCTTGATACTCACGATAACTTAGGCAAGGTTAAATGACGGTTAATTTTGGCAGTATAACTGTTACTTTTGTAAAAACATCCATTTCACTCTCAAATAAGATTTCTCCGTTGTGCTTTTCTATGATGGTTTTTGCGATGGAAAGCCCAAGCCCACTGCCTCCCAATTCCCTAGAACGTGAGGCGTCAATTCTATAGAATGGCTCGAAGATATTTTCCAATTCCTCCTCAGGAATGCCTATGCCGTTATCCTTGATATTGACAGTCACAAAATCATCATTCTGGGCGGCCGTAACCACAACTTCTTCATTCAATTTATTGTATTTCACGGCGTTCTGAACAAGATTCAAGAAAGCCCTTTGCAAAAGCATTTTTTCACCGAATAGCATAATATCTGAGATATTGGTTTTTATGCGGACATTTTTAACTTTGCTGTTTTCCGATAATGCCAGAATAATATCTTCAAACATATCTTTCGCATCAAAACTTTCACAGATATCAGCATTAATGGCGTTATTCATCTTCAGCAAATCATATACCAGGGTACTCAGCCGCTGGGCGTTTGTAAGGGTATCGTCCAAAACCTCTTTATATTCCTGAACAGAAGGATTTTTATCCAGTTGTAACACCTCAATATTCGCAATAATACCGGCAAGTGGCGTTTTTAGCTCATGGGCGGCATTTGCCGCAAATTGTTTTTGATGATTAAATGATTTCTCCAATTTCAAAATCATATGGTTAAAGGACGCTGCGAGCCTTGCGACTTCGTCATTCGTGTCAAAACCTTCAAGGCGCTGGAACAACTTGTTTTCGTCAATAGTTTCAATACGCTTGGTTAGTTCGGCGACCGGTTTTAACGTCTTTCCGGTGACGAAATAAGAGGCGGCCGTACCTAAAACGATCATAATGAACATATAAACGACGCTGGCGTAAGTGAAATTATTGTTTATTCTATCAGTTGCGGGTGGCTCCTTAGATAGATTCGACGGTGAAGTATTGAAATTATAGTCTTCAGCAGGTACCGAGTACATTTTTTGCGCCGTAAAAACAGATGAAGCGGTCAGCAGTACACAGATGGTTGTCAGAACAACCGTAGTCAAAATGGTAAGCCTTAACCGCAGGGGGAACTTATGTAGTAGTATCATCAGCAAACTCCTTTGTGATGAAATATCCAAGCCCTCTCGTGTTGTTAATCAGTTCCTTATCCCCGATATATTTTGCCAGTTTCTTTTTCAAGGAATTGATATGTACCTTGAAAGAGTTGGAGAACAAATCCGCCTCGCTGTCCCAAACATGCTCAATCAGCTCTTCGGCGCTCACGATTCGGTCTTTATTCATAAAGAGGTATTCAAGTATGGAGTATTCCTTCTTTGTCAACTCAACCTTTTGTTCATTCACAGTAACACACTTCAGAGCGGTATTGAGCTTAACATTTTCATGCGTATGGACAGAATCCTTTTGAATAAACTCCCGGCGGAGCAATGCGCGGATACGGGCCTCAAGCTCTTTGAAATGAAAGGGTTTTGACAGATAATCATTTGCGCCGGCATCAAGCCCTGAAATTTTGTCCTCGACTTCCGCTCTTGCGGATAAAATCAACACCCGAAGCCCCTTATTCGTTTTTCGAACTTCTTTGAGAACATCCATTCCGTTCATTTTAGGTAGATTCAGGTCGAGCACAACCAGATCATAGGGATATATATCGATAAGCTCCAAAGCTTGCTTGCCATCGTTTGCCGGATCAACAGCATAACCATATTTTTTCAACCCATTGCACAAAGCTTTTTGCAAGGACATTTCATCCTCAACAACTAAAACTCTCATTTCTCCACCTCCGTTATATAATCCACACAATATATTCTGGATCTAAATCAGTATTTCAAATGGTTTGAGGAATCGTTCGGTCAAGAATGTGCGGCGCTGTATGGGCAAAACGTACTCGATTACGTGAGTTTCTTGAAAAACATCAAGCTTAATAACGCCAAAACCATTAATCATAAGCTTAGCAGCTTACGAAGCTATAATGACTTTCTGATCTCATCGGGTAATCAGAACGATGTAGTGATTCAAAAAACGGACATGATCAAATTTCAGACAGAATATGCTTCCCCCACACAGGTTACGGAATTGGAAGTAAAGCAGTTCATGCAAAAAGTGTTTGAGAGGCAAAAACAAGCGAAATTATGCGATTGTCATCCTCTTGGCCTATACGGGAATGCGAATTTCCGAAGCCCTTTCTATCTGGCTAGGAGATTTTAACTTGCAGACTGGTGAAGGTATCATCCGGAACGGAAAAGGAGAAAAACAAAGAATCGTTCTTATGAACACGAAAATTATTAATGCCCTGCGCGATTACTTAAAAGATCGCAGCCGGTATAGCGAGGCAGAAGCATCCAATTTCTTGTTTGTCAGCAAGAAAAACGAAAGTCTTAATCAAACGGTAGTCAATCGCATCTTTCAGCAGTTTAGCTCTAAAATTACGCCGCACCAACTGTGACATTTTTTCTGTACCAATGCTATTGAGAAAGGGCTAAGGCATCCATCCGAAAAAATACGCAATTGGGGTCGCCTATTTCATTGAGCTGCCATGGTTAAGCTCGTCGTATCCATTGAAGAGGCAAAGCGGTTGCCTTCTTCACGGCAACCACTTCTCTTAACTGTCGCAAATACATTGAGGCAGGCATTGTATGTTGAATTTCAAACGTCGACTATTCGGTTCGGTATAACTGACCGCATGCCGCATGAATGTCCGATCCGAATTGAGTTCGGACCGTAACGTTCACACCTTTTAGCTTCAACGTCCGCACGAACGCTTTGATCCTTTCGGGGTCAGTTGGCAAGAAGCTATGAGGCGTCACTTCTGTCGAATTGTAGGGAATGAGGTTCACGTGATAGAGATGTTCCCAAGATCCCCTTCCCCTCAACAGATCAGCAACCGCTTTTGCATGCTCCGTCGAGTCGTTGAACCCTCGAAGAAGAATATACGCGATATACACCTTTCTCCCTGTATGCTGGATATGGCGATCCAATGCATTCAGCACGTCGCGAAGCGGAAACTGCTTATTAATAGGCATCAGTTCGCTGCGTTGATCGTCGAACGGCGAATGCAGCGAGAAGGTTATATTCAACTGTGGAAATTCCCGCGTCAATCGATCAATTCCCGGCAACAGGCCGATGGTGGATATCGTAATTCTTCGATGTCCTAAACCGAATAAATGCGGGTTGGTCAAAATCGCCAGCGCTTCGAAAAGGTACGGGTTGGCGAGCGCCTCCCCCATGCCCATGAAGGACACACTGTCCAAGGCGTGGCCGTTCAAGTGAAAGTGAAGCAATTGGTCGGTAATTTCGTCGGCGGTCAAATTACGTTTCAAGCCGATAGTACCCGTGGCGCAAAAGCGACACCCGAAGCCGCAGCCGCATTGCGTGGAAATACAATACGATTTCCACCCCCGTTCATAGGTAAGTCGTACGGCCTCTACGCGTTCGCCACCATCGATGGCAAACAGCACCTTGCTGACTTGTTGCGAAGTGATTTCCTTCACTGGCATAACACTGGAGACGTGCGGACCAAGCTTCTGGACTAACGCTTCTCGCAAGAATTTAGGAAGTATGGTGATCCGTTCGTATTCAGCAATTTTTTGATTGAAAATAGCGTCCATTATTTGCCCGTACCGGTACGCAGGCTGTTTGAAGTCGTTCAAGATTTGCCTAATCGTTTCATATTTCGAGGTTGGTTTCATGTGTTCTCCTTACCGCCGGAGAAAGTGAAAAAAAGCAACCGTCATCCATCGCTTTAATGCATCATTAACCAATTACGCAGGAACAACACGATGCGTTTGCGGATAGAATCGCTACGTGCATCTGTCGATAGATTGGTAAACCTCCGGCAACAGATCTATTATTTTGTGAACCGGGTCAGCCGGAAGGAACTGGTTCACAGTATCATCTACAATCTCAAGCTCAATGATCATCAGTTTCATCCCCCTAGAAATGAGTTAAACGTTCAGTTCCACCATTTTTGTTGCGATATGGTTGCAAAACTCGCTATCGTGCTCCACGAAAAGAATAGTCGGCGAATGCTCTAGCAGCAGCTCTTCGATTTGCATCCTTGAAATGACGTCGATAAAATTGAGCGGTTCGTCCCAAACATGCAAATGAGCATTTTCGCAGAGGCTTTTCGCGATCAGAACCTTCTTCTTCTGACCGCCGCTATAAGAAGCGATGTCTTTTTCGAATTGCAGGCGCGAAAAATCGAGTTTTCTCAAAATTGCTTTGAACAAGCTCTCGTCAATCTCGCTGGATCTGGCGAATTCCGTCAAATTGCCATGCAACTGCGAGGTGTCTTGTGAAACGTAGGAAATTTTCAACTGGCTCCCTTTTCGAAACACGCCGGAATTAGGTATCTCCTCGCCGCAGATCAGTTTGAGCAAACTGGATTTACCTGAGCCGTTCGGACCGGAGAGCACGATGCGGTCCCCTTGCTCAACCGTAAAGCTGATGTCGCGGCAAACGTTCTTGTCGCCATAATGAATTGAAACGCGGTCAAGCTCGACCAATTGGTGTTTATGATAAGTCATTTGCGAGATTTTCAGACTTTCCGAGCTATCGACGTTTTTCAGAAGCTGGGATCTATCCTCGATCGCGGATTGCTGTCTTTGCTCGATCGACTTGGACCGCTTCATCATTTTGGCGGCCTTATGACCGATGTACCCTTTGTCGACCTTGGAGCCGGAGTTACGGGTGCCGTTTTTCGTTTTTTCTACTTCATGCGACCAGTTGCTCGTTCGCTTAGCCGCTTCGGACAGCCGCTTAATATCATTCCTCAGCTTATCGTTCTCAGCTAGTTCGAAATTGTCCTGTCGTTGTTTCATCTCCCACCAGTCTGAAAAATTTCCTTTCTGGATTTCGATATTGGTCTTATTGATCGAAATAATGTGGTCCACACAATTGTCGAGAAACGCCCGATCGTGTGACACCAATATAAAACCGCTCTTGCCATTCAAATAATCACTTACCAGCTTTCGAGCATGCAGATCCAGATGATTGGTCGGCTCGTCGATAAGCAAAAAGCTGTTTTCCTTCAAGAACAGGACTGCCAGCATCACCTTCGTCTGTTCGCCGTTGGACAACGAGTCGAACGGTCGGTACAACACATCTTCTGACAACTTCAGCAACGAAAACTCGCGCATGAGTTGCCAGTGCTCATAGTCCGGAAAGATGTCGTCGATTACCTCGAATGTAAGTTTCTCCTTGTGTTCGACATGGTACGGGAAGTACTCGAAACGAACGTTAGAGGAAATCGTTCCGCTATATTCGTACTTGCCGAGCAGCAGATTCAGAAACGTCGTTTTACCCCGGCCGTTCCTCCCCGTAAAGCCCAATTTCCAGTTGGTATCGATCTGTAAGCTTACATCCTCAAAAATGTTGTCGTAGCTGCCGTCATAGGCAAACGTCATATTCGTTACCTTGATCAATGCCATTTCAGAAGCCTCCTTTGTTCTCAAATAAAAAAAGAGCTGCAAGAAAGTTAACCTTTCTTGCAGCTCAAAAAATAAGGCAAATCCAACCCTACGCAGAGTCAGATAAGGATATATTTTTAGAGTGAAAAGAATAAGGTAACTTTCTTGCCAATAAAGAATAAAAACAACGCAAAAAGAACTTGTTTTATTCTTTAAACTTCAGCAAGAAATTCTACATTATCCTCATCAACTCCAATCATCAGAATTAGCGTAATCTTATCATACTCGCTATTTCATTTCAACTAACTCTTCGATGAAGACACCATTGATTTTAAGACTTCGACTTTGCTATTCAGCCAATTTCATTTTCCATTTTTTACGTTATCCTGCCCCAAATTTAGTTTCTTTTTAATATAATTTCATATTACTTTAAGGAATATATACCAAAATCAGGATATTCTGTTTACCGTAATTTAGGAGGAGATTTTTTGACGATCCGGTTGCGAATTACGCTTTGGTATATGTGTCTCATCACATTGATTCTAATTATTTTTAGCACAGCACTTTACAGCTACGTCAGATATAAAACAAATCAGGACATTGAATCTACCATAAATAATACCGCGATGGGTATTCATATCGCCCCATCGTTAGATTTCTGGAATAACCTTCACATCAGTATCTCCCCGAGCATTGCTAACAATCAAGTCATCATCCAAGTCGTAGATTATATCAATCAGCAAGTCCGCTACTCCAGAAACCTCGTAGAAGCAGGCATTAGGCTTCAGTATCCAGAACCAAGATTAGACCTTAAAGAAAATTACAGCAAAATCCGTATAAATGGAGATCCATTCACTCTCCTCAACATTCCAATATTACTCGATGACCACAGCTTAGTTGGACTTCTACAGGTTGGAATCTATACAGGAAAAGAAGCTAAAATTCTCCAGAATCTGCAGTGTATTTTGGTGTTATCATCGATCACGGTGCTGGCCATCGCCTTTCTATTGGGCTTATTAGTAACCAAACGAGCGCTGATACCTTTACACAATGTCATCCATGCCTCCAAGCGGATTGAGAGCGGGGACGATCTGAAAAAGAGGATCCCAAGAGATGTGCCTAACGATGAAATTGGACTTCTAACCGATACGCTTAATAGCATGCTTGTCCGACTGCAGAAGGCTTATCAGGATTTAAACGAAGCCTACGACGTACAGCGTCGGTTCGTAGCCGATGCATCACATGAGCTTCGTACGCCGCTTACTACGATCCGGGGTAACGGTGACTTATTACAGAAGCTTTGGAGCACCATTGCCTCAAATCCGAATCATCATTTAGAGCCGCATCATATGGACTTGTCTCTGGAGGCAATTTACGATATGAACTCAGAAGCCGAACGTATGACCCGACTTATTAACGATTTATTGACCCTGGCTAGAGGCGACTCTGGTATTGTCATGGACAAAAAAACTCTATCTATCTATTCCGTTGTTACCGAAATCGTTCGGAAGGCGAATTTGCTCCCCCGGACGGTTGATTGGCGAGTTGAGAATATAGATGATCTCATACCTGTTCAAATCCATGGAGATTCAGATTATTTGCAACAACTATTGCTTATTCTGATCGATAATGCCTTCAAATACACGTCGTCTGGATGCGTCGAAATAAGTAGCCTTCAAAAGGATGGCAATGTTGGAATCCGCATTTCGGATACGGGAATAGGCATGAATTCGGATGAGCTCTCCAGGATTTATGAGCGCTTCTACAGAGCGGATATTTCCCGAGGGAAGACTCCGGGATACGGACTTGGGCTCTCCATTGCCAAATGGATCATCGTAGAACATGGCGGCTCAATTGAAGTGTCATCCAAGGAGAATGAAGGGACGACATTCATTGTCTGGTTACCCATGATAATCATAAACATATCTAGCTGAATTTGAGCATGCAAAAAAGCTCATTCCTCCTCATGGTTCAAGTTGGAATAAGCCTTTGCTTTTTTAATTCACTTTCACCAATTTCCAGAGCTGATTAGATGAACCACGCCCGGTGTATTGGATAATTGAGGCTGAATCGGAAGTAGATTCACCTTTAACATCAAGTACTTTATCGCTATTGATATTCACAATGGAGTAGTAACCTCCACCTGCGTCAATGAGCTTCCATTCTTGATTGACACCCCGCCATTCCGTATCGTGGTACTGGACAGCCTGTGCTCCGTCTGACGTCGATTCACCTTGAATTTCTAGCATTTTAACGCTATTCCGGTTTTTGATTTTATAAATGCCTCTGCCCATATCTACAAATTGCCATTGCTGATTGGCTCCGCCGTTATCTGCGTATTGAATGACACTCGTACTATCGTCAAGATAGGCACCTTTGACATCCAGTACTTTTCCAGAATTTTTATTCACAATTTTGTAGTACGCAGATGTATCAATTGCCGCACTGGACATGTGATTCTTAAGGGTTACACCATCAACTACATAAGTAGTTACGGAATAAGCAGGCACTGTATTCTGGAACGACCTGTTGTTCATTACCACATTGATATTTGCAAAATTTTCTGGCGTTACACCGTTGGATGGAGCTACGGTGCGATACGCTGTTACTCCCCCGGTAATATCACCGAATTTAGTCAGATCATAAGTAACATTGTTGGACGAGCTGCGATCGTTAACCGTAATGATGACTAGTTTTTGTGAAGCTGCATCATATGCCGCAACGGAATCGCCATCTTCGATATCGATGATTCTATACCCTGGACGAATGAACTTGCTCCATTGAGCCATGGACCAAAACTTTTGTTTAACATTTGGTGTAAAAGCATTGTTATTTGCGTCGTTTAGATCGGTTTCAATCATCCCCCACCCAGGAGCGGCATTTTCCTCTACGGCTTGCCAATAAACCCAAGCGGAGTTTTTCATGTACTTGATGTCCGATACGATGGATCTCGACATTTCGATCCCGTTCGCTTCGCCATCGCCGTGCTCAGACATCCAAATCGGTTTGTTACCCGCGGCATAGAAAACTTGTTTTCGTTCTGTATCATTCCCGTAATACGTATGGACATTATACTGACTTATCATAGACTTCGTTATATCTGTATAGGCATTGATCGTGTCTCTCGCTAGAAAAACGGCGTTCGAATCCGCGGAGCTTTGGGTTGTTGGCAGACCTTTTTGTACTAATGCATCATGTACGTGTTGGATAATCGTTCCTCTGCTGTACTGCGAGTAGAAGGCTCCCTCTTGACGGTTGCTGTACACCCAGAGCCCGTCCGGTTCGTTGATCGGAGAAAGTGTTCTGAATGTAATCCCTTCATTGTCCTTAAAATGTTGAACGACAGTAGTCAAATAATCCGCGAAATCATCGAACATATCACCTTTCAGGTTATCCGTCAAAGGTAATACTGGACCTGTAACACTGCCGCTATTCGTCATCCACCAAGGAGGCGAGTTTGCAAAGGCTTCGGCGATAAAATGCTGAGGAGTATTTCTTGCTTTGGCGGCTTGCAGCATCCAACGTTGATTGGCATCGCTGCTCCAGTCATAGTCCGCCGTAGAGCTTGCCTTAAATCCTGGCACGGCTGCACGAAGTTCCAAAAAATGATGCTGTGGATTTTCGCCGCCACCGATATTGTAACGAACAATATTAAAGCCTAAACCTTGGTTCACATCAAATAATTGATCTGCATACCAGTTGCGTGTTGCATCCGATGCGCCTCCGATCCGGTTCGCAAACCAAGCTAATGACGTGCCCCAGCCTTCCCAGGTCTGATACTGCTTGTCCGGGTTTACGATGGCCGTGTAAGAAGAAGCGTTTGCAGTTCTTTGGAGAAAAGGTGCACAAAGCGAAAAAATCAGTGCAGAAACAACTACCAGGACAGTAAATCTTCGGTTAATCAACTGCTTTCTAATGTCATTCACCCTCCATTCTTGAATTTTAAATTTTGATGTCATAATCCGTATGCAATATGATTCATATCATGGCTGATGAATTTCAGTAAAGTGAACTATTTAAACCTTAGTGAAAAATCGGAATGTTTTTCGTAATTAATAGGTTAAAAACGAAAAAGCGCAGCCATAAGCTGCGCCATAGGCTGTTGCTAAAGTCGACAGCCTTCTTTAAATCTATTTAGGTTAATAAGTCACCGCGTTAATATAATTTAAGGCTCGTCCTTACTTCCAGCCCCATTTTTGAAAGATTTGGTGAGATTCTTCCGTTCTTAAATAATCAATAAATTGCTGTGCCTCTTTTTTCTGATCGGTGATTTTCGTCAGGGAGATCGGTGTTCCACGATAGAGCTTTTCTACTTCGGGCAGTTCGACCAGGTCGGTCACATCTTGGAGCCGGTAATGCCACGATTCATAAGTAATCCAGGCGTCCAAGCTGGAATTCGATTTCCATTGTTCTATGGCTTCGCTACTTGATTTTACAGAAAGGTTAATATTTTGGGAAATGCCTCCGATCAGTCCTTTTCTGCCTGCCAGGTCTTCCCACAGGCCAAGCTGGCCAGCCCCATTCACATCGAGTATTTTTACTCCATTCTTCGTTAAATCCTCCAGGCTTTCAATCTTCTTTGGATTTCCTTTCCTCACCAAGATTCCTGCAGCACGTGTGTAAAGCTCCGTTCGTGATTTCGTGTCGATCATTTCAGGGTGGTTAAAGATGAAGTCCTGCAGCATATACTCAGAGCCACCGAAAATAATATCTGCATCTTTCTTTGCCTGGCCGATCCATTTGCCCTCTGGTCCGGCTGTTACTTCCACCTTGATCCCTGTTTTAGCTGAAAAATGTTCAGCAGCTTCCTTGATCGGTTCAAGTGGCCCGCCAGGTCCGTACACCCGGATGACATGATCACTTTTGCTAGAAATTGGTGTCGTCTGGGACGCCGGCTTATTGTCCACTTTTGCATAGGCTGACACTCCGGCAGTAGTAATGATAGAGAGCAGTAGAGCTGATAGGAACACGACCTTCTTCATAATTCTTCCTCCATTTGATACATGATTTTTACCGCTACTATAAAAGGAAACGAAAGAAGACTGTAAACGGTTTGATTATCATTACAAAATAGTTAGAAAGATTCATAAACTATTCCTTAAAACATAAAAGCCGCCAATTTGGCGACTTCAAAAATCGGATATGTTCTTGGCCTTTCAAAGTTCTCAACACCTCATTACTTCATTTCAATCACTTCTGTATCTTTATGCTTCTTCCGTGGCTCTTTTCCCATTCTTGCCATGCGACTACGCCCAATTCAGGCTGAGGTTCATCAGGCAACATGGATATAAACTCTAATGAATGTCCGTCTGGATCAGAAAAATATATGGAAACGGCGGGCATCCAACCGAATACAAACGGATTTTCAGTACCATCGTCCAAAAAGTTGCGGACTTTAAGTCCTCTGTCTTTAAGCCAAGGAACAATGCACTTCATATTCTCAATAGATGTTTCAAATGCATAGTGCTGGCGAATGATCTCGGAAGGTTCTTTCTCCCAGAGCATTAAGGTCACGTCGTTAATTTAGCATATACAACAAAGAACACCATCACTTCTCCAATGATTATGTAATTGGGAAGAAGGAATATCAAATCCACTGTAAAAAAGACTCCTAGTAGCCCTAATAAGAACGCTAAGTGTGATATCCCTAATCTTTGATGGATATGTCGAAATTTATGAAAAACCAACGAGGTTGAAAAAAAGTAGAGCAATACAGATCCAAAAATAAAAAATAACATAAATGAATAATTCAATTGGTTCAGAAATAACAATTGAATCGAAGCCGCGATCATACACATCGATAAAAAAATGAATAAATGACCATAAATAATAGTTTGCCCTGCAGTCTCAATTGTTTTGTTGACTTTCTTCTCGACGTTGTCAAAATATTGCCACCACATCGCAATAATTAATATAAAAGTTAATGACGCAAATAAAATAGATTGCCACATCCAATGGCTAGACTGCAATACGGCTAGTATACTGATTACTGATTCGCCAAGAAGAATGAGTGTAAACAATGAGAAGCGTTCTAATAGATGGTGAGTATTTATTGGGCTTTTCACCAAGTATTGCCGACCAATTATTGGGAGAAATATGTCTACAGCAATTCCCGCGTACAACACTGCATAACGAATCCACGAGTCAAAGAATAGTGATAAAGAAGATATCACCAAACCAATCCAAAAGCGACTCCCTAAATAACGGGCAGTGCTCTTTCTATGTGCTTCTTCTTTTTTATGTACCGCAAGATATTGAATGGCCGTCATAGCTCTTAGACCCACATAGCCTATTAAGAATGAAACATAGTATTGATCAAAATCAACCGATAGGCTCGCCGTCATTATTAATACAAAAAATAATTGTA
Source organism: Paenibacillus terrigena DSM 21567 (assembly GCF_000374845.1). GTDB lineage: Bacteria > Bacillota > Bacilli > Paenibacillales > Paenibacillaceae > Paenibacillus_K > Paenibacillus_K terrigena. The sequence continues at coordinate 25,281 of NZ_KB895423.1, read as the reverse complement.
GAATCAGAAATATTCGGTGCGATAAGATATCTTGTCCATACCGATTTACAAACAGCGATTGCCCTACCCAAGCCCACCAGATCGGAACAAATATTAGGACGAATTTCATTAAGAACTCTATTGGAATTGAGCCATTTTCGACATGTAACAAGACATGACTTGCTTTAGAAACTGCCGCTACAAAAAGTAGATCATAAAATAGTTCTAGCCAGGTAACCTTCTTACCAGCAGATGCTACATTTTGTTGAAATCCCGATACATGTTTATTCATTATTTGCTCCTTTGCTATTGATATTTTTGGAAAATGGGAAGTGATTTCTCCCGACTCCACTGACTGAGATATACTAATCTACCGTTAGCGGAACAAAGGGCTGCCAAGGAGCAGCCCTTATTTATTGAACTATCGTTATCCCGTTAGCTTAAAATTACCTTTTAAAAGATTAACTCGCAATCTTTATTTTCCCATACATCAAACAAGTTTCCATCTAAGTCCTCAAAGACAAAAAACTTACCGTAAATACCTTCATCGCTGATATCTCTAACAGCAACACCTTCGGAAGCTAATTTCTTATGTAATAATTCAATGTCATCCGTAAAGAATGTTATAACCCATCTCGTTCGCCCATTTACTTCAAATACCGCTCTTGAGTCATTATCGGATTCAATTAAAACCATTATCGGACGGTTTTCCCTGAATAAACTTAAATTATTACCTCTATCATTTCTAATATTAAAACCAAAATGTCTTACAAACCATTCCCCTGATTTTTTGACATCCTTAACAGGAATTATGTTATATGCAATCCCCATAATTCTTCCTTTCTCCATAATAATCCCCCTAAAAATAGTCTTGATTGAATTGAATTCGCCAATTCCCTATTTTTTCCTTCTTTAGAGGATAATTTCGTTTCATGTGTCCTGTCATTATTTATCCGAAATGGCCTGCGTCAGCGCCTGAACCAAGGTGAGAATTGATGACTTGTTCTTATTGTCCGTCACACTACCATTCGGCCCGAACATCTTACTGACGAAAGGAACGGCTAGCGTTGCTTCGTCCGGGATAGAGGCGCTCATCATCTTTAGAGTCATAATCAGCGATTGTTGTGCCGTTGCACCGCCATCCGGATGAGGAGACGCGCTTATGATCGCCGTCGGCATGTCTATGAATTCTCCCGAAGATACGACCCAGTCCAGCGCATTCTTGAGCGAACCTGGGACACCTCGAGCATATTCCGGTGTACAGATCACAACTGCATCTGCTGCTCGCAATTCCTCCCGCCATTCGCGCACAGCTTCATGCGATTCGGCTTCGTCACCATCTAAGTCTGGACTGAAATGCGGTAAAGCCGCAAGCCCATGATACGTACGAAACTCTATACCGGCTGGCATCATTCCCCCGATGGACGAGAGCAACAAAGTATTGGAGGACTGCTTGCGCAGACTTCCGGATATACCAAGTACGATATGACCTTGATGTTCCATTTGGTTCACCATCCTTTTCATTCAATATCTACATTGTACACCCTGACATTAATGTCATAGTCAATGCAGATTCGACGCGCTCAATCGCTCCATCTTGTAATTTTCCCACTGTCATATTCGTCTCATGGAATCCTTAACCGTTAGGTTCACGCTTTGTTAATTGAGGCAGCCCGCTCCAAGAAACTTGCCGGATTTCCGAAGCGGTTCGTCCTTTGTATTGCTTGATCAATCGGGCAAAATGATTCGAAGTTTTAAAACCGCAACGCTCGGCAATCTCGGAGACGGTTAATCCAGTATTCGTGAGCAGCTCCACTGCCCGGTTCGCTCGATAGGCCCATACGAATTGCATCGGAGTCGTATGTTCATGCTGTTTAAACAACCGAATCAAATGCTCCGACGAAACACCTGCTTGACTGGCCAAATCATGTAGCGTAATTTCGTCTGAATAATGCTCATTGATCCATGTCAGCGCGGTATAAAGGGCTGGATGTTTCTCCCGCTGCAGAAGGAGTCGTCTCGTTTCAGTCGGATAAAGGTATATCGCTGCGAGTCCTAGACTGAGGATCGTTGTATCATTAGGAGGCACATGCCGCAGCATACTGAGCATAAGATCGGTCAGCTTGTTCATCTCTTCCGTGAGCGGAAGCAGTTCCGGGAGCTGATACAGCTTATTCCTCATCTCTTCCGATAGCGATGAGACATGCACAGAGATCCAACGGTGCCAGGTTTCTTCGGTTTTCGAGAACGCAAACAATTCCTCGTGACCCGGCTTCAGGAGCACGACATGACCAGGTTGTACATGTAGGGGGCGCCCGTCAATGGTAACAGTCATCTCTCCTGTGTATAACAGAACGAGCTGAAGATCCTGCTGAATTCGGGGCCCATAGCGACCGCCGGGCGGATATACAATGGATCCTGCATACGCATTTCGTAAAGATTCGAACGGAAGTGACAAAGATTCCGGCATCATACTTACAAACCTCCATTCATCTCCACTATTGTCTCATTAGATAAACATATCAATTTCAGATACAATATTGCAAATTTGAGGCATTGTTGCACGTACGAATACAAGGTAAGCTGAATAGCAAAACAACGCTCACGAAGAAAAGGAGAATTCGAAATGAGTATAATAAAGCCTCCGCTATTACAGCCGTTCAATGAGGAACAAATCGATTTTTTCAGAGAAAATGGATATATATTACTCAAGCGAGGATGTTCCAGTGATTTAGCAGATGCCTTTAATGGACACATCTATGATATCCGTAACCAGTCACCAATGCCGGAATGGGCGGCATGCGAAGAAAGCAAGAAATATGCTGTGCGGCTGTTCAATCCCCACAAGCATGATAGTTTCTCTCGTCAATTGATGAAGCTTCCAGTAATCCGCGGCGGTCTGGCTCAATTGATGGGCAAAGAGGCCGTATGTGTTCAAAGCATGTATTTCTATAAAGAGCCAGGAGCTCCCGGACAGGCATCGCATCAGGATTATTACTACATTAAGAACGATCCGATGACGATGATTGCCGCATGGACCGCGATGGAGGATTTGGTTGATGAAGAGAACGGATGTTTATGGGTCATTCCGGGCACCCACAAGCTTGGCTTACTGCCGCACGGCGCCGTCAAAAACTTGGAGGAGCATGAATCGTGGACGGAGGAGACTGAGGGTATAGATACGAGCCAACAAATTCCAGTGATCATGGAGAAAGGTGATATTCTCTTTTTCAGTGAATTGCTGATACACTCTTCGAACAAGAACAGGAGCAAAGAACGCTGGCGCCGATCTTATGTATGTCATTATATCCGTGAGGATTCCAATGTTCTCCATCGGGAAGACCTTCGGCAGAAATACCCGCTTTATTAATAAGTTTTCTTGATCCTCATATGTAAACTTTTGAGAAAACACGTGTTCTTCCGGCTCCCTATAGACACCTCTTGCATACATGCCCATTCTGGGAGCCGTAAAACACAAATATAGCGTACTACGGATAGACAATAGGATTAAGCGGGCTTGCGGCGACGTCCCCCGGTTTAAGTCCTGGAAACCACCTTGCTAAGTCACTTCTTCGTGAATTGCTATCCGGTTCAGCAATAGGCGTTCCATCCGCAATATAGATGATCGTCATCACTTCGCGCATGCGATCCGTTGGGTTACCGGGAGCGCTGTGGAGGGTCCAACCAGCGTGAAAAGTAGCGTCTCCAGCTGCCATAGCGCCGTATCTTACTTGTTCTAACCCTTTACCCTCAATGTAGTCCTTCAAGGTGCGATGTGACTCATCAGAAATCCCCTGCTTCGTGATATAGCCATTGAGATGGGAAGCGGAAGCAAAGGTCATAGATCCGACTTCCTCCGAAACGGGGACAAGAGGCATCCATAAGGTTATTGTTTTGTCGGTATCCAATGGCCAATAAACTTGATCCTGATGCCATGGCGTATGTCCGCCCCCAGGCTCTTTGAATAATGCTTGATCATGATAAATTCTTACTGACGGTACTCCCATCAGATCAGCGGCTACTTTTGCAAAACGACGCGCCATAACAAATTTTTTAACGGAATCGCTCATTGTCCATAGGTTTTCGATCTGTATAAAGGCTTTGCCATACGTGTCCCTTTCATGCACCGGTTTTGTATGGTAGTTATGTTCTTGTACCATCTCACTGATGATCTCGCGATAGATGGAAACTTCATCGTGTTTCGCCAGTCCTCTTACAATTGTATGCCCATCGCGCTGATAATGAAGGATTTGCTCTTCTGGTAGATGATATGCCTCGTCCAAATTAGGCAGGTTGTTTGTTATGCTCATTCCGCTCTCTCCTTTATCAATTCATCATGCTTTACATAGCTAATTGTATGAGATTTTGACAGTTTGGTCTTTGTATGCCATAATCGCGTTACTTGTATAAAACGACTAAATTTATAGTGCGTGTTCAAAAAGTTGGCATTTCAGCACCGAGAAGGTTGCGAGAACCTGAAGAAGGAGGAACGGAGTTTAGGCGAAACCTAAATGAGTACCGGACTTCGAAGGTGAACGCAAGATTCGATGTCGATTATGCTTCTTGAATGACTTCGTGATCAAATGATGACTTTTTGAACAACCTCTTAAAGGTGAATATTATGAATCTGTTTTCATTTTCTTATACCCATCCCATTGTCCCTTACATAAGAGAGAGCGATTTCGCGGTACGTAACGCCTATTATTCTCCTTTCCGGAAACTTCTCGATTATTTGTTTATCTATATACAAAAAGGAGAACTAACGATCGTCGCCGATGGAACAACATATCAGCTTCAAGAAGGACAATTCTGTCTGCTACAACCCGGCACCGTGCATGATTTGAAAGCCATTTCTGATAATGAAACACCATTTGCTCATATGGACTTATTCTTCCATGCTGACAGAGACAAAAGCTTTCCAACAAAACCTGGACAGATCGATGTACATGCCTTTCAGCATCTCATGCAGCCTAGACTTAATGACTTCGAAGGTTTATCCATCCCTGTTCTGCTAGAGCCCCGCAAGCCGTATCTTTATCGCAATTTGTTCATGGAAATGATAGGAAGCTGGCTTGAACCGAATCCTTTATCCAAGCTAAAGACACAAGCAATTGCCACCCAGCTGCTCCATCTCATCATTCAAGACCACTCTAATCCTGCCAACCTTGGTTCGAGCCATCCTCATGATCTGGATTGGATTCCGTCTTATTTTTCGGTTCATCTTGCCGAAACCCTGTGTATACAAGACTTGGCTAAGCGCACAAACCTTTCCCCATCTCGATTTAGAACCGTTTTTCGTGAGCGTTACGGCGTTCCCCCGCATCAGTTTTTAATTCATCTCAGACTGGATCACGCGAAGGAGCTATTATCCTCTACTACTTATTCGATCGCCAAAATAGCTGAATACTGCGGTTTCTCGGATGTCAGTCATTTTACAAATAGGTTCCGATCCCGAGAAGGCATGACGCCAGGAGCCTTTAGAGGGAAATAAACAAGTATCCAACATGTAAATGGCGAGAAAAGTTAAGCACTTGCTTACGCTGCTTAGTGCAGCCGTGCCTAACTCTTCTCGCCTATTCTCCTTATAATCGAAATCGATACCCTGCGCCCCATAACGTCTCGATGTATTGGGATTTGGATGCATCTATCTCAATCTTCTCTCTTAGTTTCCGGATATGGACAGTTACTGTCTGTGAATCACCTAGCGCATCCATTCCCCATAATTTCTCGAACAATTGATCCTTGCTGAATACACGGTTGGGATTTACGGCTAGAAAATATAGTAAATCGAACTCCTTCGTCGTAAGGATCACCTCTTGATCATGAACGAAAACTCTTCGTGACCCATAATCAATCAAAAGGCCGTGAATCCTGATCTCTTCTTTTTTTTCCTTGCTGCCAATCAGTCGCTCGTACCTAGCTAAATGAGCTTTCACACGTGCAACCAATTCACCGGGTTTAAATGGCTTGGTAATATAGTCATCTGCTCCAAGACCTAAACCCCGAATCACGTCGATATCTTCTTTCTTCGCAGTAACCATGAGAATAGGTACATTATGCTTCTCGCGTATTTGTCTACAGACATCAAAACCATTGATTCGTGGAAGCATCAAATCCAAAATAATTAAATCGTACTCCCCGCTCATCCCTAGCTTTAACCCCGACTCGCCATCCGTCGCGATATCTACGGTAAAACCATTCGCCTCTAAATAATCTCTTTCCAGCTCCGCAATGATTTTCTCGTCTTCTACAATTAGAATTTGTTTCATTGTTGGTCACCAACTTTATGATTTCGGCGTGGTAAGGTCAATGTAATACACGTACTCTCACCAACCGTACTATTTGCTTGAATCGTGCCATCATGACCATCCATAATTTGTTTGGTAATCGCGAGGCCAAGCCCGCTTCCCCCCGAGTTACTATTCCGAGACAGATCCGCACGGTAAAACCGTTCGAATACATGCGGCAGTGCGTCCGGTTCTATTCCCTGCCCATTATCCGTCATCTGAATAACAACGTCGTCTTTTGTCAGATAAGCCTGTAAATGAATCGTCTTCTCCGGTTTGTCCATATATTTTAATCCATTATCAATAATATTCGCGAATACCCGCTTCAATTTGTCTCGATCGATCAACACATACGTCTCCGGTGCTAATGTAATATTCGATGAATAATGGACACCTTGTTTGCCGAGATCAAATTCGAGTTCTTCCGATAAATCTAATAAAAATGCGTGAAAATCAACGATTTCAAATTGAAATGGTAATCGGTTCAAATCCAGTTTGGAATATAAGAATAGCTCATCGATCAAGTGGTCCATCTCTTCTGCTTTGGAAGATATGATATCGATATATTTCTGTCTTTTCATCGGTGTATCTGCAATTCCGTCTCCCAGACCATCAATATACCCTCTGATTGCAGTTAAAGGGGTTCGAAGATCATGGGAAATGTTCGAGATGAGCTCTTTCCGATTCTCTTCATATTGGATTTGCGTATGAATTGAAAGCTGCAGCTGATTTCGCATTTGTTCGAAAGCAACACTGAGCTCTCCGATCTCATCCCTGCTCGTCGGTTCAACTTGAAATTCCAAATCGCCTGCTTCAATACGTTTCATGGCATTCTTCAACTTCTTAAGAGGTCGTACGATACTTCTAGATACGAAATACGTCAGTAAGGTATTCGTCAGAATCAGAATAATGATACTGGTGATAAAGAGAATCGGGAAAAATTTCTGAGCGAAATTCACCAAAGGATTCAAGGTTGTCATTACAATGACACTGCCGGGTGTTTTGTCAGCGAATCTAAAATCAAAGTGGCCGAACGAAATTAACTGCTTCCCAACGTGTTCTGCCTCACCTCTCTCCAAATGTCCTGAATCTTCAAATGCTGGCAAATGATTCAGGATATCCGTCTGTTGTAATGAAGGTGATGAATAGATAATGCGTTGATCTTTACGTACAATCAAATTGGATTTATTCCGTAGCAGCTCTTGATCCAGATCAGACAAGTAACTCGAGTCGAACAGAATGGAAGGATTCTTCTCAACAGATCGTTTCATCTCCTTCAATATGCCTTCCACATGTTGATCTTCGAACATGCGATGGGCACCTGCTCCATATTGCTCACGGATGGTCTGAAGATCACCACGAAATACGACAGTCAAGAGTATAGCTGTGAAGAATGTGATAACCAATGGAATAATTAGCATGGCTGCATACGAGAGCAATAACTTAATACGAATCGACATCGGTAGATTCCCCGTTTACACTTCTTTTCGATCAAATATATAGTAACCTAGTGTAAAAAACAACACACAGCTGGATAACAAATAAAGTGAAGTAGACCATAACTTACTTACAGCGACGGTATGGCTGATCCATAGCATATGCCAGTCGGTATAGGAAGCAGGTGAGAATGTAGACATGGCACTCCATAGAAATGGTGAAATTTTAAGTGCCACATAGAGTACAATAGCTGACACCATAAACCCACTCGCACTTTTGAAAAATTGAGATACAAAAACAAAGACTGCAGATAGCGCGACCATCGCAACGAAAGCAGCAACATAGGCCTTAAATACGCCCATTCCCTCTGCGAAACTAAGGGCAGTACCTGCAAATACATTACAAATCAACGTAACCACGCCTAGTAATACAAGTAACGCACCAATCCCCACAGCGAGTGCTGCAACCTTCGCACAGAACACTTGAAATCTCGTATTAGGCCGTAAGAAAGCAAGCTTCAAGGTTCGTGTAGCCACTTCACTTGGGAATAGATCTGCCGTCATGGTTAAGATGAAGAGGGGAATCCATACCACCGTATAAATACTTAACATCTGAATCGGAAAGGATTGGCTAACCGCTACAAGTCCCAATATAGGCTGTAATGCGTGAAGCGACACGGCTAGCAGAATCGGAAGAATGACTGAGAATGCGAAGAATGCTATCATTTTCTTACGGTATAAGAGCAACCAGAGCTCATTGATAAATCCTGCTCTCCATTTATGCACTTTCCTTCCCCCCTTTCCTGCATTCTAATTCATGAATATAGAATTGTTCCAGCGATTGCCCACTCGCAAGCAAGTGAGATACATACCCTTCCTGAATCAATTGCCCCTCCACGATGATCCCCACTCGATTACATAGTTGCTCCAGTTCGTGGATCATATGACTAGAGATAAGGAATGTCGTTCCATGCTCTTCAGACAACCGTTTAATAAGCCGACGAAACATGACCGTGCCTTCAATGTCCAGACCATTCGTAGGTTCATCCAAAATAACAAACTTCGGATTCGGCAATATAGCCGCAGCAAGCGCTAATTTCTGCTTCATGCCGGTCGAATAATTTTTGGTTTTATCTTTGCGAACTTGGATCAAGCCTACAACCTCTAACACCTCCGTAATTCGTTGATCCGTAATATTAGGATAGAATCGACCAACCAACTTCAAATATTGCGATGCCGTTATAAAATCATGAAAATCTGCTGATTCAATCATACAGCCAACATGCTGCATACCCTCTTCAAATTGATCGATTAGGTCTCCATTAAAGAGTGTAATCTTCCCTTGATCCGCACGGATCAAACCTGTAATGAGCTTCAAGAATGTTGTCTTGCCTGCCCCATTCGGCCCAAGTAATCCATACACATCACCGGCATGTAGCTGCAGACTGATATCTCGAATCCCTCTACTGTTACGATACACTTTCGTAAGTTGATGCGTCTCTAATATCGGTTCCATTTGGATGATTCCTCCTTCATATGGTGATGCAGCAGATAGGCGCTGAGTAGAAGCCTACCTGCTGCTGATCCAATCTCGTTACTTCATTTATTCATTGTCATCGTGAAATTTACCATGATGACGGTTATCCATTTGTTGAACCTTTTTACCAGATAGATCAATCGTATCTGGTGTTGTTGTGTTATAACCCGAAAGGTTCGCCTGCAGGTGTACAGTCACTTTATGCGCTGTGCCGCTAGCATCTTTACCGGACACCGTGATGTCAGCTTCTTGATGCTCAATATAGTTAGCAGCGTTAATATTCGCTTTGAAGGAAACATTCTCAATCTTAATATCTTGCGTCAATTGAGGTGTTGAACCTTGAAGTACATCGCGATTAAATGGAAGTTGTTTCGCATCGTTGTTGTCTTTCTTCTCCCCATCTCGCTCATGATTGGATGCCTGTTTAATCACAATCGGTGCGATCGCGTTCACAACCGTTGGAAGCTGTGAATTATCAAGTTGAGCCGTAATCTCCTTGGAACCATCTGTCTTCGCATCTACAGCGACATAATCCTTCAAGTTCCCTACTAGCGCATCAATAACCGTCTCAACTTGTTGCGAAATTTGCGGATCTAGCGTTTCTTTTGCTTCGTTCTTGTTTTTTCCTTTGTCACGTTCTTGTTGGACATAATACGTGTCATTGCTACTCGTTTTAAGTACGGTCTGATCTTTCTGCTTAAAGAAGTTAACAGATTGTGTTGCACCATTCGCCTTTACATTTGCACTACCGCTCGCTGCTTGTTTGTCTAGGCTGATCTTGAAGTTACCTGCCGCGCTTGCAAGAACATTGCCATTATCCTGCAAAGAAGCGGATGCTTGCACTGCTACATTCTGAATCGTTCTTGTGTTCTTCAGTGCAGATTTATACGCGTCATACCCCGATGTACTCGCAAATGCACTTACTCCTGTTGTAATCATCATGACGCTACTAATACCTAGAGTGCCGCCTAGCATTAACCATTTCTTCTTCATGTTCTACCTCCTGCAAAATAAGATTTTTGACTTACAAGATCAATCATAGGCACTAAAACTGAAAATCTTGTGAACCAATTATTAAAATCTTATTAAATCAACAAAAAGCATCAAACGTGAATTTTCATTAGAAATAGACAACTGCCTAAGACAGTTGCCCTTACATTCTAATTTATGCAGTATCCTTCTCATTATATTTTAATCTTACTATATTAATGTTGATTTACTCTCACTTAACGTGTTTTAAAAACAGATATTTTTTATTGATTTGGGAATAATTAAAAAAAGTTGTGGGAAACCACTACAAAGGAAGGAAGTTATGTATGGAAGTGAACGAAAATAAATTAAAAATTATTCTTAGCAAGGTACCTGAAGTTACTATTTTCTTTTGGATTATTAAGATTTTATGCACAACGGTCGGTGAAACATTTGCTGACTTCATAAATTTCAGTCTCGGATTTGGTTTATCGCTCACGACAATCATCATGGGAGTAGCGTTTTTCATTGTATTGTTCTTTCAATTCAGAGCAACGAAATATGTTCCAAGCATTTATTGGCTAACGGTGGTGCTTATTAGCGTATTTGGGACGTTGGTAACGGATAATCTGACAGACAATATCGGGATACCTCTTGAGACGAGTACAATCGTTTTCTCCGTGCTGCTAGGATTAACTTTTCTTTTTTGGTATCTTAGTGAAAAAACACTCTCGATCCACTCGATTTATACAAGAAAAAGAGAAGTTTTCTATTGGCTTACCATTCTTTTCACATTTGCACTTGGAACAGCAGTCGGCGATTTATTCTCCGAACAACTCGGTCTTGGTTATCTTCTCACAGGAACTACAGTCATTATTATAATTGCTTGTGTATACTTGGCATGGAAATTCCTGAAACTTGATGGGATATTAGCGTTTTGGATTGCTTATATTCTTACTCGTCCACTCGGAGCATCATTAGGAGATTACCTATCTCAACCAACAAATAATGGTGGGTTAGGTTTGGGGACAACCGTTACGAGTGTCATTTTTCTTACAGCTATTTTAGCGATCATCGTTTTTCTTGCTGCTACAGAATTTGATACAAGGGCAAAAAATGAACCAGCAGAAACAAACCAAGCAACTGGAAGCAAGAAAAATGTTTTGGTGCAAACCATTGTGGTACTGTGTATTTTCTTAGTTGCTGGTATAGGCGGTTATGTTGGGTTAAGCAATAATATTGCATCGCAAACCGATTCTACACAAGCTACATTAGCAGGACAATTAACTGATTTCATTAAAATTGAAAGTGATATGCTAAACAATGTAAACGCAAATGACTTTGCTTCGGCCAAAAAAGGCGCTGACAATTTGGAACATCAATGGGATACAGCTGAGCCTAAGCTTCGGAAAATTGATAGCAACACATGGGTCCAAATTGATGGAACGATTGACGTGGTATTAGCAGCTGTTCGTTCAGGAAACCCTGATGCTAGCCAATGTAAATCTGCACTTAACGATTCACTTAGTACCTTTAACGGAGCAAATAAATCAGCAGCGCAAACCGATTCTTCACAAACTAATACATCGGTTGGAAAATCGCAACCCGATTCTTCACAAAATAAATTAGCTGGACAATTAACAGACTTCGTTAAAATCGAAAGTGATATGCTAAACGATGTAAACTCAAATGACTTTGCTTCGGCCAAAAAAGGCGCAGACAATTTGGAACATCAATGGGACACAGCAGAGCCTAAGCTTCGGAAAATAGATAGCAAAACATGGGTACAAATTGATGGAACGATTGATGTGGTATTAGCGACAGCTCGTTCAGGAAACCCTGATGCCAGCAAGTGCAAATCTGCACTTAACGATTCGCTTAGCACCTTAAACGAAGCAAATAAATAAGCGAGAACAACAGTCGGCTGATTTCAGCCGACTGTTTTCTTTTGATCCTGATAAGAATTCTGACTTGTCGAAACTGCCTTCTGGGTGTTTTAAGTAAAATTTCAAATAAATACCTATACTATCCATATTCTATAAAGGTAGGTGTAGTGTTCTCGTGACGTTCGATGCAGCAAACAAGCAAGGTGTCGACATTTACAATATAAAACATGGTTGTTATCGACAAAACATCAAACCAAGCGATTCAATTAAACTTGGGAACGTTGACGTGAAGGTTTCAATCGAAAGCACTGGGATGAGACAAAAATGAAAAATAGTGAAGAAATAAAGAGACAGTTTAGCAACAGGTGTTTCTTCTAAGGTGAACCCGTAAACTCTTCTAATGAAATTCGATCTACAATATCGTATCCGTTCCCTCGCCCCTTTGGTTTCACGACAACGGTGCCTAAATACGGAATTTCACCCAACCCTATTCCTTGAGGAAATCCGTGTGCCACAATTACGGTATTCGTCCCAGATACCGGTACCTTCTCTAACTCAGCTGTCAGTTCTGTTAAAGTATTAGCCTGGTCAGCAGGCGATACGTGAGCACCTAGTTGATAAATTTTAATCCAGTACGGGCCAATTTGAATATTCTGTTTCCCAAAAGCCAGTTCTGCTGTTTCTCTTGTTCGACAAAAAGGACTTGCTGTAACTGGATAGTGAACGGGAATATGTAATCTTCGAAGAGCAGCCCCGAACGACACAGATTGTTTCCTGCCTTCCTCCGAAAGATTTCGTTGAGTTACGCAATCTCCGTATATGATATGCGGTTGGTCCACTCCTATTGTAGCTTCTCCATGTCTAACATAAAGGACATATCCACCATGGCGAAGTGAGTTCAGTATCGAAGGATCTATTGGATCGGTGTTTACTGTACTTGCTGACACCTCTACCATTTGTGTCTGGATCGTATACAAGAACAAAAATAACCATAAGCAACCAATCTTCTTCATATTGTGACTCCTCTTGATGGTATACCCTCTCCTATATTGTAGTGTGCACAGTACCTCCACGGATTAGGCATCTGTACAGTCAATTAGTTCTTTACCCACATATATATGCAGGATAGACGAATACCCCATTGATAAGGAGTGAAGTCAAATGGCATTTATGCCACCGCCGGGATCTCAAGGATCAACCGCACTGCCACAGTCTCCTCCCCCTACGTTCATCCCAGAAAAACCTGCTGTATCTTATATGGTCGACTGCTTATATCAATACACTTATGTCTGGCTAAATAATGGAGAGCGCTTTTGGTTTTACCCAACTCGCGTTGAGTATGGTGAAGTTTCAGGTTATCGATGGAATGGGGCATTCTGGATGTTTTATGGCATTGACCCAAGATTTGTTGACGCAGTATCCTGTTATCCAATTCCTACTCTATACTGATAAAAAAAGCCGGATTCCCATAGTGAACGGGGAAACCGGTTTTTTGTGAAGTTGACCTTTAATATACGTATTTCGCTTTTTACTTTCTTGTTGGACTTGTCATTAAGAAGCTAAATCTTTATCCATGAGGTCAGATGCGTTACCCGTTTTTTTCTGTGCTGCGTACTGAATAATAATACAGACTACAAGGATACCTAGTAAAATGGCAGAGGCGATCACAGTGCCATTCTCTAAACCTAGTCCACCTTTTTCATGCGGCTTAATCAAGTAATCACCAAATGTCGCTCCAAAAGGACGCGTCAATATGAATGCTAACCAGAATAGAACGACACGATTAATATTACTAAACCAATACGCTAAAAGAACTAATAAAATTAGACCACCTGTTATCATGGCTCCTTGTGCAATCGTAAGTCCTAATCCTTCTTCTAGGAAACTTCCTCCACCGGCTAATTTTCCAACGCCTTCAGCCTTATGCGATAAGAAATCTCCTGCCGCTGTACCTAGTGTATTAGACACTAAAATAGCAATCCAATAAAGTACCTCAACTCGTTTTGTAGCTATATGTTTGACGTTTAAGGATGGCTCCGTGAAATACCAAAATACAAAAATGATAATCAGTAAGCTGAGTAATATAGCAGAGCCTTTCATATACCCTAAACCTAATGAACGGTCCATATAGTCAGAAAAAGCTGTACCCGCTAGACTTGTTGCTGTAATGACAACCCAATAAACTACAGGTACATATTTCTTTACGAATAATTGAATGGTTAAAAAGACAACAAATACACCGATAAAAAATAAAAACGGTATCAAATAATTATCATCTGACCCAGGGATTGTAACTAAATCACTTCCAGTTTCCCCTAACGTTGTTGCAGCGATTTTCATAATCCAGAACAACAGTGTTAATTGAGGAATCTTGTTGATTTGGGATATCGATTGATCCATGATTAATCCTCCCTCTCAAATTTGTACGATGCGCACCGTGATAAGCCGACAACCTTCTATAAGCATAAGACTTGTACTCGGCACTGATCTGAGTATAGTAAGCCAAAATGAAAATTTGCTGTGAAATGCATTCTATCAGTTACCATTTTAATGGATATCGCATTTACTATAGTAACTTATAGGAAAGCGAGGTGATTGATATGGCTCGCTTGAGAAGAACAGATGTGGTAACGATTCAATTTAGACGAAACTTAGTAACTGGACGCAGAATTATTACAGTCATCCGTATAATCGGTAGTGCTAGACCGTGTAAACGATTCTTAGTGATCGGTCGTCGTGTGTTTTTTGCAGAACGTTGTCTTTTGACGCACGGATTCCGTCTTGTAATATCCGGACGAAATGTTCTGGTTTTTGAACGTAGAACCTAGTCTAACAAAAGAAGCGGAACCCTAAAGTGGGGTTACCGCTTCATCTTGTTTCTCGTCTTTAATCAAGGCTTGATTCATTCAAATTGGTGGCGATTTATATGTATTGATCATGTTACCGTATTTTCTCATCTAATATTAATATTACCCCTCTATACTGAAGGTATCCGAGTATATAGCTTGGGGATACATAGTCAACATACAACATCGTGAGGTGGAACGCTTGAAATTCGACGTAAAAATATTAAAAAAAATGCTATCTCTATCATTCGCATGTACGTTAATTGTTCTCTTGGTTAACGAATCAAGTGCACAAGCAGCAGCAGTAATTCCGGCGAATACCCATATGCCAACGATCGATCATATCGTGGTGGTCGTCGAAGAGAATCACTCTTATAACCAAATTGTGGGGAGTAAGAAAGCACCTTATTTTAACCAACTGATCAATAATGGGGCATTATTCACCAATTCGCATGGAAATACGCATCCGAGTCAACCAAATTATTTGGCACTTTTCTCGGGCTCAACCCAAGGGATCAAGGATGATCGGTGCGGAAAGTCTTTTTCAACCGGAAATTTAGCAAGTAAGCTGATTCAGAAGAAACTTACCTTCAAAGGGTACTCGGAAGATATGCCAAGAGCTGGATACACCGGTTGTTCTTCAGGTGGCTATGCGCGTAAGCATAATCCGTGGGTCCAATTTAAGAATGTTCCTGCGAGTTTGAATCAGCCTTTCACCGCATTTCCGACAGATTTTAGCAAGCTGCCAACGGTTTCTTTCGTCATCCCGAACCATCAGAATGATATGCACGACGGAACCATTCAACAAGCGGATCAGTGGTTAAAAGAAAACCTGAGCTCCTATGTCGCATGGGCTAAGACGCATCGGAGCCTCCTCATCGTGACGTGGGATGAGGATGATTTCTCCAAAGCTAACCGGATTCCGACGATATTTGTTGGACCTATGGTTAAATCTGGTAAGTATTCGGAATCCATTAATCATTATCATGTGCTTCGAACAATCGAGGACATCTATCATGTATCAGCCTTGGGTGAAAGCGCAAAAGTGCATGCCATTTCAAGCGCGTGGAAAAAGTAACAAAGATGAGGTGGTTAAGGTCTCGGACTTTAATCACCTCATCTTATATTTTCTGGTTATGTCAATTAATAATCCCTTGCTTCGTAATTTCCACTTGTATCACTGGGGCAAATTTCACTTTTTGATAGTTGCTGCCCCATTCTTCTTTCTGTTGTTTCCAGACGCGTGGATGGAAAGCCATCAGTTGTCTGCCGATACCTAACCCGTCGCAGCGGGCTTTTTGCATGTGCTCAAGTGTTTTTTGAGCCAGATCAGTCATCTTTTTCGAAAGACGCTTGTTTAATTCTGCGACCACTTGTTTCTTTTCTAAGCGATCTTTCGGATACTCAATTACACTCACCTTTAATTTTAAATTCAGATGAACCGTAATTTGATTGCCCGATTGAACCTTTAATTTCATTTTTCGCTTTAACTTGTCTACATTAAAGGTCAGAAAGTCATACCTTCTTTGAGGGTTGTCCTCTGTAGTGCTCATTTCCCCAATACTGCTCATATTTTGGGTGAATCTCGCCTCTTTCCCCTTGCTGTTTTTCAATAATAAGTACATTGATGATTCTTCAGGACTCAGTGTGCCTGTTAACTTATTGTTATGAAACATGGCAATACGAGAAACATCTACACGAGCCCCTTGTTCCATCAGGTAAGGAAGAACAAAATCTTCCCCGGGGTCCAACATCACAGGGTAGATCTTTTCAAGTGTCACCTTGGGAACGGTTGTCGTCTCTTCTTTGCTCTTGATTAATTCATCAATTTCTTCTGCGATCAAGACATTCCCTACTTTCTTAAGGGAAAGTATATCTTCCGCTGTCCCTTGGGCCACTCCGATTCTAGCGTTTAAGGCACTCTTCGGATCACGGTAGAACACTTCGAGGACTGGATAAATATCTTGTTTGGCCAGTTCTTCTCCAATGAGAACAAATCGGTTTTTATAAGAACGAAGATGCCGTGATATCTGATCATCTGCATGTTCGCGGGCATCCATTGGTGTATCGCCCTCTGCAGATATAATATCGTTTTTAGGACTCTGTTGTTCGCCTGCTGGCACATCCTGAATGACAAAGGTGACTCGAAGCTTACCTTTCGGTGCGAAATCAAACCCCCCTCCATAGAGCAGACGAGCATCTTTTAATAGATCTTGATCCCAGCAACCAGCTATAAATAGGAGGAGAGACATAACCAAACATAAAAAGCAGATCCTTTTCATCTGACTTACGTCCCCCTTTTTCTCATAAAATACGCAAAACAAAGTAGGATTAAAGGAAGTCCAACCACAAATGTATAATGAGAAATCTTAATTGCTTGATCGTAGAAGTCAGTGACGGATGGTTCTTGCGCAATCATAGCCAGAATAAAGAGTATGCATATGGCATAAGGAACGGCCTTTTTATGTTCGCCACGGTGGAAGAAGTGACCCAACCCAACGGTTGCCATATATATCCAAGATACCATGGCGGTGCTAACGACAAAGATCCATACCGACAAAAAGATCAAGTCGATCCGTTGGATGATCTGAAAAGAAAAACCTTTCAGCATGTAGAGGAGAGGTTCTGAAACCGCCGGCATGACCGCCGGGCTGAAAATGACTAAACTGGTAAACACCTCAAAGGTGTAAAAAAGTGTAATCATCATATTACCTAAAGAAGCTGCCTTTAATTTGCCGCCGCTCTTCCCTTCAACGAAAGGATAAAGCACCAATATAGCTTCATACCCGACTAAAGGAAATAATGCCTCATTCGCAGATTTGATGATATTCCCCCATCCCGCTTCGGATATAGGAAAAATATAACTGAAGTTCGCATTGGCATAACCGCATAAGGATAATGCCACCATTACAATGATCGTTAATGAAGAGATAACGAACAGCCTGGCAATCACCCGAAGGTTTTCTTTAGCCAAGTACATACAAGTGAGAAGGGCGAGAATCAATAATGCCCATCTAGGCGTTGATAGCAGCACCCACCTTCCCACGACATCGGCAAACTTGGCTAGAACCGTTCCTGCGGAAAACAGAAAATAGCCAATATAAAGAAAGCAAAGTATATTCCCAAGAAGCTTCCCGGTAATCTTCGGCAAGAAACCGTATATCGTATCGGAAGGAAATCGTCTGCAAAGAGCCCATAGAATCAAAATAATAACTTGTACGGCCAATCCTGCGATGAGGACAGAAATCCACCCTCCTCCCTTAGCGCTTTCTTGCATTTTATGAGGAAGCGTTAAAATACCGACCCCGACTTGAGACTGTACGATAAAAAACATGAGCTGTCCTTGCGTAATTCTACTCTTTTCCGGGATCATCCTGTTTCCACCCTCTTGAATTTCTTTCTTGAACATACTTTTGGGGATGCGGATCATGAGGGCGTTGATTCAGACTCCAGATCGGAAAACGCACAAATGTATCCTTCATATCTTTCATTCGAAGAGGCATGACAGGTGCAAAATAGGCTGTACCACAGCACTCTAATTTACATAAGTGAATCAAGATGAATAACATGCCGAATGTAATCCCGATCAAACCAAACAAAGCAGCCAGGATCATGAGCGGAAAGCCCAGAAGGCGTGTTGCTATACTTATCTCATTAGATGGTGCGACAAAAGAGGAAATAGCCGTTAAGGCGACGACGATAACCATGGGATAGGATATCAATCCTGCACGTACGACTGATTCGCCAATGACCAAACCGCCAACAATACCGATGGTTTGACCTACCCGGCTCGGCAGACGAACCCCTGCTTCTCGCAGTACTTCTAAGGTAATCTGCATAATAAGAGCCTCCACGATAGGCGGAAACGGAACCCTGTCTATACTGCTCTTCACGGAAAAAATCAAATTTTCGGGAAGAATTTCAGGGTGGAAGCCAATAATCGCTATATATAAAGCAGGTATAAGTGATGCGATGATAAAGGACACCAAACGAATCAGACGAACAAACGATCCGGCAATCCACCTGCTATGATAATCGTCAGGGCTTTGATAAAAGGCAAAGAAAGTCACCGGTAAAATCAGCGCAGACGGGTCTCCATCTGCTAAAATAACGACACGCCCTTCCATGAGATGAGCTGCCGTCCGATCCGGTCTTTCTGTAAGTAAGATTTGCGGAAATATGGAAGAAGGGTTATCTTCCATCATTTCGGCAATGAATCCTGGAGAGAGTGTCATATCCAACGAAATGGAATTGATTCTTTGATCTACTTCTTTGATCAGATCCGGATTCGCCAGATTCTGCATATAGAGCAGAGCTAATTTTGTTTTGGTTGCCTTTCCGCTCTGATAATAACGAACGACCAGATTCGGATTCTCGACGCGCTTTCGAACCAGATAAAGATTCGTCATGAGGTGCTCTATAAAACCATCATGCGCGCCGCGAATAATCCCTTCGTTCGCTGGCTCCGAAATATTTCGTATATTCACTGCAGCTACATCGATAATAAAAACTTCTGTAGAACCTTCAAATAACAATACACAATTCCCTTGAATTAAGGCTTGTGGCACCTCGCTCAGATCCGAGTGTTTCGTGATCCCCACAGAAGTCACGACTTCATCCACGTTTCCTTGACTTTTTCCCTCTAAAGGCTTGATGATCTCTTGTTGAATTTTCTGTAGATCCGACAAGGATTCTAGGAAAACAATGAGACCCTTAGATTGATTAAAGCTAATGCTTCGCCACTTCAAGTCACTTGCATGAAAAAGCTGATTTTTAATATATTCCATATTTTGATCTAAAGAAGTATACACACTTATTTTCATTTGTGGTTTTTCTTCTGTCCGATTGTTCGAAAAGAATTTACTTAACACGTCCTTCATGTTATTCCACCCTGCCGAATTCCAATTTTAGTTATTTTAACCATTGAAACCGACATTATTCCAACGAACAACCTCGGTAATCTTCCGGGGAACGGTCGTTTGGTTTCTTATGGGAACTAATAAAATACTACGATTTGTCAAATATACATTAGTTATGTAACTATACCGTTGAGAAATTGCCGGAATATACTAGCATATTACATTTTGAATATTATTCTAGGTAAGAAAGGTGATCATTGATGGGAAAAAATGATATCTCCAAAAGATATCCAGCTTCTGATAGTGATTTTCCCCTAAATCCGGATGATGAATCCCCATCTCAACCAATTTCTAGTCAACCACTCTCAACCTTTGAACGAATAGGTGGAATGGATGGATTTATGACAATTGTGGGACAGCTCCAACAAGCGTATGGATTGTACAAGCAAATGGTTCCTACATTTCAATTGTTTAGCTCTTTCATGGGACCTAAAGCCATGGTAAAAAACGTGAAACACAAAAAAAATAGAATTAAACATCAACCAAGTGACTACAGGAATGCAAATCGTAAAATGAAAGGAAAAAGAACGCTGAATGCGCGCTAATTCTTGCACGTGAAAGACGGGATACCCTTTACTTGGTTCCCGTCTTTTTTTATAACTCCATTAGCTTTGCTTGAACCCGTTCTATAGACCAGCCATTTCAATACATAACATGACCTCTTTCTGAGCAAACTTCATTTGATATTATTTATTTCCTGGATATCACAAATTTACCATTCCATCAGAAATCAAAGGAGTTACTTGCATGCTAAATGATCCTACACTAACTGCATTGAACGAAGAGGAACGAAATCAAACAGGGGCTGGACAACCCCAGGAAATCGCGCCGGCTTATGTTTTTTTGGTGATCATTAATGGCTAGACCCATTTTCGTTTTCATGGTTGTGATGATTCTGATCGCAGGCGGAATGAATCACCATCAGGCATATGCAGATCCTTCGTTGCCGATTGTCGCTGACCAAGGATTCTTTTCCATTGAAGTATATCCTCAACGGCACAAGCTGATCGTACGGGCGCAAGGGCAAATCATCAAAACATATACCGTAGCTGTCGGAAATCCATTAACGCCTTCGCCTGTTGGAGAATACCAGGTTATTTATAAAGGAAAGGACTGGGGCCCTTCTTTTGGACCCCGCTGGCTCGGAATAAACGTACCTTGGGGTATTTACGGCATTCATGGAACCAACAGGCCCTCCTCCATCGGACAGCATCTGAGTCACGGTTGTATTCGTATGCGCAACAACGATGTCATTGAATTATTTGAGATGGTCCCCGTTGGAACCAAAGTAACGATTTATGGGCATGTTCTGGGTGACAGTAATCATGATCCGAGGGTATTGGCAGAAGGAGACGTAGGTGGTGACGTACAACTGGTCCAATCTCGTCTAAAAAGTGCTGGATATTTTCGAGGTGTTTGTAATGGAAAGTTTCGCTCGGATACAACCATAGCCATAAAACAATTTCAGCGGGATCATAAATTATTCCAAGACGGGGTTATTTCGATGAAGGTTTACGAAGAACTTGGATTATTAGAGTAGCAAAACAAAAAAAAGTAGCCAAGTTCCCTTCTAGGAATTTGACTACTTTTTGTACATTTTAGACTGGATTTCTTATGACAGGCTCACCCAAAATTAAAGGACTGGCATCCGGAGTTCTTTGGGTCGATATTACCTCACTGACTGTATTAAGGATTAGCCCTTTTCGTTTAATTTCTTGAATCATTCCTTTTAATGCTCTGCTTGATGAATTCGTCGGGTGCATTAAAATTAAAGAACCTGATTCAACGTGTTTAGCTATTTTACTAATAATTGCATCAGGACTAGGGTGTCTCCAATCCACTGTATCGACCGTCCATAATATCGTTTTTAAATGTAAACCATCTGCAATTTTAACTGTTTCCTTCGAATAGTCTCCTGATGGGGGTGCAAATAACTTGTTGTTTATACCAAGTTGATTTCTTAACAAGTCCTCTGTCTTCTCAATTTCTTTTAATGCTTGCGCCTTACTGAGTTGACTCATATTCTTATGTGAATAAGCATGATTAGACAACTCGTGTCCCTTTCCAGCGATTATTTTTGCCGTATCAATATGCTTACTCAACCATGAGCCATCAAAGAAAAAGGTAGCACGAACTTGTTCTTTTTCTAATATGTCTAATATGTTGGGAATGAACTCATCTCCCCATGCTACATTTATCATTAATGAAGCCATCCGTTTCTTAGGATTCCCGCGATAAATCGGATTTGGCCCCAAATCATGAAGATTGATCGCCGGGACGACTTCTCTGTATACGTACCGTATAGGTGCATTGGAATGATGTTGGGCTAAGTCATAGGTCTTCTCTACATCGACTTCAAGTCCGTTATAACCGGGAATCGCGTACCATACATGATCCAATCGTGCGTTTATAGGAGGAATAAATCGTTTTGGGGCTTCCTCTCTAATTTGGGTTAATAATTCAGTCCTTGGTTTAGGTTCTGGCTTGATTTTAGCTATCGATGCTTGCACAGCAATGGGTAAGCATGCGAGAACAATCGTGACAATCATCATTAGTAATAAAAGCTTTTTCTTAATTTTCATAATATCCTCCACTCCGTATCAGTTACGACAACTAGTATTTGTCTGTTTTAGGTGGATAATTCGGTGGAGAATGAAGAACCGCAATTTAAAGGGTTTTAATTGTAGATAAATGAATCTCGATTCGCAAACGAATCGAGATTTTTTAAGTTGAGTGATAAGCATGAGGTTGAAGAGATGGAGATTAGGTCTGAATGAAAAGCCCATCCCCCGCCAACCACTCGGCTATTAGAACATCTTCGTATTTTGAAACACGTTGTGATAAAAGCTGCTCCTTTAACCATAATTCATTAAAACCTAAGTCTTTGACCTCATCCCACAATACTTCACCATCACGAATAAGAGTTACAGGGACATTAACCGATTTACCGGTAAGATTGAAATCCTCCAATGTTGTTTTTTGATATTTCGCTTTCTTAAGTATGCTGATCGAAACATTCGGTTCTAAATAGCAATATGCGACCTCCCTAATCGAGAAGGTTTCGCTCTGCCGAAGCAAGCTTTGTAATTGATTTAAATTCATCCGATTTTTTTTCATCTCATGCCGATCCAATATCCCATCTTTAATGAGAACAGCTGGTTTACTTTCAACCAAACCACGAAACCATAAAGATTTCTGCCCAATATATTCAACAATGAGGAGTAAAAATCCCCACAAGAACATGGAATAGATAATTTCCATAACCCCAACTCTAGGTTCATATAATGCATTCCCCAGTATTTCTCCAATTACGATGGCCGTGATAAAAGTGAAAGGAGTAACTTGGGTAATGATCTTTCGACCGACGATCTTAACAATAATAAAAAGAAGAAAAAAACCTAACACAAGTTCGTACGTTAAATGAAGGAATTTCATCCTGCTAATATCTCCAATCTAATCCAATTAGGTATCCGCATTATCTATTCCCAGGAAAGTGATCATTTATAATACATTAACTTGCACTATTTACTCATATTAAGATATTCTTTAATACCTTCGATAATGGATGCGGCCACGCGATATTGATAATCATCCTTCCACATTTTTTGCTCTTCATTTGGATTTGTTAAATAACCTACCTCCAACAAAACTGCAGGCATCTCTGTTTCTTTCACAACGAAAAAGGCTTCCTTTTTCACACCCCGATCCTTTGATCCGGTCGCTTGCAATAGATTTTTATGCATAATCGTCGCAAAAGGAAGGGATTCCTCTCGATAATAGAATGTTTCTGTTCCGAAAATACTCGGGTCTGTATACGTGTTTCCATGAATCGATATAAATAAATCCGCGCCAAGATGATTAGCAAATTTAGGTCTTTCTCTATCAATCGAAGAAATCGTGCGATCATCGGTTCTTGTCAAATATATCTGTAACTGTGTTTCTTTCTCTGCAAGTTCTTTCACCTTTCGTGCTAGCTGCAACGTAAAGTCTTTTTCATATTGACCGCTAGTACCTTTCGCCCCGGGATCTTGTCCCCCATGTCCAGGATCAATCACGATTTTGAAACCTGGTTTGGTCGTATTTTCATTCTTGCTACTTAAACTATCATCAGCATTGCTAATATAGTTAGTCCCCATAACATAAGTTATATAGATTATAAAGAATAATACTCCTAACAATATGGTATTCCTTTTCTTTCTCATCAACAGTTCCTCTCTTCTATCTCTTTCATCTACAGTCGATCATCCTTCAGAAAATTCATTTGGATATGCTCAGACTCATCATATACAGCGAATTTGTACCCTTCCTGCTTATAAAAGTTGATTATGTCCGGAAGCGCCTCTAATGTTTGAGGTTTCTCATGCATGAGTACGACTTCTAGATTCGATTTTGTGCCTCTCTTGATGTTTTCGACAATTTCATTAGGCTGATCCTTAAGCCTCCAATCATTTGAATCAATCGTCCAATCCCATAATTTGATCCCAGCTTCTGCGATTTGATCTCGGATTTGTTTACCAGCTAAGCCTGGTACCGATCCATACGGTGGTCTTACCAAATGAGGTTTTTCACCTGTAATGTCATGGATAAGAGACAGTGTTTCATGCATTTCAGGGACAAATTGTTTTTCTTGATATAGTTTTTTATATTGATGCGTCATGCTGTGCGCCCCAACATAATGTCCTTCTTGTACCGCTCGTCTCACATCACTTTGGAATTGCGTACGCTTCAATTGACTTCCTTGCATAAAAAAAGTTGCCTTGATGTCATGCTCTTTCAATAAGTCTAGAAATTCAGTTGTTAATTTACTTGGACCGTCGTCAAACGTTAAATAAACGACTTTCCCTTTTGTTTCCACATCACGATCTTCTTTTTTACTCGTATCCACGGGGGCTTTATTCGGTGGTTCGATTATCTCTTCAGATGAAAATGTCGTTCTAGATTGAGATATCCAGAAAAAAGCTGTAGCCAAAACGATTAGAATAGTTGAAACCAGAATGATGAATCTCTTTCTTTTCGACCTCATCGATCTTGTTTCATGTCGAAGATCAAAGTTACTTCGTGGTGTCATAATGCAATCCATCTCCTCTCACAAAAGATAGATTACTAGATAGAAATAAAGATAAGATTCAGATGCCATTAATATAAAATAAAGAAATTAATCAGAGAATTTTGATCCTGTTCCTGCAGTCGTCCTTACATGCAGAAACAAAACAAATACCGCCCAGAAGTGGTCTTACCCCCGTCAAGTAGACAGTGAAAAAAAGTCAGATTATGCAACGGCCGTTTCCCGGTACTCAACCGGGGGACGGTTATTTAGTTTTTTCTGAAATCTGTTGTGGTTGTAAAACTCTATGTATTCTTCAATCGCTGTGTAAAGCGAGTCAGCTGTTTTGGGGCGAGTAAGATAGATCTTTTCTGTCTT
>NZ_KB895422.1 GCF_000374845.1 Paenibacillus terrigena DSM 21567 | reverse complement strand
CTATCTGTCGTGGGCGTAGGAAATTTGAGAGGAGCTGTCCTTAGTACGAGAGGACCGGGATGGACG
The DNA here is from genome assembly GCF_000374845.1 of Paenibacillus terrigena DSM 21567. GTDB lineage: Bacteria > Bacillota > Bacilli > Paenibacillales > Paenibacillaceae > Paenibacillus_K > Paenibacillus_K terrigena. Next base: position 141,480 of record NZ_KB895422.1, on the reverse strand, counting down.
TACCGCTGGTGTACCAGTTGTTCCGCCAGGAGCACCGCTGGGTAGCCAAGTACGGACGGGATAAGCGCTGAAAGCATCTAAGCGTGAAGCCCCCCTCAAGATGAGATTTCCCAATTAGTAAGACCCCTTGAAGACGACGAGGTTGATAGGTTGGAGGTGGAAGCGCAGCAATGTGTGGAGCTGACCAATACTAATCGGTCGAGGGCTTATCCTAAAACATAAAACGTAAATTTATTTCGCATCTGGTTTTCAGAGATCAAACTCTGAACTGAATATTCCCTGATAGCTCAGTTGGTAGAGCACTCGACTGTTAATCGAGTTGTCACAGGTTCGAGTCCTGTTCGGGGAGCCATGTGGAGAGGTGTCCGAGTTGGCCGAAGGAGCACGATTGGAAATCGTGTAGGCGTCACAAGCGTCTCGAGGGTTCGAATCCCTCTCTCTCCGCCACTAATTATTTCTAGTATGGCCCGTTGGTCAAGGGGTTAAGACACCTCCCTTTCACGGAGGTAACAGGGGTTCGAATCCCCTACGGGTCACCATTTAAAACTTCGTAACTGGTAAAAATTGATGGTTGCCAAGTTGATAGAACATCTGATAAAATAATAGATGTCGCTGTAAAACGGAGGCTTAGCTCAGCTGGGAGAGCATCTGCCTTACAAGCAGAGGGTCAGCGGTTCGATCCCGTTAGCCTCCACCATATATATTTTTTTGATGACGCGGGGTGGAGCAGCCCGGTAGCTCGTCGGGCTCATAACCCGAAGGCCGCAGGTTCAAATCCTGCCCCCGCAACCAATTATTAAATGAGCCAATACTGTGGAGCTGTGGTGTAGAGGCCTAACATGCCTGCCTGTCACGCAGGAGACCGCGGGTTCGAATCCCGTCAGCTCCGCCATCTAGAACATGAATAAGGCTCGGTAGCTCAGTCGGTAGAGCAGAGGACTGAAAATCCTCGTGTCGGCGGTTCGATTCCGTCCCGAGCCACCATTTAAATTTAATATGCCGTTGTAGCTCAACTGGTAGAGCAACTGACTTGTAATCAGTAGGTTGGGGGTTCAAGTCCTCTCGACGGCACCATGTAATTCATTGTGGAGGCTTAGTGAAGTGGCTAAACACGGCAGACTGTAAATCTGCTCTCTCCGAGTTCGGTGGTTCGAATCCATCAGCCTCCACCACAATATAGGGGCATAGTTTAAAGGTAGAACAAAGGTCTCCAAAACCTTTGGTGTGGGTTCAATTCCTGCTGCCCCTGCCAAGAGCATTACAACTTGATACATTTTTAATTATGGCGGTCGTGGCGAAGTGGTTAACGCATCGGTTTGTGGATCCGACATTCGGGGGTTCAATTCCCCTCGGTCGCCCCATTAATTAAATCAATGAAATAACAAAATTGTTGGGGATTAGCCAAGCGGTAAGGCAACGGACTTTGACTCCGTCATGCATAGGTTCAAATCCTATATCCCCAGCCATTTCGCGGACGTGGCTCAGCGGTAGAGCATCGCCTTGCCAAGGCGAGGGTCGCGGGTTCGATTCCCGTCGTCCGCTCCATTTATAATTTGGCGCCATAGCCAAGTGGTAAGGCAGAGCTCTGCAAAAGCTTTACCCCCAGTTCGAATCTGGGTGGCGCCTCCACCATTTTCACTCCGTGCCGGAGTGGCGGAATCGGCAGACGCACAGGACTTAAAATCCTGCGGTAGGTGACTACCGTACCAGTTCAAGTCTGGTCTTCGGCACCATATTTACCATAATGATTGCGCCCTTAGCTCAGCTGGATAGAGCGTTTGACTACGAATCAAAAGGCCAGGAGTTCGAATCTCTTAGGGCGCGCCATTAAAAACAAGAAGTTTAATAAGCCGGTGTGGCGGAATTGGCAGACGCGCGCGACTCAAAATCGTGAGGGAAACCGTGGGGGTTCGAGTCCCTTCACCGGCACCACTTCTTCAAATGGAAATGAAATGATAAACACCTTAGGGATTTAATCCTTAAGGTGTTTTTGCTGTTTATACATATATTTGATCAAAAGAAAAAGACGCAGCATCGAATTGCATACGTCAGTGTCCAATTCAATTAAAACCTACGCAAGAACCTCTTCAATCTGAATCGAGCATTTACTCAAATCCACGAAAGCATCACCTACACGGACTAACGGATGAATCGGATCATGGGAATTGATCATAACAATAATCGCTCGGCGACCATCCGTGAGGAGGACTTCATTTCCTACAAGCGCTTGCATTAATCGGTCTAAGAATAAGCGGACGATCTTGGCATCCAGTTTCCCAAAAGCAAATTGATACAATTCATTCAATAATGTATAGAAGGGTGATGCATTGCGATAGACACGTTCAGAGGACATGGCATGGAATACATCGGCAACAGCGACGATGCGGGAATAGAGATCAATATTATCGCTACGAAGTCCGAGTGGATAGCCGCTGCCATCTTGACGTTCGTGATGTTGGAGGGCAACGAGCGCTTGGCGCATGGTCGTTCCAGATGTAGCTTTGATCAACTCATAGCCATCTTTCGTATGTTGTTTGACGATTTCAAATTCTTCTGGGGTGAGAGCCCCTGGTTTATTAAGTATCTCTAGAGGGATATTGATTTTGCCGACATCATGTAAGACGGCTGCCATCGTAAGATCTTGAAGTTCTGTTTCGTTTAATTGAAGCCATTTGCCTATTAACGTGGAGAGAATGGAGACAGCCACCATGTGGCGATAGGTATAGTCATCTGAAGATTTGAGCCAAGAGAGTAATGTGAACAAGTCTGTATGTTTGACGGTGTGTTGAATAATCGGAAGAATGTGTGTCTTTATATCGAGTATGGGAATGGCCCGCCTATAGCTTACTCGTTCATATAAATCCTGAATAATAAGAACGCTGCGATCAATTAATTGACAGCCATCTGTTCCTTCGGACAATGTAATCTCTTCTAAATCATGAATCGAGATTGGAATGTGATGCATGGATACGATCTGCAAATGTTCTTCGGTGATGACCGTCTTCGCTGGAATGATAAGAACTCCCGAATGGTTAAACAGATCGTGTTTTAATCGTTGACCTAATAGAATATTCGCGAATTGCGATTGAAGATTAAGCATACGATATTCCTCCCGAGCCATCTATGTACAAAGGGTTTGCATCTTCTATATATTCCCAAATTTAAATTCCTTCTATATCTTACAATGAAAATCGGAATTATACAATTGATATGAATAATTCATACGTCCCTAAGGTCTGTGAACAGACTGGACCAAGGTCTAGGATCAAAAACCGCCGGGGGTCCGTTTTGGAAAAGTCTTAAACCGCCTAAAATAAAGACATAAGCAAGAGAGAAACGAAAGGCGGTGAACGACGATGAATCGAAATAATAAAACAGGATTTGCAGCCTTGCTCATCGGACTCGGGGTTGTCATCCTACTAGGGAAGTTCGCATTTGGTTTCTTAAGCGGATTGATGGCTTACTTGGTTCCAATATTGATGATCGCCCTTGGGTATTACGGCGTAAAGAATGGTAGTCGGTATTTTGGATGGATCATCATGGTCCTCGGCGCCATTATCCTTTTCAGTAAGCTCGCTTGGATCTTCGGCTTGTTACTCGCTATAGGGTTGATAGTTGTAGGTGTATCAATGCTAAGTAACAAGCGAAACAATAGAACTTACTAATACGGCATATTAAACGAATAAGGAGGTTCGAGAGAATCATGAGTGTGATGAAAAGAGTACGTGATATTACGGCAGCAACATTGAATGACCGTTTGGAACGTTCAGAGGATCCTGTAAGATTAATCGATCAATTCCTCATGTCGACCAAACATGAAATCGTAGAATCAGAGAAATTGTATCAACAGGTACTTATGCACGCCAACCAGCTTAAGAATCAAGTACTACAAGCGGAGAGCATGCGAGATAAACGTGAGCAGCAAGCCTTATTAGCACTCAAGGCAGACGAAGAACATGTTGCGAAGATGGCGCTTCAAGAGAAGATGATCCACGAAGAAAAAGCAGCCCAATATGGGGAGCTATATGAACAGAGCAAGAGCACGATCATTGAACTCGAAGAACAGTTGAATTTGCTAAAGATCGAATACCAGACGGTATACGATAAACGCCAATATTATGTTGCGCGAATGGAGAATATTCGGATTCAACAACGAATGAACCAACGTACACAGGCTTACGGATCGAACACGATTCCTCGCATGTTCAATCGCCTCGAAGATCGAGTATCGGACCTTGAGCTTGAGACGCGAAGTCTGCGGGATATAAAGCGAATGGGCCAAGATATGATGTACCAGGCAGGCACTCAAATCCAAGGTGTCTTAGATCGAGAACTCGATCGTCTGAAGCAGAAGCTGGAGAATGATAGAAAGGAGTAACAAAGGATGAATAAGCTGTATCGTTCGATTTATGACAAAAAAGTATCGGGACTATGCGGTGGGATTGCGCAGTACATGAATATCGATTCAACGTTCATACGCTTAGCGCTCATTATCGTAACTGTCTGTACTGGTGGAACTGCGTTGTTCGTCTATATTGTCGCTAGCTTGGTTGTTCCAAAGGAACCGATGGATCCCTTGAATCCTTATCATCAAGGACCTAGGTATGGTAGTGGAACGAATTACGGCCAAGGACCAACATATGGTTCAGGACCTTCCTATACATCAGGCGGTTATTCAGACATGAACAAGTATGGCGCACCAAAGACAAACACTACATCATCTACAACATCTTCATCGTTCGACTCCATGATGGAGGATATCGAGAAGAAAGCAATGCAAAAAGAATTAGAACAATTACGCGCCAAAGTTGCGCAATTCGAGAAGGGAGATAAGTAAAATGGGAGTATTTAAAAGAATTAAGGACATGACAAAGGCATCGGTACATGAATTGTTGGATAAGGTTGAAGATCCGGTGGTAATGCTAAACCAGTATCTTCGTGATATGGAAAGTGAAATTCATGAAGCAGAGGTTACTGTAGCGAAACAAATGGCTAACGAGCGTCGCGTGAAGCAACGTCTTGAAGAATCCATCCGACTAAGCGGTGAGCGTGAGCGTCAAGCAGAGCATGCACTTCGTAATGGTCAAGAGGAAGTTGCTCGTAAATTGCTCGAAGAGAAATTGTACCACGACCAAAAAATAACTGAATATACGGATTTGCATACGCAATCCAGCGAACAAGCAAAAGATTTGATGCAGCAGCTTCATGAGATGAAGGATGAGTTCTACAAACTGCGCAATAAGCGTAATGAGCTTGCATCCCGTGCTCAAATGGCGAAAGCGAAGAAACAAATGGCTACGATCAGCAGCTTGCATACGATCGAAGGCGGTAGCGCATCTCGCGGATTCCACCGCATGGAAGAGAAAATCATGCAATTGGAAGCAGAAGCTGATGTTATGCGCGTACCAGGCGGTGTAGCAGGACGCTATCAAGCCCCTGTAGATCCAAGCAAAGAACTTATGGTTGATGAGCAGATTCAAGCACTTAAGAACAAACTGAATCAAAATTAGTATTTCGTAATAATGTCGAATTGTGATATGCTATGAAAGGTTAAGCCATACAGCGCAAGATTTGCGTTGTCATGGCTTTTCCATCCTTATACCATCAAGAGAGGAGGGCGGCACATGCAAAGCAAAAATCGCAATATCGCATTTATTATGATCGGTATAGGTCTATTTATGTTATTAGGCGATTGGATTAGCTTCTTGACGATTGCCGCACTCATTCTATTTTTCATAGGCTTAGATCAAATTCGTAAACGAGGAAATACACGAAGGGGCTATATGCTCTTTGTCATTGGTGGCATTCTATTGCTGCTGGATCATTTTACACTTTTACTCGGAGTAATCTTAATCTCACTCGGTCTATTCTATGCAAAATCGAAGAAAGAGCAGCGAGATGAACGATATATACAGAAGCAGAATCTAATGAGTAGCTTGAAATGGGATCGCGAGCCATGGGTATTGCGGAATATGAGCCTCTGGCATGTCGTGGGAGAAGTGAATTTTGATCTATCACTTGCCATTATGGAGGAGAAGGAGTGCACGGTCGTACTTCAAGGTGCGCTAGGGGATATTGATGTCTCAATTCCAGACGATATTGGGCTCGAGCTTGAAGCGAATGTTGTCTTGGGACAGATTAATTTCAACCATGAGAAGGAAGCAGGATTCATGAATAAACGGGTGTGGAAGTCACCGCATTATGATTTGTGTGATCAAAAAGTAAAACTCGTCATTTCCTATATCGTAGGAGATATTGATATTCGAATTAATTAACAGGAAGGGGATCGGTGCCATGGAAACGACCAAAACGACCAATATGGTTATACGGAGTATGGGCCAGACGATCCTCTTCTCCATGTTGTTATTCGGAGCGTCGATCTATTTCTTACAGTCCTACGGCTATATGAAACCGCTCACGACATGGCTGCAGGGCGTCTGGATTAGTCTTACGGGTGTATCGATATCCATTGGGCTTGGAGCGATATTCGGGTTCTATCAGAGTTACCATGTGCGTAGAAGGTTGGAGACGCTTAGAGATTCCGTTCTTCAGATGGAGAAAGGAAATTTATCTCGCCCGCTGCCGGATCTAGGTGAAGACGAAGTAGGTCGCCTGGCAGAGCAGTTAGGTCGGATGAGTAAGAAATGGGAAGAGCAAGTGAGCTCGCTGCAACGACTATCGACGAACAACGCGCAGTTGGCAGAAAAGGCTCGTTTTACTGCTATTATTGAAGAGCGGCAGCGGCTTGCAAGGGAGCTTCATGATGCCGTGAGTCAACAGTTGTTCGCGATCTCGATGACAGCAACCGCAGTAGGCAGAACCCTCGAGAAAGAAGATTTTGACAGAGCACTGAGGCAAGTGAACTTGATTGAAGAAATGGCTTCTGTTGCCCAATCAGAGATGCGAGCGCTGCTGCTTCATTTGAGGCCTGTACACTTGGAGGGTAAGCCGCTTGCTGAAGGTCTCAGAGAGCTCCTGCACGAGATGAAAGCGAAAGTTCCTATGGAGATTATCTACGAGGTGGATGAGGACATTGCATTAATGAAGGGGATTGAGAATCATCTATTCCGGATTGTACAGGAGGCTTTATCGAATACATTAAGGCATTCTAAGGCAACGAAGATGGAGATTAAGTTGCATCAACGTCAGGATGGGGTGCGCCTGTTATTGCGAGATAACGGGATTGGGTTTGAGCTTGATGTGAAGAAGCAGACCTCATATGGGTTATCGACGATGCAGGAACGCGTGAATGAAATTGGTGGATCATTACAGTTAATTACTGCGCCAGGCAAAGGGACAAGAATAGAGATTCGTATTCCGGTATTAAACGAGGAAAGTGGATGGGGTGAAGGGATTGGAGACGCCGATTAAAGTATTGCTCGTGGATGATCATGAAATGGTTCGTATCGGTCTTGCCGCAGTTCTAGGTACAGAGGATGGGATCGAAGTTGTTGGCGAAGCTAGCAATGGAATCGAAGGTATCCGTCTTGCCCAAGAATATCGACCACATGTCGTATTGATGGATTTGGTGATGGAAGGCATGGATGGAATCGAGACAACACGTAAGCTGCTTGAATTGTACCCAGAATGCAAGGTCATTGTGCTTACGAGCTTCTTGGATGATGAGAAGATGTATCCGGTGATTGAAGCGGGGGCATTCAGTTATCTCTTGAAAACTTCCCGTGCGACCGAGATTGCAGAGGCGATACGAGCGGCAGCTCGAGGCCAATCCGTACTGGAGTCCCAGGTTGCATCGAAGATGATGAATCGTCTTCGTCAACCGAAGCAGCATGCTGCTGCACACGAAGATTTAACAGAGCGAGAGATGGATGTGCTTCGTCTCCTCGCCGAAGGCAAGTCGAATCAAGATATTGCAGACGCGCTGTTCATTGGAATCAAGACTGTGAAATTTCATGTCACGAATATTCTGGCGAAGCTCGGTGTGGACGATCGCACACAAGCCGCCATTTATGCGTATAAGAATGGTTTAGCCGAATAATAGTTGAGTAACAAACAGGAAGAACCCGAATTGCTGCGGTCGTGAGCGATTCCGGGTTCTTCTGCGTTTTTTATAGCACAAGCAGGAAAAGAAAGGAGATGAGTGCAAGGTCGATTTCGAAAAATCTGCGGCGATTGTCATGGTTAGGGATGAAGCTTGAATTTTTGGCGATACGGCATGAGCTTTTTTTGTGGTTCTTGTGTTTTTTATGCTTATGGGGTTTGTGATCGGAGTGATGTTTCTTGCCCTTCTTATGATGTTTCTTATGTTTCTCATGATGCTCTTCTTCATGCTTAGGACCTTCATGATGATGTTCATGGGACGGTGGGCTAAAAGGCGATTCATCTTCATCATCAAACAGTACGAGCTTGCCATTCCTGCAGCCTGCGACCCGACCGATAAAACGCTCTCCATGGCTTGTCACGACACATACCATTCGGCCTGTTATATGACCAATACTCTTTTCATTGACAGGGTAAACCGGAATCATAAGGTTCGACACCTCCTATAATTAACGATCCGTTTCATGTGAATACGGCATTTGTCTGGTTCACAATAATCTATTCAAACGGGGATAAACGTGTATGGTTACTTACCTAGCAGTGAAGTGCCTATTTTTGCATGAGGCGTATAAGGGAGAGGTGGAACGGATATCCTATTTACTAGATTCATAGAATCGAAGACGTGAATGGGGGAACTGGTGATGATGCGGAAATGGATGGTAGGCTGTATGTGCTTGTGTCTCGTGTGGCTAAGTGCCACAATGCTAACCGGATTCAAGCAGCGCGATGGCGTCTCCACGGCAGAACACCGCCTCGCACAGCTATGGAAATTAAGTGAATCGATGCAAGCGCAGCCGACGCGCTGGGTTGTGAAAATCAATGGCGAGATGGAATTCATGGATGGTAGCAAGTCATTAAAGGGTCAGGTAGAGGCGTGGAGCGAAGGACTTCTTGCCAGGAAAAAAATCGAACTACAAACGAAGAATGGAAAGGTCATCGTGAGCGCAAGCTGGCAAGTAAATGGCTCGCGTGTGAACTGGATGGCTGTTCAACGTGAAGCGAACCGATTCTTCTGGGTCTATCAGATTGAAGCAAAGCGGGTGGATTCTTCACAATCCGAGAAGCAATTATATTCAGAAGTACAGGCGACACAAGAAAAATTCGTACGTCAATTGAATGACTTGGGTTTGGATTATAACTGGAATGGTACTGTGCAAGGCGAGAAAGAACGACAAGCGAAGGGTTCAGCACAAGTAACCGTAGAACAACTGGAGCATGTAATTGCGAAGGAAGTCAAACTCATTCAAATGGAAAAATATACAGACAATGGCACCTATAGTGCATCTTATTCAGCCCCTGAGTTGGGCCAAGGTATCGTAAGTGGTAAGCATGAGCTGCATCTTCAGATGGCTGTTCATCAAATCAGCGGCACAGATCAAGAGCGGGTGTCTATCGGTCTTCCCCTTATAACAACGGAATATTAGGCATTACATGCAAAAAAAATTATGTAGGAATGTGCAAAAATTTGGTCTTCTGAGAATAGCAACAACGAGATGGTTGTGATAAAATGGCATAAGATACAGATGTGAAACACTTGGATGATGGGAGTCAATTTTTTGTATAAAAATACATAAGGAAGAGAATGAGGAGCCATGAACGAAATAGAGAATAACCTAACGAGTTTAGCATCTGGCGCTGTCTTTTTTATTTTTGGAGCGACAGGAGATTTGGCACGTCGCAAGTTGTATCCAGCTATCTATAGCTTATATCGTGAAGGCAAGCTAGGCGAGCGTTTTGCGGTAATCGGTGTTGCTCGTCGTCCACGCACGAATGATCAATTCCGTGAGGATATTATTCAATCCATTAAGGAGTTCTGCCGCTACAAGCCAGAAGCCAATACGGATTGGAATGACTTTGTTAGACATTTTGAATATAAATCACTAGATATTAATAATGTTGATGGATTCCGGGAACTCGATCAACAGACGCGTGTGCTTGAACAAGAGTTCAATATCGAAGGCAATCGCCTATTCTATCTTGCACTCTCGCCGGAGCTGTTCAGCGGTGTATCACAGAATTTGCGGAAGGGCGGTATGCTTGAATCCCAAGGCTGGCATCGTCTTGTGATCGAGAAGCCATTCGGTTATGATCTAAAATCGGCGGAAGAGCTGAATAAGCAGATTAACGAAGTATTCCGCGAAGAGGAAATTTACCGGATTGACCACTACCTTGGCAAAGAGATGGTTCAGAACATCGAAGTCATTCGATTCGCGAACTCCTTCTTCGAGCCGTTATGGAATAACAAACATATTGCGAACATTCAGATCACACTTGGCGAGACGGTTGGTGTCGAAGAGCGCGGTGGATACTATGATCATGCGGGCGCGCTGCGTGATATGGGACAGAATCATATGCTGCAGCTGCTCACGATGATCGCAATGGAGCCGCCTAGCCGGTTAGTTGCGGAGGATATTCGCGATGAGAAGGTGAAAGTGCTTCGCTCTCTACGTGCATATACGTCGAAGGAAGAAGTGGAAGCGAATGTCGTTCGCGGACAATATACGAGCGGAGCGTTGAAAGGCAAGGCATTGCCAGGTTATCGTGAAGAGGAATCCGTCAATCCAGAGTCCAATACCGAGACCTATTTCGCTGCCAAAGTATTCGTCGATAATTTCCGCTGGGCAGGTGTGCCGTTCTATATTCGTACAGGCAAGCGTCTACCGGTGAAGACGACAGAAGTTGTGGTCGAATTCAAACGGATGCCTACGAATGTCTACCTCGGACAGAAGCATAACTTAGAGCCGAACTTGCTCGTCATTCGGGTGAATCCAATGGAAGGCATTTATGTGAAGATCAATGCGAAGAGACCGGGATCGGAATCTGATATTCAACCGCTTGCGATGGATTTCTGCCAGAGCTGCTTGGTCGGCATTAACTCGCCTGAAGCTTATGAGCGCCTCATCTTCGATGCTGCGCGTGGCGATTCTACGTATTTCACACGCTGGGACGAAGTGTCCTCCGCTTGGGCATTCGTTGATCGCATTGCCGAAGCATGGGCAGCGAACCCATCTGCTATCGAACATTACCCAGCTGGTTCTTGGGGGCCTGAGAAGGTGGATGAGCTTCTTGCCAAAGATGGCTTCCATTGGTGGCCTGTTAATGGGCAAGATGAGGACGAAGTGATCTGGAAAAATTCATAAAAGACAGCTAGAAAATGACGGGAATTGAAGCGGCTCCGGCACGCGCATTTCTCATCGGACAATAGGATCATCGTTGGAAGGGAGGCGCTCTGATGTTATCAGAGTGCCTTTTTTCCGTTTGGTATTAGGGTGACTTTAATTCCTACCTGTAAACTCGGAAAAAATAGTTGCTTTATGAAAAGATACTGGTATACTAGTTTTAACCAAAGACAATATTCGACATGATGTTACAGGGGGTAAACGAATATGAAGCGTAGAAATATGTGGACTGCTGCGATAATGGCACTTGTGATTCTAACCATGAGTGCATGCGGTAGTGCTTCAAGCGACAAAAAGGCAGAAGATCAAGGATCAACGGCACCTGCCGGGACAGCAAAAAATGGGGGCAGCCTCGTCATTGCCGTTCAGGATGATCCTAAAGTATTGAACCCAATTTATGCGGGAGATCGTGTTACATTAACGATTGACCAAGCGTTGTATGCACCACTATTCAACGTAAATGGAGATAAGAAGACGTTCGTACTTGCAGAGAGCTTGACGCCATCTGCAGATAACTTGACATACACGTTGAAACTGCGTGAAGGTCTAACTTGGCACGACGGACAGCCATTGACGGCTGACGATATTATTTTCACGATGAACAGTATTCTCGATGAGAAGCAGCATAGCTTCTTCCGTGGTTCATTCGTCTATGACGGCAAGCCGTTAACGATGAAGAAAGTGGACGACCGTACGGTGGACTTCGTTCTTCCGAAAGTATCCGCAGCATTCGAAGGCATGCTCGTTCAAATCTTCCCAATTCCTAAACATATCTTCGAAGGGGAAGCGGATATTGAGAAAAGTCCAAAGAACAGCAACCCGGTCGGTTCTGGTCCATTCAAATTTAAAGAATACCGTGCAGGGGAATATGTAACATTAGAGCGCTTCGACAAGTATGTTGGCGGCGCACCGAAATTGGATTCCGTCACATACCGTGTAGCGAAAGATCCGAATGCTGCTAATCTTGCCCTTCAGAACGGCGAAATTCAAATGCGTATGATTGACACACAAGATGTAAATACACTTAAGAATACAGGCAATTTCAACATCCTAACTTACCTAGAAGGCCGCTTGTCCTACATGGTATTTAACTTGAATGTGGATGTCATGAAGAAGAAGGAAGTGCGTCAAGCGATTGCTTATGCGCTCGATAAGAACGAAATGATTACAGCAGCTTACACGTCCGGTGAGTATGCAGAACCAGCTGCTTCAATCCTTACGCCAGACACGTTGTATCAGACCAATGATGTTGAGAAATATGACCACAACTTGGATAAGGCCAAAGAATTACTCGCGCAAGCAGGCGTATCGAATTTGAAATTGAAACTTGCTTATACGAACTCGAACAAACCGCAAACAAGCTTAGCGCTATATGTTCAACAAAAGTTGAAAGAAGTCGGTATCGAAGTGGAATTGATGCCGCTTGATATTACGGCTTTCGGTAACAAATCCTTGGATATGAACAACAAAGAGTATGATCTCTCCTTCGGTGGTTATATCATGGGCTTTGAGCCAGATGCTTACCGTACGCTCTACATGAGTAATGAAGCTTATAACTATTCACACTATAAAAATGCAGACTTCGATAAATTATGGGATCAAGCAGCAGTACAGACCGATACAGCAAAACGCGGCGAATTGTACAAACAAATTCAACAAACCGTTGCGAATGAAATGACGGTCTTCCCAATTGCTTATACAAAAGGTGTTGTTGCTCTCGACAAACGCTACGGTGGTGTGGAGGAAGCAGTAACGAAACCGGTTGTTATGCTTGAGGATCTATCGAAATTGTATGTAACTAAATAGAACATTCCACGACACTCGGCGGCAACGCCGAGTGTTCAGTTCGGAGGGGACACCTTTGAAAAAAAACATCTTGCGACGGGTTCTACAATCGATCCCGTTGCTTTGGTTTATCTCCGTCGTGTCATTCGCATTAATTAAGCTCGCACCGGGGGATCCGGTGAATTCATTCGTCACACCGAATATGAGCGCGGAAGACGTCGAGAGAATTCGGCATAGTCTGGGCCTGGATCAGCCGGTCATTATGCAATACTTCATCTGGCTAAAGAATGTGCTGCAAGGCAACTTCGGATATTCCTTAACGAATCATCGTCCGGTGTTGGAATTGATTCTAGAGCGTCTGCCTGCGACAATTGGTTTGATGGGTTCAGCATTATTCCTTTCACTAATTATTGCTATTCCACTTAGTATCATCGCGGCATCCCGTAAAAATCGGCTGCTCGATCGCGGCATTAGCATGATTTCGTACATCGGGATCTCGATTCCAAGCTTCTGGTTCGGGATCATGTTGATTTATATTTTCGCCGTGAAATTGCACTGGCTGCCAAGTATGGGGATGCGTACGATTGGCGTGGATTCCTTCTGGGATATTGTGAAGCATGGCATTCTGCCGTGTGCGGTCCTAACGTTTATCAATGTATCGATGTATTCGCGGTATATTCGCTCCCAAGCGATCAGTCAGCTGGAAGAAGATTATGTACAGATTCAGTACGCCTATGGCGCAACTAAACGCAGTGTTCTTTGGCGTCATGTCCTGAAGAATGTGCTGCTCCCGATTATTACAATCCTGGGGATGTCCTTCGCAGATCTGATTGCAGGAGCGTTCATTACAGAGACGGTATTCTCTTGGCCGGGCATGGGTTCCCTCGGGATCTCGTCGGTATTCGGCCTGGATTACCCCGTGATTATGGGGATTACGATGTTCTCATCGTTTATGCTCGTGATTGGAAACTTGGTGGCGGACATCTTATATAGTGTCGTTGATCCGCGTATCAAGACGATGAGGTGATTAGACAGATGAATCGAATGAGATGGCGTAATGTAAAAGCACAATTCAAAGAGCAAAAGACGGGCATCGTAGCCCTTATTATTCTTACTATTTTCATCATCGGGGCCGTGTTCGCGTTCTTGTCCCCTTACGATCCGAACAAACTTGTCCCGACAGAGCGGTTGCTGCCGCCAAGTGCGACGCATTGGTTCGGAACGGATGACTACGGACGGGATTACTTTGCGAGGGCATTATACGGGGGGCGTGTATCTTTAAGTGTCGGATTTTTGGCGATGGCCATTGCCGTCGTTGTAGGGACAGCCGTTGGCGCGGTCAGTGGTTATTTTGGCGGGTTCATTGATAACCTGTTAATGCGTATGGTTGATGTCCTGATGTCTATTCCGTCGTTCTTCTTAATGCTTATTCTCAATGCTTATTTGAAACCAAGTATTCCGACGATAATCATCATTATCGGGCTGCTCAGCTGGATGAGTATTGCGCGGATTGTCCGCGCGGAGACACTATCGGTGAAGGAGCGGGAATATGTGATGTACGCACGTGTATCGGGTCAGAGCACGCAGCGGATCATTACGAAGCATATTGTACCTAGCATTCTGCCGACCATTATTGTATCGGCATCCATTAATATCGCATCCGCGATTCTGATGGAGTCGTCACTCAGCTTCTTAGGTCTTGGTGTGCAGCAGCCAAACTCTTCATGGGGCAGCATGCTGAACAATGCGCAAGGCTTTATCGGGGAAGCGCCGTATATGGCGATAATCCCAGGGCTTTTTATTCTATTAACAGTGCTTTCATTTAATTTTCTCGGGGATGTATTCCGCGTCGCATTCGAACCGAAGGTGAATCGGCGTTAACCCGTGAATTATGACTTAACGGAGTGAGACGTATGACAGAATTATTATCCGTGCAAAATTTAAAAACGTCTTTTATGACGCGTGATGGTGAGGTTGAGTCGGTCCGCGGGGTTAGCTTTGACGTGCAGCAAGGCGAGGTTATTGGCATCGTTGGCGAGTCAGGCAGTGGGAAGAGTATTACTGCGAAGTCCATCTTAGGGCTAATCCAGCCTCCAGGTGTCATTAAAGATGGTAAGGTTCTATTTCACGGCCAAGATCTACGCCAAATGTCGGAACCTCAGCTGCGTCAAATTCGCGGGAACAGAATCGCGATGATCTTCCAAGATCCGATGACTTCGCTCAATCCGGTGAAGCGTGTTGGATCGCAGATGATTGAAGTGATTCGTCGGCATCAGAAATTAAGTAAGGCAGATAGCCGTAAACGTGCGATTGAGTTGTTGAGGGAAGTAGGAATTCCTTCGCCAGAGCAGCGGATTGATCAATATCCGCATGAGTTCAGCGGTGGGATGCGTCAGCGCGTTATGATTGCGATGGCTTTATCCTGTAAGCCAGAGCTCCTCATCGCGGATGAACCGACGACGGCGCTCGATGTAACGATTCAAGCGCAAATTCTTGCGCTCATGAAGCAGCTGCGCGATAACACGAAGACTTCGATCCTGCTGATTACACATGATTTGGGCGTCGTTGCTCAGGTATGTACACGCGTCATCGTCATGTACGGTGGGATGATTATGGAGGAGGGCACGGTTGAGGATATTTTCGAACGTCCAAGCCATCCTTACACGCAAGGCTTGCTGCGATCGATTCCGCGCGTAAAGGAAGGGCAGCGTGAGCGCCTGGCGTCCATTGAAGGGACGCCGCCGAACTTGCTTCATCCGCCTTCAGGTTGCCCATTTATGGAACGTTGCCCGCATGCGATGGACAAATGCCGTGAGATGCCGCCTTATTTCGTACCAGAAGAAGGACATCGTTCGCTCTGCTGGTTGCTCTCAGATGACATGAAGCATGGTGCTAAGGGTCGAGGGGAGGAAGTACAATGACTAAGAAGGACGATGTATTGCTCGATGTTCGAAATTTGAAAAAATATTTCCCAATGGGTTCCGGAGGCTTCGGGCGTGAAAAGAAGGTACTTAAGGCAGTTGATAATATCAGCTTTCATATCAACCGAGGCGAAACATTTGGACTTGTCGGCGAATCTGGTTGTGGGAAATCAACAACAGGTCGAAGCATCGTACGTCTTCATGAGGTGACAGACGGTGAAATTTGGTTCGACGGCAAAGATGTCGCGAAGATGAAGGAGAAGGAGCTTAAGCCATTCCGCAAGCGGATGCAGGCGATTTTCCAAGATCCCTATTCTTCACTGAACCCAAGCATGAACGTCTCGCAAATCATTAATGAACCGATGGAGATTCACGGGTTCGGCAGCCGCCAAGATCGTCAGGATCGTGTGCTCGAGCTTCTCAATAAGGTAGGGCTAAAATCCGAACATATTGATCGATACCCGCATGAGTTTAGTGGTGGGCAGAGACAACGGATCAGTATCGCAAGGGCTTTGTCCGTCAATCCGGAATTCATCCTATGTGATGAGCCGATCTCGGCGCTAGACGTGTCTGTACAAGCACAAGTGGTGAATATGCTGGAGGATTTACAGGGTGAATTCGGTCTGACGTACCTATTCATTGCCCACGACCTATCGATGGTTCGGCATATCTCGAATCGGATCGGGGTGATGTATTTGGGTAAGCTGGTTGAACTGGCACCGAGTGATGAGCTCTACACCCATCCGGCACACCCTTATACACAAGCGCTGCTATCCGCCATTCCGGTACCCGATCCGAAGGCTGCTGCGATGCCGTCCGAATTGCTCAAGGGCGATTTGCCGAGTCCGCTGAATGACATGCAGGGCTGCAAGTTCGCTTCCCGGTGCCCATTCGCGACAGATCACTGCCGTGCAGAAGAGCCGGAATGGAAAGAAATATCGCCAGGTCATTATACAGCCTGTCATTTATACTAAGTGAAACTTGGAATCATGGGGAAGGGATGTGCTGGCTATGAGCAATATCGTAAGAATCTCGCAGAATACGGCGATTATGGTGGAGCGGGCGCACCGCTTCGGTATAACCGATGATGTGCTGCTTAACGTGGTTCAAACAGGTGATTTATCACCGCTTAAAGTTGCTGAGGAAGAGTATTACAGCTATGATGATTTTCTCTCTTATGCAGAAGAGAATGGCGAGCCTCTAGAGCAAGCGATTCGCGAAGGCTACAAGATTACTTTCAATACGAATAACGGGTTGAAAATCTGGCTCTTCGAGCGTTTCGGTGTTGAAGCGGGGCGTGACTTCACGGCGAGTGAAGGACGTGTAGATCAGCTTCGTCTATCTTCAGTGAATGTTGATTCATTAAAATCAGCCCTAGCTGCCAATTGGGTCGTTATCGAACATGAACGTCAAGGTGAGGATCAAGTCATATCGGTTGTTATTCGTGCATTGGCAGCCCAATAAGAGATATATTGAGACGCTTTCCTGCCGTGAGGTAGAGGAAGGCGTCTTTTTTATGAAATGGGTGCTATCACTTCCAATTCGAATACATTTTCACGCTTCAATATGTTACAATATAAGTTATGATTTTGTAGATGAAGGGACATGGGGCATGAGCAAAACATTAGCCGAAGAATTACAGATTGAAGTCGATAAACGACGCACGTTCGCAATCATTTCTCACCCGGATGCTGGTAAAACGACATTGACGGAGAAATTGCTCTTATTCGGAGGCGCGATTCGCGAAGCTGGATCGGTAAAAGCGCGTAAGGCAAGCAAGCATGCAACATCGGACTGGATGGAGATCGAGAAGCAGCGTGGTATCTCGGTAACGTCCTCTGTGATGCAATTTGATTATAAAGGTCATCGGATTAACATTCTGGATACGCCAGGTCACCAAGACTTCAGTGAAGATACGTACCGTACGCTGACTGCTGCGGATAGCGCAGTCATGTTGATTGACGTCGCCAAAGGGGTCGAGGCTCAGACCGTGAAATTGTTCCAAGTCTGCGCGAAGCGTGGGATTCCAATCTTCACGTTCATTAACAAATTGGACCGTGAAGGCCGCAGCCCATTCGAACTGATGGAAGAGCTGGAGGAAGTGCTCGGCATTCGTTCGGTACCGATGAACTGGCCAATCGGCACAGGCCGTGAGTTGTGCGGCGTCTATGATCGTGTCCATAACCAAGTGGAATTGTTCCAAGGAAATGATCATTCCGAAATTCAAGTTCGCAAGGTTGATAGCTACGAGGATCCAGTCATTCGTGAGATGGCGGGCGAATTCTTGCATGATCAATTGTGTCAGGAGCTTGAGCTGTTAGATGTTGCGGGCGATCCGTTCGATCTCGAGAAAGTCAAACGGGGTGAATTAACACCTGTATTCTTCGGAAGCGCGATTAATAACTTTGGGGTGCAGACATTCCTCGAGAACTTCTTGGAGCTTGCACCGAAACCAACAGCACGTAACAGTACGGCTGGTCCAATCGATCCGCTCGAGAATGAGAAGTTTACAGGATATGTTTTCAAAATTCAAGCGAACATGAACCCGGCTCACCGTGACCGAATTGCTTTCTTGCGCATCTGCTCTGGGAAGTTCCAACGCGGCATGAGTGTACGCCATGTACGTGCGGGTAAGGACATTAAGTTGTCGCAACCGCAGCAATTCCTTGCACAAGATCGGGATATTGTTGAATATGCATATCCAGGGGATATAATTGGTTTATTCGACCCCGGTATATTCCGTATTGGAGATTCGTTAAGTCAGAGCAGTGAGGTCGTATTCGATGAGCTGCCGACGTTCTCGCCGGAGATCTTCGCGAAAGTAACGGTGAAGAACGCATTGAAGCATAAGCAATATCAAAAAGGCGTTGACCAGCTGACAGAAGAAGGTACGATTCAGGTCTTCCATTCGGCTAGCGGCTTCGATGAGACGATCCTAGGCGTCGTCGGACAACTCCAATTCGAGGTATTCGAATACCGGATGAAGGGCGAGTATGGCGTCGATGTGCAATTGCAGCGTATGTCATATCAATTCGCACGATGGATCGTGGATGAGGAGAATAAAATCGATCCAGGCAAGTTCCGTATTAATTCGCAGCTCGTCACGGATAAGAAGGGCAATTATGTTGTCCTCTTCGAGAATGAATACGCGATGCGGACGGCAATGGACAAGAATCCAACGGCAAAATTCCTTGAAACAGCGCCGTAACAAAACATTCATCAAAACTTAAGGTTATCGATCAGCTTTGGCTATCGATAACCTTATTTTTTTATGATAAACTGTATCATATTACCAATTCGTGAAAGCGCATCCAAGGAAAGAGGGTGAGGCGAAATTAGCGCAGCAGCAGGTACTATGGATTGTAGCTAAGGAGGGAATTACTATGTATCGGTTACTCATCGTAAACGATGAGCCTGAGGAACAGGATAGGTTAGAGGAGCTCATTACTCGGCGGTTGCCAGGGATATTCCAGCTCCTTCGAGTAGAAAACGAAGAGATAATGATACGGTGTATCGAGCAGAGGGGAACCGATATCCTGTTGTTGAATGATACAGATGTTAATCGCTCTTGTGCGATGAAGCAGCTCGACCCTCAATGCAGGATATTATACACTATCCCGGACGCTCAGGATTCGGATGAAGATTTACTAAATGCACTTCGCAGACAGGTACAGGATTTAGATCTGGAGCAATGGAAGCGGTTAGAGCTCCGTATGGCATCAAAGCCAACAACAACGTTAATCTCGATTACTGAGAATTTATTGGCCATTTCCCTTATGATGGAGACGATGCAGGATACCAAGTTCCGGCAGCTTACAGAAATTCTCAATCTTCAATGGAATACAGGGTATGCGATGATGATTGCTTTCCCCCAAATTGAGGGGATAAGCCCGACGGAGAATCATATGCGCTTATCTAGATATTATGATGCTGTGAATCAATTTGCAAAGCAGCTAGCTCCATGCGTAGCTAGCCCTATGATGAATCGATATATGACGATTTTCTTCATCACTGAAGATGATCAGACCTCGCTAGGTAAAGCTGCATTATTACGTGCTGAACGCCTCTATAAGCTTTTGGATTACATGTATGGAACGAATGTAACGGTTGGGATCGGTACGATCAGACCTGTGATCGAGCTGCGTCAATCGTACCGTCAAGCTGCGATTTCTGCAGCATATGGTGAAGCGCACGCGGTTCCTATGGCAACGATCGAGGATGTACAGCGTAGTGCGGCAAGAAGGAATACGGCGTGGCTGAAGCGGGATACGTCGATTGAATTTCAGTTGCGTCCGGAGTTAGGCGCTATGGCGAATGAGCTTGAGGAACAGCAACGGCAAGCGCTTATCAAGCTGATGGAGCAGATCGATCCTCGTGCTAATGTAGTGGCTCCTTCGACGGACACAATCCAATTTGGATAATAGATATCGGTTTCTGTCACATCTTCTTAAAATGGGCATAGAGTAGGAGGGGATATAGAAGAGGTGATTGAATTTGCATTGGATATCTGTGATTATGTTTGCAGTTGCTTCCAATTTGGATAATTTGGGGATTGGTTTGTCTTTTGGAATGAAAAGAACTCGAATTCCTTGGCTACCGAATATTCTGATTGCATGTATCACAATGATCGGTACTTATTTCTCGATGCGGATGGGCGAATGGCTGGTCCAATTCATCTCAAGCGACATGGCGAATTTGTCAGGAGCGCTTGTTATTATTCTTATCGGGATTTGGACGCTATGGGGAAGTATACGGTCCTCAGACTCCAAGGAGGAGCTTGAAGCTCCTACCTTATCTGAGGTACTGCGCAATCCGATCCATGCGGATCAGGATCATAATCAAGTGATTTCATGGAAAGAATCTCTAGCACTTGGCCTAGCGCTTACGCTGAATAATATTGCTACCGGCATTGGCGCCGGCGCAACAGGAATATCAGCGCTCTGGACGACGGTAATCACTGGTATACTCTCTGTATTATTCATCGGCGTAGGCTCCAACGTCGGCAGGAGAATGGCTAGAACATGGTTCGGGCGTTACTCCAATGTGTTAGCAGGCATCCTGTTGTGCCTTATCGGTTTGTATGAAATATTAATATAATCCCGGGGTTGTTAATTTGTTAATTCCGATTCATCTACTGCAATACGACCGTGTCTTTCTCCTTCAATCCTTCAACGACTTCCGTCTTATCCGGCGTTTCAAGGCCAATTTTGATATATTTCTTCTCCAGGCCATTTCCTGATTTGAGCATGACGTAATATTGATCTTTCTCACGTTGTACAGCAATTGTCGGAATGACCAATACATCCGGTTTATTTGCAACCTCAATGGATCCCGTTAAGCTGAGACCCGCGATGAGGTTTTCATTTTTGGACAGGCTGATATTAACTTGGAACTGTGCGGATTGGGAGGCATTCTGCTCGGTGCCTGTTTTCGCGAATTTCGATACGCTAACGACCTTCCCGGTAAGCGTAACGTTCTTGAGCGCATTGATTTTTACTTTGACAGGCATGCCTTCCTTGATCTGAAAGACATCTTGTTCGCCGACATAGCTCACGAGCTGAAGCTTATCTAAGTCGACAATTTTACCGATCCGATCATTCTCATGCACCGACTTCGGAATCGCATTCGCATCATCGAACAAGAAGATTCCGGAAGCTGGTGTCTTGAAATCCGATTGCTGCAGCTTCTTGCGTTTCGAATCCAACTCTGTCTTGCTGATTTGGTCATTCACTTGGTTCAGCTCATTCATAATTTTGTTCTTCTCACGTTCCACGAACCCACGCTTCGCGTCCGCCTCAGATAGGCTTAACGTGGCTTCTGTATCCGCAACATTGGCCTGAAGGTCACTAAGTCTGGCTTCAAGAGCAGATTTCTGAAGCTGCGCTTCGAGCTGCGCAATCTCATTATGTATCTTCGTACGATCTAGGGAAAATAACGTCGCTCCTTGCTTGATCTGCATGCCGTCCTTGACATTCCATTTGAGGATGGAAGCGTCATAAGGGGCATAAATGACCGTCTCATTGAGATAGGAGGACTTGCCTTTTACATCAATGGTCTTGGATAAGTTCTCTTTGGTAACTTCAAATTGCAAGGTCGAGTCCAGCCCATCGGCAACAACAGGCGGTTTCGGCGAGCTGAGGCTGTAGAGACCGAAGCTAATCCCAATAATGATTAAGGCCGCGATCCCAAGCCATATTTTCTTTTTCATGATCGATGTCACTCTCCTGTAATAGTTCGTGTTCTAGTCTCGTTTGATGGCTGTTAGAGCATCCGTTCTCGATGCGCTGATCGCTGGATAAATGCCAGATAATATACCGGTCAGGACGGCGAAGAAAATGCCAACGCCAAGAATCCAGGTGGAAATAAAGAGGATGCTCTGGTCTCCGCCCTCGGTTGCCATGAGGAGTGCATTAATCCCCCAGACGACCCAATAGGAAAATAGAATGCCGAACACACCGCCGACAAGTCCGAGGAGTGCCGATTCTACGATGAACATGTTGCGGATTTGCGCGAGGTTCGCACCAAGCACCTTCATAATCCCGATCTGTCTTCTTCGTTGATAGGTTGACATGGTCATGGCAACAACAATCGATATGGATGCAATGAACAAGACGAATAACCCGACCCCAAGTGCAACCGTACGAACGATGGCGAATTGTTCTGCGAGTCGATCCTGCTGATGTAAATTGTTCTGAGGTGTTAACCTTAGTTTCTTGATCGTTTTGTCTAATGTCTCGACATTCTTGATGTCATCGACTTTGACGACAGCTTTGTTGAATTCTGCGCTTAGCTCTGGAGTAAGTTCGGTGCCAGGTCGCGCAGCTTTCATTAAGTCGGTAATTTGGTCAGCTAGTGCATGGGAGATATAAGCATCCTTCATCCAGGAGACTTGATTATCCGATACACCAGATGGTTTGGCTAGCACGCCAACAACTCGGAGCGGGATTTCTACGATTTTGGGATTGTTCAGATCTTGGGTGACGTCGACTTTCAGCTTCAACTGCTTCTGGTAGAGTGGTGTCACGATTTTATCCATCTCTCGGAATTGCTCCCAGAGGGCTTCATCATTCGGGTTGGCCCGGATTTGCTTGTCCCGTGCCTCCATCGCTTCTTGATCCATAAGCCCCATCATCGCGCCATAACTGAGCACGACGGTATTCTCTTGTTCCGAGATGCCGCCTTGCTTGAATTTGTTATCGAACGCTTCGAGCGATTCCAAATTGGTCGCAGTCAGCTCTAGACGTCCTTCCTTGGTCTCATCGACACTGAATCCGAAGTTTCCAATACTTTTGTAGGTTCCTACGGCCTTGACATGAGGAAGCTGCGCAATAATATCGAGCTTCTGTTTTGTAATGATGCCACGATCTGAATCGGATGAACTGCTATCTTGAGAGGTGTTAGCTTCATTCGTTATCGTAATCTCATCAATTTTGAGAAAAGAATTGACTTGTTCCTGCGCGTATTGCTGTGCGGACTCGCCTAAGGATAAGGCAACGATAATAGCAGCGGAACCGATGGCGATTCCGATGGTACACATGGCCGTAACGACTTTGCGCCGTTTGAGCTGGTCCCAACCAATGTTCAAATAATCGCGTATTCTCATGTGGCCTGACCTCCCGTCTCAACCATCTGGTCGATCAAATAGCCATCCCGCAGTTGAATGATCCTTTTCGTACGATCAGCAACTTCCTTCTCGTGAGTGACGATGACGAAGGTCAGCTGAAGCGATTGGTTCAATTCAACGAGTAGATCGATAATTTCATTCTCTGTCTTTGTATCCAAGTTCCCTGTAGGTTCATCTGCGAACACAATGGTAGGCATCGTAATAAGCGATCGCGCGATACTGACACGCTGCTGTTGTCCACCGGAGAGCTGAGAAGGGAACATCTCGGTCTTTTCTTTGAGTCCAACCTTCTCGAGCAGGGATAGAGCTCTCTCTTTACGGCTGCTAGGCTTGACCCCTTGGAATACAAGAGGAAGCTCCACATTCTCGCGTACGGTCATGTGCGAGATTAATTCATAGGCCTGAAAAATAAAGCCAATGTTCGTACGCCGAAATTCGGCCAGTTTATTCTCGCTCATTTTCTCAATGGCTTGATCCGCAATCAAGATCGTTCCTTCCGTCGGTTTCATCAGACCTGCCATCAAGTTGAGCAGCGTGGATTTACCAGAACCGGAACTGCCGAGCAGTGCGACGATCTCGCCCTTATGTATGGTGAAATTAATGTCTCTGAGGACTGGAGTGTCTTCGCTCCCATTGCGAAAGACGTGGGATAAATGTTCTACACGCAGCAAGATGCAGCCTCCTTTCTAGTATGGTGCTATGGAATTAGACGACGAATCTATTAGCTTCCCCTTCATCGCCATAAAGGCAGCTCAAAAAGAAGTCACCTTTCTGAACCCTATTTTATGTAAATACTATACTAGAACGTATCAGAAGGCTTTTCGTTTCTCTTTTCTACGAAATTTGTTGCATTGAAATGTGATGAAAATGTGAAAAACCTTTCCCAATATAGGGAAAGGTTCGCGATTATTTACGAGTGAGCGGGGGCGTCGGTGGAGAGCTTCTCTTGCAGCGCATGGATAAGCTCATGATGTGTCTTGTCATCAACCTGTTTCCAGATCAACTCGAACAACACGCCAAGCCCGGGAAGCGCCTTTTCGTCATAATCGATTGAATCCTCAATCATGTCGGCAATCTCGGCATCGGTCTTATTCTGTACTTTACGGAGAATAGCTTGTCGCAAATCCAGTTGTATACCCATGTACTTGCACCTCCAGAGTGGATTCTTGTGTACTATGCCCAAGATTAACCGGAATGATTCTTGAGAAAATGTGCTTTTATGCGTTCGAAGGTTGTGTGGTATAATAAGCACAATTGAGATTTCTACGGGGAAGGTGACAGAATTGGCTAAAAAACAATTTGCAGTCATTGGGATGGGGCGATTCGGCTCTAGTGTGGCTCGTGCCATTAGCGATATGGGGTTTGAGGTTCTAGCGATCGATAGTGATGAAGGTCGTGTGCAGGATATCGTCAATATTGTCACACATGCCGTATCTGCCGATTCGACAGATGAAGAAGCGTTAAAAGCACTCGGTATTCGTAACTTCGATGTGGTCGTTGTTTCGATTGGACAAGATATTCAATCCAGTATTTTGACAACGTTGATTCTTAAAGATCTTGGTGTTCCAAGGATTATTGTCAAAGCGCAGAATGAATTGCACGGAAAAGTGCTCAATAAAATTGGGGCGGATAAAGTTATTTATCCGGAGCGGGATATGGGACTTCGCGTCGCGCATCATTTAGTCTCCCCGAACATTATGGATTTTATCGAACTGTCGAGTGATCATAGTATTATCGAGATGCAAGCCGCGCCTCAGATGGTAGGCAAGAACTTGAAGGAATTAGATGTGCGTGCGAAATTCGGGTGCAACGTCATGGCGATTAAAAATAATGGGAAAATGAACATTTCTCCAAATGCGGATGATGGCATCAAATCCGATGATATTCTCATTATTGTCGGGGCTAACAAGGATCTTCAGAAGATGGAGATTCACTATTCGAATGGGTGAGGGGTACATGGAAATTACATCTTTACAGAATCCGCGGGTGAAGCAATGGGCGCAGCTTCTGGAGAAAAAAACGCGAGATAAAGAACACAAATATATTATTGAAGGCATTCATCTGGTACAGGAAGCGCTTATCTCAGGTGCATCGGTTGAATGTATCGTGTATAGCTTGGAGCAGGGCATGCCTGCGGAAATTGAGAAGCTGACAGCATCGCACTTGGATGTGGAATGGATCGGCGTTACGTCAGCGATCATCGCCAAATGCAGCTCGACCGAGACGCCGCAGCCTGTCTTCGCAGTCGTTCACAAGCAAAGCTCGGACATGGGCGCCTTAATGGAACGAGAGAATGCGCTAGTCGTCGTCGTAGATGGCGTACAAGATCCAGGTAATCTCGGCACGATCATTCGCAGCGCGGATGCTGTGCTGGCTGATGCAGTGATTCTCGGGAAAGGCACAGTGGATCTGTACAATCCGAAGACGATTCGCGCAACGATGGGTTCAATGTTTCATTTGCCGATTCTGGAAGGGAATCTGAATGAATTACTCCCTGCAGCCAAGCAAGGTGGCGCACGGATTGTGAGTACCAGCTTACAAGCGGAGCACACGTGCTATGCCTATGATTTTCGTCCATCGACATGGCTGCTCGTCGGGAATGAAGGCAAGGGGGTATCGGCAGAGGCAGAAGCCTATGTCGATGATCGGATTATTATCCCGATGCCGGGCCGTGCGGAATCGCTTAATGTTGCGATGGCGACATCCGTATTGCTATATGAGGCGCTTAGGCAGCGGCGATTTACATAGTTGCATATGATGATCAGAAGGGAAGAGCACGGGTGTATGCCGTGCTCTTTTTCATGTCGAAGCGATGCAATAAAATATAATGCGTGTTCAAAAAAGTCGGCTTTTCAGCACCTAAGAGTTTTCAAAGAAAACTTGCTTCGTAAGTATCAGCTGAGGTTGTGAGAATCCGAAGAAGGAGGAACGCAAGATTCGGTGTCGAATTCGCTTCTTGTAGCACTTCGTGGGTAAAAGATGACTTTTTGAACTACCACTGATAGCCTGTTCTTCTTTTTCTGGGCCATGCTGCATAAGCTGTTAGAGTTAACGGTATGATGTGTCCCACAGGAGGAACGCCTATGCAGATTAGGAAAGGGTGGCGAAGCAAGCCTACCCGCAAGCCCGGGAGCAAACGAAAACTGTTCTTTATCGCACTCGTCGTCTTTACCTTACTATCGATGCAATCATTAATATTCTTAGAGAAGAATCTAAAGCCGCCAATTATGGCGCTAGCCAAAATCCGGATTAAACAAATCGCGACCCAGGCCATCAATAATGCGATCTCGGAACAAATTGCCAGCGGCAGTAACTTTCAGAATTTGATTGATTGGAAGACGGATCGGGATGGCAAGGTCGCTGGATTTATGATGAATTATGCGGAGAATATGCGAATTACTTCTCGTACCAAAGAGGTTGTCGAGGGTACCTTGAAGAACATTGAAGATTTGAACGAGCATATTCCGCTCGGTCAAGCATTAGGGAGCGCCGTGATTGCCTCTTTCGGGCCTCAAATTCCGATTCGCTTAGAACCACAAGGCGCCGTAAAAGTGGAGTTGAATACAAAACAGCAGGATGCAGGCATTAATATGGTTCTGGTCGAAGTATACATCCGTATTGTAGCAGAGGTATCCATCATTATCCCGTTCGATACCGAACCCGAAGTGGTCGAGTCTAATATACCGATCTCCTATATGATGGTGGTTGGCAATGTTCCGCAATATTATTATGACAATAAAGGTAAAGCCATAGGTGACAATAGTGCGGGAGCGCCTAGCCTGGCGTTACCGGGTCTTAACACACCTTCTTCGGAACAGAAAAAATCACAAGGCACGACGACAACGGTCATTACCGATTCGCATGAACAACAGTCGAATGTTTCTGTCGATGTTAATGCGAATCTAGAAGGCAAGAAATAATCTCTCTGTTGGAACGAAAAGTAAGGCAGTCAACCTCTATTGGTTGCCTGCCTTTTTCAATGCGCGTCGTTCATCGTTCTCCCACTTGCGTAGGAGTGGATAAGGGTCGAAGGACCACTCTGTCCATCCCCGATCACGGTAAATTCCATAATGCAGATGCGGTGGGAATTTTCCTTGTGTGCCTGGTTTGCCGTATCCCGAACTGCCGACCCAACCAATGACTTGGCTTGGCTTGACAAGATCTCCGACTTTCAGCGTCTTCTCGAATCCTGATAAGTGCGCATAGTAGTGGTAATAATTACTCAAATCACGAATTCCAACGCGCCAGCCTCCAAATGGATTCCAACCCTTTGTCTCTACGATCCCATAGCAGGTGCTGCGTACAGGTACGCCATATCTTGCGAAGATATCCGTTCCCTCATGGATACGAAAACCACCCCAGCTGCGGGAAGTCCCCCATGTACTGCGGTATGAATAATCCGCATGAAGCGGGACAGGGAAAGCATGCTCATCAAGGGCTCCATAGCCGAATGTCGCGTAGATGTTGGCGAACTGATTAATACGTGTCACAGCGTTCGAGTTATGGTAATAATTCCAGAGTCCGATGCTGAAATCGTCCGCTGAGGTTCCATAGCTGCTAACGTAGGACGCGATGCTATAGAGGAGATCGAGATCGTTGGTCGGATCTGCAATTCCATCACCGGAGCCGTCTTTGCCAAGTCCTGAATAGATCGAGATTGACTTCGGATTCTGATCTGCATAGTCTGGGTTTAGCCAGCCGCTCCATGCCGGTTCCTGAATAGCTATTGCGGTAATTCGATTGGTAGCTTGTTGTTGAATGGTAGTAGCAGCCGACTTTTTCGGTGTCTTCGCAATCGTGCGTTCATATTGGTCAATGGCAGCCAGTCGATTCCAGGAAAGACGTGTCTTAGCTTGAATATTGTCATAAATGTTTTTTCGTTTACGTAGAGTCTCTTCCTTTGATTCAGGCTGTGATGCTTGCTCAGTGTCAACTTTAGCGTGTGCTGCTATACGATGGGAAGTGGTGTCAATCAAGACAATCGACAGACTGATTGCTGTTGTCGCAGCCAGACAACGTAAGCCGATCCGTAACGTTCGATGGTTCCAGAGCACAAACAGTTCCCTCCA
Source organism: Paenibacillus terrigena DSM 21567 (assembly GCF_000374845.1). Taxonomy (GTDB): domain Bacteria; phylum Bacillota; class Bacilli; order Paenibacillales; family Paenibacillaceae; genus Paenibacillus_K; species Paenibacillus_K terrigena. Next base: position 112,841 of record NZ_KB895422.1, on the reverse strand, counting down.
ATTTTTTTATCATATCATTAGGTTGAATCAAGGATGTTCATTTTATCCAAGCTAATTATGTGGTATAATTACGAAGGTATGAGCCAAATCAAATGTGATTGTTATACGAAAGAAGGTAGCAGCATGACAACGGAACAGCGAGAACGTAAACCAGAATGGATCAAAATAAAACTTACAACCGGTGAGAATTATACCGAAATTAAAAATATGATGCGTTCCAAAACATTGCATACGGTATGTGAAGAAGCACGTTGCCCGAATATTTATGAATGCTGGGCGAATCGAACAGCTACATTCATGATTCTTGGGGATATTTGTACACGGGCTTGCCGTTTCTGTGCGGTAAATACGGGATTGCCCACGGAACTTGACTTGCAAGAGCCGGAACGGGTCGCTGAGTCTACAGAACAGATGGGACTTAAGCATTGCGTCGTCACTTCGGTTGCGCGTGATGACTTGCAAGATGGCGGTGCGATGATCTTCGCAGAGACCGTTAAGGCGATTCGCCGTAGAATGCCGTTCTGCAGTGTCGAGGTATTGATTCCAGATTTCATGGGGAATGAGGATGCGCTGCGCGTTGTAATGGATGCGAAGCCAGATATTCTGAATCATAACGTCGAGACGGTTGAACGTCTATCGGATCGTGTACGTGCCAAAGCGAAATATGATCGTACGCTGGAGCTGTTGCGTCGTGCGAAAGAGATGCAGCCACAGATCCCGACGAAATCAAGTATTATGCTTGGCGTTGGCGAAGAATGGGATGAAATTCTTCAGACGATGGATGATCTGCGTGCCGTGGGTTGTAATATTTTAACGATTGGTCAATATTTGCAGCCGACGAAGAAGCATCTAAATGTCGAGAAATATTACCATCCAGACGAGTTCGCGAAATTGAAGGAAGAAGGCATGAAGCGTGGATTTAGCCATGTGGAATCCGGACCATTAGTTCGTAGTTCGTACCATGCACATGAGCAAGTACAATCTGCGTCGAAGGCAGATGCAGCACAACAAGTATAAGCTTATATGTAGTGTTAATCAGTTCATAGGGTCGAGGAGAGGGTAGGCTTGATTCATATCACCGGCAAAACGTATGAGGTAATAACGGATCATAAGAACGGATGGAACCCAGAAGCGTTCAAAGAACGGTATAGTGATGTGCTCGACCGTTACGACTACATCATTGGCGACTGGGGATACAATCAGCTCAGACTTAAAGGGTTTTTCCGAGATAATAACTCCAAAGCGACCAAGGATACGATGATTGCCAGTATGGTCGATTACATTAATGAGTATTGCAACTTCGGATGTGCTTATTTCGTGGTGGAGAAAGTGCGTGAGCAGAAGCCAGAGAAATCTGACAAACCTGAGAAGCCAGAAAAGACAGAGAAGACGGACAAGCCAGAGAAAACCGAGAAGTCCGAGAAATCGGATAAACCTGAAAAGGTGCAGCAGGATGGCGGCGGGCAGCCCGCGCAGAAGCAGCATGCGAAGAAACAGCAGCAGACTCAGCAACAGCAACAAAAGGTTGATAATAAGGCTGACAACAAGCCTGAGAAAGCAGAAAAAGGCCAACAACCATCATCATCAACACAACCACTCGTACAAGCGAGCAGCGGGACTTCCGAATAGGGAGTCTCGTTTTTTTCATTGGGACATATTTCATAATAAAAAACCAGATCTCGTTGTACGCAGACCTGGTTTGAATGAAATTTATTTTATTGAAAGCCTTGCCCGATGAAGGCTTGTTTGACCCGATTCCAGAAGGGAAACGGACGAAATCTTGCAAAGCTTACCTTTTTAGCGGATACAGCACAACGAATGGACTGTAGTTGATCTACCGCGATGGTTAAATGATCGAGTGATAAGATAAGACGTTGGGTTTTGCTGGAGTAAATATCGCAATGATGATGCTTCGGCAGAATCAGCGAGGAACCCAGCGTACGATATACCCGGTTGTTAATGGACGCAATTTCGGCGATTTGCAGTGCTTCAATACTCGGATGGATCAGGGCACCGCCGACACTTTTGTTATAAGCCGTACTGCCTGATGGTGTTGAGATACAGATGCCATCCCCACGGAACATTTCGAATATTTGATCATTGATATCGATTTGGGCTACGAGTGTACCGTCGACCCCTTTTAACGTAAATTCATTCAGTACTTGATATTTCTCGAGGCCATGTTCGCTGACAATCTCTAGCTCAATGAGCGGGTATTGTACAATGCGAGGTGTAATCGAGTCTGGGAGCTTCGTACCTGCCATCAAGTTAACGAGCTGTTCTAGTTCATCGGCTTGCCAATCGGCATAGAAGCCCAAATGCCCCGTATGGACCCCAACGAAAGAAATACGATCCAATTGATCGCTATATTTATGAAAAGCGTGCAGCATCGTGCCGTCGCCGCCGATCGATACGACAACTTCGGGTGCTTCCTCATCAAATTTCATACCGCGATCCGCAGCCAAGCGATGAAAATTCGCTGTGAGTTGGTTGGATATTTCATCATTACGATTTTGCACATTGTATCTCAATGGAATAAGAGCCCCTTTGTCTTGTGAAAATGATATGCTTGCCTCATTAGATCATAATCAATCTGCAGAGAGAATACAATGTTTGTTTGTCAGGATTTGTAGAATAAGAAGACAAAGATCATAGCGAAGATCCCGTGTGCGAATCTTGCGATGAGGAAAGGCCAGTAGCGTAAGTTCGTTGCGTTCAGAATGCTTGCAACTTGGGCGTGTACGGATAGCCCACCCCAAGAGAGAACAAATGCGGCAATGGCAAGCTTGGTAACAAGCGGAATATCGATTCCCGCGGTTCCGGCCGATTTTGCACCGAGTGTAACCTCGAAGATGCCGTTCATAATCGATTTGGACATTTCAGGTGGCATGCCGAACAACCCCAAGATGGACTGAATCAGACTATACATGCCGTTCATGACGTGTGCGGAGGTGAGTAATTCGAGTATAACAGAGAAAAAGACGACAAGTCCGCCGACGACCATCATGAGCTTCAGGGAGGATTGGAGGGAATCGCTCAATAGCTTCCCTAGATCTCGGCCATCACGAAGCCGGGCCTGATGCATCGCGCGAATGGCAAGGCGGATTCGGCTTTCTCTGGATACTCCCGTTGAGGGCTGAATGGGCTTCGTCGAAGATGAACGTGCACCATGAAATCGCATAAGAAAACCAATAAGTATCCCCGCACCATAGTGAGCAAGTGCAAGAATAGGCGCAACACGGGCATCTTGGAAAAAGCCAACAGATACAGCACCGATGAGAAAGATCGGGTCTGAAGTTGTCGTAAAGGCGACAAGCCGTTCCCCTTCTTCCCGATTGACCAGTTTCTGATCCCAGAGTTGAGCCGTTAATTTGGCACCTACAGGATAGCCAGAAGCGAAGCTAATCGCAACGACGAACCCGCCTGTCCCAGGAATGCGAAAAATCGGACGCATCAGCGGATCCAATAGGGTACCTACGAAATGGACAATTCCGAAGCCGAGCAGCATTTCCGAAATGACAAAGAAGGGAAACAGAGCGGGAAACAGGACATCCCACCAAATGGCAAGACCGCGAACTGAGGATTCCAGGGTCGCGCTCGGAAAAATGATCATGAATACGACAATTGCACATGTTATCAAAGCAATGATAGGTGTCATTGTTAATCGTAATCGCAAATGGGTAAGCCTCCTGCTCGTCAAAATGTTAGAGTTCTTCCTAGCCAATATATGAAAAAAGCAGGACAAACATGACCCTTGGATAGGACAAGGGATGAAAAATAGTTTAAGAAAACGGTTACAAAACATGTTTAATTTTTCGCATCCTATGCTACAATAGAACTATATACGAAAAAAGAGGGGTCAACGGCAGAAATACATTTTTTAGAAAGTGGTGTGATGAAGATGAGTCTTGTGGCGGGCATTCTCGTATGTGCTTTTGTTTATGTTATTAGAGCGTCTTTAACACCCGGCGAAGAAGAGTGGGATAGCTAGACCTTTAGAACCATGATGTAGGGCTGTTATCTGACTGCCTGAGGCTATGAGATAAGGAAATCCGTGTCTATGAGGCACGGATTTCTTTTGCGTATACTCGAGTAACATTTAGCAGATATGCAGCGCGTTTATTTTTGTTATAATAATGAGGCAACGAAGATAAAGAGAGGATGGGTGGAACGTGAAACCGAATAGTACAATTTACGAAGCTTTGGGTGGTGAGGATTCTGTTCGTCGCTTGGTGGCAGCCTTCTATCCACGCGTGCAGCGCAATGCGCTGCTCGGACCGCTGTTTCCAGAAGATATTGTGCCTGTGCAAGAGAAACAGTATATGTTCTTGAGCCAGTTTTTTGGAGGCCCTTCTTTATACTCTGATCAGTACGGACATCCGATGATGCGGGCAAGACATATGCATTTCCCGGTAACGAAGGAGCACGCGGATGCTTGGCTCCAGTGTATGAACGAAGCGCTACAAGAAATTGAAATTGAGGATAGTCTGCGCAATTTTGTGTTAGAGAGATTATCAGGTCCGGCTTATCATTTTGTGAATACACCTTAGACAGTATTGGAGGCAGACACATGGCGCTCGAACCGCTTTATCAAATTAAAGTGAACTGTATTTTCTGTGAAATGGAATATCGTACTTCACGCGTACGCCAAAGTCTTAAGAAACCGTACAAGACAGATAGCGATTTTTGTTCGCATTATAAAGAAGCCAATCCGGATTTTTATGTTGTACGGGTCTGTCCGAATTGCGGCTATGCTTCGACGGAGAATGGGACGGAAAAGCTGACAGATAAGCAGCGAAAAGCATTTGCTGAACAAATTCAGCCGCGCTGGGTCCAGCGTGAGTATGGCGGGGAACGGACATGGGAGAAAGCACTTGAGACCTATCAACTTGCGCTCTTGTGCGCGCAGACGATTCAAGATTCTGAAAGGCTTATTGCCAGTCTGCTGCAGCATATTGCCTGGCTCTATCGTTATCAAGAGAATATCGAACAAGAGCAGAGATTCCTTAAATTCTCGCTTGAGGCGTATATTCATGTGTATGAGCTGGATGGGGTGGGTGCGAATAACGCGAGGTTATTGTACCTCATCGGAGAATTATACCGCCGCGTGGGTAACAATCATGAAGCCGTGAAATGGTTCTCTCGTGTAATCAACGATAAGAATATTGTGGATTCTGCGATGATTCATGCGTCACGTGAACAGTGGAAACTCCTTCGCGAAGAAATGCAGGAGCAGCATATGGATTTGTCTGAGGAAATGAGCGAAGCGAAGTAATTAGTGCTTGTATACATAATGGACGCAACAAAAAGCCGCACGTACCATGAAGAATGGAATGTCCTAGGTTTGGATTGCGGCTTTGTTGCGTCTTCATCTTGATTTCCAGTTTACCGCCGTCCTCGTAGAGGTTCCGATGCTAGCAGATAGTCATGATCCATATCGACCAAGGTAACACGATGCGAGCAGCATGGGAAGACGAGCAGCTTCTTTTTCCCGTCATGAATGTCTTGCAGCTCCTTCGGCTTCAAGGGCAAGAGAACATTCTCTTTGCTGCAGAATGGGCAGGCGTGGATGTAAATATCGTTCATGATCTGTTCATAAGGCCATGTATTTTCGAACGGAATCATTGCTTATCCTCTTTAGACGGGGCGTCTGTTATTGCTGTATCAGCTTTGGCAAGATCGGCAATTTTCTGCATTAGAATATGTTGCGGCATATGCATTAGATGCTCAAGCGGGACACCAAGCTTCTTAGACAATGCGATAGCAGTTTCAGGCGATATTTGTAAAGGTTTCATACAGTTCCTCCTTTGTGGGACAATAATTCGGGTTCAGTTCAAATGCAATTCAATGCTATTCCAGTATACCATTCATCAGAAATGGACAAAAGGACAGGTGAAAAATTCATGCAACAACCATTACAACAAACATGGGATCTAGAATCCATCTTTGCAGGAGGTTCCTCCTCGGACTCGTTCGCACAATTTCTACTACAGATCGAGAGCGATATTAAGGGACTCCAACAACAATTAACATCGGCTGCAGGTTCTACAGATGTGAATTCATTTAGAGCATCGCTTCAATCGCTTCAAGATATTACGCTTCGTGTTCGTGAGGCAGCTTCCTTCGCTTCTTGTCTAACAGCAGAGAATCAGAAGGATAAAAAAGCGACCATGCTCGTAGGACGTGTTACGACAATCAATGCGCAGTTGTTGTCCGTCATGACGGTGTTTGATGAGCAAATCCGTTCGTTGGATGACGGAGTCTGGAGCGAATGGCTGAAGCAGTCTGAGATCGCTGAGGTAGCATTTAACTTGAATGAACGTCGCGAATGGGCCAAAGAAAAGCTATCTCCAGAGCTCGAAGCACTTGCAGGGGATCTTGCGGTTTCCGGGTATCATGCATGGGGAGAGCTGTATAACACGATTGTCGGCAGCGTACAGATTCCTTGGCAAGAAGGCGATAAGACAACGCACTTGTCCGCTGGTCAAGCGTACAATAAATTGTCAGATGGCAGCAGTGAAGTTCGCGCTGAAATGTTCAAGAAGTGGGAAGAGGCATGGGGCGAGAAAGCAGATTTCTGTGGCGATGCCTTGAATCACTTGGCAGGGTTCCGTCTGAAATTATATGAGAAACGCGGCTGGGATTCGATCCTCAAAGAGCCGCTTGCCATTAACCGGATGTCCGAAGAGACATTGAATGTCATGTGGGATGTCATCATTAAGAATAAACCGATCTTCATCGAGTATTTGAATCGGAAAGCGAAGCTTCTCGGTACGGAACGTCTAAGCTGGGTGGATGTCGAGGCACCAGTGGGTGCTTCGAGTCAAGTGATTTCCTATGATGAAGGTGCACAGATCATTGAAGAACAATTCCGCAAATTTAGCCCTAAACTGGCGGATTTCACCGTTCAAGCGTTCGAGAAGCGTTGGATCGAAGCCGAAGATCGTGCAGGTAAACGTCCTGGTGGGTTCTGTACTTCATTACCGGTGAGCAAAGAGACGCGGATCTTCATGACGTATGCGGGAACGCCTTCAAATGTCTCAACGTTAGCCCATGAGCTAGGGCATGCCTATCATCAATACGTGACCGATGGATTGCCAGCGATGGCGCAAGAATATGCAATGAATGTGGCAGAAACGGCATCAACCTTCGCGGAATTGATCGTATCGGATTCTGTTGTGAAGATGGCGAAGAGCGACGATGAGAAGTTGGCATTGCTCGAAAACAAAATTCAGAACTCCATCGCATTCTTCATGAATATTCATGCACGGTTCTTATTCGAGACGCGTTTCTATGCGAAGCGTAAGGAAGGACTCGTCGGAGTTGAGGAATTGAATGAGCTGATGGTGGCGGCACAGAAGGAAGCTTTTTGTGATGCACTCTCCGAGTACCATCCGCACTTCTGGGCGTCAAAGCTTCATTTCTACATCACGGATGTGCCGTTCTATAACTTCCCGTATACGTTCGGGTACTTGTTCAGCGCAGGGATTTATGCGCAAGCGATGCAAGAAGGTGCAGCATTCGAGCAGCGTTATATCGATTTGCTGCGTGATACAGCACGTATGACGGTTGAGGAATTGGCTCAGAAGCATCTAGGCGTCGATCTGACGAAGCCGGAATTCTGGCAAAAAGCAGTGGATCTCTCGATTGCCGATGTTCGTGAGTTCATGGCAATGACAGAATAAGCCTATGAATCCTTCTATCGATGTCATTCATCAGGTACCAGATGCAGATGAATATATGGCACTCCGCGTCACAGCAGGACTAAGTCCGAAAAGTATAGAAGGTGCGAAGATCGGACTGCAAAACTCCGTCTTCGCCGTATCGTTGAGAAATGCGGATAAACAGCTTATAGGAATGGGAAGGATCATTGGTGATTGCGGTTGTTTTTATCAAATCGTAGATATTGCCGTGGACCCAGCATACCAAGGAAAAGGCTATGGCAAAACGATAATGGCTGAGCTCATGAATTACTTGGATACGTATGCACCGAAGGACTCCTATGTGAGTCTGATCGCAGATGTTCCAGCGGATCAGTTATATCAGAAATATGGTTTTGCTCATACGGCTCCTCGTTCTGTGGGCATGTATAAGAGGTATTAATTAAACAAAAAGGAGGCAGCGTGGTCGCTGCCTCCTTTACTTTTCCCTACTTCCTCTACTTCGGAGAAGAATTTAAATCTCTTGTGAGCTAAAGGGCATGAAAGGGAAGGGAGGGAACTCGTGTAGGAGCCTGCGTTCGCTCTTTGGGAGCCATTTACCGCCTTCTATCTCATCAAAGTAAATGGCGGACAAGAAGCGACCGGAAGGAGTCCCTCACTTCCCCTATGGGATGCCCAATAGCTCACACTCTCGATTTAAATTCTTCTCCCCACGATCACCAGATCACGCTCGATCCCGTCCAAATTCGCTACCTGCGGCAAGGTTCCCCAAGCCTCAAAACCGAACTTGCGAAGCAGTGCCAAGCTAGGTTCATTATGACCGAATACGAACCCTAACAAGGTGTAGATATCAAGCCTTGGACATGCTTCAATCGCCCGTTGAATGAGGAGATTTCCGATCCCTTGCCCTCGGTATTCCTCAGCAATATAGATGCTAATCTCAGCTGTTGCATTGTATGCTGGACGGCCATAGAAGGATTGGAAGCTTAACCATGCTGCAATTCGCCCATCCTGTTTCAAAACCCACAGAGGGCGGAAATCTGGTGAATGCTCATCGAACCATGTCATACGGCTCTCCACAGTGACGGGGTCAAGATCCGCCGTCACCATGCGTCCCGCTATGGTGGAGTTGTAAATTTCAACAATACGATCCAGATCAGCTAAGGCTGCATCTACAATTTCATAATGTGTTTTCATCTAAGGTGCCTCATTTCTATAATTTGATTTGAAAAAACAGGACTGAAGTTCAGTCCTGTTCATTCGTATGTATGTATTAGAGTTTAAAGACGGAAATCGTTCGTTGCAACTGAACAACGACTTGCTGCATCTTCTCTGTCTGCTCAACCATGGCGAGAACCGATTGGATCTGTTCATTCATGGAAGCTGAGACCTGCTCTGTTCCAGCTGCAGATTGTTGCGTAATAGCCGATATGTTCTCAATCGTGCTTGAGATTTTCTGTGCACCTTCAAGCATGACATCGCTTTCTTTGGAGAAGTTATAAATTTCTTCTGTAATGAACCTGACACTGTTCACAATCTCTGCGAATACGCGCTCGGTTTCACGAATGAGTTCGGTCTGAATTTGAACAATATTTTCATTCGTCTGAATATTTGTGATCGCTTTCTTAATACCTTGCTCAATACCGCGAACGAGTAGGAAGACTTCTTTCGTCGATGCGGAGGATTCTTCAGCCAGTTTGCGTACTTCCTGAGCAACAACCGCGAATCCTTTACCGTGCTCACCAGCACGAGCGGCTTCTATTGAAGCGTTCAAGGACAGCAAATTCGTCTGCTCAGCAATTTCAGAGATCGTCCTCGTAATTTTCGTAATCCCATCGGCTTGCTTCGCCAATTCTTCTATCGTCATCGCAACATTTGCTGTCGCTTCAATATTTTTCTCCATGCCGTGGCTCTGGCTTTCGACAGCGCTTCGACCTTTCTCGACGAGCTGGATCGTCTGCTCGGAGCGATTATTCATCGCTTTGGTCGAGTGGGCATAAGCTTCGACTTTGCTCTCGATATCCTTGATGGATTCCGATACGGATGCGACATCTTCCGAAATCTCCGATGCGCCTGTTGCAAGCTCATTGGAAGAGGATGCGACTTGTTCCATAACAAGCTTCATGTTGTTGTTCTTATAGTAGATATCTCGGCTTGCGTCAGCGACGAGTCGGGAAATATTCGATGTATCATTCAGGATTTCTTTCAATTTATCGATCATACTGTTGAACGAATGCCCTAATTGTCCTAGTGCATCATTCGATGATACGTTGATTTTGGTGGAGAAGTCCCCTTTGGAAATGTTCAATGCAACACGAGAGATGTTCACAATCGGTTCTGTTAATAACTGTTCCAGCCAATTGATGAGCGGATAGCTAGCTGCGACCAACACAACAATGACGATCAATCCGGGAATAAATGAACCGCCCGCTGTCAGGAGTAGGATAATTGTCGCAAGGGAGAAAATACCTACAAGCGTGTAACAGCCAATTAGCAATTTAAGCTTAAAAGATAGAGAATGGAACCAGTTCATATGAACGCTCCTTTATGGGAAGATTAATCCATATTATATCAGTCAATTCAGAAATGGTCTATAAGAACGATTTGCACAATTTAAAATATATTCCAATATTTTGTATTAAATTGTTGTAAAAAGGAAAATCCTTCCGTATAATGAGGAATAAGTCCTACAAATTATGACCTAAACTGACAACAGAATGGGAGGGAATTAATTGAATTTAGAACAAATTTCTCTTGCTAGACAGACAGACATGGCGTTTAAAGAACTGGGTGAGGAGCTAGGTACCTTAACTTCGGGAACATTATTCCTTCAAATTCGAAACAATACAATTGGTAAATTTGGCATACGTCATAATCCAATTGATTGTATCGAAAGCACTGGGAGTAGACCTTCTAAGGGCCTAGATGCATCACAGCAGAGAGCATTCCGCAATATGGCTATTGAGGCTTTGAACTTCAAGAAGGGCTGGACCCACGGAGAAATTTGTTTCGATTTTACAATTCGCCAACAGATGCTTATCGCAAGCGCACAATTTGAATCGCATTACAATATGGCGAACGTCATGATTCGAATGAACCAACGTAATACGAATGTGTATGCAGGATCGAACTTGGACTCATAATTATTTAATTTTAATTCGTGATTCGCATACGTACAAAAATGAAGAACACCTCCAGAATCGAACATCAATTCTGGAGGTGTTCTATTATATTCTAGCCTTCAACAGGAATTACTTCGACGTGGACATTCGCGAACAATCGCTCGACATCTATCGGTTGAACAGAGCCAGCACCAATCATGAGCGCATTTGCACTGCCGCACGCAGAGCCTAGTCGCAGCGTATCTTCAATGCTATAGCCACGTTCTAGGGCAATTATCATACCGCTGACCATGGAGTCGCCGCTTCCGACGGGATTTACAATCTCGAGCGGTGGGAAGGTGACGCGGTATAGCTTGCCTTCATAGCCAGCAATCGCCCCGTCTTTTCCTAGAGACACGACGACACAAGCGACGCCGTCAGCCATTAATGAGAGAATGCACTCGTGCAGTTCATCAGGCGACTGGATGCTTTTGCCGACAAGCTTCTCAATTTCATGTTCATTGGGTTTGATGAGGAAAGGCTTCGCTTCGAGTCCAGCGACGAGGGCATCACCGCTTGCGTCGAGTACAATCCGAAGATCCGGATTACTGGTCCTCACATCCCGAATGAGTCTAGCGTAGGTGTCCGTAGGACAACCCATCGGCAAGCTTCCTGAGAAAGCCATGCAGGTAGAAGTCTTCGCGAGCTCTTGCAATTTCAACGACAACGCATCAATCGCGTCTGGCGTAATTCGCGGCCCAGGCTCGAGAAGCTCCGTCTGTTCATTGGGTCTGGCAGGGTCTAAGATGGTGATACATACTCGCGACTCGCCCGGAACCTCAACAAAATCATGTGTAATTCCTTCTTGATTCAGTCCCTCCGTAATGAAACGTCCTTGGGAACCTGCAACAAAACCAGATGCAATAACAGGCTGCTGTAAGGTCGAAGCGACCCTGGCAACATTAATTCCTTTGCCGCCAGCAGTCGCTACCATTTCATTCACGCGATAGGCATAATTCAGATTAAATTGAGGTACCGTGTAAGTCTTATCAATCGCTGCATTTAATGTCACGGTCACAATTTGTGAATTCATATTGGGATTAGATATAGACATCTTTCGCCCGTCCTACACAACCTGTAAGCTGCATTTTCTCGAGAGCTAATTTCTTCACTGCTTGTTTTGCTGGAACCATATATTTACGAGGATCATTTTCATTAGGATTCTGTTCGAAAATATGCTTGATCGCATCGGAGAATGCAATACGCAGTTCAGTTGCAACATTCATTTTACCCATACCCAGCGCGACACAGCGTTTCACTTGCTCAGCAGGGATACCGGAACCGCCATGCAGGACAAGTGGAACTTGAACGAGATTATAAATTTGCTCAAGTTTATGGAATGCGATATTCGGCTCACCTTTGTAAATGCCATGCGCTGTACCGATCGCTGGTGCAAAAGTAGCTACACCCGTCCGTTCTACAAATTCCACACATTCGTTAGGATCTGCAAGGCGTGCATCTTCTTCACTGACGATAATGTCATCTTCAACGCCGCCGACTTTGCCCAGCTCAGCTTCGACATTCACACCTGCTGCACGAGCAACACGTACCACTTCAGCCGTACGACGAACGTTCTCTTCGAATGGATGCATGGACGCATCGATCATCACGGAAGTATAGCCTGCACGAATACATTGGACAAGCAATTCATAGTCCGTACAATGGTCTAAATGCAGTGCAATCGGGATGGAAGACTGCTTGGCAGCGACTTGTGCAGCAGCTACGATATATTCCGGTCCTAAGTGTTTTACTGTTCCTACCGTTGTCTGAAGAATGAGTGGAGCTTGTGCTTCCTCAGCTGCTTCGACGACGGCTTGCAGCATTTCTAATGTATGGACATTGAAGGCTGTAACACCGTATCCGTTTGCCCGCGCGACTTCAAGCATTCTTGTTGATGATATCAAATGACCCATTTCCAAAACCCTCCCAATAAAATGATTGAAACAATCAAAAATATGATTTATAATTTCATTAACTCGATTATAAAGGAGGACTTTAACAGTGTCAATTGGTGCAGGTGAACTTACGTATACGGAAATTAGTGCTCAAGCCGAAGCTTTAAATGCAGCATGGGAACAATTGCAACAGCAGAAAGATTGGGTGGCCCAATATATAGGAAATGAGAAGTACGAGGAAGTTATTTTCATCGGATCAGGTTCGTCCTACTATCAAGCGCTTACAATGGCTGCTACTTACCGCAAATGGACAGGACGCAGTGCGGCAGCGTATCCATCCTCCGACATCTTCTTGTTCCGTGAACAGACATTGAATGTGAATAAGAAGCTTCTTATTGTAGGGGTATCTCGTTCTGGTGAATCTCATGAAGTGATCATTGCTCTGGATTCGTTCAAAGACGTTGCGAACTGGGATCATTGCGGTATCACATGTCACGAGACGAGTAGAATGGCGCAAATGACGGATTGTCTTCTATCTCCATTAGGAAAAGAAAAAAGTACCGTCATGACGAAATCGCTTAGCAGTATGACATTCATGATGCAAGCAGCGATTGCTCTTGTGGCAGGCAAACCAGAATTGATGGCTGAACTTGAGCAAGTGTTGGCCCTTGATGCAGCTCTTGTCAAAAAAGCCGATGATGTCATGAAAGATTGGGTTCAGACCCATGAATTCTCCCGTACAGTCTTCCTTGGTATGGGTGCCTTTGGTGGACTTGCACTTGAAGCGTGCTTGAAATTGAAAGAGATGACTTGCACATGGACAGAGGCTTACGGTACGCTTGAGTTCCGTCACGGCCCGAAATCCATTATCGAACCTGGCTCGCAAGTTGTATTGATGTTGTCGGAGTCTGCACGTGAGTTCGAGCTTAAAGTCGCTCGTGAAATGAAAGGCTACGGTGCAACTGTCGTGATCATTACGGCAGCTGCAGGAAGCGATACCACTTTTGCTGATCTTGTACTTGAAACAGGTGGACAATCGCTTAGCGATGAAGCAAGAAGTGTGCTATACTTACCATGGATTCAGTATAATGGCTACTATACAGCGATGAAATTAGGACTTAATCCGGATGATCCACGCAATCTTACGCAATTCGTAGAAATATAAATAGTAGGTGTGATAATTGATGGCAGGCTTGAACCCTTCCAAAGGCGAGCAACGAAGACAACAAATGTTGCAATTGTTGAAACAACAAGGTCGTATCACGATACAGGAAATTATTGATCAGTTCGACTGCTCTGAGGCAACGGCGCGTCGAGATCTCGATCTGCTTGATCGCAAAGGTGAAATTATACGTACGATTGGTGGGGCACTATTCGATGGGATCTCCCCTATCCGTGAAATGCCTTTTGCAGAGAAGAAGCAGCATTTGTGGCTCGAGAAGGAAGCCATTGCCCGCAAAGCTGTTGAGCTGATTGAAGAAGGAGACAGCATTTGTCTGACAGGTGGCACGACAACGTTCCTGATTGCGCGGGAATTGAAGCAGCGCCATGGCGTAACCGTCGTCACGAATGCCGTCAATATCGCGATGGAACTTGCGGATAGCGAAGGGATTCAAGTCGTTGTCGTCGGAGGGGTTATGCGGAATAAGAGCTTTGAGCTTTGCGGACCACTTGCGGAGAAGACGATCGCTCATTTGAATATCGAGAAGTTATTCATTGGAGTGGATGGAATATCTGCGGAGCAGGGGATTACGACGTATTCTGAGCTCGAGGCACAGACAGGGCGAATGCTCATGAGCCGCGCGAAGCATACAATTGCGGTATTCGACCGCACGAAGGTCAACAAAGCCTCTTTATTCTCGATAGCTCCACTAGATCAATTGCACGCTTGTGTTACGGACGCTCCCCTCGAATCTTCGATGGATGCTGTGTTCGAAGAATTAGGCATTCAACGTATTTATGGGATGTAATTCGAATCAAAAAAAGCAATGCCATGGTTAGCGCCTGTAAAGCGTAAACCGGCATTGCTTTTTTATTATGTTAGGGATGTTCGATATCAAGTGTAATCGTGAGCTCAATTTGCTCCTGCGGCTGCATGTCGATTAATCCTGTAACATCACTGCCGAATTTGGAGTTAGGCGCATCGGTTAACCAGGTGTATGGCTCTAAGCAAATGAATTGATCGGCCTCACCTTTTGTATATAATACCCAATGTTTGAAGTATGGTTGATTTGCGCTATATTTGATCTTGAGTCCGTCATTGCGCGTTAATTGAGCCTCGAAGGGTTGATCTTGAGTGCCGCGGAAGACGGTATCCAAGTTGACTCCTTGTAAGTTCAATCCGTTAGGCAATTCGCTAAATTCACCGAGTGATACGACTTCGCCTGTTGTAATCAGTTCTTCATCTAATGCATAGATTGCATCAACAGGGACTTGTACATTCCATTGATCTGGAGTCCCATCGATCATGAACCACGTATGAACGCCATATCCGAACGGAGCAGATTGTTCTCCTAGATTCTGAACATGCAAAGTCTGCTTCAATTCTGTGCCCCGGAGCTCAAGAACGACTTCGAGCTTCAATGGGGTAGGGTATTGACGGATCCAATTTGGATCTTCTTTCGTATAGAAGGTTGTCGTAATCGAACAGTAATCATCTTGCTCCTGCAAATCGGTAACCTTCCAAGATTGTGTACGATGCAGGCCGTGAATATGATTATTGTTCGCTGTATTTTGGTCGAATTGGTACTGTACGCCAGAATATTCGAATTTGCCTCGACGAATTCTGCCTGGCGGGATTAGGATAGGAATCCCAAAGTGATAAGGCTTCTGCATGTAGAACTCATAATCTGATTCTTCCGGTTTACGCAGTACATCGCGCTCTAGCACTTTGTCCCAAATTCGAATCACATTATTTCCAAGCCCAGGCAGCAGCGTAACGGCAAGCTGATCGCTATTTAATATATATGTATCTTGTCCGCTCCACTGGCCTTTCGTCACTTGATACATAGTTGCTCAACTCCTTTTATGGATAATAACCGACATCTCACTACTTCATCATACCAGATGTTCCGTGTAAAGTCATAAGTGCACCTAGGTTCACAGTCTGTCCCTTCTTGATTGACAATTAGGGGTCAGATTGTTATGATTAGCGCAAATATTTGTTTAAAGCCGTGAAAGGGATAAGTAAGTTGATGGAATGATACTTCAGAAAGCCGGTGTTCGCTGCGAACCGGTGTATCACATGAACCGAATGGACCCTGGAGTGCTGAGCGCAGAACGATTATGGAGCTTACTTGCGTAAGCCGGGTCTAGTATGCCAGCCGTCAGTTCCACGTTACGGAATACGAAAGATTTGCTGCTGAGGAATGACTGGCAGCAGATAAATTAGGGTGGCACCACGGTCTCTCGTCCCTTGCGGCGGGAGGCCTTTTTGTATTGTTTGATAAGGAATGAAGGGGGTCATAGGAAATGAAAAAAGTATTATCAGGGATTCAGCCGAGTGGTCAGCTTACCCTCGGGAATTACATTGGAGCGATGCAGAATTTCGTGAAGTTACAGAATGATCATGAATGTTATTTCATGGTGGTGGATTTGCATGCAATTACTGTGCCGCAAGATCCAGCTGCGCTGCGCGAACAATCGGAGGCGGTTGCAACATTGTATGTGGCGGCAGGGATCGATCCGGCCAAAGCGAACATCTTCATGCAATCCCATGTGCGCGGACATGCGGAGCTAGGTTGGTTATTAACGACGTTAAGCTATATGGGCGAATTAGAGCGGATGACGCAGTTCAAAGATAAGTCAGCCGGCAAAGAGTCGATTGGCACGGGGTTGTTCGTCTATCCAGCGCTTATGGCTGCAGATATTCTGATCTACAACGCGGATCTAGTACCTGTAGGAGATGATCAGAAGCAGCATCTGGAATTGACTCGTGATCTCGCAGGTCGGTTCAACAGTCGTTATGGAGACTATTTCACTGTACCAGAGCCTTATATTCCGAAGATTGGTGCACGCGTGATGTCACTGGATGACGCATCGAAGAAAATGAGTAAGAGCAATCCGAACCCTGGCAGCTTCATCGCACTTCTGGATCCGCCAGATGTGGTACGGAAGAAAATTAGCCGGGCAACAACAGACTCAGGTCGTGAAGTGAAATTCGATCCTGCGGATAAACCGGAAGTAAGTAATCTACTCAGCATCTACTCGCATTGTGCGGGGTTGTCCATTGAACAGATTGAAGCGAAATACGAGGGACAAGGCTATGGGGCGTTTAAAAAGGATTTAGCAGAGGTTGTTGTATCGGTCCTTGAGCCGCTGCAGCAGCGTTATCGTGAGATCCGTGAGTCTGGCGAGATTCATAACATTCTGCGTCAGGGCGCTGAACGTGCTGCTGCTGTGGCAGATCAGACCGTACGCGATGTGAAGGAACGGATGGGCTTTTTGCTCCCTTAAATAACCCCGAAAACTTAAAATCCTAAACTAAAGCAAAAGCGGAGTGATTCACTCCGCTTTTTTGCGATCGAGGCGTGCTTTCATAGCGAAGCTAAATCCCATGAATCCAATGAGGCATAACGTGAATAACAAGACCAGCCATATACTGATGGCAATGGAGATGGCGATAGCTAGCATGAACAAGATATTAATGACGGCAAAAAGGAGCGATAGCGACTTTGTCATTTGGAAATACCCTCCATCAAATTTGGCTGAATATCTGAGAATAACATTCTAGAAGAAGGTCATAATAAGTTTGCAAGCTTGCAAGCAAACATATTTTAGAAGCAGGGTGAAAGGAGTTTTTACGAATGGCAAATGGACGTAACTCTTTAGTTGTACCTCAATCTTCAGCAGCTCTTGAGCAATTGAAAATGGAAGCTGCACAAGAATTGGGTGTTTCAATCCCTTCCAGTGGATACTATGGCGATGTTACTTCTCGTGAAGCAGGATCCCTTGGTGGATATATCACGAAGCGCCTTGTGCAAATCGCTGAGCAGTCTCTTGCAGGCTCCTCATCGAACCGCACTCGCTAAGCATCCATAAGAGAGAGGCTCAGAGCAGACTGCTCTGGGTCTTTCTTTTTGGCAATTTCCATTCGAACATAATATTGACGCATTCGAATGAATGCGTCAATAGATAGCGTGCTTCTTCAATTCTAAGATAACAAGAGGCTCCATTTTTTCTCAATTTGGCTGTCACTGATCCAGCCGACATAGGAATCAATTGTTTTGAACTTACGATCCATCATGACAATAGCAACGAACGGATACTGCTTGCGATGCCGATAGCGAACATCGGACCAGCGCACAATATAGCCAGCACGGATTTCTCGTACCTCAGCACAAGCATAATTCGTCAGGTAGAGGAAGGACTGAACGGTTGGATCTGCTTTGGATCCTTCGACTGCCGCATGCTTAGCGCATTTAGCTGTCTCCATAAATCGAAGTCCTGTACGGTCATAATGACCAAGAACAAAGCATCCGTCCCGTCTGGTTTTGACGATATGCCAATGCGTTAGTGAAACGGTTGGGATTGCGATGTACGTATCCCCTCGTTCATGGTCAGGATCTATCTCTGGTAACCGGCGTTCTAGAATCCAGTGGACGACGGTTCGCCATACATAATATATTGCGATGAACCCGTAGAGAATGGGAAAGATGACCTCGGGTTTGGCGAGTCCAAATGCCCATAACACAATGGCGATAACATGGGTCGTGAATATAGTCGGATCAAAGATGTGAATGATATTCCACGAAATCCATTTGGAGGAGAAGGGTCTGGCCGCCTGTGTTCCGTACGTATTAAATAAGTCGGAGAAGACATGGTAACAAGTCGATAGAAGGACCCAAAAGCCGAGATGGAAGATTGCAGCGCTTCCCCATGCAAAGCCCCATAAGAAGGAGAAAATCCCTGTAATCAGAACTGTCCATAGCAGTAGGAAGGGGAGGGAATGCGTAATGCCGCGGTGATGACGAATGTACAAGGTGTTGCTCTTGAGTCGAAGAAATCCATCGAAATCAGGCACTTGCCCTGCAATGACTGCGCCAAAGAATACGGCAGATGCCAGAGCAGGATCCGCTGCGACAGCGGGATCGATATAGGATAGGCCTGCAATACCAAGGCCCATAACAAGATGTGTGCCTGTATCCAAATCGTTCTCTCCTTCATGATGATGTTCTATTCAATATTTACCATATTTAAACTTATTATGAACGGAAATACATATTAATATGAGCGAAGTCGTCGATTACTTCCTAAATCCTATCAATGTATTGTCAAATTGATGAACTGTGACGGCGAACATTGTCAAACATCGAATGCATTTGATATGATAAATCTCACAGTAGTGTAATTGTAATTATTAGAGGAGGATCTTCAAACGTGGATAAACAGTTGAGTTACCAAGCTCCTTCTTCCGACTCGGCACCCCTTTCTCAAGTTTCGATACAAGCAGGCTCCTGGAAAGACTTTATTAATGTGATTAAGCCTGGGATTTTACGTTCGAATTTGATTGCTGCATTCGGCGGTTTCTGGCTAGCATCACAATGGGATATTAACTTTGTCAGTCTCGTCTGGATGTTGCTTGGTACAACGCTTGTTATGGCTTCTTCTTGTGCCTTTAACAATTATTACGATCGTGAATTGGATATGAAAATGACACGCACGCGTGATCGCGCGCTTCCAACAGGCCGATTAACACCGACTGTTGTGTTATGGTATTCCATTGTGCTTGGAGTTCTCGGGCTTGCCGTCCTCTTCGTATTCACGAACGTATTAGCAGGTGTACTTGGTCTTGTCGGAATGTTGGTATATGGTGGAATTTATACGTTGTGGCTTAAACGTACTTCGACATGGAGCACATCCGTGGGTGCAATTTCGGGGGCCATGCCACCGGTTATCGGGTATGTGGCAGTAACGAACGCTATAGATATGGGGGCGATCTTGTTATTCGCTCTGTTGTTCTTATGGCAGCCGCCGCATTTCTGGGCGCTAGGCATCCGTAGAGTGGAAGAATATCGCGCTGCGGGTTTCCCGTTATTACCTGTTGTCAAAGGTATACGCCGCACGAAGTTCCAGATGATTCCTTATGTCGCGTTGCTCGTGCTTGTATCCATCTTATTCTATGTATATGGATATGTTGGTTGGATCTTTTTGTGCGTTGCAACATTACTTTCCGCGGCATGGTTATTCATGACTTTTATCGGATTTAAGGCAAAGGTCGACGAAATTTGGGCGAAGAAACATTTCTTCATGTCGATCAACTATCTCATGGTGGTCTTCATCATCATGATTATTGATACGGCGCATAAGTAAGGTCAGATTGTAATCAAAAATAAGAATTTAAAATATTCCGCGATAAGAACCGAGAAGGTTGGATGAAACTAGGGAATGAGGAAACGGAGCGTAGGCGAGACTACGTGAGTACCGGAATTCCCGGTTGAATTCAAGCTTCGATGTCGAACTACTTCCTGAGTTCCTTCGTTATAATCGTGGGATATTTTAAAAACATTAATTAGAACGGGGTTGGGTCGGGGTATTGTATATACTCCTCCAACCCCGCTTTTTCTAATTGTTGAATGATGTATTCATCAGGTGTTCCTTCAACACCCGCGTACCCACGCCTTGTATAGATTTGTTCTGCATCAGGAAACGCATCGCGCAGGATGCCTCGTATTTTTTTGCCTGATGCGTCGTTGTCCATGAACAAATAGACTGCCTCATCTCCAACCTTCCTTTTTAAATCTTCTAGACGATCTGTGCTCAGGGTGCCGTATGTGCAGAGTATGGTGATGTCAGGCGACAATAACCGCTTCAGCCGGCTACGGTCGTTCTTTCCTTCGACGATTATTATGGGCTCCATGCTGCATCCCTCGTTTCTGATCTGTATATATTCCCCGGGAAATGTCGATATTTAACAATCGGGTCGTGCGCCGTTTATCAATAGTGTACAGCGTTAGACAAGCTTTATGCAAAATTACACCACAAAGTGACGCTCTGAATCCGAAGCAAATTCAGGTACTTGCGGGGACTCCAAACTGATAAATGCGATCATAACAAAAAAAGGCCCGCACATCGCGAGCCCAAGGGTAGAGGAAAGAATCGCAACTTGGCAAAAAATCAAGGAGTCAATTGACTAAATGTGATGGCGCATTGCACGAAGAACAATAACGAGCAAGATGAACAACACCAAGATCACACCAGTTGTCGTCCCCAAACCACCGCATCCAATACCGCCTACGGCAGGACCACAAGGAACGACTGGCGATACAGCTACTGGGGATATAATTCCACAATTATCGAAACCCATTTTAAGTCACCTCTCTTTCAAGCTCTTGTTAGAGACAATGTTATAGTATGTGTGGAGGGGGCTATCGTGCTGTGCGAATACCCATGCCTATGAAAATGGGTGAATCCCTATTCATGTAATGTTGGCGTGAGTTGCGTGCGCGTTCTATGATGCGCAGGCAGTATGACGAGTGCGGTCATTAGAATGAAAAATGCAATAAAGTAAGGAGAGACGAAGGTGCGCAGATTTCCTGCTAATAAAGGTCCGAAAAAATAACCAATAGACGATGCGATTGACATCGTGGAGAACATCTGCCCATAACGCGTGCCGCCACTCAGTTCAATAAGGTAGGAGGACATAGCTGGGAAAATGATACCTTTCGACATCCCGACAACAAAGAGAAGTACGATTAAGGGGAACGGCGTAGGAATCGCGATAACAAAAAAGGAAATGGCAAGAGACAGACTACCGATCCATGTTCTCACATAAGGCGAAAATCGATTCAAGAACAGTAAGCTTAGTGTAAGCAAAGCGCCAAGACTGATGACGGAGAAAAAAACGCCAGCTTTCATGATCGATTCAAGTGCTTCTTTCATCAGGGGCAGTTCAAAAAACAGAATGCCTTGTGAACAGGAGATGGCAAGCGGCAAGATGAAGAATCGCCACGGCATTTGTGGTAATGGCGCATTTTCAGGGAGCGAAATCGCCTCTTGGGAATCAGTGACTGCTGCAGGTCGATCATGAATGGCAAATACGGCAATCGCAGCGATAGCGATTAATACCCAGCCCAGTACATTAAAGGCTTGAGAGAAGCCTATTTTCGCTACGAGGAGGGCGCCAGCCGCAGGAGAGACAACAGAGGCTAACGTATGGACTAGACCATTGCCAGCCATGAGCTTTCCTTGCGTGATATGATCTTGGGCAAGTCTTGCGAGTAGCGACATACAGGCAGGAGAGAGGAAGGCGAGCACGAATCCGCTGATGGAGCGGAGTACGAGCAGTTGCCATGGATTCGTCACATGCGCTTGGAACAGAAGAATTAGACCCGCACCAAATAAACTTCCGAGAATGAAAATTCGGCTGCCGTAACGGTCTACGCCTATCCCGGCAAGTAAGTTACCAGGCAGGTGTGTGAATGAGTAAATTCCCATCATGAGACCGATAAAGGACGGGGCGGCTCCGAGAGAAATTGCAAAAGGTGTTAATATAGGATACTGCGCATGCAGATCAAAAAAAGCGACGAATAAGAACAGATACAACCATATAGCAATTTTCACAGCCACTCACTCCTTAAAGGTAGTTCAAAAATCCAACTTTTGATCACGGAGTTAATCAAGGAGCAGGTTCAATGCTGAATAGCTGGATTAATGAACAATTATTTGTAATCTCCTCTGCTATCTACTTGTACGCCTCGCGGGACGAACTTATGCCCTTATTTTAATTCAAAGGTAAGATTTACGAATAAAATGGCTATCATGTATAATGTTAAGATGTGGAAAGGAGGGAATACCATGAGTCAAGAAGTAATTATGAAGTTTCTCGAAGAGAATTGGATGCTGCTTGCCGTTGCAGTCGTTGTCCTATTCGTAGTCGTTAGCTTCCTGAAGACGGTATTGAAATGGGTGCTCGTAATCGGAATCATCCTTGGGGTGGCGATCTACAGCGGGTATACGATTGATGATCTTAACAAGGTTGTTACGACAGTCAAAGATGATGCTGTTCAGACACTCAAAGATCAAGCGACGAACGCCATGCTGAAAGAAGCCAAAAATGCTGAATATACACAAAATGATGACGGAACTTATAGCATAAAGACAGATAACCTCGAAATTACAGGAAAAGCGAAGGAAGATAAAGTGAAGGTGTCATTCCGTGGCATATCGCTCGGCGAAATGAGCCTAAATGATGCGACGGTCAAATCGTTTATGGAGCAGGCGACCAAGTAATATTTCATTCGTTACATAGAAAACGCTTCGATGGAGTGATCGAGGCGTTTTTTTGTGTGGGAAGAATCATAGTAAAGATGCAATAGAGGGGTGAAATATGGTACACTACTTCTGGTAGTTTTAACGGACATTTGGTAAAAAGGAAGGACTAACGAAGTATGAGCAATCATTCGATGGATGACCAGCAAAAACGGGAAATCACGAACCGACGGAACTTCTCTATGCGGCTTAATATATTTTTCTTCATTTCATTTATTGTCTTCTCGGTATTAATTGTGAGACTTGCTATTCTACAATTCGTCGAAGGGCCGGAATTGAAGGCGATGGCAGATAAAATGGGAACAAAAGAAGTACCAATCCCGCCGATTCGTGGATCGATTTATGATTCAACCGGGGAGCCTATCGCCTATTCCACCTCGACACAGTCTTTATACTTTACGTTAAATAAGAATTACACCTTGGACGAGAATAAGGCAGAATTAAATCAAATCATATCCAGCTTGAAAAAGGTATTCGATAAATACGGAGATCCGAACGTGCCTCAGATGAACGAAGACGACATTCGCTACCAGATGGATGTCGAATCACGGCTCAATTATGGTTATGTGCCTCGGCGGATTAAATCCGGTCTGACACAGAAGGAAATCGCTTATTTCATGCAGCATAAGGAAGAGTTCAAAGGCATTGATATTGTCGAAGAAAGCATTCGGAACTATGATCCCGATACAGTGGCTGTTCAATTGGTCGGTTATCTGAAGAAATATAAATCCGCGGTCAATCCACAGGGTGGTCTAGATTACTACCGGAAAATTGAAGAAGATAGTAATAATTTGGATAGTAAATCCGATGAGAAATATTTGCAAAATGAAGATGTAGGCTTTGATGGGCTGGAGTTGTTGTACCAGAAGGAATTACGTGGCAAGAACGGAATTAAGAAGTTCCCGGTGAATAACGCAGGTCGTATTATTGGACCGATGGAACTGACGAAGCCGACGAAAGGCGATAATTTGATCTTAACGATCAATAAGAACGTCCAATTGAAAACCGAGCAGGCAATTATGGATGGGATTAAGCGCATTAATGATAGAGCTCATTTATCCAGAGGCTTTAAACCAAATCCTCGTGCAGGTTATGCGGTAGCAATGGAAGTGAAGACAGGCAATGTCGTCGCCATGGCCAGTATGCCGGATTATGATCCGAACATTTGGCGTGGGGGCAAAATTAGCACAGATGATTATAACGAGATTGAGAGCCGTTATGTGAACGGGACGATTCGTTCGGTATCGCAGAAATATAAGACGCAGAAGGAACAGAACAGACATCCGTCTTCCATTGTTCCATTGGGTTCTGTAATTAAGCCATTATCTGTACTCATTGGATTGCAGGAGCAATTGTTCACTTCAAGGACTGTGTATCAAGATCATGGGTTTTTCCAATTTGGTAAAAAAGGACATGAAGTTAAGATCCGAAATGCATCGAACAAAGCAAATGGATCGATAACAGCGTCAAGAGCGATTGAGAAATCATCTAACGCATTTATGGCTGAAATGGTTGGGAATAATCTGTATATGCGAGATGGTGAAGCTGGGGTTGAACTTTGGGATAGATATATGAAAAAATTCGGACTCGGCGTATCGACAGAAAGCGGATTGTTGAATGAGAGTGTTGGTACAGTGGATTACTACAAAGAGATTAAAACGGGTAGTGCCCAATCGGCTCTTTCATATGCTGCGTTTGGACAGCAAGGTCGCTATACAACGCTGCAACTTGCCCAATATGTCACGATGCTGGCAAATCACGGTAAACGGTTGAAACCGCAGTTTGTTAAAGAAATTCAAGATACAGACAAAAATGTAGTAAAAACTTTTAAGCCAGAAGTGCTTAACGAGGTTAAGTTCAATGAATCATATTGGAAGACGATCGAAGCTGGGATGGCCAAAGTTAGTGTAACGGGATTCGAAGGTTTCCCATATTCGTTTAACCGTAAGACAGGTACATCACAGCAAGATGTTGGCTCTAATATTAAAGTCGAGAATGCGGTATTTATTGCCTATGCTCCGGCAGAGAATCCCGTTCTCGCTGTCGCTGTCGTTGTGCCGGAAGGTGGATACGGCGGACAGGGGGCAGCCCCGATCGCACGTGAAATTTTCGATGCGTATGATGCAGAAGTGGGACTCGACGGCGTGCCGAAGAACCCAACGAAGAAGCCAGAGACACCTGCGAATGGCCAACAAACGGGTACATCAGGTACAAATTCAACAACCACGAGTGGAAACGGAAGTAATGGTTCCACGAGTAATAGTGGTAGATAACACAAGAACTACGGACGTAATAGGATTAAGAAACCCTGAAAGTTTGGGGTTTCTTTTTGTTTCTGAATGATTTAGGCAGGAAAATGATTGCTTTTGTCAAAGTATGTTGTTAATCAAACTGTTCAAGTAATGCATGGGGAGGTTCATAGTATGGCAGATATTCGAAGATTACAATCCGAGCAAGAATGGAAAGAGGCAATTGCCCTCTCAGATGCTACATTTCGGGATCATGAGCATCGTTCGATGGGTGAAGCATATCCTTATGTGTTCTCCAGTAGTTTAGGTCAATCCTATGGTGCATTTGTTGATGGGAGATTAGTTTCATTTATGGGACTCGTGCCTGCTGTAATTCGCATAGGCCCCGCAGCGTTGAATGTATATAGTCTAGGCTCGGTATGTACACATCCCGATTATCGGGGCCAAGGGATTGCTGGGGATATATTGAGCGAAATATTCTCACATATCGATGATGCAGATGGAACCATGTTGTTCGTATCCGGCAGTCGTTCTTTGTATTCTCGGGCAGGTTGTTACCCATTCGGACGAGTGTATGGATGTCGATACGATTCATCCCACTTATCCAGTCAGGAGCTCAGAGAGGCAATAGATCATTTCGTAATTAGGGAAATTCAATCGACAGATTGGTTTCAGCTACATCATCTAACCCAAGGTGAATCCGTACGGTACGAGCAGAGCCTATGGGACTTAGCGCAATTGATTGAAGCCGGTGCGGTCGCGAGCAATAGAAAGCATACGATGCACTCACTGGTGGCTGAGCGTGAAGGTAAGGTTCAGGCTTTTATTGTCTACAGTATCCCTACAGCAGCATCGACCGAGGTCAGCCCTGAGGTGTATCATTACGCAGGAGATCGGGCTACGATTCATATGTTGTTCGAGCGCGCGATGGCAACCCTTGCTGCAGCAGGATTGAACATAACCGTACCTGCTCATGATCTCGAGATGCAAGAACAATTGAAGCATGTACATCATGAAGAACGGAAATGCGGAGGGACGTTGAAGATTATTCGTTCAGAGCGACTGCTCGAACAACTGCGTCCGTATCTGGCGACGCAATCATCGGAGGTTGCAGAACAGATCGCTGTATCGTCATTGGAAAATGGTCATACATGGATTACCGTCGGTGATCGATCTGTCGAAGTCACACCAGAAGAGCTGCTGGATGTGCTATTCGGTTCAAATGAAGCCATTTCCATGGAGGAGGAATTAAGAACCCTCCTGAACCATGTTTTTCCCGTTCCACTCCCCTTCAATGGCGGATTGAATTTCGTATAACACATGCGCGATAAGAGAGCAGAAATTTGCTCTCTTTTTCTTTCGTCCAATAGTTTCCTATATCCAACTTTTTTGGAGGGGCGGAACAATCGGATAAGGTCCTGCATTTAATGGAGTATAAGGGGACAAATTAACCCCTCACGAGAGGTGGGATGATGCGATGCGTAAAGGGCGTAAATGGAGTTCCTCCCTGAAACGGTTTCTGATGGCCCTTGTCTTTTTAACTTTTTAACACGATCTATGGTAAAATGTCGATATGCAGCAAATGCGGAATATCAGATAGAGAATTGGAGGAGACAATGGGAAGCTATAAATTGCTGGCACTCGACATGGATGGAACAGTATTAAATGATCAACAGCAGATTACACCGGATACAGCGTATTGGATACAGGAGGCTGTGAAGGCAGGCATTACGGTCAGCTTCTCAACGGGTCGTGGATTCGATTCTGCCATGCCTTACGCAAAGCAGCTTGGACTGGACTCACCGATGATTACGGTGAACGGCGGCGAGGTATGGTCAGCGCCCTATCAGCTTCATCGCAGACATCTGATGGATGCAGGAGTCATGAAGGAGCTGTATCAGATCGTGAAGCGATATGATGTATGGTTCTGGGCTTATTCGGTAGGTCAAATCTATCTGCGCTCGAGCTGGGATAACGAGATCATCTTCGAGGATAAAGAATGGCTCAAATTCGGATATACCGTTGAAGATGATGGGATGCGTCATGAGATCTTATCCCAGCTTCGAGCAATGGGCGGGCTGGAGATTACGAATTCTTCGCCGACCAATATTGAATTAAATCCGAAGGGCATATCTAAGGCATCAGGACTTCTGGATGTATGTGAGCTGCTCGGGATTGGTATGCATGAAGTGGTTGCCGTTGGCGACAGTATTAATGATCTAGCAGCGATTCAAGCTGTTGGTCTCGGGGTTGCGATGGGCAATGCACAAGAAACGGTGAAGGAAGCGGCAGACCAAGTCGTAGCTTCGAATGAAGAAGACGGTGTCGCTGAAGTGATCCGTAAATTTTTATTGACATAGGAGGAGTTCGGGATGACTCTAGAGATCATCGGCTGGATCTTGGTTGTCGTCTTATTCGCAGTAGGCATGGCTGGTACAATCTACCCGATTCTACCGGGGGCAGTGGCCATTTATGCGGCATACTTCGTTTACGGACTATGTATTAGCTTCGAGCCTTTTGGAATATGGTTCTGGAGTATTCAGACAGTCATCGTTATTGTGCTGTTCATCGCCGATTATGTGGTCAGCGCCTGGGGTGTCAAGAAATATGGTGGTTCACGCGCATCCATAATTGGGAGTACGATTGGGATTATTATTGGCCCCTTTGTGATCCCGGTTGCAGGTCTACTGCTCGGGCCGCTGCTCGGTGCAATGATTGGTGAGATGATGACGGGTTCCGATATGAATCGTGCGATTAAGGTTGGTTTTGGCTCATTAGTGGGCTTGTTCACAAGTACCCTCGTGAAGATTGTGTTGCAGCTTGCCATGATCGTAATCTTCATCATCTGGGTTGTTAGTGCGTAAGTAGAGGAGAAGGGAAGATTGTTGTCGTGGCAAAAGAATCATTTATCAAAGGGACGCTCATACTCGCAGCAGCTGCGTTAATCGCGCGCGTGCTCGGTGTGGTACAGCGGGTGCCTTTGGAGCATATGCTTGGGGTAAGCGGAGGGGCGGCCTTTGGATTAGCATCGAATGTCTATTTAATGCTGCTGACATTTGCGACAGCCGGCATTCCAAGCACGTTAGGTAAGATGGTGTCCGAGAAATATGCGCTGAATCGCCCACAAGAGGCGCAGCGGATTTATTTTGCTGCTATTCTATTCGGCCTAGGTATGGGGGGGATCATCACAGCGCTGCTCTACATATTCGCGCCTGTCTATGCAGCGATGAGTTCTGTTCCGGAGGCAACGCTTGCTATTCGGGCTTTAGCGCCAGCGCTGATCTTGTTCCCTGTTATCGCGATGATGCGCGGTTATTTCCAAGGGCGAAATCAAATGGCACCCGGCGGGATATCGCAAATTATTGAGCAAATTTTACGTGTAATAACAGCTGTTGGTCTTGCGTATCTGTTCTTAACGTGGGGCTACAGTGAAGAGAAAATGGCTGCAGGCGCTTCCTTCGGCGGCGTGCTTGGCAGTATCGGTGCCTTTCTCGTGATGTTGTATTATGCTAGGAAGCTGAAGAAGGCAGACCGTGAAGCGGGACTAGCCCGGAATGGGCAAGATAAGAGCGTTATTATGCCTCTTCGTCAAATATACAAGGATATTTTCAAGCTTTCGATTCCGATCGTCATTACATCGCTTGCAGTACCTATCATTTATTTCATTGATTCGAGTATAATCGTTCCAATTCTGAAAGGACAGATTGGCGAGCCTCTTGCGAAGGAAGCACTTAAAGTCTTAACGATGAATGCACAATCCATTGCAGGTATTCCCCCGATTCTGGCGATCGCACTAAGTACATCGATCATTCCGATTATTTCAAGCGCTTTTGCGCGCAAAGAGATGGATCATCTGAATAAGCAGGTAACCTTAGCTCTTCGGATTGCGATTCTGTCTGGGACGCCAATCGTGCTCATTCTTTGCACCGCTGCCTTCTCCGTGAATGGTCTGTTATTCAGTAGTACGAATGGTAGCGGAATTATTTCGTTATTAACGTTCTGTACCATTTTCCAAATTGTTATGATGGTATCGGGTTCGATTCTGTTCGGTCTTGGACGACCTAAGACACCGATGTTTCATGTGATGATTGGTATTGCCGTAAAGTTAGCCGGAAGTTTCACGCTGGGTTATGTTTTCGGCATTTATGGGATTGTTGGTTCAACGATGCTTTGCTTTGCCGTTACGATGTATTTGAATCAACGTTCGCTCAAGCAAATCGTCGATTTTAAGATCCTGGGCTCACGGTGGGCTGGTTTCTTGACGACGGTCATTGCCTTAGCAGGTATTGGCTATCTTATCGAATGGGCAGGTAATCAATTAACTCATGTTATGCATGCGCGTATCGCGTATTTCATCTCATCCAGTTTAGTCGGATTGGTGTTGATTGTACTCTATCCCGTGATGCTGGTCGTGTTCCGTGTCGTTACGCAGCAGGAGCTTAGCAGTTATCCGCGTCCGCTTCGCAAGGTATTCCAGCCATTGATGCGATTGCAGCGTGGACAAGCCGTTCAATCTTCAGATTCCTAATGGAATTCAATTCCCTATGAAGGAGTGTTTACAATGGAGAAATTAACGTCAGAAGCGCAATTTAACGAGGTCATCGCCTCGTCGAAACCAACGATCGGTGTATTTAAAGCCGTATGGTGCAAGGACTGTCATTTTATCGATCCATTTATGCCGGAGGTTGAAGCGAAGTATGCCGATCAACTCACCTTCGTTCATATTGACCGCGATGAATTACCGGACTTGTGCGAGCGATATAACATTCTCGGGATACCGAGTTTTATCGCCTATGTAGATGGCCAAGAGCTGATTCGGTTCGTAAGTAAGCTGCGTAAGACACGTGAAGAGATTGAAGCATTCATGGATCGTGCAATCGCAGTCGCAAATACCGTTAAGAAATCCAAATAAGTTCGGATAAGCCATGTCATCTCACGATGATGTGGCTTTTTTTAATATCCTTTTTTGTCCATTTACAATGTGTTTTGTCACAATTCCGCCTTCGTTTTCAACTTGAAATCAGGTATAATGAGAAATGGTGAAATTTACTTCTTGAGAGAGTAAGTGGGTGAAGGATTGAGAGCGAATACATTAAAGTGGCTTGCTTATATTACTTGTATCGGGATGATGCTGGTTCTCTTGAATGGTGCATTAGTCACGAAGACAGGTTCCGGTCAGGGATGTGGCGCGGAATGGCCGCTGTGCAATGGCAAATTTGTGCCTGCTTATACGATCACTTCAATGATCGAATATTCGCACCGTGCTGTGAGCGGACTTGTAGGAATTCTTGTGCTAGTCCTGTTCATCGCAGTATGGCGCCATGTGAAAGAACGTAAAGATGCTTGGTGGTATGCTTTGATCGCATTTTTATTTACATTTATTCAAGCCATTATGGGTGCGCTTGCCGTCGTGCTTGGACAAGTTCCAGCCGTTATGGCACTGCATTACGGATTTTCGCTTATCGCTTTTGCAGGGACACTGCTGCTCTCGATTGTCTTGAACAAGTGGAGCCGGGGGTTGGATGACAATGCGCCATCCGATGTGTACGTATCCGGCAGATTCCGAACAGCGACATGGATTGTGACGTTATATGCCTATGTCGTTGTCTATATTGGTGCATTTGTGCGGCATACGGAAGCCTATGGTGGCTGCCAAGGCTGGCCGCTCTGTAATGGAGAGATTATTCCAGAACTTCATGGAACGACACTGATTGCATTTATTCATCGTGTTGCAGCACTCATCCTATTCATCGCTGTAGCGACGCTAGCGCATTTCGCATATCACAATCATAAGCAAATTCGTGAGTTACGGATTATAGGTGTTTGTGCTCTAATCTTATGTGCTGCACAAATTCTGAGCGGGGCATGGGTTGTATTTACGTTAGGGGATGAGAATGCGGGCTTGTTCGCGGGCTTGTTCCATACTGTACTCATTGCAGGTCTGTTCGGCGTGTTATGTTATATGAGTGTCAGGGTATGGCAAATGGGCAAACGATAAAATCGGATATACTAAAATGAAACGAAAGTTGTCGAGCATATGAAGTTCGAGAACTTTTTGTTTTACCCGGAATACATATCATCATTTATCAATCATCAAGGGAGTGTGAACGATATGCTGCGAATCTTGTTAGGACTGCCTCCTCGCGCGGAACTCGCTGAAATGCAAGGTGCTGTCGAGGCCATGCAGCATGTGTTGAGCCAGCTTCAGAAACGTATCTCCGAGGGACATGATCCCGAGCATATTTGGCGTAAACATGAGATTTGGACGAAAGGTCTGATCGAATCCTTAGATGAGTTGGAGCAGAGTGTTTTCTTAGCGGGCCATTTTGCGGATCGCGTTCGGAATTCGTATCAAGATGAAATGTCGCAGCAAGAAAATACGGATTATCACAGGCATGTCTATTTCTACAAGGACGGATTTATTCGGGTATTCTCGATATTGGATAAGCTCGGCACATTGATGAATGACCTCTTTGAACTCCATACCGAACGAGCCAAAGCTCATTTTTCTTTTTTTACCGTCTTGCGGCAATTTCAATATTTGGGTGTGCATTTGGCACTCATGGATAAGCTAAATACATTGAAGGAACAATATAATGAACCGCTTCGCCATCTTCGCAAATGGCGTAATATCGAAATTCATTACATGAATATGGAGATGCAGGACGATCTTAATCAACGAGATCAGACACTCGATGGAAAGATTAAACTGGAGGATATTCAGCAACGTCAAAATGATCTGGAGCTAGGTTATCGAATGGCCTGTGATACCTTGCAAGCGGCGTTCGAATATATCGAAATAATGCTGCGTAACAAGTATCAACGATAATTGGAATTTTTTTCTGTTTGACATTTAATTGCATCAACACTATACTCAATTTAAATTTAATACAAACGATACTTTCTTATCGAGAGCGGCGGAGGGACAGGCCCTGTGAAGCCCGGCAACCGATTCCAGATCCAGTAATTATACGGATATGGAGTGTCATGGTGCTAAATCCTTCAGAATTCATGTCAGAATTCTGGTAGATGAGAAGAGGACTATGATGACTTGTCAGCCCTTTTCCGTTGTGCCGGAAAAGGGCTTTTTTGACCACAAAAAGTTTTTCTCATTACTCGATCAGAAACGAGAGGGGACAATCATGATACAGCTTAAACAACTGTCGAAGACCTACGGCAGTAAGCATAAACAGACCGTTGCGCTTTCAGACATCAATGTAACCATTGATCGAGGCGAAATTTTCGGAATCATTGGACATTCGGGTGCGGGCAAGAGTACGCTACTGCGCAGTATCAATCTGCTCGAACGCCCAACGGCAGGTGAAGTGTGGATTGGCGACACTAATCTTACGGCTTTGTCGGATGTAGATCTGCAAGGACAGCGTCGCAAGATCGGAATGATCTTTCAGCATTTCAATTTATTATCGTCTGCCACCATTTTTGATAACATTGCCTTTCCGCTGCGGTTAGTACGGACACCCAAAGCAGAAGTCGAACAGAAGGTGGACAACCTTCTGAAACTTGTCGGTCTAGAAGAGCACCGGAATAAATATCCATCGCAGCTGTCCGGTGGACAGAAGCAGCGTGTGGGTATCGCTCGTGCGCTAGCGAATGATCCCGAGGTGCTCTTGTGCGATGAGGCTACATCCGCGCTAGACCCGCAGACGACGCAATCGATTCTACGATTGCTGCTCGATATTAATAAGCAATTCGGCATTACGATTGTGCTCATTACACATGAGATGCACGTCATTCAGACGATTTGCGATACGGTAGCAGTTATTCATGATGGCCGCATTGTAGAGCAAGGACCAGTGACCGAGGTCTTCTTGAAGCCGCAGCATGCAGTTACCCGAGATTTTATTCGGGAAGAAAATGAGAGCGCGGAGCTGCTGGACCGTCTAATTGCTTCGTTACCATCGAATGATCATACCGAGGTCGTGAAGATTAACTTCTTAGGGACATCAACGTATCAACCGATTCTATCTGAGGCTGTTCAGGCGACAGGCGTTTCCTTTGCGATTCTGCAAGGGACGATTGCCACGATGAAGGACACGCCGTATGGTCAGCTCATCGTGCGCTTTGAAGGGGATAAAGAAGCGATTGCGAAGACGTATGAGATGTTGCGCACACAGGTACATGAATTGGAGGTAATCGGATGATACTCCTATCTACGGGGTTTGATTTCTCGAAAATCTATTGGTCCGAAATTTGGACGGCAACGTGGGACACGCTGCGCATGTTGTTCTTCTCTGGGATATTCACATTTATTATCGGGCTTCCGATCGGCATCCTGCTATTCATGACCGCAAGAGGAAATTCGGTTTGGAGCCGGATGCTCTATCGGGTGATTTCGTTCATCGTCAATATTTTGCGTTCCGTGCCTTTCGTCATTCTGATGATCTCGATTATCCCTTTGACGAAATTAATTGTTGGGACTTCGATCGGTGTACTTGGTTCCATTCCACCGCTCGTACTCGCAGCGGCTCCGTTCTTCGCCAGACTCGTGGAGACCTCACTTCGTGAGGTGGATCGCGGGGTGATCGAAGCGGCTGAAGCGATGGGAGCTTCAAAAGGACAGATCGTGGGTAAAGTATTACTGCCAGAATCCATGCCGAGTCTGATTGCGGGCATCACCATCACGATTGTAACGTTAGTCTCCTACACGGCGATGTCCGGATTGATTGGGGGCGGCGGTCTTGGGGATTTGGCCATTCGATATGGCTATCAACGGTATGAGATGGAGATTATGGTCGTTGCTGTCATCTTAATGATTATTATCGTTCAGTTGATCCAAGTGCTTGGTGATATTCTTGTTAAACGGTTTTCTAGAAAATAATATAGATGCAATAAATTCACATTATCATGGGGGGATTTACAATGAAAAAATGGTTGATCACATTAACAGCAGTACTCGCGTTTGCGGTGATTGCAGCAGGTTGCGGCGAGAAGAACAGTGCAAGCAGCGGTGAGGAGAGCAACGGAAGCAAGCAAGAGACGACGACACTAACAGTCGGAGCTACAGCCGTACCGCATGCTGAAATTCTGAACTTCTTGAAGCCAATGTTGGAGAAGGAAGGCGTTACGCTTGAAGTGAAGGAATTTACGGATTACGTACAGCCGAACGTGCAAGTGTTCGAGAAGCAGCTTGATGCGAACTTCTTCCAGCATCAGCCGTACTTGGATCAAATGAATAAGGATCGCAACATGGATCTTGTCAGCGTGGTAGGCGTCCATCTTGAACCGATCGGCGCATACTCCAAAAAGATCAAATCGGTTGACGAATTGAAAGATGGCGCAACCATTGCTATCCCGAACGATGCTTCGAACGGCGCGCGCGCTTTGTTGTTATTGCAAAAACAAGGGTTAATTGAGCTTGCCGAAGGCAAAGTAGCGGACGCAACGATCCGCGATATTACGAAAAACCCGAAAAATTTGAAATTTAAAGAGCTAGAAGCAGCAATGCTTCCACGTGTCCTTGACGAATTCGATGCTGCGATTATTAACACGAACTATGCGCTGCAAGCAGAGCTGTCACCGACGAAAGATGCGCTCTTTATTGAAGGAAGCGATTCTCCTTACACCAATATCCTTGTTGCTCGTCCAGACAACAAAGACTCCGATGCGATGAAGAAGCTGGCAGCAGCGCTTCATTCGCCAGAATTAAAGAAATTCATTGCAGAGAAATATGGCGAAGCGGTATTGCCGGCATTTGAATAATTACGAAATAAGAGAGGCTGACATCTGTACATACAGGTGTCAGCTTTTTTCGTAAGATTGTTATATTTGTCGTAGAAGAATATGCTATTCTACCATTCACTGTAGAACCCCGCTATCCAGCATTTCTGTTTTCACTGACAATCGAATGTCTGCTTCAGATAGCGCATCACCCCAATGGTCTTTGACCTTCTTCCAAGCATGGTATTGGTAAGCTTGTGCGATAATTCCGAGCCCGATGGGGTCAATGCAGTTTTTCTGTATTTTATGGATTAGCGCCATAAGATCTCGCTGTATGAGGGAATCCAATTGCTTTTGCAGCTGAGTTTTTCGCATGGTCGTGTTGAACGGAAAGGTTCTTTCCGTTATTCTGGTTTTCATCTTATATCGAAGATTGAATATGAATCGGCCATGCTCATAGGATGTTCGGATGCGGACAGATAACTTAGCGATATCAACGCTCAGTTTGCTCTGAACAATCGGATTAGGTTGACCAGCCTGAGACTCCGGCACGTTGGCAGTATAAGAACCAACACCCGTCAAATTACGCTGGAGAACACGTAGCAGCGTGGTCTCTTGCAGATCGAGACTTGTGACGTATTTGCCCTGTTCATTCAACAATGCCGCTCCTTCGGCAACAAGGTTCGTATTCTTCCTAATCATCGGCAAAGCAGGGGTCATCGCTTGATCGTACATTTGCCGGTGAAATTCTTGAAGGGTCGTGTCCAACGTTGCATTTTTCTTGGAAGAAGAGCTGATCAATTTGGGAAGCAGCAGCGTGAGTGGCGGCTTGTCATCGGCATGGTAATAAACAACCTCGGATACAGGTCCGTTCACAACAGCCACATTGGCATTGACCGAGGACTCCGCATTGCGAAACAGCGTATCCAGCATAGAGAACCAATTCCCATGCTCCAGTAATTTTTTGCCGATGAGGATGGTCTGGATTTTTCCTGCACTCGGAATTCCCGAGGACATCGTGTCAAAATTGTTCTTGCTATGCCGGACAGACACCGGTTTATCATCATAGAATTCTTCTGTTTTCTTCTTCGCATCCTTATTGAACAGGGGACTGGAGCTATACACGATAAATCGGTCCTCTTCTATATCAAATCCTAGCACAAGAATGAGCGTGGCATCTTCC
The DNA here is from genome assembly GCF_000374845.1 of Paenibacillus terrigena DSM 21567. GTDB lineage: Bacteria > Bacillota > Bacilli > Paenibacillales > Paenibacillaceae > Paenibacillus_K > Paenibacillus_K terrigena. The sequence continues at coordinate 76,745 of NZ_KB895422.1, read as the reverse complement.
AAATACATTTTATCGTAGCAACCGGGCAGCAGTCCTAAGAGGACCACGATAATACATATCTTGAGCCAATAATACTTCATGATGAATCTCCTCCATGGTTACGGCGAATGCCTTCAAGTAGCTTCACATAGCCCCACAAGCACAGCGGAAATACGTAAGCGATAACTATTCCGATATTACTCATCGTTCTCGTCATTTGGGTCACCTGGGTATGCGAGAGGTCCAAGACAAGGGAGAGGGCTAGTGTAATCAATAGAATCACCACTGTTGTAATGCTGGGCTTCGATTTTGGAATCAATTGCTTCACGCCGAAGACGGCTAGGCTCATATACACAATCCAGGTTACGGAGATGACAATCATATACATTGCAAGGAAGATGACATCCCACCGATCCAAGAATTGTACCCGAATGACCTTCAGAAGGCTGAGCGTCGGCCAAGTATACTGAAGAATTTCCAGCGAACTGAAGTAGGAGAAGCAGACCAATGTCGTTAATATGTAAAATAACATCGTCAACGTATTTGCAACAATCACAGCGGAGACCGCTTTCTTCTTGTTCATAAGGAACGGATAGAGAATGAATGTAATCTCAAATCCAAGGTACGATAGAATGGTCAGCCTCGTAGCGGATAAGATAGGCATCCAGCCTTCTTTGATGAACGGAAGCAGATACAACCAATGGCTATGATTCAAAGGAAAGGCAAGCAGGATAATGATCCAGAGTGAAAAATAGAAAATTAGCTCGGCATAACGCCCGATCATCTTAATTCCATGATGTACAATCATATACGTCGGGACCGCTAAGAGGAGGATGAGCATAAAATCCGGCGTTTTTGGCATTAGCCATATCCTCAAGATGGAGACGATAGAAAATATGATTGCCAATGAACCTCCAATCAGATAGAAAAGAAAAATGACGGAAGCTGTTTTTCCGACCCACTTGCCAAAGTAATGGTTGAACAAATCGAACAAGGTTGCCTCAGGCTGTCTCTTCATTGCATGAATAATGAATAAGCTGGCTACCACGGAGAGTACCCCACCTAATATGATGGAGATCCACCCATCCGTGCCAGCGACCTTTGCTAATTCCCTGGGGAGCGTCAGGAAACCGACCCCAACTTGCGTGCCGTGAATGAGCAATACAAATTGTAGCCATGTAATTTGAATGGATTTCGATTTCTGCATCAAGGGTTCTCCTCAGGCTGCGGCGAGTCTTGCCGTTCTAATTGAACCGGATGAGCATTCACCGGCCTTTTCTTCATGATCCATAACGGCGCCCTGATGAAGGTGTCTTTCCAGTCCGTGAATCGAACAGGAGCTAGCGGGCTGCCGTAAGGCGTATCGAGTGATTTCAAGGTGATTAGGTGGATAATTAATGTCATCAGTCCCGCGGCAATCCCGACGATACCGAATATCGAGGCAATGATCATCATGGGAAACCGAAGGAAGCGGACGGCGGCCCCCATATCATAGTTAGGTATGATGAAGGAGGCGATGGCTGTCGAAGCGACGACGATCACCATGATGTTGCTTACAATACCGGCTTGCACGGCAGCTTGCCCGATGACAATCCCGCCAACGATTCCTACCGTTTGTCCTATCGGCGCAGGCAATCGAATCCCTGCTTCACGGAGCATCTCCAGTGTAATCTCCATCAATATCGCTTCGGCAAAAGGGGGGAAAGGAACACGTTCTCTCGACTCGCCGATCGAAATGATCAATTTAACAGGGATGATGACATAATTATAGGAAATAAGCGCGATATAGATGGCAGGCAGGAAGAGTGCAATGAAAAAGGCAAAATAACGAGTCACGCGAATAAAAGAAGAGATGAGCCACCGCGTACTATAATCGTCAATGCTCTGGAAGAAGGATACAAAGGTCGTCGGACCGATCAGCACATTTGGAGACCCATCCACCACCATGACATATCGCCCTTGCAAAATTTGCGAAGCCGCAGAATCAGGACGCTCCGTAGAGATGAATTGTGGGAAGGGGGAATAGGGATTATCCTCAATGAATTCTCCGAGTTCTCCGGCATTAATAATGGCATCCACATTAATCTTCTGGATGCGCTCCACCAGTTCATCGAGAATCTCGGGCTGTGCGACATCTCCCAAGTACATAATCGACACGGTCGTAGCACCACGTTGGCCGACCCTAAGCTCCTTAATCTTGAGCTCAGTACTTGGAATATAGCGGCGAATAAGCGCGATATTCTGGCTTCCGGTCTCGACAAAGCCCTGATGTGCGCCCTTTAGGGATGCTTCGATCTGCGGATCTTCGATGGATCGCTGCGGCCACCCTTGTGTATCGAGGATGGAAGCCTCCGCGTTCCCATTCACGAATAGGACACTGCTGCCTCCTAAAATAGCGGCTGATATCGCTCTCCACTGGTCTTCTGTAATCAGATGACTGATGGATACGGTGGGGTTCATATTCAATTGGAACATGAGTGGCTCAAGTACATTATTATTCACGGAATTCTTATCCGTAAGCCCGCCTAAATAGACAAGCGCTGCGGTTTTGCGGATAGATTGGATGATAAACTCACGAATAACCAGATCAGGAGATCCCTGGAAGAGCGATTTGATCTGTGTAATATTGTCCGATAGATTATTGCTTATTGTGGCACGCTGTTGCTGTTGGGATGACATAACGATCCTTCCTCAAGTCCATTTGGTGCCCATAGTATTTCCTGTATGATTTACTTTATTCTGGATATATGGTGACATCATCAGCACAAAAAAGCAGCCAATCCGAGGATTGACTGCTTCTATTGCCATTTACAGGGCTTCGATCATATTCAAATTAGAATACTTGAACAACTTCTTGAACGCCTTCAACTTCTTCAACCAAAGCGCGCTCAATCCCTGCTTTCAAAGTAATTGTGGAACTTGGGCAGCTGCCGCAAGCACCCATCAATTTTAATTTAACGATACCGTCTTCCACATCAACGAGTTCAACGTCGCCGCCGTCACGTTGTAGGAATGGACGAAGTTTATCAAGCACTTCTAGAACTTCATCATACATTTGAGCTGTATTTTCACTCATTTGCTTCAACTCCTTTCTCACCTTATTATAGTATAAAGATGTTTAAATTAAAATGGCTCAAACAAACGACTTCAGCAAAAGCGGGTGATTCAATGCGACCGATCATCGAGTTCTGCGTCAGTAACATGCATCACGGGACAGACCTTGTGATGAAGAAGCTGGAGCATAATCCAGCTTACGATGTCATCGAATATGGCTGCCTTGGGAATTGTGGAGAATGTTATCTCTTCCCGTTCGCTTATGTGAATGGTGATATTGTCGCTGCAGAGACGATTGATGAATTAGAAGACAAAATTATGCAAGAAATCCGTGCCGTTGAAGCTCTAGAGAGCAGCGACTAGCATTAACCGAAATGATGCTTGGATCTCCACAGGACGCCCATCTTCAAGACACGAGGGACACGTCCCTTCATCGTTCTATTTCCTAATAGTCCGAATCCACTCTTCTTCCCTAAGGAACCAAGAACGCCTTTTAGCTTAATCTTGCCAAGCTTCGGCTCCTCACCTTTCCATCCTGCTTGGATGACATCTGCAACTTGCTCTCCTTGTGCTCCGGCAGCTTGCGCGCTTGGAGAGAAGGAGAGGGAAGCACAGTCACCTACCACATAGACTTCTTCATGGCCTGGAATTTGGAAATGGTTGTTAAGAAGAACGCGTCCTTGCGGATCCTTCGGAACATCTAGGTCTTGAACTGGCTTAACTGGCTGGATACCTGCGGTCCATACGGTAACGTCACTATAGATAACGCCGTTCTGATGGATAATGCCGCCTTGCTCTAATTGGGTCGTTGAAATGTGCGAGCTCAGATCGACATGATGCTCGTGGAACCACTCCGAGACGAATGCGGACAGCTTCTCTGGGAAAGCAGAGAGTACGCGAGGTCCGCGGTCAATGATCCGAATGTTCAAATCCGGTCGACTCTCACGAAGTTCAGCCGCGACTTCGACACCGCTTAAACCCCCGCCCATAATGTTCACTTGGCCGTAAGGCTTCACATCATTGAGCATCTGATACGTCCGGCGTGTTCGTGATAAGGATTGAATGCTCTCTGCATATTGTTCTGCGCCGAGAATACCATGAAATTTATCTGTACATCCCAGTGCAATAACAAGTTGATCATAAGGAATAACTTCTTCTGCATTTAAGTAGACATGTTTGGCCTGCAAATCGATACGTGTAATATCACCGTATTTGAGTTCAATTCGCGGGTCTATCGGAAAGGCAACGCGGATTTGAAGATCAGATGCTGTACCAGCTGCGAGTGCATAATATTCTGTCTTAAGTCCTTGATAGGGCTGGCGATCGATTAACATCACCGATGTGTCCACCGGGATTTCACCTTCTAACAACCGATTAGCAACTGCAAGTCCACCATAGCCCCCGCCCAGGATGACCAATTTTTTCATGAGTAGCTCTCTCCCCGTATGCCTCAAATAATTGTCCTTAACTTCAATTAAGATTCATATACCTTCACTTCGTTATAGAACGTATCGCGTTCTACTGGAATTCGGCCCGCGCCTTTAATGAGCCAGATCAACTCAGCGCGAGTTAGGCCTTCAGGTGTTAGAGCGCCCGCAGCATGGCTGATTCGCTCTTTCACAATGGTTCCATGCGCATCGGATGCGCCGAATGCTAATGCCATTTGGGTCAACTGCGTTCCGATATTAATGAAGTAAGCTTTGATATGTTGGATATTGTCGAGCATCAATCGGCTGATCGCAATGGTCTTAAGGTCTTCATAAGCTGAGTTGCGGCGGCGAATATCAGCTGATTTACTCTTCGGCTGCATGGATAATGGAATGAATACCATGAATCCATTCGTCTCATCTTGAAGTTCGCGAATCTGCAGCATATGTCGAACGCGATCTTCATGGCTCTCGATGGAACCGTAGAGCATTGTTGTATGTGTACGCAAGCCAAGCTCATGAGCAACACGGTGCACTTCCAGATAACGATCCACATTCGCTTTGTCCACATGCATTTTCTCACGATATTGATCGGAGAGAATTTCAGCACCGCCCCCTGTGAGGGTCTTAAGTCCAGCTTTCATCAGCTCTTGAAGGACTTCGGCAATGCTTAGTCCACTAATCCGTGTGAAGAAATCAATTTCAGCGGCTGTATACGCCTTTAAGGTAATATCTGGATATTTCTCATTCAGTGCACGAAGGGAATCGACATAATATTGAAATGATACATGTTGGTTATGTCCGCCAACGATATGAAATTCACGCACACCTGGATTGATATGCTGTTCGACGTATTCGATCATCTCAGCGCCGGAAAGGGTGTAAGCACCTTCGTCGCCTTCATCTTTGCGGAAATTGCAGAAGGCACAGCGGGATTCACAGACGTTCGTGAAATAGAGGCTCATGTTCTCGATGAAATAGACTTTCTTCCCATTTTTCTTAAGATTGACCTCATTGGCCAATTGACCGATGGTTAATATGTCGTCACTCTGGTACAGATAGACGCCATCTTCCAGTGAAAGACGTTCTCCTCGCTGTACTTTTTCGATGATTTCTGCCATCCGAGAGTCCGTATGGCTTGTCACAAGTGTCGTCATGTCGGATCGTTCCTCCTTTGTAATTAGAGTTCCATTCGGGAACGCTTCGTATTTTCTTTTTGTATGTGAAATTTCTTACAAGATCAACCGATGTGTATCAAAAATCTCATGAAAAAATGACCAATAGAACTCGGTCGTAACCCCATTATAAACCTCGTTGTGATGAGGAGCAATAGAATGTGACAAAAAAGGTAAACCTTTGTTTCAACCGGTAGTTTCTCACACTTGTGGCAAAATGCATCGTTCATGTATACTGAAGATATAGTAACAGAAGGAGGGATTCAGATGATCAATATTACAGATGCAGCGATTGCTAAGATACAGGAAATGCTTGCACAAGAGGAAATTCCGAACATGTTCTTGCGTATAGGTGTTCAATCCGGCGGATGCAGCGGGTTTCAATACGGGATGGGATTCGATGATGAGCAGCATTTCAATGATAAAGTATTTGATGTGAAAGGCCTTAAGGTTGTCGTTGAAGAAGACAGCATCAAATATTTGAATGGACTTATTATTGACTTCAAAGAATCCGGTATGTCGGGTGGATTCACGATTGACAATCCAAATGCGAGTGCGACTTGCGGATGCGGATCGTCATTCCGTACGGCTACAGATGCAGGTACGCCTGCACCAGAGCAATGTTAATACACGAATAGCGTTACGCTTGCGTGAACGCCATAAGACATGCTAAACCCCCCTGAAGAAAGACTTCAGGGGGTTTTTTGGCATCTATGTATGGATCGGATTGGATTACAGAAACTTTAGATTGAGCATAACTGCGATCATTCCGGTTGCGAGGATCGAGAAGACTACGAATGCGCTGCCGATGCCGCGTTTGCGATCGATGAACATTTTAATCCCTACAACGAAGATACAGAGTGTTACAAGGACAAGAATTACAGCCATCGCATAATAGCTAAGGGTATATAGATTCTGAACGAATTGTTCCAAAGGAAGGTTCCTCCTTGCTTAATATTGGTTGTTGTCCTTCTATAATATCTCGAATACTCACAATTATCTATCCAAATTAAGGCATATACCGGGGACAATGATACAGGAGGCTCACCCTCAATCTGAGTATGTATAAGTATACTCTCAGAAAGGGGATGACGGAATGGCTGGAAGACAACTGGCTAACAAATGGGTTAAGACAGCAGTATTACTGTCTGACGCTAAAATCGCAGCTCATATTCCTCAGACAAAGAGATACAATGCTGCAAACCTACACTCCATGTTGTCCGCATATGGTATGGTCGTAATTAAACCGGTTGTTGGTGGCGGAGGCTATGGCGTCATCAAGGTAACCAAGGAAGGGGAGACCTATTCCTATACAGCCATGTCGAAGCACCGGTCATTTAGGAGTTTCGGCCGCTTGTTTCGCTCCCTTAGCGGCGTGAAGAAGAAACGCCGTTACATCATTCAACGTGGAATTCATTTAGCAAAAATAGATGGCCGTCCGATCGATTATCGAGTCAAAGTTGTGAAGGTTAGAGAGTATTGGGAAATTCGTGCGATGGTCGGCCGATTGGCGCGGCGAGGGTTGTTCGTGACGAATTTGTGCAAGGGCGGGGCAAAGTTGTCAGCGTCTCAAGGAATTAGAAGATCATTTTCAGGAGGGCAAGTAGCAGCGAAGAAGAGCGAAATGCGGCAATTGACGGTGTTGTCTACGACAATTCTGGAGCGGAAATTTCCGGGAATAGGGCAGCTAGGGTTTGATTATGGAATCGATACGAGTGGGAAGATTTGGATTTTTGAGGTGAATACTCGTCCGCAATAAGAAAGGGGGAGATTCATCTTTTCTCTTTCTATCATATTATATGATAGTTTTGATTTTTGGTGATAGGCGGTGTAATAGAATTTTTTTATACAGCTTTCCGGTTATGAGCCTGTGAATAACTATTATCCACATATTACAGGGCGTAAGTACGCTTAATTTGGGAGTTATTAACAATTAGATCACAGGATTTCCACAACGTGGTGTGGATAACCGGAACGCTTGTTCTGTTTGCGTGTGCGTGATATAGTAAAATTCAATAACAGGAAATAAAAGGGAAGGAAGTATGTGTGATGTCTATTCTATCCGATGAGCTATTGGTAGAATCGTATTATAAGGCGATAGAGTTGCAGTTAGAGGGAGAATTTATCCGACTGCTCTTAGCCGAGATACGATTGCGTCAGCTTCCGTTGCAGTAATTCATACCTTTTATTCACTCCAGATTAGGGCCCCATTCTCTGACTTGGAGAGGGGATGATCGCTGACAAACTTCACAGTAGAGAAGATGTGTACAGACGGGTGCATCTTGATTCATCGAGTGGAGCTCAGAATAAGCGGAGTAATCCGCATAAGGGCTGTAGGGTCCCTCGTAATCCTCTAATTTGCCGTAGTCTGACGCAAGCTGGTGACAAGCTGGACAAGTCACATGGGAAGCGATGAAACCGTTACATAGCGGACAGCGATAAGACAAGGGTATCCCCCTTTCAGAAAATGTAAAGTGCATGTTCAAAAGTCAAAAGATGACTTTGAACTTCCTTTAAGAAGTTCTGAAATGTAGGATACCCTTTATTGTACTAACATATAATAAAAAAGTGGACTATACCTTCATGCTGCTGCTGTGTCCTGGGGATAGCTTCGCGCTTGGGTCTACATAGACCTTCGCATTGTTGATCGCCGTAGGTGCTTCACCGAAGCCAACTGCAATCAGTTTCAATTTACCAGGGTAAGTCGTAATATCGCCTGCAGCGAAGATACCTGGGATATTTGTCTCCATGCGTGTGTCAACAACAATTGAACCGCCTTGAATGTTAATGCCCCAATCTGCAATTGGACCAAGTGAAGATACAAATCCGAATGTCACGATAACAGCATCAACATCGATCTTCGTCTGTTCATTTGTCTTCACATCTTGGATCGTAACTTGCTCGATTTGATCTGCGCCATGGAGGCTAACAATTTCGGTTGGCGTAATGACTTTTACCTTCGAAGCCATGAGACGCTCTACACTGTGTTCATGTGCTCGGAATTTGTCCCGGCGATGGATCAACGTAACTTGTTCTGCAATCGGTTCGAGCATAAGAGCCCAGTCAAGTGCAGAGTCACCGCCGCCGCTGATCAATACTTTTTGACCCGCATATTGCTGTAAATCGCTAACGAAATACTTCAAGTTTTTCTTCTCGTATTGCGCAGCTTCAGGCAGCTCTAGACGGCGTGGTTCAAATGCGCCTACACCTGCAGTGATGATAATGGCTTTAGCATAATGAACACCTTTATCTGTCGTAACTTCGAAGAGGCGCTCGTCTTTCTTCACGACATCGATAACTTTCTCTTCGAGTCGTACATCGGTCTGGAACATTTCCATCTGTTTGCTCAAGTTATCGACGAGCTCTTGCGCAGTGACCTTCGGGAAGCCTGCTACATCGTAAATGTATTTTTCAGGATATAATGCTGCCAATTGTCCGCCTAATTGTGGCATACTCTCGATCAATTTAACGGACGCTTGACGCATACCTCCGTAAAATGCTGCAAACATACCGGCAGGTCCGCCACCGATGATCAGGATATCAGCGGGCTCTTGAGTCGTTAGATTTTGTTGGTCCACAGGGGCACCTCCGAAATTCAATATTATTTGTTACACATCCTTAATTATTATAAGCTTCTCAGCAAGGGAATGAAACCTATTTTCATTTTTGAATCAACAAATAAACTTAATCGGGTTGCAAAAAAAATAAAATGAAAAATGTCGAATCTTTTTTGAAGAAAAGCTTGATATTCTTGAGAAAAATCAGTATGATTTCATTTGGGTTAATAAACCAGTTGTCGAATCCTGCACAATTCTGATACAGTTTGTTCATGAAATGTTCATTGATTTGAATATAGAACGTGGCATTACACCATTTTTTTATTTTGTAAGTGTAATTTTTCACATATTCATGTTTTATACTATACAATAAATCACAAGAAGGATTGGAAGGGATCAACCATGAGTAATATTCCTAAAATTGTCATCTTAGGTGCCGGATATGGCGGTATTCTTACAGCACAGCGCCTACAGAAAGAATTGAACTATAACGAAGCGGATGTAACGCTTGTGAATAAGCATGACTACCACTATTTCACAACGCATTTGCATATGCCTGCTGCGGGTACGGATCAAATGGAGAACGCACGCGTTGCGATTTCCAAGTTGATCGATGAGTTCAAAATTGATTTCGTTAAAGCAACGGTACAACAAATTCGTACGCAAGAGAAGAAAGTTCTTCTGGAGGATGGAAGCGCGCTTTCTTATGACTACCTGATTATTTCGGTGGGCGGCGAGACGGAAACATTCGGTATCCCAGGGATGAAAGAATACGCGATGAGTATTCGCAGTATTAACTCGGTTCGTATGATCCGTCAGCACATCGAGTATCAATTTGCAGCGTACAAACAGGATGAGACGCGTCTTGACCGTCTTACATTCGTTGTCGGTGGCGCAGGATTCACAGGGATCGAGTTCGTATCCGAGCTTTCAGATCGTATTCCTGAACTATGCAAACAATACGATGTAGATCCTTCGCTTGTAAAAATCTATAACGTAGAAGCAGCTCCATCTGCATTGCCAGGATTCGATCCTGAGCTTGTAGAATACGCGATGAACGTGCTTCAGAACAAAGGTGTTACGTTCAAAATTGGTACACCGATCAAAGAAGCAACACCAGATGGTGTTATCGTTGGTGAAGGCGAATTGATCAAGTCACAAACTGTCGTATGGGCTGCTGGGGTTCGTGGTAACCGTATGATCGAAGAAGCGGGTATCGAGACGATGCGCGGTCGCGTTAAAGTCGATGAGTTCTTGCGTGTTCCTGGACAAGAGAACATCTTCGTTATCGGAGACAACTCCTTGATGTTCAACCCAGAAGGTCGTCCTTATCCGCCAACAGCGCAAATTGCGATGCAGCAAGGTGTGACTTGTGCGAACAATATCGTTGCGTCGATCCGTAACCAACAACCTACGAAATTCGTATTCAGCAACAAAGGTACAGTTGCCTCCCTTGGTAAAGGCGAAGCGATTGGTATCGTAGGCACGAAGAAGCTTAAGGGCTTCACAGCTGCACAATTGAAGAAAATTATCGATATTCGTTACCTGTTCATTATTGGCGGATTGTCGCTCGTATTGAAAAAAGGTAAATTCCTATAAGATGCGGCATTGCAGCGTTCAAGTTCGTGGGTTATTAACCCGCGATGAACTGGATCGATACAATGCGTTGATGGAAGTTGGTTCCTATCTCGAATCGCAGACGCGATACGATCTTGCTTATACCGTGCAACGGGAAGTGGATCTCTTGATCCAGCCTGCCATTGAACGGCTTAAGGATAAAGGCCGTGCGCGAGATCGAGCGACCGAAGAGTTCCTGGAATCGATGAACCAAATGGATGATGAAGATTAATGAGATGCCTGCTAAGCGTTATGCTTAGCAGGCTTTTTTGTGTGGTGCTTTATTTCCAGAAGTCTGACAAAATCAGACTAAAGTCGTATTACGTATTCAGACTTGCTAAGGATGTACGATAAGGGAAAATAAGGTAAAATAGTCGTACATCAACTATTAGTGAGAGGATTCGATTGGTATGAAAATTTCAATTATTGCAGGAAGTAATCGAAAAGGTGCGTCCAGTACTCAAGTGGCTAAGGTTCTGGCTAGAACGATACAAGAGCAAGGTCATGAGGTGATTTTCATTGATCTCTATGAGAAGCCGATGCCTTTATATTCGCCAGATCTGTCTTATGCGAATGACGTGAATGTCAGCGATATGAAAAAAGCCGTCTTGTCTTCCCAGGCTATTGTGCTTGCGACACCCGAATACCATGGGAGTGTGAGTGGTGTGCTGAAGAATGCTCTGGATTTTATGAATAAAGATCATTTCAGCTTAAAGCCGGTTCTGGCTGTCAGTTCATCTGGCGGAGATGTCGGCGTAAGTTCATTGCAGCAGATTCAAGCGATCGTACGGAATCTGCATGGCATCAATTGCCCGGAATGGTTGTCTGTCGGCGGAGCACAGCGCAACGTATTCGAGCAGCCGCAGCTCGACCCCGAACATGAGATGAGCAAACGGATCATGCGTGTACTAGGAACTTTCCTCGCGCTTGCGGATCAGTTGTCATCGAAGTCCTGTGCGCATTCATAAATGGTATGAGCGATTAGCTCAATACCCCCAGTGACCATCGTCACTGGGGGTATTTTTGTTACGAAGAAGATGAATTACCGAACTTCTTGCGCAGGCGATCGACGGTCTCATCGGGAATGTCGTGACTCCCGTAGCGTGACGCGTTGTAAGTCTCAGCTAATTCCTCTAAGTCGCTAGGGGTTTCATGTACATCCCATTCCTTCACTTGCCGGAGCGTTTCAGAAGGGGTGGAGCTCTCTTGCACAGCGAAGCCCTTACGCGTCACTTGATTCATTTTGAATCGATACCAATAGCGGATACGATCACGGTTATTCGTTAATTCGGTATAAGGGACATCTCTTTGTCTGAACCGGGTCATGATATTTTCCCATGGTCGGAACACACGCTGACGAAGCTTATCCCACTCGAATAGATTGGTTCGCTCATCAGAGAAAGTGGTCGATGGGGTAAATTCCTGCTTCTGTGCGAAGAACCGCAGCAGAGCGGCCCAGAATTTCGGGAACAGCTTCTTGATCAGATGCCGTAGACCCAGCCACAACAAGACGATAACTGCGATGATCAACGCACTCCAGAACAAGATCATTATGATTTGCTCTAGCCATTTCATGAATGCACTAGGTTCCCCGGGTTCGAGTCCGGCGAGCGGCATCTGCGGTTCTGCTACAGGCTCAATGGGGCGGGGTTCGACTTCGGCGGGCCGATCTTGCAGCAACCATGCGACGAATTGACGGAACCATAGCATCAGGATATCCATGAGATTGCCGAAAATCATCGCAGCGAAGAACAACGTGATGGCAATCAGCGCGAAGACATATTTTGTATTTTGACGAAGGATGCCCTCTGGCAGTTTGGCAGCGGAATCCCTTGTCATATTCGCACGATGCAGGATATTCTGATTCATCATCATCAGGGTGGTTACGATCATCCATAACCCGCCAGCTAACAAATATAACCCGAATTGTCTAATTTCAGGCCGAATGCTGGCAAGAGCATAAGTGAAGAAATAGGCTGCGAGCGCGCCCCAATACCAGGTCACCGTGCTCCACATTGGCATTCCTCTGGTTACGATTTTCACACCGCGCGTGAATAGGGTGAAGCCGATCAATGGCGGTATCATGTGTGACATGGTCAGCGGTCCTGTCATTACAATGAAGGTGACGGTCAGGATAAGCAATCCAGTAAGCCATAAGACATCACGTTGCCAGTAAATCCATGATTTTGTCATTTGACCAATCCGGTGACAGGCCGGATAGACGAGAGTAAGCAAGAGCGTAAGTGATGGTATATCCGGTATGAGATAGATATGGAGCAGCAGAATGATAGGAAGCATCATGGCATATTCGGTCAGGGTTCGAATCAGTCCAACAGAACGGAGGATACGATTAAACATAGATGGTGTCCTCCTCAACTTCATGTGCGGATTGATTTGTGCGTTTGAGCTCCACGATTTCAATACCATTCCCCCGCATGCGGATTCGGGATAACAAAGGCTCTATATCGGTAAGCGGAATCGCGGTCAGGATAATGAAGTCTGTTCCTGCAGCATCTTCCCAGATCTCCATAAAGGTACGAAAGGATGCGGATAGCTCCAGTTCGAGCTTCGCCATATTTTCGAATACATCGGTAAGATGATGCGTACCAGCCGCGGGAGGAATGACAACGGGCTGCCCTTTCGCGAGCGTCTTCATCGTTCCATTGCAGGCAAAGCCTGTCTCAATGCCTTGCGGGATGGTCGTATTCGCGATCGAAGCGGCGTAGGATATCGCTTGTTCGATCATCTCCGGGTGCGTGACTTTGGACCACATGCCCTTCGTTGTCTCGAAATTTAACAGAATCATGATCTTACGGTCAGCGGTAAAATCAAGCTGATGCACTTGAAGCTGGTTCGTGCGCGCGGTTGCTTTCCAATGTACGGTTTTCAGCGGGTCCCCAGGTTGATAAGATCTCACACCGGATTTCCAGAAGGGGTCCTCGAGAATCCAGCGTCGTACTGTCATGTCCCCAATCCAACTCTTATTGGAGAATGGAATCTGATGCAGCGGCACGATCTCCGGATAGACGATCAATTCGAGATCGAGCGGAAGGGTGCGCACGGCATCGAACATCCCGAATAGATCTCCTGCGGTCATGGTGGCACTGTTCAATCGGTAAATCCCGCGGCGCGTACAAGTAATCTGATGTCTTCGCACAATTTGTGTGTATGATTTTAAGGTGAACAAGCTTCGATGATTCTGGAGCAGTTCTCCTGTATTGATCGCTAAGTTCGTCTGATTCCCGAAATGAAGCGAACTAGGCAGCATCGATTCGAGACGAACCCATGGCAGCGGCAGCAGCTTATCATTTCGAATGGTTTCTGTCATCTCTACTTGATCCTGTGCGAATAGGCGATGCTTCGTAAACGTTCTGGAATAGCCCAAGCGAGATAACGCGCGCACCTTAAAGAGGAGGGCTTGTAGACCAATAACGATAACGGCGAATAAAATGAACCAATGCAATGGCATCGCGATTACCCCTTCAATAGTGGTTCGGAAGGTACGGGAACTTGATTCAGAATTTGTCCCAGTACATTCTCGGCTTGCTGATCTCGCAGCTGCGAAGCATTCCGGAAGAGCAGGCGATGGGCGAGCACAGGTGTGACCATCTCTTTCACATCATCAGGAGATACGAATTCCCGGCCGCGGATAACAGCATAAGCTTGAACGGCGCGCAGTAAGGCTTGGCTCGCTCGAGGGCTTGCTCCGAGTGCGATATCCGGGTGTTTGCGCGTCTGTTCCACGATTCTCAATAGATATTCCAGCATATCGTCGCTAATATGTACTTTTGTATAGTTGGCTCGCGCCTGAATAATGTCTGCTTTGGAAGCGACGGGCTCGAGCTGTTCGAGCGGTTGTTGTTCCCGGAATCGGGACAAGACAAGGAGCCCCTCATCAAACGTCGGGTAGCCTAGCTTCAGCTTGAGCATGAACCGATCGAGTTGAGCCTCAGGGAGCGGGAACGTCCCATAGTTATCCAGTGGATTCTGCGTGGCCAGCACGATAAAAGGCTCGTCCAGCAGCATCGTGTCACCATCGATACTCACTTGACGTTCTTCCATACATTCGAGCAGGCTGGATTGGGTTCTGGGCGTCGCACGATTGATTTCATCCGCGAGCAGCAGGTTCGTGAATAGCGGACCCGGACGGAATTGAAACTCGCTCGTCTTCTGATTGTAAATATTCATGCCGCTTAGATCGGTGGGGAGCAAGTCGGGTGTAAACTGAATGCGCTTGCAATTACCGTTGATGGATTTCGCAAGTGCCTTCACGAGCAGCGTTTTTCCTGTTCCGGGCACATCTTCTAGCAACACATGTCCACCTGTAAAAAGAGCAACAAAAATGCGGTCGATCGTCTCATCTTTGCCGACAATGACTTTTTGAACGTTACGTTTGATGACTTGGGCTAGGTTATAAATGCTTGTTAATTCATTCACTGCAGAACACCTCGTTTCGATGGATGGGCAAGAACAACGGTTCTTTGTTCTTCGACAGGGATTAGGTGAATCCCTCCCTCTAACTTAACTTCGAAGAGGAGGTTATTGTATTGTTCATGTTAGATTTTATGATTTCACTGCTCGTATGGATAACCATTGTGGAAGTGCTGCTAAGGGGTTTAGTCTCCAATTGCACATGTCATCAAGCTCTTTCTTGGTCATCGAATCACCTTCATTTTTGGAGTCATCCACCCAGAATAATCCGGTCTCTGCGTACATTTCTTCGATATGCTTCATATGGAATCCCGATGAAATCATCGCATTCATAAGATCTTGGATTCGCCATTTATACGTGGGTATATCTCCGAATGGACCTGTTATGTGATAAGGATTGACTACATTTATTTGTTCTGTAACTTGTATACCGAAAGGTCGCAAGAAGGGGTGAATATCAAACATGATATACACCCCTTTGTGATGGAGAATTCGATGAATATTGTCGTACATAGCATGTAAATCGTGGATCCATACATGAACGCCATTCGAGGTATATACAAAATCATATTCATCGCTTTTGATATTGCTTAATTTCATAGTGTCATCGCAAATAAATTCGATATCCCATCCATGATAACGAGCGATATCTGAAGCATTCTCTAATTGTCGTTCTGAAAAGTCGCATGAGGTTACGGTCGCGCCCATTAAATGAAAAGCAAAGACAGCATGATTGTCACCGCTTGAAGGTACACAAATGCGTTTGCCTTGCAAATCGGGAAAGGTTTCTTTCAACATTGAATACGTCGTTGGATGGAAGGCAGATTCAGGCCGTGCGATTAACTCTGAAATGCGTTCCTCCGAACGGAATTTTGCGAAATCCGTATCTGACCATAGATTCCAAGCTTCTTTGACGCGATTGTTCTTATTCATGTAGATGCCCCTCTCTAGAAAACTGTTATGCAAATGATAACAAGGGCAATAAGCAGCAAATACGTAAAGAATAACTTAAAGTGTTCGTTACACAAAAAAAGCCACATGGGGTACACTCCCATATGACCTGGTATCTCTTATTTTTTGGAATAAATGATTTTCTTGATGCTGACTCCCAGAGTTCTCTCCCCATTTTTTACGTGATCCATAGGGTTTGGGGATATACACTAATCCACCATGGATATATTTCTGTACTTCTATAAAAATGATTTCACTTTATTCTTCAATAAAAAAACTTCCCTCGTCAAGAGAGAAGTTTTCATCGTATTTATAGAGCAAGCATCGCTTGGAACTTGTCCGCGTCGAGCAGGTTGCCCACGTAGAAAGAGCCGAATTCGCCAAAGCGCGCGCTTACTTCGTCAAAACGCATTTCATAGACAAGCTTCTTGAACTGTAGCGCATCGTCCGAGAAGAGCGTAACGCCCCATTCCCAGTCGTCAAGACCAACGGAGCCGCAGATGATTTGTTTCACTTTACCTGCGTATTGGCGGCCGATCATGCCGTGGCTGCGCATCATGCCTTTACGCTCATCCATGGATAACATGTACCAGTTGTCCGCAAGGTCGCGTTTCTTGTTCATTGGATAGAAGCAGATATGCTTGCTCTTCGGAAGCGTTGGCTTCAACCTCGCCATAACCTCAGGGCTCGCATAAGGATCTCCGCCGCCCGCCAAATAGTTGCTGAGCTCCACGACACTGACATAGGAGTAGACGGGAATTGTAAATTGCGCGAATGATGTTTTATTAAAAGCATTCTCCAGCTCATTCAATTCCTCAAGCGTCTCACGCAAATGCATGAATACGAAATCAGCCTTCTGTCCCACAATGGAGTATACCGCCGTGCTGCCTTGTTTGTCCGCTTCTACTGTTGCCCATTGTTGCAAAAATGTATGTAACTCGTCGAGTGCCGTAGCACGTTCTGCCTCGGTCGCGCGTTTCCAACCATTCCAATCGATAGCTCTGAAATCATGCAATGCATACCAGCCTTCTAAAGTAAGAGCTGCTTCGCTCATCGTGATCACTCCTTCATGAATTTACCTCTAACTTCTTCCATTGTAACGAAAACAGCCGCGCAGAACAAATGGAGAAGGTGTGACAATCCTCACACAAAACGTCACGGAAAGTTCGTTGATTCCACCACATTTTTCTAGTACACTACAAGGAAAGACGTAAGACACAAGCTGCAGGTTGTACATATAGGGGTAGTTCAAAAAGTCATCATTTGAGACGAAGTCATTCAAGAAGCATAATCGACATCGAATCTTGCGCTCACCTTCGAAGAGCATATGCTAACGAAGTATGTTTCCTTCGGAAACATTTCAGGTACTCATTTAGGTTTTGCCTAAACTCCGTTCCTCCTAAAAGTTTTTCGAAGAAAAACTAGCTACGGAAGCATGACTTCAGGTTCTCGCAACCTTCACGGTGCTGAAATGCCGACTTTTTGAACACGCACATATAGGGAGGTCGTTCAGGGCATGAATGGTGTGGTAGGTTCTATCATTCCGATCATTTTGTTCGTATTGTTTTTTGTGATGATGTTTGGGATCGGGTTTATTTTAAATATGTTAATGAAAACAACATGGTTCCCGGCGTACTTGTTCGTGATCGTTATTGTACCCGCGGTGATCATCTCGTATTGGAAGAGTGATCTATCCTTCCTGGGTAATATCGAGGCGTATAGCCTGGTAGATATGCTCACAGCATGTGCCGGGTTGGTCGGTGCAGTCATTAGCGGTACGACGATTCGAATGCTGCGTCGCAGTGGATTTAAGATGTTTTAATCAGAGGGCAGTACACGGGATGAAGTGTATTGCCTTTTTTTTATGTTGATAATGGTTAAGATTGACAATAATGAAAGTCCAAAGGTATACTTTATTTAGATGTTTGTCTAACTATTAAATTATATATGATTGTTTGGGAGAGGAGATTGTAACCGTATGAAAAAAATGATTAGTGTGTTAACCATCGCAGGCTTGTTGGCAAGCGGAGCACAAGCGGCACTAGCAGAAGGTGTGACAGGAGCTACAGCAGCAGGTAAAGGGATTGAATTGCGGCAAGCGGCCGAGTGGGTCGGCGCTTCAGTGAAGTGGGATGCAGCGAAGCGGGCTGCCGTTGTGCAATACGGCACGACCGAATGGATCATTCAAGTCGGGCAGAGCCAGGCGCAATTGAATGGGGAGCCGTATCCGATGCTTATACCTGCGGTGTTGAATGCGGTGCATCATTTGCAAGTCTCGGTCGAAGATGTGAACAAGGCCTTGCAAGTTCATCTATCGGTTGGCGAGCAGGGGGAGATCGTGATTGATCAAGCGGATCTGAAGAGCCGGGCTACTCATTTACTGAAGCAAGTCGTTGCAGGACAATTTGATGAGATGCGTGCTTCGATGAGTGAACCCTTGCAGGCGACAGTTCCTGTGCCGACTTTACAGATGATGCAGCAACAAATCATAGCGATGTACGGCAAATTGGATAAAGTGTTGAACGTGTCAGAGACGACAAATGCGGTTCACCATAATGTACGCGTCATGTACGCGGGGCCTCAAGGCGTGCCAGTAGCGATTGATGTGCGGTTTGATCGGGATGGAAAGGTAGATGATTTCTTCTTCCCACAGCTACTGGTCGATAATTATCATGCACCGTCCTATGATCATCCTGAACGCTACAAGGCCGAGGAAGTGAAGATCGGAGAAGGCAGCACCGCATTACCAGGAGCATTGACCATTCCGCAAGGGGACGGTCCATTCCCCGTTGTCGTCCTTGTCCATGGTTCGGGAACGAATAATCGGGATGAATCCATTGGCGGAAGCAAGTTCTTCCGTGACCTTGCCGTAGGGCTTGCGAATGAAGGGGTAGCTGTACTCCGATACGACAAACGAACTTTTGAGCATACATTTAAGTCTCAATCTCCTACATTTACTGTCAAAGAAGAGACAACGAATGATGCGATTGCTGCAGTGCAGATGTTAGCGACGGATAAGCGATTCGATGCCAAGCAAATCTATGTCCTTGGACATAGTCAAGGCGCAATGCTGGTCCCTCGGATCATTGAGCAGGATTCGAAACATCAGATTGCGGGTGCCATGGTCTTCGCTGGACCTTCGAAGCCGCTCGAAGACATCTTGCTCTGGCAATACCAGCAAGGCCTTGAACGTGTGAAAAAAGCAGGATTACCTCAAGAACTCTTAGCGCAGGTTGAAGCACAGCTTAAAATCTGGGAGCAGAGTATGACGCTGCTGAAGGATACGAAATACTCGGTATCGAATTTGCCGCCGCAATTTCCAGCAGGCAATGCCTATTGGTGGTTCGACCTTCGGAACTATCGTGGCCAAGAGATTGCGAAGTCGCAGAAGGTGCCGCTCTTTATTGCCCAAGGCGATAATGATATTCAAGTGGAAGCATCGAACTTGGACGGCTGGAAATCCGGTCTTGCTTCGCGAACAGATGTGACGTATAAGCTGTATCCGAAACTAAACCATGTGTTCGTCTCATCTGACAAACCTTCAACAGGCGAAGAGTATATGCTTCCGGGGAATGCACCGCAAGAAGTGATTACCGACATTGCAAAGTGGATCAAATCGACGAAATAAGCGGGTAGATAAATGATATAGGGAGTGGAAGGATGAAGAAGTTAATCGTTGTCATGATGGCTTTTGCGCTAGGACTGGGGGCTACTCCTCATTCCTTCGCTGCCCAAGCGAAGCTAACAGATCAGCTATCCGACTCTAAGCTCACCTTTGCGTATGCAGATGCGACTGGCACTCGATTGCTCGGGTTCGATCAAAAGCATCCTAAGCAATACACGCAAGCGATCTCTGCTCCTGGACGGGGTATTCCGATCCAATATGTGAAACATCAGAAGCAATCGGACGAGAGCAACGGCCGAAACAATATGTATAATTTCAACAAGGACGAAGGCGAGATTTATAAGGTGGTCAAAGGGAAATTACCGGAGAATGAGAGCGTTGTGCTCGCAGCGAAGGATGCTTTTCAAGGCCATACGTTTCTAGCTTATCGTCCGGTGTCGATCAAGGGTTTAGATAAGAAGACGGTTAAGGCAATTGAGAAAGCGAAGAAGCGTAAAGTGTTGAAGCATTGGAAAATCGGTGAAGTCCCATCGGAAGTGCAAGTGGGCATCATTGAATTTGAGCGCGTGAAGGGGAAGAAGCCGCTCGCGAGCTTCGTTCTCGTGACGAAGAACGGTATTCTCTTTGATGACTATGAAGGGAACGAAGGTGATAATTCGGTCTGGCGCGTAGATGACGGAGGCGAAATGGATCCCTCATTTTTCCGTGTTATTTTCTTAACGCGCTCCGCTTCGGGCTATTCCGTCGGATTCGAATGGTACGGTTACGAAAGCAATGGATTATCTGTATTGCAGCAGAACGGGAAAAGCTTGCGTCAAGTCGAGCATTCGTCTCGGTATATTGCCCCGCTGTAAAGCATCGAATTCCCAAAAGAAAGGTCCGTCGTTCCTAGGAACGACGGACCTTTCTGCTTTCTAATAAAAATGAGACGATTCCACGCCTCGAACGTACTATGGTATAGTTGTGTTAGAAGATGATCAACAGAGAGGGAGGTGAGACAATGGAAATATCCGTGGATTATGGTGTGCTGTTATGGTCGATGATTGCGGTCGCTGCAGTGTTGGTAGGCTACTTCTATTTGCAGTCCCCGATCGGCATGCCGATTCGTACAGTTGTAATCGTGTCTCTGCAATCGCATACGGATGACTATCCGACACATGCGCAGAGCATGGTGCTGCGATTAGGATGGATACGTCGGAAAATACCGAGCCGCAAGCCGCGCAAAAAGCCAACCGATGATGAGATGCATTCCGCTGTAGGTGTACAGGACAGAGTAGAACAAACACCTATAGGAGGAATTATCCATGATCTCTTGGTTATCACCAATCGTATCTGTATTCAACACATTGCTCACCGATCTCTTCCAGCTTACGCATGACTGGGGACTTGCGATTATCGCATTAACCCTGATCGTTAGATTGTTATTCACGGGGTTGAATTTGATGAACTACCGGCAGATGGTCCGCCAGAAGGCCGTGCAGCCCATTCTTCAACAAGCCCGTGAGAAATATAAAGACAAGCAGGATCGATTGCTCGAAGAGACGCTTCGAATTAACAAGGAGCATGGCATTAAGCCGTTCAATATGCTATTGATCAGCTTTGCTCAAATTCCGATCTTCATGAGTCTTTTTGGTCTCTTTCGAACGCATGGGGGCGACATGAGCTCGACGATTGTATCTTGGGTGGACACGTTGTCCCAAACAGACCCGTTGCATGTGCTGCCGATTCTGAGCGCATTGTTAACGCTGGCCACTGCGCTCATCCCCATTACGATGGAGCTGACGATTCTGCAAGCGGCCAAGAAGCAGGCCGGCCTTTCGATCGTAATGAATTTAATTTATCTCTTCGTTCTGTGGCGGTCGCCGATCGCTATCGGCTTATATTATGCGTCGAGCGCGGTGTTCGCCTTGATGGAGAAGCTCGTGTACCGAACGAAGTGGGGGCAGAAGCTGCTCTATCGGGGCATTCAAGTCCCTGTGGAGGCGGCGAGCTAACCCCAAATCATAAGAAATCCCCCATGCCGTGGATAATTCCATGGCATGGGGGATTTGTGCATTTACGTCTGAATTAATAATAAGATGATCGAAGATAGTCCGAAGCATGTCCCAATCAGACATAAGAACATCAGCACTTGCTTGTGATTCAGTCCTGAACGAAGCAGTCGGTAATGCGCTTGGCTGGCATCAGCCTGATAGATCGGTTTGCCTTGAATCATTCGCTTCATGACGACGAAGATGTTATCGAAGATCGGCACCCCGAGCGCTAGAATCGGAATGAAGAGCGAGAGAATTGTCGCTTGCTTGAACGCTCCGTCTAACGCGATCACACCAAGGATGAACCCGATGAATGTCGCACCTGCATCGCCCATGAATATTTTGGCCGGCGGCTTGTTGTATCGTAAGTAAGCAACCGTCACACCAATCAAGATAATCGCCATCATCGCTGAATTGGTCTGACCTTTGGTGAGCGCTACGATAAAGAGGGTCACCGCTGATATCGTGGCTAAGCCGCCTGCGAGGCCATCCATGCCGTCTGAGAAGTTAATGACCGTTGTGACGCCGAAGATCCAAAGAATGGTAAGTATAAATTGCAGCCAAATCGGCAGCAAGACATATTCATTGCTGAAGGGATTATAGAACCCTGTAAAGGCGTTGCCCGAGAAGAAGACGAGCGCAGCTGCGGAGAGTTGAATAACCATTTTGGGCAATGCCGGGAAATCTTTCCCCTTCGTCTTATACCAATCATCAATGGTTCCGATCGTCAGTAAGAGAACACCGCCAATAAAGAGTGCCCCAGTCTCCCAATTGAATTCACGTGTGACGAGCAAGTATGTAACGAAGAATCCGATAAATATCGCATAGCTGGCTGTCAGCGGGATTGGCTCGCGATGGATTTTGCGCTCCGTGTCTTTCCGTGGCTTGTCCACAAAATCGATGCGGAAAGCCATCTTGCCGAGTGGTGGAATGAGTACATATACAATGAGAAACGAAATGAAAAATGAGAGCGCGTATATCAAAACGATCACCATCCATTAGTTTGTTGTCCATTACGTATTATACGCAATATGGATAACACTGTCGAATTTTCGATGATAGAACCTGTCGAGTTATTGATCATATTCGTGGTAGAGTTCTCCAGAGACAGACTTGGCTCTTTTTTTATGATAGAATAAAAGGATGCTTGAAGTACGGAATTAATGGGGAAAAATGGGGTGTAGTGAAGGGTGCGTATTTCAAATCTAATGCAGTTTACCGAACATCATCGGTATTGTACGTTCAGGGACTTCTCGCTCAGCGGGATGGATTCGAAAATGCTCTCCTATATTTATCAACCGATGGTTGGTGGACTTGCGATTAGTTTCTATCAATTTCTCTACCAACATATTTCGAGTGATCGTGTCGGATATTCGCGGATTGAACAGCAGCGCCGTCTCTTCCTCACCCTAGGGATCGACCCAAGTGAGAAAGGCCGTAAGCAGCTGATCGAGATCACATCGAAGCTCGAAGCGGTAGGGTTATTGCATACGTCGCGGATCTACATACCCGAGCAGGATGATAGTCTGTATGAATATGAGCTCTACGCGCCGTTGTCACCGAATGAATTTTTTAAGACACAGCACCTCACGCTGTTATTACGGGATAAAGTAGGAAAGTTCTCGGTCCTATCACTTCGTGAGGAATTCTGCACAGAAGAGCCTGCCGAGATTGCTCATAAGGCCGTTCATAAAGAAGATCTATCGATCCCATTCTATGAACTGTTCCAATTGAACACACATGTGATAGATTATGAGCTGGAACAGGCGTTATCCGAGGTTGCTCCTTCCCGGCATCCGGGGTATCAGGCGATAGGCTCGGAGGAGACGCTGAATTATGCGGATATTATTTCACGGTTCCCACGCATCTCGAAGAATCGCGCATTCGTCGAGCGGCTGCGTTATGAGCATGAACAAATGGGTATGATCAATTACATCGTTCACAAATATCAACTAAGTCTGCAAGACATCTGTGGACTATTGGATGAGGAAGGCGTCTTCTCTGATCAAGGCGAAGTCCTGCTCGATGAGCTGCAGCACCGGGCGAACCTGCAGTTCCGTCAAGGGAAGAAACGGAGTGAGACGAGTGATCGGTATGCGAAGAAGGTCATCGC
This sequence comes from Paenibacillus terrigena DSM 21567, assembly GCF_000374845.1. Lineage (GTDB taxonomy): Bacteria > Bacillota > Bacilli > Paenibacillales > Paenibacillaceae > Paenibacillus_K > Paenibacillus_K terrigena. Next base: position 52,783 of record NZ_KB895422.1, on the reverse strand, counting down.
ACTTCGTGATTCAGTAGACCTTACCGGAGAGGATCAACCGCAGGAAGAATATGCCGTGGAGATGGAATTCTATCTGGATGTGCCGCCGCAATTCCAGGGGAAATGCGATATCCATCAATATAATATGATGCTTCGTAATGAACCTTATACGATGTTGCTCAAGAAGTTCTTCCCGGGCTCCGTACCGGATAATATGATGGACATGTTCGAGAAAATCGATTTGAATTATAAATTGCCTGAAGAAGTTATCAATGTTTTAATTCACTACCTGATGACGTTGCTCGTCTCAGGCACGGATCAACGTTTGAACCGGAATTTTGTGGATTCCATTGCATCCACGATGCTGATGAAGCAGATTACCACTTATGAACTCGCTGTACAACATATTCGAGATCAGAGTCAATTCAAGCAGCGGCTGGAGCAAGAGCGGACCAGCAAATCCGCCGCATCGGGCTCACGCGGGCGCAGCGGATCAGGGTATTCGAGATCTGCGAAGCAGAAGCCGAGCATTCCGATTATTCAAGATGTGCCGCAAGGTATGGCCGTAACTCCAGAAGAATTAGAAGAAATGCGCAAAGTTGCGCGGAAACTAGATGGTAAATCCTAAGAAGAGAGGAGATGTATTGTGTCATGGACTCACTCGGAGATCTATTAAAACGAATTCCAAGTCAAGAAATGTGGCAAAAGGTAGAACGGAAGAAGGCGGAGCTGATTGCGAATCCGCTGATTGTGAAGCTGCGTGCGAAATACCCGGACATCACGGAACAAGTTCTTCAACAGAATATGAATCGCTTGTATCAATACGTTACGGAGTACAACAACTGCTCGCAATGCCCAGGGTTAGATCAATGTCCGAATGATATGCAAGGGCACTATACCAAAATCTCCTGCGACACCGTCAATGGATTGACCCAAGTCTATGATAGCAAAGTATCTTGCAAGAAATTCCTTGGTCAACAACGACAAGATCAAGTTCGTGAGCGGATCCGGAGCTTCTACGTGGACGATCGGGCTCTTAAGGAAGGCTATTCAGCTGATGAGATTCTCGTGAAAGACTTGGAGCGGGCTTCGGCTGCGAACCAAGTGTTGACGTATATTTTACGGACGAAGGAAGAGGGGCTTCAGACGAACGGACTGTACTTGGTCGGGAAATTCGGTACAGGGAAGACCTTCTTGATGTGTTACTTGTTGTATGAGCTTGCGAAGGAAGGATTCACAGGTGCGATCGTCTATATGCCAGAGTTCGTCGAGGATTTGAAATCGATGATGTTAGACGGGGCCAAATTAAAGGAGACGATGGAAGTCTTGAAGGAGACGGACATTCTGATCTTCGATGACGTTGGTGCTGAGAACATGAATCCTTGGGCGAGGGACCATGTGCTCGGATCAATTCTGAATTATCGGATGAACCGCAAGCCAACCTTCTATACCTCGAATTATGAATTGGATGCGCTGGAGAAGCACTTTAGCTTCACGAGCAAAGACGGTGAAGAGGCCTACAAAGGCCAGAGGCTAATGGATCGTATTCGGCCATTCGTCGATGTCATTGTGGTGAATGGCGAGAACAAACGCGGACGCAAAAAGAACTAAAACATAGCGACAAGCCAGTGTGATTCCTTCGGGAGAGTCAGCTGGCTTTTTTGTTATTTTCCTCGAAAATAAGGATTGACATTTCTCTAGGCAGTTGGTATATTACGTTTAAACCAAGTAATTAAATAGGAATTATAAGTTTTCGACCGGACAGCCGGAGGAAACGATGCGATTCAAAAAGGGATTGTAGATATTTACAACCTTTATTTGCACATCGTATTCGTTTCTTCCCGCTGTCCTTTTCATTTTGCATGTTGAGAGGGGAAAAATCGTATGAAGAAGAGAGTAACCACCATCGTCGTCTTATTATTATTAGCCGTAACCGCGGCAGCGTGCGGATCCAAGACGGCCGATGCACCCAAATCGGAGCCAGCCAAAAAACCAGTCGAACTGCTGAATGTCTCTTATGATCCGACTCGAGAATTATATGCGGCTTATAACAAATTATTCAGTGACTATTGGCAAAAGAAAACCGGTCAGACCGTTACGATTAAACAATCGCACGGTGGTTCTGGGAAGCAAAGCCTCTCCGTTGTGAATGGACTCAAAGCGGATGTGGTTACGCTCGCGCTGGGCTATGATGTGGATGCGGTTCAGAAGGCAGGCCTTATCCAAGAAGGGTGGCAGAAGAAATTCGAGGATAACAGCGCGCCCTATACGTCGACGATCGTCTTCCTGGTGCGCAAGGGCAATCCGAAAGGCATTCATGATTGGAGTGATCTCGTCAAAGACGGCATAGGGGTTATCACACCAAACCCGAAAACATCCGGCGGAGCACGGTGGAACTATCTTGCAGCATGGGGCTACGCGCTCGAGCAGAATGGCGGCGATGAGAATAAAGCGAAAGAGTTCGTCGCGAAATTGTTCAAGAACGTACCGGTTCTGGATTCCGGCGCACGCGGCTCGACGACGACCTTTGTGGAGCGTGGTATTGGTGATGTGCTGCTGGCTTGGGAAAATGAAGCCTTGTTGTCGACCAATGAGCTGGGTAAAGATAAATTCGAAATTGTCTATCCTTCGCTGAGTATTCTGGCAGAACCGCCTGTCGCGGTCGTTGATAAAGTTGTAGATGAACACGGCACGCGGGAGGTAGCCGAAGAGTATTTGAAGTATCTCTACACACCGGAGGCGCAGGATCTTGTTGCGAAGAACTTCTATCGTCCGATTCTGAAGGATGTGGCTGACAAGTATAAGGACCAGTTTCCAACACTCAAGCTCTTAACGATTGATAAAGATTTCGGGGGCTGGAGCGCTGCGCAAGCGAAGCACTTCGCAGATGGTGGATTGTTCGATCAGATATATGCTGCAGGTAAATAAAAATGACAAAGCTGAAATCCAAACGTATCAGAGTACTGCCGGGGTTTGGCCTCACCTTAGGTTATTCGATCTTCTATCTGAGCATTATTGTTCTGATCCCGCTCGCCAGTCTGTTCGTGGAGACGGCCAATGCGAGCTGGGATAAAATCTGGCAGACGATATCGGATCCGCGGGTTATCGCTTCATATCGCGTCACTTTCTTATCCGCATTCTATGCTGCGGTCATTAATGTAATCTTCGGTCTCTTACTTGCTTGGGTACTTGTCAGATATAAGTTCCCAGGCAAGAAGCTGATTGATGGGATTATCGATCTTCCCTTTGCTCTGCCAACAGCCGTCGCTGGGATCGCATTAACCGCCATTTATGCAGAGAATGGGTTCATCGGGAAACTGTTCGCGCCGCTTGGTATCAAAATTGCCTACACCCAAATCGGGATTACGATTGCGCTTATATTTATCGGACTCCCCTTCGTTGTGAGGACAGTTCAACCCGTCCTTCAGGAGCTGGACCGTGAAATAGAAGAAGCAGCGGTGACGCTTGGCGCTTATCGCTGGAGAACCTTTCGAAGCGTTATTCTTCCGGAATTGACCCCAGCGTTATGGACAGGATTTGCACTTGCCTTTGCGAGGGCGATAGGTGAGTATGGCTCGGTTGTCTTCATCGCCGGCAATATGCCGTTTAAGACGGAAATTGCTCCGCTGCTCATTATGACGAAGTTGGAGCAATTCGATTATGCGGGAGCCACGGCTATTGCACTCGTGATGCTGCTCAGTTCATTCGTGATGCTCTTGGTCATCAACTTCTTGCAGTGGCGCAGTCAGCATCAAGCTATCTCAGAATAGGTAGGAGGTGAAGTATGGCAGGTTCAACAACAATGAACGGCTTGGCTGGAAGTTCGGAGGTGAGGCCGAGACACGCGACAGAGTCGCTGCCGTTTCGATGGCTCTGGATTACGATCGCTTTATTATTCGTCGGGTTGATACTCATATTGCCGTTAGTTACGGTGATTTATGAAGGGTTGAAGAAGGGAGTAGAGCTATATCTTACGGCTTTAATCGAACCTGATGCAATATCTGCTCTGAAGTTAACGCTGCTCGTTGCACTCATCGCAGTACCGTTGAATACATTATTTGGCGTGGCTGCCGCATGGACGATCACGAAGTTTCAGTTCCGCGGCAAAAATATTCTGCTGACGCTGATCGACCTGCCATTTGCCGTATCGCCAGTTATATCGGGGCTGGTGTATGTGCTATTGTTCGGGGCAAGGGGATGGTTCGGGCCATTTCTTGAGGCGAATCATCTGCAGATTGTCTATGCTGTGCCTGGAATTATTCTGGCGACAACGTTCGTGACATTCCCATTCGTTGCGCGTGAGTTGATTCCGCTCATGCAGGCACAGGGCAAGCAGGAAGAAGAAGCGGCTGCAAGTCTTGGGGCAAAAGGGTGGCATATCTTCTGGCATGTGACTATGCCGAATATCAAATGGGGACTGCTCTACGGCATCATCCTCTGCAATGCGCGAGCGATTGGCGAATTTGGCGCCGTCTCTGTCGTGTCAGGACATATCCGGGGCGAGACGAACACGCTTCCGCTGCATATCGAAATTCTATACAACGAATATCAATTCTCCGCTGCATTTGCGGTTGCATCGCTGCTTGTGGCCTTAGCGCTCGTGACGTTAGTCGCGAAGAGTCTGATTGAACGTCGACAGCAGCGTGCCGCTGCTAGAAATAGGATGAATTGACGACATAAGCGTAAGATGATAAGATAATAATTACCAAATCTCAGTAAATAGGTCGGAATGAAATGAATTTCTTTCTTGGGGAATAAGGAGGATGTGTATGGGGAGAACGCTGGAGATTGATGAGCGTTGGCGTGATCAGATTGTTGCGTTATTGAATGGTATGGAGTTCGGTTCTGTACTCATCACAGTTCATGATGGCAAAATTGTTCAGTTGGAGCGCACGGAGCGCAAACGATTTGAGCTGAATTATTCCCCACCTCCGTCTCCTTCTGAGCGATTAACTTCGAATTAATTCGTAAATAATAAAAAAGTCTGAACCTTATTGTCAGTGAAGACAGCGGTTCAGACTTTATTCGTTTCCTGATTTCGCTTGGTTTAACTCGCTAAGAACTTAATGATCACCATCGCGAAGAATACAATGAACATGAATCCAAACATGAAAGTGAAGCCATTCATTACGTCGGAGAAATCGTTACGAATTTCTTCATTCACATGTTTTGTTGGATCGTTCGTGGATAATTTGATAGTATCTTCCATCATGATCTGCCCCCTGACTATCGGTTCCGTTATTGCAATGATAAGCATCACAATTCATGAATCCAAATATTACTATTAGTATAACGAAAGAATCGTTTATTTGTAAAGTCGCCTAAAGTGACAAAGTTTAGTCATATTTCACAAAATGAAGTTGGTTGTGGTATACTTTCAATTGATGAGTACCTAAAAAAAAATGGTTCTATATAAAGGAGGACATTGTCATGGCAATTGTAAACGTAACCGATCAATCATTCAATACGGAGGTTGAAGGTCAAGGCGTCGTTCTAGTAGATTTCTGGGCACCTTGGTGTGGTCCTTGTAAACGTCTTGCTCCAGAATTGGAAGCACTTGATGCGGAAATCGGCGATTCCTTGAAAATCGCAAAAGTGAACGTGGATGAGAACCCTGAGACGGCTTCCCGTTTCGGTGTAATGAGCATCCCGACATTGATCGTGTTCAAAGACGGTCAACCGGTTGATAAAGTGGTTGGTCTGAACTCGAAAGATGCTTTGAAAAGCATGGTTGGCAAACACCAATAAGATTGATTGATCTTCATAGAAGCCTTCTCAGTGAGTGAACTGAGAGGGCTTTTTTTGTTGCCTGGTAAGATTTTGAAACATTTTGGGCAGTCAGCCGTCTATATCTATGATTAACATGATATGGAAGAGGAGTGCAGAGATTTGCTACATACGAAATGGAAACAGGTATTGGTTGGCGGAATCGCGTTAACGTTGTGGGCCGGAACATTCGGTACGGCGCTAGCCGCAGGAACGGTGGGTCAGGTGGAGAAGCCCGTCATCTCGGAGAACGTGATGCAGAATAGTAGAGTCATGGGACAAATGCCAGAGCTGAAGCCGACATGGACATTCGCGGTGGATCGCAATGAACAGTGGCATGCGATTACGACGGCGCAGGCGGTCGGGAATCAAGTGTTTGCTTTGAAAGATAAGAAGCTGGTCGCGATCGATGCAGCGACGGGGAAGAAGCAGTGGACGTATGGGCAGAATTTGACGTCGACCATCAAGGTGAACCAAGGCGTTGTCTACGGCGTCTCGCAAGCAGGCCAAGTCTATGCCGTGAGCGCGAACCAAGGCAAGTCGAAATGGACGGCGAAGTATGCGGAAGTCGTCAATGTGATTCCGCAAGGGGATCGTGTCTATGTACTGCATCATGAACGTAAAATCGATGCGTTGTCGGCAGCGACAGGGAAATTGCTGTGGAGCACGGAAGAACCGGAAGCCAATTATGCGTTGGACGTGATGGAAGCGGACGGTGTCCTGCTGTCGACGTTTTCCGTACAAGGCGCGTTGACGTCCGTACAATTGAATGCGTTCGACCTAAAGACGGGCAAGAAGAAATGGGGCCAATCTCGGCAGGATATGCCGATCCTAGTGAAGAACGGCATGGCTTTCTCGCGGACCGATGAATGGAATATGGACGATGCGGTGCCGGATCGCAAGCTTACGATTCTAGGATTGGATCTGCAGACGGGCAAAGCCCGTGAGACGAGAGAGTATAGCTATAAGCTGGCCGGGCAGCCGCCGTATTCTTCCGGAGGAGGTCGCATATTATTAGACGGCAATAACCTCTATATGGAACAGGGGCAGCGCATTGCGCAGTATGATTTCTCGTCGGAAGCAGGTGCGAGCAAACCGGTTAAGACATGGGCCGTCATGACACAGAATGTAAGCTTCATTGGCGCGATGCACCAAGGGAAGTTCTTGTTCCAAGATCGCAATACGCAAGAAATCAAAGGGATAAAGATGTCGGACAGCCAAGAGATGGCTTGGACCGGTGACAATCCAGCAGCTCAAGTGGAGATTTATGGCAGCGTGATGTACCGTGCGCAGACCGATGGCATCTTGTATGGGCTGGATGTCGATACGACGAAGGCGCTGTTCAAGGTTCGCACGAATGCCCATTACTACGGGCCGACCTTGAAGACAGGCCGGACGGTCATCATTCAAGCGGAAGATCGGCTGATCGGCGTGCGATTGCCAGCATCTGTGAAGTGAAATCGATGATCCCTCATAGGCACGAAGCATCAGGTTTGATATAATGGATATCGAACTTATGTTTTCATATTGGGAGTTGAATACAGATGACGGAGCATCCGGATGATTACGAGAAAGCAATGGAGAATATACGCAACAAATTAGCACTTCTTCCGGACCAACCGGGATGTTATCTGATGAAGAATAGTGAAGGCACGATTATCTACGTCGGTAAGGCGAAGGTGCTTAAGAATCGTGTTCGATCCTATTTCACGGGCAGTCATGACGGTAAGACGCAGCGCCTAGTTACGGATATTCGTGATTTCGAATATATCGTGACGGCGAGCAACATGGAAGCACTCATCCTGGAGTGCAACCTGATTAAGACGCATTATCCAAGATACAACGTTCTTTTGAAGGACGATAAGACTTATCCATATATCAAAATTACGAATGACACGCATCCGCGTCTTGAAGTGACACGACGTGTATTGAAAGATAAAGCCAAATATTTTGGCCCTTACCCGAACGCCTTCGCTGCCCAGCAGACGAAGAAGCTGCTTGATCGGTTGTATCCATTACGCAAATGCATGAACATTCCGAACCAAGCTTGTCTGTATTACCATATTGGTCAATGCCTTGGTCCTTGTGTTGAGGACGTCACGGCAGCACAGAATGAAGCGATGATCCAAGAGATTACGCGGTTTCTGAATGGTGGACATGAAGAGATTAAGCGTGATTTGCAACAGCGCATGGGCGAGGCGGCGGAAGCACTCGAATTCGAACGGGCGAAGGAGCTTCGCGATCAAATCATAAGTATTGATGCTTTAATGGAGAAGCAGAACATTACTACGGCCGATAACATGGACCGAGACGTCTTCGGATATGCCGTCGATAAGGGTTGGATGTCCGTGCAGATTCTCTATATGCGCCAAGGCAAAATGATCCAGCGTAACTCTTCAACCTTCCCTTACTATGGAACGGCGTATGATGATTTTATGTCCTTCGTAAGCCAATATTATAGTGAGAACAGCGCATTGCCGCGTGAAATTTATTTGCCGGATGACGATTCAGAACAAGCTGCTGAAGTGTCCGCAGAGAATGGTGCAGATGCACTCGGAGCTTGGCTCAAGCTAAAGGTGAATATTCCGAAGCGCGGCTCGAAGAAGAAGCTCGTCGAGATGGCGATGCAGAATGCGCATATTGCGCTAGATGAGAAGTTCAAATTGATCGAGCGGGATGAGGAACGGAGTGTTAAGGCGGCACAGAACCTCGGAGAATGGATTGGACTGGGTAGTCTGCATCGCATTGAAGCTTTCGATAACTCGAATATTCAAGGGACGGATCCGGTATCCGCGATGGTCGTATTTATCGATGGGAAGCCTGCGAGGAAGGAATACCGCAAGTATAAGATTAAGACGGTCGTCGGGCCCGATGATTACGGCACGATGCGTGAGGTCATCAGACGCCGCTATGAGCGGGTGTTGAAGGAGAACTTACCGATGCCTGATCTCGTCGTCGTTGATGGTGGGCGGGGCCAGATTTCTGCAGCTGTTGATGTCCTAGAGAATGAACTTGGGTTATTTATCCCTGTATGCGGTCTTGTGAAGGATGAGAAGCACCGGACGGCGCAGCTCATGGTCGGTGATCCAGCAGAGGTTGTTCCGCTCAAGCGAGATAGCCAAGAGTTCTATCTCTTACAGCGTATCCAGGACGAAGTGCATCGATTCGCCATTACATTCCACCGAGAGCAACGGGGGAAATCGATGATTACATCCAAGCTGGATTCGATTCCAGGGATTGGAGAGAAGCGTCGGAAGGCACTGCTTAAACATTTTGGTTCCCTTAAGAAAATCAAAGAGGCCTCCATCGAAGATTTCAGGCCTCTGTCGATTGGCGAGAAGCTCGCCTCACAAATTATACAAGCGCTTCAGGAGGAGTCGTAGTTAACGGCTCCTTTTCTTTTGGCTGAATAGGCCCTACAGGTTCATTTGGGTCATGGGGGTACCTCATGCGATAGAACCATCGGATCACCCAAGCGACGATGGCAGGCAAGATCATGTATCCGAGTCCAATTAACGTATAGGCGGTTCCATTTTTCATCAGAATCACACTTAGTCCCATTCCAATGCTGTCGAAGATGACGTGAGCGAAGACCGCTGTAATAAATCCATATCGGAAGAAGATCCATGAGAATCCTAGTCCTAAAAATATTAATTCAATCGGTCGCGAATACGTTGGATAAATCGGGTATAACGTATGACCGAATGCCCAGATTAACGTGGAGATCAGACAAGCGATAAACGTATTGCGCACGATTTTCTTCAGCATAATAATGCCAAACAACCGGTATGTTGCTTCCTCCCCAATACCTGCAACCCAAGCCATGAGCGGGAAGAGAAGTGGATAAATCATATTGTAAGTCGATTGCGTGGCATCGGTTGTCGACCAGGTGCCGATCGTTATGGAAAGGGCGATATAGATGATCACCTGTAATCCGAGTAGGAAAAAGGCGGTAATGTAGCCGATTCCCATACTACGAAAAACATAATCGCCGTAACCAGGCTCACGGAATCGTGGCCAAGGGTTTAGTCCTCGCTCCCGCCATAACGCATCGCCGCCGACAAAAGAGAAATAAGTAGCAACTCCCATGATGACCGTGACGACACATTGTAATAATGCCGTAGCGATTAACAACGTATTATCGACTGGCATATCCCCAGACATGGCTTTCATGGCCGGCATGATGTTGAAGAACGAGAAAATGCTGAGACCTGTATAGAGCAATGCAAGGAATATACCGCGTTTGAATGAGGTGTGACGTCGTTTAAGGATACTGTAGACGATGGCTAACACAGCGAGTGCCACGGTCAACAGATAGTAACCGAGTCCTGTCATCCAGTTGGCATTTCGTTGCTGCTGCTGAACATAGAGAAGATGTGATTCCGGTACAGAGAAAGCAGGTGTCACGGATGAAATCTCATCTTGGATGAATTGAACAGTGATGAGCAGTGTAGATTCACCGATCTTACGTGATGTATCTTCTAGGACAATATTCGTGTGATTCGGGAAATTCTTCTCGGATGTCGTCTTCTGCACGGTTAACAAGTTGATATCATACCCGGCCTTTGCCAAGTGCTGCTTGGCTGCATCGATCAATTCATCCTTTGTTCGAAGGGATGGCGTATCCTCCGGCGTGAACATTTTCCACGAAATGACTTCACCAGATTGCATATTCAAGTAAATATAGTAGGCCTTGCTGGGTACATTTCGTTCTGGGATCTCAACGCGATAATATTCATAAGGATATTTTTGGACAAATGTTTTATGATATTTATCTAATAGCTTATTGGAAACAAGATAACCATATAGGTTAGAATTGGTCGCGTAAGAGATGGAAGCTTCAACTGCATTCGGATTTGCTTGAGGCCAGTTTTGCTTCACGAACGCAAGCGCCTTGTCCGTTGCTGCTTCTTTGGAGATGGCAGGTTGATTCGGAGCCTCGCTCGCTTGCGGCGAGAAGAATGCTGGTAACACCTGCAGGAGTATGAAGATGATGAGTCCTATGGTTCCCAACGTTAGTAGTATCTTGCGATTAAATTGTAGCTGAAGGCGATTGCCGAGATGATTCATTACGTTCCTCCTAATCATGACAAATTGAGTTGAGCACCGAAAATTAAGGTCTACAGGATGATACTAGTAAAAATATCATAGTTCATCTGCTGAGTACCAGCGTATGATCAAGAATGCCCTAAAAACATTGTATGACAAAATGATGGAGATCAAGTATACTTGCTTTGGTATTTTAGTGAAGGGAAGGGTATTTTTGAAAAAGAAATTTTTTGCGCTAACGCCACCTCGTATCTTATCCCTTGGATTTGCATGCATAATTCTGCTGGGCGCTTTTCTGTTGATGCTTCCAATTTCGAATGTTGACGGCGTTCAACTTGACTTCGTAGATGCATTGTTCACGTCGACATCAGCCACATGTGTGACGGGACTGATCGTCGTGGATACAGGAACGCATTTCACCGTCTTTGGGCAAGTCGTGTTGATGTTCCTTATTCAGATTGGTGGGCTTGGATTCATGACCATGGCTACTTTATTCGCTCTTGTCCTGAAGAAAAGGATCTCCTTGTCGGAGCGCTTGATTTTACAAGAGGCGATGAATCAATCGAGTATGGAAGGCATCGTTCGATTGATTCGAAGGGTCCTTATTTATTCGGTTTCGATCGAAGCAGCCGCTGCATTATTGTTCACGATCCGTTGGTCCTTCGATATGCCGTTCATCCGTGCACTCTATTTCGGTATATTCCATGCGGTATCCTTCTTTAATAATGCTGGTTTTGATCTATTCGGGCATTTCTCGAGCTTAACAGCCTATGTTAGTGACCCGCTTGTCAATATTGTCTCCATGCTTCTTATTATCTTCGGTGGCATCGGATTTATTGTTATGGCGGATTTGGTGGATTTTAGAAATCGAAAAAAATTGTCTTTACATACAAAAGTCGTTTTATCGATGACGAGCTTTTTGATCGTTTTTGGTGCGATAGTCATTTTCGTCTTCGAATTTACGAATAATAAGACATTAGCTCCATTGGATTGGTCAGGTAAAATACTCGCCTCCTTCTTCCAATCGGTGTCCCCGCGTACAGCAGGTGCGAACACACTCGATCTCGGCAGCATGCGGCAGGCGTCGCAGTTCTTTACGATCATTCTGATGTTTATTGGTGCATCCCCCGGATCGACGGGAGGCGGGATTAAGACGACGACCTTTGCCATTTTGATCATGGCTGTCATTTCCATGATTCGCGGTAAAGAAGATGTGGTCATGTTCCGGTATCGTCTGGCGAAGGAGCGAATATTCAAAGCATTAACGATCACGTTCTTGTCTCTGATGCTCGTCGTGTTCGTCTCGATGCTGCTCTCTACGACGGAAGACCATAATTTCTTAATGATTCTGTACGAGACGACCTCGGCCTTCGGAACGGTAGGGTTAACGATGGGATTGACGGCGGATTTAACCGTATTCGGAAAAATTATGATTAGCCTGATGATGTTTATGGGAAGACTTGGACCATTAACTCTAGCTTATGCGATTGGACCAAAGACAGAGAAAGAATTGTACCGCCATCCTGAAGGCAAAATGATTATTGGATAGGAGATCGGAAGAAAGAGATGAAAACAGAACAATTTGTAGTGATCGGATTAGGACGATTTGGTTCAAGTCTTGCGAAGGAATTGATTGAGCTAGGGCACGAAGTGTTGGGGATTGATAAAGATGAAGAGGTAGTCGATGCGATAGGCCGTAAGATAACCCATGCGGTCGTTGCGGATGCGACGGATGTGGATACGCTGCGTTCTTTAGGGGTTCGCAATTTCGATTGCGGAGTCGTCGCGATTGGGGACGATATTCAGACGAGTATTCTGGCAACGATTCAGCTGAAGGAGCTTGGTGTGAAGAAGGTTGTTGCCAAAGCAATCTCTGATCTGCATGGTCGCGTGCTTGAGCGGATCGGCGTTGACCGTGTGATTTTCCCAGAGCGGGATATGGGGATTCGGGTGGCGCATCAACTGGTGTCTCCGAACTTGCTCGATTACATCGAACTGTCTAAAGATTATTCGATTGCGGAGTTGACCGTTCCTAGTTGTCTGGATGGCATCTCGCTCAAAGATCTCAATCCGAGATCCCGTTTTGGCTGCAGTATTGTTGCGATCAATAAGAAGGAAGGGGTTATCATCGTACCTACGGCAGAACAAGTGCTTTCTGAGAAAGACATTATGGTCATCATTGGGACGAATGAGCAAATCGACGCCTTCGAAGAGCGAATGACGGATGGACAAGTTTTGGCATAATACATTAATGAATTGATCATTCAAGGGCGTGGTGGACTTGGGAACAGCAACGGGAGAAATCATTCAGCATCTATTGATTGTACTTGTATTAATCTTCATAGCAGGCATGGTGTCCGGCAAAATTGCTGCATGGCTGAAGCTCCCAGATGTGGTCGTTTTTATTCTGATCGGTATGGTGCTCGGTCAAGGACTGCATTGGATTCATGAGACGAGCAGTTCGGTGCTCAATCAGACGATCTTAACGGCTGGTTCTACATTAATTCTGTTCGATGGCGGGCGGAATATTGGACTTCATGGGCTCCGTAAAGTCTGGATCACGATTTCCTTATTAAGTGTGCCAGGGGTGTTGATCACTGTCGGCGTCGTCGGTGTAGCTGTGCATTATTTGTTCGGGCTTGGATGGATTTTGTCGCTATTGGTAGGTGCAGTCATCGCATCGACAGACCCAGCATCGATCATTCCGGTCTTCAGGCAGGTAAAGATTCGGGACAAGGTACGTGAGACGGTTGAGAGTGAGTCGGCATTTAATGATGCGACGGGGTCTATTATTACCTTTACCTTACTCGCTGTGGTCTTAGGCCAAGGGAGTCTGGAAGCAGGTCCGATGATTTTTGATTTCTTGAAGACAGCAGTTGGTGGAATTATTGTTGGGGTGGTCGTCGCAATCCCATTCTCGTATTTGACAGGACATCATCGATTTGCAGTCTTGCGTGAGTATACGACGATTGCGATGATCGTTGTCGCGCTTGCGGCGTACTTGATTGGGGATTTGTTGCATGTTAGCGGCTTTATGGCGACATTCGTTGCGGGCTTAATCTGGGGCAATGAGAAGACATTCGGCTTATCGATGCATGAGAAACGCCAAGAGATGGATCATTTCGCAGATAATATTACGGTATTGATGCGTATGCTGATCTTCATTCTGCTTGGCAGTCAAGTCAATTTCCAGGTGTTGATCGAATATTTCTGGCCAAGTCTTGCCGTTGTGTTGGTGCTGATGTTCATTGCGAGACCGCTCACCGTCATAGCTTGTGCACTCCCTGATCGAAGAGCGAAATGGACGTGGCGCGAGATGGCGTTCATGGTATGGGTACGTGAGACGGGCGTCATTCCGGCCGCGTTATCGGGGATGATTGTCGCGTCAGGTGTGGAGCATGCGGATATTATTGCATCCGTTACCTTCATGGCGATCATGCTCACGATTCTGGTACAGGCAAGCACAACGGCCTGGGTCGCGCGGAAGCTGGGACTTGAAGTGAAACCGAATAATTAATGCTGATGGCCTTGCCATGGATGTTTAGTTTCCATGGCTTTTTGCTTTTGCGGTAAAAGACTGCAGCTTCGCATATGAAGAGGCTTCTTGAATGAGCATTTGCGCCGAAGTGCTTAGGGATGCAGGGTCGGAATAGATCAAAGATGTCGTACGCTTGGTCTGCTCCAATTCACGTAAATGGACGACCGTTAGCTCGTTATCAGCTAATAATTGCGGTCTAAGATATGAGTGAGGCAGAAGAGTTGCTGACTTCCCAGTCGAGAGCAAGCGAATGATGGCTTCAAAGGAGTCAATCTCCATGCGAACATCTGGAATAACCCGGCAACGATGGAATAGATCATCGGTTAGTATACGGTACCAGGTGCCTCTCGAGAATAGGATCATCGGGAGGCCGTTCAAATCTTGTATATCGATCGTTTTCTTGGCATGCAGCACATGGTGCTTCGGCAGTACGAGATCCAGATGGTCTTCGAATAAAGGAAGGCACTGGAGCGGCGGTTCATTAATTAAAGAAGCAACAAGACCGATATCGACCTTCTTCTCCCGTACGAGGGTGACGATCTCGTGGGTTTTGCCCGTGATCGCCTTCATCTCCGTCTCGGGATGCTTGCTCAGGAAGACATGAATAAGATCGGGGAGTGTGGATTGCAGGGTCGTTAGACTGGCCCCGATCGTAATCATACTTTTATCCGTTGCTTTATATTCAGCGATGGTCTGCAGCAGATCGCGTTCGATTTGCCGCATTTCGAGTGCGAATTCATAGGTGAGCTGGCCGATTCTCGTCAGTTCGAGCTTCTTACCATTTCGAGTAAAGAGTTGTACACCAAGCTGGTCTTCCAGTTTGGTAATTTTTCTGGAGAGGGCTGGTTGTGATAAATTCAACAGCTGAGAGGCTTTGTTCAGACTCGACTGTTCTACGACTGCTGCAAAATATTGCATCATTTCTAACATTTCGACACCTCTTATGCAAATTAGTTATAAAAACTAATAGAAAATACGCATTTCCATTATAAGCGAAAAAGGAGTAACATGATAGATGGTATAAACCATTCACAACTTGTTCACATGAAAAATGGAAACTAATCAATGGCAACGATTGAAAGGGGAAACGCTTACTTATGAAAGGGACTTCTTTTTATTCACGGAAGTTGCACTCGCTACTCGGGATTATTCCGCTGGGCTTGTTTATCCTGGAGCACATGTTGACGAATTACTCCGCGTTCGAAGGAGGCAAGGAAGGTTTTAATAGCAGCGTTAAATTTCTTAACGATCTCCCGTTAGTTACTTTCTTAGAAATCTTCGGGATTTTCTTGCCGCTGCTCTATCACGGTGTATATGGTCTCTATATTGCCTATCAAGCTAGAAATAATGTTAGCAATTACAGCTACGGTCGCAACATCATGTTCATGCTGCAACGGGTAACGGGTGTCATTACGTTCATCTTCGTTGTATGGCATCTATATACCACGCGTTTTCAAGTTACGCTTGGCAATTTGACGCATGAAGAACTTGGTCAGCACATGAATGATATTTTATCACAACCTGTTTACTTTATTATTTACGTCATTGGGGTTGTAGCCGCGGTATTCCATTTCAGCAACGGACTATGGTCGTTCCTTGTGAGCTGGGGGATTACCGTTGGACCACGCGCACAACGTGTATCTTCTTATATTTGCATGGGCGTATTCGTTCTTGTATCGCTCTTGTTCATTCTGTCACTGGTTGCGTTCACAGGCAGTGAGTTTGAAGCAGCAGGGCTTGTAAATTTGGCAACTGGCATGATTAACGGTTAAGGGGTGGAATGGAATGTCGAAATCTAAAATCATCGTCGTAGGCGGCGGACTAGCAGGTCTGATGGCCACGATCAAAGCAGCAGAAGCGGATGTACATGTAGAACTATTCTCGCTTGTACCGGTGAAACGTTCTCACTCCGTATGTGCACAGGGCGGAATTAACGGTGCCGTAAATACGAAAGGTGAAGGCGACTCCACATGGGAGCACTTTGACGATACGGTATATGGGGGAGACTTCTTAGCGAACCAACCTCCAATCAAAGCGATGTGTGATGCAGCGCCAGGGATTATCCACTTGATGGACCGCATGGGTGTCATGTTCAACCGTACACCAGAGGGATTACTTGATTTCCGCCGGTTCGGTGGAACGAAATACAGCCGTACAGCCTTTGCGGGGGCGACGACAGGACAGCAACTCTTGTACGCACTCGATGAGCAAGTTCGTCGTCATGAGGCAGCAGGGCTTGTAACAAAACGCGAGCATTGGGAGTTCTTATCGACGGTCATCGATGACGAGGGCGTATGCCGCGGGATTACTGCGCAAGATCTTCGTACAATGGAAGTTGTTACATTCGCAGCGGATGCGGTTATTCTCGCAACAGGCGGTCCTGGTATTATTTTCGGTAAAACAACGAACTCGGTTATCAACACAGGAACAGCAGCGAGCGCAGTGTATCAGCAAGGTGTTCATTACGCGAACGGGGAGTTCATTCAGATTCACCCGACGGCGATTCCTGGGGACGATAAGCTTCGCTTAATGTCGGAGTCTGCACGCGGTGAAGGTGGACGGATCTGGACATATAAAGACGGTAAGCCTTGGTATTTCCTTGAAGAGAAATATCCGGCATACGGTAACCTTGTGCCGCGGGATATTGCAACACGTGAAATTTTCAGCGTCTGTGTGGATCAGAAACTGGGGATTAACGGCGAGAACATGGTATACCTTGACTTGTCGCACAAAGATCCGAAAGTACTAGATGTGAAGCTCGGCGGCATTATTGAGATTTATGAGAAATTCATGGGTGATGACCCTCGTAAAATTCCGATGAAAATCTTCCCGGCAGTCCATTATTCGATGGGCGGCATGTGGGTCGACTACAATCAAATGACGAACATTCCTGGATTATTCGCAGCCGGCGAATGTGAATACCAATATCACGGTGCGAACCGTCTGGGCGCGAACTCGCTCTTGTCCGCCATCTACGGCGGGATGGTATCCGGACCGAAGGCAGTTGAATATATCCGCGGCTTGAAGAAATCAGCTGAAGATATCTCCTCCTCCGTATTCGATCGCGAGAGCAAGAAGCAGACGGACAAGTACGAGAGCTTGCTTAAGATGGAAGGCAAAGAGAATGCCTATGTATTGCATAAAGAACTTGGTGAGTGGATGACGAATAACATGACCGTGGTTCGTTATAACAAAAAGCTTGAAGAGACAATCGCCAAGATCAAAGAATTAAAGCAGCGTTACCAGAACATCAATATGACCGATACGGCGCGTTGGAACAACCAAGGAGTAGCCTTTACGCGTCAACTCTGGAACATGTTAGAGTTATCCGAAGCGATGACATTAGGTGCATTAATGCGTAATGAGAGCCGTGGTGCGCATTACAAACCGGAATTCCCGGATCGTAACGATGAAGATTTCATGAAGACGACGAAAGCAGCATGGACGCCAGACGGACCAACGATTTCGTATGAAGAGGTAGATGTATCGCTTATTAAACCGCGTAAACGCGATTATTCGACAGATAAGAAGAAAGGAGAATAACGATGGCGGAGACTACAGTATCATCCAAAACCGTTAAATTCATAGTCACGCGTCAGGATAAACCGGATGCGAAGTCTTATACAGAAGAATTCGAAGTGCCTTACCGTCCAGGGATGAACGTGATTAGTGCCTTAATGGAAATTCAGCGGAATCCGAAGAACGCGAATGGTCAATCGACATCGCCGGTATGCTGGGAATCCAACTGTTTGGAGGAAGTATGCGGGGCATGTTCGATGGTCATCAACGGCAAACCGCGTCAGGCTTGCTCGGCGCTCGTCGACAAACTTGAGCAGCCGGTACGTATAGCACCGATGAGCACCTTCCCAGTCGTTCGTGACCTTGTCATTGACCGCAGCCGGATGTTCAACGCCTTAAAGAAAGTGAAGGCGTGGATTCCGATTGATGGGACGTATGACCTTGGTCCTGGACCACGGATGGCAGAATCCAAACGTCAATGGGCGTACGAATTGTCGAAGTGTATGACATGCGGTGTCTGCTTAGAAGCTTGTCCGAACGTGAACGAAAAAACAAGCTTTATCGGACCTGCGCCGATCTCACAAGTTCGCTTGTTCAACGCGCACCCAACAGGTGAGATGAACAAGGATGAGCGTCTAGATGCCTTGATGGAAGAGGGCGGAATCGAAGGCTGCGGTAACTCGCAGAACTGTGTGCGTTCTTGTCCGAAGGGCATTCCACTCACAACTTCGATCGCTGAGATGAACAAGGCGACAACGAAGCATATGTTCAAGAAATGGTTAGGCGTATAACACAACTTTAGCAAAAGTGAAATGAGCAAAAGGTGTGTTAGGTGAAGAGCAGCATCATAAAAAGGCATACCTTGAAGCACTGGATCGGTTGAATGAATCAACCGCCTGTAGCTTCGGGGTATGCCTTTTCTTGTTCGTATAGCATTTACTGGGGGCCCCGCAAAGTACCTGAATCGCTTCGAAGTCAAAGCATCACTTTGTGGGGTATGTTACTCGTTGAACAATCCGGAAGATTTGACACGGTGCCAGAAATCATGGAATTGCTCGATATTGAGCTGCTGCTGCGCATCGGACAGAGCGGTTGCTGGGTCTGGATGTACCTCGACCATAATGCCATCCGCACCTGCGGCGAGTGCTGCCTTTGCACAAGGAACGAGAATATCCTTGCGTCCTGTCGAGTGCGTGACATCGACGAGCACGGGTAAATGTGTCTCTTGCTTCAAGATTGGAACAGCTGATATGTCCAGCGTATTCCGTGTCCATTTCTCATAGGTACGAATGCCGCGTTCGATCATGATGACATTCGGATTGCCTCCAGCAACAATGTACTCTGCTGCGAGGATGAACTCTTCGATCGTTGCTGCAAGTCCGCGCTTGAGTACGATGGGAACGCCTACTTGGCCAGCGGCTTTAAGGAGCTCGAAGTTCTGCATATTCCGTGCGCCGATCTGAATGATATCGATATACTCTGCGGCCAGCTCGATATGTCCTGGGTGTACAATTTCGCTGATCGTCACCATATCGAGTTCTTCACCAACTTGCTTCAGCAGCTTCAATCCTTCAATGCCAAGACCTTGGAAGTCATACGGAGATGTCCGTGGTTTGAAAGCGCCGCCGCGAAGAACGCGGATACCGGATTCTTTCAGTGCCGTCGCAACGGTCTTGAGCTGGTCATAGGATTCCACCGAACATGGTCCGGCGATCATCACTTGCGCAGATCCTCCGATCGGTACGCCTTTCACATCAACAATTGTATTCTCTTGCTGCTTCTTCCGGCTGACGAGCAGAATTTTCTTGTGATCATCTTGCTGCAGATCAAGTGATGCTTTGAAGATTTGCTTGAATAAATGCTTGATGGTCGCATCCTCGAATGGACCATCGTTGCGTGCGACAAGCTCTTCGAGCATCTCACGCTCACGTACTGGATCATATTTGGGAATCCCTTGCTTCTGCTTCACGATACCGATTTCTTGGGCAATAACCGCGCGCTCGCTTAATAGGGATAGTAATTTTAGGTTAATTTCATCTAATTGATTACGTAACTGGTCTAAATCTCTGTCCTGACTCATCTCAAATCGCTCCTTTTATTCTCTACTCAGATTATCGCCGAATTCCATGCTCCTGTATTCTAGGGCCCTTAGAACGCAAAAAGACTGCCTAATCAAGGGACGGTGAAACTCCGTGGTACCACCCTTGTTAGACAGCCGTAAATTCAGCTTTCTCGCTCAATGCATGGTAACGTCATGCGGACGGACCTCCCTAGTGAAGGATGAATAACATTCTTCCTCGTTCAGGTGTCAACTCTGGAGTGAACTTCAGCAAATCATTTCCTTCCGTGTGCTCTCAGTCGGTCGGCACACAGTCCCTGTAAGGCTGTCTTTCGCTTACTTTTCTCCGTCATCGTCTGTAATAAGTATCATATTCCTCAAATTCAAACCGGTTAATAGAGATTGTAATCCGATGATCTGAAATATGCAATAGGCTCGTGTGAAGCTTTAATGATTTATATCTGTAAAGCAATACAGTGAGGACATCCTGTTCCTGTATCACCGCGAAAACCAACGGTTGCAAGAAAGGTTGTGCTACTAGATATAGAGCTTTTTGCCCGATAGTTCGATTTTCCTTTGAATGGATGAAGATGGTATACTATGAGGTAGCACATGGGTGTACGGGAGGAAAAATGGGGAAAAAGCGAAAGATGACACGACGTTCATTCTTGAAGCGGAGTGCGTTAACGCTTCTGGGCATGGCAGTGGCTGGGGGGACATATACGCGGTTTATCGAACCGGGATGGATCGAGTGGAAGCGAATGATTCATTATAGCAGCCGGCTGCCGGAGGCGTTTCATAACCTGCGAATAATTCATTTTAGCGATCTTCATTTTGGATATCATATGAATGCGGAGCGGCTTCTTAGCATCGTAGAGCAGATGAATGAAGAACGGGCGGACCTCATCCTTTTCACGGGGGATCTGATCGATAATGGGCTTGCAAAAGTGGATCAGGTCATCCCAGCGTTGAAGAAGCTTCATGCACCGCTTGGGAAGTTCGCTGTACTCGGGAATCATGATTTCCGCCATGCGCCGGAGTCCAAATCGACGAATGCCTTAGAACAAGCTGGATTTCGGGTGCTCAAAAATCAACATGTAGATCTGGTGCGCAGCAGTGAAAAAATTGCGGTGGCGGGGCTCGAAGATTGGTTCGGCGGTTTTCCGAATGTTAGGGAGGCTGTGAAAGGGATCCCAGCGGATCGCTATACGCTGCTGTTAGCACATGAACCGGATCTGGCTGACGAGGCCATGAAATATGCGATAGATCTTCAGTTATCGGGGCATAGTCATGGGGGGCAAGTGCGCATTCCGGGCGTTCCTGTGAAGTGGAATCCAGAGATGGGACAGAAATACCCGGACGGCCTCTATACATTTCCGAATACGGAATTTAAAGTGTATACGAACCGCGGGCTGGGAATGACCTTTCTTCCCGTCCGCTTCTTATGTCGACCGGAAATTACGGTCCATACGTTAAGGCGGCAAGTAACATAGCCGCAGGCAGTAATCAAGGAGGATTTATTGTGCAACGAATTGCTATCCTATCAGATATTCATGGCAACATGCCTGCACTGGAAGCCGTGCTCGCAGATATTAGTAAACGGGGAATTAAGCGGATTATTTGCTTAGGAGACTTGGCAGGTAAAGGGCCCAATCCCATCGAAGCAGTCGATCGGATTCGCGATTGCTGCGAGATCGTTATTCGAGGCAATTGGGATGAGCTCATCGGGCGTCAGCTGACAGATAAACTGCCATTTACGTGGCATGAAGATCGACTCGGAGCAGAGAGACTGCAATATTTGGCCAATCTCCCGTTCAGTTACGATATGGAGATGAGTGGGAAGCGAATACGTCTTGTTCATGCTTCTCCGCAGAGTGTCTACCATCGGGTTCAGCCTTGGGACAGTGAGGAACGTAGACTCGGAATGTTCGACAATACGCCGGAGACAGGTAAATCGGAGGAAGACCCGAAGCCAGAAGTTGTCGGTTACGGAGATATTCACAATGTCTATGTACAGCATATGGAGCGCCGGATGCTGTTCAATGTGGGCAGCGTCGGGAATGCACTGGATATGATCCAAGCGTCCTACGCGATCATGGAAGGCACGGAGGGTGGAAGTGCACTTGAACCGTTCTCCATACAGCTTGTACGCGTACCCTATGATATAGAGCTCGCTGTGCAGCATGCACTCAAAGCAAGTGTGCCAGAGATGGAGATGTACATACGGGAACTACGGACTGGTGTGTATCGTGGGCTGCAGCAATAGGCTGAAAAATAATTGTTGATGATCATGTCGATTAGGAGCATAATGGGATACGTGTGTCTAATATCACACCAAGGATTAATTCAAAAAGGTGGCATACATCCTGTGAAAGCAAAAAGTTGGTTTACGCATCCAATCGGTATTATCGTCAGCTCTGTTGCTGCTACCTTACTCTGGGGCAGTGCTGTTCCCTTTGTGAAATTAAGCTATGTGGAGCTTCAAATTTCGAAGCAAGATGTGTTCGAGCAGCTCATATTTGCGGGCTATCGATTCGCACTCGCAGGTTTGTTGTTATATTTGCTGCTGAAGCTCGCGTCCATCGGGAAATCAGCAGGCAGTCAGCAGGCGAGTGAGTTTACGGGGAAGTTAAGTGTATGGCGTCTCTCGCGGCTTGCACTTGTACAGACCTTCTTACAATACCTATTCTTCTATATCGGTCTTATGCATTCGTCTGGGATTCAAGGGGCGATTATATCGGGTTCGGCTTCATTCTTCCAAATGTTATTCGCGCAAGCGATGTACCGGAATGAACCGTTCACATCAGCTAAGATTACGGGCTTGTTCCTTGGATTCGTGGGTGTATTTGCCGTCGGATTCACGCAGAGCGGATTGCATTTCCAATTCGGGTTCGGTGAAATTTGCTTACTCTTATCGGCTGCGTTTGGTGCGTTCGGGAATGTGCTCGCGCGGCATGAATCGGGCAGAGTATCTGTGCTTGAACTTACCGCCAAGCAAATGCTGATCGGGGGGCTAGGCCTCGCGGCGATCGGTGTCGTTCGTAGAGGATTCATGCCGTTTCATTTCGATATGAAGACAGGGGTCATCTTCATCTATCTTGCGTTCGTCTCGGCTGCGGCGTTCGGACTCTGGAATATGGTCATGAAATATAATAAAGTCGGGAAAGTCTCAATGTACCTTTTCCTGATTCCAGTATTCGGCGTGATCTTGTCTTCCATCATTCTTGGCGAGACGATACACATTTGGGTTGTTCTAGCACTAGCAAGCGTGGTCTCCGGTATTATTATCGTGAACCGCTCGCATGCAACGACGAAAGCCGTAAGAGAATCAGACCTAGAAATAGCGCAATAAACTGCTGCGGATTGCAGCTTTGTTCATTTGTTACACAAATGAAATGGTTCTGTGATACGACCATAATGTTAAAGGGGTAAGATGTACTCAAGACCCCCTTTTAATAAATAAACTTGAGGACCTACCGACGTGGCAGGTCCTCCTTTTTTTTGGTGTCATATGCGTTGGATTCATGTTCTAGAGTTGCACGATTTGCTTCTGCTTCTGTTTGTAATAGACCCACGATGTGAATCCGATCTGTTTCAAACGGTCGCGAACTTGTTCCCATTCGTCGCCAACACGGCTTGGAACGTGCGCGTCAGAGCCGAAGGTAACATCCACGTGATGGAACAGGGCGCGTTCAAGGATGTCATCCGAAGGATACCAACCGCCACTCAGCTTTGTTTTCCCTGATGTATTGATTTCGATTGCAATGCCGCACTCGCCGATTACGCGAAGTGTCTCGTCAATCGCCTCATATGCTTCAATCGTTGAAAATTCAGGATAATTGCCTTTCATTGCATCGATATGCCCAAGAATTTGGAACATCCCACTCGTCGCGGAATCCCGAATCATGCCGTAATAAATGTTCTTCGCCTCAATCATCCGAGCAGACGTTAGACCTTTCCAACGGGACTTATTGAAGATACTAACGCCCTCCGTCTGGTGAACGGAACCGATTACATAGTCAAAGGGGTATCCCGCATATATTTGTTGGTAGAGGGAAGCATGTTCTGGGAAAAAATCCGATTCAACGCCGAGCAGGACATCGATTTGCCCCTCGTATTTCGCCTGAAGACGTAGAACCTCTTGAATATAGTTCGCAAATTCGCTTTTGGCCATGGCAATGCGAGGCTGAGCTTGATCTTCGGGGCTGCCGAAGTAAGGCGAGTGATCCGAAATTCCAATGACTTGAAGCCCGGCTTGGATACCCGCTTGGATATAGTCTTCAATATTGCCATCCGCATGCCCGCAGCGAAAATGATGTGTATGCAAATCAAATTTCGTAGTCATCTGGTTACGCTCCTTACTCTGAACTGATAAATTGGGTTTCAGGCATGCCTTTTAAGTCGCTGAGAAATTGCTGCATAGCCGAATTTAAATATTTGCCGGATTTATAGACGACACCGACAGGATGTGCAGTCTCAAATTCACTGACTTTGATCATTTTCAAGGTACCGCGTCGCAGCTCGCTTCCGATCGATAGCTTCGAGATCACCGCGGCACCGAGATTGAGCTCTACCATCCGTTTGATCTCTTCACTACTGGATAACTCCATCACGATATGTGGTTGAATGTTGTAATTTTTAAAGACTTGATCTGCGAATCGACGGCCGACCGTGTCAGGAGATAAGACGATGAACGGAACATCACGCAATGCTTCAACGGTCGTGTGCTTTAGTGTACCCAAGGGGTGGCTAGGTGAAACGACAAGTTCGAAGGTGTCATAGTACAATACGCTGGACTTCAGGTTCGGTGTACTCTCCGATAAGTAACCGATGCCGATATCGACGGTCCCATTCTCCACTTGCGCCATAATCTGCGCGGAAGACATCGTTAAGATTGAAGTTTTGATAAGCGGGTATTGGTTCTGAAAATAAGAGAGAACGCGCGGTAAAATTTGAATCGCGATGGAGGTTGTGGTGCCGATCGTAATATGACCTTGTGGAATATTACTCAGATCACTCAGACGCTGCTTCAATTCTGCGACAATCTTCAGAATACGCTCTGCATGATCAAGAAAGACGTGGCCTTGATCCGTAAGTGTGACGGGCTGGTTCCGATCAATTAACACGGTCTTGAATTCATCTTCTAAGCTTTTGATTTGTGCGGACACAGCGGGTTGCGTTAAATTCAACAGCTCCCCTGCTTTTCGAAAGCTCGTCGTCTTGGAAATGGTAATGAGTGTCTCAAGTTGACTGATGTTCACAGAATCCCTCCTTGGCTGTAAAAATATATGTTCAACATTAGACGATCTAATTAAAGGTTTATTTCACATTATAGGTGAACTTTCAGCAATGATCAATATTGGGCAAGTCATCAAGGAGGAAAGCAGGGGGTGTTTGTCGAAAAAAATAGGTTTATGTTCCATGGCAGTGGAGGTACATATTTCAAAAGGAGGGTTCTTATTTGAATCGAAAAATTGTGCGCAGTTGGATGATGTATGATTGGGCCAACTCAGCATTTGCGACAACGATGATGGCCGCGGTGCTTCCGATCTATTATTTAACGGTCGCTGCTAGCAATCTGCCGGAACATCTTGCAACAAGCTACTGGGGCTTCACCCAGACGATTGCAATGATAATCGTGGCTGTGATCTCGCCAATTCTTGGCGCGATTGCGGATTCTTCTCGAAGTAAGGTTCGGTTTCTTCGCGTATTCGCCTATATGGGCGTACTTGCATGTTTATTGATGGCTTTTACGGGAAATGGGACGTATCTATTCGTCTCGGTCTGCTATATTCTCGGGGTGATCGGATTCTCCGGCGGTAATACGTTCTATGATTCGATCTTGACCGATGTTGCCCCGCTGGATCAGCGAGATGAAATTTCTGCAAAAGGCTATATGTTCGGATATATTGGAGGCGGCGTACTGCTCGCGGTCAACATCGTGATGCTCGAGATGTGGGACAAAGTCGGCTTCCCCAATAAACTCGTAGCTACGCAAGCGGTGTTCGTGACGGTAGCACTCTGGTGGTTTCTCTTCTCGTTACCTATCTTCCGCCATGTGAAGGATAAGGGAGCAGAGCGCAAGCAGCCCGTGAGCTTCTATGCAAAAGAAGGGTTCCGCCGTGTCTTTACGACGTTCAGACACATTCGGCAATACCCGGAACTGCTCAAATATTTAGTCGCATTTTGGTTCTTCAATGATGGGATCTCGACCATTATCAGTATGGCGACGATCTATGGGAAGACGATTGGAATTGGCACGAGTCATTTAATCATTGCGTTGCTGATTACGCAATTTGTAGGAATTCCATTTACGTTCTTATTCGGTAAAATGGCTTCGAAGATCGGTTCGAAGCGTGCACTCTATATGTCATTATGTATTTATGTATTGGTTGTGTTCCTAGGCTATTTCATGACGAATGCATTGCATTTCTATGTGCTCGCATTCGTCGTAGGGATGGTGCAGGGAGGAAGCCAGTCGATTGCTCGATCCATTTACAGCAAGCTGGTTCCGGCGGGCCGTACATCGGAGTTCTTCGGCTTTCTGAGCCTCTCGGATAAAGTATCTGCATCGCTTGGTCCGGCGCTGTTCGGACTTGTCACACTGCTCACAGGCTCCGCGCGTCTCGCAATTCTGTCCTTGCTGGTCTTCTTCATCGTCGGCATCATCATGCTGACGCGGGTGAACCTGGTGAAGGGACTTAACGAAGCCAAGGCATAAGGATGAGGGCTGCCCCGAATGGAGGCAGCCCTTGGTGTGTCGTGGACAGCCCCCCATCAGATGATGGGGTCTGCCACGATAATTTGCAAGCCGCTGTCACACGGCTCGCCATGTTCATAAGAGCGGTTGGCCACGACGATGGCCAATCGCTCTCGCGCCTGCGCCGCAGCTGCGCTCGCGGCGCCGTCTTCGCGCACAGCCGCCCAATAGGCGGCAGCAGCGCCAACCACAGCCGCCGCGTCTTCGCGGGCAGCGGCCCACATGTCCCAGACGCTCGTCGTATACGAGGCGTCTCGGCCTGTTGGGTCGCGCCATGGCTTGCGCGACTCGTTCAAGATATCAAGCGGCTTGCTTGGCCGCTTGAAGACGAACGGCTCAATCTGACCGAAGGTCAGCAGCCGTTTGAGCCCTGTTGGATCATGGAAGAGCCGCTGCGCAGCCGTCATGTGCCGATTGGCTTCTTCCCACGCTTCACGGCGAACACGCTTCGCAAGCTCGGGGTAATAACGCACCGTGACTTGCTCGAACAAATCGACAATGCCATCCGGGAACTTCCCGCCAGTCTCGAACTCCTTCCATACCGGCGTCCGCCATGTCTCAAGCCCTAGCTTGTTCTGTACGACCAGTGTATCCATCCAGATCTCGAACCGCTGATGGTCCCATTTCTTGAATCCCGAACGATAGAATACATAAGGGTGCATATTCCGATCGAGTACATGGTGCAGGACAAAGCCAAGAACATAAATAACGGCGGGATCTTGCAGCGCCCGATGGGCGACACCTTCGATCAGATCCATAATCACCGGACCGCAATGCTCGTTATGCATCACAGAACCGATATCATTCATCGTCTTATCTTTTTGCCACGGCAAAAAGTGATGATAGAACAGAAAATCCGGGCCCTGACAGCCCATACGGAACATTCGAAGATCCTCGGGGCGTGTGATCATCGCTGTAAGATCAGCATCTTTCAATACTTCTTCACCAAAAATAAAATGAGTCCAAATGTTAGGCAAGATTTCGCACATCCTTCTGCACAAATGTTACACTATGAAACTTTCTTCCTAAGTATAAAATTATTGTACCGAATACCGATATAATCGTATAGAACTAGTTGAATTTGTACGTGTATCGGCCCAAATGACTAGGAGATGAAGGAGGTATCGTTCGGAAATACCAAAAAAAGTATATTTTTGAGGTGATTTTTTAAGACGCATGACGTATAATGTAGTCAATCATTTATCGTAGAATTAGAATGAATAATGTCGAATGAAATAAATATATGTCGAATTATAGAGGAGAATCTATTCATGAAAGCGGAATATATTAATCCGTTTTTGGATGCAGCTCGTAATGTAATTGAACAATTGATACAGATTCGCCCCACGACTGGCCAACTTCAAATAAAAGAAGTTCAGTTCTTCGATCAATATATATGGATTGAAATCGGGATGACAGGACAGATGAATGGGAATATTGTCTTTGGTCTACATGAGTCTGTAGCCCTGAAGATCGTCTCAGCGATGATGGGTGGCTTCGTCATGACGGAGCTGGGTGAGATGGGACATAGTGCGATCTCGGAACTCGGGAATATGATTAGCGGCAATGCAAGCACGATTTTATTTAACCAAGGTGTAAAAGTTGATATTACCCCGCCGAAAGTGGTACAATCAGCTGCAGGACAATTCAAAGCTAAACAGGCCTTAACGGTTCCGCTCATGATGGAAGGGATCGGGCATTTAGATATTCAGGTACTTGTTGGATAACAGAAGTAGCAACGATGCAGCTTCGTGAATACATAATGAATTTCGAATCGATATAGCTCCGCTTACGGGGCTATTCTTTTTTCGTAAAGAAAGTTTTGTGGGGAGTTTTCAAATCATCGCAACATAGAAGGAGAGTGTTACGGTGTATACGTACCAAGACAAAATCGTGCTGATTACAGGAGCTTCCAGTGGGATTGGTGCATTAACCGCACAGAAGCTTGCGGATCTCGGAGCCATTCCGATCTTAACGGCACGCTCTACAGAACGCCTTATGGCGCTGCGGTCACAAATCTCAGGACGATGTCATGTGATCCCGATGGATGTAACGGATGAGCAACAAGTGAATGACGCGGTGGAATCGATCATCTCTGAATTTGGACGCATCGATATCTTGATTAATAATGCTGGATACGGTGTGTTTCAAACTTTCCTGGATACGGATACAGCGGAGTTCAATGCGATGATGGATGTCAATTATATGGGGATCGTCCGTTGTACCAAAGCCGTGCTCCCGCATATGTTGACCGCAGGGCAAGGTCATATTGTGAATATCGCATCACTTGCAGGCAAGATCGGTACAGCCAAATCAAGCGCCTACAACGCGACAAAGCATGCCGTACTAGGCTTAACGAATGCGCTGCGGCAAGAAATGGTCGGCAAGAACATAGGTGTAACGGCGATTAATCCGGGACCTATTGATACCCCGTTTTTTGAGAAGGCAGACCCGAGCGGGACTTACGTCAATAATGTTAAAATGTTCTTGTTAAAACCGGAGCAAGTCGTGAACACAATAATAACAGCTATCGTGAAGCGAAAAGCGGAAGTGAATTTACCGTTCGCCGCAGCCATCGGGATTAAGCTGTATCAACTGTTCCCAAGGCTTGCGGATAAATTGGCTTACCGGCTAATCAACAAGAAATAACGGTAACGAAGCAGAAGCCCTAAGGTTCCTGCTTCGGCTTTGCCTTAGCTCGGTGCGCCTCATTCAACTGCTTCACTTCTTCGAAGAGCGCGCGAACAGTCGCTTTAGCCTCAGGATGACTCGCTGTCCAGTGTTGTGTAAGGTTCGGCATCGTCTTATGCATATGGCTGTAGAGGGCCCAAATTTTAATCTTCTCCACTTGTTCTGGTGAGTTATCACCTAATAGCAGTTCTGCGTATTTTTCAAGTAGGCCATCGAACTGTTCCATAAAGGCTTGATCCATCGATAGAACCCCCTTTCCAATAAATGATAATAACTGCATCTCAGTGTACCATACAAATGCCCAATGGGCCAAAGAAAGGAAATGCTAGACCATGACAACTTCATTTACAGATTTACATATTGACGCTAGGCTCGTCGAGCGATTGCTCGCAGAACGAATCGAGACGCCTTCACCCATCCAACAAGAGGCAATTCCAGTTGCCCTTGAAGGTAAAGACTTGATCGCGCAGTCCCAGACAGGAACAGGTAAGACCCTTGCTTATTTGCTGCCTATGTTGCAGCGGATTGATCCAGCGCTCAAACAGGTACAAGCCCTTGTTCTTGCCCCAACACAGGAGCTCGCAATGCAAATTTTCCGCGAAGCCGAGATGTACGGAGAGTCGCTTGGCATTACGGTACAATCTCTAATCGGCGGGGCAGCAAGCAAAAGACAGATCGAGAAATTAAGACTCCATCCGCAATTTGTTGTCGGAACGCCAGGGCGCGTGCTTGAACTCATTGGGATGCGCAAGCTCAAAATGCACGAAGTCCGTACAATTACGGTCGATGAAGTGGATCAAATGTTCAAGCTTGGTGCAGCCGGCGATACGGAAGCCATATTCAAGTCGGCCCTTCGTGATCGACAATTACTGTTCTTCTCAGCAACGATGCCAGAAGAAGTACGGAATATTGCGGACGCATGGATGAATGAACCCATAGAGATCGGGATTAAGCCGGAGCAGAAGACTTCGTCGACTTTGTCCCACTTCTATTTTGAGACGGAAGAACGGAATAAGATTGACACGCTTCGCCGGATTGTTAGATCATACAAGCCCAAATCCGCGATTGTATTCGTGAACGAGATCGAATCGATTGCGGAGTGGATTGCGAAGCTGCAGTTTGTGGGATTGTCTGTTGAGCCGCTCTACGGAGAAGCGAACAAACAAGAGCGGATGAATGTACTGCGCCGTTTCCGGGAAGGGCGGATTCAGTTACTGCTCGCAACGGATGTGGCTGCGCGTGGTTTGGATATTAAAGAGCTCCCGATGGTCATTAACTTTGATCTGCCAATTAGCAGTGAGCATTATGTGCATCGCGTTGGGCGTACTGGGCGTATGGGGCAAAAAGGGCTCGCAATTTCAATTGTTACCCCTCGTGAAATGTTCATTATAGAGAAATTCATGCGTCAGTTGGATATTGTAATTGAACCCCAATCGATGTATCAAGGGAAAGTATTCAATCCGGAAGCAGCGAGTTCAATGGAGACATCAAATCGCCAATATCCGGTAACGAAAACGAAGGCACCTGTGAAAAAGGCAGCGGTGAAACCGCCTGTTAAGCCGCTCTTATCTAAGCCTAAACAAGACCGTGATCGTGATCGTAAGAATGCGGGAGCACCGAAATGGCTGAAGGCCAAATCGGATCCGAAATAATATTCCATTGACGCAGGTGTGGGATCGACCCTACAATGAGGACAAATAAATGATGATCGAAAAAGGGTGAAGGAAATAATGAGCGAATCAGCCGCATATCTCATTCAACGGGTGATTAGTAACAACGCCATATTGGTATCCATAGAGAAATCCGATAGTGAGCTCGTCCTCATGGGCAAAGGGCTCGGATTTGGTGCAAAAGCCGGCATGTTAGTGCTTCCTTCAGACCCTCGCATCGAGAAGAAATTTAATCTCGCCGGTTCCGATTCGCGCAATCAATTCAGAGCATTAACGGAACAAGTTGATCCCAAAGTGCTTGACGTCTCACAAGAAATCATCTCCATGGTCGGAGACGAATTCGACACCTCGCTGAATGAGCAAATTTTCATTGCGCTCCCGAGTCATATTCAATTTGCGCTGTATCGACTTGAGAATAACATCGATATTGCAAATCCATTTATTTATGAGATTCAAGCGCTGCATTCGCGAGAATTCGCCTTGGCGAAGAAAGCAGCAGTCTTGATCGAGAAGAAGTTCAATATCGAGATCCCTGAGACCGAAGTTGGATTTCTAGCCATGCACATTCAGTCCGCCGTATGTCATATATCGGTCGGCAATATTGTGAAATGGACCCATTTGATCCAAGAAGCTGTTGCCATGATTGAAGCGGAACGTGGATTTAAGGTGCCTCGTGATAGTCTCGATTACATAAGACTGATTACTCATCTGCGCTTTGCGATTGAACGGCTAACCGTAGGGCAGAAGTCACCGAATCCATTTGCGACCCAACTTCGTGAAACACTGAAGGATGAGTATACCTTAGGGAAAAAAATTGCGCTCATGATGGAAGCGAATCTTGGTGTAACCGTATCAGAGGATGAAATCGGATACTTGGTAATGCATTTGTACCGTTTATTTCAGCATTATGGAAATCCGATTCAATGATAAACTCTATGAATATTGTCGTTTAATGACGATTTATGACGAATTGTAAGATAATGGATCGAGTTTTGTCGTTGACGGTTTCAGAATCCTGTCCTATAATACAGACTATAACGAGAAGTAAGCGGAATCATTTGAATTCGAAGCATTCTTACTTCCCAAGTCCATAATATTGTGTTATTTAGCGTGCGACTAGTGATAGGCATGAGCTAAGTGAGACAAGAGTGTTCTAATACCCTCTTTCTCCTTAACTCATGCTTTTTTTGTGCTCTTTTTGGGGCATGCTACACAAGGACCTAAAATTATTTTAAGAGGTGGATTTTATGTTTTTCAAAAAGAAAAAAACAATTGTATCTTTGGTTTCTCCATTAACAGGAACATCGGTGTCACTAAGTGAAGTGCCGGATCCGGCATTTGCTGAAGCGCTTCTAGGTGACGGCGTTGCTATAAAGCCAACAAATGGTGTTCTCGTGTCACCATGTGACGGTATCGTTGCACATTTGATTGATACGCATCATGCGTGCATTGTCGGTCATGATTCAGGTGTAGAGGTGCTTATGCACATCGGTGTTAATACGGTGCAATTGAAAGGCGAAGGATTCAAGCCATTGATCAAGACAGGGGATGTTGTCAAGCAAGGACAGCCTTTGATCGAGTTCGATATGGCGTTTATTGAATCCAAAGGGTATCCCGTGATTACGCCTGTGATTATGGCGAACGGTGAAGTAGTCGAGCAAGTGACGAAGCATACGGGGGAAGTAAAAGCAGGGGACAACACGGTTCTAGATGTTGAAGTGAAGAAGTAACAAAGCACAGCCTTAAAATTTTAATTTTCAGGAGGTTACGTTTCATGCTTGCATTCTTACAAAGAATCGGTAAGTCCTTGATGCTACCGGTGGCAACGCTTCCAGCTGCAGCCATTTTACTTCGGTTCGGTAATGTCGATTACATTAAAGATTTCCATATGGGAGACTCGGTTGGGGGATTCATTAACCAATACATTGCTCCTTTCCTCGCGGCCGGCGGCTCAGCGATTTTTGATAACTTGCCGCTCATCTTCGCGATTGGGGTAGCGATCGGCTTTGCAGGCGACGCGGTTGCTGCGCTCGCTGCGGTTATTTCGCACCTTGTACTTACGAATGTTCTAACCAAAATGCCAGGAGCATTCACGTTCATCGGTAAAGATACGAAGCTCGATATGGGTGTTATCGGCGGTATTATCGCCGGGGGTATCGCAGCGTACTTCTATAACAAATACCACAACATTAAACTACCGGACTGGTTAGGATTCTTCAGCGGTAAGCGGTTCGTTCCAATTATTACATCGCTTACGATGGTTATCGTGGGTATTGTATTTGGTCTTATCTGGGGACCTGTTCAGCTTGCACTTGATGATTTTGGGCGTTGGATCGTTAGCCTTGGAGCAATAGGCGCAGGCGTATATGGTCTAGCGAACCGGTTGCTTGTACCATTCGGATTACACCATATTATCAACTCCATCGTATGGTTCCAGATCGGTGACTTTACGAACGCAGCGGGCGAAGTTGTTCGTGGTGACTTGCACCGCTTCTTCGCAGGAGACAAAACAGCAGGGATGTTCATGACAGGCTTCTTCCCAATCATGATGTTCGCACTTCCGGGTGCTGCCCTAGCGTTTATTCACACAGCAAAACCGGAGAAAAGAAAACTCGTTGCTTCTACATTCGTAGGACTTGCTTTTGCTTCATTCTTGACAGGGATTACAGAGCCGATTGAGTTCGCATTTATGTTCATTGCGCCAGTTCTATATGTTGTGCATGCCATTCTGTCTGGTGTAGCCGGTGTCGTGATGTACATGCTTGATGTGAAGCTTGGATTCGGTTTCTCAGCCGGATTGATCGACTATTTAGTTAACTACCAGTTGTCCACGAATCCATTGCGTTTAATTCCAGTCGGTATCGTATTCTTCCTGGTGTACTACTTCTTGTTCCGCATCTTGATCGTGAAGTTAAACTTGAAGACACCTGGCCGCGAAGATGACGATGGTACAGAAGCAGGAGATGCGGATGCGCCAGTAAGCGGCAAGACGCCATTGTCTGAAAAAGCTGTAAAAGTTCTGGGCAATCTTGGCGGTAAAGAGAACATTGTCAGCACGGATGCTTGTATCACGCGTCTACGTCTTGTCGTAAAAGATGATAAACAAGTGAACGATGCTGAACTCAAGAAATTAGGGGCAGCAGGTGTTATGCGTCTTGGCGGCGGTGCCGTTCAGGTCGTATTTGGGACGCAGTCCGAAATGTTGAAAGATGAAATCAATAAACTGTAGAATAGTGAACAAGCCACATCAGAGAAACCATACAATAGGATAAATCATGGGTGATTCCGTTAGCCTCTAAGCTTGCTGATCACCCTTGGCTTGTAAATAAAAAGAGAAAACAACATGTGGACTTAAACATAAAAGGAGTGGAACAATATGCAACAACAAACATTTACAATCAAAAACTCTACAGGTGTTCACGCAAGACCCGCTGGCGCGATCTTGAAGAAAGCAAGCCAATTTGCTTGCAAAGTTGAGATTGAGAAAGCTGACGGCACACGCGTAAGTGCTAAAGGGATGGTAGGACTTCTGAAATTGGGACTTAAACAAAACGATCAAGTGACAGTGATTACCGATGGAGACGGCGAAGTTGAAGCATTGCAAGCTGTAGGCGAAGTGCTCGAGACTGTTTTTGAATAAGCCTGAAAAGGGGAAATAGCAATGAATTTAAAAGGTATTGCTGCAGCACCTGGCTACGCAATCGGGCCTGCGTTCGTTATGAAAGACACCGGTGTCAAAATCGAGCGTAGAACATTATCGGCAGCAGAAGCAAAGGCAGAGGTCGTACGTTTCTCGGAAATTGTCAAACAAGCGATCGAACAAGTCAAAGAAATTCAAGAGCAAGCACGCGTCAAGATGGGCGAAGAGCAAGCTGAGATCTTCGAATCGCACATTCTTGTCCTGCATGATGATGAATTTGTAGGTCGTACCAAAGAATTGATCGAAGAGAAATCGATCAATGCGGAAGCATCCCTTGCTGAAGTGACAGAAGAGCTCGTAACCTTCTTCGAAAGTATGGATAATGAGTATATGAATGAGCGCGCAGCCGATTTCCGCGATCTCAGCAGACGATTGCTCAACCTGTTAACCGGTGTGAAGCAGACATCGTTATCGGATTTCGAAGAGCCGGTGGTCCTCATTACGGATGACTTGACGCCTTCCGATTCCGCACAATTGGACCGCGATCGTGTTGCAGGATTCGCAACGAACATCGGAGGAAGAACATCACACTCCGCGATTATGGCGAGATCGATGGAAATTCCTGCGGTTGTTGGCTTGAAGGATGTTACGGAACGTCTTCAAGACGGAGATATGGTCATTCTTGACGGTACGACAGGTGATATGATTGTGAAGCCGACGGCGGAGCAAATCGCAGAATACGAAGCGAAGAAAGTGAACTTCGAGAAGCGTAAATCCGAATTCAAGAACTATCTGAATGCAGCTTCAGTAACATCTGATGGTCATCAAGTTGAGCTTGTTGCGAATATCGGGAACCCCGGGGATGCACACAATGCGCATAAGAATGGCGCAGAAGGCATCGGCTTGTTCCGTACCGAATTTTTGTACATGGGCCGCCAGAACTTCCCGACAGAAGAAGAGCAATTCGCAGCCTATAAAGAAGTCGCTGAGACATTCGGCAAGGATCATCCCATTGTGATTCGAACGCTTGATATCGGTGGAGATAAAGAGCTTGATTATCTTGAACTGCCGAAGGAAATGAATCCATTCTTAGGTTACCGTGCGATTCGCTTGTGCTTGGATGAACATGAAATGTTCAAGACCCAGCTTCGTGCTATTCTTCGTGCGAGTGCCTTCGGTAATGTGAAGATCATGTATCCGATGATTGCGACGATCGTTGAACTTCGTGCAGCGAATGCGATTTTGGCAGAAGTGAAGGCAGAACTCGATGCAGCAGGTGTTGCTTATAATAAAGAGCTTGAAGTTGGTATTATGATCGAAATTCCTGCAGCTGTACTCGTATCGGATCAACTCGCGAAAGAAGCAGATTTCTTCAGTATCGGTACGAATGACCTCGTGCAATATACGATGGCAGCTGACCGGATGAACGAGAAGGTATCGCATTTGACGCAGCCGATGAATCCTTCGGTGCTTCGCCTAATCCGTATGGTCATCGAGAATGCACATCGAGAAGGCAAATGGGTTGGCATGTGCGGCGAGATGGCAGGGAATCCGGTCGCGGTTCCGCTCTTGCTCGGACTTGGGCTTGATGAGTTCTCAATGAGTGCAAGCTCCATATTGCCTGCACGGGTATTGATGAACAAGATTTCCTTGGCTGATGCGAAGGAAGTAGCAGCAAAAGCTCTTGATATGCAGACGGCTGAAGAGATTGAGCGTTTTGTACAAGAATCATTCCCGGAAATTGCGGAAGTATTATAAGATTTCATGATAAATAGCAGGGACATGTTGATTATGACATGTCCCTGTTTTTTTGTTAGATAAGATTTCAGATGTTTTCGTCTCGAAGCCAAAGCTCCACTTTGTGGGTTATTTTGCTATACTTAATGAATGGATAAGATTAGCATGGAGTAGAGAGGGTCGTTCGCGATGAAGCATTCTGTATTTATTATTGAAGATGACCAAGCGATTGTGGAGATGGTCGAGAATTATTTGATCAAGGAAGGTTATACCGTTACCGTTGCTGGGGATGGGGAAGAAGGGTTAGCGAAATTCGAGCAAGCTCAGGGGGAATTTGATCTAGTACTGGTGGATCTCATGATGCCAAAGGTTGATGGTATGGAAGTGATCAGGCGGATTCGGGTTAATAGCCTCGTTCCTATTCTCATTATGTCCGCGAAGGATGGCGATATTGATAAGGCGTTAGGATTAGGGTTCGGAGCTGACGATTATATTGCGAAGCCTTTCTCGATGATTGAATTGTCTGCGAGAATTAAAGCGATTATTCGGCGTGCGACCCAGTATGCGAGCATCGAGCCCAAGGCGGAGCCTGAGCAGCAGATGCTCATGATGGGCGATTTGCGGATCGATTTGAATAATTATGCGGTCTTCAAGAATCATAAGCCGATCAAGCTGACTTCCAAAGAATTTGAAATTCTCAAGCTGTTCGCCGCGCACCCGAATCGCGTCTATACGAAGGCGCATATTTACAGTCAGGTATGGAATGACGACTACTACGGAGACGAGAATGTTATTAATGTACATATGAGCAGACTACGAGACAAAATTGAAGATAACCCGTCTGAACCGCGATATATTAAGACGTTGTGGGGCATCGGCTACAAGTGGGAAGGCGGTTAATATGATTCTTGCCCTTTCGGTTGTTATCGTCATTTTAGTCGGAGTCATTTTCTTTCAATTTCACTCCCGAAGGAGCCACAGCAAGCAACTGCGGCACTTGCGTTCCGAGATCGAACGTATTTCTTCGCTTGCTACCAATGAGAAGCTACTGCTCATGACGGATGATCGCGAGCTTCAATCGTTACTAATGGAGATGAATCGGCTATTGGAGGCGCAGCACCAGATGTATTCGGACTATGCCAAAATGGAAATGTCGATGAAGAAAATGGTATCGAATATTTCGCATGATCTGAAGACACCGTTAACCGTCGTACTCGGTTATATAGAAATACTTCATCTTGATCCGAATATGCAAGCGGATGAACGTCA
This sequence comes from Paenibacillus terrigena DSM 21567, assembly GCF_000374845.1. GTDB lineage: Bacteria > Bacillota > Bacilli > Paenibacillales > Paenibacillaceae > Paenibacillus_K > Paenibacillus_K terrigena. The sequence continues at coordinate 15,106 of NZ_KB895422.1, read as the reverse complement.
GCGTCTATTAGATAAGGTTCATGCCAAAACCAAAGAGACACTAGCGTTAATCCATGATTTCTTCGACTTGGCCAAGCTGGAATCAGGGGATAAAGAGATTCCGATGGCAAGGATCCTGATGAATGAACGATGCAGTACCACGATTCTGGACTATTACGATATCCTTACCGAGCAAGGCTATCAAGTTCATATTGAGATTCCGGAGCATCCGATCTATGGATTTGGGAATGATGAGGCGCTGCATCGTGTACTTAATAATCTGATCTCGAATAGCATTCAATATGGAAGTCTTGGCAAGCAGCTCGGTTTGACCCTGCGAGAAGATGACGCATCCGTCTATGTGGACATATGGGATCGGGGGAAAGGCATTGATGCGATGCATATTGATCATGTATTCGAACGCATGTATACGCTGGAAGATTCGCGTAATAAATCGTATCAAGGCAGCGGGCTCGGGCTGACGATCACCAAGCGATTAGTTGAGAGTATGGGCGGATCGATCCATCTTCGCAGTAAGCCATATGAGCTTACGGTGTTTACCGTACAATTGAAAAAGGTGAAGTACTAACTCATGGAATGATGAACGCTCACATTTCATGGGTTTTTTCTTGAGCAAGCGGGTGCACGGAAAGCGGGTGCACGGAATTAGCTTAAGAATTTCGTAAGATTGAAGTAAGAAAAAAGAAAATGACGTCTTGTAAGATAGAGTTATAAGAGAGAGCGAGAGGGGAAGAAGACATGGAGCATATTGTACGAACGAATCGATTAACCAAAGCTTTTCAAGGACAAGAAGTCGTCTCAAATGTCAGCATGAATATTAGGAAAGGCGAAATTTATGGTTTTCTCGGGCCTAATGGTGCAGGGAAAACGACGATGATGAAGATGATGACGAATCTCGTTAAGCCCACGAGTGGTGAAATCGAGATTTTCGGGGAGAAGTTAACGCCAGATTCCTATCATTTCTTAGGGCGGATGGGGACGATTATTGAATACCCCGTATTTTATGATAAGCTTACAGCCCGCGAGAACTTGGAACTTCATTGTGATTATATGGGCTATTACAATAAGAAATCGATTGATGAAGCGTTGGAGCTCGTGAATCTAATCGATACAGGGAAGAAGAAAGTAAAGAGTTTTTCCCTCGGGATGAAACAACGTTTGGGTATCGCCCGTGCGATTACGACGAAGCCGGAGCTGCTTATTTTCGACGAACCGATTAATGGGTTAGATCCATTAGGGATTAAAGAATTACGAGATGTGTTCCGCATGCTGTGCAAGGAATATGGAACGACCTTATTGATCTCCAGCCATATTCTGGGCGAAATTGAACAAATTGCGGATACGATTGGCGTCATTCAGAGCGGACGATTGCTGCGGGAAATTACGATGGCCGAAATTCATGAAGAGACGACGAATTACATTGAGATTATCACATCCGACTGTAGCAAAGCAGCTTACGTATTGACCGACAAACTTCAACTGAACAATATCAAGGTGATCGATAATCAATTCGTACGGATTTATGACCAGCATATTGCGCAAAGTGAAATCACCAAGACATTGGTCCTGAACGATGTTGTGATTGACTCGATTCATAAGCGGAGCAGCTCGTTAGAGGATTACTTCATGCAAGTGCTGAACGGAGGCGGAGTACGTGATTAAACTAATGAAGCTAGAGCTGAGAAAATTCAAGATCATGGGATATATTCGAGGGGCCGCTATCGCCAATGTGATTATTTTTGGGTTCATGATGCTGATGAGCTATACGCCGGAGCTGGATGGTACGACAGTTTTTCGAGACTATAGCACCGTGTTCTCAATGATCGATGTATTTACGAGAGGGACGTTTATTATATTCGCCGCCGTCTTGCTGGGGCGGTTCGTGATTGATGAATTCAATCATAAGACCATTACCGTCTTGTTCATGTACCCGATCAAACGTCAAAAAATCATTGCTGCCAAACTTATGGTCGTTATCATTTTCACATTCATATGTATTGTAATTTCCATGGCATTCTTGAGTACAGTGTTTCTCATCGTTAACGCGTTTACGCACTTTGTACCTGGGGAACTGACCATGACGCTGGTGATGCAGCAGGTCGTTAAACTCGGTTTCAATGCCTTATCTGCATGCTTTATGGCACTTATTCCGCTTTACTTTGGCATGCGTAAATATTCACTTCCGACGACCATTGTATCTTCTGTCATCATCGTAATGTTGACCTGTTCGAATAATGGTGGTGGTTTTAACTTGAATGACTTTATTATCATTCCTATTCTACTAGCATTTGCTGGTGCGGCGATTGGATACATGGCCATTCGAAAAATCGATCAGATCGATATCAATTAAGCTAGCGAGAGGTGGGATGGATATGGGAACTTCGTATGCGAAGATCGTTGCACAATCCATGTGGATGGTGTGGGAGAATATCTTTGATCTATTTACGCGATTTCGTAGTGAATCCATCTGGCGATTTGGGATATGTAAATTAGTGATCCGAAGACATAATGGTAAAACCATTGCATGCCACGACGGTCACCAGATCGCGAATGGGGATTGGATCGGAGAGCTTCATCTAGATAATCAACAAGTGATAGAGCTTTCACGTGCCGTCGGAGCGGACCGAGCGGGGATCATGACAGCACGTATGCTGCGCCGTGGGATGAAGCAGATTAGCCATGCCATGCAGACATCACCAGAGCTTGTGAAAGTTCAAGCCATCACGGGGATTACGCTTCTCCATCGCGGGATTATTCATGGATTAGGATTCGAACAGCATCCGCTTCCCTCGAAATGGGCAAAGGGATTTGCGAAGATCTATCTCAGTTACTTGCTTCGTATATTGCATCCTGAAGGGAAGCAGCGCGTGAAGCAAGCGGGGGAGAAGTTAGAGCCCAGGATGCTCGTTATTTCGAAGCAAGCGCTATTCGACCGTTGGACAGTGGAAGATAAGGAAAAGGATAAGGATCTAAGAACGATTTACATTTAAGAGGTTGTTCAAAAAGTCGTCTTTTGATCACGAAGTATTTCAAGTAGCATATTTCAACATCGAATCTAGCGTTCACCCTTGAAGTCCGGTACTCATTTAGGTTTTGCCTAAACTCCGTTCCTCCTTCTTCGGATTCTCGCAACCTTCTCGGTGCTGAAAAGCCGACTTTTTGAACACACATTTTAAGAGTCATTTGTAGCTGAGGAGGGGCGCACATCATGTTAATGATAGCCTTGCAACTTGTCATACTATTTATTGTAATCTATATGCTGGCACCGTTTGTGATCACTAGAATATGCGGACTCGTCGTTGTGCGCAGAGGAAAGGCGACTCGCCAGGTGGCTTTTACCTTTGATGACGGGCCTAACCCGACGTATACGCCTAGATTGCTGGATTTGCTGCAAGCACATGGGGTGAAAGCAACCTTCTTCGTACTCGGTAGTGAGGCTGAGAAATATCCGGACATCATTCAGCGAATGCACCAGGAAGGTCATCAAATCGGCATTCATAATTATACGCATACCACGAACTGGGTCATGACACCGGGCGAAGTGAAGCGGGAGCAGGTTGACATGTCGGCAGACATTGTAGAACGGATTATTGGCGAACGGCCTACGTGCTATCGGCCGCCATGGGGGATTCTGAATTTAGGCGATCTCTTCAGCTTCCGCTCGCGCAGCGGCTATCGCATCGTGCTGTGGTCGGTCATGGTCGGGGATTGGAAGCGATCCACGACGGCAGAAAGGCTGAGAAGCAAGCTGATGCGACGAATCACGCCAGGCGCTATCGTTGTATTGCATGATTCAGGCGAGACATTTGGCGCTGACGTGGATGCACCGCTGCAGATGATAGCAGGTCTGGATGCCGTATTGAAGGAAGTAAGGCTGCAGGGGTATGCCTGCGTCAGAGTAGATGAGATGCTGGATCCATACTGGCGTACGAGGTATCAGATCGGAGCCGGAGCGCAGATAATGAAGAAGTCTTATAAATCTACCATACATTAGCAGAGACATATGACAGTGTCTCTGTTTTTTTATTGAAAAAAGTAGGTTAGAATGTGCAGGGGGTAATGATCATACATGCGTCTATATAGGCAGGAGGGGGGAGAGTCACATCGAAGATGAAGAACTCGTGATGCGAATTCGGCGAGGCGATTCAGCTGCATTCCGTCAGCTGATCGACCGATATCACGGACATATATTTCAAATCGCGTATTCCGTCGTTCGTGATCGCACGGATGCAGAAGATATCGCGCAGAATGTATTCATTCAGATCCACCGGTCTCTCCCCCAATATGAGTCCAAAGGATTGAAGACATGGATATCCCGAATTGCGATGAATAAGGCAATTGATTATAAACGGAAGTTGAATCGAAGGCGGGAGGACGTTGTGGAAGATGTCGAGGTGGTGGAAGGTAATCGTCCGTTCGTGGCCAGCAGTATGGAGAGCGACGTCTTATCGGAGGTTATTCACCGGGATCGCCAGGCGCGAATTCGGGAACAACTCGAGCACATTCCCGAGCTGCATCGCCAAATGATCGAATCGTTTTATTTGGAGGAAAAAAGCTACGACCAAATTGCGCTGGAATGTGACATTTCGCTAAAGACGGTTGAATCTCGCTTATACCGTGCTAGACAATGGCTTCGAACCCACTGGAAGGAGGAAGATTGGCGATGAAGAAGTACAACCTGGAATATTGGGTGGCATACATTCAAGGAACGCTGGGTGAAGAGGAACAACTTGAAATGGAAGAGCTGTTGTTGCAATCCGAAGAAGCGATGGAGCAGTATTTGCTCGCGATGGATGGGCTTGAAGGGGAGCTCCCTGAACCCGAAGATCACGATGCTTTTACAGATCGAATGATGCAGCAATTGTACGGAAAGCCAGTTCAGCATTCTCCGAAGGATAGGGTACAGCCGCGTAGCAAGTATTGGTATGAGCATCCGATGTTCCACTATTCGATTGCGGCATCCATCACCTTTATCCTATTGATAAGTGGTGTATTCCAGAACTTGTCGGGCGGATCCCATGCGCTGCTCGATCAGCCGAGCGGATCATTTACGGATTCCATTATTCAGAAAGCTTTTAGTTGGCTCGATGCCTTGAAATGATAAATCGGAAATATTGTAAAGGAGTGGATATGCATTGCAACCATATCGTAGTAAAGGGATCGCGTTCTTCGCGAGCTTTATCCCTGGATTAGGTCATTATTATGTGGGCAAAAAGGTCAGAGCAGTCTTGTACGTGATGTTATTCTTCGGAGCGCTCGGGCTTGGCGTATTGGGGTCTATCGCGACCAACGATGATGCACCGTTTGTCTCGGGAGTTATTGTCGCATTTGTCGTCGGCAGCATTAACATGCTGGATATGATCTTTTATTTAGTTCGTACGCCTTACATTCCAAGCACATATGGCGAACAATTCCTGCAAGATGCAGGTCTTGGGGGATACGGCCCTTACGGACCGCATGGTCCCATGCAACCAACGCCAAGACAGGAATCAGAGCGATTCTTCACGATTCTCTTGTCCTTCGTTCCCGGGTTGGGCCATTTCTATCTTGGACTGATGCATCGTGGGTTGTCATTCCTAATTGCTTTCTTCGGATTAGGGACGATGCTGATCTTCGTGACAGCCGTTACGAATCAAGGCGGATTTGCGGTGTTCTTAGGATTATTGCCGATTATTTGGCTCTATTGTATGTTCGATGCGGTGCAGGCGGCTCATCGCAAGCAGCAAGGCGATTTGCTGCTGGATCGTACATTATTCGATGATTTTGATTCATTCCGTGAAGACGGCAGACGCAGCAAGATGTTGGCCATGGTCTTATCGCTCCTGCCAGGAGCCGGGCATATGTATCTTGGGTTACAAAAGCGCGGGTTACAATTGATGGTGGGGTTCCTCGGCTCCATTTATATCCTTGATTTTATGCGACTGTCGTTGTTCTTCTTCTTCATCCCACTCATCTGGTGCTTCAGCTTCTTTGATACGCTGCAGCAATTGAACCGGTATAGCCGCGGAGACTTGTTACGCGATACGCCGATTGTCAGATGGCTGCCAACACATAACCGTTGGATGGGATTCGGATTAATTGTCATCGGAGCCTACTATATGTTCGATCAGATTGCACTTCCGATGCTTGAGAACTACTTCCCGAATTGGATTGTTCGCTATCAAGTGCAGCAATACTTCCAGACGCTTGTCATTGCGGTACTCTTCATTGGCGGCGGCGTGAAGCTGCTATTCGGAGGGAAAAAGCAACGGGGGATTGAGGAAATGTTCGAAGAGGATCTCGATCCTAGACCTTGATGGTTGAACGAGAATTCTCTTGAAACAATTGGCCGTGTATTGTATTGTGAAGATATTGTAAATGAAAAAACCGAATATGGGATACGGGGGCTTGAGGAGTCAGGCTGAGATTGTAGTCGTTCACCACCACTACTGACCGTTAATCTGATCTGGATAATGCCAGCGGAGAGAATCTAATCGATGAATAGGGACCTTTTCTGACCACAATAGATGGAGTTTATGTTTCAATGTAGCGAAACAGACTAATCTATTTGGCGATCAAATACCCTAGCTTATGACGTATATCATCGAATCAACTACGATCGAGACTTTTCTCACCGTCTGTGCATGCTGCCAGGCGGTTTTTTTGTTGCTCTAGATCATTTAGGATGGGGAGTTGATGGTTGTGCAGGGCAAGTTGAGATTGAAGTTTTCAGACATTCTCATCACGATTTTACTCGCGTTGGTGTTTGGGGTCATCTATAAGTTGTGGGGCAGCGTATACGATGTATTCAAACCTCTGTTCTTTCAAGCGGATGAGTTGGTGTACGGGATGTGGTTCATTGCGGCTACAGTTGCGTTCCTGCTAATTCGTAAACCTGGGGTAGCCTTATTGGCAGAGCTTGCGGCGGCGCACGTCTCGTTGCTGTTCGGGGCCGAATGGGGGATTCAACTGTTCTTATATGGCCTTATTCAAGGTCTCTGCGCTGAAATTATCTTTGCCTTATTCCGCTATCGCAGCTATTCTGCCGGAACGGCGGCATTGGCGGGGCTCGCTGTTGCGCTTGGTTCCATGGGGGTCGATTATGTATATGGCTATATTGCGGATTACGAGCCTTGGATGTTCTTCGTGAAATATGGTCTGCGCTGCGTCAGTGGGGTCGTGATTACGGGCTTATTCGCATATTACTTGGTCAGAGCACTTGAAGCGACAGGCGTGACGAATCTAGTAAGACCTGTATCGAAATCCGAATATGATGCGTTGAACAAATAGAATGAGCAGTGAAAAAGGAGAGAGACCGATGATAGACAAGGCGGAAGCAGAAGAAGTTCTGGGGGTGACCGGACTCCGATTGAAATTCCCAGGAGAGCCGAATCTACAGTTCAAGGATCTCTCCTTTTCTGTGAAAAAGGGGCAAAAGGTGCTGCTGCTCGGTCCGAGCGGATGCGGGAAATCGACGCTCCTTCAGGTGTTATGCGGGATTATACCGACCTCGATTGAAGTTCCAATGCAATCCGAATCCTTGCGATTACCATCGTCTTGGGGGATGGTGTTTCAAGATCCGGATACGCAGTTCGGGATGCCTTTTGTCGACGAAGAGTTAGCTTTTGTCATGGAGAATCAATGCGTTCCACGCGAGGAAATGGAGGCGCGGATGAAGCGGGTGTTGGCGGAAGTAGGGCTCCAATTGGGTGACCTCCATACGCCGATCCATAGCATGTCCCAAGGGATGAAGCAGCGTCTAGCGCTTGCGGCGGTGCTGCTCCTCGAACCAGATGTGCTGTTGCTCGACGAACCTTCCGCGCTGCTCGATCCGGAAGGCACGGTACAAATATGGGATGCAATCCATCAGATCGGGGCGAATCGAACGCTCCTGATTGTAGAGCATAAGCTGGATCACGTGTTGGAACTCATTGATCGGGTTGTCATGTTCGATGATCAGGGTCAGATTATCGCCGATGGCGCGCCTGAGATGCTGTTCCGTGAAGAGAAGTCTCGGTTAATCGAATATGGCATCTGGTATCCGGGCGTATGGGATGAATATGTCGCCTCATCTCGCTATCGGAATCTTATGGACGAGGATGACATGTACGCAATAGCTCAACGACATGACGATGCAGCACCCTTGGTTGAATTACGGAATTTTCAGGGCAAACGGGGAAAAGAAAGTCGAATATTGATTCAGCATGCAGAGATCCGATCGGGCGAGTGGATTGCATTACTCGGCGAGAACGGTGCGGGGAAAAGTACCTTGCTGCTTTCCCTGATGCAATTGCTGAAGACGGAGGGCATCTATCGCTTACAAGGAAAGGATGTACAACTTCGGCGAGGGGAAGTGCTCTCGGATCAAATGGCATTCGTATTTCAGAATCCGGAGCTGCAATTCGTGACGAATTCGGTCCAGGAAGAGCTGGGTCTGTCAATCGGACTGAACAAGTCAGATGCGGCTACTGCGGCTGAGGACCCTCGGGTATGCGAGATGCTGCGTCACATTCAGCTGGAGTCAGAACGCAATCGTCACCCGTATCAACTGTCGATGGGGCAGAAACGCAGGTTGAGCGTAGCCACGGCGCTGATTCATCAGCGCCCGTTATTGCTGCTGGATGAACCTACGTTCGGGCTCGATGCACGCAGCACATTCGCGATGCTCGAGATGATTGAACAATGGCGGCAGCGCGGGATGGCGATTGTGATGGTCACCCATGATCGATGGATTGCGGAGCATTTTGCTACGAGAATCTGGCGTATTGAACAAGGGCATGGTGTCGACACGGCAATAACGACCCGGACCGAGAGGAAGATGGTGGTGAACGTATGAACAACTGGTTCTCGCCGAAAAGGGTGACATGGATGCATCGCGTGAATCCGGCGATCAAGTTCCTTGTCTTTATTGGCCTGTTCATCATCATTTTATTTACGCATCGGTTGGATTTTATTCTCTATCAGTTCCTCGGGTATGCCGCCTTGTTGTTCCTGAGCAGTGGGTATACCTTGCGTAAATTAATGTTAATGACACTGCCGTTCATCTTTATCTTCGTATCGTCTTCCATGACCATGATTCTATTCGGCAAAGGGGAGACCTTATGGTGGTCTTGGGGACTCTTCCGCATCACGGAGGAGAGCTTCTTCCGAGGTATTCACATCGGGTTCAAAACATTAAGTTGTGCGGCAACGGGATTGTTATTTGCGTTAACGACGCGTCCCACCCTACTGTTCTACGCGATGATGCAGCAGCTGCGCCTGCCGCCCAAATACGCCTACGCATTTATGGCTTCCTTCCGAATGCTTCCCATGCTGTGGGAAGAGCTCCAGATTCGGCAGCAGGCCCTAGCCGTACGTGGTGTGCGCTCGGCGCATTCCATTCGAGGATGGAAGGAACGGCTGCTGAATTATGCGGTTCCGCTGCTTGCGCAGAGTATTCGCCGTGCGCAGCGGGTCGCCGTCGCGATGGAATCCAAGCGGTTCGCAGCTCAGTCCAGTACAGCCACACGGACCTATTATTATAAGACATCGGTTACGAGCCGTGATGGCTTCTTCTTGGTTATCATCCTAGTGATGGTGGCGGTTGCTTTTGTCGCGTCGCACGAAATTCCTTTGTTCAACGTGGGTGATGTTCGAGGGTGAATGGATCCTGTGGTCGTCATACATCCCATTCGCAACTTCCTCATCGCTTCGCTATAATAAGGGTAGAGGTGAGACAGGCCATGAAGACGATATTGCAGGTCAATCAATTAACGGGCGGCTACAGCACTGGAAAGCCAGTGCTTCATGATGTGAATTTTGATGTTAAGGCAGGCGAGATGGTGGGCTTGATCGGATTGAACGGCGCGGGCAAGAGCACGACGATGAAGCATATCCTAGGCCTGATGCAGCCGCATAAGGGCGATGTTACGCTGCAAGGGAAGACATTAGCGGAAGCACCCGAAGTGTACCGCGGGTCGTTAGCATTCGTTCCTGAGACACCGATGCTCTATGAGGAACTGACCGTGAAGGAGCATCTTGAGCTGGCGGCGATGGCGTATGGCGTCGAGAAGAAGGACTATGAGGAACGCGTAGAGCATTTGTTGACACTGTTCCAGATGAACGACAAATACAATACCTTCTCCATGCATCTGTCCAAAGGGATGAAGCAGAAGGTCATGATCATGAGCGCATTTCTCGTTCATCCGCCGCTCTATATGATCGATGAGCCTTTTCTAGGACTTGATCCGCTTGGGATCAGGAACTTGCTGGATTTCATGGTGGAACTGAAATCACGCGGCGCTTCGATTCTACTAAGCTCCCATATTCTATCGACGATCGAGAACTATTGTGATCGATTCATCGTGCTTCATCATGGGCGTGTGATTGCACAAGGGACGTTGGAGGAACTAAGACAGCAGCACCGCTATCTTGGCGATACATCGCTGGAGAATATTTTCTATCAGCTCGTTAAAGGCGGGGCGTAGATGATGGATCTTCAATCCTTATGGCGACGGCGAAAAAACGCCTTCTGGCAGGAAGTCTTCCCGTACTTCCGCTATGTGGGACAGAGCGGATTTCTATTGTTCCTTGGATTCATCTTCATCGGTGGTGCTGCGGGGTATGTCGGATTTCTAGGGCGGATCCCGGCGGATTTCCCAATTCGAACGGTGAGCCTTATCGTACTGCTGCCGTTTATCCTGTGGAGCAGCTTTCGGACGTTCCTTCAGCCTGCGGACCTAGTCTATTTGCTTCGGGTAGAACCGAGGATGAAGGAATATTTTCGAAAAAGCATCGGGTATAGCGTCAAGCCAAAGCTTATCCTTTTAAGTATAGTATACGGCATTCTATGGCTGCTCTATGTTCGAGCGGATCAAGATCCGAAGCCGTTCTTGCTCTTATGGGGCGTGTTGTTGGCGCTCAATATTATGAACAGTTATGGCAGCTGGCAGGAGCGCCGCATGAGCCGGCCTGGAGTACGGTGGAGTTATCGTCTGACACGTTGTCTGATATCGATAGTGCTGCTCGCCGTATGGCTGTGGCAGCCGACTTGGAAAGCCGTGATCTTCAGCTTGATTGTTATTATTACATATGTGGTTGCTCTCCGTGTACCGCGTAAACATGCCGTACCGTGGGAATTGCTTATTGCAACAGAGCGAGATCAGCGCGGACGGTTCATGATCTTCTTGAACTGGTTCGTCGATGTGCCGTCCATGCCGCAGAAGGTGTATAAGCGTACATGGCTGAACGTACTTGGCAGGCGGATTCGTTTTCAGCAGGATTCTGCTTACGAATATTTATATTTGAAAACATTGCTGCGCAGTGATGTGCTCGGCATGGTCCTTCGTCTGACCGCGCTCGGCATGTTGATCTTATATTGGGTACGTAGCTCGAATTGGGCACTTCCGCTCTATGCCTTCATGCTGTTGATCATAGGAACACAGCTGACCGCAATCAGGCGGTTCCATCGTTACTCGTTCTGGGCGTCGATCTATCCAATCCCTTATCATTTTCGTAAAAAGGCGGTTGTGAAGGTCGCACGGCGGACGCATCTTGCCCTCGCGATCATCTTATGGCTGCCATTGCTGCTAATGAGTGGGGCGTGGCCTATGGTCTTTGCTGCCCTAGTCGGTGGCATCGCGTTCGTATACTTCTTCCAGTGGGCTTGGTCCCAGAAGAAGTGGATGGAGCATGAGGATGATGAAGATTTGTAAGAGGTACATCTTTTGAGAAAAATCGCTTTTCTTTCCCGATTGTAAGGGGGAGGAAAAGCGATTTTTTTCATGAGATAGATGGAGCAGTTGTTCATTGATAATAAAATTCGAATATCTCATCAACAGCTTGATGATACCCCCCTGATTTTCGAAAGGATTCACCAATATTTGCTACAGCGTTCTTGAAAGATGAGAGGCTTAACACATGATCTACGGCTTCACGTAGTTGATTTGCAGTCAAGCTTTGCATTTGTAATTGAATGCCAGCTCCGATATTGGCGACTTGCTCCGCAATGATCGGCTGATCCGCGCTTTGTGGGATGACAATTAGCGGAACCCCGTAATAGAGACCTTCATGGGTGCTGTTCATTCCACCATGTGTAATAAATAATTTCGTGTATTGCAGTACATCCGTTTGTTGAACATAATTTTTTACGATGAAGTTCTTAGGAATTTCCCCTAAATCAGATATTTGGGCTCTATACCCAATAGACATAACAATCGTATGATCTGTGTTCCCAAATGCCTCATAACAAAGCTTATAGAAATCCATTGCTTGGTTAAAGACTGTACCCAGTGAAATGTAAATGGGGTTACTCCCCTGGATGGCAGTAAAGTCGAAGTTTTCTTGTGTTAATCGTGAAGAGATGGATGGACCTACAAATTTATAAGATTGGTCGAATGCTTCTCCATCAGGTTGAAATTCTCTTGTTGTATATACGATTGTCAGTGGTGCTGGATTACAAAACACTTCGTAATGAGATTGGATCTCCACATCATATTTTTCCTTCACCATTGCCGTCAGGCTTTGAAATTTTTCGTTGATGGGTTTAACGATTTCTGGAGGGACTTCGGTAGAAAATTGTTCTAACATGTTATCGAATGAATCTTTTGACTGCGCAAAAGAAGTACAAGAGTTGATTGCAGGAAGCTTAAGAATATGAGCAAGTAATCGTCCACAACCAAACATGGAATCATGGATGATGTAATCAAAATGCTCTCCTTTGATCTGTTCAAGAACGCTTGGTATGACGATATCTGACGTAAGTAAAAGACCGTTAACTCTTTCGAGTAAATAATCTCTTCCACCTGAGATAAAGGCTTTTATAAATTTTTGATCGTCAAATGTTCGAACTGTTGCTCCCGTCTTCTCAATACGCTCCCTAAAAGCTTCTATACAAAAGTACACGACCTCTTCTCCACGGGAAATAAGCTCTTGCACAACTCCAATCGTTGGATTGATATGTCCCTCTGATCCGCCATTAATAAATAACACACGCGCCATTTCTACCACTCCTTAGGTATACTGTTCTCTAAATTGTGTAAGCGTAAGGGACACTGTCCCATACCATCGCTCGAATCAAATAATCGCATCAAGTTTATCATAGAACAATACTTAGAAATCTCAAAACTTTAGACTTTGTTGGAGAATATCATAGTGACTTCACTTCCTATCGGAGTTCTAGAAAGAAATAGGAGAGCCCACGGAAATACGAGGGACAAAGGAGAGATATGGATTTGGATTTTCAACTGCTTCAAGCAAAAATCAAAGCGGCCGCCATGGACGCATTCGAACGGGTTAGAAACCAATATCCTGGGCAAAGTTTTTGTGGTTACGCCTTGTATTCCGATGCAGATGCAATCACTGTTTGTCCGGCGGTAAACTCAACCGATAACTTGAACAACATGATTGCTGGCGATCCAGAAGATGCAATTTATTATCGCTGGAGTCCAGGGGAATGGGATCATGAATTTGAAGGTGCTGAATATTTTGCGGAAATATCATCTCTATTGTTTAACGAAGTGAAGGGCATGAAATCGGTGGCACGCGTCAGGCAGTTTAAAGAAAAAGTATATGAGTGTTGCGTGGCAGCGCTTGATTCGCTGAACGAAGAAGGCTTTTTCTTCGATTTGAACGAATCGGGGGTACTGGTCTTTACTGTTTCGGATGCTACGAATGCTCTAGAATGTGATTGGATTGCTCGATTGAACAGAAATGAACTTGCTCTAGAATTTCAGAATTGGATTAGCAGTTGAGGAGCGCAATCATTTTTGATGAAAGTCAAAAAACAATAATCAAATAGAACAGGAGAGATGGCATTGCAGCTTTCAGATTCCACTTCCGAAATTACTGCTCTTTGTAGACAAGGCGATGATTTGGTGAAAGCGGGTTGATAGTGATCCGCCAAGGTATATTGCTGTATCGAGAGATGCGTTTGAAAGTCCGGATGCAGTGTACATTGAGGCAGAAGACCAAAAGTATGGACACATGACAACCGAGCTTTCGTATTCTTTAAGAAGTAATTCGCTTGTATTGACTTTTTCAAAAGACTTTCTTTTGTCATTTCACTGGAATCAAGAAAAAGAAATAATGATCGACATTGAAGTTGATCCAAGTGGTAGGTTGAGGGAGGTATTAGATCGGATATTTAAGACGTGTCGTCATGAGTAGCGCGAATAGGGAAGATGAATCCCCCGCGGATTGAAGCGGGGACATGTTAGTTTAACAGACAACTTTTGTGTCGTAGATATCTCGCTTTTTAAGTTGATCATATACCCCAGCACATGTAAAACTTCGCTTGGCATGCCTTCCTTAAGCAGCTCTTGCTCAAAGCATAAACGGGTCGATCTCCTCTGTCAGTGCCAAGTCTCCGAATCTCATAATAGGATCTAACAACAGTGTACGCAGGTAGTTTGAGCAGACTGCGGTAGCCTACTCAACAATAAGTTTTATTCAACTATCGTTCTCCGTTAGCGTAATAACTGTTGATTAGCTAACTAACTTTATCAAATTCTCTCGGGTGTCTCATAAACGTACTTTGGCATTGGTAGTATCAGATGACACTGAGCTCCAGTTACAGCCCCCCAGTAACAGGGGTATACGATCCGGTAACAAAACGCGAATCGTCGCTTGCCAAGAACGAAATAACACCTGCAATATCATCAGGTTCCGCCACACGCCTCAGTGGTGTGAAGCTACTAATGGTTTGTTTCTCTTCCTCTGACAAAAAGGCCGTCGCATCGGTTTGCACTAATCCGGGTGCAACCACGTTGGCTGAAATCCCTTGTGGACCGAATTCTTGGGCAATATAGTCGGAAAAGGTATTCAACCCTCCTTTTGCCGTTCCATGAGCGATCATGTAAGGCGAGGGATCCTTACCTAAACTGCTGGATACATAAATGATACGTCCGAACTTTTGTTCGATCATGAATGGAATAACGGATTTAGTCGTCACGAATGCTGCTTTTAGTTCATCGTTTAATTTCTGAGAGAACTCCTGCCAATTCATTTCGGCAAAGGGCTTCGCAGTGAAACTCATATTCGCGTTGCTGATCAATATATCAATTTTCTTAAAAGCTTCTAAAGTAGCGTCTACGAGCTTTGTAAATTGGTGTGAATCACGAACATCCGCCCGGAGAGCAATGGCTTCTCC
>NZ_KB895421.1 GCF_000374845.1 Paenibacillus terrigena DSM 21567 | reverse complement strand
TAGAAGCAGCAAAAGTTGAAGGTTACACGGTCGTGGGCGAAAGCACGAAAGAATACAAATTTACATCCGCGAAGGATCAAGAGTTCGTATTCTACTACAAAGCAGCAGCACAAAATGTAGCAGTTAAATATCTGTTAGAAGATTCTAATGTTGAAGTAGCGAAATCGACGACAGTGCCAGGTGTAACAAACGGAACTGCAACATTGAAAGCAGCAGAAGTTCCAGGCTACACATTGGTAGGCGAGAAAACGCATGAATACACATTCTCGGTCGATGCGAACCAAGTATTCGTCTTCTACTACACGAAGAACGTTGAACGGACGTTAACGCTGAATTACCTTGAACAAGGAACGAACCACGTTGTTGCTGAATCTGTAACACACAAAAACCCAGCAGATGGTTCGGTATTTAACTCCGTCTATGTGGACGGCTACACGATTGTATCTGAAACGGACGCGTTCAAATATGTGATCGCGAAAGGCGATCAGCAGGAACACACATTCTTCTACACCAAGAATAATGTACCTGCTGAGAAACGTACGGTTACCGTGAATTATATTGACCGTGCGACAGAGCTTCCGTTACAAGAACCAACGAAGCATGAAGGCGAAGTAGGCAAGGCGCTTCACTTGGTCGCTGGATCGATTACCTCGGTATCGGGCGCTGTATATCTGCCAGAGAAATTCGAATTTGACTACCCAGTAACGGCAGATGAATTGCAGGAATATACCTTCTTCTACTACAAAGGCAATGTGGAAGATCTCCAGAAAGCAACGGTTCACCATGTGTACGTGGATGGAGATAAGAAAGTTGAATTGAATGTTGAAGTTAAAGAAGGTAAGAAAGATACAACGATCACGATCAGACCAGAACCGATCACAAAAGACGGCATTGTGTACAAACCAGAAAAACCTGAATACACGTATACTTTCACTGGTGAACCTGACCAGACGTTAGAAATTCGCTACGTCAAAGAAGCACCAGTCGAGAAAGAGTACAAAGTCACTGTGAAGTATCTGGAAAAAGGTACGAACAAGGAATTAGTGAATGCTGGAACTGCAAGTGGTAAAGCTGGAACAACGGTTAAGCTAGAAGCAGCACCAGTTGCAGGCTACACGCCGGAGAAGGCACAGCAAGATTACAAGTTTACGGATCAAGAAGGTCAAGAAGTCCTCTTCTTCTATACGAAGAATGCTACGACACCTCCAGTAGATCCAGGCCCATCGACGCCAACACCGTTGCCGCCTGTTCCATTGCCACCGGTACCACCATTGCCTCCAGTTCCACCGCAATTGGAAAAGGATAAGCATTTCAACTACATCAACGGCTATCCAGATGGCATGATCAAGCCTGAGAACCTGATCAGCCGCGAAGAAGTCGCAGCGATCTTCTATCGTCTGATGGATGATGAGTCACGTAGCGATTACATGAAACAGATCAGCTCATACAAAGATGTTGAGCAGAAGCGTTGGTCGAGCAAGCATATCGCAACGATGGAGAATGCTGGTATCATCACAGGTTACAAGGATGGATCGTTCAAACCAGCTCAACAGATTACGAGAGCAGAATTCGCAGCCATCGCATCCCGTTTCGACAAATTGGATGAGAAGAAGAACGAAATGTTCACGGACATCAAAGGGCATTGGGCTGAGAAATACATTGTCTCTGCAGCGAACAAAGGCTGGATCAAAGGCTATGATGATAGCACGTTCAAACCGAACCAGTACATCACACGCGCAGAAGCAATGGCATTCATCAACAGCGTTTTGAATCGTAAAGTCAAGGTTAAAGGCATTCATGAAGATGCGAAAATGTGGCCA
The DNA here is from genome assembly GCF_000374845.1 of Paenibacillus terrigena DSM 21567. Classification (GTDB taxonomy): domain Bacteria; phylum Bacillota; class Bacilli; order Paenibacillales; family Paenibacillaceae; genus Paenibacillus_K; species Paenibacillus_K terrigena. The sequence goes on along the minus strand of NZ_KB895421.1, from coordinate 173,563 downwards.
GACAATTCGGTGAACAAATGGTATTACACGGATGTCATCGAAGCAACGAATCACCACGGTTACACAAGAAATGAGGATGACACAGAGACTTGGAATGAAATCAAGCCAAAGCATGTGTATCCTGAATAACATCGAGTTATAACACAAAAGCTCCTCTCTGATAATCAGAGGGGAGCTTTTTCTAACTTATTGATTAAATAGCTTGTCCAGAAAATCGTATGTAAGCGGAGCGTCCTTCTTCAACTCTTTACGCGTTGTATCATTGTAGAGATACAAGCTCGCGCTCTCTGCGAAATATTCTGCAGGATAAGCCGATACATAGCCATCGTGATAGTTGCTTGCTGCTTCTTTGGTGAAAACATCTTTGAAATCTTGCGAGTCGCTTGCGTTGTTAAACACAAAGCGGTCAACGGCATGCAATGTCTCATGGATTTCAAGGTTGTACGAGTTGTGGCCATGGCCTTTTTTGCTGTATCCGATGCGTACGACAACCACTTTCTCGCTAACACCCGGTACATCATCCCAAGTGAGTCCAGTGCCTTCCCAGCCTCTTGGCGTTACGCCTTTGAGGTAGTTCAATTCAGGTTCGTTGGTAATGATGTCGTTCGTTAATTTCACTTTAACGCCTTTGTCAGCAAGTGTTTTTAAGATTGGAGCTGGGATTTTCTCTAGGCGCTCCATCATCTCTTTTGCTTCTTTTACATTATAATCACCTGTCGGCAGTACGACCAATTGATCGGGCAGAGCGCCTTCAGCGTGTACGTTATTCGTAGGAAGTAGTGCAATAATCATCAGCATCATGAGCGTAATAAGCACGAGTTTGGTTTGTTTCATCACGAACACTCCTTGGAAAGCCAACGTCACTCGTTCAAGTGCGTTAGACTTTGTAATGGTAACTGGCTGGCATGGCGAGTATTCCTCGCGTTAGCCCCTATAGCTTTGCGTCGCCATCTCTCGATGGGTTTGCCTTTGTCAATACGGAGTTGACATATGAAATTGTTGTACGTAAAAAACCCTTCTTACCGAAATAAGAAGGGTTAACAACGCGAATAACGTCGTACTTCTATGTCGGTAACTGGCTGGCATGGCGAATTTTCGCGTTAGCCCCTGTAGTTTTGCGTCACCATCTTTCGACGGCTTTGCCTTTATCATTTTTAATAGGAAATTAGTTCTATGAACCTATCACTATAGTAGTCTTGTTCTATCAATTAGTCAACAAAAAAATTCTCAGAATTTGGAGAAAATGAAGGTTTCGACATGTAATATGGAAGGGATTAGGAAGGGAAAGTCGGATTTCGTGAAATATCGCTATAATTTGTGGGAAATACGCTGTTTCTTTACTAGTCTAATAGAACTAGAGTGGAAAAGATTCATGCACGATTCCAGCCTGCAATACGTACACTAACCTAGGGCGATGTCATCATAATGAGTCTGGAGGAGAAGCCGTGATACGTATTTCGGGGAGACCTTTACAAGAAGCCGGCAGTTTGCCGCTGACGCGGATGGAACAGAGCATTGTAAAGGCGAAGGAGAACAGCCCGGTAACCTACTACTATCCTTCGAAGGAAGCGTTGGTCTATGAAATGCAAATGAGGAGCAAAATCGTGAAGGCAGCCAATGACTTGAACGCAAGTTATGCCCGATTCGCGCCTTTCCGGGAATCGTTCAGTAATCCACGATATTGGATAAGAACACCAAACGGTGGATTTCGATTAAGAGGAAATGTCCAGCCCGCGGATGGGATTCGAGATATATTTGAACATGGGGAGTATTATGGGTTTGAATGTTCAACAGCGATCATGATTCTGTTCTATAAGGCCGTGCTGGATATGAACGGTGACGATGAATTTAACAAGTATTTCCAAAATCTTTATTTAAGAGACTGGCATGCCAGTAACTATCTTCCGCTAGTGATCACGGAAGACAAGAATGAAGCGTATCTTGGGGATGGGGTATATTTCGAAAACCCGGATTTTGATCCAAAAGGGCCGGAATGGCGGGGCGAGAATGCGATCGTGATGGGGCCGAACTTGTACTTTGGGCATGGCATTGGGCTCAAATCGGCAGAGGATATTCTGGCGGCTTTGAATGAGAAACGCAAGCCGAATAGCACGATAGAGGCATACCAAGCGGATTTGGTCGTACACCCGGACTTCGAATTCCTGCGGAACTTATCTTCGGACGGCAACGCAGTCCAGGCGTTCTCACAGCAAGCGTGGAATCCGTTCGTTGCTCAGATCGGATCGCAGACGACGTATTACTATTAACACCATGCAGAATCATGAACGAATAAGAGAGGCCTCCAATCCTGAATTTCGGGTGATGGGGGTCTTTTGGCACGGGTGGCAATGAACTTTGTTTAATTTGTCACGATGTTATCGGAATCAGAGTGAGATTAGGATTATCCGGTGCTTATGGTATAATGGGGCTTACTACAATAGCCATGCGGAGGCCGACGAAATATGCTAAGTTTTGAAGAAAAGCTCGCGATTGCCGATTCATTCCCTGAATTGGAGCGCAAAAATGTGTCTATGAAACGCGTCAATTACCACTACGAGGAAAGTATGTTCGATAAGAAAACGGTCGTCTATCACCTGCATCCGAACGGCAATGGGTTCGTCTATGCCGGATATCTGACCGGTTATGATGTTGACGATCGAGGTATGGTGAACATTCGCGATATGTCTGCGGAAGAAATTCGTACGATCATTGAAGCGTCCATCCGTTCCTTAACGTGGAAAGGGGTACGACGTGCAACTGGAAGTGTAGAAGCATCAGATGCGACAACACCCGACACTGCACAGGAAGTGATCGAAGAACGCTGGACGAACGCGAAGAACCAGTCGTTGGAGCTCAAATTAGAAGATGAAGATCAGATGTGGTACATCTTCGCAGGCGAAGATCTCGATACGGTATTCGAATCGTATGAAGAAGCTGCAGAATATCTGACCGAAGAAGGATTCGTTCGCGCAGCGGATTAAGGAGCATGAACAACATGGAAGTGACACCTCAAGCCGTCGCCCAATGGATGGTCGATGAGATTCAATTTAAAGGGACTTTGCAACAGAGCGATGCGATTGATTATGTACGGACGCATTTCGGCGAGCAGTTCGTTTTTGTGAACGAGAATGGCAACGCTTCGCTTGAGAAAGAAGTGAAGAAAGCTTTCAGGAAGCTGCATAACGGCAGAGTCGCGTGGGATCGAGACGGATTCTTCTGGGCGTGGACATAGAAGCAATGATAAGGGGTTGTATCCTATATTGGTATAGGACACAACCCCTTTATTGTGCGAATTTATACGGTTGGACTGTCGGGATCGATCCCTTTTGTCTCTCGTCCCCAGAACAGGACGACGAATGCCCCGAGGAGAATGGTGACGAAGAAGACTGTGAAGATCGTTGTCATCGCCGTTTCGCGAGCGACGAGCATACCGACCAGATAAGGCCCAATCACCCCGCCGATCCGCCCGAAGGATGCGGCGAGTCCTACGCCCGTTGAGCGTACTTCCGTTGGGTATAGCTCTGGGGTATAGGCATACATGCCGCCCCATGCGCCCAGATTGAAGAAGGAAAGGCAGATACCCGCAGCGATCAGCATGCCTTCGGACTCGGCCATTCCGAACCATATCGCACTGACCGCTGTTAGGACGAGATACGTCACGAGCACGAACTTCCGGCCAATCTTCTCAATGAAATACGCCGCTGTGAAATACCCGGGTAACTGTGCCAACGTGATAATCAACACGTATTGGAAGCTTTTGACGAGACCATAACCTTTCATCACCATAACCGTTGGAAGCCAGAGGAACATGCCATAGTAAGAGAAGACAACCGTGAACCATAGAACCCATAGGGTGATGGTAGAACGGCGGTATTTCGACGACCAGACAGAAGCGACACGCTGACGAAAAGGCAAGGGTTTCTGTTGTACCGCCGCCATGTACCGAGGTGAATCTTGAATCGCCCGGCGAAGGTACAGGGCATAGAACGCGGGCAATGCGCTGATAACAAAGGCGATGCGCCAGCCGTAATCCGGGATGACGAAATAGGCGATGAGCGCGGATAAGATCCAGCCGAAGGCCCAGAAGCTCTCTAGGAGCACGACGGCACGCCCTCGTTCCTTCTGTGGTACGGATTCGGAGACGAGTGTCGAAGCGACGGGTAGTTCTCCGCCCAGACCGAATCCCGCGATGAATCGCAAGATGCATAGTGCAACGAAGCTGGATACGAGTGCAGATAATCCGCTAGCTGCGGAGAAAATTAATAACGTCCAGATGAGGATGGACCTGCGGCCATAACGGTCTGCTAGAGAACCGGCCACGGCTGCACCAGCAGCCATTCCAATGGAATTGATTGCGGCGACAAGGCCGATCTGTTGTGCGCCGAGATGCCAGTCGACGGCTATCGCGGCAATGATGAAGGAGACCATGCCGACATCCATGGCATCGAATAACCAGCTCAGGCCTGCGCTGAATAATAATTTACGCGTAGAGGGCTCGCGTAAGGCTGCTAATCTGTTCATGTACTGTGCTCCATTCCTAACATTCTGCGTTCTTTATACATGAATATTACCAAAACTACCCTCTACCATCCAAGCCCCCTCTGAAGAAAGATATTCGTAGCGAGATCTCAAGCTGTCGTTGGGGTCAATCGTTTGGTCTGTCTTTGTAGATCCAACAGGCATATCATCTGGGCTTGAATTTCCCGACTCTCTGGTGTTGCGAAGGTGGAGTAAGCTAAGTTGCGGATCTCTAAGGGATCCTCGGACAAGTTATACAATTCGAACTCTTCGGGGGCGGGTGTTCCGCTGCTCGTTGCGTTCGGGTCAAAGTATCGGGAGTATTTCCATAGCCTCCTCCTCTTTGTCCCAACAGCATCTTCTGATTCAAGCCACGTAATGATGGTCTCGATATGGTTGGGTTGGACAACAGAAGGATAAGGTCTGCCTAAGGCGCTGATCTGATGCTGCCCAAGCATGACATCATCATCGGTCATGAAGAATACCGAGTCTTCGGGCGGCGCGGATTCCCCCAGCAGATAGGAGCTTAGATCGCGGCCCACGAAGGGGTGGACTTCCGTAAATTGAAGTTTAAGACGTTCTTGGATCTCTGGTACATTGGCTTGCGCTAACCCTAGCATGGTTGGCAGCAGGTCGAGATGACTGGTCAATGCATCAAGTTGTTTTGGATTCGGGAAGAGCTTCTTGTTATTGATCACGAAAGGGACATGGAGAATCTCTTCATAGGCAGAATACCATTTCTGGTGGAGATAACCGTGTGAGCCGAGCAAGTCTCCATGATCGGATGTGAAAATAATAATCGTATTGTCGTAGAACGAGGAGCGCGTTAACGCTTCATACACTTTTTGCATTTGCACATCGGCGTTTTTCTGCAATTGATAATAGAGTCTATAGTATAAAGATGGATTTAGGATGGGCTGCAATGCTTGAGGATAGACAGTGCGATAGCTAGCTTGGCAACGAGGCTTCGTGTGTAAGGACTCAAGGACGGTCGGTGGAGGCTCCACGTTAGGGACAGTTGGTTCCACATTGAAGCTGAACGCAGGGATATGCTCTGTTAGTGAACCGTATAGTACGATGTCATGCGGATTGACGAAGGAGGAAACGATGAGCCAAGGTGGTCGTTCTTCTGCTGGGTGGGTTTGTTGATCCAACGCTCGAATCAGTTCGGCAACTTCTGACGCATAGACGACATCTCGCCCACTGACGCCATGGGCAGCTGAAGATCCGGAATTTCGCGGGTTTCGTCCATGCGGCTCCGGGCCGATCCAATCGGAAAACCCGTAGCTTTCCAGTCGGTCTGCCCGTCGATAGAGGTCTCCTTTTTGACGATCAGGCACACCGTTGCTTGGATGATAGCTTGGAACATCTTGATGCGTCCCAGGGACCACGATGTCTTCGTAGGAGATATGCCATTTCCCTTTGTAATACGTCTGGTAGCCTGCTTCACGCATGTAATTCCCCATCGTGGGCACGGTATTGGAATTGAGCCAGAACATATCCGAATCGAAAGCGCTCTTCGCAATTCCATCCGTCTGAGAGACCCCATGCAGAGAAGGGTAATGGCCTGTAAACATAGTAGCTCGGCTAGGGCAGCATGCGGCGCTACCGATATAATGCCGATGCAGTTCCACGCCGTCGTTACGCAGTAGCTCCTGCGTAACGAGATTATTCTTGCGCCAGGTTCGTATGGCTTCACTCTCATAACGGGGAGGGTATCGCTGCTCATCAACGATAAAGACTAAGAAATTAGGCCGTTCATGCTTCATGGTCGGATTTTGCTGATAGTTCAACGTATTCAGCTCCTTCGTTATACGCTTATATCTTAAGCTATGCTCCTGCACGCTAAGATATGGAAAGTAATCGTTGCTATTATGTGCCAGAAGTGGTAAGATGGAAATGTATTGATATTTGACCTGAATTCACATATTGCAGAGGGTTATGATGGAAGGCGTGGATAACCTTGTACAATATGTGAATTTTTATTTATTAAAAACCAACGGTCAGGCCATATTAAAGAAGTGCTTCGAGAACTTACTTCCTGAGACCGATGGTTCAGGGCATTTATAAGCTTGATAATCCTGGATAGAAAGAGGGATGGACATGTATAATTCACGGAAAAAGCCGATGGATGAGATTCCTGAGGAAGTAACAGCAGTTTGGTCATGCACCAATGAGAAATGCAAAGGTTGGATGCGAGATAATTTTGCATTTTCAACAGAGCCGACATGCCCCCAATGTCAATCCGTTATGGAGAAGGGCGAGAGAAAGCTAGCCGTATTGGTGAATACAAGCCCGCTGCAAACTAAATCATAAACCAATAACGTAAGAAATAAATGGAGCCGACCTGTAGGGTCGGCTTTTTTGTATAACAAAAGGGACAATATCGCACGTACGTCATCATTAGAACGGCGAGAGTTGTCCCTTTATCTTATATTTTATTTATAATGATTATAAATTAATATTGATTTTAATTATCATCTGTCATACAATGTGGTTATGATTCTTGAATGGTTGTGACTACTATCATATTACATAAAGGGAGGCGTTTTTATGACCAAATTAACAACGAATCAAGGTGTTCCGATTGGCAATAATCAGAGTTCCAGGACGGCGGGGCAGCATGGACCGACTTTATTGGAGGATTATCAGCTGCTCGAGAAGCTCGCGCATTTTGACCGTGAACGGGTGCCGGAGCGGGTCGTTCATGCACGTGGTGCAGGGGCGCATGGCGTTTTCAAATTGACGAACAGTATGAAACGCTACACCAAAGCGGCATTTTTGCAAAATGAAAGCCAAGAGACACCTGTATTCGTTCGTTTCTCGACGGTCATTCATGGACTGCACTCCCCTGAGACACTGCGTGACCCGCGTGGGTTCGCGATCAAATTCTATACCGAAGAAGGGAACTATGACTTCGTCGGGAATAACTTACCGATCTTCTTCATTCGCGATGCGATGAAGTTCCCGGATATGGTCCATTCCTTGAAGCCGGATCCTCGTAACAATCTACAGACACCGGACCGCTATTGGGATTTCATGTCGCTAAGTCCAGAATCGACGAATATGCTCGTGCATGTATTCACCGACGAAGGAATCCCGGCGAGTTACCGCCATATGCGCGGATCCAGCGTCCATGCCTATAAGTGGATCAACGCTTACGGCAATACGGTCTACACGAAGCTGCGCTGGGTGCCGAAGCAAGGGGTTAAGAACTTGTCTGCCGAGGAAGCTGCGGAGATTCAGAGCAAGGACTTCAATCATGCGAGTCGCGATCTCTATGAAGCAATTGAGCGTGGGGAGTTCCCGGAATGGGATTTATATGTGCAAGTGCTGGATCCTGCGGACCTGGATAACTTCGACTTCAATCCACTGGATCCGACGAAGGATTGGTTCGAGGAAGATATTCCATATCAGCTCGTGGGGACGATGTCACTCAATAAGAACCCTGAGAATGTGTTCGCGGAGACTGAGCAAGTCGGATTCAACCCTGGCGTTGTTGTTCCAGGCATTGAGCCGTCGGAAGATAAGCTATTGCAAGGTCGATTGTTCTCCTATTCTGATACGCAGCGTTACCGGATTGGCACGAATTATTTGCAATTACCGGTTAACTGTCCGTTCGCGCAGGTGAATAATAATCAGCGGGATGGCGCGATGGCGCACGGCCAGCAGAAGGAGCATATTAACTATGAACCGAATCGCCACCAACATACGCCAAAAGAAGATCCAGCGTACAATGATGTTCCTTATCCGATCCAAGGCGAAGCGATGCGCAAAACAATTGAGAAGACGAATAACTTCGGTCAGGCCGGCCAAGTATGGAATCGGTATTCGGCTGCGGAGCAGGATGCTCTCGTGAAGAACTTAACGGCTGACTTGTCTTCGGTTACCGACCAGACCAAGCTGCTCGCCATCTGTAACTTCTATCGTGCTGATGCAGAGCTTGGCAAGCGATTGGCTCAAGGGTTGAAGGTGGATCTGACACCGTATCTCCAGCATATGCAATCATAACGATAAAGACCTCCATTCGCGCCAATGATGGCGCGGGTGGAGGTCTTCTTATGTTTGTCTATGAAATTAGACACATTACGAATATAAATGTCTTAAATTTTAGACACTAGCGTGTCTATAGCCCAAAACGTTTTAATTTATTGTACAACGTAGCCCGCGAAATCCCGAGCAGCTTCGCCATTTCAAGCTTATTGCCATTAACCTCCTCCAAGGCTTGCACCAGGAGATTCCGTTCGAATGCATCCATGGTCTCCTGATAAGCGTGAACGCTGAGATGAACGTCCATGGCTTGGGAAGAGTCAGCTGCAGAAGGTCGTGAGGCTTCTTGATAAATGGCACTCGGCAAATAATCCGATTTGATGATGCCATCCGTTGCGAAGATAACAAGCCGCTCGATCGTGTTTCGTAACTCGCGAATATTGCCAGGCCAGTCGTATTGCAGCAGACATTGAATCACCTCTGGCGGAAAATCTTGAATATGCCGCCCGTATACGAGGGAGAACTCATGCAGGAACGACTGGGTAAGTTCATAGATGTCTTCCTTGCGCTGCCGGAGCGGAGGAATCTCCATCGATAGGACGTTCAATCGATAATACAGATCCTCGCGGAATTTCCCTTCCGCAATCATCTTCTTCAGATCTCGATTCGTCGCGGCAATGACCCGGCAATCGGCGCTGCGCATTTGCGTCCCGCCGATCGGAAAATACTTCTTCTCTTGCAGCACGCGCAGCAGCTTCACCTGCATTTCGAGCGGCATTTCCCCGATCTCATCTAGGAAGAGTGTTCCGCCGTTCGCGAGCGCGATTTGCCCCTTCTTGCCGCGTGGATCAGCGCCGGAGAAGGCGCCTTTCTCGTATCCGAATAGTTCACTCTCGAATAACGCCGGGGGGATCGCGCCACAGTTAATCGCGATGAAGGGGGCATTATGATCTTCACGGGAATCATGGATGGCCTTAGCGAACAGCTCTTTTCCTGTACCGCTCTCACCTTGAATGAGTACGGTCGCCTTCGTCTGGCTGACCTTCCGCATCGTGTCGATGCAGCTCTTGATCGTACGGCTTGTGCCTTTGATCGGCGAGAATGGATCGGACGATGGACTGAGCATCTCCATCTCACGCTGAAGATGATGCATCTTGCTCGACATATGCAGCAGCTCCTGATGAAGCCGGATTTGGGCGGTAATGTCGGTCTCCGCAGCGACGGCACCGATAATCTCCCCGTCCAGCTTCACCGGATTTGCATTGATAAGCACGAACAAATCCTGGCGCGGTTGGTGCTGCATTTTATAGACAGACTCCCCGGTCTGAAGGGTCTTCAAGGATTGCAAGCGATCGACGGGAAAGAAGGCTGTCGCAGGCTTGCCGATAATATCTTGGCTCTGAATCGAGAAGATATGCTCTGCGCCTGCAGTCCACACAGCTACCTCTTGCGTCTCATTAATCAGCGTAATAGCCATGTCGGGATCAATCGTCGCAAGGGTCGTTCGATAATACGCGTCTAGAACACGATATGATTGCGTGATGGCTTGCAATAAATCGACAGCCGACACATAACCGACGACCTGACCTTCCGATTCCACAAGGAGATATGCCGAGTGCGTAAATCGAGTCATGGCCTCTTCCAGCGGAGTATCTATCGGAAGCGCTTCCACAGGAATCCTGATAAAAGATTGTTCATATGAATCGTTGTTGAGCCCATGCTGCGTTTTAAGATAGAAATATTGCGAGCCTGCTTGGGTAAATACAAGTCCATCGCCTTGGGTAGAGATATTTTCTATCGGCAGGGCCTCTATGCGATCGGTTGGTAGACATCTAAATTGGGTATTGATCAATTGTTCGAGACGCGGCAGATGATGCTTCAAATCGGTTGACCTCCCATATATGAGAACAAAGATTCTAATATATGGATTATACCTGATCTTCCGTCGCTTAGTTGAACATATTTTTGAGAACCATCATCAGATTTGCGGGCTTCTCGGCCAGTCGGCGCGTATAATACGGATACCACATCACGCCATACGGAACATAGCAGCGGATTCGGTAACCCTCTTGGGCGAGCTTGGCTTGCTCACTCATGCGTAGACCGTATAGCATTTGGAACTCAAAAGCGTCTTTGGAGATCCCATTTTGCTGAACATAGGTTTTGACCCAGCTGATCATGGTGTCGTCATGGGAGGCCACAGACGTATAGATGCCTTGATCGAGGTGCATTTGAATCATTTTTTTGAAATTCGTAATGACATCCGAAGCGTTCTGGTAGGCAACGGTACTCGGCTCCTTGTAGGCCCCTTTGACGAGACGCAGGCGGATGCCCTCCTGAATCATCGCTTCGACATCATTCAGAAAACGATAGAGATACGCTTGAATGACGGTACCGACATTCGTAAGCCCCTCGGCATGCAGGCGTCGAACGATATCAATCGTCGCTTGCGTGAATGGTGTATCTTCCATATCAATGCGGACAAAATTGTGATGCTTCGCAGATTCTGCGACAACAGCGCGTATATTTGCGTAACAGGTCTCTGGGTCGAGCGCGAGCCCCATCTGCGTCGGCTTCAACGAGACATTGGAATTCACACCGCGGTCCGCAATCCCTCGCACCAAACGCACATATTCTTCCCGATATCCCGCAGCTTCGTCCAAGTGACGAATGCCTTCTCCGAGGTGATCGAGGGTCGCCATAATCCCTTTTTGGTTCAGTGCCTCAATCTGCGTTAAGGCTTCAGCAAGCGTATCGCCTGCGATAAATTTACTCGCTAATTTCTTGCCGTATTTGAGCGACCAATGTTCAACGAGCCGATTGCCGGCAATCGTCAGTAGTGTTTTGCGATATAGTTCCGTACCGATGTCCATGGGTAGAATCCCCTCTCCAAATCATCATGTCATAGTAATGATGTAGCAATCATGAAAGAAGCAAGAAGGATGCCAAAACCGCATTTGATATAAAATATTTCTTTTTTAAGCAAGTTGGCACGGTAATTGCTAATACATTGGGATACAGGACGGTATTTATATTTCTTGTTATTTTACTCAGGGAGGATGAAAAGGGTATGCGCGTAGAATTTAAAAATGAGGTATTTACCAATTTCAAAGATGAACAGAACAATCTGGCTTATGATAAGGCATTGCAACAAGTGGAGGGTGAGCTTGGGCGTTCCTATGACCTCGTTATTGGGGGCAACAAAGTGACGACAGACCGCAAGGTGACGTCGGTCAATCCAGCCTCCACCGATCAAGTGATCGGGGTCGTATCGCAAGCGGATTGTGCGCTCGCGGAAGAAGCGATTCAGACGGCTGCCCGTGTATTCGAATCGTGGAAGCATACCGATCCGAATGAGCGGGCGCGGTATCTCTACAAGGCCGCTGCGATCATGCGCCGCCGCAAGCATGAATTCTCTGCATGGCTCACATTCGAGTCAGGCAAGACACGTGCCGAGGCCGATGCGGATACTGCAGAGGCGATTGACTTCATGGAGTTCTATGCGCGCGAAATGCAGCGCCTCAGTGCGCCTCAGCCGCTTACCATTATTGAAGAAGAGGAGAATGAACTCTATTATATTCCGCTTGGGGTCGGCATCGTCATTCCGCCGTGGAATTTCCCGCTTGCGATTATGGCGGGCATGACGACAGCAGCGCTCGTATCGGGAAATACCGTTGTATTGAAGCCGGCGAGTACGACACCTGTCATTGCAGCGAAATTCGTAGAACTGCTCGAAGAGGTGGGCCTGCCTGCTGGGGTTGTGAACTATCTACCGGGACCAGGTGGCGAGGTGGGCGATTACTTGGTGGATCATCCGCTTGCACGATTCATTAGCTTCACGGGTTCGCGTGACGTAGGACTTCGGATTAACGAACGCGCAGCGAAGACGGCACCAGGTCAGAAATGGATTAAACGCGTCATTGCGGAAATGGGCGGCAAAGATTCCATCGTGGTCGATAGCGATGCGGATCTGGATCTGGCTGCGGATGCCATTACTGCGTCTGCCTTCGGATTTTCTGGCCAGAAGTGTTCGGCGTGCTCTCGTGCGATTATTCATGCAGATGTATATGACGCAGTACTGGATAAAGTCGTTGAGCGTACGAAGCAGCTTGTGATGGGGAACCCAACGGACCGGATAACGAATGTCGGACCTGTCGTCGATGACAAGGCTTATCGTAAAATTCAAGAATATATCGAGATCGGCAAGCAAGAAGGACGCCTCGTATGGGGTGGCAACACAGGGGATCCGCAGGGGTACTTCATCGAGCCGACGATTTTTGCGGATGTCGACGCGGCGGCACGGATCTCACAGGAGGAGATCTTCGGACCCGTGGTTGCATTCACGAAGGCATCATCGTTTGATGAAGCGCTTCAATTCGCGAATAACACGGATTACGGTTTAACAGGTGCGGTCATTTCGCGCAATCGGGCACATCTGGAGAAGGCACGCCGTGAGTTTTTCGTCGGAAATTTATATTTTAACCGCAAATGTACAGGGGCACTTGTAGGCACGCATCCATTCGGCGGCTTCAATATGTCGGGAACGGATTCGAAAGCAGGCGGACGGGATTATCTGCTCTTGTTCACGCAAGCGAAGATGGTGTCAGAGAAGTTCTAAGAAGTTCATCAGCAAGAAATTCGATAGGGGGATGTTAAGATGCTAGGCTATCAGTTGGTTCAAGATCAGCGTCTGAAATTAGCGATGACACCGGAGCTCCAGCAATCCATGCATATCCTTACCCTATCGGGTCAAGAGCTGATGCAGTATGTGCAGGAACAAGTTATGCAGAATCCGGTGTTGGAACTGGAGGAACATAGGGGATCTGGGTATTCCCAGACCGTCAGGAGTACACATGCCAGAAGGATGGCATACGATTCGTTATGGCAAGCGCAGGCTGCTTCTGAATCCTTGGAGCAGTCTGTGCTTAGCCAATTACGGTTGCTCGAGCTAACGCCTGATGTTCGCCGAACGGCGGTCTACCTGACGGGCAACTTGAATGAAGATGGATATTTGGATATGGATTTAGCCGATGTGTGCTCTGTGCTACATGTCTCGATCGGCCTCGCTGAGGAAGCACTACGGCAGGTGCAATCGGTAGAGCCTGCGGGGATAGGTGGGCGGGACCTTAGGGAATGCTTATTACTTCAGATTGAGCGGGACTCGTCGTCTGCTCGCGGTGCGAGGGAGATCGTGGCGCACTATCTCGAGGATTTAGCGCATGGCCAATGGGGGGCGATTGCATCAAGTCTTCGGATGTCGAGGGCTCAGGTGAAGGCTGCTGCACAATATATTCAGCGTCTTCAGCCGCGTCCCGGCCAATCGATTGGGGCATCTATCGTGCCCTATGTGGTGCCGGATGCCATGGTGGAGCTGAAGACGGAAGGGTATATGCTGCACATGCATCCTTTCAGTTCGCCTCGATTGGCCGTCAGTGAGCTCTATCATGGATGGGCGGGGAACCAAGGATCAGCGGTAGTATCGGAAATATCCGATGCGTCTGCATTCTTACAGACTCGTATCAAATCGGCCGCGTGGGTCATCCGATGCGTGGCTCTGAGGCGGCAGACGCTGCAGCAAGTCATGCACGCGATCTTGGAGGAGCAGATCGATTTCCTAACCGCAGGTGTGAAGGGGATTCGACCGATGACCCTAGCGGTCATTGCGAGCCGACTGGGCATTCATGAATCCACGGTCAGCCGTGCAGTGAACGGCAAACATCTACAGACACCGCACGGGGTGTTTCCCTTGAAATATTTCTTCTCGTCAGGGCTGCCGACACGGGAGGGTATGGATACCTCTGCGCAGGCGGTTAAGGCTCGAATCAGAGCGATAATAGCCGGGGAGAACAAAGACCGCCCTCTTTCAGATCAGCATATTGCGGATCTCCTCACGAAGGAGGGGATTCAGATCTCACGGCGTACCGTCGCGAAATATCGGGATGGGATGCAACTATTAGCTGCGGGATATCGGAAAACGAAAATATAAGGTGGTTCTTTCTTGGTTGATGCGAGCCTCTCAGTCGCATAATAATGGGTGAAAGTACCAATGGATTGGGAGGATGTTGACGATGGATTTAGGACTTACCGGTAAATCCGTGTTCGTAGCAGCTGCGAGTAAAGGTCTCGGCCGAGCGAGCGCCTTGGAATTCACCAGAGAAGGGGCGAACGTAACGATCGCAAGTCGTGATCTCGCGCAGCTCCAGCAGGCACATGATGAGATTCTCGCGCAGACAGGCAGACAGGTCTTAATGGTGCAGATGGATGTATTAAATGCAGAGGATGTAAGTCGTGCGATTCAGACAGCCGTGGACACGCAAGGCGGGTTAGATGTACTCGTTACCAATGCAGGGGGTCCTCCGGGAGGACGCTTCACAGACATGGATGATGCGAAATGGATGCATGGTTTCGAATTGAATCTCCTAAGCACCATTCGCATGATCCGCGAAGCGCTCCCTCACTTGCAAGCTGCTGGCGGAGGGCGAATTGTGAATCTTGCTTCCACATCGGTGAAGCAGCCGATTGCGGGCCTCATCCTCTCGAATGTTTTCCGTGCCGGTGTACAAGCCTTAACGAAGACGCTGGCTTCCGAGTTCGCAAACGATAACATTCTGATTAATACCGTGGCGCCTGGACGTATTGCAACGGATCGGATCGCTGAGCTTGATGCGCTAATGGCAGCGAAGCTCGGATGTACGATGGAAGAAGTTCAGAACACGAACTTGAAAGATATTCCGCTGGGTCGTCTCGGTACGCCGGAGGAATTCGCACGGATTGTAGCCTTCTATGGTTCTTTTGCGAATAGCTATGTGACAGGCCAATCCCTGCTCGTCGACGGCGGCATGGTAAAGGCGATTTAGTATCCAGTCATGGGTACACAGAGAAATGGTTGAGTGGGATTAGCCTCCTGCTCAACCATTTTTTAATTCTATGCCGTCAAAAAACGAAAACGACCGCTCCCCGGTAAAATACCGGAAAACGGTCGCAGCATTGCCTGTTTATCGTTGTTCTTTATGGATCTTTTCTCTATGATACGCCTCAACACAGTCACGGCAGATACACGTCTTGCCTCGGAACTCGGGTGTAAGTTGCTCTCTTAACGCCATGGGCACCGATGTGTGGAAGCACCAGCAATCATCCGTTCCTGCTCGGTAGCCGCAGCGGTTGTCCTGCCCACAGAGCGGGCATAGATGGGGATCCACTTCGAATGCTTTATCATTCATAGGATGTTCCTCAGACTTATTTAGATTCTTGTTCATCAACGTTCAGCGAAGATGCGTCAATCCACGTGGAGGACCAATGGACGATTTCATTGAAAATCGGTGCTAGGGCATGCCCCATCGTTGTTAATGAATATTCAATACGAACGGGTGTCTCCGGATAGACGGCACGATTTACGATCCCATCGATCTCTAACTCTTTGAGCCGCTCAGATAAGAGTCTTCCGCTAATATTCGGCAGGGATGCCTCGATTTCGCTGAATCGCTTCGGTCCCGACAGGAGTTGGAAGACAATGAAGGAAACCCATCGTTTACTTAATATTTCGACAGCCTTTTCGAATCGCGGGCACAATGTCGGTTGATTCATTCCTATATTCACCTCACGCCCTATATTATAACGTACTCTGCATAGGAACACATAATTAAATTAAGAAGTTAACTTATCGTAACTCAACTTTCGCAATGGGGAAAATCTGCACAAAGTTGAGTTGTCACTAATGTGATTTTCGATATTGCGTTGGAGAGATGCCGTAATACGCTGTAAAATGTCTCGTAAAATGATGGATTGTTGAATAGCCGAGCGTCTCCGCAATATGAGTAACGGATCGATTGCTCTCTAACAAGGCTGCGGCGGCGCGCTGCATTTTGATGCGATTGACATAGGCTTTGGGCGGCAAGTCCGTCATTTTGCGGAATAAATCATGGAACTGGCTCTTCTGCAATCCGCACTGTGCTAACCAGGTCTCGTAGTTGTCTGGCTGCTCGACATGACGCTCCATACGTTCGATAATGCGCTGAATCCGAGGGTCGTACTCATGATGGGATCTAGAGATTCGGCAAACTTCCAGTAGAAATCCGTGCAGGAGATGCGTCGCGATCTGCCCGGCGTGTGGTTCTTCTTGATTGTGGGTTCAAACGAGTTGGATGGCGAGAAGAGTAGAGCGCGAGAATGCTACAAGTGCTTGAGTGATTTAAAGTCTGATTTAGTAGTCTCGTGATTGTGCCACTTCTTGTCATCGATTGACACACTTCTAACTAGTAACTATAATGGTTACAGGTGCACAAATTATGTTAGAAGTACAGGAGGTTGGTTACGATGACCGTGAAAATCCAAGTATATTCGGACTTTGTCTGTCCGTTCTGTTATTTAGGGAAGAAACCGTTCGAGGAAGCCATTCAGGGTAAGGACGTGGAGGTGGAATGGATGCCGTTCGAGCTTCGTCCAAGTGGGTCGCAACCGATTGATCCATGGAATGAACCGAGCAAGCTGCAGGGTTGGAATTCTTATATCTCGCCCATGGCGGAGAAATGGGGCGTAGATATGAAGCTGCCTCGCCTTTCGCCGCATCCCTATACGGGTCTTGCATTCGAAGGGTATCATTATGCGAAGGAACAGGGGAAAGGCAACGCCTATATGAACCGCGTGTTCACGGCATTCTATCAGGAAGAGTTGAATATCGGCGAGCTTGAAGTGTTGACGGAGCTTGCGAGCAGTATCGGGCTTGATGCGGAAAACTTCCGCGCGGCACTTACAAGCGGGAAGTATAAGTCCGTTCAGGATGAGGCTCGTCGTCATGCCTATGAAGAGGCTGCAGTTACCGCGGTGCCGACATTTATTATCGGCGGCCAACGCATTCAAGGGGTTACGAACCGCGAGTCCTTCGAGAAAGTGTTGAACGAAGAGCTTGCGAAGGATCAAGGCGGACTCACGATCATTCCAGGACTGCAATGTGATGTCGATGGATCTTGTTACGATCCTTCCTAATCCATCTGAGGAAAAAGAACCTTCAATCTCACGTTTTGAATGTGGATTGAAGGTTCTTTTGCATAGGATCGAATATTATTGGAGCATCTTCCGATGCACACTCTCTTGAATCATGTCATGAATTTCTTCGAGTTGGGCCTGATAAGCTTCTAAGGAAATACTCCCGTTTAAGAATCGTTGGTCGAGCTGTGACCTTAGCTGAGCCACCTGAATATCAACGACTTGATCGACTTCCATTTTATTATCATTAGCGATATCTGCCAGTGATTGCCCGCTGTAGAGCGCATCGTAGATTTGCTCTTCTGATTCTACGCCTAGTGCTTGTAGAAGATCATCGGCGTCTGAGCTGCTCGTTAAACCGTCTGTTGCTAATTTGTATGTGCTAGCGCTTGCACTCGCTTCATTGCTCCAGATGCTGCTGCTGCACGCAATGACGAAGGCCATGAAGCTTATCATTATAATCTTTTTAGGGTCCATTTTTGAATTCCTTTCTTATTCCAACCATTAGTAGGGGTATTCGTTATTCTCTTGGTATGTTACGGCTAGGCTTTAGATAAGTTTCGTATTTGATACTTGTACTATAAATTAGTAACCTTAATGCCAGATGAAAAAGAGTTAAAAGTTCGATGAAGATATGTCAAAACAGCCGCTGCAGAACTTCACTGCGCGGCTATTTGGCGAGGATGCTTATTGCTTGCGATCCGCTCTTGCTTGCTTATCATCTCTGCTATCAGCCAGCTTATCGCCGAATTGATCCATTCGGGATGGAGATGCTGCTGGGCCGTCGTTCTTCGGTTTGCTGTTTCTGCCTGCCATGTTCATCACCTCCCTCGTGTTATCATCATCCATCAGGGATAGATTCATGCATTGTCTCAGAATACCCGAAGGCTCAGGTCGAAATATGTAGAAAAACTACCAAAAAGCTGAAAACAAAGCTATACAGCCAATGAAGAATTGTTTAGCTTAATAAATGATGCAGTTAAATTTATCCATAGGGGGGATGATTAATGATGAAGAGGATTTCGACAAATGTTAAGCTGTTGATTATACTTGCTGTCGCTGTGACCGCGTTTGTCATACGACAGTATTTAGTAATTCCCGGCAATATTCTGCTATTGATCAGCTTTGCAGGACTAGCCTTCGTGGCTTGGGTTCCGAAGGGGACACATGATGATGCGGCCTACGCTGTTCAAGTGATCAAGACCAAGGATTTGAGGCAGAGTGAAGCGCTTCAGCAGTTCGGTGAACGCAGACCAGATCTATCCTATATCATTGAACAATTTCGAGGCGCCATTTCCGGCTTTCAAACATCTATCCACGAAATCACGAAGCTAACGACGGTTGTCATTGATACCGCGGGAGAGTCCGCTGAACAATCCAAGGCCATGACGGATGTGAATTTTGCGGTGTCCCAAGGGGCTCAGCAGCAAGCGGTGGATGCAGAGAGCGGTATGCATTCGACGACAGAGCTTGCAGCGCAGTTCGAGCAGGTATTACAGGCCATATCGATTATGGAAGATGGCGTGGATCGATTGTGTGAATTGAAGGATCATGGGAATGCGAATGTCCATAAGACCCTAGAATCCAGCAGTATGACGAGGGATGAATTAACGATTACGATTGAGCGTGTTGCGAAATTAATGGATCACGCGAAAGAAGTGCATCAGATCACAGATGCGATTACGGGCATCGCGTCGCAGACGAATTTGCTCTCGCTGAATGCTTCGATTGAGGCGGCGAGGGTCGGTACAGCGGGAAGCGGGTTCGCCGTGGTCGCAAGTGAAATACGGAAATTGTCGGATCAGAGCTTCGCATCCGCGGCGGAAATCGGCAGAATTATTCAGTCGATTACGACAGAGATTGCGTCGGTCGTCGAATCGATCCGCTCTGCATCCGACAAGTTCGAAATTCAGCAGCAGACTATCCAAGACGTTAGCGCGACATTTGATGAGATTACAACGAATGTGACCGATCTTGTCACATATCAGGATAAAATTCTAGCGCACATGGCTGTATTGAATCATACGAAGAATCATATTGTCGATTCCATCACGAATATCGCCGCTGTAGCGCAGGAATCAGCAGCATCGACGGAGGAGGCTGCATCCCTGAGCATGCAGCAGAGTCAATCGAATGAAATTTTGTTCGACTTGGCGACATCTTTACAAAGCATTGTTGGTCGTATGGGGGAATCCGTTGAAGCGTATCAAGTGGACAATACGGAGCTTCGCTCGAAGCGGGTAGCCTTCGTCAGTAATCTGCCAGAGGGGCATCCATTTACGGTTCAGATGATCAATAATGCAAGAAAAACAGCAAGCAAATACGGATTGGATTTTGTCGTTCGTTACCAAGATGGCCATGGGGGCCGCACGCAAGAGGAAGTCATCCAAGATTTGGCTCAAGCAGGACTTGATTACTTAATTCTCATCCCAGTAGACCAATCTTCAATCCGGCCAGTAATCAATACTTTACAGGAGCAGCAGATCCGAACGATCTGTGTCGATACCGATGTGCCTGACAGTCGGCGGGCAAGCTTCATTGGTACGGATGATTATGAAGCAGGCTGTGAAATGGGGCGACTTATTGCCAAAGTCCTTCATGGGGAAGGGAACGTTGTGCTGAGTACCATTAACGATCGCCAAGAGAATTTGAAGCTTCGAATGCAAGGTATTCGCGATGAGCTTGCGAAATCACTGAATATTGCAATTGTAGGTGTTCAGAGCGGGTATCCTGTACATGACGAACGGCTTGCAGATTTCGAGCGTCTAGTGAAGAAGAGTGGCGGATTCGATCTTGCAGCAGGTGTGGATGGAGATTTTGGAAAGATCATGGCTCTTTATACGCAGCGCCATCCATCGGAGCATCAGAAATTCATTGGCTTCGATAATAATCCAGATAACATTGCTTATGTGAAGCAGGGGATTCTGGATGCGGTTATATCGCAGCGCCAGAACTTATTCGGCGAGATGGCTGTCAAGAAATTCTACGATATGGATGCTGGTAAACACCCTGGAGAATCTGAGTTGATGGGCACCTATGTGATCAATAAAGCCAATGTAAATGTACTTAAGGGTTAGGTGCTCATGCCGATTGATGCATTTCAAATACAATTGTTAACGTTCTGAGTCTATTTTGTGTCTAAACCTTGAAGGATTTTATTGCCATTGTGACAGAATTGTGATTAAATATAATTATCTCATTATTAAAACGCTTCCAATCTTCGGGCACAGCCTCTCGGCGATTGGCATGAGACGGTTGTGACAATCACGAGGAGGTTATTTACATGGCAAATAAATCCTTATCAGAGAAATCTATGGACATCTTGAAGGAGAAACGGAAGCGCTCGATGATCATCGCTATTTCGTTCTTTACCTTTGCCTTATTGGAAGGCTATATTGGAACGGTATTGACGGCAGCGAGCGGCGTGACAGCACAGATCTCGATGCTTGGTGTGATGGGCGTTATGTTAGCGCTTGGTCTTGTGTTTGAGTTTAGATCTATTATCATTCACAGAGTCATTCAGCGTCGTGTAGGCCAAGAACAACAATAAGAAGACAATCAAGAGATGAACGATACGAGGACTTGAACTGGAAGGTGCACCGGATCATCGGCTGCCCCAGGGCAAGTCCTTTTTGTTAGGAGCAGCAGCCTACAATCGACCATAAGTCGTCGATGCGGGTTGCTGCTCTATATTATTTTACGGGGATCTGGGATTTGGCTCTGGAGAGAATGTCACTGATCTTTTGCTCATAGGTAATGATTTTCTGTTGATGCGCGTTGATGTCGCGAATAATGGTGGTTAGCGAGGTTAGCGCATCGATCGATCGCTTCGCATCGGTGACCTTGACGGCATCAGTGAGGTTACGCGAAGCGGTAGGGATTTGTTTCTTGAGGGAGCTCAAAATACTCTTCTCCGCTCGGATTTGCACCTTGATCGGGTCCATATCCTTAAGTGTACTGCGAACTTTTTTCACCGTCTCAGCTGTCTTGCTCTTCCATGCCCGTAAGGCTTCCTCTTTCGCTCGAATATCTGCGCGTGCGAGTTGAACAGCGGCTTTCATGCTATCCGCTTGAATACGGAGCAAGGCATTCAGATCTTTGTTCTTCAGTGCTCTGGCGGCTTGAATCCGATCGTTCAAGGTAGTGTACGATTGGAAGAGGGGCTGATATTTCGCTTTGGTCTGTGTGACGAGCTGTTCCAATCGACTTCGCTCGGCTGAGCCGATCTGTTGAATTTGTTTACTTAAGCTCGGCAACGTCTCTTCATTCTGGGTATGGAGCGATAGAATACGTTCGTTCCATTGATCCTCCGATTTCAGAAGCGCGGTTAAGTCGCCTTGTAAGCTGGATAGACGTGCGGATTGCGTCTTGTCTGCAGCTGCATTCGTCTTATCAAGTGCGGATTGGGTAGATACAGGTATGGTGTAAGAAGCGGCTTGGGCTGCAGTTGGGGCTATTGCAGCGGTTATTAAGGATAGTGTCGTACATAAGGCGATTATTTTCTGTCTCATGGAAATGGATATCCTCCTTCATGGTAACCCGACAGCAGACAACACAAAAAGCACCTGCGCGAGAACGGCTGCGTTGCAGCGATCTCACGAGGTGCTTCCTTCGTAAGTGTGGGTTTATGATATTTTTCCAAATATACCCTAATTATTATGGGTAGTCAAGCTTACACCGGCATCATGAGCGTGGATATCGCGATTCGATTCCAGGCATTGATCGTAATAATCGCCATAATGATATCGGCGAGCTCCTTCTGACTGTAATGCTCCGCTGCTTCTTGATAGACATCATCCGGCACATGATTGTCGGTAATGACCGTGATGGCTTCGGTTAGTGCAAGTACACTACGCTCCTGCGGAGTGTAATAAGGTGCTTCGCGCCATGCGGAGAGCAGGTAAATGCGCTGTTCCGTCTCTCCGATCTTGCGTGCGTCTTTGGTATGCATCTCGAGACAGAAGGCGCAGCCGTTGATTTGGGAGGCGCGAATTTTGATAAGCTCTAATAATTTCTTATCGATCGTCGATGCGTGCAGGTATTGCTCCAACCCCAGCATTGCTTGGTAACCTTGCGGGTTTACGGCATTCATTTGCATTCTTTGTTCCATGTGGGAATCCCTCCATTTGTATATCGTTAAGCTTGTTTTCAGCTTCTCATAGATATAGACAAAATAGGATTCGCATTTGTGACATTAGAGAATATCGAAATGCGAAATTTTTTCTGGATTGCGAATGAGATAGATGGATTGTGCCTTCTGATGCGATGAATCCAGCTGGAAAGCAATAATGGAATAAATATTCTCGCCAATGTGAGTCAAGATACCATAATGGCCATTCACACGAATGAGGTGTTGCTGATAGGAAGCGTTTCTCTTGGTATGAATACCATGCAGAAAGGCGAATATTCGTTCTTGACCATAAATCGGGTTGATCGCAGCCCGGACACGTCCCCCGCCATCGCTGAACAGAATGGCATCCTCGGTAATCATCGAGACGAAATGCTGGAAATCTCCGGTTCGAGATGCCTCGATGAAGCTCAGCGAGAGCCGCTCGGAGAGATCGGCTTTGGCCTTGGTATCGGTCAGTTCAGGCTGCAGCTTCTTCTGTGCCCGACTGAAAATCTGACGGCAATTGATCGCCGTCTTGTTCAGCAGCTCTCCGATCTCTTGATAGCTGTAATCGAGCGTCTCCCGCAGCATGAAGACTGCACGCTCCACAGGCGTAAGATGCTCCATCAGTACGAGTAGGGCATATGAGATATTTTCGCGCTGCATGAAGCTATCATCCGGGCGTTCCTCAATGCTCGACACCTGCGGCTCTGGCAGCCAAGGGCCGACATAGACTTCGCGCTGCTTACGGGCGCTCCTCAGGAAGTTGATGCAGCGATTGGTGACCATTTTGATGAGATAGGCTTTCTCATTCCGAATTTCGCTATCTGGAGATTGTGCATAGGCAATGAAGAGGTCTTGTACGATGTCCTCCGCTTCGGTAACCGATCCAAGCATCCGGTAGGCCATGGATTGAAGCAGGGGTTTATAAATGGTGTACAACGTTTCAAGTTTCGGTTCCATACGATCTCCTTCGTACCTAATAGATACCTCTATTGTAAATTATTCCGGGTGGTCAGTTCCACAGCATGCTAATAAATCGTTCTTTTGCTTGGAAATGGTATATTTATGTTAAAATAATGGAATGCACGCCTAAATTATAATCGCCTGGAGATGAGAGAAGATATGACAGACTTATTCGCTGCCATTCAGCATAGACGTAGTATCGGGAAAGTGAAACAGGATGCAGTGCCACAGGAACAAATCGAGCGATTGCTGGAAGCAGCAATCTGGGCACCGAACCATCGGCGTACTGAGCCATGGAAGTTCTTCGTCATGGAAGGAGAAGGTCGGCGCGTACTTGGACGAGCTTATGCAGATATAGCACTATCCCAAGTGAGCGGGCTGTCTGCGGAAGATGAAGCCGACCAGCGGAGTAACCATGAGAAGAAGGCCTTCCGTTCTCCCATCGTTATTGCCGTGGCGGTATCGCCTGCAGAGGATGCGAACGTAACGGAGATCGAAGAGTATGCAGCGGTACATGCGGCCGTGCAGAATATGCTGCTCGCTGCACATGCACTCGGACTTGGCGCGGTCTGGCGGACCGGGGACCCGATGTATCATCCGATCATGCAGGAAGCCTTCGGACTAAGCGGACGGGAGCAGCTCGTAGGCATGATCTACGTGGGGTATCCTGATATGGAAGCGCCGCAGAGCAAGCGTATCCCAGCAGCAGAGAAGACCGTATGGCTTCGCTAAGCCATGATTTGTATAGCAAAGAGCACCTTATCATGTGATAGGGTGCTCTTTTGCTAGGTGTATGTGTAATAATGGTTACTTGGTCGTCTGAAGTCCTCTCAGAGCTTTAAGTATCAATTCATTGCATTTCTCGCGTTCATCGTAGAATAGGCCGTGCCCGCTCTTCTCGAAAGGCACGAGGACCGAGCCTGGAATGCCCTTGTGTGTCGCTAGTGCGAGCGTATAAGGGCAGATCCTGTCTTTGACGCCGTGCAGGAGCGTTGTCGGAACGAGGATCTTGTTAAGGTCTTGCCGTAAGTCTTCATCCCGGAGTGATTCTGCTACAGCTATGGTGCCGTGACTGGATGCTTGCAGTCCAAGTAGCTGGAACCAGCTGCGGAAACTCTCCGTGATCGGACTGAAGAAGAACTTCTGGCCGAAATCTTCGATCATCTGCGGGCGGTTGACCGTTGTCTGCTCGATCAGCGCATCGACATCATTGACCGTATTGCCATAAGGAAAGTCTGGCCGTTTCGTGAAGCTTGGCGAAGCAGCACCGAGTAGAATAAGCTGTGCGACCTTGCGACCGGAATGACGAGCCATGTAGCGAATGGCTATTGCACCGCCCACCGAGAAGCCGATTAGTCGAACGCGCTCCAGTTGGAGAGCATCGATGACGGTACGCACATCATCGGATAGCCGGTCATACGAATAACCGTACCAAGGTTTGTCGGATTGACCGAACCCGCGAATATCGATACTGATACAGCGATATCCATACTTCGGCAGCATGGATGTCTGATATTCGAACATCTGGTGGTTCACCGGCCACCCATGAATGAGAACGATGGGTTCGCCGGATCCGACATCTTCGACATATATTTTTACACGGGGCTCCACTTCGACAAAATAACCCAAATTCGATCCGCTCCTTCACACGAAGTGATTAAGGCAATCTCCAGTAACCTCATCTAAAATCGTATGAAATGGAGTAGCGTTCTTATTCCAATGTTTTGAGTTCAGCTCGTACACGGTCAATATGTTCTGCGTCCATGGTCTTGCCGACCGTGTTCAACATTAAGAAATACCGCAGGGTCTGTTCCCGCGTCATGTCTTTCACTTCAGCGAACACAATCGGGTAGTTCATGAAATGATTCTGCTCTCTGGAGGTAAGATCACTGTATTTCTTGCCGTTCCATGCAAAACGGTCTTCATAGTAGGCCATCAGTGTCATCAAGCGCTGTTTGCCGTCTATAATTTCATAGCCCTGTCCCGATCGTACCCATGTCTTCGGATCCCGTTGAATCACGGAGAATTTGCCGATATCGACATTACTGAATACGGAGTCAATCAGGCGAACCTTGTCCTCGAGCTCCCAGACATAATCCCGTTGGTAATCGGGGTCTAGATTCATGCCGAAATTGTATACGCGTTGGAGAAGTTCGGATAACATGCGGAATGTAAATCGAACATTCATGTCCGTATTGCGAATGATCGTGTCCGATGTCTCAGGGATCGGCTTCCGAACATCCAGCCAGCCATAATAATTACGCGTATGCTCATGGTGGATCGGATTTCCATAGTTCTTATCGATATACGTATAGTCGATGAGATAGATTTTACCATCATGGAGCACCTCTGTAACAACAGCATCTTGCAGATTTCCGACGCGGACAGGGTCTCCTGGTCTGAATACATACGTGGGCTCCGAAGTATGCTTTAATTTCTCTTCGAGCTCTTCAAGCTTGCGTTGCAATTGCCCAGGCTTCATGATCATGTGCAAGCACCTCCAAAAGTTGGAATTTAATTGGCAGACTTATTTCAAATTGTAACAGTTATATGTGCGAAATAGGGTAGGTAATTTATTACAAGGACTGAAAACCCTTGGTACTACGCAAAATAAGGTGAGTGTATAGATGATCCGAAAACACTAAAATAGTATCAAATTTGATAATAATTATCCAATTGAATCCAATTTTAGTTGAGTGTTTTTAGCGTAAAAAGGAGTCGATTTTCATTGTTATCGGGAACACAAAAAAGGCGCTTCTGAAGATCAATACATGTCTTCTGAAATCGCCTTTGGTACTGCCGGATAGATTTGAAAAATTAGACCTTGTAACCCTCAAAATCGACTTGCTCGCCACGGATTCGCGCCTCATGGTGATTCGGACCGTGAATAGTAAGCTGCAGCTCCTCGTTGTATCGTGTATGGTACTGGACTTGCAGGACCCCATCCGCTACCGCTGAGAATACGGGTGCGTTCGCCTGCATCGCTTCGATAAAGAGCTCGAAGCTCTCCATCCCTAATTGCATGGCTTCCTCTACAGCCATCGCTTCAATGACGACGCCATTCCAGCGGCCTTCGCTTCTCACCGAAAGTCGGTCTTCCAGTTCCTCATATTGATAAGGCTGCATGAGGTGTACAGCGACATATACATTCTCTACAAGACCATAGAGCGCGGATGGCTCTGCCTGCCAGGTACCCTTGGGTAGCACGCCGACAATGTAGTCGAAAGGAGAGGTCTCTGGAATGGAATAGAGTGACATGACCGTATTCCGATGGTAAAGGGTATGCGCGTACTCGCTGTGATGTCTTGGATCTCCTGCATGATACCCGTCACCGGGATGGAAGAAATAAGCTTGATTGATACTATGTTCATTGACCAGCGGGATCGTAATATCCCAGCGATGCTGCTCATTATCGAACTCGGTGTACCGCTCCCACATGCCACCAGCAGCATAGTGCTCCGTAATATAGGCATAGGAATGGAGATGGACAGGTCCCGTCGATTTCAATCGCGTAATGCGCTGTCTCACTTCCGTCGGCTCCGACCGATCTAATGCGGTCTGACGTGCTTCCCCGGGCGCTTCGTAGAACAAGAAGCCGGCGTATTCGGTGCGAGGCATGGCCTCAGGGAGTATGAAGTCACCGTATTGCACGTAATCGAGCAGCACGTTGCTGTCGCGAGGGACGTCATGCCACCCGCCGCGGGCATGGGCGCCGACCCAGGTTCCCTTCAGGTAATATTGCGATCGTTGGCGCCACAGTGCATCAAGTAGACGGCTGAGGTCCTGCCGAATCGAGTCGTTCTGCTCTAATGTGTAGGCGCAAGTATAGGCCTGAACCCAATGCCAGAACCACGGCAGGCTGCCGTACTCCCACATGCCAAGCGTGTGAATGCGGTCTAGCGTAAGCTTCAAGCTATCATGGCCGTCTTGAATGAGGGCTGTATCTTGGAATTTATGACCGAATATGAGTTTGGCGGAAGTGAATTTGGCCTCATGATGGCCATACTGTTCCATCGGTTTGCGATAGAAGTTGCCCTGATAAATATGTAGAAATGCTGTAGCA
This sequence comes from Paenibacillus terrigena DSM 21567, assembly GCF_000374845.1. Classification (GTDB taxonomy): domain Bacteria; phylum Bacillota; class Bacilli; order Paenibacillales; family Paenibacillaceae; genus Paenibacillus_K; species Paenibacillus_K terrigena. Next base: position 145,934 of record NZ_KB895421.1, on the reverse strand, counting down.
AAAGCCGTGCGCAACAGATCGCTGAACGCAGATTGATATTGCGAATCGAAATAGACCATCAGGCTGCCCATGATCTCGACAGGTAAAGGGTGCGGCTTTGCTTCGCTCGGAACAGGGTCCAGACTCATCGGCCAGTGACCGTAGGTAGAGCTGCTCGGATCCTGATCTTGCAGCTGAAGCACCTGCAGCAGAATGGATGTTGCAAGGGCTTTCATTTCATTCCGGTCAAAAGAGACAGGAATCGTTGAGTCGGCCGCTGCAGCGAATAAATAGGAAGCATAATAGAAATTATCGCGTATGTCGTGATGGAACCAGAGTCCGTTTGGTAGAACCGGCTGCTGGCTTGCAGAGTTTGCAATGCGTGTGACGATCTCTCGTTGCCGGAAATGATAAGGAGTCATGAAGGATGCCTCTTCCTTTCAGGTTCGATAGTGGGATCTTCGTTATTCGGATTTCTCACGCTCTAAGCGACGTGCTTCGATCGTACGGTTGAAGCGTGCCAGACTTTCGCCGAATTGTCGGCATTCATCTTCGTTCCAGTCCTCGAGCAGCTTCGCGTAGAATTCCTCACGCGCCTTCGCAAAGGTATGCAGCTCGCTACGCCCAAATTCGGTAATCTGCAGTAATTTGACACGTGCATCACTTGGGTCGGATAGACGTTCGACGAACCCTTTCCCTTCGAGTGCAGCGGTCTGCCGGCTTGCGGTCGAGATGTCTAGATGTAGCGCATCTGCAAGCGATTTAATGGCAAGCGGGCCTTCATCCAGCAGTAGACGCAGCAATAAATACGTGGAGCGATCAATTTCTTTATGATTCAGATAAGCAATGCGGATCGCCTCTGCACGACGACCGAAAATAGCAATTTCACGTTCAATGATGCTGAATAGGTTTTCCATAAGCGTTGACTCCATTCAACTCGCAATTTTCATATAGTTTTAGAGGTTGTTCAAAAAATCATCATTTGATCACGAAGTCATTCAAGAAGCATAGTCGACATCGAATCTTGCGTTCACCTTCGAATAGTTTACACTTACGAAGTATGTTTCCTTCGGAAACATTTCAGGTACTCATTTAGGTTTCGCCTAAACTACGTTCCTCTGAAAGTTTTTCGAAGAAAAACTCGCTACGAAAGCATTATCCCGGGGTTCTCACAACCTGAGCTTGCGCTTACGATGTAAGTTTTCTACGAAAACTTTCAGGTGCTAAAATGCCGACTTTTTGAACACGCACTTTTAGCTTAATATTGAAAGATGCTATATGCAAGTTTTTTCAATTTAGAAAGGCTTATTTTCTCGGCAAAAAGCCCGTTAACCTCATTGACAGCCTACGTTTGCTTCGCATATTTAAGACCGGTATCTCGGCTTCTATAAAACTTGCTGGAGAACCATCTGCCGCTGACCCCAGCTTTCGTCTTGTCGGATCGCGATGAGCGCGGACTATTGATCGATGTCGAAATTCCGGAACGATTGACGGCTGGCGTGTTTTTTATATCGCCAGATCGACTTTTTTACACATTTGTAGAACCGATGGTCAAATAATGCGAAATAATCCAACATCCCCAATGAGACGGCTTGTTCTCCGCATATACAATTGATTTCATATTAAAAATGGTTGGTGATATTTTGTGTTCCTTGGTATAAAATGGGTCAATATAGATCGCATTTTATTCAATCGGGGGGTACGTGAGAATGAGGTTTAGCATAACTAGAAAAATAATCATCAGTTTTCTCATCGTAGCGGTTTTGTTGGTGAGCTCAGGTGGATTTCTATTAATGAACTTGAGTCGCATGGACAAATCGTATACGACATTATTGCATCGAGACACCCAGATTTTGTCAAACGTTGAACGCATATCAACATATACGGCACAGCATACGAGCAGCCTTCAACAGTTCCTGCTTACCAATGATGAACAGAATATTCAAGAAATGAAGCAAGCTAGTCAGGGTGAAATTCAACTTATCTACGGCACACTGCAGTTGATGGAGAAGGATGAGGATAAGCAGCTGATGAATCAATTGGTTGCTCTGAGTCGTGACTTCAATCTGAAGGCTGAGAACATTATTAATGAGGCAGCGACAGATCGGCAGGGGGCGGTGAAGGACGCGACAGCTAATCTTCTCCCTGTCGGTAAACAGATGGAGAGGGTTACCAATCAGATCGCTAAGAAACAAGAAGAAGTATTGAAGCAGAGTACTGCTCAGAATTCGTCGATGGTCGCGGATTTGAAGCTATTAAGCTATGGTACGATCGGTCTTGCGCTTCTCCTCGCCATCATCATCGGATACATGTTGTCACGATTGATCAGCAGACCACTCGTGAAAATTTCGCGATCGGCGCAGAACATTGCAAATGGAGACTTAACCGACCCCGATATTCAGGTTCGGAATCGCGATGAAATTGGCGACCTTGCACAATCCTTCAATCAGATGAGCCGTAATCTTCGTCATCTCCTTACCGAGATCTCTGAAGGTGCTGAGCATGTGGCGGCTTCTTCCCAGGAACTCGCGGCAGGCGCGGAGCAGACCAATCGTTCTACAGAGCAGATTGCAGTATCCATTACGCGTGTAGCGGAAGGCACGGATCACCAAGTACAGAATGTGGCCGTCTGTGTACAAGCCATGCAGGAATTGACGGTGGGTGCGCAGCAGATTTCCGACAATGCACAGCAAGTGGCTGATGCGGTCGTCGTGACGCGTGAGAAGTCGGAGGAAGGCAATCAGTCCATCCAGGCAGCGATTGCACAAATGCAATCGATTGAGCAGACGATTGATGGGTTATTCCAGATCATTGTTGAGCTGGGTGATCGTTCGAAACATATTAACAAGATGGTTGAGTTCATTACCAGTATCGCGAAGCAGACGAATTTGTTAGCTCTGAATGCAGCCATAGAGTCTGCGCGTGCAGGGGAACATGGCAAAGGGTTTGCTGTGGTTGCGCAAGAGATTCGGTTGCTCGCTGAGCAATCATCGCAATCGGCGATGCAGATTACGGAGCTGATCTCGAAGATTCAGAGTGATTCAGCATCGACGGTTCAATCGTGCCAAGTGGGACGTGAGGAGATTCAAGAGGGTATCCGAATTGTGAATCTCGCAGGGGGAGCTTTCGGCCATATTCAGACAGCGATTCTTCGGGTGTCCGATGAAATACAGCTTGCGTCGAGCAGTATTGAGCAAATGAATGTGAATACGGCCCAAGTTGTGAAGTCCATGGATGCCATTTCTGAGATGACAGAGCGTTCTGCATCGGAATCGCAGACGGTTACGGGGGCTGTGGAAGAGCAGCTGGCTTCAATGGAAGAGTTCGCCTCCTTCGTGGATTCGCTCTCGAAGAGAGCGGAGCAACTTCAGGCTCAGACGTCAAAGTTCACAATTTAGGACATTTGACCGATATATAATATGAGACAGACATGACGTTCGAACTGGCATGGAAAAGCTCGAATCGTTGTGTCTTTTTTTGTCGTTAATTGTAGATATTTGTAAAACTTTAATGGATTATGCTGGAATGTTGGAGGAAATCCAGCTATAATTACTTGGAAAAATAGACCATAGACCATTGGACTGGAAGGAGAGAAAAGATGAGATTCAGCATTCGGAAGAAATTAATATGTAGTTTCCTGGCGGTGGTGGCCATCCTTATCATCTCAGGCATCATTCTTTTCAACAGCTTGACCAAGATGGATCATTCGTACCAGGACCTACTCGAACGGAGGGTTGAAATCCTGCTGGGCGCTTCGAATATATCTAAGAGCACGATTTCGCAGACTAGCGGACTACGCGATTATTTGCTCTCCGATACGGAGGAGTCTTTAACGCGATTTAAGCAGGTAAATGATCTGCAATTGAAGCAATTAGAAGCGCTCGGGAAGATGGTGAACCGGGAGGACGATAAGAAGACGATCGCCAAATTGGCTGAATTAAGCAAATCGTTCGCAGAGAAGTCCGATACGGTCATCGCCTTATCCAAGACGGATATTGTTGCCGCGGTGAAGCAAGCGGCGAACAATGTCATTCCCATTGGCCGTGAGATGGAATATGAAGCGGATAAGCTGGCAAAGGCGCAGCAGCAGCTGCTTGACGAAGGCAGTAAGGAGAATTCAAAATATGCGAACGGCTTGAAGCTGATGAACCTGATCGTGATTGTGGTTACCTCGATTCTAGCTATTGTGATTGGATATGCGGTATCCGTTCTTATTAGTCGACCGCTGAGAAGAATCTCGCAATCGGCATCTCTGATCGCAGATGGTGATTTGACGGAGCCGGAATTAGCCATTAAGAATCGCGATGAAATTGGTGACCTCGCGATTTCCTTCAATCGTATGAAGAACAATCTGCATCAGTTGCTCAAAGAAATTCATGCAGGAGCTGAACACGTGGCAGCTTCTTCCGAAGAATTGAACGCAGGATCCGTGCAGACCAGTCAAGCGACCGTGCAAATTTCGTCCTCGATTCAGCGTGTTGCAGAAGGGACAGAGCATCAGGTGCAGAGCGTATCCGAGTGTGTTCAAGCTGTCTACGAGATGTCGGAAGGCGTGAAGCAGATCAATGCGAATGCCCAGAGCGTATCTAATGTGGTCATCGCAACGGCAGAGAAATCTGTCGAAGGGAACACAGCGATTCAATCCGCAGTTCAGCAGATGCAGTCAATTAACCATACGATGGAAGATCTATCTCGCGTTATCACAGGTCTGACGAATCGTTCCAAAGATATCGGAGAAATCGTACAGATCATCACGGAAATTGCGAGACAGACGAATTTGCTTGCACTTAATGCTGCCATTGAATCGGCAAGAGCAGGGGAGCACGGCAAAGGGTTTGCTGTGGTTGCGAATGAAGTGCGTAATCTAGCCGAGCAATCGGCACAATCGGCACAGCAGATTACCGAGCTTGTCACGGTGATCCAGAAAGAGTCGAAGACGACCCAGCAATCCGTTGAGATTGGTAGAAAAGAAGTTGCAGAGGGCATCCGTACGGTTAACCAAGCGGGCGAAGCGTTCGAACATATTCATCATTCGATCAATCAAGTATCCGATGAAATTCAGAACGTATCCGCGAGTGTTCAGCAAATGTCTGTGAACACGGAACAAGTGGTAGGCTCGATTAACTCAATCTCACAAGCGGCTGAAGTAGCGGTTGCAGAATCGCAGACGGTATCGGCAGCGACGCAAGAACAGCTAGCTTCGATGGAAGAGATCAGCACGTCGGCAGGCTCGCTGTCCACGATGGCAGAGCAATTGCAAGCCCAAGTTGGGAAATTCAAAATCTAGTAGACGAATAGAAAATAACCCGGCCTGTTTCAAGGCCGGGTTATTTTAGATTTCGAGCTCTCCGCAAAGTACCTGATCGCTTCGAAGCCAATACACCACTTTGTGGGGATTAAAATCATGTGGTGAAACGTATGGTAAAAGGAGGTAGAATGATAGTATCGTTATCGCCATGTGGATTACATAAGAAATCGATTCAATTTATATGTTGAGGAGGATATCGTAATGACGCAGAACAGAGCAGTATTTGTTGGATCGTATGCGCCGAAGGAAGAAGAGGGCATTCATTTTTTTCAATTCGATCAAGCAGAGGGTCGTCTGAAGCGTGTGGGTGGCGTTGCAGGTGTGGCGAATCCATCGTTCTTAACCGTAGATGCTCCTCGCAACCGCGTGTATGCTGTGAGTGAGACAGGTGATGGGGCTGTCGTGTCTTTGCGTTATGATCTGGAGCAGGGCACGATGGAAGAAGTGAACAGACAGTCTACCCTAGGGGCAGATCCTTGTTACGTCGTAGTGGATGCATCGGGAGACTATCTCTTGCTCGTGAACTATTCTTCGGGCAGCATTTGCGTCTATCCAATCACAGTAGAGGGCGCGATCGGCTCAATGTCTGACCAAGTACAGCATGTCGGAAATGGCGTTCGAGCAGATCGTCAAGAAACCCCGCATCCGCATTCCATTAAGCAGATACCAGGCACGTCATATTTCCTTGTAGCGGATCTTGGTCTGGATCAAGTGGTTACGTATGAATTAACGTCCGAGGGCAAATTAATCGAGCGTTCAATCGCGCACGTTACACCAGGCTCTGGACCGCGTCATTTGGATTTCCATCCGGAGGCGCCTTATGTCTATGTCATCTATGAATTGACATCAGAAGTCGAAGTATTCGAGATAGATCGGGAGCAAGGCAAATTAACAGCTGTACAGAAGTTGTCGACGCTGGCTCCAGACTTCCAAGGGGAGAGCTACTGCGCTGAAATTACCGTCTCCGCTTCGGGCAACGTTGTGTATGGATCGAACCGCGGAGAAGATAGTCTTGCCGTGTTCACCGTTCAACACCCGAGTGAATTGAAGTATGCGGGTCTCATAGCGACGGAAGGGAACTTCCCGCGTCATTTCACGCTTGTGCCAGACGCGCCGTATATTCTGGCAGCGAATCAGAATTCGGATTCGATGCTCGTGATTCGATTGAATCCAGAAGGATTGCCAGAAGCAACAACGGATCGTGTAGAAGTGACTAAACCGGTCTGCCTGCAAGTCCTCTAATATTTCCTGATATAAAACGCCCGTTCTTCTTCCATTGGGGGAAGAAGACGGGCGTTTTGGCGTGTGCACGTTTTAGAATTGACAGGGTGAAGCTGGAAGATTATCATTTTGGTATTGATATTAATTATCATTATCACTATTAGCGTTATCTCGAATCATATCGCTAGTGCTTCATTCGCTGAAGGAGGATCTTCCATTGCACATCCCAACTGAAATTTTAGATAAATATATGATTACCCATCAGGACACCTCTCCTGCGATCGCAACCTTCGAACTGCGTCAGCTCACAGAACGCGAAGGTGCGCTGGCATTTCTAAACGCGTATGCCCCGGAGCTGAAGGCACTCTCACTTGATGTGGCGGCGACGTATTTCACGGCACAATTCGCCCGGATGTTCGCGGCTTTTCATTATGCAATCTGGCGCTACGGGATTCATCTAGATCTGTCGATGAACCTCATGAGCGTTCACATCGTAGCGCATCCGGATGGATATATTACGCTGAAGTTTGATCTGAAATCGATTCAAGGGACGACGGTACCGCTTGCGAATCGATCACTTCTCGTCACGTCGCTAATGACCTCCTTTTACAGTGAGCAGGTTCGCCCGATTCTCCAATCCTTAGCCTCCGCGGCAGGGATTAGTGTTGGAGCGCTATGGGGGATCATTCCGACGTATTTCGAATATTATTACGAACAATGGCTGGAAGAGCCGATCGATGAAGTGCAGCGAATCCATCTGGCCGAAGATATGGATGTGCTGCATCATCAGCTGTCTCCGACAGTGTTCGGACGCGTGAAGAACCCATTCCAAGTGAAGTTCCGTTACATGGATAGTCCCTATGAACCGGGGGAAAAAATGCGGCTGAAGAGTGCATGCTGTCTGGCGTACAAGACGGAGGGCGGCACGTATTGCTTAAGCTGTCCTCGATTGTCTGAAGCGGATCGGGCACAGATGGTAGCAGCTTATCAGACGAAGCAAAAGTAAATGAACCGAAAGGTCAAGTCTGCCTATGCGCACTATTTTCGAGTATACTGGGAAAGTGTCTTTTTGTAGACCGCGAAGGTGACGCGTAGGAAAGAGGGAGACCGAATGATCAATCTAACCAATATCGAAATTCAAGATCTTGTTATTCATAAAGTAGGCAATAAATCGAAGGACGAAGGTGTCGTCATCGCGAAGGAGCTGACCGTCATTGATAATGACGAGCTTCGTGCTGCGCTATTGAAGTATTTTCTTGCTTCGTTTAAGTTTGATGCGACGTATCGGTTCCATCACGAGGCGGACTTGGCATTGAATGAAGTGTACACATTTGCGAACGCGATTTTCCAAGATAGTACGACATTTTATGACCAATCGGTGCATATGTTAAGGCATTTGTACGAACAGTCTTCGCATCCGCAGATTAAGTCGGGTGAGCTGTATGTCGTGCATTTCAACAATATTCTCTACGATAATTTCAAAGTCGATGCCGTGGGCATTTTCAAATCTGAGCATAAGGATGAATTCCTCAAGATCGATGAGCGGGATTCGTCTGCATTTGAGCTTCAATACGAGCAAGGCGTGAACATCAAAAAATTGGACAAGGGATGCATTATTTTCAATTACCAAGCATCTTCAGGGTTCCATGTGAGTCTGGTCGACTTATCGAATAAGGGGAGTCAGAACGAGGCAGTCTATTGGAGGGATGACTTCCTGCAGGTCAGGGATTTGGTGGACGAGCACTATATGACCGATCAGTATATCCGGATGTGCTCGGACTTCTATGACGATGTCGTCGCAACGACGAATGATCAGTTCGAGAAGAAGGAGAAGCTGGTTTTCCTGAACGAGACGATTCAGCATTTTGCGAGCAATGAGCAGTTCACGCAGGATGTATTCTACGAGGAAGTCATTCGCGATCAGGGTTATATCGATATGTTCAAGACCTACAAGGAAACGTACGAGGAGATGAGGGAGCTGCCGTCAATGACGGACTTCAACATCTCACAGTCCGCGCTCCGGAAGGTCAAACGCCAGTTCAAGAACGACATTAAGCTCGACACGAACATTGAGATCAAGGTCAACAATGAAAGCTTCGACTATCTGGAGAAAGGGTACGACGAAGAACGGAAAATGTACTTCTATAAAGTCTTCTTCAATAACGAAGCCTAGGCTAAATGTACTCACGAAGAATAATTTCATATGTAAAAACAAGTCGCTATATTTTTGTTTGCAACTCAACAAACATCATTGTATAATGAGAAACGGAATTCATGTAATTTATATCACATTCATACACAACTGGAGGAATATATGATGTCAACAACAACATCTGTAGATTTCATGCAAGTGGTGACGGATCGCCACTCCGTTAAAAAATATGATCCATCGTTCAAAATTTCCAAGGAAGAGCTTGTTGAGCTAATTGAGACAGCTACGAAAGCACCATCCGCTTGGAACTTGCAGCATTGGAAATTCGTTGTAATCGACGAGCAAGCACAGAAGGAGAAATTGCTTCCAATCGCTTACGGACAAGAGCAAGTGGTTCAAGCTTCGGCTGTTATCGCGGTATTAGGCGACCTTGAAGCGAACAAAAATGCAGAGCCGATCTTCGGTGGTGCGGTTAAAGCAGGTCAATTGCCGCAAGCAGTGAAGGACTCGCTTGTTGGTCAAATCGAAGGCGCTTATAAGAGCCCGCAAGTGGCTCGCGATTCCGCGGTTCTTAATGCATCCCTTGCAGCTATGCAATTGATGCTTGCTGCAAAAGCAAAAGGCTACGATACTTGCCCAATGGGTGGTTACAATGCAACGCAATTCGCGGAGCAATTCAACGTACCTAGCCGTTACATTCCAATCATGTTGATCTCTGTCGGTAAAGCAGCGCAAGAAGGCCGTCCGAGCCACCGCTTCCCAGCACAAGAGACCATTGTCTGGAACCAATTCTAAGATTGAATCGAATAACACGAACCTTCCAAGGTTCGATATGAACGAATCCCTAGGTGCTTATGCGACTAGGGATTTTTGATGTGCGACATGAAGCTATGCACAACTTGCCAGCGCAAGGCATGGTGCGAAATAACATCCAAAAAGCAGTTAAATCGCACGCAGGAGAGCGTTTCGCCCGAAATAACATCCAAAAGGCAGTTAAATCGCACGTATTCAGCACAGTATAATCGTCAAGTCGCCGCACGCTTATGTGACACACTGCCAGCGCAAGGATCGCCATGCCATGCGGAGTGCGGCGACGCCGAGCCAAATTGCTGCTATCCAACTGGTATAGACAATGATCGTCGTTTCCTGCTGTCCCACCCCAATCGCGATGAGTCCCCAGACGATCGGAAGCAAGTAGAACGGATCGTGATGACGGTAGGCTACCCACAGGGCGATTAACGAAGCGAGGATGAGCAGTATGACCGACCATGTGAGCTGGGATAACCCCGCAATTTCCTGCTGCTCTCCGTAGGTATGGGTAAGGAAGACGGAGAGGTTCGTAAGTGATGCCACCGTCACCCAGCCAAGGTAGATACTGAACGGAACGGAGAGCAGCCAATAGGCTGCTCCATCCCGGACGGGCGGTCCTGGTACTCGGGTTCGTGAATAGATGGCGATCAAGGAGATCAGTAGCCCCAGCATGATGAAGAGGGTGGACTCGATATATTGATAATGCCACAGCAGGAGCCATGTGGAATTCATGGCACAGCTTACGATGAACCATCCGCCGATCCGCTGTATCTCCGGTCGAGCCCGGCCAGCAGGCAGCAGCTGATAGATGACGAACAGCAAGAGCGCGGTGTAGATCAATCCCCAGATCATGAATGCGTAAGAAGCGGGTGTTAACCGGGAGGGGTACATCGCCGAGATTTCTCCCGTCGTGTACCCGCCAATCGGCAGCCTTTCTGCCAGCACATTGATGATCAATACCAGCGCGAATGCGATAACATTCCCCACAGCGAATACGATTGTATGGCGCACAACATGTCCTCCTTTATAAGGCATAAGTTCTGCTTGTCTCATTCCATTCTACGTCTTGTCTTCCCACAATATGCGAACCTCTCAAAAGGATAAACCACACACTAACACACATGAAAAACACATCTTTACATAATCTTCATGTGTATTTGATGCCCCTTTGACACGAATCCCTTACAGTGAGCTTGTGAATTGGAGGGGTGTTTATGTCATTAAGTGCATTAGAACGCAAGGAATATATCGTGAACAAAATTCATCTGGAAGGCAAAATTCGCAGTGACGAGCTTGTGGATACGCTTCAGGTCTCATTCGAAACGGTACGTCGGACACTTGAGGAGCTCGAGAAGGAAAATAAGCTTAAACGGGTCTATGGCGGGGCGGTGAAGCTGACCTTGGGCCGGATGGAACCGGGCGTTGCACTACGTGAGCATTTATTTGCCCCCGAGAAAGAAAAGATCGGTCGTGCCTGTGCTGGGCTCGTGCAGGATTATGACGTGATATTTATCGATGATGGTACGACGACGCTGCAAATGATCCATTATTTGACCAATGTGAAGCATTTGAAGGTCATTACGAATGCACTGCCTGCACTGCAGCTGCTTCAGCAGTATAAGAACCGCGGCATGCTAGACGCTGAGATTTTGTTGCTTGGCGGGGTAGTGAACACGGAGCAGGATCGAGTGACAGGGGTATTGGCGGAGCAAATGCTCGAGTATTTTCAGGCGAACAAAGCATTTATCTCCATTGACGGGATTCAACTGAAGAAGGGCATTACAGGATATGATGCCGAGCGCGGCTCCTTAATGCGGAAGTTCATCGAGCGGTCGGAACAGACGATTATCGTGACAGACCATTCGAAAATCGGAGAAGTGAAAATGTATAAAATCGCGGATTTGCGCGAAGTTGACATCGTCATCTGTGATATTGATCTACCCGAAGCATGGGCGAAGACGCTTGAGGAATACGATACGAGCTGGATCCGAGCGAAATAGGTAGCATGATCGATAAATAACACGAGATGGTTGAGGGGAGCGATAGGGATGGAGCAAAAGCATACACGAATGGGCGGCTATACGGCTGTAATCGCTGAGATGGGGGTTGAAGCGCTGCGGCCATGGGGCAGTCATATTGCTCAGATGGGGCGTGTGGAGGATGTGAACGAGGCATCGCTTGGCATGGTGATGATGCGGGCGCAGGAATCGGTACAACATCAAGTATTCAATGCAGGGGAAATTCTGATTTCGGAAGCGACGCTGACGGTTGATGGCGTTGTTGGATATGGCGCAGTCATGGGGAATGCCCTGGAGAAGGTGCGGATTGTCGCAATGCTTGACGCGGTGCATCACAACATGGAGCTGAAATGGAATGATTTCCGGGAGCAGTTCCGCATCTGGATTGCGAAGCAGGAGAAGGAGCTGCTGGAGCGTCGTCAGGCGGATTTCGCATTAATAGAGCGGACGAAGGTTGATTTTCAATTGATGGATACCGAAGAGGAGGAGGAAGCATGAGTGTGGGTGTGAAGTCAATGGAGCGTGTGCATGCAGTTCAGCAAGTGTATCGTCAGGTACTGGATGCCATGTCGAGACCGGGCAAAATTGTGCAGATTGAAGCACCGTCCTTCGTTCGTCGTGAAGCTGCGGATGCGTACATTGTTGCGCTAGGGATGATGTTGCTCGATCAATCGGTGTCCTATGAGGTTATTGGAGATATGTCGCTGGCAGAGCAGCTTCAGTTATATACCTTATCGCGCAGACAGGAACTGCAGGCGTGTGATTATGTGTTCCTCACCACCACCGATGCTGCTGCACAGGCGAGTGTCGATATTGCGTCTTGCAAAAGAGGGACGTTTACCTTCCCGGATGAGAGTGCAACGATCATCTGCCGCGTGCATGAGTTAGGCGCAGGTTCGGAAGGGCGTAAGGGAAGTGTGAAGCTGACGATGCGGGGTCCGGGCATTGCTGAGGAGCAGCAGCTATCGATTGATGGTCTCGCAGGAAGTCTAGTATCCGGATGGCAGGCCAGTAATGCCGAGTTCCCGCTAGGGATCGATTGGATCTTCGTCGATGAGATGGGACGCGTGGCTTGTGTGCCGCGCAGCACGAAATTCAGTTGGGAGGTGGCGTAGATGGCTTATGTAGCAGTCAAAGGCGGAAGCCATGCGATTCATGAAGCAGAGAAGCTGTTGAAGTACATCCCGTGGAAGGAAGGCGGAGCACCGCTGGAGGTGCAGCAGATTCGCAAAGGGATGCGGCTCGCTGTCGATCGTGTCATGTCCGAAGGTTCCTTATATGATCCCGATCTCGCTGCGCTCGCACTCAAGCAGGCTGAAGGGGATGTGCTGGAAGCCTCGTTCCTGCTGCGGGCATTCCGCTCGACGCTGGTGCGAAATTTCTATACGCTGCCGATCCAGACCGAGAATATGGATGTGATTCGTCGTATCTCGGCAACATTCAAGGAAGTACCCGGCGGACAGTATCTCGGGCCTACCCGTGACTATACGAAGCGGCTGCTCGATATGAGCCGGATGGATGAAGATCCATCCGAGATTATGAAGTATGTAACGAATTATTTGTCCAAGAGCTTAACAGAGGCCGTGCAGGAGGAATTATCGGGGAACGGAGAGAGCGAGCTGCCGGTTTTCCCACGTGTCATTGAGTTATTGCGTGCTGAAGGGTTATTGGCTGCTGGAGAACCGCAAGACGAGGAGGCGGTCATCGATGATATTACCCGTCATGCGATCAGCTTCCCGGCTTCACGATCAGCAAGATTGCAGACGATGGCGCGTGGAGAGAGCGGGGCTCTGATGGCTTTTGCATATTCCAGCGTACGCGGTTACGGGGATGTCCATCCGACGATTGGAGAGTTGCGCGTTGGGTATGTGCCAGTAGAGATTGAACATCCGTTCTATCCTGGCGAGACGATGACCATTGGTCGTGTGCTCGTCACCGAATCGGAGATGGTTGTACGTGTACACGCGGAGAATCACCGCGAAGCTGCGGGTCGTGCGCAATTCGCGGTTGGTTATGGATTATGCTTCGGTCATAACGAAGATAAGGCCATTTCGATGAGCATTCTGGATCAGACGATGCAGCAGCAAAATGCGGATTCGCCGGCACAAGACGAGGAATTCGTCCTGTATCATATCGACGGCATTGAATCTTCAGGCTTTATCTCTCATTTCAAATTACCTCACTATGTCGATTTCCAAGCTGAACTTCAGCGCGTTCGTTCTATTAACGAGAAGGGTGATCGAAGCGCAGATGGAGAGCGTGAACAAGAGAAGGAGGTGACGCCACATGGAAGCCTATAATTACGCATTTCTTGATGAGCTGACGAAGCGGGAGCTCAGACGGAAGACCTTGAAAGCTGTTGCTATTCCAGGCTATCAAGTGCCGTTCGGTTCGCGTGAGATGCCGATTGCCCGCGGCTGGGGGACAGGTGGATTGCAAGTGACGTTGTCTGTCATCGGGCCCGAAGATACGGTCAAGGTCATTGACCAAGGCAGCGATGACAGCGTCAATGCGTGCAACTTGCGAGAATTGATCTGCCAGATGTGCGACGTCACTCCGACGACCGATTCGCTCGAAGCAAGTCTTATTCAGACGCGGCATCGCATTCCGGAAGAGAAGCTGCGCGAGGATCAAATCTTGATTTTCCAAGTGCCATTGCCGGAAGTGCTGCGAACCGTCGAGCCGAGTGAGCAGGAGACGCGCCGTATGCATGCGGAGCGGGATTACAGTAGAATGTGGCTTCATTTGTACGAGGACATTGTAAAGTATGGTGAGATTCGGATTTCCTATGATTATCCGGTCATGGTGAACAGTCATTATTTGTGCGATCCGTCGCCGATCCCAAGGTTCGATGTGCCGAAGCTGCATCAAGCCGACAACTTGTTTTTGTTCGGTGCGGGACGGGAAAAACGGATTTACGCGATTCCGCCATATACCAATGTCACGCCGCTTCAGTTCGAGGATATTCCATTTGAGGTGGAGCAATTCGATCAGCCATGTGCGAAATGCGGAAGTACGCATACGTATTTGGAAGAGTCGTATGATGCGGTAACGGGAGCGAAGCAGGTTGCTTGCTCGGATACGAGCTATTGTGATAAACGTCAGCGGCAAGCGGCCGGCGAGTCTGTAGAGATCGGGGGGATCTGGGATGGAACCAATCCTGCAAATTTCGAATTTGAGTAAACAATACGGGGCAGGTTGTCCTTCATGTATAGAGCTTACAGGCCCGGAGCATCAGCGGAACGTCTGTCCGAGCTGTGGGACGGTCATTGCTTGCGCGGATATTCATCTGGAGCTGTATCCCGGAGAAGTGCTGGGGATTATCGGGGAGAGCGGTTCAGGCAAAAGTACGCTGGTCAAAACATTATATTTCGACGAGGAACCTACATCAGGGACATTTCATTTACAAGTTTATCAGGACGGGAAAGACAATCTGTTTGAGCTTAGCCGCCAGCAGAAGCGCTGGGTACGCAACCATCTGATGGGGATGGTGTATCAGAACCCGCATCTCGGTCTGCGGTTATCACATTCCAGTGGCGGCAATATTGCCGAGAAATTGCTCATGGCGGAATGGCGCCATGTCGGCGAAATTCGGGATCGGGCGAAGGATTTGCTCGGTCAGACCCAAATTCCGCTGGAACGGATGGATGATCAACCGAAATATTTCAGCGGCGGGATGCAGCAGCGGGTTCAGATCTCCAAGGCGTTAGCGAACAATCCGCCCCTCTTGCTGCTGGATGAAGTGACGACAGGGCTGGATGTATCCGTACAGGCACGAGTGCTCGATTTAATCCGGCAGATTCAGCGTGAGCTTGGGATCAGCATGATCGTCGTCTCCCATGATTTCGCGGTGATTCGCATGCTCACACAGCGTACTGTGGTGATGAAGAACGGACGCATTGTGGAGAAAGGTCTGACGGATCAAATCATGGAAGATCCGCAGCACCCGTATACCCAGACTTTAATTAACTCCATGATCTAGGAGGCGAACCCATGGACAACTTGCTCGAAATTCGCAATTTATATAAATCATTCACACTGCACGAATTCGATCAGAAACAAATTGCCGGCTGCAGCGATATTAACATGACGTTAAGGTCCGGTGAATTTATTGGGATTACAGGGAAGAGCGGAGCCGGGAAATCGACTATTCTGAAGTGCATTTATCGCACGTATATCCCGACGCAAGGCGAGATCTGGTACAACTCGTTGTCGTATGGCTTGGTGGATCTGGCGAAAGCAACTGAGCGGCAGGTTCTTGATATTAGGCATCAAGAGATCGGCTACGTCTCGCAATTTCTAAAACTCTTGCCACGGGTGACCGCATTCGAAGCGGTTATTGAGGTGCTGGTGATGAATGGGAAGTCGCAGGATGAGGCGGTGGACGAAGCGGCAGAGATGCTCAGACATTTTGAGCTTAGGGAATCGCTCTGGCATGCTTACCCGAATACATTCAGCGGTGGAGAGAAGTTGCGCCTCAATCTCGCCCGCGCGATGGTGAAGCGTCCGCGGTTCTTACTCCTTGACGAACCGACGGCATCGCTTGATCACGTCTCGAAGGCCTTTGTTCGCGATAAGATTATGGAGCTTAAGGGAATGGGTACGAGTATGATCGGGATTTTTCATGATTTGGATTTCATGGAATCGGTCGTGGATAAGGAATTCAATATGGTGGGCGGACTGCTCGTCGGAGGTGTAGGTGCGGAATGTTAACAACGATCATAACGAATGCCCAAATGATACTGCCAGATGACATTGCGAAGGGACACCTTGTTATTCAAGACGGCTTGATTAAGGAAGTGATTCGTGCAGATGCGTCGGAAGCGTTCGAGCTCCCTGCTGCTATGGCGGGGGAGTCATACGTCATCGTTGATGCGCAAGGGATGTACGTCATGCCGGGCATGATTGAGCTGCATTGTGATTCGATTGAGAAGGAGATTTCACCGCGTCCGAGCAGTATTTTCCCGCTGGAGCTCGCCATGGCGAGCTTGGAGAAGAAAATGGCGGGCTACGGGATTACGACACTATTCCATTCGATCTGCTCTTCCGACGGCACGACGGTACGAAATGATGAGATGGTTGCCCGTATTATTCGTTATGTAGGCCGTAAACGCCATGCCTCTTCGATGATCAGGCATCGGATTCATTATCGGTATGAGATCACGAATGTCGCGGGAATTCAGCAAGTCCATGATCTGATCTCGGAGCAACAGATTGATTTCTTGTCCCTGATGGATCATACCCCAGGGCAAGGTCAATACGGGAATTGGGAGTCCTACCGCAAATATCTCGCTGCTTATGAGCAGATTACAGAAGATGAGGCAGAGACATTCCTCAATCAATTGGTCGAGTTCAAGCAGAATGTCGATTGGGATGCGCTTCAGAACCTGGCTGACTACGCCATTTCGCAAGGGGTCCAGATGGCTTCGCATGATGACGATACGACCGCGAAGGTAGATTACATGCATCGTCTTGGGGCTGTCATCAGTGAGTTCCCCGTGAAGCTGGAGGCTGCGAAGTATGCGGCGGAACAAGGCATGTACGTCAGTATCGGCGCGCCGAACATCGTTCGCGGAGGTTCTCACAATAACAACATGAAGGCAATGGATGCGGTTGAAGCAGGGGCTGCGTATATCCTGTGCTCCGATTATTTCCCGGCTGCGCTGCTTCCGTCGGTATTTAAGATTGCAGAGACGACTGGCAATCTAGCAGAGGCTGTGAAGATGGTGACCTATTACCCGGCACAGTCACTTGGAATAGAGGATTCCTACGGTTCAATCGCAGTGGGCCGTACGGCAGATTTGCTGCTCGTAGAGGAAGCCGGCGGATATCCTGTTGTGCGTAAGACATGGGTGGGCGGTACCCTGGTTCATGAAGCGAATTATGCATGGGAGGCTGTAACTGATGATCGATTTGCATTGTCATACGAGAATCTCGGATAACTCCATGACGATCGAGGAAGTGATCGGGCTCGCGCACAAGAACGGGGTAGAGGTGCTGTCCATCAATGACCATGATACGACGCTGGGTCTTGCGCATGCGCAACGCGTTGGGCAGGAACAGGGTGTTCAGATTATTCCGGGTATCGAAATATCCGGGTATGACTTCGAACGAAGCCGCCGTGTGCATATTCTAGGCTTCCATGTGAAGCCGGGACATAGAGCAATTTCCGCATTGTGCGATCCTTTGATTGCACGGCGTCAGGCTGCTTCCCGCCAGATGGTGGAGCAGCTGATCGAAGCGGGCTACGGCATCACGTGGGAGCAGGTCGAGCGTTATGCAGAGGGCGGTACAGGGGTCTACAAGCAGCATATTATGCATGCGCTGTTCGATCAGGGGTATACGACTTCGATTTATGGCGAGCTGTACCGTACATTATTCGCACGCGGCGGGAATGGGACAGCACCAGGCGCAGCGTATATTCCGCTGGCGTATCTCGATGCCCGCGATGCCGTTCATGCGATTCGTGAGGCGGGCGGCGTTCCAGTTCTTGCCCATCCGCATCAGTATGACAACTGGGATATGCTCCCTGCACTCCTCGATGCAGGGCTTGCCGGCATCGAAGTGCGGCACCCGACACATGGTGAGGGCGAAGAGAAGAAGGCGATGGAGATTGCAGAGCGCTATGGCTTGATCCCGACAGGGGGCAGTGACTTTCATGGCTTCTACGGTGAGACCGATAAGTTCACCATTGGCAGCAAGAACCCAGGAATGCATAGCGTGGAACGTCTTGCAGCCTATGCCGGCGAATATTTATAAAACCTTAAAATGACGTTGATCTTGTCTTGATCATTACCCTTTATATTGAATATGTAAGCAAGAAGCAAACGCCGACATTCATTATGGGAACATAGAAAAGGGGATATCGAATCATGAAAAACTCGTTCAAATGGGCCATGACGCTCATGCTCTGTATCGGATTATTGGCAGGATGTGCCCAAGGTGGCGGTTCGACGGCGGAGGTAGCTGCAGAGGGAGATAAACCAGCAGAGACAAAAGCAGCTGATTCTGGTGAATTAACCATCTACACAGCTATGGAAGATGATCAAATTCAAGCCTATTTGGCATCATACAAGGAGCAGTATCCGAATGTGAAGCTGAACATCGTACGCGACTCAACGGGCGTTATTACTTCCAAATTAGTCGCGGAGAAAGATAATCCGCAAGCAGACGTGATCTGGGGTCTAGCTGCAACGAGCTTGCTCGTGCTCGATCAGAAGGGAATGCTAGAAGGCTATTCACCAAAAGGTGTAGAGCGTGTAGCGCCAGAATTCAAGGATACAGCGAACCCGACCAAATGGGTAGGGATCGATGCATGGGAAACGGCGATCATTGCGAATACAGCTGAGCTAGAGAAGCGTAAACTACCGGTTCCGAAATCGTATGCGGACTTGATCAAACCAGAATATAAAGGGCTTATCGTCATGCCGAATCCTTCTTCGTCCGGTACAGGATATTTGACAGTGAATGCGTTCTTGCAATTGATGGGTGCAGATGAAGCGTGGAAATACATGGACAAATTGAATGACAACATGTTGATGTATGTACATTCCGGTTCGAAGCCAGCGAAAATGGCAGGAACAGGTGAAGCTGTCATCGGATTGTCCTTCGGATACCGTGGTATTCAAGAGAAGCAAAAAGGTGCCCCAGTTGAAGTCGTATTCCCGTCTGAAGGTTCTGGCTGGGATCTAGAAGCCAATGCACTTGTGAAGAAGGATAACATCAAGCCAGAAGCGCAAGCATTCCTGGACTGGGCGATCAGCGATGCGCCAATGAAAGAGTACAACAAGAACTATGCGATTCTGAGTATCAAGCAAGAAGGGGCATCCATTCCTGAAGGCTATGCGCAAGATCCGCTCAAGCAATTGATCAAGAACGACCTGATCAAAGCTGCTGTAGATCGTGACGGCATTCTTGCTGAGTGGGATAAGCGTTACGCAAGCAAATCCGAGCCAAAGAGCTAATATCGATAAATCCACAAAAAGCTCTCCCTAAGGGGGAGCTTTTTGTGTTGAAAGATTGCATGAGAGGTTTATTGGAGTCTTCTTATCTCACTCTCCTTTGTCTGCTGCATGTTTACTGAAGCTGAGGTTAGACTACAGTTATCTACGCAATGGGGTGAAACGATGTCGCCAGCGAAAATTTTACTCGTCGAAGATGAACCGAATGTCGCGCAGTTTATTCAGTTGGAACTTCGGCACGAAGGATATGAGGTAACGGTTGCTGCAGACGGAGAGCAGGCGCTTGCGTTGTTTCATCAGGCAGACTGGAGCTTGATTCTCTTGGATTGGATGCTTCCGAAGCTGGATGGGCTCGAGGTCTGCCGCAGGATTCGCAGAACGAGTGAAGTTCCGATCATTTTACTAACAGCAAGGGACTATATCGGAGATAAAATTGCCGGATTAGATACAGGGGCAGATGACTACATAACCAAGCCTTTTGAAATCGAGGAGTTACTCGCGAGAGTACGCACCAACATACGGCGTAATCATCGAGAAATGAATCGATCCTCTACGGATGTGCTTCAAGTGGAAGATTTGGTCATCGATATTCGAAAACGGCAGGTTACGAGAGCAGAAGAACGAATCGAGCTCACGCAGCGGGAGTTCGAGCTGCTTCATTTCTTAATGCAGCATCAAGGTGAGGTTATCAGCCGAGAACGCTTATTGTCAGCGGTATGGGGTTACGATTTTGCAGGGGAGACCAATGTTGTGGATGTCTATATTCGATATCTTCGCAATAAAGTCGATCGCAAGCATATCCCCAAATTAATTCATACCATTCGAGGTGTTGGATATGTCATACGTTCTGGCTAAGGATGACAGATGATGAAGCAGATGAAAGAAGCAGTCAATACGTTAATGTTTCGCTTTACTGCTTGGTATGTGGTGAGCCTTCTGGCGATTATTCTATTTATCGGTCTATGCATTATGGGAGCTGTAAGCTATTTTCTAGTCCAGGATACGAAGAATGAACTGATGGCTGTAGAACAAAAAATAACGAATGGTATCGAGGAAACGGTCGATGATTGGCAAGAGATGCTGGATGAGGTTCTCTATCCGGACCACGCGAATTACAATGTGGAGATCAAAAATTCCAAAGGGGTTACGGTAGCACATTCTCGGGGGTGGGAAGTGACTACGGATGGTCATGGTCAAGAAACGGTCGAATTAACTTGGATTGGCCCCCTCCAATGGGATGCGACGCAGGGCTTATTTTTCTACGACAATATCGTCCATCACAGTAATGGACATGCGATGACGATTCATATCCGGGTGCAGATGAACAATATTGTGCATTTACTAGGGGTTATTGTTAGAGTCTTAAGTATCACAGGAATTTTCAGTATGATCATTGGATCCTTGTTAATTTATCATCTTACACGGAGAAACATGCGTCCTTTATTTGCAATTATGCATGCCATGCAAGGAATGAGCGACGTCACGGATATGAAGCTGCGTATTCCTGTCCCGCAAACCCCGAAGGAGCTCTCAGACTTAGCGAAGACGATCAATTATTTGTTAGATCGACTCGAAGATCAATTCGAACGGGAGAAAAGCTTCGTCTCGAACGCTTCTCATGAGCTGCGAACCCCGCTTACAGCTTTTCGAGGTAATGTACAGCTGATTCAGCGCTGGGGCAAACAAAATCCTCAGGTCTTGGAACAATCCATTCAAGCGCTCGATCAAGAAAGTAAACGCATGCAGCGTCTGATCAATCAATTATTAACGTTAGCGCGTACCGGCAATATCACAATGAAACAAGATAAAGTGAATTTAGGCAGCACGGTTCAAGGCGCAATTCGGCAATTATGGCGTCAAGATATGAACATATCCCTGAAGGAAACATTAGATCCATATGTATTTGTACTGGGAGATGAGGAGCAGCTTCGACAGGTGGCGATCATTCTTTTTGAGAATGCTATACGCTACACGCCTGCAGGAGGATCTATAGATATTCGCGTCGGCAAAAGTAAAGAGGAAGTGTTCTTCGCCGTAGCGGATTCAGGGATCGGCATTCCAGAAGGGGATCAGGACAAAATTTTTGACCGGTTCTATCGGGTGGATAAAGCGCGCTCGAGAGAAACGGGCGGGACGGGATTGGGGTTATCCATTGCCAAAGAGTTGGTTCAGAAACATGGAGGCAAGATCACTGTGACCAGCATACTGGGGAGGGGAAGTACTTTTCGGGTTGCATTGCCTGTCTATGCAGCCAATGTTAAGGAGGAAGGTATTCACTAGCATACCCGTGTAAAAGGAGCCGCGAACGGCTCCCTTCGAGCATTGGCATTTACCACGATACCAACTTATTCATTCTCGTTTTGTTGATTGTGGTACCGGTATCCGTGTCTGTGCTTCGTCTTTTTATACGGATGGGACGGGGACTGCTCTGTTGGATCCGGTTTCGTTGTCGGTTGGACGTTGGTACCTTGATCAGGACTTGTTGTATTTGTTGGATCCACGGCTTGTCCATTGTCAGGTAGTACGCGACGGATGGTGTTGATCCGAGATTCCCATGAGCTTAGGCTAGTAATTGTCACGCCAGGTTTGCCATACGTATGAAGTAGCTGCCCATTTCCGATATAGATAGCCACATGATGAATAGGGTTGTAGAAGAAGACGAGATCCCCTGGTTTCAATTGATCCCGTGATACATATGTCCCCACCCGGGATTGTTGTCTCGAATCACGCGGAAGGGAAATTCCATTTTGTTTGAAGACATACTGTGTGAATGAAGAGCAGTCAAATGTACTTGTTACGCCGGACTTCGAACCGAATTTATAGGGAACCCCCATGAATTGCTTGCCTGTAGCAGCGATGTTATCCGCGATGGATGTAGATGTCGATACAGGTGCAGCTTGTGCAGCATGTGCAGCTTGAGGGGGGATCAGCATACCTCCAGTGAATAATAAGGAAAGACTAAGACTTGTGCCTAGAAGCAGCTTACCGAACTTTTGTGTAGGATTCATTGTTAATTTCCTCCTCGAAATGAAATGTTGTGGTGAAGCGTCTCGATCACCTGATACCAACATAACATACAAAAAATCCCCATCATTTACCTAACTATCGGACTGATTAGGGCACACGTGGATTTCCGAGAAGTATGAGAACTCGATGAGAATATTCTCATGTTGTGTTCATTGACATGGAGGACACAGAATGCACAATAAATCCCACCTCGCTTCGTAAGGTTAGAAGCAGAGATGGGATTAGAATTCGACTATCTACCCATTCTTCTAACAAGAAGATAAAATTTAAATTTTGCACCATCCCTGCCGCTTGCTGCGTATGAGAAGTAAGCACAATCCAAGTATAAAATGGAGACCTCGAAAGGGAGATGTTGAAATGGGATTTTTGGACGGATTATTGGGTAACGCTTCAGCGATCAGTGAGAAGGATGTACAAGAGGAATTGCAGCCGATTTTATTTCCCGGCGAGACGGTGGATAAGGCGTATAAGCTCATTCGAGACATGTTCGTGTTCACGGACAAACGATTGATTCTAATTGACAAGCAAGGCGTTACAGGGAAGAAGGTGGAGTACATGTCCCTTCCTTACAAGAGTATTGCACGCTTCAGCATTGAGACAGCAGGGACATTCGATCTGGATGCAGAGCTCAAAATTTGGATCTCCAGCGCTGTAGAACCAACGGTATCGAAGCAGTTCAAGAAAGACTCCAATGTCTATGATGTACAGCGCATCCTGGCTGAGAAAGTATTAAAATAACGAATGAACAAACAGTAATCCATCGCCTTATGGCGGTGGATTTGTTCTTTTTTCTGGGAAAAAATACAAATGCCTATTGCAATGAGTGTATTAAGTGATATAATACACTTCATACGATATAGAAACGAATGTTGAAACGCCGTGCTTTCGTCTTATGAATGTGTGGGTGAAGGAGGAAGTGACTTGAGTGTAGTTGAAGCAGGCGGCATACAGTTTGATCTGGATTTAAGCAAACCGTTGTATGAACAGGTGTTGCAGCAGATAAGAGGTTCAATCGCAAGAGGAGGAATTGCGTTGGGAGAGAAGATACCGTCAGTACGGGAATTGGCACAGACGTTGAAGATCAATCCGAATACGGTGATGCGTGCGTATCAGGAGCTTGAACGGGATGGATTAACGGAGACACGGCGCGGGCAAGGAACGTTCATTACCTCGAATAATGAAGTTGTTCAGGATATCCGTAACAACTTGGCGCTGGAAGCGACGAAGGAATTTCTCGAGAAGATGCACAGCATAGGTTTTACGCGGATCGATATACAAAGATTTCTGAATGAAGGGGACGAGTGACGAATGAAGACGGAAATGGCCATCACTGCGGAACATGTGACGAAGCGCTATGGTAACCACTGGGCGCTGAATGAATTCTCCATCGAATTGCCAGCTAATCGTGTCATCGGTGTGCTGGGCGCGAACGGCGCTGGGAAATCGACCTTCTTCCGAATGATCACGGGGATGACGCAGCCCGATCATGGGAAGGTCGAGGTGTTCGGGGCGAAGCCGGGCTTTGAGACGAATCGTCTCATCTCGTATTTGCCGGATCGTGCGCGCTGGTATAACTACCATAACGTGCAGCATGCGCTGGATTGGGCAGAATCGCTGCTGCCGGGATTTGATCGCAACCGGGCAGAGGAAATGCTCGAGTTCATGAAGCTGAAGAAAGACATGGATGTCCACGGGATGTCTCGCGGACAGGAAGCAAGGCTGATGCTCACATTATGCCTTTGCCGTGATGTACCTTTGTTGATCTTAGATGAACCTTTTTCGGGGATCGATTTAATCTCTCGTGAACGCATTATCGGCGCGCTGATCGATAATATGAGCGATAGTCAGCAGACGGTACTGATTAGCACGCACGAGATCCAAGAAGCGGAGAGCCTATTCGATTATGCGCTGTTCATGAACGATGGGCAGGCGCTGCTGCATGGCGATGTCGAGACGCTGCGCGCAGAGCGGGGTTCGATGGAGTCCATATACCGAAGTCTATACGAGTAAGGGGAGAGAATGATAAATGGATCGCAATGCGTTTAGCTATTTAATAAAACATGAGTTGATGCGGCGTAAGCCGACGCGGGTGTGCCGCAAATGGGTTTCGATCTATGCTGCGATTGTATCGATCGCGATCATCTGCGCTTACGCTTTCCTACATGTACAGATCGCGTTCAAGCCGGAAGCGCTGTTGTTTATCATTTATGTATTTCCGTATTTTGCGTTTATGCAGGCCTATATGATGGTTGGCAAGGAGTTTAAAGAAGGAACGCACGGGTGGTGGTTAACGCTTCCCTATTCAAGAGGTGTGCTTCTCCGTTCCAAATATGTCGCAGCGCTGATACGAATCATACAGTACGGGCTTCTTGCCTTTGCCGCGACGTGGGTCATCACCATTCTGATCCAGATGGTTCAGGGGAACCTATCGGTAGACTCACTTTTCCGATTCACCATCATGGAGTCCAAAACCTATCTAGCTATGTTTGTGCTCGTTCCATTTATGATTGGCTTTGGCCTATTCGGTTCGATTCTTCGCGTAACGCAGTGGAGACCGCTATTACCGCTCGTCTGGGTGATTTATGGGTTGTCAGCGAACGCCTTGTCATGGATTCCAGCGGTTGTATTGAACGATGATGGTAATTCTTTCTTTACGTTTATGCAGATGCCGATCACGCAGGCGGAAGGGCTGCTGTTCGTAGCTTTCCTGGCGCTGTCCTTTCTATTCGGGGGAGTTTTCTTATGGGCTGCCGTGAAGCTCATGAATCGGCAATTAATTCAATAAGAGATCAACGCAGCTAAATATAAGGGAGGTTAATGATCATGGATATGGCGATCGAAGTGAAAGGCTTGCAGAAGGGGTACGCGGGGAAGCTTGCCGTGCAAGATCTTCAGTTTCAAGTACGTAAGGGGACGTGTTTTGGGCTGCTCGGACCCAATGGGGCTGGGAAATCGACGACGATGAAGATTCTCTCCTGTATCACAACGGCAGACCACGGCAGCGTAAATATACTCGGTTATGACACGGCAACACAGTCGCAAGAGGTTCGCAAAATCATCGGTTATGTCCCGCAAAATATTACGTTGTACGAGAAGCTGAGCGCCTATGATAATCTTCTTTTTTTCGGTGAGATGTACGGGGTGACGGGTAAGGCATTGAAACAACGCATTCAAGAAGTGCTGGAGCAAGTGGGGCTTGCAGATCGGGCGAATGATGCCGTAAGCACCTTCTCTGGCGGGATGATGCGGCGAATTAATATCGCAGCCGCGCTGCTGCATAAGCCGAAGTTCATGATTCTGGATGAGCCGACGGTGGGAATCGACCCGCAATCACGGAACCATATCTTCGATTTGATTCAGTCGCTCAAAGCCGAAGGCATGACGATCATTTACTCCACGCACTATATGGAGGAAGTCGAGGCATTATGTGAAGATGTCGCGATTATCGACCATGGAAAAGTTGTTGTGGCGGGCGCACTCAATGAGCTGCTCGCACAGTATGGCGGCAGATCGGTCTATCTGGAGCTTGAGGGGGATGTCCAACCGGATTTAACCCCGCTATCGCAGAAAATAACGAAGCAGGGCCGTGGATTCCGCATTGAAACGGATGCCGTGCTCGACACGATCCGTCGTACTGCAGAGCTCTGCCAGTTGAGAGGTTATCGGACATCGCAGCTTGAGGTGGTAAGGCCGTCGCTCGAGGCCGTGTTCCTGGAGCTAACAGGAACTTCGCTGCGTGACGCTTAGGGATACGAAGGGAGAGGTTAAGGATGATACGGACGATTGCGCGGAAAGAAATTAAATTGTTAATGAAAGAAAAAGGTACATTTTTCTGGTTACTCGGGATGCCCATTCTATTCATCGTGTTGTTCGCAACGGTATTCAGCAACGCAAGCTCTGCCACATTGCATGTTCAATATGTGGACCAAGACCAAAGCCAAGCGTCACAGCAATTTCTCAAGACGATTGAGGATACGAAGGCATTCCAATTGACGCATGATACGACGCTGACGACTGAACAGCAGATTGATAAGATTAAGGAAGGCAAATTATCGGCGATGATCGTGTTCCCGAAAGGCTTCGGGGACAGCTTGAAGTCCGGGAATCAACAAGCACAGATCGTGCTCTATCACGATGGCATGAGCAGCAATATTATCGGCCCGATTGAAGCGGTGCTCCAGAATATTGCAGGCAAATATCAGGAAGAGAAAATTGCGAATGCGCTGACTGCAGCAGGGAAAAGCCAAGCGGAATTGAAGCAAGTGCTTACTCCGCCGATTAAAGTCGATGAGAAGCAAGAGGTAACGAGCGGTTCGATCAGTATGATTACGCAGGTTGTCCCAGGTTATACCGTGATGTTCGCGTTCTTCGTGATCACTTCGATGGTGCGTCGATTTATGAAGGATAAGGAATCGGGCATGATCTCACGTCTGAATAGTACGCCGATGCGCTATATGAGCTATTTAATCGGCATGTGGGTACCGTATATGCTTGTCGTGGTTGTACAATGTACAATTCTACTTGGGTTCGGGTATTTTGTGTACGGTTTGCATCTTGGAGATGCACTAGCTATCGCGATGATCGTCTTCGCGATTGCGATTTGTGGTACGGGGCTTGGACTTGCGATTTCCCTCATCGTAAAAAGTGAGAATCAAGGGATGGCGTTCACGCAGCTCATTACGATGGGTGGTGCGGTGCTCGGGGGCTTGTGGTTCCCAACAGATATGCTGCCTGGATTCTTGCAGAATATAGGTAAAGTCATGCCGCAGTATTGGGCGCAGAAGGCGATGCAGAATGTGATGGTGCATGGTGCGCATATTCAGGATATCTTACCGAATCTCGGAGTGATGCTTCTCGTTGCAGTTGTCGGCTTAGCGCTTGCAACGCTGCGATTCCCTCGATTCATGAAGAGTGCTATAAGCTAATTGATCGTAAGGACAAGAGAAGAGAGGGCGATTGCCATACCTTCTCTTGTTTTTTTGCGTTCGTTAGAGAAGCGCGATGACGAGTAATTCGTACAAGACTAGCGGTAATATAACATTTGAGCTTGGACGCGGATAGGGATATGGCTGTGGGTAGGGATAAGGATAGTAAGCGCGTTGCTCACTCTGGGTTTGTAAGTATAGATGCCCAGCGTCGACATCTACGATCGTACCTTCAAAAGTCCTGCCATCAATGGTCTCAATATGCACGGCGTGGTTCTTGTATTGATGACAGAGAGGGAGCAGCTTCTCACGTACTTTCTGAAGCTGGCCTGCGAAGCTGTCATCTGCCTGATAGAGTCGGTTCTGGTTGCGAGATTGGGTCGTGACGGGTTTCTTCTTGCGCATCGGTTCTAGGTACCTCCTTGGTAATTCGTGTTGCAATAAGATATGCATTTGCCTAGGGAATGTGTTAATCTGAGGAGGTTATTCAGGGAATCCGTGTAAGGGGAGGAGAAAGAGATGTTCGAAAAAGGTCATATCAGTGGAAATCCAGATAAAGATTACCCGGAGGCAATAAGGCAGCTTGCTGCATTGCTAGAAGGGGAGACGAGCGCTATCGCGAATCTATCCAATGCTTCGGCATTGCTGAGTGAATATATGGATCGAATCAATTGGGTGGGGTTCTATCTGTACGAGGAAGCAACGAATCAGTTGGTGCTTGGCCCATTCCAAGGGCTGCCTGCCTGCGTACGCATTCCGCTCGGACGCGGTGTATGCGGGACGGCTGCGGGAGAACGGCGAACGATTGTCGTCGAAGATGTGCATAAGTTCCCGGGTCATATTGCGTGTGATGCGGCTTCGAGATCGGAGATTGTTATTCCTCTATTGATCGATGATCAATTGATTGGCGTGTTAGATATCGACAGCCCGTTGGAGAGCCGATTCAGTGAGGTGGACCGCACTTACTTGGAGCAATTCACAACGGAACTGCTCCGGCATTTGGGCGAATTGAAGCGATAATAGGTAAAGGTAATCATTAGGAGTTCGATTTGGAATTCCAGTGTTGTCCAATAAATTGGTCTCGACCGGAGAGAAGGCGATCTTCTCGGTAATGGTCGGGGCTTTTTTTATAATAATCTTGGTGATATTCTTCTGCGGGGTAGAAGGTCTTCGCAGGCAGAATTTCGGTGACGATCGGCTTGTTGAAACGTCCACTCGCGGCGATGACAGCCTTGGAGGCTTCAGCCTGTTCACGCTGCTCTTCTGAATGGTAGAAAATCGCTGCACGATAGGAAGGGCCGCGATCTTGGAATTGTCCTTCCGCATCGGTCGGGTCAATCTGCGGCCAGAATAGCTCAAGCAGCTGCGCATAGCTGAATAGTGCGCTATCGAACGTTATTTGTACGACTTCATAATGCCCCGTCGTTTGCGATTTGACTTCAGCGTATGTCGGATTCTCCGTATGGCCGCCGGAATAGCCAGAGACGACCTTCAGGATGCCAGGCAATTGGTCGAACGGTTTGACCATGCACCAGAAGCAGCCGCCGGCGAAGGTCGCGAGTTGAATGGAAGATGCATGATGTTGTTCCATGGGGTAACCACCTTTAAATTGAATTATGGGATACAGCGATAGATTAGGATTGAATAGGGTGACTAATATGTTGACGGAACATCAGTGGCGCCAGCATATCTTGCGGCTCACGTCGCTGTACAATCGAGAGCGCCCGTGTAAGCCTTCCTCCTTCAATCGGTAAGGCAACGAGCTCACCGCTGAGTAGTTCCTTCTCTACGGCGAGCTTGGACAATACAGATAGGCCAAGCCCAGAGAGCACGGCTTCTTTGACCCCTTGATTACTGCTTAGGATGAAGGAACGTTTCACTTGCACCCCGCGACGCTCGATGAATCGATCATGATAGGCTCTTGTCCCGGACCCGAGTTCGCGGAATACCCAAGTCTGCTCCTGCAGCAGCTCTGTCGTTATCCGTGGGATACGTGATAAGGGGTGAGACGAAGGTGCAATTACGAGCATCTCGTCCTCCATCCAATGGCTAATCTCAATATCGTTCTGCTGCAATTCACCTTCGACGAGTCCAAGATCCAGCGTATTGGAACGTATTCCTTGGGTGATCCCTTCGGTATTTGCAATCGTGACTTGTACATCGACTTGTGGGTGATGCTGCACGAAGCTTGCGAGCAGCTTCGGAAGGACATATTCACCGATGGTGAAGCTGGCTCCGATTTTGAGTGTGCCGGTGACCGTGCCATGCATCAATTGAATTTGGGATTTGGCTTCCTCATAGAGGGATAGAATGACCTTTGCACGTTGATAGAGCACCTGTCCAGCTTCCGTTAATCGTACATATTTGGGGGAACGGTGCAGGAGCTTCGCCCCGAGCTCTCGTTCTAAATTGCGTATATGAAGACTAACGCCAGGCTGTGACAAGTTTAAAGTCTCTGCTGCGCGCGAGAAATTGCGATGTTCAATGACCGTGACGAAAATATGGAGCGAATCCGTAATCATGGTGCAGGTGGCCCTCCCTTGCATGAATATTCATTCCGGAGTCTGGTTAAACGTTGATCATGGTATTTTTCATCATAAACGTTATCCTGTATCCCCACAAGGTTTGTTACTTTCAGGTATATAATTTTAAAAAAGGGGTAACATGATATCTGTGCCTGATTTCGATAAAGGTTGACCCAGGGTGAAATGCTGGTGATGCAAGCGAATATGGGTAAGGAAATTTCGAAAAAGCCATATATATTCCCAGCAGCGCTATTGCCTGATATCATAGTAATGAACGCGCTTTCGCTGAATTAGGAGAATTTTTGACGCTTTGTCATGGTCTGGAAAAGTTAATGGCATATAAGTGTTTGACTTTCCATAAAATAATATGGTACTATGAACAAGTAAATACGAATTAACAATGAAATGCTCCTGAAGATTTGAGATCTGGATTCACATATTCTAAAGGGTATTATGCGGTATGATTAATATACCTTTTCGAATATGTGAATTTTTATTTACCACCCGTAAATATAGGAGTAGCATGTTAATTATTTTGAGGAGGCTACACACATGCAACAAGGTACAGTTAAATGGTTTAACGCTGAGAAAGGTTTCGGCTTCATCGAAGTTGAAGGCGGCAACGATGTATTCGTACATTTCTCCGCAATCCAAGGCGACGGCTTCAAGACTCTTGAAGAAGGCCAAAAAGTTGAGTTCAACGTTGTTCAAGGCAACCGTGGACCACAAGCTGAGAACGTAACAAAATTGTAAGACTAATTTGTCTACAATAACGTCCCGAGTAATCGGGAGGTTCTCGAGAGCAGCTCACCCCTAGGGGTGAGCTGTTTTTTTTGTTGTTAGAATCTGCATAAGTCTTCGGGTGCCCCAAGCTGTGGGGTTATTTTGCGTGCTTGGAATCATGCATTTGGGGCAACCTTTAGAAGAATGACAACGTCAAACGATATATAACATCAAGCTTTGAGAGAATAGGAGTGGTAGCGTGATCCGAAATTTAACGCTAGCAGCCTCATTGGGGCTCACGCTGGTCGTGATGCTGAGCGGTTGCGGCAATAATAATGCAGAGCGATCTGTTCAATCCAATCAGATGCCAGAGACAACCCGCATCGTCCAGCAGGCTGAAGGGCAGCCGAGAGCCGTTGACTATACGGTGCGTTTTACAGCTAACAAGAAGGTAACCACCGAGCATGATAAATCCGTGGAAGCCGTGAAGAACATGATGAAACGGGCGAAGCAAGGTAAAGTCGCAGGAAGTGAATACGGCGCGCAGACCGGATTATTCGATGACGTGGAGAAGGACTGGGGTAAGCCTGATACGAATGAGTCTGCAGGCAAGGGCATCTACGCCACCTATGCGAAGAAGCATATCGTATTCGGTTACAACAAAGGGATGCAAATCTTCGATGTTCGTTCCGAACGCCCGGAGGTGCAGTCGCTGACGCTATCCGATGTGGAGAAAGCGCTAGGAAAGCCAAAGGAAGTACGTAAGAGCGGCAAGGATACGATCTATGTCTACCCAGCAGGCGAGGATTATGAATTGAAGTTCGTCATACCAACGCCAACGAAGAAGCAGCCAAATCCGCATATTCATCATATCTCGGTGTATTATCCGAGAGGTGCGGTGAATTTGATGCAGGGTTGAAGTGAGATTAGATTGCTAAATACAAAGGGTCTCTCATTCGCGTGAGAGACCCCTGTTGTCATGGTCTTATTTCGTAACGACTTTTCCTTGTTTTACCGTGTTCGCTTCCTCTTTCATCTGCTCGAGCAGTTTTGCCAGGTTGGATTGAATCGCCTCGATATTCTTTTCTTCTACCGCTTTATTCAAATCCTCGAACAATTGATTTTCTTTGGTCCTCTTCGTTACGAATGATGTGGATGCAGTCATTGGTGCATCGGCTACAAATATTACATCTCCTTGCTGTTCAGTTCCTTTATTTTCAGTTCCAACGGAAGCCGGAACGGCTTCTTTGATCATCATTTGTTTTACTTCTTTCGAATCGATTGTATCTGACTTCATGACCGTAACCGTGTGGGATAGGTTATCTACCTTGACGAAGTGCTTTGTTTGCTTGGCGAGCACGTCTTCCCATTCTTGTAGCGTATCTGGTGCATATTGTTTCACAAGACCAAGTAGATCAATGGCGGGTTTGGCCACAGCCGCGGTGCTCTGAACGTTCAAGTTCTTACCTGATTCGATGGGCTTCACATCAGGGCTTGCGGAAGCGGGCAACGCTGCGATGGTGAACAGCATAGCGGATAATAAGGAACTAACGACGAAATTTTTTTTCATGGTACATACACTCCTTTAATGGTGGTTTGTTGTTTACAAGACCTATTGTAGGACGCAAATGTGGCAGGTCATGTCCGAAATGATGTAAAAAGAATGGCAACTCATATCTCCTTAAGCTTGGACTGCTATAATGGCACCATGATAAGAGGAGGTTCGGATGGATGAACAATTATCGCATCGCCGTCGTAGATGATGATCTAAATATAAGACAGTTAGTAGAGTCCTATTTGCAAAAAGAAAATATGGAAACCATCGGGCTTGGGACGGCCGAGGAGGCATGGATCCTCTGGGAGAACAATCCGCCAGATATGTGGGTGCTCGACATTATGCTGCCTGGTATGGATGGATACGAGCTATGCCGCAAAATTCGAGCTGACGCTGAGGTGCCGATTATCATGGTCTCAGCGCGGGATGACGAGGTCGATAAAATTCTAGGCATTGAACTGGGGGGCGACGATTATATGGTGAAGCCCTTCAGTCCAAGAGAGCTTGTCGCTCGCGTGAAGCGTCAGCTGCAGCGCATGCAGAAGCTTCGAATGAAGGAAGAAGAGTCGCAGCTGGATGAGGAGGTTGTCGTGGCGCTTGGTGAGCTCCGTCTCTTGCTGCATGATCGGCGAGCCGTCTGGCGCGGGGTAGAGGTCGACCTTACGAGCAAGGAGTTCGATCTGCTCAAGCTGTTCGTGGAGCGCCCGAATCGTGCTTTTGCCAGAGACGAAATCCTGCAGCTGGTATGGGGAGACGACTATTTCGGCAGCGACCGCGCGGTAGACCATCTCGTAAAGCGTCTGCGCAAGAAGATTGAAGACCTGCCGGTTGAAGCGGTATGGGGCCTCGGTTATCGGCTGAATGGAGGGGAATGTTAGGATGAAGCTGATTCATCAGATTAACTTGGCTTTTGGCATACTGCTCGTGCTCGTGTTCGGCGTCATTGCCTTTATTATTCATAATGTGCTGTTGGATCATTTCATGGGCAAGCAGCAGGAAGAGCTTCAGACCCTCAGCACAACCTTGTCGCGAACTATTATCCAGCAAGATACGCGTGCCACCCCTTCGGCAAGCTTTAAAGTCAGGTATCTGCCAGCAGAGAGTGATATTGAGGCCATTATTCTGGACGGTCAGAGTCGGGTTGTCTCATCGACGCTGTCGCCGCAGACCTCAGCCTTGGAGGTGGGAGTTTCATCGGTTGCGGCTGCTATGCCGATGGATGCGGAGATGCGCAAGATCGTCGAGGGCAAGGACAAGCGGTTCCTTACCAGTACAGCGGTAACGAGAGCAGGCGACCAGCTAACCTTGGTGTCTCCTGTCAGTAAAGTTCGAGAGATCGAGATGAAGCTATTCAGCCAGCTGCTCATCGTGCTGTGTATTGGGTTCATTGTGGTATTTCTCTTGGGCCTGTTCATGACGAAGCGGATCATTCACCCTTTGATGCGATTACGAGAGGAATTGAAGAAGGTGCGCAGCCGGAAGTATGCTGATGTGGAGCTGGTGAAGGCAAGCGGCGAGATTGGTGCGGTGGCGGAGACAGTCTATGATCTAGCGCAGGAATTGGATCATTACCACCGTGTTCAGAAGCAATTCTTCCAGAACGCTTCGCATGAGCTCAAATCTCCCTTGATGTCGATTTCTGGTTATGCTGAGGGGATTCGGGATGGCGTATTCGAAGGCGAGAGTATGCGGCGCGGACTAGAGATCATTATGAGCGAAGGCAATCGGGTGAAGAAGCTTGTCACGGAAATGACGCTGCTAGCGAAGCTCGATAGTGAAGAGGATATCTTTCAATTTGAGGACGTTGCTGTGAAGGACATGCTGCTCGAGACGGAAGAACGTGTAAATCCGATGCTGTTGAAAAATGACTTACAGCTCCACATCCATTACCACATGGATGATCCGGAATCATTGCAAATTCGTGCGGATCAGGACAAGCTATTGCAAGCGCTGCTTAATGTGGTGACAAATTCGATACGTCATGCGAAGGAGCAGATTCACATTCATGTACAGCAAAAAGGGAATCACGTACTCATCTCGGTGCAAGATGATGGGGAAGGGATTCCAGAGCAGCTGCTTCCAACGTTGTTTCACCGTTTTGTGAAAGGGAAGGGCGGCGAGTCCGGTCTAGGTCTTGCCATTGCGAGAGCAATCGTTGAGCGCTGCGGGGGGGAGATTACAGTGAAGAATCGGGATACGGGCGGGGCGATGCTGGATTTTGATTTCCCGATGTGTCGAGCGTGAGGCTCATCATAGAAGAGAGAGACCTGAGGTGAACTCAGGTCTCTTTGGTGTTAGCCTAGCGTCTGTTCTCTGCGGAACTCGCCGGGCGTGATGCCTTCAAGCTTCTTGAACACTTTGCTGAAATATTTCTCGTCTTGATATCCTACCATCTCAGCTACTTGCGCGATGCGAAGGTGTGGGTTGTGGAGCAGCTGTTTGGCTTTGTCGATTCGGAATCGGCTGAGGTAGTCCAGCAAGGTGACGCCGTATTCTTGCTTGAACTTCCGTGCGATATATTCGCGGCTTAAGAAGAACCTGGCTGCAATATCCTGAAGTGAGATTTCCTGTTGATAGTGGCGCTCTAAATATTTGGCAATGTCATGGATGAAGAAGTTGTCCTTGGTATGCTGCTGCGTCATGATTTTGCTCACCGCTTGGAGTCGATCTCGAACCTGCTGCTTCAGTAGATCCAGAGACAAGTAGCCTTCTTCATTAAGCGGTAAGGGAGGGGATAGCTCGGTATCGGCTGTCGTCGTTTTCTCCTCCACGGGCAGGGCGTCGCCTTCCCCTTCGAGCCACTGCATTTGCATCCAGTCCCATTCTTTATCCCACTGGACGAGTTGCTCCGGCGTAATGGAGCTGAGTCCCTGGATGTCATTCAGCCATTGCGTGGTGACGTTCTCCATTTGCTCGCTGGCCCCACTTAAGGCGGCGAGCCGAAGCTGTTCTTGTATCGCCGTTAATCGCAAGGGGCGAGCAGCTCCCTGAATCACATCCTGTTGGTAGGAATGCAGCAGTTTCGGCTCTAACAAGTTGCGCTTCCATAATGCGGAGGATGCTTCATGATAGGCGCGGGGAGCTTCCTCTGGAAACGTATTCGTGTCGCTCATGCCGAAATGAAAGCGACGGCGAAGCGTGCTGTAAATCCCTTCGTTAATCGCGTGCAAGAGAGGGTGGAAGGACCGCTGCTCATCGCCGTAAAGAATGACGATTTCACCGGCACGATTCAATTGGCGGAATGCCACCCCCCGCTGCTGTAGAATCTCATTACAAATATTAATCAGAGAGAATAAGAGCAGTTGCAGTTGGTTCTGGAACTTGGAGCGCAGCTTATGATCCAAATGAGATACATCGAGAACCGCTACCGAACAGCGTGACTTCGGAAGCGGGAGTTGGAATTCTTCGCGAAGCTGGCCTAATATGGCGTCACGACGGCCCTCGCCCGTGATCAGATCGGTCAGGAGCTTATCCGCATAATGCGGCTTCATTTCATTCACTTCCATACGCTGTCTCGTGACGCGATCGCGTGCTTGTTCTTCCTGCTGCCAGCATTTCGCTGCCTGCGCTAAGGCTGCATTTAATGCAGTAGCTTGAACGGGCTTTAGAATATAGTCCATTCCGCCGCTGATCAGAGTATGCCGGACGAGATTGAAGTCATCGTATCCACTGATAACGACGACTTTGATCTGTGGGGCATGGGTGTGCAGCCAGGTTAACAGCTCGGTGCCGTCCTTGTGTGGCATCCGCATGTCCGTCAGTACAATTTGCGGTTTGTGTGCCCCAATCATCGTGATGGCAGCTTCGCCATCGGAGGCTTGCAGCACCTCGGTAATCCCATGCTCTTCCCAATGGGCGAGCAGATTAATCGCATCGCGGACATGCTTCTCGTCATCCACGATAAGTACTTTCATCGTCATCGTTTACTCACTCTCCCAGATGTAATCTAAGGTGACTCGAACGCCGTGCGGCTCTAGGTTCTCAATCTTGAGCGAAGCTTGATCCTCTGAATAGAGCTGTAACCGCATCAATACGTTATGTAACCCAATCGAAGCACCTTCCTCCTCGCGTTGCTCCTCACCTTCTTGATGGTGCGCTGTAAGTGATGCTTGCAGCACGCGAAGCTCTTCTTCAGGAATCGATGTCCCGTTATTCTCAATTTCAATGATCAAACGCTTGGAGTTAGCTTCATCGATGCGGCTGCGAATCGACAATCGACCGGCTCCTAGACGTGGGTCCATGCCATGCTTGAAATAATTCTCTACGAGCGGCTGAAGCGTCATCTTAGGGATGGCGGTGGACAGGCTGTTCGGTGCAAGCTCCCAAGTCGTATCGAATTGCTCATCGAAGCGTTCTTTTTGCAAATCCAGATACATTTTTAAGTGGTTGACTTCATCCTGTAATGTGACCTTGGCTTCATTACTGCGCATTTTATAGCGCATCATCTCGGCTAAGGAAGTCAACAGCGTATAGATGCGCGGTACGTTATGTTGAAGGGCTAGGGTACCGATCGATTGTAGGGCATTGTACAGGAAATGAGGATCAATCTGTGCCTGCAGGGCACGAATCTGATTCGTCTGGTTCGCGAGCTCCAGCTTATATTTGCGTAAGATCAGGTTATTGATTGTATCCATCATCTGCCGGAATCGCCGCGACAGGGTGCCGATTTCGTCCTGACTCTTGACCTCGATGTTAATATCAAGCCTACCGGTCTGAATTTCGTTCATATAGCTTGCAAGCTGCTTAATGGGCCTCGTGATGCGGAACGAGATAACGAGGGTTCCGAGGATGACTGCCAGAAGCGCGAGCGCCGCAATAATAGCGTTGATCTTGATTAATTCTGTGGATCGCTGATATAGCGCTGCATGCGGGATCTGCTTAATCAAGGTCCAGTTGGCAAAAGGAACCTCGAGCCGCTCATAGATCTGCATGGCTTTATCCTTGTCGACATAGCCAGATTGATTCCCACGAGGGACGGCGAGTTTCTCACCCAATCCGAGTGATTTCAACGACTTGCCGATCTCGTCCTTGTTCCCGCTATAGATAATATCTCCTTGGTCACTGACGAGATACAACTGCTCATCGCCTGCTTCATAGAGCTGATTACAGATCGCTGCGATCCCGTCCAGCTTCACATCAATCGCCAGTACAGCGAGCTGTGTGGTGGATGGAATTCGATTGATGGAACGATAGAAGGTGAACACTTGGCGATCGGTTTTCTCCAAGGGCGAGGGTGGAAAGCCATAGTTATGTACGCGGTGCGGGGGCTCTGTGCTCGTCGGTGCCTGCGTGGTCATGTATTTGGCGACCCCTTCATAAGGTGCTTCGCGAACCTCTCTTCTAGGCACGCTGCTCGTGATTAGCGTCGATTGATTGGTGATCCGGGAATGCAGATAGACCTGCTGTATATCCGGCAGGGAGCCTTGCAAATTTTGCATTGTGCTATAAATTTCGGCAATCGCCTGGTAGTCATCCAGACTTTTGGACAAATTACCAATGAAATGCGGGTCCGAATACACGACGATCGACGCACGATTGATATTGTTCAGATAGTTCACGAGATTGGTTTTCCCTTGGAAAATAAGCTTCGCATTCTCGCTGATCGACTGCTCTTTGATCGATTCCCGCGTATGAATCAGCGTAATGATGAGCGAGAGCACGAGCGGAATCGTCGTCACGACCAGCATGAATTGAATCAGGCGGGTGCGGATGCTATGGGATTTTAATTTCAATGAATGCCACCTCGATTTCATTAACGTTGATGTCGGCTTTTCAGCGTCGAGAAGGCTGAATGCAAGATTCGATGTCGAATATGCCTCCCTGATTATTCTTCGCGATGGAAAGCCGACCGGAGGAGGTCAATATCGTCTCCCTATTGGTTTAATATCGTACGTTCTTTTGGACGCATGATTCTCGCATACTAATTATAAGCAAAAAATGAAATATGCAAAGGGGAGATCGGGATGCATCAACATAAAAGAAATTCACAATGGACGCAGCAGCTCGTGTTCGTCGGTCCTGCGCTGATATTCTTCGCTCTCATTATCGTCGTTCCGTTCCTGCTGGGACTCTACTATTCCTTCACGGACTGGAATGGCGTTTCTGGCGAGGTGGCATGGGTCGGCCTCGACAATTATAAACAAATACTAACGAATGATACCGTATTTCGCGATTCGTTCTGGTTCACGGCGAAATTTACCGTACTTGGCGTGGTTTTCACGAATGTGCTCGGATTTGCGCTAGCGTATTTTTTGACAAAAAAGTTGAAAAGTCGTAATTTCCTTAGAACGGTATTCTTCATGCCGAACGTCATCGGCGGACTGCTGCTCGGATTCATCTGGCAGTTTATCTTCGTCAAAGGGTTCGCAGCGATCGGCGATGTAACGGGCATTTCGTTCTTCAATCTGCCTTGGCTCGGAACAGAGAATACGGCGTTCTGGGCGATCGTGATCGTCTTCGTATGGCAGACAGCCGGTTATCTGATGGTCATCTATATCTCGTCTCTGAACAATGTGCCGAAGGATATTCTGGAGGCGGCTGAGATTGACGGCGCGAGCAGAGGACAAGTGCTGCGGTCGATTATTATCCCGCTGATTATGCCTGCAGCGACGGTCTGTTTGTTCCTCGCGATTTCGTGGTCGTTCAAAATGTTCGACTTGAACTTGTCGCTCACCAAAGGCGGACCGTTCGGTTCCACCGAGTCGGTCGCCATGAACATTTATAACGAAGCCTTCTCGAAGAACCGATATGGTCTCGGTACGGCGAAAGCGATTATCTTCTTCATCATTGTTGCCGTGATCACGACGCTGCAAGTAAGATTGACGAAGAGTAAGGAGGTTGAAGCCTAATGGATATCACCAAGAATAATCGTATAAGCCTTGCCATCACAGAGATCATCATGCTGCTCGTGGCAATTTTGTTCCTTATTCCGTTCTACTTCTTGTTCGTCAACTCCGTCAAAAGCTTCGGCGACCTCCTCACCAACGCAGCGAGTTTGCCGAAGTCGATCGAATGGGGTAACTATGCCAGAGCTTTTGAGATTACGAATTTTCCGTCTGCGTTCTTGAACTCATTCGTCATTACAATCGTAAGTAATGTACTGCTCGTTCTCGTCAGCGCGATGGCAGCTTATCGCATGGTTCGTCAGAACACGGCATTCAACCGTATTCTGTTCGTGATATTCGTCGCGGCGATGGTCGTGCCGTTCCAATCCATCATGATTCCGCTGGTGAAGGTTACGAGCACCGTCGGTTTGATGAACAGTATTCCCGGACTGATTGTATGTTATTTGGGCTTCGGGATTCCGATGTCGGTGTTCCTGCTCCATGGCTTCGTGAAGTCGATTCCGCTGGAGATTGAAGAGGCGGCGACGGTCGATGGCACGAACGCATACGGCGTGTTCTTCCGCATCGTATTACCGCTGATGAAGCCGATGTTAGTCACCGTCTTTATCTTGAATGCGCTCTGGATCTGGAATGACTACCTGCTGCCGTCCCTCATCCTACAATCACCTGAGCTTCGCACGATTCCGATTGCAACGTTCGCGTTCTTCGGACAATATACGAAGCAGTGGGATTTAGCGCTGCCAGCGCTCGTCATGGGCGTGCTGCCGATCATCGTATTTTTCCTCATGATGCAGAAGTACATTATCGAAGGGATTACGCAAGGCGCGGTCAAAGGGTAAGCGAATGTCACTTCCGTCTACCTGATTGATCAATATTCTACGGTTAAACAAGGCGCGATTCCCTCTACAATGAGGATGTAAGCGTATTACACAAACGTTCATTAGATAGATATTATAGGGAGGCATTTTCATGAAAAAGAATACCAAGCTTACGCTCGTTCTATTCCTTGCCTTGTCGATGGTGCTCGCAGCATGCGGCTCCAAAACGGAAGATAAAGGGGCAAGCGGTGCCACCGATAAAGGCGGCACGGAGACGAAGACGATTAAGATTTTCCAATTTAAAGTTGAGATTGCAGAAGCATTGAACAAGCTTAAAGCGGAATACGAGAGCACGCATCCCGGCATTAAGCTGGACATTCAGACAGTAGGCGGCGGCTCCGACTATGGAGCAGCGCTGAAAGCGAAGTTCGCTTCGGGCGACGAGCCGGATATTTTCAATAACCTGGGTTATCGCGAATTGGATACATGGATCAACAGCTTGGAGGATTTATCCGACCAGCCTTGGGTAAAAGATGCAGTTGACGTGGCGAAGCAGCCGATGACGAAGGACGGTAAAATCTACGGTATGCCGATGAATCTGGAAGGCTACGGCTTCCTCTATAATAAAGATCTATTCGCAAAAGCGGGCATTACTGAGACACCTAAGACATTAACGCAGCTGGAAGACGCTGCGAAGAAATTACAAGCAGCCGGCATAACGCCATTCGCGAACGGTTATCAAGAAACTTGGATTCTCGGACTTCATAACCTGAACGTAGCCTTCGCCAATCAGCAAGATCCGGATGCATTCATCAAAGGCTTGAATGATGGCACAGCGAAAATTCCTGGCAACCCTGTCTTCGAAAACTGGGCGAAGCTCTTTGACCTCACCATCAAATACGGCAACAAAAACCCGCTGACAACGGACTACAACACGGAAATGACGATGTTCGCAAGCGGCGAAGCGGCGATGACGCAGCAAGGCAACTGGACGCAAGTTCAAATCAACGGCATTAATCCGAAGGCGAATGTTGGCATTCTGCCAATGCCGATCAGCGATGATGCTGCAGCGAACGACAAGATCTATGTCGGCGTACCGAACAACTGGGTTGTGAACAAGAACTCGAAAGTGAAACCAGAAGCGAAGGAATTCTTGAACTGGCTCGTGACTTCCGATGCAGGCAAACGATATATTACCAAAGAATTCAAGTTCATCCCTGCGTTCAAGAACATTGATGCAACGAGTGAAGATCTTGGTCAGCTAGGTGCTGAAGTGGTGAAATATAGCCAAGAAGGCAAAGTGCTGAGCTGGAACTTCAGTAAATTCCCGGATGGCGGCATGAACGAATTCGGTAACGCGATGCAGGCGTACATTGCAGGAAAATCGGATAAAAACGGCTTATTCGACGGACTTCAAAAAGCTTGGGAAGGCCTATCGAAGAAATAAGGCTATGTAGCACGAACCTACACAGCAATACATTTACAAAAGGGGAGGGCTCTGGTGAACAGGGCCCTTTGCCATGACATCATAGGGGGTAATGGTTATGGATGGAAGCGCAGCGATTAAGCCGGATAAATACGGGCAGGTGCATGAGCAAGCTTTATGGCAGCGGATAGGGGCTTTTGAAGCGTTAGAGAAGGACGGCGAGACATATATTTGCCGAGGTGCGAAGGGGAGCGCGGCGATAATATTCTTAAGTGATGATATGTTCCGGGTGAAAATATTCCACGGCGAGCAGGTGGATCTCTCCTCGACGGTCGCGGTATTGCCGCAATCGGGCCATGTGAGCGTAAGTGTGGCTGAGCATGCGGAACAGGTTATTTTCCGTACGGCGTTGATCCAAGTGGTGCTGGATAAGAGCAACTTGAGCCTAGCTGTTGAGGATCTGGATGGGCAGTTGATCATGCAGCAGCATCCAGTAGAGTGGAATGCACGCGGTGAAATGCATGCGTCCTATGCGATGCCGACGGAGTCACACTTCTACGGTCTCGGAGAGAAGACGAGCTTCCTTGATAAACGCGGAGAGAAATATACGAATTGGAACACCGACGTCTACGCGCCGCATGTGCCGGAGATTGAAGCGTTGTATGAATCGATTCCGCTCCTGATTCATATGGTGGAAGGTCGTAGTTACGGCTTATTCCTCGATAATCCGGGTCGGTCGGATTTCGATATGCGTTCACATGAGACGTCGTTCAAGATTGGATGCTCGACGGGGGCGTACGATTTGTATTTCATTCATGGGCCGCAGCTAAAAGATGTGGTGTCCCGTTATACGTCACTCACAGGTCGCATGGACCTTCCACCGAAATGGGCAATCGGGTATCATCAATCACGCTACAGCTATATGAATCAGCAGGAAGTGCTGGAACTGGCGCGAACATTCCGTGCAAAGCAAATTCCATGTGATGTCATCTATCTGGATATTCACTATATGGACGAGTATCGGGTGTTCACATTCGACCCGGTACGATTCCCTGATCCGAAAGGGATGATGGAGGAGCTGCGCTCCATGGGCATTCGCATTGTGCCGATCGTCGATCCGGGCGTGAAGAAGGATGCGAAGTATAAGATTTATCAAGAAGGCGTCAGAGAGAATCATTTCGTGAAGAAGATGGAAGGGGATATCTATTTCGGTGAAGTATGGCCGGGAACGAGTGCCTTCCCTGATTTTACGGAAGATCGTACCGCTGCATGGTGGGGAGACAAGCATAAGTACTATACGGACCTTGGCATTCAAGGCATTTGGAATGATATGAACGAGCCAGCGATTTTCAATGAGAGCAAGACGATGGATCTCGATGCCATGCATGGCAACAACGGCAAACCGTTAACGCATGAAGAGCTGCACAACATCTACGGGATGTTGATGTCCAAAGCGACGTATGAAGGCTTGTGCGAACAGCTTGATGGACAACGTCCATTCGTGTTGACACGTGCGGGTTATGCAGGCATTCAGCGCTATGCCGCCGTATGGACAGGCGATAACCGCAGCTTCTGGGAGCATATGGCGATGGCGATGCCGATGGTGATGAATATGGGCTTGTCCGGCATTCCGTTCGCGGGCCCGGATATTGGCGGCTTCGCGCATGATACTTCGAGCGAATTGCTCATTCGCTGGACGCAGATGGGTGCGTTCTTCCCGTATTGCCGGAATCACTCGGCGATTGGCACGGTTCGTCAAGAGCCATGGTCATTCGGCGAGAAGACGGAAGCGATTCTACGCGAATATATTGGGCTGCGCTATCGCTTCATGCCGCATCTGTATAATTTGTTCCACGATGCTGCGGTGAATGGGCTGCCGGTACTGCGTCCATTGCTGCTCGAATACCCAAATGATCCGAATGTGACGAATCTCAGCGATCAGTTCTTGATCGGTGAGGATCTGTTGATCGCTCCGGTATACCGTCCGGATACAACACATCGTGCGGTCTATTTGCCAGAGGGCACTTGGATTGATTATTGGACAGGCGAAGCGCATGCAGGTGGACGCCATATCCTAGCACACGCGCCGCTCGAGATCATGCCGATGTACGTGAAGGCGGGATCGATCATCGCGGAAGGGCTGCTCAAGCAGAGTGCGGATGATACGGCGAATGAGCAAGTGACGTTCCACGTGTATGGTGCGGCGGCATCGGCGGATTTTGCAGCAGCGTATAAGCTCTATGAAGATGATGGGGTAAGCTTTGCCCATCAACAAGGGGCCCGCTCGGAGCTGGCTGTACAAGTTGCGGGTGGCAGCGAGTCGGTTACGGTAAGCTGGTCGTACAGCAGTCCGGGCGCGTTCAGAGTGAACCGCGAACAGCTAGGCTTCACACTGCATCAGCCGAGCTTCGTTCCGAAGGCCGTTGCAGGATTGGCGCAGTTGTCGTTTGATGCGCTTGGCGCGGGTCAAGCGGGTTGGGCTTGGGATGCAGTGAAGCGGGAGCTGCACATGCAGGTGGCCGATCGCGCTGAGGGCGGTCAGTTGGAGATTACAGTATAGATATTACGCCTGCGGCGTCCTTGATGAAGGGGCCGCGGATCTTTTTTAGAATTTACGTAAGTAATGGCCCTCTATGTTGGATTTTTGCAATGTGGAGGGCATTTTGTCGTGCGTATGTACGTTATCATGGATTGCTGCAGGATAGAGGGCTGAAAATGCTTCGTTTGTGAGCAACATGCTCAAAGTTGATGCAAATATCCACTATAGTGGATCATAGAGGGTGAAACCGGCCTTTTATATTGGATCAAATCAAGCATAGGATATAGAGTTGCGGGCTGATTCATTTCGCTTGTGTGGATCGCTATAACAAAGAAGTCGC
The DNA here is from genome assembly GCF_000374845.1 of Paenibacillus terrigena DSM 21567. Classification (GTDB taxonomy): domain Bacteria; phylum Bacillota; class Bacilli; order Paenibacillales; family Paenibacillaceae; genus Paenibacillus_K; species Paenibacillus_K terrigena. The sequence continues at coordinate 101,762 of NZ_KB895421.1, read as the reverse complement.
TATTATTACGGCATGAGAAACAAAAAAAGGAGCCCTACAGCGTCGCTGCAGGGCTTAAGTCTATATTTATTAAAAGGGGGTCATGTAGCTATAGTAACCGATGAACATTAAGGCTACATGAAAGGTATGTTTCAGTTATATTACAAATGCATGGACTCATATTACTCATCATAATCGATTGCATGGAGACAGGGACTGGCTTATTCGGTATGGATAGGTCATTGCAATAGATTTGAATAAATTGTAAATTTGAATTTTATATCATTCAATTTGGCCTCTTCTTTATTTTCTATCGGCATGTTAGTCCATTCATCTCATTACGGTGATCTATTGTTTCGTATATATATTTGTCTAAAAGGCGTCTTCTTGCAAGCGGGGAGGCGCTTTTGGCCTCTTCATAAGTCCAAATTTAAATGATTTCCATAAATTAGTTGACAAATAATGGATACCGCCATACAATCTTTATTGACCGATCAAAAAAGTTTGATCGAACAAAAAAATTAAACTTAACTCATAATCGCTTAACGAGGTGAAATACAATGGATCAACCAAACAACCATGACGTCTACGAAATAACTTCTTATGTGCAGGCCAAAGTCTTCTCCAATAAGCTGCGGATCAAAATTTTCTCGCTCTTCGACGATGAAGTGGCGAAGACGTCGAAGCAGATTGCCGATCATATGGGGCTTCCCGCGTCGAAGGTACATTATCATGTGCGCGAGCTCGCGAAGGTAGGGCTGCTTGTCTTAACCGAGACGAAAGAGAAGGGCGGGGTCATCGAAAAGTATTACTTGCCTGTCGCGAAGCAAATCCACATTCGACTGAAAGATGACGAGACGCCGAATGAGGGCGAGAAATCAGGCGAGTATCTGATCTCGAAGTCATATTTTCGCGATTATCAAGAAGAATTCTTGGGGGCAATCGAGCGCAAGGATGAACGGAAGAAGAAGAGTAAGAAATCGGAAGGCGAGCATGGAATGTTCATGTCCGCAAGCACGCTGCGCCTGACGGAGGAGAAGCATAAACAGATGGTCGCGGAGCTAAGACAATTCATGGAGAAGTGGAGTTCACTGGAAGACCCGGAAGGACCGGATGCGATGAACTCTCGGCTGTTCTTATCGGCTTTTATTCAATCTAAATCTTAAAAAGGCGGTGCTGCGATGCTTCAATTCCTGCGGGGGAACCCATTATTTCGTCGCTACTGGTTCGGAACTTGGTTCTCGGAGCTTGGAGACTGGATACGGAATATGGCGGTTATGTACCTTGTCTTGAATTTATCGAATAATTCGCCGATTGCATTATCTTGGACGATGTTCGCGGAATATGTACCGATCTTCGTGCTGGGTCCGATCGTTGGTGTGATGGCGGATCGCTGGAATCGGAAGAAGACGATCGTCTGGGCCAATATGTGCCGTGCCTTGATGATGGGCGTATTCGCTCTGGCCTATATGGTGCATGCAATCTGGCTGCTCTATGTGGCGGCGTTCCTCTCTTCGATCTGTACCTTGTTCTTCCGCGCACCGGGTAGCTCATTCACGATGCAATTCGTGCCAGAAGAGGATCGGAAGACGGCAGCAAGCCTTCGGCAATTATCCTTCAGCGTTATGCTCATGCTCGGCCCGGCGATCGGGACATCGCTCTATATGTTCTTAGGTCCGGGATGGGTGTTCCTGCTCGTGTTTACCTTATTCATGCTGAGTGCAGGTGTAACGTCGACGATTCGTACGGCTCCCCCGGAGGAGTGCCCAGGGACCGAGGCGAAGCAGGGTTTGCGTTCCGTGTGGGATGACTTAACTAATGGCATGCGCTACGCGTTCCGCCATGCAACGGTTCGTCCAATTTTGTTCGGCGCGGTGTTTGTTGGTTTTGGCGCAGGGATGATTGATGTGTTGGAAATTTTCGTCGTGACGGATTTTCTGGGGCTGCCCGAGACGATGATGGCGGTGCTTGTATCCGTGCAAGGGATCAGTATGCTCGTTTGTACCTTGCTTGTTCAACGGATCAAGCTGCCATTCGATAAATTCGTCTCCTACGGTATGATCGTGATGGGCATAGGCCTAGGGTCGATGGTGGCGTATCCGAGCCTGATGGCAACGGCAGGGGCGCTGGTCGTATTCAGTCTGGGGCAGATTGCGCTGAATATCGGGATGGCGACCTTAATGCAGACCAAAGTCGATTACGCCTACCAGGGGCGTGTGAACATGACATTCCAGACGACGTTGATCGGGCTTATGACCATTGCGCTCGTATCGACGGGCTGGTTGTATGCACTGCTGCCGCTTCGTCTGCTGGTTGCTTGCGGGGGATTGTCTATTGTTATCGGAGGGTGTGTTTGTTACATGATGTTCCGGGGGAAAGCCGCTGCCGTATCTTCGATGGAGAAGGGACTGAAACCACAAGCGTAAGAAACGGTTACTTGTTTCTTCTCACGAAGCTGTAAATGCTGAATCCAAGTCGTAGTACGCTTACGCCGATGAGAATCATGAGGAGAATGTTCATCGTATGGATATGATCACTGATCGTCGCGATCTGTTGATTAATCCCGTTAATGGAATTCGTCGTTGTGTCCTTAATGCTGTTAATTGCTGTTTTGAGTTCGTCGATGAAATCGGTAATACCCGTAAAACCCATGATGTGTTCAGCTCCTTGGTGGTATAGATACATGTTATTATATGAAATATTCCCAGCCATAATCAAATGATGGAGCGTCTTCCTAGATATAGGGGGGGCGCTCTCGTTCTATGTTTTCGGGGTCATGTCACAACTCGGTAACAATAATAGCCCGATCGGGTGATATTCATCATATTCGAATTGCTATATGCTCAAATCTATACAAGAAATACATATTGGATTGAATAGATTTGGAGGCTAAATGATGAAAAAGAAATTAGCGGTACTTGCTATGTCTACCCTATTACTTGCAGCTGCTGCGGTGCCTGTCTCGGCGCATGATGGTTGGTCGCAGACGAACGCACCTGTGGTTGCAGCCGGAGAAGTCAGCTATGTGGATCTGATGCTCGGCAATCATACGAATGAACATGCCAGCTACCGAGTTGCGGGCAAATGGAGTACCGATACGACGAAGGTGTATGTGACAACACCTGCGGGCAAGAAAGCAGACATTACATCCACGATCTTCTATACAGGTGAGGAAAAAGAAGACGCAAATGCTGGGATCAACAACGACTATATTACGAAGTTCTCTGCATCCGCACCGGGTGCATACATTATTTCAGCGGAAGGCGATAGCCTATTCAAAAATGGTGAAGTGTCCAGCCGTACGCTTCGGAGTGCGAAGTCATTCGTAGCGGTTGCGGATATTCCACTCGCACAGCGGGTTCAGAGCTTGAAGGGATTTCAGGCGCATGTAACGCCAGACCGTGCAGAGCTGGTGCCTGCATTCAACCCGGCTTCGGTGAAGCCGAACCAAGAGGTTCAAATCCAATTGTTCTTGAAGGACAAACCGCTTGCGAACACGGATGTCTCCATTATTCAGCGCAGCACTTCCGATTCGCAGAAGCTAAAGTCCGATAGCAACGGAATGATCACGTTCAAGACGGGCGCTGCTGACTATTACTTAGTGCGTGCCAAGCCATCGACAGATGAGAAGGTGGAAGGTCAATACAGCAGCGTGAATTATGAAGCGACGATGACGTTCATCGTGCAGAATGGAGCGACTGCGGTTCCAGGCAAAGCAAGCGGCGTGCCTAGCGTCTATGTGAACGGCAAAGTCGTAGATGCACAAGGTATCGCGGTGAAAAATGGTGTAACGATGGTGGATGCAGCGTTTGTTCGCGAGCAACTTCAGGCAGACTATAAAGGTACAGGTTCCGCCTCGCTCCGTGCAGCTGCCGAAGCGGCTGGTGCGAAGGTCGAAGTATTGAATGCGGTGGGTGAATTGCGTGCCGCGGTATTAATCTACACGAAATAAAAGATAGGGGAGGGGCCGTCTGAATCTTGGCGGCTCTTTCGCAGTTATGGTGGTGAGGAATGACATGAAGAAATTCCATATCGGATGGCTCGTGTGTGTGATGGTCCTCTTCGTCTTGTTCCCGCAAGGAGTCGACGCACACGCACAGATTCAACGTTCGAGCCCGGCAGCGGAATCTGAGTTATCTGGTGCACCGCGAGAGATTCGAATCACGTATACGGAAAATATTAATGGCGATTTGAGTACGGCGACGCTCTGGACGGAATCGGGCGGCTCTGTGTCTGTGAAGCTGTCGACCGAGAATGATAATGTCCTGATCTTAACGCCTTCATCGGATCTCGCAGATGGGGTGTATAAGGTCAAATGGCAAGTGCTCTCTGTGGATACACATGTGACAGAAGGATCGTTTCGTTTTGCTGTAGGAGCGAAGCTGGAGACCATTCGTCCGCATGACACCATCTCACTCGATGGGGATACGACGGATACGGGAAAGTCCAGCGCGGGTACGGGGGCTGCTGTGAAGCCTTCAACGGATACATCGCAATCCAAGGACAAGAAGGCACAGCAACCGACTGCAAGTAATAAGGGGACTTCCGATAAATCGGTAGATGCAGCGGCTTCGAAACCGAAGGATCAAGGTGCTGCATCTAAACCGATTACGGGAAAGGATGCGGGAGGATCCAGTGATCAGGCTGGCACAGAGGGTCAAGTGAAAGATAAGGCGAAGATGAATGCGGGCAAAGAGTCTGTTGCGGTAGAAGCTGGAGCATCCAATTCCGGTTCGGCGACCTCACCTCAGGCGGGTACAACAGATGGAACGACGGGTGGTGCTTCCTCTGTACCTGCAGGGCAGGGCGGCGAACCATCGAAGGATGAGGTGCCAGTAATCGAAGCTTCTACTGATGTAAAAGGAAGTGCGGATTCCGGGAGTACGCCCGTATCGCAGGACAACTCTGACTCTGATATGTCCGGGATGGATCATTCGCATCCTATGGATGGGATGGACATGGAGGATATGGAAGGCATGGGTGCTAACGGCATCACTATCGATTGGAATAAGCTGCTCCGCGTGATAGAGCTGTTCGTTATGGCGGCCATTGGGGGGCTCTGGTATGTCCGATCCTTCTTGCTGCGTAAGGATGAAGTGCCTGCTGATGGTCTTGTGCATCGAATATTCTCGGCCAAGACGGAGCGGATCGTTTATCTCGTCGGGATCATCCTGTTCCTCTTGACGGGGATCAGTCATTTGCTACAGCTGGCGATACAACTGAACACAAGTGGAACATTAGATGCCGAAGCGTGGCGTAATACAGGCGTGCTGCTTCGCTCTACGCTGGTTGGAACTGTAGTCTGGGTGCGTCCGATTCTGCTCGCTGCGCTGATTGTTAGTTCGATCGTGTTGTCGAGAAGTGCTGCGGCTGTGCGAATCGGGGTGCAAGGCATTCTCCTAGCGGCTGTTGCGATCACGTTCCCGTTCACGGGGCATTCTTGGGCGGATGAATCGATCCGCCTCGTCACGGTTTCGTTTGATCTGCTCCATCTCGCAATGGCTGTCGTCTGGTTCGGAGGATTAGTAGCACTGGGCGTCATGACATGGCGGCTGCCGAAGGATCGCGTGGATCTGGAGAAAATCCATCACGTGGTACGGCGGTTCTCCAATGTCGCATTACCGCTCATTGCGACGGTGGCGATTACGGGCCTCCTCTTATCGCTCATTCGGGTCACTTCTTGGAATGCGCTGTTCCATTCTGATTATGGGCAGACGCTAGTATGGAAGATTATCCTCTTTATCTTGGCTATGCTTCTCGCAGGGGTACAACGGCTGGTAGTCCTGCCGTATCTTCAGCGTCAGGCTGGTGAGACAGAGGGTCGTATGCTAACCCTCTGGAAATTCAGTATTCGTGCGGAATTGTGCATGGCGATGATCATTTTCATCGTTGCAGGGTTCCTGTCCACGACGGCGCCGCCGATGAGCTAACGAATTACACCTCCATGGAACCATGGGGGTGTTTTTTGGTTGTTGCTAGAACGTCGAGCGAGTGTAATTTTGGGTGAGGCATGCGCTGTGCGAGGGGGATTTGCACAATTACGCGTGAACCAAGGGATAAGAGGGAGATGTGAGTGCTCTATACTGGATTTTATGTAGGATAGCAGGCGAAATTGGACCATTTTGTTGTTTATCATGGATTGTCGCACGATAGGAGGCTCAAACTGCCTCGATTACGTCAGATCTCCCACAAGTTAATGCAGAAATCCAATATAGGGTGCGAGGTGAGGCACTTTAGGCTAAAGTTAGTGCAGAAATCCAATATATGGCATGTGTTGAGCGGGTTGAAGTTGAGGGTTAGTAGGGTGGGGTTGTACGTGTAAGATGATAGCGGCAAAGCTGAAGTAACTTGTTAAACGCCCAGCATAATCTGTACACGTTTTCACATAAATTGGTTAGTAAGAAACTAACGGGGAACGTGAAGGAGGGACAGCCATGGCCTTGCAATCGGAGAAATTAGGATATGGTGCGGAGGAGAAGCTGTTGATTGTCAATGCGGATGATTTTGGTATGTGTCGTTCAGCGAATGAGGCCATTGAGAAGCTGCTGCTGGCGGGAGATATCTCCTCGGCGACCGTGATGATCCCCTGCCCATGGGCAAAGCAAGCGGCAACATTCTGCAAAAATAACCCCCAGCTCGATATCGGGGTGCATCTCACGTTCACGAGTGAATGGGAGGGGTATCGGTGGGGGCCGGTCTCTGGGCGGGATACGGCAACTTCCCTGCTCGATGAAGGATTGTTCTTCCCGAAAGACTGCGAGACATTTGAGAAACAAGCGAATGCGGAGGAGGTGTGTCGCGAGATTTACGCCCAGATTGAACATGCAATCGCATTAGGTATTCAGCCCACGCATCTGGATATTCATATGGGCAGTTTGTATGGGCTAGCGACAGGACGTGATTTTCTGGAAACGGTCATTGAGGCCTGCACTCACTACGGTCTACCGCTCCGGCTTCCCTGCCGAATGATCGAGGATGCGTCGTTCCCGGAGTCATTGCTGCCGATGGCGACAGCTCGGATTCAACTCGCGGAGGAGCGGGGCGTCCAAATGATCGATGATCTCGTGTCATTACCTTATGCGGTGCAAGAAGGGGACACGTATATGAATGTCAGGCTGCAAATGGCGGACCTACTCCGAAACATTCGGCCGGGCTTAACGGAGATCATCATTCATCCAGCCTTCGTGACCGATGAGCTTGAGGCGATCATGCCCTATGCGCAGAAACGAGGGATGGAGGCAAAGCTGTTCCACGATGCCCTGATTCAGAAGACGATCCAGGAAGCGGGTATTCGTCTGATCTCGTGGCGTGACCTGATGGAATCACAGCGCAATTCGTAAAGGAGAGGTGCTTATGCACACAAACCGGCTCTCGATTCGTCCTATTCTCGCCTATTGCAGTGGTAATTTTCCTGTTAATCTGATTGCACAAATGTTCGCGACGTACGCCGTTTTCTATTATGTGGATCATCTCGGTGTACGCCCTGCGCTCATTAGTATCGCGATGGTCTTCCATGGCATTGTATGTGCCGTTATGAACCCGATTTTCGGGCATCTATCCGATCGCACCTCATCACGATGGGGACGCAGAAAACCCTATATCCTCGCCGGAATCGTACCCGTTGCGCTCCTGTTTACTCTCATCTGGACACCGTTCGTAGAGGGCGCAGCGCTCTTCTGGTATTTCCTGATCATCGTGATGCTCTACGATATGGTATCCGTCATGCTCGTCTTAAACTGGACAGCATTGTTCCCGGAAATGTTCACTTCGCTTCGTGAACGTGCGACCGCGTCTTCATGGCGCCAGTTCTTCGGCATTATTGGTATGGTCGTCGGAGTTGCCATCCCGCCGCTTCTCTACACCCAGATGGGATGGGCGAGCATGGGCGTTATGTTCGGCGTGATCGTCGCCGTCTTCTTCTTTATCTCCTGGCTCGGTTCGAAGGAGCGCACTGATGTCAAAATCGTTACGTTCTCGGTTGGTCAAGCGATTCGCTACACGGCGACGAATAAAGCTTTCGTCCGTTACGTCCTCGGTAGCTTCTGCGTGCAGTTCTGCTTTGCGCTTTTGCCCGCAGCCATTCCGTTCTTCACCAAATATGTGCTACATGAAGTGGATACGATGAATACGATCATGCTCGGTACGATTTTCGCGGTAGCCATGGTCTTGATCTATCCTTGGAGTCGTGGCATTTCAAAGTGGGGAACGCGATTCATTGCCCTTGCGACAACCGTATTGCTCATTGCCGCGCTTCTTCCATTTATGTGGGTTGGAAGTATACCGGGTGCGATTGCTACGGCAGCGGGATTCGGTGCGGTTCTCGCAGGTGTCATGGTCTTGCTCGATGTGATGCTGGCCGAGGTCATTGATGAAGATGAACGTCGTACGGGTGAACGTCGGGAAGGGATGTATTACGGGATGAATGGGTTTATTGTGCGGTGGGGCGTGTCCTTGCAAGCGGTCGTGATGGGGTTCGTCTTGGAGCGGAGCGGTTACAGTGCTGCGAGTGCGGTACAGCCGGACAGCGTTGCCGCCGGGATCCGCTGGATGCTCAGCGGAATCCCGATTCTAGCGCTGCTGATTGGACTGATCTTCTTCTATGCTTATCCGCTACGACACACGCGTGCGAATGGATCAAATCAATAGATTGAACAAGACCGGATCATTGTTAATTTCGTTATAGGTAATACCCTTCTTCTTCATGTTAGCGATTAAAGCGTCATAATCCTCGCGATGCTTCAGCTCGATGCCGACGAGTGCGGGACCGTTGTTCTTATCATTCTTCTTCGTATATTCGAATCGCGTAATATCATCATTCGGACCTAATACATCATCGAGGAATTCACGTAATGCACCAGCCCGCTGCGGGAAATTAAGGACGAAATAATGCTTCAAGCCTTCGAAAATTAACGAGCGTTCTTTAATTTCCTGCATCCGGTCGATATCATTGTTGCCGCCGCTGATGACACAGACGACCGTTTTCCCGCGAATTTCGTCTCGGTAGTAGTCGAGTGCTGCGATCGGCAGTGATCCTGCTGGTTCGACGACGATGGCGTTTTCGTTATAAAGATCGAGAATGGTCGTACAAGCTTTGCCTTCAGGGACCAGAACGATGTCATCGATCAGATCTTTACATATATCAAAGGTGAGATTGCCGACACGTTTGACCGCAGCGCCATCTACGAATTTATCGATATTGTCTAAAGGCACAACTTCGCCCAGTCTTAGCGATTCCTGCATGGAAGCAGCCCCAAGCGGTTCGACGCCGATCATTTTGGTCGAAGGACTGACGGCTTTCACATACGTACCGACCCCCGCTGCGAGTCCGCCGCCCCCAATGGTAACGAAGACGTAGTCGGCTGGCGTATCCAATTTCTCGAAAATCTCCATACCTACCGTCCCGTTGCCCGCAATAATCTTCGGATCATCAAAAGGATGCACGAATTTCATGCCATGCTCCTCACAAGTCTTCATCGCCGCGTCATAAGCATCATCATAGGTATCTCCCGTTAGAATGACCTCAACGTATGAACCTCCGAATCGCTTCACTTGCGTAATTTTCTGCCTTGGCGTCGTGCTTGGCATGAAGATCTTGCCTTGAATTTGCAGCGCATTACATGAGAATGCGACACCTTGCGCATGGTTTCCTGCACTCGCGCAGACGATGCCTTGCTGAAGCTCTAACTCGGACAAGTTCCGAATGAGATTATAAGCACCACGTAATTTGAACGAACGGACAATTTGAAGGTCCTCGCGTTTGATATAGACGTTACAACCATACTTTTCGGATAATTTGGCATCATGCTGCAGCGGTGTCCGTGTGATGACATTTTTCAGCATGTGATGCGCCAAGATGATATCTTCCATGGATACCGTCTTGACGGCGGAATCGTTCTGCACGGTGAATCCCTTCTTTCTGAATCTTAGAGTCTTCTATTCAACTATTGTAAGCGTTGTTTCTATGAATTACGAGTTCTGATTTAGGGCTGGCTCAGCTTCTGGTCGGTTGGTAGGAAGACGGTTAAGAGACCGAGCAGCGGCAGATAGGAAGTAAGCTGCATGATGTACGGGATTCCTGCCGTATCCGCTAGATTTCCCAGAAACGCCGTGCCAATCCCGCCAAGTCCGAACGAGATGCCGAAGAAAATGCCTGACACGAGACCGACCTTGCCTGGCAGCAGCTCATGTGCGTAGACGACAATAATCGAGAACGCGGAGGATAAGATCAATCCGACGAGAACGAGCAAGATGATCGATACCGTGAAATTCGCGTAAGGCAGCGCAAGGGAGAAAGGCGCCGTGCCGAGAATGGAGAACCAGATAATATTCCTCCGTCCGAATCGATCCGTCAGTGCCCCACCGATGAGAAGCCCGATGACATTCGAAATCAAGAAGACGAATAACACAATCTGCGCCATTTGCAGGCTCACATGGAAATGTTCCATTAAATAGAACGAGTAGTAATTTGAGATCGCCGCCGTATAGACGTTCTTTGAGAACAATAAGAGCATTAAGATGAAGATCGCAAATGCCGTTGCGTTCCGATTGAGTGGGTTCGCCTTGACGACTTTCGCATGTTGTTTGCGCTCAAGCTGGGTCGTATGTAGATAACCTGCATACCATCTGCCGACGAAGAATTGGACGACAATCGCGATAATCGAGGCAAAAGAGAACCAAATGGCTCCGAATTGACCGACTTTGGCGAAGATCAGGATCGTCATAATCGGTGCAAGGGCTTGCCCGGCGTTCCCGCCAAATTGGAAAATGGACTGCGCCATGCCTTTGCGTGGGCCGGCAGCTAGGAATGCAACCCTTGAGGATTCCGGATGGAAAATCGCAGAGCCGATTCCGATGAGAATAACGGCGAGCATGACCATCAAGAAATGGGACGCGAATGCGACGCTGATGACACCAGCAAGTGTAAATACGACGCCGATCGGCAGCAAGTATGGCATTGGTCTGCGGTCGGTGTACAAGCCAATGATGGGTTGAAGGACCGACGCCGTGCCGCTTAGCGCAAATCCGATGAGACCGATCTGGGTATAGCTGAGATCTAGCGATACTTTTAGGATCGGGTAAATCGAAGGAATGACCGCCTGGACGGTATCATTCAATAAATGGACGAAGCATACCGCGAATATAATCGGGAATACCGTCTGCGCAGCAGTCGCGCTCTTTGCATTTGTCACCCTGCGGATCACACCTTTCTTCCATGCTGTACATCCTCTGAAGGACGAGGGAGACGATACGTTCCGAGTGCTGGAAGAACCCTTCTTGATTCAGGCGTGGAGCCTTAGAATCCAAAGGGTTCGCCTACCTTAGCAATATAATAAACTGTATTGTAGGCCTGCCTGGGTAATGCTGTCAATGCAAGTTTTCGTCGAATGGACATTTTTGCATTTTTGATAGAATTTGTCGGATGTTGACCCCTATTTTCCACTCGATTATACTTAAAAGAGCTATCAACATGTGAAGAGTAGGGAGAGACTGTGATGAACAAAGTCAAGAAACGGGTGCTGATGTCGATGTTACTCGCACTATGTGTCGGCTTGACTGCTTGTAAATCGACAGAAATCGTTCAATCGGTACATGCCGATTCTGAGACGTCGGCAGAGGAGCAGCAGGGGAATACGGGAGAACAACAGGAGAAACCTGACGGAGATAAGACTCAATCAACGCTTGCTAGTGAATATGCGCTTAGCAAGACAGTTACCCAGCAGGGGGATAAAGAAGTAGTGACGAATCCGGAATCCATGGCAGTCGTTGTCAACAAACAACGATCCTTGCCCGATGGCTATGAACCGCCTGACTTGGTGGAGCCGAATGTGAAGTTTTCTTTTAATGAGAAAGTAGAGAAGCGTCTGATGCGCAAAGAAGCCGCTGAAGCGCTGGAGAAGCTGTTCGAAGGCGGGAAGCAGGATGGGATTCATCTGTTTGCCGTATCGGGGTACCGCTCGTATAAACGCCAAGTGACTGTGTTTAACAGCAATGTGAAAAGAAACGGTCGTGAATACGCGGAGAAGGTAAGTGCGGTTCCTGGGAAAAGTGAACATCAGACAGGTCTTGCGATGGATGTATCTAGTGAGAGTGCAAGCTTCGGCCTTGAGCAGATGTTCGGGGATACGACGGAAGGCAAGTGGCTTGCAGAGCATGCTGCGGAGTACGGATTCATTATTCGTTATCTCGAAGGGAAAGAGGATGTTACCGGCTATGTCTATGAGCCTTGGCATATTCGTTATGTCGGCGTAGATCTGGCGAAGGAAATTGCGGCTGCAGGCGTGACGTTGGAACAATACCTTGATGATACGGGTTCGACGAAAGCGTAGAAGAATAGGCACAAATAATGGCTTTTTAAAATAACAAAAAAGACCCTGTGAACTTTGGCGGTTCAGGGTCTTTTTTGCTTGGGTGTTAAATATAGCTACTCGGTTACCCGAGCTAGAGAAGCCGATATATATTGAAGGGGTGCCGCCTCTTTACTTCATTTTGCACAAAATGCCTTTGACGAGTTCCACGAATTTCGCTCTTACTTGGCTTGCGACTTCGATCACTTCTTCATGATTCAAAGGTTGATCAAGAATCCCGCAAGCCATATTCGTTAAGCAGGAAATACCGAGCACCTTCATATTGCCATGCACCGCAACGACGGCTTCAGGAACCGTCGACATCCCGACGGCATCGGCGCCAAGCGTACGAATCATCCGAATTTCAGCTGGCGTCTCATAAGCCGGTCCGCTCCACCAAGCATAGACGCCTTCTTGCAAGCTCATGTCTTGTTCCTTCGCAACCTCAGCGGCAAGCGTACGCAATTCACGGTTGTAGACTTGAGAGACGTCAGGGAAACGTGTGCCGAGCGCATCATTATTCGGTCCAATTAACGGATTGGTGCCCACGAGATTAATGTGATCGGTAATCAGCATCAAATCGCCAGGGTTAAAAGACGTATTAACTGCTCCGCATGCATTGGTGATGAGAATATTCTCTACACCTAACGCTTTCATGACACGAACCGGGAATGTCACCTCATCGAGCGTAAAACCTTCGTAGTAGTGGAAGCGGCCTTTCATCGCTACAACGGTCTTGCCTTGAAGCTGTCCGATGACCAATTCATTCGCATGGCCTACAGCACCGGATTTTGCAAAGTGCGGGATTTGGCTATATGGGATTTTGAAAGGGTTTTCAATCTCGTCAGCAAGTGTGCCTAAGCCGGAACCCAAAATCATACCGATCGTTGGACGATAATCCGTCTTGGTTCGTAAGAAATCGCTTGCTTCGTTAATTTGTTCTAAGTTATGCATGAATCTCATACCTCCTAAGTGCTTATTCATTTAGTATGGTTCAAGTGTATCGGATCTTATCCTGAAAGTAAATAAGAAAAATTCAAATTGAATAAAAGATAGAAATGAATATCTATAGAATGTTCAATTAATTGGTGTAATCAATCATCTTTACTCAAATATATAGGTAAAGTTGGGAGGGTGATGTGTAGAAAAACCAGAAAATGATTAAAGGGGAGGCCCATAACCGCTGTTAGGCATTTTTTTGTTGTATAATGAGAGGCATAGACGATCAAATGAACTGTTCTGGAGGGCATTATGTTAACGGAATTCGTTGGTGTGACATCGCCAAAGATGAAAAGCTTAAAACTTCTATATAGCCTGATCCGCAAGTTAGGTGCGGTAAGGATTAATATTCTGTCAGAAATGACGGGCTACAAGCATACAACTTGTGCACGCCTGTTGGACGAGCTGGCGCAAGTGGGGCTCGTGCAGGACAGCGGTCTAGGGGAGTCGAGCGGGGGGCGGAAACCTCTGATGTATGAGATCAATCCGAATGCCCATTATTTAATTGGCGTTGAGGTGACCAACCTTTACACTACCGTACTGCTCCTGAATTTGAGTCTCGATATTCTAGGATCCAAGAAGCTCAAGATGAATGAACAGTACACAGGTGAGTACACGTTGAATTACGTAACCGAGTGTATCGATCTTCTGCTCGCGGAACATCATATCCATAGAGATAAACTGCTTGGCATCGGCGTAGGAGTCCTGGATCCGATCGATCCTGAGCGGGGCGCGATCCACCATCATTCGTTCAAGGCGGAGGGCTGGGATCTAAATATTGTAGAATATTTGACGAAGCAAAATAACACGCTCGTGCTGCTCGATAATGGAACCAATCTGGCGGCTCTAGCAGAATATCGGAAGAACCATTGGAAGGATAAGGACAGCCTCGTGTTCGTCTCGAGCGACATGGGGATTCGCTGCGGTGTCATTCAGAATGGCCGCATGGTGAGCCATAAGAACGGTATGGAGGATGCCTTCGGTCATATCATTGTCGATATTCATGGGCAGCGTTGTTCCTGCGGCTCTTATGGATGTCTGCAAGCCTACAGCAGTCTGCCGGCGATACGGAATGAAGTCATTCGGCAGATGAAGAGAGGGAAATACTCATCCCTTCAAGAACAGGTGGCTGACGTGGAAGAGATCGACTTCCATCACATTCTAGATACGCTTGAACAAGAAGATCCGCTGTGTCTGGAAGTGATCAAGGAAGCCGCTTATTATTTCGGCATCGGACTTACGAACCTCATCTTCCTCTTGCATCCGGATGTTGTGGTCTGCGGAGGGACGCTCGTCCCGAAACCGCTCTTCTACGAAGTGGCATCCGATGCGGCCTTGAAGCGAATGGCGTATTACCCGAACAGTCATATCGAGATTACGAAGGCAACAACGGACTACAATAGTGTGGCGCAAGGGGCGGGCTGTATGATATTGGATTATTTTACCGAAGAGATTCTGCCATAATCGGCGGATCATTCGATATACAACAAAAAGCGGCTGAATCGCATTCGGCCGCTTTTTGTATGTTTGGCGTTTAGTAGGATGTGGATTGCTCGCCACGAAGAATTTTGACGCCAGAGCTTGTGCCAATTCGATTGGCTCCAGCCTTGACCATGTTGTTCATGTCTTCTAGACTGCGTACACCACCAGAAGCTTTCACGCCAACATGCTCACCGACTGTCTTGCGCATTAACGCAACATCTTCGATCGTTGCTCCGCCTGTTGAAAAGCCTGTCGATGTTTTGACGAAATCTGCGCCAGCCTTCACCGAAATTTCGCACGCACGGACTTTCTCTTCTTCTGTCAGCAGACAAGTTTCGATAATAACCTTCACGAGCGCTTTACCTGCAGCGGCTTCAACAACCGCACGAATATCACGCTCGACCAATGCATCGTTCTGATCCTTTAGCGCCCCGATGTTAATGACCATATCCACTTCTCCTGCGCCTTTGCTAATCGCATCACGCACTTCGAATGCTTTCGTCTCGGGTGTATTCGCCCCAAGTGGGAATCCAATAACGGTACATACCTTAACATCGGATCCTTCAAGTTCATTCGCAGCAAGCTCAACCCACGTTGGATTGACGCATACAGAAGCGAAATTATATGTTCTAGCTTCTTCACATAGCGTAATAATCTCCTGCCTACGTGTGTCTGCTTTCAATACGGTGTGATCGATCATATGCTGCAACTTAACGTTACTCATCCATCATTCCTCCTCTTATGAAGTCAATAAGATTTGCTTCAATAACACATGTGTTCCGTGATCAAGCGCTTAAGTGTTTATGGTGCCCTCATTACGTCTTGTCACTCAAATTTTAATGGATTTTAGTGCCCATGTAAACATGATAAAATTCAGATTGAGAAAAAGTCGCGAATTTGAAGAACGAAGCAATGCAGAATAGGTGTATTATCTCATGGGAATAGCGTTTCATACATGACTTTTTGCAAATATAAAAATTTATCGATCATTCGGATTGGCAGCAAGTACAAAGAAATTGAAAAACGGCTCGGACCGCCTCGTCGAAGAGGTCGGCTCGGGCCGTTTGTAGCTATAATTGGATGTTAGCTCTTGCCTTTGCCGCTTTTGCGGTCTTTGGTGCGTGTCGTTGTGTTCTGACGAGCATGTCCTTGTTGCTTAGCCATCTGCGGTTCTCCCCCCTCTCTATAAGGGTTAGTATGGGGAACCGCATTTGATCTATGCGTCGTTCGTGTCGAAAAGTAGGTCGCGAACGGACATCGATTTAGGGGACTCTTCCGCTTCGATTTGGGTCACGCTGTAAGACTGCACTTCCTTGCGGAGTGCGAACATTTTCTTGTCGAGATCGTCAGCGGCGAGCGCTACTTTCGTGAGCTCTTGCAGCACGTGAGGCGGCACTTCCTTCTCATATTTATAGAAGATAATATGCTCCATACTCGCCCAGAAATCCATCGCAAGGGTGCGGAGCTGAATTTCGACGCTAATCCAGCATGTATCTTCGAATAAAACAAGCGGTACCTGCACGATGACATGCAGACTTTGATAACCGTTTGGCTTCGGATTCGCGATATAGTCTTTAATCTCGATAATGCTCAAGTCATCTCGTTGCTTGAGGTGATCTAGAATCATATAGATATCGTTCACGAAGGCACAGACGATTCGCATGCCTGCGACGTCGTAGATTTGGGTGATGGCGTTCTCGATTGTAACGCCCATGCCTTTACGCTCCAGCTTCTTAATAACGCTGTTGATGGATTTGATCCTCGTCTTCGTATGTTCAATCGGACAATAGCCATCACGCATTTTCCATTCGGCTTCGATGACCTTCATCTTATTCTCAAGCTCCTTGAGAGCAAGCTGGTACAAGGTTGGAACCTGGTTCCATTGTTCAATTTTGCAGATCAGGTGATCCAGATTGCTCTGGATTTTCATCGCCTGGTTGTCTGATTGGGCGGGGTATAATTCCATCAGAGGATGCTCCTTTCCGGGTCATGCGCTATCCTGTTATGCTCTACTTCTAGTGTACTAAAAATAGAAGGCGAGCACCACCTGAAGAAGGATGGCTAATAATAGTAGTTCATTTGATCAAGTTTAATGTGTGAAAAAAGGATAAAAGATAGGGCATGGCCTGACTAGGCCACGCTAGTCTCGGGCAGGCACCTGGTGTTCTCCAGGTGCCATCGGGCCCTTGCACAGCGGGCACGCCTTGCTTGCCGCTGCCGGGTCTGCTGCCTCGCGTGGATTCATACGCATCCACGCGGGGCAGCCCGCGTCCGTGCACAGCCATGCACGGACGCGCCGCATCGCCGCGCCTGCGGGAGCCGCGGCGGTGCGGGCCCCGCCAGCCCGCGCTGTCGTCGTGCGCGCGAGCGGGGCGGCGATGCGGCGCTCCGGCACGGCGCCGCCAAAGGCTGCGGCAAAAAAGCGGGATACGTCCGCTTTTTTGCCGCGGTAGTGTGCGGGGGAGCTGATATACAGCTCCTCCTGCGCACGGGTGACAGCGACGTACGCGAGACGTCGCTCTTCTTCTAGCGCGGCAGCGGCGGTAGACATGCCGCCTGCCGCTTCGCTTGTCGCAGCTGCGATCTCGCTGCGCGCAGCCATGGCTTCGGCGTCATCGCCGCCACGGCCCTCGCCTCGCCGCTCAGTCCGCAGCTTCATGCGCCGCATCGCTCGTTCACCGCGCTTCGCGTCGCCCTTCGGCTCTTCTGCTTCCTGCAGCGCAGAGCTGTGCGGCAGAATTCCTTCGGATGCGCCGATGAGATAGACGCATGGGAATTCGAGACCCTTCGAGCGGTGAATCGTCATGAGCGTGATGGCATCGGCATCTTTATTGTGCATCAGCTCGGTCATTTCCGTATGCTTCGCGGACATCTCGTCGACGAAGGCGATAAAGGCTTCCACCGTATCGAATCGCTTGGCCGCGGATTCCAGTTCATCTAATGTCTCCGTCAGTGTCTCCTTATGCTGCGTCCATTTATGCACATCATGCACTTCGACGTATTTCTCATAGAATTGACGGCGAATTTCTTGAATCGCGAAGATCGGTTTCATCGCTTTGAGCGATTTGATCAACCGAATACGCTCCTTTACGGCATCTCGCTGATAACTCTTCAGCTCTGGCCAATCCTGCAGATGGATGAGCGGATATTTCTTCGGCTTCAGCTTATCCTGCCGCTGGATATATGCGCTGCCAACTTCGCGTGAGACGTAAAGCGCCGCGACGGCGCTCTCGAGCGAGGCCATATCCCGCGGGTTCAAAGCGAGCCGCAGATGGTCCATGACGGGTTTCACCAGCCACTGATCATAGAAGAGAGGCCCCGCGCCATATTGCACGAACGGCATCTCGCTTAGGACCAGCTGCTCGAACATAGCACGGCTGCTGCTTGCGGTACGATGGAGAATGGCAATCTCCCGATAGTCGAATTGCTCGGATGCGATCTGTTCCTGAATATGCCGCACGATGAGCTCTGCTTCTTCATCGGTGCCGCCTGGGCGCATATACTGCGGCTTAAAGTCGTCTTCGCGCCATTCTTTATGCTGTTCCCCGCTGACCTTCAAGGTTTTGACTTTCCGTTCTTTATTGTGGACGATGACGGCGTTGCCGAGCCCGACAATATTCGCGTTCGACCGATAGTTAATGTCGAGCGTGATTGTCTTCGTCTCTGGGTATTCCAAATGGAAATTCAATATAAACGTATGCTCCGCGCCGTTGAACGTATAGATCGTCTGATCATCATCCCCGACGACCATCAGATTGCGGTTGCCTGCAACGATCATGCGCAGCAGCACATATTGCAGATGATTCGTATCCTGGAATTCATCGGCCATCACGTATTGGAAGCGCCGCTGCAAGGAGGCGAGGAGTGAGGTATTCTCAAGCAGCAGTTGATGAGCGAAGACGAGGACATCATCGAAGTCCATCTGATGGGTCTCCTTCTTCCAGGTCTCATACCGGAGCATCGCTGCCTTTAAGTCTCGTTCTTCGAGAGATTGCTCCGGCAGCTCATCGAGTAGGGCGCATTTCATCTTATAGGAAGAGAGTAGGGCGAGCACAGTCTCGGGCTCGTAGGATTGGTGCAAGCCGAGCTCACGCAGGATGCGCTTCATGACGATCTGCTGGAACCGGGTCTCGCTTAATAAGCGCTGGGTATATCCATGATGCTTCAGAATCATCAAGAAGAAGGCATGGAAGGTCCGGGCTTGGACCTCATTCGCTGCACGAGGCGATATTCCTGGAAGCCGTGCAATCCGCGACTTCATCTCCGCTGCGGCTTTGCTCGTGAAAGTAACGAGTAAGATATTGCGAGGCGCCACCTTGCGCACCGCGATGAGATAGCCTGTCCGGCTGACCAGAACCGATGTCTTGCCAGAGCCGGCCCCTGCGATGGTCAATAACGGTCCGTCACCATGCCGAACGGCTTGAATTTGCGATTCATTTAACGTGATACCTCGCTCCTCCAGCGCACGAAAATAAAACGCGTCAGCCGCCGTATTCGGGACAGCTTCCGCGCTTGTTCTTCCATCCGTCCATGGCGCACGCGGTATTTTCGCTTCCGCGCGCGCGCCGAAAGGGCGATCTTTCATGATGATTTCCTGCATGTTGCACACCCTGCCTTCGCACATCGCCCGATGAAGAGCGATGATGTTGTTTCGTTTGGTCCGACGGCACCGAGGCATTAGCACGGCGCCCGAAAACACGGTATTCATTATAACCGATCTGCGAGGGTAAGAACTAGTTTTTTCAAGAAACGCCGTCCTCCAAAATTTCCTTCGTGTCATCCTTCGATTTGGAGTTCGATACTTCCTCGCCATTATTAACCGCGACGAGCATGGGCTGAGGCTGGTACGTATCACGTGAAATGCGCTTCTTCTCGATCACTTTCCCGTTCTTCGTCAGCGTCCGATAAGTTTCTACAATAAATCCTTGCTTGCCCTCTGAGAGGACTTCACGTCCGCCGGCCGGCAGGCTGCTATCGACGACATATTTGACCGGAGGTTCGAGGACTTTAACCGTACTGGAGCTGATATCGTAACGCTTATCTTTATCCATCGTACCGAAAAGTTTGATGGTCAGCTCTTTATTGACAACTTCTGCGCGAATAAGCAGGGTTTTGCCTGTCGTGTTCTTGAAGCGGAAGTTAATATTGCCTTCGGAGAACGTCGCATCTAGCCCAATCGGCAGATAGCTTACAGGTAGAGAATGATTGCGCCGTTCGACAATTTGAAGCCCTGTACGTATGACAGCGTTATAAAGGGTACTTGATACTTGACAGATCCCGCCCCCGATACCGGGAATGAGCTTCCCTTTGAAAATAACCGGGGCTTCACGAAAACCGAATTTCTTTTCTGTTGCCGCAATGATTTTGCCGTAATCGAATACGTCACCAGGTTTGAGAATGGTATTGTTCAGCGTCTTGGCTGCGGCGGTAACATTGTACACCCGACCCTGTGTGCTCGTTGCGAAGCTTGTTGTGAACTCCATGATTTTGCGCTCGACACCCTCTGCCTTAAGTGCATCGAGTGTGATTTTGGCAGGCATCTCCTTGAGTGTGAATTGAACCGTAGCAACTTGTGTTGCCGCTGTCTCGCTTATAAATTCACGCGGAATTTGCTTCGCAATATCTTGTTTGGTTCGCTCCCAATCAATACGATTGGCCGACTGGTCTGGTATGTAGCTGACGACATCTTGCGGGCTGATAAGCCGTACGGCATTCACGGACTGTCCCATATATTTTTTCTCCCAAGCGGCATCATATTGCTTCATCAAGGCGGTGTCATCCCACTTGACGATGAGATTCCATTGTTTAGGCATCGAGTAGCGATATTGCACGCGGTCCCACAGATTTCCTTCGGTTAATTTCTTCATCTCTTGTAATAATCCCGATTCCTCGAACGTTACGCCGAGCTGCTTCATCGTGACAACCCGTTCGACAGCCTTCGGCGCATCGATTCTTAGTGTGATTTTCTTTTCATTAAGCTGCTCAATCTGCTGCTGATAAGCTGCGATCACTTCGTTCATTTTCATGTCGCCAACGTTCCAATTTGCGAGTGTTACACCCTTCGGCAATGTGGATTGCGATGCATAACTGTGCAGCCAACCCCACGTGCCAACACCGATCAATAGGATGAATGCTACTACGATGAACCCGATATGAATCCGTCTCATTTGCTGAACGCTCCTCTGAATTTATCTTGAAAAATCAACCCTTGTATCATGTATATGCGAGTTCGATTTTCAAGATGATTTTCATTCTGAACGATTTATGAAACGCTCGAAATCTGTTGGAAATCACGTGGGAATAAAGGAATTTTGGGTAATGTGTCGAATATATTAGGGGCTAACTATGTTCCGGGAGTGATATTGTGATTGAAATGCAGGATATATGGAAGACGTATGCGGACGGAACACATGCCCTTCGCGGGGTTTCAGTTCGTATTGACCGAAATGAATTTGTGTATCTGGTAGGACCGTCTGGTGCTGGTAAATCGACATTTATGAAGCTTATTTATAGAGAAGAAGTTCCAACAAAGGGTCAAATTTCAGTGAACGGTTTTAATGTAGGCCGGCTGAAGCAGCGTAAGATTCCTTATGTACGCCGTAACATCGGCGTTGTATTCCAAGATTTTAGGTTATTGCCGAATTTGACGGCATTCGAGAATATTGCGTTTGCCATGGAAGTGATTGAAGCCCCGCGCAAGCTGATTAAGCGTCGCGTGAGCGAAGTGCTGGATCTGGTCGGGTTGAAAAGTAAGGCGAACAGCCTTCCGGCCCAGCTCTCAGGTGGTGAGCAGCAGCGGATCTCGATTGCTCGCGCGATCGTGAATAATCCATCCGTGATTGTCGCGGATGAGCCGACGGGGAATTTAGACCCTGAGACATCGTGGGGCATTATGAACCTGCTGGAAGAGATTAATTTCCGCGGAACGACGATTATTATGGCAACGCATAACAAAGAGATTGTAAATACGATTCGTAAACGTGTTATCGCGATCGAAGGCGGCCAAATCGTGCGAGATCAAGTGCGAGGAGATTACGGCTATGACATTTAGAACAATACTTCGACACTTGCGGGAAGGCACGAAGAATGTGATTCGCAATGGATGGATGTCCTTTGCTTCCATTAGCTCGATCGTCATTTCTCTATTTATATTAGGTGTATTCTTGGTCTTATCACTGAACATTAACGCGCTCGCTGGACAAGTCGAGAGTCAGGTTCAAATCCAAGTGTACTTGGAGCCGAACACGACGAAAGAGCAGCGGGAGCAATTACATACCGAAATCGGCAACATGAGTGAAGTCAGCAAGGTAGAGGTTGTCACGAAGGAAGAGGGCATGAAGATCTTCCGTGAAAATTTAGGTGAAGACGGTAAGGAGCTGTTATCCGGATATACGGAGGATACGAATCCGCTGCCAGATACACTGGTTGTCGATGTCTTGGAGCCAACGACTATTCCGACTGTAGCGAAGAAAATTGAAGAGCTCAAGAAGACGACGACCGAGAAAGTCATTGCTAAAGTCAAATATGGCGAAGGTACTGTTGAGAAGATGTTCGCCGTGACGGACACGATCCGAAATGCAGGTCTCATCGTCGTGGCGGGTCTTGCGATTACGTCGATGTTCTTAATTTCGAATACGATCAAAGTGACCATCATTGCGCGTCGTCGAGAGATCGGTATCATGAAGCTGGTGGGCGCAACGAACCACTTTATCCGTGTGCCATTTTTTATTGAGGGTGCCCTGATTGGATTTTTGGGTTCCGCGGTTACGATTGGGATTCTATTCACCGGTTACTATCGTCTAGTGAAGCTTACACAGGTGGAGCTTGGGCTTATGCTGATTAAGCTGATGCCGCTGCAAGAGCTATGGTTATCGGTAGGCGGGGTTATCCTCGGATTAGGTGTCTTGATCGGGGTGTGGGGATCCACCGTCTCCATCCGCAAATTCTTAAGAGTCTAGAATGGTAGTTCAAAATTCACCTTACTATCACGATGTTGAATCGAGAAGGATATTCGGCATCGAATCTTGCGTTCACCCTCGAAGTCCGGTACTCATTTAGGTTTCTCCTAAACTCCGTTCCTCTTGAAAGTTTTTCGTAGAAAAACTCGCTTCGTAAGCCTGGCTTTAGGTTCTCGCAACCTAAGATTATGCATTCGATGAGAGTTTCCTTTGGAAACTTTCAGGTGCTAGCAAGTCGAATTTTGAACTCTTATTTATTATTTTAGTTTCATAATCGAAGAAGAACCTGAAGAACATGGAGGGGAAAGTCTTTTGAAGAAGAAACTGATGTTATTGCTTATCATGATGGGTCTTATCTTTACGATGGTGCCACCGATGCAGACCCATGCGGAGTCGGAGCTCGATAAAATTAATAAAGAAATCAAGAAATTACAACAGCAACAGCGTTCCGCGATGAAGAAACAGCAGCTCGCCGAGAAGAGCGTGAAGGAAGCGAAGTTTGCCAAAGAACGTACGTCTTCAGAAATCACGGTTATTATGGCGCAAATTAATGATGTGACCAAAGATATGATGAATACTTCTGAACAGATCGACCAGACGGAGGAGAAGCTTCGCCTGGCAGCGGTTGAACTTGAAGAAGCGACCAAACGTGTTCAGAGCCGAAGTGAGCTGCTTGATTCGCGCTTGCGTCTCATGTATACGAATGGATTTGTCTCCTATCTCGATGTACTGCTCGATTCGGCGAGCTTCTCGGATTTTCTAGATCGTATTGATATGTTGAAATCGGTTGTAGGTCAGGACAAAGATATTCTGGCCGACAACAAACGGGACAAGCTGCTGGTTATCGATAAGAAGAAGCAGGTTGAGGGCGATCTGAAGCAAGTTCGAGGGCTCTATACCAAAATGAACCTCACCAAGGAAGAGCTTGCAGGCAAAGAGAAGCAAAAAGAAGTGATGATCGCGAGTCTCAGTAAGAAGATTGAAGAGGGCGAAGAGATCAGCGATGAGCAAGAGAAATTCGTCATGGAGCTCGCGAAGAAGACAGCGGAGCTGCAAGAGAAGAAGAAAAAATTCAAACCGAAATATAAAGGCGGCAAGCTGGGTATGCCAATCCAGACCTTCCGAATTTCATCTGGATTCGGACCACGGACCCATCCTGTGACAGGGCAAAAGGGGAAAATGCACACAGGGCTTGATTTCGCCGCGCCGAAAGGCACACCAATTTATGCTGCAGAAGCAGGGATCGTCATCGTTGCTCAGACGGTTAGTGGGTACGGGAACTGTGTCATCATTAACCACGGCAATGGAATATGGACGTTATACGGACATATCCGTAATGGCGGGATCGTCGTTGAGAAAGGCCAGGAAGTGAAGAAAGGCCAGAAAATAGCTGAAGTAGGCAGTACGGGGCAGTCGACAGGAAACCATTTGCATTTCGAAGTGCGGGTGAATGAAGTACCGAAGAACCCAGTCGGTTACTTGAATTTATAATGGTAGTTCAAAAAGTCATCTTTTGATCACGAAGTGTGTCATGAAGCGAATTCGGCATCGAATCTTGCGTTCACCCTCGAAGTCCGGTACTCATTTAGGTTTCTCCTAAACTCCGTTCCTCTTTCTTCGGGTTCTCGCAACCTTCTCGGTGCTGAAAAGCTGACTTTTTGAACATGCATTTATAGACTGCAGGGTAGACTTTTCTCACTCTCGCCTGAAATATGCAAATAAAAGGTGCATGCTTGTCATATACTACCACGAGAATCTTGTGAAAAGATGGAAACCACTCCTGCGGGAGTTGGTTATAAGGTGGTGATTCTTGTGAAATTTACAGGTCGGGCAGTGATCGCATTTGTTCTGCTCACCATGTTCGCAACGTGCCTAATTACGTTGACGGTGGTGGAGAACCCGATTTTGACAAGTGGTGATCGACAAGCGAGCACGACGAAGTTCTCTGGGTTTACGAACAATGAATTTAAGAAGTTGAACACAACACTGCAATTGATCGAAGGTCAATATTATAGTGATGTTGATCGGGAGAAGGTCATTGACGGCGCAGTGAATGGCATGATGGATGCGCTCAAAGACCCTTACTCCGTATATATGAATGAGCAATCCGCAGGGCAATTCGCATCGAGCTTGGAAGGGACCTACACGGGCATTGGTGCGGAAGTGACCATGGAGGATAACAAGGTAACGGTATTGTCACCGATCAAGGGTACTCCGGCAGAACGCGCAGGAATCTTACCGAAGGATGTATTCGTCTCGATTAATGGTGAGAAGCTGGACGGGCTGAAGCTAAGTGAAGCCATTGACCGCATTCGTGGTCCGAAAGGAACGAAGGCGAAGATCAAAGTTCGCCGTACGGGTGTTGATGCATTGCTCGAATTCGAGGTCATCCGGGAGGACATTAGTCTGGAGACGGTGCATGGGCAAATGTTAGACCAGAAGATCGGACTGATTGAAATTCGTCAGTTCTCGATGAATACGGGAAAACGATTCAAAGAGGAACTAACGAAGCTGGAACAAGGCGGCATGAAAGGGCTAATCATTGATGTGCGTAACAATCCTGGCGGCTTCGTTCCCGTTGTAACGGACATTGCAGAGAATTTCATTCCATCTGGACAGGTGATCTATCAGCAGGAACGTCGGGATGAGAAGGTGACGAAGGCGTTGTCCCGTGGGAAAGGGACGAAAAAATATCCGATGATTACGTTAATTAATGAAGGCAGCGCGAGCGCCTCAGAGATTCTGGCTGGCGCGTTGCAAGATCATCAGCTAGCGAAGCTCGTAGGCGTATCATCTTTCGGCAAAGGAACCATGCAGGTCACATACAAGGAAGAGTTCGATGACGGCAGCTTGCTCAAGATGACGTTCGCGAAGTGGCTCACTCCCAAAGGGACTTGGGTGCATAAGAGCGGCATTAAGCCGGATTTGGAAGTGAAGGAGCCGGATTATTATTTTGTCGCTCGGCTGTCGCAGAAGGAAGAACTGAAATACGATATGAATAATGAAGATGTGAAGAACCTGCAAGTGATGCTAGAGGGTCTTGCTTATCATCCGGGCCGTAAGGACGGTTATTTCGATCATAAGACTGAGCAGGCAGTGCGAGCGTTCCAGATGCAATCGGGCTTGCCGGAGACAGGTTATGTGGATGATGCGACAGCCCAGAAGCTCGAGGCTGGCATCAAGATACGTCTTCAAGATCCGAAGTACGATACACAATTGAACAAAGCGGTCGAAGTGCTCCGGGAGGAAATTCGTTAGTCCGCGTCGAATATGGTGAGAAGGCTTAGGATTTAGCCTTCTCTTTTTTGTGCCTTACTTACGAATGAATTGGGGGTTGAGGAATGGGAATTGTAATGGAGATCTTATGGAATATTGTTGAAGCGATCGTGCAAATGTTTTTACAGCCGTTTCTATATATAGCGATTATTCTGATTGTCTTCCAATATCGTCGTCAGGTGATGTTGGAACGTAAGCTGTTCTCTGTCAAAATGCACGCACTAGGGGATCAACTGATACGTACCTTACTTGGTGGATTACTTGCGGGGATTGGGATCTCACTCGTCTCAGCTTTCACAGGAATGACGCTGACGACGGAGGCAATTCTGCTCGTATGGTTCGTTGTACTGATTTTAATGCTATTCCGTGTCCGGTTCTTATGTCTTGCATATGCCGTAGGGGTACTTGGTGTGCTACAGTTTATTGCCGATCGGTTCCCGGATTGGGAGCTGACGGGGTTTGCTGGATCGGTGCTTACGACGCTGCGATCACTCGACATACCGGCATTAGCGGCTTTGGTTGCATTGCTGCATTTGGCGGAAGCGATTCTGATTCGCTTGCAAGGGGCAAAGTTCGCGAGTCCGTTATTTGTGGAAGGGAAACGAGGGAAGCTCGTAGGGGGCTATCAAATGCAAAGTTATTGGCCTGTCCCCTTGTTTCTGATGATTCCGGCACAGACGGTTGGATCGGTACTTCCTTGGACGCCATTCTTCGGTGGGGAAGCGTGGACGAATGGCTGGATGCTCATGGCGTTTCCTGTTGTCATCGGTTTCAGTGAATGGACACAATCCCGATTGCCGCAGGAGAAGGTCAAACAGAGCTCGTTCTGGTTAATGGTATATAGTATTGTTTTGCTAGGGCTCGCATTCGCTGCGGGGCTATGGAGTCCGCTCATGCTCGTCGCAGCCTTGTTCGCGATCGCGATGCATGAATGGATCTATTGGTACAGCACGAAGGAAGAAGCCGAGCGCAGCCCGTTGTATGTTCATGATGATCGAGGATTGCACGTCTTGGCGGTTATTCCAGGGACGCCTGCACAGGAGCTCGGGATTGAACCGGGCGAGATTGTACATAAAGTGAACGGGGTTGCAGTGCGTACGAAGGAAGAGCTGCACCAAGCGCTTCGCACCAACCCCGCATTTTGTAAGCTGGAAGTGATTAACCTCGCTGGAGAGATTAAGTTCTTGCAGCGGGCGATATTCGCAGGGGAACACCATCAGCTTGGCGTTATTCTCGCCCCGGATCAGGATGCTTCTTATTATGTGGGCAAAGGGCCAGCTTCGATCTTCACGATCGTGCGGATGAAGCTAGCAGGTGTTCATTCGAGAATGAAGATGTAATAAGCCACAGCTAAGTTTGTTAGATCATTGACGTTATATGTAAATGTAGGATCGTTCGTACTGCATAAATCCAAGAGTGCCGATTCGATGAGCTGGATTTTAGCGGGATGCCATGAACCACCATTACGGACGAGATAGTCGATCGCTTGGATGGCACTCATACCTGCTAAATGATGGTACGTGGAAGCCCATTTCACCAAATCGGTCGGTGGAGAGGCAACGATTCGATACTCCCCCCAGCCGACACGCACGCCATTGGATAACTTGAGTATCAGTGTGGTGGCATGGTCAGAATCCTCCAATTGGAAAATTTCGATTTGTCTCAGTTGGCTTGATAGTTGATTCTTCATCGAAACCGTGTGTGTTGCGTTCATGTTCATACGAAGCATCTCCTTAACGATATATATGATCGACAAAAAGAAGCCCACGAAATAGAGGATTCCTCTGTTCGTGGGCTTCTTGCGTACCGCTCACACTTGCGAAGAGCAGCACGAAGAGAGCGCGCAATACGATGCGAGACCTCTCTCAATGGATCGCTTACGAGGTTAGCTGTCGGATTCGGGTCTGAGAGATAACCCTACGGCTTACAGCCGATTCACCCCAAGAAGCTAGATTAGCTTCATAGTTGGTTCCCCCGCTTCTCTCATCATGAGAATTCAGCGATTAATCAATTGGCTGTATCATACGCCTGTGTGAGATTTTTGTAAAATGGTGGGAATCACCGTATTTTGAAGTTTGAGAAGCTGTAGATTGAAGTAAGCGCTATATTCATAGGTTCTCGAAGGCTAGATTGTTTTACGATCCGTTTCTATCAATTTTGTCATAAAAATGCCATGTTTGATCGAATGTTGTAAGAAATATAGGTTTTTTTTCACTGTACAGTTTTGGAAAGCTTTGGGATAATAAAGAGATTAGTATAATTGTTACATAGTGGAAGGGGAAAAAGAAATGAGAGCGAAGACGTGGAAAAAGTGGTTAGGCGTCACGCTAGTCGCGATGATGGTCGTGCTTGCAGGCTGTCAATCGATCGGCGGAGTGAATATTGTCAAAGTTGTTGAGAACAGTCTCAACGTGAAGTCTAGTGAATCCAGCCAAAACTTGTCTGTGGAGTTAATCCCTCGTAAAGACGGCGCATTAACAGCTGAGGACAAGAAGATTATTGATCTTGTAAATGGCTTTAAATTGGACATTGACCATGCGGTAGCACAAGATCCATCACATATGTCATTAACAGGGAAGATTACATATGGCGGGAAGGCTGTACCTTTCAAACTTGGCATGGAAGACACGAATGTAACCGTGTGGATTGAAGGGATTAAGAAACCGGTCGTTGTCTCTCTAGCCAATGAAGAGTTGGAAGGCGAGCTGGTTGCCGAAATCGAGAAATCGCAAGATGTGTTCCGGGGAGCTGTTCAGAAGCTAGGTGCCTACCTCGTGAAGCAAGCACCTGTACCGAACACCGTATCGGTATCTTCCGTAACATATACAGTATACGGGGAGAGCCTGAATCTGCAGAAGCTCCATATCGAGATTAATGGTGACGAAGTCATCGGTCTCGTGAAGACATTATTAACGAATATGGTCAAAGATGATGCGGGATTACGCGAGATTACAACCGCATTATACGATGCGTTCTATCCAATTGTTGAAAGTCAAATGGGAATTTACGCTGATCAAGGCGCAGAAGATAACTTCTTTTCTTCCATAGCGAAGGACAAGGAAGTTGGTTCGTTGGTACTCTACAAGTTCGTGAAGAACGGAATTGATGAAATCCTGAAGGATTTCGATGCGCAAGCAGAAGCGCTTATGAAGCAAGATGAAGTGAAGCAAGTACTTAGCAAAGAATCCGGTTTGAAGCTAGACCTCTACGTGGATAGCGAAGATCAAGTCCGTAAACAGAACTTAGAGCTTACGGTTGCTCTTCCAGATATCGAAGACATTCCGGTTCAGAAGGTTATTGTACGTGCTGCGGCTGAGTCGTGGAATATCAATAAAGCCGTGAAGCTGGATGCCATCGACACAACGAAAGGCGTAGAGAAGCTGGATGGATATGCGCTTTCGGGCAAAGGCTTCTTGGCGAATTTCGATAAGAGCTCGGCTGCTTTCGGAATTCTGAAGAATGACCTAGGTCTTGGCAAAACCGACTTCTCCGTATTCGAAGAAGATAGCTATGGAAGTGATGACTACTATCCAGGCTGGTGGACACTCGACGGCGTTGGTATGGTGCCACTCAGCGTCATTGCAGATGGGTTTGAGGCAGAAGTGAAATGGGATGCAGCTACGAAACAAATCGTTGTCTATGATGCACTGAACGATATTACCGTAGAGCTTAAGATCGGATCGACAACGGCTTATGTGAACGGTGAAGCGAAGACGATGTCTCAACCGGTATTGGTTGATGATTATGATGCATCGAACGTGCCACTACGATTCATCGTCGAAGCGCTTGGTGGTCAATTGAAATGGGATCCGGATTACTACGAATTCTATGTCACAAGTAAATAAGTTTTTATAGCAAAAGGGCTGTCCTCTGCATCACGCGAAGTGATCTGAGGGCAGCCTTTTTTTGAACAGAAGCTCCCGTCGAATGGGAAAGGAAGAGTACTGGTTATCCGGAAAAGACAGACTTAGTCCGATACTCGGTTGGCGACATGTTATAGTGCTGTCGAAAGACTTTGCCGAAATAGCTGGGGCTCTCGAACCCGCATTGTAACCCAACCTCATGGATGGGTAGGTCTGATTGGCGAAGTAGAGTAATTGCGGCGTCCAGACGTCGGCGGCGTAAGTATTCGAAGGGTGAGCAATGCTCGATTTTCTGGAAAATGCGGCATAGATGATGTCGACTTACCTGACTGCTCGCGGCGATTTCTTCGAGTGTAATAGGCTGAGCGTAATGGGTGTGCATGAACTGTTTGGCCTGGAGGATCACCGGGCTATCCTGTGCGTTTGTGGTCGCATGGGATCGGGGCCGAAGCAAGGTCAACATCCATTCATAGACAAGTACAGACAGTGTATAAGGATCGCGGATTTGCTCCGTTACCATACGATGATAGAGTTTCCAGTAAGCGCGAATGGGTTCGGCATGCTCATCGAGTGTCACAACCGGTCCTTCTTGAGCAATAATGCGATCCCAAATTCTCTGGGCATCTTCGCCCCGGGCATTGAGCCAAATGAACTTCCAAGGCTGCTCGGATGCGGAATCGTAATAGTAACGATGCGGACTGGGCACTTGTACGAGAAAGGCAGTGCCTTCGGGCAGCCAGTATGTCGTTCCGTCGATCTCTACACGTCCCTCGCCTGACAGCGTATATTGAAAAATGATATGACCGCGGTCCGGACGTTCATTGCCTTGAAAGGAATAGCTGGCTGAATCGACCTCCTGACAACCTAAGGAATCCAGTGTCATAAAAGGTACGTCTTCCGCTGCTTGAAAGCCGGTGTTGAACGGTTTCACTCCGAGAACCTCCTTCAATTCAATAGATCAATCTCGTTATAGTATAGGGCAATATGTTCAGATTGTCGCTGCAATCTATCGCTGATAAGATGGAGTCAATTTAGGAAAATGCATAGAAAGTAGGGGCAGCGATGGCGACAAACCAGTTAACGATTGATGTTGGGCACGAGGAATATTGGTGGGGAGGCCGTGTATCGGATGGGCAGCAGATGCCTTATGGGATAACGGATATCCAAGTGGATTTATCAACGGATTTGCATGGCAATCAAGCTTGTCCCTTGCTCTTATCGAGCAAAGGGCGATATATCTGGTCGGAGGAGCCATTTCGGTTTCGATTCCATGGCGGCAAATTAGAAATAAACAGTGATGTCGGGGAGTTGAAGTTTCACGAGGGATTTGTTGATGTACGGAGAGCTTATCGCCATGCATCGGCAACCTATTTTCCATCGTCTGGGGAGGCGCCAGAGCCGCTCTTGTTCACGGCACCGCAATATAATCTATGGATTGAGCTCTTGTATGAGCCGACACAAGAAGGCGTTCTTCAATATGCGAGAGATGTGCTCGCGAATGGAATGGCGCCAGGCGTAATCATGATTGATGATAATTGGCACGAGCCATATGGTGCTTGGACATTCCACAGTGGTCGATTCCCGAATCCTCACGCCATGGTGGATGAGCTGCATGAACTGGGCTTCAAAGTGATGTTATGGGTATGCCCATTCGTGAGCGCAGATTCGATGACCTTCCGTGAAGTCGAGCCCAAAGGCTATCTCTTGAAAGATAAAACGGGTAATACTGCATTCAGGCGGTGGTGGAACGGTGTGAGCGCTGTGCTCGATTGTACGAATGAGGATGCTGTAGCATGGCTTCATGCGAAGCTGGATCATCTTCAGACGACCTATGGGATTGACGGATTTAAGCTGGATGCAGGGGATTTGCCATTCTATGAGGTATCGGATCAGAGTGCAGTACAGTCAAGCCGCAATGGGCATTGTGAAGCTTGGGCGAAGGTAGGTCTACGCTACCCGCTGAATGAGTATCGTGCCTGTTGGAAGCTCGCTGGGCAGCCCTTGGTACAACGCTTGAAGGATAAAGGGCATGAATGGGGCTATAGTGGTTTAGCATCGCTCATTCCGGATGGCATTGCGCAGGGCATGCTCGGTTATGCCTTCATCTGTCCGGATATGATTGGCGGCGGTGAATATATGAGCTTCACGACGCAATCGGATCGATTGGATGCAGAATTGATCGTGCGTTATGCACAGTGCTCAGCACTGTTCCCGATGATGCAGTTCTCTGCTGTGCCTTGGCGTATCTTGGATGCAGAGCATCTCGCATTCTGTGTTGAAGCTGCACAGCTGCATACCCAGCTCGGGGAGGAAATCTGGCAAATCGCGCAAGATTCTGCAGCAAGCGGAGAGCCGATGTTAAGAGCGATGGCCTATGAATTCCCGGAAGAAGGACTCGAAGAAATGAAGGATCAATTTATGCTCGGAAGTCAGATTCTAGCTGCGCCAGTCACGACCAAAGGAACGCGATCCCGTACTGTCGTATTTCCTTCTGGAACATGGCTCGGGGATGACGGGAGTGTTATTACAGGCCCATCGAGACATGAGATTGATGTACCATTAAGCCGGCTGCCGTGGTACCGCAGACAAGTGTAATGACCTTTAATTTATTCGCAAACATGGCAAGAGCCCCCCGGATCAGGAGAAGGGCTCTTAGTTAATTTGGAGTCGTTTCTCGATTCGTTTACCGCCGAGCAACAGCACGGCAAGTCCAATGATTAA
This sequence comes from Paenibacillus terrigena DSM 21567, assembly GCF_000374845.1. GTDB lineage: Bacteria > Bacillota > Bacilli > Paenibacillales > Paenibacillaceae > Paenibacillus_K > Paenibacillus_K terrigena. Next base: position 69,140 of record NZ_KB895421.1, on the reverse strand, counting down.
GGCGAGGATACGCCACGGCTCAGCAATGAAGCCTTGCCAATCATGCCCGACGAAAGACATCATGAAGATCATGACGGCTTTGCCAAGTGCAACGGAAGCTAAGAAAATAGCGAGTGGAACACGACTCATGCCAGAGGCTATATTAATGAAAAATGAAGGTGTGAACGGAAAACAATATAGTATAAATAGGGGGGTAAACCCTCTTCGTTCCACCCAGTTGAAGAAATGCTCTGCTTTGGGATACTTGTGTGACAGATAGTCGTTGAATCGCCCGCCGAAGCGTCTTGCTAACAAGAAGAGGATCAGCGCCCCAAGCACGGAACCGATCCAAGAGTAGAGAAAACCAAATCCTAGTCCATAAGCTGATGCGTTGCCTACCACGATAATAAAGAGTGGGAGGAACGGCAAGAAGGCTTCTGCAAATGGCAGCAGGATGCCTGGCAGCGGGCCGAGCGACGAGTACTTATCTAGAAGTCCTTCAATTTGATTCATATCAAGCTGGGATAAATAGTGATAGGTATGCTCAATCCAATTTGCCATTTGCTCTCCTTTCAAAATACCCGTTATGAGGTCATCGGCAGCTGATGGAGATTCTTAGCCTTTTGGCGAAGATCTCCTGAATAGATCAGCTCCAAGCTCTCACAATTCTGCAGATCTTCCGGTGTAATCTGAGCGATTGATTTATTCACGATGGGAACCCCATGCTTTTGCAGCATATAGGCAACGAATTGCGAGCAGAAGAACGCGTTTTTCCGCTCAATGGATATATTAAAGACCACACCGAAGAGGCCCAGGAAATTATATTTATACTTGTGCTGATGATACTCCATATGACGAATTTGCAAACGCATGCGCTCGTAAGTCTCTTCACTAACCGTACAGCAGTAAAGTTCGCATTCGGTTCTGCGCGTTACGGCTCGAACGAGATTTCCGAATACCTCTTCTTTCACGAAACCGCTGCTGAGGGGGTTTAATGAATTTTTACGACCAAAACTATAGACTTCTTTCATTTCCTCATCGAGCACGATCGAAGCATGATTAAGCTTTGCTCTCGTATACAACCCGATTAATTTGGAGAACCACGTTCCCGTATCTGTTAGAAGAATATAGACTTTCCTACTCAAATCAGTTCACCAACCTGTTTAATAATACCTTTATTGTAGGTCAGGAAAGATTTTGTGAAAACATGCGGACGTCGGGATTCCTCCTAGACTCGAGACGGGGAATGTGGGAAATTATACCAAAAAGCTGCTCAATCGTCAGGTGTTTTGATTGACGTTAGAGCAGCCTTCTTCAGTTTATGCTTACCACAATAGAGATAACATCTATACTTGGTCGCTCATCTTCGTATGTAATCCGATTGAAGATTTTATCAATGCTGTTGTATCTTGCGAAGTACGATCATTTCGACGCGGCGATTTTTCTGACGGTTACTGGCTGAGTTGTTGGGTGCGACAGGGCGGGTGTCCCCATATCCGGCAATCTGGAATTTCGCTGCATCCATCTGCTCTTGATCCATGAAATAACGAAGGACAGACAACGCGCGTCCGGCGGATAGCTCCCAATTGTCCTTGAATACCCCACCGGGTTGAATACGTAGATCATCCGTATGTCCTTCAATGCTTATGGAGGTATCGAGCTGATTGAATAGACTGGCGAGCTTGTGCAGCATCGGTATAGATACTTCCTTAATATCGGCTTTGCCGAGATCGAACAAGAACTGATCGTTTAATCGAATGGAGATCCCTTGTTCTGTATCGGAGATCGAGATTTGATCACCTAATTGATTGTCTTGCACGTAAGATGTGATGACGGATTTGAACGTCTGCAGCTCTTGTTCCTGCTTGCGGAATTGCAGTTCTCTCTCGGTCATCGGTGCCGCAGTTGGTTCTGCGGTAACGGCTTTGGATGCGGGCTGCTGTATCGTATTGTTCGTGTCTGGCTGCTGCATGACTCCTTTGCCCTGTTCGAGAACTCCATTGGGATCGTGAAAAGTCGCATGCAGATCCTTGGAGAGGGAGTTGTACTTATCAGGGTCAATCTGGCTGACCGAGAACATGATGACGAAGAAAATCATGAGCAGCGTAATTAAATCCGCATAGGTAATGAGCCACCGTTCATGTCCTTTGGGTGCGGCGGATTTTCGGCGTCTACTCCTGTATCTCATGTTCGACCGCCTTCTTCTTCAGCTGCATGAGTGTCACGGACGGATCGTCGGTCAGGAGGAGTGCGTCCAGCTTTTTACGGATAACATGCGGTGGTTCCCCAGCTTGAATCGCTAGAATCCCATGCATCATAAACTCCATATGTTGGATCTCATCCATGCTGCGCGTATTAATCTTGCTGGCAATGGGCAAATAGATGAGATTCGCACTAACCACCCCATAGAGGGTTGCGGTAAAGGCGATTGCGATCGACGGTCCGAGCGTACCTGGATCCGTTAAGTTGCCCAAGACGTGAATCATCCCCATGACTGTTCCGATAATACCCATGGTGGGCGCATAGCCGCCAGCGGCTTCGAAAATTTTGGCGTACCCTTCATGCCGCTGTTCAGCGACATCCATCTGGAGCTCCAAGATTTGTCGAATCAAAGCGGGGTCTGTCCCATCCATCACCATCATTAATCCTTCGCGCATAAAATCGTCCGGATGGGCAGAGACGCGCTTCTCAATCGCGAGCATCCCGTGACGTCTTGTGATCGACGCATATTCCGTGAACTCGTCCATCTTTTCGTAAGGATCATGCTGCGGCTTCGTGAAGGCGAATTGGAGCGCCTTCGGAATCATACGCAAACGAGACATCGGGAAGCTGACAGCAACAGCAGCGAAGGTGCCGCCAAATACGATAAGCGCAGCTGTTGCCTTGAACAGACCGTTTAGTTGACCGCCTTCCAAGAGAAATCCGCTAATCAGAGCGGCTAGGCCGGCTAGTAAGCCGAAGATTGTGGTCATATCCATGAAACATTACACTCCCGAATTGGATTTAGAATTTGCAACAACTAACAGAAAAAGGTATAATGAACGGGAACAAATATTCCTATCTGTCCAAAATGGAGCAACATCTTCCTGATGTTTTTATCGGGAAGTTCGAATATATAGTTTAGCACCTGCTGCGTTAGGCGTGCAGGTAAATATTTTACATGTGTGGGTGATGAGAGTCCAATGAGTGATATTGTCGTAAGTTCTAGTAAGTTCCAGCTTGAATCTGAATTTTCGCCGCAAGGGGATCAACCGCATGCGATAGCGGAATTAGTGGAAGGGATTCATAACGGGAAGAAATATCAGACACTACTCGGTGCGACGGGCACGGGGAAGACATTTACGATTGCACAGACGATTGCTCAAGTGAACCGGCCAACCCTAGTCATTGCACACAACAAGACGCTGGCTGCACAGCTGTGCAGTGAGTTCAAGGAATTCTTTCCGAATAATGCGGTATCCTATTTCGTCAGTTATTACGATTACTTCCAACCGGAGGCATACATTCCGTCCACGGATACGTACATCGAGAAGGATTCCAGCATCAATGAAGAGATTGATAAGCTGCGTCACTCTGCGACGTCCTCCTTGTTCGAGCGTCGAGATGTCATTATTATCGCGAGTGTGTCGTGTATCTATGGTTTAGGATCGCCGATGGAATATAAGAGCATGGTATTGTCGCTTCGAACCGGTATGGAGAAGCCGCGAAATCAGATCCTATCGAAGCTCGTAGAAATTCAGTATCAGCGCAATGATATGAATTTCGTGCGGGGGACATTCCGGGTTCGGGGCGATGTCGTAGAGATTTTCCCCGCATCGAAGGGTGAACACGCCGTACGTATTGAGTTGTTCGGCGATGAGATTGAACGTATTACAGAGATTGATGTACTGACCGGTGAATTGATCGGTGAACGTGAACATGTGTCGATCTTCCCGGCATCTCACTTCGTAACCCAAGAAGAGACGATGAAGCGCGCGCTTGTGGATATTGAACGTGAACTGGAAGAACGGTTAGAAGTATTGCGTTCCAATGGTAAGCTGCTTGAAGCACAGCGGCTTGAGCAGCGTACGCGATACGACATTGAGATGATGCAAGAAGTCGGGTTCTGTTCGGGGATCGAGAACTACTCGGGTCCCCTTACGTTCCGAGAGCCTGGGGCAACGCCTTATACGCTGATGGATTATTTCCCTGATGATTTCCTGATTGTCATTGATGAGTCCCACGTGACATTGCCGCAGATACGTGCCATGTACAATGGTGACCGTGCGCGGAAGACGGTGTTAGTTGAGCATGGTTTCCGGCTGCCGTCCGCACTGGATAATCGGCCGTTGCAGTTCGAGGAATTCGAACAGAAGGTAGGGCAATGCGTCTATGTATCTGCCACACCAGGCCCATATGAACTGGAGCTTTGTCCGGAGATGGTCCAGCAGATCATTCGACCGACGGGACTCTTGGATCCTATCATTGAGGTTCGACCAACCAAAGGGCAGATTGATGATCTGATTGGGGAGATCCGTGATCGGATCGCGAAGGATGAGCGTGTACTCGTGACGACACTTACGAAGAAGATGTCGGAGGATCTGACGGATTACTTCAAGGAAATCGGCATTAAAGTGCGATATCTTCATTCGGATATTAAGACCTTAGAGCGGATGTCGATTCTTCGGGATCTGCGCCTCGGTACCTTTCATGTCTTGATCGGGATTAACTTGCTGCGGGAAGGTCTCGACTTGCCGGAAGTATCGCTTGTCGCGATTCTTGATGCGGATAAGGAAGGCTTCTTACGCTCGGAGCGTTCCTTGATCCAGACGATTGGCCGTGCCGCACGGAACTCGGAAGGCCGGGTACTGATGTATGCCGACAAAATGACGGATTCAATGAACAAGGCGATCTCGGAGACCGAACGCCGTCGAACGATTCAGATTGCATACAACGAGAAGCACGGCATTACGCCGCAGACGATCCAGAAGAAAGTACGTGAAGTGATCGAGGCGACAAAGGTTGCGGAGCAAAAGGCAGATTATCTGACAGGTGCTGGCGCGAAGATGTCGAAGAAAGACCGCGGATCGATGATCGAACGTCTCGAGGCCGAGATGAAAGAAGCTGCGAAGAACTTGCAGTTCGAGCGTGCAGCAGAGCTGCGTGACGCGTTGATGGAATTGAAGTCGCAGGATTAAGATCCAGCGGAATCGATTGAATCTATAAGTCTATGAGCATGCCTAGGTGGGCATGCTGGAGATAGATGGGTTGAATGTGATTGAGTCGTGATTATGGTGGTTGATTCACAAAATTTATCGTAGAAATATGTGCGTGGTTTGTTATCGTAACTAAGTAACGAATAACATAAAGCGTGTCCAAGGTTAAGGATTAGCGAGGGCTAAGCCTTAACCTTGGACGAAAGCGCTCCTCCCTTGTTGAACCAAGATAACGCCTCGACAACTCGATAGACAAACTTTCGGGTGTCCAGAGGGCAAGCCCTCTGGGGTCCCCCTGAAAGCTTTCCGTAGGAAAGCTCGCATCGTAAGCATAAGCTCAAAGGGGGATTTAGGGGGATGAACAAGGTAGTGGGATGAACGAAGTAGTGAAGAAAGTAGTGTTGTAAGTCCCCACAGGGGATTCAGGGGGAAAATTCCCTTAGAGATTAAGGGGCCAGGGGGTTGTGAAGTTGGCTAGTGATAACATAGTAATCAAAGGCGCACGCGCGCATAATTTGAAAAATATTGATGTGACCATTCCGCGCGACCGCTTCGTTGTATTAACAGGCCTGAGTGGGTCTGGGAAATCGTCGCTCGCATTCGATACGATTTATGCGGAAGGACAACGTCGCTATGTCGAGTCATTGTCTGCATATGCACGACAATTCCTAGGTCAGATGGAGAAGCCAGATGTCGATTCGATTGACGGATTGTCTCCTGCGATCTCGATTGACCAGAAGACGACAAGCCGAAACCCGCGTTCAACGGTCGGTACCGTTACCGAAATTTACGATTACTTGCGTCTATTGTTCGCGAGAATCGGACGACCGCATTGTCCGGAGCATGGTATAGAGATTACCTCGCAGACGGTCGAGCAAATGGTGGACCGGATCATGCAATATCCGGAACGGACGAAGCTGCAGATTCTGGCGCCAATTGTATCAGGACGTAAAGGTGAGCATACAAAGCTGTTAGCCGATGTACAGAAGCAAGGCTTCGTACGGGTTCGTGTCAATGGCGAAATTCGTGATTTGAGTGAGACCATTGAACTGGAGAAGAATAAGAAGCACAATATCGAAGTCGTCGTCGACCGGATTGTGATTAAAGAAGATATTCAGACACGCTTGGCGGATTCGATTGAGACGGCATTGAAGTTATCGAACGGGCAGCTGCTTGTCGATATCATCGATCAAGAAGAACTGATGTTCAGCTCGAATCTTGCTTGTCCTGTCTGTGGATTCAGTATGGATGAGCTTGCACCACGGATGTTCTCTTTCAACAGCCCGTTCGGAGCTTGTCCGGATTGTGATGGACTCGGTCTTAAGATGATCGTAGACCCTGACTTGCTCGTGACGAATCTCGAAGCGACGATTGAAGATGGTGCCTTCGAGGCATGGGCAGGCAGTACATCGAACTATTATCCGCAATTCTTGAAATCGGTCTGCGAACACTATGGTATTCAGACGGATGTTCCGGTATCAACACTTGAGAAGGAACAGATTGCGAAGCTGTTGTACGGCACCGGCAAAGAGAAGGTTCGCTTCAAATATGAGAATGATTTCGGGCATAAGAAGGAAGCTTTCGTACCGTTCGAAGGGATTGTCCACAATCTAGAGCGCCGCTACCGTGACACAGGATCCGAAGGGATTCGTGAATATATCGAAGCGTATATGAGCGCGAAGCCTTGTGGTACGTGTAAAGGGGATCGCTTGAAGAAAGAGAGTCTTGCGGTCACGATCAATGACAAGAACATGGCGTATGTTACGGCATTATCGATTGGTGATGCGGAACAATTCTTCAACGGACTTGTCTTGACGGAGAAGGAAAAGAAGATTGCGCAGTTGATCTTGAAAGAGATTAATGCAAGGCTCGGCTTCTTGGTCAATGTGGGGCTCCAATATCTGACGATGAGTCGTGCAGCGGGAACGTTGTCCGGTGGTGAGGCGCAGCGGATTCGACTTGCGACACAAATCGGTTCGAGTCTGATGGGCGTTCTCTATATTCTGGACGAGCCAAGTATCGGCTTGCATCAACGGGATAATGATCGTTTGATTAAAGCGCTCGAACATATGCGAGATCTGGGGAACACGCTTATCGTCGTTGAACATGACGAGGATACGATGCTGGCTGCAGACTATATTATCGATATGGGACCAGGGGCTGGGATTCATGGGGGTGCCGTGGTGTCCGAAGGAACACCGGCACAGATCATGGCGGATGAGAACTCGCTAACGGGTCAATATTTAAGTGGTCGTAAGTTCATTCCGGTGCCGCTTGAACGTCGTAAGAACGATGGCCGTTGGCTTGAGATCAAAGGAGCGAAGGAGAACAACTTGCGCAACGTTAATGTGAAAATACCTCTTGGTGTATTCACAGCGGTGACGGGGGTATCCGGCTCAGGGAAATCGACGCTCGTTAATGAAATTCTGTATAAAACCTTGGCGCGTGATCTGAACCGCGCGAAAGTACGTCCTGGTCAGTATAAAGAGATGAAAGGTATCGAGCAGATCGAACGTGTTATCGATATTGACCAATCGCCAATCGGACGGACGCCGCGTTCCAACCCAGCGACCTATACTGGCGTGTTCGACGATATCCGTGATGTGTTCGCTTCGACGAACGAAGCGAAGATTCGCGGCTACAAAAAAGGCCGCTTCAGCTTCAACGTCAAGGGCGGCCGCTGCGAGGCTTGCCGTGGCGACGGTATCATTAAGATTGAGATGCACTTCTTGCCGGATGTCTACGTGCCATGCGAAGTCTGCAAAGGTAAACGTTACAACCGTGAGACGTTAGAAGTGAAATATAAAGGCAGCAGCATTGCGGATGTCTTGCAAATGACGGTGGAAGATTCGGTGGAGTTCTTCAAGAACATTCCGAAGATTCATCGCAAGCTGCAGACTTTGCTGGATGTCGGTCTGGGTTATGTCAATCTAGGCCAACCTGCAACGACATTGTCCGGCGGGGAAGCACAGCGTGTGAAGCTGGCAGCAGAGCTCTATCGCCGCAGCACAGGTAAGATGATGTATATTCTGGATGAGCCGACGACAGGTCTGCATGTCCATGATATCGACCGCCTGCTCAAGGTCCTTCATCGTCTGGTTGATTCCGGAGAGACGGTTCTTGTGATTGAACACAATCTGGATGTGATTAAGACAGCGGATTACTTGATCGACCTCGGACCAGAGGGCGGAAGTGGCGGTGGAACGATCATCGCAACAGGCACGCCTGAGCAAGTGGTTCAGACGGAGATCTCATACACCGGGAAATACCTGAAGCCAATTCTGGAACGCGACCGTGTTCGTACAGAGGAGCAGCTGGAGACAGCATCGGTGTAACATCATTCATCCTATCTATATAGCAATAGCCGTGTCCTCGATAGGACACGGCTATTTTTTGGTGTGAACGATGGAATGTAGCGTTTGAGCAAAAAAAAAATGGACCTCACCCAATGCTGGACGAGATCCACGTTTTCTATGATTAAGACGCTAAAATTTCAGTAAGCTTCTCTTGGAACGCAGGAATCCCAACACGGTTCACATATTGATGGAAGGTCTCCTCAGACTCACGGTTTTCCTTGTAGAACAAGATGAGCTGCGATAAGACAGCACCGACATCATCCCCTTTAACGCGGCCCTTCAGCACTTGGTTGAACTTTGGTGCATGCGGGTCAAGCGTACCGCCAACTGCAATATCAAAGGCATCGATCATACCATCCGGTGTCTTTACAAGAGCACCTTGGAGGCCGATATCCGCGATATGCTTCTGACCGCAAGCATTCGGGCATCCGATGAAGTGGATGCGAATTTTCTCATCAAGTTCGACATTCTCATCCAAATACTGCGCTACTGTACGTGCACGTTCCTTCGTCTCGACGACAGCAAGGTTGCAGAATTCGTTGCCTGTACAGGAAACCGTACGGCTCATGAAGTGTTCAGGGAATGGCGTCAAGCGCTGCAACACTTGCGCTTTAAGTGCTTCCTCGACTTTGTCGTCCGGCACACCGCTAATGAGGATGTTCTGCGACATCGTCGTGCGCAGCTTGCCTTCACCGAATTGATCTGCCACGTCTGCGAGCTGAATCAATTCATTGGAGTTCAAGCGCCCGACAGGAACGTTCAGACCAATGTAGTTCAAGCCTGATTGCTTCTGCGGGTGAACACCGTCGTAGTACGCGGCTTGCCAGCCAACAAGTTTATCTTCGCCGCGGGAAGGTAATTCACCGACAAGCTCGATGAGCTTCTCCTTGAACTTCTCAGGGCCCCAGTCGGCGACAAGGAATTTAAGACGTGCATGGTGGCGCTTCTCGCGATATCCGTAATCCCGGAAGATCGTCGTGACGCCAATCGCTACGTTCAAAGCTTCCTCCGGGCGGACGAAGATATCTAACTTTTGCGCCAAATGAGGCTTCGCAGATAATCCACCGCCGACCAAGACGTGGAATCCGATGACTTCATCGCCGTCAATGACTTTCGTAGCCGGCACATAAGCCAAATCATTGATTTCCCCGTGTGCATTATTATAAATATTGCCTGAAATCGACATTTTATATTTACGAGGCAGGTTCGAGAAATCACGGTTCATTAAGAAGTAATCGTTGATCTGTTCGACCAGATCGACCGTATCCATTAATTCGTCACGGTCAATCCCTGCAAGCGGGTTACCCACAATCGTCCGCGGGCAATCGCCACAAGCTTCGTAGGAGTAGAGTCCGACTTCTTCCAGGCGTCTGAAAATATCCGGTAACGACTCAACGGTCAGCCAGTGGTATTGAATCGCTTGACGTGTGGTCACGTCGATCAAGCCGCGTCCGTACAATTGGCCGATCTCGGCAATTGCGCGGGCTTGAGCTGCCGTGAGGATCCCGCCGTTAATCCGAATACGCATCATGAAAAATCCATTTTTCGGTTTCTGTTTGTAGACACCCGCCCATTTGAAGCGGTCCATATCTTCGGGTGTAATGGAATCATAGCCTTCTAACGCGTATTTCTCGATGATCGTACGAATGACATCAAGGCCATCCTTCTCGAGTTTGACAAATTCGAACTTATTTAACTTTGACGGATCCGCCGTCCACAACGGTTCATATGCCATTCTGAAGCCCCCTGAGTTTAATTCCGATTAAAACGGTATGAAATATAGAATTATCGTAACATATTTCCAGTTTGGCGTAAATTCATTATTATCAATTCGATGTATAAGGAATAATTATAAATAGATCGAAAATTTGTTATGATAAATGTGACTAGTTTCATTGCAAAATGGGATATAATAGGTGACAAGTTTGTTAAAGTTCATGTTTTTTGCTTGCATATGTTGGCACTGGGCGCTAACATAGATGAAGATAGGTAAATTGTGAGAATTTTCAAGGGGGTCCCGGCATGTTGTTAGCTGAAGCTGCAGAAGCTGCGAAGAAATTCGAGTGGTTCGATGTCATCATGGTTGTCGCAACGCTTATCCTCGTAGTGGCTCTTGTACGTCTATTGAGCGAACGTGTGAAGAATAAATTTGCTATCGCATTCACGACTGTAAGCCTTATTGTGTTCTTGGTTGCAGACGTTGCGATGGTAAAAACAAGTTGGTTAGCTTAACGTAATCATGAAGGGACCCTCTGACGACTGTCAGAGGGTCTTTTGCTTTCACCATAAGATTTGATTAATCGCGAACCTCGACAATGAGCTCGATCTCCACCGGGGTATGGAATGGCAGATCGCTCGTGCCAATTGCAGAACGCGCATGGCGTCCGCTTTCACCAAACACATCGATAAGCAGGTTCGAAGCGCCATTAATGACATAAGGCTGATCAGCAAAGCCTGGCGCACTGTTGACGAATGCGAGCATTTTGACAACCTTAACAATGCGGTCGAGGTCTCCTAAATGCGCACGAAGGGCAGCAAGGCAGTTAATGATCACTTGACGTGCCGCTTCTTGGCCTTGTTCGATCGTTAGTTCATTGCCCAGCTTACCTTCATACATCAAAACACCGTTAATGCGGCAGTCATGGCCGGACGTATAGACGAGGTTGCCCGTTTGGTTGCAAGGCAGGTAAGCAAATTTCGGTTCGCCGACTTCAGGTAATGTAATGCCGAGTTCTTGCAGACGTTGTTCAATTTTGGACATGATAAGATCCTCCTGAATTTGAAGCCTGATATGGCTTACGTAGATTTGTGGAATGATATAAAAGGGTGTAGCAACGAATCGAATCAATGATTGCAGCAGTGCTGAGCCGGAATAAATGCCCCTTCACGAGCTCTTGTATGACGTCCTTGCGAGAGCGTTGGCTCACCACGTACGATGACCTCCGAGATGCCTGTCGGATACTGCCGCGGATCTTGGTAGGTCGCAGTATCCGTAATGGTCGCCGGATCGAAGACGACGAGGTCTGCGATATACCCTGGTACAATTAAGCCGCGTTTGCCGAGCTTGAAGCGTTGGACCGGGAAGGATGTCATTTTGCGGACAGCCTGCTCCAAGGTTAACGTCTTCTCTTCACGAACATACTTGGCGAAAATGCGTGGGAAGGAGCCATATAGCCTCGGATGCGGCTTGCCTGTCTCGCAGGTCAGGCTGTCGGAAGCGATCAGCGATTTGTCGTAACGAATGACTTCCTTCACGTCGGAATCCGATATATGGAAGTAGACGATCGAGATCTGTCCGCCTTCCTCGAGCAGTAAATCCATCACGCAGTCGACCGGATGCTGCCCGCGAATTTCGCTAATTTCCTCGATATGTTTACCTTCGAGTGGACGATTCGCTTCCGTCTGCACTGCAGAAAGGTAGACACTATGCCAACCTGTCGAATAGACAAGGTTATCCCAATCTTGCTGTTCGCTACCCAATTCTTCGTGAACACGACGTCGGATTGCAGGATCGCGGAACGCTTCGAGCGTTCGTTCAATGCCCCCTTCGAGCACCCAAGGCGGGAGCACCGTCGTTAACATCGTCGATCCTGCGTTATACGGATAGACATCCACGGTGACATCCATGCCACGACCACGTGCAGCTTCAATTAGCTCGAGTGCTTCGAGAATTTTGCCCCAATTGGCCCGGCCTGCCGCTTTCAAATGACTAATATGGAGCGATACGCCCGTCTTCTCCGCAATCCAGATCACTTCTTCAATGGAAGGAAGCAGGTTGTTGCCTTCGCCGCGAATATGGGTGGAGAACAGACCGTTATACTTCGGTAGGACGCTGCATAGCTCGGCGATTTCCTCGCGGGAGGTATAGCTGCCCGGCGCATAGAGCAATCCGATCGAGAAACCGATGGCTCCCGCACGAAGTCCTTCCTCTAATAGCTGCTTCATTCGATCCAGCTCCTCACGCGTTGCTGGACGGTTCGCGAATCCCATGACCGCAATCCGCAGCGCGCCATGCGCCACGTAGGTCGCGACATTCTCCGATGGACTCGACTTCGCAAGGGTCTCCATATATTGTTCGACCGTCTTCCAAGGCCAGTTCCACTTGCTCTTCCCAAGGATTGGTTCGACATAGGTCTGGAGTAGACTTGCTGTCTCAGGGAAGAAAGGTGCCGGCGCCAGCCCGCAATTGCCGACGACTTCGGTCGTTACCCCTTGCTGCAGCTTGATCTCGCTATACGGATGATCAAGGATCATCAGATCAGAATGGCAGTGACCATCAATAAATCCCGGTGCGATGACTTGACCGTGCACATCGATCGTACGGTGTGCTTCCTGCCCAAGCTGCCCCACGTGAACGATCTGTCCTTGCTTAATCCCTACATCTCCAGCGAGCCATGGGTTTCCAGTTCCATCAACAATTTTGCCGTTTTTTAAAATGAGATCGAGCATCGCGCTGCACTCCTTTTTAAAAATAGAAGAGTTTAAATGTTATTAGGATAAACAGTTCTTAAGAACGATGTGCTACTCCAGCATGCCTCGGCCTTGAACAGGCATCGCTGTCCATTCGCCTTGGTCCTGCCAAATGACTTGATTATGCAAATTCACCGTGCTGCAAATATGGTTCGGGATGATATGAAGCTGATCGCCGACCTGCCAGGGACAATCTGCGGGAACCTGGAGCATGCCATGTTCCTCGCTGAGCCGTTCGAGAACAGCCTCTGGTGCACCGATCACATGGCCAAAGCCCACAAGATGCAAGGGAGCCGTACCCGGCTGTACATCCGTCGCGAACGTTTTGCTGCCGCCATCGATGACCACGAGTTCTGGACTTGGACGGCTAACGATCGTGACGAGAACGCTGCCTGCACAATCGTTGATAGCGCATACACCAAATGCCGATTGCATTCGATCTTGATACACATACGTGCCAGGACGAACTTCCGTAATGCCTGGAACGGCAGCTGCAAATGCGGCTGTAGGCGTTGATCCAACACTGACATCTTCAATTGAAAGACCCGCATCACGCATCGCTGTCGCAATCCGCACCATCCATTCGCCTTCATCGCGACCGGCACGTTCTAAGTCCAGCGTGGCTGCACCATCCATAAGTGCACCACGGAACGTGAAAATCCCCGTAAGTCGAAGATGGTCGAAGGCCGCGATTTGCTGCGCCAAGGCTGCGGCGTGATCCGCATGAACCCCCGTGCGCCGAAGCCCTGTATCAATCTCAAGCCTCACTTCGAGCGTAGTGCCAGTTGCCGCTGCTTGTTCATTAAGACGGCGCGCGCCTTCGAGGCTATCGACAGCGACAATGAGACGGATCGAACGGCTAAGCTGGATGGAACGGGCAATTTTGGACGGTGTGACGAGGGGGTAGGCAATGAAGATGTCCTTAATGCCGCCCGCAGCCATCACTTCGGCTTCCGATACTTTGGCGACGGTAATGCCGCTAGCGCCTGCTGTGAGCTGAGCATGAGCGACAGACGGCATCTTATGCGTCTTGGCATGCGGACGAATCTTTACACCGTGCGATTGGATGGTTTGTGCCATCCGGTCGATATTCTGACGTACTTTGGCCGCATCGATCACAATACAAGGTGTTTCCAGATGTGTGGACATGGCGATTCTCCTTTATTCAAATATAAGAGGTTGTTCAATCGACCTCGAAGGCAAGTCACCACTTTGTGGGGTTCTATTCGCTTGTTTTCGATTCTTCTAAATAGCTATATAGCGTATATTTCGAGATATTCAGATAACTGCAAATTTTCTCGCCCGCTTTCTTAATGAGAAAGGCGCCTTTCTGGTCGAGCAGCTGGATGAGACGCATCTTGTCTTCCTTGGTCATCGCCGCGACAGGTCTGCCGACGTGCTCCTGTGCCTCTTGAATCAATTGATCGAGTAGATCGGAGACATTGGAGACGAAGCTCTCCCTTACCTCTGGCTGGAGCCCGCTCGCTGTTAAGGATTGCAGCGTTTTCTCCGCCATCATGAGATCGGTAATATCGTAGTTGATACAGAGCGAACCGATGACGGTGCCCTCGCTGTTCCTCATATAGAGCGAAGTAGAGCGCAGGATTCGTCCATCTTTCGTCTGCGTGACGTAGTTGATCTTATTGCCGCTGTCGGACTGTCCGCGCAGCAGCTCGAGCCCTAGGTTCGTGCCCGGATCGCCGACTTTGCGTCCCGTGACATGACCATTTTCAATCGCGACGATTGTGCTGTCGTATGGCCTTGTGAGATCATGCAGCACCACCTCGCAGTTGTCTCCGAATTGGGCGGCAATCCCGCGGACGAGCGAGGTGAGAAATTCAAATTCAGCTTGCACTTGTTCCATGATGTGAAATCACTTCCGTTCTTACATAGAGTGGTTATGGTTCACATGATAGCACAGGAATGACCAGAATCAAACAAAAAGTTTGTCAGCCTAAAAGAAAGTTATGTCGAAGTGTTAAGGATATTTTAATAGGTCATATTAGAGAGGGGGCAAGCGTAGGATGGTAGAGGTCTTAAATTGAAATAAATGGAAGGATGTGCTACAACTGAGATACGTCTTTTTTCCAAAATGATGCATCCATCAGCTCTTCGATTTCGTATGATAACGGAGGGTTAAGTTTGAGTCTTTTCAAAATATAAGAATTTTCAGTTTAACAAATAAACTGTTCTTATATTTCTCGCTTAAACGCTTCCCGTCTATTCAAGGACGACGAAGTTGTTTATGTTTGGGTTGAGAAAAAAGAGTATAATCACAAGAATGCGAGGATACGAGATTCATCATGTATCTATAGGTATGAAAGTAGAGAAGGAGGCCAAGTGATGTTAGGAATGAGGAGCGGAAATCGCGCGCGGGTACGTCGAATGGTATGTGGGAGTGCGATTGTCCTCATGGTGTTCGGGAATGCAGCAGGTGCGCTAGCGGCAGGCCAATCTGGCGATGCAGCGCTAGAAGCGAAAGTGGTGAATGGACAAGTCTATGTGAAGGCGAGCTCTCTCGTAAGTCAACTAGGTGGGCAAGGCGTCTATGATGCGAAGAGTCAAACCTATCAATATAAAGCGGGAAATTCAGTCCCTTCTATTGTTAAGAAACTATCTCCATCAGTCGTCGCGATTATTGGGAAAGTGTCCGAAGGCGAGGTTGATACGTCAGATCGTTATAATCTTGCGCATGGGACAGGCGTGGTGCTTAAGAAGGATGGATGGATCGTAACGAATGCGCATGTGGTTAGCGGCTTGAAGCATGCGGTGGTCGTGACGTCGGACGGCAAGTCCTATACGATTGCGAAGCAGTTCGTCGATGAGATCAGCGACATTGCGATCATTCAGATTAATGCGAAGAACTTAACGCCAGCGGTATTCTCGCCTTCAAGTGCCAGTGTAGAGGTAGGAGAATCGGTCGTGGCACTCGGGACACCGATTTCGTTCTCTTTCCGGAATTCGGCGACGGTCGGTGTTATTAGTGGCTTGAATCGCAGTGTGGATTCGATCTACAAGCTGATTCAGACGGATGCAGCGATTAATCCGGGGAACAGCGGCGGCCCGCTCGTGAACATGAAGGGTGAGGTCGTTGGCATTAACTCGTTGAAGTATTCAGCAGTTGGTGTGGAGAATATGGGGTTCTCGATTCCGACGAATACGGTGCAATATATCGTGAATCAGTTGATGCAATACGGTAAGGTCAAGCGTGCGACCCTTGGTTTTGATATGGAGGAGAGCTGGTCCGCGATTGTCGGTCTGCCGACGAATGAACCGCTCACGGTGACACGGGTCGATTCCGATGTAGCGGTGAAAGCGGGGATCAAAGCTGGCGATGTGCTCTATTCGATCAACGGCAAGCAAGTGACGACAATGCTCGATATTAATGAATTGTTCAAGGGGTATATGCCTGGCCAGTCCGTGAAGCTAATGATGCAATCCGGCGGCGATCTGGTCGAACGTAAGCTTCAATTAACGGAGCAGAGCTAGAAGTGAGAGGGGAAGCAGTAATGGGGAAAAAGTTAAGCGGTTGGTTGATATGTCTCGCCTTGGTATTCACGATGGTGATGCCGGGCGTTGCGATGGCAAGTGAAGGAAATAGTGTGGAGCTGAAGTTCAAGCTGGGCAGTACGAACGCAACATTAAACGGCCAGCGAATCAGTATTGCCAAGCCTTATACGGAGAAGGGTGCGACGATGGTGCCGCTCTCGCTTATTACGAAGGCGTTCCAGGTGGAATTTTCGTTCGAAAATAATAAGAAAATTACGATCACATCCGGGGAGCATACGATCCAATTCGTGATTGGCAGTACGAATGCGACAGTAGATGGACGTACGGTCCAGACGGGAGCAGCACCGAAGCTGGTCGGTGGCGTGGTCATGGTGCCGATGCGTGTCGTGACGGATGCGCTGGGGGCGAATGTGAAGGTGGAAGCGGATCGTACGATCGTTATTACAGCTAATTTGGATGCGAGCGCAGGGTCTGGAGCAATTGGCGGCATTGATAGCGATGCGGGCAAGACGATGATTGGTGACAGCTACTACATGTGGTCGATGCGCTACCCGACGGGACTCGTGAAGCAGTTCCAGAGCGAAGCGGATGATTATGTTTCTTTTACCGATGAGAAAGGGACGTACCTGCTTGCTGTATCTGTCACGAAGGTCGATGATCCGATGACCGATGAGGATCTATTGAAGCAATTGACGAACGCGGCGCTATCGGAGAATGGATTGGTTGTCGATAAGAAGACGGTCAAAAGTGGAGCAACACCATATGCGCAAGTGATCTCCAAAGGTGAGGATGGCGTGTTTAGCGCGATTCGGGGGTATTTTGCGAACGATACCTATTATGAGCTGTACTACAGTGACGGCTTAGCGAAAAATTATAAAGATCTTGCAAAACATAATGATCTGCTTAATTCGTTCCGACCAGCTTATGACAAAGGGAATGGGAAGTTGAAG
The DNA here is from genome assembly GCF_000374845.1 of Paenibacillus terrigena DSM 21567. GTDB lineage: Bacteria > Bacillota > Bacilli > Paenibacillales > Paenibacillaceae > Paenibacillus_K > Paenibacillus_K terrigena. Next base: position 51,680 of record NZ_KB895421.1, on the reverse strand, counting down.
GACTTGTCTACTGTTGTGGGTGGCATGCGAAAAGCAGTTAACAGTGATTATGGCGTAACGGTAACCGTTCCGGCTTCGTGGAGTCTGTACCCGGAGGATTTGATTTTCGGGAATGATGACGGTTCTGCGCAGTTAACGTTCGATATTTCGTCGGCAGCTTCGGGTCTCAAAGTGGATGCATGGGCAGGGCAGATGGATCAATATTTCAAGGATGTGTTCGTGCCGGATGCATGGAATCTGCTCACGACCGAGCCGATTAAGGTAGACGGACAAGAGGGTGTCCTTAAGAAATATCAGTATACAACTGGGGAAGATACATATGTACAGTCGGAAATTTTCCTAATTTCAGGTTCTTACAAGTATTTGATTCAATATGATTACGATTCGAAAAACACATCGGCTGACAGCTTGTTCGGGGCGTTGGTGAAGGGGATTAAGCTCAATACGAAGGAGCTCAGCAGCAACTTCGGCTTCCTGGAGGATACACGGGCGTATGTAGATCGTAGTCTTACGTCGGTGAAATCGTCCAAGAAAAACGGCTATTCATTAACGATTCCGAACTATTGGATGCGTATCGAAAGTGAGTATGGAGGAGATCCGGGTAAAATGCAGTATCAGCTCCCGGGTGGTTCGTTCGAAGTGTCGGTGAATCCGACGGATCGTACGCTTAGCGAAGAGGTTGAGGCGTATAAGTACGTCTACGAGCAGCAGCGTATTTTGTATAAGAACTACACGGTAACGAGCACAGAATCCACAACGCTCGCAGGTCAACCGGCGTATAAGATCGTGCTGGACGGTAAAGATGCGCATCACGAGCAATATGTTATCGTGAAGAATGGCAAAGTGTACTCGTTGTTATCGACGATCATGAAGGCGAATCGCACGGACGTGAATGAGAAGGCGATTCAGAGCGTGTTCCAGTCGTTGAAATGGTCGAATTAAAGAAGGTAGGGCAGGTACATTGTGGTGAATGAATGTGCTCGCCTAGGAAGGCCGCAGCTCCCGGAGGGGTTGCGGTTTTATTTTGGTGCGGGGCGTGGAGGACGTTCATTGCTAGGTCGTGGTCGCCGGGAACGAGTTCATGGCGAGGGTTGTTCGTCAATTTGTGCTAACGAATCGTAGTAGGCTTAGTTAGGAGAAAATCGACTATTTTTACGGCTAAGGAATCGTAGGAGCGTTAATGTGCTCAAAAATGGTAGTTCGAGGAGGAATTGGAGGGAATAGCGTTTGCGTTGGATTCGTTACAGTTCCGAAATGACCATAATGAGGCAAATAAGAGTTTCTGGGTTCGTTAGTGGTAGGGTAGAGGATGGGGTGTGGGGTAATATATATCCAATTGGATAATTCCTTGGAATTCATATAGATTATTAGGCCGAAACTTTGGTAAACTAGAGAGTAGAGCTTTTTTTCAAAGATTAGTCATCCGCGGATGATAGGAATAGAGGGGTAAATGTAATGAGTCAGACAACGCTCACACGGGCGGATATTGAACTGTTAGCACCTGCAGGGGATTGGGATTGCATGCGTGCGGCGGTGGCAAATGGTGCGGACGCGATTTTCTTCGGTGTGGAGAAATTTAATGCGCGTGCGCGGGCGAACAATTTTCAGATGGATGAATTGCCAGAGATTATGGCGTTTCTGCATAGTTATGGGGTTAAAGGGTTCTTGACGTTCAATATCCTTGTATTTGAGGAAGAGCTACCGGAGGCGAAGGTGCTAATCGATGCGTGTATTGATGCTGGAGTCGATGCGGTGATCGTGCAGGATCTCGGACTCGTTAAAATGATTCGCGAGATCTCGCCGGACTTCCCGATTCACGGTTCGACGCAGATGACGATTACGTCACCAGAGGCGGTTGAGTTCACGAAGCCTTGGGATATGGAGCGGGTCGTATTGGGCCGCGAAAATAACCTGAAGCAAATCAAAATGATCGGCGATCAAGCAAAGCTTCCAATGGAAGTATTCGTGCATGGTGCGCTCTGCGTGTCGTACTCCGGACAATGCCTGACATCCGAGATGTGGGGAGGCCGTTCGGCGAACCGCGGGGAATGTGCACAGGCGTGCCGCTTGCCGTATGATCTGATGGTGGATGGGGAGCAGAAGCCAATGGGTGACGTGGCGTATTTGCTCTCACCGAAGGATCTTGCTGCGATCGATATCGTGCCGGAGCTGATTGAAGCGGGTGTGACATCGTTCAAAATCGAGGGACGTCTGAAGAGCCCAGAGTATGTGGCGAACGTGGTGAGCAAGTATCGGAAGGCGATTGACCAGTATTTTGCGGGCGATCGTTCGGGGCCGTCGAAGGAAGAGGTTCGTGAACTGCAGCAGAGCTTCTCGCGCGGCTTTACGCATGGATTCTTGGAAGGAACGAACAATAAGAAGTTGGTCGAGGGGACGTTCCCGAAATCGCGGGGTGTGTACCTTGGTCGTGTCGAGAAGATTCTTCGCGACGGTGTCGTCTGTAAGATCGAAGCGCCATTGAAACGTGGAGACGGGATCGTATTCGACGCCGGAGATCCGACGAAGAAGGAAGAAGGCGGACGCGTCTATGACGTGCGTCGCCAAGGCGTGAAGCTGGAAGGCGAAGCGGCGGAAGGCTGGATCATCGATATCGTGCCGGGTCGGAATGACGTGAACCTGCAAAAGGTTAATGTAGGTGACCGGATCTGGAAGACGAGCGATCCGGCGCTGGACAAGCGTCTGCGTCAGACGTTCGAGACGGAGAAGCCGTATCGGGTATTCCCGGTGCACGTGCGTGTTGAGGGTCGCGTAGGCGAGCCGCTTCGCACGTGGTGGACGGACGTCCAGAAGGGCGTGACGGTGCAAGTTGATTCGGAGCTCCTGCTCGAAGAGGCGCTGAAACGTCCGATGGACGCGGCGTTGCTGGAGGAACAACTGGGCCGTCTCGGCGGCACGTTGTTCCAGCTGGAGGCGATGGACGCGCATCTGGAAGGCGCGATCATCTTGCCGATGCGCGAGCTGAACGCGCTGCGCCGCACAGCGGTGGAGCAGCTCGCAGGCGAGCGTCCGAAGCCGCCGGTGTACGTGAAACGGGCGGTTGAGGTGTACGGGGACGCGAAGGGGCGCGAAGCTGGTTCGCTGCAGTCCAAGCTTACAGTGTTGTGCCGCACGCTAGAACAAGTGCAGGCAGCGGCTGCGAGTGAAGTCGGCATGATCTATGCTGACTTCGAGTTCATCAAGCAGTTCCCGGCAGCGGTGGAAGTGGCGCGTGAAGCCGGCAAACAGATTGCGCTCGTAACACCGCGCATTCATATGCCGAACGAGAACGGCTACCATCGCAACATTTTGAAGCTGCAGCCAGATGCGATCCTGGTGCGTAATACGGGCGCGTTGTATTTCTACATGCGCGCTCGTGCGGAGTTCGAAGCGATGCACAGCGGCATGAACGTGAACGCTGTGGCAAGCGGCGATACCCTGCATGCGGGATCCGCGACCGGGCCGTCGAACATTTCGACGGGCAGCCTTGCTGATACCTTCGCGAAGATGGAGAAATTCCCGCGTCTGATCGGCGATTTCTCGCTCAACATCGCGAATCACAAAGCAGCGGATTTATTCGTCGAAGTAGGTTGTGACCTTGTCACGCCATCGTATGATTTGAATATTCAACAAATGGTCGACCTCCTAGGTCGTGCAGATACATCGAAGATGGAAGTCGTTATCCATCAGCATCTCCCGATGTTCCATACCGAGCACTGCGTGTACTGTACCTTCATGAGTGAAGGCACAGACTACACGAACTGCGGCCGTCCTTGTGAAGAGCATCGTGCTTCCTTACAAGACCGTATCGGGATGTCTCATCCGGTACGTGTAGATGAGGGCTGCCGCAACACAGTATATAACGCCATCGAGCAATCGGGTGCGGAGTATATTCAGAACTTCTTGGAGCTCGGTGTATCTCACTACCGGGTTGAATTCCTGGAAGAGACAGCTGACCAAGTCCACGAGGTCATCGATCTATACAAACGCGCGCTGCAAGGTAAGATCAGCGGCACGAAGGTCTGGAAGACGCTGAAGGCGACGAACCAGTTAGGCGTAACGCGGGGGCAGTTAGTGAAGTAGGGTTGAAAAATAGGAGTCTCAACGCATTATGCGTGGAGGCTCTTTTTTATCATATTGATGCTTTGAAGTTTCGATATCTATGAAATCCTGTATAATATGGAGAATAAGTAGATAGGCTTCAACTAAAGGAGGTCCATGAATGAAGATTCGTAAAGCAATTATCCCTGCTGCCGGGCTAGGGACTCGGTTCTTACCAGCTACAAAAGCGATGCCGAAGGAAATGCTTCCGATCGTAGATACACCAACCATACAGTACATCGTTGAAGAAGCGGTAGCCTCCGGCATTGAAGATATTATCATCGTAACGGGTAAGGGCAAGCGTGCGATTGAAGACCATTTCGATAACTCCTTTGAGCTTGAACATACATTATTAGAAAAAGGCAAGATACAGCTTCTAGGAGAAGTACAGAAGTCATCCAAGATGGCGGATATCCATTATATCCGGCAGAAAGAACCCAAGGGCCTAGGTCATGCTGTGTGGTGTGCTCGAAAGTTCATTGGCGATGAACCTTTTGCTGTATTACTTGGTGACGATATTGTGCAGGCAGAAGAACCTTGTCTGAAGCAAATGATTGAAGTCTTCAATCAGCACCACGCCTCGGTTGTAGGTGTTCAACCTGTTCCACACGCGGAAGTATCGCGTTACGGTATTGTAGATGGACTATCAATAGATGAGCGTTTGTACCAAGCGAGAGGATTCGTAGAGAAGCCGCCTGTTGAGAATGCTCCTTCGGATTTAGCCATTATGGGTCGCTATATTCTTACACCTGCAATCTTTGATATACTCGATCAACAAGATGTTGGTGCAGGAGGGGAGATTCAACTGACGGATGCCATTGCTCGGTTGAATCAGCAAGAGCAAGTGTTGGCGTATCATTTTCTCGGTAAGCGGCACGATGTTGGGGAGAAGTTGGGGTTTATTAAGACGACGATTGAGTATGCGCTGCAGAAGGAAGAACTGAGGGAAGACTTGATTGGTTTTATGAGAGGGATATTGAATATGAAATAATAACAAACGCCTTGGCAAGGCTTAATACCTTGCTCAAGGCGTTTAATATTTTCTATTTTGCGCTTGCTGCAATTGCAGCAAGTACTTCTTTTTCACTAGCATCTGTTGCTATAAGCGCATCGTATACGCTTTGATCTGTTGTACCTTGTTTTTGTAAGGAAACGATATACCAACGAGCCATATCTCTATTAACTGGATCATTATAATCAGCTGTTAACAGAGGCTTAATAAAAGTTGCGGCTTTCGCATAGTCAGCTTGATTGAAATAAATTTGGGCAACATTTAAGTTGATCTTCGGTGTTATATCAAATGCTCGACCTTGTAACTGTTCTTTGGGCAATGAAGCAAGGACTTGTTTTTGATCGAGAATTTTTTGATAAGCTCCTAATGCCGCATCGTAGCTTTCCAACTCCGTGTTCAATTGGATCACTTTCTCATAGAGGGACATATTCCATGGGAAGTTCGTTAGCTGATCCTCAACAAGTTTAAGTAAGTTTTTCTTATCACCTAGCAGCTCATATTGATTCATTTGTAAACTTATTAATTGGAAATTATAAGGTTCTTTCGCTAATGTTTTAACTAATAGGTTCTGTGCTTCATCGTAGAACTGTTGGTTCTGGTTCTGGCTATACACGGATTGAAGTAATTGAACTTTTAGTTGAGCATAGTCAGGATTCTCACGTAGTCCTAATGCTTTATTAATCGGCGTAACGATTTCATTATAGTCTTTACTTGTCTGCTGCTGAACCATGTCGAGCGATTTCATAAAGCTTGCATTTGCGCTTAGCGACATTTGAGCAAAGATAAACATCACAATGGCAAGCACTGAGATCAGTGAAGGATATGCCCATTTAATAGCCTGGACATTCTTCATCTTCTTGGATTCTTTAGGCTGTATATTTGATAGCATAGCTCCAAGACATAAGAATAGCAGCACACCGACGTACACGTAGCTGATATCAAAGTCTAGAATGCTATGAATGAGAAGCGCGATCGCAATAATGAAATAGTAGAAATGCGAATCACGGCTCGCTTCATCACTTTTCACATAATTTCTAATATACGTATAGAAGAATAGAATCAATAAACCAACAAGAACAAGGAAACCTACAATTCCGACCTCAACAATGTTTTGGAAGAAGAAGCTATGCGCTTGACGGCTTGTATACGGGTTGTGCTGATATTTTTCATACATCGAATACCATGCGCCACCCCCGGCACCGAATACAGGATAGTCAGCAACCAACTTCATCGCATCCTTATAGAACGTTGCACGCTCAAGAACACTATGCTGTTGGAAGTTGATATTCTCGAGACGGATTTTCACGTTCTCAGGAAGTAGGTTTTTCGCGCTTGTGCCAATAAATATTAATACCATTGCCAGGCCTAAAATGACCGCTGCAGCTGGCATAACAAGAGATGATGCTTTACGTTGTCCAAAGCTGTTAAGTTTTTGTTGCAGCCATGGTGTTACAAAATGTTGTAGCAATGTTGCGATTATTGCAACAAGGATTGAAACCCCGAGAGTTAACATCCAACCTTTTAAGGACTCAGATCCATTAAATTGTCCGTTTACAGCAATACCAATCGTTGTCACCTTATTTAAAATGGCCATCGAAGCAATGAACGCGAGCGCTACGTGGACGGTATACATAATTTGTCGATAAGGTTTGAGGCACAGAATGACGATCAAGAACACGACTGGCAGAATAACGTATGCTGCACGAGAAAGAGTTAAAAAGAAGGATAGTATTATAGGCACAAGCATAAACGCATGAATGGCTGAGACATACCACTTCCGACTTTTAACGAGAAGGAACGCAGCTGCAAATAGAATTGCGATCAAAAATGCCGCATATGTATTCGCATATTGAAAGAATGACGTCAAACGCAGACCGTTAGAGTCTATCATGACAGCATCCAGGTATGTACCTGTCGGCGATTTAAGAGGGATTAACCACCCTAACGCAGCTGCTATAAACTTGCTGTTGCCGAACCAATGGAATAGTCCGAAAAATACAGTGAAATATGTCGAAACTAGCAATGTATTCTGGATAATCGAATTATCACGTGTTTTTCGTGTAAAATAGAGACCGATGACAAAAATGACCGCGTAGATCAAATAGATATAGACCATATTTAAGGCTTGATAGTGTGAAGCTGCAGGAATTAGTGATATGAGATAAGTCAATGGCAATGCAAAAATGAGGATTGCATACCAGTCTTTCAGGTCTTTTGGTTTCCAGTTTTTAAATAGATAGATACCCAAGACCAACATAATAATAGATACCCAGCGCACTGCTTCATAAAGTGGTCTTTCAAAAGCAATCTGTTGTCCATTAAATAATGCGGCCCATAGTGGGGACCAGAGTAAGAAGAGAACGAATACACCCATTAAAATCCAATAGATTAGAGGGTTTTCTTGCTGCTGCAGTCCAATAATGCTTTTTGGAGTGCTGCTCTTCTTCCCATAAGTAGGATTTGACATTTTTCTATAATCTCCTTTTCCGTTCCGAAATAACGACATCATTTTACCATATCTGTAGGGGAGAAGGGAAATATGTATAGTATAATAAGTGTAGGTAACATTACATCACTTTTGTGGTAGTGTTGAGTATACAGCTTTGATACAATTGTTAAGTTGTGAGTAAAAGATGTGTTTTAATGAATGTGAATAAACAATTTGAGTCTAGGAGAAGTTATGAGCAGAAAAAAGACTGATATTATAATTGGATTTATCATATGTTTTGTGTTGTTTTTTTTCATGACGAGTTATTATCAAAGAGATAATACTTTACCCAAGCTAACAGTCGAACTTAAATCTACGATCGAAACAGATATTCAGATGTTCTACTCTAGTTCTTATGATGCTGATTGGACAGAAGCGAATTCGATTCATAAGACATATAAGGATATGAATGATTGGGAAAAACTTAATTTCGAAATACCTAAAAACACTAAATTTATTCGGATTGATTTTGGTGGAAAGCCTGCAAAATTCGATGTTAAAGATATTTCAGTGCACGGTAACCATTCGATTTTAATACCATTAAATGAAGTTTTTAAAATAGATAAGAATCAGTTAAGTATTTCCTCAATTAATGAACAACAGGTGAAAGTATCATCTCTGGGGGAGGACCCATATACTATTTTTAAAGTAGATACTTTTATTACTAAAAGTATGACTAACATTAACTTTATTCAGGTTGTTATTGGAGCAGCTATTAGTATAATTTTATCACTAATATGTTGTGTGATATTTATTTATGGTAGAGACACTATTATATATATTAAAGAATTAGTTAATAGTAGAGCATTGATCTTTAAATTAGCAAAAAATGATTTTCGAACGAAGTATGCTTCTTCTTATTTAGGAGTTATATGGGGATTTATACAACCTATTGTTATGATTTTGACTTACTGGTTTGTTTTTGAAGTGGGTTTAAGGGCGGGCGGTGTTTCAAACGTCCCATTTATATTATGGTTTATAGCTGGTATAATTCCATGGTTTTTTTATTCAGAAGCAATCTCTTCGTCAACGAATGTTTTTATGGAATATAGTTACTTAGTTAAAAAAGTTGTTTTTAAAATAGAGGTTTTACCAGCAGTGAAAATAGTATCCGCATTTTTTGTACATGGATTCTTTATTCTGTTTCTATTGGTTATATATATGATTTATGGTTACCACTTTCAATTGATTCATATACAATTACTATATTATATCGTATGTTCGCTTGTTTTGGTTTTAGCTACATCAATAATAGTGTCGTCTGTAGTTCTGTTTTTTAGGGATTTAAATCAAATAGTTATGATTATTCTGCAAATAGGTTTCTGGTTTACTCCAATTGGATGGTCTTTCGAGATGGTACCAGCCTCGTGGTTGTGGATATTTAAGTTAAATCCAGTGTTTTATATTGTCGAGGGTTTCAGAGATACTTTAGTTCATCATATTTATTTTTTCGAGCATCCTTATTATACGCTATATTTCTGGATGTTCTGTACATTTTTGCTTGTAGTAGCGGTAAAAATATTTAAAAGATTAAAGCCGCATTTTTCTGATGTGATTTAGAAAAGGAGGGCTGAATATGAGTGTAATAGTAAATGTAGAAAAACTAGTGAAAACTTATAAATTATATGATTCTCCGTTTGATAGATTAAAGGAGGCGATCCTCCCTGGTAAAAAAAAGCATTATAAAGAGTTTCGTGCTTTAAATGGACTTACGTTTCAAGTGAATAAAGGTGATGCTATTGGCATACTAGGTAAAAATGGATCGGGTAAATCCACGTTGTTAAAAATGATTACAGGAGTCTTGACTCCAACGTCAGGAACAATAGATGTAAATGGTAGGATTTCTGCGATATTAGAACTGGGTGCAGGATTTAATCCAGAATACACAGGAAGAGAAAATATTTTTCTGAATGGTATGATGATGGGGTTGACGAATTCAGAAATTGAAGAAAAATTAAATTCAATTATTGAGTTCGCCGATATCGGAGATTTTATTGAGCAACCGGTTAAAGTATATTCAAGTGGAATGTTTGCAAGGCTTGCATTTGCTGTCTCTATTAATGTCGAACCGGATCTATTAATTGTTGATGAAGCACTGGCAGTTGGAGATAGTCGATTTCAAATAAAATGTATAAATAAAATGAAAGAATTAAAAGAAGAAGGAACTACAATTTTGTTTGTTTCACATGCAACAGAGCAGGTGAAGCGTTTTTGTAATAAAGCATTGTGGATAAAAGATGGAGAATTAATTGTAAGTGGACAATCAAGTGAAGTAGTGGATTTGTATGAGGATTACATGAAAAACGATGTGGTACCGGATTTGAATAAGAAGATTGAGCTAGATGTATGCATGGAAGTTGAAGAAGACTTTGTTGTTCCTCTGAATAATGAAATCATGTCACTGATCACAAAATATAAGTTGAATAAGGCAAACTTTAATTGCTTTGATCGGTTTGAAGTTGAAGTCGAATATGAAATTTATGAAGAAATAATTGAAGGCTTTTTACTAGGAGTAGCTATATATACGCCTAAGAGAGAATACATTTTTGGACCGAATACTTATCTGGAAAAAATAGAAATACCAAACAATTTAGGGAGACATGTAGTGAAATATATTATTCCAGAGCTACCTATTTTATCTGGAACTTACTTGCTTGATATAGGTGTATTTAATAACGAAGGAATAGTATGTATAGATTACAAGCAAGAAGCAATCGAATTCCACGTTACTAATAAGTATTTTTCGGAAGGTCAGTTCTATATTAACCATGGTTGGGAAGTGATCAAATGATAGAACATGTATTATTCGACCAGTTTCAGCGATATAACAATGTAAAATTAGTAGTGGACAAACTAAGAAACAATAGTAAATTAAAAATTCTTGAAGTAGGAGCAAATGAACACCAAAATTTAGAGAGATTTCTTCCAAGCGATGAAATTACGTACTTGGATCTGTCACTTCCAGAGCATTTGAGAAATCATCCAAAGTATATCGAGGGTGACGCTACACAAATGGAGTTCAATGATGATTCATTTGATGTAGTTGTAGCTTTAGATGTATATGAGCATATTCCAGTCGAGAGAAGACAAATGTTTGTTCAAGAATTAAATAGAGTGAGTTCTGAGTTTTTCATTATTACAGCACCATTTCATTCAGCGCATGTAGAAAGTGCAGAAATAAGAACGAACGCGGTTTATAAAAGTTTATTTCATACTGATTTTATTTGGTTGGATGAGCATAGAGAGAATGGTTTGCCTGATTTTGAAGAGTTAGTCTCGCATTTGTCTGTCCTAAAAGTCGATCATGCTTTTTTGTCTCATGGAGATGTTAATGTGTGGGAAAAAATAATGAATATGCATTTCTTTGCAGCAAAGAAAGGTGAGACTTCCCTTTATAGAAGTGAAATCGACACATTCTATAACCGATATATATTCCCTAATGACTATACTGAGAATTCTTATAGGAAGATTGTTGTGGGCTCTAAGAAAAATAACGTAGATCATATCGAGTCCATTGCAAACACTGAAAAAGATTATGATGCTATAAAAAAGTTAAATGAACTAGAAAGTATATTCTATCAATTATTCAATACATTGGATCAAACAGAGATACCTGTAAGTACTAAAGAGTATGCACATGACGATTTTGCTCAAGTTTTCTTTGATTATGGTAAAGGGTTTAGTGAGGAGTATAGCATTGTATTATCTCATACTGAACAACAATCTCGATTTTATAGTGTTAACAATGAGTTGGATAAAGAAATAAAATCAGTAAGGATAGATCCATCTAATTATAAAGGGATTTTTAAACTACGAAATATATGTATTAATCATGGAAATGAGATTTCGTTTTATGTTAGTGGGAATTATATCGATAAACTTGATGATGTTTATCTGTTTGATAAAGATGACCCTAATCTCGTCATTGAATTTGAGAAAGGCATAGAATTAAAAAGTATTAGTTTCGAGTTGAATATCTTAATTTCAGATGTTTCATACTTAATCGAAGTTCTGCATCAAAGAGAAAAATATTATGAAGCACAACAACTACAAAATGAAGTGTTGAATGAAATGAATAAAGACTTAGATAGTAAGATCCAGGGTTTAAGCAAAGATATTAATGAGTTAGTTCAAGAAGTAGAGAAATTGAAAGAGTGTATCGAACATAAAAATGATGAAGTTAACTCACTTCAGTATTCTAATCAAGAACAAGAAGCGTTATTGAATTCTATTTATCAATCTAGAAGTTGGAAGATTATAAGTAGAGTGAAAGGTATGTTGAAAAAATGATTATGAATGGAAGGTAGATGTGGACGGATTGAAGTATACTCGAAAAGGCAATATGAAATTAACTCCGGTATCGGATTTAGTATTAAAGGAAGATAAGTGGTGCTCCATTGGAGAAGATCCACATTTTATTCTTGAAGGTAAGTTTAAATCAGGTTGGAATAGATTCGAATGGTATTCGGAAGCAGCAGAGCGAATCCCACTAAAACTTTACTGGGATAATGGTCATGGCTTCGATGAATCTCGAAGTATTAATTTCTCAAGCATATTAAAAGGAAGAGGCTATCAAAAAGGTTTTGTATTTATACCTCATGGTGCTAACCGATTGAGAATTGATACAGGGGAAAAATTATTGCTTAGTTTCGTTTTCAACTGTTTTACTCTTAAAAAAGTATTTAGAGGAAGATTACTAGTACATTCATTGACAAAAGTACTAGAGCAAGATGGTGTATCCCCAAAAGAAATATATAAACTGGCGAAGAAAGTCTTGGCAGAATTCCGTACAAATGGAGCCAAATCGCTATGGGCAAAAATAAAGCGAGTTGGTCTGGAAAATAAACTTAACTATAACGATTATTCAATTTGGGTAGATGAAAATACTTTAACTGAACATGATCAAATCAGAATTAAAAGTGAAATAAACAATTTCGAGTATCTACCACTTATATCTATTATTCTTCCTGTATATAATGTCGACGAGATTTGGTTGAGAAAATGTATTCAATCTGTTCAAAATCAGTTATATACAAATTGGGAACTATGCATTGCTGATGACGCATCAACCAAACCTCACATCAGAAAAGTGTTAGATGAATATATGTTACTAGACACTCGCATTAAAGTTGTATATAGAGAATCCAATGGGCATATCTCGGCCTGTTCCAATTCAGCCTTAGAAATTGCAACAGGAGAGTTTGTGGGGCTTCTTGATCATGATGATGAGTTAACCATCGATGCACTATACGAGAATGTAATGTTATTAAATGCATACCCTGATACGGATATGATTTACAGTGATGAGGACAAAATAAGTGTTGTTGGGAAAAGACATTCTCCATTTTTCAAACCAGATTGGTCACCAGATATGCTACTTTCCCAGATGTACACGTGTCATTTTAGTGTTTATAGAAAAAAAATAATTCAAGAAGTTGGTGGTTTTAGAAAAGGATTTGAAGGGAGTCAGGATTATGATCTAGTATTAAGAATTACTGAACGAACAAATAGAATTAAACACATATCTAAGGTATTGTATCATTGGAGAACTATTGCATGTTCTACGGCTTCGTCTTCAGAGGTTAAAAACTATACAAGTGATGTTGGCATTAGGGCATTGAATGAAACAATTCAAAGACGAGGATATGATGCGGAAGTGCGCCAAGTTGAAGGGATTCCAAATCTATATATACTCAATCATATGCCGACTAGCAACCCTCTTGTTTCCATTATTATCCCTACGAGAAATATGGGTGAAGTATTGGACAAATGCTTGCAGTCTATATTTAGGTTTACCCAATATGACCATTTTGAAGTGATTGTAATAGATAATGGTACTGATGATGAAATTACATTAGAACTGTTTGAATACTGGATAAATAAAGAAATTGATAGATTTAGAGTCATTAGAGCAGACATACCATTCAATTATTCAAAATTAAATAACATAGGGGTAAATTATGCTAAGGGGGATTTGATTTTATTATTAAATAACGACATAGAAGTCATAAGCGAATCTTGGCTTTCAGATATGGCGGGCCAGGCTATTAGAAAGGAAGTAGGAGTAGTTGGTGCTTGTTTATTATACCCAGATAATACAATTCAACATGCAGGTGTAGTGCTTGGAATAGGTGGTGTTGCAGGACATAGCCATAAATATTTTGACTCAAATGAGAATGGGTACTTTAGCAGAATAAAAATGGTTAGTAATTATTCTGCAGTAACAGCGGCTTGTTTAATGGTTAAAAAAACTCGCTTTCTTGAAGTGGGGGGGCTTGAAGAAGAACTCGCTGTAGCTTTTAATGATGTCGATTTTTGTCTGAAAATTAGAGAGAAAGGCTATAACAATGTATGGCTTCCTCATGTGAAGCTATATCATCATGAATCAAAGAGTAGAGGACATGAAGATACTCCTGAGAAAATAGAAAGATTTAATAGAGAAGTGAATTATATGAAGAAGAAGTGGGGAGAAAAATTAGAAATAGACCCTCATTATAGTAATCATCTCACTAAGGATAAGGAAGATTTTGGACTATGTTTGAAATGAATAGTCTGCAATTAACCGTAAGAGTTTTTGAGAATGGGATTCACATTTTAGGTAATTAAATGACTTAGTTGTTATATATACTCATTATTTTTAGAGATAACCGTTAAAAGAAATAATTTCAATCTATGTTCAAAAAGGGTAACTGATAAGGAAGGGATAATAGAATATAATGCTCTCGCTACCTACATAGGTAATAGAGATAGAGATTTTATATGGAGAGGTGGGTATGCTAAAATAGCATCGCGAAGTCCTTGTGATTTGCGGCCTTCGCGAGTACTCATGCCCGTAGAGGTTTCATGTCAAATCACTGTGTTAAACTATCAAACGTACCTATAGCTACGAAGTAAGCAAAGAGCTTATTCTTTAGTCATCTCATTCAACGGTCTATTTTTAATGGCTTAAGAGTAAGTTTCTTGTAACAGATGGAAGTCAACACTTCACATTTGACTATGTATTACGTATCTTAATTCTATTTCCTGGGTCTAAGGTTATGGGAACATTTAGAGGGAGCACGTTAGAATGAGAAAAAAGACTTTGGGTTTAATTGTATTAGTAATAATAGTTTTTTTGGTACAATATCTTTATTTTAATAAAGATTATTTTATTTATGGTATTGGAAAAAGTGAAGAGCAATTAAGTATTGTGAATGAGTTAACACATGATTTGCAAAAAACTTCTAATGGGTATTTATCAACAAGCAACGATTCTTGGATAGAGATCAAGAATATTGATAAAAGAATTTCTGAGATAAAATTAGATCTTACGTATGAAAATAGCGGAGGAACACTACAAGTTTTTTATACTGGATCAAAATCGAATGGCTATTCAGAAGATAATTCTTTTAAACAAGATAGTATTTCTGGTCAAAATACTTACACAATTAACATAGATGATAAAGTTGAGAGTCTTAGATTAGATTTCACAAACCTACCCGATGATCATTTTAGTATAAATGAAATTATGTTAGTACCACCTAAATTAGTCTCTATAAACTTAGAGAAGCTCATAATAAGAACACTGCTGATTACAATTTTTGTATTATTAATCTATATATTTTATAGGTATTTGAACGAAGTAATTAAGTATCGATACATACTAGGCTTGGTCCTTTTTGTTATTCTTGTTTTGTTTAAAATCAATGGTTCTTCTATTGGTATGTGGGATATATATGTCCCCGGTGACCATGAGTCCTCAAAAATATTGGGTGTGGAAAGGGGGATTAGAAGTGATGAATGGTTAGTTCAAACACCTTATCTATTATCTCAGGCACAACATGCAGAGTTATTTGAGTATAAAAACGAGATGATTAGATCAAATGGGCAAAACATGGTTTTAGCTAATGCCCCGACATTCACACTTGAGACATTAGGAAAGCCGTTTTTATGGGGTTTTCTATTGTTTGGAACAGATTATGGTTTATCATGGTTCTGGTTCTCAAAATTAATATTACTAATATTACTTTCATTTGAAATATGTATGTATTTAACAAAAGGGAATAAGGGGATTTCTGTTATAGGGGCTTTTTGGATCGCTTTTTCGGCTCCTGTACAGTGGTGGTATTCTACGTCATTTGTTGAATCAATAATATATTCTCAAGCTATCATTGTTGCTACGATTTATTTCTTAAAATCAAAAAGTCAAAAGGTTAGAATCGGATTAATATTTTTGGCAGCATTCAGTTCGATTGGATTTATTTTTAGCATATATCCAGCAACTCAAGTTCCGTTAGGTTTTTTAACACTAGTATTTTTAGCAGCTATTATATTTAGTACTGATGTAAAAAAAATAAGAATATCGAGATCTGAATGGTTTGCATTTGGAGGGGCAATTGTCTTAGTCATGTTAACGCTTGCTTTATTCATTATTAATTCTAAAGAAGATATTAACATACTATTAAATACAGCATATCCAGGAAGTAGAATATCTACTGGAGGCGGTGGTTCATTTGCAAATCTTCAACTCTATTTGATAAGTTGGTTACTGCCTTATAAGGAAGTTACGTTTTCTAACAATAGTGAGGTTAGTAGCTTTCTCAATTTTCTCCCTGCTATTGTATTAACTAGTGTACTATGGTTACGAAAATCATTGAGTCATAATAAAATAGCTGTTTTTCTTTTTGTTTATCTATTATTTCAATTGTCATGGTTATTTGTATCTTATCCAGAGGCAATAGCAAAAATTACAATGTATTCATTTGTTCCTGAAAATCGTTTGATGCAATTTACCTTTGGGCTAACAGCTCTTTATCTTACAATTTGGTTTATTGCTGAAGTTATTCGTGAAAAACCGTATTCAAGAGCACAAACAGTAATTATTTGTTTCTTTGTATTTATTCTTTACTACATGTCAGTGTTTAGAAGCGAGATGGCGCAATACCTTGCTGAATTTTCATATATTACAATAATATTTTTTGTAATATTGAATTTTTTTGTGCTCAGAGGGATGAAAAAAATGTTGATAGTGGGTATTGGAAGCTTTCTGATAATATCCGGAATTACAGTAAATCCAGTAGTAAAGGGTACTGGGGCAATATTTGATAAAAATATTGCAAATAAAATTATTGAAATAAATAATAATGAAAATTTCCCTAAGTGGATAGCCCTAGATAGTCTCGTGAATGGACAATACTTAATAGCACTCGGTTCTAATTCACTGAATAGTGTACATTTTTATCCTGATTTATCAGTCTGGGATAAACTTGATCCAATGAAAAAGTACAATGATATTTATAATAGGTATGCACATATAATGGTGCATTTATCGGACGCCCCAACAGCTTTCGAATTAAAGAGTCCGGATGTTGTCGTTGTAGATCTAGATATTGATGATTTATATAAGGTAGAGGCCAAATATGTTTTATCCCCAAATGAACTAGCTGATTTTAAAAATTTAAAACAGTATTATTATGATTCAATAAGCCATCTTTATATTTATAAAGTAGAGGGAGAACAATAATGTTTAAAAAAATACTGTTGATTATTCCCGCATATAACGAAGCTAAAAATATTACCTCACTTATTAAGAGTATTAACAAAGTCAGTATTGAAAGTTGTTGCCTTGATATAGTAGTTATTAATGATTGTTCGTTAGATAATACAGGTGAAGTTTGTAGTGAATTAAATGTTTCTACTATTAACCTCCCATGTAATTTAGGTATCGGTGGTGCTGTACAAACAGGTTATAAGTATGCAAAAGAATATGGCTATGATATTGCAATTCAAGTAGATGGTGATGGGCAGCATGATCCAACTTATCTTGAAGTCTTGATTAAACCAATATTAAATAATGAAGCCGATTTAGTAATTGGTTCGAGATACATTGAGAAATTAGGGTTTCAATCATCAAGAATAAGGCGAGTGGGAATCAATTATTTCTCAAAATTACTTAAGGTATTAACAAAACAGATGATTACTGATCCAACGTCGGGGTTTAGAGCTTGCAATAAACAAATAATAGAATTATTTACAAAGCGCTACCCCGTTGATTATCCTGAACCGGAATCAATAATGTATCTAAAGAGAAATGAATATAGAATTAAAGAAGTTCCTGTACATATGAAAGAAAGAAAAGATGGGAAGTCTTCGATTACTATGCTTAAATCAGTCTACTATATGTTTAAAGTATCTTTGGCCATAGTTTTAGATAAAATGCGTAAGCAGATTATTTAGGAGGATAAAAATTGTTACCTCTAAAATTGCAATTAATACTTATTATTGGGGCACTTTTATGTTTATTTTATTTAATTAATTTGATTCGCAAGTACAAATTAGAACTTAAGTATTCTATGTTATGGCTTGCGGTGGTACTAGTTATTGTATTATTAGCGTTATTTCCTAGTTCATTCGTAGTGATATCTAAAATTATGGGAATTGAAATGGCAGTAAATGCTTTGTTTTTGGTGTCTATATTCTTCGGATATGTTTTGATTTTTTCATTAACCATTACACTTTCACGGTCCTCTATGAAGATTAAAGAACTTACTCAGGAAGTTGGGTTAATTAAGAATGAACTTCTACAATTGAAAAAGGAAATGCGAGCTATTGAGAGAGAAGCATTTCATAAATAAGGTGGTAATAATAGGTGTGGTTTTTAATTTTTGTGTATTTAGTATTTGCTGTTAGCGGTCTTATTTTCATGAAATTAGGAGCTGAAGGTACCAGTATCCAATTTGGGAGTAAGATATTGGATATACAATTGAATGTGTATATGATACTTGGTTTAATTACCTATATGTTAGGTTTTCTTATGTGGGCAATCCTCCTGAAAAAATATGACTTATCTTACATAGTACCTATCACCACGAGTTTAAGTTATATTGCTGTTATTATAGGCGGGGTGTTTATATTTAAAGAAAAAATTAGTCCATTGAATGGTATTGCTATAGGTATTATATTGATCGGTGTGATTTTATTGAATATCCCTAAAAAATAATAAGGAGCCATTCCTGTAATGAAGTAATTTGCCCTTTGAAAACAAAAAGCGCCACTTGTTATACTGGGAAACGTTCCACCAAGAACAAATCCCAAACGAAAGAGGCGCTCTCCATGAAGTATAAGATGAAACAGAAACAAAATCAACGCATTACCGAATCAACGCTGGTCGTCGGAGCGGACATCGCCAAGAGAATCCACGTGGCTCGTGCAGTCGATTTTCGCGGGATTGAGCTTGGCAAGGATTGTGCGTTTCATAATAGCCAGGAAGGGCTGACGAAGCTGGCAATGTGGATGAAGGAACTCGGGCAGGCGCATGGCAAAACCGACATTATTTTTGGCGTCGGGCCTACTGGACACTACTGGTTTCCGTTAGCCGCTTTCTTGCAAAATCAAGGTATTCAGGTTGTCGTCGTGAATCCTCATCATGTCAACAAGACGAAAGAGCTTGAAGACAACTCGCCAACAAAGAGCGACTACAAGGATGCAAAAGTTATCGCGGATCTCATACGGAATGGAAAGCACTCCGAGCCGAAACTGCCGACGAACTACACACCGTAAGGGCAATGACCCTGTAAAGGAGAGAGAATCGGCATCCATCCCTTGAGAGGTAGAACGAAGGAATGTAAGGGCATAGACCCAGCGTGACATGGGAGGGTAAACCCCAAGGGTGAGTATGGAGATCCACTGTGCGACCATAACCAATTATCCGCAGTTTTGGAACCTTAACGATCTTGAGCTCTGTTCCTGCCTACGCTCATACAGAAAATCGTGGTGCAGACTACATTCTCCACCAGCACCTCTTAACTGTCAAAGTTGAAATCTTAAGAATAAGCGAGAAAACAGGAGAAAACATTACTTTATAGTGGGAGTGATTGAATTGTTTAGTAATAAAGTGTTGTTAATCACTGGTGGAACGGGTTCTTTTGGACATGCTGTTGTTAGAAGATTTCTTAATACGGATATCAAAGAAATTAGAGTTTTTAGTCGAGATGAAAAGAAACAAGATGAAATGAGAAATCGATTCAAGAGCGATAAATTAAAGTATTATATCGGTGATGTTAGAGATTTTAATAGTATAAATGATGCAATGAAAGGCGTAGATTATGTATTTCACGCTGCAGCCCTGAAACAAGTACCATCATGCGAATTTTATCCGATGGAAGCCGTTAAGACCAACACGATTGGTACTGAGAATGCTGTGAATGCAGCGTTACAGAACAAGGTAAAAAAATTAATTTTATTAAGTACGGATAAGGCTGTATATCCTATTAATTCCATGGGAATATCGAAGGCGATGGCAGAAAAGGTTGTCGTTGCAAAGTCCAGGAACTTATCAAGTGAAGAGACAACACTTTGTGTAACACGCTATGGAAATGTTATGGCATCTAGAGGATCAGTAATTCCTTTGTTTATTAATCAGATTAAAGAAAGAAAAGATCTCACAATAACAGATCCTTCAATGACACGATTTCTAATGAGCTTAGATGATGCGGTTGAATTAGTGTTGTTTGCATTCCAATATGCTGAGAATGGTGATACTTTTATTCAAAAAGCTCCTGCTTCTACAATTGAAGTATTAGCAAAAGCTTTGCTCGAACTATTTGAATCTAAATCGGAAATTAGAATAATTGGTACAAGACATGGTGAGAAGCAAGCAGAAGCATTGTTGACTAGGGAAGAGCTGGCGAAGGCTATTGATATGGATCATTATTATAAAGTTCCGAGTGATACAAGAGATTTAAATTATGAAAAGTATTTTTCTGAGGGGGCAGAGAAAATCTCACAATTAGAGGATTACAACTCCAACAACACGGAGCAGCTAGATGTAGAAAAAGTCAAAGAGCTGCTTCTTAAGCTTGATGTCATCCGACATGAATTAGGGATCAACGATAATGATGAGTCTACAGACTTGATTGATATCTTATAAAATTTGATGTTGGGAGTAAGTGTGATGAAACAAAGAGCAATTCTTATTACTGGAGCGTATGGTTTTATCGGGAAAAACCTTGCTGTAGCGTTAGAACAGCGAGAAGATTGCGAGATAATGAGAATTGGATCAAAAAATTCTTATGAGACATTAGAGGAGTATGTACTGAAGGCAGATTTTATTTATCATCTAGCGGGAGTAAACAGACCAGACTATGTAGACGAATTTCTTGTAGGTAATCGAGACTTAACCGACATGATTATTCAGATATTAATAGAGAATAATAAGAGAACTCCGTTATTATTAACTTCATCTTTACAAGCCGAAATGGATAATCCTTACGGTAATAGCAAGAGAGCAGCAGAAGAAATTGTGTTGAACTATCGATCATTGCAGTTAGCACCCGTATATATTTATCGTCTTCCTAATGTATTTGGAAAATGGTGCAAGCCAAATTACAATTCGGTTATTGCAACTTGGGCCAATAATATTGCACATGATCTGGCTATTGATATTC
The DNA here is from genome assembly GCF_000374845.1 of Paenibacillus terrigena DSM 21567. Lineage (GTDB taxonomy): Bacteria > Bacillota > Bacilli > Paenibacillales > Paenibacillaceae > Paenibacillus_K > Paenibacillus_K terrigena. The sequence continues at coordinate 30,658 of NZ_KB895421.1, read as the reverse complement.
ATGAGCCGAGTAAGGAAATTAACTTGGTGTATATAGATGATGTTGTTCAGAGCTTTAGCGATCATCTAACGGATAAAGAGTATACGCAAGGAACTCATTACAATATAACCAAGTCATTCAATGTCTCCCTAAGTCGTATTGCAGAACAATTGCATCAGTTTAAGAAAAGCAGAACATCATTGCAATCAGTAGAAGTGAGTGACGATTTTACACGTTGCTTATATTCTACTTATTTATCGTACTTGTCTCCTGACAATTTTTCTTATCATTTAAACAAAAATAGTGACAATCGCGGTTGGCTTTCAGAATTTATGAAATCAGATAAGTTTGGTCAAATTTTTATCTCGAGAACGAAACCAGGGATTACTCGAGGAAATCATTGGCACCATACCAAGGTTGAAAAGTTTTTAGTAGTTGAGGGGCAAGCTGTTATTAAGTTTCGTGGAATAGAAGATCACACTGTCTTGGAATATGTTGTGAGTGGTAATGATCCAGAAGTAGTAGATATTCCACCTGGATATACACACTCTATTACTAATATTGGTGATACCGAGCTTGTAACATTATTTTGGGCTAATGAAGTATTCGATAAGTCTAGACCAGATACCTATTATTTGGAGGTTTAATGTGAATAGATTAAAGTTGATGACTATTATAGGAACACGTCCTGAAATAATTAGACTATCAGAGTGTATAAAGGCTTGTGATAAGTATTTTGACCATGTTCTTGTTCATACAGGACAAAACTGGGATTACACATTGAATGAAGTTTTCTTTGAGGAGCTTGAACTACGCAAACCTGACTACTTTCTGGATTCAGTTGGAAATAGCCTTGGGGAGACAATGGGGAACATCATTTCAAAGTCATTCGAAGTTCTTCAAAAGGAGAAACCAGACGCTTTATTAATTCTAGGTGATACCAATAGTGCGTTAAGCGCAATTTCGGCTAAACGATTAAAGATTCCAATCTTTCATATGGAAGCTGGAAATCGCTGTTTTGATCAGAATGTTCCGGAAGAAATTAATCGTAAAATAGTCGATCATATTAGTGATATTAATCTTCCTTATACGGAACATAGTAGACGCTACCTAATGTCAGAAGGGTTTAGGAAAGAACATATTTTTGTTACAGGATCCCCGATGACAGAGGTTCTTCGCAATCAGATGTATAAGATAACAGGTAGTACCATCTTGGGAAAATTAAATCTTGAGACGGGTCAATATATTTTAGTTTCAGCACATCGTGAGGAGAACATCGATAACGAGGATAATTTTATGTCCTTAATGAATGGATTAAATGAGTTAGCCGAAATGCATCAAATCCCTATTATCTATTCTACACACCCTAGAAGTTGGAAGAGAATAGTGGAAAGAGGCTTTAAATTCCATCCATTAGTTCGACAATTAAAGCCATTTGGATTTATTGACTATAATAAATTGCAAATGAATGCATATTGCGTTATATCAGATAGTGGTACATTGTCTGAAGAATCAGCAATACTTCACTTCCCAGCGGTATTAATAAGAACCTCCACAGAGCGACCTGAAGTGCTTGATAAAGGGACGGTAGTTATAGGTGGGATTAAGTCTGATGAAATCATTCAAGCTATAACATTATGCCGTGACATGTGGGATAATGCTGAGCAAGTGGAGATGGCGATAGATTATATAGACAGTAATGTATCTGTAAAGGTTGTTAAAATTATTCAAAGCTATACTAAGATCATTAATAAGTTTGTTTGGAGAAAGGGAGACTAATAGTCTCCCCTTCATCATATTAAACGAAGGGAATAAGTTAATGACAAAAAAAATACTTGTCATTTGCCAACACTTTTGGCCTGAAGAATTCAGAATTAATGATATTACGAAATCGTTAGTGGAGTTAGGTTACGAAGTAGATGTTATTTGTGGAATCCCAAATTATCCTCAAGGGAAATGTTTTGAAGGGTATTCCTTATTTAAGCAAAGACAAGAGGAGTATGAAGGAGTCAAAGTTTATCGAAGCTTCCTTATTCCTCGTGGCAGTGGGAATGCATTACAAGTTTTATTAAATTACATTACATTTCCGATATTCTCATTACTGCAACTTTTTAAATTGAGAAAGCGTAATTATGATAAAATTATGGTTTATCAATTAACGCCTGTGTTTATGGCATTTCCAGCATTGATAGCTAGAAGAATGTTTAAAAAAGAAACCTATTTATACATTTTGGACCTTTGGCCTGAAAGTTTATTTTCAGTGTATAATTATAACTCTTCGATCTATAAAGTATTATTCACTAAGATTTCGAATAGTCTTTATAGGCGATTTGACTATTTCATGACAACGTCGAACGGGATTAAGTCGCTAATACAAGAAAGATATCAGATTAGTGAAAATAGAGTTCTATATCTTCCCAATTGGGCTGAAGAAATATATGAAGAAAAACGTCAAGATCCTGAGCTTCAAAATAAGTTTGCAGGGACGTTTAATGTTATGTTTGCAGGAAATATCGGACCAGCGCAAAGTTTTGAAACGATAATTATGGCTGCTAAAGTATGCAAGGATAATGGATATACCAACATAAAATGGATTATTGTTGGCGATGGAATGACTCGAAAATGGGCTGAAGATAGGGCTAGTGAGATAGGAGTTGCCGAGGTCATGGATTTCGTAGGAAGAAAGCCAATGGCTAACATGCCAGAGTATTATGATGTGGCAAGTGTTATGCTCGTTTCTCTGGTTAAGAGTGAACTGTTCAGTATTACTCTCCCTGCTAAGATTCAGTCATATCTAGCTGCTGGCAAACCGATTCTTGCATCTCTTGATGGCGAAGGGGGTATGATTATAGCTGAAAGTAATTCAGGATTAGTTAGTGCGTCTGAAGATTATATTTCTTTAGCTGAGAATGTTAAGAAGATGAGCTTACTAACTGATGATGAGTTAAATCAATTGGGTACCAACGGTTATGAATATTATCGATCTAATTTTAGAAAAAATGGCTTAATAAAGAAGTTAACCAGCTTTATGTTTAATAAAACTGCTATCAAATAGGTGGAAGAGATCATGAAGATTATTGAAACAAATTTTTACTGATGTTTTTATTTTAGAGCCTCAATTTTTTGAAGGTAGCCGTGGTTTTTTTTATGGAAAGCTACAATGCAGAGAAACTGTGTAAACTATGATTTGTATATGACTTTATTCAGGATAATCACTCATTGTCTGTTGAGGCGGGTACAATAAGAAGATTGCATTATCAATTGATGCCTAATGCACAAACAAAATTAGTCCGCGTTACTGCAGGTGCAGTATATGATGCTGTTGTTAATATCAGACAAAGCAGTCCTACATTTGGTAAAAGGGAAATACTAGGGGACAATTGGTCATTTAGGTTGTTATAGTTTTCATGAGACAAAGAACTATAACTGTGGTGAAGGCGGGGCTCTACTAGCTAACCGTGAGCAATTTGTTGAACGAGCAGAGATAATTCGTGAAAAGCGTACTGATCGTTCGAGATTTTTTAGAGGACAAGTTGATAAATATACCTGGGTGGATTTAGGCTCTTCATATTTACCTAGTGAAATTATTGCAGGCTTCTTATATGCACAATTAGAACAAGCAGAAGAAATTAATAACGACAGACTGAACACCTGGAATCGATATTATGAGGGATTATTTGATTTAGGTAAGAATGGGCTATTGGACTTGCCGTACATTCCAGAAGAGTGTGATCATAATGCTGTTCTATGTGAAGAAGAGAGAACAAGATTGATTAACTTCCCTAAAGAAAATAGTGTTCAAGCTGTATTTCATTATGTGCCATTACATTCTTCAGATGCAGGCCAAAGATTCGGAAGATTTCATGGTGAAGATGTTATCACTACCACTGAGAGCGAAAGATTAGTAAGATTACCATTATATTATCACATGGCTAGTGAAGACATAGATAAGGTAATAGATTGCGTAAAGAAATTCTATTTATGAGGAGTGTTATTATGAAAGGTATCATATTGGCTGGAGGTACGGGGTCTAGATTATTCCCTTTGACTAAAGTAACGAACAAGCATTTGCTGCCTGTAGGCAAATATCCTATGATATTTCATTCGGTAAATAAATTAAAAGAAGCAAATATTAATGATATCCTTATTGTTACAGGCAAAGAACATATGGGTGATGTCGTCAATCTTTTGGGCAGTGGTCGTGACATGGGTGTTTCTTTCACTTATAAGGTTCAAGATGAAGCTGGAGGGATTGCGCAAGCGTTAGACTTGGCGGAGCAATTCGTATGTGGTGATCAAATGGTGGTCATTCTGGGTGATAACGTGTTTGAAGATAATATTTCCGGATACGTAGATAATTTCCGTGAACAGTCAAAAGGTGCTAAAATCTTACTTCAAGAAGTTCATGATCCACAGCGATACGGAGTAGCAGAGTTAGATGGAGACATGATTATTTCTATTGAAGAAAAGCCACAACAACCGAAAAGCAATTATGCCGTAACAGGCATATATATGTTCGATAGCTCCGTATTTGATATTGTAAAAACACTCAAACCTTCCGGTCGAGGTGAGTTAGAAATCACAGATGTAAACAATGCTTATATTGCTCGAGGAGAACTAACATATGATGTGCTTCAGGGTTGGTGGACAGATGCTGGAACGCACGTATCATGGGCAAAAGCCAATGAATTAGCACAAAATATTACCTTTTCCGAAGAATTCGGAAAATTGAAGTTATAGAGGTGCTACTATGAAAGTAATCGATACGAAGTTACGCGGTGTCCGAATTATTGAACCTGCGGTCCATGGGGACCATCGTGGTTTTTTTATGGAAAGTTACAACAGTGCGATTTTTCGTGAATATAATATGGATTATTTGTTCGTTCAAGATAACCATTCTTTGTCTGTTGAGAAGGGTGTTATCCGAGGCTTGCACTATCAATTAAATCCGAAAGCACAGACGAAGTTAGTTCGTGCAGTGGCTGGTGCGATATATGATGTTATCGTTGACATTCGCCGTAACTCTCCGACGTTCGGACAATGGATTGGTGTTCATTTGAGCGCAGAAAACAAGCGTCAATTGCTTGTTCCTCAGGGCTTCGCTCATGGCTTCTGTACGACAGAACCAAACACAGAAGTTCTCTACAAAGTAGATGAACTCTATTCCCCTGAACATGATCGGGGCATTTTGTGGAATGATCCTGCGCTAGGCATTGACTGGCCGACAGATCAGCCAATTCTTTCGGATAAAGATACGAAACATCCGTTATTACGCGATGCTGACATCAATTTTGAGTAAGGGGGAGCCGAGTTGAAGTTATTAGTTACAGGCGGTGCCGGGTTTATTGGAAGTAACTTTGTAATTTACATGGTAAATAAGTATCCAGAGTATCAGATTATTAATCTTGATGCGCTTACGTATGCTGGGAACTTAGAGAACTTAAAGAGTGTTGAGAATCAGCCGAATTATACCTTTATTAAAGGCGATATCGCTGATGCACAAAAAGTAGATGAGATATTCCAGCAAGGCGTAGACATTGTAGTTAACTTTGCAGCCGAGTCTCATGTAGACCGGAGTATCTTGGATCCAGGCATCTTTGTGCAAACGAATGTTATGGGTACTCAAGTGTTGCTTGATGCAGCGCGGAAGTATAATGTTCAAAAATATGTTCAAATCTCTACAGATGAAGTCTATGGTACGCTCGGGGATACAGGAATGTTCTCGGAAACTACTCCACTAGCGCCTAACAGCCCTTACTCGGCAAGTAAAACAGGCGGAGATCTCCTTGTGCGTGCATATCATGAAACGTACGGGATGAATGTGAATATTACACGTTGTTCGAATAACTATGGTCCATATCATTTTCCAGAGAAATTAATCCCATTAATGATTTCAAATGCTCTCAATGATAAACAGCTTCCTGTTTATGGTGATGGTTTAAATGTTCGTGACTGGCTGTATGTTGAAGATCATTGCAGTGCGATCGATCTGGTCATCCATAATGGAAAAAGCGGTGAAGTATACAATGTTGGTGGTAATAATGAAAGAACGAATATTCAAATCGTAGAAACGATCCTAGAGGCATTAGACAAACCAAAATCATTAATTACTTATGTAGCAGATCGTCTGGGTCATGACCGCCGTTATGCTATTGATGCTTCGAAAATTCGTACAGAATTGGGATGGCAGCCGAAGTATCATTTTGAGACGGGAATTAAGAAGACGATTCAATGGTATTTGGACAATAAAGACTGGTGGACTCGGATTCAATCAGGAGCATATCAAGAATACTACGCCAAGCAATATGGCGAGCGCCTGGGTGAATAGTATGAAGATCCTTGTTACGGGTGCTCAGGGTCAATTGGGTCAAGATGTCATACGTATATTCAAGCAAAAGGGTCACCTAGTACTTGGTTATACACGCCAAGAGTTAGATGTAACGAACCTACAACAATGTGAGTCAGTCATCTATTCTCAACAGCCAGATGCCATCATTCATTGCGCAGCATACACAGCAGTAGATGCAGCGGAGACGGATGAAGACGGAGCATATCTCGTAAATGCAGTCGGTAGTCGTAATATTGCAGTGGCAGCCGAAAAGGTTGGAGCTAAAGTATGCTATATTAGTACGGATTACGTATTTAACGGAAATTCTTCAACGGCCTATCGTGAATATGATAATACAGACCCGCAGACAGTTTACGGGAAGTCAAAACGAGCAGGGGAGCATCTTGTTCAAACATTATCTTCGAAATACTATATTGTTCGTACTTCTTGGGTATATGGGGCTCACGGTAATAACTTTGTAAAAACAATGTTGAAACTGGGAGCCGAGAAGCCATCTCTCCAAGTAGTTCATGATCAAGTGGGATCACCAACGTATACAGTGGATCTTGCTTACTTCCTTGAGGAACTGGTTCAGACGGAGTATTATGGTATTTATCATGCATCCAATTCGGAGTCGTGTTCGTGGTATGAATTCGCACAAGCAATATTCGAGGAGGCAGGCTTAAAGCCTGAATTATTGCCGTGCACAACGGATCAATTTCCGCGTCCAGCTCCAAGACCAAGTAACTCTGTGATGGAGCATTTGTCTATCCGAACGAACGGACTTCGAGATTTACGCCCATGGCGTGATGCGTTGAAGGAATTCATCGAAGTTAACAAAATAAGATAATATAGTTATTTATATGAAAGATTGCTGGGGACATTTCCCCAGTAGTCTTTTCTTTTTGAGAAAATGATAAAACTAGGATTCTCTGTATATATATCATATAATCGTACAAAGAAGATCATTCCTTACATCTTCTTAATGATCAAAGTATGAAGGTGACGTATGGAAAAGGTTCAAGTACTAATGTCAACATATAATGGAGAAGCCTTTTTAGAGGAGCAAATACAAAGCATTCTTCAACAAAGTTATTCTGAAGTCTCAATTTTGATTAGAGATGACGGCTCCAAGGATAATACGGTGTCGGTAATTAACAGAATAATTGAGAGAAATCCAGGTAAGATTGTACTCATTAAGGGTGAGAACTTAGGGGTAGTACAAAGCTTTTTTGAATTACTTCAATTTTCTGATGATACTGCTTCCTACTACTGTTTTTGTGATCAAGACGATGTATGGATGTTGGACAAAATAGAAAGAGCCGTTCATGCATTGCGTTCATGTAGTGCTACTGGGATGTTCTTTACCTCAACCATGCTTGTAGATCATGATTTAAATGAAATCAAAGTGTGGCCTAGCCCACATGAACGAGAGACCTCCTTTTATAACTCATTAGTTCAAAATATAGCTGTTGGGGCAACGATGGTAATGAATAAAGCAGCTCGCGATCTGCTCATTTCCAAGACACCTAATACCGATAATCTTTTGATGCACGACTGGTGGGTATACACATGTATTTCCGCTTTTGGCGAAGTAATCTATGATTCCAAACCAACGATGTATTATCGTCAGCATGGAAATAATGTCGTCGGAGGCAATACAACAGCGATCCACAAATGGCAGAAGAAATGGGAAAGTTTTCGCAAACACTCAGGGGATAAGCTTTTAAAAAGACAAGCCATAGAATTTGCAAATCATTATGGGTCTCAACTTGAAGCTGAGAAACTAAACCAACTTCAATTATTCATTCAGTCAAGAAGATCGTTAAAACAGAGATTGAACTATCTTCATAAATCTAAGCTCTACCGTCAATCATGGACAGAGAATCAATTATTTAAATTCCTTGTATTGATTGATTATATTTAGAATAAGACTAGGATCGTAATTTAACATTTATCCGTTAAGTCCATTCTTTATCAAGACTTTAACTGGTTAACCCTGTTAATACCGAACTCTAGTCTTTTTCTATGCTATAATAAGCCTATCAACTCTCGAGATGGGAGAATATTAATGGACTTAAGCATTATCATCCTCAACTACAATACACGACAACTAACACTAGATTGCTTGCAATCGGTCTACGCTTCGACAACGTCATATCGATACGAAGTGATACTTATCGACAATAACTCATCCGACGATTCGGTTGAGCATTTGCAGCGTCATTACCCTTCAACGCATCTTATCGCGAACCAAGAGAACGTCGGGTTTTCCCGTGCCAATAATCAAGGTATGCTTGTAGCGCAAGGCCGATATATATTACTACTCAACTCCGATACGATCGTCGAATCTGAGACGTTCGAGATCATGCTCCAGTTCATGGACAGTCATCCCGAAGTCGGAACCTCTGGTTGCAAGCTTATACTTCCTGACGGTTCGCTGGATAAGGCCTGCCGGCGTGGCTTCCCTACGCCTTCTGCATCATTTTATTACGCATTTGGCCTCTCACGCATGTTCCCGAATAATCCGCGCTTCAATCAATACCAACTTGGCTATCTCAGTCCCGACGAATCCTATCCAATTGATTGCCTGGTTGGCGCCTTCATGCTCGTTCGCAGAGAAGCGATTGATCAGGTGGGGATGCTGGATGAGGAGTTTTTCATGTACGGAGAAGATATTGATTGGTGCTATCGGATCAAAAAAGCAGGATGGCAAAATTACTACTACTCGCGCACATTCATCACACATTATAAGGGTGCAAGCAGCCGACGCAAACCATTCAAGATCATTTACGAGTTTCATCGTGCTATGTACTTGTTTCACAAAAAGCATTACCGCAAACATTACTCGATACTTATTAATGGACTCGTCTACGCAGGCATATTGGTGAAATTTTCGACATCACTCATCAAAAATAAAATGTTACGATAGAATCAAACGAATTCCTATCTTCTTGAATTAATTGAGGTGACAGCATGCTGCGTAAGAACCAGCGATTTCTGACGCAACTTTATATTATAGCTGACTTTGTAATAATCCAGATTATCTTCTTATTCGCCTATTGGATGAAATTTCAGAGCGGACTGATGGAACACGAGTCTCCTCTCCCACTGTCGGAATACTCCAAATGGAGCCTTATCTACGGCGGCATCGCCGTCATTATTGGCATGATGAGCGGCTTCTATTCGCCGAAGCGAAAGAAGCGATTTGCAGATGATTTTTGGCGTATCATTCAGGTACATCTGATCAGCTTATTTGTGCTCCTAAGCCTATTGTTTTATTTTAAAGCCGTACATATCTCGCGTGAATACCTTGCGGTTTATATGATCGGTAACGTGCTTGCGATCCTTTTCTACCGTTTTGCAGTCAAAAAAGGACTCCGCCACTTCCGTGAGAAAGGTTTTAATAAACAATTTGTGCTTATCCTAGGCGCGGGTACACTGGGCAAAAGATTTTACAAGAACCTGAAGCAGCATCCTGAAATGGGCTACGAAGTCTTTGGCTTCCTGGACGACCAACAAGAAATCGACGAGCAATTCGCTCTCAAATACAAGCCGATTCTCGGGACGATCGATGATCTCGAACAAATCATCGAGCAGCGACTGATCGACGAAGTGATTATCGCACTTCCGCTCGAGGCGCACCACCGCTTCCCGCATATCATCAATACGTGCGAAAAAGCTGGCGTCCGAACGCTCATCATTCCCGATTTCTTCGACTACTTACCAGCGCGCCCAACGTTCGATAATTTTGCAGGCATGCCGCTCATCAACGTACGAGACATACCGCTCGATCTCATGAGTAACCGCATCATGAAGCGCGCCTTTGATATCGCTTTTGCTCTATTCGCGATCATCCTAACATCGCCGGTCTTACTCCTAGCAGCAATCGGCATCAAATTAACATCACCAGGCCCGATTATCTTCAAGCAAGAACGTGTAGGCCTTAATCGTCGCAACTTCATGATGTTCAAGTTCAGATCGATGCGCGTTCAATCGCAAGGGACCTCTGATACGAAGTGGACGACCGAGAACGACCCACGGAAGACGAAGTTCGGTTCGTTCCTTCGCAAAACAAGTCTCGACGAGCTGCCGCAATTCTTCAACGTACTGCTCGGACATATGAGCATTGTCGGCCCGAGGCCAGAGAGACCTTTCTTCGTTGATCAATTCAAGGAAGAAATTCCGAAATACATGGTCAAGCACCATGTCCGCCCCGGCATTACAGGATGGGCGCAGAGCAACGGCCTGCGCGGGGATACATCGATCGAAGAGCGCATTCGCTATGATATCTTTTATATTGAGAATTGGTCCATTCTCTTCGATGTGAAGATCATCTGGAAGACAGTAATTAACGGTTTTATCAATAAGAACGCGTATTAACGCACCCCAAACTCCCGATACTAGTGACATCTAGTAGAGGGGGTTTTTCTATGACCATGCATCCGCATGACTCATCTGACACTTATGACGAAGAAGAGAGCAGGAACCCTGGTCGCGGCTGGCTCATCGGCGGTGGACTAAGCATCCTGCTATGGATTTTGATCATTTTAGCGATTCGACAACTTCTTCATTAAGACTCCTACTAAATTCCTAACAATTTCATAGTTCTGAATATTGAATATTCGGAATATTACTATTGAATCCGAGGGTCATTTCCTTTAGTATTAGCTTATTATCAGGTGAGAGGGGAATTTTGGCTAGATGAATCAGAAGTCAATTTTTAATTTCAGCACACTCGTTGTGGTCGCGATCGGGATCGGCGCAGCGTTGTATGGCTTTTTAGGATTTTTTGGTTTTACAGTAGGTCCAGCGACATGGATTAAGCCAGCGGTTGCGTTCTTGACGATCTTTGGCGCATTGTTCGGTCCCGTGATTGGTTTCTTAATCGGATTTATCGGCCACGTCATTACGGATTTGATGTCAGGTGGAGGCGTCTGGTGGGGTTGGGCGCTTGGATCGGGACTCATCGGTTTATTCAGTGGATTCGTATATTTGAGCAAAGGTTTCAATGTCAAAGCAGGCGCTTACGCGAAGAAGCATTTATACCAAATCGTAGCTTTTGGGTTCTTAGGATGTCTCGTAGGGATGGGGGAAGCGACAATTTTCGACGTTCTCTTCATGGGTGAGCCGCTAGACAAAATGCTCGTTCAATTCTGGGGCGCATTCCTATCGAACATCGTCGTTGTTGCCATCCTGGGTCTACCGATCATCCTTGCTATCTTACGTGTGAATAAAAAGAGCACGAACTTAACCATCGAGAAATAGGAGTACAGCATGATATCCTTCCAACAATTCAGCTTTCAATATCAGAAGTTAACCGAGCCGACGCTGCGGAACATCAACCTTGAGATCCAGCCTGGTGAGAAAATATTAATTGCCGGCCCAAGCGGCTCTGGCAAGTCGACATTAGCCCATTGTATCAATGGGCTGATTCCTTTTACGTACGAAGGCAAGATCGAAGGCACGATGACGATCAACGGAGAGCCCACAACAGGCAAAAGTATTTTTGAGATCAGCAAAACCGTTGGTACCATTCTTCAGGATCTGGATGGCCAGTTCATCGGTCTATCGGTCGGCGAGGATGTGGCGTTTTCCTTCGAAAATGATGGCATACCGCGCAAACAGATGCGCGAGGAAGTGGAGCGTGCACTCACGACCGTGAATATGCTTCCATTTATAGATCAAAGCCCTCATGATCTCTCCGGCGGACAGAAGCAGCGCGTATCCCTTGCAGGTATTCTCTCTACGCAAGCCGATATTCTACTCTTTGATGAGCCGCTCGCGAATTTGGATCCAGCCAGCGGTAAGCAAGCCATGCAGATGATTGACGACATTCATAAGCAGACGGGCAAGACGATCATCATCATAGAGCATCGAATTGAAGACGTTCTCGAGCAGCCTATCGACCGGATCGTGGTTATGAGCGAAGGCGAGATACAAGCGATCGGAACGCCGGATGAGATTCTAGCCTCTGATGTTCTTCGCAAGCATGGACTACGCGAACCCCTCTACATTGAGGCGCTGAAATATGCCGGATGCGAGCTCTCTACAGCCGATAAATTAGCGCAGTTAAATAACATGAGATTACCGAAGTTCGAGCATGCACTCGAGGCGTGGTACGAATCCGCCGCTGCTTCAACAGAAGTCCAGAACCGCGAACCGCTACTAGACGTTCAAAATCTTCGCTTTGCTTATGATGAAGCGCATGAGGTCATTCGCGGCGTTTCTTTTCAAGTTCATGAAGGGGAGATTGTATCGCTGCTAGGTAATAATGGTGCGGGCAAATCGACCCTGAGCCATCTGATCATGGGGATTGTTCGTCAGACATCTGGCGAGATCCGGCTGCAGGGCGAGGACATTCGTCCTTGGAACATACGGCTGCGCGGTGAGAAAATTGGCTATGTGATGCAGAACCCGAATCAAATGATTACACAGCATATGATTTGGGATGAAGTCGCACTTGGACTAACGGTTCGTGGGATGTCCAAAGAGATCGTGGATCAAAAGGTGGAGCACGTACTCCGCATTTGCGGCCTTTATCCGTATCGCAACTGGCCAATCTCTGCGCTGAGCTATGGTCAGAAGAAGAGGGTCACGATTGCAGCAGTTCTAGCGATGGAGCCGAAGCTGATCATTTTGGACGAGCCGACGGCGGGTCAGGACTATAAGCACTACACCGAATTTATGGAGTTTATCTCGAGTTTGTCACAGACAGGACTTTCGTTCATTTTCATCACCCATGATATGCATTTGGCCTTGGAGTACACAGATCGTGCAGTCGTTCTATCGGGGGGCGAAGTCATTGCGAGTGATCGCGTGGCGAGCGTGCTAACGAACGCTGAGGTGATTGAACGAGCGAATTTGAAAGAAACCTCGCTCTCCATGTTGTCGCGAATGATCGGACTGCCTTCAGCAGAAGGATTCGTGCAGCATTTTATTAACTATGAAAAAAAGGTGAAGCACCATGAGTAAGATGGGAACGTTATATGCTCCCGGGGATTCCGTTTTCCACCGTATGGATGGCAGTATCAAGATGTTATTGTTCGCTGCATGGACGATCACGACATTTCTTTTTCTAGATTTGCGCGTTTTTATCGTGATGCTCCTCATCGGAACGATTCTATTATTATCCGCGAAAATACCATTCCGGCAGATTCGGATTCTGCTCTGGGTCATGATCGTCTTTAACGTATTTAACACGGCCTTTATTATTCTCATTACGCCGACGTATGGCTCGGAGCTGACTGGAACGAATACACCGGTATTGAATATTGGCTACAATACGATTAATTTAGAGACGTTGTTCTATGTATTGACGCTCACGGCCAAATATTTGACTCTGCTCCCTGTGAGTTTGCTCTTTATTTTCACCACACATCCGAGTAAGTTTGCGAGCAGTCTGAATCGGATCGGCGTTCCTTATAAAATCGCCTACGCCGTCAATATTGCATTTCGCTATATTCCGGATATTCAATCGGAGTTCCGAGGAATCACGAATTCGATGCAAATGCGCGGGATCGGGTTTCGTAAGGGAGATGCCCCATTCACACAGCGGGTGAAAAATGTGACGTCGATTGCCATTCCGATGTTATACTCGTCACTCCAGCGTATTGAGGTTGTCTCTAATGCCATGGAGTTACGTGGATTCGGCAAACATAAACGCCGCACATGGTACGCCATGGAGGATCTGCGTGCCATGGATTACACCGTAGGCGCATTGTGCATATTGGTAACTGCCAGTGCGATCTGGCTGAAGATTGGTGTGCTTAGCGGATTCTGGTATCCATTTTAAAGTAATCATAGACCGCAACCTTCTCGAGGTGAGCGGTCTATTTCTTTGTTCCCTGCGAGCCCCATCCTATGCTATAATTTAGAGAACATACATTCGTGAATAACTTTATGTAATAGTCCCCAGTAAATTGACACCACCCCCTATGTCCTTTAGACTTATTCTGTTAAGCTATTTTCATAAAATAGATGGAGGAACTCCCGTGGAACAACGATTCATGCCGTGGAGGCACATGTTTAAATTGGATCCAGATCGAAGCATTAGTGATGAGGCGCTGGACAAGATCTGCATGTCTGGAACAGACGCGATTCTGGTAGGAGGCTCGTCCGGTGTGACGTTCGATAATACGGTAGATTTACTCTCGCGAATCCGGCAATACGAAGTGCCTTGCGTACTTGAAGTATCCAATCCGGATGCGGCGGTGCCGGGGTTCGACCATTATTTGATACCGATGGTACTCAACACGAGCAACCCCGATTGGTTGATCGGACATCAGCAGCGTGCCGTGCGTGAGTTCGGCAGCATGCTGCCGTGGGAGATTGTTTTCGCTGAAGGTTATATTGTCTTGAATGGCGATGCGACGGCTGCCAAAGTATCGGAGGCCAATGCGAATCTAGCAACATCCGACGTTATCGCCTATGCGCAAGTGGCTGATCGCTTGATGCGGTTGCCGTTTATTTATATCGAATATAGTGGCATGTTCGGCGATATGGAGCTCGTTCGAAGCGTGCGACAAAAGCTTCATCAAGCACAACTTATTTATGGCGGTGGGATTACGAATCTCGAACAAGCCCGTCTGGCGGCAGCATCCGCTGATACCATTGTTGTTGGCAATATTTTATATGATCAATTGGAACAAGCCTTGCTTACTGTACAAGCGGTAAGAGAGATACAGGAATAGAAGATAGGGAGGGAGCATGTACTTATGCATGAATCCATGAATATATATGATGCGGTTGCCCGCCTGAATCCAGAGCAGCGCAAAGCCGTTGAAGCAACCGAAGGCCCACTCCTCATTATGGCCGGCGCAGGGAGTGGTAAGACACGTGTGCTAACGCACCGAATCGCATACTTAATTGCTACGCGTAAAGCGCCACCTTGGGCAATTCTAGCGATTACCTTTACGAACAAAGCAGCGCGGGAGATGCAGGAACGGGTATCGAAGCTCGTGGGTCCCGATGGGCGCGACATCTGGGTATCGACGTTCCACTCGATGTGCGTACGTATTTTGCGCAAAGACATTGAACGGATCGGCTTCACCTCGAATTTCTCCATCTTGGATTCGACGGACCAGCTATCGGTCATTCGTAATTGCATGAAGGAATTGAATGTCGACACGAAGAAATTCGAGCCGAAGGCCGTTCAAGCGATGATGAGTACCGCGAAGAATGAACTGATCACACCGCAGCAGTATGAGCAGAAGATCGGCGATTATTTCGAAGGCATTGTTGCCAAAGTATACACCATGTATCAGAAAAGACTCCGCACGAACAACGCGCTCGACTTCGACGATCTGATCATGACGACCATTCAATTGTTCAAAGAAGTTCCAGAAGTACTAGATTTCTATCAGAAAAAATTCAAATATATTCACGTCGATGAGTATCAGGATACGAACCGTGCACAGTACATGCTCTGCAAAATGTTCGCGGATGCGCATCATAATATTTGCGTGGTCGGGGATAGTGACCAGTCGATCTATCGTTGGCGTGGGGCGGACATTTCGAATATCTTGAACTTTGAAGAAGATTATCCGAATGCTCAGTCGATTCTCCTCGAACAGAATTACCGTTCTACAGCGAACATTCTGAACGCGGCGAACGAAGTCATCGGCAACAATACGGGCCGCAAGCCGAAGAAGCTCTGGACCAGCCAAGGCGAAGGCGCGAAGATCACGCATTACCAAGCGGATTCCGAGCATGACGAAGGCTATTTTATTACACGTGAAATTAAGAAGAACTATGATCAAGGCCAACAATATCAGAACCATGCGATCCTCTATCGGACCAATGCGCAGTCCCGGGTCATCGAGGAAATTCTTATTAAATCAGATATTCCGTATCAAATCGTCGGCGGCACGAAGTTCTACGATCGCAAAGAGATCAAGGACATTCTCGCCTACCTGCGACTTATTTCGAACCCGAGCGATGATATCAGCTTGAATCGGATCATTAACGTTCCGAAGCGGGGGATCGGGGATACGACGCTGGCGAAGCTTGATGTGGCTGCTTCATCACGGGATATGTCCATCTATGACACGATCGATAACATGGATGATGTCGATATTGCGGTACGTACCAAGGGAACATTACGGGATTTCCGCACGATGATCGAACAGCTAAATCGCATGCAAGAGTTCCTTTCGGTGACCGAGCTCACGGAGAAAGTGCTCGAAATGACCGAGTACAAGCTGGAACTACAGCGGGAGAATACCTTAGAATCTCGGGCACGTATGGAAAATATCGACGAGTTCCTGTCTGTAACGCAAGAATTCGAGAAGAATAATGAAGATAAGTCCCTGGTTGCCTTTCTAACCGACTTGGCGCTTATTGCAGATATTGATTCACTCGGTGATGATGAAGAGGAAGAAGTCAAGGATGCTGTCGTCCTTATGACGATGCACAGTGCCAAAGGCTTGGAGTTCCCAACGGTCTTTATTATCGGACTTGAGGAAGGGGTATTCCCGCATAGCCGTGCATTTAGTGATAATGAGGAGCTGGAAGAGGAACGCCGTCTTGCTTATGTAGGGATCACACGCGCAGAGAAGCAGCTCTTCTTAACCAGCGCGCGAATGCGTACACTATTTGGACGTACAACGAGCAATGCACCATCCCGATTCTTGAATGAAATCCCAGACGAACTCAAGGAATCGAATGCATCCTCCACGTCGAGAGATCGATTCGGCCGCGATGTATCTTCGTTCGGAACAGGCCTGGGAAGCCGAGGCGGAAGTGGGTTCGGAAATCGGTCCGGGCTAGGCGGCAGCGGAGCGAGTGCAGGCGGATTTGGTCAACGCAGCGGCGGTGTCACAAGCACGAGCGGACGCGTGATGGTCACTTCCTCCATGGATGCTGCGAAGGCGACGGCAAGTGCTGCATCAGGTGGAGCAGGCGGCGGAGCGCAGAGCTTCCAGACTGGAGACAAAGTCGCGCATGGCAAATGGGGAACAGGCGTCATCGTGGCGATCAAAGGAACAGGGAATGATATGGAGCTGCAGATTGCGTTCCCGGCACCGGTAGGCGTGAAGCGTCTACTTGCAGGGTTTGCTCCAATTACGAAAGTATAAATAAGTATAAGTTGAAGGAGAGAAGGAACAAGCGCTGCGAAGTTTCTGCTTCAACTTATACTACCCATAACAAGAAAGGTGGAAGATGCGAGCGTGGCGGATCGTACAGGGATGAATGAAGTTCAAGGGAGTACAGGAACACTCAGTCAGGAGACGGCAGCGCGGATGTCGGAGTTAATTACGCAGCTGAGCCGGTACAACTATGAGTACTATACGTTAGACCAATCTACCGTGAGCGACAAGGAATACGATGCGCTATATGATCAGCTTGTTGCGATGGAGCGGGAGACAGGTGTGATTTTCCCAGAATCCCCAACACAGCGCGTAGGCGGAGAACTACTCAAAGGGTTCTCGGAGCATCGCCATTTGGCAAGACTGTGGAGTCTCGACAAAGCGCAGAATGTCGAGGATGTTCGCACGTGGAATGCACGTGTCATGAAGCTTGTGAACGACTATAATACGAAAAATCCAGACACTCCACTGCCTGAGCCTTCTTATGTGCTGGAGCTGAAGTTTGACGGTCTTACCCTGAACTTGACCTATACGGACGGTAAGCTTGTGCAAGCCTCCACACGAGGGAATGGGGAAGTCGGTGAGGGCATTCTTGCACAAGTGAAGACCATTCGCTCCGTGTCGCTCGCCATTCCTTATCGAGACGGAACCATTGAAGTGCAAGGTGAAGGTATCATGAACTTATCTGTCCTTCACAAGTATAACGAGACCGCAGCAGAACCGCTCAAGAACGCACGTAATGCAGCAGCAGGTGCACTCAGGAACTTGAATCCGAAGACGACAGCTGAACGCAAGCTGAACGCCTTCTTCTATAATGTGGGTTACTCTGATGCGATTAAGTTCGACAATCATCAGGAGATGGTTGGATTCCTACACGAGAACCACTTCAAAGTAAACCCCTATGTGACGTACTTCAATACGATTGAAGCTACGATTGAGGAGCTTGCCAATATTGTGGAACAGCGTGAGCAACTGGACTATCTAATTGATGGAGCGGTTATTAAGCTTACAGATATGCGTACGCGCGAGGCTCTTGGTTATACAGATAAATTCCCGCGTTGGGCGGTTGCCTTCAAGTTCGAGGCGGAAGAGACGACAACCGTGCTAGAGTCGGTATCCTGGGAAGTCGGTCGTACGGGAAAAATAACGCCAGTCGCCCGCGTTGAGGCGGTAGAACTGGCTGGGGTGACGGTGCAGAATTGTACGCTGAATAATATCGGTGACATTGAACGCAAGAACCTCAAGTACGCCCTCGGATCACGCGTCTTTATCCGACGTTCGAATGATGTCATCCCAGAGATTTTGGGTAAAGCAACAGAGGAGAACGATGGGGAAGAAATCCTCTTCCCAACGACATGCCCTGCATGTGGATCCGAGCTTGAACAGCGCGGCGCACATCTATTCTGTAACAATCGGCTTGGCTGCAAACCGCAGCTGATCGGACGGATTACGCACTTCGCATCACGTGATGCGATGGATATCGAGGCATTCAGCGTCATGACAGCGGAACAGCTCTATGACGAGGTCGGCGTTCGTGATCCAGCAGATCTCTACAGTCTGACGTTCGATCAATTGATCGGCTTGGATCGGTTTGGCGAGAAGAAAGCGAATAAGCTGCTTGAAGCGTTAGAGAAGAGCAAGTCATGTGATCTATCCTCGTTCTTATTTGCGCTCGGTATTCCGAATACCGGCAAGACGACTACGAAAGTGTTAGCCGATCATTTCGGCAGCTTGGACAAATTGATGGCTGCTACAGCGGAAGAGCTAATCATGCTTCAAGACGTTGGCGCGATCGTAGCGGACAGCATCGTATCCTTCTTCGCGGATCCACGTATGCAAGAGAGCATTCGCAAGATGCTCGAGCTTGGGGTATCGCCAGCTGCAGCGCCGAGTTCTTCGGAACCGAAGCGGGAGACCGTATTTACAGGCAAAACCGTCGTGCTAACCGGAACGCTCCCTACCCTCAGCCGTGATGAAGCTGCGAAGAAGTTGGAAGCTGTCGGCGCAAAAGTGACAGGCAGCGTCTCGAAGAAGACCGACTTTGTCATTGCCGGTGAGAGTGCGGGCAGTAAGCTGACAAAGGCGCAGCAGCTCGGTATTCGAATCATCGACAGCGAAGAAGAATTATTGCAATTGCTGGGCGAGTAGAACGTCTAAGTTCTACATCATCATCGCCAGCCATTCATCACCGTAACATATAAAAGAGCCCTCGGAACATCCAGCGCATCGATCATTCGCATGTCTGGATAACCCCGAGGGCTTTCGTATTTTCGTTACATTACATTATTTTTCTTAACACCATCGCCCCGTATGCAGCAAGCGGGAACTTTAAGCTCTTACCTGTTGACGTGTAACGTACACCTGTCACCTCATCCTGCCATTCTCCAGCAGGTAGCGCAAATGTCATGGTACGTGCCCGTTTGCTCACATTCATTAGGATTGTGAACGTGCTGTCTGCATCCTGACGTTCATAAGCAATGCGCGAATCGCCTTCCTTCGCATAGAGGAAGCGGAAAGCGCCACTGCGTAGTGCGCTATATTGATGGCGCAGCGCAATCGTCCGTTGATAGAATTCAAGCAAGTCCATATCGTATTCTGCTTCATCCCAAGGCATACATTTCCGGCAATCCGGATCATGGGAGCCCGTCAAGCCGATCTCATCGCCATAATAGATACACGGCGTACCGAGGAACGTAAGCTGGAAGAGGGCAGAGAGCTTCATTTTCCGAACATCGCCCTTACATAATGTTAATAAGCGTTCCGTGTCATGGCTGTCGAGCAAGTTGAATGTAACTTCATTCGCTTGATGCGGGTAACGGAACAACTGCCCGTACATTTTGCCGGCGAACTGTGCTCCGTCAGTGCTCTCGTTCACGAAGAAGTCGAGTACAGCGCCCGTGAACGGATAGTTCATCAGCGCATCGAATTGGTCGCCTTGCAGCCACATCATGCCTTCGTGGAACAATTCACCTAAAATATAAGCTTCAGGATTAACGCTCTTAACAACCTTACGGAATTCACGCCAGAATGCATGGTCAACCTCATTGGCTACATCAAGGCGCCAGCCATCAATACCAACTTCGTCAATCCAGTATTTTGCGACATCGAGCAAATACTTCTTCACTTCCGGATGCTCTGTGTTGAGCTTCGGCATTTTCGGTTCGAAAGCGAACGTCTCATACGTCGGGACGCCTTCCACAACCGTTAGTGGATATTCGCGCACATAGAACCAGTCTGCATAAGGGGAATCAGCTCCTTTTTCGACTACATCAAGGAATGGAGCGAAAGTTCGTCCACTGTGGTTAAATACTGCATCGAGCAATACGCGAATCCCGCGAGCATGGCATTGCTGTACCAATTCCTTCAGTGTCTCATTCGTACCGAAATGCGGATCCACCTTCATGTAATCCTGTGTATCATACTTATGGTTCGTCGTTGCTTCGAAGACCGGCGTGAAGTAGATCGCATTCACACCTAGCTTTTGAATATAATCCAGATGATCGATGACACCTTGCAGATCCCCGCCGAAGAAATTACTCGGTGTCGGTTTACCGCCCCAAGGCTCCACACCTTCAGGATCATTGGAAGGATCACCGTTTGCGAACCGTTCCGGGAAGATTTGATAGAATACCGCATCTTTCACCCAGGCAGGGGGAGCGAACACATCCACCGGATTCAAGAATGGAAATTCAAAGTTGCCCAGATGGCCTGTTGGTGTTTGCGCGCCAAGTGAACGTTCTGTCAGCCAGATTGTTTCTTTTCCTTGATGCAGCTTGAAGCCATAGCTGAGGCGGCGATATTTCGGCTGCACTTCGGCCTGCCAGTAATCGAATAATTCATCGTGTCCTACAATACGCATGTCCTTCGTCATCATTTGATCCCAAGGCAAATATTTGTCTCCATAGACGACTTCAGCGCGGTCCACATCATTTCGTTTGGTGCGAATACGTAAATGGATTGTTGTCTCATCGTATGCGTAGGCCCAGTTCTGTTTGGGCCGGTGGTAAATCGCTTCGAGTAACATGATTAGATCAAGCTCCTTCATCAATTCATCTTATATAACGCAAATAAGCTATCGCGCCGATTTTGTTCGGCGCGAAGCTTACTTCACAAACAATTATTTCAGTATAACGGTGCTGTATGGCGGCAATTCGAGGGAAGTACCCTCCAACACGGCGCCTTCTTTACTTTTCAAAGCTAACGTCTTATAGGCATCATCTTGCAGCACGACCGTTTGAACCTCTTTGGATAGATTATGAACGACGAGAACTTTAGCCTGAATAGTCAAACGTTGATAAGCGAGAACACTCGTATTTTCGAATTTGTAGGAAGCAATTCCGCCATCATGAAGTGCAGGTTCAGCGTTCCGCCATTGAATTAGCTTCTTATAGTGATTGTACAATGACTCGGTATCTTTCTCTTGCTCGGCGACACCTTGTTTCATGTTTTTATTATAGACGAAAGGCTCCCATTTGGTCTGTCCTTCTGCACCTCCCGAAGTAGCAGCGGACCACACCATCGGTTCACGAATTTGCTCATCCGGCTTCATGCCGAGCATGCCGATTTCTTCGCCATAATAGAGGAATGGATTGCCTGGCAGCGTGAGTAGGATCGAGGCTGCCATCTTGGCATGATCCGGATTGCCCTTTACTTCAGACATCGTTCGATTCATATCATGATTCGTTAAGAAAGGAACATCGACGAATTTACCGTCGGAGTTTTTGGCATAGAAGCCATAGATTCGTTCCAGGTTAAAAGCAATATCCGTCGCTTTTTCCGAGTTTACTGTGGATAGGATCGTCTTCGATAGATCGAAGTTGAAGCAAGAGTCTAATGCTTGCGCTAGGAAAGGACCAATCTTCGCAGTGGAATCCCATACCTCACCTACGAGATAGGCTCCAGGATGAACTTCCTCGATTCCTTTACGGAATTCTTGCCACCACGCCTGATTTTTCTCCTTTGTCGCAGGAAGATTTCCTTGCGATTTGAAATCTTCATAGATATGCTTCGCAGCATCGAGGCGGAAGCCATCCACGCCTTGCTTCAGCCAGTATTGACCGACTTTAATCATCTCTTTGCGTACGTCAGGATAATCGAAATTCAGATCCGGCATCCCTTCCCAGAAGATCCCGAGATAATGATCATCGCCGGACTTATGCCAAGGTTGTGCACCGGTTGCTCCATCCGAGGCTAGCGTCTGATCGGGTTTTGACCAGGTATACCAATCGCGATAAGGGCTGTTCTTGTCAGAGGCGGCAGCTTTGAACCAAGGATGCTCGCTACTCGTATGATTGACGACCAGATCCATAATGACCTTGATGCCGCGTTTGTGCGCTTCATCTAACAATTTTTTGAAATCATCCATCGTGCCATACTGCGATTGAATGCCGTAATAATCAGTTACATCATAGCCGTGATAGCTAGGGGAGGGGTTAATCGGCATCAACCAGATGCCGCCAATCCCGAGTTCTTTCAAGTAATCCAGCTTGGCTGTCACACCATTCAGATCCCCGATCCCATCCCCATTCGTATCATAGAAGCTTCGAACGAAAATCTCATAATAGACCGTTGAAGGCTGCTCATCGATTTCGGTAGCAGCTGTCTGCACGGAAGTTGTCTTAACCGTTGCAGCTTCTTTTCCAGCATCCTCAGCAGCTTTTCCCGATCCACTATCACTCGTACAACCTGACGCAACCACCAACATGAGGATGAATACAGCCATTCCACTTCGAATCCACCATTTTGACCGAATCAATCGATGTTTTTTCACCGGATTCATCATCCTTTACTTGCCCCTGATGTTAAGCCTTCCACCAAGAAGCGTTGCGTGAACGCGAATAGAATCGTAATTGGCACAGCGACCAGAACGGCCCCAGCTGCGAAGAGCGTAAATGCTGTGCTCGAGTAAGAATCGACGAGATTGAATAGACCCACCGCTAGTGTCCATTGATCACGAGAACGCAGAATCAATCCTGCGAAGATGAAGTCCATCCAGGCTCCTGTAAATGTCATCAAGGAAATATACGTAATAATCGGTTTCGATAGTGGCAGAATGATCTTCGTAAATACTTGCCAGTGATTCGCACCATCGATGGTAGCAGCTTCTTCCAAGCTTCTCGGGATCGTATCGAAGAACCCTTTTGCAACGAATAGTCCAAGAGCTGCTCCTGCGGAGTACACGATGATCAGCGCCCATGGTGTATCGAGCAAGTTCAGCTGTACGAGGAATATATAAATCGCCATCATACTCATAAATCCAGGGAACATTCCTAGGACGAGCACGGTGGATAAGAGCGTCTTGCGCCCCTTGAACCGAAATCTAGACACGGCATAAGCCGTTAAGAGTTGAATTAATGTACCGATAATCATACTCATTGTAGCGATTTTAAGTGTGTTCCAATACCATTTCACATAAGGAACCTGTTTGCCCGCGATATTCTCGGGATGGAACAAATCCGAATAATGCTTCAGCGTGAAATGCTTTGGAAAGAATGTATCACTGAATAGCGAATCGCCCGCTCTGAACGAGGACATGATCGTCCACAACGCCGGATAGACGGAGGCAATCCCGATCAGGATTAACAATAGATAACTGAAAAATAAGCGTACCGATCGTTTCGTTTTCATTGGATCATATCCTCCTCTCGGTATGATCTTGTTCTTGTATAACTGAAGATAGACACCGATGCAATGATCAAGAAGATCAGAATACCTACGGCGGATGCGACATTATATTTATTGTTTTCGAGCGTAAGCTTGTAAAGCCAAGTTACGAGTAGGTCGGTTTTCCCCGCCATATTGTAATCGATGGATGACGGTCCGCCCTTGGTTAACAAGAAAATAACATTAAAGTTATTAATATTACCGGCGAACTGCGTGATCAGAATCGGAGCCGTTGAGAAGAGAACGAACGGCATCGTAATGTTACGGAATTTAATCCATGGTGTGGCACCGTCCACTTCGGCAGCTTCATAGAGATCTTTTGGAATGGAAGTTAGAATCCCCATAACAAGAACCATTGTGACGGGAATCCCGATCCACATATTAACGACAATGACGGATACTTTGGCCCAGAACGGATCACTTAGCCATGGAAGTCCATCAAGTCCGAGGTAACGGAAATATTGGTTAATCGGTCCGAATTTATCATTTAACATGTTGCGCATGACGAGTAGCGAGACGAATTGTGGAATGGCATAAGGGATAATGAACAGTGTTCTCCATAATCCTTTGAGCTTAATGCCTTGTTGGTTAATGAGCAGTGCAACCAGAATTCCGCCAAAATAACAAGTAACCGTCGCCAATATAGCCCAGATAATTGTCCAAGTTAGTACGCCGAAGAACGTATCGCTCCAGACGTTTAAGGTGAATAAATCCCTGAAAGTCTGCAGACCGACCCAATCCACTAAGTTTTTAGGCGGGAGATGTTCAGGTGCAGAATAGTTGGTGAAAGCCATGAAAATCATAAACAAAATCGGCATAATCGTAAAGAAAAGAACGCCGAGAATTGGAATAGCTAAGATCAACCATGGGAAATTGTTATGCACGCCATGTCTGATCGAATCGATAAACGTTTTGGTTGGGAGCCCTTGCTCTCGCAAGCGTCCATTCGCAACCGCATCACGTACATTCATAACATAGATGAAGACGTAAAGTAGAACCACCATCATGGATAGTAGCCCATAAATCATCATGAAGATCGAGTGATCCCCAGGTATGTTTTTATATATTTTTCCGACTTTAACTAAGTGTTGCCCTTGCTCTCCTAGAGTAAAGAAGCCTGCAATATGGTTGCTAAGTACGGTTGTAATTAAGGTAATGCCAGTGATATGAGCGAGTAAGAATAACACGCCCTTGGTCCATTGACGATTATACAGCTGTCCCAATCCCATACTGAGAACAGATAACCAACCAGCTGTTCTAGCATATCGATTCAATGTGATCAATCCCTTCCATGAGCAGTGTCACCCGCCGATGGACGGCGGGTGAGTGATTTAGACCGATATGAGTGTGTCAAGCTGAGCAATTATTTGCTGGATGCGATACTGTCTTTCATTTTCTTAACCATGTCGTCTAAGGCAACTTTCGGATCTACACCATCGTTCCAGATCGAAGTGAAGGTTGCTTCGTGCACGCTCCAGAAAGCATTCATTTGTTGAATCTTAGGCATTGGTACAGAGTTTTCGAACTGTTTCAAGAATACAGAAGCGAATGGATCGTTTTTGATTTTGTCGTTTTCAGCTGCTTTTTTGTTCGATGGCAAGTTGCCGAGTAATTCGAAGTCTTTAATTTGGAACTCTTCCGATGTGATCAAGTGTGCGAATAATTTAGCAGCATTCGGATATTTCGTGTTTGCATTAACCAAGAATGCTTTAACGCCGGAGAATGGTTTCATTGGGTTGCCGTTTGGCAGTGTTGGGTACTCCATCACGCCAAGGTTCTTAACAGCTTCTTTCAGGGAAATCGTATCCCATGGACCGCTAACGTTCATTGCCAATTTACCTTCGGTGAACAAGCTTTTCTTGATGTCGGAAGTGATATCAGCTGTTTTAAGCGGTAGAACGGAATTTTTCAAGGATTGGTAGAACTTCATTGCTTCTACGCCGCCTTCGTTGTTCAGACCGATATCGGATGGATCGGAACCGTCTTTACCGAATACATAAGCGCCATATCCGCCGAGGAAGCCGAAGTTCCAATAACCGTTCCCGTTTTCCCACATGTAAGCATATTTTTGTTTTTTCGGGTCATTGAACGTTTTTGCGAACTTGATGACATCGTCCCAAGTTTTTGGTGCCTCAGGAACAAGATCTTTGTTGTAGAATACCGCTGTTGTCTCAACGGAGTTTGGATATCCGTAGAGGATGTTATCAATCGTGAGAGCTTCGATTGCTTTATCGCTGTTATTTGCTTTTGTTTCTTCTTCATGATAATCGTTCGGCAGAATAATACCGGATTGCACAGCACTTCCGATGCGATCATGAACCGCTAGGAACACGTCAGCGCCAACGCCAGCAGGGCCGTCTGTTGTCATACGTTCAATCGATTTATCAGGTCCAACTTCTTGGAATTCTACATCAATGCCGTATTTTTCTTTGAATGCTTTAGCTGCTTCGTCGACGAGTACTTTCTCTGTACCACTGCTCCATACCACTAATTTTGCGCCAGGCTCTGGCAAGAATTCTTCTTCTGTTGCTGCAGCCTCTTCCGTTTTTGTGGTAGGTTGTTGCGTGCTTTCTGTTGTGGACTCCTTCGCTTTCCCGCCGCATGCTGAGATTGCGAGTACCATCGTCAAAGTCAACATGAGAACCAACATTTTTTTCATTGTGAGTACCCCTCCAATTGGTATGATACATATCTAGTTCTTATGAAAAGCGTTTGTGTGCAAACGTTTGTACAAAATGCGAAAAAAAATAGCGGTTTGATCCGTTTGTACGACGACTGAAAACGCTTTTATATGCCCTATGATACACAACACCTGAAATTTGGTAAACCGTTTGCACAATCGTTTTTGCTTGGAAAATAGGGGGTTAACTTCTTAATTCTTTGATTTTCTTCGATTTTCTAACTCATTTATGAATTAGGAGAGAATGCCATTTTAGCTTGGATGTGAGTTCATTCTGTTTACATGCACGTTAATTTGCGCTAACATTATGCATAGATTAATTCAAACGATTGCACAAAGTGGAGGGCATTATGGCAGTTACTATCAAAGATGTTGCCAAGAAAGCTGGCGTTTCTCCTTCAACTGTATCTCGCGTCTTGTCGAATCATCCCCGAATCAGTAAAGAGACGGCGTTGAAAGTGAAAGGTATTATGAATGAGATGGGCTATCATTCGAATATGATGGCCCGTAGTCTTGTCTCGAATAAAACATATACATTAGGCATGATCCTGCCGCGTCCTGCTGAGGAACTGTTCCAGAATCATTTCTTTGCAGAGAACATACGTGGGATTACAACACAAGCTTCTCGGAATGGGTACGATGTATTGATGACAACGGGTTCTAGCGAGAGTGACGAAATGGAAGCGATTACGCGTTTGGTGAAGGGCCGCAGGGTGGACGGCATCATCTTGCTTCAATCTCGCAAATTCGATCCGATCATTGCCTTCTTGCAAGAGCAGCAGTTTCCGTTTGTACTCATTGGACGGTTTGAAGATGATCCAACGGTGCTCTGTGTCGATAATGATAATATTCAAGCTGCATTTGACGCAACCAGTCATTTAATTGCGCAAGGACATACTCGGATCGGGTTCGTCAGCGGACCGCCGTCATTATCGGTTTCTCAAGATCGTCTTCAAGGCTACAAACATGCGCTAATTGAAAACCAACTGGACATGAAGCCGGAGTGGATCGTCGAAGGGGAATTCCTGCAGGAGAGCGGTTATCGGGCGATGTCATTTTTCATGAGCTTGCCTGAACGTCCAACAGCACTTGTCGTGATTGATGATGTGGTCTCTTTCGGTATTATGCGCGGCCTAACGGAGCTGGGGTACAGTGTACCTGAAGATTTGAATATCATTGGATTTAATAACATCTCGCTTACCGAATTATCGACACCGCCGCTATCAAGTATTGATATCGGTATCTACCAACTGGGTTATATGGCTTCACAACTATTAATTAAGCGAATCCAGGGAGAGACCCTATCCCAAGCGAGAACAATCGTTCCGCATCGACTGATGATTCGCGAATCATCCCTCTATACGAAATCGAAAAGGAGTTGAATAGGTTGACGACACATTTAGAACGTAAACCTTATCTTGTTGATGCTGTCATCGGAAATTCGAAATTTCTTGCTTCTCTAACTCGGACTGGACGTTTGGTACGCTTATGGTGGCCGAACGTCGGGTTTCTGCAGCACGTGGATATGATCCGCACAGGTATTCGAATGGAGGGTGCGCAGACATCGTGGTTTGATAGCGCGGAGCAAGAATATGGCTGGCAGCATGAAGCAGCTTATGTACCGCGTTCGAATCTATATCGCGTGAATGCACATTCTAGTCAATGTCCTATTGAAGTTGAAAAGGTCTCATTTGCCGTTCCGGGCCAAGATTTACTCGTATTCCATTATCAATTTACGAACCGAAGCGAGCAGCCAGCAACATTTCATTTTGTTCATTATACGTCCATGACCGTATCGGAAAGTCCTTATTATCATACGACGCAGTTCGATGTGGAAGCGGATGCGCTCGTTCATTTCAGGCATCGTTATTTTTTTATGGCTTCGAGTGCAAACGTATGCACAAAGTTCCAAGCTGCGAACGCTTGGGATAACGCGAACCATGGAGCTCTTGATGGAAGCCGGATTCAAATGGCGTCGGATGGTGCGATGGAATGGACTTTTGCGAATATCGCGCCAGGCGAGACCGTGTCACTTCCAGTTTATATCACAGCAGGTCACACAAAAGATGAAGCAAAAAGTGTCATGCATCAAGCGAAGGAACGCGCCGTAGAAGCTTGGACAGCAGAAACGGCCCAATATTGGAGCGATTTCCTGAAATCCGCTAAACCTTGCCCGATGGAGGATGAGCGAATTACTGCACTCTACGAGCGATCACTGCTTGCGATGAAGCTGATGACGGATGAAGAGACAGGCAGCATTATCGCTGCACCTGAATTCGATGAACATTTCGCGCAGTGTGGTGGGTATGCCTATTGTTGGGGTAGAGATGCAGCCTTCATTACGACGGCACTCGACCGTGCGGGATTAACCGATCTATCAGATCGCTTCTACTTATGGACGTTAACGGCACAAGATCCGGATGGTGCATGGCAGCAGCGTCATTATCATGATGGCGCATTGGCTCCTTCTTGGGGCATTCAATTAGATGAAGGAGCATCCATTCTATGGGGGATGTATCAGCACTTATTGTTCCTTTCGGAGCAGGAGCAAACACGTTTCCTTCATCAAATATGGCCAGCGGTCGAAGTGGGGGCGAATTTCTTAACGAAGCAAATCGATGCCGAGACTGGACTGCCACGTGCAAGCCGGGATTTATGGGAAGAGCGGGATGGCCAGCATACGTATTCCGCAGCAGCGGTATATGCTGGACTTGATGCAGCGGCATCTTTGGCTGACCTAGCAGGAAATGCTGAATTGTCGAACACTTGGCGTACTGCTGCACAAGGCATTGCCCAGTCCATTACCGATCGCTGTTGGAATGCATCGCAAAGCGTCTTTTACCGCGGGTTGAAGCTTGAGGTAAATGAGGCTGCTTATCGTCAAGCGCAGGAACAAGGAATTCCGTCTGCTATTCAGACGCGTGAAAAAGGTTACCCAGTCTACCAATTGGAGTACGACCCAATCGTCGATGTAAGTTTACTCGGTATTTCCGTTCCATTTGGCGTCGTGCCGGCATCGCATCCCTATGCGGTACAGACTGCGGATACGATTGAACGTGCGTTGACATCTCCGAGCGTTGGTGGAATTAAGCGTTATGAGAATGATCAGTATATTGGAGGCAACCCTTGGATTCTTACGACGCTATGGCTTGCGCAATACCGCGTGATGAATGGGCAGAAGGAAGCTGCAATGGAATTGCTGCAGTGGGCTGTGGATCATCAGACAGAGATGGGATTACTGCCAGAGCAAGTGGATCGTCATTCGGGTGACACGGCGTGGGTTGTTCCGTTGACATGGTCGCATGCGATGTTTATTTTGGCGGTACACATGCTCTCTGAGACAGAATAATGATTAATCTCTATATATAGAAGATAACAGTAAATAGCATCAAGGATATCACTGAATTTGATTCATGATATCTTGGTGCTTTTTTATGAGGTATTTTGAGGTGAAATATTAATTTTGAAAAAAAGCTTGCATCTTCGTGTCGAATCATGGTATATTACTTCTTGCCGCTTCGGACAATAACTTTTTTGAAAGTAACAACAAGAAAAAAGATGTTGACAAGCGTCGAAATAAATGGTATTATGAAATTCCTGTTCGACACAACATGATAACTTACAACATGATAAAGAACAGATAAGTTCCTTGAAAACTAAACAAATGGATCGCTTAAATTTTTAAAAGAGAACATTGTTCTCGTAAGCAAGTCAGTTTCAAAATGAGCAAGTCAAACACTTTATTGGAGAGTTTGATCCTGGCTCAGGACGAACGCTGGCGGCGTGCCTAATACATGCAAGTCGAGCGGAGTTATTCCTTCGGGGATAACTTAGCGGCGGACGGGTGAGTAACACGTAGGCAACCTGCCTGTAAGATCGGGATAACTACCGGAAACGGTAGCTAAGACCGAATAATCA
>NZ_KB895420.1 GCF_000374845.1 Paenibacillus terrigena DSM 21567 | reverse complement strand
CCCGAAGGAATAACTCCGCTCGACTTGCATGTATTAGGCACGCCGCCAGCGTTCGTCCTGAGCCAGGATCAAACTCTCCAATAAAGTGTTTGACTTGCTCATAAACTTGCTAGCGAGATCATTGCTGATCTCATGTATTCTTTCAATCATTCGTTGTTCAGTTTTCAAAGATCAATGTCTTTCTCGTTGTCGCCGTTGTTCTCAGCAGCAACTCTTATAATATATCATATCGCCGTTTCTCTTGTCAACACTTTTTTTGAAGTTTTTTTCGATTCATTTCTTCATCGTTTACTTCATTTTAGCTTCCGTTCGAAGCGGCGAAAATTAATATATCATGATCTGAACCTAGAAGTCAACACTTTTCGACAAAAATATTTAAATCCAGCAATTTGGCTTCATTATGCGCTTATACATCAAGCCATTGCTATCGGAAATTGATTATCCCGCTAAATAATAAAGCTCTATAGATGGTTCTTGATCAGTCTCCTCGGATTCCGTGCTCAACACTTCAACTTCACGCACGAGTGATCGTTGGAGCATTTTCTGCAACAGCATGGGGAGATCCGCACGAATATGATGAAGTTCAGGATGTTCGACCAATTCATTCTCATTCCAAGGTTCTTCGCGACTAGATAAGATACGCAGCAGCAATGAACAATATTCCTTCATCTTAGTCATCACGGAAAATTCACTGGCAAGCAGTAGAAGCTCAACTCGTTGTCCAACAGTCTCCTGGCTTATTGTAAGCTCTTCATATAGTTTGAATACCCCAAGGTTCAGATCATGGATCTGATTCCACACTGAAACCTCAGGATGCATCCCCTTCTCGATCAATACAATTCCCGCCCAATGCCGCAGCGATTCAAGGACTCGCTGATAGGCATCTAATTCATGATTCATCTTCATGAACTGCTTGGCCTGCAGGAAGTTACGTAGGAACAATGCAAATTCAGCAATCATTCGTTGTTCGCGTAGAGGATTCGCAAATTGAAGTATACGATCTCGAAGAACGTTCAAATATCCCGTGGAGTCTTTCACAATTTCCCCTTGAATCATCCACTGAATCATATTGCGGTTCTCACCATCGACAAGCCATCTCTCCATGCTCCACATACTTACTGTATGGATCTGCAGCTTGAGATCACCCTTCTTCATATGCGATATTTCATGCAGCGCCATATCCCTATCCATGACATGGATAAGAACCATATCGAAATCATACATCTCAGGTGGGTAGAAATCTGAAGCAGTGTGTTCGATACAGACCGATCCGATATGATCAGGGTTATTCTTGAACGCTGATAATAATGTTTTTTTGGTGAAATCCACCATTTTCACCCACCTCTCTCTTGGCGATTTAAAACCCAATCCGTTATAATGTAATTTAATTCTACATAAGATTTAACTTTCCTCTTTTACAAAAGAACTATAAACAAGAGAACGGAGATCACGATATGCGCTTTAAATCTAGTAAAATCAATGAGTTTCGCTTGTGGGGATTACTGCTAACTATGGTAGGAATGGGAGTTATGGTACTCGGAACAGCCGGACTCTTATTGTGGGGCAGCTCCAACGTCGGCAAAATTATCGCAGCGATCTTCATGGTGCTCGGTATGATTAGTATGTTATGCAGCGTAGGTATTTATTTCTGGGCAGGCATGTTATCAACAACCGCTGTCGTGTTCGAATGTCCCGAATGTCATAAGCAAACGAAAATGCTGGGCAAAACGGATCGCTGCATGTTCTGCAAAACCATCCTGACGTTGGATCCGAATCAAGCGAATACGATACCTAAAGAGCAGCCAGTGATGGTCGTGGAAGACTAACCGAAGGCTTAACCTCATATCTCGTACAAAACAAAGACACTACCGTTGATCCATGGATCTCTGGTAGTGTCTTTTCATAGATAAGTGATATAAGTGCTGTACTATCTTGCGAGTACATCCCAAGCCTCAGGTAATGCAAAACTTCGCGTCCACGATGCCGTACCTGCCAGCCCCAGCTCTTGTGCTAGCTTTACTCTTGCCTGAAGAGAGGTCTGATCCTCAATCCAAATCCGGCGCTTCGCACCATCTTCCTCATATTCCACGTAATTCTGACCTGTCGCCTCATCTAACTGAGGTTTAAGCTGCTTCTTTTCGATTAATTCTTGGATCGCCTTCATTCCCGCTGTCTTGGAGGAGACTTTCGTCTTCCCGTCTACAGGCTTCTCCGTCCATATCCGTGTATATAACGGGATCCCCAAGAGCAACTTATCTGCAGGGACCTGATCCTCTTCGATAATTTTACGCATAGCATTCTCCGCCCAAGGGAGCGATGACACCGATCCTGCACGCGGACTCGAGGCCCAATGCTCATCATAGGACATCACCATCATATAGTCGACCAATTCTCCCAGCGATTGGCGATCCAGAAAGGCTGACCACATCTCGCTGTTCGATTTCGGTGTGACATCTACCGAGACGATAAGCCCTTGTGCTCTAAGCATAGGCGTTAATTCACGTACAAATTGCGTAAAGTTCTCCTTGTCCTTCGTATAAATATTCTCGAAGTCGATATTGATTCCATCCAAGCGATAGATTTGAGCATACGACATCACTTGTTGAATCATCTGGAATCGACGATCGAAGGTCGATAATGCTTCTGTTGTCAATTTGGGCTCAAAGCTATTGCTGAACAACGCCCACACTTGCATATTATTCTCATGGGCCCATTTAACATATCCCATATCCGCCTTACTCTGAACATTACCTTCCCCATCAAGAAGACTGAACCAGGTAGGACTGACGACATTCACCCCTGGCAAAGGCCCAATTTGGCTTACATCAGGACTTTTATTATAGACAGCTTCCCAAATCAAGTTAATAGGTCCTTCTATCTTCGCATTTGGTTTCTCATTCGCCGCAGGAATCTGCTCGATGGAAAGCTGCTCGCCCATCTCGACATCAGAATCCTGCAAGAAGCCAACGATACCATTCTCCAGTTGAACCTTATACCACCCATCGAGGTCTGCCCAGATCCGCAAGGACTCCCCTTGCTTCACATCGTACACAATCGGTTTATGAATGGAAGGACCCTCACGTAGTGGAATGGTCTTATCCTCTTTTTTCAACTTAATCGTCTTCGCCATCTGAACTTGATCGCCCGATTTGAACAACGTCACAGTACCCGTACTCGGATCCTCCTTCACTTGAAGACCGTACAATTCCTCAAGCGGAGCAATCGGCAAATAAAGGGTCCCCTTAACCTGTTCTGCTGTAAAAAAGAGTTCAAAAGGCTTGCTATTCACTCGCCCTGTCAACTCATCCGTCTTAAAATGAATCAACTTATCATGCGTCGCCATAATGATTGTCTTTGACTTTTTCTCATAACGAATCGTTGAATCAATATTCTTCTGAACGACCGACAAGGGGAGCTTAATACCTTCCTTCGACCCGATTGCCGACGCCTCTTGCAATTCGCCGCCAACAAAGATGGGCTTGGCCAATCCATGAAAATCTGGCTTCACATGCTTGGTACTTGGCAAGACCTGATCTTTAATATATATCCCAGTAACAATTAGAACGACAATAGCTGCTGTAATAAAAAACAAGCCGCGTGTTCGCAGGCCTGTTTTCTTTTGGTATCGTAGATTCATTCTTCTCTCCATTTCTAGAGTTGTCCGATTACATTACTTTTTCTCAGCACATGTAGGGCAGACGCCGTAAATCTCCATTCTGTGGCCGCTGACAGCGAAGCCTGTCTGTTCCGCTGCTGCGCGCTCTACTTCATAGAGTGCTGGGTAATTGAAATCCACGATTTTGCCACACTTCTGACAGATCGCATGATAGTGGGAAGACAGATCTGCATCGAACCGACTTGAATTATCTCCATAGGTCAATTCGCGCACAAGACCTGCTTCCACGAACATTTTTAAATTATTATATATCGTCGCCACACTCATACTTGGATACTGCGGTGCAAGCGCACGGTAGATATCATCCGCCGTCGGATGTGTCATGGAATCGAGTAAAAACGTCAGAATCGCGTGGCGTTGTGGCGTAATACGAACTCCTGTATTTTTTAATTGTTCAAGTGCTTCTTGGACTTGCGTATTCATAGCTGACCCACCACCTGTTTATTTGGAGTACATTAAATTTTAACATCAATCTTCATTCATTGTACTCCGGGGTATGATCGATTTCAATTCTTTTTCAAGGTGAGGTCATTATTGGAGCTAAGTTTAACCTTAAACTTACCATCTCCAACGGTTCCTGACAGTGATTTATCTCCTGCCTGAAATGGTAAATCGATCACATTAACGGAGCCAATCCCGCTGCTACCTTCGATGGAATAATCTCCTGTATCTGGAATCGCAATATCAAGATCGCCAATCGTGGAATGAACATCCCAATCCCCGCCAACAACCTTGGTATCCACAAAAATATCCCCGTTGAGTGTAGATACCTTCAGATTATGATCAGCACGATCGATGTGTACGTCTCCATTTTTCGTATCCGCGAGAATATCTCCTTCCACTTCCTCCAAACGGATCTCTCCATTCAGCGTAGCAACATTCGCCCGTCCTGTGATGTGGCTAACATTGAAATCACCACTCTTCGTCGACATTTCAACTTCACCATCGATCGCGGATAAACTCACATCACCTAATAATGTCTCTCCTCGAACTGCACCAGTTACATTCTCAAGGTCAATATCGCCTTTCATCGTCACCAGTTTCAATTCATTCTTAGCTTTCACATGTTGAATATCGATATCACCAAGCGATGTCTCAATATCCAAATCCAGGGCAGCTCCCTCCGGGATCGTTAGCACGAGATCCATGCGAGGCTGCTTCTGCCAATTGCCCCCGTATTTCTTACCCTTCGTCTCTATGGAAATGCGCTGGCCCGGCTGAATGCTCACAGTGGATTGATTCGCGATCTGTTCAGCCTCTTGCTTATCCTTCAGATCTACCCGCATGACGGTTGAGACTTCAAGTTGATCTGCACCGCCCGTCTGTACGACAACATCACCATACTCATTACGTACAACAATCGCTTCGGTTTCCTTATCTATGGCAACTTTCTGCACAGGTTTCTCAAATCGAATTCCTTCGTCAGACCCCAAAGTTGTAGCAAAATTAATCTTGAAATTAAGTTGCTTCCATAAATCCGACATGAGCGATGGCTGAGTCACACTAAATACAATGCCTGATAACAACACAGCTAAAAACATGCCGCCTATATCCAGCTTCATCCGTCGATTGGAATGACGATGCACGACATTGAGAATAATATATTCTATGCCCCACAGAATAAAAAGAACAGGCCACCAATCTAACAGATATTGAACATGGGTTGCACCAGAACTCTGGTCCCAAATAAGAATTGCGCCTACAGCTAATAATAAAATGGCACCTGTATATCTCCCGACTTTAATCATTGAACACCCCTTTCTCGTTCATTATTTCGAACGTGTTCTTAAGAGCAAGAATAATCCTGCTACAATGAGAATCACTGCGCCAAAATAGGGACCGCCGCTCGAGAATAAAAACTGGAGCCAAGCTGGATTGACACTAAGCATCAACACAAAGACGCCGCACACAACAAGCACAATGCCAAGCGAGCTGCCTTTGAAAGCCACTCCGCCATTACTTATTAATGGTGTCATGCCTTCTGGCACAAATCCATAGATGCGCTCTGCATTTACTCGATCCGTACATTGTAATGCGTCGAACAAATTATAGAAATAGATGCACGGAATCAAGAGACTTAACAGCACGATTATAGGCAAGCTTCCGCCTTGCGGTAAGTTGACACTATACACGATGGCAACGATATTTAGCGCTAAGCTTAACATGACCGTTATCCCGCGCTGCATCAGACCGAGATAAAAGTGTCCAAGCCCCGGTATAAAAAAAGCAAGCAAACCAGCTAAAAACTTACTCTTACGGGGTACATTGCTGCCATAAGGATGATCCGAGTTCGAAAATGCATTCATCATTGGCGGGGTATTCAATTGATGCATACGTTCATCCAAAAAAGGGTCATAGGTCGAGTGTCTGTCTTCATTTGATTGCGTCATTTTTAGATCTCCTCCTAGAACGGGATAATGTGTGTAATGATTTTTATACCAGCTTCGACCATATGTTGGACTTTCGTTTTCATTTGATATTCAAGTTTGAAGGCATCCATTGCAAGGAGAGATTGCAAAATACCGGTTGTTATAAATAGATAAGTCGCTGCGCCAGCAACAGCAAAATGAATGAATTGCTTCCGCCGTGTAAAATAATTCACGGTCGGCGAAGTTGCTGTCGCGGGCTTTCTACTTCCTTGTGAGGAGATACGCTGCATGATAACATCTGTAAACTCAGGAGATGTCTCATGGATAGGCATCTGTTCCATGACTTTCACTCGTTCCATCGGTAGGACATTAGCTTGATGAGGCGTTGTCCAGTCTTTTCTTAGATGCTGATGGTGTGGCTTTTCCTGGAATCGTCTTCTCATGAACTTGCACCTCCGTCCATAAACGTTCGAATTGTTGTTTGGCCCGATATAGACGCGTCTCTACGGTCCGAATTGGAATTTCTAGAATGGCTGCTATTTCTTGATAAGAAAGCTGTCTCATATGATAAAGCTCAAGAATAATACGATAGTTGTCCTTCATCTTTCTTAGTACACATTGAACCTCAATTTGCTCTTCCTTTAGCAGCAGCCGTTCTTCCGGCTCTTCTTCTTCTGGAGATCTAAACCATGATTTAATCGAATCAATCAAGCTGGTCAGTGGCTTACGCTGCTGCGTACGCCGATAATCCGTCAACGTATTAATCGCTAACCGATACATCCAAGTCGTAAACTTCGCCTCCCCACGGAAATGGGGCAAGTAGCGGTAAAGTTTAATAAAGACTTCCTGAGCGAGGTCTTCCGCGGTCTCACGATGGCCCAGCTCTCTGAACATCAATGTATAAATGTAATTCTTATGTCGATCAACCAAAATTCGATAAGCATCCTGATTCCCTTGACGGATCTGGTCAATAAGCTGTTCATCCGTCTGATTGTCCACCGTAAACCCCCCTCTCTCCATATGAATCTATACTTATGACGCACCCCTTTCAATAAACCCTTCAAAACTTTTCAAAAAAAATAACCTTCCCATCAGGAAGGTTATCGTAAGAGATGGACCCTCTTACTCATTCTACCGAAACATTAAATACACCAGCAATGGATTTTAGTTCCACGATCAGATGAATCGGCTCTAATTGCTTCGGTGCTGTGACGTGCAGCTGAAGCTCCATTTGCAAATCTATTTCATGTTCTGTCACATGTCTCGACTCTGTTAATGCCATCTTCTTCGTCGTAATCGCGTGGGAAGCGAGCTTCGCAGTAACCTCATCCAGAAGGTCATGCTGCCCGATCGCTCGAATGGTGATGATTCGAACTTTCTTCCCTCGCAAGAAACGCTGTTCAATCTTATTCAAGACCCATAAATTAAGTAATACCAGAATTGTCGCCGCAACCGCTGCAAAATAGAAGCCCGCTCCAATTGCTAACCCTATGGAGGCAACGACCCACAGTGACGCCGCTGTCGTGAGGCCCGTAATTGATTTGCCTGTGAATAGAATCGTTCCAGCACCTAGAAATCCGATCCCTGTAATGACCGAGGCCGCAAGCCGCGCTGGATCACGATTCAAGGTCACAAATTCAGCAAATCCATAAATGGATAACAGCATGATTAACGTGGAACCAAGACAGACCAGAATATGTGTCCGAAGGCCAGCCGCGTGATTGTTATGTTCTCGTTCAAATCCAACCAAGCCGCCTAACAGCATCGCAAGCAGTAGTCTGATCATGACATGTAAATTATCAATGACCCATGGATCGTGCATGCTTACTCGTTCCTCTCGAATTATCCTTTGAGACGCTCCGCTAACAGCTGATTCACAAGCGCTGGATTTGCTTTACCGCGTGATTCCTTCATCACTTGACCGACGAGGAAGCCAATCGCTTTGTCTTTCCCCGCACGGTAATCCTCAACGGATTGCGGGTTCGCTTCCACAACTTTGTCGACAATCGCTTTGATTGCGCCTTCGTCGCTAATCTGAACAAGACCTTTCTCTTCAACAATCGCTTGCGGCGCTTTCCCGCTGTCGATCATTTCTTTGAAGACGGTCTTCGCAATCTTACTGCTGATCGTCCCCTTCTCGATTAATCCGATCATTTCCCCGAGCCCTTGGCCTGTAATCTTGACATCGGACATTTCCAGGTTATTCGCATTCAAATGTGCAAGCAAGTCGCCCATAATCCAGTTCGCTACGGATTTGGCATCCTTCGTGTATTTCAGACTCTCTTCGAAGAAATCAGCGAGCGCCATCGAAGCTGTGATCACATCTGCATCATAGCTCGGCAGACCATGCTCCGCTGCATAACGTGCTTTACGTGCATCCGGCAGCTCAGGAATCGACGCTTGGACTCGGGATTTCCATTCATCGTCGATCAAGACCGACACAAGGTCTGGGTCCGGGAAGTAGCGATAGTCATGTGCCTCTTCCTTCCCGCGCATGGAGAATGTTTTGCCTTGCGCGTCATCCCAACGTCTCGTCTCTTGAACAACCACACCACCGTCATCCAAGATGTCGGCTTGGCGAATTTCTTCATATTCAATCCCACGATGTACACCGCGGAAAGAGTTCATGTTCTTGAGCTCGGCACGAATACCGAATTCCTTCTGTTCATAAGGACGAAGACTGATATTCGCGTCGCAGCGAAGCGATCCTTCTTCCATTTTCACATCGGATACGTCACAATATTGCATAATCGCTTTAAGCTTCTCAAGATATGCCTTCGCTTCTTCCGCAGATCGCAAATCAGGCTCTGATACAATCTCTAGTAGTGGCGTACCTACACGGTTAAAATCAACCAGTGAAGCATAACCGCCATCTACGTGCGTCAGTTTCCCTGCATCCTCTTCAAGGTGGAGACGTGTCACGCCAATCCGCTTGGTCTCACCATTCACTTCAATATCAATCCAACCATTCTCACCGATCGGTTTGTCGTATTGCGAGATTTGGTAAGCTTTTGGTGAGTCTGGGTAAAAATAGTTCTTACGATCGAACTTGCTCTCTGTTGCAATCGTACAGTTCAGCGCCATCGCAGCTTTCATCGCATACTCAACTGCTTGACGGTTGAGCACAGGCAATACGCCTGGATGTCCAAGACAGATTGGGCATGTATTGCTGTTCGGCGAAGCACCGAAGGATGTCTTACAGCCACAGAAGATTTTGGAATTCGTATGAAGTTCAACGTGAACTTCTAAGCCGATGACGGTTTCGTATTTCGATGTAGACATGGGAAACCTCCTATATTTAATGCGTGTTCAAAAAGTCTGCTTTTCAGTACCTGAAAGTTTTCGCAGAAAACTGACATCGTAAGCATATGCTTAGGTTGCGTGAATCCGAAAGCCGATGCTCCCGTAGCAAGTTTTTCTTCGAAAAACTTTTAGGAGGAACGGAGTTTAGTCAAAACCTAAATGAGTACCGGACTTCGAGGATGAACGCAAGATTCGATGCCGAATCTACTCCTTGAAACACTTCGTGATCAAAAGTTGACTTTTTGAACAACCTCTTTACAACTGCGGGCGCAGCTTATGATGATCTGTGTTCTGCTCGAACGCATGCGCTACACGCAGTACAGTCGATTCATCAAAAGCTTTCCCGATAATTTGCAATCCGACAGGCAAGCCATCAGCAAGTCCACATGGAACACTGATCGCTGGCACGCCCGCCAAGCTGACCGGAATGGTCACAATATCATTCAAATACATCGTTAATGGATCATCTACTTGCGATCCGATCGGGAATGCCGTTGTCGGTGCTGTAGGTCCAATAATGACGTCATAGTTCGCGAATACTTGATCAAAGTCTTGCTTGATGAGCGTACGGACTTTTTGTGCTTTCAAATAATACGCATCATAATAACCAGAGCTTAGTGCATAGGTTCCAAGCATAATCCGACGTTTCACTTCATCCCCGAAGCCTTGGCTTCTGGATTTCACATAGAGATCTATCAGGTTATCCGGATTCTCTGCGCGAACGCCATAACGTACGCCGTCAAAGCGTGCCAAGTTCGAAGAAGCTTCCGAAGAAGCAAGCAGGTAATATGTCGCAACCGCATAATCTGTATGCGGTAAGGACACTTCGTCCCATGTTGCGCCAAGACTTTCTAGCACTTTAAGTGCAGAAAGAACCGATTCTTTCACTTTCGGATCGATGCCTTGTCCGAGGTATTCTTTCGGTACTCCAATACGAAGTCCTTTAATATCTCCGTTCAAAGCGCTGATATAGTCAGGAATTTCAACATTCGCCGATGTGGAGTCCATGTTGTCGTAGCCTGCAATAGCTTGCAATACATACGCGGAGTCTTCAACATTCTTCGTGATCGGTCCGATTTGGTCCAGAGAAGAAGCGAATGCTACGAGTCCAAAACGGGATACGAGTCCGTAGGTTGGTTTCAAACCTACAACACCGCAATAGGATGCCGGCTGACGGATCGAACCGCCTGTATCTGAACCAAGCGTGAAGTACGCTTCGCCCGCAGCGACGGCTGCAGCCGAACCACCACTAGAACCACCTGGTACATATTCTAAGTTCCATGGGTTACGTGTCGGATAGAAGCTGGAATTCTCGTTCGAACCCCCCATCGCGAACTCGTCCATATTCAATTTGCCCAGCGTAATAGATTGGGCTTTCTTCAACTTCTGAACAACCGTTGCATCATAGATCGGGTCATAATTCGAGAGGAATTGACTCGCACAAGTCGTGCGCAACCCTTCCGTCACGATATTATCTTTAATCCCTACGGGAAGTCCGAACAACAATCCACGAGGTGCATCCGTCGCGAGCTGCTCGTCCAATAATCTCGCATGCGCGCGAGCATGCTCTTCATTTAACGTCAGGTAAGCTTTCACTTGGTCTTCTGTCTTGGCAATACGTCCATAAGCTTCGTTCACCAGATCCGTGACGGACAATTCTTTGGCACTCAGCTTGTTATGTATTTCCTGCAACCGCAAATCAAATAATGACAAGGGAATTCTCCTTTCAACCATTCAAAATAATATATGAATTCGTACCTTACGCTCTGTCAATTATTCAAGGACAGCCGGTACACGAATTTGATCGTCTTCTTCGTCTGGCGCATTGCGCAGCACTTTCTCGATTGGGAGTGACGGTCTTGTCTCGTCTTCACGCATCACGTTACGAATCTGTAGCACGTGTGTCGTCGGCTCCACTTCATCTGTATTCAATTCGTTCAATTTCTCCGCATATTTCAAAATCGCATTTAATTGACCTGTAAACTGCTCTTTCTCTGCATCCGATAATGCGAGTCGCGCGAGCTTAGCAACATGCTCAACGTCTTTCACCGTAATGCTCATCGTTACGTAATCCCCCTTAGGCTCTAATTTATATAGTATAGCGTAGTTGTTTTTCATACTCAATGCAGGGACCAAAATATGTATGACCCCAATTCTTCGGGCCTACTCGATCTCGATCGGAATTTCGGCGCTGAATTTTCGATGCTGCGTCTCATCCGAGGGTTCGAACTTCTCGCCAATGTAGAACTCGGCATGTACTATGATCATGTAATTCTACGAGAGTTCACCTACATCGTTCGATCTAACGAATCCTATAATACTTATTTAGGCGGAAATAGCCCTTTTTCCAATCTAACGAATCTCAAACGCCTTATTGTGTAATAAATGACCGAAATAGAACCGATTTGCCATGAATAACGTGCTTGGAGTTCGTTAGAAATTCTAAACGCGATATTTTGACCCAATAAGGTGATCTAGGTTCGTTAGCCTTAACGAGATGAAAAAATCACTTTCAGCACAACCGCGCTGAACAAAAAGAAAAAGCCCGGCACAATGCCGAGCTATTAAATCCATGCTTTGAGATTGACTTGTCGGATAAACTCCTCTTGCGAAATTTCTTCCGCTTCGGCCTCTTCTTCTTCGACGACTTCCTCACCACGGTTCATTACGCTGCGGAACAACTCCTCATTGCGTGTAGCAAGGGCAAAATCGATCAAGGCTTCTCGCTCAATTCGCTCAACCTCTTGTTCAATCAACACTTCTTCGACTTCGATATCCGTATATGGCACCGCAATGTTACGATTCACCTTCGGCACCCGAACGACATAGTCAAAAGCATTATCCGCATTACGATCATATGCGATTATATAACCATATTCCCCAATCGGAATGTTCTGTTCAAATCGATCAGCGACGATAATCACTTTTTGGCCTAAACTTAACATCGCTTCTTCCCCCTAGCTGTCCATCTATCATTTTATTTCCTCTATCCTACTACAAAAAAAATAGTACGTCCACGAGGGCAGAGGAAAAGAAGCGAAGTTCTGCTGCGAGACATCCTGCTAACCTATGCTTTCGCTGAAATCGATTCTTGTGATTGCATCCGATAGACTGCTAACATCACACAAATGAGTATACTGCATAGGCTTATCCATAATACAGGCCCTACGGATGACAACGTCTCGACTTTCGTCAATATCTCCGAAGCTATCGTACTCAATCGACTCGGGCTCCATGATAAATATCGTGAAAGAAGACTCGTTCCGAAACTGAGCAGCATGATGAATGCCATCGTCGTAAAAGCGACCCCAGCCGAGTTCGGCAGCCATGCGCTGATTAGCAGCAGGACCGAAATAACGAAAACGAACCATAACATATACATGAGGCCTGCTTGAATGACGGTTCCGACATCCAGCGAACCAATCAACTGTATGGTATAGTAACAAGCTCCCGCGTAACCGCAGGCAAATGCTGCTGCGGTTAAGGTCAGCATGCTTGCCCATTTGGCAGTCATATAAGCAATGAATGAGACAGGCTTAGTAAAAATAAGCGAGGTCACACCGCTCTGCCGTTCACCAGATACGATCCCCATCATCGATAACACGAGCACAAGTACGCCGATGGTGCCAAATTGATTAAGCGTCTGCGCCAAGACCTCACCCGCAGTAGGGGTTGGCATGGTGATGATCGTACCTGCTGGCATATTACCAGCGTGCTTCAGAATTTCAGGCATATAGTATGTTGTCACGGGCTGCATCACACCGAGAAGCAGGAATACCATCGGTACCCAAATCCACTTGTAACTGCGTGCCATCTCCAGCATTTCTTTCCG
The DNA here is from genome assembly GCF_000374845.1 of Paenibacillus terrigena DSM 21567. GTDB lineage: Bacteria > Bacillota > Bacilli > Paenibacillales > Paenibacillaceae > Paenibacillus_K > Paenibacillus_K terrigena. The sequence goes on along the minus strand of NZ_KB895420.1, from coordinate 241,173 downwards.
ATAAAAGAGACCGAATTGCCTCATGCCCGCACCACCTTCATGAATAAATCTTCTAATGTGCTATGACCCGCTTCCAATTTACGAATAAAAATTTGGTGCTGCACAGCTTCTGTCATAATGCCCCGTTCTGCTTCTTCTAGCTGAGAAACTGTCACACGAAGGGTCTGATGCTCAGACGCTACATGGTGCACATAAGGTTTATTTCTGATTGCGATTTCTAGCGCCTTGGCCTGTGCCTCGTTCAAGGTCTCGATCATAATCATCGGTTCGCTATGAGATTGACGTATATGCTCCAGACTTCCTTGCACCGCAATCTCACCCTGCTCAATCAAAATGATATCATCACAGATCTCTTCCGCATCATGCAAAATATGTGTCGAGAACAAAATCGTCGTCTCTTGGCGAATCTGCTCCAAAATCCGTAATACATCTCTCCGACCAATCGGATCAAGTGCAGAGACGGGCTCATCCAGAATCAACAGCTTGGGCCTATGAATGAGTGCCTGCGCCAGACCAAGCCGCTGCTTCATCCCACCGGAATATCCACCAATGCGCCGCTTAGCTGCATCTTGAATTCCAACGATTTCTAGCCACTCCTCCGTACGGCGTTCAGCTTCTTGCCTGGATAAGCCTGCAAGCTGCCCTGCATATTGGACAAACTCACGCCCCGTCATCCACGAATAGAAGACAGGCATCTGCGGCAAATATCCAAGATGAGGCCTTCGATCCGCAACCTGCTTACCTTGGAGATACAACTGGATATCGCCGGATGTTGGACGAAGCAAGCCGGTTAACATGTGTATCGTTGTCGTCTTACCCGCTCCATTCGGACCAAGCAAGGCGACACAGCGCCCTTCGTCAATAGAGAAGCTAATCTTCTTCACTGCTTGATGCTGTTTGAACTGCTTCGACAACTGATCAACCTTCAGCAGCGTCATGATCTATCGTTCCTTCCGACAACAAAATATATAATAGGGCCGAGAATTTGACCGAATACAATAATCAGCACCCACATCCATTTCGGCCCTCGTGTTGCGTCGGCCTTATAGAGAGAAGTTAAGGCGGTAACCATGAGAATGAGTTGTATGGCTAGAATCGGAGCAAGCAACCCCCAGTTTACTGTTATATTCATGTACATCCCTACTTTCAATAAAATAGTGAATGATTAGGATGGATCACGCTTAGACTTTGACTTGCGATGCGGCAAATAAATATGGAACAGGCTGTAGAACAGAATAGGCATCGGAAATTGGATGAGTCCCCAAATTCCCCAGAACCAACGGTTCTTCTCCCGTCGTCGCGCATCTGTGAAGAGCCAAAAACTCTGCATCATCATAATGATCGCAATGAGGACCACAACCCACCATGGAATCGGATGGTAATACTCACTTGGCATGTCGAACATCCCCTTTTTTCTTGCGACGTACATAAGATCCGAATAGGAACCCTAGCGCTGCCATAAGCGTCACACCTTGGAAAATCCCGAATGCCGTCCAACTCGTCATGACGAGCAGCGTATTTCCGCCGATCAATACCAAGGCAACAAGGAAGAAGCAAAGGAGCTCCAATTGATTACGTCGACGTACCGCCAACTTCTGCTCCGTAATCAACTGCTCTAGATGTCCCACATGCGGTGCGGTACTATGCGGGATCACTTGATCCATCTGCTGAAAACTCAGCATCAGTTGATCGATTAACTCTTGATCTTCCTGAGAGACGTGTGGTTCTGAAGATGAATTAGGTAATGACTGTTGATTCAAGTCAGATTTATTCTTTCGCATTCGGCATGAGCTCCTTTCGCAATTGTTGTAGCCCGTTATAAATTCGTGATTTGACCGTTCCTTGCGGGATGTCCATCATCTCTGCAATTTCATCGTATGCGTACCCATAATAGTGCTTGAGCAGGATGGGCAATCGCATATCGTAACGAAGTCTGGACAGTGCGTCAATCGCATCTGTCCACGCCTCTTGGTGCTGCTGCATATGCCACTGAACCCCGCGTAATGCTTGTTCCTGCTCTTGCCAGCGCTGCTCTACTTTTCGCTTCCGCATCATGTCAATGTATAACCGTGTCGCGATCGTAATCATCCATGAGGAAAATTTCGATGATCCATTATAATAAGAGATTTTCTCGATACATTTGAGCATCGTCTCCTGCACCAAGTCTTCTGCAAGGGACGGATTCATTGTCACTTTGATCAAATATTTCATCAAAAAGGTGTAATGCTCGTGCAGCAATTGAGCTAACGCCTGGTCGTCACCGCGGATAGCCAAGTTTATTCGTTGTTGTTCATCCATTGCTACATGCTTCCCCCTTTTTGATATAAAACAAGTTGTGATTTGCAAATCAACCATAATACGAGTAGCTAAGCTGAAAAGTTCAGTGCGGTCAAAAATAAAATAAGAAGTTCACATCGATGAAATGGATCCCACGAATGAAGAACTTCTTAGCGCGTTAATTATGAGAATAGCGAAGATAGCATCGAGTTAAATATAAATTCGCTCTCATCTTTATTTTCGTCTAGATATTTTACCGTATCTCTCGCATCCTGCGGTATATCCGTAATGACACCATCGACGCCCATATAATAATACCCCTCGATATCTGGTGTATTGTTCACCGTCCAGACATAGAGCGTTTTGTTGAGCAATTTAGCAGATGCTATTGCACGTTGTGTCACCATAGACTCTTCCAATACGATAAAGTCAGCATGGATCCATGACATGACGCCAGTACTCGCAAACACAACGTAACCTGTCTTTAGCTTAGGCTCCACTTCTTGCACCTTAACAACTACATGATAGTCTAAGGACTGTACGACACATTGTTCAATAAACTGATGTTTGTGGATCACAGCAACGACTTTGTCGACAATATTTTCTTGCTCACGTCCGTGCAGCTTGATTTCGATATTCAGCTTAATCTTACCTTTGGCATACACAATGAACTCTTCGAGGGTATGGATTCGACCCTTGAAATCATCTTGCCTCAGCTCTAGCTTGCGAAGCTCATCCATCGTTAGATCATACACCGCTACGTTACGGCCTGTGAGTCGTTTCAGATTCGTATCATGAATAACCGCCAGTTGACCATCCTTCGTTAACTGAACATCGATCTCCGCATAGTCTGCTTTTGCATCAATGGCTCCCTGGAGCGCCTCCAATGAATTCTCAACACCCTTCATGCTATATCCACGATGCGCCATAATGGTAAACGGATGCGAACGCTGCTGCTCCGTAAAATGGAACGAATAATCCAACAATAGTGACCCTGTGATTACCATCAAGCATAAGATCGCAAGTCTCCCACGATAAATTTGCAATCGAGTGCGATAACCCCGGGAATAAAAATGCCGCTCCCTGTCCCAATTGGCATGTCTGACCGCCGCATCTATCGGCTCCGCCTTATCCATATAGAACGCGGTAAGTGAATGCATGAAGAGCGGTGAAGCAAAATACGATGCAAAAAATACCGTGAAAATTGTAATCGAAGATAGAACTTTCCCAAATAGCGGACTGTTCTCCAGGTCTACCTCTTGTGCAACATAAGAAATGACGCTTACGAGAATAATGAACAGGATTAATAATAGAACGAACAACACGAAATATATAATGAAACCATACATAATGGTCAGGAACATTTTCCAATACGACTTTCGCATCATCCTTGCGCTTTTGCGGGCAGATTCAATAAATCCTTGCTTGCCTTCAATAACGATCATATGAAGCGACAAGAGCCAGCGAAAATAAAAAAGCGCAATAACAACAAAGGATCCCCCAAGAATAAGCATCCCGACGTTCGTCTTGAGCAATTCTCCTGTAATAAAATTAGGGATTTGGAGATAAGGCAGCAAGGTAGACGAAAATCCAATATTCAGCAGTGGGGTTATGAATAAGAAATACAACGCCCATCCAAAGAAACCATACCGAAATATGAAAGGCAAGTACGTTAATGACTGCAAAAAGGCAGGTATAAGTTTAACCCGTTCCCCTTGGTGTGCGTAATACGATAGCAGAATAAGAACCGTAACTTCTATAAAAATAATAACCGTAGCGAGCGGAATGATGATCAAAAAGCATAAAATGCCGTAGGGGTTCAATGCGAATTTCAATAATTCATAATTGGTTGCACCCGCAAACCCACTTATTTGCACCGCCTGGTGAAAAATATAAGAAATAAATGGAACGAAGATCGTAATCGTTAACGTTTTATACACCAGCTCGAAAATAAGAGATTGCCAAAATATCAATTTGAATGATTTCAATGTACTTAGCATTAACCGAAATGCCGATTTGTTGCGATAATAATTACCCCGCATGCGAACCCCTCCTCTCTCTGCACATCATTATAGTGCGTGTTCAAAAAGTCGGCATTTCAGCACCGAGAAGGTTGCGAGAACCTGAAGAAGGAGGAACGGAATTTAGGCAAAACCTAAATGAGTACCGGACTTCGAAGGTGAACGCAAGATTCGATGTCGATTACGCTTCTTGAATGACTTCGTGATCAAATGATGACTTTTTGAACAACCTCTAATAGGATATCCATATTGCAATATGTTCTTACGCATGGCGAGGGCTAGTCGTTGATTTTACTAATCTAGTGTACCGCCTACCACACGAATATCTTCGTGCTGCCGCAAGCTAACCTCCACGGCAATACGGATCCCTTGTACAATCGTATCCAGCGACATGCTCGGCTGATTACTATATCGAGCGGCTTGCTCTGGCAAGAAGGGAATGTGAATAAACCCTCCCTTTCCTTCGCTCGCACCCTCTGCAATTCGGTGCATTAGGCCATAGAAAAGATGATTGCACACATACGTCCCTGCACTATGCGATACCGATGCGGGAATCCCCTTCTCCTTCAAGACTTGTACGATTGACTTGACCGGAAGTGTCGACCAATAAGCTGTTGGGCCATTCTCTACAATGGGGCTATCAATCGGTTGATTCCCGGCATTATCAGGTATTCTCGCATCATCCAAGTTAATCGCGACGCGTTCCACGCGTATATCGGAGCTACCACCCGCTTGTCCAACACAAATTGTCAATACAGGGGAGGTTCGTTCTTGAGCCTTCGCTAACTGGGCAATCGAATCACCGAACACCGTCGGTAGCCGAATGGATTGGATCTGAATGATCCCCGAGATGATCTCCCCATTTAGACGTTTCACGGCTTCCCACGCTGGATTCATTGATTCCCCACCGAACGGCTCAAAGCCTGTTAATAGAACTGTTCTCATGATTACCCACGCTCCTATTCCACTAACTTCCTATTGTATACTAACACAGTGATTATGACATCAAGGAGGACTTGTCGTTCATGTATACACCGATAACTTCTTTATCTTAAAATAAGATTTCCCACAAAAAAAGAGGCTACCCTTAGCAGGTTCTGCTAGAGGTATGCCTCTTTCTCGTTCATTGCGTTAGCATCATCTATATCGTTAAAACGCCTTCGCGTGAGATGGTAAGCCGCTCGAACCCTGTATCTGTAATAAGGTACGTATTCTCAATCCCCACAACCCCACGGCCTGGGAAGGTGAATTTCGGTTCAACAGCGATTACCATGCCTGGCTGCAGCGGTATCTTGAAGCCGCGGGCAAGAACCGGGAGCTCATCAATTTCGAGTCCGATGCCATGGCCGAGGAAACGAACCTGATCTGCGCCGAACCCCATAAAATGTTCTGCCAGTCCGCCCTCTGCGGCCATCTTCAGCGACTCAAAATAAAGCTGCTCCACGATGGTTCCTGGGACAAGCTGTTCTTCCGTGTGTCGAATGATCGCTTCCGACAAATCGTATGCAGCCTGCAAATCGGCATCAAGCTGCCCAATGCAAAGTGTGCGTGTCTGATCAATCACGTAACCATCGATGTTGCAGCCAATATCGAGCAGGATCGGCTCGCCTGCTGCAATCGGTCTTAAGCTTGCGCTCTGCGGATAGGCTGCGCTCATCCCCCGCCCTCCCGCTGGCCCGTCGAAGTACGTCGGCTCCGCTGCTGCCTCACCTGCGCCGACCATGCCGGTCACAATCTCCTGATTGTAGCCGCGCATGCGCATGATGCCGAGATGGCCCTGACGCCGGAACGTGTACTCGATCCGGCTCATCAATTCCAGCTCGGTCATGCCCTCGCGCAGGTAGGACACTGCATCTTCGAGTGCGGTGTCTGCCAGCTGGGCCGCCCTACGGATGGCGGCCACCTCGAACGCGGATTTCACCATCCGCGTCTCACGGACGAGCTGCGAGCCGTCCACCCAGCGGGTCGACGGCGGCAGCAGTTCGACGAAGCGCTGGTACAATTGTACCGGCAGCACGTCGAACTCGGTCGCGAGCACTGGCGCAGCGCTCGCGAACACGTGCGGGAAGTCTGCCGCCAGCGTTTCGCCGAATTGGCGAAACGAGCCCAGCGGCTGGACCCGCACGTGCGATTCCTGCACCGCGCGCGTTAAGCTGCGGCGCACGTAATAGACCGGCTCGCCCTGCGCCGGGATAAAGGCATAACCGGTCTGCATCGATCCGGTGAAATAATATAGATCGACATTTTGCGTTATAAGACAACCGTCTATCTGCTGATCGCGGCATTTCAACTGCAAACGTTCGATGCGGTTCAACATTTCCTGCTTCGGGATCGTCATCATACATTTCCTCCAATGCTAACAAGTGCTTCTTAAATTATGTTCGCGCTTCATGACTGATATCCCTTGTAGAGGTTGTTCAAAAAGTCGTCATTTGCCCACATCAGAATGCGAGCATTCTGATTGGCGAATAAACCTACCTTACATCGCGGTCGATCATCATCGAATGACTTCGATCAAGGTTTATCTCATCACGAAGTCATTCAAGAAGCATAATCGACATCGAATCTTGCGTTCACCTTCGAAGAGTTTACGCTTACGAAGTATGTTTCCTTCGGAAACATTTCAGGTACTCATTTAGGTTTCGCCTAAACTCCGTTCCTCTAAAAGTTTTTCGAAGAAAAACTCGCTACGGAAGCATATGCCCTTCAGGTTCTCGCAACCTGAGCTATGCTTACGATGTAAGTTTTCTGCGAAAACTTTCAGGTGCTGAAATACCGACTTTTTGAACACGCACTTGTAGCAAAGTCGGCGGATTCACTTGATGATCGACACACCAAGCCCACAAAAACAAAAAAAGAACGCAAACCGGGAGCTATTCTCCTCAGCTTGCGTGCTTCGCAAAGTTAAGTATTTCTAATTGAGTTTAGTATATCAGCACCTAGTGCTAAAGTCCAGTCTCATAATGTCGAAATTTGTAGATATGTCGAAGTGTTCACATAATGTTCTTACACGTATGGATTGTTCGCACGTTCAAATCCAATTGTCGTCCTTGGCCCATGTCCGGGATAGACTTTCACCGCGTCGTCCAGCTTGAACAGCTTCTGATGTATGGAATCGAGCAAATCATTCTGACGTCCGCCTGGCAAATCCGTGCGCCCCACCGACATGCGGAAGAGAACATCCCCTGCGAACAAATCATTCCCATGCAATAAGCTTACGCTCCCTGGCGAATGGCCTGGCGTATGCATCACGTGGAACGTATGTCCGATCAGCTCCAGGCTCTGACGATCTTCCAGCGCATATTCAGCTGGATCCGTCGACAAAGGTCCGGTCACTTGCGACCAGCGAAGCGATCCATTGAGCTTCGGATCTGTCAGCCAGTCCGCTTCCAGATCATGAATATACACAGGGCAATTCTTCAGCTTGCGAACTTCGTCCACGCCGCCCATATGGTCGAAATGCGCGTGCGTCAGTACAATCGCTTCCACGTCCAAATCCTGAATCCGACGAATTAATGCTCCTGGATTCATACCTGGATCAATGACGATAGCCTTATGAGTCTCCGCATTCATCACGAGATAACAATTCGTCTCAAGCGGCCCCAGTTGAAAAGATTCAATCTTTAACATGATAGTTCTACACTCCTGCTAGTAAGTCACGAAGCTCTGCTGCAATGACAGCCTGATAGCTCGTACCTTCTCCATATTCTTGGATCATTTTCTGACGAACGATCTGAATCTTCTCTTGGTAATCATGTGCTTCCCAATCTGGATTCTCGAGCTTAAATGCATTCATATGCGCTTGAACCGCTGCTGGACGAGGACCCCATTGCCCTAGGACATAACCTCCTGTATCAGCAATGATGATCACAGGCACGGACCGTCCGCCATTCGTCAAGAACTGATCCATCAAATCCAAATGCTCTTCCATGATGAATACCTCTGTCGGAATCCCTGCCTTCTCCATCAGATGGAATACGACCGGAACGTTGCGAACGACATCACCGCACCAATCCGCCGCAATGATTAGACATCGTAAATCATCACGATTGTTTAATGATTCGAAGAACTCTTCATCTTCTGGATTGTGCCACGAAAATGAATCGTACCAACCCTTGAATGCATCTTGATTTTTCTGCATCCCATCCATAAATTGCTTCGGTGTAATTCCTCCGCGCAACTTGCCAGACACATTTTTACTCATGAGACATCCTCACCTTCATTTTGCGGTATAAGAAACGTATCCATTAACCTCGTTTGGCACGGGTTTTGGAACGCCATATTTTAACGACAACATAAACAATTAACAAAGCAATTGCAATAAGGAGCGTTGGCTGTACATATGGACCTGCCTGTTCACTCACATGCTGCCACTGATCCCCCATCTTCCATCCGAGGAAAACGAATATAAGCGACCACGGAATCGATGCAAGCAATGTTAACAGCGTGAATAAACCGAATGACATCCTTGCCATCCCGGCAGGCACCGAAATAATCTGACGCATGAACGGAACGAACCTCGCCGTGAATACAATGCCGGCGCCGTACTTATTGAACCAGCCTTCCGCTATTGTCAGATGCTTCTCTTTGATCTTCAAATACTTGCCGTATTTCTCGAAAAACGGACGACCTGCAAATCGGCCAATTGCATATAGAATCCAGTTCTGGCCCACCGCACCGATCGTACCGAAGATCACGGCTCCAACAAAGGATATTTCCCCAGTCGAGACTAGGTATCCCCCATAGGCAAGAACAACTTCACTCGGAATGACTTCGAGCATCAGACCCAGCACAATACCAAAGTACCCTAACCCTTGAACCCATTGGAAAATGTCATTAATAATTGCGTGAATTGTATCCATTCTGCCCCCCAGTAATTTTCTTCCACTCCAGTTTTAAGTTTTAATCTATATTATTCTAACACACGGTGGGACATGACTTCTACTTCATAGGCATGGCTTGACCCACTCGCGCATACACTTGTCTCAAATGCATGATTCGAGGTGAATAAAGTGTCTAGAATCTGGGTTATTAATAAACGACAAGTCCAATGGATCGCCGTCGCGATGTTCGCTGTCATGCTGACGATCGCATATTTGCGCTGGGAACAATCCAAGCCCGTCAATACGGATCTACCGGAAGAACGCACCATTCATATCGTAACCGGTGAATTCAAGACCAAGACTGCGGATGGCAAGGAAATTGAAGTCTATCGCTGGGACCCAGGTACGATTCCAGCACGACTCGGGGAGAATCTCAAACTTAGTATTTATGGCGTCAATGGGGCGAATCATCATTTCTATATCGAAGGGACATCGATTCGTGGGGAAGTGCGCAAAGGGCGTGAGACGGTCGTCACTTTCACACCAGAGAAAAAAGGAATCTATCGTCTGATCTGCACCACGCATTCCGGCCATCTTGCCACGAATACAGAGAACAAAGAGAACAAAGAGAACAAGGAGAACAAACCCATGAACCATGAAGAAGTGGCTGCCCCGATGATCGGATATATTGTCGTCGATTAGAATCGAAAGTCTACGCGGTAGCCTCTCCACTCCAGCCTGCATACATTGATATGGAGAGGAGTCGATGCCACGTGGCGAATCCGCATCAAACAGCCAAGCATACAGAGAAGCATCATGCCAATCTACCATCCGCCCGAAAAATCCGCAGAACCTGCAATACCGAATTATATCGCGCCGTCAAACGCATGAAAGTATGGATTCCCGAAGAATCGATGAAGCAAGGAGAAACCCTCTATTTCCACAAAGTCATAGGCAATCTCATCTGGATTCATGAAAATTCCAGCAATCGCAAGCTTCTATCGGATTGGTGGGACGAAGCGGTCAGCGAGGAATTAGCCACACTCTGGAATGTAGATCGTCAGAAGCTGTGCCACGCTTTTCGTGAGTCATTCGGAGGGTGAATTGGCAAGCAAAAAACAGGTAGCTGTCCAGCGTATGGACGAAGCTACCTGTTTTTATTGTAACCCGAATAAATCTGCTATTTGGCCGTCTTTATCTTTGACTTCATCATCTCGTAATGGTTCTCGATTTGCTGCTTCAGAATAAACGCTCTTAAATTACGCTCATATTCTTCAGAGACCTCCAGCAGCTCCGCCCCATAGAAGATTCCCTCTTCCGATACTTGCTTGCGAACGATCATGAAGATGCACGGGAATCGATATCCTAGATCCAATTCGCCATGAAACCTCGTATGGATGGAGAACAACTCTGTCTTGGGCAGCATGAAGCCTATCCCTTCCAAGCTGATATTCGACAAGTTAAAGGACAACGGCTCATCTAATACGAACAAATCCTCATGACGTACAATTTTAAGAATATGGCCGCCCTTATTCGTCGCGATCCGTGGATACTTCCGCTTGTCCTCGAACTTGCTCTGATGGTTCGGCGGATGAATAATGAGGATGGCTCCCTCATATTTTGCAATGACAGAAGATTGCAGAATATGGATACCTACCGGCGAATAGATTGTAATTTTGACCGATTCACCGAGCTCGAAATCTTGGTATTCCGCAATTTCGACTTCGAGCAAATCGCCTTCCGCATACGTCAGCACACCCGTTGATACATAATCTTTGCGTTCTACGACTGTCCTGCAGTCGAGTAATGAGGTTAGCGGAACAGATTCCCGTTCATTCGTATACTTCTTATCTTCCAACCTGCCGTCCCTCCAAATCTGGTCATATCGTCGTTTACACCATATATTACCATAGACACTTTAAGACGAACACCCATCCTAGAAAAACAAGGCTACTTACGCGCCAGCGGCGGCAGCAAATCTTGGCAAGCCCGCTCTAGATAAGGCGATATATGAAGGAAATCGCGATATTGCACGTACTCCTGAACCCACTGCTCACGTTGTTCTGCGGACGCACTGCCCTTCACTGCTCGAATTAGAATATTCTTCGGCGTATGCTCCATATCAATGAACTCGAGTAGTTGCGTACGATAGCCGAGAAGGTCAAGCAGCTTGGCACGCGCCGCATCGGTTGCGAGCGCAGAGAACCGTTCTTTCAATATGCCATGGGACAACAATGGCTCAAGGGCCGGATTATCGATCTGGCGGAATAATTCATGCTGACAGCATGGGACAGAGAGAATGACATTCGCTCCCCAACGCACGGCTTTCTCGAGTGCCGCATCTGTCGCCGTATCACACGCATGAAGCGTTACGACCATATCCACCTGCTCTAGTTCATTGTACTCGGCAATATCGCCGACGAGGAATTGCAGCTGCCCATAATCGAGACGTTCTGCAAGCTGCTGACAATGTGCGATGACATCGGCTTTGAGATCAAGTCCTACGACATTCAGGGACAAGCCTTGCTGCACTTGCAAATAATGATACATCGCAAAGGTCAGATAAGACTTCCCGCAGCCAAAATCAACGATCGTAATCGTCCGATCCTTCGGCAAATGCGGCAATACATCTTGAATCATCTCCAAGAACCGATTGATCTGCCTGAACTTATCGTATTTCTTCGCTAGCACTTTTCCGTCGGCATTCATGATACCGAGTTCAATCAAGAACGGAACGGGTTCCCCTTCTTCGAGGACATACTGCTTCTTCCGATTATGCGTTAAATCCGCTGCGACCGCAGCCGTCTTCTTCCGGATCACAGTCACCTTGTTCTTCTTCGAGAGCAGCACTTGCAGCTCCTCCGAAGTCGTCCGAAGCAGCCCCTGCCGGAATGTGTGCTCGAAGAGCTCGGCAAGCTTCGCTCCAGCCTCTTCAAGCAGGACATTCTCATGCGTGACCCGCTTCGCATAATGATATTCAAACTGCACATATAACTGCTTCCGAAGTTCAATTGTCTTCAAGAGCACCTTCGTATACGTATCTGGCAGCTTATGCCGTAATTGACTCATCGTCCCGGACACCAGCTTACCTTCTTGAACGAGTCCATTGAGCATTTCGCTCAAGGATTCAATTGTATAGGATTCATTAGCCAAAATTGTTGCCTCCATTTCTTACTTAAGCCTTCCATCGTCCTGAAGCTGGGCGAGCCCTTGCTGCACTTCCTCCCGAGGAAGTCTACCCTGCTCAAGTGCCTCATCCGCCTGCCCCAACAAACGATTGTAGAAGGCAATGCCTTCCGAGAGGATATCGGGATCTCGATGATAGAGATGGAAGAGATGATCTTCGGCCTTCGCATAGTTTCCTATTCCCTCGTAGTGTTCCCACAACAGCCGATGCAAGGCATTTGAGAGATATACACCTTGCAGCAGAGCTTCAAGCTCACCGATTTCATCGCATGTCTTCACCCATTTGACTGGATAACCCTGCGTTGATGCATAGGCTAACAAATGCAATGCTTTGATTCGAAGCTGTGCTGCTTTCTCGATATCCTGCCTCTTCTCTTCAATCATCGCCTGCTGCTTTATGAGCAGTGCGACCCCCTGCAATCGATCCGACTCGAGCACACCATTAAAGGTGAACATCTTGATCAGATCCACAGCAGATAGCGATTGAAGCAGCGGGCCGCGAAGACGGAATTTTCGCTGCAAGAGCTCATCGATTTCCCACTCCGCCTCCGTCAATTTATTATCCTGACGAAGACCCATCACTTTGCCAAGCACACTGGTCATCTCTTCAATTAATCGCACCAGATAATCTCTCTGGAACATCCATCTCACCTGCCTGTCATATCAATCAATCTATGACTTGAATCATTTCCGATACAGCATATAGGAATAAATCGTCGGTATTATGGTGCTTAGTAACAGTATAGGGATAAACGTCACCAAGAAGTACGATGCAGGGAAGAATGACGCGACGATCATCAATAATCCACAGACGAACCAACATTTCCCACCGAAGCGATGTGTCTTACGCCAGACTTCCTCACTTGCAAGCGTCCAAGGGGTACGAATTCCCATAAAGTAAGTAAACCGAATTCGGCCCATCCTATTCCCAATTATGATCCATAAGGCCCCAAGCCCGAGCAATAATGCCGTGTTCATGGAAACCGGATACCCTAAATTATACGCAATCCCAAAGCCAAAAATAAAGTGAATGAACAAGACAACCGCCCAGCGCGAAAGTTGAAATGTCGATTCGAACAGCAAATAGTTGGCTTTGCGCGGATCGAGGTTTCGTGTCATTTTAATAATGATCGGCAATAAGATAGCCAACCCTCCATACAATAACCAGAATGCCCATTTGTCCATCGTCCGCGTAGGATTTCCATTCAGATCGAATTTCGAGATGACTTGGTCGGGCAGCCGCGGATAGAACAAGGAAGCTAGCACGAACAAGAGGGTGCTGACTACGATCAGTATCGTATCCTTGCGATCCCATAGCTTCGATGGATTGTCTTTCGTTTCTGAGGTATTCATCGCCTTTTCCCTCCTATTTATCCTTCTGAATCATGTTCAGGAACCAACCGAGCGCCTCTTGAATGACGGTCGTATTGAGCGAATAGATAATGTTCTGACCCTGACGTTGATCCACAATTAATTGTGCATGCTTCAGACTGTTCAGATGATGTGAAATGCTTGGTTTTGTCATGGCAAAATGATCGGCGATTTCGCCTGCGGACATATCCCGTTCTTTCAACAACACCAGAATCTGACGCCGCGTCGGATCTGCCAGTGCCTTGAAGGCATCATTCACGGGTGCTCCCTCCATTCCTTAGATAATTAGGTAATCTTCTAAACGGATTGTATGCAATCCTAGGCGATGTGTCAACAAACCCTATATCGCAGCAAAAAGAGGCCTCTCATAGCATCCAAACTAGGACATCCTTGGGCCTCTCTCTATGAAAATCTATCCATACACACGCTGCAAAAAGCTTCGCAGTACAGGTACCAACTCGTCCGGCGTCTCCATCATGCTCATATGCCCCGCAGCAGGGATGATGACCGGCTCAATATGTGTTCCTTCTACGGTGAACGCTTTGTCTGGCGGCACGATCTGATCCAACTCTCCAGCAACGATCAGAACCGGCAATTGCGTCTCTTGCAATACGTGATTGCGATCAGGACGCGACCGCATCGCAAGGCTCGCACCGGTTGCACCTGCTGGCGCTGTTCCATAACCAATTTGCTTCGCCTGCTCAACAAGCTCTGGCATCGTCGTGACATGTTCAGGTGCGAACAATTTCGGTACAAGGCCATCGACAAATGTCCGGATGCCTTCTTCTTCAATCGTCTTCACCGCTTTTAACCGGTTCTCGCGCGCTTGCTCCGCATCGGGATTCGCCGTTGAATGGACAAGGGAGAATCCAGAAAGTCGTGCAGCATATTGTTCAGCGAATGCTAGGGTTATATAGCCTCCCAGCGAATGTCCGAATAAGACAGCCTTTGCAATCCCTAGTTCGTCCAGCAATTCCACAATATCTTGGGCCATAGCTTCGATCCCGAACTCCGTACCGATCACGGCCGATTGTCCGTGCCCCCGTAAGTCGGGCGTAATGACCTTATAACCCTGTGCCATATCGGGAACGACAGCTTCCCAATAATCTGAACTGCCGCAAAACCCGTGCAGCATCACAATGGGATTCCCTTCACCTTGAACCTTGTAAAATAATCCTGCCTTTGTCTTTCCTTGTTCGATTCCTGAGCTCATTTGCGTCCCCTCTTTTCAATCTCTATTTCGATGTTGAGATCACGACGCTTCGCGTCTGATTATAGGCGAATTCATGTTCAGGGTCTGTGACGATGAGTGTATGTTCCCCTCGCAAGTCATTCCAGAAGCATTCCACACCTTTGCCTTGCGCAGTCCCCCCGAACATTTTGCAGCCTACACAATAACTCATCAATTGCTGTTCATTGAAATTAACAATTTTATTACGCATGCAGCAATAGACTTGTCCATCCTTCGATTTTATATTCACATGATTCATCCATGTCATTGTCCATCTCTCCTCTCGGCCTCTAGAGCACCTGTGTATTAGCGTACCTAGATTATATGCGGCCTATATTAAAAAGAGACTCGAATTTTGTAAACAAATTAAAAAAATTTCTGCATGCGGATTGTCCTGGATCTAATGGCTCAAAAGCGCATGCGCAAGCCCTTCATCAACCGCGCTGGCAATCTGCTCCGCCATCTGCATCACATGATAGAGCGAAGTCATCTGCAACGTCCAATACGGCTTCGGTCCGCTTACATTCACGACTCCTGCAACGCTGTAATGACCAACCTCCGGCAGTCGCCCTCCTACGGATTCCGCAGGCTTCAACGGTTTACGCGACACATAGTATTGTCCCACCATTGAAGGATGGCCTAGACAGGCATCGACTGCCACGACGATATGATGCTGCGGGATGGTCTTCAATCGAGTTGCAAGATTCGTCGCGTCGCATGGATTGGCCAGCGTACCGATCACATGCTTGAATCCACGCTGTTCCAGCAAAGTACCAAGGAAGGGACCGAGTGCATCTCCTGTCGAACGATCCGTACCAATACAGACGAACGAGAGATGATCTACAGAATGTGCGGTGAAAATCGACTGGAAAAAAGACGATAACTGATCCGCTGTCATTTTCTGCCGAGAGCTCCCTACCGATGAACTCGAATTCAATTCATGCATCGTCACCCAACCCCTCCTTGCATTAATCTGTCCGTATATTGCTATGATTGTAACTGAACAATAAATTCATGGCAATTTTTTGAGCACCTGTGATTTGAATCATGCTACAATAAAGATATTGAACCTGGAAAGGATGAATAATGTGGATCTTACTCAACCAACACAAGAAAACGTAGAATATATGATTGAAGCCATCAAAACCAAGCTCAAAATGGCAACCGCCGCTGCGATGCAAGCTTCATCCTTCTCCGTCGAACGTTATGAAGATATTCAAGAACTATACGATATCGTCGTAAGTAAACAGAACTTCAGCATTAGCGAAATCGAGGCTCTGGTCTCCGAGTTAGGTAAACTCAGACACGCCTAATTCATGTGTTAAAATCGAAAAACAGGCACTGCTCTTTCCGAAGAGCGGTGCCTGTTCTATTCTATGTATTAGGCATGTAAAATGGAACGTACCGCAGCCATCCGCTCCGAATCGATCGGCGCAAGGGACTTACCGTCTACTCGCACACCTGATCCGAAATGAACCTGCTGTACACCTGTCTCATGTAAGAAAGGCGCAAGCTTCTCCGCATCCGGCGATAACCCGCTCCCCGCCAAGATCGTACAATGCGTTCCGGCCGTACGCTCGACCATCGCTCGAATGCGATCCGTCGCATGGAGCACATTAGGCTGTCCGCCTGAAGTAAGAATGGTCGTTATCTGTGGATAGGCAAGGATCTGCTCGAGCGCCGCCATTTGATCCTGAACTTCATCAATGGCACGATGGAACGTCATTTTCATATCTCCTGCGCGATCCAATACCCGTTCCAGCAATCGAATATCGATTTCGGCTTTGGGTGTTAGAGCCCCAAAGACAATTGCATTCGCACCTGCCCGTTTGATATGCCGAACCTCAGACAGCATCGTACGAATATCCTCCCGATCGTATTCGAAAGACCGGCTGTGAGGTCGAATCATAACATTTACTGGAATATTGACCGATTTGACCGCTTCCTCGATCAAACCTATGGACGGAGTCAAGCCTCCCTCCTGCATCGCCGTGATGAGCTCAATCCGATCCGCTCCATACGCGGCAGCCGCTTTAACTTCCGTTAAAGTCGTCGCAATCACTTCGAGAATTACACGTTGCTTCATAGCTTAAATACCCCCTTGCTGTAGCCTACAATTTTGCCCGCATCATTCCGGATGTCTGCAGGGAACCGCTCATGAATTCGCTCAATCGTCTCGCGATTGTCATATTGAATCTGTTCTAGAATCGAGACCACGATACGCGCCCATTCTTCATCGGAACCGTCAATAATTTTGAAGGCGAATCCAAGTTGTTCCTTCCTTAGACTAAACCCATAGATCCCTTTGAAGCCGCCTTTAGCGACAATGTTCGAATCTTGCAGCAAAGTCGAGCAAATCCGATTCGTACCCGAGACATTCTCAGGATACGCATGCATCGCTGAAGTGATCTTACGAACCGCTTCTCGTGTCTCTTCCTCTTCGATCAACTCTGGACAAGCCAGCTTCAAGTAAGCAGTGGCAATATTCCGCAGCGGAAGCGCAAATACGGGAAGCCCACAACCATCAGTTCCACGCGCAATTTGATCTTCTGGCATCTCAGCCATCATGGCGAGTGTCTTCACAATCTCAAGCTGTGCCGGATGATTCGGGTCCTCATAGCCTTCGAGCGAATAACCCATCAGCTTGCAGTAAGATAGTACACCGAAATGCTTGCCTGAGCAATTATGATAGATCCGTCTTTCATGGCCTTGATCACGAATGATTGTCTCTCTTGACGCACGGTGCATTGGATAACTCTTCGCGCAGACCAAGTTCGACTCCTCAAGCCCTGTATGCTTCATGAAATCCTGTAATGTATCCATATGAAAAGACTCGCCGCGATGCGAAGCCGTCATAATCGCAATCTCGCGATCCGTTAAGCCATACGCTTCATGAATGCCGGCCCGAATCCCCGGAATGGCCTGAAATGGCTTGCCTGCAGAACGCAGGAATGCCACATAATCGGCGTCGCCTACCTCATATTTCACTTGTCTATCTATTCCAACACCGCAAATATGACCACGATGCAAACATTCGAGTGTCTCGTTACGGTATTCCTCCACCAATACTTGTTCCATGATGATAACTCCCTTTCGGATCGTACTCCCTTTCAAGTATACAACAAAAAGCTACCCTCGGGCAGGATAGCTCTTCCTTTGAAGCTTCTTCACTTCACGGCTTTCTGAACATAGACATGCAGCTGTCTCCACTTGCCGTCCTCCCAAGTCCATAAGGAATGCACATAGGCAATCACGTCATCATCACTGGCACCCGTAACCTTCTGTACACCCTGTAAATCCGTCGTTCCGTTCTTATCGAAATCAACAGGCTGAATCACTTCGAATGAAGCATTCGACACCTTCGTTGGACGCAGCAGCTTTCCATTTTTATAATAGCCTGCTGCATCATACTTTTCCTTCCGATCCTTCATATTTACAGCGTAGGTATCTTGCCCCTTCGCCTTCAACGTAATCGTGTAATCATTCTCCAGTTGGCCGACGATTTCGATCGGATTCGGTGCAGGCATCGGAACAACCTCTTGGTTCTTCACCGTATACAGTCGATAATTTGCTTTCTCTGTGTTGCTTCCTTTTGGCAGCTTCACAAGAACATCATTCACCTGATCCCCATTCAAATCGCATACGACCATGCTCGGTCGATACCCGCCTTGGATGAACGTGACACTGGTCTTCTGATGTTTCACATCTTTGTAGATCAGATAGACGAGCTGATAATGATCCGAATTGGGATCGTCCTTGCCGCCCAACAACCCGATCTGTTCCTGCTCACGATCCCCTGTTATGTCTCGCGCATCTGTCTGAAGCCATTGCAAATTCCGAAGCGCATTTAGCTGCGGATGATCTGGAATTTCCATCGGTACCGTTACGGACTGCTCAGGTGCAACTGTTACAGGCGATGACCCAGAAGAAGCGGAAGCACGCAAAATGCCTGGGAATAAGGTACTTAACATAAAGGTAATACAGATGACAGCAATCCAACTCGATATCGCGCGTTGCTTCATACAGCACATCCTTGTCTCTATCGTTTATTACCGATTAGGATGGCAAGATCGACCAAGGATTATGTACCGATACAGCACTCACTTAAGTAAGATGATTATTTGGACTCGGAATTCTCAATCACTTGCTTGAAAACTGAAGTTAGATGCAACACATCCTCATCTGATACGTTACCGAATAAATCGTTCATCAGCTCATGCCTGCGCTTCGCGATCTCTTGCATCGTCTGAATCCCCTTCTCCGTAATTTTCAAATATACAACGCGCCGATCCCGCTCATCGCGCAGCCGCTCTGCATAGCCGCCAAGAATCAGCTTGTCCGAGCATCCGGTCACAGCACCAGCTGTAATATAGATGGCATCGGCAATATCTGAACCTTTCATAGGACCTTCTACATACAATTTATCGAGTACAAGAAATTGCGTCCTTGAGAGCTCACTATTTACATTTCTAGCCCATTCAGACTGCACTTTTCTCATGAACTTTCTAAATTCATTCTCCATTTCCATAAGGTTCTCACGTTTAGCCAACGTACAACCTCCTCTAGGTCATAATAATTGTAACCACTCCATGAACCATCCAACAGTATATGACTTTTTCTTGATAAGGGTCAATACCCGCCATCACCTTTCCCTATAGGGATTATCCCGGTTGAGGTTTCCTTCGTTCGACAGGATTCGTAATCTTATTTTAAATAGATTGATACCTTGATGTAACCCTAGGCCGTTTGAACACGTATAAAATATAGATGTAGAAAACATATCCAACCCGCCCGAAATATGCTAATGACAAGGACGGACTGACAGGAGGTACATCATTTATGAGACAAAAAATCATGGCACTGACCCTATCGTTATCGATTCTCGCCACATTCCCCGCAGCGGCGTTCGCTGCAGACCATACGCAATCCGGTTCTGACAACCCGCCTAAAATCGGACAAACTTTCTCACTAGATGGCGTAACCGTTCCAGAGAATACCGTGCTGCTCGACCAGCAAAAGATTGATGTGAACAAAGACGGCGTGCTGGACACTGCGTATGTGGTTGGAACCCGTGAAGATAAGGAATCCCCTTTCTCCCAAGACATTAACCTTATTGTTGTCGATGGCAAAACATCCAAAATCATGAACGCGAACCTTATCGGATTCGATGGCTACATGCCTTATATTAATTTTGCAGGCGACTTCAACGGCGATAAAGCGAATGACATTATGCTGACGGCTGATACAGGCGGATCAGGCGGCTATATTACGAGTCGTATCGTCTCGTTCTATAACAATACACCCAAAGTTATTCTATCCGATAATTTACGGATTAAAGGCAATCTAGCCACATTCAATTCTCTTGATCCCTTCGACACGAATGGGGATGGGATCTACGAATTGCTCGGCGAAGAGCGACTTACCGGGGATAGCAATGCCGAAACCATCGGCTATGTGAACACCACGCTATCCTACCGAAACGGCGAGTTCACCGTCATGAAGCAAGCAAAGACGAAAGATGCACTAAGCTCTATTCATACGAGTCCGGCTCAAGATTTCATGTATGTCATCCCTGCATCATGGGAGGGCATTGTGGATATCGAGAAATTGAACCAAGCCAAGCTGGACAAGATCAAGCACGGCGGCGTTTACTCGGAACGGATTATGTATACACCAAGAGGGTCCAAAGCCAATGACGAGATGATCCTCTCCATCACGAAATATACGAAGAAAGAGTGGGCATCCCTTGCCAAGAGCCAGAATAAGGGTGGCGTCATTGTTGGAACGCAAAATGATAAGGTCTACGTGATCGAGACACCGCAGTCGAATCCATATCCAAATGGAAGTAAAGAGGCGCGAATCTTCAATGATCTCGTCTCATACATTCCAACATTCAACCGGATGTTCAGCGTAACGACACCAACATTCAGTAAGCCAGACAAAACCTTCTCAATTACCAAACCGATTACGGCACACAAAACAACAACAAGTAAAGCACTCGGTACGTTGATGCCTCAGATCGTCACAATTAACAATGAGAAACTCGATACGAAGGGGAACAAGTGGTATCAAATCCGTGATGCGAAATTCGGAGAAATTTGGTTTCAAGTCCCTAAATAATCGTCTAATCGTTATATTTCAAAACAAGCCCACTGCGCAGTTCATCTGTTCAGTGGGCTTATTGGTATGATGTTGCCTTCTATAATTTAACTGGAACACCAGTCGCTGCAGAATGTAAAGCTGCCGTTGCAATCCGCTGCGATTGGATCGCATCCTGATAGGTAGAACGAATATGCTGGGTATCTCCAGTGCGTACCGCATGGATGAACGCTTCATTTTCATGGACATACGGATTAGATTGGTTCTGAAGTGTATACGTCTCACCCTTCGTCCGATCTACAAGTTGGTTCGAATGAATCTCCATCACGCCTTGATCAGTATAAATATGAAGCCCTACTTGACCGGATGTCGGCACAATACACGTATTCGAGATGTTCGCCACGGCTCCGCTCGCAAGCTTCAAGGTCACGGTACCGACATCCGCAACGGTAACGCCTTCCTCGACCTGATGCATGACGCGATTCGCATAAGCGGCATAAACTTCGGTCACTTCACCCAGCGTATAACGGAGTAAATCAACCATATGCGTCGTCTGCTCCAGGAATTGGCCACCAGAGCCCTCCTGCTTGCGCCACCATCCGACACGCGGCATGTCTCCCATCCATGTACCGAGTGCCATCCCTACGGTTCGACCCTGTAAGAGCTTGAGCGCTCTCTGCGCCGCATCGGTATACCGGAAATGATAGCCTACCGAAGTAATAAGAGATTTCTCCTGAATGTGTGCGTAGAGCTCCGCAGGGAGCTGATCATCTAACGCAATCGGCTTCTCGATAAAAAACGGAATGTTCCGTGCGATAACTGACTTCTCCATCTCCCCATGCGCAAATGGAGGTACACAGATATAGACGGCATCCAGCTTCTCCTGATCGAGCATATTCTCAACATTCTCGTAAGCCGATACGTTACGCCATTTTCCTGCCAAGCGCTCAGCCTTCTCCATACTTGTCCCACATACAGCGCTAACATGTACACCTTCCATTTGCTCTAATAAATTGCAGTGCATCTCCGAGAACCATCCGGTTCCGATCATCCCAATCTTCATTGACCAATTCCTCCCCATTCATTGAAATTCATCATGCATGACGACTATCCCAAATCTCGTAACCTTCTATCCCCATCCACGGCCCGTGCGCTTCACTTCATCCATGATCGCTCGTACACCTTCTTCAATGCGATCCTCGTGAACACGAGTAATACTTAGCCGAAGGAATTTGGAAGAAGGTGTATGACCTTGCAAAAAGAAATGTTTGCTTGGTACCGTAATAATGTTGGCCCGCTTCAGCTTCGTATGCAGCTGATCCATATTGACGACTTTCGGCAGCATCAGCGAAATATACACGCCTTGTTGGACGGGAGCGACTTCTACCCATTCTGATGCTTGTACTTGCGTAAGCGCTTGGTTCATCCGATTCATCCGATCCGCATAGAGCTGTATAATTTTGCGCTTATGCCGGTCGAACATCCCATTCTTGAGGTAAATCTCCAGTGCCCCTTGAGAGACAATTGAAGAATCGGCATCAGAAAAGGCCTTATATTGCACGAAGGTCGGATGAAGCAGCTTGGGTACTACCGCTGCACCGATTCGAAGCCCCGGGAATATGACTTTGGAGAAGCTTTTCAAATAAATCACATGTTCAGACGTATCATAGCTATAGAGCGGATTCATCCGAACCTCGGTTCCCAAGTCCCCCATATAGTCATCTTCGACAATATAGACATCATACCGCTCGGCTAGCCGAACGATCGCTTTCCGTTCTGTAAGGGTAAAGGAAGTCCCCAGCGGGTTCTGATACCTCGGCATCGTATAGAAGAACTTGATATCCCCGTGCTTGAACATCTTCTCCAGCTCGTCCAGATCCAGGCCACGAGTTGTTCGGGCAATGCCTGCGACGTTCACGCCTTCCAGCTCTAGGAACCGCTGATAGATCTCATAGCTTGGCTGCTCAATCAGAATAACGGATTTGCCATTCGGAAATGGCATGCGGGTCAGAATGTTCAGCGCTTGCTGTACACCCGACGTGACAACGATCTGATTCAGCTTCGTGAACACTTGATCATCGGCAAGATGCTTCACCAGCATATGACGGAAGCTCTCTAGGCCCTGAGAATCGCCATACGTGAACAATTGATATTGATAGGTGTCGATCGCGCGATTTAGACAATGCTGAAAATCAAGGTACGGGAAAATATGCAGGTCTGGTGATGCCGACGAGAAATCTAGCTTGTCGTTGTCCCTCCCTTGATCCCACTGTTCTCCGCGACGATCTACCACATAATATCCACTCTGCGGCATCGCATAAATGATATGTAGACGTTCGAGTTCTGCATAGGCACGAATAATGGTGCTCTTACTGCATCCATACATCTCGGATGCATCACGGATCGAGGGGAGCTTGTGACCAGGAACATACTGACCTGTGCGAATTCGTTCTTCCATATCCGTCAGTACGGATACATATTTAGCCATCAACACACCGCGTTTCTATATAAAAATCATGAACCACTTGGAACTGTACCGATACAATTCAGTTAAATCCATCTCGTCAGCTTCTAGTTATTATCGTATCTTCAGTATAACGATTCACACTATCACTGAATAGAAGGAAGATCGTCATTTTCAATAAATCCATAGGATTTATTCTAGGAGGAATTTTATATGAATTCACAACAAAGCAATAAACTTGCCGTCGTATCCGCGGTCATCAACGCTAGCATCATCGGATTATCATTCTTGTTCATGAAGAGCGCGCTCCAATCGGCGGACCCCTTCACCGCGTTAGCCTATCGGTTTATCCTGTCGTTCTTGGTTCTTAGTATCCCTGTTGCGCTCGGGTGGATCAAAATCGATCTTCGCGGCAAATCACTACGTCCGATTCTAGGCATGGCGATCTTGTATCCGACTCTATTCTTCGCGCTTCAAGCCTTCGGATTGCAGCACGCATCCTCTGCTGAAGGAGGTATTCTCTATGCATTTACGCCCGTCTTAACGGTTCTGTTCGCGGGATACTTCCTGAAAGAACGTACAACGCTTAAGCAAAAGTTAGCCATTGTACTCTCGGTATTTGGGGTATTGTTCGTGGTTATTATGAAAGGCACGAAGCTGGATATGTCTCATCTTGCGGGGATTATCTTGTTGTTCTTATCCGTCTTATCCTTCTCAGGATACAGCGTATTCGCCCGGAAGCTCACCGGCCAGTTCCGTCCGATCGAACTGACTTATATCATGATGGCGATCGGCAGCGTAGCCTTCGGTGCCATGGCACTGATTCAACATGGCGTGAACGGTACGATGGAGCAATTGATTCAACCCTTGTCCATCGGCTCCTTCTGGATTGCGATTCTCTATCTAGGATTACTCTCTTCCCTCATGTCGCTGTTATTACAGACGTATACGTTGTCCAAAATGGAAGCTTCCAAAATGAGCGTATTCTCCAATCTTGCAACTGTCGTAACCATGATTGGCGGGGTGCTTGTATTCGGTGAACAGATCACAATCTATGATATGCTCGGGTCTGTCATGATTATCATCGGCGTTATCGGTACACTCATATGGGGAAAGCGTAAGACAGAGCAAGCAGAATCACTGAACACGAACAGCCCTGCCGTGACGCCTCCCTCACAAGTACGTGCGAATCAATAAGTTTGCGATTGAGCTTGAACGACGAGCACTTCGCGAACGAATCGACCTTTGTGAACCTGACAGCGGTCTACAATATCGAAGCCAGCATGGGCAACCGATTCGTCGATCGGCTCCGTTGTAATCAATACGACGCGATCTGCGAATCGATGCGCACTGCGCAGCATCGACAACCGCTCCTCATCGGAGAGCTTTGAGCACAGATTATAGGGCAGATCGATGATCGCCGTATCATAATGATCCGTAATATCCCGCACATCGCCTAACGTAACCACATTCGGGTAGCCAAAGTGCGCAAGATTCAGTCGTGCTCCACGGGTCGTTAACGGGTTGATATCGCGACCAACAATGTCGATTCCCATCGATAATGCTTCAAGCAATACGGTCCCAATCCCGCAGCATGGATCTATGACTCGAACGCCCTCCACTTCGGGGACGGCAATATTAGCGACGGCACGCGCAAGTCTTGTACTCAGTGCCGTCGAATAATTCTGAGGCTTATCTTGATGTTGCTTCCAGATCGCCTTACTCTGCATACACTCACCGAGTATCCAACCCTCCGTATGCTTCGTGACGCCGAGTATAAGCTCTGGATTGCGCATATTCACCTTGCCGCAGATCGCTGCTCCGAGCTTCCGTTCAATCACCCGCTCCTCATCATAGGATACAAACTCACCTGATTTATAATATACGACCTTAAATGATTTTCCCTGCTGGATTTGTAGGAAATCAACCTGCTCAACCAGCTCGTCAAGGGTCGGAGCCGTGTATTCGATTGTAATTCGTTCATGAATGAAAGGACTCCGGCTTGGATCAATCAGACGTGATGAGATGAGACTCTTAGCACCGATCTTCGCTCCTCTGAACAATGTACGTAGTTCCAATTGACACAACGCTTGTTCATCTTCATGTGCTGCATACGTATATAAATAGCTCTTCATTCGTATTAACCTCTTCCGTTATTCAACCTCTAGCCAGTATAGCGGATATTCACCGCCTGCTCCAGCAAAATAGCCATGACAGATAGCCGATCCTACATCGCTATCTACCACGGCTATTCTAAGTTTCTTTTCAATGACATGCGAACTCATACCGTTATTGTGCGTAGTGCTGCTGGTACCAAAAAGCAGCTGCATCTACCTCTGCTCCAGTGAGCTGGTGACCTGCATTTCCCCAGTGAAGCGTCACCGAAGCCCCTGCATCACGCAGGAGTTGATCCAGCTCCTCGGATTCGGATTTCGAACAGATCGGATCATTCGTACCTGCACCAATGAAGACTTCGGTCCCCTCTAGATTCGGCAACGCGACTCCGCGGCGTGGAACCATCGGATGATGCAGAACAGCGCCTCTGACAGCGTTCGCGTAATGGAACAACAAGCTGCCAATCATATTCGCACCGTTCGAATACCCTACGGCGATGAAATTGCTGCGATCTAATCCATATTGCTCAGCTGCTTGATCTAGGAATTCGTAGACTTCTGTCGTGCGGAAGATAAGGTCCTCTTCATCGAATACCCCTTCAGCCAACCGTCTGAAGAAACGAGGCATGCCGTTCTCCAGAACATTCCCTCGAAGACTGAGGATGCTTGACGATGGTGCAATATGCTTCGCAAGCGGTAATAGATCGCGCTCTGTGCCGCCTGTTCCATGAAACAGTACAAGTGTTGGTGCATTCGGGTCTGTGCCCTGCTCGAATAAATGAATCATACTTGACCCCCTCCTAAACTTCGAACTTCGATTGGAAGTAAATTCGCTTCTATCTGCGCTCGTCTTGGCTCGAACCAATGCGGTAGCATGAGCTGCTCGCCAAGTGCATCCGGATCCTCATCGCGTGCGAAGCCTGGAGGATCTGTTGCAATCTCGAATAGGATGCCTCCAGCTTCACGGAAATACAGCGCATGGAAATACTGGCGATCAAGAATATCTGTCGGTTTATAACCGCCTTGGATGACAGCCTGCCGCCATTGCGCATGCTCTTCATCGTCTTTGGCACGCCATGCTATATGATGCACGGTACCTGCGCCGCCATGGCCCCATTCCACATTATTGGCGCTAACATCAATTAAGTTGCCAATTTCTCCGGTTGCTTGATAACGTATATAACCTACATCTTCTCCAACCTTCGTTAGCCCCAACACATTCTCCAGTACGTCCATCGTACGCGCTGAATCCACGCTGAACAGCACAGCCCCGCCGAAGCCTTTGATTGCTGCCGATGTCGGAATACCGTCGAATGACCATGCACTCCGTTTTCCTTCCTCGCGTTCAACGAGCTCCAACTGCAAGCCTTCTCGATCTGCGAATTGCAGATATTTCTCGCCGAAGCGCTCTGCCGTCGAGATCGAAATCCCAAAATGTTTCAATCGGTCTTCCCAGAAGCCCATAGCGCCTGACGGAATCACATATGTCGTTCTCCCCACTTGTCCTCCGCCAACCCGTCCTCTGCGAGATTCAGGCCAAGGGAAGAACGTGATAATCGTACCCGGATTACCAGCCTCATCGCCGAAATACAAATGATAGACCTCTGGCGCATCAAAGTTAATCGTCTTCTTCACAAGTCTTAACCCAAGAATCCCTGCGTAGAAATCAACATTCTCTTGAGGATTCCGAGCAAACGCCGTAATATGATGAATCCCTGCTGTTCGTAATGACATGTTCCCCTACCCCTTTCCAACCATAATTTATTTTGAAATTTCGGTATTGTAGCTAACGAACTCCGCTATCGGCTTGCGGTAACCGCGCGGTCTTTGGCCCGCTACCTGCTCTTGCCCAATGACGATTAACATCGCTGGTACATATCGAGTTGAGATATTGAGTGCTTCTCTTATGGCTTCCGCATCGAACCCGATCATCGGACATGTATCCCAGCCCTTCTCCTTGGCAATCAACATGAACAGCATTGCGGATAAACTCGCATTACGTATGGCTTCATCACGCTTAAAGGTATCGCCGCGGTCTTCATAGAACGATGTCACCGATTCAACGGTCATATCGTATTCTTGCTTATTTATGACCCCAAGATGAAGCATCCCTTCATTGAGCTCACCAACCTGCGTGTACGCCTCCAGATCGCCAAGTACCAGAATGGCAGCAGATGCCGATTGGACCTTATACTGCTTATTCGCCGCTTCATAGATCTTCCCATTCTTGAGCGCCTCATCATCGATAACGATATAGTGTGCATGTTGCAAATTAAACGCCGACGGTGCATATTTGACGAGATTAAACATCTCATTGAGTTCTTCTCTTGTAATATGTACCTCTGGCTTAAATTTCATAGCCGATCTACGGTCTTTCACTATTTGCATGAAATCAGTCATGATATGTTCCCCCTACTGGATAATATATGAATTATTTCGTTCCATGATTTACTTGTTATTTATAACTTGATTATAGTATATAACAAAAAGTAAGTCAATAACAATAAAAAAAGAAACGCTATCGCACTTGTTTAAAGTGGAAACGTCCCTTTATCCTAACCCTTTATTTTAAATATAATCGTCGTCTTCGATCACATTGGATGCATGCTGCATCGATGCATCAGGAGCCGCAGGTGTTGCGGATGGAATCGCATTCCCTTCTTGCACATCATCACGCCCAAATTGCATCGATGTTAGTCCTGCACTAGCCGATGTTGCTGCATTCATCGACTCGAAATCCGCTTGAATCGCATCTTGAACAGCTTTTCTACTCTGATCTGA
Source organism: Paenibacillus terrigena DSM 21567 (assembly GCF_000374845.1). Classification (GTDB taxonomy): domain Bacteria; phylum Bacillota; class Bacilli; order Paenibacillales; family Paenibacillaceae; genus Paenibacillus_K; species Paenibacillus_K terrigena. Next base: position 212,806 of record NZ_KB895420.1, on the reverse strand, counting down.
CATGGTTGTCTCCTCCTCGTTCTCAAGCTTTTGCTTACAAGGATAGCGTGACCATTTCCGGCAAAACTATGTATTCGGCCTCATCCAAGGTAGGATTAACACTTTTCATAGTTGATTGCTTCTCTAGAAAGCCTTTAAATAAGAATATAACCGATACAACAGGAGGTACTTCCGCTATGAATTCATCTTATTCATCTTTCGATCAGATTACGAACCGATTCGGCACCAACAGCGATAAGTGGGATATCATGGCTCAGCAATTCGGGCAGAACCAAATCGCTCTTTCCGTCGCCGACATGGATTTGCTGACGCCCGAAGCCATTCAGAAATCCATTCGACGCATGGCAGATCACGGCATTTACGGCTATACGAATCTATTCGCACCTTATTATGATGCGGTCAAGCGATGGATGCGCAGCGCCTATTCATGGCAAATAGAACAAGAATGGATCGTCTTCTGTCCACGTATCGTCCAAGCAGTCTCTTTAATCATTCAGCATTTTACAGAGGAAACGGATCGGGTCTTGGTTCACACGCCATGCTATCAGCCAATCCCGCGATCAGTTCGTCTGAATCATCGCACCTTGGTGGAGAGTCCGCTTCAGCTTATCAATGGACGGTATGAAATGGATTTTGATGATATGGAACGCCATATGCAGGAAGGAATCAAAATTCTATTGTTCATCTCTCCGCACAACCCGACGGGACGGGTCTGGACGCGGCCTGAACTGGAGCGTGTTGCAGCGTTATGCGAGAAGTACGATGTACTTATCGTCTCAGATGAAATCCATGCGGATTTCGCACATGTTGGACATGAGCATACCGTCATTGCCACCTTGTCCGATGTGATCGCACAACGCTCCATCATCTGCACCTCTCCAGCCAAAACTTTCAATCTGGCAGGTCTAGAAATTTCGAACATCATCATTCCGAATGCAGAATTACGTGCAGGCTTCCGGACGCGCATGCTTCAATCTGGCGTATTCGATCCGACCTTCTTCGCTGTCCCGGCACTCGAAGCTGCTTATACAGCTTGTGATGAATGGCTTGGGGAGTTACGCACATACATTCAAGGCAATATTGCATTTGCGAAGCAATTCATTATGGAACATATGCCAGAGTTAGTCGTCATTGAACCAGAAGGCACGTACCTGCTGTGGGTGGATTGCCGTGCGGTTAGTAGAGATGAGCAGGCATTGAAGCAATGGATTGAGCAGGAAGCTGGCGTCACTGTTAGCTTCGGTACGGCGTTCGGCCCTGGTGGTGATGGCTACATCCGAATCAATTTAGGAACACCGCGTGCATTGCTGCAAGAAGCACTTGAACGAATTCAGAGAGCCTATCCCTTAGCGAAGAGGTAAATGAACGGACTTCTGGATATTCTAAACCTACAAAGGAGTCGTGCCGATGCATCCCTATTCTGAACAACTCGAAGCGTATTTCCGAACTCACGCGAGTGCTAAAGCAGCCATTCCTATGGCAGCTTATATGCGGGATCAATTCCCCTTTCTCGGTATTCGAACGCCAGAAAGAAGTCAATATTTACGCCAGTTCATGCAGGCGAATCCACTGCCTAAAGGCCAAGAACTTGTTCAAGTTGCCGGTGAAGTATGGTCACTGCCTGAACGAGAGTTCCAATATATCGCGATGATTCTCTACGAGAAACACCGGAAGCATGCCGAACAAGCACATATCGATGTCTTAGAACACCTTATTACAGATAAATCCTGGTGGGATACGGTCGATCTGATCTCCTCACGGTTGATTGGATTCCATCTCGCCAAATATCCGGAGCTGATTACATCCTATACGGAACGATGGATTGAATCCGATAACTTCTGGCTGCAGCGCGCTGCCCTGCTCTATCAGTTAAGTTATAAGCAGAATACCGACGAAGAACGATTGTTCCGATACATTCGGCGCCGTGCGGAAGAGAAGGAATTCTTCATTCGCAAAGCCATTGGCTGGGCTCTTCGAGAATACTCGAAGACGAATGAAGCGGCCGTGCGTAAATTCGTAGCGGAGACTGCCCTCTCGCCGCTAAGTCAGAAGGAAGCGCTCAAACATGTTGAGCGAAAGAACGCATGAAGCTATTTGACTTAGATCGCATAGAACAGTCGATCACTACGCATGCGCTCCGAAGCTGTATTTTGACAAAAGGCGATCAAATGCTGTTCGAGTACCATCGGGAACCCGACTCAGCAGACGCACTGCATAAGATCAACTCCTGCACCAAAAGTGTGTTATCCGCACTCGTCGGGATTGCGATCGATCAGGGGATTTTGCCAGGGACTGACGCACCGTTCCATCCCTTCTTCCCACAGCTGGAACAGGATGCCGATGATCGTAAGCGCAGTATAACGATCGAACATTTACTCTCGATGACTGCAGGGTTCGAATGGATGGAGTTCGGTGGACTAAATTCGTTCCCTCGCATGACAAAGACGATGAATTGGGTAGATTTCACATTAGCATTACCTTTGTCAGATCCTCCAGGTGCGCGAATGATCTACAATTCCGGCTGTTCGCAGCTGCTCGCGGCTATGATCATGCAAGCTTCTGGGCAATCGGTTGAAGAATTCGCTAAGCACCATCTCTTCCACCCTCTTGGTATAGAGGAATGGCAGTGGGAAGTCGATCCGCAAGGCATTCACACGGGAGGCTTCGGCCTCTATATGAAGGCTCGGGATATGCTTAAGTTCGGGCAGCTCTACCTGCAAAAAGGTCGATCACAAGGTATGCAGATTCTTAGCGAGTCATGGATCGAGCAATCGACTTTGCCGCGTGTGCAAGTTAGTAAACCGCGCGAAGGCATGTACGGCTGGCATTGGTGGGTATCTACTTTCACGACCGAGCAAGAACCAGCGATAGAAGTTCCTTATTACTTCGCCCTCGGATTCGGCGGACAATATATTATCGTTGTTCCATCTCATGATCTGGTAGCCGTCCTTACCAATGACAAGCATAAGAAAAGGAAACCGCCCATCGATGTGTTCCTGCAGTATATTGCTCCTACGCTTGTCAAATGAAAAAAGGCTTGTCCTCCTGTACAGTGGACAAGCCCTTTTTTTATTTACTTCCGCCCATAGTCGGCTCGAATTTCGCCCCAGCTCTGCGTCTCCCACTTCAGGACTTTATTCTTGTAAGTGTTCGTCCTAAGCCACTGTTCCGCTCGATCAACCAGGGTCCAGATCTCTTCCGTCGAAGCATCGCGAACAAGCGTGGAAGCTACCTTCTTCTGCTTAAGCCATTTCAGCGCATTTGCCGAATCGCTATAGATTGTCTGTGTGCTGTCCTTCTGTTTCAGGTAGGCCAAACCATGTACAATCGCAAGGAATTCGCCCAGATTGTTCGTTCCCTTCGCAATTGGGCCATGTGAGAACAATATATCTCCTGTCTGTGTATCCACACCTTTGTATTCCACCGGACCCGGATTCCCTCGTGTCCCGACATCGACCGAAATGCTGTTATAGTCGATTTCCGATAGCGGCACGTCTTTGGATGCGGGTTTGCGCGATCCCGATGTCTTGGCAGCCCCGCTCCCCTTCGATCCGGCTTGATTCCAATACGACTTCGCTCCGCCTTGATAGGCTTTCTCCGCTTCCGCTAAGGTCTCATACGATTTATACTTGGCCTGCGGGAATTGATTGACCTGCTCTTGGCACTCCGGCCATGTCTTATAAATCCCCGGCTTTTTCCCAGCCCATACGACATAATACTTCTGCTTCGCCATTCTCGTCCTCCTCGTGCCCTACTCGTATTTCCTTATTATAATGGAAAATGGACGGCAGAAGAAATGGGGTGCACGTACACCCTGCTCACACGTCTGCCTCATGTGCGCAACTAGCATGATAATCTTCGGTAAACCTGCTTTACATTCGGCATTTTCTTCTCCATAATGATCATAATTATGATTCTTGCATCATTTGATTATAGGGGATATGACATGGAAGACAAACTTGATCATTTAACATATGAGACCATCGAAATCTGTCTGCTCGCCGGCAAAATTATGCTGCAGAGCGGTGCAGAAACATCCCGTGTTGAAGATACGATGACACGGATGGCCACATCGCTTGGTCTCCCACGTTCGCATAGTTATGTCACGCCGACGGGCATTATTTTCTCGACGGATGGTGCAGAACCTGCCAAGTTAATCCGAATCACAGAACGAACGACAGATTTATCCAAAGTCGCCGAAGTGAACAATGTGTCTCGCGCACTAACAAGCGGCGCAATCACGATGCCGGAAGCTCGGCTGCGACTACGAGAAATCGAACAAGATAAACATACATATCCGATCTGGTTCCAGATCGTCGCTGCGGCAATATCCAGTGGCTGCTTCCTGATTATGTTCCGAGGCGGCTGGTACGATTTCATCCCTGCTGTCCTATGCGGAGGTCTCGGACTTGCATCCGTCATCTATTTCCAGCGGATCGTGGCTGTGAAATTCTTCGCGGAATTCTCAGCATCGTTTCTGCTCGGACTACTCGCATTCTTAATCGTCAAGCTTGGAATTGGGTATGAAGTAGATAAGATCATCATCGGGTCGGTCATGCCGATCGTTCCTGGCCTGTTAATTACGAATGCTGTCCGTGATCTGATGTCCGGTCATCTCGTCTCAGGGATCTCCAAGGGGGCAGAAGCGTTCTTAACCGCCTTCGCTATTGGAACAGGTATTGCCCTCGTCTTCATCTTACTCTAACCAACTCATTCGAAAGAGGTCAATCTATGATCGCACAACTCATTACCAGTTTTATTGCCTCCTCCGCCTTCAGCGTGATCTTCAATGCCCCAAGACGTTCGCTGCCGCAATGCGGCCTTGTCGGCATGGTCAGCTGGGCTGTCTATATTTTACTGAACGGAAGCTACAGCACCGTTCTAGCAACGTTCGCTGCGACATTCGTCGTCGGAGCGACTAGTATTGTGTTCGCGCGGATGTATAAGACGCCCGTCATTATCTTCAGCGTATCGGGAATGATCCCCCTCGTGCCCGGCGGCATGGCCTACGATGCGATGCGCCATTTCGTCGAGAATGACTACAATGTCGCGCTGCAGCTCGCTGCGCAAGCCTTCTTCATTTCTGGAGCGATTGCGATTGGCCTTGTGCTTGCTGAGGTGCTGAATCAGATGCTGCGCAAGGTGGGGAGTCGGATCTGAAGGCTAGCTGCATTAATGAAAATGCCCAGTAAGCAATAAATTTGCTTGTTGGGCGTTTTTATTTGATGCGGGTCGTTTGGGCTGGTTCGGCGAAATACCTGCACATTTGCAGTTATTTCGTCCAAGTGGGCAGCTTTCCAGCCATTTAACTGCACTTCTGCAGTTAATTCGTCCGAGCGTGCAACCTTCCCGCCATTTAACTGCATTTTTGCAGTTATTTCGTCCAAACCTGCAACTTTCCCTCCATTTAACTGCACTTTAGCAGTTAATTCGTCCGAGCGTGCAACTTCCCCACTATTTAGCTGCACTTTTGCAGTTATTTCACCCACGCGTGCGGCTTTCCAGCCATTTAACTGCACTTTTGCAGTTATTTCGCCCGCGTGTGCGACTTTCCAGCCATTTAACTGCATTTTTGCAGTTATTTCACCCGAGTGTGCGGCTTTCACGGTCATTTAGCTGCACTTTTGCAGTTAATTCGCCCAAGCGGGCAGCTTTACAGCCCATTAGCTGCATTTTTGTAGTTATTTCGCCCAAGCGTGCAACTTTCCCGCCATTTAACTGCTTTTTTGCAGTTATTTCTCACACGCGTGCTACTTTCCCGCCGATTAACTGCTTTTTTGCAGCTATTTCGCTCACGCGCAGCACTCGCCCACCATTAGCTGCCTTTTTGCAGTTATTTCGCACACGCGAGCTACTTTCCCGCCACTCCCCCACCCACCTAAACACAAAAAAGGCTTGGCCCCTACGCCAAGCCTTTCTATATTTAAGCAACTTCCTGGTTTGATGCAATCGCTGCTTTCTCTTTGTGATCCGGAATCAGAAGATTCAACAATACCGCCGCAAGCGCACCTACCGTCAGACCCGAAGATAGAACATAATTTACGAAATCAGGCAATCCGTCCGTTGCGCCTTTCGGAAGCACTGTAATCGCAATCGTTAACAATACCGGGATACCAATCACCATCATATTGCGATCATCGAGCACGACGTGTTGGATAACTTTCAGACCATTAATGACAATCGCGACACAGACAATACAGAAGATGCCGTTAATCACAGGTTCAGGAATACAAGTAATCAATGCAGACAGTTTCGGCATCAGTCCGAGCAAAACAAGGATACCGCCGCCCGCCATAATCGCCATCCGGCTGCCTACACCCGTAATTGCGATCAAGCCAGCGTTCGAAGAATAACCCGTCATTGGCGTTCCGCCAAACAACGAACCGACAAAACATCCAAGACCTTCACCAAAAGATGCGCGGTTCAGACGCTCGTTCGACAGATCCTCACCTGTAACGGAAGAAATAACGAACCATGTACCCGTCGTCTCAATCAAGACGATGAAATATACGAATACCATCGTAAGAATGGCACTAATATCAAACACAGGTGCTCCAAAAGGGAACAGTTTCGGGAAAGAGAACCAAGCGGCATCTTTCACAGGTGAGAAATCGACTACGCCGAACAACGATGCGGTGATGATGCCGGCGACAATCGCAACGATAACCGAAATCAGGCGGAAGAATGTTCCTAGCCCTTTCGCTTTACGTCCAAGAAGAATACAAACAACAAGTACAGTCGCCGAGACAGCACCGATTAGAACATTCGTGCTCAGTTCTCCCTGCCCATGCCCGTATACATTCCCTAAGCCGACAGGCATCAGGCCAATACCAACAATCAGGATAACCGTTCCCCCGACAAGCGGCGGAATGAATTTACGAACAGCTTTGGCGAACCATTTGAGTGGAAGGCCGAGCAGCATGACGATCAATGCGCCTGGAAGCAAGCTTCCGGCCATTGCGCCCATGCCAAGTTTACTGCCAATGGCACCAATTGCAGCGATCGGTACGTAGGATGGTCCTTGGACAACCGGCAAGCGCAGTCCGATCCCCGTCTGAATCAATGTTGCGATCCCTGTCGCAAAGAAACACATTTGAATAAAGAAGGAAGCATTGCTGTTACTTAATGATAAAATCCCTGCAATAATGATCGGCGCGATATACAAATCCATCGCTAATACGTGCTGTAATCCTAACAAGAGCGCTTTGACGGGGCCAATCTTCTCATTCACTCCGACGATAAGCTGCGGTTTGTTTGGCTGCTGCTGTTCCAACGAATACCATCCTCTCTTTTATGGCAAAACTTTTTTGACACTCGACACAATATGACAAAAATCATAATTCCGATTATAGGCGACACTTTTCGATTTGTACAGCCCTAAATACGTACATTAAATAATTACAACAAAATCAATGTTCGTCTTTATATTGAATAACCTGATTTATTTTGATAATATGTACCATATAAACGTTTTAATCGCGAAATAGTGACATTAAATATTAAATTCTATCAACTTTGAGTGAGCGAAGGAGTATGAAATCATGATCATTGAAGATGCGGTATTACGGCGTGAGTGGCTTGTAGCATGTCGAACGGATGAATTGCAGGAGAAACCACTTGGCGTGATGCTGATGGGAGAACGTGTCGTGTTGTTCCGGAATGAGGAAGGCGTACATGCGTTCAAAGACTTGTGTATTCACCGCGGAGCGAAGCTATCTCTCGGCTGTGTACGTGATGGCAACCTCGTATGTCCTTACCATGCGTGGGAATATGATGGCAGCGGCGCTTGCGTCAAAATCCCACAGCTTCCAGCTGATCGTGCTATTCCAGGTAAAGCTCGTACTTACAAATATGCTTGTAAAGAAGAATATGGTCTGGTGTGGGTATGCCTCGACAGCGAACAAGCTGCTCCGATGTTCGCACTTCCAGAATGGGCGGACGATTCGTATCGCAATGTGATGTGGGGATCAACGACGGTTGAAGCGAAGCCGCCGCGCGTGATCGAGAACTTCCTTGATGTTGGTCATTTGGCCGTTGTGCACGAAGGTTACCTCGGCGTATCTACGCATACCGTGATCGGAGACTATCACGTGATTCATGACGAACAGTCCATTCGTTCCGAGGAAATTGAAGTATTCCAACCTGATCCGGACGGTTCCGGTCAAGCCAAAAACGTCTATTACACGTATGAAATTCTTCGTCCAATGACGGTGAAATTCACGAAACGCGACAAAGAGCAAGGCAACAAAATGTCGATTATTCTTACCGTGTCTCCGAAGGATACAGAGACGACGATTGCTTATGGCATCTTGTCCTTTAACTATCCCATGGACTTGTCGGATAGCGAAATCGCGGCGTTCCAAGACGTTATTTTCGCGCAGGACAAGCCTATTGTTGAGAATCAGAAGCCGGAAGATCTTCCGCTCGATCTCCAAGCAGAGCTCTCACTCGCTTGCGACCGGATGAGCATCGCTTACCGTCGCTACTTGAAAGATACTGGCCTCGTATGGGGCACGGCATAATTCTACGTCAAAAAAAGCTGGCACCTGTCATTTCAGGGTCAGCTTTTTCATCTATTCAGCACTTAACTTAGGTTGCACAGCATTGTTTGTACTTCCGTCCACTCACTGCGAGGATTACGCGCCTAATATAAAATAAACCAAGAACAACGCTGCAATCACATACATCGCACCAGAGACCTCAGCCCGTCGCCCACTCACAATCTTCACGAGCGGATAGGCAATAAAGCCAAATGCGATGCCATTCACGATACTGAAGGTTAACGGCATGACCGCAATCATCAGATAGGCGGGGAATGCATCGGTAAAGTCATCGAGCTTCACATGCCTCATCCCTTGAATCATCAAGCAGCCAACAATAATCAGTACTGGTGCAATGGCGCTGCTCGGGATGATTTTCAGAATCGGAATCAAGAACAACGCTGGAATGAACAATAGTCCGGTTACGAACGGTGTTAAGCCGGAACGGCCACCGGCAGCAATCCCTGCAGCCCCTTCTGCCGCTGTCGTTGTTGGACTGCAGCCGAGCATTGAAGCCGCAATAATCGATAAGGAATTCGCTTGAAAAGAACGTCTGAACTTCGATGCGTCCGGCAGCATACCGAGCTGTGCACCCATATTCGCAAAAATAATGACCATCGATAAAGAGAACACAGCAATCCAGAATTGAAAGGAATGGATTTGGCTAAAATCAAATGCAAAGAATACTTCATCATACCCAGCCATCGAGAATTTGAAACTGCCCATTCGGGAGAAATCCACGATCCCTAACAAAATGCCAATGATCGTACCAGCAATAATCCCAATCAAAAAGTTTCCACGAACGCCACGTAAAAATAAGGGAACAACAATGATCAAAGTTAAAAGCGTCGTCAATGCATGTGGGTCACGCAAACTAGCTAGTGTAACAAAGGTCCCTTCGCTCGCGACGATCACGCCTCCATTTTTCAATCCGAGAAAGCCTATAAATAGACCGATTCCAGCTGTCATCGCATGAATCATGGAGCTTGGAATCTTCTTGGATAAATAGACCGCGCCTTTCGTCATACTGACAATAAAGAAAACAATCCCTGCGATCAGAACGGCGGCAAGCGCCTGCTGCCAGGTCAGACCGAAGGAGAACACTAATGTGAAGACGAAAAATGCATTATCCCCCATCCCCGGCGCAAGAATTAGCGGTGACTTCGCCCAGAAGGCCATCAGCATACATCCAATAAGCGCAGAGAATACCGTCGCGATCGTCGCTGCTTCATACGGCATGCCCGCATTGCTCAGAATCGCCCCGTTGACGGCAATAATATATGCGATTGTAATGAATGACGTCAGCCCCGCGAGCATCTCCGTCCGGATACTGGTCTGCTGATTATCAATTTGAAATATACGTCCTAATCTTGAGTTCAATGATGATCCCCCATCCATGCTGCCAGTAATTTTTGAATCTTGTCGAATCATGTTACAATAAAGAAGAATGACCATCGTGAAAGGATTGGTACACATGATCGAAATTAATCAAGTCCCGATCTTCTCTGATATTCCAATCGATGAATTGCAACAGATTATTCCTCTGCTCCGAGAGCGTCAATATAAGAAGAATCATGTATTCATGTTCGAAAATGACCAGAGCGATAGTATCTTTATCCTGAGGTCCGGCAAGGTTAAAGTATACCGAGGTCAAGAAGGCAAAGAAGTCATCATGGGTATTCAATTCCCAGGCGACGTCATCGGCGAAGCCGAGGCATTAACTGGTGATAGTCACCGTATTGCGACCATTGAAGCATTGGAGCCGGTTGCGGCATGGCAAATTGCGAAGAAGGATTTCCTTGATCTTGTGGATCGTTATCCTCCCATCCTACGTCGAGCTTATGATATTATGTTCGCACGCGTCCGTGTATTAAATCGTACCATTCGCTACTTAACGTTCTGTGATGTCCGCACCAAAATTGCAAATTTGATCATGGACCTTTATTATAATTTTGGTGAACAAGAAAAAGATGATATCGCTTACAAGATTGATATGAAAATCAATCACTCGCTGCTTGCAAGCATGGTAGGAATTACACGCGAGTCGATCTCGAAGACACTCAATGATCTGCAGCATGAAGGAATTATCGAGATTAGGCAGAAATATATTTATGTGTTAGATCTGAACCACCTCGAGCGGATTTGTCAGGAGACCGAAGAAGTTCCTGCGCTTCGCAAATGGCAGCACGGCACCGTATTGGAATAACCTGTAATGACTATAACAAAAGAAAAGCTGACAATGCAGTTAGACCGATAACATTTAGAATGTGATTTGGTTCATAAAAGTTAGGCTAACCCGTTCACAGAATAACCATGCATTGGAAATTAGGAACATTTCATTTGTAAGCACCTCTCCATGCTGTGCTTGCGAATATGGATAAGAAAGGTGATATAACGTGGCTAACGGATTTGGAAAAATGAAAACCCTCGAAGAAATGGGCATCAAACTTAATGCGCAAGAAATTCATAATAAGGATTTCAGCCGTTCCCTGCGCGGGTACAATGAAGAGGAAGTGGATGCTTACCTCGATGAGATTATTAAGGATTACGAACTATTCGCAAGGCTTTTTAAGGAAATGCAGAAACATATCTATGATATGCAAAATGCAGCAAACGTGGAGATATCCAATACCGACGATCTTCTGCAGCGTGTTCGTGAGCTTGAAATGTTTTGCTGGGGTAAGACAAAAGGTTAATGCAGGATCCCCAGATTAAAGAAAAGCAGGCATTGAGATGATGTCTGCTTTTTTAGTACCCTATTTGATAAGCCATTTCATTAACCCTCGTTCCACACTTCCGCTAGAGCAGCGCGAAATAGGACATCAAGCTCAGCATCCTGTGCTCCTTCCACTGCTTTTAACCCGGCTGCTTTTTGCTCGAAATCATTGATTTGCTCCTCCAAAAACGTATTGATGGGATGAATCCGAGGCTCGAAGTCGAGTTCGTCGCCTGTTTTTTTACGCCTTAATAACTCTTGAATAACCTCTCTTAACTCCCCACCCTCAGGAATCAGTCGTTCCACGAGTACATCGAACTGCATAGGCGGCATTTCATTATAGTGCTCAATCCACGCACAGGCCAGAATCGGACGCAGCACGTAGAAATATTTCTTAATTTTCACCTGATCACCTTGTAAATAATCCCGATAATTTCCTTTCGCCATATTCAGATAGTGATACATACAGGATTTCGGGGAAAAGGTTAGCGGCGAAATGCGCCGGATTTGCTCTGCGATGGTGTACTTCTCCAAGTAGAGAATCGGCGACTGAAGCCATTCGAGCAGCGGAGGGTTCGATTTGCGGAATAAGTTCAACGCCTTCTTGAGATCCCATCCGTTAATATCCAACAGATCATTAATCGGACGTTCGATCACATCTCGCTTATCGAAGATAGATAAGTACCAGTCCACTGGACGAATGTAAATGAATCGGACGTCATAATCGCTATCCTGGGAGGGAAAACCCCACGCACGACTTCCCGACTCACAAGCATATAGAATGCGTACATTCTCCTCTTGTTCAATGTTATGAAGCTCTTGTTGTATGATCGATTGAATAGCTGACATGACTGCACCTCCTCTGATTAGAAAATTACGATTCTCACGATAAAATAACAAAAACGGACATAGCCGAATCAACGATCCGGCTGATTCGGCTATGCCTATGAATTGCTGTTGATTGCACGTTGGAACGGGTATCGCTGATTCCGATATTTCTTCCACTGCCGTGGATACTTCTTGAATTTGCAGATTAATTTACGCTTTTCCGATGATAGGTCAACAGATGATGCTTCCCGTCAAACGGGCTGTAATGCGTGAAATAAATCAGATTCCCGTCCGTTGATTCGCTGTGATATTGCAAATCATCTCCACGATATGGTACATCATTATTGTGCGCGTAATCCAGCTCTTGGCCGGTGAGCAGCTTGTCGCACAGCACGACAACGGAATGATCATTCAGATCAATCAACGTCAGCAGTCCTGTCTTGTTCGGCCGAACAAGCAAGTAATCATCTTCGATCCCTTTAATCGTATATACATCATCTTGTCCAGCAAGCTTCGGCAGATCGTATTCTTGGACAAGTTGGCCTTGATCATTATACACGCTCAAAATCTTGCCATCGGTCATCAACAAATGCTCAATCCACTTTTCCGCTTTCGAGTCAAGTGTTTGATAATTTCTTACGTTACCATCATAACGCTGGAAATAGCTCGCTTTCTTCTGCGTTACAATTTTTTTGTTAAATAGAAGTACGCTATACACATCATAGTTCACATGCGGCTCACCGTAATTATCCACGACGGTAATGATCCGAGCCCCCGAATTGACGCTCATCGTGTCGATGGATACGTTCCCTTGAAGAGGATGATCCAGCTTAATCTTACCGAGATAAATCGGTGGTTGCTCGTAGGGATACGCGTAATAGAGATCCCCCGTCTTGCGATTCATCCAACTGCCTGCTTCATATTTCACAAAATCATTGGATTTCGTAATGGTTACCTTACTCGTCGATGGACTCCAAGCCACGCCGGCTCCAATGGCTTCCGAGAAGAAACGAAGCGGAACGTACATCCTTCCATCTACCAACCGCAGCTGAGCCGTCAATTGTACCGGCTTCCCGTTGACCGTCGCCTGCGTCGATCCATAATTCAGCTTGACGAACTGATCCGGATACGTCATGGTTATGACCTTGGTCGTCGAGTTCCAGAACACGATTGTACCGAGCAACTCCCCTGTATCCCGTAGCGGCATATAGAGCACTCCATTCTCGATAAAAGGAGCCGATTTCGGTTGAAATTCGACATCGTTCAATACGACCTTAATCCCACTTGAGACTTGCTTATTCGCTTGCGTCGCCCCAGCCGCAGAAGCCGCTACCGGTACCGATAAGGCCATAGCCGCGATTAGAGCCGCCGTAAGAATACGAGAAGACATTTTTCTTTTATGATGCATGAAATAAAACCTCCAATGTCAGCAATCTCTATCACTTCTTGAGAACACGCCTAATGATGAATATGAAAAAACTTAAGCGCTAGGGTCTAGCATCCGTGCGCTTCTCTCCTTCAATCGGAACGACTCTCCCATCGACCTCTTCGGATAAAAGCCTGCCAAGCTCTTGATTATTCCCTTGGGCATCGGTCTTGCCAAATGTATATAAACCGCCCATCCACTGATCTAAGAAATAGACCGAGCTTCCAAACTTCGGCTTCACGCCCCATTCGCGCTTAGCTACATCATCATACTGCCATTTCTTGATCGCTAGTCCTTCTTCATTAACCTCGTAGTACCCATAGTCGTAACCGGCATTATCGAAAATAAATCGCAGGGCCTCTCCTTCGGGGAACGTGAAACCATAATGATGATACCCTTCACCCGATTCCAACATCGGCGCATCCCCCGAGATCATTGGCACTTTTAACGCAATCTTACGTGCTTCCGTCAGATCGCCGTGCATCAGCGTCTCGTATTCTTTCTGGGCCGTAGGCGTTCGTACGATGACACGATTGTCTTGCGCGTTATACTTCACATAAGCGCCAAGTGCCTCGCTGATGAACCGAAGCGGCACATACGTCAGTCCGTTCTTGTTCACGACTGCGGCGTCAATCGGAACGGATTTGCCGTTCACGGTTGCCTTCTTTTCCCCTTCCCGCAATTGCACCGTTATCTTGTTATCTTTCGTATGAAACATCACAACACGCGTCTTCGGATCATAGGCAAAAACAATCCACGCCGTATCCGTCAGCGCCCGCAATTTGATCATCGCATTTCCCTTGACCATCATGGCATCGTATTGAAGCTCTCCGTTCACGAAAACCGAAGGGGCAGCGGCATAAGCAGGTGAACCCGCGAAGAGAACACTCCCAAGCAAAGCGGTACCCATTGTGAGCGTGAGCCATTTATTCCATCGCATTCAATCATCTCCTGGCTAAATTTAGCGAATAATACTAATATTTACGCGATGGGCAGCAGAAAAGTTGCAGGTTTGTACCGGAACACATGGCGATATTTTCTGTTAATCTCAAGCGAATCATTACTCTTATGAAAGAATCAAAATAAAGAATAAAGAGAAAAAGACGATATTCCGTTCGAATTCGAACGGAATATCGTCTTTTTGATTTAAAGCATGCCTTCAACTAATTAAAAACGTAAGTTTTTCAGTGGCCTCCCGCGGGTATGTCCCTCTTTTCATTACACGCGAACCGCGGCTTGATTTAACACCGCATACACATCCGTAAACGTATATCCATGCGCTTCTGCGACCGCTTTGTAGGTCACTTGGCCATCAACAACGTTGATGCCTTTGGCTAGCGCCTTGTTGTCGAGCGCCGCTTGCTTGTAGCCTTTGCTTGCGATTTGTACACCGTATGGTGTGGTTACGTTGGTCAAAGCTAACGTGGAAGTTCGTGCTACCGCACCCGGCATATTCGCTACTGCATAGTGAACAACGCCATGTTTCTCATACGTTGGGCTATCATGCGTCGTAATGCGATCAATCGTCTCGATCGAGCCGCCTTGGTCAATCGCTACGTCGACGATGACGGAGCCTGGGCTCATACTCTGTACCATTTTCTCCGTTACGAGCCTTGGCGCACGCGCACCAGGGATCAATACAGCGCCTACGACGAGGTCTGCGTTACGAACGGTCTCGGCAATATTGAACGGATTGGACATAATCGTCTTCACACGGCCTTGGAACATATCATCGAGCTGACGCAGGCGATCTGGGCTAATGTCTAGGATGCTCACATCGGCACCAAGTCCGATGGCCATTTTCGCTGCATTCGCACCAACGATCCCGCCGCCTACGATGGCGACTTTCGCTGGCGCAACGCCTGGCACACCGCTCAGCAATACACCTTTACCGCCGTTCGCTTTCTCTAGGAATCTCGCACCGATCTGAATGGACATGCGTCCTGCCACTTCACTCATTGGGGTTAGCAATGGCAAGCTGCCATTATCCAATTGGATTGTCTCATAAGCAATCGCTGTCACTTTACTCTCGACGAGTGCTCTCGTTAACTCTGGCTCAGGTGCAAGGTGCAGATACGTATATAGAATTAATCCTTCATGGAAGTAACCATATTCCGAAGGGATCGGTTCTTTGACTTTCACGACCATCTCTGCCGCCCATGCTTCATTCGCGGAAGATACGATGCGCGCGCCTGCTGCAAGGTAATCTTGATCTGTAAAACCAATTCCCGCTCCTGCATTCGTCTCAACGAGCACTTCATGACCAGCATTGATGTAGGTTACAACAGAACTTGGAGTCATGCCGACGCGATTCTCATTGTTTTTGATCTCTTTTGGCACACCGATTAGCATAATTGTTCCCACTCCCTATTGGTTGTTCATAACCTCTTTAAATGTGTTAACAATGAATTCAAGGTCTTCATCCGTACAGGATAACGGCGGCGAGAAGGTTAACACGTTGTTATAGCCCGCAACCGTATCGCCATTCTTCCCTATAATTAAACCTTTCGCTTTACATTCGGAAATGATCTTACCTACAGCAGGCAGCAGCAATGGCTCTTTGGTCTCTTTATTCTGAACCACCTCTACCCCCATTAAGAATCCGAACCTTCGAATATCTCCTACGAGTGGATGATCAAGCAGCTCTGCCATGCCCGCTTCCAGCTTCTCACCTAGAATCCGGGAACGCTCAACGAGATTCTCACGCTCCATAATCTCTAGATTCTTCAGCGCAAGCGCACAAGCTGCAGGTGTACCACCGAACGTATTCACATGGCGCAAATGGCTATAGTCTTCCTTGCCCTTAAATGCTTCATAAATATCTTTGCGCACAGCCGTCGCCGATAATGGCAAATATCCACTCGTTAACCCTTTTGCCATCGTCACGATATCTGGCTTTACATCGTAGTTCATATGTCCAAATTTACGGCCAGAACGGCCGAATCCGCAGATGACTTCATCAATAATGAGCAGTACATTGTGGTGATTGCAGATCTTCTGTACTTCTTCCATATAGACCGGATCCGGGACAATGACTCCACCGCCTGTGATCGCCGGCTCCATGATAACCGCTGCAATCGTCTCTTGGCCTTCCCAAATGATCGTATCTTCGATCTCTCGCGCACATTGCAGATTGAAATCCTCTTTGCTCATGCCTGCAGGACGACGATAGCTATCTGGCGGATGCACATGCACGAATCCCCCGCCAAGCGGCTCATATTTATACTTCCGTTGCGCTTGTCCTGTTGCAGCTAGAGCACCCATGGAGTTGCCATGGTAAGCACGATAACGGGAAATGAATTTATAACGATTCGGTGACCCCGATTGATCATGATACTGACGAGCAATCTTGAATGCCGTCTCATTCGCCTCAGAACCACTGTTGGAGAAGAAGACCACATACTCCCCTTCGAGCCATTCGTTCAGCTTCGCCGCGAGCTCGATGGCCGGAATATGGCTCTGTGTTAGTGGATAATATGGCATTGCAACGAGCTGATCATAAGCTGCCTTCGCCATTTCCTCGCGTCCATAGCCCACATTCACACACCATAATCCAGACATGGCGTCTAGGTAACGGTTGCCATTCAGATCGGTAATCCAAGACCCTTCGCCGGAAGTGACGACCATCGGAGGAACGTTCTCATTATAGGGGGACATTGCGTGCCACAAGTATTGACGATCTTTTGCAATGATGTCGATTGATTCACTTTTGATTGACATGTCTTCAACACCTCCGCCTGATTAGTAACGAGCTGTGAGCATTTTTTTACGCGTATAGAACTCGACGCCGTCTCGACCATTCGCATGGAGATCTCCATAGAACGACTTCTTATAACCGGAGAATGGGAAAAATGCCATTGGTGCGGGCACACCCAAATTCACGCCTAACATGCCAGCATCGATATCTTCACGGAACTGACGAATCGCCTTCGCACTATCCGTATAGAGACAAGCGCCATTCGCAAATTCGGATTGGTTCGCAATGTCGATTGCTTCCTTCAAATCCTTAGCCCGAACGATCGATAAGACAGGCGCGAAAATCTCATCCTTCCAGATTTGCATACCAGGTTTCACTTCATCGAAGATCGTTGGCCCAACGAAATAGCCCTCACCATCTACCGCTTGATCCAATCGGCCATCACGCGCAAGAACCGCGCCCTCGGATTGACCAATCTCTATATATTTCATCGTACGCGCTTTGTTATCTTCACGAATCACTGGGCCTAAGAACACATCCGATTGCATACCGTTACCGATCTTAATCGCATTCGCTGCTTGTAACAGACGATCAACCAACGCATCCGCAACGTCACCTACCGCAACGACAACTGCACAAGCCATGCAGCGCTCACCCGCTGATCCGAAAGCAGCCCCGATAATATTCGTCACCGCGTTATCCAAATCCGCATCCGGCATGACAATCGAATGGTTCTTCGCGCCAGCCAAGGCTTGAACACGTTTGCCGTTCGCAGCAGCCGTCTTATAGATGTACTCAGCCACAGGCTGGGAACCAACGAAGGAAACCGCCTTAATATGCTCGTTCTCCAGAATTCCGTTCACCACATCATGGGAACCATGGACGATACTGAGGACGCCTTTCGGAAGACCTGCTTCCTCGAACAATTCAGCTAGACGATTTGCAAGAATCGGTGTACGCTCCGAAGGCTTAAGTACGAACGTATTCCCGCAAGCAATGGCAAGAGGGAACATCCAGCAAGGCACCATCATCGGGAAGTTGAACGGGGTAATCCCGCCGACAACCCCTATCGGGTAGCGATACATTCCGGATTCTACGCCCGTCGCGATGTCCGGCAGTTGGTTGCCCATCATTAATGTCGGTGCACCCGCAGCAAATTCGACGCACTCAATTCCGCGTTGAACCTCACCATAAGCTTCCTGATAGCTCTTACCGTTCTCCAATGTCACGATCTTCGCTAGCTCTTCCCAATGCTCCACGAGCAATTGCTGATAACGGAACAAAATCCGTGCTCGGCGCGGAACGGCAACGCTCTTCCAGCTGGCAAATGCCTTCGCCGCTGCTTCAGCTGCTTGATCCAACTCTGCACGACTCGAATGCGGCACCTGCGCAATGATCTCGCCCGTTGCCGGATTAGGCACTTGATCATAACGGCCGCTCGTGGATTCGATCCACTCCCCGTTAATATAGTTCTTTATGGTCATGACTTGCGTCTTTACTTCAGACATTTGCTTACCCTCCTGTGATTTATGATATAAAAGTTACCTTTAGTATAGGGACTTCCCTCATGCAAAACATTAGACAGGATGTTAGGAAGAAACATCAAACTTTTTACCACAATAGAAATTATATGTTCCTATCGCTTAATGTCTGAACCAACCGGAAGGCGCCGTCTGCAAAGATACATTAATTTGCTTCGTCTCGAGATATTCTTCGAATCCGTAGGTCCCTAACTCACGGCCGATACCGCTCTGCTTGTAACCACCCCATGGCGCCTCATTGAATGTCGGATGATACGTATTAATCCACGTAATCCCTGCACGAATCTTACGGATGACGCGATGTGCCTTCGCTACATCACTCGTGAACACGGCACCCGCCAAGCCAAATTTCGTTCCATTCGCGAGCGCAATCGCTTCCGCTTCCGTTCGGAAGGTCTGAATAGCCAATACTGGCCCGAAAATTTCTTCCTGTACGATTCGCATATCTGGCGTGGTATCACCGAAGATCGTCGGTGCGACGAAGTTACCGCGGTCGAGCCCGTTGTCCATGATACGGTAGCCTCCACATAATAACGTTGCGCCTTCGTTCTTCCCAATCTCGATATAGTCCAGCACACGCTGCATTTGGCGCTCACTAATGAGCGGTCCCATCTCTGTTGTCTCTTGCATGCCATCGCCGACTTCAATCAACTGTGCACGACGCACCATTTCCGGAATGAATGTCTCGACAAGCGATTCTTCGAGCAATAACCGTGATCCCGCAGAGCAGACCTGCCCTTGATTCGCGAAAATCCCGAATAACGCATAATCCACCGCCGTATCGAAATCCGCATCCGCGAACACGATATTCGGCGATTTGCCGCCCAGCTCGAGGCCCACCTTCTTGATGGTCTCGGCAGCGGTCTTCATGATCTTAATCCCTGTCTCTGTCCCGCCTGTAAAAGCTACCTTGTCAACAAGCGGGCTGCTCGCCAGCTCGTGTCCGACCGTTGCACCTAAGCCAAGCACCAAGTTCAATACGCCTGGAGGACATCCCACTTCGTCAATGATCTCGAAGAGACGAATCAGCGTCAGTGGTGTCTGCTCCGCTGGTTTAATAATGACGGTACATCCCGCTGCTATAGCAGGCGCAATCTTCTGCGTTGCCATCACGAGCGGATAGTTCCACGGAATGATCTGACCGACCACGCCTACCGGTTCGCGTACAACCATCGCTTGGATCTGATCCGGTACATCGTAGGTCACACCATGCGGTTTGGTCGCAAGACCCGCATAATAACGGAACTGATTAATCGAATCGGTAATATCGTACTCCGCTTCACGCAGCGGCTTCCCATTATTTAGCGTCTCGAGCTTCGCGAATTCTTCTACCCGTTGTTCAAGGCGATCCGCAATTTTATGGAGCAAATCTGCACGTTCTCTCGCATGCATCTCTGGCCAAGCCCCTTGATCAAATGCCGTTCTCGCCGCTTGAATCGCAGCTGCCGCATCTGCATTGCTTCCTTCTGTCACAACAGCGATAACTTCGCCATTGGCCGGATTCACAATATCTCGCATCTCCCCGCTCATCGCCGATACCCATTTCCCGTTAATATACATATTCTCGATTGCCATTGGTTCTTTATTTATCATGATGTTGATCATCCTCTCATAATTAATTGTTGATGTTCAATATGTATCGCAAGTAATTCCATACATCGTACCGTATTGCTTGCTTCCTCAGCTGTTGGTTTCCTTGCATAGGACATCGGCGGAATAAGTACCCAGATAAAATCGCCATAATTCGGCGCGATCCGGACAGTCCACCTCTGCGAAGTGCGATTATACTTCAGCTCCATCTGATCAACGTCCATCTTATTGCATAGCTGGATCAGCTCTGGATCACCATTCAACAAATCGGCAAGGACGCTATCTCCAGATACGAGCAAGAATTGTGCCTGATTCTGCCCTCGAGCCGAACCTCGGTAATGCAGCTTGATTCGCGCATCGGAGGCAAGGGAAATACCCGGAAGCGAGAACTCCCAGGTATAAATATAGACGCGTCCCATCCATTTATTAATCATGTTGTGGTAAGCCTTCATTGATTCCATGCCATACTGCGAACCATCTAATTCAATCGCATTATCTTCCGCATGTAGAATCGGAATCATGGCTTGGAATTTCTCCACGATCTGGTTCAATGCCCGGTTCGCGCGGCGATCTACGATGCTATATACGCCCATATCGGCTTCCCCCTTCTATGCTGTAATTTGTGAATTCGGATCTTGTTCGCTGCCCGTCACAGCTAAACCATCGGACTCGCTACGTGATTGAATGCCGCGATAGACTTGATCGAGCGGCACCGGTGTAAACAGCTTCTGCCCTGTCACTTTCAAGTAGCTGATCGCGAATATCAAAATCAAAGCAATGGTTACAAGCGAAATTTTTAATACGGTTGGATTCACATACAAGGTATAGATCATATAGATACATGCAAGAATGCCGACGATTTGCGGAAGCGGATACAACGGTGTGCGGAATGGACGATGTTGATTCGGATACTTCCGGCGCAGCACGATCACATTAACTTGGGCAATGATGTAGGACATGAGCCATGTTGCGCAAGCCACATTAATCATCGTCGTAATGAAGCCGATATTGGCATTATTCAGACCCGCATACACTAGAACGATCGTGATCAGTGCCGTAACGAATAGAATGCCATACCATGGCGTTCTTGTTCTTGGGTGCAAATAAGAGAAGAATTTCGGCATCAAGCCCTCTTTGGACAAGCCGTACAACATTCTTGGAATCGCCATAAGATACGTATCGCAGGTTGTAATCGCAGCAAGGATAGATACGACCCCCATCAGGATCAATCCTGCTCGGCCTAGCATGGCTTCAGCTCCTGCGACGTGAGGAATCGTCGAAGCCGCTAGTTCATCAAGCTTGATATATTTCGTAATGCCGAGACCAAAGAATAAGTCTACGAGCCAAATCGTCAAACAACCGAATATCATCGCCATCGGGATCGTTCTACCCGGTCTCTTCACTTCCTCGGCAAGCGGCGCGACGAATTCCATCCCGATAAATAGCCAAATCGCTGCACCGAGGGTCTTGAATTGATCGCCCCAGGACATCGTCGAAAAAGGCGGCTGTACAGGCAATTGACTGTGCAGCCCAATGCCTGTCGTTCCCCATAGACCGATCAGACCTAGCAATCCCATCATGCCCAGCGCCAGGATCGTCTGCACTTTGCCGAATACGCCTACGCCCGCCATATTGACAGCGACTAAGGCTGCAAGGATGATCACGACGGCCAAAACCCATGGGATGCCGGTCAATGTCTCAATACTCTGACCTCCGACAATCATGTTCGTGCCGCCATCCGTTCCGACGAGTACGATATATCCCGCGAGTACCGCGAACATCGCTGCTAACTTCCCTAACGCAGGTGTCGTATACTCGCCAATCATCCCCGCTCCTGGGATCATGGCAGCTAGCTCAGAGTAAGATAAAGCTACACATAAAATAACGATAAGAGCGAAAAAAGCAATAATACTAAATGCTGGACCTCCAACACCATAACCATTTCCTAAGGAAACCATCGCTGTACCGGAGACGACCAGCCCTACTGATGCCGAATAAGCTGCCCAGAATCCCAATGTCCGATTTAACTTGACTCCACTCATTTATCTTCCTCCTCGAATGACCAATTAACACCGTTAAGCTTGTACTCCGATTTGACCATAAGCTTTGTGAAATAATTGAAGATAATCCTCTTGTGTCGCTGGACGCGGATTACTAGGGGCAGATACATTCTTGGTGGCGCCTTCGGCAAGATACGGGAAATCAGCTGGATTGATGTTATGTAAATCTCTCATTTTGGGAATCCCCACGGTTTCAGCCAGCTGCATGAGTCTAGTAACTCCCTCCGCAGCAAGCTCCTCATCCGACTGACCTTGGCGAATTGCGCCCAGGCGCTCTGCCACAACGGCATGCTTCGCAGGGTTTGAAGGGATGTTATATTCGAATACATAAGGTAAGAGGATTGAATTAGCCACGCCGTGCGGGGTATCATACAGTCCGCCGAGGGCTTCCGCCATGCAATGAACGCCGCCTACGTCGGAATTGCCAAATGCGATGCCGGCAATCAGACTTCCCATAAGCATATTCTTGCGCGCTTCTAGATCTGTACCGTCATGTACAGCCTTCGGGAGGTTGGTAATAATCATATCCATAGCATATAGAGCAAGTGCATCGGTTATTGGCTCTGCGATATTGCACGTATAGGCTTCAATCGCATGTGTCAGTGCATCCATCCCTGTCGAGGCTGTGACAGATGGAGGCAAAGTGAGGGTCAATTCTGGATCGAGCAGTGCGAGTACAGGAGCCACGTGAACGTCCAGAATGTTCATTTTCAAATTGGTAGATGTGTCTGTTATGACAGAGAAAAATGTGACTTCACTGCCGGTCCCTGCCGTGGTAGGGATACAAATCGTCGGAGTAATCGCATGCTGCAATGTGTTGAGCCCATACCAATCTTGAATCGAACCGCCATGACTGAGCAGTGTGCCTACCGCTTTTGCCGTATCCATTGAACTGCCACCGCCAAGGCCGATCAGCAGATCAACGCCTTCTTGAAGCGCGAAATGATAAGCTTCCATACAATCCGTGTCGCGTGGATTCGGTTTCGTCTTGTCATACACTACATAATCCACGCCTGCCTGCTCAAGCACATCGAATACTTTCTGAGCAACGCCGTACTGGATTAATCCCTTGTCGGTCACGACAAGCACTTTGCTCCCTCCGAACTCTTTAACGCGATGACCTAATTCGTTGACCTTACCCATTCCAAACGCAATACGTGTCGGTACATTAAATTGAAAATCCCATAGCATCCCTTTGACCACCTTCCTGAGTCATTGTGCAAGAGGTATTTGAAAGCGATTACAACAATACTAATGTGCTACGAAATTAAGTATAAATTGTTTTAGGTTCATTGCATTAGACAGAATGTTAAGTAGAATCTTTCACTTTTTTGACAAAAATGTCGAAAATGTGTCGTGTCATACGACAAAACGCCTACCACATCCGCATTCGGCTGGTAAGCGTTTCGGTTTATCCATATCGTAATGAACTAATCCTGATTCGATAGCCGTTCCGGATTCAGCATCTGATAACCGCGAAGCGCGACCTGCAGGGCAATGCGGTTCTCTGGTTGGATAAAGTCTGCACCGAGCAATTCTGCGATTTTCTCAAGGCGGTAATAGAGCGATTGTCTGACAATGAACAGCTTTTGCGCCGCAATTTGCTTCGACCCATCATGGTCTAGATAGACTTTTAACGTGCGAATTAATTCGCTGCCTCTTGTCACATCATGCTCGATTAACGGACCCAGATAGCTATGAACAAAGGATTCTAGCATCTCTCGATTATCGATATTAAATAGCAGCTGAAAGACACCCAAGTCTTCGAAGAACATCACGGGCTTCTTGAAGCAAGGATAGAGCGAGATCGCCCGAATTGCCTCTTGGTAACTGTGATGAGCATTCATTAATTTAACATAAGAACGGCCGACACCGATGAGCAGATCGATATCGCCGATTTTCTCATCCATCTGAATTTGTTGTAGCGACTCAAATACCTGCTGTAATCGAATCTTCGACGGACGCTTCGGATTCAGATCAATCGCAACAAGGATAAGGCGGTTATTCTTCAGCGTAATGAGAGGCAGGAAGGAATGCTGCTCGAAGATCGAACGGAGTACCATCGATAGATGAATCCCAATCGACTCGGTCCCCTCTTCCACCGCATGAAAAGACTGGTCGCCATGCTGATCGAATTCAATCAAGCACACCCGATAGTTCGCCTCGTTCAAACGTTTGAAATCTGTACCCATCAGCGACTTAATCTGATCCTCGTCCTTAATCCGAACATGCAGCAGGTCGTCCACCCATAGGTTCTCTGTATACAATTTACGTTCATCAATATAACGTTTGCGTAGCAAATCCTGCGCAATGGATAACGATGCGGAATCAAGAATGAGGTAATCATACTCCTGTGGCGGATGTTCGAGCACCATGACGATGTAGGCCCATGTCTTCCCTAAGGCACCTACAGATTGCAGGATCATGGTCTTGTTATCGAACTCCCACTCCATTGGCACGACATTGGGTTTATTCTCTGGCATTTCCGGAATTTGGTTCGATAGCGCTTCCAAAAAACTCTTCTGTTTCTGAATCGGCAGCGCAGGATTGAAGGTTGGTTGCCCCTGTGTCGGAACGTAGATGACTTGTGCTTTGGTACTCGTATGTAGCAGCTTAAGGACATTAGTAACCCCTTGCGAAGTTAACGTAAGTCGATGGAATTCCCTTGACACACTCTCTAATTCTTGCAGAATGCGATGGTGACTATTAATGATCATCGAATGTAGATCTTGCGTAATATCCACAAACCGAACGGTGTGCGGGAAAATAATGAGTGGCAGCTGATGTCTATTGGCCGCCTCAATCATCGCCTCAGGTACTTTGTCAAAAAACTTGCCCAGTTCAATACATAGACAAGAAGCATTCTGCTTCGCTAATTCCTCTACATAACTCACGGCATAGGATGGATCCGAATGAAAGCTAATGCCTGTTGTCAGAATTAATTCTTCTCCATTGATCAATTGGTCGAAATTCGATACTTCAAGGATATGAACCCAACGCACGCGACGGGCTAATCCGCCAACACCCGCGACCACCTTCGCATTCTGAAAAAGAGGACGTTGTAAGATGTCATGAACGGTTAGAATGAATTCCATAAGCGAGCTTCTCCTCCCCTAAATCACCCTCATATTACTGGAAATGGACTTTATTCAATCCTCCACCACATCGATCAAATAAATACGATCTTGAAAACCCCCGCGCTCTGCAGCCTTCTTCGCACGGATTTGTTCGAGCTCGTCCCAAGAGGCCCCATGTACAGCCGCTAACGCTCGGATGACCTCTAGGGCATCAGCCAGTTCTTCAAGTGCCTCTCCATCATTGTCCGCTTCAAAATATTCCTGGGATTCCTCGCGATATTTGACTTTCAACGCTTCCTTATAATCGGAATCTTCTAATACTCTCGTATTCGCTCTTTTGCCCTGTGCCTCAATGATGTGTGGAATCAAGTCACGAACGAGCTTGTTATATGTATAGGTTGGCATTCACTTCTCCTCCAATTCTGCTTGCAGCATCTGAACAAATAGTACATCCGCCGGGGCAAAAGCGATCTCAGTAAGTTCCTCACGCCGTACCCAACGATACGCATCATGGTCGATGAGCCTGATATCGCCTCGAAGGTAAACGACTTTATAGGCAATTAACCGGATATTCGCCGTCTCATATGGATGTTCGTGCGTGCCGAAATACGATTTTATCGCTACTTCGATCTGAAGCTCTTCCATCAGCTCCCGCCGAATACAAGCTTCGATGGATTCACCGGGTTCAATTTTGCCTCCAGGGAACTCCCATAATCCGGCCTGCGATTTCCCTGCCTTCCGTCTCGCGATCAGAATCGAACCTGCTTTATTCTCAATAATAGCGGCTGCTACTTCAATCCATTTCATATCTTCCATCCTCATTCTGCATCTTTTTCTTCTATTAGAATATCATTTGAAGCCTTTTCTGCCACCATATTATTTACGTTTTTCCCTGTTGGTACACTTTTCCTTTACCTATTGACGTTTTAAATCAAAAGATTTATACTGTCTAAATATTCGATAGTGAATTGTTTTAGTCATAAAAAATATGTGCCGCAAATAAACTGAGCATTGGGGTGGGCTGCTGCTAGCTGCTATTGAACATGCTGAATCGTGCATACCCCGAAGCCATTCGAGGAGAATCAACATGCCGATCAACACAGAATTGGTTGAAGTATCTACCTTATTTAAGACGCTAATCAAGAGCATGTCTCAGAATTGGAACAAACGTATGGTTCACCAATTGACCCTCCCTCAATTCAAAATGCTCTTCAAACTGGAGCAGCATGGTCCGCAGAAAGTGTCGCAGCTTGCAGAAGCCTTGTGCATTACTTCAGGTGCCGTGACTGGCGCAGCCGACCGACTATTGTCGGAAGGCTACATTGAACGTACACGTGCAGAAGATGACCGGCGCGTCGTCTACATTCAGATTACGGAGGAGGGCAGACAGATCACACATCAAGTGATGGAAGACCAGAAAGAAACCATCGCGATGTTCTTCGGTTCATTACCGGACGAAGATATCAAGCACTTGAAGCGCATTCTGACGACAGTGCTTGCGAAGATAGATAAATAGAGTAAAAGGAGTAGAAGAAAACATCATGGAGCATTTATCCTTGAAACGTAAAATTACGATCATGGTCGCCATCATGGCTGCCATGTTCTTCGCGGCGATCAATCAGACGATTGGCAGTACCGCCATGCCGCGCATTATTTCCATACTAGACGGTATGGATCTATACACATGGACGATTAACATTTATTTGTTGACGTCGACGATCGCGACCGTATTGGTCGGTAAATTGTCCGATATTTATGGACGTAAACCATTCCTGCTAGCCGGGATCTTATTCTTCATGGTCGGGGCCTTCCTAACCGGGACATCATCCGATGTCTATCAATTTATTACGTATCGAGGGATTCAAGGGATCGGCGCAGGGATTATTATGGCGACTTCCTTTACCGCTGTAGGTGACTTGTTCCCGCCGCGTGAACGTGGTAAATGGACTGGACTCATGACAGCCGTATTCGGATTCTCGAGTGTAATCGGGCCTACGCTCGGTGGTTATATGATCGATAACATGGATTGGCATTGGATCTTCTGGATCTTCTTACCACTTGGTGTTGTCGCATTCTTCATGATTATTTTCTTGTTCCCGAAAGTGGATCGCAAAAAATCAGAATCGATTGACTACTTGGGTTCAATTTTCCTGACAACGTCACTCGTTCCATTACTTCTTGCCTTCTCTTGGGGGGGCACAGAATATAAATGGGGCTCACCGCAAATCCTAGGATTACTCGCAGCTACGATTATTTCTGCCATTATCTTTATCTTTGTCGAGAAACACGCGAAAAGCCCTGTGCTTCCGCTGTCTTTATTTAAAAACGGTATCGTTACCGTATCCAACTTAATTGGCTTCATGATGAACTTCGGAATGATGGGCGCCTTGATCTACTTGTCCTTCTTCGTGCAAGGGGTTCTTCAAATTTCGCCGACTTATGCAGGTTATGTCACAATGCCAATGTCCATCTTCATGGTCATTACCGCTGCCATCACAGGTCAAAAGATCTCGAAGATCGGAAAATATAAACGCTTCGCTATGCTTGGCATACCGATCATGATCGCTGGTATGGCCATCATGGTCTTCATGACAAATGTAACGACGGCTGTAATCAGTATGATCGTCTTCGGTATTGGCCTTGGACTCGGGATGCCGGTCTTCTCTCTCGCTACGCAAAATGCCGTACCGCACAAGGAAATCGGTGTTGCAACAGCATCATCGCAATTGTTCCGTAACTTAGGTGGTACAATCGGGATTGCTGTTATGGGTTCCGTTATGGCGACGAGCCTGAAGCATAATATTACAGACAAAATGCAGTCCGCTGCAGCCCATGGCGTCGATATGACGAAAATGGATCCGAATATTGCGAAGCAATTAGCAGGGTTCGCAAATCCGCAGACCTTGATGAACAAACCACTGATTGATGAGACGATGGCGAAATTGCCAACTGATATTCAACCGTTGTTCACCAAAATGCTGGATATGATCCGAGATGCACTAGGCTCCACCTTGTCTACGGTATTCTTAACAGGTACGATTGTGCTAGTCCTTGCACTTGGGTTGGTCTTCTTCTTGAAAGAAATCCCGCTTCGTACTTCCAACTCAGCACCCGCACCTGCTGCAGGTGACGGGCAAGCGAAGAATGAAGGTATCGATGCAAGCACGAAGCAAGTGCTCGCAAGCGATAGTATGAACTAATTCCATCGTATGTTATATGAAAAGGAGCTCCAACCAATAGGTTGGAGCTCCTTTATTGTTCTAATGCTATGACTACCTATTCTTGCGCACGCAGTGCCGCGCGCAGTCCTTCCAAATCCAGTCCATCCTCAGCAAATGCCAAGCGAACCAGTTCAGGTAAGACAAATTCATCATATTTGCCTAGATAAGGCGACTCATCGGGTTTCAGCAGTCCCATCGGGTCCACATCGTGCGTACATTCAGCCTGAATTTCTGCCAGAAGATTCTCTGCATCGGCTCGCCCCGAGATGACCATATAATACGGCTCCATCGGTACGATCGAACGTAGCGAAAGCCGATCTGCCAGTCTATGCTTCACCAGCCTCTCCAACGTACGGAATGGCTTCGTACCGATCCATGGCAGGATGAACATCGAGTCTCCGCCTGCGGGGATGACGGTCTTCTCCAGCAAGCCGCTCTCACGAGCGAGTCGCCGCGCACGTTCCAGACGATTCACGGCACGCGGAGCAAGATACGGATAGATCGTATCGTCCGTTAGCACATCTTTCATTTTGCGCATCACTTCCGTATGAATGTCCCCTCTGCCTCCGAGCCATAACGTATCTACTTTGCCCAGCGATGGCTTCACATAGACTGCCTTGTGTTTACGATCAATCTCGATGACCTTCCACAGCTTCCCGGCAAGTGAGAAGCAATATTCGGGAGGTGGCACCGTCGTAATGGAGCCGATCTCTTCCGAGCCGTTATAGACGACATACTCTTCGTCATCTTGGAAGACCGCGTAGAATCTGTAGTTATTTACGGTCTTCTCCCCCGTCAGCCCTATAATCAGGCCACCCACTTCGGTCCGCTGCAAGTGATCGGTCTGTAGCAAATATTGCAGAAACTGCTGATATTCATCCGGTGAAATATACTGGAATGGGGGCAACGACAAAATCATTCGCGCGAGGTCCTTCGGCTCCGCTTCCCCCATGCTCTTCAAGACGCTCATCGTCTGATGATACAGCAGTCCGACCGGCTTCTTCCGAAGGCTGAGCGGCTCCACCCACTTGTGCCGTACATACAACTCGATGATGGCAATGGCTCGCATCAGCGTCCAAGGCATCCGTGCGGGCAGCTGCGCCTGCTCGTCCTCCTCTTCGGGAATCACGAACATCATCTCCGAAGGCATATCGCCGCGCCGCCCGGATCGACCGAGCCTCTGCACGAAGCTTGAGCAGCTGCTCGGCGATTCCAGCTGCACCACCCGCTCCAGCTCGCCAAGGTCAATCCCGAGTTCGAGCGTCACCGTCGCCATCGCCACGGCTGGCCCATGGCCTGTCCTCAGCGCTGCTTCCGCTTCTTCTCGCAGCATGGCAGAGATGCTGCCGTGATGCACATGGAACACATCCGGCTCCTGCCGTCTTGCCGCCGTGCGTCGTAACTCAAGGGTTGCGAGCTCTGCGTCGGAGCGGCTATTCGTGAAGACGAGTGCTTTCTTCAGCCGCGTATGATCGTAAATGTAATCGAAATAAGCACGGCTTGCATTCGCAAGCTGCTCCGCCTGCTCTTCATCCCTTGCGCTGGGGAATGAGAAATGCTCAATGGATAAGCGAAGCTTACGTCCTCCTTGGGGGGCAACCACTTCAACGCCATCTGCTGAGCCCGCGCGAAGCCATTCAGATGCCGTAGCATAATCACTCAGGGTGGCGGACAGTCCGATTCGTCTTGGTCTGCAGCCAGCCATACGTTCAATCCGAGCGATCTCGCTGAGCACCTGCATCCCGCGATCTGCGCCCATGAAGGCATGGACTTCATCGATGATGATGTACCTGAGATCATGGAATAAGGCTGGGATGGCGTTCGGCTTATTCATTAAGAGCCCTTCGAGCGATTCCGGCGTAATCTGAAGAACACCTGAAGGATCCCGTACAAGCTTGGTTTTCTCTGACTGTGGAACGTCGCCATGCCAATGCCAGACCGGGATATGTGCTTCTTGAAGCAGTTCCTTCAGCCGTTCGAATTGATCGTTAATGAGCGCTTTGAGCGGCCCGATATAGAGAATGCCGACCGATTGTGACGGCTGATTATGCAGTTCCGTTAGTGCCGGGAAGAACGCTGCTTCCGTCTTCCCGGATGCGGTCCCAGATGCGATGAGCAGATGATTCGGCGTATCGAATAACACCCGGCACGCTTCGACCTGTGCTTCGCGCAGCGTGTCCCATCTTTTCCGATAAATATATTCTTGAATGAACGGTGCCAGCCGATAGAATGGATGATCACTCATAGCTCGAACTCCGCCAAGAAGTCATCGACTTCATCGGGATTCGCTGCGGCCGGCTGCACATGACGTTCACCGAGCAATACTTCGAAGATACTGTCCGGATGCTGATGGAGCGTATGCAGCAGATCCAGGAAATCGCGCACGATCTCACGCGTCGTTAAGAGCTCGTCTGCCCCGAGTCTGCCGACGGCTAACTTCATGAAGGCGATCATCTGATTATCGGTGACTGACGGCGTGTAACCGAAATGCAGGGCATGAATTTGTCTTAATCGCTGCAAGAGAATCAGGATTTCCTCATAGGACAGCATGTCCAACTTCAGAATCGGCCCCGCGTAATTACGTAATTTGTCTTTCGCATATCGACCTTCAATCAGGCGGGAACGTAATGCTTCATAGCTGTACAAGCCCCGACGCTGGTCCTCCACGAACTGCGGCGTGCCGCCCAGATAGATGCCGAGATGCTCTGCTTTGCCCTGCATTGTATCGTTGAACATCGTCAGCAATTTTTCGTAGTTGCTCGTACGGGAAATGCTATTCGATATTTTGTACAAATTGACGCCCTCATCGATGAATAGGAGCAATCCTGCATAACCGATTTTCGCGGTGAACTCCGACCATAACTTCATATAATCGTACCAATTGTCGTCATCGATAATAACACCCACGCCCAGCGCTTGCTTCGCCTCTGTCTTCGTAGGGTATTCGCCGCGCAGCCAGCGCATAGCCGATTGTTTCTGCTCATCGTCACTCATGCGATATCCATTCCAATATGCCGATAGCACGCGAGCAAAATCAAACCCGTGCACCATATTCTGCATCTCGTTCGTGACGTGGACGATGCGCTGCTCCACTTCGACATTCAATGCGGGATCATCCATCGCGAGACCTTTCTCCTGCATGACTTGCTGTTGAAGTGCACCGAACCATCGTTGCAGCACCGTCTCGAGTGCCCCGCCGTCAGGTCTCGTACGCGTAGACAAGTTCATCATGAGCTCACGATAAGTAGCCAGACCTTGGCCTTTTGTACCGACGAGCCGCCGCTCTGGTGATAAATCACCGTCCGCGACCACGAAGTTACGATCCATCGCATAGTTACGGATCGTCTGCAGCAGGAAGCTCTTGCCGCTTCCGTAACGGCCTGAGATAATGCGGAACGCTGCCCCGCCCTCTGCGATATTATCCAGATCCGATAGAATCGCCTCGATCTCCGGTTTGCGTCCGACCGCTACGTGCTCTAGCCCAATACGCGGCACGACACCTGCCGTTAAGGAATTGACCAGCGCTGTTGTGACACGCCTCGGGATTCTAATCTCTTGCATTTCATCACCTTACCCTAATAGATTCTTAAGCATATCGATATATTCATCAACGAGGACATCACCATCCACGATCAAATCCCCAATCGTCTCCATCGCCAATTCATTCATACCATCAATCAAGAGTGCCGGCATCGTGCTATGTTCACGTGCGATCATGAACATTTCCGTATCCCACATCCCTTGAACCAAGGCTGATAAAGCCGCACGATAAGCAGGTGTCAATGCTGCTTGGAAAGCTTGCCAACTATCATCCAGATGCTCGCTGCCCGTTGGTTCAGGGGCTGCGGTTGAAATCTGATCCAACGGCTCAACACAGTTAGAAACCTCACGCTGCGTTGTATCGACATTCAACGGTTCTATCGCCACCTTCGTCTCACCCACCGATACGCGATCCGACTCCTGAACCGTCTCCTCCTCTACCGTCAGCAATTCACGCACATGATCGGAATCGCGCTGCAATTGCAGCAATCGATTCGTATCGATCTGCACCTCTGACTCCACTCGCTCTATGGCAGCCTGCCGTTCGAAT
This sequence comes from Paenibacillus terrigena DSM 21567, assembly GCF_000374845.1. Classification (GTDB taxonomy): domain Bacteria; phylum Bacillota; class Bacilli; order Paenibacillales; family Paenibacillaceae; genus Paenibacillus_K; species Paenibacillus_K terrigena. The sequence goes on along the minus strand of NZ_KB895420.1, from coordinate 180,020 downwards.
TCCGTCTGCAGCGCCCGAGTAATCAATGGTTCTAGTGCTGCGTCGATTCGTACGCCTCTCAACTTCCCTTTATAGCCGCATAAATCACGCAGCTGATTCTCGCAATACCGAATCAACTGGCTTATGAAATCCCGAAAAAGCTTATGCTCGCTGATCTGAACGGCATGGACCGTGAACGTTCGGCCATATAACGACGTATCATACACCGCACTACCGAATAGATATCGCTCTCGCTGCACTTCTTTGCCCGGCTGAAACATCTCAATCAGTCTGCGTCCCTGTGTCTTCCGATAATAAGCGTCAACAAGGGCGACCACGCGCGGAACATAAGCTTCCATATGAACCTGACCGTCGCCCAAATAGAACTTGCTCTGCTGCACATTATAATTGGACAGCTTCTGCAGCATATCCCAGGAGACGTCAACCGGTTCCGCATGCAGTCCACGCATCAATTCCAGATCGAGCAGCTCCCCATTCAAGCCGTACGTCGAGCGACGCATGATGTCTTGAAAAGAAACATCCAGCCGATGTACGAGCACGAAGTCCGACACCCAGTCCACGATATAGAAGTTAAGCTTCGCATATTGGGCTCGGTATGCATCCCATAACGCAAGCAATGCCCGGTACCCTTCCATGGGCTCCTGCCAGCCTACGCCATTAATCAATTCATAGATGTAGAGAAAAATATACGATAAATCCGACTCAGGATACCTCCCGCTTCGCACCTCGTTCCGCCAATAATAGTACCACTTGACCTGCGATTCATTCATATTGGCATACGTCGGCCAGTACGTCATAAAAGGAACGAACGGCACCTCCGCTTCAACATGGTGCTCCATCTGTCTCGCCCGCTCCAGAAATCGCTGCTCCCCCGTAGGGTAATTCTTCGCTTCTTGGATCGCTACGGGTGCCGTTGTTTCCTGATTCTTCGATCCTTGTTCGATCGCAGATGTCTGTGGGCGCGACGGTATTGAAAGCCCCGAGCTCTGCGTCTCCCCTTGGCCGATCTCTATTTCTGCAAATTTCACTTCATGATTGTGATTCGTCATTAGAATTTGAACACCTCAAAGGTCGTCAACCGACTCGAATGTATGTTCTAATTATAACATTGGTTGGATGGAATGTAATCTTGTAACTTCGCTCCTGTTGAGCCTGCAAAAAACCGCCCGGATTTCTCCAAGGCGGCTTCGTTATCGATTAGACTGTTTTCAAAAATTCAACAATGGTGAGTAGACCTTTATCGAAATTCTCGAGGTTAAAATGTTCATTCGGTGCATGCAGGTTCTCATCCGGCAAGCCAAAGCCCATCATCACGACCGGCGCTTCGAGCACACGGGAGAATGTCTCCACAATCGGGATGGATCCCCCATCCTTCGTGAACAACGCGCGAGTTCCATAGATTGTGCCATAAGCATCCGCAGCAACTTGCAGCACGCGATCCGTCGGATCGATATTAAATGCGCGAGCTTTCTCACCATCGGTAATCGTTAGCGTTGCGCCCGGTTGAATGTGTGCGTTCAGATGTTTTCTAATTTTAGTGAGCATGTCCTGAGGGTCTTGATCGCCCACCAATCGGCAAGTAATCTTCGCATGCGCTTCCTTCGGGATGACGGTCTTCGTCCCCTCCCCTTGGAATCCACCGTAGACACCGTTCAGCTCAAGCGTCGGTCTTGCGCCAACGCGCTCCACGAACGTGTAGCCTTCTTCACCATATAGCGTATCGAGACCGAGCGATTTCGTAAGTGCATCTTCATTCATCCCTTGCTTCGCAAACTCCTCGCGCATCAATGCCGATAGCTCTGGCACACCTTCGTAGAAGCCTTCTACCGCGACGCGGCCTTGCTCATCATGCAGGGTTGCCAGCAATGACACGATCGCGTGAAGCGCGTTCGGTACGCCGCCACCATAAGTACCGGAATGAAGATCCGTATTCGCCGTGTTCACAGCTACCTCTAGGGAACAAAGTCCACGAAGTCCTGTGCTGATCGCTGGTTTGCCCGGTTCCATCAAGGATGTATCCGAGATGAGGATCGCATCCGCAGCCAGCTTCTCCCGATTCGCTTCCAAGAAAGGCGGCAGACTTGCGCTCGAAATCTCCTCTTCCCCTTCGATACAGAGCTTAATGTTAACTGGAAGTTGCTTCTCTTGATTCAGAATCGCTTCAATTGCCTTCACATGTAAGAACAACTGCCCTTTATCATCCGTTGCACCACGTGCATATAACTTGCCGTCACGAATCGCTGGTTCGAATGGTGGTGTTGTCCACAAGTTCAGAGGGTCGACCGGTTGAACGTCATAGTGACCATAGACCAGAATGGTTGGTTTGCCCGGCGCATGCAGATGATCGGCTGTAATGATCGGATGACCGTTCGTCTGATGAACCTCTACATGCTCAAGTCCGATTTCTTTCAGGTGGTTGGCAAGCCATTCGGCTGCGCGGTTCACATCTTCTTTATGCGCGGATAATGCGGAAATACTCGGAATCGAGAGCCACTCTTGCAGTTGGCTTAGATGCTTTTCTCTATTGGTTTGGAAATATGTTTCGTAACTCATGGGAATTGAAATCCTCCTCATCGTGATTGATGTATGTATGACACTATTGTACTACGTTTTCGAGAAATTACGAAAAATTTGACTAATATTCCCTCACTTATGCATTCGTTGATGCAGTGATAGGTGCAGCTAACCTTATTTTCCCTGTACATAGAAAAAAGGTTACCCTTTGCGCTTAACGCAAAGGATAACCCCTATTATTAGATGAGTTCAGACTTCTGAAGAAGTCGTTCAAGCATAACCGCAACTTCTGCTCTTGTAATGGTTGCTTGCGGTGCAAGCTGTGTAGCGCTGCGGCCGGAGACGACTCCTGCCTGCACACTCTCTACAATGCCGTTCACTGCCCAAGCAGAGGCTTGATTCTTATCTTCAAAGACACGTAGAATTTCTTCATTCGAAGGTTTTGGCAAGTTCGTGCTTTGCGTGGTAAGCTTCATCGCTTGCGCAATCATAACCATCGCTTGTTCTCTTGTGATTTGGTCCATCGGACGGAACTGTCCGTCTTCATAGCCATTGATTAAATGGTAGGCATAAGCCGTCTGAATCACTCCCTGGTACCAATCCGACACCAACACATCCTTGAATGCCGATTCGCCGCCTTCAAGTTTTAAGCCTAATCCACGAACGAGCATCGCAGCGAACTCTGCCCGTGTAATCTTTTGATCAGGATTGAATCGACCTTCATCATCGCCCCGGACCACCATCCGTGATCCCATATCGGTAATCGCGTCTTTCGCCCAATGCTGTGCCACATCCATGAATTCAACCGGATGCCAGATGACAGCATACGTGCTATTCGTAAGACTATGGATGATCGCAACAACCTTGCCATCCTTACGCACAATTTTCGTTGGCACATGACGTACGCTGCCGTCTTCTTCAATCACAATAGCAGTCGTGATCCGATTCGTATCTGCGACGTCAGATAGAACAATTGTCCGCTCCACATAGCTATCAAATTGAGACAATTCTACGCTCTTGCTTCCATAGAACGCTTTGACTGTAAATTGGAGCGGTGTTGCTACCAGTGTAAATGCCCCTTTGCTCGCCACTTGTTGTATCTTTTTCAATGTATCAGCGCTTGGTACGGCTATTTTGATCTGCACTTTCATATCTTGAAGCACAACATCTTTCCCAAATCGTTTGGCTAACTGATTCATTCCGAGTTGCTTAGCGGAGATCGTATAAGATCCCTTCTCCGACTGGAGGGTTAAGGTAACTCCTGCCTTTTCTAACATTTGAAGAAGTTGACCATTCAACTCACTAATCGCAACATCGGAATTGAATATTGGGATCACGATAACCGCCCCATGCCCTTCCGACGCCATCATCTCCTCCAGCTTCTTCTGATCCAATGTCACTGTTGTGACGGTCTGTCCATTCACTTGTTTCTTCGTTACTTTACCAATATGAATCGCCTTGCCGTTAATAAGTACATCCACGAGATTGTTTGATGGGGCAGGCGTACTTGGCTGGGAAGAGGAGCTTCCTCCATCGTTGTTTCCTCCACCACTCGCAGGCGCTGCCGGTATTACCGGATTCGATATTGGCGAAGCAGCACTTTTACCTGCACTATTCATAGCTTGGACTGTGAACGTATAAGTCGTCCCATTCACAAGCCCTGTGATGGTAATCGGACTGTTCAAACCCGCTACAACGACATTGCCCGGTGACACCGTCACTTCATAACCCGTAAAAGAACTTCCTCCGTCATCTATTGGTGCCTTGAAGGTGATGGTTGCTTGACCATTCCCTGCTATCGCCTTAACATCCGTAGGTGCTCCCGGAATCGTCCGAGGCTTCGCACTAACTTCATTAGATGCCGCACTATCCCCGCCTGGATTCGTCGCCTTAACAACGAAATTGTAGGACTCCCCGTTCTTCAGTCCCGTGACATCATAGCTGTATACCGTGCCTGTAACGGAAGCGACTTCCGTATCGTATACGCCTGGTGTTTGGCTTTGATACACTTTATAGCCTGTCGAGCCGTCTACTGGACTCCAATCCAAATGGATTTGCATATCCCCTGCTACAGCTGGTTGTAGAATCGGTGCACCCGGTGCTGGCACTTGCGGCGTTGCGCTAACTTCATTGGACGCTGTACTGATGCCCCCAGGGTTAATTGCTTTGACCACGAAATGATACGTTGTTCCATTGGTTAGCCCTACCGCATCATAGTTCGTAACGGAGCTGTCAACGATCGCAAGCTCCTGATCATAAACGCCTGCATCGGTGCTCTGATAGACGGCATAACTGACGGATCCGTACATCGCACTCCATTGTAAAAGAACATGTCCGTCGCCTGCTGTCACGGACTCAATGCTAGGTGCTGTAAGCGAAGGCCATGGAAGATCTACTGCTGCACTTAATATTTCAGGCATAGCCCCCGCATTGAATGCCAATTGTGCTCCAATGACTTCGGCGGCATTCGTTGCGCCAAGTCCCGAGAACGTAACAATACCCGCTTGCGCTGTCGCTGCCATTGTACCTGTCAGCTTCCACGCACCTGCATCCTTAATCGATGCGGTCACGACGGTGCTGTTATCGCCAACGTTCACGTTGCCGTACTTATCATAGAGTGTTACGACTGGTTGTGTCGCAAATGCGCCACCATTGCTTGCCGGGGCAGCAACATCCTTCGTCAACTCCATGGATGCTGTGTTGCCTGCAACCAGTGTCAGGACAAGCGAATTCGTATCCGGTTTCGCAACGCTAGTGATGCGGAAGTCAATCGTCTGCGCATCTGATTTGTTTAACTTCAAGTCAGCTTTTGCAACACCATCCACAAAAGTCACGCGGACTGTGCTAGGCGACGCGGTCAGATCCGTTGCCTTGAAACTTCCATACGATTGATCTGGTGCTTGCTGGTAACCTGTCACAATGACATCCTGTGCACCATTAAATGTCTTGTCCGTATGTCCTAACGAATTTAATACCGTTAATGTGATTTCTACATCTGTCCCTACGGTTGGATTGATGTTGTTAGCTGCAGCAGTCACGCTCTGTGCCCCTGCTGGTGCCGGCAGATTCACAACTGTGCTCATCACATCGGACATACCCGCCGCTTGGAATTGCAGCTGTGCGCCGGTGACGTCTTCATCATTCGTCGCACCAAGATTGTTGAAATTCACGATCCCAGCTTTTGCAGTAACGGTAGTGTCGCCTGTCAAAGCCCACGAACCTGCATCCTTCTGAGATGCCGTTACTACTGTGCTATTATCATTCGTGCTGATGTTGCCGTATTTATCGAGTAACTCTAATACAGGCTGTTGTGCAAAAACTGCACCATTTAAGGTCGGTGCGGTCACATCTCGGCTTAGCTTCATCGAGACTGCATTGCCTGCGACTGGCGTTATACTGATCGTATTCGCACTCGATACTGCGACATCTGCAACGCTGAGTTGGATCATCTGTGCTTCTACTTTGTTCAATGCCAACTTCACATGTGCAACACCACCCGCGAAACTAACAGAAGCCGTGCTACTTGTGGCGGTTAGATTCTTGCTGTCTAGACTTCCATACGAACCATTCGGCGCTTGCACATATCCCGTCACTGTTACGTCATGCGCTCCGTTAAAAGTTGCATCTGTTTTATTTAGGGAATTGCGTACCGTTAAAGTAATATCATTATCCACACCAACGCCTGGATTGACATCCTTAGCCACCGCGGTTACGTTCTGCGCCCCCGCAGGTGCCGGAAGATTCACGACTGCGCTCACAGCATCAGGCAAGCCTGCTGCCTTGAATTGCAATTGCGCGCCAGTGACGCCCTCATCATTCGTCGCACCAAGATCTGTGAACGTTACTACCCCCGCAGCTGCTATTCCGTTCAAAGTTCCTGTCAGCATCCACGCCCCTGCATCCTTCTTCGATACAGCTACGACAGTGCTATTATCGTTATTGCATGGGTTGCCAAATGCATCCAATAAGGTCACCACAGGCTGCTTCGCAAAGGCTCCGCCATTCTCTGATGGTGCTGTGATATCTTGCGTCAGCTTCATCGATGCTGCGCTGCCTGCGACAGGTGCCATGTTCAATGCATTCGTCGCATGAGCAGCCACGCCCTCGATCTGGAATCCGATGCTCTGAATAGCAGCAGAATTCAACTTCAATTGTACTTTCGCGACACCATCCACAAAATTTACAGATACCGCACTAGGTACTGCCGCTAACGGCGTTCCATGGAAGCTGCCATACGTCCTATCAGGCGCAGGCTGTGCACCTGTTATCGTTACATTTTTATTACCGTCAAAAGCAGCGTCTGTATGGCCTGCCGAATCTAGCACCGTCAATGTGATCTCATCATCTTGACCTGCTGTCGGTGTCAAAGTCGCAGCTGCAGCTGTGGCACTCTGCGCGCCTGCAGGTGGACCTAAGGAAACGGTCATTCTCGTCATATTACTACCTGCAATGTTGAAGTTCACACGATCATAAGCAACGCCATTCAAATTGGATGCTGAATTCGAAGCTTCCTCGTTCCATGTCGTTCCATCGGGTGACGACATCATTTCTCCAGCATTACCTACTGCCAGGAAACTCCCATTGCCGTAGGCAACGTCATTCAGACTATCAGCATTCACAGAAATCGGATTCCATGTCGTCAAATCTGCTGATTTGTAAATGATCCCTTTGCCTGTAGATGGATTCTGACCTACCATGACATACTGACTTCCGCTATAAGCAATACCCGTCATGATGGAATCCGGAGCAGCAACCTCAAGCGGTGTGCCCCACGTCTCTCCATCTGATGATCGAGCAACCACAATTTTCACAATATTATAGTTGCTATCATATTTCGTCCCTAACGCGATAAATTGATTATTCAGATAGGTAACCGTATTGAAGCCATAGTCCACATTCGTATATTTCGACCAGGCACTCTTGTCTGCCGCACTCACGTCTGCTGTGCTATAAATCGTCCCATAATCAGAGACCATGACATATTTCCCTGCGCCAACAGCAACGCCTGTTAAAGACTCATTAAGGCTGTTCGCTTCCCCCCACACGACTCCGTCATTGGAAGATAGTATCTTCGCTTTTCCATCATTGCCCGTTCCTGACACGGCAACAAATTGCCCATTCCCGTAGTTAACTGCATTTAGGCCAGGAATCCGCGAGGGCGTAACTTCGTTCCAATCTTTAGCATTCGTAGATTGATAGATCGTTCCAAAAGAACCATTGTTCGCAATCTCAACATACGTGCCCTTCCCATCATCTACAACACCTTTGAGGCTGCCCGTTAGAAGCTTCCAATTCTTAAGATCCGATGACACGACCATGCCTTCGTACCCGGAAGCAATGTAAATTTCATTAACGTCGTCGTATACGATATTGTCGAACATCATGGATGTCTTCGTATCGCTAACACTCCAATCTTTGAGTTGCGGCGTAGGATTACTCGTATAATAGATTCTCCCTTGATCTCCAAGCAATACATATTGGCGATTCCCTACCGGTCCCACTTCTGCGCCACTATAAATCGGGTTGTTATCCCAAGATGTATTCACAGACCAATTTTTCCCGTCCGTTGAAGTGAACATCTTCTTCTGGAAGGCCGCTGCATACGTGAAGAACATGTTTTTCAAATAGGTCACATTGTTCATATAAGGCCACATCGAATTGAATTCGTTGATGACAAGCTGGGTTAGTGTAACCGTCGTCCATGAAGATAAATTTGAAGAATAATAGAACGTCGTATTTAACCCAGATACAACATTTCTTTTATTCAGCGCATCATAAGCAATATCCGTTATAGACTGCATCCCCATGATATGATCGGTAGAGGTAATGTTGGTATTCTTCCACGTACTACCGTCTAGCGAGTATTCCAACCGAGCTTTGTAGGCTGGCGGATTCGTACCCTGTACATAATCCGAACGCCATGCGAAGAATGTATCAATCTCGGCTACATTAGGGTCGGGGTCGATCTTGCTTTTCACCATTTTGAGCTTCATAGGTACATAACCGATGTCCTTACTGCTCCAAGTTTCTCCATCTGCAGAAGTATAAATGTTGCTCGTCGTACCATCAATCGCAACAAACTTCCCATTCGCAAACGTAATGGTTGTCAAAGTCGGATCATTGGTGTTCCGATTTACAATCTTCCAATCCACCCCCTTGGTAGATGTCGAGATACTTCGATTCATCCCTATGGCAACGAATTTTCCATTTCCAAATGCAACATTCGTTAATTGCCCTGTAGATATCGCGCTCTGTTCTTTGATCACAGCAGTCGCAGCAGTCGCAGCCTGCGCTGTCCCAGGCATAATCAGCATACTTACAAGCGGAAATAAGAGACCTATCACGAGAATTAAGCTCAACCTACTTTTCATACTCGGTTGTCGCCCCATCCCTTTCTGCCCAGCATTTCTGTGCTTCATTGACTTTAAACTCATACATTCGATTCCCCCTATGTATTCTCCCAATCTATTAAAAATGGAGGTATGTTGCCCTCCTTACAGCTGCTCATACACATCATGCATTTCAGCATCATACCATTTTTCTACATTTTTCGACATCGTTTTCATTCATTCTGTCAATGATTTTTATCACACTCAAAAAACGGCATAGATGTCCGTCATAGAGACGTAAATCTCACGTTTAACCCCCTCAAAAAAACACGACGAAGGGGTCGTCGTGTTCTGTGTCGTATCATGATTGTCTTATAGCGCCCGCATCCGATTATTTCTTGGGTTATGCTCAACTTCTGCAAGTCCTAGGGCTTCCATCAACGGCGGAACATACATGCCGAAGCGCCCGCGAAGTCCTTTTTTCAGCCCATACCAGCCTCCGACTGGATTCTCGAGAGAACGCCCCCAAGCTTCCACCGTACCATCCTTCGCTGGCTTCTGCTCGTCAGCGCTGCCGAGCTCCATCCAATCTCCATGAGCTTTCAGCATTTCATGTAAATCTGCAATACAACGAGCATCGTAATGCAGCACGGTCTTCCCAACCGTACAGACGATAATTTCTCGTCCATCCTTCTCATCCTTGTACATCTGATACTCCGATGTTAATGGCGGTGTTTTTAGCTGCCAAGGATTGTCCTTCGTTCCGAGCTCTGACATTCCATTCACTCCTCTACTTATGTTGTGTTCCTTATCACACCATCATCTCAACAAATTCTTCCTCCGAAATGACATTAAACCCTTCACGTCTTAGCAGCGCGGTCGTAACCCCAACACCCACCATCCGCGTATTCGAGAAGCTGCCATCATAGACCATTTTCCCACCACAGGAGGGACTGTATTCCTTTAGTACAATGATCGTCGCCTGCAGCTCACGTGCGAGTTCGAGGGTACGCTGCGCCCCAAGGAGATAGAGCTCGGTCACGTCACTCCCCGACTTCTCTACGATCTTCGCACGGCCATCCAGCACATCTTCGCCTGTTCCGTTCACAATCTCTGCAGGTTCACGCGGCGTCTGGAACCCACCGAGCAATTCCGGACACACCATCTTGGCTCGTCCCTGTTCTACAAGTTCATGAATTTTGTATACCAGGCGATGCGTTGCATTATACCGGCATTCTACACCAGCAAGACAAGAACTTACGAGTATCATGCAGTTTCATCCTCTTTCTATCACGTTCGATATGGTTTGACATTATTATACCAATAATTCTATCGTTTGCTCTTGCACATGAACAGGAAATAGATGATTTTCTAGAATCTATAACATTATTGGGTTTGAGGAGAAATAATGTTAAATTTTGTAATACACTACACTCAAAAAAAGCGGTGTAGACCCCTAACAGGAATCATACACCGCTATGAATAGCGTAAGCTAGATTCTACGCTCCCGCAATCCGCGGCATCCACATCGGATCTTTGTCCAGCTCAGCCCACATGAACTCCATGAGCAGTCTGGATTTCAAATCTCGGTGTTCCGAGCTATCCCAGAGATTGCGAATTTCATTCGGGTCCTCGACTAAATCGAACATCTCTCCGTACTCTTGATTGCAATAGACGGTTATTTTATAGCGTTCATTCACATAGGTTCGCAGGTTAACAGTCGTCGGTTCATGATGGAACTCGCATATTATGTTGTTGCGAGCCTTCTCCTGATTCCCAAGCCATACTTCCGACTGGTCTTTCCCCGTCATGGCGCCAGGAATCGGCACCCCCGCGAACTTCAAGAACGTCGGTGCCAAATCTACAAGTGATTGCATCGCATGACTTGTCGCGCCTGCGGCAACTTCCTTCGGATAACGAACGATGAATGGTAATTTCAATAAATCTTCATAATGGAACGCACCTTTGGCAATTAAACCGTGCTGACCGATAAAGTGACCGTGATCCGTCGTGAATACGACGATCGTATCCTCAGCAAGCCCCAGCTCATCGAGCTTATCCAGAATCGAACCGATGTATTTGTCCATCAGGCTCACCATGCCATAATACACGGCAATATCCTTCTTCAGCTGCTCTGTCGTATGTAGATGGCTATGGAATCCATGAACCCCATACCCTGTCTCGTAATACGTGGAATAGTCCGGACCTTGCTCTTGCGATAGCTTGAAATGCGGCGGATTGTTGTCATGCTCGCCCGCTACGACAGAAGGAATCGTAAGCTGATCTGGGTCATACATGCTGCACCATGGCTCAGGCACGAGATATGGCGGATGCGGATCCGGGAAGCTTGCCCATAAGAAGAAATTCTCATCGTTCTGTTGGTAGTCCTCCAAGAGCGCATTCGTACGCTCTGCAATCCACGTGCTATAGTGGTATTCCTCGGGAATGTCCCACTTGTGCTGCACATCATACGTCAATTTTCCAGTCGGCTGTGCATAGTAATCCCGCCAGTTCTCGCAGCCCTTCTCTTCCAACCAGATCGCATAATGCTGACCTACCAGATGCTCGTGCGCATGATTGCGCAGCATCTCAATCTGCTCGAAGCCATAGTACGGGCCTTGGAACTTCTTCCAGTATTCCAGATCTTGTAGCAGAGGCTGCGACTCAATGGACGGATAAGCATCGGAAGTATACGCGGGTTGGAAATGCGCCTTCCCAATCAATGCCGTCCGATAACCTGCCTGCTGCAGATCTTCCCCTACCGTATGCGCTTCTTCCGGCAGCTTCGTGCCAAGTGTCCATGCGCCATGCTGGCTCGGGTACATCCCCGTAATAATGGAAGAACGGGATGGCGTACATGTCGGGTTCGGGCAATAAGCCCGAGTGAATGTCGTTCCTTCTGCAACTAATCGATCCAAATGCGGTGTCGAGATTTCCGGGTTGAATGCTCCAATCGTGTTCCAATGCTGCTGGTCACTCGTAATCAACAAGATATTCGGTCTTTTCTGCACCATGACGACCTCCTGTGGATGTTATTTCAACGCCATAATACGATCATAGTTCGTCTGGTAAATTGTGACAAGATAATGAAGCTATTTCATATTATTAAAAGGGTTCCAATCGCTGTTGAATTCCTGTTCATCTATACAAAAAAAAGCAGGCATTATGCCTGCTCCTCTCATTTGAACCAGCCCTTCTCTTTGAACCGCGTGATCGCTTCGATCCGATTCGTTACCTGCAGCTTATCGAGAATGACGGATATATAGTTGCGTACCGTTCCTTGCGTAATGTACAACTGGGTCGCGATTTCTTTCGTATTCTTCCCGTCCGCGATTAGGCCGAGCACTTCCTTCTCCCGCTGCGTCAGTGGGTTCTCCTCGCCATACGCGTCATCGACGAGCTCCGATGCGTAGATCCGACGACCTGCCATAATGCTGCGAATGGAATCTGCTAACTCTTCGCTCGGGCTGTCCTTCAACAAGTAACCGTGCGCTCCTGCCTTAATCGCCCGTTCGAAATACCCCGATCTCGCGAAGGTGGTCAAGATCATGACTTTACAGCCGCTGCCTTTGAGCTCTTCTGCCGCTTCGAGTCCGTTCTTGCCCGGCATCTCAATATCCATCACGACGATATCCGGCCGATATTGGTGAGCCAGCTTCACGGCATCTTCGCCATTGCTCGCCCGGCCGACTACTTCCATGTCCTCTTCCAAATCGAGCAATGAAGCGAGTGCGCCGAGCAGCATCCGCTGATCCTCTGCGATCACAATTCGAATCATACGACCACCTCCTTCTCCGGTTGATTCACGATATTCGGAACGCGAATGATCAGGGTCGTCCCGGATTCAGAACGAATCTCCATACTGCCGTTCACGAATTCAAGCCGTTCCTTCATCCCGCGCAGTCCATTGCCTCGCTTGCACATCGCTTCATTCGTTAGCCCCACGCCATTGTCCATGACTTTTACCGTGAGCTCCGTTCGCGAAGGAATGATGCAAATGCTGCAGAGCGTCGCGCTGCTATGCTTGACCACATTCGTCACGGCTTCCTTGAGGCACATGCTGATCACATTTTCAACAAGGAGTGAGGTATTGGTGAGTTTCAGGTCCCCTTCAACATGACATTCGATGAAGGCCGCCTTCAGAATTTGCTTCACCCGGAACATCTCATCCTCGAGACTCGTCCCGCGCATTTGCGTTACCATTTCCCGCACTTCCTTAAGTGCATGCCTCGCCGTCTGCCGTACATCTTGAATCTCGGCGTGTGCACCTGCCGGGTCTTTGTCGATAAGTTTTCCCGCCAGATCACTCTTTAATCCAATTAATGAGAGTTTCTGCCCTAGCGTATCATGCAAATCCCGTGCAATCCGTTGACGCTCTTCTAGCTTCACCAGCTCCGATATCCGCTTGTTGGCGTCCTCCAGCTGCACTTCGAGCAACTCTCTCTTGTTCCGGAAATACGTCGTTACAGGCAAGAGAATGACGGCGATCAGACTAACCAAGACGAACGGAATTTGCGTGATCATGATCGGATTTTTCGTTGCGAATCCATAATTAATCGTCACAAGCGTCGTAATGAGGTGGATCGTATAGAGTGTAATAAAGCCGGCCCGATGATGAATATTCCCGATGAAGAACGCCAGGAACAACCCAAAGTATACATAACCGAACAGCACTGTCATCGTAACCGAAATCAGAATCTGGATTGACGTCCAGAAATAGACAAGCCATCCTTTGGAGACAAAGGACAGCACATAGCAGCCAAAAAAGGCCATGATCATAATAATACCGATCGCCACCTCATACGGAGACGAGGAGCGAAATATGAAGTAGAAAGGGAGAATGTAAAAGACGACCCATACATAAGGGCTAAGCCCCGTACTCCGGTGAAAAATTTGATACCATTTCTGCAAGGCTGCCCCTCCCTAAGGTTCATAAGATACGTTATAAGTATCTTATCACAAACGATGGCGGCGTAGTTATTTGCCTTGAACACTTGGACGGCGATTCTTGACCGAGGCCGCTGCCTTTCTTGCGGGTCCTCCCAGCAAATGTTTGATCTGCTTGAAGCTTACGAATGTCTTGCGCTCCTCATCCCACAGACGGAACCGCAGTGACTGCAAGCTCGTACGAAGCGTAATCGTCGTTGCATGCTGTAATGGCGGCGTATCATTGTGCGCTTGCTCCAGCAGGTAATTCGGCACCTTCGGGCTCAGATGGTGTACATGATGGAAGCCAATGTTGCCCGTCATCCACTGCAGCAGCTTCGGCAGCTTATAATACGAGCTCCCCTCTACAGCCGCAAGGACATAACTCCACTCGTCTTCATGCTCGAAATACGAATCTTCGAATTGATGCTGCACATAAAATAACCAAATCCCGAGCATACCAGATACGAAAATAATCGGAACCTGAACCAAGAGGAATGCCTGCCAGCCAATCGCCCAGCACAGCAATGCGTATAGCGCTACAATAAGTACATTCGTCAGGTACGTGTTCATTCGTTCCTTGCGCTTCGCGCCCTTACGGTTGAAACGGTAGGTCAATACAAATATAAAAATCGGTCCGAGACCGAGCATAACAATCGGATTGCGATAGATTCGATAAGCAATGCGCTGCATCAGCGGTGCTGCCACATATTCATCCACCGTCATCACCCACATATCGCCGACGCCCCGTTTATCGAGGTTACTGCTCGTCGCATGATGGATGGAATGGCTGTTCTTCCATTGCTGATAAGGGACCAGCGTCAGAACGCCTGTAATCGTGCCGAGGATATCATTTGCACGACGGCTCTTGAAGAAGGATTGATGACAACAGTCATGAAAAATAATAAACGTCCGAATGACAAAGCCCGATGCGACGATCGTGAGCGGCAGCGTGAGCCAGTACGATACGGACAGGCTGGCATAAGCCGCGATCCATAGCAGGACTAAAGGTAAAATCGTATTTAAAATCTGCTTCATACTCGTCTTGATATTGCTCTTCTCATAGGGAACCATTTCTTTCTTCAAATGGGTGACATGGGAATGTGTCATCGTGTCATTTCCTCCTTGGGCTCATGCATGGGGAAACCTACCCAGCAGGTCTATTCTATCTTCAGTATAGAAAATGCCGTGTTGGCCGAGTAGTCATGAACGTCAGGTGACGAGTATGACAAATATCATATAAACGGGGGCCTATTTCCCAATTGTGCCCAGATAAGATGAGAATAGCCTCCTGCCGCGAAGGATATTGTTCCCCTCGCAGCAGAAGGCCTGCTGATGATCGTATTATTTGCTTGCGCGCCAAGCGTCAAGCTGCTTCTGTGCTTCTGCAATGATCTTCTCGATGCCTTGCGCCTTCAGCTTCTCAATCGCTTTTGGCAGCATCTTCTCTGGATCCACGGATCCTGTGTTGAAGGATGGACCGAATTCATCGACCGCATTCTTCACGTTCGCGATTTCTGTCATGACATTCGTTGGGTCGAATTGGAACCCAAGCAGCGGTGCATTTTTCGCGGAATCATTGAATTTCTTGTATTGCTCCCACTTATCTGCCGGGTCAGCCTTTAACTTATCAAGCAAGAACATGTTGCCGAGCGTGAAGGACGGCATGCTGTAACCGGAGTCTGGGATCGGCTCATACGTATCAGCTGTCAACCGTTTGTAGTGCACGCCTTCAATACCATTGTTGATCAAGTTGCGCAGATATTTATCCGTGTTCAGCAAGTTCAGGAATTCCATCGCCTGCTTCGGATATTTCGTTTTGGCCGAAATCGCCTGCATCGAACCCGTTACGGACCAGTTGAACACGAGCGGCTCATGAATTGGCGTCGAGACGATCGGATACTTCATGCTTTCTGTCCATTGAATGTCGGCAAAAGGTACGGTGTGCTGCTTATCCACGAGCCATTTGCCCGTTTTCTCGAAATCATTGCCTTGTTTGGTTGCGACATCTGGCGGCAAATAACCAGCTTGGTAATACTCGCGCATCGTCTTGAAGACTTGCTTCGCTTCCACAGATTCCCAAATATTCACCATTTTGAAATCAGTTGTGTTCATTGGTACTCCAACCGGAATGCCTTCTAATGCAAAATCAAACGGAAGGTACATACCAATGTTCGATGGAATCGGATATACATCCGGCTCACCTGCTTTGACAGCCTTCAACATCGGTGCAAGGCTCTCGAGCATTGTTGCTTGTGTAATGTCTAATTTGTATTTGTCGACCAAGTTCTTGTTGAACCGCCACACTGCTTGCGCAGGAAGCTCTTTATTCGTCGGGATCGCATAGTTATGGCCATTGACTTTGGAGCCTTCGAGGAACGCTGGATTGAGCACTTCCTTGATGCCCTGACCCGATTGGTTCAACAGTTCATCCAGCTCGAGGAAATAACCTTTTCTCGCACCCTCAACATAGTTGAAGGCCCATGAACTCGTGAACGCGATATCGAATGGTTCACCCGAGGCAGCGATAACTTGCATTTTCTGCGAATAATCGCCCCAATCGATTACTTTCATGTCCAGCTTCACATTGATTTTCTCTTGCAAATATTTGTTGACCTCCGTCAAGACTTTATCTTGGTCTTTTTGCGGTCCACCAATGGTATACCATAATAGCGTGACTGGGTCTTCTTTCTTCTCTGGCGTAACCTGTGTATCTGTCGTTCCTGTGTCCTTCGTGCCCTCACTGGACTTTGTGTCCTTGCTGCCGCTAGAGCAGCCTGCGAGTGCGATTGAAGCAAGCATGATGAAGGTTAATACGAGTAGTACACTTTTTCTCATCTCTGTCTTCCTCCCTTTTGTTTAAGTGCTATATAAGTTGAACTAAACCCGGCTCAGACGTTTGACGCCCCGCTACGAGAAATGCTCAACTTCCGGCCGCTGTTGTTTTCGGATTTCTTGAATGATTGGGTTATAGAGGAAATCCGAAAACAAAGGCGAACGTTATCACTCCTCCAGTTCGAGCATTCCTCTTCGCTCTTGTGCTGCTCATCTTTTCTACGTTTTGTTAATTCAACTCATATAGCATCTATCTTCGTAATCATTCCTTCACCGCGCCAATCGTCAAGCCTTGCACGAAATAACGCTGGAAGAATGGATACGCGAAAATAATAGGCACGGTAGCTAGAACAACCATCGCCATCCGTGTCGTCTCGGCCGGTAACGTTCTGACCATATCCGTTCGATCAGCCGCACCGCCAACCCCCGCATTCTGGAGAATGAACTGAATGTTCGTCTCCACCTTCATGAGCAAGGATTGCAGCGGAAGCAATCTCGCATCGTCAATATAGAGCAGTGCATTAAACCAGTCGTTCCAATAACCTAAGGCGGCGAACAGCCCAATGGTGGCTAGACCCGGCAACGAAATCGGCAGTACCAGGTATAGGAATACGCGGAACTCGCCTGCACCGTCAATTTTGCCCGATTCGATAATGGCGTCGGGAACCATGGTCTTGAAGAAGGTCCTCATGATGAGGATCGAGAACGCACTGACACACATCGGGAGAATTAGCGCCCACATGGTATCCTTCAAATGCAGCACTTGCGTCACGACGATATATGACGGCACAAGTCCGCCCCCGAACAGCATCGTGAAGAAGGCGACGAAGGAGAAAAATCCTCGAAAATGAAAATAGCTTCGGGATATCGCATAAGCATACAGGGATACGATCACGAGTGTGAGTAGCGTCCCCACAACGGTGATGAATAACGTAACCCCGTAGGATCGCAGCAACTGATTACCTGTCCTGAACAGGTACGTGTAAGCTTCCACAGACCACTGCTCTGGGATAATTTTATACCCATTCTTCGCTAACGACTGCTCATCTGTGAAGGACAGCACGACAACGAACAAGAACGGATAGACACATGCTAGTGAAAATAATCCAATCCCAATATGCGCCATGGCATTCCAGAAAGGCGACAGATGATGAATGTTCCGCAGCTTCTTTCGCGGTGCTCTAGGATTGTTCAATGATGGGTGTGAATCGATGACGGTTCTATGTTCCAAAATGGAGTTCCCCCTCTCGCTAAAGATGTCGGTCCATAAACCACGGGATGACCATGGCCATTTAGAATAACGCTTGTTCTTTATTAATTTTCCGTACGATAAAGTTCGTGACCAGGACAAGAATGAAGCCAACAACAGATTGATACAATCCGGCCGCGGTACTCATTCCGATATTGCCCGTTACCTTAAGTCCGCGATAGACGAACGTGTCAATGACATTCGTAACTGAGTAAAGTGCGCCGGTATCGCGTGGTACTTGGTAGAAGAGCCCGAAGTCTGCCCGGAAAATTCCCCCTACCGCAAGAATGAACATAATTACGATAATCGGTGTAATCATTGGAATCGTAATGTTGCGAATTTGTTGCCATTTGCTAGCTCCATCGATCATCGCCGCTTCGAAATACGATTTGTCGATCCCGACGATCGCCGCCAAATAGATGACACTGCCGTATCCGACACCCTTCCACAAGTTCACGATGATCAGAATGTAAGGCCAGAATTTGGTCTCCGTATACCAGAATTCCGGATCTGCGCCGATCCAGGTTAAGAACTGGTTCAGTACCCCTTTATCCACGCTCAGAAAGCTGAATACGAAATAACTCACGATAACCCACGAAAGAAAATGCGGCAGGAACATGCCCGTCTGATAAATTTTGGCCAGCTTCTTATTCGCAATCTCACTAATGACAATCGCGACAAGCACGGCGAAGAGTGTCCCGAGAATGATAAAGGCTGCGTTATAGAGCAGCGTGTTCCGCACGATGAGATAAGCGTCTTCCGTCTTGAATAGGTACTCGAAATTTTTGAATCCGACCCATTTGCTCTCGATCATACTGGCTAAGAATCCATCTCGGCTGAACTGATAGTCCTTAAATGCAATTAACGCTCCCGGCATCGGCAAGTAACAGAAGAGCAGAAACCATACGAATCCCGGCAGCACCATTAGGAGCAAAGCTTTGTTACGGCCAACCAGCTTCAGCCAGCGCAATAAACCTTTCATGTTGTCCCCCCCAGCTCGTCATTTGTTGATATGCCTAACTCTACAGCAATGTAAGCGTTCTCTAAAGTGAACAAATCAAAAGTCGAGGTGGATAAAACAAAGATCATATTCCTTTCTTTTTCCGAAGACAGTACAATAAGTGATGGGATTCCTGAATATTAAGAGGAAGGAATTCTTCTTAATGAAAGCGTATACAAAAAAGGAGTACGACAGCAATGCGTTTGATGATCGATTTCTACCAGAAGCACTTCAAGCAAAAGTTGTTCAATAAGATCTTGATGATCTACTCCCTCATCACCATCGTGTCGCTCGCGACGCTATCCGTCTTCGTCTTTACGTATTTCAGCAATAATCAAATTAAGAAAGAGCTCGATTCTAACAACCATGTGCTGTCGAGCATCGGCAGCTACTTCGATACACGCCATGCGGCTTCGCAGCAGATCATTCAGCAAATTTATCAAGATGGCTCCTCCACCCTGCTGGATGATGCGTTGTCTTTTCTGAAGAATAACTTCTCGGACTATTTGGATGACCGTCTGACACGGTTTAGCGATACGGGCATTCGGCGGCGCGACGTATTATCTTTTCTCCGCATCCAATTAAATACGTTCTCCGACATTCGGACCATCGGACTCTACAGCTCCAAGAAGAAATTCACCTTGCTTCTCACGAAGGATAATCAAAATTATTATCAAGTGAACAGCGATCTTCAGACGGTGCTCAACCAATATGTCATTACGCCCAAAAGCATCACGACCATCAGCAACATTACAAATTTGACGACGCTCGAGACCGACGGGAATCTCATTATCGACTATAACTCCGATGGCATCTACCGCGCGTTTCAGAACAATTGGAGCGAAATGAAAGGTTATGTGCTCGTCTTAACGCCAAGTGGCAACGTTGTATTCGATTCCTCGAACCGATACTACGGCGCCAAATATCCATACCTGTCACAGCTAAATGCACCTGCATCCATCCAGCAATTCGAGGAACCGTCTTATGTGAACGTGCAGACGACGAACCGATTCGGGTATTGGATTGTCGGGGTGATTCCGAAAAGCGAGATGTCGGCGAGCATGGTCGGCCTTCGGAATACGCTGCTGCTCGTAACCAGTCTCGTCATCGTGGCTGCGATGGCGCTCACGTACTTTACGATCGTCAATTTCTCAAGGCGTACGAGGACTGTTGTACGTGCGATGGAGAAGCTTAGGAATGGGGATTTATCGGTGCGGATCACGATGGAGAAGGAAGATGAGCTCTTCCAGATCGCGGATCGGTTCAACCATATGTGTGAAGATTTGACTCGTTATATCGACCGCGTCTATGTCTCGGAGATTCGGCAGAAGCAGGCAGAACTCGTCGCTTTTCAAGCGCAGATTAAGCCGCATTTCCTCTATAACACCCTAGAAGCGATTCGGATGCGGGCCCTCTCCTACCAAGCCGAAGACGTCGGGGAAATGATCTATATTCTGTCCACGCTGTTCCGGTATTCCGTTCGGCGCGATACCATCGCCCCGCTCGAAAATGAGATCGAATATTGCAGCCTTTACCTGGACTTGTTCCGCATTCGCTACATGCAGAACTTCTCGTATGAAATCGATATCGAGCCGGAGCTCATGAGTCTTCGGGTGTTGAAATTATCCATCCAGCCCATCATAGAGAATTACATCGTACACGGACTAATTATGTCTCGCACGGATAATCGGATCTGGATTCAGGCCGTGCTCGAAGAAGATGCGCTGGTCATTACGATTAAGGATAATGGCAGCGGCATAACGCCAGAGAAACTGGAGTTCATAAGGCAGAAGCTGAATACCGAGGTGTCAGACGATGCAGCAAGTCAATCGATCGGACTGATGAATACCCATGAACGGATTAAAATTTGCTTCGGTCCTGCATATGGACTTCGCGTGGAGTCTGTTCCGGGGCAAGGCACGATGGTTACGATGAAAATACCAGCAAGCCAAGGAGGAGAACTGTATGCGTAAAGTATTTATCGTTGATGATGAGCCATTCATTCTACAAGGTCTAACGACGGTGATCGACTGGGAAGAGTTCGGCCTTCATTTGGCAGGCAAAGCTTATGACGGTTCAGAAGCCTTTGAAGTGCTGCAGCATATGGGCTCAGAGGTGGATATTCTGATCACCGACATCATGATGCGCGATATGAACGGCTTGGCATTGATCGAACGGCTGAAGCCGCTCTATCCGCATATGAAGTTCATCGTGCTCAGCGGCTATAACGAATTCAGCTACGTCAAGGAAGGGATGCGCCTTGGGATTGAGAATTATCTGCTCAAACCGGTGAACATCAAGGAGTTAACGGAGACGGTTATGAGCACGGTTCAGAAGCTCGAGCAAGCCGATCGGCAAGCCTCCATCGTGCAGAACCAACTGGATATCTTGCGTGACAATGTGATGGCGCGTTGGGCTACAGGGAATATCGACCCCGCGGAACTGCGGAATCGGTTAGAGTTCCTGGAGATCCCGGTGGATCGCCCCTTCTATGCCGCTGCGACGGTGAAGATGGTACAGGATTCCGCTGCAGAGAATGGCAGCGATGCCTCGATATGGGAAGAACAGCAGAATAGCGAAGCTTATCGCATCTGCCAGACGCTCGCGCGTAAGATGGAGGGCAGCTATAGTTACTGCGATAATGATGGCGACACGATTATTCTGATAACTGGCGCAAGCGCAGAGGCAGGTCTAGCGGCGACACTGCCCTTGCTGGAGCATATTCGATTGGAATTGAAGCAGCGGCTTGGCATGCATGTATTTATCACGCTTGGCAGCATGGAGCTGAGCTATCTGGATATGTCCCAGAGCTATGCGCATGCCAAACGGCTGCAGGAATATTTCCTCACGAATACGGATAATGCCATTATCTCTTACGATCGGATCGTTGCTGTCGATGAGGAGCTGAAGCTGCCTTCGATGGATGCCTTCGAATATGAGCGCCTCCTGCTCGGTAAAGACAAGTCGGCCGTTCATGCCTATATCGACAAACTGTTCCAAGAGCTGCAATCGACTGCATCCATTACGCCGGCACATATTCATAATCGTGCTGTGGAACTGATCCTATGTACGAAGCAGGTCGTGCGAGACAATAAACTGAATCATGAGCTGGCGACGAGCGGCTATAAGCAGCTGTTCACAGCCCTGTTCCGCGCGCATACGATCGGTCAGCTGACGGCGCATGTGAAGTTCATCGCGGATTCGGCCATCGACTACCTGTCGACCGAAGACGATGAATTTAGCTCGGTCGTGAAGCAAGTGCTGCATCAGATTCAGACGAATTATGCAGAGGAGCTGTCGCTCAAGACGTTGAGCCATACGCTGCATATTCACCCCTTCTACCTCGGACAGCTGTTCCAGAAGGAGACGGGGGAGAGTTTCTCGGATTACCTGAACGCCTTCCGCATTAAGAAAGCGCAGAAGCTGCTGAAGACGACCAACATGAAGACGAGCGATATTTCGCGCAGTGCCGGGTATTTGGAGCCGGGGTACTTCTACAAGATGTTCAAGAAGTACACGGGCATGTCGCCAACGGCTTACCGGGGCAATCGGGGCGGTGCTGGATCGGAGCAAGGGAGTGTGAGTGAGACGCAGGTGTGAGACGCAAGTGTGATACGGCGGCTCCGGTGCGGGGCGATGCGGATGCAGATGCGGTGCAGGCGTTGGCTTGTGGCACGGCGCTGATAATGTGCGGGTGAACGGTGTAGGCGATCGATGCGGGCGATCGAAACATATGCGGAATATGCAACTCTTCTCCTCCACTAGTTAAGTCTTTTGAACACACATCTCTCCCTGTCCCTATGACGCCTATGTTGGATCTCTGCATGATAGATAGCCATCAGAGCCCATTATCATGCTCTATGATGGATCCTAGCATCGTAGAGACTCGAATTTATACCATTTGAGCTCAAAACCCTACTCTACCGTGCAAATATACAGGATAGGTGCCACTTCGAGCGAATTTAGCCAAAGTTAGTGCGAGAATCCAGGATAGAAGTAGTTCAGACGACGCGCTACAACTACTGCTACATTCATCCGCAACAGCAATTCGCATCATCTACCAAACAAAAAAAGGGCTGCACAGAGGATCCATTATCGGATTGCCTCTCTGTACAGCCCTACTTTTATTTCTCCTTCGCAATATACCAGTATGCAATGCCCACGAATAGCATGCCCCCGACGATATTCCCTAGCGTAACAGGAACGAGGTTCGCTGCCATACCCGCCCACGATACTGTCTCCGGATGCGGGATGAATAACGAGATCGACAACAACGTCATATTCGCTACACTATGCTCGAAACCTGAAGTGATGAAGGCGAACAGACACCAGAAGATCATGATAAGCTTCGCTGTCTCTTCCTTCAATTTCATCGAGCACCAGATCGCAAGACAGACGAGCGTATTACACAAGATGCCGCGCATGAACAACTCGAGGAACGGTGCATTCATTTTGGCTCCCGCTACCGTGTTGATGAAATCAGCAACGCCGCCCGTTGCAAGCCCTGTACCAACGAAGATCGCTGCCACGAGCATGGATCCTACGAAGTTACCGATATAGCTATAGAACCATATTTTCATTGTCTCAAGCCAAGTGGTCTTCTTCTCTAACGTACTAACCGTGAGGATGAAGTTATTGCCCGTGAACAATTCACCGCCCGCCATGATGACAAGACTCAAGGCAATGCCGAAGGAGATCCCCATAATAATCTTCGTGCTCGGCACATGCGCTGGCGATAACAGCCCGCCAATCGTGAAGATGAGAATGATGCCCAGACCTACGAACAATCCGGCGAGCATGGAGGAAGTCAAGTACTTCCCCTTGCTGCGCTTAAGCAATGCGACTTTACTCACGCCTGCGTTGTTAATAACGTTAATGAGCTCCTTCATCTATCACAGCCCCCCTAGATACACGTAACCGTCGCGAATTTCCGTCGGATATACTTCAATGCATCCATCATCCGGCTTCTGGACTTCACCTGTGACAAGCGAGATTTTCCAATCATGCAGCGGACAGAACACGAATTCCCCGGAGACGATCCCTTCGGCAAGCGGACCATTCTTATGCGGACAACGATTACTTACCGCACGGACATCACCATTCGATAGACGAAAGATGGCGATCGACTTCTCCTTCACATGCACTTCTTTGCCGATCTGTATCGCAAGATCTTCGAGCTTGATAACTTTGATCATATTCATCGTTGTACTCATCGCGATCATCCCTTCTATCGTTGTTCAATGGTGTACATATTCCGGCGTTGTTCATCTTCGAGCGTTGCGCTCCATGCCTCACGGTACGTGTCTCGGGCGAGTTCAAATCTAGCAGCTAACTTCTCCACCTGATCCTGATTCTCGAGGACCATACGTACTTTGTCTACGCCAACGCGGTCAACCCAAGGAGCTGTACGCTCTCCATAAATCCCCGTCTCCCGGTACAATTGAACGTATGCCTTCGCCATTTGCACCACTTCATCTTCCGTAGTGACCGTCGTCAAGCTATCGCATTCCCGAACTTCTGTACCGCCATTCCCGCCAAAGTATAACTGGAACCCGTTCTCCACGCAGACGACGCCGAAATCCTTCGTCAGCACTTCCGCACAGTTCCGCGGACAACCAGTCACGCCCATCTTCATCTTGTGCGGCGTATCGACCATCTCAATTTCTTGTTCTAAGCGAATGCCGAGCGCGAGCGAATCTTGCGTCCCGAAGCGGCAGAACTGCGAACCCACACAAGTTTTCACGTTACGCAGCGACTTGGAGTAGGCGTAACCAGAACGCATTTCGAGCTCAGCCCATACTTTCGGCACATCCTCTTTCTTGACGCCAAAGAGGCCCACACGTGCTGCGCCCGTAATTTTCACGAGCGGTACATTGTATTTCTTAGCGACTTCACCAATACGGATCAAATCTTCCGGCGTCGTCGTCCCTCCGTACATCCGCGGAACCACCGAGAACGTACCATCATTCTGGATATTGCCGTCCATCCGTTCGTTGACGAATCGGGAGGCTTTGTCATCTTCATATTCATCGGGGCGCAGCATGCGCAAATAGTAGTTCAACGCAGGACGGCATTTCGAGCAGCCCTCTTCATGCTTAAAGCCGAGTACGATACGGACTTCTTTTGGCGTATGCATGCCTTTCTCACGAATCGCTTCAACCACCTCATCGCGGGATAAGGTCGTACAGCTGCACATTCCAGTGACTTCCGCCGATGCATCGAATTTATCGCCTAACGTATGAGCAAGAATCGCTTCCACGACCCCACGGCATTTACCGCAAGATCCGCCTGCCTTCGTCACGGCTTTCACTTCATTGAAGGTTGTCAGTCCATGCTCCAGAATCGCGCCGACGATCGTGCCTTTCGTTACCCCGTTACATCCACATACCGTCTCATTGGCACTCATCGATGCTACGTCGATCCCCGACTCTTCCCCTGCTTTATGCAAGACAGAAGCATTCGTAAATTCTTGAATATCGGATTCTTTCTTCAACATGCTGAACAATCGCGTACCATCGGATGCATCGCCATAGAGCACGACACCAACCACTTTATTGTCACGGACGAGCACTTTTTTATAGACACCCTTCAATTGATCCTGCACCACAATCGCCTTCGTATCATCGCTCTCATGGATTTCGCCGCCAGAGAATAGATCACACCCTGCTACCTTCAGCTGCGTTGAGAGAATGCTACCTTGGTATCCAGCCGTCTCTTTGCCTGTTAGGACATCCGCAAGCACGATCCCTTGTTCATACAGTGGTGCGACAAGCCCATAAGCGATCCCACGATGCTCTGCACATTCGCCAACCGCATAAATCTGTGGGTCCGAGGTTTGCATGTAATCATTCACTTGAATGGCGCGACCTACAGCAAGCCCTGCTTCCCGCCCAATCGCAGCATTCGGTCTGATCCCTACCGCCATCACGACAAGATCACATTCGACACTTGTGCCGTCATCGAATCTAAGTCCTTCAACCCGCTGATCGCCATAGATTTCCGTCGTCTTCTTCTCCATCAGGAACTTCATACCTTGCTTCTCGAGGTCCTTCTGGAGCAGCTTCGCTGCTTCACGGTCGAGCTGCATCTCCATCAAATTCGGCAGCAAATGAACGACATGCACGTCCATCCCGCGATCGATCAGACCGCGTGCCGCTTCTAGTCCGAGTAAGCCACCACCAATCACGACGGCTTTTTTGTACTGTTTCGCAGCATCCATCATCCGCTCTGTATCTTCAATCGTGCGGAAACCGACGACGCCTTCCAGCTCATGCCCTGGTACAGGCAGAATGAACGCGCTCGATCCTGTCGCAATAATCAACTCGTCGTAAGGAATGACCTTCCCTTGATTCGTAACGACTTGCTGCTGCTCTCGCTGAATTTCGGTTACTCGCTCATTGGAGATAAGTTGAATGTGGTTCTCCTTGTACCAATCCCAATCATTTATATTAATCTCGCTAAATGTTGTTTTGCCTTGTAAGACATTCGACAGCATGATCCGGTTATAGTTCGGATACGGCTCATCTCCAATCATGGTGATGTCGAACATGTCAGCATCTCTTTTTAGAATCTCTTCAATACAACGTGCGCCCGCCATCCCATTGCCGATCATGACCAACTTTTTTTTCATTGAACACGCCTCCATCACCACTTTGTGAAAAAATTAACATATTTAAATTATAACTATTTTCACACAATATAATGTGATCTTTCGCACACTTTTAGAGGGAATTTTGTGAAATTAATGGAAAAACGCATCAGAAAAATACCAAAAAGCTGTTCCACACGTATCAATCGCTACGTCGGAACAGCTCTTTTTGTTACATCTATTTGTAAAGGAAGGTTTCATTAACACGCCTCGGTGCTCACATTATTTCGAACTGGAAGTCGTGTAATTCTCAATAATATTTTTCTGGAAAATAATAAAGATGATAATAACCGGCATAACCATGAAGGTTGCGCCCGCCATCTGCAGAGCAAAATTCCCGCCATACTGACTTTTCAGTAATGAGAGACCGACGGACAAGGTATATAATCTTTCATTGTTCGCCATGATTAACGGCCATAGGAAGCTGTTCCAACCACCGATAAAGGCAAGAATGGCCTGTACAGCAAGAATTGGCTTCGAACACGGAATAATAATCTGCATGAAAATTCTGAACTCACTAGCTCCATCGAGTCGTGTCGCTTCCAGTATTTCATCTGGAATGGTCGTCATAAACTGACGGAACAAGAAAATTCCGAACGCACCCACGAGACTAGGTAATACAATCCCCAGCATCGTGTCGGTCAAATTCATTTTGTTTAAGATCAAATAAACCGGGATCATCGTTACTTGGCTTGGAATCATCATCGTTGCCAATACCATAAGGAATGTACTTTCTTTCCCCTTAAAATCGTACTTGGCAAAACCAAAACCAGCCATCGCATTTAAGAACATTCCAAAGAATGAGAAAAGAACGATGATCATTGTATTTTTCAAATACACGGCAAAGTTCATATTTTGAAATAAATTGGTGTAGTTATCCAAAGTAAAATCTTTCGGCCACAATGTTGGTGGAATCAGAATAACTTCACTTTCCATCTTAAAGGATGATAAGATCATCCAAATAAAAGGAAGCACAAACAGAATACCTCCAATTGTTAATACAATCCCGGCCACCCATTGAAATAATTTATCTTTATTTGCACCTTTCATCGGTTCACCTCCACTCTTTTAATAATCTGATTCTTTCGCTTGCACTCTATATTGAACCAACGTTACCGCGATGACAGCGATGAATAATATAAATGATCCAGCCGCAGCATATCCAAAGTTACTTAATTGGAAACCATTTTTATAAATAAACAATGCAGCTGACATCGTGCCATCCAGTGGTCCACCCTTGGTCATAATGAACGGTTCTTCGAAGAACTGAAGCCATCCGATCATCGTCGTAATCGATACGAAGAAAATCGCAAATTTCAGCATCGGAATCGTAATTTTCGTAACTTGTTGCCACGTATTGGCACCATCCAATTGCGCAGCTTCATAATAAGACTTTGGAATACCTTGTAATGCTGCAATGAAAATAATCATATTTAAACCTACCGCTCTCCAGAGTGCCATGAGAATCAATGATAATTTGGCTACTGTAGGATCGGTCAACCACGGAATTGCAGATAAGTTCATAGATTCTAGAATGTAATTGAACAGACCAAATGCAGGGTTGTACAAATAAGTCCAGACTACCGCTACCGCTACAACGTTCGTAACCGAAGGCAAATAATAGACAACACGAAACACTTTGAAAATTTTAGAAGTACCTAAGTTAATCAATAAAGCCACACCAAGTGAAGTTACAATAACGAGAGGAACCCCAATAATAACGTAAAACAATGTATTAAAAATGGCTTTTAAAAAAACGGGGTCCGAAAGCACATTGATGTAGTTTTTAAAGCCAATAAAGCTCAAATTTGAATAGTCTGCTAGTCCAGCCAAGTCCATATTCGTAAAACTAATGAACAGGGCCACGAAGATTGGCAATAACGAAAACACAAGGAGCAATATGATCGCTGGCGCAATGAAAAAATATGGTGCCTTCCTCGAGGTGAAACCTTTCATACCCTAGTCACTTCCTTTACTCAGGTTCCTATAAACAGATAATGAGAGAGCTAACCGGCTATTGTAGCCGGTTAGCTTCATTGGTCTATACTATTACTTATTAATAATCGATTCAGCTTTTTTGTTGAAATCGTCCATTTCTTTTTGTACGTCAGCACCTTTTGTACGGTACACTTTTTCAAAGCTACTCAAGAAGTTTTGGGCAATTTCTTCAAATTGTTTTGTAGAAGGCATTGGAATCGCTGTTTTTAATTGTTCACCAAATACTTTATAGTTCGCGTCTTCTTGAAGAACTGGGTTGTTCCAAGCTTCTTTTGAAGAAGGAAGGGATTTAGTTAACTCCATCCATTTCAATTGTGTTTCAGGTTTCGCCATGAACTCAACGAATTTCAGTGATGCTTCTGCATTCTTTGTGTATTGGAATACGGACATGTTCGATCCACCAAGAGAGGAGAAGTTATTATCTTTACCCGCTGGCAATACCGCTGTTGCCCACTTACCATCAATATCAGGCGCTTGATCTTTAATCAATTGAACCATCCAAGGTCCGCTGATAAACATCGGTGCAACACCATCGCCACGGAAGCCTTGAATCGCATCAATACCCAGATCCACTGGAGCAGAGCCATTCTCAACGAAGCTATTCATATATTTCACAGTATCTACGAAAGCCGGTTGGTTAAATAATGGTTTACCTGCTGCATCGAACAATTCAGAACCATTTTGGCGCGCTAACATAAAGGAAAGAGATTGTTCTTTAACGTCAAGGGCGAAACCGTATTTTCCTTGACCGCGATCAGCAAGTTTCTTCGCTGCATCTTGCATTTCTGCCCAAGTTTTTGGTGCTTGATCGTAGCCAACTTCTTTGAGCAAATCTGTACGGTAATAAAGAACGCGTGTATCGATGTACCAAGGTACGCCTACATAAGCACCTTCGAATGTTCCAGTTTGAACGGATCCAGGGTAGAAGTTGTCTTGTTTCAATCCAGGATATTTATCTAAATACGGAGTTAAATCCATCAAGGCTTTTGCGTTCGCAAATTCTGGAATCCAAGTTGTACCCATTTGTACAACGTCAGGACCTTTTTTCGATGCAACAGCTGTTAGCAATTTGTCGTGTGCAGAATCCCACGGTAACGCTTGTACTTCAACTTTAATGTTTGGATTCTCTGCTTCGAAAAGTTCAGCCATTTTAGGAAGTGACTTCGCTTCCTCCCCCATCCCCCATACACTAATTGTTGTCACTTTATTGCCGGAGTTATCTGTTGTTTCTGCTGATTTTGACCCGCATCCTGAAAGGATACCCATAACAAGTAAAGTAGATGCTAGTACGGTTGCTGCTGTTTTTTTACGCATATTTAACTTCCTCTCTAATCATGATAGTAATTGGTGAAACGTTTCAATATACTTTATAACCCCGCTTCAAAATCGATCATCCATATAATTCAAAACGTTTCGATAATCATTATATAACATGCTGTAATCGTATACAAGTGAAAAATTCGTGATATTTAAAACGATTCTCTACTTTAAAAACTTATAAAAACCTAGGTTGACGTCGCTATTAAAGGTGTTTATAATGGTTTTTGTGTGACGATAGAAACGTTTCTATAATATTCGAATGTCCTTGAACATCGCTTTTGAGGCTTAACAAGATGGAGGAAAACATATGTCGGAACAACAGTTAATTTCATTAATAAGCCAAATGACTATAGAAGAAAAAATCAGTCAGCTACTTCAGTTAGCGGGTCCATTTTTTGAAGGCTCAGAGAGCCAAGGCGAAATAACAGGACCTATGGCAGCTATGGGAGTTTCAGATGATTCGGTTCGAAATTCGGGTTCAGTACTAGGTTTGACAGGAGCTAAAGAAGTCATTCAAGTACAAGAGGCCCATTTAAAAAATAATCGACTAGGTATTCCACTATTATTCATGGCAGACATTGTTCATGGGTACAAAACGATCTTCCCTGTCCCTCTTGCGATCGGCTGCTCCTGGGATATGGATATGGCGGAGAACACCGCAGCAATTGCCGCCAAAGAGGCTTCAGTCGCTGGTGTACACGTTACGTTCGCACCTATGGTTGACCTCGTACGTGATCCACGTTGGGGGAGAGTCATGGAATCTACCGGAGAAGATCCATTCCTTAATAGTGAATTTGCACGAGCCTTCGTAAGAGGTTTCCAAGGAACGGATTTAACTGATGATCATTCTCGTGTAGCAGCTTGTGTGAAACACTTTGCCGCTTACGGTGCAGCAGAAGGCGGTCGTGACTACAATACGGTGGATATGTCCGAACGCCAAATGCGTGAATATTACCTCCCCGCCTACCGCGCTGCGTTAGATGAAGGCTGCGAGATGGTAATGACCGCATTCAATACGGTCGATGGAATTCCGGCTTCTGGAAATCGCCGCTTAATGAGAGACCTGCTTCGAGACGAATGGGGATTTGACGGTGTCTTAATTTCCGATTGGGGCGCAGTTAAAGAGATGATTCCTCACGGCATTGCTGTGAATGAAGCAGAAGCAGCTTATAAAGCGATACAAGCTGGTGTTGATATTGAAATGATGACGCTTTGCTATGAAAATCATCTAAAAGCATGGATTGAAAACGGCCAAGTTAATGAATCACTCATTGATGAAGCCGTCCTGCGTATTTTGACACTGAAGCACAAATTAGGGCTGTTCGATAATCCGTATCGTGGCGCAAGTATCGAGCTTGAAGAAAAACTCATCTTATCCGAAGCACATCGTCAAGCTGCTCGAGATGCAGCCGCTAAATCTTCTGTGTTATTGAAGAATGACAACGTTTTACCTTTAAAAGAAGAGCAAAAAGTCGCGTTGATTGGTCCGTTCTCTCAAAGTGGAGATATTCTTGGCCCATGGTCTTGGTTGGGATCTAAAGAAGAAGCTGTTCAGTTGTATACCGGTATGGTCGATCTTGTAGGCTCCACGCATATCAAGACCGCACAAGGTTGCGCAATCGAGACGATGACGGAAGCTCAATTAGCAGAAGCATTAGTAACCGCACAAGATGCCGATGTCATTGTGCTCGCTTTAGGTGAACATTCCGATATGAGCGGCGAGGCTGGTTGCCGTGGAGACATTACTCTACCTAAGGTTCAGCTAGAATTGATCACCGCGTTAAAGTCGTTGAATAAGCCCATGGTTGCGGTTCTTTTTAACGGTCGCCCCCTAGACTTACACGGCGTCTACGACCAAGTGGACGCCCTGCTTGAAGCTTGGTATCCAGGAACCGAAGGCGGAGCAGCCATTGCTGATTTATTATATGGCAGACAGAATCCAACAGCTCGGTTAACCATGTCATTCCCATATGCATTGGGTCAAGTGCCTGTCTACTACAATCATTTCAATACAGGCCGTCCACAAGGTGCACCGGATGCACAAATACGCTATGTATCGCAGTACTTGGACATGCCTAATGAACCGTTATTACCTTTCGGATTTGGTCTTAGCTATACAACCTTTGAATATAGCGAGGCAACCCTTTCTTCATCAACCATAACTATGGAACAGCCTTTGACCATTAAGGTACTTGTCACCAACACGGGAGATCGGTCCGGTGAAGAGCTTGTCCAATTGTATGTTCGTGACCTATCCGGAGAAGTAGTACGTCCAGTTAAAGAATTGAAAGCATTCAGCAGAATCTTACTAGAGCCGGGAGAAAGTCAAGAAGTTACCTTTACATTAGCGGAAGAACAGCTTCGCTATCATCATTCTAACCTAGAATTCAATAGCGATTCAGGTGACTTCATCGCCTTTATCGGCGGCAACAGTCGAGATGTTGCCGAACTAAAATTCACTTTAACGAAGTAAGGAAGGCGAGTGAGAAAAAATGACAACAATTAACCCTTCAAATTTTCAAGTAAAAAATAATAACTTAGCGTTCACATTTATGAATAGCGGAGATATTCGTGAAATACGAATGAATCAAATGATGATTAATCAATGGATCGCAAATCCATTAGATGGATCTCTGAACAATCTATATCTTCGTGTACACCATGAATCCGGTATGAACTGCGTGCCACTCCTTGGCGTTCAATCCACAAGCGAAGTAAGCCATACGGATACACAAGTGATATTTAAGGGTACATTCGAATCCCTTTGCTATCTTGTTACGTTCACTTTAACACCGATGAATATTTGGTTCTGGGATGTTCAGGTTGAAGGGCAAGGTGAGGTTGTTGATGTCATCTACGGACAAGATATCGGTCTAGCAGATCAAGGGGCTGTACGCTCAAACGAAGCTTACCTATCTCAATATATTGACCATACTATGTTTGAAGATGCAGAGAAGGGTTATGTCGTATGCTCGCGTCAGAACATGCCGCAAGCTGGCGCATTCCCTTATATCCAACAAGGTTCATTGACGAAGGCTGTGGGCTTCTCAACGGATGGATTCCAATTCTTCGGCCTATCTTATAAAGCTACGAATGAGATCGCTGCACTTCAACAAGCACAATTAAATAATGAAGTTTATCAATATGAATTTGCCTATACGGCATTGCAATCAGAGCGCGTTACAGTGAATGGGACTGCACGGTTTGTATTTTACGGCCTCTTCAGCCCGGATCATAAGGCAGCCATCACATCCCTTGAATTCAACAAAGAGATTGAAGAAGCATGGGTGCAGGTATCCAAACTTCAAGCTACAACACGCGCTTCTGTAACGAAGGTAAACCTTGCACCATATATCGGATCACCGCTAACAACCGAACCCATGACATTAGAAGAAGTGAAGCGTCTCTTCCCTAACCGACACCAAGAAGAGTGGCAAGGTGAAGAATTGTTATCCTTCTTTACCGATACGCACGAACATATCGTATTGAAAGCCAAGGAATTGCTTGTTGAGCGCCCACACGGTCACATTCTAATGACTGGGGATAACGCGCACTTGAACGATCAAATCTTAACAACAACTTCATATATGTATGGTATATTCAACTCCCAATTGGTTGTTGGAAATACGTCCTGCAATAAAATGTTAACGAATGCTCGTAATGCTCTGAATGTGATGAAAACATCCGGTCAACGGATTTATATCGAAATCCAGGGTGCGTATCACCTGCTTACCATGCCTTCGATGTTCGAAATGGGCTTTAACTATGCTCGCTGGTATTACAAAATGGCAGACGATATGCTCGTTATTACGAACTTCACAACCGTAAACACACCTGAATTGCACTTACAAGTTCGTTCTGCTTCCGGCAAAGCTTATCGTTATCTCGTAACGAATCAAGTATCGATGAACAATAATGAATACGTTGCCCCATATCACATGGAGCAGTCTGATTCTGTGCTTACATTCCGTGCGGATGCAGCATCCGATAGTGCAAACACGTTGCCTGACCTTTGCTATCGCATGAAATTTACAGGTACAGCTATGACAATACAAGATGAAACGGCGATGTCTAAACAGGTGGATGCTGGATCGGCTTCACTTGTAGTCCTTGAACTATCTGCTACAAACGAATGGAATATGACAGCACAAGGGTTAATTGATGGTGGAGACTTACCATTTGGAACTCCAGATGTAGACACGGAAATTGCTAGCTACCGTGCATTTTATGAGCAAGTTATGAACGGCTTTAATCTGAATCATCCAGAAGGTCTTACCGATGAGATTCAAAAAGTAAACGCCCTGGCATGGTGGTATACACACAATATGTTAGTGCACTATTCTGTCCCTCACGGATTAGAACAATACGGTGGTGCAGCATGGGGTACGCGTGATGTGTGCCAAGGACCAACAGAATATTTTATGGCAACTCAAAAGTATAATGAGGTACGGGACATCATCAAAGTGGTGTTCACTCATCAATATGAGGATGAAGGCAACTGGCCGCAATGGTTCATGTTCGATCAGTACTCTCATATACAACAAGAAGAAAGCCATGGCGATATTATTGTATGGCCACTCAAAGTTTTGAGCGACTATCTGAACTTCACCAAGGATTACAGCATCCTTCAAGAAGAAGTGCCTTATTCCATCCGTCATACAGGTGAGCTAACAGAGAAGAAAGCAACGATCTATGATCATGCTAAAAAAGAAATCGAATATATTAAAAATCATTTCTTGCATGATACACACTTATCTTCTTATGGTGATGGCGACTGGGATGATACGCTTCAACCAGCAAATGCACAGTTGAAACAATATATGATCAGCAGTTGGACGGTTGCATTAACATACCAAGTGTTCAACCAACTAGCTACGGCGCTATCCCAAGTTGACGAAGCGATGTCTGTAGAATTAAGCGAACATGCTGCTGCTATTCAAGCTGACTTCAATCGCTATATGCTGAACACGGATGTGATTCCAGGTTTTGTATACATGGAAAAGCCAGGTCAAGCTGAATTGATGCTACATCCAACAGATACGAAGACAGGCATTCAATATCGCCTCCTCCCGATGACTCGCAGTATGATCGGTGAATTACTAACCGAAGAGCAAGCAGCAGCTCACTATGAGCTTATTAAGAAAGAACTCTACTGTCCGGATGGTGTACGCTTGATGAACCGTCCAGCTCAATATGTCGGTGGTGTAAGCACAAACTTCAAGCGGGCTGAACAAGCATCCAATTTTGGTCGTGAAATCGGTCTGCAATACGTCCATGCTCACATCCGCTTTGTAGAAGCGATGGCGAAACTCGGAAAAGCCGATGAAACATGGAAAGGTCTTGCCATGATTAATCCAGTAGGCATTCGGGACGTCGTGCCAAATGCTGAATTACGTCAGAGCAACGCTTACTTTAGCAGCTCCGATGGGAAGTTCAATGACCGTTATGAAGCACAAGAACGATTCAACGAGTTACGTACGGGCGATGTCGCGGTTAAAGGCGGTTGGAGAATCTATTCCAGCGGTCCTGGGATCTACATGAATCAATTGATCTCCAACTGCTTGGGTATTCGTCATGAAGGCGGCGATCTTATTCTGGATCCTACCCTACCAACAACATGCGATGGTATGCAATTTGACTTCACAATTCGTGGATCTAAGACACGTTTTGTCTACCATATTACCGGCCAGGCGATTAGCCGTATAACTGTAAATGGAAAAGATGCTGCTACAACCGAAACAACGAACCGTTATCGTAAAGGCGGCATTCGGATCGACGAGCAACAACTAAGCGATTTGATGAACGATACTGTGAATGAAATCAACATTTATATGTAAAAGCTACTTAGCACTCTATTAGGATCATCATCACATTTGGTATAATAGAACATTATGAGTGAGTGAACGTTAGGAGCGTATATCGTGGTCAGTATAAAAGATGTCGCTAAAAAAGCAGGGGTTTCGATCTCGACCGTTTCTTATGCGCTAAACGGAAATCCCAAAGTCAACGAGGAAACTGCATCCAAGATATTAGCTATTGCAAAAGAATTAAAATACACACCCAATGCAGCGGCTCGAAATTTAAAAAGACGAGAAACTAAAATTATTGGTGCATTCTTAACGGATTTTAATGGCGCTTTTTATGGTGATTTATTGCAAGGAATGAAGGAAATTCTGAACAAAAATGACTATGATCTAATTGTCTGCAGCGGAAAACAGTCGCATCGTTTGTTGCCGGAGAAAATGATCGATGGCGCCATCGTTCTAGATGCCTTTTTCTCTAGTGAGGAATTGCTGCTCCATGCAGATCGAGGTCATAAACTGGTTGTACTCGACAGAGAATTAAAGCACCCTAATATCAACCAAGTATTACTCGATAATAAAGCAGGGGCCGGGCTTGCCGTTGAATACTTAATTGAACAAGGGCATCGTAAAATATATATTGTTACAGGACCTCCTGATTCTTTCGATTCGGTTCAACGTCTTCAAGCCGTAAAACAAACGATCGATAGAAATCAACCTATTGAATGTATTCTCATTCAAGGAGATTTCAATAAATCATCAGGAGAACAAGCGGCGCACAAAATTATGGAAGATTATACGGAACCGGTTGCTGTCTTCTGTCTCAATGATGAAATGGCCCTCGGTGTGTATGATGCCGTGCAACAAAGTGAATTCCGCATCGGCGAACATATTCACCTGATCGGATTCGATAACATGGAGCTAACGCAATATACACAACCTCGAATAGCTACCATCGATTACTCCAAGCACAAATGGGGTGCGGTCGCTTCGGAACAACTATTAAAACTTATCGCTTCGGAAGAAGCAGATCAGGAACGGATCTATGTCAAGTTAATCCAAGGTGATTCTGTACATCGAATATAATTTTTTTCTAATCCAAAGACGAATTCTATCTAACAAGGTAGGATTCGTCTTTTATTTAGTGCTTATCATTTTATTATAGAAGTTGAACTATTCCCTCAACTCAACCGTCGCATCCGCCACTTCCACCCCATTCACCACCAGGACAATCCGATGCTCCCCTGGATAATGGCGGCGCGTGGTCAGGTCTGCCCAATTATGGCTTCGTCGCCCGTTCAGAACGGTACCTCCCGGGACAGTTTTATCCGTTAGCAGGAATAATTTGCGAGACGTCTGCCCCTTCGCTTTCACAAAGTAAATCCCATATTCAATCCGAACGCGCACCTCTTCCCCTTCTCGCACGCGCAGCGCATATTGAAGCTCGCAGCGCTCGCCAATCATGAGCGAAGCAGGCTCTACAGCAATAGAGGCTGAGGTCGTGAGCGAAGATGCATCCTCTGCATACCCGAAAATTCGCATGATCTCCGGGTCGGCTCGGCGAATCAATGTCCTGCATGCGTGGCGAATGATCCAATCCGTATCCGGGTGTTTTCCCTGCCAACGCCGCGCTGTCTCGATCACGATCACCGGGTGATCCTTCGCAATATCATTCAAGTTGTTCGCAACGCTTTTGCGCACATAGAGGGATGTGTCGGCTTGCAACTTCTCCAGAATCGGTAGAATCGGTGCGGGGTCGCGCTTGAACATCGATAATGCTACACCCCAAGGCAGCCTTGGACGACACCCTTCACTGGCAAGCCGTCGTACATGCTCACTCGGATGCTCTGCCCAGATCGCCATCTGACGCATCGCTCGCTCGGGATCTCTCAGCAGAAACGGTCTTATTGCGAACTCAGAAGAAGATCCTGACGTGAACCGCTCCAGCGCCTGCATCGATAGCTCCCAATGCTCATCGGCTTGTCCATAGACCTCGACGAAGTCGGGCAAGAAGAGGTACGGAAAGCCCGTACAGGTCTCATCGATCGCGAACAGTACCTTGATTGCTTCTTCATAGCTTGACGGCAAATACCGTCCGAGCGTCTCCGATATTTTCCGCATCCGTTCTTTGAGCGCTAGCTCGTCCCACGTCTCGTCGATGACATCCGTGATAAATTGCTCCAGTTGAAATGCGCCAAACGCAGATTTCACTTTCTCACCAAAGCCGCGTAGAAACGCTTCATGATAGACTAATTTTAATGGCTCAGCCAATGCTGTCCCCTCCTGCTTAACATGTTTTTTCTAGTATAACGGATCAAATTGGACAACAGGGTGTCAGGGAATAAAACCGCAAGAAAAGAAAATAACCTTGATAACTTATACAATCTTATCTCTTCAAAAAAACGCCATTGCACTCCAAAATAAAGAGTGAGAATGACGTTAATTAAATGAACTATTTCACCGCAGACAAATAGGACTGCAAAAAGCTCCGCGACGCATTCTATGATCAGCTCCATAAAGGGTTGCAACTGACCTTGAACACTTGCTTCTCCCAGCGTCTCATAATAGCGGAGTCTCGCAGCATCTGCTGCTTTTACAATCGCAGGAGGGTATCCATATTGCATAAGAATCAGATTCATTAATAGCCTCGCCGTACGCCCACTTCCATCCGAGAATGGATGGATATATACGAATCTGTAATGAAACTCTGCCGCTAATAACAAGGGATGCATGATGTTGCGCTGTGATTCATACCACTGGATTAACTGCTCCATTTGTTCAGGCACAAGCGTGTAATGCGAGGGTACATGCTCAGAACCAGATATTCTGACATTGACCATACGGTACCGCCCAGCATCATCTGCAATATTTTTGAGAACAAGATGTTGAATGGATTTGACTACGAATTCCGTAAGTTCATGCCCCTGATCAATCAGTTCTTGAATATACGCAATGGCTTCCGCGTGATTAATCACTTCGAAATGTTCCCGAAGCTTCTTTCCACCGATCGTCAAACCTTGCTCTAACACAAGTTTGGTTTCTAACAACGTCAGCGTATTTCCCTCGATCGCATTCGAATTGAAAGTCCACTCTACGCGATAAACTTCTTCCAAATTCCTAACAGCGGCG
This sequence comes from Paenibacillus terrigena DSM 21567, assembly GCF_000374845.1. Taxonomy (GTDB): domain Bacteria; phylum Bacillota; class Bacilli; order Paenibacillales; family Paenibacillaceae; genus Paenibacillus_K; species Paenibacillus_K terrigena. The sequence continues at coordinate 141,271 of NZ_KB895420.1, read as the reverse complement.
ATAGGTAAAGGTCGAAGCGAATCTAAGGAGGTCTATATAACTCTAGTATATCAGATCAGCTCTTCGTTTAGACGTTACAAAAAAGCTGACATCGACAATCCGACATCAGCTTGCTTCTTCCAGCACTATATCAACTTCCTGCTATACCACTTCTCGCCTCTGAACCGCCACCAGAAGATCGCACCGCGGATCCCCCATTCACTGACCATCGCAATCCAGACGCCCATGATGCCGAGGCCAAGCGTAATCCCGAGCACATAGCCGAAAATCACGCGGAACACCCACATGGTAATCAAGGATGAGATCGATGTGAAATTAGAGTCTCCCGCTGCACGTAACGCAGAAGGCAATATGAAGCTGATTGACCATAGCAGCGGCTGCGTCACGGCGATCAAGACCATAAGCCCGTAGATCGAAGACACGATTTCCGCTGGTGGAGAGAACAGATTCACGATCCATGGCATCAATGGCATCAGAATGGCAGCTGCGACCAGGAAGATCACGGTGGACAAGCCGATGAACGACTTAATGAACTTCCGCGCATCCTGAATGTTACGCCGCCCGATACATTGACCGACCACGGTCACGACCGCAATACTGAGCGCACTGGCCCCAATCTGGAAGACGAGTGCAATCGAGTTCCCAATCGCATTCACCGTGATCGCCATCGTCCCGAGCTGCACAATGAACGTCTGCGTTAACAGCTTCCCGCCATTGAAGAACATCTGCTCTGCGGCGAACGGGACGCCAATGATCATGACTTTCTTGAGAATCGAGAAATCAATCTTCAAAGCATTTTTGATCCGGAATCGCAGCGTCTGATTGTACTTGAGCAGATAGATGAGCGACACCGCCATCCCGAGTACCCTAGCTGTGATTAACGAGATTATTAGCCCGGTAACCCCCATGTCGAGCACCGAGATGAACAAAATATTCAAACCTAGATACGTCAAATTCATAATGAGCGACAAGCCGAGGCATGCCTTCGTCTCTGCTACCCCGCGCAGCGCGCCTGTTACCGCTTGGAATATCGCAATGAAGGGGTACGAAATGCAACTACCAATTAAGAATAGCCTCGCATTATGAAAGACATCTGCATCCGCCTGACCGAATAACAAATCCAACGTAGGATTGTGAAAAATAATGACGATCGCGCTGATCAAGACCGATAAGATCGCAACCGCCGATATCGCTTGGGCGGCAGCCTTCGAGACCATCTCTGGATTCCCGCTTCCCCGGTACTGGGCGACAATGACGGTTCCCCCCGTCGCTACGGCGACGAACACATTGATCAGGAAAATATTCAGCGAATCGACCATACTCACCGCACTGACCGCCGCCACCCCGGAGGAGCTGATCATGGCCGTATTCACCAAGCTCATCAAAATAATAAAAGCTTGATCCACAAATATCGGAATGATGATCGCGATAATCTGTTTGTAATCAAGCGTGTCTCCCGTGAAATATTTATTTAACAGGACGTTCGTTTTACGTTTTAAATTAGGACTAATAAAATTCACTGTATCATCTCTTTTTGGCTGTATTCAGTCTGGTCAAAGTCCGCGCTTGACCTTAATGCTGTAACATTAAAATTATACCACTCTTCCAAAGAGATTGAAGTGATGAGTATTGCTATATGGGGGAGCAAATGCCAGATAGGATGCGGATACCCGGAGCTACGATCCCTATTTGGACCGTCAGATGGTTATACGCCGATTTATCGTCAAACGTAAGCACCAGCCGAATGTTAAAGCGCCATAAGTCATCACAAAAAAAGACTGTCGAAGGTTCTCAACAGTCTTTCATCATCAGGAAATTATAATTTGTCGCCCTTCTTCAAATCCAATGGATCTGGAGATTCGGACGGCTTCTTCGTTCCCTTGCTCTTATAAGGTTTGGGCGTGTTCATTGCCCGCTTCTCAGCAGCTTGCCAGCGGTTCCAGCCTTTTTTGCCCGTTCCGCGGCCTGTTCCGCCTTTACCTTTTGCCTTGCTCATGCCATCACTCCAACTACCCTTGCGTTCGGGTAAATCTGTTACTTCTTATGCGTCTCCAATGACTTCCACATTTTCTCGAGCCACGGATCGAAGTCCGCCCCCTTCTCACCTTCGTACGCGTCGTAGATATCAATGCGCATCTTCTGCACTTTCTCTTTGAATTGCTCGTACGTATGGTCTTTCGGCAAGCTCTTCTTAATGCGCATCATAATTTTCGAGATTCCTTTGAACAGCTCCGGCTTGTTGCGGGAAGGCTGTTGAACGTTCTCCCCCATCGCCTTAAGCTGTTTATATGCCGCCTCTTGCACAGGGTATACGAGATCATGCGTCATCATCCGCGATAGGATCGCAATCGACTGTGGATGATCAACCTGGCCTAATTCTTCAACCGCTTGAAGACGTTCTCTCCAATTCGCGGAACGCTTCGCAGATGCTTTTAATGCCTCGAAATTTTCAGGCAATTCTTGGTGTATATCTTGATTATTCAATGGATTTAATCCCCTTCGCTTGTCTTCTTATCACCATTCCCTTAGAATAGCTTGTTTTCGGGGTAGAATCAAATTTTTCTGTAAAGAAAATCCTGTGCAAACGGGCCAAGAAATGGATTGCTTCGTATGAAGCTTTCCGCTCTCTCCATGGTGTCCGGTCCAATCGGCACACTGCCGTATCGATGCAGCAGCACCCATCGCAGACAAGCCAGCGCTTCGAACCGTTCAAGCTCTTCCTGTGAGATGCTATTTTTCGCCAAATATGCGGAACGGAACATCTCGGCGTGCCGATCGGATATATGTATCTGCAACAAGATAAACGACCATGCGAAATCATATCTTGCATCCCCTAATTGCCCATTCGTCCAATCGATGACGGTGTATCGGTCATTGTTCTCTAGAATGTTGCCTAAGTGGAAATCGCCGTGAATAATCTGGTCCTGTTGAATTGTGGTCACTTCGGTAACATGCGTTAACGCTTGTAATACATCGGAATGCTCCCTCACGCTCGGGAAAAAGTAGTCGATGAAATCAAACTTCGGAATATGGAAATCATCCATTTCCTTCGCATCGGTCTTATGGATGTCACGCAGCATGCGAGCAAATTGGGTCATTTTCTTCTTATTTACGCTTGTTATTGGCGAACCGTCGAACGTTGTTAACAGCACCGGATCGCCTTTCGGATTGATCCCCCAGCCGAGCGGCTTCGAGACGGACAATCCACGCTCAGAGAGGACATGCAACAAATGATATTGGGACCTGATATCCGGTTTGGAGTGCTTGCTCCATATTTTCAAGACGAAGCTCTGTTCAGCGATGGTAATCCTCACAACTTCGGCCTCGAATCCCTGATCCAAGGGATACACAGTTAAGGAATGGGCTTGCTCTAACAGCTCCTCCAGCTTTTCGTTCTTGTCCTGCCAATTTACGCTGCGGATTAGATCCAACATCCAATTACACCCTTTCAAATCGTTCATTCATACAACTACTAGAAAAAACAAGAAAATCTACCGATATTTAAAATATATCACATATCTTAAGGAGTGAAATGATTTTGCAGCCACGATTCAAGACAAAAAGAACGATGTTGATTTGCCTTACCTGCCTCTTCTTGCTAAGCAACGCATTTGGATATACCAAGGCGCAGGCGGCTGAGACAACAAATGTACAGGAACTTGTGAGCAGCCATACAACAGCGGATATTCTCGCGAAATGGAAGCAGTATCAACCTATGAGCACGGCGTCGAATTATATGGATGGCGATTATATCTATGACAACAAACCTTCCTTTTCTCCAGGTTCCTATCAAGCTGGAAAGCTCAAGGAAATCTATGTAGAGGACGCTATTCGTGCCACTAATTTTGTTCGCTATTTAGCGGGGTTGCCCGATGATGTCACAGCCGATTGGAGTCTGTCCGACCAAGAACAAATGGCTTCGATACTCAATGCGCTGAATGGCGGGTTGTCCCACTATCCGCCTCAACCTGCGCAAATGTCCGATTCGCTCTACAAGCTTGGTTATAAAGGCGCTTCGTCCAGCAATCTATCGGCAGGGAGACCTACGCTGTACTCGACGATCCTATTCGGTTACATGTCTGACCGCAGTGCTTCCAATATTGATCGCGTCGGACATCGCCGCTGGATTCTCAATCCGCCCATGAAGAAGACCATGTTCGGAATGGCCCTTTTCACGGAATCTCGTTACGGCAGCTATTCGGCAATGTATGCATTCAACAAGGATCGCAATCCAAATGATGTGCAATATGATTATGTGAGCTGGCCATCGGCTGGATATTTTCCGAATGAAGTATTTGCCGTTGATGACCCATGGTCTATAGGACTGCAGCCGAATCGCTATGATGCGAACCGCACCTCCGATATTCAGGTCACGCTGAAGCGCGAACGTGATGGACGTGTATGGAATCTCGACAAGTCGTCAACTGACAAAGAGGGAGACTATTTCAACGTGGATACGGGAGGGTATGGGATTCCATTGACGATCATTTTCCGTCCGAAAGGCATTGAATCCTTCGCGAGCAATGACGCATTCCAAGTCACGGTAACCGGGGTCTATACCAAAGACGGTCAACCGACGACGATTTCGTACAAAACAACGTTCTTCGATATGGTACCGGCGATCTCCACTGTTACGCAACTCATCAAGTTAAATGTCGGTGAATCGTTCACCATTCCGATTCAATTCGAACATTCCAAGGATGAGAAGCAGCAGCTCACGTATACAAGCACAAATCCAAATATTCTATCTATTGATCAGCAGGGCGTCGTGACAGCGTTGCGTGAAGGTGAGGGCACCATTCAAATCAGTGGATTTTTCGATAGTTATGCAGATGTTCGCTTTAGCGTTAGTACATCCAATGGAACGGATCGTCCAAGTGCGTGGGCGTTAGAAGACTATACATTTGCGAAAAGCAAAGGGCTTGTAAGCCTGGAATACGATGAGCGATACCAATCTGCGATGGACCGCTATGGATTCGCGCAAGCAGCAGTAGGTCTCATCGAGCAGCTCCAAGGCACACCGATTCCGACGAAGGAATCCCCTTTTACTGACACGAAATCCGAAGTCGCGATCAAGGCATACTACAGCGGCATCATGAAAGGGAATGCCTTGAGCCAATTCACTCCGACGATGTCCATCACGCGGCAAGAAGCCGCTGTCTTGCTGATGAATATATACAATAAACTGAACAAATCCGAAGCATCCGTCATTTCAGGACTGGCAAAAACATTATTCAAAGATGATGCCGCCATTGCATCCTGGGCTAAAGCCAGTGTCTATCACGCCGCACAGCTGGGGTTATTGAAAGGAAATGATGAGGGTACCTTCCTCCCAAAAGGCCAGCTTACGCGTGAACAAACCTTCGCTATGTTAGCTAAATTGTATAAAATAATAAGTGAATAAACATAATGGAAAAGACCGTCGGGGTGAAGATCACCCTGACGGTCTTTTAGGTTTAACGCGCATACGTTACTTATTCAAAACCTCATACAACATCTTCGCGATTTCAGCTCTGGTTACTGAGCCGTGCGGATCGAAACGGTTATCGTCTTTGCCGTTAATGATACCCGCTGCTTGCAGCTTACTAACCGCATCCTTAGCCCAGCCAGAAATGCTGTTCATGTCGGCGAATGCCGCTCCGGACGTGGTCTCAGTCATTGGCTTCTTCATGTACTGTGCCATTTTGACAAGTACGAGAGCCGCTTCTTCCCGTGTAATCTGATCTTTCGGACGGAACTTGCCGTCGTTACCTTGCACAAGACCAAGCTCGGCCGCTTTGCTGACATAGCCTGCATAATAAGCATCTGCTACTACGTCGGCGAACGCCGGATTGTTCTCGGCCGTCTGGATTCCCAGTGCACGAATGACTAGCGTCGTAAAGTCTGCTCGCGACACCTTCAGATTCGGTCTGAAATGGTTATCGTCCATACCGGTAATGATGTTCTTCGCAGCCAGCTTGAGAATATACTCGTCTGCCCATCCGCCTGTTAAGTCTGCGAACTGCTTGTGCAGCTCGAACGCCGCGAATTGCGCCAGTTGATCCGTCGTAAAGCTAATTGTGCTGCCATCGAATGTGCTATGGATCAGCTCTGCTTGGCCACCAACGAGACGGTACATATTCGCATAATCTTTCTGCAACTGCTTCATTTGCTCTGCCGTTAGCGAGCGCTTCACGGTAATCGGACCGCTGAACTGCGGAACCGCTGTCTCCGTTTTCCCTTTGACCGTTACGAGCTTGAGCGTAAATACTAATCCCGTCGACTTCAGCTCACCGTTCGAACGGAGCGCATCATTGACAGCCTTCTGAATCGTAGAGCTCATCGTCGGATCGATCTGAAGCACGATGCGATCCGCATCTGCTATGCCATTTGGCAGGGAAGCTGCCGGAATCGTCACAGTAAATCCAGAAGCTACAATTTCAAGGCTGAGCTTGCGATTTTTCGCTTTCTGTACGCCAGCTGCATCCAACGTGAGCTGGGCCGCTTGTTCCAAAGCTGTTCCCTCGAGCTTGATCGCAACTTTGCCGTTCTCTGCTTCGTTTACCGCTTTTTCAAGTGCAGCACGATCTGCCGTATAAGCGCCGTCCGCACCCGGTTTGATATTCACAACCCCTTTATCCGAAGAAGGCTCCGGCTTTGGCTGCGGTTTTGGATCAGGCTTAGGAGTCGGAGTACTTGGGCCTGGATCTGGGTTATTCACTTTGCCCGTGTAGAAGCCCCAAATATCCGAAAGCACTTGTCCGCTGTTCGCGTCCTCTACCTTCGTGTACCATTGGTAGTAGCTATTGCCTTGGAGGCTATTCCATGTCAGAGAAACTTGCTTACCGCTCTCCACATGACTCACCTTGCCAATTGGCAGATCGCTGTATACCTTCACCCCGATGTAATCGGTCGCGACACGTTTCGTTTTTGGCTGCAAATCCAGATCAAGCGAGAACTCGTCTTTGCCTGGGAACTGCGCAGGATCGTAATAGTTGTAATCGTTCAAATAAGGCGAATACGTCTTCATATGAAGCTTATTGTTCTTGACATCGAATTGCATCAGACGGATATAGCCAAGACCGCCCTCCGGCGCACCTTGATAGTCCGCGAGCATCTGATATACTTTGCGCTTCTCGCCGTTGTCGTCCAGCTCATCGATCTTCAGCTGTGCATCATGATAATGTCCTGACAATGCCGCAATGACGTTCTTGTTCGGCTTGATGACCTTCTCGAAAATCTTATCGGCGATCGGAGCACGGTTATTCGACACCAGCATGTATTCATGCAAGCACAAGATCGCCTTACGCTCCGGATATTTCGCCACGACTTCATTCATCCAGTCGATTTCCTTGTCTCCTAGGCCCCAGCCCATATATACGATAATAAAATCGTTGCCGCCGGCGGAGACTAGATCATAGTGTCCACGATTGTTCTCGTAGGATCCGCCGTATGTCGGCATATCTTTGAAACGCTTTTCCCCAAAATACTGCCAATACTTCGCATAGTCGTTGTCTTGGTGACCAACGTCATGGTTACCCGCTAGCACACCGTAAGGAATTTTCTCTTTTTCCAGGACCTTCATATCCAGGTCGGCTTCCTCCCACTGATACTCTTGATAGGATTTGTCGACGATGTCGCCCGTGTGGATGACATATTTGATGTTGTTGCTTTCCTTGTTCTTCGCAACCCAGTTCACGATATCCTTGTAAATCGTCGGATAGCTCTGTGAATAATATTGCGTGTCCGACATCCATACGAAGGAGAAGTCATACGGATCAGTAGATTCTGGCGTAGGTTTTGTACCTGGCTTTTGTTCCGCAATTTCATCCTGTACGATAATCTGGATCGTATGTCCATTTGCGTAATCGCTAGCTTTCACCGTTGACATTAATTCGAAGTCCTCTGCGCCTGCAATACGGTGATCCAACTGTACCCATTGCTTCGCTGCCTGACTCCATGCATACAAGCTTACTTTACGTCCTTCGATCGATTTCCCTTTCCAGACGATATCGACACGATCTGTACCTTGCACATTCGGGTCAAGCTTAATCTCATAACGTTGGTATGGGAACTGCTCCACCGCATCATTGACTAAATAGTCGCCGTCTTCAGCGCTAATTTTGCGATATTCCTCGGCCGTTAATGCCTTCTCCCCTTGCGGAATCATTTCCTTCGGCGGTTCGGTATCGGATGCATTCTTGAAGCCCGTGAATCCTTCCTTACGATTTCCGTCATATTGGAAGCCTCTATAGAACGTCACGTCCATCGGATCATCCGTTGGATCTTGCACCTTCACCTTCAAGTCTGCGCTGCTGCCTACTCCAGATTGATTGTGCGTCGGAGCGACGAGCACCGGCTTCAACGGGTTCTCTTCCGGTACCAAGAAGGTAACGGTTCTCTCCGATTGATTGCCGATCTTATCCGTTGCCGTAATGTTCAGCGTATGATTGCCAGCGGTCATGCTTCCGGATGACAATGCGTATGGAAGCGTGATGTCTTGATTGTCCAGCTTGACGATCACCTTGTCTACGCCGGCAAGCAGGTCTTTAATCTCCGCATCCAGCTTGAAGTTGCCGCGGTACAGCTTGCCTTCTTCCACATTCGGTTTAATCGAAGGCGGCGTATTATCTACCGTGACATTCGCTGCCACTTCACTGTTCTTGTTATCTATCACCTTCACCTGATGAGTACCATCAGCCGATTTGGTCGTATCCCAGGCATAAGCATGCGATTGGAAGGACTTCGCATCCAAATTGAAATTAAAGCCAATCGATTCCAATTTCCCTGGGCTGTCACCGATCTTAATTTCTTTGTCCTTCGCATAGAGCGGATCCCAGATCTCGGTGCCGTCCGCCAGCATCAGACGTACGTTTCTCACTTCAAAATCGTCTTTGTTCTCTTCCTTGCGATCATCGAATGGACTTGTCTTCGACCCTGCGCGAATGTAGATCACGTTATCCGCACCGATATGCAGACGACTCGCATCGATCTTATACGTCAATGTCGTATACGTCGGAATCGGATCCATGAACGTATAGAGGATCGTCTTATCCTTGTCGCTTGGCGGTCCCATCGTGACGGCATTCTTAAAATAGTAATCGACACCCTTCGCTTCGAAGACGAAGTAAGCATCATGCTCTAGTGCATCGTACGTATCTTGCGCAAGCACTTGACCGTCAACGCTTAATTGCAATGTATTCGGAGAAGCGGTCTCGGACGTACCTTTCAACGTCTTCGTGCCGTTCACGATATCCCCGTTCTTCACGTTTAGACGAAGCGGATCATGGCCCGGCTTGCCTGTGATGTTCACCTTCACCTTCGCCGTCTCAACCTCATTCGTACCGTCAGATACCATGAAATAATATTCGATGTACTTACTGCCGATTAGGGTTGCTGCCGGCACGAGATAATGATACAGCGAATCATTGAAATTCTGTGTAAGCGAGTAACCGATATACTCCGATTCTTTGTCCGTACGGATAAGAACTTTCACCGTCGCCACTTGCTGTTTATCATCTGCAAAAGCCTTCAGGTCGAGGTTCTTCGACTGGTCGATCGCCGTGATGCCTGTCCGATCTTCTGCCGTTGGCGGAACCGTGTCCACTTCGATATGAACGGGCACTGATGGCACTAACGTACTGTCCACAGCCCCAGGAACAGGAGTAACTTGACCGGAGCTTGCCTTGATCATCGTGATGCTGCCGTCCATTGGATATTTGAATACAATCGCTTTATCTTCCTTGGTCTCGTCGCTCACGCCGCCTTCATACACGGTGGTTGCCTCATAGTTGGCATAGGAAATTTCTTTGCCTGTATTCGTCTTGACCACGACACCGCGACGCCCGGAATTCGCCATGCCATCGCTCTTGATCACGAACAAGTTCGTGTCTTCAATCAAGCTCGTCTTATAGAAGCTGTTGAAATCCGCAGCCGTATAACTGCTGTTCGTGTCGTTCTTAATCCAGAACACGACTGACTGTTGGGACGGGATAACGAAGTCTTCTTTGGTCGTCGGCCACTTCACGTCAGCTTCCGGACCATCGTCAGGATAACGATAGTTGATCTTATAGTTCTTGAAATTGATCGGTGCATCGGTATTGTTATATACTTCGATCATTTCGAATGCATCCGAAGACGTGTTCGGCACATTCGTCGTGTTCGGAACGATCTTCGTCACGAGCAACGGCGGTACCGTCGCAGGATCAAATGCCGGGATTTTGACGCCTACCGTATAGCTCTTCTCAACGTCTTTCACGCGAATGATGTAATCAAGCGTTGGTTCGACAAACGCATTCGCCGGAATGACGGCGCTATAGTCGCCGCTAGGCTTTTTCTCCATCGTCATGACTCTGTATCTCACTTGCGAAGGCGACTTGAACAACAGTTCAACCTTGTCAATCTTGACATTGTCCGGATTGTTCAGCTTAGCGGAGATTTCCAAATCCTTCGCTTCGACAAGCTGTGCAGAGGTATGCTCGATTTGAAGCTTATCCCCTTGCACCGGCGGCAACGATTCGATCTCTACCGCATATGTACCCGTTCGCTCAGGCAGCAAATCGCCGTCCGCCGCTTCGATATAGTATTGAAGCAGATTGCCGTCAACGACCGCTTGGCCTGGAATCGTCGCCGTATGCTTTACTCCATCGGCCGATGTCATCACTAGCGGCGTATATGCCGTCTGAACATCTGTCTTATAGTAGACGGAAGCGGTAACTGTCAGATTCAGATTACCCGTGATAGACGCCTCAATCGGCACATCTTGATTCACGGAAATCTTGGGCGCCGCTGTGTGAGCGAAATTCAGACTCGTAGCGGCAGGCGGCTCACCGATATCCGAAGTAAACGCCGGCACTTGATTCGCCTCGACGGTCCCTGGTGAAGCCGGCTGCGATTCCGGCGCACCTACCATGGCCATGTTCTTGCTTGCATCTATCGGATAACTATAGTGGATGCCGTAATTTTCTTTGGACTTGGTTACCGAATAAGCTGCTTTGGCGATCTCGACACCGCCAAGCGTATGAATCGCTACGCTGCGGTCTCCCGTATTCGCCATGCCTCCTTCTCCATTAATTCGGAACAAATTTGTATCTTCGATCAAATTGGACGTGTATCCATTCACCGTATAATTGCTGTTAAAATTGTCCGCTGTCTCATCTTTATTACTGCCATTCACATTCATAATCCATAACACAATCGTCTGGTGCGGCTTGATGATAGCAGGTACTTCTGTCTTCTTTAACTTCCAGTCATTATCACTGCCGTTGTTGTACACAATCTTGTAATTTCTGAAGTCAATATCTCGACTTGTATTATTGTAAATCTCAATACTTTCATAACCGTCTGAGGAACTTACATTCTTCGTATCCGGCACAAGCTCCGTAATTAATAGCTTCGGTACTTTGGTATAATCGAATCCAGCTGCGGCTTGTACCAATGCGGGCTGCAGCACGCCGAGCAGCATACTCCCGAGTAGTGCCAGAGACAACCATTTTCTGCGTCTTAGCATGTGATTATTTCTCTCTCCTTTTTATCTATTCCAAATGATGGATGTATCGCACCTGTAGTCTAACCCTCCATTGTAAAATCTAGGTCATCCCCATATGGAGTATATGTAAAGGAAAGTGAAATACAAAAAAAGGAAGTTGAAAGTCTTGATAGACTTTCAACTTCCCTACTATTTATCCGATCAGCTCAACACGGCAGCTCAATCCACTGATAAGGACGCTGCGCCGCAATACGGCCGTATTCAATCCATGTCACAATCGCAATCGTCTCAACCGAAGGAACTGTCACACGTCCTGTCTCGAAGAAAGCCACTAAATCACGGATGAACAATTGGAAGAAATCCGACTCTGGTCGCAGCACGCTACAATTCCCCGAAACGTAACTCACCGCCATCGTAAAAGGACATCCGAGTCCCGGATGCTGAATCGTCGCCTGCCGACCATCCGAGAATTCGATCATCAAGGCTGGCACGGCCTCTGTTCCGATGAACATCACCCGCTGCGCATCCGTCCCCATCAGAGATGCGATCGGCTCCAGCTGATGAATCGAATAGTTGTCGAAGGACCCGGGCCCCCAGCTGGAGACAACTCGGACTCCCTGACGTTCCGCTTCGACATACTCCGTTGCGAACCGCAGCGCCGATGAGGAATAGAGCGGCGTGTCATGCTGCGCAGCACGTTCGAACAATCGGAGTGCCGTTGCCCGATCCGGGGCAAACGTCTTATCGATATACGTCGGCTTCCCGGAGGTGAGCGGCAGCTGGGCGAGCGCTTCGTGCTGCTCCGGGTGATCGGGAGACAACACGATCAGATAATCGCTATGCTCCACGACCTCTGCAATCGTCGGCAGCAACGCGACACCATGGCGCTCACACCAAGCTGTATTACTGAGCCCTTGCTCGGCATCCTTCATACCGTAGGCGTAAGCGACCTCCATGCTTCCACCCGAGGCGCTCCGAATCCATTCCGGGTAGTTATTCGCATGCCACTCATCCAGATAATAATCGATGAATCCGATCTTCTTCATTGGACGACCCCTTGCTTCACGAAGGAGATTTCCTCCCCTTGGTCGGAGGATTGATAGATCGCCTCAATAATCTTGGAGGATTGGATCACATAGTCAATGTGCGCCGGTAATTTCTCACCCGACTTAACGCACGCCAGGAAGCTATCGATTTCGTTCTGGAACATATCGCTTTTCGTGAACTTCGGTGTGCTCTCGATTAACGCCCCATGCTTCGCACTGTAGATCGTGAAATCCGAACCGTACTGCAGCCGGATACCTGCCTTGTCGCCAAGGAAATCGATATACATCTCATCGACACCGATATTTTGTGCCCATGCGCCATTCATCGTAATCGAAGGCCCTTCCGTGCGAATCATCGCGGTTACAAAATCATCGACATCATAGGTTCCCGAGAAGTTCGGTGGTCCTGCCCACATATTGAGGTACGCGTAATTCTGCATGTCTTTGCCGAGCTTGGAATACGCCTGCCCCGTCACCGTCTTCGGCTGCGGATCGCCTACACAATACATGACGATATCAAGGAAATGTACACCCCAATCGATCAGCGCTCCGCCACCTGCAACGGCTTTGGTGGTGAAGTCTCCGCCGAGCCCAGGGATCGAACGGTGCGCACGGAAGCTCACGTACACATGATACAGCTCACCTAATTCTCCATCGTCAATCATGTTTTTTATCAGATTGACGCCTTTATTGAAGCGATTCACGACGCCGATATTCAGCGTCTTCCCCGTCTCATGCTGCACCTTCTGCATTTCTAGCGCTTCCGCATACGTTCTCGCTGCCGGCTTCTCGCAGAGGACATGCTTCCCTGCACGCAAGCAGTCGATCGCAATGGATGCATGAACATGGTTCGGTGTACAGATCGAGACCGCTTCGACTTCCGGGTCTTCCAGAATGATATGGTAATCTTCGATCGCCTCGCCGCAGCCATGCTTCTCGACCGCCTTCTCTGCCATTTCTTTGCGGATATCGCAGAAATATTTGATCTCCGCGTCTGGATTAGCCAGATACGCAGGAATATGCGCGCTATTCGCGATCGTTCCACAGCCGATAATTGCTACAATGGTCTTGCTCATTGAATCGTCCCTCCAATTATTTGAACCCAGTGAAAGCCGAACCGGATTGCATGAAATATTTTTGTCCGAAAAAGTACAATAGAATCATAGGAATCGCCATAATCGTCGATGCCGCCATGAGCTGCTCCCACTGCGCACCGTGATCCTGCTGGAAGCCCTGCAAGCCAACCGTGATCGTCCATTTCGCCGCATCATTCAGGTAAATGAGTGGTCCCATGAAATCGGTATACGATCCGACGAAGGTAAACAGCGCTACCGTGGCCAGTGCAGGCTTTAAGGTCGGCAGGATGATCTGCCTGTAGATGCGGAACTCGGATGCTCCATCAATTTTGGCCGCCTCAGACAACTCTTTCGGAACGCCTAACAGGAACTGCCGCAGCAGGAAAATATAGAACGGTGCCCCGAAGAAAGCCCCAATCGTGAGCGGCAGAATCGTATTGACCCAGCCCAGCTTCGTAAAAATAATATACTGCGGAATCAATTGCACCTGAGATGGCAGAATCATCGTCGCGAGAACGATCGCAAAAATAATTTTGCTCCCCACCCATGGAATTCGTGAGATCGAATACGCAACGAGTGGTGCTGCGAACAATTGCCCCACGATGCAGATCACGCAGATGACGAGCGTATTCAACATATAGCGCGGGAACGGCACCGTCTCTAAGGCCGCTCGGTAATTCTCAAAGTGGAACGCCTCAGGCAAAATGCGTGGAGGCATAGCAAAGATTTCATTCGACGTCTTCAGCGAAGTGAATACGAGCCATACGAAAGGAAACAGAAAGAAAATGGAGAACAAGATCAGCACCATATGCGGCAGGATTTTAGTTCGCACCAGCTTAGCTGTCATCCGCTATTCACCTCCATAGTAGACCCATCGCCTGGACGTTTTCAGGAGCACGAGGGTAATGGCCATCACGATGATAAATAGAATCCAAGCAAGTGCGGAAGCATAGCCCATCTTCAGATTCATGAACGCTTCTTGGTATAGGTTGACCGCATAGAACAGCAGCGATTGATCAGGCCCGCCGATCGAACCGCTCACCGATTTGCCACCAGCAAGAATATAAGACTCTGTAAATATCTGAAATGCACCGATGAGACCCATGATGAGCTGAAATAAGATGATTGGCGATAGCGCCGGGATCGTAATCCTCCAGAAGCGATGCCACCCGTTCGCACCGTCCACCTGAGCGGCTTCGTAATATTGCTGCGGCACGCCCTGAAGCGCTGCGAGGAATATCAGCGCTCCCGCACCGGAACCCCATAACCCCATGAGAACAAGGGATGGCTTGGTATATCGCGGGTCCATCAGCCATGCCGGATCGGGAAGGCCTACCGCCCGAAGGAACATATTGATCAGGCCAAAATCCGGGTTCAGCATCCATGTCCAGAGCAGCGCACTTGCCACGACGGGAATAACGGCTGGAAGATAGAAAATCGTACGGTAATAATTGATGCCCTTCACCTTGAAGTTCAGCATAAGCGCAATGATTAAGGAGCTGGCGAGCGAGATCGGCACCGAAATGAAAGCCATAAATAAGGTGTTATTGATCGATTTGTAGAACCTCTCGTCGGTCATAATTTGCTTGTAATTATCCAGCCCTACCCACTGTGGGGGATTGAACAAATCGTATGTCGTCAAGCTGAAGTATAGGGAGCTGAAGAAGGGATACACCGTAAAGACCAGAAATCCGATAATCCACGGGGAAGCAAAGAGGAGTCCCAGCCAGAAGTAGCGCCATTCCCTTCTCGTCCAACCCTTTCGCTTCGCAGACAGCTTCATGGATGCGGAGTCACTCATCGACTTGTACTCCTTTCTTAGGTCTCGGATCTAATCCAGTGCTCCAACCCACAAGGATCGGCTGAATTAGATCCGCCTGGTTTACAAGCTCCTATTTGACCAAAGGCTGTATCTTATCCTTCACCTTCTTGAGCCCTTCATCAATACCTATCTTTCCTCTCAGGATTGCGTTATATTGGTCCGTGAACTCCGTCATATATTCATTCGCGAATGCTGTGGCAGGGAACGAGTGCAGGTTCGGGCTTTGCGAATAGGTTAGGAACTCTTTGAATCCCGGTACATTCGCATAGATCGGATCATCCAACAACGATGCTCTCGTCGGCAGGTTCCCAAGCGCTGCAGTGAATTCTCCCATCTGCTCCGGCTCGGTCAGCCACTTCAGGAATTTCCAAGATGCATCGGGGTTTTTCACGCCTTTTGGAATGTAGAATACGCTTGTCGTGACGTTGCCTGGATTCTTGAGATTCGGATTGTTATCATCATACGGAATCGGAGCAATGCCATAGTTCAAGTTCGGGGCGAACTGCTTGATGAAGGTCGGCAGCCATTCCCCGTCGATCGTCATCGCATATTTGCCCGTGAAGAACGGGTTCTGAGCGGACATATACTGTCCAAGCCCGGATGCGAAGCGATCCAGCTCCTCCGATCCGAATTGGTCCCATATGCCTTTGGCCAGCTGGATTGCGGATTTCACACCTGCATTGTCAGGCGTCACTTGCTTCGCATCAGCATCATAATAAGAACCCCCGAATGCATTCGTGAAGGTAAACGCATCTACCCCAGGCCACAATCCCAGCTGTTGCAATCGCCCTCCATCCTGCTTGACGCTGAGCTTCGTGATATACTCCTTCAACTGGCTGATCGTCTGCGGCGGACCATCGAATCCTGCTTTTGCCAAGACGTCTTTGTTGTAGAACAACATCGTGGTGTGCATCGCAATCGGCAGTGCGTACGTCTTGCCATTCCCTTGTGACGTGCTGAGTGCGGCTGTAATATAATCGCTGAGATCGACACCGTCCTTCTTGATGTAATCGTCGAGCGGCATCATCGCCCCGCGTTCGCCCCATGGCACAACATCCTGCCCGAAATTCGAAGCAATGTCCGGCGGATTGCCCCCCGTAATCGCGGTGAGCTGCTTCTGATAGTCACTCTGTGACAGCCCCTTGACCTTGATGTCCGGATTCGCCGCATTCCACTTCGCAATGATCTTCTCGAGCGCAGCCGCTTCCGGCCCCGTCCAGCCGTACCAGAAGCTGAGCTCTACAGCGCCTTTGGTTGATTCACCACCCTTGGAACCGTCTGACTGATTGTTAGCATTCTGAGTTTCTTTTCCCGCACAGCCTGATGCAACCGAAATCATAAGAACAAGAACTAGACCCCACAGCCATGGTTTTCTTTGCATGCCGCCCGTTCCTCCTTTGATTCTTGCTAATTTCGTGCAAAACCGTAGAAACCTCACCCCATCATTTGGTTGATAGCAACGACCTGACTCGTATCCGCTACAGGCTATCAATATCCCACATGTTATCATGTAAGCGTTTTAGTTCATTTCACTATCGTCTTCAAAAATAGGATTATCGTATGATTTCACGATTTTCGAATCGCCTGCTTGCGAAAGTGATTGGGAGAGATCCCCGTGTACTTTTTGAAGATTCTGCAGAAGTAAGACAGCTCATTAAACCCCGTCGCATAACACACATCCGTGACCGATAAGGTTGGCCGCTGCAACAACGTCATGGCATTCAGAATCCGCAGATCAATCAGATAGCGGTTGAACGTCTTGCCTGTCCACTCTTTGAACAAGCTGCAGAAGGTCGACTTCGACATATTCGCTATGGTGCAGACATGCTCCAGCTTAATATCATCATGTACGTTCGTATGAATATAGTCTACGACGCGAGTCATGATATCCCGATATTTCTCGGATTTCTCGAAGCCTGCTCGGACCACGTCTCCATTCACTTGCCGAATGATGATCGACAGCATAACCAATAGATTCGATTTCAGCGCGATTTGAAAAAAAGGCGTGCGTCTCTCATACTCGCTCAGCATTTCTAGCATCAGATTTCGAATTCTTCCTTCCGTTACGCCGTCTAATGTCATTTGCGATTGAGCGGTACCGTCGTTATGCCAGAAGTGCTCCAAATAGCCGGCATCGAAAAATGCCTGATCCGCCGTCTGATCATCAAACCGTTCATTCACGAAGCACGGCATAAATTCGCAGCCGATGATCTCCATCTCTCGATCGCTCTCGACATGGATGCTATGCAAAGTAAAAGGAGCTACGACGAATAGATCACCTTTCCTGATGGTATAGGGTCGGTTGTCCACCGTATGGATGAATTCGCCTTTGGACACATACCAAATTTGAAAGTAATCATGGAAATGGGTCAACAGGTTATGAAGCCTGTCCAATTTGTACATCTTGCAATGCAGATCCTCCAGCATCTCGAGCCTCGAGTTGAAATAAATAACCCCAGAGTGCGTCAATTCCTCTATATCTATCGATCTCATATGCGCGATGAACCCCCTTATCGAAATTTCAAAGTCATTCATTTCTTCCTATTCCCATAATTATCCTATACAACACTCACAATGTGTACAGTCTATTCCATGTATATGCAGAACTTTGCATTTCTACGAAAGGAGCTGAGCTTGCTATGACATCCAAAATCGCTTATTTAGACGGTTTACGAGGATTGGCAGCATGTGTCGTAGTTGTCTCTCACTATTTTCAAGTATTTGCTCCGTCTGTCTTTGAAGGCAGAGCCGAGATTGAGCATTTCGCCTTCGAGCGCTTCGCTGCGATAACACCGATCAATTTGCTGTTCAACGGCAACTTCTCGGTCTGCCTATTCTTCGTCTTAAGTGGGTTCGTGCTCAGTTATCGGTATTTTCGTACGAAGGATTCGCTTCCCGTCTACTCCTCCGCCTTACGAAGATATTTTCGATTGGCTGTGCCTGCCGTGCTCTCCGTTGTACTCGCCTATCTCGTGATCGTCTTCGGATTCGGATACTATGATGACATTCGCGGCATGACCCTATCTTCGATGCCTGATCCCTTTATCGCCAGTGCTAGCTTTCTCGTCATGATCCAGGAAGCTTTCTATCATACCTTCTTCACGTATGGCATGACGTATAATCCCGTGCTATGGACCATGACCTATGAGCTGTTCGGTTCCTTCCTCATCTTCGCATTTCTGCTGCTCGTAGGTAGATTCAAGCTGCGCTTTCTCTTCTATCTGGTTCTCGGCTGGGTGTTCATCGATTCCTATTATCTAGGATTCGTGCTCGGCATGCTGCTGAGTGATCTGGTATACAGCGGTCGGAATTGGTTGGATTTGATTCGTCGTCCTTGGGTGAACTTCTTGCTCCTCGTTGCAGGGCTTTACATGGGCTCCTTCCCGTATCTAGGTGTTGAAGGGACGATCTATGCCCTACTCGTGTGGCAGCCGGGGTCGGGGTTCGCATACTTTCCGTTCTATCATGTCATCGGCTCCTTCCTGATCTTAATCGCTCTACTGAATTCCCCCTGGTTGAAAGCACTCTTCAGCCGCAAACTATTCTCTTATCTCGGCAAAATATCCTTTTCGCTCTACCTCGTCCATTTTACGATCCTCTGCTCCTTCGGCAGCTTTCTATTCCTTCAGCTTCAGCCCCTGCTCCCTTACTCCATTAGCGTAGTCCTTACAGTATTGATCACGACGCCCGTCATCTTCGCTTGCGCCCATCTATTCTATCGATGGGTGGATGCGTCCACGCTCGCTGTGCTCGCACGATGGAGTAAGAAAATGTTGCTGCCAATCACGGATCGGAGGAAGGAGAGGCTGCGTGCAGGTGTTGAAGAGAGGCTTGGTCAGTAAGACATGAAAAAGCGCACGGCTCCTCATGAGCCGTGCGCTTCGTATTATTGTAACGCAGAGAGATTCTCGGCATAGAAGTCATAGCTGCCTCGCCATGTGAACTTCTCCCCTTGCTTAAGCCCCGGTGTCGTTCCTTTGATCTGCAAGAAATAGGTTTTGCCGTATTCTTGTGTGAAGATGACAGGCATATGGTCCGCGAGGTTCGCTAACTCGCCTAGACCATACTGCCGATCGAGCCTTACGCGCAGCATGTGTTTGAATCCGCCCTGATCGGCGGAGCTGAGCAAGTAGCTGTCTACGTTCGGATTCACGGCTTTGGTGCCCGAATCGCTATACATGCCTGCTGGGCTGGAAGCGACCTCCTGCTCGCCTGCGAAGTAGCGAACCGTATCATTCCATGCGCCATTCACCGACTGAAGTCCGTAATACGTGTCGAACGTGATGTCTTCCAGCGCTTCGATCTCGTTATGGACCTGCACATGACCGTTCGAAATTTCATACGTGACGGTTTCCCGCAGTACAGGTCTTCCGGAGCCATCCGCCACCTTCGTGTTATAGGCTTGGATCAGATTAACCACTTCGATCTTCGTGTAGACGCTCGCCGTCACGCTGCCGTCCTGGACTTCCACGCCGTCTGCCCACACGCGGAACGATTCCGTCGTACCCGTATGCGAGCTGGCGCTACCGCCATCATAATTGTGATTGCCTCCCGTGAAATCCCACGGATTGCCATTGCCGTTCGCATTCGCTCTCACGACGTAAGGCCCGATCCAGTCCGATACATCCGCCTGGAGAAGCGTCGATGGTTGCGACATGTCGGGATTGACGCTCGCTCCCGAATTTTGTGCGAGCCTCCATTCCTTGAGGCCCTCCAGCTTGTTCGCGCCGAACCGGTCGAATACGATCCACATATCGTTCTGATCATTGTATTTGTGAGAAATCGTAATTTCAGTGCCGCACTTCACGACATATTGTGCCGCATTAGGCGCCACTGGACCTTCAGGATTCTTCATGCAAGGCCTTGGCTTCGCATACGTCCCTGTCACGAATTGATACATAAGATCATAATTCTGCCGTGCCATCGGGTCCGAGCTCTTGGCGCTGCTGAGTAATGTAGCCTTGCCTTGATCATAGGCCTTAAAAGCGTTATCCATATAGCCATAGTCGATACCGCCGTTCAGTGTATCGATATACCGCTCACGTCGATCGGTGTCGGTGTTGATCTGCTCATCGAACGCCAGCTCAAGCCCCATCTGATACTGCTTCGCTAGACCTGAAGCATCTTCCAAGCGCTGTGTCACCGATGAAGCGTTGTATGCACCCGAATCTAGCAGCGCTGCATCGAAGCCAAGCGCCTCCCCATCGTAATTCCGGTTGCCTTGGAAGCTCGGCATCCAGTAGAAGTTCAGATCCTTCTTATGCGCTTGCTTGCTCGTCGCTTGAATCAGATTCGGTTCCAGTAAATCGGAGGTGCTGATGCTTTTGCCGGTCCAATAGATGCCGTTCAGCTTTAATTTCGAATATTTCTCCTCTTTCCACCGTTGCTTGATCTGCTGAATCCACCAGGTGACCGCCTTTTGCTTGTTCCTGTAAGCTGCTTCCGCGCCAATTGCAGCGGAGTTGAAATTCTCCGTCACGCCATCGCCATCCACATCGCCGAAATCCGTTAATGTATCGCCCGGATTTGGTATCATCAACACGACATTCTCCTTATGGCCTCGTTCACCGAGCTTCGTACCCGCTTCGGTCACCGCTTCGTTCAACTGCTGCAGATCCCCTTGATCCGCGAACATCTTGTCCAGATACCCTATCCAATCGCTAAGGGTAGCGGTGCCCTTCGTGAAATCCTTCCCGCTCGGCGACTGAACGCTGTGGAACAGTACCCCGTCGAACAACCAATCCTGCGGTTCGCCTTGTTTATTCACATAGCTGATATACGGCATCAGGGTATCCTTCGTCCAGCTGCCGGAACCGCCCGGACCGTTCCCGTTATTCAGCAGTACGAGATTGCGCATGCCGCCAGTTGCTTTCCCTGGTTCTTGAAATGCAAGCCGGTCCGCAGATACCTGCTTGGCTTTGTTCATTTTGCCGTCCATCCCCCAGATCTCGATCTCATCCACGAACACAAACACATCGGTCGTAAACGTAACCTTCACATACTGGGCATAAGCCATCGTGGCGTTCGGATGATGCTTGGCCAAACCATCCTTGCTGCCATCCCAGACATAATCTTGGGTGCTCGCCGGAACATCGGCCCATCTGACTTCTCGGCTCGGAATATGTGCCAGGTTGCCCCACTGTATGCCGTCATTCGACGCGTACATGGACACCGTATTCGGGTAGGCGATACCGACCGATGAATCTTGCAGGAAATTCGCACTAATTCGTGCAATCGATTTCTTCTCCCCGAGGTCAAATACGACGCTTCGCGTTGACTTACGTAGATGTCCTGCCCATGCCGGATCCGTGAAGACCGTCGTACCGTACTTCCCGTCCGTTAATTTATTGCCAGCATCCCCATAGCTCGGCTCCGGCTGCTCCGACCACGTATACCCGGTGCCTGCTGCGAGATTTCGCAATTCCGGCTGGTCTTTGGCGGCCTCGGCTGTCGGCAGCCATAACAGTACCATTAGTAGTGCAACTGCTGCGGCAATCCCTTGTCTGTTTTGTTTCATTCATTTCCCTCCCGATTTGGATGAAATTCTAGATTTATGAATGCGGTTTCAAATGTGACTTGGTATTACTGTGCCATACAAGTCGTTATTCTCACCATCGGCTATCAGAACTAAGTGAAAATTTTGGATTACCGTCGAATGCTGTATTTTTATGATGAATTTTAGCGAATGAAAAAAAGACACCTGCGGAAGGTGCCCTACGTTAGACCTAGATGAACGATGATAACGAAAAAAGCCAACCAGAAATATCTGGCTGACCTTATCCTAATTGCCGCGATGCGCCGAAGTCGCTGTATTCAGCATGGACGTCCAATTCGGGAAATCCGTCTCCCTAGCAACATGCCGATCGAACAGCTCTTCAGGCAGGTTATCGATATCTTCCCGCGTACTTACTTGAAAGTTCCCTTTCGCAAGAAACTCCCCAAAGCTCTCGCAACGGGTATGTTCGTTCATGAAAACGTCATTGAACAATGCTTCAAGCGACGCCTCCTTCTGCTCTTCTTCTACCGACTTTTGTCCTTGTAATTCTTTCAACAGGTCGTCAAACGACATAGGCTTATGCTTTCTCAGACGATCACTCCTCGATTAAATTTAATCTCACAGAATGCCTTAATTAAAGGTCATCCATGCCGTGCTTCCCAGAACCTCGAAATTTTGCTTGAACCAGAAATTCCGTGATTTATCCAGGGTATAGACGTACATTCTTTTGCTTGGATACTTCGCTTTGAGCCAGTTCATGAAGGAAGCCGCGTACCCTTTGTTTTCAAATTCTTTGAGCACATCCAAGGCTTCGATAAAGATAAAGTCCTTCTTGCTCTTGATATCAATATAGAAGTCCTTCTCCAAATACCGCTCATCGGCGCTAAAATAATCTTGTTCGGCTTTCTGGATAAGCTGTTTCCCGTTATCGTATTCCCATACGACCCCGTACCCAACCATCGTATCTTCCGCCTCAATGATATAAATCTCTTCCGGTAATTCAGATAGCTCCTTCGTGCTCAATTCCCCTGCATGATAAGCAGATGTGACTTCACTTAGACATCTCTGCATTTCATGATCAAATGGCTTTGCAATTATCGTTGGCATTCCTGTTCTCCTTATTATTATATCCAGTACCTGACATCTTCAAATGAAAAAAAAGCAGGGCTCTCATACGTTCCCTACTTCTCCAATTGAATGTGTACGGGTTATTGTCCTTCGTTATTCTACCACAGATTCGGCAGATCGTAACCGTATTTTCCTTTACCATTTTCGAAATGTTATCGAATAGGCAAATGAACATCCACGGTCGTACCTTGGCCGACCTGACTTTTCATTTCGATGTTCCCCTGATGAAGCGTCACGATTTTTTTCGCGATGGCAAGTCCTAAGCCATTCCCTCCGATGCTGCGGTTCCGCGATCGATCCGTTTTGTAGAACCGCTCGAACACATAATCAAGCTGCTCCGGCGCGATTCCAACCCCTGTATCGGTTATGGAGAAGAAGACTTCTTTCTCCGCACGGGTCATGCGTATTTCGATATGCCCGCCCTCAGGGGTAAACTTGATGCTGTTGCCGAGTAAATTCATCCATACTTGGTTTAGCTGGTCCCGATCTGCCGTGATGTTGACGGCGTCCGCAAGTTCCAACTCGATGCGAATGCCCTTCGCCGACCATTGCGGCTCACAAGTCACGACGATTTGCCTGATTTGCTCATCGATGTAATACGTCGTCGCCTCGAATGGATGATGTTCCGAATCTAAGGAGGCGAGCTTCAACAAATTATCGCTAAGCCTAGATAGTCGCCCGCTCTCCGCGATAATAATATCGAGGTAGTAGCTTCGATCGCCTTCTGCGACCAAATGACTATGCTTCATCGCCATTGCAAAACCTGAAATCGACGTGAGCGGGGTTTGAATTTCATGCGAGACATTCGATACGAAATCCTGCCTCATCTGCTCCAATTGCTTCAGCTCGCTCGCCATTTCATTGAAGCTCTGCGTTAACGCTCCCATCTCGTCCGCTCGTTTCGTTTGTATTACCACGTCGAAGTCGCCCTTCGCAAGTCTTCTGGTCGCTTGCGTCAAGGCCTGGATCGGTTTCACCAAATACCTGGCCGCAATGAAGATGCATAGGCTTCCAATCAACAGGCCGAGCAGCAATACGATCATCATCATCCGATTGATGAGGTTTTCGTTCTGCGAGGAGAACTGCATAAACATCGCACGCCGCTCCCCTGCGAATGAAAAAGGAAGACCGATAAACGTTTGATCTGCCTCACCGGGAGAACGATAATCGTGTCCCTGGAGCACCTGCCGGACCGCTTCCGGTGCGATTTCGAAGCTACTCGTATCGTCCAAGCCATAGAACGTTACGTTACCGGAAGTGTCAACCAGATGAATCGGATAAGCGGATATCTTCACCATGTGCTGCATGAACGCCTCCTGATCATCGGGTTTTGTTTGTTCATAGAGACGTATCATCTCCTCTCCGACGGCAATCATGTCGTTCTGTCCTGTATGGTCGATCTCTTTCTGGAAGAGAATGAGCCCTATCAAGAAAGAGGATAGCAAGCTGAAGATAATGACCGCCAGAAACGTGCAAATGATACGGACGTATAAGGTTTTGATCATGATATCACTAGCCGATATCCCAGACTGCGGGCCGTTTCAATTTGGAAATGCTCCGAATCGCCAGCAAACCTCTCCCTTAGCCGTTTAATGTGAACATCGACGGTTCGATCAACGCCATCATAATTTTTGCCCCAGATATGCAAGATCAACTGGTCCCGGGTAAAGATCTGCCCTGGATGGCTAGCCAGCTTGAACAGGAGCTCGAACTCCTTTAACGGCAGATTGAGCGTCTCATCTCCCCGAATCACTTGATAGTTACGGCGATTCAGCACAATGCCGCCTAGCTGTATCGTCTGTGAAGCGACAATCATATAACGTTTCAGCAATGCTTTGACTCGCATCACAAGCTCCATCGGATTGAACGGTTTCGTTAAGTAATCGTCCGTTCCAAGTTGGAATCCTTTTACCTTATGCCCAGCTTCTCCTTTGGCCGTGACCATCAAGATTGGAAGATTCGAATCGACGCGCCTGATCTCTGTGCACAATGCCCAGCCATCGATATGGGGCATCATAATGTCCAGGATCACCAGGTCGATTTGCGAATTTTCCACGATCGCCAGCGCTTCCGCGCCATCCCTTGCCTCCAATAGCTCGAATCCTTCATTCCGTAAAAATAACGTGATTAGCTCGCGAATATGCGTATCGTCATCCGCGATAAGGATTTTAGCCATGCGCATGTACGCCTCCAATCTCTATCGAATTCCCCCCCGAATGGGTGGATTGTTGCTTCAACCGAACTGCCATCCCAGTAGATTCCAGTGATAGAAGAACAGACTCATCACGACCGCCGAGATCGCCACGAGGGTGAAATGCACGCGCTTCAGCACCGTCCAATATTTGTTTTTCCATGCCATGACGCTATAAGCCACGATGGCTGCTGTCAATCCGACAAGGATTATCGGCATGAATAGATAGAGATGTAACGATTCCGGAATGCGGCTAAGTCGATCCAGCAAATCCATGTTCAACACCACGACGAACGTCGCGATACAGGTCGCTAACGCCCATGCCGCGGTAATCGCCGACAGCCGGATTGCCCACTTCTGCGCTGTCGGCATCGTCTTCATTTCACGCCGGCGATAAGCGAACCCCGTCAATGATGTAATGAACAGCACGGCCGAGATGCCCAGCAAGGGTAACCAGAAAGTGGTTTGGTCGGACAGCGGCGTGGGCTCGAGCGGCATTTCAGGAAGAATATCCAGCAGCAGATGGGTAACCTTCCCCGACGCATCCGTGCGGAATCCGATCTGATGCGAGCCTCCGACTTCTTGAAATAAATTCGGTCCGATCGGAGCGAAAACTTGCTGTTCGGCCCCGCTCCCTATGGATAATCGGTTACCCTCAGCCGTAACGTTGATCTGGGACAAGAAGCTGAAAAACTTATCGATATCCGTGTGGTTACGGCGCGTGAATTGATAGGAACCGGCGTATTTCTGCACGGTGTTCTCAAGCTCGGCGGATACTGGTGGCGACTCTATGGCTTGCACCGGGAAGTAACGATTGAAGAAGGCTTGTAATAATCCTACCGTTGCTGCCCCTCCATCCCCGCCGCTATGGGATACAAATATGCCAATTTTCTTATCAGGTACAAGATACAGCTCCGTTGTGAATAGCGTGTCTGCTCCTCCATGGGAAAGGATGCGCAGCCCATTCTTCCTTTGCTCAATAAAGCCCAGGTCCATCGCCGGCAGACGCTCATCAAACTGGAACGCCGGCGAATGCATAAATCTGGCGGTTTCCGCCTTGAGTATTCGCCCATCCCCATACTGTCCATCCTGAAGATGTGCGATCATAAAATGGGCCATATCAATCGCTGACACGGCACCAGACCCCGCAGGACGAAAGCCTCCCTCAAAGGTAGGCGGTTGGGCCACGAATGTACCGTTTTCCCTGGCATAGCCTAACACCGCATAAGGCTCTAATGACGCCGGAATAGGCTCCTGAACCGTAGCATATTTCATGTCGAGCGGATCGAAGATGTTGTTCTGGATATAGTCATTGTACGAGAGGCCGCTAACCTCCTCGACGATGAGCCCCGCGAGCGCGGTGCCATAGTTGGAATAAGACATCATTTCGCCCGGTGGCCGAACCCGTGCCGGCATATGCTTGGCAAGTGTGTCTGAGATCGACACCGGCAGTTTCTTGGGGTCCGTGGTAATTTGATAGCCGATCCCCCCCTCCTCAAATCCCGCAGTATGGGTCATCAGATGACGCATCGTAACGGGTTGCGGATAGGTTTTTGGTATTTTCACCGTTTTTAAATAGGTATTTACGTCTGTATCAAGATCGAGCTTGCCCTGCTCAACCAATTGCATGACGGCCGTCCAAGTGAACAGCTTCGTAGTCGAAGCGATCCGAAACAGGCTGGTCTCCGGATCGACTAACGCACCTTTTTCGATGTTGGCGTAACCATACCCCTTCGTGAACAGGATCTTCCCATCCTTGACGATCGAGATGACCGCGCCTGGTATTTTGAAATTATCCATTTGCACTTTCATGATACCATCCATGAAAGGCGTTAGCCCAGCTGTATCGTTCAGATCCGCCGCCGCTCCCTCCGCTCTAGCGGATTGCATCCAACTCGCCCCAATCGTAACGACCAGTAACGCCAGTAAAACCAATTTGCACGATAAGTTCCTTATAGACGATGACATGATTAGTCCCCACCATTCAGCATATTTGTGATCTCTCGATTTCTTGGGAGAGCATATCACACGCGTGTGAACGGAGAATGAACCTCGGCTGTTATTTATTTCAATGTCACAAAGTAAGAAGTTGAGATTGTTACATAGATAGAGTACATGCTAGAGACAGAAGAGATGGGAGAAATGAAACATGAAGAGCAAATCGTTAACATGATTAAAAAAGACATTTATCTCATGTATCTGCCTTATTTCGAAACTGTTTAATAATCGTCCAATCACTCTCCTCTTGTCCAACATACTTTGAGAATATCAAACGAGAGGAGATGATTTTTTGGTACGTATTCTCGATAAAGCTGCCGTCCAGCCACGTCGTAGATTCAACTTAGCAACTTCATTTACGATCAGACGTTCACCGGCTAGATCTCGCCTAGCAACCATTCGATTAAGAATACCCGCTGTGAATGCTCAACCTAATCGAGTTGAACTAGTAGCAACTGTTGGTGTAAAGGGGATTACCGGTATTGCACAAATCCTCTTTAAAATCTTCCGAGACGGCGTAGAGATCTTCAATACACTACAAGGTATTGAATCAGCTGCTTCGGAACAAAACTATGCTGTCACATTTCAGGCGATCGATCGAAATGTAAGATCAGGTAATCATGTCTACACAGTAACCGCACAAAACCAGACCGCAAATACCAGAGCTGATGTTGTTGGTCCGATTTCATTTAGTGGGCTAGCCGTTCAAACGAGAACCTAATATTTTACGCACCTAAGTCCCCTATTAACAGAAAACGATCGATGAATAACAGATAAAAGCAGCGCAAGACTGTATTGTTCCAGTTTTGCGCTGCTTTTGTTGACGCGACACCTACCTAAGCCAGTACTGGAATTTCATCGAGATCGCGGTATACCCTTTTCCCCTTGGCCTCAGCAGTTCTTACCATCTCATCGGCACCCTTGGACGGTCCTCCTATTCTAAGAACTGCATCGCAATGAGATAACAGCCGAACGGCCGATGGGTGGAACATCCGCTCGAATATCTCATCTCCGATACGTTGCGAACCGGCCGTCTCCATGAGCGGCAGGGCGTACCATTCGCCGAGAACCGGCAGATGCCCCATCTCATACACGCGCAAGGCTGCTTCATTCATCAGCCGCATATTGGCCTCGATTAGCTCCGAATCGTCTCCCGTATTGGAACGATAAGGCCCCGCGATTAGTATATGCTGAGGTTGGCTCACAGGATGAAGCAACCCGTTCAGCTGGGCATATTGCAGCAGCATGATCGTTTTCGCATCCCGTATTTCACCGTTCTCCGCCATGTTCAGGGCTTGTCCGAAGGGCAGCTCCAGCACTTCGATCTCTTCCTGTTCTTTCTCTACGCCTCCGCCCTGACCCGTCTGCATATGCGGCGTATATTCTGCCACGAAGAAATAGAGTATTTCCGTCACTGATCCCGGGGACATATAAGCCTCCCCAATCTTGTGCACGTTGGATACTCGGTAGCCGGTTTCCTCTTCCGTTTCACGGCGAATGCAGTCCTCCGGCGAGTCCTTATCCAGCAGCCCCGCACAAGCCTCAATAAGCAGACCCGTCTCATTGCCGTTCATATACGTCGGCATCCGAAATTGCCGGGTCAGAATGACGGTTTGCTTCTCCCGGTTATACAACAGAATCGCAGCGCCGTTGCCGCGGTCATACGCTTCTCTTGCTTGCGTTTCCCAGCTGCCGTCACGCTTCTGATACTTGAAGGTCATTTTTTTCAGCACATACCAATTGTTCGATAAAATCTCTTCTTTCACGATTTCAATGTTCGGTATCATCCCGATCTCCCCTTATCCTCATCCGTTTTTCTGGCCAAAAAAAATCCCGTATCCTTCGTGATGTAGAGACTGCCTTGTTCTGCGATCTTACCCTTCAAATAAGTCGTGAATTGGTCGAGCTTGGTGCCGACAAGAAGCTTCCTCGCATTCATCGGCGTTGAAGTCATGTATTGGATGAGCGGCTGCACCTCATCGATCCGCATATCATCCTCGAACCGGATCTGCTCGATCTCGGTGAACGCAGCCCGCAGCGTATCTCTTCCGTTATCAAGCTGGAAGCGGTCCATCACAGGGTCAAGCACCTGAATTTGCGGATCGAACGCTCGGGTCAACTGCTCGATTTCTTGCAGATGACGCGTGCTCATCGTAGAGGCGTACAAGCACCCGCCAGGTTTCAGCACACGGTGCATCTCGGATATGGCACGATTCATATCGAGCACATGATACAGCATGTGATTGGCGATCACGATATCGAACTCGTTGTCGTGGAAAGGAATCTCCTGGGCGTCGGCAAGCAGAAATTTGAACCGTCCGCTGTGTGCACCCAAGCTCATCCGCGCCTGCTCAAGCATCCCTGCCGATAGATCCGTAAGCGTAATGCTCCAGGTTTCTGGAATGAGGTCCGTATTCCTTCGCCATAAGGCCGCATCACCACAGCCGAGCTCCAGTACCTTGAGATGGGGAAGCGAGCCCAGATGCTCGAAGAACCATCGATGCCATCCCGTCTTGTTCGAACTAAACTGATCATACAATCGCATTCTCGCCTGCAGCCGCACCGCATTATGGTACTGCTCACTCCAGTCCTTCTCCTTATGAATCGTTCGCATCACGCCCGCTACACCTTCCCAATCGACTTGTTGTCCCTGTTCATCCACCTTCCCCAGTGCTTCATCAATGGCTTTGGATACGTATTGCAAATGAGCGATTTGGGATTGGATGATTTCTTTTTGCATCTTCAATGAACTTCCCAGGTCTTGTTCGGGGGTGGTGTCATCTTGGATATATTGTCTGATCTCGGCCAGGGACAACCCGACGTACTTAAGCATCTGGATCTTGTGCAGCCGTGCCACATCTTCCTTACTGTAGAGGCGGACAGAAGCATGGTTGTGCTCTGACGGCTTCAGCAATCCAATCTTGTCATAGTAGCGAAGCGTTCTAAGCGTCATCCCCGTTCGCTTCGCAAGTTGCCCCGTTGTGAAGTAATGGTGTTCCTCCGGCATCACGGTACTCCTCCTCCTCGTATTTCCTATTGTATCCGGTGACGTTACGTCACCTGCAAGTTTTATTTAACTTCATCGCTGAAGTTTTCCACCTTTCCTACAGCATGGATAAGAAGGGAAAAATCATGACCGATGCGAAAGGCAAATGGGTGAAAAACTATCATAAGACGCCGGAGATGAAAATCCCTGTGAAAGCGTAAGGAATGACAAAAAGCCGCCCTATACACCGCTTCATGCTGGCGTATAGGGCGGCTTTCCGTATCCGTGAGCTTCTGCTCCTTATTGCTTGTCAATCAGAACGATATGATCAATCGTCTCTTCACTTAGCTTTGTACTCGTCTTACCATCATCCCCCATATGGTACAATCGTCCGTTATCTCCAGCATTGATATAGAAAAATCCAGATACATTATCTTTGTATTTGACATAATCCCATTCCACGCCAACGATTTTCTCCAATGAAAGATCATTCTTCAACAGATATGCGCCACTATCCGCAAAGATCAAGGTCGCTCTTACTTGACTATCCGTTACTAGATTACGAACATACCAAGCGTCGGTAACAGACAATGTTTTGGTGCTGACGACTTTATTATTCTTGAGCGTACTCACATAAGCATGGCCACCCGCATCAACAAATGCGAGCTTATCTGTTCCTACACTTGCAATCTCTGGCACGCCAGATTTATGCAGATCAATCGTTTTTCCTTCTGAGGTCAAGAGTGTCCCTTTGCTGATACTATAATCGTAATCTCCATCTACATTCAGCTTAATTCCTTTGTTAAATACAAAGAGATGGTTAGCCCACCAGCCGGAATAAGCCGCATTCACATCAAGTGGAGCTTTTGCATTAACGGCTTTCGCTGCCCCGCCTTTTGCAGGCATGGCGTAAATTACGATACTGTTCGTGGAGTATTGGACTTCTTCCGGTTTGATATTCACTACGAAATACAAGGTTGAACCCGTAACTCGTGCTTCCCAAGGCTTCTCAAAAGCACCTGCTGCAATCCATTGCACTTGTCCCGTACCATCAGCTGCCTTCGATGCCACCCAAGTCTTGCGTCCGTCTTTCAGTGCATTATAATAGACGCGACCTTCAACCACGACAAATCCAGAGAATTTCGTATCTGCCATATCGGCAATCAATTTGGCTTCGGATTTATCCACCGCATTGGCTGGCGCGCGATAGATTTTCCCTTTACTATCCATATAATACAAGAAGTTATGATCCGTCTCAAAATAGATTGCATCATCGAAGAATCGTTTTGGTATATTCGTCGATCCGTCTACAGGAACACGCAGTAACGTCGTTGATCCTTGGCTGTATGCAAAATATAAATAGTCTCCAGCCGGCTTCATCTCGGTGCCTTCAAAATTAAAACTTTTCAACAATCGTTGTGCTCCAGTACCATCACTTTTCACACGATACAAATCACTATCGGATACATAATAGACATACGCATCCCCCGTTGCAGCAGCCGCCTTATCTAAGGCTAAGGTTCCGATACCTGTAAACATGAGTGAACAGAGTAGAACCACACTAAACGTTTTTTTAATTAGTGTTGATATACTTTTCATTATCGCTACATCCTTTCTAGGTGGGTTGTTGTACCTCTTCTTTAGGAGGCACACTTTACCTATATCGGATGGAATACCATATTTGTTATATTTTTCATTAAATATTGTTAATTTCTGTAATCGTTTCAACCTGAGATTCGGACTCGTTCAATTACTTTTTATTTTTCGTCTTCAGTTCGGCTTTGGCGATATTCTCCGAAACTCTAAATTTCACGATCTTGGTGATCAGCTCCATCGGCAACGGCTTGCCTAACGGAAATTGGATCGTTCCTTTGCCTGCTTTGTAGGGGGCTAACTCTTGCTCGAACTCCTCAATCCCGCTTGGTGCCGGGTAGAAGCCGATATGATTCTTGAACGCGGCAAAATGAACCACATTGCCATACTGCGCAAACGTCGGCATCTGATAGCTGATCTTCTCCGCTGCGTCTGGTGCGGCATCGCGGATGACCTGTCGGATCGAGTCCAGGATTTCCTGAATGTCCGGCGGAAAGGTTGAAATATAATGGTCGATCGATTCATACGTCGTTTTGTTCCCGTCCATAGTAACGTCCCCTCTCCTACTCATTCATTCTTGCAAGTATTACAACGTCATGGCTTGTCCATATCTTGCGAGGAACGCTTCCTTCGCTTTGTAATCCGGCATGATGCTTCCGACCCGTCGCCAGAAGGATCGATCATGATTCATATGCAGGAGATGGCATAGCTCATGAATGACCACATAATCGATGACCTCGATGGGCGCCATCGCTAGTCGATAATTGAAGGTGAGATGCTTAGCCGAGCTGCAGCTCCCCCACTTCGTTCTCGACTCCTCAATGATGTAGGATTTCGGCGTGACTTTCAGCTGCTTCTGATAAATCTTGATCCGTTCTCCAATCACCTTCTTGCAGCTTGCGAAATAGAACTTCTTCAGATCACGTTGAAGTTCTTCTTCCGTTAGCCCATTCGTCTCGATTAACTCATGCAGCGCATGGTATTTCCCGAGATGCAGGAACTTGCCTTCTTCTTGATATTCTCTGACCTTCGGAGCTGTCCGAGCCGTCTCAATCGCTTGCAATTGCTTCACAATCTTGCTTCCATGCTGCTTCACCGCGCTCATCACGACATCGTCGCTTGTATCATTCGGTGCTTTCACCGTAATGAGACCTGAAGGGTCGATATGGATCGAGAGCTTTTTACGCTGTCCGTATTCTACATGAAATTCGATACTTCGTTGTCCTAATTCTATTCTCATCATCAACATCGTTCCTATAAAGTTTTGTCTCATTCTCTATCCCCTATTGTAGCAGAATGGGATGACGCTAGAGAGAGGCAATATTTCCTGCACAGGGATAAGAAAGTTGCGCGTAGGAAACATTAAGAAGATACTTGAACGTATTCTTCAGGAGGTTGTCATGTTCTACCTATATAGCGTTGTACTCCTATTCGGAGGATTAACCGTCATTAACTTTATTTTCTCGTATCAGAGTAAGCATATTGATCCAATGTTCTGGACCACCTTGAAATTCCAGCTCATGATGATTCCGGTATTCTTAGCAGCTAATCTAAGTGTCGGATACGGCGTGAAATTCGGCGTGAAAGCCGCTCACAATCTGAGCTATGTCCTCGTGACTGCCAAATGCATCGAGGTGCTGATCTCGATCGGTATGGGGTATCTGTTCCTCCGGGAAGTTCCCAACTGGAAGACATGGGCTGGCGTTGGCGTGATCGGAGTTGGACTTTTTCTCGTGAAGCAGAAATAAGCTCAGAGCATGAAGAAGAAGCTGCCTTCCCTCACGGGAAAACAGCTTCTCAAGTGATATCTGCTTATTCTTGACCTGGCGTGAACGTACGCTTACCCAGCTCGGAATCGAGCATATAGAACGCGTTGCTATCGTTATCGATACGGCGCAGCTTCTGAATGATGCTATCGAAGGTTGCTTCTTCCTCTACCTGCTCATCAATGAACCACTTGAGGAAGTTGATCGTTGCATGCTCCCGCTCATCCCACGCGATGTCGGACAATTCGTAAATTCGCTTCGTTACCGTCTTCTCATGCTCGAAGGCATGCTCGAAGGCATCCAGTAAGGAGCTGTATTCATTCTGAGGATTCTCCATGCCTGTAACGACGGCGCGTTTGCCTAGTGCATTTATGAAATGGAAAATTTTCATTCCATGATATTTCTCTTCTTCCGACTGCATGATGAAGAAATTCGCAAACCCATCAAAACTCTCCGACGAACAATACGCCGCCATCGCCAGATACACCTGCGAGGAATAAAACTCATAATTCATTTGATCGTTCAACTTCGCGAGCAGCTTCTCACTTAACATTCGGATCACTCTCCCTTATTCGCTTGTCTAGATGAAAGGTAAGCTTGTACCGTATCAGAACATCATTCGACACCATTCCATGTCAATCGATGTTATCCTGCACGATTTGCCTTCCTTCTATTCTTAGTATGTTGGAAATAAGCGGGAAAGTAAAGATCCCCCCGGTGACTCGAAGCGTTACGTTGCAATCCTTGCGGATAACTGCAGATGGATATCGTTCACGCAGTTTATCAGGTTTGTTAGTTGAGGGGTATCCATTTGCTGAAGAAGCGAAAGGTCATTACAACCGGCCAGAAAATGAATATTGTAAATCAAGGTTATCATGTTCAAATCGAGACCGGACTCTTGCGCAGGCAGTTGAATGACATCACTGAGCGAAAAAGATGCCGGAGGTGCCATGCTGTTATTCCGCTCCACGTACAGCGCCTTCAATAAATACTCTATTGCACGATCACTGAATAAGATGCACATATGAACAGAGGCTGGGTGATTATAGCGGGTTGCCGCATTCATATAGTCTTGCGAAAGCTGCTGCAGCTTCCTAATCGTCTTAGCTTGGATTGAGCGATGATCTTTGCATTCATCATTGATGGTTGAATGATTCACATGCCTCAGCTCCCACTCGGATTGTTGCACGATTCAACGGGCGCGGTTATGATTTGGCGAATCGTGGAAATACTTACCTTTATATCCCATTATACAACAAAATGATATTAATAAGTATAATTTATGATATCTAAATGATGGTGTATGGTGGGTCGTATTTTATCTACACTTTCTAGTAGAGAGGTGTGGAAGGAATGACGGATAAAGAAGTACTTCTTCGGGTTGGGGCGCGTATTCGCGAACTGAGGAAAGAAAAAGGCTTGACGCAGGAAGCGCTCGGCGAAAAAGGCGGCTTTCACTTTTCCTATGTCGGACAGGTTGAACGCGGTGAGAAGAACGTCGCGCTACTGAACCTCGCCAAAATTGCGGAAGCGCTGGATGTGGACATATCGCAGCTCTTCACCCCGATCAATCAAGATAATACCGAGAAATCACAATCGGATATTCAAGAGATTACATATATGCTGAATCAGCAGGACCCTCAGAAGATCGCCTTGGCGAAGAATGTGGTGAGGGAGATTTTTAATTATAAGTAAGGTCAAGCCAAATTAAAGAAGCCTCCATACCCACTTCAGATGTGGATAGGAAGCTTCTTTTTCTCTGTTTCAACCTATGGGTTCACCTTAAAATTCACTTCCGGATATTTGGCGGCTAAGCTTTGCAGCGCAGAATCGTCCTTTCCTTTCAGATACCGGTCGAAAAAAGCAACACTGAATTCGTTCACGATGCGATGATCCCGCCGTGGGTCTGGTCCGTTCAACCCCAGCAGTGGAGAGAATAACGCGAGATCGGAATAGCTTGCATGCTTGGAACCTGGAATAAGTAAGGATAGGCCGCCGCCTGCCAGCGCATAGCCCGATTTCTGAATATAGTCTTTCCTCGGGGCTTCAAACGCCTCGCGGCTTACCCCGCCTAACTGCTTGGCAACATCATCGTAAGAGGTCATCACCTTATTGTAGGTTTCCTCGGAATACATCATGAGAAACGGTTTGCCAAGTCCTTTATCGGAAACCGGAGAACCATAAAATCCGCCGTCCATACTCAGGGCAGCCTTCACGCGCGGATCATTCTTGACCATCTGCAGCGTAGCGGCACCACCGAATGAATGTCCAAGCATACCGATTCGATCCATATCGATTTTGCCGGTAAAACGCCCAGCTGGATCATTCCGATTCAGCTTCTCTACTTGATCAAGCACAAAGGTGGCATCGGCCGTCCATAGTGGGATGTGCTTGGTGTACTCGGCATTGGAAGTCAGATTGGGATCGGTTCGATTTGGCGCTACGCGTCCGTCAGGATACACGGTGGCAGCCGCTTCATAGGTATAATCCGTGGCCATCACGATGTAACCGTGGCTTGCCAGTTCCTCCAGTTGGAACATATTCTGATTGCGATATCCGTTCATCCCGTGAGAGAAAATCAATACAGGATAACGGCTTTCCGAGTCGGATAGCTTGGCTTCCAACATCGAATGCGTCTTAATCAGCTTCAAATGGTTTAGTGTAAAAGCTGGAAGGTTCATCATGTTCGTCGATATGGCTTGCGTCATGATCGAAGCGTTCTGGAGATAAGCGCTCTGTTCTCCCTTGCTTCCTTCGGCGGCCGGATACCACACTTGGACCATCAGTTCACGCTTGTCAGCCGAGTTCTTCGAGTAAGGTTCATGCCGTTGTTCATCCACCCAATGGTACACGGTTGATCCGACCGCATAAGGCCCCGTCGGTTTCTCGAACGAGAATATCGGCATCAACCAGGGCGGTGCTATGGAAGCGAGCAGAAACATGATCAATAACACCATCTGCATCGAGAAAGTGACCGGACTTCTGCGTCTTTCTTTCCGTTTACCCATGTAGAAATATGCCATTAATACGAAGGGCGTCAAATAAGCCGGAATCATCTCCCATCGTGCACCTTCCACGGCAACCTGTGCAATCACCAAACCAAAGGCGACCACCAACGGGATCACAAAGGTCTTCCCGACCTTCCTATTCGCTATCACTGCCCAGAACAACAATCCAAAATTGACCGCAATCAACACAATCTCCAACAGTCTCATCTGCATCCCTCCTACTACAAGTCACTGAATATGTTCCATCTTAATCCTGAAAATTGAAGACTAACGCATGAAAATTCTGAATCTTTTCTCAAGAATGCAGCAAAAAAACACCTGCCAATATAGCAGGTGCCTGTTATCAAACATATTTTATTTCGCCATCCATGCCCTAATTGTCAGCATCCGACAGCCATTTCAGCTTGAACAAATAGATCGGTAGATATGCGGCTATGATCATTGGGATAATTAGCTTAAATGGGAATATCATCATTAAAATCAATACAACGGCGATTGGCTTTTTGAGTATGGCACTGGTAAGTGCAGTCGTGACGATGGCAATGGATGTTACGGGATCTATTGGGAAGATCGACGCCATTGCGTACCCTATACTTACCCCTGCGAAAATAATCGGAAATATGTGTCCTCCGCGCCAGCCCGTGGATAGACAAAATTCGGTTAAGAATAACTTTACAATGCCTAATATCAATAATAAATAAATAGACATATGGGACCAGTCTGCCGCTAATTCTGTCAGCTCATGCTCCCCTGAGAATAAAGTCAGAGGAAGCACCGTTCCGATTAATCCGAGTGCTAATCCGCCAATCACAGCTTTTAGGACTTTATAATGATCAAGCGGCTTGAGTACCTTATGAAAAATAGATCCAAAAAACTCATACAATTTGGCTAGCAATACCCCGATCAGTATCAGCGGGATGATCGCCATGATTTCTTTTCCACCAATACTTGCCGGACCAAAATCAGCTATCGTAAATTTTCTGTTATCGATTTTGGATAAAAATACAAATACACCAAAACCTGCAGCCGTCGTTATGGTATACACAAGTGTCTTGATCAACTTGATAAATCTAGGGTCTTTCCAATCCTCGAAGAATGTCGTCACACCAAATAACGGGGATCTGAAAATCATACCAATGGTCGTCTCAACACTGTACTCGATGATGATATCTCCATATTCATTGGCGACTTCTTTTTTCTTCACTCTAGATTTAATAGCATCCCCTGCCCATGTAGTAAGACCGCCTACAATACCAACCAAAGCTGCCTCGGGACCAAGACTGGCTCCAAAAGAAAGAACACAAAGCGCAGTGATCGCGCTTTTAAATGTAGAACTATAATCAATCCTTTTGGTTTCCTTGAATTCTGCTAATACAGCCTCCATATTACGCGGGTAATTACCAAAGTACTTCTGACATAATCCCACCAAAATACCTCCGACTAAACACACGATGAAGGTCCAATATGGAACATGAACCACACTCGGTATCGTATCCCATAGAAAGTGAGTCGTTAAAGAGACAATAGCTAAAAAGCTCCATGTCAAAAGCCCAGCAACCCCGCCGATTATGATGCTATTTAGCGTTAAACGGCTTAAACTTAATAATTTCATCTTTTATGTATCCTCCTTCCTTATGAATGAGCAATAAGGGAGAGATTTCGAATTGAATAATTATTAGAGTATAGCAAATGAAGCATGAATAAACCACTCGTTCAAGTAATGCAACGGACTCCACATGCACTGTCCACGGAGGCCCGAACATGCCAAAAAAGCTGCCTTCCCTCGGGAAAACAGCTTCTTCATTGTTTACGCTCAATTTAATCAATTTGCTGGGTGGTGCGCGTTCGCGGTAAGCTGGATTCTCTCACGATAAGTCTTGGCTCGAACTGTATCCGCTCGTACAGGCCTTTTTTCTGCTCATGGATGCGCTGCAATAGCAGCTCTGTTGCCACCTTCGCGACTTCCGACCCCATAATGGAGACGGAGCTAAGCTTCGGCGTCGTGATCGTACACAATAGATTGTTATCGATGCCGACGATCGCGATATCTTCCGGCACACGTACACCTAGTTCTTTGAACCGATTCAGCAGCCCGATCGCGACCATATCATTTCCCGCATAGATGGCATCCGGCATATGGGTCAGATTCACGAAATAATCCGCTGCCCTTGCCCCCGTCTGGAGTGAGAAATCATCCCCGAAATAGACCAGCGATCGATCGACTTGATCCAGTGCATCCTCATAGGCAAAAAAACGCTCCTCAATGATCTCTTTCGGCGCCCCCGCATAGCCAATTCTCGTCCTGCCGATGCTAATCAAATGCTCCATGACGAGTCTGCCCTCTTGCGTGGAAAGACTGACGATATCCGCCTTAATATCCGGCTCTAATTTTTTGCCATAATTGATAATGGAGATCGGTAACTTGGCTTTATTAATAAGATCCTTGAGTGTATCTGGATACGCAAGCGGTAAAATAATAAGACCATCCGCATGAAGCTTCTTCATATCACGCAGCAGCTCAAGCTCCGACGTTATATTGCCTAATGTATTAATTTGAACCACGCGATAGCCGTAATGCTTGGCCGCTTGTTCGACCGAATAGGCGATTTCCGGTACAAAGGCGTTGCGAATATCCGGAACGGCGAGCGCAATCAGCTTGGTCTGACGCAGCTTCAAGTTCTGCGCATTCGTATTCGGAATGAATCCTAGCTCCTCGACCGCTTCCATCACCTTGGCCTTCGTCTTCGGACTAATCCCGCCCATATTGTTAATCGCTCTCGACACGGTTGCGATCCCAACCCCCGCTCGTGCAGCGACATCCTCTATCGTCACTTTATCTTTACTCAATCCCAGCACGTCCCAACTCATCCGAAATCGTTTCCACAATAGTTTGCGTCATTCATGAATATTTTTATTATAACATAAACGCAATAGAATCAGGTACATGGTCATTTCTGTACGTCAATAACATTTTTAACATTGACAGTTTGACGATTTAGTGACATAGTAGTCAACGGAAACGTTTCCTAAAATTATATCGTATTTCCGAAAATATAGATTATTTCGAAATTCAACATTTCTAAGGGGATGAGCAAGGTGAAAGCACTCAGATGGCATGGCCTCAAAGATTTGCGTGTAGAACACATTGAAGAACCAACGGCATTACCAGGTAAAGTGAAAATTAAAGTCGAATGGTGCGGCATTTGCGGCAGCGACTTACATGAATATACAGCAGGTCCAATCTTCATTCCCGAGGGTGCTCCGCATCCTATTACAGGGGAAAAAGCGCCGATCGTGATGGGCCATGAATTTTCTGGACAAGTCGTCGAGATTGGCGAAGGCGTATCCAAAGTGAAAGTCGGGGATCGCGTTGTCGTCGAACCGATCTATGCTTGCGGTACATGTGATGCGTGTAAATCCGGTTACTATAACTTATGCTCCACCATGGGCTTCCTCGGTCTTGCCGGTGGCGGCGGTGGATTCTCCGAATACGTAGCTGCGGAAGAATATATGGTTCACAAAATTCCGGACAGCATCTCCTATGAGCAAGGTGCACTGGTAGAACCATCCGCCGTTGCGCTCCATGCCGTCCGTCAGAGCAAACTGAAAGTTGGCGATAAAGCTGTCGTATTCGGCGCTGGCCCGATCGGTTTGCTCGTGATTGAAGCATTGAAAGCCTCCGGTGCAGCCGAGATCTATGCGGTGGAGCTGTCCCCTGAGCGGAAGCAAAAAGCGATCGAGCTTGGCGCTATCGTCATTGACCCGAAAGAGTATGATGTAGTGGAAGAAATCCACAAACGCACGGGCGGCGGAGCAGATGTCGCTTATGAAGTGACCGGGGTCCCTCCTGTCCTTACACAAGCTCTGAATTCCACGAGAATCGGCGGAGAATTGATGATCGTCAGCATTTTCGAGAAAGAAGCGTCCATTAAACCGAATAATATTGTCATGATGGAACGCTCCATCAAAGGAATTATCGGTTACCGCAACGTCTTCCCTGCCGTGATCAGCTTGATGGCGCAAGGCTACTTCTCGGCTGAGAAGCTTGTTACGAAACGGATTAAGCTGGATGAAGTTGTTGAAGAAGGATTTGAAGCATTGCTCCGCGAGAAGAATCAAGTGAAGATTCTGGTGAAGGCAGAATAAAGCTTGTCATGAAAAAGAAACGTTAGCAGACCGTATGGTTGGCTAACGTTTCTTTGGCTATGCCGCTAAATTTGCTCCAGAAACACAAAAAAACTACATCCGAAAAAGACGTAGTCCTTATAATTTCTCTAATTCGCATCATGTCAGAGGGGGATTCCGCTCTCCAGCTTAGCAAAGCCTTCGTCTAACAGTTGCGCAAAATTTTCATTAGGATGTTCGCTAAAATACAACATTGCCGAGATACACACGCCCACGACGATTCCGACAAATGTCCGCACATCGACATCGCCCGGGTCTTTGCCAACTCGCTTGCCTATCGCCCCTGCGATCAGATCCATGGTCTGAATCATATTGTTGACGGTAGAGGCTCGTAATTCGGGAACGGTCATAATGATCTGAATCCGCTCACGCACCGTCTCGAGCTCTTCATTCGACATCCCCTCGATCCCGGAACGCATCGCGCAACGAACAGCTTGAATCGGGGTTAAATCAGATGGCTGCTCTTCGAACGCAGCGACGAGAATCGGATCATAGTTATCCGTAATCACGACATCTTCCTTCGTGGTAAAATAACGAAAAAAAGTGCTCGGAGATATTTCTGCTGCATCAGCAATCTGCTCAACCGTTGTAGCATGATAGCCAAATTCGCGGAACATCCGCATCGCATGCATCTGAATGCTTGCCATCGTTTTAGCCTTTTTGCGCTCACGTAAGCCCATTTTTTGCTCTTTCTCCACTGTGCCTTTCACTCCTTGAACGTGATACTGCTACTTTATTTCATTTAAATGTTGATGTCAATTGAGAGACATCACTGTCATCAATAGAACAGAAACAGCCCGCCCCTTCGTAAGGTTCGAGCTGCTGGTGTAACTTATCGTCATCGATTCTACTCTCGGAATGCGGCCTGCTGCATGTCCGTACGAGCTTTCTGCTTCATTCGCTTCTGCACAATCATTAGCGTTAGGATGATGCCTGCCGCCGAGACAGCCCCGCACGTCCAGAATGTCGCCCCCATACCATGGACGAACGACGACTTCACGGAAGCCATTAATTCATTGGACGAGAGCTGTCTCGCAACGGTTACGCCTGCAGATAAGTTGCGCTGGATCATCTCGGCATCTGCACTCGGCAATCCGCTCACATTCATATGCTCCCGATAGCCTGTATTCAAAACCGTACCCAGAATCGCAACTCCCAATGTTCCCCCAACTTGTCGCAACGCCATCAGCAGTGCAGAACCGACACCGCTTCGCTCCATGGACAGCGCCGACATCGCTTCGTCCATCGAGGCTGGGAGCGCCAATCCGATTCCGAGTCCAACAATCGTCATCCAGATGGCTGCATAACCATATTCGCTGTCTATGCTCGTATTCGCTCCCAGGATGAAGCCTATGGCGAGCAGGCAGAAGCCTGCCGTAATCGTGATACGAGTGCCTGCACGTGCATGCAATCCATCCGACACGCGTGACCCTACCAGAAGTCCTCCAATCAGCGGCAAGATTCGCAATCCAGCACTTAGCGCTTCTACACCTTCAATCCCCTGAAAGTACTGAGGCATGATGAACAAAATTCCAAACATAGCGAAGGAAATCAGCGTCGCGAACAGCATGCCACCCGTAAACCTTTTGGACCGAAAAATACTCAGATCAATCAATGGATGCTTGCTTCGTCTCTCCCACAGGATAAACCCAATTGTGAATGCCAAACCACCGATGAGCGTTATTAACGTAAGCCCGTCTCCCCAGCCTCGTTCCCCTACTTCAATCACGCCGAAGGTGATGCCGGTAAGCCCTAAACTCGAAGTAAGGATGCCAACCCCATCGATGCTCTGTTTCTCCCTGCTGCTGGACTCTGTCATAAACAGCGTGACCGCTGCTAAGGCAATCACAATGAGCGGAATATTGATCAAGAAGACCGAACCCCATGCGTAGTGATCCAACAGCCACCCCCCCAATACGGGTCCGAGCGGAATGCCGATCGCATTCGCCATCATCCATACTGCAATGGCTTTGGATCTTTCGTGTTCTGCGAACAAGACCGGGATGATGGACATGGACAAGGGGACAAGAAATGCTGCGCCGAGTCCGAGGAACGCGCGTCCGACAATGAGTTCCCACGGCGATCCGGCATAGGCGCAGGCCAAGGAAGACGCACCGAACACAACCAAGCCGACGAGCAGCATCTTCTTCCGTCCAAATCTGTCGCCGAGCATCCCCGCTGGAAGCAGTGCCGCCGCAAAGACGAGATTATAGGCATCCGCGAACCATTGCAGTTCCGTATTGGATGCATGCATATCCAGCGCAAGAAATGGCAGCGCCAGATTTAGGATCGTCATATCCAGTCCGACTGCCAAAATGCCAATCGCCAGAGACCCCATGATCCACCATCTGCGATTTGCTTGATTATTCATAATAGTTACCACCTTTCGACACACTCAATATAATGATAGTTAATACTTAATGAGAGTCTATGTCATTTTATTCTACCTGTCAATATATGTTATGGAAATAAACGCAACAAAAAACACCGGAGAAATCTCCGGTGTTTATCGATACCATTTATCTACTTCATCAGCCCCATCACGTCGCCTAGACGAATCGGACTGGCCTCCTTTTGGCCGACTTCGGCCCGCAGATCCGCGAGCGCCTGCCTCATATCCTCTTCCTTGGCGTAGACATAAGGACTCTTCCAATCGGCTTCCACATGCAACGAGCGAATCGTCTTCGGATAGTAGGTTGGGAAGTTGAAGAGCCATTGCTTCAGTTCGTTCGCCGGCATGTCCGTCTTCACGTTGTCCCCGATAATATCCAGCACTTTCCCCCACTGCGCCATCCCTTGGAAAGCACTCAGTTTATCCGTTAATTGCTTGATGACTTGCTGCTGCCGTTCGCCCCGCGCAAAGTCGGATGACTCTTGGGTGCCCCGATTGGATTTACGGTATCGCACGAAGTCGAGCGTCTTCTGCCCGTCCAGCTTCTGCAGTCCTTTATTCAGATCAATGTGGGTGCCATCTGCGGTATCCACGTATTTCATATCCATATCAACGTCAATCTCGAGCCCGCCAACCGTGTTCACGGTTTGACGCAGCGCGTCGAAGTTCACCAGGGCCATATAATCGATCGGCAATCCCAGCATATCGCTGAAAAACCGTTTCGTATTCGCAATCGCTGCAGCCTTATCCTTGATCGCGTAGTAGGCATAGTAGAAATTAGCCTTCCGATTCGGCATATCTTTCGGCTTCATCAGCAGGTCACGCGGCAGCGACATCATGCTCGCCGAGCGCGTCTCCGGGTTGAAGCTGATGAACATCAGGACATCGGTATTTAACGTGCCTCCACTTCCTTCCCGGTTATCGATTCCGGCGAGCAGCATGAGGAACGGTCGGATTGCCTTTTCATTCGCAACAACTTCATGGGATTGTCCCTTCGCTTGCATAGCATCTGTCGGCGCCGCCATCCGCTCAATCGCGGAATCCGCCTTATAGTAGAGATGTCCGAGATAACCTGCCGTAACGAGCAGCAGCGTGCCGAGCACGAGTGCGGAGATCCAGATCGTCCGC
Organism: Paenibacillus terrigena DSM 21567; assembly: GCF_000374845.1. Classification (GTDB taxonomy): domain Bacteria; phylum Bacillota; class Bacilli; order Paenibacillales; family Paenibacillaceae; genus Paenibacillus_K; species Paenibacillus_K terrigena. The sequence goes on along the minus strand of NZ_KB895420.1, from coordinate 96,989 downwards.
CGCAATACTGAAGATTTGTGTTTCGTGGTCATCGTTTCCTCCGAACGAAATGCCTACCGCTGCACCGCAGCCGCATATTCGACATTTCTTCTAATTTTTCTCAGTTCACTCCATTGTATCTCGCGATCGGAGATAAAAAGTTATGAAAAAGTTAAAATTGAGGTGCTAGCCGAGGGGAACGGGATTGTATTGGTGAGAGGGAGAGGTCTGATTTCGGTATCGCCACATCTCTTTCGTTTATTTCATCGTTGAGGGCATGAAAAGGATATTGACGATATTATTTCCAATATTGTACAATTACCGCATGCCACACGTGTGGCACGCAAGTGAAAAACAATAGCAAAGGAGGGCTTCAATGGTCACATTGCCAAGAAGGATCAGGGTGTTCTACTCGCTTGGGCAGTTAGGCTGGTCGATTTTGGCCGGAATCATGGGAACATGGCTCATCTATTTTTATTTGCCGCCAGTAGAATCCGGCATTCATGTGGTGATCCCGCAAGGCAGTGTGTTTATGGGCGTTACGATTATTGGCGTCATCATGGGAATCTCTACGTTGATCAATGCAGTGACCGACCTGTGGATTGCGAACATGAGCGATAGAACCAAGCACCGCCTTGGGAGACGAACGCCGTTTATGAGACGAAGCGCGCTGCCTTGCGCCATTTTGCTCGTGTGCATATTTTTCGTTCCTTTTCAAAACGGCATTCATACCATCAATTCCTTATGGCTTCTCATCCTTCTGCCTCTATACTTTGTTGCATTTACTTGTTATGTGATACCATACACTGCCCTTCTAAGTGAATTGGGCCGCAGCACGGAAGACCGAATCGATCTGTCGACGTATATCTCGGTTACCTGGTTTCTGGGCCTGATTATCGCAACGTTCGCCCCCAATATTTGGGAGACCGTCATGACGGTCTTCGGAATTTCAAAAACCGCTTCGATTCAGTGGACCTTTGCAGGACTAGCAGCCATTGCACTGATTCTTATGCTCATACCGGCCTATACGATTGATGAGAATCTGTATGGTTCCACTACCGCGACAAGCTTGGACATCAAAGCATCCGTTAAAGCAATATTTCAAAATCGAGATTTCAGATTCTTCTTAATGAGCGAGCTGGGGTATTGGTTCACGAACAGTTTCTTCCAATCATCCCTTGTTTACTACATTACGGTGCTCGCTCGGCAGAAGGAAACGCATGTCGGGCTGATTGTAGCTGCCGTCGGCGTACTCTCGTTCCTGCTATATCCGCTCATCAATCGATTAAGTAAAAGTTATGGCAAGAAGAAGTTAATGATCGTATCGTTCGCTTCTCTTATCGTTTCTTTCATCTATATCTCGCTTATGGGGATGTTTCCGTTTGACGGATTTTTACAGTTGATTCCCATCGTACTTCTCTCTGCGGTTACCGCGGCTATATCAGGCATATTGCCGAATGCCATCGTTGCGGATTGCGCCGTATATGACGCCACTTCAAGCGGAGAAAACAAAGAAGCGCTGTACTTTGGCGTACGCTCGTTTCTAACGAAATTTGGAACCGCTTTATCCGTTATCATCTTACCCACCATATTGGCAATCGGGAATTCGGTTCATGATGATTCCGGGATCCGAATATCCGTCGTCATAGCTGCCCTTGTCTCCCTCTTATCCTTAATCGCTTTTCTTAAATACGATGAGAACAAAATCAGCGCAAGTCATCACCCGATAGGGAATTTGGAAGCTCAAGAACCGACTCACCACGCGTAAGTTGAAATTCATATTTACCCCATTTCAATATAAGAACAGGAGAGGATTGTATGTTTACAGTAAAGGGAAAACCATTCATGCCGATGGGAGGCCAGTCCAAAAACTCCAGCGCCTATACGGCGGAAGAATTGGCATCTGCTATTGCTGGTGTCAAGGCATTGGGAGGCAATACGTTGGAAGCTCCGGTCTATTGGGAACAAGTGGAGCCGATAGAGGGCCAATTTGATTTTTCTTCGGTAGATATGCTGCTCGAGGAGTGCCGGAAGAATGACTTGCACCTTATCGTATTATGGTTTGCAACCTGGAAGAATGGCGAGATGCGTTATTGTCCCGGCTGGATCAAGACAGACAAACAGCGATTTTTCAGGGTGCTTCGCAGCGACGGCGTCCCTATGAATATACTTTCGTCTTTTTGCGAAGAAGCGCTTCAGGCGGATGCAAGAGCGTTCCGAGCATTGATGGGCTATCTGAAAGAAAAGGATAGCAAGACGGAGACGGTTATTGCGGTGCAAGTAGAGAATGAACCGGGCATTCTTGGATGTGACAGAGATTATGGACCTGAGGCAAATGCCGCACTATCCGGGGCTGTACCCTCCGAACTTCTCGAACATGTGAAGGGCCTTGGAGAAGGGAATGTCTGGAAAGCGTTTCAGAAGAACGGTTCTAAAGAACAAGGGAGTTGGGAGGAAGTTTTTGGCGTCTCGGGCGGGGAGTTCTGCACAGCTTGGTCTATTGCCAAATATATCGATCATATCGCCGCAGAAGGCCGCGCGGTATATAACCTTCCTATGTATACCAATGCTTGGCTCTCTTTTCCGGGTTGGCCGATTCCGGGATTCTATCCTGCCGGCGGGCCTGTAAGGAGCACGTTAGACATTTGGAAGTTTGCGACGCCTCATTTGGATCTGATCGCACCGGATATTTACTCTGTAAATTATAGCGACTACAGGATTATTTGCGAAGACTATCTCCGGCAAGGCAATCCTTTATTTGTTCCGGAATCCAGCCCAGACGGGCTTAATGCGAGAAATATGCTCCGGGCTTTGGCTGACTACAACGCGATCGGTTATTTTTGTTTTGGCGTAGACAGCATCCTGGATATGGAAGGAAATCTGCTGGAAGATGCCGTATTATTCGCCGAGAGCTTCCGCAGCGTAATGAGTTTATTGCCGTTGATTCAGAAGTATCGAGGTACAGGCAAAGTTCATGCCGTCGTAGAAGAGGATTATCAAATGAACCAGAGTTTTGAATTCGAACAATACATCGGAGCAGTGCCTTTTATCAATATGGGCCCAGCGAGCGAGAACAAGGATCATAGACATGCCCGTAATCCTAAGTTGATTGAAGGACGACCTAAACACGGGCTTATCATTGAAGCTGGACCGCAAGAATTTTACTTGGCCGGCAACTTCCATCTCTTTATGGTTCCTGGGTCAGGACCTGGATGGTTGGATGCTTTGAAAATGTCGTTAGTACAAACCCCCGTGGACTATCTTTCCGTGGAGGAAGGCTATCTGACAGAGACAGGCGAGTTCGTACCCACTCGCACCCGAAATGGCGATGAATCCGTATTCGGAGGTTTCTGGGCTACTCCCTATTGCGGCGTTGTAAGGATCGTTCTAACGCCATAGCTATCGAATAACCGCCGATGCCGCGCACATGAAACCGCAGTTGATAAACTCCGGTATTCATGTGCGCTTTATTCCACTTAACACAATATCCCGAAAAGATTTGCCAAAATCAATTTTATCGCAGTATTCATTTTTCAAGTGGTTCTCTCTCAGAATTAGACGTTGGAAGAGCGAAATAAAGCTGTGGCTAATAAAGTGGTACAGCTCTTCGACCGTCAGATCGTTACGTATGGAGCCATCTGTCACCCCTTCGCGAATATAATGAAACAGCGGGTCCAGATCGGGGTTTAAAGCTTCAATAAACGATTGTTCCAGCTCTGGATTCGGATAACTCTCCTGAAAATACCTGTCGAACTCGGCAGTGAATTTAATCTGTTCTTTGACTTTATCCAGATCAACCTGAAAGAAGTACGCTTTTACTTTTTCAAAACCCGTTTTGCCGGTCGTATCCCCGATATCCAGCGTAAGATAGTCCTGTATTTGTTTCATCACCAGGATTTCAATTTCGAAGGCTAATTCATCTTTCGTGGGGAAATAACGATACAGTGTTCTCCTATTGATGTTGACGGCCGATGCAATATCTTTCATTTGGGCATTTGCGATCCCCAGCGCTATAAACTGTTTTTCTGCTTCTATCAGGATACGTTGTCTTGTCGTTTGCATATCCATTCCTTCATCCCCTCGCTTCATCCCTATATGAAATATACATTACTCATATACTGAATGAAATTCTTTAAAACGTTGTTCAATTACAGGTTCAATCAAGTCATAATTTTCCCATGTATTAGCAACATGGTAAAATGTAAGTCCAACTCCTTGAAAGGTATGGACATAGTCTTCGGCTGCATAAATGTCCTTTTGAATATTCAAATATTCATTCACGAATGGTTTAATCTCATCTGCAAGTTCTTGGGTTGAAAACACGCCATCCAGACATTTTCGATAGAATTCAGCACCCGTAAGTTGCTTCTTCTTTACTTTCTCTATTTCAGTAGCGAACTGCTGCTCTATTTCCTCTGAAAACCAATTATTTTTAATTAACCAAGTGATGAACATGCCCGTAGCGGTGTAAGCAGCATCTTTTGTTAAATCCTCCGGGAAATCCCCTTCATAGTGCCACTTCGCTTTATCTAATACACGATCCTCAGGAATCATAATTGCATCTAGAATCGATTCAGGCTCTTCGATATATCCTTTCGCTTGGTATTCCAGAGACAACTGCTCAAGCTGATAGAGCGCTTCTTCCATTGGATATTGTTGATACACCGCATTAGTGGTTTTTTTACGTAATGTTAACCGGCCTTTCACGATATTCAAAATATGTAGATCTGACGAAGTCTCCGTGATCATCAAATGAATATATTGTTTATAATTTTTGCTCGGTTTTGTAAGCAATATTCTCTTCGGATTCAATTCTCTTTCCTCCTTACACATAATGAATTAATTAGAAAATGCTTATACTCTGCCCCAAAATTCATCAATCATTTTCTTGGTTTCTTCTGATGACCGAAGTTGGACAGAATCTCCTTTTTCATCTATCGTAAAATGTCCTTTGAAAGCATCTGGCATTGCATTGTATTGTTGTTCTTCTTGTGCATATGCCTGAATAAAACAAGCGTATCCAAATCTATTTACTAAATACGGTAACCCAAAAGCAGAACGAATCAACTCATATTCTTGATAGTTATATGGTGTATTTTCAGGACGCTTCATCAGAATTTCTATGAACTTAGACATCAGTTTCTCTACTTCTTTTTCAGTGGCATAATTCGCGTATCCTCGGATTGCAGTCAATCTCATATCTAGATAGCGTTCTTTTTTAAAGGCTTTGAAGAAAAAATCCTTTAAATCAATATACTCACAAAACACAAGTGACATCATTATTGTGTTACGAATGTACAAATTTTTTGCTAAAGAATATAGTTCTGTTAAAAATTCAACATCTTCACTTGACAACGCTATGGTCTTGCATTTTTCCAGCAACTGTTGAAAATCAGTTTTATTTTCAAATCCCTTTTTTTGAGACATTTTCTTAAGCTCTTCAATTATGTCTGGCATTTGATATATTCCTCCATAATATAATTGTTATACGTAATCATTATACAGCATTTCCAAAGAACAAGATTTGGAGCGTGGTAGGCGTGCAAGTACAACATCCGTTCGTTATTGAAAGTGATGCTCCCTATTCCTTGAATTTTTTAGTATTTTAGTTCAAGAATAAGAATAGTACCATAACGGACTTAATAACAAAAAGAGGGGTTCGCCGCCCCTCTTTACTATTTCCGCCAATACATCCCTTATTTAAGTATCCTGCTTCACCAATAGTGAGCAACACTCCACATGCCTTGTGGCGGTGATAATGATGCCGTATGAAGCTGGTAGCCCCTTGGCGACACGGTATATTTTCGAAAGATTGCTTTTTCAACCTCAAAATTTTGAAGTTTCTATTTTCGCCAACTATTTGGCACCAGCATTTCTATTACATCATTTCAGCAAATTGTCACTTTAACGTTTTTTATTAAAACAGTTATTGCATTTATTCTCGACTAAAGCTTTTGGCCCATTCAGCGACCCTCCGACTACTTTCTTCTTCTGACAAATCCTCAATCCTAGTCATAATAGACCATCTTACTCCAAAAGGATCCAATATACTTCCGAATCGATCACCTGAAACAAAGTTTACAACCGGTTCCCTTACTTTTGCTCCTCTTGCTACCGCATTTTCAATTACCTGATCAACATGAATTACGTAAATTCCTAAAGAATAACACGCATTGTCTTCATCTGGCGGCAAGACCAATTTATATGCCGGATTCGCTGCCCCCAGCTGCAAAAAACCATTTCCAAAATCTAATTCCGCATGAACAATTATTTTATTGCCATTTCCATCAGGATATTCAGTAATATCCTTAACCCTTGCATTGAAAACAGTTTTATAGAACTCTATTGCTTCAGAAGGATTCTTCACTGTTATAAATGGGGTAATAGATGTACAGCCGTTGGGTGTTCCATTCTTTGTATATTTACCTGACACTCCCATATATTCTCTGCTTTCAGTCATTTTTACTCCTCCTTTAAATGATCATAACCTATCAATTTTATGCTTATACCTTCATTGGATTGAATTCATCAACTCATAGAAATACTTGGATTCATGAGTCTTATTAAGACTATACCAGGCATCTAATGTTTCTGAAGAAAACGCACCCAGAGCTTTCAAGACGTGTACAGAAAATTCCAACGGAGCTATTCCAGATGCAGTGATCAATTTTCCATCCGTTACTGCAGACTCCATTTTGTAATACTTTTCGCCCGTGTACGTGGGACAGATCATTTTAAGGTATTCCAGATCATTGCTTGTATGCCAACGTGAATTCAGCAATCCTGTCTGGGCAAGTGCCATTGTAGCGCCGCAAATCGCTGCAACCAATATATCTTCCTGTAAACACCTTTGCGCGATTTTTAAGATGGGTTGGTGAATGGTTTCTGTCCATGTCTCTCCTCCGGGTAAAATCAATGCATCTGTGTTTTCAATGCTGCACTCATCCAGTTGGATGTCAGGCAGTATTTTCAACCCGCCCATTGTAGTTACAGGAGTTTTTTCAATTCCCACGGTAACTATTTTTGATGGGGCCATCCCCGTTTTATAATATCTTCCCGAGTTCAGTTCGGCCGTTAAATAACCTATTTCCCAGTCTGCCATAGTGTCAAACACATAAAGATATACCGTATGATTCATTTGCAAGTTCTCCTTATTTTACAATTCATCAAGTGCTACCATCCATCGGTAATCAATGATCATCATCATTATAAAAAAACTTCACTGACATCTGCTGTCAGTGAAGTTATTAAAGTTGATAATATTCCATTAACTCCGAAGCAACTGCAACAAGTTTTTCCTTCAAACTCTGTGGTTCGATGACTTGAATAGATTTCCCGTAGGATAGGAGAAAATGAGGGACATAGGTATGCATTGATTGTTCCTCAAGTAAAAAGATGGCTTGATTGGATGTCCGCTCTTTCAGATGATGCCCCAAAAACCAATGCAGGCATAAGTCATCCAATGCCTCTGACCTGCCTCCGATAATTAAAGAAATCAACCCGTCCTTGCCCGCTAAATCGGGTAACAGATTTCGCATAAAAAATTCACGGGCCGAAAAAGCTTCGGGACGCTTAAATAGGATTTGAGTACGCTTGATTTGTAGAATCCGTTCTGCCCGAAAGCTGCGGATCTCCTGCCTTAGATGGCAAAATGCAACCGTATACCATTTATTGTTCCAGTTAACCATTCCATAGGGGTCTATCACCCTATTCTTGGGTTGTTCTTCACGGCTTGTGCGATAATCAATTTCTACAGAGAATTCGTGTGCTACAGCCTGCTCCAATTCCGCCAATACCGGCTGAACAGAAGGGTCTCCCCTGCGGTTAATAACTTCAAATCCGGCTAAATGACGGCTAAGTATACTTTCCTGCTCCTGATTCGAATACATTTTCAACTTTGATGTCGCATGGCCTAATGCCTCACTCAAAGGGTATCCGGCTTCTTTTGCAAAAACAGCAGCATGAAGGAGTGCCTTTTTTTCTTCCATATCAAATAGCAGAGGTGCTCTGATAAAATTATTCAGCAAGCTATACCCGCCATTATGACCTGCGTCGGATATTATAGGCACTCCACTGGCACATAGTGCATCAATATACCGATAAACCGTCCTAATATTTATTTCTAACTTTTCGGATATTTGTTTTGCAGTCATTTTTACGCCCGAATTCAGCATCCATAGAATGGCCAGCATATTATCGTTTTTTGGCATAACGTGTACCCCCCCCTCTTTTATTAAACCTAATATTTTATGAATATCATTTTTTATCTTCTCAAGGATCGCATAAAATTATTAGCTTTGCGAATCGCCTGCATCCCGTAGTCTGGACGTAGGAGTCTCTCAACTTCAATTGCTGATAATATATCATCTCTTCCCAATCTTTTCATCAACACCTAAATCTACTGATATTATAAAAATCAACCTTGATGCCAAATACAACCTCTCTTCCTTCCTCGGAACTTCCACTACGCAGAAACAATGTGCATAGTTGATTGTTAACCGTATTATCCATTCTAACACTCCTATTACGACAGGTTTCATACCGGCAGCAAAGATTTGCCGCATACACAAATAGGCGTTTACATATTATGTAAATGATGGCGTTCCCTAAACATAGTAAGCTATCTCCATTAAAATGGAAGGCTGGTGATAACTCAGAGAATCATTACATACACGTTATCAGATATAAAGAACTAAATCATTTTGGAGGTAATCGTATGCGTAGGTTCAAAGTGTTATTGTTATCCATTGCACTGGTATGTGCCCTATGGATCCAGACAGGCGTCATGAGCAAGCTGACACCAACGGCATATGCACTAGATGATGGACTTGCCCTTACTCCCCCTATGGGATGGAACAGCTGGAACAAGTTTGGCGGCAATATAGATCAATGGAAGATAATGGCCATGGCAGACGCTATGGTAGAGAACGGCATGAAGGATGCAGGTTATCAGTATATCAACATCGATGATAACTGGATGACCGGATCCAGGGATGCGAACGGCGACCTCGTGCCCGACCCTACTAGGTTCCCCGACGGAATCAAGGGGGTTGCGGATTATGTTCACAGTAAAGGCTTAAAGCTTGGGATTTACTCCTCTAACGGTACGAAGACCTGTATGGGTCTACCGGCGAGCCAAGGTAATGAGAAAAGAGACGCCGCAAAATTCGCGGAATGGGAAGTAGACTATTTAAAATATGACTTCTGCTATAATGAGAGACCATCTACCTATGCGCCAGATCTAGATAAGATCGTTATATCCGATGGAAAGAACACCAAGACATATGAAGCGGAATCGCCTGACAATACGCTTGTCGGAAACGCCAAAATAGTCGGCACGAAGGTCGGATATATCGGCAATAACTCTGGTGAATTAATTATCAATAAAATTAATGCACCTGCGGCAGGCAATTATACAGTAACCATTTACTATATGAATGGGGACGCCAACAGAAATCTGTACGTCAGCGCGAACGGCGGTGCGGGACAAAAATACAGCTTACCTTCTTCAGGAGGTTGGGGTACTACGGCTGCTTATCCAATTCAAGTTGCTTTAAAGCAAGGTGAAAATACGATCAAGTTCTACAACCCGGAGGATGGCTCCAAGATCTCGGAACAACAATACGGAGCCATGAGAGATGCACTCGTAGCGACAGGACGCCAAATCATATTCAGTATTTGTGAATGGGGAGCCAATAAGCCCTGGCTATGGGGTCCGTCGGTAGGACACCTCTGGCGTACAACCGGCGATATTACCGATACGTGGAACAGCATGACAACCTTATTGGACGAAAATTCCGTACTTGCCCAGTATGCAGGACCGGGACACTGGAATGATCCGGATATGCTGGAGGTTGGCAACGGCGGGATGACGGATACGGAGTACCGTGCGCATTTCAGCTTGTGGAGCATCATGGCATCGCCTCTCATCGCAGGCAACGATATTACAGCCATGTCGGATGCGACGAAGAAGATCCTACTGAACAAAGAAGTCATTGCCATTGACCAGGACCCGGCAGGTGTACAGGGAAGTAAAATACGTGACGACGGAGACTATGAAGTATGGGTAAAACCATTATCTAACGGAGACAAGGCCGTATTGTTCTTTAACCGGAGCCAGTCATCGACAACCATGAGTTTGAACATCGATGAGCTCGGCTTGAAGAAGGCTCCTGTATATATCGTACGCGACCTGTGGGAGCACAGTGAAAGCGCAGCAACGAACATCATTAGCGCCGATGTGCCGTCCCATGGGGCAGCCATGTTCAAAGTCCAACCCGGCACGCCGAATATGGCCCAGCCGACAACGAATCTTACGATAACGTCAGATCCTACTGTTGAAGCAGGTCAATCCGGCCAGGTCACGATGACATTTACAAATAACGGCAAAATAGCGCTTCAGAGGATCGCAATCCAGTTACAGACGCCTAACGGATGGGTCGTGAATGCGACTTCGCCGATCACATTTCACAATCTTCCTCCAGGAAAGTCCATTACGACGACGTGGGATATGACCGTGTCGAGCGGTGCGACAACGGGAGTATACGACATCCATGCCAAGGCAGATTTTAATTATCGAGGTAATGAACAGGGAGAAAAGCAGGCAGCAAGCCAGATCAAAGTGTATGCAGCTCCGCCGGCAACGGATACCTATCTTAGCGATATGAATTGGCTTGAAGCAGCGAACGGCTGGGGACCTGTTGAGCGAGATCGGAGCAATGGAGAGTCCGGTTCAGGGGATGGGCAACCAATCACCATCGATGGCACAACGTATGAGAAAGGACTTGGAACGCATGCAGATTCTGCCATCACCTATTACATTGGCGGCAAATTCGCCAAATTTATTGCTGACGTAGGTATTGATGATGAAGTTGGAGACAATGGTTCTGTCGTATTCCAAGTTTGGGCCGATGGGAATAAGATCTATGACAGCGGCGAATTGTATAGCAGTTCACCGGTACAGCATGTCGATGTCGATATCACCGGAGCCAAAATGCTTAAGCTCGTCGTCACGAAAGGCGGCGACAATAACAATTATGACCATGCAGACTGGGCCGGTGCTAAGATCTTAGTTAATGCCAATCCATAGCTTGTTTCAACGGTATTGAATAGATGCGATATACAAAACCTCCGATGCGCAGGCCAAGACCTGCTGTCGGAGGTTTCTCTGGCGAGCGTTTCCCTGGGATCAACAGGAGAATGCTCGCCTTGTTTGATGAGGAACTGATCATGATGATACCAGGTTCATTGGCCATCTCGTAACAACGCTTTGACTTGCTCCAGATCAGGGCTGCACAGCTTCTCCAGATTCGCGAATAGCTTCTCAGCAGGCCAGTCCCACCAGCGTAGCTGTAGCAGACAATCAATCGTCTCGTCATCAAATCGCTTGCGGATAACTTTGCAAGGATTGCCGCCGGCGATATGGTATGCAGGCACATCCTTTGCCACTACCGAATTCGCAGCAATGATCGCCCCATCCCCGATATGTACGCCCGGCATCACGGTTACGTTTTGCCCGATCCACACGTCATTCCCTACGACTGTATCCCCTTTGAATGGCAGCTGATCCAGCGTTGGCGTGGTCTTCTCCCATCCACCGCCCATAATATTGAACGGATACGTGCTGGCAGAGTTCATCCGATGATTCGCGCCATTCATCACGAACTCTACACCCTTCGCGATCGCACAGAACTTCCCGATGATCAGCTTATCGCCGAGGAACTCATAGTGATGCGTGACGCGCTCTTCGAACCGTTCAGGACCATTCGGATCGTCGTAATATGTATACTCCCCTACTTGAATGTTCGGACGCGTGACTACATTTTTGATAAAGCAGACGCTCTTGATCGCCTCGTTCGGATAGATCGCATTCGGATTCGGACCATGTGTCATAGGTGATTCCTCCTCTATTGAGCCAATTTTTCAACTATGACTTTATTATATTCGGGATGATGACTGGATACAAAAAAGGGAAATCGATTGAAGTGAATTTATATCTCTTCGAGGTACATCTCATTTAGAAGCATTCATTCTGTTCCCTTAAGCTTTTTATCTTCCGCTCGAGAACACCCATTTCTAGCTGCAAATGAAGCAGCTCTGTATCGAGATCCTGCCCCATCGTATGGATGACAGTAACAATGTCCTCTGCAGTAGGCAAATGAATAGCATCTGCCTTATTGGAGATATACTCTAGAATAACGTTAATGATTTCTTTGCAAAGTCCGATCCTTTGAATCAGTATGTTCTCTTCTTGGATGGCTTCTTCGTATTTGGTAAGGAGATCTTGCATAGCTATCACCCCAGTTTTCTATTAATCTTCTCAATTTTAAACACTAGCTCTTCTGACTCTTCACGTCTTCTCTTCTAGCGTTATAGCACTTGGATTGTGCAAATCGCAATGTCTGAAGTAGCGTAAGAGCATACTCTTGTGTAACTTCGTCAAGTGTTGAAAACACAGCCTTTAACTCATCAATTTTTTTCACCTGTATTTGTGGTTGTGTCATTACATCAACCCACTTTCATAATTTGTGTTATAAGCACAGATTATCATTGATTTTTAGAGTTGTCAACACTTTATTGCCAACCAACTTGTGTTGACTTCATATTTTCTGTGTTGTAAAGTAAATGCATCATCATAAAGGAGGTAACTCGTGTTGCACGATAGAATCAAAGCCGTGAGAGAACACTTGGGGTTGTCTCAAAGAGAGTTCGGGGAAAAACTAGGCGTTAGCAGAGATGTCATCAGTAATTTGGAATATAATCGCGTTCAACCGAAAGAACTATTATTTAAACACATTTGCGAACTGTACTCTGTCAATGAACAGTGGCTGCAGACAGGTGAAGGCGAGATGTTTATAGACGCAAATCGTTATAATAAGAAGTTTGAAGAAGCCATTGCTATATTTAGAGAGTTACAACCAGACTTTCAAGATTATGCACTGGAACAGTTAAAAAAGCTGGCTGAATTGCAAGCCAAGAGGCTGGGTTCTTCGAACAAGTTCGAATGACGTTGTAAGATATTGCTCGAAAGGTGATTCTTAAGATGACCAAAAAAGTCGTTGTTAATATAACTGAACTTACTAGAACTATCATGACAAAAAATAATCCGCAGATTAAGGAATCTGCGGATTTATTCGTAATTATTTAGGATGTTCAATTTTATAACCTACGCCCCATACCGTAGTAATCATCGTAGCAGCTGGCAATGAAACTTTCGATAATTTCTCTCGAAGCCTCTTTACATGCGTATCCACCGTCCTAAGATCTCCAAAAAACTCATAATGCCAAACTTCTTTAAGTAACTCCTCACGAGAAAATACCTTATCAGGCGTCAAAGCTAAATAATGAAGCAGATCATATTCTTTGGGAGTTAAATGTACTTCTTGCTTATCTGCTGTAACACGACGAGCTTCATGTTCGATACAAAGATTAGGAAATACAATAATACTACTAGTATTTTCTGTTAAGTAAGCAGTCACTGATGAACGGCGTAAAATAGCCTTAACCCTATAAATAATCTCTCTAGGACTAAAGGGTTTTACCACATAATCATCAGCACCTAGTTCGAATCCATGTATCCGATTTCCTTCTTCACCTTTAGCAGTTAGCATAATTATAGGAGTCGACTTCATTTTACGAATTCCAGCACAAACATTCATTCCATCTAATCCTGGCAACATAATATCTAGGAGGATCAAGTCATAATCAGACTCAATAGCCTTTTGAATTGCAGTATTACCATCACCTGCCTCCTCTACAACAAAACCTTCTCGTTCTAAATACATTCGGAGAAGGCGTCGAATCCGTTCTTCGTCATCTACTACTAAGATCACTTGTTGTCTATCCAAAATAATGTTCACCCTTTTCTAATATAGTTGGTTATCCTACATCATATCATGCAAGCTAAAATGATAAGAACTTTTCACCAAAGAACTGCAGTTTAATTTAGGAGGAGTCCCCCTACTTTTTCATTGAATATCAACTATTCTAATTATAATTGGCGGATTGTAATATGAAATGCAACAACAAATACAAAAGACCTGTGAATATCGTATAGAATGGGAGTTACGATATAACCAATCATTCAGGAATACCAACAAGATCCACCCCCACTTAGCATAATTGAACACGGACATCTATTCAATTTACATCAATTAGGGTACTTCACTACCGATGAACAGGAAATGACAGGATTCTAGTCAATGACTAAAAGGAATAAGGATGAGGAAATAGAGCCTAAACAAATCGGAAACAGGCGCGTCTGCAGACGTTTCCGAATGATTATATATTGGAAAACAGCAAATCGGATTGGTCTCCTCTGGGAAGGTATAAGCATGATAGATGAGGCCTTTATAAACATACGCTGGTATGAAATACGAATCAATCAGCATAATATGGGATATTGATCTTTTGCTAAATCCGTAGACGATGGATCTTTAACTCTTTAATCATCTTAAAGTGCAATTCTCATATATGAAGAGCATTTTTGTTATAATTAGATCGGATCTGGCCCATATTAATATCAGATAATATTTAGGGTATGGCAGCTAAGGCGGTGTCTTTATGGATAATTTATCACCCGATGACAGAAGAAAAAATATGCAGAACATTCGTTCCACGGGCACTAAAATGGAACAGCGGGTTCTTCATGAGTTGTGGAAACAAGGGCTGAGATATCGAAAAAATGTCCATGATCTTCCTGGTAAACCGGACATAGCCATAAAAAAGTACAAACTCGTTGTTTTTCTAGATTCTTGTTTTTTTCATGCCTGCCCCCAACATTTCATCATGCCAAAGAATAACCGGGAATATTGGGAAAAAAAGATTAATCGTAATATTGAACGAGATTATGAAATTAACCAATATTACTTAAATAACGGCTGGGTCGTTATGCGTTTTTGGGAACACGAAACAAAAAAAGAGCTGGATAAAGTAGTTGCTCGTATAATGGAGAAGGTTGAAGAAAAAAAAGGCATATCACTCCCAGACGGCAATTTGATTAATCAATATAAAGAATAACCTTCATCTCTGATGAATATCTCAAGTAAGAATAATTAATCTATAAACAAGCACTCCCAAATCTATGACACCAAACATATCGAATGAATCTAGAGAATCCTTAGCAACGCTGACAGTTTTGAATCCATCTATGACTCAGTCACCATCTTCTTCGATTACCCCACCCCATATGCGTGTTCAATGTCACCTCCCCCGGCTAATGCTGTAAAAGCGACCATGGAGAGTATGTCAGCCGAACTCATCTGATCCGTTACGTATATTTTTGCTATACACAAGCTGATCTCCCTTCCATCGATCAAAAGCCTCCTCTCCATCCCCATTTAAGCTACACTCGTAATGTTCATCATAATAAATTACGTCCTGCCAAAGAATTTCTTTATCATAAGTCATATGAAGAGTAAAGTAGACACAGTTGACTCATGTGGGCCACATCATACATAAGTTCAGTTTCTCCAATTGTCCAATAATAACTTACATTAAAATCCTCTTAAGGAAATATTAGATTGGTAAAATTTTTCTGCAAAATGTACACTGATTCTAATTGTCAATTTACGATATTATACAACAATATATTACCAAAAGAAGAATATTATAGATAATCGCAAAGTGTTAGAATCCGTTATGAATCATCTGCTAATACAAAATTAACGGCTTTCTTAAATGAGAAGTATAGGGCGTGCAGAAGGATATCTTCATTTACTCAAAATTCTTGACACTACGAGATTTCATTAATTTAAAGCATCTTACAAACGGAGGTAACATAAACATGCGATTACTATATTCTGATATTTTACCGCTTCGACTGGAAGAGAGTCAGCAAGCATTTATTGAGTATTTTAACGAAGCAGTTGCAAACTCTGATAGTTTGGACATAGCGGTTGGTTATGTTTCAAAGGCATCTCTAATGGAGTTGCAAAAAATCGTTGAAGACAACCACATTAGTAATATATGCCTCAATATTGGTATGTACTATTTAGAAGGTATGCCTGAGGGTACATACCATGCAGCTGTATCGCTTAATGAGGCTTGGAAGCAAGCTGGCGTTGGTGAGGTAAGGATTGTAAAAACACTTAAATATCACGGGAAGCTTTATACATTTTACAAAAACGGGCATCCAGTAGCAGGGATTATTGGATCACATAACTTGGGTGCTATAAAACTTGAAGCATTTAATCTGAGGCAATATGAAATTTCAGCAGTTACTGAAGTCCCAGAAGAAGTAGAAGAAGTATCTAAGATTATCTTCAAACTAAAGCAGCCGAATTGCTCAGCTAACATTCAGGAGATTAGAGTCCCGCTCGTTCGAGAAGAAAACAGTGCATTGGTTGACCAAGAGTTTGTGACAAAAATCACCTCAGATGAGGTAGCTGCTTATCAGAGTAAAATTACAGACATCTCTTTTGAAATCCCTTTGAAAGTTCCAGTTGACCACGCCGATCCAAAGATGAGAGGTTCTAACATAAATGTTTGTTATGCAAGTGGCCGTAAAAGAGTATGGTGGGAAATCGAAATGGTGGTAAGCAAAGAAATTCGAGATTTACCAGGTTATCCTGAACATCAATTACCTTTTATGGCTGTTACTGACGATGGATGGAAATTTAAAGCGTGGACCTGCGGTCAAAACAATAAGAACCTATACTCAAAAGATGATCTAAAAATTATGGGCCGCTGGATAAAAGGCCGCCTTGTTGCTTCGGGTCTAGTGGAACCGGTAAATCAAGTTGAAGCAGATACAGCTTTCAAAGGAATGATAACAGGAGAAATTCTTGAAAAGTATGGAAAAAACAGTATTACCCTTACTAAAACAACAGTAAAGACAATTGCGGAAGACGGTACTGAATTGGATGTGTGGGTGCTGTCATTTTTGCCGAATAACGCAGATGTACAGGAGGTAACAGCTTGAAGTATTTAGATTCATATCTCCAAACCATAATAGATAGAGGGAACCTCCAGCTTGCAGAATCTATAAAAAAAACTGTAAATGATGTTGCGCCTGCATATTTGGAGAAGTTCTCATTTTGCGATCATGAAATAGGGCTGCTTTTCGGCAATGTCCAATCTGGAAAAACCGGTCAGATGTTTGGAATTATATCTGCTGCAACAGATTTAGGATTTCCTGTGTTTATTATTCTTACAACCGATAATGTTGTGCTTCAGCAACAAACAATTGATAGAGTCCGGACAGATTTAAAAGGGTATTGTGTTTGTGATGAATATGATTCAGAGATATTTGCTCGAAATTGTTTGATGGAACCTACAATTATTGTGTTGAAGAAAAATGTTAACACATTGAAGCAATGGTCAAATATCTTGGCATCAACAGGTTTTATGAAAGGAAATCCGCTGTTTATCATTGATGACGAAGCTGATGCGGCTTCTTTAAATACTCTGGTTAATAGTAATCGAAAATCCTCAATCAACAGATATCTTGAAGAAATAAAAACAAAAGCGGCTTGCAGCATATATCTTCAGGTTACCGGTACACCGCAATCTATACTCTTACAAACAATGGCTTCGGGATGGCACCCATATTTTACTTACTATTTTCGCCCAGGTACTGGTTATCTTGGCGGAGATTTTTTCTTTCCCAAAGACGGTATATCACAATGCATAGTGTTCACTGACACGATTGAAAATTCGTTAAAATCAGCAATTATTCATCATCTTGTAGTATCGGGTCAAATATTGATATCCAACGGTAAGGTGTGCAATTTCTTGATTCATCCAAGTGTTCGCAAAGTGGTTCACAGCCAATTTCAGAACGATGTGCAGAAGGAGCTACAATATTGTAATAACAATATTGATGACCCTGTTTTTGTAATAGAGTTAAAGAAAGTGTTTGAGCGTACGTATCCACAGAAATTCGGACGAGCAGCATTTGAAGATGTATATGCTAAAGTAAAAGAGTTATTAACGAGCGAACAAATAAAGGTGCTCGTTATGAATGGTTCTTCGACTGTTACCAGTGATCAATATGAAACTGGCTCAAATATTCTAATTGGTGGAAATACATTGGGAAGAGGTGTCACTTTCCCAGGCCTGCAAACGATTTATTATTCTCGCACTGCAAAAAAACCACAGGCTGATACTATGTGGCAACATAGCCGTATGTTTGGATATGATCGAGATGAAGGCTTAATGAGAGTCTTTATTGACGAAAACTTATATAAGTTATTTTCGGATATTAATTCCACGAATAACTCTATTATTTCTCAGGTTGAGCGTGGATTGAGTGACATAAAAATATATTACCCTGAAGGTATCAACCCTACCAGAAAAAATGTGTTGGATAATAAAAAGGTAGATTTTATTACAGGTGGAACCAACTACTATCCATTTAATCCAGAAAACGACTCCCTAGAAGAGTTGGATCAACTTCTTGCAGGTTTTAATGATACAGAGGACTATTATCAAGTAAGTTTGCGATTAATGATTCAAATCCTGAATCACGTTATCTCAGACGCAGACTTCCGAGTCGGTACTTTTGCGTCCATTATCAATTCGTTACTAGCCGAACAGCCTGCTTCACAGGGAATTCTCATTGTTCGCAGAAATAGAAATGTTGCAAAAGGTACTGGTGCACTTCTGTCTTCGAACGATTGGCAGCTAGGTGCATCAATCCAAGACAAAATTGTCTTGACTGTTTATCAGATGACAGGTGAGAAAGGCTGGAACGGGCGCAAACTCTGGGTGCCAAATATCAAGCTACCGAGCAATATTGTTTACTTTGATGTGAATGACGATGACTCGGAAGACTAATATCTAGGTCTGATCAATGGATGTTTATAGATAGTTCTGTATGGTTTATTACCACTATGCGTTACACACTGCAAAGCGAGCGCCAACGGCGCTCGCTTTACAACTTATACCAATTCAAATTCTTTATCCACTAAAAACTGTTGCGCATTCCACTTTGAATCAACATAGTCGTACTCAATCCCAGCGAATGTTTTAAGAACGGCTTCAATAATAATTTTAGCCCCCTCCGGAGGAACTGCCATTCCGATCTGTTGACGGACCTTTTCTTTTCCTCCAAAAAACACATAATCATCTGGAAATGTTTGCAGACGTGCTCTCTCCCGATTTGTCAGCGCACGAGGATCTTCCCAATGATAAATATGCGTTCCGCCACCGCCGCTTCCTGTAACCGTGTAGGCAGGCTGATCCGCTTGTAATCTTCTGTAGATTTGGCTCATTTTCGCCCCTTTAACATTGAGGCGAAGTTCTTCGGGAATACCTTCATACCATGCGTTTTGTCCCGGCGGAATGTGATTTAGAAAATCAATTACTTTAGATGTGTGTTTCGTTAGTTCGTGATTTAGTGCGTTCGGATCAATTGGTGGAATAGTCAGCGCATGCTCGGCTGTTTTATAAGGTAATTTTCCTACCCCATGCGTTGTAGCGGGTACTTTAAATTCTAAATTCAGATCATTTCGGATTCCAACAATAATAATGCGGTGCCGCGTCTGTGGAATGCCATATTCCTGGAAACGATACAAATGAGGGGTTATCTTATATCCTGCCTCTATAAGATCTTTCATAATCAAACTAAAGGCTTGTCCTTCATTTGCACTTGTTAATCCAGATACATTTTCGGCAATAAACCACTTCGGACGAAATTCCTTTAATACTTTCACACCATAGGTATAAAGCGGGCCATAATCTCCGCTAAGTCCCTTTTTTTCACCCACAAGACTGTAATCATTACATGGAAACCCGAAAGTGAATGCATCAATTTCTGATAAACGCTTCTTACTAATCTCTAGTTCTCGAACATCTTGTGCTATTACTGACTCAGGACGGTCTGGACAAATATTATGAATAAAAGTCTGGCTGGCTGCCTCGTCAATGTCGTTTGCCCACTCATGTTCTATACGATATTCCACACCATATTTATCAGTGACTTTGGCCATCTTAGCTCCGAGAGCAATTCCACCCGGTCCATTGAAAAACTCACCTTTTTTAAAAATCATGCTTACACCCCCGCAATTACTAATATCATTATAGAACAAATTCATTAAAAAAGCAGCAACAAACATGACAAAATATGTCGAAAATCGAATATACGTTCCTTTTTATTGTAAATGGACATCTTATAATTACAATACTTAAATGCCAAATCCTAAACTAAAGTAAAAATATTATACGGAAACAGTTTAATAATGACAACTTGAATCCAATAGATACTTCGAAATAAAATAAAAACACCCCTGTGAGTGCTTCTCAACAGGGGCTTCACCGATGCTTTCGGTAATTCCATTATATTACAGCGTAATAGTAATTTCAACAAAATACCACAGTAATTATCTTACAGTAAATCTTACTGTGTATTCCTTTACAACGGGCGTACTGACGCACTGCTCTTCTTGTGCTTTAGTAATTCAATGTACCCAAGTAGTGTATGGCAACATCAAGAATTATGTGGGTGAAATCTGTAATAGGGTTTGGATTGCACAGATATAAATCCGTTTAAGGTGCACTGATTTACTAAACGCTAATTTTCCGCCAATACATTTCCATTTAATTGCCCTTCCGCACTACCAGTGAACAGCACTCCACATGCACCGTATGATTTGATTAGATTCTGTATTAGTTGGTTAAACCCCTTGATTTACAAGGGCTTTAACCACGGTATATTGTTCTTTTTGTTTTAGTTTGAGTTTGATAGCTTGTTGACGATATTCGTCAACAAGGCGTCAACAAATCAACAAGAATGATTTTCCCTATTCCGTTTCTAGTTAGTTCTTTCCCCTATCCCTCCAAGGTTTTATATTGCTAAATAATTATTTTATCATAGTATGCTTCACCAAGTTCATCTAGTAAAACGTGACGATCCCCGTAAGTGAATAGGTTCAAAACTTGCATTGCTCGTGACATAGCGACATATAATAAGCGGCGTTCAATATCCCAATCGAAGTCTTCACCTAATCTCTCTTCTGTAGGCGGGTCGACTAAATCCGTAATGAGTACATATTTAAATTCTAATCCTTTGGCTGTATGAAATGAGGTCAACTTGATACCTGGATCATGGTGAGTACCAATTAGATCTGGATTATCATCGTTCTTAAATGGTGATTTGATGAATTGATATTTCTTTTTTGAACCATCTAGCAAAGTCACTACACGGTTCATGTGTTTTTTATTTCGCGATAAAATACCAATTGTAGCTTTAGGATCTTCTTTTTGAATAAGCTCAATCGCTTCTAATAGTGCCTTCTTTTGCCCTTCGATCCCTTTTGTATAATACACTTTTGGCTTAGGACCTGTTTTTGTAGGTAGCTCTGGACGAGTAAATTCCTCATCTTTAGAAATTTCGTCTTTCTCCTGGATGCTGTAAGCAAGCTCCATAATTTCTTTTGTCGAGCGATATGAATTGCGTAGTACCTTTGTACGACCACCTTTAATATTCAATCCAACGCTTTCCCATGTAAAAGAAGTCGTAAATATTTTTTGTCCTTTATCTGCACCGACTATACAGGACTTACGAGCAATGTGACACAGCACCTGCAGGTTAACCTTTGTAAAATCTTGTGCCTCATCAATAAATACATGGTCAAACTTTGACACGTCCTGGATTTTCTCCAATTGTCGTGACATTTGAAGACCAAAGTCATGATAATCTACGCGGTAATCTAGCTTCTTTTGGTAGGTCTCGTAAATTTTATAAATTACTTTACGATCATCTGCAGAAAGGCGAACCTTCCCACCTCGGCCTTTGCGAGGGGCTTTATCATACTTTTTAAATTCACATAGTTCCGTGCCTTTAATCCAGCCTATTTCCTCTTCTATAAATGTAATTAAATCTTGGTTATTCACAAAACGATGATTAACATATTCCTGCTTTACCTCTTCAATTGCATCAAGTAGCTTTTGACGTGTAAAATTCTCCAAATAGAACTTTTTTTTAAACGTTTTATAATAATTTTTCATTGCCCACGAATGGAAAGTTATAACTGTCAAATTCGGTAAATTGTATGTCTCCAACTGCCTAATAGCAGAGGCAGTTAATGCACTTCCATATGAAAATACGGCTACGGTTTCATCAGGTTGCTTCGTTGCAACATCACGTGCTTTCTCAAGCAGTATTAGGGTTTTGCCACTACCAGCAATACCGCGAATCAATAATTGATCACCAGAGTATTTTATAATTTCCTTCTGCTGTTCAGAATACTTAATATCCTTCTTCACCTAAAGGCCTCCCCAAAAATCGTCGTCAATTGTAAGTTCTAAAGGTGGCTCAATCATTGAGTCGTTTCCCTTACTGCTGGCAATATCTTTGCGTATGACATTACGTAGAAGCTCTATATTTACGGCAGCCTCAACTGATTCCGTTTGTACAGACTGCCAGCTTGTACTTACCTGTTTCCAAAAAGATAAATTCATTTCTATTCATTCTCCTTACGCAAATCTATAGGGAACACTGCGTCGCTGCAGTAGTCGATATGCGGGCAGAAGCGGCATGCATAACCAGGATTTGCAGGCAGTATCTGATTTTCATCAGCCTCAATTTCGCCGACTATACTTTCAATGGAAGCCTTCGTCTCATCAAATAATTCATCTCTGTCTTCATTTCTAAAGCCAGGGAATTGGAAATTTTTACGAGTTTCAGTATATGAATAAGATTCAGATACTGCTGTCTTTTTCCCTGTCCGGCCTAGCCTATACTGAAATACTTTTTTCACTGAGAACTGCTTCTTAAAATCAAGCCACTGTGGAAATAATGGACTCACTTCCTGTAGAACAGTCTCAAAATCAGCATTGGCCCCTCTTCTTACAACACGGACAATTTCTGAGAACATAAATTGGTGTATGAAATCACTTGAAAACGTTGGATATTCATCTGTAATGTAGCTGTAATAAAAACGTTTTGGGCATGACTTATACTCAGCAAGAAAATCTTCGAAACCTAATGTTTCCCAAGCACCCGCTATCTCATTATGATGGATTAATTCTTGAGAAAAATCATAACGGGGTAAGGAAGATTCAGTATCTGCTGATGCTGCCGTAGAACTGACTTCTTGCAAGCCAAGCTGTTTTATATACAGTGCTGGCTGAAGTTCATCCTGATCCAATATATTTTTAATCCACGATAATTTTAACTGCTGTGGTGATAGATTCAGCACAATGAAAAATAAATAACGTGAAATGGACTTATTCGCACGACTACGAATGGTATGTAGCTCAAGAGCAGTATGCTGTTCACTTAACAACTCAAAGGTTTCAGGTTGCAGCGGCCAAGGGATGCTTTGTCCGCCAAGAGGTAATGAATTCTCATCAAGTCCTGTCAGGTAGATAGCATCATCTTGAGGCTTAAACATTTCTCCGTCAATTTCTATAAATCCACTAATATAGTTTTCATCCTCATCATCAAGCTTACCGCTCAAATAAAAATGCAGCGCTGTTTGGATATCATCATAATAAAACTCCGAATCATCCTGAATGTGATCAAGCTTCTGCCCAAGCTCTTGGATTAATAACTTTTCATTTTCATCTGCAATTAGGGAAACCCCTTGGCCATGTGTTTTTAAAATGTCCTTTAAACGCTTGAAATGAACATCGATGGTATTCTTCGATTCAGACTGGGCAAATAAAGCCTTAGTCATCGTCTGAATGCTTTCAATAATCATCTTCACCTGCTTCACACGGTCAAGCGGCACGGCAAAATGGCTAATTTTCGCAAAAGGACTACGCATACTGCGGAGAATGCGGTTTTCCTCGCCTATTGGGAATGCCTTTTCAATGATCATGCCCTGTTCAATGAGCTGTTCTAACCGAGAGATCCAGCTGTTTATCTCTGTACAGCCTTCCAAATAAGGGAACAGCTGTTGCAGATCATATGTGTAATCTTGAGCATTATTACTTAAAGATTTGCCGGATAACCACCCCGATGAAAACAGATCCGTCAAAATTTCATTTGTTAAATCCAGTTGCCCATTATTATAAATTTGGTGCAGGCTCACTAAAAAACGACCAATCGGATAGGATAAAAAATTTCGCTTTTTTGGATTTAACTCAGGGTAATAAGATAGGAGCAGTTCATTGAGTTGCTTTGCATTCGGCGAAATAATATTAGGAGCAGCAGCCTTATTATTCTGTTCACTATCAATTGGGAAGTTCGGCAAAATTACGTCATGTAAAAAATCGAAAAAAGATTCGTAACCCGTGATAGTCTCTGCCAATTCCTCCGGCATATTCAGCTTGTTTTCATACGCTGATAGAAACGTCCGTGCACTTTTCGTAGTATCTTCCGGAGTTGCAGAGTCGTATATCCACTCTTCAGGAGACGGCCAGCCGAATCGATCTGTCACAAACGCTTTTATAAAATTAAAAGTATTGGCATAGCGGCCATCAAAGTAATGGAAAAAAGTAATCCGAATCTGTTGCTTACGCAAATTTTCTAATATAATCTGCTGTTCCGGTGTGACAAAGTAAAAGCCGTGCAGCACAATATGAATATCGTCTTTGATTTGGATATCAGGCTCTTTACATATGGCATTTTGTATAGAAGTTTTTAATATAGGCCGGTCTAATGCTTGATAATGCCCTTGACTTGCTGCATCCTCTTTGATGAAGCTGTCCCAAACTTTCTTAAACACACGCTCTTTTTCTGTATTTAGCCAACGATCCTGTA
The DNA here is from genome assembly GCF_000374845.1 of Paenibacillus terrigena DSM 21567. Taxonomy (GTDB): domain Bacteria; phylum Bacillota; class Bacilli; order Paenibacillales; family Paenibacillaceae; genus Paenibacillus_K; species Paenibacillus_K terrigena. Next base: position 72,361 of record NZ_KB895420.1, on the reverse strand, counting down.
ATGCTGGGGGCTTGATACTCGCTTCCACAAAAAAACGAATACTATCTAAGATATCCATTGCATTTAAACGAAACGCCTGTTTTAACTCCGACTGTACATCCATTAAATTTGCAATAATTCCCGATAAGCGTAAATACTGCTGGAATTTTGTTTCAGCACTATACCAATTGGGATACAAACTTTTTATAAATTCACGGAAGGAATATATATGCTTTAAATCGTGACCGTAGCATGCTTTAATTCCTTTCCTCTGATTATTTGTAGCACAAATATGAATAGCATCTGGAAAGGATGCATACTGTGGATGCTGTGCCCATTCCTTAGGCTGTGAGTAAGTATGCACTTTTACGTTCATTGGAACGCCTCCAATCCACCGCTCTTTAAGATATAAGCCCAACTTTCATTGGAGAACTTCTCACGTTTTGGCATCGTAATGTACACACGTTGCATTGCTCTTGTGAGTGTAACATATAGTAATCGCGTTTCTTCCTTAAGTTGCTCTTTGTCTTCGTACTCCTTTAAATCCTCGAAATGACTATTGATATGTGGTTTATCAGGTTGCTTTTTATCCCATGTAATCTTCCAGCCAAATCTTCGCTGCGCTCTTTTTTCAGTTTGTTCAGAAGCTTCCTCCAAGAAGTACTGTTGCTCAACCGCATTAAACGGGGTATCGGTAATGGGCAAAAACACAGTATGATATTCAAGTCCCTTTGAACGGTGGACTGTTGTTATTTCTACCTGGGCTTTGTCCTGTTCCAGCAGCGGCTCATTTTCAGTGCGGTTCGTTTTAATTTGAAGCCCCAGCCAATCACGCAAGATTTGAATTGTCACATGTTGGGATGAAAAATTCCTCTCTATTAATACCATTAGATGCTGCAAATTTTTTGTATACCTCAGTACTGCAAGCTCAATCTCTTCCTTTGAAGGAGCAGTTTCTTTGTTTGCATGAAGCAGCTGCTGCTCTAAATACTGAGGTAAACGCGCAAGCAGCTTTTTGTCATAAATAATTTTTTGAATGACCGTCATTGGCGACAGCGTACGTAATAGCAGCACATACTGTTTAAACTCATTCTCGGTACGATCATGAATAAATGATGTAATACGCTCCTTATGGCCGCCAAAAGGTATAACCACGTGATGCGGCACAGCATATCCAAAATAGGGCGTTTGCAGAGCGTTTAATAAAAACTTCGGCTCATGCGAATACAATAGTCCATCAATCAAAGCCTTTAAATGGAGTACAGGCGGACTAGTAAAGAATGTACCATCTAAATTTTCAGATGTCGGAATGTTTTTGGACACACAGTATTCTTTAATTTTCTTGGCTTGACGATTAGTTCGGACGATAAAAGCGATTTTATCCTTTTTATCCGGCAGCGTCGCTAAAGCTTTTTCAAAATCATCCTTATAATCTTTTGACACATGCCAATCATTATTCGGAAACTGTGTCTCTTCATTACTTTGTAAACGATCTGTTTTTTCGTAGTTGAGCCAACCTTCCCTGTGCCAACGTTCAAATAAGTGATGCATTTTATCTAAAATCGAAGCTGAACTTCTATAGTTAAGCTGTAATTCAGTCTTATCGTATATAACGCCCTTAGTTGCATTCTGCAGTTCTTGGAATGACTTATAATCAGCGCCGCGGAAACGATAGATAGCCTGCTTAACGTCCCCTACTACAAACAAACGATACTGCAAATAGGTTTGTAAACTGGCTAATAGTTCAATTTGCACAGAATCGCTATCCTGAAACTCATCAACGAATATAAAATGATCCTTAGAAAGCTGTTTCATTTTATCCCCACTGTTTGTAAACAGCTTAAGCTTTCGGATTAAATCTCCCATCGTAATTGTATTATCTGCTCGTTTTAAGTCATCTAAGCGCGTCTCACATTGGCTGAAAATATATATGAGAAGTTCTTGGATAACCGCGGACTCTTCGGTTGAAGCATCGCCCCAATCGATCTTTCTTACTTCGTCGGCTGTCAAGCCCTTCTTCTCCATCTCTTCCCACATATCGTATACAAGATCAATAAACACATAATCCATTACTTCTATTTTTAAAAACTCCTCAACAAGTCGTGATGAAAAATACTCATCCAACAATTCATGGATAATTCTTTTCTTCTCAAATTTATAGCTTCGGAGTTGAACGTTTTGTCCATAGCCAATCTCATGAGCGAGCTGCTTTAAAATTGAACGCGCAAATGAGTGTATGGTACTAATTTGCATATCCTTTACATCCTCGGCGAACTGTAAAAAACGCGTTTGCCCGGTCAGGTTGTACAGTGTAATAAATTTATTCTCTAATCGCTTTTTCATTTCATTTGTAGATGCATTTGTAAAGGTAATCATCGTAACGAGCTTTAGCGGAATACCACCATTCAGCAACAGAAATAAGATACGATCAATCATTACATGTGTTTTTCCTGTACCCGCTCCAGCTGTAATGATTTGATTTGCATCAATTGGCCTATGTATCGCTTTGTATTGCCCGCTATTGAACTTGGAAAAATGTTCAGCTATTTGTTTAAGAAGGCCATCTGTAACATGCTCACCATCAACAAAGCAATTTGAAGCAATAGGTTTCTTAGTTGAGCTCTTCGCCTTATACACATTTAACTGAAACTCTTTATTATGCTTTTCATAGTCAGTTATATCAGACAACTCTAATTTAGCGTAGGTCAACAAATATACTTTTATGCCGTTACTTAAGGCATCTGAAATATCATTCTTGTAACGTTCAAAATCCTGACTCGTCTGCACAATATATAGATGAGAGAAAGGCAAACGTGACTTCAGTACATCTTGTTGTTCATTCGTTGTTTGAATACCGAGTTCTTCCGAAATCGTCATAAGTTCAAGATTTGTTAGTTTCCCTTTAGCCTCTGACAAAGCAAAATTTTGGAGTTTCCTTACTAATTGGTTCAAATCTGTTAAATCCTCTTTAAATAGAGGAAGAGGCACATTGATTTGCTTATGGAATCCGCGTTCCTGCCACTGCTTTTCGGATATATAAGGAAGGGCAACAAATACACGCTTACTTAAACGGCGATAGAGAAGTGGATTCTTCTCTAAATGATTACATAACATATGCAACTGATTTTCTGCTTGTTTATATGGGTTGCCTTGTGCCTCATAGAAATTGGTATACGACCATTGATGTCCCTGAATCGATGTAATTTGGTCAATCTTGAGTCCTTTTACTTCTATAACACAAACGCCTAAGATCTCATTGATAATTAAAATATCAATCTCTCGCCGCCCAGCTCCACTTGAATAGAACATTGGAAACTGATGAATAGCCAAGGTCGTTTGCTCATCAAAAGCATGAGTAATTGCATTCCACACAGAAAGCTCTGCATCTAAACCGGGTATATCCTTCAGCGTAGTCGGTATAAACATAAATAGGCCTCTTTCATTTAGGGATAACATATAGTAAAAAAGTCCTGTAAAAAAATATATATATTATCAAAGTGGAGGATGGCACTTATATTGAACTGGATAGTAAAGTATTTCCTCAATTTAATATACATATCTTGTATACAATCGCACATGACTATAGTACTATATATATCGTCATAATACGATTTATTCTTAGCTTTGATCCCTTTTAGCATGGAATTTTTTATAAAGATTATGTGGATGGTGGATATATTGGAAGTGACTCATGAGGGCATATTAAAAAAATTTGAGTTTCTCAAGGGGGATCTAATAGTAGGTAAAGCAGGTATAAAAGGTGTTAATTCTGAAGAACGGCTACCACAAGATCAACATGTTCCTGAAGCTCATATTCTTCACAACTTGGTAAGAGGATTTTATAAACCAGCTGGTAAGCCATATATCTTATCCTATCAAGCCACAGAATCTAACAAAAACTATGGTAAACAAATAATTTGGAGCGATGAAAGCGAAACCGAGTTTTTACATATTGAAATGGCTCCGCCTGACAAAGAAAACGATCCTAGCAAAAAAAGTGATATAGTAGCTGCACGCTATAACCTCAATCATAATATTCCCATTGGTATACTACACAAAATAAAAAAAGGCCATAATCGTATACTCGGCCTTGGTATTATTACATCAGAGCGGGATGATGGGGTTTTCATAGTTGAACCCTATTCATTTAAAGATAATTCTTTGCACCCATTAGAACAATTGAAAAGATTGATAAAAAACGAGGAACTTAATACGAGTTTTGTGTCTGAAGTAGTTCAAAGACGGGGGCAGGCAGTCTTTAAAAAGAAATTGTTAGAAGACTCCGCAGAATGTGCTATCTGTGGAATGGATGAACCATCATTGTTAATTGCTAGCCACATTAAACCGTGGAAGTGTAGCTCCAACTTTGAAAGACTTGATAAATTTAATGGTCTGTTATTATGTCCAAATCATGATAAATTATTCGATCAAGGCCTTATAACCTTCACTGATGATGGGAAGGTCATTATTTCTAATCTTCTGACTCCAAAAACCAAAAACACGTTGGGATTAACCGAATATTTGTGTATTTATTTAGACGAAGCTCATAAAAAATACTTAAGCTGGCATAGAGAAAATTGTTTTAAAGTTAAACAATGAGTCTCTCGGTCAATCAGTAACGTTAAAATTAGAGAGAATCACTGCCTCGAGAGATAACTCAAAACAGTAGTGTGATAAAGAGCATTTTTTTGAATGTGGTTTTTTAGAAGTACACACTGCGTCCGCAAGATCGAGCACTGCTAAATTTGCCGATCTTGCTTTTAGCTCGAAAATAAACTTATGTTTACTTGCCGGCTATAGTGCCACTGCTAACCATACACTCAACAAACCCATTTTCAGTCTTCCCTTTGGTTTGCTTCTTTACGAGTCGAAGCGGTAAGATATTTGAATATAGTAATCGCATATTTATGTTAGCTCCCATAGTAAAGTTAGTCACATTAAATCTGCTCGAGTCTTAGCTTCGTATAATAGGTACACTTGGATGATCTGATATACCCTCTTGCCCTTTAACGTGATTCATGTAAGAAGTCATTTGGATAAAAATCAGACTTGAATGGAGAAACATCTTGAAAAAAGTTACCATAATACATGAGGGTCAGTGTTTTTTTAGCTCTCGTTAGCACAACGTATAAGACTCTCTTCTCCCTGTCCATGATCTGCCGCTTGTCATCGAGATACATCTTTGTTGTGACGTCATCCGCATTGTATTTTTCTAATGCCTTAAACTCATCCTGTAAAGGATAGTTTTTACGGTCAAAATTAATGATGAATACATGATCAAACTCAAGACCTTTTATCGGGTGAGCATCCGTCACATATACATGACTCCCAGAGCCGACTGCACTAGGATCATCTGTTTTCTTTATGGAGAAATGCCGGCCCAGTCTGGTCTTCAAGTCTTTTTCTTGTATCTCATCCTTTATGCGGTGCACCACCGCGACGGATTCCTCAGGATTTTTCTTTTTTAGACACAAAATTTCCTCAACCAAATAATCAATTTCATCTTTATAGTTCTTAAAATGAACGATTCTTGGTTTACTTCCTTCTTTGTTGTAAATTTCCTGTTCCTGCTTATCATCATCTTCACGGGTAAACTGAAGTGCATTGGCTAAGGCCATAATCTGTCGTGTAGAACGGAATATACCCTCTAGCATATAGTTATTTCCCCTGTCAATCTCAATCCCTAATTTGCGATAAGAATATGGGCTGCTCTTATAGATTCGTTGTTTATCATCACCACAAATGGTAAGGCTCTTTCTCGTGAGCAGGGTTAATGCAAAGAGCTGCATTGGTTGTAAATCCTGAGCCTCATCAATAAAGACATGATCATATTTTAATGAAGACGGAATTTGATCAATCAGTTCAATAAGCTTTAAGGCGTAATCTTCAGCGTCCAGCCGGTTATGAAATGCATGAACTTGATCTTCCCTATACTTTTCGAAAAGCCGAAAGATCGTTCTTCTTTGCTCTCTTGAAATACTCGGAAGATTTCCCCGCCCTGTACGTTCCAGATTACGGTCTGTGTATCGTTCTTCAGTAATGTAGTTATTAGCCTTCATCCATAAAAACTCATCACGCAGAAAATCAACATTCTGCTCCTTCTTTATTTTATGGATGGGGGGGAGATCCCTAAACTCCTCTGAATCTAAGCATTGCAGTACTCTGTGCATTTGACGGATCATCATGTCATTTCGTCTTCTAAGTTCTTGAGGCGTAGTCTCAAATCTGGGTATCGTAATGCCAGCGTCATTTAAAACCCTTTTCACAAGATCATGGAAAGTGAAAAAATGAATATTGTCATATTTCTCATGCTTTGCATCCATTTCCTTATAATAAGGAGACCGCTTGGAACGATGACTCATATCCTGAACTAATTTGTTGTTATAGGATACATACAGATAACGCCCTTTGTCTTCTTCTATCATCCTCCCAACCATTCTAGAAAGAAGAGCCAGACTCTTGCCGCTTCCTGCCGCTCCGCGAATTAACATATGCTTACTCTTACTAAGGACAATTTCAACCTGTTTTTGGGTTAGTGTGACATTATGAAGGATTTTGTCCGCTTCGTAACTTATTGTTGCTTGGACAATGCTCTTTGAAGAAGCTGACCATTTCAAAAAGGAATCCCAGACCAAAGCGTTCTTTCTCAGATTCCCTTCGTTCGTCGTCATCGGTCTTGATCCTCCTTAGTTTGCATACTGCTCATCATCAACTGCATGCCGTCCATCTGGACAAACATTCAGATGAGGACAATACTTGCAGTTTGAACTCGGCCGAGTCAAAGTGAAATCAGAAGCCGTTTGGGTTAATTTATATCCGCTGTTACTCCATGCTTTTTTCCAGCCTGCTGAACTGCCAGCCGGATTGGCGAGATACTTCATACCGGTTAAACAATGATACTCTAGTCCAGCATAAACGTAACTTTTGAAAGCACGGGGAGATAAAGCGTGCCGGTTGGCCATCATCCCTTTTGATAAATGCTTAAAGCTTGTCCAGTGTGGAAATACATCATGAAGTACCACTCCAGGCATATCCGTAAAATGAGCCAAAACAGCATACAAATTCTGATAAAGAAAACTGTAGTGAAACTCTGAGTGATATACGCTGTAAGGGCGTAACAAATAACTGCTAAAAAACCTCCGGGGGCACATGTGAATTTCGGATAATGCGTAATCCGAGTAATGCTCAAACACCCTATTGAAATCCTTCGTTTTTCCTGTCAAAGTTTGCGCCTTTGAAGCAGGCATTGAAGGAAGCAGTCTATGATCATTTACCTGCGGCATTTGATCTATCAGTAATTTAAGATAAATAGATGGTTCTAAAGCATGCTGTTCCTTCCAGTCCATGAACCAGGATAACGTAACCTGCTGCCTTCTAGACAGCAGAATATTAAATAAATACCGCGGGATGGCATCCTTATGATTTTCTCTCAATACTGCAGCCTTCATGGCGGGAACCCGCTCACTTAATTTCTCTATAGTCTGTTTAGTCAGCGGCCAGGTCAATGTCGATGCTGCATTCGGGAATGAAAACTCGTCGAGGCCCGTAACATGTGCAGCTCCCTCATGAAAGATGATCCCGTCAATCTCAGCCAGATCATGAAGCTCGCTTGTTTTTGCTAGCGGCAGAGCACCCTCTTCTTCCAAATGAGCAGCCAGCAGCGCATGAAGTGCTTCAGAAATATCTTCAATCTGATATTTCTTATCTTTAGGATGACTCTGGCTGGCATCAGCAAACTCCCATATTTTATCAACCAGCTTCTCTTCGTGCTCTAAGAATTTAACTTCGGACTGTTGTTTGTAGATAAATTTAAGAATCAATTGGAAGTAATCAAACAGCGTAAGTCCCTTGTTCATGTCTTTGAAAAAAAGCTGAACATGAGCAGAAATGTTATCAAGAATTGTCAATATACCCGCCAAGTCTTCAGGTGGAACCGCATAAGGAGCAATTTTTTTGATTGGATTTCGAATTTCATCAACGAACCGGTAATGTTCTGGTGAAGCTTCAATCCCTCTGACCAAAAATTCGCCGTTTTCAATCTGATCGATCAATTTCGCAATACCTGTTCTCCATGCTTCCAAAGACATCTTTCTTGGGAAGAAGTCTTTAAGTGTATAAAGAATATGAACATAATCAGAAGCAGGCTGTTTCTTCCCTGTACGAGGGTTGACTACAGAGAGCCAGGGAGAAACAAAACATTCCGTTAACATCTCGATACTAACAAGCTGCTGTTTTCTTTCCTGGTCCCACATCTTGTGCAGATGAAGCAGATACTGCCCTACAGGATAGGACAAGAAATTGCGTTCTTCTTGAAATCTCTCAGGGAAGAACTCTTTCAGCCGGGCTTCCAAATCGTTATAGTTTGGCGTCAGATGATAAGTCTGTATCTCGGTGTTTCCAAAATCGTTGATCCATTGGTGAACGTTTCGATAACTCTGAATGGAGATCTGGTCTGTCCACACTGGCGGAGCAGATTCTTTTTTATTTTCAAATAAACCAGCAAAATAACGGCTGGCAGGTGCTTCTTGTGTAAACAGACTAACTTTCCAGTCTTCAGCCGGAACCCAATCATTCGCTGTTCCAAGCACTTCTTCGAGAAACCGGAACGTATGCGGAAAATCAGGATGATAATACTGAAGAAACGTAATTTTCACTCCAGCTTGGCGAAGTGACTGAAACATTTGTTGCTGAAGCGGAGTAAGGAAGTAAAATCCATGGAGTATAACTTCTCCATCCAGGTGCAGATTCTCTTCACTTACTGCTAATGATGATTCTAATTCCAGATCCTTCTCATACTTTTCTTTTAGCCTGGCAGCCGTCATCATCTTAAAGGCCGCTGGATGACGATAGGCAAACATGACCTGTCCTAACTTCTTAAAATGATTCGCTCCCTCATCCTGCTTTAACATTTTCGCCCAGATAACAGCCAGCTCTTTCTCATTAGCTGTAAATGCATATGCCTCCAGATCTTGTGGTTTTAACCCTAACTCGGCAAGTGTCCGTATGGCGAGAAGGACTCCCTGCTTATTTTTTCGAAAGGATTTTTTCATCGGTGTATCATCAGGGTTATCTGGAGAACCCTTTCGAAGCAGTTCCGAAAGATGAATATACTGCTCTAGTTTGACATACGAATCCATCCAATCCCCCAGGACAGCATCAGTAAACCATTTTGCCGAGATAATATTTTTCCGTTTACCGCCGTCCCGAGCAGTCATCGCCTGAGTCAAGCTTGTTGTAGCACAGATATGGAGCACCTGATCCCGATCACAAATGTCCGAAATAACAGGATCATCGGGATGCGTATATGAAAAAACCGTAACTTGTTCCATGCCGAGCTCTCACTCACTTTCATATACTGGCAGATATTTTGCCCAGCATTCCTTGCCGGGTTTGAATGTGCATTTAATAATCCATAACTGCTGCTCTGCTCTTGTCATCGCAACATACAGTAATCGCAGCTCTTCTGCTTTAATCGCATTTTCTTCACGGGTCTGAAGACTGTTAAAGCTCTGATTGCTGTACCATCTATCTTCTTGACCTTGTTCCGTCCCTGCCCTTATACGAATCTTCCAGCCTGCCTGCGTTTTCTCCGAATTAAAGATGATGCCGCTGTTAAATAAAACAGATGTATGAAAGAATCTATCTGTAAATGGAATGATAACCGTATGATATTCTAGTCCCTTAGCACGATGAACTGTAAGAATATTCACTGCGTGGTAAGCTAAATTATCATCCTTTGGCTCGTCCTCTTCCCGATTGCTTTTAATCTGGATCTGAAGCCAGTTTAGTATGGAAGGCAGTGACGTATGATCTCCGCGCTGACTCTGCACCATCAAATCCATGATTCTAGATAAATTAAGTTCATAAGCCACCGATTGGCGTTTGGCCTCTTCCGGTTCAGTACCTTTTTGTATTAATAATTCGTAATATCGGTTAACCACTTCACTTTCGTTTATAATTAATCGAAGCAAAGAGAGATTCGGAAGCCTTCTTGTCTCTTTTTGATATCTTTTCAAATCTGAAAGATAGGGATCAATTAAATTGCGGATAGTATCGGGATTCCCGTCCGCTTCATATAGAAATGAAGGTTCCAATTGGTATACACTATATGGAGTCAATAGATATTCACAGGCATACGCTGGCTCATTTGTAAACAACAACGCATGAAGCAGGCGATTCAAATCCCGTGCTGAAGGACTCTCAAACAATGTACCCCCAATATCCAGATGACATGGGATTTTCTCAGAAGCACACCATTCTGCCACTAATCTGGCTTCTTTTCGAGTCCGAGTCAGGACAGCCACTCGGTGCTTCCGGTGCTCTTTCCCCTCGGCTTGCTGCATTGCCCGCTTAAGCCACGACATAATCGTGTCTTTGCATTCCTGCTTCTCTTCATATTCTAATGGAGTTACCATCAGCGGGGTCACGCCGCTTTCTTTTGCTTTATTGGAAATGAGGCGGTCCTTTTCTGCATAGCTGAAGTTGCTGCCCCAGGATGAGAAGTACTTTTGATCCATAACTTCAAGCAGGTTGTATGAGGAGCGGTAGTTCTGCTGTAGTGAAAATGCAGGCAGCCACTTATTGTCCCCGTAATCATGTCCCAGCAATTTTTCAAAGGCGGAATCATCCGCTCCACGGAACCGGTAGATCGACTGCTTGATATCTCCTACAACAAATAGTTTCATATGGAATTGTACAGCCAGCATGTGAGCCAGCCGGATTTGGAAATCACTGCTGTCTTGAAATTCGTCAATAAATAGATAATCGTAGTCTAAATAAGTCTGCTGCATAACTTCTGGACGTTCCATAATTACATGATCCAGGATGCTTGATAAATAACTTAAGGTCACAGCATTCTCGTTCAGCTGTTCTTCTAAGAAAGCGCTGTGGCAGGCCGTGACAACAGAGACAATTAAATCTTGCAGCGGCTTATAATACTCATCTGCTGGACCAAACAGTTTCTGAACCGCTTCGTTGTTGCTGGGTACTACCCCCCTTTTCTCAAATTCCGCCCAGAACTGATCTATAAGACGAATCAGTTCATAATCTCGGATTTCAGTTAAAAACTGTTTAAATGAAGCCGTTATCCGGTTTGCATCTTTATAAATATTGATAAAAGAATCAATCTCACGTTCGATAAGCTCTCTTCGTTCTAACTTGTAGTTTTTAATTGTAAAATTAGAACCCAATCCGACTTCTCCCCCCAGTCTCTTAAACATACGGTAGAGGAATGAATCGATGGTACTGATCTGCAGCTCATTCAGATGTTCGATATCTTTAAGATACTCAGCATCCCCCGTCACTTGAAAACGAAAATAAAGAGCTTCTCTAAGTTTCTCAAACATATTTTTAGCTGCTTCCCGCGTAAACGTTATCATTGCCACGGAGGAAGGCTCGACTTTCACATGCTTCAATAGAAACAAAATGCGTTGTACCATTACAGTGGTCTTACCAGAGCCTGCTCCAGCGGTAATAAGGATGGATCCTTCGTTATCTGCGTGTTCCACCTCATACTGCTCCTGGTTAAAGGTTGGAAAATAACCATCTAATTTTGATTTAATCGTGTAAAAATCAAGCCCATTCTTTATCGAATGGGCGGTTGGAGCAAACGGAAATTGCGGATCGATATGTACCTGATACAGCATGCTGTCCTTCACAATGCCACCGTTCGAGGGATCTATCCATGCAACTTCGCTGTCTGTAAGCAAAATCACTTTGATTCCTGAAATAACCTTGCTGTAAACGTCATCCATATTAATATTTGTCCTTCGTGCTAAGAGAAGCTCTGAGTACAGCTGTTCCATCTTGATTCCTCTTTCTATTTCATGATGGCCGGTCTCTGTAATTTATGTTGCAGTGATGTCCAGCAAGCTTCACGCTTACAATACTGAGTTACATTCGTTCCTTTTACCGGTGGATCAGTAATGTGATCCCAGACGACTTCAATAATTTTTTCCAGTTCACCTTTCTGATCCTGACTGATTGACTGCGCAGTCCAGATCTGTTCGAAATCAAACTGTGGCTTCATTAAAGATAACGAAGCTATCGAATAGGTAACCAAATTTGCTTTATACCCTTTATATCTCAGAGTCTGAATCAGCTTATCTGTTTCACGGAAGAGAATTCCTTTGGCTATCAAATCTTGATAGTAGCTTTCGTCTGGTAAAATTTTATCTTCTCTTACAAAGTTGCAGAATTCCAGGAAGTTGGCTTCTGAACCTTTGCTGACAATATGCGGATACTGATTCCAGCTCATAATATATTTAGCTGCTTCCGTTTTTGTAATGACTTGTTCTTTAGGGAATTCTAATTGATACGCTCGTTTTTTGGCAGGGGTCGATCCCTGGCGATTAACCTCCACCATATATTGACCACGGGTACGTTCATAAAACCACTTGGTTGCAGGGTTTGTACCAGGAACCGCAACCACGTAAGAAAGCCGCTCAAGTTCCGCTTGATAGGCATCGTTAGAACGTAGATCTGATATAGATATCTTATTTTGGCTGTTCGCATACTCCGAAATGCTTGATATAATATCATCTTTTCGGCTCATATCTTTAATAACATTCAGCTTAATTTGTACGAACAGGTCGTCTAGTGACTCTCCCTCTTTATATGTCCGGTAAAGCGAAGCAGTCGTCTGGCCTCCATTAACGATCTGCCAACCTATCAGCTCACTGATTTCAACAAAACCCGTTTCCTCTTTTTTGGAGAAGACTGCCTGCTCAGCAATGGTTGTCAGGCCGTTATTATAGGCCATAAACATGGACGGACTTTTCTTAGCTGTCGTTATGATGCCTTTATTTATTTTCCCGCGAGCCTGCAGATAGGAGCGGACATTTCTCTCCATCAAACGATTACCATAGAATTCATATGCCTTTGCCAATAGTCTACCGGAAACATACCCTATGTAGCAGCTGTACGTATCGTTTTCCACGGGAACTTCAATTAGACGCATTGGTTCATTAAACTGCTCATCCAGCTTTATGTACAGCTCATCAATTTGAACATTTTCTATATCAAAGCTATAAAGCTTTTTTAGATCCCAGATGTGAAACGTTACTTTTGCTTCTTCAATCATGGTGTCGTCAGGATTCACATCCATCTCACTAATCCGATTCGTTATAATGTGTATGGAGGCATGACGGATATTGCTAATGTTCTGATTTATTGTTTGACTTAAGTCGTATATTTCTGGGTACTTATTCTGGTCAATTATAGTCCCAAGCAGATCAGAAACGGCAGCGTATATGAAGGTTTCTGTTTGTTGAATTATCCCCTTTATTTCCTCGCGGCTGATTACACTCGGTACTGTCCCTTCGCGGTAATCTGCTGCAAATACATGAAGCGTGTTCATTTCATCACTGAGCTCGTATCCATGAATGGATATTCCGTCACGTGCGCTTTGGAATGCACAAACCTGTGGAGCAGATAGAACCTCACCTTCAACTAGACGATCACTGACAATAGTAGCAAATGAAACTATTTTTTGATCTAAGTTGACTTCTGCATGATTATTCACTTGCTCTATTAGTTCTGTATAATACGTGTTGATTTTGCTCATCTTTTATGACCCCGAGTTATTAGAATTTTTATGAATGAACCACTAGTAATTTATGTTGAGTTATCTTGTACATCTTTCGACACCGAGCCATAGTTCCTATGATCATGAAGAAATTAAATATATATACCTATTCTAAATCTAATCTAATATATCTTCTTAATAAATGGAATACAAATTATCCCATTTTTTAATTTTAGTACTTATCTTCCACTTAGACTTCATAAGTGTTCACAAATTCTCATGATTAGGACTTTTACCCATCATCTCTGGACGAATGCTACGCTCCTCAAAGTCGTATATAACACCTATCTTCTTTGCCAAATCCCTACATCCTTGCAATTTTATAAAACAATACCCGCACCTCTATGTCATGCGGATGAGTTCCGTCCATCTCGATAAATTGCTTGGTTTCTGGAAACAAAATATACATAGAAAGTTCCCTCATACGTTTCGAACTTCTATGTTGTATGCAGGAAGGAAGGGAGTAATAAACTTGAGGGGGAAGGAAGTTATGGAAAGATGAACAATCATTTATTGAGGAGTCTGGAGCAAGCATTAATAAATCTTCGTGACAGTCCTGATCCAATAAAGAGTATAGGTTGGGTCCCCAGTTCATTTAGACATTCCTTAATACCCTCACTGACTTCATCCGTGTATTCCCTATAACTTATATCTTCAACTCACATTTTGTGGTATCTATTATAATTTCTTATTTGCAGCTTCTGACCTTATTGGAAAAATTGTATACATATTGAACTAATAATATCGTGATTTATTCCGAAAAGGAATTTCGCAATATTATAGAAAGACACTGGCATTACTCAAAGCAAAACCCTCTTCGAATAAAAGAAGAGGGTGGTTCTTAGTAGATAAATAAATAATTCAAGCCTCAATAGCGCGCTGTTCATTGCCAGTAAATTCATTAAAATGTTGATGAAATGGTTTTCCCATTGTTTGTAGTGGCTAAATAAATTCATTCATTTTCTCTACTTACTAGATGTATTTGATCAAATCTAATCTAATTAGAATAAAGAATCTTTCTTCCTTCATCCTTCAGTAATTTGTGCATCCGGTCAATAATTTTCAAGATACTCTCCGGCCCCACACCAATCTGAACAGAGTATTCATGAATCTCACCATTAAAAGACCAACTCACAGTATCCGTCCAACCATCGCAAACTTCAAATCCTTCTCCCGCAGGATTGGTCTCATTCTCCCATCGGCGATCTATTAGAATTTTTGCTAAGTTTTTGTATATACGTGGTGACGCCTTCCATTTATACGAACCATACAACGGAACGGATAATTCGCCTTCTCCGGTGTATTCAATTGTGGCTTCAGGTTTGAAAAGTATTCGGTAATGACCAAACGGGTAACCGGAAAAAAACTCAACTTGAATCCATTTAACATCGGGTTGCTTATCCATGAGTACAATACTCCTTCTTGTGTCCGTAAAAATGGCGAAAAGATACGACGGCTTAATGAGATCATTGATCTCTACCCGCCTTTTTTATTGCATCGAATGAAGCAGTAATTTGGCCTTCTCTCTTGCTGTATGATTAACTCGGGAAGAGTTTGCGATCACCGTTAACGCTTCAACTTGGAGTCCACTCCCCGCTATCCTTCTGGCTGCCTGAATGCACATTTTGATTCCCGCTTCGTCTTTTCCAACTTGCCTCATTTGTTCACATACTGTTCGTTCATCGAACCCAGGTTTATTCCAGAACTCAAAGTATGTTACATAAACACTTTTCCCACACATTTTCAAATCAAATTCCAGATCTTTTGACAATATACCGTCCCCTCTTATCTTCCTGTTGTTTATGGCTTACACTTGCCACATTTCTTGAATTCATAATGTAGATAGTTCATCTTCGACCATACCGACGCCTCATCCAGTAGTGAGAATTCATACCAACCTCCATCGCCTCTGATTTCTCTTATGCCTTTAAGTCTAGTCTTTTCTTGAAGAACATGGCCGCAAGTATCTTTATGGGCTGTACATAACTTATCTGGAAAATGAACGTTTACCCAAATCAATATTCTACCCTCCGGAGTAAATCATAATTATCACGACTTTATTTTGGGGTTACACCATCCCTTACCAACAACACCACCGATTCTACATGTGACGAGTGATCAGTAAGAACAACTCGTGATATTAAAATATGCAACGTATGGATTTTCTAATAATTGAGCAATGGTGTAAAAATTTTCTTTTAATTTTTCTATCTATGGCAACATAGGCACCATCGCGAATGGATAACTGCTGGTTACGACTGCTCTGCGCCTTGTCTTCCGGCATAATAAGGTTCTCCCGGATCTATATCGATGACAACCCGGTGCGGTGCGGCCAGCCCGTATTGGTGTTCGCAGCGCCAGCGCATCTCTTCGGTGAAACCAACTGTTTCTCCGTCGACAATAACGTCCCCGCGGTCGAATAAATAATAGGCGATATTAAGCAAATTCCCGGCTACCTCATCAGGCTCCAGATCGTAATAATGACACTGAATATCCGGAATGCCAAGCGCGGCGAGTCCCAATGAATCCATCAGACCTTCTGGGCGGCCGCTGCCTGTGCCTTCAACATTATAAAAACGAATGTTCAGCGCACCATATAACAGTTCTCCTTCTTCAATCGCCGCCAGATAAGCGCTAGGTTCGACGAGCTTGTCGCTTTCCCGGAAATAGATGGCGTCGCAAGGCGCCGTTTCCAACACCGCCCGCAGCGAGCCGGTGAACAGCTGCAACCGCGATTTGGGATCGAGTCCCGATGCCATCATGTCGATCAACAGCAGCGAGTGCTCGCAATCACTCACGACTTGAGCGGCTTCCTGCCAATGCCAGGACTGCTGAATGGCCGTCTCGTAGTCCGTAACCGGGCCGCTTTCTGTATCCATCAGGTTGGTTTGCGCCGGCATTTCGCCTTCCTTATATTCAACCATATAATTCAAATGGAAAAAATGCAGCAAATTCTGATCTTCCTGACTGTTCGCTTCCCACACAGCAAGTCCCGCGGCATCCGGATGATGTTCTCCGCGATCAACCTTACCCGTGTAAAGTTCCATCTTCTCGTAAAGGAGGTTTCGGTCCAGCTTCGGCGGCTGCTTGTATTTTAGCTCCACAGCGTACACCCGGGCAAAACCAAAGTCCTTTTCCTGTTCAAGCATCTCATTCGCCTCAATATCATTCTTCACCGAAGCAATTGCGTTTGGCTGCACTGTCACTGAGTTCTCTTGACGGTCTGTTAGGCCAACCTCGTGACGGCTCCATTTCAATAACAACGAAGTATCTTCATCCTCGGGATCAAGTTTATTCGCTATTTCGAATGCTGTTACTGCGTCCTCATATTGCGATAGGTAGTAGTAGGCGTAACCTACACGGAAATGCCAAAGAGGATCATGTTCGCCTAACGTTTTGATCATCAAAAGTTGTTGCAATGCTTCATTGTAACGTTCCAGATTGTTTAATGCTCTCGCTAAATGGCCAACTAAATCATAGTCTCTGTCCTGTTTGGGAATTTCCGCAATCTTGTCTACTATTTTTTCAAATTCATCATCTTCATGCCATAGGTTTAGCTGTTCCAAAAGATCTTTTTCCATAACACTACCTCCTTAGTTTCCAAAAGCCTCTTAGATATTTTTCTAGTTTTATTTCGGAAAACCTCCTTACTTCGCTAATAGTAAACCAACAATGGTCGACATTTAATGCGTAGTTAGGAAAAAACTTGAGTACGATTTATTAAATTGCGGGTGGTCTGAAGCTTCATGAAGAAAGGTGCTGTTTTTCTTGAAGGTGCACTTCGAGGTTTTAGGTTAAATCCGTTCCACGATCTCGACTACCCCTGAATAAAGAAAAAACTGCTGAGGTTATCAGCAGTTTGATCTACTTCATTATTCACCTGACCTAATTTCCATACTTCCAACCTTTTACTTCTCTTAGAATACCCTTTGTCCAATAATCGTTAGACCACACGAAGTCAGGTTTAGCAATGTCATCAACAAATTGCTTCTTAGCCCATGTGCGGAAACCACCGCTATTCGTATTCACAAAGTAGGAAAAGAGAGAAACAACCTTTCCACTTGATGGAGCAGTAGAGTTGCTTGCCGAATCAACGATATACTGCAACCAGTACTTGTCTCCACCTACATATTTCAGCACACAACTTAAAGATTCCTTACGCGATATGTGGTATGCCAACTTCAACCAGTTACTCGCGGAGCTGACCTTCTTCGTGACCCCTTCCTCAACAACGTCTTCAGAGAAAGCAACATAGAAGAATTGTTTAAATACCCCGCTAGGCTCATAAGGTTCATCGACTCGAACAATACCAAGATACTTAGCGTAGAACACGTCTGAGACGCTTAAGTCCCTATTTCTTAGACGATCCATTGCTAAAGCAAATACATGATCATACCCATCAAACTTATCTCTCATAGCGCCATTCGCTATTTGAGCTGACCTTTTCAGCTCTTTCTTGTACTGATCCATCATCTTAAACAAAGGGAGGGTAGGTATCAACTGGTCAATATTTTCGATTACCAAAGCGCTGATCTTGTTGTCACCTTCGAGTATAACTTCATGGTTAGATTCTTGTTTGGCTTTTGCCCTGGCTTCAATTTCAGCTTCAACTGAGGCTTTTAGCACTACTTCAAATTTCTCTGAATACGTGCTACCTACAAGGTCAGGGAACAAGACATCGAACTTGTTCGCTATAAAAGCTTCCTCATACCCCTTATTTATCAGAGCACGATACTTTTGGAACTCCTTGGGCAGACGGATCTGCTCGTTGAACATTTTTAGATACTTCACAAAATCGCTGTTATCTGAGATGAATTTCGCACACCCCTCTACTGCATCAACACGATCTACATCAAGCTGCGTCCAATCAACTGACCGTTCGTTGATGTAAAAGATGTGATCCCAAATACCCTCATCCCTTGATAGCCACTCAATTACCTTATCCTTCTCATCACTTTTGTGCAAAACATCTCCTTGAAACTCTGCTATTCGTTTCTGGATATCTTCAAGCAGAGCTTTTTCGGCATCATCCCTGTTACCTTTAAGACTTTGATCAAGAGACAATTCTTCTCTGCAGAACATAAATAACTCGTTCTGCTCCACATCAGCTAACACAAGAACGGAATTGAAAGACTCCTCATCCAGTGGTTCGGATGATTCAGCAGAATCGGCATCGGCTAAGGCTAAATCTCCATCTTGGGACTCGGAGCTTTCCGAAACAGGTCTATTTTGAAGAGCTTCCCATGCAGTCAGATAATCATAAAGTTCGCTGACCCCTTGGTTATCAAGAGATTCAGAAAGTCGAGCAAGATACCTCTCAACATCACTCTTCATGGTTGTATACAGCTTTAAGATATCAGGCGACAAGATCGTATTTCGCGAGGGCAAGTAGCTCAGCATCGAACCAAGACAAGTGCCAATGGCATAATAAAAATTCAACGTATTCGTATCATAAACGCCCTTTTCACCGATAAGGAAGCAGTTGAAGATCTTTTCACTTTTGCTGTTTAAACGGTCGATCCGTCCATAACGCTGCTCTAAGGCAGATGGGTACGCTGAGATATGATAATTTACAATATGGTTATACCCCGGCAGATTAATGCCTTGCTCTGCGATTTGATACGTCAGAATGAGAACAGTCGGAAGGTTATCTGCTCTTGAGAAGTCCGTCAATTCTCTCGGGTTACGTCCAGTGACCACATAGTAAGTCGGCTTGTCAGGGAGTTCAGTATTGGACTTCACGAAACCTGCAGATTCCAAATACCCCGCAATGACATCCACTTCTTTAACCAAATATCTGGTGAACACGACAAAACGGTTATCTTTAGGATTCTCACTATACAAGGATTTCAGTTTCTCTGCCAAGACTTCATTCTTATTACTACGTGAGTACTCCCAAACCAAGGATTCGTAACGCTTAACCTTGGTTTTGTTATACCCCTCTGTCTCAAGGGACTTAATCGTATCTTTGAAATACCGAGTTACTGGAAACTTCACATCGAACTGGCTGCAGATCAAGTCTTTCGGCTGCTTACCAATAGTCCGAAGTTGATCGATCCAACTGGAGTCTACTGGCTTCCCAAGTAATTTATATGCGATCCGCGGATAAACATGTAGATCGAGAACTCCCTGCTTAATCGGTGTGGCTGTTAGAAATACCACTTTCTTAGCAGTAATGTTATTGGTCAAATTTTGATATCGCTGAGTCCATTCACCCAAGAACAGGTGCGCTTCATCTATGATTACGAGTCCATATTTTCTCGGAACCTTGAATTTGGAGTGGTGGTTATTTACGACACGAACCCTATTGCCATACCCCAACTCCTCGAAGGGGAGCTTCTTAAACCAATCTTCTAGGAACTGACCTCTAGGTTTGACCTCACTACTCCGAGCTAAAGCATTTGTTGTGATGACCAAGACATTTTCACTTGGATTATGCTCTAGAAAATCAAGTGCCATGATGCCGCTGCTTATTGTCTTACCGCTACCGACTTCATCAAATATGTAAACTGCATCATTGCCATGATTGTTTAATCGTTCGGTATTAGCAAACTGAAGTGGATATAAGATAACTTCATCCGGATCGAGCCGGTTAATCCATTTTTTATCTACAGCCAAAGTCACAATGATTCCCTCCAAGCTCTAGTTGTATGGGTCTAGCAAATCGCTCCAGTGCTTCGTAAGGGAACACATGAGAAAGCGAAAAACTTTTGATATCCCAAATTAATACAAAATTCTACAACTAACTCCTTTTGTCCTGCCTGAAAGAATGAAAAAGCACCAAGCTCCCCGTTCTAAAGGGAGCTTGGTGCTTATCGAATATACTTGATCCACCATCGGTTACTGTCGCGGCTGAATCTCACCGTTTTCCATAAAAGCAAAGAGATCTTTGTAAAGGCACACCCATCTTTTACCCCTGCTAAATACAGCCATTCCCTTTCGAGCGTGTTACGGTGATTTAGCACATCTTCCCATTCTAAGATGCTGCGAAAAGCTTCCGAACCAATATCATGCTTCAAACCTGCTTCGATTTCAGCTTGCTTCTCACGTAATGAACGTACCTCCTCGACCAATGAAGCAGCTCTCGCCAGTTCATTGAAACGCTGATCGATTAGGTTCTTTAACGACTCTGACCAATAGTCTTGCGACATTATACCTTCACCTCGCTTAGTGGTTTGTATGATGATACCGTAGCTCGAGCGAGGTTCACAAGTCGATTCGGGGGCGAGGAAATCAAGATCGGAGGTTGGGTGAACGGGTGAATTATCCTGCGGCATAAAGCTAACTTCTATTTTTTCTTTAAGGTGCGCTTCAAGGCTCTAGACTTAACCCATTCGACGATCTCAACTACCCCTGAATAAAGAAAAACTGCTGAGGTCATCAGCAGTTGATTGATTACTCTAATGAGTTGTTAATGGACGAGTGAGTTAACCATAAGACCCGCGATGAACTTCAACACTACAGGATAATAAGCGCCTCGAAACTTCCTTGGATAGTTATGAAAATAATCGCTCGACAACTCACTCTGATCGATACAATCCTTTGCCTTAATGAACAGAGCATCACTCTTGCTCACTTTTTCCTCTAGATAGGATAGTATCTGATTTTTCTCATCATCCGTGAGAGAGGTTTCTTCCTCAAATCCTTTTCTGAACACAAGGCTGTCAAACCCCTTTGCTCTAAATACAACAAACGAAGCAGATTTAAACGAGTCATCGAGTTGCTCATTTGTGAACATGGATAATCATCTCCTTCGGTCAATTAGCTACCATAATACTTTCTGGCTCGTTCAAGATACGATTAAGCGTTTGGAGTTGCTTTTCATCTAGCTCGGATGGCTGCTTACCCTCAGCGCTTATTGCCCACCATAAAGTGCCGTTAATCGAACAGCTTCCGCAAGTGCGCGGAGAAACGATCTGGAACTTTCCCATTCTCGGAGGGTAGTCCCATCCTTGATCGAAAGCTTGCTCGGGCGTTAGAACCTCATCCTTACCACAGACCTCACAAATATGACGCAAGAGCATATTTATTACCCCTCTCAGTTTGAGAAGTTGTTATTGCTACTTTAAGTTCAATCCCGATATTGGCTCTTTTTACCGAACTACCACTTCCAACAAATCTCGATCCTCTTAGGGGCAACATGATTAAAAGAGAGATAGTATCCACTATAGGACACTATCTCCACTTGTTAACTGCTTGCTAAGTTAACTGAACGAGGTTTACCGCTCCTTCGGGATATTCCCATACTTCTCCAGTGACTTCATTCAAGTGACTGCATTGGGGGCAAGGAACCTCTTCCGTAAAGCTGTACTGAGTCTCATCGCCCATACCTCTTTCATCGCTGCTCTCGTACTCAAGATCTTGGATAGTAAAAGTATGGTTAATTTTAGCACCACAACCTTCACACTCGAATTCGTCTTGATGACTAATAGGCAACTCTAAACTCATTTGGCATACCCCTCTCAATAAATATTAAAGCTGTTCCAGGTCGAATCCCTGCTTATGTTACCTTGGCAGTAGGCTTTGGTAAATATCTGCATTTAGACTTGACCTCAACAGTTTTTGGAAAGCCTTTTGGCGTTCGTTTATACGATAGGCTCGTTTCATGCCACCTCTTATCCCCGTATAACTCCGATACTTTGCAAATGGGCTGGCATCGGGGACTATTAGCGCTTCGTCAATTCCTGAAAACTGCTCTACATTTCTACTTTTAGCCAAGTGGTCTGCAAGAGCATTTAACAGAATGCCCTTATGACTTTCCACCCAGTAGAGATTTATATCAAAAGGAATAGAGATGTTATCCTTGATTTCCTTAGTCAGTCGCTTTAAAGCAGAAGTACTGTCAGAAAGGACGTATGCTTGATTAAAATCCCACGTTCCCACAGCTTCTGCAATACCCCGCTTGAGCGCTTTATACTCTTCCTTGGCGATATCATCCTTATCGGATTTGTACTCACATTCAGCGATCAGCTTAACGCCGAACTTTTTCTTCTTCCGATAGAAAATCACGACGCCTATGCCTGACCTGTATTCATAATCCGATACGGACTGAACCGAAGCATCCGTGTATATGATGACTGTTCCTTTTTCATCAAGCATCAGTTGCTCATCCGATTGTTTAATCAAGTCCAGTAGGATTTTGTCACGACTGCCCGTCCTTTTCCTATTCATATTGAAGCACCTTCCTTCATTGGAGATGCCTCAATTGTATTACGATGAAAAGGTCTGTGGTCATAAAGTAAAGCAAATAAAAATTCCCTTTACTTTATTCCACTGGTATTCATGAAGTTTATAAGGACTTGCCCTACAAAGTGATCCACTATCGGTTTCAAATTTTCTGAGTCTTGATTTGCCTTCTCACAGTACGCCACATACTCTCTTTGCATCTCAACCATGAAACTGTCTACGGAGTCATCTTGTGGTTCGCTGGCTTCTTCCTCTAATCTGGCTAACTCATCCTGCATTAACTTTATCCGACTTTCTAGAATTTTCTTCTTCTCGTCAACGCTCAACTCGCCCGGCTCACGGAAGCTTTTATCTTTAATCTGTTCAACAATTGATTTCCTCGTCAGCATTTTTTCTCTGTGCTTCTCTAATACTGACTCAGCCATAGCGACTCTTCCTCGGTTTACCACCTTAGACAGCTCGTGACTATAATAAAGTGTTCGCTCAATTAAGTGGCTGTGCTGACCACCCGAATTGCTTTCATCTGCTGGCACTGCCTCTAACCCCAGCATTAGAAGCAATTCTTTATTTTTAAGGTCTAGAAATTCAGAACCTTTGTCTGCGTAATACAGGTCATCAGTAGCTTGCAAGATACGTTTTATTAGCAATGATATTGTGTAATCTATACTGTTGTTTGTCGCAACCATTCGTCTCTCTAGATCATCAATCTGTTCATCTTTTGGTCCGTGTAATTTCTCAATGAGCTCTTTAAAGTGCTCATTATTGTAAGCTTCATTAGACTTTTGAGCCATCTCATTAATGTAGTTGCCCCTGAACAGATTATAATTTGCCTCATCTAATCGTCTACACAGCCAGTCAACTGTATCGCCCATACCTTGATGATCCAATTTGGTGATATTCACAATAAATAACGTCAGGCGCTCCACCAAAACTGAAGTTAAGTCTCCGAGCATAACTGACTGAAGGTGAGAAGGCATAGTGTAGATTAAATCTCTGAATACTGAGGGCAACTCATTATCGATGTTTTCGCACATCAGTTGATTGTACTCCTGTATTTGCGATGCGTTAATTTTCTCTTTGACATGATTTACTCTACTAAAAGGGTGTTTACTGCTGTTTCTTAAGATTAAAGCAAGGAGCTCTGCAAAATCAGCAGGGAAGTAATAGTCCGCGTTCTCTGATTTACCTACTCTGAAGTCAGATTCTTCAAAACCATATAGCTCATAGAACTTGTCCATGTAGTTAGTGAATGTCTTTGGTATGTTAATTTCACTTAGCTCCATCATTTCTTTTCTGCCATAATCAATACGTCTTACTTTCCTTCCTCTTGGCATCCCTAAACTACCTCCATTCATTTCAGAAGCGACCAAAGTCTTTAACGCAACTCTAACTCACTGATATTTTCCTGATCTAGAAGCGGACATGGGAAGCTGGTTCTAGTTTTTCCGCCTTTAAATGACTTGAACTTACTTAAGTCGCCTTCGTAATCAAGCTGGGTCTGGATTGCATTATCTAAATCTGGATGTGCCGCTTGAAAAGCCCGGACATTATCCATCACTTTTTTATATAGGTTGATAATTTCCTGCTCAGTCCACGTAGTATGAATTTCATCCATGATTATCTCAAGTTCAACCTCTGAGACTGTAAAGAAATCGCTGCAACAATTACTACATCCCGAGAAACACTGGAGAGAATTATCATTATGCTTAAAGTATGATTCAACTGTAGTTTCAACTTGATCATAAAGTTTGAATAGATGTGCCGCGCGACTGTCAGAAGCGACCCGATGACAATTTGTCGAAGCCTTCCCGCTTCCACAGAAGCAACGTTCTTTCTTAGCCATAAACTACCTCCAGCAAGTATAATATCCGCCTGTAAATATTCGCCAAAATATGACTAGT
Source organism: Paenibacillus terrigena DSM 21567 (assembly GCF_000374845.1). Lineage (GTDB taxonomy): Bacteria > Bacillota > Bacilli > Paenibacillales > Paenibacillaceae > Paenibacillus_K > Paenibacillus_K terrigena. The sequence continues at coordinate 47,710 of NZ_KB895420.1, read as the reverse complement.
TTCCTCCTCCTTTAGGGTGATAGTCCTATAGAAACTTAACCCCACTTAAAAAGCAAAGAGTCGAGCAGCAATCTGCTCGACCCCATTAATTACCGAAGAATTCCTTCTCCAATATTTCAACGACTTCACTTATAGGTATCACCCATAAAAACCCTGCTTCTTTATTCCCATTAGATAATATACCAAGTAATCGAAACGGAATTTCAATATCTTCTCTTTGGTAAGAATAAGCAAATGAACCACTCATCCCACCAAAATCGGGCAGTGGGTGACCTGTTTGACCAAATTCATTAGTCCCATCCACATCTGCCATTAATACTATTCTCTGCGATGCTTCATCAACTCGATCAATAAAGGTCGTATAAGGTGTCGTTGTCATATCAACTACGAATGCACCATAATCCACGTCAGTTCCTTCTTTAGAAATACCATGCAGAAATACAACATTGGATTTATTTTCAAAGTATCCTAATGGATCTTCATTAATCAAACCATCTTCCAAGAAACATTTATTTTGTTCCTGTTCCAAAAATACTGCAGACGTTTGAGCCACTTCAAAGATTGCTATATCTCGATCAGAGTCAACTGCTTGCTTCAATAAAGTCAATGCTTTTGTTCCACCTTGATACTGGTAAGGAATCACGATGTCAGATAGGGGGAGTAGTTCATTACCTAATGTGACAACGTGTTTAGCGGTAACAACAAAAAATCTATCTTTATATTTCAATAAGCCAGCAGATCCAAGTGTACCAATTTCATAACCTACTACACCTGTCTTATTAAATACTCTAGTCAAAGACGGACCGGAAAAGAGTTTAAACTCCTTAGATTTTTGAAGAAGCTCTTCTTGTTCGATTTTATCCTTCACGATCTTCACCTCATTTAAGCTTTAGTCTGGTAACTTCTCTAACTGATCTCAAATGGATCGGTTTTTAATAACTGCTCGAACTCTTTCCGAGTAGCCCCAAGCTCCTCATTCAACCAAAGGATCTTTCCAGACCCCTCATTTAGCTCGACATCGAATCCAAACTTCCGGTAGAAGTGAGCCGACCGTTCAATATGACCCCAGTCGACACCAGAGATCCAACCATCAATAAACTTGATACCTAACTGGTGTGCAAGCTTTAGTATCTCGTTCATGACGATGGAGCCGTAGCCGCGATTTACGTGAGCTCCTTCGATACGAATGTCTGCTATTTGAATGTGTTGATCCTCTTGAAATACGTGTAAGTAGATATTGGGGTCAGGAAGCATTACGCCCTTATCTGTAATGATCCGAATACGCAAATTGATATTGATATCGTCTTGATCGTCATCGTAATACAAGCGATACACGATTACTCGTTCGCTATACTTATTAGTCACGACATTGAGGACACGATGCCCTTCGCCTTCGATCTGAGACGATTGATATTGAACCTCGTATTCGATGTCGCCTTTCCACTTCAAAGGGATTGGCTTGTAATTACGCATCCGCTTCAGATCATCAAAAGAATCACTACTGCCAAATAGACCTTTCAAAACGTCCATAATCTTTAATTTCTCCTCGTCAATCAATCGATCTTCATCTTTCAAATGCAGGAACCCCCCTCATAGCCCGAAGCCACATCTATACTCCATAATTCAATAGATTGCCTCCCAATACCTTCCATCAAGTCGACAGGAATCTACAGAAAAATAGACAGCAAATGATCGCTGTCTAGATCAATACCGCAAAATCATTGCGACATAAAATAATACGGCTGACTGACAAATTAATTTGTTCGGTGACAATCAGAAAATGTACTCTTTAATAGTAAACTCCAATTGCTTTAACTTTCTTCGTGGAGAAGTTTTTATTTTGATTTCTCTAGCATCCAAACCGACTTTACCTCTTTGGCAGATAAATATATCTGAGAAGAAATCATCAAGCGATAGTCTTTTATCTGCTGTAACATTTTTCACACGATATCCAGCTTCGATTACATCTGTCGATTTTACTATGTAAACACCAGTAAGATCATATACCGCTATGTAGGATTCATCTGATATTTGACCCATATCATTTACCTGCTTTGCTAACCTCTTATAATCGGTGCTTTCCGGGAGCTTTGCTTGAACTAAGACACTCTTTACTTTTTCTAGGTGTTCAGAATTACCCCAAACATCATACTTACGTAAAGAAATGGCAAAATCCGCTCCGACAATAGGTTCCAATGTTCGCTTTGGAAAATCTCTTGCTGTCACTTCATAAGTAAATCTTCCGCTATTGTCTTTGTTTTTCTCAATAGCTTGGAAGCATAGTATCTTTATTGCCTTCAACAAATCTATTGTAATATTTTCCTCACCACTTAGATCACCCGATGCAATGTCCTTTAATGTGCTTTGCTCAGCATCTTTAACCGCTCCAACTAATATTTCTCTCATTCGTTCTGATATCATGTTCGACCCTCGTTTATTAGTTAATAATTCCTGTACTTTTAATGACTTCAATGTTTTCTATCCTCTGAACATTTAAACTGCACACCCATATTTCTACAAAATCCTCCTAAAACCTTTAAGGTTATTGACGTTATCCCATTAAAAAGAGACAGCGCATGAGCGTTGTCTACTACTGCCTTTGCCATTACCTCTCAAGAAGCTGCTTAATGGACCTATGCCATTCTGTTCCTTACCAATAAGTCCATCCCGTATCGTTGATAATTCTTAAGGAATCGGTTGTCGATGTGCATGTGGTTCAAGATCCCCATATAATCTACCCCAGGCTCCGAGTGACGGTAATCTTGAGTGATAAAATACAGATTGAAGTAAACATGATCCTCATCGTCCAATTTGATGATATTGTCGAAAAGACCTTCAACATCGGCTCGGTTCAAGTATCTGAAGGATTTCCGCTCCTCAACAATGTAGAAGGGAAAAAATCTACCTCGAAGGAATCTTTGAATCTCAAGAGAAGAATTGAGCAGATACAGACTCGAAAAAATAATGCAGAGGATAAGTGGTTGGATGGTGAATTGTCTAAAGAGAGATATCACGAACTTCTCTCTCGGTTAGACAAAGAACTTGCAGAGTGCACTTTGAGGAGTTCTGATCTTCTTAAGGAAACACAAACCAACAAACCAACTCTTCTTGATATAGCAAAATTAACATCTTTCGAAAAGCTTGATCGAGAACTTCTACTCATGCTTGTAAAAAAGATAAGTATTAAAAAAGACGGTGAAGTAAATATCATTTACAACTTCACCGTCTAACTAAACTAATAAATAATTTTGTGGCAATGAAGCTGAATTTAGAGCTCATTGCCCTTCAATTAGATCTTTTCTATATGTTGACACTACACATTCAACATGCACCGTATGCGGAAACATATCCACCGGCTGTACTTCCTTCACGCGATACCCACCATCCTCGAGTACCCGCAAATCCCGCGCCAACGTCGCGGGGTTGCACGACACGTACACGATACGCTCAGGCTGCATCGTAAGCAGCGTCTCGAGCAACCGCTCATCACACCCTTTACGGGGCGGATCCACAACGACGACGTCAGGCGTCACGCCCTGCTCAAGCCAGCGCGGCATGACGTCCTCTGCTGCCCCTACCTCAAATTCGGCATTGCTAATCCCGTTCAGCGCAGCATTCGCACGTGCGTCCTCGATCGCCTCGGGGACGATCTCGACGCCGTACACCCGCTTCGCATGCTGTGCCAAGAACAGCGAGATCGTGCCGATGCCGCAATAGGCGTCGATGACCGTCTCTGATCCGGTCAGGCCGGCATACTCTAGCGTCTTCCCGTACAGCACTTCGGTCTGTACCGGGTTGACTTGATAGAACGAACGCGCCGAGATCGCGAACTTCACGTCCCCGATATAGTCATAGATGACATCGCGGCCCCACAGCGTCTTCGTCACATCACCGAAGATCACATTCGTCCGCTTCGTGTTAATGTTCTGACAGATGCTCTCCACACCAGGCACTTGCGCACGAATGGCTTCGATCCATGCCTCAACGCGCGGAAGCTTGGCTCCATTCGTCACGAGCACGACCATCAGCTCACCCGTACGGAAGCCCACACGCACAACAACGTGGCGCAGCAAGCCTTCGCCCGTCTCTTCATTGTAAGCCGTCACGCCAAGGTCACGACCGATCGACTTCACACGGCGTACAATATCATCGTTCTGATCATGCTGAATCAGACAAGCATCCATATCGATGATGCGGTGGGAATTACGCGCATAGAATCCACCGATCAAGCCGCCCTCTTCCGCCATGCCCATCGGGACCTGTGCTTTGTTCCGATAACGCCAAGGATCGTTCATCCCAAGCGTCGGATGAACCACAATCCTTGCCTCTTCGCTCAATCCCTCACTGGTCTCACCATCAACACTGCCCCCAACCTTCAACTTCCCAATCCGTTCCAGGTTGTCCACTACATGCTGGCGCTTCCAGTCGAGCTGCGCTTCATACGACCAATGCTGCAGCTGGCAGCCGCCGCACTGCTTGTAGATCTCGCAAGGCGGTGCGATACGATCCGGGCTTGCAACCATGACCTCTAGTAGTTTCGCATACCCATACTGCTTTTTCACTTTCAGCACTTTCGCACGCACACGCTCACCCGGTAATGCGCCGCCAATGAACAACGTGTAGCCTTCTACGCGTCCCACGCCTTCGCCTTCGTGCGTTAAGCCGATAATCTCGACTTCCACGTCTTCATTCTTTGCCACGGGCAAATCCAGGATCGCCTGCGATGGTGCCTTGCTGTTATTGTTACGCGATTGTCCACCGCGCTGTCTTCCTCTTGTCATCTATCTAACCCCGCCCAACTCATAATATATGTTAAAGGGAATCTCATTCGCATTCCCATCATTTCCACGCTCATTACATCAAAAAGAGGACCGCCCTGCCCTTTCCAGAGCCAAACGCAATCCCCTATTGTTTACGCTCACTGCTTCTTCCATACGCCTGTGATCTACGGATACCACTAACGCTCCCGCTTCCCTACTCCGCCGCAAAAATCTCAATATGCGCCGGCAGCACCGAGAAGTTGCATGGCAGCGTTCCGCCAAGTTCGCCGTCCAGGTTCAACTGTACGTATTCCGGCGACGTCACTTCCAACTGCGAGGTACGGAAATGTACCACGTGCGGATCCGTCATATGCTCTCCGCGCATCGCGAGACTCGCGATGCGGATGAATTCTGCGAGATTGCATCTCTTCACGAGCAAGACGTCGAATAGTCCATCGTCGATTCTTGCATTCGGCGCAAGCTTATCCATGCCGCCGATCGAGTTGCTGTTCGCGATCAGGAAGAGCATGAATTCCTCATGGAATTCGCCGATGCCATCCGCGCGAATAATCAGCTCGGACGGGCGAAGCCGCGTCATTTTCTCCAGACCCTTCACGTAATAGGCTAGCTGCCCGATCATGGTCTTCAGCTTAATCGGCACTTCATAGGTCAGCTCCGTCAAGGAGCCACCGCCTGCAATATTAATGAAATAACGATCTCCAGCTAACCCAAGGTCAATCGGCCGCGTGTGCTGTCCCAGAATGAGATCGCAAGCGTCACTCCAATTCCGGGGAATGTTCATCGCACGCGCGAAATCGTTCGTCGTTCCGACGGGCAAGATGCCGAGCGGTGGACGCTTCTCAAGCGGCGCCAAGCCGTTAATCACCTCATAGAGGGTCCCATCCCCACCCGCTGCAATGATCATATCGTAGCCGCGTTCCACCGCATCGATCGCACATGCGGTTGCATCGCCCTCGCCGATCGTCGCGTGCGCAGTCGTCTCAATGCCAGCAAGATCCAGCCGTTGCAAAATATCAGGGAGCCGCCGCCGCATCTCTTCCCTACCGGATGTCGGATTGTATATGAGCCTCGCTCTTTTCGTGATTCGATCCATACCCATTTTTACCTGCCACCTGTTTATTCATTTCGTACGGGTCACCGACGCTGCATAACCTGATGCACTTGCCTCGATAGCCAGCGCGATACGAGCGGATGCGGCAAGAGTGCCTGACCGTCATATACACATACAGCCTGCCCAATACGATTCGGTATTACACGATTAGTAAAATAGCCCGAACTCAAAAATAACGGCACCACCATCACGGTGTAGTCCGTCTCTGTCTGCCATCTTATTATCTTATCATATAATTGCTCCGGAAGCAGTAGGCCCGTATCGACCGCAGCGTAATTCATCTCGCGCTGAATCCTGACGGCCACCCGCTGTAACCCGCCTACCCAGCGATCATAGAATAGAGGGTGATCACTGCCATGGGCTACGAGCATAAGGACCGTCTCCTCCGGCTGCCGTCCACCCAACAGCTCGCGGCTGCGCTCCATCACAATCTGCGCCATTTCGATCGGATCGACATCCATCGGCTCCCCGAACCAGACGCGTGCTTGAACACGGAACGGCTCCAGATCTGTATCGAAGGACGCGGCTTCCTTCACCCCGAGCGCATACGCAATCTCATCGACATGCGTACTTCCGCCCGACACAAAGAAAGGAATCACGAACAGGTCCGTAACTCCCTTTGCTTCGAGACGGTCGATGCCATCTTGTATAAGTCGCCCTTCGACGATTTCCAGGAACACAACCTCAGCAGGTATCCCCTCAGGCAGCTTCGCATGCTCCACGGCCTCATCCACGAGCGAGACCCAAGCAGCGTCCCGTGACCCGTGACTAATGATTAGTATACCCGGACGCATGTGTTATCGTTCCAATCGTTCGAGAGCCATCGTGTAACCATCATTGCCATAGTTGAGGCAACGCTTCACGCGCGAAATCGTAGCCGTGCTCGCGCCCGTCTCCGCTTCGATCTGATTATACGTGCTGCCTTTGCCGAGCATTCTTGCCACTTCCAGACGCTGCGACAGCGATTGGATTTCATTCACCGTGCACAGATCATCGAAGAAAACATAGCATTCTTCTACAGACTTCAACGTTAATACCGCTTCGAATAATTGATCGATTGTTTTATCATTAAGTTTCTTGAGTTGCACTTATTCTCATCCCCCAGCTACTGGTACTTACCCCCATTGTAACGTAGAGTGCAAATCTATTTCAAGCATTACCGTTTTCCTGCACTACAGAGCGAAAATCTGCCCACACTTTTTTGTCAAAAACCGGGCATTCGTCCAGTCATGTTGTTCGCCTATCACATACAGTATTCTATACATCCACCCATAAAGGAAGTGAAATCTCCATGCCTCAGCACCCTCACGTGCGCTCACATCACGTCTCTCCGTACCCCGGCGTGCGCAATCCATATAATCGGCCTCCCCTGCAAGAATCGCTGATTCCCGAGACGACACCCGCAGCCATTGACTTGGCCGAATCTACTTCCATGGTCCCCTTTGTTGATCCATCCGTAACCCCCGTCACACCCGTCGCCACCAAGAGTAAGTTCCCCTTCAATATTGGTGATATCAAAGGGTTCATCGACCGGATGGGCGGCATTGACGGGATTGTGAGCACGGTGTCCAAGGTTCGGGAGGTGATGCAGAGCGTCTCCCAGTTGGCGCCTGTCATGAAATTGATGGCCGACGTCCTGCTCCCTAGCAAAAAAAAGAAAAAAGATGATGACGATTGGTCCAAACGCAGACGGCGCCGCAGACGCAAACGCCAATCGACCAACAAATCGAAACAACACCGCCGTCCTACCAGCTCTAAAGGCAACAAAAGCTACAAAAAATACAAAAAATAGATTCCCCTTCCTCACCCTCCCCTCATCATACAAAAATAGGCCGAAGCCTCCTCGCCTCAGCCTATTTATCATGTTCCACCGCTCTCTTCGCTGTAGTCATCCAGCGGCTTCAACCGCCCGATCACACCAGCTCTATGAACATGCCCCTATTGCCCCACTTAGCCCTTAGGCTTCGCGACGATCAACACATCCATATGCCGGGCCATCCGCAGCAGCTTGTTAATCACCGACCCACGCAGCAGACGCACATGCCATGGACGCGCCGATTGCCCAAGAATCAACTGGGTGCTCTTCACGAGATTCGCTTCCTGCATGAATATGTCCGCCATCTTCCTCGCATGCGGCGCGTGGCTAACCTTGAATGTCCCGCCAAAACGTTCCGTGAGCGCTCCAATCGCATCCGCCCGCTCCTGCTGCTCCGCTGTCAGCGGTCCCCCTGTGTGAATGTAGGTCACATAGAGCGCTGCCTTCAAGCGGTATGCGATGCGGAATCCGCGTCGGATCAACCGTTCCGCATTCGAACTTAATGTCACCCCGACGAAGATTACTTCCTTCCGGCGCCAAGGACCGCGAAGCGATGGCTTCCGCTCCCACGATTCCAGGCGTTCATCCACATCATCCGCTAGCTCCCGTAACGCTAATTCCCGCAGAGCAATGAGATTTCCCGTCTTGAAAAAATGATTCAGCGACTGCTCCACCTGTTCCTTGCGATAAATATGCCCGTCTCGCAGCCGCTGCTGCAGCGTCTTCGGCGCGACATCAATCAATTCCACCTCATCGGCTAGCCGTAAAATATGATCTGGCACCGTCTCCCGCACGCGTACCCCTGTAATCTGCTCCACCGCATCATTTAAGCTCTCCAAATGCTGCACATTCATCGTCGAGATGACCGAGATCCCGGCGGCTAACAGCCGCTCAACATCCTCGTAACGCTTCTTCAGCTCACTGCCAGGCACATTCGTATGGGCCAGTTCATCGACCAAGACAACCTCGGGATTCTGGCGCAGGATCTCATCCGTATCCATCTCTTCCATCTGCACACCGCGATAATCGATCTTACGCCTTGGTACGAGCGGCAGTGCACCCACTTGCCCCGCTGTCTCGCGGCGACCATGCGTCTCCAAATACCCGATACATAGGTCCATCCCCTTGCGGAGTAGTTCATTGCCTTCCCGCAGCATGGTATAGGTCTTGCCCACCCCCGGCGCCGCGCCAATATAGACCTTGAAATGCCCTCGCTGTATCGATTCGACTTCGCGATCAATCTCTTCCTGTGTCAATCGGCGGTATCGATTATTCTCCAAATCCCCCAGCTGACCTCGGACACGCACCTTGCCGTGCAACATTTTCTCTTCTCCGCTAGGTACCCCCGCTATGTCCACGTCTCCACGTAATGCTAACCGTTTGGTTGGTAGAATCCGTTCCCCATCCGACTCCGCCCGATCCGCGACGATGAACATATCCACCTGGTTCATTCGCGCGATCAATCCATTCAAGACGGAGCCTTTGAGAAGCTCCTGCCACCTCGTCATCTTCGAATGCCCGATCACAATACGCGTCACTTGATGCTCTAACGCATAATCCATGAGTATGCGCGGAAGATGTCGTTGCGAGGGCAAGGGCAGCTCTTCGAAAGGCGCATCAATCTTCTCTGTCAGCTTCACGATCGACCGCTTGAAGGTCGCACTCTCCTTCGTCAGCTCCATCCCTGGCTTCACGAATGTGACGACGCGCAGATCCCCATTCAACCGCTTCGCAATCTGCTGACCGCGCCGAATATAGATCGAGCCATTCCAATGATACTGGGCCGCGACAAGAATCCGTTCCGCTGCCCAAGACGGTCCGATGAGCCCCAATCGCTCCCGATGCCGCTCCAGCGAGTCATTGACGCCCTCCGCAACCAGCCGCAGGGCAAGCTCCCGCAGAACAGCCAGATTGCCATGCCGGAACACGGAGACATCCGCTGGAAGCTGCAGCCCATCCAGATGCCCTTCCGCCATTCGTTTCAATAATGTCTCCGGCGTGACATCGATTAACCGGACTTCGTCCGCCATTTCGAGTGTATCCGTAGGCACCGTAATCTCCGGCTTAAAGCCGATATACGGCTCGGCAAGCTCCGCGACCTCTTGCAGTTCGTAGACATTGACCGTCGTCGTGACACTAATGCCTTGCTTCAATAGATATTGAATATCCTCTAGCCGTGTGGCATGGAGCGCGCCAGGTCGATTGCGATGCGCGAGTCCATCGATGAGCACCGCCTCTGGATTCCGCTGTATGAGTGCCCCGAGATCGATGTCCTTCTGTTCGACGCCATCCTTCATCCAATGGATGCTCGGTACCCGCTCCAGATCGCCGATCTGTTCCATCGTCTCGGGCCGCTGCCGCGTGGAAATCGCCGTGATGACGACATCCACGCCTTGCCTTGCTAACTGGTGCCCTTCACGGAGCAGATGGTACGTCTTCCCCGAACCGCTGACCGCTCCGATCAGAATTTTCAGATAGCCTCGCGACAACCGCGTAATCGACTCCAGAATTTCCTCCGGTGTTTTCCTTCGAAACTGCTCCATGCCCCTACCCCTTTGGCTTATATGTTGACATGAACATGCCCACCCGATCCAAGCGACCGAGTGGACACATCCGCATTATTTCATTAATTTCTGCAAATCAATATTCAGCATCAAGACATTCACACGCGGTTCCCCGAACACACCAAGGTCACGGCCTTCAGTATGGCTCTCAACAAGCTTCTCCAGCTCTCCTGCGCTGATCCCCGTCAATTTGCTGATCCGCGGTATTTGCACTTCAGCACTCTTCGGCGAAATATGCGGATCTAGGCCCGATCCCGAGTTCGTCAGCAATTGAATTGGCACTTCACTGAGCGGCACATCCGGGTTATTCTTCGTCCATTCCGCCGCCGATTCCTGTGTCCGCTTCAACAAATCGGGGTTCGAAGGCCCATAGTTGTTCGATCCCGAACTCGCTGCGTTATATTCAATACTGGATACCCGCCCTTGGAAATACTTCTGATCCTTGAACATCTGCCCAATCACCTCGGAACCGATGACGGTACCGTTCGCATCCTTGATCAAGCTGCCGTTCGCCTGTTTCGGCATGAGCACTTGCGCAAGGCCTGTGGACAGGAGCGGATACACCAACCCACAGAGAATAATAAAGACGAGACTTATTCGTACGGCGACTAAGATGATCGAGCCCACCGACGTTCGGGCAGGCACCTCAACATTTGTATTTGTATGCAAATTCATATTCATGATTATTCCATCCTTCCCTCTCTCCATGCCACGCTAAATCCAGATATGAACGAACAAATCTATCACTTTAATCCCGATGAACGGTGCAATCACGCCGCCAAGACCATAGATCAACAAGTTCCGACTGAGCAGCTTGCTTGCACTCATCGGCCGATACGCTACACCCTTCATCGCGAGCGGGATTAAGAGCGGAATAATTATGGCGTTAAATATTAATGCCGATAAGATCGCGGACATCGGTGACCCGAGCCCCATGACGTTCAACACATGCATCTCAGGAATGGCTAACATGAACATCGCGGGGATTATCGCAAAATATTTCGCCACATCGTTCGCCACACTGAACGTCGTTAATGCACCGCGTGTCATCAGCAGCTGCTTCCCGATCGATACGACTTCAATGATCTTCGATGGGTCGGAATCCAGATCCACCATGTTCGCTGCTTCCTTCGCCGCAATCGTACCGCTGTTCATTGCGAGCCCTACATCCGCTTGCGCTAACGCTGGCGCATCGTTCGTACCGTCGCCTGTCATCGCGACGAGCTTGCCTTCCGCTTGCTCCTTGCGAATCACTGCGATTTTGTCCTCCGGCTTACTCTCAGCAATGAAGTCATCTACACCCGCTTCACGCGCAATCGTTGCTGCCGTCAACGGATTGTCTCCCGTACACATAATCGTCTTGATGCCCATACGGCGAAGCTGTTCGAACCGCTCGCGCATCCCCGGTTTGACGGTATCCTTCAAATAAATAATGCCTAACAATCGATCATTTACCGCTACCGCGAGCGGTGTTCCGCCTTCCGAGGCGATCTTGTTTCCTTTGTCTGTCAGATCAGCCGGAATCACGCCGCCTTGATCCAGTACCCATTGCTTCACCGCATCGATTGCCCCTTTACGAACTTTCCATCCATTGGTTAGGTCCGCGCCGCTCATTCGCGTCTCGGCTTTGAAATCGATAAACTCGGCATTTCTCGCAATCTTATCATCAAAGGTATAACCTTCTTTTCGTACCCACTCCAGCACGGAACGGCCTTCCGGCGTCTCATCCTGCATGGAGCTCACGGCAGCCCATTGGGATACTTCTTCGACCGTGGCTTTCCCGACAGGAACGATGTCGCTAGCCATCCGATTCCCGAACGTAATCGTCCCCGTTTTATCGAGAATCATTGTGTTAATGTCCCCTGCCGCTTCAACGGCTTTCCCGGACATTGCGAGCACGTTATATTGCGTCACGCGGTCCATCCCCGCGATCCCAATCGCGGACAATAAGCCCCCGATGGTCGTCGGGATCAAGCAGACTAACAAGGAGATCAGCACCGGAATTTCTAAGTCGACCCCTACATACTTGGCAATCGGCGCTAGCGTCATAACTACAATCAAGAAAATCACGGTCAATGTAATGAGCAAAATGTTAAGCGCAATTTCGTTCGGCGTCTTCTGACGCTCGGCCCCTTCGACGAGGGAGATCATGCGATCCAAGAACGATTCACCTGGATCATTCGTGATCCGTACTTTAATCTGGTCACTGACTACGCGCGTTCCGCCCGTTACCGAGCTGAAGTCGCCGCCTGCTTCCTTCATGACTGGCGCAGACTCACCGGTTATCGCGGATTCGTCTACCGTGGCCAGCCCTGCAATCACTTCACCGTCTCCAGGGATCATCTCGCCCATGGCTACGACGACGACATCCCCCTTACGAAGCTCTGTCGCTGGTACTTGCTTCACACCGCCGCCCGGCTGCACTTTATTCGCCGTCACGTCGCTCTTCGTCTGCTTCAGTGCATTCGCCTGCGCTTTCCCACGTCCTTCAGCGATCGCTTCGGCGAAGTTCGCGAACAAAACGGTGAACAGCAAGACGATGAATACTGTTAGGTTAAAGCCGAAATTCGCTTCCGCGCCAAAAACGGAAGGAAACAGTGTTAACAGCAGGACGATGAACGTTCCTAGCTCTACCACGAACATGACCGGATTTTTGATCATGATCAGCGGGTTCAATTTGACGAAGCTCTGGCCTAGCGCATATTTCAATATATCTGAAGTTATTAATGATTTACGTTTCATGGTCGAATCCATGTTCTTTCACCTCGTTAATTGATCTCTACCCTAATGTCAGGAACTCTGCAATCGGCCCAAGGACGAGTACAGGCAGGAACGTCAATGCCCCAATGAGAATGACCGTTCCGAGCAGCACCCCGGCAAATAGCTTGTTATCAGTGCGGAATGTCCCAATTGTCTCAGGCACCCATTTTTTGCGCACGAGTGAACCTGCTACGCCGAGCAGTGCCACGATGGAGACGTATCGACCGAGGAACATCACAATCCCTGTCGTCATATTCCAGAACGGCGTGTTATCCGCCAAGCCCTCGAACCCGGAGCCGTTGTTCGCTGCCGATGAGGTGTATTCATAGAGCACTTGCGAGATGCCGTGAAACCCTGGATTCGTAATGGCACCCGATCCCAGATCGGTTAAGAACGCAATCGCCGTCGGACCTAAGATAATCAGCGGATGGACGAGAATCGCAATCGCGATCAGCTTCATCTCGTGCGGTTCAATTTTCCGACCCAAGAACTCCGGCGTACGTCCGACCATTAAGCCTGCCAAGAACACCGCGAGGATCGCATACATCAGCATATTAACAAGCCCTACGCCATCGCCGCCGAACACCACGTTCAGCATCATGAGCGACATCGGTACGAGACCGCCAAGCGGGGTTAACGTATCATGCATATTGTTGACCGTACCCGTCGTTGCCGAGGTCGTCACAGTCGTGAATAGCGCGGATTGCGCAATCCCGAATCGTGCTTCCTTCCCTTCCATGCTGCCTTGTGATGTGTCTGCACCGATCGTATTCAAGACCGGATTACCGTTAGTTTCCGAGACATACACAAGACTGAGGAACGCTGCGAACAAGATGCTCATGACAGCGAACACGATCCAGCCCTGCTTCTGATTCCGAGCGAATCGTCCGTACGTATAGGTTAGCGATGCCGGGATACACCACATCATCAGGATTTCGAGCACATTGGTAAGTGGGTTCGGGTTCTCGAATGGATGCGAAGAGTTCGCTCCGAAAAATCCCCCGCCATTCGTCCCCAAATGTTTAATCGACTCGAGCGATGCTACAGGACCAATCGCGATCTGCTGTGTCTCGCCTGTAACCGTGTGCGCTTGAACCGTAGCGTCCAGCGTCTGCGGTACTTGTAGTCCGACCAACACCAGTGTCATTACGATAGCCATCGGGATCAATAGTCTGGTATGGGCCTTCACGAAGTCCGTGAAGAAATTACCAAGCCCTGTGCCCTTCTTCGTTAATCCGCGGATAAAGGCAATCGCCACCACAATTCCTGTCGCCGCCGAAGTGAACATCATCATCATGATGACGATCATTTGCGAGAAATACGATAAGCCTGACTCCCCGCTATAATGCTGTAAGTTCGTATTGGTCATAAAGCTAATAATCGTATTAAAAGATAACGTCGGCTCCATATTGTCGATGCCGTTCGGATTGAGCGGCAGCCAGCGCTGTGTCAGCAAGATGCCGAACCCAACCAAGGTTAATACAAGATTCGTAAGGAGCAAGCTAAGCGCGTATCTTTTCCAAGACATATCGCCGCGGTTCTTCAGCCCGATCAGCCAGAAGATCCCTTTCTCCACCGGACCAAATATCCGATCACTCCGGTTCGGCTCGTTCGAAAATATATGATAGATATACGTACCGAGCGGCTTCACGATCAAGAGCAGCAGCCCGATAACAATCACGATTTGCAATAAATCCATTCCCCAGTTCATAGTCGATCTCCCTTTTCAACAACATTTTAATCAACGTGAAAAAAGTTAATTTTTCTCATTTCCCTTAAAAAAAGGCATAAAAAAAGAAGCCTGCGGGGGAGGTTATCCTTCGCGGCTTCAATAATGGACACGGCGAATCACACCATGCTGCGCACATATTGAATACGTTCAAGTTGCCTCTCTCGAGACGCTTACGAGGTTAGCTGTCGGATTCGGGCCTTGAGAGTCGCCCTACCTTAGCGCCGTACAAGACGGTGCCTTGGATTCACCCCAT
The DNA here is from genome assembly GCF_000374845.1 of Paenibacillus terrigena DSM 21567. Classification (GTDB taxonomy): domain Bacteria; phylum Bacillota; class Bacilli; order Paenibacillales; family Paenibacillaceae; genus Paenibacillus_K; species Paenibacillus_K terrigena. The sequence continues at coordinate 32,693 of NZ_KB895420.1, read as the reverse complement.
GGTCAGCTCAGCTGACCGTTGGTTCCCCCGCTCTTTGCCTTAGCAAAGACTCAGCGTTAAAGACATGTAAAACATTTTTCATAGCTTCATCAATCTATTTCACATCATAACCACAGATCCATTTCGCATCTGCAGCCAACGTTCGTCTACACTTTCCTTCATCCTCTCTCATTCGCTTACGAGGTTAGCTGTCGGATTCGGATGGTGAGAGTCACCCTACCTCGGTACCGTTGTACCAAGGATTCACCCCACATGTTCCTGCTCTCGCTCTCACACGAGCCACAGGTTCATGACTTATTTGGTTCCCCCGCTCCTTGCTCAGGCAAGGACTCAGCAATGTTCATGAATCGTATCATACTCCTCGTGTTGCAACTTGTAAAACCTTAAATTGGTTCTAAATGGAATCTGAAAATACTGGAAATCGCCATGAAAGCGTTATGAATGACATGAATCTCTCGAAACCTCCTATTTTCACGCGATAGATTACTTTCGCGCGATTTTCAGGATGAATGTACAGGGTGCCCAGCCATCTTATGTCATTCGCCGCAGGGAAATCCTGCAGTCCTCTTTTTATTAACGGAGCACTTTGGCAGCCAAACCCCCCCCCCTCTGATCAGCAGTGTTTACATCCATAATGTTCATAGACGTGTTGTACACTGTCAACCAAAGGGAGAGCTTAAACCTTTACATTTCACCTCACCGCCACACAAAAAAAGCCAACCCTCTTCACCGAAGGTTAGCTTCTCTCCACATTTATCTATAGAATAATAAATCAATCACTTTGAACACGGCCATCGCAAGCCCGAATGCAATCGGAATCGTCACGATCCAAGAGATGACAATACGACCTGCTAGGCCCCATTTTACCGCCGAAAAACGCTTCGCGGAACCTACACCGAGGATCGCTGAGGTAATCGCATGCGTTGTACTAACAGGCAAATGCGCTAGCGTTGCCGTCATAATAATAGAAGCTGACGTTAAATCCGCTGCAAAACCGTTAATCGGTTCGATTTTGAAGATTTTCGTACCCATCGTTTTAATAATTTTCCACCCGCCGACGGATGTACCGAGTGCCATCGCTGTTGCCGCCGAAATTTTAACCCATAACGGAACATCCAAATTATCTTGTATTCCTGCTGAGACAAGAGCGAAGGTAATGATCCCCATCGCCTTTTGCGCATCATTCGTCCCGTGCGTATAAGACTGAAGTGCTGCCGTCATAATCTGCCCTGTGCGGAAGCCTTTATTGACCGAATGCGGGCTCATTCGACCGAAAATAATCTTCAGGATCGTCATCACGATATAACCAACTACAAATGCAATAAGCGGTGAGAAGATAAGTCCTTCTACGATTTTCGTAAACCCGGCATAGTTCAAGCTGTCTGAACCCGCTCCTATAAAGACTGCACCCGCGAGTGCACCAATGAGTGCGTGGGATGAGGACGAAGGAATTCCGAACCACCAAGTCACAAGGTTCCAGATGATCGCGGCGATTAAGGTCGCTATCACAATCTCTACCCCATTATCCAGCTTGGAGGGGTCTGCGACGCTTCCCCCGATCGTCTTCGCAACCCCGGTAAAGGACAAGGCTCCGATGAAATTCATCGTTGCTGCGAGCAGAATCGCATGCCGCGGCTTGAGTGCGCGCGTCGAGACAGATGTCGCGATGGCATTCGCCGTATCGTGAAATCCGTTAATAAAGTCAAATGCTAGAGCTAGTAAGATAACAATACCTAAAACGATCATTGTATGATCCATAGAAATGTATTGCACAGAACGACTAGAGGTTCTTCAAAAAGGTAACTTTTTGAAACACACTATTTAGGTGTTCCCGCGCAACTCTGTCCTCCTTTATTTCACCTATCGTTCACGCGACCTTAGGAGTTGCGCATAATAATGGTTTCAAGAATATTAGCAACGTCTTCGCAGTTATCCGTCGTTTGCTCTAGACGCTCGTAGATTTCTTTTTTCTTAATCAGCTCAATCGGATCTTTCACCGCAGCGAATAGATCTTTGATACTCTTACGCAGAATATCGTCTGCTTGGTTCTCAAGGTCATTAATAAGGATCGTATGTTCGCGAATCGCAAGCAATTTTTTCTGTGACAATAGCCGAATCGCTTTTTGGATTTCAAATGCGCTATCGAGCAGCACTTTACCAAATTGTTCGATCGAAGCATCGTATTCCTTCACATGGTACATATCAAAGCGCGATGCACAAGCTTCAAGCCCGTCTAACACATCGTCCAGCGAGGTAGCCAGCGACATAATATCTTCACGCTCGATCGGCGTAATGAACGTCTTATTCAACTCTTTAATAATCGTATGGGTGAATACGTCACATTTCGACTCCAGCTCTTTCATTTCCTTGGTGAAAGCTGTCGTATCTCCTGGCTTTGCTACATACTTCGCAAAAATATCCGCGCCTTGGACAATGGAATCGGCCATATTTTGCAGATTTTGAAAAAATACATCGTTCTTCTTAAACATACGCTGTCCCCTCTGCTTCAAATTGCTTAGATTACCTTAATAATGAGAATTATAACCTTTGTTATCTTATCACAAGTGACATAGTGCTTGTAAAGGAATTGTAAAACAAAATCGTGAATTTCTTTTAACAGTTTGTCGATATTCGCCTACAATTATCCAGTCCGCTCGACAAAATTAAATCCGACAAGGAATCCTTGCCGGATTTAACAAATTACCCCACCTGGATATGACTCGCAAATGTTGGAGTGTTTGGAACGATGTTGAGAATTGTCTTCCCCGGGTAGAGTGGCAACTCTTGCCCATCCTTATACAATCGAATGACATCACTTGTCTTGCTGCGCGACCACGTGCAAGAGATGGCTTTGCCGCGTTGATAGAGTACGGCTTCTCCACCCTTCATCAAATTCACATCCAAGCGTCCCACATCGTCTAGCGTACGATGATCCGCTCCCAGCACAACGACATTCGTCGCCGTAAGCGTCTCCTTCGTATTCAGATCGATATGCGGCTGACCGTTGATCGAACGGCTGTAACGCTTGCTCGTCGCATCATAATCATAGGTCACTTTATAGTTCTTGAGCAGGAAGTTGACCGTAATTTTCGCCGCCTCTTCCCCCACAGGCATGTCCTCTTCTTTGGCAAAAGGATACGTGGTCACAGGCACATCTGCCTTATACTTCTTCTTCGCAGCGCCTTCACGCAGCTTCTCTAGCGTTGAATACAGATTGTGCGGTGCTTTTCGTGATTTATCCCGGTAAAAGAACGGCCCGGCGTTCGAAATTTCATCCAAGTGTTCTTTGTGTTGACGTTGAAGGACCGCATACCCGTCGGTACTCGCCCCGGCATGCACCAAGACCCCTTGGTAGCTATCGCCAAGATCAATGAGATATGGACGGATGCTGCGAATCGGACCAATGGGTTCCTGGAAATTCTCACTCTGGAAAATAGCCACAAGCCGCGTAATCCCGCCTTCTGCGAGCACTTCATACAGCATATCCGCATGGGTAAGTCCAGACTGTGGTCTTGCCTTGGACATATTATTGATCATGACTGCGATTGGCCTTGCGGTTACTGGCTCTGCTGTGGGTAACCCTGTTAATGGCGCAATATAAGCCTTGGTCGGATCTTGCTCTGATTCCTGTTCCTGTGCTGGTTGTTCCGTGGATTGCGGCTCAGGTGTGCTCTCAACTTCAGGCGTTTTACTCGTGCAAGCACTGAGAAGCAGCGTCAGTAGAATACATAGTATGCTAAGTGTTCGATAGAATGATTTCGACTTCATGAAGACCCCTTTCAAATGGCAAAAATTTGGAACAGATGAAAGTCCATGGTCTTTATTTAAGCATAAAATGGAAGATTTGTCTGTTATTTCGACGCTTGGAGCTATGGAAAAATGTTTTTGGATAGGTGTGATATTTGCGCTTGTGAAAATGTGAACAAAGTATGTACTTCAAATTCATAAATTTTAAATTCGGGCTAATAATGTGATAAAAATCACATGTTGAGGATTAAACTGAATGTATGATTAAGCCATAGAGATAAACAATAATAACTACAAAACGGACTGGAGCTGGTATCAATGTTCACACATTGGTTAAGAAACAACATCGTCGCAGCTTGGCTGCTCACCATCATTCGCGTATATCTCGGCTATCAATGGATCACGGGCGGCTGGGGCAAGATCACAGGCGGAGGCTTTGATGCCGCAGGATTTATGCAAGGTGCAATCGCTAAGGCAACAGGCGATCATCCCGCTGTACAAACTTGGTTCGCGAACTTCCTAGAGCACTTCGCACTACCGAACGTCAAACTGTTCAATGTCCTCGTCCCATGGGGAGAATTCTTAGTCGGCCTTGGACTCATCCTTGGTACATTTACAACATTCGCCGTCTTAATGGGTATGGTCATGAACTTCGCCTTCCTGATGGCTGGTACCGTGAGCACGAACGCACAAATGATCATCCTTGAGATCTTCATCGTCGTCGCTGGCTTCAACGCAGGCCGCATCGGACTTGACTACTTCGTCATCCCTTACATTCGCCGCATGTTCGGCCGTAAGGAACGAGCGAATAGCTATCAATAATGGCACATAGAACATACGCCCTCCGCTTCGTACGGGGGGCGTTTTTTGATATTACACCTGCCTCCCCTACACTCGACTTTCCCGGTCCCTCCCCTTATAATTAATAGATTCTATAGCACGAGGTGAAATCATTGAGTTCTTCGATTCTAGTCATGGGACTGCTCGGATTATTGTTTATCGTCTTCGGCTATTTGATTGGCGTGAAGAAAATGCTCGTCCTCATCGCAGGATATCGCGAAGAGACGTTCACGGGGAATAAAGACAAACTTGCGAAGACCGTGGGTATCGCATATGTGACGATCGGAATCCTTACCCTTTTGCTTCCCTTAGGTCTCGAATATATCGGCTCGATGGCAGGCATCATCTATGCAGCGATCGTCGTCATTGGTGCGGCTAGCTTCATAGCGAAGATGAAACGACGCGATTAATACAAAAGAACCTTCGATCTCCCTCATTTTTGCAGGGAACCGAAGGTTCTTCTTTTTCCTAGATAACGTACTACTTCTTCAATCGTGCAATTTCTTCGGTCACAACCGCTGCGAGGTCATCATTGTTATAAGCAGCAAGCATGCCGAGCACGATATGCTCACCGATTGGTCCCGCTTCTTCCTTCGTTACCGCAATCTTCAGCGCCTCGCGCAGCTCCACATTATCTGCTTGCTGCGGATAGGCCCGCGTATACAGTGCAACAGGATCCAAATCATTGTTGATGCACCACTGTACAAATACGAGAATCATCATACGCTCATCCCGTTCAAATTGCTGGGTCATCTGACGTTCTATTTCTTGTTTGCTATTCATCTGCCGACTCCTTCACGCAACATTTCCATGCCAACTAATCTCTATTGTACTAGGAATCCGCGATGAAATCAGCCCCTGCTTACACGCATTATGAACTTATATACTCCAGTGCTGCCAATCGGAATTACGTTCTTCCAGTGCACGCAGCCACATCTTCGTCTTGCCAATTACCTGTGTCTGATGTGTCCCTGTCGAATACGTATGATCGGCTTGGAAAATAATTTCTTTATCGCAACGGCCATCACTGCGCAGCCAGAAAGTTTTCTCATACAAGAAGCTATAGTCTACAGGAATCACATCGTCACTTGTCCCGTGAATCAATAAGACATCTCCTGAGAATCGGTTCGTTTCTTGGAAAGGCTGATAGAGCCCGAGCGAATCGAAATATTTCGGTGTAAAGCTATATCCCGCGTAGTCCGTCTTCCCTTTGAGCTTCGATTCATCATACCCGTTCCTGCCAATAATTTTCACGATATCATTAAAAGGATAGCCTACGGCCGACCACATAACGAGTCTTTTCACACGGCGATCCTTCACCGCTGTTAGAAGCGCAACCGCTCCCCCCAGGCTATGACCGAGCAGCGTAACTCTCGACAAGTCCACATCACAGCAATCCAGTGCATAGTCTAATGCCGTACGCGTCTGGGCGATCATCGATTCGAGTCCAAGGTCTCCGTACTCACCCGAGCTCTCCCCGCATCCGCCATAATCGAATCGAAGCACTAGGTTGCCTGCAAGCGCCAGCTCGCGCGCTGTCTTCACGAACAATCGATCGACGCCGATCCGGTTGCCCACGAACCCGTGACAAATGACAACTAGCGGAACCCGAAAGCCTTCATGGCCTTGCTTCCCTGCAGAGCAGACACCCTCCGGATAATGAATCGTTCCTGCAAGCTGCAAATCCTCGTGTTTGATCGTAATATGACGTTCCATACGCTCATCTCCCTACTTCCATATCCTTTAACCTTTAATTCCGATAAATTTACTATGAATTATTAAAGTCATATTATCATGAACCTCCAAGCACTGTCAACGGGACAGATATAGAATGATTTTTGGCGGCGATCTATATCTTCAGACTTTCTTTAGTTATCTCTTTGCCGAATCTACAGATTCTCCCGTTACGATAAATTCATCAACGTGCTGCGGCACGCACAAAAGGAGAATCTATCGTGAAACGAAACACTCGTCTGCAATCCCTGCTCCCGCTCCTCTGGTTGCTCGTCATTCCTGTGCTAAATATCTTCTACATGGTGCTGAACCACGGCGGAGAGCAAGTATACAATCTCATGACAGACCTCGACAATGCGATCCCGTTCCTCCCGGTCTTCATCATTCCCTATGTGCTCTGGTATCCCTTCCTGATTGGGGTCTTCGTCCTGTTATGCCTTAAAAATCGCTCTATCTATTACCAGACGCTGCTCGCGGTCATCCTAGGACTGATAGGAAGCTACCTCATTTATTATGTTTTTCAGACGACCGTACCAAGACCCGAACTTCACAATAATGGGATACTCATTCAAATGGTGAAAGGGATCTATACGCTGGATGGCCCGTATAACTGCTTCCCCAGCATTCATGTAATGACGAGCTATCTGCTCTGGATCGGTGCTCGATCATGTCATGCCATCCCCTCCTCCGTCAAAATGATTATTGGTGCGGTTTCATGGTCGATCATCATTTCAACCTTTTTCGTGAAGCAGCATGCCTTATTGGATGCGGTCGGTGCGATCATCCTCGCAGAAATGGTCTTTCGAATCGCCGCCTTGCTGCTCCGCCAGTTATTTGGCTATCGGCCTGCGGTTACTGTACGTCATGTCCAAGAACAACAAAAGCCAATGCCCTGACGTGTTATTGTCAGATCCATTGGCTTTGTCCCAGGACATCGCGTAAGTCTATAACCTTATTCGTACATCCCATAGAATTGCTTCAACAAGAAATTCGTATCGTTGTGATTGACTTCTACACCTGCTTGGTCCACTTCCGAGGTAACAGCATCCGTCGCATCCGCTGTACTCTGAACCTCTTGAGCGGCCTGTACCGACTCATCCTTCTCGCCGTAGTTCACGTCATAACGCTCCATTCTCCATCACCCCACTTTAGCATGCTGTTCATTGCTTCTTCGCTAGTGTGGCAAAAGAGTCCCTCATTCTATTCATGGAGACAAGAAAAAAAGCTTAAGCATCTGCTTAAGCTTCAACCAATCAACTACGTGCTCTGGATAGATATGCCCCGGATCGGTAACAATAGGGGCAATTCCCAGTTCACAGAGGAGCGTCCGTCGACTATGACTTTTCTAGACTTTCTACGTGCATATTGGCTGCCAATTTTACTAATTCTCATCGTTCTGTATGCTGTTATCTATGTGTATAAGAACCGTACTCAATTGTTCCGCAGAGAGTGATCTTGACTAGACGAGCGCTTTATTCGCAATATCCGATCGATTTTGCTTGCCTTCGAACTGAATCCGATCGGCATCGGCATATGCTTTGGCACGTGCTTCAGCAATCGTCGCTCCGAGGCCTACAACCCCAAATACGCGGCCACCGTTCGTTACGAATTGCCCCTGTTCATTGGTTGCCGTCCCCGCGTGGAACACGAGCGCTTCCTGCACTTCATCCAGCCCCTTTACTGGCAATCCCTTCGGATACGATGCCGGGTAACCTCCCGAAGCTAAGATGACACATACCGCCGCTTCTTCGCTCCATTCGATCTCAAGCTCATGCAAGGTTCCGTTCACAGCGGCCAAGAAAATATCGACGAGATCCGTCTTCAGGCGCGGCAGCACCACTTGCGTCTCAGGATCGCCAAAGCGTGCATTAAACTCCACCGTCTTCGGCTTACCATCCGGCGTAATCATTAGACCTGCGAACAAGACGCCGCGGAATGGACGACCTTCAGCGACCATCGCTTTGGCCGTCGGGATCACAATCGTCTCAATTGCCTCGTCAATGATGGACTGTGGAATATGCGGCAATGGTGAATACGTCCCCATACCGCCTGTATTCGGTCCTTTATCTCCGTCATACACTGGTTTATGGTCTTGTGCCGGACTCATCGGACGAACCGTCTCCCCATCAACGAAGGCGAGGATCGACATTTCTTGGCCTGCCATAAATTCTTCAATGACGACTTGGTTCCCGGCATTACCGAATACTTTGCCGACCATCATCTCTTGCAGTGCCTGCTCCGCTTCTTCCATCGTCTGCGCGACGATCACGCCTTTACCCGCTGCTAATCCGTCCGCCTTGATGACAATCGGTGCGGACTGCTGACGCAAATAGGCAAGGGCATCCACGTATTTATCGAACTTCTCATATGCGGCTGTCGGAATGTTGTACTTGCGCAGCAGATCCTTCATAAACGTCTTGCTGCCTTCAATAATCGCTGCATTCTTGCGCGGCCCGAAGACCGGAATCTCCTTCGCTTCGAACACATCGACAATCCCAGCTGCCAACGGATCATCTGGTCCGACGACCACAAGGTCGATCGCATGATCGAGCGCATATTGCGCGAGCTCATCGAACTGACTCTCTGCGATATCGATGCACTCGGCAAGCTGTGCAATTCCCGCATTACCTGGCGCACAGACGAGATGCTTCACTTTCTCGCTCTTCTTCAAGGCCCACACGATCGCGTGCTCACGCCCGCCGCGGCCCACTACCATAACACGCATCCCGCTCACCTCAGTTTAAGTGTAAAAATATATCGTACCTGCGAACCAACCGCTCCGGGTACGGATCGTCCTTCCAATCGCTGTTGTCCTCGGATTTCTTGATCTAACTAAGAAATAATGGTTGAAATCCGAGGACAAAGGCGAACGCTACGCTTTTCCAGCACGATTCCGTCCCCTACGCTGCACTCGCCGCGCATTGAACATGAAACATGTAAATGCCTAAACCTGTAATCTTAGTGCTTGAAATGACGCACACCCGTGCAGATCATCGCAATGCCGTGCTCATTCGCCACGCGAATGGATTCCTCGTCCTTGATCGATCCACCTGGTTGGATGATCGCGGTTACGCCTGCTTTGACAGCCAATTCAACGGTGTCGCCCATCGGAAAGAATGCGTCGGATGCCAACACAGATCCTTGCGCCTTCTCGCCCGCTTGCTCGATAGCGATACGCGCTGCGCCTACGCGGTTCATTTGGCCTGCGCCTACACCGATGGTCATGTCGTCTTTGGCAAGTACGATCGCGTTGGATTTCACGTGTTTCACAACTTTCCAACCGAACAACAATTGCTTCAGCTCTTCAGCCGTCGGTTGACGGTCTGTTACAACCTTCAGATCGGATTCATCCAATTGACGAATGTCCGTCTCTTGAACAAGCATTCCGCCATCGACCGATGTCACGGCGAATTCTGTCTTGCGATCCGTTGAAGCGGAGAACTCGCCCAGCTTCAGCAGACGAATGTTTTTCTTTTTCGCTAGGATATCGAATGCTTCAGGTGTGAAGTCTGGTGCCATGACGATCTCGAGGAAAATCTCGCCGAGCAGCGTCGCTGTCTCTGCGCCGATGACACGGTTCGCCACGACAATGCCACCGAAGATCGATGTTGGATCAGCCGCGTATGCTTTCTGATACGCTTCATGGATCGTCGTACCAATCCCTACGCCGCAAGGATTCATATGTTTAACAGCAACAACCGTAGGCTCATCAAATTCACGAACGATCGAGAGCGCTGCGTTTGCGTCGTTAATATTGTTGTAAGATAGCTCTTTGCCATGAAGCTGTTCCGCCGTTGTAATGTTCCCGAGTCCAGCTAGTGGTTTGCGATAGAACGCCGCGCTCTGATGCGGGTTCTCCCCATAGCGAAGATCTTGAACTTTCTCATACGTCACGGTGTATGTCTCAGGCAATGGCTCGCCCACTTGCTTGGAGAGATAATCCGAAATGAGTGCATCGTACGAAGCCGTGTGACGGAATACTTTGGCCGCAAGACGTTTACGCGTTTCTAGGGTCGTATCGCCTTCAGCACGCACTTCCTCGATCACGCTCGCATAATCCGCTGCATCCACAACCACCGTCACGAACGCGTGGTTTTTCGCCGCGGAACGTAGCATCGTCGGTCCGCCGATATCGATATTCTCGATCGCATCCTCGTACGAGACGCCCGGTTTCGCAATTGTTTCTTTGAACGGATACAAGTTCACGACCACGATATCGATATAATCAAGCCCAAGCTCTTTCATTTGCGCCGTATGCTCTTCGTTATCACGAACTGCGAGCAATCCGCTGTGAACCGCTGGATGCAATGTTTTGACACGGCCATCCATGATCTCAGGAAATCCTGTTACTTCGGAAATTCCGATGACTGGAACGTTCTCTTTCTCGAGCAAGCTCTTCGTACCGCCCGTCGAAATAATCTCAACCCCTGCTGCTGCAAGCTCGCGTGCAAAATCTACAATCCCCGTCTTATCCGATACGCTAATCAGCGCTCTACGAATAGCCACGTCTGATTCCTCCCTCATGCTATGAATGATTGATATGAACAATTCGATCTATTAGTTGAATGCGGCCTTCGCAGAACCACTGCACCACTTGCGGATACAGTTCACGTTCAATGCGTTGAACCGACTGAGTAACGTCGTCAACTTGTACTCCCTCATCAATCGCGACAGCACGCTGGGCAATAATTGGACCTGTATCCATGCCGCCATCGACGAAATGAACCGTGACCCCCGTCACCTTCGTTCCGTAGTCTAGCGCTTGCTGGATAGCGTCCTTCCCTGGAAAGGCGGGAAGCAAGGACGGATGAATATTGATCAGTCGACCGTAGTAAGGCGTCACGAGCGTTTCTGTTATGATTCGCATATAACCCGCCAGCACAACCAAATCGATCTGTTTCTCCTCCAGCTGCTTCAGGATCTCCATTTCATACGCTTCGCGATTCGCATACTGCTTCGGATGGAACAGGAAGGTGTCAACACCAGCCTGTTCAGCGCGCTCAACGACTTTCGCAGTTGGTCTATCACAGACGAGCAGCTCCATCGTCGCATGGAGCTGTCCCTCTTGAATCGCATCGACCAGCGCTTGAAAATTACTCCCGTTCCCGGTAGCAAACACCGCCATGCGCAATCGTTCCATTACACATCCGCTCCTGTGAAGGTAACCACACGCTCTCCTTCAGTAACGGTGCCTAGACGATAGACTTGCTCACCTTGCGATTCCAGCGCAGCAACCGCTTGTTCTGCTTGATCCGCAGGCACCACAATCACCATGCCGATCCCCATGTTAAAGGTGGTGAACATATCCCGATTCGTGATCTCGCCCTTCGACTGCATGAGCTGGAAGATCGGCAGAATCGGCCATGTGCCGTATTCGATGTTCACATTCACGTTCGCCGGCAGCATACGCGGAATATTCTCAATAAATCCGCCACCTGTAATGTGAGCCATCCCTTTGACTTTCACGTCTTCAATCAATTTCAGAACCGGCTTCACATAAAGCTTCGTTGGTTCGAGCAAAGTTGCACCGAGTGTTGCGCCGCCAAGTTCAGGTAACGTATCTGTCAATTGATAGCCGTGTTTCTCGAGCAACAGCTTACGTACAAGCGAGAATCCGTTGCTGTGCACGCCGCTCGATGCAAGACCGAGCACAACATCGCCTGGAGCAATCGTAGAACCATCAATGATCTTCTTTTTATCGACAATGCCGACCGTAAAGCCTGCAATATCATATTCACCTTCGGCATACATGCCCGGCATCTCTGCCGTCTCGCCGCCAATTAGCGCACAACCCGACTCCGAACAGCCATCCGCAATCCCTTTGACAATCGCTTCGATCTTCTCCGGAACGACACGATCACAAGCTAAGTAATCAAGGAAGAACAACGGCTCTGCCCCTTGAACGATAATATCGTTGACGCACATCGCGACCGCATCCACACCGATCGTATCGTGCTTATCCATTGCGAATGCAATTTTGAGCTTCGTCCCTACACCATCGGTACCCGATACGAGAACAGGCTCTTCGTATTTGTCTTTGTTCAATCCGAACAAACCGCCGAATCCTCCGAGGTCTGTCATCACTTCAGGACGGAACGTTCTTTTGACATGCTTCTTCATACGCTCGACTGCTTCATTTCCTGCTGCGATATCGACGCCAGCTTCTTTGTAGGCTTCTGAGGACATCATGTACACTCCTTTTACAATCTGGTGGTCAATCTATCGTTCACAATTCGATCTATCTATTCAATCAGTCGCATCCGCAACCGAATTTCTCTGTCCCGTGAAACTGCACTTCTGTCGGGTAATCATTATCAAAACAAGCCAGACACAATCCGCCATTCATCTCATTCGTCGAGTAGCTATCAATTGCTTCGATCAATCCGTCTTTCGAAAGGAAAGCCAGCGAATCTGCATTAATCTCCTTACGAATTTCATCAATCGATTGATAAGAAGCGATCAATTCCTTGCGGCTCGGGGTATCAATTCCATAGAAACATGGATTCTTAAAAGGTGGCGATGTAATCCGCACATGGACCTCTGTCGCACCCGCTTCCCGCAGCAAGTTGACGATGCGACGAGACGTTGTCCCGCGCACGATCGAATCATCGATCATGACGACGCGCTTGCCTTCCACGACTTTACGTACGGCGCTAAGCTTCATTTTCACACCTTGCTCCCGGAGCTCTTGGCTCGGTTGAATGAAGGTACGGCCTGTGTATTTATTTTTGATCAGCCCTAATTCGTAAGGAATTCCTGTCTCCTCGGCATAGCCGATCGCGGCAGAAATACTCGAATCCGGCACCCCAGTGACGATGTCTGCATCCACGAAGGATTCCTGCGCCATCTTCTTGCCCATCCGCTTGCGAGCGGCGTGAAGATTCGAACCGTTCAAATCCGTATCCGGGCGGGAGAAATAGATGTATTCCATCGCGCATAACGAACGACGCTGTGTCTCGGTATAACGATCTTCCTTCATGCCTGTGCTATCCAGAATAAGCATTTCTCCGGGCTGAATATCGCGAACCAACTCTGCGCCAACGACTTCGAACGCACATGTCTCCGAAGCGAACAAATACGCATCGCCGAGACGACCCATCGTAACCGGACGAAGCCCGTTCGGGTCAGATGCAACGATCAACTTGTCGTTCGTCATGATGAGGAACGCAAAACCGCCAACCAGCTTCTGAAGAGCTTCTTTCGTCGCGGTGACGAAATCTTTGGATGACCGTGCGATGAGATGCGCGAGCACTTCGGTATCACTCGATGTCTGAAAAATCGAACCCGAGGACTCGAGTTCACGACGAATTTGATTCGCATTCACGATATTCCCGTTCGTCGCAATCGCAAGGTCTCCATCACGGTACTTGAACACGAGCGGCTGCGCGTTGGCGAGCTTACTCTCGCCTGATGTCGAGTAACGCACATGACCGATGGAACGTGAGCCGATCAAGGACGCTAAAAGGTCTTTATCGAACACCTCTTTCACAAGTCCCATCCCGCGGTGATAGTTAAAGTCGCCGCCATCTGTGACACAGATCCCCGCACTCTCTTCACCACGATGCTGAAGAGCGTGCAAGCCATAATACGACAAGGATGCTGCGTCGGGGTGACCGAACACCCCGAACACGCCGCATTCCTCTTTTAACTTGTCAAAAATATCGTCTCGACCCATACCCTCATTGTAGTACTCGCCTACCCACAACTTCGGAGTGGTCTCAGATGCATTTATTTCATGAGACATGGAATCGCATCCTTCCAAACCTTCGCAAATTGAGATACAGGAGCTGCAATTGCAGGTTTGCCGTTCACCGTGATGGTTAGATCGCTGCCTTGCACGGCTCCGATTTGCTGAACAGGTACCCCTTGCTCACGCACATAAGTCGCTAACGCTTCAGCATGTGATGCAGATGCTGTTAATAGAATGCGGGATTGGCTCTCGCTGAATAATGCGAAATCCGGACGTATTTCTGTTGCGAAATTTACCGAAGCGCCAATGTTGCCGCTGATGCAGCTCTCTGTTACGGCTGCGGCAAGACCACCCTCGGACAAGTCATGCGCCGATGCCACAAGTCCCTGCTGAATCGCGCCAAGCACCGTGTGGAGTAATGTGCGTTCTGTCGCCAGATTAAGCTGCGGCGGTCTGCCTTCGGTTACGCCGTGAACGACATATTGGAACTCACTGCCGCCAAGCTCTGCTTGCGTATCGCCGAGTAGGAAAATCACGTCGCCTTCGTTCTTGAACGCTTGCGTTGTAATATGATCTGTATCGTGTACAAGCCCTACCATCCCGACGACTGGTGTCGGGTAGATCGCGCCGTTCTTGTTCTCGTTATACAAGCTGACATTTCCGCCGATAACCGGCGTATTGAGCTCACGGCAAGCTTCAGCCATGCCATCTACAGAACGTTCCATTTGCCAGAAAATATCCGGTTTCTCCGGGCTGCCGAAGTTGAGGTTATCCGTAATTGCTAGTGGTTCAGCACCGGAACAAACGATGTTACGAGCCGCTTCACTAACCGCGATGCGTCCGCCTACTTCAGGATCAAGATAGACGTAACGACCGTTACAGTCCGTTGTCATCGCAAGCCCTTTGCGCGTGCCGTCTACAAGAACGACTGCTGCGTCCGAACCTGGACGAACCGCTGTGCTCGTACGAACCATGTGGTCATATTGGTTGTAGACCCACTCTTTGCTTGCTACCGTTGGGGAAGCAAGAACTTGCTCTAATGCACGGTTCAAGTCCGTCACTTCTTCATAACGCGTTGTATCGATGCTCTCGTTCGCTGTGTAATACGCAGGAACAGCCGATGGTTTGTTGTATACCGGACACTCGTCAACAAGTGCTTGCACTGGCATATCGCCGACCACTTCGCCATTGTGGATCAGACGCAGACGACCATCATCGGTTACTTTACCGACTTTGGCACAAATAACGCCCCAACGTTCGAAGATCTCCATCGCTTGCGCTTCGTCCTTCGGTTCAACCACGAACAACATCCGTTCTTGCGACTCGGACAGCATCATTTCATACGCCGTCATGTTCGGCTCGCGCTGCGGCACTTCATCCAGGTATAGCTCGAGGCCGTTCCCTGCTTTACTCGCCATCTCTGCGCTAGAGCAAGTTAAGCCTGCTGCACCCATATCTTGAATACCGACAACGATACCGGCATTAATTAATTCCAATGTTGATTCCATAACCAGCTTCTCCATAAATGGATCGCCGACTTGTACCGCAGAACGTTTCGCTTCCGTCTCAGCTGTCAATTCCTCGGATGCGAATGTCGCGCCATGAATCCCGTCACGTCCTGTTGGAGGTCCAACGTAGAACACTGGATTCCCAATCCCTTTGGCAACGCCGCGTTGAATTTTATCATGATCGATGAGGCCCACACACATGGCATTGACGAGCGGGTTGCCTTCATAGCTCTCATCGAACATCACTTCCCCTGCAACGGTAGGAATCCCGATACAGTTCCCGTATCCCGCAATCCCGGACACGACATGCTCGAACAAATATTTCGCACGTTCGGATTCTAGTTTCCCGAAACGTAGAGAATTCAATAGGGCAACAGGTCTTGCACCCATCGAGAAAATATCGCGGATAATCCCGCCCACCCCTGTCGCTGCGCCTTGATACGGCTCTACCGCGGAAGGGTGATTGTGACTTTCGATTTTGAATACAACCGCTTGATTGTCGCCGATGTCGACGATCCCTGCGCCTTCGCCCGGTCCCATCAGGACACGTTCTCCGGTTACCGGAAAGCGGCGAAGCAGCGGTTTCGAGTTCTTGTATGCGCAGTGCTCTGACCACATGACACTGAATACACCAATCTCGGTATAGTTCGGCTGACGGCCTAGAAATCCACAGATTAATGCGTACTCGGATTCGGATACGCCAAATTGCTTGTAAATTTGCTGATCAGCGATTTGCTGTGCTGTTGGCTCCTTAGCCGATACTTGCTGCGTCATGTTGTTCCCTCCATGCATTCAAAATCGATGTAAACATTTTCTTACCGTCTTCCGAGCCTAACAGCTGATTCACTGCGCGCTCTGGATGCGGCATAAGACCCAGGACATTACCCTGTTCGTTACAAATCCCTGCGATATCTTCCATGGAGCCGTTCGGGTTATCCGAATAGCGGAAAATAATCTGGTCGTTCTTCTTCAATTGTTCAAGCGTTACTTCGTCACAATAGTAGTTGCCTTCGCCATGCGCGATCGGAATATCGATCATTTCGCCAACTTCATACTGGTTCGTGAAAGCTGTCTTATTATTCTCTACACGTAGAATTGTCGAGTGGCAGCGGAATTTCAAAGACATGTTCCGGCGAAGTGCACCCGGCAGCAATCCCGCTTCCGTCAATACTTGGAACCCATTGCAGATCCCCATCACATATTTGCCTGCTGCTGCAGCCTTCGCCACTTCAGCCATAACCGGTGCGAAGCGTGCAATCGCGCCGCTGCGTAGGTAGTCACCGTAGGAGAATCCACCAGGAATCAAGATGCAATCATATTTGGATAAGTCCGTCGCTGTATGCCATACGTAATCAACCGGCTGCCCAACTGTCTGTTCCACTGCTTTATAGCAATCGATATCGCAGTTGGAACCTGGAAATACGAGAACTGCAAAATTCATTCCCTTAACCCTCCAATTCAAAGCGATAGTCTTCCACTACCGTATTCGCCAACAGTTTTTCGCACATTTGACGCACACGTTCTTCCGCTTCCACGCGATCTGTCGTATCGATTTCGAACGCCATATACTTTCCAATTCGAACCTTGCTTACTTCACTAAATCCCATGGAATGAAGTGCGCCTTGAACGGCAACGCCTTGCGGATCCAATACGTTTTCCTTCACAGTGACATACACGGTTGCTTTGAACATCGATTATTTCCTCCTAGAGTGAAAAATTATTGATAAAAATCGAGATTGTTTATTCCCTTGGGCAGGGGGCCTTATTTTAAAAAACCTTTTTGCCATCCCCCTAAATCCCCCTTCCATCTGGAAAGGGGACCCCAGGGGCTACGCCCCTGGACCCCGAAATCGGTCGAATGACTGACTGTGGCGGAATCTATCTAACTTGTGTGCAATGATCGCTCTTATGTGGAACGATGTTTCGATATTGCCTCTAGCACTATCGAAACATCGTTCCACATACGCTTGCCATACGAGTGTATCTAGTAACTTCAAATCTATCGGTGGAGATGCAAAAGGGCGTGCCTCGGTCGATACCATGTGCTAGGAGCGCTACTGTGCGTGGGGTTGCCTATCCGGCGACCCCGGCGCACACGCTCTACCACACCGAAATCATTGCCTGCTTCTCGCAGATCAGCAGGTCATATAACTGCTATTCGCTTGCAGCTTCATCGTGCGGCCGATGCTCGGCGCCCTTGCTGCTTGCGATTTCCGCTAGACGCGGGGCTGTTCTAGGCTTTGCCTGAACGGCAACTCCCCAGCGCTTCTCGCTTGCCGTGCGGCTGATTCTCAGCGCACTCGCTTCCAGCGTCATTCGCATGACACCGTTCTCGCCTCTGGCTGAACGGTGTACCCTTTGCCCCTCCCCCTCGTGAGGGGGACGGTGTAGGCTGGGATGAAGATGGAATTAGGAAGGAAAAGTGGGTGTAGCAGCTGGAGAGCGATAGCGCTCGCCTTTGAAATCGGGAAATATCCATAAAATCCAATCAAAACTTACCCGATTTCAACAGCGATGGAAGATGATACACCTACGTTCCGCCCCCTATTTCCAGCTTCATCCCCTCATCATTCCAATCTACTCCGTCAATCTCCGATAAATATCCTGATATCGACGTGTCGTCTCCGCCACCACTTCAGCCGGCAACGGATCCGGCACGCTGTTCTTATCCCAGTCGCTGTTCGCCAGATACGTGCGCACAGGCTCTTTATCCATACTGTCAATCTCGATGTTCAATGCATAATTCTCTTTTGCCCAGAACCGTGCGGAATCCGGGGTAAACAACTCATCAATCAATATCACCTTGCCGTCGATCAAGCCGAACTCGAACTTGCAATCCGCGAGGATAATACCGCGCTGCTCGCAATATGCATGTGCGAAGGTGTAGAGCTGGAGGCTCTTCACTTGTAGCTCATGGGCTAACTCTTCGCCGACTAGTTCCTTCATACGATCGAAGGAGATGTCCTCATCATGTCCCACATCATTTTTCGCAGCCGGCGTGAAGATTGGCGCTGCGAAGCGCTCATTCTTCTTCATCCCTTGCGGTAATGTAATCCCGTTAATCGAACCCGATTGCTGATACTGCCGCCATCCGCCACCTGTAATGTACCCACGAACGACACATTCGATATCGATACGTTCTGCTTTTTTGGTAACCATGATGCGATCTTTCAGTAAGGACGGGTCTGTGACTAGATCCCCTAGTTTCTCGACATCCGTATGAACGACATGATTCGGCTCAATTGCCGCCGTCTGTTCGAACCAGAATGCCGCCAGACGATTGAGTACATTCCCCTTCTCAGGAACCGCAGGCTCCAGCACATAGTCAAAAGCGGAAATGCGGTCGGTCACGACGATTAAATAATGTTCCCCAAGATCGTACAACTCGCGCACTTTCCCTTTATAGAGCAGCGGCGCTTTTACTAGATCAACAGCAGATGAAATCGCTCTGACAGACACGTTGTTCCTCCCCTTCTCCCTCTTCTATTCCAAGCCTAAGTTCGCAAAAATCGTATCGACATGCTTCAAATGCCAAGCTGGATTGAATGCATCCGCAATTTCTTCGGCGTTTAACACGGTTGCAATTTCAGGTGTTGCTTCGATAATCTCACGGAAGCTGCGTTGCTCTTCCCATGCTTGCATCGCACGCGGTTGAACCGTATCGTACGCTTGCTCACGGCTCATGCCTTTGTCGATCAGCTTCGTCATTACGCGTCCCGAGAACGGTACGCCATACGTTCTTTCCATGTTGCGCTTCATGTTCTCTGGCATCACCGTCAAGTTCTTCACGATGTTACCGAAGCGGTTCAACATGTAGTTCAAGAGCATTGTCGCATCCGGCAAAATCACACGTTCAACCGAGGAGTGCGAGATATCACGTTCATGCCAGAGCGGCACGTTCTCGTAAGCCGATACCATGAATCCGCGGATGACACGCGCAAGGCCTGAAATATTTTCGCAGCCGATGGGGTTGCGTTTGTGCGGCATCGCGGAAGATCCTTTTTGGCCTTTAGCGAATGCTTCTTCTACCTCACGTACTTCACTCTTCTGCAAGGCACGAATTTCCGTTGCGAATTTATCCAAGCTTGTCGCGATCAACGCAAGTGTCGCCATATATTCTGCATGACGGTCACGCTGCAACGTTTGCGTCGAGATTGGAGCAGCAGTTGTTCCTAATTTCTCACACACATACTTTTCTACGAATGGGTCAATATTCGCGTATGTTCCGACAGCACCGGAAATTTTACCGTATTGCACACCGTTCGCCGCATGACGGAAACGCTCCAAGTTACGCTTCATTTCTTCATACCAGAGTGCCATCTTAAGACCAAAGGTTGTCGGTTCGGCATGCACACCATGCGTACGGCCCATCATCGGCGTATGTTTGTATGCAAGAGCTTTATTTTTCAAAATGTCGATAAATTGAACAATGTCTTTCTCGATAATTTCATTCGCTTGACGCAGCACATAACCAAGCGCTGTATCAACAACGTCTGTCGAAGTTAGTCCGTAGTGCACCCATTTGCGCTCTTCGCCTAGGGATTCGGATACGGCACGCGTGAATGCGATGACGTCATGGCGTGTTTCTTGCTCGATTTCATAGATCCGATCGATATTGAAGCTTGCACCTTTGCGAAGTGCTGCAACATCTTCCTTCGGAATGACACCAAGCTCTGCCCATGCTTCACAAGCACAGATTTCAACCTCTAACCAAGAATTGAATTTATTCTCTTCCGTCCAAATGGCTCTCATTTCCGGTCTGCTGTAACGTTCTAACATCTATTGATTCCTCCAAATTTGTGTTTTGTCGATCCATGCGAGGGCGTCATCCAAGTGATCTGCTAAGACGTTCACATGGCCCATTTTCCGTTTTTCTTTCGCTTCTTTTTTCCCATATAGATGAACTTTCGGAGCTACGTTAAATGCCTCAGCCGCCTCATCTTCCTGCGCCATATGCGCAAGCAGCGGTTCAACGTGCTCTCCTAGCACATTGACCATGACGACGGGTGTCAATAACATCGTGTCTCCAAGAGGTAAATTGCAAATGGCCCGCACATGCTGTTCGAATTGCGACGTTCTACAGGCCTCCATCGTATAATGCCCTGAATTATGTGGTCTTGGCGCTAATTCATTTACGAATAATTCGCCATCTTCCGTTAAGAATAGCTCCACTGCGATCAACCCGACGACATTCATCGATTCCGCAATTCGTATCGCCAACGCTTCCGCTTGATCTTTTACATCGAACGACACCCGAGCGGGAACAATCGATAGATGCAAAATATTGTTCACGTGAATATTCTCTGCCACCGGAAAAGCCTTCACTTCGCCGCGAGGGCTTCGTGCTGCAATGACGGACAACTCCTTCGTAAACCGAATGAATTGTTCAAGCACAAGCTCTGTCTTCGCAGCCGCGAGGGTTGCATAAGCCTCTGGGATTTCATCCATCGAACGAATGACCCATTGCCCTTTGCCATCATAGCCGCCTGTTGCCGTCTTCAATACACAAGGCAATCCGAACCGTTCCACCGCTGCGCGAAGATCCGCTTCACTCGTAATCTCTGCATAGGGAGCAACTCGTACGCCAGCCGCCTCAATTGCCCGCTTCTCTCGCAGACGATGCTGCGTGGTATAGAGCAATTCACTGCCTTGCGGCACGTAAGATTCTGCCATCAGCATCGCCGCAACTTCAGCATCAACATTCTCGAATTCATACGTGATGACATCCGATAGTGCTGCGAGCTGTCTCGCTGCATCCTTATCATCGTAGTTCGCGATGATCTGCTCCGCGATCTGCCCGCAAGGTCCATCAGGCATCGGATCGAGTGTCACGAATCGATAACCTAGATTGCTTCCCGCTAATGCCATCATCCGTCCCAACTGCCCGCCGCCAAGTACACCAATCGTTGAACCCGGAGCAATGATTTTCTCACGCGATGTACTCACTCTCGATTCCATCATAGGGAATCACTGCCTTCGAGCACATGATCACGAATCGCATCACGACGCGTTTGCACCCGTTCTTGCACCGCTGGATCAAATGCGCCGATGATTTGCGCTGCAAGCAGCCCTGCATTCGTCGCGCCAGCATTGCCAATCGCTACCGTTGCAACCGGAATACCCCCCGGCATTTGTACAATCGATAAAAGGGAATCGAGACCATTCAAGGTAGACGACTTTACAGGTACGCCGATCACGGGAAGAATCGTCTTCGCTGCCACCATACCTGGGAGATGCGCTGCGCCTCCTGCGCCAGCAATAATCACTTTCAAGCCGCGCTCTACGGCACTCTCCGCATATTGGAACATCAGATCCGGCGTACGGTGAGCCGATACGACTTTCTTCTCATACGCAATCCCCAGCTCATCCAGCACGTCGCATGCATGCTTCATTGTCTCCCAATCGGACTGACTGCCCATAATGACGCCTACTTGTACTGACATGTCATAACCCACTTTCTATCGATTCGGTAATGTATGAAAATGAATAAGGTCCTCGGATAGGTGTATACGTAAACAACCGTACACATTGTTCTATCTTCGGACCGTTTTTTTAGGAATAATTAAATGAAAGAGTCTAGTACACTCGCGTCACCGTCGATTCGCAGCAGCATTCCGCTCACAGAGCGCCAATCCCGCATCAATCGACAGTTCATTTCGACAGCAAAAACCCATAGTTCAATACTGTCTTCGCCAGATGCACAACTTTCACTCGTAGTCCAAAAATTTAAGGTCTTTGGGTAGAAACTTCGGGCCATATCCCCATAATTATACGAGATCATTTTATTCGTGGCTCGCCACTTTATATCCCTATATTATCAGTCCATTACATGAGATGTCAACTTAAAGACGAACATTAAAATGTTTACATTAAATTAAAGTTCGTATTTTCTGACCACATAGGATAGTTTTACTTTATTCTGATGTATAATAACTTCCCTATTGGCGATAAAAACCACCTCTAAACGCGATCGCTCATCATTGGATTAACCTCGGTTAAGGTTTTTATCACAATTCACTCATTTCGTTCAAGCGCCGCTCGCAATGCATCGCCTAGACTTGAGCCCATCGATTCTTTTTTCTCGAACTGTTTAACGAGGTTTTGCTGTTCTCGTTTATTCACGCGACCGCCGCGTTCGCCATCCAGCACTTCGATCACATTACAACCGATACACTGTACGTACTTGCCAGCCTTCCCATCTTTCAATTCCATCTTCTTGTGGCATTGTGGACAACGTCGATTGGAAAGCTGCTTCTCGCCGGATCTCCGGTAACTGCAGTCCCCGCTGGAGCAGACGAGCATTTTACCGCGCTTACCCTTCTTCTCCATCATCTTCTCGCCGCATTCTGGACAACGACTGTTCAGCAAGTTATGCGGTTTATACGCAGCATCACTTGTCTTCACACCGCTCACCAGACTCTCCGCCATTTGGCGAATTCCTTTCATGAATGGCTCGGTACCGCCTTGACCTCGTGCGATTTTCTCAAGCTCCTGCTCCCATTTCGCCGTAAGTTCTGGTGTTCGAAGTTCACTAGCAACAAGCTCGATGAGCTGAACGCCTTTACCCGTCGGATGGAGCGAAGAACCTTGACGCTCAATCGTATCGCTTGAGACGAGCTTCTCAATAATATCCGCGCGTGTCGCAGGCGTCCCGAGACCGTACTTCTCCATTTGACCGAGCAGCGAAGCTTCGGTATACCGCTTCGGAGGCTGTGTCCGATCTTTACGGAGGTTCGCCCGCTTCAGCTGAACCGTTTCTCCTTCACGCAAACTTGGCAGCAGTTGTGTACCCGTACGATCATCCTCACGCCCGGCACCCGCTTCATCCTCATCATCATCCCAGCTATCTTCTTGCCCATACACTTCACGCCAACCGCTCTGAATCACTGTTTTGCCACGCGTCGTGAACGTTTCACCTTCGACATCAATCGTTAAGGCCGTTAATTCATACTTCGCCGCCGGGTAGAATAATGCCAAGAATCGTCTTACGATCAAATCATAGAGCTTCCGCTCCTCATTCGATAACGCGTTCAGAATGACCGTCTGGTCGGTCGGAATAATCGCATGGTGATCGGATACTTTCGAATCGTCTACCACACGACGCGTGATCGGCAGCTTGCCGCGCAAGAGCGGCTTAGCTATCGCGGCATAAGGCCCAACAGCAACCGAGCGAATACGCTCTGGCAGCGTGTCCGTCATATCACTGGATAGATAACGAGAATCCGTACGCGGGTACGTCACGAGCTTATGCTGCTCATACAGTCTCTGCAATACGTTCGAAGTCTGCTTCGCAGAGAAGCCATACCGCTTATTCGCATCCCGTTGCAATTCGGTCAGGTCATACGCAAGCGGATGCGGCTCCGATTTCTCGGATTTTTTCACCGAGGTGACCTTGCCCTTCTTTCCGTCCACTTTGCCGCGCAAAGCTTCAGCTTGATTCGGTTCGAAAATTCGGCCGTCCCCCTGACCTCCGCGTGGCCGCCACTGTGCCTGGAAACCATCGAACTCCCCTTGGAGCGTATGATATTCCGCAGAACGGAAGTTACGAATCTCATTCTCCCGATCCATAATCATCCCGAGCGATGGCGTCTGCACACGGCCCGCCGACAATTGCGCATTGAATTTACAGGTGAGCGCGCGCGTCACGTTGAGCCCGATGAGCCAATCCGCCTCAGCACGGCAGCGTGCCGACTCATACAGGCGGTTATACTGTGATCCAGGCTTCAAGTTCGCAAACCCTTCACGGATGGCCTTGTCCGTCTGTGAAGAGATCCAGAGCCGATGGAATGGCTTCTTCCATTTCACCATCGCCATGATCCATCGCGCGAGCAGTTCCCCTTCACGCGCCGCATCCGTCGCGATGATGAGTTCCGCAACATCCTGACGACCTGCAAGCTGCTGGACCGCCTTGAATTGATGCGATGTCTCGCGCAGCACCTTCAGCTTCATCTTCTCCGGCATGATCGGTAGATGCTCAAGCTCCCATGTCCGGTACTTCACGTCATAATCTTCCGGCTCCGCCAGGCCGACCAAATGCCCGAGAGCCCAGGTCACGATATACTTTGGACCCTCAAAGTAACTCTTATGCTTCTGGTGACTTCCCATCACCCTTGCTATTTCCCTCGCTACGGAGGGCTTTTCAGCCAACACTAATGTCTTCATTCCCTACTCCTTTAATGGAAGTCAAAAAGTTACCTTATGATCACGAAGATAACTCATGAAGTCGACTCAACATCGAATCTTACTTTCAGCTTCGAACTCCGGTGCTCATTTAGGCTACTCCTAAACTCCGCTCCTCTTTCTTCAACTTCAAGTAACCTTAGCTTATGCTTACGATGTAGTTTCCTTCGGAAACTTTCAGGTGCTGATAAGTCAACTTTTTGACCCCTATTGAACTTAAAAATTTTTCAACAATAATCAAGCTTATCCCCCCCATTATAGCATTAGCCCGGGGTTATACATAACAAGCTGGCGCCTGATAAACAGACGCCAGCTTGTGTGATTTACGTTTATTATTTTATGACCAGGACCGGTACTTGCGTATGCTGCACCACATGGTGGCTGACGCTGCCGAGCACCCATTCACCGATCGGGCGCAAGCCTCTGCTGCCAATGACGATGAAGTCGATGGCATGCTTCTTCCCAAACTCAAGAATCATCTGCGCAGGTGTACCTTGCTGGAGCTCTACATGGGTCTCATTCGCAAGGGATGCAACCCGCTGCTTCGCTTCTTCAACAATTTGTTCCGCAATCTCATACTGCTCCATGTTCACGCTGACAGGTACCGTTAGCACCGAATCCGCCATGTACATTTTCTTGAAATCATAGACATGCAGCACGAAGAGCTTCGCCGCTGGATTAAGCTTAAGCATGTCGATCGCAGATTCAAGTGCTTTCCTCGATTGTTCTGTTCCATCATAAGGCACTAACACGTTGTTGAATAACATACCTATCACTCTCTTCCAGTGTGAATTAAGCAGAAAGGATTCGGGAGTTTATCATACCGCCTGAAATAGATAACCATATACAATCACATTCACAAGAAATAATAGTGGCATACCTAGACGAAAACTCCAATGTTTCGTTTTATGCCGTTTACGCTGCATCGCAAGCATGGAACCTAATCCACCACCAAGCGCCGCAAGCGTAAATAAAGTACGTTCAGGCACTCTCTGCCTGTACTTCTTGGCCCGGACTTTATCCGCCGCCATCACTTGGTAGCTTATGATATTCATCAAGAGGTAAACCATACACAAGACAATCTGTAATGAATTCATCCTATCCCCCAAATCTCGTACCTGCTGCCTCTATTATATCACACTAGAGCTCTCCCATCACGCGACGAAGGTAGTTTCGCTTAGCTGCCACAAAATATACAAATTGAACGCCTATGAAAATACCAGCCACAATGGAAGCATACCCCCATGTGCTTATGAATAACAGATTGCCAAGCGCCTTCATGGCGAAGGCAGAATGTATTAATCCGACAATGCACGGAAGGAAGAACAGAATCCCCACCTGTGCATTCACCACCCGCTTCATCTCCATCACGGTCATACCCATGCGAGCGAGGGCTCGGTAATGTTCCCGATCTTCTTCAATCTCGGTGAACAATCGGAAATAGAGAATGCTCCCTGTCGCGATCACGAATAATAGACTTACGAAGATGCCGACGAATATCATAATGCCGGAAGTCTGCTTCACATCCAAGTAGGAGGTCGAACGGTTATCAAATGTTGCTTCCTCCTTCACCAGAGCCATCACTTTCCCATTCGTCTGATCCGTAATCGTCTCCCACTCCTTTACTTCGAGCGCATAGTTCACGAACTTGTCCTGATCAGCGATCCCTTGCATCACCGCATCATGCTGCTCCGTATTCATGACAAGAAACTGAGAGAATCCCGAGTGTCTGGAGAAAGGCGACCCGCTGCGCTGCTCATCCACCGTGAGTATG
Source organism: Paenibacillus terrigena DSM 21567 (assembly GCF_000374845.1). Taxonomy (GTDB): domain Bacteria; phylum Bacillota; class Bacilli; order Paenibacillales; family Paenibacillaceae; genus Paenibacillus_K; species Paenibacillus_K terrigena. The sequence continues at coordinate 6,220 of NZ_KB895420.1, read as the reverse complement.
AGCGGCTTGCCGTCACTTCGTATGCTCTTCACGACCTCCCCCGGTTGCACGGCTTGATAAGCACCCATATCATCAAAAGGCAGTACGAGCGCGGCATGATCCTTCTCCACCTGGATCGACTGTTTTCCTTTATGGGATACGGCCTCATTATAATCTCGCGCTGAAATGACGAAATTATCTTGCTCACTCCGCTCCCCCGGATAGTTCAGCAGCTCGGACCGGACCTTGAACCCTGCTGTATGCAGTTTATAACTTAGGGTATGCCCACTCTCCTGAAGCACGCGAACAATATCCTGTGGATTCGCGACTTGATGCGTATTCAGTCCTTGCTCCATATAACTATAGGTCTGCGGAAAATTATTTTTAAACTGCGCATACGTCTGCCGGTCCATAATATAGGCCGTACTGGACGCCGTCAACACGACTGCACTCAGAATCGAGACCATGAATAGGACGCGTGCGTTATCTTTAACCTTGAAGAGCAATTGACCGAGCGTGACGAGGTTCGTCCCATGATAACTGATTCGGCGGCTTCGCTGCAGTCGGTTCAGAATCGCAACGCTGCCTTGGGTATACAAGAAGTACGTCCCGATCATCACCAGCGTCATAATGGGCATGAAGAAGACGAGAGCTGTCTGCGCAGACATGATATAAGCCATGTAGTAGCATCCGCCAAGGCTGAGCACTGTGACGAGGAGCAGCCATTTCGACGCCATCGGTGGCTTCTTGGGCTGTCGCGACGCCTGAATCAGTTCAATAATCTCTGCGCGACCGACTTTCAATATGGAATAGACGGTTATCGTCAAGAACAAAAGGGTGAACCCGAGAGCCGTCTGCAGCACCGCCTTCATCGACACCGCAAATCGAAGCGGTAGCTCACTGCCAAGCAGAACGCCGATCCCCATATAGAATAGCTTGCTGAACATCAGCCCGAACACGATGCCGACCAAGATCGCAAGCGTTGAGATCAACATATTCTCGAGGAGTATCATCCATTTTAACTGCCCTGACGTCATCCCGCATAAGCTGAATAGACCGAATTCCTTCTTCCGTGTCCGTATGAACGAAGTAATGGCATACAAGACAAAGAAGAATGAGAATACCATGACGATAACTTGGCATACGATCAGGCTGTTCTTAACAGACTTCACAGCACGTAAGACTCCATGTACGATATCGGGATGATTGAGGAACGACGCATAGATGAAGAATACCATCACAGAGAAGACACTGCTCCAGAAATAAGCCCCGTAACGATGCCAATTGCCTTTAATATTATGAATGGCGAGTTCGCGAAAGGTCATCGAAATTGCCTCCCAACACGCTTAACACATCCAATATCTGCTGAAAGAACGCTGGGCGGTTCGCGCCGCGACGAATTTCCGAGAAGAAGCTCCCATCCTTAATAAATACAATCCGATCACAATAACTTGCGGCAAAAGGATCATGCGTGACCATCAAAATCGTCGCACGTATCTTTTGATTCAGATCTTTCAGAGACTCCATCACATCTTTCGCGGCTTTCGAGTCGAGATTGCCCGTTAACTCATCGGCAAGAATAATCGATGGCGTATGAATCATCGCACGTGCGATCGCCGCACGCTGCTTCTGACCCCCGGACACCTCATACGTTCTTTTATAAAGAATATGTGTGATTCCCAGCAGCTCAGCAATCGCCTGTAGTCGCTTATCCATCTCAACAGCCGGCATCTTCTCAAGGGCAAGCGGAAGAATGATATTCTGCTTCATCGATAGCGTGTCCAGCAGATTGAAATCTTGAAAAATAAATCCGAGCTCCCTGCGGCGGAATATTGCTAGCTGTTTATTGCTGAGCGTTGCGGGATCCTTGCCATTAATATATACGCGGCCCGATGTAGGCTTATCGATCGTCGCAAGGATATTGAGCAGGGTTGTTTTGCCGCTGCCTGAGGGGCCCATCACCCCAACGAACTCCCCTTCTTGGATCTTAATCCCGAAATTATTCAACGCTCGATATTGAACGCTTTTGCTCGAACCATATATTTTACATAACTGCTCTGCTTGTAGAACGGTCATGAGTTGTCCCCTCCATTATTCATCCATTATGTATCTCATTATATGGAATACAACCATGATCACCTATTGATCCGTCTTTCAAATTCAAATCCGATTTCTTACATTATTGAAAGATTGGCTTCTTCAATACTTCATGGTAGATTCCTGTGGATCGGAACCGAAGCGTAACCGTCGTACCTTCGCCCTCCGTGGATTCGAATGCAATATGCGCACCAAGCTTCTGGATGACCTCATGCACCAAGAATAATCCCATTCCTGTCGACTCCGGCCCTTTTCTACCATTCTCTCCTGTAAAGAACGGTTCAATCACGCGAGGCAAATCATGCGCTGCAATCCCAATTCCCGTATCGATGACTCGCAAGATCGTCTCCGCACTGTCCTCTGAGCGTGCTGCACGAATGGTAAGCTGTTTCGTGCCTGGCTTCAGCTTGGAATATTTAATCGCATTGATAATTAATTGGTTTAAAATAAATCGCATCCACTTCTCGTCCGTCTCTATTTCGATCAGCGGTTCATCACATTCAACTTTTGGAAAAATCCCGCCATGAATACATGCCTTTTTGTGCTCATTAATGACTTGGCGAACCAATGCAATGAGGTCGATACGCTGTACATGAAGATCAAATTCAAATTTGTCCAATCTGGCCGTATGCAGCATCATTTCGAGTCCGAGGCGAATCCGTTCATTTTCCTCTTGGATACTCGTCAAGGCAGACTTTGTCTCTTCCAACTGCCCGCTATTCTTCGTCTCTTGAATATGCAGATCAATCACAGACACCGGTGTCTTCATATGATGCACCCATTGGTTGGTAAAATGATGCTGCTGCTCCTGACTCAGCTGCAGTGCGTTCAATTGATCCATATATGCCCGATATTGATGATGTAGCGCCCCATGCGTCCATTTCTGTTCCTCGGTTGTCCCGGAAGCCATTCCAATGATCTCTTGCAGGTCAGGATTAGTATTGTTACTCATTTGAACCATCGTCATAAGGAATCTGCGCTGCCGCATGAAATCAAATGTAAGTCCGAGGCCGAGAATGAATGTCGATAAAATAAGCAAATAGATCAGATTCTCTGGCTTCATAAAGCCAAGACCCTGACCTAGCATATCTAACCAACTTAAGATCACCGTAAGAAGGATACCCACGTAATACGTGAAAATAAGGACAATACGATCCTTTAGATAAGAACGAAGAACCTGCAGAACCATGCGTCTCATGACTACGGTTTCCCCCATTCTTGCACGAACCGATACCCTTGTCCGCGTATCGTATCCACAGCATCCGTAATGCCCAGTTCCTCAAGCTTCTTCCGTACACGTCCTACATTCACAGAGAGCGTATTATCATCCACGAATTGCACATCATCCCATAAGAGCTCTAACAGCTCTTCCCGACTGACAATGATTCCTGGTGTGGACAACAGTCGTTGAAGAAGAAGACTTTCATTCTTTGTCAATTCCGTACGCTGATCCTGCCAAGACAGGATGTTCCGCCCTCGATCAAGCTGCAATCCTTGATATTGGAGAAGAAGCTTATCTTCCTCCGATTCTTGATCTGCCGCCTGTGAAGGAGCATATTCACCATAAATTCGACGCAAAGTACCTTTAATTTTGGCTTGGACGACATCCAGATCGAACGGCTTCGTAATGAAATCGTCCCCGCCATTTTCGATCGCCATCACTTGGTCCATATTGCTTGTCCGGGCCGATACGAAAATAATCGGAACATTGGATACGGTACGAATTTGGCGGCACCAATAATACCCGTCGAAATGCGGTAAATTGATATCCAAGAGCACGAGATGCGGCTCATGCTCGATCACTTCCTGCTTAACCTGAACAAAATTCAATCCACGAATCACTTCGTAGTTATACTTTTCTAAATTCCTTTTTAGAATGGCTGCAATCTTGTCATCGTCTTCAACAATAAGAATTCGATACACCGCGTGTCATCCTCTTTCTGCAATTATATTCTGCTGTGTTGTTTTATAATTCCCAATTCCTAAGCGCTACTTGAATCGGAACGAATTTATCCGTATAGAATTGTTGATACGCTTGATGCTCTTCTTCGGCGTAGCTAACACGTCTTAGGCTGGCTTCTTGCTGGATCGCTGCGACCGCTTCTTCCGCATTCGCATATTGCTTCGCTCCAATGGCAGCAATCATGGCTGCGCCGAGCACGGCAGCTTCATCAACTTCCGGTAAGATCAATTCGACACCTGATACCGCAGCTTTGATCTGCATCCATGGCTCAAGACGCGTTCCGCCGCCAATCACACGCACTTGATGAATGTGCTGACCTGTAACTTGTTCTGCGCTTCTACGGATGTATTCCTGTTGATAGGCTGTCCCTTCGAGCAATGCCTTAAGGATTTGTGGACGGCCATGACTTTTGGATAAGCCGATAAATGCTGCTTTAGCGCCTGAGTCCGGTGTCGGTGCTCCGCATCCTGAGAGATAAGGGTAATACAGGATGCCTGTAGGTCCTGGCAGGCAGGAAGTCACTTCGTCCTTCATCGTCATATAGTCTAATGTATTGACGCCGATAACCTTCCGGATCCATTCAACCGAGCCGCCAGAAGATGAATTTCCACCCATCCAGAAATACTGCCCAGGAACTGCATGGACTCCGTAGGACAACCCGGAGTGATATTCCTCAGCACCTAGTTTGCGTTCAGAGATGATCCCTACTAAAGTCTCGGCCGTTCCCATGGAGTTGTATACATCTCCAGAAGAGATTGCCCCAACAGCCAGCGCTGCACTGACATGATCATGTCCTGCGATCGCTACGACCGTATGAGCAGGCAATCCAAGTGTACGTACTTCACTCGTAACTTTACCCAGAGGAGCTCCGCTTGGAACCAGTTCTGGGAATAAGTCTGGATTTACGCCAAAATGAGCGATGAATGCACGATCCCATGATTTCGTATTCAAATCGAATGCATATGTACGTGCAGCTAATGTATAGTCGCAAGCCATCACACCAGATAAGCGGTATGCAATATAACCGGATACCGTCAACCACTTCCCTTGTTCAAGTGCTTGTGGATTGCGACTTTGAATCCAAAGAATTTTGGCCAAGCCCAGTTTAAAAGATAGATTTAATCCAGACTTCGTGAACTGTTCCATTGCGTCGGATTCGGCTGCGATATGGCGTGCCTGATCTTGTGAACATGTATCGAACCATGGCACGAATATCGATTGCGGTTTGCCTGTCTCTTCATTAAGGATCAGCCCGCTCTCGGCCATACTCGTGATTCCGATCGAAGCAATTTGTGCTGCATCGACTTTGCTTGTAACTTCTTGAATCATACCCGCAATATCGTCCCACATCTGTTCGGGATCATAATACGAGAATCCTTCTTCATGCATATATGAAATTGTCGGACGGCTGGCAATTGCAAGCACTTTACCTTTCGCGTCCATTACGCCTACTTTACTGTTCGTTGTTCCTACGTCAATCCCGATCATCAACATATCATGCACCTCATCAAACTTATAATTTACATATTTTGGATGTTATTGATTAGAGTTCTTTGTAACTTTGCTTTTAAACACAATAACAATAGGATATCGCAAATCGAATGAAGATGCACTTCATATTTTCGTTTTGACACATTTAATCTAACATTTATGAACTGTGGATAAATATTCGAGCGGAAACAACGGCATTTACATGTCGTGTATAAGCTGTGTGTGATGTGGATGAATCCGTGGATAAACAAGGGGATTGTGCATAATAACTCATGCTTGAATGAGGAAAAACCACGAAATGTGGAGAAAACCGTGGATAGTCTGCTATTTAGCTGTGGATTGAAGGAATTCTAACCTATTATCCACATGGATAACTCTTTGCATTTCCATACGAGTTATTCACATGTGGACACAAAAAAGACCACTATCGAGAACTGAGTCTCAACAGCGGTCTTGCTGCTTGGCATCGTCCTACTCTCCCAGGACCCTGCGGTCCAAGTACCATCGGCGCTAGAGGGCTTAACGGTCGTGTTCGGGATGGGTACGCGTGGAACCCCTCCGCCATCGACACCAAACGAATTTCTAGCAGAGATTTTTTGATCTCTGAAAACCGGATGCGAAATAAATTTGCGTTTTATGTTTAGGATAAGCCCTCGACCGATTAGTATTGGTCAGCTCCACACATTGCTG
>NZ_KB895419.1 GCF_000374845.1 Paenibacillus terrigena DSM 21567 | reverse complement strand
AAGTCCAATAACAGGATTCATATAACCACTCCTTGTTCTATATTCGCCAGTAACCCCTAACCTTCTTGTCGTCCACATTATCGCATGTGATTCGGGGTCAAAGCCCCAACTAGCCTAATCATGGTTTAACAAGTAGGGGGGATGAACGGAATAGCTCTCGGGATCCGAGTCCCACGGGCAGAAACGTTCGATCCCCGGCTACCTCAATCTTATGACCACACAATAAGGAGGTCGACCAGTAAGTTCTGGTGACCTCATAATACGAAAGGGCAGGATAGTGTAACAATGCATTATATTTATGATACGGATCATTGCTCGCAAATGCCCTCTTCAAATAATTGTTACAACTGCAATATCCTTTCCTGCACAGAGATTAAAGCTATAGCCCGTTTCGAGCAATTGCCAAGGTGCTTCATCAACTATAAAAGCAACATCAGCATATGTATCCCACGTACCATCAATATGTCTTGTTATCCTAACTAGCACAGTCCATGTATCACCATAAAATGTCTTATCCTTGATTTCACCATAGTTTACAACAATATCACGCATCCATTCGTTCTCTGGAAACTTACTGGGGTCTTTTTTCCAATTTATGAGGGCTTTAATAAACCTTCTGTTGTCCACGATAATCCACCTTCTAATAACTCGTTATTTCATCTCCGACCAATCCAAAGTAGTTTTTCTATTTTTCTAAGCCACTCAGGTCTATAAAAGTGACTTGTTGGAACACCTTGATAACCTTCATCGTTAAAACCCTGTTGCTTGAAATGTTCTACACGCCGTCGTGGAGTGTCAGTTTCAGTTAATTGTGAATCGTTAACATAATATTTGTCACAAGATACGCATTTTAGATGGTCTTTTTGATACCCCTTACCTACAGCAGTATCAAACCAATTCAACTCAGAATTACATATTGGGCAAAACAACGTATGGTTCGTAAGTTTATCTAAAAATCGCATCACGATCACCCCAATACTCATCATCTAAGCTAACCTTTAAACAATATCTATCCAACGCCATAATTGTACCATATATTTACATCATTTGTTTTCGTATCGTTTTACATTTCACCCATAGTCGGTCGGTGGAAGTGCTTACGGCAAGTGTGAATATGACATGCCCATAAATGATGTAAACCACCCCCCATCCCAAACTACCGCAGTCTGCTCATTTTATTAAACTAACGGGCAGGATAGTGTAATTCCATAAAAAGGGAACCCATACATACTATCGACGTATAACATTAAAAACAAGTGAAGAAGGAGAGGTCAAATGATAAAAAGTCGATGGATAATAGGAGCTGTGCTATCTTCGTGTCTGCTGCTAACTTCCTGTGACGACAACAAAGCACCGACAGTGGCGTCGAATACATCTGAGGTGAACATGCCAAGCGCTGCTCAGTTAACCGTGCCAACAGCAGCAATAGACTCGACCTCGAACAAGGCCATGATCAACTACGAATTAACCCAGAAAGTTGCAAAAGTGAAAGCAGATCTCCTCACGAACACTTACGGCACAAATAGCGTGCAGTACGCCATTATCGATCATGGCAATATCGTCGTGTCCGGCCAATCTGGCAAGAATGATGTGAAGGGACAGAAGCCACTTACGAAAGACACGATGTATGGGATCGGCTCGACGAGTAAAATGTTTACCACGGTTGCCGTCATGCAGCTGGTCGACCAAGAGAAAATCGATCTCGATACACCGATCGTCCAGTATATCCCCGAGTTTACGATGAACGATGAACGATACAAGCAGATTACGCCGCGCATGCTACTGAATCATTCTTCCGGCCTGAACGGATCGTCGGCGACTGACGCCGTTTTATTCGAAGATAACGATACTTATGCTCACGACACACTGCTAGAGCAACTAGCAGGACAGACCTTGAAGGCGGACCCGGGTGCCTACTCGGTTTACTGCAATGACGGATTTACGCTGGCCGAGATTCTGGTTGAACATGTCAGCGGTATGGACTTCACCTCTTATATCCATCGGTATATTACGGAGCCTCTGGGTATGGCCAATACGGAGACGCCGCTCGATTCTCCGAACGAAGCAAAGATGGCGGGACTCTATTATCCTACTTACACAGGGCAACTTCCCAACCAGACGGTTAACTTGATCGCAGCTGGAGGTATTTATTCCACTGCGGAAGATTTGGCTGCATTCTCGCGAATTTTCACAGGGGAAGCGAAAGAAGTGTTGTCCGGAAAATCGGTTGCGGCTATGGCGCAAGACGAGTACAAAACACCTTTGTGGCCTGACGATGCGGACAGCTCGTTCGAATATGGTCTAGGCTGGGACAGTGTCAATCTGTATCCTTTCAGCGAGTATGGGATGAAGGCGCTGACCAAAGGCGGGGACACGCTTCTCTATCACGCGTCGCTTGTTGTGCTTCCCGAGCAGGACATGGCGGCAGCTGTCGTCACTTCTGGTGGGTCAAGCATGTACGACCAGCTCTTGGCTAACGAAATTCTGCTTCAGGCACTGAAGGAGAAAGGGACAATTGCTGAATTTAAGCATGAGAAGTCGTACGGCGCTCCGGTAAAGAATGATATGCCGGAGTCAATGCTGAAGTATTCGGGAATCTATGGTTCGTATATTGGAACGTCTAACATCGATATTAACGAAAACGGCGTCATGTTCATCACTTCGGAGCAGTCGCCCGTTAATCCGTTCCAGATCTACGAGTATTCGGCGGATGGCACGTTCCGGAGTACGGACGGGAATACGATGATCAACTTCGTAACGAAGGTGAATGGCCGCACCTACTTATGGATTCGTCAATACGTTTCGGTGCCAGGTCTTGGGCAGACGGCTCAGTCAGAGTACAACGCCGAGAAGCTCCTGCCTCAAGATCTTCCGACAAAGACAAAAAAAGCATGGAAGCAACGCGATGGCAAGAAGTATTATCTGCTGAATGAGAAGTATACGTCACTCATTTATCTGGTGTTGCCACCCATCCAATTAAATGTGTCGAAACAATTGCCAGGGTACGTGTTAGACAAGCGAATAACAGGCCCGAATACGGCCGTCTCCGAATTGCAAATTCCGGGAATGAACGGTCGGGATCTCTCAGGTTTAACGTTCTTTACGCAGGACGGTGTTGAGTACTTGGAACAAGGCGGAAGAATTTTAGTGAACGAGGACGCCGTGAAGCCCATCAGCTTCGCTAAGAAGTCAATCGTTACGATTCCGTCGAGCGGATACGCCCAGTGGTATACGATAAGCGACAAAGACGGGGGCAAGACCGTTAAGGTGAACATGTCCACGAACGCCTCCTTCGCTGTTTATGATGCGAAGGGTACATGCATCTACTTCAGTGTCATAGGCGGCAAGGATCAGGTCGTCCTTCCTTGGGGCGGATCCATTGTTTTCGCTGGAGATGCCGGCACGAAGTTCGAGGTTTCCGCGCAGTAACTTCGAAATAGACATTTCATAACTGGCCCGGATACAGTCCTGCTTATAAAAAAGAAGAATCCTCAGGAAAAGTAGGATGGATTTCTCAACTAACGGCGCATGTTAGTTGAATAAAACTTATTGTTGAGCAGGCTACCGCAGTCTGCTCATTTTATTAAGCTAACGGGCAGTTTAGTTGAACAAGAGGGTGGTATTTTTGTTAATATTAAACAAAAGGGAGGGGATGAAAGTGCATAAAAAGAAATATTTTATTTTAATGCCGCCAATGCTAATAATTGGGCTATATTTATTTTACTTTCTTCCAGCAAATAAGAGACTTTATGTGTTATTAGTTCCTATTGTTTTTTGGTTTATTTATTACACTTGGATATTTATTGAAAGAATACAAACGAAAAAATTATAATTGGCTGTTACTGAACTAACCGGACACTATAGCTTAATTAAAACGGGGTTGCCGGCATGGATCGGCAGCCGCGTTGTGCTAACGGGCAGGATTGTTTAGTCATGTAGGGAAATATATATATTCGGTACGATTTTTAAGTGGGGTGATAAATTGACAATTGAGAAACGTACAAGACCAATTTTTCTGGTGTATCCACATAATCGTTTGAAGCTACAGCTAAAAATTCCAGAGCTAAGTGACGGGTATCAATTAAGAACATATCAAGTGGGTGACGAGGCTAACCTTGCAAAGTTATTGGCGTCAGAAGGATGGGAGAGTGGCGAGGTACATATTAATGAATTCTTAGACCATGTCCTGCCTGAGGGCTTATTTTTCGTAGTTCATGAGGAGACTGGCAAAGTTGTAAGTACAGCATCGGCTCTTCACCATCCTTCATCACCGCATTGGCACTTTCAATTCGGTGGGGACATTGGTTATGTTATTACCTTACCTGAGCATCGAGGAAAAGGAATTGGATACACAGTATCAACTGCTGCTACTGCACGTCTGATTCAAGCTGGATATAGGAATATCCGTGTAGTTACAAATGATCACCGTCTATCTGCCCTTAAAATATATTTGAAAATTGGCTTTGTTCCATTCCTCTATACCGAGGATAGTGAAGAACGCTGGAGTAAAATTTGTAGTAATCTGAATTGGTCTTTCACACCGAATGAATGGGTTAAACCAGATAAGCAACGAATTGACTAAACTAACGGGACACGATAGCTCAATAAAAGACATTTGCAGGTAGCTGACTTCTTGAGATCGGCTGCCTTTTCTCAACTAACGGGCAGTTTAGTTGAACAAGAGGGTGGTGTTTTTGTTAATATTAAACAAAAGGGAGGGGATGAATGTGCATAAAAGGAAATATTTTATTTTAATGCCGCCAATGCTAAAATAATTGGGCTATATTTATTTTACTTTCTTCCAGCAAATAAGAGACCTTATGTGTTATTAGTTCCTATTCTCTTTTGGTTAATTTATTACACTTGGATAATTATTGAAAGAATACAAAAGAAAAAATTATAATTGGCTGTTATTGAACGATAGTTGAATCATAAACTCTTATAGAATAAGGGCTAAAACCAACTTCTCTACATATGTACAAAATACGGGTTTTGTGAAGAAGTACATATAAAAATGACATTTACTGTATAGGTCCAAGCTGTTCACAGACAGTTAAGTCACTCCCACTCTTTGATATTTCCAATCAATCTAATACAGCTCGTGAAAATAGGTCTTTCATTAATGCGTCATCTTCACATGCTTCCTTAAAGGCGATTGCAAAACTAAGTATGGCTTCTTTATTGTCTGTATAAATGCATAACGTATCGGCTTCCGGGTCAAATCGTATGATATCAACTAAGTGAGGCATTTTTTCTTCAAGAAACACGGCTGCTAATGAACCCCAATCATAGCCATTGCCTTCACATCCTTCTTCGGCTCGTGTTTGAAAAATTTCATGCTTATATTTGCCAACACCTAAAATCATTGATATGCTTCCATTATTATGCGCAACTAGCCCAAATGGGTTTATTTTTTCTTCAACTTCTAACAAACGGGGGTCAGTCCCAATCCTCATCCCCTTTTCAACGTTTACTATATGGATGATTTCATTTCCTGCTCTAGCAGCGGCGTTGCGGCTCATTTCTAAAAACGTCCTGCCATGTGAATCTTCAGGATCTAGTGCTACAGCTTGTTCAAAAGCAACGATCGCTTCCTTATACTGTTCAAGGTAATAATAAGCATATCCTATTCGGAAATGCCAAAGAGGGTCGTGCTCGCCTTGCTCTTGCACAGATAAAAAATAATGGATAGCTTCATTATAATTTTCTTGATTATTCAATGCTCTTGCCAAAAGGCAAACTAAGTCATAGTCCCTGTCTACCTCGGGTATATCCATAATTTTGTTAATGATTTTCGCATGCTGGCTCTTGTTATGCCAAAGAGTGAGCTGTTTCAATAAATCCTTATCCATCTTTGTATCATCTCCTCTTACTTTAATCAAAAAATGATTTCCATATATTAGAATAACCCATATGATCTATGAAGTTCAATCAATTGCAATTATATGAGAAATGAAGCGAGGGGTAAACTTATGAGTGAAGAGTGAATACATGCTATGCATGGTGTGCCTTGGACGCCTAAAAAAATGAAAGCAGCTGTTGAAAAACTAAGGCGACGAGCTACGATCAGTTTTGCTTTTGACTTGTGCGAACCACTGATTCGATTAACCTTTGAAGTTTAGCTTCTTTTTGGGCTATTATAGCTGTTCTTTTCTTGATGTTCTGGTGGCTTTTTCAAATCTGCTGATCAAAGAAACTACCAATCACGTTCACGAATGGCTACTTCTGTATCTATTTCGATACCAAAAAAGGCTAAAATATCTTCAACAGTTTGTGCAATTGATTCTCTCGCAACTGTTTCAATTTCGCTGTCATTTTCGTCAAACTCTTCTGCAAGATCATTGATTGCATGGATGGCGAAATTAAGCTTTGACTGAATTTCTTCGATATCTTGATTTCCTTGTTCCAAAAATTCAACAACTTTAACTAGTTCAGCTTTGACTTTATCCACAAGAAAATTAGGGAAATATCCATCAATATACATATCTTTTAAATATTCAAATGACGCACTACCATTATCTTGCACGCTTAGCACAAATGGTTTAATTTTGTCTTCAACTTTTACTACATCTTCAAAGGGAACTTCACTTGCTTCGTTAACCATAGTTTGTTCGTTCATAACTTTCAATGCGGCAGATTGCTTGAGTTTCTTTTTCTTTCGGTCGACTTTACCACGGCTCCAATCTAATAATGTCAAAGTATCTCTATCTTCTGGATCTAGCTTATCTGTAATTTCAAATTCTCTTAATGCTTCCTCATATTGTTCAAGATAATAGTAGGAGTAGCCCACACGAAAATGCCAAAGTGGGTCATTCTCACCTAGTTTTGCAATAGCCAAAAGCTGTTGAAGTGCTTCATTGTAACGTTCCAGATTATTCATAGCTCTTGCCAATAAACTGACCGTCTTATAATCTCTGTCTGATTGGGGAATTTCCATAATTCTATCTACTATTTTTTCATGTTCATCTTCTTGATGCCAAATAATAAGTTGTGCGAAAGGGTCTTTTTCCATCACTCTGCCTCTTTTCGTTTGTAAGATAGTAACTATTATCCAAATCTATCGAAAATCAACTATCATCATATTGCAAATTAAGGATATAAAATTCTAAGAATCAGGATAAATTTTACGATATTCCTCATCGTCTGTAGCTTTAGTCCAAATACCATATTTCCATCTGATTTCACCATTTTTCAATCTTGTTACTACATCTTCTTCATATTTTTCATTGTTCAAGGATTCATCCATATCGATTCGGATATCTAAAGTGTGATGTTCATCACACAACAAATCACTAAGGTCATCTACTCTATCAACAAGTGTGACTTTATAAGCAGCTGTGTCACCTTCAGCAATAAAACGACCTTTTTTATTTTCGTAAGGTAAACTAATGCCAAAAGCTTTTTCCATCTTACAAACAAGTTTTTCGAATAAATCATCTTTTTTTAGGCTCTTAGATTCTTGATCTTAACTTTCATGGCTAATAGTCAGTATGTTATCGTTTGCATCCAAATAGACAACAATCAACTGATCCGTATACTCTGGGTCAAAAGTAAAATCCATGATGAAAATCTGTTTTTTTTGCTCATTTTCAAAGTTACTTCCCAACCAACCTTCGCCCAAGCTGCTTCCCAAGCTTTTTAGCATAAGTAGGTCAACCATCTCCAGTTCACTTAATGTTTCAGGTTGCTCCATCCCAAACATTACTTTTAAGCATTCATCATCCATTTCTAAAAGATGAAAAGCAAAGAAATCATGAAGCAACTTATAACTAGGGTCTTTTGAATTTTGAATAATATTTCTTAGATGCGCCCGAGCCTTGTTTACCAACTCATCCATGTGATCAAGTGCATGGGAAACACGAGCGATAGCGCTCTCATTTTGTGTAATTTTTTCCGACACATTAAAATAAAACGGGATCTTGTTATCAGGCATTAGGTTATCTATGCAAATAGATTCGCCGGGTGTGTACTCTAGACTAGGAAATTTCGTGCTTGGTATTTGTTTCATCATTTAGTTTGCTCCTTTGATCTTTCTGTTCAATTAGGGGTCCCACCATCAAAACGTGGATTAACAACATTAAGTGGGAACATCTAGATTAGGTCGTTTTCAATTTTTTCTGACGCTTCATTCACCAACTTTATGAGCCTATCTGGACACATGGATGGCTTAATGTTGTAAATACGCGTTTTGTTGGCTGTACCCCTATTTCTATTGAAACGAAATAGGAAATTCTTCGTGCAGACTAGGATGATAAATTAAATTTGCCTTGTATTTTTCGTTTTACTGTATGTCTCTTATTCGGATGGATGTACGGAAAAAGAGAGGTTATGAATACCCTCTCAAAAAGTTAGAAAATGCTTATTTCGTGGTATATGGAGAAAGCAAAATGATGAATCCTTATTAAGACTTTATGCAAGTCATTTTAATTTGGGTGAGGTTTTCTAAGTTGATTTCAATTTGTAATTCGGTATGCTCATTAATAGCGATTAGGATTTTATCTTTGATTTCTAAGTTTTTTATAGGGTTTGAATTTTCAAAAAATATTCCCCATACCAAACGGTCCTCAGCATCCGTACAGGCAATAAATCCTTCATTTCCCATTTGACCATCACCGCCATAGATTTTCCCGTCTTGATAATCAATACTGACCCATTCATCAACGATCGTCCAATATTCAACATTATACTTTGCAATGCTGTCAATGGTTGTGTCACACAAGGGAGAGCAAAAAAATTCACTTTCTTTTGTGTTGGGGTTATATGTGCTGTAACAATTTAATATTGTTACAGTGCCATTTGGAAAGATGATGCAGTTAATACCGGGCAGTTCATGCTTTTCAAGATTCCAATGTTCCGCAATACTATTATTCATAATAAATCTCCCTTTTATATCCTATCTTAATATAACGTAATTCTGTACTTTGCATTACAACATTCACCATTCATAAAAATTATCCTCGATCAGCGCCTCGAATGAATCCGATAATAACTCGATCTCCCCGATATCGTGGTAACAAATGAAAACGTTTCCTGCCTCATTGATTATAATCGGATCGCCGGAACCATCCATAGAGATGACATAGCTGGTTCGTAAAACCTCTGCAAAGGGAGGCTCCTTGAATTGCTCTCGGGCCCCAAGAGTCAAATCGACAACCGTTTCGTTTCCGAGACTGGAGCCATTTGAGAATGCATATACCGCAAGACCTGCATATGCCCCCCCAAACGTCCGGATAAAATGCACATAGTCCTCATGGAAGTTTACATTCAGACGCTGCTGTGCATTAGCAATTTCCTCTTGGCTCGCCGGACTGCCTACTAGTGTGCTATTATCCTCCCGATGAAGGAAAGTCTTTAATCTCTTCATTAATGCATCTTTCATAGGATAGTCGCCCTCCCTGCCAATTAATTCGAATCAGCTACCGTTCAAGCCCTCGCTATCGCATCCGGACTTTTTGATTATTTTCAGAGTTATTCAACACTCTCAATTTTTGAAAGATTAAAGTCTTCCCAATTATCTCTTGTGTTCTGTGAATGTGGATTAGCAGGAATTATAATTTTTTCCGTTGGCAAGTAAAAATAATTCTTTTGGGTATGCTTTTGCAATCCTGAAATTTTCTTTAAGTCCCTTTGTTTAGTTTTAGTTTTAGTTTTAGTTTCGTTTCTTCTGCTTTCGGGTTATCATGGAACGTACCGTCGTCGCGTACACGAAGTTTCCCTAATAAGCCAACTGCAATCCATTCAAGTCTTTGAGACCTAGGGATATACCATTGTGGAATCCCATACCTGTCCGCTTCTTCTGGAACTACCACCTCGTAATATTGTATTCTGCCCCATTCATCTGTCTGAAAGAGGTTTTTTCACCTTAGTTCGCAGCTATCTTCCAGCATAACAGGCGTTGCACTAGACTAGTTCGTAATGCTCTCCACTTCTACGACCGGAATATTCAGCATTTGATCCCCAATCTGCACATCTTTCGACTGATCGAAGGTTCCGATAATAACCGCTGTTCCGATTGAATAGGAGAAATCGCCTTGTAATTGTATGAGACTATCCCCCATTTGGGCATAAACACCGGATTCTCCGACTGTGACGATGTTCGCGGTAAAACGAACCTTCATGTGCTGATACTGCCACAAATCCCCAACAACGATATCCGTAAACTGCTGTACGATTCCTGAATATTGGTACGTGTCGTTCACGAGTTCATAGACTGCCAATTGCCCTTCCGCTTCAGCAATATTTGGATTATTCACGTGTAATGTGCCATCGGACTGTACTTCATACCCATCCGCCTCGAATTGAAATAATGGGTGCAGTTGACCATTAATCACGTTAAATGCCTGGTACCAAGCCCCTCGCTGATTGGAATCCATTTCTAAGACAATTACTGGTATATTGCGCGTGCTCAACTTCTCTTCAATCCTTAAGCTTCGAATCTTAACCCCCTTCGGAACAGCATCATATTTCAGCACCGAAACATGGTTGTCGCGATCCGAAGTCCCATAATAGAGGTTATTCATCGCATCCGTCGCAATGACATAGACTTGGGCGCCAAACCGGTCTTTCCCACCGCTTACCTGTTCATAGTTCACACGGCTATCTACGCTCAGAAGCCTTACAGGGTCCGCTGCCGTCCATGCTGTCTTCGCATCCTGCAACTCCTGTTTCGTATCTTGGTATTCCGCAATGCCCTCGTAGATTAGAATCGCTTTTTGATATTCCCCGTTGCGAATCAACGTTTTCGCTTCTTTCATCCATTTCCGAAATTGGCTGTTGATATAAGCTTCAATACCCGATTTCACTTGCACTGACTTGGCATATTCAACATACATCTTCGTATGCATAGCAAAATCAGCATAACGCGCTTGACCAACATCGCTCCGCAAGAAGGCTCCCACCAGCGCCTCTACTTTTTTGGGAACCCAACTTCCTTTCAATTCCAAGTCTGCATAGGTCTTCTGCATGGACACAGCTTCATTCAATAACGTCTGGTATTGGCCCACGCTCGCGATTTGATCCATCTTCTGTTCATCATACTTCTTGAATGTTGCCGATAGATCATCCGCTCGTTTGCCATCTCGATGGTAGTAGGCCGAAGGAATCTTCCACAAATTCGATTTAAAGCTCTCATCCTCGTAGTTCTTATCTTTGAGATTCGATGACATCTGTGCATAGAAGCGCTCAATGAAATATTGGAAGGTGTCTTCTACCTTCGCAGCGACTTGCGTTGATTTCGCAATTTGTTGATAATAGACAGCGAATGGATTTTCTGCATTAGCATGGGGCGCTTTAAATATCTGGTAGCTCGTATATGCCGTCATGAAGCGTCCGAAATCATTGTTCTTCTCCACCTGAAGCAATTCGATGTTCAGATCTGCCAACGTTTGTTTCATTTCCGTAATCGGAGCAAGCTCCAGTAAACGCGCAGATATTTTATCTTCCTGATAACGAATCCATCGATTATTCAAAGCGTTGGTATAAGAGGTTTCCGCTTCCACCAGTTGCTTATTAGCCCACAGTCGGTCGGCCTCCGCTACGTTATTCATTTTGAGAATGATATATACCCCTTTAACCCCGATCAGGACCAGAACCAGCGCGCACAAAAAAATCATCACATTTCGAGGGGTTATCGCCCGAATGATCGTCATATAGTGTGACCCCTTTGACCTTTTTGTTGAAAGTCAGGATCCCATTGATATTTTTCCGTGTAAATACGCATGACTTCTTCCGACAGCCGCCCCCAATCTTCGTTCGGATATTGTTCGATCATCTGGTAAAGGCGAAGGAAACGATCTTTTGGCAGATTATAGGCATAGCGTCTGACTAAACCCGAATAACTGCGAACGTAATGCTTCATGCGTACTGTGGCTCCGGCAACGGCCGTTAGGATGTCTCGACCCTGTTCCTGCCCCATAATTTCTGGCTCGTATGCCATGATATATTGAAACGTTCGGTCTTTAATCAAGTCTCGTTTGATCTTTGCCAGCTCACCGATATATTCGACCAGCACGGGTTCATATTTGCGGACAAGCAGCGGTTCAAGTTCTAAGTCCATATCTTTACGAAGCAAAAATGTCTGAAGCAGCGTCAGTTGCCGTATACGAATCATATCATTGTGCAATAAAGTGCTGATCTCTCGCAGCATTTCGTAACAACGCTGCTTATCCGTATCCCAATTATCGATTGCAGCTTTGTAATCATGAATGATTCCGTCTTGGACATTTTTCTCATTGGCATGGAATAGCTTATCTAACGCACGGAGACACTCTGCATCGAGCACATTTCGTTGCACGATCCATAAGACGCCGATCAACACGATGCTGGCAATGCCGCATAGCACCATCTGCAGCAACGTACTGCTTAAGAGAATGCTAATTAGACCGATACACACGGCAATAAGAACCGTTGTATGCATGGCATGCTTCGCGTTACGCTCCGCTTGTTCTTCGACAGGGATCAGATGAGGTTTGCCGCAATTCGGGCAGGTCGTGTCCCCTAAGATCGTGAAAGCATGGCATTTCTTGCATACCTTGAGCTTTTCGTATCGATATTTTGTTTTATCATAAGACTTCAAAAATACAGGGGTTTTGGAGTTTCTCTTGTTCATGCCTGATCACGCTCTGAATTCAGCATGCCTAGCAACGCTTTGTCGATGGTTGCCGGGTCTAATGATTTTTTACGGTGCCATCCATATTGAATACATTTTACAATGACAAAGAGAAACAAAATTCCAATAAATACGTATGCAAACATATGAGGTTCCTTTCTTTATTACATTTTACAAGGAGCAATATTCTGGAAAAGTTGAAGTTCAATGGCTTTAACTATATCATAATGAAAGATTCGGGATTCTAGCAAACATCGTTCTTTTTTTGTATGATACGATACAAAACTAGATTTTTTTACATTATTTTCTTTATTCTTATTTCATCTTGTATTAAGCATGAATATCTAGAATAACAAATAAGATCACACAGAAAAAGGAGCCTTACCTATGTTTAAAAATAAAATCGGCCTTATGATCTTGATGCTAACCTTCTCGATGCTGCTTCTTCCTCTGGCCGGTAGCATACCTGCTGCTCACGCGGCTGCCCAATCGTCTAAGATTGACGCAGTGCTGGTCGTGGATGTCAGTAACTCGATGAATAGCAGCGACAAAAACAAAATCGGCAATGAAGCGATGAAAATGTTCATCGACATGTTATCCGTTCAGGGCGATAAGGTGGGCATCATTGCCTATACGGATCGAATCGAGCGTGAAAAAGCACTTCTTGAAATCAAATCCAATACGGACAAACAAGATTTAAAGCAATTTATTGATCAACTTAATCGCGGCACCTATACGGATATTGCAGTCGGGGTTCGTGAAGCGGTTAAAGTGCTAGAAGATGGTGCGGATGCAAGCCACGAACCCATGATCGTCGTCCTTGCAGACGGCAATAACGCATTGAACAAGAAATCCAATCGGACGCAAGCACAATCAGACCAAGAATTGAACCAAGCCGTCGAAGACGCGAAGAACAAGAATATTCCGATCTATACCATTGGGCTCAATGCGGATGGCAAACTGAATAAGGAAGCTCTAGCAGACTTATCTACGCGAACGGGCGCCAAATCTTTCGAGACGAGTTCAGCCGATGATCTCCCTCAAATTCTAAGTGAAATATTTGCCAGCCATTTGAAACTTAATATTGTCCCTATTCAATCCCTAACGGGGAACGGAAACTATCAAGATGTCACAGTCAATGTTCCGAATTCGAACGTCCTTGAAGCGAATATCTCCATTATGTCATCCAAACCTGTTGACATCAAATTAACGAATCCATCAGGACAATCTATTCCTGTTCCTTCCAATGAAGTCCTGATATCGAAGTCAAAGAGCTACACCCTGGTGAAAATGCTCAAACCTGTTCAGGGCGATTGGAAACTTCAAGTCAAAGGTGCAGACAAGAACAAAATCGACATCAATCTCGTCTTTAACTACGATTTGGAACTGGCGCTAGACCCGATCCCTCAGAAAACGTATAAAAAGGGAGATACCATTGACATTGGCGCCTATCTCACGAGCAACGGTCAGAAGCTTCAAGACAATGGTCTCTATAGCAACATGACAGCTGTCCTCAAAGTCAAAGACCTTGGAACTGGGAACGTAACGGAGATGCCTTTGACCAACGCGGGGGATCACTTTAAAGGAACCTATACCGTACCGGATCAGAAAGCCTATGAATTAACCGTAAGAGCTGAAGAAAAGAGCTTCTATCGCGAATCAGATCCTGTGACGATAAATGCGAAGGCATCTGGCGGAACTGCCGTCACACCGAGCCAACCGGCATCCAAAGACGAGAAATCATTTCCGATTTGGCCCGTTATTCTAGGCGCGATTATATTGGCTGCGATTGCAACCGGAGGTTATTTCATTCTTGCAGCCGTGAAAAAAGCGAATCGCGGCTTCGTCGGTCAACTTGTCGTTGAGATCCGTGATGAGAATACCGGAGAGAAAAGTTACCCGCAGTACAAGAAATTAAAAGCTTTTAAAGGCAAATTCAATTTACACCAACTCCTGCAGCTCGCACCTGAGCTTAAGGAAACCGAGCATATTATCTTCTTCCCTGCCAAGAATGATCACATTCTATTGAAGAATCAAGCCTCTAGCTCAATCGAGAAGTCCGGCCGTACGTTAGACGCAAGCCGAGGATTGGAGTTGAAGAGTTCGGATCGCATTACGATCACGATGAGCAGTATTGATAAAACCATTTTTATAGAATATCTCGTTTAAATCCGTACCAGTGATCCTTAAGGAGGAAATGAAATGAAACCCATCGTAAGAGAGCATATACAACAATTGGACGTATCCCTAGGCGGCGGTATCGTCAGTGAAAAGATCCGTGTCGATACGATCGACAACCCCATTCTGATCATCGGACTTGGCGGAACCGGAATTGACGCATTGCTTCGTCTGAAATACCAAATCAACCGTAGATTCAGATTACCTGAAGACCCGCTATCCAAGAAAAAACGCGACAAGCCCGACAATGTCGAATTTCTGGCGTTTGAGACCAACGAACAAGATCGCGCGAAGAAATATAAAGGGATCGGTCTGGATCCATTGAATGAGTTCGTCCTGTTATCTAACGCAGAAATTGGTGGATTGTTGCAGAATCGCAGCATCCTTGAGCCTTATATTACTGACTGGCTATCGCCGGAACTATCGATCACTGATGGCATGAACGGGGCTGCAGGGGTTCGTCAAGCCGGACGTCTTCTCCTCTTCACCAAAATTAATCAAGTCGTACAGGCCATCGACAAAAAAATCAAAACGTTATCTGTCGGCACCAATAAAAAACTGATGGTGTTCCTACTTACGGGTCTATCCGGCGGTACGGGCAGCGGCTGTTTCCTCGATATTTCCTATATCGTGCGGGGCATCATTGAACGTGATCATGGCTCTGCCGGTATCGACCGCGTCAATACGCTAGGCTACCTGTTCACGCCAGACATCAACTTATCCAATAAGAGCTTGAGCGAACATACGCGGGAATATATCAAAAAGAATGGTTATGCTGCCTTAAAAGAGTTGGATTACTGGATGAATGTAGACAGCCGTGGGGAGCGATTCCAGCAGCAATATGGCAATATCTTGACGGTTAATTCACCGCTACCTCCATTCAATCTGTGTCATCTGATTTCGGCGACGAATACCGAAGGCAAGCTGCTCGAGAATGCTTATGATTATTGCATGAATGTCACCGCCGAGAATATTACGAACTTCATGGCAAGCGAAGAGAAACAATCCGGCGAAGAATTCGCGATCCATGACTATATCAGCAATATCCGGACGAACATCGCTCAGATGAATAAAGCTTATCCGGCGAACTATGAATACAACATTATCGGGGCATCATCCGCTGTTCTTCCGATTGAAGAAATGACAACTTACTTAGGCTATCGCTTATTTACGAAGATGGAGGTTATGTTCGAGAAATCCCCTTCCCAAGAAGAAACGGAGAAATTTGCGCGTAAAATCGGGGTTGATCTGGATTCCATGGTGAAAACCTTCGAATCCCGTATCCCTGAGCCCTTGCCTGGTTACGAGAATAGCGAGCGGCTGAGCTACAACAATGTCGTGAAGCATCAAGTCATTAACATGGATACCGAGTTAGAACAGACGTTCCTGACTCGTGCGCGTGAAGAATACATTAAAGTCAAGAAGCAACTGCCAGGTGAGATCGTAGCGCAGTTCACGGATCAAATTCGACGTATGTTCCTCCATCCGGAACAAGGTCCGATTTATGTATCCCGACTGATCCATACGGAAAAGGGATTCTGCTTGCTTAAGATGCTGCTCTCTTACATCGAAACGTTACGTGATAATCTCGTCCGTATCCCTCGCGATATTGAGGCAGCCCGCGATTTTTCGGAAGAGACATTAAGCGATGCTAGAAGTGCTTTTATCTCGAAGGATAAAAAGAAAAATGCTTATATCGATTCCAAAATCAGTGAGTACTGGCTTCATGCCGATTTGGAACGAACCGAGCAAATGATCGAGTTCTATGAAGACCTCTATGCATTGCTGAACGCCGAGAACAATCGGATTTACCATGTCTTTACCGAGATCTTGAACGCGTTAAAATCGATCTTCGAGAAAAACGGCGATATCTTAATCAATGCCGATGAACAAGCAGATCACAAAGGCAATAAGACATACTACTGGAATCTTGTCAGTGTTCCGGACATTTCGAAAGTCATCAGCAAGATCATGGAGCAAAAAGAAGTCGACGATCTCATTCGTGATTTCGCATCCGAACTCCTGAACCACTCCAATCATTGGATCAAGGAACAAGATCTCGACATTGTTAGCTCCATCTCCGATTTCCTATCCGAGAAATTCGGAGATTTGATCACACAATCCATGGAAGAATTCCTCGTGATGAAATTCGGGCACGAAGAATCGATTGAGAAGTTCGTTGAACGCAATATTGCAAGCAAGCTTGACGAGGAAGCCGTGCCGGTCTTCCATTTGAGCAACAGCGCCGGCAATTTATACTTCCCTTCCTGGGGATTCGTATCTGTACCTGTTCAAGCGCCGAGTATTCTGAAAGGGATTCGCAATTATCAGAACAACGCAGTGGGAAAATCCCATTTCACGGTCAAAGAAAGTGAAGTGAAGAACCGGATCTTCTGGTTAAATACACGCAATGGCGTACCTCTCTTCGTCTACACGCCGCTTAAAGTGTATGAGGAAAGCTACGAGAGAACGATTCTGGATAAGGAAGGTATTGGTCGTCACCTCGTGCAGACCGACAAAGTGAACTGGACGTATTTACCGTCTCCTATTCCGCAGAAGTCCTGGGGCGAAACCTACAGCAATGCTCGCGTACGTGATTACAACGCACGTATTCGGGGTGAATTCACCAAAGCTGTGGAATGGAACATCATTAAGCTGAAAGACGTTGATCAGACAACAAGCAGCCGTTATACTGTCGTGTTCACGTTACCACTGCATCTAGCAGATATCCTCGGCGGATTTGATATGCAATTGCATACATCCAAGCCTAATCTTGGTGAGGTTCAACGTGCGCGTGCAGAGCTTCGCCGTATGCTCGATGAAGGCTTGGTTCAAGAATCTACGAAGGATATCTTCGGAAGTATCCATGAGGACATGGCCAAAGAGAACTTTATTCGCTCACCGCAGTTGATAACACGTGTCCGGGAAGAGATTGCGAAGTATGAGGCGATCCAGACCAAAGTAATAGAACTGGAAAAAGTGCTTGCCCAATTCCAAGGGGAAGAGAAGTTGCAGGATCAATTTATTGAAGCCTTCTATACCGGTACGATTTGCAAAAAAGGCGCACTCTACGTCTACGACCGAGATGCGGAAGAAGAAGCTTGGGAACCGTTCGCCAATCTGATGAAGAGCCGCGATTTCGTGGAATTCGAGATTTTCGAGCAGTTCCGTCAGTTGGATGAGAAGAACCGCAGCATTCTGATGCGTAAAGCGTCCCGCCGCAGTTCCGAGATGACAGCATCGGAGGATATTGCACCTCTTCTGTCCAAGCTCGAAGAATTGTATGAAGTGTTCCTGGATGCCCGCGATCGCTTAGAATATGAGAAAATCGAACTTGCAAATGGCGAAGATGCTTACCAGTTCTATAAGCAAATGACTACGAAACTCCATGCGATTCGCAGAAAGTTGAAGTCCTAGTATGAAACCTTTATTACACCAATTCGCAACGCAATATGCCTATGAAGAAGAACGTCTATCGGGCAAAGGCGATGATCTGAGCAGCTTCCACTACCCTACTGTATTTATGTATGTCGGGGATAAAGCTGCCGAAGCGATAGAGCCGATGATACGGATTCATGAGAAAAAATCGGTCAATAGCGCCGGAATCATGTATGTGCATATTGCTTCTGAAGATGGCGCCAAAACTTCGGGGATAGGTACCGACCATCCTTCCCGTGTCAGCCGCCTAGTCTTGCCCGTATGCACGGAAGAGCGAAACGACAAATCGCTTCGCAAACATATCTATCAAAGCTTAACCCAGCAAACACAGCCCTGGTTCGAACTGAACCGGGTGCTGCGCCAGGTAAGTCGTCATATTGCTGATTATGGTCGAAACTACGCTTCATTTGACCGTATTCATCTGTCTGTCATTACGCGGGTCGAGGACCCGCTTAATGTGTTTATACCGGAGGTTACCTTGCTCGCGCATAGCATCCTGAGCCAATCCTTTAAATCTGTACTGATGGATCTGTACGCGCTCATCAGTGAGCGGGATCAAGTCGACACCTTCGGCTACAGCAGTTCGCTCGGCGTTGCCTTTCTTCGGGAGTTAGATACGATGCAGCGCAAGGACTATTCGTTCTCTGCACCGCTACAAGTCACAGAGGATGGTATCTCGATTCCTGTTACGCATGCGGCCTCCCCTCTATTCGATCTGGCGTACATCCTATCGGATAAGAATGAACGCGGGATTTCATCCCCGAGCGACATGCAGGATAATTATGAGATCATCTGCCATATCAGCTTACTGAAGAATCGCAAGCAGCAGGAAGCAACATTCGAGATGAACCAGAACAGCTATAACAACACTTCATTCAAGAACAACTTAATGTCGGAATTGGGACGACAAGGCTATGTATCGGCGGGCATTTCCAAAATCAAGCGGCCCAATCAATCGATCGCATTGACTGTGCTCTACCACTTTCACCAGGAACTGATTCATCGCATACAAAGAGAACTTCATGTGAGCAATGAGAAGAAGCTCATGTATTTCGGTCTCGATCCTTCTACGATCGATGGACTTCTCACCTCCCTTCTTCCTGATGAAGGGAAAATTGATGATATGAGTGGGATCATGTCGCGTGAGATGAGTTATTCACAGTTGAAGTCCCTATCCCTCGAGGACGCGGAACAAGCCCTTTTCGGGGATGGCTGCCGAGCCTATTTTCACGCTAATTTTGTACAAGAAGCGAATTTAGCCGTTGACCAACTGGATATGAATACTCTTTTGCAGCGTTCAATGGAGAAACAAGCGTCGCTGTTCCCGCAGGTCGGATTCATGCAGTTGTTCCAATGGACGAATCCATGGGTCGAGCATGAGAGTATTCTGCCGGTGATACGCAGCCTGATTCGACAACGAGAATCGGAGAAAGACTTCGTTGTCTCTGAGCTGGAACAGCTCTATCAGGAAAAAGTCGATAACCAGACTTTTAAAAGAATGCCATTTATGGATAAGCACAACGTGCGCAGTTTCATTCGCTTTTTCTTTGAGAAGATCTATCGCAAAAAACTAGAGAAGCTTCGTCTTGATGTGGAACTAACCTTGTTGAAACGGGCTGAAACGGCTTTAGAGCAGCTACATGGCATCTATCAGCGGCAGGTCCAGCAGGTTCAGGAGCTCCGTGATGCCCTTCATGAAGCAGCGCTTGAAAGTATACGTACAGCAGATGATTATATTGGCCAGAACATTATCGAGTTCTATGAAAGGGTAACGCAGCGTGTCATGGAAGACCTGGAGGCGAAGCGTGGGCAGGAAATTTTCTTCGATGAACGTTATATGGGCAGCATCTCTTCGCTGCTCCATCAAGGAAACGAAGCCTATACTAAGAAACTCATGGCCGTCTGTCGACAACATCTTCTAACCGCTGAACCCTTCCAGCAAACCTTTGAAGAAGAGTTGCTGCAGCGTGCGAATGTGACCATAGCCTATGAGAACAAACAAGTGTTATCAAAGGATGAACTATTTAAGAAGCTCTACCGTACACTCGAGGAACAAGCAGGAATTCATATCCGCCTGTTGGATTACACGCATGAGCATCGCTACGAAGAGAAATATTTCTTCGGTGATTATACAAGCGAATTTATTCGCTTCGCTTTAGGTGCGGATGAGACTACACGGATCTATAAATTAGGCTGTGTGCATGAGAAACGTAGCAGCGGCGTAGACAAATTGAATATGATGGGCGGCTTCCACGTCGAAGATTTAATGTATTATCGCAACGGAAAAATTTACTATGAAAGCTATATGCAAAATGAATATGAATTTCACGGTGTGGATGTTCATCAGTTGTCAGAGCTTCGCTAAATCAAACCGATACAGGTTTCATAGAGAGGATGATTGTCGTTGCAGCGCAAGATCAACTTACTACTCGTGTTATTCAGCATCATCGGAGGCGCCGTCGGCTTTGCGGTCGGTGAGCTCATCCTTCATACTTTGCTTGATTCGATGCCAACGTTCGTTGTGATCGGGTTATACTTTGGCTCCCTCGCCTTCTTCATTGGACTATTCTGCCTTATCGCGGAGATGATTGCACCGCGACTTAATGGCTCATCATGGCGCCAGCGGTATATGGGAACGTCATGGAAATTACTTGTTCCGGTCACGCTTGTGCTGCTGTTCGTTGTCGGGCTTGCACTCGAAGCCCTCTACCATATCAATGTCGGCGGGGCGAAGCCTGTCAAAGACATCGTGCTTGTGATCGACAACTCAGGCAGTATGACGGAGACGGACCCAAATCAAGATCGCTACGCCGCTGCCAAACGTTTAATTCAAAAAATGGACAGCGATAATCAACTCTCGGTCTTGGTGTTCAATGATCAAGTTGAAGTCATCCAACCGTTTACCGCAGTGAACAATCAAGCTGCCAAAGACGAGATCACGGCGAAAATCGATGCCCTGCAGCAGACCGACGGTGGAACGAATATTGCACTTTCCTTGGATGAAGCCATGAAGCAAATTCAGGAGAAAGGAACCGCGCAGCGAGGAACGATGGTCATTCTTCTCTCCGACGGCTTTAGCGAAATCGATACGAACCAGATGCTTGCCAAATATGAGCAGAACCAAATTGCGATCAATACGATCGGTTTAAGTCTTGTCAACCCAGAGGGTACCGCCCTCTTGCAACAAATTGCTGATCGAACAGGCGGACAATATTACGATGTTACGAAAGCCGATGATCTATCGCTCGTGTTCCAGAAAATCTACGATAACCTTGGTAATCGCACCCTAGTCACAGAAAGATCGGACAACACCAAGGATAACGCGTATTACATGATTTTGCGGATCATCGCATTACTACTCATCGGTACAGGAATCGGCTTATCGCTAGGTCTCGTCTTTGACAATCGCCATCTCGCCCGCAGCTTTATGATCGGCGGGTCTGTTGCAGGACTGTTAGCTGGTTTATTGTTAGAGTTTGGATTATCCGGACACCCATTTACCGATGGATTGACACGGTTCATTGCTACCCTAGTATTGGCAGGCGTGATTGGCTTGTTCACCTGGATCATTCCCATTCAGGAATATCAACGGCTGCGTCAAGATCGCCATCGCAACCTGCATGCCGGTCGCCCGAACCAAAGCTTCGAGAACAGGGCTCGAGACCAACGCAACAAAGGTTTTTAGTTAACACCTAGGGAGGCGCAATAACCATGCAGTTTATGGATGCCCATGCTACATCCCCCATCATACGGGACCTTCAATCAAGCGTAAATGACAACCGTTGTACGCTCCGTTGGCTCTGGCCAAGCGACGTCCAATCGGTTTACATTCATAAAGTACACGCGAGCGAGCAGGTTGATGATACGCCTGACGCTCGCGCCTTAAAGCTCTATACCAAGGATGAATTCAAAGCAAATCATGGCTATCAGGATCGATTGGACGGTGTCGGTCGCTGGATCTATACGATATACGCCAGCACGACCATCGATGGAGAGACGCGACTAATACGTCAACCTGAGTACGGGAATCGCATTGAAGTCAGTACAGGAAAAGCGAATATATATTACTCGATTCGTCTCAAAACCGGTTTTTTTCAGAAATTCAAGACGGCGCAAATTCAAGTGACCTCGGAAGTCCCACTTGCGAAAGACGTACTCTGTTACGTTAAAAAGCAAGGCGGCTACCCGACGCATAAAGAAGATGGGACGGTCTATCCATTCGTAGAGCCATTTCCTGCAGGCAAGACGGTCTTACCTGTCATTGAAATCGGTAAGAACGATTTTATTCGATTATTTTTTACAGACGGCCGGGAATACGGGCATGTATATGCACTCATACCGGAATAGGAGGAGCACCCATGAGTTTTTTCGATATATTTAAAAAGAAACCGCAAGCAGCGCCAAGACCGCTGTTTTACGATATTGTATGTCCCTATTGCTTCCGTAAATATGCACCCGAAGATGTGGTCTTCCGTGCAGCTCATCATCGGGAAGACGATGAGAACTATGCGCTTCAAGAAGATGACGTTCTGAATCGCTATCGCCAGCAATTCGGTTTAGATTCCGTCTACGATATGGAAGCCATTCTCTACCCTCACGACATTCCTGAAGAGCATCACATCTACTCCGATCATGTCATGATTGGGTTGAACGATCGATACGGCGTTGTCACGCGTCATCGACTATGTCCGCACTGCCATAATGAGTTGCCGATCACAGCTGGCAAGGTGCCAAGCAATATTATCTCGATCATCGGAGCCTCCCAAGTCGGGAAATCGGTCTATATGACCTCCTTGATCCATACGCTGCAGCATATGACAGCAGATCATTTTGACGCAGCCTGCATGCCGCTCAATGCCGAAATAAGCCGCAAATTCCGCACCATGTACGAAGAACCGCTTTTTGAACGTGGCGACCTGCTCGCTTCAACCCAAAAAGAGAAAATGCAAGAACCGTTTATTTTCCAATTCGTATTCAAGGATGAGTCCAAGCCCCCTCTCACCCTTGTGTTCTTTGACGTTGCAGGTGAAGGCATGGTCGATCAAGACTATCTGGGGTTGCATGGACAGCATATCAAGAATTCCGCCGGCATTTTATTCATGGTCGATCCGCTTCAAATCCGTTCGATTCGCGAAAAAATACGCTTGAAATATGGGGATACGGAAGGCGATTGGATCCCGCAATACGATGAACCTCGTGATGTCGTCCTGACGATGTTCGGCGATTTCATCGCATATGAGGAGAAAACGAAGACGAATATCCCGACGGCTGTCGTATTGACGAAGAGTGATATGCTCCACTCGCTCAAAGATGAAGACGGCGATTATGTGAAGCCGAACAGCAATATTTTCAATAACATGATTCATCGCAAATGGCTTGACTTAACCGAATTCGAGAACATTGATGGCGAAATTCGACGTTTCATTGAGAAAGTCGATCGTCCTTTCAAGGGAACGATGGATGTCTATTTCTCCAATACCGCCTATTTCGCGGTTTCAGCCCTTGGAAGCAATCCCGTTAATCAGAAGATGCAAGGTGTTGTCAGTCCCATCCGCGTGGACGAACCATTCATCTGGTTGTTATATAAACTGAACTACATCGAAGGGAGAGAAGAACGTTGAATACCCCGTCACCGAAACCCATCCAACAACAAATGTATACGCGAGAGCGACGTGGTATTTTTCGTTCCAATGAAGGTTACGATACAGTAGCTCGTTCCAATGGGTTGGATAGCAATTTCATTAAAAAACTGCTCCACCCTGCCTGCTTCTACGATGCTCCGACAGAGCTGTCCGTCCGTGGAGAAAAGGACGTCAGCGCTTATCCGAGAGCCATGCATTTATATCGCACGGAATCGGGGCAAATCGTACTTGGTACAGGGGTGTATATGCCTGCCGATTTCACGGGCATGCGAAGTGCTTTCTTCATGCATAACTATGTGATTCCAGCAGAGCGTGCTGCAGAAGTGGTGTATGACTATCCTGCATGGTTGAATGCTTCTTTCGCCACCGATTATGATATTGAACAAGGGCAAGATTTGCCTGAGTTGCAGAATATTCCTCTCAACGGCGATGCGGCCCCTTCTCAGCCTTATCGAACACAATTAGCTCAAATGAACATCGATGAACAGGTGTACAAACAGCTGCTGTTCGCCGTGATGGCTTCGATACAAGGCAAAAAGAAAGTCTATGTCGCGCTGGATGTG
This sequence comes from Paenibacillus terrigena DSM 21567, assembly GCF_000374845.1. Classification (GTDB taxonomy): domain Bacteria; phylum Bacillota; class Bacilli; order Paenibacillales; family Paenibacillaceae; genus Paenibacillus_K; species Paenibacillus_K terrigena. Next base: position 355,360 of record NZ_KB895419.1, on the reverse strand, counting down.
CCGATCGAGACCCTCTCCCATCATGCTGTGAAGTTAATCGAAATCTTATATGCCAGCATGCCATATGCCTACCGCAAACAATTCGGCTTCGTGACGTATGCTAAAGAACCTGTCAGCAAAAAAGGCATTCATCTCACGCTCATGGAGAAAGGAAGCTTGCGAGCGAACGATAAGAATATCGAAAAAGATTATACATTCGATCTTCCCTCACAGCGCGTGAACAATATCGATGTTGATTGGTCTAAGCAGCCTTATATCGATTATGCGTGGGATCATCTTGATCACTCGCATGTGATGGAGGACTTCTTCCGATTTGCCGATCGGATGCTCGCTGATCTGGAACCGCTTCGCGAGACATCCATTGTCAGTTATCATGAGCTAACGCTGTTCGAACAGCTGCTTCAGGGACAATACCATGAATATGACAAGAATCAGGTAGCCATATTAAGCGCGTTGATCGGGTATTTAACGCCTCCTAACGCGATGATCGCCAAAGAACAGTTAAATGCTCTATTCCATTCGTTGTTCACAAGAGAATACACGCATGTTAAGCAGAGACAGATTCCGGACCCTACGATTGTGGAATGCTTCCGCGATTACGATCGCATGAACCCGGACGCGGTGGAGAAGGAACTTTCCGGTTTCTTGATTCGGGTCATCAATAACGCCTACGCGGAGCAGCGACAGGATCTGGCATTCGCGTTCTATGCGATCGCAGAGAGTGTTCCTTCGTTACGGCAGTTGTTCTTCGATACGGTCTTGCAGGTCAATTTCGCAAGAACACTGTTCGACCCTTACATTCAACATCGATTCCAGAGCATGAGCTCCGTTCAAGATGTCGTAGATGCCATTCAACACTGGGTGAATCATCACCCACAGGCACGAAGTCATACCGCATTTCTGGAGATCGCCAAGTCCGAGCTTACCGTGAAATTGCGGAGCGAGCCGGAGCCTGTGTCCGCCGTCTATTCGATCGTGAATCAACTCGACAAGCTTGCGATTCAAGTGGAGAAGCAATTGGGAGGTACAGATACTTATTTTATCGATCAACTCATCTATTCAGCGCAGCTCTATTTACTTAAAGAATTAAAACTGGAAGAAATTACGCTGGATCAGCTTCTCCAAATTGATTTCTTAGAACACGAGGATGAAATCAAGGAATGGGCTGCCCACTTCAATCAACAAGTCCGATCACAGACGAATGTCATGCTCGCTGCGTACCGATGGTTCCATGCGCAAAATCCCGATGAATCCATCTTCGAAGGCCTTTCAGCCGTGGAAATGGATAGGTTGCAGCAGCTCGGGCGGAAATGGATGCAGGACGACATTAAGCCGGCTCAATTCAGACGGATAATCATGGCGTTCTACAGTGAATCTAGCGGAAGCATGATCGATTTCAGCGGTTTATTGCAATATATCTATCAACATGCACAAGACAAAACCATCGTCTATCAATTCATGAATTGGTCGGAAAAGCATCGTTATTTCACGCGATCTCAGAAGCTTCATGCCGCATATTCAGCAGCAATTCTTTCTTATTTTAAGAAAGTCGATCCGACTGCCTTTAAGAACCGGACGAATCGCAAACAGTATTTCGATACGGCGGGACCGGCTCTGAAGGCGGTATATGATAAAGCTGCTATTGAAAACGCACCGGTACTCCTTCGCATCCTAAAAAAACATAAGAAAGCAAGCCTTCTTGCATTGGTCCTTGTGATTATTCTTGGCGCAGCTGCAGGGATGGCCGGATCCGGGGTATTCAGCAAGAAAGCGCCCGAACAGATCGATCAGGCGGAACAACCCGTCACTACAACACCACCGACCGAGCAGGTTCCAACCATTCTTGTTCATGTAGAGAATATCCAGGTGGATGGAAAAACGCCACAAGAAGAGCAGACCCAGCTGGTATTCCAATTCCGTGATCTTCAGGAGTGTGCGGCTTTCGAGCCGAAAACGGTACAAATTGAGAAAACAGATGGAACGAAAACCGACTATAGCAAGACACTAAAATTAATTCACAATTGTAGTGATACCGTAACGGATACAAAGAAAGATACCAAAGAAACAAATCCGAATCCAGAAAATGGTGCAGATCCAACAAGCACGACGAATGGCACAGCTGCTTCGGCCGAAGACGACGCACCCTCCTATCCAGGAAAAGTTATCGTTCAGCTGGGCTCCAAAGCGGATATCCCACAGGATAGTACCGTGATCATCAATGAGATGAAGTTCAAGCTTTCTCTACCACCAAGCTCCGCGTCGGGAGAATCGATCAATCCTTAATTAACGTACTTAAAGAACTAAAGAACTCCCCTTCGTAAATCTTGAAGGGGAGTTTTTTGTCCGACTATTTTCTTATGGGCCAAATCGGTTCTCGATCAAATTCGATCGCAATGACCGTATTCCTTCCGTCGCAGATTTCGGAGGAGACATCGATCCAGATCCGATTTACGCTGTAGATATCATTTCATTTCAACTGGCTGTACAGAAAATCGACAACATGCATTGCTTGCATCTCATGGCTCATGCCGTGTTTCTCAATGCCATGCTTCATCTGCAGCAGACAGCCGGGATTGCTAGTTAATAGAACGTGCGCCTGCGTCTTCTTAACATGCTCCATCTTATGTTCCAAGATGCTCCCGGCCATTTCCGGATGTGTCAAGTTGTAAATACCTGCCGAGCCGCAACAACGGTCTGCCTCGAACAGTTCGACGAACTCCGTTCCTTCCACACGTCGTATCAGATTTCTCGGCGCATCCGAGCTGCGCATCACGTTGCGCAAATGACAGGACTCCTGGTAAGTGATTTTGGTCGCATGCCCCTCTGCCGTCTTGCCGAAGGACTGAGGCAGATTACCTTGATCCACCAGAATTTTGCTAATATCGACCGTGCGTGAAGCGAACCATGCAGCATCCGCTTTCCACTCTGGTTCATCGTGAAGCAGATGTCCGTAATCGACGAGCAACGCGCCACAACCGCCAGCGTTGGAAATGATCCAATCGACACCAGCTTCCATAAACGCGCGAATGTTCCGTTTGGCTAGTTCCTTGGCGCCAAATTGTTCACCGCTATGCGCATGAAGCGCACCACAGCAATTCTGGCTTGCTGGGATGACGACGTCGAATCCGGCCGCATTAAGCAACCGAACGGTGTTGATATTCGTCTCCGTAAACAGGATATCCATGATGCATCCGCGAAATAAGCCGACGGTGGCGATCTTCTCCCCTTTTGCCGGGTGCCAGGTTCCAATCGTCTCGACGACACCCTTATCGGAAGCCTCGGGCAAAATCTTCTCCATGTCTCGCATATGTGCAGGAAACAGCTTCATGAGTCCCGCATTTCTCGCGAAGCTCTGTAATCCTGATTGTTGGTAGAACCTAAGCGCTCCTCCGACCATTCTTACCCGATTCTGATATGGGAACACGCCTTTGAAAGCTACTTTACGCGCGAGCTTGATCCACCAGCGATGGGAATCTGTATGTTTCTCCACCGCGTCCCTCGCCTGCTCGATTAATTGGCCGTATTTCACGTCGGCCGGACATGCTGGCTCGCATGCGCGGCAGCCCAGACAGTGATTCATTTGCGTCTCGAACTGCGCATTTGGCTCCATGATGCCGTCGACAACGGCTTTCATTAAGGCAATCCTGCCTCGTGGCGATTCTGCCTCGACCCCTGTCTCGCGAAAGGTCGGACAAGCCGGCAAACAAAACCCGCAGCGCATACAGTTGGTCAACTGGTCGTAATCGAGCGTCTGCTTTAGTGTATACGCCATGGGGCTGCAAGCAGGAACAGCGCCTGACAAGCCTAGTGCCGTCGGCAATGAATTGGATCGTAGCTCTGTCTTAGCCATGATCGATGACCACCCTTTTACGCGACTCTTTGGCGAACAATTTGCCGGGATTGAGCAAGTTGTGTGGATCGAATGCCATCTTGATTCCTCGCATCATCTCGATACCGGCGCTCCCCACTTTCCATTCCAGATATGGAGCCTTTACCATCCCAACGCCGTGTTCGCCCGTTATCGTACCGCCAAGCCGAATCGCCGCTTCGAAAATTTCTTCGAAAGCTGCTTCGACGCGATGTACTTCATCCTGGTCTCGTGCGTCTGTCGTTGCAGTCGGATGTAGATTCCCGTCGCCGGCGTGACCGAAAGTACATATCTGCACGTTATATTTCTGGGCGATTCGGTTAATCTCCAGCACCATATCGGCAATTCGTGAACGCGGTACTGTCGCATCTTCCAGTATCGTCGTCGGCCGCAAGCGGGCGAGCGCGGTAAAAGCGCTGCGTCGGGCCGTCATCAGCTTCATGGCATGTTCCGCCGATTCTGCTACTTCAACTCTTGCAGCGTTCTCGCTCTGACATATCGACACGATGACTTCGATATCTCGCTCGACCATCTCCATCTCGCCATCTTGTTCGATCAACAGGATGGCTTCCATGTCGAGCGGCAAGCCTAGCTTCGCAAAATCGTCGACGACGCGAATCGTCGGATTGTCCATGAACTCCAGCGTTGCCGGGATAATCTGGCTCTTGATGATGCTGGATACGGAACGAGCCGCCCCGTAGATATCCTTATACATCGCCAGCATTGTCTTCTTATACTTGGGTGGCGGAATAAGTTTAAGCGTCGCTTCCGTAATCACTGCAAGCGTCCCCTCCGAGCCGACGAGCAGCTTGGTCAAGTCATAGCCTGCTACGTCTTTCATCAACTTCCCGCCAGTGCGAATAATTTCACCATTCGCTAGCACGGCCTCAAGTCCGATGACGTAATCTTTCGTCGTACCGTATTTGAGCCCCCGAAGGCCACCGGAGCATTCCGCAATATTGCCACCGATTGTCGAAATTGCCATGCTGCTCGGATCAGGCGGATAAAACAAGCCTAGGTTCTCTATATGGGTGATAAATTCCTTGGTGATGATCCCGGGCTGTACGGTCGCTGTCAGGTTATCCAAATCGACATCTAGGATCCGATTCATGCGATGCATGACCATCACGATCCCGCCATGTACGGGAACCGTCCCGCCGCATAAGTTCGTGCCAGAGCCTCGACTGACAAGCGGAATGCGATGTCGGTTCAGCACTTTCATGACGGCTGCGACTTCTTCGGTACTACCGGGGTAAATGACACCATCCGGAAGCGCCTGCTGCATTGGCGTTCCATCATAGGAATGCGTGACAAGTGACTCAAGATCATCATGAAAAAATGTATCGCCAACAATTGAGCGCAGTTCACGTTTAACGACTTCCTCCAGCACAATCAACACCTCAACATCTCATTAATTTTTAAAGAAACGAATTAGTCAGGTCATCAGATGACTTTATGCTGGGTTTAGTATACACTAAAATAAATGGCATGAGAACCACATTTCGGAAGGAATGAATGAAACTGATGAATACGCTTCAACCCAAGCCGCTTAAAAGCTCCGACTGGGTCATGCAAGACCTAAAACAAAAAATGGAAGGAGGACTCCTCCTCCCAGGCGACAGACTGCCCTCTGTCGTTGATCTTGCCCTGCAATATCAAGTAGGACGATCAACCATTCGGGAGGCGCTTAGCTCCTTGAAAGCAATGGGCTTGCTCGATGTCCGGCAAGGAAGCGGCACGTTCGTCCGTGAACAACCGATCGAGCACCCACATCCGGCTCAACTGCATCCTGAATCTTGGATAAGCCGTGCGAAATCAATTCGACATCTTCTTGAAGTGCGTCGCGTCCTTGAGACTGGCTGTGTGTCTCTTGCGGCAACCCATCGAACGGAGCAAGACCTTGCCCTGCTGTTGAATATTCTCGAAGAGATGGCGTCCAAGTTGGATGACGAAGTATTCGGCGAGCAAGCCGATGTACAATTCCATGAGACAATCGCTCGAGCAACCCATAATCCCATGCTAGCCGATTTGATGTCGTCCCTGTCGCAGCAGATTCACGAGACGATGAAGGATACCCGTACGTTATGGTTCTACGCCGAACGCTCTTCGGCTGAACGTTTGCTGAGGGAGCATCGGGATATTTACGAGGCGATCGCCGATTGCGACGGCATACGAGCACAGCAGCTCATGGAGCAACATATCACCAAAGTCGAGCGTGTCCTGGATCCTGAATAATCAACTGCATAAAAATCGTGCGCAAGCCGGGGTATTTCAGACATATCTTCCCCCGGTGTGCGCACGATTTTTCATATCATTTCAACGTTATTTTCTTTTTCCATGTCAATTCATCCCCTTGGTCATTGCGGAAAAGGAACTTGACCTCCCCTTCTTCGCCGCTCATCGGTTTCGGGTAGATAAATCCTGCGAACTGGCCATCACCGCTAATGTAGAAGCCGTCTTCCCCGTTCGCACCATGCTGAGCAGCTTTTTGCAGTGTATTGACGATCTGATTCTTCGAAGAAATCCACTGCATTTCAGCGAGTGTATAGCCTTCAGGCAGCTTCTTCACAACAAAATCGAAGCTTTTCTGCTCTGTGGGTTTGGGCGTCTGATCAATAATAATCAGAATTTCTTTGTCCAGTGGCTTCGAATCCTTCTCGTTAGCTGGTATCTCTTGTTGTGCGGGTTCAGATCCCTTCACCGCAGAACCGGTGTCCGATGGCAAGCCGCAAGCACTTATCAGAAGCAGCATGCTGCCAACGATCAACAACATGATGTAACGTCTCTTCTCCATATCCAATCTCCATTTGTCTTTTATAATGAATTACTTTGCTTCCACTTGTTCCAACGTGAAATGAAACACAACGCCTTGGTCCGTATTCGCCGCACCATACGTACTGCCATGCAGCTCCAGAATATGCTTGACGATGGCGAGCCCCAGTCCCGTACCGCCAGATTTGCGATCACGTGAACGTTCGGCACGATAGAATTGATCCCAGATCCGATCCAAAACTTCCGCGTCAATCGGAGGGCCAACATTAGCGATAGCGGTCTTAATCTGGCCATGCATTGTTCGCTGTATATCAATTCGGATGGTGCTTCCTTGCGACGCATGCCGAACGGCATTGCTTAATAGATTCAGTACCACTTGCTCGAGCCGTCTAGGATCTGTGCTTACAACCCATTCCGAATCCGCTTGTATATCGATGTGAAGCTGCTTACTCTCCAGCTGATGAGCGAACGAGGCAGTAACGCGATGGATCAACTCCCCAAGCGATATGTCTCTGAGGTGTAACTGAATTGCCTTCGCCTCGAATTTGGATAGCTCCAGCATATCCATAATCAATGCGTTCATTCGATCCGTTTCACTCACGATCAGCCCAAGATATCGCTCTCGTTTATCGACAGCCACATCATCCTGCAGCCCTTCTGCGAACCCTTTTACGATGCCGAGTGGCGTCTTTAACTCATGGGAGATGTTCGCGATCAATTCTTTACGAAGCTGTTCGGAGCGCTGCTTCTCTTCCATTTCCGTGTGCAGCTGCTCATTCGCCTGCTGCAGGTTCTGCAATGCGGCATTCAGATTTTGCGATAGTGTGCTCATACTTCTCGATAAATCCCCGAATTCGTCCTTGGAATGAATCTCGGGTTGGACACTGAAATCCAGCTGTGCCATGCGCCCTGCCGACTTACTGAGCTTCACTAACGGCCGTGAGATGATTCGCGAATAAATCAATGAAAGGATCAGCACAAGAATAAGAATAACCGGAGCCATATAGATAAAATATTGCTTCAGAATTTCTACCGCTTCGCCTACGGGCTGAAGCGAGGTGAGCGCAAAGACATACCGATCCTCATCCAGCGATGTGGATAGTGGAGCTACAATGACTGCGTATCGGATGCCGCTCCATGGATCAAGCCATTCCGTTCGAACAGAAGTATTACGATCCAGCTCAGCTTGGTGCATGTCTTTCTGGAGCAACCAATCCATCAACGCGTTTCGAATCAGCGTATCTTGATAGAACGGATTGAAGGATCGCTGCTCGGGCAAGATGAAATCTGTGATCTTGCCTTTGACGCGTACAAGTCCCTCACCAGGGAGTGTTGCTACCTGACCTTCCTGATGGATATTGACTGGCTGCATAATCGTATCCTTCTCATCCATAAAAATACCGTCAACCACCAGCGTATCGCCAATTCGTACCCCTGTCGGAATATCGTTCAGCATCATCCCTTCGGATGCGATACGAAGCGTAACCAGCTTTGACTCCGTTGCGATTTGAATAAAATACGGATCGACGCTTCGTTGCTCGAACTGACTGTTCAGAATCGCCACGCTAGCGTTGTTCTCATTCATGAAGGTACCTAATGCGCGAGAGGCCTCGATTCCATTGGATTCTGCAGCAAGATACCGCGTACCGAATCGCTCGATGCTCTGTTCGAGATGATTTATTTTTGTCGCCCGATAGAACCGTTCAAAGAACACCCCCTCAGCAAGCAGAGCTAGCGAGAACACAAGTAGGATCAGGACAGAGGTGATCACAAACAACTTTCGTACAACACCGTTTTTTCTCATGATTCCATCTCAAATTTATACCCCGAACGAATGACCGTCCGAATAAATCGCCCTTCGCTTCCTAATTTGGCGCGTAATTTCTTCACATGGGTGTCCACGGTACGCAGATCCCCAAAATAATCAAATCCCCAGACAGCATTTAATAGATAATCCCGGGATAGAACCTGCCCATCATGCTTCATGAAAACGAGGAGCAACTCGTATTCCTTCGGCGATAGGTTAATGAGCGTTTCCGATACCATAACCGAATGCGCCCTGCGGTCCACCGTGATATGCCCATACGTGAGAATGTCGTTCTCCCGTCCGATTGTCCCCTCCGTTCGTTTCATGAGCGCGACCGCACGGGCGACGAGCACCTTCGGACTAAATGGCTTGGTGACATATTCATCCGCACCCAGCTCGAAGCCCATAATCTGATCATCGTCCTCCGTCCGCGCGGTTATGATGATAATGGGGACGTCTGACTTTTGCCGAATTCTTCTGCATACCGACCACCCGTCCATTTCCGGCATCATAATATCCAGCACAATCAGGTCGATCATGGCCTGTTCGAAAATCTCCAGTGCTTCTCTCCCGTTCTCCGCCTCATATACATCCCATTGTTCTTTCTTGAAATAATCTGTAATAAATTCACGCATGAGAACATCATCTTCGACGAGCAAAATACTTCGTTTCATCCATTATCACCCCAAATCGACCGAAAACTCTCTGAGCTTAGAACGACGGTAATTCATCCATACTACTGATTTTATTTATTGATCGCGAACACGACGATCTGCTCTTCCTGCGGTCGGATCCACACTTCTCCATCTCCAACCATGACACCCTGCCAGTTGACGAACACATCCTTTGCTTTTTGCGCAAGTAGTTTTTTCTTCACCTTGTCCGTCATAATCTGATTGTATTTTTCGATAAACTGCTTTTTCGACTTAATCAGGACCGTTTTTCCTTTATGGTTGACATGTAATGGATAGGATATGAAGTTCGCAACTTCTTTTTTATTGTTCGACACGACGGCTTTCTGCAGTTTGCTTAGAAAATCGGTAAACGCAGCTGGATTATCGATGCCCGCCACCTCATACGGGTTCTCCATGGCATGGATGGAATAGACTGCAAGTTGCTGATCGATGACGCTCATCCACATTTCACCTTCGCCAATCATGATCCCCTTCGCATTGACGAATACATCTTCAGCATTCTGCGCAAGCAGTTTCTTCTGCACATGACTTGTCATGATACGATCGTACTTTTGCACGAATTGCTCCTTGGTATAAATGATTATTTTCTTACTATTTTTGATCAAATTCAAAGGATAAGACATGTAAGTAGCTACTTCGTTAAGATTATCCTCTGCAACTGCTTTTTGCAATTTTGCAAGAAAAGTCGTGAACACCTTCGGGTCATCAATACCGGCATTGGCAAATGGTTGATCCTGCTCACTCTTCACCGATTGCATTGTTGTTGTCGCTTGACTTGCTGTTGATTTCGCCGGTTCTGCCCATACTTGACCTACCAAAGCTCCCGTTGTGATGGTTAATGCTAATAAGATCGCTGTTTTTTTCATTTTTGTTTCCCTCCGTTTTCTGTTTACAAATCACAGTATAAAGTGCCGATGTGTACTTCATGTGTACTCCCGATGAACATGGAGGGCCTTATCGCGTCCAAACAAGCAAAAACGCCTCCGGCGTCCTTTCAAGGACGGAAAGCGTTTATGCGAGAAATATATGATCCGTTTATTCGTGAAACTTATAAATTCTTGTATTTCAAAAAAAAACCGCGATCATCGCGGTTAATTAGAACACGATCCATGATATAACGATAAACTGCACGGCACCGATAATCTCGAGAATACCTGCCTTCATCGGACGCACTTGCTTCCCTGCGAAGAGAAACGTACGGATTAACGGAACAATGAAAGGTAGCGTCATCCAAGGATAACCGCATACCCACGGTACGAAGAGCATCAGCACATGGTAGATGCGAGCCGCGGCCTCCCATTTCTTATTGCCTCTTTCCCTAAAGATCGTCTTCACGAAAAATGCCGTCCCCATAAAATACAAAAAGTTAAATCCGACGACAGCCAGCATCGTTGAATCCCAGCCGCCACCACCGAATAGATATGTAGCAGCTCCCCCTAAGGAGAAGAGCAAAATCGCGCAGAGATCGTTCACGATGGCTCGCTCCGATTTCTGCTTCACATGCCAGATATTCACGATTAGCAGCAACAGAAATGGGATGCCGAAATAAAATAGCTCCGGCGTCTGCATCAACGGATATACTAGTGCTGCCAGTGCGATGACCCCATAGATGGCTGACCATTTCAATAAATGATCGCGCTGCTTGCCCCGCTTAATGGCTTGTAGGAATGGATACGATGCTAAGTATAAGAACAACCAAGCAATGAAAAGTAGAATATGACTCCACTGCGGCGTACCTGCTATCATCCCGAATAAGAAAGGGACACTAACCATCGCCCATCCCCCATGCTCATGTGGGATTACGATGTTCTTGTTCTTCAATTCCGTTCAACCTCCTCATCGTTAAGCCGTTTTCTTCCGTCCGGTTAAGAGCAACAATAGAAAGGAAATGACCACCATGGAGATCGTCCACATCCAAGCCATCGTCATATTCCCGGAATCAACCGCTACAAAAATCGCTGTAGGGACGGTTTGCGTCTTTCCAGGAATATTCCCCGCAATCATGAGTGTAGCCCCGAATTCACCTAGACTTCGAGCAAAGCTGAGGATATAAGCAGTTATAACCGATGGAAACGCAATTGGCAGCGTAATATAACGAAATACCTGCCATTCACTCGCCCCAATCGAACGCGCAGCATCTCCTAATTGATAATCTATCGAATGGAACCCTGTTTTCATCGTCTGATAGACGAGCGGGAACGATACGACGACAGATGCAATCACAGCGGCTCCCCACGAGAAGATGATTGGTGCGGAGAATAGCCATTCTGCGAATTGACCGATCCAGCTCCGTCGCCCGAGTGCAACGAGGAGCAGGAAGCCAACTACGGTCGGTGGCAGCACGAGAGGTAGCATAAAAGCGGTCTCTAACAGCACTTTACCCTTCACCGAGCTTCTTGACATTCGCCATGCCAATGTAACGCCAATGAGTGTACTCAGCACACTCGATAGGAGTGCAACCTGAAGGGATAATCGAATCGGGGTCCATAACTGAGCCCAATCGATCTCGATCATGTTCATTTCACTTCCGGGATGGAGAATCCGTATTTCACGAAGACGTCCATTGCATCCTTCGATTGAAGATAGGTATATAATTGTTCAACTTCTTTGGCATGGGTTGTCGCTTTGACGATTCCGATCGGATAGGTAATAGGTGAATAAGATGATGGATCTACGGTATAAGCAATCTTTACTTGATCCGATGTGAGTGCATCCGTTTTATACACGAATCCAGCCTCCGTATTCCCGGTCTGGACATATTGGAGTACCTGTCGAACATCCTTCGCTTGGACCAATTTGGACTGTATGTCATCCCATACACCCGCGTTCGCAAGTGCCTCCTGCGCGTACTTCCCGGCAGGGACGGTTTCGGGAATGCCAATGGCGATCTTCTGGATATCCGCTTTCAGAAGGTCTTTCGCTTCTTGTATGGAGATGGGCGGTTTCGCAGCCGTGATCACAGTTAATTCGTTCGCAAGCAAACTCTTCTGTTGATTCTGCTCCACAAGCTGCTTGTCTACAAGCGCCTTCATATTTTTAGAAGCGGCAGATAGGAACAGATCAACAGGTGCCCCTTGTTCGATTTGCTGCTGCAGTGCGCCTGATGCCCCGAAGTTAAAATGCAGCTTCACACCACTTGTCTTCGCCTCATAATTCTTCTGAATTTCTTGCAAAGCATCTGTTAGACTTGCTGCAGCAGAGATGGTTAATTCAACCGATTGCGAGCCAGAATCCGTCTTTTCATCCGTCTGTTTCGTCCCACATGCTGAGATAATGAGTGCCATTGTGAATAATAGAACGAGCAATTGCGTACCTCTTTTGGTCAAAAAATGGATCATCTATATCCCTCTCCTATCCACCAATTTGTGACATTCTACGAGCTGTAGGCGTATGTGATATTTCTTCATCGCCTTGTAAAAATTTCGACATTTCATGATTTTCCGGTTTCGTACCCAGTGCATCCAGAAAAAGTTGGCGCATGGCCTCATCATTACCGACGACGCTGCGTACTTGGAATTGTTCTGTCCAAGCCAAGCATGGTTTAATATAACCGTCTGCCGTTAGACGTAGGCGATTACAGGTCTGGCAGAAATGCTCGCTAACTGGATGTATCAATCCAAAGCTGCCAATCGCGCCGTTCAGACGATAATTCTCCGAAGGACCGTTCCCTTGAATCGTCGTAACCGAAGCGTACTCCCATTGCTGCTCAGCACATACTTCCATCACGCGATTGAGTGGCAAATAGAGGTTCTTCCATTGCGTATCACTGTGACCGATAGGCATGTATTCGATGAATCGTACATGGATGTCCCGTTCTTGCGTTAGCGCGATAAAATCTGCGATCTCATCATCGTTCAGCCCTTTCATCAGCACAACATTCAATTTGATGGGACTTAAACCTACCTTCACACAGGCATCAATGCTGTCGAGCACTTTCCTGACATCCCCCCCGCGCGTAATCATTTTGAATCGATCAGCCTGGAGGGAGTCCATGCTAATATTGACGCGTGTAAGGCCAGCTTCCTTCAATCGCTCTGCACGCGGAGCAAGGAAAATCCCATTCGTCGTTAGCGATATATCTTCGATCCCAGGAATACTCGCGATCATCGCTACAAGCTTCTCAAGTTCCTTCCGAACAAGCGGCTCCCCGCCAGTAAGACGTATCTTGCTAATCCCCATCCCAGCGACGACGCGTACGACTTCTGCAATTTCTTCATAGGTTAGAATCTTGTCTGACGGTTCGAACTCCATCCCTTCCTCGGGCATGCAGTAGATACAGCGTAGATTGCAACGATCCGTCACGGAAATTCGTAAGTAGTGATGCTGCCGTCCGAAGTTATCGACTAAACGGGGAATTGACCCTGTCATCCTCACACACTCCTTTCACAAGTTATCTCTCATCTTCCTTCGGTATATCCAGGGCCATAGGACGACCCTCAGGATAAGCCTGCTGGTTCAGTTGATCGCCAATCCATTCGGAGCCGTCTTCGCCATGCTCTTTTTTCCAGATCGGGACGATTTGTTTAATCCGTTCAATGACGTATTCATTCGCTTCATAGGCTGCTTTGCGATGCGGCGAGGATACGGCGATCACCACGGCGATATCAGATATTTCAAGGCGTCCCACGCGATGTGTGACAGCAACGACCGTATCAGCCCACCGCTCACGAACTTCTCGACCAATTCGCTCCAATTGAGCGACGGCCATCGTCGGGTATACTTCATACTCGAGATATAACGTCCGTTTGCCATATGTTAATTCACGCACCGTACCTAAGAACAACGTGATGGCGCCTGCTTCCCGTCGCTTAACTTTATCCGAGACTTCTTCCGGCACTATCGGTTGATCTGTAATCACAAATAATGAGTTGCTCATACGGATGCTCCTCTCTTATGCTACTCGCTCTCACGTCGATAATCGCCGCTTTTTCCTCCTTGCTTCTGTTCCAGATAGGTGGGGCCTAACACCATATCTTTATCTATCGCTTTGCACATATCATAGATCGTCAGTCCGACGACCTGCGCAGCAGTTAACGCTTCCATCTCAACGCCAGTCACGCCGGTTGTCTTCACTTTCACGCGAAATGATAATGTCTGCTCATTCTCCACCTCGAATGAAATATCAATGCCCGTAAGCGGTAGCGGGTGACACATCGGAATGAGATCTGCTGTCTTCTTCGCAGCCATAATGCCTGCGACTTGAGCCACAGCCAGTACATCGCCTTTGCCAATCGATCCTTCTTGGATTCGACGCAATGTCTCCGCACGCATATGAATTTGACTCTTGGATACGGCCATCCGCTTCGTCTCTACTTTATCCGAGACATCAACCATATGGGCTCTACCTTGTTCATTAAAATGCGTTAATTGCTCACTGCTCATCTTCATAACCCCTTTCTTAACCACCACTTACGGGAGGCAACAATGCGACCGTATCATTCGGCTCGATGACGTGCGTCTGCTCGACAAATTGTTCATTGACCGCGATCATGACATGATCGAGCAGCAGAGCAGGATATCGATTCTTTAATTCTGCCATGAAATCTGCTACTGAGATCGGCCCCAGTTCTAACTCCATACTGGATGCACCTAACTGTTCACTCAAATGGGCAAAACATAATATCTTCATAAGTTCACCTTCCTGACTTTAATATCATTAAAAATTTATTAGGTTAAGTATCGATGATACAACTTCTTGGCTTCGAGCGAATCCGAGGTGCCATGGACCAGAGCTCTACCATCTTGGAAAATAACGAGGCGGTATTCGCCCTCTTGAATTTGAAGGAGATACGGATTCGACTTCACTTCCGCCTGCAATTGCATAGCATGAGAGGCTGCGAGATTCATATCTAGCGGCTCTTGTCGCGGATAACGAATCCAGACCGAGGAGCGACCGCATAACACCTCTGTTCGCATCGCCGCCTCCGACTTCAGATAAGGATAGCTTGGTTGTGCCCCGCAGGTCGGACATGCCTCGTGCTTCCCCGTCTTATCCATACGAATCGATTGGTGCATATTCGACCAGAGATCAAAGACAGTATATCGATCAGACATCTGCGTTCGATTCCCAGACAGCCATTTGAGCGCTTCAGCCGATTGCATCGCCACGACCATCTGCACCGCTGGAGCAATTATCCCTTCTCGATCACAAGACGCAGAGCCGATTGGCATACGTTCCATCACACAATGCAGACATGGCGACTGCCCCGGAATGAAATTGCATACCACACCATAACTGCCTGAACAAGCCCCATAGATCCAAGGAATTTGGTATTGATATGCAGCATCATTGATGATATATCGAATGGCAAAATTGTCCGTTGCATCAAGCATCAAATCCACCTTCGATGTATCCAGCAAAGATGTAAGATCCGACGCTGTGCAATCCATCACATGTGCATGCACCGTTATATCAGCGTTGATCTGTTTAATCCGGTTCGCCGCCGCCACAGCTTTGGGCAATTGATCGATTGCATCCTGCTCGCAAAAGAGCGACTGCCGCTGCAGATTGCTCCATTCCACGTAATCTCGATCAATGATGGTGATCGTACCAACGCCCGAACGTGCTAGAATTTCCGCATTTCCGGAGCCGAGCGCACCCGCTCCAACGATCAGAACGTGTTTGGCCGCTAACTCCTGTTGCCCTGCGGTACCGATAGGCCCAAAGTTCTGTTGTCTGCTATATCGATCATGAGACATCGTCGCTGCCTCCTTCCCGTTCTTGAAGTAATGCGATGTATTCCTCAGGTGTATCCACATCTTCTATAAATTGATAAGCTATACCCGCTTCTATCCAATCGCTCTCCCCTAGACCTAACCAATGAATCGAATCCAATAGCCCAGATAGCCGGTACTGGTGCGATTCGAGTCTCTGAATGATAGATGGCAGCATCCGATTAGGTCGATACACCCCATGTAACATTTGATGCTTGCCATCGACAACGGGGAGAACCGCGTCATAGTCACTTGTCTTGAGCTGAGATAACATCCAGAGAGCAGCAGAAGCGGATAGTTTAGGATAATCACACCCAACGACCCAGGCATATTCTGTCTCTGTGTGTGCAAAGGCCGCATGAAACCCGCTAAGGGGACCATGCCCTTCATAAATATCCGGAATATAAATCAAATCGTCCTTTGACCATTTGTTATAGTATGAAGCATCGTTCGTCACGATGATCAGTCTCGTACAAATTGAACGCATAACGTTGATTTGCCGTTCGATAAAATGCTCCCCTTCATAGATCAAGAGCGCTTTATTCCGGCCATTCATCCGAGAATTGCGGCCTCCAGCCAGAATAATACCTGTTAACATATGAGCACCGCCCTCCCCCGATGAATGATTATTGACGTTTACGATACACGACATAGCTGCGTTTTAGATATTTGATTGGTAAGCTTAGCATGTGAACGAGCCTTGTAAAAGGAAATACGGCAAATAGTGCTAGACCCAAAATAATATGAACCTTGAAGATCACGGGCACGGTATTCATTAACGTATAATCTGGCATAAATACAATCACGCCACGCAGCCACGGTCCAATCGTCTCCCGATAATCGAATTCAGAACTGCCCGTCATATTGAACAGCGTCGCCGCCATGCCTACCACCACAATCAACGTGAGCAAGACAATCGATAGCATATCGCCGAAGCTGCTCGTTCGACGTATTCGGACATCCGAGAATCGACGAATCACGAGAATGATACATCCGATCAGTGTCAACAGTCCCGCTGCAGAACCGATAGAGAGTGCCATGGTATGATACAGATGATCCGAGACACCTAACGCTTCAAGCCATGTTTTCGGGATCAGAATCCCTCCGACATGCCCGAAGAAGACGAGAATAATCCCGATATGAAATAGATTGCTACCCCAGCGTAGTTTCTTCTTCTCGAGCATTTCACTCGATTTCGCCGTCCAGCCGAACTGATCCGTCTGGTATCGATAATAGAGTCCAACGAGAAAGATGATAAGAATCATATAGGGATAAATCACCCAGAGAAACTGATTACCCCACGCCATTACGCATTCCTCCCTGCGTTACCATATCCCGCAGCACCCCACATCGGTCCGCATCCAAGTTCAGATGGCGTGCTCCCACATCCAGCAGATGTTGTCATTTCAAAGGATCCCTCTGTAATGTCCGATTGATCGATGATCCATAAAATCGCATCAAGTACATGACGATAGGGGCTGGTCATGTGGTGGAGCGCATCTTTGATGCTATCCAAGGCTTTACGGAAGGAATACAGCAAGGCAATACCTCGCTCCTCCTGCGCTACCGCCACATACTCCAGAACCAGCGGCAGATAATCCGGTAATTCATCCGTATCGAGGACAATCTCCTCTTCTTCATACAGTTGTTTTAACTTGAGTAGTGCAGGACCCCGTTCACGGTCATCCCCGAGCTGTCCATAGGTCAAATACAAATTCGCCTTCTTACTAAAATCGAATGTCTTCACATAGGCTGCTGTAATCGCCACCGCATCCATCCCCGCATATTCAGCAAGGCATTGGCCCGCAAGCTCCTGAAGCAACTTGGCCACTGCTTCATCCTCGTACTGGATCAAATGGCACCAATTTACGTACATCTCATCCGCGGTCTCTTGCCACGCCGCATCAGGATATTGCAACAGCTGCGAGAAGAGCATCCAGCTAGAACGAAGCGTCATCTCTTTCATGTCCAATCACTCCTTATTTGATAGGGTTAGGGTTATAGATTTAACCGCCACAGGGTCCAGGTCCACCCATCATATTCGTAAATCCACAAGCACCTTGCTCTGAATAAAGATCCGCGAACTCTTCTCGATGTGCTGCTGGAATGACAAACCGGTCTTCATACTTCGCAATGGCTAATAGGCGGTACATTTCTTCCGTATCTTTAGCAGTCATACCAAATTGTTCTAGCAATGCGAGGTTTGGTGCCTTTTTTAGGTTATGCGAACGCATATGCGAACGCATGACAGCCATCTTTTTCAGAACATTCGTAATGACTTCCGTATCACCTGCTGAGAGTAGATTCGCCAGGTATTGTACAGGAATTCTCATATCATCAATCGCTGGGAAAATATCATCCGGCGTCGCCGACGCCCCTTGGCCTTCCACCATATTCGTAATCGGACTCAGTGGCGGTACATACCAAACCATCGGCAATGTTCGATATTCCGGATGAAGCGGGAGCGCGATTTTCCAGTCAACCGCCATCTTATAAATCGGTGAACGCTGCGCATGCTCGATCCAATCCTCAGGAATATTCGCTGCACGTGCCGCTGCAATAACTTCTGGATCATTCGGATCAAGGAAAATATCTAATTGCGACTCGTAGAGCTTGCTCTCGTCGGTTACAGAAGCTGCTTCCTCAACGCGATCTGCATCATAGAACATCACACCCAGGTAACGGATACGTCCTACGCAAGTTTCCGAACAAATCGTAGGCAATCCTTGTTCAATCCGTGGGAAGCACAATGTGCATTTCTCCGCTTTGTTCGTCTGCCAGTTGAAGTAGACTTTCTTGTAAGGACAGCTCGATACGCAGAACCGCCACGAGCGGCAAGCGTTCTGATCGACGAGTACGATTCCATCCTCTTCACGCTTATACATCGCACCCGACGGACAGCTCGATACACAGGAAGGATTGATGCAGTGCTCACAAATTCTTGGCAGATACATCATGAATACTTGTTCGAATTCCATGCGAACCGCTTCTTCTATCCCCGCCATATTCGGGTCGCGATAACCCGATTCATGAACGCCCGCGAGATCGTCTTCCCAGTTCGGTCCCCACTCCAAATTCATATACTCGCCTGTAATTTGCGACTTCGGACGTGCAACAGGCTGATGCTTCCGTTCCGGACTTTGTTGTAGCTTCTCATAATCGTAATCCCAAGGCTCATAATAATCATCGATCGTCGGTTGATCAGGATTATGAAATATATTTTTCAATCGATTGGCGCGGCTGCCGGATCGTAGCTCCAGCTTGCCGTTCTTCAGCACCCAACCGCCTTTGTATTTCTCTTGATCCTCCCATTGTTTGGGATACCCGATGCCTGGCTTGGTCTCAACGTTATTGAACCACATATATTCCGCACCTTTACGGTTCGTCCATGTGTTCTTACACGTGACAGAACAGGTATGACATCCGATGCATTTATCCAAGTTCATGACCATCCCGATTTGTGCTTTAATCTTCAAGCCAATTCACCTCCTCAAGTTTGCGGATCACGACGTACAGATCCCGCTGATTGCCTGTAGGTCCGTAGTAGTTGAATCCGTAGCTCAGCTGCGCATAGCCGCCTATCATATGGGTTGGCTTCACATGAATCCGTGTCGGACTGTTATGCGTTCCACCTCTAGTGGTTGTCACATCTGTCGCAGGCACGTTGATCGTACGATCCTGTGCATGGTGCATATAGGCCATGCCGCGCGGCATCCGGTGGGTAACAACCGCACGCGCAACGACGGCACCATTTTGGTTAAAGCACTCAATCCAATCGTTATCTAACACATCCGCATCTGCGGCATCGTCCTTATTGATCCAGACGGTCGGTCCGCCTCGGAACAGCGTGAGCATCGGGAGTGAGTCAAAATACATACTGTGAATCGACCATTTGCTATGCGGCGTCATGAAGTTCAGAACGATTTCTTTCCCTTTGATTGCAGGGCGCTTCTTGTTCGTATGGAATGGCGCGTGCTTCATCGTCGGCTTGTAAATCGCCATATTCTCACCAAATTCGGTCAGCATCTCATGGTCCAAGAAGTAATGCTGACGTCCAGTAAGCGTGCGATACGGAATCAGGCGTTCCACATTTGTGGTGAATGGCGAGTAACGGCGCCCATGCTGTTCGGAACCACTGAATGCTGGTGAAGTAATCACCGTCTTCGGCTGTGTCGTAATCTCGTTGAATGTGAATCGTTCTTCGATGCGATCCTCCGCCAAATCTTTCAATTTAAGCGCAGTTTTCTTCTCTAGTGCTTCCCATGCTTTCACGGCCATTTTCCCGTTACTTGTAGAGGATAACGTAAGAATCGCTTCGGACATATGACGATCGGTGACGAGCTTCGGACACCCTTCACTGATCCCGGGCTCATCGACAACACCGTTCACTTTCTTCATCAATTCATATTCATCCGCTGCAGACCAGTTCATCCCTTTAATGCCGTAGGGCTTATCTTTAATGTTAGGTCCGAGCGAAGTCATTTTCTTATATACAGCTGCATAATCCCGCTCCACGACAACGAATTTCGGCATCGTCTTACCTGGTATGGCTTCAATCTCGTCTTTGCTCCAGTCGAGAATTTTACCGAATGGCTGCGATAGCTCATCGGGAGTATCATGCTGTAAAGGCACGGCGACAATATCCCGCTGCGGTGCATCAAATTGCTTAGCAGCCATCTCAGAGAAGGTCTTCGCGATCGTCTTGAACGTCTCCCAATCCGACTTGGATTCCCATAACGGCGGTACCGCCGGATTAAATGGATGAATAAATGGATGCATATCGGTCGACGATAAATCGCTCTTCTCATACCATGTCGCAGCAGGAAGAACAATATCGGAGTACACTGCTGTTCCCGACATCCGGAAATCGATATCCACCATCAAATCGAGCTTCCCTTCCGCTGCTTGGTCATGCCACTTCATCTCCTCGGGACGAATCGTCTCGGAGTCATCATTCAATAAGCCATTGTGCGCGCCGAGCAGATATTTCAAGAAGTACTCATGTCCTTTACCAGAGCTTGAGATCAAATTCGCGCGCCAGACGAACATCACTTTGGGGTGATTCGTATCTGCATCCGGATCTTCGATAGCAAACTGCAAATCCCGATTCTTCAATCGCTGAGCAACATATTTAGCAACCGCTTCAGGGCTATCGTGCCCTTGCGCAGCCGCTTCGTTCGCTAACGCAATCGAACTCTCATTAAACTGCGGATAGGATGGTAACCATCCTAAGCGCGCAGCCATCACGTTGTAATCCGCATAATGCGCATAACGTGCTTTGTCCACCAACGCGGATGTATGTCCATCGACGGGATTGGATTCAAACCGCCATTGATTCGTTGCAAAATAGAAGAAGGATGTCCCGTTCTGCTGCCGCGGCGGCATCGTCCAGTCTCTTGCAAAAGCAACGTTCGCCCAACCTTCTGCAGGACGTAATTTCTCTTGCCCGACATAGTGCGCCCATCCACCGCCGTTCACGCCTTGGCAGCCCGTCATTAAGATCAGATTCAAGACACTGCGATAAATCGTATCCGAGTTGTACCAGTGGTTAATCCCAGCGCCGACAATGATCATCGATCGACCTTCACTATCTACCGCATTCTGCGCGAACTCTCGGGCAATCTGGATGACGGATGCGCGATCAACGCCTGTAATTTGCTCCTGCCATGCAGGGGAGTATGCCGTATTCTCGTCATCGTAGTCACTTCCATGTATCGAATCGACGCCATATTGGGCTAGCATGAGATCGAATACACTCGTTACGCGATATTCCGCGCCGTCTGCACCCGTAATGATTCGGTACGGAATGCGGCGAGAAATCGTAGATTTGCCTTCTTCATTGAAATACGGAAGCATGATCTCAAGCTGACCTTCTGCAGATTCTCGTAATCCAAGCTGAGGTGCAATCTCTTCCCCTGTTAACGTATCGATCAATTCGAGATTCCATTTGCCTTCTTCGCCCCAACGTGAGCCGATCGTTCCGTTCGGGATGCGTAGCTCCCCTGTGCTCTCATCGATGAGGACGGTTTTCCATTCCGCATTATTGGTCTCGATCCCGAGATCCTTCGCGGTAAGGAACCGATCCACCGTGATTGCTCCACCTTGCTCTTGGAGTAGGACGAGGAACGGAAAGTCCGTATATTTCTTCGAGTAATTCTCGAAATACGACGTTCTTTGCTGTACATAGAATTCATTCAGAATGACATGCCCCATCGCCATGGCGAGTGCGCCATCTGTACCTTGCTTGGCAGGGAGCCACTTGTCGGCAAATTTCACGAACTCGGCATAATCGGGACTAATGGATACCACTTTCGTCCCACGGTAACGAGCTTCCGTCATGAAATGAGCATCCGGTGTTCTGGTCATCGGTAGATTCGAACCCCAGACAAGCAAGTAACTTGAGTTGTACCAGTCACTACTCTCCGGAACATCGGTCTGATCTCCCCAGATTTGCGGGGAAGCCGGCGGTAGATCCGCGTACCAGTCATAGAAGCTTAGAAGCGGCGAACCAACTAAGGATAAGAACCGAGAACCTGCCGCATAACTGACCATCGACATCGCTGGGATCGGTGAAAATCCAATGACGCGGTCCGGCCCATTTTGTTTGATCGTGTGGATCATGGAAGCGGAGATAATCTCCGACACTTCATCCCATGAAGCTCGAACCATGCCGCCTTTACCACGAGCTGATTTATAGGTCAATTTTTTGTGATCATCTTGGACAATGGATTTCCACGCTGCAACAGGATCGTTATATTTGCTCTTCGCTTCGCGCCACAGATGAAGGAGCTTTCCACGAATATATGGATATTTCACCCTTAACGGGCTGTAGAGATACCAAGAGAAACTGGCTCCACGCGGACAGCCACGCGGCTCGAATTCCGGCATATCGGGTCCCGTCGTCGGATAATCCGTCTGCTGTGTTTCCCACGTGACGATTCCGTCTTTCACGAATATTTTCCAACTGCAGGAACCTGTACAGTTCACACCATGTGTCGAACGAACAACCTTGTCATGCTGCCAACGATTCCGGTACATCTCTTCCCAAGACCGATCGGCGGGGGATAGTTCACTCCACCCTTCCGAATTCTTATCGCGCTTACGGAAAAACTTCAGTTTTTGTAATAGTGGATTGCTCTTATTCATCGTTCCAACTCCTTGCGCCATATGATATTTCTATTGTAGGTGCTGGAGCGGGCTGCGAAGAGAGGGGAACTCCCTCATTCGTCGGTAGGGATTCCCCGAAATCTGTTACGGAATGTGTTAAATGAGGGATGAGGCGAGGAAAAGTGCCTCTTGAAGGACGATTTCTTGATTCTTGATATGAAGAATTGGGGGTGACGAGGTACCTGAGGTTTGGAGAGCTGTAGTCGCTGCATTTTTGGGGTCTTCCCAGCTTACCCATAAGCGAATATCTGCTGCTTGGTTGAACAGATCGCTTATCTCATCGAAGCGATGGATTAGGGCAATTTTCGGATAATGTGCGGCTTTGAAGCCTTCGGCGATGAGAATATCTACACGGCTATGCAACTGTTGCGCAATTTCGCCTAGTGAAGTCTTGGTTCTTCGCATGGTTCGGGTAGCAGACGATGAGGTCAGTACCGTCTCCAACGCACCATGCAACAGATGTTGTTCACTATCTGTCTCCGGATCATCCAGACGGAAATCGTGCGCATCATGCTTGGCCGAACCGACTCGAATACCTTGGGCCGTGAGTGCTGAGATAAGCTTGCAAGCGAGCGTTGTTTTGCCGCTATTTTTGTAACCGATAATTTGCAGCACCGGTACAGTCGGTAGGACTGAATCTTCATCAGATCGTAAGATCATTCTTCTCGCTCCCTCCTAATAAAATCCCTTCAACGGAATGAGCTCAACGAACGAGCCTGCCGCATAGCCTTTCGGCGATCCTGGCAGACATATCAAGCAATTCGCATCCCGTAAGGACACGGTCACACTCGACATATCATACCCTACGGGTGCTGCCGTTAGCTTTCCTTCTTGTTCTGTCATGACACCACGGACAAAGCGTGTAAACCGATCTGATTTCACATAATCCACAGTTAATGTCGCCATGACCCGAGGTTCAGGCACAAGGTCTGCACCCATCATGCCTCGCAGTGCTGGACGAAGAAACAACCGACATCCCACATAACAGGCGGCTGGATTCCCTGAGAGCGCGAATAGGGGCTTCCCTTGCCATCGTCCAAAGGTCGTCGGACTTCCCGGGCGCATCATCACCTTGTTGAATAACAGGTCGCCATCCCAATCTTGCGTTACATCGTACAGAATATCATGATCCCCGACGGACACCCCGCCCGTCGTTACGACGACATCATGATCATGAAGCGCTTCAAGAATCACTTGCTTCGCTATCCTTGCATCATCTGGGACACGGTCCAACACGATTGGAATACCGCCGAACTCCGTTATCGCTGCAGCTAGCATATACGCATTACTGTTCCGAATTCGTCCAGGCTCTAACGCGTCTTCCACACGTAGCAGCTCGGCACCCGTTGCAACAATGGCGATCCTGGGCTGCTTATAGACTTGTACCGAATGGATGCCGAACATGGCGAGTAACGCAACTTCACCCGCACCGATCCGAACTCCCGAACGCAGTACCGTCTCGTTCGCTGCAATCTCTACGCCAATCGGGGATACATTCTCACCCACGACAACGGAACCCTTCACTTTGCACATTTCTGTGCCATCCGGTGAAATGTCTTCTTCCGTCATCTCATATTTGATTACTGCGTCTGCACCATCAGGAACCGATGCACCTGTCATGATACGAATGCATTGTCCCGAGCTTAATCGCTTCTCCGATACCATCCCCGCAGGCACATGATCTATAATCTGAAGTGAAATCGGTGTACCGATCGTCGCCTGCTTCGTATCTTCAGACATCACCGCAAAACCATCCATACCTGAACGGCGAAAATGCGGCATTGGCTGTGGTGCAACAAGCTCCACAGCCAATGTTCTGCCTATACATTGCAGGATCGGTACTTCTTCCGTTGGCATCACATGTACGCTCTCAAGCACGAGACGTGTAGCCTCATGCACACTAATTGCTTTGCGCATAAAATTCTGTTGTTGTTTTCTACCGTTCATGGAAGCACCTCCCGCCTCTATTTTGTACTCGCTGCCACTTTTAGTGTATTCTTCTGGATTTCCACAGGGTCGATTTCACTGAATACCCCAACATAGTAATTCGTCTCACCGACATCATTTTGAATGCCATTAATCGTGAGATGTTGAAGATACAGCTCGCCATTTTGTTTTTTATTCCAGATGTTACCTGCCCAAGCTTTTTTCTCTTTGAGCTGTTTCCACATTACGTCATAGAACGGCTTTTCATGCTTTCCAGATTTTAAGAACCCTGGCTTCTGTCCTATCGCCACCTCCGCTACGTAGCCTGTAATCTCCGTAAAAGCCGGATTGACCGTTAGTATCAGTCCTTTTGGATTCGTGACCAATACCGCTTGCGATGTACTCTGTACAATTTGCTCCGCGAGCTTCACACGATCTTGCCAGTACATATACAGCACGAGCAGCACGCTGCACAAGGCAACCATCGCTAACGCCATAAATCCGATCGCATAATGACCTGTCATCGCTAGAAGAGCCGATAGCATTAGAGGTGGGAAGAATCCTCCGAGACCCCCGATCGCCGAGATCAACCCGTTCGCAATCCCCGATTGCTTGGAGAAGTACAGCGGAACCAATTTGAAAATTGTTCCGTTCCCGAGCCCCGCACAAAGTCCGATCATTAGACAACCTACTGTGAAGAGCGGTATCGATGGGGAGAAGGCAAGAAGGATCCCGCCGATTGTCAACCCACCGAATACGAACAGCAATATTTTAAAAGGATTCAATTTATCCCCGAGCCATCCGCCCACCGGACGCATAAAGGTCGCTAAGGTCACAAACCCTGCGGTACGCAGGCCCGCGTCTACTTTACTAATGCCAAAGTTATGGACCAGGTGATTCGGTAAGAAGACCGTGAATGCCACAAATGCCCCGAACGTAATGAAATAAAAGAAACAGATAAGCCATAATTTTTCATTCTTATAGATCCCTTTAATTTGTTCGGTTAAGGAGACATTCAGCTTCTCTTCCTTACGATCCCCGATGAAGAAGTTCGCAATCGCAAAGACAGCAAGGAGAATCAAGTAGACTTGAACCGTAGAACGCCATCCAATCTGTGTCGCCAAGACAGGTGCAAAGAACGTACTAAGCGCTGACCCAAGGTTCCCTAAACCGTAAATTCCATTGACGAACCCATGTTTTTCTTTCGGAAAATATTTCGGCAAGGAGGTAACCCCTACCGAGAACGTCGCCCCCGATATCCCTAAGAACAATCCGCCAATAATAAGATCAAGGAAGCTCTTCGCATGACTGATATAAAATACAGGAACCAACAACACAATAAAGCTGATGAAGAACATCTTGCGCGCCCCGATTTTATTGGTCCAATAGCCGAATGGAATCCGCAAGATGGAGCCGAGCACAACAGGTACTGCCGTGACAAGAGATAATTGGCCTGGCGTTAACGCAATACCGTCTTTGATGAACACAATTAATGATGATAAGATGCCCCACACCGCAAATCCGAGAATAAGACTCAAAGTTTGTAAGGGTAAAATAGCTTTGGATGGCTTCATGCCCATTCCTCCTCGTTATATCGACTACCTAAGCTCTATTATCCGTGGAGTATGTCTTGAAAAAAATTGGGGAATTCCCTCATTTGCTCTCTAGGAAATTCCCCATCTCGGATTTGCGCTATTTAATTCCAGTTCAGTTCATCTAATAATAATCGTGTTGGCACAGTAAATCGTACCGATTGTCTCCGTTCTTCCATGACAATTTCCAAATCACATTTTAATGATTTGAGTTGATCTTTAACGGGATTAAGTATCTCTTGAGAAAAATGACATCCCCCTGCACATTCATATTCGACTTGGGTATGTCCTAACTCATCTTGATCTAGAACAATCCTAGTCGTAGAAATAGCTCGTGAGCAATGATGAACAAGCAGTTCGAGGATCGAAGCAATCTGTTCTTGGCGCTCATACGACAATCGAATAATGCGTTGGTCCAATAGTTCACACGTTACGCCTTTCGCACGAAAATTCCGTAATCGCAGAAGGACCGGACTCGCGTGTTCAGCATGTACTAACATGTGCATCTCATCTGATGAGGGATGGAGCACGGTACGATCGTATAATTCTGCGAGCACCGCTGCACTTCGCTCTACTCGTTCAATCTCTTGTTGATCAAAAACCCGCTCCTCCCGTTGACCCACCAGAAGAACCCCGTAGGATTGCTCCTGCTCTTTCCGAGCGGAGTCTACGGATACCCCCACACCCGAAATTAATGATTCAACAAGAAAAATCGGGTATTCTAACACCTCATCCCGCACTTCTTCGGGAAAAGAGGTCACAATATGTGGGCGTTTGGCTTGCAACACCTTTCCTGCCATGCCGTTGCCCATTCGCACCGTAATTCTTTTATAACGCTCAGATCTTGCACCAAGCGCAATTTTCCAATAAATATCCCGGTAATTCGCATCAGCAAGTGCAACAGCGACAAAATCAAGAGCCATCTCCAACTTTAACCGCTGCAATTCCAGCTGAATTTTCTGTTGAATTGTCAGCGGTTGATCACTTTCATGAGTCAAAGTCGAGCAACCCCCTTCTAAAGGCGTACTTCATCAATTCACGACGATTATTCAATTGGAGCTTTTCCATAATATTGGCCTTATGGTTCTCTATCGTCTTAACACTAATCGTCAATAACTCTGCTGCTTCCTTATTCGTATACCCTTTCGCGACAAGCGTCAAAATCTCTTTCTCACGCTCCGTCAAGGATTCAAACGTATCTTTCGTTTCCCGTGTTTGACCATGCAAGTAGCCCTCGATCACTTTTTTCGTTGCTGTGGGATGCAAATAGACAAGTCCTTGATGAACCTGCGTTATGGCCGTAACTAACTCCGAGATCGGTGCTGATTTGAGAATATAGCCCGAGGCTCCTGCCTTTAGCGCTCGAAACAGATATTGCTCATCGTCATGCATCGTAAGGATAATGACCTTGATCTCCGGCATGGACTGCAGAAGCTCACTTGTCGTGTAGAGACCATCTCGCCCATTCGGCATGCTCAAATCCATTAGCACAAGATCCGGATGCAGCTCAAAAGCTTTCTTCATACAGGATATCCCATCTGCCGCTTCTCCTACGACTTTAATCCCCGGTTTCGTATCTAGAACTGCACGAAGTCCACTCCGAACAACGGCATGATCATCAACGATTAATACTTTGATATCCATTGAACCTTCATCCTCTCCTTAGGTGGCTTCCTGCTCGCTAACTGGCACCTTCACTAGAATTGCGGTCCCTTGTCCAAGGGCCGATTGCATATCGAATTCCCCGCCCAAGATATTCACACGTTCTTCCATACTATAAAGACCAACGCCATGACGTAATTCGGTTGTCATCTCAAACCCAACCCCATAATCGCGAATATGCAGCTCAGCAAGCGTCGGCAGCAGCTTTAACCTGACATCAACAACTTCGGTCTGTGAATACTTCGCTGCATTCGTTAATGCCTCTTGTACGATGCGGTAAAAGGCAATTTCATGCGCCGCTGGCAATCGTCCGCTGTCTCCTTCAATCGTGAACAACACTTGAATCCCGAACTTCTGCCCGTATAACCGAACATAGTTGCGTAGTGCCGCGACAAGTCCAATATCATCTAACGCAGAAGGACGCAATTCGACAGACAAATCTCGAATGTCTTCGATCGTATGACGGATTGATTCCTGCAAAGTATCCATTGGCGCATCCGTTGTAAGGGGCTCGGTCTCTATAGTCGCCTTCAACACTTCCGTCTGAATCAAAATACTATAAAGTGACTGACCGATCCCATCATGCAGTTCACGCGAGATGCGTTTACGTTCATTTTCTTGTGCGGATAGGATCGAGTGAGTAATCATTTTGGCGATCTGATGCTGCTCTTCCTGCCGTTGCTGCTCAACTTCTTGAATGCGAATGATGTTCAACAGGCCATACATCGGATCCTCATAGTGCGACACACTCGCATTCATGGATTTCGTCTTGCCCTTTGACGTTGTTAGCTGCAACTCAACAGGCTGTGGAGTGGACCCCATGATAAAACAGTTTTGATAGGAACAGAGCTTATTTAGTCCCGGATAATTGGAACAAAGATTGCAGAAATTCAGCGTAACTTGTTCATTGTCCAAGTTCAACATTTGGCCTGCGATGGGGTTCATTCTAACGATATTCAATGCGTCGTCCAACACCAGAATTCCATCCGGACTATGCTTGAACACATTGGAGAGTAATTCTTGTTCCGAACGGAGCTTGTGACTCTGCCAATAAATAATAAAGAAAAATAACGTGGTGATCATTAGTACAAATAAGAAAATTGGAATATAATCCAGCCAGCTTCGACTTCCATCATAAAGAATGGCGCGAATTGCAAATACAATAATAAGTGTTGTGCTTATGGTCAATATTCCATTCTTCACCATAAACCTTACGAATGTTTTTGTCTTTTGGAACGTTGACATCAAAGGCGCTCATTCCCTCCGTCCTTACTTACTGAAAGTCTATCATTGATTTAATCGTTCGAAGTGTGATGTTTATCACATTTATATATAAGGTCAAAATCTATAAAATACACATCGGAAATTTAGTTTACATAACTTTTATTATGTAATTTAATTGTTTACTATGGACAGCCGTATTGAATATATAGAACAAATGTTCTACACTGTATAAATACAGCATATGTATGCGATATTCGGAGATAAAAGGAGAAATCAGAAGATATGGTACGAAGTTTTGATGTAAATCAACGTATGGAACACTATCATGTATCCGGGATGAGTATGACAATGATTCGAAACGGTCAAATTCATAAGACAGAAACGTATGGCGTTCTTGAAGCGGGTACTTCTACGCTAGTTGACCAGCAAACCCTGTTCAATGCTTGTTCCATTAGTAAATTTGTATCGTCCATGTTGGTCATGAAGCTCGCTTCACAAGGCATCCTAGACCTAGATGAAAATGTTAATGATAGACTCACGTCGTGGAAAGTTCCTAATCATACATATACGCAAGCTTGTAAAGTCACACTTCGAACCTTGCTTAGTCATCAATCAGGCATCATAGATCCCAAGAGCAGCTTCACCGAACTAGATCCCAATATGTCTATTCCTACAATGGCGAATCTACTAATAGGAAACACCCCCTATTGTAAAGAATCGATCATCGTAAAATACGAACCTGGGAGCGATTTTCATTATTCTGACGCAGGATTTTGTATTATTCAGCAGCTTATCGAAGACGTTACAAGGAAGCCTTATGGCGTCACCCTGGACGAACATCTATTTAAGCCTTTACATATGAGTAAGAGCACTATTCTAACGTCAATTCCTTCAGGAAATAGAGACGGTCTTGCGAGCGGTCATCACCGAAGTGGCGATGTTGTCGATGGCAAATATCCGATCTATCCTTATCCAGCAGCTGCCGGACTATGGTCCACGTCAACAGATTTAGCACGCTTAGTCATTGAACTTATGGATTCCATTCGAGGGCAGAGTAAAATAGGGATATCGGAGAAATATGCAAGAGAGATGGTCACCTCACAAGGTTGTAGAGAATGGACCGGTTTGGACCTGTTTTTAGAGGGCAACGGTCAGGATATGGTATTCTCATCTCTTGGCTGGGGGGTCGGATTTCAATGCATGATCATCGCAAATCCCTATGTAGAGACTGCTACGGTCATCATGACCAATACGGATACAGGCGTTCATCAACTCGAAGGATTGATTGGTGAAATATTACGTTCCGAATCGGATTAACGAATCTAAATATGGGCAAGACTGCCGATTCCCTAACCGGCAGTCTCTATTATTTCACATCGTTAATGAAATGATTTCCAGAACTCCCCATCCGTATTAATCATATACATGATTGAAGCAAATGGAATCGTAAACGTCGGGAATCCTGCAGCATAAGGAGCAATTTCATAAGGCGCAAAATAGATGTGAAGCGCATCCTCCGTAACATAGAACGGTTGATCAGGTTTAATGCCCGTATAGCTGCCAGGGAACACATAAGAATATTGTGGATCCTCTTTAATTTGCGTGCCGATGATCCGACTCAATTCTTTCACGTAATCGCTATCTGGCTTGAACAAGTCTTTCAATGCATACATGTGTCCATTGGTTAAGTTGATCATCACATGCGTCTTCGTCGGCATCCCATGGGCCGCCCCGATCGGATAATTGTATCCGTCTAGTTGCAGCACCAGGAGATTCTCCTTATAGAAAGTAACATCGAAATCGCCATCATACGTGTAATTGAGCTTCTTGTCTGCTGGAATCGGCTTCACTTGAGACAATTCTTTCAACTTATCGTTAACGTTCCGCTGCGCTGCGGCATCGGACATCCCTTCAATTTGCGGATAATAGACGAGATAGTTGGGATTGGGCTTAAATTTCTCTTCTTTCACAGCGTAAGGTGGCGTTAAGGGGATCACCGTATTTTGTTGCCAGATGATCCGTCCCTCTCGATCGATATAAGATAAGCGGCGATCGATGAAGGCTTTGATCAGATTCTTGCGTTCAAGCGTCAATGTGCCACTACCGTCAACACGTGGGTAACCTGATGCAGGCTTCCCGCTCCGATCAATGAAATACGTCTGTCTGGCATCCGTAGCAGAAGCTAAACCGTTATCGAAATTCTCAACATTCGTATAGATGAAATCCGACAAGCGCTTGCCATTCCAATCCGCAATGGCATAGATCGAACCGATAAAGGGTTGCTCTGGATCCACCGCATTCCCCAGTGCGAACCGTTCATCACCCAGATCTCGAATGTCGTTATATATCGGCTGGATGATTAATTCACCCTTTTTATTAATCACGCCGTAATTCGATTTGTAACCCTCAGCCGTATTCACGATGGCCCTTCCGTCATGGAATGGAAATGCCATCGTAAATGTAGGTTGGATCACGATCTTACCGCGTTCATCGATATAACCGTACTTGCCCGCAGAATCTTGTTGAAATGCGAGCATGCCATCGCCAAGGGGGCCGACAAAAGCATAATTGTACGTCACCAGTTGACGGCCATCAGGTCTAATTAGTGCATAGGATTTGTCTTTAATTTTTACGACAGCCTTGCCATCGTTGAAATCCCCGGCTTCTTCGAACTGTGCTGGAATAATCTCATTACCCTTTTCATCCAAATACCCATATTTGCTGCTGCTATCATTGGTGACATAGAATACAGCGCGATGCTCACTCATATCTGCGATGAATGAATACGCATGTTGGGTCAGTACATTTCCCTTCTCATCGATCATCTTGAACCCATCACGATCGATCACGATCGCTCTACGATCCTTAAAGGAGTTAATTGAATTATAAATAGGCTGAACAACGTATCGTGCCGAAGCATCGATCACGCCATATTTGCCTTTCTCACTAACAATAGCTAAGCCATTATCTTGGAAATCACGCGCATCATCGAATCGAGGCTGGATCACCATCTCACCTTTGGCATCAATATAGCCCCATCTCGTTCCTTCTGTCGTCTTACGTGAAGCGGGAAATAATCCAACCGACCGCCGAGGCATATCCTTTTGCTCCTCTAGCATGTGCTTGATATGCCGTTCAAGCTCCAGCAAGTCTTCTCGCGAAGGGTACGGTTGATTGAAGCTAAGTGCCTTGCGGACAGAAATGAGTGCTGACTGCGGCATACCTGCGCGGTACTGGGCATCAGCGAGATAATACCAATAAAATGTATAATCGGGATGCTGCTCTGTCATTCGTTCGTAATATCGAACAACGCGAGGGAAATAGTAAGGATATAAATCAGGCGCTGGCTCGAAAGTGCCATTATGCCAACGTAGAACCATAACTCGATAAGCTTCCCCCGTATCATGGATCCAGAGCGCGATATCGGCTACGCCATTTGTTCCTGTCGGACCCAGCATATCTTCCACTTCGATATAGCTGTAATACATATTGTCAGGCGCTATATCTCGCAGACCATCCTTCGTCAATGTATAGACGGACAACTTCGACCAGATCGAACCGATCTGCCAACCGACGAGCAGATTATTCTGTCCAGGCTGAACGACCGGCGCTGCAGTCAATAGCGTTACGCCGTAGCCCGGACCGTTTACCGTTGCAACCCGTTCCCACTTCCCATTGAAATTTTGTAGCACAATCAAATGGAGTTCACCATTCAGACGGTACACAACAACGATTTCCGGCGATGAGCTTCCTGTTAAATTCGTTGCGTAGACGGCCGCATGTGAGTTAGGTTTATCGATCAAGATGATTTCCGCACCCGGTGGCAAATGAGCCTTTACGACCTGCATCAACTGATCTATGTTCTCGGACATGCCAGAATCCTCCTCTTTCCCGCTTTCTTCGCCTAATCGTATGCGGGTTATCGGAAGATATGCTTGCTTCTTATGAAAAAAACCATTTCACAGTCAACCTGACTAGAAAATGGTCTTATCCTCACTATTTACTTCAGAATCTGTACCGCAACTTCAGCAAGGTCGCTAATATCTACCTTATGATCATGCGTGACATCCGCGCCCTTCACTCGATTCAATCGGGCTCTGATGACGATTTTCCATAGGCCAATACGACAATTGCTAAATCTCTAATAGAAACTTTCCCACGCAGAACCCCCTACCGCTATCGATTTCGCATCTCCACCTGAGGAGGTGGGATACCCTCTATAGCACTAGGGGGTTCCTTTACGTTACCCGAGAATCAATGTCGCCACGGCAGCCAAATCATTAATATCGATGCGTCCGTCATGGTTCATGTCTGCTCGCTTATACGTCGACCAATTCGCATCATCGGATGTTTTACCGTAGTAAGAAGCTACGATAGCTAAGTCTCCGATACTGATCTTGCCATCTCCATTCAAATCTCCGTAGACGGATGGATTGACGGAGGCCTTAAATTTCGATACTGCTTCATTCAGATCTGTTACAGCCTGCTCTACTTGCTGCTGTGTTGCTGATGGATTCACTGCGACCACTTTGGCTTTATTAATCGACGTCTGCAGGATAGCCTTGGAACCCGTTGGATATTGTCCTGACTGGTTGCCCTCTACCGCTTGATCATGTAGCGATTGGGCATCCGTGATGAGTGCTGACAGAACTGCTTTATTAACTTCGCCAATCGTAATTGCATGCGTCGTGCCATCGATCACAGTCTCGATCCCTTCACCATCGGCAACATTTAGATTCGATAAGGTGACCAACGTGTTTACCGCTACAGGTGACTTGGCTCTCCATTTAAGCGTCATCCAATCGCCGTTATTCACATCTGCCGTATCGACGAACGCCGCAATGATGTTCACTTTACCGGGCACTTTCGTCAATTCAGCCTGCGATGTCAGGATCTTGAATGAATCTTGCAGCGATTCGGCAGCAAGTAGCTCCAACTGCTCAGGGTCGTAGGTTAGTGTCACTTCCTGCGCGTAGATCTTGTTCGTAAGTCCTTTCAATCCGTAGGTTAGGCTAAACTCCTGCCCCGAAGTGACATTGCTCGTTCCTTTTAAGGTTCCTGAAGGCAATGCAGGTGTATCGGATTGCCCAAGAATGGCGATGACCACTTCACCTGTCGCACCTGAACCATCAGCGGCGGTAGCAACGACGGTGACATTGCCATCTTTGACAGCTTGTAGCAATCCATCAGCACTTATTGTCGCGAGGTCTGTCACGGTCCGCTCGGCCCCATACACGCTCCAAGTTACAGATAGGCTCTTACCTTCCGTGACTGCCCCTTGCGATGCCTTCATTTGCAACGTGCCGCCTTTCGTCGTAATCGAAGTTGCACCTTGCTCACCTGTTACGATGAGACCCGTACCCGATTGTACAGTTAGTATATCTCCATCGTCTAACGTGACAACCTGCGATAAGCTCGCAGTCGCAGTAAGATTTGTTCCGTCTACCGTAACAACGGCGCCTTCAACCGGTATGCCATTTAAGCGAACATGCCATCCAGCAGAAACCATGCCCTCCGTAATGGAGAGATTTACTTTCTTCAGATCCAGTTTACCGGAAGCTATCGTAATGCTCGAAGTCTGATTGTTACCGCTTCGCTTCTGACTGAACGTACCGTAGCCGTCACTTGCCGTGAAGAAAGATTTATGGTCTTCCGGTTGCCATGTCGGCGCGAACCCGATCATGTGATTCGGTGCATCATAGGTAAAGCCTTGAAGTGATAGCAGGAGCGACCAAGAGGAGAGAGTTCGCCCATACCATTGACCACACTCATCATCACCAAATGGATTACCAGTTCCATCTCCAATGCCACAACCACCGAAGGTCATATATGAATCATTGCGAAGTCGGCCGTCATACCGATTTGAAGCCGCATTGACGATGGTCAGCCCCTCTTCAAGCATTCCTCGGCGAAGCATCTCTGCCGCTGCGGAATATTCGAATCCGGACATAACCTCATCGAAATAATGAATACTATTCGATGGTCGATCATTATTCGGCCAAGTCGACATGATCATTCCTGCATCCGTCGGTTCCACATACGTACGATATTGATGCACGAAGTCGATGAAGTTATCGTAGTAATTCTGCTCGAATAAATTCTTGAGGGCAATCTTCATATGCTCGGAATCATAGATGTCTCCAAGGCCCAACTGAGATGACCACCACTGCCCGAGCAGCATATCGATCTCGAGCCCGTTACCGAGAACTTTATCCGCATCGGGTGCATTGATCGGTTTCTCAATGTAATACTGGCCATTCCATAGCATATTCTCTTGGTTCACGCGGCCTTTACTATAAATGCTCTCATACAAATCCGCCGTTGCTGTATCTCCAGCTGCACGTGCCATCTTGGAAGATGCATTTACAGCAGCCAGATACATCGACCCAAGCCAGCTGCTATTCGTTGGGGACGTTGCATCCAAAGTCGTAAGTGCAGCGCCTTCCAAGATACCGTTCTTCTTCGGATCGTGATGGTTAATCACATAATCCATCGCAAGTTTGATTTTCGGCCAATATTTCGTCAACCAATCGGTGTCCGAAGATTGCAGATAATCACGGTAAGCCGATAGAATGACACCATTCTGACCATCAAATGAAAACGTAGGCGTGTTATATCGATACGGGAGTAAGCCATCCGGTCTTACGGCATCAAGCCATTGTTGATCGAACATCTGACCAAGCTCTGGCCATAACCGAGAATGTGCTTGGGCATAGTGCCATACGTGATTCGGCATATTGTCACAGCACCCATAACCTTCCCAACCGCCGAAGAACCCATTTTTTGCCCAGAATACGGTTGGTGTATGGAGTAATGCCGTTGCCGAAGTAAGACGATCCAATACATATTGCGGTAGATTGGAACTATACAGCGTATCATGATAGAGCTTCGTCTTGGCTTCTAGTGTCGTAAGGTGGGTTCTGACGTATTGATCCACGTCGGACGCATTGCTCCACCAATTCGTATATTGCATCCCTTCCCCACCGAAGTTACGTGCGGGATTCTGAGGGAAATACCAGCTCAGCACCACACGAACCTGCTTTGACTCTCCTGGAGCGAGGTTCAGGCTGGAAGTCAGCGCACCATCAACTGTCGTTCCTGCTTGTGGACTCAAGGCATTCGCCGCTCCATTCACATCGCCATTAGCGAAGGCTGCTTGCAACGAGTCTAAAGTATCCCAAGCAGCGGTTCCACTCGTCGAGGTGCCACTCACTGATAATGTCATGCTGCCATTTGTTCCTGTCATTTGCAGATGTGCACCATCGCTGCCCGTCTGAATAACATTCTTGTTGCTGCCATAACCATTAAAGTCCCGATTCTTAGCACCGTTAATTGTACCCTTCCCGTCAAAACCGACTGCATTTTGTTGTGAAGCTAGTAAGGATACGTCGACATGCTTATTCGTCGGATTCTTAAATGTCATCGTATAGATCGCGGTTGGAATCGCTGAATCCTTCAGATTGTCAGGAATCATTGGGTTAAATACATCATATTGCACTTGAATTGGCAGTTGATCATCTTGGAAATCGAACCGTCCTAGTGGGAACTCTCCTTGGAAAGTCAACGATTTCATCGCTTGGAATGCCCCTACAGCTTTCGTCTGCAGTGCACGGACAATCGGTTGATCGCCTTCAGACTTCGCACGGACGGCGAAAAAGCTGTTCGGTACAAGACCTGTACTAAGATTCCGGAATGTATCATCACTATTGAAGATCCACGCTTCACTGCGTTCGCCTGTACCGAAATACCGGATACCTCCAGCACCAATTGGCCCTACGGGGAACTGAATGGCTGTTAACTGCGATCCCGAATAAGTAACCGTGGAACCACGTCCATATAAATCTTGCTCCGGTCGATAGAAAGCCATCACACGGCTTGGTGCTGATTCGGAACCATCCGTTCCGATCGTCGTCACGCGGTAATAATAGGTTTGATTGTTCTGTGCTGTCGTATCTTGATAACTCGCATCTAACACGGGGGTGTCATTCAATTGGATAAAGTTATTGTCTGGATTGATGGAACGATATACGTTATACCCAGTCACATCAGCTTCCGTAACGGCTTGCCAAGTCAGCGTATTCGCTGTCGTCCCCTGACTCACGGACAATCCTGCTGGACTTGCTGGAATATTCACGAAGACGTCATCCAGCGTAATATGTCCCCAACTTGTCGTCGAGGAATCAACCATTTTGAAGAAAATTTTCTGGCCTAGATAGGCTGATAAGTTCATGGAACGCTGCTGCATGTTCTCTGCATTCGTACCTTGTACCTTCCCAACTTCATTGCATTTATAAGGCTTTGTTGCATCTACCGTACAAGCCGCAACATAGACGTTCGATCCATTGCCGCCGCCGACGAGCATCGACACCGTAGGTCGGGATAACGTCACTTCAGGGGATACAACCACCGCGTGATAGGAATCCCCATAGGTATTATTGCCTTCAAGTGTAGATAAGAAGAATTGACCTGCTTTATTATAAGGAGTTGTAGGGGTATTATGGAAAAATTCATTGCTAGCAAGAATCGGAATATTCGAAGCATTACTTGGAACGGTCCACCCTTCAAGTGTCCCACTCTCAAATCCCCAATGCGTACCGTTCTGACCTTCTTCTGCC
The DNA here is from genome assembly GCF_000374845.1 of Paenibacillus terrigena DSM 21567. Taxonomy (GTDB): domain Bacteria; phylum Bacillota; class Bacilli; order Paenibacillales; family Paenibacillaceae; genus Paenibacillus_K; species Paenibacillus_K terrigena. Next base: position 317,318 of record NZ_KB895419.1, on the reverse strand, counting down.
CCTGCCGTGACGAGGGCTTGATTGAGATGGAACGGTTTCGAGGCAACCGTCTGTACATCGCCTTTCGTATCTGTATAGCGAATGTACAGATACCAATCCCCATCGACATCACGCTGCCGAATCATTTCTCCACTGGCAAATGGTGTCCAAGTCGCCCCCTCCGGTGCAGCATTATTCTTCGTCCATTGATATTGCAGTGGAGACGTATCCGCTCCGGTAACCGTAACCACAGTAGAGACGCTCTTCGCTGGTGCTGCATTGCCATTCAGACTGAATTTGACACTCGATGTCGGAGCGGGTATCGAGGTATCTGTCGCAACGACATTATCCATCTGGACCGTACCTGCATAAGATCCGAGACCGAATTGTCCTGATGTATAGGCTGAATCATTCATATCAATGATAGGTGTCTCGGCATTGTTGAAGTAGATTTTGATATTCGATCCCGTTGCTGCCACTTTCAGGTGGTAGGATGTTCCCGTCGTCAACGTCTGACTCACACTTTTGAGTGCGACATAAGGGAATTTGAACAGCTTAATGACATTCGAACTGGAATCTAGCGTAACGGCATAAGCATTCGACCCTGTATTGTTGCTCCGGAAGTACAAATGCCCCGCAGCCTTGCTCGTCATAAGCTTGATATCCGCCTCATATGTGAAATCGCTTCCAATCACATTTGAACGAAGTAATAACCCATCCCCAGTCGATACCCCTTGGGCTACGGCTCCAGGATTCGTCCAAGTTCCACTGACCGTGTTCCAGTTCGTGAGGGTACCCGTATCGAAGTTGTCGCTGATCAGAGGGGCTGGCGATGCGGCTTGAGCAGATTCTTGAGGCAGAACCATGACTTGAAGAAATGAGGCGACAATCGTAAAGATGAGAAATTGACTCATAAACTTCATATTCCTACGTTTCAATCAAACTCCTCCACCTTCCATATGTAATCCTTCCTTCTCTCATTGTATAAGCGCCCGAATCACATGTATTTATAATAAAGCGTACTCCCTTTGCAATATTCCGAACTCCCCTGCCTTATGGCGTGGATCCATCTTGAAAATTACTCCTTGTAATCCGCTCACTGCTGAGTGTTACCCGTCTAGGTAATCCCTTCTCATGATCGAGCAACTTCATAGCGTACTGTACAGCTACTTTTCCCCCTGTTGGGTAATTGAAGGTTCCCGTAAGTACACCCATGCGTACTAGCTGGATCCCGCCGTTAGCACCAGAAAGCCCGTCAATGCCAACGAACTGGATCCCTTGAATACGCAGCTTCGCTGCTGCGATGGAAGCCCCTTGAGCCATCGCATCATTATGAGCGAATATGACATCGACTTTGGGATACCGCGTTATCACTTCTTTCACCTTATCCTCCGCTCGATCTCGCATCCAGTCAGCAATAATCGTATCCACGATATGAATGTTATCGTGTTCGGCGAGCACTTCTTGGAATCCCTTGCTCCTGCCAACAGCTGGAGGGGAATCGGAGAATCCTTGAATTTCAATCACATTCCCCCCCTGCTTACCTAGCAAACTCACGACGAACTGACCGGCCTGTTGGCCAATCGCATAATTATCGGGCCCAATATACAGTGAATAATTGTATCCGGGATCATCTCGATCCAAGACAATGACAGGAATCTTCTCCGCCGCTCGATTGACAATCGGCTTCAACGCCTCGACTTCATTCGGTGAAATCATCAATAGATCAATTCCTTGGGCGAGCAGCTTCTCTACGTCTTTCACCTGCTTCTCACTGCTCTGCGCAGCGTCCTCGAAGAGCACCTTCATCTCGGTATACTGCTGTGATTCAGATTTAATCTCCTGGTTCATCTGTACACGCCAAGGCTCTACAAGATTGGCTTGAGACATGCCGATCAAGTAACGAACTTCCCCGGACGATTGAGACGACGTCTGACATCCAATGGCGATGGTCGCAATACACGTGAGCAAACAGGTAACAAGGACACCCCGGCTAGCCACCTATTTCACGACCCCTTTCCGATATTCAGTGGGGGATACACCGAGCACTTTTTTGAAGGCGACACTAAAATAATGCTGACTTGCGTAACCGATCCGCTCCGATATTTCATAGATTTTGACTTGAGGGTCCTGCATCAATCGCAGAGCATGCTGAATTCGCACCTCAGTTACATAATCAATAAAAGACATTCCGAGCTCTTGTCTTAACAATCGACTCAAGTACGCCGGACTGATCTGGAATCGTTCGGCAACATCTTGTAATGAGATATGGTCCTGATGATAATTCGCATCAATGAACTTCTTCGCATTCATTACAACGGGTGATCGATGATCCTCCTTGTCTAACGCTTGATGCAGTTGTACATAGATCCCCGGGATACTCGCCACTCCACGATCGGAAATCCCTTGCTGAATAACAATGCTTCTACTGGAGAGTTGTTCAACGAATGCTGTCAATTGATCCCCCAAGGTTGTCCAAGATAGTTCCTGACCACTTAAGGAGACTAGCACGACCAAGTGGCTCTTACCATCTCGGAACACGGTGCAGTGAGCACACGCCCGCACGAATTCTTCGGTCACATTCTGGATGGCGAACATCAAGAGATTGTGATCCCATTCCTTCGCCCCCTGTTTATAGGATCCTTTCTCACCCACCCGAACGAGCATCATGCCGAAATGTTCAGGAAGCTGTACATCCAAATAAGCGAGCTGATCTCGAACCTCCGTACCCTCGAGCAACCCTGACATCCACGCATGCCAGAAACGTTCTTTTAACGCTGAATCACTCTTCTTCAGCTGCTGTTCCGTCCAAGAATGATATTGATGGATCTGCTTCCGACGCGTCATCTTCTCCTGTGCTTTTTGAACAACCTCGTACAGATGTTCCTTACGCACTGGCTTTAACAAATAATCGAACACAGCAAGCCGGAGAGCCTGCTGTGCGTAGGTGAAATCATCGAAGCCCGTAATCACAATGAAGAGACAATCTGGAATTTTCTCACGCAGCGCATGAATGAGGTCCAACCCGCTAAGGAATGGAATACAAATATCCACGAGCATCAGGTCAGGCAGCATCCTTGTAGCTATGTCTAGTGCCATCTCCCCATCTTCCGCTTCTCCGACAACCTCCATATCCATCGCAGTCCAATCCAATGCATGCACCAGCCTGCGCCTTATCTTTGGTTCATCATCCACAATGACCACTTTATACATGAGGTCCCCTCCAACTATCTTTGTATCAGGGGATGCCAGACATGGACAGTCACCCCAACATGGACTTGACTATGAAATTCGAGACCGTATTGATCGCCAAAAGACATCTTGATGCGTTGGTTAACGTTGTGAATACCGAATCCTCCGAAGGATGTCGCAACGGATTCGATACTTTTCCGATCCAAGGTATCGCGTACTTCCTTCAATTTCTCTTCTGTCATGCCAACCCCGTCGTCGGACACGGTAAGACACAACTCGTTCGCACGAATGTGTGCCTGTATCCGGATCATCCCTTTTCCTCGACGAGCTTTGATCCCATGGTAAATGGCATTTTCTACGAGCGGTTGCAGCGTGAGTTTGAGAACTTGATAGTGTTCTAAGCCCGGATCACATATGATCTCGTAATCCAGCTTGTTCTCGTAACGCATCTTCTGAATGATCAGATAACTGCGGACATGTTCGAGCTCATCATGAACCGATAGCATTTCTTGACCACCGCTTAATCCGAGCCTGAATAAGTTACTGAGGGCGCCGATCATCTCCGCAATCTCATTCGCACCTTGTTCTTCCGCCATCCATTCAATGCCATCAAGCGTATTGTATAGAAAATGCGGTTTGATCTGTGCTTGAAGAATGCGGATCTCCGCTTCCCGCTTGCTCTGCTGCTCCTGATAGACCAGTTCTATCAATTTCCGCAATTCTCCGATCATATTATTGAAGCTATTGCCGACTTGCCCAATCTCATCCTTATAGGGATGGGTGAAATGGACGCTAAGGTCACCGTTCTCCGCCTTCTTCATCAAATTCTTAAGACTCTTCATCGGTTTGACAATCGAAGATACGAAGATAAAGGCAACGATAAATGCGAGCAGCAACGTCACCATCCCGATGATGAGTGAATAGTATCGGATTGTCGTTACTTCTTGTAACGTTTCGCTTAACGAGAAGACACCGACCGTCTTCCACAGCGTGTACTGAGATTGGTGATAGATGATCTGATGCTTCTGATTGAGGATGGTCTTCACCATCGCATGGGAATCCTTCTTCTCCAGCCAACTGGGATTCACTCGGTTCACGACGGGATTGACAGGCGCATAGACGATTTCTCCTGTACGATCCGTAATATAGACGAACCCTGATTTCCCAAGTGTAATGCCTTGAATCATCTTCTCAATGGTATCGAGCTTCAAATCTATCGAGATGACACCGATCACATCCTCCCGAGTAGGATGTTTAACGTCCTTAATGATCGATACGACATCATCTGCGGTATTGTTAATGCCTGCTGTTAGATTTCGACCTAGTGGTCTACTAATTAATTGCAATTGGTCTTTGGATTCGATCGCTTGTTTGTACCAAAATTCATTCGTCAGTGGGTCACGAGAGATCCGATACTCTTCATTACTAATATACAAGTCATTCGGATTGACAATCAGAATGCCTGCAACTTCCGGGTGAACATGCTTGAAATTCGCTAGATTCCTTCGCACTTCCGTCTCCACATCGACTCGATTGTTTTCGAGATTACTCTTGATCTGGAAAAATGTCAGGACATTCGGGTCCTGAGATAGAATATCAATCATATTCTCCATATCATGGATATAGAACTCTACATTCTTGTTGATCTGCTCAATAATCTGAATCGTATGCTGATTCGTCTCCCGCTCAATTGACCGTGAATAGATCACGTCGCCTAGAAACCCTAATGTAGACAGAGGGAACAAGATGAGGATTAGGAAATAGACAGTGAGCTTGAATTGAATACTTTTACTTTGAAAAGTCGTCCACAGCAATCGCAATACGCGCACCGTCTTTCCGGAGTCTTGCACACATTTTGTCTCATAACCTCTTACTTTTCAATAGATTCGACAAAACCTCTCATAACCTGAGAAAAGGTCCAAGAGATAGACTCTGGACCTTTCATTCTGCGTTATTTCCCGCCGTATTGCTTGTATGCATCAGCGGCATTCTTCGCTGTAATCTCCATTGTACCCAGCGTAACTTCCTTCTCTAGCTTCTCGCCCTTCACGAGTAATTTGTAGGCATTCTCAATCGCTTCTGATCCGCCTGTCGGATAGACCCATGTCGCTGAAAGCCTACCATCCATAATGCTCTTGATTCCGCCATCCGGGGTTGGCAGGCCATCCGCTCCAATGAACTTCATCTCCTGCTCACGACCCGCATTTTTGGCAGCTATATAAGCGCCTTCGGCCATTGGATCATTCTGGCCAAACACGATATCGATTTGTTTGTTCGCTTGAAGCATCGCTTCCATGACCGTGATAGCTTTATCTCTTAACCAGTCCGCATTCTGCGATGCGATGACTTTGACATTGGGGTTGGATTTAATGCCTTCCATGAATCCATCATGGCGTTCCTTCTGACCTGAAGTTCCTTCGAGTCCTTTGACTTCTACGACATTTCCGCCTTTTTCACCAAGGGTACTTGCGACCCATTCGCCCATCTTGGTACCGATGAGAACGTTATCAGCGCCGATGAATTGGGTGTAGGCATCCCCTTCAACCCTTCTGTCCAGACAAATGACTGGGATACCGGCATCATAGGCTTTTTTCACAATGGCGGTTAACGGTTTCGCTTCATTCGGGGAAATGATGAGTATGTCGACTTTCTGCTGAATGAAATTCTCGACGTCCGCAATCTGCTTGCTATTATCCTGCGATGCGTCTGCATAGACAACTTCGAATTCAGGATGATTCTTGGCTGCAGCTGCAATCTGGTCATTCATCGCGACCCGCCATGGCTCTCCGATATTGGCTTGGGACATGCCGATCAGGAAGCTCGTCTTCTTGGTCGGTGTCGCTTCTTTCGTATTCGTCTCTTGCTTCGGAGTTTCAGATGTTGTTGTCGACCCTGAGCCACTACAACCCGCCAATAAAGCCATACTCATCGTTAACACCAATGCCATGATCGAGATAATGCGCTTCTTCCTCATGCTCACCACAACCTTTCGCCGATCAAATTTGATATGCTATCCTACTATTTTTGCTTCTGTAAGTATACCGCAGCGATAATAATAAGCCCTTTAACGATCGATTGAATGTTCGTATTCACATTCAGCAAGCCTAGCATATTATCGAGTACGCCAAGGATCAAAGCACCAATAAGGGTACCGATGATTGTTCCTTTGCCACCTGCGAGATTCGTTCCGCCAATAGCTGCGGCTGCAATCGCGTTCAATTCATAGCCGATCCCGTCATTGGGGCTGCCTTGGCTTAATTGGGAGGCATGAATCAACCCCGCAATCGCAGCGAGAACGCCGCACAAGGCGAATATGAAGATTTTAATCCGAATCACCGAAATACCCGACAAATGTGCAGCCGTTTCATTGCCCCCGATGGCATATACATGCCTTCCGAATCGTGTATACTTCAGCATGATCGTAAATAAGATACCGAGTCCGATAAAACAGATGGCAGGAACGGGAATTCCCCAGATTCGGGAGCTTAACATACTAAATGCTGGCGGCGCTAGGAACGCATCCTGACCATAGGAGATCGGGATACCTGTCCCGTTCGACCAATATCTAGCAACCCCTCTGGCAATGCTCATCGCTGCAAGCGTCACAATGAAAGGCTGTATTCTCAGTTTCGTGCTGACGACCCCATTGAACATCCCCAGCGCAGCTCCAATCGCTAGGACAATCAGGATCGTCTCGAACATGCCCATAGAGCGGTGCATCATCAAATCTGCTGCGCCCGTCGCCGCTAACCCAAGAATGGCTCCTACCGAAAGATCAATTCCGCCGATGAGAATGACAAGTGTCAATCCGATAGCCATAATCCCATTCTCTGACACTGATCGTACGACATTTGCTAGATTAGCCGGGGATAAGAATAAGTTCTCACCATCTCGTGTACACAAGATTGTCGCGGCGAGAATAATGATAAGAAGCCCGAACAGACTTTGGAACCGTCTCAGAAATCGAATCGATTTATTCCAGATTACTGTCTCTTCTTGTACCTGTAAATCCGAATTCATGGAGATCTGTCGATTCGACACGACTATTCACCTCCTCTCGCCGTGTAGCGGCACTTAGTAGCTTCTCTTGTGTCGCCTCCTGCTGTGTGAATTCACCTGTCAATCTCCCTTCACAGAACGTTAAGATGCGGTCTGATAATCCGATTACTTCAGGCAAGTCGGATGAAATCACGATAATCCCTAACCCGTTTGCAGCGAGCTTGTTGATAACCTGATAGATTTCCGATTTAGCTCCGACATCAATACCCCGTGTCGGCTCGTCTAGCAATAGAATCTGAGGTTTGACGAGCAGCCAACGGCCGAGGATCACCTTCTGCTGATTTCCCCCACTTAAATGCCCTACGATCTCATGGTAAGAAGGGGCTTTAATCTTCAAGCTATCCATCTGCTCTTGCCAATGTCCAGCCTCTACCTTCCTTAACATAAATGTCATCTTACTGAATGCTCGGAGTAGAGGTAACGACATATTCTCCCCGATGGATCGGCCTAATACGAGCCCCTGACCTTTACGATCTTCGGTTACGAAAGAGATTCCTCGACGGATCGCATCCCTCGGTTTCTTCATCTGAACCCGTACACCGTCGATATACATCCGGGCCTTGCTATGGTTCGTGTGAAGGCCGTAAATACACTCGAACAATTCAGATCTACCAGAGCCGAGCAGCCCTGCGATACCTAACACCTCACCGCGATGAAGGTGAAGGGAAATATCCTGTAATTTTCTTTTATTCGTGTGCGGTGGTGGATTGAAGTGTAGATGCTCTACGCGTAATATCTCTCTACCGATGTAGGCTTCACGCGAAGGATACAACTCCGTAATCGATCTACCTGCCATCATCCCTACCAATTCATCATGATTCGTCGAAGCCGTATGCACCGTTCCGATTGCTGCACCATCTCGAAGCACCGTAACGCGATGTGTCAGCTCGAATATCTCTTCCATTCGGTGAGTGATATAGATAATCGATACACCTTCCGCTGCTATTTTGTTAATAATGTGAAATAATGTACGCGTTTCCGTTCTGCTCAGTGCGGATGTCGGTTCGTCCATAATTAACACTTTCGCATGGAGGGATAAGGCTTTCGCAATTTCCACCAATTGCTGCTCACCGATCCGCAGTCTCTTCACAGGAAGATCCGGTTCCACATGTAGATCTAGAAGATCCAAATATTGCTTCGCAAGAAGATTCATTCGCCTTCGATCGATAAATCCCAGCTTCGTGCACGGCTCTCTTCCAATATAGATATTCTCTGCTACAGATAGCTCGGGAACGAGTTGCAATTCCTGATGGATCTTGGCTACACCTGCCTGTCTCGCATCCATTGGGGAATGAATATGTGCTCTCTCACCGGAAATCTCAATATCCCCTTGGTACGAAGGAACGCCACCGCTGAGAATATTCATGAGGGTAGATTTCCCTGCCCCGTTCTCCCCGAGTAGTGCCAATACCTCTCCTGAATAGAGTTCAAGATTCACTTTCATCAATGCCTGCACGGCACCGAAAGATTTCGAGATATCCTTCATTATCAGTAATGGCTCCTGCTTCAATCCGTGCCACCTCCCTTGCTTCTAAGATTAGTATAGAAATAATAAAGTCAGATGTATTTATACAAACGCGTAATACGTGTTCAATTTTCTGCACAAAAAAAAGAAGATTCGATGTTTGCCTTCCATCGATCTTCCTACATGATCCATTATTAAGAATGATACGCTGCGTCAAACGCAATGATATTCTGATCGACATCCAAGATGTAGATCTGCGAGAACCCCGCAACATTCTCCGGACGTGCCTCTTACGGTACCCCTGCTTGTTCCAGCCATACGATGGTATCGTGATAGCTCGTCACCCATATCGCCAGATGTTCGTCACCGGTGTGTATCGGACCCGTGCGTAAAATTTCACCATCGGGACACTCGATCAGGTGTAATTGCTGATCGCCAATCGAGAACCATGCAACATTCGAATCGAATGGCGGTCGTTCGATCTCTTGGAACGGAAGGACTTCCGCATAGAAAGGTTTCGCTTTCTGCAAATCTCGAACCGCAATACTCACATGATGAAGGTTCTGAATGACAACGAACGAACCGACACGAATACGTGACGTTCTCGTACTATCATAGGGGTCTTGTGCGATGTTGCGACTCGCTTGCAACATCGTAGGAAATATCAATTATTTCCCAGGCGAGCGCAGGATTCGATTGAAATCGCTTACATTCTTATTAAATTCGACGTTCATCGCTAGATGAAATCGACATATTATATCAATCGACTGTAATTATTTCAGGATTTGCTGCGCAATCAATGCAAGATCTGAAATATCAATTTTGTTATCACCATTCAGATCCGCATTTTTCACGAGGTCCCAACCATTACTCGCGGAGATCAGTCCATATGATGATGCTGCAATCGCAAGATAACCAATACTGATTTTTCCATCTCCGTTCACATCACCAGTTAATCCAGTCGTTACGTTAACATTTACAGCAATCAGCGCAGCAGATTGCTCCTTTCCCGCTTCATCAGCTATTGTCGCTTGACTGACAGCAATACGTCCAGTGCTCGTCTTCGTGACATCTCTCGCTCTCATCGTAATCTCGACGAGTTCCACATCACGGATAACACCTGCTTGGCTACCTTCACTCGTTAAGATCAGTCGCAGCATGCCAGGTTCTGACTGCTTCGTCTGAACCAGTTTCAATCCGGATGGAATATTTGATTTTTTCAAACCTTGTTAATTCATGTCATTAATTATAGAAGGAACGACGCCCTATCAAGAACGTCGTTCCTTCATCAGTGCACTATCGATTCAATATTAACGTTGCAATGGCGGCAAGGTCTGCGATATCGACCACGCCATCACGATTAAGGTCAGCAGCTTTGATCTGCTGCCAATTTGGATCCGAGGCAGATTTACCGTAGTTTGTTGCTGCAATTGCAAGGTCACCAATCGTCACTTTGCCATCATGATTAAGATCGCCTGGAACACCCTGAGGAACGGTAATGCCGATCGTTTTCGTAGATCCCTTCGCAGCTAATTCCTTCCCTTGTTGATCCGCGACCACGGCTTTGTCAACGGAGACTTGAGCCATCGCCTCCACCGATACTGTCTTCGCTTGGAACGTCACCGTCAATACCTTCGAGTCTTGCGTCACAGCATGATCGGCACCTGTACTCGCGATGATGAATCGCAGCTTACCCGGTTCATTCAGACTGCTGCTGACGATCTGAAGTCCTGTGTCACTTGCAGCTGCGGAGATATAGTCTAGTAGCTTCTCATCGTACTTCACCTCGATATCTTGCGCATAGACAGCGTCTTGAATGGATTTGAGATATACTTGGACGGTCATCCGCTCTCCTGACGCGATAGCTTGCGGAGCAACCAGTTCGGTTCGTAGTTCCTTCGATGGATTCACATTTCGATCAATTGAAATGACAAGTATCTGCTCCTTCTCTTGATTCCCTGCATAATCCATACTCCGATAATGAACCGTATTCTTACCCTCCTGTGTCAAGAGAATGGGGTCTTTATATTTCGTCCATTCTCCATCATTGATGCGATATTCGATCCGTGCAACTCCCGTCTCCGAATCGCTCGCCGAGAGGGATAACGTCACATCTTTCGTAAAGGATCCATTCTCTCCATCGGGTACTGCTGGATTCGTCTGTGCTGTAGTGACGGGCGCTATAATATCACTTGTTGCTGCACCATATACATTGAATCCATCGACGATCAAATAGGAACTATTTTTCTTAACCCCCTTAATGATATGAATCCCTGGTGTTAAGCCTTGCTTGCTAAAGACGACCTTCTGGTAGATCCGAGAGGGATTATAGTTACTAATCGTCTGCTGGAACACGTTATCAATGTAGATATCGACATCGCCTTCATCACTGTTCACTTGCGCAATATAATCAATTCCTGTGCCATGAAACGTAAATTCGAAGAAATCCCCGTTCGTTTGTGTCGCATACAAATCATTGTAGTACGAGTTGGCGCCACCACGAGCAGCGTTTTTGTAATCCCATCCGGTGCCCGTGTATTCAACACCAGCCGTATCATTCAGACGTTCGTTCCCCGACTGCTTCTTCCATTGAACAGATACGGAAGCTTGATTACGCCATATTTGAGCGTACAGTGTTCCGCCTGGTGCAACACGATTGTAGATATTCCAGAAGCTCGACTTGGTTGTAATTTGCTCGCCGTTCAATTGACGTAGTACATCACCTTGCTGCAACCCCTGTAATTTCGCATTCGAATCTGCGGGGACTTGATAGAAATATAGGCCATTGGTATCCCCAAGCCCGACCGACGACATGACTGCATCGGAATAGATACTGCTTACTTCTGCACCCATAAGCGGTTCAATATCCGCCTCAGTGGTAGGATTTCCTGTTGACCATTTAATTCCTGGCGGTGTTGGAGCCCCTGGCTTGCCGAATTGATTCATCGGGAAATTCACGAATCCTCGAGCGATTGCTGGCGATCCTGCTTGCACCGTGAAATCTTTTTTCGACACATCGGTAAAAGGTGATGCACCAACGAACAGCGGATCTGCGATAACGGAGTGTGTATCAAACCCTGAATTCATCCAAGCAGACGTGATATCCGCAACCGCCTTACCGTTATTCCAAAACGTATTATTATCGTAGAAGGTTCCTGCCGCTTTCGGATCGTCTTGGATGAAATCGTAGGGATTATCCGTAACGAAAATATTCTTCTCGATCACATCATTACTTCCCTCGTATGCGACATGGAAATGTCCACCGCCATTCACGATGATATTGTTATGGACTTTCCGAGAGAACCCTTCACGAAGTTTAAATCCGGCATTCAGCATGAGATTGTTGTAAATATCGTAATTCGAAGATCCGTCATCCAGATCAATATCCCATGCCGAGTTATGCCAGATGCGATTGTTACGAATGACCGTCGTCTCCATCGCATCCAAGAAAGCATATTGTTTCTTCACCGCATCACCGCCGCTCAAGGACCAGAACCGATCCCGCCCCCACGCGTTGAATGGACCGTGATCACTTGTCTCTAGGACACAATCGAAAATATCATTGAATTCAATGACATGGCCGCCCCACGTTCCATCGTTAATGTTCACACCTGACCGAGGGCTATGATGGATTGTATTATGGCTTATCGTAATATTGCGGCTAACCGATACATTCACCCCAGCGGATTGCTTCTCGAATATCCCCATGTTGAACATATGATTGTTATTTACGGTGATGTTCTGAGGGTAATCATTTGTGAGGGGACCAGGTGTTGTATCTTGAATATCGGTGTGTTGATTCGACCATGTGGAAGGGTAGCGAACCGCACTTTGCAGACCCACAATTTGCACATCAGTCGCACCTGATCCAGTAAATTCATTGTTCGATATTTGATGGTTGCGATTATAGCCATTCACGAATATGGCGTTGCCGCCTACTTGATCGAATACTGAATTCTGAATGGAGATATTCTCTGCATCTTGGACAAAGACCGTACCGGTACGCGCGACAGACCAATCGCCTCTCATGAGTCCTGCATAAGGCTTATTGAATAAAGTGCGATGCGTCTCAGTAAATGTAAAATTGGAGAAGGTTAGATGCTTCACTTTGTCTGTTGCCGTGCCCGTAATTCGCAGCAGCTCATCTAAGACAGCAATTTCAATGTTTGCCTTATTCATATCCGTTCCCGTTGGAGGATTGAAGTATAGCTTGCCACCTTTGCTATCATAGAACCATTCGCCTGGTGCATCGAGCTCTTCGAAAATATTCTCCACCATGCGATAGGTAGCATGCAATGTGCTCCCGCGATTGTTATCTCCGACCCATTGTAGATTTGGCGATCCGTTCGAAGCGTTTACACCTGTGATCTTGAACGAGTTCCCACCCCATTCATTCCCATGCAAGCCTCGGACGAGTCCCGTCGTCGGATCACTCCATTTGGCAACACGACTTGGGGCAAGCGCATCCGCAGCGTACCCACCTAGAATAGCAACGTTCGGATCATAATTCGGATACCTCGCCAAGATCTGTCGCTGTGAATTCAGGAACAGACCATCGAAATCAAGCCCTGCTCCAATATCAGCAACTTTAATGCCCCCTTGGTAGTCACGCCAAGTCGGTGTTAATTTCTTGCCTCCGCTCAAAATAACTTTCTCTCCTTCATACGCGGAATAAATCACTGGTTTATTGATATGACCGGAGTCTTGCGGATTAAATACGAGTGTTTGATCCAAATAATAGGTCCCACCTCGCACCCAGATATGTATTGGCCCGGTTGATGACGGTATAAGGTCTCGAACAGCGGACTGGGCTTTGGCAAGGGTTAGGAATGGAGAAGAAATCGTGCCTGTATTGTTGTCGTCACCATCCGTCGCCACGTACACTTCTGTCGATGCCGCATGCGCGGTTTTAGGTACAGTCACGGTTGCAATTGCGCTGAACAATAATGCCGAAATCAGTGATAAACACATCACCCGATAACACCTACTTTTCCATTGCATGATCAAACCTCCATATTTATCATGATTTTGTATCCGCTTACCTGATTACACGAAGATTATAACGCCGGACCTCTAAATTTTTCATAGATTATCTTCTTGAAAATATCGATTAATCTACTTACATAGCAAAAAGGCATGAACTTCGAGGACTTCACCTCAAATTTCATGCCTTCCGTATTGTCATTCAAACTCAACTATGGCGCTCGTTTCGGTAACATTTTCACATAAGTATCCGATAGTTTCATGAATTTCAGAATATAATCGTAATCCTTTTTATAGGGTGTTAGATCCGTTACTGGCTCCAGTGTACTTAGATTAATGGCCTTACCATCGTCAAACCCTTTGCCAGGAATGAACAGAATATCATCGTTAAAGAACGAGCCTGTTGGTAAGTAATAGCGCATCCCAATAATATTATGATCAATATTCAATAGATCATGACCGAATGCTGTGAAATGCTGATCTTCCAGCGATATTCCCATAAGATTCGCAATGGTCGGCATCATATCCACTTGACCGCCAACCCGATCGACGACTTGGCCCTTCTCCATCCCGGGTACGTGAATCATGAATGGAATATTAAATCGGCTCACATACTCATTATATGGAATACCCAGCGCTGTGCTGAGCTCCTCCGGGTTATTATCTTGCGGTTGAAGTCCAAAATGATCACCATAAACGACCAATACCGTATTCTCCCACATGCCATTCTTCTTGAGTGAATCAATCAGTTGTCCAAGGGCATAGTCCGTATAATGCTGCGCATACATATAATTTCCGATTTGCTTCGATGCTAAATCTGCTGGCAAATCAATGGTTTTCGCACGATCCGGTACTTTAAAAGGAAAATGACTGGATACCGTAACAAATTGCGCGTAGAAAGGCTGCTTTTTCTTACTAATCTCTGATAGCTTCTCCACGCCGACACGATACAATTCCTCATCTGACGCCCCAAATTCATTAAATTGATCATTTTTGAATGAAGGTTTATCGAAGTATTGATTGAAAGCCAACGCAGGATAAAGACGTATCCGATCCCAGAACTTCACATCATTGACATGAAACGTATTCGTTGAGTATTGATCTTCGCCGAGAAGTCTCGGCAAGCTAGGAAGCTCACGATCTCCATATCCCGTTGACATGGCAATGGCACCTGTCGGGTAGATCGAGGTGTTCGACATGAACTCCGCGTCCGACGTATTACCGGGGCCAATTTGCTGGTAGATATGCGGGAAATAGAAGCTATCTTTGGCTAATTGATTGAGCACAGGTGTAATCTCCTGATCATTGACCTTCAGATTGATGAGGAAATTCTGAAATGCTTCCATTTGAACGACAATCAGATTCTTCCCTTTGGCAGCTCCAAAATGAGCGGGTTTCTGTCCTGCTTCAAGCGGCTTGTCCCTGTAAGTGAAGGTGTCCTCAGAGGTTTGAACCTGCTGTGTAACTTCATTAATGTTACCTTCTTCAACCATCTTGTTCGTCTCTCTAGCCTTGAGCGCGATTGCAAATTGATAATCGATGAACCCAATATCCTGTGCAAGCGCAAGTTCGTTATCCATCGCTTTGTTCTGCATCACCGTTCTACCCGATAACACAAGGCAGATGACTGTGACTGCAAGCATCCCGATTTTCCAATATCGACGTCGAATCGGACTTGAATCGGCTGGCGGCCGACGACGCGTAAATAACCAAATAACAGCCATCACGAGCGTATCGAGGAAATAGATATAGTAGATTGGACGAATCGTCGCTTTCACACTATCCCCGATTTCGGTCACCTGATGAAGTGCCGTTAAGGCCGTATACGTTGCAACAGACCCGAAATGATCATAATATAATGTCGCGGCAAAACAGATGAACGATAGTAAGAAGTTGACTCCCCAGTAGACATATCGTTTGGATCGCATGGGTAAGATTAATTCTAGAATACCGAAGATCGCGCAAATCGCGAATACATCTCGAAGCAGTTGAACCACAGACATCTGCTCGAAAAAGAAATATCGCATCAGGACGAGCTTCCCGAATGCGCATAGGATAGCCCAGAAGAAGATTGGAATCTTCTTCGCAAATGTGTTTTCCATTTCTCTCATTCTTCTCTCCTATTTCGATTAAGTTTACAAGATTTTAATATTTTCATAGTATATCAGATTTCGCCCAGTCACTTCCATTCATATATTCCAACCAACACAAGAAGACCCTTCCACTTCTTCCAAGAAGAAATTGAAGGGCCTTCTATCCTTATCTCGTTGATACTGTGCTAATGTTAATCATTTGAATGTATAGCTGTCTCGCGGCTTGAATATCTGTCGTCCCATGGACAAGTGCCCTGCCGTCAACGAATAATACGATTCGCTGCTCATCCCTATGTGCGCTAAGCAGAAAGTCATTCATGATGTCCACTTGCAGCTGCCGAGAATGATATTGCCGAATTTGTTCCGATAATGTCCTTAGATCCAGCTTCATCGCTTCAGAAGGACGAAGATGGACCGTATCACGCCCGCAGAGAATCGCTGCCTTCTCCGTTGCAGGTGATTGAAGATAAGGATACGTTGCTTGATCGCCACAGCTAGAGCATCCCTGCTTCTTCATCGCTTGGATATTGATGGCGGTGTACTGATTGTTCCATAGATCGAATGAAACAAGCTTTCGGTGCAGCGCATCATGGTTCCCCGTTAACAGCTTAAAGGCCTCAGCAGTCTGATGCGCCACGACCATTTGAACCGCTGGTGCAATAATGCCGTCCACGTCACAGCTCTCTCCACCATTCGGAATGATGTCCATCATACAGCTCAGGCATGGTGTATCCCCAGGGAGAATCGTGTAGGATAGCCCATAGCTCCCGATGCATGCACCATAAATCCATGGAATACGGTATTTCGCAGCGATATCGTTCAAAATGAATCGCGTTTCGAAGTTATCACACGCATCCATAATGAGGTCAACACCCGTGATTAGTCGTTCTAAATCTTCCCCTCGCGCATCCAAAACGTACGCATCGATCTGGACATTGGCGTTAATCCGTTCCAAATGCTGTTTGGCTGCGATCGCCTTTGGCATCCGCTGACGTACGTTCTCTTCAGTATACAATTGCTGACGCTGCAGATTACTCCATTCCACATAATCGCGATCGATGATCGTGACATGCCCCACGCCCGCCCTGACAAGGGTTTCCGCGCTAGTGGACCCGAGCGCTCCCGCACCGACGATAAGGACATGACACTCGGCCAGTTGTTGTTGTCCAGCCGTACCGATCGGTCCAAAGCTCATCTGGCGTGAATAGCGATCGAAAGACGGCTGGTCTTGCTCCGCCATCATACCGTAACCATTCCCTCAAGCGGACTGCTCGCCGAGGCATAACGCTTCACAGGAATTCGCCCGGCTTCACAGGCTAATCGCCCCGCCTCAATCCCTTGCTTCATCGCGACAGCCATTTTGACGGGATCGCCTGCCCCAGACACTGCTGTATTCAGGAGCACACCATCTGCGCCGAGCTCCATTGCAAATGCAGCATGCGATGGGGCACCGATTCCTGCATCGACAATGACGGGCACGACCGCTTGCTCTATGATAAAACTTAAATTAACGGGGTTAATAATTCCTTGACCTGAACCAATCGGAGAAGCGCCAGGCATGACGGCATGCACGCCCATCAGTTGAAGTCGTTTGGCGAGCTGCACATCATCGGAGATATAGGGCAATACGATAAAGCCTTCATCAAGCAGCATCTCACAAGCTTTCACCGTCTCAATCGGATCCGGAAGCAATGTCTTCAGGTCTCCTATTACTTCTACTTTGATCATATCGCATAGGCCGGAGGCCTTCGCAAGGCGTGCAATCCGTACTGCTTCTTCTGCAGTTGAAGCCCCTGCCGTATTAGGTAGCAAGGTGTATTTCGCCAGATCAAGCATTTCTAGAAAATTCGGCTGACTAGGCTCGAAAATATTCATACGCCGTACCGCGAACGTTAAAATTTCAGTCTCCGATTTCTCGACCGCTTCTTTCTGAACTTCAAAGTTCGGGAACTTTCCGGTTCCAAGTAACAGACGAGATTTAAATGAATGAGGACCAATCGTTAGCAACGCAATTCCTCCTTTTAGATTTTCTGATAAATTTGACTGCCGGACGCTTTGAATTCATTCGATTTCTCTTCTAAGCCCTGGGCTGCATATGCTCGAATATCCTGTGTGATCCGCATGCTGCAAAATTTTGGCCCGCACATGGAACAGAAATGCGCTGTCTTCGCGCCTTCTGCCGGTAATGTCTCGTCATGATATTCCAATGCACGTTCCGGATCGAGCGAGAGATTGAATTGATCTCTCCAGCGGAATTCGAAGCGGGCTTTGGATAACGCATCATCGCGCTGCTGAGCCCCAGGGTGACCTTTGGCCAAGTCAGCAGCATGTGCTGCGATTTTATAGGCAATAACACCTTCACGCACGTCATTCTTGTTCGGCAGTCCGAGGTGCTCCTTCGGTGTAACATAGCAGAGCATTGCCGTTCCAAACCAACCGATCATCGCGGCGCCGATAGCAGATGTAATATGATCATATCCTGGTGCAATATCTGTCGTTAGCGGACCGAGTGTATAGAATGGAGCTTCTTGACAGACTTCCATCTGACGATCGACATTCTCCTTGATCATGTGCATCGGGACATGTCCCGGCCCTTCGATCATCACTTGAACATCATGCTTCCACGCGATTTTCGTTAATTCCCCCAGCGTATCGAGCTCAGCGAATTGAGATTCATCATTGGCATCCTGAATGCTTCCTGGACGAAGACCATCTCCGAGTGAAAATGCCACATCATACTTCTTCATAATCTCGCAGATTTCCTCGAAATGTGTATATAGGAAATTCTCTTCATGATGCGCTAAGCACCAAGCTGCCATAATCGAACCCCCGCGTGATACGATCCCGGTCAGGCGATTCGCCGTTAGTGGTATATACCGGAGCAGAACACCCGCATGGATGGTAAAATAATCAACGCCTTGCTCCGCTTGCTCAATGAGCGTATCGCGATAGACTTCCCACGAGAGATCTTCCGCCTTGCCGTTCACTTTCTCGAGCGCTTGATAGAGCGGTACCGTACCAATCGGAACCGGAGAATTACGAATGATCCATTCCCTCGTCGTATGAATATTTCTCCCGGTGGAGAGATCCATGACCGTATCTGCACCCCAACGCGTAGCCCATGTCATCTTTTCAACTTCTTCCTCAATGGAGGAAGATACCGCTGAATTCCCGATATTCGCGTTAATCTTCACGAGGAAATTCCGCCCGATAATCATCGGTTCACTCTCGGGATGGTTAATATTCGATGGGATAATTGCTCTGCCGCTCGCGACCTCATCCCGGACGAACTCAGGCGTGACATTCTCACGAATCGCGATATATTCCATTTCTGCGGTTATGATGCCTCGGCGCGCGTAATGCATTTGGGTGACATTTTCACCTTCTTTCGCCCGCAATGGAAGACGATTTAGACCTGGGAACACGATCGTCTGATCTGCATCCTCCGCTCTGCGCAGTCCATTATCCTCCGGTTTCACTTCGCGCCCTTCATAGAACTCGACATCACCACGATCTAGAATCCATGCTTGACGATGCGGGCACAAGCCTTCTTCAATATTTGTATGTAACGTTGTATCTGTATAAGGCCCACTCGTATCGTACACGCGCACCGGTTCATTGATCTCAATACCTCGGCTATTCTCTGTTGGGCTGAGCGTAATCTCACGCATCGGAACTCGAAGATCCTCGCGTGACCCTTGAATATATACCTTTTGACTGTTAGGAAAATTAACTTGTGACATCTTCTCCTCACCCTCCGCCTACAAAATGTACAATCTCAATACGTGCACCTTCATCTACAATACGATCTGCAAAATGATGCTTATCAACGATCTGTGCATCAACCTCCACAACGACAATGCGGTTCTCGAGTCCGAAATGCGCTATTACATGTTGTACGGTAGTCACATGCTCAGGCATTTCCACGGGCTGACCATTCACGATTAATTTCATGACCTCACCCCAGTCATTTGATGTTCCTTCGTCCATCGCATCGAAGGGATCTGGAAGGCAGATAAATCTGCTACTGGTTCCTTCTCTTCAATTAGATCTGCTATCACGATCCCCGTGAGCGGGCTGAGCAGAATACCGTTACGATAATGCCCGGCAGCGATCATTAAACCATCTAGTTGTGGATGTCGACCTATATATGGCATCCCATGCGGTGTCTTCGGCCTTAGCCCGCTCCACGTTCGACTCCACTCCGCGCCGCGAATGGAAGGAATTAACCGTTCTGCAACGTCCATCAATGCCAAGATGCCACCGACCGTTACTTGTCGATTGTAGGTATGCGGCGTCACCGTAGCGCCAATCAATAGTTCTCCATTGGCCTTCGGCACGATGTAACAATCGTCTGTGTATATTGTTTTACGAATAAGCGGCGTATTCGTTTTTACCGCAATACACTCCCCTTTGACAGGATATAGCGGCAAATCGTATCCAATGGATCGGAGCAAGAACTGCGACCAGATGCTGGATGCGATAATGACATGGTGACAATAGTGGGTACCGTCTTGTGTACGGACACCGACAACTTTGCCGCCTTCACGAATCAACTCATACACCTCCGTATGCTCACAAATATCTGCGCCGAGATCTGATGCTGCCTTGGCATACGATTGAGTTAACGAAGGCGCCATGACCTGATGGTCTTGCTCCAAGTAGAGCGCTCCATACACATCGGAGCCTAACGCTTTCTCCATCTCCTTCGCTTCTACAGCGGACAACCATTGTGTGGCTTCACCCCACTGTTGCTGAATTGCAGCTTGTGCATGATAACGAATGACATCTTGTTCACAGGTTGCAATACGCAGCAGGCCTTGCTGGACAAGTCCGATTTCAATCCCACTACGTTCCTTTAGGTCTGCCGCAAGTGCGGGGAACATCGCTCGACTGTGTCGTGCAAATTCAAATAATGGTGCGGATTCGATGAATTCCGCTTGCGCTGCCAGCATGCCTGCCGCAGCACCCGAGGCTTCGGAGGCGATACGGTTACGCTCTAAGACTCGAACTCGGATGCCTCGAGCAGATAAATGATACGCAATCGAACACCCGATGACACCTCCGCCCACGATGATGACGTCAACTGTTTGCTGCATGGAAAGACCTTCTTTCGTTAAGCTTTGACACATATTGCATAGCTGCTGTTAGAGGATCAACTGCGGATACAATTCCGCTAATTACAGCGATCCCTTGTGCACCTTGCTGCATCACTTCTTGTACCTGATCAGGCCCGATCCCACCAATACCAATAACCGGGATTGATACCGAAGCGGCTACTTCTCTTAAGGCCTTAAGCCCCCGCGGAGATAAGCCCGGCTTCGAACTGCTCGCGTAGATATGGCCATAGAACAGATAATCCGCTCCTTCTGCCTCACAGTGGATGGCTTCTTCAACCGAATGCACGGACCGTCCAATGCGAAGTCCTTGTGACATTAGCTTCACCTGTCGAATCGGTAAGCTGTGATGTGCAAGATGTACCCCACCAATTTGAGCGACACATGCGACATCCACGCGGTCGTTGATCAAGAGTTTTTGAGCTGGAACCCCTAGCTGCATCATCCTTTGCAATGTCTCAAGCATTTCTTTGGCTGTGCTTTGTTTCTCTCGAAGATGAATGAATTGAACGTGCGGATGTACTTCTGCAGCAATCTCTGCAAATCGCTGCAATGGCATGAATCCAGGTGAGACAAGATGTAGTTCCATGGTGTCCGAGCTCCTTTCTTGGAACGCAAAAAGACCACTTTTCCGCAGAAAAGTGGTCGTCAAGCTTCATGAATAAACCCTAAAAAGGATGAAGCGAGCCTCAACACTTCCCTACGCTGGTATTAACCAGATCAGGTTCGAAGGGTCCGGAAGATCCGTCTCAGCCCTTAAAAGGCTCCCCTAGTGTGTATTGCTTATCAAGTTACCAACAATATAGCACAATCTTTCTTTGTTGAATAGGATAAATTTTCATGGAGAATATCAAGTCCTCCACGCTACGCGATTGGTGTACCATTCCGTACCTGTTGATCAGGTTGCAAGAGTACCACATCACCTTCCTCGGGCACACCGCCAATCACCAATACCTCCGATTTGAATCCTGCAATGCGTCTTGGTGGGAAATTTACGACTGCGATCACTTGACGGCCAATCAGTTGTTCAGGTTCATATCTTTTAGTAATTTGAGCCGATGATTGCTTAATCCCTAGATCGCCCAAATCAATGGTTAATTTTATTGCAGGTTTACGGGCTTCTGGGAATGGTTCCGCTTGCAGGATAGTTCCTACTCGCATATCTAATTTCAGAAAATCTTCTATATCTGCCATTTTTCAACGACCTCCTATTGCACTATTTTATTTGAGAAGTGTGGTTGAGACAAGTTTATGTATAATTAGTTAACATAACATTAATTATGTTTCTTATATTACAAATCATTCTTAAAGAGCCACCCTATGAATCAATTCTATTTCCTCAGTGTCTCGCGAATTGACCTCATCCAACAATGAATAATTATACTAAATTTCCGTATGATTAACAACGACACTAATATCCCGATGGTGTAAATAAATGCTTCGAATTAGTTCGTCCCATTGAACTTTATCCTCAAGATCACAGGTGATTGTTACGACTTGCGGTTGCTCCTGTTGTAATTGTTTAGATTCAATAGATCCCTTCCCAAGTCAATCACCCGAATGCCATTTCCATACCACCTTTTGCTAAGCGTTAACTCGATGCCTGCTGCTCAACCGGCTATAAGTACGGTATGATCTGAATTCCCTACCCATTCAGCCCCCGAAAGTGTGTCGCTTCCCAGAAACCATTGTTTCACTGAGAAGCCCTTCCACTACGTTATGACCAAACGGCGATTGTTTCATTAATTTTATTTCATACAGTGACGAATTCGGCTTCATGCAACCGAGGTACTACCTAGATAAAATGCAATATGATATTGTGGGATTATTGCATGAGTCCAGTTTGTAAATGTATAATTATACAGGAACGTTGCTCTGCTGAACAGAGCAATAAATTCACCTTCACGTTCTTCTTTTTTTCATCTACAATCGTTCTGCCAGCCTTCTTCAAATCGTTTTCAGCATGCATCTCGGTTGTACATCTTTTGCAATGTATCGTATGAGAATGTCCAGCATTCACTATCTTCCAAGGCTCGAATATGAAATTCAGCAGATTTGCCACTCATCATCTAGAATAGGACTAATTCGTCTGATCCAAGTAATGATCTTGGGCATTTCTTCCCTAACTTAGGCTCCTTGTTTTATTTCTCGCTTTATTAGTTTACATAACATTTATTATGTTATTATTTATTCGATGTACCCACCGTAGGTATTTTCCCTGAAAATTTATCCATCGCCATCTTCATCTGTTTATTATCAATATGCGTATAAATTTGTGTCGTTTCAATGCTTGCATGACCGAGCAATTCTTGCAGTGTCCGTATGTCCGTCCCGCTTCGAATTTGCATTGTCGCGA
Organism: Paenibacillus terrigena DSM 21567; assembly: GCF_000374845.1. Classification (GTDB taxonomy): domain Bacteria; phylum Bacillota; class Bacilli; order Paenibacillales; family Paenibacillaceae; genus Paenibacillus_K; species Paenibacillus_K terrigena. The sequence goes on along the minus strand of NZ_KB895419.1, from coordinate 294,074 downwards.
ACGAATGACGCAGCTTATGACTCGATAATCGCATATTTACTAGCTCAGGCAGCTGTTCTTTCAGTTTCTCGAACGTCTGGTCTGCAATCGTCTGGATCATGCGGATGGATAATCGACGACCGAATTGTGAGATGAAGAATGCCTGCTCTTTCCCTTGGTTTGGGGCTCGCCGCTCCTCTTGCGCACGTATCAGAATCTGATGCAGTTCGGTGGGAAGCGGGATGACGCGCCATTTGCGTCCTTTTCCAAGAATGTGAATGGATCCGTCTTGATGTAGATCTTGGGTGTTCATACGATGGATCTCTCCAACACGCAAACCGGCAAAAGCCATAAGAAGCAAAATCGCCATATTGCGGTTATGATATTTGCCTTCCACCCGATCAAAAAATTGATAGAGCTGGTTCTCTTCCAGATATGTCGGGATCCGATTCTTTACCTGTTTCGATTTCGCGACCGATGCAGCAGGATTGACTTGTAAATGCTCCATCTCATTTAACGATTTATAGAAAGCCCGGAGTGATGAAAGTTTACGATTTCGCGCTTCATCTCCCGCTCCTCGCTCCCGTGTAACTGACAAGAATCGCATAATCTCCATCTTACCCAGTTTCGACAGTTCCGCCGGATAGACTCCTTTGAGAAAACTACGAGCATCACTCATATACGCCGACTGCGTCGATTTCGACATCCCTTGGTTTTTCATCCATATCGAAAATAATTCTAACTCGAGACTGTATGCCTCAATAAGGTCATATTGCGTGAGTGTCATGAAATCCCCTCCTCTTCTTTTTATGTATTTTTTCATTGCATCAGCGCAATTGAATTCTTCCATCTATCTGGAAAAAATGACAAATATCCTCTAATTTCGCGAAAATATAAACCTATTAATCCCTATTATAATATGAAAAAAGTTTATTTAAAATGAAATTGCGTGAAATATGTATTTCATGCAATTTTTTGAGGGCAAAAAAAAGAGAGTTTGCGCTTGAAATGATACGCATTAACTCTATGCATTCTTCACTTTCTATTCTATATCTCGGGATTAATTGCTTTCACCTTTATTGCGCCGAAACAGCGAAATCCCACCGAAACCACTGATAACAGCAATATAAAAACCAGCATCATACCACCAACCCGTGTTATGCATTTCATATAACCTGATATTCTCTTTGAATGCGCCAATGATTAATGAAATAGGAGCGATCCATCCATGCCATATTCCCCAGAAAAATCCCGCCTGATTTTCAGCGTTATTCGTCCCATCTCCAGGTACGCAACCTGTTAGAAGAGTCATAAGCAGCAATACTGTTGCCAACATGAAGAAGTGTTTTAATTTCATATCCATCACCTTTCAACGAAGTTATTCTTTACTCAATCAATATATTTAAAGTATAGCTATTTGATTCTCAAAATTCTCAATAAGGATCTCTGAGCAGCTCTTAAAATAAGGGTTTATATCTATCTATTTTTTAGCATATGAATATCTTCATCAATATTCTTTATGACCGCTGAGTCCCCTCATGTATCGGGAAGAAAAGAAATGGAATTATCTGTTATGTGTTATTTCACTTTATTTCTGGGGCCAGCCTCCCCAAAGATGAAGTTTATTTCCGTCAGGATCCAGTACATGGAAAGAAAGGCCGCAACCTCCATTATCCGCTATACTATCAACTTGCTCATTCTCACTAACCAGTTTCTTATTTAGATCTTCAAGATAATTTATCTCGAGAGTAATAGCCGACATTTCTGTTCCGCCTACCTCAAAATAATTAAAAGTCGTTTTTTCTTTCGTCTTTACTAAGAAAATCGTCTGACTATCAGTAATTTTCAGTTGCGCTTGATCATGACTTACTGGTCTCAATAAAATAAATACAAGTTCAAATACGTCTGATACCAGTTTTGCTGATATTGCTGGATTTGTTACTTGAAATATATTGTGCTGCCGAGATGGATTCAAGCCCAAGTTCCTTTTGAAATTCTTCATTTGTCACCTTCCATTAGCAACCCTTTCTATTCGTGATATAAGCCGAAGGGGATTCCTTCATCATTTTTTTGAATACCCGATAGAAATGCGACGTATCGTAAAATCCCAAATAATCGGATATTTCGGTGACGGACATGGTTGATTCGAGCAGTAGACTACTTGCTTCCTGGACACGCAGCTGATGTACGTATTCGATTGGCGTCATGCCCAGCGCTTTCTTGAACATGGCGATCGTGTAATTCGGTGAACGGCCGATAAGCTTCGCTAATTCACTAATTTGAATGGACTCTCGATAGTGTGTCTGAAGCTCTAAATGAATTTTTCGGGCCAAATAAAATTTAATCGGCTCGACGGCGGGGCTTATCGGCTCACGTTTCGCAACTCCAAGCAGCTCAATCAGAATGCCGAGGCAGATCGACTCATGATACGGCTTTCCCTCCCATCTCTCTTGGAACAGACGTGAGAATCGTTTGAGCACATATTCGTAATTACTAATTTTCATTCGCATAAAATGACTAGGCAGTAAAAGCTGAGCGTCAGCATTAGCATCGTCTATCAAATTAAACAATACGGTATATTTCCTATGTGGCGCTTCTGTATTGCTTCCCGCTCTTACCGTACCTTTCGGTATCACCAATAAATCTCCTGCCTCGACCCGATGCGTTACGCCGTTAATGGTATAGGTTGCCGTTCCTTCCACCATGAGGACAATAACATGGTATGGAATTGCCTCGCGTACTGTATTCCAGCCCGGTATGCAATCATCATAATGTACCGCTAATAGCGTAAACATAGCATCGGACCTCTCTATCTAGAATGTTAATCCCAGCATAGCAATCCTAGGTCTGGCATGCAAACAAGAAAACAATCTTTCAAGAATTAAGAGATCAAAATACAGTTGTTTTGTACATCTAATAGACATTACGTACATCGTGCTCAAAGCAGCACTTCTATATAATGGAGACAAACATTTACACGGGAGGTTGGACGTACATATGAATAGTAACACCAAACCGAATATCCTATTTATCATGAGCGACGATCATGCTGCGCACGCCATGAGCTGCTACAGCGGACGCATTAACCAGACGCCGAACATCGATCGGATTGCTAAGGAAGGCATTCGTTTTGACAATTGTTTCTGTACGAATTCGATCTGCGCACCTAGCCGGGCAACGATTCTAACAGGCAAATACAACCATTTGAATGGCGTTCGTACATTGTATGAAGGCTTCGACGGTCGGCAGGATCACGTAGCCAAAATGCTTCAAAGCGGCGGCTACGAGACTGGCATGATTGGTAAATGGCATCTCGGCCAAGGTGGCTTTTACGACCCGACAGGTTTTGATTATTGGAACGTGCTGATTGGCAACTGGGGACAAGGCGAATACCACCAGCCTACTTTCTCTGAAATGGGTGAGGACCGTGTTTACGACGGTTATGTGACTGACGTCATCACAGATTTATCAATCGATTGGCTGAATCGCAGGGATCAGGATAAGCCATTTTTCTTGATGTGCCACCATAAAGCGCCACACCGCCCATGGGTAACAAGCGCCAAATACGCCACACTGTATGAGGATGTTACGATTCCAGAGCCGGAAACTTTCCATGATGATTATTCGAATCGTGCTACAGCCGCCAAAGAAGCGACGATGCGGGTGGAAAGTGATCTAACGCTCGTCGATTTGAAGGAGGAAACACCCGAACATCTGACGCCAGAGCAAGCAAAAAGCTGGAAATACCAGCGATACATGAAAGACTATTTACGTTGCGTGGCTTCCATTGACGAAAATGTTGGACGATTGCTCGATTATTTGGACGAAATGGGGATTGCGGACAATACGATTGTTATTTACACGTCTGATCAAGGTTTCTTCCTCGGTGACCATGGCTGGTATGACAAACGTTTCATGTATGAGGAATCGCTTCGCATGCCGTTTATCGTACGTTATCCGAAAGAAATCAAACCTGGCGAGATTACGGAAAAAATGGCCCTAAACGTGGACTTTGCGCCGACCTTCCTCGATTATGCAGGATTGCCGATCCCAGACGAGATGCAGGGCCATAGCCTCCGACCAATTTTCAACAGCGAACAGCCAGAAGGTTGGCGGACATCGATGTATTATCGTTACTGGATGCATCGCATTGACCATAACGTGTTCTCGCATTATGGGCTGCGAACCTACCGCTATAAGCTTATCTATTATTACGCTGATGGATTGGGAGTGCCTGGTACTTTGGATGAATCAAACCAACCAGAGTGGGAATTGTTCGATTTGCATCAAGATCCATCTGAGCTCAATAATGTGTATGCGCAGCCAGAATACGCTGAGATCGTGAAGACATTGAAGGATGAACTCCATGCGCTTCAAGAAGAGGTCAAAGATGATCGATATGTGCTCGATGTTGACTAAAACTCCGCAGCTGAACTGATTTTTTTCGACAAGAAGACAGTTATAGAACTAAGCAACCTTAGTTCGGGATTCAACCGGACTAAGGTTATTCAACGCTCAGAATCTATTTAATCGTGTCATATAAGTCTACTTCAATGTTATTTACTTCCCTGTATCCCCATTCATCTGAAATCTCCAGATGCCAAGTTCTTAGCGATCGTTCATGTTTATTTTCTCCAATCCAGCGATGTAACTTATCATATGTATTTCTAATTTCATAATTAGGCCCTTTATGACTTTGGACTGCATATTTTTGACTCGGAACTACGATAGAAACCATCCCTTCAGGAACTTGTGTAATGTCATTTACCTCAACACATACCCAGTAACCATCTTCCTCTTCCGTGGAGTCCTCAACGATAAATGCACCAATGAGTCTAACTGGGTTTACAACATGATTAATCTCATTCAGTCTATCATTAAGTATGAAATAAGCTTTTGGGATTTCATTGACATACTGGTCACCAGGACATAATACTCTGAATCCAACTAACTTCATTTCTTTGAGTTCAACTACTTTCACAGGACTCACTCTCTCTTTCGTTGATATTGTTCTCAATGCTTTGCATTACTTTCATATAACGTTGTTGAATTCCCGACCCATATCACCTCATCCAAGGTCGGCGGTATCTCCAAATCAGAATCATTCTTCAATTGGAATATAAACATCTACATTGTTAGGCCACTGTGGGTCTTCAAATTTATAGACTTCTATGGCCATTGCTCTCTTGTTATTGCTGATTTCATTCTCTTGTAAATAATGATGTATTGCTGCATATGGATCATCTTCTGATCTTGTTTTCCCGTATTTATGAGCAGGGATTGAGAATCCTAGCATGCCAGCTGGAACTTCTTTCAGTTCCGTTACTTCCATGCAAATTAGATATGTAAACAATGTCTCTGATGTAAAGCTCAAACAAACGTATTCTAATGGGTTAATAATTCCCGTTATTTCATCTTTCCGAATTAAGAAAACATGCTTTGCTTCTTCAACTCGTCTTGGATCATGGTTTGCAAATGCGGAAGTCACTGCAACTCCAACAAATTTCTTTTCTTGTAATTGTACAACTTCAACTTCGTTATTCATATTCATAGACGATCCCCCTTTCAAAATGATTCTTGAATATTAGGTTAGTATAGGTTTTATATTCAATAGCCCTATTTCAACTGATGTCTCTATATAACCAATTATCTGATCAAACGTAAAAACATTAAGTTTTTCATGTAAAACTTCGTTATCGTACTCCATATCACCTAAAACATAAGGAATGAATTCTTCAACTTCTTTGGACTTTACCTCTTGCAGATCAATGATTGTAGGAAGATAACTGAGCTTTTTCCTCAATTCATCTGTAAATCCATAGTATTCTAGTAATTTCCCATTGAGTAATCGGAAATCATTATGGTACGAACGATATAATTCTTTATTAACTTCCATTCTGTTTCTTAACCAAGAAAGATTAAAACCTTTGAGCCATATATCATCAGCTATTAAATGTGTAAAATACCCCAATACATAATGGCTTTCTACTAGCGAGCTATATTTATGTAAAAATCCTTTATAATCAATGAACCTTGAATAATCTCGTACTTCACCTTTAAAGAAATGTGATAGATCTTTTGTTGAAACAGCATCTGGAGCAATGCTTCCAAATAAAAACGGTGTTCTATCTTCCATCGACAGACACTCTGCAATTCTATTAGCAATAATCACGTGCATTATTCTTGAACCCATAATTCTCGTCACCCTTCAATAGTTTTTAATCCGTAGGTGATTGAACGCGATATGGTTAGGTAGAGCATGAGCTTGATTCTGCTTCCTCGAAATCTCTCTGGCGGACCGAGAAGCCGCAAGGCGGATATGCGTGAGTTGCTTTAAGAAACCTACAAATTGATTTATTCAATGACGTCACTTCTGGCGTTCCCAGATCCAACGGACGCATCGTGATACATTATTAAACGATGACTGTGCCTTCCCTGAAAGTTCCATCAAACAATTAGTCTATAAAGTCTTCTCAAAAATGTATAAGTCATCTTCTTCTCTAACTTTGGTGTATCCGCACTTTGTATAAAAGTGATGATTCTTGACACACCAGCTAGGAGTATCAAGCCACCATTTGTTGCTATCCGGAAAAATCCTTTCAATTTCATTCATAACTTTAATACCGATTCCTTGATTCTGAAAGTTCGGATCAATAAAAATTCTTCCTAGATTATGTACTTGATTGTTTCCTATAAATATCAAAGCCCCCCCAATTATTTCTCCATCAAAGAGTACCTTGAAATATTCACAATTTTGCATCATCTCTTCTTGCCAACTTATAGAATCGTATCCAAATGGACCTCCGATTTCGTTATTATTGAAATGTTTAGATTCTTCATCAAAGCTGATCTTTTGTATTTCAGCGAGTTTTTGTGCATCATTTTTTATTGCTGGTTCTAGTTTCAACATTAGATAAACCTCCATTAATGTGAATAATAATAAATATAGCAACCACTTTAATCGCATTCCAATCTTCAAAAGCATACTTCAACACTATTTCGCAGCTTCTACCCAATATCCTTGCCCTCGATATTCAGGAAAGATACAATGATGCTGGCTGAAGTGCGGTGCTGCTTCGAATCACTTACATAAATGAGTTCTTAGAAATTCAACAACATTCATAAAAGCTCTTTGAATTGTAGGGTCGTTAAAATTATGATCGAAAACATGATCAGCGCCTTCTATAGTAATTAGCTTAGAGTAAACTCCCTTTTCTTTAAGCTTCTCATATATGAGAACAGATTGTTCATATGGAACATCTGTATCTTGATCACCATGAAGAAATAATGTAGGGGGATAATCTTCAGAGATATTATTAATTGGATTATACTTAATTAAATTATCAGAATCTTTATTACGATTAAATCTAGTTACTTCTTGCACCCAGACACCTTGCTGACGACAATAAAGATAAAAATCAAATCTTTCCCATACACCTGTAGTCACTTCTATATTTCCTATAGACTCAGAGGCCATAGTTCTATTAATCATTGGCTTCTTGCAGTAGAACTCACTCGGTTGAGAGTACCAATCACCTAGAATATCTCCATAACCGTAAAAAGAGACAATGGCCTGGGGTTTGACATCCATTGTTCCAGTTAATAAGCTAAGGTACCCGCCTGCTGAGCTGCCCATTACTGCAATATTATTGATATCAAAATCATACCATTCAATTGCTTTTGTTCTTACCCATTCAATCGCATCTCTTATATCTTCAATAATAAACTCAAATTCTGTTTCTGGTGCCAGTCGGTAATCAATGTTGACTATACTAAATCCGGAACTTGTAAAATACTCGATTTGTTCAAAAGGTAACCATGTTCTGGTGCCAAAAATTAGTGCACCTCCATGAATATATATAATTACTGGCGAATCAGCACCTTGGTAATAAATATCAGCACTTATTGAGCAGTTATTTGCTTGCTTATATACCCTTGTTTCTTTCATTTGCTTATCCCCTTATGTTCTTACCGTAGCCAACGTTCATGCGTTCCCGAGAGGCTTAAGGCGACGTTTGTCACCGGGTGGCTCCGCCCACTTAGTAATGTTTTAAGTAAAATTACCCTCCAAATGATATTCTGTACCCATCAATATCTTGAATAGTAAATTCACTAAAAAAGTCATTTAAATCAGGCCCTTTGACTATTTCTATTCCTTTAGTTCTAAATTCCTCTAGTAGCGATCTAACATCTGTATAACAGAATGCATCAAAATATAATCCTCCATCAACCGACGAGAATGGTTTAACATCATCAGGATTCTTTGCTGGATGGAGTATAAATGTAACAGAATCTCTATTCATATGTACATGTTGTACGTCCGGACCTCCGACTAGTTCATAACTAAATCCAAGTCTCTTATAAAACTCAATTGATTTTTCGATATCTCTTACAAGTAAGACCATTGTAGGTCCAGATATTTTTTCTCTTTTCATCTTGATCTCGCCTCCAAAATATTTATTATAGTTTGTACACTGGTTTCAGATAACGTTGTTGATTTCCCGATCCACAGAGGCTTAAGGGAGCACCAGCACGACCGGGTGGCGCTGCCACTTAGCCTCACAGGACTGTCTGCCTGCTAAGCCCCGCAGCAGGAACACGGTGTTATCTAATGCAAGGCCTTCAGGGAAATTTCTCTCAAAGTCTTGTAGTTATCTTCTCTGCCTATAATCTAAAAAATCAATTATTAATTTACAAGAGTTTATACAAGCTTTTTGTATGAACAGCTTTTGATCATTTATGGTGTTTGTATTGGCTTTATCTGATACTGATTTAAGACCCATAAAATTAATATTGTTTAGATAACAAACATGAGCAAAAGCTGCCAGTTCTTGATCCACTGCAATCGCTGCAAAATCTGTCATCAGCTTGTAGCTTAATTCATTATCACGTATTCGCTGATCGCCCGAAACAAATGTTCCAAAATGTACTCGCTCTGCAGTATTCTTTGTAAATTCTTTAAACATAGAAATGATCTCTTGAGTTGAATCAATTATACTACTTCTTCCCAAGTATGCATCCAATGGGTCACTAGAGATACCAGCGTCTGTAACGTCATGTTGTATCGTTTTTTCTGCAATAATAATATCTCCACCGCTAACTTCTTCTGATAACCCTCCGCATATTCCGGTCATATATAATTCTTCTGGAAAATAATTAGTAATCAGTAATTGTGTACAACTAGCTGTCTTGACCTTTCCGACTCCAGCTACTACCGAAATAATATGTAAATCGGCTAACTGATGAGTATAAAAAGTCCATGCAGCAACTGTTTCAGTTTTTATTGGTTCATATTGCTTTAACAAATATTGAAGTTCAGGCTCCCAAGCCGCGATAATACCAATTTTCTTCATTTATTACTCCTGTTCATGGTTATTGAATTTTTTGAAGTTTGCCTTTAACCTTACTACCGAACCGACTAAAATAAGGGGCATGGTTCCTACTAATGATCGCAGTTCACGAATTTAATCACTCAAAGTAATCACCTCGGTTCCTCAATAATTTCCACTTTCTTTGCTCCGGCCTGAGCTGGATATGAAGTATCGACACTACCTTGATACCAAACTTCCAAGAGTTGACCAACTTTACTTAATTGGGACATATACTTGAATTGATTCCCACAATTCATCAACTGGGAATTCGAGAATATAGCAATGACTTTCACTGTTCTGTACTTCATTTCTCTCGATTAAGAAGTTATTGAGTCCACTGTATACATCTTTAATAGAATCATCTTTTCCCTTATGAATCACCATGTATCGTTGTTCAGGAATTGTTATTTGTTGTAATCCACCTGGATAGTTTCCTTGCACAATTGACCCTTCAGTCTCTATACATACAAAATAGATTAGTTCTTCATTCTCCACTTCCTCAGGACATGGTTGAAAAACACCAAACCAAGGTTTTCCATTCCATGTTTTTACGTCTTTGACGTGTTCCATTAATTCTTTTACTGCATTTCCAACTTTTTCACCCATATTAGTGAGACCTTTGCAAGGAATGCCTAGAATATTCAATTTCTTGATGTTTACAATCTCAGTAGTGATGGTCAAGTGAATCATCTCCTTAATTCTTAAGATTCTTTGGTTTTACGGCTATTTCAAATAACGTTATTGCCTTCCCGAATCCGAAAGGCTTAAGGTTCTCACATTCAATCCGAGCGAGGCGACTCGAAGAGTCCAGCCGCAACGCTTTTTCGAATCAACTCTCCATCCATTCTACTTCATTCATTAGTGGTTTTAGATTCTCACCTTCAATTACGACTACTGTCATTCCTAGTTCTGATCCCGATTCATGTATCTCTCCAGGCTCCCAATATGCTGCGTTACCAGATCAAATATCATATCTTTTCCCTTCCTTACCTATTGTCCACCCTTGCCCATTAGGACTAAAAAGAGTTGATATTGATCTACTGTAGCCTTATGCGATCCTATAATCCCCCGCACGCCCACCGCGTAGATACGGTTTAGATGAAGTCAGTTGCTTCTTCGAGTTATCTAAGTCACTCTTTCACTATTCTTATTAATTCTTATTTATGGTCTGAATGGCAAGCTAATTTCTTGTATATCATCTATCCACTCGGGATAATATTCCCTTTCTTTACATTCTTCAATTAGCCTTTCGATATACTCTTTGTCAATACTAGTAAATAAATGTCTATCCTCAAATAATATCCAAATCAGATCCTTAAGATTTCGCTCCTCTAATGCTAGGTGCTCTTCCTCTGGATCTGTTCCTAACCTACAACTCTGATTCCCTATATGAATTAAGAACGTATGATGATTCTCAACTATTTCACGATTAAACTTAAAGATAATTCGACCTTCAATATGTGCTTCTTCCCGTAGTTCTCTTAACACTGCTTCCTCTGGAGTTTCACCTTGTTCTATTCCACCACCAATAAAGGAATGACGTAATTCATTGTTGCTGGACACAATTCCATATGCAAATAACATTGCTCTATCTCTAATAATAATTGCCTGAGCGCGTTGCCGCATTCTTATCATCCTTTATGAGTTTCTATGTGTTACTTACATCAACTTTCATCTTTATTTAAAACTCTACATAGACCGGTGCTCCCTCTGTCTTTATACTCTTTTCATTTCTTTCTCTGAAGTTCATAAAGGTGACCATCATTATTGCTTCTTCGAATGGAAAAAAGCCAGTTTCCATAGGAAATGTTTTAGTTTAAACAAATCCTGAAAAGACATTTTACGTACGTGCACACATATTTTTAAGATAAAGTTTCAAAATCCTTAAAATCAACTCGCCAATCAGTCACGAACGCCGGATAATATCCTACCCGGTAAGCTACTCTCTGAGAGGCAATATTGCTTGAGATGACATCATAAATTGGAACACGACCACGATTTAATATTTCAAAAGTTAAGCTGTTTACAAGATAAGTTGCCAAACCAAATTGACGGTATTCAGGTAGTACCTCTATACCAATTTGCCACATCTTTGTACATATATTACATGCCCCTGCCATGCCAACAATTTTACTATTTTTCTTGGCAAGTACGACCAATACAGTATGATAGGGATGATTCATGTCAGTTATAATTGAATTATCAAATCCTTTAAGCCCCAATAGCTTGGGAACCTCATCCTTCTCAACCACTTCATATGAAAAATTTGCAGGTGGTGACATTGGCTTTAATTTCTCTAGATCAGGAAGAAAATGCAGGTATAACCCTCTGATAAATGGTAATGAAAATATCGAATCCCTATCTTTTCCTTGCATATGCGTTTTGGCAATAGACAGTCGTTCCGGCGTAGCCGATACCACAATTGATTTGCCCATGGACAAAATTTCAAAATATCGCTCTTTTCTCGGATACGGCCTGCGTCCGGGATTTTCTTTCGCGTCTACAAAAATTACACTGTCTTTTTCTCTGTTCAAGTCGTCAATTGTACAGTTTAGGTCAATTGCAAGCTGTGATTGTACGATGTGTATCATTTCTTTTTGTGTCATCATCGATATACGTCCTTTCTCAGATACGGAATCCTCAAAAATTCATCATTTAATTTACTCATCAAAATTTGAATAGTCTATGAATCTACTATGAACTTAGAATATCTTTTCAATCGGTTACATCATCAGATAGCGTAGGTACCAATATTATTTCATCTATTCTACCTTCATCATTTATTTTTACGGCTGTAAGCGCTTTAGGAAGATATGCCCCTGTATCTATATTCAAAGTATTGCTTACACTATCAAATTCTGCCCTATCTGATTTACAAGGAGTATGCCCAATAATCTGCAGTTTACCAATATTTTTTAGTTGTCCCCTATTCCACAAGACGCTTTCTGGATGAGATTCTTCAAATGGGTTTTCTGCTACCAAAGAAATACCTGCATGACTGATAAAGGCATGATCCGTTTCATAGTACAGAGGTAGAGATTTCAACCAAGAAATATAGTGAACTAGATCTAATGATTTTCTTTTATATTGATTTAATGTCTCTTGTCCACATTGTTTTAACCAATTCTCATTTCCTTCTTCTAAATGAACAACAACTTCAATCTCATGATTTCCTTTAAGAAAATATACCTTTTCGGGATTGTTCTTTTGTAATTCAATCGCATATAAAATTGTCTCAGGAGAGAACTTCCCTCTATCCATTAAATCACCTAGTTGCACTAAGATCTGTTTCCCACTATTCCAATGCTCATTAATTAACTTAGTAAAAGTATGATAACAACCATGTTCATCACCAACTACTAATAGCTCCATGTATAACCTCCATAAAAAGTCTCGCGGTACGTATAGCGTTGTTATGTTCCCGAACCCGAAGGGCTTAAGGCAGCTTGCTGCCGGGTGGCTCTTCATCATAGCCTTGCAGGGTTCTGCCTGCATCTACTTCACCAAATTACCTCTGGCAGACCAAGGGGCGTAAGCCCCGCAGCGGGAAAACGGTGCTAGTTGATGCGGATGCATTCCTTGATTTACTTTCTTAAGTCATTTATATTTCTTTACAATATTGTTTTGATACATGTTTTTACATGTGTTATTATATAGTTAATAAAAACCAAGTGCTGTGAACACTTGGTCAGTACAATTGGCTTGGATGGTTTATTCCCTTCTAGGTCACAAAGGATCAAAACCCACCTTCGGCTATCAATCTTAGGGTGGGTTTTACTTTTTCTTGTTGCTATTATTGATGTAAGTTAAAAGAGCAAGAATAAATGATCCAAATAGGAACATAATCGTTAATGCATCTTTCATTTCCATGGCTTCACCTCCTTTCGAAGGGAAACCATGCCCACCCAAGATTCAATTGTAGTTATATTTTACCTTTATTTACATCTACGTACAAGCGTTCTTACATTTCTTTTTATTGGTCTTATAGTTTATACTGCATTCCTTTCACATAACGTTGTTATGTTCCCGAACCCTTTTCCGCCCTAAGCGCCGGGTCCGACGGACTTGGGCGGTGTAGAGTTATCTGCCTGTATCCCCTTCCCCGAAATGCCTCGGGGAAACCAAGGGGAGAAAGCCCCGCAGCAGGAAAATGTTAGATGTAGTGTGGTGCTTCTTCAAGTTAACTTTCAAAATCATCGTCTTTCATATGTATAGAGTCTTCCGTTTCTGGGTTTTATAAAGCCCTTCCCCTTATATCCTCTTCGAATTAATTCTTTACTTAGAGATTTCATAAAAGCCCCATGGCTTACTACTAATACATTGGTTTCTTCATATGTCTCTAGCCTATTAATGACATACCTTGCTCTTAATAATGTTTCATCTCTACTTTCCTCCTGTGACTTATGTGAGAAGTACCAAGCCACCCGACCCATAAATAACCAAATACTATAATGTAATTTGATTCTTGATTGAATAACCGACCGAATTCCTATTTCTCTTAGTTGATTGGTTCTAATTATATTGCCTTGGTACATAATTTCAGCTGTTTTAATTGCTCTTGATAAATCACTTGAAAGACATACACCCCAATTCAGGTCATTACTACTATGTATCGTTGGTGTAATATCAGATTTATTATATTGGTCTACCCATTGATTGAATTGTTCAGATGTCATCCATTTAGAATCAGGTCTATATGTAACTTTAAAATGTCTTACTAATCCAATTTTCATAAGCCTCCTAATTTTTTTATATTGGTTTCGCCACATTTCGTATAACGTTTTTGTGTTCCTGAACCCGAGAGGTTTAAAGGAGCGTAGCGACTAGGTGGCTCCGCCACTTAGCCTCGTAGGGTTGTCTGCCTGATTTCACTTCTTCGAAAATCCTCGGGCAGACTAAGGAGCGAAAGCGACGCAGTAGGATAACAGTGTTATATGATGCCAGTGCCTTCTTCGAATTACTAACAGAGTTCTTTATTAATAATCAAATCTCTAATGTTTAAAATAAAATTATCCACCAAATGATATTCTGTACCCATCAATATCTTGAAAAGTAAATTCACTAAAAAAGTCATTTAAATCAGGCCCTTTAACTATATCTATTCCTTTAGTTCTAAATTCCTCTAGTTGCGATCTAACATCTGTATAGCAGAATACATCAAAATATAATCCACCATCAACCGATGAGAATGGTTTCACATCATCAGGATTCTTTGCTGGATGGAGTATAAATGTAACAGAATCTCTATTCATATGTACATGTTGTACGTCCGGACCTCGACTAGTTCATAACTAAATCCAAGTCTCTTATAAAAATTCAATTGATTTTTCGATATCTCTTACAAGTAAGATCATTGTAGGTCCAGATATTTTTACTCTTTCCATCTTGAACTCGCCTCTAAAATATTTATTATAGTTTGTTACACTGGTTTCAGATAATGTTGTTGATTTCCCGATCCACAGAGGCTTAAGGGAGCACCAGCGACAGGTGGCTCTTCTACTAGCCTCACAGGGTTGTCTGCCTGAATTCGCCTCCTCGAATTGCTTCACGTAAGCCCCGAAGCGGGAACACAGTGTTATCTGATGCCAAGGCCTTCATCGAATTTTCTCTCAAAGTCATGTTGTTATCTTCTCTGCCTATAATCTAAAAAATCAATTAATAGTTTGAATTAATCCAATTTCATTCCCTACCGGGTCAACTAAGTAAGCAAGATAAAAATTATCAAATTCCATCTTACCTCTTAAAACTTGCGCTCCAAGTTCTAATGATTTATTTATTGCATCATCGATGCTCTCAACTTCTATTTGAATTCTTGTTCCGTGTGGAGAGTCATTTGACCCCTTAGAAATCCCATCATTAATTCCTGGCTTATCATTATTTCCTGAATAATATCCCCAGTTAGGCTCAGCAATCTTCTACCCTAAAACAGACGAATAAAAACTTGCAGTACGTTCCGGATCTTGACTACTTAATTCAAATAATACAACTCGACCCATATTATTCGTCCCCCATAATTGGAATTTACACCCATTAATATAATACCGAATACTTGTTCTTATGTAAATGATTTTGATATTTTATGTTTTCCGCCGATTTCTTATAACATTCTTGTATCCACGAGCCCGAATGCTAGCGTTCTACTAAACTCGTCAAATGGGAGACATGACAAAATGTCATATCGGCAGAGCACAAAAGCCGTGCTTGAGCGAATAGGAAGTTGCTCAAACACGACTTCGTCCTTAGAACAATATAAAAATTCTCACCCCTGCTTCGTTCCCACCCGCTTCGCAAGTTCGACTAAATCAAAGCCTTTCAGCGCACCTTCGACAAGTTCAGGCAGTAATGCAGGTGTACAAGCAAAGCAAGGCGTTCCATCCCGAGCGAGCTGCTTCGCAACATGTTCATCATAGAAAGGCTGACCTTGATCCGACAATGCGAGTAAGCACATCGTCCGTACACCCGCTTCACGCAGTTCACGCATGCGTCGAATTAGTGCGGATTGATTGCCGCCTTCATACAAATCCGAAATGATGATAAACAAGGTCTTCTTCGACTCTTCCACAAATTGCTCGCAATAGGCTACAGATTTGTTAATATCCGTTCCACCGCCCAATTGAATGCCGAACAGCATCTCCACTGGGTCATTCGCGCATTGCTCTGTTAAATCTACCACTTCCGTATCGAATACGACAACGCGCGTTCTGAGCGCAGGAATGCTTGCGAATATCGAGCCGATCACCGAAGCCCATATGACCGAATCAGCCATCGATCCGCTCTGATCAATATCCAGAATAACCGTCCATTCCTGACTGCGCTGGGCCCGGTCGAAAAAGTAGAACTTCTCCGGTATGATCTGACGGCTCTCCCGATCATAGTGCTTCAAATTTCGCTGAATCGTACGTTTCCAGTCGATTCCGCTCACGGAAGGAAGCGGGGAATGCTGACGACGATTAAGAGCTCCCGTCACCGCACGCCGGATGCCCTGTTCGAGACGTTTGACGAGTTCTTCTACAACAGAGGATACCAACATTCGTGCCGTGTCCTTCGTATTCTCCGGAATTTTACCCTTCAGCGATAACAGCGTGCCAACCAATTGAATATCTGGCTTCACATGAGCAAGGACTTCCGGCTCGAATAAGAGCTGCTTCCATCCCTTTCTTTCCATAGCATCGTTCTGAATGATCGAGACCACGTCCTCAGGGAAACATTGTCTGACATCACCGAGCCATTTGGATAGACGTGGTGCGGACTTGCCGAGGCCTGCATTCCTCCCGGTTGAAGACCGAGCGTTATGTTGGCCTGCCTCTTCTTCACCGGTATCATCATAGATTGCCGCCAAGGCTTCATCCATAATTCTCTCTTCTTCCGATAACGCAATACTCCCGCCTGCACAACAGCCTGCAAGCTGCTTCTCTGCAGAAGCGCCTAATATCATTCTCCATCTCGATACCGTCTGTGAATCTACATAGTTATCCATGGTCAAAAATCCTCAAAATCAAAATCATTTAGCTCGTCAATCATCTTTACTTCGTCCTCCTTCAATTCCCCCGTCAAGATCTCAGCTGCTTGATCTGCATGAACTCCCCACAATTCGCCTAATAATTCGGCAATCATCGTCTTCTCCCGCGGAGCGAACGAACTAAAAGCACGCCGCAGGAAAACCAGCGCACGAGCAAATTCATCATCACTCAGCGAGACAATGTACGCATTCAACTGCTCCCATAAGCTCTGCCGAGATAGAAGGGCATACCGATTGCGCTGCGACAACCCTTCGAACCACCCTGCACCGAGATCTGCTGGAATGCCGGGAGAGAGCCTTCTAGATACCTCTTCAGCACATTGCTGAGCGGTGATGGCATGGCGTTCCATCAAGATGGCGCAAGCAAAACCGGAGAGACGCGGATTCCGATCATCCCGTTCTGATAAATGCAGCAATTCTTGAAGCCATAGGGATTCATCCACCTGTTCGCTATGTTCCAAGGAAATTCGGTTCAGCTCATTCATCGCCGACATCATGTCGGTTGCCGCCTCGTCATTACATTGCGCTGCATCCAGGAGGAACAGGCACGCCCTCATGAATAACTGTTCTAGAAGCGGCAGCAACCGTGCGGTATCCATGCGACGTAAGCCACCGTAACCGATAATCATAGACAGCTCCTTCGCCGCTGCAGCGATCTGGATTACATCACGGCTATCTGCAGCAAGCCGCTGCAGTGTCTGCCGCGCGGTTTCCATCTGCTCTAGCATGCGGCAATCGCATGCCGTACGGATCAGCCAAGATGCTTCCGCGATGGTACTGCAGCTATCCAACTTCTGCTGCAAAACATACGCAGAGGCTACTTCAATCGTCTCCCCAAGAAGCGTCGATTCCACCACCTGAATTTCGACCTCAGGAGACCATTGGATGACCCAATACTCAGCCCAAGTTGCATGCTCCTGCCCACTAGGACGAAGCTTCGCAAAAGATATGCCTAACCATGCTAATCGATGCAATAACGTGGACCGATTCAAATCAAGGAAGGTGGATTCTTCCGATGTAACCCGGCGATTCTCACGTAAATCGAGTGATAAGTCGGTAGCCACGGTTGTCTTGTACTTCTCGAGCTTCAATTGCTTCAACATGCGGTTCAGATCATCCTGAATCGGAGTCTGGCTGACACCTTCAGCCAATGAGCCGATGGCTGTTCCGACATCAACGCGTGCGAGCGCTTCTGCGATGACAGAGAGATCGCCGCGCCCCAGTAATGTCTGAGCAGCATCTCTCAAATCCCGTAGCGTTGGCGCGCTCCCTCCATGCAGGGCTGCTAGTGCTTCGGCAAGCCGAACGGCTTCGATCACTTCAGCGGTTGAACGATGGTTCCCCGTCTCCCGCATCCACCTTGCAATCGATGACAAGTAATAATACGGCAGTTCCTCGAGCGTATTCGTCTGCATGCGCTCCCACATCATCTCATAATAATGTGGTGCATGATTGCCTGCCCCATAGCCGGACATCGAAGACAACTTATAATATGAGTATGGCATCAGCGTCAGCTTCGTCTTACGCGATGGCAGATGCGTCCATTCTTGATCCGTCATCACATACGAATCTTGCGCAAGCGCAGCCGCATGATAAGCCCCGCAGACGACAACAATGCGGTTCGGTTCGTGGCCTGCGGCAATCGTGTCTTGAATCTGCCTCCGCATATAAGCCTCGCGAACTGCGTTATAGGCGTATTCCACCCGTTGATGTTGTCTCTCATCCTCCTCCGTCAGTTCGCGCATCTGTGTGGAGAAGGCAATAATTGCCTCCCGATAGACCCCTTTACTCGGATTGAGCTCATAATTACGCTCCCAGTACATATCGTAGTCATGCTCGCCCGCAATCGTGGCGATTCGACTGTAGATGGAAGAATCATCGAAGGAATCGGAACCGGAAGGCTTTCCATCTTCCGTTTCTTCCTCTTCCACGTTCTCTTTTGCTTCCAATCGCAGCTGCTGCATCGTAACCGTAACCGAGGACGGTAGGTCGATAAATGCGGCGTGGGCTCCATTCTCAGCTGCCCATTTCATCGCTTGAAACTCTGGGGAGTAGGCAGCAAAAGGCCATAATACCGTTCGAACAGGGATATCCTCCGTAAAGGCGAGAATAGCGACAGGCGGAGTTGAGTGTCGATTCGTTAGATGTTGGATCTCCGAGTTCGCATCCGATGGTCCTTCAATGAGTACGGCGGTTGGCTGCAATTCCTGCAGCAGCTCCAGAAGATGCAAAGAGCCGCCGGGTGACAGATGCCGCACACCAAATATATGTACAGCGGCCGTCGCTACGCTATTCACTCGTTCATCTCCTTACAGGCTGTGTATAGACCTCGCCATTCTGCGCCACGCTTCTTCATCACATTGTCGAGATACTCTTTCCAGACCAGTTTATCTTTCACGTCATCCTTGACGATGGCTCCTTGCAATCCTGCGGCAAGATCTTCATCCGTTATTTCGCCGTTGCCGAAGCTCGCGGCTAAAGCCATGGAGTTCGTCAGGAGAGAAATCGCCTCAGCCGTGGAGATCACTCCCGCAGGAGATTTCAGCTTCTCTTTCTTATCGAGTGTCATCCCGCTGCGCAATTCCCGGAAGATGGTTACGACCTTAATCAGCGCCTCATCTGCAGGAACAGCAGCTTGCAGATCATAGGAGGAAGCAATTTCACGTACTCTTTTCTTTACAATCTCGACTTCGGTGTCCATATCGCTTGGTGTCGGCAGGATCAGAATATTGAAACGGCGCTTCAGGGCTGCCGACATCTCGTTGACGCCCCGATCCCGTGTGTTCGCCGTAGCGATAATCGAGAATCCTTTCCGAGCACTAACTTCCCGACCCAGCTCCGGGACCGAAATCGTCTTCTCCGATAATATCGAGATCAGCGCATCCTGCACCTCGGAAGCACATCGTGATATTTCCTCGAATCGGGCAATACCACCGGCTTCCATCGCCCGCATTACAGGGCTCTGCACAAGTGCCTCCGGTGTTGGCCCATTCGCGAGCAACATGGCATAGTTCCACGAATATCGAACATGCTCCTCACTGGTACCCGCCGTCCCCTGAACAACAAGGCCGGAATGTCCATAAATGGCGGCCGTTAGATTTTCGGATAACCAGGATTTAGCCGTACCTGGCTCTCCAATTAACAGTAGCGCACGATCGGTGACCAGTGTCGCGATGGCCATTTCGACCAACCTTTTGTTGCCAATATATTTCGGTGTGATCACCGTTTTACCGACTTTCCCTCCGGTAATGAACGTAAGTACTGATTGAGGCGACATTTGCCAGCCTACGGGGATCTTCCCTTTATCCGCTTTCTTCAATGCAGCTATTTCTTCTTGATATAATTGCTCAGCGGGCAAGCACATCATATCTTGCCATTGCTCTTGACTCGTAACCATATCCTCATCTCCTCATGATCGTTCATTATGTTTGTGTTGCAACTTTTCGAAATCACACGGAATCCACCACAAAAGCTTCTTGCTTCTTTTTCTCCATCTCGTTCCATACATATTGCAGCTGTTCGCGAGCGGAATATCGATATTTTTGGATCATATCAGCCAGCCGATCTTGATAGGTGAAAGGCAATTGATACAGACATTCCAGCACATGGCCTTCGAACGTATAAAGGTTGCTGCTCCGCTTTTGTTCAAGCACATTCATGAGTAATTCCGACCGGATCGAAGCATCCACACCCGCACGTTCAAGGCCAAGAAGCAGAATTTCAAAGGATTGATGACGCAGATTTGTCATGTCTTGCATTCGCTCCATCAGAAATGACTGTGATTCCGAATGGTCCGGCCGCGCGAAGACGCAGACGAGCTGGGTGGCTTGAACCTCAATCAGCCAATCTAACCATCGTGAATCCCACAGCTGTGCGACCTGTTCTACAGGCATCATTTCCACTTTGCGCAGGTAAGTAGTCTCTTCAGGGGAATTCCACAAACTAGGGTAAAGCTGATAGGGATAGGCAATCAATTGCTGCTCAAGGATCGATAGGAATTGCTTCAGCTTTTTCTGGGTCTCCTTATTGGTCTTCATCTTCCATTTATTTCGAACGGATTGCACATAGTGCTCAAATAACTGGGCTGGCGAGAGCTGCCGGAACGACGCACGGAAGGCATATGATAAATAACGTGTATTATGTTGTTCCAAGCTATAAAGAGCTTCCAAGGCTTCCGAGGAATTTTCGTGTTCCAAGTACTGTGCTGCGGCATCCAAAAGATCTAGTCCAGCAGTAGAGATATACAAAGAATATTGTCTTGTTACCTCAGAAAATAGTTCATATAGCGTATCGTTTCGTTTTCCTTCCAAAGCGGTAAGAAAGTGATTTATTTTGTTCTGCGATGCTTCAACCTTCTTTTTATCTTCTTTGTTCGATAATGCATGCTTCAGCTCTTCACCGAGATCACGAACCAACCATGCTGTTAATTGTTCCGAGCTGCATTTGGCCGCGGCTTCAGCTACGATTTCAATGTCCTTGCCTGCAAGAGCTTCATAAATCCGTTCAACGGCTGCCTCGGAGTTAATGACTGCTAAGGCATGATAGGCAGCTTCACGTATCGCTTTCTTTTTATCTTTCGTCCAAGAGAGCAATGCTGACGCATAGGAAGTCTGATCCGCTAGTAAACGAATCGCCGTCACGCGAACTTCCTCTGACCCGGATTCAGCTGCCTGAAAGATCAGATCCAATACATCTTCTCCGCCCGCCTGCCCGATCACTTGAATCTTGCGGCTCTCTACCCTGCCTCCCATCGGATCGAAGCTGTCGATCAAATAAGGCACGACCTCTGCTCCGTAGGAAGGCAGGATCTTCTGCATTGCAAATTCAGCGATTTCCGAATAGGGATCCCCAAGCGCTCGAACGGCAAGGGCCAGCAGACGAAGATCCCGGAACATGCCCTCTTCGAATGCGTGAACAACCACCTCATACCGATTGCTCCCTGTCGTCGTGAGCGCCTCCTCCACAGCAGCCAGCTTGCGATACGGTAGAAATGTAGATAAGGAAACGGGGCGATGTTCTAGCGGTCCAAGCTCACCCTGCGGTGCTGTCAACCCTTGTGTTCGAAGCACGGAGGTAAGGAGTAGATTCAAATCCTGCAGTTGTTCTGCAGATTGATAATTTTCTATATCCGCAGGCTCAATCAGAGCCGCAATCCCTTCGGCTAGTCTTCTAAAAATCGGAGCTCGCTCGCCAAGCTGCTGGAATTGCGGCAGCATCCGTTTTAGTCGGTAATCGCCGAGTGCCAGATCGCTTCCAGCGATGTAGATTCGACGCAGCTCTTGATGGAGCTCCTGTAATAATGCTGTACTCATGTTCATTCCTCCTAATACAAGAGACGGAGCATTTCCGCATCTTTCAATATCGTTAAGGGCATTGCCGTTAACCGCCCCGTGTCCATATCGTGCTCGAACCTCACCAGCATGCTTACATCCTCCAATTGCGATGATGACAAGTGCGTTAACAGTGGAAGGGTCCGATGCCCATTAGATGTTTGATCCCGTAATACGAGATGTTGACCGGATTCATCTGCAATGACAACTTCATCTTGATTGGATTGCATCACCTCGGCCACATGTAGCAATACGAGCGGATTGGCGTTACTTAACGGATTCTTCAGCTGGTTTTTCACTTTTTTGATGACATCTGTATACGATCGCTCGGCATATTTCGGTATATGTACGACCTCATGCGAATCCAGCGGTCTAGCAGCCATCTCTTCAAAGCGTACTCTTCGGTTCATATCCCCTGGATATTGATATAAGGAGGGAGTTCGCACAGCATCAAAGAAGCTGTCCTCTTCACGCATCAGCTTCGCCGCTTTGTAAGGCCGATATTGAATGGTACGATGAATCTCCCCACTGTCTCGTTCGAGCCAATATCCTTCGTCAACATATTCTTGTCTTGCCGAATCGTCATAGCTCACAAATGCGAGCTGAACCAACTCTACCTGTTCCTTCATCAACCCGTATTCCTTCAGATCTGTAAGCTGCCATGCATGTCCCAGCCATTCCTCGATCGTCGATTCATGATCAAGCGCCAATGTTGGATCTGCTAATTTGCTTGTTAAATACGCACGTCCCTTTTTTATAAAAGCATGCATCACGGCCAATTGCTCCACGACGTCCGTATATACTTGCTCACGATCGTCTGCTTCTGAGAGCAGTAAGGTAAGCCGTCGCAACTCCGTTTGCGCACCCGCGAGATAATAATTTCCCATTTGCTTCACATGCTCTTGCATCGTCTTGATGACCTTCTTATCGATCGTGCCCAGACCGTTACGAACCAATGATCGAAGCAACTTCTTGAGGACTTCCAATCCTTCGAGCTGTGATTGGACTTTTTTCTTGAGCGCCGTCTTGTTCACTTTTTTCGGCTTGGGTTCCGCCCCTTCACTCGTCTGTTGCGACTTCTTCTCTTCCCGCTTCTCTGCTTTTTCCCGTTTGGCAGCAATGTCTTCCGGCACTGCAGCGGTGGTGTATGCTTCTCCCCCGATGTAGGCATATAATAGTCCCAACGAATGCTTACATGGCAATTGCCTGCTTGGGCAAGAACAACGTAGTATCGGTTTATCCGGTTGGATGAAATCTGCTGAGCATTGGTAATTCGAGCTTCCGCTTCCTTTGCATTCCGCGAATAACAATGTACCGTCTTCGGATTGATGCAGCTGCACGAAACTTCGTTTTTTCACCAGACCTTGGGCATTCTTTATTGCCGCGGTATTCGAAGCTAGTGAATCCACGAATGATGATGTCATTTCAATCAAAATTATCGCTCCTATCTCTCTTACTTCCTTACTACTTTATCAACGTACGTCGGATCTCTTATAAGTATGAATGGTTGAATCATACTCATCTTCCACTTTATACCGATAAGGAGCTTTTGGCTATGCCCGAGTAGTCTCAAGATAGGAACCAACTCAAAAAGGAACCACCCCCATGCCAGCATTCAGCACATAGGATCGTCCCTTCATTATGTGAGGTGCTACCCCCTTCTGAGTTGACGCAATATTCAATATTATATACACTGTATCAACGCCCTCGTGCCTGTTCATATTTTTCAATACATAAAGGAGGAATCGAAAAATGAATATCACCGTCGTCGCATACGACCCAAATTGGCCAGAGGTTTATTTGCAGGAAGAACATGCCATTCAGAGCATACTTCAAGATGAGCTTGTGAGCAGCTTTCATATCGGAAGTACTTCCGTGCCGAACTTACAAGCGAAACCGATCATTGACATTCTACTTGTTGTTAACGATATCAATAAACTAGATGATTACACGGCACACTTTGAAGAGCTTGGCTATGAAGTCATGGGCGAGTTTGGTATTGCAGGGAGAAGATATTATCGCAAAGGCGGAGATGATCGCACGCATCAAATCCATGCGTTCCAGTATGATCATATTCAAGAAATCGAGCGACATCTCGCGTTCCGAGATTATCTTCGTCAGAACCCTGACATCTGTAAAACGTATGGCGAATTGAAAAGCAAATTAGCCAAACAATATCCAACAGATATTGATGGTTATAGTGTTGGGAAAGATGGTTTTGTCAAAAAAATTGAAAAAGAGGCGCTCAAGTGGCATTGGCGCCATCGGTGAAATCAAATCTACCGAAGCGACTTATGAAGAACCTTCCTCTCATCCGGCAGCTTGGCATATTTATCTTGGTAGAGCTTAAGCACGCGTCCTGCCCCCATTTTAGTAAGCTCATCCTGAAAGTCATCCCAGTCTTGATTCATCCCGAGTTCTCCCGTTACGAATTGGATCACTTTCAACGTAACGAAGTTTTTGATTGGCGACATGATTTTCGTAATCTCAATGAATTCATCGGACGTAAAGGGGATGGCGGGGCCCGCGAAGAACCCGATTTTGTCTGCATTTGCGGTATATAACTGCTGGGATTCGAGTCCAACGGCGCCCCATCTTCTCGCGTATTCCGCATCCTGATCATAAGGCACCCATATCCCAGATCGTCCGTCCACGCCCGCTTCCTGCGGCGTAACCTCGCCGTATGGATTTAGCTTGGTCTGCAATCGAGCCGTGTATCGATTCTCCCCGTTGACTCGATTGAATGTATCGCCTTCGATTCCCCAGTTCGTCAATTCCACAATTTCATCGGAATATTGCGCATCCAACAGTGCAATCAGCTCTCGAATATGCGGGGATTTCGCATGGATGGCAATGACCCAATTCCCGCGAGAATTCGGATACTGAACGGGCTGCAGCGCCTGTAAGCCTTGATCTGTCATGGGTGGCAGCACTGCTTTCAAGCTATAGAATGAATCTCTCTTTACCCCTTTCTCAATCCAGCCATCCATCTCGATAAAATATTCTCCGAATAAGGCAAACGTCTTGCCTCCGATCATATTTTCGAAAAACTGTGCCTCGGAGACCGTCGCGAAATCAGGATCAATTAGACCCACCTGATAAAATTTACGGGCCATCATGACAGCCTTCTTAAAGTTAGGCTCGGCGGGACCGAATGTATACGTCATCTCGTCATTATCGAAATAAACACCGCTCTGGGTATGGTAGGCCATATAGAATTGCTGGAACAAATTAGCCGGGCCCGAACGGCTTGAGATCGGCTTCGAATCGGGATAAATCTGCTTGAGCCTTTTCAGCGACTCGTACAATTCATCGAATGTCGTAGGCAGCAGCATACCATTGCGGTAGAAGATATCCTCACGCAGGATATAACCGATCGGCATTTGACCGTACGTGTTCAGACCATCTATGCCATATAGCTTACCATCTTCGGTCATCATATCCTCAACAATCTGGGGGTACCGTTCAATCCATCGCTTTAAATGGGGCATTTCGTCGAGGTAAGGCCGTAAATCTAGCAGTAGTCCCATCGGACCGAACCGCTGAACCATATCTTTATTAACGATAAATATATCCGGTTTCTGACCAGCCGAGGTTAGTACTTGATTGATTCGCTTCATATATTCATTGACAGGAAACTGCAGCCAATCAAATGTTAAATTCGTCCTCCGTTCGAATTCTTTATCGATTGGCGTATTCCGGTCACGATCAAACGCAGGAACCGCAGCATGAATAACGACCGGGCTTATCGGGGGTGTGCCAGACACGAGTTCATCATAGGGCAAACATACGGCTGACAGGACTACTAGAATTCCTGTACAGATCCATATTACCAGTTTTCTACGGCGTATCCACATCCTCTACTCCCCCTCTAACGACGATTTGTTATAAATGGTGAAGGCGCTCTTGCGGTATTCATTTGGTGTGGTCCCTTCCAGCTTCTTGAACATCCGAATGAAAGCATTCGCATTATTGAATCCGACGAGTTTGCCGATATCAGACGCTGTATAATCGGTGCTAAGGAGCAATTCCTTCGCTTTGTCAATGCGTAGGCGGTTGATATAATCGGTAAACGTGACGCCCTGATGCTTCTTGAAGTATTGCGATACATAGTTCGTGTTCATATGAAATCGTTCGGAGATTGACGTTAAATTCGCTTCAGCCAGATTAGAGGATATGTACTCCAGCATGCCGGTTATGGCCTGAGACGATTGCTGCTGGGAATGGACCTGAGCTGTTACATTCTCATATACGCTACGACAGGCTTCTTCAATTCGATGTGGATGATTGAGCGCATTGACGTATGCAATCATCTCACCCGCAGGCATTCCGAACATTGCTTCCTCGTCGATTCGACGGTTATACACCGTTTCAGCGGCGAAATAGAGCAGATCACTTACGAATTGCCGGAATACCGCAAATCGCATCTGCTGGCTTCTCGCACCTTCGAACAGCTGATCGAGCAGCACTGAAGCGCCATCCACATAGCCGTTCTCTAAATATTTGCGCGCTGTCTCCTTCACATCCGAGGAGAAAATAGCGCCAATCGTGCCGGGCGTACTGGTTGATGCGTGGTAAATCATAAGGTTCTCCCCTACGCTGCGCATATCGAGTATATCAATTGCTTCCTTATATGCTTGCTGAATATTCTCTAGCTTATCGAAGACTCTACTTATGCCAACCGTAAGACTGATCTCACCTGCCAATTCTTCTTCATAAATGGATAAGAGTGGGTGCATCTGTTGTGACACGAAAAGATCGATTGATTCATCATCCTGCTCCTGCAAGAACAACACCATCTCAGTGCTGGTTAAATCCAGGACGGGTTTGTGAAGTAGAGTCATACGCGTATGAAGCTCAGCCGCTTGTAGTTGATGATCTCTTGCGAAATCAGACCTAACGACAGCAATCGCAAAGCTGCCGCCTCCGCGAAAAAACTCATATTTCTGCGACAGCCGTTCAATGTCATCCTTGTTCAATTGCTGATGAAGTGCTCGATACAAAAAAATCTGCAGCAGTGATGGCATCGACTCCTGATGGGATTGATGCAATGTCGTAATGCTCTCTTTGATATAATCGTATTCGGATTTGTTGCTCTCGAAGGGGGCTATGGCAAAGCGTTTGACAACATGAACCATCTCAGCGAGCGGCGAATATATGCCACGTGAGAATACAACGGAAGCAACGACCCCAACCAGCATAAATAAAGCGATGACACCTATCGTCATATACAGGAACTGATAGACCGGAGCCGTCAACACCTTCTCAGGCGTTACGACGAGAAAGCCGAGGTTGTCCCAGGAAGAAGGGTGATAGGTTAATATATAATCGTCGCCATGAATCGATATTTCTGATTCGGACAATCCACTTGTAGCATTGAGTTGAAGCTTCCCGATGTCGAACGTATCGCCGAGCTTATCGCGATCGGTTGCACTAATGATGCGATTGTGGAGCGTATCGATTAGATAAATGTCGCCTTTTTTGGTGATGTTCATATTGTTGATCATTTGATAGATCTTCTGTTCATCAATATTAACAACCATATAGCTGCGTGATCCGACCACGCTCTCTATGTTAAGCACTAGCGGGATAATGGTCTTGTATTTTTTCTCACTTCCCGAACCGCTCTCCCTGTACACATCCGTCGCCGGCAGAATGGTCGATACAATGCCACGCTTGAACTGCTCGTCCCAGAAAGCCAATGGATAATCCTTGAATCGGTAGTGCTTGCTTAAGTAGAACGCGGGTTCATAGGAGCCGGATCCTGCTAGGATCGTGTTCAGGTTGGAAAAATAAATATAGGAATCGTCCACGGCGCTATCGCTTACGAAAAGGTCATACAGCTTGCTGCTTAGCAAATACGCCGTTGAAGCGTATTGGATTTGTGACTTGTCTCTCATGGATAATAAATTCAAATAGCTCGGATCAGACGAAATGCTGTACCCCTGGTCCTTCATTTTGTCGAGTAAGCCGTCGAGTGAAGACGAGGCCGCGCGCAAATAGTTACTGTTTGCTTCACGAGCATCATCGATCATTCGATAATTCGAATAAACGGCAATGGTACTGGACGAGATGAGGAGCAACACAATCAGCACGAAGAAACGCAAAAAGATGGCAATTAGCGTTCTTTTCTTCATTTGGGCTGTGGCCTTACGGGGAAACGCTGTGACCCAATGCTTCATAGGGACCCTCCCACCTGGAAATGAATGCGCATACATCTAGTTGTAATAATATAACACAGGTATTGGAACATGTACTACAAAAAATGGATATACAAAAAGGCAGCAAAGACTCCGCTTGAAGCTTCACTGCCTTATTCAATGGTTGGTATTGATGAAGGATTACCGTACAGGAATTGGAGATCCGATGCCTGTAATCCTACATTCATCTCCCGCTTGCAGATCAACACGGAACGATTCACCAGCCGTGCAATTGATCTCATTAGATCGATCCCCGATGATAATCAACAGACCTTCACAGCCAAAATCGTTCTGGACTCGGAAGGAGCCACCTCGTTCTGCACGCAGCTTGATATAATCTAGCTTACCTCCACTTAACCTTGCCGATAAGAGTACACCCATTTCGCCCCTGAAATCGCGGAACTCGGCTGTGCGATCAGCCCATGCTGCTGGAATTGCCGGGAATACGCGGATCGTTCCTTCATCCACCTGCAGCAGCATATCCTGCAGGGCACTTACTGCCGCGAAGTTGCCTTCCAACGTAAAAGGGCGGTAATGGAACATGCATACCCCCGCATGCTTGTAATCGCCGTTCAAATGGAAACCATTCGGTGAGCATGTATAACGCCACATTTGCTGCAAATGATAGAGTGCGGCTTCTCCATTCCCTTGCCATGCGTACATCGCTGCCGCCCAAGCAAATGAATAACCGACCCATTGGCCTTTGCCTAGCACTTCCAAATGAGAGATCGTCTTATCGACAATGTCGCGATCGCGTGTCGACGCGTTCCGATTGAGCAGTTTCAATGGGAATATGGACATCATATGTGAAAAGTGACGATGGCTCTCCGTCAATGATTCCTTCAGGTTGATCATCAGTACGCCGTCCTTGTTACTAGCAAGCTCTGGCAGATTTTCGAGAACATCTGCCCATTGTTCGGCGTCATCGGCGTAATCTAACTGTCCGGCCATATCTCTCAGACGGCGGAACAGATAGATTAACAGGGACAAGTCATAGTTACTCATGGGATCAAGCCATGCCTCTAACCGGTTATCATGGAACTCCGGCGAGCTTGATAACGGCAGCCTCAGCTTGCCATCTTCGCCTGGCACGAGCCAGCGCTGGACGCATTCCGCCGTTTCTCGGAAGTACACATAAGCTTTATCGCGCAGAAATTCTTGATTCCCCGTGCTCAGCCAGTAATGATCGAAGGCCTGGCACAACCAAATCTGGTTCGTAATGCTCAAACTGTACATCGGCCATCCACCCATCGCCCCACCAGTCAGGGTCATCACTGAAGGGAGATTGATGCCAGGCGCATCATAGAAGCGCTCGGCGAATCTTCTTGCTTCCGGCCGCAAGTTCCACAGAAAATCGATGAAGCTCTCCCCTTCTTCGAGATGGTTAGCCTTCAGATAATGCCAATAGCTAAGCTGCGTATTGAGATCATGATGGTAATCACCTTTCCACGGGGGAAGCTTTCCTTCATCGGCAGTCCATACCCCTTGCAGAGGCATCGGCGGCGCTCCTTTTCGGGAACAGGAACCGAACAGATAATTGTTCAGCACCCACATCTTCTCCGCTTCTTCATCCGGCAAAGTGATGGAGCTCTGAGCCCAGTATCGAGCCCACCATTCGACATGCTCGACGAACGCGGCATCATACCCGGTCTCCAGAGCCGATGCGGTCTTCCGTTTCGCCATCTCCAACCAATCCATGCCATCGTGGTTCGTGGCAACCGTATATACGGCTATACGCTCCCCTGCAGCTGAATGGCCTTCTGCTACGACAATAGCGTATTCGAGTTCATGCGCGGTATGTTGATGGAACCAACGCACATGACCTTCCGCATGCTGTGAAG
This sequence comes from Paenibacillus terrigena DSM 21567, assembly GCF_000374845.1. Lineage (GTDB taxonomy): Bacteria > Bacillota > Bacilli > Paenibacillales > Paenibacillaceae > Paenibacillus_K > Paenibacillus_K terrigena. Next base: position 263,834 of record NZ_KB895419.1, on the reverse strand, counting down.
CAGCCGGGTAACCAAGCCGAGTCAGGCTTGAATGAAATACAAGGTTCGCGTTGTCATCCTGCTGGGCGCCAACATAATCCGGTGGAACGATGTCCAATCTTCCTGCTGCTTCCGGATCACCGACAATTCGAATATAGCCAAGGCCATTCACAGCATGCAAGTAACTGGACACCGTAACGGTACGATCCCCGAAGGTCATCTCGATATTCGCACATGCTTCCTGTAGAACTAGATTACTTATGATCTGATCTGCGGGTTGTCTGAAATTCAGCTCCAAGCGACCGGCCGGAAGCTTCGTCGGATACGGATATTTTTCATAAATGCGATCGAATCGGTTCAATAGCCCCTCTTGATCGCCCCGCTTCACGCAATCAATCATTTCAGCATACGTGAACCCCACCTCATGCACTTCCGGAGCCAGCCGGAGATCCCATAGATCCCCTCGGTCTAGACTGAATCTGAGCGGTGCGCCGTTCCCCCATAGGAGACATCCCGTTAATCCATTGCCAAGCGGCAGCGCCTCATCCCACCTTGCGATTGGTTGTTCGAATAGAAGATCATACTTGTTCACTTGATAGAGCCTCCCCATCCGTCTTACTAGCAGATAGAGCAAACCGTCTGTATCAGATCAGACGGCGCCCATTAAGCTTGTCATCGTTCTATCAGTCAGCCTGTTATTGTTGTACTTTATCGTTATACAATTTTAGAATCGACTCATAGTCGCCCATCTTTTTGATCGTATCCTGGAATTTGCCCCACTCGGAGAAGTCCATTTCGCCTTTAATGAATTTTACGGCGCTTTCTTTGACATACGTCTCGATCGGTGTCATCGTATTGGCTTTCAGGTCACTTTCATCCTTCGTGAACATCATTTTTGGCGCATGATCCATAGGCGCAATCGATTCTTTGCCCCCGTACTTGTCTGAGGAGAACCAGTAGTTCTCCATCTGTGCTTTCCCATCATGGTAGAACATCACATCCGGGATCGACGTGTATTTGGCAATGCGCTCCTGTGGTGTAAATACGATACCCGGTCTCGTGCGCATCGATGCGGATACGCCTAATTTCGCGAGTTCACCAACAAAATCATCTGATTGAATCAGAGCTGGCAAGAACTGCTTCTTCCCGTCCTTCACCTCATAAGATTTGCCCTCCATCCCCCACATGAGCAAATCGACCATCTTGTCGCTGTACTGATAATCAAGCAGCTTCACAATCTGCTCCACATTCTCGGATTTCGCAGAGATCACTAGACCCGAGCCGTTGCTTAATCCCTTGCCTTTTGGCTCACTGCCATATTTCCAAGCCTTACCGTATTTCGGATTGTCAGCACCCATGGCTAACGTCCATGTCACGCCAGCCTGCTTGTTCGCATTGAAATCAGCTACATACCCTGACCATAGCAGAGGATAGATAAATGATTTACCCGAGGTGGCTTTGGTCTTGGCCTCATCCATATTGTCGGACCAATAGGCCGGATCCAGCAGCTTCTCCTTATACAGCTTGTTCAGGAATATCAAAGCCTCCTTATAAGCCTCTTCCGTTGGACCGTATACATATTTCTCGCCGTTCCAATAAATGTTCCCTGCGGTATGATTCGCGCTCAGGATGCCGTCATACTCTAAATATTGCTCACTCTGTCCTACGGGATAGGCATCCGGATACAATGCTTTCAACTGTTTGGCTGCATCATACAATTCATCGAGTGTCGTCGGCACCTTAATATTATGCTTCTGGAAGACGTCGAGGCGATAGGCTGCGGCATATTGGCTTGGCTCTATGTCTGTCGGATTCGTATAGCCGTCATAGAATGCGAACAACTGTTTATTTTCGTTCATCAAATATTGCTCGTTGTTGCCTGTCGCATCGATATATGTTTTATAATTTGGCATCTTATCTATATGCTGTGACAAGTCTACGAACAACCCTTGTTCTCCGAATTTGATAATATTATCTTGACCCCGCACCAGCATGACGTCTGGAATATCGCCGCTCGTCAGCATGACCTTCGTCTTCTCCGTATATTCGGCCCACGGAATGCGTGTCCAATCAATTTTGACTTCAGTCCCTAGATAATTCTGGATTTCCTTCTCGTATTCCTGCTGCACAGTCGTTCCCGTCGGATCGCCTCCGAAATGCGGAATCACAACCTTTAAATGCAACGCATTGGCCTTGTCGGAACTCCCCTTGTCTTCTGATTTCGATTCACTTGTGCCTGATTCTCCGCTGCAGCCGCTAAGATACGTCGTAATTAGCAGCAGCGCCATCAACATGCCCATTAACGTTTTTTTCATGTCAACTCTCCCCTATCCTTTTATTGAACCTACCATAACCCCTTTAACGAAATACTTCTGCACGAACGGATAAATACACAGAATCGGAGCCATTGTGATGACTACGGCAGCCATTTGAATGTTCTTCGGGTTGATTTGCCGATTTTGGATCATCTCTGTTGCCTGTTCGCTGCTGCCATATCCCTGCTGCGTGAAAATAATGCTGCGCAAGAACATTTGGAGCGGATAACGATTCTCGTCCCGCAAATAGATGAGTGCGCTGAACCATTCATTCCAATGCCCGACAATCGTGAACAAGGCGAATGTAGCGAGCAGCGCCTTAGACAGAGGCAGATAGATTCGAAATAGAACCGTCAGGTCATTCGCGCCATCCATATACGCCGATTCACGCAGCTCGCTCGGGATGTTCTGGAAGAAGGTACGAAAAATGATGACATTATAAGCACTGATGCAGCCCGGCAATACCATCACCCAAAACGTATTAAGCAGGTGAAGCTCTTTCATTAACAAATACGTCGGAATCATGCCGCCGCTGAAGAACATCGTTACCGCGAGGAAGATCGTAATCGGCTTTTTGATTCGGAACTTCGATACCGTAAGCGGATAAGCCATGAGCGAAGTCAGGAGCAGCGTCAACAGCGTGCCTACGGTCGCATACATGATGGTATTGGCGTAACTCGTATACAGAAGCCGCTTCTCAAATATGATCTGGTATCCCTTGATATTGAAACCTTTCGGAAAAAAACTCACTTGACCGAGCGCAATAAAATCCGCATGGCTGAGCGAAATCGATATGACATGCAGCAGCGGGTATACCGTGATGATGATCAGCAGCAGCATGAGTCCATAGTTGAATACGTCGAACAAGCGGGAACCTAAGCTATGTTTAAACCCCATCTACATTCACCTACCATAAACTTGTTTCTGAAAATTTACGTGACAAACGGTTCGTTGCCAGAACGAACAGAAAGGAGACAACGGACAGCATCAATCCGACGGCAGCGCTGTATTCGAATCGTCCTCCCTCTAGACCTACTCTGTACACGTATGTACCAATGACATCGGCCGTCTCATAGGTCCCTGGGTTGTACATCAGCATGACCTTCATGAAGTCGGTGCCCAGAATGCCTCCAATGGATAAGATGAACAGGATAATCGTGGTCGGCATAATGGCGGGAAGTGAGATGTGTTTCATTTTCTGCCAACGATTCGCCCCATCCATCGAAGCAACGTCATACAATGTTGGATCGGCATTACTGAGTGCAGCCAGATACAGAATCGTGCCCCAGCCGATACCCTGCCAAATCCCGGACCCTACGAACAATGTGCGGAAATATTGCGATTCCGTAATAAAGTTGACGGGTTCCTTCCCGAACCAGCATGCGATCGTGTTGAACATACCGTCCAACGAGGTGAATTCCTTGAGCATGCCTACAATAATCACGGTCGAAATGAAATGAGGAAAGTACGATACTGTTTGTACGAATTTCTTGAATGCAAGCACTCGAATTTCATTCAGCAGCAGTGCGAGTACGATGGGAGCGGGAAAACCGAAAAATAGACTGTATACGCCAAGGATTAACGTATTTTTGACGGTTCGCACTGCAATGGGATTGTTAATAAATTCATGGAAATATTTAAATCCCACCCACTCGCTTCCCCATATGCCTTTAGCCACATTATAATCCTTGAAGGCGATCAACACGCCGTACATCGGGAAATATGCGAATATGAGCACGATGAGGAACCCTGGCAGTACCATGAGATATAAGTACTTTTGTCTCCAAAAGGATTGGAGGAATGGACTTTGATTCTTAGATCCATGCGGATCTACTAGCTCACCTGTCATAGCAGCGGTCTGATTTCTCATGAAACTCACCTCCTTTTATGTTGTTGAATTGGACTAGAACATACACAAGATATATGATAACGCTTCCATGAATCAATGGATAATAGATTAGAAGATATCGAAAATGTTAGATCTGGCCATATACAATATGTTAGTTGCTTTAGTTCGAGGGATATAACAATAGCAAAAAGAAGGACCTCCCCACTTACAAGAAAGGATGTCCTTCTGATTTCAATAGGTATTGTGCAATTGGAGATTTAAACTCCTTTATTACGTTCCATTGCAGTATTCGCGAATGATCTGTTCCTTGATCTCTTCGACCGGAAAATCACCAGGATACGTCGTCATCATCAACATTGCGCCTTGGAGCGCGGCAGAGAACTGTAGTGACTTCATGCGAGGTTCCTTCACGCCTTGCTGTTTGAATATCCGGCATTGAACCTCGAACTGCTTGCGGGATTCGTCGTTCAACATTGCACTATAGGTTGCTAGGATATGATCGTCTTCCGGCTGCGTCTGCAAATTCAAGTAAAATCGATACACCTCAGGTCTGCGGTATACGTTATTAATCGCTCCTTCGACGATATGACGAAGCTGGTCACCCGGCGTCAATAACGCAGCGGCGTCTTCCATCACTTCCTTCACTTCTTCGATCCGAATCAGGACCATCGCGGCAAGCAGCTCTTCTTTTCCTTTGTAATAATTGTATAGTAATCCTTTTGAGATCTGAGCCAGTCTGGCAACATCATCAATTGAAGTGGCATGGTAGCCCTTTTTAACGAAAAGCGCCATCGCTGCATGATGGATTTTTTCTTTCGCAGCTTGTCGTATACGCTCATTCTCTTCCGGCGTGCGTGGCATGATAAATTCATTCCTCCAGAAATTCAGTAATATGACGACATAGCTCTTCAGGATGTGTCAGTGTCGGCATATGATCAGCTTCTTCAATCTCGACAAAACGAATATCAGGGACAACCTGATATAGCTCAGCAATACGGTGAAGATCAGCTGCATCCTTCTTACCAATCACGAAGCAGGTTGGGACGGCAAGATCTCCAAGTCGTTCTATCGCCGGTGGCTGCGGCCATACCGATTCCCATGTTGCCCATTCCATCATTTTCGTAATGTTATGCTTCCACATTTGCACCGTAAGTTCCTGCTCAGGACTTGCCATCACGACGCGGTATGAGCAAGCCTTTAATGATATTTCCATCATTCGATCAACATTCGGGGCTGCTGCTCGTGTCTCTTCCATCCTTTCCGAGAATGCTTCACTAGGGGTAAATCCGGATAAATCAGGACCAATCAGTACCAGCTTATTTACTCGCTCTGGATAAGTCAGGGCAAATTCAGTTGCAATCCTTCCGCCTATCGAGTGACCGATAATGGTAGCTTGATCTAGCTGTAGATGGTTGAAGAAAGCAAGCAAATCCTCTACATAGTTGGCTGGTTCCGTTGGAGATGGCGATTCCCCACACCCTCGACCATCGAAAGCAATAACCTGGTAATGCTTCGCCAGAATAGGTGCCACATACGTCCAGTCCCTTATATCAGCTCCTCCGCAGTGTACAAGAACGACTGGTTTCCCTTCACCTGTTACCTCATAGTACAAATCCATCCGCGATCCCTCCATAAATGATTGAATTGGAATATACTTACATTTTATTATTGAATGAACGTTTAGTCAATAGAAAATTAGTTAGCCAATGGAACAAAAAAACAGGCACTTTCCCTCATGGGCGTATGTGCCTGTAATTACATTAAATCTATAAGTTATATAGCCTTTCAAGTATCCATTCCGCACATTCATCAGGTGTATTTACACTGGTATCGACTGTGCAGAGGTATGTGATATGCTCTGCCATGATGTCGTGTTGCCAATCCGATTGGTCTACGGATCGGTCGCCACGCTGGATATTTCGTTGCCGACATATTTCCAATGGACAATACACCTCAACGATATGTAGAGGGGAACCCTTAAATATTTCTTTGACTTGTTCATAGTGTGGTTTAAGTTCGGGTTTCTCCACTAATATCCCATCAATCAATATATTCTTTCCACAATCAGAAAATAATTTTGCCGTTCGATACATCATCATAATGGCATCACTTAGATATTTCCAATAATCTTCCTTCAGATACTTATCACCAATCATTTGTTCGAATAGGTCATTAGCTACGACATAATAGAATGCTTCAGATTTCGATTGGATTGCATCTACGATCGAGGTTTTCCCTGAGCTTGTGACCCCATTCAGAAATACAATCTTCCCTTTCTCCACTCATTCGGCCTCCACATTCGTTGGAAATAGAGTCATTTGAGTAACGATCTGCCAGTTTTAATAGCAAATGCATAATCTTCTCGTCCGTTTTCACTAGCAATCCGGCTGGCTCTCTCCCAATCATAATCTATCATCACATGCTCAATGCTCATGCATTGATTTGTTCGATGAGCAATTACATATTCAGCATAAGGGGTGCCAGATTCCATGACATGCGGAAAAGGAAGCTCATCATCGTAGGCTGGCAGCCCTACACTACCCGCGTTTACGATCAACTTGCCGTTCGGTAAGTTGATCGATTTGAACACATGACTATGACCGCAGAAAATAAAACTTTGTGTTATATTTCCGAGTTCTATCATCAGTTCATTCGGATCTTTAAGTCTAACGCCATTTTCGTCGACATCCTCCAACAAGTACTTATCATTTACAAATGGTGTCCCGTGACAGAACAGAAGATCATCGCATCTCCAAGTCGCTTGATAAGAAGATCTGATCCAATTCTCGATGTCTGTATTCAAAAATGGTTTTACAAATTGAAACGTAGCAGATGGACTGTACGCTTCCAGAAGAATTTGATCGCAATTCCCCATGATATGGATGATGGTCTGATTCTCCATTAATAGCCTTGCTGTACCCAAAGGGTCGATCGGTCCGAACAAACTATCGCCTAAATTCACGACTTGGTGAATCTCGCGCGCTGAAATATCTTTTAATACTGCTTCTAATGCTAGGCTGTTACTATGAATATCTGAAATAATTGCGATTGACTCTTGCATAATTTCTCTCCTGTTCTATGATGAAAAAAATAACTGCCACTTCCCTCCCATGGAACATGGCGGTCTCTACTAGATGCGTTCAGCATGCTGTTTGTCATGATAGCTCAGCAATTCAACTGGTATACATAGGTACCGTTGTCAGAAGTCATTATCATCATGATATATATATTCATTAGATAAGATAACACGTAATTTTGTCAATGTTTGCCACGAGTTCGTTATTTAAGAGGTTAACTAAGCTGCGGTAAACTGTACAAACTCTGCAGCTTCAACTGCACTGGCATGGGCACCGAACACGGCCTATACCTTTGGCACGTTAGTGACATATAATGGATCCGTCAATGAATGCCGTCAAAATCATACATCCTTGGTTGGCTGGGAGCCTTCGAATGTTCCTGCATTGTGGTTGCTGAACTAAGTAAAAATCCACGAGGACCTCTCCTCGTGGATTTCAGATAATTAATTCATGGAATTCCTAGATGGATTAACCACTTGATTCAACATCAACCGAAGGTCTTCTGCATCCGGATCGATTTGGATAGCTAATTCCAAGACCTTCGCTGCATGAATTGGGTCACCATGATTAAGGAGACTCTGAGCGATGTAACGGTAGCTATAATCATTCTCCGCGGGGACAAACCCCAGAGTTGTCCGTTGATCCATACTAGACTTGTGCTCGTTCACAGCAGCCGCAATGCCTTCTGCAGCCAAAATACCAGTCACATGCATGGTGAGTGAACGCGGAATGACCCGAACTTGCTCTCCTAACAATATATCCAGAATAGCATTGTTGACCGAATCGAGTCCGAGGTAGTCCGTATTGAACATGATGGTAACCGCTATCCCCTTCTCAGGTAAAATAACCAAATTGGAGCAAAAACCAGTATCCATCCCTGAATGAGCTTTGGCATCAAACCCTCTATACTGCCCCATGAACCAACCCAGACCGATATGACGGAAGTAACCAAAGTCACCAGCCGGTGCAATTTCTTCCCATACCTTCTTCACGCTGGACTCTTGCAGAATCCTCGCTTCGTCCGCACAGCCTCCGTTCAAGTAAGCCATCGCATATTTGCAGGATTCTGCAGCACTAGTCAACAGCGTTGAGCTTGGACCATGGGCACGATTATATGGGAATACACTGCTGACCTTGGCCCCGAACTGCGGACTCATCCCCATAATATGCGGTGTTGCCAATAACTGCTCGTTGACACTTGGCTTGAAAAAGCTGCTGCTGTTCATCCCTAGTGGATTTAGAATATTCTCTTTCATGTATTGCTCAAAAGAGACGCCGGATACTTTGGCAATCAGATCGCCAAGGATCTCAAATGCGATATTGCTATAAGCATATTTGCCGATGCCTGGTTCCCACATCAATTGATGGTTGGAGATGCCGCGAACATATCGTTCGAGCGCTCCATCATCGAACTGCGGGCGATCCCATTCATAATCATCCTCATCCGGCATTCCTGATGTGTGGCTGAGCAGATCCCTCACTGTAATATCGCGATAGCGCTCGTCCTGCAATGAGAAATAAGGCAAGTACGATAGAACCTTCTCATCAAGAGCTACTTTTCCTTGCTCTACCAACTGCATGATAGCAGTAGCCACGTATGTTTTGGATATAGAAGCCATATGAAACAAGGTGTTTCCGTCAACAGGCTCCCCTGTTTCTTTGCTCTTCACCCCGAAGCCTTTCGCATAGATCGGCTGCCCATGATATACGATGCCTACGGCCATGCCAGCAGTGGCGATGTCACGTTTCATATAGTCACTCAGCAATAAGTCCAGTTGTTCTGTTATCTGTTGATATTCTTGCATTTCTGGCTCCCCCTTCGATCAGTTCGTTGATATTATTGTCCGTCACGCATTAATTCAATTCTAAAACGGCGCAAATGATATAAATAGGTTTAATATCGTTTATGATTATTTTCTACACAATCTGCCAGCTCTTTCTACCCTCATTTATGGATCTTGCCACTCGTCGCACAAGGATTTGATGCATTATATTCATTAGACAAGTTGAGTATGTTGTTGGGATAATCAATATCCTCGGTTATGCCCATCTATGGTAAGATGATCTCATCTTAACTAACTTCCAAACAATGGAATGGGGAAAGTATATGTCTAGAGACGATTTGAAGAAGCTTATTGAACGGCGCGAAGAAGGACGATCTAAGCAAGATCAAGAGATTTTAAGTGAGGTTCGGAGGGACTTGTTAGAACTACTTGCCGATCATCCGGATGATGCGGAGATCAACTATCAAACCGGGATCGCGCATGACAATTCTGGCTTGGGTCGTGAGGCCATACCTTTTTATGAGCGAGCACTAGAGCGGGGCATATCGGGGCCGGATTTGGAGAGATGTCTCATGGGCTTGGGAAGTACATATCGCTATTGGGGGTTCTACGAACAAGCGGTAGAGACGCTGCGCAGAGGTACTAAGGAATTCCCAGAGAATCGAGCCATTCAAGTATTTCTCGCCATGGCACTCTACAACAGTCATAGCTACAAGGAAAGTGTTGAGCTGCTGATCACGAATTTAATGGAGACCACCACGGATGAAAAGCTTCATTACTTTAAACGAGGTATTTTGGCTTACACGGAAGATCTTGATGAAAAAGCTGAATAGCACGTAAAATGTAAGAAGACCCTTCGGATTGAACCGACGGGTCTTAACTCTTGTTTCAATTTCGATACGATTTTATGAAGACGACGCTTCGCGAATCGCTCGCTGCGCTAACATCGCTATAACAGTATCATCCATCGGGGGATTATGAAGTCCAGCGCGGACATCGCGGTACATACGTTCCAGTGGCAAACTGCGCGATAGACTTGATCCGCCCACAACACGCATCGCTAGATCAACAATCCGCATAGCGGAGTTCGTCGCTATTGTCTTGGCTAGCCCAAGCTCCGGCTTCATCGCTGCCCGCTCTGATGGTAGTCGATCCCAGCGATCGGCAACACTATAGAGCAATGTGCGCGCTGTAATGCGTTCAGATTCCATTTCTCCGATTTTCTGCTGGATATGGGGCAACTCCGCAATCGGGCCGGGTAAGCTGTTGGGACGATATTCCGTTGCAAACTTCACCGCAAAATTCCGTGCAGCCCAGGCAATCCCAAGATAACAAGCGGGGACATGCAGGAGCCCTCCGCCGTGATCAGACATACCCGGACTTACCGCTCCTTCGTTCTCACAGATATCGATTCTATGCTCTACTGGCACAAATACTGCATCAAGCACCAGATCATGACTTCCAGTCCCACGCATACCTAACGTATCCCAGGTCTCATCTATGCTTACCCCCGGGCCTTTTCGTACGTAAAACGTGCCAGTCCGTTCTTCATCTTCTACAAATGCAGTGACAGTAAATTGATCCAAAATCGGAATCAGTGAACTGAATGTTTTACGGCCGGACAATAGATAGCCGTTTTCCGTCCGTAAAGCGGTGGTCAGAGGTCGCCCTCCACGGCTTGGGCTGCCTGTAGCAGGCTCACTCGCAAATTGGTTGATCATCGCCCCGTCTTCGACAGCTCTTCTGCAAAAATCAGCGTACAATTCCCGCGGCCACGACTGTTTAATACGTAACTGGAGTACCTGACTGACATGCCAGCCTAAAGCGAGCGCCGTTGATCCGTCCCCCTTGGCAAGCCGTTCTTGGGCAAGGATCATCTCATACAAGGACGCTTCTTCACCACCGAATTCCTGCGGCACGGTTAGTGCTAAATAACCTGCTTCCTTCAAATGTTCAAAATTTTCAAAAGGAAATGACCCTTCACGATCATGCAAGGAAGCGTGTTGTTCCAATATCTCAGCAAGCTTCTCAGATCTTAAAGCTATCGCATGTTCACGTTCGTTCCTTACAAACGGATCCGATTGAATCGAGTACATATGGCATTCTCTCCCTGCTTCTTTCATTCCTTATATTGTATACCCGAATAGTCTGAATTGTCTAAGGTCCAATTTCGTACTTTTCCTAAATCAACATAAACACACCTCCATGTCAGTCATGGAGGCAGCTCTTCTTAGGATATTAACCTATTAATAGCCTGAGATACAAAAAATCTGTATTTATCATGCATCATTTTAACGGTCTCTTCATCTAAGCCCCATTCGGAAAATCTACATAGGCGTAATGCAGCGAATACATCCCAATAGGCTAAATGCGAATAATCAACTGTCGGCATCATGGCTTGATAATGATTCGTGAAGCAATTCATAGCATCCTCTCCGAAATGGAAAAGAATTTCTAGACGACCATTGGCTAGATCCGCTAACGGATCACCTACTGCTGCATCTTCCCAGTCAATTAACGAGATTAGCTGGCCATTGTTCCACAATAAATTACCTGACCAAAAATCTCCATGGAGGATGGCAACTTTATTGCATGATGGCGATCGCAAAAAGGAATGGATCTTTTCGAGCGTATCCGAATTATTCAGTAAGCTATCCATGCGTAATAAATCTTTTACTAGCAATATATTGTAATTCTCAATTTGCTGCGGCAGAAAAGATACGTCCACGCAGGAGCAATCGATACGATGAAGTTGTGATAACGCGACTGCGAGTTGATATGTATATTCGTTCATATTGGAAGGTGCGAAGTTCGTCTTACCTTCAATGAATTCTATAACTAAAGCGGGTTTGATGAATAGTTCTCCATCTGGAACCAAGTAATAAGGCTTCGGTACAGCTACGCTCTCGGAATGCAATAGGTTCAAGAGCTTGAATTCATCTGCAGCGAGATGTGGATTGCGTTGTAAATCGAGATCGCCATGCTCACGAACGATCAACTTGATGATGTGTCCATCAGATTGCAAGATTTCAAGCCCCGTTACCTGTGCGGAAATCCCTCCTTTTAACACCCATGTGCGTAGCAACTGCCACGCTGTATTCATTCGATGAACCAATGTGTAAAACTTTTGATCTTCTTGTACCATCGTCATGATCTCCTTTAAGCAGCTTCAATACCATATAAAAACATATCGGAGCTTACTGATCCCGTTGCGGCTTGCTAGCTTCTCGCCTTATTTCTCTTCAATGGTAAAGGAGTGGAAGCGCGTCTCGAAACCACCGCCTTGTGCGGTTGGGCTGCAGCAGTAGATACCCACTTTTACAGGATTACGATGTGGATCTTCGTGTAAATGAGCGATTCGGATCTGCTCCCACGCCTCAGGGTTACCTGGGGTTTTAGTTAATAGGGTATAATCGCTACCTTTCCGTTCAACACGAAATGCCAACGGCTGCGTCACAAGTGCATTGTCATAGTTCCTCGTAGACCAGTCCGAATAACCGTGATTGGTAACGACAGCCCCTAGATGTGACGGACCAACTGGGATGTACTCAAGTGACGTCTTCAACCAGCAGGAATCCGATACCATCACGAACAGTCCCGCTTGATCATAGGTTGACACAGGCTCCATGCTAAGCGAAATCTCGGCGATGAAATCCGTCGTAACGGACTCGTACAAGACATGACCGTTCATCACTTCAAAGTCGTAATGGGTTTTCAACCAGAAATCCGTTTCGGGTTTCGATTGGATGAGTAGAGAATCATTTGTAACACGCCAATGAGCCGGCTCATTCATGATGGTAAGCTTATCAATGGATGCTGGTATGTAGGAATTAATCATGGCAACATAACCTCCGCTTCTTTTCATGGCTACCATTGTACTACAACGGCGTTAAAAAACCAGCGTTCTATGGTATAATGATCCTGTTCTACTATAAATTTCTTATCAATATAGGAGGGTTACCCAATGAAAAAGAGATCCATTAAAAGCTTGTCTTCGGGGATTGGGTATTCTACAGCTGTCTTTTTCTAGAATGGTTGACTGATTGTCACTTCATTACTTCCTAACGAAAAGGAGAACATTCACATGATGAACAATCGTCAACCTATCATACAACGTTCGAATCCTGACAATATTGCCAAACCTGTAGGCAGCTACAGCCATGTAACGAAAATTAGCCGGAATGCGGAGATGTATGTATTTTCCGGTCAAATCGGGATCGATAAAGACGGGCAGATCCCCGAGACGTTCAATCTACAAGTCACCAATACAATGAACAATATTGTTGATATTCTTACCTCTCAACAATTAACTCCTGATCACGTCGTTAAGGTTAACATCTGGGCTACAGAAGAAATCGATTGGGATCATTTCTATGACATTTGGAACCGTGTATTTGGCCCCACTCCCCCATCTATGACCATTGCTTACGTTCAAGGATTAGGATTACCAGCATTGAAGATTGAATTGGATGTCTGGGCAGCAGGCTGAATTGATCATCGGAAATAAAAAAACAAAGGGCTCTAAAGCCTAGCGTTTACGCTAGGTTCTAGAGCCCTCCGTATTATAGATGAGATCCACCACTTGCATCAATGCATTGACCGGTTACCCAACGACTGTCTTCAGATGCAAGAAAGGCTGCGATATCTGCGATATCTTCTGGCTCTCCCCATCTGTTGAAGGTTGACAAGCCAGCGGCATATTTCTGACCGCCTAGATCCTGCAAGGTACCGGCGTTCATCTCTGTATTGATAATGCCTGGTTGAATGGCATTCACTGTAATCTTGCGGCTCCCAAGCTGCTTAGCCAAGGCAAGTGTTAACGTGTCAATTGCACCTTTGGACATGCTATAGGTGAAAACACTCGGTGATGCCACGCGTGTAACGAACGATGAAATATTGATAATACGCCCACCATCCTTCAGACGCGGCAAAGCTTGCTTCGTAATAAAAAACGGCCCTTTGACATTCATGTTCATCACCTCGTCAAAAGAATTTTCCGTTGCCTCTTCCATGGTTAAAATTTGCCCGATGCCAGCGTTATTCACTAGAATATCAAACCGATGATCACCTGTGCGTTCCCGTAGGACATCATCTAATTTATCATATAAATTATTAATACCATTAATTAAACTCAAATCAGCACCAAGCGTGAATGCCGATCCTCCGTTTTGCTCGATTTGTTGGACAACTTCCGCTGCCGCATGATGTCTTCTTCCGTAGTGTACCGCCACGACTGCACCTTCTTCTGCTAATCGAAGCGCGATACCTCTTCCTATCCCCCTGCTTGCACCAGTTACTAAAGCTACTTTACCTTTCAACCTACCCATTCTCTCATCTCCTTATGTGAATGTCATTTTTAGTTATATCACAAGGCGATTTTCGAAATGTTGCTCTCTCATTCGGTATGGCATTGATAATATGACAAAAGCTGGAGAATAAATCTTCTATAAAATGCCATGATAAATGTGGAGAAGCGATACGTTTTTTTAGGAGGTTGAGGAAAATAAAAACAAAAATTTCATTTATACAGTCCGTTATGATCATTATGCTGAGTACAGGCCTTCTAAATCATGTCATTATTATTCCTATCATATTGGACGCAGCTAAACGTGACGCCTGGATTTCGGTACTGCTGGCAGGCGCATGTGCGTTGATTTGGATTTTTATTCTGCACATCGGCATCACCAAAATCAATAAACAGCATCTTTTCGAATGGCTGGCCAAAGCTTATCATCCCTTCGTGGGCCACATGTTTGCGGCAGCAGCCGGGGTATATCTGCTTGTTATCTGTATGTTTACGACCAGAGACACCGTCTATTGGATCCATCTCACCTTCGCTCCGGAGACGCCCATATTGGTACTTTCCAGCATATTTTTATTGATTTCTGCACTAAATGCTTACATGGGTATTTATTCTCTCGCTAATACCGCCAGCATATTGCTGCCCTTTGTCGTTGTTTTGGGCTTTTTTATCATGATATCCAATACGCCTCATAAGGATTATTCCTTATTAAAACCAATACTTGAGCATGGAATGCAGCCAGTTTGGGGAGGAGCCATGTATGCAGGAGTCGGCTTTGTAGAGGTCATTATGCTCTTCTTTTTGCAACACCACATCAAGTCGCAACTGTCATATCTTTCCTTTATGATTATGATCCTGATTATCTTGGGTCTCACCATGGGTCCGATCATTGGCGCAATTGCTGAGTTTGGTGCGGACGAGGCTGGTAAGCTCCGATATCCCGCATTTGAAGAATGGAGATTATTGACGATTGGTCGATACATTGAGCATTTGGACTTTTTAAGCGTATACCAGTGGTTCAGTGGGGCCTTTCTAAGAATATCTCTGACCATGTTCCTGTTTCTCGATGTTTTCCAAATTCAAAGCCCTAAGGTGAAGGCTTGGGTGCTCGGATGTATTTTTTTAGGTGCTGTACTGTTCACAGCCATTCCTATTAGCGACCAGTTCTTTCTGAAAATGATATCTGCTTATGTTCTTCCCTTTTCTATTTGGGGAATTGTGATTTTTTCTGTCGTTATAACGGGGCTGATTAGCTTGGCCTATCGAAAGGGGAAAGTAACATCATGAATGGGTATGGTCAGAAGGAATCTCACCCGTTTGAGGATGCGCTATCAAAACTATTCGGTTCGAGCTCAGACGTCATTAAGATGACGGTTACTTTGTCTAAATCAGACCGTGCAGTCCATCTGGTTTATTGCCAAGGGTTGTGCGATGTGAACAAAGTAGAGCAAAGCATTATACCCGAGCTAAAAAATATCCCGGAACATATCCTCCGATCATATGAACTGGATCTTCCGCAGAAAGTCCCATTTCACATGACTCCTATTCAATCAGATCAAATGGAAAATGCGATGCGAGAAACCGTTCTGAATGGGGATCTATTTCTTCTATTTACGCCTTCGAATCATTTTTACGCTGTGGCTCTGGCAGATCCCCCCAAAAGACAACCGGAGGAGCCCAATACGGAAGTATCAACGAGAGGCCCAAAAGATGGTTTTACGGAAGAACCCTTTACCAATATCGCTCTTATTCGAAAGAGGCTCAAGACCGATTTGTTGGCGGTCGAAGAATTCACGATTGGATCTCAAACGGCAACTAAAGTGCATCTCTTATACCACAAGGACATGATCGACCCTGATGTTCTAAACGAAATTAAGGCGAAACTGACGAATATTCAGGTCGAGGGGCTTGTGAGCAGCTCTCAGCTGGAAGAAATTCTAACCGACTTCTCATTTTTTCCGTTGATGTCTTACACCGGCAGACCGGATTTCGCCGTGAATTCACTGCTTCATGGTAAATTTGTCATTAATATAGGAGGTTCTCCTACCGTGATCATTGCACCCGTGAGCTTTAATTATTTGCTAAACACTTCAGAGGATGCACATCTGGTGAATATCTTCGTTGCTTTTACAAGGCTGTTAAGGGTGTGCGGCGTGATGCTTACTTTGTTTTTGCCGGGGTTCTGGATCGCGCTTACTACTTATCATTCGGATCAAATCCCCTTTACATTGCTTGCAACCTTAGTGAATTCGAGACAGGGTGTGCCTCTTCCCGCTCCGCTGGAAGCAATCGTGTTGCTGTTTTTGTTTGAGATTTTCCGGGAAGCGGGCATGAGAATGCCTTCCGCATTCGGTCAGACATTATCCGTAGTGGGTGGGTTAATCATCGGACAGGCAGCCATTAGCGCCGGCATTGCAAGTCCAGGTACGAT
This sequence comes from Paenibacillus terrigena DSM 21567, assembly GCF_000374845.1. Taxonomy (GTDB): domain Bacteria; phylum Bacillota; class Bacilli; order Paenibacillales; family Paenibacillaceae; genus Paenibacillus_K; species Paenibacillus_K terrigena. The sequence continues at coordinate 247,097 of NZ_KB895419.1, read as the reverse complement.
TGTCGTTATTGCGATTTCAGTACTTTCCACCTTTACTTTAGTGAATCAGTCCTTGGTCAGCGTCGTCAGCTTGATTCGGATTGCCGTGCTCATGATTAGCGGGCTTCTTGGATTGTTTGGTACTTTAATATGTCTGTTGGCCATGATTCTCTATCTGGTGAATTTGCGTTCATTCGGGACCTACTACCTAACCCCCTTAGCCCCACATCATTTCAAGGACATGTATAAAGTTATCTTTAGAATGCCATGGGGAAAGAAAAAATAACGACCTGTCATTTGACTGAACACGGTATAAAGGGGTGAAACCACAATGAAATGCATACGATGCATCCTTGTCGTCGTGCTGTTTTCGACAATGCTTACGGGGTGTTGGGGAGCCAGGGAAATTGAACATATGATTTACGTCAATACCTTGGGGATCGATTATGTGGATGATCAGGTCGTTATTTATGTCCAGATGGTTAATTTTAGCGGCATTGCAAAGAGGGAATCAGGACAGGCACAGGTGCAGAAAACATTCATCGGTAAGGCCAAAGGGGATTCATTCGATACGGCTATATTCAATCTGTACGCATCAAGCCCGCAGAGGGTTGTCTGGAGCAGTGTGAAAACCATCGTATTTAGCGACAAGGCTCTCAAGAACAATATTATCCAACAGGTTTTGGATGTATGGGATCGTTATTATGAATTCCGATATACGGTTTGGGCCATGGCTACGCATGAACCAATGGAAGAAGTGCTTAATACTCCTTCGATCGCCGACTTATCAGTACTTTATTCGCAGCTTAACAGCCCGCTCAGAGCGTATGAACAGAGTTCAATGATTGCACCGTTGTACCTCTACAAATTTATATGGAAATATAAAGAAAAAGGGCAAACAGTTCTGTTACCTTCGCTGAATATTGTGCATGGTTGGACCGATAATAACAAGCCTTCTCCCAACCTCAGCATGGAAGGCGTTTGTTTGTTGGACAGTCAGAAATTCAGAGGCTGCCTGCAAACCCCAGATTTATTAGGACTTCGATGGCTAGAAAAAAAGACGAAGAGAACCCCTCTAGTTATCCGAGATAACAAGACCGTAAAGGCTTTAATGGTTATGAATAAAATCAAATCCTCCATCCGTCCAAAGTTGAGCCATGGTCAACCTGTCTTCGATATTAAAGTGTCTATGCAGGCCACCATCCCTCAGCTAAGCACAAGTTTTCATAAAAAAAGGCTGGAACAGCAGGCAATAAAAGAAATTAAAAATCAAATCCTGACAACCTACCGGAAAGGTTTAGAAATGAATGCGGATGTTTTCGGACTTTCAGGCATATTTTATCGCAAAATGCCAAAACAGTGGGACAAGTTTAATGCTAAGGGAAAATTCCCACTTGATCCCGAAAGTATCGACAAAATCGATGTTAAGGTGAATCTGGTCAGTGGTGGAATATCGAAGATGAGGTGACGTGCTGCTGACATGGTAGAAACGTATGATGTCCGATGCTCGTGAATAAATACAAATTGACTTGATCACAATAACCCGTGTCTTCCATAACAATTCTATAGGAGTGATAACGATGCGTGAAGGTTTGATTCCCGTGGTTCTTGGAACTCTGGTAACTGCTTCTGCTGCGTCACTACTTGGGGGCAAGTATAAACTTGCTGCTACGGGTGTCCTAGGGTTTGGATTAGCTCACATGGTTTTGGGTGCTATAGACTTAGTCGAACATCGGTAGATGGTTGGAAGACCGGGAAGGGATCATCATTTCCCTTCCCCTCCACACTCGAAGCTTATCCTTAATAGGAAAGGGTAGATGAATCCATGGGGTATAATGAACTTTTTTTACCGGGACAAATTGTCTACGTCATCATTCGCAACCCACATTCTCAGAGTGTCGCGAACGTACAGCAAGCCGCCGTCGTCCATCATCCGGAGAATCTAAATCAGATGGCGCTTTTCTTGTATGAAACGTATTACCCTCTAACCGAAGAGTTCGCGGTATATGCATCCAGGGATGAAGCCGAAGCGGCTTATCAAGATGCTTTTGGTCTTGCTGAAATTGAGGACTTTTATGGTTAAACCGTTCATCCCTCAACTCGTATATGTTGAACCCGGTGCACTGGAATATCCACTCGGTCAAGAGTTAGTACATAAATTCGAGCAGATGGGCATTGAAATTCGGCAGACCACTTCACACAATCAGATTCGTAATTTGCCGGGAGACAATGATTTTCAGCGATATCGTATAGCGAAATCCACATTCGTATTAGGTGTCCGTAAAACGCTTAAGTTCGATACCTCCAAGCCATCTGCGGAATATGCCATTCCACTCGTAACAGGGTGCATGGGGCATTGTCATTATTGCTATTTGCAGACGACAATGGGAAGCAAACCTTATATTCGGACCTATGTCAATCTTGAGGATATCTTCGATGCGGCAGATAAATATATGCAAGAAAGAGCACCAGAATTTACTCGGTTTGAAGCATCATGTACTTCTGATATAGTCGGTGTTGATCATTTAACCCATACACTCAAGAAAACAATCGAGCATTTTGGCAAATCTGAGTTCGGTAAGCTAAGATTCGTGACGAAATTCGCTCATGTGGACCATTTACTCGACGCCAACCATCAAGGTCGAACTCGATTTCGGTTTAGTGTTAATGCGGATTTTATCATTAAGAATTTTGAGCCAGGAACGTCTAGTCTGGGGGAAAGAATCGAAGCAGCGGCTAAGGTCGCAAATGCAGGATATCCGCTAGGCTTCATTATCGCTCCGATCTACCTCCACGAGGGCTGGCAAGAAGGTTATACAGAAATGTTCCAGAATCTCGCAGGATTGCTGCCCGATTCCGCGAGGAAGGATCTAACTTTCGAAATGATCCAGCATCGATTTACCAAACCGGCTAAACGTGTGATCCAACAGAATTACCCAATGACCAAATTGGAACTCGAAGAATCCAAGCGAAAATGGAAGTGGGGACGTTATGGGATTGGCAAATATGTCTATACCGATAGCGAGCAAGTGGAGATAAACCATACGCTCGGAAGTCTAATAAACACGTATTTCCCAGAAGCAACGATTGAATACTTCACATAACATAACTTCAATAAAAGACCCCTTAGAATTCATCGGATGAACCAAAAGGTATTCCAATGATCTAAGGGGTATTTATTCTAATGCACCATCGACTGTTCTAACTGATGAAGCACTTCCTGGGCTTGATCTACCCATCTCGACTTCACACTAGCATCCGGATCCACAGGCGCTTGAAATTGATTGAACAGCCCTCCGGTGAGTGAGATATGTGCCTCTTCATCCAATCCCTCATTGTATAGATGATTTAATACAAAAGGCTTTCCTAACTTCACAATGGCGTCGCAGCCGTCACATTCTCCATCCAAATGCCCACTTGTTACATAAAAGGGAATCCGCAGCCATACCTTACGTTCCGCGTCCAAATGCTTGTCGAATATCCCCTGCTTGTACTCCCAATTGCCACCTAAGCAAAAATTCATTTTACAAAAAGATTCGCTTAAGTCGCAAAAGGTACCTTGTACATTTTCCAGTCTTGATTCCAATGTAAACATGTACAGGATTCCCCCGTATTTTTTTAATACTAGCTTGAACCAGATAACAACAATTTATTCCAGTTCGCATTGGGAAGCTGCAACGAATCATAGTCAAATCGATAGCACGATAGCTCCATCCGGTATCATTATGTGACCTTACGAGCTTCCTTCTCTCACGATTGGGATATGAATTTGAAATATCGTCCCCTTATCTTTCTCACTCTCTACTGTAATTTCGCCACCGTGTGCTCGTACGTATTCCGCAGCGATGGCAAGTCCTAACCCGGTTCCTCCACGGTCCCGGTCTCTTGCTTGATCGGTTCGGTAGAATCGTTGGAATAAGAATGGTATGTGCTCAGGCTCGATGCCTACCCCATTATCTTTTACGGTTATTAGCATATGCTTGTTCTCAATCTTTGCCTCTACCCGAATTTCACCGCCTGGAGGCGTATACCGAATGCTATTCATGAGGATATTTAAGCATACTTGCGTCATCCGGTGCTTATCCAGCATCACTTCAATTGGTTGAAGCGGCTCGCTATAATGGACAGTGACCTCCCGTTCCTCAGCTTCAAAGGTGACCTTGTCTACGATGCGTGCAAGTAGATGATGGATATTCACACGTTCCTGATGAAGCTTTAATTGCCCCGCTTCCGCTTGTGACAATTCCCGAAGATCATTTACAAGCCGTTGTAGTCGAATGAGCTCATCTTGAAGTGGAAGCAGTTCTTCAGGTGCTATAGACTGGTTACGCTGTTGTAAATATTCCATCTTCCCAGATACAATCGCGAGGGGGGTACGCAGTTCGTGTGCTACATCCGCAGTCATGTTCTTCCTGACTTGTTCGGCTTGTTCTAAATCATCAGACATACGATTAATTGCATTACCGATCTTCCCATACTCATCCGATGTCTTCACAGGAACCTTCATATGAAAATTACCTTTTGCTAGCGCATCAATTACGGGAATTATGCGTCGAATAGGTGATGTCAGATGTCTAGCCAAATAATACGAGAGGAAGATACTCAATATGCCGAACACGACCAGGGCCAAGCTGAGAAACAGGATGAGTGAATCTCTAAAGGCATATTGGAACAGACCCACGAAATAGATAACATCGTTCGCATAGTACAAGGTCCAGACTTTGCGGTCTTCCGTAACCAGCTCTCTCTTGATGCCGAATTTCTCAATTAACGGCGCTTCCATCTCCCCCCACGAAGTTACAAGATCGTGATGTTCGTCCTTGATGAGGATACTGCTGTCTTGACCAAAATTCTTGGCAATATCATCCGTATCGATCCCTTGCCATCCAGAGGTCAAGGAATACATTGCGTCTAAATCTCGGCAAATTTCAATCAATCGATCTTCTTGCTTTACCTCAGCCATATGTCGAATCAGTTGGTTTACCACGACATAAGTGCCGCTTAAGAACAGACTCCCCATCAGAAGAATGAGCGCGGAATAACTAACAAATATTTTCTGTCCTACACGCATATCGGCTTCTCTTCTTTCAGAGCAAATCGGTACCCAAAACCATATACCGTATGAATATAAATGGGGTGACCCGGATCATCTTCAATCTTTTTTCTTAGACGGCTGATATGGGCATCTACGGTACGCTCATCATTCAGTACATCATCAGGCAAAGCCCATTGGAGCAGCTGCAATCGGCTATATACGACGCCAGGTTTGTCAGCCAGTGTCGTGAGCAACTTGAACTCCGTAGGCGTTAATAACACTTCTTGATCACGTTTCCAGACACGGTACTCAGCATGTGAAATCGTCAGTTCTCCTCGACGAATTGGCTGCGCTTGTTCTGTACCGTGCTTCATATCGATTCTACGTAGGACTGAACGGATTCGGGCGGCGAGTTCCCGTAAGGAGAAAGGCTTCGTGATGTAATCATCCGCCCCCACCTCGAGCCCTACTAAGGTATCCGACTCTTCGGTCCTTGCCGTTAACATAATAATACCAATATCACTAGATTTACGAAGTGCCATACATACCTCGATTCCACTCATTTGCGGCATCATCCAATCTAATACGACAAGACTCGGATGACGATCTTGAACGATACGCAAGGCGTCCTGCCCATTACGAGCCGTCCATACGATATATCCCTCTTCCTCTAGAAAAGGTTTCACGAAATCCAATACCTTTTGTTCATCATCCACAAATAATAGATTATGCGCCATACGCCCCCTCCTCCTCCAACATTATGCCACAGCCATCAGTCTTTTATAGGATTTAGCACAAATTTCATAGAACCCGTGCATCATCGTCATAAGTTTACAACATTTGATCGTTATGATGATTGCATAGGTAGCATCTTACAACGCATAGGAGGCAATAAATTTTGAAAAAATGGAATCCTGCCACGATGAAATGGCTCAAAATTGTCCATCTGATTCTAGTCACATTATTTTTTGGGGGGATTATGAGCTCCGTTGCATTAAACTTCGGAATGAGCCTACATGAATACGAGGAGACGCTAGATTCCTATCAGGCTATGGTGCGTATTAGCGATCAAATTATAAGGATTGGGGCCGTTGGTACGTTGCTTGTAGGATTCGTATATGGGATATTTACGAGTTGGGGATTCTTCAGGCATCGCTGGATTACGGTAAAATGGGTATTATTCCTCATCCAGACGCTCATTGGCATCTTTATTGTTGATAAGCTCATGGTAGCGAACATGGGGATGCTAGAATCACAACATGCTCAAGCATTGACCAATCCCGCATTTATTCAGAATCATGAGTTTAGACAATATGCGGTCATTATTCAGATCGGAATTACCCTCTTTATTATCGCCATATCCGTTATCAAGCCCTTGAAAAAGAAGAAGTCTTCCTAATGGAAGACTCCTGTCGTTCTATTAATGATCTCGACTTACGAAATAATTCAATAAATGCTTCAGAAAAGCGATATCGCGAGGCATTTCTTTTAGTGATTCCATGGCTAGGCAATAGTGTTCCCACATTTCTTTTTTCGCGTGATCCTGACCTAGGATCGAGACAAATGTCGAAGTATTATTCTCTGCATCTTTGCCCGTCGGTTTGCCGAGGAGGAGCAGATCTCCTTCCAAATCCAACAGATCATCTTTGATCTGAAAAGCAATACCCGCATGATATGCGAATTTCTTGAGCGCCGCAATTTCGGATCCTTTCGCTTCGGCGAGTATCGCCGGCATTACAAGAGAAGCTTCGAAGGCAATACCGGTTTTATAGAAACATATCATGTTCAACTGCTCAAGGGTTAGCACTTTTCCTTTCGACTCAAGGTCCATCGCCTGCCCCATACACATTTCTTCTGTTTTCTGAGCAGAGTAATGGATCAAGTCTAACACCGTATTGGCATTGAATTGCCCCAATGAGGATTGTTCATTGATGGCCCGAAGGATCAGGAACAGGCCGGTTAATTCCGCTGTAGCAACGTTATGCACCTGATGCAGGGTCGGACGACCTCTTCGCGTCGAAGCATTATCCTGCGACGGCAGATCATCGAAGATCAAGGAAGCGGTGTGCATATATTCCAATGATCTGAGTAACGGCACAATTGCTGATGCTTCTAGCCCGTATTCGTTCACACCCATCATCCAAGTCAAAATGGGGCGGATCCGCTTCCCATCCCCTTCAAGACTGTAGTTCGCTGCATCAATGAGTGGCTCTTGCATTGGAGAAATATCATTTGGCTTGGCAATAGACAATATGCCATTAATTTGATGACGGATCGATTCGATTGTCTGATGAAAGTCGTCTTTTTCCTGTCGATCATTCTTGAGCGTTGTTACCATCTGATCTCGAAGCAGCTTATCGAAGAAATCTACGTTATCCGCTTTATGAACCATATACTGGACGAGACGATTGAATTCGGGATGACCGGAAGCAAAGATATCCATAATTTCGTTGTACTTCTCCGTTCCTACACGCACTTTACAACGTTTGAGCCCATTAATTGCCCGATCTAAGATGACTTCACGCGTCTTGGGATCGGAGTGATGCACGTGATGGATCAAATGAGAGATAACGGACCAATACAATTCAAAAGGGTTAATGAGATCGGGACGTTGATCACGATATTTCAAATAGTAGGTATAAGGTGTGACCGCCCCATCTTTCATATCGTCGAACATATCTGCAAAATCGTCAGCCAGCTGATTATAAATGCCGTTATAGAAGGTTCGATCGTCAAAGCCTTCATCTACAGGCGCACTAATGACGGAACGGACGATCAATCGCGAAGAAGATGATTTGAGAATGACAGGAATATAGAGTTCTTCGTTCGTATAGGTCGAATCCGATAATACCTTTGCACGGTCGATTTCCTGCGAATGAAAGAATACATAGGATTGCTCGAAGAATATTCGCTGTGTGTCCGAACGTTCATAGTCTCGAATATATTCGAACGCTTCCCGGAGCTCCGCATGGATATATTGAATCAATTCCTGATTACTGCCAGACCACTCGCTAAGCTTCGGTACGGTCCCTGTGAGCAGCGAGGTGCGGATCATCCGCGAATACTGTTCCTTCTCCGTTGGAGTTAAGACCGTAGAATCGAGTAGATCGTCAATGAAAGGATAAGTTAGACCGTAAGAATAACCTAGTCGAAGGGCTTCACCCAGCCGCTTGGCTCGTTCCGCAGCGGATAGCGTATCGTCCATGTCTTCCACAACATGCAGTACCACCCCGATAATGATCTTAATCAATTTGCGCTGAGCGTGCTCAGCACTGATTTCCTCAGGGACATGAATAGAGACCATACGAAGCTTGTTAATCAACCAGATGATGTCCGTTTCGATCCCTTTCTTCTGCCCCCACCGATACAACCCAGCGAGACTCATCGTTTCTAGTCCTGCTTCCTTGTTCTTATTCGATGAAGTAGAATGAATCAAATGATTCTTAATGTCGTTAACGACGTGCTGAATATGAGTCTGTGTCGCGGGTGAATTCAAAGACTTGCCTAAATCCCGCATATACATGTAAGAAACACTTCGATCCAAATAATCTTCTAGTTTGCCAGTTGCGCTCAGCCATTGAATATATTTGTAATAATCCCGTGTATCCGGCTTTTTCTTTCCCCTGGAAAAAAAAGATAGCCAAGCAGGATGAATATGATTCTTCTTCCACAAGTGAAAATCTTCTGTGAGGGTAGGCACATAAGTCTTTTCCTTAACCTGCAGTTTAAGTGCTGCAAAATATTGAGCTGCCTTCTCCTCAGCGTGCCGATACCCTAGATCGGCATGATCTTTAAATGCCACATTCATATGATGGATTCCCTCATCTTTAATTTAAAGTATATTATGTTAATACTAATTCGTCGGTGTTGTTCACTTAATACGAGGAAGTCTCATTTTGGTTACAGAATCGATTTAACACTTACAAACGAATAACGACAATTCCCATCATATCACCAACGCATTTTAAGACAATAGGCGTAACCATCATGATATGTTAATTAAAAAACAAACCGCCATCGGCGTCCTGTAAAGGAAGCATGGCGGTTTGAGAAAAAGAAAACCTAGGTCGTATGTTTACCAATTAGTTCTTCGTGTACCAATCACCAACGACGAGCTGCGCAATGGCTGCCAGCGTTCGAATCGTAATCTCACCTTCATCTAACACATCTGCGATAGCAATGCTGTTCCAATTCGGATCCGTCGATTTCACACCGAAGTATTTCGCAACAATTGAGAGATCATTGATCGTAATCTTCGTCGCGCCAGGAACCAATGTGATGAGTTTCGATTGGAATGTTACGGCTGCTGCGTTTAATACCGATACCGCCGTGTCCACTTGGGCCTGTGATGCGGAAGTATTGTTCAACACATTTGTTGCTGCTGCGATTGCTGCTTGTAGCGCTGCCTTAGCGTCTGCCGGATACTTGCCGACTTTATTGCCTGTGATAGCTTTGTTCAATAGATTTTGCGCATTCGCAATGGCTGCTGTTAATGATGCTTTATCTACTGGTGTCGATGGATTTACTGCATTTCTGAACGTGTTTACTGCTGTATTCAGGGCTGCAAGTGCTGCATTGATCTGTTCCTGCGTCGCAGATGAATTATCTCGAACCGTACTTGCTGCTGCAATTGCATCCTTCAGGGCTGCTTTGGCTGCTGATGGATATTGGCCTGGAGCCGACCCGACGACAGCATTGTCATGGAGTTGCTGCGCATTTTGTATCGCTGTAATCAAAGCAGCTCTGTCAGCTGACTTCACTTCGACATGCCAAGAAGCTTGGGTTGTTTCCAGCACACTGGCTATACCGTCCCTTGATACATCAAAGCTTGATAGTGAAAGTGCTGTCGTACCTGTCGGTGCATTCGATTTGACTGTGCCATGTAATGTGACGAGCGGGACTGAACCTTTTATGATATGATCAGCTCCCGTACTTCCTACGATGACAAGAATTTGGCCTTGATCCGGTTTGACACCCGTAGCCAGCACTCCTGAATTATCCAAGTCTGAACTTAATGCTGTGTCAGCTAACGCTAAGGTGCCATCTGCATTCGATTTTGTCGCAAATCCCCATACGTTCGGATCATATTGAATGACAATGCTTCCTATCGTAAAGCCATCCGTAACGTTCTTCATGCCAACTGTCAAGTCTGCAGCACTGCCCACATACGATGAAGCGGGTCCTGTCAACGTGGCCGCGTTGCTCGCACCTTGCGCTGCTGGCGTGACGGTAATCGATACGTTAATTGTCGCTTCCCCGCCTTTCCCGTCCGTTACATGGAAAGACGCTGTATAATCCCCAGGCGTTTGCGGTGTCCAGGAGAATTGGCGGCTAATCGCATCAAAGGTGGCATTCCCTGGAAGTGTAGGTGCTGTATAGGTTAGATTATCGCCATCCGCATCAGTTGCCTCGACTTGGAAGGTTAAATGTTGCCCTTCTACCACACTTTGGGCCACAATCGCCTTAAATACCGGAGGTTGATTGGCTTGGGAAGCAAGCTGAACATCCCCGCTCTTTAATAATTTCAATTGATAAGTGCCTTTAAAAATGGATGAAATCCCTGTAATGTCCACCTTCGTTCCAGCCGGGAATGACTGCTTGAACGTGTCAACATTGATATTCGTTCTGCTGTCTACCCGGACACGGCTTGTTACCCCATCTTTCACCAGATCGAATTCAAGAGAATTCGTCACCGTTGCATAATTTTGTATCGTGACATCTTTAAGCGTAATGAATGTACCTTGATTGTCGTCATTTAATGTTGTCTGGACGACCGGAACAGCAGCCGGGATATTCGCACTCGCATCCAACTTCTCTATTTTCGCATCGTTTATTAGCTCGATTTCTGTATTAAATACGGTCTTCTGTGCTGTGATTTTCACTTTGTCCCCCACATGAAAACCTGTTGGTTGACTCGGATATATATAAATTCCGGCCGTCCCATCCTGCATGTAGAACCCCGATCCACCGAAGATTCCTGGCTCGGATGTGACAATGCCCTGAACTGTCACATACGTGTTGTCGCTGACTTTTCTAGCTTCAGCGATGGTTGTCAGATCCGGGATCGGTACTTCGGGCGTTCCTTTACCGGTACCATAAGAACCCGGTTTGTATGTAGCTGGATCGTACCATTTGTATCCAGCTGCAGGATTCCCCCAAGGTTCAGTACCCGCAATTTCCACCGAAGTTGCTGGATTCTCCAACCCGCTTGCCAGCAATGGCGTCGTGGAATCAAGCGTGATGCCTTTATTCTCGAAGGTTGTGTAATCTTCTTGAACCGCTAACCACTTGACCGTCTGTACAAGGAAAACATTATTCTGTCCTTCACTCTTGAATCCATCATACGTCGTCTTCTTCAAACCGTTATCTTCGCGAACATATCTCGGCGTCACATCTTCAACGGGAGAAGAATCCCCGATGAAGGCTGCTTTACCCTTCTGTAACTTGGAAATGGCTGCGAATGGACCTTCGTCTACTCCGCCGCCTTTATACACGCCGCCATTCGGGAAATTCGCTGGATCGCTTTTCTCAACGGCGTTGTTCCACCCTGAAGTTGTCTTCGGAATATAGACAAGCCCTTTGACACGTGTCGGATCAAGCACCACCATCGTCGAACCTGCGTGCATTTCGACATCATTCACGCCAGCCGTAATGCCGAAGGATTGGTCGTATTTCACCGTATCGGTCTTCGTAAAATCGCCTAACGCATTATAGCGGAATCGAACACCGAAATTCTGCCCCAGCCAATCGGTGCTGGTCACGCCTTGCATCGCTCCGGAGGCAACTTCCGCTGCTGCCATCCCTTTCGAAGGATTATTATAAGCACCACGACGGTATCCGTTCATCACTTCCGATGAATCCCAGCGGTTCAGGTTACGATCGGCATTATAGTGATCCGAAATAAAGAAGATACTACCGCCTTCCTTCACATACTGTAGCATCGCCTCTTGCTCGGATGATTTGAAAGGAATATTCGCCTCCCCAATGACAAATACGTTGTACGCTTTTAACTTGCTTAGTGTAATCGTAGGGGTATCATACGCTTGAGAGCTATAGGGGATCGTTCTTTCTAACGCATCAACTTGGAAACCTGCGGCCTTCAGCCCGTCTGCGAAATCCGAGAACGCTCCATCAATGACCCAATCCGATGCTCCGGCAGTCTGGGCGTGGGACTGATCGAATAGAACTTTTTTGCCAGTGCCGTCAGGAAGAGTTGTGGGAATGCCAATGTTCTCGCTGCCTGGGTCAGTCGGATTTGGATTTTCGCCTCCGCCAGGCGTACCATCCAAGACGAAGCTCGTTGGATTTTTCACGCCGTTCATGCCGCTGTATGCTGCTAGTGTGCCAGTGACCTGAACTTTTTTGCCGACATGTGTCGGGTTGCTCTTCAGACCGTATTGGCTCCGGTAACTAGCCGTAATCTGAACATCGATAAGCTTCGTTTTGTCTGTCTCACTTGCTGTATCCGCAATCAAAAAGTTGAGATCATCTTGAAAATTAGAAAAAATGGGCTTTGAATTATACACTTCACCTACGATAAAACCTTCCACCGTGGCCGTCTCGCCGCTGTTGTTCTTCGCAATGGCTTGTGCAACGGTGATCGCCGATGCAGCTGAAGCTGTCCCTGGCAGAAAGTAAAACACATTGCCGATTAACAACGAGAGTGCTAAAAATACAGCGCCAAGCCTTCTCATGTTCATTCTGTTCCTCATCGTCCCTTGTCCCTTCCTTCATCCCAATTTAGTGGTTACAACGTCATAACTGTAGCATGTCTCGGTGTATTTTAGTGTTAATGTTATGTTAAATATTGCCATTATAAAACACAAAAGCAGAGGTCTTTGACGATAATAAAGCAACCTCTGCTTGGCAATTCGTTGATTATATGACGCATGGGACGTGTTTATGATTATAGGGAAACACCCTCGTTTATTCTCTTTTACCTTTCATTTTTTTCTTTGTTCTACGACCTGTGATGTCAGATATATAGATCTGATATAGGCGTTTTTTCAATAGATAAAATTGACCAATGGAGGGTACTAAAAATGTTTAAAAAGACAATGGCAATGATCATGACCATCCTCATCACTGCGAGTCTAGCTGCTTGCGGGTCCAAAGAAGCGAGCTCTTCTTACGTACCGAAAGAGCTTAATGTACAATTCGTTCCATCTCAGAATGCAGATACCCTTGAAGCTAAAACCAAACCTCTAGAGAAACTACTAGGAGACAGACTTGGCATTCCTGTCCACGTCACGGTATCCCCTGATTACAACACCATTGTCGAAGCCATGGCATCCAAACAAGTGGATGTCGGATTCCTGCCGCCGAATGCGTATGTACTCGCCCACGATAATAAAAAAGCCGCAGATCTTCTGCTCCAAGCCCAACGATTTGGTGTGGATGATGCAACAGGCCAACCTACGACCGAGAAGGTAGACTTCTACAAAGCGATGATCGTTGTACCCAAGGACTCACCGATTAAAACCCTGGAAGACTTGAAAGGCAAGAAAATCGGCTGGCAAAATGTCACTTCTTCCGCAGGCTATGTCTATCCAGCTGCTGAATTGAAAAAGGCCGGCATCGACCCAGATAAAGACGTGACAGGCATCACCATCAAAGGTCATGATGCGGCATTAATGGCGTTATTGAACGGTCAAGTCGATGCCGTCGCGAACTTCCAAGACGCTCGGAATACCGTGATCAAAGATGTTCCGGATATTTTCGAGAAAACGCGTGTCCTTCATTACACGGCTAAGATTCCCAATGATACCGTCAGCGTTCGCAATGATATGGACCAAAGTTGGAGAGATAAGATTAGCCAAGCATTTATGGATATCACGAATGATAAAGAAGGAGCAAAGATTATTAAGGAGATCTATACACATGTTGGCTATGTCAAAGGTGACGACAAGAACTTTGATTCGGTTCGCGAGTATGCGAAGGCTGTAGGTCAAGAAATCAAGTAACGAGAGAGAGTTGGACTTGTATGATTCAATTCCATAATGTATCGAAAACCTATCCGAATGGATCCATTGGACTTCGCCATATTAATCTAACCATTGAAGAAGGCGAGCTTGTCGTCATCGTCGGTTCATCCGGAGCAGGGAAATCCACCTTGCTTCGGTCGATTAACCGATTGCATGATATAACGGAAGGCGACATCCAAGTAGGAGGCAAATCTATTACGCATGCCAAGGATAAGGAGCTGCGCCGGATTCGACGCGATATCGGCATGATCTTCCAGAGCTTCAACTTAATTAAGCGCGCAACCGTGCTTAATAATGTTTTATCTGGCAGGGTTGCATATCATTCGACATTTCGAACGATGCTCGGCATGTTCCCGCGAGAAGATATTGAACTCTCTCTACATGCGCTGGAACGGGTTAATATCCGAGAGAAAGCATATATCCGCGCCGATCAGCTGTCAGGCGGTCAACAGCAACGGGTGTCGATTGCGAGGGCTTTAGCGCAGGAAGCCAAGATTATTCTAGCGGATGAGCCAGTTGCTTCCCTGGATCCTTTGACGACCCGTCAAGTCATGGATGATCTGAAGCGAATCAATCAAGAGATGAGAATAACGACGATTATTAATTTGCATTTCATTGATTTAGCCCGTGAATATGCAACGCGAATTATTGGTCTACGCGCGGGAGAAATCGTATTCGACGGGTCGCCGGAACAGGCAACCGACGAAGCCTTTGCAGATATATACGGTCGGTCGATTCGACACGACGAAATGCTGGGAGGCGAAGTGTGAAGCCCGCTGTGCCTGGATCAGGACGGAAATCACCTCCTGATATCCAGCTGATCAGAGGACGGTACAAGCGAATAGCTACATGGTTGTTGATCATCGTCGTGTTTATTCTTTGCTCGATACACATTCATGCCACGCCCTACAAGTTAATGACCGGGTTGCCTCAAATGGGCAGCCTTCTACAGGAAATGATTCCTCCCGATTGGAGTTACATACCGACCATATGGCAACCGATAATGGAGACCATTCAGATCGCGATTGTAGGGACAACGTTAGGCGGTATTCTTGCCATTCCCGTAGCTCTCTTATGTGCCTATAACATGATGCCGAACAAGTGGGTTTCGATACCGATGCGTGTCATTTTGAACTTAGTACGTACGATACCCGATCTGCTCTTTGCATCGATATTTGTCGCGATGTTCGGCATTGGACCTTTCGCAGGTATGCTCGCCCTTCTCTTCTTCTCGTTCGGGATCATTGCGAAGCTGACGTTCGAATCCATTGAAGCGATTGATCCTGGTCCGCTGGAAGCGATGACTGCCGTAGGCGCGAACCGATTGCAAGTGATTATGTTCGGCGTGGTGCCTCAAGCGTTTCCTTATTTCGTCTCATATTTCCTCTATACGTTCGAGGTGAATATCCGTGCGGCATCCGTACTTGGATTAGTTGGTGCTGGAGGAATCGGCATATTACTCGATCGTTCCCTGGGACTCTTCCGTTACGATCGTGCATCCATGATCATCCTGATTACACTCGTCATTGTGCTTGCCATTGATTACGGCAGTACGAGAATTCGGAGGAGTCTGCTATGAGAGATACAAGAGCGTATAAACCGATAAGCCGTCGAATTCGCTTTTGGCTTAGTATCATTGTCATTCTTGCTATCTACTACTGGGCGTTTCAAGGCATGCACTTTGAAGGCGTTCAATCCACTACGAAAACTGTGATGCTCTCCATTATCAATGGATTCCTGCATCCGGATTGGTCGTATGTGTATATTCCAGATGGCGAAGATCTGCTTCGTGGATTATTAGACACGTTAATCATTTCGATCCTTGGCACATTTGTATCTGCGATATTATGCATCCCTTTTGCCTTCTGGGCATCCACGAATATGAGCAGACGCCTCACGGTATCCGGAAGCGGTAAAATCCTGCTCAGCGTAATCCGCGTATTTCCGGAGATTATCGTCGCCATCTTGTTCATCAAAGCCGTAGGGCCCGGTGCATTCGCAGGCGTGCTCGCACTAGGCATTCACTCTATAGGCATGCTCGCAAAATTGTATTCCGAGACGATCGAGAGCATTGATCGCGGACCTCAAGAGGCCTTACTTGCTTGTGGAGCCAACCGACTGCAAGTGCTGAGATATGCTGTCATCCCACAAGTCATACCCCAATTCCTGTCTTACTCACTTTACCGTTTCGAGATCAACATCCGTTCAGCGACTACGCTTGGGCTCGTTGGTGCTGGAGGGATCGGGACACCACTCATCTTTGCGCTGCAAGTACGGAATTGGAGTCGAGTCGGTGTTATTCTCCTTGGGGTCGTAATACTTATCACGCTGACTGACATCATCTCCGGCAAACTACGGAAGCGAATTATTTGATTTGGAATAAAACAAGTCGAATGAACAACCCCATCATTTCATTTATTTAATTACGTTAAATATAATTATTAATGTTATTAAATATATTCAAATTCCTTGTTCTCTCCTATATACCAACAACCTTTCTAAGACGATCTATAAAAGAAAAAAAGTGGGTACAGTCCAAGGACTATACCCACTTTTTTGTCAAGCAATTTAAGGTCGACGAAATGATTATTGCTTCCTACTTCGCTCTGAGATGTACGAGCCAACCAGCGTTAAGAAAGTCCCCACATAGGTGGCCCAGGTGAGTTCCTCATGCAGAATGAGCGCAGAAGCTGCAACAGTAATTACAGGTACAACATATATGTATATACTTGTCTTGACGGCCCCGAGGATACCTACCGCAAGGTTCCATGTGACGAAACATAAGGCTGAAGCACCCAAACCCAAGAATAGAATATTCGCTACAATCGTGAGATCATAGAATCGGTCCAGACCAAGTCGGAAATCAAATAGGAACAGTGCGGGCACCATAAAGATTAGTCCATAGAAAAACACTTTACGGGTGCTTCCGACGGTATGATAACCGAGATCGCTAATTTTGCGCATCAATACGGAATAGATCGCCCAGACGATAGGTGCAAGAAAAGCAAGGATGTCGCCAACGGGATTCAGCTGCAGCAGGACACTGCCGTTAAATCCGATGGCTATGATTCCTGCGAGCGCGATAACAAATCCAATCATAAAGCGAACGTTCAACTTCTCTCCTTCTAAGAAGAAGTGTGCGAATAACGCGGTGAAGAAAGGGGCAATCGTTACGATAACGCCTACGTTGGAAGCTAGCGTGTAGATTAGCGCCGTGTTCTCCAATAAAAAGTATAAAGTCACTCCACAAAGCCCTGCCCCCATAAACAGGAGCTCCTCTTGAAAGGAATGGGTTCGAATCTTCCGTGAATAAATAAGGAACAAGACTAGATATCCTAAAAGAAACCGAAAGAATAATATCTCCATCGGAGTGAAATCGACTAATAAGATTTTCGTCGAGATAAAGGTCGTTCCCCAGATGATGATGGTCATGAAGGCTAATAAATGCCCGGCTGTGATGTTGCGTTTATCCCCCATAAAGTGTAAACCGCCTTGATCCCTGTTCACTAACAAATACCCGCATATATTGCTTAGGTGTTAACCCGATCAGCTTTTTGAAAAATTTCGTAAAATGACTCTGATCACTAAAGCCACATAGAAAAGCCACTTCACTTGGTGACACGCCTGATTCTAGAAGCCTCTTGGCGTTGTTGATCCGCGTCGTCTCCAGATAGCTGTACGGTGAGATCCCTTTCTCTCTCGTGAAAGAACGAACCAGATAATATTTACTTAACCCCGTTAATTGACTGAATTGGTCCAACTTGATATTCCTCATGTAGTTCGCATCGATGTAAGCTGACACTGCGATGATTTCAGCGCTCAGTTCCCGATCATGACCCAGGGTCTCTACATCCGAATAATCGGTTAGTAATTGCTCGATAAGCAGCATCATGAGCTCTTCTTTTTTGAAATCAGGCTGTTCGTCACATATCATACGATGTAAATCGCGAAGCGAATCTGCGAGCTCACTATGATAAATAACCACCTTGGTGAAGCGCGGGAAACGGGCCGTCCCTGTAATCTCCATGACGTATTGACGCATCACTTCGGGCTGTATATTCAACGAACGATAATCCAGAGATCTCCCGTCGATCTGTGCGCAAGCATGTGGGTCATGCGGGTTGAAGATCACGACATCGCCGCTATTTACAATAAACTCCTCATTGTTGCATATGACATGCCTTTTCCCTTGCTCGATAAAGCCAATAACATAGTAATCGTGAAAGTGATTGGGGAAATTCTGCATAATGCCTTCAAAACGGTACGCTTCCACCCGCAGGTCTGCATCGAAGCGGATCTCGCGCAACTCGTGAGACAAAATCTCTACACCTTCTCTCCGTCAATGTGCTCTCATTATAGATCAAAGATGTTCATTTTTCTTGTATGATGTTGCTCTTCGAAAGTCAACTTAGGAACCATAGGGTGCATCGAACTCAATGATATGATGATCAACATCTAGAATGTAAATCTGTGTAAATCCCGCAACGCTCTCTGGTCTGGCTTCATAGGGTATCCCCGATTGCTCCAACCAGTCTATCGTATCTCGATAGCTCTTCACCCACACTGCAAAGTGACTATCTTGTGTATGGATCGGACCTTTGCGAAGCGCCTCGCCTTCCGGACATTCGATTAGATGAAGCTGCTGATCGCCGATGGCATACCATGCCCCATTGGATTGAAACGGTGGACGCGTCAATTCTGGCAACTGAAGAATCTCTTTATAAAATTGTTTGGCTTTCGTTAAATCGCGTACTGCGAGACTCACATGATGGATGTTCAAATATTCAATCATTTCCTTCTCCCCTTAGACTTCATTTTACACAGCGTCTTCCCGATCTTACCATCCAATCGTAACCTTTCACAATGGATTTTGGCGACGAATTCCCCCCGCAATGGAATGATTTCACAGGTGTTGGAGCACATTAACACCATCTTGCAATGTTAGGAGTTCACTATGAAAGCTGGCACAAAATCCGTTACTTTTTTTCAAGCCTGCATGATCATGATCTTATCGACCGGATTACTTAACCATGTTCATATTATCCCGCTTCTGCTCCAAAGTACGGGAAGCGATGGCTGGATCAGTATTTTACTTGTCATGTGCATCGCTTTCCTATGGATTCCTGCCTTGCTCTATGTTATGAACCGTAAAGGGACACGCCCCATCTATTCGTGGTTGAAAGAACAATCTGGCGCCTTCATAGCCTGGATCATCGTTGGAATTCTGCTTGTGTATTTATTCTCCGTTGCCTTCGTATCCTTAAAAGATACGACCAATTGGACGAACACATCCTACCTAACGAAAACCCCTGTCTACATGCTCGCAACGATTTTGACCATCTTATGCTCATTAGCGGCACTTGCCGGGATTCGTTCTATTGCCATCTGTGCAGGCGCTTTGCTGCCAGTTGTCCTTATCCTTGGTTATTTTGTCATGGGAGTGAACTTTCAATATAAAGATTACAGCTTGATCACGCCAGTACTCGAGAATGGCTTCTACCCGATCCTAAGAGGCTTGTTATACCCTGGAGCCGGCATGGTGGAACTGTTCATGTTCCTCTTACTACAGCATCATCTCTCGACGAAGGCAAGCTATCGAGGCTTAGCTATTCTTGCGATATGTCTTGCTGGATTAACGATCGGTCCTTATTTGGGCTCCATCGCGAACTTTGGTCGTGAAATTGCCATGGAGCTACGGTTTCCTGTCTTTGAACAATGGCGACTAGTTACGATCGGCAAGTATATCAATCATTTAGATTTTCTATCCATTTACCAATGGTTATCCGGAGCGTTTATTCGCATTTCCCTGGCGATATTTTTCATTTACGATCTTACGCCCATCCGAAGCAAGCTCCCTAAATTCATTTTTTGCATATCCGTATCTATCGCTTTGATCCTTACCGTACAGTTCAGTATGAGTGATATGGTGTTTATGAATTGGTTGTATTCGTACTACTATCCAATCACGGCGATAGGCATTATCGTCTTATCCTTCATCCTTTGTCTGCTGACCCGGTTACATCATGCTAACAGGAGGATTAAACCCCATGACACATCAACCCAGTAATCCGATAGAACAATCTGACAACTTAAATCCTACGCCCAGTATGCCGTTAACCTATGCGAATCTGAGACAACGCTTGTCTAATTGCGCAGATATCGAATACCATTCCCTCGTATTCGGTACAGATTTATCTGTGATGGAGATCAATCTTGTGTGGTGTGATGGTGTGACCGACCACAAGCAGATCAATCAATTCATCATTCCAAAAATTCATCAAATGCTGCATAACCATCATTGGATAGAGGAATTACAACACAACCCACTCCTAGCTATTGATAAGATTGATGCTTCCAAAGGCGTTCATGAGGCAATAACCAAAGTATTCAGCGGATATTTGCTCATATGCGTGCCTCTACAGAATGTGTTCTACACACTGGATATCTCAGATGCCCCAAATCGCACACCTGAAGAATCAAGCACTGAAATTTCGATCAAAGGACCGAAAGATGGGTTTACAGAGAACATCACGACCAATCTTGGATTAATTCGCAAACGTCTTAAGACCGAATCGTTAAAAATTGAAACCCGTATCATCGGAAGACGATCTCAGACGAATATCGCCTTGTTATATTTGGAGGATGTTGCCAATAAAGAAATGATCGAAACCGTGAAACAGCGCTTATCCAAGATTGACGTGGATTCGGTTGTTAGCAGTTCCCAGCTTGGCGAAGCACTGGGAGATTCGAAATATTCCTTGTTCCCGTTGTTGGATTATATCGGAAGGCCAGATTATGTCGTACAGGCATTGGTTCGAGGCCGATTTTCCATTATTGTGGATACAGTCCCCATGGCGTTGATCGGTCCAGCTGATCTCTTATTGGAGCTGAAATCACCTGAAGATGTCCATTTTCCGTATTTCTTCGTAACATTTCAACGTCTATTACGCGTAATTGGGCTAATCATATCCATTTTCATACCTGGATTCTGGTTAGCATTATGTGCATTTAACGTCGAGCAGCTTCCTCTTCCGCTGCTAGCCACAGTGACAACAGCAAGAATGGGACTTCCCTTCACTGCAGCGATGGAATTGATTCTTATGCTCGGATTATTCGAGATCTTCCGTGAAGCTGGGGCCCGCTTGCCCAAAGCCGTTGGACAAACCGTTGCCGTTGTAGGTGGATTAATTGTAGGGGATGCGGCGATACGTGCAGGATTGGGTTCTCCAACCATGTTAGTTGTTGCAGCGGTCAATGCGGTTGCCACATTCACACTCGTGAATCAATCCTTAAGTGGAACCGTTAGTATCCTTAAATTTGGAGTGCTGCTCATGTCGAATTATTTTGGCATGTTTGGGTTTTTTATTTCCATGCTGGGGATATTGCTGTACTTGTCCACATTAGAATCCTTCGGAATCTCCTATTTGTCCCCCATTTCACCGCCTTCTTTCCGTGACATGTTTAAGTCCATTGCGGCTTTTCCTCCTTCTCAAAATGGAAAACGTCCCCATTATATTCACCCAATGGATGAGACGAGGCAAGGAGATGAGACATGACTTATTCGCGACGAATCATGAGTTTGTTCACGATAGGTATATTTTTGTTGCTAACAATAACCTTAACCGGTTGCTGGGATAAGAAGAACATTCAAGATTTGAACTATGTCACGGCAATGGGGGTTGATTATGAGAATAACAAGTTTGTCGTCTATTCACAATCCTTGGACTTTACCATCCTTGCGAAGCAAGAAGGCGCAAAATCCAAAGAACACATTCCGGTCTGGACAGGACGAGGTGAAGGTGACACGCTCGACGCGGCTGTGAATGATATTTTCACAGCATCACAGCTGCCTATCATTTGGGAGCATATCAGTGCGGTCGTCTTTCATGAACGTGCGATGAAGCAGAATCTCCGTAGAATGACCGATTCGATGCTGCGGTATCATGAAATTCGATTCTCTCCTTGGGTATATGGGACTCGGAGCTCCATAAAAGAGCTGTTCGCTGCACCAACCACGTTCAACTTGTCACCCATAAATTCCATCCTTCATCAACCAAAGGAGGTCTATATGCAGCAGTCCTACATTCAGCCCATTTCACTGAGAGAAATGTTCATCAACTGGTTGCGTCCAGGCTCTACGCTGCTCCTTCCTAGCATTTCGCTCAATAAAGATCATTGGTTTGAAGATTTGAAACCAAAGGAAGCTTATGCAATTGATGGACTCTTTACGATGGAGAAGGATCTGTTTCAAGGTTGGTGGGCTAAAAAAGACATTACGGGATTACGGTGGGCTTCAAAAAATGTTGTACATACCGCACTCCAAATCGAACCCCATAAGAAGCCTGTAGCGATGCTAGCACTCAATGTGCCTGAGAGTAAAATTACTGTAAAGCTAGAAGGCCCTCAGCAAATCCCAAAGGTCACCATTCAGTTACTCATTGACGGTTCGATTGAAGAGGCGCTCACAGATATGCAACCGCACAAAATGGAAAAACTTGCAGAACAAAATATCCGCAATGAAATACTAAAAACATTCCGCGATGGGGTTCAGAAGGGCGTCGATTTATTCTCCATTCGCGAAGAAATTTACCGTCAGCATGTGAATTATTGGAATCGTCATCAGAAAGGTCAGACGATTCGACTTCGTCCGGATATGATTGATCATGTTAATGTCAGAGTGAAGCTTAAGAACGCAGGTATGAGGAAACTAAGAAGATAAAAAACCACGAACCAAAAAAAAGACTTCGGTGGGATCTCCCCTCTTAAGGATCCCGCCAGAAGTCTTTCTCCTTATTTTCGCAGCTCATACAAGATGACATCAGCGTTAAGAAAATCAGATTGATTCTTATCAAAATTCGTATATTTGTGATCAATTTGCAACCCGCACTGCTCAACAATATCATCCAACTCGTTCGGGTGATACAGCCTCAGATTAATATCCTCAACTTCTGTATGAACATACCGACCATCCACATAAAGATCGTAGGACAATGTAGAGGATTGAATTTGCTCATCGGCATCATAGGTCGAATCCCCTTTTAGCACCACTTCGATAGAACCTTTTCTTACTTTCTTACTTTGATGTTCCGCATCAGATTCGAGTTTAGCCTCATCTACCTTAGAGGAAGAATTGTTGCGATATTCCAAATCGGTTATCACACTGAGAACAATTCGTCCGGATGATTTCAGAGAATGTTTCATCATTTGTAAAGCTTGGTCGATCACAGCTCTGTCCGTAAGCAATGAAAAAGATGCTGCTGTGATAAAAATAAGGTCATAAGGCTCTCTATTCGAATCAAACGCTGCAAAATCGCATAAATCAATTCGAGATGATGAATCCATCGAGCGTAGTTTATCCCGGCACCTTGCAATCATATCTTTCGATACATCAAATCCATCGATGGGGTATCCTCGTTCCACAAACGGAATGATAAATCGTCCCGAACCACACATCGGTTCTAAGATTCTCATTTCTTTCGATGCAAAAGATAACAAATAGTTCAATTCTTCGCTCGGTGCCGTCGGCTTGTCAATATCGTAATACAATGAACATAAATCACCATAATAGTGTTTGTCCATGAGCTCCATTCCTCTCCCTGCCGCCTGTTACTTAATCGGAACATAAATATCCATGACAGCATCTTTCAATCCGTGGCAGCGTTCATCATAGAATTCAAAGTCAAGTTTGGATTCATCATAGGCATAATCGCTACTTGGGAACCATTCCTCGAAAATGTATTTCCAGGTTGCCTTCACCGCTGTTGATAGTGGATCCGCATCATAGGAAGACGCTGAATCCATGTTATCAACGGGGGGCGTAGTGAAGACGGCATATTTCGCTCCTGGAACTTCCCATGTCATCATATCTGGTGTAACTTTGGCGTAATCTTCAACAATGACACCAAATAAATAGATGATATTGCCATCATCCGAGGAAGGAATACAGATCCCCACCTCCCCATGTGCTGGCGGATTCAACTGGGTATACATTTTGTTCTCTAGATTCTCACCGATATATGTGTCCCAGTAAGCTGCGATATCTTTGGTATAACCGCTTGCAATGTTAGTTCGAATGCCATACCCTGCCACCTTGAATGCAGGTTTACTCGTGATCATTGGATTCATTTGAAACCCTCCTGTACTCGATGCAGATTGACTTGTACTGAAGTTGTTAATCTTGGCAATGTAAACCGTGGGGCTGTAGCCAAATTCCTTACGAAAGGCTTTGGAGAAGCCGCTTGCCGTCTCAAAACCAAATTCCAATGCAATATCAATGACTTTGCGGCCTAAGAGCAGCTCCCTCCTGGCTTGATTCAATCTCTTCTTACGGACAAAGTCCATTGGCGGCACGCCTTGAACCATGCTGAACACTCTGCAAAAGTGATAAACCGAATATCCAATATGATCTGCGATCTCATTGGCATTTAGATCCTTTTTCAAGTTCATTTCGATATAAGCGATACTTCGCCTCATATCCTCTGCGTAATTCAATGCATCATCTTTCCTTTCTCCGCGCGGTGATGTCATTTGAACTTATTATAGCTGTCAGGAAGAGAAGCTGCTGTTCCAATTTTGCTAAATCGACTACATAAGAAGAGGTCGAGAATATAACAAAGAAAAGCCTGAACATATCAGGCTTTACATGAAATGACGCCTTCGACCATGGTCCATTGCACTTCATATTTCTCGTTAAGCAAGACGAAATCCGCATCGAATCCGACTTCAATATTCCCTTTACTCGACAATCCTAAGATCCGTGCGGGTGATGTCGATGCCATCTGCACCGCATCGATTAAAGGTATTCCGTTCTCAACTGTCAGACGCAGCGCTTCATTCATCGTCACCGTACTCGATGCCAAAGTACCATCGGCTAGCCTAGCAATCCCCTCCGTTACATGAACATGATGGCCGCCGAATAGGTAATCCCCATCACCAAGTCCCATCGCTTGAAGCGCGTCCGTAATGAGCACCATCCCTTCCGGCCCTTTGATACGATGCATCAGCCGGACGATTGCAGGATGCAAGTGAACTTGATCGACAATTGCTTGCAGGCTCACATGTGGTTCCTCGAATGCGGCGACGATGAGACCGGGATCTCGATGATGAATCGGTCGCATCCCGTTAAAGCAATGAGTCACATGGCTTGCGCCCGCGCCAAATGCCTCTTTTGCCTCCTCGTATGTCGCATCGGAGTGGGCAACGGCGATGACCACTCCTTGTTCTTTCAAATAAGATATCAGTTCTAATCCACCCGGCAATTCCGGCGCGATCGTCACCATCTTAATGAGTGAACCCGCTTCCTGGAAAATCAGCTTCATTTCTTCAAGATCAGGATGACGAAGATACTTCTCATTCTGCATTCCTTTGCGCTTCGGGTTCAAGTACGGCCCTTCCAAGTGAATACCCACGATTTTCGCCCCATGCTCATGACCAATCACCGATTTCACGCTGCGAATCATGTTCAGCAAATCTTCTATCGTGGAACTCACTGAAGTTGCCAAGAACGAAGAACATCCTGTTGCTGCACATGCACGAGATACCGCTTGAATACTGGCTTCGGTTCCATCCATCATGTCGTATCCATTTGCGCCATGAATATGAACATCGATCATGCCAGGGATCAGCCACATGCCTTGACCATCGATACGTTCGTATCTTTCGTCGATTTGCAAGCTCTCTTGCGTCTCAATTCGCTCGATCTTTCCATCTGCGATCCAGACCGTAGACGAAGGTAATAATTGATGAGGCAGCAATACGTTCACATTTGTGATCATCTTATGATTCATCGCGATTCAGCTCCATCCTGTGGATTTTCTGTCGTGCATTCGATCAGCGTAATATTTCTAGCATCCAATAGTTCTCTCATTTCGCTTGAAACCGGTTGATCGGTCACGATAATATCGACGTACTCAAAATCGAGCTTGAATCTCGATTTCGCCCCAAATTTCGTATGATCCACGACAAGAATCACTTGATCGGACTGCCTAGCCATTTCTTTCTTCACCCTGACATCTTCTTCATACGGATAATAGAGTCCGTCTGGGCGAATGGCCGTTGCTCCGATAAATGCTTTGTCTGCGCGAATTTCGCGAATTTTATCGACGACGGAAGGACCGGATAAGAGGCGGTTCTGGATGTGCAGATAACCGCCGAGCACATAAATGCTCAGATCCTCTCGTTTGGATAGAATGCTAACATTATCGATGGAATGGGTAACTGCGGTAATCTGTTTGGCCTCAACATGTTCCGCGACAAATTGAACCGTCGTCGAGACGTCCAAGTAGACCGTCTCATGATCGCGAATCAGTTTGGCGCTGAGTCGGCCAATTTCGTCCTTGCTGGAGGATTCCTCAATGAGACGATCTTGATAGGAGGAAAGCTCCTTCTGAAGCTCTGGCAGGGCCACCCCGCCATGCGTTCGTTCAACAACACCTTCTTGAACTAACCTGACAATATCTCGACGCGCCGTATCTCGCGATACTTGGAAATGCGAGCAAATTTCGCCAACGCTCATGGATTGATGCGCTTTTAAATAGGCTAAGATTTTCAATAATCTCTCCTCTTGGAACATCTCCATTCCCTCCTCATTCGGCAATTCAATCAATATAATAAGTATATATAAGCACATTGTTAATTTCAATAAGTATTTATAAGTAAATAAAATGGACCCACCGCATCGCAGTAGATCCATCACACTCAACATCCATTTTCAACTGTTGCCCAACTATTCATTTATATACGTCGTTACACGATTCTGAATCAGCTTTGCCACTTCTTCCGCCGACTTCTGACCGCTGAAATACGATTTAGATTCTTCTTCAATAATGGATAACATCTTATCGTCCGCCTTAGCCAAGCTGCTCGCAGATTGAATGAGCTGCTTCAGTTCATCGAAGTGGCGATCCGTCATTTTCGTTGTGATCTCACCTTTTTTAACGCGCTTCTCGATGTCTTGAAGCGTCTGTTCATTGACGGATGTGAGAAGAGAGAAGCCTTCTCTTTCATTCAAGGATTGCGCTTCTTCCGACATAAGGAAAGCAATGAACTTCCACGCTTCATCTTTAACCGGTGAATTGGCTGAAATCCCGAGTTGGTTCGGTATTAAGAAGGTCGTACCAGCTTCATCTTCCTTCGTATGCGGCGTAGGCAGCAATTTCGGATTCGCATAGAATCGGAATGCCCCTTCAACCACATCCAAAGGTGAGTATAAATAGGTGTGGTAGAACAATTGGTTGCTCGGCTTGCTTTGGTTGGCCGACATGATTTTTTCGTCATACATCTTTTTTATTTGTTCCAAGCTTTGCACGAATAACGGTGAATCGAATTTAGCCTGATGATTCTCGGCATCTATGAAATCAGCGTTATTATTCTTAACCAAGATTTGCAAGAATCGTTCCGGCGCGTAACTCGCCAGGGCGAATCGATCCCCTTGGCTGCTCGCCTTGAACTTGCGCGCCACATCCTCGAACTGTGTCCAAGTCCAGTTCTTCTCGTCCACCTTGACTGTCTTCGCAAGTGCATCTCCATCTCCGACAAACGTACCGACGAAAAATGAACTCGGAACGGAATACAAGCCTCCATCCGTTTTCATTCCGTTCAACACATTCATGTTCAGATCGCTTTTTTTCAACGTTTTATCGGCTTCTAACCTATCGCTCATATTGACAAGCATATTTTTAGTCACATATTTCTCGACCGGCAAATAGCTCATTTCAAAGATGTCTGCGCCTTCCCCCGATAACATCGCTGAATTCGTCTGTTTAAGATACTTTTCAGCTGATGATTCCGTCATTTCCTCATCGATGCCAAGATAAGCTTGAATTTGTAAGTCGATATCCGGATACTTCTGTTCGAATTTCTTCTCTAACGCCTCGAAGTAAGGATTGACCGTGAGTGAACTCAGGGTAACAATCGTCTTGCCGTCATTGCTCTTTCGTTTCTCTTTACTAGCCGTATTCTTGCTGGAGCCATCTCCACTACCGCAAGCGGTCGTCGCCGCGATTAAGATACACATCATGCCTATCAGCATTTGTTTTTTCATCGTATGATTCCTCTCTTCTCCTAGCTCAATGTTATTGCAGTCGAACGCGATTGCCGTTCTGTAACGGCTCCGTACTCTCGAGAATGATCAGATCATTCATATCAAAATCAAATGACACAAGCAGGGTTTCCTTGTCATTGGCTTCACTGGATTGGATCTTGGTCTTACGAACAATAAATTCATTGCCAAGTGCACCCTTCTTCTGTTCTATCCGGTAAATATATTGACCCTCTCGATCCTGATGAATCGCCTCATTCGAGAGGACTAAACCCTCTTGTGCTGAGCGTTTTGTCAGTTTGATGAACGCCTGTTCACCTCCCTTCAGCTGAGGATCGATCACTTGCACACGAATGATTTTCTGTGCGACCACTGCTGGCGTCTTCGTCTCTTGATTTGATGACGTGTCTATTCGAGGTGCTGCATCAGCGATGTCGTAGACCGTTCCCTCGATAGTTCTGACTTGCTGACTAGCGTCGGGTCGGATCTCAATCGGTACTTTCTCCTTCAACGTGATCCCTAGGCTGGTCATGAGCGAGGAATCGATCATGAACTCCATTCGAAATCCGCGAAGGTTATTCGCAACTTGAACATCTGGTTCTCCCATCGATGCGATCCCTTCAACGGCGTTCAATTTCGTGACGACACCGTCGAAAGGCGCGGTCAGCTTATTGTTATTCTCGAGCTTGTCTTGCAGCGAATGAATCTTCCTCTCCTGTACACCAAGATCGATTCTGCGCATTTCGATATCGCGTCTAGTGCTGCGAACCTTCGCTTCGTCGCCATCCGTTGCGTAAGCAATAAATTGGTCTTGGCTGTTCTGCAGGTCGAACTTAAGCTTGGCTAATTGTGCTTCCTCGTCTTTCAGTTCTTGTTCCGCTGA
The DNA here is from genome assembly GCF_000374845.1 of Paenibacillus terrigena DSM 21567. Classification (GTDB taxonomy): domain Bacteria; phylum Bacillota; class Bacilli; order Paenibacillales; family Paenibacillaceae; genus Paenibacillus_K; species Paenibacillus_K terrigena. The sequence goes on along the minus strand of NZ_KB895419.1, from coordinate 218,178 downwards.
TTTGCTGTCATAAGTGATTAGGGACTGTCCTTTCTTCACTCGATCTCCTTCTTTGACCGCAATAGCCGTTACTTTCCAGCCAGCAGGATTCAAGAGCTTCGCTTCCGCCAGCGGTTGCAACACACTGCTCCCCTCGAGCGAATGCTCGATACTCCCTAGAATCGCTTTCTCCGCTCTTACTTTCGGCAGCGTCAGAGATTGCAGCGTGTTGCTATAAATGGTAAATATCAAGAGCGCTGCCATAAAAATAATGAAGATCATTCGAATCTTCCGATTGCGTTTGCGTTGATTTAATTCCTCTATTGACCCCATTCCGTTTGCCTCCTAACCGTACCAACTACCCTTTAATACCGGACAGTTGAATGCCTTCGATAAAGTAAGATTCCGCATATAGAAATAACAGCACCATGGGTGTCATGTAGAGCATGGATGCTGCGAATGCAACGCCTTTCTCTTCCTGATTAATTCTCGATAGAAAGACGGACAGTGGCATCTTGAACGGTTCATCCAAGAAAATCAGCGGTTGTTCCACCATATTCCAGTAATCGACGAATAATAGAACGATAAGGGCTGCGACTCCTGGCTGAATCATCGGGATAATAATCCTGCAGAAAATTCGAATGTGACCGGCACCATCCATTTTGGCTGCTTCGATATAGGCATAGGGAATATTCATCGTGAACTGTCTAAGCATAAACACGCCGAATGCTGCGAAAATACCAGGTAATATAATTGCGCTTGATGTATTCATCAGTCCCAAACGATCCGCCATAATATAATTAGGCACGAGCGTCACTTGGAACGGCATAAGCATCGTCAATACATACACAAGAAACAACGGGTCCCTTCCGCGGAATTGCAGCTTGGAGAACGCATATGCAGCGAACGCTGCCACCAGTGTCTGCCCTGCAATGATCGGTACAACCATATATACGGAGTTCCAGAACATCATGAGAAATCTAGGACTGTCAACTAAAACTTTATGATATTGCTCGAAAGTCACAACATCTGGCAGCAGCTTCAGATTGACGAATTCCGATGTGTTCATCTTCCCGATTGCGTCGTAATTCATGCTGATTTCACTCGCTGAAGTCAAGGAATTTGTGAAAGTAATCACGATTGGAAACAGCAAGGATAGCGCGATGATCGACATCAAACCTGTTAATGCTATTTTTGACCCTACATTCGTTTTTTGCACTTGGTTTACCTCCTGCTATTCCATAAACTGTCGGAACCTTCGTTCAAGCGCAAACAATAGGATGACGATGATCAATATGCACCCTACCATCATGGTTGCCGCTGCCGTTAACTTCTGAATGTCGAGCGACATGAACGTATTGTTCATATAATGCTGAAGTATATAAATGCTGTCATGGGGATAATCACCTGCAATCAGGTACGTTTCCCGGAATACCTTGAACGAATTGATGATGGACATGATGATGACGAAGAACATCGTCGATGTTAAATAGACCAACGTGATGCTCTTGAACTGCCGAAGACGCCCCGCCCCTTCCAAGTCAGCGGTTTCGTAGTAATCTTTAGGGATTTGCTGAAGTCCTGCCAAGAATAAAATAATGTTATACCCGACGTTCTTCCATAAATACACGGCGATCACAACATATCTCGCAGCGCTTGTCTTCATCCAATCGATACGTCCGAAGCCAAAATCGTGAAGCAATGCATTGAGCGAGCCATTCCAATCAAACAGGATCTGCCAGATCACAACAATGGATGCGACGGGAACCACAAGCGGCAATACATATGCCGTTCTTAGGGCATTGCGAATGTAGATGTTCTGATTTAATAGCATGGCTAATCCGAGTGAAATTGCGATGATCACCGGAACCGTTACTACGGTGAACCAGAAGGTATTGGACGCGGCTTTGCGAAAGGAGTCGCTTGCCAGCAGTACTTGATAATTATCCAAGCCGACGAATTGGCCATTGATCGTGCTATCCATCATAGAGTACCCGACACCCATAGCGAACGGGATCAGATAAAACATAGCGAACCCAATCAAGCTAGGCGCAAGGAACATCCAGGCAGCTGCAGAATCACTACGAATCCATTTATCCAAGTTGAACTTTCTTATGTATGCAAGCCAAAAACCCCATTTCTTTTTCATCCGTGTTCCCCTCCCTACTACGACAAGGATAGGTGAAACATTTTAAAAAGAAATGGGGTAATCATTAAATTTTCCTTAATTCACTTCAGCTTGCGGTAATCGCACTTCAAAGATGGTACGTATGATGCTGCTGTCGGCCGTGATCGTGCCATTATGCTGTGATACGATATTTTTCGAGATAAATAGACCAAGACCGGTGCTGCCCTCATGATGCGTCCGTGATTTGTCGCCGGTGTAGAACATCTCGAATAGATGCGGTAGTTCTTCCGGTGAGATCGCGTTTCCGTAATTGATTACTTGAACCACAATGTCACCTGCATCAGGGAATGCATGAATATCGACGAATCTACCGTCACTGCCATAACGAACCGCATTCGTTAATAAATTCTCGAATACGCGGGCGAGCAGGTCTCCGTCCCCCATAATCATTAACTGCGATGATGCCTGTAAGCGGGATACCAAGTTATTCTTCTCAAATAGCGGATATAATTCTTCGGACAACTGCTCCAGTAGAGCGGCGAGATCGATTGGTTTCTTCTCAATTTGCACCATGCCGTGATTCATTCTCGTAATCTCGAACAATTCATCGATCAATCTCTCAAGACGCTGAGACTTGGCGTAAGCAATGCTCGTATAGTGCCGCGCTTGCTCTTGCGACAATTGCTCGTCCTTCAGAATATAATCCAAATACCCAATGACAGAAGTTAATGGTGTACGTAGATCATGGGCCAAGTTTAACACTAGTTGATCTTTGCTGGTCTCTGCAAAATCTCCTCTTGAGACAGCTTCCAACAATTTTTCACCAGCGATGTTAATATCTGCTGCAATATCCCCGAATTCATCACGAGACGATACCGTTACACGTTTCTCGAATTCGCCATTGGCTAAATTTCGAATCCCATTGGATATTTCACGGAAATAAGTTGCATAACGCTTCGTCAGCAAGAAGAAAAAGAGAATTGCTAAGGGAATAAAAAAGATCAAGAAGAAATTGATATCGCCGACTTCCCGGATAAAATAACGAATTCTAGTCTCAAAATCTTCAAATTTCACTTGGGCATGATAATAGAGCTGAAGTATTTTATACAAGCCGTAAATGATACTTCCCGCTAAAAGCATACTTAGACCGAATATTAAGATCATTTTGGAGCGAAAACTTCTTAACATGCTACCCATTGAACGTGTACCCTACCCCCCACACGGTTTTGATCAATTTGTTTTTGTTCATATCTTCCTTCAGCTTTTTGCGCAAGCCCCGGATATGCACCATGACCGTGTTGCCGCTCTCATAGTAAGCTTCACCCCATACTTGCTGGAAAATATTCTCCGCACTAAACACCTTTTTGGGGTAACTGGCGAGCAGATATAAAATATCGAATTCTTTGGGTGTTAAATCGATCGGTTCGCCATACAACGTGACTGAACGCTGATCCAGATTTATCATCACACCTCCAACTTCCAGCACGGTTGAACCGGCGACGGGCGCTGGTTGATTCAAATGCTTGAAACGTCTCAGCTGTGCATTCACGCGAGCGATCAGCTCCATCGGGTTGAACGGCTTAGTTACATAATCATCCGCCCCTCGCACAAGACCCGTGATTTTATCTAAATCGGTTGCCTTGGCGCTTACGAAGATGATCGGCATCGGATTATGTTCTCGAATTTGGCGGGTGACTTCGTATCCATCTAGTTTGGGCATCATGATATCCAATATCGCAAGATCAATATGATGAGTTTGCACCGCATGAATTGCTTCTTGACCGTCGGACGCCTTAATGATCGCATACCCTTCTTTCTCTAAATGCAGGCAAATCAGATCAACAATCTCTGCTTCATCATCTGCGATTAGAACCGTAATCTGTTTCATAATATCCATCCTCTGCGTATAGTTAACAATTGCACCATTATATCAAATTCATTCCTTTACTTCCAAACGTTGAATCACATCGAGATGCTGTTACGGTTTGTTTTTTTGAATAACGATCAATATTTATTGTTATACGATAAATATTTGTTGACTAATAATTATTGTTGAATTAATATCAATGTTACCGGAAGACAGGAGGTTACAATGAAGCAGCAAGAATTATCTCAATGGTTAAAAATGATTATCGTGTTTAGCGGATGCTTCGGATTGTTGTTATGTATTTATTTAGGACCTGAACTGGGAAAAGAACTCCTATTGCCTTTCGAGCGTCTGAAGGCGCTCTATCATCCATTTATCGCCTTTCTATGGATTACAGGAATTCCTTTCTTTATTGCACTGCTGCTCGGATGGAACATCTGCTCGGATATTCGTGCCGACCAAACTTTTACCGATACGAATGCCTCTCGACTGAAAGTGATCAGCATCCTAGCGATGGTGGAATGCGTACTGTATGTCAGTGCATTATTGTATCTAGTCATCCGCTCAAGCTTTCACGTTTACATGTTCACGTTTATACTACTCATGATTTTCTGCGCGGTCATCATCGCGGTATTTACATCCATGCTCTCTCATCTCGTTCGCAAAGCGAGTGAAATCCAAGAAGATAACGAATTAACGATATGAGGTACGAACGATGTCCATTATAGTTAATCTTGATATTATGCTGGCCCGCCGAAAAATGAGCGTCACGGAGTTATCCGAGAAGATTGGCATTACGATGGCGAATGTATCGATATTAAAAACCGGGAAAGCAAAAGCGATTAAATTTTCAACCTTAGAGAAAATCTGTGAAGTTCTGGAATGTCAGCCCGGTGACATTCTGGAATACAAAAGAGATTAAACAACGAGATCGGTATAAAAGGAGATCTACACATGAAAAGAAAATTTGTGATTGCTTCCACTCCCCTGCTTCTAAGCGTTCTATGCTTTGCAATCTATGCAATGATCGGGTCTAGTGTCGATTCTGACGGGACATTGCATGAACCTTTCTTTCTCATCCTAATCGGTTATCTATTCTTCTTCAGCGGCATTATTGCTCTGCTGTACACAGGTATCACCTCGACGGTGAAGAAGATACGGCAAAGATAACAAAAGACGACATCCCTTCGTTAAGGAAGGATGTCGTCTTTTTTGCGTCGTTACGCTTTGTGTAAGACGAACTCCAGCTTCATTCAATTGTCCCCGTACGAATGAGATTCACATGGAATTGGGTTTGAATTTTCGCTTTTTGATATTTTTCTCCCCATTTGTCTCGTGTGAGATGGGCATTCCTTACACTGCTCCGATATACATTTCCGAAACCGACCGCATCCGAATTCATACGCTGCAGCTTCTGGATCAGTTGATCGGTTTCTTTTTGCAGCTCTTCGCCGATCTTCTTCTCAAGAAGTTTCTTCGCTTCATTTTTGCTGAAATCATAACGGTCCGTAATCTCCTGCAATTCTACATTCATATGCACGTGAACTTGGAACTGGAGCGGCTTCATGGAAGTAAGACGGATACGAACCTTGCTCCCAATATTGGAAATTACGACACGTACTTTTCCGCCCTTATGACTCACCAAATGCGGCTCTAATTCAATACGGTCAATCCCGATTTCTTGTAAATATTCCTTCTGTTTGCCTCGAAGCAGCTTGAGCAAATATCCCTCGCTTTGCCCGATGGTACCCACAGCCTTATCATTTCGGAAGAGGACGAGTCCCGATATTTCAACGCTATCATCTTTCTTCATAAGAATAGGAAGGACAGCGTCCGAGCCGATGCTGTACATCGCACTACGATAATCCTGAACGGTACACGAGGGAACCCAATCATCCTCGATGTGCTGTTGAATCATCTCATACAAATGCGTTCCGATATCCGGAATTTGTGGATAGTTATGCGATAATAATTCGTGCGCCGATCCATTGCTCATGGCTAGATAAATACTGTCACCCAGAAAAGGATCTCGAGTCAAATTTTCGACCACATCGGAAACGCCTGCCTTACCTAATTGATCATCAAATATAACAACACGAATTTGCCCACTGACGGAGCTGTGCGATATCATGCTATTGATTTTAATCCGTGCACCCTTAGAGCTATTCGCAATCGTAGATATCACTTTGGATTTTTTGGCGGATTCTGTTGTGGGATTAAGTATGACGGACGTGACATTGAGTTTGTTATTCGGTAGCCCATCAAACCCGACCGCTACACTAAGACCGAGCTTTTCTAGCACACTGGTCCCCACACAACCTACAAGCAGGCATAAACTTATGATGATAAGCACGGCAATCTTCCACATCGATTTCATGATTCCTTACTCCCTTTGTGATCCTTCCACCATTGACGAACATACGTCATGATGAACAACAAGCATGGATAGTAATACGATATAACAACCGAATATTGTCCGATATAATCATTCAGCTGATCAATTTGCCGACGATTCTGGAAGCATGTAGAAGCAATGAGTACGACGGCTGCGATTCCATAAATCGTGAGCTTCTGGTTCCATTTGAAAATCCTGGTCGTTCCCCGGACGAGAATCCATGCCAGCATCATAAATCCCGGTAAGACGACGAACATCCAGAATGGGATTGCGATGAACTCGATCCGTTCCAAGAACGGGTACTTAATGATTTTTAATAAGTTGATGGAGCCCCAGATCGTCTTAGGCATCTGATTCTCACTGAAATATACAATGGAGATCACCATAATGATGAGGTATAGCAAGTTGCTAAATAGAATGCTGCCCTGGGCATACCGTAATGCCTTGTCCTTATCTTTCACAAGCGTATATAAGAAGAAAATCACTTCAAATCCAGCAATTGTAAAGCCCATCTTCATCGCTCCCGCGACCAAATGCTGTACCGTGGTATCATAGACCGGTAGCAGACGCCGCCAATCTGCGTATTGCAGCGGGTAATAGAACAAGATCGTCGTCGCCGCGATCATAATAAAACTAATAAAGCTAAGCTGCAGTACGACACGGATCCCACCAAGGCTGCCATACACCATCAAGACGACTAAGATTAAACCTAACAACCAAGTTGGGAAATCAGGGAAAATCCACGATTGTACGGCTTCGATGTAGGTTCGAACAATGGCTGTCATATTCGTGATGAAATATAGCATGATAACAACGCTTAATGCATTACCGATCCATTTGCCGAACAACGTACAATGGATATCGTACAGATCATCATCATTGTTCTTCTTCATGGTCGTGATCATCATCCACATCACAATATGGGTCACAATGCCGGCAAGGATAACGGAGATCCATGCATCATGCCCTGATTCCTTGTAGATGTACCGCTGGAATCCAAAGATCCCAACGCCAATCTGAACACTGGGAATCAGGAACAACAGCATATATGCCTTGAAATGGTATTTGGCTGGTGTATGCTCAGGATTGGTCATTTTGCCACCTTAACGAAGTTAGTTGTCGATATCCCCTGCCCATAACGAGGATAAACGGAATGACTTGATAAATTTACGGATACTGTGTCCTGTCGAGGTCAGCCCCTTAGGCTCAGGCATTAGCATATCTTGGCTTAAGGTGTTCGATTGGTCCTTCGGGTGAATGGCGTAAAAATAAGGTTGCCCGAAGCTCGTCTGACGAATTAAATGGATCACCACCAAGAGAGACATAAAGACGATCCCAATGCTACCCCAGAAACCTGCAAGAATGACCATTGGGTAACGTACGAGCCTGAGTGTACTGCTCATAAAATAATTCGGTGTAGCAAAGGAGCCCAGCGCTGCAAGCGCAACGAGCATGATTAGAATGTTGCTCGTAAAGCCTGCTTGTACTGCCGCTTGTCCGATCACGATACCCCCAACAATACCCATCGTCTGACCGACCTTGGTAGGTAGCCTTGCACCAGCTTCCCGAAGCAATTCCATCGTAATCTCAAGAATTAGCGTCTCGAATAAGGGCGGAAACGGCACCTTTGATCTCGATTCAATGAGAGACACGAGTAAAGAAGATGGAATGATCTCATAGTGAAACGTTAATGCAGCCACATAGGCCGGTGTTAAATAGACCGAGATAAATAGTGCGAGCATCCGCAGGCAGCGGAGAAATGTCCCGATGCCCCAGCCCATATAGCGATCTTCCGTGGATAAGAAAAAATCCGTAAATTCCGTCGGACCGATAATCGCTAACTGACTTCCGTCAACGAGTATGATGATTTTTCCTTCAAGCAGCGAGTGACTAGCCAAGTCAACGCGCTCTGTTAACAACATCTGCGGAAAAATGCTGCTGTCGTTGTCTTGAATCATGTGTAGGAGTTCGGCGCTTCCGGTGACATCATTGTTCTGAAGCTGTTCGATCCGTTGTCGTACCACATTGACGCAGTTCTCTTCAACACGGTCCGACATGAACATCAGCCGAATGAGGGTATGCCGCTTATTCCCAAAGTGTAGCTCCTCATTCCGTAAAGATGGATCTGGAATCGATGAACGCAGTAACGCTGTACTGGTCTCAATCGACTCGGAAAAGGCGAGCATCGGGCCAAGGATCGTCGTCTCATTCTCGGGAGCGCCGATCTGCCGTTTCGGCAGATTAGCTACATTCGCGACGACTCCTATATCCGTTGTCGCGACATAAGCCCACCCCTTCATCATGAGAGGAATGGCCTCGTTCAACGATTCTAATGGCTTAACTTCTCCAACCGTCAATATTCGCATAAGGTCTTCAGAATTCGGAATCCATTTCACTTGCAGCAGCGGCGCAAGAATGAACTTGTTTAGCATATCTGTGTCCACAAGCTCAGGCAAATAACATACAGCCGTATTGGATGAAACGGCACGAATAACAATCTTCGTATGATCCTGAAATCGTAATGCGAATTGGTCTCGTAATGTGTCAACGAAGTCTGTCATTTCAATCCGCACCTTTCTTACCGACTTGGGAAAATCAGTTAAATTGTACCCATCTCAAGGACAAACCATACGGAAAGAAATGACAACACATCAAAACAACTGGGTTTCCTCAGAATCATTGCAGCTTGTAATCTCGCATTTCTTCCATTCGTTTATTTCGGAAGCTTGGCCTCTGCAGCATAAATGGCACTCCGAATCATCGTCTCCCATTCGTTTATTTTTTTCTGTGATGCATGAATTTGATATAGATCGCCAACGATTAATCTCAATTCTGTAGCTACCTTCACGGCATCCCCCTGCTTGACAGCTGCTTTATAACGTTTGTCAGCCTCAATTCTTTGTTTATTGAAATCTGTTATTTTTTTGTTCTCAGCTGTAATTTGTTTTTTTAGCGTTTTCACCGGTACTAAAATATCATTTACAATTTTGGCTTTATCGGACGCCTGCTTCTTCGCAGTTGTTAAAGCATCCTTTTTCAACATGATCTCCTGTCGTGCTGCAAGAACAGAAGCCTTCATACGGTTCCGCTTGAGTTCAAACAGAAGAACAGATTTATGATCTTTACGTTTCCTGGCTTCTGTTGCTTTCTTGCCAATATCAGTGTATTCCGCAAGCAAAGGTGCGAATTTCTTTCGACTCTTGTCTGCTTCCGTTTTCAACCTGTCGAGCTTCTCCTTGTCTATATGCTGGACTTGAATATTGATTTCTTTTAGCTTCTCATTGTTTTGCTTGCGCAGTACCTGAATTTGCTGCTTATCCTGTTTGTTGGTTAATTCTAAAGCGGAAAAGCTATCATGCAATTGATCAATGCTTGTTAACGCACTATCCCACCCAGTATCTGAAGCTTCTACAAATGGGGGTCTAACCAGGAACAGCAAGAAACATAAAATTAGAACTACTAGACCGATCTTATATCGGTTATATGCACCTCTTCTTTGCAACAAATCAATCATCTCCCTAACCTCATATGATTTACAAAAGAAGCGCAAAAAAGCACCCCACAAGAATGGCTTGATAGCCAATCCTGCGAGGTGCTTCGCCCGCACTCTTTCGATTTGATAATAGTATATATTCGAAGAGATGGAATGTCAACTAATTTTCGGAACGTGTGTTCTCATCGCTATTTCCTACATGGTTTGGAACGGAATTTGATAAAAGACGTTACGATCAGAATGAGCAGGACTGCAAGGCAAGTCCCTATGCTAATTCGGTTCTGACTGTCTAACAGGAACATGGTTGCAATAACAGCGAGACACAAAACTACAAATCCTGTTACATAAGGATATCCCCAAACCTTGAAGGTAGGCTTAACAGGATATTGCTTACGCAGCTTCAACTGGGATAAAGCGATACAAATCCAAACCAAAATCACAACGAATCCCGGAACAGCCATCAAAATACGGAAAAGCTGATCTTGTGCGATTAGCCCCAACAAGGAGCCGGCAAGCAAAATGACCGCACATAGCAAAAGCGTATTTACCGGAATACCCTTCCGGTTCGTCTTGGCTAGTGATTTAGGAGCTTCTCCTGCTGCAGCCAAGGAATATAGCATTCGTGATGCACCGTAAATACCAGAATTGGCCGCCGATAGAACAGCCGTGACCAGGATGAAATTCATAATATGAGCTGCGCCCGACAGCCCGGTCGCTGAAAGCACTTGTACGAATGGACTGCTCTCCGATCCCAACTGATTCCATGGAATTAAACCGCAGATAACCAGAATCGGCAGGGTGAAAAACAGAATGATTCGTAATATAAAATTACGAACCACCTTGGGTAATAAACGTTCAGCGTTCTCCGTTTCATTAAGAGTCAATCCGATCAGCTCAGACCCACCGTAGGAGAACATTACGACAAGCATTGCAGATAATACTGAAGTCCAGCCATTCGGAAAAAACCCTCCGGAATTCGTGAAATTTTGCAAATAAGGCGTATTATCACTTGGAATAATACCGAATATCAGACATCCACCCAACACGATAAAAATGATAATCATGGCAATTTTAATGCCCGCCAGCCAAAATTCAAATTCTCCAAAGGTACCTACGCTCATCAAATTAATAATAATAATAAAGGCGGCACAGACCAGACTTAGCAACCATAACGGCGCATCTGAGAACCAATATTGCAGAAAGCTGCCCGCAGCAATAACCTCTATAACACATACAGACAACCACATAAAGCAGTACATCCAACCCATAGTGAATGAGACCTTTTCTCCGAACGCTTCTCGGATAAAGTCCTTCATATTCCGATTTGGATATGCAGTCGCCATTTCTGTCATTGCAGCCATAACGACTAGCAGCAGCAATCCTGCAACTACATAGGATACGATAACCCCTGGACCTGCCAGTCCGATCGTTTCGGCGCTGCCTTTAAAAATTCCTGTTCCGATCACGCCGCCCATAGCCATAAAACTTATATGTCTAGGTTTTAATTTTTTTTGTAATGATCCCTCTGTTTGTCCCATCCATATCCTCCTGATGTGCAATTCATGTATGTTATTTAAAACGCATATACCAGTATAACCTTATTTGCAAATTTGTGAATATGCAGGATGTCGGATGATGTCAAAATGTAAACAAAATTTGCGTCCGTGTGATAGGTCTTTTAAAATGAATCAAATTTAAAATCTTGATCTAAGGCAATACATAATAACCATATATTCTTTCAGCGACTGGCTTATACACTTCCCATCGATATTCAAAATCAAATAAATCTTTGATTAACGTCCGATCCCATAATAAATTATCGAGCGGAGCGAGTATACTAGGTCTCTTATCGGTTGTGTTATGTTCTATGCCCTTATGTAGAATGTTGATGTCTATGGATCGTATAAAAAATGGATATTGGAGTCCCTCCACTTTAACTTCAATAATCCACTGTTCATCCATTAATTTCTCAAAAGCTTGGTTTCTCTGAAGACTTATTTGTCGATGATCAATTCTTAGAGCGTGGTGATGTTTTCATGGGACATATCAAATAAAATATCCCGTTAAGTCAGTGACTTAACGGGATCAATGAATTCGTTGTACGTTCCATATCTTTCGAGTTCTTACTGTATAATCTTGCTCGCCACAAACACAAGGTCCTCAATATCAATCTTCAAGTCTTTGTTCACATCCATATGTTTGACGCGTTCCCATTCCGGGCTTGTGGAAGTTGTACCGTAATTCGCTGCGATCATCGCTAAATCTCCGATACTTACCTTGCCGTCCTGGTTCACATCACCCGGTATGCCTGGATAGACGATCTCCGGCTTGATCAGAACAGAAATCGCAATAGGAGATGCCTTGGTTTCCATTCCTGTATCATCGCCCATTATGGCATCTTTGACTGAGATGGATGCTGCAGCGGCTTCTTCAACCCTGGCTGCCTTGAACTTCAGCTTCAATAGCTGTACATCACCCTTCATGCCATTTTCGGCTCCGTTACTTGCTATAATGAAGCGCAGTTTGCCAGGCTGGTCTTTGACGGTCGACACGAGGCTGATTCCATCCTTAGCTGGATCGGCAGAGATAAATTGGAACAACTTCGAATCGTACTCCATCGTCATGTCCAGCGCGTATACGCTCTGGGTTACGTCGCGAAGTCCGAACTTCATACCGAACTCCTTGCCGGATTCAACGCTGCTATCAGCCGTAAGTGTTGTTTCGGGTTGGTTGGATCCGGGTTCTTTGGCGTATGCCGTACTGTACTTGAGACTTTCATCAGATCCATCGCTTTGCACCGTGTAATAGATTCTTCCTGCTGCCAGGCCGAAATCCAACCCTTCAATCGTTAAGGTACCGTCTTTGGGAGCGACTTTCTCCGTTAATGCTTCCTTCACATCCAATGATTTGTATAATCGAACCGTCTGACCCTGACGAACGCGTTCCAGTACAACTTGATCCTGAGCTCCTTCCAGATTCTTAGCGGTTACGAAATGCATCATGATGTTCTCGGTTTTCGGCAAAGCTCCCCGCTCGAACATCTGCCATTCATAGATACGGATCGCTCCCCATGGGGATGAACCGCTATTATATACTTGAAGTTTGAATTCACGGGCTGTCACAGGCTGATCCAGGATAATATCTGTCACTGCGCTGTGATTATCACGAATCCGCTTGGCGCTGATCCAATTTCCTGATTCATCCTTGTACAGCAGCTCGAAATCAATCGTGTTCATGTCCTTGGCTTCACCGCCATATTCGGCATGCTCCACACGCCAACGGCGAATGGTCTTCGTCTCGCCAAGATCAATCGACATGTAACCGCTCTGTTTATTCGTAGCGCACCACTTACTGTTCCCTGTCGCTGTTCCATCCAGTGCCTTCGCAGCAGGCTCAGCTTCGTTCTCAGCCGATACCCCTGTTACTTTGGCGTGCAGCGCGACATTCGGCGAGGACGAATGGTCACTAATTTCCGTCGCTGAAGTGTCTATACCCCACTGGAATGCAACTTCAGTCGCTGTACCTCGTTTATAGTCCTGATTCACAGGCACAATTTGTAGCGTTCTGATATTATCTGGCGAAGCATTCGCAGCCGTTCTCGTCATATTCGATGCATAGAAGTGGGTATTCGGCGTGACACCAAGGAGTGTTGCAGCCCCATCCCCATTCTTTTGATAGACTTCGTAATGGAGCACGTTCGGCTTCGGCGACCAGCTCATACGAGCTTCCGCATCATAGGCGGTCCGTATCAGTTGCTCATCGATCTTGACATTCTCCGGTGCGGATAGTATTGGTGCGGTTGCATCATAGACAGAAATTTGGCCTAAATGAATCGCAGTATTCTCCAGGTTATCGGTATTACTAACACGAAGACTTAGGGCATACGCAGTTTTCCCCGATTCTCCGCCCAGGTCGATAACTGTCGATTGCCATCCTTCACCGGTCTTCGGCAGCGCATAATACTTCATCTGGTCCTGTGCATAATCCGCACTGTAAGCCACGCCAAGCGAAACATCGGCTCCCGCCTTGTTCTGATACACCAGTCGAACCTTTGTCTTGTCTGTGACCGGAAGCTTGGTACTGTACAGCATGACGTCATTCACGGAAGCCGCATTTAATGGACCGCTGAATTTGAGCGAATTCCCGCCGTTATAAGCCATATCAAAGTCATAGGATACATTGATTCTGCTTCCAACACTACGAATCCACCAGCGCCAGGTTGGCATAATATCTTGCACGGAGCGGTTGTTCCACTCTTGTGAACTGGCTATTTTTCCATCGGCAAAATATTGTTTTCCGTGTCCACTATTGAAATTGGTTGTAAAAGGTATCTCTTGAATGACCGATGAATCGGTTACAAATCGGGCCATCCCTTTCCAATTGGATGAATCGTCGGCAAGCGTTGGATCCCCTTGCGGACCTGTCCATAAATATTTCTCTTTCTCATGAAAGTCTGCTGGATTTGCGGCTATTCCCATCGTGGAGTTCGGTGTATAGAGAGCGATCGAAACTTTGGGTTGTTTCTGCTCATTGAGGAGTGGCGTTGTATTAATATTGGTATTATACGAATTCTGTTGGATTTCAAAGCCTGCATAAGCGTCATAAGGATCACGGTTATGACTTTTCATGGTGCTAACGGTTGTATTGATCTGACTCGTCCCCCAATTGTAGTTCAAGAAGAACTCGTCAACCGCATACGCCCCATCAGCAGCTGGCTTCACATACATATCGTTATTGCTATTGACTGCATTCTGGTAGGATACGTTACCATTATTGGACTGAGCATCATACCAACTAAACCGAAGGTTCGATTTCCGCTTGACGTACCGCATCATTTCATTCATACGCTCTGCCGTCGCCTTGCTCACACCATAGGTCTCTTGGTTCATGAAATAACCGTCAAACCCGTAGTATTGAGCAACTTCGATCATTTTGTCCGCCACGGGGAACGTTCCATCCGGACTTTGCTGCGTGAATGCCGTGACCTCGGCCAGTGCGCCAGGGGTTCCGGAGCCCCATGGGAATCCGACGGTTGCGTAGACAGGTACACCATTGCGATGCGCAGCATCGACGATGTCCGGGGATGGGATGGCGAAAATGCCTTCATTGGTTCCTGCCCAATAAATATAGGAATCTAACAGCTGCCAGTTATCAAATGCATAGACATTGAACTCATTGCTGCCGACGGAGCTTGCTTCATCATGATTCCATGTGGTGATTGCAGCCGAGGTAATGCCTGCCTGTGGATGTGCAAGTGGGTTTATCTGAGAGCCTTTGAATCGTTTCGTGTTCAAGGGGATGCTTGCGCGGTTCAAATCTGCGTCTGGATCGGTATTCGGAGACCATCGCAGTAGGGTTTCAACTCGGAAAGCCGGTGCTAATGGCTGAAGGCTCAACCGATCTGCATAATTCTCATTAATGACATCCGTTCCGTCTCCATTCACTGCGGCATAAGCCTCGGGTGTTATCATACTAACGACAAGAGGGAGTAGTAATACAAAAGATAAAATACGCTTATATCTAGCATTTTTATTTTTCATGTATTCCTCCTAGAATTGTATAAGATGCTTCCAACGCATCGAATCAATATGTACGAGCAGACTGTTCCTCCCTTCTATCGGCCTTAGCTACATATTAATCGATGTAAGCACTTTCATCTACTAAAAAATTTGGAGACATTAACTTCTTCCATAGAAAAGAGCCCCTTCCAGCGTTGAGGCTCCTCATGTACTCGTATTCTCGGAATAACGAAACACAGGTATCCATTGACTCCCACATGACTTCGATAGAGCCCATGTTGTACGTCGACAGCAAAGTATTCCTGTAACACGTACATGAATGAGCCCCGAATCAATCCGGGGCTCTCGTTATCTGATCTTATCCTAGCATGGCAGCTTGCCGCTTGTAATGATCTTCCAACACCAAACATGCCATCGCTTCGACGACGGGCACGATCCGCGGACAAATGCATGGATCATGTCTACCTTCCGTCTTAATCTCTTGTTCCTCTCCCTTGACGTTGATCGTTCTCTGAGGTACAGAAATCGAGGAAGTCGGTTTTACGCTGATCCGAAATACGATCTCCTGCCCGGTACTAATCCCACCAATAATTCCGCCGGAATGATTACTTAGAAAGCCGCCGCTGCTCATCGCGTCATTATGCTCACTTCCCAGCATGGAAGCAGCTGCGAATCCCGCTCCGAATTCGATGCCTTTGACCGCGCCAATCGAGAGCATGGCCTTGGCGAGCTCGGCATCTAACTTATCGAATACCGGTTCCCCAAGACCGGGATTCACCCCACGAATCCGGCATTCTACGATGCCTCCGCAGCTGTCGCCAATCAGGGCCAACTGCTCAATCTTACGAACCATTTCAGCACTTGCTATGGGATCACAGGCGCGCACAGCATTCTGTTCAATGGCTCCTTCGTCGAAAGTCTGGCAAGCAATCCCCCCGATCTCACGGGTATAGGCCACCACCTGTACTCCTCTGTTCTCTAGCATTTTACGGGCCACAGCACCACCAGCAACTCTCGCAGCTGTCTCTCGTCCCGAAGCGCGTCCACTCCCCCGATAATCCCGAATGCCGTATTTCTGCAAATACGTAAAATCCGCGTGTCCTGGTCGAAAGGCGTGCTGGATATCATCGTATGCACTAGGATTCATGTCATGGTTATGCAGCATGATCGCGAGTGGCGTTCCCGTTGTTCTGCCCTCAAATACACCAGATAAAATCTGAATCTTATCATATTCTTTGCGAGGTGTTGTCACGGAGGATTGACCAGGCTTCCGTCTGTCCATCTGTCGCTGAATATACGTTTCGTCGATCTCGGCGCCAGGCGTCACACCATCCACGATGACACCGACCGCCGCACCATGAGACTCGCCAAAGGTTGTTATTTTGAACATCTCACCGTAAGTGTTCCCTGCCATTTGCAATACGCCCCCTCGTTCAATATGTGATGTCTACACCGAGTGCAGACAATCGTTCAAAATAATCTGGACAGGTCTTCGACACGCACCCTGGATCCATAATCCGTATATTCGGTACCCTTAGACCAATCAAGGAAAGCGACATCGCCATCCGATGGTCGTCATGCGAATCGAGTAAAGCCGTAGACGGCTGGCCTGGATATATGGTTAAGCCATCGTGATGCTCCTCTACCCGAATACCGAGTTTGCTTAGCTCCTTACAGATCGCGGCAATACGATCACATTCATGATGCCTAATATGCGCAGCATCTTTCAGTGTAATCGGTCCATCGGCAAAAGGAGCCATCGCTGCGATCGTTAGCGTCTGATCCGACCACTTCTTCATACTCATGGTAAAGCCACCTTTGAGCTGGCTCGGGCCTTGCACTTCGACAAAGCTGTCGCCACGGAGAACGCTGCATCCCATAAGCTCTAATGCATCTAAGATTTCAATGTCTGGTTGACTCGCGTTCTGCGCGTTCACCCCTTCAATCCGAATGCACCCTGATGTCAGTGCTGCGGTGGCCCAGAAATAACAGCATGTAGAAATGTCTGACTCAAGCAAATAAGACTGCCCTTGATAATGTCCTGTAGGAATCACGATGGATTGCCCGTCATTGGATATTTCTGGTGTTACCCCAAAGGAAGCCATCATATCGAGTGTCATTTGGACATAGTCCCGTTGAACGACTTCACCATCAATGTGTAGGGTGATCTGTTCAGTAGCGTAAGGAGCAGCTAATAGCAGCCCGCTTATAAATTGGCTGGATGTAGAGCCTGGCAGATGGACTTCTCCACCTTGTAGACCTTTTGCTTGGAGCGTAAAGGGTACACAACGTTCGGACTGCTGATAATCAAATTGCGCACCTAAGCTCGTCAAAGCACTTAGCAATGGGGAGAGCGGCCTTTCGCTCATTCGTTTACTCCCTTTCAAGGTCCAGGCTCCATGACCTACGGCTAGCGCTCCGGGCAAAAATCGCGCCACCGTTCCTGCAGCACCGACATATAGTTCACCTGCATTGTTCGGCCATCCCCCTCCTGTGCCCTCGACATATGCGGTCTCACCATCAATGACGACCTTTACACCAAGCTTCGTTAACGAATCGATGCACCAATACGAATCATCGCTTTTTAAGATTCCTTGAAGTTGTGATTTTCCGTCAGCAAGTGATGCAATGATCAATGCTCGATTCGTTAGACTTTTACTCCCTGGTACACGAATGCTCCCTTTCACGGGTGATCTAGGAGGATTGATCCTCACTTCTTGTTTATCGTTGTGGGTCGACCACGGGGAACGTGCTTCCCAGTCCGGCTGATTTAATATCATTTCCGTCCACCTCTTTTGTTTTATCGGTTAATACCGATTATAATAAGGAAGATGAAATAAGTGAAATCGGAATTTTATCCTATAGTCATAGAGGTGATCTATATCATGATGAATCTCGAATGGTATCGTATCTTTCTGCATACAGCCCAATGTAGAAATTTAACGAAAGCCGCGCAGCAGCTCCATATTACGCAGCCCTCTGTGAGCTATGCGATAAAACAAATGGAAGAGGCGCTCGGACTGAAATTGTTCCATCGACAATCCAAAGGTGTGGAACTCACGGAAGAAGGAAGAGCATTGCTCCAATATGTGGAGCAATCGTTTGCGATGCTGGATTCAGGTCAGAAACATCTTCATAATCTGAAGCAGCTGCACGAAGGAGAAATCCGTATCGGCGCGAGTGATTCACTTATCAAACATCTGTTGTTGCCCCAGTTGAATGCTTTTCATCAAGCATATCCGGGCATTCGCATTCGTCTGTCTCATGGGAAGACACCCGAAATCACACAGCGCCTCATAGAAGGCGAGATCGACTGTGGCGTCTTACACATGCCCATTCAAGAGCCAAAGTTACATATTCAACCGCTAGCTGTGCTGGAGGATTGTTTTGTCGTTGGGGAGGCGTATCAGGAGCTCGCAGATCGATTGCTTACAACGGAGGAACTTGCAGAGCTGCCGTTGATTTTGCTATCTGAGGGGAGTAGTACGAGGATCTTCATCGAACAATGGTTTGCGGATAAAGGGTGCTTGGTCAAGCCAGATATCGAGCTCGGGAGCGTTGACTTACTCGTTGAATTTGCAAGATTAGGATACGGGGCCGCTTTCATTAGTCGTTCATTCGTACATGAAGAACTTCTACGTGGCAAGCTGTTTGAACTGAGGCTCATCGACCCCCTCCCCCCTCGTAGCATAGGCTTTACTGTGAGAAGAGACATGAAATTATCTGTTGCAGCGGAAAGTTTCGTTCAGCTTCTACGTACGTCTTCGGAAGGAATATAATTTTCAGAACGCCAAAAGATCACCATCCTCCTAACAAAACAGGGAGTTGGCGATCTTTTCGCTGTAACGCTTCTATCTACCGTTTCGCTGCATATTTCCGCATGTCGAAGGCAACCGCTGCCACAATAATGGAGCCTTTAATGATGAGCTGCCAATACGGACTTACGCCGATAAAAGTCAAACCATAGTTAATAACGGTGAAGATGAGTACGCCTGTGACAACGCCGGGCACCGTTCCAATCCCGCCTGTCGTCGATACGCCGCCGACAACGCAAGCTGCAATCGCATCGAGTTCATACATATTACCGTAGTTATTCGTTGCCCCGCCTGTACGCGCCGCTTCGAGTACACCCGCCAAGCCGTATAATGCGCCTGCAATCGAGTAAATATAGATTAGATTTCTGCCCACGTTAATACCAGATACTTTGGCTGCTTGCTGATTACCGCCTATGGCGTACATATTTTTACCCAGCTTTGTTTTGTTAAAGACCACCCAGACAAAGATCGATACGATGATCGCGATGAGTACAATATTCGGGATTGAGACACCGCCGAATCCGAAGCTTCCTGTACCGAAGATTTTCGTAAAGTCTCTACGAAGTCCACCTATCGGTTGCGAGTTATTCGGATCCATATCGAAATAAAGCGAGTTCACGCCATAGACCGCGACCATGGTGCCTAACGTTGCAATGAACGGCGGGACTTTGAATTTGGCCACAATGACCCCGTTGATCAGTCCGAAGATGAGACCGACCAGAATAGCTAACCCAATAGGGAGGAGAAAATTGATCTCCCCGAGATTCGGAAAGAATCTGCGTGAATAATCCGTCACCTGCAGCATAGAAGCGGACACGACTGCGGTAAGTCCAACAATTCGACCTGCGGAGAGGTCTGTTCCGCCTGTAATTAATATAAATGCAACGCCGAGCGCGATAATAATCCGTGTGGACGATTGATTCAAGACATCTCGAAGCGGATTCAGCCCGAGGAATGATGGATCATAGATTGCGATGGCCACAATCAGAAGGACTAGTACAATATAAATGGCGTTCTGTGATATGAAGCTCTGAATTCGTTTGGTTTCCATACTTCGCTCTCTCCCTTACACACACTAGTGCTGTGCAGCTAACCGCATAATTTCTTCTTCTGACGCTTGCTCCCTATCGACTATTCCCGTTAATTTCCCTTCACACATCACCAGGATCCGATCTGACATCCCGATCAATTCTGGCATCTCCGAAGAGATCATAATGATGCTCTTACCTTGCTTAGCAAGCTCCACAATGATGGAATAAATCTCGTATTTCGCTCCGACATCAATTCCCCGCGTCGGTTCATCTAAGAGCAGAATTTCAGGCTCTGTCAGCAACCAACGCGCGAGCAGGACTTTCTGCTGATTCCCGCCAGACAGATTCATGATTAATTCCTTCGTGGACGGCGTTTTTGTACGTAATTTCTCGACCATCGCATCAACATCAACGCGCTTCTTCTTCTCATTCAAGAGCAGATACGGCCTTTGGTATTTATCGATATTCGCAATTGCGGCATTCTCATGGACTGATAACACAGGAAAGATACCAGTCACTCTTCGTTCTTCCGTTAACAAGGCCATGCCATGCTTCTTTGCAACCTCGGGAGACTTGATCTGCACCTGCTGCCCATTCATTCGAATAGATCCCGATTCAATCTCACGAAGGCCGAACAGCGCCTCTATCAATTCTGTCCGCTGGGCTCCAACAAGTCCGCCGATACCTAGAATCTCCCCTCGCCGCAGATCAAAGCTAATATCCTTGAATGATTTTGGTAGCGGTGAAGTCAGCCCCTTCACTTGAAGCAGGACTTCCCCAGGAACATGTTCCCGTTCTGGATATCGATTCGTCAGATCCCGTCCTACCATTTTCGAAATGATCAAATCCGTGGTTAAATCTGCTGCTGGCCACGTACCAATTTTGTTGCCATCACGCATAATCGTCACTTCATCGGAGATTCTCAGAATCTCCTCCATCTTGTGCGAGATATAGATGATCGCGACCCCTTGCTCCCGGAGTCCTCGTATAATCCGGAACAATTGCTCCACTTCGACATCGGTTAGCGATGAAGTCGGTTCATCCATCACGATGATTCGCGATTGGAATGAGACCGCTTTCGCGATTTCCAAGGACTGCACCTTTGACACGGATAACGAATGAACCATCGTATCGGGTGATAGATCAATATCCAATCCACGGAATAAATCCCTGGTATCCTGTGCCATTTTACGATGGTCAATAAATTGAATCGGTCCGAACCCGCGCGTCGGAAATCTGCCAAGCCATAAATTTTCCATCACGTTCCGATATGGAACCGGATGTAATTCCTGATGAATCATCGAGATGCCAAGACTTAAGGCGATCTTCGAATTCGGTATTACAACAGGTTTACCCTCGAGTATGATTTCTCCGCCATCTGGCGAATAGATCCCGAATAGGCATTTCATTAACGTTGATTTCCCCGCTCCATTTTCTCCCATTAAGGCATGGACGCTGCCCGGTCGCACTTGAAGTGTGACCTGATTCAATGCTTTGACGCCAGGGAACTCTTTAACAATGTTGTTCATTTCGAGCACATATTCATTCTGTGGCATCCCTATTGCCTCCTATATCCGAAATGAAGAGGAGAAGCCTCGACATTCGAGACATTCATCCTCCTCAGCATGAAATTGCGCTATAAGATCGAACGAAAGCTTACTTCGCGTCGGCCATATTGTCTTTCGTAATTTTCTTATAGGAAATCCAGATGTATTGGTTGTCTGTAATATCAAATCCGACATTCTCTTTGGATGGCTTCTCGCCTTTGGCTAGAACACTCGCGAGAGTAATCGATGCTTTCCCTTGATTCTTCGCATCATTCAATACGGTACCAAGCAGCGTTCCTTGTTCAAGCGCTTGGAGAGCTGGTGCTGTCGCATCGACGCCTACAACAGGCATGAACTTATTGTCTTTGAAGTAGCCGTTCGCTGTAAGAGCTTCAATCGCACCTAGCGCCATGTCATCGTTATTGGCGAGCACCGCTTCGATTTTATCCCCTTGAGACGCGAGGAATGCAGCCATTTTCTCTTGCCCCTTCACACGATCCCACATCGCTGTATCTTCAGCGAGCTTCTCGACTTTGATGCCTGCATCCTCAATCGCTTGCACCGAGAACTTCGTCCGCAGCTCTGCGTCTTGGTGCCCTGGCTCGCCTTTTAACATGACATATTGCAGGACGCCGTCCTTGTTCTTATCCGCTTCTGGATGTGCTTTCCAATAATCCACGATCAGCTGACCAGACATGGTGCCGGATTCTTCCGCTTTCGCGCCAACATAGTAGACTTTATCCCATTTCTTCATATCTTCGGGGAGCGGTTCACGATTCAAGAAGACGACAGGAATATCTTTCGGCTTTGCTTTGTCAATGATGACACCTGCAGCCGTTCGGTCTACTGGATTAATGACAAGCGCTTTGGTATTCTTCGTAATGAAGAGATCCACTTTGTCGTTCTGCGTAGGCTGCGAGTTCTGGCTGTCTACAATTTCAACTTGGGCAATCCCTTTGGCACTTGCTTCGATCGCGTTCCGAACCCCTGTCATGAACGTATCATCGAATTTGTAGATCGCCACCCCGACTTTTGGTTCGCTTCCGCTGTCCCCGCCTTCTTTACTACCCGTTGAACAACCACTAATCACCGTAACGAATAGAGCACTGGCTAATAACATCGACGTTAACTTCTTCATCTCTGTAGACCTCCTCCATATTCAAATCCATTTGACTACGCTTACATTATCTCGCGTTAGCCATTCGTAATGAATCCAAAATCCTCATCATTTCTATAAAAATTCTCATGAGATATTTATCGCACAAAAGGAAATAAGAGCTTCTGATTCTCCGGCCATAGCATGTTCTCCAGATCAATGACTTTAATCCCGGTGTCGATACGGTCTGCAATTTTGCGACCCTCGATTAATTCCACCGCATACTGAACTGCTAGATATCCATTGTTAAAAGGGTTCTGAACGACTAATGCCTGCACGGTTCCATCCTGAAGCATCTCCATCGTCTCTTGCGGACTATCGAAGGCGATCACTTTCAACAGTCCACCTCGTCCCGCCTCTTTCACGACTCGGCCTACGCCGATGGAAGCTTCTGCGTTCAAAGTAATGATCCCGTCGAGATCCGGATAGGTATCGAGCCACTCCCTCGTTATTGCAGAAGCCATCTCCCTGCTGGATTGGCAATAGGCTATATCCAAGATTTGCACATTCGGATAGCGAGCGACATAATCAAGCAGACCTTCCTCCCGTTGATTCGCGTTACGCGCTTCCTGCACAAAGTTCATCACAGCGATTTTGCCACTACCGCCTAACAAATGAATCATTCGTTCGGCTGCACGTTGGCCCGCTTCGTAGTTATTCGTGCCAATATAACTCTTCACACGTGCCGAACCGACTTCGGAGTCTATTGAAATGATGGGGATGTTATTATAAGCCGCTCGGTCCGTAACTTGCGCCAACTTCATATAATCACTTGCCGCGAGCAGCAAGGCATCGGGATGCTTCTGAATCGAATCATTGACGAGGTTAATCTGACCTTGAATATCACCTTCATTCGGAGGCGCAAGGAATCGGAGATTCACGTTGAACTCCTTCGCAGCGACCTCTGCCCCCATTCGAAGTGTACTCCAATAATCTCCGTGATCCATCTTCACGATAAGATCGATATTCCGTTCCTGGTTGTCCATGAGTAATCCCCCATCTACGGAACAAGAAGATAACAGCAGACAACAAGCCATTAGTAAGAGCAACATCTTCCTAGGCATCATACTTCACCCTCTTTCTGCGCTATTTCCACTGGAAGATAGATCCGTACGGTTGTCCCTTCTTCTATCTCACTCTCGAACTGGATTCCGTAATCTGGACCATAGTGAAGTTGAATCCGTTGATTGACATTTCGCACACCCACACCTGAACCTTGCGCACTATTAGGCGTATTCTTCAATAATTGGTCCAGCGCATCGCGCGACATGCCGAGTCCATTATCCGCAATTTCAAATAGAAGCTTGCCAGCATCTACTTTCGCCGAAATTCGAATCATCCCTCTATCAGCCATCAGTTCTATGCCATGCACGATCGCATTCTCGACAATCGGTTGAAGGATCAGCTTCATCGTGAGAAAATGCAGTACCTCATCCTCAGCCTCAATCGTATAGTGAAACTTATTCTTATACCGGATGGTCTGAATAATGAGATAATGCCGGATATGCTCCAGCTCTTCTTGAACGGAAATGAAGTTCTTCCCCTTGCTTAGACTAATGCGAAAAAATCGGGATAACGAAGTAATGGCCGTGACCGCCTCGCTACTTTGTCCCTTCTCCACCAGCCGAATGACAGAATTGAGCGTATTGTAGAGAAAATGCGGATTGATCTGCGCTTGCAGCACATCGAGTTCACTCTTCCGCTTCGCTTCCTGCTCCACGATGATTTGATCCATCAGATGCCGGATCTGCTGGAGCATGACATGATACCGTCTGGAGAGCTGTTCGACCTCATATATCCCGGATACAGGTATCGGTGTATTCAGGTGGCCTTCACCCATCATCTTGACGGATCTGGCTAATCGCTGAATCGGTGATGAAATCCGCGCGGAGACGAATATCGCTAATAACAGAACAAAAATAATAACAACGATCAAGAACCAAAGGAGGAATGTGTTCAGCTCCGATTTCGTCGTGAGCAGTTCGTCTTTATAAGCGACCCCAATCACCTTCCAACCAATGGGGTTCACGGACTTGATCGTGATCATTCGCTGCTCCCCATTCAATTCATCTTGGTAACTTCCGTACGAATAGGTAAGTACGCGCTCCAAATCCTCATATTTTAGTCCAGCATGAATAAGCTGCTGCTGCGGGTGATAGACGATATTCCCGTAGGAATCAATGATATAGACATATCCTCGCTTCCCGAATACCACTTGTCTGCTAAGCTCATCAATTGTCTTGAAATTCATGTCTACGACCAATACGCCTTTACTGGCAAGTCCATCCCGATGGTAAGTTGTTTGTTTACTAAGTGAGACAGCCCATTTGTAGGATGTCTTGAATAGGTTCTGAATGTGGGGAGAAGACACAGATAATTGATCCGGCGTTTCGAGAGCCGCATTGAACCAGCTCTGACGCTGCAGTAACGTATAGGGCCGCATTTCCATCTTCGGAATATTCACCACAAGATCTCCATTCTTAGTGAACACAGCGATGGATATCAAATCTTCTCGCGTCTTCATGATCGAGTTCAATTGCTCTTCGAGAATGGAGCTCGAATATGAAGGGCTTCGGTTAATCGTCTCTTCAACCACATCGAATATACTGGTCATATTCTTGACATACATCTCCAGATTGTATTTCACCTGTTCGACGACCTGACCCATATTTAAATCCGCATTGTCTTCGGCCGTAT
This sequence comes from Paenibacillus terrigena DSM 21567, assembly GCF_000374845.1. Taxonomy (GTDB): domain Bacteria; phylum Bacillota; class Bacilli; order Paenibacillales; family Paenibacillaceae; genus Paenibacillus_K; species Paenibacillus_K terrigena. Next base: position 192,551 of record NZ_KB895419.1, on the reverse strand, counting down.
TCGAAAATTTATTATATAGCATGAAGCTGACAATCAAGACGGTGACGACCGTAATCAGGATGAAAGAAAACGCAATAATGAATTGAATCCGCTTGAAGTGCTTCATGATCGGGCACCATTTCGATAATCTTTTGGTGACATGCCGAATTTCTTGCGGAAGCAGAAGCTGAAATAATTCGGGTCGCTATACCCTACACGCTCCGCAATTTCAAACGCTTTCAAATCTGTCGTGCGCAGCAGTTCCTTCGCCGCTTCCATCCGTAGGTCCAGCAGATAATTAACGAATGTGGTTTTGACTTCTTTCTTGAAAATACTACTGAAGTACCCCGCGCTAATATGGAGATGCTGGCAAATTCGCTGGATCGACATGTCGCTCTCAGCAAAATGTTGCTTGATATACGCTTTCGCTTCATCTACGAGATTTTTGTAGCTGGTCTGGCGACCCACAGCGATATGATCCATTAATTGCAGGCATATATCCGTGATCCATTGCCTAGCTTCAAGTACATTATTGCACTTGTAGATCTCAGCAATCGGTAATTGAGAGCTGCCGAACAATGTCTCGAGCTCAACCGCCATATCTTTAGCGACACGAATGATGGCCATTAAGATTTCTATACAATAGATCTGAAAATCTTGTATCGAGATTCTAGCATCTTCCACGACATGAAATAGCAGTTGGATCATTTCCTGCGCTTCATCTGCCATCCCTACTTTAATACACCGAATGAGTGCTTGTTCTTTCATCTCATCAAAAATAAGCGGATTATGCCGCTTGTTCTCAACGTCTTGGATCCAGATCACGCGATCATTCCCCAGAAGCAGTCGATAATTGAGCGCTTGTAGGGCGCCTTGATAAGACTCATGCAGTTCTGATAAACTGCTCTGAATCGAACCAACACCGATCGTCACCGTTAATTTCAGAAACTTATGCACGTTCAATCGGATCTCTTCCAGCACCCCGATTGTAACTTCGCTGAGGCAATCATTGTGATCATGATCTAGCATCGATAAGATTACGACATGATTGTGATGGATGAACACATGCCCATGGCAGTGATTCTGCACGATCTCATCCGCAATATTCAGCATCGCGAATTGCAAGAGATAAGCATCCCCCTGCTCCAAGCGATGGTTATCGATTTGAATGACCGATACCATATAGCAGCTTCCCAAGAGGTGAAGATCATACTGTGCACACTTCTCGTGAATCTCCATTTCCGATAAAGAACGTGTGATCAAGGAAGACAGGAATACGCTTTGCAATACAGGCAGACTCTTGTGATACTTCTCTCGTAGAGCATTCAGGTTCTGCATATCGAACAATTCTTTATCCATCTGCCGCTTCACTTTTAGGAGGGCTTCCATCAGATCAGAGGCGGAGAACGGCTTCAGCACATATTCATCGATCTGAAGCTTGATGGCTTTTTGAGCATATTCGAATTCATCATACCCGGTCAGAATAATGATTTTGATCGAGGGATACGTCTTCCGAACCCATTCAGCCAGCTGAAGACCATTCATGAATGGCATATGGATATCCGTCACCACAATATCTGGCATGACCTTCTCGATCAGTTCCATCGCTTCTTTCCCGTTCTCCGCTCGCTCAACCACTTGGAAACCGTACGATTCCCAGTCGATCTCTTGCATCAATCCCTCTCTAACATCTTCTTCATCATCCACTAGTATCAAATTGTACATGCGCGAGCTCCTCTTCTTGAATTAGAAAAAAGGCATGAACTTAAAGAGAAACCTCCGTAAGATCATGCCTTGAACACTACATTATTTAAAATAGGGGAAAGCATGCCATTCGGCAATACTTTCGACAAAACTTCTGGAATTATTTCCATCATTTAAAATTTTTTCTAGCGATCCTGTGATCACAGTTAGCTCAACTTAGAGCGATGCCATGTGCGCTGACAATCGATCTAATGTCTGATTGCCACCTTTGATGGCGCCATACGCTTTGACGACATAATTACGTTCTACACACCGACTCAGAAATCGAACTGTTGCATTATAATTCTTCATCGGATTGAGGCTTCTTGTTGTTCTGCAGCACTTGCAAATACGCATCTAGCCGGTCAAATCGGTCCTCCCACAAATGTCTATAAGATATGAGCCAATCATCCATTTCTTGAAAAGGTTCTTGGCGCAGTTTATATATCCTACGGTTGGCGTCTGCAATCACATCAACGATCCCGGCATCTAGAAGTACGCGTAAATGCTTGGAGGCTTGAGGCTGCCGGATACCTAACCGTTCACTGATCTCTCCAACAGTAAGAGGACTGGATTGCAGCAATTCGACTATTTGAAACCGGTTCGGCTCGGCAAGGGCACTGAATATGCTTGCTTTCATCGATGAACCCGCTTCCTTCCTAAATAAAACTCATGATTTGATGTACTAATAATATATCACGATCGGAATATTCCTGTAAAGGAATATAATGGGATCGTCATTCATCTTTAAATCAAAAAAACTGCCTCAACGAATTGAGACAGTTGACAACCGATGAATTATTTCTTCAAATGATACGGTACAGTCGTGATTATCACATTTCGACGGAACAGTAAGTGTGCACGAATCATCAAGCTCGACTGGTTATGCAAGATATTATGCCAACCTTTCTTCGGAATAAACTGTGGGATAATGACCGTCACCTGATAGTTGGATTCGCCGGCTTTCCGCTGAACGGTATCAATAAATTTCGTTAATGGATTAATGATACTTCGATACGGTGAATGCAAGGTCACAAGTCTCACGTCAGGCTGCCATTTGTTCCACTTTTCCTCGAAAATCAATTCATCTTCTCGTTCGAAAGGAACGTGTACCGCAATGATCTGGTGAGGTGACAATGACTTCGCGTAATTCAGCGAGTTCTCAACCGCATGTGTAATCCCTGCGACTGGAAGAATAATGACATTTCCCTCAATTGGTGGGGCAGGCTCACAATCTGTAATGCGAAGCTGCTCGCCCACCGCATCGTAGTGCTTCCGAATTTGATGAAATATAGCAATAATTATCGGCAAGAAGATTAATACGGACCACACCTGTGTAAATTTGGTGATGAAGAACACGAGTGTGACGATTAAGCTAATCGTAGCGCCGGTCGTGTTAATAATAAACTTGGTAACCCAGCCTTTCGGCTTCTCACGGAGCCACTTCAGCAACATCCCAGTCTGAGACAGTGTAAATGGAATAAATACCCCGACGGCATAGAGTGGAATGAGATGTTCCGTTTTCCCTTTGAATGCAACAATTAAGATAATGGACATGACCGCTAAGAAAATAATACCGTTCGAATATCCCAATCGGTCTCCACGCATGGTGAACATTCTTGGGATGAATTTATCTTTGGCTAGATTAACCGCTAGCAATGGGAAGGCAGAATACCCTGTATTCGCCGCAAGGATCAAGATTAATGCCGTCGTTCCTTGGATGAAGAAATACATAAAGTTCCTTCCGAAGGTCTGCTCAGCGATCTGTGATACAACCGTAACCTCTGCTTTAGGAGAAATTCCATAATAATACGCTAAGAAGATGATCCCTGAAAATAAGAGCGCGAGTAATGATCCCATTGCAATTAACGTCTTCGCTGCGTTATTCGGTGCAGGATCCTTGAAGTTCGGTATCGCGTTCGAGATCGCCTCCACGCCTGTTAAGGCTGAACTTCCTGATGCAAATGCTTTTAAGAGCAGGAACAAACTGATTCCTGCGACCGGTGTCCCGATTGGGGCATGCAGATCAGGGGATACTTGACCTGTCAGGATATTATAAATGCCCACGCCCGATAAAATGAATAAAGCAAGTACGAACAAATACACTGGATAAGCCAAGATAGAAGCTGACTCCGTTACGCCCCTTAAATTTAAGATCGTAATAAACACAACAAATAGAATGGCAATCCCTACGTTATGTTCATGCAGACTTGGAAATGCGGACGTAATGGCATCTGTACCCGCAGATACACTTACGGCAACCGTAAGAATATAGTCAACTAATAGAGAACCGCCCGCGACCAACCCAGGGTACATGCCAAGGTTTTCCTTGGATACGACATAAGCCCCGCCACCGTGCGGATATGCAAAAATTATTTGACGATAGGATAAAATTAGAGCGGTTAATAGAATTAAGACACCTATTCCAATGGGGATCGAATACCAAAATGCAGCTGAGCTAATGGTGATCAGAACAATTAAAATCTGCTCTGGACCGTATGCGACAGAGGATAAAGCATCTGAAGACAGAATAGCTAATGCTTTCGTTTTATTGATTTTTTGTTCGCCCAATTCCGTTGATTTGAGTGGTCTCCCAATTAATACTCGTTTTAAAATGGATAACATCGTAAGTATTGCTCCCCTTTTGGTTAATACAACTTGTTGTCTGAATATGTGGCTATAATGCCTAGTATCGCAATGTTTTATCCATGTCAGAGATCAACCTCCAAACCGTCATTTCCGCATTTTGACAATAAAAAACCACAGAGGTGTGAACCCCTGTGGTCATATTGACGCGATCACAGTATTCATATCCTCTCTCTCGATCAACGCTTACGAGGTTAGCTGTCGGATTCGGATGGTGAGAGTCACCCTACTGCATAACTGCAGATTCACCCCATGTGATGATACATTTATATCCATCACGTTGGTTCCCCCGTTTTCCCTAACGGAAAACTCAGCGAATATGAGAATTTATTGTAATGATTTATCTTGTAATGTTCATTTCCAACATTGAATATTACGCCATATTGATAACCTTGTAAAACGCGAAAAAGATGGCTGCAAACAAAAAAATGGGCGATTTTAACACCAAGAAAACGCTTACTTATATCTTGCTCTTTCATTATCTATTTCACACGCCGTAATTCTTTATTTTTTATAAAAAATCCTCATCTGTCAGGTCAGCGTTGACAGTCATGGCAACTTTGCTCCCTGCAGCTGCAGCATAGATAACTTGAGAAGGTCTTACATAAGCCGCGTCTCCTGCTGCGTATAGACCTGCAACAGAGCTCCTACCTGCTGGATCGGTCACAATCCCCCCGTATGCTGTCGTCTCATAGCCAAGCTGTTCGCCAAACGCAGCTTTAGGTACGAAGGTAGGGGTAATAAATCCTCCGCTCCGCTTGATCCAAGTGCCATCAGTAAAATGTACTTCTTCCAACATACGATTCTTACCTGTGAAAGCTTTGATTGGCTTATTCATGATGTGAAGTCCTTTGGACGACAGGATATCTTGTTGTTCTCTTGTTAAGATCTCAAGTCCATTCGTACAGACAACCAAATCCTGACTCCAGTTATACAGAATTTTAGCCGTATGGAATATTCCAGCTTCTTCCGACACAATGACAAGTGGCTGATCTCGGAGCTCCCATCCATCACAATATGGGCAATTAAATATGCTTGTTCCATAAAAGTCGTGCAGACCTTCAATGTCAGGGAAGACTTCCCTCAACCCTGTAGCCAAAATAACCTTTCTTGCTTGGATGATTTCATCCGATTGGGTACTGATTTCGAACCCCTGCTCTGTCTTGGATATATGGGCTACGTCAACTTGCCAATGCCGTACGGATGGATAACGGAGTACCTCTTCGTAGGCAATACGCCTGAACTCGGCAGGTGTGACGTTATCTCGCGTAATAAACCCATGAGATGCATGTGTAACGCGATTCCTTGGCTGATTATTATCTATTACTGCTACACTCCGCCTAGCTCTTCCCAGTACCAACGCTGCATTTAACCCTGCTGGACCTCCGCCCACAATAGCACAATCGTACATCATAAGAATCATCCCTCCCAAATATAAAAGATATCAAAGATATATTATGTCTATAATTGATGCCAAAAAATAACGATGCCTTACTTAGACAACGTTATTTCTTGGGCAAGCTCGAAGATTTTTTTGCTGCGAAGCTGCTGCTCCATCGCTTCTTCGGCAGATATCATCACGCTTTGAATCGCACATTCCGTATCATCATGAAGGCCGCAATGGAACAAGGATGCCGTACCTTCAATCGCATGAATGACGTCCAAGAACGAGATATCTTCTTTCTTTGCTTTCAGTCGATAGCCTCCGCTAGCCCCTGAAGCCGATTCAATTAACCCGGCCTTTACCAGCTTCGTCAAGATTTTCGACAGATAGGTAGAAGATACGCCCTGCCTTTCAGCAAGCTGTTGTACGCCGATGGGTTTATCCGGTGCGAATGCAACCAAGATAAGCATCGTATGAAGGGCATAGTTCGTCGCTTTGGAGAACTTCATCTTCTCACCTCAATCAATTATAGACTTTATTTATCTACAATAACCTTGATGCAAAGATTAGTCAAGGATTGTTCCTAACACCGGGAGCCAGGCCGCCGGTACGATCAACATGTCACATGAGCAGAAGTGAAATGACTGTACCACCGATCGCTCCAGTCATCACCACGCTCCAAGGTGGTAGCTTCCAGAAGACGAGCATCAAGAACAAGATGGAAGTAAAAGCAAAATCAACAGGCGTAAGAATTGCCGATATCCAGAGCGGATTATATAACGCTGCCAGTAAAATGCCGACAACGGATGCGTTAATGCCAATGAATGCGCCTTGAAGCTTGGGGCTTCTCCAAATGGAACTCCAGAATGGTAATGTCCCAACGATTAATAGGAATGCAGGGAGAAAAATGGCCACCGTCGCGATGAGCGCTCCCTCCACCCCACTCGTCATCGCTCCCAAATAACTAGCGAAGGTAAACAATGGACCTGGCACAGCTTGTGCAGCGCCATATCCGGCTAGGAAGTCAGCTTTGGTCACCCAGCCTGTCGGGACGACTTCGCGTTCGAGCATAGGAAGCACGACATGTCCGCCTCCAAATACAAGCGATCCTGAGCGATAGAAGCTATCAAATAAGGACAACCCGGTTCCATTTATGGTTGGCCGAAGGATAGGCAATATCACTAGTAGTCCTACAAACACTGTCAAACATATGATAGCTGTTCTACGACGAATCGGAATCGTAAGGCTTGTGCCAGATGGTAGTTCTGATTTCCGATAGAACAACATCCCGATAAGGCCCGCCACGAGAATGATAAGAACTTGACTCCATGCTGTTGGCCATAAGAGTGTAATCGTCATTGCGATAATTGCCAATGTCGCGCGGCTGCGGTCTGGCGTTAGCTTCTGACCCATACTCAGGATGGCCTGTGCGACAATGGCGACGGCGACGAGCTTAAGACCGTGAATCCATCCGGCGTCACCTATATCATAGCCCTGCATGAAGAAGGCAAACAGAATCAACACAAGGACCGATGGTAGCGTAAAACCAATCCAGGCTGTGATCCCCCCTAGCAGGCCTGCCCGAATCAACCCGATACCCATACCAACCTGACTGCTGGCTGGGCCAGGTAACAACTGGCAAAGCGCGACCAGATCCGCATAGCTGCGTTCATCCATCCATTTACGACGACGAATGTATTCATCATGAAAATAACCTAGATGCGCAATTGGTCCTCCGAATGAAGTGAGTCCGAGCTTCATGGATACTAGAAACACTTCGACTAATCTCTGTAATTTGAGTCCTAGTTCGTGCTTCATTGGATTTTTATCTTTTTCCACTTGCGATGATACCTCCCTAACTTTTGTAACAATAGCTGAGAAGATACCATTATAACGATTGATTGTTTGGGGATTGTTAAATAGCGAAAATAACTGAATAATCCGAATGACAGAGAGATAGTCTTAATATACTGGTTCTACTCCAACCCAAGCTGAATTTTACGCGTTTGAGCAATCCCCTTAAGGCCTGTCGGATCCTCTTGAACTTTATGATTAACAAACCGTTCTGCTGCTTCTGATGTCCGGATTCGGAGCGGTTTTGTTTCCATTTGAGTAAGTTCCAGCATGAGATCGGCTATCGACTCTGGCGTCTGTGATACGGCATTTCGTTTTGTGAACATATCGATATACGTCTCGACAATCGGCTTATATTCATCATCGAGCACACCGCCCGTCGCAGCAACTTGGTCCAGCGCGGTTTTCACAAATTGGGTCTCAATCGCGCCAGGTTCAATCAGCGTAACATCAATGTTGAACAGAGGTTTATAGTACGTCGCGAGACTTTCCAATAATCCTTCTACGGCAAATTTGCTTGCACAATATATCTCGTTCAGCGGTTGACCCACCAAGCCACCAACGCTTGAGGTCGCGATGATATGTCCTGATTCAGCTTTGATTAGCAATGGAAGTGCAGCGCGAATCGTGTGCATAACGCCATATACATTCGTATCGAAGACGCTTTGAATTTGCTCGAACGAAGCTTGACCGAGCGTACGAATAAACCCAAATCCCGCGTTACAGAACAACAGATCAATTCGTCCCTGCTCTTCTGCTATAACATGCATGGCACGTTCTATCGAATCAGGATTGACCACATCAATTTCCAGAAAACGGAGGTTTTCTTCCGTGGCGAACTGGGCTTGATCACGCTCTAAGTTCCGAGTTCCAGCATATACGGTCCATCCGTTCCTTGCGAAAGTAAGGGCTGTTGCTAAGCCTACACCTGATGAAGCACCCGTAATACAAATAATTTTATTCATAAAAACACCTCTTTGTTCAAATTTTATATTGTATAGTAACTAAACAGTATATGAACTGAACAAAAATGTCAAGGTCGTTTTCTTTGCTTAGATGGGTAACTTGTCTAACAGCAGGCGAAGTGATCTCAACTCTTCTGCCGTGTAGTTCACAAGTAGACGCTCAATCTTATTGTTATATTCATTCAAAATCGAGTCACTAAGACGTGTACCTTTGTCAGTCACTTGGATGAGCAGGCTTCTGCGGCTTACGGGATGAGGTTTGCGTTGTACGAGATCATCCTGCTCTAGCTTATCGAGCAATTGTGTTACGGCCCCACGTGTCAGACCAAATTCGTTAGCGATATCGACAGCAATCGAATCCGGATTTTTACGTAAAAATTGTATTGTATACATCATAATGGGCGTAACTTCATATTGAGGCAGTACCTGCGTAAAATAATTAGACAATTCATTTTTAATTTCTCTGAACTTTGTTGTCACGAGTTGTAAATCTTCCATTCTGATCCCCCTTGGATTTGTTAAGGTTCTATACAGTATAGCAAAAGAAACAATCATTTTGTATAAAGGAAAGAGGTATCACTCTCACCTTGTATGGTGATTTGATACCTCTCTTGATGATCTATCGATTTATTCTCATGATATCTTCCGTTAACCGATGATTTCAACGACATTGCCATCGTTGTCCTTGATCTCGGTTTTGTCGATTTGAACGACCATTCCTTCCAAAGAAGGAAAATCGAACTTACTCTCCTGCGGCTGCAGTCGCTGACGAAGCTCTGACACGGTCTTGCCATCAAGGATGATTCGAACTTCACCGTCTTCAACAACGCAGGATGGATGGTCACCCGGTTCAAACATCACTCGAACATCTGAACCGACCAACGTGAGATTTTTCCCCTTCAGAATACGCCCCTGAAGCAACGTTCCAATGATTCCAGCTTGCTTGGCACCTAATTTAAGAATGTCCGGCGTCTTTTTCAACCAGCCTTTCTTCCCTATCTCCCAGCCCAGCTGACCGACGAATAGATAACCGGTGTTAGATCCCTCTTCTTCCATCCCTTGGTGAACGGTTTCGGCAATTGATTCAACTTGGAGTAGCGAATCTCGCGATAAGTCTGTTATGTATTGAGGCATATAGGCTTGGCAAGCAGATAGCACACCAAGCGTATTCCATGTCTGCATCGCTTCGAGCTCGTCCACTGTAATACCTACCATCTGCAAAAATTCAACCCTACCGTTGGGCGTATCGATTGCTGATAGCTCCGGATCCTCAATAAAGGACAATGCCTTAAGCTTGGTATCTGAATTGAGACAAATCGGACCATTCGCATCCAAATAATCACCTGCGCGAAAAATATTGCCGCTGCTAAACACATATCTCCCCATATTTTGCAGCAAGTTGAGTGCCCAGGCCGGAGGTTCTTCTTCATCCATTGCACGTGCTAACCGAAACGTCAATTCAAATCCATAACCGCTCACATCGGAATCCTCGAATTCTTTGTCGTAGAGCTCAGAAAATCCATACGTTACAAAATGCCAATGCGGCACAGGCTCGTCTGATTTGTAAGCACTGATTCCATCTAAAGGGTCATTACCTCCCAATGCGTATGGAATAAGTGTCCCATAATGTTTCGGCTCCTGTTCTCCGTATATCTTCGTCACTTCCAGGTCTATGGCATCCCAGCCTGTTGTGTTCACTTCTTCAGTCATTTCTGCATTCCCTCCTAATTGATTCCATGCTGCACATGACAACATGAATAAGAACAGCCGCGATGGGCTGCCCCTATGCTCATAGATTTAACGATTCAACTATGACCTAGCATCCGTACGTTTCTCTCCATCTATGGGAACGACTTTCACCGTGGACCCCTCTTGGCTTGTATTTGCTTATGATCCCAAGTCGCGCATCGTGATGTTTCATAACGCCCTCAATTTGACCAAGGTACGTCCTTCTACCGATATCGCATTAGACTCATATTGCCCGTTTACGAAAACGTTCGGAGGTGATGCTGGAGCTGCATAGGCAGAAGTACTTGCCAAGAGGATCCCTCCAAGCACCGCTGAACCTATCATCGAATTAATCCATGTTTTCAGTATCATCACGTCTCCTAGGAATCGCTATTTTCTCACATCTTATTCAGACGCATGTGATTGGGAAAAGTTGCATGAACCATGTATTCCGGCGGTTACAGCAAAAAAGAGCCGCCAAATTTATACTGGCAAGCTCCCTTAGATTCATTTTCGACTTCTACAAGTTCTTTCTCAGTTTGTAAAAATGATATTCCCGATCTTCAATCGTTAGATCGTGTTGAAATGCAAACCCACATTTTTGTATTATTTTATTGGAAGGCACGTTTCGGGTTTGTGCAATTGCAATAAGCTCAGAGGTGTTAGTGTTCTCGAACAAATAAGTAATGAGTCCCCTTGCTGCTTGGGTCGTGTAACCTTTATTCTGATGAGTGCTGGAAATGCCATAATAAATCTCTCGGCTCGGCGGTGATACGCGATCTAATATCCCTGTGCCACATACACCGATAAACTCACCTGTTGCTTTAGAGATAATACCGAGTCGCAACCGAAGTTCCTCGATTTCCCTGTCTTTAGACACAGCGTTGAGAAACTGTTCGTTCTGAGGTATTTCATAATGGACGATCCACTCTTCCCGTTGCTCCCTGGATACATTCCAATCGAGCAAAAACGCATGGAAGTGGGGTTGCCAGGTTAGGTTGTGTAGCGCGTCTAAATCCTCGATCCGATATTCGCGTAAAATAACATCTTCACATTCAATCGTGAAAACGTCATGACTATGGTTAGGTAAAAGACTCACGGATACCCTCCTTGAATTCATCTTCATTTTTCAGTACGAATCATTTGCAAGGTGGCATCCATTCTATCCCCTTTCCATCCATCTAAGTACACATTGTACCAAACTCGCTGGGACTCATTCTATGTCAAGAATCGTTATAACTAACTCTACAACGCTATTGCCTTACGAAGCCATAAAAGAGCAGTCCGCCAAAAAGCAGCCTACGGATCGATAAGCCCATACTTTGCCTTAATGCGCTCCAATTTCTCAATCATAGGTCTCGATAGGAGTAAGAGGAAGATGACAGTGGCAATCGCGTGAACCATATCGAACCAAAAGCCTGACGCATAAACGGCGAGCAACCCTTCCCATGTAATATGTGGGGTGAACATCATCAGCGATCCGATATTGATTATACCGCCGTAAATGAGTAAAGTTGACACTCCGCCATAAATACATAGAGAAAGCTTTGACTTCTTAAGCCATCCTTTTTGGAACAAAATGCCGGCGATAAAGCCGATAATGCCAAAACAGAACATTTGCCACGGTGTCCACGGCCCTTGACCGAAGAAGAAATTCGATACGAAACCTGCCATCGCTCCCACGAGAAAACCCGACTCCGCCCCGAAGCATACACCTGCAATGATGACTATCGCTACGACAGGCTTGAACTGCGGGAGCATGAAGAAAGCGCCTCGACCAGCTACTGCAATCGCCGCTAGAACGGCAATCACGATGAGCTCCCGAGCTTGTGGTTTGCGTTTCTCGAATACCATCGCAAATGGAATCATGGTATAGAGAAGAATCAATAAACTTATGAAATAATATTTCCGATCTTGAAGTACGAATATCCCAATGCACATCGTGATCGGTATTACGACAAGGATTAACAAAGATGCAAATAAAGTACGTCGACTTAAACGCGGCTTAGTGATGTGCTGGTCTGACATCGTTCGATCACACCTTCTATCGTTACTGCGTCTCGCCAGATATGGCGAGCCATTCGATTCGCTGCCGTCGTATAGAAGCTGTTGCCTGCGAAGAATTGCTCTGCTGGATGAGAAGCGATGACGCTTCCATCGAAAAACATTGCACATTCCCCGCCATACTTCGCGCAGAACTCCACATCATGGGATACCATCACGATGGTCACGCCTTGGTGATGGAGTTTGCGCAGGAATAGGCCTAGCTTTTGTTTGAAAAAACCATCAAGCCCTTTCGTTGGTTCGTCGAGCAATAGAATTTTGGGCTCTAACAGCAGTACCTTAGCAAGCGCAGCCCGCTGTTGTTCTCCCCCGCTAAGATCATATGGATGCATGGCTAGCAAGTGTTCCAGCTCAGTAAGCTTCACAACGGAATCCACTTTTTGCTGTTTCTCTTCCTTGGATAAGGGATGATCCGAGAGCATTTCATATAAATCCAGCTCGACAGTCTTCTTCACGAATAACGATGCGGGATTCTGCGGGAGAACCCCTAGCTGATGAGCCGTGATATGTTTGCTATTCCATTTCGTATGCTTCTGTCCATGAATCATTATTTTTCCACGATATGGCTGTAGGATGCCACTAATAAGAGATAGTGTTGTGGTCTTCCCTGTGCCGTTTCCTCCAACAATACAGTAGAACGCGCCTTCGCTCACCTCAAAAGAAAGATCTTTAATAATATCCGGGCCGCCCCGTTCATGCTTGAACCAGACGTCTTTGAATTGAATGGCCACAGATGAGGAAGGTGTCGTAAGGCTTTGCGTTGTCACCTTGGTTTGCGCTGCGGCTTTATCTTCAAGGTAAACATTAAGCCATTGTCGCCCTTCCTTCACGGTCATTGGACAATCCAGACCGCTCCCGACGCCCGCATGAATTTGCATCGGTGAAGGCATCGAAGCGAACATGGGATGCTGTATGGTATGAAGTATTTCACCCGCCTTGGCAGGCGAATCGTCTGCAATCACTTTCCCCTGATCCAGAACAATAAGACGGTCGGATACCGTTAAGACCTCTTCGAGGCGATGCTCTGTCATAATAATCGTCGTTCCCAGCTCTCGATTGATTTTGCTGATCGTCTCTAAGAAGTCGACAGCAGCAATCGGATCCAATTGTGATGTCGGTTCATCGAGTATCAGAACCGATGGGTTCATAGCCATAATGGATGCCAAGTTCAGCAGTTGCTTCTGGCCACCCGACAGCTCTGTCACAGGCTTGTGGAACCAGTTCTGGATGCCGAAGAAACTGGCCATCTCAGCAACCCGCAATCGTATGGTCTGTTGGTCATATCCTAAGCTCTCGAGTCCGAAAGCCAACTCATGCCACACTTTGTCCGTCACAATCTGGTTATCAGGATCTTGCAGTACAAATCCGATTTCGGCAGCCTGTGTGCGCTGATCCACATCTCGTAACGATTGTCCGTGGAAAAGCACTTCGCCTTGAGACTGACCATGCGGGGTGAGGATGGATTTTAGCTGACGTAGCAGCGTGCTTTTCCCACAGCCCGATTTGCCGCATATTGTGATGAACTGCCCGCCTTGAATCGTGAGATCAATATTAGATAAAGCCTCTCTCTCTGCAAGCGGAAAGGTGAAGCTCAAATTTTTGATGCGATAAATTTCCATTTGATGTCCTCCACTAGTCGAATAACCACAGGCAAAACACACAGGAAGCCATAGGCAATATAGACCATAATGCTAACCATCGACATCGGTTGAATCCGAATCGACGGGAAGAAACGAATTGAATTCTGTCCCATGAAAGCCGCTGCTCCGATAACCGCCATAAGCCCTAACATAATGAGGAACACGATAGTATCCCGTCTATCGAACCGGTATGTAGAGAAGCTTGTGCGTCCGGGAAGCCCATAGCCTCTAGACTTCATCGAATCGGCCGTTTCGATTGCATTCTCGAGTGCCCAAGACATCATGATCGAGAGAATTCGCATCCCATTCCGTGCTCTCCTTACAATATTCCCTTGCGAGACGTCCCTTCCAATGGATTTCTGAGCATGGGATATCACTTTGATTTGCGCCGCATATCGAGGAACGAAGCGAAGCACCATGGAGAATATAAGCGACAATGCGGGCAGAATTTTGCCGAAAATATAAATAAATTTATCCGAAGTCATCACGGCATTGTAACAAGAAAACCATAAGATGACAGTAACGTACATGCATGCAGCAGCAATGCCGTAAAGGATAGATTCAAGCGTTATTGGATTTCCGTTGTCCAAATAGAATAGAATCGTTACGCCCGCATGATTAAATAACGGGTTGACGGTGGCCATGAGAAGAAGCAGCGGCAGCATGAAGAGAAGCTGAAATCGAACGGCTTTTCCCCCCTTCAACAGAATGGAATAACTGCCTGCACTCAGTAATGCAATGACTTGAAAAATCGGATGCATAAACACCATATTGCATGTGATGACAGCCACAAAGTATACAAAATTAATGAGCGGATGATAGGTAGAGAAAGAATCTCGCATTTATCCTTTTCCCCCTCCAACTGCTGTATCGCCGCCGACATCCCGACCTAAATCGCATGTATACACCCATTCAATCACATCGCTGTCTTTCAACACATAGCGACTGCTCCCGTAATTCGGGAACCAACCATTCACCTTATACATCCATCCGCTGAGCTCACCGCAGTCGAACTCATAAATGTTATTTATTCCTTCAATGTAATTGCTGTTATAGATGGGTGTCATCGAAAATTCCATATGAATTTTGTTATTCCGCATTTCTCTTAACAGGACATCAAATACGGATTCCCCCTCATAGAAGGTGACCTTTTGTGCTTTGTAGATCACACCATCCTCAGGCAGCATTTCCAGCTTATCCGGATTGAAATCGTCCAAATTGTCTAAGATCGACTTGCTCGTAACAGAGAGCGTAGCCGTTAGTATCTTTTTCTTATTAATGGAGACATCCTGCCACTCCACTGGTTTTGGTTTACCTGCGGGTACGGGATCCGTTAGATATTTGTCCTTTTTTGCTTCTGGTTTTTTTGCTGCAGTAGATTTGTCAGCTTTCTCGGTTTTAGCAGGTGGAGCTTCTTTCTGTTGATCTGACTTAGGCGTAACCTCCGACTTCGATGATGGAGTTTCGGAAGTTTTCGCTTTGGCAGGCTCTTTAATTGCATCCTGATCTGTAGTTACTTTCACAGGTTCTTCCTTTGGCGATCCATCCTTTGGAAGCTCCTTCGCAGGAGGCGTTTGATCTGGTTGCACTTCCTGTTGTGTTGCCTGTTGTTCTGTTTGATGTTCTACCTGTTGTTCTTGCTCCTTCGTTGACTTTTCCGAAGGTTGAGTTTGTGAAGCAATACTGCTTACTCGCTCAGGATTGGATTTCTTCGGGATATTCCCGCCCCAGAAATACGCAAGAACCAAGAGCCCTACAACCCCGCAGGCAACCAACCATTTTTTCATCGACATGTATTCACACCTCTAATGATAAAGCAAGGGCAATTGCTCGCCCCTGCTCATCACTTCAAATGGATTCACTTCATTGATAATCTATTTCTTCTGTACATCCGACATATCATAGAGTCGTGTCTTACCATTCAGCAAGCGGTCATAGGCGACTAGTGCATACATCGCCTGATCCGTAGCCATCGGATCGACTTCTCCTGGCTTGGCGCCGCCATTGTCCACGCCGCCCGGCTTCACATGGTAGAAACCACCACTTTCCGCAGCAAAGCTCATTAAAGCATCGACGACCGATTTTCCGTTCTTCACGAATCTCACATCGGTATGCGGATTGATGCCGAGGCCGGTCAATGCAACGATGACCTGCGCGCTGCTCTCGGAGTTCGAAGACTCCCAGCTCGCATAACCGCCATCGGCTGTCTGCGCTTGAGATAACCACGCAATCGCGCGATCGACTGCCGCTTTTACTTCCTTATTCGTTGCATAATACGGGGTTAAGCCTTGAATCGCCATGGACGTGATGTCCGGATCCGGTGTCGTCACCTTTTCGCCTAAGGCCCATCCACCGCCGGCAATTTCTCTTTTCAGAATAAAGTCGATCAGCATCTCTCTCGTTGTCTGTGTCTTCACGCTCTGCACGTCTGGGATGTCGTATGACTTGCTATCTAACGCAATCAAAGCGAAAATTGGTCCGTTAATCCCTTGCTTGATCAGCGTATTGTAATCTGCAAGCCATTCGCGGAGATTGTATCCAGCCACCTGATCGACATTTTTGCCGATCGACGTTAAGGCGAGAATCACACGGTCATATTCCGTGAATTTGACAGCATGCAATTTGCCGGATTTCTCGTTTAAGATCTTTTCGACGTTCGCATAGTACTTGGCGTAATAAGCATCCGGAACGGAAATGCCTGAACGCGCAAGACCGAATATCGTCCAATCCCCACCAAGCGTACCGATCACCGGATCGGTGACCGTCTTCTGCATGAATGCTGCCGTTTTGCTGATTTGCTGCTTCACTTCATCTTTCGATAATTGCGAAGCATCCTGTTCAGGTTTCGGTTGCGGTGTTACTGTGTTGTCTTTTTTGTATTGGTAGGAACGCATCGCGACGACAGCCGCCATCTCGCGCGTCACCTGGCCGGTCGGCTCGAACCGGTTATTCGCACCGGTCATCACGCCGCGAGCGATCACGGCCTGAACCTCTGCCTTTGCCCAAGAAGATACTTTATCGAGGTCTTGCAGGGCAGCCGTATGCTCTGCAGCTTGAAGACCTAGTGCTTTGTATAAGATGACTGCCATTTGTTCACGAGTCAACTTGTCGTTCGGACGGAACTGATCCGCATCGCCCTTGATGAATCCTGCTTCATAAGCCGCATTGACATAAGGATAGAACCAATCTGTCTTCTTCACGTCTTTGAAGGCGCTACCCTTATTGGATGTCGTATCGAGTCCTAGCACGCCAACGAGCATTTTCGCGAATTCTGCTCTGGTTACCGTCGCTTGCGGCTTGAATTGGCCCTCACTACCGCTGACGAATTGATGTTGACTTGCTTCGCGGATCGCATCGACAGCCCAAGCCGAAATCGACTTCGCATCTGAATACAACTGCTCTAACGATAACGGTTGTTCCGTGTTCAATGTATCCACGGTATAGCTAACGAATTGCGTGAAATGATTCGTACGAATGACGACATCATTATCTTTGATGAAGGCATACGTGATTTGATCTTTGCCTTTCGCAGCTTCAATGCCTTTACTCTCCGACTCGTAGATCGTAATTGGCTTGAACGCATTGCCTTCGATATAACCAACGAATTGCCCTTTTGCCCCTTTGAGCACGAGCGTAAGCGTACGATCGAATTGTACGGATGCTTTGGCATTCCCCATCGCAAAGGCATGAATCAGCTTCGCCTGCTTCCGGCTCTCGCTGCTCAGTGTAGCCTGCACGAGCTTCTGTACATCTGCATCGCTCGTGTTTACCGGTGTTAACACTTCGACGAGCGGATCTCCAGATTTCAGTGCCGTTCCTTTGTCAATCGTGAGTGTCGTATCGCCTTTGACAGCGGTGACCTCCGGTAAGTTATCCGATACATTCGCCAAATTCAGGATGACTTTCGGGCTTACTTTCGGGATATTGATCGTCACCTTATCCAGGTTGCGCATTTCCTTCGTCAAGTTCAAGATGTAATCTTGCTTGCCATCGGCTGGAACCGTAATCACCGGGTTCTTATTGGTCGCGTCAAGCGTTGGAGTCACGCTGCCTGCCGGCGGTGGTACGTTCGGTTTAGTCCCGCCCGGTATTTCCCAATCGCTGTTGTCTACACCAAGATCCTTACCAAGATCTGTTGTATAGCGCCATTGGAGCTTGTCCCCATCTTTCAGAACATAGAGGCTTGCGCCATAATTCGGATATTTTCCATTGACATTGTACATCCAACCACTACCGCTGCCGTGGTCGAATTCACCGTCGCCTGCGATGGATTCCACATAAATACTGTTAAATTTATCTGTCCATCTTGCACTATAGCTGATACCACGGCTATCTAGTTCACGTTGTAATACACTCCACGCTGTATCGCCCGGTTGCATTACTACTTTGGATTGTTGGATCACGTAGCCTTTTTTGATCGTCAATTTGTCGACCAATAACGTTACTTGTTTCGTAGGTTGAGGAGTCGTACCGCCATCGCCAGGCTTTTCTGTACTTGTTGCATAGGCAACAAAATCGGTAAAATGCTTCGTCTTAACGATGAGATTGTTCCCGTTATCATAAGCGAATACGTCTTTACCACTCTTCTTACCTTCGGATTCACTGCTGTACTTGTCGATCGCGCTCGGCACGCCGTTCTGAATGAATGCAGCATCCTTGCCTTTCATACCCGCGAACGTCAACGTCAGATGTTGATCGAACGCGATCTTCGCGGCTCCACCGATCGTCACCGCTTGATCGATTTGATCCAGCTTCTTCTCGGTTGGGACGATCGATGCGATCTTCTTCTTCAATTCTGCATTGGCAGCATCCATCGCCGTCATTAATTCGATGGCCGATGCATCCCCGTCAGTCACTTTCGTCCCTTTTGCGATCAGTAACGAGACATCGCCTTTCACCGCATGAATGCTCGGCAAACCGCTGCCAGCAGGTAAATTCAGTTGTATTTTCGATAGGGTGTTGCTAGGAATCTCGATGCTGATCTCTTTCGTTGAAGCATCACTTGGTATATTCAAATAATAATTGTTATAGTCCGATGGAATAACGATTTTCGGTTGGTCGCCGCCAGGTATGGGTACTTCGATATCATCTGGTGCATCCGGTGTTTCTTTCGTCACATCCGTCATATCATACAGTCGATTGCTTCCGTTTACGAACCGATCATAGGCTACGAGCGCATACGTAGCTTGATCGGTTGCCATCCCATCAATTTTGCCAAGACTGCCATCGCTCGGCTTAACATGCATGACTCCGCCATCTACAAATGAAAAGGACAGCAAGGCCTCCATCGCAGAATGACCATTCTTAATAAATCTAGCATCCGTGTTTGAATCGATACCAATCAAAGATAACGCCGTCACAACCTGTGATAAGCTCTCACTACTTGTACTTCCCCAGGCTGAGTAGCTACCCTCGTTGTTTTGTGCTTGAGAGAGCCAATTTACGGCCCGATCTACGGCACCTTTTACACTGTCTTGAGTCTGATAATAAGGTGCAAGCGATTGAATGGTCATCGATGTGATGTCCACATCAGGTTTAGGTCCGCCGCCTAAAGCCCATCCTCCAGCACCGCTGGTTCCCTTATTCGCTTCTAAGCTTAATATATTGTTAATTAATTTTTCTCTTGTTGTCTGTATTTTGCCTGTGGCAGCCGCAGGGATCGCATAATTTCTAGTGTCCAATGCCAGCAAAGCAAATACTGGCCCGTTTATGCCTTGTTTATTAGCGACATAATCATAATCGGATAAGGCTTGCGTTAAGTCATAATCCCCGACACTTTTAGGATTTTTCCCAATTGAAGCAAGTGCCAAGATAACCCTTGAGTGCTCCGTGCTTCTGGATTTATCCAATACGCCA
Source organism: Paenibacillus terrigena DSM 21567 (assembly GCF_000374845.1). GTDB lineage: Bacteria > Bacillota > Bacilli > Paenibacillales > Paenibacillaceae > Paenibacillus_K > Paenibacillus_K terrigena. The sequence goes on along the minus strand of NZ_KB895419.1, from coordinate 172,692 downwards.
TTATTCAATGTCATTAGTCGTTTCACTTCGTCAACGACATTATTGTAATAATACGAGAAGTATCCTTCTGGTACTTGATAATTAGCTCTTGCTAGGGAGAGAATCGACCATTCTCCGCCAAGCGTTCCGAATTTCGGATTCGTTACTGTTTTGAGAACATAACTTAAGTTCTTATTTAACTGTTCCTTTGGTGTGTTTGTATTTATGGGTGCAGGCGTGTATGTAATGGTATACGCTAGATCAACCGAGTTGCCTGACACATCTGTGGCCTTAATCGCTACCGTATTTTCTCCTATGTTGAACGTAAGGTTATACTTTCCATTCGTAACAGGGATTGTGGTTCCGTTTAACTTCACCTCGGGCGTAATGATCCCCGCTTTGTAATCCTTGGCTCTTACGGTAATACTAATCTGAGATTGGAAAACCTCCTGTTTATCCTTCAATCCACTAACGGTAACGTCAGGTTTCAGGGAGGCATTCATGTTGGTTAGTGAGGTATCTACACTCTCCTGCGAGCTTTCCATATCCTTAAGCACAACATACGCTTGATCATATGCCGATTTAATAGCAGGATTGGATAGAATCTCATTTTTGAGCGGATCACTATTGATTTCGGCAACTCTCGCCGTTAATGCATCTTTATTCGCCGTCTGGATATATCCATAGCTCCCACCAAGATCCGCTCCATATCCGTATAACGTGAATTGCGTGCGAATGACATCCCCATCGTGCGGCTCATATTGCGAGAAACCTACATTTGGGAATACATTATTTACTTCGTACATCCAACCGGACTTCGACGTATAATCGAACGCTCCCAGCCATTCTTCATCCGCCTTCGCTCCGAGTTCCAAACCATCCAAGTGAATTTTGTCTAAAATATATTGTGGAACATCTATCCCATAGGTAGAATCTTGAACACTAGACAGATAGAAACCATCTTTAATTCTACCTCCATACTCGAAATTATCTTCCCCCAACACGCGCGTGAGCACCATGGCTCCATTTTCGCCCGCATAGAAAGGCACTTTTACCGGTTCACGGTAGTACCCTTGTCCAAGGGTGAACTTCTCCACCGATACGGTGACGTACCCGTTCGGTGATGCATCGACCCCTGCCGCGAACACATTGATTCCATTCGTAAAGAATACCGTGAATAACATGCTGAACAAGAGCAGCCATGTAACCCACTTATTATTTTTGCGCATTGTCTACTTCCCTTCCTCCAACAGAAATCTAATTCAACATGTGCTTGCTAGAACGGCATCTGCCCCTCTACAACAATAAAACCTCTTAACAGGTAGCGTTAAGAGGTTTATACAAATAAACGGCATGAATAAGCGTTCATGAAACACCCCCTATCGCTCGTAGAGTTCATGGTGTATCAAGACAGGCAGGTCTTCTGACTCAAGGATCATTGCTCTTGCCTCCTTCCCGGTTAAACCAGTGGATTGTTGCAAGAACTCCTCTCTTACAGCGGCGGGACCGTGTGGGATTTGCACCCAGCTTCCCTATTAAGCAATTGACGGAATTACATTTCTACCATCATTGCACCTGAATTTGATATTCAATTGTATGATGACTATGATAGCTAATAATTGCATATTTGTCATTTTTAAATTTTACGACAGCAAGATAAAGACAGGCCGCACAATATGCGGCCCATCATGAATAGCAAGGATATCATTTCATTTATGCAGAATACTTCCCTCTTGCGATCTGCGTCGCTTCAACCATGTTACGCAAAGATTCAACCGTCTCTTCAAGGCCACGCGTCTTCAATCCGCAGTCTGGGTTAATCCAGAATAGGTTTGGATCGAGGACTCGTAGAGCACGATCGATCATCCCCGTCATTTCCTCCACTTGCGGAACCCGTGGACTATGAATATCGTATACACCGAGCCCGATGCCTAGTTCATACGTGTTCTGCTCGAAGCTATGAATCAACTCGCCATGACTACGGGATGTCTCGATCGAGATCACATCCGCATCCATCGCTTCGATCGAATCGATCATGTCATGGAATTCGCAATAGCACATATGTGTATGAATTTGTGTCGTCTCTTGAACCGTGCATGTGGTCATCCGGAATGCTTTCACAGCCCAAGCCAGATACGCCGCTTGATCTTCTGCTTTCAAAGGAAGCCCTTCGCGAACGGCCGGTTCATCCACTTGAATCATGCCAATGCCTGCTTGTTCAAGCGCCTCAACCTCTTGTCTTAATGCATAGGCCAGTTGATAGGCAATCTGCTCACGCGTAATATCTTCCCGGACGAATGACCAGTTCATGATTGTTATCGGTCCTGTCAGCATGCCTTTAACCGGACGTTCCGTCTTCGATTGCGCATACTTGGTCTCCTCGACCGTCATTGCTTCCTCGAAGGCAACATCGCCAAAAATAATCGGCGGCTTTACGCAACGAGATCCATAAGACTGTACCCATCCGAATAGTGTGAATGCGAAGCCGGCAAGCTTCTCACCGAAGAATTCCACCATATCCGTACGCTCAAATTCGCCATGGACGAGGACATCCAATCCAATCTCTTCTTGCAGCTTGATCCAGATATCAATCTGATCCCGAATAAAGCTTGCGTATTGCTCCGGTGTCCAATCCCCTTTGCGCCATAGCTGACGAGCCTTACGTACCTCTGCGGATTGCGGGAAGCTGCCGATCGTCGTCGTCGGGAATATCGGCAATTGCCATTTATCTTGCTGCGCGATATGACGATCCGCGAATGATCGGCTGCGCTCAGGATGCTGCGCACTAATCGTCGCAACCGTCTGCTGAACGTCTTTTCGATTGCGTTCACTCGACTGCTTAAGCCCGAGGAGCTCCTTATCACATCGTGCTAATGCATCTGAAATGCTATCCGCCCCGTCAACAACCGCTTTGGTCAATAGAGCAATCTCATCCAGCTTCTCGTCGGCAAAGGCGAGCGCATCCTTCAATTCAGGCAGGAGCTTCGTCTCATTCTTCACCGTTACGGGAACATGCAGCAGACTGCAGGAAGTCTGCACTAGGAGACGATCCTCCGCTACAATCTTCGACAATACCTCAAGGAGGCCTAATTTCTCACGCAAATCCGCTTTCCAAATGCCACGACCGTCAATAATCCCTGCGCCTAGGAACTTGTCCGCTGGAAATCCTGATTCTTGAATCGACTTCAAGTTGCCAGCCAATCCATGTACGAAATCGAGACCAATCCCTTGGACCGGCAGCTGCACGATATCATTATAGTGCTCTACCGATTCAAAATAAGTTTGCAGCAAAATGTTCAGATGAGGCACAGCGGAAGCGAATGTCTCATAAATCTTTTTCAATCGCGCAATGTCATCTCCGCCTAATTCCGTTACCAAAATCGGTTCATCGATTTGAACCCATTGAACCCCTTCCTCAGCAAGCTCTTGAAGAATCTGAACATAGAGGGGGACGAAACGCGCCAGCCATGCATCTGTCTCTTCGAGCTTGTAGCCTTTGGACAATTTCAAGAAGGTCAAGGGTCCAAGAATAACAGGCTTCCCTTCAATCCCTAATTTCTCCTTCGCCTCGCGGTATGCGATCAGCGGTTTATTCTCCGTTACCACCGGTTCCGTTCCGCCCAACTCAGGTACAATATAGTGATAGTTCGTATTGAACCATTTCGTCATTTCACTTGCCGTTGCATCCTTCGTCCCACGGGCAATCCCATAATACAGGGACAATGGTACAACACCGCCTTCATATGGAAAACGACTCGGGATCACCCCGAACATCGTGGCTGTATCCAATACATGATCGTAGTAGCTGAAATCATTAACCGCGATGAAGTCAATCCCTTTCTCTTGCTGCTTCCGCAAATGATTCAGTCTTAACTCCTGCAATTGACTCTGAAAAGTGGATTCATCGAGCTTGCCCGCCCAGAACGCTTCGAGCGCCTTCTTCCATTCCCGATTCTGACCAATCCGTGGATATCCCAGTACACTGCTTTTCGCCATCTCGTAACACTCCTTGCCAAATGTTGTTACAAGAAAGATACCATGTTTTCTCAGGTATAGCGTAACTGATAATTACTATATCTAGCTATAGCCATTAGCTATACCCATGAGATGAACACAGAACATATAGATCAACGTTATTGGCGAATCGCCTCGATGAGAGCATCCACATAGGCAAGCCCCAGCTTAGACATCGACGTATTGCGATGCGCAATCCAGCCGACATTAATCGTCTCCTCGCAATCCAGCGGAACAGGTATTATCTCATTACCGTTAAGGTCCTTGCTGAGTACCCCCGTCGAGATCGTATAGCCGTTCAACCCGATCAATAGATTGAATAAGGTCGCACGATCATTGACGCGAATACTCTTCTTGTGTGACATCGTACTCAGAATCTCTTCCGAGAAATGGAATGAATTATATTCCCCTTGGTCAAAAGATAAATACGGATAATGCTGGAGCTGGTCGATCGTTACGATCGATTGCTTGGCGAGCGGGTTCTTGATGCTGATGAAGATATGCGGTTTGGCTGTAAAGAGGCTATGAAACTCAAGATTTGCGCTTTTTAGCAGCTTGTTGATGACTTTTCCATTGAATTCATTCAAATACAATATCCCGATTTCACTACGCATGCTTTTTACGTCTTCGATGATTTCATAGGTTTTGGTCTCTCGCAAGGATAGTTCATATTCATCATGACCATATTGTTGAACGAGGCTTACGAAGGCATTCACGGCAAAAGCATAATGCTGCGTCGATACCGAAAAATGCTGAGGAGACGGTTTCGCATTTAAGTATCGGCTCTCGAGCAGCTCTGCCTGTTCAACAACCTGCCTAGCATAGCTTAGAAATTCCACACCCTCCTTCGAGAGCGAAATCCCTTTATTCGATCGATCGAAGATCGCTATCTGCAGTTCTTCTTCCAAATCCTTAATCGCATTGGATAGACTTGGTTGCGAGATAAACAGCCGTTTGGCTGCTTCATTGATGGAACCGCGATTGGCGACCTCAATGACATATTTCAGTTGCTGCAACGTCAATTCGATTCCCCCTTACGAATAAATCATAACTTGTTCCGATTAATTCGTATAGTCGAATGTTCCATCTACTCTCCCTCGTTTTTGATTAGTAATTGCAGAATAAATGGTTTGAGGTCGATGATCCGAAGATGCTTCGGCTTCTGATCCGTCCCGCATAAGATAAGCGGAACCAATGATTCTTCATGCCGGAGAGATCCATGACCCCCTCCGCCTTTATGCGTGGGTGAGCTGCGATCGACCAGCTCATATCCAGGCTTAGCACCTACCACAATATAATCACCAGGATGTGAAAGAAGCGCGCCTTGCAATCGTTGCAATGCATCGGGGTATTGACCATAATGCAAGGTATAGTTCGCGTAATCGACTTGTAAGTCCAACACGTCAATATCCCCTTCTACCGACCATCTTTGTTGATATGGATCGCTAAAATCACCTTTCACCTTGTACCTAAGTTCGCGATCTGAATTGCCTTGCTTCACATAGATCCATCCATCTTCTTTCCAAGCAATATAATCCATTCGTGGATCAAGACTTAACTTCGTAGCCAAGCCTCTGAGTGATTGCTGCTGTCCTATGTTATATACATACGCCATTGTTTCATTTACGGCAAGAACGATTTCCGTGTCTGCTGTGACAGCTTTTCCTGGTCGTAATACATGATCATTCTGTAACAAAGCAGGTAAATCGATGACCGGATTTTCATTTGACGGCAAAATTTGTGTCATCCCGCTATCCCCAGCAATGATTATTACAGCTTCACTAAGCGCTTTCTCTGGTGAACCGAATGCCTGCAGCATGGTATGAAGTTGTTGATCTACGTCTCTGATCCCTTTGACATCCTTCATGTTCGCAGGACCTTTTCGATGAATCTGCTGGTCGATATCTGGCAAATACACTAACGAAAAATCTGGCAGTGTATTGGCTTGAATTAAATAATTCAGCGTTTCAATCGAATAAGCACTATTCAATCCCATTTTGCGAAAGACGCTCTTAGGCAGACTCGTCTTTCCCTGCAGCGGATTAGATAATGCGCCTAGGGCCATAAAATCGGGACCATGGACCTTGATTTCTTTTGGAATGGAGGTTATCCCTTGAACCCATGAAGGGATCGTAAGCGTATGAGGCGTCCTCCCCCGATAGATCAATCCATTGATGGAAGCGGACTTTAATCCATGACGTGCCAAGTCTTCATAGATGGTGGGCAATTGAGGATTCAGATGGGTTGCGTTCAAATGAATTAAGCCATCTAACATAACGGATTCGATACCATGCTTGAAGATTTCCATGGGACCTGTACCATAGTTAATGACCTTCCTTGCTTCTGTAGAATACCACGTGAGTCCGGGCACATGATGTTCATTCGGATAGCTTCCCGTAAGGAGTGAGCTGTCGATCGTAACCGACATGGTTGGGAATGAACTGACCATGTCCTTATAATATTGACCATGTTGAATGAGATATTGGAATGTCGGCAGTTCTTGTCTCTGAATCCCCTGGTCAATAGCTTGAGCCATCAGTGCATCAACCAGTAAAAAAATAACCTTCTTAGAAGCTTGGTGCTTGGTTGATTGAATATATAATAGATCTTGCTCGTTAGACTTTGCGGCTTGTTGTTGAGGTCGACATCCAATGATAGCTGATACCAATACGATGATAATCAGACCTGACATTATTTTTTTTCGCACATGAATCCCCTTTACTTATCTTTTATGGCATATTGTCTCAGCTTACCTACGTCGTTATACATCTCATGCGATTCGAAGTAATAAAAAACCGCAGCACGATGCGCGCTGCGGTTAGCTGAAGTTATTTAATAGGCATAACCAATTTGTTGACCACTTTACCTGTTTCTTGATCGATTTCATAGAGTTCAAATGTTAATGGTTTATCGCCCTGCAATTTGTTCATCGGAATGCTTACTTGCTGCGAGAAAGTTCCCCAATCCGGGGCGCCGATCGATGCTGTACCATACCCTTTTGCGAGTGTCTTGCCATCCTGCTTCACGACATATTGATACGTTCCTTCAAATGCACTCGCTTCACCTTTCACCGTGAAAGTTACGACTGGCGAGGATGACTGGACATTACGGAATGCTTTATTCCCACACGTTTGCGTTTGTTCTGCTTTTTTCATTTGAATCGTCTTTTTGTTCACGATTTTACCCGTCGCTTGATCGACTTCATACAATTCTAAGAACAGTGATTTATTCGCATCGATTTTGCTGCTTGGAATTGTAATTTGTTGCGTAAAGGTTCCCCAGTCCGGAGCGCTAATGGACGCTGTTCCGAAACCTTTCACTAGCGTTTTACCATCTTGCTTAACCGCATAGTGATACGTTCCCTCGTTCACTTTAGCTTCCCCTTTTGCCGTATAGGTTACGGTGGATTCCGACAACTTCAAATTGCGAAACACTTTATTTTTTGCCGTATTATTCGATTTATTAAGTGGAACAGTGACATAGTTTACCTGATTGCCTGTAGCTGAATCGACCTCGTACATTTCCAAGGATAATCCCTTGTTACCTGCTAATTTACTGCTCGAAACCGAAATCTGTTGGTTAATCTCACCCCACTCAGGTGCCCCCATCGAAGATGTACCGAACCCCTTGGCCAGAACCTTCCCGTGCTGCTTCAATGTATAATGGTATGTTCCTTCGTGTACTTGGGCTTCCCCTTTGATTGTGTAAGTGACTGTAGATTCCGCAATTTTAACATTCCGGAAATTCTGATCTTTGACCTGCTGCTGTTGCATCGGTGCTGTAGACTGCTGCGCCCAAATGGTGTTCATGGAACCGACAAGTGCCGTACCTGCTAAAAGTGTTGCTGCTGTGAATAATGCGATCGTTTGCTTTTTCATGACTATTTAATCTCCCTTGTGAGTAAATTTTTGTGGTTTAATACTAAGCATTTGTTGTAGCTTCATGAAGTTTACATGCGTTAGACGGGAGATGTTATAAAAAAGTCTCAACAAATTATTTGTAATGATTCCCATTTTAGTCAGCACTCTGAATTTGACATTCTTCTGAGATTCTTGCTATAAAACAGAAATACACCACCCCACATGAATCGAAGGTGATGTATTTCTGTTCCTAATTTCATATCCGGGTGATGACGCAAGTTTACGTCAAAATTTTACCCGCTACCGTCGCAAGATCCGTAATATCAATCTTGCCGTCGCCGTTTATATCTGCGCGTTTTGCTTGCTGCCAATCTGGACTGCTCGTATTTTTACCGTAATGGGATGCTACGATGGCTAGGTCACCGATGGTCACTTTGCCGTCGCCATTGACATCTGGTGGATGGCCAGGCTCGACCGTGGCAATGATCTCAATCTCCGTCTTGGATACGCTAGCATCTACTTCACTTCCCTGGTCATCGGCTAACACGGCCTTCGTCACTGCAATCGTTCCCTTTTCGGTCTTGGATACTTCCTTCGCCTTGAAGGACAATTCGATTACATTCCCACTGTCCGTTATCCCATGATTTGCTCCTTGGCTGGCTATGATCAAACGAAGCGTTCCAGTAGGTTCTTGCTTTGCTTCAACGACACTAACGCCTTCCATGAGCGAAGCATGTTTCACGAATTCGAACCGGTCAGCGTCATACTGAAGCTGGATATCTTGGGCATAGACCGATTGACTTACGCTATCGAGTCCCAATTGTACTTTGAACGTCTTTCCTGACTGGATTTCTGTTGGACTCGTTAATGTCGTTGCTGGATCAGCTAGTTTCTTGAACGGTACATATTCAAACGCATCAACCATCGCGATCGTATCCAGAGAAGAGCTATTCTTCGATCCTTTGACGACGATTTTGATCGTATGTGTTCCTCGCGCTAATCCTGTTTTCTGGAACAGTACTTGCTGTTTATTCGTTGCAGGTGCATAACCGTCGATATTCTCGGACACGCGTTCTCCATCTAGATACACATCAAATTTGCCGTGATTACGCTGCAAGGCGCTAATGAATTTAATCTCGGAACCTTCGAATGTCAACGATGCTGATGCATTCACAGCATTACTATATGTTTCTGTTCCTTGATAATCGCCACCATCTTCATAATGGTTCCATGCTCCATCGTATACAACGAGTGGATCACGATCGTCGATCTTAATCGGCTTCACCGGTTCCTCAGGTGTTTTCGCGTTAATTACGATGCGATACTGCTCTCCTGTGGATGTTGCAAATTGAATGGCATCCTTATCAGCCGTATGGTTGATCGTTTTGCCATCGCTCACTCGGGTTACCTTGATGGCATCTTGTTGGGTAAACACTTTGTTGCGAACCTTGGCTGTGTTGCCTTTCTTGGACGTAATCACTGCACCTGTTAATGTTGATGCTTGCCAGTTCATAGCTACATCGAAAGCTCCTCGAGCTACCAGCCCTTCTACGCTTCCCTTCGCCCATGCATCTGGCAATGCAGGCAGGAGATCAATGCTATCCGTGTGACTCTGCAGCAGCATCTCGGCGATGCCTGACGTTGCGCCGAAGTTGCCATCGATTTGGAATGGAGGATGCGTATCGAATAGATTATCGAGTGTGCTGCCCTTCAATTGTTCTCCGAGCAGCTTGTGCGCTCGATTGCCGTCCAGCAGACGCGCCCATAAATTGATCTTATTCGCTTTACTCCAGCCCGTTCCGCCATCTCCACGAGCGTTCAATGTCACTCTCGCTGCGGCGAACAGATCAGGTGTGTCGACGTTATTAATGAGTGTACCCGGATAAAGTCCAACTAAATTCGATATATGACGGTGCTCATTGTTCGGATCGTCGATATCATTTTTCCACTCTTGCACTTGGCCCCATCGACCGATTTTCGGCATCGATAGTTTGCTGCGCATCGCACTCACTTGAGCTCGAAGATCTGGGTCAACACCAAGGGTATCGCTGGCCTTCATAAATTGAGTGAACAATTCCCAGACCAACTCTTGGTCATAAGCTACCCCAATCCCCACATCTCCTTGCTCCGGGGAATAAGACGGTGAGGATACGAGTGTTCCATCTGTATCTTCTACCAAATATTTAACCCAGAACTGCGTCGCTTCTTTAATGATGTCGTAGACCTTATCACGGAGCAGATCTTTGTCCCCACTAAAAGCGTAATGATCCCATGCTTGTTGGACCATGAATGCATTTGCCGCAGGCGACCATCCCCAATAGAAATCAGAACCTGGCGCTGTATACCCGAACGGATTATTGACCGTATGGATGACCCATCCTTCCCCTTGAATGCCATGATGTCTCTTCGCAGTCTCCCGTCCTGGATCACGAAGTGCGTCGATATAATCGATATACGGAATATCCGTCTCTGCTAGATTGACAACCTCTGATGGCCAATAGTTCATCTGTACATTGATATTGGTATGATAATCACTATTCCAAGGTGGATTATTGACCTGATTCCATATGCCCTGCAGATTGGCTGGAAGGGAGCCTTCACGTGAAGAAGCAATTAATAAGTAACGGCCATACTGGAAGAATAGCGTCTCAAGACTGCGTTTTTCCGCATCGGTACCGTTCGTTTTATATTTGTTTAACAATTCATTGGTAGGCAATGATGAGGTTTCCCCACCCAAATCAAGCGACACACGGTCGAATAATTCAGAATAATCCGCTACATGTGTATCACGAAGCTGCTGGAATGACTTCGATGTGGCTTTGTTCATATAGGACTGAACGATTTCCTTCGGCGTCTTATCCCCGCGATATGTCGGATAATTGTTCGCGTAATTCGTTGCGGCTGATAACAAAATTGTAACAGCGTTCGCATTACTGATCGTCACCTTACCCGAATTCGCCGCTACAGACCCACCTTCATTCAACACCTTTAGCTGCGCTTCATAAGCCATTTTATTACTAGGAACAAGCCCGCTTAATACAAGTGAATTATTCCCTTCCGTGATGACCGAATTGGAAGGCTGTGCGCCAGTAACGCGGACATCGAAGCTCATTGGCGTATTATTTTCTGTCGTAATACGCATGACCATGACTTTATCCGGATAGCTGACGAAGAATTCTCGCTTATAGCGTACACCATCGCGTGTATAGGCTACCTTCGCTGTTCCATCAACTAGATTCAGCTCCCTACGATAGTCCGTTACCGGTTTATTTTCACCTGCTGCCCCAACAAAGCTAACCTCGGACATTTGAATTTGCGTTCCACCCTTGCTGACAAGATCAAATTTGAAAAACTTATACGCCGTCTGGTTGGTGAACGTGTATGACTTTTTCAATTTTCGTGATGCAAATTCTTCATTCGCACGGGTATCCAGTATCGTCCATTGCTGCCCATCCATTGATCCTTTGAGTGTCCAATCCTTCGGATCACGATTCGGCACATCATTCGCAGAGGTAAATGAATATCCGGTAATCACTTTAGGCTCACTATACTCCCATTGCAGCCAAAACGGGGGGGAACCATCGCCGGAATACCATTTCGTATCCACGGAACCGTCCATTACATTTTCAACGCCTTCACCGTAAGGCTTCTGATCGGAGCTTGCTGTTAATTTGTAAGTTGACTGCTTGTCAAAGTCCAGATAAACGTCACCAAATGCTTGATAGGCGCCAAAAGCGGAATCGTTCGCACCCATAACGCCCGTGATCTTACCGAGCAGCGCCTTTGCTTCATTGATTTTTCCGTCCTTCAACAATTGTCTGATCGTATCGACGTGAACTTGAGCGCCGTCTTTAATCCCATATTGATAATTCGGGTCCGACCCCGGTCCTCCGCTCCATAACGTCTTCTCATTAAATTGGATACGCTCCTGCTCTACTCCACCGAACACCATGCCACCCATATGACCGTTACCGATTGGGAGGGCTTGTGTCTCCCATTGCGTGGCGGGTTTGTTATACCAGAGCGATACATTATCATTGACGGTCCCTGCGGCAGATGCGTAAGCCTTCGAACCTAATCCCTGGGATTCAGGATGGATCCAACTTGTAAGTACCGAATAAATCATGACCAAAGATAATACGGTCGCAATTCTTGCGAAACGCTTCGTTGCATGAATCTCTATACTCATCTCATCGATTCTCCTTTTATTGTTCGTCTCTATGCCTTACACATCGTGTCGATTCCTTATACCGTGATTTGGTGATTTTTGCCTATGTATAACGATTTCCCACCTCCTTCAACCTACAGTTTGTTATCATTATAAGTCTTGAAAATAGTAATAAAAATAGAATAATCTCCTCATAAAGATAGAAAATATTATGTTCTGACACAAAAAGAAACCGCAACCCCCGTTTTCCGGCGGGTTGCGGCTTGTTCAACGACAGTCTGTATCACTTATTCAGGACTTGCGTTGCTCATCCAGTGATCGACGTGCAATGGTTCGAAGTAATCTTCCCTCGTAGATAATTTCTGAAGGTGCTGTTCAGCTTCCTCACGTGTTTTGAATCCACCCATAGCAACAATGAATTTCCCTTGCTTGGTCTTAATAACGCTGCTATCATCTGCTGCATATTGTTCGTCGAGAACGGCGATCGATTCACCTTGCTCCATCGCTTGGCTTCGCACATAATAAACATCGTGAGCTTGCTCTGGCTTCTTCGCACCGAACAATTTCAACTGAATGTATCCAGGCTGCTGGTACTCCGATACGGAATAACCGATATTCTCCTTCAATTCCACGACAAATCGGAACGCTGAATCATCCAAAATCACATTGTTGTAGACATCTTTGACATTCGACAACCCTTTGATATCCTCTTGCAGCTTCATATAGTCGAGATTACGTACCCCATAGAATGAGAATATGAGGCGATCCGGTGCTGCTTTGTAATCCACCGTGTAAGCGGGCGCACTCGACGTTTGTTCCCCATTCAAGCTGAAGTTGATACTTAAGGTGTTCTCTTCGGTTGTTGTCGTGACGGAGACGCCATCTGTACGTTGCCCCCCACTGCCAATCTGCAGCACCTTTACAATCGAACCGATGACAGGCACATCAGACAATGCCATGGCCACATTCGGGACATTGACCGTGATCATGATGGCAGCAGCACAAGCAGCTGTTAAGGTAGATCTTCGCAGAACGTTTCTTCTTCGCTTCTCCATTCGTCCCCGTTGCTGCGCTTGCTGAATGACTTCGGATAGTCGGGCAGGTATTTCAATGTTGTCATATCGTTCTTTTCCAGTCATAGGGCGTCTACCTCTTTTCTTATGAGATTTTTCTTGAGCTTCTCAATAATCCGGTAAAACTTCGTTTTGACCGTGTTCTCCGGCATCGATAATACGCCCGCCATATCCTTAAATCGCTGATCTTCAAAAATTTTGAGAATAATTATGGCTCGATCTTCCGGATCCAGTTGATCCAGCGCATCATACAAATCCATCTTATCTTCAAGTGATACTGCGTTTTCTTTGGCTGCAAATTCAACCTGATTGTCCTCAAGATAGGTGACTTTCTTGTTCCGACGGATATGGTCCAACGCGCAGTTGATGACAATTCGCCCCATCCAGCTCTCAAAGTATTCTGGATTCTTCATTCTTTTATAGGCTAAAAAAGCTTTATATGTTGCTTCCGATACAATATCCAGCGCTTCCTGTTCATTCTTCACATAGCAATAAGCGAACCGATACATTTTTTCTTTACAGGCTTCTATACGTTCACCGAACTCTTGTTCAGTTATCTTCGTATTCACATTGTTCACCTCTTTAATGACGTTAGCGATAGTTAGACTGTCGGGCGTGTGAAATAGTTTCAAATAAAATGAAAAGGATACACCATACCCCTATTCTTTCCCTCATTATGGGATTACAATAAAAAAACCGATTCACGGAAATATCCATCGAATCGGGATAACAAGAACTATCGTACTATTGGAAAACGCGGCTTGATGATACTCCACTTCTGTTCGAAAAGTCTCATCCGAATAGTCCATTGAGATCAGCCTTATCGCTTGTTCCACGAGTCCTTCAACGGTACAATTCGGTTAAATACGATTCGATCGGCCGTTGTATATCTTGGATCAACGCTGAAATATCCATGGCGGAAGAATTGAAATTTTTGTTCCGGAAGAGCTTCTGCGATAGACGATTCTATCTTAGCATCTTGCACGATCACGAGTGATTCGGGATTCACTCGATCGGTCCAATCCCCCTCATCATCCTGAGCCGCAACTTGATCCAACAGTAGCTTCTCATATAAGTGAACATCTGCCGTTACCGCATGATCCGCTGAAACCCAATGAATGGTCCCTTTAACCTTACGGCCCGTGAACCCTGTGCCGCTCTTCGTAAGCGGGTCATACGTGCAGTGGAGTTCCGTGATTTCTCCGGTATTGGCGTCCTTAATGACTTCCTCACATGTGATGAAGTATGCGCCTTTCAGTCTTACCTCGGCATTCAGGGTTAGTCGATGGAAGCCTTTCGGAGGGTTCTCCATGAAATCACTCCGTTCAATATAAATCGTTCGAGAGAATGGTACTTCCCTTCTTCCGAGTGATTCATTTTCACTGTTATTCTCAATCGATAACCATTCGAGCCCATCCTCCGGGTAATTGGTAATCACGACCTTCAGAGGTTGCAGAACAGCCATAACGCTATTCGTTTTGTCCTTCAGATCCTGTCTGAGACAGTGATCCAACAGTGAAATGTCCACGGTACTATACGCACGGATGCTGCCAATTTCCTCAATGAAGCTTCGAATACTATCCGGCGTGAAGCCTCTCCTTCTGAACCCTCGAATCGTAGGAAGCCTGGGATCATCCCATCCGTCGACATGGCCTCCTTCAACGAGCTGTCTTAAGAACCGTTTGCTCGTCACGACACCCGTTAAATTCAATCGGCCGAATTCCCTTTGTCGCGGAGGCTCTGGAAGCTTGAGCTCATGCAAGACCCATTCGTATAACGGTCGATGATCTCTGAATTCCAGGGAGCATAACGAATACGTAATTCCTTCAATCGCGTCTTGAATCGGATGCGCAAAATCGTACATCGGATAAATGCACCAGTCATTCCCTGTTCGATAATGTGCTGCATGGATAATTCGATAAATGACGGGATCCCGCATCGTCAGATTCGGGGACTTCATATCGATTTTAGCGCGGAGGACCTTGGCAGACGCTGGATAAACTCCTTGTTTCATATGCAGGAATAGCTCCAAATTCTCTTCGACGGAGCGGTCTCGGTAAGGGCTGTTCTTACCAGATTCCGTCAAAGTCCCACGGTATTCTCTCATCTCATCCGGTGACAAATCACAGACATAAGCCTTCCCTTGCTTGATCAATGTAACTGCAGCGTTATAGAATTCATCCGAATAATCTGATCCATAATAGATGTGTTCTCCGGGATCGTAGCCGAGCCACTTGATATCCTCGATAATTGCATTCACATACTTAAGATCTTCTTTCAGTGGATTCGTATCGTCAAAGCGCAGATGAAATGTCCCGTTAAACTTCTTAGCCATCGTATGATTCGTATGGATCGCGTAGGCGCTTCCGATATGAAGATAGCCATTAGGTTCTGGCGGAAACCGCGTACACATCTCCCTGCCAAAGGTGTCCTTCTCTAGCTCCTCGCTGATCAGTTTATATAAATAATTTTCGGTTAAATGACTATTCTCATGATCCATGGTGGACGCCTCCTAATGAACTGTAATTGTGGCCATAAAAATAAAAAAAACTTCACCTCCAAGACCTCTGTCTTGGGGACGAAATTTTCGTGGTACCACCCCAGGTTCATTAATATGTCGCCATATTAACCTCTTCAAGTACGGCATTGCAAGCGATGCTTATACTCTAGCTCTGTAACGGGAGCTCCCGTCACACCATCCCCTACAGGTTCCGGTATGCTGCTCAGAGGCTTGGTTCGGGGAATGGTTCTTTGCTCCTTCTCAGCTGCCGGAGCTCTCTGTACAAGAACGTCTTCCCTTACTCTTCTCGTCATCGCGTTTGAATATTGTTTATTATAATAGCAAAAGACTCCTATTGTTGTAAACTACGATTCTTCGGAAACAAAAAATCACCCCGAAGGGTGATTTCATGATGATCTACGCATGAGAAACAACTTGTATATCGAATATACAATGGTTAGGAAACCAAGGTAAATCGCAATGACCATGACCCATTGATAAGCACCTGACCATAGATTATCCCCCACATAGGCGTATACGACCATGATCGGAATTTTACCAATGAACGTTGTCATAATAAATGTACCAAATGGAATACGAAACACACCGGCATAGATATTAATTGCAACCGCGGGGAGAACCGGTATCATTCGCGCAATGATTAGTGACCAGAACAGATGGTTATGAATCATTCGATTGCATCGTTCGATCATATTCGATTTTGCCAGAAGAGCCCTTCCCCAGGATTGTAATAAATATCTCGTTACCCCGTAAATCGCGGCAGCTGCGAGAGAAGAAATGATCAAGTTGTATATACTGCCCTCAATAATCCCGTACTTCGCTCCAACAATACCCCCAACAATCCCATACGGTATTCCTGGGACCGCTGCAATAATGGTCAAAATCAATATCATGATCATAGGGTTTCGATCTTGATCGGATGCGATCCAGCTGAACAACTGGTCTCGATCCAACCAGATCAGCGATAGAACCAAGATATTGATCAATGCTACAATCCACTTCCTGTACTTCATAAGTAAGATTACTTAATCGGCACTTCAGCTTGTACTTGTGTCGGTTCCACCAACGTAAGGTTAATAGGTTCCGCAATCACGCGACGAGCACCCGTATAACGCTGTTTATAATAGGTATCGGATAATTTACTGATGATAACCCCTTTCGAACTTGAGGAATGAGCAAATTGATCGTCACCTAAATAGATACCAGCATGGGATACCCCTTTACCGTCCGTGTTGAAGAAAACAAGATCACCCGGTATCAAGTCCACTTGTTCCACCAATGTACCGAACAAGGATTGATCTTTGGATGTACGAGGCAGTTCAATCTTGAATTGGTTAAAAATATGCAAGATGAACCCGGAGCAATCGAACCCCTCCGTTGTCGTACCACCCCATTTGTAAGGGGTTCCTATCACTTCGTTGACTGCAACCTTGAGATCAGGCTTTTCCGACGCATACATGGTTCCAGCACTTGCACCAAACAGGATAGCAGCCGAGAGCATTGTGATTAGCAGCTTCTTCAATGTATTAGTTACTCCTTTCGTAGATGTATTCGCCGTTATTTACCAAAAAAATTACGACGTCAGGCTGTAAGATTCGACTTTCGATGCCAATTTCCTTCTTTTTATAAAAAAAAGAAACGCCATTCGATGAAAAAAATCGAATGGCGCTGTATTTTCGTGTGAAATCCGACGAAATAAACTTTAGAAACTAAAGAATTAGTTGCCTGATGTACCAAATCGTCTCGTGTTACGTTCACGCGCTCGTTCAAGTTCCGTCTCACGGTTGCGTGGTTCAGCTTGTGTAACGAGCGACTCTAATAGCTTCTTGGCTGATTCAGATACTTCAACAATTGCACGATTAAAGGCTTCTTCATTGGCCTTGGACGGGCTGTTATATCCCGAAAGCTTACGTACAAATTGTAATGCAGCCGCTTGAATTTCATCCTCCGTCGCAGGTGGATCGAAGTTAAATAACGTTTTTATGTTCCGGCACATAACCATTCTCCTTAAATGAAGTAGACTCGTGAATACCACAAATTATACAATAAAGTGCATCCTTTGGAAAATATGAGAATCCCAGTCCACGCATAATCGAATGGGACTGGGATCTATATCGAACTTAGTTCATTGTATAGCCTTTCGATGTTCGAACACTTGGAAGATGGTTTCTGGTTGTTCTCTCTACGAACACTCGATAATCCAAGGTGGTTAGTGATACGCCTTCAAACTTAACAGAAGTAGAACCCACCGTCACTTCTTCGGATGTGGCGAGCGGCGTATCTGCCGTAAGAGAAGGATATAGGGAAACAACGTCCCCTTCTTTCACATGCTGTATCGTGATTATACCTGATGGTTCAATCTGCACATCAGAACTTAACACTTTATCCGACAACTCTGGATAGCGCTCATCGAATAATTCAAACGCATAAATCCGTGTATGTCCGCTGCCATCTATGCTGATTTGCGCCGGCTCAATAATCTGTAATCGAATGTATCTGGCTGTCACTTCTTGCAAGAGAATGCGATTAATCGTATGTTCCTTGTTATCCAGAATTTCATCTATCATTGTGAAGTTCTTACCGTCATTGCTAGCCAGAATTTGTGCCTGCCTTGTATTCCAGAATGGTGTCTCTCTGGCCTCTGGATGACCACAATTAATAATCCGATATTGCTTGATCGTCTGAGGATGTTGCAAATCAATCGTCAAATGCGGTCGAAGCTCTGTCGAACACCATTTGCCGCCCGCAATCGCCCCTGTAATTACCTTTTCTGCAATTTCGCTATCGTTTGCACTGCTCGAAGCTATCGCTGTAACGCCAAGCGAACTCAACGCAATATTTTTCATATCGTAGGTCGGTTGTACCTTCATCTGTTCTGTTCCAGCAGCAACGGCTGTCAAGACGACCATATCCGTAATAAATGGCTTGATTACATGTGTTCCAACATCCACTGTAAAATCAGTCGGAACCCCTTCCTTCAGGCGGTTGACCTTGCATTCTTCCATTGAACTCAGTAGTGCTAACGCTGATTCATGCTGCGTTTCCATCGCTTGAAGGTTACCTGTATGCATGGAGATGATTGCATGAACCACTTGTTGCGCGGCACGTGCCATACGGTGGAAAGCTTCTAAGAAAGGAGCCAATTCCTCTAGCAAATTTGCATTAAGACATTTTGCCCGGATGTTATCAACGGCACCCTCCATACGATTGAACTGCGCCAGAAGTCTGTTCGCTGCCATACTTACGTCAGCTCCTTGCACCATGCCTTCTTTGACCGCACGGATATCATCCTTAAGCATCCAGCTCTCGTCGAATAGAAAGTCGCCGCTTACACCTCCATCATCGAGCAAATAACAGCTGTTCGAAGCGAAAATTTCAAGATCTTCTGCGACTTCGGGAGCAAGCGCCTTGAAGGAAGCGGAGAAGCTTAGATCACAATTGAATGCATCCGTGTTCCAGTTATGATCCGCGATGCAGAACAGTGCTTGCTTGGAAGCTTGTGCTTGATTCATCGGGTTTGAGAAAAAACCGTTTACATTATCTAGATCCGAGCTTACATTTTCTATTTTACCCATCAAGATTTTGTTGTCGCAGTAATCATTGACCGGGTAATTCCACCATACGGAAAGATTCTTGTCTGATCCGATTGTTCGTTTCGGTGAATCATATTGTTCTCTCGATATATTGGACATCGTCGCAGCCCCAGTCCACATGACCTCTACATCATCATGAAGAATCTCAACGAAAGGTTTCAGATATTCTGTCATAGACGGTCCCCAAGCTTCGCAATATCGCGTACCAACCGTGAGGAGCGGTCGAATATCGCCTTTTGACTTGATAAATTCCGTATCGATTCGGTTGATGAATTCCGCTTGCTGAGGTCCATTCGGAATGCCAACGAGATCATCGAACAACACGCCGAACTGACGTACGCCAAGACTGTAGAGCTGCTCTAATTTGATGATGCATGATTGGAAATCTTCTTCAAGCGCAAGGTCGATCGAATCACCTGGATGGATGGTCCATACGAAATTCAAGTTATTCCGGTGTCCTGCAGCTGCGAGTTCCGCAATTTCCTGCGCTTTCCCTGCTGGGTATAAGTCTCTCCAGCTCTTGCGATGATACGGATCATCCTTCGGCGCATAAATATAGGTGTTCAGCTTCTGAGCACCGCCGAATTTCATCAGATCGATACGATCTTCATGACTCCAAGGGTACCCGTAGAAGCCTTCGATATAGCCACGATATAAAATTTCAGGATAGTCTGTAATGCTCATATGATGGACGGTGCGGTTAGGCACCTGGCTTAAGATCTGATTTAAGGTCACAACACCATAATGAACTCCATCGGCATCATGCCCGATAATGGCAATTTGACTAATAGAAGAAACGCCATGAACGATGAGGCTGTATCCTTCTTTATGAGATAACGCTTCCAAAGTACCTGCATACAGGTGCGTCTTCAATAGCGTGTCGTTCAGCATCCCTTGTGTCGTAAGGTATATATTCGTTACATGGTCTTCGAATGTATCGGATACCGTAAACTTGTAGCCAAGTTGAATTAACAATTCTTGCAGTGTAGGCAGCGTTGCCTCTTTCAATCCTTCTTGGGCAATGATATGAATGCGATCTGTGAGTCGGGTTTCACCCCCAAGCTCATTCACTTCTTGTGGAACTGGGAAAATTGAATATTGCTTGCTTAAAGCTTCATTCTTATGTTTCATCATCGCTGTCCTCTTCTCCCTGCCGTGATTTTGACAGGAATAATATAACATACCTAACAAACATGTCAACAAATATGACCAGGTCACTGTTAAAGAGAATGCGCAAATCGAACAATTGACGACATGAAAATAACTATTGTATCCTATAGAAATTAGATGACGGAAAGAAGGATATCGGCCTTGAAAGAAAATCAAAATCATCCCCTTACGAATCTCGAAGAGCGAAACGCCCAGCTGCGAGCGGATTGTGAGAACTGCTTCGGATTGTGCTGCGTGTCACTGGCTTTTGCTGCGTCAGTTGACTTCGCGATCGATAAAAGTGCAGGGCAGCCCTGCCACAATTTGCAAGAAGATTTCCGGTGTGGGGTTCATACGAATCTAGTTCATTTAGGATTTCGAGGATGTACGGTATTCGATTGCTTCGGAGCCGGCCAGAAGATTTCACAGCTGACTTATGAAGGAAATGATTGGCGACAGGACAAGCAAACTGCAAAAGAAATGTTCGAGTTATTCCCGAAAATGTGGCATTTGCACGAGTTGTTATGGTATTTGAGTGAAGCGTTAATGCTGCCTGCTGCTAGGTCGATTCATCCAGAGCTTCGTTCGATGTTGGAAGAGACGGAACGACTTACGATGCTTACCCGGAGCGATCTGATGAAAGTGGATGTTGCCTTACATCGCATGGATGTAAATGCATTGCTGCTTCAGACTAGCGAACTCGTCAGAACCGAAGCACTCCGTGAACTTAAGAATCCACCGCGGTATCCGAAGAAAGTCGGCCGGGGAGCCGATCTCATGGGTGCAAATCTCCGAGGTACGAATCTGATCGGTGCGAACTTAAGAGGTGCTTATTTGATTGCAGCGGACCTGCGAGGCGCTGATCTTCGCAAGGCGGATCTCATTGGTGCCGATTTCCGTGATACTGACCTTTGTGGTGCCAATTTAAGCGAGAGTCTATTCCTAACACAGTCTCAGATCAATGCAGCTAGAGGAGATGCAGCAACGAAGCTACCTTCATCTCTTATACGTCCACCGCATTGGTCCAGGGTTGCAGCAAAAAGTAGTGTACAGTGATAGTATTGTTGGCAAAAAAGAAGACTTCGTCATCCGGGAATTCGGATGATGAAGTCTTTTTTATTCTTCACGATTGTTAATGTTGAGATACTTCCTACCAGAAAACACGCTCCCAATCCGCTTGGCGTTCACGTTCAATCTATTAAGAATGCTCAATAATACTTTTTGCCATGGCTATAAAATCTTGTTTCGTCAGATCGCTGGATGCGGAGTCATACAAGTTGTAAGCAACGTTCGTCTTCTCGTTGAACCAGCCCATCTTATTCTTGCCCTCGCTTACTTTCGTATCTAGATTGCGATTATCAATATATATGAGATCTTGTCCGTCTATCGTTAGTTGTTCAGCTTTAGCCCCTTTGGGTTGAGTCATTGTACTACCAATCGCCTTCGAAGCAATTAAATAAAGGTAGTTATTCTCATCTTTCTGGTAGATCAACATAGCTGTACCTGAAGTCTTCCAATCCAGTTCTTCTGTAAATAGCTTTTCTTTCCCTTTAGAGGATTCAGCTCTGGCAATGAATCGATTTAATAATTCCTTGTATTCTGGATCATCACCAAAAAGAAAACTTGGAACGACCTGTCCAAGGCTGAATTCATATCCTTTAGGCAGTCGATCTGGCTGCAATAACCTTGGCGTCGAAGTTCGCTTCATCTCTTGAACGTAATCATCGTAATGCTTGAACTCATTTTTATAGACAAGCTTGACGAGATTCCTATCGTAAGCATTGAGCGTTGGGTTATCAATATAGTATGCAACCAATTGTCCTTGCTTCAACGTTCCACGTACTTGTTCATCGTAACTTGATAGGACCGTACGATTGTGATCAGGGGGTAGTGGAGGCCAATATTGGGCGGTTCGCATCACAACCTTACCCTTCGCATTCCGAATTTGAATATACTCTGCTGCCGCATAAGCTGTAACAGAAGCGACAAGGGTGAGAATAATCGCAGTAAGCAATACACTAGAGCGCTTCATCGAGCGAAATCTCTTAGGGGAAGACTGTAAATTTCTCACTTTCGCCATCACACGATCTGTCAAATCAATTGGCGGGAGTTTATCGGGATGCGCGGCATAATATTTTAGATCTGCGTGTCGATCATTTGGTTGTGGTCTGTCCACGTTTCTTCCTCCTCCCATTTCGCCATACGTTTTCTCACTTTCTGTTTCAACCGTCCTATTTTTTTCTTGATGGCATCCGGACTCTTACCCTTTATTTCCCCGATCTCGACATACGTTAGTTCATCGAACACATGTAGAATAAGTAGACTTCGTTCATCCGGCGCAAGCGAAGTCAACGCTTGATCCAAAGGTGGGCTGAAAGCAGTTATCTCCAAAATACGCTCCGGGCCCTCCGCTACATCTTCCTTACGCAAAAACCATTGCAGTCTAGCTTGCCGCTGCCTTCTTTTTAAGAGATTCAGACAATAATTATGGGCGATCCGATATAACCAAGCCGAGAAACTAACACGAGCCTTGTATTGTTGTATCGAAGTATAAGCTTTCATTAGAATCTCCTGTGCAGCATCCTCTGCTTCTTCCGCATTCCTAAGCAAACGGTAGCAATAGACATAGATTGGACGTTGGAAGCTCTCCACGATGAAGCGATAAGCTTCTACTTCGCCTTGCTGTACTGCTACAATATGCTCTTCAATCGATTTGTTCGTCGTCATCCTCACCTCCCAATGATTATATTGATATAACAATTGAACTCGCTAAAAAGGGACACCTCCTCCCCGACTTATTTTCTACGATTGGTTCATGAACGCTTCAAATCGCTTATAGACTTTCAGTGCAATCTCAACTCGCTCCGGCAAATCGCGCTTTAGTTGTTCTAAATACTCATTGCCGCTATCTGTGATTTCATAGAATCGGTTGAATCGGTTATCTGATTCCCACTGGCTCTTAACATGGCCTTTCTCCGCGAGAACCTTTAGTCGTTGAGCTAAATAAGAATCGTTCACGCCTACACCGCCAAGAGATTTTGTGATCATCAAATCTAGCTGCTTACCATATCGACGACCATGTCTCAGTTCGGTAAGCACCATAAAATCCATAACTTGCTGGACCTTCACGATATGTCCGAGAGAATTTGTTTTGACCATTTTATCTTCCGAATTACGCATTTTCGTTGTCCTCCTTCAATTCTCAGAATTCTATAAATCTAGTATATTCCATTTCGTATGCATTAAAAATACGTGGTACCTTCTGTGTTCAATGTCTACGCATTCAATACGAAAAATGTCGATTTTTCTTTTCGTGTTTCTCTTCTTTTATACATGATTTAATGATGCGTACCGATTTCGTAGTAAATAGATACGTCTTGCGTATGGTTTGCTGGAACATAGATAGGTATCGCTAACGTATGGTTGATGCAAGCGAGCGAAGACATTGCGTGCAAACACGTATTTTTATATCACGCAAAATATCGGATTTACGTCTATTTTCATCGTTTTCGTTGCAACTACCATAAACTTTTGTTATATTAGAACATGTGTTCCTGTTTTGTCAAATTTATAGTCAGTTCTGCCTCTCAGACATAGAAAAAAAACCTAGCAGTCGAGCACCAGGTTTTAATCTCTATAACTTATGATTTATGTCTGCCTACGCAACCGATTCTTTACTCGCGAGTACGAAGAAATTCACGGAATTGATTCACCGATTTGAACTGAAGAATCTTAAGCCACTTCGCTGTTAGAAATTCTACGAACATTGAATCAAATCGTTGTACAGCTTGTTCTAAAGGCAATAAATTCTGAGGATCGAACAGTGCGACTAAGTTCGGAAATCCGGCATTTTCGTAATAGACTTGATAGGCTAGACTTGCTTCCAGTTCCACAGGCCAATAACCGCGTTCTGAATAATACAGGAACTTAGCTATGACATCTTGTAAGCCGATTGACCAATAATAGGCGGTATCAATATCATTCTTTTCACACGCTTCAGTTAATTTATTGAATATTCCTTTGAACTCTTCATAGAACCCATTCATTCGATCGGTGTAGGAAGGCCCATCTGTATAAGATTCCTGCTGTCTTGTGAGGAGTTCTATGGTCTCCTGTGTGAGCAGCTCACAGTTCGCTTGCATTTCTCGGCATGAATTAGAATGAATCAGGATATGTATGTAATCTTCAAGTCGAGCCGGTCTAATCATGAAATTCATGATCTGCTCTGTGTTCTTTCCCCACCCTTTTCGCAAATACGTACGATTGATCAATGCGAGACTATAGAGCACCTTCGTTAATATCCCTTGAGATTCTGTTCGATAAAAAGCTAGATTATCCTGATCGGGTGTCGATCTCATTTTGTACAAATGTACATAGGCACCTTGAAGTTCAGACTCTGCGCGTTCAAGTAATTTCAGCCCAGGAGGATTCGTAATTTTCTCTTGCAACTGGTCAAACCGGTCACGATCCGCATCCGAACGGACATATAATAGCCGGCAATCCGCAATAATCGAAGTGTTCGATTCTTCATAATTCGCCATCCGTTCAGCACGTTCCCAGCTAATCGGCCAGAAATCAAAGCTAATGCCATCAATAATGAACTGGATGCTCGCGCGATAACCATCTGAACTAGCAGGAATGAAAAAGAAATCCAAATCCGATCTCGCATTCGCTGAGCCTTGTACATAGGATCCA
This sequence comes from Paenibacillus terrigena DSM 21567, assembly GCF_000374845.1. Classification (GTDB taxonomy): domain Bacteria; phylum Bacillota; class Bacilli; order Paenibacillales; family Paenibacillaceae; genus Paenibacillus_K; species Paenibacillus_K terrigena. The sequence goes on along the minus strand of NZ_KB895419.1, from coordinate 147,640 downwards.
TAGCAGGCAACAATCGCAATATCATCCGGGCATTGCTGCTGGATATGTTCCACTATCGCACTTGAAACCTCAAATACGTTAAACATATGAATATCAGCTCCGTTTCGTTTCATCAGTCGTCATCCTTAAACTTCTAACCTCTCGCATAATTAATCAGGTCAAGCATATGAATATAGGGTTAGGGGGCATCGTATATGATATTAGCTGTGTTAACAGGTTTAATCGTAATACTCTCTGCATGGCTCACAGGTTTCGTAATTACATTCCGCCGGCAAATCTCTTGCATGGTAGGTATGATGTCAGCCATGACGCTTGGTATGACTGTTGGCCTTGTTATGGGAACTTTTGTGGTAGTATGGCTGCCCGGTCAATTCTTCCTATCGACCATGATCGGTATGTTGATTGGCGGCCTCGCTGGCGTTTTCATCGGGTGGCCTATCAGTCTTATGGCGATCATGGATGGACTCCTGTCCGGCATCATGGGCGGGATGATGGGCGCGATGTTGATGTTCATGATGCCTGCGGCTTATATAACCGTCACCGTGAAAATCATGGCGATTCTATGCAGCGGCATTCTATTCTTGCTGTTCATCATGCTCCAAGGAGAATTGAAAGCTGAACAGCTCCGTCAGAAATCATCCTTATTCGCAAAACCAATTCGTATGTTCATCGTAATTATCGCCGTACTTGGAGGTGGGCTGCAGCTGCCGTTTAGTTCATCCGCAACGAATCCACCACTCGCAAATCCTTCTCCTGATCATGCCAATACGGGTCATCACCACTCTGCTTCACCTGGAGATCAGAGCAAAGATGCAGCTCAAGAACTATATGTTGCTGCTAATGAATTCAGCTTTTCACCTAACGACTTTCAGATTCACGCGAACCAGCGTGTTCGTATTACACTCGACAATGCCGGTCAGTTGGAGCATGATTTTGAGATCGTTGGCACTGACATCCATGTTCATGCTGCCGCCGGTGAGAAGAGCAGCCAAATCGTCTTCTTCGAAGAGGCCGGCACCTATGAGGTACGATGTACGCTGCCCGGACATCGAGAATCTGGGATGACTGCTACGATTCAGGTGAATGCTTAGATCAGCGAGCTCGTCTGCGCACGCAAAAAAGCCGTGATGAACAGCGTTCACCACGGCTTTGTCAACAATTACAAGCAACTACACTGCTATTGCGGGATTGTTAAATCAAACAGATCGGATGATATCGCTCAAGAACTACGTATACGTTATTCTGTTGGTTAACAGAGTTCAAGAACATATCCATCTGAATTAAAGCGTTATTTGCGAACGGAGAGAATGAACTTCTCCAGTGCTTCTGTATCGGTTATGCTCTGATTACATCCATGGTTCTCTATACATACGTATTGACCAATAGCTGAATAATTATCTGGCGAAGCGTTCGCAGGCTTGGTCTTGACTGTGAAGAATGCAAGCTCTTGATGCCGATTGCAGAACAGGCAATACCCTTTCTTATGTGTCGGCGTAATTCTTCCCTCGATGCCGATGAACTGTCCTTCGAACGGATATACAACGAATAATTTGTTCGTGGCAACATCTACCCAGCTCAGATACGTCACACGACGAAAATCGGTGGATGAGAGATCAGGAGCTTTCAGTTTCTTATTCTTAGGGAATAGCTTCTGAATCTGCTTCAGCGTAATCGGCGGATATGACTTTAGGTATGGTTCTAATCCGCTAAGATATCTCTGGAAATCATATGCCGTCTCGAAGGTCGTAATTTGTTCCAGCATCTTCTGCTGATTCTCTGTAAGATCGGGTATTGCTTCCATAATGATCGATGCAGCACGATATCTTACGGTCTCCAAGACGCTCCGATCTGCGACGGTTCGCAGTGTATTCTGAAGGAATTCCGATTGTTTCTTAATCACGTTAAATTGATGGTTTCTAATAAATGGTGTACTCATAGCTCTTCAGCCCCTTATTTGTTATGAAAGATCATAAGGTGCAAAGCCCACTATTAGAAACGATAAAGTTAAGTTTGGGCGATCGAATCTATTCTATCGCACCTCACGCAAAGTATCGCCCTAGATTAGGCTTTGCATGAGGACTTCCTAGCTAATGAGCAATTTAGCATTGCCATCTGTACCACCCCCAATGAATATCACGCAAAATTATAGCAGAAAATCCCAAAAGACGCAATTTTTCTTGGGTAGATGAGTCACCATTTCCAAGTCGCCTAATCCAAGATTTACATGATGTAGATCATATCCTTTCTACACCATTATCTTATATGCTTCATTCGTATAACCAACTGGAGGTGACATCAATGAAAATGAAAGTATTTGCTGTTCTTATGACCGCTGTAATCACAATAGGTATTGGAACCGTAGCCTATGCGTCGAATTATCTACCCGCTTCTTTCAAGGACATGATTCCTTTCATGAAGGAAATGCATCCACAGATGAATGATACGGAATTAGAACAAATGTACAATAACTGCCATTCGATGATGAATCGTTCATATGAAGGATAAAGAATACGCAAAATAAAGATTGTCTGAAAACATTCAGGCAATCTTTCTCATTTTATAGATCATCGAAACACTTCACCCAACAAAAAAACCTGGCCATCGGCCAGGTCCTTACTAATAATTCTTCATTTGCAACTGATCCAAACACTTAAACACATAACCCTGTCGTTTCGCTTCGGCGAGCATCGCACCTAAAGCCATCGTATTGTCTCGAGACACCGAGTGAAGCAATATCACTGCGCCCGGATGAAGTTGGTTCATCACCGAATCATATGCATACCGCCAACCGCGCTGCGCGTTCGTATCCCAATCTTTGTAAGCAATCGACCAGAATACGCTCGTATAACCGAGTTCCTTGCTAGCCTGAAGGACTCGCTCATTAAAAATCCCCCGCGGCGGCCGTAAATATGTCATCGATTGTTGATTCGTGATTCGCTGCACTTCGATCCTTACCTTGTCCAATTCCTCACGCAGCTTTGCATTCGATATTTGGCTCATATCTGGATGACTCCATGAATGATTACCAACCAGATGACCTTCAGCGACCATTCGCTTAATTAAATCCGGCTCTTCTTTGACATAATGCCCTGTGACGAAGAAGATTGCAGGTACTTGATGCTCCTTGAGAATATCGAGGATCTTCGGTGTAAAGCCGTTCTCGTATCCATTGTCAAAGGTTAAATATAATTCCTTCTTCGACACATCGCCGAGGAAAATAGAATTTTGACGCATCAAGATATCTTTAAATCCTTCTTCTTGAATGGAGGCCGACTGATGATTTTTGCTCTTCTTAAATCCAAAATGGTACGGATTGGTGCTCGATGCATAAGCTGCTTGATTCGTATATGGCACCGCCGTCATGACGAACAGCAGGATCATAACGGTCAGATATCGTACATGTGTGATGTTTATTCCCCTTTCTATCCAATCGTGATGTCAATCAACCCATAGATAATATCCCCGTTCCAGACAATGCTATTCCTAATCATGGTAAAAAAAAGGCACAAATGCAATCCAGGAATCACTTCATGCATTTGTGCCTTTGATTCAATTGCTCGAAAAATAGCGTTCCCTACCATTAATTTCCTTAGTTGCCCGCTGTCCGTTTCTCCTGCTCACGCAATGCAATGCGACGAATTTTGCCCGAGTTCGTCTTCGGTAAATCTTCAACAAATTCAATTTTGCGAGGGTACTTATAAGGTGCCGTCAGCTGCTTCACATGGTTCTGAAGCTCTCTTATTAGATCCTCAGAACCTTCTACATTCTCCTTGAGAACAATAAAGGCTTTCACCACATGGCCGCGAATTTCGTCAGGACTAGCAACCGCCGCACATTCTTTCACAGATTGGTGCTTCATCAAAGCGTCTTCCACTTCAAACGGTCCAATCGTATAACCTGAACTAATGATGATGTCGTCCCCGCGTCCTTCGAACCAGAAGTATCCGTCCGCATCTTTGGAAGCACGGTCCCCTGTGATGAAATAATCGCCGTGAATATTCGCTTCTTTCTTGTCCGGGTCTTTGAAATAGGTTTCGAATAATGCAGGCATGTCGCGATGAACGGCAATATCCCCTACTTCTCCAGCAGGAAGGACACTCCCCTCCGCATCAATAACTTCAACCAACCCTGGAGAAATGGATCTTCCCATGGATCCCAATCGGAAAGGCGCATCTTTCAGTGCTCCGATTAACAAAGTACTCTCGGTCTGACCATAACCGTCTCGGATCGTAATCTGGTGCTGCTGTTGGAACGAATGGATAACTTCTTGATTCAGCGGTTCTCCAGCTGATACAGCACTGCGGAGTGATGATAAGTCAAATTGGCCTAAGTTCATCGATTTCGCCATCAGTCGATATTCCGTCGGCGTACAGCACAAGACCTGAATCCGGTAACTCTGGATAAGCTCCAAATATCGGTTCGGTTGGAATGCACCGTCATAGACAAACCCAGTCGCTCCTCGGCCAAGCACCGATAAGAAAGGACTCCAAATCCACTTCTGCCACCCTGGTGCAGCCGTCGCCCACACCATATCATTTTCTTGAATATCAAGCCATGGCGTCGTGATCCGCAGATGTGCATAACCCCAACCATGACGATGCACGACCCCTTTCGGATTGCCTGTCGTTCCCGATGTGTAAGCTAGAATAGCCATATCATCACGGTGTGTTAATACCGTCTCGAAGGAATCTGGCTTGTCCTTCATTAATTCATCCAGAATCAACCAATTGGATGGTGCTGTATCGCGCGTCTCGAAGGCAGCAATCCGGAAATCTAAGGCAGGTAGTTCACTGTCAATCTGATCCACTTCTGTGATTCCACTGGCACACGCGATCACGGCGCGAGCTTCGGAGTGCTGAAGCCGATAAGACAGATCCTTCGCACGCAGCATCTCTGAAGATGGAATAATGGCAAGTCCTTGCTTCAAACACGCTAAATAAATGACATATGCCGTAATCCGACGCGGAACCATCACGAGAACTCGGTCTCCTTGACGCAATCCGAGATCCTTCATCCCTTGAGCCAATTGATTCGCTTGCTGCAGCAAGTTTCCATATGTAATCTCCTCGTAATCTCCAGCCGCATTCAGCCATTTGAGCGCGAGCTTATTCGGATCGTGACGATCCATCTCCGAGGTCAAATTATAATATTCTGGTGCAATCCAATCCTGGTAATCCATTATACCGTCTCCCTATGTTACATAATGAAGTCTTTAACTTATTTCATATTATAACACGTTATCACACGTTAATTTCCAAGAACGTTCACGATTCGATGCGATTGGGAGAGAAAACACAAGAACCACGCTCATGGGTGTTACCCCTTCACGTGGTCCTGCTGATTCTTAAACGGACGTTCTAGCTATTCACGACTTCCTCTAATTTTGGCTCAGCATCCGTCTTCGCCTTCGACATATTCCGCTGCGCCATGACGAGTTTGTAATAAATGCCTTCCTGCTGCATTAATTCATCATGGGTACCGACTTCGGCGACAGCACCTTTCTCCAAAACCAGTAGTCGATCTGCATTCTTCAGGGTAGCCAGACGATGCGCGATCGCGATTGTCGTACGGTTCTTCGTCACCCGCTTCAGCGCTTCTTGAATTTCAGACTCTGTCTCAATATCCAGTGAAGCCGTAGCTTCATCTAGGATGAGGATGCGTGGATTGTTCAACACAGCACGAGCAATGGCGATCCGCTGTCTTTCGCCGCCCGAGATATTATTACCATTCTCTTCGAGCTTGGTATCATAGCCGTCAGGCGATTTGATAATAAAATCATGCGCGTTCGCAATCTTCGCCGCCTGAATGACCTCTTCCATCGTTGCATTCGGCTTCGAATAACGGATATTCTCCATTATCGTACCGCTGAATAATAACGTTTCTTGAAGGACAACACCCACTTGTGAGCGGAGATCCTCTTGCTTAATATCACGAATGTCCACGCCGTCGATCATAATCGCGCCTTCATTCACATCATAGAATCGGGAGATCAGGTTGATGAACGTTGACTTGCCTGCACCGGAATGTCCTACAAGTCCGATCATCTCCCCTTGCTTGATCTCGAAATGAATGGATTTCAATACGGGTTCATAGGATTTGTATCCAAACGTAACATCCTGAAACGATATGGCCCCGTGCAATTGATGTTTGACCGATTTATCTGTATCGTTAATCTCTGGCTGTTCATCGATAACCGAGAATACGCGCTCAATTGAGATCAACGCATTCGCAATCCACCTTGGAATATTCATAAGCCATGCGAGCGGACCGTAGATCATTGCTGCATACCCTGTGAACTGGATTAGTTCCCCGAGGGACAGCTCATTACCTAGAATCATGTTACAGCCGACGAGCAACACGAAATATTGTCCGATCTGAATGAGATAGAATGAAATCGGCGATAGATAGCTGTAAACGTTCTCACTCTTAATTGCTGCCATGGCAAATTCTCGATTATATTGTCTGAATCGCTTAATCTCTCGCTCTTCTTTCCCGAAGGACTTCACGACACGAATCCCACTAAGGACATCGTGTAGGAAGGAGTTCGCTTTATCGAAAACCCGCCATTGCTGGTGAAATAATTTGCGAAGTATGGCGCGCCAGACAAAATATTGAATATAAGCAACGAGTGGCGCAGGTAAAATAATAATCAGTGCAAGGCGCCAATCGGTACTGAATAACAATCCTCCGACAGCTACCAGCATAATCATCTGGAACAAGGCCATCGTGAATACTTCTTGGATCAAGTTCCGGATCCGGTCCGTGTCGGATGTAATCCGGTTCATCATATCACCGGCACGCTGGGAGGTAAGGAATCCTAGGGATAAACTCTGAACCTTCTCAAACACGAGATTACGCAAATCCGCAGCAATTCTCGAGCTGACACGAGCCATAACCCTGCCTCGAAGTACGCCTAACAGTTCCCCCGCGACCAATCCGAACACAATCCCACCAATCGCAAACCAGAACATCGTCAGATTAGCACTTTGACCGGCAGGCGGCGCTAACGCTGAGTTGACGAGAATTTTCTGGAAATAGGGTCCTGTTAAAGTGACCACCGACATAACACATAAAATGATGAGTCCAAACACAAGCATGCGCCAATGAGATTTCGAGACTTGCCATAGCTTTTTGAACGCTGCAGCCTTATTCATACATTTCGGGCATAATCGCGTACCTGGAACAAGCGCGCCTCCGCAATTCGTACAGATCTGTTCTGCCTCATTATTGTAGATACGTATCTTGCTATTCGAAGACATATAGTTGAGAATTTGCGCCATGTAGGTTACACGCGCCGCATGCTGCATCGTACTTCGAATGATAATTCTTCGGACATCGCGATGGGTAGCTTCCATAATGACATTGCCTACTAAGGGAATCACCTTGTAATCGCTCGTCTCATGAATGGCGCAGGTCTCAATAACCTCTCCATCCATGACAACCACCCACTTCGTCTCCCCGATGACAAAGAAACCGTTCGTTCTTCTTCCATCAAGCGCTAAATCTGCCGGAACGCAGTACGTAATGGGCTCATCCAACACTTCCATTACCGCATGATGATCTTGCTCGGACAGTTCGAATTGCAGATTCATCGCAGTCGACCTCCTATATACACATTTCCACCATCCGGTATTCCTTCTCGCTTAGCTGCTTCACATTCTCGATCACAAAGCGATTGCCATCCACATCGATGACAAGCAGCTTGTTCTCGGTAACCGACTTCACATTGCCACTGCCGCTTCGGACCGTGAATTGACAATGGCCAGCACTCGTCTCTGTATTCCAATAGGAGTATCCGAATTCTTCTTTGATCGAGATCACCTTCGTAATGACGGGTGCGAAATATCGAATGTCTATTTGTTCTTCGAGAAGCACAGCTGTTTCTGGTGGAAAATCTTCATCTAATGCTTTGATGATACCCACTTCTTTATGTTCGCCCGTACGTACGGAGATATAGATTTTTCGATTCGTGTGAGGGAAGGAGCAATGAAGATACACCCCCTGAAAATCTTCATCTCCTACTTGAACAGCGAGCATATTCCCATCTGTTTTACGAAAAACCGCATTCTGAGCCGTTAAATAATTCAACTGCGCGGCAACGGATAAATCCGTGCGTTCATCAGCTATGGATTGCATTAGACCACCTCTCTCATTTTCAACGCTTCGTCATGTTTCATCACCATACCGGCATACATGCCATCTCTAGCAAGTAATTGTTCATGGGTTCCTTCTTCAACGACTTTACCACTATCCATGACAAGGAGATAATCTGCATTCCGTAAAGTTGATAATCGATGTGCAATGGCAATTGTCGTTCGACCTTCGACAAGTGATTCAAGCGCTTCCTGGATTTGAAGCTCCGTCTCCGTATCTAGCGAGGCCGTTGCTTCATCGAGAATCAAAATACGAGGGTTATGCAGTACCGCTCTCGCGATCGAAATCCGCTGCTTCTCACCGCCCGATAGATTATGCCCGCCTGTACCGACGATCGTATCGTAGCCATCAGGGAGCTTCGTTATGAAGTCATGCGCATTCGCAATTTTCGCTGCATGAATGATATCCTCCATTGTACAATCCGGATCCGCATAGGCAATATTCTCAGCGATCGTACCCATGAAGACATAGACTTCTTGCGATACAATGCCAATTTGCGAACGCATCGATGAGATGCTCAAGCTGCGAACATTATGTCCATCGATTCGAATCTCACCATCTGTCACATCATAGAGTCGAGAGATCAGATTCACGAGCGTTGATTTGCCTGCACCCGAATGTCCGACAACCCCAATCATCTGGCCAGGTTTCGCACGAAACGTTACATTCTGTAGAACCGGTTTGTTAGGCTCATAACCGAATGTCATATTCGACACATGAATTTCACCTTTCATCCGCTCCAAATGGACCGCATTGGGTTGTTCAGCAACTTCCGGTACAGCATCTTGAATTTCGAATATCCGCTGTGCAGCTGTCATGCAATACGACCACCAGTTCACGATATTGTTCATGAATTGAATCGGGCCATAGAGCATGTAGATGTAACTAACGAACGTCATGATCTGACCAAATGAGATCTCGCCGCTCATCACTTTCCAACCGCCAAATGCCCAGATCAGAATCCCACCGATTTGCGTGAGCATATTCAGAATTGGAAAAATGGTGCTGCCCATCAAGTTGAATGATTGTTCCGCATCCGAGAAATTGTGATTAGCTCGCTGGAACCGTTCCGACTCTTGCCGCTCCTTACCGAACGCCTTCACGACACGGGTTCCACGGATGGAATCACTGATCAATGCATTCATGATGCTCACGCGTCGGTGTCTGCGCCAAGACAATCGCCAGAGCTTCGGGAATACCCAGCGCATCAGCAGAATGACGATTGGAATTGGAATGAAACAAATTAAAGTGAGCTTCCAATCCATGATGAGCATCACGGTTGTAATCCCGATAATGTTCATTGCATTCACAATAAAGAACGAAATCCCGTCTACGAAAAAATACTGCAATTCCGTCGCATCATTATTGACACGGGTCATGAGCTGGCCGGTCTGCTTCTTCTGGAAGAAGTTCAGGGATAGCCTCTGCATGGATTCGAACACACTTGCTTTGAGATCAAATGCGACATTGGCGGCGAGTTTTGCATTCAACATGCTGAACACAACGCCAAATCCAAGTGAAATGGTTCGAAATGCTAAAATCAGTACGATGACGAGACCAATCTGCCCAGCAAAAGCACCCGTATTGTTAAGCGCTTGATCGAAGAGTACCGTTCCTTGCAAGTACGGAATGACAAGACCCGATGCCGAGTTAAGCAGCATGAATAGCACGATAAGGACAATAAGCCTCTTATACCCGCCTGCAATCGAGAGCAATCTCCCGAAAATCGCGTGTTTCTTCATACATTTCGGACAGATCTGCCTGCCTTCTTCCGGATAGATCATCCCACACTTCGGACATGAAGCTTGTTCCGAATGATCTTCGATTTCATCCTGACGAATCTCTTCCTGATTCTTCAGCTTTGTAACGAAGGAGGCTAATTTGGCGGCACGCGCCATTTCCCCGTTCGTGAACGCACCGATGGCACGCTCTTCTTGTTCATGAATGACGACGAGTCCTGATGCAACTAAATTAACGATGGAAATCTTCTCAATACTGTGGAGTGGAATGGATTCTACGAACTGATATGTAGTTGTGCGCGGCGTTTCTTTCGGAGTTCGTTGAATCCCTTTGAATATTTTCTGTGTAATCTGACCCTCTGTACTCGATACGATATGAAGTGCAACACTCGTAAGAATCAAATACGTACTGGCGAAGCCCTTGCCGTCTTTACTTCGATCACAATGCATCCAGTAGACAACATCGCTCGCCTTCACCTGTTGCAGTACAGACAGCACTTCGGCTTTCAACTTTTGGTTCATAGGCACCCCTTCCATCATTAACTCAACGTTATGTTTGTATCATGCGTTTAACGAAACACAATGATATTACCATAATTACTAGGTTCAGGAAATGATAATATTTCATTAAAATTGTTTTTGGTACCCTGTGCGTTGTCCTAGTACAACCTTGATCCGTCTCACATATAGTATAGTACGCAGTCATTCCTCCTGCGGGGGAGGTGAGTTGAAATGACATTTGTGCTAACAGGTTGGATGCTCTACACGATGTGGGTTCTGTTTGGATTAATGGGACTTAGCTTTTTGCTCGGATTGTACCGTGCATTGGTAGACAAGAAGTTCTCCAGCTCTCTCGTTCTTGACTATTTGAAAGACGTATTGTATTACGTGCTTCCACTCTTCGTACTTGCGAACGTCGTCTCCCTGGATTATACTGGCTATTTGCTCCTCGGCGCATATTACGTCGGCGCATTCGGGGTTGCTCTGAAGTATCTTGGGGATATGAAGAAAAAGTTATTGTAATCGGATTCAAGACTTTCATTGTACCGAATCACCTAGACACGAAGAAGGCTGCCGATTCGTCGGCAGCCCTTCTATGCGTTCATTTCGCGACAAATAAATCCATGAACTGATGCACGGTCATCTGTTCAAGCTCCGCCTGATCCGCACAACTTGAGAAGATTCGATTCGCCTGCTTCACAGCAAATCGACTTCTCACATTGGATTCGAACTTCTCCATCAGGAGAGGGATACCCTCTTGTCTTCTTCTGCGGTGTCCGATCGGGTATTCAATCTCTACTTTATCCGTTGCTGTGCCATCTACGAAGGTGATCTGTATCGCATTCGGGATAGAGCGTCGATGCTCATCCAGATAATCACGGGAATACCGCTCATCTTCTACGAGAATCATCTTCTGCCGCAATGCATCAATCCGAGGATCTGCTGCAGCGTTGTCTTCATAATGATCCGCATGGAGCGAGCCATGGAGAAGCCCAATGGCAACCATGTATTGCAAGCAATGATCTCGATCCGCAGGATTATGAAGCGGCCCAATCTTATCGATAATCCGCAGCGCAGATTCATGCGTTGTAATCTGAATGGTATCAATCTCTGCTAGACGATGAATCACCTTCGGGTGAAGCTGCAGTGCACATTCAACCGCCGTCTGGCCGTGGAATTCCGCAGGAAATGCGATTTTGAACAAGATATTCTCCATGACATAGGACTGGAACGGCCGCTCAATGCGCAGCGGTTGCCCATGGAATAACACGTCCTGAAATCCCCACGTCTTGGCTGTTAAGGCCGAAGGGTATCCCATTTCTCCCTTCAATGTCATAAGCGCTAAGTGCACGGCTCGGCTTGTTGCATCTCCTGCCGCCCATGATTTCCTGGTCCCTGTATTCGGCGCATGCCGATAAGTTCGCAGCGGATGACCATCAATCCAGGCATTCGACACCGCTTGTATGACTTCCTCTTGCGTACCGCCTAGCATCGCTGTTATCACAGCAGTAGAAGCGACTTTCACCAGGATTACATGATCCAACCCCACTCGATTGAAGCTATTCTGGAGTGCAAGGACGCCCTGAATCTCATGGGCTTTGATCATCGCCGTAAGTACATCCCGCATATGCAGCGGAGTTCCGCCTTCGGCTGTGCGGGTCCGGCTGATATAATCCGCCGTTGCGAGAATTCCACCCAAATTATCTGATGGATGTCCCCATTCCGCGGCAAGCCATGTATCGTTATAATCCAGCCAGCGAATCATCGTCCCGATATTGAAGGCAGCATTCAATGGATCGCTCTGATACGATGTGCCTGGAACACGAGCACCGTTCGGCACGATTGTACCGGGTACGATCGGACCTAGCAGCTTCGTACATTCCGGATAGCGCAGCGCTAGCAGCCCACAGCCCAATGTATCCAATAAACATAATCTTGCCGTCTGATATGCTTCTTCGCTATCAATCGATTGTTCCAACACATATTTTGCAATCTCGACGAGGAGCCGATCAGGTTGCGGCCTAGCAGCATGATGAGATAGAGACATGTATGAAGCTCCCTCCCCTATTCATGAACGCTGGTTGATTGGGACCCATGACATCGGTTCAGGCCCTGTATAATCCGCTTGAGGACGAATAATTCGCTTGACCTCCCGCTGCTCACGAATATGCGCCGACCACCCACTAATTCGGGAGATGACGAAGAGCGGTGTGAACAGAGCTGTAGGAATGCCCAACATCCGGTAGGCGGATGCGCTGTAGAAATCAAGATTCGGAAACAACCTTTTCTCGTCCCACATCACCTTTTCGATCCGCTCAGAGATCTCATAGAGTCGCATATTCCCCGCCTCCTCCGACAGCGTTCTCGACCAAGCCTTTATAATACCTGACCGGGGGTCGGAGATAGAATAGACGCGATGACCGAAGCCCATAATCAGTTCCTTACGCTCCAACATTTCCTTAATCCCGATTTCCGCAGCATCTGGGCTCTCAAAACGTTCAATCAAATCCATTGCCGCTTCGTTCGCACCCCCGTGAAGAGGTCCGCGTAGCGTACCGATGCCGGTTGTTACCGCCGAATAGAAGTCTGATCGTGTAGAAGCTGTAATCCGAGCGGCAAATGTCGATGCGTTGAACTCATGTTCAGCATACAGAATGAGGGAGGCATCCAGCGCCCGCTGATCAAGCTCACTAGCCTCGATGCCATGCAGTAACTCGAGAAAATGACTAGCGACAGACCGGCTCCCGGTTGCAGTCTCAATACGTACGCCCTTCGTCTGAAAATGAAACCAATAGAAGAGAATTGAAGCACTACTCGCGATAAGCCGATTTGCAATATCCTGTCCAGTTCCCTCATCGGATTCCGGCTCGAATGCACCAAGCGCAGATATGCCAGTTCGCAGTACATCCATAGGGTGCGTCGTGGCAGGGAGCTGTTCTAGTATTGTCTGCAATCCTGTAGGCAAATCTCTTAACATCGTTAGCTTCGTTTGATATTGCTGCAGTTCTTCGCTAGTCGGAAGTGCTCCATAGATCAACAAATACGCTGTTTCTTCAAATGTCCCTGCGCGAGCAAGATCATGAATCCTATAGCCTCGGTACGTAAGTCCTTTGCCTTCCTTCCCTACTGTTGAAATAGCCGTCTCTCCTGCGATGACATCCGCTAATCCATTATTGTGCCGATCCGTCAAGTTGGATCACTCCTCTCCGTAGCGAATAAACGATCCAGCTTCTGCTCGTAGCCCTCATAACCAAGTACGTCATACAATTCGGCACGCGTCTGCATCAGATCCAGCACGTTCTGCTGTGTACCATCCTGACGTATAGCCTGATAGACCTGCATGGCTGCCGCAGACATCGCCCGAAAGGCTGACAACGGATAAAGCGCAAGGCGTACACCCGAAGTCCGCAGTTCCTCAAGCTTGAAGAATGGAGTCCGCCCGAACTCTGTAAGATTCGCGAGCACAGGAACATTGACTTGCTCTGCGAAGCGACGATAATCCTCCAGACTTGTCACCGCTTCGGGAAAAATCATATCAGCCCCTGCTTCAACGCATGCACAAGCACGCTCAATGGCAGCCTCCATACCCTCGACGGCGATGGCATCCGTACGTGCCATAATGACAAATTGCGGATCAACGCGAGCATCGACAGCCGCTCGAATGCGATCTACCATCTCCTCTTGCGGGACTATGGCTTTATTCGGTCGATGACCGCATCGTTTGGCTGCGACTTGATCCTCGATATGAATACCAGCCGCACCTGCGCGATGCATCTCTTGCATCATCCGTGCGATTTGAAATGCCCCGCCAAAACCCGTATCGGCATCGACTAGTAGCGGCAGCTTGGTCACACTTGAGATTCGCCTGACATCCTCCAGACAATCTTGCAGTGTAGTAATTCCGAGATCAGGAAGCCCATAGGAAGCGTTGGCAATCCCTGCACCCGATAGATAGAGCGCTTGAAATCCAATATGTTCCGCCATCATAGCGGAGTAAGCGTTGATTGCACCCACGACTTGAAGAGGACGCTCCGTTTCTATTGCTTGACGTAATCGTAGACCGGGTGAGTCTACCATAGACGGTCACCTCCTATACAGAACATCTCATGCCTTATCGAAGCATTGAACCACTGATCACGATCCTGTGAATCTCATTCGTCCCTTCATAGATTTGGGTCACTTTCGCATCGCGAAACAGCCGTTCTGCCGGAAAATGATCTGTGCAGCCTTGGCGGCCAAGGATTCGTATCACTGCGCCAGTGACCCGCATCGCTGTATCCGAAGCGAACATCTTAGCCATCGATGATTCTTTCGTACAAGGCAAGCCCATTTGACGTAACGAAGCAGCACGATAGACAAGCAGCCTTGCGGCTTCAACCTGCGTCATGAGCTCCGCAATGAGATCGAGGTCCGATGGTGACCTCCTCCGTCTTCGTCCGCGATCATCGATCCTATGCCTATCTGTTCCATCTACGAGTTCAAGCGCTGCCTGCGCGATACCCCATGCTTGTGCTGCGATACCGATGCGTCCACCATCGAGCGTTCCCATCGCAATCACGAAACCTTCACCTTCTCTACCTAGGCGCTGAGTCACTGGAATTTTCACCTGATCCAGTGTAATCTCACAGGTATTCGAGCCATGAAGACCCATTTTCTTCTCCGCTTTGCCAATGCTAAACCCAGGACTATCCCGCTCAATAATAAAAGCAGAAATTCCACGAGCCCCTTGTAGTGCATTGGTCACTGCAAAAATAATATAAGTATCCGCTACGCCTGCGTTCGTGATAAAAATCTTCGATCCCGTTAATCGATAATGATCCCCTTCAAACGTTGCCATCGTTCGAATGGATGACGCATCCGAGCCAGCATGAGGTTCCGTCAGCGCGAACGCACCAAGTGCTTCTCCCGATGCCAGCTTCTGTACATAGTTCTCCCTCTGCTCGTCAGTACCGTAATGAAGAATTGGCAACGTGCCCACTGAAGTATGCACGGAGAGAATGACGCCCGCAGCAGCGCTGACTTTTGAGATTTCATGAATCGCGAGAATGTAGGATATGAAATCAGCCCCTGCGCCTCCCCATTGCTTCGGGATGGGAATGCCCATGAAGCCGCTCGCTCTCATCTCCTTCAGCAATTCCCGCGGAAAAGCACCCTCGAGTTCCATAGGAGCCACATGAGATACAAGGATTGTCTCCGCAAACTGCCGCACCCTGCTCTGCCACTGCTCTTGTTCGCTCGACAATCTGAGCTCCATCCGCAGGCACTCCTCTCTCATGAAGCGCGTAATTCTTATTGGTCATATACGAAGAACCCCCTACCCGTTTTTCGTCCGAGCCAACCTGCACTCACATATTTACGTAATAAAGGACATGGCCGATATTTCGAATCACTGAAACCTTGGTGCAATGTCTCCATAATGGATAGACATGTGTCGAGTCCAATGAAATCAGCAAGCGTAAGCGGTCCCATCGGATGATGCATACCTAGCTTCATCACTTGATCCACCGCTTCTGGTGCTGCCACCCCTTCATAGACGGTATAGATGGCTTCGTTAATCATCGGCATTAGAATTCGATTGGAGACGAAACCGGGTGCGTCCTGGACTTCCACGCCTGTTTTGCCAAGCTGCTGTGTTATGGCCTTGATCTGTTCGAAGGTCGCATCCGACGTGGCCAATCCTCGAATAATCTCAACTAGCGGTATGATCGGAACAGGATTCATAAAATGCATCCCGATCACCAGATCTGGACGACCCGTGACTGCAGCAATCGCGGTGATGGAGAGCGACGATGTATTGGTTGCAAGAATCGCATCCGGCATGCAAATGGAGTCCAATTCTTGAAATATCGCGGTCTTCAGTTCCATCTTCTCAGGGACCGCTTCGATCACAAGCTGTGAACGGTTTGCGATGCCTAGATCCGTAGATGGTTGAATCTGCTGCATAATCCGACTTTTGTCTTCCTCCGTCAAGCTTCCTTTCCGTACGAAACGAGTTAGAGAACCTTCTATCCCTACAACCCCTCGCTCGACGGCCGTTGATTCGATATCATAGAGCCCAACCTGGTAGCCGTGTTGTGCAAAAGTCTGTGCGATTCCACTTCCCATCTGACCTGCACCCAGCACCGTAACTTCTCGAATGGCTATTGGAATCACCTCATTCTATCCATCCACTTGAACCAGAATTGCATCCCCGTGCGCACCGCCGCTGCATATCGCTGCAATCCCTAAGCCCCCTCCCCTGCGCCGTAGTTCCATAATCAGACTCAGTAAAATTCTTGCTCCACTCGCACCTAACGGATGTCCTAGCGCAATCGCACCGCCGTTCACATTCACGCGCTCGATATCCCACGCGAGCATTCGTGAACAAGTGAGAATAACTGCAGCAAATGCCTCATTGACTTCGAAGAGATCAATCTCATCCATTCGATGCCCTGTCTTCTGCAGCAGCTTCTGAATCGCAACAGCTGGTGCTTGCGCAATATGACGCGCTTCCATTCCAATCGACGTATGACCGATAATCCGGGCAAGGGGCGTTAGAGAGCGACGTGCGGCTTCTTCCTTTGACATAAGTAGGAATGCTGCTGCACCATCATTCACGCCTGGCGCATTTCCAGCCGTCACAGTCCCCCCATCGCCAACGATTGGTTTTAACTGGCCCAGTTTCTTAAGATTGGTATCCATTCGCGGACATTCATCCGTATCCCTCTCACCTTGCGATGTGGATACAGAGATCACCTCATCTTTTATTTTCCCTTGTGTTATCGCTGCAACTGCGCGGTTGTGGCTTCGCAGAGCCCATTCATCTTGCTCCTCCCGGCTAATCCCTTGCTCTTGAGCCGCCTCATCGCCGTATTGCGCCATAAGTACCTGTTCGAAGGCGCACAACAGACCGTCATACTGCATCAGATCAATCAGCTCAGAGGAGCCCATCCTAACACCCCACCGCATGTTAGGTGCTGCAAAAGGCACTTTACTCATATTCTCCATTCCACCTGCAACGAAGATGGAGCCGTCACCCGCTCGAATCATCTGATCTGCCAATGTAACCGCTCGAAGCCCGGAAGCGCAGACTTTATTCACCGTCTCCGCCGATACATGTTGGCTAAGCCCTGCGAGCATTGCTGCTTGCCTCGCAGGACTTTGTCCCGCTCCCGCTTGAAGCACCATCCCCATGACAACGCCATCCACATCTGCAGGATCCATTAGACTTCGCTGCAGGGCTCCGCGGATGGCCGCACCACCCAGATCAACGGCCTTGACGCCTCGCCACATGCCTCCGAATTTACCGAATGCGGTTCGGCAGCCCGAGATAATCACGGTTTCCTGCATCACTTCACCACCTTCGAATCGGACCGAATACGTCTCCTAACATCCATATGGAATCCACCCGTACCATAATCCGATTCCAAACATTTCGCGTCGCGCATATATCGTTCTAACCCAACCTCTTGCATGTAGCCATATCCGCCGAAGATTTGTACAGCCTCGGTCGTAATTGCAACTGCTGCCTCCGCTGAGTACAATCTAGCCATTGCCGCTTCCTTCCTACAGGATAATCGCTGATCCATTCGCCATGCGGCCTGATACGTAAGCAATCGTGCGGCTTCCAACTTCACGGCCATATCTGCCAATTTGAAAGCAATCCCTTGCTGACGGCCAATGATTTTGCCGAATTGAACCCGCTCTTTTGCGTAAGCTGCCGCTCGATCAAGTGCACCTTGAGCAATTCCCACAGCCTGTGCGGCCGCACTGAGATGACCTAAATCAACCCATGATACAACCTTGCTACGCCCACTTCGTACAGAGCCAAGACGATTCGAATAAGGCACCTCGCATTGCTCCAGAACCACTTCAGCCGTTGGATACGATCGAAGTCCGATCTTGCGCTGCAGCTTGCCAAGTTTGAACCCCGGATTTCCCTCCTCTACGATAAAGGCTTGATATCGCTTTCTCGACCCACTTGGAACAAATGCAAATAAGATATAAAGATTCGCGATCCCCACATTAGCGACACAAGGATGGTTCCCATCCAAGACCATGACATCCCCTGCCCTATGTGCCAATAGTTGGTCTCTCTGACTCTCGCTGTCTGCACGCCCGACCGGAAAACCAATCCCCCCGATCTTCACCCCCTGCGCCAAATCATGCAAATGCAAAGCCTTCTGTTTTTCATTACCGTTGCTGTATAACAGCCAACTCGCATAAGCGGTATGTGCTGCAAGCACAGCAGCTGAAGAAGCACAAATCGCCGCCAGCTCTTCAATCACAACCGTATATGTCAGACAATCTCCTGCTGCACCTCCGTATTGTTCTGGAATGAGTATCCCTGTGAGACCCAATTCTGCCATCTTCTTGACAATCGCACTGTCAAATGTCTGCTCCTCATCACGTTCCTTCACTCGGAGTGCTAATTCACTGCGTGCAAAGTCTCGAAGAACAGAGCGCGTCATCTCAAGTTCTTCAGAACCAAGAAACTGCATATCTCCTCCCTCCTTACCGGGGTCTTAGGATGGACAAAGTTCGACGTAAACCGCATTCATCGTATTATATGAGGGGACCATTCGGATTAAGTACATCACAACAACAAAAACGCAGCATCAAATGACACTGCGTTTGCGATGCAATGGCTTCTACCAATCCATCGGGATCGTTATTGGATAGACAAAGATCCTATGAAGCCACTAGCACTTGTTGGGCCAACGGGCCCTGTGGGACCCGCCGCACCAACAGGTCCAACGCCTGATCTGATTTCAAACGCTGAAGCCGCCATTTTCACATCGATATTGAATAGAAATAATTGAATTGCATGAATGTGGGCTGTGATTTGTTTATGATTATTTGTCCCATGCAGTGCAAAGTGTAGCAATGCATCCAGCATGTTCTGCAGTGCAGAACTCTGATTTGCCAGAGACATGTTCCCTTGACTCAGTAAGTCTAGCAGCTGCTGCAAGGATCCCTTTACAGGGTTCAATCTGGAAGGAGGTAGATGCAACTGATCCATAAATTGTTGGAGATTCTTTACGATAGGATGGATATGCTGGATATGCTGAAAGTGTCTTATCTGCCGCAATGGATCTACCTCGACTCGAAGCTGCTCGACCAGCACAATCAGCTGCTCCATTTCAATCGTCGTTAGATTTACCCTTCTACGTGGATGGCAATAGAATAATTGACATCCTCGTCTAATACGCCGCCTAGGTTGTTGATATTGTAGCTCCATTCGTATACATTTCTTACGCGCATGGATAGGCCAATGCTGGTTCATGTTCAGATCACCTCTTCATATTCTTACGCGGGATGCCTGTCACTTCCCTATCATATGCACTTGCGGATTCAATTCTTTAGGTGCATTCCTTATTTAATAGCGATAGATACCTAAATCTCGATTCAACAGCATATCGACGACAAAAAACCGCTACTATCGCAGCGGCTAGCAATATCTAATTTCATATTAAATTGTGACACTCATTCGCGCATGATTCCGTTCCAATTGCAGCAGCTTTGTCTTCATTTCCAATCCACCACGATAACCAGTCAATGCGCCGTTTTTTCCAATAACACGATGACATGGGATGCCTATCAGCACAGGATTCGCTCCAATTGCAGCTCCTACCGCTCGTACTGCAGCAGGCTTTGAAATGGAATGAGCGATATCTGCGTACGACTTGGTCTCCCCGTAGGGAATACTGCACAACGCCTGCCATACCGCAAGCTGGAACGAAGTCCCGATCGGATCGAACGGAATGGAGAAATTGGACCGTGTGCCTTCCAAATATTCCATCAATTCTTCGCGGATGAGCTTCAACCCTTCATCATCTTGAATCCAAGGATGGTCGGTACGATGTTTTGCAACGGTGGCAAGCATTTCCTCAAAAGGTCGATTCGGCGAGCCGACATAACAGAGCCCCTTATCCGTAGCAGCGAAGTACAGCTTCCAGCCATCATGAAGGACAGATGACCAGTAAATGTTGTTCAATGGATTTATGATTTTCATAGATTATTCACACCTCTTCCTTTAACGGATTTCGATAGGACTCGCGATATGCAACCGGCGTGAATCCTGTGCTTTTTTTGAACCAGGTTACGAAATAAGGGATGTTCGGCATCCCTACCCTCCCGGCAATCGTTGATATCGCGATATCTGACTTGCGCAATGATTCCTTAGCTTTCTCTAATCTCGTCCGTTGAACATATTCGCCCGGCGTAATTCCCATAACACGCTTGTAAATTCGATGCAGATGATAAGGACTTCCATGACATGTATCTGCAATCATTTGAAGCGATATGGGGTGTTGATAATTCTCTTCTATAAACCGAGATATTTGGTCAGCCCATTCGGCATCAGGTAATCGCTGACCCGTAGGCTTGCACCGTTTGCATGGTCGATATCCGGCATTTAGCGCTTCGTCGGCATTCCGGAAGACACTGACATTATCTTTATTCGGCGGTTTGGATTTGCAGGAAGGTCTACAGAAAATACCTGTCGTCTTCACGGCATAGTAGAACTGATGATCATAGGCAGCATCATTCTGCAGAATAGCTTGCCACTGCACATCTGGAATTTGATCCATCATCGGGTCTCACCTCTAAGAACAGTATAACCAAGTGACTGACCCGATGATAGCCTGCCTGAATGGAAGCGCAAGATTTTGAAATGAACGAAGGAATTCGAAACCTTCCTCATCGCTGCTTGGAACGTAAAGACCTGATCATCTCGAAGACGAGCCATAGGACGAACAATACAGCAATACCTAGACCCATCTCAATCACCGGAAATCTAGTAAGAGTTGTCTTATGACCAATCGATGACCCTATAATGAGACCTACCATCAAAATACTGAATGCGAGCAGAACAATACTGAACGATACTTTATCCGCCACACGATCCAATTTATGTAGAAATTTCGTTAATTCCGGAGCCGTTACTTCGATCCGAATTTTCCCTCTCTGCAGCTGAGTGAGTAAATTTCTCAAACTCGTTGGCACTTCGGTGAGCAAGTCAAAAAATTCTGGAATGTCATCGAGCCACTGCCGACCGATACGAATCGGGTCAAACTGTTCCTTGAATAGCCTACGCCCATAAGGCTCAGCGATTTCAAATATGCTAAACTCAGGGTCCAGAGCTGTTACAACGCCTTCCATGGTGAGGAGTGTCTTACCGAGCATCGTTAACTCGGAAGGGATACGGATTCGGTGACCTCGTGCAACCCGAAATAAATCATTCACAGCCTCGCCAATATGCACCTGGCTTAGCGGGACTTGAATATATTTATCTCTTAACTCATCGACATCTAAGCGTAGAGCGGCATCATCAACATCATCCGGAACAATCCCCATCTTCCCTATGGCTCGAATGACCCCTCTGGAGCTCTGATTGCGCAGTGCAATTACAAGAAGCGCGAAATGCTTCTTCATGGCATCCGACAGCCGTCCCACCATCCCAAAATCAAGCAATATGAGATCTCCATCTTCTTGTACCAACACATTTCCAGGATGCGGATCTCCATGAAAGAAACCTTCAATCAGAACCTGATGAAAAATAACCGATGCGAATTGTCTAGCAATTTCTGTGCGATTATGTCCCGTTTCCATCAACCCAGCGTGATCAGACAGCTTGATCCCTGTCACATATTCCATTGTTAGGATGCGTCGCGTACAATACTTAGGAAATAATGAAGGTACCTGTACATGCTGCAAATGCTTGCATTGCTTCGCGAACTTCTCACCATTACGCGCTTCGGCGGAGTAGTCCAACTCCGCATGGAGTGAACGGGCTAACTCGTGAACAATTTCTGTAAGGCGGTAGTCCCGCGCCCATTCCAAGCGTTTCTCCGCAAGAATTGCAAATTCAGCCAGCATCCCGAGATCAGTCTCGATGATCTCTTGAATTCGCGGTCGTTGTACTTTCACAGCGACCTGTGTGCCATCATGCAATGTCGCTTGATGAACTTGCCCAATAGAAGCTGAAGCCAAAGGAACCAATTCGAAATCAAGAAAAACATGCTGAAGACGATCTCCAAGCTCATCCTCAACAATCTCCACTACCTCATCAGAATGGAACGGTGGTACTTGATCCTGCAGCTGTTCAAGCGCTGTTATGACATCCGCTGGCAACAAATCCGGTCGTGTGCTAGCAATTTGCCCGAGCTTCACGAAGGTAGGACCTAACTCTTCAAGAATCAGACGAATTCGCTCACCAATGGACTTCTTATGTACATCATGTCTTTCGTTGCTACGCAAAAACGGAACCAATTCCAGTAAGTCAAGATCATGGACGATAAAACCGAAGCCATTGCGAACAAGCGCAATGGCAATTTTCCGATACCGTTTAAGCTGGCGTATTCTTTTCCTAATCTGCATACAGCACCCTCCTCGGTACCGGATTTATCTGAGTTCGAATCAACCCTTTATTGATTCTCTGCCAACCGCTGTTCCAGTCTCGCAAGACGCTGGGACAGTTCATCGAACTCTTCCCGCGTCACGCCCCGGATCTGCTGCTCTCCCATGGTACGTTGTACACGCTCCATCACATTCGATTCGATCTTCTGCCGCGCTTCTTCGCCTTTCTTGACAAGTTCATCAACCCATTCAGCGGATTCTTTACGGGTTAGTTCCCCTTTATTGACGAGTTCCTCCACCGTCTTCTCAATTTGTTCCTTGCTTTGAGCAATAATACCAATCCCTAACGATAACGAACGATTCAATAGATCCTTCATCTGATCTAACCTCCTGTATTAAACTGTTGTATATCTAATTGATACGAATCTGAGAAAATCTCTTCCGGCAGCTGTTCCGAGGCGCTCGGCACACCGCGGGACTTGTAATTAACCCCTTCAGACGAATAGATTAGAACTTGAATTTGTCCGCCATGGACCAATGCTCGAATGAATATGGGCTGGTTGTACTTATTCTGGAACACCAGATCCGGACCTCCCCAACTAACCGTCGCATCTCGACCAGGGGGCACATAGGGGACATTTCGACTATGAGAATAGCGCTCAATGATGCGCAGCCCTGCGCGATCAACCGCATTGAACAATGTGGAAGAAATTTGGCAAATTCCACCCCCAACGCCTTCCGCGATCTCCCCTTTGACAATAACATGCGCACGTTGGTATCCCTTTGACTCGGTCCGTATGCCGACGACTTGATTAAAGGAGAACTTCTCTCCTGGAAACAAAACTTGATTATTCACTGCACGCGCCGCCAGGACAATATTCTGGGAACGATTCCTATTCCTCGGGTTGAAATACGTTATGTATTGACCGATTTGTTTCTCTCGGATGATGGAGAGAAGCTCCCGATCGACCTTAGGAAACGAGGGGCGTTGTGGGACTTCGATCTTGGATGAGCCCCCTTCATACATAAATCGATAAAATTGTTCCATGAGCAAACGCCGATCTAACTTTCTCCCCATTTGTTCCGGTATGATCCTCCCAAGATCATCTAGACCCGCATTTACGGGTGGAAGATACACTTTTTTGCCTATATTATCGAGGAACTTCTGGAACTTCTTCTCATTGATAAGCGGAATCCCCGGCTGAGGCAGCACATAATCCGTTCGATGAACGGTTGCCAGTGTCTCTCCATTCCATTCCACAACGAAATTGTCAGGTGAAATTAATCGAGAAAATAGAACAATTACCGTCATAAGTCCATTTGGCCCCATGATTGCTTACCTCCAGTGCACATCTCATTACGTTCTATAATGTGTATCAAAGTGTATGGATTTATCCGATATGTAACAATGGAGTAGAATTCTATTTAACTTACGGGTTCACAAACAGTGGCTTGCAGAAGGTAATTCACTCTATAACGTGTAAATGGGGTAGTCCGGATCATTTCCGACGCTACCCCATTTACATTAGATTTTTGATTCGAACGTTTTACAATCGGTCTCTTCCGAATTTCTAGCATTTGAACCGCGGTTACTTACGACATAGATAGAAGTAGCGTTGCATTTGTTGCCGTTCGCCCAGAACTTGCAGTTATTCACTTCGCATAATACGTCTTTAGCCATGTGATATTCACCTCCCTCACTACTAGAGGTTGTTCAAAAAAGTCATCATTTGATCACGAAGTCATTCAAGAAGCATAATCGACATCGAATCTTGCGTTCACCTTCTCGGTGCTGAAATGCAGACTTTTTGAACACTCACTACTAGCATTGCGGTTTTGGAGAGGTTTATACACGAGCTGTTCATTCTCACTCGATTCTCAATTTAGTATAAACATTTATCCTAATTCTTCTCAATGCTTAAGCTGCTTCGTCAGTCGAAGCGCATTGCAGACAACCGTCACTGAACTAAATGCCATAAGCACACAAGCCGTCATTGGTTCCAGAAAACCCGCGGCTGCCATTGGAATCGTGATCATATTGTAGGCTAGTGAAAACCCGAGATTCTGGCGAATATTGCGCATGGCATTTCGACTTAGTTGAATTGCAGCTGGAACATGAGTGAGATCCCCTCTCAACAGAACAACATCTCCGGCTTCGATCGCCGTTCGTGTCCCTGAGTCCATCGCGATACCAATATCCGCAGCGGTGAGTGCCGCCGTATCATTCACGCCATCTCCGATCATCGCAACTCTACGCCCTTCCGATTGCAGACGATTCACAAGCTGTAACTTGTCAGCAGGGAGCATGCCAGCATATACGTATTCAATCCCTGTACGTCCAGCAACATCAGCCGCTACCGCTTGCTCATCTCCGGTCACCATCATCACGGTCCCGTGCTTCTTCAAAAGTGAAATCCCTTCCGATGAAGAAGATCGGATCGGGTCCGATAAATAGATCGTCGCCTTCCATACGCCATGCAATGCGACATGAAGTCGAGTCTCCCCTGCATGTTTCACCCGCGGCTTCAATGCACCTGGGACTGAGATATCCATCGACTGCAGCCATGATTCTTTTCCAATATGAAGCTGTATGCCTTCGACACAACCCATAATGCCTTGGCTTGCAATCTCCGTCACGGCAGAAGCTTCAGGCAACAATAACTGTTTCTTCTCAGCAGCTGTGACAATGGCTTGTGCCAACGGATGTGCGGAATACCGCTCCAAGGCAGCTGCAATGCGGAGAATATAATTCTCGGATTGACCTGGAGCATCAATCGCTTGAACACTGGGTTTGCCTTCCGTGAGTGTCCCTGTCTTATCGAGCAGGAAGCAATCCATTCGGTAGAGGCTCTCTATATACTTGCCTTCCTTGAACAAAATTCCTCGCCTTGCTGACAAACTCGATGTAATCAGAATGGATATCGGTGTTGCTAATCCAAGAGCACAAGGGCAGGAGACCAATAATACTGCCATCGCGTGATGCCATGCCATCTCAGGATTCCCTGGCAAGATCATATAGTTCCATATCAGAAAGGTAATGGCGCCGCACAGAATCATCGCCGGAACAAATAATGCAGCCAATCGATCCACCTGACGCTGAACGAGCGGTTTACTATGTTGTGCCTGTTCCACGAGCTGAATCATCCTGGACAACTGTGAATTGGCATTGTCAACAGCAGTTCGAATATGAATGAGGCCAGAAACATTCTTTGAGCCGTTGTACACCATATCACCCATAGATTTCTGGACCAGCTTACTCTCCCCTGTCAAGAAAGATTCATCCACTTCCGTCAGTCCTCGAATCAGCTTCCCATCGACAGAGACGACTTCTCCGGGATAGACGATCACGGTCGCTCCGATGCTTAAATCCTCTACGGGTATACATCTCTCTTGTGTACCATCAAGAAGACGAATCATCCGTGCTTGCAGCGATTGCATGTGGCTCATTCCTTTGAGCGCTTTCCCTTTCGCGATAGATTCCAGCCATTTCCCGAGCAACACGGCGGTAAAGATCATCGCACTTGTATCGAAGTAATAATGGGTATGGTGCATCTCCTGGGTATGCATCGCATTAAAAATGAGATAATGGCTATAGAGATATGCCATCGTCGTGCTAAGCGCAACGAGGACGTCCATGTTCGCAGATCGCTGTATCAATGCCTTGTACGCTCCGTAATAGAAAGGGAATCCGATGAGGAATTGCAGGATCGTCCCGATAAGCAGCTGAGTCCAAGGTGAAGCGATGAGCGCCGGCACCTCAATGCTCGGCATCCAAGTAAAATGACTAAACATGACCCAGAATAATGGTATTGACATCAAAGCCGATGCAACGAATCTATTCCTGTAAAATCGAATATCGTTGCTAGCGTGCGTATGTGCATCTTCAAGTTCCTCTTTCACACCATACCCGATCTGCTGGATCTTCTCGGTAATCTGATGAACCTGAATCACATTCGGGTCGAGCTCGACATGGGCCTGTCCGAATGGTAAATTCACGGAGACGGTATCGACACCTGGCAGCTTGCGAAGCGTTCGTTCGATCCTAGCCGAACAGGCCGCACAGGTCATCCCCGTAATCTGAAGCTGAATTTGGGTGTTCATTACACGCTACCTCCCATTTTCATCGTAAATCGATATATTATATGCCTCAGAAGATAGAGCATGCCCTGTCCAATGCTTCTTACACAAAATAAAAATAGGAGTCATACCGAAGTACGCCCCTATTTCTCTACTCTATTTTCCTATATCAAGCCTTGCTAAGCGTGACGATTCTCTAATTCTGCAAGCCTAATCTGGATTCTGCGCTTCCGATATAACTTATGTGCTGCATCTGCTACATCTTGCATCATGCCGCGATTAATCCAAGCGCCGAACACCATTCCTGCAATTGGTATCATCTGAAACAACTTCTTCCAACCCCAGTTATCCCGATAGACTGTCATCACTTCGCGCCAGCCTTCAATTCGGGACAAGGTTGCATTACCCGCTTCAGAATCTTTATACTCCGAAGCCGTCTCAGCATTCAAATCGTCCAGAATAGCGCGTTTACCGACAATGTCTGACGATGTGAATTGCATGACCTTCACCGTAAAGACCCGTTCTTGCTGCGTATTCGGATCGAACCCGTAACATAGTCCAATTTCTTGAATCACCTTCAAGGATAATCCTAGGATCGCCGGTATATCGATTGCGAGGGTGAATATTCCTCCAATGCCTGTCGTTGCGCCTTGCAAGGTCGCAAGTTTACTCCGGCTGTTGGATAGATCAACAGCTACGGCATCCATGATCGATAGCGGTAATTGATCAACAGCAATACTATTCGGGAAGTCGCCTTTTTCTCGTAATTTCTGATTGATTTGCCCACTAGATACGAGATATTTGCCACCGTCTTGAACATATCCGCCAAGCTCGTCGAGTGCCTTGCCAATTTTTTCGTGAATGAACTTCGGTGTAAGCCGATCTAATATTTTGAAAGGAAAACGAGCGATTCGATCCCATATCCATAAATCACGCTGCTCCTGCTCCCATTTGGTTATCCCTTTAAGTTCTTCTTGTAATTCTTCACTCGTTTCCATTCGAGTCGTCCTTTGTTCATCCACCATCGCTCAATCCCCTCATTCTGATCCACATGGGTTGACATGTATTTTTCTAGTACGTGGATGAACTCCAGATCGTTTCAATTTTTTAATATCCATTCAGATTAACCAATTGGGCGCTCTGGGCATATCGTAGAAACATATAGAAGAGCCTATACGCTGAAAGGAATTGATTACAAATGTTTGTACCCTTTCCCTACGTTCGCTATTCCAATCCTTGGCCATATATCGAAAGTCCCTCTTATGAAATACAACCCCAGCCATTGACTTTCGTCCTCATTCATGGTTCATGGGCTGATACAAGCTTCTGGGATGAAATCGCAGCTGAGCTCCGGCATTTGGGACATATGGTGTATGTACCGGAATACGCAGGACATGGTGCAGATCCGAACAAAGCAGTGACGCATACGATGATTACGCAATCTGTTGTCGATTACATTGTGTCTTACAACCTTCACAATATTATCCTCGTTGGTCATAGCTTCGGGGGGACTGTGGTTCAGAAGGTGGCTGAGCAAATACCGGATCGCATTCTCAGAATGGTCTTCTGGAACGCATTCGTGCTCAAGGACGGAGAGAGTGTCGCTAATGAACTCCCACCTGCTGGCCGTGAAATGTTCATACAATTACGCAAAAGTTCACCTGATGATACAATCAAGCTCCCTTTCCCTGTCTTTCGTGAGAACTTCGCCAACACCGCAAGCTTCGAGTTCGCTTCCCATATGTATCATCAAACACCGTCCGAGCCCGCAGGACCACTTTTTGAGAGGCTGGATCTGAAGAAGTTCTACAACCTAACGATTCCAAGAAGTTATGTCAATCTGACAGAGGATACAGCGATCTCCCCACAAGCTGACGGTTCCTACGGTTGGCATCCACACATGTCGAGTCGGCTTGGATTATTCCGCTATATTCAAGGCGGTGGCGACCACTTCTCGACAGCCAAGACCGACCCGCGGTCCGTCGCTTACAGAATCTATGAAGCAGGGCGTGACTAGATTCTCCGACAAGACACCCCATCATTTCGAGGCTGGTGCCTTTCCCTTACGACGCTTGATTGCCTGTTCAACAACACATTCTAGTTCCTTTGGTATTGGAATGTCTTGATACCCTTTCTTTAATTGTTCGATCGGATTGTCCATCTACTGTACCTCCTCAGAACTGTCATCATTCAGCTGGATACGAAGAAGGCGGAGCGCTTGATAGAGTCGCGTCTTAATCGTATTCACGTTCTCTTGCAGGACTTCTGCAACTTCTTCAATCTTCATGTCTTCGAAATATCGAAGGATTACGATGCTGCGATACTTCATAGGCAACTCCTCTAATGCTCGCTTCAGGTCAAGATCTGGATAGTCATCAGCAGTGCCCGAACTATACGATTCCAGTGTTTCATCGTCTACAATTCGAATCCTTTTGTGCTTCCTTAAGAAATCAAGCGACAAATTAACAACAATGCGGAAGAACCAATTTTTAATTGCATCGGGATTTTTCAGCGATTCGGCGGATACTAAGGCTCTATGTATCGATTCTTGGACAATATCAAGGGCATCCTCGGTATTCCGAACATAGCTATATGCGAGACGGTAAATGTTTGTTTGGTAATCTGTTATGCATCGGATTAAACATTCTTCGAGTTCACTTTGAAGCATGAGATCGAATACTCCTTCTCATTAAGCAAATATTCCCCAAGCTTGAATCAATTCCTTGAAGAACAATAAAAGGACTGCAGCAGCACCTTACATGCTGATCTTCAGCCCTTCTACATATAGCTATTATGTCACAATCTCGAGCAAATCATGAGGCGAACACAGAACAATTAAATATGAGATACTTTGGAGTATTTCTCTTTGTAGATGGACTCCAGTCCGACGGAAATGAGATGGAAGCCAAATATAAACACGATGTAAGTAACAAGCGGAATAACTAAGATCCATTGGTAGATTAACAAATAACTCCTTGCTTGGCCGATGAGCCCAGTCCATTCATTCGTTCGACTCACATATTCAATGGGATCAAAGTACATCGTCGTACCGCCTACGAATACATTGAAAATAGCCAATTGACCCAGCAATCCCAAAATAAGAATAATCTCTTGTACGAACAAAATAATGAAGCTTTCCTTCATATGTGGGAAAATATGCGTTCGAATGATGGTCAGGGGGCCAGCACCGATCGATCTCGCCGAGATAATGAATTGCTTCTCCCGGATAACCATCGTTTTATCTTTAATCGTCGAGGCGACGGACGGAATTCCGACGATCGTCATGACGACGGCGAGTATGATCGTCAAATAGACAGGGGATACCACCGGATTGATCGAAATGCCGATCATGACCATCCATACGATGATGAACATAGGAATCCCATTTAATACATTCCATAGGGGCAGCCGTTTCGCACGCGACTTCTTTTCTTTACCGAAATAACCAAGGAGCAGACCGACAATCCCACCGATGAAGATACGAGCAAATGCAACAGCGAGAGATACAATAATCGTGTATTTGGACCCAGCGATTAATTTCGCCATCAGATCCGTTCCTGCCTTATCCGTTCCAAAAGGGTACTCGGCATTCGGAGAGACCGGCGGTACGACTAATGTACCTTGTCCATTCGCATCGACAGTGTAATGGACGCTAACCTGATCCTCCAGATGATTCGGTGCTAGATATTGTCCGAAGAAGGAAGCTGCAATCATGACAAGGGTAATGATGAGTCCTGCAATCAATGCTCGATTCATCGTGTCAACACCTTCTCCCACCCTAGAATCATAAGCCTAAGCAGCAGATACACGATCGCGTAGAGTAACAAGAACGTTAGAATGCCGTTGACGACCAGACTATACTGATAGCTCTTCAATCCAAACGCATTGGTGAAGACAAGCAGTGTAACCCCGTGCAAATTGTACAAATATTCGAATATAAACAGGTTGCCGAACAAGATCCCCATAAATTTATGCAAATCTGCTTTGATGAAGGGCAATACATTGGGCAGGGCATGGCGGAAAATGATATACCCCTTCCGCAGTCCTCGCGATTTCGCGAAATTGATATAATCCTCCGTAAACGTATGCTTCATATGAAGCGCAACATTACGGATCATGTAGTTCGCAGGAATAATGATTGTTGATAGCAGCGGAAGCAGGATGGCAGGTTCATTATCATTGAAACTGCCGACGTTGGCGATGACCCAGCCCGTCTTCATCGCGACGAGTACGATGATGGATTGCAAGACGATCACGATGATGAAGTCTGGCAATGCGCCTGTCAACTCCAGGAGACGCTTGAACCATTCCGCACGTGTAACGGCGAAATAGACGCCAAGCAAGATACCAATCGTCATGCCCATGACTGCACCGAGAACCATATAAAAGGATGTAACTTTAATGCCGTTACCAATCTGCTCCCAGAACGATAATTCATTGCTTCCGGCGTAGTAGCGGAAGGATTGTCCGGTCCAAATGCCATCAATATACTCCCCGATCTTCGTGAAGCCATTCATCCATTGAAAGTGCAGCGCGCCATTCACAGGATCAGCCTGAAAAACAACTGGCAACATCGAAAAAAGAAAGACAATGAGTAGAACCCCCGGCACAAATAGTGATACTTGAAATAGTTTTGACATCGTAGAGAGCTTCCTTTCAGACAGAATGATCAAAGTTCAATCATGTTGTATTCGACAACATCAGGTAAATCCCTCCATTTTTCGCAAAATGTTTCCTGTATCAACAAAAAAAAGAAGCACCTTCTAAGGCGCTCCCTGTTATGTATTAAACTCGACTAGCTTGCCCGGCACATTTGCGGATTAAAGAAATCTGACCTGCGTGCAGTCCCGCGTGATAAAGAACGCGTCCCAACGCTTCACGCGGCGTAGACACACCCATCGGTGTAGTGACCGGCTGGTCCCATGCCTCTGCAGGAAGCTCTTCCATCGCGGAAGTTAAATAGTGATCCGAAGCTTCCGAGAACGCGAGCAACGACGCTAGATCCGTAAATGCAGAATCATCTGTCGAAGGTCCATTGGTCTGATAGATCAGACCTTCCGGAGCTTGCTTCTGGAAGAACCACTCCGCGAACATATACTCTACTTCGGCATTATGCCGAACCATAAAACCAATGGACGATGAGTCATCCGAGAGTTTCAGCGACAACTCTTCAGGTTTCAAAGCGGACATCGATTTCTGGAACCGATCACGGACGGTTCTCCATACGGGACGAACGAATTCATAAGACATGATCGAGTTTACCTCCTTCAAAATCCTTATTTATCTTTCTTATCAACCACGACGTGCTCGAATTTATCACCTGACAGGCTCACATCGAATGCTTGACCAAACCCGACAACGAATCGACCTTCGAGTGGCGTCAATTCGAACAAGGAGAAATCCAATCCACGAAGCATCGTCATCATTTTCTCGCCGAACGAAGTGTTAAATAATTCGAAAATTTCTTCATGACCCTCATTGCCAAGATTTGCAGTCGAGCAAGACCAACGTGCACGCTCGCGAGCAAATACATTCTGCGTCTCACTCTCGTCTGCAATCATCATGACATGAACACGGTCATTGCTCTCCACATAACGATAATGATCAGAGATACGGCTAATATAAATGTACAGCTTGTCATTAAGCTTCACGAAGGGCGCATAGCTAATGAATGGCATACCCTGCTCATCCAAGCTGCTAATCACTAATGTCTTGCGACTGCTCGTAAAATCAACATATTTCTGCTTCATTGTTCCAATATCCATTGTCTTCATCTGATATTCCTCCTCAAATTTAGCCTACATTAGCAACTGCTCTACGAATTGGATGAATGCGCGGCGAGGTCGAATTCGGTGTGAATTCTACTTCAGCCTCGACGCCGTATACATTGCGAATCATTTCATGTGTTAAGACTTCGGACGGTTTACCGACCAACTCCACGACGCCACTCCGAATGACACAAATTTTATCACTATACGTACTTGCCTGATTCAGATCATGCAGGACCATGATAACGGTAATGCCAAGCTCTTTATTCAGCGATCTCACCAATTCTAATACTTCAAGCTGATGCGCAATATCTAAGTATGTTGTCGGTTCATCGAGCAGCAATACCTTAGGACGCTGAGCCAAAGCCATAGCGATCCATGCTCGCTGCGCCTCGCCTCCTGACAAGGATACGACTAGGCGTTTCCGATACGAAGTCATCCCTGTCTGTTCTATCGCCCAATCGATGATCTCATGATCTTCACGCGTCAACCGCTCGAACCATTTCTTATGCGGTGTTCTGCCGTAAGAGACAAGTTCTTCCACCGTCATATCAGCCGGCGTCTGATTGGATTGGCATAAGATGCACATCATCTGCGAAATTTGCTTGCTGCGCATCGCACTCAGCTCTTGACCCGCGATACATACACGACCGCTCTCGCATGGGATCAGACGAGACATCCCCTTGAGCAGCGTCGATTTACCAGATCCATTCGGGCCAATGATCGAGACGATTTCTCCTTCATTGACATGAAGAGAGACGTCTTTCACAATACGATTCCCATCATAACTTATGGATAGCGAAGTAGCTTCCAGCATGCTATACATCACCTTTCCTCATCAGATATAGAAAGTACGGCCCGCCAACGACAGCCATGACAATGCCCGCAGGAATATCGAGTGGAGCGAAGAACGTTCTACCAATCGTATCCGCAACAAGCAATACCAGTGCGCCAAGTCCAATACTCATCGGAATCAGATGTTTGTAATCGGATCCGACCAGCATTCGTGCCATATGTGGAACAACAAGGCCAACGAAGCCAATCATCCCAACCGTTGATACCGATACCGCCGCTAAGTAGACAGCGACGAAAGAGAGAATAATGCGAACGCGATTCAGACTCTCGCCTAGATTCAAGGCAACTTGCTCCCCGAGACGTAATATATTCGCTTGCCGGATACAAAATAACGCAACGATCCAGCCGATGACCGAGTACGGTAACATCACGCGCAGATCTCCCATACCTTTGCCCGACAGACTCCCATTCAACCATTGCAAGGCTCCAGGCAGCTTATCGCTATAAAGGAGGGATAACAACCCGATAATGCCGCCGAAGACAGAATTGACAGCAACCCCAGCAAGGATAACCCGTATTGGCGTGATCCCCCTCTTCTTCCATGCAAGCGCATAGACCATCAGCGCTGACAAGCTGCCGCCAATGATCGCTGCGAAGGGGATAAAGGATGAGAATTGCGGTACGACCAGCAAGATGAATAATACGGCTACAGATGCACCGCTAGATACCCCTGTTAATCCCGGATCCGCGAGCGGATTATTCATAACAGCCTGCAGCATCGCGCCTGATAATGCTAAATTAATGCCAATCACTGCTGCGAGCATGACACGAGGAATTCGAATATCCCACAGGATAGTATCCGATACTTCGCCGCCATGGCCGAAGAGTGCTTTAATAATTTCTACAGGTGAGAATTGAACGCTGCCAAGCCCCATCGATACGATAATGGCTAAGATGAGAAGGACGAACGTCAAGCCTATTGTTAACCCAGTTGCCTTTTTATGTACGAGCACTTGTCTTCCCCCTATTCCACGAACCCAAGAGCTACGTCATTATGAGTACAGAATGCTTAGCATCTGTTGATAGGCATCCGACGCTTTGACGACTGACGCTACGCCGAACAAGTTATAATCCAGCGCTTTGACTTTGTCATTCTTAAATGCGTTCAATTTATCCCACGCACCGTTCTTCTTCACATCTTCTTCGAACTTCTTCACTGCTGTATTGGCATCGCCGTGTGCAACCAATAGAATCACGTCAGGGTTCGCCGCGACGACATTTTCCATATTAAGAGGTATATATGTTTCTTCGGATTTCAGTACATCGGACACCACATTGGATGCTCCTAATTTCTTCGCAATACTTCCTGCAAATGTATTCTCATTCATCATCATGAACGATTCTGCAGAGCCGAATAGAATCATGATCTTCAGTTGTGTCTTTCCACTTGCTTGCTCTACACTTAATTTTTCTTGTTCAGCGAGCTTTGCAAGGAACGCATTGGCTTGATCTTCTTTCTTAAAAATGCGGCTGAGAACGACCGTTGTTAGCTTCAACTCTTCCAGTGAATCGGCTGGCAGATAAGCTGTATTCAAATTCGCGGGCTTAAATTGCTTATCAAGACTTGTCTTGATCGATTCTGGCCCTAGAATGACATCCGGCTGCAGCTTCGTTACTTGCTCGACATCCGGTTTGAGCGCGGACCCGATCCGAGGCAAATCCTTGAATGCTGCGGGTAATTCCAGCGTAGATGTTGGAACGCCGACCGGCATAACGCCTAATTCGTTCAGAATTTCCGAGATCGCAACGGAAGCCACAACCACTTTACTCGGCGCTGCATCCCCGAATTGTGCTTGTAATTCTGCAGCTTTGGTCTCATCTACGGTATAAGCCGACGCAGGAGCTGCTGCTTTCTCCTCAGTTGCAACTTGTGTAGTCGTCTCTTGTCCTGCTTCTGCTGTCTGCTCTTTACTGCTGCAACCAACAGCGAGTGCTAGTAACAAAGCCCCCGTCAATAAACCCCATTTGCGAAACTGTGCATTCATTATGTATGTCTCCCCCACATATTATATTGATAGTGATAATCATTATCATAACTAGGAAGATATTAACACACGTTGTGTGCCATTGACAATAGCTTATTTTCAATATCTAAGAAAACATGAATTCTGCAATGCTTCCATGAGAAAAAGCTCCTTCCATCACGGGAAGAAGCTTTCTTGAACTTCGTTGATTAGGACTGTTGTCCTGTGTAAATATGGATGGCATCACGCAAAAACTCCGCCGCACCCGGGTAGTGGTTGTCGTAATACGCGCGGAAACGCTCGTCATCAACATACATTTGTGCGACACCCGCATGAGCCTCTTTACTATACTCGCTCCAATAATAGGTGAGCCACTGCTTGTGCAAGTCCGCTGCACGTTGCGCAACATCGCTAGCTGGATCCCCTGTCTGGATGGCATCGCCTAGTACAGCAATCACTTCATTGGCAAGGCGCGTGACTTCATCGTGCTGCTCTTGCGTCATATTTTTCAACTTCTCATTCGATTTGTTGACTGTATCATCCCCGTATTTCGACCGGATTTCAGCCCCATATTTGTGCTCATTCTCATCGATCATTTTCTGCTTAAAACCTTCGAATTTCTCACGGTCTGTCATCGTAATTCTCCCTTCGTTAAAGGCAATCGATTTGTCTACATTCGCAATTAACGCATCCAATTGCCGTCTTCTGTCAAGGAGTTGTTCTCGATGCTCTCGAAGCGCGATGGCCCCATTGAAGCTGGGAGAAGTGACGATCTCTTTAATACGATCCAGACTCATTCCGAGTTCTCGATAGAATAAGATCTGCTGCAATCGGTCGACTTCCTTCTGACCATAAATTCGATAACCTGACGAATTGACCTTTGCCGGCTTAAGGAGTTCAATCTCATCGTAGTATCGAAGCGTTCGAGTGCTGATCCCTGCGAGTTTGCCTAGTTTCTGGACTGTATATTCCACATGTTCGCCTCCTGACACCCTCAGGTTACACCTTTACGCAACGTCAAAGTCAACCCTATTTCGCAATCTTTTTTATGCCTAAAAATCATGCTCTTATGTACTTCATTCTCACAACAATCTATGTCAATTATAGCTTCTTATAGTCACTTTTCATAATACCTTTGACCAGACTCGGCCACTTCGGATTGACAGGACAATATTTCGTCGCGACCTTCTCGACGGTTGTATAGCCTTTCTTCACATAATTTTTGGATAGTAGCTGACCGAACTTCTCCACACTTGCACCTTTGGATTTGAAATGAAATGCATCTTTATTCGAACCGCCCGTCGCATTTAAGCCGAACAAATTATTTTTCGTCTTCGCAAGCCTACTCTTGCCATTGCCACTCTCCAGCTTCATCACGGCAATTGTAAAATAAGCATTGATTCCATACTCTTCTTCAATCTCTAAGACCGCTTCTTCGAGCTCATGACCCGCCAATGCCGTACCTTTGAACAACTGCGCAATATGTTCCTCCGATAACCCGGAGTCTGATTGGATGGATGATGTCGGCTTCGCTGGCTCCGTCACGACAGG
Organism: Paenibacillus terrigena DSM 21567; assembly: GCF_000374845.1. Taxonomy (GTDB): domain Bacteria; phylum Bacillota; class Bacilli; order Paenibacillales; family Paenibacillaceae; genus Paenibacillus_K; species Paenibacillus_K terrigena. The sequence continues at coordinate 110,692 of NZ_KB895419.1, read as the reverse complement.
TGTAGGAATGGTTCGTGCAGGACGCTTCGTCATGGTCACGACATCTGGAAATTCGCGATCTGGATCGATTTCAGGCATATGCTGCGCATAACCACCATGCACATAACCGCCGCCTTTCAGCTGAAGCCAACCATTTGGTGTTTTGCGCACCACCTGCAGGACGGTCCCTTTCTTTTTCGTATCGATTCTCTTGGATGTTGCATAAGGGTTCGCTCGAACATTGAGGTAAGTTGCAGTAATTTCATAACGATCATAGGACGGTTTCGTGGCGTTTACCTTGTTATTCTGAGACGGCTTGGTTATGGACAGGGTTGTTACCCGACTCATTTCTTTCGATACAGATTTTGATGCGCTTAGATGAACTGGAAACATGGGACCTAGTATGGAGGCTTCCATAACAGGAGCATGAGATGATTCCGAATGAGGATTTAGGACACTTGGATTTAAACCCGCTGCTTTTGTGGATGCGAGGAAATCCATACCTACCGTCAAAAGCAATGTCAAACATAATACATATACAAATAATGGATGATTAATTAATCTACGCATGATTACACCTCTTCCTTAAAAGTGATGAAGTAAACCTGCTTCAATATAGGTTAGATTGTACACATTTGAGCGTAAAAAGCATGTCAAACGGTCTGTGAGGAATACTTGTTTATTTGTCGACCTAAGCGGAATCGAACCAACTGAGCTCGTATTCACGAATTCTTGATGTCATTCTTTGGGATGTCCATACATTTTTTTGGTGCGAATTGGGAAAAATTCAGCGAGAACATCGAAGCAGGAGGATACCCATGAAGACAACTGATGCGTTCCCGCAATACCCTGATTCTTACTGGATTGCTTCATCGGAACCAATGACATTCCCCGCATTAAAAGAGGATATCCAAGCGGATGCAGCCGTCGTAGGAGGTGGAATTTCCGGCATTACGACCGCATTGTTGTTAGCCAGAGAGGGATTGGACGTCGTACTTCTCGAAGCTGGAGAGCTCCTAAAGGGCACCACGGGGCACACGACAGCCAAAGTTACCGCACAACATGACCTGATTTATCACGAGTTGATTCAGCATGTGGGCCTGGAGAAGGCACAGTATTACTATCATGCGAATCAAGAAGCGATACAGTTTATCAAAGAGCTTGTCCAAGAAAAGTCCATCGATTGTGGATTAATAGACCAAGATGCTTATATTTACACTAACGATGAGCAGTATTTGCGGAAATTAGAGCTTGAAATGAAGGCTTACGAGCAGATCGGAATTCATGGCGAACTTGTCCAATCCATGCCCCTCTCGTTATCCATGAAGCAAGCACTCGTCATGCGCAATCAGGCTCAATTCCACCCTTTACATTATCTATATGCACTTGTCCGGATGTTCATGAAATTAGGCGGGAAAATTTATGAGCATACCACAGTTACAACCGTTGAGAATGCACCTGAACCAAAGCTCGTTACCCGCGATGGGCATCATGTCACATGTCGTCACGCCGTGTCTTGTTCCCATTTCCCGTTCTATGACGGCATGGGCTTTTATTTCTCAAGAATGCATGCTGAGCGCTCCTATGTGCTTGGGGTCAAAAGTTCGGAGCCATACCCTGGTGGGATGTATATTCGCGCTGAAGATCCAACGCGATCCATACGCAGCACTTCGATGGCGAATGGCGATACTCTCTTGTTGGTAGGTGGCGAGGGGCATAAGACGGGGCAAGGCGTATGTACGATTCGGCATTACGAGGCACTGCAGACCTTTGCGATGGAGCAGTTCAAAGTCGAAGACATACCTTATCGTTGGTCCACACAAGATCTCGTTACATTGGACAAAATCCCTTACATTGGGCAGATTTCATCTGGTGTTCAGAACGTCTATGTGGCGACAGGGTATCGAAAATGGGGTATGACGCAAGGGACCCTGGCAGCCCTTCTGCTGCGGGATACCATTCTTGGACGTGACAATCCGTATCAAGCGCTGTATACGCCGTCTCGGTTCCATGCCGATCCCGATATTAAAACGTTCGTCGTGCAAAATGCGGATGTGGCAAAACATCTTATTGCGGGCAAGTTGGAGATGGTGCGTAAGAAACCTGAGGATTTAGAAGTAGGCGAAGGCGATGTCGTCACCGTGGATGGTCAAAGAGCAGGCGCTTATCGCGATGCGCAAGGGGTTTTGCATATGGTGGATACAACTTGTACCCACATGGGGTGTGAAGTGGAATGGAATGCGGGAGATTTAAGCTGGGATTGTCCTTGTCATGGATCACGTTTCTCGATCGATGGTGAGGTGATGGAAGGGCCAGCCAAGCGGCCCCTTACTCAATTGTAATTGTTTATGCTCGGACCGACCAACGATGCTGATACTGCACGAGCCTCGGATGCATCCGCTGAGGCTCCTCCGTTAAGACAAGACGTAGCTTCACAATCCAAGATTCGAAGGAATCGTAGGATGCGAATTGATTGGCTACCTCAGTCGTGAGATATAAGAAATAAGGTGCAGCATATTGATCGCTGAGATGACGTAAGGCAGAATCGATCGGCGTATACTTCTTCCGTTTACCTTCGAATTGTTCGATCTTCGCTGGAATTCCTGCATGATGCTGCTGCCAATCCACGAGACGATCTAATCGTTTGTAGAAGGCGCTCACCGGCTCCTTCGTCATTCGTCTTACCGTCTCTTCATGGAGTGGGTACAATACCAGTTCCTTAAAATCGTGCGTAGAAGCATACGCAGCGGCAAGTTCCAGATCAAGATCTGTCGTATGCTCAAATGCATCGTAGTAAATTAACGTCCCTTTCCGTGTTAGAACCGGGGGTTCATAACCGAAAGGGACTTTCTGTGCTGATCGTGCCACCTTGTTCCCTCCATGCTGAATCAGTTTGCATTCTATGACAATACTTTCTCTAGACAATAAAAAGGGACGTACGTATGCGGAAAAACAACCGTCCCCTTTAGTTCATAATTTAAGTAGCGGTATAGCTCATAGGCTCTTTTATTCTTCGTGTAACAATCCATTCGTATGCAAGAAAACTCCCTGCTCCGTGCCTCATGCTCGGCATATTCAATAAGCTTCCTTGCGATCCCTCTCCCTTGACACTTCGGATCGACAGCAAGTCGATAGACCGTTAGTACCCGCGTAGTGTCCTTACTTGACCATTGAATATGCTCATATTCTGCAGGTTGCGTCTCACCGAGTGTCATCAATCCGAGGATGGCTTCATCCTCACGATACGTATAAACATTCCCTAATGCTATGTCTGATCTGACAAGATCTGTCGTTGGATAATGCTCGTTCCACTGATCAATTCCTAATTGGTTGAGGTGGTCAGTACACCTATTGATGATGTCCATCAAGTGCTTAAGGTCAGATAGATTCGGTCTTGTAATCATTTTCGCTCTCCCAATGTAAAATTAAGCCGCCATCATCATACTGGTATGGGACTTCGATCTGCCGGCCTGAACCGTGCTCGATCTCTGCATCATTTTATTCTGAATCAGACCGATCATCGCAACAGATTCCATATTATTCTTCTGAATCAGTTGAATTAATGTGCCAATATCTCCGTCTAGATAGGTGCTCGCGAGTCGCTCAATTTGTTCTTTGGCGATATGATCTTCGGTTACAGCCGAATCGATTTTCTTCTCTTCTTTAATATCTGCAAGTGTTTGGCGAGCACGATGAAGTGCTGCTTTTACGGCTCCTTCGGATGTCATCATGATCTGTGATGCTTCCGAAATGGAATACCCGAGCACATCCCTTAGTAGGAACACTGTTCGTTGTCGCGGCGATAAATGCGTCATCAGGTGATGAAAAGCAGCCTCTACTTCCAGCCGGCCGTGATCCGGGTACAAAATGGGCTCTAGCTGTAACTGCTCCATGATTCGGTTCAGGTGGGTTCTTCTCCGCATCTGATCAATCCATGTATTCTTCGCAATCCGAAGCAGCAATGCTTCCGGGTTCAGATGTGTCAGCCCTGGACTGGCACTTAACGCTTTAACCCATGTATCTTGTACCAAATCATCTGCATCATCCAGGGAATTCGTTATGGAAAGACAGTAACGGCGAAGTACAATCTGCAGCTGATCCACACGATCTTGTTGAGACACCTTCTCTACTTGCATAGGTTCGATATAGACCATTTCACAACCTCCTTTGCTCAATAAACAACATTCCCCTTATGAAGCAAACGAATGGTTCTCTTCATAAGATACGCGGCTCAAAAATAAAGTTGTATTTACCCCAAATGGAATAACTTCCGTATCCTATGCCTTCACTGATTCGTTTACCAGAAGAATGACCATAACGAATCCCTTGGAGGTATGAATATGAGTAACTATATCCCTTATGTCGTGGAGCAGACTCGCCTTGGCGAGAGATCCTACGATATTTATTCCCGATTATTGAAGGATCGAATCATTTTCCTAGGTTCCGCCATTGATGACCAAGTTGCGAACAGCATTGTCGCCCAGATGCTCTTCCTCTCCGCAGAAGATCCCGATAAAGACATCTTCCTGTATATTAACAGTCCTGGCGGTTCCACAACAGCAGGATTTGCAATCTACGATACGATGCAGTATATCAAGGCACCTGTTCACACCATTTGTACAGGATTCGCCGCTTCCTTCGGCGCCATTCTGCTGCTGGCTGGAACCGCTGGCAAACGCTTCGCTCTCCCGAATAGCGAGATCATGATTCATCAGCCTAGTGGCGGGGCACAGGGCCAAGCGTCAGATATTGAAATTACCGCCAAACGGATCTTGAAGACGCGTCAACAACTGAACGAGATTACGCAGAAGCATACAGGCCAATCTTTGGAGCGAATTGAGAAAGACATGGACCGTGATCATTTCATGTCCGCCGAGGAAGCATTGGAATACGGCATCATCGACAAGGTGATTTCCCATATGTAATTCGTGAGAAGAGGAGTGTTAAGTGCTCCTCTTTTTTTTGCTATTCATGTGAAAATAATTGAATCAGTTCATGAACCGTCTTCGTAATAAAAGTCGGCTTGATTTGTGCGATTTCTTCACTGCTGCCATACCCGTATTCAATCCCAATGGATGCAATATCATTTTTGTGCGCACCAATGATGTCATGTTTACGATCACCAATCATAATCACACGGTCTTTCTCTACTTGATACCGGTCAAGAATCGATTGGATGATCTCTCCTTTGTCGGACATGGTACCATCCAAGTTGCTTCCACAGACGTCATCAAAGTACATATCGAGTTCAAAATGAGCTACGACCCGTTTCGCAAACACCGTAGGCTTTGAAGTAGCTACAATCAGCCTTCTTCCCTGCTCTCGTAGCATTGTAAGTAAATCTCGGATCCCCGGATAGACATCATTCTCATAGATTCCCGTATCCTTGAAATATTCCCGGTAATACTCTACCGCTTGCTTCGATTGTTCCGCATCGAAATGATAGACTTCCTGAAATGAATTCGCCAGTGGTGGACCGATAAACGGCACTAATTCATCTAAATTCTCGACGTGGATATCGAATTTGCGAAGGGCATATTGCACAGATTTCGTAATGCCTAGCTTCGGGTCCGTCAATGTACCGTCTAGGTCAAATAGTATCGTTTGATAGTTCAACATATGCTGTTTCCTCCCATTCTTCCCGCAGCCTACATCACCATTAATAGATTCCTATTGCATCATACGGTAAATCTCTTACTTGTCGCAGATAACTCAGCATGTTCTCATCATCTCTCATATTATAGGTAAATCCGCCGTCCTCAGCGACTTCAAGTGCAAGCAACCGGAACAACTCACAGGCCGCAAAGACCGCGTCCCAGAACTTCTCATGCTCGCGATCCGGATAGGTCGATTCATATTTCTCCCAATATGGTGATGGTAGATAGGTTTTGAAGTATTTCCCCATTTTTCCCGTTGAAACACCGAATTCATGCTGTGAACCGACCCACCAAGTTACCATGTGATCCAACATGGCTTTTGACGTGTGTTCAAACATAGATCTTGCATAGGGCATTTCGTCCCGCCAAATTCCCTTGGCTACGTTCTGCAGACACCACCAAAATTCATTGCAGCAATGGAGAAATTGAACTTCTGTCGGCTTATTTTCGTGATACTCTTCATCAGATGGCGCTGGAATCGATGGCAGGCAGTGATCCTTGTCTAACAAGGGAACCGTCAATTTATCGCTCACATAACCTTCCAACATCGATTCTTGAGTCTCGATATGCAGGTCAATTCGATTCCCATCCGTGAACAGCATAAGATAAGTATAGGATCGATCGAAGTTCATCGGTGTGCCCGCTTCCTGGTCCATCTTATCCGGCTCCTGAATCATCAGCAGATCTCCGAACACTTGAATCCACGTTTCATCTTGAATAAATGAAGAGGTCTCTGTCACGACATACACAATATCGTAATCTTGAAAAATATCTCTCGGAGCATTCGGGTTCGTCCTCGAACCGTTCATATATACCGCACGTATCCGGTCATCGCGCTTCGCGATACCGAGAATCAGATCGAACATTTCTTGTTCGGTTCGCATCGTTACTTGTTCCTTCATCTTCATCTCAATCTGTCCCTCCTATACACGCAAGTCTATTTGCTTAATTTTTATCTGTGAGAACCGAAACGGTAGCCGAATAAACAGCACTTCCATGATCATTTGCAATACTCCGAAGATAAGTAGCAAGTTGATCCAGCTCTCTTCGACATTCAATAAGAACGGATAGAAGATAAGCTGTGCGATGGCCAAGCCCATATAAAGATTCCTTCGAGTTATAACTGTCATAAGTAAATCTGTTTGCCTTTCGGCTCTTGCGATTGCCGCGAACCCCTGACAGATCCAGAAGACAATTAGAACATGACATGCTAATAAAGCTTCTGAATAGATGTGCAGATAGAGCGGTAAGGAACCAAAATTCGAGAAAGTAACGCTAGATGCCATGAGAACATGCGGAAGCGTTACGAATATCATTCCAATCGCGACCCATTTCGCCTTAATAAATACGGTATGCAATGAACTTAGTTGAGAAAGGGCAGACGCGATCATGATATACCCTACGAAATCCGGCAATACGTCAAAATAAAATGCTCTAAAATCAATCAATTCAAAGACCAAACCCCAGCCTAACCGTCTATAAGCACGATAGATTTCTGGATTCAATCGAGCTCACCTCCGGTTCGAACCAAATGTTGTACCTGGGCATTGGTTAGACGTAAGTATTGGCTTATGGGCACACTTTCTATAACTACACGACCGTCTAGCGTTCGGAAATGAAGTTGAATCTTGGATTGGAATATTTCATAGGCAGCATGCTCAGCATCCTGGTTGGACCAATGGTATTGCAATGTTATTGCTTCGCCTTTTTCAATGTTCATCGGCAATTTCAATTCATTGACTGGTATATTGGCAAGTTGCAGATTCAACCAAGACTTCGATTGATCCTTAATACCAAAGTCGACTTTTTCTAGCTTTACCTTCTGCGTCGCACGCACCGTGTAACTACCTGACCCATCTGAAGATCCACTTGAAGCTATAAAATCAACAACATCTGCCTCTTTATCCTCCACAATCCGAATCTCGCCAATCGGTACCATAGCAGGCGGGCCCTCATTGTAGTACACGAACAGTTCGTTGATCGTCACCGGCAATTTCCCACGCAGCTCATCATCATTCCATTGCAAATCAGCAGCTGCCTTCATCATCATGTGATGCGTATATGTTTGATCTGGGTAGATTTGAAAACGGATCTGCGGGATATCTACGAATTGTATACCTGTAACTTTCTTGCCTTCATTCTTATTTTCGAGAAAGTTAATATAGATTGTTTTACCATGATTCATATTCACAATCATATGATATTTGAAAAATAGCGGCTCCTTCAAATGCAACTGTTGAAAATAAAGAATATTGAATATCCAGCTTCCCAAAATAAGAACAATAGTCAATCCACCGAGTGCCTTCCAATTTACCTTCAACCGCCTCCCCCTCTCAATATGATATTCTACCATTTTTTGGGGAATTGGTCAGCGAGGTATTTACGCATTCATCACAATTAGCCCTTCACGATGTGAAGGGCTGTCGTTTATGCCGACGATCTGATCATGCCATGGACAATTGCTTATGCGCATGCTGCTTAAGATACGCCTGCAACAGTGCACCATCATACTCCATTCGTGCGTCAATGACGTGGGACGTCATCTGTTTGAACTGCGACCCTTCATAAATACAATGATGATCATAGCATTTCGGGTCCTCTAATATCATAGGCAGGGTATGTGGAATGTTCGTCGCAATCCCATGATTCTCCGGATGAACGATCCAAGGAACGGTCTTCCAATCCAGTATACCTTCATCGGTTCGAATCGGCGTAGGATACTCGAAATCTACAGGTACTTCAGCCAAATAGATATACATCCCGCCATAATTCACCTCGTCGACGGTCCATGTAATCATGCCTTTAAACTGAAGATCTTCGATATCCATTCGGGTTTCTTCCTGAATCTCACGAATCATCGATTCTCGGATGGTCTCATGGGCTTCAAGTTTGCCGCCGATCCCATTCCAGCATCCCATCCAGCTGGATTTCTCGCGATTTAGTAAGAGAATCTCTTCCCCTCGCTTAATAAAACAAATATTATACTTTAACATTTTCATTCGCTCCTACACTACACGATCTAAGGCGATGGACAGACGATGTAATATTCGCTCTCTGTTCTATTTCGATCATTTATTCCGATAGAAACCCTTGCGCGATACTCTTATCGATAATCTCTTGCGCATACTTCCATAGCGACTCCGAGCCTTCTCTGATTTTGTGGCTGCGTTCCCGGACCTGTGTAATCTTAATTCCGTTCGCTGCCCATATACTCCCTTGATTCTTATAGTTGTGAATGAGCGGCTGCAAGCGATCGAGCGCCATGGCGAACTTCGCCTCAGCGCTCTTCCCGTCTTCGAATTCCTGCCATAATGCCATATACTCTTGCTTCTGATCTGCAGGCAGTAGGCCAAATATTCGCTCAGCCGCTTGATATTCACGCTCATATTTGTCCGCATGACCGGATACATCATAAGCATACGTATCTCCCGCGTCAATCTCGACAATATCATGAATCAAGACCATTCGTATGACCTTACTGACATCTAAGTTCGGTTCATTCGCATGCTCACAGAGATTCATCGCCATCATCGCCAGATGCCAAGAATGCTCCGCGTCGTTTTCATTCCGATCCGTGTAGATCAATTTGGTTCTTCGAATAATATTTTTCAACTTATCCAGTTCAATGATGAATTCCATCTGTTGATATAATCGTTCCATTATCTCCAGCCAACTCCTTCCGCTGCTCAATATCCCAATTATATCGGCAAAACGATGGATTGGAAACCTGTTCTACCGCACTTACTCGTCAGAGGACATCTCAATCGTTAATCCTTCCACATGCTTGCGATTCATGAGCTTACGCTTCTTACGATTTGCTTTCGAATCGAGCACGATGCTCAGGTCGTAGTCTTCGCCATAGAGATCTTTGGCTTCAATAAAGAGCTCGACCCGTTTCTTGTTGATCTTCAGCTTCTGCTTCTGAATCATAACACCGATAACCCCTCTCGCGTCCTCGATCTCATAGATCACGCCGGTTCGGTCGAGGTAGGGTATCCGAACGCGGTCACCGAGCTGCAACGGCCTTGGCTTGCTTGGACGTTCTTCCGTCTCCGCATGCAGGGCATTGACTTCGTTTGATTGTGGTTCACGAACAAACGCACGTTCTTCCCCTCGATCTACCGAAGCTTTCTCCAGCTGTTTCTGCTGCTGACTCGGCATATTCGGGATCACACGATCATCAACGGACTTGAACGCTTCGAATGTCTGATCGCGCGGCAATTCCGCCTTCACACCTTGCGAGGTGATTTCCTGTGAGCGTGTGATAATCTCCTCAGGGAGTCCTAGCTTCTTCGCGATCAGGAACGCATAGCTCTGTCCTGCCTCCCCGATAATAAGCCGATATGCAGGTTGCAACGTCTCTGGATCAAACGCCATTCTTGCATTCTCAAACCCGGGAGTAAACGAAGCGAAATTCTTAATCTCGGTAAAATGTGTCGTCGCCACGACCGTCGAACCTCGGCGGTGAAGCTCTTCAAGAATCGCGATCGATAATCCAACCCCTTCGCCCGGATCTGTTCCTGATGCCATCTCATCGATGAGAATCAGCGTTCCACGGCTTGCTACTTGAAGAATATCAATAACATGACGAATATGTGCTGAAAATGTGCTGAGGGCATGCTCTATACTCTGTCCATCACCAATGTCGACCATCACTTGATCGAAGACCGAGAACACGCTCTCTTCCGCTGCGGGAACTAATAAGCCTGATTGAACCATCAAGGTAAGAAGTCCAACGGTCTTCAGTGCAAGCGTCTTCCCGCCCGTGTTCGGGCCCGTTATGATAAGGGATTTGTAATAACGTCCTATCGCGAAATGAAGCGGCACCATATTCCGAAGCAAGGGATGTCTAGCTTCAATCACATCCATCATACCTTCATCATTCAATCGTATATTTTTGCCGTTCATGGTCATGGCATATTTCGCTTTCGCGAACACGAAATCATAGATCCCTACCGTATCGACATTCACTTGAATCTCATAGGTGTATTGCTCGACGAATGCCGTCAAGTCGCTTAATACTTTCGCTTCGATCCGCGCTTCCTCCGCTCGGTAGCTCGCAAGCTCATGCTGGATTTGTGCAATATCCGCAGGCTCAATGAAGACTGTCTGACCGCTAGCTGATTCATCTAAGACGGTTCCCTTGATTTGTTTGCGATGTTCTCTGCGGATGGGAAGCACATAACGATCATTACGCATGCTTATTATCCTCTCTTGCAAAATCGAACTGTGCTTGTTCATCAGTGCATCAAGCCGACTCTTCAAGCGCTCTTCAATCACCGCGATCCGCTTGCGTACTTTCGCAAGATCCTTACTCGCGAAATCCGTGACCCGACCATTTCGAATGCAGCGTTCAATTTCAGTTTTGAGCGTCGAGAGTTCATACATCGATGCGGCATAGGCGCTAATATGCGGTGCGATCATGGCCTTCGTTCCCATATACTTAATGAGCTGTGCGCAGCTGTGCAGAAAGGTATGGATGTGCGAGAAGTCTTGCTCTGTGAAGACGTAGCCCGTATCCATCAGATCCAGGATATGCTCGAAGCCCTCGAGCGAAGGGATCGGTACGCTCCCACCGTTCTGAAGTATCACCTTGGCCTCAGCTGTCTCATCCAGCTTCTGACGAATCATCTTGAACTGCGTCATCGGCTCCATCGCCTCAATATGACGTCTTCCTAGATAAGAAGCGGCATGGTGTGCTAATAATTCTTTCACTTTCCCGTATTCCAGTCGTTGCAGATTTGCTTGATCCATCTTCTAATTTCCTCCTTTGAATAAAAAAAGGCAGAGAATGACCGTCGTCATTCTCTGCCTTGAATTTTGATATCCTATCTACATATCCGCCGTAAAAAAACCACAAAAAAATCCGCGCTGAAAACAGCACGGATTTAGGCTTCATGAATGATAGGTATACACCTAGGGCATTGTATGATATCCGCTGTTCTTAACTAATTCCGAGGTCCTTCGCTCTGCGTCACAAAATAAACATTGTCTATATCAAAATTTCGACAACGTTCACTCGCGCGTACGAATCCTCTCTATGGAATTTGATTAGTTAAGAACGACCACCAACATCAAAGTCTCTCCCTTAAGTGCAGAATAGTGTCATTATAGCGAAGTTCAAGATGAATATCAAGCAGCTCGCAAATCTATAATTTCGTTAAGATTTCTGGACCGTGTTCCGTAATCGCAACGGTATGTTCATATTGTACACAGATCGAGCCATCCATTGTTCGAGCGGTCCAACCATCCGCATCGATAAAGGCGCGCCAATCTCCAAGTGTGAACATCGGTTCAATGGCAAGAACTAGCCCCTTTTTCAAGAGTGCCCCAGTGCCTCGACGACCATGGTGCGGTACAGCCGGCTCTTCCCAGAGATCTTGACCAATGCCATGACCCGTAAATTCTCTAACATTCCCGTACTTGTGCTGATCGGCAAAGGACTGTATCGCATGCCCAATATCACCAACTCGCTTCCCAATCACCGCCTGCTCGATGCCGAGCATCAAGCCAGTATGACAATCCTTCATCAGCTTCGTAATTTTATCGGATACTTGCCCTACGGCATACGTCCAACCCGAATCCCCATGAAACCCTTTGTAGAATGCGCCGAGGTCGATCGTAATGACATCTCCATCTTGCAAGGGCTCATCATCCGGAAACCCATGACAGATGACATCATTTCTTGCTGCGCATATGGAGGCTGTAAAGCCGTGATGTCCCTTAAAACTTGGCAGTGCGCCTCTTTTACGAATATGATTCTCCACCATCTGATCCAACTCTTGTGTTGTAACGCCTGGTTTAATCTTCTCCGCGAGAAATGCATGACATTCGGCAACAATTCGTCCCGCTTCACGCATAATCTCTAATTCTTGCTCCGACTTCGTGATCATTGTTCAACACCTTTCAGAGGGAATATTGAGATGAAAATGATGCCTTGATGCCAGTTAAAGAGCATCTAACTGAGGTGGAACACGATGCAGTGTTGCTTGCTCGTAACCATAAGCAATCTTGAGCAGCGTCGGCTCACTGTATGCCGTTCCTATAAATGTAATTCCTTGCGGTCCATTCGTATTATAACCACCCTCCGCCGTTATTCCGTCAATCGCATAGCCGCCAGGTACGGTTATAACAGGATATCCTACCTTTGCCGCAAGATCGACTCCATCCTCAAAGGCTATCAGAATTAGGGCATCCAGTTGATGTTCCTTCAGTACGCGATCGATCCCTTGGTCAGCTGCCATCTCCTTGTTGAGTGCAAGACTCTCCCAATATTCAGGCTCAGACAAATCCCCAACCGTCTCCTCAGCCCATATCAGCACATCCTGGCCATACTTTAATGCAATTTCTGCATGGGCATCATTGTAATGAATCACATCTTGCAGGGAACGGACGGGTACGGAATCATCTAATCGCGCCAAATAATCATTTAGGCCTTTCTTGAACTCATATCTCATAATATTAGGACCCCATGCCGTATGTTCACACGGGATATCGACGGGATCAATTATCGTAGCACCTTTACGCTTAAGGACTTCGATCGCCGCTTCGAAGATATCTAGCCGATCAGGGTCTAGAGCCCGAATATAACATCTTGGCACACCTATTCGCGCATGCTGAAGGTAATCTGCATCTAGGAATTGCGTATAATCGGAATGTGCATGTTCTTTACTCGAAGCCGTTGCAGGATCTCTCAAATCTACCCCAGTCATCGCACTCAATAAAATCGCTGTATCCCGAACGGTTCTTGTCATAGGACCCGCTGAATCCTGGGAATACGCAATCGGGATAATTCCTGTTCTGCTCACAAGTCCAATCGTTGGTTTGATACCAACGATGCTATTCTGGCTCGCAGGACAGATGATCGAACCCGACGTCTCAGTACCAATCGCCGCTGCGGCCAGATTGGCCGCGATCGATGCACCCGATCCGGCGCTAGATCCGCCCACGAAGACTTCACCGGGTCCATAAGGATTCGATACGAGACCTCCTCTGGAGCTATATCCTGACCACATTGTGCTCGACATGAAATTCGCCCACTCAGTCATATTCGCTTTCCCGAGCAGAATCGCCCCTGCTGCTCTGAGCTTAGCTGCTACGAATGAATCCTCTGCAGCATACGAATCTGCAAGTGCGATCGAACCAGCACTCGTATGCATGTTATCATGGGTGTCGATATTATCTTTTAACAGGATGGGAATCCCGTGTAAGGGCCCCCTGCTGCCATGAAGCTGACGTTCTTCATCCAATGCCTCTGCAATGGCCAGTGCATCTGGATTTACTTCCAGAATGGAATTCAATTTCTCGTCATACTTATCGATTCGATCCAGATAGAACTTTACAAGCTCCACAGCACGGAGTTTCCCTGATTCCATTGCCGCCTGCATTCGTTCAATATCTGCTTCGATTAACCAATCCAAATTTGTGGTCATACATTGACCCCCCTTTTCTATTCCTCGCTACGTTTTCATAGAACACCCCTATATTACCATTATGTGGAATTATATGTATAGACGAGGCTCAAACTTGAATGAAGCACAAATAAAACCCATCCATCTATCCATCAACCATGGATATCTGAAATGGGTTTATCCGCATCTGAACGACCCTTAGAATAACACCTTCACAATAATACCCGCTAGAACTGCCGTTATCGGGATCGTTATAATCCAAGTCATGGCAATTCGTCCCGCGAGCGACCATTTCACCGATGAGAATCGCTTGGCGGACCCCACCCCCAGAATGGATGAAGTAATGACATGGGTAGTACTCACGGGCAAGTGCAGTAACGTACTGGTTAGAATCACGCTTGCTGCCGAAATATCTGCTGCGAACCCATTGATTGGTTCAATTCGGAAGATTTTCGTCCCCATCGTCTTAATAATCTTCCATCCGCCAACGGATGAACCCAGTGCCATAGAAGTTGCGGCTGTAATCTTAACCCAGAGCGGAACATCTAACGTATCTTGAACCCCTCCGGCTACAAGCGCAAAGGTAATAATCCCCATGGCCTTCTGTGCATCATTGGTTCCATGCGCGAAAGATTGCATCGCTGCCGTGAAAATCTGCGTAATCCGGAATCCGCGATTCACGGCATGCGGGCTTCGGCTCGCGAAAATCCATTTTAACAACGTCATGACGACATAACCAATGGCAAAACCGATAATCGGTGATAGGATAAGCCCTTTGACAATGCCGATAAATCCGCTCCAATTCACATGATCGGAACCTGCTCCCATGAACACAGCACCAGCCAAGGAACCAATGAGCGCATGCGATGAGGATGATGGAATGCCGAACCACCAAGTTACTAAATTCCAGGTGATCGCCGCGATTAACGTCGCTATCACAATCTGAACGCCGTTATCGAGCGTTGCAGGGTCCGCCACACTGCCGCCAATCGTCTTCGCGACACCCGAGAACATGAGTGCCCCGATGAAGTTCATGACAGCAGCGAGCAGAATGGCAGCTCTGGGTGTTAATGCTCTTGTCGAGATCGATGTAGCAATCGCATTCGCCGTATCATGGAACCCATTAATAAAATCAAAAGCAACGGCAAGAATGATAACAATACCTAATATCCATAAACTATCCATGTTGTTTTCCTCCAATGATGAAACCGATCCAATGAATCCCAGTTTGTGTTAATTTTGCTCGAATCGGACTTGAATATACACGCCAAAAAGATCGCCTCACCGCAAACCAATAAATGTAAGGTTTGTGATAAAGCGATCCTATGACCTACCGCCGTGCTCGAATCTCTTCCTGCAGCTTGATGATCATCTCATCGATTTGCTTATCACCCAAGTCTCCTTCATCTCTTTTCCGAACGGATAAGGAATTCGCAACCCTTTCTTGAGCGCCAAGGATGAACATATACGGCGTTTTCTCCAGCTGGGCCTCACGAATCTTATACCCGAGCTTCTCATCCCGACTATCAACTTCAACGCGAATCTGTGCGGCTTCCAGCGCTTCCTTCACCTGCATGGCGTAATCCGTCTCATTCGCTGAGACAGGCAGCAGCTTCACCTGCACGGGTGCCAACCATAACGGGAAGGCTCCGGCGAAATGTTCCGTAATAATGCCGATAAATCGATCAATCGAGCCATATGCTGCTCGGTGAATGACTACCGGACGATGTTTCTGATTATCTTCACCAATGTACGAAAGGTCGAATTTATCAGGCATCTGGAAGTCCAGTTGGATCGTTCCGCATTGCCAGCTGCGCTTCAGCGCATCAAGAATATGGAAGTCAATCTTCGGACCATAGAACGCACCATCACCCTCGTTGATCCGATATTCGATGCCTCGATCATCTAATACACGTTGGAGCGACTTCTCTGCGATGTCCCATAGTTCTTCCGAACCCATCGAATCCTCTGGTCGAGTAGATAACTCGATCTTATAAGAGAACCCGAATACTTGATAGATGAGATCGATCAACGAGATGATCCGACCGATTTCTTCCTCAATCTGATCAGGGCGTACGAACATATGCGCATCATCTTGACAGAAGGAGCGTACCCGCATCATCCCATTTAATGCACCAGAGAACTCGTGCCGATGCACTTGACCAAATTCTGAAATCCGAAGCGGTAGATCACGATAAGAACGCAACTTGTTCTTGAACACGAGCATATGCCCTGGACAATTCATCGGCTTAAGCGCATATTTCGTCGCATCGACCTCTGTAAAATACATGTTCTCTTGATAATGATCCCAGTGCCCAGACTGCTCCCATAGACGTTGATTCATCATAAGCGGGGTGCGCACCTCTTGATATCCACGCGGTACCTGAAGCTCGCGAGCAAAGTGTTCCAGTTCGTTGCGGATTGTCATTCCCTTCGGTAGATAGAACGGCATGCCGGGCGCCTCTTCGGAGAACATGAATAATTCAAGTTCTTTTCCTAATTTGCGATGATCCCGCTTCTTCGCTTCCTCCAGCATATGCAAATGCTCATCAAGATCCGCTTTCTTTGGAAATGCCGTTCCATAGATCCGCTGCAGCATTTTATTGTTCGAATCACCACGCCAGTACGCACCCGCGACGTGCATCAGCTTAAATGCCTTAATTCGCCCAGTCGATGGCAAGTGCGGTCCCCGGCAGAGATCTGAGAACTCCCCTTGATCATAGATGGATATGACAGCATCCGCTGGTAGTCCTGCAATGAGTTCTAGCTTCAGTGGCTCATGCAGCGCTTCGTACATTCGAACGGCTTCTTCACGCTGCACCTCGCGTCTGACAATCGGAAGATTCTCTTGCACGATTTTACCCATTTCCTTCTCAATGGCCTCTAGATCACGCGTTGACAGTGGGTGTTCGATATCAATATCATAATAGAATCCATCTTCTACGACAGGTCCGATCCCGAGTTGTACGGCATCTTGGCCGAATATCCGTTTGATCGCCTGAGCCATCACATGAGCTGTACTATGCCGATAAATGTCAAGCCCTGCCTTACTATCCAGTGTAACAATTTCAAGACGGCAATCTTCCACTAGCGAATGACTCAGATCATAGGGATTCCCATGGATTAACCCAGCAATCGCCTGCTTCTTAAGGCCTTGGCTTATGGATTCCGCCACTTGCGCAATGGTCGTGCCTTGTGCATACCTCCTTACTGTTTCATCTGGCAAAGTTACTTGAATTTCCATGTGAATTCCTCCATTTCTTCGTTATCGCAATCTATCATTGAACGCAAAAAAACGCATCTCTCCCGGCAAGGGACGAGTGCGTTCAGCTCGTGGTTCCACCCTAATTCAATCCCCTTCCAGCCATACTAGACTCTTGGTCCATGGTGGCAGAAGGAAAATCCTTATTGGTATCCATTATCGTGGATAAGCCGGTGACGCTTACCGCCGCAATCGACATCATGCAGGTTCAACGTCACAGCTACAAAGGGGTAATCTACAATCGTTAGCTGAGGAAGCTCACACCACACACTTCCCTCTCTGACAGCCCGTATTGAAGATCATGTCTTTGATCATCGCCGAAATATTAACTTGGATTAATCATACCTAACATCATAAGCAAAAGTCAATAACTTGTTATATGAAAGTATTATTCACACGATGATCCGTATCCACTCATCTTATGCGTTAACCCTATATATGTGCGGTAATTTGCCCAATCATTCCTTGTCCTTTTATCATACAATACCATGTAGTACAAAGTCTTCTTGGAGAGGGGGAGGAACATGGGAGAAATAGGTGGATTTGGCTTGTTTACTAGCACTGGAACAATCCTCGTATTGTTCATTCTGCTCGTAATCGTTACCCGCGCGTTCATATAAGAATGTCTGGATAGCCCTCTTCACGCAAGAAGACCATGCGCAGCCGAATGAGGCTCTCATGGTCTTCTTGTCATGTTTATGCTGTTGCGATCACCCAGTTGCCTTGCCGGAATAGAGGTTCCATGGTCCCATCTGCAAGTTCGCCATCGATATCGAGTGATGTGGATCCGATCATGAAGTCAACATGTGTCATACTCATATTCGCACCGCGTGCTTCGAGTTCTTCTTTGGACAATTGTGTCCCTTCCTGAACATTAAATGGATATGCACTGCCAATGGCCAAGTGACATGATGCATTCTCATCAAGGCCTGTATCGTAGAAAACGCGATTCAAGTTTGAAATTGGCGAGTCCTGTGGAACAAGCGCGACTTCTCCCAAGTATTTAGCACCTTCATCGCTCTCAATCAATTCTTTCAAAGATTCATAGCCGACTTTGGCTGTATAATCAACCACTTGACCATCTTTGAAGGTTAATGTAAATCCGTCAATAAGTCCTCCGTTATAATTGAGTGGCATCGTGCTGGATACATAGCCGTTCGTACCTGATCTGTGCGGCATCGAGAATACTTCTTCCGTCGGCATATTCGCGACAAAATAGACACCATCCTGATTCCATCCACCACCTCCAACCCATACATGATCTTGTACGAGCTCTACCGTTAAATCCGTCCCCGGACCTTTGTAATGGAGTTTCTTATAACGTTTCTCGTTCAATAACCCCGACAAATTCTGAAGGGATTGAATATGATTCTGCCAGGAAGCAACGGGATCATCGTGATCAATCCGATTGATCTTGAAGAGTATATCCCATAACGCCTGCACACGATCTGATTCCGGAAGATCAGCGAACACTTTGTCTGCCCATGCCTGCGTTGGAACATTGGCCAGGCACCAGCTTATTTTGTTCGTACGAATATAGCTACGGAATTTCTGTCTTGCGACCGACGCTGCCTTGGCAGCCGTTGAGATTTTACCGGAATCGATCCCATTCAGCAGGTCAGGATCATCTGCCAACAAGCTAAGCAGCGCACCACCTGATTCACATAACTGCTCCATCGTCGATGCAGTCCAGTGTGGGTAGTATGTAAACGAATCGTCTGGCGCAGACTCGAACCGAATTCTAGATATCGTCTCATCGACCCAAACGACCTGTACGAACTTCGCCCCAGCCTCATAAGCTTTACGGACGACAATGCGTGTAAATTCAGGGGTCTCAAGAGGAGATTCTAAGTACAACACTTGACCTGGTTGTAAGTTTACACCGACTTTAATCAGTAGGTCTGCGTATTTGTATAATTGCTGCTCAAATCGATCCAATGGTACCTTCCCCCTCAACATCATTCTCATCACGCATTATATCAATGCATTAAGAATTCTGTCATTAAAAATAATCAGCGAACCAAGGCTGCGCATCGGGGATAATCTGTTCCAATTGGTCAATCCATTGAAGTGACGCATGAATTCTGTCGATACTATGAAGATACGCGGGGCTCCGATAACTGAACATCATCGTTGTGAACGTCTGAATATCCATCTCCACATCTGCATTGCGATTCTCCTCCTGTTGAATTGAAATTACTCGCCCCGCCTCAATACGTACGAAGAAGGTTCCTTGATTCCAATCTGCCATCGGATCTTGTATCCTTAGGACAAGCTCACATTGAGCCGTTTGATGAAATGCGTACTTCATAAGGAATTGTTCAACGTCCACGATTCGTGCCATATAATTCGGGCTGATCCGCTGCTCGATTTCTCCATCATGAAAGTAAAAAGCAAGCTGCTCATTGGTGTAGATTGTGCCTTTCACATGATAAACCATGGAAAAATGCGCATGGATGAAATTCCATAATCCTTGATGCGCCTCGTTGTCAAGATAGACCATCTCTCGTACATGGAACATTTCTTCTTCCACTTTGTAACAGAGGTATCCCGAGGGCAGCTTGTCCTCGTTATAATAAATCGCGAGCGATAGTTCATGTCGTTCCCAACGGAAGCGTTCATCCCAAGTGAGATGCCCGCGGATCATCGCGGCATGGGTTCGTGCGGAGAATAGCTCATAGATGCGCTCTTTGTCAGGATGATCCCAATCCACTCGTGCTGTTCGTCCTGGAACGTCAAATAACTTCGGAAGCTGCGTGTCTCGTATTTTATATTTGATGCGATCGGAAATAATCTCCCACCCTTGCTTCCGGTAGAACGGAATAGAGTAAGGATAGAGATAGGAGACGCACTGTCCCATCTCCTTCATCCGACGCAGCGCTTCTCTCATCAACGTATGGATTAATCCGTGACCTGCATATTCTGGATACGTCCCTACCCCAGTAATACCTCCCATCGCGTAGATCACCCCGTGTATATTCACGTGGAATGGATAGATCATTAATTGGGAGACCAGCTTATCTTGATCGAACCATCCGATGACCTCGCATAAGCTTAACAACGGTCGTTTCTGTTCCTTCAAGAACTCGCTTCCGATTTCTTGGATATCATGATTCGTGATCTGAAATACATAATTTAGCAAGTCATAGAATTGCTCCATCTCTGATACATCCACTTGACGCATCACCAATTGATCTTGTAAGTCGGATTTCTTCATGGCTAGCCCCTTTAACCATAGCATGGATACATTTATTTCCTACCTAGTGTGTCACAGGGCATCGCTTTTATGCTCATTGCCCACCAAATTGAACAAGAAAAAAGCCGGGCGAATGAATCGCTCCGGCATCCTGTTGTTTATGGATAGAATGTGCTCGCAGGTGTCGTGGAGGGGCACCAGCGTGCAATTTTGAGGAAATGGATCAGCGCACGTTCAGCCTTCTCCGTTCCTATATAGTACAACGCTTCTGCAGCATGCGCTCTGACATACCGATTCTCATCATCCAGCGCCTCGATAAGTGATGGCACGGCCTCCTCAGCCGATTTCCCTAATTTTGCAAGGGATAGACCTGTCATAAAGCGCACTTGCGTATCAGAATCTTTGAGGCAACGCGCTAGAGCTTGAACAATAATGTCATGCGGCTGTCCAATATTCCCTAATGCTTCAACCACACTAATGCGAACATTCGCGGACGGATGACGAAGCTGTCCTATCAAGAGTGGCACGCTGTCCGATGCAAGCTCTCGCAGTTCACCTAGAGCAAATATCGCACGAGTCACGGTCTCCTCACGATCACTGTCTAAAGCTTCGGTTAATCCTTCAACTGCACCCGCTCCAGCAACGGAAAGACCATAGGCAGCGGACAAAGATACGATACGATCCTCATGACGCAACCCTTCGAGCAGCGCTTGGATGCCATGATCTCCATACCGTGCTAAGGCATAAGCTGCATTCAATGCAACGGGTTCGTAAGCATCTTCCAACGCCTTTGCCAAAGCTGTCACCACTTCATCTGCCGAGCTATTGCTCCGTAGAAGCCCGAGCTGATCTGCTGCTGTAACCCGCTCCTCGTTCGAGCTGCTGTTCAATTGTTCGAGCAGATTGGACACTTCGCCTACCTGGGATGCAGCTGCTGATGCACTGCTTCCAACTTCACCACGCATCCAGTTCCAAGTCTCCTGCCAAATGCACTCATGCGTGTGAATCGGTGCCGAGAATGCTGCTGGTGTAACCCATTCAGGTTGTTGATGATCCCAGCTTGGTACGGTTGGACTCTGCGTACGCATAAATTCGAACTTCAGCATATAACGCTCTTTACCTAAGATGTTCGCCGTTGAACGATGCCAGATATCATAAGCAATCAGTGCAAAGGTACCAGCACCTCCACTCGCTTTTGCTTCAGATTCGCTCTCATCTTGCTCGAACACTCTCGTAGCGTAGTTCTGAGTTCCCGGCATGACGCCTGTAGGCCCCAGCTCTACTGGTGTATCTTGCGGGAAGTACATGATCATCGCCCACCATGGGTGGTGATTGCGAATACGTCCATAGCCGAAGTAACTGTCTTTGTGCCATCCGCCAGGTTGCGGCGAGTTATTGAAATGGCCGTGATGATGTGCATGAAGCATATAATCCGGTCCTAGTACACTCGTCAGGGCTCCCGTAATGATCGGATGATCGATCACTTTCTGTAACTCGCGAACACGAGGCAGCAGGTTATTACCGGGGTTTCCTTCATGGTTATACACGTAATTCAATTGCTCAAGCAACTGTTGGTGGAACTCGGACGAGAAATCCGTCTGAAGCAGTAAATACCCTTCTGTAATAAACTGTCTCATCTGTTCATCGGTTAATAATCGCGGTTCGTTCATGCTCATGTGTAGACCTCCTCATTTCTCCTGGTCAGGATTGGGACTCTTCGAAAAATCTACCCTTATTCTAAACATGAACGACATCGGATAACATAGCTAATGTTCACATGAATTTGCACAATATTAACCTATTTTTCGTCAAATCAATTCAAAACATTTTACGATAACCTGAGGGAGGAAGACCGGTATGTTTCTTGAATACCCGTGAGAAGAAGCATAGCTCCATACCTAGGGCCCGAGAGATTTCGGAGACCGAATCATCGGTTGCCGTTAGCATATATTTCGCCTTCTCCATCTTCATCTGGTGAACATACTGAATCGGCGTAACCCCCATCATTTCATTGAAATAGCGGATAAAATAATTCGGGTGGAAATGTACCAGTTCCGCCATCTCCTGCACGGTTATGTTCTGATCCAGATGCTGATCGATATACTTCAGGACAGTTTGGATTTTGTGCATCCGATGATTCGCATCATAATGCAATTGATGTTCATATTGACCTTGTAAGGACCCCTCGAGGAAGACGCTTACAATCTCCAGTAGGACAGAACGCTGCATAATGATCGCCGTGAAATCCTTACTCTCTTGATAATGAATCAACCGTTGGAACAGCTGTATAAGATGGTCGTGGTTCGACACATCGATAAAATGCGGCAGCTTGAGCAGCTTGAATAAGTCCATATCTCCGATTTGGGCGGTAAAATGACACCAATATTTACTGAACGTATTCTCGTTCACGACGCTATACGATTGCCGAATCCCTGCGGGCATAACGAATAATTGACCGGGCTTCGGGCGGTACGTAATCCCGTCTATCGTCAGTTGGCCTTCCCCTTCGAGTATATAGTAGAAGCGGTTAAAGTCAGGTACGTAGTTGATAGAGCGCCATCCGTGATCTACCTTCGTATGAGCTGCGACGGACAGATGAACTTGCACATTCGCAATCACATTGCGAAGTCGCGACAATTGTTTGGTTGATTTCACGATCCTCGCTCCCATGTCGAGGATTCGGTTATGATATAGCGACTCATTTACGCACCTCATGCTCTTCCACATCTCGCCTCACGCTACTGCTTCCGTTGCAGATCAACAGGTGACACTGCGTCTTTTCTATATTCCAGGTCGTCAATGGATTCATCTCCCTAAGCCATTATCATTCCTAAGAAGGCAGCAGTCATGATGACTCCTGCCTATATCAACCTATTGTTCAATTCGAACATTTTTGACTCGCACGCTGCGTTCAATGACACCAAGTCGCCAGAATAATGCAATCGCCCCGACAGCAAGACCCGTGATCAGGCCAACCCAGTATCCATAAGCCTCAAGTGTTGTCAGCTTCGCAAGCGCCATTCCGACGGGAAGGCCAATAACCCAATAGGATACTAGAGCAATCATAAATACACTATTCACATCCTTGTATCCACGCAGCGCTCCCTGAATAGGTGCTGCAATCGCATCCGATAGTTGGAAGAACAGAGCATAGACTAAGAAGGACTCCGTCATTGCAATCACGACCGGATCATGGGAATATAGCCCTGCAATTTTCACTCGGAAGATGACTAGGAACACGGCACATATCACAGCAAGCGATACAGCAGAGACCATTCCAATTCTTGCATATTGCTTGGCATCCTTGTACCGCTTCGCACCAACTTCATATCCGACAAGGATGGTTAGTGACATCGCAATGCTCAGTGGGAGCATATACAAGAGTGAAGCGAAATTAAGTGCGGATTGATGGGAAGCAATCGTAACCGTATCATAACCGCTCATAAGCAGCGTTACCATCGAGAATACGCCCACTTCTAGAAAAATCGATAATCCAATCGGCACGCCAATGCGAAGGATTTCTAGCCACTCAGCGAATCGAACGCGCTCCAACCGTGAGAATAAAGCCAGCTCTCGCATGGTAGCATTCCGTTTCACAAAGAATAGAGCAACGATCAAGAGGACAATATAAGTGATTGCGGTTGCTACGCCGGATCCAGCACCACCTAGTCGAGGAAAACCGAAATTACCGAAGATGAACAAGTAATTTAGCAGCACGTTCACCGGGAATGACAACAACGTAATAAACATGGTCACTCGAGTCATGCCGAGGCCATCGATGGTTGCACGGATAACGGTGTACACGAATAATGGGACAACCCCAATCCCAATCGCCTTGAGGAATGATTTCGCGACGCGATCCACTTCGAATTCCAAGTGCATCATGTTAATCAATGGGTCCACTGCAAAAATACCTAAGATGATTACAGCAACCCCGAAAACAACCGATAAATACGCAGCTTGTGTCACACTTGAGGCGATTCTAGATCGATTCCCTGCGCCCATATTCTGAGCAACAATGGGTGTTACCGCAAGGAATATCCCCGTCAACCCCGTATATACAGGCACCCAATAACTTACGGCGACGGCCACCCCAGCCAAATTTTCCTTATTGAAATTACCTGACATGACCGTATCGAAGAAACTCATACATTGCAGGGCAACCTGTGTTACTAGGATTGGAAGCAGAATCATAACGACCTGCTTCAATTTCTGATTCATTGTAAATGTCTGTATCATGATGTGCTGATCAACCTTTCTCTCTTTCTCCTTACCCAGTGTAATAGCTATATATCCAAAAAGAAACTAGTAATTAGAAAAAGCCTGAACCACGCAGGATTGCGGGCCCAGACTTTATCGTATTCATATCCTCTTCTTACTCTGACGATTCTCCATAATTCGCCTGACAGAAAGCATCGACCGCTGCGACCTCATCCTCTTCAAGGTCCATATCTAAATACTGTCCGGTCGTCTTCTCATAAAGCTCATATTTCACGATGCCTGTCCGGTTCTCTTCGACAACATAGATCACGCGAATGTAAAGACCGTTCTCAGACCACAGCTCGTCATCTTCAGGAACATCAATATCAAGCTTAAATTCATAGCGTGTTCCTGACAAAATCCCAAATGGATCCTTAATCAATTCCACTTCAAATGCTGTTATGTTAATCATACTTGTATCCCCTCTAATGGCTGTGGTAATAATACTTCGATTCTCGATCGGATCGATGCTTGGTGCAGCTCTTTGCCAAATATCGTCACGATCCCTCGATCATCCCTCGAGCGAATCAAACGTCCGATCCCCTGTCTCAGACGGAGCAGCATATATGGCATATCCACTTCTTCCATCGGATCCGCTGCATCCTTTATTCTCGCTGTAAATACAGGGTCATTCGGTGGGAATGGCAAGGACCAGATGATGACATGTGATAACGAGGGACCCGGGATATCCAATCCTTCCCAGAGCGTAACTGCGCAGAGTACACTCTGTTCATCACGTTGGAAGTCTGCAATCACATGACTAATCTCCGCAGATCCTTCATATAAGAATCGGTAACCGAGAAGCCCTGGTGTCTGCGTCTGCCTGTGTCTGAACGCCAGCAATTCCTCTTGCGATGGGAATAAGATCAATGCCCTTCCTTCCGATTGTTCAAGAAGTCGGCGGATTTGATCCATTTTATCTGCAGCAGGATCAT
Organism: Paenibacillus terrigena DSM 21567; assembly: GCF_000374845.1. Classification (GTDB taxonomy): domain Bacteria; phylum Bacillota; class Bacilli; order Paenibacillales; family Paenibacillaceae; genus Paenibacillus_K; species Paenibacillus_K terrigena. The sequence continues at coordinate 84,992 of NZ_KB895419.1, read as the reverse complement.
CCAGTATCAGTTGACTTCGCATTTGATCTTCATAATCATAAGGCGAAGGCACGGAGAATGATAAAAACTCATGAATTCCAAGACTGTTCGCCATATAATCGAAGGATCCATCAACTGATAATGTTGCTGAGGAGAAAATAACAGGCATCTTCTTCGCAAATACACGTTCACTCAAAATTTCCTTCACGGTCTTCGGCATAATAATGAGCGTGATCCCGTCTTCATCCTTCGTGACCCAAGTAATCAGTTGGTTCGGTTGTTCGAATAGCGCAAGTGCAATTTGGATCATCTCCAGATGCTCTTCGACAATCTTTAGCTGATAATCATCGAGGGAGAACATGCCGCTCTCGAACACCAACTCTTCTTCAATGACGGCTATGCGATCACGGAATCGTTTCACTTCCTGCATCAACGTATCTGTTAGCAAGATTTCTCGCCGGTCCGAAGCTGGAACCTGACGACTATTACGATCGATCATGTCGAATAATAACTCGCTCTGCATAATCGCTTCTTCTACCGCTACCGCTAGAGATTCTCTGACTTCGCCCTCCAGCAATCTTACGACAAGACTTTCAAATAAATTATGTTTCAACTTGTACGTGAGCGCATTCTGCGCAGCCGTCTCCAAGAGATGTCCCTCATCAAAAACAACGGAACTATGCTCCGGAAGGAGCGGCAGTTGCCCTTCACGCTTCCTTGCTTCATATGTCCATACATGTTCCATATAGAAATCATGGGAGCAAATAATGAGATCCGTCGATTTTCGATAATGATCTCTAGATAATGTCTGACCGCATCGATGACGCTGATGGCAGACGAGACAGTCTTGGAACACATCCCAGCCTATTCTCCCCCATTGCTCATCCGATAGATGCGGAAATTCCTTCCGATTGCCGTATGGGTGGAACGCTTGCATCGTGTCCGGGAAATGAACAAAATCCGGCAGATCTTGATAAATCATTTGGTAGCTCTCTGCATCCTCAAATCCTGACTTGGCTTCATCGAGTTTATTCAGACAAATATATTGTGTCGGGGATTTACTCAATCTCGCATCGATCGTGAGGTCCAAATAGCGAGCAAGCTTGGCGATATCTCCTTCCGGTTTGACCAATTGTTCGATTAAGGACTCATCAGCACATGCAATAACTGCAGGTTTCCGCGTATATCTCGCGTAACTGATCGCATAGAGCAGGTAGACGAGCGTCTTGCCGGTTCCAACACCCGCTTCAGCGAAAATCGTCTGTTTCTCACTATAGGCCCGTTCCAGCTGAAACGCCATATAGATCTGTTCGTCCCGGATTTCAAAGCCGGCTTCCGGTAAAATCTCATAGAATACATCCGCGATCCAATCACCAGCTTGTTTCATGAAAGACTCTCCGGGGTTAAATGCAAATGGGTACGTAGTCAATCGAATTTTGCCTCCAAATCATTAAGAAAAATACTTCACAAAAAACACATCCTACTACTATACACTAAAAATACCGATCTGTGTGCTTCAAATCCCTTGTATTTCCCGGAAAGTCGTACCCGGCGCTGTGAAAGACAGCAGCCTTGTCCCTTCCTCCATCAATGCTTGTCGTATATCCTGTTCCAGCGGAGCAAAAGGTTCAATCGTTAATACCGTTTGTTTCTTCTTGTTCTCAATTTTCCATAACCCTTGGACGAACCCGTCAATCAGTATAGTCGACCGAATGATACCATTATCGGTAAATACACGGGTACGATATTCATCAGCCATGATCCGACTTCGATCCGCGTAAGATAGCAGCATATTATCGAACTCACCTAGGAATCGAACGGACGCTTGCGTATCCGCTGGCGGACGAGGTGCTTCTGGTAAATCATAGAGAATATGTCCTTCTTCATTTTGGAACGTCAGCAGCTGAGGCAATAGACGATCTACGGCCTCACGAAGCTTCGTTAACCCGCTCCATGTCTGCATATCCTGCACCGTTGCCGGGCCGAAGGCAGCAAGGTATCTCAGAATCATTGCATCAGGAGTCGCGGTGGCAGTGAGCGATTGACCTAGCCATGCTTCAACTGTCGTATGCGTCGCACTCCCGCTCTTCCCCCAGAGACCCCGCGGCGGAATTTGGACAAGCGGAACCTTATTCCGAACGGCATTGGCTAGCGCAGCAGCATCATGGTCAGGCCACTGCAACTGTAGGAGCTTGCCTAATTCAGCGAATGTTCTTGGATGTTCTTCGACCAACATTCGGCCAGTCTCGGCAATCCCATCGAGATCAACTCCCCGTAACTGTCGCCCATAAGAGCCCTGAAGACCGCGATCCATCACAGGTTGAAGTATAGGTCTAAAAGTGAGACAATCTTGATTGGTCACAAGGTGAATCGTGGATCGCATCAGACTCATGCGTACGACACGTCGAGACAAGATTAATGCCGATAAATCATCTGGTTGAAAATCTCGAAGTCGTGACCACAATCCGAAATAGGGTGGATTGGGCACCTGTGATTGCATACCTGCTAAATGTTCAATCGCATTGTAGACTGGCATATCAGCACGCTGTAATAATAGCTGGCGCGCGAGCAATGCGCGGTTTAATGCTCGTCGATATAACATTTGAACCATGGATTACCTCCTCTTCCTATGAATTCATTCGCACGATAACTTCTTCGATTGTCAGCACTTCGGTATCCTTCCTGCTGCGCTGCTTCAGTTCAATCTTTCCTTCGGCTGCTTGCTTTCCGACAACAATACGATACGGTATCCCAATCAAGTCCGAGTCTTTGAATTTAATGCCTGGTCGTTCCTCGCGATCATCGAGCAGCACTGCGACACCGTTAGCTCGCAAACGTTGATATAAGGACTCCGTCACTTCCGCTTGACTGGGATCCTGCAATGACACTGGAATAAGGTGTACATGAAATGGAGCAATCGCTTCCGGCCAACATATCCCATGATCATCATGCTGTTGTTCAACGACGGCAGACAATATTCTCGACACGCCAATCCCATAACACCCCATAACCATCGTTTGTTCGCGTCCGGATGCATCTAAGAAAGCTGCTCTCATCTTCTCGCTATATCGTGTTCCAAGCTTAAAGACTTGCCCGACTTCAATACCACGGCTGAACTGCAATCTACCTTGATCACAATGCGGACATGCATCTCCTTCAACAACATTCCGCAAATCCAATACGGTATTCATGTCAAAATCACGCCCTGGTCGTACATGTCGGATGTGATAATCTTGTTCATTCCCTCCCACAATAGCCTCTTCCATCCGTGCTACAGCATGATCAACATAGACCGGTACGGCAAGACCGAGTGGTCCCGCGAATCCGACTGGCGCCCCAGTGATACGTTCAACGGTAGCTGCATCGGCCAATTCAAGTTGTTCGACGCCAAGCGCATTCATAAGCTTGATTTCATTGACCTCATGATCACCGCGTACCAACGCAGCAATGACATGATCGCCTATACGATATATTAACGTCTTGATCAGGTGCTTCGGGTTGAGATTCAGCAGCTGCACTAATTGGTCGATCGTATGAATGCTAGGGGTATAGATTCGCTCAGGCATATCGAGAATCCGAGTATTATTAATATTATTATTTCCCGTCTGTTCAATTGAGAATCTAGCCACCGCTTTCTCCAAATTCGCCGCATATTCACAACAATCACAAGACACTATTGTATCTTCTCCAATGTCCGCCAGTGCCATGAACTCATGCGTACCGCCATCTCCGCCAATCGCGCCTGCATCAGCTTCTACCGCTCTGACATGAAGGCCGAGACGGTTGAAGATCCGATGATAGGCTTGAGACATGATTTGATAGGACCGATCGAGACCTGCCATGTCTGTATCGAAAGAGTATGCGTCTTTCATCAGAAATTCCCGACCACGCAGCAATCCGAATCGAGGTCTTCGTTCATCCCGAAATTTCGTCTGAATCTGATACACGATAAGAGGCAGCTTACGATACGTGTTGATCTCATTGCGTACGATGGTGGTGACGACCTCCTCATGGGTAGGACCAAGAGCGAATTCACGCTGATGACGATCGTGAAGACGGATGAGTTCAGGTCCATAGATTGAATACCGTCCAGATTCCTTCCAGAGCTCCGTTGGCTGCATCGAAGGCATGAGCATTTCTTGAGCACCTACTATGTCTAACTCCTCGCGAATAATGTTCTCAATATTCCGCAGCACCCTCCTTCCTAACGGCAAATAACTATAGATTCCTGCAGCTAACGTGCGAATCATGCCTGCTCGAAGCAACAGCTGATGACTGATCGCATCTGCGTCCGATGGTGCCTCTCGCAGGGTAGGTGAGAATAATTGACTTTGACGCATCGTATACTCCTCCTCTTTCTCTGTATGACAAAAAGACACATTCGTCAGGGACGAATGTGTCGTGGTACCACCCTTATTTCATCATCACACGGCGTATGATGATTCTTCGTCGATATAACGGTCGAACCCGGTATTGGTATAGTTGTCAAACTGGATAAGCCACAATCACCAATACAGCTCACAAGACAGGGGCATTCATTCGTAGCTAGAAACCTTGCAGCCAAGGGGTCTCCTCTCTGACGCGACGAAAGGCTGAATACCATGATTCTCGGTCAACACTGTTCAATATTAACGACAAATCTACAATATCGCTGAGCTATTGTCAAGAAGAATATGGAAAGCCAATTACCTTGTAATACGATATACTATGTGATATTCTGTTAATCACGAAGTAGAAAGGAGTGAATATCGTGAACAAAGAACTACTAAAAGGCAGTATTGATCTTATCCTACTGAACCTCATCGCTCAGAAGGATCAATATGGCTATGAGCTTTCCAAAAAAATTCGATTGCTTAGTAATGATGTCTATGAAATCGGAGAAGGCACACTCTATCCAGCCCTTAAGCGTTTAGAGTCCCAAAAAGCCGTCGAATCCTACTGGGGAGAATCGATTGAAGGCGGACGCCGTAAATATTACCGAATTACGAACGAGGGAACCAAAATCTTGCAAGCGAAAATGAAAGATTGGCAAACGCTGACGCGCCTCGTGACCCTAACGCATGAAGGGAGCGAGTAGCATGGATTTTGAACAATATACATCACAGATCGTTCAAGGCTTGCCTTGTTCCAAGCGTGAGAAGAAAGATATGCAGGACGAGCTCAAGGATCATTTAACCGAACTACATATGGACCTGATCGAAGAAGGCTGCGACGAGCACACGGCTTCAGCTATGGCCATCGAACGATTCGGGAAGCCGCAGTTCATCCGCAATCAGCTATGTCATGCTCTCCCGCTCGTGGACAAGTATTTGCGTAAATGGATTCTAGCGCTTTTCATTCTCTATACCTCCCTCCTCAGCTACGTCATGCTCCTATCGAGTGACCGCTGGGCACGTCGGGCGTTTACAATCGAATGGAAACGTAAAATGCTTGAGTATGGACATACGCAGAGTATGCACTTATACGAGAATACAGTCCCTTTTCACACCTTGCGTGATTATATCGTGAATCATCATCGCTATACCTTTACAACGATCTTCTTGAATTTGTTCGGCAATATCGGGGTTTTCATCCCGTTTGGTCTATTATTACCCTTGCTCTTCCCTTACTTCCGGTCAATTCATCGCATCTTTCTTGCTTCATTTACCGGATGTGTTCTCATCGAGATGCTGCAATATGCATTCACCTTAGGCAGCTTCGATGTGGATGACCTGATATTGAACTTAATTGGCGGTATGATGGGATTCGGATGCTATAAAGTGATACATGCCTTGGTCAATCAATACAAACATGCAAAGTTCCAAATTCATGAATAAGCACGTTACACGTTGCCCCTTGCCATGAAGAAATGATCTCATCACTTCATCAAGGGTTTTCATTTCATTAAGTACATCGTAATACGATCTATATTGTGATATATATTCCAAAGGAGTTCCATCATGAAACATACCATGTCTATACTACTAACTTTAGTACTTATTTTATCCGTCGGAATTACAGGCTGTTCAAGTCCTGCTGCTCCAACTGCTGTACCCAAACCGATTGTTGTGAATCCTGCTTCTCCATTTACGTATGATGTTGTGCCCGAGACGTTCCAAATCTCTGTTACAAAAGACGGCAAGACAGAGATCGCGTCCGAGCCTCAACCCATACGTAAAGTCTCAAATGTTCAACGTGTGGGCGATAAAATATCATGGACATATCCTGACGATGGCCTACAGGTTCAGTTAACACGGGCAAAAGACGCGCTTGAAGTTCAAATGACGTCGACCGCAGCGAAGTCCATCACATGGCCAACGTTAAGCGGAGACAGTTATATGATACCTTGGGGGGAAGGGAAATGGATTCCTAGTCATGATCAGCACTGGAGAGCATTCCTGGCGGACGAGAGTCTGTCCTTCAATGAATCTTTCTCCATGCGTTTCATGACGGTGAACAAGAGCCAATATGCAATCATGTATGTTCTCGACAATCCTTATAACAATACAGTAGATTTCACGGTCGACCCACGGATCACGATCTCGATGACGCATGATTTTCCCTCTATTAATCCGGATAAATCGTATAATTTCCGTATTTATGTAACCGATAATGATCCCGTTGCAATCGCCGGTATTTATAAAAATGAACTGGTCGCACAAGGAAAATTCACGACACTCCAGCAGAAAGCTGCGAACAATCCGAATATCGAGAAGCTCTATGGCGCACCGCATATTTATATGTGGAATAAATCTCTCCTCTCCGAGGAGGATATCCTTTGGCCGAAGTTGAAATCGAAACTCGATAAGCCATTTCTCGATTGGATCACTTCGCATTTACCACGTGCAAGTGATGAAGGGAAAGAGCAAGCAGCCCAGTTCCGTGCTGTCATGAAGCAGGATTATTATGATAAATATCAGAAAAATAGCATGATCGGCGGGTTTAACGCGCTACTCCAATCCAAGGATTTCTACCAGCCGGAAATATTCAAATCCCTGGATCAGGCAACCGAAGCATTGATCGCCCAAGGAATCGACAAGCTGAATCCCGTACAATTATTCGAATTGAACAAACGTCTGCTGAAGGCTAAACTCGGCGATGCCGTCGTCGAAGTCGATCACTGGAATGAGAAGAATACCGTTCAATTACTACAGCAGTTCCAGCAAGCCGGTATGACAAAAGCTTGGCTCGGTCTGTCCGACTGGACTGCTGCTTATATGAATCCTGAATTCGTTAAGAAAGCGGCGGAGCTCGGCTATCTGATTGGGCCCTATGACTCCTATCATTCCATTCATCAAGAGAAGACTGGCGATTGGGAGACAGCTTTCTTCCCAGATGCAAGTCTCTACGCAGATGGTACCATTACGAAGGCAAATGGGGAGAAAAAGACAGGATTTCTGAAGAAAGGCCGTCTGCTCAACCCGACCTTGTCACTGCCAAGTGTCAAGCAGCGGATGCAAGAAATAATGGGCACCGGTGTAGCCTTTAATTCCTGGTTCATCGACGTAGATGCCGCGGGTGATTTCAATGATGATTACACACCAGGCCATGAGACAACAGAAGCGCAAGATATGCAGGCTAAGCTTGATCGTATGGCGTATATCCGTGACGAGCAGCATATGGTGATCGGTTCGGAGACAGGGAATGATTATGCGAGCCAGACGATTGCATTCGCACATGGTATGGAGGCGCCTGTGATCAAATGGGGCGATGCCGACATGCGGACGAACAAACAAAGTCCTTATTATATCGGCGGCTATTGGGGACCGCCCGGACAAATCCCGGAACGTTACAACAAACAAGTTCCAGTTAAGGAACTCTATGATCATATCTATATTGACCCTACGTATTCCCTTCCACTCTTCAAATTGGTGTATAACGATTCCGTGATTACCACAGCGCACTGGGAGTGGGGTTCCTTCAAAATTAAGGGTGAAGTCGGTACAAGAATGCTGAAAGAACTCCTCTATAATGTCCCTCCGCTCTATCATATGAATGAGCGTGCTTGGAACATCAACAAGCAGCGTATCACGGATTATTTGAAGGTGTGGTCCCCTTTCCATGCGGAAGCTGTCCAGAAATCGATGACAGATTTCAAGATCCTGTCTGAAGATAGGCTCGTTCAACAGGCTTCATATGGCGATCAGTTACAAGTTACCGCGAACTTCTCAGATCACAAAGTGAAAGTTGGTAGCGAGACCATTCCTGCACGAGCAGCACTCATCATTCGACATGGCGAGCGTACATGGTTCCAGGCGCCGCAAGAGTAATTGGAAAAATAGAAGGACATCTCGTTCACGAATGAACGGATGTCCTTCTTCATGTATCCCTAATCATAAACGCTAGGGCTGGCACGTTGTTGCTAATATCTAATCCAGTCCAGCACAGCAAGGACCGGGCGATGATCCGATGCGATGTCTTCCTTCATCAAGATCGGCTCTCCCACTTGCCACTGATCCTTCGCCCCAACCATGATGTAATCAATTTTACCATCTTCTGCATTCGTCCAGTCCGTAATGCTCGCCGTGGCATCTGTCCACACGGCTGACATCAGCTTCATCGTATCCGATCCAGGTATTGCATTTAGATCCCCTGCGAGAACATAAGGTGTCTCCTTGCTGTGCAGCTCAATAATTGCTGCCGCTTGCTTAGCTTGAATCTGCTTCGGATTCCACTCCAGATGGACAGCGGAGAACGTTAACGGCGGAAGCTCTTCCCCTAAATCCAACTTCACAGATAAGAGTATTCGCTGCTCTCCATGCTTAACATTCGGCAAGTACGTCTTCTGTTCAGCGATTACGGGGAACCGAGATAATACCGCAACACCGTACTCCCCGCCCAGCAAATCAATGGCTTTGCCGAATACCCCTGTCATTCCCATTCGCCGAGCAAGTTCAGCAGTCTGGTCCACGTCATCACTGCGCGGTACATATTTGTCGACTTCTTGCAGCGCAATAATGTCCGGTTGCAGAGACTGCATGACATTCGCTATTCGCTGTAAATCTACAACCCCATCCATGCCTTCTCCATGATGAATGTTGTATGTCAGCACACGCAGCCTTACAGACGTCTGTTCCTTCCTGTTCATCGTCATCCTCTCATCGCACATCCTCTCCACCATGACGTTGCATCTTCTTCCCTCAAGATATCACAAATCCGATCGAAAAAGGCATGAACCTCAAGAAAATATCTTCTTGTAGCTCACACCTTTTTGTCTTGCGTTATGCGTTTCATTTCGAGGACATGATGTCTTCCATGTTGCGATACATGACGACCCGATTTCTCCCTGCATGCTTGGCCGCATATAACGCTTCATCCGCCTTCTTCAATAAGCGTTCCATCGTATCTTCAGAACCCTCTGCATTCGAGGAAATGCCGATGGACAGCGTCACTGGACGTCCGATCGGACTTATTGATGTTTCCATTCTTTCTCGTATCCGCTCTGCTACTATGTATGCTTCCTGTTCTGTCGTATCCGGCATAAGGATCGTGAACTCCTCACCGCCATACCGACAACAAAAGTCTTGGTCCCGCTTCTCTTCCATCATCACTTGCGCAAGAAATTTAAGTACTTCATCGCCAAGTTGATGACCATACGTATCATTAACCGATTTGAACCGATCCAAATCCAGCATGGCAAAAGCATAGGATATCCCCTGCTCTTCCCAGAGTGACGTGATAGCCATCATTGTTCTTCGGTTTGTTAAACCTGTCAGCGGATCCGTCATTGCTTCTTGTGACAGCTCATCGGTCTTCTGCTTCATCCGATCGAAGGCGATTGCAATCGTCCTCGTAAGCTCGTTCGTCTCATAATTCCAACTCGGTTGAAGCGGGATAGAGGTTAAACTCTCATCCCCTTGCGAGAGACGTGATGCGGCATTCGCGAGCTGATACAAGGGCTTGGACAAGCGACGGGCAAGCCAGATCGACAACAATAATAGAACGATCAAGTACGGCATCGAGAAAACGAGCATATTCTTAATGAGCTTGTTGCTGCGCGCTTGAATATAACTCTCTGGTGTTTGCGATACAATCCCCCAGCCGACTTCATCAACCTTCGCAAATCCTGCCAGATACCGAACACCTTTGATATTTGTCACTAATTGCTGTCCACTAACCCCATGGATTAGATTCTGTACAACAGGATTCTGATCTACTTTCTCCGCAATACGCGATGAATCCGGATGATAGATTAATCGGCCCGAAGAATCAACGACATAATAATACGATCCATTCTTATTTTTATTTTGGGTACCTAGAATGTTCTGAAAAATATTCGGCTGTTGCAAGTAGATCGAACCCGCAACAAATCCTTTGTAAACACCCTTCGAATCATAGATCGGGTGGCTAACGAGCACGATCAGCCTCTTTGTAATGGCCAGAAACGGCTCTGAAATAAGAGGGGTACGACGTTCGAGCGCCTCCTTCGCCGCTTGCGAGCTAAGCTTCTGGCCGATTAAGGACAGGTGGCTCGGTGAAGTCGATACGATCGTCCCCCCAGCATCCACGACCACAATTGAATTAAAATAATGGTTGGTATCCATAAAGAAATCAAGCTGTGACAGGACATTCGAATCGGTTAGAGGTACATCCGCGAAATAATCTGCCGTCACTTTAATGCTCTTCTTCATCGATACCATCAGAGATTGTGTCATCTTACTTAGATCTGTCGCGTTGATTTTGTTAAATTCTATCGTGTTGTTATATAACGAGATGCGCTCCGCTTGATAACCGACAATCGTATTGATAATAATTGTAACGAAGACGGAGATGAGTACAACAATTGAAATGATTGCCGATAATTTTAAGCCTTTACGTGGCTGCTTGTTTGGTTCCATATCGCTCCTTTATTGAATGGTTGATCGCCTATTACAAATTTTGTCGAATCGATGGTAGAATCTAGTGCATTCTTCCTAAAAGTCTATTGTAGCACTTTCTTTTTCGATTGTTCAAGATTTGGTAATTTCAATCTGGAGCTCTTTTTCTTCAATAGCAGAAATTTGGCGTACCGCAGCGGCGTTTCATACGTACGATAGAACGTCTTCTTCATATTTGCTTTCCGGAACGAATACCGTTGGTCCCTGCAGTTCATTTCAATCAATTTTACTTGCCCGAACTCATCAATCCCAATATCTAGTCCCACGTCAGCCAAAAGCGGCAGCTTGGTGCTTAGGAATTTAACCATCTGAAGGGAAGACTTCTCTACCGTACGCTTCATAATCACTGGATGGAAGCCGCTCCCGCGGAACAATACCTGTGTGCGTTTCACCTTCCCGCCTTTGGCGACATTGGTGACATGGCTTCCCTTCGCAGCGACCTTCCCTACGATACCGGTAATTTGCCACCTCCCATCTCCCCCTCGTTGGACGGAGACGCGTAGATCATAGACATTCCCCTCATGTTTGGCCAATTGAATCGCTTCTTGAATCATATATTTCTGTCGGCCAACCTTCTTCTTAATCCAGGCGATTGCTCTGTCCTCATTTAACAGATACTTTTCTCTCTTCTTCCAGGTCAAGATCCATAATCCGTTCATGTCTTTCTGAATCTTGATGATGCCTTCCCCCACACTGCTGCTCGTCGGTTTAATATAGAGTGCATTATGTTTTACCATCGCTTTACGAAGTTGTGCAAGTGTGAATTTCACAGACCACGGTAGGAAACGCCGCATGCGCTTTTCCTTATACATGAGCTGATAGATATGCAATTTATCAAACCGATTAACGCGATTAAAAATGGTACTGCGTGCAGCCAGCGTCGCCATAAGTTGCTTACTCGATTTCGAAAAAGCCATCGCGCGATTATGCGTCACACTCGGGATAGGACGTCTAACAAGATGAAATTTAGGATGTCTATAGATTAATCCGACAACAACATTGTTCCGAATTGGCCTTAGTGACATAAAGAGGGGCGTAATGCCAAGTTCTTGACCCGCTTTCTGATATAAGGCAATGCGTTCACTGCCTGTTTTCCCGCTTCGTATCCCCGCATATGTCTTCGGATCGAGGAGAACACCAACGATTGCACCCATCTACTCACCACCATCTATTAATCATATGTCACTCACAGCGTATGCATGGCCCATTCGGATTAACACGGTGGAAGCCTACGACACAGAATTAATGGCACCCATCACGCTTCAGAATCTTGAACAACTTGAGGGACCTCCACTGCATCCTGTACATGTTTACGGTATAGAGGCAATAGAACCAACATCCCAATGAAGAACAAACAGCCACTTATCAGATAGACAGTCGATAACGATAGCGCGCTTTTGAGCATCCCGGCTATCGACATCCCGATCACCATCATCCCCATAAAGAGCGGTGTCATGACGCCACCGACACGGCCGATAAACGCACCTTCGGTGTTCTTAATCATCAACGTGTTGATGCCGATCATAATGAACGGATAGAAAAAGCCTCCTAACACTTGACAGCTCATAGACAGCGGTACGCTAACGGAGAATCCAAGTCCAATTGTTGTGAATGTACTGACCGCTAGACCCAAAGTTAACAAGGTCTGTGGTTTTATTTTCTTCGCGATTCCCATCACGACAGCTCCACCCACGAGCATTGCTGCACCATTGGCCATCATCATCCACTTCAATTGACCCTTATCCAGTCCTAAATTCTCCATCGTGACGAAGATCAGCATCGGTTGAACTAATCCCGCCGCGAAGCCAGAGAACACAAATGCGCCACCAAGCGCTCGAAGCTCTCGTTTTCGCCATACATAATGAAGCCCATCCTTCAAATCCTGCATAAAATGGGTCTTTTGCTCCTGACGGACATCTTCAGCATCCTTCGGTAACCAAGAGAGAATCCAACCTGCACCTAAGAACAGCACGGCGGTGATCGCTAGGGCCACTTCCAACCCATATTGTTGATAAATAAATGTCCCTACCATCGGTCCAATCACGACAAATACCGCCGTAAGCGTCTGGTAGATCCCCATTACCGCTTGCAGCTGCTCTTCCGGTACATGCTGCTTATAGAGCTTCATCGCGGACGGTTGCGAGAATTGCGACAAGATCGAAGAGATTAATGTCGCGAAAAATAATGCATGCCATGCCCCATACAGAATGACCAACAAGACCGTAATAATCGATAGTGCAGATAACATATCACTACCGATCATGGTCCTTCGTGGCTTGGATCGATCGGCAAAAGTGCCCCCAATGATCGCAAAAATGAAAATGGGCGCATATTCAACCACCGAGATTAGCGAAACATATAGTGGATCGTTATGCGTCATATCTGTCACATACAACAAAATTGCAAAGTTCCTTACCCAGATGCCAAGGTGAATCAGCACACGGGACGAGATGATCGTCCGGACATACGGATTTTTAAACATCGAACTTCCTTCTCCCTTCAACACCGTATTTGATTTATAGACACTTACTATTTATGTCTATATATATAATGGATATATTATCATTACGTTTACTTTAACGTCAAACATTATTTTATTCCGTCTATTTTGAATATACAAAAAATCTCCAGAGCCTAAGCCCTGGAGATTGATCATTATTCTTTATTTACTTGTGGTTCCACTTATTTAGAGTCTAACATGCGCAGTACAATGACGGTTGCTTCTGCACGCGTTGCCCCGGCTTTTGGAACGAACTTATTACCTTCACGACCTTTGATGATCGACTTATCCACTGCCGCTTCAACCCATCCTATTGCCCAAGCTGGAATGACATCCTTATCCGCGAAATTCAGCTTATCGCCTGTTCCCTGAGTGAGCTTCAATCCACGTGCTGCCATCGCTGCAATTTCAGTACGTGATATTGTACTATTCGCACGGAATGTGTTGTCATCATAGCCTGTAATGATGCCTGCTTTGACTGCTTTAGCCACTTGCGGCTGTGCCCAATTCGGAATCTTGAGCAGGTCGTTGAATTGGAGTGCATCGCCATCTGGCAAATTCAATGCACGCGCTAGAATGGCAGCAAATTCAGCTCGGGAGATTGGCGCATCCGGCTTGAACGTGCCGTCAGGATATCCATCGACGATGCCCTTCTCAACGGCTTCAAGGATTTGATCCTTCGCCCAATGATTCTGGATATCTGTCAGCGTAGGCGCACTTGCTTTACCCGAAGCCTTGAACGAAGCCGAACTGTTAACAGTTACAGTAGCCGACGTGAGATTATGATCGACGGTCTTCATCGCCGTCCAAGTCACTTTCGCATCGCCCTCTTTTTTAACTTTGAACGAAATGGTGCCGATATCGAAATCCCCATCCTGCCCATTGACCTTCCCAATTTTCGTATGTGCGATCGTAATCTCCGTATCTTTCTTGATTGGCGATACAGAGAATCCCTCCATTTTGGACTTCGCGGTTACGACTTCCAATTGATTCGGGTCATAAGTAAATTTAGCTTCATAGGCATACAGGTCTTTAATTCCTTTTCCGCTCAAGGTTAGTGAGACCGTCTCACCTACTTTGGCCTGCTTCTGATCTGCTGTTAAAGAGAACGCAGGTCCCGTAGCTGCGAATGCTGTATTCAATACAAGCGGCAGACATAAGATGCCGGCAAGTAGCGTGGATAGTAATTTCGTTTTCATAGGATCGTCCCTTCGAATTTCAGTATATTTTTAGTATGGGTATATAATTCATGATTTAACGCATGCCTTAAAATTCGAGTCATCCCTCCCCTATCTTCTAATCTAGTAACGTTTTCAAAATTATTAACGAAATTAATGTTACTATTTGTATCTAAATTACCGCGAGCCATCACATTTTGCAAGTCTTTCGACATAACTTCTAATAATCTTATAAAATTCATCATAGAACTGTTAATGTATTGTAAAGACGCGGTTTCGACCCCTTTTTTCGACAAATAATAATTCATAGTCTTATAGATCTAGGTCTAACGAATGAGATTATTTCGATACCCAAAAATGATCCATTATGTATCATTGTGAGTTCAAAAAATAGCAGCCCTAGATTTCTCTTGGGCTGCTATGTGTTAATGAATAATTTTTTGGGCAATAGCAGCCAAATCACTGATGTCAATGACACCATTGTTGTCAAAGTCAGCCAACTGCACCTTACTCCAGTTCGGACTTGTCTTCGTGGCACCATAGTTCGCAGCTGCGATAGCCAAGTCACCAATCGTCACTTTACCGTCACCATTCAAGTCGCCTGTCGCAACTGGCGGTTGCTCCTTCGACACTTGTACCGTTGCGCTTGCATTGCCGATTGTCACTTCAGTTCCAGCAGCATCCGAAATGATGGCCTTCGTGATCGCAATAACGCTGTTCACAGCTTCTGTAACTTGCTTCGCTTTGAACGTGAGCTCGAGGACATCCTTGGTTCCTGTTACGGCATTCCCTGGCCCTTCGCTTGCAACGATGAAGCGCAGCTTGCCATCCGGTAATGTCTTCTTATCAATGATACTTATGCCTGTAATCAGCGATTTTGCATGCAAGAATTCCAACGTTGCCGGATCGAAATCGACAGACAAATCCTGTGCATATACACCCTGCGTCACGCTGCTTAGACCGACTTGAGCTTTGAACTCTTTGCCAGCGTATGCCGAAGCTGGTGCTGCGATCGAGCCCGATGGCGCTGCCGTTGTGGAGACCGTTATTTTGCTAACGCCTTTGAATTTACCTTCCTCTGTCGTCACCGTAATGTCAGCCGTTCCCAGCTTCTTCGCTGTGACGACTGCTTTTCCGTTCGTTACGGCGACGGATGCCACAGATTCATCGCTGCTCGACCATGTGACATTCTTATTCGTCGCGTTGCTCGGCTCTACCGCTGCATTCAATTCAACAGTCTGACCCACCGTGAGTGTTGCATCGGCTTTATCCACCTTCACACCCGTTACTGCCGTTTGTGTGGTCTCATCGACCACACGAATCGTATCTAGTACCATGGTTCCTGTTAATTCCGTACCTGCATCTGATGTGAAGTTCTTGTTAATCGCCAGATAGATATCCTCCGCATTCGCTGTCTCGAATCTCAGATCTACTGTTCCCTTGCCTGCATCCAGTTTCTGTGATGCCAAGTCCTTCACCGTTCCTCCAACGTTTCCGCGAACGGATACGGTATACATATCTTTCACTTCAGCGTTGTAGGCCATGGTAAGATGATATTTCTTTCCTGGCATGAGACGTAATGTCTGAGGTAGCGTACGCAGCACTTCACCTGTACTCTCCTCATTGGTCTTGAGCGATGTTTTACCGTCAATGACATAAGACTTGATCTGGCCATCGAGCTTCTCGACAAGATGCGTCCGTACAGGGCTGTTCTTCGAATATACGAATGGACCATATCCTTCATCGATATTCTCAAAATCCTCGTAATAGAATGCGCCGCCATCATGCTCATCCGTCTTCGTCGGATTCTCCCAGACGCGAACGTCATCGAATTGGACAACCGCAGAGCCCGGGTCTACATTCAGCGCGAGTGTCGCTGTCGTACCAACCGCGTCGAAATTCACTTTCAGCCGCTCAAAATTCGTATTCAAATATTTGTGCTGCTGTGCCCAAAACTTCACGTTGGTGTTATCCAAGTAATTACTATTCTCTTCTTCTCCTTGCTTGACGCTGATAGTTGTGCGGCGTTCGCCGTTCACCTTCACCCAGACGGAGGCACTGTACGTCTTCCCTGGCGTTAATCCAGTAAGCTCTTGCGTCACCGAAGCATCCTGAGGTCCTGCGACTTGCAGCTTATCGTCCGCATTCCCATCCTTCACAATCGTAACGTGGTCGGTATTCCCGCCAGTCGAAGATTTCTGCCACTTCGTAAAGCCTTGGCTGTCAAAGCCGACATCCTTCGCAGCGCCATTGCCGCCCCAATTCATATCTAACGCAGCTGGCGCTTCGGTCTTGTAGAGAACATAACCAATTTTTTTGTCCGCCGTGATCGTCACTTTGCCACCCACAACAGGAACATCGGCAATGAACTCCCGCCCTAAATCAGAGAGCTTATAGAGCTTCACACTGTTAAGTTCGCTCCAGGAGTTAGGAAGATCCCAAGTCGTTGCGCCGCCCGCCGGATTCCAGTGATAGATTTTATCTTCTTTCACCGGATCCCATGGGATGAATATCGTGCTATCGCTAATTTCACTGCTATACGTCATGATGGCAACATCCTTGCCGTCCTTCATTAAATGCACTTTGCTATCTTGCTTTACGGCAGCGATTACGTTATCCGTGAAAAACACCCAACCACCAACGTCCCTACTTATAATCTGGAAATGCTGCATATATTTCGTAGGCAGATTGTGTTGGAAGAACGCTTCTGTCGTCTTCTTGTAATCATAGAACTCTGGGTTATTCTGCCAATAACCAACTCCAACTTGCTTGTTCCCCTTCAAAACAGGATCGCTTATGAAGCCATCCATCGTGTCATTACGCAAGAAGCGCATAATCTTACTGGAGTTGCCTTGGTTCGGATAGCCTGGATCTGTTCCCCAATGCACCCAGGATACTTGTTCATTGAATGGACCTGCGAACTCTGTACCTAGCATCCAGCCATTGTCTTTCGCGTACTTCGCCAGTTGCGCGGCATTCCAGCCAAGGCCGGAATAGACATCGACATAGAGGAAGTCCAGGTTATCTCCGGTATCGGCTTTCAGCATATCCAGACGGCGTTTCAGCTCTCCCGACTCGATATCCTTCGTCTTATCCACGTAATAGGCTTGATCCAACCATCCCCATCCTCCGCTGAGGGGTTGAACCAAGTTCTCCATTTTCGTTTCTTTGGCATCCAACATGTATTCGGTCGCGTTAATGTGCACGCCGCCCTTGATGTTATACTTCTTACCTTCTTCAAGAATATAGTTGAAATCCTTCGCTCCACCCTGACGAATCCCAATGTGACCGCCATAATCCGGATGGGAATCGTCATGACCTTCCGCTTGATATCCTTTATGTAACACAATTTGACCAAATCCATCCGTTAAATTCGAGATTTTCTTCGCATCATCAAATGCCCGCATGAACGGATTGGTATTCGTTGATCCAAGGTTAATTGCAATGTATGATATATTATCCCGTATCAAATCACTTCGGTACGGTGCAGGTGCATTCGCACGATACGCAATCGCTCCATCTTGCCAGTTAATGATACCGTCATTGTTCGCATTCCCCGTAATAATGACTTTTGACCATGGCAGCTCTTCTGGGCCAAATCCAGGCGCAAGACTTCCCCGATACGTCCATGCCCCGTTCCACAGCGCAGCCTTCTTCACACTGTTCGTCCCTGTAGAGACTTTCACACGAAGTTTATCGTCACCATTAATGACATTGTTCACGATCGTTCCTGCAAGATAACCATTGTTCAAGAAAGCGTAAGTCCGACTTCCCCCACCATCTGCTGTATTCTTATTCTTTAAGTCTTTAAACTCTTCATTAATGGTGTTCCATTGCGAGGTGACCTGAACTGAAGTCTCATCGGCCTTTGGCTCTGTAGATACGACGGACACAAGATCATGATTTGGTAGTTCGATGGTTCGAACCTTAGTCGTACCATTCTCGGCTATGCGAGTTACACGGAAGTTTAGAATGTTATCCTTCACTTCAAGTTCAACATCCATATCCACGTTCTGATCTGGAAAGTTCAAGGTATAGGTTGCGGACTCCCCTTTTGTCGAAGTAGCTGCATGCTTCGCGTAATTTGTAGCGATTGGGAAGGAAGACACGCCGTTAATTTTCACTTCATTCGAACCATTGATCTGGCCTTGTATCATCCTGTTTGTTGGTTTCCATGTATATTGCTTAACCCTAGGGAATTCTTTATCAATCTCAGCTGTTAGTAGGTTGGAGGCGAGCGTATCCGTTATCGTAATGGGTCTAGTATTTGAGCTGCCGGATTCTTTCTCCACCAATTTGATATCATCAATGTTGATGGTCTTATTCGCGAACCAGCTTCGAATGCCTATCTTACCTGGAGCCATTGGAATATCCGAAAGTGTGGTATTCAGCACTTCCTGTCCATCCAGCCACAATTGAACGCTATCATCGATATATTTCACCTTGAACGTATATTGTTTATTGGCTTCAAATACAGGATTCGAGACCGACTCAATTCCGCCGTAGGTCTCTGTCCCGTTCTTGAGGAAATCCCAGCCCCAATTATTATTATCATAATGAATAAGTGCATAGTTATTGGCATCGACATAGCGAATAAGTAGCCCAATCCGGGATGGAACATCTTTGAATTTCATCTTGATCTCATACTCACCATTCTTAATGACAGGTGAATCGGTATCCACGAGGACTGTAGATCCAACCGTCTCCGCCTTCAACGTTCCATTATCCGCCGTGAGTGTTGCTTCTCCTTTTGCCACCTTCCAACTGGATACATTGCCGTCATTAAAATCCTTCGTGTAGCTTGCTAACGCCGCTGCTGCTGTGGCAGAAATGCTCGACGTTACGGCACTCGTCGTCCCATCGGCGAATACGAGCGTCGCTGGTACCCCCATTTGCACACTCATCAATAGAGCGATCGCTGCGCTAGTCTGTTGAATAGCTTTTTTCTTTTTCTTTTTCTTCATTGGTTATATAATCCTCCCATTTCAAGTCATGTTCTTACGCTCATAAGAGCGATCTTACATAGTCCGAAATTGCAAGCACAAAGACACGGCATTGTCTCATCGTTCTCATGAAGCAAGCCGTGTCGGATGTCATTTCCCTATTTAATTCTTGTTCGTACCCATGATTCGCTGCGCGACCCATACCAGATCATCTAGATCCACTTTCCCGTCATGATTAACGTCAGCTCTCTTCGCGGTATTCCAATCTGAATCCTTATCGGTCTTGCCGTAATTCGCCGCAATGATTGCGAGATCCCCGATGCTGATCTTGCCATCGCCATTCAAATCGCCTGGAATACCCGGCTCATTCACCGTTACTTGAATGGCAAGAGACGACACCTTCGCAGTCATCTCTATGCCTCCATCATCCGATACCACGGCATTTGTCACAGCAAGAGTCGTGTTCGTGCCCTGCGTTAATTCCTTAGACTTAAAAGTGATTTTCAGCATATCAGGATTTCCGGTCAATGCTTGCTCTGGATCAATACTTGCAAGGATGAAGCGCAATGTTCCATCTGGCTTGTAGACCGACTTGATCACACTAACACCATTGATCAAAGAGCTCGCATCCACATACTCCAGCACTGTCGGATCAAATTGCAGGGAAATATCCTGAGCGTATACACTTTGTGTAACGTTGCGAAGCCCTAAAGTCACATCGAAAGATTGTCCGGATACGACAGACGAAGCACCGATCAATGCCGTTGACAGTTCCTTGTTCACGGACTTCACAATGGTAACCTTTGAAATGGCCTCAAATTTACCATCTGTCGTCGTGACTTTAATATCCACTGTCCCTTCCTTCACGGCCGTGACCTTGGCTTGCCCCGCGCCCGTCGCCGCCACTGTCGCAATTGTATTGTCGCTGCTGGACCAAGTCACTTGCTTATTCGTCGCGTTCGCTGGAAGAACGGTAGCTGTCAGATCTGCCGTCTCGCCTTCCTTCAGTGTAATGGTAGCCTTATCAAGCGAGACCCCCGTGACGTTGATATTCGTAACCGGTACGTTGTTGTTGTAATGAAAGTCATCGAAGACCGCTGTTGTCGTACCGAACACTCTCGCGCCCATTTTACCCGCCGTATTCGGAATACCGCTGATGACGTTGTCATAATACGTCACGCCGTTCACGATCAGCGCAACGGAATTACCTTCGAATTTCACTTTGACCGTCGCAGGAACACCCTTCGTTAACTTCGCAGCGGGATCGCTGGTCATCAGTCCGTAGCTGTCTTGCGCATTGACCCAGTACCACGATGTCTTATCGAACCCTACCGAAGCCCACGAATCATTCGAATCGTATCGGAAAATAATCCCTAGACGCATGTTGTCGGACTCCGGAAGAACCTTGAATTCGACCTCACCGTCCTTCACAGCAGGTGAATGCTGATCCACGAAAATATTGTTCGTTCCATTGGAAGCCAAACGAAGCGCAAACTTGCTTGCTCCCGTAGGATCGTCCACTAATGCCATGGTTCCTACACCCTTGCCAATCACATGTTCCCAACCTTCGATAGCGTTGTCCTCGAAGTTCTCCGTGTAACGAATCGCTTCTGGAACAGTAACCGGATCATTCGGATTCGGTTGATAGACTTCGAATTCATACAGCGAATATCCATAAGTACCTACTCGCTTCGTTCCTAACATTTTCACATACCTAGCTGTCGTCTCAGGGAATCTGATAATTTCTGTTCCTCCGGCACCTGCTGTAGTCGTGTAGACATCGTTCCAGTTCTGATCATCGTCAGAGACTTGGATCTTGTAACCTTTCGCATAGGCAGCTTCCCATTTCAAGACTACTTTATCGAACGCCTTGCGCTCTCCAAGGTCGACTCGAATCCATTCATTATCCGTATACTTCGAAGCCCATCGAGAAGTGCTCGATTCGATTTCATCAAATGCGAGGTTCGGTGTCAGATAGTCCACTTCAGACGATGAAGCAGTGGCCGGCTGATGCGCAGCGATATTGATCGTCCATGGGGGTGATCCAGCAGCTGCTGCAATCTCTTTCGCGGAAAGCACGCGATTCACCACTTGCAGATCATCCAAAGCACCAACAAATCCATGGCTTCCACCAATCGTTGCGATCGGCAGCAGTGTTGTATCTTTCAACGTATCCTTCAATACCCCATCCAGGAACAACGATGTGCCGCTTAGATCCCCGCGAAGTGCAACATGCACCCATTTGCCAGTAGGAATGACTGCATTGAAGCTGTAATCATACCCTTCACGCGAGAATCCAATTTTACCTGTTCCAGTTTGTTTCAATTGAATTTTACCGTAGTCGGACTGCATAAAGGTCACTTCGGAAGCGGCATTGGTCGCTGCTTCATCCAGATTCACCCAAGCTGAGACAGTCCATGGAAATCCTTTGTCCGGAAGTCCTGTTGTAATGAACCCGCTCGCATCGTTGAACTGTACAGCCTTGCCATTCTTACCCGACTCGGCCCACGTTCCCTCCTGCATCAATCCGTCATAGCCATTGCCGGAAGTATCGTGCACGGTTTGACCGTTACCTTCTTCAAATGGATACGATAAAACCATTTCGCTTTGTGAGGCTACACGATGCTGCAAGTTCGTCCCAGGCACATCCCCAATGGATTTGCTAATTTGCTGGAATTGTTCGTAAGTCGAATCTGTCGTTTTACCGCCCCACATTTTCTGCGCCAATGCTGGAAGTGCTTCCTTAACGCGATCATTGACGTCCTCGACACTGACCTTTTTGCCTAATAGGTCATTCCATACCGCGAACATGGCCCCTTGCAGCTTCGGTTCGTTCTCGCTTAATTTGATCGAGCCGCTGAAATATGTAGGATCCCAACTCTCGTAAATCCATTTCGTATTCAAATAATCGTAATAATAGCCTGCCTTCGGTACGATATATAAGTTACCATCGACCGTATTAATGATATTGAACCCATCGCGAATCGCATCATTCGGATTATGCCAGCCGTTATTCCAGATATTGATCGTAATATCTTTGTTCACAGGCGTCGTGCCTGGGAAGAACGAGAGGCTTCCCCACATCCGAGATGTCTTGCCTTTACTCTTGAAATAGTCATCCATCGAATTCAAGAATTGTCGATAGGCTTCCACCGTCGACTTATCATTCCGATCGAATTCATCGCCGCCAAAATGGAGTTCCTTCGCATCGAACCAACCGCCATCGATATACTCTCCCCATACATCTTTGATAAACTCAACCGCCTCCGGGCGAGTAATATCCAGATGATCCACAGGAAGCGTGTCCTTAACGAGATCAGGTCGAATTTTCGTCAAGGATAGCGCATGACTTGGCGACTCCAGCTCCGGGGTAATGGTCATGCCGTGCAGATTCGCCAAATCCTGCAGCTCGCGGAATTCCTTCTTCGTGTAATGTCCATCTTTTGCCGTCAAATTCGGATACTTCGTGCTCTCCAATCGGAATGCCTCGTATTTATCCCAATGCGT
The DNA here is from genome assembly GCF_000374845.1 of Paenibacillus terrigena DSM 21567. Lineage (GTDB taxonomy): Bacteria > Bacillota > Bacilli > Paenibacillales > Paenibacillaceae > Paenibacillus_K > Paenibacillus_K terrigena. The sequence goes on along the minus strand of NZ_KB895419.1, from coordinate 62,029 downwards.
ACGACTATTATCTTTGAAAATCTCGTTATCATTTAAGTGAATTTGAAAGTCGTTCATTTTGTAATACGACATAAACTTTACATATTCTTTGAGAAAATCCATCGGGAAATATTTGCGGCCGACATCCAGCATGAAGCCGCGCACCTTGTACTTCGGAAAATCCTTCGCATTCCCCTTAGGGATCTGAATGTGTGCTCCATCTTGTGCTAGAATTTGAAGCGCAGTCCGCGTACCGTAGAACACACCCGTATCCGTATTCGCTCGAATGGTGACATAATCGCCGACTTCAAAGTAGTACCCCTCATCACCAATCGACTCGTCTCGCTCATTCGTCATGGTGAGGACAATATCTCCCGCCTTCGGCAGGTTGCTGACAGCGGATACATATTTGCGGCCTGTTAATTCCTTCAGATCGCTCTGGAATACGACAGCGGTTGCGCCTAACTTACGCGCGTAGCTCGTAGGCAGTACGAGACGCGAGTTCTCCGTCAGCGTGAAGCTGCCTGTTCCCCCTGTCCATTCTTGCAGACTTGGAATGACGGTCGGCTTCAGATTCACGCTGCCTTCTGCCGCATCAGCCTTTGACAGCGGTACCAACGTTAGAATCATGCCTAACAAACATAAAATTGTTGTAAAGGTTTTGAACTTCTTCACGATTCTTGTGTCCCCTCCTTCATCATATTTGAATGTTAACGCGAAGCCTGCCCCCTCAGCGCCACAACATTGCTTAACCATTCCCCTCGATTACGTCCAAAAATATCGGCATCATCATCTCCTTTTCGTTTTTTTGCCCAAATTGTTGCCTAAAAAGGGCGTAAAAAAAGCATGAGCAAAAAGAGTTGCCTCTTTAAGCTCATGCCTGATTCCAGTAACACGCTTAGATTTGAGGGGTGGTATAACCCTAAAATAGTGGATTCCTCTCCCCATAGCAATACATTCGACAAAGGTTATCAGAATAATGGATAATCCTACTTCGATGTCGATTTATACGTAATAATTGACACAATAATGCCCCTTTTAGAAGTAAATGCTTGGGCAGGGTGTAAGTTGCTAGCGAACTGATTTCGGAATATATCCAATCCATATTGAGCAGGTACCTTAAAAAATAAAAATTCCTTGCTCATTACGTTACGTTATGTGGTGTAATGGTAAGGAGGTGAGACGCATGGACGGAACAGACAAAATCTTTTTGATCGGCGAACTGGCCGCGGCAACCGGTGTAACCGTAAGAACCCTTCAGCACTACGACAATATCGGGCTTTTGCCGACATCCGGCCGTACTGAAGGTGGACGACGTTATTATACCAAGGAAGACATGCTCTGTTTAGAGCAAATCATGTTTTATAAATCATTAGGATTTTCCTTACCAGAAATACGCGACAAAGTGGTTAAACGTCCGAAGTTATCTCAGATCGATCAAATCCTGCATGAGCAAGAGGTTGTACTCTATAGAAAAATAGAAGATGCTTATGCAAGCATTTCTTCAATCGAGGCATTTCGGACTGCCATCGCAGCTGGAAACGATCCGCCGTGGCAGTTGATAACCGGTTTTATCCGAACCTTAAGGAACAGTAATCTGTTGGATTGGGGGCAATACACTTTCAGTGACAGCCAGAAGGAAATGTTGGGTGAACATTTTGCCAAAAGAGAAGCCTTCGATTTTTATCATACATGGAGAACAATAGCATTGAAAGCCGCAGCGCTTGCCAAGTCCGGGATGGCACCGGAAGATCCGGTTGCACAAGAATTAGCCGAAGCTTGGTGGAAAATAGTACTGGAAGTAACAGAAGGGGATGATGAACGAATCCATGCTTTTGCACAGATTCAAGAAGATCGAGCTTCATGGCCTGAGGGAGACCGCGATCTCATGGATGCATCTCAATCTTTTATTGATTTATCGGTGAAGCACTATTTAAAGACCCGATGCAAGGACAGCAAAGATTACAACTCTTTAAAACGTAAATACGATAAATGCCAAACACAATCAGAGGAGATTCCTTAATTAAATGATTACGAGCAAAAACTCATCTTTTAAACCAAGTCCCACAACACGTACTAGACCTATGCTTGACTATCTTACTGACCCTAGTCCCGCGAATGCTTTTTTACAAATACCAGTATTCTGCTGTTTACTTCTTCAGGATACTCCCCATTTATCGCATGTGAGGCATTAGGCCAGCTTTCGATATCAATATCTTTTACATATTTTTTACCTTTTTCAACTGCCTTTTTTGAATTATGCATTGTGCTGTTTTCAGCCATTAAAGCAAGAATAGGAAGATCAATCTTTTTCAAATCTTCAATACTAATTTGATCAGGAGCCGGAAGCTTAAGCTTGTAGTTTCGCATTGCTGATTCTATTAACTTTGCTATCGGTTCACTTTCATCAGCCTTAGCACCTCCAGAAATATAGCTTAACATCTTTTCTCTGATAGCTTGGGGAATAACTGGCACAGATGCCGGAATTGATAAAGCAATCATCTTTAGTGAAATCGGAGCGAAAACAAAAACTGGATCTAGAAGGCTAATAGATGCTATTCTTTCGGGGTAATATCTCGTTAAATTTATGGCAGTCCAACCCCCTATTGAAACGCCAACAATATGAGCTCTATCTAAGTTTAACGCTTCAAGCACCTGATTTAACCATTCAGCTTGTACCTGCCGGTTGACAATTGCAACTGTCTGTATGCTCATTCCAGGCTCCCCGAGTAAATCAATAGCATAGATTGGCCTTTCCTTCATTAGCCCCTCCAAATTCGGCTCCCACATTGGTGTAGAAGCTGAGCGTCCAGGAAGCAATACGATAGGCTCTTTGTCCCTGTTTTTCTCTTCAGTAAAGTAATATACACGAACTGTACCATAGTTAGTATGGATATCCTTTGTTTCATTAGGCTTTGGGATAAGTGCCATTGCTTCATGATAAGCATTCTTAAACTCTGCTTCTCCTGCTTTAGAAGTAAAATGACCTAGTTTACTTTTAATCAAAATAACTCGTTCCCCCTTAGAATCAACACCATTAAGAAATTAGCAACTGACTGAAGAACAAGTTTCTTCCAGCTCATTAATCGCATCTTTAGTTATGATTTAATCATATTACGCAACGTAATGAGCAATAGTTATTTTCAATGGTCGATCATTTTGTTTGAATTTAAGATTGAATCCATTTTAGGCTTATGGTATGTTCTTCCATAATCTATATTTTCATATTAGAGGAGGATCGCTATGACCGTAGAACAGCGTCTCGCAGCATTAGGATTTACCCTGCCTGAAGCCAGTCAGCCCGCAGCAAAGTACTCGAATCTCGTGAATATCAATGGACTCGTATTTCTATCCGGCAAAGGACCATCCGGTCAACCGAAGGGAAAACTCGGCATCGATTTCTCGACGGAGGAAGGGTATCGCTTTGCAAGGCAAGTTGGGCTTGAGGTACTGTCGGTACTCAAGGCCGAGCTCGGATCACTCGAGCGAGTGAAGCGTGTCGTCAAAGTCCAAGGCTTCGTCAATGCATCCTCTGATTATGAAGAGCACCATAAGGTACTCAATGGGTTCTCAGAGCTGATGATCGACGTATTCGGTGATGAAGGGCTGCATGCGAGATCCGTGTTCGGCGCTGTCTCCGTGAGAGACAACCTGCCGATCATCGTCGATTCGATTTTCCAAGTTGATTCGAACATCTAAGACAACAAAAGAGGCTGGAGTCCTATGACTCGAGCCTCTTCACTTCCCCATCCACAAAATGTCGGATGCCTTTATCTTGGGCAAACTTGGCATGGTTGTATTGCTTGGACTGATTCTTCGGAACAGAGATACTATTCCATGCGCCTTCCTTGAGCGCTTTGGCCGCATAGATGATCTGACCGACATGGTACGGATAATGCGCAAGCTGGCGATTGATGGCATCCATCACGGTATGCCCTTCGTTCCGGATATAGATGATGTCCATCAATTGATTCGGTTCGATCGATTCAAGCGCATCGAACAGACAAGCCCAGCCTTCGTTCCATTGCTTCATTACTTCTGTCGGATCTTGCTGAACAACTTCGAATTCTGCATCACGGTCCCGCCATTCCTTCTCCCCATCCGTCGTAAGAAATTCCGTCCATCGCGAGCGCATATTGCCCCACAGATGCTTCACGACCGATGCTATCGTATTTGAATCGTCATTAGGAGCGAGGAATAACTGCTCCGGTGTTACCTGCTCCATTGCCTTCTCACCAAGCATTTTATAATAGCGGAACTGCTTCTTCACACTATCCAAATAGACTTGATTCGTCTCCATCGATCCTACGCTCCTATCCTGCATCCATTTCATAGAATACGAGTCGGTTCCCGAAAGGATCCGCCACCGACATCTCGATGTTTTCCCAAGGGGTGCGTTCAAGGCCTGGCCGTGCAAATTTGTATGTCTTCGCCAGCAGCTTCTTATGATAATCTTCCAGCCCTGTTACACCGATTCGTATCGTCGAACCTGGCGTTGCATCGCCATGATGCTCTGACAGATGAATTGTGATACCAGACATCGTAACGGACATATATAACGGAAACCCATCCTCATAACGATGCTCAAATTCCACCCCAAATTCTAAAAATTCCAAATAGAACTCCTTCGCCTTCTGTTCATCAAATATGCGAAGAATTGGGGTCATGCTATGACAGATCATGCACTGTCCCTCCCGACCATGAACTCAATTACCGGATAAGAGATCATGTGCCTATCGCGGGTTGTCATCGCAATAATATCTGGCAAACTCACAATGCCATTCTGCAGCATAACTGTTTTGAATCCACGTTCAATCGCGCCATTATAGGTGAATAACACGCATTGCTCCGCAGCGAACCCTGCCACGATAACCATGCCAACACCCTGAGCCCGTAGAATTTGCTCCAGCTCTGTCTGCCAGAATGCATTCGAGTGCACCTTCTTCACATGAATATCATGCGCATCGACGTGAATTTCGGGGATGAAATCTAGCAGCGCTGCGTTATCATCTGTTGCATCTTCAACGTCCTGGATATGTACGACACAATGACCATGCGTGCGAAGCTGATCCGCAACATGATTCACGTATTCGCATGCTCTAGCAACACCAAACTTCTCCATGTTATTCTCTAAAAATAGACGCTGCATATCCACGATAAGTAAAGCAATTTTCTCCATATATTACACTCCTTTTGTTGTATCTATTGATTGTGTTACTTGCCTACATAACCGCCTCGTTAAGACGAGACCTATCCATCCACCCACCGTATTCAACATGATGTCATCGACATCGAATCGGCCTACATAAGTCAACATCTGTGCACATTCGACGACAAAGATGAGGACCACCACGAACATTACGAATTTTGCGACCCGCATAAACTTCTGATTCAATAGTGGAATGAAAATCCCTAACGGAATAAATAAGATGATATTCCCGAACAGATTTTTTACCCATGTCTCAGTGCTAAAGTGGTCTCGATGGATCACAAGTTGTTCAATCGTAGCAAATGGGATGAGATTGTAGTGATACATATCCAATGCATGCCTTGCCCGAAAGAACAGCAAGTTCAACATCACCAAGCAATAACCTATTAACGCGACGAGTAAGATAGCAGTTACGACATTATTCCTATAATATCTTTGCTTAAACATTTCAATGATGTGTCTCCTATTCCATGCAAGTTCAACCACAACCATTGTACCATAATCATCCATTTTTCAGCCACTTCTGGGTAGGCTACCTAATCTTTTGCGTACGAATCATGGCGATCCGAATTCCGTAATAAATTGCGCTAAGCCCTATACATCCGAGCAGCCAGTACACCGAACTCGAGTTATTGCTTGTCCCGAATGATACTTTCTCATCTAACGTTTCAACGGTTGTGTAAGTATCAATCACATCGGGTTTATAATTCAATGTCAGAAGCATCCCATTCAGGACTTGCCATCCGTAATAACCTAGAATCAGCAGAATACCTACAATGAGTGATTCTACAAAGACTCTTTTGTTCATTCCATCCCTCTCCTTTCCAGGCGTTGTCCCTCGTTCCATGTATAATTTCCTTCCATCATTGTCATCTTAAGGATGAATCTGTTCTGCATTCTACATATGACAAGGAGCGTTAACAACCGTGACTACATCCAACGAAAATTCCAAGAGCACGAAAATTTTGCAAGATGCCGTGGATAGCTCCGTACAGCATTATCAAGTCGTAGAGGACTTCTTAGACGAGCATGCTGACGAAATGACTCCGGAGAACGCTAGGCGTGTCCGCGAGAAGAACATCCACTTGAAACACAGCATTCAAGGCCTTCAAGCGGAGATTAAGAACGAATCCAACGCATAGCGTTGTAGCCTCTACCCTAAGCCGTAGGTACTAATGCCTCGGCTTTTTCTTGTTCACCCTACGAACATGCATTATCGCAGCCCATAGATAACCCAGCATGACCGCTAACTTCAACCCAAGACTATAGGTAAATACATTGATAAAAGCCGTATTCGTATACTGATTGACGACTCCCCAGCCATATATTGCGGAATAAGGATCTTCTGGCCATCCTCCTAAGCTATTAAAGATCATATCCGCATAGGTACGCGCTCCAACCGCGAATATCACACTAAAGACAATTAAGACAATGAACATTCCTATACTATCTAAGCCATCTCGGAATCTATCTCTGAATATCACCCCAGAGATCATCGTGATTATCCCGAATAACATCACATACAAAGGAACCAGAATGAATACAAAAATAAGTGCTGGGTTTCCATTCCCCGACATATGCGACTTTGGGGTCATCCGAAATGTAAATAAGTCAACAGCGCCTAACAAGATAACCGTGAGAAAAACCAGTGCGAGCAGTATCGCGCTGGCAACATAATGCTCTTTGATATATGCAGTCATTCGTTCCATTGCAATCTTTTCACCCTCATCTCTCTCGCTTCTTCCGCCATTCTTCCTCAATCAATCGCTTCAACTGTTCATTTCGGTATGTAAGAAATTTGGTCATATAACTTTTAAGGATGTATCGATCAGCCCACCGACCCATAGCACCGAATGGTGCAGCGAACTTAAGTTCATCCCGCATAATCGTCAGTTCCTCACGCTCCAAGAAAACGTGCTTATGACGCATAAACTGAAAGGCACCAGATACCATTTCATCAACAAAATACCGCGGTCGCTCATATTCCACAACACAGGAAGTCAATCGCTGCCTAATCCCAAAGTGCGTTGCTTCAAATGTAACTTGGTCACCATACTCTACCTTTCCTCGCACCTTGCCCTTCACGAGACGTTCCTTCGTACGAGGCCAGACCGTTCGAGGGTGCAGATCCATATCCCGAGCCATATCAAAACATAATGCTACTGGTGCATGAATCACTATCTCCATTCGGATCGTTACCATGAACTCCCCCTCCCTGCACGCACCAGCTTTTGGATCCCTCGCAATCGAAATCAAGGTCGTTCTCTGTAGACAAGATCCCTTAAAAGTTCATTCTGCTCTTTCATCATTAATTGCATCTCTCGCATCTGCGCATCCTTACCAACACCTTTCCTTCTATCCACTCTATGCCGGTCTAACCTGTCTGCATGTTTCTTTTCACTGCTGTTGTTCTTCCGCCTCAGTCGCTAAGATCGAGAACAGGTAGGAGTCGTGATATTGCCCTTTATGATACATATGCTCCCGCAAATGCCCTTCTTGCTGCATCCCTAGTCGACGCATCACATTCGCAGAAGAGGAATTCCCCGGACGGCAGGTCGCGTAGATCCGATGAACTCCTTTCTCCTTGAACCCGAACGTTACGAGCGCTTGCGCTGCTTCTGTCGCATAACCATGACCCCAATATTCTGGATTGAAGCAATACCCCATCTCTGCATTACGACCTTCAATATGAATGCCGCATCCGCCAATCAATTGATTCGTGTCTCGCAGCACAACAGCCAGCTCAAATCCGGTACGCTCCTGCTGCTCTTGCATGCTAATCACATGTTCCATGTAAGCCTTCGTCTCATCGATCGAATTCGGTCCCCAGATCATGAAGGCCGTCACACCTGGATCTGATGCATACCGATGCACCTGTTCCCAGTCTTCACGTACAAAATCACGTAGGATTAATCTTTCTGTTTCAATCTGCATGACATACGCCTCTTTCTATTGGATTTACTCTGTCTGGATCGTATTGGTGTACGTCGAGATATCTTCATCCATCTCAACGACATCAATGATTTGATTCTTCGTTGATAAAGCCGTAATCTCAAACTGTTTGCCTTGTCCTTGTACCTCATCCAGCAGTAAAAACCAGATGCGATAAGGATCACGTCCATTCGATAAGATTGCCGTTCTGAAATTATCCCCCGTCTGTTTACTAAGTACGCTGATGTATGCTACGTCCGGATTCGTAATCACACCGAATAGCATAGGATAAGGCATATACAGCCCCATCCCCCTTATGCTCGGAAAATATTGCGAAGAAAAATCCACATGCTCGTACTTCCCTGCCTGCTGCTTATAAACAGGGATCGTATGTCCTCCGCCATATCCCCATTTCCATCCTTTCCAAGACTCTTTCACAAAGTCAGCATAGATTGAAGAGCCCCGGCTATAGAATATCAGTCTCCCTTTCGGCACATCGATCTCCTCGTAAATCTGACCTGTACCAATCCTATGAGCGATCGCTTCATCTGGTGTAGCTGTGGACTCATCCTGGAGATAAATAAATACCCCGGCGCTTACGAAAATAACAAATAAAATGATCCAAAATTTCTTCATCTTGCCCCCCCCCTACACATGCTGTCACCTTTTACGTAATACAACCACGGATGCCTGATGAGAAATATGAAGTAGTGCTGCATGTCCCTTCAATCTTCCCATCAAATCCGCCGTCACGAGCATGCGTACATCTTCCTCAATATCCGTTAGCCAAGACACCGATCGAATTTTGCCACACCAAGCGTCATGGGAATACGGTAATGCATATTCATACTGCCATTCCGCAACGACCTGGAATTGATGCTGTTCCCACTCTCCGAACCAATCCACGGGAAATCCATTTCTTCGAAGTGATGTACTCGAATGGCTTCCTGCGGGCTTCATCTCTATTCCATGATCCTGCAGTACGCCGAATGTTAACTGTGCGATGTCCGAATCCGATCGGAAGATCGAATTGATGATGATCAATATCCCGTCTTCCGTTAGATGTTTGTCAATATTCTGAAGTGTCTTCGTTCGGTCGAACCAATGCCAAGCACGTACCGCAATCATGATCGGAACCCGATGATCCACTTCAAATGACTCCGCCGCCGCACAGATGTATCGTACCGAGCCTGCTGAGGTGCCAAGTACCGATCTCTCAGCTTGCTCGATCATCTGTGGCGATGGTTCGATCCCAATGACGTGTGCACCTAACATAGCTAAATCGCGACTAATGATGCCCGTCCCTGCTCCCAGTTCAATAATCTGGTTCCCCGCGAAACAGACACCTTGGTCAATGAGCTGATTGAACAAGACCTGTGGGAGCGCATCCCGATATTTTGCATAATCATCTGACACATTGCCAAATTCACTTGTCATAGACATCACCTCCATTCGATCGCATGCGAACAACAGCCTAGCGTTGAAAATTTTGTTATATTATACCATCTATTCCTTCTGAGTTGTTGCTTTTTAATCACATAAAAAAAGAGCGACTTTTGTCGCTCTTGTAGGAATCCTTGATCTATTTCTTACGCGGCATAACTATACCACGATAGAGTTGTACGGTAATGAAATAGTATACCGCATAGATCACAAGGAATATCAGAATCGGCAGCCAAACTCGGAAGTAAGGGTGCACAAGGATAAACGAGAACATCTCCATCCCGATGAGTACATGGATAATTCCGATGATTGCCGGGAATAGGAACACATAGAATAGCTCTTTGTACATCGATTTCATCAACAACTCACGACGAACCCCAATTTTACGGAGCATCTCATAACGATGGATATCTTTCGATGCGCCAGTAAGTATCTTGAACATGAGACAGCTAGCCATCATCGCGAGGAACGCAATTCCTAAGAAAAAGCCCATGTATACGGTACCTGCCGAAAAAGCTCTGAAGCTCGTATAATTACTATATTTGGTGTTGATATATTGATCAGAAGTAAGCTTGAGTTTGCTCTTCTGCATCGCATCGATCTGTTTCCAAGTAGACAAATGGGCATCGAACTGATCCGATTTGCCGAGAAGCGCTACGCCCTCTTTCCCCTGAACACGATCATACATTTGCTGATCCGCAATTATAACTCTTTCACCTTTATAGACATAATACGGTTGGATCATCTCCATCGCCTCGTACCAATCATTTGGCATCTGAGGACCATGCTTATCATTCTTCTCACCACGAATTTCAGCTCCTGTCGGGAGCTCTGCATCTGGAACCTTCGTTTTGCCGAAATCCTCTTTACTTGCTCTTATCATGATACGTGGTGGGTGATTCATCAAATCATCTTTCAGATAATAAATCCCTTTGTCACTCACTTTATACCGGTATTCCTTCTGTTCGGTGAATGGAATGCTGGCGAGCAATTCTTTCTCCGCCTTCGTCGGATTATGAAGCGTTACATCATAATAATCAGCGCCGTCAACCATAATCATGATGTTATTCTTGAACGACATTCCCGCGGTAATCGATCCTGCAGATAACGCAATCAGCATGGTTACTGTTGCCAATACTTTCGTAAGGGAATTGATGCGGAAGTTGAGCTGCGCATAGGTAAATGCATTTAGCCCTTTCTCTATACGTTTCTTATTCCGTTTCATCGCAAGAATGATGAGCGGCAGGAAGGTCATGAAGAGCAAATACGTCCCTGATGTGATCGTAATTAGCGCGATAATAACACCTAATTGCTGTAGGTAAGTCATGAAAATCATGGATGCATAACCGATGAGCAATAGAATGATTGATAGAATGGCTGCAAAGACCGTCTTCTTCCCACGCTTCGCAATTTTGTCCGTCTGGACATCCGCATGAACTAGCTGCAATACGGTAACACGCAGCATTTTGATCGTATTCATGATCGCTGAGATCAGGAATAGCGCAGTGAAGAAAATAGCTGTTACGATCAAGGATGGAAGATAAAGTGCATGGTATCCGTCGGAATTAAATTCTAGTTCTTTCATCAACATTGAACCTATAACTTGTGCTAGACCGACTCCCACAGCAATACCAATGACGAGTGAAATTAGACCAATGACAACTGTCTCCATGAACATGAGCCGTGTAATTTTGTTCTTTCGAGCCCCGAGGGTCATATACATCCCGAATTCTTTCTGCCTTAGAGAGAGTAAGAATGAATTCGCATAGAGAATATAGAAGAACGTTACGATCGAGAGCAGCACCGAACCCGCATAGAAGACGAATTGGATCGGCCCAATCATCGCGTTTGCTTCAATAAATGCTTTATTCATTGCGAGCGTCTGGAACATATAAAAGATGGATATAGACATCACAAGACCCGCAAGCAGAACAATATAATCTTTATACTTGCTGCGCAGTCCTGACATCGATAATTTGAATAACATGACTGAATAACCTCCCTTCTACGCCTTCGTCGTCCCTAAATCTGCGAGCACATCAAGTATTTCCCGATAGAAATCTTCACGTGAGGATTGACGATGAATTTCTTTGTACATCTCCCCGTCCTGAATGAATAGAATTCGTTCGCAATAGCTCGCGCTATAGGCATCATGGGTGACCAACATGATGGATACGCCATGCTCTTGATTCAGGTTCGTCATCGCCGTTAATAGGCTCGTGGCATTCTTGGAATCTAGTGCTCCTGTCGGTTCGTCTCCGAGGATAATCGCTGGTTCATGAACGAGTGCCCGAGCAGCTGCGCACCGCTGCTTCTGTCCTCCTGATACTTCAGCTGGATTCTTATGTAGAATCGCGGTAATCCCCAGTGTCTCGGCTACCTTCTGCACTTTCGGTCCAATTTGGCGCGATGTCACACCTTGCAGGGATAGCGGTAATGCAATATTTTCATAGATTGTTAAGTTCTCTAATAGATTGAAATCTTGAAATATAAACCCGAGTTTCTGTGAGCGAAAATCGGATAGCGCCCCTTGCTTCATCTTCGTAATATCGCTGCCTGCAATGCGGACCATGCCTTCCGTCGCTTGATCCAGCGTGGAGATCACATTCAATAACGTTGTTTTCCCCGAACCAGACGGTCCCATAATTCCGACGAACTCACCTTCATGAATTGTGAACGATACACCATTTAGTGCATACGATTGATTCTCTCCGGCTTTCCCATATACTTTCTTCACATTACTCACTTCAACAACTGGTGTTTTCATCTAGATCCTCCTATACGTGATATGAAGCCGTACCGACCTCATATGAGACGATGTTTTGTTTTCTTTCCTAGAATTTACCGAACTTTCGTTCAAACACACATCGATTCAGATTACATGTATCTTACATTGTTGTAAGACTTCATAAGAAAGAGGCATCTTCCTGTAAGATAGATGCCTCTAAGGGTTATGGAAGCAACACAAAAATGCAGCCGTTCATCCAAGAACTGACTGCATTTTTTGATGTTTGGATATTTATTTCTTTGCCGATAACCAATCCGCGATCCCAGCAATTTCCTCACTAGACAGTTGCCCTTTGAAGCTCGGCATTCCGCCTCGTCCGTTCGTTACAACCGTATCAATATCGCCTTTGGATAATTTGCCGCCGACTTTCTGCAGGTTGGGACCTACAGCCCCCTCTAGATTGTTTCCGTGACAGCTTACGCAATTCGCCTTAAACACCGCTTGTGCATCAACCTTAGTTGTTGTTGCTCCAGTCCCTGCCCCTTCTTTGGGAGGCACTGGTGTCTTGGTGCTCGTACCACCACCGCAAGCAGACAACGCGATAACGATCAACCAAGAAAAAAGTAATGCTGCTGTTCTTTTCAAATTGATGACCTTCCCTTCAATCATGCTCAAAAATGACTGTTCTACGGTTACAATGCCCCTATTTTCACATTTCATGTATAAGAACTTCCAAATGGAACAAAATACAATTGCATAAATTGTCCAGATTCCCCAGAGGAGGTACAACATTTGGCAGAACAACACAACTATCAGCCACCAGATAAGTCGAGACGTCAATTCCTTAAATATTCAGGCGCAGCCATTAGTGGTGCTGTCATTGGCGGTGTCATTGGCGGAGCGATCGCAGGCGGTTTCAAGAAAAAAGCCCCTGTTCCAACACCCACGCCAACAACACCGGGTGGACAGGCTGCAGCAGCTGACTACAATCAAGCGACGATGTACTTTACACAAAGTCAACTTCAAATTACACAGGCTGCTGTGGAGCGGATATTCCCAAAAGACGATCTTGGACCTGGCGCTGCCGAGCTTGGCGTCGCTTACTATATTGATCATCAGCTTGCGAGCCCTTGGGGGATCAATGGACGTGAATATCGGATCGGACCCTACGTGAAAGGTGAGGCTACGCAAGGAGACTATCAAAGCATCAATCGCACCGAAGTGTTCAATCTGGGTCTCATCGCCATTCAACAAGCCAGTATGAAGAAATACAATAATAAGTTTCCTGATTTAACAGATGAGCAAAAAGATGCCATTCTGACCCTGTTGGAAAAAGGCGACATCGAAGTGATCAATGGCATTACGGGCACGAGCTTCTTCAATCTGTTACGGACTTTGACACTTGAAGGCGCCTATGCCGATCCGCTCTATGGTGGGAACAAGAATATGCAGGGTTGGAAAATGCGCAAATACCCAGGCAATCAGATGAGCTACGCCAACATTATGGAGAAAGCAGAATTTGTGGCGATGAAACCGATGAGTTTACGCGACCATATCGCACACTAGACCCTATTAAGCTAGAAAGAAGGTGCCTTTCATGGCAACAAAAATGCCAAAAGTCCCTGTCGTCATCGTCGGGATGGGTTGGCTCGGAGGGATTATAGCCGCCGAATTATCGAAACAAGGCGTCAAAGTTGTCGGGCTCGAACGCGGCAAACCGCGTGCTACGGAAGATTACTACATGGTGCATGATGAGCTGCGTTATGCGCAGCGTTACGACCTCATGCAAGATCTCTCCAAGGAGACCATAACCTTTCGCAATACCAGTAAAATGACAGCACTGCCGATGCGTTCCTATGGATCCTTCCTCATCGGCGAAGGTCTAGGCGGTGCGGGTATCCACTGGAATGGACAAACCTACCGCTTCCTGCCCTATGACTTCGAGATCTATAGCAAGACCGTTGAGCGGTATGGCAAGAAGAAAATTCCAGATGGCATGATGATCCAGGACTGGGGGATTACATACGACGAGCTAGAGCCGTATTTCTATAAGTTCGAAGAGGTGGCAGGCATCTCAGGCGAGCAAGAACAGACACCGCTCGTCGGAAAGCGGTCTAAGCCTTTCCCGACCAAGCCGATGATGAAGACACCTATTCTCAAAATGTTCGAAGATGCAACGAAAAAACTCGGATACCACCCCTACATGATGCCATCGGCCAACTTATCAGAACAATATACGAATTCAGACGGGATTACTCGCGCAGCGTGTCAATATTGCGGATACTGTGAGCGATTCGGTTGTGAATATGGCGCTAAGGCGGATCCCGTCGTGACTGTGCTCCCTGTGGCGAATAAAACCGGGAACTTCGAGCTCAGAACTTACTCCAATGTGGTTGAAGTTCAACATGACGGCAAAAAAGCTACCGGCGTGGTCTATGTAAACACGGTAACGGGTGAACGATTTGAACAACCTGCTGATGTTGTCATCCTCGCGAGCTATGTATTCAATAATGTGAGGCTCTTACTTACATCCAAATTGGGTAAACCTTATGATCCGAAGACAGGAAAAGGTGTCGTGGGCAAGAACTATTGCTACCAGACAAACGGCGGCTCCGCAACAGGCTTCTTCGATGATAAGGAATTCAACCTCTACGCGGGCGCAGGGTCGCTGGGAATGGAAATCCCCGATTTCAATGGAGATAACTTCGACCATACAGACTTGAACTTCCTGCATGGTGCCGGGATTCGTATTTCTCAGACAGGCCAACGTCCTATTGCGACGAATCCTGTTCCGAAGGGAACGCCGACATGGGGGGCCGAATTCAAGAAGCAATCCTTGAAGTATGCCAACAGCACCTTGACTGTCTCGCCGCAAGGAAGCAGTCTACCTTGGCAGCATCATTATTTGGATCTCGATCCTACGTTCAAGGATGCTTATGGATTACCGCTCATGCGAATCACCTTCGATTTCGAAGATCAAGATCGTGAAATGATCAAGTACGTGGCTTCGAAGTCAGAAGAGATTATGAAGGAAATGAATCCGACATCCATCGGCGTATCGAATAAGCTAGGTCCGTACAATATCGTACCGTATCAATCCACGCATAATACGGGCGGCGCCATTATGGGCGCTGATCCTTCAACATCCGTCGTGAATTCCTATCTACAAATGTGGGATGCAGAAAATGTATTTGTCGTCGGCGCATCGGCCTTCCCGCACAACAGCGGATACAATCCGACTGGTACCGTCGGTGCATTAGCTTACCGTGCTGTAGACGGTATCGCCAAATATTTGAAAAATGGCGGTATGGTCGTATGAGAAAACAACACCATCGATAGAAGCGGAGGGTTGATATGGAACAGGACAACTTGATATTTCACTTTGCGGAAGTGCGCAAACGATTGATTATCGTGGCCATTTGGTTCATTATGACCTTCAGTGCGGGACTCTATGTATCCCCGGCGATCTTGCTGTATTTGAAGTCGCAGCCTCTTGCAGAACCGATCGCTTGGAATGTGTTTTCGTTCACTGACGGGCTGTTGATCTATATGAAATGCGCCTTATTATTCGCATTATTGTTCACCGTTCCTGTCATGCTCTATCAGTTATGGGCATTCGCAAGACCGGGACTTACCGAGGAGGAGGCATCGAGCGCCTTCCCTTATATTCCGGTAGCGTTCCTGTTGTTCTTGACCGGGATGTCCTTCAGTTATTTCGTGGTCTTCCCGATGATGCTGCGATTCATGAAACGAATGAATCACACCATTGGCGCGATTGAAACCTATGGTATTGACCGATACTTCTCCTTTCTATTCGATTTGGTCATTCCCTTAGCTGCAGCCTTTGAGCTCCCAGTGATCATCTTGTTCCTTACCCGAATTGGATTATTGACACCGGAACGCCTCAAAATGACGCGAAAATATGCTTATTTGGGACTTGCAATATTCGGCTCTTGCATCTCACCGCCAGATTTCGTCTCCCATCTATCTGTTACGATTCCTTTAATCCTGCTGTTCGAGATAAGCATCTATATTTCGAGTAGACAATGGCGTCGGATGCAGACACGTACTGAATCATGAAATGGAATTAGAAAGGATGAAGGCACATGTTCAATAATATCGGTGTATCCGGATTGATAATAATTCTGGCGATCGCGCTCATTCTCTTCGGCCCATCTAAGCTGCCACAGCTAGGAAGAGCCTTTGGCGATACTTTACGGGAATTTCGCAACTCAACCCGAGGTATGGTTGAAGAAGATGATCATGAAGCAGATCCACAGACGAAGCAAATTGCTGAGAAATAAGTCTGACCGGTGACAATAAAAAGGAAGCTCTCCATTTTGCGACATTGGAGGCTTCCTTTTATGTGTGATAGGTTGTGCTGCTAAAATCCCGAGAAAGCAATGAGCAATATCCCCGCCACGACACTGCATGCTGCAGCAATTCTACGCATACCGCTCTTCTCTTTCAACACGAGAATACCGAGCACAGTACCGAAGACAATTCCCACTTCCCGAAGCGGCGAGATGTAGGATACTTGCACATGCTGCATCGCAAATAAGAATAATAAATAAGATCCCGGTGAAAGAACGGAACCAATCATAAAAGTTGGCCAATTGGATCGAATTACGGACTTCACACGTCTGGACTTGATCACACTTGGTGTTAATCCGATAATAAAACCAATATTCGTCAGAGCCAATAAACTTAATGGGGATAAATACAATAGATTCTGCTTATCAATCAAGGTGTAACACGTCACACACAATCCCACAGATAGAGCGTAAAGCCATGGTTTGTAGGAAGTGGTGAATTGGTTCTTCTTCCACGTCCATCCACTCATTAAGAAGAACCCTATTAACATACACGTAATTCCAATCCAGCCCCAAGCCGCTAACGATTCACCGAATACGAGGACCCCGAGCAGCGGAATGAGCAATGTCGCCGTACCACGCATCACAGGATACACTTGGGATAAATCCCCCATTTGATAGGTTCGAGATAATAAGGTTGCGTAAATGGCCTGCATGGCCATCGAAAGACCCATCCACACAAAAGCAACGACAGGGAAAGATTTTGACGCCAGCTCCATAAAGAGCGTGGGAAGTAGAACGACCGTTACAGGAATGAATATCAACCATAAGAACACACTCTTATTCTCGCTTTGCTTCGTGAATAAATTCCATACGGCGTGCGCCATACCCGAGCAAAGGACGAGTATTAGGGAGATAACGACCACCTGTGCCACCTTCACTTTCTTATGTATTTTGTACACAATACCACACAAACACACATAAACACAATATTAAATTTGCATTCTCGTGTGCGCAAAAAAACCCTAACACCATTCGGGTCAGGGTTCTTCGTATTTATAATGAATACGTAATTTCGATTCCGTGTTCTTTGTACTTCTGCACGATGTTTTCAGAGACATGAGAGTCCGTGACAAACCGTTCAACCTCAGTGGCACCGCAGATTTTGATAAGGGAGATCGCGTCAAACTTGCTGCTATCCGCCAGGGCGATCGTACGCTTCGCGTTCTTGTGCATAATCTTCTTAATCTGCATTTCCGCCAGGCCATAATCCGTAATCCCTTCGGTTAAGGTCACCCCGCTCATACTCATGAAGAATAAGTCCGCATGGAACCGGCTAGCGAACTCCTCAGCCAAATCACCAATTGTTCCCTGCTCTGAATTCCGAATAACCCCGCCGATCAGAATGATCGTATAGTTTGGCTTCGACATCAGATCATTCGCAATTGGAAGGGAGTTCGTAATAATCGTTAATCGATCGAATTTGTGCTTCAGCACTTGGGCGAAATGATTATTCGTCGTGCTCACGTCCAGTGCGATGGATTGGCCTTCTTCGACGAAGGACGCCGCAATCTCCGCGAGTTCATTCTTCTCTTCCAGATAGGTATTCTCACGCAGCGTCCGAGGAATTTCACGGCTGTAATCCATTTCTGTCAGGATCGCACCACCATGTACCCGTTTTAGGACCCCTTCACTTTCTAGGAATTCTAAATCTCTGCGAATCGTCTCAAATGATACCTGAAAGATCTGAATCAAATCCGAAGCTCTAATCGATTTCTCTTGCTGCAGCTTATGTAATATGGCTTGATGCCTTTCTTCTACGAACATCAATTTCCTCTCCTTTCTTATTCGAATATCGAAGAACAACCCTAAACACTCATTCCTCCAGTATAAACGACCGCTGCCCAAAAATAAACGTTATGGCGTATCGATCACTTTTCTGCCTTAATTTTCCGAAAAAGCTTGGTTAGCACCACCTAGTCCTCTCTTGTTCCCTATTATGCTCAGATATGAGCTTATTTCGGAGTTGAAGTAAGGCCTCTACGTTTATATTCATGATACAATTAAATTTCAAAATAGGACCGTGAATAGGCAGAATAGGATGTGAACCCCGTGGAATCTTGGAAAAAAAATCTCTATGTACTCTGGGCTGGCGTTTTCTTCTGCAGTACTGCTTTCTCCATGTCAGTCCCCTTTCTTTCCCTCTTTATCAGCAGTGATCTGCATGTAACGACGAATTTATCATTATGGTCCGGCATTGCGTTCGGCATTACGTTTCTAGCGAGTGCCATGATCGCCCCATACTGGGGATCACTCGCGGACAAATACGGTCGGAAGCCCATGCTGCTCCGCTCTGGATTCGCACTTGCCGGGATTTACGTCTTGACAGCGCTCGTACAGAACCCTTATCAACTAATCGCTGTGCGAATACTCTCAGGGCTTCTTGCAGGCTATGTCCCCGCTGCCATCGCGCTCGTCGGTACGAATACACCGGAGAAACATGTCGGTCACGCCTTAGGCATTATGGCGACAGCAAGCGCGGCAGGAAGTATTATTGGTCCGATGATCGGCGGTACCATGAGCCGATTCTTCGGTTATCGGGAGACGTTCTTCCTCTCCGCTGTGGTCGTGCTCATCGCTGCATTGATCGCACTAATCGGTATTAAAGAAGAGAAATTCGATCGCAACCGTGCCCGTTCG
Organism: Paenibacillus terrigena DSM 21567; assembly: GCF_000374845.1. Taxonomy (GTDB): domain Bacteria; phylum Bacillota; class Bacilli; order Paenibacillales; family Paenibacillaceae; genus Paenibacillus_K; species Paenibacillus_K terrigena. The sequence continues at coordinate 42,726 of NZ_KB895419.1, read as the reverse complement.
CATGTGATCGATGATCTCAAGCAAGCGGCAAGCAACAGGCCTCTCATGAATCAATTCGTTACTGTATTGATCGTCAGCGGATCGGTCATGATTCTTGAACCACTGCTTACGCTATATGTGCTGGATATGGGCATCACGCATGGCGATGCGTCCTTCAGCTCGGGTATCATTTTCTCCGCTGTTGGGATTGCGACCGTAATTGCCGCACCACAATGGGGCAAGCTCGGAGCCAAATACGGCTATCGCAAAATCTTGATGATTGGCTTAATTGGAGGTGGAATTGGGAATCTTCTTCAAATCTTCTTCCATCACATTGTTGGATTCGGTATTCTACGGTTCGTCTATGGACTCTTCTTCGCCGCCGTCTACCCTGCATTGAATGCCCTGATCGTGAAGGCGACTACACCAGACTTCCGGGGCCGCGCATTCAGCTTGAATCAATCAGCGAACCAGCTTGGCACGATGGCAGGCCCGATGATTGGCGGCGCGCTAGGTGGATGGCTGCCAATCCCATACGTCTTCGTCATTAACGGATTGCTGCTGTTGATGACAGCAGGAACCATCCGACTTCAGGATCGTAAGAAGCAGCAACAGGCAGTGAATAAGCTTGCATAAAAAGAAGGACCTTCACCTTGTTCATAAGACGGGTGAAGGTCCTATTTTTATACTTGTTCTATTGCTCCTTGTGCTTCATAATAGGAATGTTATTTGGAACAAGGTAAATTAAGGGAGGCGATGAAATGAAATTGCGGGTATCTGCCGTACAATATCATTTACACACCATTTCGAAATTTCAAGAATTCGCGGATCAAGTCGAGCATTATGTAAGAACCGCGGATGAGTTTAATACGGATTTTGTCCTCTTTCCCGAATTTCTGACTACTCAGCTCATGTCTATCGGGAACGACAAAGCCGCAGCTCTAACTATTCAAGAACTGCCAGATTATACGGATGCCTACTTAAGTCTCTTCACAGGACTCGCAAAAAAATACGGGATGCACATTATCGGTGGAACCCATGTCATCCGCAGGAACAACAAATTGTATAATGTTGCGCATCTCTTCTATCCGGATGGTCAGGTAGCAGAGCAAGCCAAAATTCATATTACGCCAACCGAAGTCACCGAATGGAACATGTCCGCTGGCGATGGCGTTGAAGTGTTCGAGACGGATAAAGGCAAGATCGGCCTTTTGACATGTTATGATATCGAGTTCCCTGAGATCGTTCGGATGGTGCGTGCGAAAGGTGCAGATGTCATCTTCTGTCCTTCCTGTACCGATGACCGACACGGCTTCCACCGTGTTCGCTATAGCTGCCATGCACGTACGATTGAGAATCAGATCTATGTCGTGACGACTGGAACCATCGGTTCCCTGCCGACCGTCGATTTCATGCGCGGGAATTTCGGACAAGCTGCAGTCTTGTCGCCGAACGATGTACCGTTTCCGCCGCGTGGCATTATCGCAGAGGGCGAGATCAATAACGACATGATTATTACAGCAGACCTCGATCTCTCGCTTCTGCATCAAGTCCGTGAGAGTGGATCCGTTACGACTTGGCGTGATCGCCGTACGGACCTCTATCCAGATTGGTAGGATGCCGTTAATGACTTACAACAAATCATTCTACGTATTTCTAGACGAGACGCCATTGCCTGTCACCATACGCAATTATCAAGAACAAGATATTGCTGAAATGATTGACATTCAACGAGAGAGCTTCCCGCCGCCCTATCCTTCCGAGTTATGGTGGAACACTGAACAGCTGCGCAGTCATATGGAGATGTTCCCTGAAGGTGCATTGTGCGCGGAGAGTGATGGGCATCTCATTGGGTCGATGACAGGTCTAATTACGCAATTCGATCCGAAGCATCCTGAGCATACTTGGGAGGAAGTCACGGATCATGGCTATATTCGCAACCATAATCCGAACGGAAATTCCTTATATGTGGTGGACATCGGTGTCCGACCTGCCTATCGCAAATGCGGCATCGGCAAATGGTTGATGCAGTCCATGTATGAGACGGTCGTACAGCTTCGATTGGAGCGCCTACTAGGCGGAGGACGGATGCCGGGCTATCATCGCTATGCAGACCAGATGACGCCTGAACAATATGCAAGTGCCGTGATGAAGGGTGATCTACGCGACCCTGTCATTACATTCCTGCTGCGCTGCGGCCGTACGCCGGTCGCTGTAGCCCACAATTATCTTGAGGACGAAGAATCCTGTAACCATGCGCTATTGATGGAGTGGAAGAACCCATTCCAATAAACGATAGACATGAATCCACATAAACTGAGAGGAGCAACGATGACTATGGAATATATCCGCATTACATCGATTGAAGATCCATTGTTCACCCAAATGCATAACTTAATGAAATCTATTTTCCCACCAGAAGAAGTGCTTGCCTTCGATCTCTGGAAAGAACCGTTACAAGATCCGGATATTCGCGTATTTGTTGCTGTCCATGAAGGACAAGTTGTCGGTTCAACAGAATACCGCTATGTCACAGCATTGAACGTTGCCATGACCGATTTCACGATTATTGGCAAGCCGGGCCTTGGCATTGGACGGTTCCTGTACAAAAACCGCGAGCGCGATCTTGACCAGCTAGCTGCCGAAGCAGGCGTTCAAATGCTCGGCATGTTCGCAGAAATCTATGACCCGTATCAATCCAATGAACTAGAATTCGGCGGTGTTGCGCCGATGAATCCGATCGTACGGCGTGAAGTGCTCTCACATATTGGCTACCAACGACTTGATTTCCCTTACGTGCATCCATCATGGGGCAATGACGGCGAAGCAGTGGACGGTCTTGACTTCTGTTTCATGCCAAAAGATGATCAGATGGCATCCCTGCCTGGTCAATTGATCGTTGACTTCCTATCTTGGTACTATTCGGTGCTTCCGAACAAACCACAAGCATGGCTTGATATGATCGAGCAGTTGAAGGAGACGGCGGAGGTTGCTCTTCGTCCGCTTTAATGCCTTATATCATCCATGCACCAAAAGACGCTCGCATCACCATGACCGGTGATGCTGAGCGTCTTTTTTACTTGCCTGCGTTTAGTTGACTGGGAATGCCTTCAACAAGACCGTCATCGACTCCGCACGCGTCGTCGAGGCACTCGGCGCGAATTGATTGCTGCCGCGCCCTTGAATCCAGCCTTGCTGCACAGCAGTATCAATGGCTCCGATCGCCCATGCTGGGATCAGCTTGTCATCGGCGAAGCTCGTTCTTGCGCTTGCGTTGGTAGACAGCTTCAATGCTCTCGCGACCATCGTCACCATCTCTGCGCGGCTGATCGGCTGATTCGGCATGAACCGTTGGTCCGCATAGCCTTGAATGAGTCCGAGCTCTACAGCTTGCGCCACGGCCTCACTCGCCCATGCCGGGATCGAGGATTGATCCGTGAACGCCTTCGTACGGCCTTCGTCGCTTAGCTGCATCGCTTTCGCGAGCCATACCGTGAACTCTGCCCGCGTCACGGACTGATCCGGCCTGAATGTTCCGTCCGGATATCCGTTCGTCATGTCGCGTTGCACGGCAGCTTGAATCTCCTTCGCAGCCCAGTGGCCTGCGATATCTTGGAATGCAGGCTTCGGTTCAGAAGGCTTGCGATCGATCGCAAAGACTGCGAATATGCCGACATCGCGTGTCTCCACTTGAATCGCACTCCCCGTTACCGTGCCTCCAAGTTCCACCCAACGCGCTGTTGCTTTATCGTATTGGAACACGGATGCTTGTTGATCTTTGCCTAGCTTGCTGGCATCAAACGTCAAGCTGATCTGAATCGGCTTGTCGAAGCTGCCTTTCACATCCTTCGACAATTCGAACACCGCGCTTAATGCATTCGGCTGCTGCTTGAGCATGTCAGCGGAATTGTCGATTTTCTTAAGCTGCAGCTTTGTCGTTTCTTTCGCTGCTCCTGCCGGAACAGAAACGGTGATCTGCTTGCCTAAGCTGACTGTGCCGGCTTCGCCAGCTTTGATCGTCGCTTCGCCTTCCTTCGCGGCTGGTGGTTGGACGGTGCCGGACGTTGATGAGCCAGGTCCAGGATTTTCAGGTTTTGGCCTTGGATTCTCCGTTTCATTGAATGACTTCTCCAATCGATCGTTCAGATCGCGCAGCGTATCCACTAAGGTCTCGAAATGATACGGGTATCGATCCAAGAGCTTCATCAATTGATTGCGAAGTTCTTGGTTCCCTTTGTTCATATCGATCAATTTCTCGGCTGCATCAATTAACGCTTTATATGGAACCATCAGATCATCACCATAAACTTCAAACTCATAGATGGAATAACCGTAGTATGCGCCATCTACCGGCGTTCTTTCAATCCCTTGGAATTTGACGTATCTTGCTTGCTTTGGATCGAATTTAATCGTACTCGTACCAAGTTTCCCATCAAATTCAAGGATTTTATCGTCATTCATTACATTGAACCACGTTTCTTTGTCATTGGATGCGAGAATTTTGAATTTTTTCGCTGCCGTCTCCCATCCGATGACGACCTTGCTGATATTTTGCGTTTTGCCCAAGTCAACAGTGAACCACGAATCTGCTTTGTACGTACTCGCCCAGCGCGTGTTCATATTGCCATCGACGGCTTGGCTCGAAGGTACCCATGCCGCCTCCATTCCAGAGGCATCTGTTGCCTGATGCAGCGCATAGTTGTTCACATCGAGCAGCGGAACGAATCGATTGTAGACTTGCAGATTATCGATCGTTCCTTTGAACGCGTTGGTTGCACTGCCGATTTTCGCGACAGGCAGGACGAGCGTCTGAATGCGATGCACCGGCTGTGCCAGGTTCTCGACGTATTCATTCCCATTCACATAGAGCGAGACGCCGTTGCTATCCCCTGTGAGGAGAATATGCGTCCATTGCCCTGCCGGCACTTTGTAATTGAATGCGCTATCATATCCTTCTTTAGAGAATCCTAATTTACCCTCGGTGCCGTGTTGCTTTAATTTTACCGTTCCCGCAGGCGATTCCATTAATACGGCATCGTCCGGATTGTCCGCATCCGGGTTAATCCACATGGAGACGGTCCAACCGAAGTTTAAGCTGTTGAGCGGTGTCTCCAAATAGCTAGTACCACCGTTGAAGTGGGCGCCTTGCCCATATTTTCCTTTGACAAAATCGACGTTATTGCCTCTTGCATTGTATCCGTTACCGGATGCGTCGTTGAAATTGTTTTCGAACGAATAATTAAGGACGCTTCCTTCCGTATTGTTGACTTTCACGTCATAAGAAAGGTGAGTATTCGGCGCATCTCCCATCCCCGCTGCCGTCTTCACAAATGTGTCGTAGTCCACATCGCTTCTCGCGCCATGCCACATTTTCTCGGACAATACCTGGATGGCAGGAACCAAGCGTACATGCGTATCGTCTGAGGACAGACCCGCTTCATACGAAATATCATTCCAGAGTGCGAACATGCCGCCCTTTAATTTCGGATGACCGAATGGCACTGTCTCGCCGTACCATTTCACAGGTTCCCATTCGTTATAGAGCAGTGAGGCATTTAAATAATCTGCATAAAGCCGCGGTACGAGGTACAAATAACTGTTGTTCGTATTAATGATGTCATATCCAAGTTCAATCGCCTGACTCGGCCCGCCATACGGCAAATGCCAGATCGCCATCGTCGCTTGATTGCTGACCGGCGTCTTGCCGGCATAGGCTTGCATGCCGCCCCATAAAATTGGATGCTTGCCTTTACTGTTGATGAAGTTGATCATCGTGTCCATGTACTTTCGGAAATCTTCCGTGTTGCCCGAATATTCATCGGTTCCGATCTGAACATCAGGACCTAAGAAGGTCGGTTCCCCGCCGTTGTAGCCGTCGATATATTCGGAGAAGAGATTCTTCACGAACTCGACCGTTTCCGGTTTGGAGATATCCAGATGTGAATCGTTGCCAAGATCCTTGTTATACTTTTCCTTGTAATACGTCGTGAACACGCGAGAGTGTCCTGGCGTATCGATCTCCGGAATGATGTTAATGCCATAATCCTGACCTAGTCGCTGCAAATTGCGGAACTCTTCCTTCGTGTAATGGCCATTCGAGCTCGCCAGCCCTGGATAGAGCTCACTTTCAAGTCTGAACGCTGCACGCTGATTATTATCCGGAAATGGTGTCCCAACATCGTCATTTAAATGAATTTGCAGGTCAGTCATCTTATACCAGGCCATCATCTTCACGTAATCCCGAAGGAAATCAATCGTATAGAATTTACGAGACACGTCGATCATAAATCCGCGTGTCTCGTATTTCGGATAGTCGCGTGACAACCCCTTCGGAATCTGATCATGACCTTCATCCTGCTTCAGGATTTGGAGTACAGATCGCGTCCCGCTGAATACCCCCTTGACCGTCGGTGCCGTAATGGACACATAATCAGCGATATCGAGTATGTAACCTTCTTGACCTAAGACCTTATCCGACGGATTTAAGGACAAGTACAGATCTCCGCTCGATGGAGACCCTTGGGTAACTTGCAATTCTAATCCCGTAATCGCTTTCATGTCTTCTTGAACGATCGCTGCTGATTTGGCTAACGACTGGTCATTATAGACAATCTTCGCTGAAGGCGATAAGGTATATTGACCTGTTCTCCCAATCCATTCTTGCAGGGATGGAATGACTTTCGGTTCCTCATTCAATCCTTCGATCTGCTGATTTAATCCTGTAACCGTAACTTCGAAAGACGGCGTTATCGCTTTCTGCGTTGGGTCCTCCACGCTCTGCACTTGCAGCATCACATGAACTTGTTTATCCACCAATGGGGGGTGAATGACGCCTTCCTTGTCAATGACAGGCAGCGCATCCGATCCATAGATAGAGATTTGATAACCTTCCGGTACAGACGGGAATGGGAACTCGGTCTGTCCTTGGCTGATCGGTTCAATACCGCGAATCCCTTTGATGATTTTCGCTAGCGGGTCTTCACTGTAGACCTCGAACTCATAGAATGAGTACCCATATAGAATGCCATCTACCGGTTTCCGCTCAACCCCTACAAACTTGACGTATCTTGCTTCTCTTGAAGGGAAATTTAGGACTTCCGTTCCGCCTTGGCAATTAATAATGCCATCATTCTCAAGTGTAATGTCCTCCCAATTATCACCATAGACCGAAGTCAGCACGCGGTAGGACGTGGCTGGCGTCTGCCAGCGGATAATGACTTGGCCAACATCTTTTTTCTCTCCCAGATCAACTTCGAACCACTGATCATCGAATTTGTCGGAAGACCAGCGACTCGTTAGATCGCCATCGACGGCGTTTTTAGGAAAATGCGCATAATCAACTTCATTGCCCGACACCCTAACCTGCTTATGTAGCGCGTAATTTTCCCTTGCGCCGCTCGGCGCTGTTGCCGATACAATTTCTTGCGCGTTAGGCATGTCAGGTGAGACAATCGCATCCGGCATATCTTCCGGAGGTGGTGCCGTCGGTAAGTCTGGCTCTGTCCCCGGTACCGGAATCTCCGGTGCCGGCTGCACAATCTCGTCCGTACCTCCTGCTCCTTCTGCGAACATCACCTGCGGATTTACGGAAAAAACAATCGAAAAAAACAAGATAACCGATAACAACAACGAACACCACTGTCGATACCTTTGGCTTGGCTTCATTCCTCATCCTCATTTCCTCGTATGAAATGATATATTGTGTTTTTCGTACTGCTAACTTGAGTACTCGTCATAGGCGGTTCCCGGGCGCCCATTCCTTACCAAGAGGCCTCCTCACAGTTAATACTATGAGACGTGTTCGTCATAGAAAAATAGATAAGTTCTTACTTTCATATACATTTGTTTACATTTTCATCATATTAATAAATAAAATCCCATCAAATCTACTTGATGGGATTCGGAACGCTATGAAATAGACTTTTGCAGATAATAGCGTTGATGACCTAAGGGACAATTTTCTAAAACGCCGAAAATCATATAACCGTGTTTCAAATAAAAATCTTTGGCTTGAAAATCAAAGGTATCGACATGAATCAGATGACATCCATGCGCTTTTGCCGCGTTCTCGATCTCTGTTAATAACCGGGACCCTAGACCCGTTTTCCGATAGTCCTCACGTACCCACAATGCGTCGATCGCAATGCATTTCCACGCATAATGAATACAGTTTATCCCAGCAATAATGTCGCCGTTTTCATCTTTTATATGCCTATTGATAGCCTCAACTGGAATAGGTAGTTCAAAAGGCACGTGTGATTCATTGTAATCGCAAATTCCTTTCTCGATAAAATCCATATCCTGCTTTGAACTTTCTAATATCCGTGTTGTATTCATGATTATTTCAATTCTCTCCTTTATGTCAGTACTTTCATTCTAAAGGAGCCAGAAATAATGTATAGATAAAAAATCGTTATAAATCATTTATGCCCTACGCTATCAAGTCGGAAGAACGCATCTGTCCATACGAAATCAACACCTGCATCCTTCGCAGCTGCTTCATCTTCAGGACGATCACCTATATAAATAACACCCTCCGAAGCCGCTTCAGGGTTCATAGCGATATGCTCCCGAAGCATCAGGCCGGAAGGCTTCCGACGGGCAACAGCTTCGCGCTTCCGATAACGAGGAATACGTGCTTTCGGATGGCCATAGCTCACTTGGACAGCAGGATATGGCACGAGCTCAAGGGCATCGAACAGGGCATGAATCCTCTGCATCGCCTTCTTCTCTGTAATATGTCCAAACGCAACACCGGCCTGATTCGTGACAATGCCAATGGAATGCCCTTGTGCTAACAAGGCATGCAGAATCTCTTTTCGATTGGGCAAAATTGTCCAGAGATCATAATTCCGATCCGGATTATCCATATATGAACTAATCAGTGTTCCATCCAAGTCGAATAAGACCAGCATTCGCAATCCCTGCTCCCTTTTCCCATTATAAATCGCAGTTATCTGGACCATACTAATGACAAGCCTGTACGAAAAACGTTCATGGAGGTTGATGAGTCATGCATACAGTCTGGAAAGGCGCCATCAGTTTTGGGTTAGTCAACGTTCCTGTGAAAATGTTCTCGGCAACGGAAGATAAAGATATCTCGATGCGTTACATTCATAAGAAATGCAATACGCCCTTATCCTATGTAAGAAAATGCAAAACATGCGATACCGAAGTGGAGTGGGAAGAAATTTCGAAGGGTTATGAGTATGAACCTGGAAAATTCGTTATTTTCGAGAAGGATGAACTGGAGAAATTGTCCGGAGAGATCACTAAGGAGATCAAGATTCTGGACTTCGTCCATTTGAACGATATCGATCCGATCTTTTTCCAGAAAACGTATTATCTCTCCCCGATTGAAACTGGAGCGCATGCGTATAATCTACTGCTCGAATCGATGAAGCAAACGCAGAAAATTGGTATTTCTCAAGTATCTATTCGCTCCAAGAGCAGTCTCGCCGCCATTCGCGTGATCGACAATTGTATTGCGATGGAGACGATCTTCTACCCTGATGAGATTCGACCCGTCAGCCAAGTGCCGAACTTGCCGCAGACGCCTGTAACCGTGAATGAGAAAGAACTGGATATGGCGAAAATGTTGATCGACCAACTAACGACTCCTTTTGAGCCTGAGAAGTATAAAGATACGTACCGCGTAGCATTACTGGAAGCCATCGAACATAAAATCGCCGGAGAAGAAATTAATGTAGCACCAGCAGCACAGAAGACGAATGTCATAGATCTGATGTCGGCATTGCAGGCGAGCCTTGATGTCGTGAAGCCAGTTGTCGCAGCAGACACGGGTGGACCAGCACCTACCAAACCGAAGCCTCGAAGCCGCAAAAAGGCGAAGGAAACGGCTTCTTAAGATGGGATTCACCGGACTGCATGTTTATGGTATGACCCTTCCGATTAAGCCGATGTCCCCCATCTATCAAGATCAACTTCCGACGGGATCCGATATTGGGTATCAATTAAAGTGGGACGGCGTTCGCTCTCTCGCTGTTTTATCGGAAGGGAATGTCACGCTCTATTCTAAGAACATGCTTACGCAAAATGCTGCTTTCCCTGAAATCGTAGCGCTGCTGCAGAAGCAATTCCCAAGTGGCAACCTCCTGCTTGACGGGGAGCTCGTCATGTTCGATACCGTATTGCAGCGGCCCGATTTCAAACGTATCCAACAGCGTGTTCGCAGCAAACGTGTCGTGTCAACCGAGTCACAATATCCAGATCATCAACCGATGTACGTCGTCTTCGATATTCTCCATGAAAACGGTTTAGATTGGGCACTCAAGCCTTTTCGGTCGCGTCATCAGCGTCTGAATGAATTATTGCCGGAGAAGCTGCCGCAGCTTTTCGTGACCGATCTATTCTTGAATGGGGACCTGCTCTGGAACTGGGTGGAAGAGCGTCAGTGGGAAGGTGTTGTTAGTAAACGCTTAACAAGCCGATACCATGAAGGCAAGAAACATCAAGATTGGTGGAAACGTAAAACATCCATCCTGCGTGAAGTCGACATCTATGGTATTACCATTCGCGAAGGCCGTGTGGCAAGTATGGTCATGGTGAGCGACGGGGCTTACTTCGGCCGTGTTTCGTTAGGACTGAATGGTGCAGACAAGGAGCAATTAATGAACTACGCGGCAACTCATCCGGCTTCGAGCGCACCCTTCTCTCCACTTCCTATGGATCTAAAAAAAGAACACGTCCTGTGGCTATCTAAGCCGCTAAGCTGTGAAGTCACAGGTCTTGAGATAACGCATCAAGGTGTGCTTCGGCATCCGAAAATTAGCCGCAAACCCAAAATATGATTCGATAAGGAGCAAACACATGAGCGTTGTCCAGAAAGAGAAAATCAGGATAGACGGCAACGAACTCACCATTTCGAATCCCCATAAGCTTCTCTGGCCGGAAGCTCAAGTGACGAAGCTGGATTACTTGAACAAGCTCGTGTTTCTTGCTCCATATCTGCTCCGATATTGTGCCAATCGCCATCTGACGACCATTCGGTATCCGAATGGCGTTCAGGCTAAATCGTTCTACCAGAAAAATTGTCCAACAGGAAAACCAGATTTCGTGCAAACTGCCCCATTAGAAGATATTGATTACGTGAACCTCAATTCGTTATCCACCCTCATGTGGCTTGGCAATCTCGCCTGCCTGGAATTTCACCCATCACTTCATTATATAGGCCATACGGCACCCGTCGAGTGGATCATCGACCTCGATCCGAGTCGCGACCCGGAACCACGCATCATGGAAGCAGCGCAAGCGATTGGTGAAATTCTCGATTCGCTGCGCATTACCTCCGTGCCCAAAACCTCTGGTGCTACCGGTGTACAGATCTACGTTCCTCTTCCGACCGACGAGCGGTATTCGTTCGATCAATTGCGCCAGCTTGGGCATTTCATTGCCTCTTTCGCGGTACAGAAGTACCCAAAGCTATTCACGATTGAACGGTTCAAGAAAAATCGCGGGGACTTAATCTATATTGATTATCTTCAGCATGGCTATGGAAGAACGCTCTCTGCCCCCTACACACCACGCGCAAGACCGCATGCGACACTCTCTACGCCGCTGCTCTGGTCCGAAGTGGCTCTTCGCCCCGATGCAAAAGAGTTTAATCTACATAACATTGAAGAACGATTAAAGAAGCTAGGAGATTTGATCATGCGAGTTCCTGGACAGAATTTGGATACGGTGCTCGAACGGTTAGGCACAGTGATACACTAAGTATTATTTTGCGAGTTGACTAAGCATTTTCTTTCTCCGGTAAACACTTAAAATGATTCACACAACGGCTAGATTAACAACCAGTCACATTTGAATAATCGATCCATTTCATTTAAGATATCCTCGAGGCTAGCCAAATGGATTCATAGATGAATGGGAGTGAATGCGATGAAATATGAATGGAGAAAAAAAGAAAAAGATCTCTATCTTCCGAAAAACGAACCCGTGCTCATCACCGTACCCAAGCAGCAATTTCTAATGATTCGAGGCAGAGGAAACCCGAACTCTACAGCATTTTCTGCAAAAGTCGAGGTCCTCTATGCTCTATCTTACGCCATTCGAATGATGCCTAAGCAAGGGTATACGCCACCTGGTTACTTCGAATATACGGTGTATCCGCTAGAAGGTGTGTGGGATCTAGCCGAGGAAAGCCGCTCTATTGAGACATTGAACCTAGACGACTTGATCTACACGATCATGATTCGCCAACCTGATTTCGTCACCGAAGATGTTGTCAGCCGCGCGTTAGAGACAACGAGGAAGAAGAAACCGACCCTTGCTCTTGATGAGGTTGTGTTCGATTCCATTGAGGATGGCAAGTCCGTCCAAATGCTGCATGTGGGACCTTTTGCCGATGAAGTACATAGCTTCACGAGAATGAAGCAATTCATGCAAGAGCATAACTTAGAGCTTAGCACACGTACCCATCGCGAAATTTACTTGACGGATAATACGAAGACAGAACCTTCCAAGATGAAGACAGTATTGCGGTATTTTCATGTAAAATAGCTAAGTCGTCATTTTCCGGCACTGCAGTAGATACAACGAATTGCTCGCAAAGGCCCATTCCAAATCAAGTCCTGCTCCGAAATGCTCTTCACTGGTTTGGGCTAAGCGATCAAGTTGTCTAACTTGATTATCGTTGAGACTAGCCTGGTCTTTCAGATGGTCTTCAAGTTCAACTTCAACCGTGCCTCCGTTCAATGAGGTATAAATCGCTGTATCTTGCATTCCTCTAACCAATTGACTACTCGTTACTCCTCTATTAACCCTGTATTGATCAGGAATAATTCTACCTGATACAACACTCTCCCCTAGCCCCCAGCATGATTCAATGATCCGTTCATCAATATGCGTAATCGGATGCCTTGTAAACATCACACCTGAACAATTAGCTCTGACCGTTTGCTGTATAATAACAGCCATCTTCGGGGTCGATGTCACCCCCATTTTGTTACGATATTGATTAGCTTGATCGGAATGAATAGAGGATGCAACCCGCCGAATTGCATTCAAAATTTGGGATCGATTCGTCAAATGAAGTTCAGTCCTAAATATTCCTGCATAACTTGCCTGCACCCCATCTTCACCGACAGCGGAAGATCTAACCGTACAGGAATCTCCTAGTAGAGATATAATTTCATCTAACCCATTTAATAAATGCTCATTTTCATTGTTTACAATCTCCTGAACAGACTGATACGATACGCCAAAGCCCATGGGTACAGGCAATCCAGCTCGCATTGCAAATCCTAATTGTACAGCCTTCCCGCCATAAGAAATTTCATCGGATACGTTCATAAGTGGTAGAATACTCATCTTGTTAACCTCACCACAATCCCTGTATCTGCATCGAGTCTGATCCGCTCTCCATCTTGAATTGTCTTCGTTGCATCTTTACAGCCAACAACACAAGGTAAGTTGAACTCTCTAGCTAAAATGGCTGCATGACATACTAACCCGCCTTTGTCCGTTACTAGACCCGTGACAAGACTTGCATAAGGTACGAAGTTCGGAGCTGTCATTGAAGTAACAAGAATATCTCCTTGGTTGAGTTTCGATATATTGGTTTCATCCAGAATGACACGAGCGATACCTTCCACAACACCACGGCTTACACTCATTCCACTCGTGATGTACTCGACAACGGATTCATTTCGAGTCATCTCTACACCCGACGTGTTCTGTCTCTCGTTCAAGAGATCTCTTAATTCTTTACTCCATGGCAGATCCGCGAAAATTCCAGCTTCGACACGAGCATGTAGTTCATATATCGCACGATCAAAACAAATGATCAAATCGTATGCCTTCAGTTCTTCTTGTTTTTCCAATAATTCAATGTAACGCTGCTTGTATTTAGGAATATGTGTTTTGAAAAGATTTAAATAAGGTAATGTGGACTTCACCGCTTTACGCATCTTGATTTCATTATTCTGGATACGATCTTCTTGATAACTTAGTATTTCTTGATACACAGTCCGTAGAATCACTTTTAATTCCTCGACTTCGTTTGGATACAAATTTCTAATTGTATTCATTGGCATTCCCCCCCTCATTCATTCTGAACAACAAAAAAGACCATGGCGTACATCACCATGGTCCTATCCCAATTACTCATGAATTAATTACGCATACAAAATATACGTATCGAGTAAGGGTGGTACAATGAGATTACAACGCACGTTCATCATTCTGTGATCCTTGAATTCAAACAGCTTCAACATTGAACACTCACCCTCTCCTATAAAAAGTAAATTCCTACCATAATCGTAATGCCACACTTATGATTTGTCAATTACATCCACTCTAAAAATTCAATCCGATTGCCAAAAGGGTCCTGTACATAGAAACGCTTCACGCCCTCGTCCGCCCGTGCCGTATCATCCATCACTTGAATAAGGTTCTGGAGAAAGTAAGCCCGTAATGCATCAATTTGATGCACTTGAAATGCTGGATGGGCCTTGGTTGCAGGCACAAAGTCCTTGTGCACACCGATATGCACTTCATGCCTTCCACATCGGAACCACACACCACCTCGTTGCTTGAGCGGTTCAGGCTTCGGAATTTCTGGCCAACCCAAGAGATGATGATAGAAATTCCTAGCTTCACTTTCACAACCCTCAGGTGCTGCAAGTTGAACATGGTCCAGACCAACAAATTCGTATGCCAATGAAAGTCACCCTCTCTTTGTCTCACCATATGAAACCCAGTTTCATTATATATAATTCCATTTTATAGTAAAGCAACCAACATTGCTAGTGATATTTGGGACTCTAACAAGCAAAAAGCATATCATCAACAAGATTTCATACAATCTTTGCATACAAAAAAAGACGACTGCTACCCATATTTCTATCGGTAACCGACGTCTTTGACCTATTCGGCTGAATTATTGAGCGGTATATCCTCCGTCGACAAGCAAGCTTGTACCTGTAACAAAAGATGCATCATCGCTTGCCAGGAAGAGAACAGCTTTGGCTACCTCTTCAGGCTTGCCTAGCCGCCCCATCGGATGAAGACTCACAAGATGTTCATTAAGCGCTTCATTGCGTCCTTCAATCAATGGAGTATCAATATAACCTGGGCAAATGGCGTTGACTCGAATTCCTTCTTGGGCATAAGTAATACCCAGTGTCTGCGTCAATAACTTCACGCCACCCTTCGCCGATGCGTAAGCTGTAACACCATGTTTACCAACATGACTATGAATGGATCCACAGTTCACGATCGCGCCACCTGTACCCTGCTTGAGCATTTGCTCAATTGCATATTTATCACAGAGGAACACACCTGTTAAGTTAATGTCAATCGTACGCTGCCATGCCTCCATATTCAGCACATGGGCTGGTCCGTCTTTGGCAATCCCTGCATTTGCATATAGTATATCCAATTGGCCGTATTTCTCTACCGTAGCCTCAATCATATGTTTTACTTGCTCTTCATTCGTTACATCGGTCTTAATGTAGAGTGTATCCTTGCCCTCTGCATTCAATGTATCTGACAATTGTTGACCGCGATCAGAGAAGTCCGCAATGACTACTTTCGCTCCTTCATTTGCAAATAATTTGACAGTCGCTTCACCAATCCCACTAGCTCCACCGGTTACAATCGCTACTTTATTAAGTAATTTCATGGCTAATACCCCCTATTCGTCTCTAACTTACTTCGCTGTTGCCCCACCATCGACGACGAACTCGCCGCCTGTCACATGAGATGCTTCATCTGAAGCAAGGAACAGCACCATGTTCGCAATATCTTGAACCGTACCAAGACGACCGTTCGGCGATAGATCCGCTAATGCGTCTTTAGAAGCCTTGGTTGTTGCAGCCGCATAGTCAACCATCCCTGTATCAATGTAACCAGGATGAATGGAATTCACTCGAATACCAGCGGCAGCGTACTCGATGGCAGCATCTTTAGACATCAATCGAACCGCACCTTTACTTGCACCATATAGCACGTGGCCTGAAGCGCCTTTGATCCCTGCAATCGAAGAGGCATTGATAACGGAACCTTTCCGCTGTGCAGCCATGATTGGCATCACATGTTTCATCCCTAAGAATACACCCGTTACATTGATTCCCATCAGGCGATTCCAGTCTTCGATCGTGATCTCTACAAGCGGCTTAATAATATAAATTCCTGCATTATTGAACAAAATATCAATATTCGCATAGGCTTCTTTCGCTTGTTCCACCACTTGAATCCAATCGGTTTCTTGGGAGACATCATGCCGAATGGCCAATCCCTCTCCACCTAACCGAATGATGTCTTGAACAGTATCCTGAGCGCTCTGTAACTGAATATCTGTGACAATCACTTTGGCACCTTCTTGTGCGAACCGGAGCGCAGTCGCTCTCCCAATCCCTGTGCCGCCGCCTGTAATGAGTGCAACTTTCCCTTGTAGTCTCATCGCCCAACACCTCTCAGTATGTGATATATTTCATTGCAAATGGTTGATCTTAATGGATTCATTGTAGCACTGTTGATCATTTAATAATAATTAATTATAGTTACTATTAGTTAAGTATTACTTAAGTAATAGAGGTGCAGCAATTTGAATCTCGAACAATTAGAATATATCGTGGAAGTTGCAAAGACAGGCTCTCTAACCAGTGCCGCACAGAACAAACATGTCACCCTATCCGCAATCAGCCAATCCATCAGTCATTTAGAGACGGAATTAGGAGTTCACTTATTCACACGTTCCCGATTGGGAGCAGCTCTGACACCCGAAGGAAAATTAATCATTCAGAGAGCCTATGATATTCTTCATAAAGTTCAGGATTTGCGCGATGAAGCCGAAGGTTATTCGAACCATGTCAGCGGTGAACTCCGCGTCGCTTCGATCCCAGGTCCGATGTCGTTATGGGTAGATTCGCTGATGGGATTCAAACGCGCCTATCCGAATATCCGTATGGAAATCACGGAGAAGGGCTCACAGGAAATCCTCGATGATATTCGGCATAATAAGCTGGACATCGGCCTCATTATCAAATCCGAGCATATCCATCAAAATCTAACGGGGCTCACTTTCGAACCGTTGCTGCAAGGACGGATCGTTGCCGGAGTCAGTCGGCAATCCCCACTCGCGTTGCGGAACACTGTCACAGCTGAGCAGCTTCGAAATGAGACATTAGCGATTTATCAAGATGATTATGTCACGTGGTTCGTTCAATATTTCCAAGAAAAATACGGTTCCGTCAATCTGCTGTATACCTCGAACAATACCGATGCGATTCGCACATCCGTCATCAATCATCAAGCGGTAACCCTAGGAATGGATTTCTCATTCCTTCACGGACCAGATCTATTCGCCTCAAAAATCATTACACTCGAGCTCGAGTCCATTGATCAGCAGCCTGTTTACCTGGGTTGGGTACGCGCTGAAGGGAAGCACTTCTCTGGTATTTATCGTAATTTCATTGCACGCCTGAAGGAGGATATCGACTCTTCCCATCCCTAATTCGAGCAAAATAAAGACGGACCTCTTCATGAGATCCGTCTTTATTCTAAATGATGAAGTCCCTTATTTATTACAGTGTTAATCCACCATCGACTGCTACGATCGATCCAGTCATGTAGCTATTCTTCGGCGATGCGAGGAACGTGACCACTTCCGCAAGCTCTTCAGGCTGCGCGAAGCGTCCAAGTCTCATATTAGGCAGCTCTTCTGGAATATAACCCGACGTCTGCATCATTACTGGAACAGCTTGCGTAAGGGTTGTATCCACCCCACCTGGGCAGATTGCATTCACACGGATCCCTTTCTTCACATACTCAAGTGCAGCCGATTTCGTCAAGCCGACAACGGCATGTTTGCTCGCCGAATATACCGCTAAGCTATGCTCACTGCGAATTCCCGCTGTCGAAGCGGTGTTGATAATAACGCCGCTGCCTTGGTTCTCCATTACTTTAAGCACATATTTCATACCAAGGAATACACCTTTGACGTTAACGGATAGAATACGATCAAGCTCGGTTTCTTCTATATCCGCGAACATAGACATCTTCTGGAGCACACCTGCATTGTTGAAGAAAACATCAATACGTCCATAGGTCTCAACCGCTTTGTTCACATATTTCTGCACATCTTCACTGTTCGCAACGTTCGCTTGCACGAAAATCCCTTCGCCGCCTTGTTCCTTCACAAGCTTCAAAGTCTCTTCACCTGTTTGTGGGTTGAAGTCAACCAATACGACCTTGTCGCCATTTGCAGCAAATTTCAAGCTTGAAGCACGGCCAATACCACTACCCGCTCCCGTAATAACAACAACTTGATTTGTTTCCGACATGTCCATCGACTCCTTATAAATGATTAATTTCGGTTAAGATAGTTATAATATCATAATGATAGTGTGACTATCATCATATCCAAAACTTATTATACGCCCTTTCATGCCGAAGTACAACTTATTCGAATAAGCGCTTCCATTTGACAATGAACTTCCGTTCTGTTATGATCAATCACCAATTAATACGTACGTAAGGGAAGGAACGTGGGAACACGTGAATACGAAGACCAGATGGGACCTAGAACGTGAGGATGCTAAACAGCAACGGATTGTTCTGATTGTTGAAGCCGCTGAGCGCATCTTCAATCGCAAAGGACTGGACAAAACAACGATGCAGGATATCGCGACAGAATCTCACATGGGTGTAGCCACGGTATTTCGGCATTTTCCGAAAAAAGATAAATTAATCGTTGCCGTCGCTACGCGGATTGTCGAATCGCAAATCGAGACGTTCGATCGAGTCGCAAATCTTCCAGGCACTTGTTATGAGAAGCTAGAGTTCATGTTGGATACGTTCATCGGGTTTATCGGCGCGGAACATAGCCAGAATACGAAGCTGCTCGAAGCATTCGAGAGTTATGCCGCCCAATCCACTGAGCCGTTAGAGGATCTCCCGCTGTATACCGAAGCGATCGGGCGAATTAAGAACTCCTTAAGCCAGATCGTGAAAGACGGTATCCATGATGGATCCGTACGATCCGATCTACCTCTAGAGGAGACAATAGCAACGGTAACTCATGCTTATGGTTTATTCGCGAAGAAATTATCGCTGCAGAACAGCATCCCGATGCTTGAGACCGATATTGACCCCATCAGACAGCTGCAAATCCTCAAACGACTGTTTTTGGATTATCTAAAATCAAGCTAGTGGAACCAAAAGAAGCCCAGACATTTGTCTTGGGCTTCTTCGTATTAAGCGGGCTTCAGCATTTCTAACAAGGAGCCCATGAACGTAAGCGTCGGCGTAGCAGCATTGCGAATCGATTGGTATAAAGCTTGCGGCGTAATATGAGGCGAACCTCCATTAATCCGCGGCAATAACATCAAATTCATCGCCGTCGTGCTGAGTCCTGGCTTTGTCGTGAATGCGTAATGGATACCATTCGCTTGCAGAACTCGGATCGAAGATGAATTGTGCAGTCCATAAGGATAGGCAAACGTATCAATCGCATGCCGATTTAAGGGCAATAGCTTCTGTACACAAGCCTTAATATCTTGGTTGATTCGAGTGATATACTGCTGCTTCGTCTCCTTCTTCCCATTCACGATGAGGAACCCCGTTAAGCCATCATGCCCGCGATTAACCTTAAAATGCAGATCATCCGTGTGCGCTTGAACTTCCATATCGGGATCACGCTGCGTCATATCCCGAATCTCTTCCGGCGTCATGTGCGGTGTAAAGACCAATGCACGCGGCGTCAGATCACCTGTTATGACGAAGCATACGCCGGAAATATGACGCTTCTTCATGATCGGATACGCATATTTATAGAAGCTCTCATATCCATCATCGAACGTGACAAGTACGGCATTCGCCGGCACACTCCCACCTTTCATAAAAGAGCGGAACTGATTTAAAGATATGAACTGCATATGATTCTGAGTCAGTTCATCGAGCTGTGATGCGAATAATTCAGGCGTAATGGTGTCTTCATTTTGAAGCTTTGGATCGATGTGGTGGTACATGATCACAGCGACCTTGTGGTCAAATAGCTTCGCTGATTGCGGCACCTCAACAGCTATGTTCGATTTCTTCCCGGAAATTATAGGTCTGGCTCCGAGACCAACTGCGTTTGGCCGCAGAATCACCAACCCGCCTCGCAAGGGATGTTTAGGCCCATGTTGCCAAGGCAAGAAGATAATCACGAGGATGGCCGCGGCCGTCACACCCAGCATTCGAAGATGTTTCATAGTTATTTTCATGTTGAATCCCTCTTTCTCTTCGAGCACACAATCTCATGTCGTCACCATACCATCCGAAGCTTAAAATAAGCTGAATCGCGCTGTATAATTTTGTATATCTTGTCCGATCAAGCTTGGTATTCTTCAGCGGTTATCGCGAACAAAACATGATCCTCCCAGACACCATTAATGTGAATATATCGTTCAGCCAGCCCTTCGCGTCTAAAGCCCGCCTTCTCCAATACCCTTGCGGAACGAAGATTTCTAGGCATGACACCAGCCTGAAGTCGATGCACATTCAACTGTTCGAAGGCGAATTTGATGCATAGTTCCACCGCTTCTGTCATCAACCCCTTCCCATTATAGGCTTCATCTAGAAAGTACCCGATATTCGCATGCTGCGCTGGACCTCGAACGATGCCTGTAATCGCGATTCTACCGATTAATTCATCCGATTCATTGTGAAAAATACCAAAGGTATGGGACTGATCTGACTTTGCACCAAATTCGCTATTCTCGATATCTTGAATTTGCCATTCTAATGTTAAATAATTCGCACCGCGATACGGTTCAAATGGTTGTAGAAATTGATGATTACGCTGCCGAAGTTGCAGCAAAGCTTCAGCATCCTCGATCGTTAATGCTCTTATGTAAATCTGATTCCCTCTCATAATCCACCTCTATTTCTTTTCTTTCAACTGTGACGTGCAGCTTGATCAGCCATTTGATGGGAAGAATGTACATAGGTTCCCTTTAACGGCTTCTCCGCTGTCAAAGCCATGGATAACGCAACGGTCGACGCTTTGATGGAACGATAGTTCTTCAGCGGTCCAACTAACAACGGGTTCAGGAATGGACTGATCTTCTCTGCTACTCGCTCCCCAAATCGATATTCTTCCCGATTTCCGGTCAACAATGACGGCCTAAAGATATGTAGTGAACGAAGCTGAAGCGAAGCGAGCTTATCCTCCACTTCTCCTTTGACTCGACTGTAGAAAATCGATGATCTAGAGCTAGCTCCCATGGCAGTCACGATATAGTACCCTTCAACGTGATGCTGTGCAGCGAGTTGACCCGCTTCCACAGGATAGTCATAGTCCACTCTGAGGAATGCCTCTCTCGACTTCGCTTTCTTAATCGTCGTCCCAAGACAACAGAATACATCATTGACCTCAAAAAGATGATTATACCGCTGTAGTTCATCCATATCAATGACATGCTGGATGCATCGCCCTGAAGCAAGCTGTAGCGGTTTTCGAACAAGCAGATGAATCTGCTGATAATAGTCTCTAGAAACAAGGATTTCAACCAGAGCCGCTCCGACTAATCCTGAAGCCCCGAGTACCAACGCTGTCTTATTTTCCAAAGGTAACCCATCCTTTCGCGATTCTATGTCCTATGATTATCATAATATACAAAATAGCCGAATTTATATATTGACAAATTTTTATTTTTGTGTTATGATTAAAAATTAATGTTTGACATTGTTTGTATGCAGCGTTATTATAATCTAGCATCAGTCATATGAACAATGGAGGGATTCATTTGAACACAGGAATTGGTATCGAAGCACTCGAAATTTCAGCACATCTCATGGGAGAACAACGTATTATCTACCCTACCTTGATCTGGGACGAGAATGAGACAATTCTGATCGACACCGGTTATCCAGGTCAACTCCCTTTATTTCAAGAAGCCTTCGAACGGGCAGGCAAATCATTTCAAACCCTTAGTAAAATCATCATTACACATCATGATCTAGACCATATTGGCGGGCTGCCTAGCTTCGTTGCACACGCGGAAGCTCCGATCGAGGTCATTAGTAATGCGATTGAGAAGCCCTATATTCAAGGGGAACGTCGGATCATGAAATTTACGGATGAGGTCATCGCATCGATGGATTCTTGGCCGCCTGAACGTGCACTCCCATTCAAACGATTACTCGCCAATCCTCCTGCTGCACCCGTGAACACCTTGGTTGCAGACGGTGAGATACTCCCTTATTGTGGCGGAATAATCATCATTAATACACCTGGACATACACCCGGACATTTCAGCGTCTATCATCAAGCGAGTAAGACACTGATCGCAGGTGATGCGATGGTCGTTGAGAACGGGCAGCTCTTAGGTCCAGATCCGAGATATTCAATCGACCTAGCTCAAGCTAACGCTTCGATCCAGAAGCTCACTTCATATGATATCACGCGAGTTATTGCCTATCACGGCGGCCTATTCGAAGATCATGTCAATCAACGTATCGCTGAATTAGCTTCACAATTGTGACAAAAACGTCCATTCCATACGAGGCATCAAGCCCGCAGGAATGGACGTTTCATAATTTTACATATTTCTCGACGGTATTATTTCTCCGAAAGGTTTCTCCACAACGCTAAAGGCCTAAGATCAGAGCAGCTTGGATCGATTCGTTTCAGTTGTGTATCACGCTGATCGATAGGTAATGCAACTTGTTCATAGATGTATCTCGTACTTAGACCCACCTCTGCAGCATCAGGTTCTCCGTAACTATAATAGACATCCTGAATATTCGCCAAATACATGGCGCTGAGGCACATCGGGCATGGCTGGCCGCTCGCATACAACTCATATCCTGACAGATCAGCCGTCCGTTCCTTACGGGATGCTTCACGAATCGCTTGAATCTCCGCATGCATCGTCGGATCACAAGTGGATAGAACTTCATTTACGCCTGTCGCGATGACCTGTCCATCCTTGACGATGATCGCACCGAAAGGCTTTCCCTGATGTTTCTCTGTGTTTGTATAAGCGAGCGAGATGGCCTTAGCCATCATCGCCTTTCGATACGCTTCATCATTCCGATGTTGCATCTTGTCGTTCCTCCTTCAAGGTCTGATATCTTATGAGATCGTTTCGCTAACCTTTTGGCCTTGATACCATACGGATTGACGTGGTGCTCTTCTCGCAACAGCTTCTGCGGAGCAGCTTGCCTGAACAAGGACGAAGTTCGCATGATCCCCCACTTTGGGCCAGACTTGGTTCCCTTTCGAATCGAGTGGTGTGATCCCGCCTGTAATGTAACGAAGGGATTGCGATAATCGGAACTCATCATTGTAATGATAGAGTTCAGCGAATCGTCCTGCTTTCTCGAGCATATCTCCATTGCCAAAAGGAGACCAATGATCCGTCAAGCTATCCGTCCCGAGATTCACTTTCACACCCTTGCTGCCCAGCATCGGAAGCGGCATGTGCGTTCGGCCAATCGGTACTGTCGATGCTATGGAGATGCCGAGTTCGCTGAACCGATCAGCCATCAACTCCGCTTCCGAGGCCTCTGCACTCGCGAACCAGAATGCATGACTCACCGTGACGCGCCCAATCAGACCTGCTTCTTCAGTTAAGTCCGCTAACCTGAGGAGTGTATGCTTCGCGTGTTCCCCGCTTTCATGCAAATGCATGTCGATCCCCGCATCCGCTTCTATAGCGAGTTCGAACATTGTCTGCAGCGACTTCTCGATATCACCATCTACCGAATGGGGATCAAGCCCTCCCACATGGGTTGCACCTTCGCGCATCGCTTCACGCACTAGACCAACGGAGTCCGAATGCAATAAGCCATGCTGCGGGAATGCAACGATTTCGGACGTCATTTTATTCGTAAATGTTGCTAATGCTCGTTGGGTCGCTTCTAGACGATGCAGGCCACTGACATGCTCAATATTGCAATGTGTTCGAACATGTGTCGTTCCTAGTCCTTGAATAAGCGTTAATATATTCTCCGCTTGCTGTTGGGACTTCGGCAGGATTTGCGGCAGCAGCACCTTCTCTTCTTCAATCCGGTCAAAAATACTCGAGATCGGCTTCACCGCATGCCAAGCATCACTGAAATACGTTTTGTCCAGATGGATATGTCCTTCGATGAAAGATGGTAACATGAGTAGATTACCACCGTCATAGATTGGCAGATCGCTATGGATTGGTGAAGATGCATCAATAATTTCTGTAATTACACCATTTTCGATATGCAAATGACAACTCTTTGTTTTCGTTCCTGTTACTCGTTCATCTTCGACGATGTAAGATTGCTCTAGTAATACTCGGGACAACCAATACGATGATTTCAACATATTTCACGCATCCTTTATTCGAAATATATTCATTCCATTATTTCTGCGCTTCAACCAGAAGTCGTTCAATCTCTGTAAAATGACGATTCTTAGCATGATCTAGCGGTGTAACGCCATTCTTATCCGGTATCGTAACATCTGCACCATGCTCAATAAGCAATTGAATCACTTGCTGCTGTTTCGGACCGCCGTTATTCAATATGATGGCTTCCAACAGAGCCGTCCATCCTAAATTATTCACGTGATTCACATCGATCGAAGTTCGTGTGAGCAGCTCACGCACCACTTCGACATACCCGTGCTCAGAAGCTGGAATTAGTGCTACACCACCATATCGATTCGTGATCGCCGGGTCCGCACCTGCATCTATGAGCAGCTTCACGATGTCTAGCAATCCTTCCGCACCAGCATACAGGAACGGATTA
This sequence comes from Paenibacillus terrigena DSM 21567, assembly GCF_000374845.1. Classification (GTDB taxonomy): domain Bacteria; phylum Bacillota; class Bacilli; order Paenibacillales; family Paenibacillaceae; genus Paenibacillus_K; species Paenibacillus_K terrigena. The sequence continues at coordinate 18,009 of NZ_KB895419.1, read as the reverse complement.
TCCAGCTGATTATCTTGGATATGGATGTTCGCTCCCGCTTCAATCAATGCTTGAACCGTCTCTGGATGATTCCTGTGGGTCGCTGCCAAGATCGCAGTCCGACCTTGAGAATCTCGTGCATCAATATTCGCTCCCTGTTCGAGCCATTGCAATACAGCTTCCGTATTTCCTTGTTCGGCAGCTAGAATAAGCTGATTGTTCATCCTTGCCACATCCTTTGTCATGGAATTGTCGGGCTGCTGACATGCCGTCAACATGAAGAAGCCACAATACATCAAAATGATTCGTAACACGATGAAACACTCCCTTTCATCGAGTGCTGATGTTATGGTACCATAGCCTATAACGAACGAAAAATATTTAATAAGTTCAATTTGCATACTTTTATCGTTCGCATGAGGAGGACATAGAGCATGGATATTCGGCAACTTCGGTATTTCATTGCCATTGCAGAAGAAAAGCAAATTACGGCTGCAGCTCATCGACTGCATATGGCCCAACCTCCGCTCGGGCAGCAATTAAAAGGAATGGAACAAGAACTCGGCGTTCAACTGGTGAAGCGAACGGGGAAATCCATGGAGCTGACAGACGCGGGACAAGCCTTATATCGACATGCGCTTCAACTCACGAAGATGTTGGAAGAGTCGCAAATCGAAGTACAAGAAATCGGACATGGCACACGGGGCAAATTAACGATAGGCGTCAATACACTATCATCGGCTGCATTGCCGAAGCTGCTGCGTATCTTCCAGGAGCGTTACCCGCAGATTACGTACCGGATTCAGCAGAATGAATCGGCACAGATCTTGCGATTAATTCATGAACGCGCGATTGAGCTAGGCATTGTGCGGCTTCCGCTGGATGTCAGTGAATTCGAGGTGATGGCTTTACGATCAGAGCCATTTTATTTTGTCAGATCGCTCTCTCATCCTTTTGCCGGAGCGCCTATAACATATGAGGACATTGAACAGTACCCGCTCATCCTGCCAAGTACAGAAGGGCTTGGACTCTATCAGAATATACTCGAACAATTTACAATGAGGGGCCTGCGTGCGAATGTTATTGGGGAATGCTCCGATATTGTCACGCTGCTCGAATGGGTATCCACGGGCAATGGAACGACCATCGTTCCTGCATCGATCCTGCAATTATATCGAGGTTATGATATACAAGCAGTCTCTATTACAGACAGCGAGAACGCCTTCGCGACAGGCTTGGTCTGGTTGAAGGATCGCTATTTGACCAAGCCAGCTGAGCATTTTATCGCATTGATGAAGGAATTGGAGCGTCGTATCGAAGAATAATATCGCCATTGTCTTCGAATTCGCCGGTTTCTACGAAACCACACTTTTTATACAATCGATTCGCTGCGGTGTTACAAGGAATGTGAGACACACGAATCTGTCGGCAATCTTCTCTATTTCTTAACTGGTTAATAACTTCCAGAATCGCTAATTGTCCGTAGCCTTTCCCTTGATATCGTGCATCGATCATGAAGCGAAGGATCCAATAGTACCCGTCGTGATAGATTTCCTGGTCGAATAGTATAAATCCAACCATCGATTGGTCAAAGTAGATACCATAAGGCTTAGAAGTAAGCTCTCTGGTTGCATGAATTAATGAGTCTGCGTTGCTCGCTACCAGGTTCATTTGATCTTCCTTAGGACTGAGCTTGATGCAATCGAGTTCATTATCGGGTGTGATAGGTATAAGTGTGATACGATGAGTCATGTTTATATAAGTCTCCTATTCGATGAATTGATCAATCCTATAGTGGGATCCACTTCACACGACAGCTATAATCATAGTCTGTTATTCGATAGCCATGTTCATTTGATGAATGATCCAGTTCGTCGCACCCTTGTCATGTTTCCAAATATGCAGCAACCATCCCATGTAGCGTAGCCCGATGTAACGCCTGCATATCTGATAATGTTCATAGAATGTCGTCTCTGGAAATCTCACTCCTAAATCATTCAATGCCTCAACATAATGTTGAACATGCCTCCTCGTGCAAAAATTATGCGGTAAATCAAGTATGATCGAACCATAGTGTGCTTCGGCCCAATCGATAAAATAAACTTCGTCGTTATCAACGAGTACGTTACCACCATGAAGATCTGTATGAATGAGACTGAAAAAATCCGAATCCCGAATAACCAAGTTCATATCCTCGACAATATGTTGTGCTGATTGCTCGATTTGTCTAATGTATGAGCGAAATACATCTACAAACTCTTCGTTTAGTAACACTTCCTGCCAAGGGCCCTTCCAGCCGACCTGTAACCAAGTTTCAATAAAACGACGGTCAATTCTAGGTAGCCAAGCATACTGTGTATCTTGATGTAAATTAGTTGCATGAATGCGTGCGAGCTCATAGGCTTCTTTTCTCAACCAGTCATCCGAAATAGACAAGGAATCCGGAATATGATTGCTACTTAGATCCTGAAGGCATATGAAATCAGAAACGTCTGAGGTCAAGTTAAATGTAAAATTAAACGGAACATTCATCTTCTGTTTATAGAGAGTATCGAGTACACGTCGTTCAATCCATGAACTTTCCTTTACTACTAAAGACAAATTTAATCGTTCAGATATTGAAGCATCCGATACAAACAACTCAAATTTACGAAGTGCTGCGCCAGACATCCCCGGTCTAATCATCCGCTCTTCAAAATTATGAAGGATCATTGTGGGAGATACTTCCCTAGTTAATGTCTCGCGAAGCAACCTCTCAATAGAATCTATCATTCTCTCACCTCATTATTCCATCCCAAACGCATTCATCTGATCCTCCAGGCGTTCATGAACCGATGGTGGTAATTATTAACAACCCTTACACTTTACCACAGATGATAAGGTTTTTCTATTTCCCCTGCTTCCCTCTCCCTATCATTCGCTTCTTAAGAATATTTCCACCTTTTTCAAAATACATATTGACACTGAGAATGATTTTCAATTAGTATTACTGATAATGAATATCATTCTCATAACCAAGGGCCCGGTGTGTTGATGATACTCCATCATAATGAACAAGATTCTAGGAGGAACTTTCGCATGAAACGGTCTATGTCAAAACTCAATATTGCCATTCTATCCCTTGCACTCATAGTCGCAACCCCACTCGCTGCTGGCTCTACCGCCTACGCAGCACCAACGAAATCTGCACCGACTGCGAAGGCAGCGGTGACTAAAGCTTTTACCTTGAAAGACTTTGCGAATCGAGAAATCAAATTCACAAAACCTGTCAGCCGCGTCGTCGTTCTGAGTTCCGGAGATGCTCGAATCATGTCTGATTTGGGTGCTACCGTTGTTGGTAGACCAGCGATCCAAGACCCATCCTTCCCACAAGCCGTGATGAAAGCGGTTGAAGTAGGCTCGACGCACAAAGTTGATTATGAAAAAGTTACAGCCTTGAAGCCTGATCTCATCATTGCCAATGTCGCAAATCTCAAAGATGTCAAATCACTAGAAGCTACGGGTGCCAAAGTGTTCTTAGGCAACGCGAGTTCGATCAGCGACATTCAAAAAAGTATCACGTTATATGGTCAAATAACCGGCAAAGACAAACGCGCGGCAGAAATCAATACAACCATGAACAAACTTCTCAAAGGCGTTAAAGTCGACAAAGAAAACCCTAAAAAAGTATTGCTCGTCTACGGTGCTCCTGGTGCTCTGCTCGCTGCACTTCCCACTTCTCTATCAGGTGATCTACTCTCGAAAGCTGGCGGTAAAAACGTAGCCGAAGATTATCCTACCATGAAAGAATACAGCGGCTATGCCCAATTAAGCACGGAGCGCATTATTACTTCTGATCCTGATTATGTGATGCTCATAACACATGGCGATCCTGCTGAGGTTGAGAAAACCTTCATGGCTGAAATCCAGAAAAATGCCGCATGGAAAAACTTAAAAGCTGTGAAGAACAAAAAAGTGATTGTCCTGCCTTCCAACCTCTTCGGTGTTAATCCAGGTTCAAAAGTAACGGATTCTTTGCAATATTTAACGAAAAAGCTTCAGGATGAGGATAAATAATGAGCTTGGCTCGCCCATCCCAGTCTTCATTGGCGAAATCGGCGATCACAAAGCCAGAAGTTCCTGTCGATCGTCGATTGATGACCAGGCAAATTGCCCTTGTCGTATCCTTGTTTATTTTGATCGCTGCGATGCTATACGGTCTAATCATCGGATCCGTTCATGTCCCGCTACAGACAATATGGAACGTACTCGTACATCATGAACCATCCACAGAAGAGCAAATCATCTGGAATTTCCGGCTTCCACGTGTTCTCATTGGGGCATGTGTCGGCATGGTACTCGCAATGTCCGGAGCATTCATGCAAGGAGTGATGCGCAATCCGCTTGCAGATCCCGGCATCATCGGGGTTTCTGCAGGTGCTGGGTTGATGGCTGTGCTCATCATGATCATTTTCCCAGAGTACTACTATCTTATTCCTGTCGCTGCTTTTGTCGGGGCATGGATTGCTGTGATGATCACTTATGCGCTTTCTTGGAAGCAAGGGGCTGTGCCTGTACGGATTATTCTCGCGGGTGTGGCTGTCAATTCACTTGTCGGTGCGATTACTTCGGGGATCATGCAGCTCTATAGTGATCGGGTGCAAGCGGTTCTCCCTTGGCTGGCCGGAGGATTATCGGGTGTAAGCTGGTATCATCTCGATATGATTTTACCTTATGTAGCCGTCGCTCTCATACTCTCGATCTTCGCGATCCGACATGCGAACATTCTATTACTTGGGGATGAGGCTGCCAAATTATTAGGTCATCCGACAGAGAAAAGTCGCTTCTTCCTCATCATCGTAAGCACACTGCTCGCGGGTATTGCAGTCAGTGTATCCGGTTTAATCGGCTTTGTCGGACTCGTCGTTCCGCATATTGTACGAATGTTCGTGGGTAGCGATTATAAATTTTTGCTGCCGATGTCAGCCATCTGCGGTGCTGCACTGGTCGTGTTCGCAGATACGGCAGCGCGCAGCTGGTTCGATCCGATCGAGTTACCTGTCGGGATATTGTTAGCTGCACTTGGCGGGCCGTTCTTCCTGTATCTATTAAGACGTGGAGGTGGTCGTATTGGCAATTCTTAATGCGGAGCGAATATCCTATGCTCCTACCCCACGATTCTCCATCCATGATGTGAATATTTCTGCAGAACAAGGCGAACGGATTGCAATCATTGGTCCTAATGGATCGGGCAAGTCGACCATGCTGCGCCTAATCACAAGATTGCTGCAACCGAATACAGGTACCGTTGTTCTCGACGGACATGATATTCGAGCGATGAAAGGAAACGAGATTGCCAAAATCTTAGCGATGCTGCCACAAATGCAATCGGGTCAACATGATCTAACGGTTAGAGATTTAGTCCGCTATGGACGACACCCCTATCAGCGTTGGTTCTCGGGTATGAGCAAGGAAGATCGCGAAATCGTGGAGTGGGCGATTCATGCAACACGAATGGATCACCTCGCGGACCAACAGCTTCAGTCCTTATCTGGCGGCGAGCGTCAGCGTGCATGGATCGCCATGTCACTGGCTCAACTGCCGAAGGTTCTCCTATTAGATGAGCCAACTACTTTTCTAGATATCTCACATCAGTTCGAAATTCTGGAGCTCATCTCGCAATTAAACAAAGAAATGAATATGACGATCGTATCCGTCCTCCATGATATTAATCAAGCCGCCCAATACAGTGACCGGTTAATCGTCATGAAAGAAGGTCGCATGGTCGCGCAAGGCACGCCTTCTGAAGTGCTTACGCACGAAATGTTCGAGCAAGTATTTGAGATTACCGTTCGCATTCACTATGATGACCCTTATCCTTATGTGAGATTAATGCAATGCTTGCGATGCGATAAGCCATCTTGTCTATGATCGACCCATTTTCTAGTGAAAGAAGGCGTTGTCCATGGAACAAAAATTAGATCCACAATCTATTCCCTCTACTCTACCGAGCGAGCTCGTTCGGCAATTTGTAGCAAGTGCGCATCATGAGCTCGATACGGTTCAATCGATGCTCGATGTAGAGCCAGGTTTGCTCCATGCAGCTATGAACTGGGGCGGCGGCGATTGGGAGACAGCCTTAGGTGCAGCCGCACATGTGGGCAGACAAGACATCGCGCGCTATCTGCTCGAGCAAGGCGCACATCTTGATCTATTCGCTGCAGCCATGCTCGGATACGTGGATGTCGTGAAGAGTATCGTACAGGTCAACCCTCAAGCGAAGCATGCCAAAGGTCCACATGGCATTCCACTCCTGCGGCACGCCTATATGGGCGGGGAAGCAGCGCGAGATGTGGTTGCTTTTCTGGAACAAAAATAAAAGAGAATATAAAGGAGCGTTCATCCATGATCGTCGTTACGAATACGATTCAAATTAGAAAAGGCCATGGCGAATCCATCGCGGAGCGTTTTCAGAACCCGAAAGGTGTTCATCACATGCCAGGATTCATCTCCATGGAGCTGTGGCTCACACAAAACTTAGAAGAATGTGATGAGATCAAAGTAAACACCACGTGGGAAAGTCGCGAAGCTTTTGATGGCTGGGTGAAAAGTGATTCCTTCAAGCAATCCCATGGTGACCGGAAGAAAGCGCAAGCAGAGCGGAGCGGAAATACGGCGGATGGATCCGAAGAGGGGCCCATCATTCTTGGCAACAAAATCTCGATACATACGGTTCTGTTCACGGTCGATGCTGAACCCGTTAAAGCCTAATTAGGCATAAAAAACCCCTGTACCACAGCTGTTCTCAAGAACACTGACGTGCAGGGGTTTTCATATCGTTCTAAACGTTATTTTTAATAGAAATAAATTGATTTTAAGTGGTATTTATTGCTCTTGCTGTCAACGACGAACGTAAATGTCGCAGAGATAAGCTTGGAATAATCATCCGCTTTGACAACATATTCGAGATACATTCTACCATTGGTTTGCGAGTGCTGCGAGTACTTGTACCAACGATCATTGTTCAACTGATCCATAATGCCAGTATATAGCCCATCGATGACCTCTTGATCGCTAAGACGAATTCCGTCAACGTTCTTGCCCGCCTTCTTCACATCATTCGCTGCTTCGTTCTCATATCCATCGACCGATAGATCGCTCTTCTCAATAAACGCATTCATCTTGGTTTTATCGCCAGACTTGATCGCATCCATATAGAGTTTGAGCGCATCTTTGGCTGTTGGCTTGAAGCTCTCGAATAGATCCGCAGACTTCGTTGTCGATGAATATGTATTCGTCGCTCCTTTGACTGCCGTTGCTGCGTTATCCTTATTCGGAGTCGTGCCTGTATCTGTTCCATTCGCACCCGTTAAGACATCTATCGTTGATGTAGATCCATTCCATTTGATCTTCGCGCCTAGCGCTTCTGCTACTGGCTTCGCAGGTACATAGGTATGCCCATCATATACGATTGGGATCAGTCTGTCGCCGCCATCAACAAGGTTCACGCTACTTCCGTCTACTTTAATTTTGATGTTGCCATTCTGATAAGCGGAGATTTTCTTCACGAGTCCATCGGCATAAGCGCCCAGTGAAAATCCCGTTACCAGTGTCAATGTAAGTCCTGCGGTTAGCATCCATTTTTTGTTCATTTCTGTCTTACCTCCTGTAGTTACAACTGCTGGAAAACATAACTAAGTCTAGTAGACAGGATGGTGACGGTCAATCATTTCGACAAATTTGAATAATTTGTCATAGGGATACTTTCACAGATTGGAAATTGCATGTAAGTTAATATGGGCACACAGCCCTATAGCTATCCGAATAGCTACATTATTGCTTTGTACGTTGTACCTTCGATCTCATATGCTTCGAGATGCTGAATCATCTCGGATACGTTTTTAACGATAAATCTCTTATGTATGAATTGATTCGTCACCGTTAGAACCTCGTCCATATCATATCCGTGATTCCATTTCGTGATCATCTTCCACAGGTTGCTGACTGATTGCTCGTAATTCCATGGCTCGATGCCGCTTCGGGAGCGAATGAATCGCTTTACGATACGGTAGTCTCTCACGAACACATGCGGATTAAGAATAAAGATAACGTCTGCTCGCTCGAAACTCTCTCCCGTCCAATGGTGCTGTACGCCTTCAAGCACCCAGTCCTCTCTGGCTAGTATCTCGCGAAATGTCCGGTCTCGTACTTCCACGGGGAATCTTAAGCTCTCTTCACTTCGATCCCAGACGATGTTATCAATTTCGAAATAAGGAATGGTGAAATGCTTCGATAGCATTCTTGCAGCTGTCGATTTCCCGCTTCCACAGGCACCTATGATTCTAATTTTCACAAGTCGTCGCTCCTTGACACAGGCATATCAGGGTTGATGTTCATCATTTATTTCATGGGTTCCTCCAGCGCTCTTCCGACAAATATAAAGCCCATGTGTGCTTATCCCGAGGATACTTGGCTCCCGACAGGTTTCTAAGTGATATTTCATATATGTCTGAAACTGGTCATCTGACAGTTCATCCACTTCATCACTAATGGTATGGCTTAATCCATCTGTCCCTAAATGATCTAAGGTATTGATATGGAATTGACACATATAAGCTTCAAGCTCATCCGGCGTTGTATAATAAGAATCCGTCCAGAAGGCTTCTGGATCACCGCCACTGATACTACCGTCATGCATAACTTTACGGATTGTGCCCTCTTGAATGAATTGAGGCATCTTCTTGACGAGCATAGGGACAACTGAATATTTGTTGATATAGGCAATAGCAAGGATACCGCCGGGATGCAGCACGCGTAGCGACTCTTGGATTAAGGACTTACGAGCTTCCTCATCCACGATATGATAGTATGGGCCGAGGCAGAGTACAACATCGAATGATTCCGAGGTGTAAGCACTCAAATCCGTAGCATCACCAAGAACCGCGTCCAGTTGAATGTGTGGAAAGTCTGCTTTCTTCGCATTGATCTTCTCAATATTACCTGGTGTAACATCGATCGCCGTAACCTCTAACCCTTTCTCGGCATAATGAAAGGAATAGCTTCCCGTACCCGCCCCAAGCTCCAGTAGTTTAGATGACTTGTGAATGAGAGGCTCTAACGCATGAATACTTGTAATAAATTCAACACGTCTCGAATTTCGTTTAAACCGCTGTTCTTCATCAACCGTTTCATAAAATCGGATAACATTCTCCATTGCTGTTCCTCCTGCCTGTCTAAGGTTTGACCCCTTCAAATGCATAAAATGCTAAAGATTTATCGTGATCGGAATTCAATCGAAGCATTTCGGTCAATTCTGGCATGAGCTCCATCGCTGTATCCTTATCGATCCAGCGTACGTCTACAATATCGTTATCCGGGTCCTGTACTTGGATCGATCCACCTATAATTTTCGCGGTAAATGTGATGATTAGAGCATGAGACTCCCGCTCCGTAAAGTACATCTCCCGCAGCGAACTCAGTCCCGTAATGGCAATATCGTATCCCGTTTCTTCTTTTGCCTCGCGAATGGCACCTTGTTCCAACGTCTCTCCCTGTTCCACGGCACCCCCAGGCAGACCCCAATAGGCAGAGGGACCGCCATTCTTCACGACTAAAATACATCCATGCTCATCGTGGATTAACACTGATGCAACATCAACACGTCTCATACGTATAGCCTCATTTCTGTGATCAAAGTTGTTATTACTTTCAACTATCGTGTTGAAAGACCGTGCAGCTGCAGGGTCTTAACCAATTCATCATTTCACTCAAAATGTATACTTCGCAACGACTTCACCATTGGACCACGGCATGATGCCCAATTCGGTAAAGCCTGCTTTGGCATAGAGTCTTCTCGCCTGCTCGTTCGTAGGCGCATAGCTAATCATAAGAACATCGGTCCGATCTTCTCGCTGTCTTATATGATCGATGATCGAATTGAAAGCTGCCGTTCCATATCCACGCCCTTGGAATCGTTCATCGATCATAAAACGGTAGATCCAATAGTTGCCGTCATCTGAATCTAGACCAAATAATGTGAATCCAACCATTTGCTGCTCATCATATATGGCCTTCGCCTCGAAGCGCTCTAGAAATTGAACCTGCGCAATAGAATACAAATTCGAAGCAATAAATTGCTCTTGTTCTTTCTTTAACTTAAGATTAATGCATTCTTGCCAATTCGTCTTATCAATGGCTTGAAATGTGATCATTCTGAAATCCTCCTAAATGTTGTAGAGAAATCCGAATCCGATGGGGTTCTCTACGTTGATAGATACCTGCTTTGTTCGATAACCTGTTGACGATTCATATTTTTCATACCACACCACTCCTCTCAAAACGCAAATTCACCAATCAATTCCTATAAACTTAACACATACCGAAAATTATGCAGTGAAGTTTCTCCGATATGTTGAGGCACTCGCTTTATATGGTTGTAATAGCTGTATGTAAACTTAAATACATGACCAAAATCCCAATCCGAGCCATGATGATCGTGTAACCAAAATGCCTTCTCGAGCGGCAAGTCTACCACCGGTTGCTTCTTCTCTAACGGCAGTTGATCAACGGGAGAATACAATGGGATTTCGGATTCTAGTTGCAGATCATGACTCAATCGAAGTACTTTGACCATTTTGAGTAGAGGTCGCAGTCCTCTGTGGAACAACGATTCATGTCCTAAATCATACAAAATATTCAGTGCATGTGAAAAGGTAAGCAAATGACCGATCAAATCGTGATGTGCTTCGGCCCTATAGATTGCATTGAACGCAGACAACTCTGATAAGATTAGCACTGACAAGTCACTTGGGTGTTGAATTCGGAGTAATGGATCATCTGCCGGGATAGCTAGACGTTTCACTTCAGGCGTAGATATGCCCAGCCAAGATCGGCCAGGAATCGTCTTCTCGAAGGAACGAATCAATTGTACAATGCCATCGATGTGTTTCTCTGTCCCCCAAGAACCGAGTTCTTTTATAGCCAAAAGAGACAAAGCAGAGTAGATCACATGATGTCCCACCCAGTGCAGCTCATCGATCGTCCCTTCCAATGCATCTGATATTCTCTCTTCAGCGTATGGGTAGGTTGCACTACGAGATTCACTTTCCTTCATTTCTCCTAAGGAATGCATATTCAGCATCGCTGTCGCTTGATTCAGTATCGTACTGCGAATGTCGCCAGGCAGCAGATTGTCTTGGAGAAAGAAATAACACGCAATGGCCGCAACACCGTAATGTGCATGCCATAGATCACCGGTCGTTCCCTTACACGTCGCTACGATCTCTAATCCTTCTACTAATAGCTGCTCTTCTTGCAACGATGCTCCCCCCTTAGCTGTAGTACCCAACTATTCAAGGTCATTGTTCATCACATGTTTAATGCCGTCCGTCTGTGCTAATTCACGGATCAGGGTTCCTAACGCTTTGGGATAGATATTCACATGATCTAATTCATCGATATTTACCCATTGGTAACGGATTCCCAATTCTTCTTTACCGGTAAATGCATCATCTTGAACAATAACACCTGGAGCTTCAACGGCATAATACATCCCATGTTCATGCAATTCCGGCACACCATAAGCGTTAAAATTCTCAATAATTCATAATAATCGATCAACTTTCACCGTATATCCGAGTTCTTCCTCAAATTCTCTAATGATGGTATCCGTTGTTAGTTCGTTCACTTCGGCTTTACCACCAGGCAATACCCAGCCTCTCCCATTCTTCGTCATATGTAAGAGGACCTTTCGCTCCTTGATGAATACGCCAGCAACTCGGAATAAGAAATGATCTATTGCGATGGACATGATACGTCCCTTTCTTTTCTATTTTATAGTTCCTTTGTGAGCTTCAATTCGAATTCAGGCTTCGTCACATACGCCATATAGTTCACTTTTCCATCGAAATCCAAATAGGCTTGGTAACGCGTACGAATCGCAGGAGCCGTTATCAGGTCCAGAACTTCGCTCTTCCTTACCCACTTGCTCTCAGACGTTTCTTCTGAAGTAGTCAACTCTCCGCCGACTGGAGTGCAGTAAAAATCTAGCATAACTTTCGTTGGAACATCAGTTATCCCATCATGCCACTTATACGTGCTAGTATTCGAATACACGCCGATCATATGTGATATGGCAATATCGATGCCGCTCTCTTCTTTGACCTCTCGAGTCAGACCGTCCATGAGATTTTCGCCAGCTTCCACTTGGCCCCCAGGAAATACCCAGCCTCCATCTCGCGTCTTCACCAGAAGAATCTCGCCTTGTTCACTCTCTACAATACCACCTACAGCTACAATATGGGTTGGCATCATCATGGTATTCACCTCTGTCGCTCTGATACTCTCCACTCTGTTGTTCGACACTAAGAAAGCTCCTTCATGAAGTAATAATGGCTATGACCTGTTGGCGCATTCTCGATTGTTGCCATAACCTGGAACCCATATTTCGGGTAAAAATCAGGTGCTTGGAAACTAAAGGTGTGTAATTTCATAAAAGTACATTGATGATCTCTAGCAATACGCTCCGCTTCCTCTAATAAGCTTTTTCCCAGCCCTTGTCCGCGGTAATCATGATGAACCCATAAAATATCGATCTCCATCCAGTTCCATTTTATTGCACTATTAAGACCAGCTATGATTTCTCCCTGATCATTTTTAACGCATAAATTCACTACTTCATATCGCCCATTCGGTACGTGGGATGAGTTAAATTCTATCAGTCTATTGCGAACATCATTCGATTCTTCGCTCGTACTTGTGATGATTCTCTCGTTATTCATTTGTTCCTCCCAATAATCAACTCGTATTTAGACGCCCTGTCTCTTACGAATCACTCGAATTTGGCCTCGATGGTTGATCTCATCTTCAAAGACGTGAAACCACATAAAGTAATAATTCGCCGGCTTGTTATACCAGAACGACTCTTCAGTATTTAACCAATCATCATCTACCGTTCCGAGTAAGTCTAATGTTCTCATTCTGACTTGATTCATACGATCTATGTAGAAACTCAACTCCTGCCCCTTTATTGAATCACGGCCTTCTTCACCTAATCGTAATGCTGGCCCCCATTCAAGCCATTCTTCTTCCGATAATTCTCTGCCCTCGAATGTCTGAACTTGATAGGCATACTCCACCGCTGCAAAATGCAATAATAACGCCCCAATTGAATTGCTCTCTGAATCTAGTAGGAAATCCAATTGTTCGACGGTTAAGCCTCGGGTTGCCTCGATCGTTGTATATCTTGCATAATTCATCATTGAGATCAAGCGGCTAATTTGAGGTGTAAACCCTGGAATGTCGGTAATCAGGTAAATATTATCTAAATTGTTCATTGGATACTTCTCCTGTTTGAGTTATTTTTATTTAGAGATTCGAATACAGTCCATCCCACCTGGGGATAGTCGCCCCAGAGTTCAATCATATTCTGGTCAGGATCATAGAATTTAAAAGATAGACCCTCATAGTCCGTTATGGCTGTCACTTGAATCCCTGCGTCCTTTAATTCTTGATAGACTTCATGGATATTCATAACAACGAACCCATAGACGGCCTGTGTGCCTGTAGAATAATGCATGTGCGAATAAATACCCTCTTCGTTAGGGATGAGCATGATTCTTACACCCGATTCTGAACGAAGTTCGATGAACAGCGCGTCTTCTTTATAAACTCTAAAGCTAAAATGCTTCGTATACCACGCTGCAGCATTATTCAAATGGCTTACCGGTATATACAAATAACTGCCCGCTAATTGCATCTTATCTCCTCCATTGTTCGATTTATTAAATTCTATTGCGTAACACAACTGATGTCTCTATCTGTCTTTCCGGAACATTCCAATACTTCTTAAGAAGTACTTCCTTCTCACAGGGAGATACAAGATCGAACCCGTTCTTCTCATAAAAACTTATCGCCCATGTGGCTGAATCCCACGTTCCTATTAATATGGGTTTATTTGTTAATGATATCAGATGAGCCAGAAGCTTCGTACCAATACCACCTTTTCGCTGATTGGTTCGTACATAAGCATGGCGAATTAAAGAAACATCACCTTTATCTTGGATGCCCATAACACCTATTAATTGATCTTCCTCTTCATACCCCCAGAATACGACCCCATCAGATATTTCATTGTTCAACTCTTCAGACGCCATATAAGGCTCATGATATCGATCATTAGGAATCACACCTTTGTAGGCCAATGCTGCATCATTGATAATTTGAAACATCGCATCGATATCGAAATTCGTACATCGTCTAATCATTTTGAGCCTCCGCGGTAAGATTTATAGATCCTTTAATTCGAATTATAATCCAATAAAAGACGGGACCCTCTCTAAATCCAGATTTTATGCCTAATCTCCTCATCTCGGGCGAATCAGTCCATATGATATTGCGTAATCATTAACATATTTCCTTCACTATCCTTAACCCGAAAACTTCGATGATCCCCATATGTTTCTATAGGATATATCTCTGTTTTTTTGTCCACCAAGGATTGATACACTTCTTCAATCCGATCTGTTTGGAATGAGAATACCGCTCGTGATACTGGAATATGATCTTGATCTTTGAATAGATGCATAACATATTGTCCGTCAATCGTTAGTTCTACAAAATCATCAAAATCAAAATCTGCTAGTTGAAACATTAGGTTGTCGCAATACCATTCACTTGCTCTTCTCAAATCTTTAGCATACAGCATCACTCCGATTAATTTGGCCCCAATGAATGGTTTCATATGATCCCTCTCTTTACTTTTATAGGAGCAATATAGATAACGTTCTTATTTTCCTGTATCCAAAACTTCAATTTATCCGGTACTCAATATCCATTCCACTGCTTCTAAGAGATCCTTCGCTATATAGTCTGGTTCGGTTTCATTCCATTTGTCTCGAAATGAACCTAGAGATCCTTCGCCCCAGCCTGTTCTAACCAGGATCTTCATCGCGCCAACATAATGAGCAGCCAGCATATCCGTATCACCTACATCACCAATAACCACGCATCGAGATAAATTCAATTCATGGTCCTGAGCAGCCTGAATTAACATACCCGCTTGGGGTTTTCGACAATCGCAATGATCATGCACCTCATGTGGACAAATGTAAGAATCATCAAATCCATATTCCTTAAATTGTGCTTTAAATTCTTCTAATGTTGCCTCTCCGCGTGAAATCCGATATTGATTCGTAAAAGCAAATACCTTGATTCGATGCAACTTCAGTAAATCAATGGCTAACTGTGCATTGGGAAATAACTCAAAATGATTCGGATGAATGAAATGACCGGTCCCACCAATTGTGCCGTCTCGATCGATAAATACAGCTTCAATATTTCGCTTCACGCGTATTCCACCATCCTTGAAAGTGTCTATACTCTTCCTTCATTAAAATATGTGACTTCAACATCCTTACGAACAATCTCGCAAAGCCCTTCTAGATAGTAAGGCATCAATTGATCAGCTTGTTCTACAGCAATCCACTGAATATCATTAATCTCGTCGGGTCTTACAATTTCTTGTTTTCCTCCAATAATTTCAGCTTTAAAAGTAATAAATACAGCATGTTCTCCCTGTTTCTCGAGGATTGCTTCATTGACAGCTACGATTCCTAAGACTTTAATGTCCAATCCTGTTTCTTCTTTCGCTTCTCGAATTGCAGCTGCTTCAAGATACTCTTCCTCTTCTACAAGTCCACCTGGAAGTGTCCAGCTCCCATTATCGCTATTCTTGACCATAAGTATTTTGGATTTTGACGGATCCGTAATTAGTGAGTACACAACATTAATCCTTCTCATTATAGCTGTCTCCTCATGTATGGTTATAGCTCTGCTAAGTACTCTTTCGTCTCGATATTAAACTGCTTATATTGAATCCATTGCATCGCTTCGATCACTAAGGGTGAAGAATTATGTTCATTCAAATCATTGATAGAGACCCAGGCTGCTCCTAATGAATCACCTATGTTAGGAGACTCTTCAATGCTCCCACTCATTCTCGTCACTTCATAAAATACAGCGATATGATGACAATGTGTATGATCGAAATTACTTCTTCTCCAAGGTACAATAAAATCTTTCGTTCCAATGTTCCTTAATACATGAATTGATATACCCGTTTCTTCTAAAAATTCTCGAACAATTGTCTTAAGTATCGATTCATTCGGTTCAATACTCCCGCCTGGCAAATCAAATCTTCCAGTATAAGGTCCACCATTCTTGTGGATGACTAGCAATTGTTCATGCTCAATACAAATACCATAGATGCCAAGATGACGATGCCATATCATTTCCATCGAATCCTAACGCCCTCTCAATATCTATATTTTACCTTTTTATCACAATGCGCACAAGTGTTCTCGTGATTAACTTCCTTATGGTTCATTCTTGAAAAAATCCTTTAATATGTTGATCCCTTCAATAACGCTTCTCATATTCTCCTCATCATTCAGGTTATTCCGTGCGTGCAACAATACGGGCCTTAGAGATTCAACCGATTTTCCAAATTGGCTCATCCACTCATACCTAGGAACCATCCATAAATAAAAATGATGAGTTGTATCCTCATTATAAAAATAATAGACTTTCTCGATACCCAACTTCGTTCGTTGTGCACTTCGAATCCGATGAATTAATGATATGTACTCAACTTGCTCCTCATCTGATAGTTCATCCATGCCATAAAAATGTCTCTTCGATGCTAATATCACTAACCCTCTTATTGGATAAGCAACATCTTGGTGGATATGAAAACGGCTTGATTCGTATATAACTCCACCTGTTGGTTGTATGAGACTACTTGTCAAAGCGCAGCTTAGACAATCGACTTCGATTGATCTCCCATCTGCTAAAGTAATGATTCTCGGCATTATTCACCTCATCGTTCAAGTTCCGAATCAATAGACCTTTAGTAAGAATTGTGTTTTTAATTTTCTCTGATCATGCATATAAACTCTACTTCTCGATCATGAACTTTACTCGTGATTTTGCTATGTTCTACGAAACCATTTTCCCGATAGACATGTATCGCTCTTTCATTAAAACTTGCCACAACCAGTCGAAACATCTCTTGATTCAAGAGCTGTCTAAGGTAATCCATTCCTTCCTTAACAAATATCCTTCCCAATCCCTTTCCTGTCTGGGATGGTTCAAGTCCTAACCCAACGTCCATGAGTTCAGATCTGTTATAGATCCCAGCGGTGTACCCTGCTGGAACCCTGGCTGAGTTGCCGATACAGAAGAAACCTATTGGCGATTCAATATCCTTATCGTTAAATACGCTATAATAATCGCCATTCATGAGTTCACTCATCATTTCTTCGCTATTGTCAAAATTATAAAAATCATAAGGCTCCTGATATCGCCAATTCATCATACTTTCCGCATGTTTTCTCATCATCGGTTGAAATAGATAGGTCATGATCGTAATCCCCCTTATTCGCACTTTCTATTGTGTTATATCTAGTTACTCTTCACAAATTTACTCATAGGCACTAAATCGCAATAGTCGTTTTCTTGCATTTTTATTTGTTTCACACGTCTACCTTCCTCTATAAAACCCATCTTTTGACTTTTTGCATCTTCTTGAATCGCGGATCGGATCATAACTTTTTTGTTATGTTTAGTTATTTTCACCGTATCGGATACAATCGTCATCATGAAACCTCCCCGTTTCAGTCGAATCCATATAATCCCATTTTAACATTAATCATGCATTCCCCCCAATAAAAATGTATATTAATCACCCAACACAAAAAAAGCCGAATCATTGATATTATCCCCTTATGGTTGACAGTGAAGAAAAGTCCACTGGTACAATGGACTTGAAAGCTGCAACCGGAGGGGATTTTTCATGGCAAAAAAGGGACAAGTATTCATCCAATACACGGAACAATTAAAAAACGAAGCCATTCGACTTTATGAGTCAGGGGTAAGTTCTCGAGAAGTAGCGAAGCAATTGAATATACGTAGTAAATGTCAGGTGCTCGTTTGGGTTAAGAAGTCTCAAAAAGGAGTTTCGTTAGAAGATGGTCGTGGACAGAACACTTTCCA
>NZ_KB895418.1 GCF_000374845.1 Paenibacillus terrigena DSM 21567 | reverse complement strand
AAGACAGAAAAGATCTATCTTACTCGCCCCAAAACAGCTGACTCGCTTTACACAGCGATTGAAGAATACATAGAGTTTTACAACCACAACAGATTTCAGAAAAAACTAAATAACCGTCCCCCGGTTGAGTACCGGGAAACGGCCGTTGCATAATCTGACTTTTTTTCACTGTCTACTTGACGGGGGTAAGACCAATTACGCAGACTTTTATGGATTGATCGATATTATTTTGTTCTTCTACATGGAAACAATTAATTCGTAAGCAACCTATTAGCGAAAATGACGACATCCGATTTTGCATCCTCAGCCCAAAAAGGAAAGTAATAGGTGGACAGCCCTCATTTTCATGAGAAGAAAGTCTGCCAAAAGGTTGCTACAGTCAACCCAATGAGCAGCGTGACCATCGTCCACCCTGATATTTTTCCGAACAGTTTCGTCCTATATTCCCCCATCAATTCTCTGTCACTTGTCATCAGAACCATAAAGATAAGCAACGGCAGCATCAGGATCCCACCAATGACTTGAGTAATAATGGATATTAAATTAAGCGGCAAATCTGGTATTAAAATCGCTACAGCAGCAATAACTAGGCTGCCAATATAAACTGCATAGAACTTTGGCGCTTCCGTTATTTTATCATTGAGACTTTTAGACCAGCCAAACAATTCTGCAATGCTCCAAGAAGATGATAAAGAGACAGTAATAGAAGCAAGGAAACCTGCATTGAATAACCCAAGTCCAAAGAGAATAGCTGGCCATCGCCCTACAACATCGTTAAGCGCCCCAATCATTTCAGACGGACCTGCATCGCCAATATTCTGTACATGCCCAAAAAGTGCTGCCCCACAAATAATTATCCCTGCTGCAATGATAACCTGGATGATGGAACCTAATGCCGTGTCAACTCTGCTAAAACGCAGTTCCTGTGCGGTTATTCCTTTATCAATCGTGCCGCTGCCCTGAAAAAATATCATCCATGGAGCGACCGCATTACCAATCGTGGCGATTACGAACCATATCATACCGTCTTTCATATCGACAGGAATATTCCAAGACGCAAAGGCATGACCTATATCAGCAATACTTGGATGAGTCATCGCTGCTACCACTAAAAAAATGATGTTTAATGCACCTACAAATAATGCAATCCTTTCTTTCGTCCAATATCCGGTAAAGAGGACAAATGCAACGACAAGCAATAAACATAAGATGGAACTTAGCCACAGAGGGAGACCTAATAGCACAAGTCCTGCTGTCATCCCGATGAATTCGGTTATCAATGTCAACAAATTCTCGAAAGCAAGCGTCGAGATATGATAATATCCCCAGAATCGACCGTAACGCCGCAAAGCCAGCCTTGAAAATCCTTCTTGCGTTACAGCACCAAGCCGCATGCTCATTTCTTGGATCGTAAATGCGAGTGGTGCAAGGCATATGACTAATGGAACAAAAAGGCCAATCCCGAACTGTGCCCCCGTGACGGCATAAGAAATGACCCCGCCAGCATCATTATTCGCAATGGCTGCAAGCAAACCAGGGCCTAAAAGTGCCCAAAATACCCATATGAATCTTCGTTTTCCCAACTTACGATTTGAAATCATTTCCTTAAATTTTGAACTTCCCTCTGACTGTACTTGATTCATTCCCATCTCACATCCTAAGCAATATTTTTAGCTATTTTGCAATGTATTCCTTCCTGTTGAGAAATGTTCAACAAAACTCAAACTTATTGAGTAAATCGTTGTGATATGTTGAAAATATTCCATAAAAATAAACCATAAGGTGAGGTTAATTATCAAAATTAACCTTACCTTATGGTTTTGTTGGAGCATTTGTATGAAAAATTACTAGGCAGGATGATTATTTTGAGATAGACGCTGCAAAACAAGTTGTACAGCAATAGCATCATCTAAATAACCTAAAGGAAATAAATAATCCGGAATGATGTCAACCGATGATATAAAATAAAGGAGTCCGCTGCCAAGAACAGCACGCTCGTGTTCGGAAGTATCTTCATGGCAATATTTCTCGAACATCTGTTTCAATTGTTCTATAAAAGGTCCTGTACCGTTGACTTGTTCTACTTTCGTACGAAAATCATCATGGATCATCTGATTTCCTTCAGCGGTTTGTGCATACTGCTCATACTTCTCTAATTCCTGTTGAACACGTTCAGTCGTATATTTTTGATCTAATAAATAGGATGAGGCTAAGACTTCCTGAATCGTATTTACGGAGTGATGAATATCTGAGAGTGGTTCTCTGCTTGGTTCATTGCCATCAATAAAAGTAGCTTCAACTAATTTCTCTAATGGAATGTGTAAATGCTCTGCAAATTGCTTTAAGTGGCTCAATTTAGCGGGTTGTTTGCCGTTCACAATACGAGAAATCGTTGCCGTATCGATTCCTGTTCGTGCACTTAGCTTTCGCATCGAGAGTGAATGTTTCTTTAACATTGATTTGAGTAATATTCCAAGATTGGAATCCATATAAATCGAGCGCCCCTTTCCTTTGCGAAATGAAGATCGATTCATGATCAATATATGTGTGGTTTTTGTGTCTGGTTAAATAATTAACATACGATTGCGAATCATGTTACAAATTTCTCAACATTATCCTCAACGACATGCACGGACCTTTGGGTATTTGAGAAGGGAATCTATATTGAACCAGAAACGGGCGCTAGAATTCACTGGCTGCCTATATATGATTATATTCTTGATTTCCAACAACAGCACTAAGATTGTAACAACAACCGACCATATAATGGGTCGGTTGTTGTCTTTACCCCCGTTCCCTCCTCCTACTTTAAATGGAGCTTCCGGGCCTGTTCTTCCGTCAAAATATATTCCTCGCTCGGCCATATCTCATCCTCATTATCCAAGCCGAACATTTTCATCACTTCAGGCCAGATCCCTTTTTCCACTGCTTCCGCTTGGGTTATGATCATTTTCATGATAATTAGCCTCCTTATCCACTATATCTTTTAGCATTCCCTTAAAAGTGTCTTCTGATTTCCATTTCACCTTTTTTTATGTGCGACATAGGCTGTTAGGAATGAAAGATAAAGGAGGGCTATTATGAGATATCGTTGCCCCATTTGTGGTAATTGGCGCTCGGATTGTACCATCATTGACGAATGGAGTACCGTCATCGCCCCGCCTGCACCCGAGTTAAAAGCAATCTGTATTGACCCACGTACGAGTGCGCTCCTCATCTTAGATATGGAGAATTCAATATGCAATAATTATCGCTGTATAGCTTCGATCCCTAAGATTAACAATCTATTGGCGCAAGCACGTGAACATAACATGTTTGTTGTCTATAGTCTTACACATACAGGAACTGTCTCAGATATTGCCCCGCAGCTAAGCCCCTCGCCATATGACCCTGTTGTTAAATCGAATGTTGATAAGTTCTACGGCACCGATTTAGAAAAAGTTTTACAAGAGCATGGTATACAAACCGTAATCATTACTGGTTATGCTGCAAATGGCGCAGTCCTCCACACCGCCACGAGCGCTGCATTCCGTGGATTTGATGTTGTTGTTCCTGTAGACGGCATGTCAGCTGTTAATCCATATGCCGAACAATATACGGCATGGCATATGCTCAATAGTCCTGGTACACGTAACCGAGCAACCCTAACGAAGATGGATTTGATAACTTTTTGCCAGTAAAAGGGCATTCGCGATAATCAGCGAATGCCCTTTGGTTATGAGAATGGATATTCCTTATTTAAATGTTCTTACTCGGCTCGATTTCCCTTGATCGAGAGCTTGCCGTATTTCGTATCCGCTACAGCCGTCAAGTGATTTCCTTCAATCAATCCTTTTGCCGTATAAGGAATCTTGGTAATTAACTTCTTGATTTCCCCTGAGAATTCGAACGCATCTCCCTCAATATGTCCACCCGAAAAAGCGTTACTGCCTCTTAGGATGTTCAATGAGCCGCTAAGCGCGTCACCATCCTGCATAAAAGTAATTGTTCCTTTTTCCAACCCCATGGGGGTTTGCATCGTTATGTTATATGTTCCATTCATCGCGTCCTTCCTCCTTTATCGGTATGAGGTATTCAAAGCTTTCAACAAGGTGCGAACGTCATACATGTGAGGTGTTACCGGACAGACCTTCTTATTCAATCCCATCAAGGTATAGACGGCAATTCTCGCTGCACGAATCGAATATTCTTCCGTAAATACCATATCTTCAGGAATTTCAACGAACTGACTAATCAGACCCAAGTTCGTCGATCCATCTGGTACCACTTTTGGACGATCGCTCATGGCACGAGGCTGGAATTGCGATACAATGTAAGGCATCATGCATGGAATGACATTCACAACGCTATCCATGATCTCTTCCATATCTTCTTCCATATGCAGATGGTGAAGTAGTTCAATGAGCATCTCTTTACCAGTACAATCCCGCATTGGCTTCTTCACATAATTACCTTCTTTGTCTGTGTACAAGCCATATCCCCAGAATATTGTCTTATCTGCTGGTTGGTTTTTGAAGTGAGGCTGCGCCGCAACAACGATGGACATCAGCCAATTCGAATCTTTGAATGTCATAAGCGCACCGCTGCCCGGTTTATTACGGGAATATTTCTCAATCATCTTCAGCAGCTTATCGCCTTTGCAAGTCACGGTGAAGGACTCCCAATTCGTCTCCTCCGGATTACCGAAGAATGGCGTTGGATTCCCAAGTCCCTCTTTCTTCGCTGCGATCTTCGCCCACAGGTTGCCTGACATCGGATTCTCGTACACCATTGTGGCAGGTGTGTTCAAATCACCTAACGTTGCATTATCGGTCATGCAGCCATTGGTCACGATACACAGATCGTCCTTTTCAAGTTGAATCACGCCTGATTTGCCATCTTGCTCATAATGGATCGCTGTGACGGTAATCCCGTCGCCTTCCGCAAAATCAAGATCTGTTACGGTATATTTCAAGCTGAAATCAACACCATACCCATCCAGGTAGGTTTTGATCGGCAGAATAATGGAGTCATATTGGTTATAAGGCGTACGCGTAACCCCTTCAAGTGTCTGAATCCGAGAGAATTCGAACATCATACGATTCATATAGCGTCGGAATTCAAACAAGCTGGACCACTTCTGAAAGGCAAATGTCGTCTGCCACATATACCAGAAGTTCGTTTCGAAGAAATGGGGTGTGTCTGCAAACCAATCGCAGATTCGCAAATTGTCCAACTTCTCCTCCGGTGTGATCATCAATCGCCCAAGTGCTAATCGATCAGCCGTATTAAAGCCCATCGACATCACATCCAGTACCTCACCGTCTTTGTTAATTAATCGAGCATTCGCATGTGTGGGATGCGCGTGGTCAAAAGCTAGAATCTCATCGCATACGGACACACCTTCTTGCTCCATGGAAGGAATGGATGATAGCAGTTCCCATGTATTCTCGTAGGTTTCTTCGTTCAACATCCGACCGCCGCGGCATACGAAACCTTGCATTTTGTCACCGGCGCCGTCATTACTTCCTCCGAGAATGTGCATGCCTTCTAAAATATGAATATTTTCTCCTGGAAAGTCACAATCACGTATAAGATAAGTTGCACCCGCGAGAGATGCTAGACCGCCACCAACAAAGTAAACTTGTCTGTTTCCAAATTCTTTTTTCATCGATGTAACCTCCATATGTTCAATTGTATTTGTCTGTGAGTCCAATATACTGCACCTATGGAACGATTACCTTAGACACCAAAAGGGCTGTGTATAAAATTTATACACAACCCTCTTATTGTCTAATCAGATAGAATAACTAGCGTCGGAAATTAGCAACTCTTCACATATTTTTTAATGGCTTTCTCCATATCGCCTTCAATCAGGACACTTAATCGATCGATAATCATCTCTGGATCTTCCGTCATATCGTGTCTGATCCACTCCAACATAATACCGATAAACGCATAGGTATAGAAATTCGCGATAAAATTCTTATCCTCCAACCTCACCTGCTTATTGGTGTTAACTTCCTCAATGACGCCCATGAGCAGCTCGAATACCGCTTGGTGGAGAAACAGGTCCAGATGTTCCCGCCCCATGGAACGATAGGTGCTCATACAGAATTTCTTGTTATCCAGTACATAATGAAATATCTTAAGAAAACCTTGCTCCCACGTGTCGTATGTACGATAATTCGCGATACTATCCAGCGCTTCCGTCTTATAGATCCAACCTAACAGATCGTATATATCTTGAAAATGGTAATAAAACGTCTGTCGATTCACGCCACAGTCTGCAACGAGATCTTTGACTGTAATTTTATCGAGTGACGATCGTTCCATCATGGCTTTTAAAGTGGAGGATAAAGCTTTTTTGGTCATCCCGGACATGTCGCACAGCTCCTTCCAAGCTAGAGAGAGTGATTGTAATAGACAATAAACGCTCATTCATTGATTATAACTGCGCCGTGTCACGTGGTACAAGGACCTTATCTCTATAGCGTTAAACGGATCGCCCCTCAGTAAGCGTCGTCTTATGTTCGCTTCAAAAAAAAGAACTGTCCCTAAGGTCAATAATGACCTCAGAGACCGCTTCTTAGACGAGCCCGTATTACTTTTTCAAAGAAATTTCAAATTTGGAGCCAACTTCACCTGCAAATACGATGCTACCGTTCTCAGGTAATACGACCTCGTTCTTACCGCTGACTACGGAGTGGTTGATGCAAATACCTGCCTGATCATAAACAGCAAAGGAACCTTTTGAAGGCATTTGAACCGTCATGATCTTTCCTTTGGCACTTGCTGGAACGGAATACCATTTGGCATAGCCATCAGCGTCGATTGTAGTCGAAGAACCTTTACCGGAATAGAGAGGTTTGACAAGCTCCTCACTTGCGTATACATTACCTGCGGCTGTAAAATATTCGATCCCGTTCTTCGTAAAGAAATTGATTTCCATCGTGTCACGGCCATCCATACCAGGGATTTGCAGCCCATTGACTGCTTTGTCTGCTGCAATAATCTTATTATTTGAGACATACCCAGGAACCTCCTTCAAGCTATGAAAAGGAATGATTGGTGAAGCATTGAGATAGACCGTTGATGTATATTTCTCGCTCATGAGGTAATATTTTTTACCTTCGCGCTTTTCCCATGAGGCGTTAATATCCTGGGATAATTCACTTGCTTCAAGCTTCTCTGCATTATATTCTGAGAAAGCCAACTGTCCGAGTCCAGGCACCGATATATAGGATCGGGACCACAAGTAGGTACGTCCATTCTTCTCCACAACGAATTTCAACTTTTCGGTACCTTCATCGTTTACAAAAGTACCATCTGCCGTATATGTGTAAAGTTGAGCAGGACTATTGGGGGCTGTGAGCGTGGATAAAGACATTTGTTCAGCAGTATTCATTTCTACCTTCATTACCACGTTATTACCACCATAAATTCCAGCATATTTAGATATTTCCTTCGGTATCTCTGTCTTTACAGGCACGCCAAACGATTTTTCCGGTTTCCGTTCTTTAATAATATCCTTTTCCTCAAGAGCGCTGAGCAACAGTTCACTCGCAATGAATTGATCAGTTGCGCTTGAACCCCCTGATGAGGTAACGGCTGCAGCCATGTTGTATTCCGGGAGCACAACTAATGATGAATGATACGATGTGGTATCTCCACCTTTCGTAACTGCCTTGATGCCGTATTCGTTGAATGGGAACAAGTTCACACTATCCCACCCTAATCCGTAAGAGATAGACGTATCGCTATCTGCTGACCACATGCCTCTTTTATATTCTTCTTGTGCCATCGCTTTTACCGATTTACTAGAAAGAATACCATCGACTTGTCCTGTAAAGATTTGCGATAATTTGGCGAGATCTTCCGCTGTGGAGTAAATGCCTCCAGTAGCAATGATGTTATAGTTTTCTTTTGGAAGTTGTCCATCATACAGAGGCGAATAGATCCCGGCCATTTTCGCTGGATCCAGCAGATCCTGTGGTGTTTTGGTATGGGTCATGTCCAGCGGCTCAGTAATATATTTGTGTATAAATGCGGTAAAACCCATGCCGCTCACGCGCTCGACCAGTATCTCAGCTAATGTAAAACCATCATTACAATAGACCGAGAACGCACCAGGATCTGCCTTTAGACTTTGCGTCGCTAATTGCTCTAAAAAAGTGTCATGTGAAAAAGTATCATGGTCCCCGTACAATGTTGCATTTCTCCCCGAGGTACCGAGAAGACCGGAGGAATGATTCAGCAGCATACGGGGTGTAATCTGTTTGTATCGGTCGTCTTTCATCTTAAAATCAGGTATATATTTCACAACGGGCAAATCCAAATCTACCTTACCATCGTCTACAAGCTTCATAACAGCTGTTGTTAGCATCATTTTGCTGGTTGAGCCTATCCCATAGATCGTTGTTGAAGTAAGAGGGACGCTATCCTTTAGATCGTTTTTTCCAGCCTGTCCAGAAATCACAATCTCACCATCATCAATGAGCGCATATTGCAGGCTCGTCGTGCCGTACGTCCCGGTGAGTAATTTGGCTTTCTTAGCAACATTTTTCTTCGTTACATCGAAAGTGAGATCACTGCTACTCGTAGCTGTTGCCGCCATCGCAGACATTGGAGCTAACATGGTTAATACCAGGGTTAACGCGGCGATTGAAGTTCTTTTTTTAGCCAATTTCTTGCCCACTCTCATTTTCAAATCTTCTTGTGCTACCATTCGCATCTTCTCCTGTCCATATCTGTTTATCGGGCTAGATTAATCTAGCCAATACAGATAGCTTATACGACGAAGATGTACTCCCAATGACGACAATATGAATGGAGTATGAACAGGCTAAAAAATGCTGGACATGATCGGTTAAAGGTCTTCCGGCTTTATAAATTTTACCTCTGGATACATGTCGTTCGGACCCTGAATCAGATTTACACCCGTTCCTTTCAGTTGCTTATTAAAGAAATCGAGTACATATTGATTTACGATGCTTGATCCTCTTTTACCATTTATATCTCCTGTAATCCCAGTCAGTTTAATCAACTCCGAATAGAATTGAAGGTCCGTGAAATTGAAGTGTTGGGTTCCTTCTACATAAATCGCATTTCCCCCATGTTCGATAACATTTTTAATAATGTGCAGCTCATCTGAGAGTTGTTTAGTTATTTCGTTATCCGGATTTTTATCCTTTTTAAAATCTACTAACCAGTCTTTAAAACTTCCCGATCTTATGAACATAAACGGCTTGTTTATAACATCTCTATTTTCAACTTCATATAGTGACCCGTCCATATTGATCCCGGCCTTGATTCTATGATCTAAATAAGTTGTATTAAACGCCGTTGCACCCCCAAAAGAATGCCCCATCACACCGATGTTATTTAAATCTATTTTCCCTTTAAATTGACTTTCGATTACACCTGAATTTAGTTTTTCAATTTGATTGATTACAAACTCTACGTCTTGTGTCCATATATTACCAATTTTTCTGCGATCATCTATTGTTGTCATCTTTGTTTTATAGTCCGTTACACGGCCATCCGGAAAAATGGTAGCAAAGGTGCTATACGTATGATCGATTGTTACCACGATAAACCCATGACTGGCCAGATTCTCGGCCTGTGATGCATGTAGAACTTTGCTGGATCCCATGCCATGAGATAGCAGTACCAAGGGATAAGGACTGGTAGAAGGTAATATTTCTACATTTTCATAAGAGTTGGTTCTACTATACTTCCAGTAATCGAACACAAAATCGGGAAGACTTAAAGAATTAGAGTATGTCTGAATGTATTTTTTGAACATTTCTTTATCTTTTGGAAAAAGCGCTTCACGCTTGTTGTTATTCTTATTTTCAGTAGGATACCAAATTTGAACCATTAGCTCCCGCTTATCGCTTTGATCTTCCGTTAAAACTTCATCTCTGTTCTGATCCTTAAAATGAAACGTTTGAGTCCCCACTTTCTCTGGACCATCAGGCTTTGGCAAATGAAAGACAGGCAAGTATATAGATAAGCTGGTAGATACAATCAAGAGAATGATGATGATGGAAGACAAACTATATTTCAACAGCTTCCCTATTTTTAGATTTACCATCTTTCTTGAATGACTGAATAAAACGATGAGTATGAATAGAGCCGTCAGGATATAGACCACAAGCAACTGCCATCTGTATCCCTCAACAAACAATTGAACTGCGAATATAACGCTACTTCCTATACTCAAAATTACTCCTGTTTTCTGTGCGCTTCTTTTAATAAACAATAAATCTAGTAGTAAAGCCAAACAGGATAGCACTAAAAGTATTTCAAACAATCTCATTTGTATCCCTCTCTTTCATCAATAGACTCAGACACTGGCCGAATGGGACAAACTGTGGAAAACCGTCCTTTCGGACGGTCTTCCATTCGTTATATTTATTTTGCTTCTTCCATAAAAGCTCTAACGTCCTCAGCAATTTCTTTGAACTTAGTGTGGTGCAAATAATGGGAGCCTTCCATGATGATGACTTTGCCATGAACCGAGTCCTTGATCTGGCCTTCATGCAGAGGGATCCAGCCGGCTACCCCTTGATTATTCGCTTGTACAAAGAGTAGAAGTGGAAGATCTTTCGGGAAGGTTAAACCTTGAGCCCCTTTAAAATTGGAAGATATATGGTCCATCTCATTCAACATCGTGGAAGTATTCGAGTTTCTATTCGATAGCATTTTCATCTGTTTCACGGTGCTATCATCAAATGCGAGTCCAGTATACGGGTCACCACCAAATTTGACTGCCAATCTTTGGAGACCTGATTGTTTAAGAAATGCAAACAATTTTAATGGGAATTTAACATCCATACCCGGTTGGGTTGGAACGCTGCTATCAATTCCGACAAATGCAGTCACCTCGTTAGGATACTTGTTCACATAATTAATACCGTAAATGCCCGTAATGGAGTGGCCCATGAGCGTGTAGCGGTTAATGTTAAGCTGCTGTAGCGCTTCATGAACTTCACTTACGATATTCTCTGTGGTTCGATCTTTTTCCGTTCCATCACTTAATCCATAACCGAAAGGCTCAACGGCAACAACTTTGTAATAGGGAGAGAGTTGATCGATGAGCAGCTTAAAATCAAGCGCCGGTGCAGCTGTCCCATAACCAGGTAGAAGCACGATCGTTTCCTTGCCATCGCCTTGAATCAACACATTCATATTCTTTCCGTCCACAGACACGTGTTGGCCGTACGGCACGATTTTTGCTTGATCCGATTTTGTTGCGAACACATTCACGAGAAATACAATGGCTAGAAAAAGCACGATGGCTATGGCTATGGCTCCTAAGGTCTTAAGTAAAATGCGCAGCGGCTTACGCATCCTTTTTTTCGTTACCTCTTCTATTGGTTTCATGTTCATTTTCTCCTGTCCCTCATCTCTATATTGGGGTGATTTGAATAAAAAGCTGTTAGAAGAAGCTTATACGATGAAGATGTACTCTCAATGACGCCAATATGAACGGAATATGAACTCAGCTTGCTACATGATTCCCTAACTTGGAGGGTACCCTGTTCAAACAGTGAAAAAACCGTCCATTAGGACGGTTATCTATCACTTATCCATATGATTAAAGTCGTAGAGAGACCTTCGCTAGTACACTTAGTTTATTTCTTTCATAAATGCTCTTAAGTTCTCTACGATATCTTTGGCTTTGGTACGATGAATGTAATGATCTGCTTCAAACCGCATCACTTTTCCATGAACAGAATTTTTTACTTGTGCTTCATGCTCAGGTATCCATCGATCCGTTACGGGATGATTCGCTTGGATAAAGAAAATAATAGGAAGATTTTTTGGGAATGCCATGCTTTCAGCTGCTTTAAAATTAGAATACATATGTTCAACTTCATTGATGATGTTCGCATTAAACGTGTTTTTGTGCATAAGAATTCTCATTTGTTCTTTCGTTCCATCATCATACGGCAGTGCCGCTATTGTGTCCGTTCCTAATTTCATAGCCAATCTAGAGAGACCTGATTTTTTGAGCCATTTAACCATTTCGAGTTGGGAAGATCCAATCTTCTCCGTTAGCGTTGGAACACTGCTATCTAGCCCGACAAATGCAATGACCTCGTTTTCGTATTTGTTTACATAATCGAGTCCGTAAACGCCAGAAATGGAGTGTCCCATGAGAATATAACGTTTAATGTTAAGACCTTGTAAGGCATCGTGAATTTCACTAACAATATTCTCTGTGGTCCGTTCCTTTTCGGTTAAATCACTTAATCCATAGCCAAAAGGCTCAACAACGACAACTTTGTAGAAGGGTGATAGCTGTTCGATTAGCGGCTTAAAATCCAGTGCGGGTGCCGCTGTTGCAAGACCAGGTAGGAGTACGACGGTTTCTTCGCCTGTCCCTTGGATCAGAACATTCATATTCTTCCCGTCTACAGAAACGTGCTGGCCGTAGGGCTCTAATCTTTTTGACTCCGATTGATTACATAGAATATTAACGATATAAACAATGCCTAGAAAGAGCACGATCGCTATCAATATGGCTCCGATGATTTTAAGAATTATGTTTCGCACTTTATTGGTTTTCGTTTTATTCCCCGTTTTCAACTCCGTTTGGTGTATCATTCGCATCTTCTCCTGTTCTTACATCTATTTATTGGGCTAGCCTACAAGACGCCTACCTATGAAAGTGTAACGAATGAAGATGTACTCCTCGTGACAACAATATGAACCGAGTATGAACAAGAAAAAAGGCGTCATCCTATGCACAGCGAAAAACCGCCCTAAAGGACGGTTTTCAGTATCAGACTTATTTTGCTTCTTTCATAAATGCTCTCACGTTTTCAGCGATTGCTTTGAATTGGGTATGGTGTAAATAATGGGATCCATCCATCGTTATTACTTTTCCATGTACCGAATCTTTGATCTGCCCTTCATGAAGCGGAATCCATCCTGCTACACCTTGATTATCCGATTGTACAAAGAGTAGAAGTGGAAGGTCTTTAGGGAATGTTAAGCCTTGAGCCCCTTTGAAATTAGAGGAGATATGATCCATTTCATTCAAGGTCGTGTCATTATTCATATTTTTAAACGAAATCATTTTCATTTGTTCAACGGTTTTTTCATCAAATGCAAGTCCTGTATACGGGTCAGCACCCAGATTCATCATCAGTCTTAAGAGACCTGATTTTTTGAGCAATTCTAATTTTTTTAATGGGAATTTGACATCCATACCAGGTTGGGTTGGAACACTGCTATCGATTCCGACAAATGCAGTCACCTCGTTTGGATATTTGTTCACATAATCAATGCCGTAAATACCTGTAATGGAGTGGCCCATGAATATATATCGGTTAATATTAAGTTGCTGCAGCGCTTCATGAATTTCACTTACGATATTCTCTGTAGTTCGTTCTTTTTCTGTTTCATCACTTAAGCCATAGCCGAAAGGCTCAATCGCGACAACTTTGTAAAATGGCGATAATTGATCAATGAGCAGCTTGAAATCAAGCGCGGGTGTAGCCGTTCCAAAACCAGGCAGGAGTACGATCGTTTCCTCGCCTTCACCTTGGATTAACACATTCATATTTTTCCCGTCTACAGACACGTGCTGACCGTAGGGCTCTATTTTTCCTTGCTCCGAATTCATGGCGAACACATTTACAAAAAATACAATGACTAGAAAGAACACGATGGCAGCGGCGATAGCTCCTAGGGTTTTGAGTAAAATGCGCAGCGGCTTACGCATTCTTTTTTTCGTTACCTCTTCATTTGGTTTCATGTTCATTTTCTCCTGTCCCTCATCTCTTTATTGGGCTGCCTTGAATAAGAAGCCGTTAAAAGAAGTTTATACGACGAAGATGTACTCTCGATGACGCCAATATGAACGGAATATGAACTGGCAAAAAACAAAAGGCTTCACATGCAAGGGAGCTTGCACATGAAGCCGTAGCAATCTAATTAATCTGTTGGCGTTGTGATTGGCAAGGTGACAATGAACGTCGTTCCTTGACCAGGCTCGCTTTCCACTCGAATGTCGCCTTGATGAAGTGATACGATCTGTTTAACGATGGCAAGTCCCATACCGCTGCCGCCATACTTACGGCTATGGGAACGATCGGCCTTGAAAAACCGCTCAAATATACGCTTCTGATCCTCAAGCGAAATACCAATCCCGTTATCGGATACGCGGACGGTCACGTTTTTGGTATCTTGTTTGATGCTGACGTCAATCATGCCGCCATCCATCGAAAATTTGATGCTATTGCCGATGATATTCGTCCAAACCTGGTTTAATAGATCATGATCAGCCGTTTGGTGCACAGCCTTCAAATCGAGCTCGAAACGGATGTTGCGGGCAGACCATTGCGGCTGGAGCGCCACGATGACCCGTCGGATCTGTTCATCAAGACTGCGTGTGACGAGCCGCAATTGCTGTGACTGCGATTCAAGCAAACTCAGCTTCAGCAGGCTGTCGCTCATCTTGGACATCCGCTGCGCTTCCGTGATGATAATGTCCAGATAACGACTTCGTTCGTGATCTGAGAGGCTTACTTGCTTAAGGGCTTGTGCATAACCGGATATCGAGGTGAGCGGTGATTGTACCTCGTGCGATACATTCGATACGAATTCCCTGCGCATCTGCTCAAGTTGCTGTAGATCATGCATCATTTCTTCGAAGCTGCGAGCCAGCGTACCCAACTCACTCGTCTGCTTAATATTCAACTTGACGTTGAAGTCACCCGCTGCGATCCGCTTGGTTGCTTTTGTCAGCTTTTTGATTGGTCTGACCAGGAATATAGAGGCAACCAGAATCAACAAGCTTCCTGCAATCAACGAACAGGTTGCAAAGATCATTGCCCAATTGGCGACAAAAGAAGAAGAAGGAGGGGCGAGTGTTTCCAAAAACATCGCTTTTGTTCCCATTTCCGTTTTCAAGGGCAACCCTAAGAGGACCGAAGCAATCCCATTCGGCGTGACTTGGACAACGCCTCCATCGAGTACTTTCTTTAGTTGCTCCATCGTCACAGGGGCAGGTTTATGTCCGTTAAGTTTACCGTAAGACTGGAACTGACCCGTTGCTTCGTAAATTCGAATATGATAGGAATCGAGCTGCTTCATTTCACTTACGAACGAGTCCGCTTCACGTAACGGAAGGGTCTTGTAAATCCGAACGATGTCTTGGCCAAAGTTACGTAAGTTGATTTGCGCGTTTTCGTTTAATTTATCTT
The DNA here is from genome assembly GCF_000374845.1 of Paenibacillus terrigena DSM 21567. Taxonomy (GTDB): domain Bacteria; phylum Bacillota; class Bacilli; order Paenibacillales; family Paenibacillaceae; genus Paenibacillus_K; species Paenibacillus_K terrigena. Next base: position 374,144 of record NZ_KB895418.1, on the reverse strand, counting down.
CGAATATCCAAGTTGACACAAAAAAAGCAATGACCGTGCCCGCGATGACCGAGACTAGAAATGTCAGGACAACACGTATATATAAGGATTTGATCATTCGTAAACCTCAAGCCGATATCCAAGCCCACGCACCGTTTCGATCTTGAAATCGGATGTCGTCGCGAACCTTTCGCGAAGGCGTTTAATATGTACGTCTACCGTTCGATCATCGCCTGCGTAATCGATCCCCCAAATCTGATCGATCAACTGCTCACGCGTATAGACTTGCCCGGGTGTTCCAGCGAGCTTATACAGCAATTCGAACTCCTTGAGCGGCAACGTGAGAGACTCCGTCCCTCTCATCACCTTATAGGTCTGTCGATCAAGCGTGACATTGCCGAACTGGATCGTCTGCGTGGAGCCAATCCGGTATCGTTTCAGTAATGCCCTAACACGAACGGTCAACTCCAACGGATCGAATGGTTTCGTCAAATAATCATCCGTCCCAAGATCGAACCCTTTCACTTTCTCCCATGTCTCACCTCTCGCAGTCAGCATAAGTAACGGAAGATCAGGATTGGCTCTCCGCAGTTCCTTGCATAACGTCCACCCATCCATGATCGGCATCATAATATCGAGCACGACAAGATCGACATGCGTTGAGGCGTAGACGGCCAATGCTTCCTTGCCGTCTTCGGCTTCGACCGTTGTAAATCCGTCATTGCGTAGAAATAAACAGACGAGTTCGCGAATGTTCGCATCGTCGTCAGCAACTAGTATAGTAGGCATTTTTCCCCTCTTTTCCCTGTTCCCATCCCATATTGAAGTCATCATTATACTATAAATGGATTTGAATTACCCCTATTCTTCTTATAATCACCTTTACATTGACACTTACCTTTTTGTAAGTACCTGTACTAAAAGTGCATACTTACATATTTGAAGTGTTCACCTTATACTCGAGAAGTAAATCATCCTTAAGGAGGACGAATCATTGAAAACTCTTGTTATCGTAACACACCCCAGCATAGAAACATCCGTCATAAATAAACGATGGGTAGAGGAACTCCAAAAATATCCAGAAAAGTATACTGTACACGAGTTGTATAAGTTTTACCCTGACGGAAACATTGATGTGGAAAAAGAACAGCAATTCATTGAATCACATGATAATCTTGTTTTTCAGTTCCCTATTTTTTGGTTCAATTGTCCGCCTCTCCTTAAAAAGTGGATTGACGATGTTTTTGCTTATGGTTGGGCCTATGGTTCAAATGGAGGCGATAAATTAAAGAATCGCAAAGCTGCATTAGCTGTTTCTGCCGGCATTAAAGAAGAAGATTACCGTGAAGAGGGTCGGTATCGCTATACCCTTGACCATTTATTATCTCCTTTTGAAACGACCTTCCTTTACTGCAATGCGGATTATCGTTCGTTCTTTGCATTCTACGGTGCAGAACATGAAACGTCTGCAAGCGAATTGGAAAAAAGCACTCAAGATTATTTGAATTTTGTTGACAACCTGTAAAAGGCAGCTGAATTAATTAACTTAAAAAGAAGTATTTCCATGTTAAGGAAATACTTCTTTTGATTTAAACAAAATTGTTATGCCTTCCGTTGTACAGCCTCCGGGGCCGACAAACTGTTCTTCTCCCCCCACTCGCACATCATATGTAACAATGGAATGAGAGAGAGGCCACGTTCGGATAATGAATATTCAACTTTTGGAGGTACTTGGGGAAATTCCTTGCGGATGATAAGCCCATCTACCTCCATCTCTTTTAACATGATGCTGAGCGTTTTAAAGGAAATGGTCCCGATACTTCGCTTGAGCTCATTATGCCGCATCACTTTATTTTCAGATAACCAATACATAATAATCATTTTATATTTACCGCCAATTAAGGACAAGGTATACCCAAAGCCGGTATCTTTTAGTAATACGCCAGTCGGCACACAGGTTTCTTGCACAAGTTTCACGCTCCTTCAAGTAAGTATATGATCTAAATGTGCATACGTACCAATAGATCATTATGGAATCTTATTGAAAGGATGTAAAGGTATGTTCCGATAAAGATTTCGGACACTTCTTAATGCACTTTAATACTTGTTGTACCGAATTCTTTAATTTTCACTTTTACACGATATCGTATTGATGCATTGGCGAACTTGTCATCCCAATCCTTTTTTATTTTCTCCCAGGTTCGAGGGTAATAAATTCTCACATATTGATCCAGTCCGATGACATCAGCGCGATATTCTTTTTGTATTCTGTGCAACATTTTGTCTATCCGCTTCCTGACCTGCTTAACAGTTTCCTCCTCTACTCGCCTGATAAAGCGGTTATCGAAGCCATTTCCATTCTCCCATTGCTCCCCAAGCCGACCATCCGATTCGATCTCGACGTCAAAGGATATCCGGTTCCCTTCAATATGTGGACGAATTTTACTCTTCATCGACGTGATCTCGTACAGGATCGGCTGCCCTGTGTGGGAATCGTATGATTTCAGAACGCCGCCCTTCACTTTGGCTGTCATCCAATTGATGGACTCCAGATCCTCCTCATTGAGGAACCCGATCAATTTTCCCGTTTTGCCATAGATAACGGCAGCTCCGGCAAACTTAACTTCGCCTTCGGCAGTAATTACGTTCTGCAGCAAGAAGCTGGATGAAGAATTGATCTCTGGCAGTAACTTCGATAATGACATGGGCTTCAGTATACGAGTGCTCCTATACCGGTTGTTGGTAATGGATAGCAATCTCATCGAAGGAAATTCGCTCTTATCCTTTTGGTCAAGAGCGCTCCGGGCCTCTCCTTTACATATTAAAACAAGACAGCTCGGACGGAACTCCTGCTCTCGGATAAAAAAATCAAAAAGCAGGCGCATATTGAACTTTCTCGCTACTTTATCACTGATGACAATGACTTTATAATGCTGCCCAAAAATAGGCCGAGCCTGCATCAAAGCAATTTCACGCGTATCCTCATACAAGGAATCGCCTGTCACCGAGATATTGCGATAATTCTTTTCTCCTCCTCCTTTATCCGAGGTACTACTCTGTCCTGGCTGGACCATTTGGTAGGTCAGGGTCAGGGCATTTTGCTTGCTGTAATCTCCGCCCTGCTCTTCAAATTCCTGCTCAACCGGTGTCTCCTTACCGATATCTACAGCTGCGCCTATTGTTATGCCTAGATCCTCAATTTCCCTACGACTCCAGCAGCCTGTTAACAGGATCAGTATGGTTAGCATCCCACAAATCCACAGTGTTCTTGATTTAAGCCATTGCGGATTCACGTCTGAACACCTCTTAATTTTGCAATTCCGAGCAGTACAATAGGCAATATCACAAACATGACGAACGCCAATTTCCCAATGCTATCACTGAAATGAAATAGATCGTTAATATTTTTAGGGAGCATCGCTACGATATAAATGACAGGCATCAGAACATACAGAAACGGACGAATGTCCTTCCTCATGCTCCTCGCCATCCCCATGGCAGCTGAATAATGCGTAATCACGAATGTCGTGAAAATCTGCATCATCCATATCACCAGCAACAGTGATTCGTATCGTTCAAATAAAATTCCGGGGAATTCAAAGCTTTTAATCAACGTAATTGTTGGCCAAGTGAGGCTGGTCACGCCCTCAATCGTCAACGCCCCAATGACCATCAGCGCTGTTGTTACGTAGAAGAGCAGCGGTATGCCGATCCCAATCAGCACCGCTTTTTGGGCTGTTTTTGGATTCTGCATAGAGGCAACAATTAGGAGCATGATTTCAAATCCGCTGAATGAAAGCGCCGTCGTCTTTACCCCATTGAGTACGGGGGCAATGCCAAGCCCTAACACCGGTCGTAAATTGTTGATATCGAATATTTTCAAGCTCATCACCGCGATTAATACAAAGATGATCACAGTAATCGGAAAAATAATCTCAAACATGCGGGTAATGGCAGACAATCCCCCAACCACGAGATAGATCCCTACCCACATGAATGCAATAATCATGGCCCAACGTGGGGTCTCTTCCAATAAGAACAGCGTGTTTACTTCCGCCATGGCCCTCAGCATAACACTCGCCATCGATATGAAGTACCCAATGACGATCAGATTGAGAATACATCCAATCCACTTTCCGACAATCTGTTGACTATAGTCGTAGAAGGTCATGCCAGGGAATTTCTGACTCAACTTGACGATAATCAAACCCGCTAGCATAGCGATTAACCCGCCGATAATAATTGATAGCCATATATCTGGCGTTTTTACCTGCTCTGCCGCTGATCTGGGAAGCGTAAGAATTCCTACCCCAAGGATGTAATTCGCGACGATAACGACTGCCTGATGGGTTGTGATGCTCTCCTGTTCGCTCATTCGCACTCTTTGTTCGCTCCCTTTTACTTCCTACGTAACGGATCCTTCGTATTCATCATCTTCGGCCGGTGTTTCATCAATTTGAATGGTGCTCGTATAAGGAAGTCCTTCCAATCTTGGAGTCGATATGGAACAGCAGGGCTGATATAAGGAACCCCGAAGCTTATCAGTTTCGACAGATGACTGCACAGCAGTAAGAAGAACAACACGACTCCATAGAGTCCAAATATGGCAGCAAAAATCATGGCGATGAAGCGAAGAATCCTTAGCGCAATGCCTGCATTATATTGCGGGATCGCAAACGATGATATCGCCGTTACTGCCACCACAATCACCATGAGCGGACTGACGATTCCCGCTTGAACGGCGGCCTCGCCAATGACCAAGCCACCTACGATGCCAATGGTCTGACCGATGGGCTTAGGTAGCCGTAAACCCGCTTCACGCAAGATTTCAAGTGCGATCTCCATGATGAGCACTTCAATGAGTGAGGGAAATGGCACGCCTGCCCGTGTATCTGCAATCGATAGCGCCAGCTTTGTCGGTATAAGCCCCTGATGAAACGAAATGAATGATATGTACAAGGATGGGCCGAAGGTGGACACAAATGCTGCGAAGTAACGCAGCATGCGGACCAATGTCCCCGGTATCCACCGTTCATAATAATCTTCGGGTGATTGCAGCAGCATGTTAAAAGTCGTTGGGACGGTCAAGACGAAGGGTGTTCCATCGAGCAGAATTGCAACTCTTCCTTCCATCAATGCGCTGATGACACGATCAAGCCGCTCTGTGCTCTGAACTTGTGGGAACGGAGACAGGTAGTTATCCTCAATTAATTGCTCAATGTATCCTGTGTCTTGGATATCATCGAGATTCATTCGCTCCACTCTTTCGCGTACCTCTTGGACTAAATTATCATCGGCAATATCCTTGATATATACGATCGCGAGTTCCTTCGTAACGCGTTGACCAACGCGGAGTTGGGTTATGGTCAAGTTTGTTTTTTCGCCATGTTGACGCAATAACGTTGTATTATCGCAAATACTCTCGTTAAAGCCAAGACGAGGCCCTCTAACCAGAATCTCTGATGAAGGCTCTCCTGCGCTCCGTGTGATCTCTTTTCTTGTACCGAGAATAATGACCGATGCGTTGCTGTTGTCAAGTAACAAAGCGGTGTGCCCACGCAGCAATTCGGATGATAAATCCGTGAATCGATCCACTTCTTTGACAACACCTACGGATAGAACATTGTTCTTGAGATATTGCTTCGTGAACGGAGGAGAGGACACATCCCGACCTTGCTCATGACCTACTAGAGTAAGATCGACCATCAGTGATTTCATGATATGCTTATCAATCAAATCTCTATCGGAAATGCCATTCACAAATAAAATAGCTGCTTGTTGATTGGTATTGCCTAGACAAAAAGTCCGTATGTTCAAATCTGCCTGATTCCCAAATTCGGTTCTCATCCGATCCAAATCGATGTCCAGTCTTCCGGAGAAGTCACGCTGTGGATTTGCCTCCTGATCGTCCTGCTCTATGTTGTTTTCTGCTGCGTTTTTGGTCATGGACATCATTCGGGACAGCGCATAAGGAATAGACACGACAATTAGTGCTTGCAGAAAAACCGTCCAATCTGGAAGATAAGATACAAACATATTCCACATTCTTGATCACCTGTTAAATAATATGCAACTTGGATACATTGCCTATACATCGAGATTGTTTTGACGGGTCAAGCTCTATTAAAGCTGTTCGATTGCTAGATGAAAACGTCGAAAATCTTTCGTCAGGTATTTTAGTTCTTTCTCGTTTTTTCTTCTAATTTCGGGATCGGTAAATTCCAATAGATTATCTATATACCGATCCAGCGTCTCCTTCATTTCATGTAACCAGAACGGATTATTATAGGGGTGCAACTCTTTCATGTCTTCAGCAAATGCTTTGGATAGAAAACGAATCTTAGGCGTATCTAACCAATTGCGAACGGTAAAATAGTCCGGTGTGAAGTCTTCTCGGTATGCGCGACCAGGTACTTGAATCCAAAATTTCTCCCACTCAACAATTAGGCCAGCTTCATAGAAGATATATTTTAAAAACCCGCACAACCAAGCCGTGCAGCTTGTATTTCGTTCTTGACAGCCTACCTCGTTTATTAATGAACGGCAACCTGTGCAGCAAGAGCCACCACTAGGAATGCAAACATTACAAATATAATCCGCCCCTACCCCATGGAGAAATTCAAGGCCCACTTCGATTACTTTTTTTTATTACCTTGTAACTCTTTTAATCCAGACATCCTTACACACCTTTCTTCCACAACCTAAACTTAAATATATTTGATTATTTGAATATTACAATATTACACCTTTTTTAGTTTGTTTTACAAAGTACTTCTTCAATGTGTTATTCTGGTTGTATATTCAAAGCTTCAAATGTTAAGGGGATTAGATCTATGAATCGTGACATTCAACAATTCAAAGCAGAATTTTTCAAAGCACTGGCTCATCCCATGCGCATACGTATCCTTGAAGTGCTATGTGAAGGGGATAAAAATGTTAACGAACTTCAAAGTATTTTAGGTAGTGAAGGTTCTGCTGTATCCCAGCAGTTGGCCGTACTTCGTAATAAGAATGTAGTTAGTGGAACAAAAGATGGCACTTCCGTTATTTATTCCCTTCGAGATCCTCTTATCAAAGATCTACTTGGGGTGACCAGACAAATATTTGATAATCATCTGGTGGATGCTATTTCCTTGTTGGAAACCATACGGAATGAATAAAACGGTCCAAAAAACAAGGCGTCATAAGATGCCTTGTTTTTTATTTTTATCATGTTTTTGTGAAAAATCGTGTAGGTATTTGTTCATTGACAAGAAGGAATGTCGGGTGTATATTCCCCATATATTCAAATAATCAAATATATGAAGAAGAAGGGTTCTTATGAAATGGTCGGGTAGATTTGAAGGTTATACGATCCAATCGTTGCGTCGGGATCTTGTTGCTGGGTTAATTGTCGGTGTCGTAGCAATTCCACTTGCCATGTCTTTCGCTATTGCATCAGGGGTAAAACCTCAATTTGGAATATATACGACCATTGTAGCAGGGTTTCTAATTTCACTTTTTGGCGGATCCAAGTTTCAAATTGGAGGTCCAACCGGAGCTTTTGTTCCGATATTATTAGGTATTGTCCTGCAATATGGATATGAAAATTTGCTCATCGCCGGAATGATCGCAGGGGTCATTCTTATTTTGATGGGCATTTTCAAGCTCGGTATCTTAATTCAATTTATTCCAAGGCCCGTTACGATCGGGTTTACGTCAGGTATCGCGGTCATCATTTTCTCAGGCCAAATCGCGAACTTCTTGGGACTGCAGCATATAAAAAGTCATGAGTACTTTTTATCGAATATGAAAGAAATCGGGGCTCATCTCTCCACTTGGAATATTTATAGTGTTCTGACTGCTGTAATCTGCCTTGCCGTCCTTCTCTTTCTACCAAAAATACTACCGAAACTTCCGGCATCATTGGCTGGACTTGTCGTTTCAAGTGTTATTGCGTCTATATTTTTTAGTGGAAAAATAGCAACGATCGGTTCTACCTATGGCATGATCCCGGATACGCTGCCAAAGTTCTCCATGCCTCATCTGTCGCTGGATATCATCATACAGCTTCTCCCTGCTGCGTTCGTTATTGCGATGCTCGGTGGAATTGAATCACTGCTCTCTGCTGTTGTAGCAGATGGTATGACAGGTAGCAGGCATCATAGCAATCGAGAGCTTATTGGGCAAGGGATTGCGAATGTCGTCACGCCGTTATTTGGAGGAATTCCTGCGACTGGGGCGATTGCACGTACGGCTACGAATATTAAAAATGGCGCCGCTTCACCAATATCGGGGATGATTCACGGCCTTGTCGTTTTATCTGTTCTTGTCTTACTTGCTCCCTTTGCTTCAACGATTCCATTATCCAGTATGGCGCCGATACTGATGGTCGTGGCCTGGAATATGAGCGAGCGTAAAGAGTCTGTCCATGTTTTAAAAACAAAATCTAGTGATTCGATCATTTTGTTGATTACATTTCTCCTTACGGTATTAACAAGTCTGACTACGGCGGTCGAGGTCGGATTAGCGCTAGCGGTTATTATTTTTGTTATACGGATGCGGGATATCCTTACAGTGACAAAGGTCTTGCCTGATCCATCGATGAAGAATGAGAAGGTAAAACCATATATGGTCAATGAAAATCACGACTGTCCCCAGATCAGCATTTATACAATTGAAGGTCCCCTATTCTTTGGAGCAGCAGACATGTTTCAGAAATCCATTATGGATACAACGAGCTCGCATGTGAGAGTATTGTTGCTGCGATTTGGGAAAGTACCCTTCATGGATGCTACCGGCGAAGCTAACCTCGCTCGTGTTGTACAGTATGTTAAGAATTCTGGTGGTACTGTTCTTTTTTCAGCCATGCAATCGCAACCAAGAGTTTATATGAGAAAAACTGGATTAGACCTACGCATTGGAACAGAACATTTCTTTGACCATACCGGCGAAGCAATTAGCTTTGCTCTAGGTAAACTGGATGATAACAAATGTTTAGGCTGTAGCCATTTCGCATTTCGTGAATGTACCGCGTTATCTTCAAATAAGGACGAATCCAAGGTCATAACATATATTGACAAATCACGATCAGTAGATTTATAATCCATATAAATCCTAGTATATTAGTATGATTAATTCGTCGGTGAAATACTCAACCACGCTTGGGTGTTCAGAAAAAGGAGAGTACATGCACATGCCAAATGTCCAAACTTTCAAAGCAACGGCCCATTTACAAGATGGGGTCAAAGTCATTACCAATGTAAGACAATTCGAACTCGTCATCGATGAGCCGAAAAACCTTGGTGGTACTGACACAGGAATGAATCCTGTCGAAGCATTGCTTGCCTCCTTGGGCGCATGCCAATCCATTGTCGCTCGGGTCTATGCTCCCAAATTCGATGTCGTGCTTGAAGATTTCAGGGTAGATGTTGAAGGTGAACTAGATCTTGACGGATTTTTCAACCGCTCTGAAGTCCGCCCTGGTTACTCCGATATACGCTACACGTTCTACATCAAGTCCCAATCGTCTGCCGATAAAATCGAACAATTTGTTCAATTTCTGGAGAGCAAATGTCCAGTGGGCGACACGCTTGCGAATCCAGTGAATCTCAAGCTGAATCGCGTCGTTATTGAAAATTAAAAAACACCTTCAAGCTTAATTCCTATGGAATCAGTGCTTGAAGGTGCCCTATTTCAGCAGCTTATTATTTCTCCATGACAGCAAAGTAATTATCTTCATCATCTGCAAAGTTAAATACTCTACCGGATGGCATGTTTACAATTTCTCCGACTTTGACATTTTTATTGGATAAGTCGCTATACAACCCATCAAGATTCTCCGTAAAAAACATTAAAGAAGGTGTACCCAGATTCATTCCAGGCGACATTTTTGCAACGAATTCCTTGTTATGTAGAATAATACTTGTTTCTGCTCCTTTTGTTGGAGCAACTTCTATCCATCGCATGCCTTGACCGTTATTTTCTTCAGAGATCATACTGAATCCGACTTTTTCGGTCCAGAATTTAACAGCCTCATCTTGGTTATTGACATATAACATAATTTGACCGACTTTGCTAATCATTGATTTACCGCCCCTTGTGTAAGGAATATTTTGCTTAAGGTACAGGTTTCTTGAGTAACCCGCCTGTACAATCAGTTTAATATATAAATTTACCAAAACACAAGCGATGCCTTCTCTAAATCCATGTCAACCACGTACTTGCACCCTTCTGCAATGTTGCATTGGCTTCCTCTAATCTTCCTTTCAAAAATCGAAATGTAAAAACGGACTACGTTAAGATCGTAGTCCGTTTTCACATGTTCGATTTTTACATCATTCTTAGTGCTGAATATCCTGTGCGAACAACTCGGCTAAGGAGAAAGGCGGTAAGACCTCTTCGATGAGCGCTAGCAAGGCATCGTCGTAATTATGGCGCACTTCACAGGTACGATCGAAAATCATCGTCGCTTCATCCTCCGCCGTAACAGCCGTCCAATGCGGCAGCCCTTCGTGGTTCGGGTTACCTGTGCGGGCAAAGTTAATTACAGCCCCGAACACCTGCTTCTCCAGCTTGTCGGAAACACCAGGTACATTGCAGATCTCCACCTTGCTCGTGTTGTGGAACACAAAAGGAATATCCGCGCAGTGCCACGCTGTTTTGCCATTTTGATAAGGAAACTCAAAAGTAAAATTGTACAGAAACGCCGGTGCTTGCTGACTATCCGCTTGCAATTTAGCCAGCGCTTTGGAAGGCACTCGGAAAATTCGATCTAACGCCAGTAAATCGACGGCATTTTTATCAGGATACGCTTGGACATACAAATCGATGAGTTCTTGGGTGCGTTCGCCAAAACGCTTGGTTAGAATCGCCTTCATCTCTTCGTAGGACAACTCATTTTTGTTGAACGGTAATGGCGCAAAGGAAAACTCGCCGATAACAGAGCCAACCATCATCGGGATGGTTTTGGCGTGCTCGGTAAAGCCACTGAGGAGCGGCTCGCCCTTGTAGAAATCGTTCTCCATCGGCATGCAACCGATATACCTGCCCTGTTGCGCTACAATAGGACACACCTTATTGTAGGCCTGTACCAATTCGTGATAAGGGACCGTCTCCAGTTTCTCTACATCGTTCACATCGATTCCTAACGCTTCCAGCATCGCAGTAACGATCTGCGTGCCGTCACCTGAAGGTATGGGCATCAGCTTGCCGTCAGACACGCCACTCATCACAATCGCTTTGTGGAACAAGCCGTTCGCGCTCGGGATCTGCATTAAACCGGTTGTTTTCATGCCTCCCCCGGACTGGCCAAATAGCGTCACGTTCTCCGGGTCTCCACCAAACCTCGCAATGTTCTCGTTGATCCATTTTAGAGCTGCAACAATATCGGCATGGCCAGCGTTGGCCGAATTCGCATACTTTTCGCCGAATGGAGATAGGTCCATGTAACCTAGGATATTAAGACGGTGATTCACCGAGACCACCACGACATCGCCTTCTCGGCTCATATTGAAGCCGTCGTAGGCTTCCTGTTCGATCGAAGAGCCCGCTACGAAACCACCACCATGCAGCCATACCAAGACCGGTTTTTTCGCCTTCGCATCCAGCGTCTCAGTCCAGATGTTCAGATTATGACAGTTTTCATCCTGCGGCCAGTACCGATGGGGTACGAGCAGCTCACCGGTGGGCTTTTCCTGCGCCATCAGCGGGCAGACAAATCCATAGGAAGTTACTTCCTTCACACCCTCCCAAGGTTCAACCTCGTTAGGCATCTGGAACCGTTTGGCTTGTGCGTAAGGGATCCCTTTGAAAATATACATGCCATCGAATGAATAACCTTTAAGTTTACCAGCTTTTGTCTCTATGACAGGTACGTCATCGTATCTGAATTCTTTCACCATCTTCAATCCTTCTTTCTATGAAACAATTTCATAAATGAAGCAAAAAAGTATTTTGAAATCGCTTCAATCTTTTATAATTTCATTATAAGAAATAAAGCGGTTTCAAAATACACAAAATCAATAGACTTCGTGTGAGAAAATGATTCATTTTTCATGCTTCGATCATCTATCACGCTGAACATGACAAAAAACACACTAAAAAAGACAAGAATCGGATATACCGTTTCAGGTACCCGATTCTTTGCTTCGTATAACCTGTTAACCTGTGATGGTGATTAATTGAACCTCATGCGGCTGAAGATGGGCATGAAGCGTGATACTTCCGTCGCTATGCACGGTTTCTCTGCTGTACAATGGATGTGACTGGTGATCCAGCAAATGCTCCTCTTCCTGATTAAGCTGTTCAGGTGCCCCCATTCGAATCCAGGCATCAAAGGTGCTGCCGCCACCTGGGCCAATGTGATAGCGGCGCAGCGTGTGCTTTCCTTCCTCAAGTCCGTCCAATCGAATATGGAAAGATTGCGGCCGCTTTTCATTGAATACGTTATATCGCTCCGTTTTGGTAAGATGGGTGGTATGGCGGTAGCGGTACAGCATGTCATAGTGCGTATAGTTATACAAGTAAATTTGAAGTTCACCATCTTTTTTGGTCATGAAGTAGCCTTGGCCAGAGGCAACCAACTCATCGCCGATCCGGTTAAGCAATTCCATCGCCCGAAAAGCGCTTTTGGGGAGGCCGTTCCGGGTGAACAGGCCAAACCCGCCATGGAACAATTCGGCGGCAGGCGCGATCTCATCCATTTGGTCGCTGGCGCTGAAATATCCCATCGCATGGTAGCTATCGTAATTTTCTAATATCGCTTTGAAAATATAGGTCGATTTATAGCTCGTATCATTGCACAAATCGCGCTGCCAAATATTGTTACTCCATTCCTCCAGCATCACGGGCAAGTCAAGGCCTTGCTCCTTTACTACTCCACGGATCGCTTGTAGGGCGCTTGCAAGGTACTGCTCGTCGCCGCTCACCGCGAGATCCAATGCGTCATTCGTCCTGTTTAGATCTAGTCCGCCTTTTTCGGTACCAGGTACAATGCTCATGAAAGCGCGAAAAGAGAGAATATCCGGCATACACAACTCTGATTTACACATGTCCAAAAACCACCGGTTGGCTTCAAGCGAATCAATGCCATTCCCCGGACCGCAAATGATAATATCGCTGCAGACGGATTTGATGGCACGATACGATGCGAGATAAATCTGGGTATATTCTTCCCAGGTAAATAATCCCAGCCCTGAAAACTCCGGCGCGCACCACGGGGAAAATAACCAACGGCGCAACGATTTCTGCCCATAGCGCTGCATAAGATGTTGAACGATCGCTGTGATCAGATCCCCCCACTGGTCAATGTCTCTAGGCGCAGATATGATCGACGGCCGGCGAACAACGGAAGGTTTATTTTGGGCGAGAATCGATGGCATATAACTGAACTCCAGCATTGGCATTGCGCCCGTTGAGAGGATAAAGTCCACCACGGTGTCTAGATAGACGAAGTTATAGTTAGGGTTACCATTGACATCTGTGGTAAACAGCATCATATCATCGTCAAGAATTCCCTTGCAGCGGATGTACTGGAATCCAATCTCACGCTGAAGCTTTGCAATCTGCGTTTGCACGGAGCCGTTAAGAAGATCCTTGCCATAACCCGCGTTCATAAGACGCTTCCAATGGTGTTGCAGCGGCTTGATGGTCTTTTTCGTATCCACCGTAATCTCCGTCGTATCAACAGGTTGGTAAGTGATTTCTTCATATGCAACGTTTGCGTAACGCATCAGTGAAGAAAACGCAGTTGAAAAACCATCTACCGTCTCCGTAGGGTTGACCGCTTTTTCGATTCTGGGCTGCTCCTTGATGTTGCGTCGGTATTGACCAGGTGTCAACCCACGATACTGCTTATAAGCTTCGATGAACGCATGGGCGCTTGAAAATCCGGTGTTGTAAGCGATCTCCGTAATGGTCGCTTCACTTCCCAATAGGACGGTAGCGTGTATCAAGCGAACCTGCGAAAGGTAAGCTTTGAAGGTTACCCCCAGAAATTTATGAAATATGCGAGAAATATAGGAGCTGCTCAGAAACGTATGCTTGGCTAGATCGGCTAAGGTGATGCTTCCCTGATAGTGCTGATGAATATAATCTGTAGCCGCACGTAAGTGTTCATTAGCTGAGTTTTGCTCCTCGATAGCAGGTCCATCGACTAAAAAATGCTGGAATAAATCATCCAACAAACCTACCAACTTCCCACGCAAATGGATGGAAAGCTGAGATTCATTTTTATATTGAGCCCGAAAAGCATTGGCAAACCCCCGGCGCAAGAGGTCAAAAGGCTGTTGACGATCCTTGGAGAACAAAAAGGATTTGCAGTTCACCACTGGCCTTGTGATCTCGGGGCACACCGACGTAATGAATGTTGGAGATATCAACAGCGAAAGCGCCAAGGCGCTCTGATCCAGAGCTATACTTCGTATCTGGAAGCTGTTGACGGCAAAGATGTCCCCTTCTCGGATCGCATAGGACGCGGCCCCTTCCCCACAGTGCAAACAGCCTGTCCCTTGCAGCACAAAAATCAACTCCAGATGCTGGTGCCATATGGAAGATGCATCACTGGGTTTGATTAACACAAATTCAAACTCTGGAGACAACAGAAGGCGAACCGCCTCTTGCTTCACTTCTTCGCTATAACGGGTAAAGCTTTGTCCTTTCTTGTGTGGCATAACAATATCCCCTCCCGTCAACAGTGTTGAATTCATTTTACCATGAACTCTTTTATCACTGTCTACCATGAGGGGATAATATCGTGGCTCGGCAGCCTCTTCAATACCGTCCCATCCCTTTAGCGAACAATCGAATAATCCGTCAGGACGACGCCAGCATCCTTGATCGCGTAGGCAAAATCATCGTCCAACATCAACTTATACTCCCATACCCTCTTCTCCCAGTCTGGAACTTGTTGTAGCATGTGTTCGTCATCGACGGCTGGATGAATATACGTCTCACTGATCCCTTCAGGCAAGTTGTACATTTTAGCGATAATCTCTTGCTTAAATCCTTCGTATGTCTCCCCTTCTTGAATATGAAAAGGATGCGATAACAAGTAATCGGGAATTGCGACACCAAACGCATCTGCGAGTGACGATACATCAGCCGCTATACGATCAACTTCAGGAATCATCGAGAGTAGTGGATCGCTCAAATAGACTTTGCGGAAGAAACGGAATGGCAGGTTCCAATCTGCGCATAATTTCAAGGCTTCCGCTATATGGCTTCTACCCATCGCAAGACCATACAGACTGCCCATATGATTATCCGCATGTGTAGGATAAATACCGGATTGTATGATCTTCTCGTATTGAGCATGTAATTCCTGTAGAATGGCATTCGTCTCTGCATGTCGTTCAAATGCTTCAACGGTTTTGTGCATCTTTCCACTCTCGTCATGAAGCGAAGGATGTCCGGTTAAGCTTGTCCAGCGAATGGCATCGAACTCACTTGTAAGCGTCATATGAAACCCAATATTCTTCTGACCTCTTTTTCTGCACCACGCTGCTGCTTCCTCGAAACCTGGCGCTGGAGCCATCATTGTCGCCGAGGATACCTTGTTTTCCTCAAGAAGGTGCATAATGGCTTGGTTCATCGGACGGCTCTGACCGAAATCGTCACAGTTGATGATGAGATACTTAGGATTCATGTACAGTTCTCCCTTCTACTCTCACGAACAACGAAATAATGATGGAAATGAACAACAGAATCAACGGAACGACACTGATCAAATATCGGAAGGTCGACTCAGGATCAGGCCCCGGATTGTCTCCGCTTTCATACCCGAAGATCATACCAACGATTAGAAAAGCGAGTGCTGAGATCAATCCACTGGACCGAACTATAAATCCGCTTACCGCCGTGTAAATACCCTCGCGTCGGCTGCCAGTCTTAGCCAGATCCTGATCAATAATTCGACTGGTGACCATGGGTGGAGAAACGAGAAATCCGGCCAATCCGAAGCCAACAATGATCCCCGCTATAATACCGCTTGTTAAATTGCTACCGAACCAAAATGAAATGACGGCTAATGCATAGACGATAAGGGACAATCTCCATCCTTTGACTGGATCCATCTTGCGTAACATCCAGTACCACACGCCGACGAGTGGGATGACAGAGACGAACACGGCTGCGAACAAAATCGTATTCTGCGCCTCCGGGATGTGAAGGACGTACTTGGCGTAAAAAGGAATGGTTGCACTGAGCAGACCGTTAACGGTCTGAGCGAACGAGTTGGAAATATTGACGAGCCAAAAGGGTTTGTTTTTAAGCGTTTCTTTAAAGGCTTCTTTCAACTTCAACTGCGGCCCACTGCTCGCCTCCTCATCCTCTTTGATGAATTTCAAGAATAGGAGCATAAGAACAAGAAACACAATGGAATAGATGATGGCCATGTTACTGAAACCAAGCGCTTCGAACAGAATAGGTGTTAGTGCAGTCCCTATCAGAATCGCTAAGATTTGATAGCCTTGTTGAATGGCTGAAGCTTTTGTGCGAATGCGGTCTCCCTTGAACAATTCAGGAAATAGGGCACCATAGTTGACCCAAATAATTGTCGCCATGGCTTCGTAGAATATAAGCGCAACAAGAAACCATGTGAACAATCCCGTATCTGACATGTTGCTTGGTGGGGAGAATACTAGAATAAACGCAAGAACGAATAATGGTGAAGCAATGAATATCCACGGTCGTCTGCGTCCGTATTTCGTTTTCGTTCGATCTGACCAATAGCCGAACATGGGTTGGTTAACAGCGTCCCAGATTAAGAAGATCGTTCTTGCGAGCGTAGCGAGACCGATGCTGAGACCTAGCTTATCAACGTAGTAATACGTATAGAATGAACTGAAAGCTTGGCTTGGAATCATCATAGCCAGCATCCCGAATGCATAAATCATTGGGGAATTGAGAAGCTTCTGTTTCATATGTAGAATAACCTCCGATAATTAATCGCAACTTTACTCTCAATTTGATTCTCTGTAAATATTATTTGACTACCCAATACAACCTCTGCTCCCTTCCTCTATTGCCAAGAATATACAAACCTGATCATTGATATTCGTTAACTAGTAGGCTTATCCCTCTTTTTATCATGACTCTCCTGATGACAACTGGCGGAACAAGCTGACGAATCGTTGCAATCCCTCCCGCAGCTGTACTTCATTCAAATAGGAATAACTCATTCGAATCCTAGAATTCATTTCCCTGCGCGGGTCGCAGATGGAGCCTGGCACAAAGGTAATGGATTGCTCGATGCTTTTGCCAAGAAGGCTTTCCATCGGGGTAGATTCCGGAAGCTTGATCCACAAATTAAATCCGCCTGCCGGGGAGTTCCATTGCCAACCTGTAGCGGACAACTCATCTTCCATAATTTCCTTGCGGACCGCCAGCGCCGTTCGGAGTTTCTCCAAGTGCTGCTGCATGCGTTCCGAAAAGAAATAATGCAAAAAGATTTTTTGGTTCAGTAAAGGCGTCCCGCTGTCCGATAGCGATTTCGCCTTAACCAAATATGTCATGATGCTAGGGCGGCAGGCCACCATGGCAATACTCAAGCCCGGGGCAATGTATTTGCTGAAACTTCGAATATAAATCGTGCACCCGGCTGTATCGTAAGCGAAAAAAGGTGGCGGCGGTTCTTCACCGAAAAAGATATCCGGACAAGGGTCGTCCTCTACCAATAGACATTGATATTGAGCCGCCAGATCAACAATCCTCTTCCGTTGTTCTGCAGGGACGGTGTAGCCCGTTGGATTCTGAAAGGTAGGATTGAGATAAAAAAGACGCGGCTTGTATTTTTGCATAAGCTCTTCCACCTGATTCAGATTATATCCGTACGGGTAGATATCGATCGGGACAATATTTGCTCCCTGCCTTCTGAACACGTCTATCGCCGGGCTATAGGTGGGCCTTTCGAGCAATACGGTATCCCGCGGTTTGACCAGCACTCTGGCTATGAGATCGATAGCTTCCTGCGAACCGGAGGTAATCAATACTTCATCCTTCGTCAGATCGAAATGATGTCGATCCGCAAAATATTGGCAAAGTGTTTCCCGTAGTTCTGTGTCCCCCTGCGTTGTAGAATAAGTCCCTAGCACTTTGGGATAAATATCAAACACTTTTTTCACGTATTCGGAAAAATACCGGTTCGGCAGCAGATTAGGATCCATTAATGCCTTGGAAAATTGATACACGGCCTCTACCTGATGGATTTCGGAAAGACAGCTTTCATGTACATAAGCGGATACGATCGGGTCCTGCTGCGCAGCGGGCGACAGCGTACTGCCTGGCTGCACATAATATCCAGATTTATCTTTTACATACACTTTGCGGTTTTGTTTGAGTAATTGATACGCTTTGAAGACGGTTAAGCGGTGAACCTCGAATTCCGCCGCCAGCACGCGAATTGAAGGGAGTTTCTCATGTGCCTTCCACTCCCCGCGTCTGATCCGTTCCAGAAGATAGTCGTACACTTGTTCAAATAGTTTATCCGAATGAACATTCGAAAGAACGTCTCTTTTCATAGGCCCCTCCCCATCCCTCTTTTCCTCATATTATAAACGATTTGCATAGCATCTGTTCTATTTGATTTCAACTGTTCTGTCCCATCCCCCTTATGATAGAAAAATACAAGGAGGAATGGACATGATTTGGATGAATTATTTGATAATGTGTTTGGTTTTCG
Source organism: Paenibacillus terrigena DSM 21567 (assembly GCF_000374845.1). GTDB lineage: Bacteria > Bacillota > Bacilli > Paenibacillales > Paenibacillaceae > Paenibacillus_K > Paenibacillus_K terrigena. The sequence continues at coordinate 355,507 of NZ_KB895418.1, read as the reverse complement.
GGACGACTTTTTTGGCTATTAAAGTAGGGATTGATGCAGGTGCGCCACCTTTTTTCTCAGCTGGCCTCCGTTTTCTTCTCGCTGGGAGCATCATTTTGTTATACATGGTTGTCAGACGAAAAGCGAGGTTGTCTCTTTTGCTCCATAAAGAGATGTTATTAACGGGCGCGGGACTAACCTTTGGCGTGTTCGCAACATTATATTGGGCTGAACAATATTTGAGCTCCGGCATTGCGGCAATCTTGTCGGCGACGGCACCACTCATGATTTTGTTGCTTCAAACCGCGATATCCCGTCAGCGTCTATCACTCAGCTCTTTGGCAGGCTGCCTCACAGGGACAGCGGGTGTCGTTTTGCTGCTATTGCCCGGCATTGCCTTTACCTTTAGCAGGTTTTGGGTTCTTGGATGTGCGGCCGTATTATTGGGCCAAGTCTTTTATTCCACGGGTACCGTATATTCGCGCCGAGTCGTGCAGCGGTTTCAAGATACGTCTCCCATTGCTTTGAATGCAGCTCAAATGATCTATGGCGGAGGGTTGCTTCTGATCCTATCCCTGTTCACAGAGAAAATACAGATCGAGACCATGCTCGCTCCAAACGCCATTTGGTCGCTTTTGTATTTAATCATCGCCGGTTCGATGACTGGACACACCATCTTCTATTGGCTGATCGCCAAAACCAATCCCGTGTTTCCATCCACTTGGCTCTATATCTCGCCGTTGATTGCCCTTTGTCTTGGAGCTGTTTTGTATGATGAGCCTGTTTCGGTTTTATCGGTGGTTGGCGGAATCATAATTATCATCGGCATCATTGTGATTAACATGGACAGTTTGAGAACCTTCGTGTTCAAAGGGAAACATGCGGGAAAGGAAATCAGCAAACAAGTTACCGAGTAGCTATATAGTGACTCTAAAAAAATCCCAATCAAAACACTTGGTTACTGGCTGCTATGCACATTGACCCGTAAAATGGACACTTTGAAGATAGTGGTCTTCATGTATGGTTTTCATCCAAATCGTGCAGAATCATTTCAGAAATGTCAGGGAAAGATACCTTTGGGATGTTACACAGACTTCGTAGTAGCGTTTCAAATCACGAACAAAGGAGTGAAATAGATGGCTAACAATAACGATCGTAATCGAAACGGTGATTCAGCTGAAAACACAGCTGGAATGAGTACTGGAGATGCTGTAGGAACCGTGGGTGGTGGTGCTGCGGGTGCTGTCGTAGGTACTGCTTTTGGTCCTATAGGAACTGTTGTAGGTGGAATCGTAGGCGCATCACTGGGCAACCAGGCGGCAGATAGTGTCCAAGATGACGATGATTCCAAATAAATAGGATTATTGCTCGTCAAGTAAGGAAAAAGTGAGAAAAACCAGGGTGCGGAGGGAATCTCTGCACCCGACCTAATTGTGTACAATAACGAATTGTGTACAATAACGAGAATCAAAAAGCAATTTCTAATGGATATCTTCACGATGCGTACATTCTCTGATGACTATAACAATCTATCCATAAAAACCCTCTTATGAATTTCTCATAAACGGGTAAATTAACTTCGCAAGACAAACCATACTTCAGGAGGTTATTACATTGAAAAAATTCGCAGCTGTTGTCCTTTCTGCATGTTTACTCCTATCTGTAGCATCTGTAGCTTCCGCGGCCCCGGCACACGAAACAAAGCACAAAATGCACGCGAAGAGCACCCACCATAAACACAAAATGCATGCAAAGAGCGCTCATAAAGGCAAAAAACTTCATGCAAAATCGGTTAAAAAGGGTCATATGAAAATGAAGGGTTTGACACCAAAAGCTCTTCCAAAAACAGGCTTCGGCGGAGTAAGCGAATAAATGAAATGAGGGGAAACCCTCATTTTATTTATTCTAAGGAATATGCGTATGGAACAAATTCATCGATTTAGTATCATGGTTATGTTCTTGCTGCTATTATGTGTCGGATGCTCCTCTGGAAATCAGTTGAATCCCACACCGGAAATTAACTCACAACCGCAACCACAGCCGCAGCCGCAGCCGAAGAACGTCCATATCGAGCATCCCCCTGTTAAACCAGAATTAATGCACAAACCTTTACCTTTGTCATCATTACCACCAACGAAATCAGCATCCAGACCTGCAATCATTCCTAATAAAATCTATATTCCATCCGTCCGGATCCAGGCCAGCGTAGAACCCGTTGGAGTGCTGGATAACGGCCAGATGGAGGTCCCTGAATCCACCGAGAACGTAGGTCTTCTGATGAGCGGGGTCAAACCAGGACAACGCGGAAATGCTGTGATTGCTGGGCATGTCGATAATTATACCGGTCCTGCTATATTCTATGGCCTTAAGAAATTAAAACGTGATGATCCGGTACTACTCTCCGATGCATCTGGTAAATATTTAGTCTATAAAGTCCTTTCCGTTGAATCATTTAAGACGGTCGAAGCGCCTATAGACCGCATATTCGGAAAGACTGATGAAGCTCGGTTAAATCTCATCACATGTGCAGGTAAATATAATCGGCAAAAGAAAGAACACGAGAAAAGGCTTATTGTATTTACCCGGTTGATGGAATGAGATCAATACTACACAAAAATGGACAGTCCATAAAGGAATGTCCTATTTTTATCTCTATTGAACTTAAACTTCAATGATGATCGGCAGAATGATCGGTCGTCTTTTGGTGCGAGCATATAGATATTGCCCTAAAGAATCTTTTAGTGTCTTCTTCATGGTATTCCATTGACTCATTTGTTCATGCTTCATCTTCTCAACGGTCTCAATAACAAGCTGGTTGATATCTTGAATAAGCTCTTCAGAGTTTCGGACATAGACGAACCCCCTGGAGATTGTATCTGGGCGGGATAACAGCTGTCCTTCAATTTTGCTTAATGTAACAACGACGATTAAGATACCATCAGCAGACAACTGACGTCGATCCCGAAGCACAATATTGCCAATGTCACCAATGCCAAGTCCATCCACTAAGATTTGACCCGCAGGAATACGACCCGATTGACGAGTTACCCCATTGTCTGTCTCCACCACATCGCCATTATTCAGAATAAAAATATTCTCATGCCTTACCCCTACAGCCTCAGCAAGCTCACGATGTTGATGTAACATACGGAACTCACCATGTATCGGCACAAAATATTTGGGCTTCATTAACGTAAGCATTAGCTTTAACTCTTCTTGACTGCCATGCCCAGATACATGTAATTCACTGCGAGAACCGTAAATGATTTTTGCGCCAAGCGCGAATAAGTTATCTACAATCCGAGCTACATTTCGTTCATTTCCTGGGATGGGGTTCGCTGCAATGATCACCAAATCTCCCGCTTCTACCTTCATTTGTCTTTGCGTTGAGCTTGCCAGACGGGCTAAGGCTGCCATAGGTTCCCCTTGGCTTCCAGTACAAAGGACGGCAATTTTTTCTGGACTGAGCTTCTTCGCTTCGTCGGTATCCACGAGCATTCCAGATGGAATGTTCAAATACCCCAACTCTTGAGCCACAGATACAACGTTCAACATGCTCCGGCCGAGTAAAGTAAGTTTGCGATTTGTCGAAATGGCAGCGTCTACAACCTGTTGAAGTCGGTAGACATTCGATGCGAAGGTGGATATAAAAACTCTCCGATCCGCTTTATTGAACGCTTCCTCGATATGGGCACCTACAAGACGTTCGGATGGTGTGAATCCTGGGCGTTCCGCATTGGTGCTCTCTGACAGGAGCATTAGAACGCCCTTCTTGCCAATATCTGACATACGGTGCAGATCAGGATATTGCTTATTCACGGGCGTCATGTCGAATTTAAAGTCACCGGTATGTACAACAGTTCCTTCAGGCGTGTCAAATACGATACCAAGACAGTCCGGTATACTATGGTTCGTATTAAAGAAGGAACATTGAATTGCACCAAATTCAAGCTTGGAATTCGCGTCAATACGAACCATATGTGTTTCATTGAGAATAGCATGTTCCCTTAACTTGATTTCAATGAGGCCTAATGTCAAGCGTGAAGCATACACAGGGATTTGCAATTGCTTCAATAAGTAAGGGATACCTCCGATATGGTCTTCATGTCCATGAGTAACAATGATCGCTCGTACCTTATCTTGATTGGATAACAGATAACTTATATCAGGGATGATCAAATCTATCCCGAGTAAGCTTTCATCTGGAAATTTAGACCCGCAATCGATAACTACAATGTCATTCCCATACTGTAATACATACATATTCTTACCGATTTCGTTAACGCCGCCTAATGCTGCAACCCATAGACGGTCATTAGTCTGATTCATAGTAAACCCCCGTCTTTATATTTGTCGTTTGTTCTTATGCATAACCCAATCGTTGAAAGTGGATTTAAATTTATGATATCCATTCCACACCCTAGTCAACCAAAGCTTTTGCTTAAAAGGACTTTAATATTTTCTCAATTGCGCCTAACCGCCTTGCCTATAAATAACCATTCAATTATATAATTATTTACTTATATAAAAGGCTGTGTATAATGTAAATGTATGAGTTCAGTGTGGAATTCCTAAACGTGTGAAGGAGTGCATCTATTGACACAAACTGTTGAACCACTTGTTGAGACGCTTAAGCTGCTAGCCGATAATACGCGGCTAACGATCCTTGCTCTTCTCAAAGAGAAAGAAATGTGTGTGTGTGATATCGTCGATATTCTTCAAACCACCCAGCCCAATATCAGTCAGCATTTAAGAAAATTGAAAAAAGGGGGACTGGTGATAGAAACAAGAAAAAGCCAATGGATTTATTACTCCTTATATCTAGAAGACAAGCCTTACTTAGAAGGGATTTTAGAAGAGCTGCCTTCTATGAAGGATGATATTCGCAAGTTAAATCCAGATTGTTGCAAGTAATTCAAGGAGGACTTCATGTTAGCTGTTGCATCCATTATTTTTATTCTTACACTTGTCTTCGTCATCTGGCAGCCTAAAGGCTTAAACATCGGCTATTCCGCTGTGGGTGGAGCGATCTTAGCCCTATTATTCGGGGTTGTCGACCTCCGTGATGTCTGGGATGTCACCGGCATTGTCTGGAATGCGACGCTGGCCTTTGTGTCGGTCATACTCATTTCACTAATTCTGGATGAGATCGGTTTTTTTGAATGGTCAGCCCTGCACATAGCACGGTTTGCACGAGGAAACGGGTATCTAATGTTCACTTATGTGGTTCTATTGGGAGCTGCCGTTGCTGCGTTCTTTTCTAATGATGGAGCCGCACTCATCCTGACACCCATCGTCCTTGCCATGGTCAGAGCCTTGAAGTTTGACGATCGAATGATACTGCCCTTCATCATGGCCAGCGGGTTTATTTCGGATACAGCCTCCCTTCCGCTTGTCGTAAGTAACCTGGTTAATATCGTTTCTTCTGATTTCTTCGGTATCGGATTTGCGGAATATGCCAGCCGAATGATTGTCCCGAACTTCTTCTCAATTGGAGGAAGCTTACTCATATTGTTTATCTTGTTCCGTAAAAGAATTCCAAAAACAGTGGATCTCACTGCGTTGAAGCAGCCTAGGGAAGCCATCAAGGATATGCGAATGTTTAAACTGTCATGGGTCGTTCTTGCTGTTCTACTCGTGGCATATATCATCAGCGAATTTATACATGTACCGGTATCCTTCATAGCTGGATTCGCTGCCATTGTATTTATTTTGTTCGCTAGAAAGAGTTCGGTTATTCAAACTGGAATTGTCATTAAAGGAGCGCCGTGGTCCGTAGTTGTGTTTTCGATCGGAATGTATGTGGTCGTCTATGGACTTCGTAACGTTGGACTTACGGATGAGCTCGGCAAAGTATTTCAGTGGATGGCTGATCAAGGATTGTTTATTGCAACAGTTGGATCTGGATTTGTCGCTGCCATACTCTCCTCCGTGATGAATAACATGCCAACTGTCATGATTGATGCTCTTGCAATTCAAGGTACCACTACGCAAGGTGTGCTGCATGAAGCACTCATTTATGCGAACGTCATTGGCTCTGATCTTGGTCCCAAAATTACGCCAATCGGCTCGCTTGCAACACTCTTATGGCTGCACGTACTTGCGAAGAAAAATGTCAAAATTACTTGGGGTTATTACTTTAAAGTAGGAATCGTGCTGACTATACCTGTATTGCTAATGACATTGATTGGTCTTTATTTATGGCTCAGCATCATTCATTCATAACAAAGGGGAAATGAAAAATGGAAAAGAAACTCGTTTACTTTTTATGTACAGGCAACTCCTGCCGCAGCCAAATAGCGGATGGATTCTTGAGATCGATTGGAGGACAACAGTATGAAGTTAAAAGTGCTGGTCTTGAAGCTCATGGCCTAAACCCAAGAGCGGTTCAAGTGATGGAAGAAGCTGGCGTAGATATTCGTCAGCACACCTCCGACGTGATTGATTCAGAGATCCTAAACCGCGCTGATTATGTAGTAACGCTCTGCGGACATGCGGATGAACATTGTCCGGTTATTTCTAATCCGAATGTCGTGAAATGGCATTGGGGATTCGATGATCCTGCGAAAGCAACGGGGACGGAAGAGGAAATTATGGCTCAATTCAGAAATGTTCGTGATGCAATTAAAGCCCGTATTGAAGCGTTTGTTGCGACTGGCAAATAGATTTCCGAAAATAGTAATGCGGTCGTTGGGTAACGACCGCATTACTATTTAAGTATGATTAGTCTAGAAAGTGCTGTATGATCAACGATTATACTAAAAGAGTAGGACCTGAACAGAAAATTGAATTGTGCTCATACCTTTACCCTCCATAATATGATTAGATCTATGCATTCAATCGATTATTCCAATCTTGACATAGTTGCAACGTATTTTAATACAAGCCCTCCAGCTCATCAATAAGTGATCCGACGTAGGCTGCAGCGCTGCGAATCGGATCAGGCTGAGACATGTCTACGCCTGCCAACTTCATCAATTCGAGTGGGCTCATTGATCCCCCGGCTTTTAACACCTCGAGCCAGCGATCCACGGCAGGTTGCCCTTCCTCACGGATGAGCTTAGCTACGGCTGTGGATGCAGTTAGACCCGCAGCATATGTGTACGGGTACAAGCTCATATAATAGTGTGGCTGACGCATCCAGGTTAACTTGGCATGCTCATCGATAACCACATCCTCTCCCCAGAACGAAGACAGGATTTCCCCCTTCAACTCACACAATTTAACGGCAGTAATGGGTACATTTTTCATGGCAAGGTCGTAAACCCGGCGCTGAAGCTCCCCTTCGAGTAAATGGGTGACAAAGTTGTGGAAATAGGTACCCAGCAGCTGGGAAATCACCCAGCGACGCATTCTCGGATCGTTAGAACGTTCCAGCAAATGATTCGCCAGCAGGAGCTCGTTCATCGTAGAAGGAGCTTCAATGAAATATAGCGAAGGTCTGGCGTTCGTCAAACGCTGATATTTGCTCGCCAGCATGAGATGACCAGCATGGCCTACCTCATGGGCTAGCGTAAAGGCACCTCTCATGCTATCCGCCCAACTGATTAGAATATAGGAATGGACGCCAGGAATCGACATGCAGAACGCCCCCGTTCTCTTCCCTGCGTTATCCGCGTAATCTACCCACCGATTTTTAAAGGCATCCGATACGATTTCCCCGTACTCCGGACCAAGGATGGATAGGGCTTCCTTGATAAGATCTCCTGCTTCATGAAAAGAAATGCCAGGACTGAATTCAGGATCAAGCGGAGCTTTCAGATCCGCAAACGTCATCTCGTCTAATTGCAGCACACGCTTCTTAAGCGCAGCATATTTTCGCATATGTGGTGCTAGTTCTTCCTGCAGAATATCCAGTATGTTGTTATACATTTCCGTTGTGACCTGCTGCGGTTCCAAAAGCATGTCCGTAACAAAGTCATACCCACGCAAACCCGATTCAATCACTTGGCGCTTCACTTCGGTCCCATAGGCTTCAGCAAATGTATTACGGTATTTGTACAATGTCTCGCTAAAGGTATTAAACGCATTTCGGCGCAGATCTGTATCCGGTGACTCAACGTACTTGTTCTCATATAGCGCAAATGAAACCGGTACTTCTTCCCCTCGGCCATTCTCTGTTGGCGGGAATGTCATATCCGCCAGCTTGCTGCGTTCATAGATACGGTATGGTGCTCCTAATACTTCTCCAAAGGAAGCAAGAACTTTTTCCGTCTCCGCCGTTAGTCTGTGCGGTTTCGTCTGAATAAGCAATCCAAGACTGCGTTCGAACTCTTGAAGCTGGGGCTGTTCTATGATGTACTGGTCAATCGAGCCGTCTGGTAGAGCGATAATTTCAGATTTGATAAAGGAAAGTGCTGAACTGACTCGTGAAGCAAGATCGCGCGCTTTCGTCGCATTCATCTGATTTTCAGGATTGATGCTGTCTCCGGATTGATGTAAATAAGCAAAGGATGCAACACGGTTGAGTCTAGCTTGAAGCTCTTCCTTTGCATGAAGACAGGCCAGCAGCATATCTGCTCCTTCACCGAGTCTTCCTTCATACTTCGTAACGGTGGTGATGTCCTGCTGAACAGCGATTAATTCTTTTTCCCATGCCTCTTGCGTTTCAAAAATATCATTCAAATTCCATGTTGATTCCGTAGCTACTTCAGCTCGGCTTAAAATTTTCGACATACACGGAACACCTCTCCCATATGATTAATCGACATATTTTATACCAACAAATCCCATCATATCATAGATTCGTATACTTATAGAGAACAACAAATGCCAGCAGGAAAACCCCCAACTCAAAATTTTTATTTGAAAGTAAAGAGTAGTATATGGCTCAGAGCACCCCTTCTTTATATACTTGGCATATCAACTGATTCTTGTCAGGAGGTAAATGGTCACGATGAAACTACATATTACCTATGATCATCCCATTCCTATCAATGCTTTCGAATGGACACCTGCAACGTACCAACAGACACCCCATATGCATGCAAGTCTGGAAATCGGCCTATGTCTGTCAGGCAAAGGTACCTTTTCCTTCGGGAATAAACGCTATGCAGCGAGTCCTGGCGATTTGTTCCTTGTCAATCATGAGGAACGGCACGTTGCGCAATCAGATTCGGACGATCCGAGTCGCTACCTGTTCATCAACTTTGATGCTGCATTGCTGCTAGCGGAGGAGCCTGGTTTACTGCTGCCCTTTTCATATCGATCTACTCACTTCTGCAATCATATTGCTGGTGGCTCGGCGCTAGCACAACAACTTACGCCTTGGATCCTGACCATTGCAGATGAGCTGAAGGAGAAATCACCAGGCTATCTAGCGATGGCCAAAAGTGCACTGATCCAACTTTGCGGACGCCTTCTGCGCCACTATAACGGACTGCTCACGGAGGATGAACGCTTAATCATGGTGAAGTCCGTTCATCAAGTCCAGTCGTTAGCCACATTGGTCGAGCAGCGCCACAGGGAGCCGATTGGCCTGGGAGAATTGGCCGATGAACTGGGTCTAAGTGTCTCTCGCGTGAGTCGGGCCTTTCTGGAGACGACAGGTTATCGCTTCTCGGATTATGTGTCACTACTACGTGTACAATCCGCCAAGCGGGATTTAACAGAAACGGACAAAGCGGTTGCTACGATCGCATTCGAATGCGGCTTTCAAAGCTTGCCAACCTTCTATCGGGTATTCAAAGAGTTCGTTGGCGTGTCTCCGATTGTGTATCGGCAATCCATGGGGTCAGCGTAATGAGCAAAAAATGAGAATATCGTCATCATCATTCGAGAAGTCATAGCGCCGGGCGATCGTTATAATGAATGCAAACATACGTATTTCAGGAGGGAACATGTCATGACGAAATGGATTGGACTTAGAGAAATTGTACGTGAGGAAATAACGCAGCGCCGAGAGGAAGGTTGCGACGTATTAGGATTCACAGAGCGTCTCGACGCAGCCGGTACGAATGAATCGCAGCTGATGGACGTATATCATGCACTCATGGCGCTTGAACCAAGTACGGATTTTAAGTATGTTGAGCCATCAGAGCTGGAAGAAATTCGAACCGAACGACCGATTGGACCGCGCATGATGGTCAACAATTGGGACGACAGTACATGGCAAGACAAGTTCTATGGTGCTTGGCTCGGCCGTACGGCTGGTTGTGCGCTTGGCAAGCCGCTGGAGGCCCAATCTTTCATGAACGGTTCTGGTGACAGACCAGGCTGGCACAATATTAAGCTATGGTTCGAAGGTGCCGGACAATGGCCGATTCGTCACTATACGCCGAGTGAATCGACTGCGGAGGCGCAGTATAATATCGAGATCGCTCACTGGAGCAGTCTGGCGAGTTGTGGCGACAACATTCGTTACATGGAGACGGATGATGATATCCGTTATACCGTGCTAGGGCTGCTTATGCTAGAGGAGCGCGGTCTAGATTTTAGTTCATGGGATGTTGGCAAGCTGTGGCATCGTCATCTGTCATTTGGACAAGTATTCACGGCAGAAGCGCAGTCATACTTGAATTTCGCACGCGTGACTTCGCATATCAGCGGAGAACAGCCGGAGGATTGGGAACAGCATATTCATTGGGGACGTTCCTATTTGAACCCATATCGCGAATGGATCGGTGCCCAAATCCGTGTGGATGGGTATGCCTATGGTGCAGCCGGTCAACCTCAGCTTGCAGCTGAGCTAGCTTGGCGTGATGCTTCCTTCTCCCATGTGAAGAATGGCATTTATGGCGCGATGTTCTGTGCAGCGATGATTGCTGCTGCATTCGTAGAGAGCGATGTGAGACGAATCATTGAGATCGGATTAAGCGAAATTCCGAAGAATTGCCGTCTGGCCGAAGACGTTGCGCTCGCAGTTAGGATCGCCGAGGAAACGAATGATCAGGTCGAACTTGTAAGTAAAATATGGGAGTCATTTAAACATTACCACCCTGTTCATACGAATAATAATGCTGCATTATGCGCGGCTGCACTCATTCATTCCGGTGGCGATTTCGAAAAAGGCATTACGACAGCCGTGCTTGGCGGTTGGGATACGGATTGCAATGGTGCAACGGTCGGTTCCATTCTCGGCGCTTCGCTTGGAGCGGCAGCCCTTCCTAGTTCGTGGATCGCACCACTTAACGATACTTTGTATGCAGATGTCAGCGGCTTCCACCCCATATCCATTTCAGAATGCGCACGCAGAAGCTACAATGTCTTCCGTAAATTACAACCGTAGTGATGATCGTTTGGCGGAACCACGGACCTTCTAAGGCCGGGGTTCCGTCGTCGTTCTGATCATCCGTCTATGATACTATCTAACAGAAGTATTTTTATTCATGAATTGCTAATTATTCTCAAATTTAATATAATCGCATGGTGTGGCATTGATCCTTGATGGGTGGTGAACATCGTGACAGACCTTTATCCAGAGCTGGATGAGTTGATTCATTATATTCATGCACATATTTATGAACCGCTAACTTTAGCTCAATTATCTCGCTATGCGGCATATAGCCCCTTCCATTTTACTAGAATATTTAAACAAAGGTTAGGGCTAACCCCACAGCATTTCATTTCATCATTACGACTCCAGAAGGCTAAAGATTTGTTGCTCACGACACCCTTCCCTATCCGAGAAATCGCAGAGGAGATCGGGCAACAGAGTCTCGGCACATTTACGACCCGATTTACGCAACGTGTAGGCATGACGCCTTCCGTATTTCGTCAATCAACAATGTTCGCTGACGATCATTTGCATCAGTTAGCCAATCTTGAACAATGGCCTACGCCGGGCATTGTTTCTCATATATACCCCAACCTAACTGGAACCATTCATAGCGCGTATCCGTTTGAAGGTGTGATTCTGATAGGATTGTTTACGAAGCCCATTCCGGAAGGTCTCCCCAAGTACGGTACCTTATTGCGCTCCCTTGGCGACTTTTGTATACCTTCTATTCAACCAGGAACATATTACCTCATGGCGACTTCTGTAGCTTGGGGGATGGAGTCGAGAGAATTTTTACTGCCGCACCATACACTTCGCACGCGCTGTAAGATGCCTATTTTCGTCAAAATGAGTGAGCCTATTCCGGATCAGAATGTTGAGCTCTACCCACCACGAATAGATGATCCTCCGATCCTGATCTCACTTTCATTGCTCATGAAACGTTTCCTGAATCGCCCGCAATAGATCGCCCTATGCTCTCATAAGAAAAAATCCCTTCTGCAAGAAAGGGATTTCATCGATCTATTAAATTCCTTGATTAATCTCAATCAAATTTCCAGCAGGGTCACGAAAATAAGCTACTCGCATATTCCATTCAAGCGTGTCATGTGGTTCTTTTACAAACTCAACTTCTCTGCTCTTCAATCGATCATATGTTGCGTCAACGTCATCTACTCTGAAAATGAGGGCAACCTGATCAAGGGCACTAAATTCATTCTTATTACGGAAAGCTGCAATAGGTTCACTCGCCATTGGAGGCTCCAATGCGATATGAATATCTCCTGTCTTAAACTCAGCAAACGGCGTGTCTTCATTGCCATACAGAACTTCAAGGCCCAGAATATCCCGGTAAAAGATAAAACATTCCCTCACATTCGACACTAATAATCTTACATGAGAAAACTTCAAGTTATTGCCCCCTTCATCATAGAATGATTTCCTCTTTCATGCTTGGAACCCTAGGTTTTGCTCCAACTCGTATTTCTGTCGTAGATGATGGCGAAAATGCATGCCGACAAGATCGTACCATTCTTTCGCATTCAGCCAGCCAAAGCCGCCATGGTTAACTTTGTAGTTAGGATTTATCGCATCTATGCTGGATTCTAATTCTCTCAATCTCAGCATGACTTGATCGAGTCGATTCATAAGATCTTCTTGACTATCCCAATTGTTGGGGGGTGCATTTAATTCGTCTGGTAATTTGATCTTAATGGGTGGAAATCCTCCCATTTGATATAGACGTTCTCCAAAATCGCTCTTCCCGAGGTGTTGCTCTTCTTCCTGCCTCGCACATGTTTCTGCATTATCCAGGTACTCATGGGCAACGAGAATCAAATGGTCGTACATTTGTCCGATTGACCAGACCCCTTCAGAAGCGATATACCTTAAATGATCTTGTGAATATTGCAGTAAATCGCTTTTATACGATTCGATTAATGTGATATGACTCAACCGGATCCCCCCCTTCCTCAATTCTTAGCTTCTGTGACCTTATTATATTATAATTGCAGGTGCTGCATTTCTTCTGAATTGCTATTTTACATGATGTTAGCCTGCCCACGCGTCTTTTTGATCATTTACACTTCAACGCGGCAATTTCATTTTCTTCGATAAAATGAGTAATAATCCAAACATATAAAAAACGAGGCATAAGGCGATGACGTTATACAGAAATGCTGTTATGGACGTCGGTCCCCATACTTTAATAAAAGTCCATGGCACTTCAAGAAAGATTTTCGGTGCCTTGATCGTGAATGTCAAGATCGCTGCAACAAGCAACGTAAGAATAAGCAATAACAGACTCCTTTTGACGTTTAGCGATGTCCATATCCGTTGTTTACTAGCCAGATTTCTCACAATGACTAGCGTGAATAGGATGAACAATACACCCAAACCGCCACCGACCCTCGTACCGTTGCGATCGCATTCGGCAAACCCAGCTCCTCCAGCTTCTTCCGCAATCTTGCAACATTGACAGTCAACGTGTTGTCATCGACAAACTGCGCATTGTCCCACAACGTCTCCAACAGCTGGTCCCGCGATACGGTTTTACCATACTGATGTATGAAGCATTCAGCCAATAACTGTTCATTTTTCGATATCTGGGTTTTATGATTTTGCCATATGAGTTCATTACGGCTTAGATTCAGCCGCAAGCCTTGTACGTTTAACTCGTTCTCTGGTGATGGGGCAAGACCGGTTGAAGCCGAATAATCCCCATACACTCTCCTTAGCACACTTCTCACCTTGGCGATTAGAAGGTCTAAGTGGATCGGTTTGGTGATATAATCATCGCCGCCATGATCGATAGCCATCACTTGATCCATCTCACCCGCTCGAGCAGAAATGAAGATGATCGGTACATTGGACTTTGTTCGTATTTGTCTACACCAATAATAGCCGTCGAAGTACGGCAGGTTAATGTCAAGCATGATCAAATGTGGTTCATAGGCTGCAATCTCCGGTATAATGTCGCGAAATTGCGATACACACGATGCTTCAAATCCATACTTCTCTATATTCCGCTTTAGGACAGCGCTAATTTTATGATCGTCCTCTACAATAAAAATCCGGTACATAAGATGCCTCCTCGAGTTCTCCGTGTTAGCCAACTAATAGTATAGCAGATTGTTGAGAGACTGGAATAATGGGCATTCGAGACATTTCGACAAGGATATCAAAGATATCAGCAACAAAAAAGCCCGAACCATTCAGGTTCGAGCTCTATGATATACACTAACCCTGGATCAACTTCGCATATTGCAGGAAACGCTCGAGATGCAATACCGCTTCGGCGCGTGTCGTTGCACGCTTCGGCGCGATTCGCTCTGCTGATACGCCTTTGATCAGCTTCTCCTCCACGAGCATCTCCATCGCATCCTTCGCCCATCCGCTGATATCACTCATATCATCGTAGCGATTGGATAGATCAAGCTGTGAAGCTTGCGGTCGTGCATGAAGATGCTTCAGCGCGCGATCCATCATCACAGCCATCTGCTCACGCGTTACCGGGGCCTGCGGCTGGAATCTTCCATCCTTCAGTCCATCAACCAATCCAAGCGCACTCGCCGTCTGTACCGCATCAGCATACCAGTCACCTACCTGCACATCCTTAAAGGCATAAGGCTGTGTTGATGAACTTTGAACCCCAAGGGACCTCACCAGCAAGGCCGTGAATTCAGCACGGGTGATTTGGCCACTAGGATTGAACATTAGTTGCTCGTTCCCATGAACAATTTGCTTCGACGCGAGATGTTCAATCGCAGACTGTGCCCAATGTCCGGCCGTATCTGCAAACGTCCGACGCGACGAGATGAGCATGTAGAGCTGCTCTGGTCGCCCCTTGAACGTTGCGATTGTCCCGCCATCTGCTGTAGTCTGGAACACAGCAGGAACGAAGCGCAGCTCATGCGTCTTCGGATCGATTGCGACGATCGTGACAGATCTTGCATCCACCTTAGAGGACAACGTCAGGGTCTGCCGAACAAGACGATCATCGAATCGGTCCAGCTTTGCTTGCTTGCCCTTCGCGGCAACGAATACCGAGTAAGCAGCAGGATCACTCAACAGAACCGTTCCTACAGAAGTCATCTCTTGTCTCTCGGACGGTGTGAATAGACCCGGCAGCGATTGCGTGCTCACGACGAGCATCAAGTCCGATGCAGCAGCACCAAGTGATTTCTCTAGCTGTGGCACATCTACCGCCTGAATCGGCATCTCTATAGCTTGTACGCCTGCTTGAATCGATAGCATCGCCGTCGGCGCGACGCGTTGTCCTTCCATCAATGCTGGAACAGGCAGTTCGATCTTTGTCCCTCCTGTTTCCCGTGGGACGGTCATCGCAATGATTAAGTCCTTCCCTTTTTCGTTCGCATAGCCGTTTAACGCTTGGAACGCTCGCGTCAGTGCTCCCTGATCAACGGTTACATTCGAGATGACTGTTCCATTCTCTTTCACCTTGGTCGAGGACATTGCTGTCGTAGGTATTGCTGTTGTGATCGACTTATCCGTCACGATGACCGAGGGTAATGAATGATCTACAACAGGAGGCTTCGATGGGATACTGTCACTCCCGCTCCCACTGCCCGATGGTCCCGAACCCGGGGTCTCATGTCCACCCCCATCGGATTTGCTCTTCACCGTAAAGGTCGAATTGGCTACCGAATCATCTGTACTACCTTGACCCGTGATCACAGTATAGATGCCGCTCGCGGCATCTGCAGGCAAAGTAAAGTGATCTTGATACTTTCCTTGTGTTACCTTCACAATGTTCATATACAAAATCGTCCCATCGGGCCTTACAACCTTCACCACAACCTCGTTGAAGGACGAGGTGCCGCTCATATTCACCGCATCCCCAGCGTATTTCACGGATGAATCCAGCACTAATGCCGTTGCAGCAGCTGCCCCCCCCTGAGCAGGAATCGACGTCAGCAACATGGCCGTCAGAACGAAGGATATGAAGTACTTCTTACTTGCCAAGGCAATCTCCTCTTTCTTCATTAATCTAGGCTGCAGGAGCCTGCTTGGATCGTCTACTTCAGCGTAACTGGCTCCGCCAGCACCGTTCCCACACTTGTCATATCTGTCGTAAACTCGGACAGAACCAATACATTAACATGATAGCCGTCCTTGCGATTGACATTGAATTTCGCATTGAATGTCCCGCCTGCTGTAGGGATCTCAGCTTGGTACGATGAAATGCTGATCGGCGTCGTCCCCTTCATCAATTGGAAGACGACAACTGCCGTGTGCTGGCTCGCTACAGGTTTGACCGTAACGGTCGCATCGACCAGCGCGGTGTTCGTAGCTAGCGTTGCACGCTCCACGATGAATGGAAGTCCGACCGGAGGTGCAGCAACCGTAACATGGCTTACAGCCTTATAGTTCCCATCCACCGTCGTCACGGTGATATCTGCATTGCCTGCAGCAATCGCGCGAATCACTGCTTTACCATCGACAACCTCAACTTTCGCAATTTTCTCATCGCTAGAAGACCAAGTTACGTCTTTATTCGTGGCATTCGCAGGCAGCACGCTCGCTACTAGCTCTGATGTCTCTCCTACATTCATTGTAAGCTGCTGCTTATCCAATTGAATCCCGGTTACAGCAACAACCGCTGGCGTCGTCGTTACTTCAAATGTCACGCGTCCAAGTTCAATATTATCATTATCCGTGCGATATTCCGCTTCACCAATATACACTGCATCATATTTGCCTGGCGCTAGATTCAATCCGCTGAATGTGATCGTCCCGTCAGGCTGCTTGATGCTGTTTGTTTTCTGCTTCGCGATCGCCTTGACGTTCAGCCCTAGCTTCGTTCCCTCAGGGAAAATACCGATCCAGTCCTCTCGAACCGAGCTGGTATAGGCGACTTGGATCGCATCTGTCGGTTGGTATCCCGCTTGTATCATGTTGATAGTCGGATTGCTAATCGTGAGATCCGGATCCGTTGCCTGGTCAACCACTGGAATTTGATCCGCTAGGTTTACCTCAAATTGTGCGTTCGGAATCCAGCTTCTATTTTGAAAATCTCTGCCTTTAACCAATACTTTATCGTCATACACCTCGACATAATAGCCTTGGCTGCCGTCTTTGCTTGTATCGTTATCCGTCCATAGATAGGATGTTGCCGCTGCGTTGAACATCGTTGCATACTTGGCATTGTACATCGTATCCTTCGCGCCAAGCTCCCAATGCGTATGTCCGCTGAACAAGATCGACTGCGGATGTTTAGCCAAGATCGTCTTGAACTCTTTATCTTGTCTCACGCCGTACCAATAGAAGTTCTTATTGAAGCTCTCGTTCGCGCCCGCAACAGTATTCTTTAGCGGCTGATGATGGAACACGAAGATCGGCTTATCGCTAGATGCATTCTCGGACAACTTCTCATCGAACCACTTCAATTGAGCCTCAGAGAGATAGGAATAATCTTTTAAGCCCTTCTCGGTCCCTAAGAAAATGAAATGATACCCTTTGATCCAGAAATCATAGTAGCTCGATTTCATATTCGTATATTTCGTAAAGTACTCCGACACCTTGCTCCAGTCGCTCCAACGGACATCGTGGTTGCCTTGGACAAAATACGTCGGCGGCAAGTCTTGCTGATATTTGCCAAAAATCCGGCCCAATTCCTGGTATTCCGCTTCTCTGCCGTTATCCGTACTGTCACCGACGGTCATAATGCCGTCGCTATCAGGATTCGTAGCTAGAATGTCCTGCAAGACGTGCTCTATGTTTTTGTTATGTGTATGGTTCGCATTACTCGTAATGTGCATATCGGTTAGGACCTCGAAGCTCATGATAGGTTTCTTGATGTCGAGTCCCGGGATGGCCATTTCAACCCCTGTCGTACTCTCACCTGCGACGGAATTCGAATAAGCCAGCAGCTTCGTAGCTCCATTCGGAATGGCTGTATGTTCTGGGAAGGTATAAGTTGCATAAGTTACACCTGTTACGGTAGGCGGCAGCGAAGCAATCACGGTCTGACCCGGTAGTTTACCAACTTGATTCCCCCAGTAGAGCGAATAGTCCGTCACATTGGATTGATCCGCTGGAACTGTAATCTTCACCTCGCCTGAAACTTGGTCTGGATCCGGATCGGTATCATCGAAAGAAATCCCGGCCGGTGGGTTCAACCGGATAACCGAGAAAGGCACTCTTTGAAAAAGATTATACCCGTCGTTCTCCATGTACAATGCTTCGTATTCCCCCGGTGCCAACAGTTTGCTGAACGATAATCTTCCATCGGGTTGCGTGGACGCATATTGATACGTAAGGGATGGATTACTACTTCCTTGCACAGCCCCTTTTTTGTAGAGCCCAATCCAGTCCTTCTTGGATGCTCCCGTATAAGATAAGGTGATCGCTTGTCCTTCCAAATAAGCGGGCTTGTCCATCGACACCGTCTGAGCAGCCGCATGAATGACGCTAGTAGGCGTAACTTGAATCATCGTCATCAGCGCTACAGTGATACACAGCACCATGGACAGGGTCTTGCGTGTCATCTTCTTCATTAACCAGGCACCTCGATTTCTATAATGTTGTTGATCAAAAGATATTTATTGAAACATGCTGCATTTTAGACCGTTGACTCTATGCTCATGTGCGTAGAAGTCTCTAACTGAACCTGCGCATACGAGGTAATGATCACCTTCGCATCAGGAAGCATTTGCTCGTTCGCAGCTCCTGTAGCTGCGTTCCCTAACCCAATGGTTACGAGGGCCCCTACAGCATTCCCCATCTGCATATCACCATTGGTGTCGCCAATGACAACTACTTCATTCGCTGCCAGCCCCATGGCGAGACAAGCTTTCTCGACCATATCCGGGTATGGCTTCCCGCGCTCTACCTGATCATTGCCAATGATGACTTGGAAAAAATGATCGATTCCCATCCATTTCATATGCTTCATCGCTTCTGATGTCTCATCCGCCGTAACAATGCCCATCGGCAGACCCCGTTCATGGCACTGCTGCAATAGATCCAGTATGCCAGGCAGCGGATTCACCGGGCGAATAAGCTCCATCTCCGCATCGGCCAGCTCCTTACTTTCCCGTGTAAGCCGTATCGCATCACCCCAAGATAGCCCAAGACGATACCCTTGCCATGCCAATATCGCCAGCAAATCATGAATCGATCCCATTGCAAGAGGGCCATTGCGGTGATAGTCGCAAGTAAGACCCTCCGCATCATGCACGGTCCCCCACAACTCTGATAGCGGTACAATCTCTCCGGGAAGTCGGCTTGCATAATTTCTGTACAGGGATTCGCTCCAACAACCCCAGAGGCTGATGAAATCAAGCAGCGTTCCGTCTTTGTCGAATAAAATTCCTTTTACAGCATATCGCATTTTGTTAATAATCAAATCCGGCATTTCGATCTCTCCTGTCATCCAATTGAAGGTGAACGTCCAAGAAAAATTGTACACTCGATTTAATTCTTCTGTGTCAACGCACCGTTAACTGAATGTAGAGTTTGTGTAAATCACTCTTTCAAGCGCTCCTCTTTTGCTAACAGTGTCCCAGAATGAAATAAATGTGAAATCGGAACAACGAATGCAGATCCGAAATAAGACGATCGAAGCGATCGCAGAGACGATGGACTTATATGGTGCGACATATTCGTCAGGTCAGCTATATGGCATTATGTTCTTCGAGGATCGTCCGATGACGTTGGTTGAAATGAAGGCGACAATGAAGATGAGCAAGAGTAATATGAGCTATGCGGTTCGATCTCTCGTCGAATCCCAAATGGTAGAGAAGCTGAATGAGAAGCTGGATCGTAAAGAGCTATATGCGGCAGAGGTCGATTTTTTCCACGCGTTTCAATATTTCTTCACCAATAAATTGCAGCAGGAAGTGGACGTGATGACGGAAGTGATTGAACAAGCACTCCCTGAATTGAACGAGGTTTCTTCTAGAGGCGATATCGGAAGATGAACAGAAGCTTGCACTGCAGGATTTACATAAGCTGGACCATGCCAAAGACTTTTACGAGTGGTTGCAGCAATTCGTCGATGGGTTGCGGCGTGGGGAGTTTTTCAGCGAATCGGTAAAATAAATGCGTCATGACCTAAGAAAAACCTAGCCTGCGGCTAGATCCTTTAAAAACATAATCTAAACCCATACGTTTGAGCGTATGGGAGAGGATTGGCTATGGGGCCTCAACCGCTGTTGAATTTCGAATTATTTGAATGGACTTAGCGGTGGTAACTCGAAATTCAAAGGCGGACGCTTCGTTTTTCAACCCCATAACCATCCTCTCTTCTGTTCTACTTCGAGCTTTCTTCTACTTCTTCAATGTCCAGTACATCCGTAATTCTGTACTCGTCTCCATGTAAACCCTTGTAATACTCTGGATACATTCCTCCACATATTCCTCACATTGAAATTGCGGTGGTACCGCTTAATCTCCATATCTCCATTATCCATCGCATCGAAATCCATTATCAATTGCAATATCTCGAATCATCCTTTCTAGACATTTCGCCTTTACAATCCATCTTCTCGCTGTCTTCTGCCATTCATTTACTAGTTTTTTGCATAGGCTCTTAATTCGACGTGAATATACTCCATAATGCCGAATGGTCTTGAAGTTTTTATCTGGAATATGTCGTATCAATCTGCTAATGAATTCTTCTACCGTTACCGTTTCTGTCTTTTCTTCTCCATCCGTCTTATCTCGGTAGCGGAAAGTTACCTCCCTCCCATCATAGCTCTCGATCTGGCGACCGGCTATGGCTGGTCTTCTCATGTAGCGTCCAATGTACCCAAGTTGCTACTTTACGTTTCCACTTTGCTTTGGCGCATACACATAAAAGCCTTCCCCATTCTCAGAGTAAGCCTTCTGCATATGCGACTGCACCTGCTTTTTCTCTTGTTAGTGTTCGACGAAAAAGCTTTAGCACAACGGTCTGCCATTGCTTTCGCATCATTTCGAACGGAATGAAGAAATACGTCTTCCATTCTCCGTTTTTCTTTCTTCTCGAAATACTCTTTTACAATCCGAACTGCTTCGTCCATAAAAGGTTTAAGCAGCTTTGCTCGATGGCGTAAGAACACTTCACGAAGTCCTTCATCGATCGTAAACACGACATGACGGTGATTCACTTGGAACACATCTTGCTCAAGTAGACGTACCCATCCCTCTGTTTCTCCACAGGAACAGGTCGTGCAGAATCTCCATTTACAGGGTACGGCACAATCACAACCTTCAGGTCATGACATCCTTCGCACACCAACGGTTTGAATCCATTACGTAACTCTCCGCACCCTCGAAATTTTCAACTTCCTTCTGTACATTAGCCCGAACCTTGTCCTAATGTTTTTCTGCAAATCTGTCCCAATGTCTATGTTCATCGAAAAATATCCGTTTTAATATGTTCGTCTACATATCTGTACCTTACCAAAAAACAAAAATAAGGCGAAAATATTTCTCTCACCTCGAAAATTTTATAAACTCTATACTGTTGAAATAAAATCGCGTTATACGTGGGTGTTCATTAGGTTATTGGATTATTTGAGTATCGAATATCTATAGTTTCTATTATTCGTCTCGAATCTCCTCAGTCTTTTTTAATGGCTATCGCATCTATTTGGATGTTAAATCCAATGTCACTACTTCAATTAAACAATGAAATCCTTTATCGTATGAAACAGTTTGTGAGAATCTACTTTTTCGTAGTTCCAAAGCATGATTACATTTACCTTCTCATCTGGAAATTGCCAAATCTCCGACCTAAACCCAGGTGTTCCACCACCAATTAATCGAAAATGATCCCCTAAAAACCATCCATATCCGTACTTAAGTGTTGGATCAAAGCTTACACTGAGATATGGTCTGAACATCTTGTCTATTGATTCTTGAGATAAAACGCCATTTAATAAGGCATCGCACCACTTATTTAAGTCTCGAACGGTAGAAAATAATTCTCGAGGCGCATCAACTTCACTTAACTTATCGTTATCTGCATTTATGTATTTTTCATTTTCTTTAGAATGACCATAAGCTCGACCATCATGAATTGTACGAGGATTATCAGGACCAGTATTTAGCATGTCTAACGGATCTAAGATAAGTTGATTCAACGCATTGTCAAATGTTAGACCCGTTATTTTCTCTACGATATAACCTAAAATTAAAAACCCAGTACTACTATAATGCCATCTTTCACCAGGTGGATATAATTGATCTTGTTTCGCTAAATATGTAAGAAAACAGCCCTTCTCTATGTTTAGTTTAGTCATTTCAAATCGTAAATTAGGAACAGCATAGATATCATGGAGTCCTGAGGAGTGGGTTAACAAATGATGTACAGTAATATTCGGATGAAGAGCTTTAAATTCTTCTATATAGGTACCAGGCTTCTCATGAAGTTGGACTAAATCCTGCTCTTGTAGTTTCAATATTGCGGCCGCAATAAACATTTTTGTTACGGAGGCAATATGGAATTTGGTATCTACTGTATTTGGCACATCAAGTTGAATACTAGCTTTACCATATGCCTTCTCAAATAAAATCTTACCGTCCTTAGCTATCAAAATCGCTCCACTTAAGTAATTTTCTTTATCATACTTATCGATTAGCGCATCTAATTCATTCATAAATTCCCACCTCAATATTGAAATTAAAATGTACTATCACATTAAATTCGAAATCGCTCCACAATTAACTTGTCTCTGATCCATCTTATTGAGCCGGTTGATGAACATCGAACATATTCCGGAAAGGATCATAGAAAGTAAAGAACCTACCAATGTTGCCTTCATCAATTATCTCATTTACCTCAGTTCCTAGTTCTAATAAATAATGATAGAATCCTTCAATATCCTTTACTCTAAATCCGACTGTATAATGATCTTTTCCGTTTACTAGAAATGTAGAAGTGGTTAGATCATTTGTTTTTACTAAAAATAAACTTGGCCCTATTGAAAAATCCACGTAAGCTAATTCAGCATTTCTGAATCCTAGTTTTGCCCCCAACTTATTACAGTACCAGTCTATTGCTTGATCTAAATCAGAAACTGGTATTTCGGTATACTCAATGCCTTCAATAAATTGTTGAATCATTTTATCAATCTCCCTTTTCATTTAATTTAAAATCATCTTTAGAACTTTGGATCGTAATCGCCACTAAAATGAAATAGGTAATCATTATCGATACGGATATAGCCAAGTATGCAATGCCACCTATCCCTGTAGAAAACGCTGGAGTAATTCTGATTATCTCTGTTCCCCTCTGCAACTAATATTTCTTTGTCGGTGCATGCTAGAACAATACCTATATGATCGTGTGAGTCATTGGTTAGCAATTTTTCATAGATCACAATATCGCCGCGTTGAGGAGTAAATCCATTCTGCCCATCAAAACAAAGAAATCCGGTTTCAGGTAACTGTGCCCACTCTAACCAAGCCCCTACACCAGCCAGTCGGTACGTACCAGTCGGGTATCGAATCGGCATTTGAAGTCCGGCTAGCATACAACAGTGATACACGAACGCAGCGCACCAATTGCTCTGTAATACTTTATAGATACCTTGATCAGGCCAATATTTACAAATTTCTCGATATCGTTCATCTCCCGGTATTCCAATAATGCTCTCATTCCCGAGTGCTTCCGCAATATCTGCCAACTTGCTACGTCTGTCCGGATTCTGGAGAATCCCTCTTTTGTCACTGTCATCCATCTCGTCCGGTAGATCTTCTGGAATCGACAACTCACGAAACACATTCCGGAGTCTACTGACATCCTGCGTCGAGAAGATATGGTTCCTATTCTGAAAGTACAACTGCAGCACATAAGCATCCTTGACGATTTCTTCATATGGACCCTGGACCCTACTTCTGTCCCCTTGATGGAAGATTGCCTTTAGGATTGTAGTCAGCTCTTCTTTAGTAAAAATGTTCATTTCTCTTAATAAAGGTCTTACGGTATCGGCACTGTTGGGACCAGGAAATTCATTGATTCCGGTTTTATAGAAATAATAATCGTGAAGTAATCCTATAATTGCTGCCAATTCCTGATTTTGTCCTCTTTTCTTTGCAAGCATTGAGGCAAATGTAGACACCCCGTACAGATGAACACACGCTTCCTGTCTTTGAAGTACGCTATCCATTGTAATGGTCGTTTCTTGAACAAGTACACGAACACTCTCAAGTCGCTTATTTGATTTTGTTCCCATTCGTTCACTCACTGTAAATTTTCGCCTCCTCACTTCTACAATCTTTATTAATAGTAGCTTTGCAGCAAGCAAAGTCTGTTATCAGATGTCAGCGCTTTCTATGAGTTTTTACTATTTTCTTGGAAAATCACAATAACCTTACAAATCGGTTTCTTAAACAAACGCACTTTAATATTAATTACTTCATTCAATTTCTGTTTTGATACATGTTTTCAAGTGTGTTAATATATATTTATTAAAGACCAAGTGCTACGAACACTTGGTCAGTACAATTGGCTTGGATGGTATATTCCCTTCTAAGTCTTAACGGAATAAAATCCCACCTTCGGCAGTCAACCATTGGGTGGGATTTTACTTTTTCTTGTTGTTATTGTTAATGTAAGTTAAAAGTGCAAGGATGAACATTCCAAATAGGAACATAATCGTTATTGCATCTTTTACTTCCATGGCTTCACCTCCCTTCGAAGGGAAACCATGCCCACCCAAGATTCAATTGTTATCTATATTTTACCTGTATTTCCAACAGCGCACAAGTGTTCTCATAGATTTATAGTTTTCTATGATCCTATATCTCTTTCATATAACTTATACGTATTCACGACGTTCCACCGACTTTAGGTGACGTCAGGAGCTGGCCGCGATGTAGTTAGTCGGTGCAGACGTGTCCGGCTGATTTACTTACAGTTGCTGAGCTGCTTCAGTTGAACAGTGGCTCCGTGTCATGGAGGATACTTTCCAGCCATTGTCGAGCTTCTTTCACGCCTGGATCTCCGCTACATTGGCACATCCCGGATTACAATAAATAAAACACTTCAAAAGTGGAAGCATCTACGACCCTTTGCTTTCTCCAATCGCAGCCCCATTCATATTACAGATATTGATAAGCTTAGAGAAATCATAAATAGTTCAGAACTTACACAGATCCTTTAACTTCCTGCTTCCCGTTAAACAAATGCAGCCTGCCTCTTCATAGAGGTCAGGCTGCATTTGTTTTCATGTATTTTTAGCTTACAGATCTGTGCGGAGACTCCATAATTCAGGGAAATAACGTTGCGCAACTACGTGTTTTAAATATTCAACACCGGCTGAGCCTCCAGTCCCCGGCTTAAATCCGATAATCCGTTCAACCGTCACCATGTGATTGAAGCGCCATTGTTGTTGACGGCTGTCGATGTCAACCAACTTTTCCGCAAGTTCATATAGATCCCAATAGCGTTCAACGTCTTGATACACCGTCAACCATGCGGCTTTGACACTGGCATTTTCCTTGTATTCCTGTGACCAATCCCGCTTCAAATACTGCTTATCGACCTCTAAGCCTCTCAAAGAAAGAGCCATGATCGCAGCATCGTAGAGGCTGGGTTCGTGAAGTGATTGACTCAATTGTTGATGGAGCTCCGGCTGATGCTCATAAACAGTCAGTAACTTGGTTTGCTTGCCCCCCAGCATGAATTCGATAAGTCGATTTTGGAACGACTGAAACCCGGATGATCGGCCTAGGCTGTTCCGGAATTCCATGTATTCAGCCGGAGTCAATGTCGACAAAACGTCCCAGGATTGGATTAATTGCTGCTGGATTCTAGAGACGCGAGCTAGCATTTTGAAGGCCGGCTCCAAATTATTTTGCTGAATGAGAAGACGAGCTGCTTCCAATTCGTGCAAAATCAACTTCATCCAAAGTTCGCTGGCTTGATGGATGATGATAAACAGCATTTCATCGTGATGCCCAGATAGCCGTTGCTGACTGGATAACACTTTATCGAGTTGAAGATAGTCTCCATAGGACATCTCTTTTGAAAAGTCGCAATGAATGGCAGACTCTGTTGCTTTTGACTGTGATTGTTCGTGTTTCTCTGAATTGGACATGTTATTCACTCCTATTATGGATGGTGTATGACTTATCCTATTTCAATTGGCGAAGAACCGCCCTAACAGGACTTCCGTCTGCCTCAACAAGCGGAAGGGGAAGCGCTATCAATTCAAAATCACCAGGCTCAATGTGCTCCAGAAAGATCCCTTCCAAAATATGAATGTCATGTGCATGCAAGGCATGATGGGCAGACAACTCTTTGCTATCGAGTGGATCAACTGAGGGTACATCCACACCGATGAGCCGAATTCCCTTTTCCGCTAGATAAGGTCCTAGATCTGCTCGCAGATAAGCGATCTCCGTGGGAAAATCCTCCTGATTTGACCAAGAATTTGTACGAAGCAGTAATCGAGCCACACCATCTAAATCATACTCCTTCAAATCCTTTGCACCGATACTCGATTTACCCGAGACGTCAATAACTCGCGCAAGTCCGATGTACAGCTCTAGATCTAGTTCCATGACCTTCTGGCCTTCATTTTCAAAATGGAACGGAGCATCCATATGCGTACCCGTATGGATACTCATCGTCAGTTTCCCTACATTTACCGATCCGGTTTGTTCTTTTGTCCAACTGACCTCGTAAGAGAAGGGCGTATCTCCAGGCCAAGTCGGAACTCCTGTTTTCAATGGTCGAGAGATGTCGAAAATTGTCATAATCATATCCTTTCAACAAATGGTTTGTCCACTGCTGATCGCTGGTTAAGCGACTACGTCGCGTGTATTCTCGAATTGCTCGTACTGCTTTTCAACCATAATTGTTTTCAATCGCTGCACAGTATCCCACACTTCATAATAAGTCGTATAGAGTGCAACGGGAGCAAGACGAATGATGTTTGGAGCTCTGAAATCGGGTATAATCCTATTTTCCTTTAGTGATTTGCAAATCCGGGCTGCTTCCTCATGCTCTAAACAGATATGTCCCCCTCTACGTAGATCATCTTTTGGATTCCCGATTGTAAAGCCCATTCCGACCAATTCTTGTTCAATTAAATCCATCATATATGCTGTGATATGCAAGGACTTTTTTCGCAGCTTTTCTATACTAGCCTCTGCGAATATTTCCAAAGATCCAATTAATGGAGCCATACTTAAGATATGCGGTGTGCCAATTTGAAAAGCGCCAGCCGTCTCCGCCGGAACAAAATTGTGCTCCATGTCAAATTGCTGGTCTTTCCGTGAACCAAACCATCCTGCCAAGCCTGGTGAGCGACCGAAGTGTTTACGATTTACGTATAAGCTGCCTACACCGCCCGGCCCGCTGTTCAGATACTTGTAGTTGCACCAATATGCAAAATCAACATTCCATTTGCTCAGGTGATGAGGAATTGCTCCTACAGAATGACAGCCGTCAAAGCCAATGAGGATTCCTCGTGCATGAGCTTCGGCCGTTAAACGCTCTATATCGAGCAATTGTCCACTTCGATAGAGTACTGTCGGCAAGATGATCAGTGCTACTTCATCCGTCATGGCCGCAACGATATCATCTTCTTCAATTGTACGCCTATCACGACTTTTTACTTGAATCAAATGTTGAGACGGGTCGTATCCATGCAATTGCAATTGACTTTGTAGGGCATAAATATCTGATGGAAAATTCAATTCATCCGCCATAATCTTAGTTCTGACACCCTCAGGCTTATAAAAAGTCGCCACAAGCTGATGTAAATTCGTTGTTGTAGAACCAGTCAAAATGATCTCATCTTCTGATCCGCCAACTAACGGGGCACTTAAGGCTGCCAATTTTTCCGAAAGATAAAACCAAGGATGTTCGCCTCGTAACCAGCCATCTATTCCTTGCGTTTTCCAAGCATCAACTACTTCCAACAATGTTCGTTCAGCACGTCTGGATAACAGTCCTAATGAGTTGCCATCAAGATAGGTTGATTCCGAATTCATATAAAATTCATCTCGAAAACGTGCCAGCTCATCTTCTTTGTCAAGCTGCCGGGCATATTCTTTGGAGTAATGATAGGGTTCTCTGGACATAAAGCCCTCCTTGTGGAATATTGAACTAGATAGAATCGTGGAAATCTTACTTAAAATAGTTGATGTCATTAATATAATGCTTATGTACCTCTCCTACTCATAAAACCTATTTTCTTTTAAAGAAATAAAAGTATGCTTTATCACTGAATGGCTTCACTAAACCACGCTCCTCAAGTAAGCCCCGCAGCGGGAAAACGGTGTAAGGCGGAGTTTACTCTTCTTCGAATCTACTTAATAACCATGGTTTCCCATCCATCGTAATCACCATTACATTCTCCTGCTAAATCAACAAGGCTATCCGTAACTTCATTAATTGAATGGAAGTCGACATAATCATGACGATA
This sequence comes from Paenibacillus terrigena DSM 21567, assembly GCF_000374845.1. Taxonomy (GTDB): domain Bacteria; phylum Bacillota; class Bacilli; order Paenibacillales; family Paenibacillaceae; genus Paenibacillus_K; species Paenibacillus_K terrigena. The sequence continues at coordinate 326,926 of NZ_KB895418.1, read as the reverse complement.
TATCTGAGAATAAATTCTATCGTCATTAGAAGGATTTGAATTGATATTGAAACCCAAAAGTTTAACCTTAGCTTCAAAGTTATTTTTATCTTCAGTAGATTGAAAATAGATCCAGTGATCTACCCTTCTCGATTTTTCTAATTTATCCCCTGACTCTCGTAACCGATCAACAACATTTCTATTCCCCATATGTTGTATTTGATATTTGTTGGGGTAAAGGAAATCAAAATAAAAATCCCAAGGATTTTTTTCTTTAATATTAAGAGCCTCAATCTCATAACCGTGTTCAAGGAAATACTTTTCTGCTACTTTATCTAGCTCGTACTGTTTAGAAAAATAATAAAATACATCTCGTAAACCATAAGTAGTTATCCTGCCAACATTAAACCCAAAATCTATAATTTCATTATTGATTTTGTCTTCTAGGTCGTTGATTAAATCAGCCTCTTCATTAATAGGAGTGCCTCTTTCTCCCGGGTTCTTGATTGGTATTCTTAAAACCTTTAGATGCGGATACTCAGATTTCTCAATCTCCTTCCAGTTATCCATATCCAACACAACTGATGAAAACTAATCTTCAATCTCACAAAAATAGATGTCCCAATGATCAGACATATAGATCTTATACCTCCTTAGGAAATTTCGCCTAACGTTCTTGTATCTACGAACCCTCACTGCCTTAAAGGAGCGTAGCAACTGGCCGCGATGCGGTTAGGTGGTGCGGATGTGTCCGATGATTCTACTTCATTGCTGCTGAAATACCTCTCCGATTTCACTTCTAACTTCTCTCGGACCGAGGGGCGTACGCCCCGTCGCATGAATACGTTGTTGGTATATTAAGCTCATCCCAGTTCATCGGGGATGAGCTTTTCTTTTATACTTAAAAGATTAACATCTGGGTTAAGAACGAATGTGGTGTTGGGACTTAGATCTCGTCACATAAAGTGTTTCAGCCCTAGCAATGTTCATACCCCGATTTAGCAGGCCTAAGCTTAGAGCCCGTATCACCGTGCCAACCTGTGGAGAGCATTTGTTTTGGGTCCTAGTGTCATCCAAGGAGGTCATATGAATCAACCTGTTTTAAGTATCGATATTGCGAAAGGAAAAAGCGTTGCCGCTGCATTCACTTCCTATGGCGTACAAGTGAAAAAGCCCTTCTCTTTCTCCCATTCACCTGATCGTGTTTCGTCATTGCTTTCAGTTCTTGCTCAGCTTGAAGAAGCTACAACGCTGCGACCAACTGTCGTTATGGAGGCTACTGGTAATTATTCGAAGCCTATTGCTTCTTTCTTTTACTCGCACGGGTATCCCGTTTTCATGTTAAACCCCTTAACGACTCATGAGCTCAAAAAGCGCTCTACTCGTAAGGTGAAGATCGATCCTATTGATCCGATTCGAATTGCTAATGCGTTCTATTTAGGGGAAGGTACGCCACTCATGCCAGTGGATGAAAAGGTCACTGAACTGCGGTTCCTCTGCCGTCAACATTCTCAGTGGAAGGCTCTTCTTGGTGAAGTACAACTGCAATTCCATTCCATTCTCGATTTAGCCTTTCCGGGCTATGACAAGGCTTTTCAAAACATTTTCAACCCTTCATCCATTCAACTTCTCACTAAATTCCCTTCCCCCTCAGCTTTACTGACTGCGGACAAAGAGGACATATTAACCATTCTTATGCTGAATCGAAGAGGTCGTACTTGGAATGAAGAAAAATACGCGCAGCTGCTGGGAATTGCGCGGAGTAGCCTTCCTGATCCGTGTGGATCTCAGGCACATATATTTGCAATACAGAATTTCATAGGGTTATTCAAGGCTTACCAGGAAGGAATTACAGCACTCGAAAAACAAATGGAATCCTTAGTTCAAGATTCTTCTACCTACCACCTATTACGATCGATCCCTAGGGTGGCCGATTACTGCGGCAATGATTCACGCTGAAATTGGGGACATAAAAAGGTTCTCTTCCGTGAAACAGTTGACCACTTTTGCCGGGCTGGATTCATCTGTTTACGAGTCAGGAACCTTTAAGTCGAACCAGAATCGCATTTCAAAACGTGGCTCTGCTTATCTCCGAACAGCGCTATACCAAGCAACAGTTAGTGGCATTTCAAAACAAGTCCATGGCCCTCGAAATCCGATTCTATGGCGATATTACCAGCAAAAGCGTCTTGAAGGCAAACCTTCTAGAGTTGCAATTTTAGCTGCTTCCAACAAACTTTTGCGCATGATTTACGGAATTCTAAGTAGAGGCGTACCTTTTCAGACCAAATAACAAAACTTTGTTAGGCATATTTTACCATTAGTTTACTATTAGGAGTAGGAGAGTTCTGATATCTTAAACTTACTAAACCTTGACTTTGATTAGCTGGTTTGGATGAGGTGACCGACTTCTTGAATAATCTAGACACTCAGTAAATAAAACAAAAAAGAGCTTTCGCTCTTAATACCCAATTTTCTTCATTTTTTTATCTGGAATATTGTTTATTGATTCTTCAATTGCCGCTTTTTGTTTTGACAAGTTTAGTTTAATAGACTTAGATTTCCACACTTTGTATAACTCCACTAAATTACCATAGTAATTAGTGTTTCCATCTCTTCTCGCAAATGAAATATATTCAGAGTACCATTCTTCAATAAATTCACAATATGAACCATGTAAAGGATAAAAACATATTTCTTCATCAGCTAGTCCATTCAGAATAGCTGCTGAGAAACTTTCAAGTTGATTTATAATATCATCAATACCAAGTTCTAACATTGTTAATAGTTTTTTTAACTTATCTACATTTTTCAAATCAGATTGTGAAATAATAAAATCTTTTTCTATTTCTCCTTTAAATTCAGAAAGTCCTTTTTCCCTGGCGTTCTTTCTATATTGAGAAGAATTTGGAAGAAATTCTTTTGCGAACCAATTCATATATTCTATACTTTTTTCAATTGACATTCTTTTATTTCGAATTTGCATATCTTCTTTCAAAAGAATTGTTTGCTGCTTCAATGCTTTAAGTTGATACAATCCTATAACAACTGTTCCTGCAACAATAATTCCGCTAAAATAATATAAAGCTTCAAGATATGGGCTTATTGCATTAATAAATGAACTCATAATATCCTCCATAAATTATTGTGATTCTATTATTCTACATATATTTAGCAAATTCCTCTTTCGGTCATTTCATCTAACGTTCTGTGTGTTCCTGAACCCGAGAGGCTTAAAGGAGCGCAGTGACTGGGTGGCTTCGCCATTTAGCCTCGCAGGGTTGTCTGCCTGACTTATCTTCCGCAAATTGCCTCGGGCAAACCAAGGAGCGTATGCGACGCAGTAGGGAAACGGTGTTAGCTGATGCTTCCGCTTCTTCGAATATTCTTCCAATACGTTCTTCATCTTCTATTCGCCTTATACTGATCTTGACCTTTATACGGTTTATATCGATCTTAATCTTCTACTCGCCCTATACCGTTCTTGACTTTTATACGATTTGTATCGATCTTGATCTTCTATTTGCTTTATACCACTCTTGACCTTTATAGGTTTGTATCGATCTTAATCTTCAATTCACTTTATACCGATCTTGATCTCGGAAGTTTCAGCTATCGTTTCTGCATTCACGACGTCCTACCAACTAAAGGCGACGAAGTCGCCGGGCGCGATGCGCTTAGTCGGTTTGGATGTGTCCGCTGAATCTACTTCTCTGCCGATCGCTTCTCGCGGACCGAGGAGCCGCCAGGCTCCGATGCGTGAATATAATGTTAGGTGGAGTTCATAGAAATACCCTCAATTTGATTTATCTTTGGTATTCCCGTAAGATACTTTTACAGTTTCGACTCTAAAATTATGAAAATCAGTTCTTAATCTCTTGAATTCTTCAAAAAAGACTTTTACATCTGATAATTGATAATCTTCCAAAGCTTTGCCTTCTTTATAAAATTCTATATCCTGTTTCAAATCCGTTAATTTCACGTAGTATTCGTGTTCTTGAACCGATTTAGAAGCATGGTTGTATAAACCTTCAATTGCAGTAACTCCGGTAAGAATCGCTGACAAAATAAATCCAACAGTATTTCCCCAAACTATATCTTTGATTCCTAGTGTGATTGTTGTAATAATTCCTAATGAAACGATGAATATTTTCCACATTCTAGCTTTCCGGCGTGTTTTCACAAATTTAGGACTGATATTTTTAATTTTTTCATTTAAATCTTTTTCAAGCTTTTTAATTTTTTCTACTGCTTCCATGTTAATACCTCCAACATATTACTTCGAATTTCACCTAACGTTTTTGTATCTACGAACCCTCATTGCCTTAAGGGAGCGTCAGCGACCGGCCGCAATGCGGTCAGGCAGTGCAGGGTTGTCTGCTGAATCCACTTCTTCGAAATGCCTCTGGCAGACCAAGGAGCGGAGCGACGCAGTGTAGATATTGTGTTATGCGAAGGATCATGAATTACCCTCAAATATCTTATTAATCCGTTTTTGAATATCCCAAATATAAAAGATTCGATAACCTCTATTTTCTTTCATAAATGTCTTAAAAGTTAATAGAACTTCTTTAGTCTTTGGCCATTTCCCTGTTTCAATTGTTATAATGAGTTGAATCAAAAAGATAATAGAACTTGCCATCAGTGCCATTATTAGAATGTGAAATGGAATAAGGCATCTAACATCAACTAATTCAAAAATAAAAATAACAATATAAATGAAGATAAGAAATAGGCTAATTGAAAATAATACGTATCTACTTTGAGGAATTAATTCATCGGTTATCCTTCTATAAATTTGTGATCCTAATGTGTACATATAAACTAACAACAAGCTACATTCGAGTAGGACTGAAATACTTCCACTAATGAATAAGTCAGCTCCTACAAGCTGGCCTAAAAGAATGGGAGTTATTAATATTCCAAAAAATAAAATAGTAATATGCACTGGTTTCATTTTCATTAAAAACATCTTAGAAATAACCCCCTCATGTGATCTTGCTTCGTTAAACTTACATCGATCTTTCGCATAACGTTCTTATATCTACGAACCCGAGAGTCTTAAAGGAGCGACTGCGACTGGGTCCGCAGGACTTAGCCTCTCAGGGTTGTGAGCTGAATCCACTTCTCTGCCTACCTTATCTTGCGAACCAAGGGTGCAGCCTGCAGCGTAGATATGGTGTTATCGGATGTTAATGTCATCTTTGAGAAGCTTGCTAACTATTCCTGATATATAAATTTACTTCTCTGGCTATTTCATTAAATATTTTAAAGTTATCTGAATTACTATATATTGGCCAAGATAAATCAAAGTTTCCTATTACTACAGTTTTTACTTCCATTAAATAAATATTATAAAAGCACTCTTCCCTTGCGATATAAGGTATTAGATTTAATAGTTCCTTACTATCTTCAACTTTGTAAACTTCCTTTTCAAATCTCTTTAGCTCACTAAAAATTGGTTGTTTCAATATATATACTAATCCAGTCATCAATTGTAAACATCGCTGAAAATACTGTACATATTGTGGCTCATGTCTATCATTATGATCCCTCCCTAATAACAAGGCTGCCTCCTCAATTGATAAGCATCTAGGGTATACATCTAAAATTCCTATATGTTTAAAGAATGAATTAGGATTTTCAATTTCTTCAACTTCTAGTTCACTAAAGATTTCAATTAGTTTCGATAGCTCTTCTTCTGTTGCTCTTTTCAAATTTCTTCTCCTGTTTTATTAATTTCGGTAATTTACGATAACAATATATTCACGAACTTCGCTATTCTCACAACCTAAGCTGTATTCGCGAACCTCCATCACCCTTATACATTTTACCACATAACCCCTGTCATGGTGCATAGTGACAATCATGTGTTTGCAAATCGAAGATTTCAATTCTCTTAGACTTCCACCCTATGCCCACGATACCATTCCGCCTGCGCTCGAAACATCCTAGCATATTCTCCATCCCTGCCTATTAAGATTTCATGCGTCCCCTCTTCAACAATGCGCCCATCCTTAAGCACGACGATTCGATCCGCATAACGCGCCCAGCCGAGTCGATGGGAGACGAGAAGCACCGTTTTACCTTGCGCCATTTCTCGAAAAGAATGATAGAGATCCATCTCATGTTGCGGATCTATCGCGGCAGTCGGCTCGTCGAGCACCAGAAGTGGAGTATCCCGTACTGCCGCTCTTGCAAGTGCAAGGCACTGCCATTGTCCGCCACTTAGATCATGACCACCGGATGCAAGCAAACCTACTTGAGCGTCAATGCCACCCGACATGTTGGCCAGATCCGCAGCACCGCTCATTTGTAAGGCACGATGTACTTCATCTTCATCGGCATCCTTCACGCTTCCAAAGGCCACATTATCACGCACTGTCGTCTCATACCGAACAAAATCCTGGAAGACCGCAGACATCGAGCAGCGTAACCATTTTGCGTCCAACATCTTATAATCCATTCCATCCCATAGCATCTTTCCACGCGTCGGTTGATAGAGACCTAGCAAGAGTCGAACCAATGTAGATTTACCTGCACCATTCTCACCGACTAAGGCCACAATCTCACCTGGATGCAAAGTCAGATGAATATCACTCAGCACAGGTTTTTTGGTATTCGGGTATGAATAAGTCACATGATCGAAGCTAATTCTCGCCTGCTCGCTAGGTACCCCTATCGCGGCCCTTACTCTTCCCCTATTCTCCTTCTCAGACTCACGCTTAAATCCCGCTTCCTCTTGCAAAAATGTAACTAAATCATAGATTTTAGATCCTTGATTTATGATCTTGCTAACAGGGAACGCCATTCGTCCCGAGATTCCATAAGCTTGGCGTAGTGCCAAGAATACAACAACAAAGCTCCCGGCAGTAAACACACCCGTTTTCATCTGCATCACCATCCAGATCAATACTCCGATGAGCCCCACAATCTGTACGGAGGATACGAAGATCCCATGTTTAATTTCTCTACGGCGTGCATTCATCCGCGTGGCTAGTGACGCTCCCATCAATCCATACCATTTGCCGATCAAATAATCGATTGAACCAAAGATACGCAATTCCTTCACGGTCTCTGGCCGAGACAGAACATCATTTAAGTAATCAGACTGCCTGCCGGAGAACGTCAATTCTCGATTCACGCGTCGCACGACAATGTCTGACTCCAGACGGACCGCGAAAGACAAAGCGAAGAGGATGACGAATACAATTCCTATTCCAGGATCAGCGAGCCATCCCACAATCATCAACCCGATGAATTCGAACCCCAATCGTAATAGAAAAATAAGCTGTTGGAGCACACCGAACAAATCTGTTCCAGCAACTCCCTTTGCTCGTTGGAGTCTATTATAGTAATCCGCCTGCTCCAGTTGCTCCAAGGAAACACGTGAAGCACGCTCATACACTTCCGCTTGCACATGCATCGTGGCACTGTCTTGGAATTTAACATCGACGATATTTTGAATTGCAGTGAGTGCTACACGTAATAACGATATTCCTGTGAAAATAGCCAGCGGCGGCCATGCGAGCAGCCACACATCCATCCATGACCGCTCTACGTCGCCATGTATGAATACATCAATCAATGCCCGTTGTGCGGCGTATCCCGGTACAATCAGAACACCGAGTAGGATCGGAATACTTAGCCAGCCCGTTGCTAAAATAGGCATTCGACGCCAAACTCGACTCATCAATTGAAAGATGTTGCTGACAATATTGGTTCGAGCATTATCCTTCATAACCCAAATCCCCTCACTTTCATCTAGACATACCAAGATGCTTGCACATCGAACATCCGGCGATATTCACCATTCAACAACATCAATTCATCATGAGTTCCCTGTTCGACAATGCGACCCTCCTGCATGACGAGGATCATATCCGCCAATTTGGCTGCGCCAAGCCTATGTGTAATTAACAGCGCGGATCGACCTTCGGTTAACTGGATGAACTGCTCGAATGCAGCCCTCTCCGCTTGCGGATCCAACGCAGCAGTTGGTTCGTCGAATACAATGAAGGAAGCATCCCGTAGGATTGCACGTGCTGTAGCAATCTTCTGCCATTCGCCACCCGATGGATCAATTCCGCCAAAAGGTACACCGAGCTGCATGTCTAAATTAGTAAACTTACTTCCCGCTGTCTCCAAAGAATCAATCAACATCCCATCATGCATCATCACTCCGACTTTGCCAAGGCCGACGTTCTCCCTAACGGTCAAATGAAGACGCGTAAAATCTTGAAACACGGCGGATATCGAAGCACTCCCAGTCACATGTTCTTTCGACCCTTCCCTGGTATTAAGCCATGTTATTTCCCCCGCTTTTGGAGGATAAAGGCCAAGAATCAACTTTACTAAGGTAGATTTTCCTGAACCATTCTCGCCAACCAAGGCAACACGACGCCCAGACGGCACTGTAAAGCTAATCCCTTGGATCGAATCAACCTCCGAATCGGGATATCGGAACCAAAGTTCCTGAACCTGTAATTGCAGGTTACACGCTCCATTTTCCACATAATTATTATTTTCGCGTATACACGAATCTTCCTTGAGATCAAGATAAGCCCGGAAATCCTGCCATTTCATCGCATGCCGCTTCATCGTAGTGATTTGATTAATCAGTTCCGGCAATTGGGATAGCACCGTCGTCAACGCGAGATACAGGAGTGCGAAGTCACCAGATGTCATTGGCTTCGACCCAGGTAACAGAATGACCAAAGCCATAAGAAGACTAGCAATCACTGCCAATAGCAGCTCCGGTAAGAACTTGTGGATTTCTGAAGCTCGAACAACCCCTATTCTATCCTTCGATTGCTTCTGATATAGCGCGTTCCACCTATTCATGAATAAGGTCCCTAATCCGAACATTCTTACTTCTTTAGCACTGCTTCGCTCTGTCATAAGGTCAGCATAATATCGTATCATCCTCCGGTGAGAGGCTTGCTCCCGCTGTAGGTGCTCAAGACTTGCTGCAGATTTACCCGATACATAAGATAATAGGAAGGCAACTCCGACCACAGTAACGACGGGAATCCATTGCCCGAATTGGAGAATAAGAAGCATGAGAAGGGATAATTGCAACGACAATTGGAGGATCTGAAGACCTGTATGATATATCTCATAAATAGAAACCTGTACTGCGCGTTCTCGTAAATCTTTCACAGTCGCAGATTCGATGGATAATAGCGGGAGCTTCGACGTCTTCTCCACAATCATTCGTTGTTCTTCTAACGTGCCCACCTCATTCAAGCGTGTCATGGCGAGTGGGACGGGTACCCCAAGTACGATATTATTCACGAACATAAGGACCCCAATCCACACCGCTGTCATAAGAATGGAACCCATCGAATCTCTTGCTGTCCATGCTCCAATTTGATCTATAAAATATTGAACTAGCATAAGTTCGAGCGGCATGATCGGAATCGATAAGAGCATCGTAACCGCTAAGACAAGAACAGGACGCCGCTCTTTTCGGTACAGAATCAAGAAGGCATTGCCAAAACTATCGAACATCACATGATTCATCCATTTCAACAACCTAACATGACTAATATGTAATCACCGCCACTTCGTATGTTTTCAGCCGCATAGTATAAAATATAGAAAAATTCGCTAAAAGTATAGACTTATAATAAATCCCAGTTTATACTAATATTATAGGGAACCGGGATAGGCAGGCTCTATTTGAACCCACCCAAAAATGCAAACCAGACACCGCACGGTGTTTTTTTTATGCCATGCAACAAACAAAAAGCTTAATCCCAGCAACACACATGTTGCAGGATTAAGCTTCTACTCTTCCCCATTCTATTTATTTCATTGAAATCACAATCTTGCCCACCTCTTGATTCCATTCCACCTTGGCTCCTAGCGCTTCGCTTATGAATCGTAATGGTAGATACGCCGTACTTTGCAGGACAAAAGGTTTATTCAACAGCGTTACTTTCTCACCGTTCTTCGTTACTTCACCCGATCGGAAGTCAATCCGTATACTCACCGCTGGGTCGGCATTCTTTTGCTCCAAGGTCGAAATTTTAGTTGCCATGTCCCACCCGATCTCAGCACCAATTTTCTCGAACACCGAACGAAGGGGTATAAAAGCCTGTCCGTTCTGAATGATTACGCCATTATTCAATTGAATGGTCTCGCCATTAAACTCCACAGACACAGGCTTCTGTACGCTCACGGGGTTGTCATGCATAAATTCGTAATCCCCGTGCCCCAGTTGCCCATTCTTATTAACACCATAACCCCACAGCGATCCCCCGTATTTCATCATAATCATATGACGCGTACTGGCTTTAATCGTTTGAACATCACTTGCAATGAGCTTCCATGGCGTATTCGCAGGTAACGATGCAAGCTGATCAATCGACGTTCCATATACATTTCCACCCTCAGCCAATACAACCAACGTGCGTTCAACAATATAGACTTCTTGTGCCTTTCCTTTCAGATCCGATAATTGGATCGCCTTTGGGTGCTGATTCAAGGTGGTGCCATCGGAATAGCCCGTATAGGTCACGCCCCAGAACCAAACACGTCCTTGCCCATCAATCGCAAGATAAGAACCGCCTTTTGACGCAATCTTCTGGATGCCGGTTAACCCTTCAACTGATGCAAATTGGAGTTCTCCCGTTCCTTTTGCGTTCGCACGATCATCTTCATTTCTGTTATTCTTGAGTTGAAGCACCGTACCATCTGATTGAAGCACAATACTCTCCTCAACTTCCTTCACGGAGCGCAGCGACTCAACAGGCAAGATGGCATCAAGCTGCTCATTGCTCTGGAAAAGTCGGCCATCATCGCAGACGAACAACCAGTGAAACTCACTGTCTTGATCATAATAGCTGCTAATATCCACGACATGATCAATTTCGCGAAGCTCTGCATAATCCGCTTGCCCCGGTGTAAATCGTCCCTCTGTCTTCGACAAATAATAGACTTTCCCCGTCTGATTATAGGCTATTGATCCTCTCCAACCTGAAGCCACGGCAACGATATTGCTCAAGCCCTTCATCTGTTGAATCTGAATGCCTGATGATGTATATTCCCAATACCATACCGATCCGTCTTTCTTCATCACCAATTGATCGGGAAAAGATTGAACAACATCGGTTAAAGCAGCAACTTGTGTCGGTACCGATTGATTATTTCCCCATACCCAATAGGAGAGATCCGTCTTAATGAGCGATGAAGTGTCGAAATCTCGAATGTTCTGATTTAATGGCCTTTCCCCTGCATATACCGGTATTGAAAATGTACAAATCGATAACAGACTCAACCATGCAATCCATTTTTTCAACTGATTCAACTCCTACGATTCTCTGAAAATAGTATATTTACCAAACTATGGCTATATTAGCCTATCAAACGCAAAAAGACAACCCGTCACACGGATTGCCTTTGTCGATCCTATGAATATATCGATCACTGCTTACTGTAAAGCCTCACTCATCTGCTCTAATGTTGCTACAGCCTGAACTTCAAGGGCATGAACCGACTGCAGAATCTGTATCGAACGCTCTGCACGAGCAGGATCATTTGGTTCACCACCCATCGGGAATGGGAACATCTGATGTAATTCTTGTAATTGCTCCGCAATTTGTGTATAAGTTGCCGCTGCTGTCCCGCTTAACTCCCGAACATGTCCGTCACTTGGCGTCTCTCCTTCCCATGTAGCGGCGACTTCATGCAAGAATGCTGCAGCATTACGGCGCGCATCCCAGAGAAGCACGGTATTGTACGCATTCCCATTCGGCTCAATCTTCCCACCCCGGAATGCATCGATCCATACGGAATAGGCACTGAGACCTTGTATCGCATTCATGCACTGCTCTTCACGTCCTTGATAGTGATCTAGAATCATCTCTAGTGCGCCCCGTAGAGCCGAACGCTCATCAATCTCATACTGTGACTCAATCGCCAACACGAACAAATCTTCAAGAATCCCTCTACCCAAATGTTCATAAGGAACCGCATCATCTTTACCGCATTCATGAACCGTGAGGAGTCGCTGCTCATCATCATAGCCGTAAATCATGCCAAACTCAGGAATGAACGTATCCCAAGTCATAACAGGCAGACCACGATCCAGCGAACGATGAATTAATTCTAGCGCTTCCGGCAGAGCTTGATGGATTTCCCTCTTTGCTTTCGCAGCTGAAGTCAACTGACCTGGATCAGTTAAATTCGCGTTGGGCCCCATCGCAGGCTTGATTCCTACGACCACACGGGTCTCGAAACCTAAATTGCGCATCCCCTGCGAGAGGTTACGATCGAAATAAAAGCATGTAGGGCCCGCAATATGGACATCTTCCGGAATAATGTTGATCCGAAAAGCATGACCTGAGTAACCCATAATCGCAGGCAGCGATACCTCCCGACCCGTAAACGTAATCATCTTGTGCATAATCGTTGCAGCGGATGTCCAGCTGTATCCTTGTTGCATTGCTTCTGAAGGGTTTAACATTACTTTTTTCATATTGTTCATATCCTTTCTCGATTTCACATAGTCATCAACAACGACACGAACTCTCTCTTGAATGACTTTCTTCCTGGAACGAGATAGAATCTGATACACGTTTGCATCCGTCAGGTGGAACAGTCTTGCAATCTCCTGCGGTGACAGTTGATCGAAGAAATGCGATTCGAAGACGATCCGCTCTCTTGGCTTCAGACAATGAAGCATACCACTGATCATATCGAGCAGCTCCTGACGAATAAGTCGCTCTTCGGGATTCGACCGCTGATCATCAACGGGCGGGGTAGCTCTCGACAATCGATAGAGAATGTAATCAAGGTCATGCCAGTTCTCTTCTCTAGCCTCTTCATCTCCTAGCCGGACCAACCCACTTGCAACACGCTCTCTCGTTACCGATGAGCTTCGCAGTTTCGTGTATGCTTGATTACGAACAATCCGATGCAGCCACGGCAAGAACCGCGCAGAATCCACTAGGGATCCAAGATTCAGGAAGGCACGAACCAAGGCTTCTTGCACGATATCTTCGGCAAGAAATGCTTCTTGGGTAATGGACTGTGCGTAGCCATATACCTTCGCTCGATGCCGACGCACCAGCTCACCGAACGCCTCCTGCCTCCCATTCCTTGATTCTCGAACCAGCATTTCATCTTCCATCTCATCCCATTTTACGAACATTACATTCAAGTTAAGCACCTCGCGAGTCGTTGATCTATGGTATAGACGCTGGATAGAATGAATTTCTGACAAAACACCTAACATTTTTTTCTGCACAATTTTACTATTGAGCTTCGCTACAAACTGTATTATACTAACAAGTAATTTCATGAGCAAAGTTTCCTAGGGTTCCGTTGTTACCATATTGGTTACAAGTCTGGTCCGAGAGGAAGCGAATGGCATTCATGCCGTTGACACGGAGGGACAAAAGCCCGGGAGTATCGATTTATCGATGACTCTCGGGCTTTTTCGGTTTGTTTCGGTCACTTTGCTTCATAATAACAATTAGAGATAGGAGTGATTCTAATGAATCATTGGCTAAAAGTGGTCTGCGGCGCCGTATTTGAAGTCATGTGGGTCATTGGGCTCAAGCATGCTTCAACACCCTTAGCATGGATCGGTACCATTATCGCAATCTATATCAGCTTCCATGTCATCATCGTCGCTTCACGCAGTCTTCCCGTAGGAACCGTGTATGCTGTATTCGTTGGGTTAGGAACCGCTGGAACCGTCGCTTCCGAGATGCTGTTCTTCGGTGAACCCTTCAACCTCGCGAAGCTGCTGCTCGTACTCTTGTTACTGCTTGGTGTCGTTGGACTCAAACTCGTAACAGGAAATCATGAGCAAACTGAAGGGAGTGAAGGATAATGGCTTGGATCTTACTCATCTTGGCTGGTTTATGTGAAACTCTTGGTGTCGTCATGATTAATATTGTGAATCGCGATAAGAACTGGAAATCTGTCGTTTACCTGATCCTGGCTTTCGGCGCCAGCTTCGCACTCTTAACCATCGCGATGCGCTCAATTCCAATGGGCACGGCCTATGCGATCTGGACAGGAATTGGGGCCTCCGGGGGAGCGCTGATGGGTATGTTCTTGTTCCATGAATCCAAGGATTGGCGACGCATCTTGTGTATCTTCATTATCCTCGGATCGGTTGTCGGTCTGAAAGCCATCTCATAACAATAGGGAACAAGGATCTCAGGATCCTGTTCCCTATTTTCCTATTGGATCCATACTCCGATTACGGAAGCCTGAGTGAATTTTCCATTTATTTGTGATGATGCAGCAGATGAAGCGGCTTTAGCTTCAACTGTTGATAGTCCTGCCCCCGCCGTAAATGCAAATGATAATATCACTAATGTGCATATCCGAATCGTTGTTGATTTTAACATGAGTGTCATTCTCCTCACTTGTTCCCTTAGAATTAACTCCATTATGAGATCAAAGTGTGAGGAGACTGTTTTTCTTTATCAACGGGATGTCATCATATCATGAAGTAATTGTAAAAGATCTATAACCCTATTATTATGCCTGTGAAATTAACCGATAAAAGCCAGCCGCATTGCGACCAAATAACTTCTCGCGATCTTCTGAACTCACTTGTGAATCCATCGCCTGTTCAAGCACACCAACAACCTCATCATAGCTTGCTGCAAGCAGACATACAGGCCAGTCACTACCGAACATGATACGGTCATACCCGAATAGGTCGATCGTATGGCGTATATACGGGATAATCTGTTCCGGACTCCAGTGCTGATGAGCCGCTTCAGTTACCATGCCTGACAATTTGCAATAAATGCCTGGATTCGCTGCAATCTCCGCCATTTGAGATCGCCATGGCTCGAATACTTGCGCTGTAATATGAGGTTTCGCAATATGGTCGATAACAGCATGCAAATGAGGCACTCGCTTCAGCAGCTCAACGACCGAGTGCAGTTGATTCGACGTGCATAGCAGATCAACAGGTACTCCCGTATCTGCAAGATCTGTAATCGCTCGCAGTATCCCGGGTTCAAGAACCTCATTGCTATCCTTCATTTCTTGAATCATGATCCGAATGCCTACGAATTTGGGATGTGCACGAAATCGCTCTAATTGCTGCATATAATCTGGTGCATGCAGATCAAGCCACCCAACAACCCCGAGAATACTCGGATGCTGTGCAGCCAATCCCAACATAAAGTCTGTCTCCGCGATACTCTCTGCCGCTTGAACAACAATCGATCCGTTAATCTGATGCTCCTTAAGCAGTGCTTCCAGATCTGTGGGAAGATAATCTCGATAAAGTGTGGGTAGTTCCGGTGTTAACCAACCATAATCATCTCTTTGAATCGACCAATAATGCTGATGTGCATCAATTCGAATGGCTGTCATGAGGACGCGATAACCCCTTTCTTCAAGATGATATTCGCATACAGCGCACGCTCACCTGTTGCGACGACCACGTAACATTTCTTCGCTTCTTCGTAGAATGCGAACCGTTCAATCATCTCGAACGATACGTCTTGTCCTTCATGACGTTGCACAATCGCACGATATTCATCCCAAATCGGTGTCTCTACGTTATCTCCCGGAACAAGATCCATGAGCGCAACCGGATGTTCAACATATGTATCTAACGGCATAAGCTGGAGAATCGCATCTAACAATTGTGGTATGCCATGTCCATCTGCACGAATGAGGCGCGCAGCATGACTTGCGGATGGGAAATTGCCATCAGCCAGTACGATTGTATCTCCATGCCCCATCTCCATTAAGATTTTTAGTAATTCCGGCGAAATGATTGATGAAATCCCTTTCAACATGTCGGTCACCCTTTTTCCTTAATCTAGTAATGTTTCTATTATAACGTACAGATCATGGCATGGTATTATGATTTTTGATCTAAATATGTTTATTTTTGATGTATACTAACGAATCGGTTGTTCTAAAGCATAGCATTCATCTTCGATTTGCGACATCTTCTGCATCAACAGGTTTCTCGCATCTGCTACCCCTTTGTTGTATAGATGAGGTGCTAGCTCCTTAAGCATAAAATCAACGATCGATTCCGCAGCAATGTTTCCTAACGTTTCAGAACGCTCTTCCTCAAAAAACAACTGAACATTGCGAATAATCATCTCTTTTTGCTCTCTGGGCATTTTAACAGGTAAGGACATCTTCATTCTCCTTTTCAACTAATAGTTAATATCATTAATAAACTACCAAAACCCCTGACACGACTGTGTTCGTCAAAAAACCTGATTATATCTAATCTCTTAATTAATCCGTATTCTTTTTTATTTAACGACATTAATGAAACAACTTATTCTGAACAGTGCCATTTGTGATCCTATCGGTCATACGTTAGAATTGAGATACGCATCCTACAATTCAATAATGGAGGTTGATCCATGGAACACTTAACCGAAGAAGAGAAGCAAGGTGTCTATAAAGCGATCTTCAAACGCAGGGATATACGATCATTTCTACCCGATCCCCTCCCTTCAGCTGCGCTAGAACGCATTCTAGAGAGTGCGCATCATGCTCCTTCCGTTGGCTTTATGCAGCCGTGGAATTTCATCATGATTGAGCAGCAGAAGACGAAGGATGATCTCGCATACATCGTCGATAAAGAACGCCGAGCGCTTGCCATTCATTATGAAGATACAGACCGTGATCTTAAATTCCTTGCACTTAAAATTGCTGGCATTCAGGAAGCACCTCTGACCATCTGCGTAACCTGTGATCCATCACGAGCAGGTGATCATGTCCTCGGACGAAACTCCATTCCTGAGACCGATATGATGTCCGTGAGCTGCGCGATTCAGAATATGTGGCTTGCTGCTTACGCCGAAGGCATCGCGATGGGCTGGGTCAGCTTTTATAAGAAACCGGATGTCCGCCGCATTCTCGGTATTCCACCTCATATCGATCCTGTAGCTCTGCTATCCCTAGGATATACGGATTCTTACCCAGATCGCCCTTTGCTCGAAATTCACGATTGGGAGCGACGTCGTGCGATGAACGAACTAATCTATCAAGACCAATGGGGAATGCCAAGAACGACGTAACGATCATGATCAGTATATGAATTAGAGCCACATAACAGCGAGAACCGCCAGCTCCGATGCGATGTGGTTCTTTGCTGTACCAACATCTATAAGCGAGGAACTTCCTCTCTATTCATACCTCGCGTCTGCATTTTGATCTGTTTCAAATAAGCAACGATGATGATGCTTATGATGATTAGTAAGAACCATGAGCTTAATTTCCCGAGATGTACCCAGGTCCACTTTGCCATCTGATCCGGATACTTCCACGCACCGAGCAGGGTTGAAATATTCTCTGCAATCCAGATGAAGAACGCAATTAGGAAAAAGGACAAGATGAGTGGCATCTGATAGCGAACTTGACCCACCGTGTAATAAACTTTTGTCCGCCAGAAGGCAATGAATAACAAAACAATCCATATCCATCGTAGGTCCATCATGAAATGATGCGTAAAAAAGTTCAGATAAATGCCTACCCCAATGGTTACGGCTATCACCTGCCGCGGCCATGCGACCAAGTACAAATCGAACCGTCTCCAAGCTTGGCAAATATAACTCGCTACGCTAGCGTACATAAACCCACTATAGAGCGGTACACCACCAATCTTAGACCACGCTTCTCCGGGATATGCCCAAGATCCCATATGAACCTTGTACAATTCAAGTGCGAGACCAATCAAATGGAATAACATGATCACTTTCAGCTCGTCCATCGTCTCGAACTTGAACTTCACCATGGCGATCTGCGCTAGGATGCAGACCAGCAGAATCAAGTCATAGCGATGGATGTAGGGCAGTGAGATGAACTTCGTAAGGCCTAAGGTTAAGAATATGACGACAGGAAAAATACAGCAGAGTGCTTGATTCCATCCGAATAACCAAAGTTGTCGTAACCTGCTCATTGGTGCCCTGTCGTGCCACGTTCGGCCAAGAACCTCGCTACGCCATAGAAGTCATCGAATTGAAGTTCAGCCCTCGGATCCTTCTCACGAACCAGGATCGAAGGAATCCCTGCCTGTCGTGCACCGAATACATCCGCATCGATGTTATCACCGATCATCCATACTTCATGAGGTGTTCCAGCCTTCTTCATCGCAATATGAAATATTTCGGGATTCGGCTTCTCATAGCCAACCTCTGCCGAGTTCACAATCTCAGATATCACGTTTTGAAGCCCTAAGTGGGCTGCAATCGTGCGTAATTCTGGAACATGATTGGATACAATCATATGTGACCAACCTTGTTCGGCTAACGATTGAAGCACGGGCAGTGTATCGGGGTACAATTCCCACATCGGTAGATCCACATATTTGATCCGCGCGGTAGCGGATAGTCGATTGGCTATATCATTTGAGAAACCGAGATCCTCATAAATTTGCTTAAAGATCGATTCTATGTGCGCCCACCACAAGGCTGGGGTGTTCAGATGGATATGAGGTTTCTCCGGCTCTTGCCAAGGAAATCCTTGCCCTAACCGCGGCAAAATATCATCACGATTTACGTCATGCTGCAAGTGATGTTCAACCAATGCTTCCCATATCGAGGCGCTCCATGCTTTACCTTTCAGACCATCCATTCGGCCCCCTAGTGTGCCGTCGAAGTCCCAGAACAAAACCTTTTTCATCTCTGCACCTCCTGGTTGCGATTTTCATGATATATTCACCAAATGTTTCGTACAATTATACAATTCACATTGCCATACCTCTACATCTCGGATCAACGTTGTAAGTGATGTGTTGTTTAAGTGAGGTCGGTTCGGATCATTCGGAATCAATTGGTTCAGCATGTAGCTTAGAAAGGTACCATGACTAACGAGCAGAATTCGCTTGGCCGGATGCTGGCTCACTATATCCTCAATGCATTGGAGACCTCGCCTTACACTTTGTTCTTCGGTCTCTAATCCGAGTGTTGTCACAGAATCATACCAATCCTCGCCCCATTTGGAGACGCGCTCCTCCTCCGTCGTTCCATCGAGCAATCCGCCAGACACTTCGCGAAGGCGCGCATCGAAGTGAATTTCCTTCAAGCCGAGTGCATCTGCGATGATCTGTGCGGTCTTGGCAGCACGTGACAGATCACTGGTGTAGATTATATCCCATGCCCCTTCATCCGCTCGCAATCTGGCCGCGAGCGCTTCTGCTTGCCTGACCCCCTCTGGCGCTAATGCTATATCCGAATGACCTTGAAATCGGCCTTCTTGATTCCAAGGGGTAACACCATGTCGAATGAATCCCAATCGCTCCATCATTGCTCTCCTCTCTATTCTCCGTCATCCATGCGTTGCTGCATACATATAACGATACCAAAAACATGAATCATGCGAAAGTCTGTCATGTTACCGCACATCAAAGAGTCAAGGCAGTCACCTTGACTCTTTCGCTTCAATTCATGGTATTATGCACGCACCGTGACAATCTCCTGTTCCCGAGCCTTCTTCTCCTGTCGACGATGTGATCCCAGACCGCCTTCTCCATTGATATATGCAAATATGGCACCTAGGACTAACGATAGGCAGCTAAACTTGAACACCGTGCTAAAGGCCATCGTCAGGTGATGATGCATCGTCTGCTGAATACGGGACCAGAGCTGCTCCAGTTGGTCTTGCACCGCCGCGAATTTAGCCTTAACCTTCCCTTGCTCCGTTGCTGGCGCTGCGGCCAATGCATCTTGCTCTTTATGCTTCATGACACCTGTCATCTTCGTCCATGCTGTGTTCGTGTCACCCTGTCCTGAACTTACATTTGCCTGTTGAAGAGCTGCGATGAGTTGCTGCTGAAGCGAAATGTCTAACGAGCTGGACTTAACCTGCTGCACGGCTTCGACGACCGCTGACTTCATCTCGGTTCGCGTCGTGGACGTGAGTAATGCCACAAGTATTGCGATGCCGAAGACCGTTCCCATCGTACGCGCCATCGTACCTATGCCCATCGCAATCGTCGCTTTCTCCATCGGGGCTAACAGCAAGGTCGTGGCGGTGAGCGTCGAGATCGTCATCCCGGTCCCCATCCCGGCAATGATCAACCGCCATACATAATCCAACGTGGTGGAGCTCTCATTCAACCCCGAGAGTAAATACGTTCCTAGCCCCAGCAGCAGCATGCCGGCCACCGTGAACATTCTTGAGCCTAACCGGTCTACGAATTTAGCGGAGAGGATGGAACTGAACATGGAAGCAACGGCAAGTACGCTGATAATGAACCCCGCGTGCAGCTCGGATTTGCCCCCCACTGCCGTCAGGAAGAATGCGAGCACGAATGTTGGCCCCGTCATCCCGATCCCCAGCAGGAACAATCCGGCATTACCGGCGGTAAACCGGATAGGACGGAACAACGATAACGGCATCATCGGTTCCTTCGCCTTAGCTTCAACCCATAGGAAAGCAAAGAGACTTATGATTCCGATCGCGAACAGTGACATGATATAGATCGATGACCAGCCTTTATCATTCGCCTGCATGAATGCGAGCGTCAGCGACAGAGCTGCGATCGTAACACTCAGCATGCCCAGGACATCCAACCGCCGACTCGCGGTGGGGTCACTTGATTCGCGCAGCACAGCCATAGCCGTCAAGAACGCTGCCACACCTAACGGAACATTGATATAGAAAATCCACTGCCAAGTTAACTGATCCGACAGGATGCCGCCTAACGCCGGCCCGCTCGCTGCCGCGAGTCCTCCGAGTGCTCCCATAATGCCAACCATGAGTGTCTTCTTCTCAGGCGGATACAAATTCATCAGCAAAGGCGCAACCAAAGGCACGATCAACGCTGCTCCCACACCCTGAAGTATGCGATACGTAATGAGCATCTCGATCGAAGTTGCCGTACCGCATAACAGCGAGCTCAGTGTAAACACAAGCAAGCCGATCATGAACGATTTCTTGCGTCCGAACTGGTCGGCAAGACGCGAAGCCGTTAGCAGAAATACAGCGAAGGACAGACTATAGCCATTCGCCACCCACGCAATGTTCTGGACGCTCGCCCCATAATGGGATGCCATCTTAGGAAGAACGACATTGACGATACTCGTATCCAGAATCGCCATAAAAAACCCGATGAGCAGAGTCACCGTTGCCAGCACATGATGCTGTTTTTTCATGTTACACAACCTCCATTAATTAATTGACTGACTATCAATCAGTTATTGGCATCATCATAAACTATTGACTGACTGACAGTCAATAGTTAAATTAGAATTAGGTAACTGACCTAAGGAGGCTCGCTATGGCACGCATTTCGAAAGACCCTATTGAACGTAAAAATGAAATCCTGCAAGCTGCGGAGCATTTTTTTAAACATAAAGGGTATGAACGCACCTCGATTAGCGATATCGTGAAGCATATCGGCGTAGCACAAGGCACGTTCTATTATTACTTCAAATCCAAAGAGGAAATCGCAGAAGCCTTAATCGACAACATCCTGCAGCGTGACCTGGCGACCATCGAACGCATCGCTGAAGATCCCGCGCAATCTGGTTATCAGAAGATGCTCCGCATCCTCATCGATAACTTCGCGCATCGAGGCGAAGACAAAGCCGTCCATTATTTGCACCATGAGAACAATGCCGTCCTGCACCAGAAGCTGCTTGTCAAGACCGTCAAGGCATTTACGCCACCGATGACATCCGTCATCGAACAAGGCAATCAGGAAGGCGATTTTCATGCGAGCCATCCACGAACTGTTGCCGAATTTCTGTTGGTGAGCATGCTGTTCCTGTTTGACCCGGGTATATTCTCCTGGTCAACCCAAGAAGTGTTGGACAAACTGGTAGGGATCAGCGATATTCTGGAGAACCTGCTCGGGACGGCAAAAGGCGCCTTCGACATCAAGCTGCTGCCTGAACTCTCCCGTGTGATTGGCAATATCGCGAATAATTGGTCGGAATGACCTCCGCACATGCAGCACAAAAAAGCGACCTGCCTTAAATGGCTAGGTCGCTTTGTTCAAATGGAATATACATGTTGTTATGTTCTAGACTGCGCCTTCCGGAATGAAGCTTCTGTAATAAGCATCAATCTCAATCGCTTTGCCGTTATTCAATCTTGATTCTTCCGCAGCGAAAGCCATCAAGTGACTGCGTACAGATGCCGATGCCGAAGTAAGACCTTCACCGCCGACATACTCACGGACTTCTTTCAGGAATGTTCTCACAATACCTTCATCGCCTCCGCCATGTCCGAATGTGCCCGGATTGACTTTGATCGTCTGCTGCTCTTTCGTCAGGAAATCATAAATCGTGAACGAGTTATTCTCCATATCGCCGCGAATTTCGCCTTTGGTACCCATAATCTGAACGGTCCGTGTCTGATTATGTGTGAACCCACACATGCTGAAGGTTGCTGTCGCACCATCCGCGAATTCCATGGACGCCACTTGGTGATCCACGACATTATTGTCGCTATGGTATACACAACGACCGTAGCTATTGGTCTGAAGCGCTTCCAATATGCCTTCACGGCTATTATCTAAAGTGAACTTGCGAGCCCATCCTTTCCCTTCACCGAGGTAATAACGTGCCGCATGATACGGACAAGTGGACTCGACAGGACATCCGTCAAGACAACGAAGCGGTGCCCCTTCAGGCGCATTCTTCTCATTAAAATGCATCAGTGATCCGTATGAGCTAATTCGCATACACGGCTGATTCATAAGCCATGAGAGCACATCCATGTCATGACAGGACTTCTGGAGAATCATCGGACTTGACACATCCGAATTGTTCCAGTTGCCGCGAACGAAGCTATGGGACATATGCATATGCTCGACATTTTCATTCAGTTGAATCGAAGCAATTTGACCGATTCGTCCTTCGTCAAGAAAGCGTTTGATTGTGGACCAATAACTCGTGTAACGAAGCACATGTCCAATGATTAGAAGTCTGTTGTTCCGTTTCGCTGCAAGCTCCATCTCGATACATTCACGCGGTTCTGGCGACATTGGCTTTTCCAACAGAACATGATAACCGAGATCGAGTGCCTTCAAAGTAGGTTCATAATGCATGCGATCCATGGTACAAATAATCATGACATCCGCCATTTTCGGCTTATTCAGGACATCCTTCCAATCGATAAATGCCATCGATTCTGGGATGCCATGATCTTGCATAAAGCTCACTCTACGTTCTTCATTCGGCTCGGCTACAGCGATAATCTGCAGCTCGTGTGGAAAATTGATGGCATAAGGACCATAGGCTCTAGCTCCTCGATCTCCTGCACCTAATAGGATTGCTGTAATTTTGTTCATACGTGTACACTACCTTTCGATAAGAATTTGGCTATGAATAGAGGATTCTCTTATCATCAGTTCAAAGGGTAATACCATTCTAAAGGGCATCGGATACGCTCCGTCCATCCAATCTAGAAGCGTCTTCGTTGCGGCCAGCCCCATCTCGTATTTCGGAATATGTACAGATGAGAGTGCTGGAGATGTATATTTAGCAAAATCGATATTATCAAGACCAATAAATGCAATATCTTCAGGGATACGCAGACCTGCCTCAGTAACCGCTCTCATCGCTGAAATCGCCATCATGTCGCTCGCACAGAACATAGCAGTAGGCAGATGATCCGGATGCTCGTGCAGCAAATTTTTCATACATGCATAGCTGAGATCGACATCCCATTCGGAGTTCATGATCCAATCTGGATTTACCGGAAGACCGGCACGCTCTAAGGCTTCGCGAAATCCTCGGAATCTTTTCTCCCTCATCATGTCGCCTGTTAGACCCACGCCACCGATAAAACCAATCTGCTCGTGACCTTGTTCAATCAGATGCTGGGTCGCAGCCTTCGCCGCGATCACACGATCATATGCAATCACGGGTACCGTCGGGTCAGAGATATCAATCCCAACACTGAATGGAACAACTTCTTTTAACCTCTGATAGAGCGATTTCTCGACGCCTTCGACGAAAATCAAGCCATCCGGCTTCCCATCACCTTCGAATTGATGATTCTCCAGATCTTCACGAATCTCATCTTCCGTTCGAATGAAATGCATCACACAACCCAGGCTTTTCAATTTATCTTCAATGCCAGCCAGAATGGGTGAGAAGTACGGGTGGTTATACTTATTGTTCGGAAGTGATAGAATACACCCAATTCTTAGCGGTTGTGACTCTGGTTCGACTTGATTCATTTTCTTCTGCATCAACCGTCTTGGTGTTTCATTCGGTTTATAGTTCAACGCTTTCACAGCTTCCCATACTCTGTTCTTCGTATCCGCGCTGATATGCTTACTCGTATCGTTATTGATGACGCGAGATACCGTGGAAATCGATACCCCAACCATTTGGGCAATATCCTTCAAAGACGGCATGTTCCACCTCCCATACTCCTTCGATAATCTCTATGAGTCTCTATCTTCTCCAAATTTGGGTGATTTACATTTAATATAAGGGGCATTTGGGGAGGTGTCAACGAATATTTTTGGGTATATTTGGGCCCAAATGTTAAGTTATTGGATTTTATTTTTCAAGATTTTTTAAGGATGCGTACCGATTTCGCAATATTTAGATATGTGGTATGGATGGGTAGAGAATAACGATGATAGATACCGCAAACGGATGGATGATGCGAAGACGCAGGACAATCATGTGTAAACACGTATTTTTATATCACGCGAAATTGCTGTCTCTACTTTTTTTGTTGTTATCTACTTTCACCATTATATCAGAACGTAAGTTCGTATTTAAGGTCGTTAAAAAAGCCGAGCCCTTGGCTCGACCTTCTCAGCATTAATCATATTCCCTAGACTTGAGCCTTCTCCGCATCTCCCTCATTCGTCCGGTATTGATACAGCGCATAATCAATATTCTCACCTTGCGACAAGAGAATCTGAGCCTTCCATTGCTCCTGCTGGAAACGAATCATCCGATCCGTTAACTACTCTAAATTCATTGGATTTTCACTGCGCTCAGTATGTGATCTTGATTTAGAATCGATAGATTTCGATGGATCCTCAGAACGGGTACGAAGGACCACGTAAACAAGACATGTTGCTACTGCGACGATGATTCCCCCGCCTATCAACCCGAGCATTCGTGGCGTTATGAAATCAAGCATGAATCCTGCTACTAGCATCGTTACGCCCATAATACTCGTATGCATTGCAGACATGAATCCAAAAAAACGGCCATAGAATCTGCTTGGAACATGTTGCATTAATAGCGTATGATTGCCCGCATTTCCGATGGCAGAACAGATCGCAGCCAACACCAGCATGACAATCGCTAATACGAAATGGTTCGCTAGACTTAGCCCGATGTGAAAAACCCCCTCCAACAGGAAACCAATGACTACGGCACCTCTCAGTACATTCGTGAATTTATCCGTCCATCGTGAACCAATAACCAAACCGAGACCAAGTGAACCATACATGAGTCCCATGCCAAGATCCCCCATCTGAAAAACTTGAACGGCATAGACACTCAATAAAATGTTGAAAATCCCATATCCGAGCGGCCACAACATATATCCGATGATCATTGCGCGCAAAAATTGGGATGATTGCCAGAGTGTACGTATTTCTTGCAAAGTCCCGATTCGAATCTTTTGATCTGTAGGCTCCTCATTTTCCTTATTTGTTCCACCACGCGCAGACGATAAGACAATTGAGCGTAAAAGCATCGCAGAGATCAAGAAGGATGCTGCATTTACAACAAATGAAGCCTGAGTACCACCTAACATCGCGACGACCCCGCCTGTCATTGACCCTAATATTAACACAAATCCAATCATACGCTCCTCCAGACCATTCACCTTCAATAACTGTTCCTTCTTCACAAGGAGTGGAATCGAGGATGTTCGAATTGGCGCGTAGATCGCTTCACCCGCAGACAATAGGAATGATCCGACATAGATCACCCACATATCAGCAGCATCTTGAACGAATAGAAATGATAGCGCAACAAATGCACGTATGATATCTGAATAGATCATGAGTTTGGTTCGCGAATAACGATCCGCCAGCATCCCACCGATCGGTGCAAAGATGAGGCTTGGAATCAACCGGATGGCAAAGACAAAGCCAACAGCCATACCCGATCCTGTCAAAGTAAGAATCAAGCTTAATGTGGCAACTTGAGAGAATCGATCTCCGATCCCATTAACGAGGCCAGCCCAGAACAATTGCCGATATCCCGTAGCTTGCCTAAAAATTGAACTACTCCATTTCATGTTGGCATTCCCCTTTATCATATCTAATACGATATACACCTAATTATACGAGCATCTAATTTGTTTAGCGAAATAAAGGGCAGTCTACCCGTCACAGTAACTGCCCTTGGATCTTCCTCATAATTTACTTGTTCCCCACAATTCTCGCGGGTTTAATTCATAAATATCCTGCTCGCGATACATAAAATGGTTCATGATAAACTCTCTTCGAATGGTTGCAAAATCCGGATGAAATTGGCGAATGTAATCATTTAATTCAGACTCCAAATACTTCTTGCCTGGCTGCAGACCTTCAACAAGATGATGAAGCACCAGCAATTTTTTCTTATGTTGTGCAGGAAGATGCTTGAGCGTACCTTCTTTCGTGAAAAAATTACGCAAGATGCTCTCCGCCTTCAGCTCATCTTGCCTTACCTTTTCCTGATCCGCACTTGTCACCAGTTCAGCTGCAGACTGTACCTTCTTCACAATCGCCTCGGATTGTTGAATGAGACTCTTCTCATCCAAGTAAAAGTAAATTGTATTCTTATCCCGACGTTCATAGATCAAATCCACTTCCCGCAATTTAGCCATATGATGCGTGATTGTCGGCGCCGACACAGATAATTTATCCGCAAGCGCCTGTCCGTGCAGTGGTCCGTTCTTTAGGAGCGCAAGGATGCGTATTCGCGTTACATCGCCTATCGTTTTATGGAATCGAACAAGTCGATCTAATTGCATTGCTTTCACCTACAAATCCATTTAAATAATTATCTAATTAGATGTATGTATAATAACATTCATTTCCTATCATGTAAAGAGCTTCCCTGCCCTCTCCGCTAAATCCCATCGCTGCTCCAATTTATCGGTATAGAATTCGATCGCTCGGCGATATGCTTGTATTCCCTCGTCTGCGCTTGATGCAACTAATCGTTCACGCAAGACTAAGCATCCGATTTTTCTGGCTTCCAACCAACAGCCATACTCCAGACATGGGCCTCCCTGAGGATCTTCCAGACGATCTCTTCTTTCCCCTGTACATAGGCCTCACGGTCATCACGATACCTTTCCGCGAGGTGATATTTTACTTGTCCATATGTATGACATGCTTCGGGATGTCGTCTTACATAATCACGAAATAATAAATTCAATTGCTCAGACCAGCTGCCTGCCTGACGAACATGAATATGGGTTCTTGGCTTTCCCGGCAACTCACGAAAATAACGTTTGCTAAGGTCGTCATTATCTGCACGGTAACGATAACCTACACGTTCCAGAGTTGTCTGATATGGTTCCATTTCACTCAAGTTTGGAACAGATATTTGAGAATATCAATAATCGGTTTCGCTGCTAACCCGACCACAGAAGTCGAACCCACGTGATCAATACGCATTACAGTATCATCTAGTGCACTTCGCAAAGCACTTCCCAGCTCCAGGAATTGAATCCTCCATTCGGGTCGGTATACCACGACTTCAATGGGCTCCATTTTACTCCTCCTTCCTCAGACAGTCGACCGCTCGATTAGCCGATACGTCAACTCTTTTCGCGTTGAAGGCAACGACTTATCATTCATCCGTTCGAATAAAATTTCGAAGGCATTTTTCCCAACGTCATACATCGATAGTTCGATTGTCGTAATGCCAAGCACCTCCGCAATGGGGTGATTATCCGATCCAATCACTGCTAAATCCTCAGGGACACGAATGCCGTGCTTTCTAGCTTCTGCGACGATCGCAGCAGCGGGATGATCTCCACTCCCGAGGATCGCCGTCGGTCGGTTCTTCATGGCTAAGAGCCTGCGAACCACTTCAATCCCGCGTTCAAAATCGAATATGCGCTCGAATTGCCATTCTGCGTAAGGCTCCTCGCCAATCGCTTGAAGCGCATCCATATAAGCCAGCTTTCGGTTCATATTAATGTAGCTATCTCCTCGACCGATGAAATATCCAATTTTCCGATGCCCTTTAGCAATCAAATAATCCATCCCCAGCTTGAAGCTGCCGTAATGATCGATAAAGACGGATGAAACCGCACGATCCCCTGCATTTTCACAGGCAATAATCGGGCCATAGACCGTATAGGGTTCAATTTCATCCCATGTCATCGTTTTCGAACAGAAAACAATGCCGTCAACTTGCTTCATACGAAGCATATCAAGCACCTTCTGTTCTTCTTCTGCCCGATAATCAGTCTGACATAGGATTAGCTTGTAATTACACGCTAAGGAAGCATTGGCGATCCCGTCAGTAATGCCCCCAAAATAGGGGTGATTCACATACGGCAAGACGACGGCGATCATCGATGTCTTCCCTTTCACGAGATGGACCGCATTCATATTCTGCGAATAATTGAGCTTCTCCACCGCTTCAAGGACAGCGGCCCGTTTGTCTTCTCGCACATAAGGATGCTGATTCAGTACACGTGATACCGTTGCAATCGATACACCCGCTAATTTTGCGATTTCCTTAATATTGGCCATGAAACACGTTCACCACCTTTTCTGAAAAAAGACTCTTGACCTGAAAAGCTTTTCATATTTTATCATTAGTTGTAACATCAAGTGCAGTCATCAAATGCGGTCAGCGTTACCTTCATTGGGCGTCATGGCCGCACCCTTTCTTTTATCATCATAGAGGAGGAACGTTACCATGGGAAGACCTATCGTATTCTTCGATATTGACGGTACATTACTGAATGAAAATAAAGAAATTCTAGCATCAACTCGCATCGCCATTCATGAGCTTCAGCAACAAGGCATATATACAGCCATTGCAACCGGAAGAACTCCAATCTTGTTCGAAGAAATTCGGCAGTCGCTGGGAATCGATTCTTATGTTGCATTGAACGGGCAGTATGTCGTCTTCGAAGGACAAGTTATTTACGACAATCCCATTCCGCAAGAAGAGCTTATCAATCTTCAGATCGAAATGCAGCGCAATAATCACCCGTATGCCCATGTGAGTCATGACGATTTCAAATCAAGTGTTGCGAACCATCCTTACATTCGAGATTCTTTTGGTGATACAAAAATCGTCTATCCGGAGGTTGATCCGACCTTCCATCTGCGTGCTCCGATCTACCAAGCAATTGTATTCTGTGAAGAAGATGAGCGCAGCCATTACATCGACCGTTTCCCCCATTTCACATTTTTGCCTTGGCATACGTATGCATTAGATATTCTTCCCAAAGGCTGCTCCAAAGCCATTGGGATTACCAAAATGTTAGAATACGGAGACTTTGAACTTGCAGACAGCTATGCCTTCGGTGACAATAACAACGATCTTGAGATGCTCTCACTTGTTGGAACAGGTGTCGCCATGGGCAATGCACTCCCGGAGACCAAGGCAGTGGCAGACATGATCACAACTTCATGCAATGAAGACGGCATCTATCACGGGCTGGTGAAGCTCGGTCTAATCGCACCTGTCCTACAAAAACAAGAAGAAACGTCTTTGTCGTCCCAATAGGGCGATAAGCGTTTCTCCTGTAATTTTAAAACAATATTTGATTCAGTGCTTGCGTGTGCACTATAGGATTGGGGAAATTAATCGTGTCACTGATTCTCCAATCTTATGCAACCGCGGCCTCGATTCGTAAATCTCGCGTGTTAGACGGATGGAATCCTTCATATCCTCTTCAAAAATGGCATGCAGCTTGGAAGGCGCCTCTCCTCCATATAGAAACGCGTTCACCTCAAAGTTCAGCTTAAAGCTGCGGATATCCATATTCGCTGTACCCACGGTAGCAACTTTGCCATCAGCGACCATGGTCTTGGCATGTAAGAACCCTTTCTGGTACAGGTAACACTTTGCCCCGATTTTAAGCAGCTCTCCTAAGTATGAGTACGTTGCCAGATGGACGATTTTATGATCTGGAACAGCCGGTATCATAATCCGAACATCCACCCCAGACAAAATGGCCATCCGAAGTGCATTCTGCATCGTTTCATCCGGCACAAAATACGGTGATTGCAGATACAACGTTTCTTTCGCGGAATTAATGAGTTTGATACATGCATTCTTGATCTGTTCTTGGGTACTATTGGGTCCGCTGGATACGATCTGCATCGCATTAAGACCCGAACGTCCCACAGGGACGAAATACTGCTCCATCTCTGTTAGACGCTGTGTCGAGGCCAGATCCCAGTCCATAATAAATTGTGCTTGCATCTGAAACACACTGCTTCCATTCACCTTCAAATGGGTATCTCTCCAGTAGCCGTAACGGGAATCTAGACCGAGATATTCATCCCCCACGTTAAATCCGCCAACAAATCCGATCGTCCCATCGATAATGGCCAGCTTCCTATGATTCCGATAGTTCAATCGAAAATTCACGTAAGGTATCCGCGACGGGAAAAAGACAGCGACTTGTCCGCCCGCTTCGATAAGCGGTTTGAAGAAATCTCGCGACAAGCCTGCACTCCCAATATCATCATACAAAAATCGAACATGAACATGCTCGCGTGCTTTCAGCGTTAGTGCGTCCAACAGTCGGCGTCCGAGATGATCGTCCCGAACGATATAATACATCACATGCACATGATGCTCCGCCTGCAGAATCGATTCGATGAGCGCATCAAACTTCTCATGACCATCCGTATAAATCGTGATATCGTTATCTTGCGTAAGGATCGATTTAGCCGCCGACAAATTCATGTAGATCATATCCTGGTACTCCGTAATGGATGTATCGTGGAATTTAACCTTACCCTCTCTGAAAAGCTGTTGTTGTGCTCGAACCATATGATTCATATTTTCATGCTGTTCTTTGGGAATCTTATAGATTTTACGTTTGCTAATGTTCTGACCGAACATAAGATATAGTATAAATCCAACCCCTGGGAGAAATAACAGGACCATTAGCCAAGCCCATGTATTTCCGACATTACGTCTCTCAATGAAAATGACCGCGATCGCCAGGACCATGTTCAATATTGAGAGCATTGAAAAACCAGAGCTCCATATATTCAAATTGTCTGGCCTGCCCTTCTAATCCATTTGATTTTAATGAGTTCTATTCTTTGTCCTGATTCGTGAACTTCGAGGTGATCTTCTCAAATGTCTCGACGAGCGCGACCAATTCAGTTTTCGTAAGGTCTTGCACTAAAGGTTCAAGCGCTTGATCACGTAGCTCTCCTGTTGATTTCAGAATTTCACGTCCTTTGTCCGTGAGCTGCACGAGTACAATACGACGATCATTCGGATCGGATTGACGTGCGACATAGCCGCTTTTCTCCAGTCGATCGATCATGACTGTAATCGAGCTTGGCTTCACTTCCAGACATTCAGCGAGCTGTGATAGTTTGCACAATCCTAATTTGTACAAACGAAACAGCATCATGATTTGAGGCGGTGTAATCCCAGCGGGTAGCTTCTCCATCACTTCACTATTCAATTTCTTGTGTACGAGATCCATTGCTTTCTGAAATCTTTCTAGATATGACTCCATAGTTCCTCCCCAAAAACCCTTATCAAAATTATTTTTGATCTTCAACAATTAGATAATCTAAAATTATCATGTTCATGTTGAAGTGTCAATGAAGATGAGCACCATCGCAAATTATCGGATATATCACTTAGAGTCAGTGTCGTCTTTTTCCATACGCAGTATACTCAAGAGTGGGTTGAATCCCCCGTTATATTCCAAAATACGTAGACATGGCAAAAAAGAGCTGTCCGCCGCATACTCACCGCGAATCAACTCTTCTACTTAGAAATATTCACTATTCACTATACCATTAGTCCTTGGTCAGCTCTGTATAAGCATCTGCCGTTAACAAATGTTGAACCGCATCTGCCGTCGTTCCGTCAACCTCCACCTCAACAAGCCATCCACCTGCATAAGGCTCATTGTTCACGAGTTCTGGCTCTGTCTCCAATTGCGCGTTGACGCGAGTTACTTTTCCCGTAATAGGGCTGTACAATTCCGAGACCGTCTTTACCGATTCGATCGATCCCATGCTGTCTCCTGCTGTCACTTCATAGCCGACTTCAGGAAATTCAATGAATACAATATCCCCAAGCTGATGCTGCGCATGATCGGAAATGCCAATTCGGATCGTATTCTCCGAGATCACTTCAGCCCATTCGTGCTCTTCACTGTACCGCAAGTTTGGTTTTACTTCACTCATCTGAACGCCTCTTTTCTCGAAATGTCACTGTATCGGATTGCATATCGTTTGCTTGTATTAGCTCCGGAGGTCTAATTCCCTATTAGCGTAGAACAACGAGAACAAAGCTGTCAATATCCGGTATTAAATTATTTTCATTACCAAAAAAATTGATTGACAATGTGGTGAACGGTCGAGTATTAATGGAGTAATGGAAAAATAATAGCGGATGATGGTAACGGGAGAGATTACCGAACCTAGGTAACGCCGAAGGAGTAAGCCTGCATAGGTGAATCTCTCAGGCAAAAGGACCTTTACCGGACGCACCTCTGGAGAGTATTCGAGGCTTCTAGCTGATCGAGTCACCCAAGGGGAAACTTATGGGAGAACCAGCCCATAAGGTAACTCTCAGGTACAAAGGACAGAGCGAAGGAAATGGGATGCGTAGCGGCATCTATCGTTTCTTTTGCCTGTCCTTTTTTGTTGTTATCGCGTGCGCTCTACACAATCCAATCAGATGAGGTGAATGCATGACTCAGCTTCGCAGAACGACACTCTACCCGCTCTACGCTAACCATTCCGGTGTAAGATGTATTGACTTTGGCGGATGGGAATTGCCTGTTCAATTTCTTGGCATCCAGAAAGAACACGAAGCCGTACGACAACAAGCCGGGTTGTTCGATGTCTCCCACATGGGCGAATTTATCGTCACTGGCGAAGGTGCCGAAGCTTTTCTCCAGCATATGACGACGAACGATGTCACCAAGCTACAGGATGGTCAAGCACAGTATACTTGCATGTGTT
The DNA here is from genome assembly GCF_000374845.1 of Paenibacillus terrigena DSM 21567. Lineage (GTDB taxonomy): Bacteria > Bacillota > Bacilli > Paenibacillales > Paenibacillaceae > Paenibacillus_K > Paenibacillus_K terrigena. The sequence continues at coordinate 293,859 of NZ_KB895418.1, read as the reverse complement.
ACCCAACGGGTGGTGTCGTCGATGATCTATTGGTGTATCGCCTATCGATGTCGAATTATATGCTTGTCGTCAACGCCTCCAATATCGATAAAGACTGGGATTGGCTCAAAATACATCAACCTAGCAGCGTGCAGATAGAGAATGTATCCGATCAGACCGCGCTCCTCGCCATCCAAGGTCCTCTGGCGGAAGCGATCTTACAGCAAGCAACCGAGACACCACTCGCGGGACTCGCTGGATTTGAGTTCATGAAAGAAGCGTCTGTCTGCGGGGTAAGAACACTCATCTCGCGTACAGGATATACCGGGGAAGACGGATTCGAATTGTATGTTCGTGATTCAGACGCCCCTGCTGTGTGGAATGGACTGTTAGAACTAGGTGAAGGGCTGGGACTCGTGCCAGCTGGACTCGGCGCTCGCGATACATTGCGCTTTGAAGCCAAGCTGCCGCTCTACGGTCAAGAATTATCGGCCCAAATCACACCGCTCGAAGCTGGTCTAGGGATGTTCGTTAAGCTTGATAAAGGGGATTTTATTGGACAGGAAGCACTCGCTTACCAGAAGCAATCAGGATTGTCTCGTAAATTAGTGGGGCTTGAACTGGTCGATCGCGGCATCCCAAGATCCCATTATCCCGTCTTTGCGAACGGAAACCGGATAGGCGAAGTGACGACGGGGACACAATCTCCTACCCTCAAACGAAATCTGGGTCTTGCATTGATCGATATGAAATACACGGCGATAGATACCGAAGTCGAAGTAGAAATTCGCGGCAAACTGCTCCGCGCCAAAATTGTACCCGCTCCATTCTATCGAAACAAGACACGTTCGACAGGAGGCACGAAAACAATATGAAACATCGCTATCTGCCTATGACACCACAAGACCAAGCCGATATGTTACAAGTCATCGGAATGGATTCCATGGAACAATTATTCCAAGACATCCCGACAGAAATACGCTATCAAGGCACGCTTCCCATCTCTGAAGCACTGGATGAAATATCTTTACTGCGCCATATGAAGCAATTGTCCGATCAGAATGCTGATTTTGACCGGTATACAAGCTTCCTCGGGGCAGGTATCTATGATCATCATGTCCCAGTCGTCATCAACCATGTCATTTCCCGCTCTGAATTCTATACCGCCTACACACCATATCAGCCCGAGATCAGTCAGGGCGAACTGCAAGCGATTTTCGAATTTCAATCTTATATTTGTGAGTTAACAGGCATGGCTGTCGCGAATGCAAGTATGTATGACGGAGCAACAGCCCTCGCAGAAGCTGGCTCTCTCGCAGCTAGCGCGACGAGAAGAAAACAGCTCATCGTATCCCGGGCCGTTCATCCCGAAGCACGTCAAATTCTGCAGACTTCCGCTCGCGGGTTGAATCTGGATATCATAGAAATCGATGTTCAGAACGGCGTTACGGATCTTGAGCACCTGGAATCAATGATCTCACCTGACACTGCGGCAGTCCTTATCCAGTCCCCTAACTTCTTCGGTTGTATTGAAGATATTCGCACGATTGGCGACATGATTCATGCACACAAAGGACTACTCGTCGTTAGTAGCAACCCGCTCTCGCTCGGGGTGCTTGAAAGTCCTGGCAAGTTGGGTGCTGACGTCGTCATCGGAGATGCGCAGCCATTTGGAATTGCAGCATCGCTTGGCGGTCCTACCTGCGGGTATTTCGCAGTAACAGAAGCCTTGATGCGTAAAATGCCGGGTCGTATCGTTGGACAGACCCTTGACCGCGATGGGAAGCGTGGCTTTGTCTTGACCTTACAAGCCAGAGAACAACATATCCGCAGGGAAAAAGCGACCTCCAATATTTGCTCGAACCAAGCTCTATTAGCATTATGTGCATCCGTCTATCTGTCTACCATGGGCAAGCAAGGAATTCAAGATGTAGCGCGATTGAATATCCAGAAAGCGCACTATGCGGCAAATGCAATCCGCCATTCAGAACGGCTTGCTATCGCCAACACATCGCCGTTCTTCAATGAATTCGTCATCAAGCTGCCAGAAGAAGCGAAAGTCACTCAAATCAATGAACAATTACTTGCTGCTGGTTACCTCAGCGGGTATGATCTTGGTCTTGCCTATCCAGAATTGCAAGGGCATCTGTTAGTTGCTGTAACCGAACGGAGAACCAAAGATGAGATCGATCAATTCGTAACGCGTTTGGAGGCATGTCTATGAGCCAGAACCAAGCTTTAATCTTCGAGTTAAGTCAACCAGGACGCGTCGCTTACGCACTGCCTGAATGCGATGTCCCTGAAGTGAACCTATCAGAAATGATTCCGTCATCCTTCCTACGCACAGAACCTGCGGCGCTGCCAGAGGTCTATGAAGTCGATGTCATCCGGCATTATACCGCCCTTTCGCGTCGGAACTTCGGGATCGATAATGGCTTCTATCCACTAGGATCCTGTACGATGAAATATAATCCGAAGATCAATGAAGATGTGGCAAGGTTTGCAGGCTTCGCTAAGATCCATCCTTACCAGCCGGAAGCGAGCATCCAAGGCGCACTAGGCCTCATGTACACCCTTCAGCAAGATATCGCGGCGTTAACGGGGATGGATCAAGTCACGCTTCAGCCTGCTGCGGGAGCGCATGGGGAATGGACAGGACTCATGATGATTCGAGCCTACCATGAGAGCCGAGGCGAAGTACGTACGAAGGTGATCGTGCCGGACACGTCTCATGGTACGAATCCAGCTAGCGCAACCGTCGCCGGCTTCGAGACCATCACGATTCCTTCGAATGATCGCGGACATGTTGACCTTGAAGCCCTCCGTTCTGTTGTAGGTCAAGATACGGCAGCCTTGATGCTCACCAATCCGAACACACTTGGACTCTTCGAGGAGCAGATCGTAGAGATTGCTCGTATCGTGCATGAAGCAGGCGGTCTTCTCTATTATGATGGTGCCAACTCGAATGCGATCATGGGCATTACGCGACCAGGAGATATGGGCTTCGACGTCGTCCATTTGAATCTCCACAAGACAATGAGCACGCCACATGGCGGCGGCGGACCGGGTGCGGGACCTGTTGGGGTCAAAGCAATCCTCACCCCATTCCTCCCCAAACCGATCGTCGCAAAACGAGAGGATGGCAGCTATTACTTGGATGACAACATCCCGCAGTCTATCGGTCGAGTCAAAGCTTACTATGGCAACTTCGGCATCCTTGTTCGCGCCTACACGTATATCCGTACCTATGGCCCAGAAGGATTACGCCAAGTCTCGGAATATGCCGTATTGAACGCGAACTATATGATGCACCGGCTTGCTCCTTACTACGAGATTTCATATCCAGGCGTGTGCAAACATGAATTTGTCATGTCCGGCAAGAGCTTCAAACAATATGGCATCCGAACACTAGATATTGCCAAGCGACTACTCGATTTCGGTTATCATCCACCTACGATTTATTTCCCATTGAATGTTGAGGAATGCATCATGATTGAGCCTACAGAGACGGAGAGCAAAGAGACACTGGATGCCTTCATTGATACGATGATTCTAATTGCGGAAGAGGCAGCCACTAATCCAGAATTGTTGCTGAATGCGCCATACGATACTGTCGTTCGGCGTCTTGATGAGACGCAGGCCGCTCGGAAACCTGTACTCAATTGCAGCTGCGGCTAATCCTGGCATGACAATAATAAACGAGGCACAATTCGTCTGATGTCCGACGGATCGCGCCTCGTTTTGTCATTTATGCGGTACCCTACCTATTCCTGAATCCGACCATAAGCGCGTAGAATCCGTAAATGATTCAACGTAATGATCCCCTTCCATTCTTCTCGAGCCGCAGGCCATTCGTCTTCAAAGCGACCCCACGCCCAGTTCGGTCCCCAGGATCCATCGGATAATTGCGATTCAATGAGTCGATCAAGCTCCCCGGGAATGACTTCAGCATAACGATCAAAGTATCTCGTATCAGGTGACTCAGCGACTTGCAAAGGATAAGCGCCATACCCTTGCCCTTCCTCTGGTTGATGGATCACACAGTTGTCGATGAATTGGTCGATTCGGTGAGTCATTCGCTGAACCTGATCTTCCGGCAGCTGCTCCGCTAGGCGAAGATAGCAGAACATTTCATGCATCTCATTACATGCGGAATGATGCAAGATGTAGTCCATTGCTTCATCCACCACATCCTGAACGAAGTCGCTAGGCACTAGATGTCGGTATTTGTACAGATAACCGGCTAACTCCGCATTCGGGTTCCCCCATGTTTCATCAAAGGCGCCGTAGTTCCACCATATCGCACGAGGAGATTCATCCGCTTCTCGTGGGGTAATATCCCATCCCTTCCGATCTTGCCGATAGGTATGGATTAAATATTGTATTGCATTTCGAGCGATTTCTTCATATTCCCCTTCTCCGTTCAGCTTGTCCAAGATTTGAAAAGCAATCGATGTACTAATCGCCGATGACACAGGGGTACGAATATCCGGTTCAAGACTTTGGAATCCACCGTCCTGATTCTGATAACGGGATAACTGTTCCAAGACAGAAGCTGCGCTTCCACCTTCAAACTCATATTCGAACAGCGCTTTCTCCAGTGCGCGTGCCCCTTTTTTCATGAATGATTGTGCATGAGCAAAGCGAGATTGTGTTAACATTTCCATCCTAGCCCCTCCTCTGAACGAGAACTTTTGTTCTCGTGAAGACTATACCATATTTTGTATCAACATTTCATGCGATTTAAGTCATTTTAATGATGATATTCATTAAAATAGCTGCGCTGAATGTTCTAGAATGACATCCAGCACAGCTATCGAGTTTATCTTTCTACTCCATCTTGCTCACGAGATAATTATATTTGAAACGCAATAACTCGATCGCGTTCATGAGATCCTCTTCCGATTGGATATACACGGATATCCAATTGGATTCCGGATAGATATGATGAGGCTTTGCGCGCCCTTCTGCAATGAACTGATCTCGCGATGGTCGGGACATTAGGATATCCACTAGGAAATCACCGTGGAAATGTCCAATTTCCTTCCCTTGATACAGAAATTCGATTCCACCGAAACGGTGGGGCTGCTTCGTCACGTCTGACCATGTCAGTAATTGTTCGCTAATGATTTGTTTCACGGATAAAGTCATATCTCATCTCTCCCCTAAACATCGAATTAGGATTGTTTGACGGTGCGCTCCAGAGCGGTCCTTGGTTGCTTCACCCGGAATCGGATCCGGAAGAACAATAAGATTCCTACGTGAAGTGCAGCAAGAACAAGATACACATTACTATACAACTGACTATTCAGATCTAGATGAAGCGGATTCCAATTCAACGTATAACCCGTTGCCAACACCATACTGTAGAGACTGGCCGCGACGCCTTGGGCAATAAAACCGATCATCGAGAATAAGCCCATCCCTACGCCAACTTGGTCTTTGGGCAAGGTCGTAGAAATGAAATTAGACATAGCCACCTGCATGAAGGATTGACCAACATTGCCGAAAATGAGGAACAGCGATATCCAAAACGGCGATATGCCTACGAAGATGGACATGAAGATGAAGCACAAGATTAAACTGCTGGAAGCAATCGTGAACAGATGCGTATTTCCCTTCTTATCCGCGAGCTTGCCCCCCTGTCTTCCCAGAATGGAGGAAGCGATCGCAGCAGGAACCATCGCGAACCCGATCCAAGCGGAATCCAAGTGGTAGACGTCCGCGAACAAAATCGGAGTTAAGAAGTATAACGATATCCCGATACAATGGATAAGAAATACTAACACAAGAGCAGTCGTATATTTCGTGTTGCGGAACAATTGGGGTTGAATGAACGCTTCATGAGCCGTACGGATGCGTAAGACGAAGAGGATCAAGGCCACTGCGCCTATCATCAACAACCAGAACGTCTTGTTCGTGATGCCGAGCAGCAGGGTTGAGACGGATACCGCGAGTAGCACGCCGCCAGGCCAATCAAATGTAGTCGATTTACTTTTCGGCTCGAACTCTAAATGTTTGCGATAGATCGGAAGCAATACCAAGATGAGCAGTGAGGGAAGGAACAACCATCTCCAGTTCGCAACACTGACGAGAACTGCTGCAATCACAGGGGCGAGAGCACCACCCAGCGCGATCCCAACGGCTGTCATAGCTATAGCAGAACCCCGCTTCTCCGGCGCAAAGTATCGAATCGGTATCATCAAAGCCATCGCAGGAATAGCCGCAGCGCCTGCAGATTGCAAGCAACGTCCTAGAAGTGCGACCCAGAAGACTTGAGAGACAAGACCAATCAGCGACCCAATCGCAAATAAAGTTAATCCAAACGTCATGAGCGTCTTCAGTTGAAACCGATCAGACAGTTTCCCATACGTTACCGTGCCAAAAGCATATATGAGCGTATAGGCGGTTGTGAGCCAGCTTACTTCTGCGATTGATAATTGGAACTCCTGACTGATCTGCGGAAGTACGACATTGAACATGATGGCACTCATGGAGGAAATCATAACGGTGAACATTAACAAACGCATTAAGATGGAACCTTTCTCCTGACGCGAATCGAATGTCATAGGAATCACTCCTTGGATAATATAAAATGAATGCAAGTACACACTTGCATACTACTCGGAAAAAAAACTAGGGCGTTAAAGCCCTAGCGAATAGCCGCGTACTCTCCTCGATAAACTCTTCCAGCACATGAGTACTAAGCCAGCTGTTAAATGCACCATAATGCATCCACATGAATGATAATGCCTGTAATTCCGGATTCGTGATCATTACCTTCCCTTCATTAGACATCTCCATTAGATAGTCCGTCAGAAGTTTCTTGAGCTGCTGCGGATGTCGGTCCGCCTCTTCACTAACCCCCTCTGGAAGGCTGCTGCCGCCCTTCTGTGCAATTAAGATGAGTTTACGATTCTGGTTCATGATCTGATGATATGTTCTACCAATCAATAGAAGATCTGTATGCAAATCACCGACCAGACGATCGTGGAACAGCTTCGTCATTTCCTCCGCGTAATGATTGCGCTTCAGCGCAGCTTCCAGCAAATTCCCTTTCGTGCCGAAGTGGCGAAATACGGTCACTTCATTCACGCCTGCAACCTGAGCTATTTCCTTGGTTGATGTCCCGTCATACCCTTTCTCAGCCATTAGATCAATCGCTGCCTGGAGTATTTTATCACTTGTGCTACGATTATTCGTCATTTGATCTGCCCACCTTGAATGCAAGTACTTACTTACATTTTTATCTTATGCCATTCTTTCACAATTGTCAATAACAGGAAGAGCCCCTCTTATCATCCAAGAAGTTTTTATCGAAACGTTTGCTTTTTACCAATCCTTATGATATATTACTTACTCCTTTCATACGGAACCAATAAATCTTAGGAGGTAACTGAAAATGGAAGACACTTTTCAAAGTGCCTATCAAGACGAACTCCGTCAGCTCGAAATTGCCCAAGCGCAAATCGATGGGCAGCTGGCCAAACTACGTAATACACCGGTCTATACCGGAAGTGATTTTACGGAACAAGTGTTAGAGGACACGAGAGAGCAAAGACGTCAGCGGCTAAGTCGCGCAGAGAACGAACCGTATTTCGGACGTCTGGATTTCCAGACAGGAAATTCATCAGCCCCCTCTCCTCTCTACATTGGCAAAGTCGGTGTCAATCACGGCGAAGATCAGGAGATCGAACAGGAGAATCCGCTCGTAGTCGATTGGCGCGCGCCGATCGCCAGCCTCTTCTACTCCTTCACGGGCGGTCTTGGACCCGCATCGTATGAAGCGCCCGACGGAACCATCGAAGGCCTTGTCTATCTCAAACGAAATCTTGTCATTCGCAAAAGAATACTTCAGCGCGTTGTTGATACCTATGTCCGCGATAGCGATAATGATCAACCTGCTGTATCCGATGAATTCCTGCTCTATCGGCTGGGTGAGAACAAAGATAACCGCTTGCGTGATATCGTCTCCACCATTCAAGCCGAACAGGATCAGATCATCCGGGCAGCGAAAAATACCGCATTAATGATCCAAGGGGTAGCCGGTAGTGGAAAAACAACCGTCGCCCTGCACCGTCTTGCCTTCCTACTCTATCAATACCAAGAACAAATACGAGCAGAACGTATGATTATATTCGCACCGAACCAAATGTTCTTGAATTATATCTCAGATGTATTACCAGAACTAGGCGTCGGGAACATCCAGCAGAACACATACGCGGATTGGGCCATGAACTTGCTTGATTTAGATGCAAAGCTGCTCCCGCCATCCGATATGTGGTCGATCTGGTTCGAGTCGCTTGATAACCGGCCAGTGCTCAATGATGATGTATCTGGTCGTTACAAAGGATCGATCCGATTCCGGGATTGGATCGATCAATCCCTTGAACAACTCGGGACAATTAGCGTGCCTGAGACCGATTTTGAAGCCTGGGACGGCAAACTCCTCCCGCTTCAGACCATTCATCAATGGTTCTTTGAAGAATATAAGCATTATGCATTAGCCAAACGTAAAGAACGCGTGCTCGCGAGAATCAATCGCTGGATTGAGATGGAGCTCAAGCCGATTACGAATAAGGTGAGGCTGAAGGATTTCAAGCAAAAGTCCAGCCAACGCCTCAAGGCGTATACGAAAAAATGGCCGGAATTTAACGCCTTTGCGATTTACAAAAGTTTGTTCCAGCAGGGTAAACGAGGCGACATCTTTCCTTCTGACCGGTTCGAATCCATTCCAGCGGGTGTCGTGAAGCAGACAAATGCGACGCTCAAAAATGGCGAAATTCGCCATGAGGATCTTGCAGGATTGCTCTATATCCATGTGAAATTGCACGATATTGAGAGTAGCTCGCGATTTGACCACATCGTCATTGATGAAGCGCAGGATTTCTCACCGTTCCAAGTGGCTGTACTCGATCTATTCGTGCGGAATCATTCGTTTACCATCCTTGGAGATCTATCACAGGGCATTCACGCCTACCAAGGCATTCATGAATGGCGTGAGATGCAATCCTTATTCGAAGCCCCTGATACGGCATATTTCGCATTAACGCGCAGCTATCGATCGACGATGGAGATTATTGATTTTGCGAATGGCGTATTGAAGCATGGTGTGCAGACCGACCTGCTCGCGGAACCTGTCTTCCGCAGCGGTCATCAAGTACAAGTAAAATCCGTCGCACCTGAAGAGGAAGTCTCCTTCATTCAGAAGGCTATCGAGCAATTCCATCAATCGGAATATAATACGACGGCACTGCTCACACGCACGTTAGAAGAAGCTAAAGTACTCTACACAAAGCTCGAAACAAGCGGCGTGAACGTCAACCTGATCGATGGCAGTAAGAGTGAGTATCTGGGAGGTATTTCTGTCCTTCCCGTCTATCTATCCAAAGGGTTAGAATTCGACGCTGTACTACTCATGGATGTCGATTCGCATCACTACCGGGAAGGCGCCATGGATGCGAAGCTTCTCTACGTCGGTTGTACCCGTGCATTGCATGAGTTATGGGTCCTTTACCACGGCGAATTGACACCGTTTATTACGAACTAACATCCTTCATCATGGGAAAAGGCTGCACTATTGTCATAATCGACAATGGTGCAGCCTTTTTTTGCCGTATAGCCAATGTGTCTATTACTTAATAATCTGAGACGCAACTGCCGAAAGGTCAGAGATGTCAATTTTGCCGTCATGGTCCAAGTCATATTGCTTCACTTGCTGCCAGTCTAGGCTTGCTGTTGTCTTGCCATAATGTGCTGCGATTATCGCGAGGTCACCGATACTAACTTTTCCATCATGGTTCACGTCCGGTGAACTTGGTCCTGAAATTGGTGTGACTTGCACGTTAATAGTCGAAAGACTTGCTTCAAGCTCTTGACCATTTTCATCCGCTAACACGGTTTTGTTGACGGCTACTTTTGCCGATGCAGCTTGATCAACTGGTTTGGCCTTAAATGTCATCTCGAGCACGTCGGTATCTCCCGAGATTCCTTTGTCAGCTCCCATACTTGCAAGAATGAACCTTACTGTTCCTGGGGTTTTGGATGCATTTGGTATGAGATGAAGGTTAGATTGCAAAGACTTTGCATCCACGTATTCAAGCAAGCTCGCATCATACTGAATCGTCACATCTTCAGCATAGACGCTCTTGGTAACGCGATTAATAGCTAGCTTCACCGTGAACGGTTGCCCTTCCTCTACAGCATCCTTGCTTGCTGCTAGGGCTGTTATGTGATTCGCTTCAGGTACATTTTTCGATTTGTCGAGCTCGGTTTTGGCTTCTTTCAACTGCTGAATTGCAGCTTGAACCTCTGCCTGCGTAACGGTTCTAGTCTTAATTACAAGCTCAGCTGCGTTAATCTTCGTTGTGTACATATTCATCGCGCTTGCAGGATACTGTCCCGGATTCGTCCCGACGACAGACGTATCACTTGCCAATTGTCTGGCAGACTGAATGTCGTTATACAACGTATTCATTTCCTCGATAGACATTCGCTGCGCCAGTTCATTATAGAGCATTTGTACTTGCTCCGGATAAATCGCATAGCTGTATAATCTCGCGACGCTCACATCGCCATCTAATACATAGTTCCCGCGATTATTTGCTTCAGGATCAGCACCAATCGCAAATTGGATATCTGATTGAGCAATCGTGCCCGTCGCTGCCATCGAACCAACTTGAGTGCCATTTAGGAAGAGGAGGATTTGAGCACCGTCATAGGTCGCGACAAGATTATGAATTTTGTTCGGCTCCAATTGAACGCCTAGACGCTTATAGCTGCCGCCGATGTGTGCCCATAACTCCATTTTCCCAGTCGTTGTTGATTCAAATATCATACCGGAGCTCTGCGTATTTCCGAATACATCTTGGTTGCGCGTGGAGTTCAACTTGAATAAGGATTCTAGCGTAAATTGATTCTTCACATTCTTGATCGAGCTGCTGACCGGAATACTGAAATATTCATCGGTTGTACCGTTCATACGGGCAACATACTTCTTAAATTCAGAGCTATAGACAATCTTAGCGCTGCTGCCCGTTGTTGTCGCGTTGTTCTGTGCTGGTGAACGATCCTTCCCTGTGCCATCGATAAAGTCAATATCGATGACATCCGCAACCGGCTTCTCAATTACAGGTTTGTTCCCTGTTGTCGCCTCCACTTGAAGTGGTGCGTCGCTACGGTTGTTGAAGGAATCAATCGCTGTGACCTCAATCCGATATTTAGTCTCCGGCTGAAGTCCGCTAATATCGAACGATAGCTGCGTCGGCGCCGGATCGTCATATTGCTGGGCGAACGCGAGGAACGATTGCACCGTCCCTCCAGTTGCCACGTTAATCGCTTTCACCTCATAGGAACGAACGAACAAGTTATCTGTCGCTTGATTGAAGGTTACACGCATTTGCTTCGGACCGATGCTGGATGGATCAATCGTGGCTTTAGCCGATGCAGGAAATGAAGGCTTGATTTTGTCCCGGTCATCCGTATACGTGAATTGATTTTTCACGGCTGGATACTTGACGACCCAATCGTCCCCTGTCCAAGCATTGGTATGGAAATCTCTCCGTTTGATGTGTACTTCGTTATCAAGCACTTCAACGACAAGCCCTTGTGTGATCTCATCACTCGGATGAATACCCTGAATTTTGCCTGGCTCTAATTCTGGATAACGTACTGCAGCCGTACCGACTGCTGTGAAATCGCGTTGGTTGATAGAGCCTGGATCATCTAGAACGTAATGGGAATGTCCTGAGAATGTGATGACTTGCGGATATTTCGCAATCGTATTGTACAGCTTCGTTGCATTCTGTTTATGTCCCCATAAATCACTGCCGTAGACCGTATTCGTAATCGGTTGATGCAAGAACACGAAGATGGGTTTGTTAGGATCTGCCTCCTCTGCGAGTTTCGTATCAAGCCAATTTAGCTGAGCATCAGAGAGCGTACCATCCCGCGTACCATCCTCGCTCCCCAGAATAATGAAATGATAACCGTTGATCCACTGGTCATAATAGATGCCGCTCATACCCGTCTTGTCTTTAAAGCGCTGCTGCATCGCACCTGCTGATCCATTGATATAATCATGATTCCCAATGGTGAAGAGTGACACTGCATTCGGGACTTTCAAGTTGTTGTAATTGCTCATTAACGTGTCATATTGAGCAACCGTCCCACTGTCCGTAATATCGCCAACTGCTGCTAACGCGTCATAGTTCGGCGCAATGGCCTTCAGCTGGTTCAATACCATCTGCCATTTCGGAACATCCTTCGGTGTATGACCGATATGAATGTCACTTAGCACCGGAAAAACAAGATTCTTACCGTCTGGACGTTTCGTAGTGGTGTGGGACGCTGCTTCCGCAGCATCCCCTTGACCCACACCCACCCAAATGGTAAATAATTGAAGAACCATCGCAGCTATAAGTAACTTCGACATCACTTGTGAAATCCCGAAGCGACTCGGTTTGATGTCCATTGCCTAACTTCCTCCCCAATTCAAATTTGGCTTACTTCAGAATCAGACTCGCTACTTCTGCCAGATCAAGAATATCGATGACACCGTCTTTCTTCAGATCCATATGTTTAATCTTCTCCCAATCTGGGCTTGCTGTCGTCTTACCGTAGTTCAGCGCCATCAATGCAAGGTCACCGATCGACACTTTGCCGTCATGGTTAAAGTCGCCTGGGATGCCTTGCGGTACCGTTACAATTTGAATTTGGAAAGATGATGGTGTCGCACTAACCTCTGCTCCTGTTGCATCACCCAGCACTACATTAACCAAGCTGATGTTCGCCGTTCGATCTTGCTCCGTACTCTTTGCTCGGAACGTTATCTCCAAGACTTGTGCATCGCCTTTAATCGCTTTGCCTGGGCCTTCGCTTGCAATAATGTAATGCAATTTACCATTAATATCTGATTTTTGTAGAAGATTCAAACCATCTTTCACAGGATTTACGGCTACCACTTCAAGTGCACTTGTATCGTAAGTCAATGCAAGCTCTTGTGCATAGACGTCGGTTGTTACACCGTTTAAGCCAACGCGAACTTTAAAGTCCTTACCAGCTTGAACTGTGCTATCCCCTGTAAGGGATGTCGCAGGGCTTGTCGGAGCCGCAGGATTCACATGTACATCTGCTGTTGCTGTTTTGCCGCCAAAGCTTGCTGTGATAGCTGTATCGCCTACGGCAATCCCTTTCAGACTACCGCTAGTCAGCGTAGCAATGGTTGGCTGAGCAACTGTCCATTGGACTTGCGCGGTAACCTCTTTGCTCGATCCATCTGCATATTTCGCCGTCACTTGAACGGAAGTCGACTCATTAACTTTGACCGTATATCTCGATGCGTTCAATGCGATCGATTGAAGCTCCGCTTGGGAATCAGAAGAACGATAGACATTGAGCTCTGCTACGGAAGCGAAGTCACCGACACCTTCCGTCGCTTCGAGCTTCACAAACTTGGCTTTGACAGGGGCGAAGTTGATCTCTTTTAACAGATTGTTCCTCAGCCATTTGCCGCTTCCAACCTTCGTATAGTTCACACCATCTTCACTGACATATAAATTATAGGCCAAAATTGTACCGTTGCTCGCCTCTGGTCGCGGTAAGTAGTCGACTTTACTGATCGTATACGTACCCCCAAGCTCAATCATCAAAGATTGCGGCAGTGGATCCACGTTATACCATTTCGTGTGCCAATGCGTCTCAGAATCACCGTCGATCGCATACTTCGGATCATTCTCGCCTGCTTCGAAGCTTGTTGCCGTTGCTGTCATTTGAGACTGTGGTATTTTCACCAAATTCTCTTGTCCTTTCACGGTCACTTCGCTCGTTGCTTTGAAATTACCGTCCGTCGTTGTTACGGTAATAGTCGCCGTACCTTGACCTTTCGCTGTCACGACACCTTGCGCATCGACCATGGCAATGGAAGGATCACTGCTGCTCCATGTTACGGTCTTAATCGATGCATCTACTGGGGCAACCGTCGCTATGAGTGTTGCTGAAGCTCCTAGCACATCCATGCTAAGCGTCGGTTTATCCAAAGTAACGCCAGTTACCTTGGTAATGCCGCCAAGCGAATAGCCGAATAGCTTAAATTCCGAAATACTCGCTTTCGCTGCCGCATCTGGCAAGCCAGTAATCGTAATACGCGCGTACCTTCCGCGGCTGGCGAAGTTGTCTTTTACCACCGCACCCGCTTCCGTATTTGCTGTACGATTCGCAACTTGAATCCAATTCGATGTATTGTCTTCACGAACTTCAATTTTGTAATGATAAGCCTTCGTGCTGGATTCGAACGAGGTCTCAGAGCCTTGGATCGAATACATTTTACCGAAATCCACTGTTAACGTATGACCTGTCAGATTATCTGCTGCAGACCATCTCGTCTCCAGCTTGCCATCATTCGCATGGCTCGCAGGAAAAGCAGGATCACTGCTATCTGCCGAGATCGCTTTGCCTTCGGAAATGTTCGAGATCACAATTTCCGCTTTCGGCGCGTCATAGACATCGATTTCTGAAGCGGATGCGAAGCCTCCTACCGCCTGAACTGCCTCTAGCTTCGCGTACCGAGCTAGCGTTGGAGCGAACTTGATATATTTCTTCGCGCTATTCCGTACCCAATCCCCGCTGCTCACATTGGTGTAATTCGTTCCGTCTGTACTTAGGTACAAGTTGTATTTCGTGAATGTCCCGTTACCTGCATCCGTTCGTGGTGCGTATCGTACTTGGCTGATTTCATGGATCGATCCTAGGTCAATGACAATGGACTGAGGGAGTTTATCCGAACCATCCCATTTCGTATGCCAGACGGTACTTGAGTTACCATCAATCGCTTTGGAAGCCTCACTACCCGATTGGAAGCTTGCAGCGGTTGCTTTCATCTCCGATTTCTTAATCGGCGTAGGCGCCGGCTTGGTCGGATCACGATAGACGTTCGCTTCCGCGATTGTCGCGAATCCGTTCACACCCTTCAAGGCTTCAATCTTAACGTACTGTGCTTCCACGGTATCGAATGCAACGGTCTTCTCTTCCTTATCCTCATTCCATTGCCCGCTCGTCACCAGCGAATAATTCGTGCCATCCAAGCTGCTGTACAGCTTATATTCCGTAATGATGCCGTTTGTACCACCATATTGACGTGGAAGAACTTTGACCCGGTTAATAAAATGATTCGACCCTAGGTTCAACGTAATGGATTGTGGCAATGCAGCTGATCCCGTGAGATTTGTGCTCCAGATGGATTCACGGCTTGCATCCAGTACATTGGACGCAGGTGTCGAGCTGTCCGCATTCGAAGCCGTTGCTATGATATCTTCTTGCGGAATCCGGCTCGGATCTGTATCTTCCTGAGGGATCTCAATGACAACCGCGTCTTTCAGCGGCGTTGTATCCGCGACGAAACCTGTCGTGCGCAGTTCGAATCCTAGATTTGTCGGTAATTCTTCCGTCTTGACATACAGGATGCCGCCTTTGTCTGCTGCATCGAAGAACCAGCCGCTAGCAGCAGCATCCCATGCGGATTTGCTCGCCAATTCATTTAATGGTTTACCGCTTAACGATACGTTGCCCGGCTTATTATGCATATGAATGGTAAATTGATTTTTACGAGCTTCCAGCTTGCCCTTGTAATCACCAACTGTCGCGCCGACTTGAATGACAAGTTCGCCTGTTCCTATCTCTGGCGCAATCGATTTGATGAGAGTCTCTGCATATTTGCCCTGACGATGCTCTCTCGTCACGCCATCATCTTCATACATCTTAAAGCTGGATGTTTTGTACGGATAGATGTCATACGTAATCGGATTTGGCGGCACTTGACCGTCATAGAGCGATTCTGGATACATCGGAATAATCGCGCCCGCTTTGACTAACAACGGCAATTTGTTCAGTGGCGCTGCGTATTCATCGAGCATTTTGGAGCCGTAATGTTCTGCCCCGCTCCAATAATCAATCCATTTTCCTTTCGGCAAATAAATGCCATTACGCAACGTTGTATCGGTATATACAGGCGCAACCAAGAAGTTCTCACCCGACATGAATTGATACTGGGTTAATGTATTCTTCGTATTCGGATCATTCGGAAACTCGTACACCATACCGCGCATCAGCGGAGCTCCCGATACGTACGATTCGTGTAAATACGTATAGAAGTACGGCGTGAGACGTTGACGTAATTTCAAGTAGTCTCGGTTATAGCTCGTGTAGGGTTCGCCCCATACCCAAGGCTGTTTGTCCTTCTCAGCCCAGCCTGACATATTCATCAGGATCGGCGTGAATACTTTCCATTGCAAATCACGCACATGTGTCTTCGCGCTACCACCGAAGATGCCATCAATATCCCCTGTCGAGTAAGCCATACCGGATAAGCCTGCACCAATCATCGAAGGGATGTGGAATCGGATGAACTCCCAATCGCCAGCCTGGTCGCCTGACCAGACGGTGGAATACCGCTGTGTACCAGCCCAACCGGCAATGGACCATACATAACCGCGATCATTCGAATTGTTCTCGGTGCCTTGGTAAGCTTGCTTCGAGCCATTTAACGCAAAATCATGGCCTGAACCTACCCATGCGACGTCCAATTTGTTCAGACGCGTGCCATGAACACCGACTTCGGTAGCAATCTGATCGACACCCTGTTGTGTCCAGAGCCCTGTATAGAAGCCTAGCTCATGCAGCTTCTGTACCGTCTCCGTCAAATTGACGTAACCGCAGCCATAGCCATCATTCGGGAGAATCCACGCGCCTGGCATGTCGTTATCGCGATAAGCCTTAGCAACTTTAAGCACATCAAGGGTCGTATCCGGTGCCTTGTTATAACAATCGGCATCGCCGAGTCCCATCCCCCATCTCGGAATCAGCGACGGCTTCCCGGTTAGATCCGTATAACCATTCAGAATATCCCGCATAGTCTCCCCGTAGAAGTAATACGCATCGAACCGATTCTCATTATGTGTCAAACTTAGCGGGCTTCCAAAATCGTAGGAGCCTTCACGGAACGTATTCCGCAGCATACCGTATCCATTGGTGCTTAAGTAGAATGGAGATGGATTGGATACTGTCCCATCGCCCCATCCGCCGAAGTTATTACCAATCTTGATTGTCTTATCCCGGTGCGAGAAGTAGCCATTCTGCATCCCGCCACCATAGAAATATTCATCTGCTCCTCTAGAAAGCTTCTGCGTGGTGGAAGTTCCTGTATAGTTCAGGCTTGCTTGCTCTTCCCATACCAAGGTCGCATTGTCTGCCTTATACATCGCGAATTTCAGCGGACTCTTGTATGCGCGCAGGACAAACTTACCGCTTTTCATCTTGTAGTAGGCGCCTTCATCGGACCAAGTCACATTCGTCGGACCAAAGTCATTCTTAATTACAATCGGTTCTAGCGGCGTACCGCCGTTCTTGCCTGGCGCATCGGTAAAGCTTCCATTCACGCCTAGCCAAATCCGAACCATATCATCGCGATAGAAGATCGCTCTTACTTTGTCATTCCCGCTCGTAATCGTAAAGGTCATGTCATCGGTTTTCTCGAACTTCGTTATGTCGCCGATAGCGGCTGCATGCGACGTCTCTTGGCTCATCAGGAACATGGTAAAGGCGATCATCACCGTAAACGTGGTTAATAGTAGAAATTTAAGATTTCTCAAGATACATTTTGCCTCCTTTAGCAGATCAATCAGGTTCCATGCCAGAATCTTCTTCGGTATGCGATGAGATCATTGGGTGCAATCCATAACTATAGGCTGAATGAAGGGAAATGCTCGAGAGTATGCGTACATCAATCAAAAATGTGATTGTAAGCGGTTGCGGGGATCATTAGAAGGAATAGACATCGATTTTTAGTTTCACTGTTATCGTCATTCGGCTATTGTGTTAATCAGGCTGGGCAACAACACAGGCGCACCTTGCGCGACTTCATTCCCTCCTTTCGATTACTCAGGCATCTGTCACAATTCGAAGATACAATTTGTATCTCTTATCACTATGATAGTGGACGAAACCGTTTTTTCCTAGACAAAATTTTGACTTTTTAAATTGTTTATTTGATTTATTCTTGCAGAATAGATACATCATGTATCAAAAAGTTAGAAATGCTTGTTCAGAAGGATTGGCAACCCTTGCATCTGCATATAGTGGAATGTAGTCTTGTTGTAAAAAGTGGAACAATCTTTGATGGAGGAAGATACATATGGTTATTACGCCCCAAGTGCCGAATCTACCCTTCGAGATTCGGGATGGCGTCAAGCATTTCGAATTAATTGCAGAACCTGTAGAGCTTGAGATATTGCCTGGAATTCGTCTGCGTGGACTTGGCTATAATGGGTCGATTCCTGGACCTACGATCCTTGTCTACCCGGGAGATGAAGTACAAATTCGTGTCTCTAATCTGTTAAGTGAGGGTACGAGCGTCCATTGGCATGGTCTGGATATCCCGAATATGATGGATGGCGTGCCTTGCATTGAACCTTCTCCACTAATACCGCCGTATTACTCTTTCACCTATAAATTCACTGTCCAGAATCCGCCCGGTACCCATATGTATCACTCCCATTACAATGCGATTCCTCAAGAAATGGGTGGAATGGGTGGTGCTTTTATTATTCTGGACCCACCAGGTCATGGTCTCGCCGTAGACCGAGATTATTTCATCATGCTGCATGAGTTCCACTTGAGCGGGATGCCGAAATTCGAACTAAACCCTGGGGTGTACGATATCAATCCTTACACGGACTCGTTCAACTTCTTCACGATGAACGGACGCAGCTTCCCGCATACCGAACCACTCCCAGTGAAACACGGGGATCGCGTTCGCATTCGCCTTGGCAATCTCGGTATGAATGCGCACCCCATCCATCTTCACGGGCATCAATTCGATGTTATCGCATCGGATGGCAATCCCATCGGCTGGGAGCACCAACGGATCAAGAATACGATTAACGTAGCATCAGGCGAGACCTACGACATTATGTTTCAAGCAAATAATCCGGGGATATGGCCCTTTCATTGCCACATCCCGCATCATATGGCGAATAACTTCACGAAGCCTGCTGGGGGAATGTTTACGACGATTGTGTATGGTGGGTAATAATTGGATCCCTCTTGGAGAAATTATTATTGTACAGCGACGATGAATTGGGGGCAATCATGATCCGAAAAACTTTTATTGTTTATGTAGTCATTTTTCTACTTGTACTTAACTTGCAATCCCAAGCAATTGCTTCAAAAATTGAGCCAAAACAGGATTCAAGACAATTACAATTTCAGGATATGCTCGTCCTTTTCCTGCTACCGCATATGAATGACAAACTCAGAGAGGTGTATGCCAAAGATTTAAAAGCATCACCAGAATTGTACCCTTATTTTGTTAACGTCTCACAAGTTGAACGCGTGAATGGTTTTCGTGGGTTCGATTTTCTCATTACACTTCATGCTATCCCTACCGTAGGCCCCCATATCCCCGTCGGCGAAGATCTATTCACATTCGAGATTACACCAGGTGTTGTGGTTAAGCTTGTTAATTTCAAACACTTAAAAGGTCCTAATAAGATGGACTTCCCTCCAAATTATCAAGACCTGTTACGATAATGATTAAGGAATTTGTATAACTCTAATTCTGCGCTTCCAACCATGCACGATAGAATTCATGAACACTGCCATAACGTTCGGAACGCTCTGGTGATGCTGCCTTGCGAGCTACGTGGTATAGAGCCTCGGATGCTCTCCAATCGCGAAGCTCGCGCCCACCTTCATCCGCTAGGAACACAAACGCCGCAGCTCCCATGGTGTACACATTCGTTAGGTGGTCGATTTGACTCCCTCGTACAAATTCCTCTGGCGCCATGAAACGACTTGAGCCAAACAACCTGTCCATCTCGAGTATGAAAGGCCCCTTTGTGTAACAATCAAAATCACAGAGGTGTAGTTCATCCCGATCAAAATCATAAATCATGCCTCCATCATAAAAATCAACGGCTACATACCCTTTTTGCTCCAAATAAGCATGCACATCATAGATCGTATTCAGTGCTGCGATCACTTTCGACAGCGGCAGCTGTCTGAACCGAAAATGTGGGGATTCCGGCTGATTCCGTCCTTCTTTTCCTGGAAATGCAGGTGTACCAAGCACTTCGCCGTCGATCCATTCATAGACAAGCGCAAATCCCAGGTCCGTCGTGAACGAATTCAACAACTTCGGCATCTGGGGATGGGCCACTTCCTGGTGGATGGCTTCCGCATTTTTCATGTATCCAATAGCTTCTCGATTCTCCGAATATTTGACGAACCAATTCTGCTCAGCAGCCTGAACGCCATAGGAAATACAACCAGAATCTTGCTGGTCAAATACGGTGAAAATGTTCCCGATACTTGATAAATAAGTGACAAGATCCTTCTCGATTTTCTCTACCGTCAATAATGGACAATCCTTTACGTTCATTGCTTTCCCTCCCATGCGATTTTCACCGCCAGCTCCATACATTTATCCTGGGCAAAAAATAGCAGCCACGAACATATCACATGTCCATAGCTGCTAAGACTTTCAACCCTTATTCGCCTACTGTGTTACTAAGCAATGACCTTCTCCAAATTCGTAATCGGCAGACCCGGCACAGGCTCGAAGCCTCCAATTTCAACAAATCCTTCCGAAAGATAAAGCTGAATCGCTGGAACATTCTTGGAGCCCGTCGCGACGATGAACTTCTTGAATTGTGTATGTTCTTGCAGAACATATTGTAATAATCTTCTTCCGATCCCTTTACGGAAATGATTCGGATGTACGATTAACCGATGGATGTCGAGTGCGCCATCCTCTATTTTATATGCAATCGCACCTGCCAATTCCCCGTCTTCACGCCATCCATAGAAGGTCTCCCCGCACGACATGATGGATTCAACCGTATCCCGCAGTGCCGGTATCGCATCCGATCCGATGATTTCCGCTTCCACGCGATATGCTGGCAATTGAAGTGCTAATATTTCCTCTGCCACGGCTTGGTTGTTAAGTTGTAATTCTTGCATCATAAATAACGTCCTCCAGTCGCTTCTTACCCCAATTGATAACTTCTATTCGCTTGGAAAATGTGAACGCAGCTTGTCCGGCACGGATGTGCTCTGCCGAGTCGCCAGATCCATGATGACACAAGTGACGCGTGCGTCTGCACAGACCAATTGATCGCTATTGATGATCGTCTGATCAAAGACGTAGCTGGATCTTCCTACCTTGACGGGCTTGGTCACGACCTGCAATGCATCGTGTTCGTGACATTCACGCCGGAAGTTCATATTGATGTTCACGATTGAGGTCATGATTCCTTGGGAATGAAACGATTCCAGTGGAAAGTGAATCAACTCATACCAAGCTTTTCGTCCCCGTTCCATGAATTCAACATATCTCACATGATTAAGATGACCATTCAGATCAATATCAGATGAATGAACGGTAATATCCAACAGTGATTCCATAAGTTCCCTCCACATGAATCAGTCTAACGTATCATACCCGATGGAAATGAAACATTCAATAGACCCTACGAGAAAAAAATAAAGCGTTCCTTAATCCTCAAAAAGAGACAATTGGTACGGTGGCGGACCAGGCATTTCCGGCAAATCCATCCCCAAGGCCTCCATCAGCTGCAGAGCGTTATCGGCCGCATCCCCGCCAGAATTGTTGTTAAAGATCATCCAACAGGTTTTCGTCGATTCGAGTAAATTAATGATGTTCCCTTTCCATTCCAACAGCTCCTGCGCGTTATAGCGGTACAAATATCTGACCTCACGCCAATTGGGCTGACCACTGGAATGCCAGCCAGAAGCGTTCCGTCCATGGAAACGAACAATCGTACAGTCCTCACTCGTTGGCTCTAACACCATCGGAACCGACCCTTCACCGACCTGAGGTTCATCGCATATGGAATGAATCCAACCTTCATCACGCATAAATTGAAGGGTCTTATCCCGCGTCTCTCCTTGGAACCAGCTCTGATGCCGAAATTCCAGCGCGACCGGCAGCCCGTCCATCCAATCACGGGTTCTGCGCAGAATATCCACATGCTTCCGCTCGCAGCCGAACCAAGGTGGATACTGAAATAGTACCGCCCTCAGCTTTCCCGCCCGCAGGAGCTCCTCCGCTGATTCCCGGAATACTTGGAACATTGTTTTTGGATCTGAGAAAGGAATTTTGCCACGCGTATGTCCCGTCATGCCTTGATAGGCTTTCACGATGAATCCAAAAGTCTCGGGCGTCTGTTCGATCCATTTCAGCATCCTGTCTGGAGTAGGGATAGCATAAAATGAGCTATCCAGCTCCACGATGGGAAATCGGCTGCTGTAAATCTTCAGCTTCTCTCCCGATTTGCTGCCGCTTGGATAGATATCGTCATGGTCACCCCAGCCTGCAAGTCCGATTTGTATTCGTTGTTCTATCTCTTCACGTCGCATGATCCATCGTCTCCATTATGTCTATTGCATCCAATGTACCATTGGGCAGATAAGCTCTTCAACCCTGCACCCTGCAATAGTTAATCTGTACAAAAAAAGTCCGCTGTGATAACAGCAGACTCTTTAATAGATACGCGGTACATGCTTAATCCGAATATCCGCTTCACATGTTATATCCATTTGGGAATAGGCTTTGCGCCAATCTAACGCCTTCCATGCCGTATAACTCATTTGATTCCGAACATACTGGCCTATGCCGATCGGATCAAGCTCCAATTGCTGCAATAACTTCAACATCGCTTGGACTTCGGTCTCGAATTGTTTCTTCAGCCTTTTCTCTAGTTTGATCTGCTCGGACCCGATGTTCAGATCCACATTCGGCACATAATCATTGATTTCTCCATAAATCTGAAGCTTGATCGTTGCTCGCATATGCCGGGGATCTTGCGTCTGAACTCTAATTTTACGGAGATTCCTGATATGCTCGAGCCCTATGTTCATTTTCGAGTTTCCTTGCTTCTGATTTCCACTCGGATTTTCCAGATTTAGTTGTAGCGATGCGCCCGAGAACCCACCGCTCAGTATAAATAGATACTGGGATAACACCGGCTCTAAATGATACTTCATTTGACCGTACCGAAAAATCGCAAGCCCATCCTGTACAATTTCATCCTTCTCGATCTTAATCATCGGTACAAATGGATCCACGCCATCATCATAGAAATCTCGCATGAAGGTGTGTATATTGACCTCCTGCACGCCATAATTTTGAATAAGCCGTTCCATCGCTCTGGAGATATATTCTCTGGCGATCGGATCCTTCGTGAGACGATTGGTAAAGATATCTTCTGCTCGCCCTTTCACGATGAGCAATTTAACTCTTGCACCTATCGATGCATTATTAAAAAAGCTTTTTACGACTAATTCTATATTTTTCTTTGCTAATTTCTCGCCGAACAGAATGCTTCTTATTTGCCCGCTCCCCACATAAAAATCAGTCTGACGCGTCAAATTAATCATCGCTTCCTGGAAATTGTGAGCCGCTGCAGATAATGTTTTATTGCGATCGGTCTCCGATCTTCGCGGAATAGACACGCTCACACGGAACATATCCCCTCCTTCGGCCGCCTGATCAATCGCAACCGAATTCACGAATCCTACTTGACCTATAATATGTTGATCTTTTTTGCACCCTGCACAGAACGATAGTACCAAGACGACAAGCACCCACCGAACCTGCTTCATGGTTGCTGTACCCTCGGTTTTCTCAGACGAAGCAACAGCACTAACAGGATCGGAATGCCAAAACTCAAACAGATTTCAATGATAAACAAGATATCCATCCACCGCATCAATGTCCTTCCCAAAATTGGAACCAGCGAGATCACATAAGAGAAGATGACAATCCATGTCGCTAAAAGCTTCGATTTGCGCTTCGAATAGATTCGTTCCATACATTGAAGCGCCCCCCATAAATACATCACGACAGTAAGAATAAGCTTCGGCAAATAGAGACTGAATAAGAGAAGATCAATCCGCTCAACGAATGGCAATTGAAAATAAGAGAATAGATACACCGTCGGCGTAGTGATATTAGCTAGTTCCTGTGCATTGTAGAACCCGAATGAAACAATGGTAAGCGTTAAATAGATCGCAGTCGTATAGAGATTTCCTAAATACATCGCTTTGAACAATTTCGTTTTCGGCTGGGTTTCCAGGTTCTCAGCGCTCTGCTGTGATGCGGATGATACAAAAGGAAACAGCAGCATGCATAGCTCAAATCCAATAAAGGCGCTATAGATTTGGAAACTGTATTTCAGCGTAGAGCTCCCGCCCTGAAATATAAATGGCGTGTACCGAACGAGATCGATTTCTTGAATGCTGAATAACAAAAAAACAATGACCCATACAGTAAGACCAAAAAAGATAGTCGAGGCTTTAACGATGTTATAAATTCCTTTGGTTACCAATTGCAATGCCAGAAGAAGCATGATCCCTACCAGGATATAATTGGGTGTCATGTGCAGTATATTATCTTGAATCAACAACACGAACTCCTTCAATACGATCGCTGCGATTGCGCACCAGAGCACAACGACAATCATGTAGAACGGGATGGCAAATCCACGAGAAACGCGTGATTCAACGATATCGAACACGGATGCGCCATGGCCTGCCCGGTACAGCCAAGAGATCACAAAGATATTCAGCATCACGATCGCGGACATGAACAGGATACTGATCCACCCATTCGTTCCATATCCGGCGGCTGCGTAATTGGGGAGGTAGAACACAACGATTCCCGATTGGATGTTATAGACCAAGATCGAGATATGTATGGGATGGACCTTTTCTTGCGTCCGACGTTTATTCACGCGAGAATCGACCTCATTTTTTATTTTTTTGATAAGGGGAGCGCATGAAAGTGTATTTCCAAGTCTTCGGATAGGCAGGAGCTAGCGGATAGAGATAGGGCGTATTTAGACTCGTTAAGCCAGCAAGATGATTGACCAGGAATATGACGCTGACGAATATCCCGAAATTACCGAACAATGCGGCAAGTATGATAAAGAGAAATCGGAAGGAACGGAATGCAATTGACATCGTGTAATTCGGCAGTACCAGGGAAGCGAGTGTGGATCCTGCTATAGTGATAACCAAAATATTGCTCGTGAATCCTGCCGCGACGGATGCCTCTCCGAGGACAATACCGCCTACGATGCCAAGTGTCTGACCGATGCGGATTGGCAGCCTAATGCCAGCTTCACGTAGAAATTCGATCGTCAATTCCAGGATCAACGCTTCAATCACTGGGGGAAACGGCACTTTACTCCTGGATTCCGATAAACTAATGAGTAGTTCCTGCGGAACCATCTCATAATGGTATGTCGTAATCGCGACATATAACGCCGTTCCTAAGAGCGTGACGATCACCGCCAAATAGCGGAAAAACCGGATAATTATCGCGTAGATCCACCTCTGGCCGTAATCATCCGGCGACTCCAGGAAATCAAAGAACTGGCTTGGCGCGCTGAACGCATTCGGACTACCTTCGAGCAAACCAACAATTTTGCCTTCCAGTAGCTTCGAGATCACGACATCTGGGCGTTGGGTTATATGGAATTGCGGGAACATCGATATTTGATCGTCTTCGATGTATTGCACGAGAATGTGCGTATCCTGAATGCTGTCGGTCTGAATCTCTTCAATGCGTTGATCCAGCTCCGAGAGCCAATCCTGGTTCACATGATCTTCCAAATAAGCAATAACCATCTTGGATTTCGCCTGTGAACCGATCACATAAGACTTGAACTTCAAGGTCGGATTCTTCAACCTTCTTCGAATTAAAGATATGTTCGTATTTAGCGACTCCACGAAAGCATCGTTCGGCCCGGCAACCACCATTTCGGACGGAGATACACTGATGCTTCGGTATTCCGGCCCATATTCGCTGATGACATACGCTAGCTGCTGATAGAAAATCGCGACATGTCCATCTAGAATCTTCGCCACGATATCTTCGCCCGATTCCAATGCGACAAATTGTTCGCGCTTCATGAGGTCATTGACTTCACTCTCTTTAATGTTGCTGAGCGGCACAATAACCTCACGATACATCGCGCTATTATCGATGAGTACACTGGAATAGATGATCTCCAAGCTAATCTCAGGAAAGGTCCGATGAACAATGTCTTCGCTGTCTTCAAACATCCGTTTCGTATAGTCAAGCAGAGGCATTACCGACGGATTCTGCCCCGAAAGATCGTTCATGCCACCCCCTCCCTTTCGCTTCCTATTCCTTCACCCAAGCCATCTTCATATCCATCTGCTGAATACATTCCATTGTATCGAACGCATCATTCGCCAGCAGTGGAGATACGGGATACATATCCATGCGTGTATCCTCATGCGGTCTGAGATAGGATCTAAGATTATTGACACCGCGCAAGTTAGGATCCAGCCAAGCTTCCATTCCCTCTTCATCCAGAATTGCTGGCATGCGGGAATCGAATTCACGTACCGTCGTATTCGCATTTGTCATCAACAATGTGCAGGTTCTGACCTCTACACCTCGTGTATCCCGCCAGTTCTCATACAGCCCAGCAACGCCGAAAATTCCACGATTCTTCATGACGACCCGAATCGGGTAGCTTCTTTTACCAACTGTTCTCCAATAGTAAAATCCGTTGCACGGGATGATGCATCTTCGACGATCGATCATTTTCGGATAAGCGGGGTTCCGATGAACGGCGTCGATATCTGCATTGATCGCGTCCTTTCCCCAGAAAGGAAATAGACCCCAGCGACTTTGATCTAATCTGCGTTCGTTCCCCTCCCGCATTATGATGGCCATATCCTGTGTAGGCGCAATATTGTACCGTTTACGGTAGTAAGTTAATACGGTATCGATCTTAAAATATTCCTGTACTTCATTCAAATCGGCGCTTAACGAAAATCGTCTGCACATGGGCCACACCATCCTTTTGAAGCATATTTTTACCAATTAACCCTAAATTATTCCACAAAAAAAAGACCGCTTATGCGCTGGGAAATCCCTTGACGCACAAGCGGTAAATGGAGTTTGGATGATGTTAAAACCAATTGCAGTTCAATCGCTAGCGATTAAATACTTAGAACTTGCTTCAATTGCGTGGTGTTAAAGCCGAGGATTTTCTCCTCACCAACAACCGTTACCGGCACGGCGCGCATACCAAGGTTGAACAGTTCTTCCATGTATGCTTCGTTCGTGTCCACGTTGCGTTCTTCGAAAGCAACATTGTTCTCCTCCAGGTATTTCTTCACCTGTACACAGTGTGGACAATAGTTACGCGAGTAGACAATGACGTTGTTATCTGCCATGTTCAAATACACTCCTTTTTGATTAATTTATTAAAATAGGTGTTCAAAAATCGACTTATTAGCACCGAGAAGGTTGCTTGAAAACGAAGAAGGAGGAGCGGAGTTTAGGCAAAACCTAAATGAGCACGTGAAATGTTTCCATTGGAAACATACTACGTAAGCATATGCTCTTCGAGTTTGAATGCAAGATTCGATGTCGAGTAACCTCTCAGTATTTCATCGTGATCATAAGGTGATTTTTGAACTTCAGTGTGCTTCTAAGAAACGTTCGCATTCTAGGGCCGCCATACATCCACTGCCTGCAGCTGTGATCGCTTGACGATACTTCGTATCTTGGACATCGCCACAAGCGAAGATCCCTGGGATATTCGTCTCGGTTGTTCCCGGCTTCACGACAATATAGCCATGGTCATCCGTAGTAACTTGCCCACCTAGGAATTTCGTATTCGGCGTATGACCGATCGTCACGAATAGACCTTCCGTTTCGATAATTTCCTCTTGACCGGTCTCATTGTTACGAACTTTCAATCCTGTAACACCTTGATCCCAAGCAACCACTTCAAGCGGTGTACGGTTCAGCGACCACCGGATTTTCGGATTCTGACGCGCACGATCCTGCATAATCTTCGAGGCACGAAGCTCATCACGACGATTCACAACCTCAACTTCCGAGGCAAAACGCGTCAAGAAGTTCGCCTCTTCCATGGCAGAATCCCCGCCACCTACGACGATAATCTTCTTATTGCGGAAGAAGAATCCGTCGCAAGTCGCACAGGTGCTCACACCGCGGCCAACGTTTTCTTTTTCACCAGGAATGCCAAGATATTTCGCTGAAGCCCCTGTCGAAATAATGAGTGTCTCTGCGGAAATTTGTCCGATCCCTTCCACCGTTAACGTGAATGGACGTACGGATGTATCCACATTCGTCACCCATCCTGTACGGAACTCCGCACCGAAGCGCTCCGCTTGCTTACGCATATTGTCCATCAATTCTGGACCTTGGATACCCTCTGGAAAACCGGGGAAGTTCTCCACTTCCGTCGTGGTCGTCAACTGTCCCCCTGGTTCCGGTCCTTCGATCACGAGCGGATTCAAATTCGCACGAGCCAAATAGATAGCTGCTGTGAGTCCCGATGGTCCCGTCCCGATTACAATAGATTTATACGTTGTCATGAATACATTCCCCCTGTTATCCTCGAATTTGGATTAGAATCTTGCCGCTAATTTCACTGCTGCTTCTAGACCTTCTGCTACAATCGCTGCACTACGATCTGGGAATTGATTATGTCCTTCGATCACAAGTTTCTCAATATTTGTCACGCCGAACAAATTCATGTTATATTCCATGAACTTAAGGGCCATTTCTTCATGCATACGTGGTCCTTCCGAATATACGCCGCCGCTCGCATTTAGAAGCGCAACCTTCTTATCACCTACAAGCCCTACAGGACCTTGTGCTGTATAGCGGAATGTTTTGCCTGCTTGGTTCAAGTAGTCAATGTACGTGTGAAGTACTGCTGGGACGGACATATTCCATAGCGGGAATGCGAATACGACTTTATCTGCGGATAAGAATTGGTCTAAGTACTTGTTCACCGTAGCTGCGCCAGTTTGCTCTTCAGGAGTTGTCTCGAAGCCGTTAGCTGTTTTGAACATACCATTCATGATTGTTGCGTTGTAATATGGCATATTCTCAGCGAATAGATCTAGTTCCATAATTTCATGCGATGGATTTGCTTCTTTATAGCTCGATAAGAATGCATTGTACATTTGCACACTCACCGCTTGTTCTGCTGTACGATCATTTGCTTTTACGAATAATACCTTACTCATTGATGTAACCTCCGGTATATGTTGTTGATGTCTTGTTAACTTATGTACTTATGATAACATCAGAATGACAATCTTCCCTCAGCACATCGGATGAACTTGGACTACAAAAAAAGCCCAACAAAATGTTGGGCATTTCTACGACTTTGGTCGTAGATGGTCTTATGCTATTGGCCTGTCAAACCGTGCTTGATGGCGATAATCGCAGCCTGCGTACGTGCCGTCAATCCCAGCTTGCTCAGAATATTGCTCACGTGGGTCTTCACGGTTTTCTCGGTGATATGAAACGCGGCAGCGATCTCCTTGTTGCTCTTACCAAGCGCAATCCATTCTAATACTTCCTTCTCGCGCGGGGTAAGAACATCCAAGTTGCTATCCAATTCATCCTCTTGGACTGGTGCGGCCGGTTTCTCCACAAGATGGGACATCAGTTGTTCCGTTACGCGCGGATGCAACTGCGCCTGTCCCTGATATACACCACGAATCGCTTGAGCCAGCTCATCCGGCTGGATGTCTTTCAGTAAATAACCGTTCGCTCCTGCTTGGATGGCAGGCAGCACATGGTCATGATCTGAGAAAGATGTCAGTACAATAACCTTAATATTCGGATGTTTGACCCGAATTTGCTGTGTCGCCTCAATTCCTGTCATTCCTGGCATGAGAAGATCCATAAGGACGACATCCGGCTGCAGCGTCTCGATCTGCTCAATCGCCGATTGTCCGCTCGTTGCTTCACCTACTACTTCTATATCTGGTTGGGTCATCAGATAATACTGAAGCCCGCGTATGACGATCGCATGATCATCTACAATAAGCACTTTGATGCTCATTCGGTCCGACTCCCCTCTCACTTATGATTCGGTATCAATACCCGAATCGTCGTTCCTTCGCCTTTACGGCTATCTACTACTAATGTACCTCCGAGCGATTCAGCACGTTCGCGCATCGTCCGCATCCCGAGCGTACTGGTTCCATCGATCTTCAGCGGCGAGAATCCATCCCCTTGATCCGAAATTTCCATACAGACGAGCTGCTGCTGTTGTTTCAAATTAATCTGAACCTGCGGGTGTCCAGCATACTTCCGGGTGTTATTGAGCGCTTCTTGCCCAATGCGGAACAGCGCTTCTTCAACGCGGCTCGAGAGATCGAGCATCCCTTCGACACAATTGATCACAACGAGGCCTTGTGCCTTGCCGTATCGGTATAATCCTGTTAAGAGTCCTTGTTCTAGGCCTACCGGACGTAATTGTAAGATTAATGAGCGCATTTCGGTCAGCGCACTCTGCGTTAGATCCTGCATATCTTTCACCGCACGTTTCACCATCTCTGGCGGATTCTCGAGCATGGCCTCCATCCCGCGAGCCGTAAATTGGAGCGAGAACAACATTTGTGATACCGAATCATGCAGATCGCGCGCAAGTCGGTTCCGCTCTTCCCACTTCAGCAGATCAAGCTGTTGTTGATGGAGTCTGGCATTCTCGTATGCTAGTGTAATATGACCTGAGAGCGCTTCGAGCAGCTCCACATCGACCTCATCGAAGTTTCGGCATTGTGAGCCAGCGAAAATAACCCCTATCGGCTTATCTCGGAACTGCAGCGGTACGGCTATCGTCATACGAATGTCTTTCGATATCGCATGGTCCTTATGTTGTTCCTTCGGTTTGCGTCTCCATTGCTGCGTCTCTCCTGAGAGGAAGGCAAGTCCTGCTTCGCTCGCTTGCTTGATCGTATAGAGCTTACGTCGATGTTGGACTTTTCCGTCCTGCCATGAGGTCCGTCTGGAGAGCCCTCCATTCTCCTCCATGAAGAAGGCCGCGTAGTCACAGCCTAGTTGCTCGCCGATCCATCGTGTTACAAGATCCGGGATTTGCTCGGTAATGAGCAGCTTACCCAGGTCGCGGGCCAATTCCCCTAGCTTCGAATACAAGTCAGCTCTCTTCTGCTGCGATTGATATAATAACGTTCGCTCTACAGCGGTTCCTACCTGAAAAGCAATAGATTCCATTAACGTTAATTCTTCTTGGCTAAAATGCTCTTTACCTGCTGCCGCAACATTCAAGATCCCGAATCGCCGGTTCCCCGCCGTCAAAGGGATGGTTGCGTGATGCGTAATCCCTTCGGTATCGCCATATTTGTAAGCAACCGCCTGATCAAGCCGTTGACAATAAATCGTATTTACAGCTGCTTTCAGCTTCCCATTCCAGTACCCATCTAGACACCAGCATGACCCCGTCGTTAATAGCTTACGATCATCGGCCTCAAGCGCTTCGGGCAGCTGAAAGTTTGCAGGGCAAGAATAATAATCCGAGCAATCTTCAGCGAGAAAAATCCATCCTGCATGCATATCCGTTAATTCAACCAGTTTACGAAGAACCGAATTTAATAGAATTTCCAGATCATTGGTCTGATTAATCGTCTCTGCAATGGATTTAATGACGAGCAGCTCATGCACTTTGAATTCTTTGCTCATCTTAACCACCAAACCCGAACCCGAAGGAGAAGACGCTAAGCAACAAACCGATAACAAGTGTAAGGACTAAGATGACAACAAATGCAATAACAAGTGCTAAAATTACATTCAGAAGCGCCATCCAGCCCGAAAATTTCTGAACTTCACTGAGTGTTAGAATATAGACAACAACAGCCCAGAACGACAAGATAATTTCAATAGAAGAAAAAACAATCAGCAGCAGCTTCAAATTTGGATTCGCATCCATCATTGGTGTCACTGTCGTGAACATCTCGTGCCCGAAGATCAGCAGTTCTGGAATCCAGAGCACACCCACACAGATGAGGATAACGTTCGACCAAGCCGTTGCTGTGAGCACCTCATGAAAAGAAGCTTGCCCACCAACCCACTTGCCAGTGAATGACATAATCCAGCTAATGAGGTACAGACTAATTAATCCACCAATGAATCCAAAAATAAGACTCATGAGAATAATCGTCGCCGTTCCCATATGATCGCCCAAGCTTCGGGTTGTCGCTTGATCTAATGCGCGTAGAATACCGCTAACGCCTGCGAGTATCAGGATGTTTCTTCTGGAGTCCTTGCCGCTTAGAATGTCACGGATGACTTGTCTTGGCCGTGTCCAAATATGAAGCCAAGGATTTAGCCTTTCATTCGTCACTTCATAATCCCCCTGTAGCTTATGTATTGATTCAGCTAGAATGATGATGAATCCTTATTAATTTACCATAATCATGCCCAGAATAACATGATAGACAACAACACTCCGAATCCAAATGGACTCGGAGTGTGTAAGTGACAATCACATCATTAGAATTCAATACCTATTACAGCGGGGACGCCTTCTTCATAATAATGTTTGACCGGCTGCATTTCGCTGACTAAATCGGCAATCGCAATGATCTCTGGACGTGCTGAGCGACCGGTAATAACAACATGCATCCCAGCAGGACGGTTCTGGATCATGTCGAGCACTTCGTCAAGTGGCAATACATCATCAATTGGAAAACTGGTAATGGCAAGTGCATTGTTCAGTTCATCGAGAACCACAACATCATACAAGCCCGATTGAATCGCTTCTTTCGCCGCAGCCAGAGCTGTCTTGAACGCTTCGCGGTGCTCTTCCGGCGTCTTCGTCCAAGTAAATCCAATACCCAACTGCCGTACTTCAACACCGAGCTTCTCGAGCGCGATTTGCTCCCCGTAGGAGCGCTGTGGGCTTTTAATAAATTGAAGAATTAGGGCTTTGTAGCCACGACCTACTGCACGAACACATAGTCCAACAGCTGCTGTCGTCTTTCCTTTTCCATCCCCAGTATAAACAAGCGTAAATCCCCGTTCTATTTTCCGAGGCATGCGCATCTCCTCCTTAATCGTTCATCTAAGCCTGCTGCACCTTGAATGCACAGCACCTTGATGCATCACGTATTCAATTCTCATTCATCGTACCATTTGGTTAGAAATATTGTCCATCTTATAGCTGACTGTCATAGACTCCGTTCGAATTATGCCTCTACTCTCTGCTTCGACCTCGGGTTTCGCACCTGTATGCCAACGATCCACTTTCCATAAGGGATTCGACTTATCATGACGGTTAATAACACGGAAGTTCCTGCTGCAATCCCCATCACAATCAACATTCGCGCCGTGACGGATAGTTCCAGCAATAGGTAACGATCCACGATATAGCCTAGTCGAAGCGTGACCGCATGGGCCAGATAAGCCCCATAGGAGTACATCCCGATCCAAGTCAATAGTCGATTGATGTGAGCAGTAGATTGACGTGTGCAAATGATGGCGAGATGATACACCGCAAGAATGGAACTCATTAATAATACAGCCATTAGCGGCCTCAGCAAAAATACTTGATAGAAATTGAATTTGATCCCTTGCGATGTCTGAAAAGCCCCAACAGAGATATAGACATAATATCCGGACAATCCGATGAATACGGTCCAATAGATGAATTTATACCTCTCAAGGATTCGTTTCCATTGTTCAAAATGCAGCCCAGCTGCTGCGCCCATCACGAAATAAAAATAATAATAAAGTGCGTTCCGATCTGCATATTTGTTGAAAAGATCTGTAATTACGGGGATCGGATGCAGCTTCGTCCACTGCCCTAAATCAGACACATGTCCCATAAGAACAATATATAACACGCCTGCCAACATCAGAGCAGCGACTCCTCGCCAACCCATCAGCTTCGCGTGAAGCCAGCGAATCGCGATTCTCCATAAGGGGAACAACAGATAGAACTGCATGACCATCACGACGTACCAGAGATGATAGCTAGCTTTACCCGTGAAGCCCATTTGCAGGAACCGCCACAGATCATTCCACCCATAGGTGGAAACATAATAGATCGCAGACCATATCAAATAGGGTAGAATAATATCGCTAAAGCGTTTCTTGATAAAATCTCCATAGTTAAAATCGTCTTTATCATTGTAGAACAAGACAAGGCCCGTAATGAATACGAACACGGGCACTGCAAATTTAGCAAGCACGAGGAGAATAGTCATCATCACGCCATCCTCGAGCTGCATCTCAGGAACCGCTGCATAGTGGGCGACAGCATGCTGCATGACAACAGCAAGAAAGGCCAGCCCACGCAACGATTGAATCTCTAATATCTTCGGTTTTCGATTCATATGGACTCCTTACCAAATAACTGATAACGTATTACGGTTGAACCTTCGATGGACCAATATTGGCAACCCACTTCACGACCGCTTGCACCACTTGCGTACGTTGTTCTTCCGGTGTGATCGTAGCTAGTCCATCCCCTTTTTGAGGACCATAATCCCCGAATTGCGCATGATTTCCACCCTCGACCGTCAGGGTCTGAGTTGTCTTCGGGAGATTGGAACGATAACGGTTATAAGTATCTTGATCTAATACTTGATCATGAGAAGCAAGGATCGAGAGTACAGGCAAGGTTTGTGGTTGATCCGAATAGGCCCCTAGGAAGAATAAGCCCTTCACGTTACTTGGTTTCGACGCGGTATACCGTGCTGCGTATGTACCTCCCATGGAATGACCGCCAATAACAAAGGGCTGATCAGGGAAACGATTCATTAGAAGATTCGCACGATTCTCCCCCAATTGAGCAAGATTTAGTGGCATTCTAACGATGATCGTCCGGTACCCGAGTGTTGCAAAATCTCTTGCCAGCGGCGCGTAGCTCTCGGGCTCTACCTTTGCACCTGGAAAGAAAATAATCCCGACTTGTTGGATGGGTTCGTAAGCAGGTTCAATGGTTATTCCATAAGAATCAGTTGTGACTTTAATGGTATTATTCCCTTGCATCGCTTGAACTGCCGATGGAGCAGGCTTATACGGCCAGAGATACCAAGCTGCCGTTCCGAGCAGAAATAAGAACACAACGGACAAGGCGAGTATGATCTTCTTCGTTCTTTTTTGCATTCCATCATCCTCCTCCTATAAAGCCCTTCCAATTATCATAACAAAAGAACGCTGCCTGTGCATCTTTCAGCGGCAGGACAGCGTTCTTCTTAATCAGTATACCGTTATGAAATAGCTTGTACCGCTTGCAGCCATGCTCTAGCAATCAATCCGTTACCCGCTACCGATGGATGAACTCCATCTTCAGCCCAATACGCTGGAGGCGTCTGCGTGGAATGTTGGGCGAATATGCCATCGAGTGGAATATAAATCGCTTCAAATTCTGCTGCTAGATCACGCACAGCTTGAATCTTAGGATCCAAATCTTCGCGCCATGTTCTGCGATCCTCAGGAACCGGTAATACAAAAGGCTCACAGATGATTAACTTCGCACCGAGACGCTCTTTCGTTTGACGCAAAAGATCACGGTAGCCATCCTTGAATCGCTCAACTGATGTCGGATCATTAGAATCATATCGTCTCCATACATCATTGATCCCGATTAGGATCGATACCCAGTTCGGCTTGAGATCGATACAATCCTCCTGCCAACGGGATTGCAGGTCGACAACACGATTGCCGCTTATCCCACGATTGTAGAACTGAACACGTTGATTCGGGTAAAGTGCGTTGAACATGCCAGCTACCATGTTCGCGTACCCATTTCCCAAATCTTTCGAATTACGATAATCGCGACCGCAATCAGTCACACTATCCCCTTGAAAAAGCACCACTTCTCCTGCTTGAATCAAAGTCATTGCTAGAATCTCCTCTCTAGGTTTAGACCAAGTCCGCATACCCCGGATCCTCTGCGAATGTCTCATGGCGATGACGGCGTGCTACACCTGCCTCATAGGCAGCATGGCTTACCGCATCACGAACTTTCGCAGCAACCTCGGAATTGAATACGCTTGGAATGATATATTGTTCATTCAGTTCTTCATCCGTAACGACAGAAGCAATCGCATAGGCAGCAGCCAGCTTCATACTCTCCGTCACACGAGAAGCTCTACAATCGAGCACACCTCGGAACATGCCAGGGAAACAGAGCACGTTATTGATTTGGTTCGGATAATCAGATCTTCCCGTAGCCATGACGCGAACATAAGGCTCTGCAATTTCTGGAGATATCTCAGGCGTTGGATTCGCCATCGCGAACACGATTGGATCCGCTGCCATGTTCTTCACATCTTCAAGCTTCAGAACATTCGGTCCAGATACCCCGATAAAGACGTCTGCGCCTTGAATGACTTCACACAGCTGCCCTTGAACAAGATTCGGGTTCGTTATGGCCGCATATGCACCAAACACACTATCTTCCTCATAATCCCCTCGTACAATTGCACCCGTCTTGTCAACACCAATTACGTTCACGGCACCCGCAGCGAGTAATATTTTCGTACAAGCAATACCGGCTGCACCAATGCCACAGACAACAATTTTACACTCTTCTAACCTCTTACCGGCAATTTTCAGCGCATTGATTAGACCTGCAAGGAGGACGACAGCCGTGCCGTGCTGATCATCATGAAATACAGGGATGTCCAATTCCTCAATCAAACGTTGTTCAATTTCGAAGCAGCGCGGTGATGCGATATCCTCGAGATTGATTCCACCGAACGATGGCGCGATGGCCTTCACGATTTGAATAATCTCTTCTGTATCCTGTGTATTCAGACAGATCGGGAACGCATCCACATTCGCCATTTGCTTGAATAACATGGCTTTCCCTTCCATGACAGGCATGGCTGCTTCAGGCCCAATATTACCAAGTCCTAGAACCGCGGAACCGTCTGATACAACAGCAACCGTGTTGCGTTTGATCGTGAGCGAATGCGCTTTCAAAGGATCTTCATGAATCGCCATACAAACTCTTGCAACACCTGGTGTATATACGCGGGATAGATCCGCGCGGTTCTTAATTGGCATTTTCGGAAGCGTCTCAATCTTACCTCCCAAATGCATTAGGAAGATTTGATCAGATATATTAATAATGCGTGTGCCTCGTAGTCTTTTCAACCCTTTTTCAATCGCATTTTGCTGAGCGTCATCCCCAATTTGAATGGTGATATCTCTTGTTGTTGTCTTCTTGGTTGATTTCACAACGTCAATCGCAACGATATCCCCTCCCGCTTCTGTGATCAGCGTTGCAACTTTTCCGAACGTAACAAGTTCCTTATCCATTTCGAGACGTAAAATAATTGTTGTACTCCCACTGATTGAACTGGACATTGATCATTTCCTCCACCGGTATACGACTTGAAATCATAGACATGCTCCGATCAATAACATAACGTGAATTGTTAAATTATACAAGGGTAAATTCGTAAGATTTCATCAAACAAAATGCCTCCCTAAGGAGGCATTTCACTTCACGCATATTAAAAGCAAGTAACCACTTTATAGAGGTCTGCTCTTCGGAATAAAGTTCGCAATGACGGATTTCAATTCAGTATCTTCAACGTAATCATCGGTCTTCTCGCCCATATCGAATTTCTTCACCCGGATCGTGTAGGGATCATGTGGGACAATCGAACGAAAACTATAACTTTCCGGATCTTCCACAGTTACTTCCAAATCGATATCTTTAAACATCTGAACCAGATCATGGATCGACGGCTTCTGCCCTGGCTCCACATCAACAATCCCCCGAAGCGGACTCACTTTATCTTTGCGAACAAGTTCAAAATGCACGATGCATTCCATATGTAGTTCACCCCTATCCTTATCTATGATGTATTATAACCACAACCGAACATATCACCCTGTGATATTGATCACATTTTACTCTGAAATTGAAGGAAATGAACCGGTATGTTACCTATTGACCCTGACATTAATGTTAGGGTTTATAATCAAGTTATCATCCCGTACAACAATCATCGAAGAAAGGAGCCCTGACCATTGCAAATCGGTGAATTAGCAAAAAGCACGGGAGTCAGCATTCGATCCTTACGCTACTACGAGCAGCAGGGGCTGATCGCTGCAGATCGTCAAGAGAATGGGTACCGGACCTATAACCCGCTTATGATCGAGAAAGTAAATACGATTAAGTTCTATCTAAGCCTTGGCTTTACAACAGAACAGATCGCCAGCTTCTTGCACTGTGTCATGATGAACAAAGAATCCTTCTGCAGTCAGATTGTACCCATCTATCGCCAAAAGCTTGCAGAGATCGAAGATCAAATACAACTGTTGAGTCAGATCAGAGCAAATCTACTGGATCGCATTGAAGCGGTCACAGACGAAAATCCTAACCTATTGGAGTGTGAATCCCATGTCCATAATGACATTAAATCAAGATAACCTGAATCAAATCCTTACACCTACCGGTGTGACGCTCGTCGAATTCGGCGCTCCATGGTGCCCTCCATGTAAAGCTCTTCTCCCAATCTTGGATGAACTCGATCAAGAACTCGGTTCGAACGTATCGATTATCAAGATCAATGTCGATGATTCTCCGGAATCCAGTTCACAATATCAAATTATGTCCCTTCCTACCGTCATGATCTTCAAGGATGGAGTCCCGCAAGATAAGCTCGTAGGACTACGGCCCAAATCCGTCTATCTTGAAAAGATGAAGCAGCATATTAGCTAATTCATTATCTCTTCCAGCGTGTTGATCAATGCTTGCATTTCCTCATCTGTCCCTATACTCACCCGCAAGTATTGATCAATGCGAGGCTGGTTAAAATAACGCACCAAGATTCCTCGTTCTCTTAACGACTGGAATAAGCTGCTAGCCATATGATCAGGATGTGTAATAAATACGAAATTCGCTAGGGATTCTGGCACAAGGAACCCAAGATCTCTCAGTTTATTAACCGTCCATGTTCTTGTCGTAATGACCTTCGCATTCATCGCTGCGAAATATTCCTGATCTTTAAAAGATGCTTCAGCCCCAGCAAGAGCTAGTCGATCAAGGGTATAGGAATTGAACGAATTCTTAATTCGGTTCAACCCTTCAATTAATTCAGGGTGTCCTATCGCATACCCTACACGCAGTCCGGCGAGGGAACGTGATTTCGAGCAAGTCTGAATGACTAGAACATTAGGAAACTCATCGACAAGTTTCACCGCAGATTCCCCGCCAAAATCAATATATGCTTCATCAATCATGACGACTTGATCAGGATTATGCTCGAGAACAGAACGCAAATGCTCCACAGGAACAAACGTCGACGTGGGTGCATTCGGATTCGCGATGACAATACCGCCCTCACTGCCATAGAATCGCTCAAGCGGCAGGTTGAAATCTGCATCCAGCGGAATTCGATCTACGGTAAGTCCATATAGCTTGGCATAGACCTGATAGAAGCTGTATGTAATATCAGCGAACCGGATGGCGCTTTCCGGACTGAAGAATGCTGCAAATGCGAATCCAAGGATCTCATCCGATCCATTGCCTACGAATACTTGATTAGGCGATACAGCATAATAGTCTGCAATCGTTCGAATCAGTGCATCACTGGTTGGATCGGGATATAACCGCAAGTCATCATTTGCCACCTCTTGTATGGCATTCAAGACACGCGGTGACGGTGGATAAGGATTCTCGTTCGTATTTAATTTAATATACGTCTTATCCTTGGGCTGCTCCCCTGGCACATACGGTGTTAAAGATGTCGTCACCTGATTCCAATACTTACTCATTTCATGATCCTCCCATGGATATTGTAACTTCTTGCCCAAGGTAGCGAAGGTGCTTGTGTCATGGTATGCTGTGATAAACGTCTGTGCCAAGCCATAGCCCTGCATGTAAGGAGCGTTGATGATGACCCCTAATTCAAAGGCAGTAATTCTATTTGACGGTGTATGCAATTTCTGCAATAACAGTGTTCAATTTATTATTCGTAGAGATCGAGAAGCATACTTCTCCTTCGTCTCTCTTCAGAGCGAGACGGGTGCACAGCTACTCCGCGAACATTCTTATACCAATGACTTGAACAGTGTCGTCGTGATCGACCAAGGACGGCTGTATACGAAATCTGACGCAGCATTGCAGATCATATGGCATTTTCACGGCTTGTGGCGAATGGCTCGCATCCTTCGATGGGTGCCTCGTCTAGTAAGGGATCACGCATATGACATCATAGCCAAAAATCGATACCGTTGGTTCGGTACACGTGAGAGCTGCATGCTACCTTCACCAGAAATACGATCACGTTTCCTGGATTAGTCGATTGATTGACCTACAGCATCTTCCGGAAACCTTGAACAGCGTCCAATGCGTATCCTAAAGATGCATAGAATTGGTGCGCTTCTTTACGGTAGGCACTCGATACGAACATGATATATCCGCATTCATTTGCATTTGCTATTTTTTCGATCGCAAGCATCAATTTCTTACCTACGCCATGTCCTTGGAATCGGGAGGAAACAATGACATTCTCCACGACCATGAACGGTTTGCAGGACCCTACAAGATCATGGCATAGAATGCCCATGACCGTTCCGGCTAATACGCCATCCACTTTATAGCCAAGCAAATGGTATGCCTCATTTCCACGCATCTTCTGGTAAACAGCTTCCACCTGCGCCAAATTGCTTCCTTCACCAATTAATTCTTCATAGAGTGCTTGGAGTTCTGGTAAATCTTCTGTAACAATCGGTTGAATCATAGCCTTTTTCACTTCCATTTCAATTCTTCATCTTGTTCGGTATTGTACTATCATAACACTTCCAGAATCACCATGAAACCACAAAACCTCTAACCCACCCTTGGTTCAAGGATGAGTTAGAGGTTCAATGTGTAAAACTATTAATTAGTCGTTGCCAACTTACTTATGCGTATTGAAGCTTCATGTATTTTGTTGTCTCACAGCTTTCTTGCTCTTCTTCCGCAGCCATACCTGCCCAGCAAACTCTGCACTGCTCTTCTGTTGTACATTTCGATGCATCATCGCACATATAGCAAAATCTCATATAGTTTTGTGTCATTTCATCCGTGAAGTTCGCGTTTTTCATATTCGTCAACTCCCTTTCGTTTATGACACCACTATATCATAAGGAACTCCAAT
Organism: Paenibacillus terrigena DSM 21567; assembly: GCF_000374845.1. Classification (GTDB taxonomy): domain Bacteria; phylum Bacillota; class Bacilli; order Paenibacillales; family Paenibacillaceae; genus Paenibacillus_K; species Paenibacillus_K terrigena. The sequence continues at coordinate 252,861 of NZ_KB895418.1, read as the reverse complement.
AGTTTGTGATAATATTCACATTATATATCTCTGATTGCGATATTTATGATTTTAACCTTTCGATCTCTGCTTTAAGCTGGCGAATCTCGCCAATATAATCCTCGGACTCGCTCTCCGATGGATCCATCAGCTTCTGTGTTAGCACGAGCTCCAATCGCTGCAGGCGATCTTGGTCTTCACGATTCAACCCGCCATGCGTTCGCGTATTCCGATGAGCAATAAACTCTTCGTACGTTCCATCGAACAATTGGACCTCACCCGCTTCGAGCCGACAGATTCGATTCGCCAATTGCCCAATTAGATATCGATCATGAGATACGATGACAATCGCGCCCGGATACTCTCGGAATGCTTCTTCGATCTTTTCCTGCGTCGCAATATCCAAATAATTGGTCGGCTCATCCAGTACCAGCATATGCGCATCACTAAAATATAATTTGATGAACGCAACCCTGCACCGTTCGCCCATGCTAAGGTCTTTAATCTGTTTAAATACGTCATCCCTCGAGAATAAGAAGCAGCCTAATATAGTTCTGGCATAGGTTTGCGTCATATTCGGAAGCACCAGTAAGCTGTCTAAGATCGTCATCTCTTCTTCCAGATTCTCGAGCTCTTGCGAGAAATAGCCAATCTTAAGCTGAGGATGATGCTTCACGTATCCTTCGGTAGGCGAGAGTTCGCCGATCATTACTTTTAACAGTGTAGATTTTCCTGCACCATTGGCTCCCATCACCGCAATCCGATCTGCTCGCTCGACTTGCAGCTTCAAATTCGTAAAGATCGCTTCCGAATCTGGATAAGCAAAAGCAACCTCCTCCATACGAATCAATGTATTGGATACGAGCGAATCCGCTTCGAACTGGACATGGATTTTCGAATCGTCTTTCGGCTTCTCAACACGATTCTGTTCAAGACGTTCCAGTTCCTTCTCCTTCGCATGGTAGCGCGTAATATTCTTCATTGCTCGCGCTTTGTAATATGATTTTGTAATAGCCACCTCCGTCTGCGTTCCAGCTCGACGTTCAGCGGTATTGAACCATTGCTGATAGCGCCTGATACATTCGAGCAGGGCTTCCTTCTCTTGCTCCTGCTTCTTGTAGAGTGCAGCCTGGGTCTGCAATTCAATATCCTTCTGACGACGGTAGTCCGAATACCCGCCTGCATATCTTGTACAGCCCTTCGGCGTAAGCTCCAAAATCGCGGATGCTGTCCGATCCAGAAATGTACGGTCATGCGAGACCATGAGAATCGTTCCTTTATAAGAGGAGACCCATTCCTCAAGCCATTCAAGCGTCTCGCTATCAAGATGATTCGTCGGTTCGTCAAGCAGCAGGAATCGAGGATTGGCGACCAGAATGCGCGCTAGCTGGGCTTTGGTCTTCTGACCACCGCTTAAATCGGTGTAGGGTTGATTCCATACGGCTATATGTAATCCCACACGCTGCATACATGTGTCGATGTGAACTTCAAATTCATAACCGCCCAAGGATTCAAAACTCGTATACGCTGCTTCATACATCACGAATATATCTTCATGCTGATGGTCATCGGATCCATGCTGTAGAGCAGATTGTAAATTTTCCATCGTTATTTTAGCTGCGTACCACGCCGTCATTCCTTGCTGAACGAAGTCGCGTGTCAGGACATTCGAATCGATCTCCAATTGCTGATCTAACGTCCCCCATGCTGTAACAGGGAGCATACGTTGTATGGTTCCTCCATCCAACTCCAACCTACCCAGCAAGGCTTGCAACAACGTTGTTTTGCCGACACCATTCTTGCCGAACAGCGCGACATGCTCCCCTTCCACGATTTCTAGGTTGACCTGTTCAAAAATGACTTTCCCATTATATTCTTTGGATGCTTGATTTACTTTTAAAAGTGTAGATTTCATACACATTCCTCCAATCGTCATGAACAACAAAAAAATCCACGGCCGCATCTGACCGTGGATATCGCAAACGAAATGTGTATGGGGTAAGACAAGATGAGTACACGAATAAGAGAAGCCGCCTACTCTACCTCCATGAGGTGAACAGCAACACTTCACTCGTACACATTAAATCAGTCCCCGTAAATAGACACACGTATCTCGTTCACTCTACCCTCGGCAGAGGCCGCTTGAATACCTTTATTCAAGTTAGCGACGAAAATAACGTGTAATTACTTCATTGGACTGTGTGTACCTCCGTAAATTCATAAGATGAAGACATCATAGCATGTTCAGTGAACAATCTCAAGCAATTCCTAGCTGAATAAGCCTTCGCCAATGAAAGAATTCGCATTCTTCACACCTGGCGGAACGACGAAATAACCGCCACCCACCGTCTGGGTATATTTCATCAGCTGATCCAATTGCTTCGCATTCGTTAACCGATTCTGGATCGATTCGAATTGTGTCTGAAAATTTCGGTTAAAGCAGATGAACATGAGTCCTGCATTCATTCGTCCCACCTCATCAAGCCCATCCATGAAGTTGTACCCACGGCGTAGAATGCGTTCGCGTTCGGATTGTTCCCCATTGCGCGGATTCGACAGACGAATGTGGGAATCAAGCGGTGTGACTTTACCATTCGTATCGTTCTTAAAGTTAGGCTCATCATGTTCATTGATACCGTCCATCGGGGCACCGGTAATCTTCTGCCGTCCAATTGTATCTTCCTGCGTCTTATAAGACAATTGATCCCACGTCTCGATACGCATCTGAATCCGGCGGACTACCATGTACGTCCCTCCAGCTAGCCAAGCTGGTGCATCTTTGCCGTTAAGCCATACATTATTGTTCATAAATGCATCATCGTTCAAGCGCGGGTTATTCGTACCATCCTTGAAACCGAATAGATTCCGAGGGGTACCTTCGGGCTTCGTGCCGAACTGACCTGTATGCTGCCAGCGCATATGCGCGATCCCACTCGAAGCAATCGATAGATTACGTATCGCATGGAAGCAGACCACAGGGTCGTCTGCACAAGCTTGAACAACGATATCGCCATGCGTTAATGGCTCTTTGAGTGCATCAAGATGGAAGATTGGCATTTGCCCGAACCCTTTTGGTTTTTTACTGGATAAACCGAGCTTATCGAATAAGCTCGCGCCAAATCCTATCGTAATGGTCAATTTAGCTGGGCTGAGTCCAACTTCTTCCCCTGTATCCAGCGGTGGAAACTTCGCATTTTGAGTTTCATCATTCGGCGGCTTTCCAGCTGTCATCCTTGCGATCATTTTCGTCCATGTTTTAAGTAAATCCTTGACATCATTCCGATCCTCCGAGATCAGGTCAAATGCTGTAATATTAAGAAACTGCTGTCCCGGAGTTACGATTCCAGCCTGGTGAACGCCAAAAAACGGCTCCGTATCGGGAGCTGTTCTCGGGTTTGTTGCTGTTGCGTTCGATGGGGGTTCTGGCGTCGGATCCACTACACCTTGCACACGGCTAGGCAGATCGATCATATTCCCAATGACAAGACCTGCTGCGCCAGTAACCGCCATGCCTAGAAATTTGCGTCGACTAAGTTGTTTAGACATGTATCTATCCCCTTATTGTCCTAAAGTTCCAGGAAGTTTGACCATGGGTACTGCCAAAGCTTCTAGTTTATTCTTGAGGTCCATTTGCTGTGTCTGGCTTAATTTATCATAAGGTGTATATACGCCGTTCGGTGTGAAATCATCGATCTGTTTCAGCACAGTTTTCAGGTTTTTATCAATTTTTTCTTCTAATGAAGCGTCTTTCTTCTTCAGCTCTGCGCGTAAGAGTTCAAAAATTTTCTGTGCTCCATCCACATTCGCTTTAAGAACTGGAAGCGTCGCTTGACTCCACCGTTCTTCCTCACCAGTAATTTTTTTGGACTGCGCTTCTTCCATCAATTCACCTACGCCTGTAACGAACAATGTTGGATCAATCTGCATGGCTGCAATCTCTTCACGCATTTTTTTACCGTCGTCAAGAAGGCGTTCTGCGAACTTCACCGCGCCCTTCGTCTCTTTCTTCACGAATAATAAATGTTCAATACGGTGATATCCTGTAAAGTTCTCATCTTCTTCATTCGCAAAATCATCCACACGCGCATCCATCGTACCGTCCAACTCTGCAAATAGCTCGATCACTGGTTCAATCCGCTCATAAGGAAGACGAGATTTTACGTATTGATCTTGAGCTTTCTTCAAGTCGCCGCCTTTAATCTCCTTGAGCAATGCTTCAAGTCCAGTAACCAAAGCATCGCCCTGCTCTTGCACATATTTCGCGTATTCCTTCGTCGCAGCTTGAATTTCAGCTGACTGTTCCAGAGAATCTTTATTGACCGCACCCTCACCGGACTTCAGCGTATCGCTAAGCTGCTGCAAGGCAGGTAGGAGGGAATCATTTAACGTCGTTAATACATCGTATTCGAGTTCGGTTTGTTTGCCGCCAGCAATTAATGTGTTTAGATATTTCTCTACATTCACATATTGATCAGGCAATTTGGTCTTCACGTCATTCTCGAAGGAGAGCCATTCTTCATCGATTTTCTTCGTCAGCTCTTGAACCTTTGCAGCATCTTTCGCTTCTAATGCTGACTTCAACTCGCCTGAAGTCACGATCATGCTGTCTGTTCCAGTCTGTGGATCTACCGTCGATGCTGCAATCTGGATCGCATTTTCACCGGTTTGCGTCGTTCCAGTAGTTGGTGCTTTCTCACTCGCAGCATCCTCTTTCGTACCACAAGCCGTCAATGCCGCTGCGAATAATGAGATGCATAACAAGTAGGATGCAAGTTTTAATTTTGTATTTTTCATTCTTTATGACCCTCTCTCTATTAACCTGAAATTGGTTTTATCATTTTTTTCTTTGTCTGAACACGTTGATAGATAATTACAATGATTGCAATAGCAACAATGATGAGCTGCGGGATCACACTTTGCCAAGATGGGTAGAGTGCTATGAAATGAATGCTTGGGAAAGGCGCCTCGGTCGATGGGATCGCACTCGCCAGCTGTAGACTATGAATGCCCATGCCTGTAAATTTGAGACACAAATAGAACACAATAATACTAGATACGATAAAGAACGGCCGGATTGGGAGCTTAACCCCAACGGTCAGCATGAGATACGCAACAATCGCTAATACGCCAAAGCCAATCAAAATCCCTAAAATCAAATTCTGCATGGATATCTGGTTCACCATCCCGATGAGGAACAACACTGTCTCGGTTCCCTCACGGAAGATGGCTAAGAATGAAAGTAGCCCTAAGGAGATCATCTGTCCTGTCTCCATTGCGGAACGGCTCTTCTGCTGAATATATTGCTGCCAATCCTTAATATTCGACTGCCGATGCAGCCAGTAACTCATATAGAGCAGCATGACTGCCGCGATAATCCCCGTCCAGCCGTTGATCACAAAATTGTTCTCACCAAATGCTCCGGATGAGAATACGAATTTCACAATAATTGCGAGGATCAAACTAAATAATAAACCTGCAGCAATCCCCGTCCAAATCCATGTCTTCCCTTTCTTACTCTCCGGCCCCGGACTACGCTTCACGAAGGCAAGCAATGCTCCTACGACAAGCAGCGCCTCTAGTCCTTCACGGATCGGAATCATCGCGGCATCCATCATCGTATATTCTGTCTTGGATGCTAGAGGTGTTAAGTATGTAATCATACTTGCAATCGTCTTGCCTGCACCTTCCAGATCGCCTTGTTCTAGCATCGCTTGAATCACGACAAGATCACGTTCGGAATCACTATATACTGTACCTGATTGTGCGACTACAGCCCCTTCCACACTTAACCAGGATTGTCTTGCTTTCTTAATCTCAGTTAACGCAGCATCTGAATTGGATTGATCTACAGCCTCTTTGGTCTTCTGCAGAATCACGATAAAATCAGATAATGTAATATCCTCTTGTTTAAATCCCGCTCCAGATGTATAGCCGTTCGATATATATTTGTTGTTCACGGCCTGAAGATCTGTGAGTGCCTTGGCTAAATCTTCCTTCTTGCTCTTAATGGCCGCATAATCGAATTGGCCCATTGCAGATTCAATATCCGTATAAGCCTTTGCTGAATCTGGCTTAATGTTGGTTTCGATCTCTAGCCATGTCTTGCGGAACTCTTCAAAACTCGCCTTCGCTGCCTCTAGATCGCCTTTCTCGACTTCGGATAACGCTTGGTCTAACACCTTATTCGCTTGCGCGAGTTGATCTTGACCTTTCGTTGCAGCCATAGCCGTCAAAGGACTCATCACAAGCATGACGATGAAGAGGATCGATAGGACGGGCTTCAGCGTTCTTTTCATATACCTTTCGCCTGCCTTTATCTCTATATTATCAACAAAAATAAACCGACAATGAGAATCATTATCGGAGTTTAGTGTACTGCTGCTATTTTTTTCTGTCAACCATTTTTTACTAGAATGATTCTTAAATAGAAATGATGCAATTTAATGCTGGTCAAGTTGAATCTGCATACCTGTTCTTGCTAATGTAACCTGATTCGGAAGCTCATAATTCGCTTGCAAATCTACCCCATGACCCATGTGCGTAAAATAAACACGTCGAGGCTGAATTTCTTGAAGCAGTTCCATCGCCTCGACCATATCATAGACGGATCGCGAGTGAAAATCCGCTTCCTCGTAATAGAAGTTCGTTCCCAAGATCAGGATATCTAGGTTGATGAGGAATCGCTTCTGATCCGGATCAAGGTTGATGGCATCCGAACAATACCCTACCCTCATATCCCCCTTCGTAAGACGATACGCATAGGACGTACCGTTCTTCCCATGACACATCAAATGCGGTTCGATCGTCCATCCCCCAAACAGGATACCTTCCGCTGTAATCGGGTGAAATTGCAGCTGTCTCGGCAGCCAAGGGAACTGATCACAGATCGTATCCAATACCTCTGGCGGACTATAGACATCTCCCTTCTCCCCTGTCCATCTGCAAGCATCCGCCCACTCTGGCATACCTGCGATATGGTCAAAATGCGCATGCGTAATCAAGGCCGTCTTCATGAATCGTTCTCCTAAATGCTCCATCTGTGCAACCCAATCTGGGCCACAATCAATGAGTAAATCTCCTTCACGCGTTCGCAGCATCACCGAAGATCGATATCGTCGATTGACACCTGTCGTACGCGCCTCCTGACATATTTCACAGTCACAATACACACGGGGAACCCCCATCGAATCGCCTGTACCGAGGAAGATGAGTTCGTCCATTCGCATTCATCCTTTCAAGCAATAACTCGTTTCTACTCATCCTTGTCTATTCTAGTCTAGCATGTGATTTCGCATCGGATCAATCCAAAGCCTGTCTCTATATAGCAGAAAAGCGCTCCAAGGAGCTCTCCTCCTCAGAACGCTTTTGACCCAAATGGATGAAATCAACCTACATAAGAAGGTTTCGCCGATGGTACTGACGGTGCGGCAGGCTCTTGACCGCTCGCACTGCTCCCTTGCTGCAATTGATACATCTGATAGTAACGACCTTTATGCTGCATAAGCTCCTCGTGGTTACCCTTCTCTACAATCTCCCCACGGTGCATGACCAAGATTTGATCCGCGCTGCGAATGGTCGATAATCGATGGGCAATGATGAACGTTGTACGCCCTTTTTTGACGACATCGAGTGCGGATTGAATGATCGCTTCCGTCTCCGTATCAATGTTCGCTGTAGCCTCATCCAGGATAAGAATCGCAGGATTGAACGCTAATGCGCGTGCAAAAGAAACAAGTTGGCGCTGGCCTGCGGACAATGTACTTCCTTTCTCAATGACCGGCTCATCGAAGCCCTTCGGCAAGTTCGCAAGAATACGTTCCGCACCAACATCACGAAGCGCCTTCTCAACCTGCTCCCGAGTGATTGAGGGATCATCCAGACTTACATTGCTTGCAATGGTTCCTGTGAAGAGGAATGGATCCTGGAGCACGATACCCATATGTTGACGAAGCAGCTGCTTCGGAATGTCCTGCACATTGATGCCATCAACCGTGATTGCACCTTTCTGCACATCATAGAACCGGAACAAGACATTGAGAATGGAGCTTTTTCCTGAGCCTGTGTGCCCGACAAGTGCTACCGTCTGCCCTTGTTTCGCTTCGAATGAAATATTCTTCAAGACATATTCCTCTTCTTTGTAAGCAAAGGAGACATCGTCGAACTTCACGTTTCCTTGATAACGATCCAAGGTACCCTCAGCCACATCGGTTCCCGGTTGATCCATCAGCTCGAACACGCGCTCAGCAGATACTAAGGCTTGCTCCAGCTGTGCGAGCTGGTTCACCATCCCTACGATCGGCTGGAACATCCGTCCGAGATAGTCCACGAATGCATAGATGACCCCGAAGGAGATAGCCCCGCCGATATCAAAGGATCTGCTTCCGAAATACCAGATGACGACTGCTAACGCCAAGCTGCGCAATACATTAACCAAGTTGTGCGATGTCAGAGCGTTCAAGTTCAACATTTTCGTACGATAATGGTAATGCTGTTCATTCATCTCTTCGAATTCTTGCTCCGTATCCTTCTGACGACGGAACGCCCGGATTACCGTCATTCCTTGGATCGATTCGTTGATCAATCCATTAATATCGCTCAGCTTCGAACGAATAATACGGTTATATTGCGTTGCGAATCGACGATAAACATAGATCCATAAGATCAGAATCGGAACGATGATTAGACATACGAAGGCAAGTCGCACATCCAATAAGAATAACGCTACGAAAATACCTGTAATATAGACGGTGCCTGAGAAGAAGTTCGCAAGCACATTCACGAATAGATCTTTGACTGCTTCGGTATCATTCGTGACCCTCGATACCACTTTACCCGCAGGTAATGTATCAAAATAATTGATAGGCATGCGGTGAATCTGATTATAGACGTCCATCCGCATCTTCTGAATAACGCGGTTCGCAGAAGTCTGAAGGTAGTAAATCCGTCCATATTCGAATATACAAGCGACCACTAACAAGGCCAAGTAACCGCCCATGAGCATTAAGATCCCTTTCATCTCCGGCTTGTAAAAGCCGATCAGTTCATTCACGGAAATCTTCGTCGCTGCATACGTAGTCAACTCGCCATTCCCAGACTTAATCTGAAGCTGGCCGTCAGCAAAAGTACGTTCGCCTGTCGCCTGAACCGCTTTATGAACAAAGACGAATTGTCTGCCAACCTGGAGCACGCGAACTTCCTGACCTTTCGCGTCCCCCGATTCCAAATGATCGGAACGTTTGTAATAATGCCCTTGATATTGCACCGCATCCTTACTCGACGCGTTTACTTCGACCCATGACCTCTCGATGCCGAGAATATGATTGTCAATCATCGTCTTCGCGATGAAAGGACCAGTCAACTCTGCCGCAACCGCAACTGCGAGCATGAGAAGCGCAAGAATAAACGATTTTTTATAGATAAGTGCATATTGATATAATTTCTTCATGACGTTCATGGTCTCACCACCTTACGATAAGTTAGCTTCTACTTGCTGACGGTCAAATTGTTCTTTATACCATCCACCTGCAGCAAGCAGCTCTTCATGGGTGCCTCGTTCCACGATTTCCCCGTTATCTAATACAATAATAATATCCGCATGCTGTACCGCAGAGAGACGGTGTGTCGTAATTAATGTCGTACGACCTGCACGTTCACGGCGGATATTCTGAATAATTCTCGCTTCGGTCTTCGCGTCTACCGCTGACATCGCATCATCCAGCATTAAGATCTCAGCATCTGCAATCAATGCACGAGCGATCGATACTCGCTGCTTCTGTCCACCAGAGAGAGAGACCCCTTTCTCACCAACAATGGTCTCGAGCCCATCGGCTAACGTATTCATATCCTGTAAGAAGGATGCGGATTCGAGTGCTTTCTTTACATCCTCTTCCGATGCGTCTCGACGACCGTATTTAATATTTTCACGCACCGTTCTAGAGAATAGAATTTGTTCCTGCGGCACGTAAGCAACCCATTGATTAACTTCTTCCAGCGAAATGTCGTCCAGGCGAGTACCAGATACCTTGATCTCCCCTTGCCCAATCGGGTATTCACGTAGTAATTGCTTCATGAGTGTCGTCTTCCCGCTTCCCGTCTTCCCGACGATTCCAAGCGTCTGACCTCGTTCTAATGTAAAGGACATATCTTTCAAATTATCTGTCTCCGACATTGGATATTTGAATGTCACTTGATTAAATTCAATCGTGTGAGGTACCCCTACTGTCGCCGTGCGTTCTGCATTCTCAACATCAGGTGTGTAGGACAATGTCTCATTCACACGATCGAGCGATGCTTCACCGCGCTGCATCACGTTGATCAATTCTCCAATCGCGAACATCGGCCAGATCATCATCCCAAGGTAAACGTTGAAGGAGACGAGCTCTCCTAGCGTAATCTCTTGATGGAACACGAGGTAGGCACCATAGGCCAGACCAATCATATAACTCATTCCGACGAGAATTTTGATTGTTGGTTCGAACAAGGCATCAATGCGGGCTACGTCCACATTTTTGCGGAATACATCGTCCGTCAGGTTAGCGAACCGACGTTCATCCGCCTTCTCTTGAACATAGGCGCGAATAACGCGTACACCCGAAATAGCCTCAAGCACCTGATCATTCAATGTTCCGAACGCATCTTGCGCAATGGTGAAGCGTTCATGAATCTTCTTCCCATAGATGCTCATCGCAACGGCAATGAGCGGGAGCGGCAAGATGGCTGCCAAGGTGAGCTTCCAACTGATCATAATCCCCATCGTGAATAGAATCGTCAACATGAAGAAGCTGGAGTCAACGATCGTTAAGACACCGAAGCCGACCGTCGTCGATACGGCTCCCAAATCATTCGTCGCGCGGGCCATTAAGTCGCCCGTACGGTTCTTCTCGAAAAATGTAGGCGTCATCTTCAACAAATGCTTCATGAACCGTTTGCGTAAAATCCGCTCAATAAGGAAGGAGCCTCCAAAGATTTGATACATCCATATATATCCCATAATGTAGACGAGTACCGTAATCCCAAGGAACATAAACAGAAACTCCGTTAATTTCTGCGATGTTAATGTCCCCTGCTGAATCTGATCAATCGCCTGACCCATTAAATTCGGAGGTACCATCTCGATAAAACCGAGTAAAATCAACAGGACAATCCCTACAATGTACCTTTTCCGATACATTTTGAAGAACCACCCTAATTTAAATAAAATCGAAAACATGTTTATTTCCCTACCTCTCCATTCAACTCTTCAATCGCAAGCCAAGCCTCATATAAATCGCTTAGTTCTTGCTCCACTGCCGTGTGCTCAGCGTATAGCCGCGAGAGCTCCGCAGTATCTGTTCGATACTCCTCATTCTGTAAAGCGAGTTCCAGGTTACATCGGTCTTTCTCCTTTAGCGCAATTTGTTGTTCGAGTTGAACCTTACGCCGTTCTGTCTTCCTATTCTCTGATTCGGTTGTGGCGTTACGTTCTCGGATGGGAGCATTCACCCGTTCTGTTTCGGGCTGTACCTGTACAGCCTTCTCCTTCTCTAATTGCTCCTTATATGCATCAAAATTACCCATGTAGCGCGCCACCTTCTGATTCCGTAGCGCCCATACATGTTCAGCAATTCGATTCACGAAATAACGATCATGCGAGATCGAGAGTACCGTTCCACGGAACTCTTCGAGCATCTCTTCCAAAGCTTCTCTCGAAGCGATATCCAAATGGTTCGTCGGCTCATCGAGCACCAAGAAATTCGGCGTTCGCTGCATGATTAATGCAAGCTTCAGCCGCGTCCATTCCCCACCGGATAGATTCATGACAGATTTGAAGACGGATGCGCCATAAAATAAATACTTGGCTAACATCCCTCGAGCCTCTCCCTCTTCAAGCCCCAACTCATAACGGAAGTACTCGAGCACCGTAACGTTCTGCTCCGGTGGTTCGTCTTGTGCGAGATATCCGATATCCACGCGTGAGCCAAGCCGGATCTCACCCTGGTCGGGTTGTTCAAGACCCAGAATGAGCTTCAACATCGTACTCTTGCCAGCGCCATTACCGCCAATGATCGCGATACGATCTCGATAAGCGAGGTCAAGCGAGACATCGTGGAATAACGGAAGCTGATCGTATCCTTTCGATACGTCTTTCAGACTGAGCACATCTTTACCCGATCGATCCGTTTCATTCGGCTGAAAATCAACTTTCTTTCGCTCCAGCACAGGACGCTTAATTTTGTCCATCCGATCTAATGCCTTCTGAATCGAGGCTGCGCGCTTGAAGAACTTCTCGTTATCGCCTTTATTTCCCCATTCGATATAACGTTTTATTGCCTCTTTCATCTGCTTAATCTGCTTCTGCTGATCTTTATAATCAGCGAACTGCTGCAGAAGATTTTGCTGCTTTTCTTTATGATAATCGGAGTAGTTCGTCATATATGTCGTTGCTTCTCCGTCTTCAATCTCAATAATTTGGGTCACGACCCGATCCAGAAAATAGCGATCATGCGACGCAATCAGGCAAGTGCCTGCATAGGCTATGATATATTGTTCAAGCCATTCAACTGCATCGAGATCCAAATGGTTCGTCGGTTCATCGAGCAGCAGGAAATCGGGACGTTCAATAAGGAGCTTCGCAAGTGCGACCTTCGTCTTCTCTCCACCTGAGAGATCAATAAATTTCCGATCAAAGCTCTCCGACTTGACTCCAATGCCATTTGCGACCTGCGAAATGCGCGTCTCGATTTCATAACCACCCGCTCGCTCGAATGCCTCTTGTATTTCAGCATATCGCCGAAGCAGCAATTCCATTTTTCGCTCATCGGTCGCTACTTCTTGATCACTCATCTCCACTTCAAGCTCATGTAATTTGGACTGCAATTGTATTGCTTCCCGGAAGCTCTCAAGGAGTACGTCATATACCGTGCTAACTTGGTTTTCCACTTGTATTTGCGTTAAGTATCCGATCTTCGTTCCGCGGGGTATCGCAATCGTTCCCGTATCAGGTGTATCTGTGCCGGCCAGCAGCTGCAGCAGCGTTGATTTACCAGCCCCGTTCTGTCCGACAAGTCCTACTTTCTCTCCATCATTAAATTCAAACGTTATATTAGACAGCACCTGTGTCGCGCCGTAATATTTCTCAATGTGATTGCAACTAATCATGTCAATCTTTTCCTCCTGGGCATATACGAACGTCATGTTCGTTCTCGTAATGGTGGTACACACATCACGATTCCGCCTCCGAGGCAACAAAAAAAGGGCCGTAGGGAGGAGTCCCTACAGCCCTTTAGCTATTTCGTCCGCTAAGGTTTAGGCAGGAATCGTTCCGCGTGAGTAAACTCGCTATGTGCAAAAATGGACAGACCTGTAGCGTGAATAGCTCCAACATATGCGAAGCCAGCTGTTTGTACCATCATTACGTTCTTCTTCATGTTCTGATCCATTAGATTGATATTCATCCTGCCTACACCTCCTTTTCTTAAAGTAGTATTACCATAACACACCATATTTGAGTTTTGCAAGCACATTTTCAATTATTAAACGAGAATTTAGGTTTTGGGTGACTACTATTCTATAAGACGCTAATTACTCTAAGCAAGCAAAAAAGAAAAAGACACATCCGTTAGAGACGAATATGTCTTAGCTTTAGTGATTATTATTTTCTTCTATTCTTTCTGCTCATGAGATAGACTACGAGCAATAATAGGACGACAACTGCACCAATTCCTACAGGCAGTAGCATGTTAGATGATGATGATTCATCCGCAACTTTCGTATCGTCCTTCACCGGTTCGGTGACGGAAGTAGTATCGTCCTGTGGATTAGACCCCTTGTCGGGAGTAACTTGCTCGGGTTGCTTAGCTTCTTGCTTCGTATCATCTGGCTTCGCTGTCTTGTCCTCTTGCTTCACTTCTGGCATCTTTACGGTGAACGAATAGGAGTGCTTGACGACATGTCCATCTTCGCCGAGAATTTTCCAATTCACGGTATATTCGCCATTCGGCAGCGCTTCTGGCAAGGTGCCAACCATTGATTTATCTTGCACCGTTACTTTTAACGAGTCAACTTTTTGCTTAGATGCATCGAGAATATCGAAGGAACTTAATTCACCAATTGTTGTTTTGAAGTTGAGCGTAATTTCTTTTAATTCGGTCGTAATGACTTCTTTGCTGCTAGGGGACGAATCTTTCAATCCCGTATGTGCGAAGATCGTCGTCGGTAAAATCAGGGTAAAGATGAGTGCTATGCAAAATATCATTGTTTTTTTCATTTTCGTTACTCCTTCAAGCTAAATTTCGAACCCCGAACATTATAACAGACTGTTCTGATGATTCAAATGACTCGAAGGGGCTATTGACTTACGCAGCATGTATAGGAATTAACCTTTCTACTTGCTCTTCTTCATCATTTTTTCTCATATAAATTCGCGCGCCAACCATTATCCCAACGGAATTCTCTTACATACGCATAACCGCACTCTTGATAATATTGGTTCAATCGTGGGTTGTCCAACATGCAATCGAGCCGAATCGTATGCTTACCTTGATCCTTGATGTAATCCTCTGCCCATTGCAACAGCTGCCGTCCAATCCCAAAGCCAGCATGGCGTCTGCTAACGGCAAATCGATGGATATAACCTGCGTCGTCATGATCAAGTTCCTTCCAAATGGCATCCGACCAGCAGATGAGGCAGGTGCCTACGACCTCACCATTCCTCCTTGCTAGAAACAGCTCGTATCCTTTCTCGAAGCAGTCTCGCACTTGATTGACATCGAAATGATTAGGGTCCCATTGATCTATGCCTTTGGATATGAGCCATTTGGCGGAACCGATCCATAAGTCAAAGATGAGATCACTCTCGTCGATTGTGGCCTTGCTGACATCGAGGCTCATCATTTGATTCATAACTTCACCTCAGAAGTTAATTCTCTTCTGACCTTAGTGGTTCGCACCTTCAATTGCTTAATGAGAACATAAATGATTACGATAGGCACGAAGTTAATTCCTATGAGAGTAACATTACTATCCAACTGAATATAGAAATTAAACTCACTGAATAAACCAATCTTGGTCTTAAACACGGTATCTATCCCTTGCATCCATTGGACTGTGAATTGAGATCCAGCGATAAAAGTATATGTAACCCCTTGAAATACAAACTGAGGAAATTGAAAAGCCTGAACGATCATAGATAAAGAATAACCGCTTTTCATATCTTGTAAGAGCAGAAAGCCAGCTAGACAAGACATAAGGTACAGCGCCACAAAGATCAAGGAAATAATCGTAACCACTAGATTATTCAACTCACTTAAACGTAGCAAAAGTCCAAATGTTATAAGTATCCCTACGATCCCGCCAATTATTTCGTACCAACCAATTATTTTGCGAATGGTTCCTGCTCGATTTACATGACGTATCTTCTCACCTTTAAGACGAATAGATCCATTACGATATTGTAATGCACAGGAATAACAGTGACCGGGATGTTCAGCATCATGGCATTTGTCACAGAGATGAATATGACATAAATGGCATTGAACCGATGCCTCAATTTCAGGATGATAATAACAATTCAAAAGAACGACCCTTTCTAAATACAGAAATGTTATACTCTTTCAATTTTATCCTAATGGGAAATATTGGTCTATATAAAAATAGTATGAAATAGAAAAAGGTGCCCTAATCTATAGGAACACCCTTCTTTAAACCTACTAATTCATAATTTTCCTAGCAACAAGAACAAGATCATTCAGGTCAATCAAATGATTGTTGTCGATGTCAGAGCGTCTGACCTGCTCCCAGTCTGGGCTGCTTATCGACTTGCCGTAATGAACTGCAATCATCGCAAGATCACCAATACTCACTTTGCCGTCCCCATTCACGTCTTCTGGAATTCCAGCAACAACCTGGATCACGATAGACGAATCCTCGGCTTCATATTCACGTCCATTGGCATCTGCTAACCTACTAGAAATCAAATTCATTGTTCCAGAAGCAGTCTCTGCTCGTTGTTTCGCTCTAAATTCGACTTCAATGGCATCTACATCACCAATGACGGAATGATCTGCTCCTTCACTTACAAGTATGAATCGGATTTGACCCGGCTTTTTGGAATCTATCGAGATCAGATTCACCCCTGCAACTAACGATTTAGCCTGAACAAATTCATAGAGTTCAATATCGTAGCTCAAAGTGTAGTCTTGGGCAAGAATTGCATTCTTAATATTCTCCATGCCTATCCTTACCTGAAAATTTTGGTTCGACTGAACAGTTGTTGGCCCTGTTAATGTAACCTTCACCTCCGAGTTCACGGAGTTGTCAAAGGACTGAACGGCTGCGTCCAAATCCTTCATCGCCTGTGCGACTAGTTCTTCCGATGCCGAAGGATTGTCTGCGACGACCTGAGCCCGATCGATTGCTTGCTGTAGAAGTGCTTTGGAGCCTATCGAATATTGGCCGTTCTGTGTTCCTTCGGTTGCAGCGTTAAGCTTATCTCGCGCATTCCATATTGCGGATGTAAGAGCAGCTTGATCCACTTTTGCGATCGTGATGGTTCGTGGTATCGCAGCAATCGTATCTTGTGCTTTGATTACTTTTATATCATCGATAAAATTCCGGTTGAACACCGTCCCACCCCAGAAAGAACCGAACACGATCGTATTAAATTGCTTCGGCAGCGTCGTATTCGTCGCAATCCATGAGCCATCAATGTACAATTTGATGTCTGTATTGGAGCTATAATCCCATTTGAATTCATGCCAACCTGTAGATCGTGGAATGGATGAATTGGACCAAGTTGATCCGAAACGATAATTATAGAATGCATTGTTATTATACACACCGATCATGGCGCGGCTTGCATCGGTTCCGTTCGAGATGGAACCAACGAGCTGCATCGACGAGGCTTGAATCGTTGCATCATCATAGAACATCATGGTGATTATCCCATTCTGACTCGTATCGAATATTTTCTTCCGCGTCCCTTGGCCGATATACTCCGCACTCTGATTCCCTGTCCAAGACATATCGTTCGAGAGCGTTAAGCCTTTATTGGCTGTATCCCATACCGTATCACCAAACCCGGACTCATCCGTCCCGTCTTCAAAATCGATCGAATAGGTTACCGCATCACGCAAAGTGACCTGAGCCGTTACAGAGATTTCCTTCGCTGATCCTGGTGATTCCTTCATGGTTAGAACTCCCGTACGATCATCAATCGTTGCGAAGCTAGCCGTGGTATTGTAATCCACAGCTACAAATCTAGGATCCTGTGTGAAATCGATCAAACGCTTATCACTCATCTCACCTTCAAGCTTAAGATTTACCGTTGATCCTACAGCTGCGTCAATACTGGGCACGGATGACCCTACACGGATCTGCTGCAGTTCTGGGCGGCTAGGTGTAACTTTCACCGTATAACTCTCTGTTTTGGTAACACCATCCATGGTGAGCGAAGCATGGATGGACACATCGCCGCTCTTGAGCGCTGTGAGCTCCATCGTGTCCTGATTCAAAGACGCAACAGTATTGTCAGATAACGTTATATGGGTCTGAGCATTATGCGTTGGCAGTATAGCACCGCTCGCCGATCTTGCTTCCAAATGAATCGTTGTTGACTCACCTGGACTTAATACGGATGGTGCTGCTTTAACCGTGACCGTACTTAGCGGAGGCATGGCTATACCCCAGGCATTGATCTTGTCTGGTACCGAGACTGGCGAGAGAGTCAAATCAGGAAGTTCATTTCCGGTATAGAGGATGACCCACTCCCCTTTTTTCAAATCCACTTCTACTACACCATTCCCGAGATCCGTAACATGAAAATTGCGATTCCCATGTGCTTTCACAGCTCCTGCGAGCCCTGTTCTCACCTTCAATGGCTCACCAGCCAAGCTCTGGATCCGCACGAACTGCGTTGCCCCGTTCTGCCGTTTGGCAGAGATTTGAAAACCGCCATCAGCAAGCATCTGATGAAATTGCGAATCCTTCCATGTGCTTGGTACACTTGGGAAAATTCGCAGCACACCATTGTAGGATTGCAGCAGCATCTCTTGCAATACGCGATTAAAGAAAATCGGTGTCTCAATGACCGGACTTGATTCCGTGTACATCGTATTCGGATGAACTTGTGTATTCACGAACGTATCCAAATAGGATAACGCTGCATTACCTTCACCCTTCATCGATTTGAACGCTGCTCCCGCAAGATAGGAATAGCCACGGAATGATGCCGATTTGCCGAGCCAATAATCAACGGATTGATCAATTAAAGCACCATCGGAAGCATTGTCATAGGTATACTCGAGCAGCGGGTAAATCATCATTAAATGCGACCAATGCCGGTGGGAGGAGGTTAAGTTGACTCCTTTTCCGATCATAAAACCGTTCTTCGCATCAATCGGATATGGCACTAAATTCGACAAGATTTCCTGTGCTTTCTCAGCCGCCGGGTCATTTGCCTGCAATCGGTCGTTTGCTTCAACGATGGCCCCGCATAGCCATTTCAATAATGACAACGTATAGTTGGAATCTGCTACACTGTCGGTATATTCCGGTGATGCCGTCCCTGGAAGATGGTATTTGCCATCTGATTGTTTAACCCCAAGAATATGTATGAAGTAATTAAGATTTCCTTTCATCAACGGGAACAATTGATCTCTTAACAAAGCTTCATCCATCGTCATTCGATACTGCGACCAAATATTAAACAACGCCCAAGTCAGATTTCCCGCTTCCGTAAGTACTAGACTTTTCATGGTCAAACTGCTCATTCGACCGATTGCGTAAGAATCCGCATGATAAGGGCCCGTATTCGCTGCTAACATACTTCGGTTATCATACAATGCATCCACCAAAGGCCCGGCCAATTCAAGATGATTCGACGCATACAAAGGCGCATAAGTAAGCTGCGTATTGAGATTCCACCATATGCCCGGCCAAGTGGTTGGTGCGAACCAAGGTCCCATCAAATCGATCATCGGCTTATCGGCACGTGTCGCGGAAGCTAGTTTGTATAGCTGAATCCAATAGAAGCTCTCTTTCTTGGCATCCGGTATGGAGATAAAGCTCTTCGGATAAAAGTCATGCCACCAAGACTGATGGGATTCACGCAAGCCGTCAATCCCCGCGGCAGAAGCTCGATTAACGGCATCAATGGCTTCTTGCTTCGCGGTTGTACCTGGGTAGGAGAAGCCTTCACTGATATAGATAATCTGACGATTGGCATCGAGATGATCGAATTTCCAAGCCGTCGCATATTGTCCTTCGCCTAATCCATCCGTATGATACTTCACGTCCTCTGGCATCGATTGGACGCTGACTTGAACGTCGCCGACGGTCTCTTGGGTCTGTGCCGGATAAGCGATTAAATCCGCAGGCGGATTGTTCGTTCGGGTCGATTTGGAAGGGTCTGGCTTCCACACCCAAGAGAAATTGCGCTCATTCCCTGTTTTCGTCACATCCAGCACAATGACGTTCTCTGAGGCGTGGGTGAAGCTGTTGATTGTCAGGCTCCCTTGATCTGTCGTAATGGTGCCGCTTGCCTCTGCATCCCATAAACTTAGCCGCATATTCCCCCGAGGATTCCCGCCAACATAACCAAGTTCAAAATGCCCGTTAGGCAGACGCGCTTCCGAGTATAAATCGCCATAGAGCATGTCGTAGCTTTTGCGGTGATCAAATACATCCGTCCGACTCACTTCGAAATTCAGCGTTTTCCCAGCTTGCTGCCAGAACATCGTGCCAAGGAGACCATTTCCGAGAAACACGCCCTCCTTCCAACTCGACGGGAGTATATCCCATTTCATATCACTTCTCGCTAAATAAGATGACCAATCGATTGAAGCATTCACATCTTGTACCCCCTCTGCTGCGTTTACGGACTTGATTCCCCAAGGGATGGAGACAATGACAAGAAGCCAACTCAGAAGAACAAATGAAGCTTTTTTCATTCCGTTACCTCCTTTTCTCAGCTCAAACCTGCTCAAGACAACGCTTTCAGAGCTAATTCGATCGCACTCCCCTCCTGTATAATGAAGCCATTATAAGAGAGATCATGTCCGTAAAAAATAGATTATTTTCCTATAATAGTTGAAAAATATCTGGTTATACAAGCATAATGATTGCTTGATTTTATAAGGTCAAAACCTTACACAAACCGGTCAAAATTGTACCATTACAACTGCATCCAAGGCGATTTTCTTTCCCATCCCAATGGGCAAAAAGAAATACCACCTTCCCGTTGCAATCACGAGTTGGTGGTATTTAATCAGCCTATTTAATTCAGTTCCTGCATATGTTCCTCGAGCAGCTTCCGCTTCATATCCCATGTTGCAAGACTTAGGTCCACATGATAGACGTGCGGATTCATTTTCCGCAAATACTGAGGCCAGAATAGTTGTAGCTGTTCTTTGTGATACGTACGAACCTCCTCCAGACTTGGCAGCTCGTATTCCAACTCTCCTGCTACGAAGATCGGTATTAGCATGACCTGTGTCACATAGTCCTGGACATGCCGATGTAGATAGGGATGCAGTGGATCGAACAACTTAATTCGAGTCCCTTGCTTCACTTCATCTTCCTCGCTTAAGCAGATATAGTCTGCGAGCGCTTTGCCTCGATTCGGATCAATGATGCGATAGACATCTTTTTTGCCCGGCGTCGTAACTTTTTCCGGGTTCCCAGAAATTTTGATCGTTGGATGATATTCACCGTTGCGCTCTAAGGCAACGATTTTGTATACACCGCCGAGTGCTGGCTGGTCAGCTGCTGTAATCAGCTGTGTACCAACCCCCCAGATGTCGACTTGCGCACCTTGCGCCTTCAGATCCGAGATCGTGTTCTCATCGAGATCATTCGATGCGACGATCAACACATCCGTTAATCCCGCTTCATCAAGCATTTCACGCGCATGAATGGATAGGTAGGCAATATCGCCACTATCAAGTCGAATGGATTGCAGACGTTTTCCTTTTTCAGCTAATTTCTTTCCGAGCTCAATGGCATGAGGGACACCGCTTTTCAACGTATCATACGTATCCACGAGCAGACTGACCTGATTCGGCAGTGCCTTCGCGAATTTCTCGAACGCCTCCTCTTCGGTGTCGAAGCTCTGAACCCAAGCGTGTGCATGCGTCCCTTTCGTAGGAATACCAAATTGCTGCCCTGCGAGCATGTTCGACGTTGCATCGAATCCGCCGATAAATGCTGCTCGCGCACCCCAT
Source organism: Paenibacillus terrigena DSM 21567 (assembly GCF_000374845.1). Taxonomy (GTDB): domain Bacteria; phylum Bacillota; class Bacilli; order Paenibacillales; family Paenibacillaceae; genus Paenibacillus_K; species Paenibacillus_K terrigena. Next base: position 231,685 of record NZ_KB895418.1, on the reverse strand, counting down.
ACGGCTGCGTCGGCTTCTTGTGCTCTTCTAGTACCGAATTCAAGCAAAATATCCTTGTCAACAACCTGTCGAATTCGTGCTGCCTTCGTCGCAATCAATGTCTGGAAATTCATGAAATTCAGCATCGCCGTCTCGATTAATTGCGCTTCGAACAATCGAGCTTCGACACGGATCAATGGCTCATTCGGAAATACGAGCGTTCCTTCCTTGACCGCGTGTAAATTGCCTGTAAACCGCAGTTGTCGAAGTTCATCCAAAAAACGCGGATCATACTGTTCTTCCTGCTCCGCCAAGTATTGAATCGCCTCTTCATTGAAATGAAGCTGCTTAATGTAATCAACAATTCGTTCAAGCCCCGCAAATACGGCAAAACCATTCCCGAAGGGGAGCTTGCGGAAGTAAGCGTCGAACACAGCCATTTGGTTATGCGTCCCGTTCACCCAGTGGGCATACATCATATTGATCTGGTATTTATCAGTATGCAAAGCCATCGCTTCAGCGTTCATTCTGTTCATCTCCTCATGTGCACGATGCTTATACGACCTGTGCTCCTAAAGTGTTAGCGAAATGTCCTAGCGCCCATTGATGGCCTTGCGCATTAAAACTCGCGACGGCATCTTGATGGACGATAATACGAAATCCTTTGTTGTATGCATCTACAGCTGTATGCAAGACGCAAATATCTGTACATACGCCAATCAAATGGAGCTCTTCAATCCCTCTCGCACGTAGTTGAATCTCGAGATCCGTACCGCAAAACGCACTATAACGCGTTTTATCCATCCAATAAATTTGGTCTTGACGCGATTGGTACAATCCCTGTAGACCACCATATAAATTGCGACCTTCAGTACCGCGAATATTATGGGGTGGAAATAGCTTGAATTCGGGATGGTTCACATCCTGCTCTTCATGCAAATCCACGGCCATCACGACGAAATCCCCTTGATCTACGAATTCTTCGGTTAGGGCTAGAACCCGAGGTTCAATCTCTATTCCGGGCTCGCCTACAGGTAGCCTTCCGTTCACGAAATCAATCGTATAATCAATGACAATCAGTGCTCTCATAGTTCATCACTCCTCATGGCATTATGTATAGATCGACACTTCTGGTACATAATCAGTAAATCGATACAACTGTGCAGGCCGTTGTGAGTATTGATTGGAATACAGCTTCTCACCCGATTTATCACAAGCCACTTGAATGATCCCTTTACGACTCTGGGTCGAAGTGATTTTCCGAATAAAATTCGTTTCTTTGAATTCCGGAACAACGGTCTGAATCACCTGGTACAGCTCGCTTAGCGTGAACAATTCCGGTAAAAATTCCTTGGCAATCGTCGTTACAAGCATCTGTTGTTGAATATTGCGATAAGCATCTGCTATAATCTCACGGTGGTCAAAAGCTAACTCTAACTTGTGCAGCGCTTCCGTTACCGTGAATAATTTCACATCTTCGGCGTCGTCTTGGGCTTTGCGCTTCTCCAGCCACTTCTCGTTCACAAGTGCGAAGAAGGCATGTGAGATCATCCATCCTCTTGGGTCGCGCCCTGGCTTGCTGTAGACGTTCAAATAATCTAAATGGACATCCGCTACGCCTGTCTCTTCCATCAGTTCACGACGCGCTGTCTCAAATAACGTCTCGGATTCTTTGCCAAAACCGCCGGGTAGAGCCCAGCTCCCAGCGAACGGCCATCGCTTGCGCTGAATAAGCAACACCATCAATTCACGATATGGCAGCGATTTCTTCGCCGTCTGCTTCTCTGTTTGTGTAATCGTAAAAATCACGATATCTGCCGGAGCACCGTCTGGTGTCCGATATTTCCCCACATTATATGCCTGGTTCTCTGTCGAATCCATCGATCTCGCCCCGATTTATTATTGTATTTTTGATATTATTATTATGACATATTAAGCGTGAATGTCAATCATTCGTTCTATTGTATCACAAAAAAAATAAGCCTCGCATAATCGCTTAGCTTATCTTTCTTCGATTTCCAGCTTCTATACGGATTTCTTCGCTTTGAACATCTCACCGATCGCGCCGATACTGCCCAGCGTCTCAACTGCACTTGCCGGGATAAATATTTTATTCGCAGCGCCGTTCGAAATATCTGTAAGAGCTTCAAACGAGCGATAAGCGAGAATATTCTCATTCAACCCTGCCGAAGCAATGAGCTCAATCCGTGTCTTCTCAGCCTCTGCGACGGCTTGGATCGCCTTGGCGCGACCAAGTGCTTCAAGCTCTTGTGCCTGCCGCATGCCCTCCGCTTCGCGAATACGCGCCTCTTTGTCTCCCTCTGCCTTCAAAATCTTACTCTGTTTATCCCCTTCAGCGCGTAATATCATATCCTGCTTCGCCGCCTCGGCTTCAAGCACAATGGCACGTTTATTCCGCTCTGCCTTCATCTGCTTATCCATCGATTCCTGGATATCAAGCGGCGGCTTAATGTCAATGACCTCAACGCGCTCAATTCGCACGCCCCACTTCTCCGTCGCTTCATCGAGCGCAATGCGGATTTCAGTCGATATTTTCTCCCGGCCTGACAACGTCTCGTCTAGCTCTAGCTTCCCAATAATTTGACGCATCGTTGCCGTTGAAATATTGCGAACACCATAGACATAATCAGAAATACCGTACGTTGCATGCTCAGGTCCGACCACCTGATAGAATATAATCGTATCGATCTGTACCTGTACATTATCCTTCGTAATCACCGTCTGTGGCGGAACATTCGCTTGTTGGATACGCAAGTCATGATACGTACGAACATGATCAATTATCGGGATAAGAATATTAATTCCAGGCGTTAACAGTCGATTGAATTTACCCAGCCGTTCCACGACCCCAACACGCTGCTGCGGCACAATCTTCACCGTAAGTGCGATAAAGACAACGACAACCAATAGAATTACAATCGTAATAACCCATTCCATACTAGACATCGCCTCCCCAAGGTTCTACTTCTAGAATCGTACTACGACGGTGCAACACCCTGACTTCTGCATCACGACTAAGGGTTTTATTCGCCGTTGCACTCCAATATTCATTTTCTACTTTCACAATCCCCATTTGACCAAGCTCAATCGGCTCCGTCACAATCCCTTTCTTCCCAACCAATTGATCCACAGCATCCTGGAACCCACGAGATTTGCGAAGTTTGTGTGTCAGAGGCTTCGTGAAGATTGTAAGCAGAACAGCGACTACAGCAGCGATGATCACTTGAAATAGAAGCGATGATTCCGGTACTGCCAGCGCTACAATCAATCCAGCTAGCGCGCCGATCGCGAGCCATAACATGTAAAAAGTGAAAGACATCATTTCAGCGATTAGCAGAACAGCCGCAATGATTAACCAGACAACCCACACATCCATCTCCTGTCCACTCCCTTCTGTCATTCTTCCATATATACGTCGCTTCAGCGGAAAATATCATGGAATGCTCAATTTACTTCGAAGTTTTTCGCATTGATCACAAAAAAGACATCCAAACCGTCCCCGGTCAGAATGCCTTTTCCCAAAAATTGATCCTAGTTATAAAAATTAGAGCTTCATTGCACCGCTATCTTGCTGCGCGTCATTCGTTCTAGATTGCCACTTCGCTGCACGCTTTCGCATAGCCGATGTTGCCCATTCATACAGGATGCGGACCAACACACTCGTTGCAACAAGTAAGATGGACATCGCTGATGCAGGCGCGATATCTCCCGCATCATCCATATTCACGATCATAACCGAAGCTAGCTTCAAATCCGGCGCGTATAGGAAGACAACTGCCGAGATCGTCACCATAGAGTTGATGAAGAAGTAGATCCCCATCTCCATCATTGCAGGAAGCGTAATCGGAATCGTCACGCGGAACAAGGTGCGATAGAACGGAACACCCATCGAATCCGACGCCTTCTCGAACTCGGAATCCAGCTTCTTCAATGCCGTTGTTGCTGTAATGAAGGAAACGGAGAAGAAATGGACAATGTTAACGAGAACAAGAATCCAGATGGAGCCATACAAGCCGTGCATTGGATTCGATCGATCATTGAAGAAGAAGATGTAAGCAAGACCCAGCACCAACCCGGGTAGAGCTAATGGAAGGATCGCTAGAAAATAACTGATCTGGCGCACAAACTTCCAATGATTGATCTTCTCAATCGCATAAGCCGTCAAATAAGTCACAAATGTTCCGATGACCGCCGTCAATGCCGCCACTCTAATACTGTTCCAGAAAGGCTCCCAACCGGTTCCCCCTGCAACCTTTGTAAAGTCAAAGTGGTCTAAGGTGAGCGATAAATTATATGGCCAGAGCTTCGCAAAAGCGCCGAATATTACCGTTAGTAATAAGACGAGAATCGCACCGGAGATGATCGCGCAATAAATCGTGTAAAGCCGGTCGCGCCATACGCGAGGCACCAATCGATACGGGGCAGCCTTGGCACTGACCGCATTTTTCTGTTTACGATCTAAGTAGCGATCTACAAGAAACGCGAGGCATGCAGGAACGATGAGAACAAGTCCGACAGTAGCCCCCATCGTCATGTTCTGCTGTCCAATGACATACTTGTACATATCAGTGGCGAGCACGTTGTATTGTCCTCCTACAATTTTTGGCGCCCCGAAGTCGGTAAATGCTAGCGTGAAACAGACGAAGAAGGCACTGATAAGTCCGTATTTGGTCCCTGGAAGCGTGACCGTCCAAAACTTCCGCATCGGATTCGCACCGAGCATCTCTGCGGCTTCATATAACCGATAATCTGACATCGATAATGCAACCACTAGAATCAAAAAGGCTTGCGGGAACGTATACACCACTTCCGAGATAATGATCCCTACAGGCCCATAGAGATGAATATCGATACCAAATGGCAGATGCCCGAAAAATCCTGTCGTGATAAACCCTTGATTCCCGAACATAAAGGTCAGCGCAAGCCCGAAGAACATCGAAGGAGCAAATAACGGCAGCATCGCAGTGTATCGGAAAAATGTCTTCCCTCTCATCGGTGTGCGCACAATGCCATAAGCATACACAAATGCTAAGCCAACCGAGATGATTGTACTAATTATCGAGACATACATCGTATGTCCTAACGATTGAAGTAATGCAGGTGATTTCATATAATTGAGCAAATTGGATACCCCGATCCATTGCCCTTGTTCATTCATGAATGCTTTCTCAAATAAACTGCCGAGCGGAAGCAGAATACTGAATCCGAGTAGAATCACAATAAGAAGTAATAGCAGTCGCTGTAAAATCTCATTCCACTTCACGTATAATCCCCCTACGCACGCACCAGTATCGGTTTCTCTGTCTCAAATGTAATGATCCGTTCTTTAGGAAGACTAAAAGGAATGATTTGCTCCTTCATGAGCTGAAGCCCTTTAGACTGTTCGGTAGAGATATCGATCATCACGAAGCGCGGGTTTGCGAGACGCTCATCGTCCATCCATTGTAAAGTGACACGATAGAAGGAGCCGCGAAATTCGATATTTTGTATTTTGCCATACTGCAATGCTCCACCTTCATCATCTGCAAATGCTCCAAGATGAATATGCTCCGGACGAATCGCTGAAGCCTGTTGATCTTGTGGATGAAGCTCACGCGTCGAATCGTCCTTCATGAAATTGATCGCGCCAATAAAATCAGCAACAAAAGGACTATTCGGCTGTTCATAGACTTCCTGTGGTGTCCCAATCTGCACAATCTCAGCATTATTCATGACAACAATCTTGTCCGCCATCGTAAGCGCTTCTTCTTGATCGTGCGTTACCATAATGGTCGTCATACCACACTTCTCATGAAGGTTACGAATCTCACGGCGCAGCTTGTCGCGAACTTTTGCATCCAGTGCTGACAATGGTTCATCCAACAGCAGTACATCGGGTGCCATCGCAAGTGCGCGGGCAAGAGCAATCCGCTGCTGCTGACCGCCGGAGCATTGGCCCGGATAATGACCTGCCAGCGCAGTCAGATTTACTAGATCGAGAACCTCTTCCACCCGCTTCTTGATATCCGCTTTCGATAGCTTTTTCGTGTACAAGCCATACGCGATATTCTCATAAGCGGTGAGATTCGGGAATAGTGCATACGATTGGAACATCATCGCGAAATTCCGTTGCCCTGCTGGCATTCTTGTAATATTTTTTCCCGCGAGCGTAATCGAACCTCCCGTTGCGGTCTCGAGTCCTGCGATGATCCGCAGTAAGGTCGTCTTTCCGCATCCACTCGGTCCGAGCAAACACACAAATTCATGATTTTCAATATGCAAATCAATGCCTTTAAGCGAAGTAAATGATCCAAATTTTTTATGGATTTGCGCTAGTTGTAAATAAGGTTGCATCGTGTATCCTCCATAACTCAAATATGTTAGCAAGTTAACTATAGGCAACAATTGTTAACATCATGTCAATGATTTATAAAGATTTTGTAGATGCAAACACTTGGAAAATGAGGATTAATGAGAAAAACTTCTATCGATGTATTCTCGAAGATGAGTGACCGCATTCAGCGGTTGTTTTTATCGCCAATCAAAAAGAAGTTTTCGCTACATTTGCGAAAACTTATACTTTCTGATGTGGTTAAAAAAAGAGCTGCAACTTACGCTTGTAGCGTAGGAAGCAGCTCTTCTTGTTTAATCACCGCATTTGGATGCGGGTACGTCTTTACCTTCTTCAACAACCAGCTTCTCCGATACGGTATCACGGATTGCGGTCATAATCATTTGCAGCAAGTAATTCAGATCGCTCTGGCTCTGTTGGAACTCTGCTACGATTGGGATATTATCGAGTTCTTCTTGAAGATCATCGATTTCCTTCTCGATCTTGCTGACCATCGAATTATTCTGGAATTTCTCGAATGCGACAATTTCTTTCTGCTTCTTCTTCATGGAAGCAATCAACAGCTGGATTCGATCGTTAGTATTGATCGTCTTTTCTGCTTGTTGATACATCTTCACTTCTTCGGAGGTGTAGATCAAGTCTGCAAGCTCCTTGGCCTTCGACATAATATCGTCACGTACGATGAGATCTCGTACTTCAAATTTAGGAATCTGATTCTCTTCATGCGAATGATCGTGATGATCATGGCTCATCGTTATCTCTCCATTCTTTCCCAATAAATCTGGACATGAGACTATTTTACATAGGGACTTGCTCGGTGACAAGTTCTCCTTTCATAAACCATGTGAACGAATCGGTAACTTTTACATGTACGAAGGTCTCGATCAGGTCTTTCGATCCTTCAAAATGAATCAATTTATTCGTACGTGTACGTCCCGATAACATATTGGCGTTGTTCTTACTCTCCCCCTCCACTAACACTTCTACAACCTGCCCGACCATTTGGTCATGAATCTGACGACTAGACTGCTTAATCGAGTCATTTAAGCGCTGCAAGCGCTCCTTTTTCACGTCCATTGGCACATTGTCCTCCATCGAGGCTGCAGGTGTTCCTACGCGTGGAGAATAAATGAAGGTATAGGCCGAATCATATCCAACTTCCTTCACAAGCGAAAGCGTGTCTTCGAACTGCTCATCCGTCTCACCAGGGAACCCAACGATGATATCTGTGGTAAGAACCACATCCGGTATCGCTTGTTTGATCTTACGAACCAACTCCAAGTATTGCTCTCTCGTATACTTGCGGCTCATGATCTTGAGCATTTGGGTGCTGCCGGATTGCACCGGAAGGTGAATATGCTCAACCAAGTTGCCACGCTTCGCTAATACTTCAATCAGATGGTCGTCAAAATCGCGCGGATGGGATGTCATGAATCGAATGCGAGGAATATCAATTTTGTTCATATCATCCATCAAGTTCGCAAAGGTATATTGGATATCTGTAAAATCTTTGCCATACGCGTTAACATTCTGTCCAAGAAGGGTAATCTCTTTAAAACCCTGTCTTGCAAGATCCCGTACCTCCGCGATGACATCCTCAGGCATGCGACTGCGTTCTTTTCCGCGAGTGAAGGGCACGATACAATATGTACAGAACTTGTCACAGCCATACATGATGTTAACCCATGCACGCATTCCTTCCCGCTTCTTCGGTAAGTTCTCGATTATGTCGCCTTCCTTGGACCATACCTCGACGACCATTTCCTTGCTAAATAATGCATCTTGGATTAGGTAAGGCAAGCGATGTATGTTATGGGTTCCGAAGATCATATCGACGAAGCCGTGCTTCGACATAATCCGATGTACGACCGATTCTTCTTGCGACATGCAACCGCATACACCAAGTAATAATCCCGGTTTCTCCGTCTTCAAGTGCTTCAGATGACCTAATTCTCCGAATACTTTATCTTCTGCATTTTCGCGAATCGCACACGTATTCAGTAGAATAACATCCGCGAGCTTACGATCTTCTGTACTCTGGTAGCCCATTTCTTCGAGCATACCTTTCATCGTCTCGGTATCATGTTCATTCATTTGGCAGCCGAATGTATAGATAATATAATGTTTGCCTTTACCGAGGTCCTTCAGTTCATCTGGAATTCCCGTATCATAGTGAACTTGAATATCTTCTTTACCTCTTCGTTTCTCTTCACTATGATTCGGTGCAGAATTAATCGATATTTCACGTCCGTTGATGCGGTACGTGGTTTTACCCTCTTCTTGTTTAACCACTTTGGCTGTCGTAAAGTCAAAATATTTCGCATAGTCTTTGGATTTGTTATTCTGCTCAGTCAAATTCGATCCACTTCCCTCTATACTGAAATCATCATTGTCATCTCATAAATCCAATTTTTAATTATATCATGCAAGTATAGAAAAATCACCTGCATCGCAACCGAAACAGGTGATTGGGTTTATCTTAATGCTATTTTCAAGAGAGGAATCCTCCCTAACTATTCATCACGATCGGAAATTGCACAGTCACACATACGCCCCGCTCTATCCCTGGCTCTATTGTAATTTCACCATGATATGCATTAACGAGGCGTCTAGCAATCGATAGTCCGAGACCTACGCCGCCGCTCTCTCTCGATCTTGCTTTATCCACGCGATAGAAGCGGTCGAAGACATGCGGAATATCCTCTTCCGGGATCCCAATCCCTTGGTCTATTACTTGAATCTTTACCCGGTTGTATTGGACTTGTCCAATAATGTGTATTTCCTTGATCCGCTCTGAATATTTCATCGCATTATCCAACAATATTAGCAAAATCTGTTCAAAATGAAATGGAGCGATCTTAATCTCAATATGGTGCAAACTGCTAAGATCCTGAACGAATCGAAACTCATGATGAATAACGGAGACTCGATTGGCAACGTTCTGAATGAGCTCCATGATTTCAATCGGATCCGCCGCTTGATCCTTCACAGCATCGGCTCGTGTTAAATCGATCAATTCCTGCACGATCCCTTTCAGACGCACCACCTCTTGCAGAGACACATGTAGAGATTCATTCAATATTTCGGGATCTTCCTTCCCCCATCGATTTAAGAGGGATAGATGCCCTTCAAGGATTGCGATTGGCGTCTTCAGTTCATGGGATGCGTCCTCAACAAACTGTTTTTGCTGCAGGAAGGAAGCTTCTAGATCATCCATCATCGCATTAAACACCATAGACAAATCCGATATTTCATCCTTCGACTCCGTCGTCGCAACCCGTTCCTGCATGCCATTCCGTTTAATTCTGCGCATCGTCTTCGCCATGGATTGTACGGGCTTTAATAATTGACGCGAGAGGATCCATCCGCCTAAAATGCTCATTAATATGGCGACAATAACGCCGATCAATGTAGTAATCAGGATTTGCCTGCCTAGCGCATCGAATGCTTCTAGACTGTTGATGATTTCTATCGTTCCTCGGAACTGACTCGTAATAATCGGACTGCGAAAGATGATGAAATGATCATCGCCCTGGGTGACATATTTGAGCTCCGGAGCATCAACCATCTGCGGAATGATCCAATTCTCATTCACGCCATCGGATACGACGACAATTGATTTTCCCTGTTCATTCACGATACGAATCAGCTGATCTGTCTCGCTTAATTTCTCCATAAACCGGCGGCTGGCCAGAAAATCTGCTGGCGTCGATACCCGCTTCTCCTCCAAATACATCCGGAGCTGACTCATATCTTTACGGATACTCTGCTCTGACTGGCGTACAAGCCATTGATTCATCACAAAATAATGAACCGCAGCGTAAATGATGAACAAAATAAACAGCACACCGGCTGACCATACAGTTAGTTTCCATCGTAGAGGTAATTTAGAGAGATACTGTCTCCACTGTCTCCATTCACTCATGAGCGCATCACATATCCTGTTCCTCTGACCGTATGAATAATATTCTCTTCACCCATACTTTTTAATTTTATACGCAAATATCGCACATAGACATCAACAACGTTAGTCTCCACTTCCGAGTCGTATCCCCATACCGAATCGAGCAACACTTCTCGCGTCAGAACGCGATTAATATTCTGCATAAAAATCACGAGCAAATCGTATTCTCTCTTGGTAAGTTCAAGCTGTTGTCCTTCAATCTGAACCTCATGCGCATCCAGATCCACCTTGAGGTTATGGAATGTTAGAACGGTACTTGACGTCCCTCTAAGATCTTCAACACGTCGTATAAGAGAACGAATCCTTGCTAACAATTCTTCAATCGCGAATGGCTTAGGAATATAATCATCCGCACCGAGATCCAGACCACTTACCCGATCCGTAATACCATCCCTTGCAGTAATCATAATGATCGGCGTTGATTTCACCTGCCGTATTTGACGGCATACCTCCATACCATTCAGTCCTGGGAGCATCACATCGAGTAATATGACGTCCCAGTCCTTGCTCAACGCTTGCTCTAACCCCGTTCTACCATCGTAACTAATATGGACGTCGAAGGACTCATGCTTGAGCTCCAACTCGATAAATCGCGCCAAATGACGTTCATCTTCGACCACGAGTACCTTTCTCATCGACCCCATTCCTCTCTGCTGTGTTTATTACATTTCCCGACTATGCTTCTTCGGGAGGATCTTATTCTCCATTTTCTCATACAGCCTGATGCACGCTTGTAATTGTTGATTGGCGAATTTCCAGTTATGGCATACCTTATGTACGCCCCACGCCGTTACCATCCCTAGACATGCACCCGCAAGAATATCTGTCGGATAATGTACACCTGTCCATACGCGGGAAATCGCGATTAACGCTGCGAACAGAAGCCACACTTTCCCTTCTCTCCTGCGAACAATATAGAAGGTCATCGCAATGGCAAAAGCAGCCGTCGCATGATCACTTGGAAACGATGCATTCACCGCATGAGGAATCAATTGATTGACTGCATGCGCAACAAACGGACGATCCCGATAAAAGAAATTTGCGATTAGCGCGCTAGTCCCGAATCCAACAGCCGTTGCGATCAATGATTGAATGGCCATCATTCGATTGGTATTGGTTCGTGTGAACCAATACAGAATAATGCCTATAATCATGATATATTCTGCACGCTCGGCAAAAAATCGCATCACCACATTTAGAAAAGTTTCTTTCCCTGCAAAATCATTTAACCATTGAAACACTTGATAATCAATATTTGCAATCATTTCATTCCACCCTTTCTGTTAAGCTATTGTAAAAGAGAAAGATGAAAATGAGATGAGAAAGCATAAATAATTATCCAGTTTATCTATACATGAGAAAAACTTCTATCGAAGTATTCTCGAAGAAGTGCGACCGCGTTCAACGGTTGTTTTTATCGCCAATCAGAAAGAAGTTTTCGCTACATTTGTGAAAACTTATACTTTCTTATGTGGTAAAAAAGAGAGTGCCTTCGCACTCTCTTCATACTGGTCATCTATATTAATCAATAATTTCTGCAGTATCACCTGTTTTGGCACCAGCTGCATTCGCTTCATCCGTATCAATGTGCATGTCTAATGCGAATTGATCCGATACACGTGCAATGACATGTTCAAGAACAAGACCACGTTCTCCACCAAGACGAACTTTTAACTGCTGCTTATCTTGAATGCCCCATTTCTCAGCATCCGATGTATGGAAATGGATGTGACGCGCTGCAACGATGACACCGTCGCTTGTCTCAACTTCACCAGCTGGTCCTTTAATAACCATACCTGGCGTTCCTTCTGTGTCACCAGACTCACGTACAGGCGCTTTAATACCAATAGCGAAGGCATCTGTACGAGAAATTTCTAATTGTGTTGCTTTCCGTGCAGGACCTAGAATACGGACCTTGCCGAAGGCGCCTTTCGGACCAACGACTTCAACCGTCTCGTTCGCTGCGAACTGACCTGGTTGAGATAATGGTTTGAATTCTGTTAATTGATAGCCCTTACCGAACAATTGCTCGATATGCTCTTGGGATAAGTGAATATGACGTGCTGATACACCGACTGGCACTTCTTTTTTCATGTTTTTCCACCTCTTTAGTTTTCTCTCTAAGTTGTTACCCTATTTCAGAAGCATACCCATTATACACCCTTGTCTCAAAAAATCAAAAGACGTACGGCACAATCCGTACGTCTTTCATAGAATTATTTGAATTCTGCCACAAGTTTGCTGAAATCCGCTTCCGAAATTTGGATATCTTGGTTCGAAATACCTTCTTGATGGAATCCAACAACCATGTCTTCGTAAGATTTTCTTGATTTGTCTTGATAGATCAATCCGGTTAACATACCGCCAGTCTCCATCAATTTCGTCATCGCTTGGATACGGTTCGAAGGATCATACTCCGGAATGCTCTCAAGGTTGACGATATTCTCTTTGAACCAGTCATACGTATTGATTTTATTGAAGGTTACGCATGGGCTGAATACGTTAATTAACGAGAAGCCTTCATGCTTCATTCCTTCTTCGATCAATGTCGTCAATTGCTTCAAATCGCTAGAGAACGATTGAGCGACGAATGTAGCTCCAGCAGAGAGAGCAATTTCAAGCGGTGACAAGGTAGATTCGATCGAACCATCCGGTGTACTCTTCGTCTTGAACCCTTCCGCACTTCTTGGAGAAGTCTGACCTTTCGTCAAACCATAGATTTGATTATCCATAACGATGTAAGTGATGTTAATGTTACGACGAATCGCGTGAACCGTGTGACCCATACCAATCGCAAATCCGTCACCATCACCGCCGGAAGCAATAACGGTAAGTTCACGATTTGCCATCTTCACGCCTTGCGCAATTGGAAGCGCACGACCATGGATCCCGTGAAGTCCATAAGCGTTAATATATCCTGAAATCCGTCCGGAACATCCGATACCGGAGACAACCGCTAAGTTCTCTGGTTCAAGACCGACATTCGCTGCTGCTCTTTGAATAGCCGCTTGGATTGAGAAATCGCCGCAACCTGGGCACCAGTTCGGTTTAACACTGTTTCGAAACTCTTTAAAAGTTGCCATCGTTACACCAACTCCTTACATGCATTGTAGACAATCGAAGGCAGGAATGGATTACCATCGTATTTCAAGACACTTTCGATTTTGTCCGCATGACCAACATTCAATTTAATTTGCGAAGCAAGTTGTGCTGTAGCATTATTCTCTAGAACGATGATTTTCTTCGCCTTCTCAGCATACGGAGCGAATTGTTCTGTAGGGAATGGGTATAACAAGCGAACAGTAATATGGTTCGTTGTCAGACCTTGCTCTTCCAGTCTTACTCTTGCTTCATCTACTGTGCCGCCCGTTGAGCTCATACTTACGATCAGCAAGTCTGGCTCTTCGTGTGGTGCATCCACATGAATTGGGTTCGTCACTTTAATATTGTCCATTTTACCAAGACGCTTATCCATCATCTTCTTACGATTAACTGCACTCTCTGATGGGCGTCCTGTCTCATCATGTTCTACGCCTGTTACGTGGTGAATACCGTATTTCTCACCTGGCAAGATACGAGGTGAAATACCGTCTTCTGTGAACTCATAACGTTTGAACAATTGATTCGGTTCAAGTTCAGGTGCATTTCGAACCAAGTTACCCCGGTCAATCACAATTTTGTTATAGTCAAGCTCATCACAGGACTGTTTACCTAGTGAGAGCTGCAAGTCTGTTATTACGATAACTGGGCATTGGTATTTCTCAGCCAAGTTGAATGCTTCGATCATATCGTAGAAACACTCTTCGATGGAGCTTGGAGCAAGAACGATCTTTGGAATTTCACCGTGTGTACCATAGATCATCGCATTAATATCACTTTGCTCTTGCTTCGTCGGAAGACCTGTACTTGGACCTCCACGTTGTGTATCGATGATAACGACAGGCGTCTCCGTCATTCCTGCAAGGCCAATCGCTTCCATCATCAAGGAAAGTCCAGGACCTGCAGATGCAGTCATCGAACGCGCTCCTGCGAAGTTAGCGCCAATCGCCATCGTAATCGCTGCGATCTCATCTTCTGTCTGAATCACCGTACCGCCGAATTTTGGAAGCTTCTTAATGAGATATTCCATCACTTCGGAAGCTGGTGTGATTGGGTAGGCTGGCATGAAGCGGCATCCTGCTGCTAGGGCACCGAGTGCCATCGCATCGTTACCGATCATGAACAGTTTCTGTTCGCCGTCAGCTGGTTGAAGCTTGAACTCTTCAAGCGGGCCACCTGCAAGCTCTAATACGAACTCAGATCCACGACGTACCGCTTCGACGTTCTTCTCGACCACTGCAGCACCTTTACGGCCGAACTCTTCTTCTACTGCTTTATTAAATACTTCTAACGGAAGTCCGAGCAATGCCCAGGACGCACCAGAAGCAACCATATTCTTCATTAGGGATGTACCTAGTTCATCTGCAATCGCAGTGATCGGTACTGGGAATAATTTTGCGTTAATACCTTCAGGAAGCGTTGGATTGAATTTCGCATCTGCAACAACGACGCCGCCAGGTCTCAATTCATGTGCATTTAAGTCAATACTTTCTTGGTCAAAAGCAACGAGTATATCCAGATCATCCGAAATTGCACGAATCGGTTTCGTACTGATTCTAATCTTATTGTTCGTGTGTCCACCTTTAATCCGGGAAGAAAAATGACGGTATCCATATAAGTAATATCCTAGTCGATTTAATGCTGTGGAGAAAATACGGTCTGTACTCTCTACGCCTTCCCCTTGTTGTCCCCCGATTTTCCAAGACAATTGACTAATCAAGCTCGCCCACTCCTTTAGTTGTGACTCGCGTTAGAATGATAAGTGCCAAAATTCCCTAAAATGTGACATAGAAAATTTTTTCTTTTCAATGAGTCAACTAAATTTTATGGCTAGAACTAGTAAAAAGCAAGCGTTTTCGGCGGAAACTTAGATAGCACTTTTCGATTGAAATCATATCAATAATAGATGATAGAATCAGTCTTTCTTTCACTTTGGCAAAGCACCACTCAGAAAAATGGAAGCGTTTTTATAGAGGAATCCATTTACTAAATCCTCTGGATAGCGCTGCAGCAAGGCATTCCGCAGATTTTCATATTTTCCTGAATGTTCTAAATTGGTAATAAATCGATCGAT
Source organism: Paenibacillus terrigena DSM 21567 (assembly GCF_000374845.1). GTDB lineage: Bacteria > Bacillota > Bacilli > Paenibacillales > Paenibacillaceae > Paenibacillus_K > Paenibacillus_K terrigena. The sequence continues at coordinate 216,217 of NZ_KB895418.1, read as the reverse complement.
GCCGTCGAAGTCTGATCCGAGCATAATCGTCTTACTTCCTCCTAAACTGCAGATATGTTCAATATGCTTCAGGAGGTCATGGATCGCTACAGGTGCATTTGCTTGTACAAATGGCGGAAAGAAATTCATCCCGATCCGTCCTCCCCTTGTGACCATGTACTTTATCTGCTCGTCTGTCAGGTTCCTCGGATGGCTGCATACCGCTCTGGCATTGGAATGAGAGGCAATATACTTACTCGCGGTGCGCGCATGCAGCTCCCAAAATCCAGCTTCCGACAAATGAGATACGTCCATGATCAGGCCAAGCTCATCGCAGCGCTCAATTAGCTTCCTTCCCTTCAGTGTAAAGCCTCCATTACGCGGTTCCAAGATGCCATCAGCAGCCCAATTCGCGTAATTCCATGTAAACCCCACTAAGCGAACACCCAATTGGAAGCATAAATCTACATACGTCAGATCGCCTTCCAATCCATCGACGCCTTCTAATGACAGCAATGCTCCTATTTGATCCGTTTGTTCCAGTTGATTCCAATCATTCTGGCATCGAATCCATCTCATCTCGCGATGATTTAGGATGCGACGCTGAAACACATCTATACTATGTAAAATATGCTCGAATCGAGGTTTTCCGAGATGTTCTGACAAATAGATAGCAAAACATTGCGCCTTGACTTGTCCCTGCTGGAGACGTTCGAGACTCACATCGAGTGACTCATCATCAGTAAATGAAATGACCGGGTTCTGAAGCATCTTGCTAATGACATCACAATGCATATCCACGATCTGGTATCTTCTCATCAGGACGCATCCCCTCTCACTCTATTCCATGTGTACAACTTGGCAAGCGGTATAAACGCAAAAAAACCTGTCTACGACGTAAACAGGCTCCATTCATGATGTTATATTTATCTTGGCTCGACAATCAACTTAATTGCCGTCCGATCTTCACCATCAATCACAATGTCGGTAAATGCAGGAATACAAATCAAGTCCACTCCGCTAGGCGCTACAAATCCTCTGGCAATCGCTACAGCTTTAATCGCTTGATTCAATGCACCAGCACCAATCGCTTGCAATTCGGCCGCTCCACGCTCACGTAGGACGCCTGCCAGTGCACCTGCTACGGAGTTTGGATTGGATTTTGCTGAAACTTTTAATACTTCCATGATAAGTACCTCCTCGGGAATGATGAATGGATTCCACTATTACTCATATTCGTGAGATGCGGAATAAATTCCTCCTTTTTCCACAAAGAAGTTCCTTCAATCATGCGAGGTTAGCCGTTAGTTCATAACCCACTCGTCTTCGTATCGGCGAATCTTCTCTATCCGTGTCGCACGCCCCGTAGATTCATCAATTTCAACGTAAACCGCATGGAACATCCATTTGCCTTCATCGACAGTAAATCGGACAGGGAGCTGTGTTTTGAACTTGTGAAGCACCGCCTCGCGATTCACGCCGAGGACACCCTCCTTCGACCCAACCATGCCCACATCAGTAATGTATGCCGTTCCCTCAGGAAGAATCATATCATCATTTGTCTGTACATGAGTATGTGTCCCGACCATGACGGACACGCGTCCATCAAGATACCATCCCATTGCAATTTTCTCCGATGTCGTCTCGGCATGAAAATCAAAAAAGACACATGATTTCTTCTTCACCTGATCTAGAATCTCATCGGCTTTCTTAAAAGGACAATCAATCGGCGGCAAAAAGGTTCTGCCCTGCATATTGATCACGGTTAGCTCTTTGCCGTTCGCCTTCACCGTCATCCAGCCTCTGCCCGGTGTACCTTCGGGATAATTAGCTGGTCGAATGATACGCTGATCATCATCTATAAATTCGAAAATTTCCTTGTTATCCCACGTATGGTTTCCCATCGTAAGACCATGAATGCCCATATCATAAAATTCTCTTGCGATTGCGCCTGTAATGCCTTTACCGCCAGCAGCATTCTCACCATTGGCAATAATAATATGTGGATTATATTTATCTTTCAGCTGCGGGAGCATATATTTTAATGCTTTTCTACCTGTATTCCCAACGATGTCTCCAATGAATAATACTTTAATGTCATTCTCCTCCTCATTACCTAGCCATAAAAGAAAACGAAAAGTGGCCTAAGTAAATCAGCCACTTTTCATTATGGTCATTATTTAGCGTATTCAACCGCGCGTGTCTCGCGAATAACCGTAACTTTAATATGTCCCGGATAATCGAGTTCGCTCTCGATTGTCTTCGTAATATCACGTGCTAAGCGGAATGCTTCCGTATCGTCAATCTTATCCGGTGCAACCATGACACGGACTTCACGGCCTGCCTGGATCGCATAGGACTTCTCAACACCTTCGAACGATTCGGAAATCTCTTCGAGCTTCTCAAGTCGTTTGATGTAGGTCTCAAGCGTCTCTCTACGCGCACCTGGACGAGCAGCTGACAACGCATCTGCGGCACCGACTAACATTGCGATAACCGATGTTGCTTCGCAATCGCCATGGTGGGATGCGATACTATTAATTACCACAGGATGTTCTTTGTATTTCTTCGCTAACTCCACGCCGATTTCAACATGAGATCCTTCCACTTCATGATCTAGCGCTTTACCAATATCATGCAGCAATCCAGCACGTTTCGCCAACGTGATATCTTCGCCGAGTTCTCCTGCCATCAAACCCGTGAGATAAGCCACTTCCATCGAGTGCTTGAGCACATTCTGGCCATAGCTCGTCCGGAATTTCAGACGGCCTAGGATCTTAATCAGATCTGGATGCAATCCATGTACGCCAACCTCGAATGTCGCCTGCTCACCGTATTCACGGATACGCTCGTCGACTTCTTTACGCGATTTCTCGACCATCTCTTCGATGCGAGCTGGATGGATACGTCCATCGGCAACCAGCTTCTCAAGCGATGTACGAGCGATCTCGCGGCGAATTGGATCGAATCCTGACAGAATGACTGCTTCTGGCGTATCGTCGATAATCAAGTCGATACCTGTCAGCGTCTCAAGTGCACGAATATTACGGCCTTCACGACCGATAATACGGCCTTTCATCTCTTCGTTAGGCAAGGTGACAACAGATACCGTCGTCTCTGCAACATGATCTGCTGCACAACGTTGGACCGCAAGGGTAATAATCTCACGTGCCTTCTTATCTGCTTCCTCTTTGGCTTGTTGCTCAATTTCTTTAATCATTTGTGCTGACTCATGGCGAACTTCTTGTTCAACATTCGTAAGGATGATTTGACGTGCATCTTCCATCGTAAGGTTGGAAATGCGCTCAAGTTCAGCCATTTGATTTTTATAGATCACATTAATCTGCTCTTGCGTTTCATCGATTCGTTTCTCTTTGCTTGCCACTTGCTCTTCTTTGCGTTCTAGTGATTCTAATTTTTTATCCAGCGACTCTTCTTTTTGCAGCACTCGACGTTCTAGACGTTGAATTTCATTTCTGCGTTCACGAATGTCTTTATCAGCTTCAGCGCGGACTTTAAAGACCTCGTCTTTAGCTTCCAACACTGTCTCTTTCTTAAGCGCTTCTGCTTCTTTCTTCGCATTCTCAATAATCTGCTCAGCAGCGTGTTCAGCGCTTGAAATTTTAGCTTCAGCAAGAGATTTCCGAATAAAATATCCAACCCCAAAACCAATGACCAAAGCGGCTACAACGAGAACGATTGCGAGAATAGGGTTCATGATCTATTTCACCTCCTCGTTGTTTCTCCAAGACAATGCCTGGGCTTATTCGGTTTTCAATCCGTTTCACTTACATATTCATCGGTTTCAACTGTATAGCGAGTAAACCTCTTACGCTACACATACCTTATCTTCTTCCCTAGGAACAAGATAAGCGAGTCAATGATTGGCGAAATTAATCAGTTTGAATCAACTTTTTGGAAGGAAAAATTGATTCAGAATTCGTATAATACATTTTCATTTTAGTATTTGTAAAAAGAAGTTGTCAAGCAATTGACATGAATCCTTGTACTTATGTGAGCAAATCATAAAAATAGCACGATATTCCAACCAAAATTCATACAATTGCATCCAGTTCAATCGCATTAATCATAAAAATCTTCCTCAAAAGTTTCTTCATCATAGCCATTACTCTCGTCATCCTCTTGCTGCTCCATGATCCGCTGAACAGCATTCCTTATCACATGGGATGGGAATCCACGACGCATGAGAAATGCAACAACTTTTCTTTTGCGCTCATAGCGCTCCCCTTTTGTACTCTGCCATTTACGAAGTCCCACGCGATAGGCGCTCTCTTGCTCATCCTCGGTGTTCAGTTCCTCCATAGCTTGTGCAATATCGGATTTATCGATTCCCTTCTGCTGCAGCTCATGCTTAATCATAAGTCTTCCTTTCTTATGATTGCGAACCCGCTGATCCGTCCATTGCTTCGCATAAAGATTATCATCAATTAAGCGCTCGTCCATGAGACGCAGAATGACCCGTTCGATCAACTCCGCATCAAAACCCTTCTGTGTTAACTGCTGCTGTATTTCATGGCTTGTACGTGGTTTGCGTCCTAAATATCGAATGGACTGCACATAGGCTTGCTGTAGCTCGTCTGCCACCATGATAGGAAGGAGTTCTTCATGATCGATGGTTGAACCTTTGAGCAGTCGATACTTCACCATAACATCTTCATGGACCGTGAAAGCTTGTTCCTCATTCACAAAAATTTGATATCGACGCTTCTGCCTGGGCACGAGCTCTACAGCCGTTATTATTAGCTCAACACCAGATGCTGGCGACCACTTCTGTTCCTGCTCCGCTTTTTCTTTACCGTTGAGCATGTTTCATCTCCTCCCTTCCTCACTAAATCACTTGGATTGTTCATTTATCGCTTTCTATAAAAGATGCCCCCTTCACGAAGGGGGCAAATACTTATTCTAGCTCGAAATCTTCCTCTTCCTCTTCATCATTCGATGTAATCGGAACCGTAGTCGAGAGCTGACTTGCTTCACGGATCTTATTCTCAATCACTTTGGAAATCTCAACATTCTCCTTGAGATATTGCTTCGCATTCTCACGACCTTGACCTAAACGCTCATTCTCATAGGAGTACCATGCACCGCTTTTATTCACGATATCTAGTTCCGTTCCAATATCGATAATACTTCCTTCACGAGAAATTCCTTCGCCATACATAATATCGATATCCGCTTGTTTGAACGGAGGTGCGACTTTATTCTTCACGACCTTAATCCGTGTACGGTTACCGACCATGTCATTGCCTTGCTTAATTGTCTCGACACGTCTTACATCCAGACGAACCGTGGAGTAGAACTTCAAAGCACGTCCACCCGGTGTTGTCTCTGGATTACCGAACATTACGCCAACTTTCTCACGCAGCTGGTTGATGAAGATCGCAATCGTCTTCGATTTGCTGATCGCACCAGACAATTTACGAAGTGCTTGGGACATCAAACGTGCTTGTAGACCGACGTGTGAGTCACCCATATCGCCTTCGATCTCTGCTTTCGGTACAAGTGCAGCGACGGAGTCAATAACGATAATATCGACTGCACCACTTCGTACGAGGGCTTCTGCGATTTCAAGCGCTTGCTCCCCTGTATCCGGCTGAGACAAGAGCAATTCATCAATATTAACACCTAGCTTGCTCGCATACAACGGATCAAGAGCATGCTCGGCATCGATAAAGGCAGCTTGTCCACCTTGCTTCTGAGCTTCAGCAATGGCGTGCAATGCGACCGTCGTCTTACCTGATGATTCCGGTCCATAAACTTCAATAACTCTTCCGCGTGGAAACCCACCGATTCCAAGTGCAATATCTAATGCTAAAGATCCGCTCGGTACAACCTCCACTTGCATGTGTGTGGATTCACCGAGTTTCATGATCGAACCTTTACCAAATTGTTTCTCAATATTCCGTAAAGCCATTTCTAACGCAGCGCGACGATCTGACAATGAACTCACTTCCTTTTTCATTTATAGTATCATGATAACTTGTTTTTGTTCCTTTGCCAAGCATTTTTTCGAACATACATTCGTTTTTTTCGTCACGCAGGGGTGGGCGATTCGGAAAATAGCGCGAAAAACCGCAGCAAAGTTACACTTCGCTACGGTTCTTCCGTTAACATTGTTCTTATTATACAAGGTGTACATGTAAATATCAAGAACTTCCACAGGAATATTCCATTTGTTTCATCATGACCTACCTGAATCTTCGCCATAAATGGTACAACACGGTCTTCACAGAACGCAGACGAATAATCTCCCGGCCGCCATGGAGCTGTAACTTCATAACCTCTGTTGGCTTGCCCTTCTGTGCTATGGCGACATAGACAAGTCCTGCAGGCTTCCGCTCTGACATTCCTGGTCCCGCTACACCCGTAATTCCGATACCAAAATCAGAATTCGTCAATTGACGGACTTGATCCGCTAGCATCTCTGCAACTTCACTGCTAACTGCCCCCGGCGCATCGGGGCCTTCCAGCAATGTCACCGGCACGTTCAACAACTGCTGCTTCAGTGCATTGGAGTAACAGACGACACCCCCGTTGAACATCTGCGAGCTCCCTGGAATCGCGGTAATCATCTCTGATAACAGACCACCCGTGCAGCTCTCAGCTGCGCCGAGTGTAAGCCCCAAGGTTTGCATACGCTCGACAATGATCTTCTCAATTGGCACATCCTCGGTAGCATAGAGATGATCGGACAGCCGGTTTTGGATCTCAGACTCCACTTCCTGCAGCTTCGCATTCGCCTCGTCAGCAGATGCGGCTTTGGTGGATACACGGATCGTCACTTCGCCTTCTTTCGCATAAGGCGCAATCGTCGTATCCTGTTGCCTTTCGATCAAATCGAGCAATTGTGCTTCCAGCGATGATTCGCCAATTCCGGCGAATTTCAGCATACGGGAATATAGCGGCTGTTCACTCGTTAAAGTGTACTCAATCAGCCAGCGTTTCGCCTCATGCTCGAACATCGGCTTCATTTCCTTCGGCGGACCAGGAAGAAGAATGTAGAACGTACCGTCATGCTTCAGCGCATTCCCGACCGCAAGACCCGTTGCATTGGCAAGAGGTGTGCTCCCTTCAATGGTAAGGGCCTGTCTCCGATTGCTCTCCACCATGTGAGCGCCTCGACTGCTAAAGAACTGCTCTATCGCATCCATAGAAGGCTGATGGATAGATAATGTTCGACCAAGAAGACCCGCAAGGGCATCCTTCGTCAAATCATCCTGGGTAGGACCAATTCCTCCAGTGAATAACACGAGATCTGCTCGTTCACGCGCAATTTCAATCGCACGCTGCAATCGCCCAAGGTTATCGCCAACAACCGTCTGATAGTATGTATCAATCCCAAGTGCCGCCAATTCCTGTGATAGATACTGTGCATTCGTATTCACAATTTGACCTAACAGCAATTCAGTACCAACGGCAATAATTTCTGCTTTCATAAATCGTTCCCCCTTCAAGCCTATGCTTATATAATGAGCAAAAAACAATAGGCGTCGCCTATTGTTTTTTATCTGTAAAATGAAGTACATTTTTATTTTTCACAAAATAATCAACACCCGAGTACACCGTTACAAGCGCTGCAACCCATAGCATAACCTCATCAAATCGGAAACCGATGAACTCAAATGGAAAATTGTTAAGCAGCATCAAAATGATCGCAGTAATCTGCGCTGCGGTCTTAATTTTCCCCCATTTACTCGCAGCAACGACCGCCCCCTCAAGGAGCGCAATCTGGCGTAGGCCTGTTACAGCGAATTCCCGGCTAATGATGACAATCGCAATCCATGCATCGCATTTTCCCATATCAACAAGAGAGATAAGAACGGCAGCAACGAGCAACTTGTCCGCTAGCGGATCAAGAAGTTTGCCTAAGTTTGTAACCATCTTCCTGCTGCGGGCAATATAGCCGTCCAGACCGTCTGTACTCGCCGCAATAATGAAAATCAAGGCAGCGATGATCTGGTTATAGGTAATCTGAAAACTCTCGACATGAATAGCCGGGAAATAATCCGTCTTCACCAGCAAGAAAAACATCATGATCGGTACGAGAAAAATACGAATTAAGGTAATACGATTGGCGAGATTCAAGAGACACCCTCCCCAGACAAGTCAAACTCAAAAGCATGTGTAATACGAACTTTGGCGATTTCACCTATGCCGACTTTACAATCTGTAATGAACACTTCACCGTCGATTTCTGGTGCATCGTATTGTGAACGGCCTACATAGACATCATTACGGCCTTCGTAGCGTTCTACAAGGACATCAAGAACTTGGCCTATATGCTTACCGCTGACTTCATTCGAAATTTGACGTTGGATCTCCATCAGCGTATTCGCACGGAACTCCTTCACCTCTTCATCGAGATGATCCGGTAGGCGAGTCGCTGGTGTCCCTTCTTCACTCGAATACGTGAATACACCTAGGCGATCGAATTTAATATCTTTAACAAACTCACATAGATTCTCGAAATCTTGATCCGTTTCCCCCGGGAAACCAACGATCAACGATGTACGAAGCGATACATTTGGAATGCGTGCACGAATCTTCGCGACCAATTCTCTCGTATCACGCTGTCTTCCTGGTCTGCGCATCCGCTTGAGCACAGCGTCTTCACTATGCTGCAATGGCATATCTATATATTTGCAAATTTTAGGGTTGTCTGCAATCGCATCAATGAGCTCATCCGTGAAGAAGCCTGGATAAGCATAGTGTAGTCGAACCCACTCAATCCCCGGTACTTCACTAATCCGGTTCATCAAAGTTGGTAGCATAAATTGATCATACAAATCCGTTCCATAGTTTGTCGAGTCTTGCGCAATCAAGCTGACTTCTTTGACGCCTTGTGCTGCTAGCTCTTCCACTTCAGCAATAATCGATTCCATCGAACGACTGCGGAATTTACCGCGCATGATTGGAATACTGCAGAAAGTACAAGCATTGTCGCATCCTTCCGCGATTTTCACATATGTTGTAAACCGAGGTGTCGATACTTTGCGCGGGAGCTTCTGCTCATAGTTGAACACCGGATTTCCGACAAGAATTGGCTTACTTCCACGAAGCGCCTCATCCACAATATCATTGATTTTATCAAAATCTCCGGTTCCTACGATCCCGTCAATCTCAGGCATTTCATCCATTAATTGTTCTTTGTATCGTTGTGTTAGGCAGCCCGATACGATGAGCGCCTTCAAATTCGCCGTCTCCTTGAGCTCTGCCAAATCCAAAATCGTATTCACCGATTCTTCCTTGGCTGCATCAATAAACCCGCATGTATTGACAATAATAACGGTCGCATCCTCTTTATCTTCGACCAACGAATAGCCCCGTTCATGAATAAGACCTGACATAATCTCGGAATCCACGAGATTCTTCTCACAGCCTAGGGTTACGATCTTAATCTTCTCAGTCATTTGTTATGCATCCCCCATACCTATGCGCAATAAGTCTGTTTATATCTAACTTAGTATAATACAACCCCAATTCGGTGTCAAAATTGTAACAACCTCGGCACGGGACGTATCCCATGATCGAGGTTGTTCATTTACAATTATTTGAAGTTTGTGAATTGCAAATCAATCGGCAGATCGGCCTTACGCAACATTTGCATAACCGCTTGCAGATCATCCTTGTTCTTGCCTGTAACTCGAACTTGATCTCCTTGAATTTGACTCTTCACTTTCAGTTTGGAATCTCGGATTAAGATATTAATTTTCTTCGCATTATCTTGATCAATTCCTGATTTCAACTTAATTTTCTGTTTGACTGTGCCTGCAGAAGCTGGCTCAATCTTGCCGTATTCAAGGTTTTTTAGTGCTAGCCCGCGCTTTGTCATTTTCGACTTCAGAATGTCGATAACATTCTCAAGCTTAAAGTCATCATCGGAAATGATGACAAGCTCTTCTTTCTCGAGCTTCAGGCTGCTCTTGCTGCCTTTGAAATCAAACCGCGTTGCAATTTCCTTCTCGGCTTGATTCAACGCATTGCTCATTTCTTGCATATCGAACTTCGATACAATATCAAATGAATTCTCAGAACTCATCGAATCACTCCCTTTAAGTCATCCGCTACCTATTCACCGGTTGTCGTAGATGTATCCGTTGTTGTTGTCGTATCCGGCGCTTTCACTTCCGGCTGTAATACAAAACGTTCTGCTCTAGCAACATTTCCGTCGTCAATCGGTACACCACCGACTTTAATCTCCATGTGGTTCGCATTGCCCAGACGAATATACAAGCCTTCACCAAGCTCGAAGGTTTGTGTTGTGCCATCCAACAGATTAGCGTTGAATAACTCCTCGCCTTTGTATACTTTTTTGTACACGTTCAACCAGCTATTCGCACCGGACGCTGTAATCTCGACTTTAATCGGCTCAGTCGATGTCGTCTGAACTTTAATCCGGTTCGCTTTCCCAATTTTGCCGCTAGGCACGATTGTCGGTGCGACGTTCTCAGGTACCTCTGGGGTAACATCAGGTGTCGTCTCCGGCGTTGTTGTCTGAGGGTTTGTCTCAGTTCCGGTTCCCTTGTTCTCTTCTTTGGTTGGTGGTTTCTTCTCATTTGTGATCTGCGTGCCGGTATCTACTTTATCTGTATTCGGGCTCGCCTTGTGGATATAGAAGAAATAAATGACCACAGCGATTAAAATTAAGAACAACCACATGAGCACCGCTGAAATCCATTTGCCAGCGCGATCTTGACGCTGACGCTCTGAACGACGACGCTTCTGTATAATAGGCTCCACAGATGCCGACTCAGATACAGGCTCTGGGATATCACTTTTGTATAATTGGACTATCTCATCAGAATCGAGGCCAAGGGTTTCGGCATATGTTTTGACAAAAGCACGGACATAAAAGCTGCCTGGCAATACTTTGTAATCACCGTCTTCAATGGCCTCTAAGTAACGCTTCCGAATTTTGGTCAACTCTTGAATATCATCTAGCGACATCCCTTTCTCGAGTCGTGCGTTTCTTAATAGGTCTCCTAAATTCGACACATCCTCACCTCCGCAATTGAAATGTTATTATCATCATGTATGGATGAATGCTTTAGTCTATAAGTAATTAAAAATCATTATAATTGACTGTAAATGTCTCATACGTAATTTCTTCTTCCGGTGTATTCCGCAGTTCAATAATATAGTCGAAATCTTGCGGACCGTACGATGTCTCACGCATGAATATATCAGGATGTTCGATGACTTTGGTGCTAGGCATCTTCATAATGTTCTCAAGTAAATGGTAATGCTTCTCATTCGAGCGAATCGTACTCACAATCCCATCGATAATGAATACATTGTTCGGGTTCATTTCTTCCTCGGATAATTGACTGCGGACGGTCTGACGGAGCAACGTAGACGATACGAAAGTCCAATGCTTCATCGCACATACGCTGCCTGCAATAATGGATTCTGTCTTCCCCACGCGAGGCATACCCCGCAATCCAATAACTTGGTGCCCTTCTCGTTTAAAGATCTCACCTAGGAAATCTACCAATAAACCGAGCTCGTCCCGAGTGAAACGGAACGTCTTATGATCATCCGAATCTCTTTCAATATACCTGCCATGACGAACAGCAAGAATATCAACCAACTTCGGTGTACGAAGTGCTGTGACGGTGATATTGTCAACTTTTTTGAGCATTTGGCCCATTAAGTTAATTTTCTCGTTATCATTGGTCTGAAGGAGCATCCCGCGAGTTTTTCCTTCCACACCATTAATCGTTAATATATTGACCTCGAGCATACCGAGTAATGACGCGATATCTCCTAGGAGGCCAGGCCTATTTTTATGTATTTTGTACTCCATGTACCATTGTTGGTATTCCACGCCCGACACACTCCCCATACTAAGTCATATCATAGATTATTGGATCGTCAAAATGTTAGTAATTATCAAATTTTGTATGATTACCGCGATTTTTCACAATCAAATTTAATCATATATAAAATCAGATGGAAAGGCAAGCGCAACCCACCAAAACATTATAAGAAAGTCCCCACGAGTGGGGACTTTCTTACTTTTGGCCTATATCCGCTATTAACCTTTTTCGACAAGTTTCACCATTAGACGTGCGATAGTTTTACGATCATCATCAGATCCAACAGCCCATAATTCTTTCAAAGCGCGTTCCGGACCATTCTTCGGATCCACTTTCTCATCCAGGAAATCACCGATTTCATAAGCGAGCTTCGCAATCGTGTCTTCACCTAATCCGACAGCCTTCGCTTGAGAAACGCGATCTCCAAGGAATTTTTTCCAATTATCGTAATTGCCGAGCACTGACATCTGTTTCACTCCTTATTCATCATAATACAGATGTTAATGTGCGCAATTCGACTGATAAATATTCCTTGATTTACGTATGCCATCCGCCATTTGGACTGATGACTTGCCCGGTGATATAACTTGACTCCGGCAATGCTAGAAAGTAAACAAGCGATGCGATTTCTTCCGGCTGTCCTAGCCGACCGACCGGAATCTCGTCTTCCAGCATCAACTTCTCTTCATCGTCCAGATTGTTCAGCATCATCGTATCAATGGCTCCTGGCGCAACCGCGTTAACGGTAACTCCGGACGGTGCAAGTTCTTTGGCGAGCGCTTTGGTAAAAGCGTTCATGCCACCTTTGGTCGTGGAATAGACCACTTCACATGAAGCTCCAGACAACCCCCAGATGGAGGATACATTGATAATTCGCCCATATTTTTGCGCGATCATATGTGGCATACAGAGCTGTGTGCAGAGGAACATCCCTTTAAGATTAATGGACATCATCTCATCCCACTGCTCTTCTGTCACATCAGACAATAATCCATAATGCGCAATGCCCGCATTGTTAACGAGAATATCCGGCATCAGACCGTGACTATCCAACTTCTCAATCATACGCTGAAGCTGCTCTTTGGAACGCAAATCTGCCGTCACAGTCAAGACTTTTACGCCATACTTCATACAGTTCCTTGCGACTTCATTTGCTTGCTCATGCGCCTGTAAGTAATGAATAACGACATTCATTCCCACTGACGCAAATCGCTCCGCTATCGCTGCGCCAATCCCGCGGCTTCCCCCGGTAATGAGTACGTTCGTTTCCCCTAATGATTTCATTCCTAATTCTCACTCTCATCCCAAATTTAAGCTTAAGCCTGCGCCGGACTCTCAACAATCGAAATCGCAAGCTGTTCCCAATCAAAATGTTCCCGAAGTCTTGCATTCACCTCATCGAGAGTAATGGATTCATACACTGGCAGAACAGCGAATAAATCACTCTCGCGGAACTTATAATTCGTAAACTCATTAGCGATCGATTCGGGCGAATTCAGCATTCTTAAGTAATTGCCGACTTTCTTCTTGCGCGCCCGCTCGAAGTGAGCCTCATCAAATCCCGTCTTCTTCATTTCTTCCACTGCGGTTCGAATACGCTCAATTAACTGATCAGGATCCCGCGTATCCCCTCCAATAATCGAGAAGGCATAATTTTTCCCTGTATTGAACTCAAAACCAAATCCGTCTGAGATCAGATCATCGTCATAGAGTTTCTGATACAACGGTGTACTGGAGCCGAGCATAATATCTAACATTAATTTCGTAATTAGGTCGCGACGCAATTGCTCTTCACCTAATTCAAGAATCTTCTTCTCCTTCAGCCCAAAAAGGCACTTCGGCAGTGATACCGGCAATTGAGAGGTCTTACGCTGTTGATAAACCGCTGTAGGCTCATCCGCGAACAATCGATTGATCTCCCCCTGCTCACCATAGTTCTTCTTGGCTTGATTCTCACGAATCAGGGACATCACTTTCTCAGCATCTACACCACCAACGACGAATAGCAGCATATTTGATGGATGGTAGAAGGTGTTGTAGCAGGTATACAACGTTTCTTTGGTAATCGTGCTAATGGATTCAACGGTGCCTGCAATATCAATATGGACAGGATGGACGCCATACATCGCCTCAATCACACCAAAGTACACACGCCAATCCGGGTTATCCTGATACATTTTAATTTCTTGCCCGATAATCCCTTTTTCCTTCTCAACATTCTCATCTGTAAAATAAGGATTCTGCACGAAGTTCACGAGGGTCTCAATATTCGCCTCAATCTGCTCTGTCGCGGAGAAAAGATATACGGTACGATCGAAACTCGTAAAGGCATTAGCTGAAGCCCCTTGGGTGGCAAACGTCGCGAAAATATCCCCTGTCGGCTCTTCGAACATTTTGTGTTCTAAAAAATGAGCCACGCCATCCGGGACTTGGTGATCTTCTCCACCAACAACTCGGAAGTGATTATCGATGGAACCATAACGTGTCGAAAAGGTGGCATACGTCTTCTGAAATCCTCCCTTAGGCAGAACATAGACGTCGAGACCGTTCGGCATTTTCTCATAGTACAATGTTTCTTGAAGTTCTGGGTGTTGAATCGTTTGCATCGATTATTCCCCCTTCCGATCGCGTAGATAGTAGATCGTATCTAATTGGAATGTCTGCGCCGCGCGCTTAATATCCTCGATGGTAACTTGCTCCACTTGCTTCAGCAATTCCGCTGCTGTGCGACTCTTGCCGGACAGTTGACGATTAAAATCATATCCGATCATCTCGAAGGCGGAATCCCCAAGCTCTCTAACGTGGTTCGAGATCATCGCTTTGGTCTGCGACAGCTCTAGATCACTAATATTGCCGGCCTGCATGCTATCGAGCTGCTTCTTAATGATATCAACGGCTTTCTCATAATTCTCAATCTCGATTCCCGATTGAAGCGTACAGATTCCTTTGTGCCCATCAAATCGAGATGAAGCATAATAAGCAAGGCTTTCTTTTTCCCGAACATTAACGAACAGCTTCGAATGCGGATATCCGCCCAAAATGCCATTATACATCAGCGCTGCTGCGTACTGATCATCACTGTACGTAATTGAAGTTCGAAGACCCATATTCAATTTCCCTTGTCCAACATCTAGCTTCTCTACAATCGTCTGTACATCACGAGAAACGCGTGCAGACGGTGTCATGTGATAGGTGGTTTCATTTGTACGTTGTAGCTGGAAATGCTGCTCTACGAGCCGCTGAACTTCGTCTAAAGATGTATCTCCAACAACATAAAGGTCCATACTCGCGGATTGCAACCAATGTTCATAATGCTCCAACAGTCCTTCAGAAGAGATGCCATCGATGGCTTTACGCTCTCCTAACGGATGCAATCGATAGGGCTCGTTCTTGCACATTTCTTCGATACAACGTTCAGCGGCATAGCGAATTTTATCGTTCACGATGGCTTCAAGCCGCTTACGAAGCGTCTCCTTCTCAGCGTCTATATATCGGTTGCGGTATTCAGGCTGCTTGAGTGCCGGTTTCGTCAGAACCTCGCCAAGAAACGCAAAGGATTGCTGCAGCAGCGAATCTTCAGCGGCCACAAAGGCATCATTAATGACATCCATCCGAAATTGAACAATCTGATAATCTCCACGCTTAAATACATCGAACCCAAATCCAGCGCCGTACATATCATCCAGATGCTCGCGGAATTGGAGTGTCTCTGGATACGACTCAGTACCTCTACGCATCACAAATGGGGTAAGAGCTACCTTCGTTACCGAAGATTCCTCAAGGGGAACACCAATATAAAGTGAAATCGCGAATGTCTTAAATCGTTTGGTGGGAAGTACATGAATGCGCATTTGGTGCACGCGACCCTGCTCAAAACTTGTCATGATCAAAGCATGTCTCCTTTTCATCAACCCTATTTTTAAAGTCAATCTATTCGAATCAATTCCATTCTATACCAATCGAAAATAAAGAAGCAACCTTACGGGTGCAAGGTTACTTCTTCATTCGCCATTACATACAGAATATATGTTTCCCAATCGTCTTCACCTGAGGACGTGTCCAGATCCATTTGGAGGTTGCTGTCTCCGGATTGAAGTAATACAGGCATCCACCGCTTGGATCCCAACCATTAATGGCATCCTGAACAGCTTTGCGCGCTTTTTCATTCGGCTCAAGCCAGATTTGGCCGTCTGCAACCGCGGTGAATGCGCCAGGTTGGAAAATGACACCGGAGGGGGTGTTCGGGAAACTTGGTGACTTCACGCGATTGAGAATAACCGCAGCAACAGCAACTTGTCCTTCATAAGGCTCCCCCCGAGATTCTCCAAAAACGGCATTCGCCATTATTTTGAGATCATTGCTCGAGAAACCCAGATTATTATTCGACGTGGTTGAATCTTTCTTCGGCGGCTTCGCACCGGATTGTGTGTTGTCTGCGGCAGATGGGACCCAACTCTTCGTTGCGTTCCATAGCTTGACCTTGGTCTTACCGCCAACAACGCCATCTACCGGCATACCGAATTCAGATTGAAACCATTTGACGGACTTCAATGTCGTACTGCCAAATTGCCCATCAATCTTACCGTAATAAAATCCGAGAAACTTGAGTCGTCCTTGCAATTCGTTCACATCGGCGCCTGTTGATCCAACCTTAAGGATTGCACTGCTGAAGGTCTCCTTCGTCGTTAGTAACGAGGCTTTCAAGTGATATGTACCGAATAGTAGCAGCAAGATCCCTGCTGTAATCCAAACAATGCGTCTTTTCATCGAATAAGCTCTACCTTTCTCATGTGAGTTGTACAGGAATGGTAAACTTATTATGAGAAAAGTAGCGTTTGATTATTCACTATATCGATTTACGAACTTATTCGATTTTGCTCCCATGCTTCCATCGTGAGGAGAACCTCTCTTGGCTTACTGCCTTCATACGGTCCAACGACACCTCTGGCCTCCATCGAGTCGATTAATCTCGCTGCCCGAGTATACCCAATTCGCATCCGGCGCTGCAAGAGAGATACGGAAGCTTGCTTCGCTTCAAGTATGATCTGTACGGCTTGATCGTAGAGTTCATCTAACATCTCATCCGGCTGATCATTCGATTCCTCGACTTCAGGAACAAGCTCTTCATTGTATTCAGCCTGACCTTGGTTACGGCAGTATTCAACAACAGCTTCAACTTCCTCATCGGATAAAAATGCCCCTTGTACACGAACAGGCTTAGAAGATCCCATCGGCAAGAAAAGCATGTCTCCTCGGCCTAACAGCTTCTCGGCACCTACCATGTCCAAGATGGTTCGTGAATCCACTTGTGAAGATACACCAAAGGCGATACGTGATGGAATATTCGCCTTAATCACACCTGTAATGACATCGACAGATGGACGTTGTGTTGCAATAATTAGGTGAATACCCGCAGCACGTGCCATTTGTGCAAGTCTACAAATGGCATCCTCTACATCATTAGCCGCAACCATCATCAAATCTGCAAGCTCGTCCACAATGACTACAATAAATGGCAATACGGCGGCTGGGTTGCTATCCATCAGCTTATTATAACCTTCAATATTCCGTGTACCTGACTTGGAAAATAACTCGTAACGTTTCTCCATCTCAACAACGATCTTCTTGAGTGAGAGTGAAGCGCGTTTGGGATCTGTTACGACTGGAGCAAGAAGGTGTGGAATGCCATTGTAGACATTCAATTCGACCATCTTAGGGTCAATCATTAGAAATTTCACTTCATCCGGCTTCGCTTTATAGAGAATACTCGTAATAATCCCGTTAATACATACCGACTTCCCTGAACCTGTCGCACCTGCAACGAGAAGATGCGGCATTCGGGCTAGGTTACCGATAATGGTCTGTCCAGAAATATCACGTCCAAATGCTATCGATAATTTAGAGGCCGCATCCGAGAAAATTTGTGTTTCCATGACCTCGCGCATCGTCACAATGGATACTTCCGAATTCGGTACTTCGATACCAATCGCAGATTTCCCTGGGATCGGCGCCTCCATTCGAATATCTTTGGCAGCGAGCGCCAAGGCGATATCATCGGTTAGACTTACGATTCGGCTTACTTTCACACCAATATCAGGTTGAATCTCATAACGGGTTACAGCCGGTCCACGCACCACCTCTAACACCTTGGTCCGTACACCGAAGCTCTCGAGCGTTGCCTCTAGCTTTCTTGCCGTCTGCATAAAGTCAGGTTGGTCCCCATTCTTCCCGCTTCCATGAGGTTTGCTGAGCAATCGGAACGATGGCAGCTGATACGGCTTCGGAGGTGGTGTAACAACCGCGGGTACTGCAGAGCCCATATCTGGTGAGTCTGTAGCATCAGGATTGTTAGATGTTTCATTGCTAGCCGTAGAGCCTGCGTTTGTCGTGTCAGAGCGTACTCCTTGATCCAACGTATTGGATGATTCTACTTCATCTAGCGTGTGATCTGTTGTATGTAGTTGAGCTTGTGACGTCGTCACGGATTGTTCCGCAAAATGCTCTTGATCTCCTTCATCTTCCGTTATTGGAATCGATGTTTCTTGAAAATCACGGAAAATGGGAGCTTGTGGCGAAGGAGCTTCCGATTTCGCCTCCGTTGACTCATTCCAATAGGCTTCCTCATGTTTCTCCTCTACCTCATCTAGGCGCACAACCTTAGACGGAGATGATACAAGAATCCCGCGATCCATAAATTCATCCTCATCCAAATCATCTTCGTGACGTGATCCAGCTGGTCCCGTCTTACCGCCGAACAATTGAAAGAATAGCGGCATCGTACGACGCTTCAATGGTTCTGATGACTTCTCACTGCTGTTAGAATCTTCATATTCGTAATCATCTTCTTCGTCATCATCATTTAAATCATGCAGAGGCGCTTTCTTCGAGCGAAGCTGCATCGCTGACTTGACTGACTTTTTCTTGGTCCGTCTCGCCGTTCTGATCTTCATCCGGATTAATTCCTGGAACCGCATGACTCGACTTCGAATGAGCTTCATCAAATCAACGTAAGACATGTTCGCTGTTAACATAATTCCAATTCCGAACAGTACGATCATTAATAATTTGGCACCAAGTGCACCGAATAACCAGAAGAGTACCGCATAACTAAAAGCGCCGACATATCCTCCGCTAATTTGCTTCTGATAAATCGACCCATTCTGTGTAAGTCCCGGACTTAACAATTCCGTCTTCATATCACTATGTATTTGAGCTATAATTCGGCTTGCGGTCACATCAACGGTTGGCGTAAGCTTATGATCAATAGTCCAAATGGTGCTCATTAGCGCCATCGCAATCACAATAATAAGCAGACCCGATCTTCTAGCAGACCATCCAAGCGGCCATTTCCGTTTGACCATCACATATAGTCCAACATACACCCCAACGAGGGGGAGAACAAAATAAAACTTACCAAGCACGAGTCCAAACATCTTTGTCAATGAGCGGCCGACCGTTGCTTCCCCTGCTAATGCAATGACTGAAAGCGTTATCCAAATGATGCCGTAAATTTCGTATTTTAGGCTCGAACTGAACAAGTTTTTCTTCTTTTTTCTTCGCGCCAAACCGGTCACCCCCAGAATTTCATTATAGCATATATCTGGGGATGTTCCTATCCTGTTCCTATCGCGTGTCCCAATTAGTTCTTGGAGGAATTGCTGGATGATACTGGATGAGTTGACCGGGGGCATAGGCTGGATTTAGATATGCTTGAAGAGGGCATCTTAGCAGGCGAACAATGGTCCCTGAAGTTGCATTTAGTGGCGCAACTTGCATAAGAACCCCATCGATTTCAATCTCCATATCGGCTTGTCGAGGTTGGTCCACGCCACTTAGAACGAGCTCAATTGGCATGTTGGTATATATGGTCATTGTATCGGCGATCTCCCCTCACTGGACATGGCTTGACGCTTCGCTTCAATCAATTGATTCAATTTCTGAATCGCTTCACCAACGCCGCCAATCGCATCAATCAGTCCATACTTCACCGCATCAGGCCCGACAACAGAGGTCCCAATATCGCGATTGAGTTCTCCCGTCTTAAACATTAATTCCTTGAATTTCTCTTCTTTAATTCTTGAATGTGAGGTGACGAACCGAACCACCCGTTCTTGCATTTTGTCCAAGTACTCAAAGGTCTGCGGAACACCAATAACAAGCCCATTTAAGCGAATAGGATGAATCGTCATTGTTGCCGACTCTGCAATAATGGAATAGTTGGAGGAGACGGCGATGGGAACGCCAATACTATGCCCTCCGCCTAAGACGACGGTTACTGTCGGCTTTGATAGGGATGCGATCATCTCCGCAATGGCAAGCCCTGCCTCCACGTCCCCGCCAACGGTATTTAAGACGATTAAGACCCCTTCAATGGAGCGACTTTGTTCTGCAGCGACGATTTGTGGGATCACATGTTCATACTTCGTCGTTTTATTCTGCGGCGGTAGGACCAAGTGGCCTTCAATCTGGCCGATAATCGACATGCAAAAAATATTGTCTTCCGCACTTGGTGTTGTCATTTGACCCAATTGGTTAATCGTCTGTACAGCTGGGGGGGCTTGATTATTCGTGTTTGGTGCTTCTGCGGGTTGTCCCGGCTCCTGCGTATTTGAAAACCCTGAGTCGTTCATATAAGTCATGATCTGCATCATCCTTCCTAGACTGTGATCGCATCCCATAGTATGGTGCAGTATCCATCATTCAATACAAAAGATCTGACGAACACCTCTAGAGAAGAAAGAACTGTTTGTGGCGAAAGCATACATTCCTAAATAAAAAAGAGCCGCAATCGCGGCTCTTCTCGAACATGCTAATATTATACTTCCATGATGATCGGCAAAATCATCGGTCTACGACGTGTTTGCTCATATAGGAAACGACCAAGCGCATCTTTGACATTCGTCTTCAATGACGCCCATTCGTTAACATTCTCATTCATCAATTTATGAAGTGTATTCGTTACAATACGGTTCGCTTCATCCAAAAGCCCTTCGGATTCACGCACATAGACAAATCCTCTAGAGATAATATCTGGTCCGGATAGGATCGTTCCGTCTTGCTTGCTTAGCGTAACAACAACGACGAGGATACCATCCTGCGAGAGTAACTTCCGATCTCTCAGTACGATATTACCAACGTCACCTACACCTAATCCGTCAATAAGAACATTGCCTGAAGGTACTTTACCCGCTTTACGAGCAGTACCGCCTTGAATTTCAATGGTCTCACCAATATCAACGATGAAGATATTCTCGCTCTCAATACCTACTTGCTCCCCGAGCAATGCATGTTGGCGAAGCATACGATATTCACCGTGAATAGGAATGAAGTATTTCGGCTTAATCAAATTCAACATCAGTTTCAATTCTTCTTGGCTACCGTGACCTGATACGTGAACACCTGTTGTCGATCCGCCATAGATAACGTGAGCGCCAAGTCGGAACAATTCGTCTACAGTTCGTCCAACATATTTCTCGTTACCTGGAATTGGCGTTGCTGCGATGATTACTGTATCGCCTGGCAAAATATCAATCTTACGATGCGTATTCCGCGCCATCCGCGTCAGAGCTGACATCGGCTCGCCTTGGCTGCCTGTTGATAAAATAACAACACGATCGGCTGCCATTTTGTTCACTTCTTCCGGCTCAATCAACATACCATCTGGGATATGCAAGTAGCCTAATTCCGAAGCAATCGTGACGACATTGACCATACTGCGACCAATAACCGTTAACTTCCGGTTCGTTGCAACAGCGGCATCAATAACTTGTTGTACACGATGAATATTCGATGCAAATGTCGCAACGACGACACGCTGCTGTGCTTTGCGGAAAATGTCCTCCAGGTTCTTCCCTACATTGCTCTCCGAAGGTGTGAATCCTGGACGTTCTGCATTTGTACTATCCGATAAGAGGGCAATAACACCCTTCTGACCGATTTCTGCCATACGATGTAAATCTGCATATTGACCATTGACTGGGGTATGATCAAATTTGAAGTCACCTGTATGTACAACTGTGCCTTCCGGTGTCTCAAGGCATACGCCGACTGAATCTGGAATACTATGATTCGTACGGAAGAAGCTTGCTTGAATGCTGCCCATTTGAACGATAGAATCTGCATTGATCAGGATTCGCTTCGTTTCACCTAACAGGTTCGCTTCTTTTAGTTTGCTCTCAATTAGACCAAGTGTGAGTTTAGTACCATAAATCGGTACATTTAAATGCTTCAATACATACGGCAATCCACCAATATGGTCTTCATGACCGTGAGTTACAAGAATCCCGCGTACTTTATCGCGGTTCTCTGTTAAGTAAGAGATATCTGGAATAACAATGTCAATTCCGAGCATATCTTCCTCAGGGAACTTTAAGCCGGCATCTACGACAACAATATCATTACCATATTGTACGACGTACATGTTCTTGCCAATTTCACCAACGCCCCCAAGCGCAAAAATCGTTATTTTCTCCGTGTTGTTCTTTTTCGACAAGTGAATCTAACCCTCCTATAATTATCCGCAGGAAATTAACCCTTCGGAACAACTTTCATAATCATCCGAAGATCATCCGATAACATATTCTCTTATCCGGACAAAATCCAAAAGTAAAACTTTCTAAAGAAAACGATTCCGTTGCCCATAATGGACGATATAAGCGTTTTCTAAAAAATACCGCACCCAGTCACTTTTTATCATTATACATGATTAATTTAGGAAAACACAAGTCACACATTCTTCACCCTATTCTCCCCGAAATAGAAAAACCGATGCGATAAGGCTCGCATCGGCTTGGTTGTGCACTTTATGATGTTAATTATTCAGTAAATTTTGAAGAAATAAAGCCTCCGCTTCGGAAGGTGCTACGAGCGGTAAACGAACGCCGCCAACGGATAGCCCACGAAGTCCTAACGCATATTTCACAGCAACAGGATTCGGGCATTCAAAAAGACCCTTGAACATCGGGAAACTCTGCTGATGAAGTTCAGCCGCGTGCTTAACATCTCCTTGCAAATAAGCCTCGATCATCGATTTCATCGTTGAACCGATAATATGGCTAGAGACACTCACAATACCGTACCCACCGATAGCTAACGTCGCCAGCGTCATCG
The DNA here is from genome assembly GCF_000374845.1 of Paenibacillus terrigena DSM 21567. Lineage (GTDB taxonomy): Bacteria > Bacillota > Bacilli > Paenibacillales > Paenibacillaceae > Paenibacillus_K > Paenibacillus_K terrigena. The sequence goes on along the minus strand of NZ_KB895418.1, from coordinate 193,289 downwards.
AATCATCGCCGGAATAGACCTTGAAATGGGCTGGCGCTGCCGTAGCAATGACTGTTAATTGTTCGAGGTTCGCACAATCCTTGGTACCGACGATGTTCGGGATTTGTGCAAGCCTTAGCGTCGTCTCGACACTAAGATTAATTACACTGCGTCCTGGAATGTTATAGAGAAGCACCGGTAACTTGGTCGCTTCCGCCATAGCTTTGAAATGCTGGTACAATCCTTCTTGACTAGGCTTGTTGTAGTAAGGCGTCACGGCAAGAATGCCGTCAACCCCCGCCTCTTCAGCAAGTTTCGTAAGATGCACAGAATGACGCGTATCATTGCTGCCGGTTCCCGCAATAATCTTGGCGCGCCCATTCGATTGCTTCACAGCAAATCGAAATAACGCAAGTTTCTCCTCGTCAGATAACGTTGGAGATTCTCCCGTTGTACCACAAACCACGAGACTGTCACTGCGTTGTTCTTCAATCAAATAATCGATTAATTTAGCGGTCTGGCCCCAATCGATTTCCTGCTGCTTGTCGAATGGGGTTACCATCGCTGTAATAAGTCTGCCAAAGTCCACGTTGTCCCCTCCTTATCCCTTATAGAGGTTGTTCAAAAAGTCATCATTTGATCACGAAGTCATTCAAGAAGCATTATCGACATCGAATCTTGCGATCACCTTCGAAGTCCGGTACTCATTTAGGTTTTGCCTAAACTCCGATCCTCCTTCTTCAGGTTCTCGCAACCTTCTCGATGCTGAAATGCCAACTTTTTGAACACGTACTTATAGTAAAAATCTTTATAAGAGGTTATTGATAAACGTGCTATAAGTGCAGTTCGAATTTCGTGTGTAATGCTCTTAATGCTCGAACCATATCTTCATTTCGAACAAGTACCCAAATCGTCGTATTGGAGTCGGCAGATTGCAGAATTTGTATCTCTTGTTCCGTGAGAGCCTCGACAATATGTGCCATGATTCCCGGAACACCATTCATGCCGCCGCCAATGACAGATACTTTCGCACAGCCCGATAAAGTCTTTGGTTCGAAGCCCATCTCATATAATACAGATATCGCACGTTCTGATGCATCATCAAATACCGTATATACTGCACCTGAAGGCGTTACGTTAATGAAATCTACACTAATACGGTGCTGCGCCATCGCTTTAAATACTTGAAGTTGAAGGTCGATCGGTCCCCCGTGCGACTCCACTGTAATTTGTGTGACATTCGCCACATAAGCAATGCCTGTCACAAAACGATCCACGATTCCATGCGAATGATCGTTGAAGCTGTCCGGATGCGTAACAAGGGTTCCCTCTTCTTCAGAGAACGTCGAACGTACGCGAACAGGAACTTGTGCTTGCATAGCAATTTCAACAGCACGCGGATGAATAACTTTAGCCCCATGATGCGCCATATTACAAATCTCGGCATAACTAACGATAGTAAGCGGCTTCGCATCTTCCACAAGACGTGGATCAGCCGTTAGAATGCCATTCACATCGGTATAAATATCGACGATTTCTGCATGCAGTGCGGCTCCCAATGCTGTGGCTGATGTATCACTGCCTCCGCGTCCAAGCGTTGTGAAATCACCTGATTCCGTCTGCCCCTGGAAGCCTGTCACAATGACAACCTTGTTCTCCTTCAGCAGTTCGAGCACCCGGTTCGGACGCACTTCTAGGATGCGAGCATTCCCAAATTGAGAATCCGTCACAAATCCAGCTTGAGATCCTGTTAATGCAACAGCAGGAATCTCTTGCTCATTAAGTATACTGCACAACGTTGCTGCAGAGATAATCTCTCCGCAGCTCATGAGAAGATCCTTCTCCCGTGCTGGCAGCATGTTTCCATTTTGATGTATCCAGTCTAAAAGGGTATCCGTTGCATACGGATCCCCTTTTCTACCCATCGCCGATACAACGACAACTAGGTGATAGCCCTGTGCCAGTTCACGACGTATATGACGAATAACATGTTCCCTTGCTAGAGACGATGATAAGGAAGTGCCTCCGAATTTTTGTACTAAGATGCGCATTGCAATTCCCCCAAATCCATTCAAGACAGTTGATAACACAGTATATGTGGCTTATTGTTCGATGGCGATAAATTCTGCGATTTGAACCGCATTCCACGCCGCACCCTTCATCAGGTTGTCAGAGACAATCCACATATTTAATCCACGTGTATGGCCAAGATCACGGCGCAAACGGCCAACGAACACGTCCGGTTTACCTGCTGCTTCGGTTGCTAACGGATATTGTTGATTCGCAGGGTCATCCACGAGTGTAATGCCAGGCGCATTCTCCATTAGTTTTCTTACGTCTTCCAATTCATACTCATTCTTAAGCTCAACGTAAACCGATTCAGAATGGCCGTATACGACTGGAACCCGTACACAAGTTGCCGTTACTTCAATGGACTCGTCGTCCATGATCTTCTTCGTCTCACGAACCATTTTCATTTCTTCCAATGTATATCCATTGTCTTGGAATTTATCAATTTGCGGAATGACATTGAATGCGATCTGATGCTTCACTGGCAAAGCGCCGACTGGCAGGATCTGAGGTTCAACCTCACGTCCAGCAAGAACCTCGCTCGATTGACGAACCATCTCATCAATAGCGCGTGCACCCGCTCCGGATACCGCTTGATATGTCGACACGATAATGCGCGAAATCCCATAACGATCTTGTAATGGCTTCAGTGCTGCAACCATTTGAATGGTAGAACAGTTCGGATTCGCAATAATTCCTTTATGTTCATTAATAGCATCGATATTAACTTCAGGTACAACAAGCGGAGTATCTGGGTCCATACGGAATGCATTGGTATTATCAATACAGATTGCGCCACGCTCTACTGCTGCTGGTGCAAGCGCCTTACTTACATCACCACCTGCGCTGAATAGAGCAATTTCTACGCCTTCAAAACTCTCAGGCTTCGCTTCTTCTACAACAATTTCTTGCCCTTTAAATGTAACCTTCGTTCCTGCTGAACGAGCAGAAGATAACAATTTCAATTGATTAATGGGGAAATTTCTCTTCTCAAGCAGTCCAATAATTTGTTCCCCTACAGCTCCTGTTGCGCCTACGACAGCAACGTTAAATAATTTCTGATTCGACATCTGGCAGCTCTCCCCTTAGCAATATCTATTAACTTATTACGGTCTGATAAACCGTATCTGCTAACTTATACATAGTTAAAGCGTTCAATAATCATTGGTTGCAGCTGTCTACCCTCGATCGCGGCTTCACAAGCCTCTACAATCAAATCCATTCTAGCAACGAGAGAATTAGGCTTCTGCTGTGGATTATCTTGACCGAACGGCACAAAATAGATGTTCTTCGCATTGATAAGCTTCGCGATATTCGCTGCATTCAGTCCGAGTCCATCATTCGTTGAAATTGCAAGTACAACCGGCTTCTGATTCCGCATTTGAGCCTTAGCTGCCATCAACACAGCGCTGTCCGTCTGCGCATTTGCTAGTTTGCTCGTTGTATTCCCAGTACATGGCGCAATAACAACAACATCCAGCAGCTTCGATGGTCCAAGCGGTTCAGCCTCAACAATTGTAGAAATAATATCATTACCCGTAATATCTTTCAACTGTTTTTGCCAATTTTCCGATGTGCCAAAACGGGTGTCTGTCGTCATAATTGTATTCGTTACAATTGGAACGACCTTCGCACCCAAGTCTATAAATCTCTGAATTTGCGGCATCACTTCCGCAAATGTACAATGTGATCCACTTAAAGCATAGCCTACCGTTTTCCCATGCCAATTCATGCTTGATTCCCCCGTTCTTGCACCTGTTCCGTAATCAACTGATTCAGAATGCCTGCCATAATACGTCCAGCTGTCTTAGGGGCTACAATACCGGGTAAACCGGGTGCTAACAATGCCTTGACACCGCGCTTCTCTGCGAAGCGAAAATCCGTGCCGCCAGGGCTTGAAGCAAGGTCAATAATGACCGCCCGATTGGGAATATTCGCAATAATTTGTGCTGTGACTATCATAGTCGGAATCGTATTAAAAAGCAAGTCAATGTTGGCGACCTGAGCCGCTAGATCCTTGATATAGAAGGGCTCAAAGCCAAGCTCGAATGCTCTCGCAAAGTGCTCGCTCCTGCGAACTCCCATCTTTACTTTTGCCCCTAGAGCCTGTAACGACCTCGCCATCGTTAACCCTGTTCTCCCTAGTCCTAAGACGATGCACTGCGAACCATGAATCGTAATATCCGTGTTCTGGATCGCCATCATCAGGGCACCTTCAGCTGTTGGGATCGAATTATAAATGGCAACATCATCACGATCAAATAACTCTACGAGCTTAATCTGATGTTTCGCACATAATTCTCGCAAGTAAGGCTTCGCCATCCCTGTATAGACACAGCTTGATTTTGGCAGCAGCGCAACTTGTTTTTCCGTAAGCTTCAGCTCTTCCGAAGTAAATATCGCATTAATAATTCCTCGATCATCTGTACCAACAGCAGGCAGTATAAGCGCATCTGTCGTCTCGAATAATGAGTCGTTAAGCCCTGACCTTACCACACCGTGAAATGAGTTTTGTAATTGATCAAAACCAACGATTGTGACGGAAGCGTCGAGCTCTGCCAGCTGGCGGATGATTTCTAATTGCCGCGCATCACCGCCAATTAAGACAACTTGAACGCCTGTAAGCATTTTGCTGTTCACTCCTTAGACACCACTGATATATAAAATATAGTATGCCTGTGCCTAGAAAGGGTGCACATTAAATAACGCGACAAATAATGCTTTGACTTCGATGTGATTAAGGTACTCTGCGAGGGATCCCGAACATTAAAAAAGCCGATCTCTCTGTATGAGAGAAATCGGCATCTTGTCTTATTTCGTACCTGTATGACCAAATCCACCCGCTCCGCGAACGGTATCGGATAAAGACTCAACCTTCAGTAGACGGACTTGCGGAACTTCCTGAATCACCATTTGAGCAATTCGTTCATGCCGTTCAATCGTGAATGGTTCTTGACCTAGGTTGGCCAAGAGAACCTTCACTTCTCCCCGATAATCGGCATCAATTGTACCTGGCGAATTCAGGCATGTAATGCCATGTTTGTAAGCTAAGCCGCTACGTGGACGAATCTGCGCTTCGAGCTGTGCCGGCATCGCCATAGCAAAGCCTGTAGGCACAAGCACACGCTGCCCTGGTGCGATCACAAGAGGCTCAGTCACGGCTGCATATAAGTCAAATCCCGCTGCAAGCTCCGACATCTTCGTGGGTAAGGATACATCTTCATTTCCTGGGAGCTGTTTAATTTCTACATCATAAATCAATTTTTTTCCCTCCGTAACATCATCAAGCATATTCGATTACTTCTTTAATTGACGGTTGATTTGGTTCAACGCCTTATCCGAATTACCTACCATCGCAACGGCGAACGGCACAGCGACCATCTGGTGAAGCAGCGACTCAATATCTTGGAACGTAACCGCTTCAATTCGTTCAATCATTTCATCCAGTGTAAAATGACGTCCTAACATCAATTCGTTTTTGCCTAGACGATTCATTCGACTTGACGTACTCTCTAGACTAAGAATCAGACTTCCTTTCAACTGTTCCTTGCCTTTGGAGAATTCCGATTCCGTCAGCCCTTGAGCTACAACTTCGTTCATGACTTCCATCGTTAAATCCAAGACTTCCTTCGTTTGCTTCGGTGCTGTACCTGCATAAATCGTGAACAAACCTGTATCCACATAGGAGCTGTGATAGGAATAAACCGAGTAAGCCAATCCCCGCTTCTCCCGAATTTCTTGGAATAGTCGTGAGCTCATTCCGCCGCCAATCGCATTATTCAGAATAACCATTCCGTATAATCGCGGATCCGAACTGGAGCAACCTGGCATGGAGAGACAAATATGGTTCTGTTCTGTTTTCTTCTTATGATAGATCACTTGTCCGTCAAAATCCGGCGCTTCGAGCTGCTGTTCCTTCCCATGGACAGTAAAGTGACCGAAATGCTTCTCTAGGAGCGCGAGTGTCTGATCGTTAATGTTGCCCGCAACACTGATTACGGTATTCTCGATCGTATAATGCTCTTGCATATATTGACGAAGGTCATCGGAAGTCATCGCTCTAAGCCGCTCTTCTGTCCCAAGTATCGAGTAGGATAATGGATGATCTCCTAGAGCAGCACGCGATACGGAATCATGAACCATATCATCAGGCGTATCTTCATACATCGCAATTTCTTCTAGAATCACGTTCTTCTCTTTGTCCATGTCCTCCGTATCAAATTTCGAAGCGAAGAACATGTCTGCGAGGACATCTACCGCGATCGGTAAATGTTCATCGAGGACTTTAGCATAATAGCATGTATATTCCTTCGATGTAAATGCATTAACATTGCCTCCAATGGCATCGAATGTCTCTGCAATTTCCTTCGCGGTGTACCGATCTGTCCCTTTGAAGAGCATATGTTCTATAAAATGCGAAATCCCGTTGTTCGCCACTTGCTCGTTCCGGGAACCAGTTCGAACCCAGATGCCGAAGGAAACTGAACGGAAGGTCGGAATTTGCTCCATAACGACGCGGAGGCCGTTGCTTAATGTTGTTTTAATCATGTATATCCTCCTCAAAGTTTTGTCACAAAATCTTAGAATAATTTCAAAATATAAATAGCCCCTAAAGCGGGAGAATGAAGTCTCGGAAGAGTTTACGTCCGCCTTTGGGAGCCCTTTTCACCCCTCTCATCCAATCATAAGAAAAGGGCGGACAAGAGCGGCTGGAGAGAATTCATCTCACGTGAACCCGGGCATTTATGTTTTGGTATTTCTAATTTTGCCGAACAAAACTGACTCCTCTAATCGTACCAAAAATATTACCGTCCCTCAACCTTCGCATTCTTCACTCTGGTGGTCGATACCATCTCATCGATCGTACCTAACGTGTATCCTCGTTGCTTAATGACACGTATCATCCCTTTAAGCGCGCCACTCGACGATGCTGTCGGATGCATTAGGATGAGTGAACCCGCTTCAACCTTTCGGCTAATCTTCTCGACCACGGAACTCGGTGTTGGCTTCTTCCAATCAACCGTATCCAGTGTCCATAACACGGTTTTTAATTTGAGACTGTGCGCAATGCGAACTGTCTCCGCATCAAAATCACCGGATGGCGGTGCAAACCACTTATTCTCGACGCCAAGCTTTTCCTTAAGCAGCTTCTGCGTCTTCGCAATTTCTTGCGTCGCCTCATATTCATTTAACTTACTCATATCCTTGTGCGAATAAGCATGATTCTCGAGTTGATGTCCGCGCCGCTGAATCTCCTTCGCCATATCGACATGCGAATCGAGCCACTTCCCATCGAAGAAAAAAGTCGCTTTCACCTGTTCAGCGTCTAATGTATCTAGCATTGGCCCAATAAACTCATCGCCCCAAGCAACGTTAATCATTAACGATACCATCGGTTTCTCCGGGTTACCCCGATACATCGGATTTGCTGGCAAGTCATCCAAACTCTTCGTTGGCGTCAATTCCTTGTATACAAACTTAATTGGATCGCCTTCGGTGGATGCATGATTTAATTGATAGGTCTTCTCGACATCTACTTCAATCCCATTATATCCGGGAATCAGCTTCCATACTCGATCAATTCGAGGCTCTATTGGTGGTACGCGACGTTGATCGGCTTCTTGCAATATCCGTTTCATGAGTGCATCGGAAGCGTCGGTTTTGAACCATTCAAAAGCGTTCGTCGTAGGCTGCGTGCCTCTCCATACGGCGATCGTCTCCCGATACCCCGTCCATTCTGCAAGTAGCAGAAAAATGATGAAGCTGCTTATGATCATAAATAGTTTCTTGCGCATCATCGACAATTCGTCCCCTCGACTAATTTGTCCTAATCTATGAGTTAGCAAGGGGGAATATGTCCAATTAGACAAAAAAAGAAACAGATCATCTCTGTCTCTTCGTTGTTATAAAAATTTGTTTAAGCTTGTTCTGCAGCTTCTGCCGTTAAAATGGCTTTACGGGACAAGTTGACACGACCTTGTTGATCAATTTCAGTGACTTTAACAGTAATTGTGTCACCAATTGCAATGACATCCTCAACTTTCGCAACGCGCTCTGTGGAAAGCTGTGAAATGTGCACAAGGCCATCTTTGCCAGGAAGAATTTCTACGAATGCACCGAACTTCTCAATCCGTTTGACCGTTCCTAGATAGATTTCGCCGACAACCACTTCTCTTACAATGCCTTCAATGATCGAACGAGCTTTCTCGTTCATTTCTGCATTGGATGAAGCGATAAATACGCGACCGTCTTGTTCAATATCAATTTTTACGCCAGTCTCTTCAATGATCTTATTGATGATCTTACCACCCGCACCAATCACATCACGAATCTTATCTGGGTTGATATGCATCGTCATAATTTTCGGTGCATATGGCGACAAGCTTTCTTTCGGTTGACCAATAACCTCTAACATTTTAGATAAGATATGCATACGTCCTTCTCTTGCTTGTTTTAGCGCATCCGCAAGAATTTGACGATCAATTCCATCAATTTTGATGTCCATTTGAATCGCAGTTACGCCTTGAGCTGTTCCTGCAACTTTAAAGTCCATATCACCGAGGTGGTCTTCCATACCTTGAATATCAGAAAGAATAGATACATGCTCCCCATCTTTAATGAGACCCATTGCAATACCAGCTACTGGTGCTTTGATCGGGACCCCAGCATCCATCATTGCAAGTGTACTCGCACAAATACTCGCTTGCGAAGTCGAACCATTGGATTCGATAACTTCCGATACAAGACGAATCGTGTATGGGAATTCAACCTCAGAAGGAATAACTTTGGACAACGCACGCTCACCTAGGGCACCATGACCAATCTCACGACGACCTGGAGGACGAAGAGGTCTTGCTTCCCCAACGCTGAATGGTGGGAAGTTGTAATGATGCATGAATCGTTTGGTCTCTTCTAAACCGATACCATCCAAAATTTGAACATCGCCCAATGCACCAAGTGTACATACACTTAATGCCTGTGTCTGTCCACGTGTGAACAATCCTGTTCCATGTGTACGTGGAAGAATATTGATATCACAAGAAATTGGACGGATTTCTTCCAATTTACGACCATCTGGTCTTACTTTATCATGTGTAATCAAACGGCGAACTTCTTCTTTAACGATGTCATGAAGAATTTCCTTCACATCATCCATAAGCTCGTCCTGTTCAATATATTGTCCTTCAAAATGTGCGATTGCCTCAGCACTAATCGCATCAATCGCATCTTGACGCGCATGTTTCTCCGCAATTTTAACGGCTTCCACAAGGCGTTCTTGAGCAAATGCACGAACTTCTGCATTGACAGTCTCATTGACCGTATGCAATTTTACTGCCATTTTCTCTTTACCAGCTTGCGCGACGAAATCATTAATTACAGCAACGATTTTCTTGATTTCATCATGTCCGAACATGATTGCTTCAAGCATAACTTCTTCAGCTACTTCATTCGCTTCCGCCTCAACCATCATGATCGCATCCTTCGTGCCTGCTACCACGACATGAAGATCACTCTTCTCTTCTTCGGCTACCGTTGGGTTAATGATGAACTGACCGTCAACACGACCAACAATAACGCCACCAATCGGGCCGTTAAATGGAACATCAGAAATACTGAGCGAAGCAGATGTACCGATCATCGCAGCAATCTCAGGAGAGCAATCTTGATCCACACTCATCACGAGATTTACGATTTGTACATCATTACGGAATCCTTCTGGGAATAACGGACGAATCGGCCGATCCGTTAGACGACTGGATAGAATTGCTTTTTCACTTGGTCTTCCTTCACGTTTAATGAATCCGCCTGGAATTTTACCAACCGCATACAGACGCTCTTCATAATTGACCGTTAACGGAAAAAAGTCCAAATCTTTAGGTTCGGACGAAGCTGTGACTGTACATAGAACGACAGTGTCACCGTATTGTACTTTAACCGCAGCATTTGCTTGCTTGGCCAGGACACCCGTTTCAAGAATCAACGATCTTCCGCCCAACTGCATTTCAACACGTTTTAACATGAAACCCCTCCTTATTTCTTTCATCATTTTGTATGTATTACTATTATTATTTCCTTTTTTATAAAAAGCAACCCGGTTGCACCCGCACGGCATCGAAGCGCATGCGGTGAACAACCAGGCTGCAGTTTGTCGTATATTAGCGACGAAGTCCTAGCTTTTCGATTAAAGCACTGTAACGTCTAACATCCTTGTTTTTCAAATAAGCAAGAAGTTTACGACGTTGACCTACCATTTTCAAAAGACCGCGACGTGAGTGGTGATCTTTCTTATGCGTACGCAAGTGGTCTGTCAAGTTCTTAATGTTTTCTGTTAGGACAGCAACTTGCACCTCAGGGCTACCTGTATCAGTTGCATGTTTTTTGTGTTCCTCAATCAGTTGCGTTTTGCGTTCTTGAGTTAAAGCCATCCTATTCACCTCCTTCAATATAATCGCCATTAGCCTCGTCAACGATGGTGAGACGTATAACCAAGCTAAGGTTAATGATGTTGTCCGATTAGACAACAACGTTATTCAGTATATCACACTCGATATAGGAATGTAAATGTCTACTTTGAAGCTAGAATCGCTCTCGCCGCATCTGCGTCACGATGAATCTGTGCGATTAATTCTTGGACCGAGCTAAAGCGCTGCTCCGGGCGAATATATTCGATAAATTCAATACGAATTTGTTCCCCATAGATATCCTCGTTGAAATCGAACAAATGCGCTTCAAGCGTCTGCTTCATCCCATCTTTATGGAAGGTTGGCTTGACTCCGATATTCATGACGCCATCATACTTCTTCTCAGAAAGATAGACCTGAATAGCATATACCCCATTGCATGGAATTAAGTACGCATCGGTTGGGTCAACATTGGCCGTCGGATATCCAATCGTGTTGCCCCGACCTTCACCTGCAATGACGGTTCCATGAACGATATAAGGTCGACCAAGGAGTCTATTAGCTTCCTCCACTTCGCCCTCACTTAAGTGCTTGCGAATTAATGTACTGCTCACCTTCAGACCCGATAGCAACCAAGGCTGAATCACATCGACAGTCATCTGACCTTTGCCAAGCTCCCGTAACATTTCTGGATTTCCCTCGCCCTTATAGCCAAAAGCATAGTCAAATCCTACCACAGCATGCTTGACTTCAAGTGCAGTAAGGAATTCTTCAACAAAAGTTGTCGGAGATATATGAGAAAAGGCCTCATCAAAACGCACAACAAATAGCTGATCTACACCTAGGCGTGCCATGACTTCAAGCTTCTCACTTAGCGGCGTGATATAATTACTGTGCTTTTCTTTGCGCAATACTTCACGCGGCTTTGGGTGAAATGTCATGACCGAAGCAGGAATGCCATGTGCTCTAGCATAAGCGACGGCTCCACCAATCACCTGTTGATGTCCAAGATGAACGCCATCGAAATAACCAAGGGCCATCGCTTGCGGTCTACGGAATTGTTCCATTTGCTCTGGTGTGAGCGGATAAGATATTGTAATTTTTTTCACGTTAATCAACACCTGCAATTCTCATCATCAGAATTTGCTACAATGCAAGCCATTTACGGTAAGAACACTTTGACCGGTCTTATGAATGTCTCATCTGGCTTTCTCTCGAAGATACCATAAAATTGTCCTTCTGGCGAGTACAAACGAATACATCCAGGTACATCCACTACCGGAGATACCGCTATGCCGGATAATTTCTGGCCTTGAACAGCTTGATATGCTTTATCCGCAGCAATGGTGTGCGCGGGTAAATGGGATACCGATACATCCATCGGAATGAGATGCTCTTGCAGACTACCTTGCTGTTTGTATTCCGCAATTTGTTCGAGCGTAAGACCATGTTCTCTCGTCATATTGGCAGACATCGTTCGCACAAGCGAAGCCATTGTTGCCGGTACACCTAATGCTTTCCCTATATCGACACATAGCGTGCGAATATAAGTACCTTTGGAACATAGGACGCGGAAGTGAACTTCTGGCTCAGATCCTTGAAGCTGAACCTGCAGCACCTCAATCTTGTAGATCGTGACCTCTCTCGATTTACGCTCCACGACTTTACCTTCACGAGCAAGCTCGTATAATCGCTTCCCATCCACCTTTACTGCTGAATACATCGGCGGAACCTGCTCAATCGTACCGACGAACGATTGAATGACTTCTTGGACCTGCTCCTCTGTTACTTCAACCGGGTCCAGACGCTCGATAACTTCTCCCGTCAAGTCTTCGGTGTCTGTCGCGATCCCAAGGCGGAGAACGGCTTCATACTCCTTAGGAAGTTCTTGAAGATATTCAACTAATCTCGTAGCTCGTCCTAAGCACAACGGCAATACACCTGTCACTGCAGGATCTAAGGTGCCCGTATGGCCAATTCGCTTCATACGAATCAGCCCACGCACCTTCGCAACGACATCATGCGATGTCCAGCCTGCCGGCTTCAATACGGGTAAAATTCCATCAAGATCTATCATAATTGCTGCCTCACTCGTTCCACAACTTGATTTATCACATCATTCAAATTCCCTTCGATTCTGCATCCTGCCGCACGTACATGACCGCCACCGCCAAAAGATTGAGCGATTTCAGCTACGTTCACATGCTCATTCGAACGAAGGCTAACTTTGACTGCTACATCGCTTACTTGCTTGAACATAATCCCAACATCCACGCCTTCAATGTTACGCGGGTAATTCACCAAACCTTCTAGATCCTCATTTACAGCACCCGTCTCCGACATATCTTCTGGTGTCACATAAATATAGCCCACACGATTACCATCGGTAAAAGTCAATCTGGATAACGCTTTCGTTAAGAGGAGCATTTGTGCCATCGACATCTTCTCTAGCAAATGATCGGCAAGCTGATGTCCATTCACACCATACGTTAAAAGCAGAGATACAATCTCCATAACACGAGGTGTTGTATTCGCATAGCGGAACCCACCTGTATCCGTTAGAATCCCGGTATACAATGCCGTAGCAATCTGGGCATCCCACACAATACCGAATTGATTCATAAGATCGAATAGGATTTCTGCTGTTGCTGCAGCATCTGCCTTGATCAAATTCACCGTACCAAAGCTGTCATTGGTCGGATGATGATCAATATTCAAGAGGACTCGATCTTCTGTAAAGAGCTGCTGTACTTTACCGGTTCTTGAGAAATCTGCGCAATCTACACAAATAACCGTGCTAAAAGTACGGTTTGGTGGTGCAAGTGTATAATTATGTATTTCATTCGCGGACCACAAGAAGTCTAGACGGCTTGGAATAGCCCCTTCATTGATCATCGTGAATTTCTTACCCAGTTGTGACAATAACCAACCGATCGCGACGGTTGAACTGGCAGCATCACCGTCCGGTTGGACATGTGATACTACCAGAAAATCGTCATGATGATTGATGAAGTTGTATGCAGCTTGAAGCTCTTCTGCATACAACGAATCGTTAGAATTCAACTTCATCATTTTACTCTCCATCTTGAATTTCACCGAGGATCTTTTCAATTCGACTACCGTACTCAATTGAGGAATCGAATTTAAAGATTAACACCGGGGTGTGACGAAGACGGACTCTTTTCCCTAATTCAGATCGAAGATATCCATTAGCTTTCGCCAACGCTTTTAACGTATTTGATTTTTGTTCATCATCGCCAAGTACACTCAGGTATACTGTAGCTTGCGATAAATCATTTGTAACTTCAACCCCTGTCACGGTTACGAAACCGATCCGGGGGTCTTTCAACTCCGATTGGATCATTTGGCTGAGTTCCTTTTTCAGTTGCTCGCCAACACGTCCTACACGAATTTTAGCCATGGGTGTGTCACCTCTCTACTTACGCTCTACCGTTTCCATGACAAAGGCTTCGATAATATCTCCCTCTTTAATGTCATTGAAGCGTTCAATGGTAATACCGCACTCGTAGCCTTGCGCTACCTCTTTAGCATCATCTTTGAAGCGTTTCAAGGAATCGATTTTGCCTTCGAATATTACAATACCTTCGCGAATGACGCGAACTTCTGCCGAACGAATGATCTTACCGGATGTAACCATACAACCTGCGATCGACATTTTGTTGATTTTGAAAATATTACGTGCTTCGGCATGACCAACCACGTTCTCACGATATTCAGGATCAAGCATCCCTTTCATCGCTTGTTCGATCTCTTCAATCACGCTATAGATAACGCGGTGCAGACGAACATCAACTTTCTCTTGATCTGCAGTAAGCTTAGCTTGGTTATCAGGTCGAACGTTAAACCCGATGACGATTGCATTCGAAGCGGCTGCCAGAATAATATCGGATTCAGTAAGCGCACCTACACCGCTGTGGATGATCTTAACACGAACGCCTTCAACTTCGATCTTCGCCAAGGAACCTTTCAATGCTTCAACCGAACCTTGAACGTCCCCTTTGATAATCACGTTGAGGTCTTTGATCTCGCCGTCTTTGATGTGCTTGAACAGATCATCCAACGTAACACGTGTATTCGCATTAAGTTCGGATTGACGATGTGTAATTGCACGACGGTCAGCAATAGCACGTGCTTTGCGCTCATCTTCAAAGCCCATGAACGGATCGCCTGCAAGTGGAACTTCTGTCAGACCCGTAATCTCAACCGGAGTTGATGGACCTGCTTCTTTCAGGCGACGACCTTTGTCATTCACCATTGCACGGACACGACCGAAGCAGTTCCCTGCAACAAATGCATCCCCAACGCGTAGTGTACCATGTTGAACAAGGATACGAGCTACTGGACCGCGGCCTTTATCCAGCTCAGCCTCGATAACCGTACCACGAGCACGTTTATCCGGATTTGCTTTGTATTCGTTCACTTCAGCTACGAGAAGAATCATCTCGAGCAAGCCTTCCAAGTTCGTACGCTGCTTCGCAGACAAGTTAACGAAAATGGTGTCGCCGCCCCACTCTTCTGGAACCAACTCATAATTTGTAAGCTCTTGTTTCACTTTGTCTGGATCTGCGCCTGGCTTATCGATTTTGTTCACCGCTACGATAATCGGTACATTCGCTGCCTTCGCATGGTTGATCGCTTCAACCGTCTGTGGCATAACACCGTCGTCTGCTGCAACTACGATAATTGTAATATCTGTTACTTCAGCACCACGTGCACGCATCGTTGTAAACGCTTCGTGACCTGGTGTATCGAGGAACGTAATCTTCTTACCGTTAATTTCAACTTGGTACGCACCAATATGCTGCGTGATTCCGCCAGCTTCACCGCTTGTTACATTCGTCGAACGAATTGCATCAAGCAATGTTGTTTTACCATGGTCAACGTGACCCATGATCGTAACGACAGGAGGACGTGTTTTCAAATCAGCTTCATCATCTACTTCTTCTACATTTTCAAAACGGTCTTCCTCAACAGGGATCTTGATCTCAACTTCGACCTTGAACTCTGTAGCAAGCAATTGAATCGTATCCAGATCAAGCTCTTGGTTAATGGTAGCCATAACACCCAAGAAAATTAATTTTTTGATGACTTCAGAAGCATCCTTGTGAAGCAATTTAGCGGTTTCCCCAACCGTCATATTGCCGCGTACAATAATTTTCTTCGGTGTATTGTCGATCTTCTCACGTTTTTCTTGAACTTGCTGCTGGCCTCTACCGCGTTGGTTTCTTCCTCCACGGTTATTATAGCCACCTTGATTTCCTTTGAAGCTGCTGACTTTGTTATCATCGAAGCGCTTTTGATTAGGCTTCGTTTTCTTTGGTGCTGTTGCTGGTTTAGTTACTGACACGAATTCCTCTCCCTCATCCACTTGTTTGCCAGAGTTTCCATTGAATTTATTGGGAGCTTGTGCCTGATTCCCATGATTTTGTGGTCTCGTAGCTTGTGAATTATTACTATTTCCTTGGAATGCTGGTCTACCTTGGCCTGGTCGTTGCCCGGAGTTTGCTTTTCCATTGCTTGTTCCGTTAGGGTTCCCCATTGTTCTGCGCTGATCCTGATTTTTTGAATTGTTATTCGTTTGAAAATTCCCCTGCTTCTCAGGTTGGCGAGGCTTATTTTGATCACGTCCATCACGCGATGGGTTTGTTGACTGTCCATCACGATGACGACTCGGTTGTTGCTGTTGGCCAGCTGGTTTGGATTGTGTAGCTGTCCCTCCATCCCGCTGTCCTTGTGGCTTCACATGGCTCGGTTTCGCAGAGACCGTCGCCATTTCGTTAGCCTTAGACGCTGGTGTACTCGCAGTATTCACTTGCGATCCTGCAGCAGGCGGGTTCGATGGCGCACTCACTTGACCTTTGTCAGTGCTCGAACGTTTCGCTGCTGCATTCGCCTTAATATCCCGGAAGAATTGTTCCACACGGCCCACGGTATCATTCTCCATCACGCTCATATGGTTGTTCACAGGGATATCGAGCCGTTTCATGATCGTAATAATTTCTTTGCTGCTCATATTTAAAGACTTAGCATATTCATATACTCTTAATTTATCTTTATTATCTTTGTTCAATATACTCCACCTCCGACAATATCAACATTTCCTTACTGATCATTCGATAAAAACCTGGGTCTGTCACTGCTAGAACGACGCGTTCGGCTTTACCGATACATTCTCCCAAAGTTCCCCGATCGAAACCGATCGCAAGCGGCACGTTGTACGTATGACATTTGTCGCGAAATTTCTTCTTGGTGTTCTCTGAAGCGTCGCCTGCGACAATAACGAGATGAGCTTGACCCGCACGGACAGCCTTGAGCACGATTTCATCACCCGTGATCAACTTCCCTGCACGCATTGCAAGTCCCAAGTGGGACTTTACTTTACTCATCTTCATCCTCCGCCCGCTCTTTATTCGCAATGAATTCATCTTCAACGCGTATAAAGTCCTGCTCCAGTTGGTTGTATATTTCAGGCTGTACCTGATGCTTCAATGCACGATCTAGCGCCTTGCTCTTATGAGCCAGCTTGAAACAGGACAGCTTACCACATAAATAAGCGCCGCGTCCTGCTTTTTTGCCAGTCAAATCAATTAACACTTCATCTTGCGGCGTTTTCACCACACGAATCAGTTCTTTTTTGGGCATCATTTGCTGACAAGCAACACATTTTCGCAGCGGTACTTTTCTAGGTCTCATACGATCCCCTCCCCCGTCGCGTAATCAATTAGTCGATCGATACGGAATCCTGATGCATCGTCTCGCCTGTTCTCTCGCGTCCGTATTCTTCTTCCGCTTGTGTCTCGCTCTTAATATCGATCTTCCAGCCCGTAAGCTTCGCTGCAAGACGAGCGTTCTGACCTTTAATACCAATCGCAAGGGACAATTGATAATCCGGTACGATGACACGCGCCATTTTCTCTTGTTCGAATACTTGAACCTCTAAGACTTTGGATGGACTAAGTGAGTTCGCTACATATTCGTCAACGCGGTCGGACCAGCAGACGATATCGATCTTCTCGCCTTTCAGCTCGTTCACGATCGTCTGAACACGAACCCCTTTCGGCCCTACGCAGGATCCTACTGGATCAACTTCCTCATTGCGCGAATATACTGCGATCTTGGAACGGAAGCCAGCTTCACGAGCCACGGAACGAATCTCAACAACACCATCAAAAATCTCAGGCACTTCGAGCTCGAACAAACGTTTGAGCAGACCCGGATGTGTACGGGAGAGCAGAATTTGCGGTCCCTTTGTTGTATTCTCAACCTTCGTGATGTACGCTTTGACGCGATCCCCTTGCTTGAACTTTTCATTAGGCATCAACTCATTTAACGGCAAAGCCGCTTCAATTTTGCCTAAGTCAATATAGACATTACGTAAATCTTGACGTTGAACGATACCTGTAACGATATCTTCTTCCTTCTCAATATACGCATTATAGATCAAGCCGCGTTCTGCTTCACGAATGCGTTGTGTCACAACCTGCTTGGCAGTCTGTGCAGCAATACGTCCGAAATCACGTGGTGTTACTTCGATCTCTGCGATATCCCCCATTTGGAAGTTCGGGTTAATCTCACGTGCCGCATAGAGGGAAATCTCCATCCGAGGATCAAGAATCTCTTCCACAACGGTCTTTCTCGCGTATACTTTGATCACGCCATTATGGCGGTTCATGTCAACGCGAACATTTTGTGCCGTGTTAAAGTTGCGTTTATAACTTGAAATTAAAGCGGCCTCGATTGCCTCAAACAAAATATCCTTGCTAATCCCTTTTTCGCGCTCAATTTCATGAAGCGCTTCAATAAAATCCATACTCATTGCGGAATAGCTCCCCCTTTCAATCCTTCACCCTTATTCATCATCAATTGGTTAGAACAGAATACTTAATCTTGCACTAGCAACCTTCGCGTAAGGAATCGTCTTCTTCGACTTTCTCCCTTTCGTGATCGCTTCAATGACCATTTCTTCTCCATCAAAGGAAAGTAACACACCTTCAAATTCCTTCGTGCCGTCAATCTGCTCATATGTAGTCACATACACGTTTTTGTTTATTGCTTTGTGAACATCCTCTGGCTTTTTGAGCGGTCGTTCAGCGCCTGGCGATGAAACCTCTAAGAAGTATGCTTCTGGAATTGGATCATTCGCATCTAGCTGATTGCTTATGAATTCACTAATAAGGCCGCAATCTTCAATATCGATCCCGCCTTCCTTATCCACGAACACGCGCAAAAAGTAGCTGCTACCTTCCTTCACATATTCGACATCAACGAGTTCGAACCCATTTTCATCCAAATATGGCTGAATCATTTCTTCCACAACCGATTTAATCTTCGGTGTACTCAAGATGTTACCCCCTTGTTTCTTCCCTGTAACCTTACGATTTAAGACTCACTATCTGAAAAGCTATATACCAAAAGGTAAAGAGTGGGTTTCCCCACTCTTCTTCGCGACAGTTATATCATCATCATTACCAAAAAATTATAACATACGCATAACGCAATGACAAGTAGCGTCAGCAGTCGAGAACCGAAGCAATCTCTAGAATAACGACAATTGGTTGCTCTCTGGCAGCCCTCGGAAGCAGCCCATTTGTCCCAGAACCTCAACAATGGTCTTACTTGCCTTGGAACGCATTTGGAAGTCTTCAATCGATAGATATTCACCTTGATCTTTTGCCGCAGCAATACTGCGGGCTGCATTCTCCCCAATCCCTTGAATCGCTGCAAACGGAGGTATCAAGCTATTTCCATCCACGATAAATTTCGTTGCATCCGAACGATAGAGATCGATCGGTTTGAACGTAAAGCCCCGTGCAGTCATCTCAAGAGACATCTCCAGTATCGACAAGCTGTTCTTCTCTTTCGGTGTCGCTTGGAAGCCTTTCGCTTCAATCTCAACGATCATCCTCTGGATCGCGTCATATCCTTGACATAATACATCTAGATCAAAATCTGCACCACGTACAGAGAAATACGTTGCGTAGAATGCAATCGGATGGTAAATCTTATAGTAAGCACAGCGGACGGCCGAAATAACATATGCTGCCGCATGGGCTTTCGGGAACATGTATTGGATTTTGAGGCAAGAATCAATGTACCACTGCGGCACTTTGCAATTCTTCATCTCTTGAATCCATTCATCGGAAAGTCCTTTCCCTTTACGAACGTTCTCCGTAATTTTGAAGGCAAGCCCCGCATCCATACCTGCTTTATAAATTAAGAACAACATAATCTCGTCACGACAACCGATAACCGTCTTGATCGTACAGATTCCACTCTTAATCAGATCTTGTGCATTCCCAAGCCATACGCCCGTTCCGTGAGAAAGTCCCGAAATTTGCAGCAAATCGGCAAAGGTAGCTGGTTTCGCTTCAATTAACATCTGGCGAACGAATTTCGTCCCCATTTCAGGAATACCATACGTCGCAACCGGGGTACGAATCTCATCCGGTCTTACACCGATTGCATCCGTAGAATTGAATAAGCTCATAACCTTCGGATCATTCATTGGGATGGATGTTGGATCAACACCCGTTAAGTCTTGGAGCATCCGCATCATCGTCGGATCATCGTGCCCCAGAATATCAAGTTTCAGCAAGTTCGCTTCGAACGCATGGTAATCGAAATGGGTGGTTTTCCAATCTGCATTAACGTCATCTGCCGGGAATTGAACCGGCGTTACATCTTCAACATCGATATAATCCGGTACAACCACGATCCCGCCGGGATGCTGCCCGGTACTTCGCTTCACGCCAGTACATCCCGAAGCTAGTCGATTCAGCTCAGCACCGCGCCACTTCTTATGTTGATCTTCTTCATACTTCTTCGCAAATCCGAACGCCGTCTTATCCGCAACCGTACCGATCGTCCCCGCCCGGAATACACATTTCTCACCGAACATTTCTTTCGTGAAATTATGGGCAACTGGCTGATAATCCCCAGAGAAGTTCAAATCAATATCGGGAACTTTATCGCCTTTAAATCCTAAGAACGTCTCAAATGGAATATCTTGACCTTCGCCTTTCAGTGGCTCGCCACAGTTCGGGCAGAATTTGTCCGGAAGATCGAACCCGCTCGGTACACTACCATCCGTGAACCATTCGCTGTGCTTACAATTTGAATTGCGACACAAATAATGCGGAGGTAATGGATTAACCTCGGAGATTCCTAGGAAGGTAGCAACGATAGAAGAACCAACGGATCCCCGTGAACCGACCAGATAACCGTCTTGGTTCGATTTCTTCACAAGCCGCGCAGAGATCAAGTAGTTCGCAGAGAATCCAAATTTGATAATCGGAATAAGTTCTTTTTCAAGCCGCTGTATAATAATATCATTCAATTCATCGCCATACAGGTCTCTAGCAGTCTGATAACATGTGCTGCGAATCTCTTCATCCGCACCGTCGATATTCGGCGTGAACAATTTG
This sequence comes from Paenibacillus terrigena DSM 21567, assembly GCF_000374845.1. Taxonomy (GTDB): domain Bacteria; phylum Bacillota; class Bacilli; order Paenibacillales; family Paenibacillaceae; genus Paenibacillus_K; species Paenibacillus_K terrigena. The sequence goes on along the minus strand of NZ_KB895418.1, from coordinate 172,393 downwards.
TCCGGGAACAATTTAATTTCTTCGAACCGATCTGCTAACGCGTTGGTATTCGTCACGACCACTTCGTAAGCTTTTTCTTTCCCTAAAAATGCGAATTCCTCCAGCATCTCATCCGTCGTTCGCAAATGTGCATCCGGCTTACGAATATCTTTGAGCGGGCTGAATCCGGTAATCCCATGAATGGCGATATCCCGATAAATTTTGTCCCGAGGATTCAAATAATGCACATTCCCTGTCGCAACAACCGGCTTGTCCAGCTTCATGCCTATTCTACAGATGGTCTGAATGGCCTGTTCAATATGAGCCGGACTGCCGACCAATCCTTTTTCAACGAGATGCATGTACATCGTGAGCGGTTGAATCTCAAGAATATCATAGAATTCAGCGATCTCTTCCGCCTCTTCAATTGTCTTGTTGAGTACCGTCTCGAACAATTCGCCCTTCTCGCATCCCGAAATGACGATTAGCCCTTCACGGTGTGCAGTAAGTTTACTACGCGGAATGCATGCGACGCGCTTGAAATTTTCCGTATGAGATAAGGAGACCAATTTGTATAAATTCTTCTTGCCAACGTCATTTACCGCATAGATTCCACAATGGAAAGGGCGCACGTTGGATAGATCTTTACCGACATAATCGTTCAGCCGATCCAGCATCGTAATGTTCTTCTGCTCGGCAGCATCTTGTAAGAGTCCAAATAGAATACCGCCCAATGCAATGGAGTCATCAATCGCTCGGTGATGATTTTCTAGAGAAACTTTATATTTAGCCGCTAATGTGTTTAGTCGGTGATTTTTCAACGTTGGGTGAATCAATCTTGCTAACTCAAGTGTATCAAGAACCGGATTCGTTATTGGAGGGATTTCGAGCTGTCTTAGCGCGCGCTGCAAGAATCCCATATCAAACCGTGCATTATGGGCAACCAGAATCGAGTCACCTACGAATTCTACAAATTCTCGAACGACGGGATCGAGTTCCGGAGCATCCCTCACCATTTCATCGGTAATGTTCGTGAGCTGTGTAATATTGTATGGGATCTTCTCATGTGGATTGATAAACTTGGCGAACCGGCCAACCTCACGTCCTTCACACATCTTAACCCCGGCAAGCTCAATAATCTTATTATTCGTTACCGACAGTCCCGTGGTCTCGACGTCAAACACAATATATGTCGCATTCTTCAGTTCAATCGGCTGTGGCTCCAGAACAATATCAACGCCATCGTTGACGACATTCGCTTCTAAGCCATAAATCATCTTAATGCCGTTTTTCTTCGCTGCTTTATCCGCCTCTGGATAACACTGCACATTCGCATGGTCTGTAACTGCGATAGCTTTATGTCCCCATTTGGCAGCCGTCTTGATATATTGATCGATTGAAGTGACCGCATCCATCGTACTCATCGTGGAATGCAAATGGAACTCAACGCGTTTTTCCTTCGCATTATCCATTCGATCCGGCGGAGCTTTAACCTCCATAAGGTCAGAAGGGATCATAACCAGCTCAGGTATCTGCATAAAGCGGTCATATTCCACTTTACCTCGTGCACGCACCCATTTGCCATTCGCGAGTAAGTTCATGATCTTGACATCTTCTTTGTTCTTCGCAAACATCTTCATTTGCAAGGAATCCGTGAAATCTGTCAAGTAATACGTGAACAGCGTACTACCATTACGAAGTTCCTTCACTTCAAGCCCGAATATTGCACCTTGAATCGTAACCTTCTTCTCTTCATCTTGAATTTGTTCCAACGGAACAGGTTGTTCTTTGATCTCATAACCCACTTGCAACTTCAAATCTTCAGCACTACCGCTGTCACTCTCGACTTCTTGTTCAATGCTTGTCATCATCTGCTGAATAACTTCACGTTCCTGGACAACCAGCTTCTGTTGGAATTCTTCATACACTTCCGCATTGAACTCCCCAGCCTGGAGCTTAACACGTACTGTGCGATTGAAATATTGCTCATAGAATCGTGCGATTGCATCGTCAATACTGCGTTTACGCGCTAATTCCAGTGAGGTTGTATCATTTAAAGTAACGAGCACATTCGATTGTTCAGCCTGTATATCTGCTTTACTCATAAACCCTTGAACTGAAGCGACTTCTCGTTGAACCCACTCCAGGAATAGTCCCCAATATTCTTCGACGATCTCACCTGTCGTCACCGCATCCGAATATTCAAGAATGAGTTTGATCTTGGCAATGTGAGACATTCGTTCACGCACTTGCACACCAAAGGTACGATAAGCGGGTGAAGGTAAGATCGACTCACGACGAATATATATGGTCCATTCTCGATTCGTACGGCTCGTCTCCACACGATCGATGTAACCCTCTGTAAAATAAGCATCGATCATGCTGCCAGGAATTTCAGCTTGATTGAGAAGTACCTCGAACCGTTTTCTTTTCTCCCCCAAATTTCCCATGATGTTCCCCCTACAAAATCGAAAAGCTTCTGCAAAAGAGGTATCGACGAATCATCGAGATCTTCGTAAGAAGCTTTTCAACTTAATTAAATAATATTAGTAAGCGCGAGCGAATACGACAGTATGTTCCGCTTTCTCTCCACAGCATAGGCATGTAGTTTTCTGCTCTTGCGGTTCAAACGGAATATTACGGCTTGTCGCACCTGTCTCTTCTTTGACCTGCGACTCACATGCAGCCGATCCACACCAACCTGCAAGATAGAATCCACGCTGATCTTCCATCGAAGCTTTCAATTCATCAAGTGTATCCACCGATTTGAAGTGATCTTCACGGAACTGCTTCGCACGATTGAACATTTCTTGGTGAATATCTTCAAGCATGCCTTTCACTTCAGCAACAAGGTTATCTTGCTGCACGACACGTTTCTCCCCTGTAATACGCGATACAAGAACAGCTACACCGTTCTCCATGTCACGAGGCCCAAGTTCAAGACGAAGCGGCACACCGCGCATCTCATATTCATTGAATTTCCAGCCAGGACTCACATCCGAACGATCATCGACACGAACGCGTACGCCTGCTTTCTTCAGTTCTTGGAATAGCTCGTCGGTACGTCCAATCACTTGCTCACGCGTCTTCGGTGGGCCGATAGGAACCATGATCACTTGCGTTGGTGCAACCTTCGGTGGCAACGCAAGACCGCGATCGTCACCGTGAACCATGATCATCGATCCGATGAGACGTGTACTCACACCCCATGAAGTAGTATGGACATACTCCAGATTGTTCTCTCTGCTGAGGTATTTAATATCAAATGCAACGGCAAATTTCGTGCCAAGATAATGGGATGTTCCTGCTTGTACTGCACGTCCGTCTTTCATCATTGCCTCGATCGAATACGTATCGACAGCACCGGCGAAACGCTCAGAAGGCGTCTTCGCTCCCATAATAACCGGGATTGCTAAGTAGTTCTCAACGAAATCACGATAGATTTCAAGCATTTGCATTGTCTCTTGACGAGCTTCTTCCTCTGTCTCATGTGCCGTATGGCCTTCTTGCCATAAGAACTCACTCGTACGAAGGAATGGCAACGTACGTTTCTCCCAACGAACAACGTTCGCCCATTGGTTAATTAATACCGGCAAATCACGGTAGGATTGAATCCATTTCGAATACATATGTCCGATCATGGTCTCTGAAGTAGGACGTATCGCAAGACGCTCTTCTAGTTTCTCGCCACCTGCTTCGGTTACCCAAGGAAGCTCCGGATTGAAGCCCTCAACGTGCTCCTTCTCCTTCTGGAAGAAGCTCTCCGGAATGAACATTGGGAAGTATGCATTACGATGACCTGTTTCCTTGAAACGGCGGTTCAACTCTTCCTGCATGTGTTCCCAAATTTCGAAGCCATCTGGTTTGAATACAATACATCCACGAACTGGAGAGTAATCCATTAAATCAGCTTTCTTGATGACATCAATATACCAGCGCGAGAAATCCTCTTGCTGTGGTGTAATTTCTGTTACGAACTGCTTCTCTTTCGACATACGAATCTAAATGCCTCCCATGAAATGCTATAGCTCATTATGATTATTATTGTTCAATTCGACAAAACTTGTCGATTATCCTTTCACTAGCCGTAAAATATCATTATACGTGACAGCCAGCATCAACAACATTAACATGGCGAATCCAATGATATGCACCATGCTCTCTCGATTCGGATCAACCTTGCGGCCTCGGATCGCCTCAACCCCGATAAAGACAAGTCGACTACCATCGAGTGCCGGGATTGGGAGCAAGTTAAAGATCCCGAGATACAAGCTGAGTATTCCAGCCCATGACGTTAATTGATCAATCCCTTGTTTCGCAATTTGACCCGTAACTTCGAAAGTACGAACAGGTCCACCTAGATCATCCAATTTGAACTGACCAAAGATCAGCATTCGGAATCCATCGAATATGCGAATGGTTGTATTCTTCATAGCAATACCCGAATACTTAATTGTCTCCACAAATGATGCAGAACGCATTGGAGTAACAGGTACGATTCCGACCTTGCCGCCTTCCTGCCCTTCGATGAGTTCTGGCGTTACGTCAATACTTTTCGTTGCACCGTCACGCGTGATCTTCCAATGCATGACTTTATCCGTCGATTTACCAATCATCTCAATCATCTTGGTAGAATCAGCACCGATGTCTACACCATTAATCGTCTCGATAATATCCCCCGGTTTAAGTCCTGCACGATCCGCGGGTTTACCCTCCGTAATTTGTCCAATTGTGAGATGCTTCGGATTCTCTTCTGGCACACCAGCCATCATAATATACGCCGCGAACAAAACAAAGGCAAGAAAGAAGTTCATTAAAGGTCCGGCAAATATAGCCATTGCACGCTGACCTACCGTTTTACTTCCAAATTGGCGATTATAAGGTGCAATCTGGGTTTCTTGCCCTTTGGTCACCATCATGGCCTGTGGATGAACCGCAAGTGTCTGGATATCACCATCCACATCCAACTTCACGAATAGGTGCTCTTCAAGATCGATTTCCTCAACCGTACCACGCACCACATTTTTACGTTGATCCAATTGGTCTAGATAAAGGTTTGTTACTTGATCTTGATTCAATCGCACCGCTATGGTCTGACCTGGCTGAATCTGAACCAGCTCAGGATCCTCACCTGCCATCCGTACGAATCCACCCAACGGAAGAAGTCGCAACGTATACCGTGTCTCATTCTTCTTAAAGGAGAACAGCTTTGGTCCAAATCCAATTGCAAATTCACGAACGAGAATACCGGCGCGTTTCGCAAAATAGAAATGCCCCCACTCATGAATCGTCACGAGGACGAAAAAGACTAATACCGTTAAAAAAATGATCTGAACCATTTCCAACTGACAGCATCCTCCCTTCACTCACTTATGTCCATATAAATTATCAATATTCTCTATTTCGCTTCACGAGAATGCTTTGGCATAAGTTTTTTTAAGCGTATATTCCTAGGATAACCCAAAAGGGATGTTCAATGCCAATTGTCGTGTCAATCGATCTGTCTCTTGAATTTGTTCTAACGTAGGCATAGAAATCTGGTGGTGCTTGTCAAGGGCAGATGCGATAACATCTTCAATGTGAAGAAAGGAAATTTCACCCCGTAAAAATCGTGCAACAGCTACTTCATTCGCCGCATTGAAAACCGTTGGTGCTATACCCCCTATTTTACCACACTCAAACGCCATTCTTAAACAAGGATAACGGTCATAATCCATCTCACGGAAATGCAGCTTCCCGATCCGAGCTAGATCAAGCGAAGCAGCCGGTGAAGCGATCCGTTCAGGATATGTAAGTGCGTATTGAATCGGGACACGCATGTCGGGATTACCCATCTGCGCGATGATACTGCTGTCGTTAAATTCAACAAAGGAGTGAATAATACTCTCCGGATGAATGAGCACATCAATCTGCTCGTAAGGTAAATCGAACAGCCAGTGCGCCTCAATCACTTCAAGTCCCTTGTTCACCATCGTCGCTGAATCAATGGTAATCTTCGCTCCCATCGACCAATTCGGATGATTCAGTGCTTCTTCAACGGTCACACCTTGAAGCTGTTCCCGAGTGCGATCGCGGAAGGAGCCGCCTGATGCCGTAATCGTAATTTTCTTGATATTCTCCATCGATTCTCCGTTCAAACATTGAAAAATCGCCGAGTGTTCACTATCAATAGGCAGCATCGTCACGCCATATTCACGAATCATGGAGGTTACGATGTGTCCTGCGGTAACCAGTGTTTCTTTATTCGCCAGACCAATGTTCTTCCCTGCTCGAATCGCAGCTAAAGTCGAGGGCAATCCCTGACTCCCTACTAATGCTGTAACGACAAAATCAGCATCGGTTCGTGAAGCAACTTCTATAAGTCCTTCATCCCCGTAATATACTTCGATATCGGCGGGAATCTGCAGCTTCAGTTGATCCGCAAGCTCTTTGGTCGCAATCGATACTTTACGTGGTTTAAATCGATGGATTTGCTCTATAAATAAAGCAGCATTCGTCCCTGCTGCCAATCCTTCAACTTTAAATTGATCGGGGTAATGGGAAATGACGTCCAATGTTTGAGTACCAATTGAACCTGTCGAACCCAATATTGCTATTTTTCTCACGATCGTCCCTCTCCCTTATGCGTGCGGCAACAGCATCAGCAGTTGCACGAACGGAAACACAATCAACCAGCTGTCACAGCGATCCAATACGCCGCCATGCCCCGGTAGAAAATTCCCGCTATCTTTAATTCCGTGAACGCGTTTATATGCCGATTGGATCAAGTCGCCTAATTGACCAACGACAGCGGCAACTATCCCGATCCCAACAGCTTTACCAAATGGAAGCAAATCCGGTGCGTACCAAGCAAATAACAGTGCAATGACAACGGAGATGACAACGCCGCCAAAGGCGCCTTCAATCGTCTTATTCGGGCTAATAGAAGGCCACAGCTTGGTTCTCCCGAATGCACGTCCTGTAAAATAAGCCCCTGAATCGGAGGCCCAAATACAGCCAAACAATAAGAATGTCCAGAACAATCCATGATCATCTGGTGTGTACCGTGTTGTAATCATCGCTTGAAATCCGACACCTACATATACTGTGCCAAGAAACATCACTGCGATTCGATTAATATCAATTCGATTCTTGGATAATACGGTTATTGTTAAGAAAAGAAACATGAGAAGCCACATCCACATCGGTTCGACACTGACGTCAAACCCTTCCCATGGGAATACGAAATAAATAACACCTGCGAAACCGAGCAGGGAGGTGATGTTCCACCAATGAAAGTGGTTCATTCGGGCAAATTCATAATAGCCGATTAAGGATAACACGATTAGAAGTCCTTGGTACCAAGGTCCACCGATCACAGTGCAGGCAAGAAATGCTGACCCTGCAATTATCCCGGTAATGATGCGTTGCTTCAATGATATCCACTCCTACGAAGTTATACTAGACCGCCATATCTGCGTGTTCTCCGTTGGTATTCAGCGATTGCTTCATACAAATGTTCTTCCGTAAACGCAGGCCAATATACATCTGTGAACCAGAATTCGCTATAAGCCAACTGCCACAGCATAAAATTACTTAAACGGAGTTCCCCGCTCGTCCGAATGAGAAGATCTGGATTCGGTAAATGATTCGATAATAAGTGCTGTTCAATATCAGACTCCATAATATCTTCAGGGCGTAATTCACCATTTAACACACGTTGCCCGATCTCGCGAACACTCTCCACAATCTCTCTTCGACCGCCATAGTTCAAAGCAAAATTTAGAATAAGTCCCGTATTGTTCTTCGTTTGACGTTCTGCTTCCTCGATAGCTTTGAGCGTATGTGATGGCAAATCTTCTTTATGCCCCATCATTCGAACCTGAACATTCTTCTCAATCAGCTCCGCTAGTTCAATGGATAGGAACTCCTCAGGAAGCTTCATGAGAAAGTCTACTTCGTCTTTAGGCCGCTTCCAATTTTCCGTTGAAAAAGCATACATCGTAAGACATTTAACGCCAAGCTCATCAGCGGCAATCGTGACCTTCTTCACAGCTTTCATCCCATTGTGATGCCCGGCAATCCGCGGTAACCCACGATTTTTGGCCCAGCGGCCGTTCCCGTCCATAATTATCGCGATATGCTCAGGAATATTATCTTTTGATAAATTGAATGACGTTTGACCCTTGGGTCTCTCATCCAACCATTTCTGGAATCGCTTAATCATTCCATTTCCTCCAACCTAGATGATGAGAACTACACACAAGTAGAAAAAAGACAACAAACCCCACCGTTCGGAGGGGCAGCAGGCCTTACATTATACTTCCATGATTTCTTTCTCTTTTGATGCGGTTACTTTATCAACTTCACCAATATATTTATCCGTTGTTTTCTGAACGTCTTCTTGGTGGCGACGAGATTCATCTTCCGAAATGTCTGATTTCTCGAGTTTTTTAATCTCATCATTCGCATCACGACGAATATTACGAATGGCTACTTTCGCGTCCTCTCCGAACTTCTTCGTCGATTTCACGAGTTCCACACGACGCTCTTCTGTCAACATAGGAATCGATAGACGAATTTGAGTTCCGTCATTTGCTGGTGTCAATCCCAAGTCTGACTTTAAGATTGCTTTCTCAATTGCGCCTAATGAGGTTTTATCCCAAGGCTGAATCATAAGGGTACGAGAATCTGGTGTATTCACGTTAGCAAGCTGATTCACTGGGGTTGGAGCACCATAATATTCAACTTGGATACGATCCAGCATCGATGACGACGCACGACCCGCACGTAACGTTGCAAGATCGCGTTTCAAGGATTCAATTGCTTTCCCCATACGTTCTTCTGCATTTTTTTTGATTGATTGTGGCATTAGTCTACACTCCCTTTTACAATCGTTCCGATCTTCTCACCTTGTACAACACGTTTGATATTGCCCTTCTCCGTAATTGCAAAGACGACAAGTGGAATATTGTTATCCATGCACAATGAAGAAGCTGTTGAGTCCATCACGCCAAGATTACGATTTAACACTTCTAGATAAGTCAATTGATCGAACTTCTCTGCAGTCTCATCTTTGAATGGATCTGCCGTGTAGACACCGTCTACTTTATTCTTCGCCATTAGAATGACATCTGCTTCAATCTCAGCCGCACGAAGTGCTGCAGTTGTATCGGTCGAGAAGAATGGATTTCCCGTACCTGCTGCGAAAATAACAACTCTGCCTTTCTCCAAGTGGCGAATCGCACGTCTACGGATATAAGGCTCGGCAATTTGCTGCATTGCAATAGAAGTCTGAACGCGTGTTGGGACATCAATTTGCTCTAGCGCGTCTTGCAAGGCAAGGGAATTCATTACTGTAGCAAGCATACCCATGTAGTCAGCTGTTGCACGGTCAATTCCTTTTTCGCTGCCTGCGATTCCGCGCCAAATGTTGCCTCCGCCGCATACAATTGCAACTTCAACGCCAAGTTCAACGACTTCCTTTACTTGTTCAGCAATGGAATTAATAACATCAGACTCGATACCAAAGCCATTTTGGCCGGAAAGAGACTCACCACTTACTTTTAAGACGACTCGTTTATATACTGGTTGTTTCAATGATTTACCCTCCACTTTCGGATGATTCGTCCATCCCTATTGCAGTTCAAAACACAAGCTTTCGTTCTATGTAGTTAAAAAAGAAGGAACACAGCGTGTTCCAACCTTTTAACTATGAATGATTAAATTGTATAGATAAGTAAGCGTTAGCTTACATTTTTGCTTGAGCCATAACTTCTTCAACGAAGTTATCCACTTTTTTCTCCATGCCTTCGCCAAGCTCGTAACGAACGAAACGACGAACGGAGATGTTCTCACCGATTGTGCTGATTTTTTCTTTCAACAATGTTTCGATTGTTTTGTCTGGATCTTTAACGAAAGATTGCTCCATCAAGCAGAACTCTTCATAGTATTTGTTGATACGGCCTTCAACCATTTTATCAACGATTTTCTCTGGTTTACCTTCGTTAAGTGCTTGTGCACGAAGGATTTCTTTTTCTTTCTCAAGATCTTCCATAGGAACTTCTTCACGACGAACATAACGAGGGCTCATAGCCGCGATGTGCATTGCGATATCACGAGCAAGTTCTTTAAATTGATCTGTTTTACCAACGAAGTCAGTTTCACAGTTGATTTCCACAAGAACACCAATACGACCACCTGCATGGATGTAAGCTTCACATACGCCTTCAGTTGCAATACGTCCGGATTTGTTTGCTGCAGCAGCCAAACCTTTTTCACGCAAAATTTCAATTGCTTTTGTTACATCTCCGTTAGACTCGTCAAGCGCTTTTTTACAATCAAGCATACCTGCGCCTGTTTTTTCACGAAGTTCTTTTACCATGCTAGCCGTAACTGCCATTGTATATTCCCTCCAAAGTTAAATTCGTCATTTCATTTGACGATCAATTTGTTGTCTCAAAAAAAGGGCGGCGAGAGGTTTCACACCTACCAACCACCCTTTTCATTTAATTATCATTTAATTAAGCTTGTGTGTCTTCGCCTTGGTTTGCTTCGATCATCGCATCAGCCATTTTCGCAGTCAACAATTTAACTGCACGGATCGCATCATCGTTACCAGGGATAACGTAGTCGATCTCGTCTGGATCACAGTTCGTATCAACGATACCAACGATTGGGATACCCAATTTACGAGCTTCTGCTACTGCAATACGCTCTTTACGTGGATCGATAACGAACAACGCGCTTGGCAAACCTTTCATGTTCTTGATTCCGCCTAGGAATTTCTCAAGACGATCTTTCTCTTTACGAAGCAAGATAACTTCTTTCTTCGGAAGAACTTCGAAAGTGCCGTCCTCTTCCCATCTTTCCAACGTTTTCAAACGATCGATACGTTTTTGGATTGTTTGGAAGTTAGTTAACGTCCCACCCAACCAACGTTGGTTGATAAAGAAGTTGCCACAACGTTCAGCTTCTTCTTTAACAGAATCTTGAGCTTGTTTCTTCGTTCCTACGAATAGGATCGTGCCGCCTTCTTCAGCAACCGATTTAACGAAGTTGTAAGCTTCCTCAACCTTTTTCACCGTTTTTTGCAAATCGATGATGTAAATTCCGTTTCTTTCAGTGAAGATATAACGATCCATTTTCGGGTTCCAACGACGAGTCTGGTGACCGAAGTGTACCCCAGCTTCTAGTAGCTGTTTCATGGAGATTACTGCCATCTTCACACACCTCCTAATATGGTTTTTATTTTATCCGCCGCTAATCTCATCTTTCGACAAGACTTCTACAATAGAAGCACCCTTATCGAAATTAAATAGCGTGTGTTTTTAACACCGTCATTTACTATATCACATGTCATATTTCGATGCAAGCATGATCTACGGAAAAACTCGCTTTTTCGACTAAGGCCTCGTCGTGATGGTCTTCGCGATCTCTGCAAACGTCTGATCAGCTGACAGTTCGTATGTTCCTGTACGGATTTTGCTGTTAATGCCATGCTTCTTCCCATATGCGACAAATTTCGCAGAAGAATCGACGATGCCTAATTCCTCGAGCTTGTCGCTCACTTTAACGAGAGACATACCAGCTACAATCTTAAATGTCTTCTTAGGCGCTTCCGTTTTCTCCTCATTAGAGGATGCGGATATGGCATTATCTTTTGTTTGTTTTTGCTCTACCGATGGTAACGAGGCACGCCATTCCGCTTCCTTCGTTTTAAATAAATCATTCAACTGATTGACTGTATATACTTTCGAATCAGCACTCACAAGACGCATATTCAGTTTCTCTGCTGCTCCTTCAAGCTGTTCAACTGTATATGAGCTTAGGTCGCTTCGGGTATTCTTTGGCTGTTCAGGATTTGCAGCGAGCATGAGCTGAAGGAGTACACTTCCAAGAATCAGACCACTCCCCAATCCTAATAGAAAATTACGTTTATTAATCACGACTCGCCTCCTGCTTCGACAGCTGAAGGATGAGTTGGATTTCACCGCGAGGGAGCCCCGTTTTCTTCGAAATCATATCCATGGACTTCCCATCTTCGTACAGTGTAAATATGTCAGCATAGCGTCCTTTAATCGATGCATCTTCCATAGAAAGTTCGGGTTCGGGATCACGCTGCGTTTCCACAACGGGAACGGCGCTGGGCACGGTGGGATCCACGATGAACTGCGGCTCTACTGCGACGGCTACGTGTTCATTCACCATCGTATGCTGCACCTGCTGCAGTTCGAGCTGCTGACAACGATGCTCCAGCTGTTCAATACGATGTCCTAGCACATTCTGCTGAAGGACGAAGTCTTGTTTCATCTGCGTGACCAGTTGAACGAGTTCTTTATTATCTTGATCAATCTCGTCCATGAAATGTTCCAGTGTCTCTTCCACTTCCCGTACGATCACACTCTGATTGCCGGTTTGCTCTTTGCGCTGTCTTGGGATCATGAATGCATAAAAAATAGCCGCAGCACCAATGATGACAACGTACCACAGGGGGTCAAGATTCAATCAAATCACCTTTATTCCATCAAATTATAGAGTTAGATCAATGCGGTGTCCTTTATAAGGATGAATAGGGACCTCAGTGTCTTGTTCTGAGCTCCCTTCTAACGGCTTACGCTTATGCTTATTACGTTCTGATGACTGCTTGTGACGTCGTTCTTCTTCATGTATAGGTAATTGTACAGTCTCATCTACTTGTGTGTTCTTCGATCGAAGCTGTTCTGTCTGACGGGTCGCTTGTTCTGCAAGCAACGTCTGATCAACGAACGGTTTATGTAACGTCTGATGATGTACTGAAGATGCATCCTGCGATCTTGGAATTGACATTTGCATTTCGATAGGTCTAACCATAGCAAACCCTCCGATTCTCAGAATTCATAGAAGACGTCATCAGCCATTTCTTATTATACGTAAGGACTCATCGACACATCGCCTTCCACAAGTCGAAAGCTAATCCGCTCAACAGGATCTTTCATGAACCGCGTATACCGTCCAATAACGATCTTAGTGCCGCCATAGATGGTCTTCATCACATCTACACGTGCCGTGTTCGTATCTTCAAGAGTCTTCTCAATTTCAAGAATCCGTTCACGAGTTTCGGCCTGTTCTTGCTTGTTTTGTTTTTTTGTTGACGTTAATTTGACACGCATCGCAAGACGATCAGGCGACAATTGCCCTGATGAAGCAAGCTGATCTAGCAGTGAGAGCGCTTTATCTGTCTTATCTAAGCTTTCAATTAATGCACGCAGCTGAACGCGAAGCTCAAGCAGCTCATTACGCAACTCAGGCAATACACCCACCTCAATCACCGTTGCCGTGGACATCGTGTTACCGATAGTTCGTGCAGTAACACGTTCTCCCGCTTGAATCAAGCCTCCTACGACTAGCCCTTTCGTGCCTGCACAAATTACGTTTTTTCCAGCACGTATCGTGGAGTGCATAATGCTCTGCGAGACAATGACATCATTACCTGCAAAAACATTTCCGTCTTGAATGAACGAACTCTTCACATTGACACGTGCACGTACCGAACCTTTATTACCTGCGATAATACCACCCGTGATTTCGATCGAACCTTCAGCTTCTAATTCGGCGCCCTCAACACCACCGATGACGCGGATATCCCCTGAAGCTCTTATACGAAATCCACTTAATACATTTCCACGGATAACAACGGTTCCGATGAAATCGATATTACCAATATTATAATCCACATCCCCATTCACTTCGTAGACTGGAAATACATTCACTTTATCCTTATCGGTCTTGGCAATCAGTCCATCGATCGCAGCATACATGGCTCTCTGCTCCGCATCGACAACGACATTCTTTCCGATTTTGAATCGAACCTCCTTGCCCTTTTTAGGTGGAATTTCCTCGCCTGTTACGGTCATTCCGGGTGTTCCCTCTGTAGGCAATACGCGCTCTGCGATAAGCTGACCTTTCTGAACGTTATTCAATTGAACAACTTCCCGATAATCAACGGATCCGTCTTCAAGTTCCATCGGTTTCTTTTCTTGTTTGATAAGTTTTGTGGAATAATTGATATATCCGTCTATCCCTGTAGTTGGTAATGTTCCCATGGCGATAACCGTATAATTGTTCTGGAATGCTCTAGGTGTCTGGGCGATCTGTTGCAAAATATTCTTTTGAATGCCATGATGGATGCGGTTCTCTCTCAGATATGCCTCAAGTTGATCTGATGTAAAAGTGCTATTGTCAAAATGTTCATTGATCTGCAAATAGGCCTCGATTTTGTTCTCTGATAAAGAAATGTCCATGAATTCGTTCAATCGGACTTCCTTTGCCATAAACGTTACACCCTCCTCTATCCATCACCTAGTTATATAGAAGTTGACTTTTATACTTATCCAGTGAACCGCGCAACCTCAATATCGCCTTAGAATGCAATTGAGAGATACGTGAGGGTGAGAGCGACATGACTTCCGCAATTTCACTTAGAGATAGATCCTCATAATAGAAAAGCGAGACAACCGTTCGCTCTTTCTCCGTTAATTTCTCAATGCCTTTGACCAAGGATTCTTTCAAGAAAAACTCATTTACTTTGTAGTCCGGATTTTTCGCCTTCTCATCAATGAGCAGAGATAGTCGTGTCTCGGATTCTTCGTCTCGGATCGGATCTTCTAGCGAGCAGACACTCGTAACCGCAACGTCCTGCAGCATCTGTTGAAAATCTTTTTCGGACACTTCCAGGTACTCGCTCATCTCAGCATCTGTTACAGAACGTAAATAACGCTGCTCCAGGTGTTGATAGGCCTCTTCAATCTTCTTCGACTTCTCACGAACGGAGCGAGGCACCCAATCTCCTTGACGCAGTCCGTCGAGTATCGCCCCGCGAACACGCCATGAGGCGTACGTCTCGAACTGTAATCCCCGTTTGTAATCGAACTTCTCAATGGCATCAATTAGTCCTACGACACCATTACTAGCAAGATCATCTTTACTCACATTCTTAGGTAAGCCGATGGCAAGTCGATTCGAAACATAATCAACGATCGATAGATACTGCTCTATCAATTGTTTCTTTGCTTCAATCTGTCCGCGCTCTCTCCAGCTTTCCCAGAGGTCATAGTTCGATAAATGAGAGATTTTATTTTCTAACATTTACATTTCGCCCTCCTTAATCTTCTGTCAGGTGACGAATTACCTTTGCCATTTGTTCAGGATCTTGATCACTTACCTTCACAATCTTAGGGGGATTCAAAGGCACGAATCCTTCCTGAACGGCTTTTTGTTCTTTCGGTGTTGGTCTTAGCAAATCGTGCAGCTCTTCAGTCTCATCTGGGATGACTAGATCAAGCTGTCCACCAACCGAATCATCCGAATCCTGAACAGTGGATGATTCCACAACCTCTTTGCTGGCAAGAAGTTGAAAAAGAATGGCTCTTAAGATAAAAGTAATAACAAACCAGATCAGAAAAGCATATACACTACGTACAAGACTTGTCGTTAACAAGTTGTTCTGAACGGATAGCAAAAATGTAAACGCAAACCCTGCAATGCCAAACCCAAGATTCCAACGAATATTCCCTGACATCTTCATATTTCCTTCACACCCATTTGAACACTTCGAATATGTAATATTCCTGTCTGACAATTCATTTCAATCGTTCTACCGAAATTTCCACCCGTATCTTCTGCAAGAAGAGGAAGCGATAGCTTCATCAACATTTCTTTGCAGTTCTCAACATTCCGCGGTCCAATCCGCATCGTATCCGACATGGAGTTAAAAGCGAACATTTGGGCACCTCCAGCCATCTTCGCCACCATCCGTCTACGCTGCCCCCCAAGCTTCTCCATCTTCTCCAGCAATACAGGGATCGCCGTATCCGCATATTTCATCAGATTCAATTGACCTTCACGCGCTGTATCTGATGAGGGAAGCATGACATGGGCCAATCCGGCAATATGCGCAATCGAATCGTATAATGTTAATCCCACACAAGAGCCAAGCCCTGTCGTTCGAATAATGCCACTTCCATGGACGACGTTCAAATCCGCCATCCCTACTTTCACGATTTGCAAGTCTTCTATCATTCGTAAGGTACTCCCAATGCACGAAATATTTTCGCAAAAGACGATGGGTCAGGAATAAGAAAAAACTGTCCTTCCACTTCCTCGTCTCCCTCTAAGAAGGTCGTGTCTATTAGAAGTGCGCCATCGCCCATTTGACCGAATTGCATCAATCCAAAACTTAAAATTGCACCCGCCATATCTATTGCTAGAGCTGGCACGGTTGGGGTCATATACAACCCCGTAAAATCTGCTAATGATGATAGATAGGAACCCGCTAGAATATTGCCAATCTCGGACAGTGCGGATATTTCCATTTCCGTATAGTCATCATCCGAAATGACTTCAATTCCGGACAAGGAACGGAGTAATTTTTTGGAGGCATGCGGCTTCAAAATGAAAAATAGATTACCTGGAGCATCGCCCTCTACACGGAGGAACGTCGCGATAACAAGCTGCTCAGGGCCACCGACCTGTTCCGCAATCTCATCAAAAGGCAGCATTCGTACAGCTGGAACCGCCATGTCAATCGGTTTATCAACCAACCGAGATAACGCAGTCGCTGCATGTCCGGCACCAATATTTCCGACTTCTCTCAGAACATCAACATTGATTTCTGCTAAATTCCGAAAAATGTCCACTACTTATTCTCCCATATCTTCAAGTTGAATAATCTCTTGTTTGTTAAGCACTTCAGGTAGATTCAACATGATCAACAGTCGATCGTTGCCGATCTTAGCTACACCGCGCAAATATTTTGCTTTGATTCCGCCAACCACTTCAGGAGGGGATTCAATCAGATCTGTGTTTAGATCGATTACATCATTTGCTGTGTCTACGATAAAGCCGACTTCCATGTCATTCACATTGACGATGATGATACGTGTATGTTCCGTATGAGCTGTCTCAGGCAGACCGAAGCGACCTCGTAAATCAATCACAGGAACGACGACACCGCGTAAATTGATAACCCCTTTTACGAAGTGATATGTCTTGGGAACGCGTGTAATAGGAGTCAAACGCTCAATTGTCTTGACGCTATCCACTTCGACACCATATTCTTCTGTACCGAGTGCAAATACGATAACTTTAATATCTTCTCCCATGGGTAGAACCTCCTTTATCTATTTCCCTCTATTTCACTAGTGCATTTGGATCAATGATAAGTGCAACTTGGCCGTCTCCGAGAATTGTAGCTCCAGAAATGCCGTAGATATTCGTTAAATATTTGCCTAACGTCTTGATGACAATCTCACTCTGACCAATGAAATCATCGACCATGAATGCCGCAAGACGCTCGCCTTTACGAATCACAATCACATCGGAAGTATCTTTTTCTACTTCACTCGACTTCGGACAATCGAATACATCTGCTAATGATACAATTGGAATGACAGATTCACGATAATCAATCATTGTCGATCCATGAACATGTCTAATATTTTTGTGTTCGACGATCATCGTCTCCACGATTGAAGACAATGGTAGAGCGTATTTCTCTTCGCCCACACGAACGAGCATCGCAGCGATAATAGATAGGGTTAGAGGTAATTGAACAGAGAACTTCGAACCCGAGCCCCAATTAGAGTCTACCGTTACATTGCCGCCTAGTGAGAGAATTTTCGATTTAACAACATCGAGTCCTACACCACGACCAGAAATGTCCGATACTTTATCCGCTGTACTGAATCCAGGTGCGAATAGCAATTGATAGACTTGCTCATCCGTCATCGCATTCGCTTCATCCGCACGAACAACGCCATTCTTAATCGCCGTTTTCAATACTTTCTCACGATTAATCCCTTTGCCGTCATCTTGAATCTCAATAAAGACGCTATTACCACTGTGGAATGCACGAAGCTCAAGTGTGCCGGTATCTGACTTACCAGCTTCTAAACGCTCCGCAATCGACTCAATTCCGTGATCTACTGCATTACGCAGCAAGTGAACAAGTGGATCCCCTATCTCTTCAATCACTGTACGGTCTAACTCGGTATCCGCTCCCGTGATTACGAGATCAACCTTCTTGTCGAGCGATTTCGCCAAGTCGCGAATCATCCGTGGGAAGCGGTTGAATACCGTATCAATCGGAACCATGCGCAGTTTCAGAACGATGTTCTGAAGATCACCGCTTACACGCGCCATATGCTCGACGGTCTCCGTCAAGTCTTGACTCTTGAGATCGCTAGCAAGCTGCTCAAGTCGGACTCGATCGATTAATAATTCGCTAAATAGATTCATTAATACATCAAGACGATCGATATCTACACGTATCGTTCTTGATCCACCATTCGAAGAGCTAGAGCTTCCCGTTGAAGCTGTCGGTTTGGATGGCGCTGATGGACGGACAGACACTGCTTCCTTAGCTGCTTGCACCACTGGAGCCGCTGTTGCTGCTGTTTCCCTAACAGCTTGAAGAATTTGTGAAGTTGCTTCGTTGACTTGCTCATCTTCCTGGCTGATTTGAATCAATGACTCTTCATCAACTGGAAGAATATGTACTCGTTCAATCTCGGATATACTCGAAATTAACTGGTAAAGCGATTCTTGATCGATCTTGGATATGTAATACACAGAGAAGCTGCGATCAAATTGTTCTTGCTCGATATCTTGAACAGATGGATTCGACTTAACGACTTCTCCATTCTCTTCAAGGGCATTAAACACCATGTAGGCTCTTACACCCTTCAGAACACAATCTTCCCGAATCACGACATCGAGATAGAACACAGGAAGTCCCGTATTGATCGATTGCTCTAATACTGCATATTGATATTCATCAAGGCGGAATTCTGTCGTCGTATTCTGAGCCCCTGAGATTTGTGCCTCATTCGAAGCCCCTGCTTGTCCATAATCTCCGCGTACGATCGATTGTAGTGCAGCGACGATGTGGGATACATCCGCTTTCCCTTCACCGCCTTGCGTAATATCTTGTACCATCGTCTCGAGTGCATCTAAACTTTTGAATAGCGTATCGAAGATAAATTCATTCATCTTCAGCTCATTGTTACGCACCAAATCGAGCACGTTCTCCATTTGATGCGTTAGTGACGCGAGGTCGTTAAATCCCATCGTCGCGGACATGCCTTTTAATGTGTGTGCAGACCGGAATATGACTTGTACGATGCTGATATCATCTGGGTTGTTCTCAAGTTGCATCATATTGTCGTTCAACGATTGCAAATGATCGGTTGACTCGTCAATAAACATTGATAAATATTGATTCATTTCCATTACAAGCACCCCCCTCAGTGAAATCACAATTCCATTTTACTTGACGACTTGCAGCAATTTTGGAGCCATTTCTTGAATCGGCAAAATATGTTTAACACAACCTAGCTCGATCGCAGATCTCGGCATCCCATAGACAACACAAGATTCTTCATTCTCAGCAAAAGTTGACTGAACCCCATGTTCCGTGAGTGCATTCATCGCTCGAGCGCCATCACTGCCCATACCCGTGAGTAATACGACATGCTTCTCTAGTTCTTTTAACGGAATCAATGATTCGAACAAGATATCTACGGATGGACGATGTCCATTTCTAAGATCCTGCTTGTTAAGCTCAACAACATACGTCCCTTTGATTTCGCGTCTGATGGTCATATGCCAGCCGCCAGGCGCGATATATGCCGTGCCTGGTTCAAGACGATCACCATTCTCTGCCTCGACAACACGAATTTGACAAAAGGAGTTCAGCCGTTGCGCTAGTGACTTCGTGAAATTCGCTGGCATATGCTGCACAATCACAATTGGCGCTGGAAAATCTTCTGGAATCCCAGTCAGAAGCTCCTTAAGCGCCCGAGGTCCTCCTGTCGAAGAGCCTACCGCGACCAATTGATTGAAGGTTGTTCGCCTTGGTTGTCTAACTTTCGGCTCAGGAACTTCAATTGAAGGAACAGGTGTTAGGGTAGCAGCCGACTCACGAATCACTTCTGCCGTATGTAATTGGCGGTCCGAATTTGGCTTCTTCGGCTTTATAGGTTCCTGCTTCTTAGGCAGTATTCCAGGCGTTCGATATTGTAGTTCTGAACGTTCCTGAATGACAGGTTTCCGAACATAATCGATAGATGCCGGCTTTATTGGAACCGTTGGTGTATCCGCAGCTGCTGGTGTTACAGAGATGTCCGGTACCATTGGAGCAGCAGGCACGGTTGGCTGAGACTCGGGAAATGGTGCTATTTTGATAGGCCACTTTTTCATATTGGAGCTAATAGCTGCGCGCAACCTCTGGTGCAGATGCTCCGAAACAACATGAATATCACAAGAGATCGTCCCCGATGGCTTCTGAATAAAGTCAAATGCCCCTATCTCCAACGCGAGAATTGTTTCTCTTGCACCTTTCTCCGTAAAACTGGACAACATGATGGCTGGGGTCGGATGATCTTCCATTATGACCTTTAGCGCTTCCAAGCCGTTCATGACCGGCATTTCAATGTCCATCGTGATGACATCTGGATTTAATGATTTAACCTTCTCAACAGCTTCTTGCCCGTTCTTCGCCGTGTCCACAACTTCGAATTGTGTATCCGATGTAACCATATCGGAAATATATTTACGCATAAATGCGGAATCATCAATAACCAATACTTTGAAGACTTGCATCTGCCTCACTTCCTTTGAAAAGGATTATTTCATAAATTTCAGCATTCTAGATAGAAATCCTTTTACTCCGCTTTCCGAAGGCATTCGTTGCGGTTGACTTGATTTATTTAGGTAAGCTTCAGCTAATTGTTCAATACTTCGACTAGATGTACTCTGCGGAAATGCAATCGTAAAAGGTACTTGCTTCTTCACCGCATTTGAGACATTCGGATCATCCATCACATACCCTAGGGTTGGGATTTTCAAATCTAGAAACTGTTCTGACACTAAATTAATTTTATTCGATGTCTGGATGCCTTCCTGAAGGTCCGACACCCGATTAACAACTAAACGAAAAGCTACCTTGTTATTCATTCGATGTACGATTTTAATCAACGCATAAGCATCGGTAATCGATGTTGGTTCTGGTGTTGTTACAACAATGGTCTCTTCGGCAGAAAGAATGAAATTCAATGTTTCTTTGGATAACCCTGCCCCTGTATCGAACAGAATGATGTCATATTCTCCAGAGATGGAATGAACCTGTTCCGTGAAATACAACAATTCTTCCTCTGGAAGTGTAAGTAGTTCTTGGAACCCCGATCCCCCCGCAATAAAATGAAGATCATTGGGACCTTTGAGAATAACCTCCCAGATCGTCTTCTCTCTTTTTAATAGATGGTAAAGGTTAACCCTCGAATTCACACCCATCAAGACATCGATATTCGCCATACCGAGATCAGCATCAAACACAAGCACTTTCTGTCCGAGCGATTGTAATGCAAGCGCAAAGTTCAACGTAAAATTCGACTTCCCCACGCCGCCTTTACCACTCGTTACCGTAACAATTCGTGTATCGTGGTGGGAGTCTTGTATTTTATTGTGACGATTGACAAGATTCCTTAACGCTTGTGCTTGATCATACATTCACTTCTTCTCCTAAAATAAGTTGAATGAGCCGCTCGGGTTGAAGTAGTCGAATATCTTCGGGCACATTCTGCCCATCGGTTATATATGACAATTTCAAATGATAGTCATGGATAACGTTGAGAATTGAACCATGGGTACCTGTCTCATCCAGCTTCGTGAAGATCACCTTATCCAATTGATATTTCTGAAAATGCTCTACGATCTTCGACATGTCCCGATATTTCGAGGTCATGCTGAGTACCAGGTACGTCTCGCTTGAATCTAATGGCTTCAACAAACTATTCAGCTCAGAGACAAGAAGTTCATTGCGGAAATTACGGCCAGCCGTATCCATAAAAATCAAATCACAATGCTCAAGCGACTTCATTGCTCGCATGAGATCAGCTGGCGAGTTCACAACTTCTAATGGTATATTGAGAATTGTCGCATACGTACGTAACTGCTCAACTGCGGCAATCCGATATGTATCTGAAGTAATAAACCCAACCTTTCGCCCATGACGGAATAATTGATCCGCTGCAAGCTTCGCTATAGTTGTTGTCTTCCCTACGCCTGTAGGACCAGCGACATAGATGACACGTGTATGGCTCTGTATGCCTTCCGGTTCAACGGAAGCAATATTCTGTCTGAGCAGCTCTCGCACAAAATCCGCAAAATGTTCAGCTGAGCCTTCCTGAGCCTCGAGGGCAAGTATTTGCTTATACTGATCTAGCCACGAATCTATCACATGTGGTGCAATCTCTTGCTCTCGAAGTGATGCAATAACCGATTCATAAATTTCATCTTCATTAATACCCATAGACTGCTTCGATAATTTCGCAATCGATTCTTTCACCTGACGCAATTCATCAAAGATCAATTCTTCGCGAACCGGTTGTACCTGATTTGTCTTCACACTGCTGATGATATGGCTCCGATCAGGCGCCTGTGGTGGTTCAGCTTGAATGATCGTTCGTGCTGGAGGCGCAATTGCTTGCTCTGATGCGACGGATGTTCCGATATCCTGATTCTGAGCTGAGCGATAGGCCGATGCCACGTGCTTATTCGATGCAGTGGATGCAGCCGCAATCAACGTAGCAACTGCACCTTCATCCACTGCTTTTTGCTGTGTCGTTAGGGCGTGAACTTGGCGAGTATCCGTCGATTTCGCAGATGGTGCTGGAGCCTTATCGACTGCCGCAACCACCTCGATACGCTTCTTACGGAACATCCCGAGGAATCCGCCGATATATAGGTCTTTCGTACTTAAAATGACGGCATCATTCCCTAGTTCTGCCCGAATTTGCTGCATCGCTGTCGGCATGGTCTCTACGATATAACGTTTTACTCTCATAAGTTCACCACCCCTACACTTTGAATTTCGACATTCGGTTCTAATTCACTATAAGATAATACGGGAATATCCTGCATCATTCGTTCTATCACTTGACGCAAATACATTCGAATCGTTGGTGATGTCAATACGACCGGTTGATGACCTGATTGGATTAATCGCTGTACTTGTTCCGTTATCTTCTGGAACACAACTTGCGTTGAATTCGGATCTAACGCCAAATAGCTGCCTTGGTCAGAAGACTGTACACTCTCGGCAATTTTCTTCTCTAATGCAGGACCCACTGTGATAACTCGTAGTGTCTCGCCTTGTGATGTAAATTGCTGTGTAATTTGTCTGGAAAGGGATTGACGCACGTATTCCGTTAATACTTCAGGATCTTTCGAATACGCCCCATAGTCAGCAAGCGTCTCAAAGATGGTCACAAGGTCTCTAATCGAAATTTTCTCACGAAGTAACTTCGCCAGTACCTTCTGTACTTCACCAACTGTGAGTATGTTCGGGATCAGCTCGTCGACAAGAACCGGATAAGATTCCTTGACGTTGTCTACTAGGGCTTTCGTCTCTTGTCTACCTAGCAACTCATGTGCGTGCTTCTTAATAATCTCCGTAAGATGCGTCGCAACGACGGAAGGTGGATCAACCACGGTATAACCCGCCAATTCGGCACGTTCCTTCGTAGGCTCATCGATCCATAGCGCAGGTAGGCCAAAAGCCGGTTCCGTTGTGTCAATCCCTGTTATTGAGTCATCATCATACCCAGGACTCATGGCCAAGTAATGATTAATTAATAATTCACCGCCAGCCACTGTATTTCCTTTAATTTTTATGACGTATTCGTTCGGTTTTAGTTGAATATTGTCGCGAATTCGGATAACAGGGACCACAAGTCCTAGTTCTAAAGCACATTGACGCCTGATCATAATGATACGATCGAGTAAGTCTCCACCCTGTTGCGTATCTGCTAACGGAATCAGACCATACCCAAATTCGAATTCAATCGGATCAACTTGCAGTAAGTTAATCACACTTTCAGGACTCCGTACTTCTTCAATCTGCTGCTCTTCCACTTGAAGCTCTTCTTCCGCTTGCTTCTTATCCATCGTCTTCTGCATCTTCCGCGCAGCGAACAATAATAGAGCTCCGAATGGCAGCGTAGCCCATGGGCCGATCGGTGTAAACAATCCAAGGATCGTAATCGTACCGACGACAATATAGATTAGCTTCGGATAAGCAAACACCTGCGCACTAAGATCTTGTGCCAAGTTACCATCCGATGCCGCACGCGTCACGATTAGACCTGCTGCTGTTGAGATCAGCAATGCTGGGATCTGGCTCACCAAGCCATCCCCAATCGATAGAATCGTATATCGGCTAAGGGCTTCACCAAAAGGCATACCATGAACAGCCATACCGATAATAAATCCGCCGATTAAGTTGATGATTAGAATGATAATCGATGCAATGGCATCCCCTTTGACGAATTTACTCGCCCCGTCCATTGCACCGTAGAAATCTGCTTCCTTCTCAATCTTCGAGCGCCGTTCCTTTGCTTGCTGCTCATTGATGAGTCCTGCGTTCAAATCCGCATCAATACTCATCTGCTTCCCTGGCATCGCATCGAGGGTAAAACGTGCTGCTACCTCAGCTACCCGTTCAGAACCCTTCGTAATAACGATAAATTGAACGACAACCAAGATGAGGAAAACAACAAAACCAACCGCTATTTCACCTTGCGCAACCCATTGGCCGAAGGTCGCGACAACATGTCCAGCTTCACCATGCGTCAAGATCAACTTCGTTGTCGAGATATTAAGGGCTAATCGGAATAACGTCGTGATGAGCAATAAAGCTGGGAAAATCGAGAACTGTAATGCTTCCTTAGAATTCATCGCTATAAGAAGAATCATTAACGCCGTCGAGATGTTAATGATCAATAATACGTCCAACAGCCATGAAGGGATGGGCAGGACCATCATAAGCACGATACCAATAATGCCTGCGAGAACAGTAATATCTCTTATTTTCATGATTCGCTACCTCCCTTTCTACCGAGATTTGACTCTGCCTTTTAACTTGTAGACATATGCCAATACTTCTGCTACCGCTTGGAACAGATCTGCAGGGATGGAATCTCCGATCTCCGTCCGCGCATATAGAGCACGCGCAAGCGGTTTGTTCTCCATCGTAACGATGTTGTGTTCTTTGGCTAATTCCTTAATTTTTAGAGCGACGTAATCTTGCCCCTTTGCGATAATTTGTGGCGCTTGCATCATTGTGGCGTCATATTTAATGGCGACAGCAAAGTGCGTTGGATTCGTAATAATCACATCCGCTTTGGGCACTTCCTGCATCATACGTGATAAGGCCATGCGGCGTTGACGTTCACGAATCTTTCCTTTTATCA
Source organism: Paenibacillus terrigena DSM 21567 (assembly GCF_000374845.1). GTDB lineage: Bacteria > Bacillota > Bacilli > Paenibacillales > Paenibacillaceae > Paenibacillus_K > Paenibacillus_K terrigena. Next base: position 147,146 of record NZ_KB895418.1, on the reverse strand, counting down.
ACGGATCCCCTTCCATTTTTTTATATTCATCTTTAATATCTTGCTTGGACATGCGAAGACTCTTCTCATGTTCATAACGTTGGTACAGATAATCAAGACCTGCGAGTACAAGCAATACGGCAGCGATCTTGATCCCAAGACCTAGTGTTACTTTCGCTGCAAAAGTGAAAATGTGTTCAATCGATTGATGCGAGAGCTGCAAAATTTCTGCTTTCTGTCCGATAATGGATGTATACACGAGAAGGCCAATCACAGTTAGCTTAATAATCGACTTCATAAATTCTACGAGCGATCGCATCGAGAAAATGTTCTTGAACCCATTGATCGGATTGATCTTACTCAGCTTCACCTTAATCGGATCTCCCGTAAATAAGAACCCCACTTGCAAATAATTCGCTAAGAGTCCAAGTAAAATTGCAATAATGAATATGGGCGCCATGAAAATTAATATTTTCAAAGCCATTTGTCCAAAAAATTGCAATATGGTCTCCTGGGTGAACGAAATATTCATATGATGCAGCAGTGGCTCTGTAAAGAGATTCATTAATCGTTCTTTGAAGAATCCACCAAGCATGAGCAGACACATAAATGCGCCTAACAAGACAGAAGCCCCTGACAGATCCGAACTTTTCGCGACTTGACCTTTTTGTCTAGATTCCTGCCGTTTTTTCGGTGTCGCTTTCTCCGTTTTTTCCTGTGAAAAAAGTTGAAGGTCCAGTTGATACCGCAAGTTCACCGTTACCCCTCCTCTTTTCACGTTGCAGCACCTGAATGACCCATCAATTGAATTAACTGTTCTATGGAATCGAACATCGTACCAAAAAGCTGTTGAAATAAATAAGCAAGACCTGGGATCACGAGTAGTAGAATCGCTAAGCCCACAATAATTTTGAGCGGAATCCCGATGACGAATACGTTAAATTGCGGAGCTGTCCGCGCAAGAAATCCAAGTCCTACATCCGTTAAGAACAAGGCAACCACGATCGGGGCTGCAAGTTGGAATGCGAGCAGAAAAGTATTCGCAAATGTCGTGACAAGGAATGTTGAGATACTCCCATCATATATTCGCTGGAACACGTCATTTGATAATGGCATCCATTCATAGCTCTTAAACATCGCATCGAGCATATAATGATGGCCGTTCATGATCAGGAATAATAGAATAGCAACGGCATATTTGAAGCCCCCCATAATGGGAGAAGATTGGCCGGATAACGGATCAATCACATTCGCCATCGCGAACCCGATCTGCATATCTATAAAGCTCGCTGCTGTATTAATAACTGACATGAACAAAACCGCGCAATAACCAATGAGTAATCCAACAAGCACTTCTCTCATAACAAGCAATATGTAGTGGGTATCGAAGGGTACCCTCTGGCTTAAGCCATAACTTAAGTAAATAATCAATGCTACGAAAAATGACAAACCAATCTTAAACTGATTCGGCACATTTCGAGATGAAAAGACAGGAGCAGCTACAAAAAACGCTGAAATCCGACAAAAAATTAGCAAAAAAACAGGGAGAGCCTCTTGTATAAAATCCATTCGCTCACGCCTACCCGATAAATTGATTTAAATTGTCAAGAATATTGGTCGTGAAATCAATCATGGTTGTTAAGAGCCATGGTCCAAAAATGAGAAGGGCCAGCATTACCGCAACGATTTTAGGAACAAAAGCGAGTGTCTGCTCTTGAATCTGCGTCGTCGCCTGAAAAATACTAATGATAAGTCCAACGAGCAATCCCAGCACAAGCATTGGCGCACTAACCTTCAAGACAGTATATACTGCTTGACCAGCAAGCCCGATAATAAAATCCGTGGTCACTTGCGTCCTCCTTCTATCTGTCCTGATCCGTTATGTGCCAAAGCTTGTTAACAATGACTTCACAACAAGATACCAACCATCGACCAGTATAAACAGTAATATTTTGAATGGTAATGAGATCATGACCGGCGGAAGCATCATCATCCCCATGGCCATAAGCGTACTCGCCACGACCATATCAATAACAAGAAACGGAATGAAGATCATAAAACCCATCTGCATCGCAGTCTTCAGCTCACTTATTGCGAACGCAGGTACGAGTACTGAAATTGGAATGTCTTCATAGCTCTTTGGCTTCTCCGTCTTTGTGTATTTCATAAAAAGCAATAAATCCTTCTCCCTTGTCTGCTTGAACATGAACTTCTTCATCGGAATTGCGGCCTTTTCTAGTGCCTGCGTCTGAGAAATTTGGGCATTTAGATAGGGTTGCAAGGCAACTTTGTTCACTTCAGATATTGTAGGAGACATCACGAATAGCGTCATGAATAACGCTAAACCTATTAATACTTGATTGGGAGGCATCTGCTGAGTCCCAAGGGAGGTTCGTACGAACCCGAGTACGATCACAATGCGTGTAAAGCTCGTCATAAGAAGCAATATCGCAGGTGCCACACTTAATATCGTGATAATCAGCAATAAAGATAACGAGCTCGTACCGGGCTTTTCACCACCATCGCCAATTTGAAAATGTATATTGGGAATAGGGTCTGCCGCAAATGCAGATTGTACAACCATCAGCGATGCCAAGAACAATACAACGGTTAAGCATACCAATACTTTTTTGTTCATTTGTCCATCAACCGATCTGAATTATTTTCGTCCTGAAGCAATTCCTCTACCTTCTGCTTCCGGCTTGTCACTCGGTTTAACTTGCTCTGGAACACTTCATGAAAGGAGGTATTCAGTTCCTCCTGCGAGATAGGCGCCGAATCCTCCGATTTACGAAGTTTCTTCATCAAGTTCGAGATAAAGGGCGCGATTTCTTGCCCCTGTTTGGATTGATTCTGCTCAAAAGAAGCTAGAATAACCGCAACCTCATCAGGATCCGATACTTTATCGATGAGACGTATATCTTCGCCAACACCGATAATGTAGATCGAATCCCCGATCTCAACCACTTGCATCGATTTGTTCTGCGCAAGCCCGATCGCCCCAAGCGTACGAATCGCTTGGTTTCGGCTCCAGTTGCGATTTTTCTGTCCTAGGAATCGAATGACAAACACGATTAGAAAGATAATGATTACGAGAACGATGAGCACCCAGACGATATTCATCACTGCGCCAGAGTAGCTCATATTATTATTTGTGTCTGAATCTACTGCTAGGAACGAAATCATTCGAATTAGGATCCTAACGTCTTCTTAATCGCTTCAATAACCCGATCAGCTTGGAACGGTTTCACGATAAAGTCTTTAGCTCCTGCTTGAATCGCATCGATAACCATCGCTTGTTGTCCCATCGCGGAGCACATGATTACTTTTGCTGAACCATCCAATTTCTTAATTTCTTTCAATGCAGAGATGCCGTCCATTTCAGGCATCGTAATATCCATCGTTACCAAATCTGGTTTGAATTCTTTAAACTTCTCAATTGCTTGTGCACCATCTTGTGCTTCACCTACGACTTCATACCCATTCTTCGTCAGAATATCACGAATCATCATTCTCATAAAAGCTGCATCATCTACGACTAAAATACGGTTTGACATGTTAAAAAATCCTCCCTAGAGCTATTGTAGTTTTTGAATACGATCCCATTGGCTTACGATATCTGTGACACGAACCCCAAAATTCTCATCGATTACGACAACTTCACCTTTGGCAATTAACTTGTTGTTCACCAATATATCGACAGGTTCCCCTGCGAGCTTGTCCAATTCAATAATCGATCCTTGCGATAATTCGAGAATTTCCTTAATTTGCTTCTGGGTTCTACCTAATTCTACAGTCACTTTCAGCGGAATGTCTAATAATAAATTTAGATTAGTTTCCTCTGTCTGTAAATAAGGAGTATTCTGAAAACTAGCAAATTGAACTTGCTGCACATTTCGATTCGCAGCATTACCAATCATCGAAGGTTGACCCATCGGCCCACCATAACCTGGTTGTTGATAACCTTGTGGTTGTGCATACATCGGCTGCCCATGCATTTGCTGCTGAGCCATCATCGGTTGCTGCGCATGTGGTTGTTCCGCATAAGGCATCGTAGGATCGACGGCACTAAAGCCTGCACTCGGATCCACAAACATTGGTGCAGCTGGTTCACTCGCGACCACAGGCTCATTCACAACCGGTGCTGGCGCTTCTGGTTCAGCGGCATCACCCAATAGCGATGCAACTAACTCCTTGGCAAAAGAAATAGAGAGAAGCTGCATGATCGTCGAATCAATCAAATCTCCGATAATTAAGCGGAACGAAACTTTAACCAGATAGTCTTCCGTAGGTAGCTTCTGGAGCCCTCTACCACTCTCAATATTGAGAATATCAATACCAGGAGGCGAGATATTTACAAACCGATTAAAGATCGTCGACATCGACGTTGCAGAGGATCCCATCATTTGATTCATGGCTTCTTGTACAGCACTGATATGAATCTCATTCAGTTCTTCATCCTCAGTAATCTGCCCGTCTCCACCAAGCATCAAATTCGCAATGACCTGTGCGTCTCTCGTATGAATCACCAATGAATTAATGCCTTCAAACCCATCTACATATGTCACATGTACTGCGACATGCGGTTTAGGGAATTCACTGCTGAAATTCTCACGTGAAATAATGGACACTTGTGGGGTCGTAATGTCGACTTTTTTCCCAAGAAGTGTGGACAGCGCCGTTGCTGCACTTCCAAACGTAATATTTCCAATTTCCCCAAGAGCATCTTGTTCCAGTGCGGTTAAATAATCATTGATGGAAATTTCAGACTTCGAACCCTCATCTGTATTAGATGCTGAGGATTGATTCAGTAGAGCATCAATTTCCTCTTGAGATAAATAGTCTTTACTCGTCAAATTCTTCAACCCCTTCGCTCACAATTTCATCAATTTGAATCGCCACGCGATCTTTAACAACACCAGGACTGCCGAGAAATTTCAATTTCTCTCCGACGCGGATCGATAGGCCATCTTCAACTTTTTTCTCTAACGTTATAACATCACCCACCGATAAACTTAAAAATTCGCGTATGGAGATTTGTGAATTACCCAACTCAGCAATTAACGGTAATCTCGCTTTATTCACCCGTTGTCGCAGTACCTCGACTTCTTCAGGAACTCTCGATTTCTTCTGAGAGACGAACCAATGATGTACCGACAATCTAGGCATAATCGGTTCAATAACAACGTGTGGGATACATAGATTGATCATCCCTGTCGTATCACCAATTTTGGTGCTTAACGAGATTAACGCAATCGTCTCATTCGGTGAAACAATTTGCATAAATTGCGGGTTTGTCTCAAGTGCTTCGAGTCGCGGTGCAATGTCGATGACCGTCTTCCAAGCTTCTTGAAGACTATCAAATGCTCTGCTGAAAATCCGTTCCATGACCATTGTCTCGATCTCTGTCAAGGCAGTTATTTTGGAAGGAGCCACGCCGGTGCCGCCGAGTAAACGATCAACCATCGCAAAAGCTACGTTAGGGTGAACCTCAAGAACCATTCGACCTTCAAGCGGCTCTGCTTCAAAAATGTTTAATATCGTCATTTTTGGAATTGATCGGATAAATTCGTCATACGGCAATTGTTCGACCTGCACGACGCTAATTTGCACAAAAGTACGTAATTGCGCTGAAAAATACGTCGTCAAATACCGAGCAAAGTTCTCGTGTATTCGCGTCAAACTTCGAATGTGATCCTTGGAGAAACGAACTGCTCTCTTAAAATCGTAAGATCTAATTTTCTTCTGCGATTCTTCTTTCTTCAGTTCCTCTGCATCCATCTCGCCAGAAGATAGTGCCGCAAGCAAGGCATCGATCTCATTTTGTGACAATACATCAACCAATCGTTTCACCCCCTTAAAGGAATCATTCTATCGCCAAATTAAATGGACGTCATAATAAAATCAGTAATCGCCACATTCATCAACTTCCCGCTAGGCATTGCACTGTTGATTAGATTGGTCAGCTTCGCACAGAGTTGATCTTTACCTTTCGCGCCATTAAGTTCTGTCGGTTGCATATCCGCCAGCGTTTTAATGATGATCGGTTTAATATTGATATCTTTGATCTTATCGAATTCCTCTTTCGTCTTCTTACTATCAAGTTGGAAAGAGAAGCCCATCATCACGACATAGCCTGCATCAGCCAAGTTTGTCTTGATATCCGTAATCTGAGAAGACACCTCAACGATTTGGTCCGCTGTCAATTGTTTCGTTTCCACTTGACTTATTGCACTGTCCACTTTCGAACCTTTGGAATCGTTAGACCAGTAATTATACAAGAGAAATGCTGCAACAATAATTAGTGTAATGGCAAGTAGGACGGTAATTAGCCATGGCAACATTCTTTTCATGATTGTCCCTCCGTTTGCTGAAACTTGATGGTCGCGCCTTGCACGCCAATACTGCTTAGGTAATCTTTCATCAAACGAATGATATCAACTGACTTCTCCAGTACGATGATTTTCTTACCTGTAACGAGCGTAACATATGTATCGGGTGATTCTTCGACACTCTCTATTAGTAAAGCATTAATCCATACCTGGGAACCGTTGAGTCGCGTAAGTGAGATCATGGCTACCCTCCTATGAGATGTGGAGGGGAAAATCCCCTCCGTTACTTAATCATCCGATCTTATCGTTTTAAGTTAACAACTTCTTGCAGAACTTCGTCAGAAGTTGTAATGATACGAGAGTTCGCTTGGAAACCGCGCTGTGCAACGATCATTTCCGTAAACTCGCCAGTCAATTCAACGTTAGACATTTCTAATTGACCCGAAATAACGGCTCCCGTTCCAAACTCAGTGCTGTTCGCATCGACGACTTCGAGCGCGCCATCCGGATTCGCATTCCCCGTCATCCGATACAAGTTGCCACCGATCTTCTCTAGACCTTCAGGGTTGACCACTTTAACGATACCAATTTTCGGTCCTTGTTCGATTGTTCCATCATTCTTTGCTAGCATCAGTGTTCCATCTTGGGCAACCGTAAGTCCTGTCACCGTATCATCCAAGGAATCAATGATATCTCCGCCGGAAGCTACGACTCTCATCCCATCACCTGTTACAATGTTGCGATCGGCATCGATATGGAAATTCCCTGCGCGAGTCAAGAATGGCGTCGTCTGACCTTCCAATTGAACTGCAAAAAATCCATCGCCATCAATCCGCAAATCCAATGGTTGGTTCGTGGTCATTGCACTACCACCGAGATGAATCGTATCAATCGAACCTACAGTAACGCCAAGTCCGATTTGCTTCGGGTTAATCCCGCCTTGAGCAGTACCATTTGGAGCTGTAGCGCCTCCAACCGTCTGGCTCATAATATCTTTAAACATAACACGGCCAGCTTTGAATCCAACCGTATTCACGTTCGCAATGTTGTTGCCGATGACATCAAGCTTTGTCTGAAAGCCGCGCATACCTGAAACACCAGAATACATCGATCTTAGCATGAATAGATATCCTCCTCATTCTAATCGTTTGTCATACAGAGATTGCTTCGGTCGATCCGCAATCTTAGGCCTCCTTATTAGGTCCAGCCTTTTTTATGTAAGTACTATTGCACTATCAATTTGTGTGAACACATGCTCTTTCATCGATGATTGATCCATTGCGGTCACAACCATGCGATTCTTAATGTTCACGATCAATGCTGTATCTGGCAAAAGCACGAGAGATTCTTTCGCACCCTTTGCTGCAGCCTTATCAATAGCTGTCTCTAGCTTTGATAGCTGCTCCGGGCCCATTTGAATTCCTCTTTGACGTAAGCGCATTTCCGCATGTTGACTGAACCTTACAAAGTTACTTTGCAGTATCTCTTCAAAGCTTGTATCATTTGCGTTCGATAGACGCTCTGACTTTGGTCTTACCCCAGCGGGTGAAATCTTACCCGTGTATAGCTGGCCTACGGTCATACGATCCGTCATGATCCGCTAGCCTCTGGTGGATTCGAAGGTTTATCCGACTCAGGATTTTTGCTGTTCTCTTCCTTCACCGGTTCATCAGGTTTCGGCTGTTCAGCTATCGGTTGTTCAGGTTTTGGTTGATCAGGCTTCAATTCATCCTTAGGAGGCACCTTGTCAGCAGGGTTCTCAATCTTCTCAACCTTGCTAAGAAGAATTTCATCGGTCCCAACTTTGGCGTATTGAATCCCATCACGGATAATAATCGATTCTACAATTCCTGATTTGGTCTCCGCCTTATCCCCTTCAGTTTTCCAACTGATCTGCTTACCGATCAACCCTGATGAAGAGCCTAGGGATTGCTGCATCGATGTAAGCAGCTTATTAATGTTCATTAATTGCTCGACCGAGGAGAACTGCGCCATCTGAGCGATCATCTCACGGTCGTTAAGCGGCTGTGTCGGATCTTGATTCGTCATTTGCGTAATCAAGATTTTGAAGAAATCATCCTTCCCGAGCGATTTCTGTTCCTTCTTCGCTGCTGCAGCCACATTCGTTGGGCTATAGTTCGGCCACATATTTGAAGTTGAGACTCGATCATTTGCCATTGCTTTCACCTACTCTCTTTCTACACCGTTGCATGGAAGGAACTGCCTCGACTTAACCCATTCAGGCGGATGTTTTGTTCCTCTTGCATATTTGATTGCAATTGACTGATTGAACCATCCTCTTGCCCTGCTGCCTGATTCTTCGTCTGCTGATCTCCCTGCCCTTGTCCACGATTCGATTGACGTCCATCATGGAACATTTGAGAATGCAGGTTCTGGTTCTGTGTGACTTCGAGCTTCTCAACTTGCAGACCTTGGGATTGCAGCGCTGTACGAAGTTGAGCCATTTGCATGTCTAACATATCCTTGGCTGCTGCATGTTCCGTCATAAATTGCGCAACAATATGGCCGTTCTGAACCGAAATTCGAATATCTACTTGACCGAGATGCTCAGGGAATAGAATAATCTTCGCTTCTGATAATCCATTCAGCTTCACAATATCCAGCTGCTTAATGAACTGGCTCATCTCAGGAGCAAAGTTCTGTGCTTGTATCACAGGCGCTGCTGGTCGAAGAACCGTCGTATCATGCGCGCGAAGTGCCATTTGACCGGCAGTAACGATTGGTGATACATCCTTATCGTTATCTAGAGTCAGCCATGGCTGATCATCTGACGAAGCTAAGGATGAATGCGTCTGATTGGACGTATTCTGTTGTAACGACGAATTATTCTCGTTAGTTACTTTCACAGCATTTCCCACAAGTGGTGTCGGTTGCACGGCACGATCAGCGTTAAGATCCATCGTTCTGACAACATTTGAATCCGAATTTACCGCGTTCCCTTTGTTCAGAATCGCTTGCAATGTTTGGATCAACTGTGCAGCTTGACCCGCTGCATTAGATTGCTTCGTCACTTGTGTGCCCGATTGCTCTGTCATATCACCTAACATCGATTGCAAGGTTTGCATGAATTCAGCGCCCATCGACTTGTTCATCACAGGTGGTGGTTGTAACTCTGCTGTGCCCACTTCCTTAACAAGGGTTGCAAGCTGCATCAGCCTATCTTGAACCGCAAAACGCAATGTTCCAGGGTCTGCAGCCAAGTCGGATTCTGCGAGTTTATTCACTGGTTCCTGCACGCTCACTTGAGGGCTGACAAGTGCTGCCAAAAGCTCATCTGCCATCTTGATCCAATCTTGCAATTGGCCCAATAGATCAGGATTGTTCTCAATATTCCCGTCTGCTTCCTGCAGTGAAGCGATTAGCGCTTCAATCAACTGATCTGTACTGATTTCTCCTGTAGAATCCGTTGCTAATGCACTTTTAATCAAGGTTTGTACATTTACCGTTGCAGTATTGCCTGTTCCACTTGCTGCTTCTTGACCGTTCATAGATTGACCCAGCACTTGCCCGAAGGTATTACCCGATTTATCCGTGCCAGCCGCATTCTTAGTCGCCGAAGCATTCGAAGATTTCGCACTGATCGAAGCTGATGTAGATTGAATCATCATTTCCATCTTTTTCACCTCCTTTCAAGCACGAACACTTACTTGGCTGGCATGATTTTGGATAATAGCTTTGCAGCGATTGCTGCAGTATCTTTATTATCTTTAGTGTTATTATCTGTCATGGCCGTTAAGATTTGCGATCTAGTCGAATCATCGATCGATTTGAGGATGAGCAACGCCTTCTCCTCACTAATCTTCGCCGTTTCTAGAATGAGAGAAGCTGCACTTTTAGGTGTCATGTTGCGGAACGTCTGGATCAACTGCGTATTGTCCAGCTTATCTTTGGCCTTATTTTTCTCATCATTCTTAAGCTTGTTCAACCGGGCTTGCACAGCTGCGATTGCCAAGTTCTCTGTTGACTGCGCATCTTTCAATAGAATCGATGCATCGGCTGCGGCTTTCGGCGTCATTTTCTCCAAAATTCTCACACGATCATTCGGCTTCATCGCTTGAAGCACCAGCACTTGCTCGTCCAATGTCAAGCTTTCCATTACTGGTGCCGCTTTGGATGGCTGCATCTTGGCATACATATTCGCAAGACCCGTAATTTGAGCTTGATATTCTTGATCTGTCTGTTTTTTCTCTTCGAAGTCTTGTTTCGTCTGCTGAACATTCTCTTTAAGGGTCAGAATTTCTTGATCCTTTTGATCAATTAATGATGTCGATTTCTTCAGTTCTGCGTCTTTTGCAGCTAATAACTGATTTAATTCTTCAACTTTTTTCTCTAGATTGTTATTCTTTGCCTTCGCATCGGTACCCACTTTGGCCGTCCCAGAAGACGGCTCAGGCACCCACTGATTAACAATCGGGATTTTCTGCGCAACTTCAAGAATCGTATTACGGACCGGGAAATTGAACAATGCGAGCAATACGAATAACAACACAATTGTAAAAATGATAGGTGTCACAAAAAACAAAAACCGTTCAAATCCACTGTATGAACTTTTCTCGATATCCGCTTCTTTCAAACCGATCTCTCCTTCTCGAATCAACGATCTCTAAGAACCCATAATGAGATCGTTCAAGCGTTAACGAGCCGATAAGGAAAAGCGCACGGTCGCCATTTCATCAAGCTCATTTTGCTCGCGAAGCTGCATTTCATAACGATACCGTTCTTTGGCTCTTTCTCTCGCTTGTTGCCACACTTGCTCATCCTTCATTTTGTCTGTCAAATGCAATTGATTACGTTCGACATCGGTCTTCGCCACTTGCACATCCTTCAATTGATTACGAATCGATTGTTCGATCCGACTGAGATAGGATTGCATCGATTGTAAACTCGACACACAACACGCTATTGTCGCTTCCTGAATCGAATCTAGTGCACTCTCTTTCTCAGCTTCCAATTGATGAAGTACAGACGTAACCTGTTGCAGCTTGCCAATCGATGCAGAGAGCACCCATTCTGCTTGCGTCTTTTCACTTCCCTTTAGATCAACCACTTTTTGAAAAGGGTAATGAAACCGTACTGCCATTTTCAGCACTCCTTACCTCAATTTCATCGAAACTACGCGCATCGATCAATTAACTCCGAATTGCATGATTAATTGTTCATGCGCATCCTGATAAGTTACTTTCTCATCGACTTTCTGCTTCGTAAAATTCCAAATTGCATCAATATATTCGAGCGACATATCGATTTGAGCATTTGAACCTCGCTGATAGGCACCAATATTAATTAAATCTTCCGATTCTTTATAGATAGCAAGTAGACGTTTCAAATTCTCCGCTGCAGTCGTATGTTCGGAATCGACAATATCCTTCATCACCCGACTAATACTCGCCATCACATCGATCGCTGGGAAGTGACCTTTATGTGCTATGGAACGATTCAACACGATATGACCGTCCAGAATACCCCGAACCGCATCAGCGATTGGTTCATTCATATCATCACCGTCAACGAGTACCGTGTAGAACGCTGTTATCGATCCTGTAGGTCCCGTTCCCGCACGCTCTAGCAATTTCGGAAGACTCGCGAAAACCGATGGTGTATATCCGCGCGTTGCTGGTGGCTCACCAATCGCAAGACCAACCTCACGCATCGCCATCGCATAACGCGTCACGGAGTCCATCATCAGCATGACATTTAATCCACGATCACGGAAATATTCGGCTATTGTCGTTGCAATCAACGCACCTTTGATTCGAATTAATGCAGGTTGATCCGACGTCGCAACAATGACAACAGAACGAGCAAGCCCTTCGGGTCCAAGGTCACGTTCAATAAAATCAAGTACCTCTCTGCCCCGCTCACCGATCAATGCGATAACATTCACATCTGCTGATGTATTCCGTGCCACCATACCGAGCAATGTACTCTTACCTACCCCTGACCCGGCAAAAATACCTACACGCTGACCTTTTCCCATCGTAAGCAATCCATCTATTGCACGTACTCCCGTTCCAATAGGTTCAGCAACACGCGGTCGCTTAAGCGGATTCGACGGAACATTGTGTGTCGAATAATGTGCCATACGACTTGGCAGATGTGATTGGTCAAGCGGTTGTCCAAGACCATCGAGAACCTTCCCGAGCAGTTCAGATCCAACTTGAACCGTTAGCGGTTTCCCTGTACCAACCACGTCACATCCTGGTCCAATGGAGTGAAGTTCACCCAGCGGCATAAGAATAACTTTATTATCACGGAATCCTACAACTTCAGCTTTTAGTGGCTGTGCTGCCTTCGTAGGGTAGATGTAACAGACTTCACCGATGCTCGCATCCGGTCCTTCCGATTCAACAGTTAGCCCGATAACCTGTGTTACCTTCCCATTCACGCGAATGGGATCAATATGTTTCAAATGTTCTATGTATCTGTCTGCATTAAGCATGATCATCCTCCTGGGAGCGATCATCTTGATGCAGTGCAATTTGCAGCAAATGTTTCTTAATCTCAGCAAGCTGTGTATCAATTCGTGCATCAATACTTCCGTAAGAAGAACGAATCACACAACCCCAATCCGTTACTGAAGAATCCGGGAGGATTTGAAGTTCCGCTTGGGAATCAATTGAGAGAATCATTTCCTCTCGCGCCGCTTGAACGAATGCCAAATGCTCTGGCGCTACGCAAAGCGTGATCATCCCTTGTTCTCTCTTCCGTGTTAACTGCTTACGAATCAATTCAACGGCGTACTCTTGCTCCATCGATAGATGCTTATCTACGATTTTCTCTGCGATCGAGCAGCTTAGGTTCACAAGAAACGGTTCAGCCTCTTGAATGATTTGATCTTTGGCCAGATATGCTTGCTCTAGAATCGCTTTAGCTTCTGCCAGCATTTGCTCCACTTGTTGGCGTGTAGCCTCTTGTGCCTGCTCGATGCCTTCCTGATATCCTCGCTCAAAACCATCCAGCTTCGATATTTCAATGAGCTGTTCGTCTTCTTGTCGACGCTCTTGCCACCACAGATCGGCTTCTGCTCTCGCAGCCTCTACTATGCGCTCGGCTTCCTCCGATGCATGTCGCACTTCTTCTTCAGCGACGACAGCTGCTTCATCCATAATTTGTTTGCGAATCCTCGCGTATTCCGCTTCTCTCTTCGCGTGAACTTCGCTCTCATCTACGATATTCATCTCCGCTGAGAGACCTGTCATATATTGAACCTTCTCAATATATTTGGGATCTTTCACCGCGACATATTGAGACGATTTAATCAAATTAGACAATGATATCATCTCCTCCGCCGCGAGCAATAATAATCTCACCGGCTTCTTCCAGACGACGAATCGTTGCTACGATGCGGGTCTGAGCTTCCTCAACATCACGCAATCGCACAGGTCCCATAAATTCCATTTCTTCCTTGAATGTATCTGCCATCCGTTTGGACATATTCCGGAAAATAACATCACGTACTTCTTCGCTCGCCACTTTAAGCGCAAGCTGTAAGTCGGAATTCTCAATATCGCGAATAATCCGTTGAATCGCACGATTATCCACATTAACAATATCTTCAAAGACGAACATCCGTTTCTTAATTTCTTCAGCAAGCTCTGGATCTTGAATTTCCAAGGAATCCAAAATCGTTCTCTCCGTACCACGGTCAACCCCGTTAAGGATTTGTACGATCGACTCGATACCGCCTGCATTTGTATAATCCTGCGTAACCGTCGAAGATAATTTCTGTTCAAGGACACGTTCAACCTGACTAATTACTTCAGGTGATGTGCTGTCCATAATCGCAACGCGTCTTGCAACTTCAGCTTGCTTCTCCTGCGGCAATGAGGAGAGAATAACTGCAGCCTGTTCGAATTGCAAATACGATAATACTAGTGCAATCGTCTGAGCGTTCTCATTTTGAAGGAAGTTCAAGATTTGTGCCGGATCTGCCTTACGAGCGAAGTCAAACGGACGAACTTGCAAGGTTGCCGTCAATCGATTAATAACTTCAATCGCTTTCTGTGACCCAAGCGCTTTCTCTAGGATCTCCTTCGCATAGGTAATACCGCCTTGCGTAATATATTCTTGAGCGAGACAAATCTGATGGAATTCCGCTAGAATGGATTCCTTTTCCGTGTTATCCACTTTGCGCATGTTCGCAATCTCTAGTGTAAGTTGTTCGATTTCATCTTCTCTTAAATGTTTAAATATTTGCGCCGATACTTCCGGACCGAGAGAAATGAGCAGAATCGCCGCCTTCTGACGTCCTGTTAACACTTGATAGCCTTGATTCTGATTTCTTGCCACCTATGTCACCTCGATTCATCTGCTAACCAAGAACGTAACAAGTTAACAAACTCATCTGGTTTTTTCTTGGCAAGGGTTTCTAATTGTTTGCGAACTTGATTTTCGTTCGTTACATTCTCAAAATCAATTGAAGGGAATTCCAAAGCTGGTTCGAGTGGAATATCTTCGAATGCTTCCTGTTGCTTCTTCTTACGTCGATACACCATAAATCCGATTCCAGCGAGCAATGCTAGTGCAAGTACCCCTCCACCAATCCATAATGTGTTGGTTAAGGTAGCTTTTTCCGATGCTGCGGCTGTTGAACCAAAATTTTGTGCAACAACTGAAACTTTTTTGGCTAGTACTTCGTCTGAATAATCAAGACCTGAATCTGCGAGCTTTGAGCGTACAAAATTGACAAGCACCGTCTCGATTTCTTTCTTTTTCTCTGGCGTAAATGAAGCAAGATCACCATTTGGTGGTTCAATCGCAACATTGACACTCAAATCTTTGACTGAGAACGGACTAGATTGAATTTGGTTCGTGATACGATTCACATCATAGTTGGTCGTTTTGGAGCTTTCTTCCGAATTGGACTGGCCGCTATTGTCACTGCCAGGGTATCCTGGAATTTCTTGCGCTCCTGTCCCAGCAACACCACCAGCCTGACTGTCTTTACCGCTGTAGGTTTTCTGAGATTCTTGAACACTAATTTCTATCCCTTTGATCTCGTCTTTATTCACAGGTTCGACAAGTTTCTGTTCCGAGTTTTTCTTATCGAAATTAATGGATGCGCCAACGAGTACTTCAATTTTATCTGGAGAATACCAGCGTCCTAAAAATTGTTTAACACTTGAACGAACATCGTTCTCGAATTTCTTACGAATTTGCATCTGCTCTTCGATCGCACTTGACATCGTTGCATTACCGTTCTTCAAGGAAGACATTAACTCGCCTTCATCACTTGTCACCGTAATGTTATCTAGTGCTAGATTCGGAATCGCAGTCTTAATGAGATTGAAGTAGGAATCTACTGTTTCCTGGCTAGGTCGATATCCAGGTTTGAATTTAAGATTCACAGAGGCTGAAGCAGCTTCTTGCTCTTCCATACCTGCAAAGACGCTTTCACGTGGTAAATTCACAACCACTTTTGAATCACTAACACCCTGCATCCGATTCAATAATTGCTGAATTTCGCCATTAAGTGCATTTTTATATTTCACATCGAATTCACGATCGGTTGAACCAAACGTTGACGAGCTATCCGTAAAAGCACCGAAGCCTAACGATCCGTTCTTCACGATGCCTTGCGATGCTATATCAACTCTTACTTTGGAAGCTGATGCGCTTGGAACCGAAATCGACTTGCCATCAGCACTTAGTTTATAAGGAACACCGCTCGCATCCAAATTCTGCATCACTGCTGCAGCATCGACTTCATTCAAATCTCTAAAAGCTGTCTCGTACTCAACCTTCGAGAATTGATACGACAACAGGACAATGACGACGAGCAGAATGCCGATTACTGATAAAAACAATACTTTTTGCTTTTTCCCGAATTGACCCCAGAATTGAGTCACTTTATCTCGATACTGGACGAACTTCTCGTTCACACCGTCACCCCATCCGAAACTTTGCTAAATATGTATCTCTAATTAGATTTGCGTACGCATGATATCTTGATAAGCTTCGATCACTTTATTGCGAATTTGTGTCGTCAGCTGAAGACTTAGCGTCGCCTGTTCGGATGCGATCATCAATTGATCAACATTCACTTGGCCTAAAATAAACTTATCGCTCATTTTTTGTACATTCTTCTCTTGTGCATCCACTTGATTCAACGCATCACCTAAAAAATCACTAAATTGTTTGGTGACTTCTGCTGGTGTTGCTGTATTCTGAGCGATGTTCGTTGTCAGCTTCGGCGTTACGCCTGCCAACAAGGTATTCTGTATCATCATTTCCCCCCCGTTCGATAGGTGTATTGTTATTTACCAATCTCAAGTGCTTTCATAAACATCGACTTCGAAGCATTTAGTGCCGTTACATTCGACTCATATGCCCTTGTCGCAGAAATCATATCCACCATTTCCTTTAGCACATCAACGTTAGGCATGCTTACATAACCATTTGAATCTGCATCAGGATGCGTTGGATTATAGACTTGCTTGAATGGCGCCTGATCTTCTTTGATTTGAGTAATCTTCACACCCCTTCCGAGATCTGGCTCTCCGAGCTCAGTTTGAAGTGCATTCGCGAAACTTTTCTCTTGGTATGGCTGCATCACAACCATCTTCCGACGATAAGGTTCGAATTTCCCATCAACATACCTGCCACGCGTTGTCTCTGCATTCGCAATGTTGGAACTGACAACATCCATTCGCAGACGCTGAGCGGTCAATGCAGAAGCACTAATATTAAAACTATTACTAATGTTCAAGCGCATTATCTCCCTTCGAGTACGACGCGTTTCATTTTAATATCGTGATTTAGTTGTTGAATGAGGGCATTATACTTCAATTGGTTCTGGGCTAGCTGTGACATTTCTTTATCCATGTCTACATTGTTGAGATTATTGTTATACACCGTAGTCTCATCTGTAGTCACTTGAGGTGATACCATCGAACCTGATTTGGGCCCGATATAGAAATGCCGGGAATCTGTACGATTGCCGATCAGTGAAGATGAATTTCGATCCATTTCCTGTTCCAACATGCTTTCGAAGGAGACGTCAGATCTCTTGAAATTCGGCGTATCTGCATTGGCAATGTTGTTTGCAATGACTTTCTGGCGTAAATTCGAGGTGTCGATCGCGCCTTGTAAGCGTTCATAGCTTGCGCCACTAAGCAAATTCACAATTTTCCCCACTTTCATTTTAAATTAGTAATAATAAAATTCTACAAAAATCCTGAATATCCTCCTTAATTCGACAATATTTTAATGATTATTTGTCGTGTAATAAAAAATATGCAGAAATTTGTATACTGCCAGTATATCATTATATTCTTTGAGATTACCTTTTTTCACAATAAGCAAAAAGCCCTATCTTTCATCGAAAGATAGGACTCTTGTCATTCTATATAGAGCTTTAAAAACACTTAACAATTTAACGGGTAATATGGCTTATAAATTGATCATTTACAATTTTAATATACGTTCCTTTCATCCCGAGCGAGCGAGTCTCAATGACGCCAGCACCTTCGAGTTTGCGCAGCGCATTGACGATAACAGAGCGGGTAATTCCTGCGCGGTCCGCAACTTTGGATGCTACGAGCAGTCCTTCACTACCTGTTAATTCATGGACGATATGTTCGACCGCATCCAACTCACTATAGGTAAGAGAGTTGACCGCAGATAGAACCGAAGACTTATTGCGGCTCTCCACTTCGTGCTCATCTGCACGGTCTCGACTGATTTCCATTCCTACAATAGCAGAACCATATTCCGCCAAAATCAGATCATCATCCTTCAATAGGGCTTTAGGACTCGTTAGTACAATAGTACCAATTCTTTCCCCACGACCAATAATCGGTACGACTGTGACAATCGAATGGGAGAAAAATGCCGAAATTCGATTTAATATTTCTTGATTCTGCGTTCCTGCATCGGTGTTCCATGCCGTTTCACCAAAAGAAAGAAGAAATTGATTCATTTCCTTTGAGAAACGAACTTCATTCGCTGTCTGCTCCAGAGCTTGTAACTCCGTCTCATCCATGACCCCATATCCTAATACTTTGCCTTTTTGGCTCACGACATAGATATTGGCCTGAATGGCATCTCGCAGGATCTCCGACATTTCACGGAAATTGACAGCCTTGCCATCTGCACGCTGCAGCAGTTTGTTCAAAGCACGTGTGTTGGCGAGTAGTGTCACCTTCGTAACCTCCTAGTTCAACTTAAGGATCACAGAATATATTGACTGAGATCACGATTCTGCGCGATATCCCCTAATTTCTCACGGACATACTCTGGGGTAATCGTCATCTTGTCTAGAGTCAATTCTGGCGCCTCGAATGACAAATCCTCTAATAATTTCTCTAAGATCGTATGCAATCTGCGTGCACCAATATTCTCTGTATTCTGATTCACGGTTGCAGCAATGTGTGCAATCTCGCGAATGGCTTCCGTCGAGAATTCAATCTCAATATCTTCTGTGCGAAGAAGATCTGCGTATTGCTTCGTTAATGCATTTTTCGGCTCTGTTAAGATGGATACAAAATCATCTAAGGACAGGCTATTAAGCTCAACCCGAATCGGGAATCGACCTTGAAGCTCTGGGATCAGATCCGATGGCTTCGCAATATGGAACGCTCCAGCAGCAATAAATAAAATATAGTCCGTCTTCACTTGACCGTATTTGGTCATGATCGTCGAACCTTCAACGATCGGGAGTATATCACGTTGTACGCCCTCTCTAGATACATCTGGACCCGATCCTCTGCCCGAACTAGCAACTTTATCAATCTCATCTATAAAGATAATGCCGGATTGCTCAGCGCGTCTGATGGACTCTTGCGTAACATCGTCCATATCGACCAATTTCCCAGCTTCTTCCTGTATCAGCACTTTCCGTGCTTCTTTAATCGTTAACTTCCGACGTTTTGTTCGTTTGGGCATCAGGTTCCCGAACATTTCCTGCATGTTCATACCCATCTGCTCATTCCCTTGGCCAGCGAACATATCCATCATATTCGGTGCAGCATCTTCGACGTCAATCTCAATTGTATCATTCTCCAGCTTCCCAGAAAGTAGATTAAATCGCACCTGACGACGGCGCTCTGTAAGATTCGAATCTTGCGGTTCTGCCTCTTCCTGTTGTGTATTCCCGCCATTATTGCCAAACAGCATTTCGAATGGATTCTTCTGATTCTTGTTCTTCGCTGCTGAAGGAGCGAGGATTTGAACAATTCGTTCATTAGCCATTTCTTCCGCCTTGTCCTTCACATGTTCCATTCGTTCTGATTTCACCATACGAATGGAGGTCTCGATCAAGTCGCGAACCATCGATTCCACATCGCGGCCTACATAGCCCACTTCCGTAAATTTCGTCGCTTCTACTTTGACGAATGGAGCTTGAACTAGCTTCGCGAGTCTGCGAGCGATTTCCGTCTTACCAACCCCTGTAGGACCAATCATCAAAATATTCTTCGGAACAATCTCATCACGAACTGATTCATCGAGTAGACTGCGGCGATAACGATTACGCAGTGCTACAGCGACCGATTTCTTCGCATTCTTCTGGCCGACGATATACTTATCTAGCTCCGCAACGATCTGACGCGGTGTTAGCGATTGATTACTCATCTACATCCCTCCATCACAATTTCTCAAATTTCTTCGACGATAATATTCCCGTTGGTATATACGCAGATCTCAGAAGCAATTTGAAGTGACGCCTTGGCCATTTCTTTCGCTTCCATCTCTGGCGCATGGCGTTGCAATGCCCGAGCTGCTGAGAGAGCAAAGGAACCCCCTGAACCAATCGCCAGGATGCCATCATCTGGTTCGATAATCTCACCATTCCCCGAGATTAATAACAATCCACTATGATCCATTACGATCATCATGGCCTCAAGTTTCCGAAGAACGCGATCTGAGCGCCATTCTTTGGCAAGCTCGACAGCGGAACGTTGCAGATTTCCATGATGTTCTTCCAGTTTGCCTTCGAATTTCTCAAATAACGTAATGGCATCTGCGACTGAACCCGCAAATCCTGCTACAACCTGCCCTCGATATAAACGACGAACTTTCTTCGCATGCTGCTTCATAACCATACTATTTCCGAACGTCACTTGTCCGTCCCCTGCAATAGCGCCTTTACCTTGATGTCGAACTGCACATATCGTTGTCGCGTGAAATGCCATTTCCATGAGGCAATCCCCCTCCTAAAATAACCCCACAACGTGAGGATTTGGCTTCGAAGTCGATACAGGTACTTTGTGTGGACCCCAAAACCACCAAAAGCCTTTTCCTAAACAAAGAAACAGCTATGAGCAGCTGCTTCTTTAAGTGTCATCAATCTCAATATATTAAGTATAAATGAGTTGGTGCTCTTGTGCAAAATTACGGACCGTATCAAGTGCTCTCGTCGCGATCATTTCATTTTTTTCCTTTTTATTACGAATACGTTTCTCCAGTGGAGGAACAAGTCCGAAATTCGCATTCATCGGTTGGAAATGCGCAGGATCCGCATTCGTAATATAATGCGCCATACTTCCGAGCGTGGATTCATGTGGGAAAACAAGGCATTCCTGCTGCTTCGCAAATCGCGCTGCATTGAGCCCTGCAATCAGTCCCGAAGCCGCAGACTCCACATAGCCCTCTACGCCTGTCATTTGCCCTGCGAAAAAGAGATTATCCCGTCCTTTTAACTGATAGGTCGGTCTGAGCAATTTAGGCGAGTTTACGAACGTATTCCGGTGCATTACACCATATCGAACAAATTCTGCATTCTCTAGACCAGGAATAAGCGAGAACACCCGCTTCTGTTCGCCCCACTTCAAATGCGTCTGGAAGCCAACCATGTTATACAGTGTGCCTGCTGCGTTATCTTGACGAAGCTGAACGACTGCATAAGGGAGTTGTCCGGTGTGTGGGTTGACTAGACCTACTGGCTTCATCGGACCGAACAATGCCGTCTGCTTCCCGCGCTTCATCATGACTTCAATTGGCATACAACCTTCAAAATATATCTCTTTCTCGAACTCTTTGAGCGCTGCTGTCTCTGCAGAAATGAGTGCATCGTAGAAGACGTTGAATTCCTCTTCCGTCATTGGGCAATTGAGATAAGCAGCTTCACCTTTGTCATAACGAGAAGCGAGGTATACCTTGTTCATATCAATCGAATCTTTCTCGATGATCGGAGCTGCTGCATCA
This sequence comes from Paenibacillus terrigena DSM 21567, assembly GCF_000374845.1. Lineage (GTDB taxonomy): Bacteria > Bacillota > Bacilli > Paenibacillales > Paenibacillaceae > Paenibacillus_K > Paenibacillus_K terrigena. Next base: position 125,670 of record NZ_KB895418.1, on the reverse strand, counting down.
TAGAAGTAGAAGTATTCTTCACCCAGCAAATTTTTAATTTGCGCAGAGAGGCTCGGTGATGTCAGTGGTCCTGTTGCAATGACAGTAATCCCGTCTTGAGGAATCTCTTGCACTTCTTCGTTGCGCACTTCAATAAGCGGGTGCTCACGAAGCGTATTTGTGATTTCATCCCCAAAGCCGTCACGATCCACAGCTAACGCTCCACCAGCAGGCACGGCATTACGATCAGCTGCGCCAATAATAAGTGAGTTCAACATGCGCATTTCTTCTTTAATGACACCTACCGCATTACTCAATCCATTCGCACGAAGAGAATTACTACATACGAGTTCTGCAAATTTATCGGTGTGATGCGCTGGTGTTTTCTGTACTGGGCGCATTTCATATAACGTAACCGGCACACCTTGACTTGCGATCTGCCATGCTGCTTCACTGCCTGCTAATCCTGCTCCGATGACGGTGACTCTTTGTTGTTCTGACAATGTTGGTTCCTCCTTGAGGTGGTGAGGGCTTCCCCCATTCCCCCTTATACAATTTATTTAAGTTTCTTTTTTTAATGCTTAAAAAACTTTTCCATCCCCCTACATCCCCCTTACTAAGGGGGACCCGAGGGCTCGCCCTCTGGACACCCGAAAATGGGCTAAGAAGCAACTGTATACGATTCTATCCTTATCCACAAATGAGCGCTTTCGCCGAAACAGTCCCTTAAATAAGGGACTGTGCGGCACGCTTTACGTATATGGTTGTGAGCTACTCGCTCAAAAGATTAGATTAATCTTGATCCTCTTGATCTTGTACTTCTTCGCTGAAGTCGCATGATGTACATTGGTGCTTAACCCCTTGCTTCGTACGCTTCTCAATCATCAGCTTGCCGCAGTTTGGACAAGGTTTGGAGATTGGTTTATCCCACGATACGAAGTCGCACTCTGGGTATCTCGTACAGCCGTAGAATATACGGCCTTTTTTGCTGCGGCGCTCTACGATCTGGCCTTCGTGGCATGTCGGACACGCAACGCCCGTTTCCTTCACGATCGGCTTCGTGTTACGGCAGTCCGGGAAGCCTGAGCATGCCAGGAATTTACCGAAGCGCCCCATTTTATACACAAAATGTTTACCGCACTTCTCGCAAATCTCATCGGAGACTTCATCAACGATTTCGATTTCCTTCATTTCCTCTTCGGCAACTTCAAGGCGTTTCTCGAATGACTTGTAGAACTCCGCAAGTACTGCTACCCATTCTCCCTCACCATCTTCAACATGGTCGAGATCTTCTTCCATATGTGCCGTAAATTCAACATCGAGTATTTCCGGGAAGAACTGCTCCATTTGCTCAATGACAAGTTCGCCAAGCTCTGTCGGGACGAATTTCTTCTCCTCAACAGCGACGTAACCGCGTTTCTGTATCGTTTCTAGCGTTGGAGCATAAGTACTTGGTCTTCCGATGCCGAGTTCCTCCAGCGTCTTGACCAATCGAGCCTCCGTATAACGTGGCGGCGGCTGTGTAAAATGCTGCTTCGGTTCGATATCCTTCTTCGTTAAGGCGTCGCCTTGTGCTAACGCTGGTAGCAGCTTATCTTCGCCGTCCGTTGAACCGTCATCGTTACCTTCCACATAAACCTGCATGAAGCCTTTGAAGCGCACCTTGGATCCAACAGCACGGAATGTTGTACGCCCTGCTGTGATGTCCACCGTCATCGTATCGAGAATCGCCGATGTCATTTGGCTTGCTACAAAGCGTTCCCAGATCAATTTATATAGACGGTACTGATCGCGGCTCATAAACGATTTAATCTCATCCGGCTCACGAAGCGCTGATGTTGGACGAATCGCTTCATGCGCATCTTGTGCATTTGCAGACGATTTCTTCGTATATTGTCTTGGTGTCTCCGGCGCGAAATCGCTTCCGTATTTATCCACAATAAGAGCTTTTGCTTCTTCCTGCGCAATAACGGAAATTCGAGTGGAATCCGTACGCATATAAGTAATTAAACCCACGGTGCCTTCTTTACCCAGATCAACACCTTCGTACAGCTGCTGTGCGACGGACATCGTCTTTGCTGCACGGAAGTTAAGCTTACGTGCTGCTTCTTGCTGCAATGAACTCGTAATGAACGGTGGCGAAGGATGACGTTGTCTCTCCCGCTCTTTCACTTCCGATACCGTAAATTTCTGCTTCGCTATCGCATCCAGAATCTCTTTCATTTCCGCTTCATTATGCAATTCATGCTTCACGCCATCTAATGAATGGAATTTCGCATCAAATTCATTTTTGCCAATTGCGAGCTTCGCTTGAATCGTCCAATATTCCTCAGGAACGAATGCATCAATCTCATTTTCACGATCAATAATGATCTTGACGGCAACGGACTGTACCCGGCCAGCGGATAATCCTTTTTTGACTTTCTTCCATAATAAGGGGCTGATCTTATAACCAACGAGTCGGTCTAGGATACGGCGTGCTTGCTGTGCATTCACCAAATCCATATTGATTTGACGAGGTGTCTTGAATGCGTCCTTGACCGCTTGCTTCGTAATCTCGTTGAATACTACGCGGCAGCTCTCACCTTCTTCTATATCTAGAACATTCGCTAAATGCCATGCAATCGCTTCCCCTTCGCGATCCGGGTCAGCTGCGAGGTAGACTTTCTTTACTTTTTTGCGCGCATCCTTCAGTTCCTTCAGAACAGAGCCTTTACCACGAATGGTTATATATTTTGGATTGAAATCATTTTCAACTTCAACCCCGATTTGACTTTTCGGCAAATCCCGGACATGCCCCATAGACGCTTTCACGATATACTTACTGCCTAGATATTTACCAATTGTTTTTGCTTTTGCAGGTGATTCCACAATGACTAGTGAATCCGCCATAGGCTCATCCTCCTCTCCATCTCATCCAAACTTTACATTATTTGTATTTCTGTTATGAATTCGCTATATACACGGAACCCGGTAGTTGACTTATTACCTTTTTTATTAGTAAAGATAACAGAACTGAATGCAAATGTCCAAAATTACTTTCACTTTTTTCCAGAAGTGTGTCAAAAGTAATCGGCTCCGGTTCGATTAAACGATATATGGTTTCCTCCTGTGTTGTCAATGCCGGCATCGAATAAGGTTCAAAAATAACCGTAGATCGAGCACTCGTCTGCACGAAGGGAAACTCTTCTGTAATATCATTAGCGGTGACAACAATCTTCGCACCTTGACGTAATAAGTTCAGCGTTCCTTGGCTTTTCGGCGATGTTATAGGACCCGGAACGGCGAATACTTCCCGTGAAGCCTCAAGCGCAGCATCCGCTGTTATTAGCGAGCCACTCTTCACATCTGCCTCCACAACAAGCGTACCCAAACTTAGGCCCGCAATAATGCGATTACGTAGCGGGAATAGCCCTGGGTGTGACTTTTTCCCTATCGGGTACTCTGATACAACCAGTCCATTTGCAATAATCTCCTCGTGCAAAGAACGATTCTCAGGTGGATATATCGTATGAATTCCAGTCCCAAGTACGGCTATCGTATTGCCTTTGGCCTGCAGCGCACCACGATGACAACAGCTATCGATCCCTCTTGCTAGACCGCTGACGATGGTAAATCCTGCGTCGCATAAATCAACAGCCAGCAAATCCGCAACTTTCTTCCCGTAGGCCGTTGGAACGCGTGTACCCACCATACCAATTGAAGGTTCCTTTAGTAGGGCTAGATTGCCCATCGTATACAGTACCCAAGGGGGTGCTGGCGTCTCCCGGAGCAGTTCAGGGTATTCAGGATCCAAAATCGTAACGATGTCGATGTGACGCTGATTATAACGGTCTACAACTTGTTCGATTCTCTGCGGTGTAACGTGTTCCTTCATATAAATAGCTCGTTCTACTGGAATTCCCATTGCAACGAGATCCATCTTATCTAAAGTAAACAATTCACGGAACGATTGCAAATTTTCATGCAAAGTATAAATCGTCCTTGACCCAATACCCTCTAACTGGTGCAATCCTATTAATATGAGACGATCTTCTATCATCTATCCCAAACTCCTTCCTCATTGTGCATAAAATAATACACCTTTGCAAGCCCAATACTTGCGAAGACAAAAAAAGCAACCCCTCCACACACCGCGAAGACGGATGTAGAAAGGTTGCTTACCTCACTCAGGTATAACTTATTTAATTAGACATTATTTTGTTAGGCACTTCTCGAGCAGGCCACGTTCTTCAAGTACAGCCACAAGTGTCGATCCCATTTCGGAAGGTGTTGGTGCAACACGAATACCGCAAGATTCAAGCTTCGCAATTTTCTCCGCAGCTGTTCCTTTACCACCGGAAATAATCGCACCCGCATGACCCATACGTTTACCTTCTGGTGCTGTAGCCCCGCCGATAAAGCCAACGACTGGCTTCGTCATGTTCTCTTGAATCCATTCCGCTGCTTCCTCTTCTGCTGTTCCGCCGATCTCACCGATCATAATAACAGCTTGCGTGTCTGGATCTTCGTTGAACAATCGAAGAATATCGATGAACTCCGAACCTTTCACAGGGTCGCCGCCGATACCGACAGCCGAAGATTGACCGATACCGCGCGTCGTCAATTGATGAACCGCTTCATAAGTCAGTGTTCCGCTACGGGATACGACGCCAACATGGCCTTTCGTATGAATATATCCAGGCATAATACCGATTTTGCACTCATCCGGCGTAATGACGCCCGGGCAGTTCGGTCCGATTAGGATCGTCTTCTTGCCTTCCATGTAACGCTTCACTTTGACCATATCCAGTACAGGAATGCCTTCGGTAATACAGATGACGAGCTCCAGCTCAGCATCTACTGCTTCCATAATCGCATCAGCAGCGAATGCCGGTGGCACATAAATAACACTTGCTGTTGCGCCTGTTCCAGCAACCGCTTCAACAACCGTATTGAACATTGGCAATGTCACGACAGAACCGTTCTCAAGTTCGAAGTCGACGTTCATGCCGCCTTTACCCGAAGCAACCCCGCCTACCATTTGAGTTCCGTATTCCAAGCCGCCTTTGGTATGGAACATCCCTGTTTTCCCTGTCATGTTCTGTGTAATGACTTTTGTATTCTTATTGATCAAAATACTCATGGATTATTCACATCCTCTTCTATATTAAACAGCTTCAACGAGCTTCACGATTTTCTGAGCGCCATCCGCCATCGAATCCGCGGATACAATGTTCAAACCGGATTCATTCAAAATGCGTTTACCGATCTCAACGTTCGTACCTTCAAGACGCACGACAAGTGGACGATCGAGGCCAATTTCCTTCGCAGCAGCAACGACGCCATCAGCGATGACATCACAGCGCATGATACCGCCGAAAATATTAACGAAAATTCCTTTCACATTCTCATCGGAAAGGATGATTTTGAAGGCTTCAGTAACCTTCTCTTTGGTCGCACCGCCCCCTACATCAAGGAAGTTCGCAGGGTCGCCGCCATAATATTTGATAATGTCCATTGTCGCCATCGCAAGTCCGGCACCGTTAACCATACATCCAATGTTGCCATCTAAGGCAATGTAGCTAAGGTCGAATTTCGACGCTTCAATTTCCTTCTGATCTTCTTCATCCAAATCGCGAAGCGCTTGAATGTCTTTGTGACGGTACAATGCGTTCGAATCAAAGTTGAGCTTCGCATCGAGCGCCATAACCTGGCCATCACCAGTCACGACAAGCGGATTGATCTCGGCAATCGAGCAGTCCTTTTCGACAAATGCGGTATATAGAGCCATCATGAATTGAGCCGCTTTGTTCACAAGCTCAGTAGGAATGTTAATGGCATACGCCAATTTACGAGCTTGGAATGCTTGCAATCCAATTGCTGGATCGATGACTTCTTTAATAATTTTCTCTGGCGAATGAGCAGCAACTTCTTCAATCTCCATGCCGCCTTCTTCGGATACCATCATAACAACGCGACCTGTTCCGCGATCTACAACAACGCCAACGTAATATTCTTTCTTAATATCGCAGCCTTGCTCGATCAGCAAGCGCTTAACTTCTTTACCTTCTGGACCTGTCTGATGGGTAACGAGAACTTTACCAAGAATTTGCTCAGCATATGTCCGCACTTCATCCAGATTTTTAGCTACTTTAACACCGCCCGCTTTACCGCGGCCACCAGCATGAATCTGTGCTTTTACCACGACAACAGGGGTACCTAATGACTCCGCCGCTTCAACTGCTTCATCTACAGAAAACGCAACCTTCCCTTGGGGAACGGCAACTCCATACTGTCTCAGGACTTCTTTTCCTTGATACTCATGGATATTCATTCTAGAATCCTCCTTAAACTTTTGCGAACTAAACTGAACCTTCACGGACACTCTCGCTCTCACAATCTACGAAATGGCAGATTATACAAGCCGAATCCATTGTAACACTTTTTTAAAACGCTTACCTTAGTTTTCTATGAACAATATACATTTCTTTGATATAAGAATCATCACTTTTTGAGATTAATTGGATAATTATGGATCTTACAAAACTCGAAGATTGGCACGATTTGTGAAATGAATTTTGGAAGGAAAGAAATATTTCGTAGAATAAACGCTCATAATAGGAAATAAAAAGGAATTTTGTCACATGAAATATGCACGGGAAGTTAACGACACTTTCGCACATTTGTGCTATTATTGCATTATCATCCCACATACAACATCATCCGACAGGTTACTATGAAATTTATAACAAAAGGAAGACGTTGACGATGCTCGAGAAACTTGCAATCAAATGGGGTACATATGTCTACGAACATAGTAAATATAACCCGATTTCATTAAAAAAAACGATATTTCAACTTCATGTTTTCTTTACGAACGCATCTGTCCTTTTAACTGGCTTCATCATGTCACTCCTCCTACATCATGTCGAATCATTTTTAGTATTTTATTTTGGTTTTATGATTCTTCGCATGTTGAGCGGGAGCCTTTGGCATCTGAATGACAGCACGGCATGTTATATCGTCTCCAGTATTTTGTTGATCGTGTTGCCTATGTTTGATTACTCCGAATATATGAACCAAATTTCATATCTTTCATTCGTTATCCTTGCTATTCTAGCACCTATTCTAAAATTGAAATCCACAATGCGTAGTAAATTAACCCTTAAAATCATTGCCCTGCTATGCGTTATGATTAATCTTTATTATTTCAAATCATCAACTCTATCAATGGCCTTTTTAATACAATCAATGACACTTATCCCACTAACTAAAAAAGGACTGAACAAGCTATGGCGGCAATAATATTGCCTTATATTTTTTCCATGGTTGATTTTGCATCGATATTTATATTTATTGTCTGCATTTTTAACCTACCTCTTAAGAATAGAAGTACGGTCATAAAAATAGTAGTATCTACTGCTGTACTTGCCATCGTCTCGCATTTCATTATCTATCTTGACTATCAAAAATACTCATTATGGATATTGATACCGTCCGTTGTACTCATTATGAGGTTCGTGTTTAAACAAAATAAAACCTACTCCATATGGATCAGTGTAACGGGATATATTTTCGTGCTATCGATTCAGTTGCTTATCATCTATGGATTGCTCTTTACAAAAGCTATTGCACCAGAAGATGCAACACCTTATACATATAGTGCCTATTTAATCCAACTTGCTACCTTTATAATCATTTGTGTGATCTCTTATATCGTTCATAAGCTTGGTGATGCGATGACTTTCGATTTCGATAACCTTTTTGGGCAGAAGATTAATTTTAAATCCCCTGTGCGATATATCGTCACTTCCATCGCGATCTTATTGTTCATTTCATTGACGTTTCCTAACTTCTATGGTGAAGACCTGGATATGAATTTCTATATTAGTATCACATCTTCTCTGCTTTGTTTCTTCATATTAATTGTCATGTCGCTGCAACGCAACAAAGAAGAAAATGAAAGAAGAAGTCACAACACCTAGAACTACTCTTCTCTATAAGTTGACCTATAGGAAGGAGGTGATTGAATGAAAAAACAAACATTATTCGCATCTCTGACTATGCTGATACTTGCTGCTTTTACTCCAATTGTTGATTTTGTTTCTACGAGTTGTATTGGGCCATTGTATGACTTTGAATCTCCTAAAGAGTAACAACAGAATAAATAAAAAAACGAACCTTAATACCGATTAAGGTTCGTTTTCTTTATATTCACTGCATTCGTTTTCTTGCTAATTCGCACCAGAACATATAGATTAATCAAGAAAGTGACTAAAAACAGATTCCATAGGCTTGGTATTGAAGCAAGACCTAGATAGAAGGAATAGGGAAAAACCCAAATTAATGAAATCATCAATAAAATACGTTGTTTGCTTAACCAAAATAGTATACCAGATAAGGCTGGCAATAATAACAACGTTACGCAGATCCACTTGGTCGAGACGGAAACAGCACCATCATATGGATTCAAAAACATGAATATTAAAGTTAGCAGAATGACAAGAATGAATGATCCCATTCCCCAGCATGTTAATCGTTGATTATACATGTAATCAGTCACCTCTCTTTATACTCACTGAAGATCGGGAACCATGATATAGGAAATATTGTAACACATCGCTAGAGTCTTTCGCCAATTTTTTACTTTTATCCCGTCTTCTATCTATAACCTCAATTAATATAGTGGATTGACAGTTTTTATAGGTTTTGATTAGAATAAGTTGAATCCATTTATAAATTACAGTCCAATTTTGGAAATAAGGAAGCACCTTTTTCCGCGAATTTCGCGTGGAAAGGGTGTTTTTGTGTTATGTACGGAAAAATTAACAGTGCCTGTGTTTACGGTGTAGACGGAAGAATCATTCATGTTGAAGTGGATATTAGCAACGGCATACCCCATATGTCGATCGTCGGACTACCAGATTCAGCCATACGTGAATCGATTGATCGCGTAAGAGCAGCTATCAAGAATTGCGGCTTCTCGTTCCCATTAGCGCGCATAACAGTCAATCTAGCGCCTGCAGATCTACGTAAGGAAGGCTCTGCCTTCGATCTAGCGATTGCACTGGGCATTCTGACGACCAGCGAGCAGCTTCGAATCGATTCGGTTGATCAATTTCTTATGATTGGAGAGTTATCGCTGAACGGCGAGGTCAGGCCAGTCCCCGGCGTACTCTCGATGATCGAACATGCGAAGCGCTGCGGCATTCGTCAAGTGATCATTGCTGCTGATAATGCATTGGAAGCATCCATGATTGAGGATATGGACATCTATGCCATTCATCATCTAAGAGAGCTCTATCAAGATCCTCAATCAACAGGCTCCCTAGATCTTACGAATCTTCTCTATCACCCTGCCAGTCATCCCGCTCCTACGCTCTTTGCCAATACAAATAATGCGATTCTCGAAGATTATTCGGATGTCATCGGTCATCATCAGATTAAGCGAGCCCTTATCATTGCAGCAGCCGGGATGCACAACATTCTATTAGTTGGGCCTCCAGGTACGGGAAAAACGATGTTAATTCGCAGGCTCCCTACGATTCTCCCGCCACTTCTAGAAAACGAGGCCCTCGAGGTGACCAAAATCTATAGTGTCGCTGGAAAACTAAGTGATGACCACGGCGGACTCATTCGGAAAAGACCGTTCCGCGCGCCTCATCACACGATCTCAGCAGGCGGCCTGATTGGCGGCGGATCGATCCCAAAACCAGGCGAAGTCAGTCTCGCTCATAAAGGCGTGCTCTTCCTCGATGAGCTGCCGGAATTTACACGAAATGTACTCGAGGTGCTGCGTCAGCCGCTTGAAGAGCGAGCGGTAACGATAAGTCGAACAAGGGCGGTCTATAAGTATCCTTCGCATCTCCTGCTAGCCGCTTCAATGAATCCGTGTCCTTGTGGATACTGGGGAGCTGAGACTTCAAGACAACGCTGCACATGCAGCCTGAACAAAATAACTGCCTATCGTTCCCGCATCTCAGGACCTCTACTGGACAGAATAGATCTACAGGTCGAAGTACCACGGGTGCTGAATCATCGACAGGATGAGAATCCGATGTCTTCCGCTCAAATGCTCGAGCAAGTTCTAGCTGCCCAAGCGGTTCAATTACATCGATATCGAAATCTACCGATTGCGTGGAATAGTGAACTGAGCGGGTCTTATTTTCGAAAATATACGAAACCGACGCGTGAGGCGGATCAGCTGCTAGAGCACACCTATGAAGCGCTAGGGCTAAGTCTAAGGGCCAATGATCGTATCTTGAAGCTCGCTCGAACCATAGCCGATCTGGAAGGCAAAGAACAAATTGATGTGGCACATATTGCAGAGGCGATTCAATATCGCAATTTGGATCGAAATATTGAGGGTGCAGCGTCTATTTGAATACCGCTCTTATCATATTTCGGTAGCATTCACACGAATCGCTGATCATACCGATATTAGATAAGTAACGCGATTTTGAGGAGGCTAACAACGATGAACATCTCTACCTTATCCACAGTGATGAAACAGAACAGTTTATCTCAGGCTGTTGGTATCAGATTGCTTAAGATGTCCAATGATCAAGCGACCCAGAACGGCCAGAACATCGTTAAAATGATGGAGCAAAGCGTTCAACCGAATTTAGGCGGCAATCTGGATCTGAAGGTGTAGGATTCAGAATATAAGGATTGAACATTCTTATATGAGAAAAAAAGGCAGCACTCGTGTGCTGCCTTTTCTCATCACTATAACATTTACTTCCCACTTTCTCGCACGGTACTCTGATTCATTTTCGCGAGCGCGGTATCACCGATTAGACCAATTCGCCAGATGGCGATCCCTTTGAGGTCATATCGTTTTGCTAAGCCAATCTTACTAGAAATCGATTGATCATTTTCACTGCCCATCGAGATACCGAGCAACAACTTGTCCTTCGAAGTCTCCTGTAATGCAAGCTTGATCGCCTCATCGACGCGCTTCAGCGGCTCTGGCTCCTTCTCCCCTTCATACGCATAGGCCATAATAATCAGTTGATCTGCGATTTTCCCCATCGCCTTATAATCATAGCCCTTATAGGAGCTATTCAAAGGATGCAGTGCTAAACTAAGCTTAAGATTTGCCGGACCCGCTTGCTCAGCAAGCTGCTTCACGAATTTCGTATAGCTCTGCTTGGCTTGCTCCCGATCTCCTGTCAATCCTAAGCCTTCGAAGTCCAATGTAATACCACCAAAGCCTTTATCCTGAGCCAACGTTACAATATCCGTGATCGCTTTCTCACGAAGCTGTTCATCTTCAATCATTTTCGTAAGCTCACCGCCTCGGTCTCCAGCGAATACCATCAGACTTGGCTTCACACCTGCCGATACTGCGTTTGTCACGATCGATTCTGGACTCACATCTCCAGAAGCTTTGGGCCAATAGAAGTCTTTGCCGGAAGTTGTCACGGTGCCGTCTTCTTGAATTCGTGCCCAACCGAAGGCAACACCATCAAATTCATTCACATAAGAACGTTCCGCAAAGGATGAGATCGCATAGAAACCCAATCGATATAAGGATTGCTGCGGAGATGTAATCAAAACTTGCTTGGCCCCCGCATCCCAAGCGACTTCTGCTCCAAATTGTTTGCTGAAGAAGCTAAGTGGCACCATCACTGTACCTTTCAACTGAACCGGAGCTATCGGTATGCTCACTGCGCTCCCGTTCACGATGGCTTGCTTCTTATTCAGAGTTAGAATCACTGTCGTTGCTTCAGACACGCCTTGACTTCTAGCCGTAATCGTCTGCGCCTTCGCATTCCATTCCACTGAAATGTTCAAAGCTTCAGCAATACTGCGAAATGGCACCATCGTACTGCCCTGAATTACCGTGGGCGCAGCCGAGAATGGCAGCTCGTAACCATCAAGCAGAATGCGCGTCTCGGTGGATGCTGCACTTACATGTGTTGCAGGGAATCCTACGAATAACATGGATAGACTTAGAAATAATAGAATTGCACGACGAATAGACTTGCGATTGAACAATGAAATCTCCCCTCTCTCTTATATATTTTACATTATTTTACTACTAGATGGAACTCTATCGTTCTCTCGTAAGCACAAATGATAAAGAGTCATCTCGTCCAGATCTCAAAGAACTGTGATAGGATGACTCTTCTTCAAATTACATTATTGCGAAGTCCGGACATGCTGCAAGAACCACGCATACAGTTCGGGATTCCGATAGGTCTCTGTCCAAGAGTCATGGTCCACACCCGGATAGATCGTAAATTTCACCGAGGAACCCATGGATTCGAGTGCATGTACGATCATTTTGGATTCCTGTATCGGAACCACGCTGTCTTGATCTCCGTGAAACGTCCATATCGGCAATGACTTCAATCCTTCAGGGTTACGTCCTGGTACAAGCCCGCCGCAGACTGGCGCAACAGCCGCAAACGTATCGGGATAGTTCAATGCCAAATCCCATGAGCCATAGCCGCCCATACTATAACCTGTCAAATAAATCCGGTCTTGATCTACAGGATATTGTTCTACAATCTCAGCGAGCAGAGCCATCAATGCATCATTCTCTAGCGGCCAGAACGAACCTGCCGGGCACTGAGGACAGACCACAATAAACGGAAGCTCTTCGCCTGCTTCCAGATTGTTCGGTATCCCGTATTTCTTGACCAGTTCTATATCTGAACCGCGTTGATTGATGCCGTGCAGGAAATAAATCATTGGCCATTTCTTCTCAGCATTTGGATTAAAGTCAGTCGGCAAGTAGACAACATATTGAAGTTCTAGTGTCTTAACGATTTCCTTATGTAGTGCAGCCACTGTTTGTTTCATCTCATATCCCTTCTCTCCTCGAATCCTTTAGAAAGCTTCATGCCAATGCTTCAATTCTGGATCGTTATCTCCTTGAAAATGAACGGTAATGACATCGAACCGAACTGCATTCGCTGATAATCGCTGTTGGTAGAGAAATACCTCTGCCGTCCCACGCACCTGCCGCTGCTTCCGGGCATCAATGGACTCTATCGCCGTCCCATAACGCGATGTATTCGAACGGCTTCGTACCTCGACGAATACGATAACCCCTTCATCTCGAAAAATAAGATCAATCTCCCCGCTGCGACACCGCCAATTCCGTGCCATGAAAAGATATCCTTGTGCGCGAAGATACTGTTCTGCTAATTTCTCTGCTTCTGCACCGAGTGCTCTACGATTCATGACTCTTGCCTACGATCTGCATTTTGATCTGTTCGATAGACGAAGCTGAGAATTTCTGCAACAAGCTGGTACAGCTCCGCAGGAATTTGTTGATCAACATCTAGCTTCGAGAGCACCTCGACAAGCGACGGATCTTCTTGAATGGCGACGCCACTTTCTTTGGCTTTATCAAGAATGGCTTGGGCGAGATGGCCTCGTCCCTTGGCAATGATCTTAGGCGCTTCTGCAAGACCTGGCTCATACTTTAGCGCAACGGCTTTCTTGAAGTGGACGCCTTCGGGCAAAGATTCTTGCTTCGGGTTCACCCGGTTCATACGAGAAGATCCACTCCTTTATAGGCTGATGGTGTATAGGCCGCAGCCGGATGATCTCCCAGTACAGCCGCCGATTTCGATGGTTCTTGCTGTACTGGAACAGGAGCCGTCTGTAACGAAATTAATTGATATCCGATATGCGAGAGCGCAGTCTCCATTTCTGAACGTCGCTCTTGGACCATAGGACCGAGCCACTCTTGATCATTGAGCAGCTTCAGCGACACGATATGATCGACGACATTCACATCAGCAATCGTTCGGCCTAAGGCCCGTAAGTTCAAATCAAACCAGAGGTGACAATTCCCCGCATCCAGATCGCCTCGTTTACCTTTGCGCGTCTGGATATGTACCGTTGCCGTCTCTTCGCCTTCGGTATTCTTGAGTGGTATAAATAGACTCACGTGAGCAAAGGGAGCACTCCGATCATTCGATAACATTAATTGCTGACCTGTAATTTGGTTAATGAGCTGCTGCGCTGTATCCTTCATCGCAGGTGGCACATCCTCGGATTGTATAAGTTGTAAAAGGACCAGTTTGAGATTCTCGGGCGACGTCTGTGCTGCCCCCGAAGCATGTGGTAATGGCACAACATTCAACGGAAGCTCAGCTGTTGACCTTACCAATTTCGCGAGCTCCTGTGCTTGCTGTGTACCCGATCCCAGATTAGCATTTTGGATAGGTACAGCGGGGTCATGTCCCTTCGTCGCTGTTCCTTGGGGTAACGTTGATGCTTCCAACGACTTCCACGTTGTCTGCTCATGCTCTACGCCAAGCAGTTTCAGCACACGACCAATCCATGGTTCTTGCATGGCCTTCTGTGGCAGAGCATCTCCTTCGGTTGATACAGACACGACTGAAGCTGAATTCGCTGTAGCATTCTGCTGCTCTTGCAAAGCAGCGCCTTGCAACGATGCTGCAGGTGTTGCCGATGCCGCCGAATGCTGCGGTGCTATACGCATGGCGGATTGCGGCCCTTGCGGTGATGCCGGCAGTGGCGCTGCTTCGCTATGCGCCGCGGCGGGCACGGTCCGCGCAGCCCCCGGCTCAGCCGGGGCTGCCGGGGCCCGCATGGCCGCAGCAGCTTCGCTCGCTGCGGCTCCGCCCAGTGAGCCTTGCGAAGCTGGCGCACCCAAACCCTGCGCTGCTGCGCTCGGGGCATTCGCCCGTGGCGCAGCTTGCGCCAGAGCTGGCGCGGCGGCTGTGCCGGCCGCGATAGGCGCCCCCGCCGCGGGCTGCGCAGCCGCGGCAAGCTCTTGCAGCACCGCTGCTGCCTGCGTCAGCAGCAGCGGTGCTGTGCCTGCGCGCGCGCCGCCAAGCGAAGCTGGCGCTTGCGCGGGGGCAGTGGCCCCGCCTGCCATAGGCGGCGGGGCTGGGCTCGCGCCGCGCGGTGCCTGCGGCGCGGCGGGCTGCTGCTCCAGCGCGTCCGCGAGCTGGAGCTGGAGCGTGGCAAGCAGCTGCGTAAGCGGCTTGCCGAACAACACTTGATGCAGCGCCTTCACCGTCTCTTGCGTCAGCGGGAGACCTCGTTTGAAAGCAAGCGAAGAAGCCTGCATCCAATCTTCTTGCGAGATTCCTTGCGGAATCTGCGCCATAACAGCACGCATCTGCTCCGCCGTTTCCTTCATGATGGGCACACCATTTTGCTGCATCAACTGTACGAGCTCGCGTGCCCACTTCTGATCCGGCAAGCCAACGGATTTAAGTACATCCCCAATCGATTGCTCGGCGATCGGCACACCTGGTGAGGATTGCAAAGGCTTAAGTACGACTAGCCCATTCTCGGTCTCTGGCTGCACCTGGAGCATGGTTGTCTGTCCCGGTGCTAGAGGTGTTTCCAATTTGGCCTTCACCTGCGTACCGTTTATATTCATTACCGCTTCTTGACCATCCTCTGACACTTCCGTAACGACGCCACGAACGACTTGACCCGGCTTTAATTCTACTTGCTTCGCATCCCCCGGTTTCACATCCCCGAGCAGACCGCGAACCATTTGTCCGATATTCATTCCTATATCCCTCCTCGTCCCTCTCTTCTTAAGCGACGGCATTCGAGAGTCATCTCTATTCTATTTATCGGTCGAATCGCTCCAGATCATGACGATACGAAAGCGACCATTTAGAACAAAACAGGCTGTTCTAATTCAGCCAAAATATTACGAATGAACGACTTACGATGCATCGGTGTCGGTCCAAGTGTCGCAATTTTCTCCCGATGAAGCTTCGTCCCATATCCTTTATGGATCGCAATTCCATACTCGGGATACATCGCATCCCATTCCTCCACACAAAGACGATCACGTGTTACTTTTGCCAAAATCGAAGCCGCCGCGATCGACTGACTTCGTGCGTCCCCTTTCACAAGCGCGAGCTGAGGGAGGTCGCAATCCACCTTTTCTGCATCAACTAACAGGAAATCCGGCGCTACAGATAGCTGCTCTACCGCTTGCTTCATCGCAAGTCTTGCTGCTTGTTTAATATTGATCCGATCCACCGTCTCCGCATCAATCCTTACGATGGCATAGGCAACAGCTTGCTCGATAATCACATCATAGAGTGTGTTGCGTTTCTTCTCCGTTAACTTCTTCGAATCATTGATCCCTTCAATTTCAAGACCTTCTTCTAAGATCACCGCCGCTGCAACGACATCTCCGAACATGCACCCTCGTCCGACTTCATCAATTCCAGCAATCCTTTTATAGTTCTGCGCTGCATATTCACGCTCGAATTCTAGCATATCCACTTCTTCCATACGAACTACACCTCTTAACTCTCTCAACCTTAATAACCCACGTGCTATGTACCCATCCACGTTTCTCTATTTTAACACAGAAAGAGCGCCCTAAGAAGATGACCTGTACCGTCCTATAGCGGTGATCTTCTATTTAAGGCACTCCACTTTACGAGACTACGGTTTATATTCGTTCACGATGAGCTGGTCTAAATGAAGCTTCACGACGCGCCACATTTCATCCGGATCATGTCGCTCTGCATTCGTAATGCTATGAATGACAAGACCATCCACTAGGGCATGCAATCGACGTGTCTCCAGCTCAGCATCGATTCCTTCATTCGTTAAATTCAACTGAATGAGTACATTAATCATCCGACGAAACCCGTCATATAGTGATTCATGCACCTCCAGACTAAGGGCTCTGAAGGTAGGATCGACCATCGCTCGTCCGGTAAACGAAATCCAGACCTCCGATTCGGCAAGCCGTTCTTCGTCAAGCGGCATAATCTCCCCAATGACCAATTCGATATCGTGGCGAGGATCGCCGTTAAACGGTAACTTAGCAATACGTTGATTGACGCGATCGGAGACCATTCGCATCGAAAATGCGAGCAGCTCGGACTGTGTCACGAAATAATGCCGCAGTGAACCGAGGGACATCCCCGCTTCATCCGCAACACTGCGCACAGTTACTCCTTCCAAACCTTCACGGCGTATGACACGCCAAGCTGCTTCTCCGAGTTGTTCCCGACGTTTATCATGATTTACGATTTTAGGCATGTATTCATTGTATCACCATTGTTTTTTTAATACAATCGTGCTAAAATAACGACGAGTAAATAATACAATTGTATTAAAAAGAATTCGGACGCGTTCCTTTCTTACAAGGCAACCGTTACTGTGTAAAGGAGATCAATCATGATTACTGCATTCATTATTGGCTGTGAAATTGGATTCTGGGTATTTGTCATTGCGGGACTCTTCTGCCGCTACATCTTGAAACGCAAAAAACTAGGGGCAGGGCTGTTGCTCATGACACCTGTCGTCGACCTTGCCCTGCTAATCGCGACATTGTTAGATTTACGATCAGGCGCTGTCGCCACCTTCGCCCACGGCATCGCAGCCGTATACATTGGCGTCTCGATTGCATATGGCCACCGGATGATTCGCTGGGCTGACGAACGGTTCGCATACCGATTCGCGAATGGTCCTGCACCTGTGAAAAAACCGAAAACGGGTACAGCCCATGCACGCCATGAGCGTATCGGCTGGCTGCTTCATCTCCTTGCATGGTTGATTGGCTGTGCTATACTCTATGGCATTATCCTCGTTGTTGACGATAAGACCCATACGGAAGCGCTATTCAATATCGTACGCGGTTGGTCACTCATTCTGGGCATCGATTTCCTGGTCAGTTTCAGCTACACCTTGTTCCCACGGGGCTCCAAAGAAACGATGTAATGACAAAATAAAGCCATAAAACACAAAAAAACCGTGCTCTTTGTGATTCCTATCCAATAGGGAGAACTTCACAAATTGCACGGTTTTATTTTTATCAATCCATATAGGTTTACAGCATAAACGACAACGGGACTTCCAGCGAGAAACGTCCCATTTTGCCCGCGCGTAGTTCGCGTAGAATGACACCAGATGCTTTCTCGAGATCAACGCGTCCACCGCTCATAATACAACCACGTTTACGTCCGATCTCTTCCATCACCTGAACGATTTCGTCAGGAACATCCAGATCTTCGGGTTTCTTCGTTAGTTCGAATCGCTCTTGCAACGTATCCCAATAGTACTGCGTCATGTATTTTATCGCGAAAAAGGCAACGTCTTCGATATTAATGACTTGCTCTTTGATCGCACCCGTAACGGCTAGTCGATAGCCAACTTCCTGATCCTCGAACTTCGGCCATAGAATTCCCGGTGTATCCAGCAGTTCCATTTCCGTTCCGATCTTAATCCACTGCTGTCCCTTCGTGACGCCTGGGCGATCTCCGGTTGCTGCAATGTTGCGGCCTGCAAGTCTATTGATTAATGTCGATTTTCCTACATTCGGTATTCCGACGATCAATCCGCGAATCGCACGCGGCTTCATGCCTCGATTGAGTTGTTTCTGAATTTTATCATGAAATAGCACCTTCGCTTGCGCAGGAATGTCCTGCACACGAGTCCCGTTCGACGCATCGATCGGAAATGCTGTAATGCCTTCATTTTTGAAGTATGTTACCCATTTCTCTGTCACCGCCGGGTCCGCCAGATCAGCTTTATTCAGCACGATCATTCTTGGCTTCCCTTGCAAAATCTCATCAATCATCGGATTGCGGCTTGACAGCGGTAGACGAGCATCGAGCAGTTCTATCACTACATCGATCAGTTTCAGTTTTTCCTGGATCTCACGACGTGCTCTCGTCATATGTCCAGGGAACCATTGTATCGTCACCGTCTCTCACCACCCTTACTCAAAATTCACGTCTAGTGATTTACTATTGTAATATCCTTGTACGGCCAGAATACAACTTCTGCACGCCCTACCACTTCTTTTAAATCAATATATCCAATCATTCGGCTATCCGTACTGTTACGGCGGTTATCACCCATGGCGAAGATATGGCCTTCTGGGACCTTCTCTTCTGTCACGTCAGCATTAGGGAAATCACGCAGATTGTTGTATTGTTCCCCTTTGCTATGGTACTCATCCAAGACGCCTTGAATGTACGGCTCGCTAATTTTCTTGCCGTTGACATAGACATCATCGCCTTGAACCTTCACCGTATCACCTGCGACAGCAACGACACGTTTAATGTAATCACGCTTCTCTTGCGGAACATGAAATACAACGACTTCACCCGGCTTTGGCGCACGGAAATCGTATAAGAACTTATTCACAATGACTCGCTCACCTGTATGAAAATTCGGCTGCATCGATGGCCCGTCTACCATGAAGGGAGCAAATACGAACCAACGTATGACTACGACTAAGACGACAGCAATAGCAATGGCCTTTGCCCATTCCACTGCTTCACTTTTCAGTTTGCTTGTGCCAGGCTGTTCTTGTGGTTCATTTGGTTCTGTCTCATGAGAATCCGTTTGATTCGTCATCGCTTTCCCTCCTTATATTACATTCCCTATTTCAAAGCGTATTCATACCGCTATACATGCGAAAGGAGCTTGTAGTAACAAGCCCCTTGGTCTTACATTAACGAATCTCTTTAATTCTCGCTGCTTTACCGCGTAGTTCACGAAGATAATAAAGCTTCGCACGACGCACTTTACCACGGCGAGCCACTTCGAGTTTATCGATTTTTGGGGAATGAAGCGGGAAAGTTCTTTCCACACCTACACCGTAAGAAATTTTACGAACTGTAAAAGTCTCACTGATTCCGCCTCCACGACGTTTAATCACAACACCTTCGAAAAGCTGGATACGCTCACGGGTTCCCTCGATAACTTTAACGTGTACTTTTAAAGTGTCTCCAGGACGAAAGCTTGGCAAGTCTTTACGAAGTTGTTCTTGAGTAATCGCTTGTACGATATTCATCTATGACTCCCTCCTTCCACTCAGGTGTTCATACGTCTCAGGGAGCTGCTGCTCCGCCTCATCGTTCGTAGAGGACCACCGAATTAACACAAATGATATTGTATCATGTTTAGCAATCGAACACAAGTGATTTCTTTAGCTTCCATTATCCCATTCATCATGCTCTACTGCCTGTACGACAGAACGATCCGACCTCTCTAGTTTGTCATGAATCGCTTGCAGCAGCTTGACGATTTCGGCGAGTCCGATAAATGCCAGCCCGATCATGGCACCGTAAGCCCACCATTTGAATAATACCATCACCGCAGCAAGTGCAAACCCATTATGCCCACTTGCAATCGCGAGGAAAAACCCCATGAGCAGTGAAATTCCAATAACTACAAATCCGAATCCTAGCAATATACGGCTCACTATATTCTGTCGCAAATTGCCCCCGCCTCTCCTTACTTGATCCAACTGATTCTAGTATAGTGCGGTATATCCGGAAACACAAAGTGAATCGCCCAAAAATTGCATACATCCTTCGATAGGGATAGGCGCCTGCTTCCTCTAATGCTATAATTAGCCAGTACATCGACTGTCCAGCAAAGGTAGGATGACTATGAGAAGCATACCACGCCCTTCCTTGCGAAGAGGCATCTTGAAATTCGACCGCGTATCGTTAAAATTATCGATCATTATCCTCGTCTTCATTATGGCCATCTCCTCATTTACAGGAATTTTTATCTACTATCAGACGAAAGAAATCATTATTCAAGATGTCCAGAATTCACTCACAGCTGAGAGCGCATCTATTGCCGAGAAAGTCAACGCATTATTCGAGAAATTCGGCGCTACTGTGGAACATATGACAACAGATCCTTCGACGATCCGACTGCTAAAGACGGCGAAATCCCACTTAGAAGTCACCCAGAATCCGGATTATCGAGACGTCATGATCTCCTTGAATGCAACTGCAGCCATCGACGACCGATTATCGCTCGTATGGATTGCCAGCGAGAAAGGGAACTTCTTTGTGGGGAGCGGCGGGCGAATATCTCGTCCGAGCTTCGAGATTAACTCTCGTGGATGGTATGCCGAGGCCTCGGCATCCGATGAGACAACATACAGCCAGCCTTATCTCGATGCATTTACAGGCAGATGGGTCGTAAGTGTCGCCCATCGCATTCAAGATCAAGGAACAACCATTGGTTACGTTGCCGTCGACATTCTACTCGATACGTTCCCGGAGATTATGAAGCCTTACCATAAAGGCAATGTCGGGTATCATTTTCTGGTTGATGCTGACAGAGAAATCATCTATTATCCTGGTTTTACATATACGCTGGATCGCAAATTTCCAGATGCGAGTCCCGGGCTTCAAGCCATTCTTACGAAGATGATGGAGCAGCAAACTGGTGTAGAATCTATTCAGACATTGAAGCAAGAGGAATATATCAGCTATGCGCCAATTCCGCTAACGAAGTGGTCGGTTGCAGTCAGTACGCCAACGGACCTATCTTTACAAGAATTGAACAATTATTCCCGGTCATTATTTTTCTATTTCACGCTTTGCATTCTAGTTACCGTTATCGTTACCTATTTACTGCTCGCTTATTATTTGCAGAGATTTCCTTTTCTTACGAACATTACGCAGAAATTCATAACCGGTGAAGCGATTATTAATCAGAATGATTATGCCATCATCGTTGTTGACTCTCAGTTCCGAATTACTTATTTCAGCAAGACCGCTGAGAAAATGCTGGGCTACACATCCAAGGAAGTCGTCAACAAGGAAAGCATTATGCTGCTGCAGGATCAAGATACGATCGCACGGACAGCCGCAACACTGTCTGCTCAACTCGGAAGAACCATTCCGCCAGACACAACGGTATTTCAAGCGGTATTCGAAGAAAATCATCAGACATCGTATGATACAGAATCCCTCTACGTACATAAGAATGGCACACGCATTCCGATCTCCGTGAATGTCAATAAAATGCTGGATCATAACGGGAATATCATCGGTTATATTCGTATTTGCCGAGACATATCAGAGCAAAAGCGGGATCAAGTCGAGTTGATGGATGCTAAGAAAGCCGCTGAGGCGGCGAATCAAGCCAAAAGCGCGTTCCTCGCAATGATGAGCCATGAACTTCGGACGCCCCTGAATGGAATCATTGGCTTGACGCAATTGATTCAGAAGACGGGAATGACACCGATCCAACAGGATTATTTGCGCAAAATATTAGCTTCTTCCCAGACCTTGCTTCGCATCATTAATGAGATATTGGACTTCTCCAAGATTGAGGCTGGAAAAATTGAAGTCGAAGAGACGAAAATCAATCTCTATGGGATGTTCGACAAGCTCTCGGAGACGAGCAGTATGCTCCAAGCCAAAAAAGATCTGGTCCTCCTCATGGATTTACCAAATGATTGGCCAGCTTATGTATTAGGAGACCCCCTGCGACTCGAACAAGTCCTGCTAAATCTGATCAGCAATGCGATTAAATTCACGAATTATGGGATGGTCTGTATACGGGCTGAGAATATAAGGCGCACAGCAGAGTCGATCGAGATCAAATTTTCGATTATCGATACCGGGATTGGCATTTCTGAGGAGCAGCAGCGCTACTTATTTGAACCTTTCTCTCAGGCTGACAACTCGACAAGTCGCAAATACGGCGGGACGGGACTTGGGCTTGTGATTTCCAAAAAATTAGTGGATATCATGCAGGGAGATTTACAACTACACAGTGAGTTTAGGGTAGGCAGCACCTTCTCCTTCACCATACCCCTACGTCTTGCACAAGATGCGAATGTTGCACTGCTACCCCCAGTCGACACCATCGTAAGGCGGGAAGTGCTGCTCGTATCAGATAAGACAGCGCTGAACAGTCATATACAATCGATGCTCCATACTTTGGGTCACGAAGTGTATTCCTGTCTATCTTGGAAGGAAGCGACGAATTGGCTTGAAATGCAAGATCATCATGCAGACATTGTTATTCTTGATATGGATGCTGCGGACATGTACGGTGAAGAGACATGGGTTCGAATGCAAAAGCTAGCGCGCTGCCTAGGCGTTCTCACACTCCTCATGACCACTACGCCAGGAAGAGAAGCCGTCTTCTCGCTGCCGGATCAGCTTCGCCCCGATGCCGTCCTGTTGAAGCCGGTTCAGATTTTCAAGCTTCATCACATTCTCAGCAGCTTAGTTGACAATACCAGATATGAAATCAACGAGATCACTGCCTATAAGGAGAGCGCTGCTGGATCCAGTCGGCCTTATCGTATTTTACTAGCCGAAGATCATGAGATTAACCAACAAATTGCGGTGGAGTTACTAGAAAGCCGTGGATATTCTGTTGGCGTAGCGGAGAATGGACGTCAGGTGTTGATGCTGCTCGAACCCTTAGAATGGGATCTCATTCTGATGGATATCCATATGCCGGAGATGGATGGATTGGAAGCAACCAAACGAATACGTAGTAACCCCGTTTATCAGCAACTGCCGATCATCGCGATGTCTGCGAATATCATTCAGAAGGATCGTGAGCAATATTTTGCAGCAGGGATGAACGACATGATTCAGAAGCCGATCGATGTCGATCAGATGTTCCAGACATTAGACAAATGGCTTGGTTCAGGTTTACGAATCGGTTCAGAAGCAATGAAGGAAGAAGATGTCAACCTTGATCGCAATCATCCGTATCAAATTCTTGAGGATCATGGGATTATTGTCGAACAAGCGATTCATCGATTAAATGGGAAGGTGCACATATTGAACCGAATGCTAACCACCTTCCATCAGGAATACAAACTCTTTATTGATCATTTCATGGATATGATTGAACAGGAAGATCATGACACAGCAAGGCGCATGATTCATACGTTGAAGGGTACCGCGGGGAATTTATCTGCACAGCATTTATATGAAGCAGCGAACCAGGTTGAACAATGGTTGAAGGATGATAAGCCCAAGGACGATACTACATTTGATCAAATGTTACAAGATTTAACCTATCAATTAACTCGCATATTGCATGCGATCGAACTATTTATTGCACGAACAACACTGTAGATCATCATACAGTGTTGTTCGTGTTCTTATTCAACGTTAAATTTATAACCTACCCCCCATACCGTCTTAATAAATCTAGGTTCTTTCGGATTGCCTTCAATCTTCTTCCTAAGGTTCGCAATATGTACGTCAATTGCTCGATCTGTCACGAAAGAATCGAACCCTCGCAGTGCATTAATCAACTCTTCCCTCGTATATACCTTTCCTTGATTGGCACAGAATAGCTTCATAATTTCGAATTCTGAGAACGTTGTCTCAATATAACGGTGATTCACATATAAAGATCTTCGTTCCGGATCCAAAGATATTAAACTCTCTACAGAATCCGTCATATTCCTCAAGTCACCACGATCCGCCATCGACTGTTCGAGCAAATGCATGCGCCGAATATTCGCATTAATCCTTGCCGTGAGTTCTCGCATACTAAACGGTTTACTTAGGAAATCATCCGCACCTGCTTGTAAAGCATTAATTCGATCAGCGACCTCCATCTTAAGCGATACGACAATGATTGGCGCGAGTGATACTTCACGCAACTTACTGCATAATTCAATTCCATTGATGTCCGGAAGAACTAAATCCAATAGAATGATGTCCGGTCGGAACAACTCTAATTCGAGCATGCCATCTAATCCCGTATCCACTCTTTTTACGGCGTAGCCCTCTTCCGATAAGTACATCGTTAGCATCTCACCAATCATATTATCGTCCTCGATAATAAGTACTTTATCCATAAGAAGATCACCCTTAATGACATTTTTTTACAAAAATGCGTATTATTCTTAACACATATCTCATAATTGTTTTAAATTTTTATTAAATTGTACCCCCAATATACTATATTTCGACAACAGCGTCTATGATAAGGATTTTGTTAGGAAACTGTTAGGAGCTGTATTAACAACTTCATAACACTGGAGTGGTATAAAGCGCTTACATATTTCTATAAAATCGAAAAAAATAACCCCGAGCATGAATCAAAATTCAGGCTCAAGGTTTATGGCACGTACCACCACTTATTCTGTTAATTTAAAGCTTGCTACCATATCATTCAATTCTTCTGCTAACCGCGCTAGCTCTTGACTGGAGCTGGCTGTCTGTTCAGCTGCAGCTGCAGATTCATGACTGACAACAGAGATGCTCTCAATGGAGTTCATCATTTCTTGCGATTGTGCAGCTTGCTCCTCACTCGCTGCAGCAATTTCCGTTACCTGTCTCGCCATACCTACCACTTGATCTAGGATGGCATTAAAGGTCTGTCCTGTTTGTTCCGTCAATGAAACGGCGCCATTCACGGCGTGGACACTTTGTCCCATATTGTGCTGCATATCTTTGATGATTCCTGCGATTCGTTTCGTCGCTTCGCTGCTTCGTTCCGCCAGCTTCCGAACTTCATCCGCAACGACCGAGAATCCTCTACCTTGCTCTCCTGCTCTCGCAGCTTCTATCGCAGCATTCAATGCGAGCAAGTTTGTCTGTTCAGCGATTTCATCAATGACTTCAATGATTTCCCCGATTTGCTCCGAATCATTCTGCAAGCGTGTCATTTGATCGGAGAGGCTGTTCATCGCATAGACCGAATCTTGTACATCTCGTCCGCCTTTCTCCGCTTTATCTTGTGTTGAATCCGAAAGTTCTGCAGCCATCTCTGCATTTTGAGCCACAACATTTATCGCCATCGTATGCTCTCGGAACAACTCCGTAACCGCATTAACCGTAGATGATTGCTGCACACCGCCCGCTGCGATTTCCTCTGTAGTGGCCGATATTTCTTGAGACGCTGCGGCAACATTCTGAGATGACATAATAATACGTCCAACAAGATCACGCAGCCGCTCAATCATCGTGTTCGTCGATGTTGTCAAATGTTCGACCTCATCTTTCGTCCGCATTTTAAATTGCAGCGGTTTCATCGATAAATTTCCTTTTGCGATCATATCCAATTGCTGTGCGATCATATTCAGTGGTCTTGAGATATGTCTTGATAGATAGAAAATAATAATGACGCCAACAACTATCGTAATTGCAAAAGCGATGATTAGATTCGTCGCAATACTCGATGCGCCGCTATTGAAGCTGGACATGTAAGAACCGGAGGAGATGATCCATCCCCAGTGCGGCGCTTTTTCAGAATAGACGATTTTCTGTGCGATCTCCTCGGAGTTCGGTAAGTTATAGTCAAAATAGGTATATCCACCACCTGCCAACGCTTTGTTCACCTGCTCGCGAACGAAGAAATCTCCATTGCGATCGGCGGAATCCCACATATTTTTCCCTTCCATACTTGGGTGCCCAATGGCAGTTCCCTTCTCATCAAGAATAAAGAGATAACCCGATTCGCCAAGATCAAATTTGTTCGTAATTGGACGGGTGCCGTTCGCTTGCTTGGGTCCCAGAATTCTAGTCTTTACTTGCTCTTGGGCTTGCTCCAGCGTAATTTGTCCTTTCTCAACACCTAAGTTCAGCACATCGATCAATTCAGACACCATATGCGCGTTATTTTTCAGATTGACCATGCCCACTTCATCAAGATGATGTTTCGCATTATTGTAAGCGGTTAGTCCGGTAAAGAATGTTGGTACCGTGAGTAAGATGACGGACACAATAATTAATTTGGCACTAATTTTAAATTTCATGATCTATGACCCCTTCGATCGAATTAAGACTATCTCATTGTTTCTGTAATCATATCATCGAGATGTAACCACGTAACTAATTGACCTTTATTGCTGTATACGCCTACGATCCCTGAAGATGCATTTCTTGGTCCCTGGATATCTTCTACACGTGTCTCTTCATCTAACGTGGTCACTTCCATCACTTGATCGATGAGAATTCCTACTGTACCTCGACTCGAATCCATCACAATAATGCGTGCTTTGCTCGATTCATGGCGCTGCAGTCCTAAGAACCGGTGAAGATCATACAACGGCAAATACTCCCCGCGAAGTGAGAACATCCCCTGAACAAAAGGAGACGAGTGCAGAATGCTTTCAATGTCAGGCACCTGAATAATTTCTCGAACATCATGAACCGAAATACCAAAGTGATGTTGAGCAAGCCGGAAGATCGTCACCTCTGCTGCTCTATTTTTCATGCCTAACGTCTGTTCGCTCGTCGTCATCATGATCTTGCTGCCTTCCTCGTTCACAAGCGCATGAACATCCAGTACAAGCGCAATACCTCCGTCCCCGGTAATCGTCGAACCCGAGATATAAGGAACCTCGCCCACATATGTTCCTAATGATTTCATAACAATTTCACGGTTTCCGAGTGTCCGGTCTACCGCAATGCATACTTGCTTATCTCCGAAGGAGACGATGATGACAGTCGTACGCCGCGCTTGCGTTCTGACTTGGGTTCCGCTAGCAACTCGAAGCTTCTGATCCAGTCGAATGAAAGGATAGACATTCCCTCGAATGAAGCAAATCTCCCGACCATGTGCGATCTTAATCTCATTCGGTTGAAGCGCGACAATCTCTACAACGTTCATCAAGGGGATTGCATACATGCGTTCGTCCAGCTCCACCATAAGCGCACGGATAATGGCTAAGGTAAGAGGAAGACGGATCGTAATGCTGGTCCCCATTCCGACAGTCGAATGGATATCAATCAGACCGTTGAGCTTCTCAATATGTGCGCGTACAATATCCATCCCTACGCCGCGCCCAGATAAATCGGTTACTTGCTCTGCCGTTGATAAACCTGATCTGAATATCAAATGCTGCAGTTCATTCTCCGTCATCCGTTCCGCCTCATGCTCCGTGATGATCCCTTTACGGATCGCGGACGATTTGACTTTAATAGGGTCAATCCCTTTACCGTCATCGGTAACGGAAATCATGATCTGATTATCCTGATGCGCCGCTTTTAATACAAGAGTTCCTGCTCGCGGTTTGCCGCAATGTACGCGTTCTTCTGGGGACTCAATGCCATGATCGGCCGCATTACGCAAAATATGTATGAGTGGATCACTAATCTCTTCAATTAACTTCCGATCGAGTTCTGTCTCTTTGCCTTCCATAACAAATTCAATTTCTTTGCTCGTGGCTTGTGCCATATCACGTACCATACGCGGAAACCGATTGAATAAATGTTCAATCGGAAGCATTCGTGTCTTCATCATGCCTTCTTGCAGGTCGCTAATGATCAGACCGAAATGATTGGCAATATCGCTTAACGTTGCTAAATCGCTATCCTCCCGCTGCTGCTTCTGCATCATCCGGGAAGTGACCTCATGCAGCCTTGTATTATCAATAATCAATTCCCCAACAAGATTGAGAAGCTGTTCTAATCGATCTACATCGACGCGAACGGTCTGGCTTCGACGTACTTGTGGTTGATCACCAGTTCCTGATGTATCTGACTTCCCTATCTGTTCGTTTGATGAGAGATTGCGAGATGCATCTTCTTCATTCACATATTGATCCAAGTTGTTGAGGTGAATCGATTCTATATGTATGACTTCAATCTGAGAGATTTCGCTTAACCGCTCCTCGAGCAGCTGCTGAGACTCCTTCGTAACAACAACGAGAATAAATTCGCCGAGGAATTTACTCTCATCTTCAATGTCTGTAACGGGCGGGAAGGCAGCAATCACTTCACTACTCTCTTGCAGCGCTTGATATACGAGCAGCGCTCTGACCGATTTCATTACCGCATCCGAGCGAACCCGGCAGTAGATGGAATAAACTTCATGTTGATTACGCATCGCTTGAATCGCCACATTTCGCTGAAACCGATTCAGTTCAACGACAAGCTCAGATAATCCTAGATCCCCTGCCATAACAGCTGGATCGTAAGCTAGCTTACTCTCGGTCGAATTCTGCTGGGTAATTTGCTCTAGCAAGACGAGTAGAGGATCAATATCCACCGTATCTTGCTGCCCTTCGAGCAGCGAGTGCCGTAATAATTTCAAATAGTCTGTCGCATGAAATAAGACGCTTGTCAGCGCAGAATCCACGACCAATTGACGATTACGAATGAGATCAAAAACATTTTCCATCCCATGTGTTAAATTTTTCAGGGCATCAAATCCCATCGCTGCCGAAGATCCCTTTAAGGTATGCGCAGCTCGAAATAAAGTCTGAATAATCGTGACCTTTCCGCCCTGCGCTTCCAATTTCAGCAACTGTTCTTCCATGATTTGAATTTGTTCATCCAATTCATCCATAAAAACACTCATATATTCGCTTAAATGAGAAGGTATTGACATCACTTAACTCCTCGACAACATAATTTCCTTACATTTTATTTACAATATTTGATCCATACTAATAATATTAATTAATACACCTTGCACATTGGCCACATGATTTGCATGCCGACCATCATGGTGCTGTTCTCCATAAGGAAGTGGCTCGATTTGGGAGTAAGAAGTGACCTGTATGACTTGATCAGCCACAATGCCGACCATAGATTGTTCATAGTTCACGATGATGATCCGATTCATTTTCGTATCCGGTACTTTTGGCATACCTAAGTAGCTGTGAATATTGACAATCGGTATAACATTTCCCCGAAGATTAATGACGCCGAGCAGAGAAGTTGGGGTGTTCGGTATTTCGATGATAGGCTGCATCTTAATAATCTCGTGGATCTCCTGAATCGGAAGCGCAAACCGATCATTCCCAAGCCCAATCTCAACGTATTGATTGGATGTCTGCTGCATTGCCATTCACATCACCTCGGACACCTTTTGCAACTTCCAAATATAACTTCGTTCCGTCATTATATTGGAAAATGGCAACCTCACTACCTAGGTCTATAGACACGATTCGACGCCAACGTTTACGGAACATAAAATCATATTTCAACTCGTTCACTTTCCGTCTCAAAGCTTGAATATCTGCATTCGCATGATATGGAAATACGGGTATGCTCTTTTGATAGAACTGTAACACCATCGCTTTCACACTACTCACTCCATCCCAATAATTTCCTTCATCATACTTGATTCGAATTAGAGGATTATAAGTTAAGTATTAGAATACTGTTTAATATTTTCATAGAATGCTAACTCACTTAAACGAATTAGCGCATATATGTAAAAAAAAAACACCTTCCAGATAAAAAAATGGAAGATGCTTCATGGGACATACGATTTATGCGTTAGGACCTATCATATCAACTCCCTAGGAATAAGGAGCAAATAAGCTGCTGTAAATAACGATGATTATTAGATTACTTTTCAATTGTAAGATTCTTCTCAGCCATCACCGACAGCTGCTGGGCATTCTGATTGATCTGCTGTACTGTTGCAGTCAATTCTTGAATAGAAGTGACTTGATGGTTGATATAATCGTTAATTCCTTGAAACGCTTGCTCTAAATTGCGAATCGCTATCTGCATATTCTTCGTAATGTCATCAATCTGGAACGCATTCTGCTTCGAATAGGTCGCTAATTTGCGGATTTCGTCCGCGACAACCCCGAAACCACGTCCCGTATCACCTGCGCGGGCAGCTTCTATCGCTGCGTTCAAACCTAATAGATGGCTCTGGTCTGAGACTTCCTTAACAACACTCGATATGTTCCCAATCTGTTGTGCGCCAGAGCTTACATCTTTCATATGGTTAGAAACATCCACTAGCCGGTTAGCCAACTCCATAACAGAGTTCGTGATTGAGGAGAAAGAAGCAGCGGTTTCTTCCACGGTAGCAGACAAATCTTCAGCAACATGAAAGAGCGCATTTGCCTTCTCTAAGCTAGAGCCAACACCGACTCCACCGATGACTTCACCGTGCTGATTATGTATAGGGATAACTCGCGAAGCAAATGGAACACCGAACAATTCCTTCGGAACGATGCCGGATATTTCTTTATCATTGCGAATGGCTTCTGTTAGAATATCTCCTTCCAGCAGCGGCTCTTCAGGCTTGAGATTCAGTGAGAACGTCTTAGCTGGAACAGAGATCATCAGTTTCTCCGTGTTGTATACA
Source organism: Paenibacillus terrigena DSM 21567 (assembly GCF_000374845.1). GTDB lineage: Bacteria > Bacillota > Bacilli > Paenibacillales > Paenibacillaceae > Paenibacillus_K > Paenibacillus_K terrigena. Next base: position 94,920 of record NZ_KB895418.1, on the reverse strand, counting down.
CTAACGGAAATATCGTCATGCATTATTCTATTCAAGTATGGCGCTACTTTCGCGAATGCTTCTATTAATTCGGTGTCATTTTTTCTGTCCGTTACAACGTTCTCCATCATTACCTCAGTCCTATCCTCACTAGATTCGATGCTTAAAAAATGATCATTTAGCATTTTGATTATTATAGTAATACATGATAATAATGTAAAGTTAATTTACATATCATATCTTTTCAATGATTTATCAATATAGCGACAAGCTACATGTCCTCAGGATGAGTTAAGGCGTATTCCGTATACATTTGACCATCGGTTTATATACAATATCAATCTTCTCCGACTGATAACTCGGTCCGTAATAGGCAGCATCAACCACCGCACAGGTCAGTGCAGTCGTCATTAGTGTACGTTCCATCGGAAACGGTGGCACACCTGACATGATCAAGTACTCAATCTTCTTGGTCAAATGTTCGAAATGCACAAAGGGACGATCTAACCCGCTGTTGAAGAGAACAGCAGCCGTTTCACCTTGTTTCGTGCGGAAGCACGCTGCCCATTGTTCAACAAGCTTATTAAACTGAACCACATAACCCTTTGGACCATCTACATATTGGACAACCATGAGCATAGGATTGGAATCAAGTTCGCGCGGGTGAACGTTAGGAAGATCCGGGTAAGTGTCAAGCGCCTGCAGCAATAAATCCTCCGGCCATTCCTTGCGATCCATGCACTCCCATACTTCAGGTCCCTGCATGAATTGTACGGAATGTACGCCGCATTCTCCGCATTCTCTTTGCTCAGCAAGCGATTGCAGAACTTCTAGAGCATGAAATCCATAGGCTTCAACTAACGGCGAATGACTGACGACCAATATTTCGGCTGCGGATTGGAGCTTGTGAGGATTTAGTGGTGGAACCGTTTCAGAAAATGGAATAGATGAGCCCCCCATAAACGGTATCCCCCGACTTTTCAATTGCGTGTACATCCAAACAGCATCCTGATAATCATAGGATAGATGCTTATCTGAAAATATTGGCACGACCAATTGAAGCTCATCCAACGCAGCAAGCGTTTCTTCGAGCATGCGCCGTCTCGGATACATCATCTGCCCCTTCTCATTGTATGGATAGGCTCCATGTTCACCGATAATGACGACTCCATCGATTGGGCCTGTTCCCTGCTGATTACGAATCGCTTCCCGAATCGTCGGATAGATTGGAATTCCCAATCTGGCGGCCGCTTCTCTGCTCATATCATTTACGGGTACTTGATCGGTGTAGATCGATACGACCTCAATCTGCGGTTGATATGCAAAATCGCCCAGCAATCGTCCTAGAATGACGTCGGCATGCGAATTATAGCGGTATTCCGTTACAATAGCAGCGATTCGCTTGTGATTCGGATTACTCTCTAAGCTAATCTCGGTCATCTGCTCTGCTCTCCTTTGTTCATAGCTTGAACCGTATGAACCAACCAGTTCGACAAGCTGGCAATAATCGTGTCCAGATAGAGTCTGCCTCTTTCCGCAGTAGCAGTATGTGCGGAATCCGTGTAGCCGTCATAGCCTGTCAGCTCACCATGCCTACCGATAAAGGCGCCTGGAGGTCCTGAGTTGATCCATTCACGGCTTATATGCTCATCTCCGATTCGATCGGCTCTAACCAGCTCTGGCCGAATTGCTAGGATCGCTGACGTCTCGAATCCGCCCGCATGCCCAGGCACCATCCCAACTTCACCCGCGTTGATTGCGCGCAGCGCTTCGCCTGCAACACTCCAATAGGAAGCGGATGCCGTCCAGATCGGATGAGCGACCGCAAGATCATTGACCGTCTGCGTCATGATCGGATCATTGCCGCCATGCGCGTTCACGAAGATGATCTTGCTGAAGCCGTCCAGTACTAAGCTCTCTCCGATATCCTTCAATACTCGCAAATAGGTGGTGGATGAGAACGAGATGGTACCGCCAAATGACAAGTGATGCTGTGAGCAGCCGATTGGAAGCACCGGCGTGATTAGGATAGGTACTTCAAGAGCAGCCTGTTCACCTGCACGATGAATGATATGTTCGCAGATCAGGCTGTCCGTATACACGGGAAGATGCGGTCCATGCTGCTCTGTCGCCGCAAGCGGGACCACTACTGCACAGCCTTGACCCGCACGCTCTGCAATTTCTTCGCGGGTGCATAAATGCATCAAATAGTTCATCATAGATGGAATCCTCCGTCTACTGTAAATAATGCTCCTGTCGTATAGGAAGAAGCATCCGATAGCAAGAAGCAGGACATTTCATTGATTTCATCCGCGCTGGCACTGCGTCCGAGCATCGCATTGTCCATCATCGCTGCCTTAGCTTGTTCTGACTGAGCTGCCAAGCTCTCTGTTGATCCAAAATCACCAGGAACGAGTACATTAGCCCGGATTCCATATTGGGCATAATCAAGCGCGAGTACTTTAGTAAATTGGTTAATGCCTGCTTTGCCAGCGCCATAAGCTAGACAGCCCTTCGAAGGTATTTGTCCGAGGATGGATGAAGTATTCACGATCGAGCCGCCGCCTGACTTGATCATTAATGGCAGCGCATATTTGTTCACGACAAATGTGCTTGTCAGCGTTCCGCGAATTGTAGCTTCCCATTCCGCCAACGTAAGCTCCAATACGGGCTTCCATACATTCGTATGAACCGTATGATAAGTGCCATCCAATCTTCCGTAGGCGCTTTCAATCTCATTTATGATAGAGATCATGTCGCTTTCTTCGCATACATCCGCTTGCATGAAGCGGAATTTCTGCTCTCCATAGTGATACAGCAGCTGCTGTGTGGCAGGATAAGCATCCATCGGGATGCGATCACACGCGTACACGATCGCGCCTCTATCCAAAAACATCTTAATCGCAGATCGTCCTAAAGTTCCTAAGCCTCCTGTGATCAATATGACCTTGTTATCCAGCACATTCATCGATCTCACCTTTTCTCATAGGTTATGTAGCATAGACACGGATCTCATATAATGATGCAGATGTATCGCCATTCGTTGCGAGCACCGTTATTCGTACGCGATCCGTCTGAACAGGCTGTTCCAGTCGAATCGTGGCTTTGCGCTGATAATTGCCAGCCAGACTGCCGATCTCTAACCATTGACCTTGAATAAATGCTTCCGCTCTCACATCTCGCGGACACTCCGGATCGCGGTAGAAGGCTGGATAGGAGCGATAATCGCGAAGAATATATCCTGGGAAAGTCAACTCAATGCTTCTCGCTTGAACGGGTTCGGACCAGGAAAGCCCGACCCACTGCGGCAGAGACTGCGCCGGGTCCGAGCGCCATTGATTGGTGCTGAGATAAGGCCTATTAACACCGCTTAACACCTGATCGGCGCTATAGCAGGCTTGTTCTGGTAAGATGCGGAAGCTCATGGTCAGTCCGTTGCCGTACTTGCGCATAAATCCGTTCAGAAGATCATAAGCGCTGACATGACCAGGAACGACCTTGTCGGCAGCGTGCCAGCAAACGAGTGGATTAGCCAGCAGATCCAATCGAATGTATTGACCTTTCAGCCGTGATACATCTAGGTCCGTCTTCCAATCGATCCATTGCTTATTGCCGAGATCGACTGCCAGCGTCGCAATCGCAAGCGCTTCCCCCGGCTCAGTGCGATAATCCCATATATGCTCGACCGCATATAAGCGAGCTTCGACAGTCTGCACCGTGTCAGATAAGTTGCTCAAGCATAACGATAGCATGTCAATGCGGTCAGCGCCGACAGCGATCCATTGTCCTCGCCGACTAGCTAAGGTTTCATTGATTCTCGATTCAACTTGAAGTGAAGGCTCTGCGCCCGACAGCTTAGCCTCGCTGCTCGCATATACGGAAGCCAATCTCGCGAGATCGTCTGGATCCTCGTTATGCGTATTTAATAGAAAGCACCCGTCACGCAGCAAGGCCTGTTGAACTTCACGTGCAGCAAGCTCTGGCACCTTTCTTACCGGCATACCAGTCTGAATCGCGATTGCGGCAGCCGTTCCCGCAGCCTGCCCCATTAGAGCTGTTGTGCCTTGAACCCTTACAGTACCTAGAGCGGCGTGCGTCACGCTGACATTCCGTCCGGCCATCATGACATTGTTCATCCCCTTAGCAATCAATATGCGAAGCGGAATACCGTATGGGCCGACATAGGTCGTAGCTCCGTAGCTATTGTCGTGCCCTTCGGAAGTCGTTCTCTCACTAACTGAAGCCAGCAATCCGCCTGGTTCATGCAGATCGATGAACCAGCCACCATAGGCAATCTCATCAGGAAACACCGTTTTCTGCTGCGGATCATGCTCCGTCATCCAGTATTCGCCGACAATGCGTCGGCTCTCGCGTTTTCCTGGTACTTGCCCGATCCAATCAAGCGCATAGTTCGCCGATATAGCTCTGAACTCGCTGTCACCATTCTTGATCCAATCCCATATTCCCATTACATGTCTTGTCAGTTCATGCCGAAGCTTTTCATTGTCATAAATCGTGTGCCAAGGGACCGATAATTCGATCCACCAAAAGCCGCTCTTCGTATCACCCGGCCAACGCCCATGCTTGTAGAAGAAATCGGGATCCTCATACTTTACCGCCCAATCAGGCGCTGTGAATGGAACAGGACGTCCCATATCCTTTGCTTTGAAATGAATGGAATTGCCCATAACCGCGCTGCTTGCCTGTAAAGGAGCGTGCGGCTCATTGTATTCATCTCGTCCTTCCGTGCCCATGCGCCACTCACAGCCAGCAAATGCCGCAACAATGCCATCGCCCGTACAGTCGATAAATGTATTGGCTCGTAAGACGAGTTCAGTCTCCGCATGATTGACCTGTGCGACAACCGCCTCTATCGTCAATTCATCTTTCATTAGCACACCTTTTACCGCGGTGTTCAGCCGAAAGCTCAAATTCGACGTTGCCATAACCATCTCGTACTGTACCAAATCCCAGACACTGTTGATCCAGCCATTATCGCCTGTCGGGTCCTCATGGTTGCGCGCTCGCTCCTCAATGAGCAGTTCGGAAATAATGCCTGTTTCCTTCGCATAGGCATGAGAGCTTGCAACTCCTTGCGGCGGCACACGAATCTCTGAAGAACTGTTACCACCGAATACAGGACGATCCTGAACAAGGCATACCTTTGCGCCATGTCGTGCGGCAGCAACAGCCGCGCATAATCCAGCAAGACCGCCGCCGCAAACGACGATATCATAGGTCTCCTCTACCCTGCGATAAGCGGATCGAATCATCTCATTTGTGTTCACCCTACTCAACTCCTAAGTTCAATTAGGACCTGCTCCCTGAACCCGAACTCCAGTAAATCGCACTACGCTTCCATATGCTTCGCCTGAAGCAATGTGCAGAGAATCATCGTCAGGAGAATATGCGATGCAGGATATAAAATGAATGTTCGCCCACTCCGCATTAATTGTAGACAGCTCATTGTTATCTTTCACGACGCGAGGTCTTCCCAGATCAACAAAGCCGCTATCACGCTCATAATGAAAGATATGCCCTGCATCTCGAATACCCCCATACACGCCTACAACTTCATGATCATTCAACTTGATGAAGTTCCGAAGCTGTCCGCTGGAGTAGAGTCTGCCGTAGGAGCACCGCCTTCTTAAATCCGGTGACAGCGTGAACAGCATACCGTCGTATGTACCTGCTACGACCGTTCCATCCGCTAATACTGCACCGCCTGTAATCGACGCCTTGAACGATCTTCCTCGAATGGATGAAGATTTCATCTCCAGCTGTTCTGTACACATGGTATCCATATCATAGAGCAGAATGTCATCATTGCTTCCAGATAGCAGCAGGCTGCGTTCATTCAGTGGTATAACGTATGAATCTTCCGTTTGCAGCGCAATATTTTTCAACGTTCGAAGATTACAGCCGATGCTGCTATCCATGAATTCAATAAGATGAAGTGCTTTATCATGACTGCTAGCTAGGATTTCCCCAGACTCGAGGAGAATCAGCAGCTTTACAAGCTCGATTTCCGCTGGCAGCTGAATGTAATTCGTACAGCTTCCTGACTGTAGATCGACGATCAAGATATGACGATCGCTCGTCAGGACAGCAACCGACCGATTTTTCATGTCGATACATGAAACCGGTGCTCCATTGCTATACACAGTGGTTATGTGAGGAGAGCCGCCGTCAGCATAGTCGGATTCAGACAGGAATACCCCGTCTTGCCCACTAATACAGTACACCTTCCCATTGAAAGCATGCACATGGCTGACTGCTGTATCCCGCCAATCCATATGCTGATGCAGCGGCAGCGTTCGAGTCTTCTTCGCGACAATATGCATATAAGCGGGCAAGCCGACACCATTGTAGCTAGGTTCATAATAGGGTCTAAGCGGGGCGGATGGCGCATCAGGTCCAGGCGGCAGCAGCTTATTCATATCAACAGCGAGAATATAAGGTGAAAATTCACCGCATACATCCACCATATGAAGCCAGCCTTCTCGATCAAAGATCATTTCGCAAATGTATTGTGAATCCTTGCCGTTTGGCGTAATTAATCCTAGATTCTCTGGCTTTCCTCCGTTCAGAATGTCCCATCTGACCAAGCGGATCGGGCTATAGCCATCATTCGTCTTTAAGCCGTAATACAGAACAAATTGATCATCTGCAGCCAATCCTCCGATACCATACGGTTCCACCGGGATCTGCTCCGGCAAGTGGATATGGCCATGTCGTGTTACCTCTAGCGTTTCTGTGTGAATCTCTATCATTTCTCCATCCATATTATCAACCATAAACATACTGCCGCGGGGTGAATGAAGGCCAAATATAAATTGTCTTCGATGTCTATGGCCATGCGGAGAATGAAAGTTGACTTTCAGATCGGTCACCGTCTCCGTTTCAGGGTCGAACCTCCATATCCCCCCTGTGTAAGAGCTTCCATAAAAGCGTCCTTTATCATCCTTCAGCAAGCGACAGGAGGAGAACTCGGATACTTTACCGTAATCCTTCACTTCATTCGTATGTAGATCCAATCGGTACAGATGACCTCTCATATAGCCCATAAAATAATAGAATCGTGGATCATTGCCAAGCATGCCGCCATAGATGCTCTCTCTAGGAACAGGAATCCCTTTGATCTCCACTTCATTCGTATCGGGATTCACGATCATGAGAATCGAACCGGGATAACCTTCCCATGGATGCTCATAATACTGCTCGAACATCCACTGCTTATGCCCTGGCGCTGGGGCTGTATTATGTGTCGCCATGATTAATCTCCCATCAGGAAGAAAATCAATGCTTGTATGGATCTTACTCGGGGGCATCTGCTCTGCATCTACGATCCAAGCCTTCTCAACATCGACAATCAGTCTAAGCTCGCCGGTTATTGGGTAATACTCGTACAGCAAGGCCGTTAACGGCTTTTCATTCTCCCCGCACACACTAACATAGAAACGATCATCGGGAGAACGTACAAAGTCCCATACCGCATTATGTCCTTTTTCATTAGGCAGCTGTACAAAACGCGTAACATGCTCTGGAATCGCAGCAAGCAGATTAGAAGTCATCTATTCCCCTCCAATATAGCTATCTTTAAGAAAATTCTATCTTTACTGTTATATATAGTCAATTGATTTTTTCATATATGCTTATCTTTTTCTTATCTGTGAAAATAATGCTCTCACAAAAAACGACCGCTCTCAGCCAGGACTGATCACGATCGTTTTTAGATGATAACTTAGTTTTGCAAATACATACGATTACTTATCTCATTACAGGCCTTCGAAATACAAAGATGGGCATTCTCCCACAACAAATCGGTAATGCGAATTTCCGGAATCGACACACTGACCGAAGCAACCACATGACCTTCCAAATCGATAATGGGTCCGGCAATGCAATGAACTCCCTCAATCGACTCCCCATAATTGTAGGCGATATTCTCCTCACGTACTTTAATAAGCTCAGCCTTCAAAGCTGTGACACTCGAAACCGTCTTGATTGTGTAGGTCAACAATTGCTCATTAGGGTATAATGAGTCAATTTCTTCGTCTGACATACGCGATAATAATATCTTCCCAGAAGCAGATGCATGTAGGGGCAGCACGGAACCTAAGTTGTTATTAAAGCGCATTGGCTGAGCAATTTGTTTCTCCGCAATGTACACATTATTGTCTCCACTGCGAATACTCAGGAACACAGTCTCATTCAATATTTCAGCAATCTTGGTTGCTGATCTGTAGAATTCCTTCGTTAAATCCGTATTGAGGCGATGCTTCACTCGAATCTCAAAAATTTTATTGCCCAGTTGAAAGTTCTTTCCTGAACTGTCTGTCTCCAGATAACCTCGACTCAGCATATTTTGTAATATTTGATAGGTACTGCTGGAGGGCATATTTAACGACTTTGCAATTTCAGTTAGCGTAAAGGAATCCTTCTCTTCCGTAAATAATTCAAAAATATCCAGCACACGGTCAGCAGATTTAACTCTTGGTGATGATTGTTCCATATGGAATCCTTCCTCTTTCACATTAGTTACTTCCTATGTCATCCATATTTTATCAGTAAATACATACTTCCGCTATATGGTAATGGGTATATACACGGTCGCTCATTCTATGAAAGTCATATATCCAAAGTAATCCGGTTTGTGAAAATCGATTGCTTTCGTAGGTGACCACGCCAAGTACTCTTTAGCTCCATCCTTCTGCTCATCGATGCGATATAGATTTACTCTCCACTGCTTCCCAGTTGCGATAGAGTTCGAGAATGCATGATGCGGGATCATGATTTCATATTCATAAAGATACTTCGAATCCTCCAACCGATACACGCTTGTAATCAAGTCTTCAATATTCCAGGCAATGTCCAGCTTGATATGTCCAGCTAGATCATTCTCAATGACCGCGTCAAATACAACCAGCATTGGGCTAAGCTCAAGCTCGATATATCGTCTTCCATCGCCTGCTTCATCAATAAAGATCTCTACGACATCTTCATTATATATCGGATCGTCGCGATTCGTATAATTTGCAACGATATGATCATCCTGACAGCGGAATAAAAAACAAACATATGCCTCCGTCCAGCATGCCTTCGCTGTTGTTGACATCCGGGCAGATGCGCCGGACGCCGTCTCAACAAGTACAACTTCCTCTATCTCATCCCAAGGGATCATACGCTGTTGATCAAGACGAAGCTCTACTCTTTTGCACGAATAATGATAAATCTCCTCTTGCATTCGTTACCTCCGCTTATTCATTCAATTGACTCAGAACATGGTCAACGACTTGAAGAGTATGGTTGATATCGGCTTGTGTGTGCACAGTTGAGATGTACCATAATCCGTTCATTCGCAGCAGCACACCTTCGCCAAGCATAAGTTCGGCAAATCGGGCATACATCCCTGCATCTCTCGTGTTAAACGTATCAAAATCATTGACTGTATCTGCATCTATGAACATCATATGTAGTACAGGCCCTACTTGGTTGACGATCCCTTTCATACCGTGCCTCTCTAGACTGCTGCGTATCCCATCCGCCAAAGTGACGAAAAGCTCTTCCATCATCTCGAAGGCTGCGCCATGATCCCTAGCCAGTTCCTGAATGGTCACAAGGGCTGCTGATGTCGCGATGCAGTTCCCGTTCAATGTTCCGAGATGACTTACTCTTCCGTCATCGATTAGTTTCATAACCTGTGCGTTTCCCGCAACAGCACTGATCGCAATACCTCCGCCCAAAGCTTTGCCGATCGTAATTAGATCCGGGTTGATGCCGAGTCTTCCATGTGCTCCTCCTATACCGAGACGGAAGCCTGTAATGACCTCATCAAGGATCAGTACGATGCCCAGCTCTTCAGTTAATTGGCGCATATGCTCCAGGTAGCCTGGCTTCGGCATCAAACAGCCCGAATTGCACATGATCGGCTCAGAGATTACTGCGGCAATCTCACCGGCATGCGACCGCAGCGTTGTTTCCAGCGCATCTGGGTCGTTCCATGGCAGCAAGATCATATCTTCCAAGCTATTGTAACTCTGCCCCATCGTTCCTGGGAGAACAGATCCTGACCCGAGCTTATCTCCGGTTTGTACAATGCCTGCGCCAGGGAATGAAGTATAAATAGAGTCAGACCAACCATGATAGTGGCCGTGGAAACGCACGATTTTACATTTACCCGTGTATGCGCGCGCCAATCGAAGCGCCAGCATGACTGCTTCTGTTCCTGAGCCGCTGAAGGCTACTTTATCTGCGCACGGAAGGATTTCGACTAATTGTTTGGCGAGCTTGATCTCTCCATCATGCTGCAATCCGTAAGTAAAGCCATTGCTCATAGCTGCAGTAATGGCGGTAGTCAAGCTTTCATGCGCATGCCCTAAGATGAGCGGCCCGTAAGCCAACATATAGTCGATGTATTCATTGCCATCGATATCACGGAGCCTAGCTCCTTGTGCAGATTCCGCATAGATCGGAACCGGCTTCATGGATGCCCGAAGCGAACTGGCCACTCCCCCGGCTACATAAGATTGTGCTTGAGCATATTTATCGATTGATGCTTTGAAAGTTGACATTGTGCCATGCCTCCTTTTTGAATTACCGTTACAGATCGAAAGGAAATACGGGCCGGCTTAGATGGTTGTATGTCAGAGCAAATAAATCTGAACCGCAGCAGCCTGGCGAATCTACGGGAATGATTGACTTACATATGGAGCCAAAGGCGGTCTTCCAGGCGATCGCCGCTTTCACCACGATCACATGATAGTCTTGTGCGCGAATCCCGATGGAGCTTAAGTGACCCGGATCCCATGGCGGCGTTCTGAGCTCTGTTAATACCACGGTCAGCTTATCGACTTCAATGACAGCAGTCTTTCCCATCGATGCCCGCTGACCCGTCATATACTCACCGATATGGGTGTACTCTCCGTCTCCTAAGAGCCGAACTCTGCCGGATACCTCGACAGGCAGCCCATGAAGCGCATCGCTCTTACCGCCGATGCGTTCGTGAAATTGTCCGCCTATACCTAGACGATGGGCAGCTCGAACAGCAGCTTCATCGCGGATGACAATCAGGCTCTTCTTCGGTGGATTGATCAACTGGGCGAGGACATGCGTAGCGTCAGCGGGAGCACCGCCACCTACATTGTCTGAACCTTCTACAAGAATGACTGGTCCTGCCAGCTTAGCGAATGCCATTGCAGCAGCTGCTTGCGGATCAAGAGCTTCAAACCTAAATCGCTCTCTTCGATCCCAGAACATCCGGCTTAATTGCTCAGCATAGTAATCCGATAGCTCCTGATCTCCATCTGTTGTCACGACGACAGAGACACCCGCTTCCGGCACATCACTATAAGGGAAGCCTCCGGCTATCGTAACATTAAGCACGGAATCCTCTCGTTCAATCAAGGATGCCCGCTTCATAATTTCTTGCATGGGACCCGGCTCTTCCGTCATCATCATCTGTGGAACGACAAGCATATTCGGCCGAGAGCATGTACGTACAGGTGTAATCTCCCCTCGGATCATACGAACGAGCAGTTGAACTGTCTCTACAGCTCGTTCATACACATCGACATGCGGGTACGTATCGTAACCTACTAGGATGTCTGACAGCTCAACCATATCCACACTAATATTAGCGTGGAGGTCCAGCGTACACGCAATGGGATGCCGCTTGCCTACTTTCGCTCGAATACGACGGAGCAGTTCTCCTTCCAAGTCCGAGATTCCTTCTGCAACCATGGCTCCGTGAAGGATCACGAGGAGGCCGTCGGCATTTTCATTTACTGAATCCACCACTCGCTGCATTAATGCTTCAGCCGTTTCCGCCGTTATCATTCCACTTGGCGTCGCCGATGTATAGAATCCGGCTGACAATTCCAATCCATATGCTGAGGTTACGTCGATCACGCCCCCCATAGATGTTCGTGTACCTGTATAACGTGACAGGAATGCATCATTACCCTGCACCCATTCGGATTGAAATTCATGTAAGTCCGTTCTACCGGGAGCAAATGTATTGGTTTCATGGACCAGCCCAACCACCGCAATGTTCATAACAGATCCTCCTATCAGCGAAATGACATCGAAGCAAGAATCATTGCTGGCGGTAAACTTTATAGCTTAACTCCTCGCAAGAGCGCGTAATCCAGCTGTGGACTCTCTCCCACACCACTTCTGTAATGCGCAGTGCTGGAATCGATATGCTGATCGAAGCCGCAATGCGATCTTCAGCATCCAAGACGGCGCCAGCTACACAATGGACGCCATCCACCGTCTCACCCAAGTTATAGCCGAATCCTGCTCGTTTCACCTTTTCGAGCTCAGTAATCAAGTCCTCGAAGCTGGATATCGTCTTCTCCGTCGTTTGTTCCAATTGATCGGACGGATACAATATACGGAGCTCTTCCATTGTCATATCTGACAGCATAATTTTACCTGATGCTGTCGCATGCAGCGGCAGCGTCGTTCCGACGTTCGGATTAAAACGCAGCGCTTGCGTGCTTGCTTTTTCTCCGATGTATAGAAGTTGATCGCCCGCTTTAATCGCTAAGCTGACCGTTTCGTTAAGATCATCCACGATCTTTTGCGCAATTTGGCTGAACTCTCCCGTTAAACTCGTACTCCGCATATAGCCTGAGCGAATCGTGAACAGTTTGTAGCCAATGCGAAACTGCTTTCCGTGTCGATCGGTCTCTAGATATCCGCGGTTCAGCATATTTTGCAGGATCAAGTAGGTGCTGCTCGGAGGCATATTCAATTCTTTAGATATCTCGGTCAGATTGTATGAATCCTTCTGTCCTGTAAATAATTCGAGGATATCTAATACACGGTCTGCTGATTTTACCTTTGGAGATTGTGCAACCATAATCATTCCTGCCCTTCATTCTGTATTTATCAACTAGTCAACCATTCCTGTACGTTCTATGCCTTCTGTGAACCATCGCTGTGCAATCAGATACACGACCAATGGCGGTACGATGATTAAGAATGCCGCCGCCATCTTGGGTCCCTCTGATATCGGGTCTTTTCCAACAGCCGTGCTGTAATTGATGGCCCAGTTCCCCATTAACTCGGTTTCAAATGAGCTTAATCGCAACGACAGCGGAATAAAGTCTTTGCTTAGGAACATCGACGGCTCGTAGTACATGTTCCAATACCATATGAATGAAAACAGGAATACAACGAGACAAGCCGAACTCGCAAGCGGCAGCATTATTCGGAAGAACAATCGAAACACAGAAGCGCCATCCATCTTGGCCGCCTCTTCCAACGCCTTAGGCTGAGATAAGAAGAATTGGCGGAAGATGATAATAAATAGAGCACCGCGCATTCCCTGACCAAAAAGTGCAGGGATGAGAAATACAAGTGGCGAATTCAGCAGGCCCAGCTTGCTGTATACCATATACAGCGGAACTAGCGTAATTTGCGGCGGAACGAGAAAAGTGACCAGAATGAGAAAGAAAAATAGATTCTTGCCTGGGAACTTTAATCTCGCCAACGCATAGCCGGTAATCGCGCAGGAAAACACCTGCAAGATCGATCCGACGAAAGCGATGATCAGCGTATTCATGAATGCTTCGGGATAACGAAGCCCAATCCAGCCGTCTATATAATTTTTAATGTGAATCGTACGCGGGATAACGCCTACGGTTGGATCAATCAGGTCAGGAACACTCTTCATGCTGGTCGAGACCATATAAATGAGGGGTTTCAGATACAAGAAGGCGATGACGGTCAGCAGTGCGAGAATAATACATTTGGCAAGTAGGCCGTCATTCACATTTTGGCCTAGGACGAGCTTCTTTGCCTTTTGTGTCTGCCTGCTCGTTAAGAATTGTGACACTTCCAGCCGCATCTGCCGGTAGCTCTCAGCCAGCTTCATCGTATCCCCCCATTTCCTTTTGTCGCCCTATAGGTAATACCTAGCACAATGCCTAGCAACAGCAATATGATGCCGAAATACAGCCATGCCATTGCGCTCGCATAACCGTAGCCTGTACTCGGTTCAAACATATTTCGTCCGACAATTTCCATGACAGGGTTGAACGGAAATGTAAACAAGTCAACAATGGTAAAGATGGCGTTGAGCCCGATAAAAGGAACCATGCCTGGAAAAGTAATCTTCCAGAAGCTTTCCCACGGCGAAGCCCCGTCTACACGAATCGCTTCATATAACGACTTTGGAATCGTCTGAAAGCCAGCAATAAAGATCAGGATTTGTACACCGGAATACCATAGAATGATAACTGCTTTGCTAAGTACATTAATGATCGTTGTCGCGAGTCCGCCATAGAAGAATTGTTCCACGAACGCGTTAATATTGTATTCCTTCATAAATGGCAGCTCTCCGGCGCCTTGCACGAACAGCTCCATCAGCACCTGTCCGGTTGCAAATATAACAGGAAGAAAGAATATAGCGCGCATAAGCCCGCGACCGGGAAACTTCTGGTTCAGCATTAACGCGACGAAAAATGAAAATACGAGGATAAGCGGGATAATCGCGATCATTTCTTGAAAATAACTGATCAATATGATCGGATATGCATTATTTACGACCAGCATTTGTCTATAATTTTCCAAGCCGACCCACTTGTATTGAAAGCCATCGCTCGTAATCAATATTTTGTTGAAGCTGTTATACAACGACGAACCGATCGGGAAAGCGACGAATAAGACAAATCCGATGAGCCAAGGGAGCATAAACAAGTATCCGACGCCATACTCTTTCCAGCGGAATTGTAAATAGCTTCTCCGGCGCTCCTTGATTGAGTTCATCTTACTCCCCCCCCTTTGGTCACTTTGAATTGTTTCGTGTTGTAGTCCACCGTGACCTGTGTTCCACCCTCGTAGGTCGTCCTGTAAACGTGATCAGATAACTTTTCATGATTGATCATAGACTGATTGTAAACCGAAGCCAGTTGATTGAACTGGTTGTATTCATCAACAAGCCGCTCCTTCCATACGGCAAACTCGCTGCTGTATACATATCCATAATCCGTACCTTTCAGCACCCTGCTTGGCAAATACGTTAATTTGAAAGATGGAATGGCCCCATATTCAATGGCTCTTAGAAAGTCATCCTCATAGGACTCTCGCAAATTCGCGGGAGAAGTCGAATACGGAACCGAGCCGTGAATAACCATCGGGTAGAATGGCACCGTCTCATCAACCATGAAATCATAGCTTGGAGAGGAAGTAATATCCTCGACATAATCGGAATGACTTAGCGCGTAATCATGGCCTCGATGAACGCTCACCGAGCCAAGCTGATTCTTTGTGTATTTCAGCAGCTCTTCATAATAATAAGCTGTGTCGGCTCTGGTCAACGGCGCTGTCGTCTGATAGTCGCTATAGACAAGATTGCCCGGCCCGTCAGCGTAGAGTATTCCATTAACGCCAATATCCTTCAGTGCATCGATAACTTCCTTTTGCTTGCGGATCGCCAGAGTCGGATTCACAATGAACCGCGTTTTCATGCTGCCAAATATGCTTTCATTCCCCGTCATGCCGAACTTTTCTTGAAGCACCGTCGTATCCAGGCTGCGGACACCGTCCGACTTCATCTTGAAACTGGAATAGTCCTCATCCTTCCACCCGATGAAGTCTTCGAACAGCACGTGAATCCCGTTCTCATTCATCTTCTTGATAAAGTTCTTTGCGGCTTGAGACCCGCCTAACTCCGATACAATAGGCAGACGTTGATCCGAATACATGCGTCCGCTGTCTTGCCAGCCCTCATACAACACGTTGATGTTGGAAATGCCCTGCTGCATAAGCTCATCAATCATCATGCCAGCCTGCTCGAATGTCGTCGCTGATTCGTAACCGTATCCACCGAATCTTGCTGTGGTTCCCCCACCGACAATGGCTAGCTGGAGCGGAACTTCATTCGTCGCCTGCATAGCTTCGCCAAGCAAGCCGTTCTCCATCATATATCTGCGGTATGTCTTCGCCATACCCACATAATTCGCATCCTTGCCGGACAGAAATCGGAATAACACACGATGATCCGACTTCATCCGTTCCTTTTGAATGGTGTTCACGACTTCGCTCGTTAACCCGCTGACCCTCCGTCCGAACTCGTTCCGATACTTGAAACTGGCACTCAGCGAGTGGTAGGATCCTACAATTCCGGACGGAAGGGCTTTAATGGTCGTTGCAAACTTTCCTTCCTCGACAATCGCCGTAAAGGCTTGATCACCGCGAACTAAGCCGTATACGGGGTAGCTGATCGCCTCCCGCTTCACCGATAACATGTTGCGATCTTTCAGGTTCGATGGATCATCACCGTAAATGGCGAATTCATAACCTTTGACGACCTCTGGGCGTTCATAATCGTAATGAATGAGTCCTCCTGGACCATCTGGTACGAACAGATATCCGTCCTCTTCTGTTCCCGATACAGCTCCGAAGAATGGAAGAATATCTAAGGAATACATCTTGAATTCGCCCGCTTCCTTGATCCCTTCGTCTGGTACCGCCACTTCAAGACCATGATCCGTTAATTGATACTGAATGACGAACGATAGCCCTTCTTTCTCATAGAAATAGGTAACCTGAATGCCGGCTTCCATTCGGATATAGCTAGCCTTCAACTTTGTGTCGAGCGCATTCGTTAAAATCTTTCTCGTATCCCCCTCGGATACATATTCCATCACAAATGGAGATTGAAGATTCTCAAGCAATGTGCCCTTGACCGTTTCTTTTGCTATGCTTTCCTGAGCTGGATTGCTTCTCCACAAATAACCGTTCGCCTTGTTAAGCACAGCAATTTGACTCGTCTTCGGATCTAGCAGCAGTGTGTACCGTTCATTATCCGCTGCCTTCGCAAAGCCATTAGATTGCACATCGTGTGGTATCCACGCTTCGGTTTGCAGAACCTTCAATGGCATAGGTGCCGGAGCTACAATATTCATTTCCGCAAGCTTAGGTAACCGATCCCATTTCGCAATGATTACAATCATCGCAATCATGAGGATGGCTGCCGCGAGCCCTATTAAGAACCTCAGCGTTATGCTGTTCGGCCATATTCGTTTAGCCACATTAGCCACTGAAGGTCACCTCCCGGTACAGCTGCTTGATAAAGTCAAGCAAGTTTATTGTCAGCCCCGCCATGATCGTGAAGAAAATCCAAATCACGGCTACTGTAAACAGCGTAATCACAACAATCTTCAACGTCTCCATAAAGTCGAAGTTATGGATAACCTGCGTCATAATAAAGAACAGCACGATCATCCATATCCACATCACTTGCTTCATCAGATCAACCACAATCATTTCCTCAGTAACAATGATATTCGTAAGAACAATGATCGGAATTGTCATGACGATATAGGGTATGAGCGCATACGTACTTGCTTGGAATACTTCTCGAAACCGGCCTTCTCCACCCTTAATTGTGCTTACAAGATAGTTAGCGACGACCCATGTAGCCCACGGAACAATCATGATTCCAATTGAGAGCTTAATATTGATCCTGGATAGATCGAATGGGTTGACGACAAAGCCGGATGCGAACAGTGAAAGGATATGTACACCTGCTGCCATCAATAAAATGAGTATCACGACGAGCCAGGAAATATTGCGTTCCTTAAGCCGATAGAAGCCTTCATAAGGGTGTACGATCAAGTAGAAAGCATCCTTCACCTCCGCGCCGTATCGCTGCAATCGATTCGGCCATGTTCGAGAACGAGCATATTGACGCCATTTGCGAATGGCATAGCGTATAGCCAACACCAGAATAATGACAAGCGCCAGTGCAAGTATAAAATGTCTCTGCAGCCAATCATAACGGACATTCCAGAAAGCATCGGAATAGCCGAGAGCATCCTGAGATTTCTTAAAGTTGGCAATCGCTTCAGCATGATCGCCACTCTGCAGAGCAGCTTTGCCTAAGCCGTTATATGCAATATTCAGCATTCCGTTCTCACGAATCACTTCTTCCCAGTAAGGCTTGCTGGCTACGTAATCACCTTCATAATCCAGCTTCGTCGCTGTTAGAAACGTATCGCCAAAACTGGTACGGCTGAAAACTTGAATCATATTTAATGCAGCATCTGCTACCCATAGCTGCTTGCTGCTGTTGACGGCTATACTGGTTGGAAAGCTTGTAATGCCGAGCTGACGCGCATTTTTATTGCCTTGACTGAAGTTAACTAGCGTAGTCCCGTTCGGTTCATGAATACTGATCATACCGAACTCACGGTCCATACCGTACATGAACCCGTCATGATCGATAGCGACATCAACTAATTGATCTTCCCACAAGTCTTTGTTCTTGAACGCATCAGCGCCGCCGGCATTCAGCTTCTTGATCTGTCCATCGTCTTTACCTACCGTGGTTGTCAGAATAAAGTGATCCGAAGTAGCCGTAGCATTAACGATTGGATTCGGACGCTTCGCTGCCTCTTTGTCTAATTGTTCCTTGGAGAGGATCATGCGCTTAAATCGATCCATCCAGGAAAGCGTAGTCTTATTCGCTCCGAAGAACCCCGTAAACTCTCCCTTGGCATTCATGCGAAACAGACCTTGATACGTATCCTTCACCACGATATACATGACGCCGCGTTGATCGACGACTAACTTGGTCGGAAGAAAATGATACTCTTTAAACAGCAGATGAGATTCAGGTTTCGCGAATACTTGCGCTTCTTTCCCGTCTGCGTTGTACTTCACGATCGTTTGATCTCCCGTATTTGCTGCGTATATCGTGCCATCATCAGCGACAAACACCCCTTCAGGTTGATTCAATTTGCCTAAGCCATCCTGATCACCGATGCTGCGGATATATTCGCCGGTTGGATCAAGCTCTATGATTCGATTATTGCCTGTATCCGCGATATACACGTAATCATTGCTTGCAATAAAAATATCCGAAGGTCCAGAAAGCTGCGTTCCTATGCTGTTACCGTCAATTACTCTATCAGGCGTATACAAGGGCTGCGTCATGATCGCTTGACCTGTTTGAACATCGATGAAAAAGGTATCAGATGGGATTTGTGCAGCTGCAATCATCGGGTAGAGCAAGCACATCAAGCATAAAGACAACATGATTTTTATTTTAAGTTTCATTTTGCCACCCTCCCCATCTTATTTCACGCCTGAATGCAGCATCGTTTGGATCATTTTCCGTTGAAACAACAGGAAGAGGATCAGGTTCGGCACAAACATGAGCAGACCTACAGCTGCGGATATACTAACAGCTGCAACACCCGGGACGTTCGAAGTAAAGGCTGTCACATAATAGGCCATCGTCTTCATTGTCTCGTTCGTGATGTAATTCATTGAAGTTTCGGTGTCCAAGAAGACGGCTTGAAACGTAATAATACATACCGTTGCTACTGCAGGAGCCGTAAGAGGAATAATAATTCGTGTGAACACCGTCATATCCGTTGCCCCGTCCAGCTTGGCTGATTCCACTAAGGCATCCGGAATCTGATCAATGAACTGCTTCATGAGAAACACGGCTACAGGAGCGGCGATGAAAGGCAAAATGTGCGCAAAATAAGTGTCAGTGAGCTTCAAGCCGCTCATCATAAGGTAGCGCGGAATCATGACTGTTTCTGGTACAAACATGAGTGAAATCATAATAAGTGCCATGATTAGTCTTTTAAAATGAAACCGATGCTTCGACAGCACATAGCCGGCCATCGTGCTGACCAACACAACCGCTACGAGCGTAATACCGGAAATGAGTAGGCTATTGAACAAATACCGGGAAAACGGAACGACTCCTGCTGCGGTATGCAGCAGCAATTGTTCGAAATTACGCATCGTCGGATGCTGTACGAAAATCGTCGGCGGGAACAAGAACAGTTCATTTAATGGCTTAAACGCATTGTTGAACAAGAAAATGATCGGCAGCAGCATGAATACAGCGATGCAGCTTAAGAAGACGATAAGAACTACACGGGATAAGGTCATTTGCTTGCGAATCTTGCGTATCACCTATTCGTCCTCCTTCGTTCTGAATAAGGCATAGCTAAGCTTCATCAATCCATAGCTCAGAATCAGCAGAACAACAGATAAAGCTGAGGCATAACCCCACTCAAATCGTAGAAATGCATAATCATCAATGTGATTCGTGATCAAATGGCCTCCATATTGCGGTGTAATCGTTTGTCCTGTCAGCTGCGTGGATATAGCGCCTGCCTTCAACGTACCAACGATCGCCATCACAGCGCTGAACAGCATCTGAGGTTTCATCGATGGAATCGTAATATAATAAACCTCCTGCAGACTGCTCTTAATGCCATCAATTCTGCCCGCTTCATACAGCTCGGTATTGACGGTTTGCAAGCCTCCTAGCATGGCCAAGAAGCCTACTCCCATACTGGTCCACAGCGAGACGATGATCATGACCCACATTAAATACTTAGGATCCTGCAGCCAAAGATGCGGCGTATCAATAAACCCGATTTTCATTAGAAAATTGTTCAGATACCCAACCTGATCACCACTGAAGGTGGCAATCCATATGACCGATAGAGCAACACCCCCGACCATGGATGGAGCATACAGAGCAAGTGTAAACACATCGCGTATTCGGCTTGGCAGCTGATGGATCAACCACGCAAATAGGAAGGAAAGAATATAGCCGCCAGGCCCGACGATCACCGCGAACTTTAACGTATTGGGCAGCGTGTATTTCATGAATGTCGTATCTTGTGTCAGAAGGTTTATAAAATTGTTGAAGCCGATAAATCGCGGAAATTCAATGCCGTTAAAGCTCGTGAAGCTGAGAAATGCCGCAATGAATACCGGAATCAGGATAAAGCACAGGAAACAAAGCATGAAGGGCATGAGAAACAAATACGACATGCGGCTCTGCCAGCATTCTTTCGCAAACTGTCTGATGCGTTGGTTATATCGCGGTGATGTTGGCTTCACTCTATCCATTTCGGATACACCATCTTGAGGCAATGGTGCTAATGGTGCTGTATTCATGGCCTACTCTCCCTTCTATACGGCTGATCGTATGGGGTAATGGACAGATCATCTTTATGTGTCGTGCCGAATTCAAGCTGTTTACGAGTCATCTCTCTATCTAAGGATTTCTGCGCTTTTTCCAATGCTTCTTTAGGAGGCTTGCCGTTCAGTACAACCTCGTTCCACGCAAAGTCCATTTCACGCGGTAATAAATAATATCCTGGTACAAACGGCATGTTCTTGGCCCATGCCAGCTGCTCATTCAACATCGACAGGTCTTCTTCCGGCCAAGTCACCGATTGCATCGCAGCAAGATTAGCCGTTTGCCACCGATATTCGATACCGGCGAACGATTCGATGTCACTCGCATAGCGGCTTTGCGTCTCATCCGATGTCCACCACGCCAGGAACTTCCACGCCTCTTCTTGTTTATCGCTTTGCTTCATCATGAATGCCGAGGTCGTTCCGAGCGAAGTCCAGCGTGAGATCGTGCCGTCTGGCTGCTTTGCTCCCGGGATCGGCAGCATCTTCCAGTGTCCCGCAAGCTCGGGCGCCGCCACAGTCAACTGAATATAGGTACTGATATCATCGACTCCAATGGGTATGTCTCCAGAGCGAAAGTGATTAAAGAACACCGGCACATCTCTTGGCAGGTTGTACTTCGTATACCAATCCGTCCATTGCTTAAATGCGGCTAAACTGGCGGATGACGCAAGATCGGGCTTTAAACCATCTGAAGTATACAACTCTACTCCTTGCTGATTAAATGCTGTGATAAAATCAGGCTTTTGCGGCATAAACGGCCTGTTAATAAGCGGCAGCTTCGGATACATAAACGTCATCCCGTGCTCCTGCAGGGTCGGCAATAGGGTCAGTACATCATCCCACGTATCCGGCGGCAGAAGTCCAAGCTCCTCAAAAAGATCCGTCCGATAAAACATCATGTTCATATTCTGCGTTTCGGGCAATCCATAAGTTCCCCCATCAAATGTGTAGGAGCGCATAACACCAGGGTTAAACCTGGACTTCACATCTTCAAAGCCGGGAAATTGGGACAGATCCTGCGCTGCTCCGCGCATAGCAAAATCTATCGGTGTCTCCATCCCTACGCCAAGCGCAATATCTGGTTGTGTACCTGCCGCACTGCTCATCAAAAGCACCTTCTGGTCAGGCATCAGATTAAGGTTCACTTTGATTCCAGTCTTAGGTGTAAAGTCCTGCTCGATCATGAATTGGAGCAAATCGTAGTAGTCGCGACCCCGCTGTACCCATATCGTTAGTGCTTTGTCGTCTTGAGGTTCGTTGGTGTCGTAACGTTGCACGAATGTGCGGAAGAAGTTCGTCATCGTATACGCGGTCTTATCCCATGCATTCGGTAGTCGCAATCCCGGGGCTGCCTTAGGGCTGCGGACGACTAGATAATCTAATTGAATCTTTTGTCTCTCGATCGGTTTGATCCAAGTATTGATACTAGATTTCATGTCCGAAAAAACGGTTATGTTATTCGGTATATCGTTCACATCATCGATCAATTCTTCAAGCTGGTTCATGGATGCACTAAGCGCTGTTGTCGAATCCGTTAACGCTTGATTCAAAAAATTCATATAATCGCGAACGGTCCGCATGTCCGAGAGCAGCGACTGCAGCTTGGATTTCATCTCCGGGTCATATCGGTCCATCTCCCAGACCCGGCTCTCATCCATGTTCTGCGCAGAACCGAAGCCGTAATTACCTGACACCGTTCGAATATCCCATTCTATGTCTGTCATTCTTTCATTCAATGCATATAAGGCTAGAATTGCAGGACGAATGAGCGAGGTATCTGCCGTCATGCTTAGTCTGTGGGTCCCTTCTGTTAAATAAAATTGATAAGCATTCCCGACCGCATCAGACAGCGGTTTGATCTTCAACTCGGTATTCGGTTCGAACTTATAATGCAGCATCTCTTGAAAAGGTACTTTGCCATCTATTTTTATCGTACGATAAACACTGGAATGTCCATTGTAGCCTTGAAAATATTTCGTATCGATGGCATAGCGTCCCGCTTGCGGAACGGTTATCTCCCATTCGAGTGTATCGCCCGCGTCTTTCCATGTATCTCCGCCAATCGCGTTATAGACTAATCGTCCTTTCGGGTCCGGTTGAACGAACGGCTCGGAAACGCTAAGGGTTCGAATGCTGACAGATGATTTCTGTTTGAACTGCTCCGCCTCTATAATTTGAAACCAATCTTCCTGCGCTCCGCTAGCATCGTTCTGAGCTGCATATTCGGTATAACTCGGTATGAGTTGTGGCGCTGACAATGTCAGTGAATAGATCGATACAGGTTCCTTGACACCGACCATGCGGATCGTGTGAGTCCCCTTCTTGAGAGCCCATCGCAATGGTTCCGCCGAAACTGAATAATCTGAGACTCGAGTTGAGCTCCATGCCAACACCTCTGCTTGAACAGGGCGAATTTCATTGCCAATTGCGTTGCGTTCGTACGGATATTGACTGTCATGCCACGTTCGATCTAGTTTAATTCGCTCCGCCTCAGTAAATGGATATTTCCCATCGATCTGAATTCCGCGAATGATTGGCGAGAAGCTTCCCTTTATCGGCAAGTAATCGATGGTCAGATCATACAAGCCGTCCTCAGGAGCATTGAATTGCCACTCCAGCCAACCACTCTGGTCGTTCCAATCAACCACGATTGCATTTTTATCCGGATCATGGCGAGCTTTGATATTGGATTGTTCCGCTGAAGCTGAAAAATCCTTTGCCAGCAAGACCGTTTCGGCTTGGTGTTCTGGTATCGGCTTGAACTTGTGATATTCATCGCTGGTCTGCCATTGAATATAGGACATTTGCTTGCTCTCTGAAGTGCTTAATATGTTATTAAGCGCTTCCATCTTGATTGCCGGAAATACCTCGGTTTTCTCTGACAATGATCGCCATACAAAAAAGAGAACAATACAACTTAGAAATATTCCTAATGTGTTAAGCCATCTGCTTCTTCTTAATTTCGTCATCAACGATCCCCCCGAACTGCCAAGGATACCCCGCTTTCACAATCGAACAGATGGGCCTTATCCATGTGGATCACCAGCTTTACGGTCTCGCCTATTTGAATCGGGGTATGAGGTTCCGCACGGGATATGACAGTATCTTTACCAATCGTTGCAAATAGGAACGTATTGGAACCCATCGGCTCAATCATATCGATGATTGCTGATGCTTGCCATTCCGGGTAGGCTTCAAGAGCCCAGCCTTCGCAAGCGACGTATTCCGGCCGGATCCCCAGAATCACCTCTCGTATTTTTCTGTTGGCTGCCTTGATGTGCGGTATGTAGGAGTCATGTATTTTCAACTTCAATCTTTTATTTTCGAAGAAATATTCGCCGTCGTGGGTTGCAATCGTTCCTTGAAGAAAGTTCATCTGAGGGGTGCCGATAAATCCAGCTACAAAGAGGTTGTCTGGGGAGTCATACAATCGCTGTGGTGGGGCTACTTGCTCAATGTTTCCGTCCTTCATAACGACAATTCTCGTACCCATTGTCATCGCTTCTGTCTGATCATGCGTCACATACACCATCGTGGTGTTCAACTGTTTATGCAGCTTGCTGATTTCCATTCGCGTCTGCGTTCTAAGCTTGGCATCCAAATTCGAGAGCGGCTCATCCATCAAAAATACTTTCGGTTCTCTGACAAGCGCCCGTCCTAGTGCCACCCTCTGCTTCTGTCCGCCAGACAATTGATTCGGCTTTTTGGTTAAATATGCCGATATTTCAAGCATCCTTGCTGCCCGATTCACTCGTAGTTCAATATCATGCTTTGCAACCTTATGCAGCTGCAATCCCAAAGCCATATTTTCGTAGACGGTCAGGTTCGGATATAACGCATAATTCTGAAATACCATGGCAATATCGCGATCTTTAGGAGATACATAATTCATGAATTTTCCATCTATATAAATGTCTCCTTTCGATACGTCCTCCAAGCCTGCCAACATTCGCAGCGTCGTTGACTTACCGCATCCGGAAGGCCCAACCATAACGAGAAATTCCCCATCTTCAATGGTCAAGTGAAAATCATGAACAGAAGGATTACTTTCACCTTTATAGTATTTATATACGTGGTTGAACTCTACGCTCCCCATAAATCGATACCCCCATGAACTGAGAAATATTAACAAATCCCATATTTAGGAACATCATAGCAAATAAAATGACTATCGTAAATATAAAATCATTTCATGTACATGAATTTAACATTATTTTTTTAGCATACGTGAAAAAAGTTTGTTGACATGAAAAACTATCATGATAAAATCGTCTCAAGAACTTCTTCCATGTTATCCCACCTGATGAATAATATAGTTGCCGCATCCAAGACAGCAAATAACGCAGAAGGAGGAGGATTAGAGCTCTTAGGACTTAGCATTCGTCCATGATGTTTAGGCATCCCAGAGGGAAACAGAATCCAGTGCTTTGCATGTACTTGAATCTATTTCATATCTTAGGGGGAATTCGAATGAAGTCACGTCATATCAAGCTGCGGAGTTCATTACTGGTCATACTTACTTTTTTTCTCGTCTTAACAGCATGTTCCGGCGGAGGCAATTCCGCAACGGATACACCAAAAGATCCACCTGCTCAAACGGGTGAAAAGCAGTCAGACCCTGCTCCTACCTCTACGCCTGAACCCGAGAAGAAAGATCCCGTGACCTTGAAGCTGCACACTTGGTTTGTAGGTCCTAACCAAGCATTGTTTGACAAATTCCACGAGATGTATCCATGGATCACCATTGAGCCGATTACAAAGATTAACGGAGGAATCATTAAAAACATTGTCGCTGGTGAAGAATCTGATCTCGTATTCCTGGACAACGGCTTAGTTGAATGGATGAGCGGCGACCTATTGGAAGACTTGAAGCCTTATGTAGAGAAGGATGAACGAATTAAGAACGCAGCTACGGTTCCAGGATTTTTGGAAGCGTTTCAAACAGGCGGCAAGCAATATACAATCCCATACTCCGATATCCCGATGTGGGTCGTTGTTAACAAAGATTTGCTAATGAAATCCGGTCAGGAAATGCCTTCGAACGATTGGACTTACGATCAATTCCTCGAAATGGCTAAGAAAGCAACGAACCCAAGCGCCAACGAATGGGGCGGAATCGGCTTAAGTGGCGACTTATCTCAAATTATGCCGATAGCAAATGGCAACGCTGCCAACTATCGTCTCATGAATGAGGATATGACGCAAAGTGTAGCAAATTCGCCTGGTGTACTAGCCGATTTGA
This sequence comes from Paenibacillus terrigena DSM 21567, assembly GCF_000374845.1. GTDB lineage: Bacteria > Bacillota > Bacilli > Paenibacillales > Paenibacillaceae > Paenibacillus_K > Paenibacillus_K terrigena. The sequence goes on along the minus strand of NZ_KB895418.1, from coordinate 68,723 downwards.
AGTGGGTTCAAGAGTTAACAACCAAATGGCATATCCAGCCTACACAAGAAGAAGCCAAATCATTAGGCTTTGATCAGGATGGAGCGTTCTATAAGGGCAATTTCTTATTTATGATCGGAGCAGACTGGTACTTGCCAGGCTTGAAAGAGAACGCTAAATTCGAGTGGGATGTTCTCCCAATGCCGAAAGGAAAGGTTACGCAAGCTACTGTTCATCAAGCTGGAGCGATTGCCATTCCGAAAGGATCCAAGCATAAAGAAGAGGCCTTTATGTATATCAGTTTCTTGTTCAGTGAAGAAGCGCAGAAGACCATGATCGAGAATGGTTCCGGCGCATTTGTAAGAACTCCGGCATTAGACAGCTATTATGATCAAGTCGAGATGTGGAAAGGTAAAAACGTTGAAGCCATCAAGATGAACGGGAATATGCCTGTATTCTCAAGAGACCCTGCGATTACGGAGTTCAGTTACTTAATGGATGGTGTTCTCGGAAGAATTCAAACCAAACTAGCAAAAGGCGGAGACTTTAACGAGATTATCCCATTCGTTGAAAAATATAATACAAATGCAGCTGCAGCCCGCAAAGCTCTAGGGTGGTAAGTTCCTACGTCAAATAGAAGCATCAAGAGAGTTTGAGGCTGTTGAGCATATATCAACGGCCTCCTCTTCTCTTTTATAGCTCGTCGCTATTATCGATTTATCATTGGAGAGGAACATGCGTAGTGAACGAAAATATACCGAAATACGGAACAGATGCGCCCCCTTTTTCAAACACTTCACAATCCGAAACATTGCTATTTGTATCAGGTCAAGCCGGTTTGGATCCTGAAACGGGTGAAATTTTGTCTGATGATCTTGAAGGCCAAACCATTGCGACGATACGTAACATCGAACGAATCCTAACGCAATCAGGCTTGAATTTGGAAAATATCGTTAAAGTCAATGTCTTCTTAACCGACCGCAATCATTATGAGCCATTTAATCAAATCTACGCTAGACTGCTCCCCCAGCCATTTCCTGCGCGTACTCTCATATATTGTGAATTGAATTTTAACCTACTCGTTGAGATTGATGTAATTGCCATGCTCAAAAAGGACAATTAACCGCGACGAAAAATATGGTTTATGGGAGGGACTAGATGATGCGAAAGCGCCTTTTCGTGGCTGCTATCACGGTCTGTTTGCTGCTAATGGTATGGACGGGATTACCGCATAAGGTTCAAGCATCTAGTGAAAATGGGTCGAGAAGCGAACTTTCCACGCAAGTCAACAAACTCAATTCGTTGATCACAACGACAAGCCGTGTGCCATTGAAGCAATTTCTAGAAAGCGTGCGCGATCAAGCGAATGCCGTGTTGGAAACTTCGGAGATATCCTATGCGCAGGGCCTAACAACGGATAAAGCATTGAAATACGCTTTAAAGCTGGTGAAGGATACGAATCCCAGCGGTTCTACTGAACTCTGGGCTAACTCCCCCTTTATCGTGTATTCGGTAAAGGCGCTTAGTCCGGAAATGCGGCTCCCTGATAACCTCCCTGCGGACGGTAAAGTAAGCGACCAGCTTAAGATTGTCTCCGCGCAAGGTGAATTCGAAGCCGCTTCGTTCGTGCTCGCTCCATTAAGCGATGTAAGCTCTGTTACCTTTAAAGTTTATGACCTTCAAGGGAGCAGCGGCAGCACAATCCCAGCAAGCGCTATAGACATGCACGTAGTGAAGACATGGTATCAAGGCGGAACCGCTTGGCAGAGTTATTTCTTTGATGATTCCAAGGACGTCCTTGTGCCCGAACTTCTACTGCACGATGAGAATCTGATCAATCTGGACGATGGGCAAAAGAAAAATTTCCTACGTGTCGATTATCCGACAGGGTCTCAATATGTAAATATATCTGGGAGCCCTCCTCAATTTTTCAATCGATGGACACAACCGGTTGAGGATAGCCCGGTATTGCTGCCGATCGCTCTGAAGCAAGGCCAGTCAAAACAGATGTGGGTTACGACGAAAGTGCCTAGCGGTACGCCTGAAGGAGTATACACAGGAAGGATTGGTATAACGGCAAACGGAGCCCCTGCTGGGCAATTGACGCTCAAGATCAACGTGCTGCCATTTGAGCTGCCGGATCCGAAAACCAATTATGACCTGAACAAGGATTTCTACGTCATGATGATGCATGGCTCCACGATGAAGAATGAATTAAAAGGAAATGGAGGAAATACACAGCTTGCAGAGCAGACGCTGCTGAACCACTATCGCAACTTGGTGGAGCATAATGTTGTGAACCTGCCGCCACATTCACCATATGACGTTGATCGACCACAGAACTTCCTTCGTCAAATAGAACTGATGAAGCAAGCCGGTGTTCACTTGAATCCGTTCTTTGGCGCAGGTCCTGCGTTCACGTCGAATGAATACTATAGCATATGGAACAGTTATTTAATTGCGAAGAACGCCTATGAAGCGAATCCGACGGATGCGAATAGAGCTGCGATGGAGAGCAAGTACAACGCATATTTGGCAACGCTTGAACCTGCGAAGGATTACATACGACAGACGTTTGATGCCGTCTCCGCTGCAGTCGGCCATACAAACATCTACTTTGACGGGTGGGATGAAGCAGAATGGAATCGATTGCTGTGGCAGCAGCCTCTCTGGAATTACATCAAGGAGGATGTGGGTGCGAAAGTGTTCGCGACAGGGAATGCAACCCACCTGGAGTTGCCGACAACGGAGGAATTCATAGACTGGGCTGGAGAGCCGACTCGTGAGAAGGCGAATGCTTGGCATGCCCTGGGCAGCGATAAACTAATAACGAACTACGCTCATCCGCATTCAGGACCGGAGAACCCAGATATGATGCGTCAGCGTCACGGCATGTGGCTGTATAAAGCGAATTACGATGCAACCTACAACTATATCTGGTATTTCGAGAGCGATATCGTCAGCGCATGGAGTGAGTACATTGATGCTACGTTCCGCGGATTCAACTTCGTGTACCCGACGAAAACGGATGTAATCGATACGCTGGCATGGGAAGGCTTCCGCGAAGGCATCGACGATATCCGTTATGCAACCAAACTCAAGCTGGTCGCACAAGATGCGCTTGCTTCAGGCGATGCAGCTCGCATCGCAGCAGCATCTAAGGCCTTGACTTGGCTGGAAAAGACCGATGAACGTTCGACCAACTCGGATCTCATTCGGTCCGAAATGATCCAGCACATCATGAAGATGCTCAACCTAGCCCATGCGGAATAAGGAGGAGATATCCTTGGCGAATAGAACGTTACGATGCTTGCTGATGCTGATGCTCATGTTATTACCCATTTTCTCATGCTTGCCAAATGTGGCTGCGGCGCAGGATGTAAATAGGCTAGCATACCACGTGAAATATACGACTGGACATTTGGCTACACCATCGGACTGGTATAACAGCAGTTTCTTCAACAATCCAGATTATAAAGAAAATCGGTTTGTCCAATATTGGGTGGAAAATCCGATACCGCCCGGCGGTACTCGCGATACCGGATTCTATATCGTGTACAATGAGGATGGAATTTATATTTTTTTCCAATCTAACGAGCCTGAAAGGGAAACAAACGGCGTATTGAAGAACAGTTCCATTGAATTCTTCTTGCAGACTGGGCTAGACGGTGTTCCCTACCATCAGATGATTGTGCCTACGAATGATAGCCCCATCGAGTATTACGAATGGCAGACGGAGAATCGCAATAATCGTCCGCTTAATGGCAACGTCACCGTAACGAATGAAGAAATCCCAACCGGATGGGGGACTGTCGTTATGATTCCATGGGAGACCTACTATGATGATGTACCGCTGAACGGCGAAGACTGGATGTTCAGCATGATTCGTTGGGCCCCCTCCGGCTTCTCTCCCACTTGGGGAGGACATGTGCACCAAGTCGGAAGATTCAACACACTCGACTTCCAAGCACCGACTGAAGAACAGCGAATAGCTATCCAGAAAAATATCATTCGTAAAGCTTGGAACAAATTTAACGAGACAGCTTCTCAGCTGGACACAACCTGGCTTAATGGCGATTCTGATGATGATAACTTCTATCATCGTTACCTTCAACCATTAATTGCTCAGGGTCGAGCGAACGGCAGCAATATCCCGAATTTAGACCATATGAATGCAGCAGAAATTGATGTGTTATATCAGCATGTAAATAGTTGGTTTGAACTGCGTTATGATGCTGAGGATCTGAGAGAATCGTATATCCAAGGCTTGCTGTTCCGTGAGAATGAGCCACCAACAGTAACCAATGCAACATATACCACTTTGGTGAATACACCGGTCAGCGGCATCGTTGTGGGAACAGATCCGGATGGAGATCCATTAACCTATTCTTTAGGCGCCGCTCCTGCTCACGGTGCGGTTAACGTGAGCGCCGATGGCAATTGGACGTATACACCGAATCAAAACTATACGGGCAGAGATCAATTCCAGGTTATCGTCACCGATCTAGCTGGAGATACGGCGACCTCGACGATCGATTTGACGATCACGTCAGGCCCCATGACGACGGTTGCCCTGGACCCGCCATCGCCAAATGGAAGCAATGGATGGTATACTTCGGACGTCACTGTAACAATGGCAACCTACAGCGATTCGATTGGCGTGAACAGAACAGAATATCGCATCAATAACGGTGATTGGTTGGTATACAGTGCTCCGTTCACCATTGCTGAGGAAGGTGTCCATGTTGTGGAATACCGTGGTATAGATAACGCTGGTAATGTTGAGAAACCGCAATCAATCCAGCTCAAAATCGATAAAACCCCTCCAACGATAGCATTAACCTTAGACAAAACAGTTTTGTCGCCACCAAATCATAAAATGGTGCCTATCGAGGTGACTATAACGAATAGTGATCAATTTTCAGGGATCTCCTCTTTCGAGCTGACCTCGATCACGAGCAATGAGGACGATAATAACTTGGGTGATGGAAACACGAGCAACGATATTCAAGATGCTGCGTACGGAACGCCTGACACTTCGTTTAAGCTGCGCGCAGAACGATCAGGTCGCGGAACTGGCCGTGTATATACAGTAACGTATACGGTATTTGATCATGCGGGACTGAGCTCATCGGTCAGCGCAACGGTAACGGTACCAAAAGGCAACTAAATTCTTGAAGAACGAATAACAGCAGAAAAATCGTGATATGTGCCTACGAATGTCGCAGAATCGACTGATAAATCGTCAATTCTGCGACATTCTTTTTTTTCGAAGCTGCAATAAAAAAACACCTTCCAGACTAGAAGCTGAAAGGTGTATCATCGAATAATATTTGATTTTCGCGTTAAGCCTGTTCATTTAATATGTCTTGTAGCCATTTCTTTTCTTTCTTATTTAACTCCACATGCTCAAGCAGATCAGGCCGCCGCTCTAACGTCCGGCGCAACGATTGCTGCTTACGCCACGCTTCCACATTCGCATGATGACCGGATAACAAAATATCCGGTACCTTCATACCGCGAAAATCGGCAGGCCGCGTATAATGCGGATATTCCAGAAGCCCTGTGCTGAAGGAATCTGTAACGGCTGACGTCTCATTTCCTAGGACGCCTGGGAGCAGCCGCGCCACGCTATCGATAATCGTCATCGCCGGCAGCTCACCGCCGGTTAAGACATAATCACCTACAGACAGCTCGTCAGTCACCAGATATTCACGTATCCGCTCGTCATAGCCTTCGTAATGTCCGCAAATAAAGATGAGATGCTCTTCCTTGGCAAGCTCTTCGGCCTTTGCCTGTGTATAGCGTTCCCCTTGCGGGCACATTAGAATGACACGCGGTTTCGGGGCATCTTCTTCGATCAAGGACTCTACTGCCGAGAAAATCGGCTCAGCCTTGAGAACCATCCCGCCACCGCCACCGTAAGGGTAGTCATCGACCGTATTATGTTTATTGTTGGCGTGCTCGCGGAAGTTGTGTGCGCGAAGCTTCACGATTCCTTTCTCCTGGGCTTTTCCTAAAATACTGCTATTGAAAACCCCTTCGAACATCTCCGGGAATAAGGTAAGGACATCCATTCGCATACTATATTAACCCTTCCATCACGTGAACCTTAATGATCTTCTCCTGAACATTGATATCCAGAATGACATCGTCAATAACCGGCAGCAGAACATCATCGCCTTTTTTGCGCTTCACAACCCACACATCATTCGCACCAGGACTCAGAATTTCATGAATCACGCCAAGTTCTTCACCTTCGTCTGTCATGACCTGACATCCGATGATATCGCTGTAATAGTATTCATCTTCATCCAGTGCTCTACGCTCGGAATCTGCAATTTTCAGCAGCCATCCTTTGTACTTCTCGACATCGTTGATATTGCCGTATCCCGCGAATTTCAATACATATACATTCTTCTGCAACCTGGAGCTTTCTACAACGACTGGGATTAGTTGCAGCGTCTCTGGGTGCTGGAAGAACAGCTTGCTTTTCGGTTGAAAACGCTCATCGGGAAAGTCGGTCTGTGGCACGATTTTAAGTTCGCCACGAATCCCATGTGTATTGACAATTTTACCTACAGTATATAATTGTTCCGACATAAGAACCTCCTAGAATATATCTTGATCTATGTAAAAGGCTGCTCTTATCATGTGCAACCTCATCGTTCGGTATGAAAAAGAGGCTGGGATATTCATCCCAACCCCTTCTCTGATCACTTAAGATACGATGTCAACGGTTACCCGTTTACTGACTTTCACTGCTGCAGATGTTACAACCGTACGAAGCGCTTTGGCGATCCGTCCTTGTTTACCAATGACCTTCCCAACATCGTCAGGATTAACGGTTAATTCATAGACAATGACATGCTCTTTCTCCACAACTTCAACGTGAACATCCTCCGGATGGTCGACTAAAGCCTTAGCAATAACTTTTACTAAATCTTCCATACGATTCCCTCCGAATCAACAGCTTATTTCGATTGCTTAAGCTCATGGAACTTAGTCATTACGCCCGCCTTGCTAAGCAAGTTGCGAACAGTATCGGAAGCTTGAGCGCCTGTTTGAAGCCATTTTAGTGCTTTTTCTTCATCGATGTTCACAACTGCTGGTTGAGCAACTGGGTTGTAGAAACCGATTTCCTCGATAAAACGACCATCACGAGGAGAACGAGAGTCAGAAACAACAACACGATAAGAAGGAGCTTTATGAGCACCCATGCGTTTTAGACGAATACGAACTGCCACGAAATTCACCTCCCTCAATTAATTAACAAGTCTATATTGAACCATTAACGAAATGGTCTCATACCGCCTTTTCCGGCTTGCTTCTTTAAGTTCTTCATCATTTTGGCGCCTTTACCGCCGCCGCCCATCATATCGGAGAACTGCTTCATCATACGACGCATATCATCGAATTGCTTAATCAATCGGTTGACATCGGTTAATGTCGACCCACTGCCTGCTGCAATCCGCTTACGACGGCTATGATTGATCAAATCCGGCTCATTCCGCTCTCTCGCGGTCATCGAATGCACAATCGCTTCGATACGGCCCATTTGCTTCTCGTCGACTTTGATGTCTTTCATTTGTTTCACTTTGCCCATACCTGGAATCATATCAAGAATCTGATCCAGAGGACCCATCTTCTTCACTTGCTGCATTTGCTCCAAGAAATCGTCGAACGTAAAGGATGCATCGCGCATTTTCCGTTCCATTTCTTTCGCTTTCTCTGCATCAATGTTGGATTGAGCTTTCTCGATCAGGGATAACATATCCCCCATGCCGAGAATACGGGAAGCCATACGTTCCGGATGGAATGGCTCGAGTGCATCAATCTTCTCACCTAGTGCCGCAAACTTGATCGGGCAGCCTGTTACAGCCTTAACCGAAATCGCCGCACCACCGCGAGTATCGCCATCAAGCTTCGTCAGAACGACACCTGTAAGTTCAAGTTGCTTATTAAAGCTATCTGCGACGTTAACCGCATCTTGACCTGTCATCGCATCGACGACGAGCAAGACTTCGTCCGGCTTCACTGTGGCATGAATTTGCTTCAACTCTTCCATCAGCTGCTCATCGATATGCAAGCGACCCGCCGTATCGATAATCAGATAATCATGTCCATTGTCCTTCGCATGTTGGAGAGCTTGACGCGCAATCTCAACCGGGCTTGTCTGATCTCCAAGCGTGAAGACAGGAACCTTAATCTGTTCGCCGAGCACCTGCAACTGCTTGATCGCTGCGGGACGATAAATATCGCCTGCCACCAATAGCGGCTTGTGGTTCTGCTTCAGGAGCAACTTCGCCAACTTACCGCTGGTCGTCGTCTTACCGGCCCCTTGCAGACCCGCCATCATAATGACGGTCGGCGGTTTGTTCGACTTCGCGAGCTTCGCATTCGTTCCGCCCATAAGATCCGTTAACTCTTTGTTAACGATGTCGATAATGACCATGCCTGGCGTGAAGCTCTTCTCTACTTCTTGACCTAGGGCACGCTCTTTGACTTTCGCGATAAAGTCCTTCACGACCTTAAAGTTCACGTCCGCTTCCAGAAGTGCGAGTCGAACTTCGCGCATCGCTTCGTTCACATCTTCTTCGCTTACTTTCCCTTTGCCTCGCAGCTTACTAAACACGCTGGAAAGCCGATTCGTTAATCCTTCAAATGCCAATCTCCGTCACCTCCGTCCTTGATTTATCATGCGTCCATGTTCTGTAAATTCTCAAGTGTTAGTCTCGCCTGTTCTTGATGTTCCTGAGGTATATATTTAAGTACTTCGCTTAATTGTTCCATATAAGTATGACGCATTTCGTATTTGCGCACAAGTCCAAGCTTCACTTCGTAATTCTCGAGAACTTGTTCCGCCCGTTTGATGTGCTCATATACAGCCTGCCGGCTTATACTAAATTCCGCAGCGATCTCTCCAAGTGAGAAATCATCATGAAAATAACATTTCAGGAATGTCTGCTGTTTCTCCGTTAGCAGCGGCTCATAAAAGGCAAACAGTAGATTCACCCGATTCGTCTTGTCGAGCATATTCTCCTCTTTCACGCCTTCAGCCACTCCCTCCGTCAAGGAAAAGTCCTTTACAGCAAGTCAACATGACTTATCTTACCCAAAATAAAAGAAGATGTCAAGGCATAAACCTTAACATCTTCAGAAAATTATCTAATCGGCAAAACATAGAGCAAAATCGCGAAGAAATGCGCCGCAGATCCTGCGAGTACGAACAGATGCCAGATCGCATGGTGATACGGAAAGCCGCGCCATACATAGAAGATCGTTCCTAGCGTATATAAGATCCCACCTACGATAAGAAGGACAATCCCTCCGGTAGGCAGTGTCTCGACCAAAGGATTCCAAGCGAGAACAATTAACCAGCCCATCGCGATATAGAACAACGTAGAAAGGAACAGGAATTTCTTTGTAAAGAAGGCCTTAAATACTACACCTGAAATCGCAATGCCCCATATAATCCCGAACAACGTCCAGCCTAAGCTTCCTCGTACAATGACGAACAAAAACGGTGTATAGGTTCCTGCAATGAACAAGTAAATCGAGGCATGATCGAAAATCTCGAACAGATCCTTGACCTTACCCTCCGGAAAACTATGCACGAGTGTCGACGAAGCATAGAGCAGCATCATCGTGATGCCGTAGATCGTAAAGCTCACGACATGCCACGCGGTACCAAAGAGGCTTGAGAAAGCGATTAATAGCGCTAAAGCCGCAATACTTAGAAATGCTCCGATCCCGTGCGTAATGGCATTCGCTACTTCTTCCCGTCTGGAATACGTGTAAGTATCTGCCATACTGCACTTCCTTTCTAAAGTGGATGTTCAAAAATTAGCCTTATGATCACGAAGTATAATCGAGATGTATAATCGGCATCGAATCTTGCATTCAACCTCGAAGTCCGGTGCTCATTTAGGTTTTGCCTAAACTCCGCTCCTCCTTCTTCAGTTTCATACAACCTTCTTGGTGCTGATAAGGCAACTTTTTGAACTTCGATGAGATAATTATGGTTCAATATACGCCAAATGGGCGAGTAGTGACAGTGAGATACTTAACCCTGCTGCTCTTCTTCCGCACCTTCGGCTGCTTCCGCCTCTTGTATAAGACCAGCGAACAGCGCATGGACGAATTGCTCTGAGTCGAATTCTTGCAGATCGTCCATCTTCTCTCCGAGACCAATATATTTCACAGGCAGATTCAGTTCTTGACGGATCGCAATCACGATCCCACCTTTGGCTGTTCCATCGAGCTTCGTCAGAACAAGACCTGTCACGCCGCTCTTCTCACCGAACAGCTTCGCTTGGCTAAGCGCATTCTGACCTGTTGTCGCATCGAGTACCATCAAAACTTCGTGCGGCGCACCAGGAATTTCACGCTGAATAACACGATAAATTTTATTCAATTCATCCATGAGGTTGGATTTGTTCTGCAGACGACCCGCCGTATCACAGAGCAATACGTCAACATTACGCTGTTTCGCGGCTTGAACCGCATCGAACATGACCGCCGCAGGGTCAGCACCGGATTGCTGCTTGATCACATCCACGCCCACGCGCTGCCCCCATACCTCAAGCTGTTCAATCGCACCCGCACGGAATGTATCGCCTGCTGCGAGAAGTACTTTCTTGCCTTGCTGCTTGAAGCGATGCGCGAGCTTACCGATTGTCGTCGTTTTCCCTACACCATTAACACCCACGAACAGAATAACAGTAATCCCGTCCGGATTCATCTTGATACTAACATTCTCATCGCTGCGTAGAAGCCCAATCAGCTTCTCCGAGAGAACAGGCTGCAATTCCGCAGCATCTTCAATTTTACGTTGACGCACTTCGCGACGCAGGTCATCAATCAATTTCATAACCGTATTCACGCCTACATCCGCACCAATAAGAATTTCTTCTAGCTCTTCATAGAATTCTTCGTCGATTTTCTTACGACGTGTAATGAGGTCCTGTACTTTCTCCACAAGCGCTGTACGCGTCTTGCTTAAGCCGTCCTTGAACACATTGGTAACCGCTTCGGTTTTCTTAGAAATGCTCTCTTTTAACTTTTTAAAAAAGCTCATGGTACCCCTCCATACGAATTAACAAGTTGCTAATTAGGCGGTTAGATTCAACTAAGCGATGACCGCATCGTCATCTTCCAATTTAACCGATACAAGCTTCGATACGCCGCCTTCTTCCATTGTAACACCATATAATACATCCGCCTCTTCCATCGTTCCTTTTCGATGGGTTACAACAATAAATTGTGTCTGTTCTGAGAACTCACGTAAATATTGTGCAAAACGCGTTACATTCGCTTCGTCGAGTGCCGCTTCAACCTCATCGAGCACGCAGAATGGAACAGGTTTGACCTGCAAGATCGCGAACAATAAGGCCATTGCCGTTAATGCCCGCTCACCACCTGATAGCAGCTGCAAGTTCTGAAGCTTCTTCCCAGGAGGCTGTGCTATGATATCGATCCCTGTGTCCAAGATGCGGTCTGGATCGATCAAGACAAGATCTGCACGACCGCCGCCGAATAACTTCGAGAACACGATAACGAATTCCTTGCGAATCGCATCGAAGGTTGCTCGGAACCGTCTGCCCATTTCATCATCCATCTCACGGATAACCTCGTAGAGTGTTGTCTTCGCTTCGATCAAGTCATCCTTCTGCTCATTCAAGAACGTAAACCGCTCATTCACACGCTCGAATTCCTCGATCGCACCGAGATTGACGTCTCCCAGCGCCGAAATCTGACGTTTCAGATCGCGTACCTCTTGCTGTGTTCCGAGCACGTCCTCAGGTACCGGATACCGATGTTTCGCCAGCTCGAAGCTAAGTTCATATTCCTCACTTAACTTCTTAAGAATATTATCGAGCTCCACATCCAGACGATTCACTTGAATCTCCGTATGACGCAGTTGCTCTTCTACGTTTCGAAGGGCTGTACGCTGCTCCTTGGTCTCACTCTCTTCAAGCTCTAGCTTCCGAACCCATTCTGCGCGATCTGCGCGTTTGAAGTCAATCTGCTCAGCAGTCTTTTCCTTCTGGATCTTGTAGTGGTTCAAATCTTCAACTTGCTTCACGCGTTCACGATCATAGACTTCATAATCCTTCTGGATCTGCTCGAGAGATTTCTTCGCCCCTGCCAGATCACGAACATACGTCGCTTTCTCTTCACGAACACGTCTTAACTGCTCTTGCAAGGAGAATTTCTCCTGATCCCACTTCCCGGCTTGAACCTTTAGATCTGTTAGCTGGGATTGCAATTCTTCCTTCGCCGATTCGTTCATCTTCCGCATCGACTCTGCTGCTTGAATCTCCTGTTGGATGCGCGCTTCATCGACTTGATAAGCTTCGAGCTTACGAACAGCAACCTCGCGCCCGCTCACAAATTCATTCGATTCCTTCGCATAGCCGTCGCCTTCTTGCGTAATCAGCGAAAGCTGCTCATTCACATGACGTGATTCATGTTCAAGCTGCTTCTGTTCGGCCTGAAGACGCTGCTCTTCCATTCTCTTGCTGTCGCGCTGTTCACGCAGTTTCTCCAGTCTCTGCTGCAAAGCATTGCTCTCTTGTTTCATATCCTTGACGCCCGCCTGCAACTTCGTAAGCTGTGCTTCGGTCTGCTTAATATCTGCTTCTAATTGTTCAATCTGACGATTTCGACTCAAGAGGCTTGTATTCTTCTTGTGCACACTACCCCCGGTCATGGAACCGCCGGCATTCACAACATCCCCTTCTAGGGTAACGACGCGGAATCGATATTGGCATTTCGCCGCAATCTTATTCGCCTGTTCGAGGGTCTCTGAGATCACGACGTTCCCAAGAAGACTCCCGATCATATCGCTATATTTGCGGTCGAACTGTACCAGATCGACCCCAATGCCGACGAAGCCCTCGGCACTACTAAGCAGCTTGCGATCATTGTCCGATAATGTGCGCGGCCGAATGACATTGATCGGCAAGAACGTAGCCCGTCCCAATTGACGGCGTTTCAAAAAGCTAATTGCTTCCCGAGCCAACGCTTCATTCTCCATGACGATGTGCTGCATCGATGCCCCAAGTGCGGTCTCCATGGCAGTCTCCACCTTCTCAGGGACGGTGATTAGCTCTGCAATAGCGCCATGAACCCCATGCAAAGATCCATTTCGGGAAGCCTTCAGCACTTCTCTTACCCCGATCATGAACCCGTCATAATCGTCCTGAAGCTCCTTCATCGTGTCACGGCGCGATACAAGGGCATCCAGCTTCTGCTCCCATCGGCGAGCCGTCGACTGCGCCTCATCCAATAAATGCTGTACCTCACGCAGACGATCGCTCTCTGCAATGAATTGATTACGTAGTGATTCAACGAGCTCAGCCGTCTCAACTAGCTTCTGTTCAATGGCGCGCATAGATTCATCGTACTGTGTCTTCTGCTCTTTCAGCTTCGCTTCCTCATCACCCATACGTTCCATACGACGTCCAAGTGTCTCACTCTGCTGATCGATGTAGCGAATTTCGTTCCGAAGCTGGGCCATCTGATTCATCACATCGAGGAGTTGACCTTTTAGGCTCTCCTCGGTATCAATGCTCGCCCCGCCCGTAACGCCAATGAGACGCGATTCTTCCTCTGTGAGTCTTGCTTTAAGATCTGCCTGCTGTGCTTCGATTTCATCGAGCTTCACTTTACAGGTATTCTCCTCAATCTCCTTCTCCTGCATCCGACGCTCATGCATTTCCAGTGACTGGGTCAGCTGCCCTTCATTGTGTTTCAAGTTTTTGTGGCGCTCTTTCAAGACCTCGCCATAGCCTTCGCATTTCTCGAACTCTTCACTATATGAGAGGAGCGCCTGTTGAAGACCTTCAAGTTCTTCCTCTAGCTTGCGCATTTCAACACGGTGCTTCTCCAGTCCTGCATCATGCTGACTCACGACCGTCGAGAGCTCTAGCTGTTCCTGCTGCAGCTTCGTCATCTTCGCATTCGCTTCCTGCCAAGATTGATGAATCTGTTCAATTTGATAGACATACATCGAAATTTCTTTGGACTTCAATTGACTCCGAAGTTCCTTGTATTGAATCGCCTTCGTCGATTGTTCCCGTAAAGGTTCAATCTGATCCTCAAGTTCGCTCACTAAGTCATGAATACGCAGCAAGTTCTGCTCCGTCTCATCAAGTTTGCGCTGGGCTTCACGTTTGCGCGATTTATACTTCACAATTCCTGACGCTTCCTCAAAAATCCCGCGGCGATCCTCTGACCGCGTACTTAATATCTCCTCAATACGTCCTTGTCCAATAATCGAGTATGCTTCCTTCCCGATCCCTGTATCCATGAACAGCTCCGTAATATCTTTCAATCTACATGCTTGCTTATTGATCAAATATTCGCTCTCGCCGCTGCGATGAACGCGACGGGTAACCGTCACCTCATTAAAATCGAGCGGCAGCGCTTGATCTGTATTGTCGAGCGTCAAAGATACTTCCCCGTAGTTCACGGCCTTCCGCGCATCACTGCCTGCGAAAATAATATCTTCCATCTTCCCACCGCGGAGGCTCTTCGCGCTCTGTTCGCCCAGCACCCACCGGATCCCGTCTGAAATGTTACTCTTACCGCTCCCATTTGGCCCGACGACCGCTGTAATCCCTTGGACGAACTCGAGTTCAGTTTTGTCTGCGAAAGATTTAAACCCTTGCAGTTCAATCCGTTTCAAGAACATCGTTCATCATTCACCTCATTTGAAAAGGTTGTACACTTGTTTGTTCACAAAGAAGAGCAAAAGGAGCGAACGTGGACCCGTAAAAGGCTTACGCCTCGCTGCTCTTTTGCTCTTGCTCCTACCTATGACTTCTACGACTTTGGAATAACAATGCGTTCGAGCGCCTGAGCAGCAGCCTGCTGCTCTGCTTCTTTCTTTGAACGCCCTGTTCCGCGGCCCAAACATTCTTCCCCCATATGCACTTCCGAGACAAACTCACGTTCATGCGCCGGGCCTCGTTCTTCGACGATCCGATACTCGAGCAGCCCCATATTGTGCTGCTGCGTAAACTCTTGAAGACGCGTCTTAAAATCATTTATCTGCATCTTGCCCTCTTGCGACAATTGGGAGAACACATATTTCGTCAGAAAGGATCGTACGACTTCCAGACCTTGATCGAGATATAACGCGCCAATAAATGACTCGAATACATCTGCGAGCAGTGCTGGACGCATCCGTCCACCTGTTAGCTCTTCCCCTTTGCCTAGCAGGACATATTGCCCGAACTGCAAGGCTTCCGCAAATTTCACGAGTGAAGGCTCACAGACGATCGCTGCACGCAGCTTCGTAAGCTCCCCTTCGGGTCTGTTCGGATGGGCCTCAAATAAAAACTCCGATACGGTTAATTCCAACACGGCATCCCCTAGAAACTCGAGGCGTTCATTATCCTGATGCTGACCGAAGCGATGTTCATTGACATATGATGCATGTGTAAATGCCTGCTTCAGCAGCTGCCGATTTTTGAAATGAATATTTAAACTTTGTTGTAAATGCCTTAAGTCCGTACTCAAAAGGATGGCTCCTTACGCTTCGTATTTCTTCAGCACAATGGTCGCGTTATGACCGCCAAAGCCGAAGGAATTCGACATCACCACATGTAAATCCGCTTTACGCGGTACATTCGGTACATAATCGAGATCACATTCAGGATCTTGATTGTCCAAATTGATGGTTGGTGCAATAACGCCATGTTCTAAAGATAGACCGCAGATAACTGCTTCTACGCCGCCTGCAGCGCCGAGCAAGTGACCTGTCATTGACTTGGTTGAACTTACGGCAACTTTGTAAGCATGATCGCCAAACGCGAGCTTAACTGCTGTCGTCTCTGATTTATCACCGACCGGAGTCGATGTGCCATGCGCATTAATATAATCAACGACTTCTGGCGTAATGCCAGCATCTTGGATCGCTTTGGTCATACAACGAGCAGCACCCGTCGGATCCGGCTCTGTCATGTGATGCGCATCACCGCTCATACCATAGCCGATTACCTCCGCATAGATATGTGCGCCGCGCTTCTGTGCGTGCTCAAGGGATTCGAGCACAAGTACACCTGCTCCTTCACCCATAACGAATCCGTCACGATCTGTATCGAATGGACGGCTTGCTTTCTCTGGCTCTTCATTACGTGTTGACATTGCACGCATTGCGCAGAACCCCGCCATACCTGTTGGACGAATCGTCGCTTCTGCACCACCACAGACCATCACATCAGCGTCACCACGTTGAATGGTACGGAATGAATCACCGATTGAATGTGTCCCTGTCGCGCAAGCCGTTACTGTCGTGCTATTCGGACCTTTTGCGCCAAGAATCATGGAGACTTGTCCTGACCCCATATTCGCGATCATCATCGGAATGAAGAAGGGGCTAACCCGTTTAGGTCCTTTCTCAAGCAGCTTATTGTGCTCATCTTCCCAAGTTCCTAGGCCACCGATTCCGGAGCCGACCATCACGCCCACACGCTCTGGGTCTGTATCTTCTTGGATATTTAATTTCGCATCAGCAACAGCTTTCAAGCTGGCTGCAACAGCGAATTGTACGAAGCGATCCATGCGGCGAGCTTCTTTCTTGTCCATGAACTCATCCGGATTGAAGTCTTTAATGGATGCTGCAATTCGTGTCGGGTATTCACTTACATCAAAAGCCTCGATGTTGGATACGCCGGATTTCCCTTCCATCAGGTTATTCCAGAATGTATTCAAATCCGAACCTAAGGATGTAACAACACCCATTCCTGTAATAACAACTCTTTGCTTCAAACACAATCACCTCTATATATAGACTGCAACATTTGCATTTATAATAATGACAATAATTCTATAGAACCTATTGTTATGCCTGTTAGATTGAATAATGTGGAGAAGTCCCGTTGAACCAACGGGACTCAATCGATTTAGGTATGAGATTGTATGTACTTCACAACTTCACCAACAGTAGTGATTTTCTCTGCATCTTCATCAGAGATTTCCAAATCGAACTCATCTTCCAATTCCATCACTAATTCAACGACATCGAGAGAATCAGCGCCAAGGTCATCTTTAAAAGATGCTTCAAGTGTCACTTCTGCCTCGTCAACGCCTAAACGATCGATAACGATTCGTTTTACGCGATCCAATACTTCGGACATCCGGTTCACCTCCTCATTTGGTATTATACGAGAATCTTAACGAAATTACCATACAATAGACCAGTAAAATTCCCATGTGGTGCAAAATGCCAGCTGTACCATTTAACTACATGTACATGCCGCCGTCAACATGGAGGGTCTGGCCTGTCATATAAGCTGCATCATCGGACGCTAAGAAACGAACCGCCTTCGCGATCTCTTCCGGTTGTCCAAGACGTGTGAGAGGGATCTGCCCCAGCATTTGCGTGCGCAGTTCTTCGGACAGCTTGTCTGTCATATCTGTCTCGATGAAACCTGGCGCAACACAGTTGACCGTAATGCCACGGGATGCGAGTTCGCGTGCAGAAGCTTTGGTAAGCCCAATGACGCCTGCTTTGGCAGCCACATAGTTCGCTTGACCTGGGTTCCCTAGCACACCAACAACGGAAGAAATGTTAATAATGCGGCCGGAACGCTGCTTCATCATTGGACGTGTCACAGCCTTCACGCAATTGAATACGCCTTTCAAGTTGGTCTCAATGACCGCGTCGAATTCGTCTTCTTTCATCCGCATAATTAAATTGTCTCGCGTAATACCGGCATTATTCACCAATATATCGACATGGCCAAACACCTCAAGCGCTTGTTTCACCAACGCTTCAGCCTCATCGCTCTTCCCGACGTTGGCTTGTACAGCAATCGCTTTGCGGCCAAGCGCCGTGATCGCTTCAACAACCTCTTCAGCAGCGCCCTGACTCCCGGCATAGTTCACGACGACGTCAGCCCCGGCTTGCGCCAATTCCATCGCAATCGCGCGGCCAATCCCACGGGATGCACCTGTTACAACGGCCACTTTTCCATCTAATGCATTCGTCAACGTACGAACACCTCCTATACATCATTCACAACTCTTGCTTTCCTTAGTCGAATATGCCATCACTTAAGCCAGAAGATCTCCTTCAAGAACCTCTAGATTGTTGACAGACACAATACGAACACTCTTGTCGATCTTCTTGATCAGGCCTGCAAGAACCGAGCCAGAACCAATCTCAATAAATGTGTCCACACCCTGATCGATCAAATAGCGCACGCTATCTTCCCATAGCACAGGAGAATAGACCTGCTCTACAAGTAACTTGCGGATCTCTTCCGCTTGAATCACAGACTGTGCAGTCACGTTCGCAATAACAGGCACGGTTGCATCCTTCATCGCAACGCTTGCGAGAGTATCGCCTAGCTTCGCAGCTGCTGGCTTCATCAGCGAGGAATGGAACGGACCACTTACCTCGAGCGGAAGTACACGCTTCGCTCCAGCTTCTTTGCCGCGAGCAACGATACCATCTACGCCTTCTTTGCTACCAGATACGACGATCTGCCCTGGGCAGTTCACATTCGCAAGCTCAACAACACCCGTGTCGGCGGACACCGAAACACAAAGTGCAGCTAACGCATCACGTTCGAGCCCAAGAACAGCAGCCATCGCGCCTTGACCATTCGGCACAGCTTCTTCCATGTATTGTCCACGTGCACGCACAATGGCCACAGCATCATCAAAAGATAATACGCCCGCAACAACAAGCGCGCTATACTCCCCTAAGCTATGCCCAGCTACGAAATCCGGTGTAATGCCCTTCGATTTCAACGCTTCATAATAAGCCACACTCGTTGTGAGCAGTGCCGGCTGTGTATTTACAGTTTTCTTAAGCTCTGTATCGGGTCCTTCAAAAATAAGCTCCGTCAATGGGAAGCCCAGGACTTCGTCTGCGCGATCATACACGCTGCGTGCTGCTTCAACGGAATCATATGCGTCTTTTCCCATGCCAACCGCTTGTGCGCCTTGACCTGGAAATACAAATGCAATTTTAGACAAAGTAATGCTCCTTCCATAGATCAATCAAGAAAAAAAGTATGAATGATTACCAAACGATAACAGATGCGCCCCAAGTTAACCCGCCACCAAAACCAACAAGAACGATGCAATCGCCCTCTTGAATACGGCCTTCTTCATCTGCCTCCGCAAGGGCAAGAGGAATCGATGCTGCAGACGTATTCGCATACTTCGGCAGATTGATCATACATTTCTCTTCCGGCAGGTTCAGACGGTTCACGGATGCTTGAATAATACGGATATTGGCTTGATGCGGGATCAAGAGATCAATATCCTCTTTGGTAAGCTTCGCTTTCGCGAGCGCTTCTTCCGCTGCATTCCCCATTGTACGAACCGCGAATTTGAACACTTCACTTCCAGCCATGTGGATGTAATGGCTCTTTCCTTCGATCGATTCCATCGATGCTGGCATGCGCGATCCGCCACCGCTAAGTTTAAGCAGTTCGCCGCCTGAACCATCCGCACCAAGTTCGAATGATTTGAAGCCACGTCCTTCAGGAACAACACCAAGAACAACTGCACCTGCCCCGTCTCCGAACAGAATGCATGTATTACGGTCTGTATAGTCTGTAATCCGAGATAGACATTCCGCACCGATTACAAGCGCCTTCTTGTACATGCCTGTTGCAATGAAATTGTTCGCTGTCGCTAGACCATAAATAAAACCGGAGCAAGCTGCCGACAAGTCAAAAGCTGCCGCCTTCTTCGCACCGAGCTTATCTTGAAGAATGCAAGCAGTTGACGGGAACATCGTATCCGGCGTAATCGTCGAGACAATAATGAGATCAATTTCGTCTGCTGTTACACCAGCCTTCTCCATCGCTGCGAGTGCCGCGTGGTAAGCAAGATCCGAGGTTGCTTGATCATCCGCCGCAATACGGCGTTCTTTCATTCCTGTGCGTGTAACGATCCATTCGTCATTCGTTTCTACCATTTTCTCTAAATCTGCATTCGTGAGAATACGTTCCGGTACATACTTGCCTGTTCCCAAAATCCCAACTGGATGTAAATTCATTTCTACAACACTCACTTCCTGCTGATTTCCATTGAAATCGTCTGAATTAATTGACTCTGAATCGCGATTCTTGCCTGACGAACGGCATTCTTCACCGCATTCGCATCCGAAGATCCGTGCGCCTTAATCACTAATCCGTTCAGACCGAGCAGCGGCGCCCCGCCGTGTTCTTTGTAATCCATCGTTTTCTTAAGGCCTTTAAGTCCTGGCATCATAATCGCTGCCGCGAGCTTCGTCCATAGGTTCTTCGTGAATTCTTTCTTCAGTACAGACATGAGTGAACCTGCCGTTCCTTCCATCGTCTTCAGCAAAATATTCCCTACAAATCCGTCGCAGACAAGCACATCGCAATTGCGTTCCAAAACATCGCGAGACTCGACATTGCCAACAAATTGAATCGGTGCCTCTTCGAGAAGTGGATAAGTCGCCTTGGTAAGCTCATTCCCCTTCATGGCTTCCGTTCCAACGTTCAAGAGACCTACACGCGGCTTCGTCATTCCATGAACCTTCGTCCGATAAATGCTCGCCATCACCGCATATTGTACCAAATGTTCCGGCTTCGCATCCATGTTCGCACCTAAATCCAGTGCTAACACGCCGACTTCATCCATCGTTGGCAGCATCGGCGCAAGTGCTGGACGTTCGATTCCATCCATACGCCCAACAACCAGTAATCCGGTCGTCATGAGCGCACCCGTGTTCCCTGCGGAAATCATGGCATCGGCCTGTCCTTCTTTCACAAGACGTCCAGCGACAACCATAGATGAGTCCTTCTTGCGGCGAACCGCCTTTACAGGCTCATCCTCAGGTCCAATCACTTCTGTACAATGATGTATATGTAGATTACTCGGTCTTTCCTTAAGGAGCGGTTCAATAATCGCTGCGTCTCCAACGAGTATGACATCGATATCATTCCACGTCTGAGCTGCCGCCACTGCGCCTTCTACATTCGAAGCAGGAGCATGATCCCCACCCATCGCATCAATGGCGATCTTCATTCCTCGTTCCCTCCTTCGATGTTCGACTCATTCTTGGTTCGATATATGATAAAGTTTCCTTGAAACACCATTTCTTCACCTACGTAGGAGAACACTTCAACCTTAGCTTTGCCCTTCTGACCGGAAATCGAGCGAACATAAGCCTTAGCGATACATTTCTCTTCCAGATGCACGGAGCGGATAAATCGGATATCTGCGGATGCAGTCAACGCGATCTCTTCGTTAATGACGGCTACCGCCAGAGAGTTGGCTTGCGCGAATATATGATGTCCACGTGCAATCTTCGTCCGCGAGAAGACATGTTCTGGGCGAATCTCAAAGATCGAGATACCGCTGCGGTCGAGCTGCAGGTCGACAATATCCCCAATGACTTCATGCAGGGGCAAGGAGCGAACTTGGTCGTAGGAGCGTTCTGCCATCATCTTGAGGCGTTCCCGAAGCTCCGGGATGGCTAGTTCCATCCGATCCAAGCGAATCGTCTGTATGCTAACTTTCAGCTGGCGGGTCAGCTCTTGATCCGTCACGAACGGATTCTCTTCAATGATCTTTACTAGCATCTGCTGCCGCTGTCTTTTCGGTAATCGTTCGATAGGTACCAACCGCCTTTCATACTGATTCCATTCTTATTAGAACCAGGTACTAGGTAATAGTATAGTGAATCGGCGCTGAAAAAGAAAGCTTTTGCGCAAAAAAAATAGCACTTCATCGTGAGATGAAGTACTATTAGCCCGAAACTTATGTTATTGCTTGATGATTTCTCTTGCTTTGTAAGTTCCGCAAACTTTGCAAACGTGGTGAGCAAGTTTCAACTCTCCGCATTGTTCACATTTTACCATTCCAGGTACCGCCAATTTAAAGTGAGTACGACGTTTGTCACGACGTGTTTTGGACGTTCTTCTTTGAGGTACTGCCATGTGTTCCCACCTCCTTACCAAAATTACACTGCTGGTTCTTCCGCTAACTTATGCGCGCTCTGCGATTAATCCTTCTTGAAGAAATCTTGGAGCGCAGCAAGCCTCGGATCAATCTTCTCATTCGAACAACCACAGGGCTTATCATTACGATTATTCCCACAGGTTGGACACAATCCTTGGCAATCTTCATCACATAACGGAGCATACGGAAGATTCATGTACATTTCTGCTTCCATATACGGTGTGAGATCTACCCTCTCCTCAGAGACGAATTCGAAATCTTCATCCGCTTCGGCTTCCTCAGGAGAATCCGCTAGCTTGAACCGCTCATGAAACGGAATGACGTAGCTCTTCGCGAACGGAGTCAGACAACGTGAACAGTGAAGCTTCAGTTCTGCGTTTAACTCCCCTCGTACATCAATCACGCCGCCCATCTCAGGCCTTACCGTAAGTTCAACCTTCACCGGGCTGATATATGTAATATCAGGTCGCCCTTCGATGATGCGATTCATATCGATGGATTGATCAAAGGTTATTGTCGTATCTTTTGACATGAGCTCACGAATATTAAAGTTCATATACATCACTCCAAACAGACAAAAATTATTATATCGATTTTACTAGGGATTTGTCAACATGTTATAGTTAGATAAAAGCTTGTCCAAAAGAATCTATCGCCTGCTAGAAGCGTGAATTTCTGCTATCTCATCAGGTTTCTTCATGAAAATATATCACGGATTCGAAAGGATGAAAACAGGTGAAAACTGTCGGCATCATCGTAGAATATAATCCGATGCATAACGGCCATCTCTATCATTTGGAGCAATCCAAATGGAAAGCTGAGGCTGACGCGGTCATCGCCGTCATGAGCGGACATTATTTGCAGCGAGGCGAACCGGCCATTGTCGACAAATGGGCGCGGGCCGAAATGGCCCTCGCCATGGGCGTCGATGTCGTCATCGAGCTGCCGGCGGCGTATGCGGTGCAGCCCGCCGAGTGGTTCGCCTACGGCGCAGTCGGCCTGCTGGAAGCGACAGGCGTCTGCGATGCTCTATGCTTCGGCAGCGAGCATGGCGAGCTGGCGCTGCTCATGCAGCTCGCGCAGCTGCTGCATCGCGAGCCCGCGGGGCTCGGCGACGCGCTGCGAGCCGAGCTGCGCCAAGGCGCGAGCTACCCGGCCGCGTTCGCGGCAGCGGCCGGGAAGAGCGCCGCCGCTGCGCTCGCGGGCGGCGGCACGGGCGCCATCGCAGACGACTGCGATGCGGAGGCGCTCGCCGCGATCTTGAAGCAGCCCAACAATTCGTTAGGGCTGCACTATCTCATGGCTCTGCTGCGCCTGCAGAGCCCCATCAAGCCCTTGACGGTAGCCCGCCGCGCAGCGGGCTACCATGAACCGCGCATCACAGATGCGCATATCGCGAGCGCGACGGCCCTGCGCCGCCTGCTCGCGGAAGGCGGCGGCGACCTCGCGCCGCTCGCGCCCTACGTGCCGCCAAGTACGCTGCATATTCTGCAGCGCGAGTGGCTTGCCGGGCGCGGCCCGGTCACATGGGAGGCATTCGCCGCCCCCTTGTTCCACACCTTGCTGCAGCAGGACGCTGCGCTACTTGCCGCGCATCACGAGGTGACCGAAGGGCTCGAGCAGCGCATCCTGCAAGCGCTGCCCGCCCTGCAAGCGCTCACCGTCGAAGCGCTGCTCGATCAGCTCAAGACTAGACGCTATACGCGCGCGAAGCTGCAGCGGACCCTAACGCACTTGCTCTTGCATCATAGCAAGACCCAGCTTGCGCCGGACCAACTGCGTGACGGATTATCCTACATCCGTGTCCTCGGCTTCTCAACGCAAGGGCAAGCCTTACTCAAACAAATGAAGAAGAGCGCCAAGCTGCCCATCATTACAAATGTACCGGATACGGAGAAGATGGAGCACCCCTTCTTGGCATTGGATATTCGAGCGACGAGCATTTATGCCACGGCTTTCCGAGACCAAGTGAACGCTGCGCGTATGCTCTTCCGTGATTATTACGAACCACCCATCCGCTATCCCAGATAAGCGTGGGTGGTTCGATTTTTCCTAACGCATTTATTTCGTTTTATCAGGCAACGCCTTCAAATAATTCAGCGCATCATCGACCGTATCGACTTTGACGAGCTTCATATTAGTCTTGATCGTATCGTATTTTTTCTTGGCCTCATCATAATTTTTAGCAGGTGCGAAGAAAATATCCGCGTGTTCGCGATCAGCAGCAACAATTTTATGCGGAATCCCTCCAATTGGACCTACAGTACCATCGGGACTCACTGTACCTGTCCCCGCTATCCGGTAACCTTTACTCAAATCACCGGGTGTCAATTGGTTCACAAGCTCCAAGGTGAACATCAGCCCGGCAGATGGACCGCCAATATTCTCAACTTTGAATTGAATCTCCTTGTCGCTGCCCCGCGGCACGACTTTCTGTTCTATCCCGAAATTCACACCCATCCCAGGACGAGAATTTCCCTTCGCGTCCTTCAATTCAATCAATTCAACCGTTACATCCGTTTCTTTGTTGTTCCGAAGGACTTTCCCCTTAAGGACATCGCCAACTTTTTTAGATTGAAGGAGGGTAATGAGCTCATCATACTGCTTGAACTTCTTTCCATCAAGGCTTAATAGCTGGTCTCCTGTCTGGAAATCATTTTTTGTCTCGAGCTGCGGATTATTATAGATAATAACTAATTTATCCATGATGACATCAAACGGTATTTTGGCATGCAGATAAGCTGCCGCCATGGCATTGGTCTGAGAATTGCTCATATTGAATAATTGTTCTGTTGTATATTCTTGCTGCGTTCTGCCGCCCAGATTTTCCTTGGACAGCTGCTCATTCTTATCGAAGACGCTCGCCAGCATTAACGCGACATTCGCTTTTTTGCGGAGAACGGTCGTGAGCATGAACGTCCCCTTCTCTTCCGGGTCGCCATTCTTCACCGTCACCAGTGGTTTAATCTCATCTGCACTTCCTGGTTCATAAATCACGTAAGGTGTCGGCATGAAGACCAGTACATACACCGCTACAATCAGTGCAAAAAAATACGTGACAAACTTTACACTACTGCTTCTCGTTGCTCGTCGATTCGAATCCATTTACTATCGTCCTTTCTATTCCCATCACTCTTCCTAGTCCTTCGAACGCTTTCTCCTAGTCTAAATGCTCGTCTCTTCGCGTAGACATGTACTATTCTTGTTTATGCGTGGAGAGGTGGAACTTATGTTGTATGGTCAAAATATTCGTACAAGTCCCTGGATGACGCTGCTCTTCAGTTTTGGGGCAATTCTCCTGGTATTCTGCATCGTGCTCTACCCTGATCAAGCTTTCAAAGCATCGCTCCAAGGACTCTCCGTGTGGTGGAAGCTCATCTTTCCTGCACTGCTTCCTTTTCTGGTTATATCCGAAATCATGATGGCCTACGGCTTCGCCCATGGACTTGGAGTTCTGCTCGACCCCGTGATGCGAAGAATTTTCGGGATTCCCGGTGTCGGTGGATGGGCACTAGCGCTTGGTTGGACAGCTGGTTTTCCTGCAGGCGCAGAAGCGACAGCCAAGCTGCGCAAGATGCAAGTTCTACAGAAGCATGAGGCTAATCGGCTCCTAGCCCTATCGCATGTAAGCAATCCAATCCTCATCATCGTCGTCGTTGGCGTAGGATTTCTCCAGCAGCCTCATGCGGGTATAGCTCTCGCTATATTTCACTGGGCCTCCGCAATCTTAACCGGATTTATTCTCTATGGCATTTCGCCAAAAAGCAAACATCCGGCTGAAAAATCAGAGACTTCTTCTGAGGTATCCGATGTATTTACAGCCCCATTTACGACGCAAGAACATATAGGTGACTCGAACGCATCCGACTTAGCATCCCCAAATAGCCAAGCGCCTAAGCGGCGTTGGCAGCAGATTCTCGAAGCCATGGAGCAAGCACATCAGGCCGATGGACGTACTTTCGGAAGACTGCTCGGCGATGCGGTGACTTCTGCGGTGCAGACCCTCATGATGGTCGGCGGATACATGATGATTTTCTCCATCATCGCACAAATCGTACAGCTCCTGTTCCCGATGAACATCGCTCCCTATTGGGTCCAAGGGTTTTTGGAGCTGCATCTCGGCGCCTATGGGATAAGTACAGCAGACTTGACCTCCAACTTAATGCAAATGGCCATTCTTAGCGGCATTCTCGCCTGGAGCGGTATCAGCGCACATTTGCAAGTCCGCAGTAAGACGCAATCCACGGATATGAGCTACATCTACTTTATCTTATCGCGATTACTACATTGCATCGTAGCTGTACTTATCACTTTGGCATGTTGGAATCCACTGCAACTGCTCTTAGGACGAATTGCCCCGAGTTTCCTTCCCGTCTGGGGTGCGCAAGACAAGGGTCATCCGCTTGATTGGTTCAAGCTGATGAATGATTTTAACGCATGGTATGTACTTCCTATTCTATTCGTCAGCATTCTCGGTATCATTATGTTACTCTCAGGATTGATGACATTCATTCGACATCGAACTTCACCCTAAAAGATCATCGACAGCTTACATATCGCGATACTTCAATCGAAGCGCTTGTTCTACTTCCGGGCTGACCAGATCATTCACTGAACCCTGGAAACGAGCAATCTCTTTGACAATGCTGGAGCTGAGATACGAATACTTCGGGTTGGTCATCATAAAGATCGTCTCAATCGATGAATCCAGCTTATTGTTCGTAGACGCCATTTGTAGTTCATATTCAAAATCCGTTACGGAACGAATACCACGTACGATGACATCCGCTTGACGCGATTTCACGAAGTTCACCGTCAAATCCCGGAAACTATCCACTTCAACATTCGGCAAATGGTGTGTCGCTTCTCGAATCATATCCATTCGTTCTTGTACCGTAAATAACGGATTTTTGCTTAGATTATTCAGCACACCTACAATTAACGTATCGAACTGCTTCGCTGCTCGTTCAATAATATCCATATGCCCTTGGGTAATGGGATCGAAGCTGCCTGGATAAACAGCGACTCTCGGTGCTCTTGGGCTTTGTTCACTCATGCTTGTTCCTCCTTCTTATACCGATAGATCGTGACGGTCGTCTCACCGTAATTCGCTAATCGAAGCTGCCTAAAATCGCCAACTTGTTCGGGATAAGTATGGCTGGCGTCATGTTCTACCATCACGGTTGCATCCTCCTGCACCAGACCCCGCTGTGCCAAATCAAGCATCATCTCGTCGACGTTCGTCACTTTATAAGGCGGGTCGAGGAAAATCAGATCAAATCCTTTCGCCCGCTTCTCGAGCGCTTTGATTGCCCGCATCGCATCATTGCGATAGACTTCCGCTTGACTCTCCAGCTTCACGGTCTTCAGATTCTGCTTAATCACCTCGATGCTCTTCGGATCCATATCCACGAAAATGGCACGTTCCGCACCTCGGCTAAGCGCTTCAATGCCAAGTCCGCCTGTTCCCGCGAACAGATCGAGAACATACTCGCCATCAAAATACGGACCGATCATACTGAATATCGCTTCTTTTACTTTATCTGTCGTCGGCCTTGTCCCCATACCAGGTACTGCTTTTAATGAACGGCCTCTTGCCGATCCTGAAATCACTCTCATTGTAAGTCTCACCCATTCTAAATTTCCTCCACTGACTTTTTTCATCGTACCACATTTTCCGCTATGTTGAAAAATAAACCTAAAGCGGTGTCGGAATGCCACGAATTTTCTTTTTTCGAAAAGCGATGTATAAATCTGCTCAGACGGGCAATCCTTAAGTTATCGACATCATCGAATGTCGTAGACAACCGCGGAGAAGACTTACGTTTCCCCATAAGCTCTTCGTCCGGTTTCTCCTCTCCCATGATGGGACTCTCGAAAGAGGGTCCCAGAAAAAAGCCTTTGTGAGCATAGGTTCACAAAGGCTTTTTTCTATTCCATAATAAAAAACTCCCCTTTAATGAAGGAGAGCTTCCCACCGACTCAAATCAGTGCAATCGCAAGTAATGTAAATAAGCTTAGCGTTAGAATCTCATCCCCGAAGCCAAAGCCACCAAAGCCAAATCCTGATGTACACGCATCTTTTCTCCGCTCGGTTCTTAGGTGGACATGGTTTCGATCCACTTTCTCAATCGTACCTTCATGCCAGATCCCATCCGATGTTAATAAACGTACACGTCTGTTCACGCACCGAAGACAACCATAATAAGCCTCCATCCTCAACCACTCCTTTCTATTTCCTATAGTGGCATCATATGAAGATAGGATAGGAGCCGTAACGGCGAGTTGATAGGGTGGATTGGCCTTCTTTCCTACCAATTCATGCGATAAATCGGCTTGTTCTCAATGACCCGAATCGGTTTGGTCCAAGGTTCTGTCTCTGGTGTCGTAGCGAGTACATCTTCTACCGCTTGGAGCTTCGCATCCAGCTGATCGATATAATGAAGGGCAACCGCTTCAGGCAGCTGCGGCTGTACCGGGCTTCCCCATTCTCCTAGATTATGATGCGCTAAGACCAAATGTTGGAGTGCGATAACAATCTCATCGGTTAATGGGATGTGCAAGTGAATTGCCGCTTCGGTAATCCACCCGTAGGCAATGGCGAGATGCCCTAGCAATTTCCCAGATACGCTATAATCCGAGACAATCCCGAACTCAGCGATCATCTCTTCGGGCTTAGCAATATCGTGAAGAATAATTCCCGCTTTGACGAGATCTGGGCGTAAGTAGGGTCTTTGCTTACATATAAATTCGCCTAACTCCAGCATTCGATTCATATGATAGACAAGTCCTCCGAAATAGGCATGATGATTCGATTTGGCAGCCGGATAGTGCGGAAGCTTATCTTCGGTCTTCGCCACGCAGAATTCAACGATACGGCGGACCGTATCATGCTCAATACTTGCCGTCACGCGCTTGATCGTCTCTACTAGTTGTTCTGCAGGAACTGGTGCTGCCCGAATAAAATCGGTCAACTGGACGCCATCTTCTTCATTCACAAGTCTTATTTTCTCGATCTTAAATTGTAATCGGTCATTATAGCTCTGTACGATACCCTTCACTTTTACCAGCTGCCTAGGGAAGAACGTTTCTTTATCCGTCTGCGTCGCATCCCAAAATTTCGCTGGAATATCGCCGCTCTGGTCGGAGAGAACCATATCGAAATAATCCTTCGCTGGGGTGGTGCGCGTCTGCTTCACTTCGGCTTCTTTTAATAGAAAATAATTAATAATTTCATCGCCAACGACCATATTTTTAATCATTTTGATGCAAAACTCCTCTTTTTTTATCTTATTTTAAGGTTCATCTCATCTTCTATTCATCTTTCACTTCTATACTAAGAACATAGCAAGAGAGCAACACCATAAGGAACGCCCCCCAACAACATTTATATAGATTGCTACGAGAAAGAAGCTCAGGTTATCCTGGGCTTCTTTCTTGCCTATAGATCCCCTGCAGGATCCTGCACCAGTGCAGCCAACTTCTTCGGTGCCGTCCGCAAATAAGCTTCCCGAATCAAATCTTCGATTTCATCCCAATCCGTGGGAGGCTCTATCTGCTGCGTCACCCATCCATGCTGACCAATATAGGGCGTTTTGAAAAACAAGCTATCCACTTGACTGAGTAAAATCTCTTGTGTCGATTGACTTGTCCGAATCGAAAGCGAAACACCTTCCTTATCTTCCCCCATGATGATGAAAGGCTTGTCCTTTACACGAAGGGAGGTGTGCCCGAACCCATCGATTTGCTCCTCTACCAATGGAAAAACGCTGCAAATGCTCCTGACGTGCTGGAGCGTTTGGACCGCATGTTCCGATGTAAGCTGCTGATTATCATGTCCCATAAACGGTGCACCTCCGACTACTTTCATGTTCGTATCCAGCCTGAGGCCCCCTTGCGGGAGCCAGTGGACACACGAATCCTTATGTTCTTCTATCGTCCGAACTTCATGGGGAACTGCTTGATGATCCCTTGCGTGAAATGATCTGCCATATCAAGTATTTGTTGCTCCATTTTATCATACGTGGCAACACTTTGTTCATACTGTTGATTCAATTGCGTAACGGCTTCTTCCTTCACATAGTCCAGATGCTGATGAAACATTCTTCTAAACGTCTCTTCATGCCAGAACGGATTGATCGAGCTCAGAAACGCGGCAATTTCATCTCCATTTTTATACCATTTGGCCTCTATCTCTGCTGCTTTGGTGGCTTCACCTGCTTTGGCCGCCTTAACCAAATCGGCTGCAAGGACAAGGTGCTCGGTCAAGAGCTGCTTATACCGGTTCGCAGCCGCTTCACCATAATACGGCTCGAGTGCAGCCGCCATATCCCCTGGATTACGAAGCAGACGATTCACCGTAACTGTCTCATCGGGAGAGCCTGCAACAATACTAATGATAGCCATACGAGTCCAAGCGCCATGCTGCTCCCACAGCATTCGCCAGAGATTGTTCAAATCGACTTCGGCCTGGCTCCAACAGTCTGCCGGTTTGGTTACTTTTTTGTTCGACCAACGCATGTCCTCCGGTGTTGTCATATTCGGATGATAGTACACCGGTACGACAGGATACAGGTAAGGATATTGAACGGGCTGAACATAATAAGGTTGGTACGGGACTCGATACATCTGGATTCCCCCTACATATAGACATTTACCCAGCCATAATATGTAGAAGTCGATGAAATTGTGATTTATTCATCTTCGTTTCTTCCAATATTCCCACGCATCCATATATTGCTCGATATCTTGTGGATGGTGTAAGATGCAAGTCGCGATTCGGTAATACAGCCCGATTAATACCTCACGAGGCAGATCTCGACCTATGGTAAACTTCGGTTCCATCCGAACTACTGCTTGCTGAATGGTTTCTGTATCCAATTGATCCGGTGAGGAACAGTAGGCATAGATCAGATCATACAAAGGTTCACCTATTGTAGGAATGGGATCAATCACACCCGTCAACTGACCCTGCTGGAACAGAAAATTATGTACCCCACAGTCACCGTGCAGCAAATATTGTAATGCTTGATCTTGGGTCGAGTAAATAAGCTGCTGAGCGAGCTTATGGTCAGCGCTGGATAAACGTGTATCAATTGTCACTTGTGCCCATTGATATCGAAGCATTAAGAATTCCTTCCATGATGCCGAAGGCTCATCCGCATAACCAAAATCGCTCGAGTCTACCATGGGTATTGATCGATTGATCACCTCACTGACTAATGACTGAAGAGTTTCAGCTTTCCGATCTCTCGGATATTCCGTCTCACCGGGTTGATAGGTATAGACAAAATATCGATAATCTGCATCAATATAGACCACCCGGGCGAATAGCGGATTGCCTTCGTGGGCTCTTAGATAAGAAGACTCAAACCGGACTGTCTTCGGGTCATTGATTTTGACCACAAGCGTAGGTTCACCGTCTGAGATTAGCGCATAGACCGTACTCACCGTCCCTCCGCTAAGCGCTTTCCAAGTATTGATATGAGGGGCAATAACCCCTTGTTCTCGTAGTTCGAGCATGATTTCTTCTATCTGCATGTTCTGTAGCCTCTTTTTCAAGAAAATATATTCTCAGGGACGACCCACACCCTTCCTGCAATACCTTCATATACTAGAGTATCATCAGTTTATGAAAGGGGCACCCATATGAATATGTCGAGTAATTATCAAAAAAGCTTACAATATATGAATAGATACGTTCAAGTCACAACAAAACAAGGGATGACATATCAAGGTAAAATTGTGAAAGTTAGCGGTAATAAAGTCTACCTCCAAATGGATCAACGCGATCGTGACAAAAAGGTACACATCTCCTTCTTCCCTTTCATTATACCTCTCGTACTCTTTGACTTGCTTGCAATAGTACTTATCACTCAGAGACGAAGATTCTTCTAGTAGTCCACTTAACACAAAGTCCTCCTCACTGCGATCAACTGAGGAGGACTTGTTATTTAGTAAACGGACCTTATTTCGAGAATTGCCCGATCAGCTCCAACACGCGATTCACTGCTTCATTTCTCTTGTATGCTCGCATATTTCCTGCAATCTCTTCCCTTCGATCATACAGTGACATCACTTTGGTTAAGAAAGAAGCGTCTGTCAGATCTTCTTCCATAAGCAGCTCACCATAACCCGCACGCTTGAACGACTCTGCATTTAGAATCTGATCCCCCCTACTCGAAGCCCGCGGGAGTGGAATGAGCAGCATCGGCTTACCTAGTGCTAGAAATTCGAAGATGGAGTTAGAGCCCGCTCTGGTAATGACAATATCCGTCATGGCGAGCATGTCAGCAAGGTCTTCATGAATATATTCGAACTGCAAGTATCTCGGATGCTCCGCTGCGGCGTCCACTTGACCTTTTCCACAGATATGCACGATTTGAAATGTCTTCGTTAGTTCACGGATATTCTTACGCACGGCTTCATTAATTTTACGCGCACCTAGACTTCCACCCATAATCAGCAGGACAGGCAATTTCTTGTCAAAAAGAACTCGTGTCCGGCCTCGCTCCGCATTTCCCTGTAGAATCTCATCGCGGATGACCGCCCCAACATGAATTGCTTTGGTACTCTGTATATGATCTAGGGTCTCTTGAAACGTTAGACAAATCTTATTCGCAAATGGAAGCGCAATTTTGTTCGCAAGACCCGGTGTCATATCCGACTCATGAATAATAACAGGAACTTTATTGAGCCAAGCGCCAAGTACTACCGGAACGGAGACGAATCCGCCCTTGGAGAAGACGATATCTGGCCTCATGTTGCGAATAAGACGGTAAGCCTCATAGACCCCCTGAATGACTCGGAAAGGATCTTTGAAATTTTCAAGTGCCATATAGCGGCGTAGCTTGCCTGTCGAAATGCCATGGTACTTCACATTCGGAAGGTTATGAATCAGTTGTGATTCAATGCCTTGCTTAGAAGCCATATATTGAATATCCCAGCCCTGTGCTTGCAGCTTCGGAATCAAGGCCAAGTTCACGGTCACATGTCCGGCAGATCCGCCGCCTGTGAATAGTATCCGCTTATGTTGTGTCATCTCGCGATCACCCCAGATGTCATTAATATAACCGCTTCGTATAACTCTCTTGCAGCGACTGATCGACTTCATCAGCTGTAACCAAAGTCTGCGCATTCGCCTAGAGACGTGTCGCTAACAACTTCGAAGGAAGATAGCTGTTCAGTAAATCTGTCCATTGCTATTCTGCCTCCTTATCATTGTATTCTCGTTCAATACCTTGCTTCAGCGCGGATTCATGGATGCCATTCTGGACAAATTGGAACTGTACGCCTGTCATCCGCTGTGCACGATCAACAATTTGGCCCAGATGATATCCTGTATGCTCAACGAGATGATATATAGAATACATATCGTTTATATCCACTGTGTTGATTGCTTTTTCGAAGGCTGTAAATACCTCCGTTAGGTGATGGATCAGCTGATCTTGAGTCATATTCAGATCAGGAAATGAATTCTCGATCCCTTTGGTGAACACTGCATCTGGTTGTAATAACCTTGTTGTATTTCTCATGACATGCTCCGTGATATGCAGAACGATACCGCCAATGCTGTTCATTAGCTGCAATTCTTTTTGCCAGATCATATCCTGATTTAGTGCCCGCAGACTGATCTCGAGCTTCGGTAAATAATGATGGACCATGCGGTGCTTCGAGATCGTTTTGAATTCGCTCCATGCGTCGTACAATATGGGAATCGCCTCGTTTCGATCAGGATCATCGGTCATCGTTCACTTAATAATATCGGTTCAGAAGAGTCTGCTCACTCTGAAATGATCAACTCTACCTTTCCATGACTCGCATGAATGCGCGCACGCCCTCCAATCGGGAACGTGATCTGCGGCGTGGTATGCCCGAAGTTCACGTCGGCGATAACCGGAAGATGCGCCAATGCTTTTTTAGATGTTATGATCTGGCGCAATAAATCTTGCGTCATTCTGGAGGCCTGCTGGAATCTTCCGATAACAATGGCCTGTACCCCTTCGAATCCCGGCTGATGAATGAGAGATTGCAGATCCCGATCGAAGGTCTGGGGTGAAGATTCCAGATCGTCTTCAATGAATAGAATTGAATTTGCTAAGCTCGGCATATAGGCTGTGCCTTGCAGTAGATTCAATGTGCATAGATTTCCACCGATTATCGTTCCTTCGGCCTCTCCCGCTTGAATCACATCTGGACCTTCATTCGGTATAAAATGCCGTTTCTCTTGATCAAGATACCATGCGTCGTCGCTCCAAGTATCTGAATGAAGGATCGAGATCGTCTCGTCTTCCAACATCATTTTCCGAAAATAATCTGTCGTGTACTCCAATCCATGCAGCATCCCGAACGTCGAGAAATGTGGTCCGGAATAGGTGATTAATCCTGTCTTCGCATAAATCGCATTGCCTAACGCCGTAATATCTGAATATCCGCACAGCCGTTTCGGATTCGATTGGATAATCGAGAAATCGATGTCACTGAGCAGCTGGTTAGTATTATAGCCACCAATCGTTGTTAGAATGCCCGCTACCTTCGGGTCGAGGAAAGCTTGATGCAAATCTTCAATTCTTGCCTTGATAGATGATGATACAAAATCATCGACTTCCATATAATGTTGTCCGAATGTAACGGTAAAACCTAATGCTTCAAGTCTCTGCTTCGCCAGCTCCCGTTGATCCTCTGCGATCATCGCCATACTTCGAGAAGGAGAAATAACCCGAATCTCGTCTCCTGGTTGTAATTCACGTGCTCTCATAGGCTCCTCCTGTCTTGTCGCTTTGTACTGATAATGAATATATGATTATGTATGATGAATAACCTTCGCTATTAAGTAAAGGCTACCACAACAAAAGGGACAATACTAATCACAAATACAATACCTAACGCCTTCCATTTGTTCGTTCGCTCCGTTTGTAAATAGGATAGAACCATCTCTCCACGACACAAATAATACATCAGGCAGCCATTCCATAGCATTCGAACGCCA
This sequence comes from Paenibacillus terrigena DSM 21567, assembly GCF_000374845.1. GTDB lineage: Bacteria > Bacillota > Bacilli > Paenibacillales > Paenibacillaceae > Paenibacillus_K > Paenibacillus_K terrigena. Next base: position 33,790 of record NZ_KB895418.1, on the reverse strand, counting down.
TACTTCAGATAATAGCTTCCGGTCTCTTGCCCCGATACATTAAATTGATCCGCTAGATTGGAGATGGAGAGAATGACGGTCATGTTCCGTGTTACTGCATAAGCGAAATACAACAGCGCCAGCCACCACCCCCATGATTTACCGATCCACAGCCCCACGGCTGCAGCACAACCGAGAAGACCTAAGAACGCAATGGCTCCTTGAAGAAAGTGACTCGATACACCAAACATCGTCGAAGCATCGTTTAATGTATTCCACGCCATGATCTGCATAACGAGGGTTGTAATTCCCCCAATCATGAGAATGACCGCTAATAGACTTACGCCAAGTGGACGATCATAAGATTGTTCCATCACGTTATGTACTGATTTGTCCGTACTGAAGTTCGACATGTATATCCCCCAATAATACTTATCTTATATTTCTACTAAGCCGCAATAAAATAGTATAATAGCCTGCTGCACATGGAGCAGGTACTTTTTAAATGCATATCCCCTCAAGACATGCTCCTCACTTATTCTTGTTTGGATCTGATGACTCTTAACTCCTGCCAGATCGCCCGTAAATACCCAATCACGAATAAAAATCCTACGGCTAAAATGATCGTAATGATTTCCATCGACTCACTCCTTTTTAGTGCGTTCCTTTTACCCGAGAACCTATTAATCGAAAATCCCCATACACAATCTCCTTAACATGGTCTTCATCAATTATTACCTCTACGGGTGCGGATATAGCCGGTTCATTCGTTGGAAACCAATGTCTCCCCTCTTTTACAAGTACAAGCACACCTTCTTCGTCTCCATAGAAACTCATCATGTCGGATTTTTTCCTATACACGTTCTTCACCTTCTGATGACGGAGATCAAATCATTCATATCGGCAACGGTCACCCCAATCTCTTGAACTTGAATCCACGTCTGATCGGGGGAAAATAGCTCCGTGCTTGGTAAAATCTCAAGAATATTGCCTTGCGGGTCTTTGAAATAGGCCTGACTGCGCTGCCAAAGTCCTGAGAAGAATAATGTTTCACCATCATTATCAGCTAGAAGTGGCGTGAATGTTGGGATCCGCTGGACAAGCTCTTCATAATTCATTTTATTCACAGAAAAAGCATAATGATAAAAAGTATCCTCTTTAGCGCCTTCGAAAGTAAGCAGCGTATTGCCAACTCGTACAGTAAATGAAGTGTTAGTCTGTTCCGACAACTCCATCTGTAATAAAGTAATGTAAAACTCTCTCATCTCATGGAGCTTATTCGTCTTCAATTTGAGGTGTTTGATCCTCATTTTCAGACCTCCTGTAGGTTCTCACGATTGCCTCGAGTCATACCTCCCTAGCACTCTTATCTCATGACCAAGTGTGGTTAATATCGTGATCGCTTTATTCAGCGTCTCGAAACTGCAATCGCTATCCGATTCCAATATAAACCGATATGTACCCAGCTTCCTTGCTGTAGGCCGTGATTCAATCCAAGATAGATTTATAGAAAGTGCACTTAATATGTTCAACATACCCGAAAGGACGCCGGGATACTCTTCGTTTGGTGTAATGACGAACATCGTCTTCTTGCGCTGCAGCCCCGTTATCTCCTCTCTGCTTACAACGATAAACCGTGTCTCGTTATCGGGATAATCCTCAATATTCGATTCTAAAATTTGGAGACCATGCAAATCAGCCAGCAGCACTGGTCCAATCGCCGCAACATCCTTCCGACCACTTCGCTTCACCTGCAAAGCCGCTGAGGCGGAGCTATCGTAATTGATGCATTTCGCTCCTAAATTTCGAATATATTGACGACTTTGGGTGAAAATCGGCGGTATGGACCACACTTCTTGAATAGAGGATCGTTCAGTATATTCATTCGCGAGAAGATGCAAAGAAACAGGTAACAAGTATTCTCCTTCAATATGCACCTCCTTGTAAGAGAGCAGGCTATCGATTGTCATGTTGATCGTGCCTTCCATCATATTTTCCAAGGGTGCAATACCTTTATCGACCCGATGTTCTCCAACGGCTTCAATTACTTCTGGGATGGAGTCACATCGAACAAACTGGGCATTCTCTCCGCCAAAATACCGGTTAGCCGCCTCTTCCGAAAAGGTACCTTGCGGTCCGAGATAAGCAACTTTCATCGATTATTCCTTCCTTTCCCTCAATTCTCAACCACTAACCAAGTTTTCGCTTCCTCTGGATCTGCATAGAAAGATATTTGCAGTTGAATGCCAGATCGCTTCATTTGTCGCTTCAGCTTCCACCGATTGAACCCGGATAAACCTACAAATGAGATTTTCACGATACGATCCTCCAAATTCTTCAGATGCATCACAAGTTCTGTCAGAACCTCGGCCGTAAAGGAAGTATGGTACAGATCTACCCATATTTTCAGCTTACGATTCATCTCTAGAATGAACGCTTCTTCCTGTTTCATCAACTCGAATAAGGCTGCCTCATCCGTATATTTGCTCCCATACTTCAGACAATGAATCTCACCGCCCTTATAGGGATAAGGATAAATAGAACCTCCGGGTGATTTCATCATGGAAGATCCCTTGTTGTGTGAATTGTAACTTGTTTTGTCGTTTTTGAAGAACTACTTTTGATGTTTTCGTATTTAAGTTTTGGCGCTTTCTGTATTATGATTTGTCGTTTCTTATTGATATTGTAAGATGATCTGTCGCAAAATCATCGTTTCTGCACAAAAAAACACGATACCAGATTGGCTCGTGTTTAATTTCAACAACTATGATCTTAAGATGCTTTCAGATTATATACAATGCTTCTTCTATAAATTGTATCGTAATCTTCAAGAAAACCTTGAAAAGGAACTGTACCTAAGTACAAAACTTTGATATTAGTCTCATTCACAAGCCATGACATAAGAAAGAAATGATTCATTAATAACTTACGTGAATTTAATAGATTTTGTGAATCATCAATTACTAGATACCTACAATTTGATAATTTCTTTAAGAGGATTGTTTTCAAATCTGCTTTAGGCATATTTTTGTAAAATGCCATTTCCTCTCTCAATAATGATAGTATAAACTCCCTTTCATTATCGATATAAGGAGCTTGTATTAATAGAACTGAAGTTTCCCCATTTTGTAAATTTTTAAATTCTCTTATCGTTTCCCTCGCAAATGAAGTTTTCCCAATTCCAGTGCAACCATCAACAAACATGAAGCTAGCAGATGAAAGATTAAGAAAATTCTCGAAATTCGTTTTGAGATCAGTAAACATGTAAATTATTCCCCCATTAAATTAGTAAGAACTGTAATGTTATCCATTATCGCCAAATCTTAAGGGTCTTAAACTAATTAATCGAGAATTTTTTCCCAAAGTCAATCTGGAGAAGCATCTACTCAACGAACCTTATTGAATCTTTCAACAAGCAGATTATGAAATACACCAAGCGTAAAGAACGATTCCCACACGAAGAAGCCCTAGAGAAATTCCTAGTGGGTCAGTTTGAGGACTATAACCAGCGCTTCGCTACACGTTGCCACATTGGCTTTGATCTAGCACGTGCTGAACTGCAGGCTATGTTCATAACCAAGGACTAAAGCAGCTGCATCAACAAGACAAGGAAGTCTCCATTTACACAAAATTCTTGACGCTACCGGATACATTCTGGAGGTTCTTTAGTAATTAATAAAACGTTGTCAACCGATATAGAACTTTTCGCCGCAGCATTATCACAAGTATATATTGTCGTAAGCAAAGATGAAATGCTCGACAATGCTGGAATTATTCACGAATATTGGAGGATTTCGCGAGAGTTGGAGATTCATGGTTCGCTCGAAATACGTATCAATTCAATGTAATAATTAAATAACATATAAAACTAGCCAAGTCTATCGCATGAATTGTGCTAAGCTAGGTTTTTTAAATGAAGATATCTGAAATATTTTTCAGAATCGCTCACTTCCAGTTACAAACAATCCACCATAATCATAGTATCAATGAACTAATAGTCCCCCACTTTGCCTTTCTTGAGTAAAGGCGGTACTTTGATTAGGCTAAAAATAACGACGATATAATTCTCTCCTACGCTCACCGCGCAGTTGGGCGTAGATCTGAGTTGTAGATGCTTTCTCATGTCCTAGCATCCCCTGAATAAATTCTAACGGTGCACCGTTATCTAACAATTGGCAGGCATAAGTATGGCGGAATCGGTGTGGATATACATTCGCAGTAATATCACATCGTTTAGCTAACTTTTTCAAAGACCAACGTATCGTTGGAATCGTCAATCGACGGATAGGATTCGTTTCGGTGACAAACAATGCTTTACAAGTATCATTTCTGCTCTCCAGGTACCTCATAAGCCAAACCTTACACTCCGTAGTAAAATAAACCTCTCTTTGTTTGGATCCTTTACCATTCACAATAGCAGAGCATTTTTCCCAGTTGATGTCTTCAAGGTTTATTTTCTGTACTTCTCCAACACGGCATCCTGTGCAATATAGAAACTCTAATAAAGCATGCTCTCTATGAGAGTGACAGGAAATCTTTAGATGAATTACGTCCTCCTCAATCAGAAATTTCGGAATGCGTTTGTCCATCTTTGGTTCTTTCAACTTAATAGAAGGATTCTGGGTGAGATGTCCTTCTTCAAATGCAAAACGAAAAAGGGAACGTACAAATCGAATTCGATGGCCTAAACTACTAGGTTTTAATCTCTCTGATACCCTAGCCAAATATTCTTTAAGTAAGATTAGAGATACTTCCTCTAGTTCAAGATCACCGAGTTCAAGAACTAACATCTTTAATTGTAGAGCGTATGCTTTCATTGTGTGTGAACTAAATCCAAGAATACGTTTATCAGCTTCATACAGCATCCACAGATCCTTTAAATTCATAATATAAAACCCTCCCAAGTTTTGTTACCTCTAGTTTTGCTAGAAATAGGAGAGTTTAATCTTATATTCCAATATTAAGCTATCGTTTACCGTAGCGTTGTAGAAAAAGTGATCATCTGACTGCGCAGCAAGCCGGCGATTCTTATTGATTATGTTTTGTCGTTTCGTATGGATGTTGTAATTTTATTTATCGCAAAAACATCAATTCTGCACAAAAAAATACGCTACCAAATTGGCTCGTATATATTCAACAATTGTAATCCTAAGACGACTTTAAAAATTGTATACCACGCTTTTTTGTATGTTGGCTCATCTGCCAGAATAATCGCCGGATCTCTGCATCATCTGAGCTTTAAGGCTGAGATCTTTCCGCTTTCGTTTTGCTCAAAGATACTCTTTATAAAGTGATATTACACAATTTTACTATTCAACAATAAATGGTAGTATTTTGACAACTCTGTATCACCTATTAATTTTATTGCTGCTATACCCGTTTCTTTCAAGATTCTTGTTTTTGATATAGACATTTTTTTTTCAATCAGTTGCTCTAAAGCTTTTTTAATACTTTCTTTATCGCAAATTAATTGCATCTGCTCTCGCTGGTTTTTCGATTTAATAACTTGATCGTTTATCCACGCCCTTATCTCAGGACAATTACTTGATAACCACTTTTCTCGTTTTCCCATAGCTCGATAAACATCTTTACGAGTGAATGCTATACACTGCACTAACCGTTTATTTACATATTCTTTTGCTATTTCCCAATAATTGTTGTTTCTCCTCCGATTAAATTGTTCCTTTTGTGCTGCCATACTCGCTTTAAAATATTTGCTCAAACCATAATAATGAACTATAGAAACTGGTATTTTGTTCATTTCAGAAAAATTATTTAAAGAGCACACGATACCTTCCCGTTCACATTTTAATATATATTTATTTACCAAACTTTCCATATCTCCATATATTCTTGGCTTATGGGCTCTTTTGGGCTCGTTATAAATAAATCGCTGTATTTCTTCTCGATAGTAAAAGCAGAAAAACTGTTGTACAGTCCAACCATATAACTCTTGGGCTTTTTGACTCATAAGCCAAGGAAAAGTTCCTACAATATCACCTAGATTTCGAAACATATTTAAGAGGTCATTTGGCGGACTTACTTCTAGACCTTTGATATGAATATAATCAGATGGAATAAGGCCTTGGCAGTAAAGATAACCAAAAATCTCCGAAATTTTTCTTCCAGACACCCCCTTTAATAAGTTGGTAATACTCCTGCGAGTCAGTCCTTTTTTTATCAAAGGGAGTACAACATCATTTACTAAATGGATTCTACTTTCTGTTTCGCTCCAAATCCCTGAATCCTTTTTAATACCGTAAATATTAAAGCATTTATTACAGTAATGGCGATTTCTATATCCTTGTGACAAATAAGTATTAAGAGGCATCATATGTATATTAGTCCCTCTGCCTTCACACCAAAAAGCAACGCAACTCCCAGGACTTTCTTTATCCCCCTGAATAGAAATAAAATATTCTTCATTAATTTCAACATCATATAAATACTCAACTTGAGTCTTTGACTTAATTAGAAACCGAATTAAGCTCCCCAGTATAGATCCCTTATTTTCTCTACCTAAAACTTTATTTTTTAATTCAGCTATCTCCCTATTTGTATGGTACTTTACTTGTCCAAATTGGTACTTATTTTGCTCCCCTTGAGCTAAATAAATAATTTTCAAAGCAATTGTTTGTTCCAAAGTTAAATCAAATAAACATTCAGTTAAAGGTTTTGACCATGCCAGTAGTTTAGTCCAAACATTGATTAATTCTATTTGTGATTCTTTCATATTTTCTACGTTAGCTAAAATATTTTCCTTTTGACTTAACTCCCTTTCGCATGAAACACAAGCACAATCGTTCAATATGTCCCTAATATAGGGTTGTATTTTTCCACAGTGATTACAATCATTTACCAACTCCACCCCATGAACATTGCATACTTCAATATCACTGATCTGCCAAATTAGTTTAAACCTCTTTTCTTTTTCTAGGCATATTCTGCAGAAACGGCGATAAGTACCTATAAAAACTCGACCAATTAAGTACGTAGATTCATTTATATTTTGATTTGGTTCATTGAAAAAACATTTAAGTACGGGGTGGAAGCTATGTTTCAAAATATCTTCACAAGGCATACGGATAAGCTTACTCAGTAAAAAAACATCTATTTTTTTGTCAGGATTGATATCGATCTGATAATATCTTCTAGGACTTATCTCATCTTCTTCTCGAGTTATTTGTTTCAATACGCTTAAAAAATCGGTTTTATTTGCTTTAGCAATTCGAAATAAATAACTGGTTAAGGTCTCACTATCTTTTATTTTCGGCCTTTTTGGATACATATCCAAAACAATCCCCCCTACCATCTGCTACTATTGTGCTTCTATAACATCAACTTATTATACCCATCATTTAATATTTCCATAATTTTTATAAACAATTGTATGGCAAAAATAAAGTATTAGACCGAAAGTCTTGAGAGCACGCGGCACAGAAAACTGCTGACCCCGAAAAATAAGTATTAGACTGACCCCCGAAATCGAAACAGCGACAGCCAAAGACTAGAAAATAAAGTCTTAGACTGTCGCTGTTTTATTTAACTATCGTGTCCCGTTAGCTTAATTCCTCGTCATGTCTAACTTGCTCGATTGCTTAACTTCGTTTACTGTATATTTCTTCACCTACGGCATTAACAATCGACATATGTGATACAGTTCTTAGACCATAATTGGATATTAATAAGCCCGCTTTGTCAATTCCCCTTGACTCAGTTGTTCCATCTGAATACTTTACATTTATAAACTTGGCTCCTTTAATCATTAAATCATCTTGTATGATAACTGCAATGTACGGTACTCCATTGCCCACAGTTACTAAGCCCTCACCATTTGATCCCCAAGAAATCTTATGATCGTATAACTTTTCATTCTGATCAGAGTACAATGTTATCAATGAATTTTTCAGTAATACTAAAGCGCTGTCCTTTATCCATATGCTATCGAGATCCTCTAATTTATTATCTGAAACATACCTTACTATCTGTTCGTTGGTAGGTGCTGAGTAAATCAAGGTTCGCCCATTCGAACATCCTGTGAAAATAAATAAAACTAGTAGATATGAAATTAGCTTCAATTTCATAATATTTCTCCTTTCTGGGTGAATTGGCTAAGTTCAATTAAAACTTAATACGTTTCCAAACACTGGAAAGTTACGGTGAACTGCCCGTTAGCGTAACAAAAGCTGCCGGTCTTTTGCCGGCAGCCTCTTCTGGTGATTTTTGAGCTATCGTGTCCCGTTAGTTGAGTAATTACTTTTTTTCAAATTGAGTTAAGTGTATAGTCTCACTTTTGTTATTCCATTTAATAATGCTCATAATTTTATCATCTTGATTACCTACAATATCGTGTATCAGATCACCATCAAATTCAATCGAAAAGTGAGCATTATCTATTTTATCGTAGTGAAGTTTTTCCAAAATATTCCCATTTCTCGTGCCATATGAAAATACAATTTCTTTGGTTGCTAATAATTCAGACATACTGCCTTTGTAGAAAAAGTTTAATTCCACTTTTTCTTTTGCTGATTGAGAAGAATTTGTTTTGTATTGAGCGTTCCAATTTTCGCCTTCCGCATAATAAATAATTTCTGCATTTTTCGGTTCGTTACCAGAACATCCAGAAATAAAGGTAATAAAAGTAGCTAATAACAAAAGACCTAAACCTAACCTTCCTAGGTTCACAATTTCCCCTCCCTTTCGGTACCTAGTTATATACGCCCTGAGACAGCATTTGTTACGCTATCCTGCCCGTTAGTTGAGAAAGGCAGCTGATCTAAGTGATCGCTGCCTTTACCGTTGCATATTGCACTATCGTGTCCCGTTAGTGTAACGATTCTTCATTTTTGATCGTGTACTTGAACCGTTATACTGCCAAAAAGTTTTTCACCGATATAAGCATCTAATCTCCAAAGACCAGGTGAAGGTAATGACATTTGTGAAGGAGTTTGTCCGTCAGCTCCATTATTAGGTCCACCTAATTCTAAGGCTTCAATTACAGTGATTTTCTCTCCTGTTTCTTTGCTAATACCCATTACTTTTAATGAACCTTGTAGTTCTTCAGGTTTTCCCCAAAAGTGCCACATATATTTTTGTATTTTATTCGGATAAAAACGGACTACTTCACCATCATCATAAATAAACCCCAATTTTCCTTCTTGTCCTATCATCGTATAGGCACCTGATTTAAACAGATGGCTGACTTTCCAATCTTTGTTCTCGGGAATAGGTTTTTCTGCTGAGCATCCTGCCAGTAATAACAATACTGCCATCAATACAATTTTAGGATAAATCATTTTAACTAAACTCCTTTCTAATGTTTTACATAATCGTACCATTTATGGTTTCGAAGAGGAGATTTATTTTAATATTTGTTAAACTAATCTGCCCGTTAGTTTAATAAATACGAGCAATTGACATTATGAACTTCCATATTTACGTTTAGGTTCGTTTTCAACTTAACTACGCGACAATATAGGTAACGTTGTATCAAATAACGATAATATTGGAACATGGAACATTTGTTTCATTGGACACGTATCTTTATATTTGTCGTCATACACTATATAATCGCAGATAAAATAATATGTCGCCCTTCCGGTGCTTAAATAACAAATGCCACCATGTGACATGGCGGCATTTGTTATTTAACACGGTCTTGAAGGTTCAGTTTCATTCTGGATATCTTTGTTCCATAATTCTTGGAAATATCCACTGTTCCTGATTAAATATTCGAAGTCACCTTCATCGACAATTTCCCCATCCTTTACAAGTAATATCTTATCAACATCTTTGATAAAATGAAGCCTATGTGCGATTATTATTAATGTTTTGTCACTAAACATCTGTAAAATACCATTCATAATGATCTTCTCTGTAATGTTGTCAAGTGCCGAGACCGGTTCGTCAAGTATAACAACATTCCTTTGCTGCGCTATTATTCTACCGAATGCTAGCCGTTGCCTCTCGCCACCCGATAATTTCATTCCTCTTTCTCCAACCATGGTATCCAGTTGTTCTGGAAAACTCAGCACTTTTTCCTTCATACGAACTTTTTCCAATATGTCGTAAATACGTTCGTCTAGCAAATCATTATCAAAGACGATATTTCCTCGTATTGTGGTATCAAAAATTGGCGCTTCTTGAGATATATACGATATATGATCGTACAAACTGTTCAGCTTAATCTCATCAATGTCGATTCCATCAAATAAAATTTTTCCGGATTTCTTCTTTAAAAGCCCCAACATTAATTTGATAATCGTAGACTTACCACTGCCGCTTAATCCGACAATTGCAACAGAACTCCCTTGCTTGACGGAGAAAGAAACATTACTCAACAACTTGGAACTACCGTAATCAAAAGTTACATTTTTAAACTCGATATTTCCTTCTAAAGTCTTTACTTCTCTACCCTTATCCAGGTTTAAGTCCTCCGGTGCGTTCAAAAACTCTTCAAGACGGGTATATGTTACTCTATTCAACTTATAATCTACGTAAAGGACATTGAATATTGCAACAGGCGTGTATACTTGATCAATGAACATGATCAATGCGATGATAACGCCGACCGAGGATTCACCGGACAAAATACTTTTAACACCATAAACTAAAACGACAACTTTAATTATATTGACTAGCAGAGCGAATATGGCGAAAAATGATTCGTGAATCATTCTAATCTGTGTACTCTTCTTGACGATGTCGCCTGCAGTATTATGCAACCGCTCAATTTCTTTCTGGTATCTCTTGTTAAGCCTAAATATAACTAATTCCATAAACCCGCGAATAGAATACTTGGACATTTTTTCTTGACTTTCAAGTAAAGATGATTTAATTCGGTACAACATTCGGAGTAGCAAATTATTCAAAAAGAAGATTACAACATAGCCAGCCGCAATGATCAACATGATTTTCGTGTTATAAAGGCTTATAAAAAATAAGCTGAAGATGATAGTCGGAAACAATTCGTGAAATGTTTTCAAGTAAAATGAATGGATGATATTCATTCCGGCTGATGCGCCATTTTCTATAACTTTGATCATTTCTCCCGTGCCGATGTTTTGGTAGGTGGAATAATCAATTTTAGACACTTTAGATAGTGCCATGACCTTTAACTTTTCCAATATGCTGTTTGATAAATAGGTATGAGGGTATTCTATGAGGTAATTGAGTATTGTCGCCCCCACTAACAGAGCACTATATAAAAAGATATGTGGTGAGACATCGTAGAAATTGTCTGCTAAAACTACCTTATCTAACAGTTCTTGAAATATTTTAATGCCCAAAGTGTTAAAAAATTGAACCAGAAAGCCCATAAGTACATATAGCAATATGGTCCACTTGAAATATACAATGCATTTTTTTATCATTATAAATTGCCTCCAAAGAGATGATAGGAAAAGCCAAGGGACCGTCAGTTATTGTAAATAGGAAGAATCAATGAGCGATCCATTGATCCCCTACCAAACCCTGTGTCCCTTGGCTTTTATATTAAGAGCAATGCCAATCGAGACCGTTCAAAGTTATAGTTTTCGTTTGATCAAAAAGGGCAGAGAACCCCCTTGATGGCTGGCACGCGTTTTTCCCAGCCCGAAAACTAAATACTTCGAACGATATGGATTGTCATCCTTTTCACCTCATGTTGGAAATTATTCCTATTATAATTCTGATGTAAATTAAACTCAAGTTTTTATTTAGTCCGAAACTTCGCCGCGGTGAATCATGTAACGTGTAAAAGACAAGTTAAAGTAATCTGCCGTTCGCGGAACAAAGGGCTGCCTATTGGCAGCCTTTATGTATTGAACTATCGTGTCCCGTTAGCGTAATCATCATTCCCTTGGTGCTTTGTTATTAATTTCTATCCTTCACTTTAATAAAGATATCACCATTTTGGTGAATAACTTTTGTGACCGGGCGGCGGGACTAGGAAATAATCGGCTGGTGTACGCCTTTAGCTTCTATTTGACCATAGCGATACATACCCCGATAGAAATCCTCACGGTCTAGGATTCGCTTGACCTGCACCTTTGAGAAGTGCTTGCCCTGAACAGTTCTATAGCCCGCCTGATTCAGTTCTTCGGCTATTTGTGACAGTGGCCAAGACGGATGTTCGGTCTTGATCTCAAACAATCTACGCACGGCTTCAGCCTGTACAGGGTCGATGGAGAGCGTCTTTTGTCCTTTTGCTGCTGAATAGCCGAACGCCACTCTACCGCCCGCATAGCCGCCCTCCTGCGCCTTCTTGCGCCGTCCTCGGCTTAGCTTCAAGGCAATCTCAAGCCGCTGGTATTGGTCTAGCAGTTCCATCATGCCGTTCACTAGAAAGTCCGATGGGTCATGGGCATAGATGCTGTATTGTGGCTGTTCAATCGCTTTGACATCGACTTTATGCCGCTTTAGCTCCCGCTGAATCAGCACTTTCACGATGTCCGCCCTCCATAGGCGGCTTGTGTTCAGAACAACGACATGCTTCACCTCCCGCCATTTCAGGTCAGACAGCATTTCCTGCAACCCCTCGCGTTCTATGGTTAGTTCATCCTCGTCTACCTTTGCCCCTGAAATGCCTTCATCTTTATAGATATCCAGCAATTCAAGGTTGTGGCAGGCACAGTAGCGTTCGATCTCATCCGACTGGTAGGCAAGGGAATAGCCATCCTTCACTTGTCCCTGCGTAGAGACGCGGACATAGCCGAGTACACGGTCTTTCATTCGATCACTCCGTTTCAGTAATTCCAGTTTTCGTAACGCTCTCCCCGCGCATCAGCATACGCTCGTATTTAGCGCAGGAAGCCTGCTAGAAATCCGAGAATATATACCGTCCAGCGCCTCATAGTGCGTTGTGGCGGGGAGTGCATGACATGCACCTGCTATATGCAGTTGTCAAAGAGCCACTTGCTGATTTCGTGGCACAATCTAGCGCACGTTGAACGGTGTTTGTAAAGGGGATTTTCGCGGGAGAAAGTTATAAAAAATAATGTTCGAGCGACGAAATGCCATTACTCCCCCAAGTACCTAGGAAAGCAAAGGCTTGCCCATTCGGGCGTAGGGGCGGCATTTTCCCGATGGGACATTTCGCTGGGATGTTGATGCGTAAGAGGGAACTTAAAACACATAAGGAGATGAGCATAAGCGCGGTTATAGGACGGGATAGCTTTCAATAGACCTATTATCAAGTTGATTAATAAAAGCCCGTAGGCGGTCGATCTGTGCGCCTGATTATCCACTATGCGCCGAGCGGCGACGGGAGGGGGCTATGGGGGAGGGAATAAGAGAAAAAGCTATCCCTGCGATTACGGGATAGCCCTTCCGAAGGAACCGTGCTTCCGAGTTTACGAGGAAGCATTACCAGAGATATTCTTACTCTCTGTAATTCAAGATTGTATTTAATAATTTATTTAATTGTCTGAACATCTGACAGAGGGGAGAGTCTTAACGTTCATTAGGATGAGAATTTCTTTCCCACCCCTATTGTTAATAGCACAGCTCCAAGCTGAAGATAACCGAAAAATCGAAATTATGAAATTTTACTAGTCTCTGCTTCGTAATAATCGTTCAATAGCTTAAACAGTTCCTTCATTGTTTCGCTGTATAATTCCTTAAAGTCCCCTTCTTGTTTTAGCTTTCTTTCAAGCCTCATGCAGTCAGAAGGGGAATCAATTAACCTAATTACAGCTTTTCTAGCAAGATTCACCGAAAAAGGCATATCATAAGTGAACATATTTTCCAATTTTCTTGCCCTGTTATCTTCGGGAAGGTGCTTACTAATGAACTTTTTATACCAGTAATGAATGGCTTCACTTAGAAGAATATAATGATTTTTGGACAAGTCCCGAAGCATGAACATATCAACAGAAGTCGTGTGTTTTCTACTAATAATCCCCTTCTCTACTAACCCCAATATCATTATTCCTACTGTTTTTTCTGAAAGACCCGTATAAAGACTAAGCGTCTTTAGGGAATCTCGGCAAAAAGCATCCTTATCGAACCACGAATATAATTCCCATAACACCGCCTTTTCGCTAACTGTAAGAAAGAAGCATCTTCTCAATACTTGTGGCGCGGGTACGTAATAGGTATTATTCGCTTCAAAACATTGGACATAGCTATTTTTTGGCTGATAGATATCAAGCTCTGCAAATGCCCCCGCATTATCAATATAATGAAACTGTTTTCTGTTAGTTTCCATCCACTCGTAAACTGCCATAATAAATCATCCTCAATTCTATCTGTATTTGAGGCTTTTTCACCTCACTTTCTCTATACGATCCGAATGGCAACAGATTAAATTAGTAAAAAAGAAAACCCGCACAATGGCGGGTTCCAAAAAAAAGCTTGTACTGAAAGAGGGTGCTAGACCCATTGATTAAATCCTAGCGCTTCTAGCTGTTCTTGACTGACGGTAGTAAGTCCTGCGTAGGCTTTATTCGATAATCCTGTATAGCTCAAGAATTTGTCAACAGGAACATTCAGGTTATGTTTCTTCCAGCGAACACTATAACCGCTCGTTTCAGTCAGTTGAAACGTGATTTGCTCACTATACATGATTACTGGCCCCCTTCCAACACAGCGGCAGGAGAAGAAGCTAGTTCTTGTTCTGCTTTCCATTTGCGCCACTGCCGATACTGCCGCTGTGCTTCCTGTTCATCATAACCATGCTGTACCATGACACCCGTGATGGCGCGGGGGATGGAATCAGTGTAGCCATACAAGCAACTACGAAATCTTTCCCAAGAGATATCATATAGAACAACAAACGCCCGATGTGTTAACCCTAACTTCTGAATGCATTCCTTAACTGGATGGTTCATTCATAAATGCCCCTCTCTAAGTTGTGTACCCTCTTAGGTTAGACACTCTACAGACCAGAATCACACCAGATAGACAAATGCTGAGGATGGTTATTGAATTTGTCACATCGTAATAAATCCTTTAGTTATTTTATGGTCGATCCAACATGTTAAATTCTTAATGATTTAACAGTTCGATGCCGCATCCTAGCGCATTATCGTAATGTCTCACTGATTGGATTCATATTCTCATTGGTATGAATAACTTAAATTGCTTGGCGTCGTTCTTTCCCAACCGCAAAATAAGTGGTGCACGGTGCATGATGGTGTTATTGAGCGGAGTTTCTAAATGAAAAGAAACCACATGGAGTTGTTACACTCGCATGTGGTAGTCTTACATCTAATTAATGCTTTTTTTGAAGCAGTTTCATGATTACAATAGATGCGATCAGAACTATTCCAAACGAGCATAATAAAATCGCTAACAAAACAGCTCTTCTTTTTTCAGGATTATCTTTCGTTGATTTGTATCCCGCAATAAGTAGTAGCGGGATACCTAAAAGACCGAGTAAAGGCAACCATTTGGGGATGTTCATTTGATTGTTCAATATTGAATCGATTTTTATCAGACCTGCAGATATCGGAGAGCAGGAAATCATAATAAATGATATAAAGATTGCTGAATTAACTATTTTTCTATTTCTTATAAAAGAATACAATATAATAGCGGGAGCTCCAAACGCAAATAAAATATATACAGGCCACGGAAGACTTGAGAAGAATGTATTCATATATTTCCCCCTTGATTAATAACCAAAAACTGTCGTTTTAACCCATTTAACTCCTTCGCTCACACCCATACCTATCCCCACCCCAACGACAACAACTCCTGCAGCTGGTAATTCGAAAGGTATAAGAGCGATAGCACCCACTGTGGCTCCTCCAGCTAATATTGTACCGCCGACTGACATTCCAGCCGCTGCAATCCGATCGGAACCTTTGTACTTATTAAAATCATCATACACATCTACAGCGGTCTTTCATAGTTATTCTATTTCCATTTAAATCATAGTGTTTGAAGCAAGTATTTTTGATGCATTATTCGCTTTAGCATTCCAGTCGTAAAGTTGCTCAATTGTTTCAGCCACCAAGTTAATCCACATTGAATCATTCAATTGACCTTGTTGTAAGTAGAAACTCCAATCTGTTACTTTTAAACTGTTTGACCCATTTTCATCGGTTCCTATCACTGAAAAATCCGTCATATGAATATCTGCTATAATTTTACCCATTTTTTCGCAGTGAAATATTGATATTTCATTTGGTTTCAGACTTCTTCCCTCTACCCAATCAAATATGAGATAACATTGATGGTCTATTTGTTGTACGGAAGTGCCGTTAAATTGCTTTGCTGGAAGAGCAGGAACATTTTTCGATGCAATATTTGCAATTATTTCTGATTTAATAATGTTCTGCATTGCCGTGGGTCTATTCATTATTTGAGGGTTTAATGCTTTGACTGCATATTTCCCCTGACTGGTTTCAAGAACGTACATCCTATGTAATAACCCGCCCGTCAACTCCTCTGGTGCACCAATCATTTCTCCTAGTTGTAAAATCGCACACAGGTTTTCAAAATTTAAATTGTATTTCATGTCGCTCATTTTATTTTTCCTCTCTTTATCAACTGCTGACCATAATACCAAACCAACTCACAATTAATTATTCTAAGTGAGCATTACGCAATCCTGCCCGTTAGCGTAATAAAGGGCTGCCACTCGGCAGCCCTTTTGGTATTGAACTATCGTGTCCCGTCTGTCGTTTTCGGCAGCCTGAGATAAGTTCTCTTCAGCTATTTTTATTTCCCGAACCGAAACCTATTACGTATCCATCCAAGTCTCGAACAGAGAAGTCCTTCCAAGACCCCCAGTCGTGTTCGGTTATCTTTGGTTCGGAGTCAATAATTGCACCATTTGATTTTAGTTCAAGATATAAAGCATCAAGTTCGTCATGGTTTTTTACATAAGCATATGTATTCCAAATTCCTTTATTAGGTCTAACATCTACAATGTCTTTTGCTTGCATTAATTTAAAACCTAAACCGAAATTATCTCGTATCGCCCAGTGTTCGTTGACTTCACATCCCAAGGCATCTTCATAATATTTCATTGACTTTACTAAATCTGAAACTAACAATACAGTAAGGGAATTTTCAATTTTCGCTATAACTTTTTCCGCCACTACTTAACCACTCCCAATTTGGAATTTATACCCAATTGAAAAGGCAGCCGATCTCAAGAAGTCAGCTACCTTCAAATGTCTTTTATTGAACTATCGTATCCCGTTAGTTCAACAGCTTTTTACATACTACAGGGAACAATCCTCGATTTTATTTGAACAAGACTAACTAAATATCAGGACTCCAAGTATAATAGTCAGCACCACAATAGCTGTCAATGAGGATACTTTCGCAAAGCGAATTGCCGCATTTGATATTTCAGGCTCTTCTTTATACATCCATCGTTTCCCCCATAATAAACTATCCTCAGGACAAAAATATGTCCATATTAATACTCCATACATAGGAATCATCAAAATAAAAAACACAATAATTCCAGCTATCTTTTCCACTACATCACGCTCCCTCTACCATGCCGACAGCCGCGTCGGACCCTTGTTCCAGGTCTTTGATAAACAACGGATCATATGGAATCGACTTTTTCATCACTTACGGAATATTATTGCTGATAACCGTCCGAAAACCATTCTTTGTTGCGGTATCAATGAACTGATACATAGATTTATTAGCTGCATTGTTAAACAAATACCATTGATTTTCTGTCGCATCATAAATGAGAAACTCAGGGGCGGCTTCTGGTGAAGAGTAGATATCAAATCGTTTGATGCTATTCCCTTCTTGATCCAAAAAATCA
Source organism: Paenibacillus terrigena DSM 21567 (assembly GCF_000374845.1). Lineage (GTDB taxonomy): Bacteria > Bacillota > Bacilli > Paenibacillales > Paenibacillaceae > Paenibacillus_K > Paenibacillus_K terrigena. The sequence goes on along the minus strand of NZ_KB895418.1, from coordinate 16,089 downwards.
TATTGTCCCGTCCCATACGCCACCGACCAAGTAGGATCAGAAGGAGCTTCGACTTTGCTTCCTTTGTTATCAACAAAATTATTATAAATGGCTTCGATATTGGCATTTCCTTTGATTTGATTGACTATGCTGCCCATCGTCATTTGGTATTCTTGCTGCAATGCTGTCACTTTTACACCATCAATAACGAGCGGCTCGGTGTCGACCATTAAGGTATAGTTGCTGTAATCAACCTTACAGCCAAATGTTTCTGCAATAAAGCGAAGTGGAACGATGATGCGATTATTTTTGATGTATGGTTTAACATCGAGCTGCACGGTTTTACCGTTTTTCACCGCTGTACTGCTATTCAGCTTTAAGAGTACTTTCATACTGTTTTTCGAGAGCGTGACTTCCGAACCCGACCAATGGACTTTAGCACCCAAATTTTCACTGATTACACGGAGTGGCAACATAGTTCGATTATTCTTCATTTCGGGTTTCACATCGGAGGCAATCGTAACGCCTTCAACTTTGATTTGTATGTCTGCTGCATATGTAGGTGAAGCAGTAATGATTACAATCATTGCAAAGAAAATGACTGAGAAAATTTTTTTCATTATTTTCTTACTCCTTTGTTTGAACAAATTTTCGACCTACAATAAATTGTCCGCCTCATCAATCCATTCTCATATTGTAAAATTATCACTTACTTACCTTTATCAGGTTAGACGCATATGGATGTTATGAAGTTGCGCTATCCTGCCCGTTAGCGAAATGCGGCTACCGATCTATACCGGCAGCCGCATTTTAGATATTAAGCTATAGTATCCCGTTAGCGTAACGACTTACTCTGTTGAATTTCTTGTTCCTCAACATAAAGCGGCATCAGAGAAGACGAATCGTACCTTATCGCGGCTTATAAACGACAAAATGGTGCTGATAGCCATCAGCCCCCTAGCCGTAACGAAATATGAGCCTAATCCGACAGTGCCCGCATGATGTTGGATTTCGCCTCTGTCGCAATCGCTTCATTCCCGTCATCGACCGCCTGCATCAAGATCAGTACAGGGATGTATACGGCTATCAGCCGCGCCAGCAGCTTCGTTTCCTCGTCCGCCACTCCGTACGTTTCGAAAAACACGCCGCGAGCGTACGGTGGTAAAAAACTGTAAGCAACGCTCAAATCGCAAGCCGGATGGCCGACGCTCAGATCGCCCCAATCAATGATGCCGGAAACGATCCCGTTCTCATTCACCAGCATATTTTTGAAATGAAGATCGCCATGTAGCAGCGCATTCACCGCCTCGACACGGTCCGTTTGCAGCCCGCTAATAAACGCTTCGATCGCACCGGACTCTTCTGGCGACAAGTGTTCAACCACCTTTTTTAGAAAACCCTCCAATTTCACTTTGCGCGATGCGATGTCCGTCAAGCTTCGATGATCTTGCTGAACTCCGCACTTCAGCGCCACCTGCACCGGAAACTCATGCAATCTCCGCAAAAATTTCGCCAGCGTCTCTGCCGATAAAGCACGGCGTTCTTCCGTCAAACCGATGGGGAAATCTCCTGGCACGAAGGTATAGCCAAGAAATGGTACCGGGTATTCGTCACTTGCTTCGCCATAAAACAACGGTTTCGGATAGGGGACGGTCATATATGCCTCCAGCTTCGGTAGCAGCTTCCCTTCCATACGAATCGAGCCAACTGCAATCGTTCTTCTTGGAAACCGGAACACGTACTCGTCACCGATGAGAAAAACCGTATTGTCCCAGCCCCAGCCCAATCGCTTCACTTGCTTCGATGACAGCTGCGGGAATTGGCTGCCGATCAGCGTCCGCGCCTGCTCTTCGTTAACCTCCCACTCCGCATCCCATACATTCGTTCCTCCCATGAATTGTCTGCCTCCTCCATCGGTTACAACGGCGAAACGTTCGGTTTAGCCGGTCTTTCCTTCATGTCACGAACTCTCCAGTTGTTTGTTTTCAGTTTGAAGTTCTTATATCCGCTTGTTTTTAGCAGCGATGAGAACGTCCTTGCTTGTTTCAGTCATTCCTCGTTTGTTTAGCAGAGGACATGCCTTCTTGCTGTTTGCGCAGCGTTTCTATTCGTTCGCGAATATCCGAATGGTTATAAAGGTAGGCTTTAGAGACGCCCAACTCTGTGGAAACGCTATTGAAGTTTATCTTGCCTTGTTGCTCAATAAGTCTTTGGATTGCCTTATCAACCTTTTCTGCGGCGGATAGCTTCTATTGCTTTGGTGTGCATGTTCGATTCTAATTGCCGTTCCTTACATTATTTAAACGTTTACATTCCTTGGAAGTTGCGCATAACTGCCCGTTAGGTTAACAAAAATAAGCAGGCTTCGGCAGCCTGCTCAATAATATGTGCTATTGAACTAACGTGTCCCGTTAGCGTAATATTGGAGCGGATTTCAACCTGGCAATGGTTAAGTCCAAGCCTTCCTCTACCAGCCATTGCTGCTCTATGTTTCCGTACCGAAATTTTCGCTTTACTACTATTTGTGATACGGCTCTCCGCACTGTCTTTAACGGCAAGTTTTTAGGCCCCCCTCAAGGATGGCCAGTCCAAATCACGGATCGAATCGATCCATGGATCGAGAAAATGGCAGGAGCCAGGTGAGTACTCTATATTAGGAAATTTCGTGCTTGGTATTTGTTTCATCAATTAGTTGGCTCGTTTTTGGGTTTTATGGAAGTCATTTTAATTTGGGTGAGGTTTTCTAAGTTGATTTCAATTTGTAATTCGGTATGCTCATTAATAGCGATTAGGATTTTATCTTTAATTTCTAAGCTTTTTATAGGGTTTGAATTTTCAAAAAATATTCCCCATACCAAACGGTCTTCAGCATCCGTACAAGTAATAAATCCTTCATTTCCCATTTGACCATCACCGCCACAGATTTTCCCGTCTTGATAATCAATACTGACCCATTCATCAACGATCGTCCAACATTCAACATTATACTTTGATATGCTTTCAATGGTTGTGTCACACAAGGGAGAGCAATAAAATTTACTTTCATTTGTGTTGGGGTTATATGCGCTGTAACAACTTAAGATTGTTACAGTGCCATTTGGAAAGATGATGCTATTAACGCCGGGCAGTTCATGCTTTTCAAGATTCCAATGTTCCGAAACAACAATATTCATAATAAATCCCCCTTTATATCTTAAGTTACTAATATATACAGCTACTTGTTGAGGACTAATAAGCTATTTAATCTAGTAATCGTTTCCTTAGAAACTTTTTCACTGTATAGGTCTTCATTTTGCTTCCAGTGTAGCAATGCCTTTTCATAGAGATGGCGAACTGAGGATAAGCAAGATTGTATTGAACTCCAATGCCAACTGTAGATAGTAAGCGTTGGGTTTACATACTTACAATTTGAGTAACTTCGGAACCCCGATTGTACTGCTCATAGAAATATTCCTTGATCTCACACGAGGTGTCATTACCAAAAACCTCAGCACTCCATGTTCCCATACGCTCTTCACCTCTATAAAGGTATATGTCGGTGTATAATGATGATGAAATAAAATTATATTTCAGGTGGTGAATGAGGTGTGGCAATTTACTTTTGGATATCAATTCCAATAGATGATTTTTTTCATTACAGTAATGATCTTATGAAAAAATATAACGTTTCTGCGTATGTAGAAATGATAGGCGATAAACCGGGCGAAAGAAAAGTAGATGTGTATGATGAGAATGATCCAGAAACATTTATAAAACATTTCTATGATCCGAATTATTACAGCTTTTATTTCTCGTGTTATCCATTTCTAAATGTAGACAGTGTTAAAGAGTTCGGAACATTTTATACACCTGAAATAGCGCCCTTTACCGTTGAAGGAAACGGCGGAGTTGAGACTGAAAAAACGCGTGAACAAATTCACCTCAGACAAATCCAAAAGCAGCCAGATAAGAATATACAAAGGTTCTATTCCGCTTTGCAAAGAAAGTTGATAAATATACCAGGCATCCAGAATAGCTATGTTATGGACAAACATGAATACAAAAATCGTTATTGTTTACCTACATCAAAGATTATTATCCCACATAACCCGCATAGTCGTAATATGAAAGGCTCATGGGAGGAGTATTATCTTAACTCTATTGGACACCGTACCGATTAAGCATTTTCAAAATAAATCAATTCCCTTATTGTGAGATAATTAAATGATACGAAGTCGCATAACGAGAATCGGATCAAGTTTGTCTCATTGGGAAATGACACAAACTTGATCCGATAATAAAATAACTCGCTACAATTAAGGATTAATATCGGGTAATGTCATTTCGATGCAACAAAGAATACTGTTGTACCTTGATATTTCCAATCAATCTAATACAGCTCGTGAAAATAGGTCTCTTATTAATGAGTCATCTTCACATGCTTCCTTAAAGGTGATTGCAAAACTAAATATTGCTTCCTTATTGTCTGTATAAGCAGCGAACATATCAGCTTCCGGGTCAAATCGTATGATATCAACTAAGTGAGGCATTTTTTCTTCAAGAAACACGGCTGCTAATGAACCCCAATCATAGCCATTGCCCTCAAATCCATCTTCAGCTCTTGTTTGAAAAATTTCATGCTTATATTTACCAACATTAATAATGAAAGATATGCTTCCACTATCATGCGCAACTAACCTAAAAGGTTCTATTTTTTCTACAACTTCTAACCACGTCTCATCTTGTTCAACGTTCATAATACCAGCGCGATTGAGACTCATTTCTAAAAACATACTGGCTTGTGAATCTTCAGGGTCTAGTGCAAAAGATTGTTTAAAAGCAATGCTCGCTTCCTTATACTGTTTAAGGTAGTAATAAGCATATCCTATTCGAAAATGCCAAAGAGGGTCGAGCTCGCCTTGCTCTTGCACAGATAAAAAACATTTGATAGCTTCATTATAATTATCTTGATTATTCAATGCTCTTCCCAAATGGCAAACCAAGTCATAGTCCCTTTCTGCTTCGGGTATTTCCTTAATTTTTATAATGATTTTCTCATACTGGTTCTTGTTATGCCAAAGAGTGAGCTGTTTCAATAGATCCTTATCCATCTTTGTATTCTCTCCTCTAACTTTAATCAAATAATGATTTCAATAGCATTATATTTCCCTAACAAACTACCAATCACGTTCACGAATGGCTACTTCTGTATCTATTTCGATACCAAAAAAGGCTAAAATATCTTCAACAGTTTGTGCAATTGATTCTCTGCCAACTGTTTCAATTTCGCTTTCATTTTCGTCAAACTCTTCTGCAAGATCATTGATTGCATTGATGGCGGAATTAAGCTTTGATTGAATTTCCTCGATATCTTGATTACCTTGTTCCAAAAATTCAACAACTTTAACTAGTTCAGCTTTGACTTTATCCACAAGAAAATTAGGGAAGTATCCATCAATATACATATCTTTTAAATATTCAAAATCAGAACTTAGTTTTTTCATGAAATGATCCTCCAATAACATGGCTAGAATAGGATAACTTTACCGCTTTTACTTTTTCTGTGTCAATCATAAGGGAAAGCACGTTCTATTGGCCCATCTGGATGAAATAGTAGAGGGATTGTTTGAAGCAAGAATGAATTTTATCGGAGAAGTACCCTATGAAGGAGAAAAAAGAATGCGTAAAAAGGTAACACAGCTTATGGCTTGTGTTCTGGTTGTTCTGTTGATAATGACACTGCTACCTGAACTGTCTGGAGGAAAGGCTTATGCCCTACATCATCAGCACAGTGGCTGCACAGGTGTAGATGGAAATTCGGGAGACGGGGGAGCAGCAAAGGTTTCGGCTGCGTCCAATTGTTCCATCTCCGGCGAAAATTTTTCGCCGTCACTTATGGTACGGTTCACCGCAATTAATCTTCAACTAAACTGACCGTTAGGTGAACAAAGACTACCGATCATACCGACAGTCTTTGAAAGTGTTTATTGAACTATAGTGTCCCGTTAGTTCAATCCCGAGGGACAAATGCCACGATGCGGGAATGCGATGTTAGCTGATGCACCACACTTCTTTGATTAAACCCTCACAAATCTTTAATTTGAATGTATGAATCAAATTCACTTTCAGGATCTTCGTCCTTAAATCTTCCATCATAGACTTCAAAACATACAATGTCATGTTGTTCATAATTATTTGAGGCTAGCCAGCTGATAAGAATTTGAAATGTTTCACCAATCTTACTTATTGGCCCTTTATGGGTCATTCCAATATACTGGCCAGCTGGTATAACATAAGAAAACATACCTTCTGGAATTTCTATCAATTGTTCAACTTCTACCCCATGTAAATACCCGTGTTCATTTCTCTTAATTACTCCAAGAGTTTCAAGAGTATTCTTACGACTACGAATTTCTTGAATTCTGGAAAATAAAGCAGGCCAAACATCTCCAGGGTTTATAGGATTACCTATGTTTCCAACTCCAATTACTTTCTTCTCTTGAAATTCATAAACCTCAGGTTTCATGTAATACCTCCGTCTTTTTTGGTTTTATAAGTTTCGTGGTGTTTCAGCTAACGTTTGTGTATTCGCGAACCCTCACTGGCTTAAGTGAGCGAAAGCGAGCGGGTCCGACGGACTTAGCCAGTGCAGGGTTGTCTGCTGCTGACTCAGCTACTCCGAAAATACTTCTGCAGACCAAGCGGCGATAGCCGAGCAGCGTGAATACTTTGTTAGGCGATGCCATTTGCCTTTGATTATTCTATATTATAAATTAATTCATCAATTTTACCTGGTATTTCTGCTGTTCCATTTGATTTATTACTCATGACATGTGCTCTAATACTACTCTTGACATATATTGAAGAGACCATCATTGCACCTGGTTCACCACCCATAACATAATACTTAAATATTTCGTCACCAATAATAGTCATCCAAACGCCGTAACCATAATTTTGAAAATTATCTGTTTCGACTTGTGGCGACAACATTCTTAAGGTTGTTTCCTCATTTAATAATTTATGACCTATAAGTCCTGACCAGAAGTTATTTAAATCATAATTTGTAGTATATGCCCCTCCATCCGCTCCACCGATGATAGGCACTGAATATATATTCGTTCTCCATTCTTTACTTTTTTGATCCTCAATGTATCCTATTGCTGTTCGATTAGGTAACTGATCCATTCGGAAGTATCCAGAATCTCTCATATCACACACATCTAAAATATTTCTTTGGATATATGTTATAAAATTCATACCACTTATTTGCTCAACAATTAGGCCAAGCAGAATAAATCCAGCATTACAGTATGAGAATCGTTCACCAGGTTGAAACTTCATTTCTTTTTCTTGAAACAAGGGCAAAAAGTCTTTAGAAGCAAGCACCCGATACATCGGATAATTCTCCCATAATTTTTCATAATCCGTCATGAATTCTTCATCAAAATAGTCAGGTATACCCGAAGTGTGGGTGAGTAAATGATGGATTGTAATATCACTACTGAATGTTGAAAATGAAATATCTATGCACTCTTTAATTAATGTGTCAAAAGTAATAAGTCCTCGTTCCACAAGTTGGCATATCGCTACTGCTGTAAATATTTTAGAACCTGAAGCCACCGTGAATCTAGTGTCCATTGTATTTTTAATTAGCTCTCTTCGATCTGCATAATCGTAGCTAGATTTAAAAAGATCATTTCCTTCTCTCTTTATTAATATTGAACCTGAGAATTTTGAGATTTCTGTTTCAATATCTAGTAATTTTTCTAATTCTTTTGAAATTATCATTTGAAGTTTCCTTTCAATTTTTAAAGGTGGTTTCGCCTAACGTCTTATTCACGAACTTCGTAAACAATTCCATATGTAGGGTATTCGCGAAACTTTTGAACTATCCTGCCCGTTAGTTCAATCATGTCTGTCAATTTTCCTGCCGTACAAGACAACAAAATTATAATACTTATATATATAGTCTACATCCGAAAAACCAATCTCTTTCAACCATCCTATCTGACTTTCTAAATTTGCCATTTTATCAAGTTTAGTTCGTTCATACGCAGAAGCAATCTCTTCTCTTGATAGTTCACTGGACTCTACTTTTCTTTTCCAATCGTTTTTATATAATGAATCGAGAAACATTGTGTTACCAAGAATTTGGTCGGCATTTATGAACACCCCACCTTCCTGCAAACTCTGAAAAGTGTTTTTGTATAGCACCTTTTTTTCTTCATCTAGAAGATGATGTATAGAAAGGGCAGACACAATAAAATCGAACTTATTTTCATAAACAAAATTTGTATAATCATCGACAATGTATTTTACATTATCCATACCATCAAATCTCGATTTAGCTACTTCTATCATCTTTTCAGAAATATCAATCAAAGTGAGGTTTGCTTTCGGATATTTTTTTAGCATCAAAGATGACAATAATCCCGTACCAGCACCTAAATCTAAAATATTTGGAGTCTCGTTTCCTGTCTCAGCAATTGAAACTGCTATACCATAAAAATCATCAAAACAGGGAATAAGATTCCTACGTTGCTTGTCATACGCATTCGCGACTTGATTAAACTTTAGAACAACATCATTATTTTTGCTGTCACCCACTGCACACACCTCCAATTAATTCCATTACAATACAAATAATATATCAATTCAGTTCATTAAAATAATATATAATATCTATACTTCTAATAGGATTTTCCTATAACTATTTGGTATCGCATGACTAAACTAACCTGCCCGTTACTTCAATGAGCAATAAAGAGCCGCGTTAGAGCAGCTCCTGCGCACATGTTACCCGTTAGCATACCTTCTTGAAACAATTCGTCAAAGTTGCACACTAATTTCTATAACAAAGGGAACCAAACAAACTACAAATACATATAGATGCCTATAGAGTTTTTAATGACTATGTACTTGTTCGGTGCAGCTGTCGTGTCAATGCTGAACTTTTTTAGAAAACAACTTCTCTATCTTCCCTGAACAGGATGCAAACATTTCCGCAAGCTTATGCTGCGAGGGAGGTAAGTAATTTGCCGTTTAAACCACATCCCAATAATACTGCTATTGTAATCACAGACCCACAAAATGACTTTATGAGTCCTGGGGGAAGAGGCTATCATCTGACTAAAGGAACTATTGAACGAAACAATACTATACAAAACCTTGAACTATTAATGAGAACTGCCATGAATAAGGGATACCAACTTTTCATATCGCCCCATTATTTATACCCTCATGATTATGGCTGGCAATTTACAGGAAATGAACAAAATATGCTATTAGGTCTTAGAATGTATCAAGTGGCAAATGCGTACACACCACCGTCATTTGGAGCTGATTTTGTTCATTCTTTCAAACCTTATATTTTTGATAGAAGAACCGTCATTGCAACTCCTCACAAGGTTGCCAGCCCACAAACAAATGACTTGGAATATCAGTTACGACAACATAGAAAAGAGAAGATAATTATTGCAGGGGTGCTTTCCAACGTTTGTGTAGAGTCACATATGAGGCATCTAATCGAAACTGGTTTTGAAACAGCTGTTGTATACGATGCCACCGCAACAATTAGTGAAGAGGATTTTCAAGCTGCCGTTACCAATTATAAAGCATTTGCCAGTGCTACTTGGACGACACAGGAGGCTATTTCAAACTTATAAATCAGTATCCCCAATGGTAATTTCCTATACAACTTGTTCGAACTGTCACCAAGTAGTTGCTTGGTCAGAATAAGGGCTTGGAATAACGGATGAATTTAGATAGCACAACCCCCCTCTAATCTATTCGGAGGGGTTATTCTTGCTTTGCACAAACATAAAGGAGCCATTTCCATTCTTCAACTAAACTGCCCGTTAGTTTAATAAAATGAGCAGACTGCGGCAGTCTGCTCATCAATGTATAGTATTCAACTATCGTGTCCCGTTAGCTTAATAATTGAGAGAGTCCTTTATTTATCCGTATTCCCGTCTTTCCTGTCCTACTATAATTCTCCAATCCTGGTTTTCATACTTAATTGGAAATATAAATTCATCCGCTTCGCCATCAACTTCACATGTTATTGTGACACTATACTCCTTATCATTTATTTGTCTTAAATCTTTTATTGATGTTTTCTCAATTTTTTGACTTATACTTTTATATTCCGTCTTTTGTTTGTTCTTATCTGGAAATCTTAGGTCATCTGCATACTTAACCATCTTATCAATATCATTTCTTTCAATCGCCTCTAGGTACATGGTAATTCTTTCTTGAACTTTCTCTTCCGTATCTAATGTATTTGACTGAGAACATCCCATTAAATTTATTATTAATATGATAATCAATAGAAGTTTGAGCTTCATTGCTTTACAATCCTCCTTTAAAAATTGATATTTATAAATAATTAGCTGATATTTTTGCTGTGCAGGGTTGTCTGCTGAAATCACTCCTCCGAAAAACCTCGGCAGACCAAGGAGCGAACGCGACGCGGCTTAGATACGGTGTTAGACGAAGCATGCCTGCCAGCTATTTTTATTGAGCTATCGTTTCCCGTTAGTTTAGCGTATGAAAGTGTAATCAAACGTTCGAAGATTGATTTTTTTCTTCTTCAATACGCCGTAATTTATCTCTTTCCAATGCTTCCGCGATTAAATCACGTTTTGGTATCTTGCTGTTAATATGCAATAGAAGCCCTAAATTTAACAGGAGTAAAATGATAATAAAGAATAACATTACGCACCATCCCCTTTATGTAACTAAACTGCCCGTTAGCTTAATTAAAGGCATTGGTATCGAAATTCAATAGCTAACTGAACTATCCTATGACTCAAACTAAGTAGGCCAATTCGCCCGCATGATCTTAGAAGAACAGCAGGATATTTAATGCAAACAGGCGGTATGAACATCGTCGATATTCAGCACCAATTGCGGCATAAAAATTTAGGAACTACATTGAGATACGTTCCGCCTTTAGCCGATATAGCTAAAATCCTCGAGGATGCAAATAACCACGAAATGGGTTGAGTGGGATTCATGAAAACATAGATAGACTATTCCCTAGTTTCACCAGCTACGTCTTTCTTTCCCGATGTTATAGCATTCCCCATACTCCTACCCACGCCAATCCTTAATAAAAAGAAGTTTTTCAGTGGTCAATTGTAATTCCGAACAGTTCTTTAGAAATCTTGAGTCTCGGTTTTGACTGTCTAACGTCCGATTTACGAAATGATACATTCCAATAATCTACCGATTCAGTCCGGGCGTAATCATCCGTGTTTATTTCCTACAGTATCATTTTTTTTTATCAATAGTATTATAAAAGTTGCTACGGGGCCTGTTATTAAAGATATAAAAAACCAATATGAGCCCACTCTGTTTTTAGATTGTGCTAATCCAGCATTTACTAGAGCAAGAGTAAACCAAATAAAAAAATAAAATTGTTCTTGTTCCATATTATCTCCTTAGTCTTAATCATATAATAGTTTTTCAGTGGTAAACCCTAAATAAGTAGAATAAATATTAAAAGTGTTCTGATCTATTGCATAGAAACTATAACCTGCTTCGTTTCTTCTGTACAAGCTCACTCATATTTAGGTTGGGAAAATCCTGATCTAATCTGTGATAATTTATCAAATAATAATCGTCTAATCTCCGTTCGTTTCTTTCAACAATTATGCGGGTGTTTGCATCAATTGAATTAAGAAATGCATTATACTCATCATATGTAAAACATGCCTCACATTGATGGTCAGTAGGGTGTTCCAACTCATCCTCATAATACCATTTTGCGGGCACATTATTCTTTCTCAATTCGCTAGCTAATTTTTGCCCAGTTATTGATTTCCCTGAACCAAGAAGACCTTCTATCATAATCAATTTATGTATCATAATATACTCCTTAAGTTGCTATTGCCTTACCATAAATTAATAAGTTATTAATCACCAGTATTCTTTTTTTAGCATTTGTGGTAATTTTAACCTTTTTAAACATTGTAGTAAAGAATTTTTGTTCCTCTAATATACCTTTGACTATATTAAACTGCCCGTTACTTCAATGAAAACGGCAGCTGATCGTTTGACCAGCTGCCTCTGTATCATGATTCAACTATCGTGTCCCGTTTGTTGAAAGCTGTATCTCTTCTTTAATACCTTTCCACTCGACAGTAGCATTGATTATTTCGTCTTTCTGCGGAACAGCACCATTACTCACAGATTTATGAATGATTTCTTTGTGCCCTGACAATTCTGTTTCTCCACTTCCTCCACCTGATGATTTAGAAAATTTATATTTGACTTTACCTACTTCAGAAGAGTTGTCCCCTTTGTATGATAATGTTAATGTGTAATTTTGAATCTCACCATTGAGGTTCGTAACGGCATAGCTTGCTGACCAGTTCTTACTTTCACCAGTAAATAAAATAGAGGAGCTATCTAAACAACCAGATAAAAAAATAACCATGAATAAACATATTAGAACTCCTTTTATTGGAACCCCTCCCTCGAGTATTAATGAAGTTCATATATTATTAAACGAAAAGGAAACTAATTTGTTACGTTATCCTGCCCGTTAGTTGAGAAAAGCCAGTGCGGTAGACCTTTCGGTATTGAACTATCACGTCAATCTTTCGGAGATAGTTTTACTTATTTCTTCAGGGTTTTTAACATCAATGATTAACTTTGATATTTTAAATTTACCAACAAGAAAATTATTCAAGTCAAAATGAAGGGTATCAACCTCATTATTAAAAAAGTAGAGATGATAACCTCCATTGAATCTAAATAATCCATTTCTTGTTCCTCCAAAAGAAAAACCATAAAGCTTGAAAGCATTTGGTATGGGTCTACCTGTTGTTATCCCCTTAATCGAAGAGTATGGAATTTGCAACCCGTTATCTAATTTTAAAAAGGGCGGATTTCCAAGATCGATATTTAAATGGGTTTCCATTAATTGAATTGTACGTTCCATTCGTTTAGTCCACCATTTCATAACGCTTTAGTATTTTTAAAATAAATTAACATATTATACCATAGATAATCTTATTTATAGAATTTATTGAGCTAATTTACCCAAGAACTGAACATGCAAGCAAATATTTCGCCGGTTGCATGATGGAATATTACATTATCCTGCCCGTTAGTGCAACATGGCTGCCGTACGTGCCGGCAGCCATGTTTTAGTTATTTATTAAGCTATAGTGTCCTTCCAACAAACATCTTTAAGCCCTAAAAGTTGTCTTAATCTTCAGGACACTCGACTTCATCTTTATTTCTTTACAATTGAAATCCATACCTCACAGCGATAATCTTCGGACATCGTATCTCCCGGTGGATATAGCTATGTTGATGGGAACCATTCCTGGTAGATACGGCCCCAAACCTCTTGGATTGCTCCAGGCAATTGGACCGATGGAGTTAAAAACGGCCTACGTGGCTGCTGGAATCTGGATAAATTCAAACTCGTTGTCTACCGCTACTGCATCGGTTTCTACCGCGATTGCGTATTTAAAGACCTCTCTCCTCTGCTGAGTGTCATAGCAAAGTCCCAGGATGTCTTGAGTTTTCTGTACTATGATGCCGATAAGTCATCGTATGACGACTTTAGCAGTTCAGGAACGCACAGATAGTAACACAAGCATAAACGCCTGCGGCGTCCTTGCATGGACGACAAGCGTTTAAGGGGGAAATACAAGGACAGTTTATTTGTGAAACTTATAAACTCTTGTATTTGGACAAACAGCACCGGCTCCTAAAGGAAACGGCGCTGTTTTGTTCTATTGGATACTTTCGGCGGCTTGAATAAGCTGGTCTTTGGTGACGTCGGGGGAATCTGAACTTACTCCTACTAGATAGCTCTGATCCCCGTTGGTCTGTATCCACGTCATCTCTTTATAATGGTTCGATTCACTATAGATACTGTATTCATGACTTATATAGTGAGCCTTGACACTGCCAACAGTTACTTCCTCATAGGTTGTTGACTCCGGAAGTGTCGCTTTAATCAAAATGTTCTCAGGGGGTGACGGTATTAGTCTAACAAACAATCGTTCCCTGCCCTCATTTTGATAGATAAATGAATAGGAATCCACCAATGGTTTATGATCCGGAACCTTACGCCATACGATGCTGTTCCCGGTCTCTTGGCTTTCCTGCCTTAATTGATCCAGCATGTTCAATCCTTCTTCGTCCAAGTCTCCTCCTAACGGGCTGCCCAATTGGCCCGCCTCAAAGTGAAATGGGCCGGGGAGCACTTCGGGGATCGGGACGGAAATATGCTGCTCCTGCAGCCGCTTTAACCATTGATTCCAATCCGTTAACTTCTCCGGTTGTTTCACTCCAAGCAGCGGACCCATACTGAAATTCACCTCTCTTTCTAAATCGGCAAAATAAATGACCGCAGCTTCCCCTGTTACCAATGTCGACTTTACTTCAGCCATCTTGCTTCGAATTTGTTCCGGCGTAATATGCTGCAGCTGAAAATTGTCCGCACTCGTCCGGTATTCAACTTGCCAAGGACCTTGATTTTCTTGGAATAGCAGTTTTCCTCCTACATAAGCAAACCCGGAGAGCAATCCCACAATGAGCAATGCTATAGCAATCCTTGGCAGTTTCTTTTTTCGTACCATATTGACCATCCCCCTATTCATCTCCTTGCGGTAGATGTCCAGAACATGTCTGTCGAGGGAATGGGTAGTCTTTATACGCCTAGCTTCCTGTAGATACTCATGTCTTAGCTTCTCTTCAATGGACATAGGTAGACTCCCCTCTTTCCTCTATGGTGTGCGATACGTGCTTCCGTAATTTTGCTAGCGCCAGACGATGTCTGGACTTTACCGTACCCAAGGGAATATTTAATAGTTGAGCAATCGCTTCTAAGGTGTAATCTTGATAATACCGAAGGACAATCACTTCTCTGAGCTTATGAGATAAATGATTCACAACTGGCAGCAGCTCCAGTCCGTCATGAACAACGTCGAGAGGATCTGCTTTATACGGAGATACGGCAAGTTGGTCCGATATCTTAACTCTCTCCATGAGGCGAAGGCTTCTCCTGATTCGACGCTTCCAATTGCGTACTTGACGGACTATGAGGCCATTGAACCATGGCATGAAGGGCTGCTCTCGATTGTAATTAGACATACAGCGAATCAATTCCAAATATACTTCACTCACCATGTCATCGGTATCTTGTTTATTCGCAGCCAGAAAGTAAACCATCCTGTACGTATGTGCGCGTGTAGCTTCGAATACAACCTGCAGCGCTTCCTCATCGCCTTGACTCATCCGGATGAGCCAAGGTCGCAAATCTTGTTCATTCATTGGGGGCCGGCCTCCATTCACGAATTACACTAGATATTGGTTCCCACCCGCACAAAAGGTTCACTAGGCGTGAAAAATATTCCACTACTTTCTTTAAACTGTAAATTTGCCTCCCTGAACATCGGCAGTAAATGTGCTCTCACCGTTCTTGTAGCTATAATTCTCTATATTGTTGAGCTTGGACATTGTATCATTAATTTCCATGTTTTGTATTACTAATCTGCCCGTTAGTTGAGAAAAGGCTGCCATGTGGCAGCCTTGATGAAATTGAACTATAGTGTCCCGTTAGTTTAATCCCGAGGGACGGCGAATGCCCGGCACGAAGCGTGAACACAGTGTTATAGGATGTCGGCATCTTCTTGGAATACTAACGTATTCTTCTAATTACTCTTTCAACAATTAAAAATAACAATGACCCTACAATTCCAATTTCATAAAACATGATCATCTCTTTTTCAAAAAGTCTACTATAGCGTTCTCTTCTAGATATTGCATAGAAAATAATTGTTGATACTACTCCACTGAAAACATATAAGAAGGCCAATAATAGTGTTCTCTTGAACTTACTTATCATTTTTATCCTTGAGAAATACATATCAATTAAGATTGATACTGGAACTCCGATCACTGAATAGATAATCACAAAAATTACTGAACAAAATAGACTAATGGACCAAAAATCCTCATATCCAAAAAAGATAAGAGCGCAGCCAATGGCCATAATAATACTTGAAATTAAAGATGTTAATAGTTTCACTATCACTCTTTTCTTCATTGATGAACCTCACTATATTTTTTATAAAATAATATGCCGATTTCCTATAACGT
>NZ_KB895417.1:1660-432824 GCF_000374845.1 Paenibacillus terrigena DSM 21567 | reverse complement strand
CCCGAAGGAATAACTCCGCTCGACTTGCATGTATTAGGCACGCCGCCAGCGTTCGTCCTGAGCCAGGATCAAACTCTCCAATAAAGTGTTTGACTTGCTCATTTTGAAACTGACTTGCTTGCGAGAACCGAAGTCCTCGTTATACTTTCAATCATTCGTTGTTCAGTTTTCAAAGATCAATGTCTTTCTCGTGATCACCGCATCGTTCTCTCGGCGACAACTTTTATAATATATCACATTCGATTTCATAATGCAAGATATTTTTTTAAGTTTTTTCGAGAAGTTCTTTTCTCTTGCGTCCCGTCTGCTACTCTCGTAGCGGCCGGAATAAGAATATACCATGGAATGCAAAAAGAATGCAACATGCAATTAATTCCAAATGGAATCTACGCATATTACACTCTTTCTTCGCTAATTCGCTATTCTACGCGGTGTGGAATTTTTCTTCGTCTTCATATATCCTGTTGCCTTCACCAAAGCATGATTCGAAGACATCGACGAACTCGAGCGTTCTATCTCAGCAACGATACGATGCAAATCCGCGAACAGACTCCCAATCTCCATCAGTGTCTCTGCCTTAGCTTGCTGTTCCTTAAAAGCATCAAACAATAAAAACTGATCATCATAGGCCTGATGAATCGCCTGTTCCAGTGCTTCATGCCGTTTTGGCGTTGTTTGTTTTAGCAATCTACCATATAACCGAATACATTCAGCTGAACTCATTAGCGCAGCCTCGATCGGCAATTGCTTCAAATATTTCGTTCCAATCTCCTGTACAGCATAGTTCACACTGGATACAGCAATCAATATTTTCTGAACTGTATCTACACGATCTTGCAAGGCTGCTAGTTTTCGAGAATCTTTACGATAGACAAAGTTATATTTGAGACTTTTCTGTGCATTACAGTATGCATCATTCAATTTTCGACTCAAAGACATCAAATCCGCATCCGAATATTGAAAACTCATCAAGTCATTCTGCTGTGCAGACACACTTTGACCCAATTGCTGCATTCGTTCCGCAAGCTTCTGACAAATATTCGCGTTTCGACGCACAGCCGACGGCATTTTATTCTCAGGATGTATCGTGATTTGAACAAGAACCGCAATGAGCGCACCGACAATCGTCTCAATTATCCGCCCTGTAGCGTAACCTTGAGCTTGTTGAAAAGACATCACCATCACCGAACTCACACCAATTTGCGAAATAATCTGCGGATTCAGTTTGAAGGCCGTAGCTGCGCCCATACCAATAAGGAGCACCACCACGACACCTAAGAAGTTCTGTCCCACATAAGGCACGACGACAGCGGTCACGACGACCCCAATGATTACACCAAGAATACGGTATAGTCCTTTTTCCATTGTATCTGCGATCGTGAGTTGAACCGTCAATACAGCTGCAAGGGGAGCAAAATACGAGAAATGATCTCCAAACATTAAAGATGCGACTGACCAAGAGATCGCCGCCGCCAACACTGTCTTTATGACATGAAATGTAAGACCCAGGCGAGCGCACCATTTCATTATACGCGTCAACATGGAGCACACACCTCCTATTTCCATATGGTTATTGACTTATCTGAACAACTTTATTATATCGACTTCCACAACACTAATTTGTGATTATAATCACAAATATTAGCCTAGTACATTAAATTTTTAATAACTCCACTATACCTAAGTATAAAACACCTTAGTACAAAATAAAAATCCCGCACCTCTTCGCAGAAGTCACGGGAATCATTATTAAGTATGGTGCGCGTAGAGGGACTTGAACCCCCACGGTCGCCCGCTAGATCCTAAGTCTAGTGCGTCTGCCAATTCCGCCATACGCGCGCATGTGGTACTTAATTACTATACTATGATTGAAAGTGCTTGTCAACCATATTTTTTAGAAAAACTGGTGAGCCATGAAGGACTCGAACCTTCGACACCCTGATTAAAAGTCAGGTGCTCTACCAACTGAGCTAATGGCTCTCATTAGAGAGGTAAAAATGGCGGAGCTGACGGGATTCGAACCCGCGGTCTCCTGCGTGACAGGCAGGCATGTTAGGCCTCTACACCACAGCTCCATAATATCGTTTAAAATCATTTGGTTGCGGGGGCAGGATTTGAACCTGCGGCCTTCGGGTTATGAGCCCGACGAGCTACCGGGCTGCTCCACCCCGCGTCAGTTATACTTCTTACATTTCCCCAGGGCCTCGGAAAATAATCGTAATACCCTTTGGTGATCATAATGGTGGAGGCTAACGGGATCGAACCGCTGACCCTCTGCTTGTAAGGCAGATGCTCTCCCAGCTGAGCTAAGCCTCCATAAGTGGCTCCCCGAACAGGACTCGAACCTGTGACAACTCGATTAACAGTCGAGTGCTCTACCAACTGAGCTATCAGGGAATATCGTGTATCTCGTGAACAGAATCTTAATTTACCACAGAGTTCGACATAATACAAATGTAATTTTTTACAATTGCTTATTCATTCGGTGAAGAGGGGCTGCTGTCGTGCAGCTCCTTCCTACTCGCGCAGCGCTTCTCTAAGCGGTGTCGACATGCGGCCTTCCCCTCTTGAACGTTGATTCTTTAATTTGATTACCAACTGCTTGAGTCTTGCATTCTCCTCTTCAAGCTCCTGAATCCGCTGGTTCAGCTCCTCTACCTGTGCCTGCTCATGATTATCTAACATAAGTAACCTCTTTCTGCGTATCATCCATTTGGTCGATTAACAATACCCTGCAAAACCCTATCGTTAACATCTATCCTAACGCCTCATGGCTTCTCGAGCAAATTTTTCAGAATGTTCAGCTCAGAATCGGTCATTTGATAAGAATGCCACCAAAAGGAATCACCTCGCGCAAAACGCGCCGTATAAACCCATCTCCCTCAATTTCTTGTTCCAGTTGATGATCTGATTTTCCAGTCTGAATCAATGCATAGCCATGACCTGTAATTTCAAAATGGTAGTTCATATGCTGGCTCGCAAGTGCATTCCCATAAACACGTGGAGTCAGTGTTGCATTCTCCGGATAAGCAACAAGACAACCTACGTCGATATAAGTCGGCTGAACTGGGTCCAACTTCATCCGATGCAGCTGTCCATGTGTCAGGACCCCCAATATCCCTTCATCCCCGGAAAATTTCATCTTAATAATCTCACGCGTGATTAATGCATTCTTCAACGTTTGAACTTTACGCTCAACACGCATGCCATCGGTATAGAACAAGACATGCTTCCACTCAAAGAGAAGATCGGCACCTTCGGAGAGCGGGATCGTCTGTACCGAATACCCCGCCGGCAGCCCAATCATGAATTGCGCAGGCCCGCTGACATTCGATTGAATCAATTTTCTTTTGCGATACATGCCTGCAATATCCATAAGCCGATCTTCGCGTTGATTCGAATTTCCTTGAAAGGCGATAATTTGACTTGGATGGAGCACTGATACCTTCTCCCCAGCATCCAATTGAAGTGTGACCGCTTGCGATAGGGTTGCTCCCTCTTCACATATGACATTCATATCCTAATCATCTCCCCTATCCTTGTCTCATTATCGATGGCGCCGCCAGAACAAGACTCGTGTGACTCGTGTCATGATAAAAAAAAGCGCTATGACGCTAGCTGCGATCATGATTCCTCTTATGATCCACTTCATCCGTTCTTTCTGATGTAAATCCTGTTCTTCCAGCAGCTTCAAACGTGATGTCAGTGCCTCATTCTGTACGCGAAGATGCTCGTTCTCCTGCATCAATTGATTCGAGACCGTCTCATACTGTTCCCGGCTCTTCTGGAAGCTCTCTTCCATTTGCGTATATTTCGACTTCAGCTCATCCACATCGGAGGGAATTTCCTTCACGCCGTTCACCCAATCCCAGAATCCCGCGTGTGCGGCAGGCGCCGGGCCGAGCCATAATCCGATGCATAAGGCGAATATGCCTATGTAGGCTATTATTTTATAATTGCGAATCGATTTCATATTCTGCTCCATCCCCTCTCTCAAGAGAACAATCGAACATATATACGAAATTTGTCGAAAGAAGTTGCAAGATTCATAGAGTTATTGCAGTCGGAAATTGGCATGAAACACCTATTTTGCCCAAGGCATGATACGAGCCAGTTTCACCCCGTGATTTTCAGTGGAAAAAACAAAGAAATCCAAGCTATAGGCTTGGATTTCTTTGTTACTGCTGTTAAGGCAGCATGGTTATATATTTTTCGTAAACATAGCCTTCTTGACCGTTGAAATTCACTTTCACCCATCCATGCTTGTCAACGCTTAGTACCTTCAAAACGGTATTCTGTGGCACTGCCGTATAAATCTTAGCTGTAGATGAGGCTTTAGCACGTACATTCAAGAAATATGCTGTAACCTTAGCTTGCTTCTCCATTGTATTGGTAGATTCTTTAATAGGTGTAACTGGCTTGGTCGGCTTTTCAACAGCAGCAGGTTCACTAGGTTTAGGTTGCTCTTGTTCTTCAACGACACCAGCCGAGGTTTTTCTCGCTTGATTTAGCTTCTGATAGAACTCACCTTTCGTTTTTACGTCGGTGAACAACGCTTGGCTTACCTCTGCTTTTGTAGCGAGATCAGCGATTTCATCTTGAGTAACGGAATCTAGAATGTTAATGGAAGCTATATTGGAGTATTTACCATCTTCCGTTGTTGGAACCGATAGAATACCGTCATTGATTAACTCCACAACATCTGCACGTGCTGGTGCTGTCGTATCGATACCTGTCACTTTCCAATTATGATGAATCGTTGGTTCGTACACGCCTTTTTTTACTTCTTTCAAATAGGCAATCGAGAGGTTTCGAATCGTACCTTTATCTTCGCCGTAGGCAGTCGCATCTTTAGAAGACCAAAGCTGCTTGAATGTTCTGCCTTCCAGTGCGCCACCCTTAGCTTTCAGGGCTTCCATTCGGTAGGCGTTCATTCCAAGCTTCAGCGTATCGTCTGCTTTCACGGAAACTCCACTCGCATACTTCAGGTTCTTAATTCTGCTACCATAAGGCTCGGACAAGTCAACTTCATAAGTTACGCCACCAAAGAAATCATTCGTGCTGTATTTAGAGGCACGTCTCTTCGCATCGAAACTAATGGTTACATCGCCAGGTCGCGTCGAGTTAAAATAACCTACTGCCCATTCCATATAGTCTTTTAAGTCTTTACCTGTTACCTGGTATACTGTAACTTCACCAAGTGCGAATTGATAATTATAAGCAATGTCTTTTTTCTTAATCGGTCCAATATCTAGTTTAGCCTTATCATTATCAATCTGGTGAGCGACGACATCGGCCTTACTGTAATGCAACATGACTTCGCTGAAGAAGTCCGATAACGGCGTCTCCTGGATTTGTACAGCAGGAATGCCTTTCATTTCATTTGGTGGGACAAGGTTTGTTCCCTTCAGTTCAGCGACAACGGTATTCGCATCTGCGCGAGCGAACTCGTGAAATGGTTGTAAAATGCCTTCTAGTCCGCTATCTGATTCCTCAAACGAGCCATCGGGGGCTTTAACCGCTAGAGCCGTTGCTTGCTTGTCTTTCAGTACGACTTTATCCCCTTGCTTTGTGAACGTCAGGTCGATACGCGAAATATGTGATCCATATTTATTAGGCTCAGAAATGAGCACACCATTCACTGTTTTCGATTCAACTAAGGTATGCATATGTCCAGCAAAAATAGCAGTCAGTTCGGGATTCGCATTAGCGATATCCGTTACACCTGTACCTGCTTTTCCATTCTCATTATCTAGTCCCATATGCATGAGGCCAACGATGACATCAACCTTACCTTTTAGCTCAGCGACAGCTTTTTTTGTTTCTTCTACAGGATCCTTCACGATAATGCCGTCTAAGTGGTCGGTTCCCTTTTCAAACTCCGTAATCATGGGTGTATTCATGCCGATAATGCCAACTTTGACCCCGGCCTTCTCAATAATGGTGTAAGCCGGCATGTAGCGGTCGCCATTTTCTTTGAATACGTTCCCCACTAAGGGTTGTCCCTTAAATTGCGAGGAGATTTTCTCTAACACATCAAGCCCAAAGTTGAACTCGTGGTTTCCCATTACCCATGCGTCATACTTCATCTCATTCATAGCTACCATCATAGGAGACCTCGGTTGGTTATTAAACAACTCTGCAGAGTTATCTTGTATCATGTCTCCTGCATCAAGCAAAATCGTGTTTGGATTCTGTTCACGAACCTTTTTGACAATTGTGTATAGCTGAGTCAAGCTGCCTGTCTTGTTCGGGCCATCGAGTGCGTAATCCCAAGGCATAAACCGTCCGTGGATATCCGATGTTCCAAGCAATGTTATTTTGGTTTCGGCTTCAGCCTCTGCGGCTTGAACTTTGTTACTGGAGAGAGGGGTGACGAGAGCTGAGGCGCATAACATTAATGTAAGTAACAGTCCGATATAACCTTTTGGTGCAAATTTCAGCATGTTGTTAATCATCCTCTGTATTAATTTTATGTAAAGTTTTCGTTCACCACCTCATTCTAGTGAATAGACCGTTATATGTAAACGATTAAATTTCCCTTTATGGAATAAAAATCCGCCAGCTTCGGTGCCACGAAGAAATCATCCTCGTTCTCGAAGCAGGCGTCATCCGCAATCTTCTCCTCATTGTCATGAGCTACTCTTTCACGCTGCCAACCGTCATCCCTTTGACAAAATACTTCTGAAGGAACGGATAGACGAGCATTATCGGAAGTGCGCCCATAAAAATCTGAGCCGTCCGCAGCGTCTTCTCACTCAGGTTCTCCATCGATTTCAGCTGCTCGGGCGACATCGAGGACATCTGCGAATTGATCGCTGTAATCAACGTGGATAGGTACGTCTGTAACGGATATTTATCCGGTGAATTCATATATAATATCCCATCGAACCAAGCGTTCCAGTGGCCGACGATTGTGAACAAACCAATTGTCGCGATGGATGGCAAGGAGACGGGTAAATAAATCTGCCATAAGATCCGCCAATAGCCTGCACCGTCAATGGTCGCTGCTTCATCCAACTCTCTAGGAATCGAGCGAAAAAAGTTCAGCATGAGCACCATATTCCACACATTGAGCGCACCTGGTAATATCAGCGCCCAGATCGAATCCATGATCCCGGTGTTCTTCACGACAATATAAGTCGGAATTAACCCGCCACCGAAAAACATCGTGATCGCAAAAAACCATACGTACACCGTACGATATTTGAACTGGCTGTTCGGACGTGCTAATGGAAATGCGGTAATAAAGACAAGAAACATATTAACGGCCGTTCCGAGCACCACACGCTCAATCGATACCCATAGCGAACGGAAGAACTCGACCTTCTCTCCTAGAAACATATAAGCATCTAACGAGAAACCAACAGGCCACAGCTTCACTTCACCCGCCATCGCTGCCGTGTTCGAGCTAAGTGAAATAGATAGTAAATGCACGAACGGGATGATGCCCAATACGGTAATTAACGTGAGCAGCAGCGTATTCAAGACGATGAACATTCTTCTGCTAAGCGATGGTTTATGCAACACAAGCATCTCCTCCTTAGAATATACGATAGTTATTGTACTTGTAGGCTGCGTAATAGGTTATCGACACTAATCCTAAAGAGATCACGGATTTGAATAGACCAACCGCCGCTGCCGGACCGAATTGCTGACTGAACATCCCTAAGCGATAGACGAAGGTATCAATGACGTCTGCCCCTTCATACACGGTCGGATTGTACATAATCAGAATCTGTTCGAAGCCAGCATTGAGAACATTCCCCAGACTTAATACGCTAAGTAAAATAATGATCGGAGCAATACCTGGCAGCGTAATGTGAACCATCTGCTTCCATTTGCCAGCGCCGTCCACTTCGGCTGCTTCGTAGAGCGTCGCATTAATCCCCGTAATGGCCGCCAGCATGACAATCATGTTGTACCCCATGCCTTTCCAGACGTCCGAGCCGATAATGATACCCCGGAACCAGTCGTTGTTCAGCATGAACATGATCGGCTCAGAGCCCAGCGACTTGACGATCCCATTCACAGGGCCGTCCATCGAGAATAATTCTATAACAACCCCGCCGAGAACTGTCCATGAGAGAAAGAACGGCAGGAAAATCGCCGACTGTATGAACCGCGAGAACCATCTGCGCGTCACTTCATTTAAGAGAAGCGCTAGAATGAGCGGAACCACTAAGAACAACACCATTTTGAATAATGAGATGACGATCGTATTCCATAAGACTTGGTTAAAATCCGGTAGATTGAACACATAAGTAAAATTATCGAACCCGACCCACTCGGACTTGAAAAATCCGGACAACGGCTCGAACTGTTGAAAGGCCATCACAAGCCCGGCCATCGGGCCATACGCGTAAATTAAGGTTAATATAACTCCTGGCACTAACATCAAATGGAGCGGATACTCCTTGCGCAATAACTTCATCGATGAATTCCTCCTTCATAGGCGTTGACGACAAAGAGAGAGGACACGCAAGACCCTCTCTCCTCCCATAATCGAGCGTACCGATTATTTCACGGCCTGCTCGTTATACCAAGCGTTGACTTCTTCCGTAATT
Source organism: Paenibacillus terrigena DSM 21567 (assembly GCF_000374845.1). Lineage (GTDB taxonomy): Bacteria > Bacillota > Bacilli > Paenibacillales > Paenibacillaceae > Paenibacillus_K > Paenibacillus_K terrigena. Next base: position 424,257 of record NZ_KB895417.1, on the reverse strand, counting down.
TTGTCGCCGCCAAGCGTCTTCCAGCTTGTCACGAATTTATCGAATTCGTCGATCGGAGCGCCCAGAATAATCTTCGTAAAGGTCTCCTGCATCAATTTATCCAGTTGTGAGCCCTTCTCCACCTGGGTTGACGTCGGGATGCCGTAGAATTCGTTGCTAACGAATGCCTGCTTCTCCTTGATCTGGCGCGTTAAGCCCCAGCCGCCATTTTCCGCGACACGGCTGAAGTATCCGCCCCAGTTCGTTCCTTTGGAAGCAATCTTCGTGCTGCCGGATTGATAGTCCTTCACATAATTGAAGACGTCCTTCACCAGCGTGTAATTTTCGTCATCTAGCGTAATTTCGGTCTGGTTGGCTGCTAGCGCTTTGTTCACTTCCGTATAGATCGTCTCAATCTGTCCCGGGTTATAGACCCGAGGACTGAACCAGTTGTAGACAAAACCGTTCTCCGGCTTCAGCATATCCGTATATTTTTTCTTGCCCATCTCGATATAGAAGTTCATCATTTTGATCGCGGCTTCAGGGTTCTTCATATTCTTATTCACGGCATAGATCCGGCCGCTGCGCAGTTTTGGCACAAGCGACTTACCCGGTCCGCTGATGGAAGGAATCTGAATGGCAATCCAGTTCGCTTTCGGATCTTTATCCACGTTCAAGTTGAGCGGCCATGCCGGATACCACCATTCGCCGTACGAAATCCCGACTTTGCCGGCCGTAATGTCTTCGACGACTTTGTTCTCGTCCTTCAGCGCGAATTCTTTATTCAGAATGCCGCGTTGGTACCATGACTGCAGCATGCTGAGGCCTTGCTTCATCTCCGGTTGAATCAGCCCTGGGACAAGCTTGCCGTCGTTGCCCTTGATCCATGCGGTCTGCGCATCCCCTACGGAAGGATAAGCATTGAATCCATTGAAGAAACCTCTGACGTCAAATCCCCAGAAGAACAATGTCTTCTGCAATGCCACGCCATACGTATCGTCTTTGCCGTTCTGATCCGGGTCATTCTTCACGAACGCTTCCGCGATCTTATCCAGCTCTTCCATCGTCGTCGGCGGCTGCAGCTTCAGGTTATCCAGCCAGTCTTTGCGGATCCATAGCAATTGCGTCGAGAGGAACGGGTCTTCGAACGATGGAATACCGTACTGTTTGCCGTCCTTGCTAAATACCTTCATGGAGAACCCGCCGTCCGACTCCATATATTTCTTCAGCTCCGGCGACGCGTATTTCTCATACGCTTCGGACAGGTCAGCAAGCATGTCTTGCTTACGCAGCTTCTCATAATCCTTCTGGCCCAGCTCCAGAATATCCGGCAAATCGCCGGAAGCCATCGCTAACGCAAACTTCTGTTCAAACTGATCCGTAGGAACCGTCCATTTATACTTCACATCGATATTGAGCATATCTTTCAGCTGCTGCAAATACGCGTTCTTATCCGGCGTAAGCCCTTTCGGCGTTCTTGGATCTTCCGCAGGTCTGAATCCCATGACCTCGGTCACTTCGACCGGTTCCGGATATTTGCTAAGCGGCCCTTCCGGCGCAGCGGTCTCCGTCTTCGTCTCGCCTGATGGCGTCGTCGTCCCCGTACTTGCGCTGTCGCTGCCTTTACTTGAGCATGCGGTGAATGCCGCCATGACCATGGAGAGCAGTAATATCGTTTTTAGTGTTTTGGATGATTTCATGATAACGCTTTCCCCCTTTGTGTGATGAGGCCCTAGAGTCCGATTGACTCCTTGCTTCTAATAGTAGAATCAAAGAGAAAAAGCTACAATTTCAAATCTTTTACTTTCGTTTCACTTTTTTTACTACCTTACATCGGCGCTTATAATGACTTCCGATATTCCTGGGGAGAGGTCCCTGTCATCTTCCGGAAGAAGGTTGTGAAATACGGCTGCGAATCGAACCCGACCTTCAAGGCGATCTCATGCAGCTTCATATGCGAATTCTCCATCATGCGAATCGCTGCCGCTAACTTCGTCTCTTGGATGTACTCAAGCAGATTACGACCCGTAATCTGCTTGTAGTACCTGGACAAATACGAGGGATTCAGATGCACCTGCTCTGCAATCGCCGTCAAAGATAAGTCACCATCCAAATAATCATGGATATATTGATGAATCTGATCGATCAATAATTGCTTGAATTCCTCCTGCTTCATGCCCGTTCCTTTGTCATAAGAGGCAAGCAGCGCCATCGAATATTCATAATCCACGATAACCATCTTCTGGCCCAATTGAATCCTCCTGCGAATTAAGGTGCTAACCTCTTCGACCTGAGGCTGCAGCTGATCCCAACGCTCTAACATATTGCCAGAGATTCCGAACGAAATGGACATGTCGAATAGCTGCTCATACTCGTTCTGAACACGTTCAAGATTACCTCGAATATAGGCGACAATGTTGTTCGCTTGTAAGCGTTGGTCCGTTTCACTCTCTTTCATATGATCCGTTAGCAATGCATCGGGCTGCAAAAGCCATACCAATCGATTGCCATCTTGGATCACGTGCTCACGTGTCAACGAGATCGGCAGATGCTGATCGACGATGCGTGCGGCCGACTCCAGAAGCTTGAGCTTCGCTCCCTCGGCTATGTCCACTTGTCCGACAAGGAAAAAAGCAGGCCGATTCGGATGAATCCGGAAATCGACTTCCACATAACGATCATACGCGAGCAAGGATGGCAGCGATTCGCCTTGAAGGGCTTGCTCGAACAGCTCTTTTTTCAACAAAGGCTCGGCCATTTGGAAATGCATCTGCGCCTTCTCCTGCTGCAGCCGTTGAAGCTTCTCTTCCTCCAGCTTCGCAATTGCCCCTTTCACTGCTTCGAAGATCGGTGCTACCCCCTCCGTCTTCAGAATATAGTTATCGACATTCTTCCGGATTGCTTCATAGACGTAATCAAATTCACTATATCCGGTTAAAAAAATGATGCGGCAGGACGGCCAGTAATAGGCGATATCGTCCACCAGCTGCAATCCGCTCTTCTGCGGCATGCGAATGTCGCTGACGAGAATGTCCAATTTCGTCCGCTTCGCAATATCTAGTGCTTCGGTCGCCGAATATGCCTTGCAGATATCCAGTTCAACATCTGCACGCTCTTGAAATAATTGCACTAATCCATTCACAATGACAGGTTCGTCATCCACGATTAAGAGTCTATACATCTACAAGTCCCCTCTCTATCCTTCTCGAATATTGATTCTAAGCTCTGCACGCAATCCGCCATGCGGACTACGCGATACGAACAGCCCGCTGTCCACACCATACTTCAATTGAAGCCGGTTATTCACGTTAATGAGTCCCGTCTTCTCCATCTGCCTCGAACCATCCCTTAGTTGCATCTCTAACTGTTCAATTCGATCATCCGTGATAATACGCCCATTATCCTCGACTGTCATTCGTACGATTCCCTCTTCAACATTCGCAGCGATATAGAGGACGCCGCTAGCCATGCCGTCTTCAAATGCATGCTCGAAAATATTCTCGACAATCGGCTGAATGATCAAGCGCGGTACGGCAACGGTCTTCACATGGTCCGGGATGTCTTCATATTCGTAACGAATGCGATTCGAGAAGCGAATACATTGAATCTCGCAATAATCAAGGGCATGCTGGTATTCCTTGTAGAGCGGCACTTCGTCCGATCCGCTGCGCGTAATGTACTGGTAGTAGCTGCCTAGCTTCTGAGAGAGTTCTGCCGCACTATCGGCGTCGCCAACCTTACACATCATGTAAATATTGAAAAAACTGTTGTACAGGAAATGGGGATTAATCTGCGATTGCAGCTGCTTGAGCTCTGAATGCTGGATCGCGATTTTCTGCTCATAATTCTCCTCGATCGATCGCTTCAATCGAAGCGCCATCCGGTTGAAGCTATGGAATAAATAGTGAAACTCATCCCTCGTCTTCGACTCGATGACAAGGTTGAGGTTGTCCGTCTCCATCATCTGGAATGCCTTAGTAAGCTTCGACAGCGGCCTGTGAATCATGAAATTCACGGAATACGCATAGAGCAGCAGCACGATGATCGCAACCACGAATAAGGCATAGAACCAGAAGCTGAATTGACTCAGCGGGCGAGTAATCTCATCATGGTTCACGTACATCATCAGCGATAGATTTAAGGAGCTCACTTGATTGGCCGTGATGAAATAGCTTATCCCTCCGATCGGAATCACCCGGGATGTATTTGTCACATGACTACCCGCGTCCAGTTGTTCAAGCAGCGGAGCGATGACACGTTGGTCTTCCACCGTCGATAGCACACTTCCGAGCGCTTTGCTCCCAAGGAATACTTCGGATTCCTGATAGAGCGTCGTAATCTGATGAAGCGCTTCTTGTAGACGAGCAACAGAGATTTCAATATAGGAGATAATGCCAGAGTTATTCTCGCTCTCAATGAAGAAGAGTCGCCCATCTTTCTGATAGAAGGACGGTTTCGGGATATGCTGAATCAATGAAGTGATGAACTCGAATTCATCATTCGGCGCGTCCGTGACGCCATTCTGACTCGAGATCGTCTTGTCGATTTCTTTGATATAGACGCCGGCGTTCACGACGAATTCACTAGAGTATTCGATCGCGGATAATCGATCCTTCGTCTGATTAATCAACTCGATCAACGCGTATCCTTCCAATCGGCTCCCCTGGAAGCTCAGCTTCTGAAGATCCTTATCATTGAAAAATTGCAGCTGCTGATTGCGGACAAAATATAATTCCTTGTCCAATTGCTTTGCATAGAAGGAAGCACCAGCTACCGCTGAGTCCGATATCGCGTTCTTCGTAAAGGACATGCCCTTATAATTCACCCACATGTTCATCGCAACGAGAGGAATAATAAAAGCTATGAAAACGATTACAATTTTCTGATAGACAAACCACCTCGTTGAACCTGCTGCTCGAATTTTCATCACACCTCAGCCCTGCTTTCCTACGAATTTCGAAATCAACTGTGAACTAAATTTACCACTGGAGCTTCATTTTGATCAATGGAGAGATGCAAAGTATCTACCCTTATACGCCATCATGCAAAAGACACCAATTATTTGTTGACACTTGCTGCGAGCCGATTTATAATTTTCACAACTAAACACACATTAATACAATAAAACACACGTAAATAACTTGCATTACCTACTCATTTCTTGGAAAAGAGGGCGATACGCATGGGAGCAATTTGTAATCATGTCTTTGTCATCGGGCTTGATGGCGCAGGAAATTTCATTAAAGATACACCGACACCGAACATCCATGGCCTACTGCAGCAAGGGGCGCTGACCTATCAAGCGCAAACGGTTTTCCCTTCGATCAGCGCGCAGTGCTGGGGCTCCATGTTCCATGGCGTCGATCCTGATCAGCACCAGCTGGATAATGATAAGGCTTCGGATACACGATTCCCGGAGGATAGTGCCTGTCCTTCCTTCATGAAGCTGATTCGGGAGCAGTATCCGGATGCGAAGTTAGCGGCATTCTCGGAGTGGTCGCCAATTAACTACGGGATCATTGAGCAATCATGCCAGTTCGAGGATGTATCGATCCGCTGCCCAGAACTGATCACCACGGCGGCGGACTACATCCGCCAGAACCCCAATGTGACGTGTCTCTATGTACAGATCGATAATCCCGATGGCGCTGGTCATGAATTCGGGTATGGCAATCACGTACCCGAATATTTAGCGAAGATTACGGAAGTCGATGCCTATGTCGGATTGTTGATCGATGCGATTCGCGACGCCGGCATCCTCGATGAGAGCCTCATTATCATCACGAGCGATCATGGCGGCGGCGGAGATCACCCGCGCAGTCATGGCAGCGATCACCCGATGGATATGACGGTCTTCTGGGGCTGCTACGGCAAGGCCGTTGCACCTGGCACCTGGATCCTGGATGACGTATCGATCAAGGATACGGCGCATGTCGTCGCGTATGCACTTGGCATCGAGCCTTGCCCGACGTGGAGCGGCAAAGTACCTGAAGGGATTTTCACAACGTCGGTAGCTGTGGAATAATGACATAAAAAGAAGCCAACCATGGACATCATGATTGGCTTCTTCTTCATTCCATCATCAACGCTAGCCTAGATCATCTCTCTAGCGATAATGCTCAGATCAAGAATATTAATAACGCCATCTCCATTAAGGTCGATATGCTTCACAAGTTGCCAGCCGGAATCCTCACTTGTCTTCCCATAATGGACTGCTGCAAGGGCGATATCCCCGATACTCACTTTACCGTCACGGTTCAGGTCCGCGGCGACGACGCCCGTTCCTGATTCGGTCTGAACATGCAGAGAAGATACAGCAGCTTGCAGCTCTCTTCCTTGTGCATCACCGAGCAAAGCATTCGTAATCGAGAATTGGCTCGGGGTGTTCTGCTGCGATTTGGCTGTGAAGGTAAGCTCCAGCACCTGGGCATTCCCTTGAATCGCATGCGTTCCGCCTTGACTTGCTACCAGAAATCGCACATGTCCCGGTGTAGGATGGACAGACTTTATAATCTCCACACCATCGGCTGCTGATTTAGCCGTCACCAACTCAAATATTTGCGGGTCGTATGCCAGAGAGATATCTTGCGCATACACGGCATCCTTCACATTCTGCATCCCGACGCGGATTTGAAACGGCTGATTCACTTTTACGGACGCCGGCCCGCTCAATGCGGTAGATAAGCTGCGCTCCGGTTGTTGAAGCGCAGCTAGAGCGGCCTCCGCATCGGTCAATCTCGTAATATCCCCCACGAGCACTTGCTGTACGTCCGTCAATGCAAGATAGGCCGCTCTCGCCGCTTGGATAGCCGATGCATCAGCGAGCGTGACCGCCGTTGGAGCCGGTAGCACCGCGATCGCATCCCGGACCGTCTTCGCTGCCGCTTGATCAGCTGCGCCCTGATAGTAGAGCTCCAGCTCGTTGATGGCAAAATTCCCCCATTTCAAATTCGCGCCGTTGATTTTCAGACGGAATTTCTTCGCAGTGGTCGAACTGAAATCCACGCTCTGCGTTTCATTCGTCACATCGCTATACTTCCATACCCATTGCACATTGCTCTTGATCGGCACCCATGTCGTTCCGCTATAGACTTCCAGATCGAACTTCGTAACGCCCTGCCCCGTCCCGAAGCGTGTCACAATCTTCAAGTTGTTCGCGGTCACCGCCTTCGTGCCGAAATCCAGCGTAATATAGTTTGGGAAGGTCACACCCTCATCCACACTAGACCATGCATTCGAGTAATTACTGTCCGTCATACTTTGAGTCGAGCCATTGTTCAAGGTAGCAACCGTTGTGCTGACCGTTGCCAGAGGCGCCAAGTTCCCTGGTGCAGGCTTCGGCTGCTCCGGCATCGGCGTAATCGGGGCCGGGACGAACACGATCGGCGTCTTGCCTGTCGCTGGCGGCACCGTGCCTTGATATTCGAAAGCCCCGATGTCAGGATCGCCGTTGTATAGGGCATTGCCGAAATAATCTCGCCCTCCATTATCAGCTATCGGAATGCCTGCACCGATCAGCGGTGAATCCAGCTGCAGTTTATATCCGTCCAACGTATTCATGCCGTTGCCGCCGCTGCCCGGGTTAACGAACTTCGGATCGCCTGTTATTTTATGTGCGTCTGAGCTGACCAACGTGTTACCGCCGAAATACGCGTTGGAATCGAAGGTTTGCCCCGTTAAATTCCAACCCCGGTCTCCCACGCTGTAGTAGACATTATTGTAGTTCTTAATATTTTTTGGGGCGCCCGATGATTTCGTGAAATAATCGCTCATGACGGGATTCCCTGATGCGGCGCCGACATAGACCGTATTATTGTAATTGTAGACCGTGTCGATCGAACCGCTATAGCGGAAAATATGATTCTTATCATTCTGGCTGATATTGTAGCGAACAATTGTATTTGTCGTGTAATACGTATCATTCACGAATAGCATGAAGCCGCCGGCATTATCATGGCTGTAATTATATTGAATGAGAGAGCCGATATTCCCTGCGTCCACGTCGAATCCTTCGCCATCCATTTCCCCATGATGGCTCCCGAAGGATTCATTAAATTGCACCACATTATTATCCGCATAAGCCCACCAGATGGAGGCATTGGTCGCCAAATACGTCGCTTCCTGCACCGTGTTGTGCTCAACGACCGCCCCGTCCGTCACATTCCAAGCAATGCCGCCCGTCGCCGCCCGAACGACCGTATTATTCGAGATTTTCAAATTCGTGGTCGGTGTCCAAGGTCCGTACGGCTTCGGCACCCATTCCCAGAGGTCGCTCATTCCATACCGCAGGATGCAGTTCGAACCGATGTAGATGCCGTAGGCGTCGACATCCGTTAAGGTGTTGCCGTCGATGAGCACGTCATTGAACGCGCTGGCGACATACGAGCCGACCGAATCGAAGATGATCCCGCCGGAACGCGTGGTATATACCCCATCCACATCGTGGACATTCAGATTCTTAATGTAAATATGGTTGAGGATACCGCTCTCTTCATTTAACACATACACACCCCGGCGCTCACCGCGCGCCCCCTTCCAATCCCTTGAAAAGGGCTCCGAAGATGGATTCGTAATCTCCAGGTTGTTGATCTCCCAGTATTCTTGGTTCTTCAAGAAGACCGTCTGGAGCTCGCTCGTCACCCCGGTGATCAAGGGCTTATTCCCCGTACCGTACTGGTCGATCACAATTGGGCTGCCGGATACGCCCGACCCTTTGGGCCACAACTGTCCTTGCCAAGATCCACCAGCTTTGAATAAGATCTTGTCCCCCGGCGCGAACGTTGTCGCATTCACCTTGGCTAACGTCTTCCAAGGTGTCCCCTCACTCGTCCCGTTCGCGCTGTCATTTCCGCTTACGCTATCCACGTAATAGGTCGTCCCCGCAGCCGCACTCGCGTCCCCCGGAGCAATGGCAACGATCCCGAAGAGCAAGGTCACGATCGCGACCAAACTCAGCATTCGTTGCATGGTACGTCTGAACATAAGTCATCTTCCTTTCAACGATTATGTATGCAGCACTTCAGCCGCGAACGACTGAAATGGTTACACCCGAGAGAACTTCTCATTGCATTCATTGAATTTGAAAGGATGGATATATATATTCGTTCACCTGCACCACCGCCGTTGTCAACATCTTGCGCAGGGTGAATTCATACGCTTCTGTAACGGTATCCTGCAGCACTTGATCCTTCACCTGCTCATAGGATTGATAGGTGGAACCCGGCTCTACCCGCTCAATGCATTTCAGGATGTGGTAGCTGCCTTTCTCTTCGACCATAGCGCTAATCGCATTCACGGGCAGCTGCATGGCTGCTTGGGCCACAGCACTTCTCGCGTTCCGGCGTTCATCTCCCAGCTGAATCGTCAGCTCAAGTGCCGTACCCGGCATATTGTAAGCCGCCGCAACCTGTTCGAATGTGCTGCCCGACTTCAGCTGCTCGGCTGCCGCTTCAAGCTGCTTCCTTACTTGTCGTTGCAGCGAGGAATCGATTTGTTGATTTGCGTCTAAAAAGGTACGTGTAATGCGCTTCATTTTCACGTAGCCCGTCGTCCGATATCGCTTCTCTCTATGCTCATCGTAGAATGACCTTAGCGCTGACTCCCCTTGCTGCATAATACTCTGCTGCATGTTCCGCTTCACAGCGAGCGCCGCGTTCGTCTGAACGTACTCCCAGTACGTGTTCTCGTCGTATTGTGCAGGCCCATAGACCACCTGATGGCGGTTGATCGCCTGGGTTCGACGCTCATTCTCTTGCTCCAGCTGCTGCAAGAATCCTTGGTAGCTCACATCCTGCAGAACGCCTTGCTCCTTCGCCAGCAGCTGTCTTACTTTGATCTTCACACTATCCTCGAGTGCCTTCTTCTTCAGCATCTCTGCCGGGATCTCGCCATCATATGCCTTGGTCCAGAATCCTTCCGATTGCTCCGCTTGATAGGTATCGCGAAAATATTGAATGATCCGGGACGTATTCGTACGGATTGCTCGATCATACTCCGCCATGCTAATTGGGACACCATTGACGGTCGCGATCGCTTCTCCCGCCCGATCAGTCGATGACCAGCATCCTCTTGCAAATGCAGCCGTAACCCCTGTCGTAAGCAGAATCATGATCGTGAGCAGGAGTCGTTTATGATTCATTCGATGACGTCTGAATATTTTCATCGCAGCCTCCTAAGTGAAACGCTTACATGAATGTATTACACATTGTAAGCCGACACCGCCCGCTGTTCAATTTCGATTCCTTTACATTCACTTTCAATATTTTTACCTCAACCGGACGACAAAAAAGTCCTGCGCTTCTCAAGAAGCACAGGACTTATCTTTTGGCACTTGCGTATCTTCACTTCCGACTACTGCGACTCACAGACCCGCTCCGACTCCAGCACGAAGCCCTGCTCCCCATGGCGCAGCTGCACAAAATGCCCTTGGATCAATCGGTACGTCGTCCGTTCCTTCGCTACAACTACCTCAATCAGGCTACCGTGGAATAGGACACGGAATGTATAACTCGTCCAAGCAGACGGAATCGTCGGGTTGAACGTGATGACTTCATCGTCATGTCGCATGCCGGCGAAGCCGTTCACGATCGTCAGCCAGCTGCCTGCCATCGATGCGGAGTGAATACCATCCTTCACGTTGTTGTGATAGTCGTCCAGGTCCATACGTGCCGATTGCATGAAGTATTGGTACGCCTTCTCAATCTCGCCCAGTTCCGCGCCGACGATCGCATAGATGCTCGCGGATAACGAAGAGTCATGCGTCGTTAACGGCTCGTAGTACTTATAATTGATAACCTTCTCCTCGCGCATGAAGCGATGGCCTTGAAGATACATCGCGAGCACGAGGTCGGCTTGCTTCAATACTTGGTATTTGTAGATGACCATCGGGTGGAAGTGCAGCAGTAGCGGATACTTCTCACGCGGTGTATTCGCGAAGTCCCACGGCGCCTTCTCCAGGAAGCTGTCGTCTTGCCCGATCAGCTGGCCAACGCGGTGAATATACATACGATCTGCCATTGCAGTCCATGCTTCGAGTTCGCGCTCGTCCAGCTCATATCTCGCGCTCACGTCTTGCCAACCCGTCGTCTGCTCCAGCTTGCGGAGCGACTTCACGGTGAACTCGAATTGATCCTTCACCATCAGGTTGGTGTACGCATTGTTGTTAACCATCGCCGTATATTCGTCCGGTCCGGTTACACCATTGATGCAGAAGCCTTTGCCTTCGATCCAATCGCCCGCGTCCGCGAAGAAGCGGCAAGTCTCGACGAGAATATCCAATCCTTCCTGAAGGAGGTAGTCTTCATCCCGTGTCACTTCCACATACTTCTTCACCGCATAAGCGATGTCCGCATTAATATGCAGCTGCGCAGAGCCCGCTGGATAATACGGCGACGTCTCTTCGCCGTCGATCGTTCTCCAGGCATAGAGGGCTCCTTCGTATCCAAGCTCGGCTGCTCTTGCTTTGGCTTTCGGCAGAATCGAATGGCGATATTTCAACAGCTGACGCGAAATCTCGGGACGGTTATACAAGAAGAACGGCAGGATGTACGTCTCCGTATCCCAGAAATAATGGCCTTCATAGCCTTCGCCGGTAATCCCTTTCGCCCCGATGTTCGTCTTCCCGTCGCGTCCGACTGATTGGAAGAGATGATACGCATTGAAGCGAAGCCCTTGCTGCAGGAGCGCGTCGCCTTCCACCGATACGTCGGCGACTTGCCAGAAATCAGCTAGAATCTCTGCTTGGCGTTCGCGGAACCAGTTGTATCCCTTCGCCTTCGCATCCGTTAGCGCTGTGACGGCCATCGGCCAGAGCTCAGCTTCTTCATAATCCTTCGAGGAGAAATACGCGATGAATTTGTCCAGCACAATCGACTGATCTGGCGCCGCTTCGCAGTCATAGCGATGTTCGATCAATTGTTCTTGCTGCATGCATGTCGCTTCATTCGCGACATGCAATTCGTGGTTCATCGCCGAGATTAGGGCGAATTTCGTGTTCTTCGTCCGTTGCGCCGTGCCGTGAATCGTGCCTTCCTCGCGCAGATCCTCGGTCTGGAGCACTTGCCCCGCAAAGCCGGATCCTGTCCGCGGATCACCCATCGTCACTTGATTCGTCACTTCCCCATTGAGTGTCGAGACGAATGCAATCCGTGCCGCAGCATTCCGGACCTTCACTTCATAACGAATCAGTGCCAGATGCTTGTTCGCGAAGGAAGCCATTCGCTCAATGCGCAGCTCGACCTGCTTCCCTTGCGCAGTCTCCCACACGATCTCACGCGTCATGACGCCCTGCTTCATATGCAATTGACGCTTGTAATCGATGACCTTCGAATGCAGTACGTCGAATTTCTCGCCGTCGACCCAGAGGCTGATGCCTTTCGCGTCGGCGACATTGAGCATCGTCTGACGGTTCTTCGCATAACCGAATGCCTCTTCCCCGTATTGGATCGGCGTCGAATCGTAGAATCCGTTCAAGTACGTTCCGTTCAAGGAGAAGCCTACGGGACCGCTGTACCCTTCTTCGGCGTTCCCCCGCATGCCGATATAGCCGTTTGCCACCGCGAATACCGTCTCGCAGCGCTGATTATGCGCCAGATTTACTTCTGTCTCCGTAATCGTCCACGGTTCTTGTGGAAATATGATTTTTCCTTGATGCATGTTGTCGCCCACCTCTCTTAAATACCCCCACAAACTTATACATTCAGAAAAAAAGAGCCCGGATCGGCTCTTCCCTTCCTATCCTATTCGCCTAATGTCTGTAAGAAAGACCAAGACAATGATCCCGTTGATGGCAAAACGACATCCGTGCCGGAGGGCTTCAAGACGTGCTCTTCACCGATTCCAACAGCGACCATCTTCGCCGATTTAATCGCTTCTACACCCGCCTGCGCATCCTCGATGCCTACGCAGAACGCCGGATTGACGCCTACCGCTTCCGCACCGCGCAAGAAGATGTCCGGTGCCGGTTTGCCGTGTGCAACCTCATCCGGATTCACGATATAATCGAATAAATCCGTTAATGCCAGTGAATTCAGAATTTGCGGCGCATTTTTGCTCGCCGATGCGATCACCGTGCGAACGTCTGCAGCACGAAGCTCCAATAGAAGCTCGCGAATGCCTGGATAGACATCCTTCGGCGACACGTTTACGAGCAGCTTCACGTATTCGTTATTTTTTTGCGTAGCTAGGGCAATCTTCTCTTCCGCGGACAAATCGTTCGCACGGTTGCCATGACGCAAAATCCGCTCGAGCGATTCCATCCGGCTGACGCCTTTTAACTGTTCATTAAATGCTTCATCGATCTCGATGCCTAATTGTGCAGCAAGCTGCTTCCATGCGACATAATGATATTCAGCCGTATCTGTAATAACGCCATCCAAGTCGAACAAGACAGCTTTAATGATCATTGCATTTCCTCTCCCTTGGGTTCAATCCCCTCTGTCTATTGGTGTAGCATCTGCTTACCCTTTCATCGCGGAAGAAATCGAAATTCCTTCAATAAAGTACTTCTGAGCCACGAAGAATACGATGAGGACTGGCAGCATAATGAGAATCGTCGCGGCCATCAGCATGTTCCACTCGATGTTGTACAAGCCTTTGAACATCGACAGTCCTAGTGCTAGCGTATATTTCTCTGTTGAGTTCAAGTAAATCAACGGCCCTTGGAAATCATTCCATACGCCCATAAAGGTGAAAATTCCAACCGCAACAAGAGGCGGCTTGGATAGTGGCAGCATGACCTTCATGAAGATCTGCCAACGATTGGCGCCGTCCATAAATGCAGCTTCGTCTAAATCTCTTGGTATCCCGCGCATAAACTGACGAATCAAGAAAATATTAAATGCGCCTCCACCGAAGAAAGATGGAATAATTAACGGCCAGAACGTATCTACCCAGCCGACCTCTTTGAACATGATGAACATCGGAATCATCGTCACTTGTCCTGGTAGCATCATCGTCGCGAGCAGCACGAGGAACAACCAACGTTTCCCTTTGAATTTAAAGCGGGCAAACCCATACGCACAGAGTGCAGATGAGAATACCGTACCGATCAGAACCGGAACCAGAACAATCAATGTATTCTTCAAAAATGTGAAGAACGGAATGGCATTCACCGCATCGCTGTAGTTGCTCCATTTCCATACTTCAGGAAAGAAATTGTCACCAAATACTTCCCCAGGTGTCTTCAGTGAAGTCGACACGGTCCAGAGCAGTGGGACAAGTACAATCAAAGAACCGCCGATTAAGATAACAAGCGCGACCAGCTTCGCGATATTTTTTTTGAGTGATGTCTGTATATTCATCGCTATACCTCCTCAATCCTTATCATCATCGCCATTGTAATAGACCCAAGCCGAAGAGGTGCGAATTACAATGAGGGTGAAGATCAAAATAATGGCGAACAGAATCCACGACAAGGCTGAAGCGTATCCCATTTCATAAGTTTTGAATGCCTTGTTATACAAGAACAGATTGTAGAATAAGGTTGAATTTAGCGGTCCGCCATTCGTCATGACGAAGGCTTGCGTGAAATATTGAAAACCACCGATAATCCCCATAATGAGGTTGAAGAAGATCGTGGGAGATATCATAGGAATAGTGACACTAAAGAACCGGCGCACAATACCTGCTCCATCCAATTGCGCTGCCTCGTACAGTTCTTCCGGAACGCCTTGCAAACCTGACAAATAAATAATAATGGTATTACCGATACCCCAAATCCCCATGACGATCAATGCGCTCAGCGCGTATTTAGGATCTTGCAGCCAAGCTGGGCCTTCGATGCCTACCAAGCTTAACGCTTTGTTCAATATGCCATATTCCGGGTTCAGAATCATGATCCACATCATGGATACGGCAACCGCTGGAATGACCGACGGCATAAAGAAGATCAAACGGAAGAAATTCATCCCTTTCGTCCGCATATTCAACATCATCGCAACAAGCAGAGAAATAATCTGATACAAAGGAACGGATACAAGTGCAAAGATAAATGTAACCTTCAAGGATGTATAGAATAGTTCATCTTTAAAAATATTCACAAAGTTGTCCAAGCCAACAAACTCAATCGAGCCAATACCTGTGATGATATCCCATTTACTAAACGACAAGATGAGGGAGAAAATCATCGGCCCAATCGTAAATAGCAATAGTCCTAGAAACCATGGAAGGATAAATAAATATCCGGCTTTTTCTGAACGGGATTTGTGTTTCATAGAGACCTCCTTGAATCTATAGAGAGTGAAGCTAGATAACTCCAGCTTCACTCTCATACAATGCCTTACTTCGTAATCTTGCTGTCTACGTTCTTCGCTGCTTCATTCAATGCATCTTTGACAGAGGACTGGTCAAGCAAAATTTTCTCCATCGCTTTGTTGAACTCCTCTACGAATAGGGAACCATTGGAAGATACCATCGTGACTGGTTTTTTCGCGAATGCCATCATGTCGATGATCGGTTTGTCTTTTACTTCGGTTTTCTTCACTTCTTCAAGCTCATTCACCGTTGCTGGAAGGACAAGACCTTTCTCGGAACGCAATACTTGTGCTTCTTTACCGGACAACCATTTTACGAGCTCATAAGCTTCTTGTTTGTGCTTGCTGTTCGCGTTAATTGCCCAGCCAGCTGCTGCAATGATACCGCCGCGCTCGCCATCTGCGCCTTTCGGAATCAAGCTTGTGCCATAGTCGACTTTGGAACGATCCAAGTCATATTTCACCCAGCGGCCTGTTACCATCATTGCCAATTTATCTGTCATGAACATCGATCCGTCGCCGCCGAGCGTCTCCGCATCTTGAGGCGTTGGCGATACTTTATCTGCACCCTTGGACATCGCTACGTATTTCTCCATTGCCGCAATTGTCTTATCGCTGTTCATGAAGCCTTCTGCTTTGGTACCGTCTTCATTGGAAATCGATGTACCGTTTGACCATAAGTAAGTGAAGATTGGATATTCCCATTTCGTTGCGTTAAATCCAAATTGCTTGATTTTGCCTTTGTCATCCTTCAACGTTAGCTTTTTCGCTGCCGCATTCAAGTCGTCCCAAGTCCAGTTCTCGTTCGGATATTCCATGCCTGCTGCATCGAACAATTTCTTGTTATACCAGAGAGACAATGGGTTGAAGTCTTTTGGCAAGTAATATGTTTTGCCATTGATATGTCCCATATCGAGTAGATCTTTTTGGAACATGCTCGTATCAAAGGATTTGTCTGCTTCAAGATAAGAATCAAGCGGCTCAACAACGCCTTTATCGACATATTTGTAGTAGTCGCCTTCACCAATCAAGAAGACGTCCGGCGCTTGGCCCGCTGCAAGAGATGTCGTTAGTTTCGTGCCATAACCATCGCCTGGAACTGGCTCGAACTTCACTTCAATGTTCGGATGGGACTTATTAAATTCTTCCGTTAGCTTCACTTCCGGGCCAGCTGATGCGACATCGCCCCATACGGTGAATTTCAATTGTACTTTTTCTTGGTCAGCAGTGCCGGATTGGCTCTCATTTTTTGTCTCACTGCTGCCGCTCGAGCAAGCGGATAATACGAGTGTTGCCATCATCGTTACTACCAGTAGAATTGCCCATTTTTTCATTGTAAAGACCTCCCTGATTTTTTAGAATTGCATGTTAAGCTCTTTATGAAACTTGATTGTACTACCATGAATGATGAGTTCCAACTCTTGCTCGCTTGCCGTCACGATATGCACAGCATTCAGTGATACCTGTACTTCCAATCGAGCACCTTGCCAATACAATGGGAATTTGAATCCCGTCCACGACTGCGGCAGTTTCGGATTCAGATGCAATCGGCCATCCAGCATTCTCACACCCGCAAATCCCATCACGATACATTCCCAAATGCCGCCAATCGATGCAGAGTGAATCCCTGCGTCAGATGAATGCATGTTCGGACCAAGATCAATCTCAGTCGCACGACGGAACAGATCGTAAGCTAAATCAATATCTCCAAAGTCGCCAGCCAGAATGCTATGTGTCGACAAGGATAACGAAGAATCATGCAAAGTCTTAGGCTCGTAGTAGTCATAATTCGCACGCTTCACTTCCGGCGAGAATTTATTCTCGAGCAAGAAGAATAGCATCATAATATCCGCTTGCTTGGACACTTGCAACTTGCAGACCTGATCCAAGCTATAATCCAGGAATAAGCTTCCTACTTTCTTCTGCTTCTTATACTTTGTCAAATCAATCGTTTCAAGCGTTAGATACGTATCATCCTGCGGTACGATATTGTTCTCGTTCGGCGCCGGCAAATAGATCTGGCCGATTCGATCTGTCCATACGCAATACGCTGCTGCGAGACCTAATCTCTCTTCTAAGGATGCGAGCAATTCCGGACGGGATGCCTTCAGTTCCTCATAGTACGCAATCGCCAATTCCATATTGAAATGCGCCATGTAGTTCGTGAATGCGTTGTTGTCGATATGCTCCTTGTACTCATCCGGACCAATCACTTCATTAATATGGTATCTAGATGCCGCCTCATCCCACTCTAAGCGGCTCGCCCAGAAGGTTGCCGTATCGAATAACATCTCATATCCGTATTGATCCATGAAGTCTTGATCGCCTGTTGCCTTATAGTAATGCCATACCGCATAAGCGATATCTGACGTAATGTGCTGTTCAATAAATCCAGACCAGATCTTCGTCTGCAGGCCTGTTACGATATCAACTGCGCCCCAGACCGGCGTCACTTCGCCATCCGTCGGCCATGCAGCTTCCCACGGATACATCGCACCTTCGTATCCATTTTCTTTGGCCTTGCGTCTTGCGCCTTCCAGACCCAAGTAACGGAATTCGAGCAGCGAGCGTGCGATTTCAGGACGCGTGTAGATGTAGAACGGAAGGATGAAGATTTCTGTGTCCCAGAACGAATGGCCTTTGTACCCTTCGCCGCTCAACCCTTTTGCCCCGATTCCCATTCGGTTATCATGTGCTGGCGTCATCACAACAAGGTGATAAATCGAAAAGCGAATGGCAAGTAGATCAAATGGCTGCTCCGTTTCAATCTCAATCTCATACTGCTTCCATACTTGGTCCCATGCTTGCTTGTGTTGTTCGAATAATGCATCATAACCTAACGCATCCGCTTGCTTCAATTGATTTAGTGCTTCTTCACGCATGACAGGGAGCTCTTGACCTTCGAACGCTTTATCCCGACTCGTATGCACGCTGCTGATTTTCTCCATCACCAGTGTCTCACCGCTAGCGATCCTGCATGAATACTCCATTGCAATTTTACGTCGATCAATATCCATCTTCGGTGTCAATTCAACCAACTTACCATTCAACGTAAATTGATGACTTGTATGAACAACGAAGTCAACTTTTGATTCGGTCGTTGTCTGTAATAGCTGCAAGTATTTCTTGTCAAAAATCCGTTTCTCGCCTTCATGGAAATGCTGGCTTCCTGTGTTCGATAATTGCGCATTGATGCCGGAACGAACTGTGAAGTCGATCTCACCATTCAATGGCGTCACTTCTAATTTCATTCCGATCAGATGGACTTGATCCAGCGATACGAACCGGCGGAATGTATATCGGATTTGCTTGCCTTCCGGGCTCTCCCAGACAAATGATCTTACGAGTTCCGCATGCCGCAGGTCGAGTACACGGGAATATTCTTGCGTACTGCCTTGTTCTAAGGAGAACTGTCTGCCAGCGACGAACAGCTCTAATCTGGTTACATCAGCTGCATTCGGAAGTTCTGTAACTTCGTTCTCATCGAACTTGTTGAACGTTCCATTAACGAATAAGTTACGAGTCTCTCCGAGATAAGGCTCTTCTGTCGCTGATCTCATTCCCATATACCCATTTCCTAGCGACATGATCGATTCACATTTCCCTAGAAGCAACGGCTCAAATTTCTCTTCGCTAAAAGCCCAGTTTTTCAAGGATTCTGTTAATGTCTTGTTGTAATTAAGCATATAAACCTCCTGCCCCGAAAACGATTTCGATTTAACCCTTAAAAAACGAAAACGATTTCGGTGTAGTCAAAAAAATAATGTGTCGTTTCTCGAAAACGTTTTCATAGGGATTATAGCATTCGAAAGTTTTGGGTGTCAATATTTTGTTTAAATTTTATTGTTTCTTAAATAAGCAGTGAAGGGACAGCAACACGATCTGCCAGTGCCCCCAGAATAACTGCGATAAAAATGACGTCGGGAAACCCGTCTTAACTCAATTACGGCATAATAATAACATGTATACACTCAGTCAGGCGAGGCTTAACGACGCATAGTAAAGTGAATAATAATAAGTTGCTCTCTCACGATTCAATCCCTTTGCATTACTACAGGGCCGCTTCAATGATAGCATCGTTGAACGAATACGACTTCCCTTGCCACTGTACTTGAATGTTCCATTGCGAGTCATTCTTCACCTGAAGCTTTAACTGCCCTTGATCCACACGAAGCTGGATATCGATCCATGCATCCCCGACACGAACGCGGTTCAATTGAATGTCTTTGCCCTGCCAAGCGGTCGGAATCTTCGGAGCGATCGTTACCGTGCGGCGATGCGCTTCCGGTTGAACCCCGATCATGTGTCCGATTGTCGGCACCATCATGGCGTAGACCGTCCAAGCCTGTACGGCGCAGCCATAATCCGGCGACATCTCATTCATCGAACCCGGCAATACGCGAGAGAAAGATCCATTCATCCGCTGCAATAAATCGAGTGCTGCATCGATATCGCCGTACATCGCTTCGGCTATGGCGTGGACTCCCGTACTAATGGTCATCGTGCCCTGCTGGAATGTGCCCGACAGATATGAACCGTAAGGTCCGATAAAGTCCGCGTTGCGCATATGACGAATGGCGCTCTCGCCTTTGGCGCGATCGGCAATCCCGGCTTCCATCGGGGTGGAGATTACCCAGTTCTTATTAATTAACCAGCCATGATCGACGGTCTCATCCTGAACACGTGCAAGCTGGTGCTCCAGATATTCGCGATAGCCTTGAATGCCGTTCTGCTCCGCCATACCGATCAGGAATTCGACCTTCGGAAGAACATCCTGCTTCGCTGCTACCGCATCGGCATAAAGCTGCTGTTCTTCGTTCCAGAAGGTTGTATTGATGGCTTCGACGGCACGTTCAGCCAATGCTTCATATTGCGAAGCACGCTCTTCTCCGAGCTCAAGGCTCATCTGAACGAGGGATTGCAGCGCTTTGGCCGTATACACTGCAGAATCGATCAGCTCCATATTGAGCCCTGCGATCTCAATGATGCCATAGCCTGACGGGAAGAGATCGCCGTCCGGATCCATCTCATGCAAGAGCCAGTCCATCCCTTGCACGCAATAGGCGTAATGTTCTTCGAGGAATGTACGATCGCCAGTCCAGCGATACATATCCCATACCATGCTGATATAGTGCGCTGTTTCTTGCGTGTTCCCCGGGTTCGAGACCGCGCCCATCGTCGTTATCTCATGCACGACTCGGCCATTGCTGTTCTGCTTCTTCGAGCTGTCGAGCAGAATACGCATCGTATCCTTCGCTAACTCATGATCCCCAATCGCGAGTACTCCTTGCAAGGAATACGAATTATCGCAACCGAACCACCAAGGATAATGCGGGCTGCCCGCCGTTAATCCGCGCCCGATGCCATCGACTTGTTGAACAAGCCACTGATTGTTCCATTTCACCCATGTGAAAATATCGCTGAATGCCGACTCGCCTTCAATCTTCAACTCCGCACGCTCACGAATCGCGTCGTACGTCGCTTTCTTCTCCGCGAGCAGGCGCTCATGATCACGCACAAGTGTCTCATAGGTCGCCTCGCACTCCTGCTTCGAAGCATACGAACCCGCCACGAAGAGATGGAAGGATAGACGCGCACCCGCTTCGAGCGTCATCGTCGTCTCGAACTTCATGCCGCAGCCTTGACCGCTCGTGAATTCCGGCCCGAATAACGATTCACCGATCTCGTAGTCCTCACCCGGCAAGCTCGTCCCAATCATCGCATGCCAATCATGATCGCAATCCTTAGCATGCATCACACGATTCGTACGCGCTTCCACCACGTCCTTCGCGCCGTCCAGAATGCCGATCTCATCCGAGAACCAGACCGGACGCAAATCTGTACGAGCTAATAGTTCCAACTTCAGGCGCGTAGGACGATCTGCGTAATTATGCAGGTCGTAGCGAACGACTAAGCCTTTCTCGTGTTCCGGCGCGAATTGCTCGCGTTCGATCGCGACCGGAATATGCCCCAGACCGTGATCGTAGCGGAATCCGTTGCCCCACGGGTAAGTTATATATTCATCGGACTTCGACCATACGGAAATATTACGGTCCAGATCGGTTACCCGAAGCCAGAATCCGTCTAACAACTTAATGGGATGCAGCCATATGCCCCCCATTTCGTTCGCAACATGATGCCCGAAATCCGGGAAATAACCATCTTGCGTTCCAATCGCTTTTACATACTCACCTGCCGTCAGGTATACATTAAACGGATGCTTACTCTTTACGGCCTGCGTCGATGATAATTGACTATTGCTGTTATACATAGCTCGACCAACTCTCCTTACAACTCCAAGGTACATTCTCTAAACTATGATTCTGCGCCTTCGTTCGAAAACGTTTTCGATTATCGTCAAAAAAAGAAATGTTTTCGAGATTCAATAAAAAATGAATACATGAAAGCATTTGCACAATGATTATAGTTCTTTGATTGTCTCTCTGTCAACTATTTTGAAAGGCATCATAATATGCCGGCCTTTCTCCTCTTTCTCCAAAATATGAATGACTTGTTCGCAGGCTTGATAGGCAAGCTTATGGAAATTCTGACGCACAGTCGACAGCTTCGGCGTCGTATAACTCGATAATACAATATCATCGAAACCAAGAATCGAAATATCCTCTGGAATCCGTACACCGATCTCGCGGCACCGATTCATGAAACCAATCGCCATCAGATCACTCGCGAAGAATATCGCTGTGACATCACGATGCTCCTGCAAGTAAGAATCTGCTAGCTCGTAGGCCGATTCTTCCGAATAGTCCGAATTGACAACGATCGTAGGATCGAAATCGATGTCTTGTTCAGATAGAGCTGCCTTATATCCCTCTAGACGTTGACGGCTGACGACCGCGAATTCATGGCCGTTAATCATGCCGATCTTCCGGTGATTTTTCGAGATCAAAAACTCGACAGCCACCTTAGCCGCACCCACATTGTCCGTCGATACCGAGCCAGTATGTTCGCTAGCTAGATCCGTATCGAGAACGACGCACGGAAAATCGCTATTTACGATTTCTTGGAAATAAGGGTCCGTTGTCTTCAATCCAGTTACGACTGCACCCGCTATTTTATGGTCTTTGCAAAATTTCCAATATGATATATTCTGCTGCTCAGACAAGCTGCGTGTGTAGATCACAACCTCATACTTGAAATCTACAGCAGCTGCGTAAATTCCACTCATAATCTGGAATAAGACGCCATCCTTGCCGTTAGCGCGTTCGAAGTTCGAGAAAATCAATGCGATGGACTTCGTTACTTTTTGTTTTAAGTTCTTCGCTAGCATATTCGGCGTGTATTTGAGCTCTTCAGCTACTTTTAACACTTTGCGTCGTGTGTCCTCATTGACATCCGAGTAGCCGTTTAACGTTTTCGATACAACTGTGACGGATACATTAGCCGCTTTAGCTACATCTTTAATTGTTACCATCCATTTCCCACCACCGTATCCATACTCTCACAAACAATAGCAAGTCCTTATATATGTGTCAAGCAGGTTACGGCTGAACAGCACGATAGGGGAGATACGATTCCCCCCTATTGCATCTTCTCCGCTATCCAATTGTCCTTCTGAGTACTCAGCTTGAGACAGGAGAAGGAATTGCTGTATCACCTTCCGTTAGAGCAGGTGGCTTATTCCACACTGTACTTGGGATTTCCCGCCTCAGCACAGGAAGCACTTCCTCGGCAAAACGATGCAGCTGTTCCTCTTGCTCCGATTCTGTCAATCCATCGACGCTGATGCTCAGCACCTGATGGCCGAAGGCCTCGTGATAATGGATAATTTTCTCGATTACTTGCTCCGGGCTGCCGATCAGCGCCGGACCATTCGCGATGATATCTTCCAGATTTATGAAAGGCGATTGATTATGCTTCGACGATTCCGTTACGCTGAATGCATTGTAGTAGGGTCGATAACGCCGGATGGCTTCCTCGCCAGTGGTACCGAGATATAGACTGCCTGAGCCCGCGCCGACGACGGCTTGAGACGGATCATGCCCATAAAAAGCTAGCCGCTCGCGGTAATGATCAATCAATGCTTTGTATTTGGCCTGCGGATGGAACGAATTTGAGGAGAAAATCGGCTCTCCGAGCTGGGCCGCCAGCTCCGTCGAGAGCGTGCTGGAGGCGCTGCCGTGCCATACGGGGATTGATTTCTGGTAAGGTCGCGGATAGGTCGTCACATGCTCAATCGGCGGACGGTAACGGCCTTCCCAAGTGACGCCTTCTTCCGTCCACAACCTTTTCAGCAGCCGATAGCGTTCAGCCATGGATTCCCACTGTTCCTCCTCGGTAATGCCGAAGAGCGGATAGTGCCGCGGATCATTGCCTTTCCCGATGATCATTTCCAGCCGGCCTCCCGAGAGATGATCCAGCGTCGCATAATCCTCTGCAACCCGTACCGGATCGAGCACGCTAAGCACCGTCACCGTGGTTAACAGTCGAATACGCGAGGTCTGAGCTGCAATCGCGGTCAATACGACCGGCGGCGACGAGGACAGGAATGGCGCCCCGTGCCTCTCGCCTACCCCATAAGCATCGAATCCTAGCTTTTCCGCAAGAACGGCTTGGCGGATGACGTTCCTGAATTTTTGCTGCGCTGTCCAAGATTCTCCTGTCACGGCATTCGGGAGATTCATCATCAAGCTAAACAATGCAACCTTCATGATCCTGAGCCCCCTTTCGAACGAAACTGATCAATCAGCTTACCGGTTCCTGTATATCTTGATTCCGAAACACGGCTTCGCGTTCCAGCTCTAGGGTCAGTTCGCTGATGGAGGCGTCAATGCGCTCCTTCAGCTCTTCGGTAAGTTCAAATCCCCCATGCTCCGTGCGGCTAATCCATTGGTCGACAGCATACACACCGCCCAGAATATTCGTTCCTCCTAACGCGGCAACAACCGGCTTCAGGGCATAATCAATAGCCAGCAAATGAGCAATCGTCCCGCCGATAAAGAGCGGCAGCACCACTTTCCCTTGGAACCCTTTCTGCGGGACAAGGTCAAGGATGGTCTTCAGCGCGCCCGAATACGAAGCCTTGTAGACGGGGCTGGCGATAATAACAGCGTCCGCCTGCTCCACTGCCGCAAGCGCCTTCTGGATGACAGGACTGTTAAAATTCGCGCGGAGCAGATCTTCTGCTGGAAGCTCGGCAGCTGAGATCACATCGACGTCAAAGCCAGACAACGCGAGATGATCCGTGGCGTATTGCGTCAATCCGAATAATCTCGATCCGTTCGTAGGACTTCCTGCAATCAAAACGATTTTGCTCATCTTCATCCTCCTTAGGGTTGCATAATTATACTAGTAGCGAGCTTCTTCCGCTTCGGCTCTGACCTTCGTATACCGGTTCTCAGGTACCGATAAGCCAAGGTTCCCCCGAAGCGTGTCGCTCTCGTATTCCGTTCTGAAAATCCCCCGATCCTGCAGGATCGGCACCACTTGCTCCACGAAATCCTCCAGCCCGCGCGGCACGGCAGCGGCTAACATGAACCCGTCGGCTGCGCCCGCTTCGAACCATTCCTGCACACGATCCGCGACCTGCTCAGCCGTTCCAATGAAGCTGGTGCGCGGCGTTGCCGATTGCAGGGCTACTTGTCTTAGCGTCAACCCTTTCTCCTTCGCGTCCTTCTTAATCTTATCGGTACCACTCTGGAAACTGTTCTTGCCCAGATCCCCGAGTTCCGGGAACGGTTCATCCAGCGGATACTGCGAGAAGTCATGATGCTCGAAGAAACGTCCCAAATAATTGAGCGCATTCTCGATCGTGACGAGGCTCGCCACCTCTTGGTATTTACGTTCCGCCTCTTCCTCCGTGCTGCCGATTATCGGTCCGATTCCAGGGAAGATCAGGACATCGTCTGGATTGCGACCGAAGCTGGCAGCACGGGCCTTCACATCCTGCGCGAACCGAATGGCTTCCTCCAGGTTTTCGGCGCCAGTGAAGATGGCATCGGCTTCCTTCGCAGCATAATTTTTACCGACTTCTGAGGCTCCTGCTTGGAAAATAACCGGACCGCCTTGCTTTGAACGGGCAATATTCAGCGGACCTTTCACCGAGAAGAACTCGCCTTCATGACTCAGCGTGTGAACTTTCTCCGGGTCAAAGAAAATCCCCTTCTCCTTATCGCGGACAAAAGCATCGTCCTCCCAGGAATCCCACAGCCCCCGTGTCACCTCAAGATATTCCGTTGCGATCCGGTAGCGCTTATCATGCTCTGGATGCTCCTTCTTCCCGTAATTCAGCGCAGAGCCTTCGAGCGGAGAAGTTACCACATTCCAGCCGACACGTCCGCCGCTGAGAACATCCAAAGAACCAAACTGACGGGCGACCGTAAACGGCTCGCTGTACGAAGTCGACAAGGTGCCGACCAGACCGATATGCTTGCTGACGGAAGCCAGCGCACTTAATAACGTGAGCGGTTCGAACCGGTTCAGAAAGTGGGGAATGGACTTCTCGTTAATATACAATCCGTCTGCGATAAAGATGAGGTCCAGCTTGCCTTGTTCCGCTTTATGAACCCAGCTCTTGTAGAGCTCGAAATTAACGCTTGCCCCTGGATCCACATCCGGGTGCCTCCATAGGGAGGTCCCTCCACCGACACCATGCAGAAGTGCCCCGAGCTTTAACTGTTTTTTCTTTGCCATGATTCCATCCTCCTTATCTGAAATGCTCCGGATTAACATCAATTGTGATCTATACTGCGACGGCAGCCTGTTTCGTCCGTTCAATTTGTCCGAGATGACCTTGGATATGCCGGATAAAGCCTTGAATGATCGTCTTAATACTAACCGTCTCGCCTTTGAAATTAACACCCGTCTTCTCCAGCTCCTCATCGCTTAACCGTTCAATGAGCAGGCTGTTGTATTCCAAGATCGCGTGAAAAGCATCCAAAACATCCGACAATTGACCCCGGTTCGAATGCTGGCCGCTAACCCAAGCATCCTGCCCAAAAGCCGGAAGCTGCGCCGATGTGCCGGCGAGAATATCCCGAATCCGGAACGAGATCACGAAGCTGTGATCCACAAGATGGGATACCACCTCCTGCACGCTCCATGCCTCCGGCGATGGCTTCCATTTCTGCTGTTCCTCGCTCAGTCCTTGGACGGCATTCACCAGCTGACCATGAGTATTTAATAAGGCTTCTAAATTGATCTCGCTCATTTCCTTCTCCTCCTTATGGCAAGTGTGGTGCAGACACGGCCTGCTGTGTAAAACGCGAGAGCGCGAATGGGCGAACATCCAGTTGCGGCGCTTCATCCAATGCAAGCTGCGAGCATATTTCCCCTACGACGCTCGAAAATTTAAATCCATGGCCCGAGAACCCTCCGGCCACAAGGATATGTGAATATTGCGGGTGCCGGTCAATGATGAAGTCTTCGTCGGGCGTCAGCTCGTATTTGCACACCGCGCCTTGGACCAACCTACCCGCTGCACCGGGCATATACCTCAGCAGTGCGCCGCGCAGATCTTCTTCATCCTCTGTCAGGCTGCCGAATGGAGAGACTGGATCGCCCGGCTTCCAATCGAGTCCGGTATCATGGCGGCCGATCTTGAGTCCGGCACCGCCGATGTCCGGAAAGCCGTAATAGATGCCCTCCTTCGTATGCAGCGTAAATCCGGGGAATCGTCCAGGCTGAAAATCGGAGCCGCTCGTCTCGAACCATCCGACGACTTTGCGGACGGCTCGGATGGGAAGCGTGATGAACGGCGCCAACGTGCCGAACCATGCTCCCGCCGTCAGAATTAACTTCGCCCCGTAGTAATCGGCATCCCGTGTATGAACCACGACGCTGTCTTGCTGGGCCGTAATCCCGCTAACTGCTGTATACGTCAACAATTCTGCACCGTGTCTTAACGCTAACGCTTTATATGCATCGATGCAGGCTTCGCTGCGTAAGTATCCGGCAGCAGGCTCATACATCGCTCCGAAATGGTCGGGAAGCTGAATCCCTTTCCAGCGATTCTGTATTTCGTCCGCATTCAGCCATTCCGTAAGAACACCTCGCTTCGCAGCTTTTGGTGTACGTTCCTTCAAAGAATAGAGCGCCGGGTCCGTTATGTTCAGGACGCCGGACTGAATTAGCAACTGCCTTTCCGTCTGTAATTCCAGTTCATTCCACAGCTGATGGGCGCGTACCGCCATGTCTGTGTAGACAGCATGACCACCGTATGCATGCCGGATCAATCGCGGCTCCCCGTGATGGCTGCCCTCCCGGTGTGGCGGATCAAAGGCGTCGATCAGCAGCGTACTTACGCCTCGCTTGGCAAGGTGATAGCCGGCGCTCATGCCCATGGAGCCCGCACCGACGATAATGACGTCGTAGCTCTTCGTAGATGTTATGGCTGTTCACCTCCGCCAGACCCAAGCTGCTTCAGAGCACGTTCCGCAAGCTCCGTGAAGAATCGGATGCTGACGGGAATCGCAGCTTCATCCAGCGTAAAAGCGGGGTGATGCCATTCCTGCGTCCCTGCCGTGCCCATAAAGACGAATAATCCCGGAATGTCCCGTTGATAGACGGCGAAATCCTCACCCGCAGGCGAAGGCACAGGCACCACCGCCTTGAGACAGGCGGCAGCCGCCGCTTCATTGCCGAGCTGCGCAAGCGATTCGTCATTATTCACCGGAGGCGGGCCTTCAATCCAACGTACACCGCCGCTGGTGCCAAAAGCCGTCGTGACGCCTTCCACCACTTGGCTGAACCGTTCCAGCACCTGCTGACGTACCTGCTCATCAAAGGTCCGAACCGTTCCTTCCAGCACAGCTTTATCGGGAATAACGTTCCATGCCGTGCCGCTGTGGAGCTGGGTTACACTGATGACAGCACTTTGCAGGGCGCTCACGTCCCGGCTCACGATCGACTGCAGCGCCGTAATGACATGGGCCGCGGTGACGATCGGGTCTAGTCCCGCTTCCGGTACCGCAGCATGCGAGCCTTTGCCCTCGATCTCTACACGGAAGCCATCTGCCGCCGCCATGAGCGGACCGCTCTTAATACCTACCGTTCCGACAGCAAGATCCGGTTTGTTATGCATCCCGAAGATCGCTTGCACGCCTTCAAGCGCACCGCTGTCGATGACTTGTCTCGCCCCTTTGGCTCGCTCCTCAGCAGGCTGGAAGATGAGCCGAACCGTTCCTTCAAGCTCGCCTTCCCTCGCTTTCAAAGCATAAGCCGAACCGATCAAGGATGCGGTATGGAAATCATGCCCGCAGGCATGCATTTTGCCAGGAATCTTCGAAGCATAATCAAGGTCCGTCTCTTCCTGAATCGGCAGCGCATCGATATCCGCACGCAGCGCTATCACGGGTCCCGGACGGAGTCCTCCGACTTCGGCAATGATGCCGGTTGCCAAGGGATAGTCGAGAACTCGGATATCCGCTTCCTCAAGCCATCCGCGGATCGATCTCGTCGTCTCGAATTCCTCGTTCGACAGCTCTGGATATTGATGCAGATGGCGGCGAATTTGAATGAATTTTGCTTCGTCAATGCCATATATGGACTCTAGTTGATGACCAGACAACCCATCACCCTCCTTCGCATATTTGATAAGCCGCTAATGCCTACACCTCAGCTACCGTGCCGCTAAGTGCTTCACTTAGTAGCTCGAACGAGCGGAGACGTTTATCGAACGGAGCAATGTTGCTCGTCACAATAAATTCCTCTACGCCGGATGCTTTATGCAGCGCCTCGAACTTCTCACGAACCGTCGCCTTCGTTCCCTTGGTGATAAATGGTTCGTGTTCTTCAATGGTGTAATGTTCCTTCGCTTGCCGTCCGAACTCCTCCGCCTGCTCACGTGTTCCGAGCGTGAGCGTCTTCCCGCTGGCAAGGTGAATCTTCACCAGCTTTTGAGATCCGACAAGGCTTGCTGCCTCTTCCTCGGTATCGGCAACGGCCACCGCTAGCGCGATAATCGCCTGCGGCTGTGTGCCGTGCGCTCCATTGAAGCGATTGCGATAGCTGCGGATGGCTTCCAATGCCACCGCCTCATCTCCGTTGATAAATAAGGAGAAGACGTATGGTAGCCCTAAATCAGCCGCTATTTCTGCACTCCCAACGCTAGCGCCCAATACGTATAGTGCAGGTGGAGCCTCTGGGGAAGGCGATGCCTTCAATCCGATCAACGGATGATCGGCCGGAAGACTATGATGCACATACTGATCTAGCTCCGCGATTTTATCCGTCAGTGACGCCGGATCAGAAACCCCGCGCTGCAGTGCCTGTGTGCTGCGGGGTAGCCCGCCCGGCGCGCGTCCGATGCCTAGATCGACGCGTCCTGGTGCCAAAGCCGCTAACACATTAAAGTTCTCAGCGACCTTATAGGGGCTGTAATGCTGAAGCATAACGCCGCCAGAGCCGATACGGATCTTCTCTGTTCTAGCCAGCAGGTAGGAGATCAGCACCTCCGGCGATGATCCTGCCAGCAGCTCCGAATCGTGATGTTCGGATACCCAGAAGCGCCGAAATCCAAGCTGCTCTGACTTTTGCGCCAGCTGAACCGTATGCGCCAGCGCCTCTGAGGCCGACTCCCCCGGATAGATTGGACTTTGATCAAGAACGCTGATTGTAATGGTCATACCTTATGCCTCCTAAATGCTATAGTTAAGTTCCGGGGTAATCCGCTTCAAGAACTGCTTCGTCCGTTCTTCCTGCGGATTGTTGAACAGCTCCACAGGCGTCCCCTCCTCGACAATGACACCCCCGTCCATGAATACCACATGATTCGCGACATCTCTTGCGAACCCCATCTCATGGGTAACCACGATCATCGTGATGCCTTCCTTCGCAATTTTCCGAATAACCGCTAACACTTCGCCGACCAGCTCCGGATCGAGCGCCGACGTCGGCTCATCGAATAGAATCACTTCCGGTTCTAACGCGAGCGCCCGGGCAATGCCCACACGCTGCTGCTGCCCGCCGGAGAGCTGACTCGGGTAAGCATCCAATTTGCTGCCAAGCCCCACCTTCTCGAGCAGCGCAATACTCCGCGTCTTCGCCTCCTCCTTCGACAGCTTCTTCACGACCACAAGTCCTTCCATGACATTCTCAAGCGCTGTTTTATGTTTGAACAGATTATATTGCTGGAACACCATCGCTGATTTCTGCCGGAGCTGGTAAATGTCTTTCTTACTCGCATGCTTGCAGTTTAATCGGTAATCGCCGATGAGAATCTCGCCGTCGTTTGGCTTCTCCAAATAATTCACGCAGCGCAGCAGCGTCGTTTTGCCGGAACCGCTAGGACCTAGAATAACGACGACTTCTCCCTTCTGTACGGTCAAATCGATCTTATTCAGTACCTGGTGGCGTCCGAACGATTTCGTAATATTCGTAAGTTGGATCATGCAACTCCACCCCGATTGTACAAATTGATTCGTTTCTCGATGACAGCGGTAATCCGTTCGATCAGGAGCGTCAATCCCCAGAAAATGACGGCTGCCGCCAGATAAGCCTCGAAAAACTTCCAGTTGGTCGACGCCACGATCTGCGCCTTCGCGTTAATATCTACGACCGATACGGTAAAAACAAGCGTAGAACCGTGCAGCATCCCAATGACGGAATTGGACAGGTTCGGCAGACTGACTGCCAAGGCTTGCGGGAAGACAATTCGGCGCAAAGCCTGCGGCGTTGTCATCCCTACCGAGTAAGCCGCTTCCAGTTGACCCCGATTGACCGCGAGCAGTCCGGAACGAATGACCTCTGCCATATAGGCTCCCGCCGTGATCGAGAACGAGATAAAGGCAAAGCCAATCATCGGGATCGACGAAGATTTGATGCTCCAACCGAACTGTGCGGACAAAGCATCTACCAGCATCGGAAGCCCGAAATAAATCAGCAGTAAATGCGTTAGCATCGGCGTTCCGCGAATGAAAGTTACATAACCCGCCGCTATTTGGCTCAGCACTGGGATTTTATAAATCCGCAGCAGCGCGGTAATTAACCCAATAATAAAGCCTATGGTGACCGATACGGCCGTAATCACCAATGTCGTAGGAATTGCTGACAGCAGCTGGATCAGCGCCGTCCAGATAAAGGATGGATCCAGTTTCATACTTCTGTTCCTCCTTTTCCGGCATCCACGCTGGCAACCATGCGGCGATACGAACTTTTCTGCTCAAGCCGAAATCTTCGATGTCCCGTGGAATCCGTTTCTTCATGTCTTAACAAGCGTCGTTCTGCAATGAGAAGCAGCTTCTCGAGCGTCATGCTAACGACGAGGTAAATCAATGCAAGCGAGATATAAGCTTCGATAAAATGCTGCGTGAGCGATCCAAGCGTCTGCGCCTTGCCCGTCATCTCCATCACGCCAAGTGAGAAGGCAAGCGACGTATCCTTCAGCAGCGCGATGACCAGATTCGAGAACACCGGCACCGCAATCGCCATCGCCTGCGGCAGCATAATTCGGGTAAAAGCCTGATAGCTCGTCATGCCTACAGCATAGGCCGCTTCCACTTGTCCGCGATCCACCGCCGTCACCGATGCCCGTATCGTCTCCGACATAAATGCACCGGTATGAAGACCGTAAGTGATGATGACGAACACCAGCACCGGGGCTTTTGAAATATCGAGATGCGCCAACTTTAAGATTTCAGGCAACCCGTAATAGAACAGGAACAGCTGGATCAAGATCGGCGTCCCGCGGAAAAAAGAAACGTATATTCTAGCCAGCGTGTTCAGCATCGGAATCCGGTATAGACGGGGAAGGGCGATGAGAAATCCCACGACAATCCCCACCAGTAGCGAACCTCCCACGATCAGCAACGTCATGCCCAGCGTCGATAGCAGCTTCGGTAAGTAGCCAAACACATACGTAATATCAAACGGGGCTCCCATGAGCTTCCTCCTCCCCTTCTAGGACCTTTAATGCCTTATTTCTTATCCGCGGTAAAATCTGAGCCGAGCCACTGCTTGCTGAGCTCGCCCAGCGTACCATCCGATTTCAGCTGCTTAATCGCGCCGTCAATGTCATCCGCCAGCTTCTGTGATTCCGGATCATCCTTACGGAACACGAAGAGGATATCTGCTTCCGAGAGGTCGTCGCCCGTTATTTTCAGCTTGCCTTGCGGATCGATGAGCGGCAGCGAGAAATCTGCGCCAATCGTGGCTTCCACGCGCCCGTTCGTAATCTGATTCACCGCATCCTTCGCCGCGCCGCTCTGATAGACAATGTTAATGGCGTTGTTATTCGCTTTGTTGTAATTCTCCAAGATCTGAGCCTCTGCGCTTGTCGCACCGGTCAGCACCTTCTTGCCTTTCAAATCATCCAACGATTGGATAGAATTGTTGTCCTTCGCGACAATGATCTTATTTCTCCAGTGCGCATAAGGCTCTTTATTGAACAAGTACTTTTTCTCGCGTTCCGGATTCTTCTCCATCTCATGCGCGACAAAATCGATTTTCTTCGTCTCTAGACTTAAAAGGAGATTCGCGAATTCCTGGGTTTGCAGCTCGAATTCATATTGTGGAAGCCGCTTATCGATTTCTCTGACCAGCTCCACATCAAAGCCCGTCAGCTTGCCGTTCTCGTCGATGAAGCAGATTTTAGGAAAATTCGTGCCTGTACCTACGACGATTTTTTTGACCCCTGCAGACGCATTAACGGTTCCTTCTTTGTCTTGATTCGCTGTTTTCTCGTCAGTGCCGCAACCAGCAATCACCCCCGTGAGCAGTAACGTTGCAACGAATAGCCATGATTTACGCATGATCTCATCCCCTTTTCACTAAAACTAGATAATTCCTATCTGTTTAGTATGAATTTGTTGACACTAACTTTACCGCGATTTGCCCTTCGCGTCTAATAGAGTTTTTCTATTCGTATATGCAATTCCTTAATGGAGCACATCCGCGCCCCATTCCAGCAGTGACTCCGCGAATTCCGTATGGACATCATGTAATGTAATCAGGTTGGTCTGAAGCGCAATGCCCGTTGTCTCTGTAATATTCACAGGGACGAGCAGACCCGCCTCGACTTCCTCTTGCACGCATAGCCCGGGGAGGAAGCAAATACCTGCCCGGCGCAAAACAAGCTTCTTCGCTGTCTCCGAATTATCGACCTGAAACACGATGTTAGGAGGCTGTTCCAGGCTCTCGAATACCCGGTGTATCCGCAGCCAATCGAGCGATCCGCATTCGAAGAAGATCAGCTTCTCATGACGAATCTCACGAATATCCGCTCTTCCTGCAGCAGCCAGCGGATGGTCCTGATAGACATACAAGCGGATCGGATCTTCAAAAAAAGAATAGGACTGGAAAGCAGGGTTCACCAATTTGCGCACGATGGCCAGATCCAGCTCCTTGGAAGACAGCTTGGCAGCCAGCTCATCCGTTGTCGCAGTCGTAATTTTAAATCGCATATCCGTGAATCGTTCTTGGAGCCGCATTAATAGGTGGGGCATCAAATAATTCGACACCGATACGGTGCATCCGATCCGCAGCTCGTTAGGCGTTGCACTTTTGGCGTGTAGATGATGTTTGCCTTTCTGATACGTCTGAACAATTTGCTGCGCAAAAGGGAGGAATTGCTTGCCTTTGTCCGTCAAATGAATTTGCTTGCCGAAGCGGTCGAACAACCGGCAGTCCAGCTCTCGCTCCAGTGACTGAATGCGGGCAGTAACCGTCGGCTGGGACAAGAACAGCACATCCGCCACCTTATTGAAGCTCCCGTAATGATTGATGTAGACAAAGGCTTCGATATTCTCAATATTCAATGAACCCACCTCCATATTATTCATATTATTCAGATAAAAATAGACGGTTTTAGGACAGTCGTAAGGGACATAAATTATTTTTATCTTATGGAGTTGAATTTTTATTGTCAATCCAAATTTACGGTGAGCTCGGCACTTTATCATTGAATTTTTCAATAACGTTATCGATATTTATTATTTCCTATATGTTTAATCAGAATATAAAGTTATACTGGATTACAAATTTGACGAAATCGATGAGAGGGAGTGACCGAGATGACCGCACCACAAGATATTCGTATCCGTGATGCAGAGGAATTCGAACAAGAGGCGATCGCGCAGGTCATGATTGAAGCCTATCAGCAATATGCGCATGATCTGCCGCAGCCTCGTTGGGAGGAATACCGGGATTCCATTCGGAACTCCGTCTACGGTAATGCAACTTATGCCCGAATTGTCGCTGAACTCGATGGGGAGATCATTGGCAGCGTCCAGATGTTCCTCTCCTCGGAAGCCGCCTATGGCAAGCCAGAACTGGGCATTCATTCGCCCATTATACGGTTGCTAGCCGTATCGCCTGACTACCGCGGACGCGGCATCGCCACGCTTCTGATTCAAGAAGCCGCACGCCGATCGGTACTGCTGGGTTATTCCACGCTCCATTTGCATACATCGGACATGATGGCTTCCGCCGTGCTGCTGTATGAACGTCTGGGCTTTGAGCGTGCATATGAAGCGGATACCCGTAACGGCGACACGCTCGTGAAGAGCTATTGGCTCGATTTACACAAGGCATCCCTACAGGAGCGTGTGGTATAGCGCAAAATTCTAAGGCTGCAATCCGCGTGTTGAGCCAACAATCTAAGGGTTATTCCGTACGAAATGACATCCAATCGTGCCACTCTTGACTCCTATCGTGGATTCCATCCATCATAGCGAAGCGTACTACGTGGTGTGTCGTACTTATAGTGGATTCCTGCAGGGTAGGACACGCAAATCATCTCTCAATCACCCAAACCGGCCAAAGTTAATACAAAATTCCACTATAGAAGTCCAACTGCCGCATTATAAGCTGAAGTTACTGCAAATATCCAATATAGCTTAGAGGGTGGATGAAAGAAAAAAAAGGGGGCGCTATGCCCCCTCCTTCATTTTTTCCCTATGGCATCTCCTTCGCCATCTCCGAGAGCTTCGTCATAGTGTTCCAATTACGCGTCGTTACGCGGTCTCCGAGCTTCTGCAGATTCGTCGCGAGCTTGGAATCCAGAACGCTCTGGCGGAATAAGAAGTAGATCTCGTAGCCTTGCAGCTGAAATTCATCGATTTCACTCTTCCCACGCGATAAGATTTCCGCGATCTGCTGATCCGGCTTTTCCGTTAATACCGAGACTTGTATCGTCTGCCCTTCGGTTAGGCTTTCTGCCGCATAAGGGCAGTCTGCTATGATCTTCTCCATTTGCTCTGCCGTGCGGAGTACAACCGTCGGCGAGACGCCGAATTGCTCGCTTATCTTAAGCTCAATTCGCATACGCAGCGCCTCCGCCGTATCATCGGAATGGAACAAAATATTCCCCGTCTGTAAATACGTCTCCGCACCAACAAACCCCATCGTCACTAACATCTTTTTGAGCTCCGCCATCTTAATCTTGTTTTTGCCGCCAACGTTAATGCCGCGTAGGAATCCAATATAGACCGTCATCGTCATCATCCTCTATTCGTAAATAGTCGAACATAATGTCCCTGCTTCTTCATGAGCTCCTCATGCGTACCCGCTTCAACCAGTCTACCCTGATCTAACACAAGAATTCGATGAGCTCGTCTTGCCAATTCAACGTGATGCGTCACGATGACCGCCGACTTGCCGTCTAGGAATCGAAATAATTGTTGGATGACCTCTTGTTCGGTATGAATATCTAACGCAGAGGTCGGTTCATCCAAGATATACAGCTCCGAATCTCTTAAAAATACACGAGATAATGCGAGTCGTTGGCGCTGCCCGCCAGATAGATTCATTCCTCGTTCATCTAATAAGGAATCGTATTGATCGTCCAGTTCCTCGATATAAGAATGCAATGCCACAGACTTCGTTGCTTGTATCATCTCTTCCTCTGTAACGTGCTCAAGGTCCAGCTTGATATTCTCTCTGATGGTTCCCGCAAAAAATGCAGGATGCTGGGTGAGATACGTTACGGCATTGCTCTCTTCCATCAGTCGATCGGATGCCAGTCCACCTGATAACATCACTTGTCCTGATGTCGGTTCATAAAGTCCGGCGAGGAGCCTGCACAATGTTGTTTTACCTGAACCGCTGGAACCGACGATTGCCACGACTTCACCAGGGTGGATTTCCATCGTCATACCATTCAACACTGGAGCCTCTAATTCCTCCGGCTGAAACTGAACATTCATCATCTTCACAACGGGCTCCCCTGTTGATGAAATATCAGATGACGTGGCTAACGGCTTGCGGTGCGGTTCCAACTTAAACCATTCATAAATCCGATGAAATGCGCCCGCTCCTTCCTGCATGCGACTCCGCTGACGTGATAATCCCAAAACCGGCCATACGACGAGCTCAAACAATAAGCTGCAAGTTACAACCATACCTGGCGTCAGATGATGCCTTGCCGCTGCTAATGCAATAATAATCAGGGCAGCGAGCTGCGTGACGCTAAATACAGCCAATGCTGTGTTATCCGATACACTTTCTGTCATGGCCAGCTTCAATCTTCGTTGATTCAAACGTTGCTGATCTATCATCAACCGATCCAGAAGCCATGGCGCTGCTTCATACTGCTGAACTACCCCGAGCCCACGCACATATTCCTGCATGTGACCTTGAACAACCGCTTCACTGGATTCCACCTGATCGGATTCCGAACGCAGTCGACGATCGAAGAAGCGGCTGGAGAAGAATATCGCAATGACGCTAACAATGGCTATCATAGCAAGGAATGCGTCTACTTTCAGCAAGTATCCGAAAGAAAAGACAATAATCAGAATGACTGTCATCATTTCCGCTGCCGAATCAATCAGTTCCGAGCCGTGCTCCGTATCTTCCTTCACGCGGAGCTGGATATCCCCTGAAGATTGCTTCTGAATGAATCCGAAAGGCATCTTATTCACCACACCGAATAGATGCGATGACATGCCTTTGTACACGGCTCCATGTAACCAGACAAGTAAATATCTGTGCACTGCGAGCAGCGTAACGAACCCGATCAACGCGGCCATAGCGATAAGTGCGATGCCATGAAATTGCGTCTCTCCCTTTTCCCGAATGGCATCGATGAAGAATCCTTGTCCAAGCGCAACGCTGATCTCGAACAACCCATCGACGGCAATCAGAATCAGAATGAATACCACGACAATCCAATAGGGCTTCAGAAATTGAAAAATAATCGGCCATTGTTGTGATAGCTTTGTTGTTTCTTGCTGCTTCATACCCATTCCTCCACCCGTCCATCATGCTCCATCATAAACCGATCATACTCGCTTCGACGTCTTAGCAGCTCCTCATGAGAGCCAGCATCAACAATTCGCCCCCGCTCCATAAACACAACATGATCCGCAAGCTGAATGAGAGGTAAGCGATGCGTCACGACAATCACAGTCATTCGTGCGGCACATTCCTGCAGAGCTTGAATGACCTGACGTTCGTGTACTGGATCGAGGGATGAAGTAGGCTCGTCGAGTACAAGTACAGATGGATTTCTTAGAAATGCCCTAGCGAGTGTAATCCGCTGCTTCTCTCCTCCCGACAATGGAACACCTTGATCCCCAATGAGGGTGTCATACCCATTCGGGTGCTCCATAATCCTGTCATGAATCGATGCGCGCTTTGCAGCGGCAATCCATTGTTCCTCGGTCGCCCCATCACACCCGAACAGGATATTCTCGCGAAATGTGCCGGAAAGAATAAACGCTTCTTGGGGGACGTAGGTCCGATTCCCCGCCATATAGACGTTTCCTTCATCCGCCGCGTATCCTCCCGTCAGGATCTGGAGTAATGTCGTCTTGCCGCAGCCGCTCGGGCCCGTAATCACGGTCATTCGGCCAGATGTAGCCGCAAATGAGAGATTCGTTAGCGTGCTTTCCTCTGCATGAGGATAGGTAAAACTGACTCGTTCAACCGATACACCGCCACTGATCGAATCCGTTGCAATAGATGGATCCGACTCGTTCTTACTCGGTTGATCCAGTATCGTAAATACACGATCCGCCTGTGAAATCGCTCCCATCAGTCCTGCCCAAATCCCACTGAGTGATTCAACCGGCCGGGTTAATTGACTGCTCGCAACGAGAAATGTAGCTAAGCCGCCGACATCCATATGGCCCCCATACACTTGAAGCCCACCGACATACAGGATAAAGATCATCCCGCCAAACGTAGAGAGTCTTCCTGAAGCATCCAGAAGACGCTCGATGATCGAGACACGTAATGCAGCAGCGAATACACGATTCATCTTCTGCTCGAATTTAGTCCGAACATAGGAGCCTAATGCATAGGTTCTTATTTCTTCAGAGGCATGGACCGTATCCGTTAGGAATGAATCTCTGTCTGCAGCTGCTGCATTTCGCTCGTCATATCTCCGCCGAAGCACCCTGCTGATCGGAACAGCAATGAAGGAAAAGAATATCGTATACCCAATCACGCCCAAGGAAAGCGGAATATTAATCCAACTGAAATATAGAAATGCAATACCAAGCTGAATCACACTTTGAAGCATGGATAAGAGCTTATCGTTGATTCCGAACTGCGCTTCCCTAGCAGAATCCCATACGCGACTCGTGAGGTCACCCGAATGAACCTGCTGGATGGTCGGCATCGAAATCTTCGATAGCTTCTCTAACATCGTCCATTGTAGATGGGTTACCGAAACATTGTTCAGTAATGCACTCATTCGTGAGGCAAACGCCGCAATAACGAATCGAATCACAATGATTCCTGCCCCTAGAATCGCCCCGCTATAGACCATTCCCACGTTCGTCTCAACCGCACCATTTACGAGTCTTCGGATCGACTCCATGTATCCCGTCTCCATGATGGCCGTCAGGATAGAGAGTACTAGAATCCCGATCATATAGTTCCAATGCTTACTAGAAAGCCGCAGCATTCGCCGTAATGCTGCGTAGGATGTGTAAGTTTGTTTTTTCATTTCAACCACATTCTCTTCCCCATTCTTGTCAATAACTAGAGTTAAAGGTTACTATACCAGAATAAGGAATCTAATAATGGACTTTTCTTGCTACCTTTTATATTCAACTTTAGAAAAATGGAGATTCACAATCATGAGATCTGATTTACAGCAAGCTTTTGATGATATTTTCGACTATATCGAGGAACACATTACGGACAAGCTCACGCTTGAGACGATTGCGAGTACAACCAACATTTCCAAATATCATCTGCATCGACTGATCAAAGCCCTTAGCGGTCAGCCTCTTGGCGAATATATAGAGCCCGTAAACTCGCGAGAAGCTTCGAGCAGCTCATGAACCTATCCTATAAAATCATTGAGATTAGCCAGCACTACGGATTCGAACATGAACAAACCTATATCCGCGCATTTAAAAAAGCTTATGGGATTACGCCGGCACAATATCGCAAGCAAAACACGGTTGATGTGAACATCACTGCGAAGATAACCACGTCCATGATCACGCCGCTCCAAGAAGGATATATCTTCTCGCCGACCTATGTTCGCAAACCATCGATGAAGCTCATTGGACGCCTTAGTATCATTCGCTATATTGATAACGAGCTCTACCATGAAGCGAACACGGCAGGGAATCATTTTTTCGAACAAGACTTTCATCGGATTCAGCATCAAGTCGAGCCTGTTCGGTATATTGGATTAACAAGAGAAATCGATAACACCTACAGTACGTATCTCACTTCCACCGAAGTGCACACCTTGGATCAAGTCTCTGAAGGCTGGAACTGGGATGAACTGCCTGCGAATCAATACGCGGTCTTCCGGTATGTATGCGACTTTCACCCAAGTACCATTACGATCGATCATCTCGATCAAATTTGGACCTACATTGATGAATATTGGCAGCATTATTCCGGTTATCAGAAATCGGAGCCTTACTACTTCGAATCGATCGATCTTAACTTGGCACGCGAGGATTATGGGGAGATGGAGATCTATATTCCGGCCAGACAGGTGGAGCACGAGGTTACCTAAAACAAAAGGGAGGACCGAAGTCTTCCCTTTACCGCAATCCGATATCATGGAACCGATTGATTGATTCCATTTGGGATATTACGTTGAGATAATTGGGATCATTCATTGTTAGGGAAGACGGACTCCCAAGTCAATTGGTCTTTTGAAGTTAGTATTGTCCCAAAATATCCAATCCCAAGAACAATATCTTTGTCGGCGTATACCCTTTTGACATCTGTATAAATCCCTTTTTCTATATGAAAGCTCAGTGGATCGAATGTGAATTTCTCATAAATCCGATCAATTGTTGGTGAGAATTCCCAGTTGATTGCGTCGTTAGAGTACATAATTAATCCATATTTTCCACTTACTAAATATCTATCACCTGTCCAAGCGATAGCACTGAAAGGTTTATACGAAAACTTTTTTTTGTTCCACTGAACTCCAATTCATACCGTCTTTTGATGTATAAATGACACCCTTGGGTTCTGAAAATCTACCATCCCAACCCACTGTAATCCATTGTTTCTCACGATATATTAAATCACGAATATCCCCTTGAATATTACTGGAAGATGTCCATTGGTTTAAATCTTTTGAAGTGAAAATAAGATCATCTCCTGTAACTACATAACGATCCCCGTTCCAATATATAGCGTTTAGATCTGCATTTGATCTACTCGCATCAGCCTTATTTGAAGTCAGATTCGTAACCTCAAATTTTCTAAGCTTCCAATTTACCCCGTCTGTTGAATGAACAATTATTTGATAAACATAATTCCGATTCTCAGCATCTGGTTTTATGATTTTTCCTATAGCTACATACTGCTTGCCGGTCCAAATGATATCTCTTAAAGAAACATTTGCATTCGTTATCGTTAAGCTAAGATCTTTTTTGGAGTAATTAGCGATATAACGTTTATTCACCATATCCTTCAAGGTCAAATTAACCTTGAATTTAACATTCTCCCATTTGTCTCCACCCACGGAACGAAGAATAGTTCCCTTATCCCCTACTGCATAAAATGCACTATTGTTGCTTACGACAGCATTAATATTTTCTTTTTGGTTAATATTAACTTTCTCCCATTTCTCACCATCCACGCTCTTTACGATAGTCCCTGATTCCCCCACTGCAATAAAGACGCCATTGTCAGCACGTGTAATGTCGTGAAGATTACCCACATCACCATTTTCAGATGAAGAAGCGAAAACAGACTGCGAATTTGCAAATAACATTACCATGCTTATTACTATAAACTTTTTAAACATAAGTCCACTCCTATATTTTTCTATTTATTGCCTTATTCTTCTTTTATCGACATAACCCCTTTTCAATTCAATACATTTCTTTCATTCGCCATCTTTATGGAAAAGGGGAAGACCAAGTCCTCCCCTTACCGCAAACCGATATCATGGAACCGATTGTTAATCGTCTCTCGCATCAGGCGCTTGAGCGATAGGACCGCTTCCTCCTCT
The DNA here is from genome assembly GCF_000374845.1 of Paenibacillus terrigena DSM 21567. Lineage (GTDB taxonomy): Bacteria > Bacillota > Bacilli > Paenibacillales > Paenibacillaceae > Paenibacillus_K > Paenibacillus_K terrigena. The sequence goes on along the minus strand of NZ_KB895417.1, from coordinate 382,686 downwards.
AAGACTTTTGCAGCTTCGAAGAGATCGATGATCGTGTTGATGGGGGCAAGGTTATCGACTGTTTCGATGGTAGTGAACAGCCGTGCCGCTTTTTCCCACTGTTGCGCCACGTCGCGATACTTCTCTGATGCGTCACGCAGCTCCGGCCAATAACGTTCCAAGGCAGCGACATAGGTGGCAATGTCTTTTTTCGCGGTCGCATAATATGGAATCACTTCCCTAACCCCTAACGGATCATAGTTCCCCGTTCGAAATGCTTCGATCATCGCATCATAGGCCGCTTCGCCACAGGCATACTCGGCTTCAGGCAGCATCAGTTCATGCGTCTCCCATTTGAAGATCGCTTGGACCAATGATTCTTGATAAACTGCAATCTCATCCAGTACGATATGACCTTCAAGAAATTGATAGTACCAATAAGGACTATCACCCTTGCCGAACTGCGCATAAGGGAGCGTTCGATAACCTTCGGCCTGCCCGTCCGAGATGTAGAGTACTTGCTGGTCTTCATCGTAACCCGCTACGACCACGAACCGATCCTGCCAGATGGCGCAGCCGATCCCGCGGTCTAGAGATTTCCGAATATCACTCAGCGCCTGCTTCAGATATAACGGAAACGTCGGTTCGAAATGGAATCCGGCAGCTGACGAGGCGGTAACCCCGATGAAGTCCGCAGCTAGAAAATTCTCCGCTATCCAGTTATAGGCTGATGTGGATTCAGCTGTGAGTCTACAATCTACGGTAAATCGAAAAGCCGTTGCAGTCATCCCTGCGAGCATCGATTTCGAACAGGTGATCCACCCTTGATGCGTAAGAATCGCATGCAACGCATCGATATAGCTGTTCGCATGCTGCGGCAACGTCAAATTTTCCAATAACACCTTCTGCAACGCCATCCCTCCCTCTCTGTTCAACGTGGTGAATGGGCTCCCCATCTGGGCAGCGTGGTCCGTTTACGATCCGGATACTGTTCACTAATCACTTGGAAAAGGCGAATCGCCTGATCTTCCAGCACCTCCGCCACCCCCAATTCAGTGACGAGCTCCGCGATTCGATCCGAATCAATCTGACGTACACCTTGATTCTCCTGCATACAACACATCATGTTCGGAAGCATCTTCACAATCTCCTCGTAACAGTTCAGCGCTCCCAGCAGCTCGGGCCACATCCCTTGGACATCTCTCAGATAATCTCGAATTTCCGTTCTTGAGACCGCATAAGCATCCAAAATATAGACCGCACCGCCTGCATCATACGCTCCGCCATGCAGCCCCTCCCGAAGGAAGGTGTACGCTAGCTTGCCTGAAGCGATGTCGGTGTTCGGCAATGTTTTATAAGGCGTATGCCAATCCTGGATCGCAAGCCGCAGTGATTCAAGAACCATATCCTGAAGCGCAATCGCTACCCGATCCCCGAAAGTTTCATAGTACCAGAACGGTGTGAAGTTCAGCCCAAAATTATCATACAATACGACCTGACTCTCCGCGTTCCATCCATCCTGGACAAAAAACACCTGATCCGCATCATCATACCCCTGAATCACCCCGAACTCGGGAATCCAATAGATGGCGCCTACCCCACGATCTAGACTTTGTTTGACGGCGATCACAGCTTGCTCTTGATACCATCGAAAAGTAGGATGCCTCGTTCGTCCTGCATCAGTCTCCGACAAGAGGCCAAGATTTGTAATCGCCGGTTCATGCTCATTACCCCACTGCCCATAGGCCGATACCGAGAGAGGAAGAAGATGCTCATGGACTGACATTTTGAAAGCCATTCCGGTTAGTCCAGAGAGCATGTATTTGGGACCCTGAAACAGCCCCGCCGCGGTTAAGATCGCATATAGACTGTCGATATAGGATTTCGATTCACGTTGTAAACAGATATTGTGTAAAAAGGCGTTAGACACACCGGTTAATCTCCTTTCCGTTCATTCATGAAATATCATCGCACACGATTCACTCATCACGTCTTAATCGATTGACTGTATCTTGACATCGGGCTAACAATTTCTGCCGCAGCCATTTTGGAGATCGCAGCGACTCCCATGGTGTTGTCAATAAATGCTGCAGGAATGCGTCAATATCATGGAATTCCACATCCATCGCTGCCTCATCTTGGGCGACAATGCGGTAACCGTGCCAAGAATCGCCTAGATGTGGGCGAGAAAGAATGACGCGGGCGACAAAGGGTTTGCGACGCAGAGCTTGATGTCCTCCAACGCCATCCATATCCAAAGTCGAGCTAAGTTCGAATCGCTCCTTCAGCACCTGCACTTGTAGCAATTGATCGAGCCGTATTGTGCACTGTGAACGCGCCGTTTCACAATAGACAACAACATAATCCGCGTTAAAGCGAGAGATAAATTTCAGCGGGTACATACGAGCATGTTGCGAACTGCCCGCATCGTCTAAATAAGTCACATCCACCTTCACAGCATCTTTGATCGCCTGCGACAACTTTTCAAAATGCTGAATGATCCTGGGATTCAACTCAAACTGCGGCAATCGGTTATTCATGTCGTATGCTTCGTTATCCGTAAACCGATCGAGCACATGGGCGATGCGCTGCACCGTCTCCCCATTATCATAATCATATTGCCGATAGCGGTAAGCCAGATATTTCAGCACCTTCTGCTCTTCTTCCGTCATATAGAGGTGCGGCAGTACATACGTCTTATCCTCATAGCTGTAACCTCGATGCCGTGCGATATAGAGTAGTGGAGCTCGCAGGGACGCTACCATATATTCAATATCACGTTGGGCCTGTCGCCGAGAGATCTCGAATTGTTCAGCGATATGACCGCTATTCGGATACTTCCCCTCACGAATCCGTTGATCGAACCAGTGAATGCGATGCATATGGCTCAAGATTTCCCCATCCTTCCTTTTGTTGTCAAAAACAACGATAACTCTATTACATCACTCGCATATCTTGCTTGGCAAGCCCGAATCAATCGAAAAGCCCATCCCCTTCGGGACGGGCCTCACTTATCTGCACGCATTAGATTAACACGGCGGAATCCACTCTGCTCTGTTCTGCTTTGGAGCATTTCTTACAGACGGTCACGGCTGTACCTTCCGACTTCGTACGTGGATATAACAATTTAATTCTTGTGCTGCTGCAGACCGGGCAAGTGCCTCGACTGCGGGATGGAAGTCTCCATAAGGAGCGTCCTCTTTTTGGTTTTGACATGGCTATTAGGCCCCTTTTCTATTTTTTCCCATTATAAAATAACTGCTACGACATATGATGTCGTAGCACAGCGCGAATTGGAGAACATGAAAAAAAGCCCATCGAAATGGGCTTAAGGGGATGTTCTGTCATCGAAATGATTTCACGAGTGCTTCATAGGCCGCTACAATCGCATGGAAGCTAGTAACTACATCCTTCGGATCTTGGTATTCAGCTTCGAACATAAAGGGGCCTTCATACCCGATATCCACGAGTGCTTGCAGCACTTCCGCCCAATTGACAATACCTCGACCTGGAATCCAGTGCTTCTCATCGATGCCATCATAGTCTGATACATGCAGCGTCTGAATACGAGATCCGACTGTTCGAATAAAATATTCTGGAGTTTCGCCTAGTAGATGATTCGTGTCGCAGCATACGACGGCTTCTGACGCATCTGCGATCAAAGCTAGAATCTCCTCTGCATGCTTCCCTAAGCAGGAGCGCGGAAGATCCTCCACTGCAAGACATAACATCCGTTCTGCCGCCTTCCCACTCAAGATGCGAATGGAGTCACGCGCAGCCTCTAGACGGCCTGCATGCTCTTCATCACTGATCGGCTCGAAGCTGGGATGAATGACGACGCAGTTCGCTCCCCAACCCTGTGCCCAATCCATAACTTGCACATTCGCTTCGACGACCGCCGCGCGGGCAACCTCATTGGTGAGTGAGATATCCCATAGATCGCCGAACGGCAAATGGACCGACCAAATGTCAAGGCCTACTTCCTTCGCCGCCAATACCGCTTGATTGTAACGATCATAATTTTCTTGCTTCAGCGTCTCCGATAACGATTGATAATTATCCAAATTCAGTTCAATGCAATCGAATCCCGCTTCTTTCAGTGCTGTCAGCGAATGGGACTCTCGGTCCGACCAATACGTACCTAGTCGCCACGATGCAGGTTGTACTGTTTGCATGATTACATTTCCTCCTTATACCGCAATGAAATGAAGTAACGATTTGGAGTATATCATTTTCCATTTTAAACCATTCATCAAAATTCATTCAACATCCCCTATCCTATTCTCTCTATTCAATAAGAAAAAGCCGATTTCACCCTCTTCCTAAGGAGCATCGGCTTGATCTAATCATTCATTACGTCTATTCAGTCACGATTCGAATCACATGGGCAATCGGACAGGGGCCCTGTACGGCTTGTTCTGGCAGCACAACTTTTAACCCTGTATCTGTACGTGTGTAATCTAACGCCTCGCTATCATCGAACCATTGTACGTCCAAGACCGCTCCGTCATATGGAATGTGTATTTCTTGTTCCATTGCAGCATCTACTGTCTTATACATCTTGAAACAGAAGACCTCGTTGCCCTTCCGTGTGAACGCATATCCATCTCGGAAATAAGGCTCCGCAATCCGTGTGCCATATACAGCTTCACCGTATCGCGCCAGCCAAGCGCCCAATTCCTTCATTCCTCGAATCGCACCCTCAGGCAGTCTGCCATCCGGCTGCGGACCGACGTTTAATGCTAGATTCCCACCCTTAGACACAATTTCGAGCAGAAGATGTACGATCTCACGACCGGATTTGTAGGTATCCTCATATTTGAATGAAAATGACGTGCCCATCGTAATACAGCTCTCCCAAGGGATATGCATCGCCTGCTTCGGAATCGTCTGCTCTGGCGTAACTACGTTCTCATACGGCCCTCCAACGGTACGATCCACGGCTAACAACCATGGCTGATGCTCGCGCATTCGATCCACAATTTCATCCAGCCGAATGTCCTGTTTCCGCTCTCCACCGCGAACCCATCCCGCATCGAGCCACAGCATATCAATGCGGCCGTAACGCGTCAGCAATTCTTCAATTTGGTCGTGAGTGAACTTCACGAATTTCTCCCATAGCCACGGATACTCGGTCGGATCATAGGATGGCCCCCGCCACATCAGTTGACCGCGTTCCATCCCCGGCGCCCAATAATATGGTGTGTTCCAGTCGGCTTTGGAGAAATAAGCCGATATCGCGAGACCTCTGCTGCGGAATGCATCAAAGATGTGCTTACATAGATCCGCATATCGATGCGCATGAAAAGGCGTCTCTGATCCGGTAATCCGATAATCCGTTGTCCGTGTATCCCACATGCAGAAGCCGTCATGATGTTTGGTCGTGAAGGTCAAATATTTGAATCCGCCCTCCGCCGCAAGATCAGCCCATAACTCCGGTTGCACGCGAATCGGATTGAAGGTCTTATTCAAATCAACATATTCTCTCTTGAAGTTCTCCATATCTTCGGTCCAGTCCACGCCGCCGCGGGACCAGTCGCCATCTGCATCGCTCAAAGCCCAAGATTCGACTAAACCGAGCTGTGAATACGGACCCCAGTGCATCATCAGGCCGATTTTCTGATCTCTGAACCATTCCAATCGCTCCTGCAGAACCGGGTCAGTCGGCTTCACCCATTCTGATTCAGCACTAAAGTTATGAACTCCTTCTTCAACCTCCGATTCGCTCACAACGTTTTGATCTGTTTCTAATGCATCCATTTGATACCCTCCCATAACAATCGCTATAAGTTTAATTGAAATGTTGTGCATGCCCCCATTGTAGATCCCCACGTGTTAACCAACAACAAACAAGAATAACCCGGTTTAACCTTTTTCACTTGTCTATATAACAAGAAAAAGCAACGATCCTCATCGCTGCTTTCACTGTTTTCTACAACCAAACTATTTTCAACTGAACTATACCAATTGGCTGAGCGCCTTTGCCTGCACTTCAAGCTTACCTGTCGCTTCACCAATCCCTGCAAAGACATCCACAGCGTACTGAATTTGTTCCCGGCTATCTTGAATGGCCGCCTGGGAGCTTTTCGTACTGACGTCAATCAGCTCGACTTGCTTGGAGATACCTTCCACCGTGTCCTGAATCTCTTTCGCGGCTTCTTGAACCTGATGCGCAAGCTTCCGTACTTCTGTCGCTACAACATTGAAGCCACGTCCATGTTCACCGGCATGCGCAGCTTCGATGGCTGCATTCAGAGCAAGAAGGTTCGTACGGGAGGCAAAATCATGTATCATTCGAACAATACCCCCAACAGCTTCTGTCCGCTGCTCCAAGTCTCGAAGAAAATCCAGATTGCTCTCATTCTCACGAACGACGCGTGAAATGGCCGATACCACTTGTCTACTACGTTGAATTCCTTCTTCCGTCCGTTCCAATAATTCTTCCGCCATTTGATGCAGCTCACTCGTTACCCTGGCAGCAGCAGCTTCTCGTTCTGTAATATCTGTAGCAACCTTAAGAACCGCCACGACCTCTGCATTCTCATTATGTATCGGCATATACGTAGCTTCGAGACAAAGAATCCTCCCGTCTTTCGCCACGCGAATGATCTTCTCTTGAAATTTCTTACCTCGCCGTAAATTATCCCACAGCATATTGTACTCTGCGCTCTTCGCGAAGCTTGGTGTACAAAATTGACGATGATGAATGCCCTGTAACTCCGAAACCTGATATCCCATCGCCTGAGCAAAATGTTGATTCGCCCAGAGAACCTCCCCCTGCACATTAAACTCGATCATAGCCAAGGATTGCTCTAATGCCGACAACACCGCTTCGACTTCTAATACCTGCGTACTTTTATGGACCACACGTGTCTCTATACTCAAGCTTCATCTTCCTTTCAAAATAACACCACCACATCTCAGTACTCTCATTAAAACACAAAACCCTCAAATTGGTCACTAGATTTAGCACCAACAATGCGTTGACACGAGGGATGAACAGTGTCAAATAAGCTTTCAGCATCGATCGTCTCCACAATCGTCCCATTGTCCAGGACAGCAACTTGATCGGAGAGGGTATGAATGGCCATGACATCGTGGGAAATAAACAAATATGAGAATCCGTGCTTCTCTTTTAATTCTTTCAGGTGAAGTAAAATTTGTTTTTGCACGATCATATCTAAGCTGCTAACAGGTTCATCAAGCACGACGAGCTTCGGTTTTAATGCAATGGCTCTCGCAATATTGACACGTTGTAATTGTCCGCCGCTCATTTGGCTTGGCATTTTATACATATCATCAGCTCGGAGCCCCATCATCTCCAGCAATTCGGAAATCACACGAATCTCTTCCTTTGCCGATAACCGTTCATAATTTCGCAAAGGCTCACCAATAATTTGTTTGATCGTCATACGGGGATTCACAGCGGAATAACTATCCTGAAAAACAACCTGTAAATCACGTCGTAATTCCTTTCTCTGACTTCGGGATGCAGCATATAAATCAACGCCTTGAAACAGCACTTTCCCGCTATCTGGCGCAAGCAGCCCCAAAATGATCTTACCGATGGTGCTTTTGCCTGCGCCGCTCTCCCCTAATAATCCAAGACAACTTCCGCTTTCAATCGTAAAAGAGATATGATGCACGCCTTGATCAGCGGACTGATCTGAACGAAACCAACCTGTTGACTTATAAGTTTTGGATAATTGATCGGCTACAAGCAGACTCATGGATTCACCGCCTTTTGTCCACGATGCAACAAGGAGAGCAGCAAGGTAACAGCCCCTAATACCGCTGCCGTGATAAGCATTCCTCGATACGAATAGAAGTCTGCCAGAAATCCCATGAGTAATGCGCCTGATGACGTGCCGAGGTCCGCTGCAGCAATAAACCAGCCGATGGAATACCCGCGAACTTTCTCAGGGACGATGAACGTAATATACGTCATAAGCGTCGGATATAACAAAGATAAAGCCAGTCCATTACACACCGCCGCGGTAAGCAGTACAGGTAAAGAGAATGACAATGAAAGAAGCGCTGGAGAACATGTGAAGCAGGCTACAAGCGCAACAAGCAGCCACTTGGGATACGAATCAGAAGAAGGAATATATTTTCGGCCAAAAAACCGGATCAAGATCAGCACGCCCGTCTCCGTCAGAAAATAAAGCGGTGCTGTCTGTTGCCCTTGACTCTCCAAATAAAGAGGAAGGAACGTGGGCGAAACACTAAAGACAATCGAAGCGAGGAGCATAACAAGCGATGGAAAAAATATATCTTTCCCGATACGCTTGTTCCCTTTATCGAACTCTTTCTCCCCCTTCTCCTTCTTTGCCTGGGTATCATCAGAAGAAGTATCTCGCATGATGCGGAACAAACGGATCCCGAGTAAAATATTAAAAAATCCAAGTCCAGCAAACATAAGCAGCATGGTAGTCATCGTAACCTGATCCTTCATGAAGAGAACAAGTGCAGGTACAAAAGTATATGGCAGCATGGAGGATAACGAGAGCAGCGACAGGCCTTGTCCCCGTTCTTTATCCGACAATAAATCGATAATCAGCAAATGAATGGTCATCGAGAAAAAGGCAAGGATGGCCCCTTGCAGCGCTCGCATGACCGCAAACACCCACAGGTTCTCTATCGTATAGCTAAGAAGCACGATAGCATTCAGCACTAACGCGATGATGAATATGTTCCTTGAACCAAACCGATCGACAATCGCACCTGCGACAGGCCGTAAAAACATCGACACAAACATATAAGAACCCATGATTATACCAATTTCTGTACTTCCTGCACCAAGCGTCTGAGAAAAAAACGGAAGCCCAATAATGAGCATATGATTGGTGGCGTAAAAGATAAAAGCAACCGCATACAACCAAACGGCTCGATTGCTTAAAGGATTTTCAGTGCGCATAGCATTCATTTCAAGTCGACTCCTATTCATTCCTACTGTTCACGGTAAGTCTTGCATCCCATAACATCTTGGTATATTCATGTTTCGGATCTGCCATGAGACGATCTGCATCCCCTTGCTCCACAATAAGCCCGTCCTTCATAACTATGATATGATCCGCAAGGCCGGCAATCACGCTCAAATCATGCGATACAAGGAGTATGGATGTATGGCCGGCTGCTTTTATCGAGCGAAAGGCCTCCATGACATGGTGTCGGTTAACATTATCGAGCGCCGTTGTCGGTTCATCCGCAATAATGAGAGAGGGCTTCATCGATAGGGATAACGCAATCATAATACGCTGCAGCATCCCTCCGCTTAATTCAAAGGGATATTGCTTCAGGATACGTTCTGGTTCCGCTAGATTCATCTGCTTCAAGCAGTCTATAGCCATCTCTTTCGCTCGTTGTTGCGACAGCTTGGCATGTGTTCTCAACGTTTCGATAAATTGTTTACCGATTGTTAATGCAGGATTAAAAGCGGTCATCGGATTTTGCAGAACAAGCGATAGCTCGCGTCCCCGTATATGGCGTAATTGATTGGCGGTCATATCCGTTAAACCCTGCCCGCGCAGCTTCATGCTGCCATGGTCCATTCTAGCTGATAAAGGCAGCAATCCAAGGATGGACATACATGTCATTGATTTTCCGCAGCCGCTCTCGCCCACAATCCCAAGTACCTTCCCCGCCTCAATTTGAAAAGAAACCTCTTGGACCGCTTGGGTTATTCCTCGTTCCGTCTGTACACTAATACTTAAGCGCTGCACATCAAGAATGATTTCCCTCTCTTTCATGTTGTCCCCCCTTGAGTTTATTGGAATGTTTGGCTGCCTTGCGCATTGGAATAGCCTTACCATTCTTATCGCCAAGCGTTTCGCCTATAATATTCAACAATGCCACCACACACAAAATGATGACACCAGGTGCAATAATCAGTCTTGGATGACTACGAATAAACGTTTTTCCCTCATTGATCATGGCTCCCCATTCTGGCGTCGGCGCCTGTACACCAAGTCCTAAAAACGATAATGCAGAAATATCCATAATGACCCAACCGATCTCGAGCGTAACGACGATGAATAAAGAAGGAAGCAAGTTCGGTATGATGTGGCGCGTAACCATGCGAACAGGTGAAGTACCCATAATACGAGCTGCAACGACATACGTTTGCTGTTTCAAGTTGACCACCATGCCTCGAATGAACCTCGTATAATACACCGATTGAACAATAATCAACGCGATGGCCATCTGCTTCCAACCGGCGCCCCAAATCGCAATTAAACTGATCGCAAGGATAAGGGATGGAATCGCAAGAATGGCATCGCATATACGCATGATGATGCCGTCTACTTTGCCGCCTGTATATCCTGCCAAACTGCCTATTACAAGTCCGATCGAAACGCAGGCTGTGACGATCAATAATGCCAAGCTAAGCGATACTTGTGTTCCGTACAAAAGACGAGAAAGCAAGCAGCGTCCAAGTTGATCCGTCCCTAATGGAAATTGTGGTGAGGGTCCTTGCAGCTTATGTGATAGATCAACAAAATTTGGATCATTCGGGGCCAGCAGTGGTGCAAAAATTCCCGCAAGCACGATAATCAACAACAATACGACTGGAATCACGGTGGTGACTCGTTGCCGCCCTACAATCCATTGAATGTTACGTATCACACCCATTGGCTAGCCCTCCTTACCCATCGATTGTCTTAACCTTGGATCCAAATACGCCTGAATCATATCCGCTGTTAGACTTCCCAGGATAAAAACAAATGCCATGATAAGGACATAGCCCTGAATAACGGGATAATCACGATGAAAAACAGCTTCCAGGAAAAAACCTCCCATGCCAGGCATTGCGAAAATTTGTTCTACGATAACCGTTCCCGCAAATAACTTACCCAGGTTCATTCCTGCTGCGGTGACAACAGGACGTATCGCATGCCGAAGAACATGGCGTCCAATCACGGTGAACGATCTTAATCCTCTTGCATTTGCATATAAGACAAATGGCTGCTCCAAGCATTCCAGCAACCCTCTTCGAAGTAACCGTGAATACGTAGCGATAAGTGCGAAGGCTAACGTGATGGATGGCAGAACATAATGAATCCAGGTATCCGCGCCTTGAAGAGGAAACCAATCCATTTTCACCGCCATAAAATAAATGAGTAAATAGGCCAGCCAAAATTGCGGTACAGATGCACCAAGAAAGGCAAGGACTCGGCTAATATGATCCATTGCCCGATTTTTACGAAGTGCCGCGGCAATCCCTAGCGGAATGCTGACAATCAATGCGATTGCAAGACTGGAGAAGGCAAGCATGGCCGTCACAGGCAGCCTTGCTGCGACCTCACTAGCCACGGGGAGTTTGGTAAAAAAGGATACACCAAAGTCTAACTGACACAACTGCCACAACCAGTGTACATATTGACTCCAGAAAGGCCTATCAAGTCCCAATTGCTCCCGTACGGCTCTTAACGTCTCTTCCGTAGGGATGATGTTGGATACCGATAAGTAAGCTTTAGCCGGGTCAACCGGCGTTAACCGTAAAAGTAAAAAACATACGAACGAGGCCCCCAATAAAACGGGGACCATCGTCAGTACTCTTCTTAATAGATATTTGGACATCTTCATCTCAGAGCAGCACCTTATCTATTTTTGAATATCCAGCGTATCGAACGGTGTCTCATCGCGGTGAGCCGGGAATTTCAAATCCTTAACATAATTTGGATAGACCGCAATGTTCGTCAAGTATGAAATTGGCAAGTATACCGCTTGTTCATGTAAGGTTGTAAAAATCGATGTGTACAGTTTTTGTCTCTCTGTCTCATCTGTTGTAAGCAGAACGTCTTTCATTTGCTGATGCAATTCGTCCTTCATCGATAGCCCTTGCTGTGATTCAAAAATGCCGTATCCTGGTTCATAGTTTGTCGATACAAAGTTATGCGGATCATACGGTGCGCCGTACGTTCCCCAGAACAACAGGTCAAAATCGGCCGTTTCCATCCGTTTATTGCGCAGTTCGCGTTCTAGACCCGTTAATTTAAGGTTGATGCCGACTTGCTTCAAATCGGATTGGATGGCGGCTGCCATCGGTTGTTCAACCTGATCCGGCCCCATGTAGACCATTTCGATTTCAAGCTTCTTGCCGTCCTTCTCACGCACATCTTTACCTTCTGGAAGCTTCCACCCTGCAGCATCCAATAATGATTTCGCTGTTTCGACATTATAGTCATAAGGCTTCAAACCTACGTTCGCATATGGGAAATTGCTCGAAATAATCGTATCTGCGACTTTCTCAACGCCGTTGGTTACCCCATCTACTAACGCAGTCTTGTTTACAGCATGCTGCAATGCTAGACGAACGTTTAAGTCAGCAAAAGGACCCTTCGCTGTATTTACAATTAACGCACGGCTCGCTACGGCATCCGAGATGGATGTTTCGAACTTGCCTGAATCTCTGAGCGCAACGAAGGAATCAAGACTAATGACGCCTTCTCCATAAATCAGATCAATATCGCCTTTCTCTAGTGCCAGTACTCTTGCTTCCCCATCAGGGATAACCTTTACGATCAGCTTATTGATCTTAGGCTTTGTTCCCCAATAGTTATCGTTACGCGTGAATACCGCGACTTTATCTTTCTGATACTCACTTAATACCCAAGGTCCCGTTGTAATCGGACTCTTTATGCTTTCAGCTGTATTTCCGTCATCTGGAAAACCTGCTGCACCAAGAAAACGAAGAGGTCTCACGACCGCAAATTCTTGCAGCGCCGGGTAATAGCGGTTTTTCAATGTCACGGCAAACGTATTGGCATCGATGACTTTCGTTTTCTCAATTTGGCTGATTACACCTAACCATGAGTGCATATCTTTATTCGCAAGGATCGTGTCAAAGTTTTTTTGTACTACATTCGCGTCAAAGTCGGACCCGTCTGTAAACTTTACATTTTTACGTAAGTGAAACGTATACACTTTTCCATCTTCGGAAATATCCCATGACTCAGCTAACTTAGGCACCAGCTTGCCGCCTTCGCCATAACCAATAAGAGGCTCATAATACATTCCCTGTGCAAAAAACTCATTTGGCGTGTATTGATGCGGGTTAAGCGGTCCAATATCTTTAGGCCACGAGATCGTTAACGTTTTCTCCGTATTAGCCTTATCTGTTGTTGCGGATTCCTTCGTTGTATCAGGACTAGCTTGATTGGTAGATTGACACCCAGCCATCACAATTGAAATTATTAGCACCAAAATAATTGAAACCATCCGCCTGTTTCTTATGCGACCCATTCTATGAAATCCCCCTAGTAATATACATCATCTCTTCGATTGATAATGATTATCAACATCAACGAACAAATCTTACAATATTCCTTAAAATAACACAAGCTTTTTTTTCACCTTTTTCTTAAGCACAAAAGACAACAAAAATAACCCTTGGATACCAAGGGCTTCTACGTATTTCGTTCACAATTTACTCAAGCTAGATGAACATCAAAAAAACCCTTCAATATGAAGGGTTTCAAATTTACATATGTATGGTGCGGTCGGCGGGATTTGAACCCGCACACCCTATGGGCGCCACCCCCTCAAGATGGTGTGTCTGCCGTTCCACCACGACCGCATGTTACGAGGGATATAAAACTGGTGAGCCATGAAGGACTCGAACCTTCGACACCCTGATTAAAAGTCAGGTGCTCTACCAACTGAGCTAATGGCTCTTACTGACTGAACATGATGAGCTCAGTATAAGAAATGGTGACCCGTAGGGGATTCGAACCCCTGTTACCTCCGTGAAAGGGAGGTGTCTTAACCCCTTGACCAACGGGCCTTGCTTATTAATTTCGATCACGATCTTCCGTGACAACAGAATTTATATTATCAGATATTCTTGGACATGGCAAGTGTTTTTTTTAACTTTTTTTCATGAACAGTCGATATGGTATAATTATTCCAATTCCAGGAGGTGTACAAGCATCATGCTAATTTACAATCAAGCAACACACCAAGTCTCAAAAGCCCCCCTCCGCATGCCGGAGGACCACGAAATCGTATGGATTAATATGATTCAACCTTCGAGTGAAGAGATTCACCATGTGCTCCAAAATATGTTCAATTGCCACCCGCTATTGATTGAAGACTGTATCAAACAGAACCAACGTCCCAAGATCGATCAATATCGCGATAATGTACTCATCACATTCTATACGCTAGTGAACCCACTCAAGCTGATTGAACTCGATATTGTCATCGGTGCGAATTACATTATTACCATCTGTCAGACACCACTGCCCTTGCTGCACGAGCTATACGAGAAGCTTCAACAAATTGAAGGACGAATCGACCATACCGGTCGGATTCTGTACTTCATTCTCGATCGATGCGTAGACCAATTCGTAGATAGTATCTCTGTCATTGAAAATAAGTTGGAGAGTTACGAAGAAGCCGTGTACAAGGACCCCTATGTCCGTATATCGCAGCAGGTCTTCAAACAAAAACGCGCGCTCCATCATATTCGCCAAGTGCTCGCTGATCAGAAGACCTTGATTAGCACGATCAGCCACCGTCAGTTCCCTTATACGAAGGAAGAATCGAACGCCTACTATATGGACATATACGATCATATCTCCCGGGCAATTGATTCAATTGATATCTACCGTGAATCGCTTAACAGCCTGGTGGAAATGCAAATGAGTATGAAATCTGACCGGATGAATGAGATCATGAAGACGTTGACGATTTTCAGCGCCATTTTCCTGCCTCTCATGTTCATGTCTAGCTTATACGGCATGAATTTCGAATATATGCCCGAATTGAAGTTCAAGCTCAGCTACCCGATTATTCTCATGATCATGGCGATCATTGCCGGAAGCCTCTATATTTATTTCAAAAGAAAGAAATGGCTCTAACTGCCGGCCCGTTCCTTCAACTTATCATTGAGCGTCTCCCACAGATAGAACGTGACATAACTGGACCACGGAGCCCAAGCGGCTCCGATCCGACGCACTTCCGCTTCGGTCGGTTTGTCCTCCATCCCGTAGAGCTTCTTCACCCCATTGCGAAGACCGATGTCGGCTGCAGGTAGCAGATCCGTCCGCCCCATCCCGAACATCAGGAAGCATTCAACGGTCCAACGTCCAATCCCGCGCAGACGACTAAGCTCCGTAACAATCTCATCATTTGTCTTCGTGAAGAGTCCGTTCAAATCAATCTGTCCCTCTGCCACCAATCGTGCAAGATCAATAACGTACTCTGCTTTACGCTGGCTATACTGCAATTCGCGAAGCTGACCGTAATCAAGACGCGCCACATCTTGTGCCGAAGGAAACACAGGCAGCTCAAGCCCCTCCCACATGACGGGTTTCGCTGTCAGCTCCATCATTCGCCGATTAAGCGTCGATGCGAACGCCAAATTCAACTGCTGTCCAATAATCGTCTTCGTCATGCATTCGAACAAGTCTGCTTCAAGAATGAATCGTAAGCCATAGAAGCGTTCCACTAAAGGTTGATATAGCGCATCCGCTGCCAGCTGGTCGTAAAAAGACTGGATATCCAAATCCGCCGATAACATAACACGAATGTATTGCTTGAGCCCCTCCACATCGTTGATATGTCTAAGCCCCTCCCCATACAACGCAATTTGCAGCTTCGGGTTCTCGATACTTCCAATCGAATCGACCGCAAGCACAAGGACCTGATCATCGATCCGAATCGTTCGCAATAGTCGATCACCTTGGAAACGGAACATTTCGTGATTCACACCTTGCAGACGACGAATCATTTTACCAAAATCATAGGGCGCACGAGGCTCCATTTCGTAGATCAATCTCTCCATTCATTACGAACCGCCTTTCAAATGTACAGAATAATAATCCAATGCATGAGAATCCTCCGTCGAAGGTATCTTATAGGATGGATTCAATAAACAATGAGGAGGCACACCACATGGCTAAACCAGATGATCGTTCTGATAACGCAGAGAAAATTCAAAACGCAATTCAGAACACGAAACAAAACATGGCTGAGACGAATCAATATCTCGACGAGCATGCCGACGAGATTTCCGGCAAGGAGAACCGTCAGTTAGAGCATAAAAATGAGAAGCGTAAAGCCGCGATCCGTGGACTGGCTGATGAGCTGCAAGACGAACAATAATGAGCGTATGAAAAATACCCCCACAAAGTGATGGATTGGCTTCGAGGTGATTCAGGTACTTTGTGGGAAGCACGAAACTTTATCAATTCTAATGAAAAAAAGAGCCTTCACAGGCTCTTTCTAATTGTTATGTATGGCGGAGAGAGAGGGATTCGAACCCTCGCACCGCTTACGCAGTCTAACCCCTTAGCAGAGGGTCCCCTTATAGCCACTTGGGTATCTCTCCAGATAAGAATGGCTCCCCGAACAGGACTCGAACCTGTGACAACTCGATTAACAGTCGAGTGCTCTACCAACTGAGCTATCAGGGAATATTCAAAAGTGACATGATTTAATTTATCACGAAATGTAAGCGAAGTCAAGTCACTTCAAGTAAAAAAAGTTCAAGCCTCCCTCTACACTTTCCACAAGCATATTTTCGCGGATCCATACGCCGTTTGCGCTTGTACGACATCCCGCACCGTCCACATCGCAGCTCATATCGATAGGGCTCAACACGTCGCTTTGGCTTCATTGTCGTCGGTAGATGACTGCAGAATCGACTCCCGCCAACCTGCTCGAGTAAAGTCTTAAACTCTGCATCTCGATGCTGATAACCGCGCTTCTGAATATGCAGATGATAGTGGCATAACTCATGCTTAATGATCTTCTCGACCTCATCCGCTCCATGGGCCTCCAGTTGATGGGGACTGATCTCAATATCGTGGCTCTTCAGAAAATAACGCCCGCCCGTCGAACGCAGCCTGGGGTTGAATCTGGCGCGATGCCGGAATGGGATCCCGAAAAACTCTAATGAAATGCGTTCAATCCAAGCTTGTAATTCCGCGTCATCCACTGTCCATCTCCCCTTCCAATGCTCGTCCGCCAACTCTTAAATTGTAACCCCTACTTAGGCTGCACTGTCAAGTTGTGATTGCTTGGAATTCTCTGGATATATCCCATCCGTGAGAGCAGCACACGCCAGATCAATTCGCACGTAAGAATGGCGGATATACCGATCAGCGCCGTCAATCCAAATGCCTGTATTTCCGAGTCATTCTACCGTCCTTTTCCCTTCCGCATGCCCTCCCTCTAATGCTTGAATTGTAACGCCTACTTAGGCTACACTGTCAATTAGGATCGTAAATTGAGGGGAGATTTACTACAGATGTCAAAGATGCGTTACATTATTCTACAGCATGAGAGCAGCCTTGAATTCATCGAGATGCCTAGCGATTATGCTTATCAACTTAGTGCATTGAATCTACGCCTGAACAAAGAAGTAAGCAAACTTACCGCCGAAGAGGTTCCCGTTCTTCCATTAGCGATTGCAGAATGCGATTCGCTGGAGCTGCTGCAAGAGACTTCAACAATCGAGGGCGGCCTTGATTATTTGAATCGTCTGGAGCAATCCTTCGCATCCATTCAAGAGAAGAGCTATCCGCTCATCTCGCTGCTTACAGAAATCCGCGCCTTGCAAGCGCAATTAGAACAATGGTACGAAGAGGAAGCATAAAAAAGCCCCACAAAGTGGAGCAATGGCTTCGAAGCGGATTCAGATACTTTGCGGGGAGCCCCGAACACATAAAAAAGCCCCACAAAGTGGAGTAATGGCTTCGAAGCGGAATCAGGTACTTTGCGGGGACCCCGGGAACATACAAAACAACTCACAAAGTGAGGCCTTGGCTGTGATGTCAATTCAGTTGCTTTGCGGGGACCCCAAAGGCATATAAGTTTTATTCCTTGTCATCTGCAACAGGACGTGCACAGGATCGCCTTTCCGCCCATATGGTAATATTACACCAGGTTTGGGAGGAGGAAGGGCAATGCCGCAATGGCTGTGCAATCAACTCATGAAAGCCTTCCACAAAAAAGACCGTCGGCAAATCAAGTTATTAAATGATTGTTGGTTCTTCTATTCACGAAGATCCATGTCCACTCACGAAGAGACACAAGGATAAGCGACTTCGTCGTCCTTGTAAGGACGGGAAACGTATAAGCGAGAAATATAAGAACAGTTTATTCGTGAAACTTATAAATTCTTATATTTTCGAAAATGTAACAGGGTAGCGCCCAGGACATCATCTACTGAAGTCCCACGGGCCGCTACCCTGTTTTATGCTATAAGCGCTCTGTAATGGTTAAGATGGTTTGCGCATCGTTAACCCAACACGCCCCTTCTTCTCATCCACATTAAGGACCCATACCGTCACGTTATCACCGACCGAGACCACGTCCATCGGATGCTTCACGAACTTGTCGCTGAGCTGTGAAATATGGACAAGCCCGTCATTCTTGATCCCGATATCCACGAAGGCTCCGAAGTCGATTACATTGCGAACCGTTCCGGCAAGCTCCATCCCTGGCGTTAGATCTTCCAGCTTGAGCACGTCCGTACGGAAAATCGGCGGCGACAGCTCCTCACGCGGATCTCGGCCTGGGCGCTGCAAGCTGTCTAGAATATCACGGAGCGTCGGAACACCAACCCCGAGTTGATCCGCTACACCCGATGGATCAACGGTCGAGAGCGCCGCTGCAAGCTCCTTCGAGCCCACTTGATCAAGCTCATAACGCAGCTCTTTGAACAATTGATCTACGACATTGTAGGATTCCGGGTGAATCGGCGTCCGATCGAGTGGATTCTCTCCATCACTAATTCGCATGAAGCCAATACACTGCTCATACGTTTTCGCCCCGAGACGTGGTACCTTCTGCAATTGCTTCCGTGAGGTGAATTTGCCATTCTCTTCACGGTACTTCACGATATTCTTCGCAATCGTGCTGTTCACGCCTGCGACGTACGACAGGAGGGAAGGTGACGCCGTATTCACATCGACACCGACATGGTTCACGGCTGACTCGACGACTGCGCCCAAGCTCTCTTCTAATCGTTTCTGCGTTACATCATGCTGATATTGTCCGACCCCAATTGCCTTCGGATCAATCTTCACCAATTCCGCGAGTGGATCTTGCATCCGACGTGCAATCGATACGGCGCTGCGCTCAGCGACATCCAGATCCGGGAACTCTTCCTGGGCAATCTTCGATGCGGAATACACACTGGCACCCGCTTCACTAACGATCAGATATTGCAATCCGCGTCCTTTGTTCTTGCTCATCACATCCACGACGAACTGCTCCGTCTCCCGCGATGCTGTACCGTTACCTATGACAATGAGTTCGATGTCATATTTGCTAATCAATCGGTTGAAGATCACTTCCGCTTCTGCAACCTTATTATTCGGTGCTGTCGGATACGTCACCGCTACCTCAAGCAGCTTGCCCGTCTCATCCACGACTGCCAGCTTGCAGCCTGTCCGGAATGCCGGATCGACGCCTAACACGCATTTCCCTTTGACAGGGGGCTGCAAGAGTAAGTTCCGAAGATTGCCTGCGAAGATTTGAATCGCTTGCTCCTCCGCCTTCACGGTTAATTCATTACGTACCTCACGCTCAATCGACGGTGCAATGAGTCGCTTGTATGCATCCTCAATCATCGCCGTCAAAATATCTTGAACGACGGAGGCGCCCCGAAGAATCTGCTTGCCAATGTACTGATGTATACGATCTGTCTGCACATCAATCGATACTTTGAGGATATCTTCTCGTTCTCCACGGTTAATAGCGAGTGTACGGTGCGGCGGCAGCTTCTTGATCGGTTCCTGATAGGCATAATACATTTCATAGACCGATTCCTGCTCCGCATCCTTCGCTTCCGTACGAAGAAGTCCTTGATCTACTGTGTATTGACGCACCCACGCTCGAATTTTCGCATCATCCGCAATGATTTCTGCCAGGATATCCATCGCGCCTTGTAATGCTTCCTCCGCGCTTGCTACCCCTTTTTCGGCGTCTACGTATGCAGCAGCCTCTTGCAGGGCATCCCCTTGTTTCGGCTGTACCCATATCCATGCAGACAAAGGCTCTAGCCCTTTCTCCTTCGCCACACTCGCTCTCGTCTTCCGCTTCTGACGGTATGGACGATATAAATCTTCAACCTCTTGCAGCTTCTCTGCGCTTACAATCGCCTTCTGCAGCTCTTCCGTCAACTTCCCTTGTTCATCAATGATACGGATCACTTCACGCTTCCGCTCTTCTAAGTTACGCAAATAATGCAATCGATCTTCAATGGAGCGAAGCTGATTCTCATCCAGCTCTCCCGTCATTTCTTTTCGGTAACGTGCTATGAACGGGATTGTATTCCCTTCGTCAAGCAATTGGACGGTCGTCCGCACCTGCTTCAGCGCGAGCCCAATCTCCTTCGCCATCTGCTTCATTATACGTTCGAGTTCCGCGGCCTTCATTGCTTCTTCTGCTGTTCCAGCCACCGTTGTCTGTTCCGTCATTCACAATCCCTCACTTTGTTAACATACTTCTTCTATTGTCTCAAAATGACAAAAAAAAACAAGGGCTCTCGAAGAACCCTCGCAAGTCTAGTACTTCAAAATTCGATTAATCCAATGCTGATCTGGAGACCGTCGTCTACCTTACGCATCGTTTCCTCATCAAGATGAGTGATCTTATCGGTAAGCCGCTGCTTATCGATGGTTCGAATCTGTTCGAGCAAAATAACAGAGTCCCTGTCAAATCCGTGGGTCTCTGCATCAATTTCCACATGCGTCGGCAGCTTTGCCTTCTGAATTTGCGCTGTAATAGCCGCGACGATGACGGTTGGGCTGAAGCGATTGCCGATGTCATTCTGGATAATCAATACAGGTCTTACCCCACCTTGCTCCGAACCGACGACAGGCGAGAGATCCGCAAAAAATACGTCGCCACGCTTCACTATCAATGGTTACACCCCGCTCACTAGACGACCAAGAGTGCCCTCCGCATCTTCCTCCGCGTAAAATGCTTCCGATGCCATGGTCAAATTAATTTTGGCCATCTCCATATAGCCACGTTGCATCGATTCCCGGATATACCGTTTCTTCCGATCCATTAAATACAACTTCATTGCTTGCCGAATAAATTCACTTCGGTTGGAATTTTCCTTTGCCACGATCCCATCCACTTCTTGCAGCAGATTGTCCGGCAGACTGATCATGATCCTTTTCGTGTTCTGAACATTGGACACTTTTACTCGCACCCCCACAAACTTTCAACAACAATTAATACCAGTATGTCGATAACCGAGGAAATTTATACAAAAGAATATATATGCTTGATATATACCAAGTATGATCACTGGATTAGCATATGCCCGCGAATCGGGTGTTATCGGCTGCTATACTCATGTACTTATTCGAGAATAGGATGCGAAAACCCTTTAAATACGACAATGAAATTATTGGTAAATATTGCTGTAGTTCACTTTTATATCAATCGATTGTCAATTTCAACTGGCACACCGTCACGCATATAGATACGCGGTACACGATTGGCCAGCATACAGATGATCTCATAATTGATTGTACCTGTATGTACTGCAATTTCTTCAACACGAATCTGTTCTTCGCCTTGTGAGCCGATCAGGACAACATCTTCCCCAGCCTGAATCTCCTCTACATCAGCTCCCAGATTGCTTAACTGCACCATGCATTGATCCATACAAATCGTACCTACGACAGGTACACGTTGACCTCGGATCAATACTTCCACTTTACCGCTCATCATGCGTGAAAATCCGTCAGCATAACCGACAGGCAACGTTCCGATGCACTCATCTTCCTGCTCGGTGATATATCGTTTGCCATAACTAATCCCGATATCTTTCGGCAGCCGTTTCACGCGTGTGAGACTCGTCCGCACCGTCAATATCGGCTCGAGCTCTACCCGCTCCTTGAGCACTTCTTCGGAAGGATAAAGTCCGTATAAGCTAATTCCTAGACGCAGCATATTACCTGTCAATTCAGGCAGATCAATCCCTGTTGCACTATTCCCTGTATGAATGATGGGAAGCGTGATGCCGCGCGCTTGCAACATATCAACCGTTGCTTGAAAACGCCGATGCTGCCCCATTGTATATTCCTTATCTACCTCGTCTGCACAGGAGAAATGTGTGTACATGCCTTCGACTTCAACCTGCGGCAAAGCAAGCATCTGTTCCACAAAATCTGCTGCTTCCTTACCATATAAAAGTCCGAGTCTGCCCATTCCTGAGTCCACTTTGATGTGAACCTTAAGCTGCTGCGGGTCTTGAGGTAAGGCTGCAATTGCCGCTGCAACCTCTTCACTGAACACGGTTAGTGTAACACCATGTTGTCTTGCAACAGCAACCCCTTCGGGGCCTGTATATCCTAGGACGAGTATTGGCGTCTGTATTCCTGCATCACGCAGTTGAAGGGCTTCATCCAAAAACGCTACGCTCAAATAATCGATACCGAGCCGCTCCGCTTCGCGTGAAACGCCAACCGCTCCATGTCCATACGCATTCGCTTTGACACAAGCGAGAAGCTTCGTGTCTGCTGGAATCAAGCTGCGGAATGCCTCGATGTTATGCCGCAATGCGTTTAATGAAATCTCAGCCCGTGTCGGGCGATAATATGAATTCAATAACTCCACCTTCTCTTCAAGCGTCACAAAGTCCGATTCTAATACACATTATTTAATCCTAACGGCCTGGAACTGTCAATGCAATGCACTTAATCATGGAATTTAATATATTTTTTTCCAATTAAATAGGTTCGAAAAGAAAAAGCTGTGCTTGCGGGCATTGTTCTACCCTTCGCACAGCTTCATCCTATTAGGTTCTTATTTACCGGATTGATCGATCAGGGAAGTTGCAATGCTGACCATCTCGGACTGCGGCAGGTCTGCACTGGAGAGACGGTATTCGATACCTTCATCCGTCATCCAAGTTAATGTGCGCTGTTCTGTGCCTGTCAGATGACCGATTGTAAAACCAAGGTCAACGCTCTCGCCGTTCATAATCGCCACTTTACGATCTTGAGGTCTAGATTCGCGAAGGGTGAAGTTATAATCACCTGAATATCTGAGAAGCACGGCATAATCTGGCGCATCCGAAATTTCTTTGGCATCCTGCAGCGTCACGTTTGCTGGAATATAACCTGGCTCAATCATACCGAATGGACCCAAATCTTGTGTTGGTTCAGCCGTTGTCTCCTTGCTCGGCTCCGTGGATGGTTCTCCTTCCTTCGTGGAAGCTGCTGGATCACCCGTCGTAGGCAAGACCTCGATGTTCATACCTGTTGTCATGTTGCGCTGCATCTCGAAGGAGTCCTTCTCGAATTTCGCATTGAAATCGAATTGGTCGAATTTCACCTCGACTACGACATTCGAATTCGCATCGGTCACTTGGACTTGTTTAGGCGCATACGTCTCTTTATTTAACCAAATCTTCTGGCGAACCAGCGCACTCGTCTGGTAATTCGCTAGCACATCGAACACGTAAGATTCCTTCTCCGATGCGAACTGGCGCGTATTGTCTTGAAGGATGCTATGTACCAAGGTTTGGTAAAGGTAGACCTGACCTTGTTTCTCCGGCCAATCGCTCTGGAAGCGGAAGCTCTTGTTCAAGCTAGGCGTCAAGACGAACACGCCTTCATCGTTGCGCAAGACGATTTGAGTAATATCTTTCTTGGCATTTTTGAGCGCAATGCGGTAGTACGATGGATTCTGATACCACACTTCAACCTGATACTCCTGCGGCTGCTGTCCCGTATGCAGTGTCATCGTACCTGATCCTTGATAACTCGATAGTTTGCTGACCACATGATCCAAATCCTTGACAATCGCTGCTGCATCTTTTGTCCCACACCCTGATAGCAAAAATGTTACACACATCACTATGGCCGTTATCCATGTGATCCGACGCATGAAATCATCCCCTCTGCACAATTGTTAATTCATTGATACATGTCTATGAGGGATCTTGGCCAATTATGCAGACTAGCATGACAAGCGTGACAACCTCTTTGTTGAGCTTGTCCGGGGGAGGGGGCTGGTGGTGTGCGCGGCGACGAGGGAAATAACTGCTTTTAAGCAGTTATTTCGGACGGGACGCAGCATGGCGGGACATTTAACTGCATTTGTGCAGTTATTTAACTCGTTTCACCGCTGGTCCGGCCATTTAACTGCATTTATGCAGTTATTTCGCTCGTTCCGCTGCCGTTCAGGACATTTAACTGCATTTGTGCAGTTATTTCGGACGTTCCGCTGCCGTTCAGGACATTTAACTGCATTTGTGCAGTTATTTCGGACGGGACGCCACAGGGCTGGCCATTTAACTGCTTCTGGGCAGCTATTCCGGACGGTATGCTGCACAGCGGTCTGATTAACTGCTAATAGGCAGTTTATTCGTCAATCACCATATCATCTCGCCCATTGGCTTCCCTCCTAAGCCATACTTTGTTACTCGGACACCATTCCCACTATGAATCGGTGTAAGGTAACCTTTTGTGCACAACTCCTGCAATAAACGAACTGCCGTGCGGTGACCCAGGCACAAATGCGTCTCAATATCCTTCGGGCGGAGGGGCTGCGCCATTTGATAAGCCAATCGCATAGCCTCCCGCTCATCGCGCGAAGCAAGTCCATCAGACTCTCCAATGCTGTGGTATCGACTCATAACCATCCTCAGCAGTGTTATACATAACTCCGGGCGATCAGCCACATCATCGTAAGCAAATGAGATGATCCGATAACCCATCGCTTGCAGAAATGTGTCTCGATTCAGCTCATGACAATAACGTTTGCGATCCATATCCCGAACATGGGGGCCATAGCCTTTGATCTCTATGATCAATCTGAGATCTCCCGTTATCCATGCAAAGTCCGCAAAATATGACCGTCCCCGCCAGTCCGCCACCTCATATTCCGGATGTAGCTGCGCAAAACTGCCTACCACAGGCCACCAAACATAGCGCACAAAAAGCTCCTCCCCGTGCTGATGTCCGCGTTCCAACCGACCTTTTCGCTCGCCCGATCTCCTTTTCATATGGGAATTGATCCAAACCTCATGCGCTTTCTCATATTCCAACGTCATCATCTCCATTCAGTACACAACAAAAAAACGCCCCTGTTCTTATCTAACGATAAGCAGAGACGTTCTTCGTCATGTGAAATATTCCATTTCTCTCATCATACCCACTCCAGTGCGTGATATCAAGACGCAGAGTGCAAGGTTTGGAATCCTGCGGGCGGTGGGCGAAATAACTGCTTTTTAGCAGTTATTTCGGTCTGGACTCGGCATAGCGAACCAAATAATTGCTTTTAAGCAGTTATTTCTACCGTGACGCAGCATAGCGGGCCATTTAACTGCTTTTTAGCAGTTATTTCGACCTGGACTCGGCATAGCGATCCAAATAACTGCTTTTTAGCAGTTATTTCTGCCATGACGCAGCATAGCGAGCCATTTAACTGCTTTTTGACAGTTATTTCGCTCCAGACGCGGCACGGTGAACCAAATAACTGCTATTTAGCAGTTATTTCGGCATTACGCACTGCAGCCACAGGTTAGCGCCAACCCAGCCGCGCCCGAAATACACAAAAACGTCTCTGCTGTTCAGCAGAGACGCTCTTCGCCTTATCCGCCATGCGATGTCCTTCCGCATACGCGCCGCGTTCCGTCGTATCACCACTACTCCTTCGGCACCAACTGATAGATGTCCCCATTCTCTAGGCAGTCAATCAATCGATTCAACCAGGAATAGTACCGAACCGCACCTTCCATCTTCCGCTTGTCCACTTCGAGCACTCCGCGAATAGCCGTATCTTCAGGAATCTCCCGCATCATCCGACTGATCTCTTCAATCGAACGCCGAATGATCTGGATGTTCGTCTCCACCGCTTTGCGCCACTCGATGGCAAAATAGTCCGTAAACGTCTGGTACCAATCATATTCCACCTCATAGAGGTCCTTGCGGGAGCCTTTCTCCCACACTTTATTCACCATATTCAAATCAAGCAGCGTACGCATACTGGTACTCATGCTTGTTTTACTCATACTCATTTCCCGACCCATCTCATCGAGGGTCATCGGCTTGTCCGCGAAAAAAAGAAGGCCGTACAAATGCCCGGTAGATAACGTAACGCCGTATAAATCCATATTGCGCCCGATCGCCTCGATGACACGTTTGCGTACGCGAAGCACAGTGCTTTGTTCCTCTTGACTTAACTGGTCCAAGCTCATTGCTTGTAACCTCCTATTCTCAATCCATCATAAAGCAGGGCCGTTCTCCGTCCTGCAATGATCTCGCTACATTATTATGAATGATATTGGTAATTATAGTTATACCGTACCGTTTGTGATTTATGCCAAGCGGCAGATCATTGTCTATTTTAAGGAAAGGGAAATTAAATGTAAAGGACCGCAAGTGTGCATTAGATCAAGAAAAATCAGGGAATATCACGTAAGTATACTTTGTACAGTTTTTTCTGTACATACCAAATATACAGAATTTACGGTTGATCAATTGTGACTATCTCTGTTACAATGGGTAGCACATTATACATGCACCGAAGCTACCTATCAACTCAAAGGGGTGAATCGTATGGCTATATTAGAAATCAAAGATGTGATTAAACTGTTCGGACCTAACCAAGAGCAAGGCGTTGCTCTCCTGAAGCAAGGCTATACCAAACAACAGCTAGCCAAAGAAAAACAGATTACGGTCGGGGTCAATCGCGTCAATCTCGATATTCAGCAAGGTGAGATCTTCGTTATTATGGGTCTCTCCGGCAGTGGTAAATCGACGCTCGTACGGATGTTCAACCGTCTTATCGAGCCGACATCCGGTCAAATCCTCGTGCATGGCAAGGACCTGATGAAGATGAACAAAGAACAACTCCGCCATGTTCGCCGCAAGACGATCAGTATGGTGTTCCAGAAATTCGCACTCTTTCCGCATCGCTCCGTTATAGAGAATGTGGAGTACGGGCTAGAAATCCAGAAGGTCGATAAAAAGACACGCCGAGAAAAAGCATTACAGTCGCTAGAACTCGTCGGTCTTAAAGGTTGGGGAGACAAGAAGCCAGATGAGCTCAGCGGCGGGATGCAGCAGCGTGTCGGTCTCGCACGGGCGCTCGCCAACGATCCCGAAGTGCTGCTCATGGATGAAGCCTTCAGCGCGCTTGACCCCCTCATCCGCCGGGATATGCAGGATGAGCTGCTCGAGCTGCAGCTTCGCATGAAGAAGACGATTATCTTCATCACGCATGACCTCGATGAGGCCTTGCGTATCGGTGATCGGATTGCGCTTATGCGTGAAGGTTCGGTCGTCCAAGTGGGTACGCCCGAGGAAATTCTGATGCAGCCGGCGAACCGATTCGTAGAACGTTTCGTGGAAGACGTAGACTTGTCCAAAGTCTTAACCGCCTCCCATGTCATGCGACGTCCCGAGACAATCACGCTCGATCGGGGTCCAAGAACGGCACTACAGCTCATGCGTGAACGCGGTATCTCCAACCTCTTCGTCATTGACCGCTCTAAGCATCTGCTCGGCGTCATTACGGCCGAAGATGCGTCGAACGCTTATAAGCATCATCAGTCTCTCCAAGATATTCTGATCACCGATGGCCCGAAGGTCACGCCTGAACGCTTGATTGGCGAGTTATTCGAAATTACCAGCTCTGCGAAAGTACCGCTGGCCGTTGTAGACAGTGATAACCGATTACTCGGCGTCATTGTCCGTGGGGCGCTTCTCGGTGCATTAGCCGGCGATATCGACTTCAAGGAGGTGACCGATCATGCCTAAAATTCCTATAGCGGAGTGGGTACAGAGTCTTGTGGAATGGATGAGCGATCATCTCTCCGTGCTATTCGATGCCATCTCGCTTATCATTGCAACCGTCGTCGATTTTATTGCGTGGCTGTTCTTGCTCCCGCATCCGATTATTTTCATTCTCATTCTAGGGGTCATTGCGTACTGGGCTGGCCGCATTCCGCTTGCACTGTTCTCCATGATCGGATTCCTATTGATCTATAACCTAGACTATTGGACTCAAACGATGGATAGTCTCGCCCTTGTCATTACGTCCGGGCTCGTCTCCATTTTACTCGGTGTACCGATCGGCATTCTGACAGCCTACAATCGTACAGCATCTCGCATTATCATTCCGATTCTGGATTTTATGCAGACGATGCCTGCCTTTGTATACTTGTTGCCTGCGGTTACCTTTTTCAGCCTTGGCGTCGTGCCTGGGGTTATTGCATCGGTTATTTTCTCCATCCCCCCTACCATTCGGTTAACGCAGCTTGGAATCAAACAGGTACCGGAGGAACTGGTCGAGGCATCGAACGCCTTTGGATCGACTGCATTCCAGAAGTTATTCAAGGTTCAATTGCCTTTGGCGATGCCAACGCTCATGGCCGGTGTGAACCAGACCATCATGCTCTCGCTATCTATGGTCGTCATCGCATCCATGATCGGAGCACAAGGGATCGGAGCGGAAGTCTATCGCGCCGTTACGCAGCTCCAGATCGG
Organism: Paenibacillus terrigena DSM 21567; assembly: GCF_000374845.1. Taxonomy (GTDB): domain Bacteria; phylum Bacillota; class Bacilli; order Paenibacillales; family Paenibacillaceae; genus Paenibacillus_K; species Paenibacillus_K terrigena. The sequence goes on along the minus strand of NZ_KB895417.1, from coordinate 354,232 downwards.
TAAAGGCTTCGAGGCAGGTCTTGTCGTGGTTATTCTAGCGATTGTGCTTGACCGTCTGAGTCAGAATATATTCAAGACGAAGAAGAGATAAGTAACACTCTCCCTATTCACGAAAGGAGTGAACAGAATTGCGTAATTTGAAAACGATCCAAGTCGTTCTGGTTAGTCTCCTGATGATCACATTGCTATCGGGTTGTCTCAATCCAGACCGCCGAACATTAGGTGAGACGATACCGAAGAGCAATAAATCAATAACTTCCGATGAATCTGTAGGGGCACAGACGAACTATCAGATTATTGGGATTGATCCCGGTGCAGGGATTATGAAGGCGGCGCACAAAGCCCTTCAGGATTATCAATTGACGGATTGGAGTCTCGTGGAAGGATCAGGTGCAGCCATGACTGCTACGCTTGATAAAGCCATTAAGCAACAGAGCCCCATCATCATTACAGGATGGACACCACATTGGATGTTCTCGAAATATAAGCTCAAATATTTGGAGGATCCAAAAAAATCTTTTGGAGAAGCTGAAGAAATCCATACCATTGCCCGTAAAGGCTTAAAGAAGGATCATCCTGTCGCGTATACCTTCCTGGATCGATTCGAATGGACACCGGAAGAGATGGGTCAGATCATGACTGCCATTCAAGAAGGGGTCTCACCTGCTGACGCAGCAAAAACTTGGGCCGAAGCCAATCCAGCACGCATTAAACCATGGATTGAAGGGCTTCAGCCGGTCAAAGGCGATTCGATCAAAATCGGATATGTCGCATGGGATTCAGAGATTGCCAGCACGAATCTACTCAAATATGTGCTTGAGACCAAGCTTGGATATAAGGTTAACGCCTTACAAGTCGAGGCTGGACCCATGTTCACGGGTGTAGCGAATGGCGATGTCGATGTCTCGGCTGCTGCATGGCTGCCATTAACGCATGCGGATTACTGGGCGAAGTATAAGGATAAGCTCGATGATCTCGGACCGAATATGACAGGTGTGAAGACGGGATTTGTTGTACCAGCCTATATGAATATCGAGTCTATAGAAGATTTGCATTCGTAAGCAAAGGCAGACTTAATAAGATAGGCTTATTTCACGTAGCAAGTTCTACCATGCAACATAAGATGATGTTAAATGAGCAGTATGAAGCAAAAAAAAGGTTTGACACTTCCTTTCATCGGGAGTATCATGCGGAAGTATTCATATGTCCTCGTTAGGTGAGGCTCCTATACAAATACAGGCCACTGCCCGGAAACATCGAAAGATGCCAATGGGTAGAACAGGGATTGCCGGATTAAGGCTTTTCATAAGGTGGCTAAGAGATGCATCCATCTCTTTACGTTGTATAGTGCCAAAACTCGACTAGGGGGAACGGATGTTTATTTGCGCGTCCTTAAACCCTCTAGTCCTGCTAGAGGGTTTTTTGTTTTCATTTGAAATTAGGGGGGAACTTCCACATGGACGGTAGTCCGAGTTGTAATTGTTACAGTCATAATCTTCGTACAATGAGGGAGAACGATGTTCTCATCGCTCACATGCATACTCCATGCGTTCGTTCTCGGCGTTCCCTAGCATTAGGGCAGGTCTATTTAACGATGCGTACGTGAGCTGTGAACGAATGACATCACGCTTAATCGGGCAGCTCTCCCTCATCCCGGGGAGAGCTTTTTTAATGCCTATGTATAGCACAATCATCAATCATTGTGCAGTAATTGGAGGGATGACCGATGAAACAACAAAAAACAAATGTAGAAACATGGAACAAAGAAATCGCATCACGGCTTATCGAGGCATCAACATGCCACTTGGACGACTTAATGGAGGATCTGAATTCAAATACACAAGGACTCAGAGAATCCGAGGCTTCACTTAAATTAGAACAGATCGGCAAAAATCAAATTGCGCATGATAAGCCACCTGCATGGTTCATTCAGCTGCTATCCTGCTTCAAAAACCCATTCATTCTCATTCTGCTCGGCCTTGATCTTTTCTCATATTGTACGAATGATACTGTAGCCGTCCTCATTATCAGCATCATGGTATCGATCAGTGTCCTTATCACGTTCACGCAAGAATTCCGCTCGATTCGAACGGCTGAGAAACTGAAAGCCATGGTCAAAACAACGGTTACCGTCACACGGGATCACGTCAAACAAGAAATCGATATGGAGCTGCTCGTGCCCGGCGATTTGATTCACTTCTCGGCAGGAGATCTGGTTCCAGCGGATGTTAGACTGATTGCTTCTAAAGATTTGTTCGTTGCCGAATCTGCACTGACGGGAGAAGCCCTACCCGTTGAGAAACAAGATTCCCTGTCACGGGGAAATATCATCAAGAAACGGACACATCGTCCCATTAATGCGCTTGAACTTCCGAATATGTGCTATATGGGAACGAACATTATAAGTGGTACTGCATCAGCTATCGTCGTATCGACAGGCACATCCACCTATTTTGGCTCGATGACGAAAACTTTAGTCGGCAAGCGCCCGTTGACTAGCTTTGATAAAGGGGTCAATAGTGTAACCTTCGTCATCATTCGTTTTATGCTCGTGATGGTCCCTATTATCTTCTTCATCAACGGCTTTACCAAAGGCGATTGGATGGAGGCCTTCTTCTTCGGTCTATCCGTCGCCGTCGGCTTAACACCTGAAATGCTGCCGATGATTGTAACGGCCAATCTAGCGAAAGGTGCTGCCGTTATGGCACGCAATCAGGTTGTTGTTAAAAAGCTCAACGCCATTCAGAACTTAGGCGCGATGAATATTCTATGTACAGACAAAACAGGCACCCTGACGAAGGACAAAATTATTCTCAAACGGCATCTCGATATTTATGGCAATGATGATGATGAAGTATTGAAGTACGCCTATTTGAACAGCTACCATCAGACGGGATTGAAAAATTTGCTTGATGTCGCCGTGCTGGAACATGCGGAGTTGTCTGACGTGCTTGGTGTAGCGGAAAATTACACGAAAATCGATGAAATCCCATTCGATTTCAATCGGCGCCGGATGTCTGTCGTATTAGAGAAGAACGGCAATGGACATATCTTAATCTGCAAAGGCGCGATGGAAGAAATCCTACACCACTGTACCCATGCGATGGATCATAATCAAATTGTGCCTCTCACAGCGGAGATGAATGCAAATGTCAAGCAGCTCGTAGATAATTTAAATATGGATGGACTGCGCGTTATTGCTGTGGCGATGAAGAAAACTGCACCAAAGCAGGATCCGTATGGCGTACAGGATGAGAGTGATATGACCCTTGTCGGTTACATCGGGTTCCTGGATCCGCCAAAGGAAAGTGCCGCAACTGCAATTCGGGCGTTACAAGAAAACGGCGTTGCCGTCAAGGTGCTTACAGGCGATAATGCCGCGGTCACACGCAGAGTGTGTCAAGAAGTAGGACTGGAGACTGGCCAAATCATCCTAGGAAACGATATCGATCAGCTCTCCGAGGACCAGCTCGCCAATTTGGCTGAGCAGGCAACCGTGTTCGCCAAGCTCAATCCGATGCAAAAATCGCGAATCGTCAGAGCACTTCAGAGCAAGGGACATACGGTCGGGTTCATGGGTGACGGCATCAACGACGCCGCTTCACTCAAAGATGCCGATGTTGGGATTTCTGTGGACACGGCTGTCGATATTGCGAAAGAATCGGCAGACATTATTTTGCTCGAAAAAAGTTTGATGGTACTGGAAAAAGGCATGATCGAAGGCCGTAAAACATTCGGCAATATCATCAAATATATCAAGATGACCGCAAGCTCCAATTTCGGCAATATGTTCAGTGTGCTCGGCGCTAGTATTTTCTTGCCATTCTTGCCAATGCTCCCCATCCATCTGCTAATTCAGAACCTTTTCTATGATATCTCACAGCTATCACTTCCATGGGATCATATGGATAAAGAGTTCTTGGCGAAGCCGAAAAAATGGGATGCCAAATCTGTCGGTAGATTTATGATCTTCATTGGACCGATCAGTTCTATCTTTGATTATGTCACATTCTTCGTCATGTTCCATGTATTCTCGGCTAGCACTGTAGGGGATCAATCCTTGTTCCAATCCGGCTGGTTCATCGAAGGGCTCTTATCGCAGACATTAATCGTGCATATGATTCGAACAGAGAAAATTCCATTTATTCAGAGCAAGGCGAGCTTACCTGTTATATTGCTCACCAGCGTCATTATGATGGTTGGTATTTACATCCCGTTCTCCGCTTTTGGCAGCAGTATCGGATTACAACCATTGCCAATGAGCTATTTCCCTTGGCTTGTTGGCATACTTCTCAGCTATTGCGTGCTTACGCAATGGGTCAAAAAATGGTATATCCGTAGATTTAACGAATGGCTATAAGACAAAAAAGCAGACTGACGACTATAATACTATAGCGTCAGCCTGCTTTTTTGTTATTCGTGCTCGATAAGCATGTGTACTGGAACATTCTGCTCATGTTGCGGATGATCGAGGGGGTATATTCTTGCCATATTATTTTCTTCATTCACATGCTGAATATATACCTGCTCCCCTTCGTAGATCACATTTGCCATGACCGGTGATACAGAAATTTCTAACGCTCTTTGTGTATTCATTTAATGATGCGGCACATCCGTATGCTGGGAAATATCACTTAGCGCTCCGCTGGCTAAATGATCGTAATGATCCTCAGTAGCCAAATCTCCAATTGCAACAATACCGACAAGATTACCGTTCTCGACGACCGCTAAGCGGCGAATCATTTCCTGTGACATGATCTTGGCAGCTTCATCGATGGTTGTATCCGGCGTTGCTGTGACAATGTTCTTCGTCATCACTTCTTCCGCCTGTGCAGAGCCGGGTCGCTTGGCAGCATATCCACGTACCGCAAGATCGCGGTCTGTTACGACACCAATCAGCTTGTCATTTTTCACTACGGGGACGAACCCGATGTTATTCTGCTCCATCATCACTGCGATCTGATGAATATTTTGATCCGGTGCAACGGTTTCAACATCGGTTGACATAATCTCACGTAAAGTTTTCATTAGATCCCTCCTTATTCAGTGGTTAGAATGGCCTGAAACCGTGCTTCTTATTCGAATGAATTCCAATGAGTACGTACGAGAACGCAGGGGAAATATACAATTCGTAAACATCATTTGATGAAGGGATTGTTATATGATGCGACGCTTTATCATCCCCCTGCTGATCTTCGCAGTCATCCTACTGACCTCATGCAATGCTTCAACACAGCCTCCTCCACCAACACAACCACCCAAACAGAAACAAGCTTCGAACTGCGGGAATCGCATCGTCTTGGGATGGAATGCCTTCGGTACAACCGAGAAGTATATAGAACAAAACAATACCGCCCCCAGCCTTAATGTGGTATCTCCTAGCTGGTTCCGATTGGAGGCAGAGCAATTCGTTCAATCAAGTGTTGACCCTAAGTACATCCGTTGGGCGCATCAATCAGGCCACCAAGTATGGCCATTGTTCGGTAATCGATTTGATCCCGAGTTAACGCATCTCGTCCTAAGCAATACAAAGAAACGTGAAAAGTTGATTCATCGCCTGCGCGATATTCTCGTTCATAACGATATCGATGGGATTAATGTTGATTTCGAAAATATAGACATCAAGGATAAAAAAATCTATGTATCCTTTATCCGAGAACTTCAAGAGACTCTTCATCCCCACGGCATTCTCGTCTCTGTCGATGTCAGTCGTGAGAACCCTGATCCATTCTGGTCTGGCAGTTTTGATCGACATGAACTGGGCAAAGCAGCAGATTATATCATTATGATGGGATATGATGAGGATTTAGGCGGCGGAGGGAGAGTCAGTTCCGTTGCATCTCTACCTTGGGTAGAGAAAGGGATCCAGCTATTATTGCGAGATGTACCTGCACGCAAAGTTATTCTTGCTGTTCCCTTCTACACAAGAGATTGGGTTACCGATCTAAAAACGAAGAAAACCGAACAAAAAGATCTTACTTTAATCGAAGTGAAGAAGATTATTGCGGACAAAGGATTAAAGAAGAAATGGGATCCGCAATCCAAACAAAATGTTATCGAGTATACAGAAGAGAATAAAAAACATCAAATATGGGTTGAGGATGAACAATCGATGCAACAGCGGCTAGGCCTTGTTGACCAATATAAGTTACGCGGTACCGCCATCTGGTTTATAGGTCAAGAATCGCCAGAAATTTGGGATGTATTCCGCAAGTAACAACGACGATCGGCTTATTCCGAATACGCTAAGCTCCATTCCTTTGGGCTATTCCTTGTCGATTATATGTTTAATCTGATCCGTATAAGGATCCAAGAACAAATGGCCGTTCGAGCTTTTCACCGCGTAATTGATATCTTTAACCGTAAGGCCTCGCTTCTTCACTTGCTGCAAGAGCCATTCCTTATTTACGTCGCTCAATTTCAGATTATCGTCAATAAGTTCACCATCCATGATGAGCTCAGTCGGAAAGGATTGCTTCTTACTTTTCATCTTGAAATCTTTACGCGTGACAGGCAGATACTCCTCTTTGCGCAGCACGGACAATTTGCCGTTCAGTTCCAACACCGCATATTCGACTTCTTCGATATTGAATATATTTTTTTCGCGCAGCTCCTGATTTAAGGTATCGAGCGTGAATTTCATCTTTCGCATATTGTTCTCTAATATTTGCCCTTCTTGAATAATGATGGTCGGCTGACCGGAGATCCATTTGCGAATCGTCCGGTTTTTCATTGCCAGCACAAGGAACAAATAAGCAATACTGCCGAAAATAAATAGCGAAACGAGCAGCTGCCAACCGTTCATTTTCACATTAAATGCAAGATTGGCGGTTATCGCACCGAGTGTGATCGCTGCAACAAAATCGTGATAGGTCATCTGTGAAATCGTTGCTTTGCCTAGAATCCGAGCGATAACCATCATAATTCCAAAGGAGGCCACTGATCGAATCACAATCTCGAACATCTGGTTCATCTCTTATTCTCCTTATCCCGTTCATTTACCTTATAAGCATGCTGCTAATATGCCCCTAACCACGGAGAAATAAACAGATATTACCAGATGTTCGTCATTGGATTTATAGCGTACGGAATTTAAGATCTTTACAATCGATATAGAAGGAGAACTTTCTCTGTTTGTTTTTCCCCTCTACAGAAAAGCTTAACGTCATATTTCTAACCTTTTTATCTGATAGGGCTTTATAGCTTAACCAACCATACTTTTCTTTGTTCGGTTTGATCGTGCTATCGCCAAAGTCGGGATTATCCTGTGATATGCCCACTGTTTCCTTGGTTTTACCTTGGATCTGAACATTCGCACCTGCGATGCTATGAACCAATTCCGGTATAATCGTCTCATCATCCGTGTTGTTCTTGATCGTGATTTCGAAATCCGTTGTCTCATCCGTCAACCTCACGGCATGGATCGTAACCTCGACATCGTTTATTTTTTGCGTGATGGGTAGCTTCTGAAAATTGTTAGTCTGCTTACTGCTAACCTTGGCTTTAGGCTGTTCACCCTTCGCCGGTAAGCTCGACGCCGCATACGCAGCCCCTGAGAACAAGATCACGCTGCAAATCAATCCTATGAGTACTTTTTTCATTGTCTATCTTTCCTTTTCTGTTGCTTACCTAAGACCATCGCTCTACATATATTTCGACGGTCCCATTAGCAGCAGCCTTATATTTGTGCTCTACCGGATTCCCATTCCGATCTAACTCGATACGCCCATCCGTTCTTGTCACTTGAAACACAAGCTCCGTGTGCAGAGGAAGACGCAAATGATTCGTATACGTTCCATGACCCGCATCAGCCAATGGGAACCACGCGTAGATCCTAACAACCTCCGGCGTGTTCGGCGGAACGTGAACGATGATGTCCAGCGTTACATGTTCTGGGGTCTCCGGAATAACTCGAATGGTTCTGCTCGCTTGAAGCCCCTGATATTGCACGGTGACCGTAGTTTCTCCTGTAGATTTCGGAAGAAGGGTACCATCCGCCCGAACATCGAGTATTTCAGGATTTAAGACTTGATAATCCGCACGCAACAAGGTCATCTGAAGCCCATTCTCCATCTCGACAATCGGATTGAGTCGGCTCTTCGCACCCACCATGCCCACTTCATCGTGACCGTGTAAAGCAACTGCACGTGTCTTTCCCTTATTGCCATAGAAATGAATGAGCGGTGAAATCAGTCTTGCCGCCCAATCCTTCTCTACATGAGCCGCTTCGGGCGCGTACAGATAGAGCAGTTCGTTGTCTGCTTCATATCCGAGCTCCACCAGCTTCTCGGCCGCTTCGCGCACATGCTTCTCCATAATCAGCAGTCCTTCGCTGCTGCCCAAATCGATCCAGATGCGGGAAATCGGCTGCTTGCTCTGAAAAGAGTGATATTGCGGGAATTCCTCCAATGTCAGCGGATCGACGTAATACAAATACGGTGAAATAATGCCGAGCTTGCTGAAAATATCTGGACGGCGAAGCCCGATATGATATGTGACCTGTCCCCCACGGGAAGAGCCCATCAATGCGGTATGCTCGGCACCTGGTTTTGTACGAAAAATCCTGTCGACATAAGGTTTTACCTCTTCGATGAGGAATTTCTCATACAAGTGGCCCAATGGCCGAATATCAACCTTATCATCCTGATAGCGTATGCCGTCCATATCGTGGGTAAATTCATTCGACCGCTCCATGCCCATATTGGAGATGCCGACAACGATGATTTCTTCCATCTTGTTATCCTGAACCAGCTGATCGATGGTCTCATGGACGTTCCATGAATACCCGTTAAATGCCGGATGAAAAATGTTCTGACCATCATGCATATACAGCACCGGGTACCGTCTACTTGAGTCTTGATCATAACTAGGCGGCAGATAGACTAACAAATCTCTTTGATTATCTAGATAAGACGAATAGAAACCTTCAATTCTAAGCATGCTTGAACGATGCTCCATCTTTATTGCACCTCCCTCGCTGGTACACAATCCACCCAATTCTCCACAACGTAATTCAGGATTAACCCATCCGTGACCGTAAATTTGCGATAAGGGACCTCGTGGCCATAGCGATCCGTCTCGTGCTTACCCAGTCCTCTGGAAATACGGAATTCGAAAGACATATCTCGCGGTACTTCGAACGTGCCTCCGAAGAGACGATTATGAATCATCGGCAATGCAATGCCTGCATATAAGGAATCCGTCTGCGGCGTTGTTGTCGGCACTTTCACGAAGACATTCACAGTAGCGGTCGGGGACAGATGCGGGATAACGCTCAGCTCTAACGAAGCCGTTAAATGCGCATAGTGATAGGTCACCTTTGTCTGCCCTATTTTCTTGGCAAGGAGTCTTCCATCCACCGTCACATCCAGCAGTTCAGGATCAGCCACTTCATAGGTCCCCTGTAAATCGGTCATCATAAAACCACTGTCGAAGTGAACGATCGCATTTAAATTACGCTTAGCCCCCTGCAGCCCAACCGTCTCAGGCCCATGCAATTCCACACGGATCGGCTTACCAATCTCCCCGAAGAAGTAAAGGAGCGGCGCGTGAACTCTAGCTGCCCAATCTTTCTGCGAATGACCGGAGTCTACGGCATAGTAATACATCATGTCCTCACCAGGCTGATAACCCGTGTTGATCAGGACATCCGCCACCTGGCGCACATGCTTCTCCATCACGGTAAAGCCTTCAGCATCGCCGACATCCATCCATATCTTCAAATCCTTCTTCTCCGTGTACACATGGCTTAACCAGCGGTCTTCCATCGTATTCGGGTCAACACTGACAAAGAAAGGACATAACGCGCCGATCATCCCGAATATATCCGATTTTCGAAATCCAATATTGTAGGACACTAATCCTCCAGCTGACGAGCCCATGAGCGCTGTATGCTCTCTACCTGGCAACGTACGGTAGGTTGTATCGATGTAGGGCTTTACTTCTCGAACGAGAAATTCCTCGTATAATTCCCCTTGATTGGTTGTGCCAAAAATATTATGTCCTTGCGGATTCGCATGCATATATTCGGCAATTCTAGCATCTTCAATATGCGAGATCGCGACCACAATGATTTCTCTCATTTTCCCTTCCGCAACCAACTGATCTACGGCCGTATGCACATCCCAGGATTCGCCCTTCTGATCCGCGAAGAAAACATGCTGACCGTCATGCATATATAAGACTGGATACCGCTCTTGATCATTCAGGTTATAGCTTGGCGGCAAATATATGAACACTTCTCTCGTATTATTTAATATCTTCGATTCGAAATCTTTAAGTTGTATGAACCGCGAAACATCCACTCCGCATTCTCCTCACCACATAAGAATCATGATGTGGCGGTCAATAAGAAAAACTTCTCCTCTTTGACATACGCCGCATCATTAATATAACTGTCCATCATATTAACAACTTCCGTGTAGTCATTGAGATTAAATGATATCTTCATCATGTCGTCCGGGAATAACTCCTCGCAATGGGATGTACAGCATGCCACCAGATTCTTATGCGTCTTCCATGCTTCATTCGCCAGGAACTCGTTAATTACGATACCAGGCTTACCCGCAAACTTTGATAAAAAAGCTTGCATCCCATCACGATTCTCATAGACATAAATTCGATCTTCGTCCAATCCCGATTGCTGCTTGATGACCTCTCTTAATTCTGTATTGTTATAGGCATCCATCACGAGAAACTCCGGCGCTTGCCCCAGTACCGTCTGGGCCGCTGCAAAACCTTGCCCGAAGTTCGGCATAATTTTGTGAAACAACGAATCTTCGATATAGCTATCGATGACGAATACCGGAATCCCGAACCCAAATTGATTCGAGATCGCATAGAATTTCTCCCGATCCGCATTAATTAAGAACACGCCATCCAAATTCCGTTCCATAATGACCTTATAGGATAAGGATGCGCTGTCCAATTGCATAAAAATCACATGATATCCGAGATTTCTGCACAGCTCCTCCAGCTTGTAGATCGTCTTGGCATATTTCAAGGCCGATCCAGGGCTTTGCTGGGCGTCCTTGAACAACAGAATACCCATCAGTCCTGTTTTCTTGATCTTTAACGATTGAGCAGAACGGTTCGTCACATACTTCAACTGCTGCGCGACTTTTAGTACTTTGACACGGGTTTCATCCGAGATGGATTGCGTCTTCACATCATTCAGAATGTAAGACACGGTTGCTATGGATACATCTGCTGCTTTCGCAATATCTTTAATCGTAGTTTTTTTCATATGAATCCGACCTCTCACCATGACTTAAACGTTTAAGTTAATTTAAGCATACTGCCTTTTCAAAGTCAATTTTGCAAGTCATGAGAGGGTCAGATTTATCCTTTGTCTGCGCCTGCTGTCATGCCGTGGATTAAATACTTCTGGAAGTACATGTACAAGAGCGTGATCGGCAAAGCCACTAATACCGCGCCAGCAGCGAATACCGTAAAGCTCGAATTGGTCTCATTCGCGACCATGCTGTATAGCCCCTGCGCTAACGTCATTTTCTCCGATGACCGCAATACAATTTGCGGCAGTATGAAGTCCATGAACGGTGTAATGAAGCTATTCAGGGCGACAAAGGTAATCGACGGCAAGGATAAAGGTAGAATAATTCGGAAAAACGCATCTTTATTGCTCGCGCCATCGATAAAAGCAGCTTCCTCTAGACTTCTAGGAATGGTATCAAAATGACCTTTCATCACCCAAGTCCCCATCGAAATCGAACCGCCGACATAGATGAGAATCAGCCCTAGATGCGTATCGAGCAATTTGGTCTGCAGCAGCAGCACAAAGATCGCCATAATCGATAAGAAGCCCGGGAACATCTGCAAAACAAGCAAAGTCATAAGCCCCTGCTGCCGCCCTTTGAAGCGAAATCTGGAGAAAGCATATGCCGTCATCGCAACGAGGATGGTCGATAGAAATGCATTCGCCACAGCAATCTTAAGTGTATTGCCGAACCACAGCATAAAATCGGTATTCCGAATCAACTCAACATAATGCAGCAGCGACGGATTGTCAGGGAACATCTTGCTGACCAATAAGGTATTCCCTGGATTGAGCGAGGTTCCGACAACCCAGATCATCGGATAAATGGTCGTGATCAACAGCACGATAAATACCATATAAATCCCTATGACGACTAAATTGCTTTTTAATTTAGACATTTAGACCCAATCCTCTTCTTGATTTGACTTCATTCGCTTGTAGTTCCATAAAGAGAACCCTGCTATGAGTATAAACATGATGATGGATACAGCGGAAGCCATGTTGAACTGGCTCTGATTCAGCGTCATTTTGAAAATCCACGAAATCAGAATATCCGTACTTCCGGCGTAGAAGTAATCCGGTTGATTCGGGTTACCATCCGTTAGCAAATAAATCAAATTGAAATTATTAAAGTTAAACGCAAATTGCATAATCAATATGGGCGCAGTAGCTAAGAGCACAAGCGGAAGCGTAATTTTGCTAAACTTCTGCCTCCATGATGCACCGTCAACCTCTGCGGCTTCGTACAGATCGCGCGGCATCGTTGTGAGTACGCCCGACATAAGCGCCATGAGAAATGGCGTCGAGAACCACAGATTCACAAGAATAATCGATACTTTTGCCATGGTTGGATCCGAGAGCCAAGGTACTGGCGAAAATCCAAGTTTGACTATCAGATCATTAATCGGACCGAACGACCCATTCAGAAGCACCCGAAATACAAGGATCGAGATAAATTGTGGAACCGCCCATGGCAGGATGAACGCCGTGCGCCAGAACTTCTTGAACTTAACTCTCGGATGATTCACCATCATCGCGAGGATCAGACCACTTAAGAAAACCGAAATGGTAGACACGGTAGCCCAAATGATGTTCCATACCGCAATGCCTACAAAAGTAGATCGCCATGCCTCTTGCGTAAATAAATCGTAGAACGATGCGAAGCCGATCCAATCAACCAATGAACGGTCAGGAATATGATCCGGAGCCGAATAGTTCGTAAATGCAATCAATACATTGAAGACTAATGGCATGACTGTCACGAATAGTACGAAGAAGGTGGCTGGCAGCAAGAGTAAATAAGGAAAGTTCCGAAATTTAGCCCTCTTCAGGGATGCGATAAATCCGAGCACTTGGCCCCCTTCGTCCCGAATCTCGCCATTTTTCTTCGCGTCAACAATATTCATGATGTACACGCCCAAGAACAATAGAATGATCACAACGGTGATAAGTCCATTAATGAGCAAAAAGATCGAATGATCGCCTTGGACTACTTTCCCCTTAATGATTCGTGAAGGCACGTCGCCTAACGTGATCAGGCCGGTTATGCCTTTATACGCAATGGGATAATACGTCCAGAAGAACAGTTGGGCCACGACCATCCATAGGAAGCCCTTCACATATTGCCGATTATAAAGCTGTCCTAACCCGATAAATAGTGCGGAAAAAATAGCAGCTTTGGTCCGATAGCGACGAGCGTCTAGGTTTACATGCATTCTGCAGACCGCCTTAGAAATAATTTAAAAATTCATTTAATGCTTCGTTTTCATTGCCGTTTTGATCTGTTCTACCGCCTTATTGAGGGCTGCCGCAGGGTCTTGATTGTCATTCCAGATCGAAGCAATTGCTGCGCTGGCCGGCTGCCACACATTCCCCATTTCCGGAATGGAAGGCATCGGAGTAGAATACTTCGCTTGCTCTAGGAATGCGAGTGCATTCGGATTCTCCGTCAGAATCGGATCATTCGTTAGATCATTCCGCGGTGGCAGCTGCGTCGTCATTTCGAAACGTAATTTCAAATTCTCCTTGTTCGTTGCAAAGCTAGCGAACAGCTTCGCAGCAGCTGGATACTTCGTATAGGAATTGACATACAATGCTCTGATCCCAGAGAAACTCTTCGGATGTTCGCCATTCGGCAGCAGTGGCAGCGGCGCGACTCCATAATCCAGGTTGTCTTTGGATAGACTGGAAATCAGCCACGGCCCGTTAATGATTGCCGCCGTTTTACCCTCTTGGAAGAAACCCGTGATGATATTGTCATTCATATCATTGACGTTAATCGGAAGAATTTGCTTAAGCGACTGTAGGAATTTCGCCCCTTCGATCGCTTTCACATTGTTCAAACCAATATCGTTCGCGTCTGTACCCTCATTACCGAATACATACCCACCATAGCCCGCTAGGAACGAATAGGATTGATACAACTGTGCGACATCCCACATGAAGGCAAACTTCTTATTGGCGGGATCATTATAGGTCACTGCGAAGTTGATGATATCCTCATAGGTTTGAGGGGCTTTATCCATCAGCTTCTTGTTATAGAATAACGCATACGTATCGATCGCCGTCGGGAAACCATAGAGTACGCCTTGATACTTGACGCCGCTGATGGCACTGGACATAAATTCGTTCGTCATCTTCTCGTCGAACACATCATTCTCCAGTATGAGACCTGCCGTAACGGCATTTCCTAATTGATCATGCGGTGCAGAGAAGACATCGGCTCCGATTCCTGCCGGGCCGTCTGTCGTCAGCTTCTTAACACTGTCTATCGCCGGAACCGCTTCGACTTTTACTTTCACACCGTATTTCTTCTCAAATTCCACTGAGATCGCTTTCAAAAAGTCGAATTCAGGACCTTTCGATTCCCAGACAAGCAATTCTGCGCCTGGTTCAGGCTGCAATCCTTCAGAGCTATTCCTTTGTTGTTGCGCTTCGTTACTCTGCTCTTCCTTCCCAGGTGAGTTCTCTGCCTTGTCGCATGCAGCAAGAAATGAAAAACTGAAAAGAACAGCAATAACTGCAGTCATCATCAACCGTCTTGACATGTATTTGCCCCCTCCATTTGGACCTTAAACGTTTAAGTGCTGAAACGTTTAAGTAACTTCAGTAATATGATAACTTCAATTTCCTCGTTATGTCAACCCATATCAAAATGAAAAAAAGGAGCCTTAGAAGGCCCCTTATTCATCCATGATTTATGGTTGCATTGACGCTCCAGCTTGCAGCATCACAGCCACTTCAGCACGTGTCACCGCACGTGTCGGACGGAACGTTCCGTCTTCATAACCGCTAACGACACCGCGTTGTGCTAAGCTAGCGATCGCAGATGCCGACCAGCGGCTGCTGCTCACATCCTTGAACGATGCAGTGGTCAACGATGTTGGCTTCTGCTGCAGCACCTTAGCCAGCATTACAGCCAGTTCCTCCCGTGTTACAGATTGATTAGGTAGGAATCGACCGTCTTCATAGCCGTTAATCAGTCCGCGCTGCTTCGCAATCTGAATGTCCGCTGCTGCCCAATAGTTCGATGGGACATCCTTGAACAAGGTGGTCTGGCTCCCTGCTTGCAGCTTCGCGCCTGACATTCGTACGAGTACGGATGCCGCTTGTGCGCGCGTTAATGGCGTTTTCGGCTGGAACAGTCGATTCCCCGTCCCTGTCATCCATCCTTTATCCGATACAAATTGTATAGATTCGTCTGCCCAATGGCCGATCGTATCCAAATATGAAGAATTGTTCAGCCAGGTCGAATAATAATCCCACGTGTTGCCGGACTCTTCATTCAGACTCCAGTTGCCCGCGCCTTTAAGATTGTACTTCTGGACAAGACCCAGCTTCGCCTTAATCGATTGCTCATTCTCATACCAGACCGTATAATTGCCTGCTGTGATTCGCTTCCCATGGACCGTTGTTCCCGGATCACCGGCTGGAATCGTGAAGGTCGCTTTCGGCGTTTGACTCGCAGAATCAAAGACAACTTTCCCGTTGTATTTCTCAATGAGACTGGTTACAACCGTGTTCTGAATTCCAAGCCCTTGAATGCTGCCATCCGATTTCCAGTAACGACCGTAGAACGGGATCCCCATCACAATCTTGTCGCTTGGCACATGCTTAAGCGCATACGCAATCGATTTCTGTACAAATGGTAAGCTTGCAACAGGACCAGGATCTCCGCCCTCATAGCTCTCATCATATGTCATGATCATGAGATAATCACTCACCTTCGCGAGCTCGGCATAATCGTAGGACCCATGCCACCCCGTATCCCAACCATCCGGGTTCGCCGCCACAGCGACCGAGACCTCTTTATGGGCAGGAATGGCTGCACGAAGCATCTTCACGAGGGCAGTATAATCATCACGCTGTTTCTCTGTGACATTCTCAATGTCGACATTTACACCGTCTAGGTTATATTTCTCTATCGCCGCAGCAATTTGCTTCGTTAATGCTTCTCGATTATATAGCGCAGCAACGCCCAACTTCCGATCCCAGTGATTGCTCAGGAACGGGACGACCTTCATCCCTTGCTTGTGCATCTCCGCGGCAAACTTCGGATCCACTGCTTCAGTCAACTTCAAGGAACCATTCTCGTTTAAATCAAAATAACTCGGCGATACCATATCCAGACTGCCCTTGGTCTGGTTCACGGCTTGAAGATATTGATCCGGCTTACCAAAATAAATATAAGACATAGCGAATCGATGACTATCCGCTTCCGCTTCCGTCTTCGGTATGCTCGTTAACGTGACTGCAGCAATGGAAAGCCCAATCACCGCACCCTTTATGTATTTTGAAACACTCATCCACACTTCATCTCCTTCACTAGCAAAATTTGATAGATTCGCATAATCATCATGACATTCGTGAATGATATGGGACAATATATAAATAATGGTAATCATGAAGAAAGCCTGTCTCCGCACCGCTAAAATTGTGTTTTGAACGTATTCATGATACGGTTATATAACCGATTAATCTTATAGGAACAAGCATAAGCGACTTCGTCGTCCTCTATAGGACAATAAGCGTTTGAGCTAGAAATATAAGAACAGTTTATTCGTGAAACTTATAAATTCTTATATTTGAACATATCTCTGGAGGGAATTGCATTGCCGAATATCTATAAAAACTTAACGGAACTTATTGGCAATACACCGTTGTTGGAATTGTCCAACTACAATAAAATACACCAACTAGAAGCGTCAATTATTGCAAAGCTCGAATACTTCAACCCTGCGGGTAGTGTCAAAGACCGCATTGGGTTCGCGATGATCAAGGATGCCGAGGAGCGTGGATTGTTAAAACCCGATTCGGTCATTATTGAATCCACGAGTGGGAACACGGGGATCGGACTTGCTTTTGCGGCAGCCGCTCTCGGTTACAGACTCATCATTACTTTGCCAGAGACGTTCAGTATTGAGCGGAGAAAATTGCTCAAAGCGCTTGGCGCAGAACTCGTACTAACCCCTGCTACAGAAGGCATGACCGGAGCTATTCGCAGAGCGGATGAGCTAGCCAAGGAAATCCCCGGCGCATTCATTCCGGAGCAGTTCGATAATCCTGCGAACCCTGCCATTCATCGCAAGACGACGGCGGAGGAAATCTGGCGGGATACGGATGGTCAAGTCGATATCTTTATTGGAGGCGTGGGTACAGGAGGTACGGTTAGCGGTGTAGGCGAAGCGCTCAAAGCCAAGAACCCTGCCATTCAAGTCATCGCTGTTGAGCCCTTTGACTCGGCTGTTCTTTCTGGCGGCAAACGTGGCCTCCATGCGATTCAAGGTCTTGGTGCAGGATTCGTTCCAGGAAACTTCAAGGCAGAAGTGGTTGATGAGATCATTACCGTCAAAAATCACGAAGCGATCAATACCGCACGTATTCTCGCGAAACGTGAAGGCTTGCTCGTCGGCATCTCTTCTGGTGCTGCTGCCTATGCAGCGATGCTCGTCGCTAAACGTCCTGAGAACAAAGGCAAGAACATCGTCGTGGTTCTACCAGATACAGGTGAACGTTACCTATCCACGCCATTATTTGATGAAGAATAATAGATAACCCCACAAAGTGAGGACTTGACTTCAAAGCTGATTCAGGTACTTTGCGGGGGACCCCGACAATGATAAATAGAAGGAGACCATACTGGGCATGTGCCTGGCATGGTCTTTATTTGTTCACATATTGTGAATTTCGTCACAAAAAATTCAAAAATGAAAAACGAAGAAAATCGGAGATTTTAGGCGATATTCCAAATTTCCTTTTATTAGAAAACACCATCCAATGCCAAACAAATCCTGCTGCCGCCTTATTTTGATCACAGATCAGACACGTAATAGTCAAAATTTTAACTTCTTTTTCCTCTCATTTTCGCTTATTTTCTCATGAATACCTCATTTTTTCTGGTCATTACTTCCAAATAACCGTGATTTACCGCTTTCAATTGTGACGAATCTTTGATATTTGTACTTTCTATCACATTTATGAATAAAAATCAAAATCGGCGAATTTGGCGCTTTTCAGTGATATTTAACACATTTTCGGCTTTTAATATGAAATTGTCATCTTTTTTTGTTAGAAATGTACCCATTAAATTCCATTATTGGTTCTCAATAGGGTTTGTTATTAACTGAATATCTTAATAAGATAAAAGAAAATTAAGTTCTCTTGAAATACATCAACATGTGAATTGCATTGTTAAGGAAGGGGTTACTTATGAAAAAGAGAGGACCGCTATTATTATTGTTCATCTCACTCATTATGCTATTAAGTGGGTGTAGTTCGAAACTGCTGGTACTGGATCCAAAAGGGCCGGTAGCGAAGACGCAATCGAGCACGATTATTTTCTCCATGATCATCATGGCTGTCGTACTGCTTGTCGTCTACGTCTTGTACATTTACATGCTAACGAAGTATCGCGCTACGAAAGCTAATGAAGGTTATGAACCGCCTCATATTGAAGGCAGCAAGTGGTTGGAGCTGATCTGGACGATTATCCCGATCATCATCGTCGTGATTCTATCCGTCGTAACGGTTCGTTCGACCAACGCGGTCGAGAATGTACCCGTTGGGTATGAAGATCAGAAACCACTTGTTATTTATGCGTCATCTTCCGATTGGAAATGGCACTTCAGTTATCCGGAAGAAGGCATTGAGACGGTTAACTATGTCAATATTCCTACGAACCGCCCGATCGAATTCCGTCTCTATGCATTCGGACCGATCACAAGCTTCTGGGTTCCACAGCTTGGCGGCCAGAAATATGCGATGAGCGATATGGTGAATAAACTCAATCTTGTCGCTGAACATGAAGGATCATTCTATGGTAGGAACTCGAACTTCTCGGGTAAAGGATTCGCACATATGGAATTCGAAGTATTGGCTCAATCCCCTGCGGATTACACCAAATGGGTTGACGATGTTAAGAAAACAGCTTCGAAATTAACGCCGGAAGAGTTCGATAAATTACTGGCTACACCGGTTGTCGGACGTAAGACATACTCTTCTACGCATCTTGAATTCCGTCCAGCACCTGAAGGTGCAAATGGTGGACATCATCATGGCGGCGGCGATGCAGATGCCAAGAACAACACAGGATCGATGGATCATTCGAACATGGACATGGATGGCATGAACATGGATGATATGGGATCGATGGATCATTCGCAGCACGAATAAGCGATGGGACAGGAAGGAGTATTAACCGTATGAAACTCGATGAATTTTTCGTTACTGGAGAACCGATGATCTACGCCGCTATGGTGAGTATCGTCGTTGCATCTCTAGCAATCCTCATCGGTCTGACCTATTTCAAGAAATGGGGCTACCTTTGGAGAGAATGGTTAACGACCGTCGATCATAAACGAATCGGCGTCATGTATATTATCGCAGCACTCCTCATGTTATTCCGTGGAGGCGTCGATGCCTTACTGATGCGTGCTCAGCTTGCAGTTCCTGAGAATGGACTGCTCGACGCACAGCATTATAATGAAATTTTCACAACGCATGGTGTTGTCATGATCCTATTCATGGCGATGCCATTCATTATCGGACTTATGAACGTCGTTGTTCCACTGCAAATTGGTGCACGTGACGTTGCATTCCCAAGACTAAATGCAGTCAGCTTCTGGCTCTTCTTCGCTGGAGCGATGTTATTCAACATATCCTTCGTCATCGGGGGCTCCCCAGATGCAGGATGGACAGCGTACTTCCCGCTCGCGAGTCTGGAATTCAGTCCGACCGTCGGGAATAACTTCTATTCGATTTCATTACAGATTGCCGGTATCGGTACCCTGCTAACAGGGGTTAACTTTATCGTTACGATTCTTAAAATGCGTGCGCCTGGCATGAAGCTTATGCAAATGCCAATGTTCACATGGTCTATCTTGATCACAAGTGTTATCATCGTGTTCGCATTCCCGGTTCTTACCGTAGCACTTGCACTAATGATGTTCGACCGGATGTTCGGAGGCCAATTCTTCACGATGGCCAATGGCGGGATGGATATGCTCTGGGCGAACTTGTTCTGGGTATGGGGTCATCCAGAGGTTTATATCGTTATTTTGCCAGCCTTCGGTATTTATAGTGAAATTATCGCGACATTCTCCAAAAAGAATTTGTACGGTTATAAATCAATGGTTGCGAGTATGGTTGTCATTTCGTTACTTTCCTTCGTCGTATGGGCGCATCACTTCTATACGATGGGTCATGGTTCGATGGTCAACAGCGTCTTCTCGATTACAACGATGGCCATTGCAGTTCCTACCGGGGTCAAGATATTCAACTGGTTATTCACCTTGCAGAAAGGCCGAATATCCTTCACGACACCTATGCTGTACACGTTAGCGTTCATTCCGATCTTTACAATCGGTGGGGTTACTGGGGTTATGCTTGCTATGGCTTCCGCGGACTATCAGTATCATAATACGATGTTCCTGGTTGCGCATTTCCACTACGTATTGATTCCAGGTACAGTATTTGCCGTTATTGCAGGTTTCCATTACTGGTTCCCGAAAGTTTTCGGATTCCGTCTGAACGAACGTCTTGGTAAACTTGCATTTTGGTTAATTACGATTTTCTTCAACGTGACTTTCCTTCCGCTCTTCTTCTTGGGATTGAACGGAATGTCGCGTCGGATGTACACCTATTCCGAAGGTTCCGGATTCGGGCCGCTAAATATGGTCGCATCGATCGGTGCTGTCGGACTTGCACTTGGCTTCGTTGTTCTATGCTACAACATCTATTGGAGCTTCCGTTATGCACCACGTGAAAATGTAAACGATCCATGGGGTGGCGGTCGTACGCTTGAATGGGCTACACACAGTCCAGTTCCTGAATACAACTTTGCACGTACACCGAACGTTAAAGGTATGGATGCTTACTGGCATTCGAAGAAAGAAAACCAACCACTATTTGAAGGTAAAATTGAACCGATTCATATGCCGAATAACAGCGGCCAACCGTTCATTCTCGGCGTAATCTTCTTCTTCTTAGGTTTCTTCTTGGTCTTCAGCTGGTGGATTCCATCGATCATCGCGGGTATCGCGGTTATCATTATGCTTGCAGCTCGTACATTCGAGCGCGATCATGGTCGACACATCCCTGTCAAAGAGATCATGGAGATAGAGGAGAAACATGGAGGTGAACTCGTATGAAAATAAATCCGAATGTGCCGCTAGAATATGGCACAGAAGAGAACAGCAACCGCATCTTCGGGTTCTGGATATTCCTAGGCGCAGAAATCGCCCTCTTCTCTACGTTGTTCGCCGTCTATTTTACGCTATGGAATCGTTCGGGCAGCGGCCCGACAGCCAGTGAGATTTTCGAATTAAAAGGGGTTCTTGTTGAGACATTCTTACTCTTAACGAGTAGTTTCACTTGTGGACTTGCGATTCATGCAATGCGCCACGGCTTCAAAAAAGCAACACTCGTGTTCTTCGCCATTACCTTACTCATGGGTCTTGGATTCTTGGGCGTCGAAATCACAGAGTTCGTTACGTATGTACATGATGGAGCAACACTATCGACTAGCGCATTCTTATCCAGCTTATTCGTCCTGCTGGGTACGCATGGTCTCCACGTTACGATGGGCTTCCTCTGGGGAGCTGCCATCATGATTCAAATCAAACGTGAAGGCTTCACGCCAGATACAACGAATAAATCGTTTATTTTCTCCTTGTACTGGCATTTCCTTGATGTGGTCTGGATCTTCATCTTCAGCTTTGTCTACTTGAAAGGAATGATGTGATATGATGAAGCAGCTATTCCCGATCAAGCATGTCATGGGGTATATCTTCTCACTTGTCCTTTCGGTCGTCGCGCTGGCGGTTCTGATGGATGGTATCACCTACACCGTAGGACTTGCAATCCTACTTATCTGTGCCATCTTGCAAGCCGGAACGCAACTGTTCCTGTTCATGCACATCAATGAATCGAAGGATACGAAAACGAGCCTTTACCTCAACATTGCTTATGCCCTCTTCGTGGGTCTTGTCACGATCTTCGGTACGTTGTTCACGATGATTTGGGGTTACTAATAAGAAGAAACCGCCAGAGAGAAATCTCTGGCGGTTTCTTTGTTGTGGGGAAAGGCGGGGGATTTCAAATGAATTTGGCCGATTCCACGGTAGACCTCTCTCCAACCGGTTCTTGTTCGCCCATTTCCTTGATTGGATTGGATGGATGAAATGGGCTGCCAAAGACCGGACGTAGACTTTTCCGTGAGTTCTACCCTTCCATCTTAGATTCATTTGAAATAACCTGACCAACCCCACGAACTCCAAAAATCAACCGCCAAGGATTCTCTCTGCGGTTTCTGGTGGCGGGAGGAAAACCGAAAGCGCCGCATCTTGATAGATGGCGGCGCTTTTTCCTACACGAAACCGTGACGGATTAGTTAAACCTTGAAGTGAACATCGACATAGGTAACATCCCGCATCGATTGCAGCCACCCCTGAATATCGTCCACGCGAACGGGATCCACGACGACGTATCGAACCTTGCTGTAGGAGTCCTCTCCTGCCTCATCGCTGGACGGCTCCATATACAACACCTCCCCGACCAAGGAGCCGATCTGATCCAGTATAACCATCGCACAGGCCATCTTCATCATGCATCGGGAAGCGAGACCAACCTGAATCTGAAGCACACGAATTCCTTCATTCTGAATGCGATGGATGATAGCATCCAGGTTGAATGCCTTGCCAGCCTCTGCTGAAATACTGCTTAATATGTCTTGACGCATGTTGGCGTTCTTCTCACTTGTCTCGGCGTAACCTCTTAATTCTCGAAGCAACGGTATAACATCCGCTGTGACGTTATATCCAAGCAGGATCGCATCCTTCAGCATTCGCATTTGATCCATACAGCGAAAAACCAGATTAATAATATCGTGAGTCATGTTCAGCTTCCAATGCCGTACAAGGTTCAACAACCGTTCCATTTCATATCTGAGTTGTTTCATTTGCTCAACTTCTAATAATCGATTGGACTTGTGCGACAAATCTACCTTTTTGATTTCTTGACCTACATAATTAATTTGTGCTGTAGCTTCGTCTAGAAACTCGCTTTGCATCACTGGAAATAAAGTTGAAATTGTCATGTTGTTCCTCCTTCACTCCCATGTCCTTTAGCAGCTCTAGAATATCGATCTCCTTCCTCAATAATTCTTCATCCGGGATTCGTAGACATGCTGCAACGTATTTTTTATCAAATTGACTATTGGTGTTGCGAATTAATTCAGCCTTAGCCTCCTCAAGCGTCATTGCCGGTCGATAAGGCTGATCTGATATCATCCTGTCCAAGGCATCAATGACTGCGCATATCCGTGCAAACGGAGGGATATTATCCCACATTAATCCGGAAGGGTAACCCTCGCCATTCCACCGTTCATGATGATATTTGACGATATCCATAACCGTACGACTACCGAGCTGGAGTAACGATAGTCGTTCTGCCCCAAGGATCGGGTGTTGTCTCATGACATCCCATTCATATGCCGTCAATTGCGTATCCTTCGTCAGAATCTCCGTCGGAATTAGAATTTTACCGATATCATGAAGACAACAACCCATAATCAGCTGACTCGCTTGCGTCTTGGTTAGTTGTAATTGCTTCGCTATACATTTCGCTAAATATCCCACCCGGATACTATGCTCGTACGTGATCTTGTCTTTCTCCAACAAGTCATGCAGCACTTCCGAGATGTGAACGTATCGCAATACCTCACCTTCTTCGCCATGTTATGCATAAGAAATTGAAGACCGCTCGCTCAATTGAGGATCTTCAACATTTTTTAACAATCCATCCCATATTCCTGTCCGCATCCATCCCCTTTACCTCCATTACATGGTAAAATGGTTAGTACGTACAATTTGTGTTGTTCGACATCTTTATACAAATATCGATTTAATTATAGTAAACCTTTCCTATTATTTCAAGTGACTTAAACGAAATAATAGTCTTATTTACCTATAAGATATCTTTTAAGCATTCTTCAACGTAATCGGGAGCTGCTTTCTGAATTTGCTGAACAGTATGTAGATATCTTTGTGTTGTATTGATATGCGTATGCCCAAGGGACTCTTGTACCTGCTGGAGGGTCGCACCGCGTAGAAGGGCTAATGTCGCATTCGTATGTCTGAGCCAGTGGGGGGTTACCACTTTGGTTAGACCGCATTCTATTCGTGCATTTTGAATAATTTTCTCAATATAGCGTACAGAGATAGGGAAGATGCGCGAGTCTTTAGCAGGGGATTTTTGTTCCAGCATCATGAAGTATTGCGAGAGTATCGTCCACAATCGTTTCGGAACTTTCACTTCACGTTCTTTACCGCCTTTGCCGAATACGGTCAACCACATGGTGGTTCCTCCCGGATCGGTATGAAAATCCTCTTTCATAATCGATATGAGCTCAGATACCCGCAACCCTAGTAAGACAAGGGTCAATCCAATCAAATAATTCCTTAAACTCTGCTTCTTAAGCTGGTTGATTAGGTGAACCAATTCCGTTTCAGTGAGATAGTGGTTCTTACTGGTGATTGTTATTTTCGGAATACGAAGACTTGTCGTCGGATTGTTCGCGAAAATGCCAATATTCGGATCATTCCCCCATTTATAGAGCGATCTTAGAGGTGCAATAAGAGCTGCTACCGTTGCGGGAGCTTGCGGCTTATTCCCTTTACTTAAATACCCCTGAATTAACCCGAGTTTATACATCTCAAGTTCTTTCCACGTCGCTTCTTTAAGCGTTTTATTTCCGAGGAAATCCCTGAATTTATTAATGGCGTTCCGATAATTTCGTATCGTGTAGGCCGAATGATGAAACGAAGCTAGAAATATGTTAACGATTTGATCATCCGAATAAGCGTTGTTGTGATCCATTTGTATAATGCTTTGAGATAAGATGGGTTGTGTTTTCAATCTTATGGTCTCCTTTATTATGCGAACAACACAAATTGTACGCACTTCATTAGAACTATACAATTCTATGTCTAATAGGGTCGCAAAATTTTCGTCTCTTGATGTTAATCTATATCTAAAATATGGACACGAACGCATCTAATTATTCCGCGTCATGCTTTAAAGGAAAGTATAAGATACTGTTAAAATAACACAATTTATCCCGCCAAGAAAGACTTGGCGGGTTTGCTGTATCGTCACTGATTTGATTTTAACAGATCATGCAGCCGTTTACGTTCCTTGTCATTCACGAGGTAATAGTAAATGTTACTAATCCGTGTTCCCGTCCCCTGCACCTCGGTTGTATCAATGGTATTAAACGCAGGCAGATAGTTCTTGTACATATACTTCATCTCGTCGAATGAAATGTTCGTCTTCACATTTCGGCCAAGAGCCTTTAATATGCTCGGAATCCGATCGATACTACCCCACTGCATCGCGGTATGCATCAGCTTAAGTAATACCTGACGCTGACGATCATTCCGTCCCTTATCCCCGCGTGGATCATCATACCGCATCCTAGTATAGAGCAGCGCATGCTCCCCGTCCAGCTGCAGAGTCCCTTTATTGAAATGAACCCCTTCCTGATTAAATGCGAACGGGTTCTCGACCTCCACACCACCTACCAAATCGACGAGCTGCACGAAGCCCTCCATGTTAATTTTAACGACATAATCTATCGGCATATCGAGGAACTTCTCTACGGTCGCAAGCGCCATCTCAACGCCTCCAAAGGCATAAGCATGATTCATCTTATCCACTGAATGATGACCTACAATTTCGGTTCTTGTATCACGAGGGAGATTGAACATTAGCATTGATGGCTTATTCGGATTTACAGAAACCACAATAATGGTGTCGGACCGACCTCGGTCATGTTCACGTTCATCCACACCCATGACGAGTACGTTGAAGGGTTCGAGCTTCTCCACAGCTACAGGTTCTGTCTTTGGCTTCACGGTCGTATCTTGGCTCACATATACCGGCTTATTGGCTTTCACAGGGATGTACATTTGCTCCGCCGTCTCTTTGACCGAGCTGTAGACATAATAGGCAACGCCGCCTGCGCCACACAGCAGCAGAAAGACGGTTATCGAGACAATCCATACCCAACGTTTCATTGTAATAAGACCCCTTCATCCATTAGCTCCAATTCGCCCCACCAGACCTTAAGCTGCTCCTCCACTTCATTGAGACCGCCTATTCCCACTTGGACTTCAGCCCACTTCATTTCGGTCACCGCACGAATGCAATGTGGTTTACCGGCCATAATTTGCAAGACATCACCCGCACGTACTTGTCGGCTTTCCCCGTTATGTATGAACTCACCATCGCCATGCGTAACAACCCACACTTTGGATCGCATCGAGTGATTCACATAAGCCAGTTGATAGCTCGGCTCCAGCACATACTTGCTCGACATCACGATATGTCCTGAGGGCTCCTGTCTACAATCCAAAATCCAATATCGTCCACCATCAAAATCATATTCAGCAGTTAAGCGATTCATGCTTTCCATCCTGCACCGTCCCAGTCCCATTCTTCGAATGCCTCTGAAATACTTCAAGCAGACACTACCGATACAATCACTTGTGCCAAAACAACCATCATACCCGTGACCTTAAGCAGCATATATCCTTCTCGCAATACGACGATTGCCATGAGCGTCATCATTCCCCATCCCGCTGCCGAACGCGCCGATTTGGAGTGGACTCTACCTTTCTTGCGCTGAACGATGCGGAATAATCCGTAACTGATGATACTAAGAATCAGAATCCCTAATAGAATTGGATCTATGACATCCTCTACCACCGATCCGGATTGCCAGACCTTGCTGTACAACCATTCGAAGTTCAACATGACTAGATCCTCCTCTACTCTCTCATCTATGAATTTTTGTATATTAAATTTATGATACAATATGTATCCTTGTCAATCAAAAATCTACCAAAAAGATACATTTTGTTTTGTGTCATTTTTCCCCTTAAAAACCTTGCTATTGCTGCATTTCTCGACATCTGTCCGATCAACAAATTGAGACAGATAGTGCTGATCTTCGTCCATGAATCAATAAAAAAAGCCTCCTTACGGAGGCCTAACAATTACTGCTCGTCACGATATAAACGAATCAATTCTACTTCTCTATCAGAGGTTAATCCTGCCTTAAGCGGCTTCCCCTCCTGCAATCGTTGCTGATCCCAATTCCATAAATCTGCAATCGTGGCTTCCAGAGGTCTAAAGGTGAGTCCTGCCTCCAACGCGCATGTTATATCCACCGAACCTGCACCGCGCCAAGGCTCTCCTCCCTCTTCTAGCGGAAAGTTATGCGGTATCCATAACGGCAAATCTCGCCATGGTTGAACCCCATGATCGAGTAAAAATTGCTCCTTCGCCCATATCCATGCCGCATTGCTATTCGTGACGCCTCGGCACGTGTTCAGGAATTGCTCCATCGTTAGCGGTCTCGCGGGACCTGTTGCATTATAAATCCCGGTAATCTGTTGTTCTACGCCATGCAGAATCCAACAAGCAAGATCACGGCCATCAATGAATTGAATCTGCTGCTCCGGGAATTCTGGCGCAAGCACAGCCTCACCTTCACCCACACGTCTTACCCAATAAGTCAATCGATCTGATTCATCATGAGGTCCAACAATCAAACCAGGACGAACATGCAAGACTTGATTCGGCATGATACGCTCCGCTTCCATCTCACACATTCGTTTCAAGTGACCATAGTGCTCTCCTGGTAAAGTAACCGAGGGATCATTTAGAAGCTCTTGTAACTTCTCCTCCGATAGCGTTGGCGTTGTATACGACTCATCAATGCCGACAGGAACCCAATCCTGATACACTGAAATACTGGAGATGAACGTATAGTGTTTGATATTGCCCTTGAGCATATCCAATAGCCCTGTAACATCACCCGGGAGATAGGCGCATGTATCCACAACCGCATCCCAAGATCGATTACGCAGCAGTGATAGATCCTGTTGTCGATCTCCAATCAGCTGTTCTACAGGCTGTCCTTCAAAAATTCCATTATGTTGCCCTCGATTAAATACCGTTACCTGATAGCCTTTACGCAGCGCCTCTTCGACGACAAATCTGCCAAGAAACCGTGATCCACCGATGACAAGAATGTTCATTTCCTGTCCCTCCCTTAATATGGTGATAGGTCATAGACTTCCATCATTCTGATTATACGAAGAAGACCTCATATCACACAAATAAAAAATGCCGACTCCTAATCATGATTAGGAAGTCAGCACTCGAGAAGTGTCGATGGTATATTTCTTTTCAATATAAGCGATAAAATACCCAGCAAGCTCCGGATCAAACTGACTGCCTGTACATCGTCTGATCTCATTCAACGCTTCCTCATACGATTTCGTTGCTTGATAAGGCCGCTCTGTCGTCATCGCATCAAAGGAATCGATGATACAGAGCATTCGAGCAAGCCGTGGGATCTCATTTTCTTTTAAGCCATGTGGGTAACCCTTGCCGTCGTAACGTTCGTGATGCAACTCAATAAGTGGAATAAGCTCCTTATATTTGCCCGTCGCTAGCACAATTTCTTTGCCCCATAGAACATGCTTCTTGACCATTTCCCATTCATCCGGAGTCAGCTTCGTCTTCTTATTCAGCACATCTCGTGGAATCTCTAATTTGCCGATATCATGAATCAACGCGCCTAAAATCAGTGTTCGACGATCTTCTTCATTCAGCTGCAAGACTTCTGCCATATCCACCGCATAGGAGTAGACACGTTTTGAGTGTTTGTAGGTGTAGATGTCTTTGGATAGGAAGATCTTGACCTGCTGTTCGAGCTCGTGAATGTCGTATTCCAAACGCTGTGGAGGCGCATCCTGTTCTCCATAGATTGATACCATATTCTTTCCCTTAGATTTCGCCAGATACAAGGCACGATCCGCTGCATCGACTAATTGCGACTTATCATAATGGTCCTTATTAATTTCAAGTAAACCTGCCGAAAAGGATATACAGCCATGCGGGAACACATCTACACCATCGTAAGGCGTATGGTTCACGAGCTTTCTTAAGCCATTTATAAATCCCTTTGCTTGATCCAACGTATAATCTGGCATAATAATCGCGAACTCTTCGCCGCCGTATCGCGCCGCTAAGAATTGATGGGGCTCGCACTCCTTCTTTACGAGATTACCAAAAAAACTTAGCAACTTGTCTCCCTCAGGGTGCCCATAAGCATCATTGTATTTTTTGAAATCATCTAGGTCGAGCATGGCAAGTGAAAAAGTACGCTCTTGTGATCGATATTGCTTAATATATTCATCCAGCTTCTCTTCGAAGTAGCTATGGTTATAAAGTCCTGTTCGCTGGTCAATGTTCGCTTTTTCGGTTACTTGGTTGTAGATCAAATATAATTTTTTGAAGGAAAAGGATAACAAAAGAGTGATTGCTGAGATCAATAACAATCCAAAAAACCCGTTTTTCTCCAGTAGCATCACTAAAACAAGTGACAACAACATGGTGCTAACATATGCAAATATCGCATCTTTTACAAAACCAACTACGATATCATGAAGCTTAACTTTGGACACAATAAAAAAATAACAACTCATGAAGATAACATTAATTAATGAATACATAGATAGTGACGCTATATATGCAAACAGATGATTCAATTCAAATATTCCTGTATGGCCTCCTGAAAAATGAAAGAAAGCTTCAGCACCAAGCAACATCATCGTATAAGCACTGAAATTCAATAAATGTTTCCAAAGTGTCGTTGTATTCTTATCTATAAATACAAGAACAATAGAACTAATAAATAAGACTGAAAGTGCATATCCTCCACCATATACAAAAAGAACTGCCATCAGTACAGCGGAATCCATAGATTCATAGTTCCCTTCAGGAGGAACTCGAAACATAAAACATTGAAGCAATAATACTGATGCAATAAATGCGTAAAACATCACCCAGTCTGATGGTGATTTAGAAAACAGAGTTTTATCAAAATTCCAGACAAAGAGTGCGAAACCTACTAGGGAAACCAACAACGCATAAATAAACCCAGGTTGTCTTAATTGTAGTTTAAAATTATGTAACAAAGATTCTCCCTACCTTCTCTCTCTTAGTCTCTTCAAACAAAAAGGAAGCAGGCAATCCTACCTCCTTTCCGTCTTAATATTAATCTCCTACTCTAAAGCCCGATGTTAATGCAATAACAACCGATGCTACAATCACAACATTTAGCAAAATGCCCGCAACGTTGATGCCTTTAATTTTTTTCATCGTATGTATCCCCTTTCACATTAGTCTAGTATAAAATTAATAGTCATTGTGTCTCGACTAAAGAAGTACGAATTTTCTCCTCCAGCATAATCTTCTGAAGGTAGATAAACATCCCAAAATTCATAATAACATCTCCCACACTGATCGCCTGCGTTCTGGGGTAGGGTGATGATAAAGGTATAATATCACCAAGGAATGGTAAACTGGTTGAACTATCCATCAGAAAATGCTTCGTTACAGCCGTACCACTTTGAAGCATCTGTAGATATATCGGTTCTAGTACTGAGGCCGCTTCTAAGGAAACCGGCATACGCCCATTGTTCACGATCATAACGACGAAATTCAAGGCTACACCAGCAAAAATAAACCCGAAACCTTTCTCATGTCGATTAAGCCACAATAGATAGAGGCCTGTTATGTAAACAACAATATAGAAATATCCACTAATATCAGCAAAAAACTGAACTTTCTCTTGTATGTAAAACATAGCAAATTGAAGAATCAGTAGGACTGGAAAGATTAGTCCGCCTTTTATTCGAACATTCGAGATTGCGATGAGACCGTTTAGAAAACCTGCTCTTATAAACCCAACAATTAACCCGATTAAAATCCCATCGTAAACCATCTCATAGATCCCCTTTATATTACTAAAAATGACAATAGTCTTACCATCATTTACCGCCATTATAAGACTTCCAGCCTTTAACGTCAATATTTCCCTAATATACCGTACCTTACTAGATACCAAAAAACTCCCCACAAGTTCATAAAAAAATGTGAGGAGTTCTTGCTAACCCAAACCTAGTTCTTATTAAGTCAATCGAACTAGACTATAATTCTTCTTCCCTTTACGGATAATGATGAATCGGCCATCGAAAGAGTTCTCTACGGTTACTTCCATCTCAAGATCCGTAACGCGTTCGCCATTCATGGAAATCGCGCCTTTGG
The DNA here is from genome assembly GCF_000374845.1 of Paenibacillus terrigena DSM 21567. Lineage (GTDB taxonomy): Bacteria > Bacillota > Bacilli > Paenibacillales > Paenibacillaceae > Paenibacillus_K > Paenibacillus_K terrigena. Next base: position 322,776 of record NZ_KB895417.1, on the reverse strand, counting down.
TAATATCCTCACGCGCCTGGCGTTTGGAAGGCTCGATGCCCAGGTCGACCAGCCATTCTACGATATTCTTCGATTCTTTGGTCGCATGGAAAGTCGGCATTTCTTTGAATCCTTGCTCGATCTCGTCTGCGGTCAATGATTTGATATCTCCACTGAACAATGCTGCGGTGATTTTCTTCGCTTGCTCCAGCATTTCCTCACCGTGCACGAACTTCGTCATTTCTTCAGCCAACGTCTTCTGCGCTTCACGTTTATGCGGTTCTGTCTGAACCTTCTCCACTAATGCATCAATCGCTTCTTTATCCAGGAACGTAAAGAATTTCAGGTACTTAATGACATCGCGATCATCCGTGTTCGCCCAGAATTGGTAGAATTCGAATGGGGTAGTTTTGTTCGGATCAAGCCATACCGCGCCACCAGCCGTTTTACCAAATTTCGTACCATCGGATTTCAGCATAAGTGGAATCGTTAAGCCATAGGCTTTTGCTTCCGATCCTTCTTTCTTACGAATCAAATCCAAGCCACTCGTGATGTTCCCCCATTGATCAGAACCGCCAATTTGCAGTTGAACATCCTCTTCCTTGAACAAATGAAGGAAGTCGAGGGATTGAAGAATCTGATACGAAAACTCCGTAAAAGAAATTCCGCTCTCAAGACGGCTTGCTACAACATCCTTTGCGAGCATCGCATTGATACTGAAATTCTTCCCATAATCGCGCAAGAAGTCGATGACATTGATTTTATGTGTCCAATCATAGTTATTCACCATTCGAAGCTGGTTGCTGCCATCCGTATCGAACAGCTTCTTCATCTGTGCAGTTAACGCTTCAACGTTCGCTTGTACTTGCTCCATCGTCTGTAGAGAGCGCTCCGATTGGCGGCCACTTGGATCCCCAATCGTTCCTGTTGCTCCACCAATTAGAATGACAGGACGGTGTCCAGCGAGCTGGAAGCGTCTTAGCATCATGAACGGAATTAAGTGTCCAATATGCATACTGTCGCCTGTCGGGTCAACGCCGCAGTACAAGGAGATTGATTTCTCATTCGTCAATTGACGCAATCCTTCTGCATCCGTCTGTTGGTTAATGGCGTCGCGCCATTCGAGTTCGTCGATAATGTTCATCGTCATGTTCTCCATCTCCTTTTCATCGTTAAAAATTCTCCGAATAAACAACAAAAAATCGTCCCCTGTCTATTCTAGACATCGGGACGATTGAATAACCGTGTTACCACCCAAATTGTATTCACAGCGCGTACGTCGCCATAAATACCACTCTCAGCGATATTATCGATCGCTACTCCGCTTAGGGTCACCTAAGATACTCCAGAGTGTAATTCGCAGGATTTGTGTGTACTGGGTCTCATCAACCCCCAGCTTTCTGAGAACAGGGACAAGCTGCTACTTCGCTCTTTCAACGTATAGAACATATAAGATTACAGACATTATAGAGAATTCAGATTGCATTGTCAACAACTCGAACTTCTCCACTATCGCAACCGTAATGTTCTGTTCACACTGCATTCATCTAACCATGATAGGATACATTTGAAAAAGAAATCGCACATCACAACACGAGGTGAACCTACATGCTAACAGCTGCAATTATTTTTATCAATTGTGCACTTGTCTTCTACACGATCGGTGTCTGGGGAGAAAAACGTTCAGGCACGCTTCAGAACAAACATCTGATTTATTTTCTGCTCGGCCTCATCTGTGATACGACAGGCACAACGATGATGAGTGCGCTCGCAACGAATGGCGGGAATATTATTCATGCCTTAACTGGAGGTGCTGCACTTATTCTTATGCTTATCCACGCGGTCTGGGCCGCTATGGTCAAATGGAAAGGAACAGCGAAATCACAGCATAATTTCCATCGATTCAGTTTGATTGTCTGGATTCTGTGGCTAATTCCTTATCTTATCGGCGTTAGTATGAGCATGCTATAACGGCTATAACTGGCTCTGCCGAGACACTTCCTTGGACTTGTAGCATTTTTTCGTGATACAAATGTGATTTTCATTAAAAAAAAGGACCCTCGCGGGTCCTTTTTTGTTGATATATCAAGGTTTTTGGCCTGATGATTACATCATGCCGCCCATACCGCCCATGCCACCCATATCAGGCATAGCTGGTTTGTTCGGTTCTGGCTTGTCAGCGATTACCGCTTCAGTTGTCAAGAACATAGCTGCAACAGATGCTGCGTTTTGCAATGCGGAACGCGTTACTTTCGCTGGGTCAACGATACCTGTTTCGATCATGTTCACCCATTCGCCAGTTGCTGCATTGTAACCGATGCCTACCGCTTCTTTTTTCAGACGCTCAACGATAACAGATCCTTCTTGACCTGCGTTCGCCGCAATTGTACGAACTGGCTCTTCTAGAGCGCGCAAGATGATGTTCACACCAGTCTGCTCGTCACCGTTCGCTTGAACTGCTGCTACAGCGTTGTAGATACTTACAAGCGCCGTACCACCACCTGCAACGATACCTTCTTCAACCGCTGCACGTGTAGCGTTCAATGCATCTTCAATACGCAATTTGCGCTCTTTCAATTCTGTTTCAGTAGCTGCACCAACTTTGATTACCGCTACACCGCCAGCCAATTTAGCCAGACGCTCTTGCAATTTCTCTTTATCGAATTCGGAAGTTGTCTCTTCCAATTGAGCACGGATTTGGTTCACGCGTGCTTCGATATCTTCTTTTGCACCGTTGCCATCAACGATGATTGTATTATCTTTCGTTACGCGGATTTGACGCGCAGTACCCAATTGCCCGACTGTAGTCGATTTCAGATCAAGACCCAATTCTTCTGTGATCACTTGACCACCAGTCAATGCAGCGATGTCAGCAAGCATTGCTTTGCGGCGATCGCCGAAGCCTGGAGCTTTAACGGATACGCAAGTGAATGTACCGCGAAGTTTGTTCATGATCAGTGTCGCTTGTGCTTCACCCTCAACATCTTCAGCGATGATTAGAAGTTGCTTACCTGCTTGAACCACTTTCTCAAGCACTGGCAAGATTTCTTGGATATTCGAGATCTTCTTATCTGTGATCAAGATATAAGGGTTGTCTAGGACAGCTTCCATCTTGTCTGTATCAGTAATCATGTACGGGGAAGTGTATCCACGGTCGAATTGCATACCTTCAACCACTTCAAGTTCTGTTAAGAAGCCTTTGGATTCTTCAACCGTGATCACGCCGTCTTTGCCGACCTTCTCCATTGCTTCTGCGATCAATTCACCAACTTCATCGTCAGCAGCCGAGATTGCAGCAACTTGTGCGATCGATTGTTTACCTTCGATTGGTTTTGCAATTTTTTGCAATTCTTCAACCGCTGCACGAACCGCTTTATCGATCCCCTTACGGATGACCATTGGGTTGGCACCTGCAGTTACGTTCTTCAAACCTTCGCGAATCATCGCTTGAGCAAGAACGGTAGCTGTTGTTGTACCGTCACCGGCAACATCATTAGTTTTTGTAGCTACTTCTTTAACAAGTTGTGCACCCATGTTCTCGAATGCATCTTCAAGTTCGATTTCTTTCGCAATCGTAACACCGTCATTCGTGATGAGCGGGCTTCCGAATTTTTTCTCAAGAACAACGTTACGACCTTTAGGTCCAAGCGTCACTTTTACTGCGTTTGCTAATGTATCTACACCACGAAGCATCGCACGGCGTGCGTCTTCACTGAATTTAATTTCCTTTGCCATCGTGAAAAACCTCCCTAAATAATTGTTATTATGGATTCACTGATTGGATCAATTAGCCGATAATCGCGTGGATATCGCTTTCTTTCATAATCAAGTATTCTTTACCTTCGAATTTCACTTCAGTGCCAGCGTATTTCGAGAAGATTACGCGGTCGCCTTCTTTCACTTCAAGCGGAATACGAACGCCATCTTTCACCGCGCCGATTCCTACCGCAATAACTTTACCCTCTTGTGGTTTGTCTTTCGCGGAGTCTGGCAATACGATACCGAATGCTGTTGTCTCTTCTTTCTCTACTGCTTCAACTAATACGCGTTCACCTAAAGGTCTGATCATGAAAAATAGCCTCCTTTAAATATGTTTTTTAAGCATTAACCATTATGTGTAATGTATTAGCACTCGTTCACCATTAGTGCTAATAACAATTTTTATGATACCTATTTTGGAAGAACATTTCAAGTCCTTTTCTCTAAATTTACATGAACTTTTCAACATTCTTCCGCTTCGGCACACCTACCCATTCTATCCAATGTCAACCAAATTATGCCAATCGATACTCGCATGAAAAATAAATACACATACCAAGACACGTGCCCAAGCCGATAGTCATCCGCCCCCATACGTTAAAGATAAGATTGCTAAAATAACGATAAGGAGTGAACTTCATGGCATTTATGCCTCCTCAAGGCCCCTTCTTTCCTGGAGGTTCCCCACAAGGACCCTCCGGAACACAAGCTCCAACCTCACCGCCACCACAATTCACACCGGCTATGCCCCAAGCGCAAGCAGGTGTCTTCGCTGTAGATCCAGGAGCCATTAGCCGTTGTCTGTTCCGAAATACGTATGTATGGCTGAACAACGGCCAGCAATTCTGGTTTTTCCCTGTATTCGTCGGACGCGACTCCGTAGCCGGGTTCCGCTGGAATGGCTTCTTCTGGATGTATTTCGGCGTAGACTTGAGACAGATCGCATCTTTTACATGCTTCTAAAATATGAAAACTTACGATCCTAGCCAAAAAGACGCCTATCGGTTCATCCGATAAGCGTCTTCTATTGTTCCTACGATTCGTATTCTTCTTCCCAGGCTTGTTCTCGCGCAAGCTGCTTCCGATAAACAAGCGAAGACAACCATACACTGAATTCGTACAAAAGGATCAATGGCACAGCAACGAGCGAGTCTGAGATCAAATCCGGCGGTGTAATCACTACACCGATGAAGATCAATACAAAATAGGCTAACTTTCGCATTTTACGCAATCTCTTCGGATTCACGATTCGAATCTTGGTCAAGAACATAATGATAATCGGCAATTCGAACAAGAGCGAGATCGGAATGAGAATATTGAATAAGAATGAAAAGTATTGTGTAACCCCATAGGTCTCCACGAGTCCCATATGCTTCGTCATTTCCGTCGTGAACGAGAATGCGAGTGGAAATACAACATAATAAGAGAAAGCAAGACCAGCTAGAAATAATAGCAGAACAAACGGAATGTATTGCACGGCACCCTTGCGTTCAACATCGCGTAACCCCGGGCGTACGAACAACCAGACCTGGTAGACCGTGAACGGAAGGCCTACGATTAAACCAATCACAAAAGCAAATTTCATATAGATACCGATTGCATCCCACATCGAAAAAGCATGAAAATTCATGTCTTTTACCGGCGCAATGGCAATTAGATAATTATAGATTGGGTCTGTAACGACAAACCCGAGAATCATCCCAAGGACCAATACAATCAGAATATAGAAGATTCGTCTGCGCAGCTCGCCGATATGCTCCCATATCGTCATGTCGTCTGCTTCGATATGCTGCTCTGTCATACAACCACCACGCTAATATTAATCAGGTAAACGTTTATCATTCGCGTGCTTCTGATCCTGTACAGGCTGCGATGTGCTGTCCGTACTGCGAATTTCTTGCTTCGCGGGTTTGCGATCATCATACTCATCGTCTGAGATAATATCACGCGCTCCCTCTTTGAACTCACGCAATGTCCGACCAAATGCGCGACCTAATTGAGGCAGCTTATTCGGGCCGAACAATAACAATGCGACGATAATCAGCAAAATAAAGCCTGTAACGCCTATGCCTCCCACCTTGCATATCCCCCTTCGTTCACTTCATCAGCGAAAATAATATCGATTCTGTTCTAGCATCCAAATAGCCCATTAATAACATGGAACCTGGCAGCATTGGCGTCCCTTAGCGGATAATTTCCACGCTTGCTTGCCGGATTGCTCCAGGCGTCCGATCATCGGGATCTACAGACGTCCCGCCTGTCAGCAGTATCATATCACACATTTGTTCCTTCAATTAGGAAATTTTCGTGACAATTATCACCATATCGTCCGGTACAAATCGATGCGATCTACGGTAGGCTTCGGAAAAGAAGCGAAGAAGAAATACTTCGATTATTCATCTTGGTGTTCCTTGTAACGGCCTGTGATGATGTCTAGTGCGTGCGGAAGCTGGTCCATGACTGCATTGAGATTCTCGTGCACGCCTTTCGGGCTCCCCGGTAAGTTCAGAATTAATGTCTTTCCACGAATCCCGCATACTCCGCGCGATAACATTGCCCGTCTTGTCTTCACCATGGATGCTGCGCGCATGGCCTCCGCCATCCCCGGTACCTCGCGGTCAACCACCTTCAACGTTGCTTCCGGTGTGACATCACGCTCGGCTAGGCCTGTCCCGCCTGTCGTCAAGATCAAATGAGTCTGGAAATAATCGGCCATCTCGATCAGCCCCGCCATAATCTCATCCTTCTCATCCGGTACAATGCGATACTCGACGATTTCACCGCCAAGCTCCTCTTCGATCATCTCGCGAATGACTTGCGCGCTCGTATCCTCGCGTTCGCCTCTTGAGCCCTTATCGCTAGCGGTTAGGATTCCTACTCTCCAGATCATTTCGCACTCCTCCCTCGAATGTCGAACTTCAATATATAGTTTTTCCATGTAGTACTTCTATCGTATATAAAAGAAAAATTCATGTATTATATCAATCATCATCAAGCTAGCCATTATAACTGGCTGAGTCTATAACGAGTGTCATGTCTTCCGTAATTAAGCAATCTACACGCAAATCATGGACCTCCATTGGCACATGATCAATCACCTGTAACCCGAATGCCAACGCAATACATAGCGGCCTTCGATCGGATTCTGGATGTGACGCAGCAACTCTTGCCATAAAACGATCGTAATAGCCGCCGCCGTATCCCATCCGCCCGCCATGCTGATCAAAGGCGAGCCCTGGAACGACAACCCAATCAAGCATTGCCCACCTTGTCGCAGGTAGTAGAGGAAGCGATAATTTCGGTTCCCGAATGCCGTAGCTGCCAACTTCTACATCGGATAACGATCGGATCTGGAACAACTGCATCTGTCCAGCGGCTTGATCCACATGTGGTGCATAAACCACATATCCCCGGTCCCAGCAATGCTGAATGAAAGGAATGACATCGATCTCGTGTTCATAGGGAAGATAGACGAAAACGCTACGATTCGCGGATTGTTCTCCCGACAGGGCCTTATGATCAACCCACCTCGCAGCTTCTCTACATATTCGTTCGGATTTCACCCGATGCTCACTCGCGGACAGGGCCTTACGCAAGGTCCTGATTCGCTTGCGAATCTCTTGTTTCTCGCTCATTTAACGAAATCACACCCTTAGTTTACCATTGTTCATTTACTTTCGCTAGTTTTCAACGTTATCCTTCCATTTCTTCGCACTTTCCTCAAAATTCATGTACAATATGTACTAATGAAACCGTGAACATGTGTTGGAGGTATCGACGAAATGCTGCTTCAAGCTTCAGGAATAACGAAAAATTATGGTGTAACCAATATTCTGTCAAATATTAACCTGATGGTCAATGATCGAGAACGAATCGGTCTCGTAGGTGTGAACGGCGCGGGCAAATCTACACTGCTTAAGATTATCGCCGGTGAAATCCGCCCAGATCAAGGGCAAATTTTCAAAGCCAAAGAGACACGCCTTGGGTATCTTGCCCAGAACAGCGGCCTGCAATCCGATCGGTCGATCTGGGATGAAATGCTGCAGGTCTTCGCGCATTTGATTGATGCAGAGAAAGAACTGCGTGATCTAGAACAACAAATCGCCGATCCGACGTTGATGGCAGATGATAAGAAATATGCGGACACGTTGAACCGCTATGCCACACGCTCAGATTGGTTCCGCGAACAAGGCGGCTATGAAGTTGAGACCAAGATCAAATCTATTCTACATGGGATGGGATTTGGGAGCTTCTCCTTCGATACGCCCATTCATACGTTAAGCGGCGGCCAGCGGACCCGACTTGCACTTGCTCGCATCCTGCTACAAGCCCCAGATGTGCTCATGCTGGACGAGCCAACGAACCATCTGGATATCGAAACATTAACTTGGCTTGAAGATTATTTGCGCGGATACGCCGGCGCCATCGTCGTTGTATCACATGACCGCTACTTCCTCGACGCTCTTGTCACGAACATTGTCGAAATCGAGCGGCATCAATCGAAGCGATATACCGGCAATTACAGCAAATATATCGAGCTTAAGGCAGCAGACTACGAAATCGAGAGCAAGCACTATGAACGTCAACAGACTGAAATCGCGAAGATGGAAGATTTCATCCGTAAAAATATCGTACGCGCAACGACGACCAAACGCGCGCAGAGCCGCCGTAAAGCACTCGAGAAGATAGATCGTATAGAGAAACCGCTTGGTGATATGAAGAAAGCGTCCTTCACCTTCGAAGTGGAGCTCACATCCGGGAAGGAAGTGCTGCAGGTTAGTGATCTTGCCATGGGTTTTCCGAATAAAGGAACCCTATTCAAGAATGTCTCACTCGATTTGCGCCGGGGTGAAACGGTCGCCCTCATTGGTCCGAACGGGATTGGCAAATCCACTTTATTGAAGGCTCTTGTCGGACAGATGCAACCGTTAAGCGGATCCTTTAACTGGGGCACGAATGTCAAACTGGGGTATTACGATCAAGAACAGACAGGACTTAATCCGAATAATACCGTACTCGAGGAGCTCTGGTCTGCCTATCCTCATCTAGAGGAAGCACGGATCCGTACCGTGTTAGGCAATTTCTTATTTAGCGGAGAAGATGTGCTTAAGAAAGTCATGTCGTTGAGCGGTGGGGAGAAAGCTCGCGTCTCGCTCGCTAAGCTTATGCTCTTAAAAGCTAACATGCTGATCCTGGATGAGCCGACGAACCATCTGGATCTCTTCAGCAAAGAAGTGTTGGAATCCGCACTCATGGATTATGAAGGAACGTTACTATTCATCTCCCATGACCGTTACTTCTTGAACAAAATGGCCGAGCGTATCGTAGAACTTGGTCCGACTGGCACGCAACATTTCCTAGGAAATTACGATGATTATGTCGAGAAAAAGCAAGAAATTGCTGAAATGTTAGCCGAAGCTGCAGCTGCGACTAACAAAGAATCCGTAACAAATAACGGATCGGGAGACAAATCATCCGGCGGTGCCTCTTCCTTCGAAGACAACAAACAAGTAAAACGCGATGAACGAAACAGACAGCGCAAACAAGAACAGCTCGAAGCCGATATCGCGCAGCTTGAAACGGAAATTACGGAGCTGGAGCACAAACTCACGCTTCCTGAAGTCTATCAAGATTACGTTGCCGTACAGGAAGCTCAGACCCAAATCGATGAGAAAAAGTCCCGTCTGGCGTTAACGTACGAGCAATGGGAAGAGACAATGGCTTAAGCATACGCTTGTACACAGCCTTATCCACAAATAAAGTGAATAACTTTATCCTCCTTGCGGCCTATATGGCCGCTTTTTTTATTGATATACGAGGGGGTAACATGCAATTTCCATAATTATTCACTTTTTTATCCACATTATCCACAGAAATAACCGATTCGACATGAAAAAGCTATCCCCGATTTCCATAAAACCCGCATCACTGCGCGCCATAGCGTTACAACGGTTATGCACAGCTCTCGTCGGATATGTGGATAACTTTGTCCACAAGTTTAAAGTCACCCCCCAAACCAGCTCTAAGGAACAGGAGATTTCTCCAGATGCTTTGTGCTATAATACGACTTAATGCATTGCACGCACTCTATATTCCACAATGAGGTGATTGTCTTGGCTGGCTCTTTATTCTCTATGCACGGCCTTTCCATTCTTGCAACCATATTAGGCGGGTCCGCCGTTATCTTCCTACGACTGCGCGCTACGAACAAACCTACGAATATGAAAAAAATTATTATGCCACCGATCGGTATGGTATCCGGCTTCTTCATGTTCGTGGTACCTGAGTTTCGAGTCCCGCTAACTTGGGCTCTAGCCTCATTTCTCGTCGGGGCAATTCTCTTCTCTTATCCGCTGATCCTTACATCACGATTCGAGCAAAAGGATGAGCTGATCTATTTGAAACGCTCCAATATGTTCATCTTCGTCATTGTTGGACTCCTTGTGCTTCGCGTCATCCTTCATGATGTGCTTGAAAAATACATCACGGTCCCACAAAGCGCAGGTCTCTTCTTCATTCTCGCGTTCGGCATGCTGCTTCCATGGCGTATCGCCATGTTGATGCAGTACCGTAAGCTACAGCATACAAATGTTCGTATTTAACAAAAAAGGCTGTATCGACACTCTTCCATGAAGAGAATCGATACAGCCTTTCGTATATGGACTAGCTTTGAACGGACCAAGCTTCGAGCGACAATGTCGGCTCCCCCTTCAGATCCAGCGCTGTAAACTCACCGCGCTTCCACTTCAGGTACGCCGCCGCACCAATCATCGCCGCATTATCACTGCATAACGCGAACGGCGGAATAAGGAGCGGCAAGCCTTCTGCTGCGCATCGAGCCGTCAACGCTTCACGTAAACCCCGATTGGCGGCTACGCCACCGCATATGAGCAGCTGCTTTACTTCGAACTCCTTCGCCGCGCGAATCGCTTTCTCCGTCAAGACGTCAATGACCGACTCTTGGAATCCACGTGCAACATGCGTGAAGTTTAATTCTTCGTTCCTCATTTTCGTCTGATTAATCACATTCAGCACCGCAGACTTCAGACCACTGAAGCTGAAATCATAGGAATCCGGTTCTAACCAGGAACGCGGCAATGGAACTGCTGCTTCCGCTTCATGCGCAAGACGGTCCACATGCGGTCCCCCCGGGTATGGGAACTGCAGCGCTCGCGCGACTTTATCATACGCTTCGCCCACCGCATCATCTCGCGTTCGCCCGATCACACGAAATACACCTTCGCTCTCGAGCAGCACAAGTTCCGTATGCCCACCGGATACAACGAGCGCCATACATGGATATTCCAACTCATGTACGAGCTGATTCGCATAAATGTGCCCTGCAATATGATGTGTTCCGATCAAAGGCAAATCCAATGCCATTGCGAGCGCTTTGGCCGCTACAATCCCGACGAGCAGCGCCCCGACAAGGCCAGGTCCCATGGTCACCGCAATCGCAGACAAATCGGTTAAGGCGATGCCTGCCTCCTCCACCGCTTCCTCCGTCGTGATCGTAATGGTCTCCACATGCTTGCGTGATGCCACCTCCGGCACGACACCGCCGAAGCGTTTGTGTGTCTCGATCTGACTCGCAACGATATTCGACAATATTTCTTTGCCGTCTTTAATGATTGCCACGCTTGTCTCGTCACAGCTTGTCTCTATGGCTAATATATAATTCGGCTTTCCTTCTTCGCCGCCTAGATTACTCATGACTGTCACCTGCTTCCTTCGATCCAGGGGTTGTTTCCCCAGATTCGATGGATTCCCAATGCTCTGGAATATCCGCCCACATAATAAGTGCATCTTCATTATTATCGGAATAATAACCCGGACGAACGCCCGCTGCCGAGAAACCAAATTTATGATATAAATTTTGCGCGACATGATTCGACACTCTGACTTCAAGTGTCATCTTCTTCATCCCGACAAAACTTGCTGTCTTCATCATTTCCTTAAGCAGTCTAGCACCCAACTTCCGACCGCGATATCCCGAGCGAACGGCAATATTCGTAATATGCGCTTCATCCATGATGAACCACATCCCGCCATAGCCAATAATCTGGCTATTCCATTCCATAACCATATATTTAGCAAAATGATTGTGCGCTAACTCATTCCGGAACGCTTTTGCTGTCCAAGGAAGCGTAAACGCTTGTTTCTCTAATTCTACGACATCCGGAATATCATTCAGCTGCATTAGCCGAAAGCAAAGCCCGTCTGTTGCCTGGTCCTTATACTCATCCATGATTCGCATTCCCCCTCTACGATTTCCCGAGCAGCTTCGCTTCCGCTTCTGCAAGCTGTGTATAATTCGGCTCCAATCGATGCGCATCATCATACTCCCCTTGCATCAGTCTCTTGCCGCCCGTAAGGCCAAGCCATCTTGCTTCTATCGTATGACCAACGATCTGCACCGGACAACGGACTAGCGTGCCTAGACGCTCCGCTTCAGCTCGATGCAATTCCACGTCACCCACGACCCATATCGAAGATGGCGTTCCTTCAACTTCAGCCTTTTCCGCTAGCTGATTAACCCACTCCTTCATGAGCCGAACCCGATCCTCTTCGAGATTGGCCCATGGGGTCGAATCCGCAGCCACCTCGCCGCACCACAGGGAAGTATAGACTTGTCCTCTACGGGCATCCATCAACGGGACGATCCAGTGCTGATCCTGCTGCGCATCGATTGAACTTAATGGGAGCATGTCTAATTCACCAGCCGAAGCTTCGGCTCCTTCCGCATGCAATCCGTGCTGCCACCCCGCGAGTGCTAGACCTTCCAAACTTGAGACCCCGACAATCGGCTTTTTCCATACCCATGCCAGTGTCTTTCCAACCGTCACACCAATACGTACACCTGTATAGGAGCCTGGTCCGCGGCCTATGATAATGCCATCCAAATCCTGCTCTCCCAGATCCAATGCATGAAGGACCTCTTTCACCGTCGGGATTAAATAAAGTGAATGATTGCGTTCTGCTGATGAAGAGACCTCTTTCAGTACACGTGTACCTTCAACAACAGCAACACTTAACATCGCAGTCGATGTATCGATTGCCAAAAACCGCTTACGCGGTGCTTCTTTGCTCATCATGATGACGCCCCCTCCTTGTTCAGTTCCTCACACCATGCCTCATAGGGAGAGCCATATGCACGCACATGGAATACCCGTTCTGTCATCCCGGCGTATTCAATATAAATGTGCAAGTACGCCGCAGGCAGCAGCTCCGTAATCAAACTCGACCATTCCACAACCGTCAACCCTTGCCCGAAGAAGTAGTCATCGAGTCCAAGCTCGTCCGCTTCTTCGATGGACAGACGGTAGACATCCATATGATAGAAAGGAAGTGTTGTTCCTTCATATTCTTTGATAATCGTAAATGTCGGACTATTCACGACATCAGGCACGCCAATCGCGCGAGCTAGCGCCTGAGAGAATCGCGTCTTCCCCGCTCCCAAATCACCGTCCAGCGCAATAACAGTCCCCGGCTGAATCCAATCCGCCAGCCTTGCAGCAAGCCGTTCAGTGTCTGCTTCTTGCATGGAACGGAATGTATACGTATTAAACACCACTTTCAACTCCAGTTCTTCTCCGTATGATTCAAGCATACCTATCTGCCTGATCTGCCTGATACATATTGCATAATGCTCTTATTATATCGGCCCTCTTCCCTGCCTGCAATATTCAGGCATAGCCCTCGCGATTCGAAAAAAGCCCGAACCATAAGTCTGCGTACTTGCTCGCATCTTGGGTTCGGGCCGGTTCCATCTCATACCATCTTCTTATTTCAGCATTTCTGCTTAATGTTCACTCAGCCGTCCCACAGACACCGTCTGCGTATCCGTCGGACGAGAGCCGATTTGTACGGTCGCCATCTGATTGGCTTCATCTACATTCTCAATCCAGACGGATTCACCAGTATCAAGCTTCACCGCAATGGTATCTTGGCTCTTATAAATTTCTTGCGCACGACGTGCATCCATTGTTACTAGTCCTCCTTGATGGTTCTTCGTAGTCCTCTACAATATACCCGTTTCACCCAGTTCCCATTCAATTCGGTGTAAGAGCTATAACAACGGTGACAGCATGCGTGCCAATACTTCTTTGCCTTTCTGAATCCGGGAACGCTGCTCGAATTCCTTCAGAATCAATTCCTTACTATCTTTCAAATCCTGCTCGAAATCGGCATAGAGCCGGTCAATCGTACCGCGATCGAACAATACCGCATTTAACTCAAAGTTGCTAAATAGACTCCGCATATCCATATTCGCTGTTCCCACGGAAGCCAGCATCCGATCGATCAGGACAACCTTGGCATGCATGAATCCTTTTTTATACTGATAGAACCGAACACCCGCCTGCATAAGCTCTTCTACATAAGACAAGGTCGCAAGATTCACCAGCTTCGAATCATTTACACCCGGAATTATAACTCGAACGTCTACCTTACTTACTGCGGCTGTCTTCAGAGCCGTAAAAATGCTCAAATCCGGAATGAAATAAGGCGTCTGTATATAGATGCGATGCTTCGCCACCGATATCGCCCCAAAGAACATCTCCTGAATGGCATCCCAATGGGAATCTGGGCCACTCGCAATCATCTGCACCTGCTCGGAGCCTTGGCATTCATGCTGCGGATATAAGTCAAGATCACTGAGTTCTCGATTCGATACGACAAACCAGTCATTTACGAACGTATTTTGTAGAAAATAGACGGCATCGCCGCGTACCTGAATCTGTGTGTCACGCCAAAATCCGAGCTTTTTATCATTCCCTAAATATTCATCACCAATGTTGATGCCGCCGACAAAACCAATTTTCCCGTCAACCACGACGATTTTACGATGATTCCTAAAGTTCAGCTTCTTATGATACAAGGCGAACAGCGGCGGCAGGAAGCTATAGAATTCAATCCCACTGTCCTTCAGCGGCTTCACAAACCGATCATTCAATCCATAACTCCCAAGTCCGTCCACGATAATTCGTACTTTCACGCCCTGCTTAGCCTTCTCCAACAGCAGTTGCTGAAACCTTGTACCGATCCGATCACCGCGAAAAATATAAAATTCCAAATGAATATGATGCTTAGCCTGCTCCATCGCCTTAAACATCGCCTCATAGGTTGCCTCACCATTCGTGAGCACCACCGTCTCATTACAGCCGCTAATCGGGCTTTCGGATAAATGCGTCAGCAGCCGGAACAATCGTCCTTCTCGGCGCAGTTCATAATTATTGCTCTGGAAATGCCGGGTCACAATGGAAGAATTCTGCCAGATCAGCTTTCTTTTTTTCCGAAAAATCGTAGTCCCTTTCTTCCGAACCTTCCTCCGATTCTTATAATCTTGGGCTACGAAATAATAGACCGCAAATCCAATCACCGGAAAACAGAATAGAATGAGCAGCCACGCCACCGTCTTCGATGGATGCCGGAATTCCACGATAAGGATCGTCGCGATTTGAAATATAAATACAACTAACGCCAGTGCGAGCCATGCCATACTTCTGATTCCCCCTCGCCTTCGTCCCCGCTCAGAGGATATGATCGCTTTCGATCACGCTACTCTTATTTATAACAACAATTCCCTTAACCTATACGCAGGTACAACCATCTTTGCACAGGATTCACAATATTTTTTCGGCATGTTTTGGCGGACAACCGAATAGAATCCCATCTATAGCAGTCTATTCCAATCGAATCGGTGCTTTTCTTCCGGTAGAAAGGAGAACCCTTGAAGAAACGATGGTTTACTAGCAAGATAACGCTGCTCGTGATTCGTAATGCCGATCAGTCGGTCAGACAAATCGAAGTGCCGAAGTTGCTAGTCATCTCCGTTCCTCTCATTACTGCTGTGTCCCTAACAAGTTTTGTCCTCGGACTCCAAATGCGCTCTTCATCTCAGATTGAAGGGCTGCAAGGAAGAATATCTGCCAATGTTACTGCAAGTGCAAATACCATTCAGCAAAAAGACCACGCCATTACTTCTCTCCAAAATGAAGTCATTGAACTCTCTTCGGATGCGCAAATGATGAAAGAAGGCATGGAACGTATACATAAGATGGAGAAGACACTGCAAGGTCTGATCCGCAAATACGGCAAGACGGAGTCGACAAGCGATTCAAGCGTTACGCAACTGCCATGGGATGCTATGGAAGATGTCGGCGGTGAATATTTTCCGGTTAGCAATGAAGAGGTTATTCGGCTCGCACAGGATACAGCCATTGATTTGGAGCAAATGGAAGCCGTCATTGCGATCATGCAGCAGAACGTCTCGAAGACCGTTGAGCGCGTACAGGATGTGTTCCAGAATATGCCTACAGGCTGGCCGACGACATCCCATCGCCTGACCTCGAATTTCGGTTACCGTCGTGATCCCATGACAGGAAGAGCAGCCTATCATGCCGGTGTCGATATTGCGGGTAAAGTAGGGGATCCTGTCTTTGCAGCGGCAGATGGGAAAGTGATTACGACCGGGTCCGACAATTCCCGCGGCAAATATATTGTGATAGCGCATGCGAAGGGCTATGACACCTGGTATATGCATTTAAATCGGATTGAAGTGAATGAACAGGACGTTGTTGTCAAAGGGGATCGGATTGGGCGGCTCGGCAATACGGGACGAAGCACAGGCCCTCATCTTCATTTTCAAATCGCTCGGGAAGATCAGCTCATCGATCCATTGCCTTACATTACGAATCCGGAGGAGGAATAATTCATGATGCGGCGACAGAAGAAATTACGTCTCACCGATACATTAATAGGACAAGGAACGACAATGGATGGACATCTGACATGTCAGACCAATTTACGAATCGAAGGACATTTCCAAGGGGAGATTGAAGCGAGCGGGACGATCACCATCGGGGAGCAAGGCGTTGCGACGGCCAACATTCAGGCCAGAGAACTTATTATTGCGGGCAAAGTCTATGGCGATGTGACGACAAAGGGAAAATTAATCATTACCAGCAAGGGCCAATTTCACGGTAATTACCATGGCTCTTCCATTATTATTCATGAGGGTGGAATCTTCAGTGGTGAAAGTCGGATGGAGAAACTAGAACCTCGGTCCATTGTCCAAGATTCGGAATTACCGGTTGCGAAGAAGAATAAGAAGCAAGCCGGATAGAGCGTCTGAGAGACTGCTGGCTGGGCAAGACCTCCCGGTTCCCGCCATAACTGCTTAGGAGGTCTTGGTTCACTTCAGGACAGGGGGACTCTGGTGATTCACAAAATTTACGAACTGCTCTTGAATCTGAGAAAGAGAATAACACGCCTCGCAGCAGCCGAGTGGTACGCCAACACGATAATACCCTGTTGTGAAAACAATACGCTGACGCTGTACACTTTGTCTCGTATTGCATGCCAAACAATAGATGGATTCCGCGGAATCCGTATGGATGGTTCTCACCTTCATTCAACCCCCAATGAGCAGACTTCCAATGATACTTACAATGGTCTAATGTTACAATATGTATCGTATCAACGTTACACCATTTCTCTCAAATTGTCAATTCATAGGGATAAAGTTTCATACATTTCGATTCATCCAGTCCGCTAATGCTTCATACCAATGACGCATCGGCGGGATTCCTGTTCGTATTAGTGCTGCGGGTTCTAATACAACCCGTTCAGGCCGTCTAGCGCGCCGCTGCGCTTGATCAGATGAGCTCTGCTGCCAATCAATCGCGGGGGTAAGCGCCCCAATGGCATCTCTGAACTCTTGCATGGAACAGGAACCGCTACTTGTAACATGGTAGAGACCGTGACAACGTTGCCCTAGCATCTCTTCGACATGGTGGATCAAATCTGGCACATAGGTCGGACAACCAATTACAGTAGATTCGGCGTGCCATATCGATGAACGGCTGGAGCATGCTGCACTACTGATCTCTTCCTTAATCGAAGAAGTACCGAACAGCCAGGCTGTTCGAACGATCAAATGCTGGGGATGAATAGCCTGTACGAATCGATCGCCAGCCACTTTGGAAGCCCCATAAGTATGCACTGGCAGTGGATAAGATGTCTCCTCATACGACTGCTCCGATGACCCTTGGAAGACTTGATCGGTGCTGAAATGCACCAATTGTGCAC
This sequence comes from Paenibacillus terrigena DSM 21567, assembly GCF_000374845.1. Lineage (GTDB taxonomy): Bacteria > Bacillota > Bacilli > Paenibacillales > Paenibacillaceae > Paenibacillus_K > Paenibacillus_K terrigena. The sequence continues at coordinate 304,947 of NZ_KB895417.1, read as the reverse complement.
CGACCGCTCTCGCAGCCAGTGCAACATGCCTTGCACCATAAGCATTGATGCGATACGCTTCCTCCGGCTCCTCCTCCGCAAGATCGATATCGGTGTATCCAGCCGTATGAATGATAATGTTCGGCTGATACCGCTCGCATTGCTTCATAACCGACTCCGCGTCTTTCACATCAAGCTCTTGTCTGCTTAGTGCAATCACCTCATCATCATGAGACGTCCAAGCTTTACGGAAAGCTGTGCCTAATCGTCCCTGTGCTCCGGTTATTAACACTCTTCTTCGAGAACTCATCCTTCTTCACCCTCCAGTTCGAGCTGCGCATCCGCAAGGTAAGGGTGCTGTTCGTCTTTGGGCGACAGCAGCGGTCGATCCGTCGGCCATGGAATGGCGAGTGCGGGATCATCCCAGCGAATGCCCCGATCATGTGCAGGCGCGTAGAACTGATCCACTTTATAACTAACTTCAGTGTTCGGAACAATCGTACAGAAGCCATGCGCGAACCCTTGAGGGACGAGCAGTTGGCGTTTATTCGCAGCGCTCAGCACGTATCCGACCCATTGACCGAAGGTCTCTGAACCTGGCCTAATATCGACAGCGACATCATAAATCGCCCCTACCAACACACGCACCAGCTTCGTCTGTGCTTTGGGTGAGAGTTGATAGTGAAGGCCTCGCAGCGTCCCTGCAGGTTCAGACAAGGAATGATTATCCTGCACGAATTGATACGGAAGTCCCGCTGCTGCGTACTTCTCCGCATGATAGCTCTCCATGAAGAATCCACGTGCATCGCCGAAGACATCCGGTTCAATCAATACGACGCCTTCTAATTTCGTAGGAATAACTCGCAAGGTTCACCCTCCTCCGCTATATCGATGAGATAGCCTGCAATGCAGGGTCTGTACTGTTATATGCGATGCCTCCCGGCTTTGATAACTCATGAAGGAAAACTACTTTGCCGCAGCGCCCCTCGCGCATGAGTTCGAAGGCTTCTTCATAACGGTCCAGTGTGAACGTATGTGTCACCAATCGATCCAAATGAAGCACGTCGCGATCCAGCAACCCTTTCATCTGATACCATGTCTCATACATCCGGCGGCCTGTAATGCCTTCAACACGAATCCCTTTGAAGATGATCTGCCCCATATCCAGAGGAACATCCTGCGTCGGAATCCCTAACAACGATACACGCGCTCCGTTCGCTGCACCCTCGAAACCTTCGCGAATCGCATCCGGGTGGCCTGACATTTCAAGCACAACCTCCGCGCCTTCGCCGTTCGTATGATCAAGTATCGCCTGCGACAGCTTCACCTCTCCGCTATGTATCAATACATCCGCGCCCATACGATGTGCCATGTCCAATCGATAGGGATTAATATCTGCCGCGATGATCTGCGCCGCACCGCATGCCTTCGCTACGGCAATCGACATCAGTCCGATTAAACCCGCTCCAATAATGACAACCGACTTGCCGACAATATCGCCTGATAACACCGTCTGTACCGCATTTCCAAGAGGGTCCTGCAGACAGGCAATCTCGAATGGCATATCCTTACGGTTATGAATCACATTGCTCGCCTTCACGACCGCATATTCCGCAAAACATCCTGGCGCCGTAATGCCGAAACTCCGCGTATTCAAGCATACGTGCGACTTTCCCGTCCGACACGGCTTACAAATCCCGCATACCATATGCCCTTCCGCAGACACGTGATCGCCAATCTTCACATGGGAGACCCCGCTGCCGATCTCTTCCACGATCCCTGCGAACTCATGTCCGAATACATTGCCCGTCACCACGGACTTCTCCGCCCACGCATCCCAGTTATAGATGTGCATATCCGTTCCGCAGATTGAGCTCGCTACGACACGTACGAGCACCTCGTCCGGTCTAATATCCGGCACAGGCACTTCCTTCAGTACAGCGCCGGGCCCTCGGTGTTCTTTGACTAAGCCGATCATTGTTCTCATGTGTTTTCACGCCTTTCAAATTAATCCCTACACATTTACTTGCGTTAGCGATACGCTCTTATCAGGGCGACTACCTATTCCTATTTTGCCGATAAAGAAAGCCCCTCCAGGTACTTTATTCAATAAATATGTTGTAATGATAGATAGCCCTATGGAGCCAATAAAGAGGAATATCATGCCGAGCATACTATGATTCAGCAAGGGTATTTTGGAGATGCCGATGATCATAACCCCCATAAAAAACGGGTGAAGGAGGTAAATACCGAACGAATATTTGCTAATTCGAACGATTGAATATGGAATATTTTTTATTTTATGTGCGAGGAGATAGAGTGTAAGAATCATACTTAGAGTAAAAAATATCATATCGATTCGTTTGGAGGAGTGAACAACGAGAATATCCTTGTAGGTGAGCACAAGTGGAATGAGCGAATAAATTAGCGTAAACAAGTAAATCCAAAATTGCCTTTTCACTAACCATTGAATAAATCTTTGATAATTACGCCCACAATAATAAGCTACGCTAAAATAGAAAATCCAACCTAAAAATAGCAGCCAGTGCCCCTGAAGCCAAATGTATTGCAACACTGGTGTATTCGGAATCTCAGTAAAATTAAAAATGCCTAAATATAAAATATTGACAATTAGTGATATCGCAATAACCCATTTTGGATCAAACCGATGGATGTATCTTTGAAATAACATATGCAATAGATAAAATTGAAAAATAATAAGAATAAAATAACCTTGGAAGTCACCAATCAATAGATGCCTCCAAACCAAAGTGAAAAATGTCTGAAAAAAGGAAGCTTGTTGGAATAACCAATCTTCAATTGCTTTGGATAATGCGTAGAAGATACCAAAGAACACGTAGGGAAGTAAAATGTATTTTAATCTTTTCTCCCAAAACTTCCTTGGTGTATGAATGGGATATGAACGAGAAATGACAAATTCCGAAATGAACACAAACGCGGGTGTCCCAAAAGTTAATAATAGGGTTATTAGCTCAGGCACGGTATTTACATGTCCATATATACGATCAATTGCATGCAAGAGTACAATCGAAAGACAAGCCATACATCGTAGAAAAAATACTTCTTGGATCGTTTTAGCCTCACTCATCATTCCACGCTCCATTTCGACATTTCTAATGTGCCTTGCCGATGATGGTTGTTATGTATCTCTTCCTTTAACTGAGGCGGTATGCTGGGAAATAATCTTCTTGTTCTTGGGATTTACATTGTAATTTATTCAACAACATATTATAAGTATAGTTACAATGGATTTTTCGCCCGATATAGAAATCAGCAGGTTCCCCTGTGTTAAATCCTTTCTTGAATCGGAGCAGATTATCATCCCCCTCGTAACCTCCGCCTAAATGCAAAAACTTAAAGCCCTTTTCTTTCGCCCAAAGTACTGCATAATGAATTAAGAAATTCACAGGACAAGCACTTAGAAATTGTTTGTCAGAGCCCATTAAGTGATAATGAACAAAGTCGTTATAATACATAAATAAGGATGATGCAATAACTTGATTACCACACTGCACTTCAATCAACTCAATACTACCTTTTAGGAAGGTCAGTGTGTTCATAATAAATTGCGGACTAAAGTAGTAATAATCATTAGCTTGCTTCTTTTCCATCGTCGAATAGTATAGTTTTGTAAAGTTATCAATTCCCCCGCGATCTGTATGTTTAATCATTAAATTTTCCCGCTGTGATCTCCGAATACGATTTCTATTATTCTTAGAAAATCGTTCCCATATCTCTTCTACAGAACATCTTAAATCGATATATATCGTGTTCCGAACAAACGTTGGATTGACAGCTCTATAGTCCACATTATTTTTAAGCATCGGATGAAATCTCACAAATTCTGTAATGATATTATTTTCAATACAATATTCATGAAATATACTACCAAAATTCTCAAATGCATGTCGCTTCTCATCTTCGTCTGTAATATTCGACAGCGGCCCACCATAACCATATGGTGTCGTAATATCATACAAATCAGTATCCAATTGTGAAGATATACGAGGGTCCAAATTTATTTTTCGCAATAAAAACGGATAGCATATAAATTTGTTCTCTCTATAAAAAACAAACAGTTGCGCTAGTCCCTCGCCATTCTCTTCATAGATCCTACAATATTCAGGTGTGAAATAAATATCTGCTTCCGGTAACTGTGTAAGATACTTATGCCATTCCTCGTACTGATCCACACCCAGTACTTTCACTTGCATATTCAAGACCTCCGTCACTCCATATGGTTTAAACTTGAACAGTCAAATTAATTCTTCCCCTAGGTGTGGTAACGTAGGCTGGCTCATGCCCAGGAAATTGAAATGCCCTAGTTCGATTCCAGAGTTCCTCTTCAGATAGGTTAGAAGTAACCTCTTTATATTGCAAAACATCTTTTTTAAGATACATCTTGCTTGAAATACCCCATTGTTCTGCTAATACTTGCTGGGGCTGGCCTTGAATTGTTCCATCGATAATTGAAAATAGATGCTCTTTAATTAGCAGGAGTCCGTGATGATTACATTTCAAAAATAGATCATATGATGTATCATTCTCAGAAATATCGAATCGGTGTACAGCCAGAACATCACCCGCATCTACCTTCGTATTCATCCAGTGAATACTCGTTCCATATTCCTTCCGATCCTCAATGATTGCCGCCACAACGCACATGGATCCCTTCATCTCCGGTAATGGAGCGGCATGCAGGTTAATAACGCCTAATTTGAAACAATCTAAATGCTCCTGCCTAAGGACTTCATGAAAACGCACACTAATACCAATATCCGCATCTATATCCAGCAAATCATCCAAAGTAAGCATACGGATTCCTAGTTGTGGTGCAATTTCTTGCATGTCGGGGTCGTAAACAGCTTCACGCCAGCTTGATTTCGGATTCTGACTGCAGACAACACCAATGAGTTCTATCGACGGCTGCTTCAAAAGCCAATAAAGACATTCCACTGCAACACCTAAACTTCCAAATAAGACAACACGTGTTTTAACTACGCTCATTGGATGCAATCTCCTCACAATCCCCGTTCAATATCCATATCTTTCATTAGTAAGCTCGGAACATCTGCGATATCTTTACGCTGAATGACTTGAATAACCGTACGAAATACAATTTGGATATCGAGCCACAGCGTCCAATCTTCAACATACAACACATCTAAAGCTAGACGAGCATCCCAATCTAACAAATTCCTCCCAGATACTTGTGCAAGTCCCGTTATTCCAGGTCTAACCCTGAATCTTTTCCTCTCCTCCTTGCTATAGTAAGGGTTGTAACGTACTAGAAGAGGCCTCGGACCAACAAGACTCATATCTCCCTTAAGAACATTAATAAGCTGTGGTAATTCATCCAGACTTAGTCTACGCAACCACTTGCCTAATGGGGTTAATCTCATTTCATCGGCGAGTAGTTCCCCTCCTTCATCTACGTCCATGGTCAAAGTTCGAAATTTATAAATATAAAAGGTCTTCATCTGCAATCCTGCTCTCTCTTGTCTATACAGGACCGGTTTACCCATATTCAACCGAACTAAAATATAAATCAGACACCAAACAGGAAGTGACATGAGCATCAATAGAACAGAAACGAAACAATCCACACATCTCTTCATTTATACACTTCCATTTAAGATTTCTCTGAACGGGTGGATATCATTCTCTCCTTGTTCTAGAATGTCTAACAGTGTTCCAATGACTCGATTTTGATCCGATATAGATAAGTTAGACCCCGAAGGGAGACAGACCCCTTGCATAAATAAGTTGTCGGAGACACTTTCATCCTCGTTATGAGAATAATAGAGGCAATCAACAAATAACGGTTGCAGGTGTAATGGTTTCCATACGGGACGAGCTTCGATATGATTCGCTGTTAATCGTTCTATGATATGTTTACTCGTAACTCCAACTCTAAGGGGATCTACAATCAAAGACGTCAACCATCTTGTCGATCTTCCGAGGGATGATTCCGGCATAAATTCGATCCCTGGAACCCCTCCTAGCTTCTGAACATATCGATCGAATACGGAACGTCGCATGTTCACCCGACTATCTAATACTTTCAATTGACCTCGACCAATACCCGCAAGGATATTACTCATTCGGTAGTTATATCCTACCTCGCTATGCTGATAATGTGGAGCAGCATCCCTAGCTTGAGTCGACCAGAAGCGAGCTTTCTCAAGTGCCTCAAGATCATTGGATACAAGCATCCCACCTCCTGAAGTCGTAATAATTTTATTCCCATTAAATGAAAATATCCCAAACTTCCCCCATGTACCGCTAGGTTTCCCACAATACATGGCTCCGAGTGATTCTGCTGAATCTTCGATAACGGGTACTTCATAACGATTACATATGGCAAGTAGGTTCTCATAGTCTGCACTTTGACCATATAAATTCACAATGATTACAGCTTTAGGTAATTTCCCGGCTTTATCCGCATCTTCAAATGCACGTTGTAATGCAGTGACAGACATATTCCACGTGCTTGGCTCTGAATCAATAAACACTGGAATCGCCTTTTCATACAAAATCGGATTCGCACTAGCTACAAACGTTAGAGAGGAACAAAATACGATATCTCCTTCACGAACACCAATAAGCTTTAGAGCCATATGTATCGCTGCAGTCCCTGAACTCAAAGCAAGCGCACCATTTGCGCCCGTGTATTCCGCTATTTCACGTTCAAATCCATCAACATGGGGTCCAAGTGGAGCAATCCAATTCGTTTGAAATGCATCTTGAATATTGTATAGCTCGTATTCCCCCATATGTGGGGGGGAGAGATAGATTTTATTCTCGTTCTGTGACACAACAATCGTCCCTTTCTCATCCATTTAACATTCCTACTTTCATCTCATGATGAAATTTGATTGCTTTTGCTGGCACACCAACCGCTGTACATTGCGCAGGAAGTGATTTCAAAACAACAGCACCAGCACCTACAACTGTATATTCACCCACCTCAATCCCTTGGATAATCGTAGAATTGGATCCGAGACTAGCACATTTTTTTACTACAACATCCCCAGATACATTGGATTGGGGTAAAAGTGAAACATAATCTTCAATCATTGAATCATGCCCAATCATGCATCCATAATAGACCAAGACAAAATCGCCAATATAGGAATGTGGCTCAATGACAACTAAGGCATTAACCACGGTCCCAACTCCAATTTTCGCTTCATTTGATACGATAGCTGTAGGATGGATTAAAGTTGGACTAGTAACCTTCGGATATTTAACTCGAAACTTCTCAATAAGCTTCATTTTCTCAACAGGATTTCCGATAGCAAACGTTACATGGACTCCTGCATAAAAAGGATCATTCAATACATCGATTGACCCAAATACTGGGAGATTAAAAAGCATTCCCTTCGACTTCTCTTCGTTCTCATCAATAAATCCGATGATGTCCCAAGTCTTTTTCACTTTGTTAATATCTTCAATAATCTGATAAATCCCCTTACCTACCCCGCCAGCACCAATAATGATGATTTTGTTAAACTCCTCTTGTTCCGTATCTGGATCGTTGTTCCCCATAAAAATGGGCATCGTTACATTACTTGCCTGATTCACATCTTCCGATCGAATCACTTTGATCAACGTACTCCATATGATTTTGAAATCTAGTAATAGAGATTGATTATCTACATACCACACATCTAACTTAAATCTCTCATCCCAACTAATCGCATTTCTACCATTAACTTGTGCCCATCCTGTAATTCCAGGCCGTACCTCATTCCTCCGTGCTTGCTCAGGAGAGTAACGATCAAGATATTCCATTAACAAAGGTCGAGGACCAACAATACTCATATCTCCCTTCAAAACATTCAAAAGCTGTGGTAATTCGTCTAAACTAAGCCGACGAATGATTTGGCCAAACTTTGTAATCCGTTCAAAAGTTGGAACCAGTTCTCCTGCTTCATTGTATTCGTCAGTCATTGTTCTAAATTTATAAATTCGAATCGGCTTTCCGAGTAGCCCTGGTCTTAATTGATTGAACATAATTGGAGAACCCAGATTAATTCTGATTAATATCGCAACGAGGATCATGACTGGCAATAAGATGACTAGCCCTACGAAAGCTACAATGATATCGAATAATCGTTTCATCTTTTTATCTCCATACTCAAAATAGATATCTTAATTCGCACGATAGAGTGGAAAATAGTCTGTATTTAGGGATGGATTTAGATTCACTGCATGCGTACATAGTAAGGAGTACATGGATGGATTATGTATTTTTTTACCTACCAAGAATTCTATCTCGTGTTTTGGTGCAAAAGACTTCTTGTATTGATAGACCCCATCGTTAGCCTTATAACCTCCGCCCAATAAATATCGGGATATCCCCTTTTCCTTGGCCCATAATATGATATGGTGTTTAAGCAGATTATTCGGACAAAGATTAAAATAATCTGACAATGTCCCTCCTAAATAGAAATAAACGCAGCTCTCATCAAAAAGTAATAACTCCGTAGAAATAATGTTATGGTCATGCACCGCATGTGCCAATACACAATTCGAGTGTAAATATTCAATCAATTCTCTGAAGTAGTCTTCATTAAAATAATAGAACTCATTGGCATGGTTTCGATCCATCGTATGCTTATATATATGAATAAATTCATCCAAGAATTTCTTTTCTTCGTCAATAACGATCTCAACGCCATGATTCATCGCTTTCTTAATCCGATTACGATTCGTTGATTTATACGTTTTTAAATAATCATCTGATGACAACTCTGCGTCCAATTCAACGTACAAGTTCATATTTTTAACATCTATATCGATAAATTTGTCCATTATTTCTTTATCCACAATGAATGGCTGGAATCGGATAAACTCCGATACAATTTGCGAATCTTGACAATATCGATCAAATTCGACCCTAAAGGCTGCGAATAGAGCTTCGCTATCCCTATTATCTCTACAATCTATAAGAGGGCCACCAAATCCATAAGCTGTCGTAATATCGAAGAAGCTCTCGCTTCTATTCAACCCTAATTCGTTCAAGTTAATTTTTCTTTTCAGGTACGGATAGAATACAATACCTCGATCATCTTCGTAATAAACGGCCTCCGGTACTCCTTCATCTTTATAAAGCAGATAATACCTATACTTCCAGAAAACATGGTTTGAGAATTTTTTCAGACAGTCCTCCCATTCATTGCTCCCCTTCATAATTTTCAGCATTGTAAGTCTCCTTATTTAAGGTTTTAGTATATTCCACTTTTTCACCAGAAAGTTCGTTCAATCCAACCTATAAAGTCTTGCATATAATGAATAGAAAATTTAGCTTGAGAGGTGAAAACGATGCCAATGAACGCAATAATACCGGACAGCTATAACGGATCGGATTATCAAAAAGTACAATCTGCAATAAATGATGCCGTAACACAAAGACGAGGTGTTGAGTTTGATAGATTGTATGATATTACAGGAAGTACCGTGACGATTAACAAAACGCTTGGGAATCGAATTCCGTTACGATTTTACAGTAACTCTAACGGGGGAATTCGAAAAACGGATTCAGGTTATATCTTTATCGCAAGCAATATGAATACGGGTGATATTTTCGTAGATGGAATGACGTTCGAGAGTGTTCCAGGTGCGGGTACGATCGTGTATAAAGCTCCAAGTATTATTCGAATTCACTCCAATTTATGTTCATACAACAATATGGATACAATCGTAAAAACCGAAGATCGTGGATATATGCAATCGATGAGATTTTCCAACGAGAGCATCACGGGTGGTAAAGGTTACGCATTTGATTTCGGCGGAGCATATGATTGCAGTTGGAATAATGTTGTCATTGAACAACGAGAACACGGATTTATTCATCGAGAGTCAGGGACGGATCCAGATATATATAATTGCAGAATAAGAGACTCTGTTTTGGAAGGACTTTCGGGTACAGCCATACAAATTAAGAATTCCACCAACCTTGTCATCGATGGTTGTTACTTTGAAGCAAATACCGGCGGTCACATTATTATTAACTCCGAATCGACAAAAAGCATTACCATATCGAATTGTAGACATGGTGGTGTCGATGTACCTGCATTTATCGTATGGAACGGATATATTAAGGGCTTCTCATATAACAATACAGCTCAGAACATTGCCATTCATAACACAACCGGACTTATCGCTGGCAGCGAGATTACATCCGTCAATGATTTTACGCAATATGGGCAAACAGCAACGTATGATCCAACAATCATAGCTGGAAATATTCCGATCTATCGCTTATCTCCCATTATTTCAAAAACAACACCGATCAACGATTTGGAAGTTGATTTTGGGCCGTTACGGAAATCCACTGATACATTAACGAATATTAGCCTTAACGCCAATCAAATAAAAAAAGTAACTTTCTCATTTCAGCATGATGTTTCAATCGACGACGTCATTTCGATTCAAACTTTTGTCACCAATAATAAGAATGTAACGATATGTAGCTATTACCGAGATAATACGAATAAAAAGAACGTCATCGCCACCATAAAAAATGAAGAGTCATCTGCTGTTACTATAGCAACTTTAAAAATGACAAAACTTCGTCTCACCCCTATCAGTGGGTAATATGTATACAAATCGACGTGAGGCTTGTTTCACGTCTTTTTTTATTTTCAAGCACGAGTTATTCTTAGTTTAGTTAGCAACTGGTTCAATAGACCATTTGTTCATCCGTGAAGTTGGACTCTCCTCTTCATTCGCCAGAATTGCTGCTCTACCGATCGAATAATAGTTAAATTTCAATGCTTTCATTTCATTCGTCTCAAAACAGTTCCGTCCATCGATAATATTAGGATATTTAAGCGCTTGTCGTACTTTGGCAAGATCCATGCCTACGATACTTTCCCATTCCGTCAGGATTACACATGCTTCACAATGCTGAAGTGTCTCATAGAGATCTTCATGATACGTGATTCGATCATCAAATATTTTCTTAATTTCTTCTATTGCTACGGGATCATAAACCCGAATTCGTGCACCTTTTGCTAACAAAGCTGGAATTAAAGTTACAGATGGCGCTTCTCTCACATCATTCGTATTCGGTTTGAATGAAACGCCCAGAATCGCAATCTCTTTCCCTTTCATTTCACTTAACGCATCTTCCAGCTTCTCAAGAACCAATACCCTTTGCATCTCATTCGTATGTATCACTGCATCTAAAATTTTAAATTCATATCCCGACTGCTGAGCTATATGTTTGAGTGCCTGTGTATCTTTAGGAAAGCATGATCCTCCATATCCAATTCCCGCCTGTAGAAACTTACGGCCGATTCGACTGTCAAGACCCATCCCGGCAACGACATCCGTAATATCTGCTCCAAGCCGTTCGCATATATTCGCAATCGAATTAATAAATGAAATTTTTGTCGCTAAAAAAGCATTTGAAGCGTACTTAATCATTTCTGAACTTTCCAAATTCGTCCTAATTATTGGTGCTTGAAAAGGTTTATACAATTGTGCAATTCTATCGGCGGCTTGATCATTTGTTGCCCCAATGACAACGCGTTCCATATTAAAGCAATCAAATAACGCTGATCCTTCTCTTAGAAATTCTGGATTCGAGACCACATCAAATGACAGATTATGATTCTCTAAATTCTCGCGAATGATCGCTTCAATAAGTTTCCCTGTCCCGAGGGGGACCGTACTCTTCGTAACGATAATTTTATTGGATATCAGATTCGCTCCGATCGTCTTTGCAACTTCCTTTACATAACGCAGATCCGCTTCACCTGAAGAAGACATTGGTGTGCCCACAGCAATCATGATAATATCTGCTTCTCGTATCGCTGTGGGGATATCGGCAGTGAAAACAAGCCTTCCCTGATCCATATTCTCCCTTACCATCTCTTCTAACCCTGGCTCATAGATCGGGAGATCAACTTGATTCAATCGTTCTATCTTGAAGCGATCAATATCGCAGCAAACAACATGGTTTCCAACATGCGCAAAACAAGTCCCTGACACTAGTCCCACATATCCCGTTCCAATTACAGCGATTTTCTCCATTACCAATATTTCACCTTCCTCGACATGTAATACGAATCAAAATAAAGATACATTTTGTATCGTTGGGCACATATTCAATTTACGATACAAAATGTAACATGTCAATTATTTTTCACGCTATTTGGTTTATACTTTCCCGGTAGTGTAATGAGATTTCCCATATAGAGACTTGTTTCCTCTTCTAATTGACTATCCAAACAACCTGTTGGCGTGAAGGACATCTCTCCTAATATTAGTTGACCTTCGTATTCATAATAATCAATCCGTACAAAGGGAAATGGCTGTGATAGCGCTTCTGATACACGAAGCATTTGGTCTAATGTTATTGGTTTATCAATGTTTTTCGAGCTATTCCACTTTCGATAGGGGAATAATTCCCAATTTTTGTCATACAGACTGAATTTAACACCTGTATTCCGATCTGTACAAGCCAATATGAATACCGCTTTTCCGTGAAAACAGTAGACCTTGAAATCAGCCGGCGTATTACCAGCAGCATCTCCGAGGTATTTCTCGCATATAATTCTTGGTTTCATCTTATCGTATTGAACTTCTGCTGCGACTAGACTATATCTCGTTTTCATCCATCCATCTAATTTCTCTCTCATCTCTTCCGTATTCACCGCACTCAGATCACTACAAATAATGTTAAACCCACAGCCATGGGTACACTTTATAGCAAATTGATTCGGCAATGCCCCAAAATCAACGTCTTGACTTTGATCATACACACCATATAATTCATTCAAAATCTCTGAATAACCGCACTCTTCAATATATTCCCGAACGGTATATTTATCCGCACATTTTGCAACAAGCGGATGTTGCCAATACAACTTGAGCCATTGCAGTTTTTCATTGAAATCTTTTGGATTCACTAAATCCAGTCTCGTCCCCATCGTTTCTTTATATAATTTCTTTGTTAATAGTACGGGAGAGATTTGATATATGGCATTGTTGATTCTCTGGTTCAAAAATTTGTACATGTTCATTAATGACTCTTGACGTCGAATGGTTTCTTTCAATGCTTGCATGGATTTCAATCTCCTCTATAGTGGGATGGTCAAGATAGAAATATCGTTATAAAGCACTACTGCGAACACGTTGTTGCAGTACACCTCTTAAAAGAAGTGCATCAAACATCAATAATGATGAAGCGCGTGTTCGTTTGTAGAACAACGGTGCAATAATCGCAACAACAATTTGAGCTATTAGCGTAGACCAGGATGCCCCATATATACCTAATTTAGGTATCAATATCCAATTCAATACAACATTGATAACCGTCCCAAAAATGATGTAATGCTTAACGTATTTCTGATAGTTTTCACACACAATCCAAATAGAACGTGCAGATCCTAACATCGCAAACGTCCCTGCCCAAATATTAATATTGAGAACACCAGCTGCTCTGGAATAGGCTTCCCCGTATAACGTATGTACAATAAATAAAGAAAAAATGGAGAAGATAATCCCCACGCCAATCCCCATCCAAATGATCACGGCATACAACTGCTTTAATTTCCTAATGTACGCTTCATAGTCATGTTTTCTCTGTTCAATGATGACTGGGGTTACGGAATTAATTATTGCAAGTGGGATAATATACCACATATCAGATAAGCGAATAGCAGCAGAATAAATCCCTACATCCACCTCCCCAATCATACTTCCAATCATGATTTGACCTAATTTGGTATAAAGAGATACCAGCAATCCGGAAATAATAAGATGGTAGCTCTGTGACAGCATTCCTTTAGATATTTGCATGGAAAATTCCCATTTTACGCCGCCTTTTTTGACATACATGAACAACAATATAGCAGATACTAGCATTGCCTCTAACGTCGTTGAGAATGCAAACCATATCACTGGTGCATTCATCATTAATAACGAAATTTTCCAAATGGCTATGCAGACACCCGTTAGAATCTTCGATATAGACACATATTTGGATTGAAGCCGTGATTGAAACCAACTATCAATCAATTCAATCGATCTAAAAATAAGCGAAAAAGACAAGACGATCGATACATAAATAACAATCTCGTTCGTAGGATCAATCACAATGACTGTTACTATCATTAAGATCATCGAGATAAAACCTGCAATAAATCGCATCATTATTCCAGATCCGAGTCGCACCCCAGTCGTTGAAGGTTCATTTAGGACGTCTCGAATAAAAATGTCTGCGATCCCTAACTCACAAAACGCAAAAAACAAACTCATGATTGAGATACTATAGTTAATCAATCCAAAATTTGAAGGTCCTAAAAATCTCGCTGACATGATGCCTACAAATAACGCAATTACAAGCTGCACAATACGTTCTGCAAGAATCCAGCTAATATTGTTAAATACTTTACTTTTTCTAATCCGCATAGTGCCTCCATAATTACGCCGTTACCTAAAAATTCTACGAACCCGTCTTTTAAATGAAGAATACACTTGATAATAAGCCAATCGGATAATTTCTTGCCTACGAATATCTCTGATATCATAGATACTTTTTAACAATTGTAAGTTAGCTCGTTTCCTGTTGTATGGATTGCCCTCAATAACCCTTGTATCATAGAGAAATATTTCTTTCCCTGGATTATTAGTGATTACATTCATTTCATGGGGTCTCAGTTGAAGTCCATAGGAAGATAGAATATGATAATCAGCAATTTCCATGGTAAGCCAATAGCGTCTAGAAGGATCCCTTCCTTTCTCACCATGCAAATCAACGCAAAGATCTTGATCAGAGAATCCAAGCGTTTTGCCCATCCCAATTCGTTCAAAATATACATCGTATTTCAAACTTTCCTTATCAAATGCCGGCAGGCTAAAATCATTCATTTTACCGTATAGTAATGGAACTTGATAACTTGTCGAAGAGATTTGAGCATGTTGACCAATATCACCAAAGTTGGTTGTCAATGAAGCCCTCGGGTATACAAAGAATTTGTTAGATTGAACAATGTATTTAATATAATATTTAAGCCATGAAGACTCTGGCCACTGAATGATCGCTTTGGGAAGGCCATCCTCATTCGAAATCATTCCATTATTTTGTTCATACCAGCATTTAAAATCGAGCCACATTCTTGCTGTCCACACTTGCCCCCATGACTGAGCAAATTGAAAAAAATAGCCATCCATCCCATCATCCATGGGTATGAATGGCCTATTTGAATTCACATTCCACAAATGGGAATAAAGTGAGATACCTGCAACGGATTCTTCATCTTTATACTTCTGAATCGCTTGTGTGAGATATCGATAAAAATAGGGAGAGACAAACAAATCATCCTCCAATAGAGCTACAGCTCCATACTGTAATGCATAATCGCCGCACTGGAGAATATGTCTGCGGAGCCCCAGACGTTCAGGTTGAATCACAACAACCTTCTCACCATAAGGCCAATTGAATTCTTTCGCAATGGATTCGACCTCCGAGTTTCCACTTTGATCAATGCTTATGATTAACGGAACTGCATCGCCGTCATAAATCGCATTTGTCAGTGATTCTAACAATCTTTGTAATGACTTTGGCCGGTTATATCCGACTGCAACGAGAGCTAGATTACTCATGCATATTCCACCTCTTTGTTATCGCCTTGAACGACAGCTCGTAATAACTCAATATCATGAAAGTATTCCACATGCTCCATAAGCCACGCTTCGGACTTATTCCACCATTGAAGGCATACTAAAAATTCAATTTCATCTTGGGTGAACCGATAGCGTATATGTTTAGCAGGAGTACCTGCCACAATAGAATAAGGCTCGACATCCGCTGTAACTAAGGCGTTTGCCCCCACAATAGCTCCATCGCCAATGGATACTCCTCCTAGGATACGAACGTCCGCACCAATCCACACATCATTTCCAATGGAGACATAACAACCATCCTGCGCAGCGTATTTTATTTCTTCGAATCGTTGTTTATTCACATAAGAAAAACCAGACTGCTTCAGAAGAGAATAAAATGCTGGATGTGTCGACACAAAGGTATGTGTTGGATGCATACCGGCTACAACCTTCACTCTCGGTCCAATGGAGCAATATCTACCAATTTTTGTACCATCCATGAAAGACTCACCGCCAATAAATGACCCAAAACCAATAGAACTGTTTTGAAAGACCACTTTTTCATTTATCACGTTATTCCCTAGGAATATGCTATTAAGACTGATGTTACAACCCGGCTTAAAAACTACCTTTTTCGTGCGAGAAATCCATACCTTCCGGAATTTCTTAATCATTCTTTTCACTAAACCTGTCATGGATCAATCCTCACAACCTTCAGTATATGATTTGCACGCTCTCTTGCCATCGTGTCCTGACCAGCAGCGGATTGAATGAGCATATCGTACACAGGCCCGCCTTTTGTCTCATATGTATTTAAGTAATCTACTACTAAGGAAAACTCCACAAATGAATTCTCCTGTTGCTCTTCCTGCGTCATAACAGAACCTGTCATATGCTCTAAAAGCGCATGATTGGGATCGGTTCTATACTGTTCTATTAGATCTTGCTTCTTCCGTGCATAATCCGCTTGTGTTCTCCCACTAAGTACGTGATCCAATAAGTTCATTGCTGTATTTGTATCAACTGGTTGCTGAATCGCTCGGGGATAACTCAATACAGAGGCCTCATAATATTCGAATTGCTTCATCAGGATCATAGCACGTGATTTCTGCTGCGCTGTCTCCGTCCTTGCAACAACAGATTCCAGTAATGACCTCATTTCTTTCATTTCTTCTTCTGATAATGACTCGAGATACGAATCCGAATGAAATAGAAAATACGTTAAATCTTTCCCTTCTTGAAACCATTCGGTCTCTTTAATCCGTGTTGTCCAGAACTCCTCCCAATGATCGAAATAGGCTCTTAATGCCGGAGCAGCGTCTTTTCCAACAGCATGTTCATACCAAAAGTTCAAAAGCTCATCCACATTTCTGCCTGGATCCCAGAGTAGTTTTGCGATAACCCAAGCTTTAGGTCCTTCCCCCCAGTTCGGGTACAATTCCCCAAAGTATGCGATGACCTCTTGTTCCTCGCCATACTTTAAATATTCCGCCATTTGATGAGGATAAAATCGTGGAAGCTTATACGGAGTTCCGTAAATATAATCATAATAAGCCAATTGGCTTGAAACTCTGTTCCAAGCCTGTATTTGTTGCTGATCTTTTTCCCTTACGCGATCATCAATCCAGCCCATCCGATCTTTGGTGAAATAAGGGATAATTCGCGAATTCAACTTAAATGATGGTGGATCCATTACACTGCCATACGCAAGTAAGCCGAACCATTTATCGGGATGAACCTTGAGGACTCCTTCTACGACTCGATTAACCCACGCGTAATAGATTTCAGACATATCGGGTTCTCCGATTGAATTCAGTCGATGCGGATTCTTCGGATGATCTAGTTCCGTTTCGCAGAAACCACCGTTATCATTAATTGCTAGTGAGAACGAAGAAATCTCGGGATGGTTATTAAAAAAATCCACAATTGTATCTATTGCTGCTGTTATCGTCCCTGGTTCCGAAAAACATGGTTGCCAGCCGATCTGCGTGGTCGGAATAAATCGCTCTCCATTCCGAAGCGGATAAAATTCTGGATGGGTTATCGGATATTTTTCACTCGGCAATCCTTTTTGAGGGAGGAATAGACTCCACATATGATGCTGATATCCAGAAATCCGTTGATGTAATCGATTCCGAATCCCCCATGTATAATTCGGACCATTATCCTGAATGATGAGTTCCGATAACTGCAGCCCAAACAAGACACGCGATTGATATGCTGGCTCCTCACGTATTTTTACATATGGAATCGATAAACTTGATCTCGCAATTACATCTTCCCCATCAGGACCTGGCATCAACCAGCTCACACCAACATATCGCTCAAGGAATTCATATACTCCGAATTGGGCCCCATAAGGTGTGCCTCCCAATATGGTGATAATCTTGTCTTGCACTTCAATCAGAAAACCATCCTCATCGATTTCTCGGAGCTCTTTCTTGACGTTTCCATTCTCTATGCTTCGAATGTCCCCAATCATTATATGGGTTAGTTCCTGATCGGAAGGCTCCAACTCCGTTACATACTTAATGGGTAACTTCACCTTCGTGGATTTCCACACATACTCAGATAAAAAATTCGCCCCTTCCATGAGCTGATTATCTGCATCGGTCGGAATGACGATAATGGCATTCGCCCGACCGTTGTCTACAATAAGGACAGAACGTTTCCAACTCAACCAAGTCATAATGAGAACACATAGAACAGTGAAACCTATAAGGGGGAACAGAAACCTCTTGTTTCTTTTTTTGAAGACATAAATGCGCACTGAGTTCCCTCCTGCACCCTTTAGCTATGTGACAAAATTCCCATGAATTGATCTGATATCGTATTTAGTTGATAGGGCCTCATCCAATCGGAGAGGGTCTCTCCTTTAAGATTAGACATTCCGAACAATTTCTCCAGTAAAGACACTACCTCTTCATCAAGAATAGCTAGATTTGAGCGTATGGTGATTGCGCTAGGATAACGGTTGAAAAATATTTCTGAATTATCATGATCAATATCCGCGATATTCAGGATACGATTGCCCGTACTTGCATATTCAACCACTTTACTTGGTAGCTGAAGCGGTGTCCGATTACTGATATTCACGAGGACATCGGCCTGTTGCATGGCATTTAATGCGACATGATGCTCTACAACACCATGCATAAATATATGGGTATGAAGGAGATCTTCATACGACGTAAAACTAGCTTCACAATCATGCACATTCCCAAAAAAATGGAGCTCTAGCCTATCGCCATAAGGAGTATCTAGCATTCGACGAAATAATTGGAGCAGAAAATCCGGATTCCGTATTTTACGGTATAACGTTCCGATGAAAACAAATCTTATTTTCCCATCCTCTTTAAATACATCCAATGACTCAGGCGCTTTTTGAATCGTTAACATGGGAGGGATGACATGCATTTTGTTTTCACTCTCTGGAAAAATCGTTATATAGGATGCGATGGCTTCTGGCGTAATCCCTACCGCGTTGGCATTCTGGAATATTAGACGTTCATATTTATAGTTCAAACGTTGATACAGGAGTACATTATTCGTAGGCGTCTCTTCGAGAATACAAAAAGGATCGCCAACATCAACTAACCAAGTGAGTTCAGGATTCTTGGTTTTTAGTCGATTAGCGACCACATGACTGGTGAATGGATGCGACACACTGACAACAAAATCATATCCATGCTTTACCTGTAAGCTTTTTGCTCTCCGATAGGCAGGGTAGAACCATAGGCAAGCGTAATCTGGCCAATATATTTTTTTCCAGGTCATATCATGAAGCATTTTCAATGTTTTCACGATCATTTTCTTAGCAGATGACTTCAATGTTGTCTGATTTTCTTTTTGGTCTTGCGCTGCATGAACTTTGGATGTAACACGCTTCCTTACTCTTTCTAATAATCCTCCGGCTACGCGATGAACGTTAACACCCTTCATTTTTTCTTGTTGCAGCAAACCCGGTTTACGAACAGATACAATATCAACTTGATGCCCATTCTCGACCCACTTCTCAGCAATAGCAGACCATCGATATGCATGGGGGGAACCAATCGGCAAATAATCATAGCATATAATGAGTACTTTTTTGAGCTCCATCAGCCCACTCCCATTCCTTGACATCGGTTTGATTCATCGAATATCGAATGTAGCCCAGAATAAAAAAAGAGAGAATAAAATAATAATTATAGCCTTGCATGATGGGTTCTAACATCATCCCTGTTGAGAAAGACATCAAGGTCCCAAGTACGATATAATTTTTCTGTTTGAATATGGCCTGTGCAAATGGCTTCATATGCTTAATTTGAATCATCAAAAGGATCAGGACAGGAATAATTCCTCCGTACCAGCCAATATCTAACCAAAGATTATGATAGAAGCTAGCCGATATACTTTGAGACTTTTGTCCTCCCATTGGAAATTCTATTAGCCCACGCAACCCTTCGAGCCATACACTATATCTAACATCTTCAACCCCCATCTCAACTTGACGACGAAACAAAGGACTGCTGACAATATATTCGATAATTTGATTTGCAAATATTGTGATCCCTAGAATAATACACCCAAATATAAATATCCGTTTGATCAAACCTTCTTGTGTGATAAAGGAGTGACCCAGAAATAGCGCTACAACTATGAGAATCGTAATTATCCCCGTAAGAAGAGGCGTTCTGCTCTGAATCGCCAACGTCGCAAAAATACTAAATAGTGAGATCGTAACCCCATAAACTTTCCAGTATCGATTCATTC
The DNA here is from genome assembly GCF_000374845.1 of Paenibacillus terrigena DSM 21567. Classification (GTDB taxonomy): domain Bacteria; phylum Bacillota; class Bacilli; order Paenibacillales; family Paenibacillaceae; genus Paenibacillus_K; species Paenibacillus_K terrigena. The sequence goes on along the minus strand of NZ_KB895417.1, from coordinate 284,568 downwards.
GATCAAACAAAGATGTAATTAAAGTAATCCCTAAAGACAAATAAAGTCCTAATCCTGTAGCGGAAATCCTCTGCGATTCATCTGAGCTCCAAATCGAAGGAACGTTTCTGTTATCTAATACAATAGAGCCTGATCCAAATGTATTTCCATCCATAAGAATATTTTTATATACTGAGAGATTACTGAAGATAACAAATCCAGAAATCACAATAATGATTGTCACATGTACATTTTTATATGTATGCGAGAGGATTGCTCCTAAATAATAGGCGATACAAAAATTCACCGTAATTAATATCATTTCTTTATCAAGTACCGCTAATCTATAGCTAATCATAATGCCATAATAGATAAAACAGAAAAGAAAGACGAGTGCCACATCAATAACCAGCTTCATACGTATATTTAAACCTTTCATAAATAAAGATACAACGAATGCAGCAGGCAGCATTAATGATGAGATGGTCTTAATCTGTAGCCCAAATATAAATAGACTACATAGTATGAATAGGCTAACAAAAGTCAATTTATCGTTGGTTCCATCATCAATCTTGTTGATTATATCTCCATTCATGATATTTGCTCCTTTATTCTCAACCTATGTAGGGACTACACATTCTTTTATTAGATTAAGCACTGGTTGCCACCCGCTGTTGACTCTGGAAGGTGTACCAGAAGGTAACGAGTAGCTCCATCCCCCTTGCATAATGAACTCCATTTCTTGGGTCAACGCAAGGGGATCCATAGGATCGAAAAACCTTGCATTTTCATAACCCGCTAAATTCTCCTGAGAAAAGTTACAGTTCGACGCAAGAATAACGCCTCCAATCATTCTCGCTTCGATCAGTGGAAGTCCTACAGTTTCGATATAAGAAGGAAACAACAGTACTGATTCTGCGAATTTCTTATACACGTCACTTCTTGCTAAGGGTCCAATGAATCGAATGCAGTCCTCTAACTGCTGCGCATCAGTATACAATTCTCTCGCTAATGAATTATCATCTTTATTCATTGTGAACTCGATCGTAAAATCCTTATAACCCCGATCTAATAAAATACGTGCCGCTTGTAGAATACAATGGTGATTTTTATAATGACTCGCACCCGCAGGGTAGAAAAAACGATTCATTTGAATGGGATAACCAGTTTTAAGCGAACATCGGTCTATTTCAGGCATAATTAATTCGGGTGGAATAACAGCAACCTTGTTCTCCTGAATTTGTGTCTGATCTATCATAGCTAGTTTCATCCAGGATGACTGCACGATGACTTGGTTGGCTCGACGTACTCCGGCTTTAATCAGTCGACCAATCACGTGCTGATAGAATGCCATACTACGCTCTCTGCGATCGAAGAACGAATAACGTTTTACATTTTGAAATGGGAGTGATTGATGAACATATACGATATTGGGTACTTGGGAGAAGGGGATCGGAATATTTTGCAGCGAGAAAATAACATCGGGACGGTATTTCTTAATTCTTCGGCCTGCCAGACAATAATCCCATCCTAATCGATGTAATAAGCTCTTTCTTATCCAAGGCAGCCGAACCACTTGAATATGATCACACGCCTCAAGCTCCGGCGTACTCACAATGAAAGTCCATTGATCACGCTGACCATGATCCTTTACGAAATTGTAGAAATCGTTAAGAATCGATAATGCCCCCCCGCGATCTGCAGGTACATCTACAACAACGATATGCATGACCCATCCCCTTATTCTACTCGCCTTTTGACCATACGAACTGGTTGACGATTTTGGTATAACTTTGAATAATTTTGACAACCTTAATCGATACATTATCATCAGCATAATCCGTTGCTAATTTAACACGTTCTTCATTCGTCCACATTTGTCTTGCTAAATCGATACCTTGTACAAGATCCCGCTCCGTTATCCCGCCTATAATGACAGTCCCCTTATCCAACACCTCAGGGCGTTCTGTTGATGTTCTAAGAAGCACACCCGGGAATCTTAAGATTGCTGACTCTTCGGATAAGGTACCGCTATCGGATAACACACAGAATGAATGAAGTTGCAAGTGGTTGTAGTCAAAGAAACCGAACGGCTTCAATTGTCTAACCAATGGATTGAACTTGAACCCCGACTCTTCGATTCGTTTCCAACTTCTTGGGTGTGTTGAATAAATAATAGGCAGCTCATATTGATCTGCTATGCGGTTAAGTGCATTCATGAGCGAAAGGAAATTGCGTGCATGATCTATATTTTCTTCACGATGAGCCGAGACTAGTATATATTTCCCAGCTTCCAAGCCTAATTCATGAAGCACCTTGCTCTTCTCAATGTTATCCCTATTCTTATCTAAAACCTCAGTCATCGGTGATCCTGTAACAAAAATATGCTCTTTACGAATCCCTTCGGATAGAAGATATCTTCGACTATGCTCGGTATAAGGCAGATTAATATCACTGATATGATCTACAATTTTACGATTAATCTCTTCGGGAACATTTTGATCAAAACAGCGGTTACCAGCCTCCATATGAAATATTGGTACCTTAAGACGTTTTGCAGCAATTGCGCTTAGTGCACTATTGGTGTCTCCGAGAATTAATAATGCATCCGGTCTTTCTTGTTGCAGAACGGAAAAAGATTTGTGAATGATATTGCCCATGGTCTCCCCTAGATGTTCACCGACCGCATTCAAATAATAATCAGGTTCCCGTAAACCTAATTCTTTAAAGAAAACTTCATTCAACGTGTAATCCCAATTCTGACCTGTATGTACAAGTACATGTTCAAAATATTGGTCACAAGCTTTAATACACTCGGATAGTCTAATAATTTCGGGTCTCGTACCTACAATCGTCATCAATTTCAATTTATTCACAAGTTAAACCTCCAAATAATAAGTGTCCGATTTCGCAGTATCAAATATTTCACTGGCCCAGAACAACGTTAACACATCGCTGTCACCAATATTTGTAATAGAGTGCGCATAACCCGGAGGTATATCTAGAACTTTCAACTCATTTCCAGTAACATGATATTCAATGTCAAAATCCGCATTAACATGCCGGAATTTAATGATAGCTTCTCCATCGATTACAAGAAACTTCTCTACTTTCGTATGATGCCAGTGGTTGCCACGTGTAATTCCTGGTTTGGTGCGTGAAATAAATATTTGGCCCAAATGATCCGATTTAATAAACTCAGCAAGCCAGCCGCGATGGTCTTGCTTCATCTCAAGGGCGTAACTGAAATTACTTTCATCCAAATAAGATAGATAGGTCGCATATAAGAATCTCTCAAAATCACCAGCTAGATTATGTACGACCAGAGAATCCCTGCTGCCTTGAAAAGAATACAATGTATCTGCTAAATCGCCCAACTTCACCTTAAACGTACGTTCCACGGAACAATGACCGCTAACATCCCGATGATCTATTTCATTGAGTACTCTTGTAAATTCCTCAATCACATCATCGATATAGACAAGATTTAACTCCGTGTTGCGATCATGGATCTGAATCGGTTGATGGGTGGCAATATTGTGGCAGAATGTCGCCACGACCGAATTATAATTGGGCCTGCACCATTTACCAAATACATTAGGCAAGCGATACACATATACTTTGGCACCAGTCTTTACTGCATAATTCTTCACAAGTTCTTCAGCATCTTTTTTGCTCATACCATAAGCATTATCTAAAGAAACTTGGATCGATGAGGACAAAAGGACTGGAATATTCCTTCCATTTTCTTGAATACAATCCAACAGCAGCTCGGTAAGCCCTCTATTGCCAGAATCAAATTCTTGAGGATTCAGAGGACGATTGTCTCCTGCAAGATGATATACAAAATCTGCCTTGGCAATCAACTCTCTCAACTGCTCTGGTGTATTTTCCTTGCCGAATTTCAGAATTTCGACATTACCAGTCTGGCTCAGAGAGGTGGCTAAATTGCTCCCGATAAACCCATTGACGCCTGTAATCAATACTGTTTTCATACCCGTACACTCCAATTTTTAATTTCGGCTCTGACGTAATCCAATGTTAAAAGTAGCTCTCTGATCTGAGGGATATCTAAACGCTCAGCATTATGCGAGTTATACTCAAAGCTCTCACTAATGACCTGTTCACCCCGTGTAAAGTAACTATCATAGTTCAGATCTCTTGTATCCGCAGAAATCCGATAATATAAACCTAAATCCTCTGCATGAGCCATTTCCTCACGCGTTAAGAGCGTTTCATATAATTTTTCCCCATGACGCGTTCCAATGATCTTTAATTCGTTCCTTGCTTCAAATAAATCCCGTAAGGCAAAAGTTAAGTCTCCAATCGTCGAAGCCGGTGCTTTTTGTACGAAAATATCACCTTGCTTCGCATGCTCAAATGCAAATAAAACAAGTTCAACGGCTTCTTCGAGTGACATTAAATACCGTGTCATCGACTGGTCGGTTATCGTTAATGGTTGATCATTCTTGATCTGCTGGATAAATAATGGTATTACGGAGCCTCTTGAACACATCACATTTCCATACCTCGTACCGCAAATTAGCGTTTGCTGAGGAGATACAGTGCGAGATTTAGCCACCATAACCTTTTCCATCATTGCCTTGGAAATACCCATAGCGTTGATTGGATACACGGCTTTATCCGTTGATAGGCATACAACCTTTTCTACGCCGTGTGCAATTGCTGCATTTAGTACATTCTCAGTTCCTATAACATTCGTCTTAACTGCTTCCAACGGGAAAAATTCACAAGAAGGCACCTGCTTCAACGCCGCTGCATGAAAAATGTAATCGACCCCACGCATCGCTGACTCAATACTTGAGTAATCACGAACGTCACCAATAATAAACTTAACTTTCTCATGGTGCAGTTCTTTCCGCATATCATCTTGCTTCTTCTCATCCCGCGAGAAGATTCGGATTTCACGGATGTTTGTATTCAGAAATCGATGTAACACAGCATTACCAAATGAACCTGTACCGCCGGTAATTAGAAGACATTTCCCTTCAAACATTCCCTACCAACCCCCACATATTCTAATTTCGACTAGACTTATACATGCGCAGTAATAATTTGATAAGCTCTTGAAACCGTATAATGCTTCTCCAAATACGCTCGACCATTTAACCCCATTCGAGCTCGAAGTTCTGGATCGGCTAACGCTATTGTATTTATCAATTCAATAAACCCAAGAACATCATTACTTTCCGTCCACATTCCGCAGCCCGCCTCATGAATCACATCCTTGAGATCTGTGTTGACATCCGTTGCACATACAACAGGTAGACCTGATTCCATATAGGATGTTAGTCTCGACGGGAAATTGGGGATCGTGAATCTCGAATCTAAGAAAACCAATCCCACATCACAGCTTTCTAACAACTCATCATATTCTGCTGTTGGTAGAAATCGTCTGATCATAACATTTGAAAACTTTCCATCATGTAAACGAGAATGAATCCGATCATATTCTGTTCCTGCACCAACGATGAGGAAATAGAGATCTGTTCGATCTTTTACGACCTCAAGGACCTCAAGAAAGAAATCCATCCCCTGTGGTTTGCCCAAATTACCGCCATAAATGAAAACAACGGAATCCTGAGGGATCCCGTATCGAAGTCGAATATCATTACGCTTGTTATGACTCCTCCGAAGAGGTAATGGATTAATACAATTCGGACACTCCTCAACTTTACTGCGGCTTATTTCTGGATTATGTTTCAACACATATTCCACGTTGGCTCGAGACATACAACCAATGAAATCCGAGGCTTCATATAGGCGCTTTTCTTTATTTCTAAAATAACGCCAAAGCAATCCATTTGGCTTCAACATTCCGATATCGACTGCATTTTGTGGAAAAATATCTTTCAAGAGCAAATAGCTTTTACATCTATCACGCCGTTGAATATGTTTCACGACATTCTCGAACGTAATTGGCGGTGTAGAATAAATCAAGAGGTCAAACTTGACCCCTTGCAGATACTTTTTGATCGCATTTACATATTGCTTCTCAATGAGTAGTGTTGAGATCCCTTTCTCAACTAATGACGTTTTAGTTATATTTCCTGTACGTACCCTAAGAACATTTACACCCTTTTCGAAATTGAATGTCGTTGGTTTTCCTGAACGGCGTTCTCTTTGGCACAGGACATATACTTCATCTCCCTGCTCGTAGAACTCATGCATGAGATCCGTATATATATTCCTATCATTTCCTTCTTCTGGATACGACAATGTTAAGAAAAGTATTCTCACGATCTATCCTCCGCCTATTGTGAATATCGGTTTAGACACCTGCAAAGACCCACTCTGGATTTATTTCCTTACTTGCTTGAGATTGCTCCTCCATAACAAGAGAATTAAAACTTGGTACAATGTACGATAGATAACGATGTATATCTGATTTATCTTGATCTAATATCAAACTTAGGCGACTCATATCAACCTGTAATTGACTCCAATCTACTTCTTGAGCCTTTCCAATAAATATCCGATTATGTATTGTTGAGCTTAGGCCTTCTTCGTTCGTCAACAATTCCTCATATAATTTCTCTCCAGGTCGAATACCAGAATAAGCTATTTTGATATCAACCTCGGGCTCGAATCCCGACAATCGTATTAAATCACTAGCCAAGTCAACAATTTTTACAGGCGCGCCCATGTCAAGGACAAACACCTCTCCACCTTCAGCGAAAGCTCCAGCTTGGATAACCAATTGAACAGCTTCTTGAATGGTCATAAAATAACGTGTCATTTCTGGATGCGTAACCGTAACAGGACCACCATTTTTTATTTGTTCTTTAAATCGTGGAATAACACTCCCTCTACTCCCTAGAACATTTCCAAATCGAACAGCTGCAAAAACCGTACTGCTGCTACGACTTAAGCTTTGAATAATCATCTCAGCGATCCGTTTTGTTGTTCCCATAACACTCGTTGGGTTAACAGCTTTATCCGTTGAAATAAGAACAAATCGTTGTGCACCATATAGATCCGCGCATTCTGCTACATTTCTCGTCCCGAACACATTATTCTTAATAGCCTCTGCTGGGTTTTGTTCCATTAATGGGACATGCTTGTGAGCTGCAGCATGAAAGATGACCTGTGGCCGATATTCTTTAAAAATTTGCTCTATACGATCTCGGTCTTGCACATCAGCGATAATACTCTCCAATCTTATGTGGGGAAACTTTGTACGTAATTCCATCTCGATGGTATAAATACTATTTTCACCATGCCCTAGTAATAGAAGTGTACTTGGATGAAATGATGATATTTGACGACAGAGTTCCGAACCAATCGATCCTCCTGCTCCCGTAACAAGCACTATTTTTCGCTCAACATAATTGGCGATACCCTCTAGATCAACATTCACGCACTCTCTACCCAAGAGATCCTCAACTTCCACATCACGTATTTGTTGGATAGCTACCTTACCTTCAATCACATCACTCAAAATAGGAATTATTTTAAGCTTTGCCTTGGTTTTTTTACAGATCTCAATAATCTCTGAAATCGCATTTGAGGATGCAGATGGCATAGCAATAATAATATGTTCCACGTTCAATTTAGATACGGTATGAATGATATTATCTCTCGCCCCAAGAACCGGAACCCCATGAATTTGATACTTATGCTTCGTCGTATCATCATCTATGAATCCTACAGGATTCATATTAGACATACGATTCGCTTGTAATTCTTTCGCGATAATACTTCCGCAATCTCCAGCTCCAATGATAAGTACCTTTTGCGCATTGGTCTTCCTTTTAAAATCATAATAGTGCTTGTATTTCCACATGAACCTCACGCCACCAATTAGAAGCATCATGGTCTCCACCGATTGAATCATGATGGATAGTGGGATTGCTTCATGCAGGAAAAAATAGGTCATCAGATATGATGCACCGCAGCAAAATATCACAGCTTTCATAATAGCAAGGGTTTCTGGCACACTAGCATATTGCCAAATTCGATTATACAGTTTGAAATAATACATAACCCCCAAGCAGAACAATGTCGTCGATACGGAAAAAAATATACGCTGCGCTGTGAATTCTGGAGGGACATGACCGCTCATTCTGGAGAAATATGCAAAATAAATACTCACCCAAACCATGGCGATATCCGTTGTCATCAATATTATTTTTTTACTGTAATAATTCATTGACTACTTCCTTTCGTAGGAATAATCTATCATTTGCTTAAATAATAAAAATAACAGCTATATCGACTCGTTATGCCGAGTTTATATAGCTCATACTTTTATTTAGAAATCAAATAGAATGGGCATTAAACCCGTCCTCACATCACACCCTTGACGATAAACGTCTAAGGTATTCTCATACCCACAGCATGACCGAGTGCCTACAGTGATAAAGGTTCAATAGACATTACCTGAACTCAACAACTACTCTTCTTTAAGTTCGTAATCGTAATATTGTGATTCAGATTTGTTCAGTTTTTTATTGTTTAACACGACACCTAGGAGAGGTGCTTTTGCATAATCTAATTTTTCTTTTGATTTTTTTATCAAATGACGCTTTGCCTTTCCCGCTTGAATAACGAAAACGACACCATCACATAAAGTTGTAACAATTAGTCCGTCTGAGACCGTTAGAATGGGAGGTGTATCGATTAGGATGATATCAAAGCTGTTCTTTAACTCATCAATCATTTCCATGAAATTAGGTGAGGTTAATAGCTCTGCAGGGTTTGGAGGTATGGATCCCGATGTTAGAATGGATAAGTTATCTACCCCTGTGGTTCGAATCACATCACTTGCATGATATTGATTGACAAGTACATTAGACAAACCAACCTTATTTGCCATTGAAAATATACGGTGCAAAGAGGCTTTTCGTAAATCAGCATCCATTATCAGAACCTTCTTGCCTTCTTTAGCGAAACAAACAGCAAGGTTACTAATTGTTGTCGTTTTGCCTTCTCCAGGAATACTTGATGTCACAGCAATAACTTGTAGCTTCCTATCCCATTCCGAAAATTGAATATTAAGTTTCAAAGTACGATAAGCTTCTGCAATAGGTGAGTTAGGGTTAATCTCCATGATAAGTTTTGTTTCACTGGCTAATCGTGACATAATTTTCACCCGCTTGTTTTTTGGATGTTTTGTTACACTTTTTCTTTAAATCTTTCTTTCGGATTCTTGATATCACCCCTATGGTCTCTAATCCAAATAATTGCTTAACTTCAACTTCTGTTTTCACGGAGTCATCCAAAAAATCTAACAATAGAACTCCTCCAGCTGACAACATGAACGAGAGCACAAAAGCCATCACAAGATTTAATTTGAGCGCTGGACCCACCTTTACCGCATGATCATTGAGTTTCGCTGAGTCTAGAACTGTAATATTATCAACCATCATTATTTTAGGAACTTCTTCTTTGAACACTTCTGAAATAGCATTTACTAATGTCGCAGCCTTTTGATAAGATCCATCCGTCACTTTCAGCGTAATAATCTGTGAGTTTTGTGTCGTTAATACTTTTATTCGATAAAATAATTCCTCTGCAGAGATATTCATGTCAGGATATCGTTCTACAACCTTGTCTAAGATCGCTCCTGAACTAATAATTTCTTTGTAGGTATTGATTAACATAATATTCGTATTGATAGAGTTGACATCCAATAATGAGTTTCCGGACCTATCTACATCAGATTTATTCACAACGAGTTTATTGGTGGCCTCATAAGTAGGAGATACAAAAAATACTGTATAAATACCCGCCGATGCTGTAACAAGTATGACAATAAAGGAAATAAGCCACATTTTTCTTCTTAGTAATTGTAAAAATTGTCTCAGTTCCACGGTCCCACCCCCAATATTTTCCGCTAAATGGATTCATTCCGACAGTTACTTCCTGATGACAAGCCCCTCAGCATTTTGTAATATTGAATTTACATACTTCCTTCCACACAACTGCTCAATTGCTGCGTAACCTTCGCGTAGATAAAAACTTCGCTTCAACGTATTATGAGCATCTGATGCAAGGAAGTGCGCCCATTTACGTTTGCATATAAGAGCCGCAATTTTTTGGACTTTTTTCCCAAAAACACCTACTAATGACTGCGATGTAACTTGCAACATCACTCCCGCCTCAATCCACTCGTATAACTGTTTTGAATTTCGAATTACGCCAACATTCCGCTCGGGATGTGCGATTACAACTTTTATATGGTTATGGGACATATAGTTAATAAATTCAAAAAAATATGACGGTATCATTCGAGTGGGAAGTTCGACAAGCAAATAGGATGTTCCAGCCATCGTCTGTAATCTACCTGTTTGATGATCCACCTTGTAGAATTCATTTAATCGAAATTCTTGCCCAGGCAAAACCGTAAGTTGAATCCCGTTCAGTTTTAGCCTTTCATTTAACTTGATAACACCTTCTTGTATTTTTATTGCAGTATTACTATATCGCTTCGTTCCATGATGGGGTGTCGCAATAATTGTATGTATTCCTTGCGTAACGGCTACTGCGGCCATCCGAAGAGAATCTTGAATCGTCTGCGCCCCATCATCACAATTCGGCAAAATGTGACAATGCGTATCGATCATACCTCTCACCTGATTCCCTATTTTTGCGACTATTTCACTAATGCACAGCTGTCAGAAATATAGTAAAATGATATTCTAGTGATCCGATGACACACTTCGTAACAATGTGCTATATAATTGATGAATTCGCTCTTGCTCAGGAATGATTGATCTTAGATAGTCATGGAGTAATTTACTTAAGAGGAGCCTCTCAGCCTCAGTCTGAAGCAGCGTAACGCCGTATTCGTACAAGTTCTCTTCTTCAGTCCTCCACTCAACAGCGCCCCTCAGTTCCAAATGAACCTGAAGTATTCGCATTTCAATTCGTAATTCATAGTGGGACTCTACAGGGAACTTGAGGTGCGAGCAAATTCGCAATCCTGAAGGACTCATGTGGACGATAAGCACGGGATGTGCATTGCTCTTCACAGGCTCGCCATTTACGGCTTCAATACACAATTGGCCGATCAGAGGTGGGATGAGCCGAAGTCTGATATTCTTTCTTCCAATAGGTTTTTGTTTATGTTGCATACACCGATTCCTTCTTTTATTCATGGGAATGAGCAGGATTAACCTAGCTTAAAAAAGGGAATAATGCTACTTGTTGTTTCAAAACATCGCTTTACGATACATTTTGTATCATAGATGACACTATTAATTTACGATACAATTTGTAACATGTCAAGCGTTTTTTATCGTTGTCGATTTTAGATTGCATAGCATCCTTGGGGAGGAAAACATATGAAAAACGGGAATCGAATCTCAGAACTGCGGGAGCAAAAAGGGTGGACGCAAGAGGAGTTGGCAACGATGATCGGCATCAGCCGAGCAGCACTGTCACACTATGAGAAGAACCGCAGAAAGCCAGATTTTGAGACGTTGACACAGCTAGCCGATCTATTCCAGGTATCCATCGACTACCTCATCGGTAGAACGAATACCTCACAGCATGTTCTAGATCCTGAAATCGAACACTTTACGGAGCAATTAGAGCTCGCCGATTCGGAACTCTTAGAACGATTTAATCTAACCGTCGATGGACAACAATTAACGGATGATGAAGCCCGTCGCTTCATCGCATTTGTTCGCGCCGAACGTATGATGAAATCATAAGAAGAAAACATAACAATCCTCAATCAAGTGAATATAATCTCTCGCCATTCATTTGACTGAGGATTGTTCGTTTGTTAAGAAGGATCTGGCAGCACACGCTTCTGAATGATCTCCAAGGGCCACCGTTCTTCCTCAATTCCGAGCTGATGTAGCATCTTAATGACATCGATCTCAATCTTAGCCGGTGCATTCGCTTCCTTGTGAACCGATACGGTTTCAAAAGCTTGCTCTTCGCTCATATTATGTACCCTCGCTTTTTAATATATTTCTATGTATCACGTATCATCATCTGGCAGCATTTTGGGCTTCCTAATGAAGCACAAGCCTTATTATAAGGGAAGCGATCACAGGATGTTGTCGTTATCTGGAAGGGATGCAGAGGATTTTCATTCTTTTTTTGTCGAATCCATTTAGGTTTAGTTTAAAGTGTTAAAGTGCAGTTAGAGGAGATGCTTCGACCAAAAAAATATTAGATAAACCCCTGCGTTTGCTCAATTGGAGGGATGGGTATAGGGTTCCAATCGCTGTTAAAATCGTGTCTACTTGAATGGATGTAATAGCGGTTTTGGACACGACTTTAAGGTGAGCGCTTCGCTTCTCCACACTATAATCAACACAAAAAACCTCAACCCGTTCAAAACGGATTGAGGTTTCTCTATCTCGACTACACCTTCAGAACTTCACGCATACTGGTCTCGAAAGCCGACATTAATGCGCTCTCGCCTTCAAGGCCCTTCGCTTCAGCCTTCGCGATGTATTCAAGCATTTTCTTATAATCCTTCGGAATGATCCGTACGAATTTCGGAAGTGTTGCATCCCAATTGGAGAGGATCCGTTGACCAAGCTCACTGCCCGTGTAACGGACGTGCTCTTCGATCATCGTGCGCAGTTCCTTGACTTCATCCGCATCTTCAACACGTTCGAGCAAGACCATCTCCAGGTTCACACGGTTCACGAAAGACTGATCCGTATCGAGTACATACGAAACCCCGCCGGACATCCCGGCTGCGAAGTTACGTCCTGTAGCACCAAGAACAACAACACGACCACCCGTCATATATTCGCATCCATGATCACCAACACCTTCAACGACAACATGTGCACCGGAATTCCGAACAGCAAATCGTTCCCCAGCAATCCCGTTAATGTAGGCCTTACCGGATGTCGCGCCGTAGAAAGCCGTATTTCCGATAATGACGTTCTCTTCTGCCTTGAATGTCGCCTTCGTCGACGGTCTGACGATCAACTTACCGCCGGACAATCCTTTACCAACATAGTCATTGGAGTCACCCTCCACGGCTAAGGTCATCCCCTTCGGAATGAAGGCGCCAAGACTCTGGCCTGCCGTACCTACAAAGTTGAACCGGATCGTATCTTCCGGCAAGCCTGCCGCACCATAACGGCGCGTCACTTCGCTGCCAAGAATCGTACCCGCTGCTCGATCCACGTTCGTGATCGGAAGCGTCGCTTCAACCGGCGTACCCGTTACAAGCGCCTGCTCCGCAAGCGGAACCAGCTTCTTCATATCGAGCGTCAGCTCTAGACCATGATTCTGCGACTGTACGCAATAACGTTCGCTGTCCTCAGCCATTTCCGGTTGATATAACATCGATGAGAGATCGACGCCTTTGGATTTCCAATGCATAACCGCTTGCTTCGAATCCAGATATTCCGTACGTCCAACCATTTCATTCACGGTACGGAATCCGAGTTCAGCCATAATCTCGCGGAATTCCTGAGCAATGAACCGCATGTAATTTGCCACATGTTCAGGGTCCCCTGTGAAGTTCTTACGCAGCTCTGGATTTTGTGTCGCTACCCCTACAGGGCACGTATCCAACTGGCAGACACGCATCATGATACAACCAAGGACGATTAACGGAGATGTCGAGAAGCCATATTCCTCAGCACCTAGCAATGCGGCAATCGCCACATCGCGTCCGTTCATCATCTTCCCGTCCGTCTCGACAACGACGCGATCCCGGAGGTTATTAATCATGAGCGTCTGGTGCGTCTCTGCAAGTCCTAACTCCCAAGGCATCCCCGCATGGCGGATCGATCCCTGCGGCGAAGCTCCAGTTCCGCCATCATAGCCACTCACGAGAATGACATCTGCACGTCCTTTAGCAACCCCTGCCGCAATTGTACCTACTCCAACTTCGGAGACGAGCTTCACATTGATGCGAGCACGTGGATTGGCGTTCTTCAGGTCATAGATCAATTCAGCCAAATCTTCAATCGAATAGATATCATGATGTGGCGGCGGCGAGATCAGACCTACGCCTGGCGTTGAACCACGAACTTCAGCAACCCAAGGGTAAACTTTACGTCCTGGCAGCTGACCGCCTTCTCCCGGCTTCGCGCCTTGCGCCATCTTGATCTGAATCTCATCGGCATTCACGAGGTAATTCGATGTTACACCAAATCGGCCAGAAGCAACTTGTTTGATCGCACTACGCCTTGAATCCCCATTCGCATCCAGAATGAATCGTGCTGGGTCTTCGCCGCCTTCACCTGTATTGCTCTTCCCGCCAATACGGTTCATCGCAATCGCAAGACTCTCATGCGCTTCCTTACTGATCGAACCGAAGGACATCGCCCCCGTCTTGAAGCGGCTCATGATCGACTCAATGGACTCCACTTCATCAATCGGTACAGGCGTCCCTGCATGCTTGAAGTCTAGCAGCGAACGAAGCGTTAGATGCTTCTTGTTCTCACCCTGCACAAGGTTCGAGAATTTCTTATATAATTTGTAATCATTCGTGCGGCACGCATGCTGCAGCGTATGAATCGTCTGTGGGCTAAATAAGTGGTCTTCACCGTCTTTACGCCATTGATACTCACCGCCCGAATCGAGCGTTAGATCATTCGCTGTTCCTTCCTCAAAAGCACGGCGATGGGGCGCAAGCGCTTCTTCCGTAATTTCCTCAAGACCAATCCCGCCAATGCGAGAAGGCGTCCATGTGAAATATGCATCAACAAACTCTTCTTTCAATCCAACAGCTTCGAAAATTTGCGCTCCACGGTACGATTGAATCGTCGAGATGCCCATTTTGGATAGAATCTTCACGACACCCTTCGTCGCGGCCTTGATGAAGTTCTTCACGGCTTTCTCATGCGTTACACCGCGCAGCAATCCTTGACGGATCATATCATCGAGCGTCTCGAACGCCAGATACGGATTCACCGCACTGACACCATAACCTAATAACAGGGCAAAATGATGTACTTCACGCGGCTCGCCGGATTCGAGCAGGATGCTGACTTTCGTTCTTGTTCCTTGACGAATTAAGTGATGATGGAGCGTCGATACGGCGAGTAGTGCCGGAATTGCAGCATTCTCCACATCAATCCCACGGTCGGACAGAATAATGATATTGTGACCTTTGGCAATGACACGATCCGCCGCTTCACACATCACTTGGAGCGCATCGCGCAGTCCATTACTGCCTTCATTCGCAAGGAAGAACATCGGAATCGTAATCGACTTAAAGCCTGGACGATGCAGATGACGCAGCTTCGCGAACTCTTCATTCGATAACACCGGGGTGCTCAGATGGATCTGGCGGCAGCTCTCCGGCTCTGGGTTAAGCAGATTGCGTTCTGGTCCGATTGTCGTTCCTGTCGCGGTGACGATTTCTTCACGGATCGCATCGATCGGCGGGTTCGTCACTTGCGCGAACATTTGCTTGAAATAGTTATACAATCGTTGTGGACGATCCGATAACACGGCCAGCGGTGCATCGTATCCCATGGATCCAATTGCTTCCTGACCAGTTGTCGCCATCGGTTCGAGCACTTTGCGCAGCTCTTCATAGCTGTACCCGAAGGCAAGCTGACGGCGGTGAACCGCTACACGGTCCGGTTCAGGCATTTCCTTCGCATCCGGCAGATCCTCAAGGGCCACCAAATGCTCATCTAGCCATTCCTGATACGGGTGCTCGGCAGCGATTTGCGCTTTGACTTCCTCATCCGAGATAATGCGGCCTTGCGCCGTATCCACGAGTAGCATCCGACCTGGACGCAGACGTTCTTTATAGAGAATTTGTTCTTGATCTAGCTCCAGTACGCCTGCCTCCGACGCAAGCACGATCATATCATCTTTGGTGACGACATAACGTGCCGGGCGAAGCCCGTTCCGATCAAGAATCGCACCGATCTGAACACCATCCGTAAAGGCCATTGCCGCAGGACCATCCCACGGCTCCATTAACGAGCTGTGATATTGATAGAATGCACGTTTCGCAGGGTCCATACTCTCATGATTCGACCATGGCTCCGGCACCATCATCATCGCAACATGAGTCAGGGGGCGCCCCGCCAAATATAAGAACTCTAGCGTATTATCGAACATCGCCGTATCCGAACCGTCCTGGTTAATGATCGGCATAATCTTGGCTGTATCTTCACCGAACATATCCGATGCAACCAGCGTCTGACGCGCATGCATCCAGTTCACGTTCCCGCGAAGCGTGTTGATCTCCCCGTTATGAATCAAATAACGGTAAGGATGCGCCCGCTCCCAACTCGGGAATGTGTTCGTACTGAACCTTGAGTGAATCAGCGCAATCGCTGACTCCAACGCCGAATCCTGTAGATCCACATAGAAATCTCCGACTTGCTCTGTCGTAAGCATCCCTTTATAGACAACCTTACGGCAGGAGAAGCTTGAAATATAGAATGTATCCTCACCTTCGCCACCCGCATAACGGATCGCTTGTTCAGCACGTTTACGAATCACATACAATTTCCGTTCAAATGCAAGATCATCCGCTGCAGCAAGCGCCTCGGAACGTCCGATCATCACTTGACGCACATAAGGTTTAACTGCCTTTGCCGATTTTCCTAACTTCTCGTCGTTCGTTGGAACTGTTCTGTAACCTAACAGCTGCTGTCCTTCCTCTTGTACGATCGACGCAAGAATCGCTTCATGCTTCTCCCGTAACGCTGCGTCTTGCGACATGAACAGCATCCCTACGCCATATTGTCCCGCTTCAGGAAGCGTTACACCCATCGCGCCCATTTCTCGAGCTAAGAAACGATGCGGGATTTGAATCATGATCCCTGCGCCATCGCCTGTATTCGGTTCACTTCCTTGACCGCCACGGTGCTCCATGTTCACCAAGACGGTTAGCGCTTGTCGTACAATTTCGTGCGACTTCTGACCTTTGATGTGCGCAACGAACCCCATACCACAGGCATCTTTTTCATATTGTGGATCGTATAATCCCTGTTTTGGGGGCAGGCCAATACCGTTCTGTATCATCGTAGCATCGCAACCTTTCAAAGAGTAATAGAGGTTGTTCAAAAAATCAGCTTTTGATCACGAAGTGATTCAAGTAGCGGGATTCGACATCGAATCTTGCGCTCACCTTCGAAGTCCGGTACTCATTTAGGTTTTGCCTAAACTCCGTTCCTCCTCCTTCAGGTTCTCCCAACCTTCTCGGTGCTGAAAATCTGATTTTTGAACATGATTTAAAGTGTCAAAAACGTATACAGTCTCAATATTGTTCAATCATTGTATCACCCGCAAAAAGGTCAACACAATTTAATTCTTTTTATGGTCGTGATAAGAAAGTTTATACTATTTTCGGCAAAAAAATCTAAAGTTTGTGCAAAAATGTACATGGAAAATAAAAAGAAAAAATGCTCTAGAAGCGCATCACTGTGCATTCTAGAGCATTTTTCACGTTCTATACGATTATACTAACGCATTTTCCTTTTTATTACCATACACGGCTTGGAAGAATACGAATGTCAAGATCAAGAAAATGATCGCGAAAATGGATAAGATCCCTGCATTATTCCACATCATAGCATGATCGCCCATCGAAATAATCGCTTTAAACCCATTTACAGAGTACGTCATTGGCAGCCAAGCGCCCAACACTTGATAGAACTTCGGTGTCAATTCCACAGGGAACGTACCTCCGCAAGTTGTCAATTGTAGAATCAAGATCACAATCGCAGCGAATCGTCCAGGGTTACCCAGCGTTGTAACAAGACCTTGAACAATGAACATATACGTTAAGCTCGTGATAATACTGAATACCACGAATAAGGACACACTTTCCACTTCTAATCCTAATCCGTACAGAAGAATAGCATCTGCGAATAACGCTTGAAGCACACCTATACCAATCAAAATAAACGTTTTACTTACGAAACGCCCCCAGCCTGATGCATTCGCAACTGGGCTTTCACGCAGTGGGATAACAATGGTAGAGATCAATGCGCCAACGAATAATCCTAGCGATAGGAAGTAAGGCGCAAATCCAGTACCATAGTTCGGCACTTTATTAATGCTCTTCTCAACGAGCGTTACTGGCGACGCGAACATATCTACACGTTGGTCTGTACCTTGAATACCCGATGTTTTGTCTGCTGCTTCATTCAATTTGGTTGCCAGTTCACTAGAACCGTCTTTCAACTTCACAAGTCCTTCTGTTAATTTCCCAGCACCGTCATTCAATTGCATTGAACCGCTAGATAATTTAACAACTGCATCGCCAACTTGTTTAATTCCTCCAGGGAGCTGCGATGTTCCTGCCGCGAGCTTCTCTGTCCCTGCAGCGAGTGCCTTACCACCAGCAGCCGCTTCAGATAACTTCGTACCAAATTGCGTCATGCCGCCTTGCAGTTGTGCTTGCCCTGCTTCAAGCTGTGTAGCCCCTTGGCTTAGCTTGACTTGGCCTTCATGCAGATCCGCTGTTCCTTTCGCAAGCGCTTGGCTCGCTGCTAATAGCTGCTGCAACGCAGGGTTCTGTTCACCCTTCGTCGCTTGAATATATTGTTCAAGACCTTTCGAGAGCTGCTCCGCGCCGCCCGACAATTTTGCACTGCCGTCCACCGAAGCGTTCAAGCCTTGTGCCAATTGATCTGCCCCTGCTTTGGCCTTATTCGCCCCTTGCAGCAGCTGTTGTTGTGCTCCGTTCAATTGTGCAAGACCGCCTGATAGCTGCGACGCACCCTTTTGAAGTCCTTTTGCACCTTGATCTACAGCTTGAGCTCCACTATGGAGCTTATCTACACCTGTCTTCAATTGACTTGTTCCCGAGACGAGCAAGCCTAAATTTTTCTTGAGTAAATTCGCACCAGATTCCGCATCATTGACGCCGTTCGTTAACTTCGTTGCACCGTCTCCAGCTGTCGTAAATCCATCAGAAACTTCCGTCAACTGTTCGAATACGGACTCTGTATAAGATTTCGTCACTTCTGCAGATACTTCCGACTTAAGGGTCTGCATCCCCGAACCACCAATTTGAGCCGCTAAGAAGTTATGTCCTTCATTAGCCTCGACAGTAATTTCTGCTTGCTGCGGCTGATCGTCC
The DNA here is from genome assembly GCF_000374845.1 of Paenibacillus terrigena DSM 21567. GTDB lineage: Bacteria > Bacillota > Bacilli > Paenibacillales > Paenibacillaceae > Paenibacillus_K > Paenibacillus_K terrigena. The sequence goes on along the minus strand of NZ_KB895417.1, from coordinate 265,577 downwards.
ATGAGCGTCGTTGCTTTCTTCGAGAAATCTTCAGGAAGCTTTACCGTCAGATAATAGCGGTTGTTTCGAAGTCCATCTTCCGCTTCCGCTTCATCGACGAAATGCCACTCAAAGGACGGATTTTCTTTCAATTTCTTCACGACATCCGAACCGACATCAAGTGATTTTCCTTCATAATTCGCACCCTTATCTGCGTTAACGACTGCAACAGGGAGCTCGTTCAACTTCGCGTAAGGATCCCAGAACGTTCCGAGGAAGATCCCGCTATACAGTAATGGAATGAACAAAATCGCAATAACAGGAATTAAAACTTTTGGACTTCTCACGATCGTGGAAATCTCTTTAGACAACACCGACAAACCTTTCATATTTCTTTCTCTCCTCTATCTTTTATATAATAAGATTATACTGAATGACCACTATTGTCATTTAGTCAATCTTGGTGAAAATAAAAACGTCATCGATTCATGACGCTCTTACAACCTACGCTTTAGGCGACAATCCTTCTATAAAATACAACCGAAAATACTCTTTGATAGCTTCCTTCTCAAGCGGTTCATGTGTTTTTCGCCAGTCTGCTGTCAAAGCCACATACAGCTTCAACATGACAAAGGAGGTAACCGCTGGATCGCATTCTCGCAATTCTTTCTTCGCTATGCCCAGGCGAATATCTTGTTCTATATAATGAAGAATCATCGATTCAATCTTGCTTAAGCCTTCGTTCGCCTTCTGGGTCCCGAAATCCCGTACTTCATGAGACAGCTGAATGATCAACTCATGATGACTGCGATAATCCAGCAATCGATCTAGAACACGATACAGATTATCGAAGAACGGCTTATCTTCCTGAATTTCACCTTCAACGATATGTTTCATCTCTTGAATGACCTGCTGCAAGATCTCATCGAACAATTCTTCTTTATTTGCGAAAAAAGTATAGATCGTCCCTTTTCCAACGTTCGCAATTTTCGCAATCTGATCCATTGTCGTCGCTTTGTACCCGAACAGCGCAAATGATTTGGATGCTGCTAGAACTACTTGTTTCCTTCGATCAATGATCAACGTACAAACACTCCTTTCTTTCGTGTATAATATAATGGAACCGAGAACGGACTGACCGGAATTCGAAATTGGTCAATTGGTCATTCATTACTTTACCATGCCTTTTTACCAATTGCAAGCAAAACAAATTCTTTTTTCATTCATTCTTTCTCTTACATATTTATATATTTATGGATATTTTACATTGAATGGTCTATCCAATACAGCAATCCTTCGTTACAATGGAGTATAAGAAGTAGGTGAAAACATGCGAAAGAAACGGGTCCTTCTCTTATCCGAAGCATTCGGAACGGGTCATACCCAAGCTGCTTATGCCTTAGCTGTTGGCCTTAAGCAACTGTCCCCCCAAGTGCATACGCGGGTTATAGAACTCGGTAAATTCCTAAATCCTACGGTAGGTCCCTTAATCGTCTCTGCCTACAGGAAGACTGTGAGTACGAGGCCTGAATTAGTCGGTAAACTATACCGTAATAAATATAAAAAACCATTAAACCGTATTACCCAGCTCGCGCTGCACCGAATTTTCTACGCGCAAGCCGCGAGTGTGGTTCGTCATTTAAAACCGGATATGATTGTATGCACACATCCGTTCCCGAACATTGTAATTTCAAGGCTCAAACGCCTCGGGCTGGATATTCCATTATTTACGCTCATTACGGATTATGATGCCCACGGTACTTGGATCAATCCGGAAGTGAATAAATTTCTCGTCTCAACACCGAGAGTTAGAGAGCTGCTGCTCGCACGAGGCATTCATCAGAGCCGGATCGAAGTAACCGGCATTCCGGTACATCCGAACTTCTGGAAGCCGCATAATCGCGATGAAATTCGTGCTGAGTTCGGATTCCAAGCCGTGCCGACCGTAATGGTCATGGGCGGCGGATGGGGGCTCGTATTCGATGAAGGGCTGCTTACCTATATGGCGCAGTGGAAAGATAAGATCCAGTTCATCTTCTGTATGGGCAGCAACCAGAAAATGATTCAGAAGATGCAAGCCGATCCGAATTATCAACATCCGAACATCCACATTCTCGGTTATACGCACGAGGTGCACAAAATTATGGATGTCTCCGATCTGCTGATCTCGAAGCCCGGTGGAATGACGTGTACGGAAGGACTTGTCAAACGAATCCCTATGCTCTTCTATGATCCCATTCCTGGGCAGGAAGAAGAGAACTGCGAATATTTTGTTCAAAATGGACATGCTGAAATACTCACATCGACCGATACACTGGATAGGTGGTTCTCGCTCCTTGTAAATGATTACGAGGCCGTCACAAGCCGCCGTATTCAGTTGACACAGCAGTTGACCGCATCCTCATTCGACCACCCTTCTCACTGCTCGCAAGCGGTACTTGATCTTTTATAAATAAAAGGCTATCCGAACAAGGTCTTACAAACCTTTCAGGACGGCCTTTTTTCATTGCCCAATAAATTCTATCGAATTGGTTAGATCCCATAAACAACAAAACCTTAACCCTTTTCAGCTTATCTGAAAAGAATTAAGGTTTCTCGTCGTTATTCCCCGTGGTGCTCGTAAGGCTCCATATGAACATGGACATTCATAATATTGTGTTTCTTCATCATTCTTCGTTCGATTTCATCACTAATTCGATGCCCTTCCGCAATGTTCAATCCCGGATTCACTTGAACCACAACATCGACGAGCACTTTATTTCCATGCACCCGCGCTTTCATATCTTTGATCGTCTCGACACCTGGAATTCGGGCAACACTCGTACGGAAATTTAACAGTTGCTTCTCATCGAATCCATCCGTCAACACCAGTGTAGCATCTGTGAAAATATCCCAAGCGGTTTTACAGATCAATACAGCCACGAACAGCGCAGCAACCCGATCGAGCCATGGAAGCCCAAACTGTGCACCAATTATTCCCATCGCCGCACCAATACTGACGAAGACGTCGGAACGAGAATCTTTGGCCGCAGCCATTAACGCTTGGTTATTAATCTGAATGGCGAGCTTACGATTATACCGATAGACAAGATACATGAACACCGCAGAGATCAGCGCTACCCACGCCGAGCTCATATTCGGCACCTGCGAGCCTCCGCCTGCCACCCAATTACGTATCGTCTCGATAAAGAGCTGAATGCCGACTGTCGCCATAATGAACGAAGCGAGCAGCGCTGCAACAGTCTCTGCCCTTAGATGACCATAGGGATGGTCTAGATCCGGTGGCTTCTGCGAAATTCGAAGTCCAACGAGTACCGCCACCGACGCAATGATATCCGTTAAGTTATTTAAACCGTCTGCAGTCAGCGCGCTCGAACCAAAGATCACCCCGCTGATCAACTTGAATGTAGATAAGATCAAATATGAGATGATGCTAATCCACGCACCACGCTCGCCTTTTTTTATATCTGAGTATGCGTCCAGAACAACACCTCCAATCACCTTTCTAATCTATTCATCAATATTCGAATTTGAATACATTCTTTATCATTGTCTCCTTGAAGCGGACCTCAAAAACGTATACAATGAAAAGGTAACAAAACCCTATCGTACCGAAGCACAAGCTTCGATATATTGAAGGCAGGTGGAACGAAATGTCCGAAACCAATGAACCGAAAAAAATAAACTTGGCTGATGCCATCAAACAAAAGCTTGCCCAAAAAAAGGAACAGCAATCCCAGCAGAAGAATCAATTTAATGGTGCTGGCGGTGGGAAAAAGCTCGTATCGCAAAATAATAAAAAGCCAAATAATCAGAGACGTCGTACAGGCGGATCGTAGGAGGGAAGACCGGGAAACGGTCTTTTTTCTTTTTGTGCGGGAGGCGTGGGACCCTGTCGTGTGAAGGTTCTGGAGTGGGTATATCCGATTCCATCGCTGTTGAAAACAGGAAAGTTGAATTTGACGATAATGGTGTTTTCCTGTTTTCAAAGGCGATCGCTTCCGCTCTCCATCGGCTATACCCATCTCCCCTTGATTCACACGACAGAGTGAAAACCGCCCGTTTCCCGGTCGGGGGAGGGCAAAGCAGTGTTCACTCCCAGCTGCGCGACGGGGTGCGATATTGTTGGTTTCGTACACGGCTGCGCTCGGTGAGGCGGCTTTGTTGGGAGCGTACTCGGCTGTGCGACGGGGTGGCGGCTTGTAAGGACAGAAATCAGATGAGCCTTTCGGGCGAGGTTGGTGCTGAGCGCTCCGTCCACGTCACCTTCGGGTTACATTACTTACAAGATGACGGGAGTCCGTACTCCTTCACCTGCTCCATCTTTCACCAACCTTCTATATCTCGTCATCCATGTGATATGTTTGGCAATGCCTCTCGACTACTGCACCGCGCGGCTATGTTGGATATTTGCAGTAACTTCGGCTCGAAATGCGGCGATTGAGCTGCTACAGTGGATTTTTGCACGAACTACGGTCGATTTGAGCAATGTAGAGGTGATATTGGGCATGCTATCCTGCAGGAATCCAGTATAGATGAGGCGCACTGCCCTTTTCACATCGCAATGTTGGATGGAATCCAGTATAGACGCCGCAGAGGGCATCTTAAATGCGATGTTGGATGAAGATGCGTTGATCATTTAATACGATGTTGGATGAAAGTGCGTTGATCACTCAATGCGATGCATAAAGAGCACCGAATCAACGTGGCACGGCAAAACCGTCATGCCACGCGCAACAGAAGCTTCATCACGCTTAAAAACCTCATCACGCAAAAAAAGCTCACCCTTATTCGTATCCGAATTCGGGTAAGCCTTTTTCAGCAATAGATTAGTTCCACCACTTATAATATACCGTCGTGTAAGAGGTTGGGCTTGTAATCTGTGGATCGATAACGAGTGTCTTACCGCCAACGGTAACGGAGACCTCTTTCTTGTTCTTCTCGGCCTCTTCGATCTTCTTGAAGAAAGTGTTATCCACCTTAAAGCCGTACAAATTCAGAATATCGAGCATCATGTTGCGCTGCACAATATCCGTACAGTTGGATAAAGATACCCCGCTGAAGCCCTTCAACTGCTGTTCGAATTGAACGGCAACCGACGTATCCGTCTGGTTCTGCTGCAATGTTTTCGTCAGAATGATCTTGTTCACGCCGTCATCGTACATCCGGTACCCGGTGTAATTCGGGAATACTTTTTTCCGAATCGCTAGATACATCTCATCTCGGTACGTATCCCATGCCGTCGGCAGCTTCGGTAATCGAGCCTCTGACGTCACTTCGAGCGGTCGATCATACATCTCCTGCGTGCCGTGATCCACCAGATTACGAATCAATTGCAGCACTTCGGCGCGTGTAATCGTCGCTCCACCCATGAAGCCCTGGATAGTATTCTCGCCTTTGATGCGGCCGTTCGCATATTTTTTACCCAGTACATATTGAATAGCTTGATCACCTGAGAAATTCACGCCATCGCTGCTCGAGACGAGCTCTGCTACATGCGCTCGATTGACGTAGCTATTCCGGTTTTTCGGATTATCATACCCATCCACCGGATAGTTCTTAAAATGAAGAAAATCATAATATTTGTCTGACCAGTTGTCAGTAATGAAATTATCTTCCAAGTCCTTGCCCGTAATCCCCACAACGAGCATCCGAATGAATTCCGCCTCCGTCACGTTCTGATTCGGCATGAACATCCCATTCGCGTAGCCCTTCACGATTCCTTTCTCAACGCCCCATTCAATCGTCGTCTTCGCCCAATGATTCTGTATGTCGTTAAAAGTAACACTGCTCGCCGCAGATGCATTACCTGCCAAGAGCAATCCTCCTAAAACGATAGCCGAAAAAACTTTGTAAAGCGTTTTCATACCTTGACCTCCATTGTCATGTTCTTCCACCCAATCCCGCATGGGAGTAGGCCTACCGAACACATTCTACCTGCCTCAAAATCAGACGGTCAAGCATAATAGCCACAAAAGTCGAAAGTTGGGTGAATCAGACTAATCCTGTCGAATCAATAGGAGACTTAAGCACTAGGACTGACGGTTTCTGATTTGTGAGCCGAGTCCGGCGTCAAAGCGATCCAGATCGAACCGCATAACAAGAGAATACAGAGTGCAAATGGAAGCAGATGATTCACCTGATACAAAAGTGTGCTCACGACAGGAGCGATGATCGCCGAGACACCATTCACGGATTGCGTCAGTCCTGCCACAGCCCCTTGCTGCTCTTGTGAGACGGCTAGCGACGCCCCCGTCATATAGCCTGGCAATTGCAGCCCACTGCCGATGCCGAAGATAAAGAACGCCAAATAATAGGTCCAATGCGATTCCGTGACAAGCAAAATAACGAAACCTATCATGGTCATCAAAGCCCCGATCCAGATCATCTGCAAAGGGGTAAATATCCGCTTTCTCATCAAAATGAGCTGCGTTATCAGCATCGCAACACCGGTTAAGGTCAATGCCAGCGCGAGCATTTTGGCCGTTGCAGCAACCGATAGCCCCAGGCGATCCTGGAAGTAAAAGCCGGTATTCACCTGAATGGACACAATTGCGATAAGTGCGAATAGACCAAGTGTCAGGAACTTGCGTACTCCTCGATGCCAAGGCATCAGCCGCTGCGGTTTCTTGACCATTCTCACTTTCGATGGCGGCAAAATAAAGATGACCGTAATAAAAGCAATCAACGGGAGAATCGTCCCCGCATACATCGGCCAGATCAAGCCGATCAGGACAAGCAGCCCGCCAAGCGCCGGCCCGAACACGAGCCCCATCCCACTTGATGCACTAATAATCGCCATGCCGGAGGATCGATCTCCTACCTCCGTAATATCTGCCATATAGGCCTGCGAAGCCGACGGTACAGCAGGTATGAAAGCCCCCACCAAGAACCGCCCAATACTAATCAAGACAAATATCGTCGTAACTGATAATGTTCCGCTGAAGCCCAGTTGGATCTGATACGTGTAAATCGCATAGCTTGCACACAAGCCGATTAGCCCCACCAAAATAATCGCTTTGCGGCCGAATCGATCACTTAATCTTCCCCATATCGGTCCCATTAAAGCCGTCCCAATAGCTCCGAAAGTCACCATGAAGCCCGCCTGACTCTCTGTCAAATGCAGCTCCCGAACAATTGGTGATAGGACCGGCATAATAATGGATACCCCCAGAGAGGCGATAAACGCGCATATAAAAATCAATATTTTCGTCATTTTCACAGACCTTGTCATCCTTTTATTCCTCCTTGATGGATTTCTCTTCTCTCCCTATGAGAAACATTATCATTTAGAGGAATGATGATCTCCCCCAGGATGGATTTTTTATCCCCCGAGAGGGAGTCTGACTGACAGTCTGCATACCAAAAAGCCCTTCGCTCGGCATTGGCCAATCGAAGAACTCCTCCATCATCGATCACAATTCTATTTTCGTGCAATCATCTCACCCGGATTCACCCCGTATCGCTTCCGAAAGGCAACCGTGAAGTGGCTTGGATTGGAGTAACCTACAGCGCAAGCAGCTTCTCCAACATTCATTCCTCCCTGCTGCAATAGCTGCATCGCATGCTCCAATCGTTGATTGCGTAAATAACCGAACAAGGTCGTGCCGAATACTTCCTTAAAACCAGCCTTTAGTTTGTAATCATTCAACCCGACAATCCTAGCCATTTCAATCGTAGAGGGCGGATGATCCATATGCGCGAGGAGCACATCCCGGGCATGCAGAATACGGTCCCGATCGTCATGCCGGAGCACAGAAACAGCAGATTCCTGCACAGACGATTCCATCACATACCGCTGCAGATAGTAGGCGAACAGCTCGAGCATCTTGCTCTCCAGCACCATTTTGCGAAGCGGCTGCGGATAATCACAATGCCGAATTTCATACAAAAGCCGTTCCACATGGGCATCCATCGGATGTTGAACCATCCGGTAGCCTTGCTGCCCAATCCAGCGCTGAATATCGAACCCCTGACCCAGCCCAACGCCCTCCAGATACTGTTTCATAAGGGAAAGCTCCATGCGCAGCTCCAGAAATTCGGTATCAATCTCACGCACCAACTCCACCACCGCATGCACCTGTTGGATGATCGAAATCCGACATTCGTGCTCCAGCATGATGATTTCGCGCCCCTGAATACCGCAATGATATCGACCTTTCAAGCAGAAAGTCAGCTCAATCGCCGGTTCCGCGGAACGAAAATCCAATACCTTATCCTGTGCTAGCCGATAGCTGGACGTAATCATCTCCATGCCGTCACGCAGCTTCATCCTTGCTAAGAGCCCTTCCCCTATAGCAGAGGGTATGGTCATCGTCTCAATACCACCATCCGTGCAGAGCACTGGGCCGAGTTGAGATACATAGTTGTTATACGTATGATGAAAAGCAGCAATCTCTTGCGCACTGCTCATTCGTAGTTCATCTCCTGTCTAAATCCGATTCTGACCGAACACCTAATTGAGAATCATTTTCATTATAAATTTAGAATAAGAATCCTGCAAGAGAACAAAAAAAGAGCGCAAGCCATTGCTGGCCCTGCACTCTTTTCTAAAAAGCTTAATTATATATCTTCTCACGCAATTGTTTGATTTCGTCGCTCTCCAGGTATTCATCATACGACATTTGACGATCGATGATACCGTTCGGCCCAATCTCAATAATGCGATTCGCAACCGTCTGAATGAACTGATGGTCATGGGATACGAAGATCATGGTCTCTTTGTAGTCGATCATACCATTGTTCAGTGCTGTGATGGATTCGAGATCCAAATGGTTCGTCGGTTCATCCAAGAGCAGCACGTTCGCGCCATGAAGCATCATTTTGGATAACATACAGCGTACTTTCTCGCCCCCGGACAATACGGAAGCTTTCTTCAATGCTTCCTCACCAGAGAATAGCATACGTCCCAAGAATCCGCGCAAGAACGTCTCGTCTGGATCTTTGGAATATTGACGCAGCCAGTCCACGAGGTTCATGTCTACACCGTCGAAGTATTCTGCGTTATCTTTCGGGAAGTAAGCCTGCGATGTCGTAATCCCCCATGAGAATTCACCGCTATCTGCTGTCTTCTCACCCATCAGGATTTGGAACAACGTCGACTTCGCAAGACCATTTGGTCCCACAAGCGCGATTTTGTCACCTTTGTTCACGATCAGGTTCAAGTTCTCGAACAGCTTCTCGCCATCTACACTCTTCGTCAAGCCTTCAATCGTAAGGATTTGTTTGCCACCTTCACGATCTGCTTTGAAGTTAATGAACGGATATTTACGGTTCGATGGACGCAGGTCGTCGAGCGTAATTTTGTCGAGCTGCTTCTTACGGGAAGTTGCTTGCTTCGATTTGGAAGCATTAGCACTAAAGCGTTGAATAAACGCTTGAAGCTCTTTAATTTTCTCTTCCTTCTTCTTGTTCGCATCGCGTACAAGTGTCAGAGCCAATTGGCTGGACTCGTACCAGAAGTCATAGTTACCGACATACATTTGAATTTTACCGAAGTCAATATCCGCAATATGCGTACATACCTTGTTCAAGAAGTGACGGTCATGGGATACCACGATAACAGTACCTTCATAATCCATCAAGAAGTTCTCTAACCAGCTGATCGATTCGATGTCCAAATGGTTGGTAGGCTCATCGAGCAGTAGGTTGTTCGGTTGGCCGAACAAAGCTTGCGCTAAGAGAACGCGGACTTTCTCGTTACCGGAGAGTTCCGCCATCTTCTTGTCATGCAAATCACGAGAAATACCAAGACCGATTAAGAGCGCCGAAGCATCTGACTCGGCCTCCCAGCCGTTCATCTCAGCGAAGTCGCCCTCAAGCTCACCCGCACGCAGACCGTCTTCTTCCGTAAAGTCAGCTTTGGCGTACAGCGCATCTTTTTCCTTCATAATGCTATATAGCTTTTGGTGACCCATAATAACGGTCTCGAGTACCGCGTATTCATCGTATTCGAAATGGTTCTGCTTCAATACGGCCATACGCTCGCCCGGTGTCATGCTAACGTCGCCAGTGTTCGCTTCAATTTCGCCCGATAGAATCTTAAGGAACGTCGATTTGCCCGCTCCATTTGCTCCAATTAGTCCGTAGCAGTTGCCCGGTGTGAACTTTATATTGACATCTTCAAATAGCGGGCGCTTGCCGTAACGCAAACTAACGCCTGTTACTGTAATCATGAATTAATCCGTCCTCCCTTAAAATAAACCCAAAATCCTTACCAAATCCCTATTATAGCACAAAATGGTCCGATAAACGTACTGTTTCGCCGTGTGCGGGCACAATAATTCGCTCTTTCGCAATATTTTTGCGTCTGCGTTCCGTTTCCAGTCGATCGAGTGCTTCCTTAGGCGTATCATCTGCTAATCGGAATGCCCCATAATGCATCGGAATCAACACTTTTGCACGCGATTCAACGAACCCTCGCAGCGCTTCTTCCGGCGTAACATGCTGCGTTTGCATGAACCATTCAGGCTCATACGCGCCAATCGGCATGAGTGAGACATCAATGTTGAACCGTTCGCCAATTTCTTTGAATCCACGAAAATACCCCGTGTCCCCCACAAAATGAATCGTTGGATACGGTGCCGTCGAAGACGGAATCGGTTCAATCATATATCCGCCCCAATGGGACGTGTTCGTATCGGTTAAGGTACGTCTTGTCCAGTGCTGCGTCGGCACGAAGGTGATCTGCACTTCGCCCAGGGTCAACGCTTCCCACCAATGCAGCTCCGTCACGTTGCGGAAGCCTTTGCGCAGCATTTTGCTCTTGAGTCCGGCAGGTACGACGAGCATCGTCTTCTCGTTATACAATTTCCGAACGGAACTGATATGCAGATGATCATAATGCGAATGCGATATTAAGATCACGTCCATTGTCGGGAGCGCTGCAAGCGGCACACCCGGTTCTGAGAGGCGACGTTGGAGACCCATACGCTTCGCCCACACAGGGTCCGTCACGATATTTAAACCAGCATATTGGATGAAAAAAGTGGAGTGCCCGATCCAAGTCACCGTCGGCTCGGTGCGATTTCCCTTTAAATATTCAATGTCCGGTTCGACATTCGGAACGACGAAGGTATAATCTTTCTTCTTCGCGCGCCGTTCTTTCTGCCACTGTCTTAAGCTCTTGAGGTCATTGTTCATCTTCTTGAAGTCTAAATTGTGGAATCGTTCTTTTGCCATGCGTTCTGCGCTCCTTTCCCGTAATTCTACTATAGCAAAATTTGGACGCAAAACAAAAAAATCCGCATCTCCCTCAGAATTCACTTACGTAAAGATACCGGGGCGGGGTATAATAAGATAACCCCACAAAGTGCAGACCTGGCTTCGAAGCTGATTCAGGTACTTTGCAGGGGGCCTCGAAAATATATACTTTTTAGTGCGAAACAAAGAACGTTGTACATCCATAGGAGGAAGAACAATGAAATTAATATCGATTGAACCCACGCCAAGTCCGAATTCCATGAAGCTTCATTTGGATGAGAGTCTTGCGCATGGCGTTCGTAAAACGTATACGCATGAAAATGAACGCTCTGCACCACCCTTTATTCAACGCATGCTGGCGATTAACGGTGTGAAAAGTGTGTTCCACACTGCGGACTTTGTGGCGCTTGACCGCCACCCGCGGGGAGACTGGGCCGCGATTCTCGGCGAGGTGCGCGATATTTTCGGCGCTGCTGACGGCGCGCCGCTCGCCGCATGGGACCCAAATGCGGCGGTAAGCTACGGTGAGGCACAGGTATTCGTGCAATATTTCCGCAGCATTCCGATGCAGATCCGCGTCAAAGCTGGCGTCAGCGAGGAGCGGATCGGGCTAGGTGACCGCTTCACGCAGGCGGTCACAGCGGTGGCAAGCGCGACGATGATCAAGGAGCGCCGATTGGTTGAATTTGGCGTGCGCTATGGCGAGCTTGCCGACATCGCACGTGAGGTGGAGCAAGAGCTCGAGGCGGCTTATCCGCCTGAGCGATTGCAAGGGCTTGTCGAGAAGGCGATCGCGCTCGGTGCGAGCGAGGAGCCTCTGATTGAAGAGCGCGGAGAGCTGACGGACAGCGAGCTCGAAGCGCTCCTGCGTGACGCGGACTGGCGCGTGCGGTACGCCGCGCTAGACCGCATGCAGCCGAGCCTGGCCCGGCTGCCGCTCTTGGCGGAAGCTTTGCGCGATGCGCAAAGCTCGATCCGCCGCCTCGCCGTGGTGTACCTCGGCGAGCTGCGTGCGCCTGAAGCGATGCCGCTCCTTTTCGCGGCATTGCGTGATTCGTCCGCAGCCGTGCGGCGGACGGCAGGCGACACCCTGTCCGATCTAGGCGATCCCGCCGCGATCGGACCGATGCTTGAAGCGCTGAGCGACTCGAACAAGCTCGTTCGCTGGCGCGCCGCCCGCTTCTTATATGAAGCCGGCGACGAATCCGCGCTCGACGCGCTTAGAATCGCGACGGCTGACCCCGAGTTCGAGGTCAGCCTGCAGGCCAAAATGGCGGTCGAACGCATCGAATCCGGCGAGGCCGCAGCAGGTACCGTCTGGCAGCAGATGGCACGTCGCGGGGACGAAGCGTAAATCACCTAGTACGCCGACTTAGACTCCCATTCGCACACATTTCGCTCGATCTACCTGCCTGCATATTCAAATAAAGGAGTTCCCCTTTTCCTGGGAACTCCCTTTTCCTTTTCATATTTTCAAGTTATACTAACCATATATTGCAGGTCGTGAAGCACACGCCGCTTTGTACCATACTTCGCCTTTGTGGGTCAGTATGTGTCAGAGCGGCTTTTTTGCGTCCTCCACCCATGATCCTCGAAAGCTGTGTGTGAAGCCATGTCAAGATTTGACCAAGCATTCGAAGAGTGGATGCATACTAGCATCACGCAAGAGCAAAATCATAGAAGACGTGAAATACTTGAGAAAGGACTTGGTCACGGTACCATTGAATTTTTGCGAAGTGTCTGGTTTCCTGCCGTGAAAAACTTCGATCATCTGCAACCAGAATGGGAAGTCCGTGATTTCCATAACGGCTATAGATATCTGGATCTTGCCTATATACCTGGCGGCGATGTCAAAGGTGGGATCGAGATTCAAGGCTATGGTCCTCATGCCAGGGATCTCGACGTACGACGGTTTAAGGACTTGTGCTGGCGCCATTGTCTGTTAGCACTGGACGACTGGCTATTCCTGCCCATTGCCTATCTATCGATAACTGACGAACCTAAGCGTTGTCAGCAACTCGTCCTTTCTTTTATCGGTAAGTTCATTTCAACGGATGTGCCTGAGCAATTGGCCTGGCTCGAAGCCGAGACCCTACGCTATGCGATACGACTTCTTCGTCCATTTACACCTCAAGAACTAGCAACCCATCTGCGCGTGACAGACCCACATGCGAGACGAATCCTTCATAAGCTAGTCGAGCTCCAACTTCTGTTCGTGATCAGCGGCAATCAGCGTTATCGTACATATGGCTTACGAACCCAGTAATTCTTATTTGCTCAAAAAACTGCGATTTAGAATTCTAACGAACTCCAGCGGCGCTATTCCTCGTAAAAGTGCTTCAAAACACCTACAATAGGCACAATAACGCTTCTGGAGTTCGTTAGCTCGAAAAAAAGCCCATTTTCTCACGAATAAGCACTATACGATTCGTTAGCCGCGGACTGGTATTCAGATACCCAAATCCCACTTGTATTTTTGTTCGTATAAGTGGTCCGCGGCAATCAGCGTTATCGTACATACGGCTTACGAACCCAGTAACTCTTATTTGCTCAAAATCCCGCCTTTTCGAATTCTAACGAACTCCAGCGGCGCTATTCCTCGTAAAACAACCAAAATAGGCACAATAACGCTTCTGGAGTTCGTTAGCTCGAAAAAAGCCCGTTTTCTCACGAATAAGCACTATACGATTCGTTAGCCGCGGACTGGCACTCAGATACTCAAACCCCACATTAACCCCCCTCAACCGAAACCGCTTACCTCCAACTGACGTACAATATACAAAGGAGATGATCTCATGTTCTTTTTCTTCGGTTTAATCATCATTGCCATCGGTCTAATGAATATCTTCAAACCATCCCTCGCCTGGTACCTCAAAGAAGGTTGGAAGGTTAGTGGGGACTCCGAACCGAGCGATACCTACCTCGCACTAACCCGGTTTGGCGGCGTCGTTGCCATCATTATGGGGTTGTTCGTGATAATCTCAGGTTGTTCCATGTAACCCCGATCGCCCCACTACACCTTCGCAAACTGCGTCTCATACAGCATCGCATACAAACCATGCTGCGTAAGCAAGTCCTGATGCCGCCCACGCTCCACCACGCAGCCGTCCTGCACGACTAGAATCTGATCCGCTGCCAGAATCGTCGATAGGCGATGCGCGATAACAAGTGTCGTACGGCCCTTCATCAGCTCCTGCAGCGCTTCCTGCACATACCGTTCGGACTCTGAATCCAGATGTGAGGTCGCTTCGTCCAGCAGCAGGATGGTCGGATTTTTCAGAATCGCACGCGCGATCGATATCCGCTGTCGCTCCCCGCCTGACAAGCGATGTCCGCGTTCTCCAACCATCGTGTCATACCCATCCGGCAGCGATTGAATGAAATCATAAATATAGGCTTTACGACAAGCCTCTTCGATCTCTTCCTGCGTCGCATCCTCGCGAGCGAATCGTAAATTCTCTCGCAATGTTGCATGGAACAAGAACGATTCCTGCGTTACATAGCCAATATGGCGCCGCAGATCCGCGAGCTTCACGTCCCGCAGGTCCATATCATCCACCTCGATGCAGCCCTCGGTTGGATCGTAGAGCCGTGCGATCAGACTGATCAACGTCGATTTCCCCGCACCGCTCGGTCCGACAACCGCAACCACCTCATTTGGTTTCGCCTCGAACGTGATACCCTTCAGCACGAGTTCATCCTCCTGCACCTTAGAGCCCGCTTCAAGCCGATCATCACCATGGTCGCCATCACGTCCCCGATCTCCGCCACCATAACCGAACTTTACATTCTGGAATGTGACCCGACCTGCCAGCGCGTCCAAATCCTTCGCATGCGCCCCATCTTCCATCTCCGGCTTCATATCCATGTATTCGAAGATTCGCCCGAACACGCCGAGTGCCGTAACGACTTCAACATGCAAGTTGAGCAAAGTTCCGAACGGCTGATATAACCGTCCCAAATAGGCGGCAAAAGCGACAATTGCCCCTACCGTCATCGTTCCTTGAATCACCGCAAATCCGCCATACAAATAAATAATGGCGGTGCCGATCGGCCCCAACACGCCGACGAACATCATGAACCAACGGCCCATCAGATTCACCTTCAGCTCCATGTCCATCACTTGCTTATTCGTCGCTTGGAACTGTGCGGCCTGACTTTGTTCGCGCCCGTAAATCCGGGTCAACAACGCGCCCGAAATCCCGAACACCTCGCCAAGCTGGGAGGCCATCTGTGCACGCACCTTCTGCGTTTCCTGCCGCATTTTTTTACGAAGGTGAGATACCTTGCGCACTGGAATCATCGAAATCGGCAGGATAATCATCGACAACAGCGCCAAGCGCCAATCCAGCACGAACAGGATAACCGTTGTTGTCACGACAACCACACTCTGCGTTATCGTATTGACGACCAGATTTGTTACCACGCCTTGTACCGCCTGTACATCTTCGGTCACCCGCTGAATAACTTCCCCAGACCGCGAATTCGTGAAAAATCCGATCGACTGCCGCTGTAAATTGCTGAACAATCCTTGTCTCAGATCCCGCATAATCCCCTGCGCAACTTTAAAATTCATATAATTCTGCCACACCCCAATGACGCCGCTAAAGACTGGCAACCCGATCAACAGCGCAGCCATCACGAGCAATTGTTTACGATCCCCAGCTGGAATCGCATCGTCAATAATCACTTTCATGACAAGAGGGGGGCCGAGTCCAATCACGGCACCCGCCAGGGCAAGTAGAATAATAAAGCCGAGCAGCGCACGATATTCCCGGAACAACTTCCACACGCGCCGAAGCGATACTTCTTGCACACTATCTTTTAATGTTTTCTTCGGAATCGCTCTGTCCGATCCCTCTACACCACGCCATGCATGTCTCATCCCTATAACACCTCAATTCTCTTCGTTCATTATAGGCTGATCATGAAGGACATTTCATCCTGAATTTCAAAAAAAAATCCCCCTGTCAAGTAAACGTCATGCGCTGTACCAGCACCGTTCACTTGAAGGAGGATTTAGAACAAATAAAAATTATTAACCTATTTTACGATGATCTTCCCTGTCATAAAATTATGTGGTTTACAGTAAAACTCGTACTCCCCGGCTTCAGTGAAGGTCATTGTAAATGTATCATTCTTCCCAAGGGATTCACTGTTAAAGGAACCGTCCTTTGCTGATACTGTATGATCCACATCATCCAGATTGGTAAACGTAACCGTGGAGCCGGCCTCTATTGTCAACTTATCGGGTTTAAAGGCGAATTCAGAAATACTGACCGCATATTTCTTGGCAGATTCCGCCTTATCCGCTCCTCTCGGCTGATCAGACGCTGCCTTTGTCATAAAAGTGATCACTTGTTTCACTTCCGGCTTAATTGGTTGGTGATTATTCCCTACCAGCTGGACCGTCAAGGTGTGCTTGCCTGGTTTAACATGCTCGAAGACGGCGGGTTCACCGTTAATCATTTTATAGGCCACTTTGGGATCGCTTGCGTCGGTATCCAGCCAAATATGGACATGCCCCTGGCCTTCATGTGGCTCCATATGCGTGCGGAAATCTGTGAGCGCATGGTTAAAAACGGCAACCCCCACTTTTACCGTATCGGTATACAAAATCGCATCTTTCGTAGGGCCCAGAACTCTTAATGAAGGCTTATTCGTTGATTGTAAAGAAACCGTTTGCTTTGCGGCATCATACTTCACATCCACCCCTAAATTCTCCGATACGAATCGGATCGGAACCATCGTAACGCCTTTTACGACCCTCGCCGGTTCATCTAGGGCTACAGGAATACCATTCAAGGTTGCCGTCTTCGATTCTAGTGGAAGCAAGTAGGTGTTAGTTCCTTTTGTGACCTTAACCGTTTTGGTCGCGGCTTCATAACCAACGACAGCACCGATGGCTTCTGCTATTGGTCTATAGGGAACGAGCAGTCTCCCATGACTGAGCAACGGCTGCTCACTGAAGGTAATCGCCTTGCCGTTGAATGTCGCGGACACACTGGTTGGCGACACTGGCGCCTGCGCTGCAACAGGCACCGTTCCGAGCATGGCTGCGAATAACGCAGTCGTGAGAAGCATTTTACTAATCTTGTTCATGGTTGATCCTCCTTAAATGTACCGTACTTGACGGTGAATGCCTTTATTTAAAGGGAACGAACACATGAGCAGTCCGGTTTGATGAGATGACAAAAAAATTTTTACGTACCCAGCACCTTCTTACCGCGAGGCTTCTCCCCGACCGCATCGGGCTCTAGCGTAATACCAATGGCTTCAAAAGGAGCTTGTTGCTCTTTCATATCATACGTAAGCACGCCATTTCCCTGCTCGTCGACAAGAAACACCCCTGCACTCCTTCGCGTTCCATTGTGGATGAGCCACACCTGATAGGCTTCCTGCCCCTCCGCCTGCGATAACCCTTGCACGCTAAATACGAGCTTCTTCGCATCGCCTTGCTGCATCAGCCACGCACTGCCTCTAGCTGCATCTCTACCCGAGTCCGCGGCGTTCAATGCAAAGATTTGCAGCACTTGCGTCGGGAGGCTCGGATTGGTCTCCATCGCTCCAAGCTGATTCCTTAGGTGGTTATTATTCCAGGAAACCCCAACCAGTAGAAGCATAAGAACCGCTGCTGCGATCCATCCGGTATTCATGGACCATTTTTTCTTCATCACAGGCTGCTCTGCCTTAAAAATAGAATCCATGACCTCGGATTTCAAATCCGCTGGTGCCTCTATTTCTTCCATCTCATAAGGGATTGCATACCACGCATCTCGCATCTCTTCCAATTCTTTCCGACAAGTCTGGCAAGATTCGATATGTTGTTCAATGCGTATCCGATCTTCTTCATTTATTTCACCGAACATATATTCAATGAGTTGATCTGTTCCGTGGCAGTTTGGGTTCTCCATTTACGTCTCCTCCTTTTCATGCACCAAGTGATTTCTTAGTATTTTCAACGTTTGGTGAAGTCGGCTTTTAACCGTACCTACGGGTTCGTTACGCATCTGAGCGATTTCACGAAGCGAATAACCTTCCCAGTATAAGTATTGAATGAGTTCGACTTGGCTCTTCGATAGATACTGATAGGATCGTTTCACTTGTTCCCGGATCAGCTTCTGTGACACGATGTGCTCCGGCGTGTTCTCTGTTCGGTCGGGCATGACCTCCCATATCTCCGGATCCATCGTAACCGCTGTCTGATCTCTCCTCTGCTTGCGGATATAGTCAATCGTAATATTCCGTGTCACCGTAATCAACCAATTGATATATTCACCTTTACTTGGATCATATCCCGCCCGGGTCGTCCACAAGCGCGTAAACACAGACTGCACAATGGTTCTTGCCTGCTGTTCATCATTCGTTGACTTCATGGCAAAAGAGTACACGAGCTTCACATATCGATCATATAACTCTTCCAAAGCCGGGCGATGCTTGATCATCACAAGCTGCATGAGATCAAGATCTGTCTTGTTCTTCATGAGATCCGCTCCCCCTCTTTCTGATCCCTGTTCTTGCACCCATTCTACCACAGATTTTCCCATATTCTTTTGAAATTTCAGTTCATCTATTTTTACTGAAAAATGCTACACAATAGCTTAAAATGTCCTTATTATTATTTTTTCCTAAATCATCCAACACTTTACGATATCGATCGTTTTATAGGGTATAGCAGCACAACATTTATGATGGAGGGATATGAAATGGTTGATGTGAATCAAGAGAACGGCATTACTAATGTGGGGTTCCTGGAGCTCACGGGAAAATCGCCTGAAGATTTAAGCGGCATATCTTATTTGGAAAATGTAGGAATCGTCCTTGTGCCAGAATCGTTACATGCTGCTTTGTTGAAAATCCCACAAAAAAATGTTGGCATAATCGTCACCGTACCGAAGACCGAAGGAAAAATAAAGGTTCTCAGTGGGCAACTCACTTTAAGTGGTGATGTATTCTCGAACCTCTCAGGTTCGCCAGATGATATTCTTGTGATTGTAGGCCAAGTCATCATCTCTTCACCTATCGAAGCAGTCGGATTCAGTGAAGTTATCGTTGCCGGGCAATTGTTCGCCCCGAAGAGCCAAGAAAGCAAGATAGTGAGCACCGTATCGCGCATGGTCGGCCAAATCGCCTATTACACAGGAGATGTTCAACGAGTTTTTATGGGTAACGAAACTTTCTCGCAAGATTTCTTCGAGCTAATTGATAGTAAAATGTCCTTGATCTTGATCGGAAGTTGTGAGATCTCCGAGGATGTCGATATCGTGATTCTGAAACAAAAGATTGCTGATTTCATTATCATTGGAGATATAACTGTTTCTCGAAAGCTCGCTCCACTTATTCAAATCCTAGCAACCACGAAACTCGGCGATATTCTGATTAGAGAAGATCAAGCAGGATAGTCTCGCCGATGAACAAAGAGCTATTTCATCAAATCTATGTTGATCATTATCGACAGGTATTTGCTTATCTCTATGGACGGACGAATAACAAGGAAGTCGCTGCTGATTTATTGCAGGATCTCTTCCTTCGCGTCTGGAATCGCATGGAAACTGTCGAACGCATCCCAACGCAACAACGGTTATACTGGCTATTTTCCATTGCCTCCAATCAACTAAAGGACTATTATCGCAAATCATCGACACAGCAGAAAACAGAAGAACAACTGCGCTCACAGTACCATCGCCCAACTGGCGATCTTTCCAATCTTCTCGAAGGGCAAGAGCAATTTCGTGAACTGGAAGCAGCGATCAACACGTTACCAGAAGAACTGCGCTGTATTCTCGTCATGAAGGTCATCGGGGAAATGAACAGTTTCCAGATTGGTCATGCGTTGCAGATTCCAGCAGGCACCATTCGATATAAGATGGCAAAGGCACGAAGATTGCTCGCGGAACAGCTGGGCATGTTCACGGAAGACACAGCGCAGGAACGGAGGAAACCCAATGGATGAAATAAACAAAAAAGCGATGAGTGAAATCCAAGCCTATCGACAATTGGACCAACTATTGGGGCAGTGGGCGAATGAAATGATGCAGCCGCTTGCGCAGGAATTCACCTTGGCTGATTCGATTTATGTCATCAGCGATAAAGATTTGGGTTACGATTGGTGGCGCCAATTGGTCGATCACGCCCGGCTCAACTCCGTCACCCTGCCCCCCTCGTTCTTTCAGCCTATTCAACGAATTGGAAGCAACTAACATTGATCCCACGTTGGTTCTCAGCTATACTAAAACTCAAATTTGCAATTGAATAGAAAACCCTCATCTTACGAAGGATGAGGTAGAGGTCGCGGTTGTTAAGAGTAAGAAGCGGAGAGCCAGAGAAATGCTCGATGATGCTATTCTGAAAGGAACCACCGCCGAAGTTCGCCAAGGTACTCTGCCTTTGCGTGCTGGGGCTGCTGCTGAATAAGCGCAGAACTGTCACAAGGGATGCATCCCTTGTGTTGTGCTATCTTATTCGTACATCGTAGGAGCCGTAGGGGTTGAATTGAACCGCCGTACATCGCTACGGCGGTTTTTTGGCATTCTAGCAGCATAAAGCCTTATCGTTCTGACATCTAAGAAGGAGTGTTATTATGTCTAAATCCACATCCCAAGCCGCTCCGGAGCTCAAGCGCTCCCTCAAAGCACGCCATCTCACGATGATCGCGCTTGGCGGCTCCATTGGTACTGGCCTGTTCCTCGCATCAGGCGGTGCGATTGCTACAGCTGGGCCTGGTGGTGCATTGCTCGCATATTCCGCTGTTGGCATCATGGTATATTTCCTGATGACAAGTCTCGGGGAGCTCGCCACCTATATGCCGGAATCCGGTTCATTCAGTACCTACGCAAGCCGTTTCGTCGATCCGTCGCTTGGCTTCGCGCTTGGCTGGAATTTCTGGTACAACTGGGCGATTACAATCGCCGCGGAGCTCTCTGCTGCGACGCTTATTATTAAGTACTGGTTCCCAGACACCAATTCCTTCATCTGGAGTTTCCTGTTCCTTGCCATTATCTTTTTACTCAATGCACTATCTGTCAAAGGCTACGGTGAGTCGGAGTATTGGTTCGCCTTGATCAAGATTGCTGTTGTCATCGTCTTCCTCATTGTCGGTGTGCTGATGATCTTCGGAATTTTGGGCGGCAAATCTCCTGGCTTCAGCAACTTTACTATGGATGGCGGTCCGTTCCACGGTGGATTCTTGACCATTCTCGGGGTCTTCATGGCTGCGGGATTCTCTTTCCAAGGAACAGAACTAATCGGGGTTGCTGCCGGGGAGAGCGAAAATCCTCGTGAAAATGTACCTCGTGCCATCCGTCAAATTTTCTGGCGTATTCTCATTTTCTATATTCTCGCGATCTTCGTCATTGCGATGTTGATTCCGTATACGAATCCAAACTTGGTGCGCGGCGGTTTGGAAGACATCGCGATTAGTCCATTCACGATTATTTTCGAGAATGCAGGACTTGCTTTTGCAGCCGCTGTGATGAATGCCGTTATTCTAACGTCGGTATTATCCGCCGGTAATTCAGGGATGTATGCATCCACCCGTGTCTTATGGGTTCTTGCCAAAGAAGGCAAAGCACCGAAATTCCTTGGCAAACTGAACCGCAATGGTGTACCGATCAATGCACTGTTGATGACAACAGCCGTAGGCATGCTCGCTTTCCTCGCATCCTTCTTCGGCGACGGTGTCGTGTACACCTGGCTGCTTAATGCTTCCGGTATGTCTGGGTTTATCGCTTGGGTCGGTATTGCGATCAGCCATTATCGTTTCCGCCGGGCGTTCAAAGCCCAGGGCCGCAGCCTCGATGAGCTCCCGTATCGCGCCAAATGGTTCCCATTCGGGCCGATCTTCGCGTTCATTGTCTGTATGATTGTTATTCTCGGTCAGAATTATCAAGCTTTTCTTGGCGATACGATCGATTGGAACGGTGTGCTCATCTCCTACATTGGACTGCCGTTATTCATCATCGTCTGGCTCGGCTACAAATTCATTAAGAAGACGAAAGTCATTCCGTTACATGAATGTAAGCTGGATCCTCCAACAAAATAAGCCTGAAATGAAAAACAGCCTCTCGATCCACGTTCAACGTGATTCGAGAGGCTGTTCTTAACTATGCGTGAACCGCCTGCTGCTCCCGCAAATGCGTTAAACAGCTCTTCGGCGTTCGGCCTACCGTTAACGCGCCATTCACGACATACCCTTCTTCTCGGTCGCGAAGCTCATGGATAAGACGTGATCTACCTAAGGCAAGCTCCGCTTCGTGCGCAGCATCTGCCACTAAGTTTCGCAGCTCCTGTGGATCTTCATCCAGATGGAACAACTGCTCCGTACCTGTCTGCGAATACCAGATGTATTTCCAATGCCCATCTGTAATATAGTGATGCGACAAGGCGCCATACGCATGCTCACCATGTAGGTAGGTTCGCCATGAACGCTCCTCCGAATCATTACAAAGAGGTACGACGCTTTGTCCATCGACGCAATCCGGTATCGCTGTTCCGGCCGCATCGAGCAGCGTCGGCATAATATCCCGCATCTCGATCACTTCAGAGACAACGCTGCCTGATTTGAATCCAAGCTTACCGGTCCGGTCGCTAATAATGAACGGCACCTTGGCACTGCCTTCATAAGCAAGTGCTTTCCGATAATAGTGATGATCTCCCATCATTTCACCATGATCCGAAGTGAACACAATGACCGTATTATTCAGTTCCCCATATTCATTCAAGGCATTGATCAAGCGTCCAATTTGATAATCTAGATGCGTAATCAATGCATAATACCCGGCTCTCGCTCGTTGCAGTTCATCTGCGCGCAGCTTCTTCAACCCCGTGACCGGACTTGCACTGCCCGCTTCTGCTGCGAACTCGTTGACCCAATCACCGACAGGTGGGTCTGGTAATGTCTGATGGATATACATATCCAGATACGCCTGCGGCGGATCGAAAGGCGGATGCGGACGGACGAATGAGGTCCAGAGGAAGAACGGCTTGGACGGATCGCGGCGGCGCAGGAAATCAATGGACTGTGATACGGCCCAATTCGTCGGATGCAGCCGTTCTGGCAAATGCCAAGGTAAGGTAACCGTCGACGCGTTGCAATCGAGCGCCATATCCATGATATCCTGATACGAGCCGGCTTGTTCGCGCAGCCAATGTAAGTAATCATCGCATTCATCGAAATGTCCTGCTGTGGATTGAGCCTTGCGATCGCGATTATAGTGCATATAACCATCATGCAGCACGACATTATGGAATCCACAGAGATTGCGCGTTGGATATACATGCATTTTGCCAACACATTGGGTATGGTAGCCCGCATTCGCCAGTTCACCCGCTAACATATGCTCATATTGCCAAGGTACCCGATCTTCGTACCCGACCCTACCATGCGATTGCTGGCTCATCCCCGTCATAATCGCCGCCCTCGCCGGTACACAGCTTGGTGTTGCCGTATACGCATTGCGGAACATTACGCCACTTTCTGCGAGCCCATCCAGATTCGGGGTTCGTACAACCGGGTGCCCGGCGCTACTCAAACAATCGGCTCGCATCTGGTCTACAGTAATCAATAAGATATTCGGTTTCATTCCTCTACCCCCGCCTCATGATCGAATCCCTGCCACGCCTTATTTTAGGAACGATGAAGCGCCTCCAGCGCCGCCTGCTCGTCCGCCAAGAAAAACACATGACTGCCTTGATTGCACTCGTAAATGAAATCTCTCAGACTTTTGCTGGTATATCCGCTATAATCCCCTACGATTGCGATCTTGAGCTGGTAATTCATATATTTCTGCAGAATCTCACCTGCCAGCTTCGTACTTAAATCGAAGAAGACTTCCGTAATATTGGATTTGTGCAGGATGATCTTATCGCACTCCTCTTGATACCTCACCGTGGCCATCAAATCCAAAGCATCTTGTACATCCTGGATTAGCAGCCCATCGTTTTCCACAATAGCCACCTTAGAATTTCCTTGTTGATCAACACGAATATGCATAGCCTTACTCCTTTCTCCATTCTTAACGCTTTACGCTAAGTGCTTTACCTGATTTTACCACGAATTTAATTCAATCAGTAGATAACACGGCACGATCATTTTCGTTGATATTTACAATTTGTCGTCGTTATGATATTATGTAATTACGTAATTACGTATTTAAATAAAATAACGAGGTGATCCTGTTGAAACGAAATGTCGAAGCAGAATTAGATGCACTAAAGGTACAGATGACTGAACTTCATGCACTCGTGAGACAACTAACCGTGTCAAACGCTACGACTACTACCAACCCCGCATTGAACCGCGTTGCTGCCCATCCTATCCAGACGGAAGTGCCGCAAGAATCGATCGACCAAGGCGGTGTCTATTTTTCCGGGCAATATCAGGGGGCCTTCTCCCAATATCGATGGGAACCGCAAGAACGCCGCATTAGCCAGCTGCTTGATCTGGATGGCGACAAAGTTGCCAAGGTACTATCCGTACTTGGACACCGTCAACGCTTAGATATTTTGCGCGCCGTCATGCAGGAACCCCTAACAGGGGCAGAGATTGTAGAACGGTTGAATATGGGTACAACCGGTCAACTCTATCACCATATTAAAGCTTTACTTGGCGCAGATCTCCTAGTCCAGGAGGAACGCGGCGGCAAATATACTTTGCCTGAACGACGTGCTCTCCCACTTCTCCTTCTGTTCGCCTCATCGGCTGAACTGCTCGATACGAGTGATTACATGGAACTTGCTCATGTACGAGAAGATGCAAGCGGGTATCTGGGCAGCTCGCAGGACGTCTATGATCCGCATTTGCTCTTAAGATCCGTCATTGAGAACACCTTGCTGGAACACCAAGCCGGTTACTGTTCAGAGGTTAGCATTATTTTGCACGAGGATGGCAGTGTGACGGTCGTAGACAATGGCCGTGGGATTCCAGTCGTAGCATTCGCAGGCACATCCAAACCGCATGTGCAAGCCGTGCTCACGGAACTCCACGAGAATGCCAGTGCATCCATCCACGCCTCGAACCGTAACAAAGGAATCAATATCCCCGTCGTCAATGCGTTATCGGAGAAACTATCGGTTGAGGTTCGTCGGGAGGGCAAAATCTACCGTCAAGACTATAAGCACGGCATCCCGCAATCGAATGTGCACACCGTTGGACTCACGCGCGATACAGGCACGAGCATTACCTTCCTGCCCGACCGCGACATCTTCCGTATGTCCTTCGATCGCAATCGGTTGGCTCAAGAGCTTGATGAAATTTCGGCACACCATGCAGGTTTGGCCCTGCATTTTCTACAGGACTAACAAAAAAGAGCAGGGTACGAGGTACCCTGCTCTTCTGGACTGATTAGGATCCCCAGAACACTTCTGTCTCATAATCGAAGGACACTTGACCACCCTGTTCGTTACGTTCAAATAATTCACGCAGGGCATCCATCATCGCATCGTAGCTCGGATCCCCTGGTACGGGAATGTAAGAGGAAGATAAAACTCGTCCCGCTAGCCCTTCTAAATCGAATAATTGATGATTCGGGAATCTTCCGATCTGCATATCCCCTGTTTCGAAAAATTGCACCAATGCATCAGGCGTAATATTTTTCTGCGTCACCGTCTTATAATCCGTACCGAACGTATGTAGAAACTGATCATATTCTTCCCGAAATGGCGTCCCCTGCGTCAGTCGATTGTTCCAGATCAGAACGATTTTTCCATTCGGCTTCAGAATACGCTGGAACTCTACCCGCGCTGCCGCCCGATCGAACCAGTGGAACGATTGCGCACAGACTATAAAATCGACAGAATGGTCCGGTAGCCCTGTCTCTTCTGCCGACCCTGGCACGGCACGGTAATTCGACTCTCCGCCAAGGTCCTTCTCGGCTGCTTCACGCATCTCCTTATTCGGCTCGACTGCAATCACTTGACTCCCTCGATCCAAGAGAAGCTTGGAGAAAATCCCTGTCCCTGCACCGACGTCCGCTACAACACAATCCTGTTTCAATCCAATGACACCGTACAAATAATCCATGACTGCTTGCGGATAACTCGGACGGTACAACACATACGTATCGACCCGGTTCGAGAACCGTTCCTTGCTATTCATAAGATCACGCTCCTTCACAGATCATCATTGCAGGTCAAAGCGTGAATGGCAACTTATAAAAAAGACGCCCCTTACGCGGAAGCGTCTTTCTCCTCTTCATTCTTACCGCCGGCGCATCTTCGCGATCTGCGGAAGGACCAACCCTAACGCAATCAAGAGACAAGCCGTTACAATGTTCATAATGAATTGGAAGTACCATTCGCTGGTATAGGCTTCAACCTTTGGGAACATCCCCATAATACAGGCGAATGCAGTGAAGATAAAGCACCATAGACCGATGATGAAACCCCATGTTTTATTTTTGACAAATTGGTATTCCGACTTGAACTTATCCGCCGCCTTCATGAGCGCCATGAAAGCAAGGAAGACGAATAAGTAACGAAGCGGCATGACGATGGAATTGAGGTCAAGCAGCCAGTTGTAGAGGGAATTCATGTTTCCGATCCCGAGCGCCGGAATGATAATCAGAATCCCGACCAAGATCCCTGTCATTATATAGCCATTCACCGGTGTGCCGCGGGAATTGGTCTTCATTAAGCCCTCCGGGATGTACCTGCGGTCCGCATCGCTCAATAATACTTTAAGCGGCGCGTCAATGGAGAACGCGAGGGCCGAGATCTGCGCGAGCGTATTCGCGATCGCATACAGAATCATGAGACCGTTGCCGAGTCCGTAATATCCCCCAAGGATCTGGAAGGCATAATACTGTCCGTTCATCTTCAGGTCGGCTGGAATGTTGTTCGAGTCGAACATCAGTCCCATCGCGAAGGAGCCGAGCAAGGCACAGATCGCAACCATAATTGCTAGTGCAATCATCCCCCGCGGGAATTCTCGTGCCGGATTACGCGTCTGATTGACGTAAGGGGAGATTTTCTCCGCTCCGCCAACCGCGAAGACGAGCATGGAGATCGTCGTGAAGTAGGCGAAATTAAAGTCAGGAATAAAGGTCTTGAACGTAATATTTGCCGTCGCAATCTTCGCCCCCGTCAAGGCTGGAGCTGTAATGGCAAGCAGTATGTACAGCAGTGACATAATGAAGACTGCAAGGCCTGCGATCGTGCCGATCCGCTTCAAGGAAGCAAGCCCATAAGATGCAATCCATAAGAATATCAGGAAGACGACAAGACACGCCGTTTGAATGAGAATGGGAGAATATTTCGACGTCAATCCACCCGTCCCTGTAAATGCCCAACCCAGTGCGATCAGAATCCCTTGCGGCTTCTGGGCCAAATATGGCACGTGAACCACCCAATACGTCCATGCGGCGAAAAAAGCAACGGTTGGACCCATCGTTTCTTTGATCCAGCTGCTGACACCGCCTTTCCCCTCCTTGAAGGTAGAGCCCATTTGGCCGACCATCAGCGCATAAGGAACGAAATATAACGCGATAATCAGAATCCATGATGTAATAACCGTTAGTCCCTGGTTTGCATAGTTGTTAACAACATTCCCGAATCCCCATACTGACACGAAGGCGATTAAGGCAACGTTGTACCAGCGTAGCTTTTTCTGTTCGATGCTATTCATTTGTTCTACGTCTTGCTCCTCTCTAAGATGTACCGTTTAGCCTAATTATTCTCCCCCTATCGTTTCCAATTCGCTATGAATTAAGCCACAACGGCACAAAAAAATCGGCCCTATAAGGACCGATTCATTGGAGCGGCTTGCTGAGGCTGCAGCTCATTGAACGATTGACGATACAAGTAACCAATACCCGTTGCCACTAAGCTTAATAACCCGCAAATAACGTAGATGGCTGCAATCCCGAACAGATCCGAGAGAACCCCAAGCACAACCACCGATATGCCAAAAATAAACGTATTGAGCGTAGACATCGCTGCGAGCACCTTCGGCAGCAGCTCTTCTTCCACGCTAAGCTGTCTGATCGTCGTAACGGCTACCGTACGCATTTCAACAAGCGGACCCATAAATAATGCGAGTGCTAGAGCAATCCAAGCGCTCGTCATATATCCGAAAATCAGGGTCAACACACCGTACCCGATCATTCCGATCATCATGGCACCGAAGCGGTTGCGGTTCAACCATGAACTGATCGCAACAATACACAGACCGCCAATAATCGCACCGATAAAGTAGGAGACATTGATATACCCCCACCACGTCTCATCGCGGTGAAGCACAGTCTTCACGTAAGCTAACAAGAATGCGCCTGCCCAGACCGAACCTGCTAACCCTTCTAAGAAATCCATGATGGCTAGCGACCGAAGCGCAGGACGTGACCAGATGATCAGCCAGCCCTCACGAAGACGCTGCCAAGCGCCTGCTTTAGGCGCCTCCTTAGATTCAACATCCGATGCCGACTTTTTCTCGCTCTTCCGCTTCGGTTCATGCACCATCGAAGTCATGAGGAACGCAAAGAAGTACATCACCGCGATACTAAGCAGGGTGTAAGGTCCCCCGAGCCAATTGAACACGATGGCACCACCGGCCCAGCCTGCGAGCTGAACGATTTGATTGGCTGTTCCGAACACGCCATTCGCCTTCAAGACATGCTCGGAATTGTCGAGCAGCCTCGGAATGAGGGCACTAGTAGCTGGCGAGGTCCAACCGTCAAGGAATGCCCAGACCATAATGAGGAGGAGCATTACCCAGAGCGTCTCTGGACTAAGCGACTGCCACGCATACCAGCCAATGATACAGAACAAAATGAACTGCAGGAATTGAGAGCTTTTTAATAAAAACGTTAATGGATAACGATCAAGCAGGAGCGGCGAGATGAGCCCGCTAATACTCTGACTGATCATTCTTACTAGTGGAACAAGTGCAGTATACGTTACCGAATTACTAATATGATACATGAGCGTAACGATCGTAATTGTCGCCATTACATCAGCGAGATTGGACAACGTCTGACCGAATACTAAATTTCTGACTGAACGATTAAACACGGAATCTATTCCTTTTATTTCAGAGTTATTTCGAGCAAAATATCACCCGTATTCTCAAAATCACGGTAGCTGTATCGAATGGACCCTTCGAATCCGCTTATATCTTGCAGCGCTTTACTGAGGTCATCAGATAGTGTTGCCTTGCGTGTGTAGCGTATTTTTACCGATGAATCCCCTGCACGCACAGCCTTCTCAATCTTCACAGATAGTGCCTTCACGGAAGAGACAATGTTCTCCGGATTCAAGTAAATATAATTCAGGTCAGTCTCCAGCTTGGTATAGAATGCACTGCGGCTCTGATCATCCTTCTTCAGCCGTTCTAGTGTCATGTCATAAGACTCAGCCGCTGCAGGATATACCTTCGTCCACTGATGATCCGCTCTAAGCTGCTTATCTGTACGCAAATAATAATTATAGCTAACTTTGCCCTTCTGGTCCGGAACAGGGTCATCCCAAGTCGTATCCAGGTGATACCACTTGCCATCGAGGTTCACGACATTCCATGCATGCAGTTGCCCCCCGGCCTTTCCTTCGGCAATCCGATTCGTAATTCCCGCTTCCTTCAGCATCCGATATGTCAATAAGGCATAACCTTGACAGACCGTCTTGCCTTCTTTCAATCCCAAATACGCTGTATCATTCTTCAGGGATGTGTCATAAGCCAAATTCAAGACGACCCAGTCGTGAATGGCTTTTACTTTCTCATGCGCGTTCATATTCTTGTTAATGATTGTAGGTAGTACACGCTTCACCGTACTTGTCACATACGCCGTCTGATCCGCGTCCTCACGGTACTCCATATAAATCGTAATGCTCGATGATAGCAACGAGCTTTTGTATTGATAGGAATATTGACGGACCATAAACTGAACGTAAGGATCCGTTGTAATGGCGTCCTGCAATGCCTTCTCGATCTTGGACTTGGATACACTCCCATTGATAGAGTAAGTCATGACCGTATCGCGGTTCAGCATCGACTGATAGATTTCCTTCGTAAGTCCTTCCATGGAATTCACCGTGGGCGTATCCACCGCCGCCGTGACAGGATTATTGATTACTTCAATCAGCGCAAAACTCAGCGTACTTGCGAACAAAATTTTAAAAATATGCTTTGCGAATCGAGGCACAACTCAACCCCCTTGTGAACTATCGTTGAATTTCAGAATCAATTCGTCCCTGAATTTCAACCAGCTTCATAATGGTCTCCGCTGCTTCTGCACGTGTGACCGTAGATTTCGGATAGAACTTGCCTCCGTCCGTGCTCATAATGCCTAATTTCAGCATAAGGGCAACGACACCTTTGTTCTGCACCTCAGCGGCATCCTGCAACTGCGTCACTTCCAAATCTTTGGATAAGAATTTCGCTAGTTGCTCGTATTGTAGTATACGAGAGACCGATTCGGCAAGTTGTTCGCGGGTTAATTCGGTCTCAGGTCTCAGAAATTCGGATGGATTTCCCTTCAACCATCCCTTGGAGATGAAGAAGGATACAGAGGAATAATAAGTGCTGTCGGATGTTATATCCTTGAAAAGCGGCTTATCATCACGGTTAGACGCATAAGACTGCACCGCATTGCTGATCCATTGTATCCAATCGCCGAGCTTGATCTTATCATTCGGTTTCACCAACCCATCGACATCCGATTTCAACACGCCAGCCTGAAGCAATTTTTTGAAAGCAGCCTCCGAAGTCGTGCCTTGGATATCTTTAGCATTCAACGCATCCTGGTTATTCCTTGCGTTATACCAGCCTGCTTCGAATTTACCTGTTATGGCGTTTAGAACAGTCTCATTCTCTGGGTTGAATTTTGGGCTATAGA
This sequence comes from Paenibacillus terrigena DSM 21567, assembly GCF_000374845.1. Taxonomy (GTDB): domain Bacteria; phylum Bacillota; class Bacilli; order Paenibacillales; family Paenibacillaceae; genus Paenibacillus_K; species Paenibacillus_K terrigena. The sequence continues at coordinate 234,573 of NZ_KB895417.1, read as the reverse complement.
CAAGTCTTTGCTCTGATTTGATAGTTGGGTTTGCATTGATGTAGTCATAAGGCCCAACACGTGAATAACGAAGTTCCATCCCCAGATGATCCAAATACGTAGAACGCGCTTCTTCGGCAGACATGGATGGCTTAAGACCTTTCATGCCTTCTAGATTCAATGGTTGGATCGACGTCTCATAATTCACAAGCTCCCCACGACTGCCTAGCTCCATTCGGACGCTATTGACGTTCACCGGAATACCGTCCACAAATTGCTGGTACTCGAAGTGAAATCCTCCATTATCCTGCACATTCTGCTCTTTGGATGGGGTGCTCAGTTTCAAATTTGCCGCTGCATCTGGATAGAGAAGATTGATCCAGTAGTTCGCTTTTTTCTCTGCGTCCGCTAGGCTGATCTCCGGATTCTTCTTCTCCGCCTTATTCTCATTGCGGAACGACTTATAAGGATTGCCAATCGCTAGAATTTGACCCGTCGCTGCATGGATCCGTGCGATAAATTGATTATCGTATCCCCCATTTGGCCCCGTCCCCGCAGGGTTATCCCACGACAAGTACCACATCTTCACCTTCGGGTCATACCAATCATTCTGTATATGCTGATTCGTACGCGTATTAGCGGCAGGCGGCTTCATCACGTTCAACGCAATTTCTTTTGCCTGCTCATTAGTCAACTCGCTACCTTGATACGCTGCAAACTGCTTGGCTGTTGGTGTAATACTCTGATATGTATTTGGTTTCATATTCGCTTCTTTGCCGGTTGTCACATCGACAAATTTGCCGCTCTTCGCATCTAGAATACCATATTGGACATTCGTCGGTTGATAGGCGAGCATCATTTCCTTCGAAGGACCATAAGGCTCACCCACAGGCATATAGACGAGCTCCATTTTCAAACTCTCTGCATACAACGATTTCGCTTTCTCTGGCGTAATTGATGGAGTCCCCGATGGATAGCTCTGTTCCGATTTGGATCGGGAATAACTGAAGATGTTCCCTTCACCATCGATGGACACGTAAATCGTTTCTTCCGAAGGCAGCCCATTTACAGGGATGTTATATGCGAACGAATAACGCGTAGGTCCAAACAGGCTTGTGCCGTAATCATAATATGTTGAATCTTGCCCTTTCAGCTTCTGCATATCTACGTTTGGCGCTACACGCCCAACTAGCTTTTTCACGAGTTCTTCCGCTTGTTCTCTCGTGTAGGTCGGTGGATATTTCACCTTGTCTCTGCTCAGATCCGTCCATGGAGAGAAATCGACCTGCAATATTTCACCGGTCAGTGCATCGACACGACTGCCGAACCCGTAACCGTGATTCCCTACTTGATATTCCCATTGAATAGTCCAGACCATTTCATCGCGAGGCGGATAGACATTCGGATCCCCTAACGTAACGGACTGTACCTCAGCATCTTTAAATTGGGGGAAAAATTCTCTGATCTTTGCTACAGCCTGATCTTTGGTAATGGCAGGGTTTTTCTTCACTAATTTGTCCGTTGTGGCCTGGGTGTTACTACTTGCCGAAACCGAAATAGTGTCTGTTTTTACCGTCTTTTCATTTACGCCGTAACCTTCAGCCGCTGCAACTTGTTGCATTAGACATACACTAAGCGTCGTAGCAATAGCTGCTTTTCTAATCAGCACCGCTTGGCGATTTTTCTTTTGCCTCAATGTCATCGCTCCTCCTAATCGTATACCAGATATTTCCTTACATATCATGTTAAACGGTTGAAGAGGAGAAAAGTTCCTATAATTTCGTTATATCCCAGAAATTAGGACCTCTGAGCCATTCCGTGTTCCGAAGCCGTAGGGAAATGCTGTCGAAAAAATGGAATAACATGCCCCCAGAATTGATGATCTTTCTCCGAACAACTGTGACCTTTAATATCAATGAATAAATGCTCGACCTTCGTGCTGACATGATCAATAATGTATTGTAATTCTGAATGTGGGATAAACCCATCATGCCGAGAATGGATGAAGAAGACAGGAATCTTCGCGCCCTGCGCATTCCGATTGAGGACATGGATGACGTTCATTTTCTTGAACAGCTGTGGCGTGATCCGGGCACGGAGCAGCCAGATGAACATCACCATATAAGCGAGTGGAAACATAGGGACATGAATGCGGCTGCATTCCGATTGCAGCACGGTACGAAGTCGTATAGGCATCGAATCGGTGATAACCGCTTGAACGGAAAGACCGAGATCTAGGGCTAGAATTGCGCCCAACCCACCGAGAGAATGACCAACAACGCCGATCGCATCCTGCTGAACATCAGACCTAGATCGCACGTATTCAACGGCTGCCAGAAGATCATCACGAAACGTATAGGAGGAGGATGCCGGAATTTCTTCACTGTCGCCATGACAACGAACATCGAACAGGAAGACGGAGAACCCGGCATCATATAAGGGATCGACATACCGTAGGGAATATGCGCGATTCGAACCCCAGCCATGGACAACAATGATCGTCGGTGCCGTCATATGCGCCTGTGACGTGACATCACGACTCGGGATGAACCATCCGCAGCACTGTTTGTCGCTGCTACGGAACTTCACCTCTTCATAATGCTGCTTCGGTAATGCATCATTCACACGTCGAAGCGGCGTCTGCGTTCTCACCCCGAGCAACCACACCAGTACAAGTATGAGAGCCGCCACAAGAATTGCTACCTGTAAGATCATTATTCCCTGCATTCAAAGCACCTCCGACAGCACTTTCATGCCAATTAAAAGTACCTCTAGTGTTCCCCGTTTTGAAGAAAAAAGTGATGAAAACCCGGTGAGAAAGCTGCCCAGTGTCTCCTGCGTATTCCAAGTCTTGCGTGAAGCAGTTTCGTGCGGGGAATAACTGCAATTTTGCAGTTATTTCCGGTGGGGCGTGTCTTTACGAGCTAAATAACTGCATTATTACAGTTATTTCGGGTAGGCAGAGCCAATGCAAGCGAACTAACTGCGGTTATACAGTTATTTTGGGCGGGGAACGCCTCTGCGAGCGAAATAACTGCACTTTTGCAGTTATTTGGGGCGGGATGTGCCTTTATGAGCGAAATAGCTGCATTATTACAGTTATTTCGGGTAGGCAGAGCCAATGAAGCGAATTAACTGCACTTTTGCAGTTATTCGGGGTAGGTAGAGCCAATGCGAGCGAAATAACTGCATTAATGCATTTATTTTGGGTAGGCAGAGCCAATGCAAGCGAATTAACTGAACTTTTGCAGTTATTTGGGGCAGGGTGTGCCTCTGCGAGTGAAATAACTGCACTTTTGCAGTTATTTCGGCGAGCGGAGCGTGCTTTGCCACGCAACCATCTCAAAAAGACTTCCATATCCTCACGGACATGGAAGTCTCCACACTACCTGTCTATTCAAAGTGTCGTCTTAGCCGAATTCACATACTCCCGCGCATTCGCCGTCATCTGCTCGAAATCTCCGCTTGCGATCAGATCCGGTCGAACCAGCTTCGTACCGAGACCAACTGCAGCAGCGCCGGCCGCGAATGTCTCTGCAATGTTGCTCAGATCAACGCCGCCTGTTGCCATGATCGGAATATGATCGAGCGGCGCACGGATTTCACGCAGATAGGACATGCCGAGCGAAGCCATCGGGAACAGCTTCACCAGCTTCGCCCCAGCGTTCCATGCACGAACGATCTCGGTCGGGGTCATGACGCCGGGCCAGACATCCACGCCACGCTCAGCGCCGTAGGCGATCACCTGCTCATCTAGATTCGGTGAGATCAAGAACTGTGCTCCTGCAGCAATGGCTTCCTTCGCCATCGCTACATTTAAGACGGTACCGGCTCCAATATATGCTTGTCCGACGAACGAATCGCGCCATCTCGCAATAATCGGCAGCGCTCCAGCCGTATTCATGGTTACTTCCATAAAAGCAACGCCGCCATCGACAAGCGCCCGTGCGGCTGCATCCGCCTGATGGTCTGCAATGCCGCGGAAAATCGCGACGATGCGATGCTGTAATAATTGCGTCGTTAAATCCAACTCCACTCGTCCTCTCCTACCAAATCGTCCCTAAGATCGCGGGGCCCATAACATAATGGACACCCCGACAATACAAATGCCTGCGCCAACCCAGTCATATACGTCTGGTGTTTTCCGGTCCACGAGCCATCCCCATAAGACAGCAAGAATAATGAACACCCCGCCGTATGCTGCATAAACCCGGCCAAAGGAGGGGAATTTCTGCAGCGTCGGTATTACACCATAGGCGATAAGAATCGCCGACCCAAGGAGGCCATACCACATCGGTTTGGCCTCACGCAGCCATAACCAGACCAAGTAGCCGCCGCCAATCTCGGCGAGTCCTGCGATAATGAACAAAATAATAGCAATCATCATTGGAATTCGTTGCTATGCTTGCTTGGACACGCTGCTATTCGCGAATGCAGCACTTCCAATAACGCCGCCGTTATCGATAAGCTCTCCGACACGAATACTGAGGCGTTCCAGATACCCTTTGTAGACTGAACGTTGCAATTCTTCGCGCATAGGTTTGAGCAGACGTTCTCCTGCCATCGCGCCGCCCCCGCCAATCACAACGACATCAGGGCTGAACAAACTGATAGAATAAGCAAGGCCTTTTCCGAGCACCTTACCGGTATAGCTCATAATTTCAATGGCTAATGCATCACCAGCATCGTAGGCCTTCGACACTTCCGCTGCCGTCAATTCACCCTTCTCATAGACTTCACGTAGCGAGCTCTCACGTCCCGCAGCTAGCGCTTCCGTTGCTTGACGCGCAATCCCTGTAGCCGACACAACCGTCTCCAAGCAGCCCGTTAGTCCACAACCGCATGGCGTCTTCTCACCATCAATCGTTACGTGTCCAAGCTCTCCTGCCATATACCCGCTTCCATAGAACAGCTCACCGTTCGATACAGTCGCTGCCGCAAGGCCCGTTCCAATCGTAACGCCATGTACGACATTCGCACCTTTACCGGCACCTTTCATCGCTTCACCAAAAATGTACATCCGCACATCATTATCTATAAATACAGGTACGCCAATTTTCTCACTCAATAAATCTGCGAATGGAAGGTCTCTCCACTGCAAATTCGAGTTGAACGTGACATACCCTCTCTTCGGATCAATAAATCCAGGGATCCCTGCGCCAACTGCCTTCAATTCGCTGCGATCCACTTTCGCATTATTTAGCAATTCGTCGATCATCGATACCATTTTGTTCAGCACGTGGTCGCTGCCAAGATGCCGTTCGGTCGGCCGCTTAAGCGTTTGCAACAAGTTGTATTCCATATCGACCAGACCGCATACAATGTTCGTTCCTCCAACATCAATCCCAACCAAATAACTCACAACTTCTCCTCCTGCTCTCTAAAGGAAATAGATTCATATAATCTATCGATTATTATATCATATCGATTCCCGTGGATTCGGAAAATTCTTAATTTCGCCCCATTTGGAAAAGGATTATTAAGGTAAATGTCGGCAGCATTCTATATAATACTATTGTGATACTCGTCACACAATCTCGTTATCGAATTCATTTACGGGGGTTATTCTAGTGACCATTGTTGATATTAGTCAAATTGATGCATCGCTATTCATTACGATTGCCGTCTTCTTGATGGTAATTTGCCCACTGCTTAGCCTTGGGGTATTGCGGCTCTTTCAGGAGAGGAAGCGTGCTGGACTAACCTATATCGGGGGGTCCATTGCCGGCTATATTATTTTCCTCATCGTCATTAAATTGTTTTTCTGATTTCATCGATCAACTACATATTTTCAGATGACTTTATCCCACCCTCGTGCTTAGCATTCTGCGGCGCGCTGGTGGGATTTCTATTTTGTACCTTTCACTCGCGGTTGAGATTTTCCATCAATTTCACTATAATAGAACGGTTGTGCTGTTTACATCTAGAGGAGGATACATCATGAACAATGATTCCACATCAATGCAAACCTCGAGATTGCATTATTTCATTATGATTACAGTTATTATTGTGACGGGCGCGAGTCAGGGACTGCTGCTGCCGCTGCTAACGGTTCTGCTCGAGCATATGGGCGTCTCATCCGACTTGAACGGATTGAATGCGGCGATGCTCTATATCGGTATCTTCTCAACACTCTTTTTCGTGGAGAAATTATTAGCCTATTTCGGGTTCAAAAAACTCATTTCACTCTCATTGATGCTCGTCATCATTGCTCTAGCACTGTTTCCGATGTTTAAGAGTATTTGGATCTGGTTCGCGCTGCGCTTCTTAGTCGGTGTCGGCGACAGTGCGCTGCATTACGCATCCCAGCTCTGGGTGCTAACATCGAGTAATGAACAGAATCGGGGACGCAACCTTTCCTTCTATGGTATGAGTTACGGGATCGGGTTCAGCATTGGGCCGCTCGGCATGAATTTGCTGGTGTTCGGCGATTGGGTGCCTTTCGCAGCGATCGGCGTACTATGTACCATTGTGCTGCTCCTTATTGTGTTCATTCTGCCTGACTATCAGGTCATGGGGACAAAAAAAGATGCGCCTGTGCTGGAACGCCGCTATACACGGTCTTTCCAATGGGCATGGTTCGCACTCTTACCAGCATTCCTATACGGCTACACCGAAGCATCGATGAACAGCAGCTTCCCGATTTATGCGCTTCGGATTGGACTGGAACAGAACTGGATTTCCTTCCTTCTGCCGTTCTTCGGCATCGGAGGACTTATTCTGCAATTGCCGCTTGGCGTGCTAAGCGACCGGATTGGACGAAAAAAAGTGCTCATGGGCGCAGGATTCCTCGGTGGGATTGCGTTCCTGCTCATTCCGCTCTACGGTGCTAATCCGACGGCCATTCTGATCCTATTCATGATCGCTGGCGGCATGTTAGGTTCCTTCTTCTCGCTAGGACTTGCCTTCGCCGCAGATATTCTACCCAAAGCTTATCTGCCTTCGGCCAATGTCGTTGCCAGCTTCATCTTCAGTATCGGCAGCATTCTCGCACCGAACTTGGCTGGGATCGGCATGCAGCATATTTCCATTTCATCGCTCTTCTGGCTGCTTGGCGGTATCTTCATTGTGTTCGCTGCGCTAGGATTCATGTTCAAGTTGAAGCAAGCGGAGCAAGTACGCATACGCGAATCTGCACTTGACGTGTAGTCATTCGAACGCGTATGATACTGGAAATGGAAATAACTTACTGAACGACGTTGAAAAAGGGTAAGTAAAAGCGCGAATGTGGACTTGCAGAGAGCCGGTGGGAGCTGTGAACCGGTGTCCAGCGTACTTTGAATGGCCTTTGGAGTTGTCTCCCGAACCGTATCTACGAGAGTAGGGAGTACCGGGTTTCCCGCCGTTATCAAGGGAGCGATATCGATGAGCTGTGCCGGTGTTCGGCAATGCATCAGCGATTCCGTATCGTTAGAGCGGATCTGTCCTCCCATTTCCTGGGCGTGTGACGATTCATAAAGGTGGTACCACGAAGCTTTCGTCCTTTCTATAGGCGAAGGCTTTTTTTGTGCAATTTGACATGTTGAAGGAGGTGATGGTCATGGAAGATGGTTGGTGGTGGGCGTGGTTCGTTCGTTGCATATGTTATCACAATGAAAAAGGACACCAGCTGCGTGCTGATGTGTTCTTAAGGAGGAGCTTATATGACACAAGAACGCGTATTAACAGGAGATCGCACGACAGGCCGACTTCACCTTGGCCATTACGCCGGAAGCTTACAGAACCGTGTACAGCTGCAGCATCAATATGATACATTCATCATGTTAGCCGATGTGCAAGCTCTAACAACTCATTTTGACCGCCCCGAGATGATTCGGGAGCATGTACGCGAAGTTGCACTCGATTATTTGGCGGTGGGCATCGATCCGGAGCACGCGAATATTTTCATTCAGTCCATGATTCCGGAAATTGCTGAACTGACCGTATTCTTCTCGATGTTCGTGAAGGTGAATCATCTGCGTCACAATCCAACGATCAAAGCGGAATCTAGAGGTGGCTCATTCGACGAGCTCTATTACGGCTTTCTGGGATATCCGATCAGTCAGACAGCCGATATTACATTCTGCAAAGCAACGATCATCCCCGTCGGCGAGGACCAACTTCCGCATTTAGAAAGTTCACGTTACATTGTGCGGCGGTTCAACGAGCTCTACGGATCCGTGTTCCCTGAGCCTCAGGCCTTGCTGAGCAAGTTCCCACGACTCATCGGGCTTGACGGCAATGCGAAGATGAGCAAAAGTCTCGGGAATGCCATCGCCTTAAGCGCGAGTAACGAAGAGATTGCACTCAAGGTACGGAAAGCCGTGACCGACCCTGCACGGATTCATAAGAACGACCCGGGGCACCCGGAACGCTGTCCGATCTACCATTACCATCAAGCTTTTCGAGCGGATGAAGCAGCCGAAGTTCATGCTGCATGCGAGCAAGGCACCATTGGCTGTACGGAGTGCAAACATCGCATCACGAAAACCCTCCAAGATCTGCTTGGGCCTATGCGGGAGCGTCGAGCTGCCTATGAAGCCAAACGTGCATTCGTTGATGAGATGCTCCAGCATGGAACCGAACGTGCTCGCGGTATCGCGTGCCATACGATGGAGGAAGTACGTGAAGTGATGGGGATTCAATATTTTAAGTAAATAGATTGCAAGAAGGGAATGAATCGCACATGATCCATTATCTCGAATACTGCTTAAGCAAACCAGGTACTAGCCTGACTTTCCCCTTCGGGAATGAAGTGCGCGTCCTCAAGGTAGGGAATAAAATGTTCGCACTCATGTCGTCCGACGATCCAGCACCCGACATCAGCTTGAAATGCGATCCCATTCGTGCCGCTTCGCTTCGGGAACAATATGCGGAGATCAAACCCGGCTACCATCTGAACAAGAAGCATTGGAACACCGTCACCCTAGATGGCAACCTTACGGACGAGGAGATCAAGATGCTGATCGATCATTCGTACGAGTTGGTCTTCAAAGGGTTAACGAAGGCGGAGAAAGCCGAAATCTCGGGATAAGTTAAAATTAGCTAGGAAGATGAAGCAAGAGGTGTTCTTGCTTCATCTTTTTTTGGTCGACAGTATCACGTCGTACGATGCTAGTTCCCTGCTGCTATGTTGGATTTCGTACAATATAGGACGTAGATAATAACCCTTTGCCTCGTCTATCATGGATCTGAGCAGGATAGAAGACCATAAATGGCTTGTTTGCGCCGAAATAACCCCAAGTTACTGCAGGAATCCACTATAGTATAAGATTGCTTCTTATAGGACCCAAGTTACTGCAAATATACAGGTTAGCCAATTCTGTTCTATACATCATCTCCTCTTATCTCGATGGATTGAATCTCATACCCGTTTACCAGGCCTTTATTGAAGGTGCTTAATCAATAGAGCCGCCTATCTTGGTTTGGACCCAGATAGGCGGCTCCTTTCCGAGGTATGATTATGCTTTCGCAACATGCTCCGCATAATGCCGTCCCCAATGCGGTCTTGTCCCATCAAGATCCGTGAAGTCGTACACCTCTGACAGTCCCCATGTGCTATAGGTTCCGCCTGTTTTCTCGAATACGTTCGGATCGCTCGCCAGCGCAACGACAGCTCGGCCGATATAATATGGTGTCTCGGATGCGATGAAGTTAGGGTCCTTCTTCGCACCTTCCTGCCAATTCGCTTCGGTAACACCGAAGTGCTCCAGCATCTCCTCCGACCGTAAAAATCCTGGCGTTAACGATAGCGCCGTTATGCCATGAGGACGCAAGTCCGCAGCCATCGCTTGCGCCAGGTGAATGTTCGATATCTTGGCCAAGCTATAGTACAGATTGCCGCGATAATCATAGCTGACCCCGTCCGTAATCTCGAGAATCAACCCTTGCTTATTCTCGACCATGAGCTGCGCCGCATAGTAGCTTGTAACCATGTGCGTTCGTACGGCTCGCTCCTGAACGAGCAAACCTTTCGCAAGTGAATGCTCCCAGAACGGTTTCGTCCAATCGACCAGCGATTCGCCACCCCAAATATCATTGACGAGAATATCCAGACGTCCTTGCTCCTGCTTCACACGCTCGAATAGGGCAACAACTTCCGATTCCACCGTGTGGTCCACACGAACTGGAAAGGCTGTGCCGCCTCTTGCCTGAATTATCTCTGCTGTCTCATCAATCGTCTCACTGCGTCCGATATCCGATAGAGATCCGCGGACACTGCGCCCCGTCACATAGACCGTCGCTCCCGCTTCCCCCAAGGATACAGCAATCGCCCGCCCTGCACCTCGAGTTCCTCCTGCCACAACAGCTATTTTTCCTGCCAGCGATTTGATCTGCATAGAATTTGTCATAAGAATCGTCATCCACCTTTCCTATTTGCTTGTTACCTGTGTCTAATGTATCATCCCTATGATGACATCTATTGTCATATATGAAATTCAGTTTGATCCAAGGAGGTCTTCAGCATGCGCGGCGACCGCTTATTATCCATTCTGTTATATCTTCAGAGCCATGGCAAAATGACAACATCCGAACTCGCAGCAAGACTCGAAGTCTCTGAGCGGACCATTCATCGGGATATGGAAGCCTTGAGTACGGCCGGGATTCCGGTCTATGCAGAGCGCGGCTCAAGCGGAGGATGGGCGCTCATGGAAGGATACCGCACCAATCTTACGGGATTACATGCGGACGAGATGATGTCGCTGCTGTTAGCTCATCCCTCGGAGACGTTGTCTGAACTAGGTCTGCATAAAGAATATGATTCCGCCCTGCTCAAGCTGCTCGCTTCTTTGCCCAAAACCCTCCAAGCGGATGCTGAATTCGTCCGGGAACGCATTCATATTGATGGCGCGGGCTGGAGCACTGGGGGCAGCAGCTCTTCCTGGCTATCAGTCGCCCAAGAAGCCGTGTGGGAAGCAAAACAGCTATTCATTCACTATCCGTCATCCTCTCAGTCTGAGGTGACCGAACGGGTGATTGAACCGTTAGGCCTCGTCGTCAAAGGAAACGCATGGTATGTCGCTGCCCTTACATTAGAAGGCACGTATCGCACGTATCGTATCTCCCGGATCAAGCATGCCAGCAAGAAGGAGCAATCCTTCGAGCGCCCCGCCGACTTCAATCTTGCCACTTACTGGGATGCATCTGTGCAGAGCTTCAAAACGAATCTACCTCGCTATGAGGCCGTCATTCAGGTACATAACGCCATCCTAACTCGGATTGAGTATGCACGATTCGCAACCATCTTACACAAAGAGCCCCTGCATGACGTTCCGCAGCGGAGCACCGCACGGATTCAATTCGATACGCTCGAATCCGCAGCCTCCTATCTGCTAGGCTATGGGCCAGACGCCGTGGTCGTCGCCCCGCAGGAGCTGCATGACCTCGTCGTGCGGCAGGCTGAGGCGATTATCGTGGCTTATCGGAATACAACGCACAAAAAGAAATAGGGCTGAACAGTTAACTCCTGCCCAGCCCTCATCACCCAAATCCGTTAACGATTCGATGTAATTGTAATATCCGAATACCCTAGTGTTTTCAATTGTGCTTGTGTCATGAAGACACGGTCATTCATGATCCTACTGTTATCCGGGGTAAGTTCGATTTGCCGTGAACCGACTTGGATCGTGTAGCGATATCTCGGTGCTGCTGCACGATCCTTAGCGGACTCCAACTTGACTTGCCAATGCAGCTTCTGCGCCAGCTCACGCATCGGAATCCATTGCGCTCCATCTCTGTTGAAGACATATGGGACTGCAATCTCTTTGCCGTCAACATGAACCGTATGTAACTTATCCCTTACGACCGCAACCGGGTGAACCGGGAGTTTCCAGACGTCCAAATTCGCATCGAGCTTCGGTTGCTGTTCATATCCTGGCGGTGACCAAGCAAATAGACGGCCCCGCTCCGTATCATCAACTAGAAGACGTGACTTTTTCGTACCAAGATCATATACCATTTCTCGTCGAGACGGTTCATTATTCACATAAACCATCAGGTTGCTCTTGATATCATAGGCATATAATGTCCCTAACAAGATCCGCTCCCACTTCCCAGATGCAGGATCGTATGTCACAATCTCATTCTGACGGTCTTTCTCACTATAGCGCTTCAAAATGATCCGATCGTCTGCCGTCCAAGCCGCTCTTGCATTTCCGTAGCTCTCATTCCACTCTACAATCTCTCCTGTTTCGACATTACGCATCCAATAGACATAGCGTTTGTCACCCACAGTGAGATAATACGATTGCTCGATAAAAGCCCACTTGCGATTCGGTGACAGTATGAAGTTCGGACCCTCGTGGACCGTGTCCTCCGTCCAGTCATAATAAGAAGGTTGGAATTCCATATCCACATTGTACGGAATCCAGACGTTAGGCGCGTCCTTTGGGGTCCCTTTACTTACCCAAGTAAATCCTTCTCCCCACCGACTTAGGCTTCCATCCGGCTTGCGTTCAACGACGGCACTCCAGTAGCTATCTCCATCATGTCCACTCACATTGTAATAAACCGTTCCCCTCTCCTCATCGATATACCCAACGTATTGATTCTCAATCTTCGCGACGTCCGGACGATTCTCCACGACCGTACCTGCCAGCGTATTCGACTCTGCTGCATAACTCACGCTACTACCCATCAGCAGCGTAGCGCTCAACACAGCCAACGCGACAATTCTCCACTTCCCATTTACTCTCACACGTAACACTCCCCAATAGGAATAAAATGACAGGTTGGAAATTAATGTAACAACCATCCTATAGACGCCCCTTTGCCAGAAAGGTTGCAGTCCACCACTAATTCGTATTGAAGACACTATCCGTAATCATCTTACTAATTACATCCTGCACATCAGGCGAGATCTGCGTTCTGACCGGTCCGAGCAGGGACTGGACTTCTTGATTACGGAAATCGTAGCGATTCGCTTGAAATACCTTTGTAAAATGCGCTAACGTCTTGTCCAAGGCTTCCGGCGTCACGCCTTTGGCCGGTCCTTCTCTTTTCAACAAAGTCATATATCGGTTCAAATAATCGGCCTTATCCTCAATTCCTCCATCAAAAATGTACGCAACCCGTCTCGATATCTTCTTCTCGCCCGAACTTGATGCACTTGTAAACGGTGGGAGCCACCCTTCATTCTGATAAATGATCACAATATCATAACTGTCTGCGGTAATTCGCGGGTCCGTGAAGTCGATTAAGAACTGCCGTACCCCCGGATTTACGTATATTTCTTTAAGCCGGATTCCTTTCTCCTTCTCATTGTCCGCATAAGGTGCAGGCACGAGGTACGCTCCCACGGCATTGCCCTTGAACTTCACGATCGCAGCATCATCTTTGGACGAATAAAATTCCGTACTCGAGACGGCTATGGATGGGAACCATGCGCTTTTAGCCGATGGATATATATAGAAGGCGATCATGAAAATGAACATCATCACGACGTACAATCCATAGCTTTTACCGATATATCTCTTGGTGGAAGTCACCCGAATGATCAGATAAAAGCCCAAAAGCACGAGCGCGATCACCACGGCAACGATGAGATAACTGATCGAATCCAGCTGATGATTTTGCAATACATTCACCAATAAGTAGATAAATAACAACGGAAATGCGAGCGCACATAGAATGCTTAACCCGCAGTAGTAGAGCACGATCGTAAAATACTTCTCAATCTTAGCCAGCGTAATGCGAGAATCTTGTATGAAATAGAATGCAAAATGAAAAAGATAGAACAAAATGGGGATAAAAATAGAGCAGACCATGCCCTTAATCATATAAATCACGAAATTCCACATCATATTCAAATCGATCTGATCATCGACATAAATATCCCGCTCCATGGCACCCACCGTATTAAAAATATAGATTAACGCCATAATAATCGCGCCAATGATAATCGTGTGACGAATATTAATGCGATCCATCGTAGTTATCCCATCATCGAGAAGGGCAGGTACGGTCGGCTTCTGAGGCTTCTTTCTGGTCCTCCACCTCCATTTCCATCGCTTCTGCTTGTACGTCTTCGCACGAGACAATTCGACTTCATTTTCCATCGTTATGCTCCTCTCCCTTTAGAATAAGTACGGCTGCTCGGACTCCTCCGTCACCTTAAGTTCCTCCACCTTCGCAACACATTCCGGGCCATCATTCTTTACGCTTCCCACGGTGCTGGACACCGCGTAGCGCATCATTTCGGATTCAGGAAAAGGTTTCAGCAGGGTCAGCAGCTTGTCCGGGTTCGACTGATGGCGGTCCAGCCAGTATGCCTCATCTTCCTTCCGCAAAATAACCGGCATCCGATCATGCACATCGGACACCAGGCTGTTCGGCGTCGTCGTAATAATCGAGAACGTGCTGATCTTCTCGCCGTCTTCCGGGTTCACCCAGCTATCATATAAAGCCGCCATGCTGAAAATCCCTTCATCCCTCCGCATGAACCGCATCGGCTGCTTCTTGCTTCCAAACGCCTTCCATTCGTAGAAGGAATCCGCTGGAATGATGCATCGTTTACGGTAAACTAGATTACGATATGAAGGCTTCTCCAGCAGCGTCTCCGCCTTCGCATTGATCATGCCGCCCGCCTTCCGCTGATCCTTCGCCCAGTTCGGGACGAGCCCCCAGCGCAGCGGACCCAGACGGTTGCGGCTTCCATCGTTAATAATCGCGGGGACAATTTGCATCGGAGCCACGTTGTATCTGGGTAGATAGAAGGGGTCATTCACTTCTTCGATAAAATATCGCACGACTAACTCGTCGAAGGTCATCGTAATGGTATATCGTCCGCACATGAGGCGGTCCTCCTCGAGAATAGATTTCGAACCGTAAAATCGGTTATCATGAATATATAATTACTTCCATCTTAGTCCAAGATTGAAAGGGGAACAAGAACATGTCTGCCTCAGAGAAAATTAAATTAACCTCTTATTCCACGAAAGGAGGATGCGGATGCAAAATCGGCCCTGCGGATTTGTCGCAAGTCATTCGCTCCTTACCGCCAGCGATCCCGAACCCGAACCTTCTCGTCGGGATCGATACGAGCGATGATGCAGGTGTCTATAAACTGACTGACGATCTTGCAATCGTGCAAACCGTCGATTTCTTCACCCCGATCGTGGATGATCCGTATGCCTTCGGCCAGATCGCTGCTGCGAATGCGATCAGCGATATTTATGCAATGGGCGGCAAACCGCTTACTGCACTTAATATTGTAGCTTTTCCGATCCATACGTTGGACAAACAGGTCCTCGCCGATATTCTGCGCGGCGCCCAAGACAAGATGAATGAAGCTGGAGTAATGCTCGTCGGCGGGCACTCTATCGATGATAAAGAGCCGAAGTTCGGTCTTGCTGTGACAGGCCTTGTACATCCCGGTAAAGTCCGTGCCAATGCAGGAGCCAAGCCTGGGGACAAGCTAATCCTCACCAAACCGATTGGCGTCGGCATCCTCACAACATCGATTAAGAAAGATCAGCTTAGTGAATCGGAAGTCGAACGCGTAACGAGCGTCATGGCGACATTGAACAAGAAAGCCGCTGAGACGATGGAGCCTTTCGATGTCCATGCGTGTACGGATGTGACGGGATTCGGCTTGATGGGACATAGCCTTGAGATGGCCAAGGGCAGCGGCGTTGGATTAATCATTCATGCGGATCAAGTCCCTGTACTGCCACGCGTGCGGGAGCTAGCCGAAGCAGGCTTCGTGCCGGGCGGCACCAAGAACAACTTCGCTCACGTGCAGGAATCCATCACTTTCCCGGCCGAGCTGGATCAGGTCGGACAATGGATTCTGTGCGATGCCGTCACCTCCGGTGGACTCCTCATTTCCGTCGCTGGTGAACAGGCCGAGGAATTACTTCAACAACTGCAACAAGCCGGCGTCGAAGCAAGTATGATTGGCGAGACGACCGAGAATCATCCAGGACGTATCGTCGTACGCTAAAGGGGTCATTCAACCGTGTTCCAAGATATCACCATCGAACAATTATTAGCACGTAGATCATCCGGAGAGCTGACGTTAATTGATGTCCGTTCGCCTTCCGAATATCAAGAGAACACCATTCCAGGCAGTCTGAACATCCCGATCTTCGATGATGCCGAGCGCGCTGAGATCGGTACGATTTATAAGCAAGTTAGCGTCGAAGCAGCTAAGGACCGAGGACTCGAAATTGTCTCCGCCAAGCTGCCGACCTTCATCAAGACTTTCGCCCAAATCCAAGGTCCAAAGGCCGTCTTCTGTTGGCGGGGCGGCATGCGAAGCAAGACGACAGCGACGGTGCTCGACCTGATGGGCATCAAAGCTTCTCGCCTCATGGGCGGGGTTCGAGCCTATCGGCAATGGGTCGTCGCTACACTTGACGGGTTGGAACTGCCGCCGGCTGGATATGTCATTAACGGCAATACCGGCACTGGCAAAACGTTGATTCTACGCCGCCTCCAATCCGAGGGATACCCAGTGTTGGACCTGGAAGCGATGGCGGGTCATCGCGGTTCGATCTTCGGACATATCGGATTGCATGCGAACAATCAGAAATCCTTCGAAGCGCTGCTCGTCGAGCAAGCACTCATGCTGCAAGGTTCGCCTTATGTCCTCATGGAAGGCGAGAGCAAACGTGTCGGTAAGGCCGTGCTGCCCGACTGTGTCGTGCGTTCGAAAGAATCCGGCACCCAGCTCTTCATCGAGCTTCCGCTAGAGGAACGGGTACGCCATATTCTCGAAGATTATCAGCCGATGCAGCATAAGGATGACCTGGTGCAAGCCTTCAAGCATATCAAGAATCGCATCCATACCCCGATCGCGAAGGAAATCGAAGCCAATCTGTTGATCGGACAATTCGAACGTGCGGTGAAGCTACTGCTGGAACATTATTACGATCCAAGATACGCACATGCGATGAGCCAATACGAAGGGGATCGCATTGTCATTGAGGTGAATACGATCGAAGAAGCCATGGAGGCGGTAAAGGCACATCTTCCCGTGAAAGCTTAAATAAAGACCTACGAAATATTAAACAGTGTCAAAATCCAATAATACGAAAGCTCCAACGCCCACATCACTGTAGGTATTGGAGCTTTTTTCATGTCTGTCTATAGTGGACTCTAGTCTAGAAATAAAACCGCTCCTTCATGACAATGGAAGCATAGCAACCCTGTCAAAAAAGAACGGTTTGATTCGATCAAGTATTTCCCTTCCCCTACATCTCCGGAATCACAATCTCCACTTCCCGCTTCAATTGCGAAGAACGCAAGATACCATCCAGAATCGCTTGATTCCGCAGAATCTGCTCACCCGGAATCGGTGCAGGCTCCCCGGCACGAACGGCGCGAACGAAATCCTTCACCTTCTCCTCGAAAACATTGAGCTTGTGCTCTACGATCGGAATCGCGCTCTCCGTATGATGGCCTTGGATATCATGAAACAGCGAGATCGAGCCTACGCTGCCATCCCATACGCCGCTCCACGGACCTTTGCCAGCAGGCGTTACCTTCATCCCTGCATCCGTCCCGAGGAACATCGTCGCACCGAGCGTGTCCATATGCATCGCCCAGGAGGTCTTGAAGTTCAGCACCAAATCGCCTTCGAAGCGCACGATAGCAACCCCGAAATCTTCCACATCGAACTTCGACGCTTCCCCATGGTATTTCGGATTCGTGCCGAAATAGTTCGACGTATACGCCGAGACCGTCAGAGGCTTCGGATACCCAAGTGTGTTCAACGCCAAGTCAAGCGAGTAGCAGCCAATATCCGCCATAGCGCCAGCCCCTGCAATCTCCTGACGGATGAACGATCCACCCGGCATGCCGCGGCGACGGCCGCCTCCGGTTTCCACGTAGTAGACTTTACCCAGTTGACCGGACTCAACCATTTTTTTAATCGTGCTCATATTCGGGTCATAACGCGGCTGGAATCCGACATTGAGCATGAAGCCGGTCTTCTTCGCCACCTGGACCATATCGACCGCTTCTTCGAGCGTTACCGACATCGGCTTCTCCAACATCACATGTTTACCTGCATTTAACGCGTCAATCGTCGTCTGGGAATGTGCCACATTCGGTGTGCAGATACTTACGCCGTCCAAATCCAGCTCCAGCAGGTGGCGGTGATCTTCATAAGCTGCGGCGCCCTGCAGCCCCCATCGCTGGACGAACTGCTCCGCACGGCCCGGCATAATGTCTGCCACCGCGACGACTTCAACGTCTTCCATTCGTTTATAGGCCTCAACATGGCCGCCAGCAATACCGCCGCTTCCAATAATCCCTATCCGAATTGCTCTTCCCATGGCCATTGTCACCTATCCCCTCGCATTCATTCTTCGATATAGCGATGGCGTCATCGCATACCGTTTCCGGAATACCGTATGCAGGTAGCTTCCGTTCGAGAAACCCTCTTTAAGCGCAATATCTTCAATCGGCATCGTGGTCTCAACCAATCGCCGACATACCGCATTTAGTCGCACATCCTCTACGATTTCACTGAAGGAACGTCCATCCCCCTGCTCCTTCAAGATGCGCTGCAGCTGCCGCGAACTGATATGAAGCTTATCTGCGACATCGCTCAGTATCAATTGGCCTGTCGAATTCGTCTGAATATACTCCAGCGCCAATTGATATCGATACGCCTTCATATCACGGAACGGCAGTTCGGCTTCATTCGGTTCCGAATAATAAGCACGGACCGCACGCAGTAAGATTTGGACAATACATTGCTTAATCGTCGTATATACGCCGTTATACCGCTGTGCCGTTGCTTGGTAGGCATCTAGGAAGTATGGCATCGCTCGGTAAATATCCATCGTCGGCTTCAGTGGAAGCTGCCTCAGCTTCTCCACACAATCGCGTGCTTCATCCACTTCCCACGGATTGATTAGGGAATCCGCAAGCAGAGATTCCTCATCTCGCTCAACAATATCCACATGGAGACATAACTCTTCCATGGATTCACGGGGATCCGCCTCTTGATAGTGCAGCACATCCGGCCCCGTCAGATAGAACATGCCTTCTCGAAGCGTGTACGGCTCATCAACCAGGATCACACTCCCTTTGCCGCGAGGGATGAAGTGAAATTCAAATTCCGCATGCTTATGGAACGACACGATCTTCCCTGGTGCAAAAGATGTGAGATGGAACCGGAGAACGCGAATTTCATAATTGCCCCATGTTATGCTCAAATCGAGCCTTTCCAGCGCATCTTGGCGATCTCGCATCACTTCATAAGGAAAACTGCTCATTCCATACACCTCTCATAACATAACCTTAAAGTATTTTAGGCTTGAAGCTCATCCAATCGAATACTACGCTGCTCGCGAGCCGATTGATTCGCTGCCTCCATTAATTTCGTCAATTCCACCGCAATCGCGATATTCTCATCTGCTGTTGTATCATTCTTAATATGGTTAATCCATTGCTCGAATGCGCTCTCACGCTTCGTAGGTAACGGCTGTTCTACCCATGCGTTAGCGTCTTCTTTCGCTGGGTTCGATGTACGCAGTAGCAATTTCTCATCCGGCGTACCGAATAAGAGCGTACCTTCCGTGCCATGTACCTCAATCGTAAATGGAGAGAAGTTGTTAACGAATCCGGCTTCCACAATCCCTACAGCACCTGATGTCGTCGATAGTGTTGCAACGGCGTTATCTTCCACTTCTTTGCCTGTTACATAACCGAATTGCGCCTGTACGCCCACTGGCTCTTCCCCGAGGAATACGCGTGTCAAATACATCGGATGGCAGCCAAGGTCGATCAATGCGCCGCCCAGACATTCTTCCAGACCATAGAAATGCTCTGGCAGCCAACCTGCCGTCGCACCATTGTGAGAGAGTCGTACGCGAACGAGCGTTACTTTGCCGAGCAATCCTTGATCTAAGATGTCACGAATGGCAAGGGTATAGTTATCATTTAATCTTGGCAAAGACACCGTCAATTTGACATGGTGCTCCTTCACCGCGCTTAGAATTTCATTCACTTCATGAAGCGTTGGAGCTAGAACTTTCTCGGTGAAAATATGTTTGCCCGCACGTGCCGCAGCAAGTATGACGTCACGGTGCATCGATGTAGGCGCATCCACAATCACGCCATCAATATCATTCCGCTGCAGCATTTCTTCGAGTGAGGCATGGAACTGTGCCCCTTGTTTGTCTGCCGCTTCTTGACCACGCGCTGGGTTCTCATCCCATACCGCAACGATCTCCGCCTCTGGATGCTCTTGCGCTTGCTTCGTGTAATCCCATGCATGTACGTGCCAATAACTAATTTTTCCGATTCTAATCATTCTTAAGCTCACCTCTGTATTTAATATTAGGACATCATGAACATAATCTATCATATCATTTTAGCTTATTTCACTATGTTTACACGACAGATAACTTAAAATTCGCGACATAAATTCAGAAAGTCGCATTTCTATATATCTATCAAATCCAAGTGATGAATTTCATGGAAAAGATATTGGTCATATGCCTAGATTCCGTTTATAATTGGTAATGAGTCCAAATTGAACGAGCTTAAATTATTAGGAGGCGTATATCATGTTCAGCAACATCGGAGCGAGCGGTTTTATCATGATCGTTATTTTAGCGCTTATCATATTCGGTCCTAGCAAATTACCCGAACTCGGCCGTGCCGCAGGCAGAACACTGCGCGAATTCAAAAATGCGACGAGCGGTTTAATGTCAGACACCGAACCTGCGAAGAAAGAAACATCTTCTCCTGCTGCGCTGCGGTCCGAATCCGAAGAAAAAGACAAAAACACGCAGCAATAAGCTGCGGCTAGGTGATAAGGATGCCCGAGAAACTACAAGCCATCTTACAACATATTGGTGATCTACGCAGACGGTTGATATGGATCATCGCAGTACTTTTCCTGACGGCCATTATTGGCCTTTTTATTTCCCAGCAATTGATTGCTTATCTCAGAAGCGTTCCGCCAGGATCGACGTTCGAATGGAATGCTTTTTCACCGTGGGATGCCATTAAGGTCTATATGAATGTGACGATCCTATTCGCCTGCGTCATTACCCTGCCGTTCACCCTATTCCAGCTCTGGAAATTCGTGAAGCCAGGACTGCGGAAGAAGGAGCAGCAGGCGACCTTACGATACATCCCGTTCGTCTGTCTCATGCTTATCGTCGGACTTGCTTTCGCCTACTTAGTCGTCTTCCCGATGGCGTTCAAGTTCACGACCCGGATGACTGTAAGCATGCATCTGATTCCGACGTACGGCGTGTCGCAATACTTTGGATTCATGTTCAGCCTGGTTATCCCGGTGTCCCTAGCGTTCGAGCTGCCTGTCCTTGTCATGTTCCTGACAAAGTTGCGCATCCTGAACCCGAAGAAATTGCACAAGTTCAGAAGATATGCCTACTTCATTCTCGTCATCGTTGCGACCATGATCTCACCTCCAGAGCTGATCTCTCACCTGATGGTTGCCATTCCACTGCTCATCCTATATGAGATTAGTGTCGGTGTATCCAGCATCGTGTATCGTAAGCAGCTCACCGCCGATCAACAACTTGAAACGGATGCCGATGAACAGCATATCGCTTAGGAGGACGCAGATTCTATGATTCGAGGCTTATACGAGACCCACTTGCCGGTGCGCAGTCTAGCGGTCTCTATCTCGTTCTATGAACGGCTTGGATTAACCTTCGCCAGATGGCAGGGCGAACATACCGCATTCTTATGGATAGAAAAAGGCAAGAGCTGGCTCGGTTTATGGGAAGGAGAGCAGGTCAACACGCCTTACCATGCATCACTGCGTCACATTGCCTTTACAACGACTTATGAGGATCTTCGGCATGCTGCGGCATGGCTTCGATCCATGCAGATTGAGCCTGTCATTTTTCCGGGACAAGCGACAGGCGACCCCTTCGTTCGTCCGAGTCAGGCGAATGCCTCGATTTACTTCGATGATCCCGACGGAAACAGTCTTGAGCTCATGGCGAACATTGATGTCCCTGTTTCATTACGGGAGATCACCACGCTGCTTACCATCGAAGAATGGGAAGATCAACTGCGAACGGTACAACAATCCTAAATGTATAGCAATGCCCTCGAATAGCGGTGAAGGACCTGCAAGTTGTATGGTGCTTCACCGCTATTTGTATGGTTTTCCCTACGATTCAATCGTGATATGATAGTCTCGTCATTTTGTATATTTTCCCAATAGAAATGGAGGAATTTGCGATGAGCAAGATCAATGCAGCACCATCCATTGTGCCTAGCTTAAGAGAGTGGACAGGGCGGACAGGTAATTTCCAATTCCATCACACAACGCGAATTGTCATTGATGCGAAGAACGCCAATGTGCTACAGGAAATTGCAAACGCTTTACTAGATGAACTGAAGCAAGTAACTGGGCTTGAGCTTACGATTCATACGGCTCCTGCTGCAGAGCACGGCGATCTCTTCTTGACTATGAATATGGAAGACATGGCCCTTGGCGAGGAAGGATATGCCCTTGATGTAAGCGATAGCCTCTGCATCCAAGCCCCAACGGCTGCGGGCATCTTCTACGGAACACGAACACTGCTGCAGATGCTAACGCTCGATGTGGAGGCGCAAAGTCATGTCCCACAAGGTGTTGCACGAGATTACCCATCGTATCGGCGCCGCGGCATCATGCTCGATGTCGGACGCCGATATTATTCCGTGCCATATCTCGAGGATACGATTCGTCGCCTTGCCTGGCATAAGTTGAACACCTTCCAGCTTCATTTCAGCGAATGGAACGGCTTCCGATTGCAGAGTGAGACATACCCGGGACTCGCATCGACCAAATCTTACAGCAGAGCGGATATCGATCATCTACAAGCTGTCGCCAAGCGTTATCATGTCATGATCATTCCTGAAATTGAAATGCCGGGCCATTGCGCCATTCTCAATAAATATAATCCAGCGCTGAAGTTCACTTGCCCTTCGATGGATATGGATACAACCGGATGGAGTATTCCTGAATTTACAGTGGATTACACCAAGCCCGAGACGCGGGAATGGCTGAAGAAGCTCGTGGATGAATTCATCCCTTGGTTCGAATCGCCCTACTTCCATATCGGCTCAGATGAAATTCAGACGGAAGAATGCATGAAAGCTTCGGCGGTGCTCGCCCTATATCAGGCTAAACAAAACCATCCGAAAATCGGCGACAGCTTCATTGAATTCATCAATGAGATGAGCGAGCATGTGAAGAAGGCCGGCAAAATCCCGATGAACTGGAACGGCTTCGAAGACTATGATCCGAGCATCGCGCTACACCCGGACAACGTCATTACCGTCTGGAGCGATGAAGGAAGCCATTCAAAGCAAGCGATCGATTTCGCGGAGGAAGGCTATACCGTCTATGCCTCGCCTGGCAATGTCCTCTATGTCACACCAGGCAAACAGTTACTGCCGGACAACAACTATGTATATGAGACTTGGGAGCCGACAACGCATACGAACATCACCGGTTATTTCCTCTCGATCTGGTCCGACTACTGGGATCTAGTCCAGACGCCGGATGGCCGAGTTGGCTATGAAAGTGGTCGTTCCTTCAAAGGCGAGGAAGTTGGAGATGGCGTCCACGTCATTCCTGAATCCAACTTCGAAGATGCCTCCCGCGGACCGCGCCAGGTTCTGGCTGAACGGATGTGGGGTGGACCGCGTTCTGCGACGACCGCGGAGTTCTTCGAACGTGTGGAACGGATCGGGGATGAACCTTCGATTCGAGGGGATGTAAAGAAATAAACATCCGTAACAGGAATTAACCAATTTAACTCGGAGGGTCATATACTTGAAGATTTTGAAGACAGTACTCATCTCTCCAATGATATTCGTATCAGGTTGCAGTACATCTAGTCCAAATTATCTGGATGCATCATTGTTGAAGCCTAATCAAATATCTACAGAGGAGTTAGCATTGTATGATAAGAAAAACTCAACAATGATTAAATTAGGCATGTCTAGAGCAGAAGTTGAGAAGCAGATTGGCGAACCGAACGAATTTAACAATGTCGTATATACGTATCAGTATGATGGAATAGAAATCCGCTATGATAATAAAAATCATGATCGAGTCATAGCCATTTGTATAAATGACAACACGCCTAATTATACGAAATATGCTACGCCAAGGGACATCCGATATAATGACTTGTACTCGGATGTGATTAGTACATACGGTGACAAGGGGCTTGTTACTGAATCCGATAGCAATATCAGTTTGACTTATGCTCTTGAACTTAAGGATAACAAGTTTACGATGATCAAAGATTATTTTGGATTAGACACTAACAATATTTATTATGTATCCATGAATTTTTACAATAAGGACAAATTATCTTATCTTTTAATCTCAGATTATGAATTTGCCCAAAATCCAACTAAATATTATTAAGTTAGGGTTCTAGCTATCACATCACGAACTTGCTTCCTAATCGCAAGAAGTTCATACTGTAGGTAGATTAATTTGGAAGCCTCAACAGGCTTGAATTTTTTCATAAAAGGAGTATATAAGCATGCAACAAGAAACGTTGGATCTGTTCCGCAAATTAACGGAGTTCCCTGCCGCATCTGGTTTTGAACGTGGGCTTCGTGCACTCGTCAAAAGCGAAATCTCGAAATACACCGATGAAATCATCCATGATGCACTCGGCGGCGTGTTCGGTGTCATGCGTGGGAACGAAGAAGGACCTCGCGTCATGGTGACAGGACATTTGGATGAAGTCGGCTTCATGTCTACGCAAATTACCGATACCGGGATGATCAAATTTACGACCCTCGGCGGCTGGTGGGGACAAGTCATCCTCGCACAACAAGTCGATGTCATCACACCGAACGGCCCGATCCGTGGTGTTGTGGGTTCCATTCCGAAGCATCTCCTGGATGAAGCAACGGCGAACAAGCCGGTCGATCCGAAAGTCATGTACATCGATGTCGGTGCAGACAGCCGTGAAGATGCCGAGGCAGTAGGTATTCGTCCAGGCCAACAAATTGTGCCGGTCTGCGAATTTACACCGATGCTCAATCCGAAGAAGATCATGGCCAAAGCTTGGGATAACCGTTATGGTGTAGGGCTTGCGATTGAACTAATGAAGGAATTACATAACGAGAAAGTGCAGCTGCCGAATATTCTGTTCGCGGGTGCAACGGTTCAAGAAGAAGTGGGACTTCGCGGTGCGCGCACAGCTGCGAATCTGATTCAACCAGATATTTTCTATGGACTGGATTGCAGCGCAGCCAACGACATGACAGGCGATCGCAATTCTTTCGGCCACTTGGGCAAAGGCGCATTGCTGCGTATCTTCGACCCGACGATGATTACGCATCGCGGTCTCATCGAATTCGTACAGGATATTGCGGATACGCACAAAATTCCTTACCAATACTTCGTATCGCCAGGCGGTACCGATGCAGGTCAAATTCATATGAGCGGCATCGGCGTACCATCGACGATTATCGGGGTGGTTGGCCGTTATATCCATACCCCTGCTTCGATTGTACATACCGATGATATCGATGCAGCCAAAGAATTGCTCATCCAACTCGTGAAACATACCGATCGTACGACGTACAATACGATTGTGGAGAATAGCTAGTCCGACTGATTCACAAATCCAAGAAAACCCCACTGCTCTGAGAGAAGGTAATGAACCCTTTCCCAGACAGTGGGGTTTTGCTATGTATTCTTAATGAATCCGTTAGGCTTGATGCTCTGCCAATTGTTTCAGACTGGATACGCGTTGATCCAGACGATCATATCCTTGAACGAGTGCTCCAATTTGACCATCCTGATGTTCCATGCTCGCTGTCACTTCTTCAATCGACATCATATGCTGTTCCGTACTTGTAGCAATGGAGATCATACCTTGGGCCATCGTACCATACTGCTGCTCCAGATCAGCTACGGCAGTGCGCATAAGCTCTGCTTGACTGTTGACTTGATCCGTATTCCCCATAATCAACCGCACGATGCCTTCTACGGCATTCGTTGCTTCGACACTTGATGTTACAGCGCCTTCGCCTTGATCAATTAGGTGGGCTGCATCTGTAATCTGGCTCTGAATACTTTCAAGGATGGAGGCTATATCCTGCGCCGCACGCTGAGAATGATCAGCGAGCTTACGCACTTCATTCGCAACAACAGCAAAACCCGATCCGTGCTCACCTGCGCGAGCCGCTTCAATCGCCGCATTCAATGACAATAAATTGGTCTGAGCAGATATCTCACTGATGGTCTGCACGATGCTTCCCACTTGATCCGTTTGCGCCGTAAGTCTATTCATCAATTGAACCGTTTCACGGATCATGGACTGGACATGTCCAATTTCTTGGACGAGTGTTGATATTTGGGTATTCCCTTGCGTCACCAGATTCAGCGTCTCCGTCGCAACCTCATCCAACTGCCCGCTGCCCTCGCCGACATGTCGCAACGAACGCTCCACGGCTTGAACCGAAGCATTCATTTGATGTAGATTATTCGTCTGCTGCTCAATCGAGCTTGCGATCTGAGCAAAGGTTCCCACGACTTCGCGGGAAATGCTGCTCGTCGTCACTACGCGTTCCTTCTGCTCTATGCTAAATTCATTCAACATCGTGACGGATTCACGAATCTCAGTTAGCAGCTTCTCTGTTTGCGCTTTGGATTGCAGCGCTGCTTCGCTATGCTCCAGCACTTGCCGCTGCAGCTTCTCGATGAATATAGCTGATGCGCACAAGGCAATGGTCGCCAATACCACATACAATAACAAATAAAGAAGTGGCTCCTTCGTGAATAATGCATTATGCAAAACCGGATGATTGTACACATAGATCGTTGTAGCAATACTAAGTACACCAGTCAACAGCACGGGACGGAAGTTCGAATAAAGCGTCATGATACCCATATTCACATACACAAGGAGGTATGTACTAAAGATTGGGTTCGGGTCAGAGAGCATCAGCAATAGAATAAGTCCTGTCATAATAACGGGAACGAAATACATAATGTATTGGACTGCAAGACGCTTATACGTCAAAAATGTTGCAATCCCGCAGCCTACCGATCCACCAATGACTAGCGTGTATATCAGCTCGGCCTGAGCCCCTGCTGCAAGATTCGTTACGGTTCCTAACACAATCATCGCCCATATTATTTTGACAAACAATCGGTTTCTCTTGTCTAGAATATTCCGCTCGTTCAAACCTCTCCACTTCCTATTCATTAATTTATCCTACTATCGATACCCCCTCTACCTCTTGGGGATCCGGCAGTAACCATTCAAAATCGGATTTATTCTCACGAACTTCACCCACGTGAATAATCGTAGGTATGACATCATCTCCTTTATAAGCAGTTCGACCCGCAATCTGAGTTGTTGGCACGTGGAACGATACCCGAAGCGCACGGGCAAATACCGGCTCTAGCAAACAAATAAAATAATTCAAATGATGCTTGTCCGCATAATGCACCATCGCCGACAGCAAACGCGAGATGTTCGGTCCCCGATATTGTTTTAATAGAGCTACTTTGTCCACTTCTGCGACACGCGCAGAAGGTTCTATCAATTCTGGCTGCTCATGAAATGGCGCAATTTGGTGAATGGGATTGCTCTTTTCAGCGTGATAAGGTTTAATTTCGAAAGTACCTACATGCACCCCTTCTTCATCGCTTACGATCAGCCGATCCAGGACTTCTTGCCCATATTCAAGTTCAAACCCTTTTTCACGCCATACCTCTGTCCAAATGCGATGAAACTCCAACAGTTGTGAATGATTCTGAACAACGGTATACATCATACAACCCCTTCCCATTTTTAAATAAATTGGTTATTTTTGTGTGTTCCTACCCTTATTTTACTGATATATTGGGAAAAGAACCATACAAGCGCCAATTTTTCCTACTAAATACCTAGGAATAGTTTTATTTTAAAATGGTCAATAGAATTGATGATCTTTTTTTATCACTTGTTATCATTTATCGGCAAAACTAATCATTTCATTGAACATTACAGAGCGGTACCATTTAACATTTTTGTAAAAAAGCCATATCCCGCTAAAACAAACAACCCCGCATCACGCGATAAAGGGATGACCCTTTGCCACGAACTACGGGGTTCATTGGTACTGAACAACGTAAACAGTATCGCTTACAACATCAAAGTGAAATACACGCTGAGTCCGATCACCAATACAGACGAAATGCTGCATAAAACCGTGTGCAGCCCCTCCATCCGATGCTTCACCGCATAGATCAACTGTCGAACAGCAAAGAGAATACCCACCACATTCAATACGATGACCAGAATCATGAACACATTCATGAACGTCGACGAACCCGCAGCCATATCATGATGATGCATCGTCGCCATGGTACTCATCAGCATGGGGGCCGAGAGCCAGTGCACCGTATGCAGCACAATGACGCCTAGTAGAGATAGGACAGAAGCTGCCGAATACTTCGATTGCGCCCGCATTCGCATCATTCTCGATATCATGCTCACCACATCCTTCTATCCTTGATGGCAGATGTTCGCAAGAACTTCCTTTACTCATTATACGGGGGAAGCTTCAGAACATTCGTAATGATTCCATCTCACTACTCGTTGTTTCCTCGTCTATGCATTGGACAAATTCTGCCGGATAACACCGAATATAAGCGCCAATCCGCTGTAATGTGGCAGGTCCGAACTGACGGAACATTTGATCCAGCGGTGAGATCGCAGCGAACATTTGCTTATCCTCATCTAGATCGTGATATATATGATGGATTTGGTCAATGTCCCGGGTATCGTGTCTAGAAGTAAATACCTTCTCTACTTCCTCGAGCAGTCTCAGCATTGTAATTTCCCCAAAATACTGAACCGCCTTCTTCAGACTCGACCAGAACATCGGCTGCGCAAAAAAGTACGCACTCCACCAGTAGAACTCGGCTTGGGATTGTATGGCATGGTGATGATAGGAACAATACATAAATAACGCTTGTTGACCCGGGGTCAACTGTTTATAGAATTGAACTTTGGCTAATACGCCGTCTCCGCCCATCTCTTCATTCTTCTGCATCAACTCTTTGTAGGTCGCGATGATCGGCTTAAAACATACCCATACCAAGCTTTCATCCGTTGAGGAATCGAATGCTTGGCGTTCTACAAGAAAGTCCATCTTTTTACCCACTCCCTACGTATAAATATACAGGAAATGGAAGATGTAGGATAGGTGTTTATTATGATTTTGTTGCATTTATGTTTGTGATTTCCAAATTTAAGCGAATTCGACAATTTAATTTATTGCCACAAGATCAATTCCTTCTAATTCGGTAAAAGGCTCGCCGCAAGAGATTCTTCCCTTAGAACGATTCTTCATTAATTCACCAAATGGCACGCCACATAATGGTCGCTACCGACATGACGGAATTGCGGAATTTCTGCCTTACAGATCTCCGTCGCAAACGGACAGCGCGTATGGAACTTACAGCCTGACGGCGGATTCGCCGGGCTAGGAATGTCCCCTTTGAGTACGATACGATCCCGCTTCAGCTTCGGAATGGGAATCGGTACCGCGGACAGCAGCGCCTTCGTGTATGGATGCAGCGGATTACGGAACAACTCGTCGCGCGGAGCCGTCTCCATCATCGAGCCCAAATACATCACGCCAATTCGCGTGCATAAATGTTCGACGACGCTTAGATCATGCGAAATGAATAGATACGTAAGACCTTGCGACTCTTGAAGGCCGCGGAACAAGTTAATAATCTGAGCTTGGATGGATACATCAAGCGCCGACACCGGTTCGTCTGCAATAATCAAAGCAGGATCAAGGACAAGCGCTCGTGCGATACCGATACGCTGCCGTTGTCCGCCGGAGAACTCATGCGGGAACCGATCATAATGATAGGATGACAAGCCACAGGCTGCCAGCACTTCTTCCACACGGTCCCGGACTTCGCCTTTCTGCAATATACCGTGATCGAGTAATGCCTCTCCAATCGCATCCCCTACGCGGACACGCGGATTAAGCGAGCTATAAGGGTCTTGGAAGATCAATTGCATTTGCGGACGAAGCTTCCGCAGCTCCTTCGGAGGAAGCGTGTGAAGATCGATCCCCTTGAACAGAACTTCACCGGATGTCTTATCGGTTAGGCGCAGAATGGTGCGTCCCACCGTGCTCTTCCCGCTGCCCGACTCCCCGACGAGGCCGAACGTCTCGCCTGCTCGGATCGACAAGCTAATATCATCGACAGCCTTCACATGACCAATCGTACGATTCAATAACCCGCCAGTAATCGGAAAATACTTCTTCAAATTCTTTACTTCAACGATAGGTTCAGACACGAACGGCCGCCTCCTCGTATAACCAACATGCCACCTTCTGGCGGTCTGCAATGTCTTTTAATTGCGGCTGCTTCGACTGACATATCGACATGCACTCGCCGCAGCGATCATGGAAATAACAAGATTCCGTCAGAGACAAGGGGTTCGGAACTTGTCCTGGAATCGAATAGAGCTGGTCCTGCCGCTGATTGATGATCGGCTTCGACTTCAATAAGCCTTGCGTATATGGATGTCTCGGGTTGTTGAAGAGCTCGACCACTTCGCCTTCCTCGACAATTTTGCCGGAGTACATCACGATGACGTAGTCTGCCATCTCTGCTACGACACCCAGATCATGGGTGATGAGTAGGATCGACATATTCGAATGCGCCTTGATCTCGCGAAGCATATCCAGAATCTGCGCTTGGATCGTGACATCGAGCGCCGTCGTCGGTTCATCGGCAATCAGCAACTTCGGGTTGCAGGAGATCGCAATGGCGATCATAATCCGCTGCAGCATGCCGCCGCTCAATTCATGGGGATACGAATCAAAAATTTGCTCCGCTCTCGAGATTCCAACTTGTTCAATCAGCTCAATGGCACGTTTGCGCGCTTCTTTCTTGCTCAGCTTCATATGCTCCATCAGCGGCTCCGTGATCTGTTGGCCAATCGGAAGCACTGGGTTGAGCGAGGACATCGGTTCTTGGAAGATCATCGCGATCTCATGACCGCGAATCGTTCGAAGTTCATTTTTGCTCATCTTCAGCAAATCTTCCCCTTCGAATCCAATCCGACCGTTCACGACTTTCCCTGAGGGCCCCTCAATTAATCCCATGATCGACATCGCTGTCATGCTCTTGCCACAGCCTGATTCGCCGACGATGCAGACGGTTTCCCCTTCTCGCACACGCAGGCTTATATCGTCAATCGCCTTTACCGTACCATCCTCGGTATAGAAATACGTACTTAAATTGTCGATTTCTAATGTGTTCTTCATCCTCATTCACCTACTTCCTCTGTTTGGGATCCAGTACGTCCCGAAGCCCGTCACCGAATATATTAATGGCGATGACCGTCGAGAAAATCGCAAAGCCTGGCGGAATCCAGAGCCATGGATGTTTCTCGAAGTCAATGATGCTATTCGCCGCATCAATCATATTCCCCCATGTGGCGGTAGGCGGCATGACACCGAGACCGAAATAACTCAGCACCGACTCCGATAGAATCGCTCCACCGATATTGAGTGTTGCTACGACAATTAAGAGAGGGAATAAGTTCGGAAGCAGATGATTGAACAATTTGCGCCGATCCCTTAGACCAAGGACAACAGCCGCGTGCATGAACTCACGTTCACGAAGACTCAGCATCTGCCCGCGGACAAGTCTCGCAAGACCCGGCCAACCAACGAAACTCAGCATCATCATGACAATATACATCCGGTAATCCGTCGGAATCTTCCACTCGGATAACAAGGCCCCTAAGATGAACAAGATCGGGAGACTCGGGATGGAGAGCAATAGATCAGCGACTCGCATGATCACTTGATCCACGATGCCGCGATAGTAGCCCGCGATCGCACCGAGCAAGCTGCCGATAAAGACCGATAGCAGCATGGAAGCAAGACCAACGGTCAGCGAGATCCGACCGGCTTGGAGCAGGCGTGTCAGGACATCGCGTCCTAACAAATCCGTTCCCAGCCAATGCTTGAGATTTGGCGCATGATTCATCGCCGTCACATTCACTTTGCCGTCCGTATAAGGCGAGAAGAACGGCCCAATGAAGCAAGCGGCGAACATAAACACAATGAAAATAAGACCTGATACGGCTAATTTATTTTTTCGCAGTTTCCGCATGGACTGTATCCATAGCGAGGTTCTCGCTACGGGGAGCTTGCTGCTACGACCTTTGACGACTTCACCTTGAACCATCGACATATGCTCCCCCCTCACAATTTCACGCGCGGATCCGCGACGTTATATAGAATGTCAGATACGAGTGTACCGATGACCGTGAGAATGGCGATGAACATCGTAAATCCCATGAGCAGCGGATAATCTCTAGCGCCAAAAGATTGCATATACAGCTGACCGATGCCCGGCCAATTGAATATTTTCTCAATAATGAGCGAACCACCAAAAAGCCCAGGCAGTTCGAAGCCGACGAGCGTAATCGCAGGCAGGAGTGCATTGCGCAACGCATGACGGAATAATACTGTCTTCTCCGTCATCCCTTTGGCACGGGCCGTACGGATGTAATCCTGTTTGATAACGTCGATCATATTGCTGCGGAAATACCGAGTTAACGATCCTACACCAAGCAGCGTCATCACGATCACTGGCAGCGCCATGTGATTAATGACCTCCTTGATATAAGCTATCCCCGTCGCATTGCTGCCTGTTGTCATCATGCCGCCCGGAGGCAGCCACTTCAGATCCACAGCCAGCGTCTTGATCAGGAATAGTCCGATGAAGAACGACGGAATCGACATCGCCGCGAAGATCCCGATCATCACAAGCGTATCGAACCAAGAATACTGACGATATGCCGAGATAACCCCAATAATGACGGCGAGCAGCCAAGTCAAGAAGGTCGAAGTGATCGCGAGCAGGAATGAATTCCAGATATATTCATTGAACAGCGTCAGCACTGGCTTCTGCTGTGCAAGCGAATAGCCGAAATCACCATGCAGCGCATTCTTCATCCAGAGAAGGTAACGATCAATTAACGGCTTGTTCAGACCATAGATCTCCCGAAGCTCCGCCTTCCGATCCGCCGTCAGCTTCATGTTGCTGGATACGAAGTCCCCAGGCGTCAGGGCATATAAGAAGAAAATCAGCATCGAAGCGCCAAGTAATATCAATACCATATAGATCAGGCGTTTTGTTAGATACGTGCTCATATTTGGCTCCTTCATAGTCCATCCCCTGTCTACACGACAAGGGACGAAAAGGTGATATTATTTCAAAGTCCACTCCGGCAAACTCGCTGAGATGCCTTGCGATGGATTGACTTTGATATTTTCAATACGGCCGTTGTATGCCAGGATCAATTTGCTATAGCTTGTGAAAATATACGGTGCATCATCGTTGATCACTTGATACAGCTCTTTATAGATCGCTTTACGCTCTTCGATATCTGTTGTTGCAAGACCCTTTGCATAGAGCTCCTTCACTTTTGGATTGTCGTACCCTTTCACTTCGCCGTCAACAAAGGACATAACACCCTCCGAAGGATCGCCTAGAACCGATGTGGAGAAGGAGACCAGATCGAAGTCACCGCTCTCGAACTTGGCAATTTGTGCATTGAAGTCCGCGAATTGTTCTGCTTCCAGCTGTACGCCGATCGCCGCATAGTTTTCTTTGGCCACCGCGATGAAGATGTCCGTTCCTTTCTTCTTAGAGCCGATGAAGTGAACACTCAGCTTCTTGCCGTCTTTCTCACGGATACCATCCTTGCCTTCCTTCCAGCCTGCTTCATCCAGCAATTGCTTCGCTTTTTCCGGATCATAGTTGTACGGGTTAATCCCCTCTTCTGTATAAGACCATGAGCTTTGTTGCGTTGGGATATTCGCAATGGTCGCTGCCCCCTGATTCGAATCCACATAAATCGTCTGACGATCCAATCCATAAGTTAATGCTTGGCGAACGCGTTTATCCTTCAATGCTTCATGCTCCATATTGAACTGAAGGTAGCCATAGTTGCTCGCTGTATAAGGCTCTAGATTCAAGAAGCCTTGCTTCTGCAGACGGTCAATATTGTCTGTTGTGGCCGAGAAGCTGCCGTAGTCCTGCTCCCCTGTCTCGATGAATTGGAATGCGTCGCCTTCCGTTGTTTTGTAGATGAAATGTTCGGTCTTCGGCTTGCCAGCATAGTAGTTCTCGTTCGCTACGAAGCGTACTTCCTGGCCTGGAATAAATTTATCCAGCTTGTAAGGTCCGTTGCCGAGCGGTTTGGCATGCAGATTTTTGATGTAATCCAATTGGCCGAACTTGTAGTCTTTGCCGTAGTAAGCTTTGGACAAGACATCCGAACCGAGTACGGTAAGCGCCGTTGCATTCACCTTCTCCAAAGTTACCGAAATCGTAAGCGGGTCGATGACTTTGATTCCTTCGATGGAAGAAGCTTTGCCTTCCTTGTAGGCTTTACCGCCTTTGACATTCGTCGAGAGGATATCGTATTGGCCATCGTAGGCTTTGTCATGCAGAATCGTCCATGTAAAGGCGACATCATCTGCTGTAAGCGGGGATCCGTCGCTAAACTTCAAATCTTTGCGAAGGTGGTATGTATAGGTTAATTGATCTTCCGAGATATCCCATTTCTCTGCAAGACCAGGGATCGGAAGGCCTTTCTCATCGACTTTAACCAGTGAAGAGAAGAGCACCGAAGTCACGTTGCCATCATAGCCGCTCTGTAGGAAATAAGGTGTAAAGGCACCACTTGGATCTGTTAAACCGACGATGATCGTATCCGTACGTTTCTTTGCATTCTCCGGAAGTTTGGATAAATCCGAAGCTTTCACCAAGCTGGTAATGCCTCCAGCTGCCGGCGTTGTCTGCTCGGAGGTTGTCGTCGCAGCTTCCGTCTTGCCGCTATCTGCTGCAGGCGTCGAAGCTGGTGATGAACAAGCAGATAACAAGAGTGCCCCGCTAATGATAATCGTTAGTACAGAAAATAAACCTTTTCTCATAATACATCTCCCCGTTTCCAATAAATTGAATTACACATTAAATTCCGACCCGAAAGGTATGAATTAGTTTGATTGGTTTTATTATAAGAATCAAAATGTGTTCTGTAAATAGAGAACTTAAAAAAAGTTTTGTGTAAAGAGAATGTATTTCAAGTTCATAAAAAGTCATCTAGACAAAAAAAACGCCTCCGGCGTCCTTTCAAGGACGGGAAGCGTCTAGGCGAGAAATAGAAGAAAAATATTTTCAAAAAAAGATCCAACGTTCATTTCGCTGACTATATTATTGCGACATCGTAGTGATGTAGCGGTATAGAATCTCGTCAATTTGCCTTACTGCCTTGAGCCGAAGACTATAATGCGTCGTAACTTCTCCTTCGACATGGGCATGAATGAATCCCGCACTGCGCAGTTTCCCAATATGATCGTGAGTAATCCCTTTGGAAATTTTCAGATGACGAACAATTTCGGTAAAAGGCTGCGGACCATGGTGCAAATAACGCAAAATCTTCATTCGGCTCTTCTCGCCAATGGTCCGAAGAACTCGATAATGATGAGGAGAGAGCTCCCCAGGCTGGTCCATATACACTCTTGCTGCATAGTGGCAAAGTGTTACTTTACCAAAGTGCCAAATGACATTAAGTGGTTGAAAATGGTATTGCGGAACAAGGATCAATTCTTCAAGCCCCGGTATTGGGGTGAATAGCATCCCGTTCGTCGTATCATCGACGAAATCCTCTGGCGACAGCTGGGTCAACATCTCCGTTCTCCGAGCTACTTCCGCATGAAGCAACCGAAGGATCTCCGGGTCCAGTTGGCGGAAATACTCTTCATTCCAAGCCGTCAACAATTGAACAGCATGCGTGCGGAACGCCTCCATCTGAGCTGGAAATTCATTGCCATATTGCGACAACAGTTCGTATAACTCACCCACGGAATGACCTTCAATCCACGTCACGAGCTCTTCGGGAGACGTCGAGTCCGGACAGACAAGGGCCAGCAAATAGATAAATCTCCAATCGCCATTCACCTCGGTATTATCGAGCATACTTCGAAGTTCCGGCGATAACCGCTCTTGCGTTGTCTCCACCCATTCCATCGAGAGATCGATTTTTTTATAGGATTTACGGCATAAATAAGTATGCAGACTGCTAATAAATTCATGCAAAGGCGTAAAACTTACACGCAAGCGATAATCCAATGCCACACCCCTCCGCTCCTTTCCTATCCCTTACGGTTATCGATATTTTTATCTTCTAAATGTATAGAAAACTGTATCTATAATCAAGCGGTTCTGTAGCGTACCCCTAAAATAACCCCACAAAGTAGGACCCCGAAAACTAACATAGACTCGTTCCCGGTCATCAGCCACTTGCATTTATTTCACAGATTTTGTATAGTGTTTGACAATATATCTTCAATTTCGTTGATCGGGAGAGTAATTCATGTGAAGCG
Source organism: Paenibacillus terrigena DSM 21567 (assembly GCF_000374845.1). Classification (GTDB taxonomy): domain Bacteria; phylum Bacillota; class Bacilli; order Paenibacillales; family Paenibacillaceae; genus Paenibacillus_K; species Paenibacillus_K terrigena. The sequence continues at coordinate 198,216 of NZ_KB895417.1, read as the reverse complement.
TCCAAGCGAACCGGGATAGTGTGAGCCGGTACGACAGCATGAATGAAGCGGACCCGGGAGAAAATCTGCTGAACCAGCGCGCTGCAGTCGCTGTGGTAGGGAGATTCGGCGCCGTCCGTTATCGGCTAGAGGGGTTAGACACATTATGTCTAGCAACAAGAGTGGTACCGCGAAGCAACAGCCTTCGTCTCTTCATAGAGACAGGGCTGTTTTTTTCATTTTTAGGGAGGAATTCGTATGAGATTACAATCGTTTATCATCACGCAGATTGAGAAAGCCATTACACGTCTTTATGAGCTATCATTTGCTTCGGAGCAACAGTCGCAAGTCGCCGTGCGGATTGAGCAGCCATCCCATATGGAGCACGGGGATTATTCCACGAATATTGCGATGCTGCTGGCCAAGGTTATGCGCAAATCACCAATGATCTTGGCTTCTGAGATTGCGGCACAGCTCACGCAAGACGGGATGATGGAACAACTCGTCGTTAAGATCGAGGTCGCACCGCCTGGATTCATGAATCTCTTCATCGATTGGGGCGTATGGGCCCGTCAGGATTGGCAGCTTGAGGCGCGTGGAGAACAGAAGAAGGCGATTGTCGAGCATACGTCCATTAATCCGAACAAATCTGCCCATATCGGCCATCTTCGCAATGCCTGCATTGGCGACAGCATCGTCCGTCTGTTAAGACGCACAGGTATGGGGGTCGAAGTGCACAATTACATTGATGATCTTGGCAATCAACTCGCCGACACCGTTGTCGGAATGCTTCATACGCCGCTTCAACAAGCGCATGCGAGGTTCGGGGATTTCTGCTGGGATGTCTATTCCTCACTGCATCGGGAATACAAGGTTCGCCCTGCCTTAGAACAAGAGCGTTCCACGATCCTTCACGCGCTGGAAGAAGGCAATAATAACATCGCTTGGATGGGGATGCTGGTCGCAGAGCGCATCGTTCGCGAGCAATTGGAGGAGATGGAGCAGTTCGGGATAGGTTATCATCTGCTCGTGTGGGAGAGCAATATTGTGCGGGAAGGGTTCTGGGATGCGGCCTTTGCACTGCTGCAGCAGACACCGCAATTCAAGCAGGAGACAACAGGCAAGCTGGCTGGCTGTTGGGTGTTGAAGCAAGGGGAGACAGGGGCTGTTGAAGAGCACGGGGATGAATCAGAGGTAGACAGCGAGCATCAGCAGGATAAAGTATTGGTGCGTTCCAATGGCATTCTGACGTATACGGCCAAAGATATCGCCTATCATCTCTGGAAGTTCGGCTTGCTGGGCAAAGATTTCGGTTACAAGCGATTCGCAGACGGGTTGTTCACCACGACTGCAGCCGGAGGGTCTGGAACCCATGCCGAAGCTGGTGCCTTTGGTCAGGCCGACACCGTCATTAACGTCATCGATGCACGCCAAGCGTATCCGCAGATGATGGTGAAGCAGGCGCTAGAAGTGCTCGGCTTCACAGCTCAAGCGAATCAACTACGCCATATCAGCTATGGCGTAGTCTCGCTCAGTCCGCGATCGGCGGCAGAGCTCGGCATCGATACGTCAGATGGCAAAGCTGCTTACGCAATGTCCGGCCGCCAAGGGATTGGAATTAAAATTTCACAGCTGCTCGATCTGATGGAACAAGTCATCGCGGATAACCGCTCTAACTCGGATGGACTATCCAGTCGGCTGATCGCAGCCGCTTCAATACGATACTATCTGCTGCGGTTCAACCTGCAGACCGAAGTCGTCTTCGATTTGCAGCAAGCGACCGAAATCTCAGGCAATACCGGCGTCTACCTGCTGTACGCCTATGCCAGAGCCAGCACCCTATTGAACCGCGCCGCAGAAGAGCATGGGATTATGCCGCAGAACCCTGCCGTGTTCCCTCTGTTACATCGCGCAGAATATGCACTCTTAAGGCAGATCGCGCTGTGGCCCGATACGCTGCACAAAGCAGCCGAGGAGTTGTCCCCGAGCCTTATCTGTACGTATGCCCATGAGCTCGCGACGTTATTTAATAACTTCTACGGCGCATGTCCAATTCTGAAAGGCGATGAAGCTTCGAAGGCATTCCGTATCTGGTTGACGTCCAAGTTCCACGAGACGCTTGGCGATGCGCTGCAAACGCTCGGGCTGCCAACGCCTGAGCGCATGTAATCAGGCTATCTGCGGTGTCGATCTTAGATCCATTCGCCGTCTTCCGGGATAAGTACGTTATAGGTCTTCTCTGATTCGGCGAGTTCTTCCCGAAGCTTCGCGCGTGTGACATGACAGTGATTGATCGCATCCATATGGACGGCAACAACTTGCGTATAAGGTGCGTGCTCGCACACAGCGATGACATCCGCTTCGTTCATTGTGATCGGATCGCCAGTAACGAACTGCGCGCCTCCGGCGTTCACTACCGTTACGTCAGGGTGATACGCATCCAGAGCTTGAACGACGTCATCGCACCAGATCGTGTCGCCAGCGATATATAACGTTGGTTCGTTCGCTGCTTGCAGGACAAAACCGGATACTTGGCCCATCCACTGACCAATCTCTCCCGTGCCATGTTGACCATCGGTACGATGTATGGTGATCTCCTTCCAGGTTAGCGTTGTATCGATCGGTTCGACGTCCGTGAATCCATGTGATTGAATTTGACCCTCGTTACCAGGTTGGCACAGGACCGGCGTTGACTTCGATAGGTGTGTAACCGCCGCCTCATCGAAATGATCCAGGTGAAGATGGGTGACGAGCATCAGATCGGGATGCTGCCATGCTGCAACTTCTGCTGGCAGCGGCACGAGTGGATTGCGTCGATCATTATTGGAGTTTATAATCGGCGGATTTGCACCCGCATCGCTAAACATTGGATCCACGAGGATCTTAACACCTGCATATTCAAGCCATAATGTTGCATTTCTTATCAATTGTATTTTCATCCTGACATCCTCCTTTACTTCCTGATACAATGATACACAGGATCATGAACCACATAAATAATCGGATGAAAGGAAACGGCGATTCTTACTTTCAACATGTAAGAATTTTATACGTTGCATAGAGGTGTTCAGCAAATGAATGATGGAACCATTGATTCCGTAGATTTGGATATACTCCAATTATTGATCGAAGATGCGAACCGATCTCACAAAGAAATTGGTCAAATCGTCCACCTAACGGGGCAAGCGGTCGGTGCTCGCGTGCGCAAGCTGCAAGACATCGGCATTATCGAAGGGTATACGGTAAGGTGGAATCGAGATAAGCTCGGGCAATCCGTCCAAGCGCTCATCACGATTTTCCTGACTTCCAATCATGCACATCAGCAATTCCGCTCCTTCGTCGCCAGCAGCGATGAAGTGATTGAAGTCTATAGCGTCAGCGGCGAAGGCTGCTATTGGATGCGTGTTCGTGTTGCATCGCCCTCTGACTTGAGCGCATTTCTCGAACAACTGCTGCGATTCGCGAATTATAAAGTCAGCCTCACGATTGATCAGCTCAAATAAGAAGGACCGTCCGGATCCACTCGACCGGACGGTCCTTTTTGGGTGTGAAGACCCATACGTGTACGATAGAGTTGAACGAAGCGGCCCAGCTTGCGATTGATGCAAGCCGGGTTTTTTGGCGTTAGACCGCAGCCTCGATTCTTCACACTATCTTCACGCCCAGTTTGGTAGGATATGGGTAGATTGACACGAAGGGGGAATTTAATGAGAGAGTGAATCGAAGCCACGCATGGATCACGCACCGTTAAGTAAGCGCTACCTATTTTATCATTGGGAGGTAATGAGTTTGAAAAGGAATAAAAAGAGCACGACTAGGTTGCTTGTATTCCTCATGTTAGTATCTTTGCTTGGCGGTTGCACCAGCGATAACGAAAATGCGAAGAAAACGGAACCGGAAATAGAGAAGAGCGATTCGGCAGGCACGGTCAAACAAACCGATAACGAAGTAGTTGAGATCACAATTTTATACCCGCACCCGGAAGAAAACTTCAAATCCCGATTCGGAACAATTAGTGAGAAGCTGAAAAATATTAAGCTGGTGCAGCTGCAAAAAGGAAACAATCTGGAGTCGCTTCAGGAACTGAACGCCCAGAAGATCGTACCTGACTTGATTTGGGGCGACGGCGACGCAATTGAAGCGACCACGGAGCTCGATATGATCGAGCCATTGGACGAGTTGGTCAAAGCCAACAATTTCGATTTATCAACAATCGAGCCTTCGATCATCGCTACTTACCGCGCCATGAACCCGAATGGCAGTCTGATCGGAATGCCTACTTTCAGCGACAACTTCACACTGTATTACAATAAGGACGTATTCGATAAATTCGGTATTCCATACCCGAAGGAAAATTTGACTTGGGACGATATTGTCGACCTGTCCAAGAAGCTGACAGGCGAACGTGACGGCATGCAGTACCACGGTTTTGAGTTTGGTGCTTATGGCGAAGCACTGGTACCGCTCAAGCAATTTTCCGTTAACTTAACAGATCCGGATACCGGAGAAGTCCTCATCGACAAATCGCCGGAAGTTACTAAATATTTGGAACTGATGAAGCGCATATACAGCATCCCCGGTTTGTACAACAAAGAAAGCTACCAGTTTCCGAAAGGAAATGTCGGCATGATCGTCACGTGGCCGCAATACTTGATGTGGGGGATCGGCGACGCGGACATTGTTAAAAATGTCGATGCTGTGCCGCTGCCATCTTGGCCGGAGCTTCCGAACGTTTCACCGACTTCGTATTCACATCCGATCATTCTGAACAAATATAGCAAAAACAAGGACGCGGCGTTTAAGGTCATGGCCGAGTTCGTATCTGTTGAAAACCAGTCCAGAATCACAAGAAAAGGCGTCGACCCTTCGGTCCTCAATGCCCAAGAAGTCAGGGACCAATATGCCGTTGATCAAGAACTGTTTAAAGGCAAAAATATTAAAGCATTTTTTGCTTCAAAACCGGCTCTTCCGCCTTCAAAAATAAGCCGATATGACAAATACGTCAATATTAACGAGAGTTTGGCCAAATTCGCTGAGTCCGACATGAACATTCCGGAATTTTTACGAAAACTGAAAGAAGAGTCGGGGGCCAAAATCAAAGACGCGATATCCAAACAAAAGTAAAGCGAATACTTATCAGATTGAATAAGAAAAAACGGCTGCCTTCAGGTATATAACCGGAAGCAGCCGTTTCTCATGATCATGATTGTGTGTAAAAAAAAGGATTGCCGCTAATATGGCGGCGCCATTCTTCATTCGTTATCGATCGATCATCTTGTTTATGTTCCGGGTCTTCTATCATTTCTTCAGCAAACTCTACATGCGCAGAACCATCGTAATAAACTGGAAACTTCTGATCTCGTGCCGACATCGTTCCACTCCTCAAACTATTGTTCTTAAACAGAAGATATGCATCGTTATTTGCCGCAATTCGTCCCATTCCATTTAGAAACGTTTTGCAGCCTCCTTGGCTTTAGCGATCGCTTTTTCTTTAATGGATTGCGCTTGATCCGGCATAGCCCCCATCCCTTCGACAAAGATCCCTTCGAACGACGGAACGCCGTGAAATTGCATGATCTTTTGCAGGTAGCTATGTCCATATTCCATGGCTGCTGCCGGCCCTTCTGAGTAAATCCCTCCGCTCGCCTGGATATGAAAAGCCTTCTTGTTCGGCAGCAATCCGACGGGGCCATTCTCGGTATATTTGAACGTTTTGCCTGCGACGCAGATCGCATCGATATACGCTTTAAGAATCGGTGGGAACGAGAAGTTCCACATCGGCGTAACATACACGTACTTATCCGCTGCCACGTATTGATCGACGATCTCGTTCAGACGGGCTACCTTGGAACGCTCATTCTCTGACAGCTGATCAAAGGAAGATCCTCCCTGGAGCTTCCCCCAACCGCTAAAAATATCTGCATCAATATGCGGGATATTTAATTTGTACAAATCCAAATGAATGACCTCATCATTCGGATTCGCTTCACGATAAGCTTCAATAAATTCTTTGCCCACAGCCATGCTGTACGATACTTGATGATCGTTCGGATGTGCAGTGATGTAGAGGACGGTTGCCATGTTCCCGAATAACTTCCCTTCTGTCTATAATTTAACGAAAATGGATTCACCAGCAAATATACGATGTCCGCAATGATCAATTTCTATTCCTCGTGCAACCTATGCTTTCTAAATATTTGCATAATAAGCCGCCCTCTGATCCTTAATTCAGGATCAGAGGGCGGCTTATTAGAATCATGCCAAATTTATTCGTAGTTCACACCAACACGTACCGGCTTGACGCCGATTGTGACGATCTCGCATGGACCCAGCGGCAGCGTTACACCTTCCGTCGCCTCGCTTGCGAACGGCTCTGCAGGCTGCTCCAAGATCGTCGTCTTGTACAGCTGCTCGGTCTGAATCGTTGCGTTCAGCGCCATGTCAACAGGTTGTGCGCTCATGTTGTACCAACGCAGCATCAAGTCGCCCGTCGCTGGGTTCATCTTCAAGGAAGAGAAGGCCGCAGCCTTCGATTCCCAGCGGAACGGCGTACATACCGCACTCACTCGGCCCGCATGAACGCCCGTCTGACATGCCGTCCAAGGCACTTGGAACTGGTAGGCTTCTGCATATGCACCGGATTCAATGCCGTCGCCGTCATGCGGGATGACTTCCATCCGAACCGTATGCTCACCGATGCATTGCGCTTCCGGTGTCGGGAAGTAACCCCAGTCGCCGAGTTCGCCGACACTGCGCAGCAAGGTCACCGCAATCGTATTGCGTCCATCACGGAGCACTTCGTATTCATTCAAGCCGAAATTCGCTACCGTGAGTCCCGCTCCCGCTTCGCTCACATCAACAAAGGCTTGCTGATGCTGACTATTGCTCGGATTCGTCCACTCCGGTGCAGGCTCGATCGAACGCTTCACGATTTCGAACATCGAATCCACGTCATGCGTGCTCGCTGTGACATCCGTCGGGAACAATGCACGCAGACGATGATCTTGCGCCTGATTGTTATACGATGTCTCGATCTGTACGCCACGACCATTACGATCAAGCGTCAATACCGTACGAATCGTGAACGGTACCATCTTGTTCGAACGCTGTGCCTTGCGCACCGACCAGCCGACCAACTCGCGTTGTTCTGTACCGAGCAATTCCTCAGCCGATGCCGGGATTTCCCAGGCATGAACAATCTCGAACGAAGCGCGATACGCCGAATCCTCAAGCACGCGAACTTGTGCAGGAAGTCCCTTCGTCGTTAGAGCTTGCTCCCCTTCCGGCTGCTTGTACATATACTCATTCCCGATATCGCCTGTACTCTCATAAATCCCAAGATCCGTGTACACACGTCCCGTACGCTTGTCCGTCAGCGTATAGGAGCCATCTTCAGCAATCTCCACTTGCAGCAGATGATTCGCCATGCTGCGATCGCCCGTCACCAGGGAGCTCAACTGCGATGCGTCTTCACTGCGTAATACCCAAGCATATGTGTGCAATCCAAGCGCAGGAATTCCCTCTGCTTGGAACGTAAGACGAACCTTGCGCGTTAGGAATGGCTGACGGAATTTATCGTTCGGCAAATCATATCCGAACACCACACCCAAATCCTCCACCGTACAAGGAATCGCGTTCCCTTCCGTATCTACGAGCACCCGTCCCGCGAGGCTTACTGCCTTCATGCGCTCCGTCATTTCTCTCGCTCGAATCCCTTCACGCTCATAGATTTTCGCGACTTCCAGCTCAACCGACACAACCCCTGTACGGCTCCAGCCTGTCGTATTGAAGACAACCAGCGGTAATGGCTCTTCACCATAGGCTTCAAACCCTGTCGTGTCCACCGCATCCACAATCGTACGCACGCTTGTATCAACGATCGATTCCGCGACATGACGGCTCTTATCGAAGCGTGTCACCATCTCGCGGTGCACTTCATCCACGCTGCAGCCGCAAATGCTATCGTGCGGATGGTTCTGCATCAGCGTCTTCCATGCATACGTGAGCAGATCATGCGGGTATGGACGGCCGAGCAGGTCTGCGAATGTCGCGAGCGGCTCTGCTACCTTTTCCAATAGCATCTGTCCTGTCTGGTTCATCTGCTTCAAATAGACGCGCGCCGACGCCGTATTCACGAGCGTGCCCAATCCATCCGTGCGCTGGCTGCGAAGTTCGCCGCGAACCGAAGATAACTCCCGTTCCATCGCACCTTCGACGGCCGCCAGATAATCGATGAAGTTTGAATGAATGAATTCCGTATCCGGATAGAGCTCCTTCGCGACGCGAATCGCTTCCGGTACGTCGAGCTGAATCGGCTGATGATCGCAACCGTTCATGAAGAGCAGCTCCCGCGTTGATGCGTATTTCTCTGCATCCGCAAGCTTGCGATCCCAGAATTTTCTCGCTTCTTCTTTATCTGTCGGTACCTCATTCCCGTTCGAATACCAATTCGCGAACAGAATGCCGAGCACCTTCGAGCCGTCTGGGCCTTCCCACATGAGCTCGGAGAACGAGGACTCATAGCCCCCGTCTGATACCGTGTTATTGAAACCGGTCGGCTTCACGCCGCGTCCGAAGAATGCGTTCGTTATGCCTGATTGCTGCATCAATTGCGGCGTCTGTCCCACAAGGCCGAACGTATCTGGGAAATAGCCGATTTTCGCCGGCTCGCCGAATCGCTTCGAATCCTCATGGCCGACCTGCATATTGCGCACGTTTGCTTCGCCGCTCGTCAGGAACGCATCCTGAAGAATGTACCAAGGGCCGATCATAATTCGGCCTTCTTGGATAAATTTCGTCAGACGCTCACGCTGACCGGGACGAACCTGCAAATAATCTTCGAGAATAATCGTCTGTCCGTCAAAGCAGAAGCTTTTGAAATCCGGATCCTGATCCAGCTTGTCCAGCAAAGCATCAACCAATTCCACAAGGCGTACATGATGCTTCTCATAAGGGAGGTACCATTCCCGATCCCAGTGGGTATGCGAAATAATATGTGCTGTTCTACGTTGTTCCATCGCTTAGTCTCTTCCCTTCACTGCAATGTTCACTTCTTGTGGACGATAAGTGGATACGAGCTGTCCGCCTTGATCCGTTGCGAATAGAATCGAGCGCTCTGCTGGTAACGTGAATTGATACGTCATACCTGATATCGGATCTTTGATCTCAACCGGCGCATCCCAAGCATATTCCGATACGAAAATATACAAGTTCCCGTTCTTGAACGCCAGCTTCTGACCATACACGCCCGGCAAATCACTGCCTGTAAGCCATTCCATGACAGGACTTACACCTGCTTGGCCTGCTGCATAACGATACAACGCTTCGATAGCCTCATCCCGTTCATTCAGTTCAACCGCCAGCGGACTCCAGAGAATCCGGCCTTGGCCGATCGACACTTCAACGATGGCATCCCCGTCCGTTGCTTGTTGTACCGAAGGCACTTCCTTTGCGAGCTGTGCAATGCGGCGCTGTCCGAAAGATACCCGGTAGCGCTTGTCACCGATCAACAGCATCTCTTCACGACGAACATTGCCAATCGTCCGCTCACCGAACTGCTCGTTCAAGCGGTTCGATGGCTGCCAATAAGCACCGATGCCTACAGGACCTGTAATCAACAAAGTCGCACCGGTCTCCTTAACGATCTCCACGAGCTGTTCCATGGCTTGATCATCCACATTATGCGCACTCGGCAGCACGATGAGCTTCGCCGGGTTCACGCGCAAATCTTCCAAGTGATATTCCGAAACCCCACGGAACGGCCATTTCAGACTATAGTTCATGACACGTGTAATCCGCGTCGTTGCGTCGAATGCCAGCTTCCGATTCGAGAAATCATTCGAATACGGGAAAATAACAGCGATGTCTTCAAGCGCACGATCTTCGAACAAATCGCGGTTCTCGTTCATGAATTGACCGAAATCATAAGATACATCCGCTTCCGGCTTCTCCGTTCCATCGGCACGCAGTGCGCCGATATGCGATTCATTCGCGTTATCCATATAGAAGTTCGTGTTCCAGATCCATTGAATGGCACCTGCACCGCCCGTGGAGAAAGCATACGCATATTTGCGCTCCAAGATGCTCCGCAGTTCAAGCTCAGAACGCTTCGCTCGACCATCCGGTGTCTCGACATACATGATTCCTGTCTCTTGAATCACATTCGGCTTATTCGCCGTCTTCGCGAAGATCCCATCCCAGACCAATTGATCATTCAACCACCAGGAATGGACGGTCGTATAATCAACTGCTTCTTCATAGAAGAACGGTGACGGACGCTGTGCACCGAGCGCTTCATCCTGACCTACCGTGACAAGATGATTCGGAACAATGTCCTTAATGGTATCGTACAACGCCTTTGCCCAACGATTATGCATCTCCATCGAGAACAAGCAGTAATCCAACCAACGTGTCCCTTTCTTGCCTTGGTGCATATTCTGAACGTCGAAGTTGATCTCTTCCTCTTCCGGCGGCAACACCACATCGAAGCTTGGCAGCTGTGCAGGCGACATATTCCAGCGCTCTTGCAAGAGCTCGATCGAGCCATGACGCTCTTTTAGCCATGTACGATACGCTTCCCGCTCGTAAGGATCATGTGCAGAACGAGGGCCTGACGAGAAGATTTTCTCCGGCGCGAACATCGACGGTTCATTGATCAAGTCCCAGTCCACATTCGCCGTATCCCGGTGACGGCTAACAATCGCGCGAATGAAGCGCTTCTGTGCTTCGACGCTTTGCGGATCCAAGTACGGATTTACGCCTTCCCATGTCTCTGGTGTGAACGAGAAGAAGGTAAAGGTAAGCTGAAGATCATGACGCTTCGCCGTCAAGATGAACGCATCGATGGCACGCAGTACTTCCTCGGACGCGTGACCGTCCACTTGCATAATGTTTCGATACGCCGTCCATACGCCCGTACGAATCCAATTGATGCCGGCTTTCTTCATCTGTGCCATATCGCGATCCCAGACGTCCACATTCGGCAGGAATAAGAACTTACGCGCCACATCCGATGTCATATAAGTCATCCCGACCACAGGGAGCGGACGTCCATCTTTTACGAAATAATCCCGATTGGCGGAGATAGGCTCACCCTCACGAAGCAATGCCGCATCATGGCCCCAGAATCCTTGACGAAGCACACGTACTTCACCGCTAGCCGATATCGCTTCACAACGAAGTTGATAGAAGCCGCTGCGAATCTCTACTGGTACAGGGATGCGCACGAACTGAAGCTCACTTCCAGCTTCCACTTTCACGTGGTGCGTCCAGCAAGCTGTCTCTTCATCATGCCGTGCTAAGGTAAGATCAACTGTCCATGACTCCACAGCAGCCGAAGTACCTGCGATCATGCGCTGCAAGTTCTGTGTCTGAAGCATGAGCATTGGACGTTCACCAGCTTCATAATTGGCATAATTCGGTTTAATTGAAATTTCCGTCAGACCTCTGCCGCAGAACGCTGCCAACCTCGCAATCACTGCCGCACCGCCTTGCGACCAGAATGAAGCACTAAGCGGCATATGGATGAAGATCCAGCGCGATCCCACGAATGTCCCACGCGAATTCTCCCATAAAACAACCGGTGCGCTAAGCTCCCGATCATCCGCGCTCTTCCCGATTAATAATGGGGTGATTTGCGTGCTCATCGTACCCGCCGAACCCATCTGGAGCGGCAAATCCGCGTTCTTCGTCGTATGTGGAACGAGATTCCATGTATCTGCAATATCGAATAGCCCTACTTGATCGGCAAGCATTGGATAGGCCTCGGATGCCTCCACACGTGCTACTTTCGTAGCATCGACCTTGAGCGCTTCATGAATATACAATTCCTGATGGTAACCTGTTTGCTCCGCTTCCACGATCCATTCGCCGTTCTCATGACGAACCGGACGTTTGAACGGCGCACCACCGACGCTTAGAAGTCCCCCGCCATTTCTCAAATACTGAATGATCCCGTTCCATGCGGATTTCGGGAAATACGGCGCATGCATATTCACGAAGCAGCCGCCTTCTACGCCTTCCAATGCGGAAGCAAGCCCCTCGGCTCCTACCACAGTGCCGAATTTAGCTAACTCCTCTACTTCAATGCCTTCTGCATGAATGATAGGAAATGATGGATCATAGAAAATAATAGCCTTTGTACTCATAGCAATCCCTCTTTCATAGATTTGTAAGATTTCGGTGTATGCGGGCTTCCACTCCCCTGTGCTGCCTGACTTTCAACGTATTAAGGATTCTTTTCACTCGGCGCTAAACGCCGTATTATTTCTGAAAATGATTGGATCCTCATTCAAGCGCTTTCAAACGAAGTAAAAAATTCAATCTATCGGAAGACCCGTTCGGTCAATTCTTTTTCTATTAACGATGCGCAACCACAGTGGACATATTTCCCGAATATTGTAACGGAAGGCGTGGTCTCTCGCAATTCTAATATTACGACACAAGCATGAGATAGACGGCGCGATATGTCGTGATTTTAAACACCCATCAAGATCCTTACATCAACTCGGACTCTGATCGGAATTCACTTGCACTTTTCCCCGTATATTCTTTGAAACGTTTGTAGAACGTATCCAGTTTTCAATACCCTACTTCTGTCGCAATTTCATATATTTTTTTATCCATATTTAGTACGAGGAACTTCACACGATCGAGCGCGCTCTTGAACACTTGCCCCAAATAGGTTGAATTCATATAGATTTCTTCAGCTGGTTGTGAACAAGAACTGCGATTCATAACCGGTATTGATGATAGAGCCTAGTGGCATAATAAGCAGCATCGTCGCTATTCTTTTGATCGATGACTGTCTGATAGTTATCCCTCCTTATCAGAAATTGCGAGACGCGGCAAACCTACAATACGATAGAATATGACTCCCAGAATCTTATAATCGCACGCCATCTTGAGGGGGTGCTGGTGTTCTTGCATTGACACAGTGATCAGCGGTTCCGTATAATTTTCATGAAACCAATAGGTTTCGAATGTACATTATTGGAGGATTATAACCCATGACGAATCACCCCGGGACCATGCCCGATATTGTAAAAGAAATCGAATTCAATGCGCCCATCCAGAAGGTATGGGATGCCGTATCGACAGCGGAAGGCATTGCCACTTGGTTCATGCCGAATGACTTCGAGCCTGTTCTTGGGCATAAATTTACCATCACTTCCGCCTATGCGGTATCGCCTTGCGAGGTGCTCGAGATCAATCCGCCGAAAAAGCTTGTATTCAGCTGGGGGGAAGATTGGATCATTACGTTCGAGCTGACGGCGATGGAAGAACGGACTGCATTTACGCTGACCCATGGCGGTTGGGTGGACAAAGTGGCACCGGATACGGGGATTCCTTATTCGGTTGCTCGCGAGCGCATGAACGGCGGATGGGACTCGAGCGTACTCCCTGCACTCAAGAAATATGTTGAGGGATTGGCATGACAGCAGCTGCTCCAAAATATGACGTGTTCCAAGCGATTGCTGATCCGACGCGGCGACAGCTCCTGCACTTGCTCGCAGAGCAAGAGCTTCCTGTAAATGTGATCAGCAGCAATTTCCCGATGAGCCGGACCGCGGTATCGAAGCATTTGCATGTCCTTGAGAGTGCGGGGCTCGTCACGGAGCGCAAGATCGGCCGCGAGACAAGGTACAGTCTTCAAGCTGCACCACTACGAGAGCTGAAGGATTGGGTCGCGTACTACGAGCAATTCTGGGATAACAAGCTCGCCTTGTTGAAGCATTTGGTGGAGGCGGCAGATGGGGGTACAAATGCAGATCCGAGTCAATCGAGTATGTCGGGTCCGCTCAAGCCGCTCTAAGGCTTGCCTTCACAATAGATGGGATGAAAGGAGCATGCCACGATGAGAATACATCTCCTCGTTGCGGACGATGATCCGCATATCCGCGAGCTGCTGCGCTTTATTCTGGAGAAGGAGGGTTACGTCCCTCATGAAGCGGAAGACGGCGAGCAGGCGATGCGCATACTGGAGAATGAACAAGTACACCTTGCTGTAATCGATGTCATGATGCCAGGCAAGACGGGGCTTGAGCTGTGCGAAGAGATTCGACGGCACCACGATATACCCGTCATTCTATTGACGGCCAAGGGTGAAATCGATGATAAAGAAAAAGGATTCCTATCCGGGACAGATGATTACATGGTGAAGCCCTTCGAACCGAAGGAGCTGCTGTTCCGTATTCGCGCGCTGCTGCGACGGTATCAGCTCGTCTCCTCGGAGATGATTAAGCTCGGCCGAACGATGATTGACCGCAGAAGCTATGAAATTCATGTCGATGGGGACACGCTCGTCCTCCCGCTTAAGGAATTCGAGCTTCTATCGCATCTGGCGAGCAATCCTGGACGGATTTTCACACGGGACCAATTGCTGCAAGCCATCTGGGGTGCGGATTATGAAGGCGACAGCCGAACGATTGATGTGCATATTAAGCGATTACGCGAACGGTTCCATGACAGACCAGAGGACTTCGTTATTACGACGGTACGAGGTCTCGGCTATAAGCTTGAGGTGACGGAACCGTGAGAACCCTTTACGTTCGAATCGTCATGATCTTCCTGCTGATTAGCTTCCTAGGAGGTATTCTCGCCCTCATTGTCACGAACTTCTATTATCTTGGGCATATTCAAGATTCGAACGAGAAGAAGATTATGAGCATCGGCGAGGACATTCGCTCACTCTATGAGCAGAATCCGAATATGGAGCTCGGTAGTTATTTGACGCATATCGCGAACCTCGGATATCAGATCTATGCCGTCGACAGCGAGCTGAACGGGACATATTACGGTACTCCGTTCAAGCACAAACAGTTCAATGGCGAGCATATAAAACATGTCCTTGAAGGCGGTGTCTATAACGGCATCAAGCAAGAATCGCAATGGCTCAAAATCAATGGTCTATTCGAAAATAGTCTGCGCAACAGCGTCGGGCTGCCTGTACAAGTTCACGGCGAGCCTTATGCGCTCTTCATCCGACCGAATATGGAACAACAGATCGGCGAAGTGAGAATCATCCTTGCGCTGCTTCTCGGCTTCTCGTTCCTCTTCAGTATCATCTTGATCGTCGTGTTGTCGCGATTTATCGTCAAACCGATCAAGAAGCTGACCGATGCGACGCACCGCATTGTCGGCGGCGATTATCATATGGAGCTTGATGTCACGCGGCGTGATGAGATCGGGGATCTCGCAAGGGACTTCACCCATATGGCACGATCGATCAAGCAGCTAGACGACATGCGGCAGGAATTCGTCGCGAACGTCTCGCACGAAATTCAATCGCCGCTGACTTCGATTCAAGGCTTCGCCCATTCGATCCTCGAGAAGAAGACGAGTCCCGAGGAAGAAGAACGTTATCTGCGTATTATTGAAGAGGAGAGCAAACGACTCTCTTCCCTCAGCAAGCAGTTGTTAACCTTGGCGACGCTCGACAAGGAAGATCATGTCTTGAAGCGTTCGAGCTTCCGGCTGGATGAGCAGATCCGACAAATCTTCATCGTGACGGAGCAGCAGTGGTCTGAACGCGATATCGAGCTGGACCTCGACCTGCCGGAGGTCGTCGTGACTGCCGATCAGCAGCTGCTCAACCAGGTGTGGTACAACTTGATCACGAATGGGATCAAGTTCACGAACCCGGGAGGCGTGCTGCGCGTCGTGCTTGCGGCGGAGGGCGGGCTTGTTGTCGTGCGGATCGCCGATTCGGGCATCGGCATCCCGGAGGCCGAGCTGGCACATATCTTCGACCGCTTCTACAAGGCGGATAAGATGCGCAATCGCACGCAAGGCGGCAGCGGATTGGGCTTGTCCATCGCGAGCAAGGTCATCGCGCTGCACGGCGGGCGGATCGAGGTGACGAGCCAATTGGGCGAGGGAACCGAGTTCACGGTTCGGGTGCCGATGGGGTGAGCCGCGCGTGGTGCAGGCGGCGGATCGCGTGAAATAACTGCACTATTGCAGTTATTTTAGCGACGAGCGGCCTCTTCGAGCCCATTAACTGCATTTTTGCAGTTATTTCGGCGCAAGGCGGCCTCTTCCAGCCCATTAGCTGCATTTATGCAGTTATTTCGGCGTCGAGCGGCCTCTTCGGGCACATTAACTGCATTTTTGCAGTTATTTCGGCGCCAGGCGGCCACTTCGAGCATATTAACTGCACTATTGCAGTTATTTCGGCGTCGAGCAGCCTCTTCGAGCATATTAGCTGCATTTTTGCGGTTATTTCGGCGTCGGGCAGCCTCTTCGAGCATATTAACTGCATTTTTGCAGTTATTTCGGCGCCAGGCGGCCGCTTCGATCATATTAGCTGCATTTTTGCAGTTATTTCGGCGCAAGGTGGCCTCTTCGACCCCATTAACTGCATTTTTGCAGTTATTTCGGCGTCAGGCGGCCTCTTCGAGCCCATTAACTGCAATTCTGCAGTTATTTCGGCGTCGAACGGCCTCTTCGAGCATATTAGCTGCATTTTTGCAGTTATTTCGGCGCCAAGCAGCCTCTTCCAGCCCATTAACTGCATTTCTGCAGTTATTTCGGCACCAGGCTGCCACTCCATGTGATTTAGCTGCATTTTTGCAGTTATTCCCTCACCATATCCCTACACAGCAATAACCGAGACCCCCCTGCATCCAGCAGCGTGGGATCTCGGTTATTTTCATATATATCCACACTTGTAATTCCCTGTTCATCATGCGTTCATATTCCAGACCTACAATGCATCGTATAAGAAAAATCTCTATCGAGGTCCTTCAAAGAGGAGCGACCGCGTTCAGAGGTAGTTTCTACCGCCAAATAGAATTGGAGGCCTTGAACTATGCACCGATTTTTTCAATCGTTAGCAAAACGTATAACCACACGTAGAGGCGCTTGGACCGTACTCATCATATGGCTCGTCGTCATCATTGTATTAAGCGGCGTAGCACCCAGCTCGAAGAAATTTGCCGTCAGCAGCGGTGAAGGCAGCATTCATGAGAATACGCCTTCGGCTATCGCTGAACAACTGATGAACGAACAATTCCCGTCCGAGGATGGACCTGTCGGGCTGCTCGTCTTCCATGCGAAGCAGGCCATCACGACCGAGGAACGTGCCAAGATCGCCGAAGTCAGCACTTGGCTGTCGTCGGATCAGAAGCCGGAGCATGTCTCCAGTGCACTGCCTTTTCACAAATTTCCGAAGCCTGTTCAAGACAAGATGTTCTCAGAAGATCAGACCACGATCCTTCTCAACATTGCGCTAGAAAAGGATCTCGATTCCGCTCAAGTCTACGATACGATGCAGCAAATTCGAGACAAGGTCGCTCAAATCGGGATGAAAGATGTGCAGTTTGAAATTACAGGTCCTGCAGGGATCGCTGCAGATACCACGAGTCTATTCAAGAATGCCGACTTCGTTCTGATGTTCGCCACCGTCGGACTCATTCTTATCCTTCTGATCGTCATCTATCGTTCGCCGCTGATGGCCATCATACCGTTAATCATTGCAGGGCTCGTCTACCAAGTAACCGACCGCATCCTCGGGCTTGCAGCCAAAAATGATTGGTTCGTCGTCGACAAGCAGGCACTCTCCATCATGATGATCCTGTTGTTCGCCGTCCTAACCGACTACTGTCTATTCATCGTCTCCCGCTACCGTGAGGCCTTGAAGACGATCGATTCGAAATACGAAGCGATGGGCGTCGCGCTCGGTCAAGTCGCTGAACCGATTGCTTTTAGCGGTGGGACGGTATTGATTGCGATGCTGACTCTGTTCGCTGCGATTTTTAAGCCGTACCATAACTTCGCACCAGTCTTCTCCGTCGCGATGGTCGTTATTCTGCTCGGCGGGTTGACCTTGATCCCTGCGATCTATACCCTATTCGGACGTCGTGGATTCTGGCCTTTCATGCCAAAGAAAGAACTCGCTCCCGCGCCGAAGAAGCCAGGCTTCTGGACCCGAATGGGCGGCGTTGTAACGAGAAAACCTGGCCTTACATCTGGGATTCTATTGCTCTTCTTAATCGTGTCGTCCATCAATGTGACAGGGATGAATTACTCCTTCAATCTGATGAAATCCTTCCCGAGCGATACCTCGTCCCGGCAAGGGTTCGAGCTCTTGGAAGAACAGTTCCCGCCAGGGCAATTGGCGCCGGTTACGATGCTGCTCCAATCCAATAAGGAAATCGCCATCGATGCTGCCTATGTAGAGAAGTTAACGAAACTCACCCAAGCGCTCGAAGCAGAGGGCGGCATCCATGACATCCGTCCGAATATCACGAATGACCTCGCAGCGCCGGGTGCAAAGCTGCCAGATCGGTTCCTATCAGATCAGAAGCACACCCTGATGTTGAAACTAACGCTGCAGGCGAACCCTTATGACCCCGAAGCGCTAGAGGTTATTAGCAATCTACGCGAGAAAAGCGAAGCCATTCTGGAGCAGAACGGCTTCGATCCGGCACAGAATACGCTTCAATTCGCGGGGCAGACGGCACAACAGCTCGATGTTCGCGGCATGAACAAGCAGGATACCATCGTTACTTTCACACTCATCACCATCTTTATTGCATGCATGCTCGCTTTCCAAGCACGTTCGCTCAAACTCGCTTTCACGATGATCGTCACGATGCTGCTCTCGTATACCGCTACGCTCGGGCTAGGCTGGATCGTGTTCCACGACATTCTCGGCTATGAAGCAATCAGTTATCGACTGCCAGTGTATACATTCGTCTTCTTGATCGCGCTCGGCGTCGATTACAACATCATGCTCGTCTCCCGCATTCGAGAAGAAGCGAAGCATTACCCTTGGAAAGAAGCGATCAGCCGTGGCGTCGCCAAAACCGGCGGTGTCATTTCTTCCGCGGGGATCATCCTTGCAGCCACGTTCTGCGTATTGATTACGCAGCCGTTGCAAGAGCTGTTCCTGTTCGGATTCATCATGGCAATGGGCATCTTAATCGATACGTTCCTCGTGCGCGGCATGCTGCTTCCAGCACTGATGTCACTCATGGGATCGCACAGCAAACCAATCAATGCCCCGCTTACAAAAGAACAATCCCGATTGTAATCGGCCTTGGATTAGCACGACATGTTGTAATGTTCTGTTCATTCTCCGTTCATATTTGTCTCGTATGATGAATCGTGTACATGAACATCGTTCAATTCATATCATTCCTAAGGAGTCTACATCACTATGAAAAAGAGTTATTATGCAGCATTCTTTTATCTCATCATTGGCATGCTAGCCGGTGTATTCTACCGTGAATATACCAAATATTCTAACTTTGACGGGCAATCCATTCTTAGCGTCGCCCATACGCATTTACTCGTCCTAGGTTTTCTGTTCTTCCTCGTCGTGTTGATTCTGTGCAAATTATTTGATATTCACAAGCATAAGCAATTTAATCTCTGGTTCATCGTCTACAATGTCGCTTTCATCATTATGATCGGTGCGTTAATCGCCCGGGGTATTTTGCAGATCGAAGGAGCGGATTTCGCTGGGCTTCCGCATATCGCTGGACTTTCGCATACCCTGATGTTCGCCGCATTGATTTGGTTCCTCTTATTATTCCGCAAACAGATCAAGGAATAGAGATATGAAGCCTATGAAGCCCATTCTTCAACTCGAAGAGTGGGCTGTTTTTATTACCGATGATTCCCAGCAAAAGAGCGCTATGCTAGACTTGGATCATGACTTTTATCCAAGGAGGAATAGCATTGACAAACATCGCCGTAGACTGGGGCGCATCCCGTGTCCTATTAACTTGGCAGCAGAGCACTGAACTCCCGCCACGGCATCTCATCACAAGCGTGCACGGTTTCTGCTTCCATCATCAGCAACTCCTATTGGTAGACCTTCATCATCGAGGCTGGGATTTCCCCGGAGGACACATTGAAATCGATGAAACGCCTGAAGCTTGTTTCCGCCGGGAAGCGATGGAAGAGGGGTATGTTGAAGGGGATTGCACACTGCTCGGTTATATGATCATCGACCACAGTGAGAACTCACAGTGGAATGATACCAGTCCCTATCCGAAGATCGGGTATCAGGTGTTCTATCGGATGGATATCCATGCTTTGCACCCTTTTGCGGCCAAATACGAATCGTCCCAAAGGAAGCTGATCAACATCAGCGATGTTGCTGACTACTATAGCGGCTGGCATGAAGTGTATCAGGAAATCTTGGACTGTGCGCTAACGTGAATTGCTCATGGTAGCAGTCAGAAACGCCGTTCTATTTTTTAACGATTAATTTACACTGCTTGACCAGATCACAAAAGAATTTCGATCCTTGATGGCCCCAAGCTCTCTCAATATTGGCGCGGCATGAGATGCTTCAATGGCTGTACCGTCCCACGTATCGATCACCCATTTGCGTGCACCTGTCAGTCGAATGACTCGCTGGGCAACGTATTGCATCACCGGCTTATTAAGCAGAATCGCTAGAGTAGAGGAAGGGTCACTACCAAGCGTCATGATCCGTTTCCCTTTATTCTCAATCCACAACGCACAGCGGCCATTGACGAGCACAATACAATTCCCCTGCCTCCTCGTGAACTGAATCTCTGACATATCCGGCCAGTCTAGTAGGACGCCATAAGGATTCATCGGGTCGGCTGCTGTCATCACCGCAATGTGATCCTTCGCCATCGTTATAGGTAGTTGAAGCTGTTCGATAGTCTCCGGCTTGGCGAATTGAAGCGACTGAATCCCTTCAATCCAGAAACCACGCGTCAGCATCCCCATCTGTTCCAGCTGCTTGCAAGCATCGTACATCTGCTCCCATGTGAATAGCGATTGCGTCGCAACCGTCTCCTTGGTCAAGATCAGATGCGTATCCAGTAAATGCTCAATCCAAGCTGCAGCACTTCGTTCAAGTGGCAGTTCCGGGTCCGCAAGCGACTCAAGCATATACCATCGTCCTAGCCCCGATTTAAAAGCACCCTGGGATTTACCTGGCTTCGAGCCATGCAATCGCAGAGGTGAGAACTGATCATTCGAGACGAGACCCGCCCAGACCAGATCGATCAGCAGGTCCATCAGTTCTGAAGGAGCACATGCCATCTCTCGGCTCAATGCGGTCAGGAAGCTCGCTCCTTTGCTTCGCAGTAGTTCTACGAGCTGCGGGTGAACCTCGAGTGAAGTCGACTTACAGAGCGGTGCATACAACGCCTTGGACTCCGCGAGAAAAAAAGCAACACGTCCTTCTTTCTCCCCCTCTTCTCGGCGTCCCACCCAGATAATATCGCCTTCCGCGCATAGTTGATCGAGCCATTCCTTCCGATACAGCTGCATCCGAGCCGGGAATAGACTCGACTCCCAATGCGACAACGGGAGGAACACCCCTTGCATGCGAGCAATAATTTTCCGAAGCCCCTCCGCGCCTTGTTCTTGATCTTGACGATACAAATAATGCCGACTGCATACATCATGACCATACCTTGATGCCTCCACAGGCTCAACCTGTTTGCGCAATTGCCCCGTAGTCCGGCGAATGGCCCGTTCAGCTGCTGTTCGGCTCATCCAGGTCGTTTCTTCGGATTCTTGGAATGGCGCAGGCTCAATCCGCTCCCGTTCCAACAACTCTTCGATGAACTTGTCTACCTGTGCTTCCGACAGACCATATGCAGCGACCAACTGACTCGCTGTAAAATAGAGCTCTCGCTCGATATATCGCTCCAGCACGAATGCCGCTGCTTGTGCATCTTCCTGCATCCGTGCATACGTATCTGCCTCGTCCGAACAAATCCAGCGTTTGGCACCATTAAGGGATATCGATTGAATCCGTTGTCTCTGGGTGAGCTCATCAAGCAGCCGTAAGGTCTCTTCCGCATCTTGCGTCACATGAATGAGCTCAGCCGTACTCCGATCGCCCTTACGCTTCAAATAGGTCCACAGATCTTGCGAGGACTGGACGTGATGTTCTTCTTCCTTCGGTAGCTCCGCAGATTTGGCGGGGAGCAGCGAAGCAGGGAACATCTCCCCTGCAAGCTCTCGATTGATGCTGAGCAGATGAAGCTGAATATCTTTGCCGATCGCATCGGATTCATACATCTGACTATTGGCTGAATCGAGTGCGAATTGCCACGCAAAAGGGGATGGCGTCTTGCGATCATCGATGACAAATTCAAGAGTTCCTGCTTGAATATCTGTCAGCAGCTGCTTCAATCGCTTCAGATCCAGCAGCTCATACAGACAAATCTGCATCGTCTCTTCGATGAACGGAAATTGAACCGCATGCGGGACTGCCGCACGAAGCAGTTCTTGACTGCGCAGCCGCTGCTTCCATGCCGGTGTGCGCGTGAAGCTTCGCGGCAGCAGCAAGGAAGTCTCTGCGACGCGGCGGAACGTCATGCCGAACAAAGGGGATGCAGGAATCGCATCGACCAGCAGCTCTTCCACTTTATGCAGCGGCATGCTGAACAAAGATTGCACAACACGCAGATCCCAGTCTGGAAGGATGAATTCAATGCCGTTGTCTTTGAGCGATGTATTCACATGCACGTTGAACAGACGTTCCAGACTAATCTGCAGGACAAGCTGCCAGGTTCGATTTAATCTTTTGCCGAACCAGCTGTGAATGACCATGTGATGCCGTAGATGATCGTCCTGATAATGCTCCACAATGATGCGCCGATCCGTAGGAATCGGTCCTGCTTCAAGCTGTGATTGGATATAGCCGACAAGCTGCTCTGCGGCACTCGCGTCCATCCCATAATTTTGCATCAGCCAGTCTTTGACTGCATCCTTCGTCTCCGTCTCTAACCGTATCGCAATCGACTGATGGAACTGACCGATCTGACATGATAATTCGAAGGACCTCCCGGACGCCTCCGCACGCCAGAAAGGAATTTCGCTCACTTCATTCGCCGCCTCGACCACATATACGCGATCATTCTTAATCGATTGAATCCGCCAAGAGGAGGTCCCGAGCTGGAAGACATCGCCGATGCGGCTCTCATAAATATATTCCTCTTCCAGCTCACCGAGCTTCAGTCGAGACTGGGCGTGGTGGATCGGGTAGCTGGTGCTCTGCGGAATCGTTCCAGCACCCATAATCGCGGACATCAAGGTCGTTCGGGTTGGCGTTAGCATCCCTGAAGCCGTATCCCATTCAAATAAAGGCCGAACAAACGGAAAATAACCCGATAGCACGCGCAAAGCATCATGCAGCCGTTCATGGGTTAAGCTGCGATACGTATCACTGCGTCTCAGAACCGCATAAAGACGCTCCACAGACCATGCCTCACTTGCAACCATCGCTACGATTTGTTGAGAGAGTATCCCTAGATCATTCGAAGGAATCTGGATGGCTTCGATCTGCCGATGGGCAATCAGATACGCTTGCACTGCACATTCCGAGAGGATGCCACGTGAACGAGCGATCATCGTCCCTCGGCTAATATCCCCAACGGCATGGCCTGCCCGTCCGATTCGCTGAATGCCGGATGCTGTGCTTGGCGGCGCATCAATCTGAATCACCAGATCTATATGGCCAATATCGATCCCGAGTTCCAACGAAGACGTAGCAACGAGGCATGACAGCTCCCCAGCCTTCAGCGCCCGCTCCACCTCGAGTCGATTTTCGCGTGACATGCTCCCGTGATGCGCTCTCGCGCGATCGGTACCCGCCTCCAGATTCAAATGCCGTGTCAGCCGCTCACAGAGTCTGCGATTATTGGCGAAAATAAGGGTTGTCCGATTCTCCTTCATGAGCGATTGAAGGCGATCCACGAGCGGAGCCCATATCTCTTCTTTATTGTTCGTCATCAGCGTACGATCAGGCAGCATCACGGACACGTGATAAGTCTTGTCCATCTTACTCTCGATAATCCCGACCGGGCGCGGTTGATAGATCGCTTCTAATGGTTCTACTTCCTCTGTCGATCGTTCCCATCCACCCATAAATTGCGCCACGAGGTGGATCGGCCGCTGCGTCGCGGAGACGCCGATACGCTGCGGTGAACGTCCTGTCAGCTCGACGAGCCGCTCGAGCGTAACGGATAGATGCATGCCGCGAGCATCCCCGGCTAGACTGTGAATTTCGTCAATAATCACCTGCTCCACCGTCTTCAGCATTTCTCGGGACTTCGGCGAGGTGAGCAGCAAATAGAGTGACTCCGGCGTTGTGATCAAAACATCGGGTGGTTGACGCAGCATCGCGGCTCGAGCCCGCTGCGGCGTATCGCCCGTCCGAATGCCTACGTGTAGTCCTGGCCATGCCAGATCCGACTTCGCCGCGACCTGCTCCATCTCGGCCGCGAACTGCAGCATATGATGATGCACGTCATTATTGAGCGCCTTCAGCGGCGTCACATAGAGCAGCTTCACACCCTTAGCGGGCTTCCCATACGCTTGTTCTTTCCCTCGAATAATCCGTTCCAGGCAAGGCATCAGTGCGGCCAGCGTCTTGCCCGAACCCGTCGGCGCTGCGATCAACAGGTGATCGTGATGCTGAATTTCACGCCATACGCTTCGCTGCACCTCGGTTGCTTCACCAAATTGCTCACGAAACCACGTCGCCAATACCGCGTGAAAAGATGTTAGATCAAATTCCAGCAACAACAACCCCTCCATCGTAACAAAGTCATATGTTGTTAGTATAAAGATATTTACATCATTATCCAATGACGAAGAAATAAAGCGCAAACTCCGCGAATCGAGTTGCGCTTCTTTTTAAGATTTTCTGTTCAAATTACATAGACTATTACCTTCCTGCTCTCCTCCGACGCAGGATGTACAAGTACACATACACCACCACGCCATACTTAGCAGCAAACCATAGGTACTCACTCCATGTTGCCTGCGTATTCCCGAGGCCTACAAGCAAGTTCGAGAAAATGCGGAACAGCACGATTGGCAGCACTAGAACAAGGATGATTCCGCCCATATCTATGGAACAGGAACAATTCGTAAGCCATCATTGAAAAAAGAAGCGGATACCCGTAAGCAGGGAGAAATAATTCCGGCTGATGTTTGAGCATGATGAGCCCTGTCTACCAAATCTGAATCTGAGGAGATAATTTCTTCTTCGTTCTGGCCACCTACAACTTTTTTTCATTCAGTAATTCATGACCGCAATGGATACAGAAACGTTCCTTTTCTTGATTCTGTCCGTGACAGTCATTACATATCATCGCTAATCCTCTTATCGTAAGATAAAATAAGCCCCTTCATGCAAACGCATGACAGGGGCAGTGTGCTTCACTACTTTTAGCTGCTATACCGTAATCTCTCTCTCATTAATTTCAGAATAGCTAGATGAGGCCGTGAACTTAAGAAGTAGATACCCCAGCCAGATAAAGATCGCAGCCTTAAGTACAGAGAATAATGAGAAGCTAGTAAACGGAAACAAAAACACAAACACGTTTGCAAACAAAGCGTATGGCGCCAATTTCATGTCTTTTGTGACAAGAATCAACCAAAAACCAATCCAAAAACCGAAATAAGCGAATGAATCTAAGAACGAAATGACAGAATAGATTCCATAAGCGTAAATACGAGGGAAAATCGTATAGGTTAATTTACATAAAAAATCAACCGCGATAGATCCAAATAAGATATATAGAGCAAAAGGCAAAAGAATATTTACGAATGGAATAGATAGAATCCACTTGCGATATTCCCGAAGTACATTAGAAAATTGATTCATAATAACCTCCTAAGATAGGGTATAGCCGCAGCTACCACAAAACTTTGCGTCATTCTGTACCGATTGATGGCATGAAGGACACGTAGCCGTCTCTTCAAGCTCAGGCTCTAGGGTTACGACAATCACCTCTTCGAATTTATGTCCACATGAGACACAAAACTTCGCATCCAAGGGCAAAACCTTTCCGCAAGCACATGTCTTTTCATTGCTTAATTCTTTGATCTTGAGTTCCAAGTCCTTCATATCTGCTTGAATGCTTAAGATCTGAGCGCACCATTCATCGATGGATGTAAGCTTCGCATCAGATTCCTCTTCTTGACGAATCTGAAACATAGCCTCTCCTATTTTCAAATAATACTCTTGAATTTCTTTTCTTTTATTAGATATCTGGAGCTTCAGACGGTTTACTTCAACTGTCACTTTAGCTAGCGTACCTGCTTCCGCGACTCCTTTTTTGAACTTATCAAGAAAACTCATCGGATCACCTGCTTAAGGTATTTTATTAAAGCTAACTTTAAATAATGAAGAAAAACCTTGCATCAATATACGATCATATGAAATACGTAGAACGAATAGTCTTTGAGACTCACGTGAGATAGATATGTATGACTACTTCCAAAATTTTCACCTAGGTCTTAATCATTATGTCCAATCGAGTCAACATTTGTCAATATTTGAAATTACATGTAAAAGAAAAAATAATGAGGTGACGCTGTTTCTACCAAATTTTAATTAATGAGATGGACACGTCAAGTACACAAAAGGCTATCCGCCGGTTCCTTTCAGACCCGGTCGGATAGCCTTTTTGATTTGCTTGATAACCCGTTTACAAATTCAATATCTTCCGCGCAACCATCGCCAAGTCATCAATATCAACCTTACCGTCGCCTGTCACATCGGCTCGCTTCGTTTGCGCCCAGCCAGCATCCGTCTCGGATGCGCCGTAATTCGCCGCCACGATCGCAAGGTCGCCGATGCTGACGACGCCGTCTCCGTTTACATCTTCAGGCACGACCGGTCCTGCTGGGACGACTTCAATCGTTATCGATGCCAGAGCTGCAGCTGTCTCCGCTCCACGCGCATCACCAAGGATTGCCGATTCGACTCCGATGTTCCCGAGCGTTGCCGCTGACACTTGCTTCGCCCGGAATGTAAGCTTCAGTAAGTTCGCATCACCGGATACTGCATTCTCTGCGCCTGCACTCGCTGTGATGAAGCGAACCTGGCCCGGTTCTGGCTGGGAAGTCTCTAGCACTTGAAGCCCTTCACGATTCGGTTTCCCTTCCACAAACTCAAATCGACTTGCATCATAGCTTATTCGAATATCCTGCGCGAATACGGGATCCTTCACTTGTGAAAGTCCTAGTTGGACCTGCACTTCTTGCCCCGCCGTGACTTTCGCTGGAGCGCTTAACGTTGCACTCGTCTTCATCGCAACCGTCGTAAATGTGCTGCTATAGGCATCTATCCCCATTCCCCCGCTATTCTGTATGGCTCCCTTTGGAATCAAAATCGTATACTGAAGCTCAGGCGATAACTTGCTGCTCGGCTTCAGATGAAGCGTGCTGCCTTCGACCTTAATCACAACAGGTACCACCGTCTCTCCTTGCTTCAATTGAATCTGATCGAATGTCTGCCCTGGCTTCACTTCTTGATCGAACTGAATCGAGAGTTCTTGATTCAGTGGTACATCCTTAGCCTCGTTGGCAGGGGTCGATTGTACAACAATCGGTGCGGCAGCCGCTTGCTGGAGTTGGAATGCATGCGTCGATCCCTTCGAGCCTGCGGTTTGAATCTCTACTTTGAGCGATGGCGTCGTCTGAAGTACCGTAACGGTGCTATCCTTACTTGCTACGGTAAGGTCCGAGCGATTCCATTCCAGCGTGATCTTCGACTGCGTCTGTGTTGGGTCAGAGATACCGACGCTCCACGTGCTGCCTTCCTTGCGGAGCATAACCGAAGCTGGGCTTGATGCCGTCAGCTCACCCGATGTCCCTGCTTTCCAGAAATTCATTGCCGTCACGCCGAGCTTCGTCTCTTCCACCGCTTGAAGATCCCCGGTGTTACTGAGCACGCGAATATCGGGATTCTCGCTATAATGCTGTGTCTCTTGGGTATTCTTATTCGGAAGCAATGTATAGGCATAAGATGCATCCGTCGGGTTCGTCCCATGGCCAACAGCCAGTGAGAGATAATTGCGCGTTATGGATTCCGTATCCGTAAATTCGAGCTTCTGATTAATATCGGACCACGCATTTGTGCGTGCTTCCCGTGAACCTACAACATCCGTTGCTTGTGGAAAATAGTACCCGATATCAGAGCCTGCCACATTCCCTTGTAAATGCGCCCAGTGAACGCCGAGAACAGTCTCTTTCCAGCCTAGCGCCGCCGATTTCGATACCCCGTTGATCGTCAACGCGTTGTCCCCGCTAGCATTTAGTTTGCGATTCTCCACGATCGTCTCGACGGTACTCCCATCGGTCGCCTGAATCCCTGCGCCAAGCGCTACAATCTCGTCATCGAACATGAACCAAGATTTTTTGCCCCGGAGTGTACTGCCCCGTGGAGCCACATCCATCCCAACCGCTCCGTATTTTCCTTCCAATGACGATCCGCCTACCCAAGTCCGATCATTCGTACCGCTCGTTCGCGTCTTCCCGTCTGAGGTTACTCCAGGCAACCGATACGAATCCACCGTCGGCCAGAAGTCATCATTGAACTGCGCTAGATCTTGATTGTATAGATAGGTCATGCCATCGCCTGTATACCAAGCTTTCAGGTTCTCACTGTTCCCCGTCTCATAATTCGCGATACGCTTCGAAGTAAGACTGATGCCGAATCCAAACCCTGGACGCAAGTGTACCGCCCGATCCATCGCTGGGAACTGCTTATGCAGGACAAGCTCCTCTTTTGGCGTAACGCTCGTATCTTGCAAGAGAGATTTGACGAGCTGCATATCCGAAATTGGGAGTCCTGCTGTAAACGAAGATCCAGATTTACTAGACTCGATCCAATATTTTGCCATACGCTGGATCTTAGCCCCTTCCTCCGCTGGTGCAGCCTGAGATAATCGGAGCAAAATAACGACCGCCGCTTGCCCGATCGTATCGTCCTGCCAAGCTTTTCTCGAGATCGCTCTGCCGCGTACCATGTCCATCATGACACCTTTGTAAATCACCGGCTCGAAAGAATCTTGAATCCAGCGGTAAATATTACTCGTCCCTGGATCGGTCACTTCCCAGCTCGAACCTTTCAAAAGCACGAGCAGATCCGCTAGATGATCGATGAGCACGTACCCATAGCTGCCGGTGTAGGCGATATTGGAATGCTGAATGAAGGAACCGTCCTTATAGAACCCATCTCCCGAGGTCACATAGGCGAATACTTGCGAGAGGGCGTCACGGCCTTGCGCGACTTTGGTGCCATTTTTGCCAATGATGCCACGCAGTGCAACAATAAGTGACTTATCTACGCGGTTCGCGCCGGTCTCGATTAATGTCGGGGAATTCGTCCGTTTCGTCGGATCGAACACAAATTTATCGATGGCTTGGATATAATTCGCTAGCTGCGTCTCGGTTAAATCGCTATACATCAAGGCCATGAGATCGTTCAAGGTCATTGGCGAGCCAATCTCCCAGTCCCACCAATTGCCCCGTTCGGTTGCTTTCTCGTTGTATCGCTGAGCATACAGCCAATCGAGCGCATCAAGAATATCTTTACGAAGAAGTGGATCTTGATAATACTTGGAACCAACCGTCGCATAGGCGAGCGCCATGTCTTTCAATCGATTGTAGCCTGCCGTAATATCAGCCGAATATTGTGCTTGCGAAGACGGAGCATTCAGATCGCTCCACAAATACGTACGGTTCGCCGCCTTATTCAGCGTATCCCAATAGCCCGTCGTATCGGGGTTCTTCACCCTCGACTCCAGCGCACGAAGCGTTGCCGCGATATCTTGATCCGCCGGATCAAAAGCCGATCCTCCCGTCAATTTATTGCGCCACTTGGCGAGCAGCACCGGGAACATCGTATCGATGCGAATCGTTGCTTTGACTTCCGGACTTTCATTCCCATCGACACCCATAATCTTCGCATACACATCCGTCTCGCCTTGCTCCCGAACAGTGACGGAACCGGTATATTTTTGCCAAGTACCGTCCTTCTTCAGTTTATAGAGCAGCTCACGGATATTCCCTTCCGCAGCAGGGTCAACTTGCAGCGTAAAGGTCACTTCCTGATCACTCCAACCTTCTTGGCTTAATGCAATCGTTAAAGGCGAAGGACCGTAAACCTCGAATTCGAGGAGTGAGTATCCGTATTGCGTCGCCCGCTTCGTTCCGAGCATTCGGACATACCTCGCATTCTCTGTCTCGAACGTGATTTCATCTGTTCCCCCGTCACCTGTCGAGGTCACGAATACATCCTTCCACGTCCCGCCATCGTCCGAGACTTGAATTTTGTATCCGCTTCCATATGCAGCCTCCCAAAATAACTTCACCGTGTTAATCGACATCGACTTGCCTAAGTCCACGTAAATCCATTCCGCATCCGTCCGATTGCTCGACCAACGTGTAACCATGCTGCCATCAAATGCATTTGCAGTGTAAAATGTCGTCGTCCCCTCGACCGAAGAGGATACCGCTGTTTTTCCCTCCGCCATGTTGATCGTTCTGCCACCACTTACCGCACCGTATGCCGTCATCGAAGGGGTAATCGGCAGCATGGAACACATTAGACTTGCTGTCAATCCAAGTAACAGACTCCGTCGCCAGTTCACATGTAGACCTCCTATTCATTGGCTAAAATATTGATACGAGACAACACAAAAAAGACATGCGCAAGAAGAGTTGCCTCTTAAAGCTCATGCCTGCATGCAGTAACACGCTTAGGGCTTGATTCTACCCCTAACATAGATGATCTATATGCACTTCGCAATACATTCGACAAAGGTTCCTAAGGTTCTTAGAAATCTCTGTTAATCCACGACAAGTTCCATCCATAAAAAGGAAATACCATCTCGCTGTCGAATGTTCTTCGTCATATCCCATTGCATAAGGAGTCGACGATCGTGAGTAACAGCACAACGACTAACGTTATATATCAGCTTAAATCTCTTAATCCCATTTATATTTATTAATCTCTTGTTCTTCTGCTATCCAAAGTTTTGGTTAGGAGGATTTATTCTCCCTGAGGGTCTCGTTAGCATTCCTATTTTGGTCTTTCTAATCGGTTCGTTTTGTTCATTCCTGTTCAGACTCCATCGCTACATCCCGATCTGGGTTATTCTATTAGATTGGTTATTATTATCCATACTAAGCGTAGTATATCTTTTGAGTGTAACGGATTTCTTCCTTAACCTCGAACGAACGCGATGAATCTACAAATAAAAGCGCAAATGCCGTTTACGGCGTTTGCGCTTTTATCTCTTTACACCTTCCGACCCTCCGGCTTATGCTCCGGCTGCTCATGCACCACGCTGCCATCCGTCTGGCGAATCCAAGTCTCGAACTGCTTCTCGCCTTGCTTCAGTCGAATCACACGTGCGCCTGTCGGCACGAGGTCATGACGCACCCCGTCCACGAAACTCACATAGCGTGTCGAACGGCCGTAACAAAGACGAATCCCGTGCAGTTCTCCCCAGAAATCATTGCCATGATCGTGACCTACGAATGTCCCCATCACATCGCCCATATCGACCATCGCAGAGAACATGCCCGAATTGATATTCGGTGCCGAGCACCAGTTATCGAATCGATGTCCATAGCAGGTATGGAAATCCCACAGGTCGTTGTATTCCGGGAGCGGAATATGGAAGAACGCAAGGGCAGGCAGCGGTTCGCCGCCGTTCCGTGCGGTCAGCTCACTTGATCTGCCGGTGTACCAATCGATTTGGCTTCGACGGATCCAGTCGTAACCGCCAACCCGATGGCCTTGCTGAGCATAGTCACCGCTATCGAAGAAATAGAGCGCCGCTGCTGTATGATCATCTTCATCTGTCACGTGAACGACGAAGTTCCCTGCACCCTCTACACCTTCAGGATCTTCTTCCGCTACGTTGTGCGCATACTGCAATTGCAGGTCATGCATTTGCTTCCGAGGCACTACGCCTTCCGAATCATGATTGCCGAACACCGCGGCCCACGGAATCCCGCGCGCTTCTACAGCTTCAACCGCACGGCGGAACGATTCGAGCGGATCTCTTGCCCGGTTGCTCGCCACCACATCCCCAGCGAATACGACAAGGTCCGGCTTCTCTGCATCCATGACACGCTCCATTAAAGCTTTCGTCTTGGCATCATAGAGAGGTGTCTCCGGGTCATAATCAAATTCATCTAGAATTTCCACATCCGAAAATTGCACAATGACAAACGAACTATCTTCACGAAACTTGAGTTGTTTCTTCATCTTTCGATTCCCCTTTGTCAGCCTATCCTCACCGATAGACAGCTGCATATTGATAGGTTCCTGAATCTTCCATGTCAATCCAAATATAGCATATGCGGCACAGATGCGGTGATGTTTCTGAACCTCTCTACGATTTCTCCACCGGAGATTCAAGATCCAAGGACGAAATGACCGTGGCATTAAATTGACTTAGACTCATCTGCATCCGCTTCTTGAACATGCGACTGAACGAATGCAGGTCCGCATAGCCGACTAGATTGGCAATCTCGGTGATGGTTAGATCCGTCTGGATCGCTAACTGTTTGGCCTTCTCGATGCGGATCGAAGCGAGATAATCCGCTGGCGTGGAGCCGTAACATTTGCGAAATTGACGAATGATATAGTTCCTGCTAAGTCCCGTGATCGCACTTAATGTATCCAACCGAATCGCCTGCCGATAATTTTCTTTCATATAATTGCAGATTTGCACCATCTTCGCATTCACTTTCGTCGTACTTGCGGTTGGCGCTTCGAGCGCAGGACGATTCTGAGCGAATTGATAGATGATTTGAAGCAGCAGCCCTTGCGCCAGCATATTGCTGGACAGGTGATGCTTCTTAATCGCATGAATGAGTGATATGAACATCCCATGCAGAGACCCGTTCTCATCATTGCCCAGATAAGGGCCTCTACCCAGAATGGTCTCCAGCGGCGACTCCCATCGTCCAAAATGAAAGGTGACAGTTATCCCGGTAAACGGGTCCGCTGGGCAAGGATGCTGTGAAAGAATCGCATTCGGCGGAATGAGATAGACATCCCCTTTTCGCATCACATAGGTGTTACCGTCCACGATATTCTCCGCCATCCCCGCAACACCGTACAGAAGCTGGTACTGCTTAAACCCTTGGGGTGCCATGAACCAGCTCTTCGGAGACTTGAACATCCGAGCGAGTGTAATATAAGGCGGATAATAGAATTGATTACGCAGCAATGGAAGTGTCTCTTCTGGACTAAGGCTAGGCAGCTGATCCAGCATGAAGTGTCATTCCTTTCTCTACTTGATTCGAGAGAAAAACCCCAGCAACGTGGTGAATATTGCTGAGGCTTACGCTCGGATTCTTCTATTCGACCAAGCCCGTTCTTTCCACACTTTCGATAAAATAACGCTGTGCGAATAAATAGATCAGCACGGGCGGCAGGATCGTCAAGAAACTAGCACCCATCTTAATCGGCTCCGCCATATATTCCGGGAATCCCCCGTTCTGAATAAATTGCCCCAAGGCTGTATCGATGAAGGTCATCTTCATCGCAAGCGGCATATCGCCGGTCGGACTGAGGAACATCCGCGGATAATAGGTGTCATTCCACGTCCACACGAAGGAGAACAGGAAGACGACCAAGATCGCTGGTCTTGCGAGCGGGAACATCACGCGGAAGTAGAATTTTAGCGCCGTCGCCCCGTCAATTCTCGCAGCCTCTTCAAGCGATTTCGAATGCGTCATGAAGAACTGTCTGAAGATGACGACGAACAAGGCGCCTTTGACCCCAAACCCGAAGATTGACGGTAAAATCAGTGTAATGAGATGACCGTTTAAGCCTAATTTGGTATAGACCATAATCGTCGGCAGAATGATAACCTGCGGTGGAATAATGAACGCAAGCATCAATAGGAAGAAGATCGTTCGTTTGAACGGTACATCTAATCGAGCGAGCGCATATCCCGCCAATCCGCAGGAGATACAATGTAACACGGCTACACTCACGGCGATGAACAAGCTGATCATTAATGAATTCTCATAATTCAGCAGCTTCCACGCCTCTGCCACATGACCCAAATAAATGGAGGATGGCACCCATGTTACTGTCGGATCTACGAGATCCTTCACATTCATGACCATCTTCACGAGCATCTTCAGCATCGGATTCATGTAAATATATGAAGTAATGATAAGGACTGCGTACAAGATCAGCTTAAATACAAGCCCTTGGTTAATCTCTTTCCCGAGCACCAAATTACGTGCTTGCCTGATCCGTCGCTTTGTTAGAAATCGACGACCCTTCACATCGGATAATATGGTCCGCATCTGCGATTCCCTCCCCTCTAGACGTAATTTTTAGCATGTCTACGATTCATGATCGAATAGATCAATATCACAAGCCCCAAGAAAATGATGATAATGAAGAAATAGATCCAGGCCAGTGCGCTGTTAAACCCGTAATTCCCTGTGTTCACCAGCTCAATGACCGGATTGGATGGGAAGGTGAACATGTCGACCACGGTATAGATCAAGTTAAGCAGAATAAACGGCGACATCGCAGGAAGCGTAATTTTCCAGAAGACTTCCCACGGGGTTGCCCCGTCAATTCGTGCCGATTCATACGCCGAGGTGGAGATGGTCTGCAGCCCGGCGAGGAAGATCAGAATCTGAACTCCCGAGTACCACAAGACGAGTACAAAGTGATTCAGAACCTCCTTCACCGGCTTCGCCCAAGAGCTGTCCCCGAGGAAGGTATCGAGATAGCCGCCAAGTTCGAACCGCTCCAGGAACCCGAGGTTCCCCTCCCCCTGGTTAATAAACTGCAGCAGTACCGCGCCGGTCGAGAAGATTACTGGCAGGAAGAAAATTGCGCGGAACAGGAATCTACCGTACAGCTTCTGATTGAGTAGAATCGAGATCATCAGTGCAAAAATAACAATCACCGGTACCATAAGCACTACTTCTTGAAAATAAGGGATCAACTTATCATAAAGCGCGGAACTGTTCAGGATAATCTCGCGGTAGAATTTCAGACCGACAAAATCATAGGCGACCTTATTCGGTAGAATCTTAACTGTATGAAAGCTCATGTACAACGAGAAAAGAAGCGGAAACCCTAAGAACGCGATAAATCCAATCACCCAAGGGGCTATAAACAGCGTCCCTTCGAGCCTCCGTAAAGACCGAGCGGTAAGCACGCGTTTTCGACTCATTCCATCACGCACCTCCCTTAATAACAATAAAGTCTCTCGCCTTCACCACATGCTGTGTGTCCAGGTTGTACGGCGTCTCATTGTAGTTGACAATAATGCGCTTGCCATGCGCGTATGTCGTCTCAAACACCCCATGCGCTAACTCGCGATGATTCACGATGAACTCGCCTTGGACATCACCCAGCGCTTCCGTATAACGCTGATATTGCGATACGATTTCTTGAATCCAATCTTTATAATACGTGCTGTAGAATCGATCCAAATGAAGGGACTTGAGCAGCTCCTGCGGTTTGGCATACGTGACGATGTAAGATGGCACCGCCCCGTACTCGATTCCTTTCAAGAAACTCTCCTCATAATCATCACTTAAATTGGCATAGTCAAATGAGTAAGTAACGAGACCATGCAGAACCATCTGTGCAAAAGGAATCGCGCGATCCACGAACAGATCATAAGAGTTACTCGCGAACATATTGTGCATATGATTCACATACGGCAAGGTATACAAATTCCCATCCGCGACTTGCACGTTCCCGAGCGACTGCTTCGTCTGATTCATGATCTCCTGCTGAATGTGCATCGATTCCTCTCTTGATACCTTGTGATTCTCGTTATAGTCGGTATTTAACTGATTGCCGACCCCTTGACCGTACATATAACCGTCCACCATCAGATCTTTCGCGTCCTGCAAATCATCCTGTATCACCTTCTGCATGAATTTCGGACTGACGAACGTCGTACGCTGATCATCCCAAGAATTGAATTCGATGACGGATGAACCAAGGTCCCGAAGTCCATCCCGCTTCACGCGAAAGCCGTCTTTGCCGGTATTGTTGAACGTATACGATGAGGCGTCCAAATAAACCGGAAACCCGCTCGTATGGGCAAAATCAATGAATTGCTGCATGCCTTCATTCCCGCCAATCTTCGAACCGACCGGGAACGCCCCTCCGAATTTGCTAAACCCGCCATTCTGCCAGCCCAAGTAAGTAATGGACATGTCATCGACGCCGAGTGCACCGAGCTCCTGCACAATTTCTTTGGCCTCTGCGGTTGTCGTAAGAGGCAGGTAGGAGTCCCATAAGAAGCCTATCTCCGTGTCAGCCCCTAGGACATGGAGCTGAAGCTTCATGTCTGCATTCTTGCCTTGAAGCGGCTTCAGTCCCTGTTCATCGATCAAATATTGACGATACCGATCTGCCATCTGCGCATAATCAACCTCAGGCTGATCGATAAAGTAATACCTGACAGAACGATCAGACTTCGTTATTTCTTTGCTGTACATCAGATAACCGTTCTTCTTCTTCGTATCGGTTGGTTGGAAGAACTTGAAGCGATATTCGAATTCTGCCGTCGCCCAATTGTATTGACTGAATGACCCGGAAGGCGCAGCGACAACGTTCGCATAGTCGTCCCCTTCACGGATGACACCAACCATCGCCTGGTTCGCTGACTTGATGCCGAAGACCGGCATTTTGATCGCTTTGCGTTCGGACATGATATTGCGGTTGCTATATGCCCAGTCATCGCCATATACGCGTTCCGTGTACAAGTTCTGGGTGCCTGCACGATATTTCTTGAAATCGATTAAAGCTCCTGAGCCATCTGGAATGAGCAGAAACCCATCCTCCTCATCCGAAGTCTGCGCCCCAAGGAAAGGGAAGAGACGAATCGATACGAGCCTAGCCAGCGGATCTTTTTTCTTCGTCTTCAATTCTTCCGCGGTGTATACCCTCTCGTCCTTCAATCCTTCGGATAGCACCTTCGTCTCAACAAAATCATCTCCGAGGGTGACTTCCACGGGAATCGAGAAGCCAAGCTCTGGGAGCTCATATTGAATTTTGAAGCCGTGCTCTGTCACCTCAAATTGCGAGACCGTTCCCTTCTGTGCAATGAGGTTCGACTCTTTGAGCAAGTCTTTCCGAATATTGAATTCAACATAACGGAACATGAAGGGCGATGCGAGATGGTCCTTCCAGGCTGCCGTGTTAGACTTTTCCTTCCAATTCTTCGGATTCGGGAAGGAACGCCATACATCTCCCGTCTGCTTATTCACCACGAGGAAATGGCCTGTACTCGCATCGACCTTTAACTGTAATCGCTGATTCTCTACCAAGGGCTTGAATGTACGTTCATCTGGCAACCCACTCGCAACTGGGGTACCAGCAGCGGCGACCTTCACGCTGGCCGGCTTCACCTTCGCTTGTTGCGCTGTTGATGGCTCGCTAGACTGTTCAGCCGATTGTTGCTTAGATTGCGAATCTGAGCCCGATGCTGCGAAAATAAACCCGACAATCGTTAATACAGATATGATGCATGCAGTCACCGATAGCAGTAATTTCTTCGAACGAAATAATCGCATCACATCGATACCTCCTGATAAATCGTATAGATGAAGTTGCTGAACTCGGAAGACAGGCCGACCAGAATGAAGATCATAATCCACAGAATCATCATGGTCACTCCGGTGAGCAGAATGTTGACGACCGTCTCTCCCACACCATAATTCTGCATCGCCTGGATATTCCAGAAGAACAGCAGCCCACTCCAGAGCAGCATCGCCCATTCAATCGAATGATAAATGGATGCTTCGCTGAGCGTAAGCCCGTTCGAGATCAACGCCAGCGGTAGGCCGAACAATACAACAGGGAACAGCGCATAAGAGCTGCCCATGAATACGTCCTTGAACCTTGCCTCTCCTTGCCGAATGGAACCGATCAAATAGTTGCAGACGACCCAAGACAGCCAGACCGACATGAAGATGATCAGCATCGAGCTGGCACCTTTCTCATAATCCGGGACTGGATTGAATGTAAAGCTGGAGTAGAACGTCTTCACCAGAATCATGACAAGCGTCAGGATGAGCAAGATCAAGGCACTGATATAACTGCCTTTTTGCCGATACCTAAGATCGCCGAAGCCATCAATCGGGTGTTTCAGAATATAGAACACATGCTTGAATTGCTGATACCAGCGCTGCCGATCGAGCAGGGTCGTCTTCGGTAGAATCCTGAATTTATACTTCCGCTTCAAAAGTCCGAGAATCCAGATCAAGACGGCCAGCACAATGAGTACATTCGCAAAGATCGAGAAATTCTTCTGGAACCACACGAGTCGCAGCTGCCAGAAGGAATCGGAGAATCCACCCTCATCCCCAGCGAGCTTGAACATGTCACGCGCTAACTCATAGTCCTCACGATAGAAGGCCGCTTGCGCAATCCCTTGAAAAGCAGGGGAGAAATGCGCATTTAATTTCAGCACCTTGGTCCAATATTTCTCGCCTTCAAGATACTTGCCATCCTGCATGAACTTGTATGCCGCCTGTACCGTCGATCCAAATTCCGTCGGCTTATATACTTGTACGAGATTGAGCGCTTCATCCAGAATGAACACTTCGTTCCGAGAATTGGTCGCGACAGCCGTTGGTGCTTTGGTTAACCCGATTAATGAATTTCCCGTTGTTGAACTGCCACTCCAATAGAACAACAATTCGCCATTCTCGTCATATTGCGAAATGATGTTACGTGACTTATCGATCATCAGAATATTCCCGTTCTGATCGACGGAAACATCGGTTAACTGCGGCTCAATCTGTTCACTGCTAGTACGCCGATATGCCTTATTTTTATCAAAATCGATATCCTTCTCTTTCCATAAATCTTCGCCACGAATGTTCAACTTCTTCACTTGCTCCGATTTGGAACCCGAGACGGTATAAATAAAGCCTTGGTCGTCAATTTCAATGTTACGGATCGTAACGGGAAGTAATCGAACTTGTCGACTCAGCTGCTCCTTCGTATAGAACTGTCTACGGATTTTGTCCATCAGATTGACTTCCGTTTTGTTCGTTCCGAAGAACTTGAGGAAATTGCCCTCCGGATCGAATTCGATAATACCGTTGTAGCTCCCTTTCGATACCACATAGATGAATCCGCGCTTATCAACGACCATATTCGTCGGTTCATACACAAATTGATCATTCATGAAGCTCGACTTCGGCCGCTTCAACTCTTGAACGAGCCGACCTCCCTTATCCGTGTGCACGACTCGTTTATTGCCGGTATCCGCAATGAAGAGGTCCCCATTTTCGGTCACAAATACCCCCTGCGGCTGATTCAACGGACTCTCTGGCAGCGTAATGATCCGTATCAGCTCTCCGCTCGGATCCAAATGAATAATTCGATTGTTATCTGTATCGGCGATATAGATATGGTCCTGACGATCAATGAACAAGTCTTGAGGTCTTTGCAAGGGCGTATAGCTGACCTCGCCTTGCTGGTTCAGCGTAGGGATATCCCTTGCGATGACGCCTTTCGGTGCATAGGCAGGTTGGGTCATAATCGTACGACCATAGCTATCCTTCGTAAATGTTCGATACGGCACATCCGCGAATGCAGCTGTTGGAAATAGCGTTATCGT
This sequence comes from Paenibacillus terrigena DSM 21567, assembly GCF_000374845.1. Classification (GTDB taxonomy): domain Bacteria; phylum Bacillota; class Bacilli; order Paenibacillales; family Paenibacillaceae; genus Paenibacillus_K; species Paenibacillus_K terrigena. The sequence continues at coordinate 158,842 of NZ_KB895417.1, read as the reverse complement.
CATCAAGCAAACGAACCAAATCGCAAACTTCCGCCTGCTGTGATTGTTTTTCATGTCGGAACCCCCTTCTCCTATCGCTTATTTAATCCCCGAATGCGCCATCGTTGTAATGACCTTCCGTTGGGAGACTAAGAACACAAGCAAGGATGGAATGAACATAATCAATGCACCAGCCGCCGCCGCTCCTTGCCTTGCTACCGAATTAGCTAAGTTCGACGTTAACGTCCCCATATAGAAAGGAAGTGTCTTCATTGCATCATCCTGCATGAATAAGGTTGAAGTCTCTGCATTTCCCCAAGCCGATTGGAATGCCAGGATCGTGATTGTAGCCATTGCTGGCGACACAATTGGAATAACGATGCGCAGGAAAATGAAAAATTCCGATGCGCCGTCAATTTTGGCTGCTTCGATTAATTCATTCGGAACTTGATCCATGAACTGCTTCAGGAGGAATACCCCGACAGGCATCGCGATCATCGGCAGCACATGCCCCCAATAGGTATTCATAATCCCAAGGCTCTGCACGACGACGAATCGAGGGATCGCAATCGCTTCCGTCGCGAATAAGAGCGAGGTCAGCACCAAGCCGAAGACGATTTTAGAACCCGGAAATTTATGTTTGGCAAGCGGATAGGCGCACATCGCTCCGAAGATTACCATTCCAAGTGTAGCTAAGAACGTCACGACGATACTGTTGAAGATATATCTCGCGACAGGCACAACCGTCGATTCCGTCAAGGCAAGCAGCTCCGAGAAGTTCTGGATGGTCGGTTCTCTCACCACGAATGTCGGAGGGAATAAGAACAATTCATGCAGCGGCTTGAACGCATGGTTAAAGATATAGAAGAGCGGCAGCAGCATGAAGATAGCCAGTGGGGTTAAGCCGATCGCAATCCCAATCTGTGTTCGGTCCACCTGCCGGACTGCGAAGACAAAATCCTGCCATTTCGCAGACCACGTCCGCTTGGTCGTCATCATTTGGATCTCTTGCATCATTCATCCTCCTTCGGTCCGAACAACTTCCAGAACAGCTTGCTCAGCAGGAAGCACATGATGAGCAGCACGATGGAAATGGCGCTGGCGTAACCCAGTTCAAAACGTATAAAGCCGAAGTCCCCGATGTGATCAATCATAAGCTGTCCAGCATAGTTCGGTGTTGGATTGCTTCCCGTCAGCGTCGAGCCTAGGCCTCCCGATTTGAGTGTATGAACGATCGACATGATGGCTGCGAACAGCATCTGCGGCTTCATCATCGGGATCGTGATGTACCACACTTCCTGCAATCGACTCGAAATGCCGTCGATTCTCCCGGCTTCATACAATTGTTTATCTACATTAAGAATACCCGCCAGGATCGCGAGGAAGCCGATCCCCATACTGGACCAGATCGAGATCACGATCATAATATTGAGCAAATAATCCTTATCGATCAGGAAGTATACCGGCTTATCAATGAGTCCCCATTTGAGCAGGAAGCTATTGATATAACCGGATCGATCGCCCGTGAACATTACCGTCCATACAACCGTCATCGCTACCCCTGCGGATAAAGAAGGAGCATACATGGCTAAGGCATACCAGGTTCTGAGCGTAGATGGCAATTGAGCGATTAACCACGCCAGAACAAAGGCGAAGATGTAACCGATCGGGCCGACGAACAACGCAAATTTAAATGAGTTAGGCAGGACATGCTGCAAAAATACGATATCCTGCGAGAAGAGATTCTGGTAGTTCATCCATCCTCTCCACGTTGGGAACTCAATCGCGTTGAAGTATGTGAAGCTGAGCAGGACGCCGGCAACGACTGGGATCAGGATGAAAATCACGAACAACACAAGGAATGGAAGGATAAACAAATAGGACAGCCGGAACTTCCATATTTCACTTAATAAATAACGCAGCTTCTGCGATAATTTGCTCTTCGTCTCGCCAAGTCCAGCCGGTGCTGGACTTGGATGATCAGAAAGGATCGGTGTTCTAGTCGACATTTACTTCCGCTCCCTTCCATGGTTCCGTCACTGTGGGAAGATCTAGTTTCTTGATGATATTGCCGTCGCTATCGATGAAGTTGAATTCCTGCTGCTTGCGCTTCAGTTCCCGATTGATTTCTTTAATCCCTTTCTCCAGGGATATTCGTACATTCTCACCGTCAATCGTGACGCGGTTCCAAGCAAATCCGAGCTCTCGCAGCGTCATATATCCACCAGGAACGTTCGGAATATCTTTAATCCATTTCCACTGTTCAAGAATGGCCTGCAAATCTTCCGTCTTCCATGGCATATTGACAAAAGCATTCACGTTCGCTGAATTCCACCGGAACGCCTCGCCGCGGTATTGCTCCAGATTCAGACCATACTCGGTCTGGATCTCATCCGACATGTACCACTCAAGGAACTTCCATGCCAAGGTTTGTTTTTCTTTGGGCGTATCGTTGAATAAGACACTGGCGGTTGGGGTAATGCCTGAACCCCCAGACCATCTTGCAATTGTCCCATCTGCTTGCTTCGTACCTGGAATCGGCGCGATGCCCCATTCGTTCAATATTTCCGGAGCAGCGACGAGCAATTGCATGTATTGGTTGAAATCGGCTATGCCAATCGGCAATGTTCCATCTCTGAACTGGTTGTAGAAGCTGGCAACTTGGCGTTCTAATCCATACACATTGAATAGATCCGTCCACTTCTTGAACGCTTCGAAAGCCTGCGGCTCGCCGAGTGCGGTCGATAGCCCATCCTGCTTATAGAGCTCTACCCCGTTCTGGAAGAACAGATAGGAGAAGTCTGCCGGATCGACATAGAAGTTACTCTCGTTCTGGAGTAGCGTTGGAAGCATCGCATAGACGTCATCCCATGTGTTCGGAACGGTGAGCCCAAGCTGCTTCAGAATATCTTTGCGATAGAACAGCACTTTGAAGTTGGTCGTCTCCGGAATCCCGTAGACCCCGCCGTCATAGCGGTATGGAAGCATCGCCCCTGGATGGAAGCTGGAGACAAGCTTATCGGCCCCCGGCATCGTATTCAGATCAAGCGCTGCGTGACGCAAGGCCAAATCGAAGATCGAAGTATTCGATACCCCGATAGCAACATCCGGGAGGATGCCCGCTGCTTTACCAAGAACGAGCAGGTCTGCCGATTGGATAAGATTCACCTTCACGCGAATACCAGACTCCGGTGTGAATTTCTCGTCTGCAAGCTGCTGCATCTCATCTACGTAATCTCGTCCTTTGAACATCCAGACGTTAAGTTCTTGATCATTCTGTTTACTTATCTGGTTATCCGCTGTGAACGAGTAGTATAGCGATGCGAACATGCCGCCTACTTTCTCGAAGAACCCCGCTTCCATGCGTGGCAATTCCGCCTCAAGCGGTGCAATATACAGCTTATCGATTTGTAATTGACTATCCATCAATTGCGACCGCTGCGACTCCAGCTTCTCTTGCAGTGATCCAATGGTTAGTTGGCTGTATGGAATTTCGTTCGGTTTATCGAGCAGATCCTTCAGATCCTGCACCGATGTTCGGAACGTCTGCGACACACTATTGGTCTCATGATTGATCTGATCCATCTGTGCGGTTAGCACTTCGAATTGCTGCTTCAGCCGCTGCAAGCGATCGGTGATACCCGGAATATCCCGTGCGACATCCCATACCCGATATTCATCTTCACTGTTGCCTGTAGCAATGCGAATTTCCTGCGAAATATCTCGAATTTCCGCGGACATTTGATCGATTAGGGCAAGCATCGGTACATAAGGCTCATAGCCTGCTTCAAGCTTGATCGCGTGTTTACCTTTCGTCAGATAGAACGTGAACGGCTTATTTTCTTCTTGCTCGAGCGTAGCCCCATACCAATCCGAGTGATAGGCGAAGGGATAGTTCGTGAGCTCCTTGAATGGAATCTGACCGTCGATGGAGATCGTTCGAAATGCTGACAGGTTTTTGCGGAAGTTCTGTTTGACGCGGAAAGCGATCTTGTAGAGGCCATCTTCCGGCACATCGAAATCCCATGATACCGCTTGCCCTCCTTTGTACCAGACCGTTCCGCCGATTGTATTAAAGCTCACGAGGTCTAATGACTTCGGCGTTGTTAATGGACTTCGGTCATATTGCGTTTGAATGGATGAAGAGTTTTTGGTTGTGAAGTTCTCAGCTTCAAGTGCGATGATGTTCTGCGCGGTCGTTGCTCTGGATGGGTATGCTTTACTTACCTCTTCGTAAGATGGAAGGGTTGAAGGCGCTTGCAAACGGATCGATTTCAAGGCCATCGGCTGACGAAGCACCGAGATGCGAATCGTATTTTTCCCCTTCTGCAAATGCCATAAGAGTGGAGTTGCATAAGCATTCTGGGAATCCCGTATCACCTTGCTCTTCCAGCCTGTGATCTCGTTCAGCAGCGAACGCAGCTGATTCCCGTCTGCATCGAACTTCTCCGGCTTCTGGTCGACGAATTCACGTTCGAGTGAGATCGAGTGCGCTTCCCGATAAGGGAATTTGCCATTGAGCTGGACTGTCATCATGACTGGCTGCTTGCTGCCGCCATCTTCCTCCGTGAATGGGAAGTACTCGGCTGCCATTTCGTAGAGACCTTCCTGCGCCACATCCACTTCATACTCGATCCAGCCTCTTGGCTTAGACCACAGCAGTACATCATTCTCCCCTTGATAGGAGCCGATCTGAATGGACGCATCTGGCGATTGGTTCGCAATCGATTTCAAATTGATTGATATTTCCTTTGTTCCCGCTGGAACCTGATCTTTCTCCCATTGCTTCTTCACTTCATAGAAGTAAGGATCATGTGAAAGGCTATTGCTCATGATTTCTGAGGGGTCGGCTTGTGCTTGTTCTCCGTCCGAATGACGCGGAAAACCTGCTACACCAAGTACAGCCACAGAAAGAATCATGATGATCAAGGGGTAGCTAACAACCTTGTACCATCGTTTTGCCATCTGTCTCCCTCCATTAATCCGTTAATAAAATCTCAGTCTCTTTGTGGAAAAATAGCGCTTTGTTCATATCCACCGCTACCGATGCGCGCATGCCATCATCGAAGTGGTAGCGTGGATGCGCCCGCGCCACGAACCGCTTATCCATTCCGATATCCATATGATAATAACGATCCGACCCGACGAACTCGCTTAGCTCCATAATGCCATTCACGATCGAATGCGGGTACGTCTCGAGCATAATTTCCTCGAAGCTGATATTCTCTGGGCGAATTCCGAGAATCACCACACGGTCGACAAGGTTAAGTTTTCTTAATTGCGACGCCTGGCGCTCCGTCAATTGCAGCGAAAATCGGTTCGTGTGGAATTCGAGAAAACCATTATTCTCTTGCAATTTGCCCTGAATGAAGTTCATCGGCGGGTTCCCGATAAATTTAGCGACGAATAGATTCGCCGGGTGATTATAGACGCGTTCTGGGGTATCCACCTGCTGCACGATCCCTTTCTCCATGACCACGATCCGGTCGCCCATCGTCATCGCCTCGATCTGATCATGCGTGACATAGATCGTCGTCACGCCGATTTTCTTATGTAAGCTGACGATTTCGGAGCGCATCAATACGCGGAGCTTCGCATCCAAGTTCGACAACGGCTCATCCATCAAGAAGGCTTGCGGGGTTCGAACGATCGCTCGCCCGAGCGCAACCCGTTGGCGTTGACCCCCGGATAATTCCTTCGGTCTGCGATCGAGGAAATTCTCGATTTCGAGTACGCGTGCCGCCCGCTTCACAGCGAGGTCAATCTCATGCTTCGGAAGCTTCCGCATCCGTAGTCCGAAAGCAATATTCTCATACACGGACATATTCGGATACAGCGCATAGTTCTGGAACACCATCGAAATATCCCGTTCCTTGGGAGGTATATCGTTCACAATCGTATCACCAATATAAATTTCACCTTCAGATACATCCTCAAGCCCTGCGAGCATACGCAAGGTTGTTGATTTCCCGCATCCCGAAGAGCCTACGAAGACGAGAAACTCTTGATCCTTCACATCCAGATTGAAATCCTTCACTGCATATTCCTGATATTTTCCATAGCGCTTGTGTACATGATTAAACACGATTCTCGACATGATACCCCTCCTAGGCTATAGATGTGCAAATCTATATATCTTGATACTAACAATTTTACTGTGAGCGTAGTGTGTGATTGTTGTGGATTTCGTGTGAAGATGGGACAACGCGCGGGATGATAGTGGGAGCAAACCCGTTAAATTGGAGCACGGGAGGGGGATAGGTAGGGGGCTCCACCCGCTGTTAAAAAACGTGTGGATTGAATGATATGCAGCGGAGTTCACACGTTTTTTAAAGGCGGACGCTATCGCTTCTCCTCCCCCTGCCCATCCCCTTGCTTGCTACGTTGGTGTGGGGTTCGACCTCATTACACCCTCTCGTCGTTGTGCCTGGGAGTGAGAATGGCTATAGTGGATTTTCGCATCATAGAAGCTCGAATTGGCTGCAACGCAACTTCTATACTGGATTTTTTACACTAACTTCTCGCGCTTGAGGGGAACAACAAGCCATTTCGGCCAGCTATCCTGCTACGATCCAACATAGCTGCGGAATGGAGTGAAAAAGGGGCTTCTATAGTGCACATATCCACCATAGACGGTGGGGTACGAGAGCGGTCGAAACGAAGGGCAAGATACCTCCCAAGAAGAACGATTTCATCGCCCTGTAGCGCGATAAGCGTTCTTACAAAACCTTCTCAAAGACAACACAAAAGGCCGCCCCCGCGATATTCCATAGCTTACAGGGACAACCTTTACATGCAATCCTATTCAGATTCCAATTGCGCTCGCACCTGACTCAACACCATCATCAATGCAAGCTGAATCACCGATACCACGTAAGCGCCGATCACGATGCCAGCGAGGATCGCATACGGGCTCCACAGCTGGTGAATGAGCGTACTCAACAGCCCCGATACGACGAATAAACAAAACACCAGTACCATCGTCTTCAGTCTGGATTGCTTGAAATATTGCCTGCTGCGGCGTAAAGCTGCATCCAGCTGGGATCGATCAACCACAATCGTAAATTCAAGATAGATAAATAGAATGCGAAGCACGATGAAGACCAATAACGATAGGAACAATCCAATCCCTTGGAACAACATCACGAGAAGTGTCGTGACTGCCGTCTTGGCGAACATGATCATCAGATAAAGGAAAATAAACCGGATCCAGTAGACCTTGCCCTCCCGTATAAATCCCCTGATCGATGCCGGCTCTCCGATCGATGCTTGCCAAAGAATGCCAATATATCCGCCCTGCGCAAAGGTCATCAAGAGCAGCATCAGCACCACAGCAGCCCAGCCGATGGTCGGTACGCCAGGAATGTTCATAAATTGTAATTGATTCGGCAGCAATGGAATATTGATCAAATGGCTGACCGACGGCAATCCCATCTCAAGAATTAGTCGATACGATAGAGACGATGTTCCGATAAAACCTACCAACGCCCCGCCGAGCAAATAAGCGATAAGATCCAAAATGATAGGACATAGAATCAACATCGGATATCGAAGGATCTGGACAAAAGCACGTTGAAGCAGCATGATCTACCTCCATGACAAGATGATGTGTTAATGAATCGACTTCGCAAGCGGCAAATGCAGCCAGAACGTTGAACCTTCACCCAGCTCGCTCTCCGCATCAATCGTTCCCCCGTGGGCCTCGATCAATGCTTTGGCGATGCTTAAGCCGACGCCGATCCCTCCCGTACCGCGTGAACGAGCTTTGTCCGCACGATAGAATCGATTGAAAATAAGCGGAAGGTCTTGCTCCGAAATGCCAATTCCGCTGTCGGTACAGTACATCGTAACGGTATGCGCATCCTTTACCGAGAGGCCTACCCCTATCGTTCCGCCTGTCGGCGTATATTTAATCGCGTTCGATATGACATTGGTGATCACTTGGATGAGGCGGTCCGCATCTACGCGGACTGGACATGGAACATGCAAGTGATGCAGATGGAACGTAATGCCCTTATCTTTGACGAGAAAGATCATGTTCTCATAGACGTCCTTCACGAGTTCGCGCAAATCGACCTGCTGCATGACCAGTTGGAATCTCGCGCCTTCGGCCTCAGATAGTTTCTCCACCTCATCCACCAACCGGCATAGACGATCAATCTCTGCATAAATCCGATTCAAATTCTCTTCATTCACCGGATAAATGCCGTCAATCAACGCTTCCATACGTGAAAGCATTGAAGTAAGCGGCGTCCGCAATTCATGCGTCAAATCCTGCATCGACTGTTTGCGCCACGTCTCTTGCTTTGTGAAATCTGCGGATAACGTATTGATGGCATGCGTGAGCTGATCAAGCTCCTTCATACCCGCCGTAGGGATGACAATGTCGCGATCTCCGCTCGTAATGAGCTCCGCCATCTTCCCGCTTGTCCGTAAGGACCTCGATAACCATCGTGCCGCACCATAACTAACAAGAATCGATATGAGGATCACGAAGAAAATGTTTCCCTTATTCTGATGAACAAGATTGTTCGCCAGAAAAGCCAAATAAGGAATATGCTGTACATTATTCAAATCAACGAACGTATCCAAATAACCCAGCAGTACCCCATTAACCGAAATCGGTACACTCACCGTGTACGGCACAGCCCATTTATGCGATTTGGGGACTGAATCAAAGAGAACGCTCTGATGGTCCGGTCCATAATAGCGCACATGCATGGCATAGATATTGACAGCCTTCCGCATCCATTCCGTCTGCTCCTTCGAGAGGATCCCCGGTTCGAGATTCGATCGGAGAGTGAAAGCCATTTTATGCGTCTGATCTCGAATCACTTGCTTCTTATACGCCGTTAACGATTCATTCCAGGTGAGGCTTAGGAACAGTCCCGCCGTCAACATCAGAAGAATCGATGTCATCATGAGTGTGAAGAACAGCATGAACTGTGTTCTTCGCAGGATCCCGTATTTGCCCATTAGAACCCCTCATCCGAATGATAGGAGAACTTGTAACCGCCTCCAATTTTGGTTACGATGTACACCGGATTTTTGTGATCCTCTTCAATCTTCTTCCGGATATTCTTAATATGCGTATCGGTCGTTCGTCCGTCGCCGATATCCCGATACCCTTGAACTTCATAAGACAGCTCTTGCCTCGTATAGAGCTTGTTCGGATTCTTTACCAGCACACTGAGCAATTTGAACTCGGTAATCGTCAGATTGGCCGGCTTGGAATTCACATAGACTTCCTTCGACTCGAAATTAATCACGAGATTGCCCCGATTGAACCGTATCACGGTCTGATTATTCACGGGGAACATATTCATTCGGCGCTGGATGGCACGGATTCGCGCGATCACTTCTTTCATTCGGAACGGCTTCGTAATGTAGTCGTCCGCCCCTAGATTCAGACCGTTAATCGTATCCATTTCTTGCGCCTTAGACGTGATCATAATGATTGGAATATTCGAGAATTTGCGAATTTGCTTACAAATCTCCTCTCCCGATACACCCGGTATCATCAAATCCAGCAGCAGTAGATCAAACTTAAAATTGTAAATTTTCTGAAGCGCATCATTGCCATCTTCGGAAGTATGTACCGTCCAACCTTCGTTAATGAGATACGACTGTAATACATTGCGAATCGAATCATCGTCCTCTACGATGAGAATGTTCATGCTGTCACCCCTCAGAACTTTAGTTGTTGTAAAGCTATCTATAAGAGCGCGAGGACTCCTATGGTCTGCTGAAGATGCTGCCAAGAAAGGACTCTATTAATATAGCATCGAACCCTACTCGGCTCAAGGTTTTCCTACAATTCCAGATTTGCACAAAAACACCCGACCATTTCTACGCTAGAAATGATCGAGTGCTCCGTTTCACACTGCTTAGTGTGCCTTCGCCATGGCTTCTTTAATTTTCGTCTCCGATTCTTCCTTCAGCACTCGCAGGAACTCTTGGATATTCATATCGGACTCTGCGAATTTGGACAGACTTCCGGCGATATCGACGTATTGATCCCACTTACTAACGGTCTTCGGCACAGCCGCTTCGCGTGAGAAGAAGGCTTTAATATTTTTCCCTTTATAGATATCCAGATCGGCACCGAACGCTTCATAGACTTTCGGATCGATAAGCACCGGCGGATCTCCTGCCTTCGCCAATTTCGTCTGATTCTCTGCCGACACATATTCAGCTAGAACCTGGAAGGCTTCATCTTTATGCTCGCTATATTTATTAATGACATAGGGATGGGAGCCTGATGGAGGCGCGATGTTTGGTAAATCCGACCACATTGGCACAGGAACCGAATCCATATTTTTGGCGACTTCTGGATCACCAATTCCCCACTTGATGTACCCTGGCCAGGATACAATCATCCCAACATTCTTTTTCCCGAAAGCATAATCTTTTCTCGCCTCAGGGTCACGATCATAAATCCCTGGGATACTGTAGAACTTCTTCATCAGCTCAAGATATTTCGTCACTTCAGGCTTCTTATCGATTAAGACCTCACCCGTGTTCGGATCCGTCAAGTTCGTATTCAGCTCAAGCAGAGGCACCAGCGCTTCATAACCTGTGAACCCGGGCCCCATCTCCAGACCACGATATTGGATGCCATCGCGTTCACCCGTTAACTGCTTCGCAAGATCAACCATTTCCTCCCAAGTCATATGCTCGGATGGATACGGCACGCCGAACAGATCGAACACTTCTTTGTTGTAATACATCGTATAGTTATCACTGCTCGAAGGCATGCCTGTTAGTTTCCCTTCAGGGTTTACCGCACGCCAGTACGCTAGAATCGAAGGATCAATCGCGCTCTCATCGAAGTTATGCTTCGCCATCAGATCATCGAGCGGCTCAATCATACCGAGCTCCTCTAACGGCTCAACGCCCCAGTTCGCAAATATAATATCCGGAACGATCTGCTTCGCATTCAGCTCCTGCAGCGGCTCCAGCTTCGCTTGCGCATCGACTAATTCAATCTTAATATTGGGAAGCTTCTCATCAATATCTTTGAATAAGTTATCGAAAAAGCCTTGTCCCCATGGATACAAAATTTTTACCGTTACTTCTTCCCCTGTAGTCGCTGTATCCCCTTGTGCTCCGGCATCCGTTGATTCCGAAGTCGTCGTCTCGGTCGATTCTTTCTGCTCGCTTGGAGCTGATGAACCGCACCCTGTAAACAATGTGATGAGCATAGTTAGAACAAGCAGCAGAACGAATTGATGTTTCATTTTCATACGACATTGGCCTCCCTAGGTAGTATTGTGAATCCATGCAAGCTAACGATTCTCTGATGATCTCTTGTCTGTTTCCCCTTATAAATTTTCAATATTATCGCATTGAATTTAGAGAAAATCATAACAAAACCGATGTGAAGATGGTGTGTGTTTTCGGTGGAAATTCTGCGTAGAGACCACGTCATACTGGGCATGTCGTAATATTGAACATCCACTCACGTGCAATCAAAAAAGGCCGCATTTCACCCTGAAATAGGAGTGAAATACGACCTTTGATCTACGATATTATCAGTTATTTGCTTGTGATACCTACGGTAACAATCTCGCATGGACCTACAGCTAAGGACAATTGTCCTGCATCGTTCTGCTCGATCCGAGCACCGCGCTCTTCCAAGATGTTACTCTTGAACGCGTTGTCGAACGGCAAGTGGTACGCAAGATCTAGCGTTGTTGCTTCACGGCTCATATTGAACCAACGCAGCATCAAGTTGCCCGATCCTTCATGCAATTTCATCGAGGAGAACGCAAGCTCTGTGTTCTCGAATGTGTATGGTGCGAACGTCGCAGCCATCGATCCTGCATGAACACCGGTCTGTGCTACGGTCCAAGGCACTTGGAACTGATACGCTTCCGCATAAGCACCAGACTTGATGCCGTCGCCGTTATGAGGAATCACTTCCATACGTACTGTATGCTCACCAATACATTGCGCTTCTGGCGTTGGGAAGTAACCCCAATCGCCAAGCTCGCCAACCGAGCGAAGCAGTGTTACCGCAATCGTGTTGCGACCATCACGCAATACTTCGTATTCGTTGAGTCCGAAGTTCGCAACCGTAAGGCCTGCTCCAGCCTCGGATACATCAACAAAAGCTTGCTGATGCTGCGCATTGCTTGGGTTGTCCCATTCTTCAGCCGGCTCATTGTCACGAACCGGAATTTCGAACATGGAATCCACATGGTGGACATTCGTGCTCAGATCGGTCGGGAACAATGCGCGTACGCGGTGATCCTTCGCTTGGTTGTTGAAGGAAGCTTCGATCTCTACGCCATTACCGCTCTTGTTCAAGCTAATGACCGTGCGAATCGTGAATGGAACCATCACATTAGAACGCTGTGACTTACGATTCGGATAATACACGCATGCATGCTGTTCAACATCGAGCAATTCATCCGCAGATGCCGGAATCTCCCAATGATGTGTTACTTCAACCGAAGCGCGGTATGGTGTATCTTCAACAACGCGAATCTCTGCGGACAAGCCTTTCGTCGTTAGAGCCGTCTCGCCTGTTGGCTGCTTGAACATATATTCGTTACCGATATCGCCTGTATTCTCATACACACCCAGATCACGGTACGTACGACCGAATTTCTTATCCGTTAATGTGAACGAGCCATCCTCAGCGATCTCGACCTTAAGTCCTTCATTCTCCATGGTCCGTTCGCCGCTTAATAACGATGCTGCTGGTACGACTGCCCCGGCTTGGCGAACCCAAGCATAGGTCGTTAAGCCCATCGCTGGCACCTTCGAAGCTTCGAATGTCAGCTTCACTTGGCGGCACATGTACGGCTGACGGAATGCATCATCCGGTAGATCATAGCCGAATTGAAGGCCCAGATCTTCTACCGTGCAAGGAATGACATTGCCTTCCGCATCCACGAGTACGCGACCTGTAATATCCAGATTGCGAACCCGATCTGTCGCTTCTTCCAAGGTATAGCCGTCGCGGAAGTATAGACGCTCAGCATCCACCGTGATCGTCACAACGCCTGTGCGTTCCCATCCCGTTGTATTGAATACAACGACAGGTCGTGCTTCTTCGCCATACTTCACGAAACTTGATGTATCGATGTTATCAGCAATCGCTTGTTTCACATCATCTACAATCGACTCTGCGACATGACGGCTCTTATCGAAACGCGCCACCATCTCACGGTGTACCTCATCCACACTACAGCCGCAAATGCTGTCATGCGGGTGATTCTGCATTAAAGTCTTCCAAGCATAAGTGAACAAGTGATGCGGATAGGCTTCACCCACGCCCGCCAAATGTGCCATCGATGCAAGCGGCTCTGCCACTTTCTCCAGCATCATTTGACCAAGCTGATTCATTTGCTTCAGATAGACACGTGCAGACGCTGTATTAACAAGCGTACCCCAGCCGTCTGTACGTTGACTGCGAAGCTCGCCATGAACCTCGGAGAGATCACGGTCTACCGCACGCTCCAGCGCATTGAGATAATCGATGAAATTCGAGTGAATGAACGAAGTATCTGGGTATTGCTCGCGAGCGACGCGAATCGCTTCTGGCAGATCCAATTGGATCGGCTGATGATCGCATCCGTTCATATAGAGCAGCTCGTTCGTCGATGCATATTTCTCCGCATCTGCGAGCTTTCTATCCCAGTATTCTTTAGCTTTTTCCGGATCGGCAGGGACTTCGTTCCCGTTCGAATACCAGTTCGCGAACAAGATGCCGAGCACCTTTGAACCGTCCGGTCCAACCCATTGCAATTCCGAGAAGGACGATTCATAATTGCCATCTGCAACCGTATTGTTGAAGCCCGTTGGCTTCACGCCGCGCCCGAAGAACGCGTTCTGAATACCCGATTGCTGCATTAATTGCGGCGTCTGACCGACAAGGCCGAACGTATCCGGGAAGTAACCGACTTTGGATACATTTCCATAACGTAATGCATCTTGATGTCCGACTTGCATGTTGCGTACGTTTGCCTCACCGCTCGTTAAGAACGCATCCTGCAGGATGTACCATGGACCGATAAGAATACGTCCATCGCGAATGAACTTCGCAAGACGATCTCTCTGATCTGGTCGTACTTGCAGATAGTCTTCAATAATAATCGTCTGTCCGTCCAAGAAGAAGCTGCGATATTCCGGATCTTGATCCAGTTTATCGAGCAATGTATCCATTAATTTGACAAGACGCACATGATGCTTCTCGTATGGCAAGTACCACTCCCGATCCCAGTGCGTATGCGATACGATATGGGCTGTTCTCTTCTTCGTCATGGCTGTTCCCCCTATTCTTCGCTTACCTGAATATCCACCTCATGCGGACGGTAAACCGATATGATCTGTCCTGCCGCATCCGTCGCGAACAGCACGGATCTTTCCTGTGCTAATGTAAATTGATAAGTCTTGCTCGTGTCGTTATCTTTCACTTGGATCGTCGTATCCAAGGCATATTCCGATACGAAAATAAATAAGAAGCCGTCCTTGAACCGCAGCTTGCGTCCATAGACACCTGCGAGATCTCCGCCTTGCAGCCACATCATGTCTTGTTTGCAGCCCGCAGCTTCCACCGCGTATCGATAGAGCTCAGCAATGGAATCTGTACGTTCATTCAATTCAATCGGGAGTGGACTCCAGATCAAGCGGCCTTGACCAAGCTGTACATCGATAACGGCATCGTTGCCCGTTTCGCCGCGTACTTCCTTGCTTACTTCCGCAATGCGACGATGACCGAAGGATACCGGAATCGCCTTCCCACCGAGATGGAGCATCTCTTCGCGGCGAACATTACGCAGCTCGCCCTTACCGAGCAAATCCGTCAAACGATCGGATTCTTGCCAGTAGGCATTAAGGCCGATCGGACCCGTAACAAGCAACGTTGCGCCCGTGTTCTCCACCATGTCGATCAGCTTCGCCCATGCCGCATCCTCGAAGTTATGCGCACTTGGCAGAATAATTAATCTTGCCGGGTTCTGCTCTAGTGCCTCTAAATGGTATTCGGATACCGCACGGAATGGCAAATTCAATTGATAAGACAATACACGCGTTAACCGTGTCGTCGCATCGAACGCGAGTTTGCGATTCGAGAAGTCATTCGAATACGGGAATACCGCAACAATCTCCTCCAATGCGCGATCTTGGAACAAGTCCCGAATCTCGCCCATGAATTGTCCAAAATGATACGATACATCCGCTTCCGGTTTCTCTGTACCATCTGCACGGAGGGCACCGATATGGGATTCATTTGCATTATCCATGTAGAAGTTCGTATTCCAGATCCAGTGAATCGCACCTGCACCTCCTGTCGCGAATGCATAAGCATACTTGCGTTCCAACAAACTACGTAGTTCTTGCTCGCTGCGTTTCGCACGGCCATCCGGATTCTCGACATACATGATGCCTGTCTCCTGAATGACATTCGGCTTATTCGCGGTCTTCGCGAAGATACCGTCCCAGATGAGATAATCATTCAACCACCAGGAGTGAACCGTTGTATAATCCACGGCTTCTTCATAGAAGAATGGAGATGGACGCTGCGCGCCGAGCGCTTCATCCTGACCTACCGTCACAAGATGATCCGGCACGATGTCCTTAATGGTATCGTACAACGCCTTCGCCCAACGATTATGCATCTCCATCGAGAACAAGCAGTAATCGAGCCAACGTGTTCCTTTTTTACCTTGATGCATATCTTGTACGTCGAAGTTAATCTCTTTCGGACCTGGAATGACCGCAGCGGCGAAGCTCGGAAGCTGCTCCGGCGTCATATTCCAGCGCTTCTGCAAATCTTCAATCCGCTCATGACGCTGTTCAAGCCACTGGGTGAAGGCTTCCTTCTCGAAGCGGTCTCCGCAAGAACGCGGTCCTTCGGAGAAGATCAATTCCGGTTCGAACATGGAAGGCTCGTTGATCAGGTCCCAATCCACATGCGTCGTCGTCTTATGACGCGATACGATGGAACGAATGAAGCGTTTCTGTGCTTCCACGCTCTGTGGATCGAGATAAGGGTTGGCCCCTTCCCACGTCTCCGGTGTGAAAGAGAAGAAGGTAAATGTAACTTGTAAATTGTGTTTCTTCGCCGTTAAGAAGAAGGCGTCAATCGCACGCAGCACTTCCTCCGAAGCGTGTCCATCCACTTGCATCACGTTTCGGTATGCCGTCCAAATGCCCGTACGAATCCAGTTGATGCCGGCTTTCGCCATCTGTCCCATGTCCCGATCCCATACATCGGTATTCGGCAGGAACAAGAATTTTCGCGCCACATCGCTCGTCATGTATGTCATGCCGACGATTGGCAGCGGTCGCCCGTCCTTCTCAAAATAATCTCTTCCGCTCTTGATTGGACTGCCAGCTGTCAATAACGCTTCATCGTTACCCCAGAATCCTTGACGAAGCACGCGTACTTCGCCGTCTTCCATTGTAATGGTACAAGTCACACGATAATGTCCGCTGCTGATTTCGAGCGGAACTGGAATGCGAAGATACTCAATTTCACGTGTTACTTCTAATATAAGCGAATTCTCCCAGCGATCACTTGCGTCTTCGCGTTCAACTACAAGATCAACCTTCATGGATTCAAAACGCTTGTCAAAATGAACGAAACGTTCAATACGTTGTGCTTGCAGGGTTAATACCGCGTGCTCACCTGGCTCATATGTCGCATAATTCGGTTTGATCCAAAATTCTGTAACATCCTTCGCACAGAATTGCGTCCACGTCGCGAGTGCTGCCAAGCCACCTTCATCGAAGAAACGTTCCGTTAATGGTGCATTCACAAACAACCAACGCGATCCACCGAACTCGCCGCGAACATTCTCCCATAGGACAACAGGTGCCGCAATCTCGCGTCCCTCTTGGCTAACCGCCTTCAGGAGCGGATAAATCTGCGTACTCATCGTACCAGCAGAGCCCATTTGCTGAGGCAAGTCGGCATTCTTCGTCGTATGCGGCACGAGATTCCAAGTCTGATCGATTTCGAATAAAGATTCCTGACCACGCAGCAATGGAATGGAATGAAGTGCCGTAAGCGTTGTTAACTTCGCATCGACGCGCAGCATTTCATGAATGTATAACTGCTGATGATAAGCGGTCTGCTCGGCCTCGACGACCCAGCTGCCGGACTCTTTCCGTACCGGAAGCTTGAACGGCGCGCCTCCAATGCTAACAAGCCCGCCACCTTGACGTAAGAATTCAAGAATCGCAGGCCATGCCGCTTTCGGGAAATAAGGTGCGTGCATATTCACGAAGCACCCTGATGCAGATGAACGAAGGGCTTCAGCAAGCCCCTCGCTATCTACAACCGTTCCGACCTGACCGAGGTCCGCCGCGCTAATTTCCTCTAGCGCAGACGGACTCGGGAAAGTTGGATCATAAAATACGATGACTTGACGGCTCATAGAATGCCTTCTTTCATCGCCTTGTACACCAGCTGCGAGAACAAGCTGTTCGACCAAGCGAACCATTTACGTGTGAAGACGCTCGGATCATCCGCATGGAATCCTTCATGCATGTAGCCTGTATCTGCATCTGTGTTTTCTAACATCGCGATCATCTCGAGCTTCTCTTCCTTCGTCGTTGCCGTAATCCCTTGCATCGACAAAGCCATATGCCAGATGTAATCTTTAGGCGTATGCGGACTTCCGATCCCTTTCGCCGCTTTTCCTTCGAAGTAGAACGGGTTCTCTTTGGATAATGCAAATCTTCTTGTATTCTGGTAGATCGGATCATCTGCACCGACATATCCAAGGTAAGGGATCGACATCAAACCCGGCGTACCCGCATCATCCATCAGGCAATGGTTGCCAAAACCGTCTGTCTCATAAGCATAAATCGGTCCAAACTCTGGATGACGGTAGATACCATACAACTGAATCCCGTGGTCAATATCCTTTTCCAGGTCTTTCAGTTCTTTCAAGAAGTCCATATCGCGGAACACCCACTCCGCGAACTCTTGCATATGACGAAGGGCAACGACTGCGAACATATTCCCTGGAATGTTGTAGTGGAAATCGCACGCATCATCACTCGAACGGAAGCCCGACCATACCATACCTGTGTAGTTCACTGGCATGCCAAGCCCGTTATTGCGCAAGGAATCCTCAGGAATCCCGTTATCCCGCGTGAAACGGTAAGGCGACAATTCGAAATGGCGTTGTTCCGTCTTGAACAAATCGTAAATCTTACGCATCGCCGACTTGAAGCCTGCATCAAAGATGTCCGTCAGCTCTGTTTCTTTCCAGTACATATAAGCAAGACGCATCGAGAAGCAAAGGGAGTCAATCTCGAACTTGCGCTCCCACACCCAAGGGGACATATCTGTGATGTCTGCTTTGTTCCAATGCCAATCATTCGCTGATTCGTTGAATGCATTCGCATACGGATCGATGTGAATGTAGTTGATATGGCGCTTAATCAAGCCGCTCAAGATGCGTTGTAGATCCGCATCTTCCTTCGCGAACGGGACATAATGGATCACTTGCTCAACGGAATCCCGCAGCCATGAAGCTGGAATATCACCCGTAATGACGAATGTCGTTCCATCTTCCATTAATTTCGTTGTCGTCTCCAGTGTGTTCGGGAAGCAGTTCTTGAATAATTGCAAAAGCTTCGGACGATGAGCGAGCTTCTCTTCTGCTTCTTGAATCACTTCTTGAATCGCTTGCGGCAGCTTTAGCTCCGGCATCGGAATTTTAGGCAATCTGAATTGTTCCATGGTAAGTTTCCCCCAGTCTTTTTAGAGGTTGTTCAAAAAGTCATCTTTTGATTACGACGAAAAGTTGACTTTTTGAACACACAATTTTACTCTTTTACCGCACCAATCGTTAGACCTTGAATGAAATAACGTTGGAAGAATGGATAAGCGAAGATAATCGGCCCAGTCGCGAGTACGACCATCGCCATCCGTGATGTATCCGCTGGCAAGGATTGCATTATGCCCGCACCCAAGGATGGATTATTCGTATTCTGTAGAAGGAACTGCATACTGTTCTCGATCCGCATAAGCATCGATTGCAGTGGTACAAGATCCGGATTATCAATATACAGCAACGCGTTGAACCAGTCATTCCAGTATCCTAATGTACTGAATAGTCCGATGGTTGCAAGACCCGGTAATGACAACGGCAGAATAAGTCGGCAGAAAATTCCGAACTCGCCTGCACCGTCAATTTTCCCGGATTCAATAATGGCTTCCGGCACCGAGGTGACGAAGAAGGTTCGCATAATCATAATATAGAAGGCGTTCCCTGCCATCGGCAGGATTAGCGCAAGCAGTGTATCCTTCATGCCAAGCAATTGCGTTACAACGATATACGTCGGAACAAGTCCACCGTTGAATAGCATCGTAAAGAAGGCGAAGAAGCCGAAGAAATTACGATATTTGAAGCTTTTGCGGGAAATCGCATAAGCAAATGTTGCCGTTAGAATCAAGCTGACGAGTGTTCCTATAAGTGTAACGGTAATGGTAATCCCGTAGGAACGAAACAACTGATCTCCTGCTTTGAATAGATAACGGTAAGCATCAAGGCTCCATTTCTCTGGGAAGATACTATACCCGTTTGTCGCAAGAGTTTGCTCGTCCGTGAACGAGATGATGGTAACGAATAAGAACGGGAAGACGCAGGCAAAGGCGAACAACCCAGCTATAATATTAAACACGACATTTAACCCGGCGGGTAATTTATGAAAATCACGCGATTTAAGCGCTTTTGTCGACATAACCATTTCCTCCTTCCAAGGCGATCCTTAGAATAATGCGTTGTCCTTGTCCCATTTGCGAACGATCCAGTTCGAGACAATAACAAGCGTAAATCCGATCACTGATTGATATAATCCTGCTGCTGTACTCATGCCAATCTCACCTGTTGCTTTGAGACCGCGGTATACGTACGTATCGATAACGTTCGTGACAGAGTAGAGTGCACCCGAATCTCTTGGTACTTGATAAAAGAGACCAAAGTCCGCATAGAAGATACGTCCAATTGCAAGCAATGTTAGAATGGTCATCAGCGGTTTAAGCATTGGGAGCGTAATGTTGCGAATTTGCTGCCATTTGCTAGCCCCGTCGATCATTGCCGCCTCATAGAGTGATTTATCAATCCCCATGATCGCCGCTAAATACACAACGCTGTTATAACCAACGGACTTCCATAGGAAGACTAGAATAATGATAAATGGCCAGTATGCTTTCTCGGTATACCATTGCGTTGGCTCTGCGCCGAACCAACTGCCGATTTGATTGATCATCCCTTTATCAAAGCTCAAGAAACTGAACACGAAATAACCAACAATAACCCAAGATAAGAAATAAGGCAGGAACATACCGGTCTGATAGACTTTTGCAAGTTTTTTGTTCGTAATCTCAGCGAGAATAATCGCCATCGTTACGGCAAGCACAAGACCGACAATAATAAAGAAGATGTTATACAATAGTGTGTTACGTGTAATGATGTAGGCATCATTGGTGCTAAATAAGAACTTAAAGTTATCCCATCCTACCCACTTGCTGTCTACAATACTTGCCCAGAATCCATCACGGCTGTTACGGTATTCCTTAAATGCAATAACAACCCCGGCCATTGGCAAATAGGAGAAGAACAGGAACCATAAGGTCGCCGGCAAAGCCATCAGCAGAAGTACTTTATTCTTATTGATATCCTTGAAGAATCCGCCGATCCTTTTCATACGATCACCTCTCGAATCAAAGTTGAGAATGAATTAGGCGAATGATCAACATCCGCCCAATTCATTTATATCTTGTGACGTTTATTTCTTCGTTGCTTTCCAAGCATCCACTTGACTTTGTGCTTCAGCAATAATTTTATCTAAGCCAGCAGCTTTGAATTTCGCAGTTGCTTGTGGAATGAATTTATCTGGATCCACAGTTCCTGTCATAAGCGATGCCCAGAATTCTTCTTTAACGTTTTGTACTGCCGCGATTTCCGTTGTTACTTTGGATGGATCGAAGTTGAATCCTAGAAGCGGTGCTTTTTCACCCGAATCGTTGAATTTTTTGAACTCGTCCCATTTGTTCTCAGGGTCATTCTTGTCACGGTATGTGAGCATTACGTTACCCAGGGAGAATGTCGGCATATCGTAGTTCTTGGATTCTGGCAAGTTTTCCATGGCATCGTCGCCTACTTTTTTGTAGTGAACGCCTTCGATACCCGAGTCAATCATGTTACGAAGTACAGGATCTGTATTCAGCAAGTTCAAGAATTCCATTGCTTTCTCAGGGTATTTCGAGTTCGCAGAGATCGCTTGCATCGAACCCATAACGGACCAGTTGTAGATCAACGCTGGGCTAGCAGCTTTGGATACGACTGGGTAGCCAAGGCTTTGGGACCAAAGGTTATCTGCGAATGGTTGGTTCGTTGCTTTATCTGTTAACCATTTGCCTGTAGCTTGTACATCAGACAAGGAAGTCAGTGTTGCAGCTTCTGTTGGGATGTAACCCGCTTTGTAGTATTTGTGCATGGTTGCAAGCGTTTGCTTCATCTCAGGTGTTTCAAGGATGTTAACGACTTTCAGATCTTTATCGCCAACTTTAACCGCCATCGGCATGTTCTCGATGATGTAATCGAAAGGAACGATTGGGTTAAATGTTTTGTCTACTGCAAGCGCATAAGTACCTGGCTCATTTTCTTTGATGGTCTTAAGCAAAGGCTCAAGGCTTTCTAGGGAACCTACGTTATCCAGATTCAATTTGTATTTATCAACAAGGTTTTTGTTAAAGCGCCATACGGATTGTGCTGGAAGCTCTTTGTTCGCAGGAACACCGTAGTTGTGTCCGTCAACTTTGGAGCCTTCAAGGAATGCCGGATCAAGTGTGTCTACGATGCCTTTTCCTTGTTTCTGTAGTAGGTCTTCGATCGGTAGGAATGCGCCTTTACGTGCATTTTGTACATAGTCGAATGCCCATGATGACGTGAACATGAGGTCCATCGGTGTACCCGAAGCTGTCATAACTTGCATTTTCTGAGTGTAGTCACCCCAGTCGATCATGTTCATTTTTACAGTTGCGCCGATTTTCTCTTTTGTATATTTGCTAACCTCTTCCATAACACGATCCACATCTTTTTGTGGTGTACCGATCGTGTACCAGATCAGTTCTACGGGTTTCTCAGGTGTTCCAGTGCTCTCTTCTTTTTTGCCCCCGCATGCACTTAGGGATAATGATAGCGCTAACATCAGCACTAAAGTTGTTACAAAACTTTTTCTCACTTTACTCATTTTTGTTTCCCTCCTGTTGTACTTCTCAATGACTGACCCCCGTTTGGGGATATATTTACAGTACCTCATGAAAGCATTTTCAAATAGGCGACAAAGTAAATGATCTATGTCCAAACTAAAGAAAAAAAAGACTACTCTAATTATTGTTTAGAGTAGCCCTTTATATTCCGTTGGGGAGATTCCCACATATTTCTTAAACTGTTTGTAGAAGTAACCTGTCTCCCAATAGCCCACATTCCGCGCAATTTCGTGGACTTTCAAGTGCGTGGTCTTCAACATTTCCTTGGCTTTATCAATCCGGTATTTATTAATGTATTCGGTAAAGGTCTCGCCCGTCTCCTTGTGGAACAACTGCCCTAAATACACGGGATGGATGTTATATTGCTGGCCCATTAGCTTGAGCGACAATTCTTCGGCGTACGATTTGTGAATGTAATTGAGCACCTGCTGCACAACGGGACTCTTCACATCGGAGATAAGAAATTCGACCGCCGTATCGCACACGCTATGAATGGCTTCACTCAAATCGTCAATCGTGCTTGCTGTCCGAACTTGATCGAATGCGTCATGGAACAGATCCGTCTCTTCAGTATGGCGTATCGCTTTCAGTTCCACCTTGAACCGAACGATCATTTCAAGCGCAATGTTCTGCACATCATGCGGCATGATGCCCGGGAGACTCTGAATTCGGCTGAAATCCTCTCGGATCAATTGATGCAGCGCTTCGTGGTCTTTGGCAATAAGCAGCTTGGTATACTGTGCCCAATCCAGTGTAAAATCAACCCGTTCAAGCTCCTGTCGAATCGGAAGTTCACTATAATCCATCATATCTTGGTCCGGATAAATCCAGAAATAGGCTTGCGTCTTCTTCGCATTCAAGTAGCTTGTCCCTGCGTGCTGAGGAAGAGATTCCATACTGCCGATCGAGATCCGAAGCGGATGGTAGTTACTGAGTCGATCATGCAGTTCTTGCAACCACGCCTTCAGCTCTGTAAATCCTTGGTCAGGATCCTGGATGCACGCAAGCAAAATCAGATCCCCATCAATATCGCGGAAGCAGGTATACGTCTTGTGATGCTTCAATTGTCTTGCAACGAGTTCGAACACCTCAGGCTGCTTGCTCTCCGGACTGAATACGACGGCCGCAATATAAGGTGCATTGAACGTGATATCGAGCAGATCCATCCGTTCCTTGAATTCCATGGGACCGATCTGATTCGTGACCCAGCGATGGAGCGTATTGTCTTTCAGAATTTGCGTGCTGAATTCCGTGATCATTCGCTCTTCTCGGAACGTATTCAGCTTCTCAACGGTATTCAGCAGCGTTGCACGCAGCTCCTCGACATTGATCGGTTTGAGCAGATAGTTCTCAATCCCGAGACGCATACCTTCTTTCAAATACGTGAACTCATTAAACCCGCTAAGCACGATAACCTTAAGCTCATCGTGGAATTCTCTCGCTCCGCGAATGAGTTCAAGGCCATTCATCACGGGCATCGAAATGTCCGTAATCAGAATATCGACGAGCGTCTGCTTCATCGCATCCAGTGCCTTACGTCCGTTCTCGGCATGGCCGACTATCTCGAGACCCAGCCCGGACCAATCGATAATATCGTATAGGCCCTCGATAATAAAGGGCTCGTCATCGACAATAAATACTCTATACATCTTAACTCTCCTTCTCTTCGATGTCTGGCAGGAGCACCTTCACAATCGTGCCTTCCCCATCCCGACTCTGAAGTTCAATCCCATAGGGACTGCCGTACAAAAGCTGAAGCCGATCATGTACACTACGGAGTCCGAACGATTGGCCTTCTGGCGCATCAGGGTGCAGCGAGGCACGAATTTGTTCTAATCGGTCCACGGCAATCCCATGTCCGTTATCCTCAATCTGTACGAGAATCCCCTCATCACAGCGCATCGCGCGGATATGAATAACATTATCCATCTGATCGCTGCGAAGCCCATGGACAATATAATTCTCAATAATCGGTTGAAGCGACATCTGCAATACTTTTTTGTTACTAAGCTCGAAGTCGCATTCAATCGTGTACGAGAATTTATCTTTGTATCGGATACGGAACAATTCCAAATATAATCGACACGCTTCAAGCTCATCCTTCAGCAAATAAATCTCCTTCTGGTGCACGAAGCTGCGGAATAGCGCCGATAAACTGTAGATCATCTCCCCAACATCTTGTGCTCCTTGCGAGATCGCCCGCATCCGGATGACTTCTAGGGTGTTATATAGAAAATGTGGATTGATCCTCGCTTGCAAGGCCATAAGCTCTGTCTGCTTTTGCTTAATATCTGCCTTATAAACCCGATCGATGTATTGATTCAGATCCATCAGCATATCATTGAAGCTATGTGCAATCTGTCCAAGTTGATCTTCCTTCGGATCATGAATACGGGCGGTCAAGTTCCCTTCCTTCACCTCTTGGGTGAAGCGAATAATCTCGTTCGTCCGTCTAGCGAACCGTATGATGAAGATCGATGGGAACAGGATTGCGACAAGGATACAAATGGCGCTGACGCTTAGAATCGTATTGCGTACGCCGTTATAGGAGGCCTGCATCTCCTCCTGTGAGATCATGCCGAGGACCATATAGCCACCTTTATTCTGCGTCAGCTTGGTCATATACTGATTATTCACCAGCTCACTGCTCTCATAGAAAGAGTTAATCGCCGTCATATCCGGGTAGGTCTGCCCGTACATCTGTCCGAGGGAATCGAACAATACGCCGCCATCGGTCGTGAGCACGAGGATCCGGCCTTTGAGCGTATCCTTCAAATCGATGAGTGTCTTCCAAATGCTGTCCGAATTGTAGAACACGAGCAGTTGGCCGATATTCGTCAGGGACTGCTTATCATTGAGCTGCAGGCGAAGCGAGAACAAATGCGTATTCCACTGATCGAGCGCCTTGCGCACCCATGGATTCGGGAGCGTAATGTTGCCGCCTTCCAGTGCCATCACGTCGGGGATATAGGTATGTACGACATCCGTCTTCCGTACCTTGAGCTGCTGGTACTGATTATATTCGTACATCGTCTGCTGTCCCGAGCTGTATAGGATGAGGTTGCTGATATCCTCGTCGTCTTCCATCTTGTTCTTGAAATATTGGAGCGTCTCCGACCATACACTGTTCGAATTTCGGTAATATTGATCCAGATTATACTGGATGTACTCTTGGAATGGATGCTCTAGGAAATACGTTACGCCCGCCGACAACGCCGAATCTCGGTACACGCCTTCAACCATCATGTGCACGGCATCGTATTTCGACGAAATATAGCTATTGACGCGCTGCATCGCTTGCTGTTGACTTTCCAACTCCCGATTAATCACCGTCTCGGACATGGAGCGGAACATCAAATAAGAGAATGTAATAATGGTCACGATCGTGATGAAGGAGAACAGAAGAATCAGCTTCATGAACAAGTTGTTTTGAAAATGTGTGCGGTAGAGGCTGCCTAATTTCATCCTGTACATCCCTTCATACGTTAGTCAGTAGTTGATTATATCACGACTTGCACAGAAGTCGAAATGACACCACGGGTCGACACCCGTTCTTTAGCGCATAGGTGGGGAATGGCTGGAGATTCCGGTCGCTGACGCTCCTCCACCCTCTGATAACCCCTTTCAGTTCTACATCGGTGCGGAGTTGGTCTTTTTGTATAGCAACACCGGACGATCCGTGTACACACGGCAGACCTACCCACATCGATCACCGACGCAGCACCAACACAAGAACGATCCAAGGGTTTCTCCCTTGGATCGCACTTTTCACTTCACTACCTATAAACCATATGTCTTTCGAATTCGAAAGCTTAAGGCATATTCACGCCACGCGAACTAACATAGAGCGAATACCACTCTTCGCGCGTCATCAGCTGTGCTTGGCGCTCAGCATCCTTTGTCGCCAAGATCCGCTCCACATTCGACGATCCAATCACCGGTTGAATCCCTGCAGGGTGACGCATCAGCCAACCCAGCACGATCGCTTCCGGCGTCGTACCTTTCTCCGCTGCCATCCGCTGAACCATCGCTGCTGTGGCTTGAATATTCGCAGGCTCGCCTTCCACGCTACGGCCTGTGAATCGACCCTGCGCAAGCGGTGCCCAAGCTTGAATCTGAACTTTCTCCATCTGGCAATATTCCATCAGCCCCTCGGAGAAGTTCACATTCACGCCTGCTTGTTGGTTCACATGAACCCCTTGATCGAGCCAATCGAGCTTCGCAAGACTCATTTCCAGCTGATTCACGACAAGCGGCTCAGGTAATGCGCTCTGCAAGAAACGAATTTGCGCCGCACTCATATTCGATACGCCGAAATATCTTACTTTGCCCGATGCTTTCAATTTGCCGAACGCTTCTGCCACTTCCTCAGGCTCCATTAGAGGGTCTGGACGGTGCAGCAGCAGCACATCCAGATAATCAACGCTTAGACGGCTAAGTGAAGCATCGACGGATTCTAGGATATGCTCTTTGGAGAAATCAAATCGTCCAGGAACGTCGCCTTCTCCGAATCGAATGCCGCATTTGGTCTGAATCACGAGCTGTTCACGCAGCTCAGGTCTGTTCTTCAGAATGCGACCGAAGGCCTCTTCTGCTTTACCCATCGTATAAATATTCGCATGATCGATCATGGAGATGCCGATGGACATTGCTGCATCCAACGCCTTCTCCGCCTTCAATACATCTTCCGCCAAAAGTGGGTCACGGTTCCATCCGCCACCGAACGGCATGCATCCCATAATTACTCGGCTTGCAGCAATACCGCGTTGTTGTAAAGGTATGATCTTCATAAGTTGTGTCGCCTCCTGTGTATGTGAGAAATATGACCATATTCACATCCATTATACACAGGTTGAATGCGATCTCACGAATTTTTTACATGCTCGCGATATTTCGCTTAAATAGTCCGGACAAATTTTAACACGAGAAAAAAACCTAGTACACTAAGGGCACTAGGGCATAAATTGGGGGATTCGAAGATTATTTATAACGTCTCGATGCTACTCTATCGTTATACGCAAAGATATATTTTTACCGCCATAGCTAAATGTGATGACGTCCTTGCCTTTGCTCACCGCGGTAATCGTGCCCTGATTGGCAGTCGCCTTACCATTCGACTTTGCCTTTGCGAGCGACGTTACATCGGAGCTGTTCCCACTGCTGAACACGGCTAGTACTTGATAAGTTGTTGTCTGATTTAGAGCAAGCTTTGATGTCGATGCCGTGACCTTCAACTTCTGCAGCTTAGGCGTGACTTGGACCGGGATCTCAAATGTGCGATCACCGTACCTGCCGACGATCGTTGTCGTACCTTCTGCCAATCCTTTTACGCTTGATCCTGTGGCTTTGGCAATTTGCGCGTTTGCGGATGTCCATGCCACCTTGCTTGCAAGCGACACCTTTTTACCGCTGGAATAGGTGCCGATCACTTTGATGGGCTTAGATGAGCTTGCTTCCATCAGGAGAGAGGCAGGCTGCACTTCAATACTCACCAAGCTCTCCTGCAAGGTGACTGGAAGCGACACGCCTTTTCCTCCATAATACAGTTTGACGCTGGCCTGTCCCTGTGACTGACCGGTCGCCGATACTGTGCCGTTGCTCACTTGAATGCCTTTGCCGTCTGCTATAGCCGTCACCTGGGAAGAGACATCCACCGTGCGTCCACCTTCATAAACCGCCTGAACGGAATACGTGGCCGATTTACCGGGCGTCAGAACCAGCTTCGCAGGGGTTACGGTTAGTTTGATAATCTTCGGTGTAATTTGCACGGGAATCTCGAACTTTTTCTCGCCCATAACGCCCGTAACGGTTGTGCTACCTTCCGCCACGCCCTTTATCGTCGTGCCGCTAACCCGCGCTACTTGATCATTTCCGGATTTCCACGTCACTTTCGTTGTGAGCGATACTTTTTTCCCACTTGCGTAGTAGCCCGTTACTTTAATCGGCTTAGAGGAACCTGCACTTAATGTGACGGAAGATGGCTCCGTTTCATATTTCACGAAATCCTCTTGGATTTGAACGGGAACGGTAACCGTCTGATTGCCGTATGTACCTTTCAGCTTAGCTGTGGCTGCATATTTGCCGCTCACCTTGCCTCCGCTGATATTCAGCACATCCGAACTGGACTGCCACGTGATGGATCCAGTCACGTCCTCGATTTTGCCGTCCTTATACAAAGCGTTTACTTTCGGAAGATTGGTTTCCTGTCCAATGATGAGATCTAATGACTGGGGCGCAGCTATCAATTTAAATGAAGCCGCCACAGCATTGCTCTTGGCTTGTGCGCTTGCCGGCCATGATATGGCAAAGATCAGCATCAGCATAGAACATACAACTAACACTCCAATACGAAATTGGCCTTTTCCTGATTCAAATACTGACTTCATAAGTTTCTCCTCTCACAACTGCCTGGTTATATCATTTTCGATGCCTTATTCGGATAGGCTCTACTTCATATAACGGCTGTTAATGAGAAAAATTGTTGCTTTTAAATAAAATTGGATGCCATCCGAGTACACCTGATGCGTTATCCATTCGCTTGTCTATAGAGAAAATCATTCACACTCGAAGAGGAAATGAGCAGTATCGAAGTCACGAGCTGGCAGACTAACGTTAATATGGAGACAATAAATAGACCTGTAGTGAACTGCCCGCTAATCGTGCTCAGCAACAGTCCACAGATGAATAAAAGCATGTTCAGGATAGAAAACACGATGAACACCCATTTCGCTTTTACACTACCGAGATAGATACCTATGCAAATGACAATCCACACAATGCTCCCGAGGAGATTCGAATATACGCCCTCTCTTAAGCTTAAGATCTCAACAATCAAGATTAATGCCAAATTTAATAGCGTTAACCCTCTTGCAAGCGTACGTCCTCTACGATACTGCTGCGCTATGAAATCGTTCATGACACCCACCTGACTTTTCCTTATTTGGTTAAAATAAGAATCCTTTTCCACTATTATATGATCTATCTGCATAAATCCACCATCTTCCAAATGATGAATTATGATATAGTGACGTGGAGGTGATGTAACCCATGCAAATCCATCGTATGTTCGAGATCGTCTATCTCCTCATGCATAAGAAGACGGTCACCGCCAAGGAGCTTGCTGACCATTTTGAAGTGTCTCCGCGTACGGTATACCGGGACATTGATACCTTGTGCGAAGCCGGCATACCGGTCTATACGCTCAAAGGTAAAGGCGGCGGCATTCGCCTCCTCGATAACTTCGTCCTGAACAAGTCGATGTTATCCGAACAAGAGCAAGAAGAAATTCTCTCATCGCTATCCGGGCTGAATGCCGTCACGGGCGATATGGAGCAAGTGCTCGCGAAGCTCAGCGGCTTCTTCAATAAGACGATGCCCAGTTGGATCGAGGTCGATCTGTCCCATTGGGGTGAGGAACATTCAGACCATTACCAGCTGCTGCGTACCGCGATCCTACAACGCTTGGTCATTCGGTTCGTGTACTTCAACAGTAGCAGCGAGAAGTCCATACGAACCGTCGAGCCCCTTCAGCTATGGTTCAAACATAGAACCTGGTACATCAAAGGCTACTGCCGGCAAAAGCAAGCCATGAGACTGTTCAAGCTAACGCGCATGAAGCACATCGAGCTGCTCGAGGAGAACTTCGATCGCGAGCTTCCTCCGTCGTTCCATGTGCAACAGGCAATTCAAGCCCCAGCCGTGCGGCTAGTTCTACGCATCGATGCTTCGCAAGCCTATCGGCTCTACGATGAATATGACGAGCGTCAACTCACGAGAGATGATGACGGTAACTTCATCGTCACAGCCGAATACCCCGAGGATGAGTGGGTGTATGGCCATGTATTGTCCTTCGGCCATTATGCCGAGGTGTTAGAACCTGTACGTCTTCGTACCCTCATCAGTGAACGGCTCCAACTCGCCGCGAAGCGATATTTATAATATGACATTCAGTTGTCACATTACATCTCGTACAATGAACCTAACAACGCGAAAGGGGAAGATATGAGATGGAATCAACAACATTTTGTCAGAGCTGTGGCATGCCAATGGGAGGGAACGAGGAGCTGCTCGGGACCAATGCGGATGGAAGCAAAAACGAAACATATTGTACGTATTGCTACCAAGAGGGCAATTTTACAGCGGAGATGTCGATGGAAGAAATGATTGAATCCTGTGTGCCACATATGGTCGATGGGAATCCGGGGATGACCGAAGAAGCCGCGAGGCACAGTATGAAGAACTTTTTCCCACAGCTGAAGCGCTGGGCAGCACAATAAATTCAAACATAACAGGTGAGCGAGATGGAATGGGTACATACCAAAGGCCTGCTGATCAAAAATAAGCATTACGATTGGTTCGGACATGACTATACGATGAATTTGTACCGTGGTTGTCACCATGGCTGCATATACTGCGATTCCAGGAGCAGCTGTTACGGGATTGAGCATTTTGACATCGTGCGTGGTAAAGCCAACACGGAGGACATCCTCCGCAGAGAGCTTGCCAGCAAGCGCCATAAAGGTGTCATTGGCATGGGCTCGATGAGCGATCCCTACAATCATGATGAACCGGATCATCAGCTCACAAGAAATGCACTCAAGCTCATTCATCAGTATGGGTTCGGCGTGTCGGTTGCGACCAAAAGTAAGCTTGTTACGCGGGATATCGAACGTCTCGCCCACATCCAGACGCAGGCGCCTGTGAATGTCAGTCTATCGATCACCGCAGCAGATGATACACTGAGTCAGCGAATTGAACGGCGTGTCTCTCCGGCTTCGGCTCGATTCCAAGCCCTGAAGGAATTATCCGAAGCCGGAATCTATGCCGGGGTATTGCTCATGCCTATCCTACCGTTCATTACGGATCATGCATCCAATATTCGTGAGATTATAAGTCGTTCTTATGAGGCTGGAGCGAAATACATTTACCCGTCGTTTGGAATGACACTGAGGGAGAACCAACGAGAGCATTATTTTCGTTGGTTGGACAAACTGTATCCAGGACTCAAAGCGCAGTATATTCGCACCTACGGGATTCGCTACGGCTGCATGTCGACGCGTCAGCAGCAGCTAGAATGGGTCTTCCAAGAGGAATGCGAGAAGCGAGGGATAACTTATCGCATGCCGGAGATCATCGCTGCTTACAAGTGGGAGCGAGGACCCGAGCAGCTTGAATTATTCTAGCAAAAATCATGGTCCGACCTGTTCCTCATTTTCTAGGCAAAGGATTCATATATACTTACCCAGCCTTCCATAGTTGATCGATCCATTTGCCTACAGGCGTAAAGACAGCATTCATTGGGGTAGCAATGGTCAGCATGGGCCATGCGTAGATGTCCGCTAGACTTAAATACATACACCATCCGACCACACAAACGTACAAGACAAGTTCTTTGGTATAACCTTTACTTCGTATCGTACGGGTGCCGATATAGAGCAGCATGACATAGAACAAAATCCATAATCCCGTTTTCATGGTAGAATCATCTCGCATTATCAGAATTTGAACTCTTGAATGTTTTGCTGGTGAGCCCAACACGATCCATTGAAATCTTAATATGGGGCTCAATTTGGATTTTACTGAAAGTTTCTTCCCAATTATTTTTTACTCTTCTCCATTCCCTCGGATATTTGCGATGAACGGCATCAGCGAACCCGAATACATCTACTTTCAGCCGCTTCGCCGCCTCCCAAGATCGGATCACCATCTGCTTCACTTCCTCTTGCAGCTGCTGTTCCAATTGTTTGACCGCTGCAGGTTGAGTGAGGTCCGTCACGCAGTTGCTCTCCAAGAGATACCCCGCGCCTTTAATATCGATCCCCATGGTCATCTTGCCGTTACGCAACGTGGGTTTCAACTTTGTGGCAGAAGTCTGGAGGCGAAAGGTCATATTATAGGTCTTGTCCCCTGGTTTGCATCGGAATGCCAGATTACTGGAACGCACTTTATTCGCAATAAAAGAGACGCCAAGCCCTTCTTCCCGCGTCAACCAGCCTGCAAATTTATCCCCACGCATTACGGCAAGCCTTCCTATTCTTAACTTCGCCTGCTCATAGGTTTTTTTTAGGACATCCAGTGATCTACCGTCCTCGTCGTTACCCGCAAAGACAATTTCCGGTATCACAGCACCTTTCCCGTCACTCGAGATTGCCATCGCTAATTCGTACAACATGACACTTGGAACGATCGACGTATTACGTGATTCATTGCTGAGGATCCCACGAATCCCTTGACCTGGTATTTTCTCCGTATGGACTAATCGTTCCAGAATCGATCTTGCATTGCCTTGCGTAATTAGGATACTGACGGTCTCGCGGGCATCGGTATTCCGGTAATGCAAATCAAGAATCTCATTAATCCCATGCCGAGCGACTTCTTCGCTAATAATTATGGCACTATTATGGGCAAAAAACATCTGTCGCGGCGTCTCCATACTGCTCTTCCCGACGGCTTCCCGAATTGTTCTCCCCTCTGTGGAGAATACCGTAACAGGGGATTGTGAGCCGCCGCCGCCTGCAAGACCTGTACCCGACGAAATTGCCGACGGAATGATGACCTGATAAGAATTCACCCATTTGTTGCCATTAAAATCGAAGGATGTAGCCGAGACAATCGACAACTCGTTAAGCTCAATTCGATTCCAACAACCCGATATGAGACTGCATGCAAGGAGCAGCACGATAATTCCCGTTATTTTCTTCATGTTATTTCCCTGCTTTCATCGGATTTGGCTTAATAAAGCGAAGAAGAAGCCAAATGACAAGGGGAATAAGGACATTAAACGTTATGGCATAAGGGATCAGTGCTGTTTTTGAGAAATAAGCTAAATCTACAGACCTCGGCCAAGCATACAAGGTCGTTAATACCGTAAAAAGTCCAAGACATAGCAGAAACGGCTTCTCATTGCGGATACGGAACGTATGAATGAAGCAATGGAACGTCGCGAACATCACGATGGACATTTTGACATACATCATGCAAATCCAGATCGAAATGAACAGAAGATCAATGCGTTCTAGAAAGGTTCCGATTTGAATGATCCCAATCATATAGAACGTCGGATACGACATAATCGAGATAAGACGTGATCCGATGATCGTAATCGCCGCCACAACAATGATTCCTAGTTCGATGCTCGTTAATACGATCCCCCACATACCAACTTTTCCTGCTTCTGCGGGTTTACTCATGAAGGGCGCTATCAACAAGAGGATAGACACTTGCAAGAGCCACGTGGTTGGCGTCATACTGCCTTGCGCGACTTTGTGCAGCGGATGTTCCCACAAGGGAAGCAGGTTCTCGATATGAATGTTCTTGAGCAGCAGAATCCCCGTCACGATAAATACGAGCAATGACACCGGAAGGACGATCAAATTGACACGAGCAATGTTGACGATCCCTTGGCTGACCCCATACATGACAACGGCTACCGTAATAATTAAGAGGAAATAGACAGGCGTTCTAGACAATACATTCTCGCCGATAAAATTAACAAATTCGCGCATTTCGATCACGACGGATATCAAATAATAGTACGTGAGTAGAATACCGATAACCGTTCCTATCTTACTGCCTAATCGAACTCTTAGCCAATCTAGGAACGTTGTCTGTGTATTCTGTCTACAGATGGACCCGATGAGGAGGGAGAACAAGACTCCCGCCAACATTGCAATGATGATGGATACCCAGGCATCCTGCTCCGACAACTGGACGACCACACTCGGAACCGACAAGATTGCTGTTGGGGCAATGGTACTCATCATTAACAAGATCCCCTGCAGCTTCGTCATTTTGATGATCATGAGTCCCCCCCCTTCCTTTCTTCTATGAGTTTGATGGATGATCAGATGGATTCGATTGTCCTGCGTTCTCCTGCCTTGCGATATTGTCCGTAGCCGCTTCAGGCCGCGTATTCATTTTCCACCATGGCACACGAATGAAGATATCTTTGAGACTGTTATAACTCAGCGGCGCTAACGGTGCCATGTATGGAAAGCCGAAGGAGCGCAGACTCGCCATATGAATCAGTAAGAACATCAGACCCGATATGATACCGAATAGCCCTAACGTCGCACCAAGAAGCATAAGCAAGAACCGGGTTAGACGGGCCGCAATGGCCATATTGATCGCCGGGATAACGAAGTTTGCAATCGCAGTAAACGACACGACGATAACCATCGCTCCCGAGACGAGGCCTGCTTGTACAGCGGCCTGACCCAAGACCAGCGCCCCTACGATGGATATCGCGGGACCAATGACGCGAGGCATTCGAACGCCGGCCTCACGGAGTACCTCGAAGGTCATCTCCATCAACAAGGCTTCGAGCAGCGCCGGGAACGGGACCCCATCCCGCTGTGCGGCTAGACCAATGAGCAACGTGGTTGGCAGCATTTCCTGATGAAACGTCGTGATGGCAATATACAGGGATGGCAGCAGCATCGATACGAGAAACGATACGTAACGAATCATCCGTAAGAACGTGGAGATATCGTAACGTTGATAATAATCTTCACTAGATTGGAAGAATTTAAAGAACGTGACGGGCATAAGCAGCACAAACGGTGATCCGTCCACGATAATGACCACTTGTCCTTCGAGAATCCCCGCGGATGCGGCATCTGGCCGTTCGGTATTGATCATCGTTGGAAACACGGTAATCTTCGCATCCTGAATAAATTCCTCGATATATGCGCCCTCTAGGACGCCATCGATCTGGATCGAATCGAGCCGGCGATGGATTTCCTGTACAATTTCTTCTTTCGCCACACCCTTTAGATAGACAACAGCGATATTGGTCTTCGTCTGCGTCCCTATGACCTTGGCATCGATGCGAAGATCGGGTGATTTGATCTTGCGCCGAATCAACGATGTGTTCGTTCGCAAGCTTTCCGTGAAGCCATCCTTCGGCCCACGGATAACCGTCTGCGAGCTTGGCTCTTCGACAGACCTTAAATTCCCGCCTGCCATATCTGCGAGGAGTGATGTGGCGCATCCATCGACTAGAACAACCACATTTCCGTTGAAAATCGAGAGCAGCACTTTGTCCTCTTGATCGGTCTCCGTAACTCCCCCAGCCGCAAGCGCATGATTCTTCAAGAACTGATAGAATTTTTCACCGTTCTGCAGCTTGTTCATGTCGCGTTCGGTTTGCTTCGATAATTCAGCAATCAACTCATTAACGCTTGCACCATTGACTAACCCATCGACATACACCAGCGCAAATTGCTGGCTGTTCCTATTCATACCATCCGCCGGATCCCCTAGCCTCCGAATAACAATATCCGGACTTTTCCCCAGTCGGGTATGAAGCATATCGAGATTGGATTGCAGATCCGACGAGATCAATTGAGCCTGTTTTTCCCCTGAAGCATTGTTTTGGCTTCCCTCTGTCTTGTTATTATTGACGCCGTTAGCGGATTGGCCCTTCGATTCTTGGTTGTTGAAAATATCCATAATCCCCTCATATGAACAGATAGTGTGCAAAAAGTACCCTTATCGTTTCCAAATATCGCTATTTAATGCATAAATTTGGTGATAGTCCATGGTTGAGCTCACAAAAAAACCGCCCGGAGAACATACCGGACGGTTCTAGTGCATAAGAAAGGGGCAACAATGGTTCAATTGATTTCATATCCATCCGATTAATTTACAAGGCCTATTGAAATGGATCGATGCATTGTTGAACGTCACATGATCTTCGTCGTTCGACCGATCCGCATACCAAAACACCCCCACCCGTCTTTTCGAATTAATTCATCATCAAACCATATTCATGCTGTTGTCCGCTATTGGAGCCCTATATGAAATCATCCTTAATGAGCCTATTTATCCGTCTAAACAACCATGTTGATCAATGGAACATATTATAGTCATGTAAACTGTGAAGAGGTGATTACGAAATGGGCACGAAGAAACTCAAAGTCAGGATGGTGCTATTTCAGAAAGATTTCTTTAACACAAAAAGAAGAGTTTTTCCGGCAACTACACTCCTTAACAACAATTGTATCTACTATCTATCGTTAAATGATGTATTGGAGATCTTAGAATATGATCGTTACAGATCCAATAGCCTCCAATTAACCGTTACAGATGGTTCTGAGTTTGTTACAATTCCGCTTAAGGGTACCACAGCTATAAGTGAAAGCGTTAAGTTTCGTATCGACCCTATAATTACATTCAACAAGCGGGAGTTCATAAGCCTTCGCTCAATCAACCGTTTGTTCAATGTGGATGTGAAGCTAAGTATAATAAAAAAGGAGATACGTATAAATCAACCAGGACGTTTTTTCATCGCACTGCAAGGTGATACTTTGCGCAGTATTGCAAAATTACTTAACACCTCTGTCAAGCAACTGTTGTCCAAAAATAAAAATTTACGCCAGCCCATTCCTCCCGGAACAAAGATCGTCATTCCAACCCTAGATTTTGATTCGCCATCACAACGGACGGGGAAGCGATCCAGATCCATTCAAATCAAGCAGAACGTCGAGCTTGCTCCCAAAATCATCGCACTCGGTCGAAAGCTGATCGGAACTCCTTATCAATTTGGTGCTGCACCATATCCGCAGAGTAAGAAGTTCGACTGCTCCTCCTACACGCAATATCTTTTTAGACGAAATGGCATTTTCTTGCCTCGCACCGGTGTATTACAATCGCGCAAGGGTCGAGCACTTAACATCCGCAACATTGAACCGGGCGATTTAATCTTCTTTCGGCGTGACCGTTACTCAGATAATCGAATTGGGCATGTAGGCATAGATATTGGCAACGGTAGAATGTTAAATACGTATAAATCTCCCCCGGGCGTCACGATTACGACATGGAGAACACCGTATTGGCTTCGCAGATATGTAACCGCTAGAGAAATTCTATAACAATATCAGAGACGCAGATCCCCAGGACTCGTTAGTACGCGTCGTTCGACGATCCGCATACCGCTCCACATCTCTAAGTCACTTCAAATTCTCTGGATTTAACGCCTGTAATGCTTCAGGAACGAACATCCCGTCCTTACGAATTAATACATCATCGAACCATATTTCCCCGCCGCCATACTCTGGTCTCTGAATTTGCACGATGTCCCAATGCAGCTCCGACAAGTTCTCGTTGCCCGGCGATAGCGCTGGTACACATCCCGGCGTGAAGTGGAAGCTGCCCCATATTTTTTCATCGAATAAAGTGTCTTTCATCGGCTTCTCGATATAAGGATTCACGCCAATGCCGAACTCGCCGAAATACCTTGCATTGAAATCAATGTCTAGCAGTTTATTGATTCGCTCGGAATCGTTCGCGGTGGCACGCACAATTCTACCGTCCTTGATTTCTAGGTACACGTTCTCATAGACAAAACCTTCTTTGAGCGAAGGGGTGTTGTAGGAGATGACGCCATTTACGGAATCTCGCACTGGCATCGTATACACTTCGCCATCGGGAAGATTCATCAGTCCTGCATCCTTGAATGATGGCATGCCTAGAATAGAGAAGGATAAATCCGTTCCTTCCCCTACAATTCGGACTCGATCCGTTCGATCCATGAGTTCTACCAAATGATCCATCGCACGATCCATCTTCGAATAGTCCAGATTGCAGACATTAAAGTATAGATCCTCCATATCTTCTAGCGACATGTTCGCTTGCTGCGCCATCGCATGATTCGGATAACGGACAATACACCATTTCGTATCGTTATACCGTTTACCGTTGATTTGTTGTGCATAATGTTTGCGGTAGATTGCCATTTTCTCTGCCGGAATCCCACTGTACTCGCTCATGTTCTCCCCTGCTCGAATGAGGATGTAGGCTTGCATATCGTTCACTCGATTTACATCATACGAAGCCATGGCGGCCATCTGTTCTTCGGTGCAATTCAGGATGATTTCTCGCCATAACTCATGATTGTGAATGATAAGAAATGGGACGCCACCCACAGCATACACTTGTTTAATCAATTCTTTCGCGAGTGGAACTTCAAGCCCATCCGCTTCGATTAATATTTTTTCTCCGGGCTCAAGCCTCACGGAATATTGGATCAGGTTTCTAGCAAGCTGCTCGATTCTTGGATCTTTCATGGTTGACCTCCTCTTGATGAGAGCTTCATAACGTTATCCATATTCGCGAACGTTAAGCTCATTTCCTTTATTTGTATTCGGAGTCCCTTCACTGCATAACGGACATTGGTTCCGCTAAACTCGCTAAACCTACTAGAATTATACAGACGCGGACCTAGGAGTCGCTATTTGCTAGAATTACACCTTTCACTACGTCCTATTAACCATTTAACGGATCTACTGTCCGAGGCCCCCCCTGTGGACGCCTCTTTTGATCCATTAGCGGAACGTGAGTCCATTGCAACAGCTCAAATCAAAAAAGGTCCCTGATTCATGCTCAGTACATGCTTCAGAAACCCTTCTTATTAATTCGACTGTATGAATGCTTGCACTTCCGTAAGCGTTGGCATCGCTGGGATACCCCCCTTGCGGGTTGTCGCTAGCGCGCCCATTGCATTCGCGAACGTCAGCAGCGCGTCCAGCTCTGTCGAGGTCCACGCAGGTATCGGCTGGTTCGCTAGCAGAATGCTGTACAGTGCACCGGCCATGAACGCATCGCCCGCCCCAGTCGTATCGATGGCTTGAACCGCAAATCCTGCGCGCTCACCTGTCCGCGAGCCTGCTCGGTAGAAGCTTCCCGCACCACCGCGCGTAACAAGCAGCAGCGAAATCGGGAATTGCTCGCACAGGATCTGCGAACCTGCATCGAGATCCACCGTACCCGTGAGGAACTCCAGCTCCTCCTCAGAAACCTTCACCACATCGGCTAGACGGAGACCGGCGAAGATTTGTTCCTTCGCCATTTCTTCGCTAGCCCAAAGCGCTGGTCTCAGATTGGGGTCAAAAGAGACCAGTACACCGTGCTTCTTCGCATGGTGTACTGCTGCTAACGTAGCCGAGCGGACGGGTTCATCCGTCATCGAAATCGAACCGAAATGGAATATCCGCGCTTCCGCAATGCTCGCAAACGGCACCTCTTCCTCCGTCAGCAGCTGATCCGCACCCGGGTTGCGGTAGAAGGAAAACGAGCGGTCGCCGTCCTCCGCAAGGTGCACGAACGCAAGCGTCGTATTAGCCGATTCGGATAGGACGAGTCCCGCCGTATCGACCCCACTGCTTGTAAGCGCGTCGCGAAGGCCTTGTCCGAACGCATCGTTGCCTACTTTACCGATAAAACCTGATAAGCTTCCCAACCGCGCAATCGCTGCAACCACATTCGCAGGCGCACCACCCGGATTGCGTTCGAACAACGGCTGACCATGCTCTGATTTGCCATAAGGCGTAAAATCGATTAAAAGTTCTCCAAGTGTTATCACATCTGCCATAACAGAATCCACCTTCATTTCTTTCAATAATTGTCTAGTCCAATAACCATCTATGACTTAGAAACTACTCGTTTCCCGAAAGGAACTGTAATCAAATCCAGCTCGATCAGATCTCCTGCGCGAAGCAAGACAATTCGAAGAATCGTACCTGGATACACAGATGTAATGAGAGACTCTGCATCGTCGTACTTTATCACGGATTTGTCCTGAATGCGAACCAAAATATCACCGACGTGTAGGATCCCATCCGCAGGGGTATGAGAGATAACTTCCACTACGCTAGAACCGGAGGCGCCGTCTTCATAGAGAGTTCGATGATTCACGCCGATCCAGCTATTCCAGAACGTATCCCGGATATCAGCTTCCCCTTCCAGCACACACTTCATATTTCGCATGAATTGGTAGGTGCCGAAAGCCATGTTATCCATCCCCATCAAGCCCATATCTCCGGCCCAGAATCCAGTGTATTCAATTCCTACAACCGTTCCGCCGCCTTGCGGCGTAAGCGTCCATCGGGTCAGATCTCGATTCTCATCTTCAATGACGAGCAGCTCATTGATCACGAGCTCGCGAATCGTTCCCGTGTACGATACACCCCAGCCATAATCCAGTTCAACCTGGCCTCCAATAACCAAATCAATCTTACACTGTCTGGTCTCCCAGCGATTCCGTTCCTCAGGAACCGTTAATGCCCTCCATGCTCGCGCTGGTGCATCATGAATGTAAATCTCTCGCTTAACGCTCGTGAATTCCAGACCCATCCCCATCTTCCTCCTCGATAAAATATTTCAATCGGATCAACTTATCCTCCAAGATGAGGCCTAGCTCACTCTGCAGATGTTGATAGCCCTGTTGAAATGCCGGAGTGTTCAAACGGTAGTAACAATACTTGCCTTCTCGGCGAACGAGCAGAAGATCCTCTTCCTGCAGGATGGCAAGATGCTTCCTCACGGCAGGCTGAGAAATGGGAAAATCCCGAACAATTTCTTGCTGGGTACATTCTAGCTGCGCAATTTTACGAAGGATGTGCCTGCGGATCGGATCCGCAATCGCTCGATAGATATCCGTCATATGTACCACCTCTTCATATAACCTTTTGGTTATATGAAGAGTATATGGCACCGTTTTTCCCGTGTCAACAGCACTTTCCCTACATCTGAATCGAATCGATCATCTCATGCACAGCATTCTGCCATTCCCCCTTCACATCTGCGGGACATGTGAATTTGATTTCCAGAAAAGCGCCGGCGAGTTCCGCCCAAGCCACGAGATGATACGTGTCGCCTGCCTTGGATGGAACGATGACCTCATTCAACGCGATGTGCTTCCCATGGACTTGCTGCGTCTCATCCTTCAACCACTCTAATTTTACACCTTCATATTGTTGTTCGAAGATCCCTCTCATCTTCAACCGTCCCATATCGATATCCTCATCCGTCACCCGTTGCTCAGGATCATGCAGCATTTCGAGCTTCACTTGATTCGCTTTATCGGAATAGATCAATTTCGAATTTGTGGAGCCTGACGATTGTGCCTCAAGGCCCTCCGGAAGCTTCAATGCCATCAGATCCGAGAATACCTTGGTCATGCCCTGCCCATCCTTCTGGCCTTCTTCTTTCCTTTGTTCCTTCTCGGCAGTCTCCCCACCCTGTTGTTCTTGCGGCGCAGCCTCTATATTCACTTCTGTCTTTGTTTCTTGCTCACCTGGGAGCGAGCAAGCTGAGACACTTGCCACAACTCCGATTAATAACAACACCGTTATCCATTTTTTCATCCATCATCATCCTTTACTCATGATTCATTTACTCATTCAAATACGTTGTGATCCGATTTGCGATCAGCTCCGCAACCGCTTGCTCCGACTTTTGCCCGCTAAAATAGGCTTTCGCTTCCTCTTCAATGATCGATTGAATCTTCATATCTTCTCTCACCGTTGTCTTCGTATCGACGACCATCTGTTTAAGAACTTCGAGGTCTTCCTTGCTAACCGGTACGGAAGATCCCGTCGGCGATTCCACCGAGCCTTTATTCTCAAGGTCCTTGAACATCTTCTCGTTCACCGATTTGTTCAAGGAGAAGCCCTGCAATCCCGGCAGCGTCTGCGCCTCTTCAGACATCAGGAATTTCATGAAATCCCACGCTTCCGCCTGGACGTCTGAGTTCGAGTTGATCCCTAGCGTCCTATTCATGATGAATGAACCTCCCGATTGTTCCTGCAAAGCCCGTGGCTTGTTATAGATCTTCCCTTTCTCGTAGAACATGGCCGGTCCAACAAAATAATCTTCTGGAGATATAATCATGGTAGGCAAAAAGTAAGATTCATCTGCAGCAATCTCGGCCTTCGTGACGACTTGATCATCGTACATCTTCTTCACTTGCTTCATGAGTGCTGAGAATGCGTTCGTGTCGAAACGCTTCTCATCCTTCACAATCCCTGCATAGTTATCCGAGAACAAATAGTTCAGCATCTGCTCCGGAGGTGTATTTCCCGTCGCATGTTTCCGTTTCCCTGAAGCTGCCAAGCTTTTACCAACCGTTGTAAAATCATTCCATGTCCAGTTCGAATCATCGAATGTCACGCCTGCATCCTCAATCGCCTTGGCATCCCCCATCATCCTGTCCAAGAAAAATCGTAAAGGCAGCGTGTAGAGACCTCCATTCATCTTGGCACCGTCCAGAATATTCATCTCATATTGGCTTGCTTCAAAGGACTGATCCTGCTTCATCAGATCGCTCAAGTTGACCAACACTTTTTTATCGACATACTTCACGACAGGCAGCCCAAACACATCAAAGGCAATGATATCTGCCCCTTTACCCGATAAGAGTTCGGTGTTGGTTATGTTTATATATTTTTCCCCCTCCCCTTCATAACTGGCATTCGGGTCCTTCATATGTGCCTTAATCTGAATATCCACATTCGGGTGACTCGCTTCATATTTCTTCTCCGCCTGTGTATAGACTGGATCAGTGCTGAAGACGGATAAGACGACGGTTTTTTTTCCCTCTTTCTTCACGTCGCCGCTCTGCCCGCCAGAGCAAGCAGCCAAACTCATGGAACATGCAACCATCAAACATACGATCGAACTTTTTCTCATCTCATTCCCTCTCTCCACATGTAAAATCTATTAATGCGTGTTCAAAAAGTCGGCATTTCAGCACCTTAAAGTTTTCAAAGAACACTTACATCGTAAGCGTAAGCTTAGGTTGCGAGAACCTGAAAGGCCTATGCTTCCGTAGAGAGTTTTCCTTCGAAAAACTTTCAGAGGAACGGAGTTTAGGCGAAACCTAAATGAGTACCTGAAATGTTTCCAAAGGAAACATACTCCGTAAGCATATGCTCTCAAAGGTGAACG
The DNA here is from genome assembly GCF_000374845.1 of Paenibacillus terrigena DSM 21567. GTDB lineage: Bacteria > Bacillota > Bacilli > Paenibacillales > Paenibacillaceae > Paenibacillus_K > Paenibacillus_K terrigena. The sequence continues at coordinate 115,890 of NZ_KB895417.1, read as the reverse complement.
CAAGATTCGATGTTGATTATGCTTCTTGAATGACTTCGTGATCAAATGATGACTTTTTGAACAACCTCTATAATAAGCGAACGCACTAGACTCTTACGCGACTACCTTCCGCTAGCGGCTCGTTGCTCTCCACAATGATGGCATCCCCAATATATACCCCTTGCAGGACAAGGGTCTCCTGACCATTCGTATCCCCTACTCGGATTGGGGCTTTGCGAACGATAAACGTATTCCCCAGCGGACCTCTACGTTCTTCGACAACAAGTACGTAGATGTTCTTGCCTTCGCGATGAATCGCTTGGTTCGGCACAAGCAAGGCCCCCTCGTTCTCTTCGGATTGCGTTAAATCTACATTGACCAAGTCGTTGGCCTCCAGATCTTGATGCTCTACTTGTACAACGAAAAGTTGGTTCGATGCATCGGGCGTCGCATGCATCCCGGACGCCTCCTGCGACGGACTTCCTTCGCTTGTACTCGCTGTATTGCGAATTTCACGAATCGTCCCTTCAACGGGTACGTTCGTGTCCTTATGCTCTACTTGAACTTTGAGCTTATCTCCTGTACGATACTTCCGCCCCACGGCATTCGGTATAACAATCTCGAATTGGTAGCCTTGCTGCATATTCGCTAGACTTACATCCGGCCCGTTGCTCCCTGAGGGCATCTGCGAAGCCGCATTGACCTGCATTACGACACCATCAAATGATGCAACGATACGTTTTTGTCTACTCGCGTCCGACTGCATCACCGCTACTTTTCGCTGCTGCACACCCATCATCAACCGGGCTCGCTCTAGTTCCCTCTTCGTGCGACGCATCTGCATTTCATCATTGTTCTGAGCCGCTTCAATATAAGCATCTTGCAAATCCTCGATCGACAACCGCTGCTGCGCAAGACTCGCACTGGCATCCTGTATTTCCTGCTCGGCATTAGGATTGTCATACGTAATGAGCGTCTGTCCTTTTGTAACGCGATCTCCCGGTTTCACGAGCACTTCCTTCGTCGTCCACTCCGCAGCATTGGATAATGCCATCAATTGCCTGGGCATCAGCCGCGCTGTGCCATTCCACTGGGTGGTCAACGGCCCTTGTCTCCCGATCTCTGTTCGGACCTTAGGCAGACTCATCGTCAGCCATGTATTACTCGATAGGGTAAGAAGTAGGAGCACGCCGATGAACAGACCGGAGATCCACACTATTTTTCGTTTTCGGCCCGCATCCATCGCTTCAGCCATCCCTGTATTCATCTTGTTCCTCCTCTCGATCACCCTTTAATGCCCGACATTTGTACACCCTCGATAAAATACGATTCCGCATACATGAACAACAGCACCATCGGCGTCATGTAGATCATCGAAGCAGCGAAGCCGATGCCCTGCGCTTCCGTGTTAATTCTGGATAGATAGAGCGATAATGGCTGCTTAAAGGCATCCTCCAAGAAAATCAAGGGCTGCTCGACCATATTCCAATAGTCTACGAACAGCAAGACGACGAGCGCCGCGATCCCCGGCTTCATCAAGGGCAGCATAACACGGTAGAAAATACGATAATGTCCGGCGCCATCCATCTGTGCCGCTTCAATAAGCGCATAGGGAATCGACAGCATAAATTGTCTAAGCATGAACACCCCAAATGCCGCGAATATCCCTGGCAATATGATTGCGCTCGATGTATTCATTAAACCTAACTGATTAGCAATAATATAATTCGGAACCAGGGTCACTTGGAAAGGCATCAGCATCGTCATTAAGTAGACGCGGAACCAACCCTCTCTTCCCTTAAATCGGAGTTTGGCAAATGCGTACGCGGCCAACGCACTCACGACGGTCTGCCCCGCAATGATCGCTACGACCATGGCAACCGAATTCCACAACATGAACAGGTAATTCGGCGTCTCGAGCAACACTTTTCCATATTGCTCAAAGGACAGCCAATCCGGTATGAGCTTCAAATTCACAAATGACGGCGACTCCCCTGGCGCAAGGGTCGGCATGGTGCCCACAAGACCATAATTGCCGTCAATCTCTTTCTCTGTCATCAGAGAATTTGTGAAAGTAATCACAACTGGAAAAAGCATCATTAGCCCAATGCAGGCCATCACCAGCGTTCCCATGAGGTTCCGAATGAACCCCTTTTTCTCCATACTTCCTCCTCGTTCAATCCATAAATTGCGTATATCGCTTCTCGATTTGAAGCAGAATCGCTACGATCATGAAGATGCAGATCACCATGAGTGATGCGGCCGCAGACAGCTTCTGTACATCCATCGTTAGGAACATATTGTTCATATAATGCTGAAGTGTATAAATGCTATCATGCGGGTAGTCCCCTGCGATCAAGTACGTTTCTCGGAATATTTTGAATGTATTCATGATCGACATCAACACAACGAAGACCATTGTCGGCGTCAAGTAGACGAGCGTAATGCTGTAGAATTGGCGCCACTTGCCTGCCCCTTCGATATTCGCTGTCTCATAATAGTCTCGCGGAATACCTTGCAGCCCTGCTAGGAATAGGATGATATTGTAGCCGACATGCTTCCAGAGATAGAAGACCGATACGACGCCTCTAGCCCATGCCGATTTCATCCAATCGATATGATCCAGTCCGAAGCCATGCAGCCAAGCATTCAGCGATCCATTCCAATCGAAGATCACTTGCCATACCATCACGACAGAAGCGACCGGCACAACCAGCGGCAGAACATAGGCCATCCGAATGAAGTTCCGAAGATAGAGATTACGATTCAATAGAATGGCGATAACCAGCGATAATAACAGCATCAGCGGTACGTTCACTGCCGTGAACCAGAAGGTATTCGATGCCGCTTTGCGAAATGAACCGCTGCTCAGCAGCTCCTGATAATTCGCCAATCCTACAAACGATCCGCCTACGGTTCGATCCAACATCGAATAGATCAATCCCATCACGAACGGAATGATATAGAACAACGCGAATCCGATGGCACTTGGCAGCAAGAATGTCAACGCGACCATACCCTCACGACGGATGAGTCGTTGACCCCTCAAGACTTCTCCTGACTGATGTTCGCGACACTCGTACTGCCTTGTCGAAGGTTAACTTGGAGCATCTTCTTCCCATCTTGAGGACGCTTGTAGATCACGATCGATTGATCCGTTTCTTGCGTGTTATTCGAACTTGTCCGTATAACCTCATGTTGATATCCCTCGGTATTCATTTGCAATAGGTCCAAGAAGGCATTCGCAATCTCAATCGCTTCCGTCTCCCGCAAATTCGAGGTATGTGCCGAAGGATCTAATTCGATCGCTTGAAAGAATTGAATCGCTCCAGTCCTCACATCGACGATCGTTGTAATTTCCTTATGCGGATCAGCGAAAGTCTTCCCTTTCTCCATGAGAATCAAGTTCAATTCATGGATTTGCTCCCCGCCACGCGTCCCTTCTGTAATTTGTGCGTTAGCAATTTCGAAAGAGCGCGTCTCTGGATAACCGTGATAAATGCGTGCAAGCACATCTTGTGCAGCCTTATTCTCGGCAACCTCATCTTCATATAAATTGGTCGTGATATAATCTGAATCCTCATCTTTCGTGACGAAGCTGCGTGTGTCTTCCGTCCCCGATAAATGCAATAGAGCGCGAATTTGAGCGGCGACGACAGGGGCGGTATGGATGACTACAGGTGTGAGCAGGACAACCGCAAGCGCCCCTGCAATCAGGCGAAATCTTAAAGCTGATTTAGACTTATGCTTTTCATTCCGATAGCGCTCATAGGAAGCTTGCTCCACACGCTTTTGCATTTCTGATGGAACTTCCATTGCTTCCGCACAATCTTGTAGCTTATCGCGCAGTTGTTGTTCAATGGACATAAAGTTTCTGCTCCTTTTCTTGTTCAAAATGCGGACTAAGCTCACGAAGCTTGCCCAGTGCTGAATGATGCCTGGATTTGACCGTACCAAGCGGAATATCCAGCAGTTCAGCGATTTCATCTAAAGCATAATCGTGAAAATAACGAAGAATGATCACGATACGAAGTTTGTACGATAACTGATGAACGATCGATATCATCTCCTGGTGTGTCTCTGCCGCAAGAACAGGCCGATCCGAGAACAGGTGCTCTTCCACTTCTAAGAGCCTCTTCTTCTCAAAGATCCGGAACCTTCTCCAGCGCTGCGTCCTCCATTTCTGAATTTGCTTCAGCACAATGCCGTGTAGCCAGAATCGGAAAGGTCGGCGCGAATCATAATTCGGTATCGACATCCATAGCTGAAAATATATTTCATTCATCAGATCCTCGATCTCTTGTTTGTCAGGTATTAAGAACACGACCGAACGATAAATTTCGGGAAAGGTCCATTCATAGATGACCTTGAATGCAGATTGATCACCTTCCCGCAAACGTTCGATCCATCGCTGTAATTCGATTTCTTGCATGAACAAGGGCCCTCCTTGGTAAGCTTACACCTCTATATTGCTTCGATCGTTCGAAAAGGTTCAGTTTTATCATGAGGGTAATTATGGGAAATTATCAATAGTCGCAAAAAAAAGAGCGAGACCCCCGTCACTGTCTACGAAGGGTCTCACTCTAATTCTTTTCCTAAATGGATTTCGGCTCATTGTGCCAAATGACGGCCAAGGTCCCTTCACCCGCATGTACTGCAATCGCAGAACTAATTTCTCCGATGACAATATCCATGCTTGGAAAATGCTTCTTAATATCTTGCTTGAATGCCTCCGCCTTATCCCGGACATTCCCATGCATAATTTGCAATTGCTGAATGTGATATTTATCAAAAGCTTGCTTCAGGAGTTCTGTCATACGATTGAATGCCTTCTTCTCTGAACGGACCCTCTCGAATAGTTCGAACACCCCTTCGGAATTGACCCGAATGATGGGTTTAATTCGCAGAAGCGATCCTAATAAATATTGGGTTCCCGTCATCCGCCCACCCTTATAGAACTGATCTAAACAACCTAGAACAATATAATTTTGCGATTTCGCTGTCTCCAGCCGTAACTGATTCGCGATTTCCTTGCTGTCTAGCCCTTGCCGTGCAAGCGCTATGCCTTTGTAGATCAACGTTGTAATCGCATAAGACATCGATTTCGAGTCAACAACTTCGACCTCGAATGGAACAAGCTGCGAGGCCGATTGGCAGCCAGCGAATGTTCCACTTATTTTATCCGATACATGAATAGCAATTGCGCAGTCATAATCTGAACTAAGCTTCTCGAAAAGCTCCGTAAACCTGCCGACCGGGGGCTGGGATGACTTGGGGATCTCTTTCTCTTCCCGGATTCGTCGATACAGGTCCTCCGTGGTTAGCTCCACGCCGTCTTCGAACACAGAGTTACCGAATATAATCCCTATCGGAATTACATATACGTCCGGATTATTCTTCAAATCCTCTGGAATATAGGCAGTACTGTCTGTAATCCAAGCAATTTTCTTTGTCATGAAGGTCTCATTTCTTATTATTTAAATTTGTTGTAATTGCTCATTATATAACAGAAGTTCGAATATAACATTGCGAAATATCACGCTCATTCATCATTTACACCAATTTCCAACTAGAGAAATATCTTTACCTGGAAGTGGACAGCAAAAAATAACAACAGGTGCTCAAACACCCGCTGCTTCACGCAAATTAACTGCATTTGCGCAGTTATTTACTCCTTAATACGCCGATTCACGCAAATTAACTGCTTTTGCGCAGTTATTTACTCCTTAATCAGCCGCTTCACGCAAATTAACTGTATTTGCGCAGTTATTTACTCCTCAATCCGCTGCTTCGAGCAAATTAACTGCATTAACGCAGTTATTTCCCCCTTAATCAGCCGCTTCATGCAAATTAACTGCATTTGTGCAGTTATTTACTCCTTAATCCGCTGCTTCGAGCAAATTAACTGCATTTGCGCAGTTATTTACTCCTTAATCCGCCGCTTCGAGTAAATTAACTGCATTTGTGCAGTTATTTACCCCTTAATTAGCCTTCACGCAAATTAACTGCATTTGCGCAGTTATTTACCCCTTAATACGCTGCTTCACGCAAATTAACTGCATTTCCGCAGTTATTTACTCCTTAATCAGCCGCTTCACGCAAATTAACTGCTTTTGCGCAGTTAATTTCAACAATAAAAAAAGACGGGGTTCAATCCCCGTCCCATACCGCGCCGTCGGCTTCACCCTCACATTCATGATGAGTTTATCGTTGAAGTCCTCGTCGTTGCGAGGCTCGTTTGGGAAATACAACTGCGTAGTCAGAATCGGATCATTGGACGCTTGAGCCTTCATATGGATATGGCCGTGCGTGTCCGGCCGGGATAGAGTCCAGGAACGATCGAATGCAGTGTGAGCTTGCCCTTCTCATCCGTGTATTGGTGGCCGGCTTAGAGGACCACACGAAAAACCCCAGTGGATCTCCACTGGGGTCACAACATTTTACACGGTTCACTAGTCCCTTAGAGGCACTGTAATCCGCTGCTTCTCATGCACATAGATCACTTCGGTGTACCCTGCTGCTTCGAGCAGATCCATCGCTTCATCGAGCAACGTTCCGATATCATCCGGGAAATGCGAATCCGAGCTCATCGTGATCGGCACCCCGTGTTTATTCAGAATTTGCAGGAAGGATGGACTTGGACAAGCCTCTTTGACAGGATAACGATAGGCTAATCCCGTGTTGATCTCCGTCGCTACATTCGCTTCCTTCAACGTCTTCGCCACGTCTTCATAGAGCGGCAATAGTTGAATTTCATCTGGTCTATAGTTGAATACTTTGAGGTTATCCAGATGCGCAATAATGTCGAACAACCCGCTTCGCGCGGCCATTTTCACGTATTCAAAGCCTTTGGCATACAATTCGACCAAATCCCGATTTTCGAACAACTCTTGCGCCTCGGGGTTGTCAAACCCCCAACCATCCACGAAGTGAACCGAACCAATCACGTAGTCCAGCTCATATTGTGACAGCAATGCGCCAAGCTCCTCTTCTCCGCCCGGGAAAAAGTCCGCTTCTACGCCGAGCGATACCGGGTACCCCGCGGCCTTCGCACGCCGTACAGCATCCAAATACGGTTCAATCGACGTCACACATACCCGGTCCAGCCAATACTGCTGCATCCGTCCGAGCGGGGAATCGTCTAGCACCATATGCTTCTCGTAATACGAACGGAACTCGGTGAACCGATACAGATGATCCACCATACCAAACCGTTCGATCCCGCGTTTCTTGCCTTCTTCAAAATAATAGGCCAGCCACGTATCACTGAAGCAGCCCGTTTCCATCCGATCTCGCAACAGCTCTGTTAATTCATTAACCCAAGCTAGCGAATGCGATGGCGCATGCAGTGTCCCCCGATCTTGATGCACGTTCTCTAATGCCCGTGCTGTCCTTCCGATCCATCCTGTGCTGTATGGCCCTTCTTCCAAATGAAAGTGAAAATCGATCTTCATCGTCTGTCTCCCCTCTATTCAGTGATATATATTTCGTTCCCCGTCTCTCTCCACTGCTTCGCCCAATCGGCTGAACAGCCACGATCCGTAATCAGCATCGACACCTGCTTGATATCTGCAATTTTGGCAAAAGCGCTCTGGCCCAGCTTCGTATGATCCGCCACGACGATCGATTCCTCCGCCCGCGCCATCATGCACCGGGAGATACTCGCCTCGTTCACGTTGTAATCGCTAATGCCGTCCTTGAGCGATACGCCGCCGACGGAGATGAATGCCTTGTGTACCTTAAATTGCTGTAGACTGTTCTCCGTCATCGCCCCTGTCGCTGCTTGCGCCTGCACATCCATTTGCCCTCCGACAAAAATCAACTGTCCTTTGAACATCTCCATGGCGTAAAGCAGCACCGGAACAGAGTGCGTCACGACCGTCACATCGGCACGATCCCTAAGCGCCTTGAGCACTTCAAGCGTCGTCGTCCCGTTGTCGATCATGACCGTCTCTCCCTCTTGAACGAGCGAAGCCGCGAAGGCACCAATCGCCGCTTTCTCATCCGGCTGCATTAGTGAACGCTTCATGAACGGCGGTTCCATCACATTTTCCCGCGTCCTAACGGCGCCCCCATAGACCTTCTTCAAGCGTCCTTCCTTCTCCAGGCGGTCGAGGTCCCGGCGAATCGTCTCCGTCGTTACACTAAGCTGTTCAGCAAGCGGCAGCACCTGCACCTTCTCATCCTTATCCAACCAATCTAGAATCGTTTTCTTCCGTTCTTCAAAAGTCAGTGACATGATCGTTCCATCCTTATCATCATCAATATGTTGTTTTTGGTTGTTTGTACTGTTTTTATGTGGTATTCCTATGATTTATTCTAGGTTTTAAGGGGGGTAGTGTCAATGCTTGGGGGATAATCTTAATATAACTTTTACCAAATTTACCAACATGATAGAATTGATATATGGGATATCGGACCCTAAGGGCGATATTCTTGCCAAATGATCACTTTCTACTATCTAACGGACACATGGGCACTTATCAAAACACGTTCCAATTGGATAATTAACCGCTGGATACCGGCTGTACGGTACGTTTCACTGTTATCCCCCATTACTGTAACGTAAACAATTTGTGTTAATACATCTCAAAAAGGAGCATACACCGGATGCCAAGCTCAACCAGCAGCACCATCGAAACGAAACAATGGCTTCAACAATTACTTAACGAGGACATTCCGATGCCCGAAGGCGACGAACTGCTCAATGCATCAAAGCGCGTTCTTCAATGTTTTCATTCAACCGATGCCGAGCTTCGGGACAATCTCGCTTATTCACTCATCGCAAAATGGATTACGTCGTCCAAATTCACGTCTGATCAGCTCCTGACCCTGCTCGATCAAGCCCTCTCTTCGGAAATGCTGCTCTATCGCATCGGCGAGTCGAATACGTCCAGCGTGCTGATGCGAAGCTTCTCATCGCTCGTCATCGCATCGATCCTCTATCAAGATCAGCAGGAGAAATTCCTCTCGGAAGAGACTTATACAAACGTCTTGCACACCCTCATCACATATGCGGAACGCGAAATGGATCTAAGGGGTTATGTTGCAGAATACGGCTGGGTACACAGTGTGGCTCATGTATCGGATGCGTTCGACGAGTTGGCCTACCACCGATTCTCCTCGTATGAAGTTTGCCAGCAAATCTGGCAGGCGTTTTACCAATTTATCACCCGTGCGGAGGCCGTCTTCGGCTTTGAAGAAGATGAACGTATGGCGGTCGCACTCCGTTCGATGATTACGCACCAACACGTCTCCGCCGCACAGTTCTGTACATGGATTGAGACCGCTTCGGAACAGCTTGACCAACAGGATTACATGGAACGCTACGTCAAGGGCATTAATCTGAAGCATGTCGTTCGGAGCGTGTATTTGGGTTTCAAATTGAACGGGCAGCTGCGTGGGGAAGATGAGCAGCTTTATACCGAGTTAAAGGCCCTTCGTCAGAAATAACAGATCATTCACGAGATAAATGATTCATTCGATTAATAATCTTCACCAATCTATCCCGCAAAAAAAAGGGACGCGAGCATTCTCTCGCTTCCCTTCTCTTCCATATTTTTTTCACTTTTATCACCTTTTACGCTTCGACTCCAACCAATCGACGACGCTTCACCCATCGCATGAGCAATCCATGGCTTGGGGAGAAAATGAGTGCAACGACGAACAGCAGTCCTGCTACGGTCACCATCATCCCCGCAATCGATGCATCCAGCCAAGCGGCAGCATAGTAGCCGAGTACCGCACAGGTGATGCCGATAAGTACACTATAGAGAATCATAATCGATAAACGCTCTGTCAACAGATAAGCCGTCGCTGCGGGAACGATCAGCATCCCGACGACGAGGATCGCCCCGACACTCTCGAAGCTTGCGACCGTTGTCATCGATACCAGTCCCATCAGCAAGTAATGGAACAATGCAACCGGAATGCCGCAAGCGAGCGCCATTGCGGGATCGAATGCGCATAACTTGAACTGCTTGTAGAATAGTCCAATCACGAGGAATATCGCGAGCAGCGTAATGCCGAGGATCCACACAGCCTTCGGAACCCCATCAATCCCGAACACGCTCATCGTATTCCAATGCACATAAGCAATCTCACCGAACAAGACACAATCCAAATCCAGATCGACCTGTCTTGCGTTCAGACTCACGAGCACGACACCAACGGCGAACAAGGCCGTGAACACAACACCGATTGAAGCATCGGCCTGCACGCCGCTCTGCTGGAACAGCTGAATCAAGAACACGGTGACCAGTCCAAGAACCGAAGCCCCTAGCAGCATCGCGAGCGAGTCGCGTGACCCGCTCATCATAAAAGCAATCACAATCCCCGGCAATACGGAGTGGCTAATGGCATCCCCGATCAAGGACATTCGCCGAAGGACGAGGAAGCAGCCTAATATTCCGCATGCCGTCGCTACCAAGGCACCAGTCACGATAATCCAAAATTCCATTATAGGGACTCCTCCTTCCGCAGACGAATGTCCTGCCGCTGCATTTCTCGCATCCGTTCCGAAGCCCGAATCGCTTCATTGCCACGGATACGGCGAATCACCTTCGCACATACGCCGCGTCTTGGGGCGAATAAGATCGAGAAGCCGAATACCGTTGTCGCAGCAAGCACACTAAGCGGACCTGTCGGCAAGTTGCTCGTCGTCGTACTAATCAGCGTACCGATCACGCCGCTAATCGCGCCGAACACACCGCTGAGCACGACCATGACGCCTAATCGATCCGTCCAATATCTCGCTGCAACCGCCGGTGTAATGAGCAGCGCTGCAACCAAGACGACGCCAACCGCTTGAATACCTACAACGACCGTCATGACGAGGAAGAACATTAACAGCTGCTCGAGCAGCCCCACCGGAAAGCCCAGTCCTCGTGCGAAGCCAGGATCGAAGCTTAACAGCTTAAATTCCTTGAACAACAAGGTACACGCAATTATGATCACCGCAGATACCCCCATCATCAGATAGACGTCGCTGTGAATCATCGAAGCGGCCTGACCGAACAAGAATTTATCCAATCCACTTTGATTCCCATTCGGCGAATGTTGAATTTGCGTGAGCAGCACAATGCCAATTCCGAAGAACACGGAGAGCACGATACCCATCGCGGCATCCGCCTTTATCCGCGTATACCGTGTAATTACCGTAATAGAATACGTTGCAATTAGCCCCGACACAAACGCGCCAATGAAGAACAGCGGCAGTGATTTTACGCCCGTTAGCATAAAAGCGATACAAATGCCGGGCAGCGCTGCATGTGCGAGCGTATCTCCAATTAAACTCTGCTTCCGTAAATACGCAAAGCTTCCGATCATGCCGCTCATCAGTCCAAGCAGCATACATCCCATGAGAATCCATTTTGTGTTCGGGTCCGCAAGAACGGACCAAGAAAATTCCATCATTAGACTCACCTCGAATCGACGAGGATCGCCTCGTCTTCATGATCGAATACAGCCAGCCGTCCACCATACGTCTGATGGAGCAGCGATTTCGTAAATACATCTTCTGTCGGACCGTAAGCGACCATTTCTACATTCAGCAGCATAACCCAATCGAAATATTCTTTGACCGTCGCGAGGTCATGATGGACGACCAATACGGTCTTCCCTTGTGCCTTCAGCTCATTCAATAATGTGATAATCGCACGCTCCGTCATCGCATCTACACCGACAAACGGTTCATCCATGAAATATAAGTCCGCATTCTGTGCAAGCGCCCTGGCTAAGAATACCCGTTGCTGCTGCCCACCAGAGAGCTGGGAGATTTGGCGGTGCGCATAGTCAGCCATCCCAACCTTGCGAAGGCAATCCATCGCGATCTCACGTTCCTTCGCGCCGGGCCGCTTAAACCACCCCAAATGTCCGTAACGTCCCATCATGACGACATCCAGCGCATTCGTCGGAAAATCCCAATCCACCGACTCACGCTGCGGGACGTAGCCCACCTTGCGCCGCATCTCCTTGTACGGTCTACCGTAGATCTCCGTCTCTCCGCTAACACGTGGAAGTAATCCTAAGATCGCTTTGATCATCGTCGACTTCCCCGCACCGTTCGGGCCGATAATGCCGATCAACTTGCCTTCAGGCACCTCGAACGATACATTACGAAGCACGGGCTTCTTCTGGTAGGCCACCGTCAACCCCTCTACCGTCAAGGGTGATACTTCGCTTCCTCGATTCCTCTGATTCATCGTCCTTCCTCCTCCACTCACCATTCCTGATTGCTATTTCAAAGCCTTAACAATGATATCTACATTATGTCTTACCATGCCGATGTACGTGCCTTCCGTCGTTCCGGCCTTCCCCATCGCATCCGAGAAGAGCTCGCCGCCAATCTCGACGGTATGTCCCATCTTCTTGGCGCCTTCGATCACCGCTTCAATGGCTTTGGTCGACACACTCGATTCGACGAATACGGCTTTAATGTGATGCTCTACCAAATAATCCCGCAAATCGCTCACATCTTTGCTGCCGTACTCCGATGCGGTACTAATTCCTTGCAGGCCCATGACCTGAATGTTATAGGCTCTTCCAAAATAGTGGAACGCATCATGCGCTGTCACCAAGATTCGGTGTTCTTCTGGAATCTGCCCAATCTGCTCTCGTGCATAATCATCCGTCTCTTTCAGCTGCGTTAGAAACGCTTCTGCATTCTTGCGATAATCCTCCGCATGTGCGCTGTCTGCCTCAATCAACGTATCGCGAATGACCTCCGTTGCCTTCATCCAGTTCTGTACGTTGAACCAAATATGCGGGTCATGTGAATCGGGGGCTACGGGATCAGACAATAGCTCGGCTTCCGGAATCGTCTTCGAGACAGCAACCGTTGTCTTATGTGAACTCATCTTCTCTAGAATATCTACCATTTTGCCTTCCAAGTGCAGCCCGTTATAGAACACGATATCTGCGCCGTCCAGCTTCTTCATATCCCCTTGCGAGGCTTTGTAAAGATGCGGGTCAACGCCTGGACCCATCAGCGAGGTCACTGTAACATGGTCGCCGCCGACTTGCTCCGCCACATCGCCGATCATGCCAATCGTTGCCACAATGTTCAGCTTTCCTTCGGTGCCTTTCTTGGCTTCATTACTGCCGCATGCAGATAGCGCAATCGCTGCGCCGAGCACCACGACCATCATGATCAGTCGCCTAAGCGGCGCCTTTTTCACCGAGAATTTCGTTTGCATGGAAAACCCACTCCTTCAAAAATGTTTTAGTATATAAATATTTGTTTGTCTAACACAAATAAGTTTACCTTATACTTATTTTTTAATTATATTCAAAAAAGTTTCCTTAATGCAACATTTATTTTAAAAAAATATTTTTAGACGCAAAAAAAGCAGGGCGCACCCTGCTTTCTCATGTTTCTTTATGGTTTACTTCATGCTGTTCCAATGTGTTACTTCATCTACAGACAAACGAACTGTCGGGTGTCCTGGCTTCGCTGCTTTACCTAGTGCGATCAGCATGATGTTCTCGTAATGCGCAGGAATTTGGAACATTTCGTTGAACTTCGCAGCGTCATATCCGCCCATCGGTACCGTATCGTAACCCTTCGCACGAGCCACTAACATCAATTGCATACTGATGATGCCCCCATCGATATGCACAATTTTCTTCTTGCGCGCTTCATCCATGTGATGATATCCATTTTCCACTGTGGACATCATTTGCTTCTTCACATCTTCGCTCATGTAACCTGCTTCCACAGATTTAGAGTAGATTTTCTCCCCTTCGTGGTACCAATTCATATCTCCCAAGACAGCAATGACGGCCGATGCATCAACGACTTGTTGTTGATTATAGGCGATAGGCAGCAGTTTCTCCTTCAGGTCCTGATCATCGATAACGAGAAAACGCCACGGCTGAAGATTGCTTGAAGAAGGTGCAAGCGTAGCTTCCTGCAAGAGTTCTTCTAACTCCTGCTTCGAAATTTTCACTGCAGGATCATAATAACGTACGGAATGGCGTTCATGGACAACCTTGAAAAAATCCTGTTGCTGTTCGACTTGCGTTGACATGGTTAACTCCTCCTAAATATTCATCTGTGTTATATTTCGCACAGTTAAGTGTTTGGTTTATCTGTGCTCTTATTTGCACAGTATATACCTGCGATTCTATGATGTCAATCGGGCTCGCATGTTCGCTCGACCAAATCCGCTATCGTGTATTTGTTCAGTACCGTTAACACACTCTGATCGATTTCAGACGTAATATCTAACATCACCGATTTCATTTTCACACCGAATGAATTCTCTCCTGTTGCCTCTGTCATCCCGCTGCAACGTGCTTCATCAATCTGAAGGGCCGAGTAGACTTCTGCCATCGTAATCAAATCTGGACTCTTGCTTAGACGGTACCCGCCTTCGCGTCCTTCACGCGTCTCAATAATATGTTCCCGAGCTAAGACAGCAAGAATACGTCTTAACAAAGTCGCTTCGGATTGCATGTAAGTGGCAATATCGCTGCTTGGACATGTACTGGAATGCTTCGCAAGAATGACTAACGCTTGTAATGACAAGCTGAACGTTTTGTAGGTCGATGGGCAGGCTTTCGGCTGTTTCTTCGATGGCTGCTGTGCTTCCATGTTCCTTCCCCCTCCGCTGATTGTCACTGCTTCCCTGCATTGTATCGTAATCGCAGGTTTCCGGCAAGCATGGCAGACCGTATCGACAGGTGAAAAAAGCCCTCGCCAAAGCGAGAGCCGTCTTCCCTATCTATGATTTAATCGATCAATTTCAGTTCAATAACGGTATTGCGCGGATCCGGCAGCGGACAGGTCGAATGCTCCGGCCTGTGGAAATTCATGAACGCATCCGTCGAATATTGGGAAGCATTCCAAGGCAGTGACAAGAAGACTTCAGAACCGTCAGCGAGCACGCGTGCTTGTTTGATTTTCCCTGCCAAGCCTGGTAAATGAATCGGTCCGATGTTCTCCTCATAAATATGCGCATACACGGTATTCCCCTTCTGCGTGTAACGACCCCAGTCTGGTTTCGGGAGGTCGGCTTTTCCGGAGCCATAAATACTCTCCCCGTTCGCTCGCATCCACTCGCCCACTTCCTCCAAGATTCGAAGCGATTCAACTGGAATTTCACCATTCGCATTCGGACCTACGTTCAGCAGCATATTACCGTTCTTACTAACACATTCAACGAGCTTGCGAATGACCGTCTGCGGTGTTTTGTACGTATGGTCATGTGCGGCATAACCCCAGTTGTTATTCAGCGTAATACATGCCTCCCAAGGGAGGGAACGGCCTTCGTTATCCGTTAAGCCTTCCGTCGGAATGATCTGTTCTGGCGAGCAGAAATCCCCGGAATAGACCGATGGGTTATTCGTCATGATCGAAGCCTGCCCATCGTTCACCTCCAGACGGTTATCGATAATCAAATGCGGCTGAATGCTGCGGATCATCTCCATCAGCTCTGTCGCGCGCCATTTCTCGCCGCTCATTTCGCCATACGAGAAATCGAACCACATGATGTCGAGTTTGCCGTAATTTTCGAGCAATTCTCGGACTTGTCCGTGCATATATTCGAGATACCGCGGGAACGTCTTCGGATCACGCTGATAGTCCTTGTTATCGCGCATTGGGTGGTGAAGATCGCCGTAAGCCGGGTAATCCTCATGATGCCAATCAATAATCGAGTAATAGAGACCGACTTTGATCCCTTCCGCACGAAAAGCATCCAAGAACTCACGCACCAAATCGCGGCCGGACGGTGTATTCGTCGATTTATAATCCGTCAATTGGCTGTCGAATAGACAGAAACCGTCATGATGCTTTGCGGTAAGAACCGCATACTTCATCCCTGCCTGTTTCGCAGCACGTGCCCACTCCGCTGGATTATAATGCTGTGGATTGAACGCGTCAAAATACGGCTGATACTGCTCCACCGTCAATCGCTCACCATTACGCACCCATTCGCCGCGCGCTGGAATCGCATACAATCCCCAGTGAATGAACATACCGAATCGATCTTGCAGGAACCATTTTGTACGTTCTGTACGCTCCTCGATAAGCTGATTTTGCGTCGTAATCATATGTTCTCGCCACCCTTTTCATATTCGTCGTTGCAATCAGCTTAACAGAGCTATGGTATAATGGACAGGTGTGAAAATAACCTCCTTTCGTATAAAACTAACTTCAAGGTGGGACGGTGATGAACCGCATGGGAACGATGAATAACGTCTTCGAGGAACTGCTGCAGAATTTGCAGATTCACCTGCTCGAAGCACGACTGACGAAGTGTCCGCCCGACTGGCAGGATATGCATTATACGCCGAATTACAACAAGTTGTATTTCATTTGTGAGGGAGAAGGCTGGCTGCAGATTGGGGAACAAGAGCTCTACCCTAAGCCGGGACAGCTCTGTTTGATGCCCGCGCATATTGAGCAATCTTACGCGGCGATTAATGCAAATACGTATTTCAAATATTGGATTCATTTTACGGCCAAGGTCGGTCCGTTCGATCTGTTCCAGTGGCTGGATGTCCCTTTTATTTTAAGTGTAAAAGATTACGATCAGGTTGAGTCATGGTTCAAGCAGTTGACGATATTGGTCAGGCAGCAATCTTTGCCCGCAAGGCTTCAGGAGAAAGCAATCCTACTGCAGCTCATCGCTTATTTTCTCGAGTCAGTACCCGTTGAAATTCTACATACCCATCTAGAGGAGATTGACCGGCTCAGCCAAATTCAGCAGTACATCGAACGCCATCTGCATACGCAAATTACGGTGGACCAGATCGCGAAGTCTTTCCATCTGCACCCGAACTATTTCATCAAATATTTCAAGAAACATTTCGGCATGCCGCCGCTCAAATATATGCGCCAGAAGCGGATTCAGCACGCCAAACGGCTGCTCACCACCACCATGCTGCCGATCGGGGAGATCGCTGAGGCTACGGGCTGGGATGACTCGAATCATCTCGGTAAAATTTTTCGCAAAGAGACGGGTTACAGTCCTTCCGCTTATCGGGCGCAGTATCGAACGAATGCATGAACGAGGGCGGAGGGCGCGCTGCGAGCTATCGTGCGCGGCTAGTCGCCCAGGTTCGGCGGGGCGACTAACGAACCCTGCGATTCTTATTCGCACGTAAAGTCGCGATTCGGCAGCGTAACGAATCCTGGGAGCACTATTCCGCCGAAATTGAGGTTTTCAAGCCCAGTTTCGGCCCAATAGCCTCCCCTCGATTCGTTAGCGCGACAAATCCGCGATTTTCGCCGCAATAAGCATCCTACGGTTCGTTAGCAACCGGCATGCACCGCGAGCTGCATCCAGCGCTCGCTGTTATAAGCGTCGTCTACGAAGTAACTGCTTTTTAACAGTTATCTGCCCACCTTTCACCATAGAACCTCTAATTAACTGCCTTTTAGCAGTTATTTGATCGCCTTATACGGTTACGACACCTCTTGATAACAAAAGGAGCCGCCCCTCGGCCGCCCCTCCTTCTAAATCCGATCTATTTTCGATCCAATTTGCGTTCCTATAATTTCAACTATGCCTAATCCAGCCAACCTTTCTCATGCGCGATACTGATCGCCTCGATCCGCGTGCTGGCACCAATCTTGCCCATCGCTTCCGACATATAGTTACGAACCGTCCCATGAGAGAGGAATAGCGTAGCGCCGATGTCCTGCATCGTCATCCCCTGTGCCGCATATTTCAATACTTCACGTTCCCGCGGTGATAATGGACATGGGTCCTCCCAGACGGCGAGCGATAATTCCGGACTAATGACCCGCTTCCCTTGATGAATCTGACGGATCGCGTTCGCGAGATCATGGCTTGGCGTGTCTTTGAGCAAGTAGCCTGAGATACCAGCTGCGATGCCGCGCTGTAGATACCCCGGTCTAGCAAATGTCGTCAGAATCATGACGCGACCCGGGATATTATCCCGCTTCATGATCTCTGCCACGTCGAGCCCTGTTTTGAGCGGCATCTCAATATCGAGAATGACTACATCCGGCTTCAGTTCATGGACCAGTTGAAGCGCGACCTCTCCATTCTCAGCCTGACCGACTACTTCTATATCGTCTTCGAGCGACAACAGCGTCGCGAGCGCCCCGCGCAATAACCCTTGATCTTCCCCTAATATCAGTCGAATCATGTTCGATCAACCTCCTTGTTGACTGCGAATCGTTCGCGGAATATGTAGCCCGATCTGCATCCCGGCCTGCGGAGCAGATTGGATCGTAAGATGTCCGTCGACCAGCATCAGCCGCTGTCTAAGACCTGCAATGCCGCTGCCGCTCGCCGATTTGATTTCTTTCTCATCCATGCCTTGTCCATTATCGATCACATGCATGATGACACTACCTTCTTGAATCTCCAGCTCAGCCCTGCAATCCGTCGCACGGCTATGCCTTACAACGTTCGTAAGCACCTCGCGGAAGCTCATCGCAAGAATGGTCTCTTGTAAGGGAGACAATGGCGTTCGAGCCGTCGGCGAAAGAGCCTCATCTGCAGTCTTGTCCTTCTTATGATCATAGACGCGATCTTCAATCGTCAGCGCGATTCCCGCCGCGGCGCATAGAGCCCGGGCATGTGCATATTCCTCTGCCAGACGTACCACGCGCATCTCGGTCACAAGCTCCCGCATCTGCTTCAATGCCGATCTTGCCGTTTCCGTCAACTCCCGCGCTTCGGACATCGCTTTCTCCGGCGCACGCGGAATTAACTTCTCCGTGAGCTCACCCTTTAGCGCGATTAACGACAGCGTATGTCCTAGCGTATCATGCAGCTCACGGGCAATCCGCTGCCGCTCCTCTTGCTGCGCCATCCGCTCCAGCTGCTCGGTTGCCGCTTTGAGCCGTTCCGCCATCGTCTTGAACTTCGCCGCATTGCGAATGATGAAAGGCATGATGCATACCCCGAAGATCGGCGGAATCAGGATGAACAGCATCACTGAGCCGATTTTCTCGAAATACGGAATCGAAGCCCAAGCCGTTACGGCAGCGAACACAACGGCAACAACCATAATAAACCGAGGCCGCTGCTTGCTAAGCGGTAACGACAGAATGAATCCTAGATAGGCGGACCCTGGCTCATAGGCCACCACATAGAACAGAATAATCACGAGCTGAACAATAAGGAGATGCTGAACATATCGAACTCTCCAGAACTGCTCACGATAAGCGACAAGAAATACCGCAAACAAAAGGAGCCCTGGCCAGACACTGGCTAGAGGCTCTCGAAGCATAAAAAATAATGGAATAACACAATTGGCAAGTGCGATATAGGGGACGATCCCTTCCCGCTCCGGGAACAACCTCCATTTACTCTTCTCCACTTATAACGCTTCCCGTCTATTCAGAATGTATCCTGATAGTACCATAAACACGACACCAACGACTAGCAGAATGATAACATCAAGGAATGCCGGACCACTGCCATTCAACATATTCCAAGCCCCATGCGCGTAACGGTACGAAGGTAACCATTCACCGATATTTTGCATCCATGTAGGTAGGGTATGCAGCGGCATCCAAAGACCGCCCAAGATCGCAAGACCCATTTGAAGAATATTCGCAATTGCAATGACTGCATCTGCATTTTTCATCGTCCCAAGTAAAGATCCCATAGCTAGGAATGGCAAGCTGCCAACCCATAACCAACCACCGCATACAATCCATTGAATGACCGTTAAATCGATGCTGTAGACCAAACCTGCCGCTCCGAAAATCACGATAATCGTAAGCAAATGTACGATCATATGTGCAACCATTTTGCTGCCGATCCATGTTGAAGGTGTTAGTGGAGTCAATTTCAACAGACGTACCCAACCATCACGACGTTCGTACGAAAGACGGATGCCGAACTGGCTCATCGCGGTTCCAATCAAGCTGAATGCTGTCATCGAAATCATCGCGAAGGGTGCATATGTCGTCGATTGAACCTTCATATCCGAGCCATTTAAGCTGGCGAAGAGGAAGTAGAAGCCGAGCGGCATCAGGATCGAGAAGAGCATAAAGAAGGGACTGCGGATAATACGGATACTTTCGGCTTTCGTCTGTGCAATAAACATATTCATAATGGATAATCCTCCTAAGATTCGTTCGTTAGTTTTCATTTGGTGTTTTGTATTATCTATCACGTCGTTAATAATTTATTGGGTTAATATCCGGAACGCATCGCCCAGCTTCGCAGAGGAGACATCGATATCCGAGACGCCCCATGAGGTCTTTAAGAGTTCCGCGAGTATACGATCCGTATCTTGGACATGCAATCGAATGCGTGCACCCGTGATCTCTACCTTCTCTACACCCGGTAAGGAGAGCAGTTCGGCCTCCGTGACGATCGTCTGTACATGGAACGAAATCGTGCGCAGCGCTGTTTGAGCTTTCAAGGCTGCCGGCGTTCCTTCCGCTACGACTCGTCCTTTGGCAATCATCGTGATGTAGTCGGCCACCGCATCCGCTTCTTCCAGGTCATGTGTCGTTAAGATAATCGTGCGTCCTCGTGCAGCCATCGCCCGAATCGTATCCCAGAAGCGGCCTCGCGCTTCGATATCCATCCCGACGGTAGGCTCATCCAGTAGAATCATCTCCGGATCGCCAGCGAGACACTGGGCAAAAGCGAGTCGGCGGCGTTGTCCGCCGGATAGGGACGCAGCACGGCGCTTCGCTTCACCGTGAAGCCCTGAAATATCGAGCAGCTGCGTGAGGGAGAGCGGCTTCTTGTAGTAGCTGCGGAACAACTGGAGCACTTCGTCGACGCGCAGCCCATCCGGCGCTTTCACGTCTTGCATCATTGCGCCTACCCGCTCTCGCAGCGCTTTCGTACCCACCGGTTGTCCTAAGACTTGAATCGTTCCGGAGGTCGGCTTCAGCAGTCCCAGAATCATCGAGATCGTCGTCGTCTTCCCTGCCCCGTTCGGTCCGAGCAGCGCTGTAATCTTGCCTGTTTCGAATTTCATATCGATATGGTCAACGGCTTGAAAATCACCGAATTGCTTCACTAAGTCTTTAACTTCGATTGCATATGTCATTGTTCATCATCCTTTATCGTAAGTGTTGTTCTTGCGTGTTCCTTATGACTTTATTCTAGTGGATTGCGAAGCATGCTCGTTAGTGGACGATGTCAGAGATTCCATATGACAAATGTCAGAAAGTCATGACATATCTCCACAAATGACAAAAAAACAGCCTCCATTAGGAATCATCCTGATGGAGGCCGTTTTTTGAATTGGTCGAGCGATTAATCGATAAACTTGATTTTAGTCAGCAATTGATGAAGCGCAGCGGCAACCGTCTCACGCGTCGTTGCCGTTGTCGGAAGGAACTGTCCTTTCTGCGAATCGTCTCCGCCAATAATGCCTGCCGAAGACAACGCCTTCACGCTTTCCTTCGCATAATCGGAGATTTGATCATCGTCCGAATAGCCTTGGAATGACGGATTAGATGCTTTTAATTCAACGCCCGTTAACTTCAACGCACGAGCTAAAATTACCGTTAACTCTTGACGAGTTACATTCGCATTCGGGGCAAATTGTCCATTGCCTAGCCCTTGAATCAATCCGGCTTGCGATGCAGCCGCGATATCGCCGGCATACCACTCAGATCCCTTCACATCGGAGAAGGTCGGAGCAGCAGAGTTCGTCCGCAAGCCAAGCGAGCGAACCAACAATGCCGTGAACTCAGCGCGAGTTAAGTTGTTCTTCGGCGCGAAGGTCGTCTCCGAAGTTCCATCGATAATCAACTTGTTTGCGAGCGCTGTAATATCGGATGCAGCCCATGAGGAAGTAATATCATCGAATTTCACCGTGCGGCTAAGCGCAGCAAATAACGAGAAGCCTGGACGTGATACGGTGACAATCGTCGTGCCGTCTTTTTGCGGTGTGAACACCGATGCAACCGGTGTGATTAGGCCGTTCTCTTCGAATAATACTCCTGCCGTATTCGGTTCCACTGTGCCTGGAATAGAGAACGAACGCTTGATAAATGTTGCATGCGGCACTTGAACCACTGTCCGCGTCGAATCTTTTACCCAAGATGCTTCGAATGCAACCGGCGTACCCAGTACCTTCGCGCCAGGCAGCTTCGCCGCGAACTTCGCTTTTGCATCTTCAACCTGCTTCACGACCAACTCAAATCCTTGGCCTGCTGGCGCTTTGGCAAACACGGAGACAGGGATCGAAATCGCCGATCCTGCTGCACTGACGACAATGACGCTCTTCGATGGCATCGATTGAAGCTGCTTGATCTGTTCCGCCGTCAACGTCACCTTCGTCGCTGTGCCTGCATTCGCCGATCCGGATAGGATCACCGCCGCCGATGTGCTGCCCGCCGATTCAACGGCCTTTTTCAGATCGCTGTCCGCAACCGTCACTGTCGTTACGCCATCGGCCGTCGTCGATTTCGAGCTCACCGCAACCTGCTTCAAGCCTTGATCAATGATGGCACCCGCAGCCGCTGTTACGGTCGCTGAAGGAGCAGGTGTGGATGTACTTGGGCCAGGACTTGGACTAGGGCTCGGATCTGGGCCAGGTGTCGTTCCGCCTCCCGTCGAGTTATCGACGCGGTAAGAAGTGTAGCTCGAGTAGATCCGTGGATTCCCGGCTTTATCCTTCACCACTTCGCCTTTGGCATTGACTTCTAACGCCGTGACCGCAATCGAATACACGCCATCTTTTAAGTAGCTCGTCATTGGATTGCCGTTCTGATCTACGATCGGTTCCCCTTCACTGTCATAAGGGTGATATGCATTGCTGATCAGCTGTTCCAACTTGTAAGAGCCCGGCTCGAACCCAGCCGGATTGAAATCAGACGTGTAAAAGCCTAAAGTCTCGTCATTCAGATCCGATACTTCGGTCCGGATGACATTTAGACCTTTAAGTGATATTTTGAACGATAACTCCGTTCCATTCTGACTGTTGCGGTTCGGGTAGACGATTTTATTCGTAACCGCCACATCTTCAACGCCTAATTCAAGCACCGGCTTTTCCGGGCCTACATAGACGACGAACGGTACATGAAGCGCAGGAAGATTCTGATGCTTAACCGTCACTTGCCCTTCATAGAGCCCTTCTTCCGCTCCGGATCCAACATTTAATTTCAATTGGAGCGGTGCGGTCTGTCCCGCAGCGGCTGCAATCGTTGAACGATCAAGCGCAGCATCGACCCCGTCATGTTCCGTATACCAATCGACCGAAGCTTCATAGGTTAAGTCTTCGCTGCCCGTATTTTTCAATTGCAGATTTTTCACCTTCTCCGGTGAACCTGCTTCAACGACGCCAAAGCTGGCCGAAGAGTTGTAGTTGATGATGTTCATCGGATTGAAATTCTTATCCAGAATCGTAATCGGCTCCAGTGCCTGCAGCAGCGCCGGCGTCTTTAGCGCATTCACCACATTCGCGCGGCCTGCGCCTTGCTGGTACACATCGTATAAATATTCATCCTCATCCACAATCAGATCTGCCGTATTGGTCAAGGCGGAACGTATGTCAGCAGGCGTCCATTCTGGATGGGCTTGCTTGAGAAGAAGTGCTAGACCGGCAACATGCGGCGTCGCCATACTTGTTCCGCTGATCCGATTATAAGCCTCGTCATAAGACACTTCCGGTTTACCCTTACCGTAAGCAGGCCATGTCGATAAAATATTTACCCCTGGCGCCATAAGATCCGGTTTAATGCTCATATCGAGGTCGCCATTTGGGCCCCACGAGGAGAAGTCCGCCAAGAAGTCGCCAGGAATCGGTGTTACAGTTAAATCCTTTTTGAATGCTAACTCCAGTTTATTATTTGGATTTTTGACAAGTTCTCTGGCTAACGTTCTGCCTTGCTTGCCTCTTATATCAAAGGTTGGGATAAAATCAAAACTGTCTCCCAAATTACCACCATAGTATTCATTTAAATTCGGGATATCGTCACTTAGATCAGGCACCAATGCACTCTCTGGGTTGCTCGGATCGCTATTGACAGCTCGGCCGTTAAAGATGACAACCGCTTTTGCGCCATGCGCTTTTGCTGCGGCAATCTTATTGACGAATGGATAAGCTCCACGAGAGACGAGCGCGATCTTGCCGGCAACGTCTTTGCCCATGTAATCTTCGTCGATTCCTAGACCGACATAGACCGCCTCATAGGGATCAGACCCAAGCATACCTTTGAAATCTTCTTGAGCGGTCTGCCAAGCCATGACTTGAAACGGCGCATACGTATCATAAGTTACGGATGTTACCGAACTAAAGCTTAATTCGGTTCTACCCGAGAAACGCTTACTCTCACTTGTCACCGCGCCTACAGATATCGCGAGCTGCGAGGTTGCTGGAGCTCCCATGGTACCTAACCCCGGGCCAGCATTTCCGCTGGCAACAACAGCGACAATCCCCGACATTACCGCGTTATTGATCGCAATGGCGTCTGGAGAATTAACATCTTTCACGGCATCGGAACCGAGCGATAGATTGATCACATCCATCTTGTCCTTCACAGCGTGCTCAATCCCGTCAATGACCTGCGCCGTCGTCCCTGTGGACTTGTCAGGTGTCGTTAGGCTGCGTCCTAATACTTTGTAAACATGCAGTTCCGCACCGTAAGCAACACCTTTCTGCACAATATCACTAGTCTTATTGGCGAATTGGCCAATGATGGTCCCTGCCACGTGCGTCCCGTGATACGTTCCTCCAAAGCCTTTATGGTTACCTATGACGTCATCTTCAGGTTTGATCGGCACCTCTTCATAAGGATCGGGATCATTATAGAAGGAGTCATACCCTCCCTTGTAGACCGGTTCGATATCAGGATGCGTATAATCGACCCCCGTATCAATAACACCGATTTTCAGACCTTTACCTGTAAAACCTTTTTTCCATGCATCTATTGCACCAATTTGCTTCAGAGGACTTGTCTCGTAATTAGGATTCGCATCAGATGCATCAGATTCAATGGGGACCGCATACCACGTGCTGTTCTCATGAATCGACTTCACACCTGGAATCTCTGCTAGTTTAGGAATTTCATTCGCTGGGATGGTTACTTCAAATCCATTCAATACGGTGTTGTATTGATAGTTAACTTGCATATCTATGCCTTGGTCTGCGGCCTCATCAAGAACAAATGATTGTTGTGTATTCACAGTAGATTCTGTAGCCTGCGATGCTAAAGATCTGTTTCCTTGTCGTGCTGCGTATTGACCTAGTGCAGCAGGTTGTCCCGTTAGCTGAACAATAACTCTTACCTTCTCATTCGAGCGCGTATTCAGGCGAGATGAAATGGTCGCCTTTTGATCTTTCCCCCCAATAGACAGTACCTTCTGATTCTGACCCGATAAAAGGAATTCCGATGTGTTCGCAGCTGAAGCCAGGCCCGGAAGGGTACCCACAACAAGTCCAAGCGTAAGTGATAGAATAGATAATTTGCGAGTTAATAGATTTATTCCCAAATAAATTCCTCCAATGAATTGAGATAGCACTCTCTCGCACTATGAAAGGGGAAATCTAGACAACAAAAAAACTACACCCTCCCATCTATGTAATTTAATTAACCCTTAAAAGAATAGCGGAGAAGTAGACAAGAAAATTTTACCATTAGTTTAATGGATTGGCTATAAAGTTTTAGTAGGAACATAGTCTCAAATTCGGTTCAAACCAAAAACACCGCACCTCTTTCGAGATCCGGTGTTTTACGTAAAGTTTCCTATTACAGTTTCCTGTAACTGCTACGCTTAACCTGCTTGCTGCTGTTGACGAAGAACAACAGTTTTTTTGTTCTTCCGCAACCGCCCCTCACCCGGAGGTGTAATGAACATCGCGATGAGCAAGGATACCGCGCTCAATACAGCGATCACCAGGAATGTCACATGGAACCCGCCAAGTAATGCCGATAGGAAGGAACCTGTTAGTGCCCCAAGCCCGAAGCCTTGGTAGATGATGCCGTAGTTCTTGCTCTGATTCTTCAGTCCGAAGAAATCGGCCACAATCGCTGGGAATACCGTAATGTTACCGCCGAAGCAGAAAGCAATGGCAGACACGCAAGCGAAGAAAATAAGTTCGTTTAATTGAACGTAGTTTAATACAAGAACGGATACCGCTGTTGCAGAGATCGCACCCGCGACCACTTTCATCCGTCCGACACGATCTGACAGAGCCCCAAGGATAATACGACCCAACGTATTGAAAATTGCGACCATCGCGACTGCATTCGCAGCTGTGGCTACATCTAATCCTGCAAGCTTCACGCCGATATCTTTGACAATCCCGATCAAATACAATCCACTCATACAAGCGGTGAAGAAAATAATGAACAACAGATACGCTTCTTTGGTACGCAGCATTTCGCGAACCGTGTAGTCGCGCTTTATTGACTTCTTCGCACTCTGCGATGCTGCATCCGTCGTGACAACCGCCTCACGAAGCAAGAAGGAACCTGCCGCAATCATCACCATCGCAATAATACCCCAATACAAGAACGTCTGTGACACACCGACCGATTGAATTAAGCTGGCATTTACATATTTGAAGATCAAACTGCCTGACCCGAACGCCCCCACCGAAATCCCGGATACGAGCCCCTTATGATTCGGGAACCATTTGATCAAGTTTGATAATGAAGTAATATAAGCCGTACCGTCAGCGAACCCAACAACAACACCCATGAAGAGGTAGATCATCCAGAGCGATGAAGCCATCGAGCTCATCATAAGTCCGAATCCCAAGACAATCCCTGAGATAAGAATTAACCGCCGTATACCGATACGTTCTTGAATTTTACCCGCGAACAGGGTGGCAAAAGCAAGTGCAAAGCTTGTAATCGAGAAGGTAATCGATATCGAGCTTAACCCCCAGCCAAACTGTTCTTCTAACGGTTGATTGAATAAACTCCATGTATAGATTGTCCCAAGCCCCATCTGAACGATAATTGTACCTAATACGATCAGCCATCGATTTGCTTTTGGTGATTGCATCACGATTCCCCCGCTTTCATGCTGTTCTTGTGTTCTCGTTGTAGCTTCATCTTACAAGAGAAACCGCGACAGCAGCGGATATCAGCATGAAATGACGGGAAACCGGAATGAACTGCATTTAAAGGTGCATGAGCTGCCTGAATTCTTTCACTTTACTGCGACTGACCGGAATTTCCTTGTCACAATCACGCAAACGGAGCAAATACGTATTGTTGAACCACGGGACAATCTCATGAATTTGCTTCAGATTGACAGTAAAAGACCGATGGCTGCGGTAGAACTGATCCTGCGGTAGCATGGCATGGAACTCCGAGATGCTCATCGGCATCGTGTATTGCCCGCTCTTCGTATAGACTTGTGTTACTTTCTCCTGCGCTTCGGCGTAATAGATCTCCCCGGAATCCGTCACGATGATGTTATCATTCTTGAGCAGATTGATCCGTTTGCTGGGCATCGCCGCCGGTCGTCGATCGGATGGTTTTTCGTTCCTCGTGTAAGCTGCCTCGAGCTTATGGAGCATCGCCGCAATGCGGCGTTCATCGTAAGGCTTCAGAATGTAATCGAATGCTTCGAGTTCGAATGCCTGCGCAGCATGTTCTTTGTATGCGGTCGTGAAGATAATGAACGGTTTGCGTGCGAATTTGCTAATATTGTTCGCGAGCAGCATCCCATCCAAGGAAGGAATATTAATGTCCAGAAATATCGCATCCACCTCATACTCCTGCAGATACTTCAAGACATCAAGTCCATCCTCGAACCGTTCCACAATGTCGATCTGGCTATGCTCTGTGATCAGAAACTCCAGTTCCTCTCTTGCTAGCACTTCATCTTCTACGATTATCGCTCTCATGATGTCTCCTTTGGTATATCAAAAAAAATATCGGTTCCCTTCTCCAGACGACGAATCGTCAGTCCATGGCCGTAGAGCAGCTGAACCCGTTTATGCACGTTAAAAAGGCCAATATGATGCGCGGCAATACGTTCATTCAGCACATTTTCGATGACCGCTTCATCAATGCCAATCCCTGTATCCATGACCCCGATCCGTATCGCATTTCCGCGATCTTTTACGGATATCGTCACCGTACCTGGCCCCTTCTCCTTCAGAATACCGTGAATAATCGCATTCTCAACGAGCGGCTGAATAACAAGACTTGGGATCTGAACAACGACTTCATCAACGTCATATTCCACCGTGAGACGATTGCCGAATCTTGCTTTCTCTATCTCGACGTAATTACGGACCTGTTCTAATTCCTTATGAATGTCGATTTGCTCGTCCGTCAGCTCCAGATTATATCGCATGTAGCCGGATAGATTGACGATTAATTCCCTCGCCCGATCCGGCTTGTTTCGAATAGAGGAGCCAATCGCGTTCAGCGCATTGAACAGAAAATGCGGCTGGATCGTTGTCTGGAGCGCCTTCAGCTCTGCTTTATTGGCCATCTCCTTCATTTCCCCTACGCGTGAAACCTCCATCAAGGTAGAGATAATCTGCGAGAGACCGACCGCCATCGTCTGCAGCGAATAGGTAATTTTAGATGCTTTGCGATAATAGATCTTGAGCGTACCCGTCACCTCGTCTCGTTCCTTCAGTGGAATGATAAGGAGCGATTGAATGCCCGGCATTGTCTCATGGATGGCATGGTTACTCATCTTAAATTCGCCGGTTCGAATCACTTCCTTCGTCAGGTCGGTAATAATCTCATGATGTATAGAATAGCGGTCTTCGCCGAACCCTACATAGGCGAGTACATTCCGTAAATCCGTTATCGCCACAGCGTCCGCTTGGATATCTTCTCGAATAATACCGCAGATGGTATGTAGCGATTCGGGATTGACCGAGCGAAAATACGGCAGCGTCTTGTTCGCAATATCCAGCGCAAGCTTCGCTTGGCGGGCGGCGATATTCTCTTTCTCGGACTCCACGCTCTGAATTAAGAGGATAATAAGCCCCACATTAAGCTGCCCAACGATCATCGGCACAGCGATCTTCGAGACGATATCCATACCTAGCTCGGGCGGATTCGCATAGAGAATAATAAGCAGCATCGTTAATGCTTCACAGAACATCCCTGCGATAATTCCCGCAAGCCAGCGCCAAGACTTGGCCATCCACAAATGAATAAAACTCGCGACGAACCCTGCGATGATACTCGTAATGAGACAAGGGACCGAGGTAACCCCGCCGATATCAATGAGATAACGATGGATACCCGACACGAAACCGACAATAATCCCTACCCAAGGGCCGAATAGAATCCCTCCGGACATAATCACAATAATGCGGACATTGACGAGCGAGCCTTCCACATCAATCCCTGAATAGGTCCCGAAAATCGCAAACAAACAGAAGATCAACGTAATAACGGCGTACTCTCTCGGGGATTGCGTGTCTTTCTGCAGCACATGTCTGACACTCGAAATACGGATCATGAAAAATAATATAATGAGCAATAAGGCAGCACGTTCGAATAATTGCAACAGCATCGTCCTTATTCACCTCACTTCCTGCGAAGTCTTGTTGTGGATTCTTGATGCACATCTGTATAGTGTACCACATGAGCCAATTTTCATTTATAGAACCCACTCCGATGAATGACAAAAAAGGCCAACCCGACATCACAGGGTTGACCTTCTCTTATTTCATATTGTCCGTGCACGTTCTGCTTGCGTAGCGCAATGCCCGACTAATCAGAACCGGGAGCACCGACGTATGATTCTCCTCCGCAAAAACCCGGAACTGCACCTCGAGTCCTTGTCCCTCCAAGGAAGATAAGCGTACAGCCATCGTCTCCGCAAGTTCGAACATACGGCTCGGATGCCGTTCTTCGAGCTCCCCCATAGCAATCATTAATCCCGCATCGATTTTCTGCTGATCCAAACGCTGCACGAACTCCGCTTCTTCATCCCGCAGCAGCTGACGACCGAAATGAATGGACGGACTGCCTGCAAAATAAGTCTGAAATGTTGTCGGCTTCGTGAACAGCGTATGCAATACGAATAACCCTCCAAGCGAGTGTCCGAATAAGCTCTGTCTCGCCCGATCAATCGTCACTTGCTGCTCAATCGACGGCTTCACTTCCTCCTCCAAGAATCGGAGGAATGTATCTGCACCGCCGTGTTCGGGCCATTCTTCTCTGCCTGGTAATGTCGGCAATTCATCACGCGGTATCGGAAGCGAGTAGTCAACCATCCGTGTCGGGTCAAAGGGCTCCTCCGTCCGGTACCCGATTCCGACGACGACATGCGGCAGAACCCCTGTCTTCTCCGGCCTACGACTCTGCAACCGCACCGCTTCCACCATCGTTCCGAATACAGAATTGCCATCGAGCACATAGATGATTGGATAACCCGTGGAGGGTGGTGGATCATGAGGAACAGCGATCATAATCTGGTATTCTCGATCCCCTTGCTTCGAACGTATATATTGCTTGCATGTACGCGGCAGCGTCACTTCCTGCCCCGGAATGGGTAAGGTCATTCCTGTTGTACGATCTTCAGAATTATGCAGAATGGATACGCCTCCTTCATCCTTCTATTCACGATAAAGCCATGTAAGCGCAGATGGGAACCTTCGAGCAAAAGCCCCTGCCTCATGACTCGCTCCCTCATCCATAATTAGCGAGAGCTGCTCGGAACCCCGTCCGACAGCCTGCAGATGGGCATACACTTGTTGTGTTCGGGTCACCATTTCCCGTTGAACCGTCTGCTTACCTTCACCCTCTCGGCTCCCAACATCCATATAAATCCTCTGATTCCCGCATCGCTCCACCGTTTGCGAGACGATGAATTCCACGAACCCCTCGTACCAATAGGATCCGGAAATCGAGCCGATTCTTCCGAATGTTTCAGGGTGTCGATAGGCCCCGTACATCGAGATCAATCCGCCGAGCGACTTACCGAGAAGCCCTGTGACTTCGGCTCTTGCATCCGTGCGAAAGGTTTTATCGATATAAGGCTTGCACTGCTCCACGATGAAAGAGAGGTACTTATCGCCTTGACCGCCGAAGTCTGAAACGGTTCGTTGGTCAGATAACCGAGATGCAGTCCAAGGCGTATAGTCATCCATTCGCGCATGAGACGCTATACCCACGAAGATCATCTCGGGAAGCGTACCTTCCGCGAACAGCGCTTCGATCTCAGGCAGCGTATTATGAATAGCCGGATCGAACAGATCCCCTCGATCATGCATGTACACAACAGGATAGATCCTTGTCGCCATCAGGTCATAGCTTGGCGGTAAATAAATGAGCAGCTCGCGCTGCCCCAATTGATGTATACTGATTTGTCCTTTCATGGCTTCGCCTCCTATTTCCGTGCGCGACGAAGTAGATAGATGAAGTAAGGCACGCCAATAATCGAGATGACAATGCCGACCGGCAGCTCCACCGGCTGAAATACCGTCTTCGAGATGAAATCGGAGGCTACGACGAGCAGCATACCCATCACGCCGCTAATCGGCAGCACATAACGATGGCGTATGCCGACCAGCCTTCTCGTAATGTGCGGCGCAATCAGTCCGACGAAGCTAATGTTGCCGGATACCGATACACAAGCGCTGACCACCCCGATACAGCAGAGCAATAGTATACTCTTCTCTTTCTCTGTAGCAACCCCAAGACTCTTCACGCTGTTCTCCTCGAGCTGGAACAGGTCGAGCAGATGAGCCTTCCACATCATAATCGGAAGAAGAATAATCAGCCATGGCAGCATGGCGGCAATATAGGTCCAATTGGCATCCCAGATGCTCCCCGTTAACCAGACGGTCGCCATCTCGAAGTCATTCGGCTTCATCTTCAGCGATAAAAATAATGAAACCGCCCCAAAGCCGGATCCGATCGCAATCCCGACCAGAATAAGCCGCTGGGGATCCAGCTTCCCGCGATTCCAAGCGAACAGGTAGATGAGGGCGGCTGCGCTAAGTCCGCCTGCAAGGCCGAATAACGGCTTCGCCATCATGGCGAACCAGCCCGCGCCTTGAATGCTGCCCTGGAAGAAGAACATGAAGACGACGATGGCTGCCCCTGCGCCCGCATTGATCCCCAGAATCCCCGGATCTGCTAGTCCGTTACGCATTAAACCTTGCACCACCGCACCGACTACCCCGAGTCCGAAGCCGACCAGCATCGCGATCACGATTCGTGGCAATCGGAATTCGAAGATGACCAGATCATGCGATGGATCCGGGTTAATCCGCAACAGCGTCTTCACCACTTCCGCAAGCGTCATGTCGAATGCACCGTTGGTCAGGCTGACATATACGGCAGCCAACGTCAGAAGACATCCGATCAACAGTACGAATCCGAATCGCGTCGTTCCGGAATGATTATGCATGCTTGCCGCCCCCTCGTTTACGTATTAAATAGAGGAAGAACGGTACGCCGATCAGTGAAGTAACGACGCCGATCGGCGTCTCGAACGGATAATTCAAGAACCGGCTGAGCACATCGGATAGACCAAGGAATATCGCTCCAAGGACGCCTGCGATCGGAACAATCCGTCGATAATCAATGCCGACAAGGAATCGCGTAATATGTGGGACGATGAGCCCTACGAACGCAATCTTCCCTGCAAGCGCGACCGAAATGCCGGTCAGCATGACGACGGCTAGCGTCGCAATCACTTTGACCAGCACCGTGCGCTGGCCAAGCCCCTTCGAGATATCTTCACCGAGCGATAACACCGTCACCGATTTCGAGATCGCCACCGCTAGAATCAAGCCGACAATACCGAATGGGATCGCGACCTTCACGAGCTCCGGCGTCATGAGATGCATCCGGGCATTATACCAGAAGCTCACATCCTGCGAGATCTGAAAATAGGAGGCAAGCCCCGCCGATACACCGCTCAGGAACGTCCCGGTTATCAACCCAATCACGGCCATATTCACAGGCGACATGCCGCCAGGCACCAGTGTTGCGAGGCTGAAGACAACCGCCACTCCGATCAATGAGCCGATCATCGAGAAGAGGATCATCTCCATCGCCGAGTTGCTCTCCGGCATGAACACCATGCAGATCGTAATGGCAAAGGCCGAACCGTCCGAGACCCCCATGATCGATGGTGAAGCAAGATAATTCCGTGTCATCCCTTGCATCAATGCCCCGGACACAGCCAAGAACGCTCCGATCAGGAGCGCTCCGATGGCTCTTGGCAATCGTGAGTGGATCACGATCTGATGATCGACGTTCTCGGGGTCAAAATGAAAGAGTGCATCCCACACCGTGCTCATGGGCAAGTTCTTCGCGCCAAATAGAATCGATGCGATCACAATGCCGACCATGATGAGGGGGGAGCCCCATAGGAGCAGGCTCCCTATTCCTTTAACTCGTCGCATACATACCACTCACTTCATTGTCATTAGTTCAACTTCTCAGCCAGCGCCTTCAAGAAGTTGATCTTGCTCCATGCTGTTCCACCTTGTGCATCCGGGTCGATGAGGTTAACAAAGACCTGGTTGTCCTTCACGGCTTTCAAGTTCTTCCAGATTGGGTTGCCCTCGATATCCTTCATCACGGCAGGTGTTGCTTTGTTCTCAGATTCAGAATATTGAAGGATGATATAATCCGGGTTCATCTCACTCAATTTCTCAAGGGAGAGCGTCTCTTGTCCTTTCGCTGCCTTCACTTCCTCCGGTGCTGTAAATCCAAGATCCGTGTACAGCAATGGGTTGAAGAATACTTTGTCGGAGTAGAGCATCAGGCTGCCTGCGCGAACACGAACAGCAATGACCTTCTTATCTTTGAGGGTAGCTTGGATTTTACCCTTCGTCACTTCCAGCTCATCTTGGTATTGCTTCAGAATTTGCTCCGCTTGATCCTGCTTGCCAGTCAATTCAGCTAGCAGGCGAAGGTTCGCGTCCCAGTTCTCCGACAAGTGGGATACCGGGAAGGTTGGTGCGATTTTGCTCAGCTTCTCGCCCACTTCCGGCTTGAACTTCGTGGAACTCAGAATGACATCCGGCTTCATCTTCAGAATGCTCTCGAAGTTCAGTTGAATTTTCTCCCCGGTTGATTCGCTCTTACTCGTAATCGGCTTGAACATCTCCGCGAATTTCCCGCCCGAAGTCATCGCCCCAACCGGTTCAACATTCAACACCAATGCATCTTCCATGGACTCCACGGTGCCGGTGATAGCAATCCGCTCGACTTTGGCAGGTACAGTGTACTCTTGGCCTAAATATTGAATAACGCGCGTTGCGCCGTCTGTCTTACTCTCTGCCGGCTCCGCAGCCGTTGATGTCGTCGTTGTCTCTGCCTTTGGCGTTGCTGTATCTGCCTTTGAACCGCATGCAGCAAGGGCTGCTGCGAGAAGCGCAATCATACTGATCATTAATAACTTCTTCATGTTCTTTCTCCATCTCCCTATTCCATTTCATCTAGAAATCGTTTCATCCTGATTGATAACGATTCTCATTCTTAATTATAGGGGCAGGGTTAACCATGGACAATGGACATTATCCGGCAATTCTCATGGACGATTTCCTGATAGCAGCTGTAACGTCTCCTGCACGACTCTCTCCATCGCATCCGCGGTATAATGTCGCCAAGGGTCAGAATTCAGCCGATATAGGTGGCGCAGCCGGACGGCCTTCATTTCTTGCCAACTCGGTGCATGCTGCACTGCTTCCCAATGCTGCAGCGTCTCTTCTTCTTGCTGAACAAGCACAAGCAAATAATCCACATCGAGCTTGACCAAAGCCTCCATTGACAATCGTTCCTCATAGATCGCCTCACGGTACACCACTGCAGGCTTCATCTGCAAATCGCCATAGAAGATCTCAGCCATCGTTCGATTGCTGTAGGCATAAATCGCATTTCTCGTAATGCGAATGATAAGACAGGTTCCCCCTTGTACCGCAGCATGCAGCTTTTCTCTCGCACGGTTCACCTGCTGCTCATATTTGCCCAGCCATGTCTCGGCTTCTTCTGTCTCTCCTAACAGCTCCGCCGTAAGCCTCAGCTGCTCTCGCCAAGATAGGCCTTGTGCGGAAATATAGTAGACCGGCGCAATCCGCTCAAGCTGTTCCTTCTCTTTGCTTGATGCCTCTGCTGGACATAGAATGAGCTCTGGGCTATGCTCCGTTAGCTCCTGAATCTTCGAGGAAGAGGCATCATGCTGCCGATACGCACGGAGATGCACCGGGATATCCGCATGGTAGGTTCGATAATAATAGGCCGTCCACTTGGGATGCAGCGGGGCCGCGTAAGGAATGATTCTAAGCGGTAGCAAGAGCCCGATCATGTTCAGACTGTAGGCAGCGATTCTTCTGCGCTTGCGCTTCATATAGACGGTTGGTGCTACGCCAATCTCCTTCTTGAACTTGCGGCTGAAATAGAACTCATCCTGATAGCCAACCTGATGCGCGATATCGCGCAGCTTCAGATTGGGCCTCGCCATCAGCAGCTTGGCGCGGTTCATGCGCAGCTCCGTCAAGTAATCCATAGGACTCGTCCCATAATGCTTCTTGAATACATCACCAAAATATTTCGGACTTAAATCCATCATGCGAGCAAGCTGCTCGATGGTCATGCCTTGATCCAGGTGCCGCTCCATATGCAACCTCACTTGTTCCAAGGTGGAGCTGGAGGGCTGCTGCTTAAGTCGGTAGAATTGCATAACATGATAGATGAACTGCTCGAATGTATATTGGCTTCGGAATCGTTCCAATGGATCATGGCTCTCTCGATCGTGCAGCATAGACTCGCACAGCGGAACGAGGGTATCTGTTGGCAGGACTACAACCTCGCCGCGGCAAGGCAATAGTTCGCCCTGCACAGGATGCAGTCGCCGCTTGAATCCACCCCGCTCTTGATAGATATCGATACGGAATAGATAGAGCTCGACATAGGACGCTGGATTCGATTCCACACTGAATGTATTATCTGCAGGGCAGAAATAAACCGCATGCGGCTGCATCCGGTGTGACGTCTCATCAATCGTCACGCTGCCCTGTCCCTGACGGACATAGATCAGCACATGCGACTGCGTCAATTGCGGGTGAATATTCAGCGCTTCCCCTTGCAGACAAGTTGCGTCGCGAAGACGGAACATGAGGCCTTCCATCATGTTGTCATCATTCAAGTTTATTGTTCCAGATTGTTGCTCTCCTCGGGTCATTGAACCACTTCCTTTGTCAGTTGAAAAAAGCTATCAACCCCGCACATGGGGGCGATAGCTTCATTCGTTTATCGCTATGCTATGGATGACACGCCGCTCTTCGAGGATGCCACATCGTACGTGGCATGCGATCGGCTAACCATATATTCGGGCTGCGGCTTCCCTCTGGATTGACGATGTCCTTCAATATGCGCTTCGCTCGTCTCCCATTTCTTCCATGCTTCTTCCGATTTCCAGCGAATCAGCACGATTACTTCTTCATCGCTGCCGCGACGCGTACGCTTCACGAGCACGCTCAAATCGATGAACCCCTCCGATTTCTCGATAATCCCTTCGCCCGTAAAGCGCTGAACGATTTGATCCGAGAATCCTTCCTTCACGACAATCGTCTTCGTCTCAATGAACATTTCGCTACCCTCCCATGGTCTTCTATGAACGTGTATGTATACTCACATTCTATTGATAATGATTATCAATGTCAAATAAAAATGCGTGGCAAAGAAATTACGATCTTGGGACAAAACAAAACGGGTACCCCTCCTCTGGTCAGAGGATCGAATACCCGCTTGCTTATGAACTTGATTTCAGAAGAAATCGATTATTTTTTGTTTGCTTTCCAAGCATCCAGCTGTGTTTGCATTTCTGCTTGAACTTTGTCGAGTCCCGCAGCTTTGAATTTCTCAATCGCTTTTGGCACATAGACTTTCGGATCTACAGATCCTGTGAACAGGGAAGGATAGAATTCTTCCTTCACGTTCTGAAGTGCTGCGATCTCTGTCTTCACTTTGTCTGGGTTGAAGGAGAATCCAAGCAATGGTGCATTTTTAGCCGAGTTGTTGAATTCAGCGAATTTCTCCCATTTGTCTTTTGGATCCGTTGACAGCTTATCAAGAATGAAGAAGTTACCGAGCGTGAATGTAGGCATGTCATAACGCTCTTGTTTCGCTGGCAAATATTCAACGGTCTGGTCATCAATACGTTTGTAGTGCTCGCCTTCGATCCCGTTGTTCACAAGGTTACGAAGGTACTTATCTGTATTAAGCAAGTTCAAGAATTGCATCGCTTTCTCAGGATATTTCGACGACGCGGAAATCGCATGCATCGAACCTAGAACGGACCAGTTATAGACATAAGCTTCTGTGTATGGCACCGATACGACCGGATAACCAAACGATTGGCTCCATAGGTTGTCCGCGAACGGTTGTGTATCCGGCATATCAACGAACCATTTGCCCGTCTTCATCTCATCGCCATTCGCTGCCGAAGCAACGTCTTGTTTTAAGTAACCTTTTTGGTAGTACTCGTGCATCGTTGTGAAATCTCTCATCGTCTCTGGTTGCTCCAGAATGTTCACGATTTTGAGGTCGCCGGCATCATTAAGCGATACGCCTAGCGGCAAGTTCTCATTGACTAGATCGTAGTACAGACCGAACTTGAAGTTCTTGTCCCCGGAAAGTGGATACAATCCTTTCTCTCCTGCTTTCACCTTAGCAAGCAACGGCTCAAGGTCTTGAAGCGTCTTCACACTATTAATGTCTAGCTTGTATTTGTCAACAAACTGCTTGTTGAAGCGGAATACCTTCTGCGCCGGAAGCTCTTTGTTCACCGGAATCGCGAAAGTCTGACCGTCGATTTTGGCACCTGCAAGGAAGGACGGATGAATCGCCTTCTTCATGTCTTGTCCATATTTCTCAATGAGCTCGTCCATTGGATAGAACAAGCCTTTCTTCGCGTTGGTCACATAATCGAATGCCCAGGAAGAAGTGAATGCAATATCATAAGGTTCGCCTGTCGCTGCGATAACGCCCATCTTCTGGTTGTAATCACCGAAATCGAACATTTTCATTTTGATCGTGACGCCGATTTTCTCTTTTGTATATTCGCTCACTTTCTCCATGACTTTATTCAAGTCCTTCTGTGGCGCACCAATCGTGTACCAGAGAAGCTCTACCGGCTGTTCTGCCGCACCCTTGTCAGCGCTTTCAACTTGGTCCTTATTCTTACTTCCACACCCAGCCAAGACGATAGATGTCAGCATCAACAGACAAAATGTCGTGAGCAGCATTTTCTTTGCTTTGGTCATGTTGTTTCAATCCCCTTCTGTATGAAATTCAAGCGGTTACTGGTAAATCTTGATTGCTATTTAAGATTAAACAAAATAATACGCTTACAAAAGTCGACAAACTATAGATTTCGTGTACAAAATAAAGAAAGGTGTCTGGAACATTCATCCAATCGGATTTTCACTCCATCAACCTTCCCTATTTCCCCTTATAAATCCAAGGCTATTCCTTTATTCTTCCGATAGGCCGTTGGCGACATGTGCATGCGCGTCTGGAATACCCGCACGAAAGTAGAGTACGATTTAAAGCCAGCTTCATAAGCAATGTCTGTGATCTTCAAATTCGTACTGATTAATAAATTGCATGCGTGTGCGATTCGAATCTGCTCAAGAACCGCATAATAATTCTCGCCGGCCAATTGTTTGAATGAAGCGCTAATATAAGAGACACTATAGTTAAACTTCTTCGCGAGCGTCTCAAGCGTAATATCTTCCTTGAAATGATGGTACACATAAGAGATAATCTCTCGCATCCCTCGCATGGACTGGACCTCTCGATGCTGGGAAGGACTTGGTTCGAGATGACGCTGTCGATAGCGGTCGAAGAGAACGAACACCTGAATGAGCTTCGCTACGAACATGACGCGGCTCCAGGGATGCCCTTCCTGTATTTCCACATGCATCTGTTTGAGCAGCGTCAGAATCTCGGCCGCTGTCTCGTCATCGAGCCGATAGGTGGTATTCGGATCAGACTCTGCTCCTTGCAGCAAACGATGCAGATCAAAGAACGTGTCTCCGCCGAAGAATGCTTTAAGTCCAATCGCTCCGACGTAGAGATATAGCTCTTCACCCGGCTCAATTTTGATCTCATGGACTTGATGCGGGAATAGGAAGGTGAGTGTACCGGGAACTAACTCCTTACTAACACCATTAATTAATTCCGTGCCTCGGCCTTTAAAAGCATAGGTATATTCAATAAAATGGTGCACATGTGCAGGGATATGCGTCTCAAGATGATGAATTTTCAGTGTAAAAGGAAACTCGCCATGAACCTCATCATCGCCTTGCAAATAATATGGAAACATCATTTTTTTGCCTCTTTCTAGCATTCACAGCCATCATGACATTACGTCCTGATCTATTTTATCATGAAAAGTGATAGATATTCTAAAATATTGATAGGCGAGCGGGACACCTATTTCACTACAATGAAGGTAACGTGACCTAAAGACAGATCCGTTAAAGAGGTTGTTCAAAAAGGAGTGTAGACATGAACAAAATTGCTTACGTGAATCCCCTGCAAGGGACCGATTCCATTTACCCATATTCGAACGGCAATACACTGCCGTTAACTTCATTGCCCTTCGCGATGAACGCTTGGGCGCTGCAAACCTCCGAAGCCGGCGGCGGCTGGTGGTTCAGCCCGAACCATAACCGCATGGAAGGCTTCCGCCTGACGCATCAGCCAAGCCCATGGATTGGCGACTACGGCCATATGACATTCATCCCGCAGACAGGTCCGCTGAAGACCTCTGCCCATGACCGCTCATCCTCCTTCCGCAAGAAAGATTTGGTCGTGCGCCCAGACTACTTGAAGGTTCATCTGCTTCGCTACCAGACGACGATGGAACTCGCGCCAACAGCACGCTGTGCGAGCATTCGTCTGACCTATAAACGCCGGGATGAGGCCCGCTTCATTCTAGCGCCATTCCCAGGCGAGACAACCATGCAGATTGACACGGCGAACAATACCTTAACAGGCTACACAACAGCCAAAGCGGGCGGCACGCCGGAGAACTACCGGATGTATTTCGCAATTCGATTCAATTGCTCCATCGTTGGGGAGCTCAGCGGGTTATTCGATGCGAAGCATAACACGAACTCAGATCTTAACGGAACGGGCGAGCGCCTCGGTGCTTACGTCGGCTTAGAATTACCGGCAGACGGTATGGTCGAAGCGAGCTTCAGTACATCCTTCATTAGTCAAGAACAAGCCTTCACGAATCTGGATCGCGAGATCGGTCAGCAGTCCTTCGATGACATCCTTCAGGTTGCATCGGCCATTTGGGAGAAGCAGCTTGGCGTGATCGAGGTTGAGAGCGACGACCAAGAGAAGCTGAAGACATTCTATACAAGCCTTTACCGTACCTCCCTCTTCCCGCACGCGATTCATGAATATACCGCAGACGGTGAGCAGGTTCACTTCAGTCCATACAATGGCAAGATCGAGAAAGGTCCGCTCTATGCCGATATCGGATTCTGGGATACCTACCGGACATCCTTCCCGCTGTACAATTTGCTCTATCCATCCTTCGTGAATGAAATGATGCAGGGCTGGGTAAATGCATACAAGGAGACCGGTTGGATGCCGAAATGGGCATCGCCGGGCGAACGCAGTATGATGCCGGGTACCCTTATCGATGTATCCTTTGCTGATGCGATTGTCAAAGGGAACACAGGATTCGATGTCGAAACGGCCTACGAAGGACTACACAAACATGCGACGACCGTATCACCGGACAATCGTTACGGACGGAAAGGCATGGGCGAGTATTTGAAATTCGAATATATGCCTGCCGATATTCATACGCACGAGAGCGTATGTAACACGCTCGACTATGTCTATGGCGACTTCTGTATAGCACAGATTGCGAAGCATTTGGGTCGCGATGAGGAATACATGCAGCTTATGAAACGTGCGGAGCAATATAAACACCTGTACGATCCAGCTGTCGGATTCATGCGTGGCAAACTGCAGGATGGAAGCTGGCTGGAGCCGTTCGATCCGATCGTCTGGGGTGGTCCATACACAGAAGGCGGCGCTTACCAGAGCAGCTGGGCGGTTCAGCATGACCTGCTCGGACTTGCGGATTTCATGGGGGGACGTGAGGCTGCAAAAGAGCGGTTGGACGCGCTATTCGCGGCAGAACCTGAATTTAAAGTCGGATCATACGGCTTCGAAATTCACGAAATGTCCGAGATGGCCAATGTCGATTTTGGGCAGTTCGCGATCAGCAACCAACCGAGCTTCCACTTCCCATACATCTACACGGCACTAGGTTATCCGGCGTTGACGCAACAATGGGTTCGTCGGACCATGGATGAGTTATTCAGCTCCCGCCCTGACGGCTTGCCAGGCGATGAAGATAACGGCAGCCTATGCGCGTGGTACGTATTCGGTGCGATGGGCTTCTATCCACTCAGCCCTGGGGTACCTGAATATGTGCTTGGAACGCCTTATTTCAAGAAGATGACGGTCCATCTGGAGAGCGGCAAACAAATCGTGATTGAAGCTGAAGATAACACGGCTGAGCATAAATATGTATCGGGTGTCCAGTTGAACGGAGAATCCGTATCGAGGCTCTATCTAACCCATGAAGAGCTTGCCAATGGAGGCGTACTCGCCTTCGAGATGAGCACTCAAGCACCTGCTGAGGTAAGCGATCTGAAGAAGCTTCCTTATGCGATGGCCAAAAATAAATAACATCAGCGTCCATCTATAGGATGATCACACAGAATAAGCCCTACGTTCCATCCATCATGGAACGAGGGCTTATTTCGTTTCAATCGTCTGACGACGATGCGTGAACCTTCGAAAATAGAATTAAATAAAGTGGGTGAAATTGGTAGAAGATAACGCTTGCATAATCAATAATTAAGGGTATACTTGTATACAAGTATACTTGGTTGCAAAAGAGGTGAAGTTATGGCGGATTCAAAAGAATTTATTTATCCCGAAAAATGGCTTTCAAAAGCTTCGACTGGCGATCGTGTTGCAAGCGAACTTCGAATGCGCATTATTTCAGGCAAGATCGAAAGCGGTACCATTTTGTCCGAAAATAAATTGGCTGCCGATTTTTCCGTAAGCCGATCCCCCGTTCGCGATGCATTGAAAGTACTGGCATCTGAAAATATCATTCGCTTGGAACGAATGGGCGCCGTTGTCATTGGTTTAACCGAAAAAGAAATCAACGAAATATATGATGTCCGTCTTCTCATAGAAACGTTTGTCTTTGAGCGGCTTGCGAAGCTCGACACCCATGAGTTGGTCAAGGAATTGAATAAAATTATGGAAATGATGAAAATCGCCATTAAATATGAAGATGCGGATGAGTTTTCTTATCAAGATATTTTATTCCATGAGACAATTATCCGTTCCATTCAACATTCCTACGTCCTGATGATTTGGAGTAATTTAAAACCCGTTATGGAAAGCTTCATTCTATTATCGATGCGTACTCGCTTTAAGGAAAAGTACGAAGATTTAGCGCGGATTATCACTAATCATGAACTTTATATACAAGCCATCGGAACAAAAGATCGAGCACTCATGATTAAATCTTTGCATCAAAACTTTGATGATGTTCAAGGGAAAGTCGATGACCTCTGGATGTCGCAGCAAATGTTATCTAAAGGAGTAGAACAAGAACATGAGTAGCTATATGTTAGGCGTAGATATCGGCACAACAAGTACCAAAGCGGTATTGTTCACCGACAATGGCGAAGTCATTCAAACCGAGAATATCGGTTACCCGCTTCATACACCGGATATGTCCACGGCGGAACAAGATCCGGATCAGATTTTTCAAGCCGTACTGCAAACGATTTCAAATATTACAAAACAGCATTCGGATAAACAACCAGCGTTTATTTCATTTAGCAGCGCCATGCATAGTGTCATAGCCATGGATAAAAATGACCAGCCGCTGACACCATGCATCACCTGGGCTGATAACCGCAGTGAAGCATGGGCACATAAAATTAAAAATGAACTGAATGGCCATGACGTGTATAGACGGACAGGAACACCTATTCACCCCATGTCGCCGTTATGCAAAATTACATGGATTGTGAACGACCGTCCTGAGATCGCTGCCAAAACCAGAAAGTATATCGGAATCAAAGAATATATCTTTAAGAAATTGTTCGATCAGTATGTCGTCGATCATTCCCTCGCTTCATCGATGGGAATGATGAATCTTAACACGTTAGATTGGGATGAAGAAGCACTACAAATCGCCGGCATAACACCTGCTCAATTATCTGAGCTCGTGCCAACCACCAACATATATAACCATTGCAATCCGGACTTGGCTCAAAGGATGGGTATTGATCCACAGACCTCTTTTGTCATTGGCGCCAGTGACGGCGTGCTCTCCAATCTAGGCGTGAATGCCATCGGAAAAGGCGAGATTGCAGTCACCATAGGGACAAGCGGAGCCATTCGAACCGTCATTGACAAGCCGCAAACTGATAAAAAAGGAAGAATATTCTGTTATGCGTTAACGGAAAAGCATTGGGTCATTGGCGGACCGGTCAACAATGGAGGGATGGTCCTTCGCTGGATTCGCGATGAACTTGCCTCCTCAGAAGTAGAGACAGCGAAAAGACTAGGGATTGATCCCTACGATGTATTAACGAAAATCGCTGAACGTGTGAGACCGGGGGCAGACGGTTTGCTATTCCACCCCTATCTCGCAGGAGAACGTGCGCCACTATGGAATCCGAACGTACGCGGCTCCTTCTTCGGCTTAACGTTGTCACATAAAAAGGAGCATATGATTCGGGCTGCCTTGGAAGGCGTTATTTATAATCTATATACCGTGTTCCTAGCATTAACGGAATGCATGGACGGTCCTGTGACCCGGATTCAAGCAACGGGAGGCTTCGCAAGATCTGATGTGTGGCGGCAAATGATGTCCGATATTTTCGAATCTGAAGTCGTTGTTCCCAAAAGTTACGAAAGTTCTTGTCTAGGGGCATGTATATTAGGTCTCTATGCCACAGGAAAAATTGACTCTTTTGATATCGTTAATAACATGATTGGCAGTACCTACCAACACACACCAAAAGAAGAAGCAGCAAAAGAGTATAGACAATTGTTGCCGATCTTTATCAGTCTATCAAGAGTATTAGAAGAAGATTATACGCGAATCACCAATTATCAAAGAAGCTTAATCAAAGACAACCAAGAATAAACAATAAGGGGAAATTACGATGCCATTAGTCATTGTAGCAATTGGGATTCTAGCATTACTTGGATTAATCATGGTCTTGAAATTAAATACCTTCATTTCATTAATCATTGTATCGTTCGGCGTCGCCCTAGCCCTTGGTATGCCGATGGGAGATATCGTTAAAACCATTGAGGCCGGCTTAGGCGGTACACTGGGCCATCTAGCTCTCATATTCGGTCTCGGTGCCATGTTAGGCAAGCTGCTCTCAGATTCCGGGGGCGCACAACGGATCGCCATGACCCTTGTGGACAAATTCGGTGAGAAGAACATTCAGTGGGCTGTCGTGACTGCTTCGTTTATTATCGGCGTTGCCTTATTTTTTGAAGTTGGATTAGTATTATTAATCCCTATTATTTTCGCCATTTCAAGAGAATTGAAAGTTTCGATCTTGTATCTCGGGATTCCAATGGCTGCAGCTTTATCCGTAACGCACGGATTT
Organism: Paenibacillus terrigena DSM 21567; assembly: GCF_000374845.1. GTDB lineage: Bacteria > Bacillota > Bacilli > Paenibacillales > Paenibacillaceae > Paenibacillus_K > Paenibacillus_K terrigena. The sequence continues at coordinate 71,352 of NZ_KB895417.1, read as the reverse complement.
TTGCCGCCCCATCCGGGACCTACCGCGATTGCGGGTGAACTTGGCGCAAACCTTGGTCACGTACTGCTGTATGGTTTTATTATTGCCATCCCAACGGTCATTTTGGCCGGACCTGTATTTACGAAGATTTCCAGAAAACTAATGCCGAACGCATTCACAAAAACCGGGAATATTAGCTCGCTAGGCGAACAGAAGGTATTTAAACTTGAGGATACGCCTGGTTTTGGTATCAGTGTATTTACCGCTTTATTGCCCGTGATTTTAATGTCAATCGCTACGATCATTACTTTGCTGCAAAAAACGATTGGCTTTAACGACAACGGAATACTCGCAACGATCCGGTTCATCGGGGATGCGGATGTGTCCATGCTGATTTCGTTATTAGTGGCCATCTATACGATGGGATTGGCAAGAAAGATTCCAATCAAAACCGTCATGGAGTCATGTACAACAGCGATTTCTCATATTGGTATGATGCTCTTAATCATCGGCGGAGGCGGAGCCTTCAAACAAGTATTGATTAATGGCGGCGTTGGCGACTACGTAGCCCAAATCTTTCAAGGCACTTCCTTATCGCCGATCTTGCTGGCCTGGATCATCGCTGCCATCTTACGTATTTCCTTAGGGTCTGCTACGGTTGCTGCATTAACAACGACCGGATTAGTACTTCCAATGTTAGGTACATCTGACGTTAATCTAGCTCTCGTCGTCCTTGCAACCGGAGCTGGCAGTCTCATTGCTTCGCACGTGAACGATGCTGGTTTCTGGATGTTCAAAGAGTATTTTGGGTTAAGTATGAAAGAAACCTTTGCGACGTGGACTTTGCTTGAGACGATTATTTCCGTATCCGGATTAGGATTTATATTATTGCTAAGCTTGTTCGTATAGTTCTCTCCAGGCAGTAGAAATTCAGCTTCGGCCAAGTTTCTACTGCCCATTATTTTAAGAAAACAGGTGCAAACATATGTTAAATACAATTGGTGTCATTGGTTTGGGGGTCATGGGCAGTAATATCGCACTGAACATGGCGGGTAAAGGGGAACACGTTGCGGTCTATAATTACACAAGAGATTTAACCGATAAATTGATCGACAAAGTGGAAGCCTTAACAGTCAAACCCTATTACGAAATTCAAGATTTTGTGCAGTCCTTACAAAAGCCAAGAAAAATCTTTCTTATGGTGACGGCGGGCAAGCCGATTGATTCCGTCATTACTTCATTATTACCTTTTCTTGAGTCCGGCGATATCATCATGGATGGCGGCAATTCCCATTATCAAGATACGGAACGCAGATACGATGAATTACGTTCCAGGGGAATCGGTTATTTAGGGATCGGCATATCCGGGGGAGAAGTCGGGGCTCTGCTAGGTCCTTCGATCATGCCAGGCGGGGATCCAGACGTATACGATAAAGTCGCGCCCATTCTTACCAAAATAGCGGCTCAAGTGAATGGCGAGCCTTGCTGCGTTTATATTGGTCCGAGAGGCGCAGGGCATTTCGTAAAAATGGTCCATAATGGGATCGAGTACGCAGACATGCAATTAATCGCCGAAGCGTATACCTTTTTAAGAGAAAGGTTAGGCCTATCGGTGAATGAAGTCGCTGACATTTTTGAAACATGGAATCAAGGCGAACTAAAAAGCTATTTAATCGAAATTACAGCAGAAATTCTAAGAAAGCAGGATGCCTTAACGGGCTTGCCGTTAATCGATGTGATTCTGGATAAAGCAGGACAAAAAGGCACGGGCAAATGGACGAGCATCCAAGCGATTGATAACGGGATCCCGACTTCTATTATTACGGAGTCTTTGTATGCCCGATATATCTCATCTTTGAAAGAAGAACGTGTGATTGCGGAGAGCATCTTGGCAAGTCCCAACATGGATCAGGCGCATTTACATTTAGATAAAACCCTGTGGATTGACTACGTTAGACAGGCATTGTATATGGGAAAAGTTTGTGCATACGCGCAAGGATTTACACAATACAAAATGACTTCCGAACTGTACGAGTGGGATTTGCCTTTGAAGGATATTGCGCTCATTTTCCGCGGCGGTTGTATCATCCGTGCAGAATTTTTAAAAGTAATCAGCGAAGCCTATGAGGCACAAACAGATCTTGCCAATTTATTAATTTCTCCATACTTCGCGGAGAAGGTATCGACATACCAAGACGCGTTGCGGGAGATCGTCTGTGAAGGGATGAGTTCCGGCGTTGCGCTACCATGTTTAAGCTCATCGCTAACTTATTTCGATAGTTATCGTACGGGCATGTCTAATGCTAACCTTTTGCAAGCGCAACGTGATTATTTCGGTGCTCATACGTATGAACGTAGCGATCTGCCTGGAGTCTATCACACAGACTGGCAGTGATTCTCTCATCGCAAACGATGCGGCCTCCGTCCTGTGAAATTCAGGACGAAGGCCGCATTTTTTTCTCTTTATTCGTTAACCCAACGTATTCTGAGCTTCGGATGTCGCTTCCTGCGCAATGACCGATCCGTCTTCAAGCCGCATCCATGTCTTGAACGCACGGTTGCCCTCCTCAAGCTGGATCACGCGCGCACCTTTCAAGAACCCATCCCGGCTATAGCTGTTATACCCGGTCTTGCGGCCGTAACAGAGCTGGATTTGGTGTAATTCACCGATATAATCATTCGTATGGTCATGGCCGACGAAGGTTCCCATCACATCCCCCATCTCAACCATCGCGGCGAACAACCCGGTATTAATACGAGGGCAGCAGACTGGTTCGAACCGATCCCCTACCGTGTTGCCTTGCTCCCATACAGTGACATATTCTTGGAGCGGAATGTGGAAGAACGCCAGCGCTGGCAATGGTGTGCCCCCATTCTTGGCCGTATAGGCCCTTGATTCCTGCTCATACCACGCGATCTGGCTGCGATCAATCCAGCCATAGCCGTCCACGTGAGAGACCGTCGATACGCTTCCGGAATCCAGATGATAGAGCAGCGCTGCCGGTACGCCTTGCGCATTCACGACTTCCAGACAATAGTTGCCGACGCCCGCGATGGATGCTGGACCCGGAACGGCGAGACAATGCGGGTTCTTCATTGCTTGTTCCATCAGCTGTTCCCGCGTAATATTGACTTCAGTATCATGGTTGCCGAATACGACCGTCCAAGGCACTTGACGCTCCTCAACGACCTCAGCAACCAACTGAAATGAATCCAATTGTCCATCCACGCAATGATGCGCCTCAATGACATCGCCTGTGAATACAACAAGATCTGGCTGCTCCGCATCGACGATTTGACCAATTAAGGCACAGGTCTGCTCATCCTTCGCATCACCTTGGTGCAAATGAATATCCGTAAATTGAACAATTTTGAACGTACGATCCTCACGAAATTGTAGTGTCGTCATTTCCCCATAACTCCTCTATATTCATATTGTGATTGAGCGCTTAATCGCTTGTCCATTCCGTCATCAGACTTGTCTGCCGTATTAGAGCGAGTCTCCTACGGTCTCAAGTCCATAAATGCCTTCCATTTCGGCTAAAGTCACGACCACCTCCTCATATCGATTCACTCGCTTCAGCTTCAGATGTAGTCTTACAATCAATAATCCATCCGAATCGACAACTTCACCTTCTTCTTTCTCGACGACCAGCTTATTCATCTGAATGCCCTTATCACTCAAGTAATCCACAACTTGGTTCAGACTTGAGGACCCCCGGGCCATCTTCAGGACCAACTGCCTTGTTGCCTTAGTCCGTGAGAACCGCTTCTCCATCTTATTCAAGAAGAACAAGCTGACGACGACGAGCAGGGTTAGAATACCTGCTCCGTAATAGAACCCCGCGCCAGCTGACAACCCGATTGCCGCCACCACCCATAGCGAGGCTGCTGTCGTAAGTCCTGAGATCGTCAGCCCCGTTCGTAGTATTGTCCCTGCTCCAAGAAATCCGATCCCGCTGATCACTTGTGCAGCAAGCCTTGCCGGGTCGAGACGCACATTCGGGTCAGCCGCGAATGCTGCGAAGCCATACATTGATAATAACGCGATCGCAGCAGAACCCAGACAGACGAGAATATGCGTTCGAAACCCCGCAGAATGGCCGCCAAGCTCGCGTTCCAGACCGATCAAACCGCCAAGCAGAAGGGCAAGCAACAAACGAATGGTCATCTCTAGATTGCTAATGTGCCAAATCATTGGATCATATGTCGTGTTCACCTGGCATCTCCCTTTTACCCATCATCATGCTAACGCATTCAAAACTCGGCAATCCTCCACTGGGAGGAACAGCCGTACATTCGTACCTTCCCCAACCCGCCTTGTATCCTGATCATGCAATCGATCGACGATCACCTGCATGGCCTGCACGCGAATGAAATACCGCATAACATTGCCAAGAATCATGCTGCGCTCCACCCTTCCTTCGCCGAGGCGCATCCATGTCGCATCGAACAAACCGTCTTCTTCCTCCGCAGGAACAATCCGGATCGATTCTGGCCGCACGGCGTACAGCTCCCCAGACGGCATCTGCGCCAGCTGGCTCTTCGAGAGCTCCTCCTTGCGCCAGACATTATAGCTGCCGATGAACTTCGCGACGAACTCGGTTGCCGGCGCCGTATAGATCTCTGCCGGCGTGCCTTGCTGCTCCATGACGCCGTTATTCATCACCACGATCCGATCCGAGATCGTAAGCGCCTCTTCCTGATCGTGGGTCACGAAGATGGTCGTCATCTTTAGCTTCCGCTGGATGTCGCGTATCTGATGCCGCAGATGCCGGCGGATCTTGGCATCAAGCGCACTTAGAGGTTCATCCAGCAGCAATACTTTCGGGCGTTTCACAAGCGCGCGAGCGAGTGCGACCCGCTGCTGCTGACCGCCAGATAATTGCGCAGGATATTGATTTTCTTTGCCGCGCAAATCGATTAATGCAATCATCTCTTCCACGAGAGGGGTATAGTCACGCTTCGTCATCTTCTCCATCTTAAGTCCAAAAGCAATATTCTCGAAGACGGACATATTCGGGAATAACGCATACGATTGGAATACCATCCCGACCTGCCGCTCCTTCGGCGACAAATGCGTGATATTGCGTCCGCCGACAATGATCGAACCGGAGTCGATCGGAATGAGGCCGGCAATGGCACGCAACAGCGTGCTTTTCCCACAGCCGGATGGACCCAGCATGGTCAGGAATTCCCCTTCCTCGATCTTAAAATCGATATCCTTCAGCACCATCTGCGCTTCATAGGTCTTGCGCACGGTATCAATATGAATGTAGCTCATTGATCCTCTCCCCCCGGTTTCGGATGTGCGAGATAGCCTCCCGGCTTCCGCCTGCCCAGCTTCAGCACGATGCCTGAGATCAAGAAAATAAACAAAAAGTACGTTACGACCACGGCGCTCGCCGATGGACCGGACACCTTCATCGCATTATATAGATACTGCTGGACCGTCTCGAACTCCCCGCCGACGAGCATCCGACCCATGACGAACTCGCCGAATACCATCGAGAAGGATAAGAGGCAAGCGACCAGCGTGCCGGACCATATATTCGGAAGAATAATCCGAAGGAACGCATTCACCTTCCCCGATCCGAGCACTTCTGCCGCTTCCATCAAATCCTGTGCATGGATCGTCCGCAGACTGCTCCGTACGCTCTGATAGATAAACGGCTGGATGAGAATGAAATAGACCGCGATTAGAATCCATATCGTACCGGTTAACGGGACCGGACCGCCGGAATAGAGCTTGATCAGCCCAATCGCTGCTACAACAGGTGGAAAGGCGAACGGCAGCAGCACAGAAATCTGAAGCAGCTTCTCCCACTTCGGAAAGTACACGGCGAGGACGAAAATCACCGGCACCATTACCGCTAGCCCCAAGGATACGGTCAATACGCCAACGAGCAGCGTACGCAGCACAGCGAACAGAAATCTCGGATCACTGAAAATATGCCCATACCACGACAGCGTATAGCTCGTCGGCAAGATGCTAGATTGCCAATCCTTCGCGATGGAGAAGAGCAGCGTCGCAACGATCGGCAGAAATAGATAGAGTAAGAGTACAGCAATGATGATCGTAGGCCCAGCTTCCTTCCTGCGAGCCACCGGTTGCGAAGATCGCCTCATAAGCCTCTCCTCCTCGAATACCGTGTCATCCACTCATTGAGGAACATCGCGAGCAGCATAATCAGCGCCAAGATGACCGCAAGTGCGCTGCCGAGCTGGAAGTTCGGGAAGATATCCCCCGATACAAGTGCTGCGATCCGAATCGACAGGAGATTGAAGTTGCTGCCGGTCAAGGCATAAGCTGTCGCATAGGCGCCTAACGCATTCGCGATCAGAATACTGAATGTTCCTAGAATACTAGGAAGCATCATCGGAATTCCGATATGCCGCCAGAACCGCCATGCGGAAGCGCCGAGCAGCGCCGATGCTTCCTTCCACTCCTCACGAATCCCGTGAAAGATGGGATAGACGAGCAGTATCGCGAGCGGAATCTGGTAGTAGATGTATAGCATGAGAAGCCCGTTCTCGGTATAGAGATCGAACTTCGCAAGTGAATCCAGCCCCAGCTTCTGAAACAGCAGGGTAAATGCTCCGTTGTTGCCGAGCATGATCATATATGCAAAGGCAAGCGGCACCCCGACGAAATTCGTAATCATGTTGGATACCATCAAAATCCGATCGCGAAACCCTTCGGAGAGGCGGGTAATGGCATACCCACAGACCAAGGCAATGATGATTCCGACAATGCTCGAGATGAGCGCCACCTTCAAGCTGTTCCATATCGCCTGCAGATAGATATCGCTTGTGAAGGCTCTTATGTATTGGCCAAGGGAGAACCCTTGGCCGCTATCATCTTGGAAACTCATCACGAGCATGCCAGCAATCGGCAGCAATTCAAACGCGGCAATCCAAATCAATAACGGAAGACAGACGAGCAGCATTATTTTATTTTGGATTGGACCTGTTCTAGCCATAATTGCGGCAGCTCCTTAATCGATTTCTCCCAAGCCTTGAAGTCGCTGATCGGTTTGGCGTTCGCATATTCATCGCTGCTAATCAATTTGGAGGCGACATCGTCCGGCAGCTTCACGCTGGAACGGATCGGACGCGCATACCCTTTGGCTAGGTTAATCTGACCCTCATCGCTAAAAATATAAGCCCGTGCCAGCATCGCCGCATTCTTATTTTTCGCATTTTTGTTAATGACGGAAGCATAACCGCTCGTTACGCTGCCCTCTTTGGGGATATGAATCTCAAATTTTGCCGGATCGATCTGATCCCGATACCCCAAGGAGTTGAAATCCCATAGCGTAACCACTTGGATCTCGCCTTTCTGAATATTCGGCACGGTCGCATCCACCTTGGAGATCCGATCCTTCGACGCCAGATCCGCGAAGTAATCGAGTCCAGGCTTCAGGTTGGTCACATCCCCGCCGAACGCCATCGCCGCGGCGAGCACGACATGCTGCGCTTGCGCTGCTTTGCCCACATCACCGAGGGCAACCTTGTAGTTGCCTGACTTCAGATCGGCCCAGCTCGTCGGGCACTTATCGACCAAAGTCTTGTTGCAGAGGAACGAGATCGTGCCGGTATATCCCACCATCCAGTCTCCGTCATCATCCTTCGCCCATGCCGGGACTTCATCCCAGAATTCCGTTTTATATTTGAGCGTTAACCCTTTCTCTTCCGCGACCGGACCAAAGGCAATGCCAACGTCGCCAATATCGGGCGGATTGCCTTTCTCCGTCTCGAATTTGGCTAGCTCTTCCGCGCTGGACATGTCTGTATCCGTGTGCTCAATTTTGTATTTGCTGAGCAAGTCATCCCATGTCCCTTTCCAGTTCGCCCAAGAGTCCGGCATCCCTACGCTGGCTAACTTTCCTTCCTTCTGCGCGAGTGGTACCAGTTCTTGCAGCGTTAGCGTCTTGCCTCCGTTTCCGTTCGAACCCGAATCATCCCCCGTCTTCGTACCTGATGAACAAGCTGCGAGTAAAGTCATGCTCGTTAGCGCCGCTGTAAGTGCAAGAATTGTAAAGAACCTCATGCCTCTCCAAGACTTCATACTTCCACCTCTCCCCATATCGCTAGGATTAAATCTATACAACCCAACTCCGTGAATCCCGGAATCAGAGCGGTAACTGGATCGGGTGCTGCGACTCTCGTATGCGAGACTTATTTCACTATAAGCGTGCTTGTTCTTCAATATTCATGAATTTCTGATTAAAACAGGTATTACAATTTATTTATGTTGTTTCTTGTTGTTTATGTTTGTTTCTTTTTTGATGTTATCGCAAAATTGCGGTAGGTTCAACAATAATTCTATCTATCGGAGCAAAAAAAAGTGAAGGATCACCTTCACTGCATGATCACGCAAATGGAAATGGGTTATGTTCGCACGTCAAATAAAAAGAGCATCGACCTCTCGGTCCATGCTCCATGCCTTACTTCGATATAATGTTCTTCACGCGTCCAACTTGTCCGCTCGTGAGTCGCACCTTAATCCCATGCGGATGCTGCGGGGAATTCGTTAGAATGTCCTTCACCGTCCCTGCTGTCAAGGCACCTGTCCGCTGATCCTGCTTCAACACGATCTCCACTTCGAGACCCGGGCGAATATTCGCGCGTAACTGTCCACTCATCGCTGTCACTTCCTTCTTAGGCTCTTGGCTTAATGATCGCAATCACTTGCTTGCCGCTTACTTGGATCCCCCGCTCTAACTGGCCGGATTCAGACAAGTCGCGGACCATCTCTTCGGCAACCCGCTTCGCAGGGTCCGTCTGCTTGCGATCGACGAGTACCGTCAGCTGCACACTGTTCCCGGTGCTGAGAATACGCTCCGCTTGGCGTTTCTTCGTGTCGTAGTCATGTTCCTCGATCGCCGCCGTAACACGAATTTCTTTGACTTTGGCAGGGACTGACGCCTTGCGCTCTTGCTGCTTCTGTTGATTCTTCTCTTGCTTATGTACGTTCTTCGCTACGAGCTTACACGGCGGCGGGCTCGACATTAACGAGAGACAGACGAGATCGACCTTCAGCTCTCTCGCCATCCGAAGCGCTTCGGCCGTCGCTACGACTCCAAGATCCTCGCCATTCACACCGGTCAGCTTCACTTCCGACGCTTTGATTTGTTCATTTGTAATCATTATTCAACCTCCTGACTCCTCACTCAGTTATAGCATACCCTTAGGTAACAAATATACGAACGGGATGACAATGACCGCAACCAGTAAGATCATACAGAATACACTTTCGCCAAAAGACCCCGTGTCGATCGCCATAAACTTCGGCAGAATACGGAATTTCTTCTTCCATGGCCAGAATAATGCTACACCCTGTTCATTCAACAAGTCAATGAGGGGATGGGATGCATACGCTAAGAGACAGGTCCAATAGAAAAAGTCCGGTAAGGGCGATAAAAGAAAACCGAGTGCAATGAGTGCAACAATCGAGTGCGTTAAGGTTCGATGCTTCACGCCGAGGAATTGCAGCAAATAAGATAAAGGCAAGAAAACCTTGGCCATCGTCGACCCTTTCTTATCGATATCCGCTAACGGCCCGGCGAGACATCCGATCAGCAGCGCTGCACCAGATTCCCAAGAGATGAGCGGCTGCTGAAAATAAATCATAACACCTTCGGCGGCAAGCACGCCGGCTAGGCTGTGTGTTTTCTGAAGCATAATTCCATCCTCCGCGTTTCTGCTATGATGTATTGTATTCTCCTAACGGAGTACTTCATTATAGCAAACATACGATCGCATGGCGAGAGAAGATTGGTAAGTGCGATCAAAGTCAAACAATAAATAGAAAACATAGATTTGAAATGGTAAAATATGACGGAGAGAGGTGAGGATATGCGGTATATATCATGCTTTCTAATCATTATGTTTTTATTAACAGGCTGTGCATCAAACTCTGGCAAGAACGGGCCTACCACCATCACATTAACACCTGTCGACATGTTCAGCGGTAACGCTGCGAAATTGAAACCATTTCTTGGCACCATGTCCGGCGCATTCAAACTGCGTTATGAGGGGAAAAGGCCTAATGCTAGTCTAGATATCGATCTATGGAAAGACGGGAAAAAAACAGCCTCCTCCGGCTCTATTGGGGATTTGTTCTTTAGCCCGAACGAAGAAGATAACGAAATGGAAGTCATGATATCAATGGATACGGATTACTACGCATCCGAAGGACAAGAAAAGATGATCAAGGTGAAAGTCGGAATCACCCATGCAACTGGATCCAGCCTAATGACCTTTACCATCCCATGGGATAAAAAATACACTGCGCTGGGACTGCTCAGCGAGTTTGAACCACGTACCTTCCACAAAGATGACGCGGTGCCTGTATGGGGCACGCAAGCAACGAGCACGAATACCATTCGGACGGCTGACTTGTCGCCTGAATCCTTAAGCAGACTGGAAGCGGCGATCCTCTTCACGCTGCGCATCGAGGACCAATAACAGCAAGGGGAACATCAACGGACTTGATCCGTGATGTTCCCCTTGATTCGTGTTCAGGTCATGAAGCCGTCATCCGACGCTATCATTTTATCAAGTAACAGCAGAAAAGCCGGCTTTCCCCTAATATAGGGAACACCGGCTTTCATGTCGTTTCTACTCTTTTCCTATATACTTATCCATAAAGCGATCTACTTTTTGGAAATATTCAGTGGGGTAATGATTGATGGCATCGATATGCTCCGTATTATGCGGGTACCATACTTCTGCATACGGGTCGTCTTTTAATGACTCCCAAATTGCTTCTGTATTTTTATAACTAATTTGCTGATCTCCAGTTCCATGAATCAGCATAACTGGCTTGTCTTTCATCTTCTTTACTGCATCCATTGGAGATACGGAATCAAGATCAACCTTTAAGACCCATTTACCCACCCATGTCGATGTATAACTAAATGGAAAAGAAGGTAAACCTGAGAAGAAGGGCAAACCCTCTCTCAGAAATAGACCTGCATTACGAAAAGGACTATCTGCAACTACAGCTTTGATGTCATCACTTTCACTTGCGGCTAGCAAAGTAGTAGCAGCACCCATTGAAAAACCAATAACTCCAATGTTATCACCAGCATGGTCTCTGGATTTTAAATAGCTTACAGCTCCAAGCAAATCATATTTTTCATTGAGGCCAAGTGTAATCATATTACCATCGGATTTACCTTGCGAACTGAGGTCAAATGCCAATACATTATAGCCTTTCGGAACGAAATGCTCTACTAACTTTTTGGTCCGCCCTTTGACTAAACGATTGCTTGTATATCCATGGACGACAATAATCGTCTTATCACTTGCCTTATTGGAAAGACCATTTGCATGAAAGAAGGAACCTCTAATCGTATTATCATTTTTCAAGCTCTTGAACTCAACCTCTTCGTAGGGAGTTTTATCGATATTCAAGTCGTAGCTGACATTCGTGTCTCTAGGATGGTGCATCAAGGTATCCATTACTTTATAGGATATGAAAAATACTAAACCCACCACAAGCAATAGCACGATCCCTAGGATCAATAAAATTTTCCCCCGTTTTTTCGAACGAACGTTTAATGTCAAATTTGGTTGTAATGATGTTTCACTCATTCAGATTCCCTCGCATTTTTTTTAGGTTGTGTAGGTGCGAACAAATATAAGGCATGCTCCTTCAAATTTCCCCACTCGGGGTGATGAATAATACTTTCTCCAAGAGTTAAGCCTATCCCATTTAAGAAAGAGATATAGGCACGAGAGATCATAGCTGGTGAAAAGTTTTTGTTGAATTCTCCCATTAACTGTCCCTTGGCATAGACGCATTCGATAGTATCTGTCATGACTTTTGTACTTTCAAGGACCTTCTGTGTAAGTTCAGGAAATCTTATCCGTTGTCCTAAGACATATTGAACAAGCCGCAATTCATTTGTATAGCAATAGATATGATTGAATTGTTCTTCTACCATGTTCTTAATTAATACGCCCGGCGTCCCCTCTTGTTTTAGACAAGCAAGTGACTTCTCCTGAATATCAGCAAGCGGCTCAAGGACAGCGGCGTAGAATAAGGCTTCTTTGCTTGGGAAATATTGAAAGATGGTTCCAGCAGTCACTCCCACACTCTGCGCAATAAGAGCTGTTGTGGTATTAGAATATCCATTTTCTGCAAACAGGACAACGGCTTCTTTTAGGATACAACTACGCCGCTCCTGTCTTTTTTCTTCATTGATTGGTCTTGCCAAATTCATTCCCACTCTCTATAGATTTATTTGTAATTAATTAAATGATCAATCATTTAATTAATAATATATCTTTAATTACGAATTATTGCAAGCGTGAATTTCATCTTACTCATAAGTAGGATGAAACTTCACAAATAAAAACAAGCCAGAGCGCTGCCCAACATGCGCTCTGGCTTGTTTTTTTATATTACTTTGTACGAGTACACGCTCCGACTTCCTCGAACCGCAAGTCGATCAATTAGCGCACATCTAGATCCAATAGCACCTTCCAACTCGATATATCGTACATGCTCTAACACATCAAAAAAGCGACCCATTCGCGAAGTTATCTCCGGAATGGCCGCTTATTTTCAAATATAAAATATTAATTATTGCGCATTGAATGTATCTGTCAATACAGGTACGATCTGCGACTTACGAGATACAACGCCTTTTAGAACTGCTTTGTTGTCCGACAACGTTACGTTGTAAGCTTTCTCCACGATGTGTGCCGATGCGCCTAGGGCTAGACCAACGGAATCATTGTTCAAGATGTCTGTTACCACAAGCAGGAACAAGTCTAATCCTTTGTCCGCGATGATTGTGTTCAGCGCCGCTTCCAGCTCGACTTGACGACTAAGAACATCGTTCACATCAACCGCATTCACTTGCGCGATTTCGACTTTTGCATTACCCATTTGGAATTCTTTCGCATCCAGAGAGATCAGTTGCGCAATCGTCTTGTCGCTTAGGTCTGCACCAGCTTTCAACATTTCAAGACCATATGCGTCTGCATCCACACCTGCGATTTCAGCAAGCTCACGCGCTGCAGCTACGTCTTGCGCTGTGCAAGTCGGGGACTTGAACAACAAGGAGTCCGAGATAATCGCGGACAACATCAACCCTGCGATTTGCTTGTCGATGGCAATGCCGTTCTCTTTGTACATTTTGTTCAAGATCGTCGCTGTGCATCCTACCGGCTCAGCACGATAGTAGATCGGACCGCTTGTCTCGAAGTTCGCGATACGGTGGTGGTCGATAACTTCGATGACACGCACCTTCTCAATGTCGTTCGCACTTTGTTGACGCTCATTATGGTCGACGAGGATAACTTCCTTCGCTCCATCCGCAACATTCTCTACAAGACGCGGCGCTTCCACCTGAAAATGCTGGAGCGCGTACGCTGTCTCGCCGTTCACTTCACCTAGACGAATAGCCTCAACGTTCGCGCCAAGCTTCGTCTTCAAGTCTGCATAAGCAATTGCAGAGCAAATCGTATCTGTATCAGGGTTTTTGTGTCCGAAAATCAATACTTTTTCCATCATCGTACTCCTTATTGATCGAATTTTATTATGTTCAAAGTATAACGTACCACTTCCATTACAATCAAGATTATAACGTGAATCACCTTATATTCCAATCCATTTAATAGGAATAAATTGTGAGATTGCTAGGTTTGGGATGAGAATGCAAAAGAGCCGAATGAATCGGCTCTTTTGTTGTGCTTTTTATTATGATTGCGGTGGATTCACCGGATCAGGAATAGGAATCGAGTTCGGGTTGTTTGGCATCACGAACTTAAATCCATTGGAAGAAGTGGATAAGTTGTTAATTGACACGACTTTTCCGTTCGCAACCGACAACACGTAAGCCTGGTACTCGACACCATAGGCAAGTTTGTTGCCAAAAGCATCGTTATCCGCCATCGTTAGCGTAGCGGAGTTGCCTCCAGGATTGACGATTTTATAGTTGGCTGGACTGACTTGGTTCGCCACGGATAAGTTCCAGTTGCTGTTCACTGGTACCAACATCACTTCATAGTATGCAATGTTGCTCTCGTTGGCTGCGCGATCATAGGTTACTCGAACCGATTGTCCGTCTGCTTCAACGTTGCTGTATACTTTGCCTACTGCCGGAACCGACTGATCAATCAGCGTGAACTCTCTGGAAGGAGTAGACAGCACGTTATTCGCGCCAATCCTACTATCCGCCGTCGTAAGCACGTATACGCGGTAAGGTACCCCTTTGATCAATTGGTTGCCTCTCACATCTCGCGTTTGATCCGATATCAATTGTCTGATGTTCGAGTTTTGCTTCGTAACTCTTGTATAATTCGATGCATTCACATCATTGGCTGCCGATAAGTTGAAGCTGCTGGCCAAATCTACCGGCACGAACATAATGCGATATTCCGCCACGTTCGTCTCATTGGACGATTTCGTGAAGGTCACTTCAATGTCGCTGCCACCGCTTTGATTGTTCACGACATTGCCTGTCAAGTTCGATGCGCCGTCAATCGTTACGTTCGTTGCAAGCGTAATTTCCGAAGAGAACGGAGATAATGCGTAGCTACCTGTATAACTGCCTCGCCCTACAGCCAGCACGAAGATCCGATAGGAAACGCCGTTGCGGATGGCTGCGCCATCTACATCACGCGCATTACGATCAAGCGTCAAGCTATAGTTGCCGCCTGTCTTGCTTACGTACGTATAGTTCGAGCTCGAAATGGAGCTTGCGCGGGACAGAGTAAAGCTCGATGCATTACCAGCCTTCACGACCATCACGCGATAGTGATCAATGTTAGATTCATCGTTCGAACGGTTGAACACCACCTGCAGGTCGCGTCCATCGTTATAGTCCGCTACGTCCGTACCTACGACATATGTCGGCGCGGTAATATTGTAATTGTCCGCTAGGCGAATCGTCGAGGATGCATTCGATAACGTATTGTCGCCGTAGTTCCCTACCGAGAGTACGAAAACTTGATAATTCACGCCGTTGCGGATCGCAGCACCGTCCACGTCACGGGCATTGGAAGCCAGATTCGTGCTGATGTTGCGGCCTGTTTTGCTGACAGACGTGTAATTGGAGCTCGATACCCGATTCGCATCGGATAAACTGAATCGGCTAGCATCCGAAGATTTGACAACCAGAATCCGGTAGTGGTTAATGGAAGACTCATCCGTTGCACGCGTGAACGATACGGACATGTCGCGGCCGTCGTTGTAGTCGCTCACGTCGCTCGCACTGACATTCGTTGCACCTGCACCGACGTTATTCGATAGGCGAATCGTCGATGACGACGAAGATAATGCATTGTTATAGGCGTTCTTATCGTTCGAGATCGCCATGACGTAGACGCGGTAGTCTTCGCCATTGCCGATACTAGAGCCATTCACTTCTCTTGCATTCGACGGCAGCGTCGTGACGATATTGTAGCCTGTCTTCGCTACGTCATAGTATCTACCGGAAGCGACGGCATTCGCATCGGATTGCGAGAAGTTCAACCCATCTCTTACACGCACTATAAAAATGCGATAATGGCTGATCTTCGATTCATTCGATGATTTGTTGAAGCTCACTTGCAAGTCACGTCCGTCATTATAGTTGTTCACATCTGCAACGCTAGTAATGACAGGTGCACCAACAGTGCTGCCTAACGTGATCGAAGTCGATGCGGCAGACAATCGGTTCGTATTCTTCGAATTGTTGCCCTCCGCAAGCACGAACACCGTGTAAGACACACCGTCTTTAATATATTCGCCAGACGTATCGCGCGCTGTGGAGCTTAGTGTCGTCGATACGTTCTTCCCTGATTTGTCCACAAGGGTCGAGTTCTGCGAGGATACCGCATTCGCAGCCGTAAGATCGAATTTGTACGCGTCCTTCGTCTTCACTACAAGAATACGATAGTTCGCAATACTCGTCTCGTTGTCAGGCTTCGTGAAGCTAACGTATAGATCGCGTCCGTCGCCGTAGTCGCTCACATCGCTTGCTTTCACATTCGTCACGGCCGATACAGGCGTACTTGCCGTTACCGTAACCTTCTGTGAGCCGCTGGAGAGCGCGAATTGATTGCTCTTGCTAGCTGTTAGAACATAAGCAACGTATGATTGGTTCGCACGAATTAAATCGCCGTCCACATCCCTTGTTTGCGATGTTAGCGAGATATATTGATCCCCGCCAATACCGAGTACCGTCGTATAGTTTTTCGAAGATACAGATTGTGCCGTCGATGTTGAGAAATAACTGGATTTCTCTGACTTCACGAGCATGACACGGTAATGATCCACGTTCGACTCTTTCGCAGCTTTGGAGAAGCTCACCTCGATATCGCGACCGTCACCATTCTGCCCGGTAATCCGTGCATTGACGTTCGGTACAGACGTTACTCCGCCTGAAGATGTCTTGATGTATACTGCTTTGGACGAAGGGTTCCAATCCACCTCTTCCCCCATCGCTTCGCTGACGAAACGAACTGGGATCATTGTACGGTTCTTGATGCTCTGTGCGGGAACATCCAACGCTACCGACTCCCCATTAACCATCGCCGTTTTGGATCCTAACTTCAGAACGACTGTTGTGTCATCCCGTTTTGCCGTAACCACTTTGGTCCGCTCATTCCAATCGACACTAGCGTTCAATCCTTCAAAGATCGCCCGCAGCGGCAGCAGCGTTCTGCCCCCGATCGAGACGGGCGGCTGATCTGTATACAACTGATTCCCATCGATATAAATACTAATTGAATTCGTAGGCGCCGCTTTGACGTTTGCCTGTGGCGTGAACGTAACAACCAGCGCGCCAGCTAGTATTGCAGACAATAACTTTCTCACATTTTCATCCTCCCAATCACATTTCAAAACGACATGTCGAAACATGGTCTAAGAAGTTTGACGCAGTACACCCTGTAAAAGTTCCAAGAATTATATGAAAATTGTTTGTCATTTTTATAAAGATTGCAAAAAGATGGGAACCAAAACATGATATTCTGCATAGTAGAGTCAGAAAGGATGGTGGATACATGCTGCCCGATGAATTAGAGCAATGGGCTGATCTCTACGCTCAGCGCTTGGTTCGATTAGCTTATACATACGCGCGTGATTACGGACATGCCGAGGATCGTGTACAGGATGCCTTTCTCAAAGCGTATACGATGCAGCACCAATACAGATCGGAACGCGGCACCCTCTTCTCCTGGCTCGCCAAAATCGTCATTAATGAATGCCGAATGGCCTATCGCCGCAGCTGGCGCGAGAAAGTGATGGAGATCCTTCCTGAGCGCGCTACCGAGAGTACGGAAGAAATGTACCTATCGAACGTAAGCGCACAGCTTGTCTATCAAGCCGTTCTTGAACTGCCAGAGTTCCTAAGAACGCCTATCGTCCTGCACTATTATGAAGATTTATCCGTGGAAGAGATCGCATTCATTCTCGCCAAGCCCGCAGGCACCGTCAAATCCCGCCTATGGCGAGGACGTGCAAGATTACGTCATATGTTAGAGGAGGAGTACGATGAACAATCCCATTCGTCAATCGAAAAGCTGTCATGAAGAAGGAACGATCGATATGGTCGCGTTTAAGCAGCGGTTGGTGGAGCGCGTGCGGGCTGAAGGAGGGCGTAGGGGTGTTGGGCATTGGTCCACCCGTCGTAAAATGATTCTTACGACCCTAACAGCAGTTGTTCTTAGCGGCTGTATTATGGTGAGCAGTTTCCCTTCGATTGCGAGCTGGTTCTCGACCCTAACAGACCCAACCCTCCTCGATTCAGGTGTAACCTCTGCTGCTAAGGAAGGGTATAGCGTGAATGTCGACGCTTCTGTCAGCGACAACAATATCACCTTACATATTGTCGATGTATTAGCCGACTCGACTCAGTTAGTCGTATCGTATTACGTAGAACGGGATGGCGGGAGATTCGCAGATTATTTACATGGTGATCTATCCGTTATGGACGCTACAAGTCGTACCTTGACGAACAGATTCTCTAAATGGCAGCGTGATGTACAAAGCGAGTATGGCTATTTAACGTTTGACCTGCCTGAATCGCCCCAGAAGCTTACTCTTCAGCTTCATATCAATAAAATTCAAATTCCTGCGACTGGCAACAAATCGTATCAGTATCTGTATGGGAAATGGGATATTCGTATTCCTATCGATATTAGCGACAGTAAGTCCGCTACAAAGCATGTAGCAATCCCTCAGAACACGGATTTTACTATCCCGCAGGGAGATTCGTTTGCGCTTCAGCAGATTACATTCTCCCCTAGCATGACACGGTTTGAATTTGACGGTACAACCCAACGAATCCTGTCAATCGATTACATCATTAAAGATGGCGATGGAAATATCATTCTGTTGTATAATGCCAATTCTAAGCACAATAATATGCTCTCGTATGCTCCACAACCCCAGCAGCAGGCCAAGATTCATTCGAACAAATACTTTATTAGTATGGACCCACTTCAACAAGGAAGAGAATATGCCTTTCAAGCAAACGGCATATGGATCGTCGAACCTGTTCATTTTGCTTTTCCGATAGATAGAGGGGCGCTACAACAGAAGCCCTTGGAGAAGAAGTATGAGGAGACGACGTTTCAAGTCAAGCGTTTCGCACTTGAAAAGGATCCTGACAATCAGAAAGCTTATACTGCCAAGCTTCAAGTTCACGCTGACCGAATAACACATCCCTATATAGGATTGCGAAAATGGGAACTTGTAGACGATGAGGGCAATCATTACCTGATGGATGCGCATCCAGAAACCCCGCTTGGACTGAGGCAGACAGGTGAAGACGGGTTCTATGAACTAAATCAATCTATCGTTTTCCGCAATCTGCCGAAGGATTCGAATACGAAGCAATTTACGCTTGTTCTCTCCAGTTTCCCGCATTACTACAAGTTGAACTGGTCCATCCCTTTCACCGTACCAACGAAATAACAAGAAAAGCCAAGAGGGGCGCATTCGTCATGCATCCTTCTTGGCTTGTTTTATTGAAAAGCAACTAGAATGTCTGTGCACCGGCGCACCCGCCGCACGTCTACCCACCAGCTATAATGGATTATCGCAGTAACTTGCACCTCAAACGCCACACATCACAAGCTATCGTGGATATCTGTAGTAACTCTGCATAGTTCGGGCCAAAAAGCGAGAATTCTAGTCGGCTATCCTGCAAAAATCCACTATCGTGCGCCGAATGACCGATATTTCGCCAGCTATCATGGATGAAATCCAACATAGATACGAACTGCAGCCCATCACGAGGAACTAGCCGTTAGGCCACATGCCTCGCCACTACGCACACTACCGAATCTTGAACTCCACCATCACCGCCGCATGATCCGAAGGATAGCGAACCGCATGCGTGTTGATCCTCCGCGCGGCCTGCGGTTCAAGCTTCGCACCATGCGCATAGATGTAATCGATGCGGTCGCCGATGCACCCGCACTGCTCTTCTGCCGGCCACGTCACGCAAGGATTGGCCGCCGGATCCGGGCACACCTCGCGGTAAGAATCGCGATAACCCGCTTCCGCGAGCGCCATCGACTGCGGGAACGCAAAGACGTACCCATTGTGCAGCGCGCGCGTGGCGTCGATCCAGTCGAGGTGCGAGCCGCTGTTGAAGTCCCCGCATAAGAGCAGCGGCTCCTGCTCAGACTTCGCAGCGAGCGGGCCCAATGCCTTCATGATCTCCGTGAGCTCCTTCGTCCGTTCCTGCTCGCCCTCGAGTAATTGCGACTGAGACATCCCGGCATCCCGGTACAACTCACCCCAATAATCCGCGAGGTAATGAAGCCAGATCGAGAACACGTTGACGTGAAGATCCTCGCTCAGTTGCAGCCGCGCGCCTCCGCAATGGAACGCTTGATAGTAGGGATACGTGTCCCCAATAGGATACCGGCTCATAATCGATAGATTCGAGCTGCGCAAGTAGAAATAATAACCCAGCGCGTCGGCAATCATGGGCCCGGAACCATACGTCTCCTGCATCGTGATGACATCGGCGCCACTGTCGCGAATGACATCAATCACGCGCTGCACGCCAATCTGTGCGCCCATCTCGCGGCCGCCGTTCCAGATGTTGAAGGTCATGACCTTCAATGAAGATACATCCTCTGCCCACGCCAATGTCGGCTCCACAGCCCCGTTCTTCCGATAACGCTCACCGATCTCATCCGCCGTCAATGCCCGGTCGTCAATCCATACCTCATCGATCCAACCCGGGAAAGTCTCTCGGTCGCAATCGTTCTGGGGCTCGCCGCCGATCCACAGCGTATCCGCCCGATTCCATGCTCCGGTCGGCGGTAGCGATACACTATAGATCCCCACATTCAATCCATCATAATACAGCCGAACTTCCGGCTGCCGTGACGAGTATGTAAATGCGAGTAAATGCCATGCGCCATCCCGAATCGACTGCCTTGCTGCCGTTGGTTCATAGACATGGGATTCCTCACCTAACGTTCGCCAACTCCAGGCGCCGCTCGGCTGAACACTAAACTTCCAGCCTATCTCCCTGACGTCTTCCGTATACGCCGCCGATACCATATCATAGGATCTATGCCCAAACCCAAGCAATGGATCACCCTTCACCCATACGCTAACGGTAAAATCCCCCACATACGTCTTCAGCGGGTTCGGCTGAGCGACTGCTTTTCGGATCGCGGCATTCAGACTGAAGTCGAGCGCCTGCCCATGGTTCCCTTCTCCTCGTGTGGCCTCAGCTTGCTCATAAGTCACTTGCCAGCGAGGCTTTTCATTCCCGATTATTTCATCCCGATGGACCATATTTATCCCCCGCCCTTCTCGTTCACAACGATTGTCACCGCTATTTTAGCACATTTATCCAATCCTTCAACCGTTGTATTTATAGAGAAAACCCCTTGTAACTACAGGTCATTTCAAGAATTGCAGAACTTCTTAAACCATGCTTTCCTAAGGCAAGAATCCGGTCTATAATAGGGGCAAATACGACATCAGGAGGCACCAGACATGCTCAATGTACTGCTCGTCGATGATGAACCCGGCGCAATCAAAGCGTTAAAATATGCCATAGACTGGGAACGGGAAGGATTCCGCATTGCAGGGGAAGCGACGGATGGCGACCAAGCTCTTGAAATGATTAAGGAGCACAACTACGCCGTCATCCTCAGCGATATTCGTATGCCCGGAATGGATGGTCTCACACTCCTCAAAGAACTGCGATCCTATCCGCATACGCAGACCATCGCGATTAGCGGCTACGACGAATTCGAATATGTGAAGCAATGTCTCAAGCTCGGCGTCAAAGATTATTTGCTCAAACCCGTCAAAGAAGAAGACCTGTTAACCCTCGTCCGCAAATTGAAAACCGAAATTGAATCCGATCGGATGCTGGACAAGCAGCGTATCCTCGGCATTCAAGCCATTCGTAACGATGCAATCAAGCAATGGGCGCAAGGGCGAATCCCTTTTACAGAGGCAGATCGCATGCTCCGTTCCTGCGGTATCATCCTACCGTCCAGCGCCACATGGACCGCCGTGACCGTTGAGATGGATGCGCTGGATCTAGATGATTCAAGCTGGACGGCAAGGGAATGGCAGACCGCCACCTTTGCCATACGCAACGTGCTGGAGGAGCTCATCATGCCGGCAGGTGGCGTCTTCGAAGATGAACAAGGCCGCATCGGTCTCGTGCTCGCCTCAGGTCACGCATCGCTTACCCAGATTACTGAGTTAGTGCGCTCCTACCACGATACCGCGCTGAAATATACCAAGATCCCGCTCACCTTCGGCATAGGGACCCCCGTTCATCATCCGACAGAGGTACCCGTGTCCTATCAGAGCGCGTTGGCGACGCTGGAGCGCAAGTTTTTGCTCGGAGCACAATCCGTCATGACCCCCACGACGCTGCAGATGGATAGCGACGATATCAGTGATGCGAATCGGCAATTCGTCGCAGACATGCTGGAGGCCATTAAGCATGGGAAGAATGAATACGCTACGCTGCGTCTCCATGAACAAGCGGAGATCTGGAAGCGAAATGGGATGTCCAAGTCCGATGTCCAAGCCATCATCGTCGAATGGATGGTCGGCCTCTACCATTATGCAAGCCAATACGGCGAACAAGGCGAACTGTTCTTCCGCAGCAGAGCCGCTGCTTCCTACCGGAGTATCCTCGCCTGCCGCAATTTCGACCAGCTCATTCGTATTGCCCGTCAGACCGGTGAAGAATGGGTAGATTTCTTGGAGGCAGCCAAATGGAAGCAGCCTTCGAATCCCGTCTTCGAACTGAAACAGATTGTAGAAGCGCATTATTCGGAACAGATCAGCTTGAAGAGTATCGCCGAGCAAATTCATATGAACGCCGCGTATCTAGGCCAATTGTTCAAGGCTTCCGAAGGGACCACCTTCAACGACTATCTCCTGCATCTGCGGATGAACAAAGCCTGCGCCCTGCTCGCTAGCACGGACATGAAAGTCTATGAGGTCGCCTTATCCGTCGGGTACAAGCAGCTCGATTGGTTCTATAAGAAATTCAAGGAAACATTCGGTGTCAGCGCCAATGAATATCGCAACCAGTCCAGATGAATGAGAAGCGCCTCCAACGTCCTATGCGGACGGGAGGCGTTCTTTATTCATCCTTCATATGTTCTTGAACGGGATATTTCCGTAGTCGAAGCGTTACCTTCGTTCCAGCTCCAAACTCACTGTTCACTATCACGCCATAGCTCTCCCCATAAATCGAGAGTAGACGCTGATGTGTGTTCCGAATGCCGAGATGCAGCGCCTCCGCATCGCTTCGTTCTTCAATGTGCGTACGGACTTCCTCCAGCCGCTGCTCAGTCATCCCTGGACCGTTGTCCGTGACGGACAACATATAGTTCTCTTCATCATCTTCACGTGCTTCAAGCAGGATTCGTATCGGTGTCTTACTGCGATCTACCGCATGAATAACGGCATTCTCGACGACCGTCTGCAGCGCGAGCCTCGGGATCAACACTTCCTGTAGAGCATCCGGCATCTCAATCTCATATTGCATCCGCTCCCCATAACGGAACCGCTGAATCTCGAGGTATGTCTCCACAATGTTCCGTTCTTCCTTGAGCGGAATCAGATGTCCCGCTTGCCGCAGTACATTGCGGAACGAATCCGCGAGCAGCATGACGATTCGGGCGTTGTCGCGATCCCCGCGTTCGAGCAGATTGCCGCGAATCGCATTAAGCGTATTGAACAAATAATGCGGGTTCACCTGCGTCTGCAGCGCGTACATCTCGGCTTCTTTGCGCCGAAGCTCTAATTCCTTCTGATGGAGTTCCGCCACGTAAACATCCGAGATGAGACTTTCAATGCGACCCATCATATTGTTAAATCTCGTTCCCAGCACACTGATCTCGTCCCGTCCGTCGGTATCCGCCATCCGTTCCGTCAGCCGACCGTCATCCACCTTCTGCATATGCCTAGCCAGCGTCATCAGTCGCTTCGTCAGCCGTGAAGTACTCGAATAGATGAGTAGTGCCGATAATCCAATCGCAATGACACATAATACCACCGCGATCCGCTCCATCTCATGCACATTCGCTGATAGCTCTTCAAGCGGCGTCATGACGAGGATGCGCATGCCTTGGACACTGCCGCGGGAATGCAAGGTACGCTGCGACAGCCAAAAGCGATCACCGCTTGCAGGATCCGTATATTCGAAGCTGTCACCCTGGTTCTTCAGCGCCTGCTCGAGCTCCGGTTCATCCGTGAGCTCCCTAATATTGTGGGTTTGATCGAAGTTATCGACAGCAATCTGCCCATTCGGCAGCACCATCATGAACCGTTTGTTCTGGTTCTCCCAATTCGTGAGATTGTACAGCTCCTTCTCGCTCAAATCGATGGCGACGAATAGATTATGATCCGATTCCACCTTAATGCGCTTAATCAGTCGGAACGTCTTCAGCTTGAAAAATGTGTCGTAACCGTTATAAATCCACTCGCTATAAATGTCCATGTCGCTCTTCAGACTGCGGTCGTACCATTCGCTCTTGACCATTTCCGAATCAAGCAGCTTCACATCCGCGAATTGGAAGGTCGGATTATCCGTATAGATCGTTAACCGAATTAAGTTATGGTTCGCCTTGATCCATTTCGTAAACGGTACAAAATAATTAAAATACGCCTCCTGCGCCGCCAGCTGCGACGGGTAATGAATGAAGAACCGATGCTGAAGCTCCACATTCGAATACAAGGAGTCGACCAGTTGTTCATATGACAGCAGCATATTGTCCACATTCTGCGCCAGCTGCGAGACGGAGAAATGCACATCCTGTACGGTTTTATTATAAAAAGCCCGGCTCGTATAAACACTCAACCCATAGGTTAAGGAGCCGAGCAAGAGTGTCGCGATCAGTGCGTTCACCATAACCAATTTCGTTCGTATCCGCATATTCTCACCTGTCTTCTTCATCGATGGGAGCTCCTGATGTTCTCCAAGTGTTATGTCATCCTATCATAGCACACGGATTAGGACTCATTAGTTCTATAACTGCGCCAAACCCCTGGCAATTAGCACAATTTACGCCGATACCAGGGGTCAATGATTAGCTATTATTCTTTGACTGCGCCCACCGTTATCCCTTGAATGAAATATTTCTGCAGGAACGGATAGACGAACAGAATCGGGAACGTGACGATAATCGTCATCGTCGCGCGAATCGATTGTGGCGATGTCTGCCGCAATGTCTCATGATTGAGCGCAGCCTGCGCATTGCTCGTCACTTCGCTCGTCGACTTCGTCATAATTTTCATCAGCTCATATTGCAGTAGACTCAGGCTATCTTTACTATTGTAGAGATAATTATCGAACCACGAATTCCAGTGACCTACCGCTACGAATAACGTAACCGTCGCCAGCACCGGCAAGCTGCATGGAATAATAATGCGGAACAGCACACCGATGTCGCTCGCCCCATCAATCCGTGCGGACTCCACGAGCGCCTCCGGCAGCTGGTCGAAATAGGACCGCATAATGATCACGTTAAACACACCGATAAGCCCAGGAATGATATAGACGGCGAACGTATTCGTTAAGCCAAGATCCTTGATCAGCATATAGATCGGTATTAGACCGCCGTTCACATACATACTCACAACCAGGATCACATTGATCGGCTTGCGAAGCAAATATTCCCGGCGCGATAGCGTATAAGCCAGCATCGTTGTACATCCGACAGATAACACGGTGCCGATCACCGTACGGGCAATGGAGCGAAGTGCGGCGCCGAGCAAGGAATCATTCTGAAATATGATCGCGTAATTGTTCAGCGTGAACTCATTGGGCCAAAAGTACACCTGCCCCCGCATCGTATCGAGTGAATCATTGAACGAAATCGCGAGCAAATTCCAGAACGGATACAACGTTGCAAAGCCCAGGATGAACAGCAATACATAGTTGAGTAGTTGAAAGGTGACATCAGGTACACTTCGTCTTGGATTCATCGCGGTATCCCTCCTAGAACAGTCTCGTATCACTCAATTTACGAGCGATAAAATTCACAATGACGACGAGCATGATACTTACAAAGCCTTTGAACATACTAAGCGCGACACCGACGGAATAATCTCCCCCACCGAACGAAACCGACAAAGCATACAAATCCAATACTTCCGAATAGTCGATAACTAGCGGGTTACCCAGGAGCATCTGTGATTCATAGCCGGTATTGATCAAGGAACCTACCGACATGATGAGCAGCAGCGTCGCTGTAGGCATCAGACCAGGAATGGAGATATGCAGCATCTTCCGTAGTCGACTTGCCCCATCCACAGCAGCCGCTTCATACAGCTCGGAATTAATGCCCGCGAGCACAGCCAAATAGATGATGGTGCTCCAACCGAGCTCTTTCCAGAGGCCTGTGATTGTATGAATAACCCAGAACCATTCCCCTTTGCCCATGAAATAAATCGGCTTATCAATCCATCCCAAATTCATCAGTAAGTTATTAATAAATCCGCCGTCCGGCGACAGAAACATCAATACGATATTCGCGATAACGACCATGGAGACGAAATGCGGAATATACGTGACCGTCTGCACGATCCGCTTGAACCAGCGAACCTGAATTTCATTCAGAAATAGCGCCAGTGTGATCGCACCGACGAAGCCGGTAACCAGGCTCATACCGCTCATCACGAGCGTATTTCGCAGCACCACGAGGAAATGCGGGTCCGCGAACAGCACTTTGAAATTCGCAAGTCCTACGAACTCGCTGCCCGTCACTCCTTTGAAAGGCTTATAGTCTTGAAAAGCCGCAAGCCATCCCCAGAGCGGCACATAGTTAAATAGAATAACGAGCAGGACGAATGGAATCGATAGCAATACGAGCTGATATTGCCCCCCCAATCGCCGAATCCATGATTTGCGCTGGGTTTGTGTCTTCTTGACAGTATGAGGCGGAATTTGTACGGTTTGCTGCATCCTCAGCCCTCCCTTGATTGAACTTCGTGCCTATTATGGACAAGAGTCCGCCTGTCGGAAGCCAATCCGGTCCTTGAACCGATGCTTCGATCAGGCAGACTCTCCAGTTCCTGCTACTTCGATTGGACCGCCTTGTTGTAAGTCTCGAGATAGTTCTTCCACGTCTTCGTCCACAGATCTTCGGCTTTCTTCTGTCCCGCTTGATCCAGCTGCGTCACGAGCTCATTCCAAGACGATTCGAACTGAGCATCATTTTCCGCTAAAATAACACGCGGTGCGCCACGATACAGCACTTGCTCGATCTTCTTCCAGAGCCCTTTATATTCGCTCGGTGCATTCAGCTGCCATGTGTACGCTGGGATATACTCAGGTGCTGGCAAGAAATCAGCCCATACCTGCTTGCCATACTTGGCCAACACTTCCTTGGTAGCCGGGTTGTACAATTGCTCAACTGTATCCGGGTTCACAGGTGTAGCCCAGTCGCCATCCTCTAGCTTCGAACCGTTACCGAACGTGAACCAAGAGTATGAACCATATCCTTCTTGTGCATCCACGGTTGGATTCTCAGCGCGTTCTTTGGCATATTCCGGTTTGACGGCACGTTTGCCATCCACCTTCTCGAAATGCTTGCCTTCAATCCCCCAACGTGTCAGTTCTTGCCCTTTATCCGTGAAGAAATAATCGATGAACTGAATGATTTTCTCCGGATTCTTCACTTTATTCGTGATCGACCAGTTGTTCGTTGAGTTCGTTGGCGTAATCGTGTTCACATGATCCTCAATGCCATCTTGAATATGGATCGGGAACTTCGCATACAATTGATCGAACTTGCCAGCTGCTGTCAAGGAATTCTCAATTCCGCCCATAATCCATTGCGGAACGAAGCCTGATAAGATACGGCCTTGTGCTGCTTTGGCGGAGAAGCTCTCCCACGTCAAGCTGAACAATTCTTTATCGAGCATGCCTTCTTTATTTAAATTGTTTAAGAATTTGTAGAAGTCTTTCGTTAACGGTTCCGTCGCCGCCAAGTGAACGTTCTGATCCTTATCGATGATGAATTCGCCGTGATCCGGTTGACCTTGTGCCGCAATCGGTGCATTCAGGTACGTACGCGCCGGGTCCGGGCTGGAGAAAGGAATCACATCTTGTCCATCGAGCTTCGGATGCTTCTTCACGTAATCCTTCAGGATGGTGTGCAATTGATCCAATGTCTTGATTTCGGGATAGCCCGCCTCTTTCAATACCGCGTATTGAACGACGAAGCTTGCTTGAATATCTGGAATCTTCTCTACCAAATTCGGAGCAAAGATTGAATAGATGTGTCCGTCTGGATCGCGCAGCAGATCATAGAATTTACCGAATTTCTTCTTAATGTTCGGACCGTATTGATCGATCAAATCTTCCAGCGGAATAATAGCACCAGCATCACGGTATTTCGCCATAGAAGCCGGACTGAATGCGAGGACATCCGGGAAATCGCCAGAAGCGAGCCATACATCATACTTCTGAGTCGCTTCATCCGAACCGCCCACAACCGTCATATAATCAAATTTCACGCCCGTCTTCTCCGTAATGATCTTGCCGATCGGTGTGTCGAATGTAGCGTTAGGCGTCGTCGAGTTCATCGTAAATGTTGTAACCTGACCCGATGAAGCGGACTCTCCGTCTGTCTTCGAACCACCGCATCCCGATAGTAATACGAGCACCATCACGAGGGATAACAGCATTGCTGTATACTTTTCCATTTTCTCTAGCTCCCCTTTCGATTGTTCAGGTAAGCGATTTCATTACGATGCCCCCAAGATCGACTCGTTCATGTATCGCTACTATTTATTGTAAAGGGATCAGAAATTCATCCAACCCTTCGATGTATGGAAGAAGACCGTCTAAATTATGGAATCCCCATGCGAGCCCCTTATGAGCAGAAAAAAGCACGAGCCGAAAGAGTTCCCTCTCTTAGCCCGTGCCCGTTGCACGTTATGACGTTTACGGTATAAGTAATATTTTTCCCGTGCTCATGCGACTTTCGAGTAGTCGATGCGCTTCCGCACCCTTGGATAAGGCGAATCGCTTCGGCTCTTCGAGATGCAGCCGACCTTTGCTGATTTCTTCGAACAAGGCATTTGCCCGTCGAATCCGGTCTTCCCGCGACGTCACATGATTCCACAAATCTCCGCCAGTCAACGACTTCGACGTATCCATGAGCATCCGAGGATCGACAGGTACCGGATCGCCACCAGCCATACCGTAGAAGACGACATGCCCTTTAATCTGTACCGCCGCGAAGCTGTCCATTAAGGTCGAACCGACGGAGTCGTAAGCCACTCGAACGCCGTTCCCCCCTTGCGACCAACGGATCGCCTCCTCCACCCAGTCGGTGTCATACAGCAGGACTTCATCCGCTCCTGCTTGCAGCGCGATCTCACGTTTGGCAGCCGAGGAGGTCAGTCCCAAGACGCGCGCCCCTTTGCTGACACCCAATTGGATGAGGAGCTGCCCCACACCGCCTGCAGCCGCATGGACCAGCATGTCATCGCCCGGCTGTACCGCATAGCTGTCATTCACCAGATAATGCGCTGTCATCCCTTGCAGCAGCACGGATGCTGCTTGATCGAAGGTAATATCGGAAGGCAGCGGAATCGCTCGATCCACAGGAACTTGAACCAGCTCCGCATTGGCATAAGGTACATCAGCGAAAGCGATTCGGTCACCGGGCCGAATGCCCTGCACATCGTCAGCCACACGTTCCACGATTCCGGCTCCCTCGTAGCCGAGTATATAGGGCGGCTGCCCTGCCAGATGATAGTTCCCGCGCCTGCGATAGACGTCTGCGAAATTCAGACCAACAGCACACGTCCGCACGATCACCGTTCCCGGCGACAACACCGGATCCGCAATCTCTGCATAATGCAAGACCTCTGGTCCGCCAAATTGCTCAAATACCAATGCTCTCATGCTGTCTATACTCCCGTCCTATCGAATAATGAGGTCTTGATAACGCTCGTAATCCACCGTACGACATTCTAGGACTAACTTCGTCCCCTCGTTCTCATAGCTGGTCTCCAGAATATTCGCATGCTCATTGAAGTAGGACACCAGATTTCCTTTATCATAAGGAATGACCATTTCGCACTTGATGTAGTCTTTGAAAATATGCTGACGGATCACCTGCACCAGCTCATCAATCCCAATCCGCGGC
Source organism: Paenibacillus terrigena DSM 21567 (assembly GCF_000374845.1). GTDB lineage: Bacteria > Bacillota > Bacilli > Paenibacillales > Paenibacillaceae > Paenibacillus_K > Paenibacillus_K terrigena. Next base: position 41,748 of record NZ_KB895417.1, on the reverse strand, counting down.
TTGGCAGCAAGGTATATACGATCTTCTTGAACGCTTGGAATCGGGAAGTCAATCAGATCGGATTTGTTATACGCATAAATGGTTGTAATGTCTTGCACGCCGATGTCTTTGAGCGTATTGTTCGTAATCTCGATATGCTGCTCATGATTCGGGTTCGAGTTATCCACGACATGAATGAGGAGATCTGCCTCGGCCACTTCCTCCAAAGTCGATCGGAACGCCTTGACGAGATGATGCGGCAGCTTGCTGACGAACCCGACAGTATCCGTAAGCAGGAACGACTTATTATCCGGCAGCGGAATGTTCCGAATGGACGTTTCCAAGGTTGCGAACAGCATATCCTTCTCGAAGACCTGCTTCGCGGCGGTTGGATTAAACCGTTCCACGAGCGCATTCATAATCGTCGATTTCCCCGCATTCGTATACCCTACGAGCGAGACGACCGGCACATCGTTCTTCTTCCGCTGCTTGCGCTGCGTCTGACGGTGAGCGACTAATGACTCTAGTTCTTTATTAAGGACATTAATCTTCTCTTCAATCCGACGACGATCCAGCTCGAGCTTCGTCTCCCCGGCCCCTTTATTCTTCGTACCGACACCGCCGCCGCCCTGCCGACCTAGCGATTCACGCAGACCAACTAATCGCGGCAGCATATATTGCAATTGTGCAACTTCAACCTGAAGCTGCGCTTCCTTCGTTTTGGCCCGCTGGGCGAAAATATCCAGAATGAGAATCGTACGGTCAATGACCTTGCACTGCAGGTCCGCTTCCAGATTCCGAATTTGCGATGGCGATAGTTCATCATTGAAAATCACCATATTGGCCTCATGTGCTTCCATGTGCGCGATAACTTCTTGGATTTTACCTGTACCAATGTAATGGGAAGACGTAACCCTCTGCAAATTCTGCGTGACTAAACCTACAACCTCGACATCACATGCCTCGGCCAAGTTCCCGAGCTCTTCCATGGAATATTCAAAATCTGTCTGGTGATTCAAATTGACTCCGACCAAAATTGCTCTTTGAATGAGTTGTTCCATATATTTATTCCTCCATTATTCACACAAAATAAAAAACACAGACTCATCGCCTGTGTTCATCGCTAACGGGTGGAGTTCAGCAAAGAAACCGATCGGAATCTCAGGACATGCGCAAAAAAGCACATCCCTGGTTCACAACCAGCACATTTGCTCCTCGGGTAAGGATTATTGATTTGTCCATTGTTGTTACAATTGATTCCCTGTTACAAGGCAGACCAATCCCGTTCGCTCTGCACACACGCAGAGTCTTTGAGCACTATTCAGTTAGCGGCACAAAGCATTGAAACGTAATCTGACTGCGTAAATATTGTTCACAGGAAACCCTCCGTTCATTATTCGTTAATTTCGATTGTAGCATACACCTCTCACAGACACAAATAAAATCTGAAACCCTTGTCCCGTAAGCCTTTCGATAGCAGCGTAGTAGAACTTTATATTTCTAGTAATTATAGGAGGGCTATCTGGAATCCAGTAAACTCGTATTAAGACACAACAAGGGCTGCCGCAAGTCAATTTTCTGGAATGACTTGCGGCAGCCCTTTACGATGTCTCAGCTTCTCTCAAACCTTCGCATGCCGAAGCGATAGAAGGATGTGCTCATAACCGTAATCACCGCCATGACCGTAAACAAGGTTGCACCGCCGAAATACATGAGCAGCATCCCGCCCACCCATGGTCCAAGGAAAAATCCAAGACTATTAAACGATTGTGCCCCATAATAAGCTCCTCGCATCTCATCCGGTGCCAATTCGTCCACGAGTAGATTTGAAGATGGGAAATTCAATACTTCGCCAAGCGTAAATACGGCCATAGACAGCAAGAACGTTACGGCATTCCATGAGAAGGCGAACCCGATATCGCCAAGCGCGAAGAGAATATTGCCCGCCGTGATAGCAACAAGTGGAGAGCGTTTCTCCGCCCACTTCGCCAGCGGAAGCTGGAAGGCGACAACAACAATCGCATTCACGCTCATGAGTAGCGCGAACAGCGTCACCCCATTCGCAACGCTATTATTCACGTACTGTGACAACGTAACGGTCATCTGTGAATATCCGATTGCGCCGATTATTCCACCAATCAAGTAGTATCTCAGCGTAACGTCTTTCCTAATAACATGCCATGTTGCCGTAATTGTGACCTTCGGTTTCTTGTCTCCTTCAATCTGCTTAATACCAAAAGTCATGAGCAATCCGTATAATACCACCGCATAGATGAAATAAATAAATCCTGTAATCAGAAAAGGTGTTGTTCCGCTGCGCATGCCGAAATATGCTCCCAGCAGAGGCCCCACCGCAACACCGATATTAATAGCTAAATAGCGAAGCGAGAACATCTGGAACCGTCGTTCCTTCGGTGTCAAATCAGCCATCAACGCCTGAGAGACCGGTTCATAGAACGATCGGCATAATCCGTTCACCATATTTAACAACATAATAATGAGCGGTGTCTTGAAGATGGAGAACCCGACGAACGCGAAGACCCAGCCAAATAAAGCAGCCATCATAATGACCCGTCTCCCGAATCGATCGGATAATGCACCGCCAATAAAACCGCCGAACATGCCGGCTAAGGATCCGGCACCGATGACGAGTCCAATCATAACAGCACTCATGGACGTTGTTTTCGATAAATAAATCGCCAGGAACGGCATACTCATGGATGAAGCCGCTCGTGCTAAGACCGTTCCGACAAGCAATGAATTGACGATGGGATGCTGCGAACGAAGTGTGTTATAACTATTGGTCAATAATTGAATGATTCGATTCACACGATCCCTCCTTATAATGATAAGATTCTATTAAACTGTGGTAATCTATTATTTCCACAAATTGTTATCATAATTTATCAGAATTGGGATAGGGGTTCAAGTGCTTTTCGAAAAATCCAGAGATATTTTTGCTACTTTCAAGTAACATGGTGGAAGATAGAGCCTAATGGAAAGAAGCGATAACAATGGCATTTGGCATAAAAAGAAAAGAATTGGAGCAATGGAAAGCTTCTGTCTCGCGTGGTGAGATAGCGTATATCACCCATTATTGGGTGGAGCCGCGTTTCCCTGGGATCACGACGATCACGAAGGTCGGCTGTGCGGATCTGGATCGATTGCGGGCATGGTGTATAACGCACAAATTACCGCCAGAGCGTATTCATCAACGGGATGCCTTCCCGCATTTCGATCTGATTGGACCAAGACAATACGAAATTCTGAAGCAGGAGCAGCTATGGGATCAAATCGAGCGCTTCAAGCTGCAGGAATGGTACGAACAGAATCAGTAGCTAACGAATCGTTGCGTGCTTATTTGCGAAAAAGTGACCCGTTTTTCGAACTAACGAACCACAGCAGCGTTATTGGGCCTAAATTGGGTAGTTTGAGGTGCTTTTTCTAGAAATAACGATGCTGAAGTTCGTTAGATGAGATAAGGCCTCATTTCTCGAGAAATAAGAACCGTACGATTCGTTAGCGAAATCATGCGAATAGGTAATCCGCTCGAACATTAAAATGAGTGATTACTCACTTCTCAAGATGACAGAAGTAACATATAATAGGGGTGTATTGAAAATGAGTGATCACTCACTTTTATGAGGAGCGTGAATTCCTTGTCCAACATCTTAGAAATTCGCGATATATCCCGTTCTTTTCACGGGCGAACCGTCCTGCAGTCGATCCATCTTCAGGTCGAGCGCGGCGAGCTTTTCGGCTTACTCGGGCCATCCGGCTCCGGGAAGACAACCTTAATCAAGTTAATGACCGGCATGGACCGTTCCGACAGCGGGGAAATTCATATCCTTGGCGAGAAAGTCCCGAAGCTCTCCCTCCTGAAGCGTATCGGTTACATGGCGCAATCGGATGCACTGTATAATGAGCTAACCGCTCGTCAGAATCTGCAATTTTTCGCCTCCCTCTATGGACTGAGCGGGGTTAGACGGAACGAACGGATTGATGCGGTACTGCGTGTCGTCGATTTGCTCGATCATAAAGATAAGACCGTTGCAGCGTACTCCGGCGGAATGAAGCGGCGGCTATCACTCGCGATCTCTCTCCTGCATGAACCAGAATTGCTCATTCTGGACGAACCGACAGTCGGTATTGACCCCGTGCTTCGGCAATCGATTTGGCAAGAGCTGCTCGCCTTGCGCGATCAGGGAACGACGATTATCCTCACCACACATGTCATGGATGAGGCAGACAAATGCGACCGTATTGGCCTCATTCGTGATGGTCACTTAACCGCTGTCGATTCACCTGCAGCACTCAAAGAACGAAGCGGTACAACGACGCTCGAAAATGCGTTCATTGTCCTTGGGGGAGGTGTCCTCGCATGAGAACGCGTGCATTAGCCTTACGAATCATTCGCCAGTTCCTTCGCGACAAGCGGACACTCGCGCTTATTTTCCTAGCGCCGCTGCTTATCTTAACGCTGCTGAACTTCATCTTCAACGGTCAACCGATTACACCGAATATCGGTACTGTCCAGCTTCCCGCCCCGATCATCGAGCGGTTAAATAGCACAGATGCGAATGTTACAACCTATACCAATCAAGCGGAAGCGAAGCAAGCCCTAGAAGCTAGAGATCTCGATGCGATCCTATCGCTTACAGACGGCAAGCCTGACTTGATACTCGAAGGCAGCGACCCCTCTATGAATCAAGCGATTCTCCTTCGGCTTCAGAAGGTGATGCAAGCGAACACGCCGACCATACAACCGAACATTACCTATTTGCATGGAAAAGAAGGCATGTCCTCCTTCGACTACTTCGGACCTGTTCTGATCGGATTCTTCTCCTTCTTCTTCGTATTCATGATCGCCGGCGTCTCCTTCCTGCGCGAACGCACCACAGGAACGCTTGAACGGCTGCTCGCTACACCGATTAGGCGCTCTGAAGTCGTCGGCGGTTATCTATTAGGGTTCGGCATATTCACCTTGCTGCAAGCCACGCTTATCACGTGGTTCGCCATTGAAGTGCTCGGCATGTATATGGTCGGCAATTTTGGGCTCGTGCTCCTGATTAACCTGCTGCTCACCTTGACGGCACTGACACTCGGCACGCTGCTCTCCTCTTTTGCCAGCAGCGAGTTCCAGATCATTCAGTTCATTCCGCTCGTCATCGTCCCGCAAGTGTTCTTCTCCGGACTCTTCAATCTGGATGCAATGGCGCCTTGGCTGCAGAAGCTGAGTTATATCATGCCGCTCTATTACGGGGCTGATGCCATGCGAGGGATTATGATTCGCGGGGAAAGTATTGGCGACATTCAGCTTGATATCTATATCCTGCTTGGATTCTCGATCGTCTTCGCACTACTCAATATCGCAGCGCTGAAGAAACAGCGCGCGATCTAATCTAGCAAGGAGTTGACCTATATGACCAAATCGCTGGAGCCATGGATGGAGGAGCTCTTGCAAGGCGATCCTACCGCTCCACGAACCGCCAAGCAAGCGCGAATCTTCGAAGCAGCGATTGAGATATTCGCGGAAAAAGGCTATGCGGCATCTTCAACGAGCGAGATCGCCCAGCGGGCTGGCGTCGCAGAGGGAACGATATTCCGCCACTTTAAGACCAAGAAGGACCTGCTGCTCTCGATCGTCACGCCGGCCATGGTGAAGCTGCTCGCCCCCTTTCTCCTCCGAGAGTTCAAAGATGTACTCTCCAGAGATTACGATAGCTTCGATCAGCTCCTTCGGGCACTGATCGACAATCGCATTACTTTCCTGCAGCAGAATCGCAGGTTGTTCAAAATTGTGGTACAGGAATTGCCCTTCCACCCCGATCTCCAGAAGCAGCTACAGCAGCTCGTATTCAACGAGATGAAGGGACGATTCGAGAGAATTATTCATAAGCTGCAAGGCGAAGGAAAGCTGATTGATCTCCCCTCCTTCACGATTATGCGGCTCAGCGCCTTCTCTATCTTGGGTTATGTGCTGTTCCGTTCCATTTTGGAGCCCCAAGCAGGATCAGACTGGGATGATGCTCTCGAACGTGAAGCCACGATCCAATTTATTATGAAAGGGTTGGCACCTTAACAAAAGACGGGCCGCTTCCCAGCATCACGCTGAGAAGCCACCCGTCTTTTCTTTTCCATTTACTATGATGTTATTGGTTCACAGCCTTCATCGCTGGCTGCGACGCCGCCGAACGGCTTGCCTTCTGTGGGAATTGCGGCAGCTCATTCACCGAGACAATCGCATCCGTCTTCTTCTTCGGCTTCTTCCAATACGCTTCATTCCCCGGCAAGTCATCGAACCATGATGCATCCTTCGGACAAGGCAGCACCATAAATTTACCGTAATGGTCATCTCTCGATTGATGATACTTCAAGTAGGCTTTCCCATTCTCAATCGCGAGAATTTCAATTTTACCAGACGTATGACTCATCGATAGTCGGATTCTTTTGCCGAGGCCGGATGTCTTCGCTTTGGCTTCTTCAACGAGGCGATACACCTGTTCGAGCGGCAGGACAAAATCCCGATTGCCCGCAACAGGGCGGTTAATGAAGAAGTAATATGGCGTGACCCCCGCCCAAGACAACTTATCGAGCAATTCCGCTAAGACATCAGCGTTATCATTAATGCCCCGAAGGATCGGGGTCTGATTCACGACGATCGCTCCAGCTTGATGTAACGCCTCAAACCCTCGTCTTGCTTCAGGCGTTATTTCACGCGGATGATTGATATGGGCCATCACATAGATCCTGCGATCACTGTTCGAGAATGTCCGAATGGTATCGAGCAGTTCCTCATCCTCATAGATGCGCATCGGGTTGAACACGGGAATTTTGGAGCCAAGCCGAATAATCTTCACATGTTCAATGTCTCGCAATTGCTCAATAATCATTTTCAATTTGGGTGTTGCCAGAATCAAGCTATCTCCGCCTGTCAGGAGCACATTGTTAATCTCCGGATGCTGCCGAATATATTCGATGCCCGGACTCACATCCGACATCGCTTCTTTTACATCATTACGGAACAGACGTTTACGGAAGCAGTACCTGCAGTACGCACCACATACCTCGGATACGATGAGAAGTGCCGTCGTCTTATACTTATGCTGACAACCCGGAACCACGTAATTCGTGTCCTCATCGGACGCATCCCATCTACCGTATTCGGACAATTCTCCCTCATTCGGGATTACCAATTTCTTAATCGGGTCATTCGGGTCGTTCCAGTCAATCAGCTTCAAGTAATAATCATTCACGCGAAATACGAACTTCTCCGTTATTTGCTTCAACTTCGCCCGTTCTTGCTCCGGGATCTCCACAATTTTATCGATATTCGTGATATATTTCGGCTGTGCCATATTGTTGTTCCTCCTTGAAAGTCAGATTTATGGTAACGCTGTGTCCCTCCTCTCGCTCATCAACATAAAAAATGACCCGCAGTCTGCAAGCGTAAGCATGTGCTTCGTCCTTGCAGGCAACCGGGCCTCTCTCGATTAGACGCAAAAAGACCCGGTTCAACGGGTCAGGGGTGCGGCAAAAGTGTCTATGATTGACCCATCCACTGCTGACGAGGTTAGCTGTCGGGCTCGGGAAAGATGGTTCCCTACAATACATCCTTGATTCGCCCCAAAAAATTGGTTCCCCCGCTTTCCGATCTCATATCCGGAAATTAAGCGTATTTCCATTTTACAACAATTTATCTTAGATAGTCAAATATTAAATTATCGTATATTTCAAGAAGTCACATTTCAACCTAATTGGCGCCGGAAATGCTGCGGTGTCGCATGGTAGACCTTCTTGAACATTTTCGCAAAATAGGAGAAGTTGCTGTATCCAAGCGATTTGGCAATATCCGAAATCGGCATCGACGAAGTCGCGATCAATTCCTTTGCTACTTTCATTCTTTCATTCAGAATGTAATCCGTGATCGATTCGCCCACTTCGCGCTTGAATAGCCTGGATAAATACGCAGGATTCAGATGCACATACTCCGCGAGCTGTTCTCTTGTAATCACTTCGCTCAGATGATCGGCGATGTAACGTTGAACCTGTTCAATTACTGAATCGTTCTGATGCAAGGAATGGGACACCAGCCCGATGAGCTTCAATGCCCAAGCATGCATCTGATCCAGCGTTCGAGGTGCGGCCCCGTTCAATTGCCCCTGCCCCTCATACAGCAGTTCATGGGCGGACAATCCGTTCTTATGAAGAATGTAATGAATCATCTGAAGAAATCCATGATTGAATGCCTGCAGTGCGTTCGCAGATAGTCTTGCGTCCGACCGGAACGCTGCAATACACCGCGCCAGCTCCCTCTCGATCTCTTCCCGCTTCCCCTGCTCGATCAGAATCGTCCAAGCAGAGAAGAGCGGCAGCTTCATCATGCCGGTCTTCTCCCGGTTGCGCAAGAAGTACACTTGATTGGATTTATGCAAGTTGTTGTATTCCAGCTCGAGCAATTCATGATACATCTCGCTCACGTTAAATAACGAAGTGACTTCCCCAATATAGCAAGAGATTTGACAATTGAAGTACTGCTGACAAGACTGAATATACTCCTGGCACGACTCGGACAGCCCTGCAATTCCGCGATGCCCCTCGTCCAAATAACGAATCACGACATTCACGCCCTGACGTGTCTGAATGACAACCCCATTCGCCTCATGCAGCAGCAGCTCGGACGCCCCCTTCCGAATCGCATACTCCATCATTTCTTCATCTCTTGTACTGAACTCCCGTTGCCATGCTTCAACACTAATAAGAAGAGGTAAAATCTTGATATCCGGTTTGATCGTCAGATCATGCTCCTCGAGCAAACTCTGCACATTGGTCGGTGTACAGGTAATGCGATTGGAGAGCACGTCATTCCAGAATTTATCGGCAATGAGCGGCTTCTTCTTCGTCCAGAGATCATAATAGGGCTTGTATTGTTCGCGCAGCTGCAGCAATTCCTTCTCCTGCTCAATCGATTGCAGCATCTTGGCCAAGGTCGACTGCAGCACTTCATACTCCACAGGCTTGAGCAAATAATCGAAGCTATCGAGCTGGACCGCTCGTTTCACGAAACTGAAATCGGCATGTGCTGTCAAGAACACCGTCTCGGTCACAGGCGAGTGTGCATTCACCCATTCAAGCAGCTCAATACCCGTCCCCTTCGGCATCTCGATATCGCAGATGAGAATATCGATCGGTGTACGTTCGAATACCTTCATCGCTTCCCGCATGTTATAGGCTTCATAGACTTCCGATACTTGTAGCTCCTCCCAATTCACACCGCTCTTAATCCCCAGCACAGCATAAATCTCATCATCCACGATCAGCGCTCTATACATCGTTACCCCTCCCAAGGTTCACTATCATAAGAACTGAACTGCGTAAGCGTGCGATAAGGAAGTACAAGCCTCACTTTCGCGCCGGCACCCGGCTCATTTGCGAATTCAAGAACTGCCACTTGCCCGAAAATATGTTTCAATCGATGATGCACATTCCAGATGCCGAGATGCTCATCCTGCGGCTGCGTGAAGTAACTTCCATTCTGCAGCGATTCAAGCGCCTCTTCAGGAAAGCCGCTTCCATTATCCATAATGACGATTTCATATAAATCTGGCTCTGCTAAGGGAGCTATACGAATCTCCATGTGAAACGGACGATCCATAAAATCAAACCCATATTTGATCGAATTCTCAATGAAAGGTTGGATTAGCAGCGGCGGAATACAGGCTCTCTCCAGCCCCTCCGCAATATGGTACGAATACGTAACCCGCTCAGGGAAACGCAGCTGCTGAATCCGGATATAGCTCTCCATATGCTCCATTTCCTCCGCAATCATCACAACGACCTGATTCGTCTTTGTCGCGAATCGGAAATATTTCACCAGATTCACGCACATGACCTGAATCAGCTTGTAATTCTTAATCTCAACCAAGTTGTAGATGATGTTGATCGAGTTCAGCAGAAAATGCGGATTGATCTGGAGCTGTAGATGCTTCAATTCTGCCTTATGCGCCTTAATTTGCTCCTCGTAGACGTTAATCTTAAGCGCCTGAATTTCAGAAGCCATATCGTTATAAGCATCATTAATAATCGTGAACTCTCTCGTCTTCGGATTATGCAAACGGAAGGACCACTCGCCTTGCTTGATCTTACGCATCCCGCGGATGAGGTTATTCATCGGCTTCAGCATGATGTCATTCAGGTAGATCAGATAAATAATCAACAGGAATCCGGCCAGAATCGGGATAATAAAAATAAAACTGCGGAACTTCGTTAGATTCTGCAATAGTTTCTCTTCCGGGATAAAGGCGCTTAACATCATATCCGTATCCTTAATTGGATTGCTGACGACGATATAATCCTCTTGCTGCAGCCGAAACCGTTGATAGGTGTCATTCATCCCGGCAAGGAGCGAGGCATCTAGCTTGGCTTGCTGAATGCCCTCTTTGTTCGTCATAATGTCGCCTTGTTCTGTCAGGAATGCCGAGAACCCCTCTTGTCCGAGGCCAATGAAGTCTAGCGGAATCATCAGGTTTCGTAATCGTACACAGGCTCCTAGATAGACACCCGACCCCGTATCCACAATGCGGACCAATGCATATTCGTTAAGAACCGGGATGACTTTCCATTCACGAAAATATGGACTGTCGGGCTTGGCATCCTGCAGCAGGCTGCCTAACGTCGATTGCAGCGCTTCCATTTCCTCATAGCTGGTCGCCTTCATCGCCGTATTAAAGAAATCTTTGTTCTGAATCGTATAGATAAATTCAAAATCAACGCCACTATTGAACCGATGGTCACGGTTCAATATATTCAGAACACGTCCTTTATTGAGGAAATATTCATCCGGGTCATGAATCGACCGAGGCAGCGCGATAATATTCGGATCTTCAATCGCAAGGTTATAGAGCAAATTTACCTCACGGTTAAGTAGCGTCTGAATCTGATTCGAATAGAGAATAATCATATTCTTATTCGATTCAGCGACCTGCTCTCTCACTGTATTGGATGCATAGAAATTGTTATAGAGCAACAGCACCATCAACGGAATCGCGAGGGTAATAAATCCGATAATTAGCTTAAATCGAAGAGATTGGCGTATACTCATAGATTTCCTCCCGCTTCGGTCATGGATCTTCTTCATTAGACACGTAATCGATACTAATGTGATGATAGCACATAAGGAACCCCTCTCGGTTCACTTTTGCAAGCGCCCCGTGAAGGATTCCCTGTTATATTGTTAATTCATGCTTATTTTTGCGCGGCAGCCCACTCTTGCAACTGCTTGTCGACCTCGGCTTTGACTTTGTCAAATCCAGCCGCATCGCGCTTTTCTTTCCATTTCGCAATCGTCTTCTCTGCATCGACCGCACCGGTTCCAAGCGATGCCTCGAACTCCTTGTTGACGTTCTCGATCGCGGCCATCTCGGCTTTGACAGGCTCTTGATTGAAGGCAAAGCCTAGAATAATGGAACGCTCTGCGCTGTCATTGAACTTCTGGAATTGCTCCCATTTCTGTGGATCTTCATTAGCCCATAGGAAAGAATTGAATTGGTTCCCGAACATCCAGCCGCCTGGGCTTGGGTAAGCTTGTGTATCAGCCGTGACGCCTTCTGGGTAATCAATGACATTCTCAGATTTCTTCACGTAGTGCTTGCCTTCCACGCCCCAATCGAGCATATTCAGGAGCTTCTTATCCGTATAGAGCAAGTTCAAGAACATCATCGCTCTTGCTGGATCTTCTGAAGTACGGGAAATGCCGAGCATCGCGCCTTGTGCATCCCCTGTTGTTGTGAACGGACCGGCTGTCTCCATTTGGACAACTTCAGTCCCCGACGTGAGGCTCATCTCTTTATCTTTGCCAGGCTTGAGGGATGATGCAACGGCGAACCCTTTACCAGCTTTAATCATATTCATCGCTTGATCCGTGTCGGATGTCAGAATATCTTTGTCGAACCATCCATTCTTATACCAGACATTCATCCGTTTGTAGAAATCGATATACTTCGGATCTTCCAGCTTATCGATCGCTTTGATCTCTTTGCTGCCGCGCGCCACAGCGATGTGCGCAATAATATTGTCGTAGTTAGCCGCTTCCCAGACATTCGTGAATTTACGGCTAATGATCGGTGTTACGCCTGGCTCATTCGCTTTGATTGTGCCGAGCATTTTCTCTACATCTTCAATCGATTTAACCCCGTTAACATCGAATTTATATTTATCGACCAGCTTCTTGCTGAGTAAGAGTCCGAAGCCTTGTCCGAATTCTTTCTTGGTCGGCAATGCGTACAATTTACCGCCGATGCGCGAACCTTTGATGAAATCCGGGCCAAGCACGTCTGGAATATCTTTACCGTATTGATTCATCAAGTCATCCAGCTCAAGATATTGGCCTTTCGCCGCATCCCGAGGATAGTAGTACCAGCTCGCCGTGAACATCAGGTCGAACGGTTCATTGGAGATTTTCATCAAATTCGTTTTATCGTCCCATGAACCCCACTCAATCGGCTTCAGTTCAATCGTTGCATTGATTTTCTCCGTCAAATATTTGCTCATCTCTTCTTGCACGACTGCTAGATCCTTCTGCGCTGTACCTGGGTAGACGAGCGTAATTTTGTATGGTTTTAACTTCCCGTCTTCCGACTTGCCTCCTGCTGCTGCTTGCTCATCCGTCCCCTTCGCACCACAGCCTGCGAGTGCAATCATACTAACTAACATCGTTAACATCGCGATTTTAAAAGATTTCTTCATAGCTTATGAATCCCCTCTCATCTGATCATTTCTATAGCAAGGCTCGAAATCGATTCGCATTTCCTATTGCTGCAAAATTGTTCATAGCGCGCTATCTTGCTGCGCACCATCCCCTCCTTTCAGCGAACTCGTTGTGAACTGTCTTACCCTTTGACAGCACCACTCGTTATGCCGCTGATGTAATATTTCTGGAAGAACGGGTATGCAAATAGTAATGGCGCGATCCCAACGATGGCAAGTGCCATTCGAACCGTCTCTCGCGGCATCTTGGCGAGCAAATCTCCGGCCTGTGCCGAACTGCTTGATTTCATAATCAGATATTGAATATTGGTGAGTGTCTTCGTCATGAGGTATTGGATGTTATAGAGCTCCGGCTTATCGATGAAGAGCATGCAATTATACCAATCATTCCAATACGACAGTGTATTGAATAGACCAATCGTCGCCATGATTGGGAGTGATAGCGGTACGACAATTTTGAAGAAAATCATAATCTCACTGGCCCCATCAATCGTCGCCGACTCTACCACCGATTCCGGGATCGAATTCGCGAAGAAGCTTCGCATGAGCAGCACGTTAAATGCGCTTAATAACAGGTTCGGAATAATCATCGAGAGCAATGTATTTTTCATATCGAACATATTCACGTAGGTCATGTACCAAGGTACCATACCACCGCTAAATAACATCGTAAAGAAAATGTAAAAGGACAATGTACGTCTAAAGGGCAGGCCCGATCTGGACAGCGGGTAAGCGAATAGCGCTGTAATCAGCAAGCTTACTGCCGTTCCAATCACCGTCGTGATCATCGTGACCCCATACGCCTTCGCGATCTCAGAGAAATCATTGAATAAGAACGTATAGGCGGCAAAGCTGATTTTACTCGGAAATAAGGAATAACCATTCATGGCAATCGAATCTTCATCAGTAATGGAGACCATAAAGATCAAGGCAAAAGGAATCAATGATACGATCGTAAAGAGCCAGAAGAACAGATGAATCATCGAGGTGCTAAATATATTTTTCTGCTGCAAGATAGATCCGTCCCTTCTCCTAGAATAGTGCATCCTGTTTATTCACACGCCTTACGGCTGCATTCGCAACCAAGATCAAGACAAAGCACGCAGCCGATTGATAGAATCCTGCCGCCGCTGACATCCCTATATCGCCAGAACTAATCATCGCCCGATACACGAACGTATCGATCGTATTCGTCGTTGGAATGAGCGCACCCGTATTCATCGGCACTTGATAGAAAAGTCCGAAATCGGAGCGGAGAATGCCGCTGACCGAGAGCAATGTCATCGTCGTGATGATCGGCGCAATGAGCGGCAGCGTAATGCGAGTCATCTGCTTCCATTTGCTCGCCCCGTCAATCGTGGCCGCTTCGTAGAATTCCTTGTCGATCCCGATGATCGATGCGAAATAGATAATCGATAAGTAACCGACGTTTTTCCACGCATTTACAATAATGAGGATATACGGCCAGTAGCCTGCCTCGCTGTACCAAGAGATCGGATCGACGTGGAACCATTTGACCAGAAGTCTGTTCACGAGGCCGCTCTCGGCATTTAAGAAGCTATACACCAAATAAGCAACCACAACCATCGAGATAATATGCGGCAGCAAAAATGTACTTTGATAGAAACGAGAGATGACTTTATCTTTAATCTCGTTAATCGTCAATGCCACGAATAATGCAAGAACTAGATTTAAGATGATAAAGGCAAAGTTATACAGGAATGTATTCCTCGTAATGACATAGGCCGTGTCCGAGTTGAATAGGAATTTGAAGTTATCGAGTCCCACCCAATCGCTTCCCCAGATGCCCTTCGCATAATTCAAGTTCTTAAATGCGAGAATGACGCCATACATCGGAATATAGTTATTGATGAATAAATACACAACCCCTGGGAGCGTCATTAGCAGCAGCCATTTGTATTTTTTCAGGCTTCTGATGAAATGACCTTGCTTCTTAGCCACCGCTTGGTGTGCTGACTTGTTCAGTAACGGAGCCGTCTCTGCAGCTTTCATGACCTCACCCTTTCGCTCATCTCAATCGTATACTCCGTCATTGTAATCCTCCGATAGACCTGCTCACCACTAGAATGGTGACTTCCTTTTGCAACAATGGTGACATGTTGTAACGGCCATCGATTGTTGTATTGACAGCGGTTACGCGACTCATTATGCTATAGGCGAAATAGATTACATCCAGATTACGGAAACACGAAAACACTTACAGTAGAAGCGAAGCTACACGAATCTCTATTCATCAAAACAATAAAAGGAGGCCAATTGCCATGTTAAACTATCAAGTCGTTCGTACGAATGAATGGTTGTTCTCGGATAGTGAAGTATCGAGCGATGGAACCCGCAGCATTTCCCTGATAGCTGCGCGCGGGAGCCGTGCCAGCTGCCAGATTCTCATCAATCACGTACCTGCGGAGACAGAGATTCGTTGGATCTATAGACCGTCGTCTCAGGCTGGACTCGATGTGGAACTCTACCAAATGATCGATGTCCTCGTGAACGAGAATACAGGTCCGGATGTCTCAACAGTACCGGTGGGCACCCCTGCGGATTACGCGACTCGCCTCGCTCCGTTCCGCGTCTATGATGCGCTGCAGCCTGTCGGTCCTGCGTTCTCGTCACGGTCGGCTACGGAAGTGCTTTATGTTAGCTGGGACATTCCTCTATCGCTAACAGCAGCGGACTATTCGGGTGTAATAGAATTGTGGATTGGCGATGAACGGCTCACGATTCCCGTGACGCTTCAGGTTGTTCATGCGAGCGTTCCCGTGCAAGCTACACTCGCAACGACGAATTGGATGTCAATCCATAATATCGCGAAGAAGCATCAGCTCGAATTATGGTCAGAGCCCTTCTGGGCGATGGTTCGCAAGTACGGAGAAGCCATGCGCAGAGCCAAGCAGACCCACTTCCTCGTGGGCCTCGAATTCATTCAAATTCATGCCGCAGATAGACAATATACCTTCGATTTCTCACGTGCTGAGCGGTTGATCCGCCTGTTCCTCGAGCTTGGATTCACAGGCATCGAGGGCGGACATGTCGCCGGACGGACAGATTGGAATGCGCCGAATTTCGTCTTGTCCTATGACAACAAGATCGACGCGACGGGAACCGAAGGATTCGCCTACCTCGCGCAGTTCTTGACAGCATGGTATCAATTCCTAAGCGAGCATGGCTGGTTGGGGCTGACCATCCAGCATATCGCGGATGAGCCGATCGAAGAATCCGCTGCCGATTTCCGGATATTGTCCGGCATCGTACGCAAGTTCATGCCAGGGGTCCCGCTGATTGAAGCGATGATCTATCCGGCGATCGAAGGCTCCATGGATATTTGGGTGCCGACGAATGAGGGCTTTGATAAGCACCGCGAACACTTCGAACGCGTTCAGAAGCTAGGCGATACCGTCTGGTTCTACACCTGCTGGAATCCAGGCGGCAACTATTTGAACCGCTTCATGGACCTGCATCTCTTGAAGACGCGCTATCTGCACTGGGGGAATTACAAGTATGGCCTAACAGGCTATCTCCATTGGGGCTTCAATCAATATTTGGGTGACCAAGACCCGTATGAATTGACTTGTCCATTCCTTGCGCCGAGCGTCCATTCGCGCCGCGTCCCTGCAGGGGATACGCATATTGTCTATCCTGGTGCAGACGGGCCGCTGCTCAGTATGCGTCTCGAAGCGATGCGATCGGGTGTTGAAGATTATGAGTTGCTCCAGCAGCTTGCGGCATATAACCGCGAGGCGGCCGATGAAATCTTGAACACCTGCATGACCAGCTTCACGGAAGTGAATACCGATTTGTTCGTGTTCGATGAGGCCTATCGGAAACTCCTCGAGACACTGTCCTCCTATATTCAGCAGGATTCTAATGTGGAGGAGCGAGTGTAATGCGCAAACAACTCAAGTTCCGCGAGGACGGGACTTTCAAAATTGTACAGTTCACAGATACCGAGTTCTGTAATGGCGGTGAAGACGAGATCAAAATGGAAGCCATGATGCGGCGGGTATTAGCAGATGAACAGCCGGATCTGGTCGTCTATACCGGTGATGTCATTGCAAGCGGAGGATGTGCGGATGTCGCTCAAGCTTTTCGCAATGCTGCAGCCATTCCCGAGGAGATGGAGATTCCGTGGGCAGCTGTGTTCGGCAACCATGATTCCGAAGCCGCGAATGTGACGCGCGAGCAGCTCCATGCGCTGCAATTGACACATAAATATTGTTACGCCAAGCCAGATCCGCCGAATGTGCACGGCGTAGGCAATTATGTCCTGACGGTTCACGATGATACCCAGCAGCCTGCTGCTGCGCTGTATTTTCTCGATTCCGGCAGTTATTCGCCGCTCGAGTATTCGCGCCTTGGCTTCTACGATTGGATTCGCCGCAGCCAGATAGACTGGTACACGAACGAATCGTATCGTTTAACCGCTCAGCATGGCGGCGAACCGCTGCCGTCACTCGGATTCTTCCACATCCCGCTTCCGGAGTACAACGACGTGTGGGACTTCTCGGTATGTTACGGCCAGAAGCTGGAAAAAGACATCTGTGCGCCATGGATCAATACGGGCTTCTTCGCCGCAATGATCGAGATGGGTGATATCATGGGTACGTTCGTCGGCCATGACCACGCCAATGATTTCTGGGGGACGCTGCACGGCATCCGGCTCTGTTATGGTCGTACTTCACGCTACGCCGATCTGGATCAACCATTCTTGACCGGTGTGAGGGTGATTCAATTGACTGCTGGAGCGCGTGCGTTCGATACGTGGCTGCATTTGGAGGATGGCTCGATTGTACGCAATCAGCCTGCACATCAACCGGAAGGACGCCAGGTACAAATCGGAACGAAATAACAACAGAGATCGAAGAACCCCACGTGATCGTGAAGTTCTTCGGTCTTTTTGGTGCGCTTGACAATTCCATCCAATCGTCCTATGATCTTTTTATGAATATAAAATAAAATTATTCACAGAATCATAATTTGAGGTGAAATTCCATCTATGCCTAAAAAATTCAATGATCAAGAAAAAGAGCTCATCCAACAGAAGCTGCTCAAGGCAGGGCAAACCAGCTTCCAAACCTTAGGTCTCAAAAAAACAAGTGTTGAAGATTTAACGAAGGCATCCGGGATTGCTCAGGGATCTTTTTATCTATTCTATAAATCCAAAGAAGAGCTCTGCTATGAGATTCTGCTGATGGAAGAAGCCACGATTCGAGAACAGCTGCTTCAATCGATCGCTTCGAATCCTGCGGTAACCAAAGAGAGTATTCGCGACTTTATGTTAGACGGATTTCGCCTCATGAGCGAGAACCCGCTCATTCGCCAAATGTATCTCGAAGGAGAATTCGAATACCTCATCCGCAAGCTGCCGCATGAACTGCTCGAGCAGAACTATCGCGATGATCAAGATGCGATGATGCCCGTCGTTCAGAAATGGCAGGATAGCGGCATTCTAACGGATGTAGAGCCTGAACTCATCGTCAGCATGTTCCGGGCGATTGTTCTCTTATCCCTGCATAAGAAGGAAATCGGCGAGCACAGCTATACCCCCACCATTGAGCTTCTTGTGGACGTATTAGCGGAAGGCATGGTTGCGAGACGTGCAAGAAAGGACGGATCACAAGATGATTGACGTCGAACAATTGGAATACAGCTATCCGGGGACCAGCAAAAAGACCCTGCAAGGCATCGATTTTTCGATTGCCCGTGGTGAAGTTTTCGGATTTCTCGGGCCTTCCGGGGCGGGCAAGAGCACAACCCAGAAAATATTAATCGGCGCGCTGCGCAACTACACAGGGAGCGTGCGAATCCAAGGTCAAGAAATACGTCATCTAGGTTCCGATTATTATGAGCGGATCGGCGTCGCTTTCGAATTCCCTAATTTCTACAGTAAATTTACAGCACTTGAGAATCTGAAGCTGTTCCAATCGTTGTACCGAGCATCCAAAGACGATCCGATGGATTTACTGGGTAAAGTTGGACTCGATCAGGCTGCCCATATGAAGGTGTCCCAATTCTCGAAAGGCATGAAAATGCGGCTGAACTTCTGCCGTTCCATTCTCCATCATCCCGATATCCTATTCCTTGATGAACCGACTTCGGGGCTCGATCCGCTCAATGCCAAGATCATGAAAGACCTGATCCTAGAGCAGAAGGCTGCTGGGACTACGGTGCTGATCACGACGCATAACATGCATGCGGCCGAAGAACTATGTGATCGAGTGGCTTTTATCGTGGATGGACAAATTCCGCTCATTGATTCGCCGCGAGCTTTGAAACTTCATCATGGGCAGCAGCGGGTTCGGCTCGAATACACGTCTTCAGAAGAGAAACATATCGAGGAATTCCCGACCCATAATCTAGGGAATAATGAACGATTCCTACAGTTGATTCGACAGCATCCCATTGAGACGCTGCATTCCCTGGAAGCAACACTCGATCAGATCTTCATTGATGTGACTGGGAGAACATTGGTATGAGATGGGGCAACGCACTTGCACATGATATTCGGTTCCAATGGCGGCACGGGTTCTATGGGGTATACATTCTCATTTGCCTTCTTTACCTGCTACTGTTGCATTTCGTTCCTGCAGATAACCAAGCATCCATCGTGGTTCTGCTCACCTTCTCGGATCCAAGCGCAGTCGGTTTGATTCTAGCTGGGGGCATCATTTTACTGGAAAAGGATCAAGGCATACACCACCATCTCTTCGCCACCCCACTGCGGCTGCAGGAATATTTGATTGCCAAAGCCCTGTCCATCTCGGTCTTATCGGCCAGCGCCGCATGGGTGATTCACGGCTTCTCGATCGGTGTACCCGCGTCACCAATCCTATTCACGCTAAGTATTCTACTCTCATCCAGCTTCTTCACCTTCTTATCCATCGGCGTCGTCTCGCGTGCTCGATCCATTAATGGGTTTATCCTGCTCTCGCAAGTCTATGTCCTGCCATTTGCATTGCCGCTGCTCTATTTCTTCGGCATCGGCCGAGAGATCTTGTACTTGATCTTCCCGACGCACGGATCGCTTCTTCTGCTTCAATCGGCGCTCAGGCCGCTATCATGGCGGGAGATCGTCTATGCCCTAGCCATTCTGATCGTATGGAATGGGATCGCCTTCCTCTGGGCGCAGCGATCCTTCGAACGCCGGATTTTGCTAAGAATAGGCGAAAGGAGGGATAGACGATGAGGAACTATTATCCGCTGCTCGTTCAGGATACCCGGCAGACGTTCAAGGACCCGATGCTGATGGCTAGTCTATTCGGCCCCCTTGCCGTCATCTTATTCGCTCGATTTGGCTATCTCCCGTTATCAGAGTGGATTGAGCTGAACTATGACTTTCGCTTAACGGACTATACCGAATTCATTGCGACATTCCTGGTCGTCGCCATTCCGCTCTTGCCCGGCACGATGGCAGGGCTGCTCATGCTCGATGAACGCGATGAGAACATGATCAGTTACTATGCCGTAACGCCGCTTGCCCGCCAAGGCTACTTCATCTATCGCTTATTCCTGCCCAGCCTATTGGCATTTGCGTTGACGGCATCCTTCTATCTATTCTCCAGCCTCGCAGACAAGGGACTAGGCAGTGTATTCGCTCTGATCCTGCTTACCCTTGAGGCGCCATGCCTTACGTTATTCCTCGCCGCCTTTGCTGCGAATAAAGTGGAAGGGCTGGCACTCTCCAAGCTGTGCGGGCTGTTATTCGCCGGACCTGTCGTGGTCTCGTTCGTTCCACTCCCGTGGCAGTACGCTGCCGCGTGGCTACCGACATTCTGGCCAGCCAAAGCGCTGCTCACAGACCTCGCAGGCGAACCCGTTCGATCCACGATCATCTTCGTCATCGGGCTGGCGCTGCATCTGATCCTCCTACAAGGCTTAGTTCGCGCCTTCCTGCGACGAATAGATTAAGCTGCATACAGAAAACGACCGCTCCCTTGATCCAAGGAGCGGTCGTCTGCTTATTCGTCCCATTGTACACGCTGCAATAATCGATATCTCATCAGCGCCAGTATAAACTCCTCGTAGAAGTCCTGCCGCACAATGAATTGGTACTCGTGATTTTTGTACACATAAGAATACACATCACTCAATATCTCATTCTGCTCGAATCGTTGTTGAACCCGTCTGATCGCCGCATCAATCGCATCGCCGCCTAAGGCCCGAATGCGGAATTCCATATCCTGTTCATTTGCACTCTCACGAATCTCAATGATGCTCGAATCGTACGTATAGGTTAACACATCGAATCCGTCCTTTCGCTACATTAAATATCTGACGTATAAGTAAATACTCGATAGCACAATCGATAGAATCATCAGCGGGAAGCCGATCTTCAAATATTTCATGAATGAAATTGGATAACCTTCTTTGCCTGCAAGCCCTGCCACGATTAGATTGGCGCTAGCACCGACCAATGTACCATTCCCGCCGAGGCAAGCTCCGAGCGCTAGACTCCACCATAACGGCTCCAGATTCGTAATCCCCATTGTCCCCATATCTTGAATCATCGGAATCATCGTGGCGACGAATGGGATATTATCGAGGAAGGCCGATGCGATGGCGCTTAACCATAAGATGAGCATTGATGTCATCAACGGGTCTCCTCCGGTCAGTTCAATCGCTTGCTCCGCTAACTTCGCAATCACCCCTGTCTCGACAAGGCCAGATACAAGCACGAACAATCCGATGAAGAAGAACAGTGTCGTCCATTCCACATGCTGCAAGGCTTCTTCGAGCATATGCTCGCCCGTGATCAAGAGGAGCAAGAACGCCCCGGCCAAGGCAACCGTCGCGGATTCCAGATGAACCAGCTGATGCAGGAAGAATCCAATAATCGTCAACCCAAGAACCGTCAGACATTTATAGAGCAGCTTCCGGTCCGTAATCATGGTCCGTTCATCCATCTCCATAATGCGCTGCTGAAGTTCAGGCGTTGATTGAATCTTCTTCCCGAACATCCATAGGAAGATGGGCAGATAAGCAACTAAAATGATGATGGCAATCGGTGCTAAGTTGCTGATAAACGAGACGAACGTTAACTCCTTCACCGCACTCCCGATCATGATATTCGGTGGATCCCCGATGAGCGTAGCCGTCCCCCCTACGTTCGACGCAATAATCTGCGTGATGAGGAACGGAAGCGGATTGATCCGAAGCTGTCTTGTAATGCTAAGCGTCACAGGAACCATGAGCAATACGGTTGTGACGTTATCAAGGAAAGCGGAACTCACCGCCGTAATCACGGCGAGCGCAATCATAATTCGTTTCGGTTTCCCTTTGGAGACTTTGGCCGCCTTGAGTGCAATATACTTGAACAGCCCTGTCTTCGACGTAATACCGACGATAATCATCATACCCACCAATAACCCCAGTGTGTTGAAATCAATATGATGGATCGCCGTATCCTGGTCCACAATCCCGAGCGTGATCATGAGGATGGCCCCAATCATCGCCAAGATCGTACGATGAATTTTCTCGGAAATAATAAGTGCATAAATCACTAGGAAAATACCGATAGCCCAAATCGCTTGTTGCTCCATGTCTTTCTTTTCCCCCTATCCATGATTATGTTTTACATAATTTACCATTCTATGCACACAAAAAGAGCCTGTTGGTGACAGGCTCCTCCGAACATTCCTATGTGCAATTTAAGTCTTTAGATTTATTAAATATACATGGTTTCGATTCACGTGTAAAGAATTTCCCAAAGATTCGGACATAAGCATCATTCACGCACGAAACAATATACCCCATTTATTTTCCCCTTGGCTTGGCCTGAACTCCCTAACTTCAACGCATCCCGAACTGGCTTGGCTGGGCGATTCACCAAGGTAATGCCGATCCCTGTGCAGAGCCCTCCCGCAATGACATACCAATGAATCGTCTCGCCTAGAATGAGTGCTCCCGACAGTATACCGAACAGCGGGACAAGGAACATAAACGTGCTTGCCTTCGAAGGGCTGTAATGCTTGAGCACGTAGAACCAGGGCAAGAACTGAAAGATCGAGCTGAAGCAGATCATCCAGATCAGCACGGTCAGGGTTAACCCCCATGAGTTACCGTTGCTCGTAAGGTGCAGGTAAGGCTGTTCAAGAGTCAGACTAGCCAATAAGAGTACGATCCCTGCGAACAGCATTTGATAGGCCGTTAATACCCAGGTGTCCATCGCTTTGCTCCATCGAGACGCTACTAATGTGCCGAAGCCCCAGAACACCCCGGCGAGCAGTGCATAAATCGTCCCTTCATTCATCTGCATGTTGAAGTTCTGTGTAACGATGACGCCCATAAACCCGATGACAACTCCCGCCCATTGCACCACCCGATAACGTGCTCCGAAGAAGAGAAACGCGAACAGAATCGTCCAAATCGGGTTCGTCGACGACAGAATCGCCGATGTGCTCGCGGAAATCGTGTGCAGACTGAGATAAATAAACGTCATGACCAAGATCGTCTGGAAGAGACTTACCCCTGCCACTTGCAGCCATTGCTTCGCGGCCCGCGGATGTCTCCGGCGAATGACGAAGGGCAGCAAGAGTAGACCCGAACCAATGAACCGGATCGCGAGCAGGAGGAACGGAGAAGCTACATGCAGTCCCAGCTTCGCCATCGTATAATTCAATCCGCCGACCACCGTAGTTAGTAGAATACATATCGCAATCAATCCTTTATTCATTAACACTCCTCATTTCTGTTCCATCATTTTTCTTGATTTTACAAGCGAAGAACCATCATATAAAATGAAAATAAAAGATGTTAAAAAGCACTTTTTCTGATGGATGAGGAGAGATCAGACAGATGGAGAGCGGAGATTTGCGAATATTTCAAGCTGTAGCACGCGAAGGAACGATTACGAAAGCCGCCAGTTCACTCGGCTATGTGCAATCGAACGTTACCGCCCGCATTCAACAGCTGGAACAGGAATTGAATACGTCCTTATTCCATCGGAGCAAGCGCGGGATGATCTTAACAACAGCTGGCCAGACCTTGCTGGGCCACGCTGACAAAATTCTATCGCTGCTCGATGTGGCACATAAACAAATGTTAGATAACGATATTCCGAGCGGCTCGCTGAAGCTGGGTTCCATTACGACGGCAGCTGCCGTCCATTTGCCTTCCCTGATGCTGAACTACCGCAGGCAATACCCGGATGTGAAGCTATCGCTGCTTAGCTCGAATACGAATGATCTGATCGAGAAGGTCCTTCGCTATGAGCTGGATGGAGCCTTCGTGAACGGACCCTTGCCCCATGCCGAGCTGGAACAAATCCCGGTTTTCCCCGAGGAGCTTGTCCTCATCTCCGAGCCAGGCGCTAACAAACTTAGCGATGTGCTGATGGAGCCCATGCTATTCTTCAGCGTGGGTTGTTATCATCGCGGTACGATGGAGAGTTGGCTGCGGGAGGAAGGGCTCCCTGTACCCGAGATCATGGAATTTGGAACCTTGGAGGCGATTCTTGGCGGCGTAGCTGCAGGCCTCGGCACAACCATCGTCCCTCGATCTGTCATTCGTCGCAAGGAAATGGAAGGCTCGGTGCATGTCCATCCCCTTCCCGATCATTACCGCCATGTGACCGTACAGTTCATCTATCGACGGGATCATTTCAAGACAAGCGCGTTCCATAAATTTATCGAATTATTGCAGCAAAAAGCCTGAAGACTCATATGATAAGTTTCTTCAGGCTTTTTTACATGGCACCGTAATGATCACCCGTGCGCCGCCTTCGACACGGTTTCCTGCTTCGATACGCCCTCTGTGCTTCGCAATAAGCAACTGTGCTGTATACAATCCAAGCCCGGAATGACCTTTGTCTAGAGATCTAGATGGA
The DNA here is from genome assembly GCF_000374845.1 of Paenibacillus terrigena DSM 21567. Classification (GTDB taxonomy): domain Bacteria; phylum Bacillota; class Bacilli; order Paenibacillales; family Paenibacillaceae; genus Paenibacillus_K; species Paenibacillus_K terrigena. The sequence continues at coordinate 17,162 of NZ_KB895417.1, read as the reverse complement.
TCGCCCGAGTAGAATTTATCGAACATCCGCTGCAAATCGAGAGCGCTGAACCCCTTCCCCGTATCCTTCATGTCAAAGGTAATCTGCGTCTCTTCTACGATGACCGTCCACTCGATCCTTCCCTCCGCTGGCGTAAATCGTAAGCTATTGGTAATCACGTTATCGATTACTTGCTCCAACCGTGATGTATCCAGAAGGAACTGCTGTTCTTGATCGCATCGCCTATTCACATAAGAGAAGTCAAAAGCAATCCCCTTCTCACGGCATAACAATGCGTATTCTTCTTTTTTCCGCTCAGAGAAGGCGAGTAAATCTGCTCTCATATACTGGAGGACAAAATCAGGCGTATCGATTTTATTCAGGAACAGCAATTCCGTCAGCATTTTGTCCGCACGCTGCGTACTGTTCTGAATGGTTAACAAGTACTTCTCCAGCCGTTCGGGACGGCGTGCACCGCTCTCGACTAAATTATCTACATGACCTTGAATGATCGTCAGCGGCGTCCGCAAATCATGGGCAATCGCAGAGATCATGTCGCGTCTCTCCTGCTCCAGCTTCCACTCCCGCTTCAAGGATTGCTCCAGCGCGATCCGCATCTCTTCGAAGGCATCGGAGAGCTCGATCAGCTCCTTCGACCCACCCGCTCCTGCGACGGAGAAATTCAAGTCATTCTGCTGGATTCGTCTAGCTCCCCCGATGATCCGTGCGATCGACGGCTCGAGCCGTTTGCCCAATTTTCTCGCGAAAATAAAGGAGAACAAGACGATGAAGAAGAACGGTGCGATCAAACTGCTCAAAATAAGCATAACGAGCAGCCCGTTTCCAGGGTTATTCGCGGACACACTCAGACTGTACCGCAGCACCAGCATCCCCTTTAATTTTTTCTGCGAATCAAGAATCGGGTGGTAGTTAATATATTTCCCGCCCTGTTTCTCGTTCTTGTTCAGCTTGCTTAGCACGTCCTCCGGGCTGTTGACGAAGGTCTGCCCCTCCCAGCCGTAGACGATTTGCCCCTTCAGATCCACGATTTGATACTGCATACCTTTCGTCGGAATAACATGTTCCAGCGCATTCTGCATCGAGGGAGATAATAAGGCGTCTTTTTGCTGATCCACATAACCTAGAATCTGGGGAATTTGCTGCTCATAATAATTGGCTGGTAGAATGCTCTTGTCCGTTTGATTAATCAATACATAAAGCGTACTGCCCCATACCAGCATCGAGCCGATGAAGCTATAGAATAGGACGAGTGTAAATGCGCCCATAAACTGCCTGCGCAGCGGTTTTCGACTTGCCTTTACTTCCTTTCGAATTTGTATCCTACCCCCCATACCGTCGTAACAAAGGTCTTCTCCGGTGCTGCGCACGCCAGCTTCGCCCGGATATTTTTGATATGTTCGGTGATTGTGGCTGCGTCTCCCTCCGCATCGAATCCCCAGATCTTCTCATAGATTTGTTCCCGCGAGAATACTTGATTCGGATGCATGAAGAGGAGTCGGAACAATTCGAACTCCCGGCTGGTCAGCGGAATCGGGAGGTTCTGATAAAATACCTGCTGGCTGTCCAGATCCATCGTGAGATCGCCCTGATGCAGCAGCTTCGGCTGATGATCAAGATGGCTCCGCTGCTCCCGGCGAAGATGCGCTCTTATTCTCGCCTTCAATTCTTGCATGCTAAAAGGCTTCACGATATAGTCATCGCCACCGACGGCGAGTCCTTGGATCCGATCCGCTTCATTGGAGCGCGCGCTTAAGAACAGAATCGGACACGAGACCCGGTCACGTATCGCTTGGCATACTTCGAGCCCATCGAGATGCGGCATCATAATATCCAGGATGATCAAGTCAGGCGTCTCTCCCAGTCGATCGAACACTTCCTTGCCATCATAAGCCACCGATACCTCATACCCATCATCCTGCAGCGCATCGCGCATAAATTCGACGATTTCTCGCTCATCATCGGCGATTAATATCTTTTCTCTCATCTCTTGGATTTCCTTTCTCGTCTATCAATCTAGCAGCTTTATCCCCTCATTGTACCTTCTTGCGTGGCAAAAATCCCCCTGCAGCGTAACACACGGTGTTCACGACAGGGGGAACAAATAAATTTTCAGGTATAGCCGGGTTAGAACTTCGTTGTCGGTTCTTTGACTTTATCGAAGACGATGATCCCGTCATATTGCTCTTTCGGAATGAAGCGCATCGACATCGGCATAATGATCTCGGACGTCATGCCATCCTCGGCTGCATAGATCGGCTTGAACATCCAAGCGTTATTTTGGTTCGGAGACTTGTGCTTGGATAGATCCGCAAACGCAATCTTATAACCGCTCTGCATCATCAGCTGTTCCAGACTCCCCTTCGGCATCGGCTGAATATCGAAGGTCTTCTGTGTCGTAATTGTACTCGCCTTACCGCTGTTCATGTACAGACCCATCACATAGACCTTATCCTTCAGCTTCTTATGCAGCAATTCTCCCATACTCGTAAAGCTGTTGATCCATTTCCCTTGTTCTTTCGTTTCGATTTTGGACGTATTCTTCGCCAGATGATCGTTATGCGCCCATAAAATCACTTTTTTGCCGGGATACATCACCTTCATTAACCACTCCACGTTGTCAGCCATGATCCGATCGCGGAATTCATAGCTTTCCTTCGTATCGTACATCCCCATCTCGATGAATTTGACCCGATCTTCCAACGTCTTGACAGCGATATCCACCATATGCGGGTTCGCAGGGTAGGCCGCCGCAAGTTGTTCTTTGTTCTCTTGGATGAACTGGATCAACGCCTTGTATTTCGGTTCGTACGCATCCTTCACCTTCTTGATTTCTGCCTTCGCCTCCGGATGACTATCGTCCATGCCATATTCGTTGAGCACCTTATAGAAATCCGTCATCGCTTGCATTTCGAAGTTGAAATAATTCTCGCCCTGAACCTTGTCTACCTTGGCAATCCAACCAGCAATAAATTGCGTTAAGTATCCTGATGTGAACTGCATGTCATAACCTGCTAGATATAAGGGATCGTTCGTCCCCTGCTTCTTCTTGATGTAATCGAATAAATTCAGCGTCTCCTTGGAATGCCAGATGGGAAAAATGGAACGCTCCATCATTTGTTGCGATGTCCATGTTCCTGCATTCTCATACGTCATGAAGGAATCCCCAAGGCCTGACTCAAATGCAATCACGTCAAAATCCAGCTCTTCGTGTAAATATTTGATCAACCTTGTCTTCATGCTGCTGTATTCTGCGACACGGTGGAAGTTCTCGCCAAGGCTAACGACCGTCTTATCTTTCAAGATCGGCTTCAGAAACGCTAAATCTTTATAGTCCGATGACGTCAAAGATTTAATCTCTTGGATATTCTCCTTCGACCCCGTATTCTTCTGCGCGGCCGCCGAGGCGCCCACTGGCGATAGTAATAGTGAAAATGCTAGGCCCAGGGCCATGATACCTGTTAATCGTTTCGTTGCTTGCATGTTGAATGTTCTCCTCCTTCGAAATCCGTTATTACGTCGTTCTCTTACCACGCAGAGACATCGTAACAGGAACTTCTAAGGAATCTATAAAGATAAGAGAATCATTCTTCAATGCGCGTGACATACCCGCTTCTTCACGAATCTCACTGCCATATATAAGACGAGCAGGATCATCCCGATATTGATCGCATAATCCGCTAGATTGAGAATACCTCTCCCCGATCGAGACATGATAAAATCCGTGACCTGACCAAACACCAGTCGATCAATCCCGTTGCCAACCGCACCGCCGACCAAGAAACCAGCGATCATATCCGCCAATCGACCTTTCCAGGCACCCATGCTGCGATAATAGAACACACCGATGACGAACAAGATGGCGATCACCCCGAATAACCACGCGTAACCTTGGAATAAACTGAATGCCATCCCGCTATTCTCATAATGCGTAATCTCCCATCGTCCGAAGAACAAGCTATCTCCGATATCCAGGTTCATCCGAATCCAAATTTTCGAGACCTGATCGATCAAGATGACGACCATCGCGATCATATAAAACCACATGAAGCCACCCTCTTTCTTCTCAGCCTATAAACAACCATGTAACTGCCTTGTGCTCATCATACTACAAAACATGTGGCATCGAAAAATAAAGGCACGCCCGAAGGGCGTGCCTTATTCCTGTTCTATGATTACTCATCTTCCTTGAAAATCGGACGAATGACGAACTCGCATGTGAATTCCTTCTCATCAAGTCGATATTGCTTCATCAGCTCCGGCCCACAAGACCTTGATCCCACACCGCTTACTTTATAATCCAGATGAACCGTCGTCTCTTCGCGCCGTACAAGATCATACGTATGACGCGCAGCCGTCAGATCCGCTGGCGTGTAATGGGAGGCATTGAAGGAGAACGGCTCTGCGGAGGCAAAATGTAGCCCCATCCCCAGTTCATTCGACACCGCTGCCCATTCGGTGCCGTAACGTGATCCATGCTCTTGCGGCATGACATAGGCCTCATACATGTCATCCACCGTAAGCAGATATTTCCCTTTGCGTACGCTCTGACGCTTATCGATATAGCTCTCATGCGGTCCATGACCGAAGTATTCGACTTCTTCCGAGCCTGCTGGCATCGTCAGTTCTAGTCCGAAGCGAGGCAAGAACGGCAGCTCTTCGCGAACCTTCACCTTCACCGCCACGGTTACTTCACCTGTACCCTCTACCGTCCACAGCGCTTCTCCATGGAGGAATGGCGTACGAATAAATGCGCCTAGCGAGAAGGATACTCGCACGGTCACTTGTGATGGCTCCGGTTGTTCCCATGTGCTGCTGTATACCTTCATCTGCACCTTATCGAAGCCTTCACGGATCCATTCATGGCGCGGATCGTTGTCTATAGGTGCTCTCCAGAGATTATACTGCATAGGCTTCGATAGCAGCTTCGCGCCATGCTTGCTCATTGACTGCATTACGCCAGCTTCAAGATCGAAGCCATGCTCGAAATGAAGGCCGCGGATGGACAAGCATCCTTCTTCCTCGATGACGGTGATCGGACCCGATTGATGCGCCGGCAGCATTACAGCTGGAGCAGACGTATCGCTGAACGCGAAGGATTCAAAGGTCACCTCATAGCCCATCGGCGCCCATGCATTCTCTTGGTTCTGCCAGACGGACACGGATAGATATGTCCCGCGATCCGCATGCTCCGGCATCATGTAAGGGAGCTGCACGTCAACGGTCGTCTGCGGAGCAGCCTCCAACTGCCAGATCTGGCCTTGCTCTAAGACGCGGCCTTCTTGTTCGACTTTCCAATGCAGCGCAAGATGCGATAGGCCCATGAAATCATACCGGTTCGTAATCTTCAGCATCCCTTTGGCTACATCGACGGCTTCAATCGATACGGGCGCAAGAACCTGCTTCAATTCCAGCAGCCCCGTATGCGGCTTGCGATCTGGGGTTACCAAGCCATCGATGCAGAAGTTGCCGTCATTCGGTCGATCTCCGAAATCACCGCCATAAGCATAATACGGCTGTCCATCCGGCGTCACTGCCGCAATCCCATGATCACACCATTCCCAGACGCAGCCACCCATCAGCTTTGGATATTGATAAATCAAGTTCCAGTAATCCTTCAAATCGCCCGGCCCGTTGCCCATCGCGTGCGAGTATTCACAGAGGAAGAACGGTTTTGTCTTCGTCTCATCGAGCGCATACGCTTCCGTATCCTGAATTGAAGGATACATGACGCTCTTCACGTCCAGGCATTCAACACTCGTATGGTGATCCCCGAATGGAGCCTCCCCTTCATAATGGACGAGGCGCGATGCATCCCTTGCCTTCGCCCATTCTGCCATTGCAACGTGATTCACGCCATACCCGGATTCGTTCCCGAGGGACCACATAATGATCGATGGATGGTTCTTATCCCGCTCCACCATGCGAACAACGCGATCCACATATGCATCTCTCCATGCGGGGTCAGCCGACAACCAATGTGGTTTGCCTACGGCGCCCACCCCATGGGCTTCAAGATCCGCTTCATCCACGACGTAGAATCCATATTGATCACAGAGCTCGAGGAATCGCGGGTCATTCGGATAATGCGACGTTCGAATCGTATTCACGTTATGCTGCTTCATCAGCTTCAAATCTTGAATCATATGGTTGATTGGAATGGTCTGTCCCAGCTTCGGATGCGAATCGTGGCGATTCACCCCTTTGAGCTTGATCGCTTGGCCATTGACCATGAAGATGCCGTCACGAATTTCAACGTTACGGAAGCCAACGCGAATAAGGATTGTCTCCGTTCCATCTTGGATATACAACTCATAGAGATGCGGCTGTTCCGCGTTCCAGAGCGTCGGATGTGCTACTTCCAGTGCCAATGTTCCTTGCCCGTTCATATTCGACTCGCCGGAAGCGACAAGTGCACCGCTTGCATCCTGCAATTGCGCACGGACCACGGCGTCTCCCGTCGTCTCCATTTCAATGCGAAGTGTGGCATGCGAGAAATCGGATGAGAGATCCGTATTCACGAAAACATCGCGAATGTGCGTCTTCTCTCGAGACAATAGATACACATCCCGATAAATTCCTGAATAACGCCATGCATCTTGATCCTCTAGGTATGTACCGTCACACCATTTCAAGACGAGCAATGTCATACGGTTCTGACCCGGTCTCACGTATTCCGTCAAATCGAATTCCGCTGGAATACGGCTGCCTTGGCTGTAACCTACGAACGCGCCGTTCACCCACAGATAGAAGCAAGAGTTAACACCCTCGAATACGACATACGTCTCCTTCTGTTCCCACTGTGTTGGCAATTGGAAATCTCGTACGTAGACTCCTGCCGGATTCTGATCTGGTACAAAGGGTGGGTCACATGGGATCGGATAATTTACGTTCGTATAATGCATCTGATCGTAACCGTTCGTCTGCCAGCAAGAGGGGACGATGAGATCATCCATCCCGTTCACATCAACATCCGTCGCATAGAACGCACCGTTCACATCATGAACGCTGCGATAATATTGAAATTTCCAGCTTCCATTCAAAGTTTGATAGAAAGCGGAATGTCCGCGTTTTCCTTGCTTGGCGCCATCTGTATCGGGGTAAGGGATATAATGAGCCCGGGCAGGCTGCCGGTTGATCTGCAATACATCAAGGTTTTCCCAGTATTTTGTAAGCGATGTCATAAGAGCACTCCTTCGATTCGATTTGCTCTTATTATAGAGGTGAGGTACCATCAATTCATAGGAACCAAAACAGACAAAACATCGTACAAAATGGACATAACAATAACCCTATAAGGAGGAATCCCATGCAAACACTGCCTTTACGCAGCAACATGCGACGGGACATTGAATTCGATATCCCCTTTTCCGTCTATACAATCGGCACAGATATTCAAATTCCGATTACACGGCTTAGTGGATTCTCTGCCAAACAAATTCTATTCACCTTCTCAGGCTCCGGCCGTTTCCGTAGACTCGGACAGGACAAATGGGACATTCTTGATCCCGGTTCTTGTCTGTACATTCCGGAAGGCTTGCCGCATGAGTATGTATCCCTGAAGGGAGAAACTTGGCATGTTGGGTATGTGACTTTCGTAGAGCGACGCGAGGGGATGCTGGCAAGCTGGGGGTTCGGGGCGTCACCTACCTATTCCCGTCTAGCGGATATCGCCACGATTTTCCCATTGATTGAGCAAATCTGGGCAAACTCTGGCACGCATGAAGATCCATGGTTAACGACGGAGGTATTATTCTCGCTCTTCCTGGAGATCAAACGGCAGAACCAATTGTTCCAGGTCGGCGATACGCCGATGTTCCACAGCAGACTGAATCGCTATCGGGAATCTGCCGTCGAGAGCGCCGTGCGATTTCTGCATGACCACTTGAACCGTTCCATTACGATGACGCAGCTGGCAGCCCATGTTGGCTACTCACAAAAACAGCTCACCCGCTTATTTCGCGATGAGCTGGGTCAGACGCCCTTGCAATATTTGCAGCATATTCGAATGCAGACGGCACTAACCTTATTAAATGAGCACACAGATATTACGATTCGCCAAGCAGCGGCCTATGTCGGAATGGAGCCCACCTATTTTACGAGGCTCCATCGCCGCATGTATGGCTACGTCCCGTCGCAACGCTAGGATCATTTCGGAAGCCAGACTTGAAACGTCGTACGTTCGGAATCGCTGCTGACGTGGATCTCTCCTTCATGGAGATCCATAATACTTTTGGCAATCGCAAGCCCAAGGCCTGAACCCCCGGAATATTCGGACCTAGACTTCTCCACCCGATAGAATCGATCAAAAATATGAGGAAGATCAATCGCGGGAATCCCTTCGCCGTAATTCGTAATTTCGACGATGACGGATCGTTCCGTATCCCGCAGGAGAATATCCACGTACTTGCCTTCTTTACCATAATTCAGCGCATTGGAGATGAGATTCTCGAATACACGGACAAGCTTCCGTCCATCGGCCGGGACGATCGGATGTACCACTTCATATTGCTGCCGGCATTCCATCCCTGCCTGCTTGAGCTGAGGATCGAACTGAACGACCAGTTGATCGAGCATTTCGGCCAAATTGATCGGTTCTTTATTCAGGATCATCCCTTTATTCTGCATACGCGTAAACTCGAACAAATCATTGATTAGCTCGTGCAGACGTTTTGCTTTCTCATGCACAATTTGGGTGTAATATCGAAGTTCCACCTCATCCCGATATTTATCGCCGTTAATTAAATTGAGATAACCAAGAATCGACGTCAGAGGGGTACGCAAATCATGGGAGACGTTGGTTACGAGATCATTTTTGATTTTCTCAGCCATCCGTTCTTCTTCCATAGACTTCTGCGCTTGAACGACAATGTTGTTAATGCTCATGGCTAGATCACCCAGCTCATACGAATCCACAACTTCTACCTGCTTATGAAAATTACCTGCGGCGATATGACGGATCTCCCCGATCATATGATGGATTCGCATCGTAATATATCGTTTTTTCTCATGGCGGTAACATAGGAATAAACAGAATCCGATGAGGAGAATGAGGACAAGCATGAAAATAAAACTCCTCGGAACAAAGCGCAGGAACACATCCGCAACACCTTGAAAGACACCCAAATGATTATAGATATAGTATAAGAAATAGTATAGGGCACCCGCAAAGAACAACGAACTGACTACATAAAACAGTATTCTATAAATGGACATATTCCGTAGGACGGCTATTGGACTACTTCTCAATTTTATAACCTACTCCCCATACGGTCTGGATGAATGTCTCGCCAGGCGCAGCCGCTTCCAGCTTATCGCGAAGGTTGCTGATATGTACCATCACCGTTTTGTTCGAACCTACCCCTAATTCATCCCACACGCGTTCAAAAATTTCTTCGGAACTAAACACACGGCCCGGATTGCTCGCGAGCAAATACAGAATATCGAACTCGAGCGACGTTAACTTCACAATCTTCCCTTCTACGCTTACCGTATGACTTTCCTTGTTAATCTCGAGCGACTGAATCTGAATCGCGCTGCCTTCGATCTGCGCAGATTGTTGGTAATTGGCTCGCCGCAGCAACGCCTTCACACGCGCTGTTAATTCGAGCGGATTGAACGGCTTAATCATATAATCATCCGCACCGGTCATAAGACCAAGAATTTTATCCATATCCTCCACCTTCGCGCTGAGCATCAGGATCGGGATATTACTCTTCTTGCGCACCTGTCTGCACACTTCCATCCCATCCATTTTGGGCATCATAATATCAAGGATTAAGAATTGAAACGTCACGCTCTCCATTTTCTTCATGGCCTCTACGCCGTCATGCGCTTTATGAATGGTAAAGCCTTCGTTGCGAAGGTACACTTCGATGAGCTCTGCAATTTCTTTGTCGTCATCGACGATTAATACGGTTGTACTCATACCCATTGCTCCTTTATCGCTTTGACTTTTACTAGTATGGAACGAATAGTTGGGATATAGACGGAGTCGAATCCCAAGGCCATTAACTTCTGGGTCTCTACGAATCGCGTATCCGAATCGTTCGTTCCCATGACGACCGAGATGAGCCGACGCCCATCGCGTGATGCTGTCCCTGTGAAGCAATAACCTGCCTTATTCGTATAGCCTGTTTTCAACCCATCCATTCCTTCGACCGTTAATTCCGGCTTCAACAGCATGTGATTGGTGCTCTGAACTTTCTCTCTGCTAAATTTTAATGTGTACGCGGGTAGGCTCGTTGTCTTGAGCACCTCCGGGTAATCACGCAGCAATGCCTGGGCCAACTTCCCAAGATCCTTGGCCGTCATCTGGGAAGCTTGGTCCCCTTCCGTTAATCCCGTTGCATTGATGAAATAAGAATTCTCTAGCCCCAACTCAAGCCCTTTTTCATTCATTCGTGCAGCAAAATTAGCCTCAGACCCTGCAATATGCTCAGCTAACGCGACGGCCGCATTATTCGCTGAAGCAATTAACATGGCGGCATACAAATCCCGCACGGTCACGCGATCTCCAACCCTTAGATCAATTTTTACCCCGTCGGTAATCGCCGCATCAGAGCTGATCGAAACCTCATCGTTCCAACTTATCTTCCCTTGATGTAATTGTTCAAGTACCAGATATTCCGTCATCATCTTCGACATGCTCGCTGCCGGGAGCGACATGTCCGCATTTTTCTCATACAGAACTTCACCTGTCTTCGCATTGATTAGCAATGCGGCTTGTGCTTCTATAGTAGGTTCTACGATATGTTTAAGGAACAGTACGGTACAAATGGCCGAAACGACGGATATTCCTGTGATCACTCTAGTTTTAATCATTTTCATGCACTCCTATCTAACAGATTACTGCTAGTATAAAGAGCGGATTCTAAGAGAACAGAAAGAAAAGATTAAGAATTTCTAAGGAATTGTTCAAAGTTGCATTTACACGCATTTCCCCTTCATTCTATCATGTACCCATCCTCCATGCCGCCAAAACGATGGAACCATTTAACACATGCAAAAACCCACCTTGTGAACGGTGGGTTCATGATTCCTTACTGCTAGTGACAGTGTCACCCCTGCTGAACATGCACACGAGGAACGCGTGCCGAAATACTGCATACCAGTTCATTGGTGATTGTTCCAGCTAATTCCGCTAGAGAGGATAGCGTTACCGTATTTCCCTGATCCTCTCCCACGAGAACGACCGCGTCGCCAAGACGGACATCATCTATGTCCGTGACATCCACCATAAGCTGGTCCATGCACACCTTGCCAATTTGCTCAGCATATTGTCCATGAATAAGGACTTGTGAGCCTTTCCCCGACACACTTCGCGGATACCCATCCGCATAGCCAATCGGTATCGTCGCAATCTTCATATCCCGTTGTGCTACATAATCCCGTCCATACCCGATCTCAGCTCCCTTAAGAACATGCTTTACCATTACAATGGTGGCCTTGAGCTGCATCACAGGCTTTAACTGGAGGTCTTGACTCATTTCTCCAGAAGGAACACCAAATAGCAGCATTCCCGGACGAACCAAGTCATAGTGGAAATCCGGATAATTTACGATCCCAGCACTGTTCTGGATATGGGTCATCCCTACGGGATACTCTCGCAGCTGGTACAAGCACGTATCGAATCGATCCGCTTGCATCCGCGTATAGGCCTCATCTTTAGGATTCAACTGATCCGCAACAGAGAAATGGGTGAACACCCCTTGAACATGTAACCCTGGATACGCAAATAAGGCCTTCACCGCATCCATGTCGTCATAAGCGAATCCAATCCGGTACATACCTGTATCTATTTTAATATGAATCGGAAACCGAATTTGATGATCCAGCCCGTATTGATTCAGCTGTTCAGCATACTCTGGTGAAAATACCGTCTGCGTAATCTGGTAGGCTGCCAGCTGTTCGAATCCTTCCTGTGGCGTAGCACCAAGAATCAAGATCTCACCTCTAATGCCGTACTGCCTTAGGGAGATCGCTTCATCCAGATTGGATACCGCGAACCTCGCCACACCTAATTCCGTCAGCAATTGAGCGGTTCGCCTTGCCCCATGCCCATAGGCATCCCCCTTCACAACAGCCATGATCTGTGTCTTCGCCGGGAGGATGGACCGGATTTGTTCCAGATTATAAGCGATATGATCTAGATTAATTTCAGCCCAAGCTCGTCTTTGCAGCATAACGTTTCCTCCTGACCCATAGATGTGATAAGGCGAATGATAGGATGAAGATGACGAAAAAATATAATAGACTACTCGCTTTTAAAATCGGAAGCTGAAGAGATAGGACCCTGACGGCGAGGATCACCGCAGGGTGGATCAAATACAATACCATGCTGATCTCAGAAGCATATCGATAGAATGATTTTTCTCGAATATCGAGCCTCAGCAGGTAAATGAATCCCAAACTTACCACTGGGACGAGCATGAGATACATACTGTCATGATGCGGCCACCCTAAGATCCGAAGCAACGCTGCTTCGAAGACCATCCACCCGAATGCGAAAAGAAGACCGAACTCACAGAGTGCATCTGACAGCCTCCATTGTGGTAATTCCTTGGCAATCAAGGCGCCTAGCGCAACGAAAGGGAGCCCGAAAAAGAGCCCATTTCGACTATACTCAAATACAGCCAGATACCCATTAACGATGTCTTTCAGCACTGGAGCTTGGACGGCTAGTCCATAATAGGAATCAGCTAACAAGCCTATCGTATAAAGAAGGATTGAAATCGCTGCGATCCATCGAAGCTGCATCCTCTGCTGTAAGAAATAGACGATGGCAATGGCGCACATAAGAGCGGGTAGGAACCATAAATGATAATAGGTACCAATGAAGATCACTTGCTTGATATAGTGCAGAAGCCATTCCTTCGTAAAGCCTTCGTTCATCCAGACATACATATTCACCGGAAGGTAAATGGCACTCCACAGCACGTAGGTGACTCCGAGCTTCTTCATATACTGCTTGAATTGCGACATCGATCTTGATTTCACGAAAAAATAATAACCCGCAGTCATAAAGAAAAAGGGAACCGCCACCCGTGCGATCACCCTCGTTAGAATAAAATTACCTGTATCGGAATACGATTCCAGCGGGTCCGTATGGATACAAATCACCAAAAAGGCCATGATAAGCTTGGTAAGATCGAGTGCATGGTCTCGTTGCTTGGTCATTTCCTACGACTCCCTTGCCAGCTCGATCAACCGATCAATCAATTCGCTATAGGATAGGCCTGCAGCTGCAATCATGGCAGGGTAACGACTAGACGCGGTGAACCCCGGCATTGAATTAATCTCATTAAATATAATTTCGCCTGCTGGCGTGATGAAGAAATCTACACGTGCTAGTCCTCTGCAGCCTAAGACGCGGTATACTTCCATACCACGCTGCTTCACCGCTTCGAGCACTTCCGGATGAACTCTAGCGGGTACATGCTGCTTGATCTCTCCAAGCAGATACTTATCGTCATAATCCAGGAAATCGCGACTAGGCTCAATCTCCCCAATCACACCCGTGGACAATTCCTCATTGCCATAGACCGCACAGCCCACTTCAATCCCTCGAACTTCCTTCTCGATAATGACTTTACGATCGAACGTAAATGCATATTGGACCGCCCGATCCAATGCTTCTGCATCACGCACCTTCGTTATGCCGACCGAGGAACCGGAGCTCGAAGGCTTCACGAATACCGGGTAACCGAAGTTCTCATGGATGTACATATCGATACGCTTCGCATCATATGTAGCCTGCGTGACATACATATACTCTGTCGTAACGATTCCCGCACTCTTGACGAGATCTTGCGTGAATGCCTTGTCCATTGAGACCGCAGACGAAGCCGTATCACACCCTACATAGGGGATCCCTGATAATTGAAGTAAGCCTTGAACTGTACCGTCTTCGCCGTTCTTGCCATGTAAGACAGGGAACACGCAATCGACATGAACATGTTCATATTGCCCGTTATCGTCTAATAACAGAATCCCTGGTCGGGTCGGATCAACGAGAATGCTAGCCGGACGACATGTCGTATGTTGATGCCAGCTGCCATCCCGAATCTGATCGATGCCACCGATATAATGAAGCCATTTGCCCTCCTCTGTAATGCCGATACACATCACTTCATACTTGTCATGCGGTATATGTTCAATCACTGCCGCTGCAGATTGTAATGACACCTGATGTTCTGTGGACATGCCACCAAATAAAACTACTACCTTCGCTCGCTCCATTTTCATCTCTCCCATTCTTTTTCTTGTTCGTATCGATAGTATAAAGAACGGAAACTAAGAGAAAAGAAAGAAAAGGTAAAGTTTTTCATAAGAAATAACGTTGAGGATAACGAAAAAAACTTGCAGCCTTCTCTGTGTTAGAGCGGAGCTGCAAGCTTGGATGATGTTAGGTGATGATTTAAGCTGGGGCAGGTCGTAGGCCGAGTGGTGCTTCGAAAGGTAACGAACACTAGTAACCTTATTGGTGGTAATGACGTACAAAATGACCTATTCATGGTCCAATAGGGTGTCTGGAATTCGTTAGCTGCGATAACAAAAAAAGCTCTAACGACATTTCATGTCATTAAAGCTTTATCTTATAAATAAATGGTCGGGATGACACGATTTGAACATGCGACCCCCTGGTCCCAAACCAGGTGCTCTACCAAGCTGAGCTACATCCCGACAAAAAAGAAATGGCGCGCCCTAAGAGATTCGAACTCCTGGCCTTTTGATTCGTAGTCAAACGCTCTATCCAGCTGAGCTAAGGGCGCATATAAAATTGTAATGGAGCGGACGACGGGAATCGAACCCGCGACCCTCGCCTTGGCAAGGCGATGCTCTACCGCTGAGCCACGTCCGCATATGAAGTTGATCAAGAATAAAAATGGCGGAGCTGACGGGATTCGAACCCGCGGTCTCCTGCGTGACAGGCAGGCATGTTAGGCCTCTACACCACAGCTCCACAGTATAAACTCGGTAATAATTTGGTTGCGGGGACAGGATTTGAACCTGTGACCTTCGGGTTATGAGCCCGACGAGCTACCGAACTGCTCCACCCCGCGATAATCTTCATGGTGACCCGTAGGGGATTCGAACCCCTGTTACCTCCGTGAAAGGGAGGTGTCTTAACCCCTTGACCAACGGGCCATGTCTAACTTTCGTTATGTGAACCATCTGATGGGCAAAAAAAAACCACAAAAGTGGTATCCGCTTGGCATCGTCCTACTCTCCCAGGACCCTGCGGTCCAAGTACCATCGGCGCTAGAGGGCTTAACGGTCGTGTTCGGGATGGGTACGCGTGGAACCCCTCCGCCATCGACACCAAACGGATTATGTTCAGAGTTTGATCTCTGAAAACCGGATGCGAAATAAATTTGCGTTTTATGTTTAGGATAAGCCCTCGACCGATTAGTATTGGTCAGCTCCACACATTGCTGTGCTTCCACCTCCAACCTATCAACCTCGTCGTCTTCAAGGGGTCTTACTAATTGGGAAATCTCAT
>NZ_KB895417.1:0-1560 GCF_000374845.1 Paenibacillus terrigena DSM 21567 | reverse complement strand
TTCAAGTCCATTGTACCAGTGGACTTTTCTTCACTGTCAACCATAAGGGGATAATATCAAATGGGTGGCTTCTTCATTATCTATGAGCAGGTGAATGGGAATACTCCCTCTGTCTCACCAGCCTTTAGCATCGGCTGCCTCGAACAGCTTCGGGACGCTCGTCCACCGAGACCATCATTCACGGTCTCGAAATTGACGGTCGAACCCTCTGTGGGTTCTCTCCCCACACAGCCGCTACACAATAAAAAAGCCACCATAATGGTGGCTGTTCATTTTATTCTGGAGCGGGTGATGGGAATCGAACCCACGCTATTAGCTTGGAAGGCTAAAGTTCTACCATTGAACTACACCCGCAAATAAATGGTCGGGATGACACGATTTGAACATGCGACCCCCTGGTCCCAAACCAGGTGCTCTACCAAGCTGAGCTACATCCCGAAAAAATAAATGGCGCGCCCTAAGAGATTCGAACTCCTGGCCTTTTGATTCGTAGTCAAACGCTCTATCCAGCTGAGCTAAGGGCGCATATAAAGTTGTAATGGAGCGGACGACGGGAATCGAACCCGCGACCCTCGCCTTGGCAAGGCGATGCTCTACCGCTGAGCCACGTCCGCATATTTATTTCATAACAGCTTGTACTTCATTGCTGCGTTTCATCAGCGACAAGTAATAATATATCAAAAATCCAAAGCGATTGCAAGTGTTTTTATAAAAAAAATTTACAAATCATAATAAAATGCTTGCTATATCTAAAATTAGTTCAAGTACGTAGTATCAAATACCCCCGACTGAACCGCTAGTACGGCATCAGAAACTTGTTCTAATGCACTCAGTGGACTGCAAACGGAGATACTGCTTCAAGCTAAGGAACACAAACACAAGCTACAGGAGATGCCACACGCTGAAGGGTTTCAGGCTGTTACTATCGGATCCACATCCCATGCTGAGGGATGGAAGGGTGCCAGATGATACAAGTAGCAGCTGTCAATTCCTTTGCAGCAGGACAGACTACAATCGCGAGTGGGGCTTTATCTACAGCCATTGGATTAAATCTAGATGTAATAGCCCTACATCGATTTTGCTTCCGCAAGAGGTCTGGAACATTTCTTCGTGATCTCAGGCTACAGCTCCTGGTGTGGACTATACCAGCTCGTACGGTGCCTACAAAGCACCCATCCCCTTGACCGCTAATACTTGCAACCGCACGCACCGGCAGAGTCGAAAGGACTGGCAAAATAGAACCCTAACGGTGAATTGGCGGGCAGCATGGAACCCGATCCAATCATAAATGCCCTGTGCTGAAGCGGCTGCTCACAATTGTTGAGACCCCTTCGACATGGGCGAAATTTGCTCAAGCTTGGATGTCTTATCTTTCTACACGCAAAGAGGATCTAGTAGCAAGTCCGCCAAACAGATTGCAAATGAAGGATTGGGTACCTGAAGGACTTCTAGGTAAGTTACTTGTACGTGATGATATCTTACACGTGTAAACCTAAACACAATCATTAGGTACTGACTCTCACACGGAAGGGTTTCAGACTGTTACTAGAGCTGCTGCTT
>NZ_KB895416.1 GCF_000374845.1 Paenibacillus terrigena DSM 21567 | reverse complement strand
CTTGCGCTTTGCGATACCTGCTTCGCGACGAATTTCAACTCGACGACATCCGCATCAAGTGCAATCGCATGGTCCGCTCCCAGACTTGCAAGAATCAAACGAAGCTGTCCTGGCGTCTGCGATGGCTGTTTGTAGACCGTTAAGCCTTCGCGCATTGGGACCGCATCCTGGAATTCGTAGAGATTCGGATCGTACTGGATCAGCATATCTTGAGCAAAGACCGGCTCATGCACCTGCTTCAGACCAAGGCGTACGGCAAACGGCTCACCCTTTAATACCGAAGCTGGACCTGTCAGCTGCACGGCCGTTTGCTGCGCATCACGCTTCGTCACATGAACCTGCGCCGTCACCGTTTCGCCGCCATAGGATGCACTGATGGTCGTGTTTCCTTCCGCGATCCCCGTTAATACACCATTGCCATTGACGGAGGCGATAGTTCCGTCCGCCGTCGTAAATACGGCAAGCGAAGTAACATCCTTCACGGTGCCGGAATACTTGTAGGTCGCTGACACGACCGTTGGAAGTGTATCGCCAATGGTCAGGCTGTAGGACGGTTGGTTCAGGCTGAGCGTGAACGCTTCGGACGGTTGACCGGCGACTCTGTAAGTCGCTTTTGCTTTGACCGAACTGCCCGCGACCGTTCCCTGAGCGGTAAATACGCCCGCTTTAGCAACCATCTCTTTGGTAATCGGTTCCCAAGTAACGTCTACGAGCCCTGTTGTTCCATCGTTGTAGACAGCCTCAACCTGTGCCGGAAGAACAGGGATGATGCCTACATTCGTATCCACTGCTACCGACTTATAATCGACGATGGATTTTACGATGTCCTCATTTACTTTGAACACGTTAATCTCCGCAGCCGAAGCCCATCCGCTCATACCCGCCGTCGCTTCAAGCTTGACATGCGATGCATTCGTTCCCGTAAAGCTTACGGCTTTCTCCGCGCTGTCGTTCGCAAAGTTTCCGCTGGCCACTTTCGTAAAGGTCGCGCCATCAGTGCTTGTATACACGTTGTAACTTGTAATCTTCCCGTTATCACCCGACTGTCTTGGCAAATAAGTGATTTTATTTACTTTGTAGGTTCCTCCAAGGTTTAAAGTGATCGACTGAGGGAGAACGTCGGATTTATCCCACTTGGTATGCCAGATCGTTTGTGGATTTCCGTCAATCGCCATAGATGCTGCATTATTATCTCCACTCGTTTCCTGGCTTGTTGCCGTTGCTGTCATTTGCGATTGAGGTACAATACTTCCAATCGCTGCAATCGTGATCGGTTCGCTTAGAACGGTCACCCCGTCTAAAGTCGCCTTTACAACAACGGTTACCTTAAACCCGTTTCCGATGTCGCCTGTCACCACGATCGTATTGCTGCCTTCAACGACAGATAACCTCTTATCGCTAAATTGATATTCGATTGCGGCCTTAGACAAATCAGTCTTCTCTCCCGAGCTTAACAAGCCTTCAATGGAAGCAACGATCGGTTCGTTCGGTTGAACTGTCGATTTACTCAGCGTAACGTTGATTTTGTCTAAATAGGAGTTCAGATAGATATGTCCCGACTTATCCACGTATAGATACGTCACTTGCTCGATTGAACGTCCGCCGATCGTCACTCGAATCTTCATCTTGGCCATACCTTCGGAGACAGCCGTGACCAGGTTGGAATCATTCACCGAAATCACATTCGGGGTTTCACTTGTTACCGTAACTTCGACATCTGTATCGATCAGATCTCCGGCACCTGTATAAGCCTTAATTTCATAGTTACCCGTCGTCACATTGACTGGCTTATACGCATATTCGAAGTGATCCAACAAATTGGACTTATCAATTCCGTTGATGGCCACCTCAAGCAAATCCATTGTCAATCCGTTTGAACCGCCGTCCATGATCAGTTTGACGTATTGCGCTGACGCGTTAATCGGATATTGGTTATAGAATCCAAAATAAGCATTCCCCGTCGGGCCGTTAACGGTGCTAACATCTTTCCATGCCGTGCCATCCTCGCTCGTTTGAATCTTGATTGTTTTCGGTGTATTGACATAATTTTGTTCTAATGAATTAAAATTGATATTTATACTCGCAATCTCGGACTTCGTCGGCAGTTTAAATTGAACCCACGCCTTTTCATTTGCCGCTACCGACCATTTGGATTGATCCAAATGAATGCCCTCAATCGCTTTGCCATCAACCAATTGACTGACTGCAGCTTGATTATGGCTAGCTGTAATTTCAGCTGTCTTTGCAAGATTTTGATACGGCAGCAGGTCCATGAAAATTTTATTTGTCGTAAATGTCTTGCCGCCCTGCGTTACGTCAGCCCAAATAACTCCCCGTGCAGGTTGTTCCACATAAGGCGTTATGATTTCATTATTATTGAAAGTAAACGTATTTACTTCGTTGATCACGACCGGTTTATATTTATCGCCCGCTTTCAGATCGACGATACCGCCATGCCATACAATTTGCGAGGCATCCAGTCCGATGGCTCCGCCTTTCGCTGATCTGCCTTCGATTTGATAGCGAAGTTTCTCTAACGTACGGAACTCGCCATAGGATTCCTTGTCATTTACAAGCAAGGTTGCTCCGATCATGCGCTCTCCAACGTAAATTTTGCCGTCTTTTGCTGTTACTTTCAATGTATCCTGTTTCGTTACTCCCTCGTAAGTACCGCTTATGGTGATCGTTGTTGTTCCATTCGATACCGGCGTCACGATCCCGCTACCGTTTACCGCTGCGATGCCGGAATCTGCACTTTGGTACGTCAAACCGGACAACGGAGCTTTAAGCGCCGGGAATGTCATATAGCCTTCAGCATGGATTTGGAGTGACGAAGGCGTTACTTGTTCTCCCGCTGCGTTGACGTTCGTAAGTTTATATTTACGATTCGGATTGTCCGTTACGATCTTGATAATCGTATCTATGGCATCTTCCTGTACGTTGGTTAGATCGATGGTCAAGCTGTCACCCGTCTGCACGAACGAGGTAACAGGCAGGTTCTCGTTCAACCATGTCACGGATGTCACCCGATCCTTAACTGGACGAATCGTTAAAGACTTTCCGGTAATGACATCAAACCCTCGCTTGCCATCAGGCCCTTTCATAATATGAAGATAAACATTGTTGTCTCTAGACGTCGCATATCCCCATTGCGGACCAGTGGTACTGTTAGGGAAGGCAAACTTATCGTAGTTTCCTTTTCCATCATCTTCGTAGCCATAGCCAGACAAGAAATATGGCATTGTACCCGTTGTAGACTCATGCCTTTCCGGCTTGCCGTCAGGCGCGAACCAGCTCGCAAGCCCTTCACGCACATCAATGAACTCTTGAATGGATTTAGGGTATCTTGTTGCAACATCTTCTGGCGAATCCCAGTTCGTTCCGCGGCTCATTAATGGCATTTGGTCATTGTTGTCCACGTAGCCTCTGCCGGCATTCACGATCATTTCTTTGGCAACCTGACGGTAATCATCGCGTTTCGCATAGTATGGCGTAAAGTTGTTCTTGGTGTGAACAGACTTCCATGGCTCCATAGGGGTACGTTTTACGAGATGATTTGCGCCTGTATTGGCGTAAATATGACTGGCTTCGGCGGTTCTTAGATCCGGATCTCCATACTCTTCGCCCCATGCATTGGAATTGATAATAATGTCATCACTGTAGTTGCGAACATTACTGTACATCACGTCATAATTGGCATTCTTCATGGCTTGCGGACCATCGAAATAGAGGTATGCCGGATCATAGCGCTTAATCAGATCCTCCACATTCTGTACAAACACATCTGTAGAGTAGTGCTGCAAGCCGCCGCCCTCCGTTGCATAATACAAGCCGAATTTTATCCCATAACGTTTGACAGCTTCTTCAAACTGTTTTAATCCGTCGATCACTTGGCCATGTTCGTCTTTCGGGTAATATTTCTGTCGTTCATGCTGTGGGTCGGAAAACTTGGACGGCCAATAATAATTTTGTTGCAGCGCTTCAATCGAGACGAGTGAATGTCCCTGACGTTTGGCTCGCTCTGCCCATAAATCGGCGGAGAAATTCGGATCAACGAAGTAGGGGTACGTGACAATCGTGTGGCTTAATGCGCCAACTCTACCCTCTTCAAACCATTTATTCGGGCGTTCCTTGACGGTCAATGTCATCTTCTTCGTCGCCTTATTTCCATTACGGTCAGCGACTTGTACGGTAAAGTTATAGTCTCCCGGCTCGCTGTTGATACTGATGATGCCTTTACTGCTGTTGAGATCAACATTGCCATTCACTAACCCATCCGCGATGGTACCATCGCTATTGAGTTCCAAGCCCTCAGGCAATTTCCCCTCTACAATGCTCCACGTATAACCAGGTGCGCCTCCGCTTGCCATAAATTGGAATGCCGATGCTGCAACACCGTATTTATTGCTTGTTTTCGATTTATTCCATACATAAGGCCATTCCTTGTAACCCATGGGCATATTTTGAGTTGGCAGCGGCGTTTTGATGGCATCCTCGGTCGTTAGTCCTTGCGAGACGATTTTGAGGGAGCCGGCATCCCCTTCCACCGAATTCATGATTCCGTTGATACGGTTGCCGTTCTGATCTGTGACGCGTCCATAAAACCCAAGATAGGCCACATTCTGATCTGCCCCGATCGGAACGTTGTTGGCATTCACGTCTTCGGTGTACGTATGTTTGATTTGAATCATCAATTTGTTCCAGCCCTGTTTCAACTGGATAGCTTGTTTCGTCAAATCCTTCTGCACTTCCACAGGCGTAGTCGGCGAAGATACGCAGCGATCATTGACATACAGCCGATAAGATCCGCTGGCGCCTACATTGAAATACGCCTGCTGCTCGACTGGACTGTAGATGTAAGTGTGCGCGTATACATATTTGTTTTTTGTATCGACACCTTTTTTGACTGTAAAATAACCGTACAAATCTTGATAATCATCGTAGTTTCGATTCCAGAGACGGTCATCAAAGTACTCCCATTTCTTACTGTTTACAAGCATTTCTCCGACTTTCGGTGTAATACTGCCTCCCGGTTCCTGGTTACCCGGCGGAATGATACCATCTCCATCAAAAACATTAACTTCCGTAAAACCAAGACCGACATTTTTAAGATTTTTCTGTCCGTCGTATACAATCAGCAGTTCAACCTTGACAACATTATTTACTGGCTGCTCAAGCTCAACTACACCAGGGTTTTGCCCCAAAGGATCAATATCGGTGATGACACCGGTTTTTAGAATATTCCCACTCGCGTCCTTTATCGTGTAATTAACCTTTTGGACATCTGACGTATTGGGAGGCCAAGCGGGATTATTACGATCAAAGACCTCAATTCGTTTCACTTTGATCGGCTGCTTCCAGGTTAAATACAAGGTCGGTGCAGGATCCCATTTCGGCCAAGACGAGGGATTTCCAGCAGTATCATGCATTTGAGAGACCCAATTGGTATTTTTATCGCCATCTATAGCAAATTTGGGAAGAACACTAGAGGAATCTGTTCCTGTCGGAAAATCAACAGCGCTGGTTTTCCACGTGGAGCTTGCAGTCGCGTCGGCTGCTCTCGCCCAGTTACCGTCCATTGGCCTTTCAATCTGCTCCGTTACGGAGTGTTGATATACCTCGATCTCGGAGATACCAGTAACCGATGGATAAGGCGTACGTCCTTTATCGATCTCGACCTTCATCTCCACGACCTTCTTCAGCCCAGACTGTATCGTATAGACCGTTGGCTCGGCTGAGCTCGCCGACGTGCTATTCACCTTTCCGGATTCGACTTTGCTGCCGTCTTCAAGCGTGAATATTAGATGATACCAATTGTTCACGTGACGCGAATCGCCCCATTGCGCGATTTTTACTTCGTTGATGGCAATCGGATCCTTCCATTTCAGATTGACCCAAGGATTAGAATCATTTTCGGTCACCCACTGTTTCTTGGTGCTTCCATCCACGAGATATGAAACAGGGTTCACGGCAAGCGTCGATGATGACGCTGTTATTTCAGATGCCAGCGGCGCATAATTTACGACCTCACCGACTTGGCATTCATAAATGTTGTCTACGACAGGCGAATCGAATGGACCTGATACCAGCCACGAGTTAATAAACGGAGCGTTTCCTGTTGTCTGCTGTGCGTATGCCTTCGTACCGAGAAAGCCAACCATGAATAATCCTAAGAGCATTGTGGTTGCCAATACGCTAGAAGTGAATTTCGTACTGATTTTCATCATTTCTACCCTTTTCCTCCTTCGTTCTCTAACTTCCGCGCGATTACATGCCGTTCACTTATGTACCGATAAGCATCCTCCCCCGTGCTCAAAAATGAGGTCATATGATTACAATTTCACAGTAGTGGAACGGACAAATCTTGGATACAGAAAAAAGGAGATCTTCCTCTGAAAAGTGGCTATGACGGGTCTTTAAAATAAGCACTTTTCTTTAAGATTGTGATATTTCTGCTTCTCGCCGCGTAAAAAAAGCCATTGATCCCATAAACATGGAATCAATGGCTTCCTTAAACTGATTATTGCAAGATCGCCTTCGCTACGATCGCAAGGTCTTCAATATCTACTTTACCGTCATGATTGACATCGGCTTTCGCATTCCAGCCCGGCTGTCCTTCTTGCTTGCCGTATGCTGCTGCAACGATTGCCAAGTCTCCGACCGTGATGCCGTCTTTGCCATTGACATCCGCTGAGATTTTCTTACTTTCAAACAATTGAACGGCTGTTTCTAATGCTGCTTTCGCGCTATCTACTTGCTGCTGCGTCGCATTCGGATCGTTCGCTGTTGCTTTCGCTGCATCGATCGCCGACTGCAATTGCACTTTGGAGCCTTTCGCATACAATCCGTGCTCGTTTCCTTCCACAGCTGCATCGTGTTTAGCCTGAGCGCTAGTGATCACAGCATTCAAGCCTGACTTATCAACTGAGATACTAATTTCCACCTTGTGGGAGGCTCCATTCAGTTGCAGCTCATTTCCCTCGCCGTTCGCAATGGCTACATCGGCTACCGAAACGGTTGCATCGCCAGCCTGTGCAGCAGATTTGACCGTAAATTTAAATTTCAATAGATCCCCTTGGGCCGACACACCTTGGTTCGCACCTACGCTAGCTGTTACAATCCGGATGTGTCCTGGCACGATCTCCTTGTGATCGATGACCTCAAAACCATCTCTCATGGATGTGACCGATTCGAACTGCAATTTCGACGGATCATAGTGAAGCGTCACATCTTGCGCATACATGTTCTGATATACGCTTTCCTTAACGCCACTTAGTCCCATTGTTACATCGAATGTTTGACCAGGAGTTGCTTGATGTGCACCTATCAAAGTGGACCCAGGACGTGTTGATGTTTGAAGTACCGTCACTTGGATGCTTGTTGTCAAATCGACGCTGTTCGGGTTTACCACACCTGCTGGCAGTGTGACCTTTCCGCTTATCGTGAAAGTCTGCTCCGTTGATTTGGACGGATCGTAGGATGATGCATCCACATTCCATGCGACATTCGCATTTACATTCCCTACACTCGTAACCAGTGCAACCGTTACTGGTAATCCAAGTGCTGCCGCTGTTTTTGCTGTTCTGTTCGCCACTCCGGTTATCGCTGCAGGCGCTTGAATACTCAGTAATGTGCTGTCGACAGGAATTAGCTCAAACCAGTTGAAGTTCCAACCGCCTTTACTAACATAGAGTCTCACGGTATGTGTTCCTGCAGGCAATGTAACGGTATCCGAGACCGTTGTCCAATTCTGCCAGCCTCCCGTTGCAGGAAAAGAAGTGGTTTTCTTATTCACGCCGTTGATCGTAAATTGCACTTCACCTGTATTGCCCGTATTTACTGCAACTCTATATTTGACAGTATAGGTTCCGTCAGCAGGTATGTTGACTTTATACTCCATCCAATCCCCGGCATCAATATACCCCACGTTCAGTCCGCCCTCAGAGCTTGGCTCTGTCTTGATTCCCGACATGGCGACGTAGTCTTCCGCCTCAAATTTACCTAATGTTTGGGCCGGTGATTCAGCATTGACAGGCGCACTCCATAACGTGATGCCAGAAGCATCCTTTGCTCTTACTTTGTAGGTATGCTTTGACGTTCCAGTGATTCCCTTGTGCAGATATGGACTCGTTACGTTATTTATAATTCCGCCATCAACTTCGAGATCATAGCCTGTTGCACCAGGGACAGCATTCCATACCACATGAATCTCGGAACTGCTGACTCCAGTCGCTGTAAGTCCGGTAGGTATAGTCAGGGACGTCTTGTCATGATAGACCTGAAATTCTGACAAGCCATTATTTCCTGTACTGCCTGTTACCTGGAATCTGACCCATGTAACTTGCTTATCTGCAAAAGATATTTTTTTAGCCGTACCATCATTCGGTAGATCAGTTACTTGCACCGAGCTGCCATCACTAAATGTAAGTGTACCCCCTTGAGACCAATCGCTTAAATTCGGACGGTCATAGAGGAATATTGTATTCATCGTCTGACTGCTGCTCCAATCCAGCTGTATCCAAGGATTCGCTTCACCGTTCGATGCCCATTCTCCAGCACCCCATACACCGATGATGTCATCTGCTACGTTCTGAGGGACATACCTAGGATCATTAGCAGGAAAAGAAGAAGCCGTAATCGTCGCACGCTGAGCCAAGTTCTCAGGCTCTGTCGGCAGCGTAGACGGCGGCGGTGCTGTTGTTCCGCCATAGATGTATAGCTGATCGTAATAGCTGACGCCCCGGCCATCATCAGACCCCAAAGCAACTTGATTGAAATTTGTTATTGAACTCAATGTCTTAACGAGTACGCCGTCAATATACAACTTGACATCCGTACCGCTGGTATAATCCCATTTCAACTCATGCCAACCATACGTACGAGGAACGGACGTTGCCATTTCTGTTGAACCGTCCAAAATAACATAATAATCGTTGTTCACGGTCGTATCCAGACCCAAGCCTACTGCATTCACACCATTGTCTACCCTCGCCAGCGATTTGACGGTCGTTGCAATCGTTACCCCTGAACTATAGGGGGCTTGCGATCCATTTTGCCGATCGAACAGTTTTACGGTAACGATTTTATTGAGTGGAACCTCAAAATTTCTATATAGGACGGGTTTTATGCCTGCTCCGGCACCGTCACTATCAATTTTCAAACCTTTTTTGCCATTAAAAATGCCCTCTGACATCCATTCCGTTGTAATTCGAGGCTTAACCCCACTGTACAGCCATTTGGATAAATCCAACCCGTTCTCAAAATCATCTTTGAAATAGAGGTCGGCAGGTTCTTGGAATGTGTTACTTGCAGGCTTATAGATGCTAGGATAGTCATCCCCTACACCTATGTTCTCATAGTCCATCAACGAATCATTGAAACTATTCAGCTGATTGGTATGTGTGCCAAAATCGATGTTGGTGTTAGTAAAAATAATTTTATCACCATTGTGTGTTGTCGTTTCTACTTCAGCATTAAAATGCTGCGGATTGACAATTTTCAGATTACTTACTTCAAATCCTGATGCGCCCATATCCAGGTTCATGCCGTTCGGTGCGATATCTCTCATGCTTGGGTTAGCCCCGACCCGATCGATGAGCATCTGGTTGATGTAGTTCGGCTTGTAATTGGTCGATCCCCTGTATAGATAGCATGCGAAGAAAGCCCCGTCATCCCCGCCATCCTGCTGACTGTCGTGCAAATAGATATATTCGAACGTATTATGATGTGAATACATATCCTTCATAATATT
Source organism: Paenibacillus terrigena DSM 21567 (assembly GCF_000374845.1). GTDB lineage: Bacteria > Bacillota > Bacilli > Paenibacillales > Paenibacillaceae > Paenibacillus_K > Paenibacillus_K terrigena. Next base: position 466,038 of record NZ_KB895416.1, on the reverse strand, counting down.
GAAATTGGCATCCCCATTGGGAAATGGTGTACCAGGGTTCCGGCTGTAACCGGCGGTTAAGAATATACCTCTTCTTGGCGTATTATAAATTTCTAAATGCGATAACGTATTATAGCCGGAGTTGTTGATTGTAACACCTGAGGTTTGACCCACCAGTTGACCGATATCATGAATAATCGTATTGGTCACCGTATTATGATTGCTGTATCCATTGCCATTGGCATCGCCGCCTACACCCGGATAACCTCCTTCGATATTGACGCCGCCATGCCCGGTATATTCGATAAGCGAGTTATTGATGTTCGTATACTGATTCGCTAAATAAAGTTCTATGCCGAACATCCCTGCATTCTTGATGTGGGACTCAGATATCGTGATGTTGTTGGTATTACTCAAGGTGATGACACCCACCTGGAACTCTTTCCTTTCAGACTGTTCGCTGTATGAAGGTTGTGTGCTTCCCGCCGCTTCGGGAGGATAATACCCTAGGCCTACTCCTGCGTCTCCCCAGTTCCAGCCATAGCTATAATAGTCAGGAAAGTTGGTGTCTTTAAACGTCAAACCGCTGAATGTGATATGCGATACCATACTTGTACGGGACGCGCCTTTGATATCGATGATTTTTTCTACAGCAGGGATCACGATATCTTGATCGTTGATACTACCTGATCCGGCTAATGGATAATAATACAGATACCCCGTCTTTTTGTTGAAGTAATATTCGCCTGGCTGGTCTAGAAATCCAAGATTCCCTTGCACAAAATATCTTGCATCACTTCCGGTATTATATTTGGGGCGATAGGCCGCTCGATTATTAGGGTCCGTTTTGTATGTAAGTGTTCGTGTAGATGTATTTATGCTTGCAATGGGAATGGTGTCTGTCATCCAATCCCAGTAACCGCCGTCCCACATATAGACCTGAGCGTCCAAATCTCCTCGACTCTGCGCATTGACAAGTCCTGTCAATGATTCGGAATCAATATCGCCTGATTTATAGATCAGAGTATCGATTCCGCCTCCTGCTGATCTCATATAGGCAGTCGATGAAGCCGGAAATCTCGGATCGATTGCTAGATTTTTTGTTCGTGCCATCGTCGCTCTGGCATCATTGACATATAAGGTGTTAAAGTTAATATTTGTACCCACATTTGTTTTGTAGACGCTTCCATCAGCAGAAGCTGGCAGATCCGCATCAACGCCTGTCCGCGTTACCTTATTCCATACAGAGGTTACTTTGTTGCCGCCAATGAATTTCGCGGTTCCGAGTCCATCCTTCTGGGTATAGATGACGTTATGCCCATTGGTCCCCGAATCTCTTTCATCGAAGGAAATAGGATTGTTGACGTAATAATCGCCCGAAGCAATATATACCATAATGTCGCCTGTCATTTGGCTATTAATCAAACGCACAGCATCGCGGGCCGCTTGTAACGTAGCAAATGGGTGATCAACTGAACCGTCATTCGAATCGCTGCCTGACGGTGACACAAAAAACTTCGTTTGTATATTGTCCGAGACTACATTAGGAACACTTTCGGCTGCATGCACATTGGCTCCTGGGACATACCATGTGATCGTTAGCATACACAGTAAAATTAGAATATTAAATCGTTTACGTAACATTATGATTCCTCACCGTTCCTTTCGTTTCGCACCTAGTCAAAACATCATGAAAACCTGTTTACATAACGATCGTGATCATAACAGACCATGAGGAACTATCAGATAAGCATCCTCCCCCGTGTTCAAAGTGTGCAGTCCTAAGATTACAGTTTCACATTAGTAGATCTGACAAATCTAGAATACTGTAAAAAGGAGATTTCCCTCTGAAAGTGGCTATTATAGGTCTATAAAATAAGCACTTTTCATTAAAATTGTGATATTTTCGATTCTACCGCATGAAAAAAAGCCAGTGATCCCATAAACAAGGAATCAATGGCTTCATTAAACTAATCACGAGTTACTTTTTTGCTTGCGCCCACGCATCCAGTTGTTTCTGTTTCTCGGCAATGAATTTATCTGATCCGAGTCTGAATTTGGCACGCAAGACAAAACGGTCGTCACTCGAGAATATCCAACAGAGTGGAAGACTGGGGACGAGCCTTATTATCCAATCAACGATGATAAGAATAACAACATGTATTATAAATATAAAGTGTTAGCCGACCATGAAACGAATGTGATCTTTGGTGGACGATTGGCAACCTATAAATATTATGATATGCACCAAATCATAGGCGCAGCCTTGGAAGCTGTAAATAAAGAGTTCAGTGAAGATTGATTCCGACAAATCACGTTCTGTGTTCACAAAAGCCATGCTAGCGTAAATCTAGCATGGCTATTATTCGGTGACAATGCTCAACGAAAAGTGCCTGGTGCATATCGACACGTAGAATCCATCGCTTGGCATAGCTGCTCATACAATGAACTCCAAGCCGCAACTTCTTTAATATTCGACAACATGCCCAATAGGATGACTTTGCGAGGCTGCACCTGGAGCAATTCCTCTTCCAGCACAAGGATAGAATCCATGACATCTTGCTTATTCGTCATCTCAATCGAAGCTGTTTCCACGGCCTCTCGCATTTGCTTCACGAGGACGAGGGGATGCACGATCTTCGTCTTTGCTTCATCTCTCTCCAAGAAGGAGAACATTCGCACATTCAACAATGGAATTGGACGATGCTTCATCATTCCCTCTGCCGTGTAATCCATGATATCGATAATATACTCGCTAATCTTCTCGATCTGAATCGGAATGTTATCGAATAACTTAAGACACATATAGGTGAATACCAAGCTGCTAAGCATCGATGCGCCATCCATCAGATAAGGCTCGAATTCCTGCCCATATAGATCTCGCAGACTTTCGACCAGCATCTCGATACTTTGCTTACTCATATTGAACATAAAATCACGAATATCCTTATGGACATGGTCCGCATTGTCCCGCATTTGCATTTTAATAAATTCAGGATGTTCGTTCCAAATACTAAGATACACTTCGATTTTACGTATTAGCCGTTCTCGTGGATCAAGGTTGCCTGCCCGTTCTATCATTTGCATACGATCTTCCAATAACTTGGATTGATACATGAAAATATTCAACAGCAACTCATCTTTGGAACTATAGTACTGATAGACGCTTCCTTTCGACATTTTGCAGAAGGAGGCTACCTCCTGCATCGTCGTATGCGAGAAACCCTTCGTTGCGAACAGCTTCATCGCTGAGAGCATGATCTGCTTCTTCTTCACTGGCATATGTTCTTCCATCACGCTGCCCCCTACGCAATAATCACCAAGGTTCTTATTATGACTACCAAGTTCTCTACATCATGAGAAAACCTCTTAACTTTCTTTCATGATAACAAAAGCGGTTATTAGCTGCAACCACGTAGAGATCATATAAAATTGAACACGACACTTGCGTAGAGAGAAAAATTACGATGACTGTGAGTGCCTAGCCTGCTGAGCCGATGACGAAGAGGATGACTTCTTCCCCCACATGAGGAACATGGCTGCACTGATCAACAAAATAACAGCACCGAAGGCGTACGGGATTTGAATATGGACGTCGAACAGAATACCTGCAATGGAGGGGCCGATGATATTGCCCAAGCTCATATACGCATTGTTCATCCCTGCCACGAATCCCTGCTCATTTCCTGCCATCTTCGACAGCAGCGTGTTCACCGCTGGCCGCACAATTGAAGTCGCAATGAAGAATAACATACTCACGACGAAGATCAGGAAATAATTGGACACGAACAACATCGCAACCATGCTTGCAGCGGATAAGATAAACATGGAGATCAGCAACTTCTTCTCACCGAATCGATGCAGCAAGCGTTCAATCAGCACAGCTTGGCATATCACACCGATCAGTGCACCTAGCGTAATCATGAGTGAAATGTCTTTCGGTGTAAAGCCATACCTCACATCGACATACAGGCCAAAGATCGCTTCGAAGTTCTGTAATCCAAATGACAAGGCGAATACGAGCACCAGCAGCATGAAGTAAGGTGCTTTCGTTGAAGCGACAAGCTGACGGAGCAGATTTTCGCGCTTCTGCATACTGTTTCTTGCACGCGCTCTTTCATCTGCCGACAATGATTCCGGCAGGAACAGTATCGACACGATTGCAGATATACCCGCGAGTGCAGCAGCACAATAGAATGGCACTCGAATCCCGTAATCCGCCAAGAACCCTCCAATGCCAGGACCGATGACAACGCCAAGCGTCATGGAAGCCATCAGCAGCCCAAGTCCTTTGCCGCGTTTCTCTTCCGTCGTAATATCCGCTACATACGCCATCATGGGCGGGGTCATCAAAGCTGCCGACATGCCACCCAATAAGCGGGAAAGATAAAGCATCCATAATTCTGTAGCAACGCCGAACAACAGCTGTGAGATCGTAAAGATTACCATCCCGGATACAATAAGCAATTTCCTGCCATACTTATCCGACAGCTCGCCTGCGATAGGCGAGAACAGAAACTGAGTTAACCCGAATGCCGCTACGAGATAACCCATGGCTTGACCTGTTACGCCAAACTCCGTCACATACTTCGGCATGATTGGGATGATCAATCCCATCCCAACCATGGCGATAAACATGTTAATCATTAGAATAATCAGCGAACCGGATCCTCTTTTTGGTACTGACAATCTCCCCATCTCCTTCTCTTAGAACTTTACAGTTCTTATAATGACCATAAGGTCATTTACCATGCTACTCCAACATTCTCCAGTTTGTCAAATGTTAGATCATGCTTCTGACTTCGAATTCCTTTACACGTAAAACAGACCCGAACGCAGGAGCGCCGGGTGGTGTATATGTTATCTTCTTTGAAGAAAACAAGAGGTCCGAGAACTTACTTGTAATAAAAAGAGCAGATCCGATTTGGATCCGCTTTATTTATTATGCCACTTATAGCACAATCAACTAAGTAGTAAGCACCAACTCCATATTAACTCCGCAGATCCAACCATCGAATTTCTTCCGGTGTTAAAACAAGCTTCGTTGCTTCAAGACAGGACTTCAGTTCCTCATCGTTCCGTGGACCAATAATCGCCCCAGACGAAAATGGTTGATTCAGCACATAGGCCAGCGCAATTTGGATGGTCGTATACCCTTTCTCAACGCCAAGCTGCTCCGCACGGCGATATCGCTCCCAGTTCGCATCATTGTAGAATACACGCACCAAATCCGCATTCGAACGATCTTCCGGGGTATACCGCCCCGTGAAAAATCCTCTAGCCTGCGCAGACCAAGACAAAATCGGAAGCTGCGAATGTTCATACCAAGACAAGGACTCCTCATCGATACTAATGCAATCCTGCCAATACGGTTCGATGGCTTTCGCCAAACTCAGGTTCGGGCTGCTGAAAGAAAAACCGCGTAACCCGTGCTCATTTGCGTAGTGATTCGCTTCCTCAAGACGCGTCGTCGTCCAATTGGATGCACCGAATATTCCAATTCTTCCCGCTTCCACATGTTCATTCAGCGCTTCAAGAATGGCTCCAACCGGTACGCTTGGATCATCACGGTGGAGCGCGTAAAGATCGGTTCGATCGGTCCGCAGCCGTTCCAAACTAATCATCAGCTCTTCATAAATCGCCGTGCGGTTCACGCGGGAACCATCTTGATTCGGATGCGCGCCTTTGGTCCACACGTTGATCTGGTCTCGGTTCTTGCGTTCTTCCATCCACATGCCAATGGCCTGCTCGCTTTTTCCTCCGCAATAAATAAAAGCCGTATCAATCGTGTTGCCGCCAATTGCGACATAACCGTCCAGTACCCTGCAAACCTCATCGAAGGTCTCCGGCGCAAAAAAATCCGAACCCATAATTAATGAAGACACATGATTCCTAAGACTTGGAAAGGATAAACTCTTCATCTCATTCATCTCCTCTAGATTTGAATGCGTTGCCGTCTGTAAGCGGATTCAATGCAAGCGTCAATGACTTTCATATTGGCGACAGCATCTTCAGGACCAAATCGCGCGGATTCTTCTCCCCATACGATTCGGGCGAAATGATCAGCTTGAAGTGAATACTGATTGAGCATTTCTTGCTGCTCTTCCCGCTTCCCTGCGCTCGTATGTACATAAAAGGTTGGATCGCCAATATATGCCGATGGCACTTCTATCCGACCGTCGGTACCGAGAATCTCAAGCGTATTCCGAAATGCTGCCCACATGCTGCAGTCGAAGGTCAACGCTACGCTGTTCGGAAATTCAATGACCCCCGAGGCCATCATGTCTACATGGTCATGCTCAGGCGATATTAGCGCATGAACCGTTGCCGCTTCTGGCTCGCTTCCCAGAATCAAACGGGCCGCACTAATCGGATAACAGCCTACATCATAGATGGAGCCGCCGCCCCAATCTCTACGATACCTCACATTGTTCTTATCGGCATGATTATTGAAAGTGAAGGTCCCGTGAATCCCTCGGACCTCGCCGATCTCACCGGATGCGATGATTTCCTTAATTCGACCATATCTCGGATGATTGCGATACATAAATGCTTCTGCCAAGTGTTTCCCCGTGCTGCGGCTCGTCTCTAGCATTCTAGCAGCCTCGCCTGCATTTAATGCCATTGGTTTCTCGCAAAGTACATGCTTGCCTGCTTCCATCGCACGAATGGACCATTCCATGTGCAGATGATTCGGCAGCGGAATGTATACCGCATCCAAGCTCGAATCCGCAAGCAATTCTTCATAACTGCCATAAGCCGTCGGAATTTCCAGCTTATCAGCCGTTTCTTGAGCTTTACGCAAATCTCGGCTTGCGATCGCTTGCACAACACTTGTTGTGGATTGCTTGATTCCCGGTATGACTGACCCTACGGCAATTCCCGCACACCCAATAACTCCGAAACGCAAAGGACGATTTGTCATCGGACACCTTCTTTCAATAGTTTACATATTTGGCTGATGTGTACAAAAACAATATAAATCATTCTTACGAGACGATCAACCACAAGATTGCGACGATACTGCCACACAGTGCCGTAAAAAACTCGGAAGCGCACAAACAACTAAAAGAAGACAGACTACATCCAACTTGTAGTCTGTCTTCTCCGTCACCGCTAGCTATATTTCCATAAGAATACTTTCCGTACCTTCTTTTTCTTCTAATTGAGCATAATACAGAGAATGATATCGACCACCAGCTAGAATTAATTCGTTATGTGTACCTTGTTCAACTAGATTCCCGTTTTCCATGACTACAATTAAATCTGCATTTTGAACAGTAGTCAGACGATGTGCAATGACTAACGTTGTTCTTCCTACCATTAATTTTGCAAGAGCATCCTGTACAATCTTCTCGGATTCATTATCTAAAGCTGCTGTCGCCTCATCTAACAGCAATATGGGTGCATCTCGCAAAATCGCTCTTGCAATGGCAATCCTTTGCTTTTGTCCACCGGACAACCGACTACCGCGTTCCCCAATTTCTGTGTCAAAGCCTTCACTTAATTTCATAATAAAATCATAAGCATTTGCTTTCTTTGCTGCAGCAATAACACTTGCTTCATCAGCCGCCATGTTACCATCCAATATATTATCTCTAATCGTCCCTGTGAAAAGAATTGTCTCTTGAGGAACAAGCGAGAAATAGTCTCGATATTCCCTTAGGCCCATGGACTGTTGACTTCTACCATCAATTTCAATCAATCCATTCGTTGGAGAATACAGTCCGAGCAACAATTTAAATAATGTAGACTTCCCTCCACCACTCGCTCCTACGATGGCTATCGTCTGACCTGCCTTTACATCGAAGTGAACGTTACTCAGAATCATATCTTCCTCTGAATTTGTATAAGAGAAGCCGACACTAGATACGGTTAACCGCCCAAAAAATTTGGCACGCCCCTGATCTGGGAGTTCCTCATATTCCTTAGGAGCATCGATGATCTGAAAGATTCGCTCAGCACCTGCTAATGCTTGTTGCATACTTGACCAAAGCCCAGGGAGTTGCGAGAACGGTTGCACAAGGTAGTTCATGAGTTGAATGAACGCGATCATAGCACCAACTTCTAGATTTCCTTTTGCAACAAAAAAACCAGCAACAAGGATTGCAATCATAAAGCTTAGTGTTGCAATACTTCCTGATGTAGCACTTGCACTTCCCTGTATTTTACCCTGACTTCGCTCAATTTCAGAGATTTTTGCACTGTACTGCTGATATTGTTTCGAAATTTTCTTCTCAAGACCAAAAATTTTATATAGAACACTGGCCCCCAATACATCTTGCAAGAAAGAGGTTGCACTCCCAACAGATTCTTGCAAAATAATGCTTTTCTTACGCATCGCTTCACCGAATAGTTTCCCTACCAATATCATGAGCGGTCCTATTGAAATAGAAATCAAGGCGAGTGGCCAGTTAATGTTTAATAAATAAATAAAAGCACAAAGTGCTAGTAACGGATTTCTAATCAGACCCATTATGGTATTACCACTTGCTTCTCCCACAGCTTGATTATCACTTGTGAAACGAGCTAGCAGCTCACCTGAATGATTCTTATCATAATACGATTGTGGTAACCTTAAGGCATGATCAAGTGTATCCAGCCGAATGTCATTTCTTACTTTTAAAGATGCCTTTTGTTTAAAATACGTATCTGCATATGTGTTCAGGGCAATAAAGAACAACATTCCAACGGCCAACAGAATCAAACTAGGCCAAGCCTCAACTTCGCCTTTTACAGCAGCATTTGTTATAAAAGACAAAAACCACGCGGTAAAGAGTTCTAGAAAGGTACCCACCACCATCGTGATGATCAAACAAACATATAATAACTTATATCTTCTCATATACTTTAACAACCGAAAAAAAGTACTTTGTTTGTTCATGTCACACCTCTTTCCTATTTTCCCATGCCATCAATAAAACTCAATATCTTACATATACTAACAGTTGATATCAAAATATTCCATATGAAACCGTTAGTGTTTATATGATTATGTTAGGTGTAATCCGAGGATATCAATAAGCGTTATTTTATTCCCCTCTTTTTCCGTTCCTATTGAATCATGCAAAGAGACATCCTTACGTCAAAAAACACACCGATTTAATCGATGTGTTTTTGACATTCTTACTTAAACACGAACTCGATGCTTAAGAGACGCCTCCTTAATTTTTGCTATTCCCTTTGCCCATATAATCGAGTACAGCCATGATCACCTTCACCGCTTCCGCTCTCGTTGCTGCTGCCAGAGGGTCAAATCGGTCTGCGTCTTTGCCTTGAACGAAGTGAGCAGATGTTGCGGCCGCAACATCCGTCTTGGCCCAGGATGGAATTTGGTTCGCATCCGCATAGTTCACTTGCTTGACGTCAGCTAATTGTGAATCTATTCCTGTTGCACGGGCAGCCAGCACGGCGAGCTGCGTACGCGTGATCAACAGCGCAGGACGGAAGGTGCCGTCCTGGAATCCTTGAATCAGCTTCGCATCAACCGCTGCTGTGACGTCGGATTTAGCCCATGCCGAAATTTGATCATCATCTTTAAATGCAGTCCCGCTCCCCGCTACCGAACCGGCAGAAAGCTGCAGAGCGCGTGCAAGCATCGTCACGAACTGCTCTCTCGTCACTTGCTGATTCGGGCGGAAGGTGCCGTCGGCAAAACCTTTGACGACGCCAAGCGCTGCCGCTCTGGCTACAACGGAATCCGACCAATGGCCTTGCATGTCGTTGAATTTAATCCCTTGACTGCCGTTGTTCTCCTCGCTGCTTCCTTCTGCAACGACGACTTGCTTCATAAATTCAGTCATCGCACGCTTCAGGGCTGCCGCAGCTTCATTCACTTGCTGCTGCGTTGCGTTGCCAAGCTTCTGGATCGCGACGGCTGCATCAATCGCCGCTTGCAAAGCCTTCTTCGCCCCTGCTTTATACTCTCCGGGTGTGCTGCCTTCTACGGCTGCTGCATGCTTCGAATTGGCGTCTGCAATAACCTGATTCAGTGCTGTCTTGTCAATGGTTTTCGGCACGGAAGGTGTAGATGGATTATAGGGGTTGCTTGGATTGCTTGGATTGCTTGGATTACCCGGATTCGTCGGTTGATCAACATTGACGGACTTCTTGAATGTCTCGACAGCTTGCGTAAGAGCTGCCACGGCTGCATCGACAGCCTCTTGCATCGCCGCCCCATCCTGCATCACAGCCTCGGCTGCGGTCATCGCCGCCTGGAGTCGAGATTTCGATCCGACGGGGTAATAACCGGCAGACGTCCCCTCCTGTGCCTGCGCATACAATTGATTTGCCTGCGATATCAGAGCTTCCAACTTCGTCTTATCCGACTTCACCAGATCCTTGACCGCATGCGCAGCCAGCATGGCATAACCTGCACTCGATACATTCCAGTCAGCCGGCAGACGACCTGCCTTGAGCGCATCCGTCACCCGTGTCAGGCTAGCCATCGCCCGGTCGGCATCACCCATTAACGTCGCGACATACGCGGCAACACCATGCAGGCCGCTCAGATCGCCCTCGGAAGCCCACTTCGGAAAATTCTGGTTCAAAGCCGCATATAGAGCTGCCGCCTCGCTGCTATCCGGAGCAACAACCCCTGCAGCAATCGCCGTAAGCTGAGCGCCGGCATCCTCCCACTTCGTCCAATCTGCTGGAGTGGGTTGATCTGCGGCATCGATTGACATGGCGTATGCCCCCGCCTCTTCATTCCATAGCTTAGACTTGATCCCTTCACGCAGCATTTCCATATACTTCTCGAAGTAAGCTGCTGGACCTTCATCCTTAAAATGATTCCTGAACAACCATAAGCTATCCTGCATCCCTGTCAGAACGAGTAAATTGTCCTGTAACGATTTGATCTGCCCATCCTTCTTCGTCCACATGAGACCATCGGCAGCCTGCAAAGCCATCAACCCCAGTCCGCCTGTCAGAATATCAAGCTGGTACTGGGTAATGACGAACTTGCCCGTGCGCTCGAAATAGGCGCGCTGCAGCGATATAAAGGAAGCGATACTGGCAGCAGCGCTCTGATAGTCCTCTGTCGAAACCCACTCGCCGCTCTCCTCATTCAGCTTCATTTCATATTTGGTACCATAGACGCCGAAGCGGTCTCCCCAATTCCAGCTGCCCACATAATTCGTAATATATTTCTCTGCGAGTTCAATCGTCTCCGGCCTTAACAAGAAACCGAGCGAAGCGGTATTGGACGCAGCCGGATCTATCTCCTTCTGCTGTTCATTAAGCGTCACAGCTCCATTAGGAAGCTGGCGCCCAACCAGCCAGCCCAACATCGCATCCAATATGTCATCCGGTTTTGAAGCAGCCGCGCGCGAAATGCGGATCGCAATCTCATCCGTCTTCAGCACGTCATTGCCTCTCGTGACGAACGCCCACAGCTTGATCTGCTGAGTAGCCGGATCAAGAGGCAAGCCGCGCAACGTAAAGCGATTCGCGCTTTCTTGCGCCAGCAGGTTATCTAAATCCATATGATACGCAATTTGCGCATCCGACAGATCGAGCTGCTTGCCGTCTTTATTGAAAGCTTCAATCACGATCGACGTGCTCTCGTTACGACGCAACAATTCGCGTTCTGCCTTGATCGTGACTTTAGCCATGCCTTCCCCCTCGGCCCCTAGACGGACGGCGACGATCAAATCACGCGTAAAATGAACGTTGTTAAAGCGATCCTTGGCTTTTACTTGGACCTGATAATCGCCATTGACCAGCCCTTGCAGCGCTATCCCCCACGTTCCCGCTTCAGGTACGGCATGAAAGACCTTCTGCTCGCCTGTCAGCTGATGGATGAATGTGACTTCGATATCCTGCAGGCCGACAGCTGTGCCTGTCACTTGATAAGGAAGCGCTTCGATAACGGTCCCCTCTTCCATCGAGGCCATTTCGAATTGAACCGGCGTATCCGTCATCTTCTGCATTTGGGCAGCCGTGAGCATACTTAAGCCGCTCTCCATGACGTACCATGGCCACGGATGATCCTTATCCACATAAGCGGCTTCAATCGATTGTAGAAATTGATCGACGCGCACCTTGTCTCCCATCAATGCTGCCGCGCTGGCGAGGATCGCCCATGGAAAAGCATCGCTCTTCGCAAGTGTCGGCCAACCGGGATGATGTTCATTAAAGCTATTGTACAACTGGATCGCCCGCTCGCTGTCGGGCGCGATGACGCCTGCCCAAATCGGGGAGATTTGAGCCGTCGCATCGGCATAGAATGTCCGCCAATCCGGATTCAGTAGTGTCCCCGAATCTGTTTTCCCCGGCGAATACATATTTTTTTGTTCCAGCCATAGCTCGGATTGAATTGCCGTATGAACCTGCTCTTTGATTGCTTCAAATCTGGCTGCTTCGGCCGTGTCTCCAAAAATATGCTCAGCGATCCATGCCATATCGATGAGTCCTCGATACACCTCGGTGTTGTCCATCAAATACTTCACTCTATAGGTCGGCTTCGCCCATGTCAGGCCATCCGCCTCCTGCGTGGAGAGCATTGCCGAAGCGATCTGCAGGACTTTTTCTTTATGCTCCGCTACATATGCCGTATCCCCTGTCACCTCTGCATATTTGCGCAGCACGTTCAAGAAGGTAGACGCATAGGAATCCGTCGAGTCGAAATCGAGCGTAGGCGTTTCTGTCTGACGATCCGCCTCTACGATGTAATCGTAGACCGATCCATCCGGCGCATCCGGTCCTTTCCCTTCGTTCAAATGGGCAAAGTACCAATCCATGTATTTTTTCACGACGTTCGCATATTCCGGCTTTTCCAGCAAGCCGAGCAGAGCAATATGCGAGAAATAGGGAATGACTTTGTATTTTCCGTTATAGCTATCAATCGCCTTGCTATACGTTGGAATCGCACCATTGTCGAATTGCAGGCTGGCAATCCATTCTGCTTCGGCATCGATAATCTTTTGATACCTGGCGCTTGTATCCTTCGCATCGTTCGCTGCATCGTACCCTTCTGCCACGTCGCCAGCGTTTGCATGGGCATAACCGGGAGCGGCTGACGTTATCAGCATCATTGCAATAATAATAAAGGCAATTCCTTTTCTTAAATGAACCATTTAAGTTCCTCCTTAGCCTTTTATCGCACCTGATGTTATCCCTTGGATGAATTGTTTCTGCATCGCAATATACACGAGCACGACCGGCAGCACCATAATCGTAGAAGCCGCCATCAACAGCTCATACTGCGTCGTGTATTGTCCGACGAACACGGATAAGCCCATCTGAATCGGCATCAGCCTATTTTCCGAGAACAGCACTAAGGCCAGCATAAACTCGTTCCACACCGATAATGTATTAAGGATCACGATCGTCGCTAGTGCCGGCCGGGCAATGGGCAGCATGAGTCTATAATAGATTTGGAAGCTGGTGGCGCCATCGATGATCGCTGCTTCCTCCAATTCGCGCGACATCTCGTCAAAAAATGTTTTTAAGATAAAAATCGACACCGGAAGAGCTGCGGCAATGAGCGGTAAAATATAGCCTATTCTCGTATTCGCGAGTCCCAAATTGCTGACCACAAGATAGATAGAAATAAAGGCACCAGGAATCGGGATCATTAACGTAGCCATAAAACCTAAGAAAATGACCTTCTTCACTGCCATATCCAATCTCGCGATCGCGTATGAGGCCAACGATGCGAATAGAACCACGCACACCACGACAATCACGGAATATAAGACGCTGTTGAACGTATAGACATTAAAATTGCCCTGAAACCATGCATCCTTGTAATTTTCGAGATTAAACGCATTATTCGGAATCAGACTCCGGTTCGTAAAAATTTCATTCCGCTGCTTCAGTGAGGTCGAGACCATCCACACAAGCGGAAAAATGGAGATCACAGTCCACACGATCAGGGATAAATGAGTGATGCCTTTGAACAAGTACGTGCCTTTACTCTGCATACGTTATCCCCTCTCTAGTCTTTCTTCTGGGACAGCTTTAATTGGATGAGCGATAAAATAAACAGCATAATCCCAAATATTAACGAGAAGGCGTTCGCCATGCCGAAATTGGAATTGGTAAAGGCTTCCCGATAAATGCGCAGCGCAGGTACCTCTGTCGCGTAGCCGGGTCCCCCCATCGTCATCGCATAGACGTGATTGAATATGCCGAGCGCCCCGAGGATCGTCAAAATATTAACCAACGTGTATACCTTGCGCAGCGATGGAATCGTAATGTAGCGCAATTGCTGTGACCGGCTCGCGCCGTCGATGCTGGCCGCTTCATACAAGTCTTTGGGTATGCCTTGGAGTCCCGCCAGGAATAAAATAAACGAGCCGCCGACCCCTTGCCACATCGAGCTGACCGCTACCGCATAGAGCGCCGTGTCGATCGAACCTAGCCATACATGCGTGAATTGGTCAAGGCCAATATCCCTCAGCACACCGTTCAGAAGTCCCTTCGGCTCATAGATCCATTTCCAAATGTATCCCACGACGATGCCAGACAGGATCGGCGGGATATAGAATACGACGCGGTAAAACTTGCCGCCCCGAATATTCGAGTTCGCCGCGACGGACAGCAGCAGTGCAATCGTATTCATGAACACAAGCGACAACAGCGCAAAAATGACCCCATTGCCCACCGCTTCCCACCAACGCGTATCGGTTATTGCCGCGGCATAGTTTTTGAAACCGACGAATTGATAATTCGAATTCACGCCATTGAAATTCGTAAAGCTGTATTGAACCGTGCGAATGATCGGAAGCAATGAAAATAAAATAAACAACAGCAACGCTGGCAAAACATAAGCCAAATTAAAATAGCGCATGATGATTTTCTTTCGATTGCCGTATGACTTCCCTTTCGTGCTTGGCAAGCTGCTTGCGTCCATCGAATCACCTCTGTGTTAAGCAGGACGAACAGCCTGACTGACCGCTGATCCCTGCATGGCTACTATTTCTTTTCTTTTAATGCCTTTTGCAGCTCCGTATCCATTTCCTTCAACACCTGATCTGGCGTCGACTGTCCAATGGCGATTAACTGAATTCCTTTTTGCAGCACGGTCTCTACGCTTGGAGCCGGGTAAGTGCCACCGTTCTCGATGATATGGTTCATGCCGAGCGAGAAGTTGCGCAAGGCTGGTGTCATGCCGCCTTCCGATGTCGCCGCTTCCATATTGGCAGGCAGATTGAAGCTTTTGGATGCGTATTTTTGCTGCTGCTCCTTCTCGACGAGGAATCTGACGAATTGCATAGCCGCTTCTTTATTAGGCGTGTGTTGATTGATGACGAGCGGAACGCCGATACCGCCTGGTATTTTCACATCATGCGTCGCATCCGCCGGTTTTGGCGGCGAGAATACATCATATTGCGTAAAATTGGGATTCATCTGATTGAACACACCGATAGCCCATGAACCGTCATAGATCATCGCAACTTCTTCATTGACGAACATTTGCTCCGCCGTTGGCAAATCCATCGTCGCGATGCCTTCCGCGAACGCGCCATGTTTGTACAGGTCCTCGAATCGCTTCAGTACATTCAGGTAACCTGAATCCATGAGCGGCTCTTGGCCCTTCTTCACGTTCACTAACTTCTCTTCGCCCAGATATGCGATCTCATAGGGCGCTGCCAGCGAACCGGCCACCCATGAGCCAATGCCTGTTGCGAATGGAACGATGCCTGCCGCTTTGAGCTTATCGACATCAGCTAGCAGCTCCTCCCATGTCGTTGGCGCAGAAGTAATGCCTGCTTTTTCGAATAGCTTCGTATTGTAGACGAACTGGATATTGTTCGTATCCATCGGGAGCGCATACGTACCTAATTTTTTCACGCCAAAAATGTTGCCTTCATCGTAAGTAAACGTTTTCAAAATGGTGCTAGGAAACTTGCCGAATATATCTTTCATATCACTAAGTTCCATGACGTTGCCCGACTCGACGAGCTGTCCCAGATCTCCGGCACCACCTGCAAAGGTCATCACATCCGGCAAAGCGTTATTTTGAGCCGATGCCATGATCTTTTGCTTAAAGCCGTCGCCGCCGAATAATTGAATATCGACTTGGATCCCCGTTTTCTGTTCAAAGTCCGCAGCCATTTCTTTCAATAAGTCATGACGGTCATTCAAATAATGCCAAAACACAAGCTTAACGTCCTTCGTATCGTTAGTCGTACTCGCATTCTCTTGCGACGTGTTCTCTTTCGTTGGTTTCTCATTGGAAGTCATATCTTTGGAGTTCCCGCCACAGCCCGTCAAACCAATCAACAGGATGATGGATATGATGAATACCCGCCATGTCACACGGTTATGCTGCTTCATTGTATTGGCCTCCTCAATTATGATACGATGAGTCTAATAAGTGATTTGTCGATGTCCATATTGTTGGACGATGGCTCGATTATGCTCGTCGCCTCCATCCACATTGGCGCTAATGAATACCGGCGGAGTGCGATCCGCTTGGACAAAGCGCGCAATGATTTCTGCGGTTAGCGATTGTGCGATCATCGCGCCCGCAACGCTGGAGGCCGAGCCTGTTTTTTCTGTTAGACCTGGAATTTCTAATAATACATCACCATAGGGACAGCAATTATCAATGACAACGTCTGCGATCTCATAGAGCTTCTTGCCGCTCGGATGACGACTGTCTGCATGCTGCGAATGTTCCAGCGAAGTCACGGCAATGACCGGGATCCCCCTGCGTTGACACTCCAGCGCAAGTTCATTCGATGCGCCGTTCCTGCCGGAATTCGATACGATGACGAAGGCGTCCTCGGGCTGAACCGCATGCATTTCCATCAATCGGTGAGCCGTATGCGGATCCCGCTCTAACTCTACTAGATTAATGCCCCTCGTCCCTTCTAATGCAGCGATATCCTCCAGACCAACCAGCTTCATTGGCGCCAGTCCTCCAGCTCTGCCGCACATCTCCATACCGAATGCGCGCGAATGTCCCGCGCCGAAGATATGCACGATCCCCCCTTTCAACAAACTTTGAAACATCTCTTCAGCAGCCTTGCTCACATTGCCCATTTGCGTACGTTCTAATTGCTCGATGATCGACGTCATGGCTCTGAATACTTCATTCGCTCCAATGCTCATATCTCGTCTCCTTGCAATGCCAGATTTACGATCGACATATCCATGCGGACCTGAAGCGCTTGCGCCGATAGGATTAACGCCCCAACCACAGGCGGATATTGCGGCTTGGAAATACGTACAGCTGCATCATATCGATGAACCGTGTCCTTCAGGCTGGCGACGACCCGTTCGGAATGAACGACACCGCCTGTCATATAGACATGATCCAGCTTCAGCGTGCTGTCATACGCCCTTGCCTGTTGCAGTACGGATACGGCCAGTCCGCCAAGTTCTTCTCCTGCCCGCTGCAGAATGTCCCGTGCAACTTCATCCCCATCGGCCGCTGCCCGCTCCACCAACAGCGACAACTGCGCCATATCGCTTCTTTGAATTTTGTCTGCGTGAATTCGTTTTTTGATTCCCCAGAACGATTCTTCGCCGAAATGATCAAGAATTTGCTTGCCGAGTACCGTCTTCGGGCCGCGCGATTCACTGTCTCGAATTCCAGCTTTAATCGATTGAAGTCCGATCCAATAAGCGCTCCCTTCATCCCCCAAAATATGACCGTATCCGCCGGCTACGAACTCCCGTCTTCCTTCGAAGTAATATCCTATGCTACCACCTCCCGCAATAATTAACACCCCGTCATTCTTCCCGTTCGAAGCGCCTGACAGATTGGCTTTGACATCGCCTTCGATCATGTAGGCATCCACTTGAACGCATTCGGCTATCCAGCTTTTTATTAATTCCTCATGCTCTTTATGCACGCCGCTGATGCTGGCAAATGCCATATCGACTTTGCGGATCAGCTTCGCTTGCACAAGCAGCGCTTGCAGCGACTGCTGGATAGCTTGTTTGGTTTTGACCTGCCCATTGAACGTTAGCATATGATCGATCGGCGGTCCGCTGGCGAATAGACAAATGCCGTTCTCATGATCATACAGGCAGGATTTCGTGGACGTCTGCCCTCCGTCGATTCCCAGTAGAAGCATGAATCATTTCCTCCCCTGCATACCCATTAAATCGCTCTGACGAACCTCGCAGTGATCTCCCACGGCGCTGTAATCGATGTGCCGACAACGACGCTGTGAGCACCGCGAACCGTAATCGCCTCGTGAGCATCGGACGGAAGCGCAAACCGCCCTTCACCGATGACCGGTACGTTGACCTGCTCGACGATGCGAGTAATTAATTCGAAATCCGGACCTTCTGTTTTATCTTGCTCCGTATAGGAGGTATAGCCCGCCATGGTCGTCGCGACGACATCTGCGCCGAGTCGTTCAGCCCGCACAGCTTCTTCTACGTTAGAAATATCCGCCATGACCGGAAGTGCTAGATGGGATTGAATCGCATGAATCAATTGCTGCAGCTCCGCTTCATCTCCTCTCGCCTGGAAGGTGGCATCCAGTGCGATCATATCGGCGCCTGCCTCCGCCAATACGCGCGCGCTCTCGAAGTCCGGCGTAATAATACGGACACCGTACCGATCCGGCAGCTTGTTAATACCGATCACCGGCAGATCGACAGTCTTCTTAATCTCACGAACATCGTCGGCACCATTCGCGCGAATGCCGCCCGCGCCACCAAGTAAAGCGCTTTCAGCCATCGCCCGCATCAGCCTCGGATCACCATAGAATGGTGTTCCAGGCCATGCCTGACAGGATACGATAATTTTATTTTTCATCGATGCTATCATGGACTACACTCCTCAATACAATTTGTCGAGAATGGAATCGGTCGTCTTCCACAATTTTTTGATCTCCAGGGATTGATCGGACATTTTCAACGTCAAACTAATACTTAACAGTTCAATGACGTACAGCATCGATGCCTTACTCTTGAAGCTCTCCACGATATTGCTCAGCCCGCGATTCATACAGACGAGGCTGATGTCCGAGACCTCCGTGATCGGTGCTTTCCCATGCCCCGTGATGCCAATGGTCTTCGCCCCAGACTTGCGTGCCGCCTGCATGGCGGCCACTATATCCTTCGTGCTGCCCTGTTGCGAAATTCCGATCGCCACATCACCCGAATCCAGATGCGCTGCTGCTATCATCTGCAGATGGACATCAACTTGCGCATCGACCATGAGGCCAAGCCCCAGCAATTTGATCTTCAGCAGCTGAGCCATCGGCCCCGACTCCCCAAGACCGAAAATATGTATCTTTCGCGCGCCCAGAATGGCAACTACCGCCGATTCGAACACGGACTCCTCGATATGCATGGCTGCATCCAGGATGCTGTTCGCCGCATTATTCGCGAGCTGTCCGGGAAGGCTCTGCGCTTCTTGCTCCGGCATCGCAGGCTGTCTGCGCTCCAGCTCTTGAGCCAAGCGGATTTTGAGCTCTTGATAACCGCGCAAATCGATCGTCCGACAAAATCTCGTCACCGTGGATTGCGCTACCTCCAGACCTTCGGCCACTTGGGTCACCGTGTTATAAATAATCGTCTCGGGCGAATTGAGAATCAAATCGGCAATCCGCTTCTCCGTGACGCTGAAGCTATCATAAGCATTCTGAATCATTGCAAATAATGTGAGTCCTTCTCCTGTTCGATCCTGAACAGGCGGCAATGTGTCGCTCACTGCTGATCTTCCTCCTTCGGGCTTATGTTGAAATCAGTATAGCACCCGCCTAAAAACTTGGCAAGAATATTTTTTTCTTAAAATTAAATAGAATAAATATTTTATTCACGATCTATTTTTTAGTCTTTTTCAATATTTGTTTTAAAATTCTGCGCCGATTTTATAACCAACATCGACCGCCACGAAAGCTAAATAAGCTGTCTCCAGTAAAGTACCGGAGACAGCTTAAGGAAGGCTTCGTCGTCAGCGCTCTTGATATCGCAACCCGCTGCTGTTGTCCGCCAGATAAATGGTTAATATTTATTACCAGGAAAATTTGCAAAAAAGAGATGGTGTCGAAAGAACACCATCTCTTTTTTTGTTAAATCTTACTTCCTCCGCAGAAGAGGATTAGTTCAAGCTGTTTAAGATTGTTTTAATTTGAGGATTAAGGTTCAATGCATTCAGGATGATCGTCAGAGCCTCTGCACGTGTGGAGTTTCCTTTCGGATCAAATACCCCATCGCCCTTGCCGTTGATGATGCCAGCTTTTGCCGCATCTTTAATTAGATTTACGGCATAAGAGCTTGCGCTTGACATATCCGTGAAGTTGCCTTTGGAATCATCTTTGTCAACATTACTCAGATTGACAATACGGGACAGAATGATAACCATTTCTTCGCGGCTGATCGTTTTGTTCGGTTTGAAGGTCCCGTCTCCATATCCGTTAATAACGCCTGCGCTTGCAAGGTTATTAATCGCGTCTTTAGCCCAATGACTGTTAATGTCTTTCAGTTCAACCACATCTTTAGCGCTGCTGCCATGGATATCGAATACGCGAGCGATGATCGCTGCAAACTCAGCGCGTGTAATTGGACTGTTCGGACGGAATGTGCCATCCTCAAACCCTGTGATCATTTGCAGTTTCGCGAACGCAGTAAGGATCTTTTCGGCCCAGTGTCCTTTCAAGTCAGCCAAGTTAAGCTCTTCATTCGTTTTCTTGGCTTCCTCTACTTTGGCCTTGATCGCTTCCATGAATTGATCAACATTAACAATCTTGTCGTTGAATACATGATCTTTCGGCTTTGGTTCAGGCTTTGGATCTGGCTTTGGATCTGGCTTTGGATCTGGCTTTGGATCTGGCTTTTCGCTCTTAGTGCTTTCAGTTACCTGTGTACTCCATTCACTAGCTCCTGCCGCATTTTTAGCTCTCACCTTATAGGTATGGCTTGTGTTTGCTGCAAGACCTGTGTGTGCGAATGGATTTGCAGCATCCGTGTGAATCGCCCCATCCACCATCAAGTCATAGCCTGTTGCATCTGCTGAATTTTTCCATGTTACATTGATTTGTGACGCACCTGCTGCTTTTGCTTTCAAACCTGTAGGTACAGCAGGAATTGTGCCAACTTGACCGCCGTCGGATACAGCTACCTCATAGGAGGCACCACCTACCTGCAGCTCATTTCCCTGTTCGTTTGCAATGACAACATTTTCGATCGATACTGTTGTCTTAGCAGAAGCTTGCGTTGCAGCTTTGGCCGTAAATTTGAATGCAAGCAAATCGCCTTGAGCAGGCACGTTCGCACCCACGCTGGCAGCCATTATCCGAATTTGTCCCGGCGCTGTCTCCTTTTGACCGACGACTTGGAATCCATCCTTCAATGATGTAATCGAATCGAGCTGCAAAATCGTCGGATCATAGTGAAGCGTCAAATCTTGGGCATACACCGACTGGAATACGCTGTGCGTAACGTCGGTCAATCCCATTGTTACATCAAAGGTTTGACCCAGGTCCACCTGCTGTAACCCTGTCAGAGTAGACTGAGGTAACTTAACCTCCTCTTCAAACAGCTTGAACCAGTTGATGTTAAATCCATCTGTATTTGCCTGAAGTCTAATGGTATGCTTTCCGGCCGTTAGGGTAACCTTATCGGACACTGTTGACCAATTACTCCAGTTCCCCGTACTTGGTAATATGGTCGTCTTTTGCGGAACCCCGTCTACTAGAAAACTGAGAGATCCTGGCGTTTTATTAACAGCCACCCTGTATTGCAGGGTATATGTTCCGGTTACTGGAATATTAATGTCCGTGTATTCCATCCAAGAGCCCACACCAATATATCCGACATGCTGTCCACCGCCAATGTCACCTGTGTTTTCTTTCTGTACATTGTTCATGGAAGTGTAGTCAGCTGCCTTCATAAAGACTGCCGGTACACGATCTACCGTTACTTTGATGTTTGTTGTTAATGGTACGTTATTTGGATTTGTCATCCCTGCAGGCAAGGTTACAACTCCATTTACTGTGAAGGTTTGCGCAGTCTTTAGAGATGGATCATAGCTTGATGCGTCTACATCCCATGTCACATTGGCATCAAAGCTGCTTTCATCATCGGCAACCATTTTCACCATTTTCGGCAAACCAAGAGCTTCCGCTGTCTTTGCTGTTCCGTTGTCCACTGCTGTTTTGTCAGCTGGTGCAGTGATACTGCTTAATACAGCACCCTCCGTTGTAATGTCAATGTCTTGCGATGAACGGTTATACATGGAATCCGCAGCAAATACTCGGAGTGTATATGGAGTTTTCGGCGACAAACCTGTAATCGTGTATTCCCTGTGTTCATCGAATGGCTTGTCTAGCGGCAGTGAAAGACTGTTGAACGATTTGTCAACTTCTCCCGTAAGCTTGTTGATCAGCTGAACATTGTATTCCAACACTCGCACATTGTCATTGGCTTGCTTCATTGTGAAAGTAAGTTCGTTGCTTTTTAAGGATTTGATCTTAAGGTCCTCATCAAACTGCGGAGCGATGAGTTCTCTAATATCGCTCTTGCTATACGTAAAGGCATCTTTGCCTTCGCCAACGTAGACTACAGAAGGTATGCCTACAAATTCTTCTGTGCTTAAATTATAATGTTTGATGATAACTTTTGTACCATAAACCTCTATGAAATTCGAGATGCGCGGTGTGGTATGATAGTTGATATATGCACCTTCAATATATCCGCCGGACGGACCGCCATCAATATAACTAGAATAATTCGTCGAACCAGCATCGAAATACGAAGCCGCACCTTGATAGAGAGAACGTTCGTCGGTCGGATCATAATGCGTATGACCTGACAGATAGACGACCTGCGACAAATTATTGTCAGCAATATATTTACCTACATTATTACTTCCCGCGGTGCTCCATGCCGATCCCCAATTGGTTCCGCTTATAGGGAAGTGAGAAGATACAAATATCGGTTTGGTTGGATCGTAATCCGGTTCTTTTGTAATTTGGTCCAGGTAATTTTTGGCTTTTCCAGACGTGTTGCTGTTGTCATAATTGCCGTCAAATACCACCAGGTTATATCCATTGATCTTGACACGATAAGCATCGTTAAAGAAATTGTTATCGTACGATTTCGTAGATTCGTTCCACGCCCCCGCCGAACCGACAGGAATGAATTCTTCGGCGCCGCCCATATCATGGTTGCCTCTTACCAAATAAAGCGCGATATTGTTAAATAAGCCTTCATCTTTCACTTTGTTGTAGACGTTTGTCAGCTCTTTCATCCATAGATATTCGATGGCATTGTTACCGCCGGTAACGTCGCCAGGAATCAACATGACGTTGGCTTGCGAGAATATTTTCAGACTTTTTCTGAAATCATCTTCCACGCGCGCGATTGCAGCCGGATTACTACTGATTTCCGTATCGCTGTTCACAATCATATTTAAATCTGCGGGCGTTGCTGTTTTATTACTTTTTTGATAGATGAAGATGGCATTGGTTAGTTCACGTTCGTAATAATTGATCGTTTCCTGTGTAAATAATTTTTCTTTTTGCGTTGTTGCAACCGTAGTTGCAGTCGTAAACACTTTGTTCAAATAATCAAAATCGGTTTGGCTGAAGCCGTTGCCGAGACCGCCTGCTATGATTGCATCTGCTTCTGCTATTGTGTCGTTAAGTGCGGTCAAATCTACTTTATTTACATCGTAACTATTATATTTCGCTTGAACGACATCACTACTTAATACACCTTTCCAAATCATCAGATCGTCGATATCGAATGAATTACCGCCGAGGTTGCCCAATCCGTCGACACCGATTTTTAATGGGTTCGATGTATCTAACGATCCATGCTTCAGCGTAGTTTCAGCCATTTCGTAACCATCAATATAAAGCGATCCGAGCATGTTATCTCTGTCTACAACATAGGTCACGTAACGCCAAGCGGATGCATCAAACGTATTGCGCCCAAAGGAAATGTTCTTTTCTTTTGCGGTCGGAAAGCCTAAATTCATGTTGACCGAATTGGCTGATGTGTAAATCGCCCAGCCTGCGTTAGAACCGTTACTAAAATCCTTGTTGGATAATATGACCTGATTCTTGTTCGTGTCGCCTTTATACCAGAAGGATACGGTAAAACTCTCTTCACCAAAATTCAAGCTGTTCGGCGTACTGACATAATTGCCGTTTCCGCTTTCTAAATGCAGCGCTTTGGTCCCAGGTAATACACCGTCTACAAAACTATAATTCCCATTTGCTATCAAATCTTCTTGGTTCGCATCGTCCTTCAAATTATTGTCGAATTTCATCGATGCAATAAGAGGGTTGGCATTTGGTCTGGCAGTATCGATTGCTGCGTATGCGCTGGTCGATACCATACCGAACATCATCGTTAGTACGAGCGTAACGGATAAAATTCTATTCATTACAGAAAAACCTCCATATTTTTAAGTAAAAGCCATCCAG
The DNA here is from genome assembly GCF_000374845.1 of Paenibacillus terrigena DSM 21567. Classification (GTDB taxonomy): domain Bacteria; phylum Bacillota; class Bacilli; order Paenibacillales; family Paenibacillaceae; genus Paenibacillus_K; species Paenibacillus_K terrigena. The sequence goes on along the minus strand of NZ_KB895416.1, from coordinate 441,706 downwards.
TTGCAAAGTAATTTTTATAGCAGAGTCGCTTTGGCTATGATTTGAAGGTCTATAACATCAACCTTACCGTCATGATTGACATCAGCTTTTTCATTCCAGTCCGCTTGATCTGATTGCTTGCCATATCCTCCCGCAACAATCGCCAAGTCGCCAACAGAGATTTTTCCGTCTCCACTCAGATCTGCGCTGATTTTCTGCTTGTCAAACCGTTGAATAGCCGCTTTCAATGCCGCTTTCGCTTGATTCACCTGCTCCGGCGTCGCATTCGAATCGCTTGCTGTCGCACTCGCTGCATCGATAGCCGACTGCAATTGCGCTTTGGAGCCAGCCACATACTGACCGTCCTCGTTGCCTTCCACTGCTGCATCGTACTTAGACTGGGCGTTTCCGATGATGTTCTGTAACGTCAGATCTGCCTCTACTGTCACATTCGCGAAAGACGTAAAATTTCCATCATAAGTTGTGGCCGTCACTGTCGCCGTTCCAGGACGATTGCCAGTCAGCGAAGCGCTGCCGCCAGTTGCGGTGACAGATACTACAGCAGGGTCGCTGCTTGTCCACGAAACTTGGGTATCGTTCGCATTAGCCGGCGTAACCGTAGCCGTCAATGTTGCGGTCTCACCTTCAGTCATAGTTACGTTCTGTTGATCAAGTGTCACCCCGTCAACAGGGATGTGTTCAACGACTTCGAATGTCTTGCGATCCACGATCTCATACCCGCCATTGAGCAGGAAAAGCGCATCATACTTACCTGGGGCCAACCCATTGCTGAGACTAACTTTCCCGTCTCCAGACTTTATATAATCCCATATGATCGATACACCGGAATTTGGAGGAACGTCTCCGGCTTTGTAGATGCCGACCCAATCCGCCCCGTTTGCGCCAGCCCCTGTGTACGATAGCGTAATGGCTTCGCCCTTGAGGTACTGGAGTTTGTCCATTGTTAACGTCTGGCCTGCAGCTGCTTCAGCAACAGGCATGAAAGATGCTGCGGACAAGTTAACAACCAACATCATGATTGACGCAAAATAACCGATTAGACGCAGCATTTTTCGATTTCGTTTTTTGTACAATTGCCAATCCCCATTTCTATCATTATGTCATCTTTCTTCCGTACAAAAAATATTGTACGATAACACTGTCAACAGACTATTAATCCAACGTGAATATTATGTAAATCCCTTCCTTGCTCGCATCCGTGAATACAAATAAATTTGTATTAAAAAAGAGATGGTGTCGATAGACACAATCTCTTTGTTTGATAAATATTACTTCTCTTTTCATCTCCGTCTCAGATTGTATTGGCCTCTTCATGAACAAGAGCCTTATACGCTTTAAGGAAGGATTGAGGATCTTCAGTAATTGTATACGAATAAACACCTTGCAGCGTGTGCAAGTACAACATACCTCCATCCCCTCCCATGGATCGATAAGAAATATCGAATACCTCCTGAATTGGAAACTCTCGATGCGCTGTAACAACCTTCTCCTGGTATAAATAGATCCATCTGTCCTGCTTGTGAATCGTTTGTTCTAATCCGGAAATGTTCCTCTCCACCTTGTAATAGGACAATGCTGCGATCGAATTCATTATTTCCCTCCTTCACGTAAAAGCGCATAATGCCCGAAAAACGACAAAAAGGAGCCTTGGTGACAGGCTCCTCCGATTAGCTTATACATTACATTATAGAAATATTATATAATCGTTATCCGCATTTCACAAATGAACTGCACTTAAAATCGCTAACTCTCGTATGGCCTAATTACAATCTTTCAATCAACCAATAAAATGCTAGAACGAATATAAGGCAGGATGTTGAAATCATAAATTTACGATACCACGGGAACTTTTGCAGCCAAATCAAGAGGGGCAGTAATAGGCATAAGACCATCAGTTGGCCCGTTTCTACACCTAAATTGAACATCAGGAGCGTGCCAATCAGATTGTCCTTTGGAAGTCCTGTTTCAGCCAAAGCCCCAGCGAAGCCCATGCCGTGAATCAGGCCGAATATGGCTGTCAATGCCCACCGCCATTTCGCCCTTTGAACAAATATATTTTCCACGGCCACGTAACATATCGTCACCGCAATCAACGCCTCGACCCAAGACGGGATGACATGCATACGGCCCGACGCCACCAAGAATAGTGTAATGCTGTGGGCGATTGTAAACGCAGTAACAATTTTCAAAGCATCCTTAAAGCGGGTTGCAATTAATACTAAGGATAACAAAAATACCAAATGATCATAACCTGTCAAAATGTGTTCGATTCCAAGTATAAAGTATTTCCACAGGACGGATCCAGTCTCAGACGGAGCATTCTCGGCCTCAGGTAAGGTGATCTGAATATCTTTTCTATTGATATCAAGAATATCCTGATAGAAAAAATTCGTTGAATGAACCGAGAGTCCACTCGTATGAACAGGCGCATCTGCAAACACCAGATTGTAATGAATATTAAATTGTTCGATCGCCTCATCGGCGGTTAACTTTAATTGAAACACTACGCCTCTTGTAGAACCCTTTGTTGTCACGTCCATCGAAAGCATTTCCATCGTCAAGGGTTTCGAATCTACTTCGATTTGAAGATCTTTCTGTAAAAACGATTGGATTCCTTCCTTTTCCGATAGCAGTTCCTCGTTCTCCAAATTACCATCCTTGTTGGTATCAAATTGAACAAGCAAGTCTCTTTGATCAAGAAATAGTTCATAGTTCATCTCATTCCCTTTCACGGCGATCGCCGAGTAACCCATGCTTGCGGAATGCGCATATGAAGTAGTGGAAGTCCCCAACAATAATGCGATGATTATGAAGGATAGGAAAGTTCGTAAGTTCATCTGATGGGCCCCTTTTCACACCATTTCTACCATTATTTCATTAGTTCAAGCCTTCCAAAAGTGTTTTTACTTGAGGGTGAAGGTTCAAAGCATTCAGAGGGAGAGGAACAATGGGAGGATACTATTAAATATCCCCCTCATTGTATTTCCAACCCATCCTGAATTTCACTGATGTGATCAAGCAAACAAGGTACGGCGTTGTTTTATTGCAAGATCGCTTTGGCTATGATCGCAAGGTCTACAATATCAATAGTGCCGTCATGATTTACATCCGCTTTCTCATTCCAGCCTGTTTGACCTTTTTGTTTGCCGTAAACCCCTGCAACGATAGCCAAGTCTCCAATAGAAATTCTTCCATCTCCATTGACATCTGCAGTTATTTTCTTGGTATCAAACAATTGAATTGCCGCTTCCAATGCAGCTTTCGCACTATCCACCTGCTGCTGAGTGGCATTCAGATCATTTGCTGTTGCACCCGCCGCAGCAATTGCCGACTGCAATTGAGCTTTGGAGCCAATCGCGTATAGACCGTCTCCATTGCCTTCCACTGCAGCATTGTACTTGGCCTGAGCGCTTGTGATCAACGCATTCAAGAACGACTTATCTACAAGTTTACTTATTTGTATCTCGTGGGAGGCACCACCGACTTTCAGCTCATCACCCTGTCCATTTGCAATTACGACATTATCTAGAGAAATTGTCGTCTTATCGGTAGCTTGAGTTCCCGTTTTGGCCGTAAATTTGAATGCGAGCATATCGCCTTGGGCAGGTACTCCTTGGTTCGCGCCCACGCTGGCAACCGCAATCCGGACTTGTCCAGGTACCGACTCCTTATGATCGATGACTTGAAATCCATCTTTTAGCGATGTAACCGAGTCGAACTTCAAATTCTGCGGATCATAGTGAAGAGTCACATCCATACCATACACTTGCTGGTATACACTTTGCGTAACGCCAGTCAATCCCATCGTTACATCGAATGTTTGGCCAGGTGCCACCTGCTGCAAACCTGTCAATGTAGACTGAGCCATTGTTGTCGCCGGCAGAACACTCACGCTGATGCTTGTTGTCAATCCTACGTTGTTCGGATTTGTCACACCTGCAGGCAAGGTTACCGTTCCATTTACCGTGAAGGTCTGTTCTATCTTTAGTGCTGGATCATAGTTTGCAGCATCTACATTCCATGACACATTGGCATTCTTACTTCCTGAATCGGTAACCAGTTCAACGGAAGAAGGCAAGCCAAGGGCTGCTGCAGTCTTTTCTGTTCCGTTAGCCAATCCTTGGATGGCTGCGGGCTCTGTTATGCTCTTTAACATCACAGGTTGAACGACTTCGAATGTCTTGCGATCCACTATCGTATAACCGTCATTGAGCATAAAGAGTGCATCATAAGTGCCAGGGGCCAGTCCATTGCTTAAGCTAACTCTTCCGTTTCCAGACTTTAAATAACTCCATGTAATAGATACACCGGCACCTGGAGGAACAGCTCCGGTTTTGTAGATGCCGACCCAATCCTTCCCGTTTGACGCTGCCCCATAATAGGATAGGGTAATGGCTTCCCCTTTGTTGTACTGGGATTTGTCTAGGGATAGAGATCTTTCTCCAGCTGCAAGAACAGTTACATCAATGCTTGCTGTCAATGGTATGCTGTTCGGGTTATCAACTCCGGAAGGCAGGGTTACGGTCCCTGGCACCGAGAAGGTCTGCGTCGTCTTGATAGCCGGATCGTAGCTAACACCGCTTAAATCCCAATCCACACTTGTATCCACATTTCCTCCATCGGTTACAAGAGTTACTTTGGTTGGCAATCCAAGAGCTGCCGCTGTCTTGTTCGAACCGTTGCTCGCAGATACCGCTGCAGGCGCAGTGATACTATTTAATTTCGCACCCTCAGTTGTAATGTCAATTTCCTGGTACGAACGGTTATACATGGAATCATCGGCGAATACCCTGAGTAAATATGGCGTTTTCGGCATTAAACCTGTAATCTTGTATTGCCTGTATTCGTCGTATGGCTTGTCCATCGGATACGAAAGGCTGTTGAACGACTTGTCCACTTCCCCAGTGAGCTTGTTGGTAAGCTGAACATTATATTCAAAATTGCGCACATTGTCATTTGCCTGCTTTATTGTAAAAGTAACTTCGCCGCTTTTTAAGGAATCGACCTTAATTCCCTCATCAAACTGCGGAGGTATGAGGTCTTTTGTATCGCTCCTGCTATACGTAAAGGCATCTTTGCCTTCGCCAACGTTTATTACACGAGGTGTGCCTACAAATTCATCTGTAGCTAAATTGTACTGTTTGAGAATAATTTTCGAACCGTATACTTCCAGGAAATTTACGATTTTGGGTGTGGTTTTATAACTGCCATACGCACCTTCTATATATCCGCCGTACGGACCGTCATCTTGATAACTGGAATATGACACCGCACCGGAATCGAGAAACGTAGCCGCACCTTGATAAAGAGAACGTTCGTCGGTCGGATCGTATTGCGTATGACCTGACATATAGAACACCTGCGAAAAATTATTGTCGGCAATAAATTTGCCGAAATTATTACTTGCACCACTGCTCCAAGCCGATCCCCACACGGTTCCGCTAATAGGGTAGTGAGACATTGCAAATATCGGTTTTTTTGGATCATAATCTGGTTCACTTTTAATTTCGTTGAGGAAATTTGTAGCTTTTCCCACTGTGTTATTGTTGTTAATATTTCCGTCAAAACCAATCAAATTATATCCTTTTATCTTTACTCTATAAGCACTGTTGTAAAAATCGTTATCGTACGACTGCTTTGATTCGTTCCACGCGCCCGCCGAACCGATAGGTATTAATGTTTCGGAGCCGTTCATATCATGGTTGCCTTTTACCATATATAACTTCGTATGGTCAAATAAGCCCTCACTTTTAAGTTTATTGACTACGTCCGTCATCAAACCCATCCACACATACTCATTGGCATTGTTACCGCCAGTAATGTCGCCAGGCATCAACATGACGTCGGACTGAGGGAATGTACTCAAGGATTTTCTAATCTCTTTTTCTATGTTCTCTTTTGAACCGGGATGACCATTGATTTCCGGGTCGCTGTGCACAGTTATATTTAAATCGGCAGGAGTTGATGTTTTATTGCTTTTTTGATAAATGAAGATGGCATTGTTTAGTTCACGGACGTAATAATTGATCGTTTCCTGGGTATAAAATTTTACTTTTTGCGTTGTTGCAACCGTATTGGCCATATTATAAACCTTGTTCAAATAATCAAAATCGGTTTGGCTGAAGCCGCTGCCGAGACCGCCTGCTATGATTGTATTTGCTTCTGATATGGCGTCGTTAAGTGCCTTCATATCTACTGAATGTCCCGCGTAACTATCATAATTCGCTTGAACCGCATCAGTGCTTAATACGCCTTTCCAAATCATCAGATCAGCGATATCGAATGCATTGCCGCCGAGGTTGCCCAATCCGTCGGAACCTATATTCAATGGGTTCGATGTATCTAAAGCTCCGTGTCTCAGCGGAGTATCATCCATCTTGTAACCATCAATATATAACGACGCGAGCAATTTATCTCTGTCTACAACAAATGTCACATAACGCCAATCGGAAGCATCAAACGTGTTGCGCCCAAAGGAAATGTTCTTCACTGATGCGGTCGGGAATCCGATATTCATTTTGACCGATCTGGCTGAGGTGTAAACTGCCCAGCCTGCGTTAGAGCCGTTACTAAAATCTTTGTTCGATAAGATGACCTGATTATCTTTCGTGTCGCCCTTATACCAGAAGGATACGGTAAAGCTCTGTTCACCAAATTTCAAGCTTTGCGGCGTGCTGACATAATTGCCGTTTCCACTTTCTAAATGCAGAGCTTTGGTTCCTGGTAATATACCGTCTACAAAACTATAATTCCCTTTTGCGATCAAATCTTGTTGATTTACATCGTCCTTCAAATTATTGTCGAATTTGATTGATGCAATAAGGGGGTTGGCACTTGCGCTGCCTGTATCATTTGCTGCGTTTGCAGGGGTTGATACCATACCGAATATCATCGTTAATACGAGGGTAAAGGATAAAATTCTTTTCACTACAGAAAACCTCCATACTTTATGTTTTTTAAGAGTCCATTCAAATCTCGTAAAATTAAGTAAAAAGCAAAACGGAACGTAGCGAATAGGTGTGCAGCAATCAAAGCCGAACTATGCGATAAATAAAAGCCATTTCAATCCGTAAGCACCACCTCCCACAAATTCTCTCTTCCCTATGGAAAAAACTTGCATATCGAAAGTGAATGATTCGTTTATGACTTACGTTCAAGATATTTTTTATTATTAAAATTTTCACATGATATAATCTCTCATTTCATGTCTGTTCAAAAATTACTGTACATTAAACTCGCGATTAATAGGTTAATTGCATGTAAAATCTAGATTTTTATATTGTAAACATGAGGCTGCAATCCCCCATATCAAAAAAAGGATGAGATCGACGAAGTGGTCATCGAGCTCATCCATGCAAACTATCCGAATAATAACTGTATCCATCCCATACCGCCCTCACCCTTCATCTGTGGATTCCTCCAAGTGAAGTTCAGCGTATGAAGAGACTAGTACATTCGCATCATTGAGCCAGTATTCGCTAGATTGTGACGCATTATTCATCATTAATCCAATAGTGACTGCAGCTCCTGCGGATTTCCCCATCTGCATATCGCTGTTGGTATCCCCAATCAAGGCCACCTGATTCGGTGCTAAGCCAAGCTCTAGGCAAGCCTTATTTAACATGTCTGGAAAAGGCTTTCCCTGTTTCACCAAATCGTTCCCGATAATAACTTTAAAAAACTGGCGAATGCCCATCCACTCCAAATGTTTTTCCGCTTCCGCTGTCTCATCAGCCGTTACAATGCCCATTGGCACGCCTTGATCATGGCATTGCTTCAGAAAGTCTATAACTCCCGGCAACGGATAAGCCGGTCGAACCTGTTCCAATTCTTCATCAGCCAGACGCTTACTTTCCCTTGCAAACCGCATGGATTCACTCCAAGGGAGTCCTAGCCGGTAGCCTTGCCATACTAATATAGCGAGCATATCGCCAATCGATCCCATGGCCAATGGACCGTTTCTATTATAATCAGTGACATGCCCTGCGGCATTATGAACCGTTCCCCACAAATCCGAGATAGGATCGATGACCCCATCCGTTGCAAGAGCCAAGACTTTACTTGAATAATTCCGGTATAACGACTCGCTCCAACATCCCCAAAGACTGATAAAGTCGAGAAGCGTGCCATCCTTATCAAATAAAACCCCCTTCACAGAATAGCTTCTCTTGTTAATCATCAATTTCGGCATACCAATCGCTCCTGAGGTCTCATATAATAAAAACTAACTATCTTTCTTAACCAAAAGTGCTTCCGTTCGCCGGCGCATTTTGCCTGACAGCAACATAACAACAGATCGCATAATCAGATTAGCCAGTATGATTAGCAATGACATCGCAGCCGCCTGGGCTATATCGCCTGAGTCCTCCATGTTTACAATCGCTACAGCTGCCGGTTTCAAGTCTGGCGCATACAAGAAGATGACCGCCGACACCGTAACCATGCTGTTGATAAAATAATACATAAAAATCTCCAAGATACATGGCAATGACATGGGTAACGTTACTCTGACAAGTGTCCTATACCAAGGTACATTCATCGTTTCTGATGCAGCCTCGAACTCGCTATCCAGCTTTTTAAGTGCCGAGGTTACCGTTAAGAACGAAACCGAATAATAATGCACAATATTACATATGATCATGATCCATATGGTCCCGTATAGTCCATGCAAGGGTTGGTTCGGATTATTAAAGAAGAATACATAGACGAGACCAAGCACCAATCCCGGCAACGCAAGCGGCAGCATGGACAGCAAATATGCCGCATTTCGCAATAATGCATGACCATTAGATTTCTCAATGAGATAAGCAAACATAAATGTCACTATACTGCCAATCACTGCAGCGCCAACCGAAATGAGCAAACTGTTCACAAACGGTCCCGCCCCGTCAAGAAAACCTTCGTAGTGGGAAAGAGAAAGTTGTAAGTTATATGGCCATACTTTCACGATTGATCCATAGATAGCCACAAGAATAATGCTTAGAATGACAGCAGATACCATCGAACAAAGAATGAATAACAGGACGTCACGCGTCTTGTTCGCTTCAATCCGATACGGCAATGATTTTGCGCTAAGCCACCCGCTCTGTTTCCGCTGTGAAATTCGGTCTATGGCAAATGAAATCACGGCCGGGATTAACAACAGCACACCGACAGCGGCCCCCATTTGCATATTCTGTTGACCAATCACTTGCTTGAACAAATCGGTTGCAAGAACGTTGTATTGTCCTCCTACAACCTTGGGCGCCCCAAAGTCAGTAAATGTCAGGACAAAACAAACAACAACCGTGCTAATGAGCGCAAATTTGGTACCTGGTACAGTTACTGTCCAAAACGTACGCCATTTTGACGCACCAAGCGTCTCCGCCGCTTCATATAGCCGATAATCCGAACTTGCAAAAGCAACTGACAGGATAAGAAATGCTTGTGGAAACGTATATAAAATTTCGGACAGTACAATTCCGAACTGCCCATAAAGCTGAATTCGAAATTCAGGCAGCAGACCGAAGAACCCTGTAGAAACGAGTCCTTGATTGCCGAATAAATAGATTAACGCAAGTCCGTGCAGCATCGAAGGAGCAAAAAGCGGAAGCAGCGCTACGGATCTAAAAAACCATTTTCCCCGAATTCCGCTTCTCTCAAGCGCATAGGCAAACCAGAATGCAAGTGGTACAGCGACTAAGGTCGTAATCAATGAAACCTTAATGGAATTCCATAATGAAGTTACAAGTGTCGGTGTGGAGAAATATTTAGCAAAATTGGCGAATCCAATAAAGTTCCCTTCTTTATTGCTTACGGCTTTGATCAAGAGCTCACCAAGCGGCAACAGGATCGTAAACATTAAGATGAGCATCATTATTAATATGAATCCGTTTTGACTCCATCCGTTAGCATTCGGTCGTATTCGTTTTAACCACGTTTCCATGCCATGAACCTCCTCACCCAACCGCAATACTGGTATTGGATACCGTATCAAACCGGATAATGTGTTCAGGCAGCAAGCTAAACGTTACCTTTTGATTGGGTTTGATATGAAAAGTCGCCATATCTTGCGTTGGCAGATCAACGGTAAGGAATTGCTGACGCGGAGCATCCTGATGATCTAATAACTCTAGAACCAAACGGTAATGAGTCCCTCGATATTCGATTTCCCGTACGATTCCCTGCCTACCTTTCTCTTGGCCTTCCCGAACCAATTGAACATGCTCTGGACGTATAGCCATGATAGGGTTTCCTTGTTGTCCGCCATCCGGTTCTATAAAGCTGACTGCTCCAATAAAATCGGCAACAAAGGGACTATTCGGACGTTCATACACTTCATTTGGGGCGCCGACTTGAATGATTCGCGATTGGTTCATCACGACAATGCGATCAGCCATCGTTAAAGCTTCCTCTTGATCATGCGTGACCATAATTGTCGTCATACCAAATTGTTGATGCAGACGGCAGATTTCACGCCGCAACTTGACGCGCACCTTAGCGTCAAGAGCGGATAATGGCTCATCGAGCAACAAACAGTCCGGTGAAAACGCGAGCGCCCGTGCAAGTGCTACCCGCTGCTGTTGGCCTCCCGATAATTGAGCGGGCACTTTGTCGCGCTGATCGTTCAATTCCACTAATCCTAATAGCTCGTCCACACGATCTATGATTTGGGACTTGGTTAGGCGATTGCGAAGCCCGTACGCAATATTCTCGGAAACCGATAGATTTGGAAATAGAGCATACGATTGAAACATCATGCCGAAGTTTCGTTTTCCGGCAGGTACAGAAGTGATATCTTTCCCGCCAATGGTCAATTGACCCCTATCCGTTTTTTCCAGACCCGCAAGGATGCGCAGCAGCGTTGTTTTACCACATCCGCTCGGCCCCAACAGACAGATGAATTCATGTTGATAAATATCTAAATTTATTTCCTGCAGCGCTGTTTGCTTCCCAAAATGCTTTGACAGGTTGCGCAGCGATAAATATCCCAGCTTCATAACAAATGCCCCTTTTTACCTAATTTACCCAAATAATTCTCCGAAAAACGGGAAGGATGCCCAATATCGGCACCCCTTCGTTCTACAATCTATTTTTTCGGTTCTGACTTGGAAGCGTATTTTGTAGTCCATTCTTCCAGCACAGATTCACGGTCTCTAGCAGCTTGGTACAAATCCAACTTACTTAATTGAGATACCGGATCTTTACTGTAGCCGTCAGGAATTGTAGTGCCTTCTTGTTTAATACTCAAGATCGCGTAGTTTTTATTGTATTCCTTCATCGGCTCAGCGCTTATCGCCCAATCCAGGAACAACTTCGCTTCCGGCTTCATTTCTTTCTTTTTCACGAGTGCGTTGGCTTCCATATCCCAGCCCGATCCTTCTGTAGGGAAGATGACTTCAATCGGTGAACCTTTTTTCTGCTCCTGAATACCGCTGTATCCATAAGAAATACCGATCGGAACTTCACCTGAAGCTGCCATTTTCGCCGGTTTGGATCCGGAATGGGTATATACCATCATGTTTTCATGCAGCTTGTCCATGAAAGACCATGCTTTATCCTTGCCGTACAGTTGGATAAGTGCATTAACGGTCAAATATCCCGTGCCTGAGGATGCCGGATCCGGCATAGCGATTAATCCTTTGTATTCCGGCTTAACTAGATCCTCGTAAGATTGGGGAATGGCTAGGTGACGCTTCTCCATCTCCACCTTGTTGACAATGATGGCTGTCTCCCAGATGTCAATTCCGACCCATTTTGGAACACTCGATTTATCTTTAAACTCCGGGAGCACCTGATCGACACCTTTAGGCGCATAAGGCTCCAACATATCTTGATCATCCATAACGAGTAAGCTTGTTGCTGCCAATCCCCAGATGACATCGGCTTGAGGATTATCTTTCTCTGCAATTAACTTGGCTGTCATGATCCCTGTTGAATCACGAACAATGTTCACCTTGATATCCGGATATTGAGACTTGAAAGAGGTCAGATAGGTTTTAATTTGTTCTTCTTCTATTGCGGAATATACGGTAATTTCTCCTGATTCGCTTGCTGCAGCAGTTCCTTCCGAACTCGGTTGGCTACTGTTTTGCGTTGTGCTTTCTGGCTTCGCTGTGCCGCAACCTGCCAATAAACCAGTAATGAGTAACATCGACGTAAGTGATTTCCATCTCGTCTTCATAGTTAATCCCCTTTTCACGATTTAGTCGTTAATTGATGTTTGCAGAAATTAGGATAATCCCATTTAAAATTCAATATTAATTGAATTTATACTAACAAAACCTCCAAACACTTGAAATTATTGATCCGTACAAATTTTATTGTACACAAGAATTTCCTAGTTTGTGTCAAACGATTGTTAACTCAGCGTTAAGATTACGTAAATGAAAAATTCAGTTTCCCTTCCTCACGAAACCGCTGATATAATAAAAGCGAAATCTATTGAATCTGCCATTTATGCAGAAATAAGGAAGTGAAAAGTCTATTGTCTCAAGACAGGGAAAACTACATATCGGAACAAAGATTGCATATCAGACAAAAAGTAATTGACGCTATTGCGGAAACGATGGATTTGTACGGTGCCACTCCTTCATCCGGTCAATTGTACGGAATTATGTTCTTTGAAAATAGACCGATGACTCTTGATGAGATGAAAGTACGAATGAATATGAGTAAAAGCAACATGAGCTATGCGGTTAGATCTTTGGTAGAATCTCAAATGGTCAAAAAGTTAGAAGAAAAACAGGATCGAAAAGAACTGTATCTCGCGGAAGTTGATTTTTTCCTTGCGTTTCAAAACTTCTTCACGATCAAGCTCCAGCGTGAAATCAATGTCATGACAGAAGCCATTAGCAAATCTCTTCTTGAATTAACAGAAATGGTTATTGATGAACATATTACAGACCAGGAGCGTAATCTTGCTCTGCAAGATTTATATAAACTCCGGCATGGACAAACCTATTACGAATGGCTCCAGAAGTTTGTCGATGCCCTGAAACGAGGAGAATATTTCAAAGATTTTTCTTGAGTCTGTAAAATAAATGAGGGTGACCAGCTAATCAGATTTCAACCCCCACCTTTATATCAAATGTGGTCAGCGGGTAGCTCCAACCTGATCGGGCCTGATGAACTATTGGAGTGACTATGATGAGGCGGGGTTGCTTATTACAGGAGAAATGTTTCATCTGTTCGAGGATGGTTCTGTTACGCAAAGGCGGATCTGTCATGATGTGATGATCCCTACTCTTCAAATGGTTCAAGCTGTTTCCTTTTATAATATCTATATCTACGAGCAACGACTTCTGAGAAATTATGCACGGAAACCTCCTAGTTGCAATAGTTATTTATGAAATCATGGAAAAGAGGCCGTCTCTCCGTAGTTAAAACTACTTTTGAGACGACCTCTTCTTCTAACAGCTGCTGATCCCTCAACTTCGGGCTCAATTCCATCGCTTGACTTCTATTGCATTGTATATGTTTCTTTCTTGTTAAATACCAAAACAAGTTGATTATTTCTTCTTACGTAAATAGCACAAAAATAAATCACCAAAAATTATTAAACCATATATAACTATGAATGTATAAAAAAGATTTGATGATATGAATAGAATTCTCTCTGTTGTAAATTTATAAACAAGAGAAAAAGCAATTAATATAAATGTAGTTAAATATAGTATAAGCTGCAATAATACTGCTGATAACAAGACTTGAGAACTCTTATTTCTAAAAAATAAAAATATGTTAAACCATCTAGAAACAAAAACAGAAAAGACACCATCATTTTGCGTAGATTGAAAAAAACCAGTAACCCAAAATGCAATAAATAGTATTACCACAGAATCCATGATGATATTCCCCGTTTCACCCCCAAAAACCACTAATAAGTGTTTGTAGGTCTAATAAGATTTACTTGAACACTTGGCGCCCAAATCAGCATGTCTCGGAGAGGCAATTGTCATGACAACGCCTCGATGGAGAGCTTCTTCTCGCATCTATAAAATTCATGAAACAGCTTCATGCTGTGACCTTACAGCGCTCGGTTTTATTCGTAAATATTATTTCTATTTTTCAAATGTTGATCAATACTTTCAACCCATTCAGGCAGGACATTTTGAAGATATTTGATGAATTCCTTATCTGGTCTTTTTTCCACTTCTGACCTGCATCATCAGTTTCTAATGAAAACGGAGAAAGACCATTATTATTGATTTTGATATCTAAATTCGGAAGGACTCAGCCCGGTCACGTTCTTGAATACTCTGCTAAAATAATGTTGATCGGCGTACCCAACGATTTCAGCGATTTTACCAACTTCTCGTTCAGGATTCTCCATGATCAATCTCCTCGCTTCATCGATTCTTAGTTTAATGATATATTTTAGCGGTGTAACCAGGTAGTGCTTTTTAAACATCTTGGATAAATACGACGACGTAAAATGATATCTCATCGCTAATTCCTCGAGATTGATATCTTTTGTATAATTTATTTCCAGATAATTGGCGACATGCTTGATAAGCTGATATGCATCATAATCCTCATCCCCGATCAAAATCATCTTCCCTATCAACTCCCATAGTTCGCCGAAGAAAACAGATAGTTCACGACAAACAGCCAGCCTGGAATATAGCGCGGACTCTAATGAAAACAGCTTCTCCTCAGAGAGAACTCCCGTTTGTAAATGAACGGATCTGATCAAATGCATCGTAACCTTCTCCAGGAGCCGTTGAGGGTACTCGGCATTTCCCCATTGCTTGAAAGCTTGGAAGAGCTCGGTCTTAAGTAAATTCATCTGTCCGGACTGGATCAGCGCATTCACTTTATTTTTCAACACCTGATCTGCCATATGAGAGGCGAATGAGTTTTCCGACTTATTAGAGGTGCATAGAATGCTGGATTTGCAGGGTACCAGTTCGCGGTCCAGGAGACCTCGGATCGTCTGAGCTTGCTTCCAAATATCAGTCCAATCTACAAAAAACTCATGATGGCAGACTTGAACGGGTAGACCCCCGGAATATTTAGAGAGAAAAGCCTGAATCTCTGCAGCCATAGCTGGGATTTCTTCTGGATGTCTATCCTCTGCGGATACGAGTATAAATTTCTGATTCGGCACTTTCTCGTCGACGACGACCCAGAGACTATTCTGCCCGTGGAAACGATTCTTGATCGATTCAAAGGATACGTCTCTCCATAGCTCGCGGAAAAATGCATATTGTTCCGGCGGAATGACGGAAGCGTAAAGATTACCTATGCAGACCAGAAAGGTAGCAAACGATTGATTGGATAGTGCAACTGGCTCTAATCCTTCCTGAGCCCCATTGATTGATAACGTGAGCAGCTCTCTGGTCATTTGATAGTTTCGGTTCTGTAGAATAACACTTATATTATTCAAACATTCCTCTAAGGCTGCAAGACTGACGGGTTTAAGCAAATAGTCGCGAACGCCCAGTTTCATCGCGGATTGAGCATATTCGAAATCGCCATATCCACTGATGATCACGAAGTGAACGAAGTGAATTTCTGGACTGTTTTCCTTGATCCGACGTATCAACTCCAGCCCATCCATCTTCGGCATTCTGATATCGGTAAAGACGACATCGGGCTTTAGCTCCATAATAACGGTCAAAGCCTCGACTCCGTTCGAAGCCATCCCGACAATCTCGTAGGAATCCATTCCTTCTATTTTTTGAGCGATGTTTCTTCGGATTCTAGGTTCATCTTCCACGATAACGACCCTGTGCTTAGAATTGTTCATCTTAATCTCTCCCAGGTTCATGTTTGACGATAATAGATACGAGCGCACCGCCGCGAGCATGATTCGAGATGTTCATCGTGAACCGATGACCGAATAACAGCTTCAAGCGAGAGTAGATATTCAGAAGCCCCATCCCGCTTATTCGCAATGTTGGGATTTTGACTAAAGGATCGGTCGTTTCGAACTGTTCCGATAATTGTCGAATTCGGTCCTCGTCAAAGCCTTGACCATTATCATGAATGACCAGCTCCCATCGATCCGCATGAAGGGTTCCCGTAATCGAGACAATCCAAGGTGGATCAACATGAATCCCGTATTTCATGGCATTCTCGACAATAGGCTGAATGATAAGCTTCGGCACTTCAACTTGTTGGAGTGACTCGGGTACATCAATAATGAATTGAATGTTATCCTCATAGCGCAGCTTCATCAGATTTAAATAGTTGCCCGTATGCTCCAGCTCTTCGGACAATAGAACGGGAGCAGCATGATTCGATGAGATGTACCTCAACATTTGCGATAAGCGCTCGCACCATTCAACAATCGATTGTTGACCGTTCTCCTCAGCCAAAATGCTGATGTTGGTAATTGTATTGTAGAGAAAATGCGGATTCATCTGAGCTTGCAATGCGAAATTATGGGCTTCCAGCTCGTGTGCACGCGATGCCACAGTCTCCTCGAGCGATTGCTGTAATCTTAAGCGCATTTCGTTAAATGCCAGATTCAGATGTTCTAGTTCATTCAGATTGCTTGGTTCATCGGATTCGTTCTTAGGAGGAAGCGTATTTAGACTTAGAAGTTTAATAGACTTCTGGACTTTCTTAATCGGAATTGTCAGTGATCTAGAGACCAAATAGGAGATAGCCAAGGTGATGAAGATCGTAATAATTCCTAGCAGTAAAATGATGTTGCGAAACGTATTGACGGGTGCTAGAAGCCGTTCTTTGGATTCCACTGCGATAACGGTCCAATTCGATACATCCGAGTAACTATATGCGATGATATTATTATCTCTGCCATCAGAGTTAATAAGCGAATTGGAAGAACGGTTATGACGGTGCTCATTAACTAATTTCCAATAAGCTTGGGGTTTGGCCTCGCTAGTCTCCCAGCCTAGAGGATAAATCAGGTGCCCTTGTTCGTTCAGCACGTAAATTTCGATATCCTTATTTGTTTGTAAATTCGGATTAACTTGAGCATTCTCAATAATATTCGTAAATACTTGATAATCCTGCTGCACTTCGAGAATGCTGGACACCTTTTCCCCCCATGCAGGCGGGAATGCCCGGCTTAAAGAAATAACGATATCGTCTCCCACTTTCCAAGAATCCGAATGAGGTAGTGAGATGTAACGTTTTCCTTTTAATAGAATTGTATCCTTAACCCAAGGGACAGATGTGATGCTGCTTGGTGACATCAACATGAATCGTGAAACGTCACCAATATTGGCGAATTCGCCGGATAAGTGAAACATGTTGATTTGTTTAAAGGGATTGTCATAGCCTATGATCGGAAAAATAATATTGGTGAACCGGCGCTGCCGTTCAACGGAAGACTTATTGATTTCGAACATCTCGGAGAAGAATAGCTCGTGAAGTGGATCGGAAAACAAGATTTTGGTGGACGCGGAGTTCATATTTCTAATTTGAGAATCGAATTCGGTAGAGATGTGTGCGGATAATTGAAATAACGCTTCGGACTTACTCCTCTGTAATATATCAGAAATATAAAAGTAAAACGAAATGACGATGACGATAATGACACTAATCATTAATAACGAATAATTGTAAAACAACTTTGCTTGAATACTTTTCGGTTTCATAGGGCGAAAATCCTCTCGCAAGATTTACCCACATTATATAGATCGAAATTAAGAGTTACAAACATTTTTTTGAGCTGCGAGTGCGAAAATATCCACATGAAAACGCTTAAAATATCCATGTAACTTATTTCCTACATATCTTATTATATTCTCAAGGTTGGCCACCCAAAAGATAGAGATTATACAAGGAGGCGTCAGTTATTATGAGCAGCTTTAAGAAAAAGTGGGTCAGCAAAATGTTCGTATTGGTCGCATTAATTAGTCTATTGGCAGGTTGCAGTTCTTCCGAGTCGAATTCCAATTCTTCCACAGCCTCTTCAGCTAACGCATCCGACACTGAGGCGAACAAACAGAATGGCGTTACGATTACCGTAGCGACCTCCGCCAACTGGACCAAAGACATTGACAAGGAGCTTGCCAAAGATTTCGAAGCTCAAACGGGCAATAAAATCGAATTCCTTATATCTCCGGATGATCAATACGTTAACGTATTGAAATCGAAGTTCCAAACCGGCGAAGGTCCTGACGTGTACTTGACTCCGAGCGGCGTTGCGATGGAACAATTCTTGCCAGACCAGCATGCGCTTGATTTAAGCAGCGAGTCATGGGTATCCAGATATGCCGATTGGGCCAAAGCCGGAACAACATATAACGGCAAAGTCATTGCGCTTAATACCTGGTCTGTGGACGGTTGGGGAGTGCTGTACAATCCCGCATTGTTCGAGCAAGCCGGAGTATCCGTACCGACGAACTACCAAGATTTCGTCAAAGTGTGCGAGGCGCTGCTTGCCAAAGGAATCACGCCAATATACGAGCCAGGGAAAGCAGAATGGCATCAAGAAGTTTTGTTAAATACAATGGGATCCATGCTGTCGAAGAAAACGCCGGGAATCTATGATCAATTCAATACAAACCAAGCTAAAATGGCCGATCAGAAGGATTTAGAAATAGGATTGACGCAATTGAAAGAACTCGCGGACAAAGGATTCTTCGGCAAGGACTTCTTGTCTCAAACGTGGGAAAATTCGGTCGACGCGATGGGCTCCGGCAAATACGCCATGATGCTGACGTACTCAACGTTCCAGAATGAAGTATTGGCTAAATACCCAGATAGCAAAGCCGATACTTGGAGTATGTTCCCTCTTCCTCTTGCGGACAACAAGACCTGGGCCACCAGCTCCGGCGGTGTCGTTCGCTCCATTAACCAGGAATCTAAAGTCATTGATGCGGCTAAACAATATTTCGACTTCTTGGCAAAGACTGAAAACTTGAAGAAGTACTATGCTGCTCGTCCCGATCTAGGACCGATCTCCTTTACAGACGTCGAAGGTAAAACAAGCAATGCATACACTTCTGTTATTGCAAATGCAGCGGATGGAACGGGGCTAGACTTCGAAGGCGGGGTTAAGTTCTGGAACCAATCTGTCATCGGCAAATTGGTGCAGGATCTGTATCTCGGTGGAAAAACACCGAAACAAGTGCTGGAAGCCATCGATTCGGACCGAGCGAAAATGTTCCAATAATAGAGCTATTAAGCGGGAGCCTGGCAGTCAGACAATTCGTTCATCCATCAGGCTCCTCTTCTTTTCACTCAAGACAATAGGAGATATCTGTATGCAAAATAAAAAAATCTACAGCCGCCTTTTTGTAGTGCCTGCATTCGTTCTGTATACGATTCTTTTCATCCTCCCTGTCCTTGGGGGGTTGTATTACTCGTTTACGAATTGGTCCGCTATGAAACCAACCATTACGTTTATCGGGCTGGATAACTACAAAGAAATCTTCTTTTCATCAGGTTCATATCTGAAAAGCATTTATCATACGCTCTCTTTTACGCTCTATACCGTTGTTTTCAAATTGGGCATCGGCTTGGTTCTAGCGCTCCTTTTAAATGAAGGTTTAAAAACGAAAAAAGTGTTACGAACCGTGTTCTTCTTACCTTACATGCTGTCACCACTCATTATCGGGATCATTTTCATCTCTATTCTAGGTCCGGATGGACCGCTTAATATGGTGCTTAGATTTATTGGGCTGGATCACTTGACTCATAGCTGGCTGACCGAGAAAAACGTCGTACTCGGTTCCACGATGGGCGTTGAAATATGGCGGATGGTCGGATGGAATATGGTCATCATTTTGGCTGGGCTTCAGACGATTTCGAAGTCCTACTATGAAGCAGCCTCCTTGGATGGCGCAGGAAGATGGAAGCAGTTCACGCAGATTACGATTCCGTTCCTTATGCCAACGCTGATGATCGCGATGATTCTGAACATGATCCACGGACTTCGCGTATTCGAAATCATCTATGCTTTGACCAATGGTGGACCTGGAGACTTGACCGAAGTCATCAACACCCAGGTTTACAAGGAATTTTCTATGGGGAGATACGGCATGTCCAATGCGCTGAGCATGGTCGCATTCATCTTTACGCTTATGATCGCTTACCTGATTAAGCTTGTGTCTTCACGCGAGGAGGCTGCATCGTGAGACAAAAACCGCTCTTGCTGATCATGAAAGAGGCAATGACCTGGCTTCTTGCTTTATCTATCTTAGGCCCTTTGAGTTTAATTGTCGTCAATTCACTCAAGACGGCTACGGAAGCGAATACCGTAACCATGAACCTTCCTCTCAAGCTGCAGTGGGTTAATTACATGGAAGCGTTCGAAGGCGGCAGCCTTCTTCATTCCTTTTTCAACAGTTTGCTTATGTCGTCTGTATCCGCAGCAATCAGCATCCTGGTCACCTCGATGGCGGCTTTCGTTCTCGTACGCAATAGAGATCGGTGGAACAAGATGATTTATAACTATTTTTTTCTGGGGCTTGTTGCACCTTTAAATTACGTTACGACGATCAAAGTATTGCAGGCGCTTCATTTGCAAAATACGTTTCCGGGCATTATTCTCGTGTTCGCGACGCTTGGGATTCCGTTCGCCGTATTCCTCTTCTATGGTTTCATTAGCAGCGTCCCGACAGAACTGGACGAGGCCGCGATTATTGACGGATGCGGATTAGGAAGGCTTTTCTTTAACGTTGTGTTTCCGTTGTTAATGCCCGTCACGATTACTGGATTCATTTTAAATTTTCTAGGGGCTTGGAACGATTTTGTTACTCCGCTTTATCTTCTGAACAAGCAGGATAAATTAGGCATGATTAATGCGATATACAACTATTTCGGCGTCCATTTCAACGAATGGAATATGATTTTTACAATTATCGTGCTTACCGTGTTACCCGTGCTGTTTCTATATTTGATCGGTCAAAAATATATCATTTCCGGCATGGTGTCGGGGTCACTCAAGGGATAAGAGGTGAAACGTCATGATTAAACATGATTCTGAACGCAAAATATGGGTACTTGAGGGAGATTGCTTCGCATACGCATTGGGGTTAAGTAAAACAGGGACAATCGTTCAAACCTATTTCGGCGAAAAGCTTCCATACTTGTCAGATTATCCGGAACCTGAGCTTATCGCGGAGTATCCATATTCGGGTGGCAGTGAAGTATATCAAGAGACATTTATGGGCTTTGGAAAAGCTACCTATACGGAACCCTGTTTGAAGGCAACGTTCGAAGACGGCGTCAGAGACTTAAAGCTGGTTTTCATCAATTTCAAGATTTCGGACAGCGTTCTTTCATTTCGAATGAAAGACTTTTTTTATCCACTTGAGGTTATCCTGCATTATAAGATTGTTCCAGCGTATAATCTGCTCGAATTGCACAGCGAAATAATAAATTCTGGAAGTGGAAACATCCAATTGGAGCAAGTACTATCAGGTTCCCTATATGTACCACGTGATGAACCTTACAGATTAACGTACCTATCGGGCAAATGGGCAGGCGAAACGCAGCTTAGTCATACGGAGCTCCCGGATACCAAGCTGGTTCTGGAGAGCAGACGAGGCACGACCAGCCATTTTACCAATCCGTTCTTCATGCTAGATCGTGGCGGCAATTCTCAAGAAGATCATGGCGAGGTTTATTTCGGAGCATTGGCATTCAGCGGAAATTGGAAAATCGTGTTTGAGAAAGACAGGCTAGGTATGGTCAAGATAAGCGCGGGAACGAATGATTTCGACTTTGCCTGGAATTTAAAGCCCGGTGACAACTTCGTTACTCCGATATCCGTCCTTGGATTCGTAAAAGAAGGCTTTGGTGCCGTCAGTCGAAATCTGCATCGCTACCAGCGGGAAGAAGTTCTTCCGGCCGAACACCGTTCAAGTCTTAGGAAAGTGCTCTATAACTCTTGGGAAGCCACCTCTTTTGACGTCAACGAGGATCAACAAATCCATTTAGCAAAAATCGCCGCGTCGATCGGCGTAGAATTGTTCGTCATGGATGACGGCTGGTTTGGAGCAAGAAACTCCGATAGAGCTGGCCTTGGAGACTGGATCGTCAATCCCGACAAATTCCCGAATGATCTTCAGAATTTAATTCAGGAAGTCAATGCGTTAGGCATGGATTTCGGACTTTGGATCGAACCGGAAATGGTTAACCCCGATAGCGATCTATACCGAACGCATCCGGACTGGGTTTATCACTTTCCAACGAGAGACAGCACACTGATTCGTAATCAGCTCATTTTGAATTTGGCTAGAGCCGACGTACGGCAGTATCTTTTCGAAAGCATCAATCGTCTACTAACGGATCATAACATTCGATTCATCAAATGGGATATGAACCGCAACTTCAGTGAACCTGGTTATCCGTCAGCTCCGAGAGAAGAACAGAAGGAAATTTGGTTCCGGCATGCGGAAGGTGTATACGAAATCGCTCGAAAACTAAAGCAAGCCCATCCAAATGTTATATTTCAATCTTGCTCCGGCGGTGGGGGACGGGTTGACCTGGGCATTCTACGTTACTTCGACCAAGTCTGGACGAGCGATAACACCGACGCTTTCGACCGATTGAAGATTCAAGAAGGCTTCTCTTATGCTTATTGTTCTAAAATTATGGAGTCATGGGTCACCGAT
Organism: Paenibacillus terrigena DSM 21567; assembly: GCF_000374845.1. Taxonomy (GTDB): domain Bacteria; phylum Bacillota; class Bacilli; order Paenibacillales; family Paenibacillaceae; genus Paenibacillus_K; species Paenibacillus_K terrigena. The sequence continues at coordinate 419,180 of NZ_KB895416.1, read as the reverse complement.
GAAGTAAGTTGGATAAGTAGTCGCAAGCTGACATTGGCTTATCGTTTTCATTGTGCCATGATGGGCAATTTGGGTATCGGTGATAATTTGTTAAAATGGAGTCCCGAAGAGCAGCAAGAGGCCCGCGAACTCATCCATTTATACAAGGAAATCAGACATATCGTTCAAGATGGAGATCAATATCGGCTTAAATCACCTAGTGAAGGCCCGCTGGCATCGGTGATGTATGTGGGAGAACAGCAAGAAGAAGCCGTCGTATTCGTTTTCTTGCACGCAAGGAACTTCATGAATCATCTTCCTAGATTGCGACTGAAGGGGTTGCGGGGCGATTGGCTCTATCAGATCGATGGGGTGGAACAGCTCTTTAGCGGGCAAGCACTAATGGCTATCGGAATCAAGCTTGAATTCCATGGCGATTTTCAAAGTAAGGTTATCCGTATAAGGAAAGTTGAAGCTCCGTAATCGAATTGGATTAGAGAAAGAGGCTCATATGCATGCATATGAGCCTCTTTCGTTATTGCAGAATCGCTTTGGCTACGATTGCAAGGTCTTCAATATCTACTTTACCATCATGATTGACATCCGCTTTCGGATTCCAGCCCGGCTGACCTTCTTGCTTGCCGTACGCTGCCGCAACAATCGCCAAGTCTCCTACTGTGATGCCGTCTTTGTCATTGACATCTGCGGATATTTTCTTGCTTTCAAACACTTGAATTGCTGCTTCCAATGCCGCCTTCGCGCTGTCCACCTGCTGCTGCGTAGCATTCGGATCGCTTGCTGTCGCACGCGCCGCATCGATTGCCGACTGCAGTTGAGCTTTAGAGCCAATTGCATACAGACCGTGCTCGTTGCCTTCTACAGCTGCATCGTGCTTAGCCTGAGCACTAGCAATCGCAGTATTCAAGCCTGACTTATCTACAGCGATACTGATTTGCAGTTCGTGGGCAGCTCCGCCTACCTGAAGCTCATTCCCTTCCCTATTGGCAATGACAACATTTCCTACAGAAAGGGTCGTTTCGGCTTCCCGTGCAGCAGATTTGGCCGTAAATGTGAAGGATAACACATCGCCTTGGGCTTGCACGCCTTGGTTGGCACCCACGCTGGCAGCCACAATTCGGATATGTCCCGGCATCAGTTCCTTCTGTTCGATGACCTTAAATCCATCTTTCAAGGATGTAACCGAGTCGAGTTTCAAATTCGTCGAATCATAGTGAAGCGTCAAATCTTGCGCATACATGTGCTGATATACGCTTTCCTTAACGCCGCTTAGTCCCATTGTTATATCGAATGTTTGGTCAGGAGCTACTTGATGGGCACCTGTTAATGAGGATTGCGGCTGTGTTGATGCTGGAAGCACCGTCACTTGAATGCTTGTTGTCAAGGCTACGTTGTTCGGGTTATCTACGCCATCCGGCAAGGTTACGGCTCCATCCACCTTGAAGGTCTGTTCTGCCTTCACAGCCGGATCATAGCTTGAAGCCACTACATTCCATGTCACATTGGCATTCATGCTTCCTGTATCCGTAACCAGTTCTACCTTAGCAGGCAATCCGAGGGCTTCCGCCGTCTTTGCCGTTCCGTTCGCCACGCCTGTGATTGCTGCAGGTACTGTGATGGTTTTCAACTCCGAATCCCGATATACCTTCAATGCATCCAATACCATCCAGTTCCCCGACCTCTTTACAACTTTGATCGTATGAGTTCCACTCACAAGACTCTTGTTGCTGTATATGACCCCCTGGGCAGTATAGCTTGGAGCGGTTCCGCTTACAGTTTGCATAAGCTTGCCGTCAATATAGACTTCCTGATTCCCGATATCTCCGTTCTTAACACCGATATAATCTATACCCGTTCCGGTAAACGTATATTGGAAGTAGTCACCATTACCTTGAGTTTGGTGCACATCGTTCATATAATCGCCTTTCCCTCTGTATTGGGAGTAAGAAAAGGATCCGGTATAGAAAATGTTAGAATCCGTGTCGTTAACCATCTGAACGGCATTGACAGAGTTTACAGTTACGCTAATACTTGTTGTCAATGCTACATTGTCAGGGTTTATAACGCCAGACGGCAGAGCTACAGTTCCATTGACAGTGAAGGATTGTGCAGTCGTCAGAGCAGGATCGTAGCTCGAAGCCTCTACATTCCATGTCGCATTGGCATTCACTATTCCTGCATCGGTAACCATTTCGACTTTAGCAGGCAGTCCAAGGGCACTGGCTGTCTTCGCCACTCCGCTCTCCACCCCTGTGACGGCAGCTGGCGGTGTGATTCCAACAAGCTTCCCCGTTATTGGTGCAAGACCTATATTGATCTCCGCAGCCGATGCCCAGCCATTTATGCCCGCAGTTGCTTCGAGCTTGACATATGATGCATTTACCGGTGTAAAATCTGCATTTTTCTCCGTGTCGTCATTGGCCCAGCTGCCACTTGCAACTTTGGTAAAAGTCGCCCCATCCGTACTTACATATACATTGTAAGCTGTAATATTCCCATTGCCGCCGCCTGACCTTGGCAAAACCATAACTTTGTTGATCTTGTTGGTTCCTCCAAGTTTTAAGGTAATCGATTGCGGGAGAACGTCGGATTTGTCCCACTTGGAATGCCACATCGTCTGAGGGTTTCCGTCAATCGCCATGGATGCCGCATTATTATCGCCGATCGTCTCCTGACTTGTGGCCGTTGCCGTCATTTGAGACTGAGGAATTATGGCAGGTTTTATCGTTACACTGATTTGTCCGGATGCCACAGTCGTATGACCTGACATCGCTTTCACAGTGATTACTGCTGTTCCTGGTGAAACCCCGGTCACAAGACCGTGACTGTCAACGGAAGCTACAGTAGAGTCACTGCTGGTATATGACATCGAAGTGCCGGATAAATCCGCTCCGGTGTTGGAAGCTAGCTGAACCGAATCCCCCGCCGTTAATTTTGTGTTTACGGCATTCACGAAGATTGGCTTAGGATAAGAAATCGTCCTCTTATACTGGTCAGGCGTTGTTCCCGATTTAACGATTACGACGTCTTCCCCTACAGATGTCTGGAAGCTAAGCAATCTTCCCGTAAGTGTCTCAGCGATAACACCATTCCGATATAAGTCAACGCTCTGCGCGGCTCCCCATGGGTTGTTAAGATCGGCGGTTTGCCCGAGACTGGAGTAAATTTCGACGAATTCAATGTTTTGCGATCTTTGCGATGCCGTGACTGTGAATCCTTTTTTAGCTTGCAGTTGGAACGCAGCATCAATATCCGCTGGCCACGCTCCAAATGCATGAATCACAGGGTTTTCGCCCGGACCCTTGGCTAGCGACTGAAGCAATCCGTTCAGTATTCCCTCTACAAATACGCCGTCTTCCTGAATAGACATCGTCTGTGTTCCGCCGTTCGTGGACGGTAGACGGTTCGGATTGGACACTTCAAAAGTTTGCCATTGCTTCAAATTCGAAGCCAGCCCCAATTTCACCAAGTCGCTGCGACCCATTCGGGCTGCATCGGTCATAAACCTGGACCAAGAGCGTACGCCTAGACCTGCAATTTGACCATTCATATAGTCCGTATATGCTTGCTGCGTTTCCAACGTATTCATGTTCAAGTCCCATGCATTTAGGTTAACGCCGCTTGCCTTGGATTCAAGATTGACCTGATCGAAATCAAGCAGTTCTACCTGGTACTCATCCCAGACCGTCGGAGCGCTCTGTAGTAAATAAATGATGGGGCTTCTCCCCAAAGCATAAGTCGGTTTACCATCCGCTCTTGTTCTCTTGAGTATCGAGTTCGAATCGCTGCTCAACGGATTCGGAGCCAAGTTGTCGAGGATATCCTGCCACAATGGGATCAAATCCGAATCGACATTTAATAACTGCGCTGCTTTAATCGCTGTCGGCAAAAGACCTCGGATATAGTTCAAGTCATTCAAGATATCGTCGGCTCCCCAGATCGTTTCCGCAAAGCCCGTCTTGTAGATGTGATATTTATTATCGGGTCCTTTCTTCAAGTTCGGGAATGTACGGTAGAACTCCGCGGCTCCTTTGATGACCGGATATGCGGTAGTACTCAAATAATCGAGATCCATCGTGTACAAATACCGATCCCAATACATATTCGCGATGTCGGCAGCGTCGTAGACGAGATGGGAATGCCAACCCGATTTCCACTGTCCTCCCGTTCCATCTATAGACCATCTTGAATCCGCACCGGCAATTCTTTTATTTCTGAAGTTCTTTACCTCCGTCGTGAGGTCAAGACCGTTTAACAAGCTATTCTGTAGCGAAGCCGCGATATTGTCCGGCAATACCTCGGGTCCGTCAAATGGCGATGTCTCGGGAATATAGATCCCTTGGCTCCCCCACTGCTGCTGGGCTGCTGTTCTGTATTTATTCAGATTTCTTGTAATCATGTTCAGGAACGGATTGAGCAGATCCGAATGATTTCCGGTTTCCAGCCCGTAATAAGATCTGCTGTCATTAAAAATCCAGTATTCCGTTCCCCACATTGCCTTGCCGTTATCAGTGTTGAATAGTAGCCCATTAAATTTAGCAGGATATTCGCCTCTAAAGCACGAGGCCATGAGGTAATAGAAATTTACGAAATGGGCGCCATAATCTTTGTCGTATCCCGTTCCTTGAACGGCCGGGAAAGAGACGAACGACTTGGACCAATAATCGTGCCACCATGCCGTGTGGGAGGTATATATATTGGTGTAGCCGGCGCTCTTAGCATGATCAACCGCTGTCGTTGCGCTTGCTGTCACATCATCTGTACGATTCATGCTTGCAGCACTGCCAATCAAAATGGTAAAGCTTCCTGTGCTTGCTGGAATGGAGAGCCTCATCGTTTTGGCATCCAGCTGACTTGCCGTTGCCGTTCTTCCTGCTACGTCGATGACGGCTGCCGACATATTGTAGAAATTGTTGATGGGGAGGTTGGTATCTGTAGGTTCTTCGTACTTCTGAGTAAGAATGATCTTGTCGTTGTTCTCGCTAATAACCGAAGTCGCTGAGTAATTGTTTTTGGTTTCTAGCGGCCCCGACCGGGTCATGGACAGATCAATGTTGATTGGTGTAGGCGTCGTGCGGGTGTCGTTCACCTGAATGGCAATAACGTCTTGATCGCTCCATGCCAGTATATCCGCGGTCAAATTCGTTCCTTGGATGTTCTCTGTCGCGTTATACATGGAGAGATACTGCGGAACGTTATCGGACGGGAATACTGTTCCACCGAAATCGACGCTTACGTTGCCAACAGCACCGAAGTAATCACCGTGCAGGCTTGTCGCGGACGAAGCCCCATTGTGACCAAATACATCAACTCGGTTGACTTGCGTTTTCAACTTCGTCGGTTCCGTCCACACCAAGCCGCCTACGCGACCATTGCCAATCGGCATTCCCAAGTAACTAGCCGATACTTGTTTATTAAAATAAAGGTCTGCCTGCGAGACTAGACTATCATAATCCACGTTCAACATCGATGATTGTCCTGGGCCACTTGCGGCATGTGTAACGTCTGGCTTGGCCAGATCCACGCTGATAACCGAAGTGGAAAGCAGCGTAAACGCAAGGGATTGAATAAATAATTTGCGCATCATCTTGGACACCAATAAACCCTCCCATAATAGAGATTGCTTTTATTGTCAGTGAATTCTGGTGAGCGAAATTCGAGCTTACTTGAAAGAAATCCCCCTTTCTATTTTTTAAGCGCTTACAAGCATGAGAAAATAAAAAGGATCATTTTAGAACGATCGCGGCCCTAACAATTCCCCTCCTTGATCATATATCCCTTTATATGAGGAATTACATGGATAAAACTAGCCTGTTGATGTGGACATTTTTGTAATCCCCTTCGTATGACACCGCTCGAATATCCGCTTCAATTCATCAGAAAAAAGCCCCTCTGAATATAGGGACTATGAATAAAAAAAGAGGGGAGACAATCGTCTCCCCCGTCTAACAAAACTTCCATTCAAACAAAATGCAAAGTAATTCTTTTATTGCAGAATCGGAATCGCTTTGGCTACAATTGCCAGGTCTTCAATATCAACTTTACCGATTATAATCGTATCCGTTAGCTCCCCCTATCTAATTTTCAACCACAGAATGATGCAGAATGCTCACATCATCAACCAGGAACTTAAGCGAATGTTAAGGATTTGATGACCTACCTGTTAAGGGTTATGGTGTATAATCCTATGTATAGCTAACGCTTAGTTCTTATATCATTCAAAGAGGTGTAAATACAGCATGTCCAGAGAAGCCATTCTTCTCGTTGATGATGAGAAAGAAATCATTAAACTGATCGAAGTTTATCTTAAAAATGAAGGATACGTTCTATATAGCGCAGCTAACGGCCTAGAAGCCTTGGACATCCTGCGCAGCCATCCGGTGGATCTGATTATTCTCGATGTCATGATGCCCAAAATGGACGGGATCCAAGCATGTATGAAAATCCGCGAGGAGAACAATACCCCGATTATTATGCTGTCGGCGAAAAGCCAGGATATCGACAAAATTTCGGGCCTTAGCATCGGTGCTGACGATTATGTCACCAAGCCGTTCAATCCCCTGGAACTGGTCGCCCGGGTCAAATCTCAGATCCGCCGGTACAAGCTGTTGAACTATCGCAGCAAGCCCGCTGAAAATGAGATCGTCATCGACGACTTGGTCATCAACACCGCAACGCATACCGTTACGGTTGAGGATCAAGAGGTGAAGCTGACGCCCCGTGAGTTCGATATTTTGAAGCTGCTTGCTTTCAATCAAGGAATCGTGCTCAGTATGGACAAGATTTATGAAGAAGTATGGAACGAGCCTTTCATGGAATCGAAAAACACGGTCATGGTCCATATTCGCAAACTCCGTGAAAAAATCGAGAAGGACTCCCAGCACCCCGATTTCATAAAAACCGTATGGGGCATCGGCTATAAAATGAAATCGACGAAGGAGGTGTAGCTGCCATGAAGACCAAGATATCCATCGGCATACGCTGGAAGTTCCTTGCAGTAATCGTCGCTTGTTTCGGACTCACGCTGCTGTTCGTCCTGCTCGGCCGGCTGCTCGTCACCTATTTGATTAATTATCCCCCTTATAACCGGCCCCTCATATGGGTGATCAACCATATCGGTTCCCAGCCCACGGCCGTGGTATTAGGCTTAAGCTTTTTTGTGCTTCTCTACGTATACGCCACTCGGCCGTTCGTACGGAATGCCAAGGAACTTGGCGCTGTTCTGGAGGATATGGCGAGCGGCAGGCTTCACGCTTCCACTGATGTCAAAACCGCCGATGAACTTGGTACGATCGCTGAGAATATCAACAGCTTATCCGAACAGATACACTCGTATCTTGAAGAAATCCATTACGGATTGACCGAAATCGCCAAGGGACATTTCGATTATCAAATCCCGGTCAGGGAGAACCATGAGCTCGGCCGGATTGCGGACAACATCAACGCGATGAGCGAACAGCTGAGCCGTTCCATTCAGGAAGAACGTAACGCCGAGAAGACGAAAAACGACTTGATTACAGGCGTTTCCCATGATCTGCGGACCCCGCTGACCACTATACTTGGTTTCCTAGAAATCATTGATAAGGACCGTTATACCGATGAGGTGGAGCTCCGCTATTACATGAATATTGCCTATGAAAAATCACTCACCCTCAAAAAGCTCGTCGACGATCTGTTCGAATATACCCGGATCAACAACGGCATGCCTCTTCATTTGCAAGAGCTGGATGTGGGCGGGTTCTTCAAACAGCTAGCTGAAGAATTCGTTCCCACCTTGGATCATGCGGGCATGGCCCTTCAAATTCACGCCCCCAAACAGCCGGTGACGATACGCGCCGACGGGGATCACCTGGTGCGTGCGTATGAAAATCTGGTTTCCAATGCGATCAAATACGGAAGCAGCGGCAAGCATATCGACATCTATATCGCTCAGGAGGACGGGCATGCCAACGTGCGCATCTGCAACTACGGGGAACCGATTCCAAAGCAGGACCTTCCTTTCATTTTTGATCGCTTCTACCGCGTCGAAAAATCCCGTTCCAAATCGACCGGCGGCACCGGACTCGGACTGGCGATCACGAAGAGCATTATCGAGGTACACGGAGGACAAATCTCCGTAGAGAGCTCTACCAAACAGACGGTATTTGAAACCCGGTTTCCCGCTGCAGTCCCGTCGCCATTAGATTGAAACGTACGATCATTGAAGCATGCAATGACAGCTCTCGCCACTAGGCGGGAGCTTTTTTGCGTTCACGCTTACCGCCATCCTTCCGATTAATAATTACCAAAATCCACTAAAATACTTAAGCATTTGTTAAGCGTTTGGGTAGTCGCCCGTTAAGAAGTCTCCGGTACTCTGGATACAGATAAAGACATCTCCATCGGACGAATCATCCCGATACTTTGAATGTCTATAGAGGAAGGAGTACGAATCTCGAATGTACACAAGAAGAACTAGAATGTCCAAGGCTTCACCCACTTATAAAAAGCCGCTGCTCGTCATGTTGATCTTGTTGATCTTCACACTGGCAACGTATTTGCGGCTCGATTTCCTCATCTCGGTAAACCACCATGTTTCACACGATACCAAAAACTACGACGTGATGGTCCGACAACTGCTGGAAAATGGGATTTACGCTTATAAAGACACCGAGCCGAATGCTCAGGTTACCCCAGGATACCCTCTGTTTATGGCAGCGGTGTACAAACTGGTCGATTACCAGCACCATGACCCGTTCCCACACATCAGATATATCCAGTTCATCATGAGTCTGGTCACGCTATGGCTGACGTACACGATCACACGCAAGCTGGCCGGAACGAAGGCAGCCATCATCGTGCTGCTGATCTGCAGCGTATACCCGCCCTTTGTCTGGAGCAACGGAGCCATACTCACGGAGATTCTGGCCTGCTTTTTCCTAATTCTCTATATTCGCTTGCAATTGGCGGCCTTTGAGAACAAGACACTGACGCTCGCTCTCCTTAGCGGAAGTGTCATGGGTCTGCTGGTACTGACCCGACCAGAGTTTCTAATCTTAATTGTACCGGTGTACATATTTCATTTTCTCTGGAAAAAGGAACATCGTATCACGCTAAAGCTGCTGCTATTCACCTGCATCGGAACAGCCATTGTCCTCTCGCCATGGGTGATTCGTAATATCGTCTCCCTGCACGAGGTGGTTGTCGCTTCGACCCAGGTTAATCCTTTTACGGCCGGCACCTACCCGGACAAAAACTACGAAGACGGCCTGGTCGACCGCCATGGCAAAACTCAGATGGAAGTCGCCAAAGAGCGGCTGAAAATCGGCTTTACGCAGCATACCTGGGAATTTATGAAGTGGTACACCGTCGGGAAGCTCAAGTACATTTATTCAAATATGTACTTCGGCAGCGGCCACGGCCCGCTATACCGCGTACTTCCGAGTCCGCTGGGCAGCTTGCTGCATTTGGCGCTTGTCTGGTTCTGCCCGATTGCCTTAATCGCAACGTTTCGTAGGTGGAAGCAGCCTTTAACGCTGCTAATGCTGATCGTCGTCGTCATGACGGTCACCCGTCTGGCATTCGTGCCCGAGTACCGCTACAACTACACCGTCATGCCGCTGATTATCATGATGGATGCGGTGAGCGCTGCGGCGATCCTCCGCTCCATATGGATAAAATTAACCCAGTCATTAACCCGCTCACAGAAAGGAGACGTTTCTCATGTCGAACCAAACTGAAATCCATAATCAATCCCTCAAGGTGCTCGTCATTGTGCCTGCCTATAACGAAGCCGAGGGCATCGCACAGGTCATCAACCGGCTTCGCCGGGAAACGCCTTACGCAGACGTTCTTGTCATCAACGACGGGTCCAGCGACGCGACCGGCACAATTGCCAGGGCCTCCGGGGTCAACGTCATCGACCTCACCTGCAATTTGGGTATCGGCGGTGCTGTTCAGACCGGATATCGCTATGCGGCGGAGCATCACTACGATTATGCTGTGCAAATTGACGGCGACGGACAGCATAGCCCGTCCGATCTGGGCCGGCTTCTGTTCGCCATGTTCGATACCAATGCCGACATGGTGATCGGCTCCCGGTTTATCACCAAGGAAGGCTTTCAATCCACCTTTGCCCGTAAGATGGGGATCGGTGTCCTGTCAACCCTCCTGAGCGGGTTGACAGGAAGGACTGTAACGGACCCTACTTCGGGCTACCGTCTGTGCGGAAGACGAGCCATCTCCCTCTTCGCCCGGGAGTACCCGACCGATTATCCCGAAGTGGAGGCATTGATGTTGCTCCATAACCGGGAGCTGTCCTTTACCGAAATTCCGGTTGTCATGCATGAACGTCAGGGCGGCGTATCGAGCATATCGGCGCTAAAGTCTGTGTATTACATGTCCAAGGTCATCCTGTCCGTCCTGCTCATGAAGACGATGAAAAGGAAAGCGTGGGAAAATCGCTATGAATCTTAATATTTACCTCATCAGTTTCTGCATTAGCCTGGCGTTCGCCGGCACGATTCTAGTATTGATCCGAAAACGCAAACTGCGGGAGCAATATGCGCTTCTCTGGCTGCTGATGAGCTCGGTCATGATGGCACTGTCTCTGTTCCCGTCCTTGCTCGACGTTGTCGCGCAGTGGATTCATATATATTATCCCCCATCCCTGCTTTATTTTCTAAGCGTGGTGGCCGTGCTATTCATTCTGCTCCATCTGACGATGGCCGTCTCTTCCCTTACGCATCGGGTCATTATTCTGACCCAGACGCTGGGCCTTCAGGAGCAGCGGATCAAAGAGCTCGAGGCCCTGTCTGTTCAACCGACACAGGCTCACTCCCACATCCAGATGACAGAGGTGATTCGTTGACATGGCGTACTCGATGCTTATGCTCAATATCATTCTCCTTGTTGCGGGGCAGATCGCTTGGAAAATTGGCCTGCAGCAATCCGGGGGCATCCATTTCGGAAATCTCGTTTCGGTCTTGTTCTCGCCTTTGATCCTGCTCGGAATTGCGCTATACGCTTTGGCTACTGGACTGTGGTTCGTCGTATTGTCCCGCCTGCCATTGAGTCTGGCCTACCCCTTGCAAAGTCTGGCCTATGTGATCGGCATTTTTGCCGCCTGGTATGTCTTCGGCGAGAGCGTTCCGCTGAACCGCTGGATCGGGGCCGCCGTCATCGTTCTGGGAGCGGCCATCATTGCTGCAAAATGAATCATTTAATTAATATCAAAGGAGTTATACACTTACATGAAACTGCAAAAAGTCATTTTACTCACTACCGCAATTCTGCTCTCCTCTTATGAAGTACCTTCTGCCTTCGCAGAACCCCCACAGATCGAGTCCGCTTTACAGGCAAACCCTAGTTCCGCAAAAACGATCCTCTATCTGAACAGCAACCGGATCGAGAATAACGGAGCCACCCAGACCTTAAGCGGCACCACGGTGGTGAAGCAAGGCGTCACCTATGTTAGTCTCCGTTCTCTCGCCGGAATCTTGGGTTATACGGTCACCTACGATGCGGCCGCCAAAGCAGTCAACACAGCAGCACCAGACGGCACTGTGGCCCGGTTCCGGGTAAATACGAAGACGTACGAAGTCAACGGAAGCGTGCAACCGATGAGCGGTGCAGCCTACGAGAACAAAGGCGTCCTCATGGTTCCGTTCACCTCGCTGACGGCCGCCTTTCGTATCCCCTATAAGCTCGATGGGGATCGAATCACGCTGTCCCTCGGTGACCCGAATGCGGGCTCGGGTTCGGGAACCGATGCGGGAATACCGCAGAATGAACCTCCCACAGCTTATTTTAGAACGGCTAAGGATCAATATCAGATCGGTGAACCGGTGACGATCTATGACGAGAGTACCGATGACGAAAACGCGATTACTAGCCGGGACTGGGTGAACAACGAACCCGTCTTTTTCGAAGCCGGCATGGTCGAAATCAAGCTTTCGGTGAAAGATAAGCACGGGCTCACTTCGACTTACAGCAAACAAATCGAGATAACGTCCGACGTGATGTACACCAAGGAAGAATACGGCAAGCGCATCGCTCCACCGGGTACCTCTATCGATATTAATGAAATGGTTTTATCCTTTGATGCACTGCCGTATACTTACACGATCGAACCATATATTTTATTCCGCACTAGCGGACCTGAATCCGTCAATGAGGAAGGAATTCTATATCGGGACACCATTTCCGGGCCAACCCGCCTGATGGCTCATCACAAGAATAGTCTCAACACCAAGGCTCGATTTTACTTGATTGCCACCAATCGGAATGACACGGCTGTCTCGATCCAGATTGAAAGCGCAGGCTTAGCCGGTCCGTCTCCACATCCCGAGGTGACTGGACGGATGGCTGGCGCAAGGTATTTGCAGTCTACCCTAACCGGTAATGAACGGTCGAGCCAACAAATAGAGCCAGGTCAGAGTGTGGCGATCTTCCCTCAACTCAATGCTGCCGTTGCTGCTCCCGGAGATATCGTATCGATGAACGCCGATCTGACCAGCGATGGGCCGATTGAATACACTATGTTAATGGTCCGGGCGGATCAAGACCCCATCGCGGCTCTGCCCTCCCTGCCTAACTTGAACCCTAACGAAGCGATCGTCCGCGGAACGTTTGCAGATTCAACCCGAGTGTTCACATATGATGGTATCGTTGGACAAAAGCCGGAACGTCTGCCGCTAACCGATAACAAAACAGATCGTTTTCAGGAGGGGATGGACGGGATCCTTAACACCGTCGCTATTAATTCAGGCAATTACGGCGTGCTGTACAAAATCACCTTGAATCACGTCGTGCCAGGTACGTTGATCGCCTTTAACCCTCGAGGCGGAAGATACTTTGGTTCGGCAAGGGTCAACCAGCAAGTCGTCGATATTAAGTCTAGCGGATCCCAGCAAAGTGCCACGGTGTTGTACCGGACCAAAGACCAGGAGGAGAAAGTCGAAATCTGGCTATCCCCCGCCTCCGGCAGCAATTTGCCGTTTGCCTTGTTTTTTATGCCCCTCTCGAAGAAATAGAAAGAGCCCGTCAGAGCGCAAATGCTTTGACGGGCTTTTCCGGCAGTCTAATTTTCTTTTAATATTGTGCTATGCACCATTCTTTCGTTTCTTGGTCGGCAAAGGATGCTTCTACACTATTTAAATAAATTAGCCGGTAATCTTCTTCGCTTAGAATAAATTCTTTGTCAACTAAATGAATTTCTTTTGCCATTGTAGTATCAGATACTGTTCTGTTATCCGTATTAATTGTCACTTTTATTCCATCTTTATGAAACTTATAAATCGGATGTTCAGAATAATGAAGAACAGCTTTCGTTTGGACATTACTTGTTGGACACATTTCAAGCACTACCTGTCTTTCTTTCACGATCTTATAAGCCTCAGCGCATTCTTTAATAAATACTCCGTGTCCTATTCTTTCAGCACCCAACAGTTCAACAGCTTCTAGAACGTTTCTACCAATTCCCGTTTCACCAGCATGAATCGTGACCCTGTAGCCATATTCTTTGGCTAATGCGATTGGATCTACGAATCTTTCACAAAAACCTTCTTCTTCTGATGCACATAGGTCAATGGCCACTACACCTTTTCCAAGGAACTTTTTCCCCTTTTCAACCACCTCAAATGCACTTTCTACAGACATCGTCCTCATGCAAGACAGGATGATATTTCCCTTTATTTCGTAACAGCTTTCAGCTTCCCTCATCCCCTCTATAACAGATTGAATAACTTCTTCAACATCAAGACCTTTTAATGTGTGAAGTAACGGGGCAAATCTGACTTCTAAATATTTCACATTTTCCCTTGTTGCATCCTCAAATAGCTCAAAAGTAATTCTTCTTAAGTTCTCCTTGGACTGCATGACCAAATTAGGAAGAGAAAATCGTTTTAAATACTCATCAAGGGATTCACATTCTAACGGAGCAATCAGCTCCTTTTGCAGTTCATCCTTATCAAAAGAGGGTAACTGTATGCCTTCCTTCTGGGCAATATCGATAATAGTTTCACCCCTAAGGCTTCCATCCAAATGACAGTGAAGTTCGATTTTTGGCAATGCTAAAAAGTTCATTTTTGACCTCCTGAAATAATTTTTTTACAAAAAAAACCAGAAAAAAATTCCTGACTACGGAGAAAATACAAATCTTGTACTTTCTTCGTAATCAGGAATTTCGGTTCCTGGTAGAGACCTCCAAACCATATTATTGGAGTTATACGAAATTTTATTCAATTCATAAATGTTTTTAAAGGATAATAAAAAAAGTTTAGATTGTCAATATGGTGCCTAACACCAGACACAGGAAACCCTCACATTCTTTCATCATTTTATAAAAAAAAACCCTTGCTAATCAGGTAATAGTTCTTGAAAGCTTAGTTTTTTCGGTCAGTAGTTTTGCCCAACTCCGCATCAAATTACCATAAAAGGTCACCGCTGAACCGTACAGTTCCGCCGCTTTAGCTTTTACACTAGAGATGGCTGCCTTCCGGCTGCCATCTTAGGCATAGATAAAGAAATTTGCAGTAAAAAGGAGGTTTTTCGGATGAGTAAAGAAATGCATGCCGATATCATCATTGTCGGAGGCGGAACTGGCGGTACGGCCGCGGCGCTCGCGGCGGCCAAATCCGGAAAAAGAGTCATTATGACCGAAGAGACCGAGTGGATCGGTGGTCAGCTGACCAGCCAGGCGGTGCCGCCCGATGAGCACCCATGGATCGAATCGTTCGGCTGCACGGCAAGCTATCGAACATTCAGGGATGGAGTCCGCCAGTACTACAGAACCTTTTTTCCTTTAAAGGACGACGGGCGAGGAGCCGTTCCTCTAAACCCCGGCGGCGGCATCGTCAGCAGGCTTTGCCATGAGCCGCGCGCGGCGCTGGCCGTGCTGGAGCAAATGCTGGCGCCATACATCCACAGCGGACGATTGATTATTTTGCACCGGCATAAACTGCTGAGGGCCGAAACGTCCGGCGACCGGATCGTGAGCGTCACCGTTCAATGTAGCGTAACCGGTAATTTGGTTGAGCTCATCGCACCTTTTTACCTGGACGCCACGGAATGCGGCGACCTTCTTCCCGCAGCCGGCATCGAATACGTGACAGGAGCAGAGTCCCAAAGCCAGACAGGTGAGCCCCATGCCGTGGAAGGGGAGGCACAGCCGATGGATATGCAGGGCTTTACCTGGTGTTACGCGCTGGATTATGCAGAAAGTGAAGACCACACGATCGACAAACCGGAGCAGTATTCCTTTTGGCGCGACTATAAGCCGGCGTTTTGGCCAGATCGTCTGCTCAGCCTGACCGGTGTCAAGCCGTCAACGATGGAGCCTGTCTCCTACGAGCTGTTTCCCGGCTTTGGGAAGTTTTCTCTGTACGAATACCGCCAAATTTTGAATCCCTCTCTGTTTCGGGACGGACTATTCGGCAGCCCCGTCACGCTCGTGAACTGGCCGCAGAACGATTACTGGCTCGGACCGGTCATCGACGTAAGTGAAGAGGAACGAAATCGCCATTTGTATGGAGCACAGCAGCTGAGCCTTTCCCTGCTCTACTGGCTTCAGACCGAGGCTCCCCGTCCGGACGGGGGACAGGGCTATCCCGGCCTTCGCCTCCGCCCGGATGTCGTCGGCACAGCGGACGGACTGGCGATGTATCCGTACATCCGCGAATCCAGACGGATTCAGGCGGAATTTACGGTACTTGAGCAGCATGTAGCCACCGAATGCCGTCCGGACGGACGAGCGGAGACGTTCCACGATTCGGTCGGCATCGGATGCTACCGCATCGATCTACATCCGAGCACCGGCGGCCAGCCTTATATCGACATCTCCTCCGTGCCCTTTCAAATTCCGCTCGGCAGCCTCGTTCCGAAACGGATCGCTAATATGCTTGCCGCCTGCAAAAATATCGGGGTCACCCATATCACGAACGGCTGCTACCGTCTCCATCCCGTGGAGTGGAATATCGGAGAAGCCGCGGGATACTGCGCGAGCTACTGTCTCGACCGCGGGCTTATTCCTTCCGCCGTGCGGAACAACAAGACCGAGCTAGTCGATTTTCAGCGGCGGCTCAGCCAAGAGGGCATCGAGCTCGCGTGGCCGTCCATTCACTCGGTTTGAATGGCTGCCCTGACGGCAAACAGAGGCATTCCCCTAGTCCAAAAAGACCGGGGGAATGCCTCTTTAAGTATAATATATCCAACAAGTTTTTATTTTTTCGTCTTATACCACTCATTAGCGGCCTTCACCATGTCGGCTCCGCCTTCCGCGCGCCATTGCTGCAGGAACGTATCGTAGTTTTCCAAAGGCTCGGAACCGCTGATGAATTTCAGCACATTATCATCGAGCAGCGTTCTGAGCTTCAGCGTATTTTTCGAAATGGCATCAATCGGCGGCGCAACGGACATCGGATCAATCACGATAATGCCCTCGGCATTTTTCTGGAACGTTTCAAAATAATTCTGAAGTACCGGATCCTTCCGGACACGGGCCTGCCAATAAATCGGATACTTCTCCTCGTCAACGCCGGTGATGAACGCACTGGCATTACCCAAATCATCATTGAATTTAGGAAGAATCGGATAATATTTGCCGTCCTTCACCTCATGGTGAACGCCTTCCTTACCGATGGCGAGACCTTTAAAAGTCTCCGGCTCCAGCTTCGCGTTCAGGAATTTCATCGCCTCTTCCTTGTTTTTGGAGGACTTCGGTATGGCAATGAACCAGTTGGTTTTCGTGTCAACTCCGGTGACAGCTTTACCATCTTTCCCTCTCAAATAAGGGATAACCGTTACTTTGGCATCCGGAAAGTTCTTATTCAGCGCGGAAATCGTGCTGCCCGCGTTCCACCAGGCCAGCTTGTAAACGGCCGCCTTGCCGGTTGTAAATTTCTCTATTGCTTTTTGCGCTGTGTTAATCGGCATTTCCGTATCCAGCAGCCCTTCCTTATACAGCTTGTTCATAAAGGCCAGGGTTTCTTTCATTTCCGGAAGCTCGGCCTTGTGCATCAGCTTGCCGTCAACCTCTTTCCAGTCGGTAAGCACGCCGAACGTCGTCGCGATATCGCCATAGATGGAGTCCTTGCTGCCGGTGAGTGGGATAATGTTTTTCTTTTCCTTGATCGTTTTCAGCATATTGTACAATTCATCCGTCGTGGTCGGAATCGACAAGCCCAGCTCATCCAGCCAATCCTGGCGTACGACCAGCTCCTCGCCGACGGTCGCGCCCGTCCCCGTCTCCGGAATGGCGTACTTCTTGCCGTCGATGGTCGCGCTGCCCCACGATTCCGGTTTGATCGCCTGATTGATGTAATTGCCGTGAGCGGCAAGAAGATCATCGATCGGCTCCAGCGCACCCGACGTCGCGAGATTATAGAATTGTTCGGAACTCAGCTTCATCACATCAAAGCTTTCTTTGTTGGCCATGAGCAGATTCAGCTTTTCATTTCCATTTTCCGCCGGCAGCATTTCGTATTTGACGTTGTATCCCGTCTTCTCGTTAATGTACTGGCTGATATACTCCTTGGCCGGATCAAACAGCCCGTACTGCATGATCATGCGGATCTCCTTCTTGCCGTCCCCTCCCTTCGTCCCCTCTGAAGAGGCTCCTGGCGACTCCGTCTTTGAAGCTCCTCCGCCGCAGCCGGACACCGCTAGACTCAGACCCAGCAACGCGACAACCATCGATTTTCTTTTTCTCATGCGTTAACCTCCTTGGAATGGGATAACCGTTACGCCGAACCCTTGTGTAAGAGGGCATCACCGCCTTTATGGAATGATCTGTACCCTCTTCAGCCCTTGACTGAGCCGACAAGTACGCCCTTGACGAAATATTTCTGCAGGAATGGATATACGAGCAGAATCGGGATGGTCGCGAGCAAAATGGACGACGCTTGAATCGATTGCGGGGTCATGTTAATAGCCAGATCCACGTTATTTTTCAGAAAATCTCCGCTGGAAGAAACGATCAACTCCTTCAGGTACAATTGGAGCGGCTTAAGCTCCGGATCGGTAATGTAAATCATGGCGGTAAAATAATCGTTCCAGAAGGCAACCGCAAAAAACAGCGCGATCGTAGCGAGTACCGGTAGGGAAAGCGGAAGCATGATATGAATCAAAATCCGAATATTTCCCGCGCCGTCCAGCTTACCGGATTCCTCCAGCGAGTCCGGCAGCCCCTCGAAGTAATTTTTGATGATCAGCATATTGAAAACGTTTACCATTGCAGGTAAAAATAAAACCGCGAATGTGTTGACCAAATTCAGGTTGTGCATAAGTAGATACGTTGGAATCAAACCGCCGCTGAACAGCATCGTGAACACGAACATGAGCAGCAGCCATTTACGCCCGCGCAGCCGGATCTTGGAGAGAGGATAGGCGGTTATCGTGGTCATGATCAGACTAAGCCCCGTCCCGATCACCGTCAGCAGCACGGATGTTTTCAGGGAAGTCAGGAACAACGAGTCCTGTAGAACGTATTTGTAGGTGTCAAATTGAATGCCGACCGGGAATAGCCCGACACGCCCAGACACCACCGCATCCTCGCTGCTGAGGGATTTTGCCAATAAGTTAATAAAAGGAACCAGTGTCGTAATCCCGATCAAGATGAAAACGCAGTAATTGAATACGGTAAAAACTTTCTCTCCCGTGGAAGATTTGATGGCGTTAAGCCCTGCACCTGCGGAAATGGTTTTTAAATCGAGATCCTGTCTCATCGTGCTCCCCTCCTTTACCAGATTCCCCGTTGCAGGTATTTTTTGCTGAGCGCGTTGCCGACAATGACCAGCGTGAACGAGATCACAGCTTCGAAGAGCCCGACAGCCGTCGTAAAGCTGTAATCCTGATTGCCAAGGCCCTGTCTGTATACATACGTGCCGATGACATCCGAAACGTTATACACCACCGGGTTGTACATGACCAGGATTTGCTCCGTTCCCGCTTCCAGAATGTTTCCCAGGCGCAGGATGAACATGAGAATGATGATCGGAGCGATGCCGGGAAGCGTAATATGCCACAGTTGCTTCCATCTGCCTGCCCCGTCGATTTTGGCTACCTCGTACAGGGTCGGATCGACCATACTAAAAGCAGCAAGGTACACGATCGTGCTCCATCCGGTTTCCTTCCATCCAGCCGAGGTAACCAGCACGCTTCGGAACACGCTGTTATCCAGAAAGAAAGCGACCGGCTCCAGGTTGAGCGATACCAACAGCTTGTTCACCAAACCGCCGTTCGTGGACAACAGATCGATGAACAGGCCGCTTACGATGACCCAGGATAGAAAGTGCGGCAGGTAAATGACGGTCTGTACCGAGCGCTTGATTATCATGTTCTTCATCTCATTCAGCATCAGCGCCACGATGATAGGCAGCGGGAACAGGATGATGATTTTCAGCAGGCTGATGATGACGGTATTTTGGAATACCCGTGCAAAGTCCGGTGAGGTAAACAGCTTCTCGAAATGCTTCCATCCGACCCAGGGGCTATCCGCAAAGCCGGCAAATATGTTGAAGTCTTTAAACGCGATCGTAATGCCGTACATGGGCGTGTACTTAAACAGCAAAATAAACAGAACCCCCGGAACCAGTAGCAAGTACAAATCCCATTCCTTCCAGATATCGCTCCACAGCGAGGGAAAATATCCTCGGCGGTTCGGTCCGGGTACAGGCAGTTTCTTCGATCCTGGCTTCATGCAATTCCCCCTCTGATGAATGAGCACTAACTTCTAACTTCGATATCTAAAATTGTAATGCGAGGCTAAAAAGCCCGGTAGGCGACAATCATTACTGTTTGTGGTAATTTGATGCTCCTTTGGCGCACGCAAAAAAGCATCCCTTCAAGGGATGCCTTATCTAATAATCTACTCGTGTTACGGTTTGAACCCCCCCGGATTGACGCCCCAGTACTTACGGAACACCTTCGTAAAATAACTGACATCGCGGTAACCCGTCTGCCTTGCGGCATCGTACACCTTTTGCCCGCCCTGCAGGACCCGCTTGGCCTTCTCCATTTTCTGCTCGAGCACGTAAGCCGAGAAAGCCATCCCCATCTCCTGTTTGAAGAGCCGGCTCAGATAGGAGGAATTGACGTACAACCGATCGGCCACGGTATGCAGCGTAATATCCTGATCGATTTCCTGCTCAATGAGGCTCGCTATTTTTTGGACGATCTGATGACTGCTGCTCTTACGCTGACCTTTCATATAATCTGTGATACGGCCTACGGTTCTTTCCAGCCAAGATCGGGTCTGCGATTTCGTGTTCAGGAGTTGGATGTTCTGCATAAATGCCCAGTCCTCGCCTATCACCTCCCGGATGCTCCAGCCCTGCTTGACCATGATCCGAATGAATAAGCTGTTCATATACATTACGCCCTCCTGGAACTGCTGCGATGTCCCGGTACGAGCGAATAGCTCCTGCCATAGGCCCTCCACGGCCTCGGCCGCTTTAGCCTCATGTGCCGTCTCCAGCGCAATCTCCAGCATTTTTTCTAGATGCTGCTGCACGGAGATTTCAGGCCTGTTCCCTCTTTCTTCTTCCCGGTAAGGAATGGCGATATCCGGCCCGTACACGACTCTTTCCTGGAGGGCTCTACAGGCTTCCGAATATAGCTGTGGCAGCTCTTCGATCCTTCCCGCCCTACCGCAAATGCCAGCGCTCGCCGTCAGCTTCAAAATTTCCTTCGCATGGGAGAGCAGCTTGACGACGGACGCATTGATGTGCAGCATGAATTCCTTCGGATTTTGTCTGGGCTCTGCCCTAAACACAAGAAGTACGTCCGAATCCGGGTCCGTGCATACCCAGCAGGAGGACTTCGACATCAGTTCCCCGGCCAGACATCGGATCGTAAACCGCAGCAGCTCACGGTCGTTCGGACCGAACCTGGCATCATGTTCCGGAACGGGATCCAAGTCCAAGACGGCTGCGGCCAGCTGCGTCTCCTTCTCTAAGTCCATATACAGCTCGCTGCTCCGATTCAGTATCTCCCGTTCATCATATTTGCCGCTCACCCAATTCAGAATGAAGTCGTTCTGAAGGCTCGGCATATGGTCCCTCCACTTCCGTTCAAGCTCTGCCTTCCCTCTCCACTGCTCTAAATCCTCCCGGAGCCCATCACGAGCCTCAAGCACCACCTTCAAAATAACCTCCTCCCCGGCAGGCTTTAACAAATAGCGAGACACCCCATGCTCCATCGCCTGCTGGGCAAAATCGAAATTGTCATGACCGCTTAAAATAATCATCTTCATAAATCGCTTACCGACCTGCTTTTCCTTCAGCCGGGCAATCAAGGTCAAGCCGTCCATTTCTGGCATCTGAACGTCGATCAACATCAAATCCGGCATTTTGCGTTCCGCCAACTGAAGCGCCTCTACCCCGTTCGCCGCGAGACCAACCACCTCAATCCCATGGTCTTCCCAGGGGATATTGTACGCCAGCGAATTTCGGAGCCTGGGCTCGTCTTCCACAATAATTAAATTCAAACTTCCCGCCCTCCTTCATAGGGGTCATATGTACGACCTCGATCTTGGATCTCCGGTCTCTGCCGTGGAACCAGCACCGCATCCGTCTCCATGTTGCCGCTGCCTGCCGGATTCACGGGGATTCGAATCGCAACAATCGTGCCGGTCCCGGGCATGCTCTCGATCGTCAAATCCGCCTCTTCCCCGTAGTACAGCCTCATTCGTGTGAAGACATTCCGCAGACCGAACAAATCCTTGATGTTCTCCTCATCCTGCGACAGGGATGGAAAGCTCCGGGACCTCATCCGCCCGAGCTCGCTCCGGATATAAGACAGACGCTCCTCCTCGATCCCTGGGCCGTTGTTCTGTACACTGATCACCACCCTGTTCTGTTCCATCCGACTAGACACAATGAGCCTTCCTCCGCTCTCCTTCCCCTCCAGCCCGTGCAAAATCGCATTTTCCACGAGTGGCTGAAGCAGCAGCTTCAGGATCGGAAGTGCTCTCGTTTCATCAGAAATCCTATACTCTACTTCAAAGCTATCTAGAAAACGCAGCTGCTGGATCCGAATATAATAGTGCAGGTGGGTCATGCTCTCTTCAACGGTAAATACTTGCCTTCCCTTATCCAGGCTGAGACGGAAAAACTTCGACAGGTTCATCACCATCTCGCTGATCTCGTCCGCCTCATAATTTTTGGCTGCCCAGTAGATGGAATCCAGCGTGTTATACAAGAAATGCGGATTGATTTGGGATTGCAAAAATTTCAGTTCTGTTGTCGTGAGCCGGAGCTGCTGCTCGTAATGATCCTCAATCAAATGCTTTTGCACGGATACCATTCGGTTAAAGGACTGGATCAAGAAGCCGAACTCATCCTGCCTTCGGGTCTCCACGTGGACGTTCATTTCACCGCTGCTCAGGCACCTCATCCCGCGCGACAGCTTGAGCACCGGGGAAGCGATTCCGCTGTACACGACCCAAGAGATAATAAAAGCAAGCAGGATGCTGATCCCGATAATCGTAAAAGTGAACAGCCGGAGCTGATCGGTCTCCCGATAGAGCTCGCTTTTCGGCTGAACGAGCGCGAGCCGCCAGGAGGAATATTCGGAGTCCATCGATACCTCCATATCCTTGGAAGAAGGAGCTCCGCTTACTGCGGCCTTCCCCGTCTCGACGATAACTTCCCCTCGATCATTGAACAGCGATACCCGGCTGTTCTCCGACGGAAGCAGCGTCTTCAGAATGTTGAGCAGCTTGCTCCGGTTAAAGGTAACCACGAGCAGATTGGACTTACGATCCATATTATATAGATCCATGGAACGAATCAAAGAAACGCTGTCCGTTCCCGTCAGCTTGCCGAACGTCCGGGCGTTCGATACCGGATAATCGGCCATGACGTACGAAATCCCTGTCCCGTTATTCCGGGCCGATTCCACCAGCCATTCCTGTTCAGGCTCCGATGTCAGCTTACGACCACCGAAATGAGTCGAGATGAACATGTGCGTAGCTTGGTGGTATACCGAAATTTGCGATACAAATCGGTTGACCGAGACCGAGTTCGACAGCTGCTGAAGCACGTTGGAGAAATCAACGATCGATCTTGGCGAGAAATCCGCTCCGTTCTTGTTCAATAGCTCATTCAAGTTCGGATCCGCCGAGATCAGCGTGGAGATCTCCTCCACATTTTGCAGCGCCAGATCAAAGTGGTTCATCGCCGAAGACAGAGCTACCTCCGTTCTTTTCACGGCCTGCTCGTATAAAATATCCCTTGAACGTTCTACTGCAAACAGGCTGATGAGGACGAGCGGCAGGAGAATGAGCAGAAAATAACCGGTCAGCCTGGTCTGGATGTTACTGGCAAAGCGGTCAGTTACCCTGCGAAATACATTAATCACCCTCATTCCTCCTGACCATTTGCCGCCCACTGCGCTCAAACCATAGATTCACCTCTCTCGTCATTTCATCCCCGCCTTCCCGCTTCCACTGCTCCACATAACGGTCAAACGACTCGATCGGCTCAATCCCTAAAATGATATTCGTAAAAATGCCTTGAAGCTCACTCAGCTTTTTGTCGTATTTGCTCATGGCCCACGTGGGAATGCCGTAGAACTCGTTGTGGATCACGTTTTGGCGTATCATCTCCAGATTGTCATATAAATGGAAATCCCCCAAGGAATCCAGCCGTTCCTTGGACAGAACAGGATCCGGCACATCCACCAGCGATTGATAAATGCCCCTGTACAGCTGCTCGTCGTGCTTCTCGAAATCCGTCACCATCCTGCCGTTCTCCCATTTCCATATTTCGTTCTCAAAGCCAAGCTTCAAATTTTTATAATCGCTCGCGATAAAATCAAGGAACTGAATGACCTCCTTCGCGCTCAGAGAGCTGGCCGGGATCACATTATAACCGCGAATCATATCTGTTTCGTATACTCCCTTATGTCCCTCAGGTCCGGTGGGATACGGAAGAGCGATCCATTCGGCCTTCGGATCTTTCTGCTTGTTGGCCGCAATGGGGCCGCGGGTGTCATACCAGGTGGCCGAGAAAAGCCCAACTTTGCCGTCCTGGATTTTTTCGAAAAGGTTGTTTTGCAAATTCAGCGGAAACTCGCGGTCTAGCAGGCCTTCCTCATATAAGCCGGCTAGGTAGGCCAGCGCTTGTCTCGTTTCCGGCAAAATGCTGCCGTTGACCAGCTTTCCGTCCCGTTCAACCCACGTATCCAGCTGTGTTCCGAAAGCGCCGAAAAACGGGGATGATCGTCCAAGATCAATCATCAAGGCCAGACCAATCGTATCGTCGATGCCATTGCCATCGGGGTCGTCCTGTGTAAACGCGCGAATGACCTCATGGTATTCCTCCAGCGTCTCGGGCGGATGCAGTCCGAGACGGTCAAGCCAGTCCTTTCTGCCGTACATCAGCTCAACGCCGCTAACCTCATTCAAGCTGGGAATGGCGTATATTTTCCCGCCATATCTGACCCGATCCCACGCCTCAGCAGGGATTTTTTCTTTCAGATGAGGTCCGTATTGATCAATGAGTTCGTCAAGCGGCTGAAAAGCTCCCTGCTTCGCATAGTTGCCAAACCATACCGCCTTGTACACATGGAGCATATCAGGCAGATTCCCGGAGGACATGATCACATCGAGCTTCTCGTCGTACACTTCCGTAGGGGGTGTCGTAATCTTAATATCCAGTCCCGTTTGCGCCTCAATATAGTTCAGGTAGCGGTTGTCGTTCTCGTCCATTCCGGCAGGAAACGTCATCCCCAGATTAGAAATGACAATGCCGATAGACTTGGCTGCGCCTTTGTGCTGCTCCTCCCTGTTCTTCTCACTAGCCGGAACATCACATCCCGCGCTAAATAAGAAAGCGGTTACAATAATCGTCGAACCGAATCGTAATTTGCTCCTCATACTCTCTAATCCCTCCTTTGCTGCTCAAAATCTACATCATGGGTTGTATTTTGCTTTTGCTAATTCAACAGTTTATCATATATGCATTTACCTGTTTCAAAATATTTCCTGATCAAGAAAAAAGGGATATTCCGTAGTCATTCGACTTTTTCGGATATCCCTTTGCATCTTATTCAGTAACTATTTTTAAAGCTACTGCAGCCAGATCCTGTAAATCAATGATTCCATCTCCGTTTAGATCAGCTCGTTTTACTTCTTCCCAATCTGCATCGGCCGAAGTTTTTCCATAACGTGAAGCTACAATGGCTAAATCTCCAATGCTGACTTTCCCATCGCCATTAATATCCTCTTTCATGCCTGGATTTGCGCCTTTAATCTCAATTTGCATCATAGAATTTTTGCCGATATATTCATTGCCCTGCGCATCGCCAAACGCCATATTAGTGACGGCAATGCTTCCCTTTGTGTTCTGCGCAACCGTCTTGGCTCTGAAGGTAAACGCCAGTAGCTGCGCGTCATCAGCGACTGCATGGTCTGCACCACCACTTGCGACAAGTAGACGAATTTTCCCTTCCGCTTCCTGACGCAATCCTACGATATCGATTCCTTCCATAATCGAAACTGCTGACATAAACTCAAATCGATCCGCATCGTAGGCCAGCGAAATATCCAGGGCATAAGCTGGATTCTTCACATGATTGAGCCCCATGTTAACAGTGAATGTCTGATCCCCGGAAACCGTAGCCGGACCAGTTAGCACCGTTTCTATTTCCGATTCCTCCCCCGCTTTGCCAATGTCATCGACAGAAACGATATAGGTGTAAATTTCACTAGCCGGGGTAGAATCGGTTGCTTTCACGCGAACTTCGATCTTGTCTCCTGCAACGAGCGCCGGAGTTGCCGAGGTCTTTTGCGCTTCTCCTGTTCCCGAGGTCCACGCTTGTTTTACCACATTGGATGCACTAGTAATTCTAAACTCTAAAGCAGCACTGATCGTAATCAGAGTTTGGCCAACTGCAGCGTCTACGGTCGGCCGGGTGACGGTTACCTCCTTCGCAGTCGGCGCGTCCGGTTTTTCCATTCCCGGGACTTCCCACTTGGCGTACAGGATGAGATCCTTTGTAACCTTGGTGTTGAAGTCATAGGCCTGCGTCAGATCCATATCCGTGTACCAGTCAGCGAAGATATACCCTTCACGTGTCGGGTCGACGGGCTTCTCCGCCTTCTCGCCGTCCTTAATGGTAGCTGCGCTAACCGCGCTGCCGCCATTGGTCTTAAAGGTAATGGTGTGGATAAAGTCCGGCGCCGGCAGGTTATTCACTTGCTCCGCCTTGGCCGCAAAGTTATAGAGCGCGACGTTGTCGAGCTCACCCCTGAAGGCGTTGATCTTGCTGCCGATGCGGGACAGCGGCGTGATCAGCGACGCCCATTTGTTGCCGCCCTGCTCTGTCCTCTCCAGCGTGTGAATCTTCGTGCCGTTAACATAGAGCGTGGTCTTGGTGTACTCCATCACCAGCGTCAGGCGCACCCATTCGCCCTTAGGCAGCGTGTAATTGAAGGAGTAGTCGCGGAAGTCGCGGGAGAAGCCCACTTTGCCGGTTCCCTTCTGCACAGCCTTGATCGCGCCGATATCGGACTCGAACAGAACCTTTTCCGTGTCGTCGTCATCTGCCGTGCGCTTCACCCAGAAGTCCAGCGTGGAGTTGATGCGCATGTTGTCCACCGGCGTCTCCACGTAACTTTCGTCGCCCTTAAGCTGGAGCACTTGGCCATCCCGCCCCTCAACAAAGGCCGCGTTGACCGCATCGCTCTTAAGATTGTAGCTGTTTGAGGATGCATCAGACTTTTCGTTGCCCTCATTAAAGGCATAGTACTGCACGACCTGACCCTTACTCTTCACCTCATAGGTCGGGTTGGTCCCCGGCGCGTACTTGATCTGCGCCGCTAGCGCGTCGATGTCCGCCACCTTGTAATCCTTGGCGCTGCTCCACAGCCGCTCGCTGAAGGTGGGCAGGATGTCGAACATACGGTCAAATAACTCCACGTCAGTGGTTCCGTTATCGTTCTTAACGCCGGTTTTGTCGTTCCACAGCGCGTAAGAGCCGCCCTTGACCTGCGGGTCTCCCGCAGGGAGCTGTAGGCCCATCATGTTGCTCGGCTTCCAGCTGTTGAGAATATTGGACTTGCTCAAATAATCCCAGTAATAGCCCGCGCCCGGTACGATGTATACGTTACCGTCGTGGATGTTGATCATCTCGTACCCAAGATCGTACATCGCCTTCGGGTTCGCGTAACCCGGATACCACATGTACATCTGTACGCCCTCCACGGTGACCGGGGTCGTTCCGCTGTTCTCGGTCTGCGAACCCCAAACGCGCGGCGTGCGGTGCATGTCGTCACGGATAAACTTGAGCAGCGCATCCTGATAAACGCGGAACGCTTCCTTTTCCGCCTGGCTGCCACCCTTGTACTCGTCGGTTCCGATGTGTACCACAGTATCCGGCAGGAATACGGGGTTCTCATCCTCCATGTACTCTGCGAAGACTTCCTTCATGAATTTGAGCGAATCCGGGTTCTCTACGTCGAGATAGTTACTCTTACCCGGCCGCGCCAGATCTGGCCGTGCGTGAGTATAGGCCGAAGCGTGACCCGGCGTATCGAACTCGGGCACGATATTCACGCCTTGTGCCTTGCTGTCGATCAGTAACTGGCGGAACTCATCCTTGGTATAGTAGATGTCGGTGCTGGTCAGTTTCGGTACATTAGACTCCAGGCGGAAGCCCCAGTAGCTAAGGTCGAATGCCTCGTCGGAGAGATGGAGGTTAAAGTCGTTCATCTTGTACCATGACATCTGCTTGACCCACATCTCCAGGAAATCTAACGGAATCGCCTTGCGCCCCACGTCGAACATGAAGCCGCGCACCTCATATAACGGGTAGTCGCGCACAAGCCCCTTCGGGATACTGGTGCTGTCGCGCTTGAGGATTTGCAAGATCGTACGGGTGGACCAGAACGCGCCCACACTGTCGCTGGCCGAGACGGTCACATACTCCCCAATCTCCATGTCGTAGGTTTCCTTGTCAAGCTTCTCGGTGCTGGCCTTGAAGTAGAAGTCCCCGGCGGCGGGCGTGGTGCCGGTCACCACGTTGATCGCATTTCCTGTGATCTCCTTAAAATCCACCGCAAAGGTCTGTGCCATGTCCTGATATGCCTGACCCAGCGCTGGATCTACTACAATCTTGCTCGCCGATTCGATGATGAAGTCGCCCTCGCGGCCAAACCACTGCTGCAGCTCGGGCAGCACCTTGGGCTTGGCGTTCTTCGATTGCACGCTGTCGTATTTGCCCGGAACGGTCAGCTTGACCTCGTACAGTTCGGTCTCCTTGCCGCCCGCAAACTTGATCTTGAACTCCACCGCTACCTCGGTGTCAACCAGCGGCTTGTGGATCTTGCGATTTGCGTCGATGACCTGTTCGTAGTCAGTGCCGCCGTAAGTAACCTCCACGCCGCTTGGCAGTCCGGTAGGCATCGGGAGCTCGGTGTCCTCGGGCTTCAGGGTGATGTCCTTGATCTGCTTCTTCACCTTGTCGATTGCGCTAACAAAGTCCAGATCCTGGTAGATTCCGAACTCATAGAGTGAGACCGACGGATAGCCGTCCACATTGTCAGCCACCAGCCTGACATACCGTGCGGTACACATGGCCGCCAACATGAATTCCTCATGCAGCGCGTAATCACGCGTGCCTACAGTGTACACGGTCTCCCATGTCTTGTTGTCGCTCGAGATCTCAATATGGAAGTCGGTCTTGATATCCGTGGTCTCCCAATCGAGTGCCACGCGGTTGAAGTCCAGCGGCACACCGAGATCCACCATGAGCCATGCGCCCTTTCCCTGCGGCTCACTCGCCCAGCGGGACTGGTTCGGACTGTTGGCGTCGCGGTTGACAATCCCATCCACCGCAAAATTAGGCTTGTGCGTGCCGTCGTCCTTCGACGCGCTCGCCGTTTTGCCAAGAGCCTTATTAATACTAGCCACATCGGGCGCCCAAATTTTGATTTCATACAGGGAGACGCTAGGGTATGCGCCCTGTTTGAGTTTGTCGATTGACAGCTTGACGTACCGCGCAGTTACCGCGTTCTTCAAGACGACCTGGTCGGTAAAAGGATAGCCCTCCTTGTTTGTATCTGCTGTATAGACCTTCGACCATGTCTTGTTGTCGTCCGAGACCTCAATATGGTAATCCTCGACGACGTTCTGCTCCCATTCGAGGGTCAACCGATCAAAGACCTGCTGCTGCTTGAGGTCGATGGTGACCCAGCCCGGCGCACCCGCCTCGCTGGACCAGCGGGACTGAGCCGGCTTGTCGGCGTTACGGTTGACAATTCCGTCTGTCAGCTTATCTGGCCCCCAGTAATTGATGGGGCTCTTGTATGCCGTCGCAGCTTTGCCCAGGGCGATGTTCGCCGGGTCGAGGTTAGTCGGCGGCGGGGGAGTATCGGGGGCAACGCCCCAGATCTCGAGCTCGCGGATGGAAACCGACGGATAGCCTTTTGTCACCTTGGCGCTGACCTTGACATACCGCGCGGTCACGCCGCTGTCCAATATGATGGTGCTGTGCGACGTGCCGACCTTCTGCCCGGTGATCGCCTCGCTCCACACCTCGTTGTCGTTTGAAAACTGGAGTGAGTAGTCCATATCAATGGAATTATTCTCCCACTCAATTTCTAGCTTCTCCAGCTTACAGAGCGCGGCCAAATCCACACTGATCCAGGCGGAGCTCACTTCATGAGCCCAGCGGGTGCCCGTGTTGCCATCCACCGCATTTTCTTTTGCGAAAGCGCTTACACCAGACGCCTTAGTATCCTTACCCAGCGCCAGATTTGTAGTTTTTTCATTGGGAAGTGATACGGCCGCCGACACCGCCCCCACGAATAAAGAGTGTGTCATGACCAATACCAATGCAATTGCCATCATACGTTTTATCGCATTCCTCGCATTCAATTTCTTTTCTCCTCCCTCGTATCTCGCATAATCATATTTACCGTTTTTGCCTGCCTTTTCGTAGCATCCCTCCTTATGACGTCTAAAAGGCGTAAACTCTACGGAAGCAGACAAAAGCCTGTTTCCGTGAGTTTACGCCTAATTGAATAGTAACGCGCCCTATTTAATAATACTAATTTTATTGCAAATCTATTCCCAATTATGATTACTAAAAAAAATTCTCTGTTCCATCGAAGAGTTCCTTGTTGAACTAACGTTCTATTCGACCCCTCTCTATCAACATCACCGAGCTGATAGTTTTTCTCAGCTTCGAGTCGCTTGATATGCTCTCCTTTGGCCTTCATTTTGAGAGGAATATCCGCTTTTATATTGAAAAAAACAGGCATCCGCTATCCGGCCTGCCTGCATTTTTGAATATCTATCTCACCGTTTCGCCTTATAAAACTCATGATACAACTTCATGAGCGCCCGCTTCTCGATGCGCGACACATAGCTCCGCGAGATGCCAAGCTCCTTCGCGATCTCCCGCTGCGTGCGCTCCTCGCCGCCGGCTTCGGAGCCGAGGATATCGATTAGCGTGATTTCGTTGCCTTCTTTATCCGTACCGATGGGATCATGCAAAGATAAATCCTTCCGCGTCTTCTTCAGACTGCGCAAATGCATAAGTATTTCGTTCTCGATACAGCGAGCCGCAACCGTCGCTAATTTCGTCCCTTTATTCGGCTGGAAGCTCTCGATCGCCTAATGAGACCGATCATCCCAATAGAAATCAAATCCTCAAGGTCTTCGCCTGTGTTGTCGAATTTCTTGAGGACACATTTTTTAAAATCGTTGTTGATCCGTTGTATCATCAAACTTAATAACTAATCGTATTTGTCTACTCAAGCACTATTTTTACTGTACCTATTTGATTAGGCTGGATGACCATCTTGAGTGTTGTATCCTCTACCCTTAGCTCTTCCTTATATGCTACCTTTTGTTCATTGATATCTGTCCAATAGGCATGCTTGATTCGTTCTGGACAAATCAATGTGATGGTGTCTATATTCCCTTCCATCTCGTAAAAACGCACGATGAAACTTCTGTCCCCTTCCTCTGCTCCTTTGATACAAGAAACTACAGAGGTCTGACACTCAAATGCTACAAAGGAATGTCTTGGATTAAGCTTCCCTTGTTGTCTTAACCCTGTTACTACAGTCATTTCGTGGTTATATTTTTGGACATAGTCATGTAGCACTTTGGGATTGCTGGATTGCATAACACCTAATCCAAATTCGAGATGATTGATTCCATACTCTGGACATGGATCTGGATCGTAAGAGCCTCTGAGTAAGGTAAGGGTAAGACTATTATTTACGCCTCTAAATCCATAACCTACTTTGGACATGAGCATCACACCTGCTGATCCGTCCTGATCTTCTCCATAGATATAGTTATTCCCTGGAAGATCTATGTCTAGTGCTTGTCGCGTAACCCTGCCGAAAGGAACATCATAATGATACATGGCACATGAATCATGAAGCGGCATATAGAATTGCAGTTGCGGTACGCCTTTTCCAAGACGCCCCACCTCTTGCCAATCACATTCCACTTTAAATTCTAGATGACTGCTGCCTTTATCTAAGGAAACGATAACTTTAAGCTTTGAATTCCTAAAACTTAACTCATAAGCTATTTGGCTTCTTAATGTACCTGCTGCACTTGTGATTTCTAGATTTTGATGAATCCACTCAATATGTTTGTAGCGTCCAACAAACCAAGAGGACATGCCTGTACCCTCATCTGTAATCTCCTTATGGTCTGCCTCATCGACTAATCTAAATATCCCTGATTTTCTCGCAGCATCTATCATTTCTTTCCCAGTTGCTTTATCAATCATGGAGTCAATCGATCCGTCTAAGCTATTAAACACAACTTTAATCTTCTCATTTTCTAATGTATAGCATGGTTCATTTTGGGTACGTTTTTCATGCCAATAACTTACTTTAACCCGCTCCATAGCATGTTCCGTTAACATATATGTTGCATAGCCGCAAGCGGGAACATCTACTTCCAATGCTACTTTTAAATAATTGTGTCCCCAGTAGTGATTAAAGTCTTTTTCTAATACCTGATGTGTTATGACTTCACCTTGTTCATTGGTAAACAACATACGCTCGTGGTCATATGGCCATTCCCAGATCATCAATTCAATCACTTCTTGACGGGTCCGCATCGTTGGATTAAACACATGATACATTCGGTTTTTGCCTGTACCATTCTCATACTGTGAAGATCCTGCACCGGCACCGTAAGCCAAGCCCGGCTCATCCTCGCCCTCACTTACGACAAAATCAGCCGTATGAATTTGCTGAGCGATCTTTTGAAGAGCTAGTTTCTTGTTGGTGTTGGTTGTTGCTGCAACCTCTTGATAAAGGCCTAGAGCATAATCTCTTGTGGCATCAACCCCTGAACCTGTCAAAATATCATGGAACTGATTAAATAATACGGATTTCCAGGCTTTTTCAAAACTTTGCTGTGGATAACGGGCCCCTTGGGTTACAGCCGCCCATGTACTAAAGAGCTCTGCTTCATATAACCCATTTTCAGAGGTTTTATTACCCTTTTTAATCCGACTCTGAGAACTGTAGCATCCATCGCAGATGAAATTCTGTTCTTGATATTCAATAGGCAGCTGCTCTTTATAATGTTCAACGATGTCAAAATACTCTTGATACGTCGAAAATCTCACTTTAGGATAGATCGGCCACGTGGCAACATCCTTGATTCGTTCGATGTCTCTTCTTGTTGGTCCGCCCCCATGGTCACCTACTCCATAGACTTTTAAAACAGAAGGTATACAGGTTCGATCCGCTAGATCGGGTACACAAAGACACATGTCAGAATGAATAAACGCATTATAAAATTGCGGTTCCCAATTGACGATGATTTCAGCTCCTGAAGGGCTTTGCCATCTATATAGTGTGGGGCCCTCTTTGCGCCCTCTGCAGTGATAGTAATACTTCACACCAGCTTTGGTGAGAATCTCCGGTGTGTTGATACTATGTCCAAAGGTATCGGGTTCAAAATCAATGTTGAAGGAATCTAATGGCTGATTAAACAGTTGAGACAAGTATTTTTTCGTATATAACAATTGTCTCGTTTGGCTCTCTCCACTTGGCATATTTTTATCTGCCTCAACCCACGTAGACGCGGTAATCTCCCATCTGCCTTCGGCCACTCTTTGTTTAATCTCTTCTAACATATCTGGGTCATAGGTTTCTACAATCTTATACAACGAACCTTGAGATTGTGAAAAAGTAAAATCCTCAACCTCTCTCATGATTTGTAACATCGTTCGAAATGTATCTAAAGTGATACCTACGGTTTCATCGAAGCCCCACTGCCAATTCATATCAATATGCGCATGGGCCACACATAACATTTCAAACTGCTTGGCTTCTTCTTGTAGTGGCATGAGTTTTTGCTCCATCTTAATTACCAGCTCATTGGTGATAGCCCCTTGCTCGTCATATCCCTCTACTAAATCCTTCTCCACTTCTTCAATAAGATCATCAAATGCCCCTTCTTGTCTTGCTGACAAAAGGGTTGCATACTTCATTTGTGTCATTGCACGGTCTTCTTGATAGGTTAGTTTTTTATTTCGTAATCTATTGGTTAATTTCTCAAGCATCGCTGGTTCCTCCTTATGTTGGAATGAGAGATCTCATCAAATTTTGGGGGTATCGTAGAATTTAGTGTACAATATCTATGTATAAGAATCTTTAAGTCTGCTGGACATTAGATTGAGAAATAACGACATGGGAGGGTCTATTATGGCTAACATCATTAGTTATCTGACTGCTAAAAATTTCACCATTAGCCTTAGTGGACTTCAGATCAAAGTACTAGATGCTGCTGTATTAGATGCTGGACCGCATTGGGAAAAAGAAGATCACTTTCATACTTACTTTGAATTTCATATGATTAAATCCGGGAAAGGTATTGTGTCGATTGAGGGCTCAACACTCTCTTTTCAAGAAGGAGACTTCTATATCACGGCACCTTATGTGACACACCAACAAGTATCTGATCCTATAAATCCTATGGTAGAATACTGTCTACAATGTGAAATTAGCCGATCTGATACACCAGATTCCACCTACTTTAATTCGTCAGAGGACACAGAATTTTTCATCAATGTCCTTTCGACTACCTACCCCCGCACCTTCCAAGACAACTATGGCGCCATGGGGTTATTTGATTCCATTATCCAAGAAACCTCCCTTAAACTCCCAGGATTTTCTTTGCAAATTCAACCACTATTATTCCTTTTAGTTGTAAGCTTATTTCGCTCTGTGATTACCACACTTGATCATACCCATATGCCTGATCCGCAAAGTGATGTCCGTGTATCCCGGATTATGAATTTTATCGAAAACAACTATCACCTTTCCCCTACAATCGATGATTTGTCTAAGCTGATTTTCCTTAGCCCTAAACAGATTAATCGGATTATGAAAAGACATGTAGGCTATACCTTTAACGAACAACTTTTACTATACAAAGTCTCTCAAGCTAAACACTTGTTGAATCATTCTACCCTAAGCACGCAAGCGGTAGCTGATGCTTGTGGTTTTTCTAGCCACTACTATATGTATCAAGTTTTTAAACGGCTTGAGCTCCCTCCTCCGGCGAGTTTTAGAAAAACAAATTTATACTGATTCTCGCCTAAGTAATTTAGCTGTCATTCGAGCAATTCATAGTCTTTCCAATTTACGCCAGCTCGAGTATAACGCTGTTCTCGACTCAGAATTCAAATCGATGAAATACTCAAAACAAATAGCACCCTTCCAACAATAGAAGGGTGCCAACATGTTAATATTCACAAAATCGATGAATAAAATCCCTTCACCGCTTCGCCTTATAAAACTCATGATACAACTTCATGAGCGCTCGCTTCTCGATGCGCGACACATAGCTACGCGAGATGCCGAGTTCCTTCGCGATCTCCCGCTGCGTCCGCTCCTCGCCGCCGGCTTCGAGTCCGAAGCGGCCAACGACGACCTCTTTCTCACGATCGTCCAGGATCTCGAGATTTTGGTAGATTTTCGACTTCTCAATTTTCAGCTGCACCTTCTCCACGACGTCGTCGGCTTCGGAGCCGAGAATATCAATTAACGTAATTTCATTACCTTCTTTATCAGTCCCAATTGGATCATGTAAGGAAACATCCTTACGAGTTTTTTTCAAGCTGCGGAGATGCATTAGGATCTCGTTCTCAATACACCGAGCCGCGAATGTCGCTAATTTCGTGCCTTTGTTCGGCTGGAAACTCTCGATCGCCTTGATGAGGCCAATCGTACCAATCGAGATCAGATCCTCGAGGTCTTCGCCGGTATTATCGAATTTTTTGACGATATGCGCGACGAGCCGTAAGTTATGTTCCACGAGCATATTCCGCGAATACGCATTGCCCTCCGCCATCTGCTGCAGATGCTTCATCTCTTCCTCTTCGGTTAATGGCTGGGGGAACGCGTTATTTTTAACATAGGATACCAACAGAGAAAGCTGCTTAATGAACATGGCGATCGTTGACAAAAATCCAAGCATTACTCCACCTCCTAAGACGTGCACGGTCTCCATCCGAATGACTGAGATCGTTACATTCTATGTGGGCGGAAGCCTATCTGTGCCTGTACGCGGGAAAATAGTATCCTCCAGCGCTCCCCCGTAGCGTCGGCCAAAAGCGCTGTAACGTGCGAGCTGCTGCTAACGAATCCCAGAAGCCTTATTCCGCCGAATGATGCCCTGAAAAAATTCTAACGAACTCCACGAGCGCTATTCCCATCAAAACTACACAAAATTGTCCGTTCTGAGCACAATAACGCCGCTGGAGTTCGTTAGCGTGAAAATCACCCCATATTTGCTCAAATAGCGTCCATACGATTCGTTAGAACATCGCTGCCCGCCGGAGCGCCCAAACAACGAAAAAAGCCAAGCCCGCACTTGGCGAACTTGGCCTTCCTCTTCGATAACACCGTCTGCAACTACAGTGTCATGCCGTCCTGTACGCCGAACTTCGTCACGGCGAGAACTGAAGCGGCGACAGCGTATCTTGCACAACAACCAATCTCTTCGTTCATATGATTAGGCATTACAATATACAGGCTGGACGCATACCGGTTTGGAAACTTCAACCGATTGCCCGGTATAGTTCAGCTTCCCTGTCGATGCATCGACGCGAAATACGGCAATATTGTTCGTGTCGCGATTCGCTGCGAGTACATATTGCCCGCTTGGCGTTAGTGCAAAATGGCGTGGATGACGGCCCTCGGTCGATACATGCTGGATGACCGTCAAGGTACCTGATTCAGGATGAACTTCGTAGACGACGATGCTGTCATGTCCGCGGTTCGATCCATATAGGTAGCGTCCATCGGCAGAAAAAGCAATTTCCGCGCAGCCATTCTCGCCGTTGTAATCATCCGGCAGCGTGGACACGGTCTCGATCAAGCTCAGCTCGCTCGATTCCGAATGATAAGCGAAGACGCTCACGGAGGAACTAAGCTCATTAATCACATAAGCGAATTTGCCATTCGGATGGAATGTCAGATGTCGCGGACCTGAACCTGCCGGAACCGCAGCTTCTCCTTGCGGTACAAGAACATTACGATCGGAATCAATCGTGTAACACTTCACGCGATCAATGCCCAGATCCGATACGTAGAGATAACGCTCATCCGGACTGAAAAAGGCCGAATGCACATGTGGTTGACTCTGATTCGGATGCGGCCCGTGACCGTGGTGCTGCTGTACATCAAGTTGCTGACCAACTTGTCCATCCGCTTCAAGCGCGACTAATCCTACACATCCCCCATGATAGCTGGATACGATCAGATAGCGGCTATGCTGGTCCCGCTGAATATGGCACTGCGGAGCATCTAGTGACTTCGCGCGGTTCATCGTATTCAGCTTACCATTCACTGTATCGATCGAGTAGCTGACGACCTCTCCGATCTTCTTGCCTTCTTCCGTTGCATTTTCGGCGATGGCATACAGCCTTTGATGATCCATATCTACATTTACATAGGTCGGATTTTTCAATCCCGACACTTCATCCAGCTGGGTCAACGATCCAGACTTTTCGTCAAATGAATACACATATACGCCGGGAGCATCCGCTTCGGCATAGGATCCTACGAATACGAGCATGCGTGGTTCCATTGAGGTAACCTCCTTCAGTACATCGATAGTATGTATGTTGCTGTTTCATAACTTTACACTTGATACAGGAGGAAAATCAAGAAGGTCAACTTATCGATAACATCAGTTAAAAGAAAGCATTGCCTCAATCAGCTCAAACAGGCCAACCAGATATGTATCTGATTGACCTAATAAAATGAACTATACTAACTATATCTCAATTGGGAGAACAATTTTCCGAACAACAAAGCTTCCCATCCATTAACAAACTCTAACACACATGCCGTTTTCAATACTTCTTACCCCTACCGGTTTATTTATGCAAGCTTCTACTCCTTCACTGCGCCGATCATCACCCCTTGGTTAAAATGTTTTTGTACAAAGGGATATACACAAAGGATCGGAACGGTGGCAACGATAATGACGGAATAACGCATCATGTTAGCAAGACGCATTGCGATTTGCGCGGCTTCGCCGGATCCCATCCCGGACTGCATTTGGTTGGTGATCAGAATATTGCGTAATATCAACTGAAGTGGATACAGGTTCGGATTTTTCAGATAAATCAAAGCGTTAAAATACGAATTCCAGTAGCCGACGGCAATCCATAAGCCGAGTACCGCGATAATCGCCTTGGACAATGGTAGAACGACCGTAATGAAATAACGCAGGTTGCCGCAACCATCCATCTGCGCTGCTTCCCACAAATCTCCTGGGATACTCGACTGGAAGAAGGTCCGTGCGACGATCATATTGTATACCATAACGGAGAAAGGCAAGACCATAACCAAGAAGGTATCATACATATGGAAATCTCGAATGGTTAGAAACGTAGGGATTAACCCGCCGCTGAAAAACATCGTGAAAATAAAAAACAGCGACAAAAGCTTGCGTCCGACAAGATCCTTTCTCGATAGTGCGTAAGCTGCTGAAATATTGACAACTAACCCGATCACGGTTCCCACGACGGTATACAGAATGGTATTGCGATACCCAATCCAGATGTTATCATGCTTCAATAATTCCCTGTAGCCATCGAACGTGAACCCTTTCGGATACAACCACACCTGCCCGCCTGCCACGGCAGAGGGATCGCTGAATGAAGCAATGACGATAAAATACAACGGATAAATCAAGATGAGCAGAAATACTACTGCAAATACGTATATGATCACTTCCATAACGCTATCTGATGATCGGTTATTTTTTATTTTTCTTACACGCGTACTCGTTACAGCTTCCATGTTGTTCCTCCTCCTTCTACCACAAGCTGTTTTCGCTAACCTTTTTGGACAATTGATTGACCAAGATCAGCAGAATAAAGTTAATGACGGTGTTAAATAAGTTAATCGCCGAAGAGAAGCTATATTGGCTGCTGAGCAGACCGATTTTGTAGACATACGTAGACAATATTTCGCTTGAGGTGATATTCAGGTCATTCTGCATTAGATACACCTTTTCAAAACCAACCCCAAGCAATCCACCGACGCGTAAAATCAGCAAGGTAATCGCTGTCGGCATGAGCATCGGAATATCGATATAGCGAACTTTATGCCAGCGGCTCGCACCGTCTACGGTCGCAGCCTCGTAGAGACTTGGATCTACAGCAGACAATGCGGCGATAAAGATAATGCTGTCCCACCCGACATGCTGCCACACATCTGACCAGACATAGACACTGCTGAATAAACCTGCAGACCCCATCAGATCCGGCGCCTCTTTGCCGATCAATCCGAACAAATTGACAAGTAACCCGGTGCTTGGCGAGAGCAGAATCATCATCAAACCGACCATAACAACCGTCGAAATAAAATGAGGCATGTACGATATCGTCTGAAAGAACCTCCGAAACCGGTTGGCTCTCATATGATTGATCACCAACGCTAGTATGATCGGAATTGGAAATGTAATTAAGCTGTACAAGCTGATGATCAACGTATTCTTAATGGTTGCTGAGAATTGATAGGAATTAAAAAACTTCTCAAAATACTTAAATCCCGCCCAAGGGCTGTCTGTAATCCCCAGCGCAGGGCTGTAATTTTTAAAGGCAATAAGCACCCCGTACATCGGCTTGTACGCGAATAATAACGTAAGCACCACTGCGGGAAGCAGCAATAAATACAGTCCCCAATTTCGTTTGACCTGTCCGAATGTCCGCCCTGCATTCATTTGAACATACCCCTCCTTCATATCTGATAACTTCCTATAGCGGCATATATTCTTGTAAAAATACCGCCTCACAGGAAACGCTGCGAAGCGGCATCTAGAAAGAGCAATGATTATTTAACGCTCGTGTAACGACTATACGCATCCGTACGGATTTGGATTAACTTCTCAAGACCCATATCATTGAGCTGCTTGACATACGCATCCCAGCCTTCGTCAATATTGCCCTTCGTAATGAATTGGGCCCGCATCGTATTCACATAGGTGTCAATATCCGTGGTTAAGGTCGGCAGTTCCTCAAATTCCTTCGACGTGTACATCACGTTCGGATACGGCGTCGTTACGTAATCGCTTCCCAGCTTATCCAGTTGTAATTTCAGACCGTCTCCCGCCTTCGGGTTTAGAATGATGTTCTTCTCGAAGGATGGACTTACGTATTTCGGTCCGAAATCACGAAGCGATTGATCCCAGTACCAGGCATCTGCGCTCGTACCTGCTGGTGGATCCATGAGCGTATACGTACCATCGTCATTCTTCTGAATAACGGTTCCAATTGCCCCCCAGAAGTTCTGAATACTTGCTTCATTCGTATAGAATTGATCTGCCCACCGTGCAGAAATCTCCGGATACTTATTCGATGTTGTAATCAAGAACTCGTTACGAGATAGATTCATCCCCACTGGATTCCCGATCGTATAGCGCTTACCGTCCGGACCCGCAATCGGAGGAATGGTCTCGTATTGATCTCCCCATTTGCCGAATACCGCATCCGGTGTCCATTGATACGTAAAACCTACGATTGGCGCATCCGGGTTTTGGAACTTCGCCATTTTCATCGTATCGTCCTGCGTGAATACTTCTTTGTCAATCAAACCTTCTGCATACAATTTACTCTCCCACTTAAGACCTTCTTTATAAGCATCTGTGGTCGGATAGTATACGGGTTTTCCATCTTGAATGATCATGAAGTTCGTATTCAGATCAGCAATCCCCCATGGACTGATCATGTCATTACTTGCTTCAACATAAGGA
This sequence comes from Paenibacillus terrigena DSM 21567, assembly GCF_000374845.1. Taxonomy (GTDB): domain Bacteria; phylum Bacillota; class Bacilli; order Paenibacillales; family Paenibacillaceae; genus Paenibacillus_K; species Paenibacillus_K terrigena. Next base: position 378,942 of record NZ_KB895416.1, on the reverse strand, counting down.
ACTTCATCATGCTTGCCATTTCCATTTGCATCTTGTTCTTTGAAAGCTTTGAGGACATTGTAAAGTTCATCAACCGTAGTCGGAGCCTTCAGCCCTAATTTATCGAGCCATGTTTTGTTATTGACCGGTTGGCGCGAACTCTTCGGACGAGATGGCAATCGTGCAGGCAACGAATAGATCTTCCCATCCGGGAAGGTGCTGATCTTTTTCATATCAGGTGTTTCTTCCATCGCGGCTTTCAAATTTGGCATATATTGATCAATGTAATCGTCTAAGGGTCGGAAGTAGCTCAAGTTATTGACGATATCGGAATCTGAGAAGGTCTGGTTGCCGATCACCACGTCCGGAAGTGTGCCGCTGGCTAACATAATCGATTTCTGTTCGGCCCAATCATTAGATGACATGACCTGCCAATCGATTTTCACATTCGTATTCTTCGCCAGGTCTTTAAGCCACTGATTCTGTGTAAACGTGTCCCCCATATTGCCCCAACGAACGGTCAATACTTTTAAGGTAACCGGTTCCTTCACAATCGGCAGGCCTTCTTTGTTCATATTGCCCGTCTCCGTCTCTGTATTCGTCTTCGTAGAGCTCTCCTCTTTCTTCTCACCACTGCATGCCGCAAGACTCCCAATCAATGCCGTTACAAGAAGAAGCGCGGTAATTATTCGATACCAAGGCTTTTGTGGCTGTTTGCCCATTCCCGATTCCCCCTCAACATTTCTGATTTATGAACATCTTTATCATAGCTTCTTTCGTTTCGGTAATTCAGACACTTTCAAGCCATTATTCAGACTTCTGAATCCGCTTACATAACAAAAAAAGAGGTCATGTTCAAATTCAATGATTACCTGTTGTCGTATTCAGACTTTTCCTTGCGATTTTCAGACTTTGACGTGAAATCACTTCGCTCTCTCTGTTTTTTCTATGCAGAAGTTTTATAATACTTTTAACAGGAACAATAAAGCGCATTCATAATATGGATCCACTTGAAAGGACGCGTTGTCGTGACATCTGGCACAAATACCAACAGCAAAATATATCCCCTGCGGCATTATATCCAGATTATCTTAATCATCTCATTCATCGTACTCCTGCTAGACCTCATTATCAGTGTAGCTACGATTTCCATCGTGAAGCAACAGTCTACTCGAAGTTTACAGGACACGGCCGATTTGTATATCAACCGCATTAATCATGATTTTTCCTACATTAATCATTATATGGGATGGACTCTTGCAAACGATGAAAATATGAAGACGATGAATCACAGCGACATGAACAGCATCGAGTTTCTAAAAGCGAACGAGAACATCCGCAAACGATTTACAGAACTGCAAAAAAACTATGAACAGCAATTTAATTTCTTCTATTATTTAGAGAATCAGCAGCTTTTTCTGAATTGCTCACCGATGAACCTATCCTATTCAGATTTTAAAGAGCTCAAGAGACAGGTTGTGTCCCATCTCGAAGATCAAGATGTATATGAGAAGTTTTATTCCAGATGGACTTCGATGCAAGTGAACAACACGTATTACATCATTAATATCGTACCTTATCAAAACAGTTACATGATTAGCATGATCCCTGCGGATGAGCTCATTTCCCCTTTGCGGCAAATCAATCTTGGCGAGAATGGTTTTGTCTCCTTGATTGATGAGTCGGAGCAGAACATCACGAGTCCCATATCCAACAATGGAAAAGCGATTAGCAGCCAGCCGGATAAGCCTACGCTCCTGAATCTTGTCCAGACGAGAACCACCGTAAACGGTGAATTCACGAATGCTTCTTTCTACGTCAAGCTCGTCATTCAATTCGGAGCCTTCGAGAAGATCATGATTGCCCAGCTGCTTATTGTCCTTCTTGCTGTTATTATCGCCTGCAATCTTTGTTTCCTGCTCTTCTATTTTAAGAAAAAAGTGTTGACGCCTATTAAAACATTTTCCTATAACCTCACCTTCTGGAACGACGGCGGCGATCCGATGGAGATGAAAGGCAGCAAAATCATCGAACTGGAGAAAGCCAATAAGCAGTTTCTTCATCTCGTTGATCAAATCAAACAGTATAAAATAGATATTTACGAACGTGAGTTAGAGAAGCAAAACATACAACTGAATTATATGCAGCTCCAAATTAAACCTCATTTCTTTCTGAATTGTCTAACGACGATCTACAGTATGGCTCAAATGCAAATGTATGCGGAAATCGAACATATGACATTATCGACCTCTAAATATTTTCGGTATATCTTCCAGAATGATCAGAATTTCGTAAACCTGAAAGATGAGATTGAACATGTCAGAATCTATCTCGAAATTCAAAAAAGCCGTTACCGCAATGCATTTATATATCGAATTGAACATGCTGATGAGGCTAGTGATGTGCAAATCCCACCGCTTGTACTTCAGACTTTCATCGAAAATGCGGTGAAATATGCGGTTTCTAGAGACAATGAAGTCCATATCGTACTGAAAGTTGATCGCTTTATAGAAGAAGAAATGACCGTCATCCAAATTGCAGACAACGGCCCTGGGTTTCCATCCGCCATCCTAGCGAAATTGAATGCAGGACAGCACCTAGAGCAAAGCGATGGTACACACATCGGCATTATGAATACCCTGCAGAGACTCGAATACCTCTATCTTAATAAAGAAAGAGTCAGCTTCTCTAATATAGAGGGTGGCGGGGCTTGCGTCATCTTATACCTTCCGGATCTACCGAAGTAACTATGAATGGGGGAGCAGTATATGAATGTGTTACTTGTTGATGACGACTACTTTGTCGTATCCGCACTCGAACAAAAAATCGACTGGAAATCACTCGGGATTGAAAACATTTATACCGCTAACAATGTAGCTCAAGCACGCGAAATATTCAAAAAACATGCTGTTCAAATTTTGATTTCCGATATTGAAATGCCTCAAGGAAGCGGACTGGAGCTTCTGGCGTGGATTCGTGGAGAGAATTACAGCGTTCAAGCCATATTCCTGACGAATTACGCAGATTTCAACTATGCGCAAAAGGCTATTGAATTGCAAAGCTTTGAATATTTCCTCAAGCCGATCGAATTTGATAAATTGATGCTTATCATCCAAAAAGCTGTTACAAGAGCAAAAGAAGATAAACAAAATGAAAAATCGATACAGGAAGGCACGCTTTGGCAAAAAAATCAACCAAAAATCGTTGAACATTTTTGGCGTAAACTCATCAATAGCAGTACCTCTTATCCGATGAAATCATCAGCGATACTCAATTTTATCGAAGATAATAATCTGTCCTATCAGCCGTTTGATATCTTCCAGCCCTTATTATTCAATATCTTCCCTTACGCTGGGAGCATGGGAAAAGAAGAAAAAGGACTTTTCGATTATGCGCTGATCAATGTGATGCATGAATTATTTCAGAGCCCTTATTTTTCAATTGAGACCCTATTAGAATACAAAGAATATAATTGGATCGTCATATTCAAATGGGATCATTCCCCCGATTCACAAATGCTTGAAGAACTCTGTTCTTCATTCATACTGAAAGCGAACCCATATCTGAAATGCGATGTTTGCTGCAATGTCGGCTTATCTAGAGGACTTGAGGGAATCAGCCTGATCATTAAGCAATTGTTAACCATGAATGAAGAGATGACGAAATCTCGAAATCAAACTTTTTTCGTAGAATATTACCATCAAAATCAAGTAGGCTACATCCCTCCTAACTTGGCCCATTTGGAAGAGCTGTTGAACCAGAACAAATCCACTGCTTTTCTGCAAGAAACAACCCAATACTTAAGTGATATGTTGTATCGTAACACGCTTGGAACCTCGAGCCTTAGCTTGTTCCGATTGGATATGGTGCAGCTCGTATATTCTTTTCTCAAAAACAAAGGGATTCAAGCTCATAAATTATACACAGGGAAAACCAATGACCAATTATTCATGCATTCCTTGTATTCGATCGAGGATATGGAGGAATACCTTACCTATCTAGTGAATACCGCGATGGAATACAGGAACTTCGCCGAACAACCCAAATCTGTTGTCGACGAAATCAAGCAATATATTCATTCCCATTACGGTGACGATCTCACACGCAACAATCTGGCTGAAATCGTCTATCTCCATCCCGACTATCTCGCAAGGCTATTTAAGAAAGAAACGGGTATCTCCCTCGGAAATTATGTGATTCAAGTCCGAATTTCCGCTGCCAAGCATTTGTTAAAAACAACGCATTTACCTCTATTTACAATCACAACGAAAGTAGGGTATTCGAACTATTCTTATTTCTCCAAGCTCTTCAAAGAAGATGTCGGCTGTACACCGAATGAATATAAGAAAGACTTCACAGACATAAAATAAGATAGTTGTTATTTGCAATAACAAAAAGCCAAATTCGCAAGGAAGCGAACTTGGCTTGATACATTCTATAGCTTGTGTTTGCTACGGCTTTTCGACAGCGCACCAAACGATAAAATGCAAGAAAAAAAGCAGTTGCCCCATCTTCTTCAAATGGGTTGCAACTGCTTTTTTATCCGATACACATCTCACTTGCCTAACGATTCGTATTCATCCACTTACCATTCGTGAAATCCGGGATCGCTACCGCCTGACCGCCCGTGGTGATGGAACTCTCGCTAAGCGCCGAGATGCTCATCCAACTCGCCATATCATAGACATCGATCGGCGTCTGCGTTCCTTGCTGCACGCTGTCGAAGAAGTCTCGTAGAACTAGCCAGTCCATGCCGCCGTGGCCCTGCTTGATGCCTTCCTTCTGATACGCCTCCCAGATCGGATGATCGTATTGCTCCCGATACTGCTCGATATTGCCCCATTGGCTTCGCCAATCCCCCTCGAACTCGTTATGTACGCCTTCGATGAACAACGAATCGTTATCCTCCGTGTACATGCCTTTCGTTCCGCGAACCGAGAAGTTTCTCGAATAATACCGTGGCAGCGTCGTATCCAGCGTCAGCGTGATCGTCTCGCCACGAGCGCACTTGATTGTCGTCGTTACAATGTCGCCTTGCAGGAAGTTCACCTTCGCGAGCTCCTCGTCCTGCTTCACGTTCTTCACGTAATCATGAAGCCCTGCCGACTTGGACGCGACGGAGACGAGCGATACCATCCGATTGCCATGATTGATGTCGAGGATGCGGGCAATCGGTCCGAGCTGATGTGTCGGATAATTATCGCAGTTGCGGTGAATATAATTGTTCAAGCGATAATGGCGATTCTCCTTGCCATAGGCGATCTCATAGCGCAAATCATGCATGTATCCACCTGTACAGTGAACAATCTCCCCAAGCACGCCCTGCTGCACCATATGCAGGAGCATCAGCTCTGTTCGCCCATAACAGCAATTTTCCAGCATCATGACAGGCACTTTGGTGCGCTCATAGGCTTCAACCAGTTTCCAGCATTCCTGGATGGAATATGCCCCGCCAACTTCGCAGGCCACGTATTTGCCATGCTCCATCGCGGCGACCACCACATGGATATGGTCCGCCCACGAGGTGGTGACCACGATCGCATCCACCGAAGGCATTTCTACAATCTCTGTATAATCCTTCGTCGTCATCGGACGCGGTTGTCCCGACTGCTCCACGATTTTCGCCGCCTGCTCGCAGCGATCTTCATACAGATCACAGACCGCAACCACTTCGATATCATCCATATGCAGCATTAATTGCATCATCCCGATGCCTCGTCCGCCTAATCCAATCACGCCGATTTTCATTTTCGACTTCATGCTGATCTCCTCCATCGCCTTCATGATTATGCCCAAAGGCCACCTGACCCTTAGGTCTCTGATTCATCCTCTAAAATATTCCTGATGACCACCCCTCATTCCTTCCATTTTGTCACAAAAATTTTCTTTTATATCAAAAGAAAGAACAAAAAAATCGATATAAATGATGAAATCAATCATCATTTCGCGCATGACTTTAAGGTCCATATAGAAAAAGGACTGCCCTTAGGTCATCGATGGATGATCTCGGGCAGTCCCTATGAAGATTTTCTATTTTCCGATTTTCTCGATTGGATCTACGCGGCCATAAGTCACGTTCGGCGCTTGCGTTGGAGCTGCCCAGCGGACTGCGTTCGAGATCACCTTCAAGACTTCTGGCTGATGGTACACAGGGAAGGTCTCGTGACCCGGTCTGAAATAGAAGATTTTCCCTTGGCCTCTGCGATAGCAGCAGCCGCTGCGGAACACTTCGCCGCCCTCGAACCAAGAGATGAATACCAATTCGTCCGGTGCAGGAATCTCGAAGCGCTCGCCGTACATTTCTTCTTTTGGAATTTCGATATATTCGCCGAGCCCTTCCGCAATCGGATGACCTGGCTCAATGACCCAGATCCGTTCTTTCTCGCCGTCATCACGCCATTTTAACGCGCCTGTTTTTGTTCCGAGCAATCTCTCGAATATTTTGGATGCATGACCGGAGTGAAGCACGATTAATCCCATGCCGTCTAACACTCTGCTGCGGACCTTCTCAACGATATCGTCACGTACTTCTTGGTGAGCGATATGCCCCCACCAAATCAATACATCCGTGTTCGCAAGCGTCTCATCGCTTAGCCCATGATCCGGGTCATCCAGAACAGCTGTCTTCACTTCGAATGTATCTTCTTTTTTCAAATAGCTGGCAATCGCGTTATGAATCCCTTCCGGGTAAATGCCTGCTACCACTTCATTGTGACGTTCATGTCGATATTCATTCCATACGGTAACTTGAATGTGTGCCATCATTAATCCTCCTAAGGTAGTGTGATCCAACGAACCTGCCTCTGTACAAGATTGTAGTATTGCGTCTAACTTAACTTGATAAGTTTGTCGTGGTGATAACATTTTCTACCTTAGTATAGGTTGTGATAGAATAATTGAGAATGTCGGATCAAGACACTTTTGTACAAAAGCGACTTTTGGATGAATGAAGGAGAGTATCAATGCTTGCAATTCCTATGGACACACTGCCCACGATCAAGCTTGTCGGTTATGTATCATATAAGACGCCGTGGCGTCATTTTAGACGCAATGTGAACGAATATATCCTCTACTTCATGAAGAGCGGCGAGATGCATATCCAGGAGAATGGCGTTCAATATATTCTAAAAAAAGGCGACTCCTTCATGCTGGAACCGAACCTTGAGCATGAGGGAACGGCGAAGCATGCCTGCGACTATTACTATATTCATTTTACGCATCCAGAGATTCAATCCGTTGAGGTCGAGGATCTCCACACGCTTGCAAGACGTATTCTTCTCGAGGAAGGCGGGGGCGGAACGCCTATAGAACCTTCTATCTGTTATCTGCCGAAATATGTTCGGTTTGCGACGAGCTCAAGACTCCAGCATTTCTACCATGTCCTAAGCGAGATGGTGCAGCTCTATCACGGTCGCTCTTACAACCGAACACTTACAGCGATGCGGTTATCCGAGCTCTGTATTGAGATTTCCCGAGAATATTTGATGACGGAGCTGCAGAGCAATCATCAGAAGAACACGAAGTCGTTAATCAAACTGAATGCGCTGCTAGACTTCATTCATTTGAACTATGCGCGCAAAATTTCCGGAGCTGATATTGAGCAGGAATTCGCATGCAACTTCGACTATATGAATCGCGTGTTCAGCCAAGTGACAGGGCATACGATTACGAAATATATCAATCAAGTTCGGATCAATCATGCGAAGGAATTGCTAGATGCCACCCATCTAAGTATCGGCGAGGTTGGTTATCTCGTGGGTCTAGAAGACCCTTATTATTTCAGCAAGGTCTTCAAGAAATATGTGGGTATGTCACCCAGTGAGTATAAAGGGGATCTTATTTGATACCTACCGACTTGGAAGAACTCAACTTTATCACGCTGAAATACCCAAACGAGGCTGTGACAGAAGTTCTGATTCGAACTTTTGCAACAGCCTCATTAAGAAAGCAGATATAGAAGTTATAGCCGACTTGTTATTTAGACTTCCACCTCCGAATACGTCGATACATGGTGCGGTCCCGCAGTTTGAGAAAATGAGACATGGCTGGCCGTCTATTTGCTTCGATGATCCATAAATGCCCCGATTTATCCACTCCCATATCGAGACCATAAATACGTTGACTTGGATAGATTTGTTTTAATCGGCTTGCTGTTGTGACTGCTAGTCGATTAATTGCGGGCAGCAAATTTCGTTTCTTGGAAGGTTGTAGTGAACTTTGCCGAATAGCAGTCCGAACTTTACGAACAGTTCCTCCGCTTCTTGTGATATTTGTAACAATATATCCTTTTCCTGCTACCTTAGCAACTTTACCTGTTACTTTCCATTTTTTTGAGTTTCTCTTGCGTTGAACAATGACCCGCAAATCGAATGGCCGGCCATTTATCTTCGCAAGTCTAATCCGAGGCTGTACTAAATAATCATACGTCCTGGAGTGAAGCTGAATGCGATTGAAGACTTCTTCTTTGCTATACACATGAACAATGTTAGACTCATGATGAATGCGATATCGACCGCTTCTAAGTGATGTTACCCGATAGACATTTCTGCCGCGACTGCCGTTAATCGGTTTAAAAATGATATCGCTATATTTATCGAGCAGCTCTCTGAAATTAGTTGGGGTTGCCTTTAACGTTACAGGAATATGCGGCCTGAGCCGATCGTCTTGCTTCATAAATTCATTTTTTCTAATTTTTTCAGCTCCGCTCATCACTCATCTGCCTTTCGAAAGAAATCAATTGTCCGCAGGTAATTTTCAAGAGATTTTAAGAATGCTGTCATATCTTCGTGCGAAACATCCCCGATGTTCGCGATCCGAAATGTTTTACGATTATCCAGCTTGCCGGGATAAATCGTAAAACCCTGATCGTATAAATAATCGTGCATCTCCTGAAAATCGTATCCGCTGCAATCCGGTTCGACAATGGACGTTACGATCTTGGAGTGATGTTCCTTACTCACAATAAAGGTTAGGCCAAGTTGCGTAATTCCATCGACTATCGTTTCCCATGATTTCTTATACCGCTCATACCGCTCTATAACACCTTCCTGTTTCAATTCCAAAATGGCCTGCTGAAGCGCATAGAACGTTTGAACAGGAGGCGTAAACCGCATTTGACGAGTTTCTACGAAATGTCGGTGCTGTTCATACAAATTTAAATAATAATTTCTGGGCTTTCTGTCCTTTAGTGCAGTCACTTTCTCATTATTAGCCACGACGAAGCATACGCCGGGCATACCCTGAAGACATTTGTTGGAGCTCGCTGCCAAAAAACTAATGTTCATGTCGGCCATTCGAATTGGAACCGCACCAAAAGAACTCATTGCATCTACAATGAAATCAATGTTATGCCTTCTACATAGATTTCCGATGGAAGTGATGTCGTTTAGTAGCCCTGTCGTTGTTTCCAAATGGACAACAGCGAGATTCGAAATCGCGTGAGAGCCGACTATAGATTCGAGTGCGATCATATCGATAGGTAGATCGGGAGGGCTTGGAAATTCTAAGTAATGCAAGCCGTAGGCTTCGGCAATCTCGCACATCCGTTTTCCGTAAGCACCATTATTGATGATGAGCACGGTATCGTCACCGATGGCAGAACTGAGGATGGATTCCACCGCGGCTGTGCCTGAACCTCCAAACAAAACAGTCGTATAACCATCCTCATCTGTCACGAAACGAGTCAACTCCGAGGATACTTCTTCCATTAGTAAGCCGAATTCCTCTTCACGGGGACAAATATCCGGCACAACTTGAGCGAATTTCACGGTATTCGTCGTTGTGGCTGGGCCGGGGTTCAACAAAATGTTACGTCTGATGGGCGTCATTATTATTCTCCCTTTGTTGACCTCAAGGTTACATATCCAAAAACGTCTTTAATCGTTCTTTGACTTCATAGGGTTTCATGTGAGGTCGGCCAAGCTTTTCCTTGGACCCTTTGGCAATTTTCATATAAAGGAACGTCAATCCTTTTGTTCTTTTCCAATCTTTTATGGACGATTCCAGCTCGCTCAAGGTATGAATGTAGCTAGATTTTCTATAGCCGCAGGAAGCTGCGATCTCCACAAAATCGATATGATCGGACACGGTTGATTGTCCCCCTGTCGAGTCATGAACGTGATTATCCAGCAAAATGTGAAGCATATTGGGCGGTCCATACGCTCCATTTGTCGCCAAACATCCCATACGCATCAGAACGGAGCCGTCTCCGTCAATAACTACGATATCGTTCTGTTTACGAGTCCGCGCCAATCCCAGTCCCAAGGAGCTAACGCATCCCATAGAACCTACGAGATAGAAATTGCCGATATCATCGTTGATTTCATACAACTCCCGACCAGTTTTTCCTGTAGTAGCAAGCTGAATCGTAACCTTGTCTTTCATTGCATCAATGCAAGATAATGCTTCAATTCGAGACGGTAACTGGTCCTCTGCACGTTTTATCTCTTTGGATTCATTTGAAATCAGGAATTGTTCTTGTTTTTGCAGCGTTTCTTGTTCAAAGGTCTCTTTTCTTACCACAAAGAAAAACGACCGATTCTGATCCAAGACGTGAATGGCCTGTAATAGTTGCTTCTTGGCTTCCTCCAAATCGGAGGATAAATACTGCCATTCCACCTGCATAAGTTCCAGCATTTGCGTTGTGATCTGTCCCATCAATTCATGCTGCGGTTCATCGGGAACACCCGGTTCACCACGTAAACTGACAAATCCAAGAAGCGGAATCCGAAACGGATAATTGAGTGAAACCAAAGGCGATACAGCGTTCGCTAGTCCCGAATTTTGCATAAGAACGACGGACCTTTTCCCACCTAGATAGGCGCCCGAAGCAATGGCAATCGCGTCTCCCTCGTTAGCTGCCCCAATATAATCACATTCGTTGATCGCATAATTGATCAAGTATTTCAAATATGAGCACGGCACCCCAGTATAAAAAGAAAATCCTAATCTGTGCAGTTCCTCTCCGAACCGTTTGGTATTGATCATTGAAGATCACCTGAAAGCTTTTCCGTGGATGGCAGATACTTCTTTTCTGCTTTTTGAAGCTCTTCTGCCTCTTGCAACCGGAAGATTTCTTCTAAAGTGGCCACGCTGCCTTCGACATCAACAATGCTTTTTTCGTTAAAAATTTTTTGGGATGTCTTTTGCATTGCAGCAATGGATGCTCTCATATTATGGTTTGCCCAGATAACGACATTGACCCCCAGTTCCCGAAAACGCTCCGTCGGCGTAGAATAGTACTTGGTGGGTACAAGCACTACCGGATGCCTACCGGCCCATTCATTCATAAAAGCTTCAATTTCTGTAATATCCAAACTTTTGCTGTGCATCAAAATCGCGTCTGCACCAGCCTGTCGATAAGCCTCCGATCGTTTCAATGCCTCTTCTAGACCCCAACCTGCAATAAAGGCTTCCACTCTCGCCACAACCATAAAGTCGTCGTCAAGCTGGGTATCTTTCATCGCTTTGATCTTACCGCAGAACTCTTCAATATCTGCAAGCGGCTGGGCCTCGCCGTTAAGAAATGAGTTCGTTTTCGGGAATAACTTATCTTCAATACATACGCCTGCGATATGACGCTGTTCTAACTTTTTCACCAATCGTCTTGCGTTGTTGAAGTTTCCATATCCGGTATCTCCATCCAACAGAATCGGGATCGTCGTCGCATCGCTCATAAACTCTAGAACATCCAGAACTTGTGTCCAGGAGGCTTCATTATTATCCCTTACACCCAATGATGCGGAAATCGATAATCCGCTGGCCCAAATCCCTTTGAATCCTGCCTCCTCTACAATTTTCGCCGACAAGCCATTATGGGCCTCCATCAAAAAATCCAAATGAGGTGAATGAACGATTTGCTTGAATTGTGACGCTTTCTTCATCAGCTGTATCCTCTCTGTCGTTGTTGAGATATGCATTAATCTGTGATATATACTTATTCCGTTTCATTCGAATTGTTGTAGGCTTCTTGTCCGTTGAACCGCCCTCTTAATAAGATGAAAAAAAGCATTTGACTCCTTCAAGATTTTGAAGGTTCAAATGCTTCTATGGATCCATCTATGCTACGATCTCGCCTTGGTGTACGCCGAGTATTATCAATCGATTAATCAGACAGGGAAGTCGCTTGCCATTATTCTTAGTCGAGGCTTGATCTTACTCCTCCCACTGATCTGGATCCTGCCGAACTGGTTCGGCGCGACAGCGATCTGGCTCGTTGCTCCAACAGCTGTGGCTATCACTGCACTTGTACTGTTCATCTTCGTTCGCCGCAACAAGCAGCAAAGAGCAGTGATGGGACCATCATAAGGATTTAACCATAGCAGCTGGGTGAGGATCTCAACTCATTCGATGTACCTGAGATTCTCTTCCTCTGCAATACTCTGGATCTCCTCCGACGAAATGCCAATAATCGGATAGTCTTCTTCCAGCTGCTTCTTCAAAGCGCGTTCTTTATAAAATCGTGGACTGCCTTCTGCTGCATCTTCATCATAGAACAAGAGAATCCCGTCAGTCTTGCGGAAGAGCAGATCGTCCCTTGCCCTTAGCTGCCAACCTCCGCTATACGGCTCTTTGCTCACCGATGCGTAATAGTCCACACCCTTCAGCAGCTTCTGATAATAGTTCTGCTTGTCCTCTTTCCACTTCTCATCAGGGTTCATATACGCCGTCATGATGGAGACACGGAAATGGGGATAGTCTGCCTTGAGCGCAATGCCCACTTCGATGGCCCACAAGTCAACCCCGTACTGCCCAGGTGTAATCATCCATTCTAACCCTTCTTCGATCAAAGGTCTGAGCCGATTCTCGATCGCTTTCTGTATGTACCCAATCCCAACATGCTTCTGACTGAAAATTTGAAGCTCATGTGCGCGATACCCGGTGACCAGCAGATTTTTCATATATTGCTCCTTGTCCGATAACCTCATAATCCTCTCATTATAGCGGTTCTGCCAAGAACATGCCATGCTACTGCAACTTACAGTTGAATACTGCGTACAATACAGAGGTACGATAAAAATGAATGATTTGAGGAGGCACTACACATGGGAGCAACAAAATCCAGAAAACGCAGAGAAAAGCAAATCCGTGAAGGAAAATATGATCCAGCCAATCGAAGAGGAACATGGCATGGCATCCTGCCTGTTGAACGCACGACGCCAACACTTCGCGAAGCACTTGCCAAACAACAGAACAAATATAAACAAAAATGGAATCACACGCATAAGAGCGATGATTCCATTTTTATTTTCATCTGAAATATTATTTGGTTCTCTTATCCTTATCCTCTTGTATCGCGAGCTGCTTATGCATCTCATCCTCTGGGGAAGATGTGACTTCTAGAATGTCAAGTAAGAACATGAAAATCGGAATTCCGATGATCAATCCCCATACACCCATGAAATGTTCCGAGAAGATCAGGATGATGAACGTATAGAAGATCGGAAGATCGGTCTTCGCCGACATCAGCTTCGGATTTAAAATATACGACTCAATCGCATGCAGTATCATAATAATGATCAGAATATAGACAATATACATCAATCCGCCGATACTGTAAGCAATAATACTGAGCGGGATCAACGAAATAATAACCCCTGCCACAGGAATCAATCCGAGTAGGAAGATCATAATGCCGAGTGCAATCAATTGCGGGAAGCCCATGAAATAAAGGGCAATAACAGAAAGAATACAGTTCACAACCGCAATAATGAATTGTGCTTCGATCACTTTACCGAATGAATTAACGAATTTCTTGCAGAAATACGCTAGCTCCTCATAGAAGGGTCCAATCTTGCTGTCTTTGAATTTCGCTGTGAATTCCGTAATTCGTTTCTTCTCGAGGAGAATGAACAAACTTAAGATTAGGGCCATGAACACCTGCATGCTGATCTTACCGATGTTCGTGATATTTTTGAGGATGAGGTCAAAACCTTGCCCCAAGTATTTATCGAGTTCAATCTTCTCGATCGTCGGAGCCAAATACCTCGCGATCTCATTATCATTCGGATCGAGACTAAATCCGGTAATGAGGTCAATCAGCTGTGTAATCTGTTGGGTCACGACCGGTAAATACTTGTAAATGACGGCAACGATCCCGGCGACAAGGAGGAGATAGAGCGTAGCAATCACGGCCTTCTCATTGATCGGAACGATTCGCCTAATTCCTTTTGTCGTAATTGTGGAGAGTTGATTCATCAAGAAGGTGAAGATGAACGTGATAAGAATAAGATTGATCATACTCTGCATCAAATACAGTGCAAGAGCGATCCCGATTAGAATAATAACGCGTTTAAACCCATTACTTCGTAAAAAATTAACCATGCATTCACTCCTACCCCGACACTTATCTCTATCTTATGATTTTTGACACATATCATACCTATACGCAATTACAGCCATTCCGTTCCAACAATTAATTGCTAATCCTTACGTAATATTTAACCCCGATACCACACGATGGACATGAATCCTAACCGGATTGCAAGCGGAATCAACAGGCTAAAGATGGCGTGATACCACAGATCCGATGTGAAGACAAGCAGATACAACAAAATACTAGGATTCGGCTTCACTGCCTTAACATGACCGTAGTGAAATAATCACTGAAGAACGATATGGCCACACCGTACGTCGCAATCACTGCTATGAATTTCCTGGGCAATACTTCTTTGACGAAATCAATGAACCTCACCCCTTCATCTCCCATCAATTTTTTTACTTATTCTTCAAATGTAACACGGTCCTCTATTATTTATAACCATTTAATTCCAAATTAATGAATCAACAAATATTATTAGCATGAGTTGTCGACAGATTTCACTTTAGTATGTTATCATAGGATTCTGATAACGTGGTAACACACTAAAGTGTTTGACATTCGATAAAAGGTGGTCATCCTTCATGAAACGTACAGCAATTATTGGACTCGTATTCGTTGCACTCTTCGCTCTTCTTACTGGCTGTTCCGGCTCTACCGACAAAGATACGATCGTCATTGGCATCGATGACAAGTTCGCACCTCTTGGGTTCCGAGATGATAGTAATGAGCTTGTTGGATTTGATATTGACTATGCGACTGCAGCTGTCGAGAAGATGGGCAAGAAGGTGAAATTCCAACCCATCGATTGGCAGACCAAAGAATCTGAATTGAGCAGCGGTCGAATCGACTTGATCTGGAACGGCTATACCATTACCGATGAACGAAAAGAAAAAGTACTCTTCACGAAGCCGTATCTCAAAAATGCTCAGGTTGTCGTAACACTGGCGAATTCCCCCATCACTAAGCTTGCTGATTTGAATGGCAAAGTTGTTGGGCTCCAGACGCTCTCATCCGCGTCGGATGCACTAGCTGCAAGCCCAATTCATGAAAGTGTTAAGACGGTTACAGAATTCGCGGATAACGTTCTTGCCTTGAGTGATCTGAAATCCGGACGCATTGATGCGGTGGTCATCGATGAGGTTGTTATTAAATACTACATGGCCAAAGAAAAAGATAGCTTCAAACTGCTCGATGAATCGCTGGCTCCAGAAGAGTATGGTGTTGGCGTGAAAAAAGGCAACGAAGATTTACTGAACCAACTGCAAAAGGCACTTGATGCATTGAATCAAGATGGCACGGCCGCGAAGATCTCGAATAAATGGTTTGGTGAGGATAAAGTGCTTAAGTAGGCAAATGATATAAAATAATGAACAAGCTGGGCTTTCTTCGAGAAAGCCTGTTTTGTTTCAGATTACGTATTTATTCGTTTCACCTGGAGAGGACTGTACGCTATGACTACCGATTATTTCATCAAAATTATAAAACCGCTGCTGGAAGGCGCGCAGATGACGATCCTATTATTCTTCATTGCCATCATCGTCTCTGTTCCTTTAGGGTTTCTACTTACGCTCGCCGTAAATAGCCGCGTGAAGCTCCTCTCGCGTCTGGCCGGAATCTATATCTATCTGATGCGCGGTACACCGCTGCTCTTACAATTGTTAGTGATTTGCTTTGGACTCCCGATGATTCCAGGCATAGGCCAATACTTGGTCTTAGATCGGTTCGTCGCCGCTTGCCTCGGCTTCATTCTGAACTATGCGGCTTATTATGCTGAGATATTCCGAGGCGGACTTCTCGCAATTGACAAAGGACAATACGAAGCCGCACAAGTGCTTGGCCTGAATCGCAGACAGACACTCGTACGTATTATTCTCCCGCAAATGTTCCGAATCGCATTGCCGGCTATATCGAACGAATCGATTACCCTTGTGAAGGATACCGCGCTGCTCTATGCGGTTGCCGTACCGGAGCTATTACATTTTGCACAGACCGCTGTGAATCGTGACTTTACATTGATGCCCTACATCTATGCGGGGATCATTTATCTGCTTATGACGCTCCTATTGACCCTCTTCTTCAAATGGCTGGAGCGCCGATTGAAATTTGATTAATAAAGGAATGGCGAATATGGGGATTATCGAAGTATCTCATTTGAAGAAATCTTATGGATCAGTTGAAGTTTTGAAACAAATTTCTTTTGACGTGAATCCAAATGAAGTGATCGCGGTCATTGGACCTTCTGGCTCAGGAAAGAGCACGATGCTGCGCAGCCTGATTCATCTCGAAGAAGTGCAAGGCGGCAGTATTCGGATTGCAGGTCAACCCCTTGTTCAGCAAGGAACTTATGGGAAGGCGCAGGAAATCCGAGACATCACCTCACGGATGGGAATGGTGTTCCAGCATTTCAATCTATTCCCGCATCTGACGGTGACACAGAATCTCGAACTCGCTCCGCTGCAGGTCAAGCGTGAGTCTGCAGACGCCGTTCGGCGCAGAAGTACGGCATTACTAGCAAAGGTCGGACTCACCGAACGCGCAGATGCCCTACCGTCGCAGCTCTCCGGCGGGCAGAAGCAACGTGTGGCAATCGCGCGTGCACTCATGATGAATCCGGACATTCTACTCTTCGATGAGCCGACCTCCGCGCTGGATCCGGAATTAACGGGCGAAGTCCTGCAAGTTATGAAACAGCTAGCAGAAGAGCAAATGACGATGATCGTCGTTACCCATGAAATGGGCTTCGCGAGAGAAGTCGCGGATCGGGTCCTATTTATGGATGGTGGAGAAATCATCGAACAGGGGACGCCGGAGCAATTGTTCACGAACCCGCAATCGGAACGCACACGAGCATTTTTGAACAACAGTTATGCTTAATAACAAGACCTCTCCAATGGATCCAATCGATCTGATGGAGAGGTCTTTGTTGATTCATTTACAAGTACATCAAGCAAGACGCTTCGCTATGAGCAGCTTAAATTCCAACATCGGTCTATCTGCTGGAGCCGATTCCCTTCGAAAGTCATGCGATAAATATCTGGCATCGATGTCTGATTCCAGAAATCAAATCCATACCTCGAATCATAATAGTTCATGATGACCGTCATGATATTGCCATGGGTCCCGATCACGATATTCTTGCCACCATAGGTAGACAGCAACTCCTCGATTACGGGGATCGCTCGCTGCTGCGCCGCTCTCGTCGATTCCCCGCCATCCATCGCATAGTCGATATCATCGAATGACTTCGCAACCGCCTGTTTTTTCTCTTCCCACGACACATGATAATGTCCTTCGACGAATCGCTCTTGCAATGCTTCGTACGGAAGAATTGACAGATTCGCCTGATCTGCCAAAGGTTGAACCGTCAGGATAGCTCTGGCGTACGGACTCGAGACAACGACATCAATCGCTTCGTTGCGAAGAATATCTGCCACCCGTTTTGCTGCCTGAGCCCCTGCTTCGGAAATGCCTCGTGTGCGTTCCTCTCCGTATCGAAAAGGGGACTCGGCATGCCTCACCATGTAGATATTCGTTCGTATGTTGTTCACCTTTAGGATTGAGAAAGCAGCACTTTATACTGTCTAATCGTGTTCAAATGCATGCCTTCGTGAAATAAATTAAAGGTTAGAAATTGCTCAGGGGAGGCGAGCACCATCCCCGCTGATGTCGTATATGGCGGATCGATGGGTTCCTGCAGACGATGTTCAAGCGCTGCTTGAACTCGCTCGTTCTGCTGCGCTAAAAGCTGCTTCAGTTCTTCAAGGCTCGGAACACGAACCGACTCCGGTCGCGTAAGGGGTGACGTACCATTCTCGAACTGCTCTTTGAAGCCTTCAGGAAGCTGCATCGGAAGTCCAATGTTTTGAAATGCGAATCGTTCGAACACGACATAAATATGACCTAAATTCCAATGGATATGATTCCGAAACCCATCGGGAACTTGATTCGCCATTTCCTCGGAAACGCCATCAACCACTTTTAACAACATTTGACGAACGAAACGCTGCTGATTAAATACAAAATGACTCATACGCTCAACCCCTATCAATTATTTAGTCTATTGGCATTGACTTGTTACGATAAACCCTGCAATTGGCGGAATTCAGCGACAAAATCGAGCGGTACTAACGGTTCTTCGGAGATGACTTCATGTTGATGCTGCAATAATCTTTGTAGCTGCTCCTCATTTTCCCTCGACAGGTGGCCAACTTGAATGAATACAATATACAACAGGGTATGGCGCAGCTTAATGAAATCTTGGATATAAGCAATTTCTTCGATTGTTATTGAATTTTCCCGCAGATAATCCTCCACAAAACAACGGAAAAATGTGCGCGCATAATCAGTCATATCATCATTCTTCGTAGGAGCATATCGCATCGCATAATATAAGGTGATTCCGATATCATTGACAAAATACGTATACTCACAATCGTCGAAATCAAATGGATAGATTTCGCCATGCTCAATAAAGAAGTTTTTCTGATGAAGATCCGCATGCACGAGACCATAAGTATCTCGCGTTATTGGCAGAGAGCGTAAAGTCTTCAATCGTTCCTCTAAGATGCCAATGACCGGATCATCTGCCGGCAAATATTTGTCGGCTCGCAATTGTTCCTCTTGATCCCACGTCTGGCGTTGAATAAGCGGAGAGCTAACTTCGTAATCCTTCGTATGACGGTGCATTCGGCCGAGCATGGCGCCCCATTGCTCGAATAGCGGCTCATCCCACACATCCGCCGTGATAGCTATTCCTCGTGCTTTGACGTAGACAATCGCAAGAAAAGAGCCCTGGTCTGCAGCAATTTCCTCGACGAGATTCCCTTGTTCGGATGGAACCACGCGGGAGCCTTTGATGCCTTGATCTGCTAAATAATTCACCCATTCGATTTCCCCGCGAATGTAATTCACGCTTCTGCGCAGGGTATGTGTTATTTTGAGAACGTAATCTTCGCCCTGCTTCGTATATTCATAGACGAAACTCTCAAACCCGCCCAGCGATCGAACCTCCTCCGGTTCGACACCATAACGACGAGCTGCATCATGTAAAATTTGATCTGTATATAATGCCTTAATTTCAGGAATCATCTGTTCTGTCTTCCTCCCTATGTTCTGACCATTCCGCATGGAATTGCTGCAAGAACGCCTCCATGAACTGATGTCTGTTTGCTGCGAGCTCTTTGGCATAGCCCGTATTCATTAGTTCTTGTAAATTCAACAATTTCTCGTGAAAATGGGCGATCGCTGTCTTCGTGTTCGAGCGATGCTCCCCCGGCTCGTGAATCAGATGCCCACGCGACCCTGCGAAGGCAAAAGTTCGTGCAATCCCGATCGCACCGATCGCATCTAGACGATCCGCATCCTGCACCACCTGACCTTCAATGGTCGTCATCGGCACATTGCTTCCACCGTTATAAGACATGTTCGCAATGATCTCCATGACCGGTGCAATGACCGCTGGGTCTTCCCCCACACGCTCTAGCCAATCTCGTACACGATCCAAACCCTCTTGTTTCGATGCATTAAGCTTCACATCCGCTACATCATGCAGCAGTGCTGCCAATTCACAAATGTAAGCATCCGCATGCTCACGATCCGCGATCTCAAGGGCTAAGTTGCGAACACGATGAACATGCCACCAATCATGCCCGCTCGGATCCGACGCTAAGAACGCCCGGGCAAATTGCTCGGCAAGTTCTATCATTTGTCCTTCCTTCCTGCGCATATGCCACCCCCTTTGATGTCATTTTCCTTCTATTCGTCGAGAGTTATAATCTGCTCTGGATTTTCGTATTTTCGGATGTAGAGATAGGCGATCAGGAACAGTACTGTCATGAACTCTATGAATAACTCTGAGATCACGCCTGAGATTAGCGAGAGAAGCCATGGATCCAGATGAATGTAAGTTCGAAACACATAGTCGAGTCCCCATTGAACGATGCCGACCCCCACCATGATTAGCATAAATTCTCCTGTCCTGCCCTTAATCATCTCATTGCTTCGTTTAATCGGGTTATTGCCATAGGTGCCTTCCAGCATAATAATATAATCCACGAAGAGCATACGTACCACGAAGATGAGCCCTGGAATAATGAAAAGCAGTAACCCCAACGCAGAGATAATTCTTACAACAAACACATAAATCGTGAGTTTGAACCAATATTTGAGTCCTTTGCGAAATGCTTCCCTCAGCCCTACCTCTTCGCCATTCACGATCTTCGGGAACATCATACAGATGATTGTCGATGGAATGATGGTCAACAATGCACTCATTATCAAGTTTAATAGAATCTGAAGACCATAAACCTTACCTTCCATCGTATCTTGAAAAAAATAATAGATGAGCCCCTCTACGGGTACTGCGATGATCAATACAATACTTAAGATCTTAAGGAAGTTTTGGATAAAATACTGCCATGCTGTCCGAAAGAGGTTCATCACTTGCATATTATTGAATAATTCTAGTTCGTTCATCATTCAGACTCCTTAAGATGTAATCTTACCCGCCTCGATTAAATCTTCCATCTTAAACAACGTATGCACGTGGAGCCCGATTTCTTCCAATTTCCGACGACCTTCAGGATCACGTTCGATCACGCAAATCACATCCTCGACGATTGCACCTGCTTCTCTTAAATCTTGCGTACTTAGGAGTACTTGCCCGCCTGTCGTGATCACATCTTCAATAACGCAAACCCGCTTCCCATTAATCGCTGCACCTTCCGCCAATTTCGCGGTGCCGTAGGCTTTCGCTTTTTTCCGAACAAATGCTGCGGGGATCCCGGATTTCAACGAGAGTGCTGTTGCGATGGGTACAGCCCCCATTTCAAGACCTGCTAACACTTCTATTCTCTCAGGAATAAGTCCAACCAATGCTTGCGATATTCGATCTAGAACACGTGGTTCTGCCTCGAACTGATACTTGTCAAAATACTCCTGTGAGACTTGCCCCGATCTGAGTGTAAAGCTCCCTGTCAGGTGTGCGACTTCGTAAATCTCTCTAGCAAGATTGGATAGATTCATAGGTTCCTCCTGAGATTTTCCATATATTATAATATAGGTTCCAGAAATAACCAATGTTTAATTAATCCAATGAATCTACAACGACCCGATCCCCTGAAGTTGTTGGTTGCGAAATCACTAGAAACTCGATATCTGTTTCAGAACGATTGAAGATGCTCCCCATAGATAATGGTCTGCGTTGGCTTTACTTATTTTCATGTTCGTGCCCTCCTGCTACTTGTCTGGGTGAATACATGCTTGAGCTTGGACAAATCCTTACTCCGTGAAAGACAAACCTTTCGCTTTCAGAGCCTCTTGAATCGGTTTAACCGTCCCTGGGCCAATCCCATGCAGATTCTTAAACTCTTTTAATGATAGCTTTGAAATTTGTTCTAAATTCGTTAACCCTGCGTTTGCAAGAGCACGTAGTGCAGGCTGTGATAGATGGCTAGGGATATCATTTGGGCTAGTAAGCTTCTTATTCATCATTATTCCTCCAGAACTAATGGATTTCACCCAAATAAACAGGTTGCTCTATATTCGAATGAGATCGCTTAATTCGTGTTCGAAGCTCAGCTGGGAATAATGGCTCATGCTCTATCTGATCCATATCGATCCATTCAAATCCCAGCTGGTTCTGATCCATGTTCGTTATCTGTGACTCACCAACCACATGGCATCGGAAGATCATTTCCACACGATGGATGCCTGGTACGAGGAAGCACTCTCGAATGAACATCAACTCCTGAACTTCAACAACAAAGCCAGTCTCTTCCATACATTCTCGGATCACCGTGTCATGCATTTTCTCTCCGACTTCTTGTCCTCCACCAGGTAGTAGATAATACATTCCATCTTCGTCCTGCAGCTTCGTTACGAGTAATTTATTGTCTTGTATAATGATTGCTTTGACGGAATTTCTGATTATCACGGCATGTTACTCCTTGCAGTCCTCTTTTTATAATCCTTGAACAACCTCTAATAGATCAACTCTTCCCGAATTGAAATCCCATGTGCCGCACAGTAATCTCGATACTTCTTCAGCACCGTATAGACATCGTCTTGGCCAATGATTTGATTATTCTCATCAAAATATTGCAGTGCCCCGCCAAGAATAAATAACGTCTCTACCTCCTCATCCCCCGTTATCAACGTATGAATATCTCCAGGCGGTTCGAAAATAAATGTACCCGGCGTTGCGATCCAGTCCCGTCCTTCATACCGCCATTGCCCCTTCAGATGATACCCGATGACACTACCTCCGGTATGTCGATGACGCGTTAATCTTTTGTTTGGTTTGATTCGGAATAAATACGTCCATGTCCCTGTCGACAGATCAAACCTTAACGGCTTGAAATAGCAGTTTATTTCACCTTCATCAAAAGGCACCCACGGCAAGTCATCCTGATGGATAACTTTCTCCGGCAATTGTAATTGTTCAGCGAGTTGTATGACGGAATCTTTAATAAGCTGTCTCATGCTTCTTCATCCTTTCCCCAACCGAGTGCGACTTCCGTAAGTCGATCCTCCCCGATTTTGATTTCTTTGCTTGCTATTACTTGTCCGCCGAGTTTCTTATAGAAATGAAGTGATGGATTATCTTCGAGTACCCAGACCATGAATGATGAATAATCCCACTGTTTGAGCGCATCCACGAAAGTATCGAAGAGCTGTCTGCCATACCCGAGCCCTTGGACTTCTTCTAACAAATAAATGGTATAGAGTTCAGCATCATACCCTAATTCAGGTTGTCTGCTCTTCCCACCGTGAAAGAATCCATTGATCGTCCCGTCTTCATCTTCCAGCACATAAATCACGCTATCGGAGTGACCCCGTTCGAAGATTTGAGCCCATTTCTTGATGCGTCCTTCCATGGTCAGGTTAGATAGAACCGACTCTGAGATGATTCCCTGATACGTGGACCGCCAGCTCTCCATATGAACATGAGCTATCCCTTCGATATCCTTTTCAATGGCTAATCGGATACGCATCTTTGCTTCCCTCACCTTCAAATTTGAGGCCGCCGAACCATAAATCGATTGTCGTCCTTCACAAATCCATATTGCTCATAAAGTCCATGTGCATCCGCCGTTCCCAGAAATCCAGATAAGCCTTGTAAATCCTCGCTATGAATGATCGTGTCAATGAGCTTCTTGCCAATGCCTTGCCCTCTAAACTCGGAATCGATCACCACGTCACACAGCCAATAGGTTGTCGCCCAATCTGTAATGACACGTGCGAAACCAATCTGCCGATTCCCTTGATACACGCCATAACATAACGAATGTTCGATTGATTTGCGCACCTTGTCCACGGGTCTATTGTCAGCCCAATATGTCATCGATAGCAACTGATAGATCTTATCAAAATCTAATTTCAATCGATCCGTGCTGATCAGAATATCACCAAATACCATGTTCATAAGATCTTCCCCTATCGCTGCTTATTTCTTTGCATTGTTGAATCTAAATATCAACTTTTCCCCGTCATCCCTTGTCTCGCGCTGCTCCTCTTTGAAACCGGAAGAAGTATACTGCTGAATCGTTCTTCTCCAGAAGGACTGTGCTCTCTTATTGCTTTCCGTCGGATTGGTCTGGAGCTCCCACTGGCCGAGGTAGCTTTCATTTACCGCAATTCCTTCGTTAAAAATAGAGCAATATCATCGTCAATCCGAATATGATCTCCGTACCCGATATACTTTTCCCCGTTATGTATGCCTTTCCCATCTGGAATATAACCGCGCTTCGCATACAAAATCTGAGCATTCCCGTAATCGGAGAATAGGCCCACACCTATTCCTGCTACCGCTGATCTCTCCTTGATAACGGCTTCTGCTTGATCCATTAAGATCGAACCAATGCCTTGACGGCGATATCGGATGAGGACATTAAAATCATTAATTTCGGGAATCCCCTGTGCACGAAAAGATGGATAAGTCGAATGCCACAGCACATTCAGGTATCCCGCAAAAACACCGTCCACCTCAGCGATGATCGTAACGCGTTCGCCCTTCTGATGCTCCTGAGCGTATCGTTCATACAGGCTTTGCGGCTTGTTCCAACCCTGTTCTGCGAATGCACTAGAGATGATCGCCGGATCGCCCTCATGTATGGTTCGGCACTGAATGTTCATCGAAATCCCTACTTTCCTGATTGTTATCTTGCTGATATTTATTCGAAAGTGACCTCATCCGCATTCTTCAAGCTCGCGAACCATTGCAATACATTGTTATGATGTTGAATAATCTGGTCCGCCGTAAGATCGTTAGAATCCCATGTACTATGCGTGTCCTTCACTAACGTAACTTGATAACCCTGGCTGCGAGCTGCTCTACATGTCGTGTCTACGCATATTTCGCTCTGAATCCCTGCGAGGACAACTTCGTTAATATCCCGCTGTACCAGTTCCTGTCTTAGCTTCGTCTCAAAGAAGGAGTCCGGTGTTTCTTTGTGAATAATCACATCTGTCTCTTGCGGCGCAATAGACGGGTGAATCAACCACCCCTGCGAACCACGTTCAAGCGGCGTACCTTCCCTTTCCTCATGCTGCACATAGAAAATCGGTATGTGATTTGAGCGAGCCTTGGTGATCAAGCCCTGAATCTTGTGAAGCAATGCTTCACCCTGATAGACTGGGTCCGATGGATCGAACATTGCATTCTGGACATCAATGATAATTAATGCTTGCTGATTCGATGTCCTCATAGTTCACCTCTTCGTCTACAATCTCCGGATCATTACACCATTGCCGTATACAATGAATATCTTCTTGACGGTATTCTCTTAAAAGGATGCGATCTCCGATAAGTCTAGACATGGGTACACTCCCCTTTCGAGATCGAACCCACCTTAGCGCTTTCTCCCGAACCATAACTCTTTACCGTCTCATGCAATGTCTTCTGCTGCACATCATCCCATATAAAACTGAGCTCGAATGTTCCCGGTTCAAAGAACAATGGCAACCTGCGCTTGAACCAATCCTGCATCGGCAGTTGAAGAGCCTCATCGATTTCAACCCATAACAACTCGCCTTCTGGCGGATTCTTAAGCAATTCACCCTCAAAAGCGGTAACCAAATAGTTGAATACCATATATCTTAGCCCTTGATTCGGTTCACAGAATTCATCCAGACCTTTATATATAATGTCTTTCACGATTAGCCCTGTCTCTTCTCGAACTTCACGGATCGCACCGTCAACGATACTCTCTGGAAAATCCACCTTTCCCCCGGTGCGATATAACCTGGAAAACCTTTTTGATCCGGTCGATTGATAAGAAGTACCTTCGAGCCGTCCTGTACCATACACATCGTATATATTTTATGCGTTAATGCATCTGCCAATGGGATCACTTCCTAGCAGTATTTGTAAATCAATGATTCGATCTGTGCCATATGATGGCGGTTATGCCATACAAATCGTTGGAGCGCAATATCCAACGTGATGTTTCCTAACACTGCAGTTCGCAGCTTCTTATGAAAATCCACAGGCTCCATTCCACGCAAAAGGATGTAAAAACGCCGATGAAGCAGCTCAAGCAAAAATATTGAATCTTCGATAGGAATATGCTGATAATCATGAAGTTCCGCCCAGAGATCTTCTCGATATGTGCTCGACATTGGCTCATGTTCCGTCAATGCCCGCTTGAATCGAAGGTATGCGTTCATATCATTATCTGCAAGATGGTGAATGATTTGCCGAATGGTCCATCCTTCTTGCCGATAGGGTGTGTCTAATTGAATTGGACTGAGATCCTGTGTTATTGCTCTCAATCGATGACTCATTTCGGGGATCTGATGGATCAGATTGTTACGATCTTCATCCGTTATATTTATTGTTGGTTCGAACTGACCGATGGGAAACCGTATAGGGTCTAGCATTCTATTATCCATATGCCTATTTATTCCGTGTTGGTCGGTCTGCAATATATTTATCAAGTGCTTGGATCCCTCGACGAGCAAGCTTGATTAGAAGTACCAGCAGGTAAATAGATACACCAATGATTAAGATCCATAACAGTTGGATGATGGCTAATCCCCACGAAAAACTCATTGCTCATCCCTCATTCCCTTTGGATAATCTCACTTACTCACTTAACCTTCTAGTCACAAAATACGTCAAGCCCCGGATTTCGAAGGTAGTTAAACAACATTTTCACTTGCTCTTCCGTATTCCTCTCCGTTGACAGCTCAGGTAGATTCTCCTCGTCGAAAAATGCGACCTGCAGCGTCTCCATCCCCTCTTTGGCCTCACCGCCAATGATGTTGCACAGAATAAAGAACTTATAGACGTGGAACGGAGAAGGCGGGTGGTTATGAAATTTCTTATCGATCACGCCTAGGAGACGAACCGCTTCAACCTCAAATCCTGACTCTTCCCATACTTCTTTGACAACGACCTCTTTCGGTGATAGACCAATGTCTCCCCAACCCCCAGGCAATGCCCATGCTCCATCCAGACGTTCTTTGACCAGGAGAATCTTATTCTCTCTAAAAACAACACCACGTACGTCCACTTTCGGCGTAGCATACCCTGTCTCATTGGCAAAAAGCGCCCGAATCTGTTCAGACTCCACATCAGCGTACTCTCGCATAATCTCGATACTTAGATCTCTCAATTGTTGAAATCGTTCTAGATCATAGATGTCCTTGGAATATGCCAGACCGTTCTGACTAATGGCTTGGATCTGCTTCGCCCACTCTAACCATTTCAATTGCATGTTAAAAACCTCCTCATACAGTCTTATGTTGATACGACGAATCGTTTCCGTGTCTCGATAGCGTTTTTCAGCGCTTGGGTATCTCGCTCTACTCCTTTTGGTGTCCTGCTTAGCTAGATCCTCTCGAATGCTTCGCTTGGGTCACACCACGCAACATCCTCTGTCTCGAAGTCATGATTCGTGATTACGCCTGTCGGTTTCATCAAAAAATACTTTGTCGTGCATGTATCTGACACATACTCTCCTGGAATCTGAGCGATGATAGTGCACTCGTACCCTGTCTCTTCTAACACTTCCCGCAGGGCAATTTCTTCAGGGGTTCGAGCACCTCGCGTCGAAGCGCTTCCTCATTGCTCTCTCCTGCTTCGATTCCTCCACCAGGGAGCTTATAATAACCGTCCGATGACACGTGCATGAGCGCCATTTCCTTGGCATCGTTCCATACGATGGCTCTTGCAGCTTTGCGAATGCGGTACGGCATTTCTGTATCTGGTGATTTCGCACCCTGTTGATAGATTTCTTTAATTAGTTTCATGGGTTCTCCTTGCACCTACTTTCTCAGCAGCTCTTCCCTCGCCTCGATCAACCATGGGTGGACAAGTTTCAGCTTATGCCTTTGCTCCCAAATCTGATTGAGGTAGATCAGTATCGCTTGATCGATTTCGAGTGCATCCACATGGCGTCTCATCTCTTGTAAGTGCGGGTGTTCCCCAGGTAGATTCCATGAAATTTTATCAGAGACAAATAATACTTTGGCAATAAGACTCGCATTCACCTGATGTGTTGTATGGCTCTCGATGGCATCCAATATGTCCTGATCTGTAATGCCAAAAATCTCACGCGCCATACAGCTGGATAGCTTCTGGTGTACACTTCGATTGTATTTCCGTTCTTCATCGAGAATTTCAATGTCCAGCGCTTCAGCTGCATCTAACATCGTAGAAATCGGAATAACGTTACTAATATCATGAAGCAGTGCGGCTTGAACAACCTGCTCTGGATCTAATCCATATAGCCCAGCAATGCGCTCAGCTTCTCTCGCGACCTGCAAAGTATGCTCTAACGTTCTGAGGTCATCGTTCATCTGAAAAAAGTACGTGATATCTTGCGTTAAGTCACCCGTTTGATTAAATCCTTCGATAAAAGGCAGCAATACAAATTTCATAAGTACACTCCTATAAAAATATTTTCTGCTATTTCTTCTACAATCTGATCCCTATGTGCGCGGCGATCCCGTCAACAAGATCATGCAGTTCTCCTCGTCATGAGGATCAATCCGGTGGACCAGTTCAATTTACTCATAAAGAAATCTTCTCTCGTCTCCAAATACGCGATCAGCGCCTCCACCTTGGAACCATGGCCTTCTGGCCAATTGGGCTGCGGATTCAGATCGTCAATGATGTACAATCCCCCTGGAGCTACCATGTTCAGTGCTTCTTCGATTGAATAGAATTTTCCGGGCCACGTATCTGCGAAGATCACGTCGTATTGCTCATTCGCATGCTTTTCGATAAAATGTCCACCATCCTCTGTCACAAAGGTTGCCCGTGGATCATCTCCTAAAATCTCTCTGGCAATGGTTGCACAAACTTCATCCATTTCAACGGTGGTTAAACGACTCTCCTGATCCATCCCTTCCAGAATCCATGCGGTTGAAAACCCTACACCAGTACCCAATTCAAGAATATTGGCACGTCTATAGGACGCTACAAGCATCCGAAGGAAACTTCCCGTTAGTTCATCACATGAGGCTATAAAACCGATTTCTGATGCCTTATGAACAAGGATTGAAGTTGAAGCAGGAACGTGAATATTGTTGTGATCTTCCATCATGATCCCTCCGTGTTTATTAAATAAATTTGCTTATTTTCTGTAAGACGTCTTCCCAATCGCGTGCCGAATTATTAATGACCAATTTATAAAGATCAAGTTGATCAATGATGTCTAACTCATAGTGTTTACGCTTCTTTAGCACTTCACATAGCCCGGTCAGCCCTTCATACCCATTAGATTTTCCATACCCCTGTTCTGTGAAATACCAAATGAAGTATTCCAGCCATTCCTTCGATCGTTCTTGGATCACTCGATCTAATGAAGCTCTAATATCATCCTGATAGAAGTAAATTAACTTCGGACTTAACGGTTGAATAATAGCCACTAATCTCTTGATAAACTCACTTATTACGGATAGGGAACAATTATGTCGACCGAACATCATTGTCATTGGATTCTGAAGAAAACAGCATTCTAAAATAACGATCTCCTTGGACTTCTGAGCATTACTAACGAATTCTTGCCATCTGCGTGCTATCAACTCTTGATATGTATCAACGGATAATTCATATACATCGAATCTACGCAATTCATCCATGGCATCCTGATCCACATCGATAGGATGTTGTTCTTGATATATTCCATAGTAGATTAGATGATATGCATCGACAACTTGTATAAAGGGAGCTATCGCTTCCATAAACAAAGGGTGCTTCCTTTGAAGGTTTCCTATCTCACTTGCGTTAAGACATGCCACTGATTCATAATCAGCCGGATGATTCACATCTCCCTCTAGATATAGACGATTCGAAATCTGGTCCATATCAAGCTTGTCCTTGATATATTGAGCTGTAGATGTTTTCCCTGATCCGGGTATACCTTCGACTATAATGAGTTTTGTTGGGTTCATGTGCACTACTCCTTCTGAAGCTGCTCTATCAGCTCTCTCACATCTCTTCGATTCTTCAATACGAATATACGTTTACTGGAATCCAGTCCTTTAAGCCGTTGCAGCACCTGTTGCCTTGTCTGCTTGTTATAGTTCCAGACCCAGCGAATGAAAGATCCATCTAGCTTTTCCGGGCAATCTTCGATTCACAATATTCAACCTTCCCTTAATAAACAAAACCCGTCCAAGCTCATCTTGAATGATTCTTCTGAACAGAAGAAGGCTCCATTGTTGATGCAAGGCGAGTTTTCAACTTTTGTAACTAAGCTGAACCAATAAAATAAGTAATCCCAAAGCTAATCAGCCCCGAGATAATCAATGCGAACGGCACGCTTCGGAATCTCATCACTCTATTTTCTAATGTATACATGTATGGTCCTTGGCGCTTAATCTCTTGCATTTCCCGCTCTAGCTCTATTGTCGAATGGATCGAGTTATACCCAGGCACAACCATTCGGTTACCAAAGGACCGTCCCTGCATCGATCCATAAATACCAATCAGCAATACGATTAATCCAATTACAAAGGTCACGGTCGAATATACGAATTCATAATAATAACTGATTCCATAAGAGGCTAGAAAAATCAATCCAACCGTAAGAAAAATAAAGAACACATAACGATTCCATCCCTTGCGAACGAACTTCATCAACTCACCTCGGCAAACGTATTTATTATTTATTGTCCTTCTCATTTCCGCGTTTAAAATTCCCCGTGACTTTCGCCATGATTAACTGGGCTTCCTTGAAATCCGTATTCGCGATTCTCTCCATAAACTTCTCGCTATGCTTCCCAGATAGAATCGTCACTTGCTTACCCATCCAATAGATGAACACTTTGTTATCCTTCGTCTGTTTGTAAGTGAATATTTCTTCATCCAATCTGTTTCGTTTGTCAATATTACTGATATTGAACACTTCCTCTTCCCATTACGTGATAACAAATAAACCCACATGGTATGTGGGATATCCCTAAATTAACATAATGTTCACCATAAGGATAATTATAACATATGGGCGAAAATCGTAACTATGGGAACAAACCCTAAATTTCCTTTAAGTGTTTACTCCTTTTGTCAGAGGGGCGTCGACCTCAGAATCCGGTACAATTTTGCTGCAAAAAAAAAGACCCTTTGCCTTTCAAAGGAAAGACATCAAGCCTTATGATCAAACCATTATCTCTTGCGCAAATACACTCTAGCCTTTATTTTCACCACAGCTACTCGATGTTACGCGTCATCATGTAATACCCAGGAACCGGTTGGTATCCAAGGCTTCGATTGATATTCAGCATCGGCGCGTTGAGCGAGTCATTATTCGTGCGAATATAACGATAGCCTCTCTTTAACGCTTCACGAATCGATTGTATTTTCAGCGCTCTAGCAATCCCTTGACCTCGATACGCGCCATCTACTCCCGTAAAGCTGTTGTACAGACTCTCCGATTCTGGATGTGCCGTAAGCTGCACGACGCCAACTGGGCGGTCATCATCAAGAACCAACAGTGCCAATGACCTGTCAAAGTCCTCTTTATCGAGCGTCCACTTGCGCCATTCGCTATACCACATGTACACCCCTTCAAAGCCAGGAATATCTTCGTGCGTCGTTCGATACAACTCATATAACCATTGTTCAAAGGCCTCACCAGGCCGATCGGTTAATGTTACCATTTGTAAGGAATCGTTATCGAAATGGGCAGGCTGCTCTAATAACTCACTGCTGAAATTAGATAATTCAATACATGATTCGAACAAATGCCGCTCTTGTGTGAAGCCTCGCTTGGCTGTAAATGCCAAAGAACCCGGATCATCATCTCGAAGATCGGAAATCACGCGATTCGCTTGCACCTCCGACGTATACGTCATTAGCACTTCATAGAGCGCACACCCTACACCCTGATTCCGTACACTTGGATCCACAATGATTTGCTCATATAACACACCTGGCGCTGACCACGGCGCACGCCAAGCATGTGCATATCCAATCGTTCTCCCCTCACCGTCTTCCGCAATCCAACGCGGTCGATCATGCCCGGTTAACCGTCCTTCTTCATCGCGACTTAGCGAACCAACAGCAGGAATCCGTGCATCATCCTCCGCTAAATCCTTAGCCGTAACCAATTCCGATGCAATGAGATTGATCAATTTCGCTACATCATCATAATCATCAGGAACGACCATTGGTCGAATAATAATATTCATCGATATTCTCCTCTAATTCTATATAATAATCGTCGCATTCGTAGATCCACTCTCAATCTCCACCGGCTTAATCTCTTGAAATAGAAACGGCTCTACTCGCAAAAAATCCCGGATAATCGCTTGCGCATAGGGTTGTTCACCGATTAAATTGCTTATTTCTGCTGGATTGGCAGCATGATGCGAATAATTTCCGATCAGCACCATGACGAAGAAAGTCTCCAGATGTTGAAGATCCTCCTCCGTCAAGCTTCTAACCTGTAGATAGCCTTGCATGAACATGGCTCGATGCTTCGGATATAAGCCAAGGATCGTGCTGGCCACGTCATACAGATAATATCCGTAACTACAGCGGCCGAAATCGATCGGAAAAGGCATACCATCATGGAACACGATATTCCCGGTATGCAGGTCTCCATGGATAAGACCATAATTATCGTTATTCTTATTTATATCCGCGAGGGAAGCTAAGATTTGATCCGCAGCAGACCGGTACATCCCCCAAGCTGCATTCGATAGAAACCGATCATGATAGGTCTCTAATCGAGCGACTTCTTCTCTAAAACTCTCTGCACCCAATGTTGGTCGAACAAAATGACCTGGAGGGTTGAATTGCGCCACAGCATCATGCAGTTTGCCCGCCATGACGCCCATATTGTAGGCATCGCTATCTGTCATCTCACCTGACGGCGATTCCCCTTCCACCCAGCGCATGATGGTGACATAAGGACTTCGATAGCCCACTTCCGTAGCTACCTCCAAGATACAGGCTCCATCCTTGCACGCCAGCCCCGTGGGTACCGTCATCCCAGCCTCTTGACTCAGGAATTGCAGCAGAATAAGCTCGGAGCGGATTTGCTCCTTCGTGCATCGATCGGCATGAATGCGAAGCAGATACGTTTCTCCTGAAGAAGTTTCTATTTTATACGTAATCGAGTCGGATAATTGAATGAATGTAATGTGTTCCCACGCTAAATGGTATTGTTCCATGGCGGACAGAGCGACTTGCCTTGCCCTTGCTAATAAGGATGACCGTTTCTCATCCGTGTCCATTTGAAAAAAATCTTGCATGTCGTACCCCCGCTTTGAAGTCTGGTATATCTCAACATTATAAATAAGGAAATAACGACAAATATAGGCAGAAAATATTTCAAACTGTTCTATGCACAAAAAAGCCACATTAGTATGACATCCAATGTGACTTCTATGAACTACTTTTTTGAATATACAATTTTCTTAATGCTATCATAGGATAGGCAAAACTGGTCTGATAGCTGATCGATCGAGGTACCCACCGAGAATTTCTGACGAATCTCTTCATTTCTACGGCTAAGATACACCCTGCTTCCCGATTTTTCGCCCCATTTCTTGCGAAGCCCTGCTGGCTTCGGGACATATAACATGCCGCCTGGCACATATTTCTGTAATTCCTTCAGTAAATGATCGGGAAGGACAACATCTGCATTGATATATTTCATATTCGCTCTACTCCTTAAAATTTATATTGCTTTTTTAAGGTAGCAAAGTCTATATGACGAACATGACCATGCATTCATGCATCAATGGATGACGGTTATTAGTTTATAGCTCCACACAAACAACCGCCGTTGTTCGTAATATAGACTTGCATGGAGCTGATTATAAATCTGGTTAAACACATATACGAAGCCTCCTTTCTCATGTTGATGGTGAATCAACCATAAATTCCCTTAACTATAACATATTTCTTCCTCTGTAGGATATGATTTCAATAAATCGCTACAGAATCATGATCACTTCTTAGGACGTGCCCATATCAAATGGATCATATCCATCCAATGGTGCTCTTCCCGCTCTACGCTAAGGCCTGCCTGCTGCAGCATGCCCATCGTATCTCGGTTCAAGTGACAGCCTACCATTCGCCGGAACATGGGATTGATGAGGTTCTGCATATGCCGAACCATCGGTTTGGAGCTTGCACCATGCTCCATCAGAAGGATCTGCCCATCAGGCTTGCACCACTTATTCAATGAAGCTAGCACGACCAGAGGATTCTCGTAACCGCAAAAAGATAACGTCGACACGATCGTATCAAATGTATTCGGATCGAATGATAGGGACTCAACATCTGCACGAATGAACTCTACGTTCAGGCGATGTTCCGCAGCGCCCCTTTGCGCGGACAACAGCATTTCATGACTGAAATCCACGGCAATGACTTCCACACCCTTCGGGTAAAATGGAAAATTAGCACCCGCGCCAACAGAAATCTCTAGTACTTTGCCATAAGCGCAAGATACCAGTGGTTCCCTCCATTTTCTGTCCGAGGCGTTCTTCCTTCTGCGATCATACACGCGTGCCTGTTTATCGAATTTATGTATAAGCTTGTCTTTGTTCACGATGATACCTCCATGAAGTTAGCAGTTATTATGTCAATGCGATGCTATATCTATTTAGTACACTTCTGGATGGGCTGAGATAAAGGACTCGATTGATTGTTATACATAGTTAGAAATCCCTCTGTCCCTTAGCTCAGTCCAGAGCTTCTTGATGATTTGTTCTGTATTCGGATCGAAATGAATGACTACGCCATACATCATCTCACCCCATCGTCTCGATCTGTTCAAGCAGCTTCACGAGGATTCCTAGCGCTTGCTTCTCGTCTTGCATCAATTTCCGCAAGATCTCGATGCACGCTTGTCTGTCCATGTCATCCAGTAATTCACGCGGCTGTTCATAAGGGTACTTGTGAACCAAATGCGTATAATTTGCTGCAATCTGGGTGTACTTCTCCATCGCTTCGTCGATCAGATCTGAAGAGATTCCAAGCCCTAAATCCTTCAATTCATTGAAGAAGTGAACGGCATTTCTTCTTGCATCCGCAATCGCTTCGAGGGTGAGGCTAAAATAATATTTCTCTATTTTATTGTGCTCAAGCGCCTTCATCCACCCGATATATGCTTGTTCGCCTACAACATACGTATGGTGATGCCAATACATCACACCCTGCTGATTCAAGGCAATGACAAATTGAAGAGCTTCTCTTAGCGCATCCAATGGCTCGATTGCTGGGATTATTTTCGCCCAATGTAATGAGATGAGTCTTGGTCCACTAGCAATAGGATTTAGAGCGCTGCGGTTGCGACAGTAACGACATGGACAATAAGAAAGACCAAGCTGATCCCACGGAATGACATCATCCCAATTCTCATGTCCCTCACCGCCATGCCACGAGTGCGTATAATACCCCTCTGCATCCACCCCATAGACAAGAGAGGTTTGATTTTCAATATCTAGATTTTTCGCAAAAACAGGGTATCCCTGATCAATAGCGGTGTAAGCTTGATGCCAAATGTCTTGCTGAAGCGCTCTGAACTGATCCTGCTCCGCGTAAGTGTGTACCCCTTCTATGTCCAATCCAATATTGCGCGCCAGCTTGAAAATCTGCGATTCTGGTGGTCCAGCATTGGGCTTCTTGAAACCGTGATCATGCACCAGAAGAAAAGCCATGCCTGTCATCCCATAGATCCATGATGCGGAAGTAGGCACCTTGTAATAGTTCAGAACAGATAGAAGAGCTCCAATCTGTGATGCCTCTAAGCCGCTAAAATGATAGTTGTCCAACTCGACTTTATGGTTGATTCGCTCCAACTTTATAAACCTCCTTGTGAAGAAATTCCTTGGTCACCGCTATACATGTCATAGATTCATCCGATTTATAGGCTGGATGGAACGGATTCATAAATCCATGTTCGCCTTCGATTACCTCAATTGTTGTGTTACTCTTTCCTTGAAGTCTCTCCGCTAACGCCAATACATCAAATGACTTCTCATGGTTCGCAAAGAACAATAAAGCAGGGCATTCCGGCACAATATATAGGTGATTTCGAATTCTTGATCCATAGAATCCGATGATGCCGTCTACACCAATTTCGCTATTCATCCACGCAAGGGTTGCCCCGACACTAAAGCCCATCAGGAAGATTCGGTCATAACGCTCCCGGTTCGCGAGCACCATTTGCTTTACTTCAGCAGCCGTTTGATCGAACCCAATCTCATTCACAAAAAAGTGATACGCTTGCTCATCTTGGTCATATGTAAATGCTTGACCATGTAACAGATCGGGGGTAAGCACGTCATAACCTTCTTGGACCAACATGTCCCGGTAATAGTATGTATGATCGTTGACCCCATATATTTCGTGTAGGATGATGACAAGTGCGTTTTTTCGTGCGTTAGTATTCATTATGGAAACCTCCGTCTTTCGTCTATCACATTACTAAAAATCCGATTTTAGCCATATTTCGAATCAGCATATATCCCTCTTCAATATCGCAAAAATCGCGGCATCCACAAATCTATCCTTCAGATAGAAATAGTCCTGCAACACACCTTCTTCCTCAAACCCTGCTTTCTCCAACACTTTTCTCGAACCGATATTATCTTGAAAAATCTGCGCTTCTATTCGATTCAATCCAATCTCATGAAATCCACACCTGATAACCGCATCCAATACTTCACTCATATACCCTTGACGCCAGTACGCAGGAGATAATTCATAGCCGATCTCAGCTCTGCGATTCTTCTGCGACCATTTATGAAAACCACAGGTTCCGATGACGCGATCTTCCAATTTCAATGTGACGCCCCATCGAATGCTACGTAGACGGCTGAAACTGTCTATCCACATTTGAATCAAATCTTCCGCTTGTTTACGTTCTGTAAAGGTGGCTAAATCGTAGTACTCCGTTACCTCGTCATTGGAAAAATAATCATACAAGTCTGATGCATCATCAAGCCGCAGTTGTCGAAGCTTTAATCTTTCCGTTTCTAAGACAGGAAACTCCATGATCGTTCTCCTCGCTTTCGTGTTATTTCATCCATGCACTGATGAATATGATCACGGCCATCATGATCAATGCCCCGATAAAAAAATAGCCAAATACCCTGATCGGTTTTGGCAAGTCATTGAAGTCTATTCTCTTCGGCGATCCTCCGCCGGTGGTTTACCAGAAAGCCTCTTGATGAATGATATCTCCTTCTTTATCCAAGAAATTGATTGATCCACCTGCGTCAAATTCATCTCCTAGGTCAACAAACATTCCTTTTTGCCCATGATATTCAATGATTCTACTTTGTTTGGAATTACCGATATCTAGTGTATGGGTTTTCTTCATCAGTTCGTCGTCATACACGACAAAATACAGCAATCCATCATTGATTCTTGCATAGGCCTTCACTTCGCTTGATGCAGGCTCCCATCCAACGCCCATGGACAACAATTCACCTTCGATCGGGTCTTTCTCAACACGGATGAGTTCATTTTCCGTTAGAATTAGCGTTTCCTTTGGTTGAACATGTATATCTAGGGGTTTGATTTTGTTCTCATCCATATAAAGTCGTAACTCTTTGTCGGTAGGGTGTGTTTGCAGGACATTAATATCCCCTGAATTTATCCCCTCATGACTGTAGGAACCCATGAGCATTAATAATAGAAGTGCTATTTTCAAGAATTTTCCTCCTAGAAGCATAATGATCTATTATAATCACAATTCTAATTTTTCACTAGCAGATTATTGGGTGATGACCGTATCTCCTACATTCATCTACCTTCTATTATTTTCCTAGCAATTGCAGTTCGCTTCTTCCATCGTCTTTGCTGGTCCAGCGACGTATCTCTCTGTGAGGTTATATATTTCATTAACATCATCCAGTTGGATCCAAATGACGACTGCAACGTTTGCGATGACAGCAGCCACCACCTATCCAACGTTTACTCATGTACTCTCCTCATTAGCCTTGCTCAGCCAAGATTCTTGCCCTTCTAATGATCTCAACCCGCTCCCCCATACCTTCTAATCGCATAATCATCTGTATGGCCGTCTCAAAATTCATGATCACGCAGCCGGTTTTCTCGAACCCTTCAGGCATTTGTACCATTGTATTGACTTTGGCTAGAAACCATACCGTATAGGTATCCGTGCTCTCCCAGTACCAAGCTGCAAATGGGATTCGATCATCTGCCAATAAGAGCCCTGCCTCTTCCATGACTTCTCGGTCTAAACCAGCTTCTAATGTCTCGTTCGCCTCCAACCTGCCACCGATCGTCGTTAATCCCTGCTCATCCCGATCCCAGACCATCATCATGTTTCCATCCGGTAGTATGGGTACGCAATGACTTATCAGTCGGCAATTCCGTGATCAAGCTTAACATGAGTACCATCCTCTACAATAAGTTTGGTTCGATCGTTGTTGCGCAGTTCCTTGATCGATAAAAAATCGACGTTATAGCGTTCTAATGTAATGTCCAGGACAACCTTCTCTTGATTGATAAATACTAGCTTGTGGTAACCCTCGTCTAGCAGCGGAAAATCATCCAACCCTAATCCCCCTAAAAGATATCCGATATAGGTGCGATTGTTAGTCCATTTCCTGCCAGTCACTTGCTGCATCTGCTCCCGAGATAGGTAGGGGCCAAAGACATGCATCCGGTCCCACGCGAAGTTGGTCACTTCGTCCATGGTGAACGGCTTTTTACGATTCAAGTTCTCGAATAGATTGTTCCTGAATTCATCCGCATATTGGTCACTAACGTTTATTTTCGAATAGTTGAGATAGCTTATCGTAAATGGGATGAGGATAGCGAGTAATACTACGATAAGAATCCAATGTTTTCGTCTTATGTTCAAGAATCCTCTGCTCCATCATATTCAATTAACCAACAATCTCTCATCTGGCCCTCATGCCACTCATGTTCAGGTAATAGCTTCACTTTCCGGAATCCACACTTCTCATACACACTTAATGCCCGCGTATTCCATGTTTGAGGATCCATGATAATCTTATCCACTCCGATTTCCTTCACTAAATATTCCGCCATTGCCTTCACGAGCTTGGTTCCTATACCCTTATTCCAATAATCCACTTCACCGATGAATTGATCCAGACCGTAAATGCGTTCATCTTGAAGATATCCAAATTCCTCGTAATCCTCTTCAGATATGGGGTAAAACTGAATATACCCGATATCCACGCCATCGTATTGAATGATACAACACGTTGCATCGTCCTCTTCATTGAAAAAGTGTTCGCGTACCAATGCAAGATCATAGGGTCTATCTCGACCCGCAAAAAATTCTAAAACACGAGGATCTGACAGCCATTTAAGGAGCAGCAGCGCATCGCTTTCGGCTAGGGTACGTATGATGACACCGTCTTTGTTTAAAATGATCATTCCCTCTTTCCCTTTTGCTCCATATTTACTGCCATTTCAATTCCGTCTGATGATGTTCATTCCAAATCCCGAAGCCTTCAGAATATTTCTTATCCAGGAACAGTGGTAACCGTTCTTTCAAACCTTCTGCTAGAGGAAGGGATGATAATTCATTTTTATCTACCCAGAAAAGACGACCTTCTTCGGTCTCATCTAGCAACTGACCGCTGAACACCTCTGTCCGATAACTAAACACGAGATATCTATCACCCGTTGCATCGTTGTACCAGTATACGATCCCACATAGCTCTAAGTCAGATATCGTTAACCCCGTCTCTTCTTTTATTTCTCGGATCGTAGAATCGATAATGCTCTCGCCATCTTCGATGTGTCCTCCTGGAAATGCGATGCCTTTCCAAGACTTAATCCGATCTTGAACAAGCACCTTGTCCGTTGTTGGATCATAAATCATGCACATGTTGGTCATTTCTACGTTGGGCAATGGGAACACTTCCTTTAAAAATAATAAAAATCTTAAACTTCTTCGAACGTATGCCTCTGCTATGTCAACAGCATTGTCAGCCTTACTTAAACGGTGAACGAATTCTTTATCGTTTTTGATTGAGAAACTCTATTATATTAATCTTGTTCACGGTTAACCCAGTTGGGGATGTGATGCGCAAAATACTGGCCTACCTTAACGAGTTCGTTCATGACATATTTGATCTTCGTATCTTCAGTAAACCAGTTATCCTTGGTTGTACCTGTTTTATCCGTAACGGGGCATACATAGAAAGTAACATCCATCGGAAAATCAGTCTGATAAGTAAGTAAGGCACGTCTTGCATGGTATGATTTACATACTAAGATGACTTTCTTGGGGACTAATCCGTGTTCTTGAATGACCTTCCACGAAAATCTTGCATTTTCAAAGGTATTCGTAGCACGGTCTTCTCGTAATATCGCATGTTCCGGAACACCTAATCGAATTCCGACATCTTGTAGGAACTCCCATTCTGTTGAGTTAACGTGAGAGGTTGGTCCCCCAGACGGTAATATATATGGGGCCATGCCCTGATGATACAGTTCCGCAGCCCTCTCCATGAGTTGAGGATGGCTGCCGCCAGGGATAAGGATTAGATCCGATTGCTCTACGCCTGTCTCGAAAAACAT
Source organism: Paenibacillus terrigena DSM 21567 (assembly GCF_000374845.1). GTDB lineage: Bacteria > Bacillota > Bacilli > Paenibacillales > Paenibacillaceae > Paenibacillus_K > Paenibacillus_K terrigena. Next base: position 338,641 of record NZ_KB895416.1, on the reverse strand, counting down.
GAATTCCGTAATACAATCAAAAGGATAACGCATGTCTGTCGCTCCTTTATATACCTCGAATCAAAACTTTCTTCTCATAAACAGTGCAACCTCTTCATTTCCTTCACCTAAATCGTACATAGACAAATCAATGCCTTCGATCTCAAAGCCACATTGTTTATAAAACTGGATCGCTGGAACATTCGTATTTTGCGTTTCTAAGGTTATCGCTCGAAAGCCATTTTCTTGCGCCAGTTCAATGACCCTGTTCAGCAGCATGTGCCCGTATTTCTGCCTTCTATGATCTTCGTGAACATGCAGATGCCATAACATGAGCGTATTATTCCAAGTCTGCCCTTCTGAGATGGCCAGCGCTGCTAGTTTATTATCGATGTAGAGGCCTAACGAATAGCCTTGCTTAACGAGTTCCTCATATCGGTTAAGATCATCTTCTTCGTTCATTTCTTGTTTAACATAGGGTTCATCAAGATCGATCAGATTCATGTTGATAGAAACTGCTTGCAAAGACTCCTCTTTCTTCACTTCATATTTCTGACTGGAAACATACCCAAAATCGCCTAAAGATACGACTTCATCCATTGTTAAGTGCACTAATTTTTTGATTTCCATTGAACTACCTCCATTTCTTTGACCAGATTTCAAAATCATAATCCTAAAAGTCCTTCTACGATCGGAATTCCTTTTTCCAACCTTGCTCTGCTTTCCTGAATATATGTACTTGTCCAATCATCTAAATTGGTTAGGTCAAAACTTCGGTGCATCCCAATATAAACAATTAATTCCCTAAGTCGCAGGAATAAGCTGATGTGTTGAAGCGATTCACTATCCATGGATGTGTATCGTTCATAGCCTTTAAGAAAATGATGTAGAAATCTCCTAGCCTGATTATTTCTCTCATCAATCGAATCATTAAGTACAACATAGACCATGTAGAAAAGTTGAATGGCAATATCCTCGACATACCAGCTGTACTGACATTCATCGAAATCGAAAAGCATGATTTTATTGTGATCGAGCATGAAATTCGCGACATTGATATCGCCATGAATAAGCCCATAACGAGCCTCTTTATTCAAAAGATTGATCTGATTCGTTAGCTGATCAAAGCCTTTGAGAACTTCGTGCTGATGTGAAGGGATGAACTTCTTCATATGTGTTAAATAGTAATTATCTGTCCAATGATGACGCGTAATTGACTTGCTGCTAGGTACGTACATTTTAGAAAATTCATGTATTTGCCCCGTTATCTCTCCACACAGCTCTGACAATGAATCATTATTCATACATTCTGGATAGAAGATCTTCTTACCAAGTGCTTTCTCGAATGAAGTGATGATAAAATAGGAATCTTCCTGTTCAATAACCTCAACGAGTCGATCATGCTGTGAAGGGATGGGTCTGCTGACTGACACGCCATGATCATAGAGATATTGAATCCATTCGAGCTCTCCTCGCACTTGATCTGCATTCCTATGGGAGCTATGCGTCATTCTAAAGATGTAATTCTTGCCGTTCTTCTCATATTCATAGACAAAGTTTTGAAACCCACCGATCACCTGTAAATCAGATAGACGTAATCCAAAAGTAATCGCCGCTTGATCAAGCAGTCGGTCATTCATCAGCTCTTTGACTTGTTGTTCCATGACATCCACCTCTTCTTATGCTAAATCCCCATGTTGGTTTTTATTGCCAACGGCAATCCATCGTTAGTCTACGTCTTCAATCACAGCATAGATTCTCGAAAATAATTGCTATTATTATCTTGTATGTTAAATAAACCCAAGTCAAGAGGTTACCGATGTTAGCGGCATATGAAAAAGGAATCTACGTCGCGCAGATCCCCCATGCGGAAAATATAACGATCTAATCCATCTGAAAATGCGTGCGAATTAATTGATGATTCCACACTTGCGCTTCAATGTATGGAATGGTACCCTCCGGCAATTCTGTCTCTAACATGTTATTCAGTTCGGGATGGAATAATGTTTTAGCCTCACTAAGCGTGAATATGTGCCCATGATACTCAGGACGATAATATTGCTGCGGCTTATCTTTGTTATAACTGAACGAAACCATACTATCCGGGACCGTAAACGTAATATCATCTTCACTAAAAATCGATAGCGGTATTTGTACGGAATTGATTGCATGACCATAATCGAATGAACGCGTATCTAGCCAAGAAGAATGGCCCAGCACCATGTAGATTGGAAACCGCTCTGGAGGTTTACCGCCTTTTTGAATGAAACTGTTCCATAACCATACTTCTGTCTGAGCTCTGTTCTCCAAATATTCCATCGGATGATTAAACCTCTCAAACATAGGCGAATTATCTCGAAGTTCTTCCATAATTTTGAGCGCTTCCGGCTCAGATAATGCGGACAAACTTTGAAAAGGCACTGAATTTTGTTTATAGTAGTGCGTCACGTATTCAAACATCTATTGATCCCCCGTTCATAAGAACCACCTTAATCAATATTATTTCTAAATTTCACCTCGTACCGGTTAACGATAATTAATAGAACACTTCCTGGTAAAAATGTTACAAAATATATCCATTTAGGGTCTAGACCAATTGGTGACAAAACGCCTCCACTCATAATAATTAAGCTGACTATTTTCCAAATGTTTAACTTCTTATTTACCATAAATCCAAGACCATAGTACCTGCTATCATTAAATCATCCCTGTCCCCATACTTTATTTTGCTCGTCTACTTATCGTCTTGCTTTTAGAATAATGTTATTTATAAACTCCGTCTTTGCATCTGCATAAGCGTGCTTATCCGTGCTATATATTTTCGAAAGCCTTTCCTTGAGCTCTTGATATTCTTGTCTTGCTTCTTCATTACAGTTCAAATAATCTCTAAATAAAAGCTGTTCTTTTAGATATCGATTATTCTTCGCATACATATGGATTTGATGTGTCCGTGGTTCTCCTTTATTAAAATAATGTCTTTCTGGCAGTAGATTGGTACCATGATATCGATAACCAAGTTCTTCTAGACCAGAAACACATAACAAACCATCATCAAAATGATCTAGTTCTACCGCAATATCAATAATAGGTTTAGCACTGAGGTCACGTATCGAGGTACTTCCTATGTGATGTATCGTTACTTTGAATTTATTTAATTTTGTATTTATTCTATGACTCTCTTGTTCGTAGTCAAGCATCCATTTTTCATTCCAAGGGACGATAAATACTTGCCCTTTTGGTAGACCTAGCATGTGGTGGAATCTCCCCCTTTACTAAACACCTTCTCTACACTTCCATCGAATAATCTTGGCCCTTCCATATGAATCTTCGTAGAACTAAAAGTCACTTTTATGGGTAATGATTCGACTTCAAATTGATTCTTCATTCTTGGTAAAAGTCTGCTATTAGGCCAAATTTGTTGTATTCCATTCATATACAACTCATTATTCATTCGATATACTTCACATATCATCTCGCCGCATTTATAAATCCCCGTATAAGAATCCATATCTTCAGTTCGAATTACTACTTTTTTAGACATTGATATCTCTAAGAATTCCATGATTTCTAGTAGGTATTTATCCCAATCCCCTTCAGAATTCTCAATTGAAAGCTTCCGCATTCGTGTTTTTTCAATGATGCTGTTCGTGAAATGACGATAATCTTTCCAGAATGAAACCATTCCGTCAAATCCCACTAATTTTCTTGCAATGCCATATTTGGATTCACTGGCATTTTGGATAAATCGCTCTGTAGTCGTATCTCCTCTCTTGTCACATATTTTTTTTAGTGAGTTATGCACGTCACGTTGATGGAAGTAAATCAAAGCTGGTTTCCATGGACTAATAATACGCTCAACTTCAGCCAAATATTTTTCAATTTCATTAACTGGCACGTCCAATGGAAATAAGGTCCAAGTTAAATACCCTAGAAAAGTACTATCTATGAGGATTACTTGATCTATTCTCATTAAAGAGTCGGAGAATCTCCTCCATTGTTCTAAAGCGTTATTCACTACTTTTTGATAATCTCCATTAGCAAGATCATTTATGACTTCTTTCATAGATTCATCATCATTAAACATATATACAGGATGCCCTTCTTCTTCCTCATACCACCACTTGTTCGCAATTCCGCTGTCTGAAAGGCATTGGGATATGAATTGAGCAGTCGTTGATTTTCCTGATCCAGGCAAACCTTCGACAAGAATTATTTTAGTATCTATCATACGATCATTCCTAATCTATTTGGGGTTTCGCATTCTTTGCTTTATTTCGCAAAATCTTTATTTAATTATTGGGGTTCCATTAAATTTTTGAAGATCTTCTAATACTTCTTTCTCATGTTGTTCAAAGTATCCAGATTCAAATTGAGGTAGATTATCTATTGAAAAGAACCCAATATTCGTGGTTTCATCTGTTTCTACTAAGAGTGTTCCTGTCCACTCGTCAACTCGGAATAAAAGTTCAAATCCTTGATACTCATGACCAAATCGATTGGTTATAGAATATTCTTTGCCCGTATACATCGCGATTAGTGTTGCCTTTATGACTTCTATCCCTGTCTCTTCTAGTACTTCACGTTTAAGACATTCCATTATGGATTCATTTAATTCAATTCCTCCCGCTGGTAATGCCCATTTCTTATTTCCCTTTCGTTCGATATAAAGAATTCTATTTTCTTCATCAGTGATAATGGCTCGAATCGACGGAATAATGAGTTTCTGATTGCCTAAAATGGACCTGAGTTTCCCGGCATACGAATCTCCCCAATTACTGGACATATTGATCTCCTCCAAGAAAAGAAGTAATGAAATTGGGTTCACTTCATTGGAAACTGACGATGCCTTACTCATCTTCAGGATTGAAACAGGATATCCAAATAACTCTTTATAATTCAAATACAAACGATTATCAGTATAACAATTCCACTTATTCTTGAAACTTCTGATACTTTGATGTCTTTCTGTCTAATTAACGGTGAGATAACGTAAAAAAACAACCCAAGTGAAAATGGCATTATACTATTTATTAAAAGGGATAGGATTGATTCAAACATAAGTTTTCTCCATGCGTAGAGTCAGCAGTCCAGCCATAGTCATTCAGATATGTAACATGCTGTTTATTGTGAATTTCAATTGATTCTACCTTCTTTTCTATACATCCAGCTAATACAAGTAACATAAGAACAATAATTGTCTTTATTTTCAATTAAATCAGTCCTTCTAACGATTTTACCCTAGCTGCTCTTTAAAAGTTCTTCTTTAATAATCTTTAACATCTCTTTCCGTATAACCCCACTGAAAAAACCAATGAAAAACCAATAAAATGAGAAATATCTTTTAGCTTTACGTGACGTACAGTAAATTCTTGTTTCTGTACTTATATTTACATATCTTTCTCGATTCTTTTCAAATTTAAAATTCCATGTAATCTTCACGAAGTCTTGATCCCTAAATACCATAAATTGCTCAGGACTCAACTTTATGATGTTCCCGTTGAACTTCCAAGGTTGAGCTACAAGCCCAATGACTATCTCGGTCCGGTCCTCTTCTAATAAAATAAATCCTGTATCAAAAATGCCTCTTAATGAGACCATTCGCTTCGGGAGGCCACGTAATGAAAATAACACCTTAATCATTCTTGACTTACCATAATCAATATCATAAAGATATTGAATCATTGGAGGAGTTGGGATTCTTACTTCTATATCATTTTTCTTAGCAAAATCCCATTCATCTAAGTACTTATCAATTAGCACCCTTGATACTCCTCCTAATGATTGCATTAATTTTCAATAACGTTTCCACATTTACGACGTTCTAGATCTCGCCGTATAAAGTGAACATAACCAGGTTCCCCTGAGTAGCGACGCCTTTTCAGACCACATAACGAAACCTCGTTAGGTATATTTTACCATTATTTTACTTTTAGGAGTAGACTTATTTCATTTGAGTTCTGAAATCTTAAATTTCCTAAACCTTGATTTTGATTAGCTGATATAAATGAAATGACAAGACAACTTCGAGCTACTTACTAAAAAATGTTTGATATCTTCTTCCTTCTTCATACTTTTCCTCATAATTTCCGTTTGTAAATTCATTTATCACTCTTGTCCAAAATAGCTGGGCGGGTTTATTGCGTACTAATTGATACAATTCCCATTCGCCTAACCTGGAATTAAATATAGTTCTAGCAACTTCTCTTCCTAAGCCTTGTTTACGATATTTACGCAATATAAAAAAGTGAGCAAGATAATTATATCCACCACAAAACGGCCAAAAAAAAGAAAGCCGCATATTCGTCATGAATATACGACTTCCTCTTTATTATACAATCAATCCATCTTTCATTGTAATGATATGGTCCGCATACGAGAGCATTTCTTCATCATGGGTGACCATCAAGGTCGTGATGTTGAGTGTCTTGGTCAGATCACGGATGAGCGTCATTACATCCCGTGAACGCTTTGAGTCCAGACTTGCCGTTGGCTCATCCGCGAACAGGATTTTAGGCTTGTGGATGATAGCGCGAGCGATAGCAACCCGTTGTTTTTCCCCACCGGATAAAGAAGCAGGATAAGCGTCTTTGCGATGATTCATTTCGACTAACTTGAGAATTTTGGCGACTTCTTCCTTTTGCTCGCGTTTGGACATTTTGGACTCTGAGACGTCGAGCATGAGCATGAGCTGGTCTTCTACGGTAAGGAACGGTACCAGATGAGCAGATTGGAACACAAATCCAAATTTGCTTGCACGTATCTTCCGGATCTCCTCCTGCGTCATCGCGGTCATGTTGCTCCCTTCGAATTGCACCTGCCCATTGGAAGCACGTTGAAGGCCGGCAGCTATGGTGAGCAGCGTGCTCTTCCCGGAACCGGAAGCACCTACGAGAGCCGTGAGTTCCCCTTTTTTCAGGGAAAGGTTGATTCCGTTGAGTACTTGTTCCGTAACTTCGCCAGTAGTAAATGATTTGGTAACGTCTTGTATTGTGAAGGTTGTCATATTACATGTCTCCTTGTTGAATAGCTTGTAAAGGTTCCACTTTCCGAATCTGTAAGCCAGAGAGGGTAGCGCCGATAAATCCGATGACTAAGAAAAGGATGGATAATAGCATCGTCCCTTCTATTGTCAGACTAAACGGCATGCCTTTCGGTGCAATCATATTAAAGCCTAGGCTTAATGCTACGGACAAGACCAATGCCGTGATGGTGATGAAGAACATTTGAGCCCACATCATACGGAATAGCGTGCCTGTTTTTACTCCGATCGCTTTCAAGATGCCGTATAGTCCGATTTTCTGCACATTCATCATGTAGAAGAAAATCGCGAACAACAAGCCGCTGATGGCAATCAAGAACCAAATGATCATATTAAGGGACATGTTCTCTGCTTTGTAGCTTGAGATGGTGTTAAGAAACTCGTTATTTGAAAAGGATTGTAATCCCGTGATCGACGGTGCCGTATCTTGTCCAGGGATGAACATCAGCTGCAAGCCCTTCGCACGGTAAATCTCTTTATAGTTATCCATGTTAATATAGGCGACAGGGGCGTGGCTGTATTTCTTCTGTTCCACGAATTTGACGACTTTGAATTCGCCGCTGAACTGATTATTCGTGAGTACATCTCCGACTTTAATGCCATCCTTCTCCAAGGAACGGTCTAACACGATTTCTCCCGGACCGACTTTTTCGAATAACGGGGAATCCGTTGAAGTCACGAACGCTACGGTATGCTGCTTTTCCTCTGCATCGTTCACAAAGCCCATCTGAATGGAAAATGCTGCGGCATCCTTGTTTTCCTGTAACACTTGGTCTTGTACCTTTGGATCGATTTGGGAAAGATTATACGTTTGTTTCGCATCGGTATTCATATAGAAATGACCTTGAGGCATATCCTTGATCAACGCCGCATTATCTTGGGACAATCCATTGGCCAATCCCGAAACAATAAAGGTTAGAAAACTTACAAGGAATATAATAGACCCTAATATAATAAACTTCGCTTTGCTCTTCTTCATTTCTTTCCATGCCATATTCATGAAAAACCCTCCATTTCTTTGTTACAAACATGAGTATAGGCTTGTTCTATGAACGGAGTATGAACGGAGAATTACATTTACGGAGATTATCGCGAGACGGGGTTCTTTATCGTTGGGGCGCTGTACGCAAAAAGCAATAAATGCCGTCCTAAGGACAACGTTTATTGCTTTTTGTGTGTTTAACCATATGGATTTAGAATCAGTCTTGGATGCTTTTGCTGGCAGTAGAATGACCGGAAGCTTGGTTTACTTTGGCCTGAAGGCTGTAGGCTATACAGAATTGGGCGGTGTAATAAGTAATCATAACGAGCGTATCCGCGGATGCGAATGGGGTTACGAACATGTTCCATGATAGAATGGAGTCTGAGATCCCAAACGTAATGCTCCCAATGATAGCCCATTTGTTGCCGGTCATGATGGCGGACCACATCATCAATGAAATCACGGTCATGTAGAGCAGTACAGGCACAATTAGTGAATTGTTGTTGTCTCGAATCAACGCGTGAATGATCTCCCCGCCGACGAGATAGCCGTATACCGCAATGGGGATGATTGCCGCGAAACGAAGCTTCGAGAAGCGCCATTTGCGGAAGAATCCCGTCATATAGAAGAGATGCCCGATGAGAAAGGCTACTAATCCAAGGATAAATGAGCCGATGATGAAGCTATCACCAAGCATACAGAAGAATAAGCCTGTTAACAGCATCCATTCGTAATATTGTTTCGGATGCGGTGCTTGTACGTAGGCATACGTAATGATGAGCAGCATCGGAATGATTTTGAATAGAAGCTTAACTGCAACCGGCTCAGATGGAATCACGAATATGTACAGTAAGCCCATGACTAGAATAAGTAAGGGTAATCGGTACTTGTTCATAGCGACAGCTCCTTTACAATGGGATAGATTCTATTTGAGAAACATCTTGATTCGTTTGAGACCGTCCTTGATATGTGGATAACGAAACGGAATATCAAATAGGGTAGTCTGTCTCAACACACTTTTGCGATGGGAGAACAGATCGAAACCGGCCTTCCCGTGATAGTTGCCCATTCCACTGCTGCCAACCCCGCCGAAAGGCAAGTACGGAGTGGTGAAATGATATACGGTATCGTTCACACAGCCTCCGCCGAAAGAAGCATGCGTCAGCACTTGCTGCTGAATTTCTCGATTCTCGGAGAAAATATACAGGGCAAGCGGTTTCGAGCAGCTATCGATTTCCTGAAGAACATCTTCAATACGATCATATTCAAGGATAGGCAGAATGGGTCCGAAAATTTCATCCTGCATCACGAGGTCATTCGCTGTGACGTCTGTCAGAATCGTAGGCTCAATACGTAAAGTATCACGATTGCTTCTGCCTCCTGCAACAAGCGTACCTTCATGAAGCATGGCTTCGAGCCGCATGAAATGCTTGTCGCTGACAACCCGTGTATAGTTCTCGTTATCGAGCGGGTTCGCTCCATATAATTGTTGAATGGCGTCCTTTAAGTGCGTAATTAATGATGCTTTAACGGACCGGTGGACATAAATATAGTCTGGCGCTACACAAGTCTGACCTGCGTTCATGAACTTTCCCCATGCAATTCGCTTCGCCGCGAGCTTCAGGTTCGCGTCCTTGTGAACGATACAAGGGCTTTTGCCCCCTAACTCTAACGTGACTGGCGTTAAATGCTTTGCAGCCGCCTCCATAATGACTTTGCCTACAGGAATGCTTCCCGTGAAAAAGATATAATCTGTCTTCTCGCGCAGCAGCGCTTGGCTTGCTCCAACATCTCCCTGTACGACAGCGATGTATTCTTCGGCATACGTCTCTTGAACAAGTGCGGCTATAACCTCTGAAGTCTTAGGTGTAAGCTCGGATGGTTTGATGATGGCACAGTTCCCAGCGGCGATCGCACCAATCAGCGGCGCAATCGCGAGCTGAAATGGGAAATTCCAAGGCGCAATAATCAGAACAACCCCATAAGGCTCTGCATAAATGGAGCTTTTGGAGCCAAAGTGAGTGAGCGGGGTTTTCACCTTTTTGGGCCGCGCCCAAGTATGTAGATGCTTCAAGAAGAAGCGAATCTCTTTCAGTAAGATACCAACCTCCGTGGAATATGCCTCAAATTCGGATTTATTCAGATCCGACTTCAACGCTTGAATGATGGGCTGCTCGTATTTCCGAATGGCATCGCCTAATTTGTTCAGTGCATCCTTCCGAAAGGCGAGTGACTTGGTCTGATGCGTGCCAAAGAAGGCCTTTTGCTTATGAATTAATGCTGAATATATATTCTCGTGCTGCAGGTTTGAGCTTGGTTCTAAGTTAGACATACCTATGCACTCCTGTTCTCATTCATATAAATAACCATATCATAAGTGGTGTGATCATGGGAAATAGACTTGGGTTTTATCGCACATGATGTTCTTGCTTGGATGGAATACAACCGATCAGGAAACAATAAAGAGGAACGTCGCATAGAGCAACGTCCCTCTGTCCTAAAGCCTTTATACGGTTATTGCAACTTTCACGAATCCGTAGCCAGCGTCTACCGGCAATACTTATCTCTCAAAGCCAGCGCATGTTTGACGGATTGCTCCACGCCTCTTGCTTGATCTTCAAGCATTTGCTCCATGAGCTCTTGCGGTGGGTAATAATAATCTAACGGCTTAATCACGGACAAGTCATAAGGTGGCTCCTCGACTTTAAATGCTCCTTCACCAACTTTGGACACGCCGCCAGCGCCAGGCTCTCTTTTGAAATGGATCGCGTATGGGAAACACATTTCTACGTTGATACGAGTCAATGTCGATTTCTCCACAAGGATTTTGAACAGTTGATCCAAATCGATGTTGCCTGTTCCCGCAGGAACACCGCATACTCTATAGTCTTCTCCATCATGAACAATGATATGGTCTTTAAAATGGGTGGTGTATGCATACGGTGCCAACTTGGTCACAGCATCAACCGGCTCCTCCCACGCCATCATGCCGTTACCGAGATCGCAATGAGCGCCAACCCAAGGACTGTTCACTTCCTCAATGATCTGAATAACCTCATCCGCTAGCTCTTCCTCATGGTTTTCCACAGCAAGCTTAATTCTGTATTGCTGCAGCAAAGGAACAATTTTCTTAATGTTTGCAGGTGCTTCAGCCATCCGTGCAGCGTCGTATTCGCCCATACATGTGTATGTCCGGATGACATCCGCTCCGATTTGATGAGCAACTTCAATCACTTGCGACAAGTGATCCGGGTCTGTACCATTCGTATCGATCTCAGCGAAAAATCCATATTTCTGAATTTCAGCCTTTACTCTTTTCAGGTATTCAGGTTCGAACGATTCGAGTGTTCCCCATCCAGGCAGTCCCGGCCATTTCACGATATTGATCATTACCCCGTCTAGCCCGAGCTCTGCGGTCTTTTGAATAAATTTGAAAATATCCATTCTACCTGTAATAAACTGCAAGTGATAGCTTTCTGTTTCTAAACCGATTTTCATATGTCTCTCCTCCATACATTCTGTTTTTTTACATGATGAACTACTGAACTTGAGCTTGTTCTTGCGCTTTTTTCTTCTTAACGATTTTTACTAAGTAACTGCTGATGATTAAACCAAACACGGCAAACCCAATCATAGTCATAAACACATGTTTATATCCATTAATCCCCGGTGTGCGATCCAGCATATTTCCATACAGCGTAAAGGCGAACATGGATGGAAGATAACCAATCATACAAGCAATGGATACCGCCGCACCACTAATTTCACGCGGGATGCCAACCTCTTCGATCGGAGCGAAGAACACAGCTCTTTGTGAGAAAATAATTGCGCCATAACCGAGTGTAAACACCATACCTACATAGATATTCATTGTTTCGTGCGGAAGCATGATAAAGATGATCATACCGATAATAGCTAAAACAAAAGTCATTCTCAAAAATTTAGCTGAGGATTTGAATGTTTTATCAGCAAGGAAACCACCAATCGGTCCACCGACCATCTTCAAGCAGTATTGGTTGATAATCCCGTACGCCCCGACCAGCGCTACAGGCATTCCGTAAATATCTTTCAGGAACGGAATGAAATAAGTCAATCCGATATACACGGAGTATACAGAGAAGATCGTAAATGAGACGACCCATATTTCAGGCATTTTGAGGGCTTTTAGTGCTCCATCAAATGCCATTTTGCTTCGATTGATTTTATTGCCATGCTCATCTGTATCTTGAATGATGTCATCTTCAATAAGGAAGTACGAGATGATAGCGGTTACAATTGCCGTAATAGAGAAGAAAATGATGGCGCCTTTTAAGCCCGCAGCATTTGCCCCCAGCCATTGGAAGATACCAAGTGCCGTAAACGCTACAATCGTATCTACAATCCCTCTTCCTGCTTCCAGGAAGCCGAACATTCTGCCCTGCTCATTACTGTCCCCGAGCAATCTTACCGTTTTGATCAGGACGGGCCAGAACGCAAGTTCAGCAAACAAAGCGAATAGCGCCCATAATACCAATATTTCATAATATCCTGGAAACGTTGTTAAGTAAAATCCAAGTAACCCTACTCCGCCCAAGGCGATGGGGAGCAGCTTCTTCTTGGAAAATCGGTCTGTTATGTACATCGAGGTGATGTAACCAAACGTTTGAATAAAGGCGTAGACAGACAACGCGACACCGATTTGCGTATGTGTTAGATGAAAATATTCCATCATCGGAATATAAAACGCATCTTTTAGATACGGTAATTTAAAAATTGTCCCCCCGCCCAGAATGAGTACGGCAAGCGTTAACCATTTTTTTGCCACTACACTTTTCGAATTCATATTCTACTCATTCCCTTCCCCAACTTCTTATTCTTCAATAAAAGCTGTTACTTCGATTTCTACCAAGGCATCCTTTGGCAGCCGTGCAACTTCAATCGTGCTTCGTGCCGGATAGTTGCCTTCAAAATACGAAGAGTAAACCTCATTTACCTTTGCGAATGTATTCATATCTTTCAAAAAGATAATCGTCTTCACAACGTTCTTCAAATTGCAGCCTGCAGCCTCTAAAATTGCTTTTACATTCTCGAGCGATTGTTTGGCTTGCTCTTCGACAGATTCAGGCATTTCATTCGTTTGAGGATTGATCGGAAGTTGGCCGGATACGAAAACAAGGTTTCCGATCTTAGCAGCCTGAGAATAAGGTCCGATGGCTCCTGGAGCATTCTGGGTTGAAATTGTTGTATGCATGTGATGTCCTCCTAATAGTGAATAATTATCATGATGATAATTTATTATTGCGATGATTTTATTTTAATACATGTTTCTCATGATTACAATACTTTTTTTGAGAATTTTTTATTGAAATAATAATTCTTTATTGTTAGACTCGGAATATGAGAACCGGAAGGTAAAGGAGTGGTAAAAATGGATGATTCAGATAGACTCACGATGTATATTCCGATTGTTCACTTTATTGGTGAAATCTTGGGTAAGAATTGCGAGGTTGTGCTGCACGATGTGACGAAGCCGGACAACTCAATCGTTGAGATTGTTAATGGACATATTAGCGGCAGAAAAGTGAACGGCCCCATTACGGACCTTGCTTTAAAAGTATTGAAGGATAAAAACTATAAAGACAAACATTTCATCTGCAATTACGAAAGCGTCGGCAAGAGCAAGAAGCCTTTTCGTTCTTCGAGTTATTTTATCAAGGATGAACAGAATGAAATTATCGGCATGATCTGCGTGAACGTCGACCTATCCGATCTTATATCGGCACGAAGTGTTATTGAAGATGCCATTATGCTTGCCAACTTTACAACCATGGCTATCAACGAACCAAATCATACGGAGCAGCAAAAATCGGCGTTGGATCTTAACGTACTGGAAAGCTTCGAGGACAACATCGAAGATCTCCTCTTATCATTGATTAAAGGCGTATTATCTGAGAGCGAAATCGCGCCTGAGCGCATGTCGCCTAAAGAGAAAATCGATGTCGTTAGAAAGTTAAACGAAAAAGGGGTATTTCTGCTTAAAGGTGGCGTAAGCGAGGTTGCCAAACATTTGGAAGCTTCCGAAGCGACGATCTACAGATACTTGAATAAAATAAAATAAACGAGGTGGCACCACGTAATACAAATCACGACGTCCCACCGACTTAATGCACAGTCAGGTGCCGACCGCAATGCGGTTAGTAAGTGTGGAAGCCCGATGCGTGAACATGGTGTTGGTATATTAAGCTCATCCCAATCAATCGGGGATGAGCTTTTTCTTTTATGCTTAAAAGATTAGCACTGGGTTAAGAATTCATACCCCGATTTAGTTGGTTAGGCCGCATTCATTGGAGTTCTGAAGCCTTAAACTTACTAAATCTTGACTGTGATTGGCTGGTAAAAAGGAAGCATGCTTAAATTAGCCCACAAAAAAGCACCATGATAACGTTCTTGTATCTACGAACCTGAGAGGCTTTAAGGAGCGTAGCGATTGGGTGGCTTCGCCACTTAGCCACGCAGGGTTGTCTCGAAATGCATCGGGCAGACCAAGGAGCGAAAGCGACGCAGCTGGAAAACGGTGTTATCTGATGTAACATGACTTCTTTGATTTAGCTATTAAAATCTTGTATCTTTCTACTATTTTCAATCCGATCTTTAAATTCACCTTGCGTGTATTCATTTATGACCTTATTCCAAAATACCTGAGCTGGTTTGTTGCTTTCTAATTGATAAACTTCCCACTGCCCCTTATGTAAATCAAATATTTGTTTTGCTACTGCTTTACCTATTCCTTCTTTTCTATATTTCTTCATAATAAAAAACTCCGCAATCGAGTAGTAATTCCGCTCTTCTGATTCAATAAATCTTACTAACACAAAACCTATATACTTATCTTCTTGCTTAATGACATATGGAAATCGATGATTAACTTCTTTCCAATACTCTTCCAAATATGGATATGCTCCAAATAATCCATCATCTTCTACATCACATTTTACAAATTCAGAGAAATCATAAATATAAAATTGCATTAGGTTTCTTATGATATCTTCATATTTTTTAGAAGCTTGAATTAATTTATAATTCATTAAAGTGTTACCACCTTTGTTTTATATATGTGTTGAGTTTCAAGTTATTTCAGATAACGTTCTTGTATCTACGAACCCGAGAGGCTTAAGGCGCATACGCGCCGGGTCCAACGGACTTAGCCTCGCAGGGTTGTGAGCTGATTCCACTTCTCTGCCATCTCTCCTTGCGAACCAAGGGTGTAGCCCGCAGCGTAGATACGGTGTTAGAGGAAGTTAACGACTTCTTCGAATCACTAATCACTTTTTTGCTTTCACGAAAATAACAACTGCCCAAATAATAGATATTAATAGATCAATAATAAAAATAAACCCAGAATAAATTAATAACAAACCTCTCTCAAAGCTACCCCATATCCATACATTAATATCATAATTTTTATTTTCATCTTCTATAACTATTCTTTTTTCAGTATCATCATAAACTAGTTTATTGTCGTTCTTAATACAGTTAATTTGGTTTGATAATGATATATAAATATAGTCTTCACCACCTGCAGGATCGCTATATTCTCTCCATAGTCCTTCATAATTATATTCAAATCCGTAATAAAATTCAGGACCACCAATACGAAAATCATGTTTCTTTATCCACAGATTTCGAATTAGTATTGGTGGTTTACAATTAGCTTTAAAGTATGCATTTATTGCTTCTTCAACATCCTTCGCAATTCTTTCGGTTTGTACAAAGCTATTAATAGCTTTTATAGATACTGGCGAAGTTAAAACTATTAAAAATATAAAAAAGAATAAGATGACTATAGTATATTTATTTTTTATATTCTCCCCTTCTTTCGTTAATTTCCTCTAACGTTTGTGTTTCCTGATGTCGTAAGGCTTAAGCTGCTAAATAAATATTGCGAAGCAATTCATTCTCGCCGGGTGGCTCTGCCACTTAGCCTTGCAGATATGTCCGCCTGAATTTACTTCCTTGCTTCTGAAACAACTTCGTAATGAATTTCTTCTCTCTTCGGGCGGACCGAGCAGCGTAAGCTGCGATGCAGGAAAACGATGTTATCTGAAGTACGACCTTCTTCGAAAATACTATCACTGATATTGTTTTCTCTCTGTTGTTGACTGTTTTATCCATTCCTTTAATTCATCTGTACTTATATAAATATCGGTCCCAATTCTAATAATGGGTAACATCATGCCAGTATATGAACCCGAGGCTCTTAACATGGTTTCTTCACTTGATATGATCGTTTTAACTTGCAGTTCACTTAAATTCAGGTATTCAGATGTTTCTTTAATTGTCATTAATGGCTTGTATTCCTTTTGATGCTTTTCATTTATTCTTACCTCTTTCTGTTCAGAATTACTAATAATCAAGCCACTAATAACAATTGAAATACCTAATATAAAAGAACTAATAATTGTACTTAAATTCAATTGCTTCATTGCCCTTACCTCCAAAAAAATTAATTCAGCACTTGTCGTATTTCAGATAACGTTCTTGTATCTACGAACCCGAAAGGCTTAAAGGAGCGTCAGCGACTGGGTGGCTTCGCCACTTGCCTTGCATGGGTTGTCTGCTGATTACTCTTCCTCGAAAAATCCTCGGCAGACCAAGGAGCATAGCGACTCAGCGTAGATATGGTGTTATGCGAAGTATGACACTTCCTCGACAAAACTATCAATATCATTCAAGTACTCTCTCAAATAGGATGTCTTATTGCAAAAAGAAAATTGTTCCAAATTGCGCTCATAAAAATCTTTAGATAAATTTGGTTTGAAAATAAGATCACGAAATTCACGATTAAGCTTTTCGCAATCTACATTTGGATACTGTTCAATAAGTTCGTGAAGTTCTAGTTCCGTATTGTTTTTCTTCTCTTCTAATTTCGATAATATTTCTTGTTTTGATAATAACTTGTGATTTAATAATAATCTCGATGCTTCGATATCATTATCTCTTCTTTGTGAAATCAGAATTAATTCTTCTTTTAATTGAGTTATATGTTCTGTAGACCATTCATTAATAATTTGAGAAAATATCCATCCTATCCAAACATCATCGTCTGAATGTTGTTGTAAAACATCTCTTATAAAAGGAATTAGTGGACTGCCAATTGTTTTTAAAAAGTCTGCAATTACCATTGCACCTGGCCAGTTCAAATCTTGTATCCATTCAAGTAATCCTGGAAGGATCCTCTGTACCCTTGGATAGCCTAAGCTAACGATTACTTCTGCAGCTCCGTCCCAATGTCCTTTAGTTAAGGGCTGCACTAAAAAATGAAGATCTTTATCATTAATCTCTTTTAGTTGTATCTTAGCATTTGATTTTTCTTCATCCGGAGCATCCCAAGAGAGCTTTTCTATTAATTGCATTATTTCATTCAAGATAATCGCTTCTTTCTATTTGTCATATTTCTCATAACGTTTATGTATCTACGAACCCTCACTGCCTTAAGGGACGTAGTCCCGGCCGCGATGCGGTTAGGCAGTGCAGGGTTGTCTGCTGACTTTGCTTCTTCGAAATTCTTCTTGCAGACGAAGGGCATCAGGCCGCAGCGTAGATATGATATTAGATGATGTACCCGACTTCTTGAATCTACTTAGATAGTGTCCTTTATACTTATTCCTTCAATTTCGCATCTTACTTTATATAATTTCTTCATGAATTCACCTTCAAGTTTGTTCATATTTATTAGCGTGCGTTTCCCTACTCTCTTATCAATTATTGCTAGTCCTCGAATTAATTCGTGCTTAGATACTAACAATTCTTCAATAGAACAACTCGAATATTCTTCCAGTAATTTATGAAATTCAAATCTTTCTATTAAAATATTATCATTCGTTTCTTGTTTATTCATTAACCACTTATCAGTATTAGCTTCGTAAATCTCGGTTTTATCCAATAATACTGCAGCTCTTCCTTTTCCAGGACTTCCACCTTGCTTATACCAAGTGCTAAATAAAGTAACTCTATCTTGTAATTCTTCACAAAAGTTACTTTCAATTCGTTTTTTTAATTTGCTCCACTGCATTTTCATCTCACTCATTTATTAATTTATTCGGGTATTTCTTCTAACGTTCCTGTATTCATGATGTCCGACTTAGTCGGATGTGTCCGGCTACGCCTAACTTTCTGAAATCCCTCTGCCGGACCGAGGGCGGATGCCTGATGCATGAATATTATGTTAGACGAAGTTCTTCTTTGATATAGGTTACGACGTCATGCTTATAACAATTCCTAAAATAAGTTTACTTTGTAACTGTTAAACGGATAATCACCAAATCCAGATTTATTTAATTGATCAAAAAACTCTGTTTTAGTCACATTATTATCTACTATTTCATTTTTATATTTTAGAATTGAAGTACTTACTATTTTCTTTAATCGATAAATTACTTCTTCTTTATTTGAATATCTATATTTTGAGAGATTGAATTTCCCAGTGTGTACTAATGATGATCTTATATCATACAACTTTTTTATCTCATCAAATAATAAAGTGCTTTCTTCTTCGTTTGTTCCTAAAAATATTGTAGCATTCCTAGCTATCCGGAACTTTAATTCATCTTTATCTCCAGGATGATAAATAATTTCCAAACAACTTACTAGAATTAATATTGCTACATCGTCCGGTACATAAAATGAATAATCATAATTGACAAGAAGCAAATTTAATACTTCATTATCAATAGGCAAGGAAAATTCATTAAATACTGAATTAATTAATTCAGCATTAATATTATTAAATTTATAAATCGCTTCATTTGTTTTAGTGATCTGAGGTGGTTGGAGATATTGAGGAATCCCTATGAAGGTATACTTAAATTGAGTCATTATTTCCGTACAGTAAATTGGAGCAGTAGTAACTAACCTAATTAATTTAAATTTATGAAGAAGTTCCTCTACGTCTTGTTTAAATAACAGCTCATGAATATAGTTATTCTCAATCTGTCCTTCTTTGTTTTTCACATCATCTATTTCGCCAACCCTAACACTTGATATTAGAGAAACTACCTTGTACTCTGGCAAAATAGATTTTTTAAATCTCGTGTCATAATGAAAAACATCAGATATATTCCAATTTTCTCTCAGAAAAATGTTATGTTCAGGCATACTCATAATAAAAGTACTATAGCTGCTATTAAATTCAAGCATCGAAATACTCTCATCTGTTCCTGCAACAATAAATTGTAGGTAGCTATTATATTGGTTCGCCCTTCTGATCACTTCATCACAATAACTAAAAAATTGATTTTTAATGTTATAATTAAAATCATCCATCAAAATATCAATTGCCTCGTGCGAGAATATTAATTTTAATTGATCATCTTCTAAAGTTGGCTCAGAATTTCTTTTATAAAGTGTGACTTTATCTCCAATAAGTTTATATAATTTCCCCCCACTACTGCCGTACCAAGCATAGTACCTAAGATGATCATTTATATTTATTTTTCCTTCTACTATGTTTTTAACTGTCATCGACAACAGTTCTTCGGTAGAAATTCTTAGTATAAGCGCTAACATATCTTCAAGTAGAAAGATTTGCTTATCATGAATTCTAATGTCAGCTTTTTCAAATTCATTGATATCAAAGAAAAAAGTAAGACTTTCTAATATTTCATAATTATTTTTGAACATATTTTCCCTTCCTTTGTTATCTTATTTAAGAATTTCGTCTAACGTTTCGCATTCCTGACGTCCAAACGGCTTAAGGCAACAAAGTTGCCGGGTCGTCAGACTTAGCCGGTTGGATGTGTCGCCTGATTTAACTTCTCCGAAAATCCTCTCGGTGACCGAGGAGCGTTAGCGATGACGCAGGAATGTAATGTTAGCTGATGTCAACGACCTCTTCGAGTAACCTAGTACAACAAGTTCTTTATAGTTTATTTTAACTTTAGTTTATATATAATCTCGCCATCTTGGTTCTCTTTATCTTGATTGACAAATCCTAATTTCTCGTAAAGCTTTCTAGCATGATTATTACTTTTTTCGATTGTTAGAGAGATTACTTCGCATTGTCTGTGCATTTCCTGAATGAATTCTAATATTCTTTTAAGAGATTGTATTCCTAATCCCATCCCTTGATATTCCTTGTCTATTTGAAAACCACCAATCCAGTAATTATTCGTACTATTAGGTGTATAGGAAAGATAAAAAAATCCGAATGTTTTATCATCCTTGCACAAAATATATGGATCAAAGGCCTCATCCCACGGTTTTATATAAGCCCATGCTAAAGATTCGATAACAGAAGGTACAAGCTTCTCTTGTGATTTGAGTAAAGATATCGAGTGAGCTTCTTCCCAGTTATTTTTATCAATTGGTTCTATGCGGATTAGATTCATTTTTTATATTCCTTTCGATTTTCCATTACAATTTCGTTGATTTCAGCTAACGTTGTTGTATCTACGAACCCGAGAGGCTTAAGGCGCGACCGAGCCGGGTGGCTTTGCCACTTTGCCTTGCAGGGTTGTATGCTGATTAAGCTTCTTCGAAAACTCCTCGGCAGACCAAGGAGCGAACGCGACATGGCGTAGATATGGTGTTATATGATGTCGATGCCATCTTGAGTTACTCACAAACTATTCATTCTTTCTTTTATATATTTTTATTAGATTTGTGAACAATTCAATTGTTGCTGATATAATAAAAACGATAATTATCAAGCCAAAGAAGAACGTTAATAAAATTATGTTTGATTCTTTAAGACCAATATCCCCCGTCTTTGAACTTTGGTCATATTCATCTACAAATGTTTTATTTTTCAAATCTAAACTCTTATATCCAATTTTATCTGAATGATAATTTTTTCCACAAAATTCTTCATGAAAATAAAAATGAAAACTACCGTCTACACTTCCTTCAATGGGATAAGTATAATTGGAATTAATAGTAACCTGCGCATTCCATTCTTGTGAGTCTTTTCCTATTGTTAAAAATCCAGTTGGTATGTTATGAATTTTGACCCAATCGATGTGAACGTTAGTTTTACATTGCGAAGTTAAAAAATTCCCAAGCGCAGTATTTATTTTACTTTCAAACTTTTCCATTTCATACCAAGAAAATAGATTGGGAATTAAAAAGATTATATAAATAGTCATTAGAATAAGAAGTAATTTTAATGAACGTTTAATAGAACTCTCCTCTTTCTCCTTTAACATCGATTTCATATAACGTTGTTGTATCTGCGAACCCGAAAGGCTTAAGGCGCGCATGCGCCGGTCCTTGGTCTGCCCGATGGTTTTCGGAGAAGTGAAGTCAGGCAGACAACCCTGCAAGGCTAAGTGGCAGTAATATCTATTTTGAAAGGGTTATCGAAGAAGTCAGAGGCAACGGATAACACCGTATCTACGCCGCGTCGCGTTCGCTACTGCCCTTAAATCCGAACTTAATCAGACCTTAAATTAATTCCGCCCATTATTTCAAGTTTTTAAATGGGGTTATATCCCATATTAGTCTTGTTGGCACTTTAAAATAAAAGCGACGCGGGGTCTAATGGGTTTACCCAATATTACTCATGATGGCGCGAGTAACATCAAGTCTTATTTACCTGTTATTAAAACTGTCATACTTATTGTCCACACAATTATCGCAAAGAAAAATCCACTCCAAAAGACTTCGGCAGTATATGATTTATCTTTTATAATTTTCTTGATAGCTCTAAGCAAGCAAACTATAAAAAGAAACCCTATTAATGGCATTAGATAAACCGAAATAAATCCAAAGATTATCATAAGAACTCCTTTCAAGAATTTAATAAATACATTCAGAGGTTTCGGATAACGTTCCTGTATCCACGACGTCCCACCGACTTAAGGCTGCGCCAGCAGCCGGCCGCGATGCGGTTAGTCGGTGCGGATGTGTCCGCCTGATTCCGCTTCCTTGCCTATCCCCTTCGGGCGGACCGAGGAGCCGTCAGGCTCCGATGCGTGGATATGATGTTATGTGCAGTACCCTCTTCCTCGAATTGATCATACAATTAACTTTATCCATTTCTATAATTTCTGTTCTATAAATAATTCTGCATCGCTTTTCTTTAAGTACATTACTCCTTTAACAAAAAGTAATGGAATACCTTCAGAACTATATGTTGTTTCAGCTATTAAATTGGGAATATCATCATTTGCTCCATTACTCGGGCGTAAATTTATTGTTTTTTCTTTATATGTGAGAACTACATTTGAGTCTTCATATTTTATTTTCACTCCGAAACGTAGTGACAATTCTCTAATTGTAACCCACTCATCTAAACTCAAAATATTTCCGTTATCATCAATTACAAGACTATCTTCTTCCCCTTCTTTTTTATTTATTTCGATCGTCTTTGTAGAATTTTTATAGTCAGTTGTATAGCCTAAAATATTGGCAAACTCTTTAAGTGGAACATAATTAACACCGTTAACATTAAGCATATTCGCTTTAATATTTCTGGATTTATTATTTACCATAATTTTAATATTTGAAATCTTTGCTTTTATGAAATCGGTACTACTTGCAGAAGTAACAGATACTATTCCAAACAGCAAAATTAATGATATTAGTAAAGTGAACGCTGCTTTAGAGGTTTTAAATCTTCTAATCATAAACTTGTCTCCTTGTTAATTAAAATAATGTATAAAGATCTTTCAGGGTATTGCACATAACGTCTTTTTCACGAACTTCCCCAATCCCCCATCAGCCAGGGAATTCACGTATTTCGTGAATACCCCGCATCACGCCCATATTCACGACCGTCCTACACCTGATCCAGCGGACTCTTAATTCGACTCACATCTCTCACGCTCACATGCGTATACCTCTCCGTTGTCCGACTGCTCTGGTGCCCCAGCAGCTCTTGAATGTAGCGAATATCAATCCCGCCCTCTAGCAGATGCGTAGCGAATGAATGCCTCAGCGAGTGAACACTGACTTACTTCCTGATTCCCGCAGCTCCAATCATTTGACTGAATATTTTCTGAACAGTTCGTTCGGTTAGATGTCGTCCTGCTTCTTGACCCGGAAATAGCCAACCTTCTGGATTCTCTATACGAACGTACTGCTCACGATTGTAAAAGCTGCATCCGACAAAAAGGTGTAACAATCCTTTTTTCCTTTGCCTTGCCGAATATGCAGTGTTTTGCGGGCTCGATCGAAGTATTCGATACGCAATCGAACGACTTCACCAACGCGTAAGCCTGAAGAATATGTAACATAGAAAATTGCTTTATGCTTCAGATTCTTGACGGTCGTGAGCATAAGCATAATCTCATCCAGCGATAGAATCGAAGGCAATTTATTCTCTTTCTCAGGCCTAACATTCGATACATTCTCGCGGTATCCCATCACGTGGATCAAATAAAATTTGATCGCACTAATTGCTTGGTTTACGTACGCATGGGAGCAGGACCGATCCAATAAATAAAGGGAATAATCTCGAACAACATGATCAGTCCACCTTACATTGTTCTGTCTCCTATACTCGAAGAAGCGTTGGACCTGACCGCAATAAGCTTTAACCGTCTTCGCGCTGTATCCTCTTGCACGTAATTCATTCTGCGGCTGCTAATGATGCGAAGCATCCCATTTCAGATCTATATCCAAACTGAAGCCGGAGGCGCTTCTTCTTCGAAAAAACTTGAATTTTATCGACATACGCTGCTCACCATATACCGACACATGCACATCCATAATTCATCAATCCTTCCAATAATTATAACAAGCTCCCCCATCCTTGAACACACAAAAAAGAGCGTACAAAGTTCCTGCGAACTTGATACGCCCCGATGATTTCGGCACATGATTTCGATGATCCTCGAAATCTACGAAATGTGATATCTTTCCTTCAGTATGTTCAAATGGTGAATCTCGTGACCCGCAATAATATAGGCAAGTGCCCGAACGGAAATCGGCGAATGATTCGCTGTCCCTACTCTCGCTGCTGCTTCATCTGTAACTCCGCGCAATAATGTAATTGTAGCACGGCGGACGGCTCGAAGATCCTCAATCAATTCAGACATCGGTGTTGAAGCGAAGGCCGCTCCGCTCACGAACGCATTCTCATCAAACCCTGTGAGAGGTGTCTGATCTCCTCTCGCAATACGCAGCAATCGATAGCTCATCACGCGTTCCGTATCCGCAATATGACCGATCACTTCTTTAATCGACCACTTGTCCGGTGCATACCGGAAATCTCCTTGCTCCTCCGATAAATTCGCGAAGAATTGGGTGGTACGCTCTAATTGCTGCTCTAGAATTCCCCGAATATCCCCTTCAGGTACAAGGCCTATATATTGGTCATAATAAGTTGCATACTCTCCATCCAATGGCTGAATTAACATCGTGTACAACCTCCTTTTTTACAAATTATAGCACGCCAAATTCCTTTTTTGTCCTATCCTATAAATCTTTCATACAAAAAAACTCCTACACCCAAGTAACGAGAACTAGAGATTTTTTCATGTCCAAAACTATGCTCCCGCCTCTGACAACAAATTTCATGATTCTCCATATTCACAGCCGTTACGACCCAGCTACCTCTGGAGCATTATACCAAATCATGCTAATCTATTTGCTAGAGTAAATGATTCAAAGGAGGACCACCATTTGATACGATTATCTGATATTCACTTTCGAGACCCCTTTATTCTTCCTGTACCTGTGGAGAATACTTATTATATGTATGGAACCCAAGGTGCGACCGCATGGGACGGCAAACCTGAAGGCTTTGACGTGTACCGCAGCTGCGATTTATTAAATTGGGAGGGGCCATTCCCCGTGTTCCGATCTGAGCCGGGATTCTGGTCCGATCACCATTACTGGGCGCCTGAAGTTCATCATGTGCAAGACCGATTCTATATGTTTGCTTCTTTCAAAGCAAAAGGGATGTCGCGTGCGGTGCAAGTGCTCGTCGCCGATCATCCGATGGGACCCTTCGAGCTCCATAGTCTAGGCCCTATTACACCAAAGGCATGGGAGTGCTTAGACGGTACCCTCTATATGGAGAAAGACGGTACACCATGGCTCATCTTCTGTCGGGAGTGGCTGCAAGTAACAGACGGCGAGATCTATGCTGCCAAATTAGCCGATACGCTTGACCGAATTGTCAGCGAGCCGCAGCTGTTGTTTCGTGCATCCGAAGCGCCATGGGTCAAGCCGAATACCGAAGGTGGCTTCGTGACGGACGGCCCCTTCCTGCACCACATGAACAACGGCCGCCTGCTCATGATCTGGTCAAGCCTTGGTGAACAAGGATATACTACGGGGATTGCACGCTCTGTTAGTGGAAGAATTACAGGTCCATGGGTGCATGAAGAGAACCCGCTCTATGTCGAAGATGGTGGACACGGCATGTTATTTCGGGATTGGTACAATAACCTGCTCCTTGCCCTTCATGCCCCGAATCACAATCCGAATGAGCGGCCATCCATTCTGCGCGTCGAAGAATCCTCAGATTCGTTAGAAGCCAAATAACATACTCCCAACCATACAAAAAACCTGCTGAGCTCAGCAGGTTTTTCTACATTCTTCAACTAGCCGTTCGTTAGACAGCAATGTGCAGCAATCGCTTGATTGATCCGTTCCCTTGCAGCGAGAAGCCATTCTCCATTCCCTCTCGGGTATTCCGAGAATGAGATCGGTGCTGCGAGCCCCTCTTCGATCAGCGCAACCGTCTTTTCTTTGCCGATCCAAGACTCTAATAGTTCGAGCGCACGCAAATCCTGCAAGCCTTGATGAAGCACCTCAAGCCGAATCGATTCAACAGGTCCCGCTTCGCCCGGATAGACCAGATAAGCATCGCCAGAAGGGAACGCTGCACCAGCATCCGTCGTACGGAAGGGATCAATCTGTTGATTCGCCGAATATTGGGTGTACCAGAAGTTATAGCCCCAGTGCAAGAAGCCTTGCAGGCCGAACTTATACAATTGGAAGCCAAGTACACGATTCCGTGCGGAAGGCATATTAAAGAATCGGTTCGATACCTGATCATCCTGGGAACAACAATAATACGTCCATAAATCCGGTACCTCGCTGC
This sequence comes from Paenibacillus terrigena DSM 21567, assembly GCF_000374845.1. Classification (GTDB taxonomy): domain Bacteria; phylum Bacillota; class Bacilli; order Paenibacillales; family Paenibacillaceae; genus Paenibacillus_K; species Paenibacillus_K terrigena. The sequence goes on along the minus strand of NZ_KB895416.1, from coordinate 312,610 downwards.
GCAGGAACGGTTCGATATGATCGTTCGCCGGAATCGGGCGCTGCACCAGACCCTGCTCATAGAAATCGAGGGATGATAACGCATCCATAATCGGATAAGCCGACAGATGCTTACGCACCATTTCGCTCGCCGCCATGTACGTCTCCAGTTGATCCTGACTCGGCTCATCAGAGATATGGAACCAGCTCTGCTGCGCAATTCCATTATTCTTAATGTAACCATCTAACGCTGGCAAGAACTGATCCATGAAGCTGCGGTATTCCGCCGACGTCGAACTCGTATTCCAGCCAAAAATTTGCCGTTCTACCCCTTCCACCGTTGCGACGATCTTCGGTGCATGCTTCGCGCCCCACTGTGTGAACAAATGAGAGAACTCGAAATATTCCACCCCAACATTCCGGCACATCTCCACCCACCGTGTCAGTCGGTCGAATCCGAAGCGATACGTCCCATCACCGAGCACTTCCACATCGATCAACTGGACCGTCGGACGCTCACCACCAATGGCCGTATCGAGCGGCGGTGTGAATAGCGGCGTCAAAATCATATTCATCCCATGCTTCACAGCCGTCCCCACAAATTGCGCAAGCAGCCCCCAGTGTGCTTCACTAAACACGTCCACGCCATATTGGGTCGCTATACAATCCGTATGGAACCATTCCGTGTGAATCAACCGCTGCTTCGGCAGCTTCGCTGGAATCACATTGAGCACGAACGTGTTCGTCGCAAGTAGAGCACCCTCCTCCGATTTGATCGATACCTTCACCTCATGATCACCCGGTTGTACCGTATCATCGAGATCGACATGAATCCAGAGCGAACGCCACTGCTTAGGCAATGCATGGATCGCTGTATGCTCCAGTTCATATAACGGATCTGGGTATAACCCTGCCGTTGTCCGCAATACGTCGGCATCATGGTCGAAATAACAAGGCATTTCCGAAGGCACTAACCCAACCGCTCTCACGTGAAAAGGTAACCCAATCGTTGACTCGACTTCGACTTGCAAGTTTTTGAATAATCGCTCTGCACTGTAAGCCACTTGAAAAGCAAATGTCTCCCCATATAATGCCGAACCCTTTGTATAGGCTCCCCCTTGTGGCTTCTCATCTGCGAATACTTTAGACAACGCATCTAATGTGATCGATTGAAACAGATTGGATTGTTCCATGCTCAATACCTTCTCTCTTATGAATTAGTTAAATGTGGACAGCTTCACGAACATGGCCCCACTCTAGTGATTGGAATGTATCCGTCATCGCTGATTCTCTCGCCTTCAAGCACATCAATGCGCTTAACAGCCCATCTTCTAGCGGATATCTTGATTCCGCTGTCCCTTGCATCAACTCGATGAAGTTTTTCGCCAAATCCGTATCCCCGCCAAAATGTCCGCCGCCGAGTGAAAAATCATACGTCTCCACGCGCGGTGTATGATGCATATGAACTTTAACGATACCGGTATAGAAATCGAATTCGACCGTTCCTTTGTATCCTAAAAATCTAGCCCCACGTGCTTGTGCACCACGACGCGCGAAGAAGTTCTGTGAATACGTCAGATGCATGCCTGATTCATACCGAACGATGCAGCTGCCTGAATCTTCATTGCCCGTATCCTCGGCAAACGCGCAATATTCCCACATTTCCGTTCCATCTGTCTTGAAAGCCGTACTCTCTGCACAAGTGCGATTCTCTTCGCATTCTTTGCATTTGAGTCCCGCAGGCTTGGTTCCTTTGAAAATTTGCTTCGACGTCATCGCGCAGATGCTAACTGGCTTCAGCTTGATCACATCATTAAGATAATCCAGATCATGCGTCGCTTTCTGAAGGAATAGGCCGCCTGTCTCTTCTTCATCCCGATACCAGTTCTGATAATAGACATTGCCGTACGGAACATTATTCACCGCTTGGACATGCTCGACGGTTCCGATTTTGCCGGAGTTGATAATCTCCTTCACTTGCTTCACAATCTCCGAGTTACGAAGAGGGAAAGAGACGATAACCTTCGAATCCGATACCTCATAAGCATCCTTGAGTCGATATAAATCCTCCATCGTCGTAGAGACCGGCTTCTCCACATAGAGCGGGAGTCCCGTAGCGAGCACCTTGATCGCCATCTCCGTATGCAGTGAACACCGCGTACCAATGACGACACCGTCCAAAGCTTCCGATTCGAGCATCGCTTCAGCCGTATCATAGAATCGTACATCCGTTTTCCCTTGTTCTGCTAATGCCGTACGAATTTCATCCTTCCGAACATCGACGATCGCCGCAATTTGGCACCGCGCATCTTGATTAATCATTTCCGATATCACATAACTAATCCGGCTTCCATAGCCAATGACACCCAACTTCATATCCTATAAGCCTCCTCATTCGATCCGCTCAATTCAACTCTAGTATAAGACCAAGCCGCGAAGGATTCTTTGTCTTCGAAGCCCGTTTTTTGGTACTTTTCGAGGAGCATAATTGATATAATAGAGGAACAAGCTAACGAGAATTTCACGGAAAGGAGTCCTTCCGAAGTGAGCATTAAAGAACAACCTGCGACCCAGCCGGTCGAAGAGTATTTCTTTACCCGTACGCCGCTGCAACAGCTCATTGAAATTCATAATTTAATAACGTTCCACTACTTCGAATTTAGCAAAGACTATGAATTTACCGGGGAACGCCATAATTTCTGGGAGTTTCTCTATGTCGATCGCGGTACGGTGAATGTGACAGTGGATCATACGACCCATACGCTGCAGCAAGGCGAGATTATTTTTCACAAACCGAATGAATACCACAGCTTCTGCGCACTGCAAGGCAAAGCACCGAACCTGATCGTCATGACTTTCGATTGCCACTCCGAAGCGATGAAGCATTTCGAGGATCAAGTCATCGCGCTTGCGAACGAGGAACGGAATTTGCTCGCTATGATCGTCGAAGAAGGTCGGCAGGCCTTCCAGTTTCCTTGCGGGCACCCGATGATTCGCCGTTCCAATGCACCACTCGGCGGCGAGCAGCTTATCAAATGTTATCTGGAGACGTTCCTGATTCGCATTCTGCGCAATCATCTCGTTGCACAGCCATCACCGACTAAGACACTATCATCAGCAGCGAGAGAGAACATTAGCGATGACCTCGTGAGGCAAATCATGGCCTATCTGGAAGAGCATCTTGCCGATATGCATACGCTAGAGTCGCTTAGTCAACGGTTCCTCATCTCCAAGACGCGTCTGAAGGACCTGTTCAAGCAGCAGACTGGCCATACGATCATGGAATATGTAATGCACCTGCGCATGGAGCACGCGAAAATGATCATGCGCGAGGAGACCGCCAATATGACGGAAATTGCGACGAGGCTGGGTTTCAGCAGTGTCCATTATTTCTCGAAAAGCTTCAAGAAGAAGACGCACATGAGCCCGACCGAATATGCGAGAACCGTGAAGGCGAGAATCCGAAACTAAACATTTATGTATGAAAAAATGACGTACGCCTGAACCCGATAGTTCAGTGGTACGTCATTTCTATATTTTACGATCGAGTTCAAAAAGTCGGCATTTCAGCACCGAGAAGGTTGCGAGAACCTGAAGAAGGAGGAACGGAGTTTAGGCAAAACCTAAATGAGTACCGGACTTCGAAGGTGAACGCAAGATTTGATGTCGATAATGCTTCTTGAATGACTTCGTGATCAAATGATGACTTTTTGAACTACCTCTTAAAGATTAAATATATTTCGTCAGAATGCTCTCTACATGTTGGAGATGCGTCCTCATCGCTTGGCTTGCTTGATCCGGCTGCCCTTGCTGAACAGCCTCGGAGATCGAGAGATGCTCTTGATAGAGCTGCTCCGAGACCGATCGATTCGCGTATAACTCAACCCTCCGCGTCTGCTGAATCGCCCGCTCCATCTGCTCCGCAATGGACTCGAACAGCCTAACCAGGACGGAGTTATGCGTCGCCTGTGCCAACATCAGATGAAATTCAAGATCCGTTCGCTCACCTGCTTGGTCATCGCCAATGCTTCGCTCCATTTCCACAACAATGGCCTGCAACTTCTGCTTATCCTCGGCTGTAGCCTTCTCGGCAGCAAGCGCCGCGTTCGAAACCTCCAGCGCCTTCCGTGCTTCGATGAGCTCGAGCACCGTGCTGCGGTTCATACGCAAGGAGCTCAGTTCCGGCATCTCCACTTCCATCACGGAAGAAGCAATCACGGTACAGCCGCCGCCTTGACGAATTTCGATCAACCCCATTGCTTTGAGCGCACTTAACGCTTCGCGCATCGTCGACCGGCCGACGCCGAACCGCTCCGACAACTCCTTCGTCGATGGCAGCTTCTCGCCAACCTTGACACGGCCATCCAGAATGAGCCGCTTCAGCTGCTCGATAATTTCTTCATAGTGATTTCGTTTGGCCAATCTCGTAATTTCCATGCGTTCTACCCGCTCCAATCGTACAACCTATCCAAGTCATAGATTACCCTACAATCAACGCGTAGACAATCCCCGGTCCATGAACGCCAATCGTCAAGTCATTCTCAATATCCGAGGAACGGCTAGGGCCTGTAATAAAATGAATTCCTGCCGGCAAGTCCTCACGGCGCATCCCATCGATCTTCTCCATCACTTCGCCCATCCGTGTCTTCAGACGTTCAACGGGAATGATCGCCATCATGACCGTTGGCAGGAGTGTGACCGATCGGCCCTTGTCAGGCGACGACAACACGGTAATGGTTCCTGTATAAGCAATCGCGTGATCCACGACAGCGACGCCAATATCTGCGCCTGCCGCATGGGCTTTCCAATACTCCTCAGGATCACTGTTCCATACGCGAATGTCCGTCTCCGGCAGCGCCTCTTCAAGCCCTAGTTCATTCAACTCCGGTTGATTCTGCCGAATCATATGGCGTGCGCCGAATTCATTCGCTCGATCCACGATAAACTGCTTCGCTTCCTCCATCGTCTGAAACCGTGCCGCATGTCCGCCGACACTCTGCCAATTATCCATAAAACGCTCAATCTTCTCTTCCTGCGTCCAGTTCAGCTGGTTCCAGAAATCCGGTGCACCACGGAAAGGATGCTGCGGCTTCTGTGCAATGTCCTTGCGACCAAGCTTCTCCGCAATGCCGCCGATGAACTTCGCCTGCTTGGCCCGCGATTCCTTCTCTAACTGCTCGAGCAGTGTCAACTCTTGATCAGCCATGATGTCTTCCTCCATTCTTCCGCTGCTCTAATGCCTGTTCCATCCGCTGACGGACTTCATCGCTCATCTTCGGATTCGAAGCTTGAACTTCTTGCTCCAGTGTTCCCCACCGTTCGCGGAACGACTGATTCGGCAAGCTTGGCAGATAGCGCACGCTGTTCCAGCCTTTAAGCGGTCCAATCTTCGTCTTGATCATCCCTTGGCGAGCGACAAGCTTCTGACCGATCTGTCCCATCTTGATCACGCTGCGCATGCGTTTGGAATTGGACATAATAGCTGCAAAACCTTTCATCCCGATCTTCTCCGCCGTCTGCCCGTAGCCTTTCTCGACTTTGCGATTCCGCAAATAGACGAGCATGTCATGCAGTGGAATTTTCACCGGACAAGCCTCATAACAAGCCCCGCACAGACTCGAAGCATTCGCAATATCGTCCCACTCTGCCACATTGCTCTGAAGTGCTGGCGTCAACACCGCACCAATCGGTCCGCTATACGTGCCGCCGTAGGCATGCCCGCCAATATGACGGTAAACCGGGCAAGCATTCAGACAGGCGCCGCAGCGTATACAATTGAGCAGCTCTTGGAATTCCGGATCCCCAAGCTGTAGCGACCGTCCATTATCCACGATAATAATATGCATCTCTTCCGGTCCGTCTGCATCCGCATCCCGCTTCGGTCCCGAAATCGCCGACATGTACACCGTCAGCTTCTGTCCCGTGGCCGATCTTGGCAGCAAGGTCGCCATCACTTCAAGATCTGCGAACGTCGGAATAATCCGTTCCATCCCCATTAGCGTAATCTGCGTCTTCGGCACCGTGGAGACCATCCGTGCATTGCCCTCATTTTCGAACAGGACCATCGATCCCGTCTCCGCAATCGCGAAGTTGCACCCAGTCATGCCAATCTCGGCATCGAGGAACTTCTCCCGCAATTTCCGACGGACGAAGCCCGCGAGGATAGATGTATCTGCAGGCAGCGTCTCGCCCGCTTCCTTCGAGAGCAGCTCTGCGATTTGATAGCGATTTTTGTGAATCGCCGGAATAATAATATGCGATGGGGTCTCACCAGCCAGCTGAATGATATATTCGCCGAGGTCGGTCTCGACCGCTTCGATCCCCATTTTTTCAAGCGCAGCATTAATATGCAATTCTTCTGATACCATCGACTTCGACTTCACGACGGAGCGTGTCTGCTTGGACGCCGCGATTTTCATCGACAGCTCAACAGCTTCTTTCCCGTCCGCCGCGAAATGCACATGCACCCCGTTCGCTCTCGCATTCTCAACAAATTGATTCAAATAATAGTCCAAATGCGCAATCGTATGCAGTCGAATTTGCCGCCCCCGCTCCCGCCATTCTTCCCAATTGCCATGCTCTTCCGTCGCCTTCTTCTTCCCGTTGCGCAGTCGCTCTGTCGTGAACTTCACCGCTTTTCGCAGAAATTCATTGTTAAGCGCAATATGCGATCGTTCTTTGACCGTACTTGCCTGCTGCCCGTGACTCATGCCTGCTTCACCCCTTCATATAACAATTCGGCTAGATGCATCACGCGAATCGGCTTGCCTTGGTACATCAGATTACCCGAAATGTTCATCATACAGCCCATATCCAAGCCGACGAGTACTTCCGCTTCCGACTCCAGCACATGCTGCGCCTTCTCCGACACCATCGCGGCCGATATTTCAGACATTTTCACAGCAAACGTTCCACCGAATCCACAGCAATCCTCCGCAAATGGAAGCGGTATCAATTCCATGCCTTTGACGTTCTCCATCAGTGTTAATGGCTCTTCTTTAATCCCTAATAACCGGCTGCCATGACAGGATGGATGATACGTGACTTTATGCGGGAATACCGCGCCGACATCCTTCACCCCGAGCACCTGTACGAGGAATTGGGTGAATTCATAGGTCTTCTCTTGCAGTTGCATCGCCTTCTCGATCATAATTGGATCTTTCTCGAACAGTTTCGGATAATAGTGCTGGATCATTCCTGTGCAAGATCCCGATGGGGAGATGACAAAATCGCTATCCTCAAAAGCCGCCAACAACGTTCTCGCAGATTCTCGCGCTTCCTCCCAATAGCCACTGTTGAACGCCGGTTGTCCGCAGCAGGTCTGCGTCTTCGGGAACTCCACTTGAACGCCGTACCGCGCCAGCAATCGAACCATCGCCTCGCCGACACGAGGGTAAATCGCATCACTTAAGCAGGTAATAAATAAAGAAACCTTCATCCTTCACACCTCATTATTGTCATAGTTCATGCAATCATCTTATTGTCAGGTTGTCAGACATGTTGGATATTAAAAATACCTAACGCCATGACGCCAGGCCGTACATGCGATTGTCCCTTTTGTGAGGAAAATCATACCTTTTATTTATGATAAGCCTGCTGCGTTTGCTGCGTCAATGGGGTACATGCAATTTTTTGGCTCGACCGATGGTAGCCGCCATGCTATAATGTTTCAGGCTGCCGACCGGCTAGCCATAATCACATAGACAGAGTTCGTAATCTCCGCCTCTGTTAAAACAAAACTAGGAGGGCAACATTATGCCACAGAAAAAAGCTTTACCCCCATTCATTCCTGTCGACCCCAGCTCGAAGAAGCTGCTGTTGTTGTCAGGCCTCTTTATTTGCTGCGTGATGATCGCAAATATCGTCGCGACCAAGATCGTCACCTTCGGCTTCACCTCCGCGACGGTCGCCATCCTGTTCTATCCCTTTACCTACGTCATTGCCGACACGGTCTCCGAAGTCTGGGGCAAACACGTCGCTCAGCGCATGGTCTGGCTCGGGCTCGCTGCCAACGTCATCATGGTCTGCCTGTTCACGATTGCCGTGAAATTCCCTGGCGCTGCGTTCTATGAAGGGCAAGCTGCCTTTGAATCTGTACTGCTCGGCGTGCCGCGTATCGTGCTAGCATCCGTTATTGCGTATGCCATTTCGCAGAACCTAGACATCTATATGTTCCTAGGCTTGCGTAAGCGAACCCATGGCCGTCATCTCTGGCTGCGGAACAATGTCAGTACGATGGCCAGCCAGCTGATCGATACGACGATTTTCTCGTTCATTGCGTTTTGGGGACGTGTACCTACAGGAGAAATTGGGAAGATCATCGGCACGGAATATGGGATCAAGATTGTACTCTGTATCATTCTAACACCGCTCGTCTATGCGCTCGTCGCATGGGCACGAAGCAGCTATACACAGGAGGGAATTCATCATGACCACGCAGCATAACGTGAACCAACCCATCGAAGGCTTAACTTTACTCGGGAACCAGAACACGGTCTACACCTACGAATATGACCCGAAGCTATTAGAGACCTTCGAGAATAAGAAGCAGGACCGCGACTACTTCGTCAAATTCAATTGTCCGGAGTTCACGAGCTTGTGTCCGATGACGGGCCAGCCGGATTTTGCTACGATCTATATCAGCTATGTGCCGGATGTGTTGATGGTCGAGAGTAAGTCGTTGAAATTATATCTTTTCTCCTATCGTAACCACGGCGATTTCCATGAGACTTGTGTCAATACGATCATGGACGATCTCGTTGCACTGATGAAGCCCAAATATATCGAAGTCTGGGGCAAGTTCACCCCGCGCGGCGGCATCAGCATTGATCCCTACTGCAACTATGGCAAGCCTGGGACAGCTTGGGAAGAGGTCGCACGTCAGCGCCTGTTCCAGCATGATATGTACCCGGAGAAAATCGATAACCGTTAATGCTCTAAGCCTCTACTCTTCGCTTGCGAAGGTTAGAGGTTTTTCTATGCCTGGACACGCACCTCAGCGCACCCATTCTAGGCCCATGCATAATGTATAGCAAGTGTTCAAAAGGTTGACTTAGCAGCACCGATCGTGATGAGATAACCCATTTATCGAAGTAATTCATTGTTGAGCGACTGCGCTTTTTTGGGTCAGGTTATTCGCAAATCAGCAAGAAAATCGCTTCCTGATGTGGGCATAAGTCAACTTTATGAACCACCTCGTATATCTACTGGAGGGGTAGACATGGATGTCCACTTATCAGCTCTGCACTGGATTTATGTTGCCTGTATTGTACTCATCATCGGGTTCATGGTGCGCAAAAGGGATACAACGCTGCTCTGTATCGCAGGCATCTTCGTGCTTGGCCTCGTCGCGACCGGATCGCTCACAGCATCGGTCAGCGGCATTTTCTCAAGCTTTATCTACGCGTTAAAAGAATTGCTCGGAACCATCCTCATCATCTCCGTCATTGTCGCCTTAAGCCGCGTCCTATCGCGAACCGGCATCAATGAAATGATGGTAAGTCCGTTCACTAAACTCATACGCACCCCAACCCTCGCCTATTGGACGATCGGAATAGTCATGATGGTCATCTCCTGGTTCTTCTGGCCTTCGCCCGCTGTAGCGTTGATCGGTGCCGTGCTGCTTCCGGTGGCCATTCGCGCAGGATTGCCCGCACTCGGCGTTGCCGTCTCGATGAACCTGTTCGGCCACGGAATCGCCTTATCGAGCGATTACATCATCCAAGCCGCACCGAAGCTTACCGCAGACGCTGCTGGCATTCCCGTCGGGGACGTGATCTCTGCAAGTGTACCGCTCGTTTTGGTGATGGGAATCGTCACAACCGTAGCTGCCTTCTGGTTTCTTCGCCGCGATATGAAGAACGGTTCGTTAACCTTCACGACAGGGTTAACGAGCGGCACAACAACCACATCCGTCAGCAGCGACGGTGCTGTTCCACCTTCAGAGACTGAGTCCCGTTCGCTCATGCCTCGCAAGATGCGGATCGTCTTCTCGATTCTCGTTCCACTTTTCTTCCTCACTGATGTCGCTGCCATGATCTATTTTAAACTGCAGGGCGGCGATGCAACGGCGCTCATCGGTGGCACAGCCCTCTTGCTCCTCCTGCTCATCTGTCTTTTCGCGCATGGCAGCCGGGGATTAGAGCAGTCGACGACCGATATGGTCGACGGCTTCTTATTCGGGTTTCGCGTCTTTGGCCCCGTCATCCCAATTGCTGCTTTCTTCTATTTGGGTGACAGCGCATTCATTGAAGTCTTCGGCAAGACGCTTCCTGCCGGCTCCCATGGCATTGTGAATGATCTCGGCCTCGCCCTTGCGCATACCGTGCCTGTCAATACCGCTGTGAGTGCCGCGACCTTAACCACCGTCGGTGCGATCACGGGTCTCGACGGATCTGGATTCTCAGGTATCTCACTCGCGGGTTCCATCGCAAATCTGTTCGGGACAGCTATTCAGAGCGGCGTCGCGACCTTAACCGCGCTCGGGCAGATCGCAGCCATCTGGGTAGGCGGCGGGACGATCATCCCTTGGGCATTAATCCCGGCAGCAGCCATCTGCGGCATCAATCCGTTCGAGCTTGCCCGGCGCAACCTAAAGCCTGTTATCATCGGCCTTGTCGTTACGACCATTGTCGCGATGTTCCTCATCTAATCGCTTGGAGGTGTAACAGAATGCCCGTATCCGCACAAAGTCTGCACGGACTTCTCGGTAAACCCGTCGGTGTCTCCATGATGGACGGTACCGGCGTAACCGGTGTCCTGTGCAGCGTCCAAAATGGCGAAATCTACTTGATGGAGTATCTCTACCACACGCAATTTGCTACAAAGCATTATCCGCTCAGTCAGATTCAAGCCGTCAATCCGTTTCCTGGGTGTCAATGGCCTGGGACCGGCTCCCAGCAGCCTCTATACTAGAAGGTGAACGCCAAAAAACCTGTTGATTCCGCGTAAGGATTCAACAGGTTTCCTCTTTTCCGAAACTATGCTAGCTCTTCACCAGACTCAATTGCCAGGATACACCGAATCGATCCGAGATCCAAGCGAACTTCGCACTGAACGGATACGCTTGTAACGGCATCAGGACACCGCCGCCTTCGGATAATGTTGCGAATACGCGGTCAATTTCCTCTTCCGTATCACATGTGACATACATCGATATCGATGGCGTGAATGTGAAATTATGCTGCACGTTACTATCATTGGCCATAAAGACTTGCCCATGAAAGGAAAAGGAGGCCATCATAACGCTTCCCTCTGTCCCCGGTTGGCCTGGCCCATAGCGCATCATACTTAAGATTTCAGATTGGTCAAAAGTCGAGGTATACAAGTTGATTGCCTCTTCCGCTTATCCCTGGAACATCAAAAATGGAGTAACCTTCGGCTTACGATGTGACATGAGATCATCTCCTTGATTCAATGTTGGATTGCTTGATGTGAGCCTATCTCAAGTTTACACCATAGGATCTCTGGACATAAGTAGCTGCGATAAAATAAAAGGAGCCACGCCGAAAGGAGATCCCTTGCCAATTAATATGTAATATTCCGGTGCGCATAACGCGCGACAATATTCCGATTATGCTCGTCGCCGCCATCCAAATTCGCGCTGCGATAAACAGGTGGCAATTCCCCGTGCTCAACGGACAGAAGAATAATCTCATTCGTAATCGCCTGTGCAATCAATCCACCGACAATCGAGGACGCCGATCCCGTTCGCTCTTCCATGTTCGGAATCTCAAGCAACACATCCCCATAAGGGCAGCAGTTATCGATCACAATATCAGCGAGTTCGTAGAGTTTCTTACCGCTCGGATGCCTGCTGTCCGTATTCGTCGAATGCTTCAGCGATGTGACCGCGACAATTGGAAGTCCCCGATCCCAGCAGATTGTCGCCAACTCTACGGCAGATCCATTCCGACCCGAGTTCGATACAATAATAAAAGCATCTTCATCCTGCACCTGGTGAATGTCCATCAATCGATGCGCCGTCTCCGGTGAGCGTTCTAGTTCCGTCAGATTAATTCCAGCCGTGCCTTCTGCAAGCGCAATGTCTTCAAGCGCGACAAGCTTCATCGGAACAAGTCCACCTGCTCTACCGCACATCTCCATGCCAAAGGCCCGCGAATGCCCTGCCCCGAACACATGAATGATGCCGCCTCGCTGCAAACACGCAGCCAATAGCTTCGAAGCTTCTTGAATCGCCTCTACCTGCGTAGCTTCCATCTCTTTCACAACATCCAAGATGGCCTCCAGCATGACTCTAGCACCTAGCTTCATATCGTGACAACCTCCCTTATCTGAAATGGATACCATGTTCTACTGTAAGAGATTATGCGGTTTAATAGAAAAGTAACACAAAGAAGCCCTTTTTCAATATCTAGCTAATACAGCTAAATACTGAAAAAGGGCTCTTCAAACATTAGTCAACCATATCGCCAAGAATTTTTTTGCCTAATTTCACTTGTTTATCAAATTCGGCTTGGTATTCCTTAATCACATCTGTGCTGAAGCCGTTAGTCTCCAATTGTTGTTTGGTTGAAGCGATAATGCCGCTAAACTTTGATGTTGTGCTATCCAGAAGTTGCTGTCCTTCTTGCTTAATTTTTGTTTTTTCAGCTGCATCCGTCGCGTTGACGTATTTTTTAGCTAGTGCATAGAACTGATCTTCCGTGCTGCTCTGAAGTGCTTCTAGAGTACTCTTTGCTTTACTAGTAATCGTGTCATACAACGCGTTATTGGGTTTGCCATCGCCATTACCGCCTGTTCCGCCAGTCGCTCCTCCAGGTGCTGTCGTATCTTTTCCGTTGTTACCTGATTGATCACCCTTTTTCGGATCGGTACCTGTTTCTTGATTTGGGGTTGTCGTTTCTTTATCTTTCTCGACATAATCTTTGGTATTGGCCGTCACCGTGAAGCTCTTGGAATCCCAAGCGACCTGATGTCCTACCGCTTCAGATAAGAAACGGATTGGAACGAACAATGCATTATTCACGAGGTAACCCGATTTACTTATATTCGAATCAAGCTTCTTCCCATCAATCACATAGGTAATGACTGCATTCGCAGCATTGATCTTCTGTATCTTAGCCTTCTCGACCTGCGTTACTGATTGCGTCGTGCTTTTTAGTTCAGCATTTAGCTTAAACTCTTCAATTTGAATACGTTCACGTGCTGTTGGTTCAGCGATCGTAACTGTTTTGCTTGCTGTATCCCATTGAACCGATTTATCTAGTGCATAGGCAATAAAACGAAGCGGCACATAGACAGTATTATTGTACATGAAACTTTGTTGATCTTTCGGCGAGGCAAGTTCTGATCCATTAAATTTAAAGTGAATCGGTAAAATATTGACTTGCATCTGTTTAATCATCGTACCGGAAGCTGACAAAATCGCTGCATTCATAAAAAATACTAATATCGAAATCGTCAATATTTTCACAAGCTTATTCTTTCTCACTATAAGTCACCCTCTATTGGATATTAATAAAAACCTATTCCTTACTGCCATAGTAATAGTAGTACATTTCTTCTTTCTTACGTTTCACGTTATTTAATACTACGCCAAGAATTCTCGCACGAACATGATCTAGATTGGCTTTGGCTTTCATGGCCATTTCGCGCTTAACCTTACCAGAGTTGATAACGAGGACAACGCCATCGCATTTACTCGAAATAATCTGCGCATCCGTTACCGCTAGAACCGGTGGGGTATCGATAATAATGATATCGAACATGGTTTTTAACTTTGTTAGGACATCTGTCATTCTCTTCGAGCCAAGCAATTCGGATGGATTCGGTGGAATGGGCCCAGATGGGATGACATAGAGATTCTGGACTTCAGTCTCTTTAATCGCGTCTTGACAATCGTTCTGGCCCGTAATAATGCTGGATAATCCAACACGATTCGACAAATCAAACGTATGATGACACGTCGGACGCCGCATATCTCCATCGATAATGACGACTTTCTTATCTGACTGCGCATAAGACACCGCTAAGTTCGCGAGCGTCGTTGATTTTCCTTCCTCCGGTCCAGCCGAAGTGACCATAATGACTCGAATTTCTTCATCTATACTGGAGAAGTCAATATTCGTTCTAAGCGAACGATACGCCTCCGCTACGGGCGATTTTGGGTTACTCATGAGTACAATGGGGCGTTTATTGGTTAAGCGTGACAACTTTAGATTCACCTACCTTTTCACTTTTTGGGGCTGGCACTTGGTCGTTCTTCATTTCCTCTGGGTCAAGTGAAGTTATCATTGCAAGCGTAGGCAACTGAAGATACTTCTCGACGTCGCTCTCCGTCTTGATGGTGTCATCCAAATATTCGAGCAGAAACGCAATACCCACAGCTACCATGAGCGACACGATAAAGCTAATTGCAATATTCAACTTCGGATTCGGTTTTATTGGATCTGGAACTGGGGATAATTGTGCTTTATTAAGAATGGTTACATTATCAACCTTGAAAATATTTGAAATTTCATCTTTGAATACATTAGAAATGGCATTGACCACCTGAACTGCCTTCTCATACGAGTAGTCTTCCATTTTGATGGTCATGACTTGTGTATTATTAACAGAACTAACTGATACTTTCTTCATCAAATCTGCCGAAGTGAAGCCAAAATCAGGATTCTCCTTCACAACAATGTCCATAATGGCAGGTGTTTTAATGATTTCTTTGTAGGTATCGATTAATCGTAAATTCGTATTGACCTCATTCAAATCCAGCGAGTTTGCAAGACTTTGCTCACTAGAACGATTCACAATAATTTTGGTAGAAGCTTCATAGATTGGATTCAGAATAAAATAGCTAACCAATCCGCTTGCTAAGCAAGATAACACGACAATTGTCGCAATAAGGCCTAGTCTTTTCCGAATAATTACATAATACTCTTTCAAATCTAACTCATTGGACACAATCAAACCCCCACTCTCTCGCACTCTAATGATGATCGTTAAAATAGCCGCCCCCCTCTTACGAGGAAGACGGCTGTTCTTCACATCTTACTACTTCACGACTCGGTAGATCACAACCGCTGCTTCCGCACGAGTTGCAGAACCATTCGGATTGAATTTACCATTCGAACCGATAATTAATCCTTCGCTCACTGCAACGGAAATATCCGATTTCAAGGAAGCTGGGATCGCATCAGCATCTGTAAATGTATTCAATACACTGTCATCAGCTTCAGTTGTTTTTGTTAATTTCAATGCTCTAGAGATCATTGCAGCCATTTGTGCACGTGTAATCTCTGCATTTGGATCAAACTTGCCGTTACCAACACCGTTGATGATTCCAAGAGATGAAGCCGCCGCAACATACTCTGCTGCCCATGAAGTATCAGCTACATCGCTGAACTCATTCTTCGCTGTTGTCGATTCAAGCTCTAATGCCTTGATGAGCATCTTCGCGAACTCTGCACGTGTTACTTTTGCTCTTGGATCGAAGTTGCCTTCGCCTTTCCCTTCAATAATGCCTTTCGCTGCTGCAACTTGAATTTGCTTGCCTGCCCAAGCTTCAACACTCTCAACGTCATTGAAAGATACTTTGTTCTCTACAACAACATATGAGGAAAGCGAATTGCGGGACTTCTTGAAGGAGTTACCTTGCACCTTACCGCCAAGGATTTGCAGCTTGCCGTCAACGATCTTCGCAATCGTCAAGAATTCATTCGCACCTGTAGCGTTTAGCAACGGGATTTGCAATTCAACTTTGTTGTTGAATTGTTCCACTGCCTTGCCATCAACCGTAATGATGAAGCTGTATACGCCTGAAGCAAGTGGGAGCTTCGTAACATTAGTCGCTACGGAATCATTCTCTTTCGTAATGCTAACAACTACGTTGCCTTTAAACTCAGCGACTGGCAAGCTGAATACGGCGCCATTCACCAATACACGAATATGGCTTACTTGCGCCTCGCTAGCAAGTTCTAGTAATTTCTTGGATAACTTCACATCAGCTGTCGCTGTTTTGGTTGTGCCCAAATCTAACGTAATACTGAGTGCTGGTGCTTTGAAGTTCGGATCAAGCTCTTTTGCTTGCTTCACGAGTTTGTCGTAAGCTTCTTTGATCGCTTTGATATAAGCAGCAGCCTTCTCATCTGAGATCGAAACGACGGATTTGCCATTCTCTACAACAATGAGTGAAGATACATTAAGTGTAGACAGCTTAGCCAAAGCTGCTGCGAATTTAACGTTTAGTGCATCCTTCGAGGTTTTGAAGCTAGCAAAAATGTCATCGAATTTAGGTAAAACGTTGTCGATAACTACTGCGCCACCGCCAGTGCTGCTTCCGCCGCCGATGCCGCCAGGACCGTCAGTTTCGGAAGAAGGAACAGTTACATTACCTATGTAGATGGCTTGGTCTTTAAGTTGCTTGGAAACACCAATTTTAGCAACGACTTTAACAGTGCCCGTTGCTGTTGAAGGAATTTTTCCATCAGATACTTTTGTACCGTTAACTTCCCATACAAGAACATCAGCATAATCAGCAATGAGTGCATTGATCTGAGAAGACCATTCATTATTTTCTTTCACAACAAGCTTCAATGTTTTATCCGCTGTTGTAATTGGAGCTGTTGTTAGCTCATTACGTGCTGTGGCAATGGCCATTGCAATAATGGATTGCTGCAAGTTTTCAGAACCAACATGTGAAACAACATTGGTAAATACATCGTTCAGATCTTCTACGTTTATATTAAGATTTTTCAGCGATGTAGCGAACGGATTCGAGGAAGCTTGGTTATTGATTACAGCAACAAGCGTATTAACAATTTCATCTTTCGCTAGATCAAACTCCTTGATTTCAATGAATCCAAGAATTTTCTTAACATTTGTTGATTTTTGAACTTCTTTTGCGAAGTTAATCACATCGTCTTTAGAGACAGTTTCAAGCTTCGCATAGTCTCTCAATTTGTCAATCGCTGCTTGATTGTCTTCTTTTAAGTTATCAAGACTAGCTACATTGCCAAATGCAATCAGTGCAATGGATTGCAGCATTTTCAACGCTTCTGCATCTGTAATATTCGCTTTCTCGTAATACTTCGCGACAGGAGCAACTATCTCTGTAGTTAGAGAATTAATTTTCTCCTTTACAGTTGGTAAAGTATCTGCTCCTTTAATGGCATAGTCCGAATTAATTCCGAACTGTCCATTAATCTCAGTAAGCTTAGTCTTAAGGATGGCCAATGCATCCTTAACTTGAATGTCCGATGCCGCATAAGCAGTCGGTACGCCTAATGCTTCTTGCAACCCCTTAGAGCTAAGAGGAATGCCGGAAATTGTACTTAATACCATCCCCGCTGCAACTGTTGTTAGTGCAATCTTCTTTCTTAACTTCATTTTGTCACCTCTTACATATATTTTGAAATAGGCCTACACAAGTGCAGGCCCATATCAATCCAAATCAATTATTCTATTACTTCCAGAAGGCATACCACTTCTTCTGCTTCTGAACCGGTTCCCATATCTGAATATCTCGGGCTTCTAAGATTGCTTGGGCATTATCTTGATAATAAATCGTATAGTCCGCGCCCAGCTGTTTACTGACGGTTTCATAAGCTCTAGCGAGTTCGAAACCACGTTTCGTCAGATTATGAGCATCCGATGCGATGAAATGAACCAAATTTCGCTCACACATTTCCAAGGAAATGTCCTTAATCTTCGCGCCAAATAACCCATTTAGCGAGTGCGACGTCATTTGCGCCAAGGCACCTTGCTCGATGAGTTCTTCTAATACATTTAAATCTTTTAATATTTCTGCATTCCGCTCGGGATGCGCAATAATAGCGGTAATGCCTAATACGCGTAATTCATGCAACAGATTTGAAAAATCATTCGGGATCTTCGATGTCGGAAACTCAATAAGCATGTAGCTGGACTCATCAAGCGTTCTGACTTTTCGTTGCTCCAAATCCCGAATAAGTTGGTTGTATACTCGTATTTCTTGCCCTGGAAGTACTTTCAGGGGAATATCTTCAATCGCTAATCTCTGATTCAATTGAAGTACTCGTCGCTGAACATCGTTCGCTTCATTATCATATCTGCCATTCGCATGATGCGGAGTTGCTATAATCGTCTTAATTCCCTCAGCCACGGCCGCCTTTGCCATAGCAATGGATTCCTCAATGCTTTGCGAACCGTCGTCAATGCCGGGGAGGATGTGGGAGTGAATGTCTATCATCCTGTTTAACCTCATCTCAAGAAGTTAATTATATAATATTTTCCAAATAATAATGTTCATAAAGGTCATAAAGTTGTTAATCACAAAGCAAAAAAGTAAATAACTTCAATCAAACTACGACTGCAGCATTAATTGTTCCTTTATTTTTGTTGTCGATATTTCAGGAGTACGTTCTAAGTAAACAACGTTGCAATAATCGGCTAAAAAATCAAACTTTCCTTTCCAATCATCACCTATTACAAAGGTATCAATGTGATAAGTTAATACATCTTGAACTTTTTGTTCCCAATTATGCTCTGGTATAACTAAATCTACATACCTCACAGCCTCTAATAATTTTTTTCTTTCATCATATTTAAAATAACTCCTTTTTCCTTTTATACCATTAAACTCATCAGTTGATAGCGCAGTAATTAAATAATCCCCTCTCTCTTTAGCGCGTTTCAATAGATTTATATGACCATAATGAAGTAAGTCAAATGTACCGTATGTTAATACTCTTTTCATCTTTACCTCCAAATTATTACTCAATTCTAGATACTTATTATCTAATTTCAACATGCATTACAATCGAATTTCTTTAGGAAGATGACCGATTCTTTTATCTTCTGGTGGTAATTTCATATAATCTCCAAAATATGCACTAAGATATTCATGTGTCTTTTCAGGTACCGGTAACATACGTCCTTCAAACTCAATAAACCTACCTGAACCAAGATACTCTTTTGGTATAATGGCCGTCTTATATTTTACCCTTCCAAATAATAAACCAACTCTGCTTGTTTCATTCGAATTACTTCTTATTTGTTTTAGTAAAAATTTATCAACTAGTACTTTGGGAAAAATTTTCATCACACTTAATACCATCTTTTTCCTGGAAGTTGCAGATTTATATCCTCTCTCAGAGAGAGTTTTAGCTATTACTAACTTACTGCAAATATATTGCCAAATTGAGGGGATTAACTCATCTGCTATATTCTCAAAGCAAAACACATCAATAAATATTCCATGATGAGCACCGACTACTGCATCAGGTTCCTTAAATACGGTATTATTTAATTTTATCTTCGAAAAATAAAGAGGCCACTTCCCACTTCTTTCCTTTTGAAAATAAAACTTTTCCTTATCTAGTTGTACTTCACAAACCTTAATAAATTTAAAATAATTTTCACGAGTCATAGCAATATCAAAATCATCATCCCATGGTATAAACCCATGATGTCTAACCGCCCCAAGTGCGGACCCACCTATTAAGTAATATTGAATTTCATTTTTTTTACATAACCCGTCGATATAATCAATTATTTCAAGCAGACGAATTTGAACATCTCTAATACTTACCTCTTTTGAGTCCATTAAATTTCACCTCAAATGCTTAGTTTTCAAGGAAACTGCTAACTACTATTCTCTCTTTTTTCTATCTGTCACTATCTTGAAAAATCCGTAAAAATCTTTAGCGTTAACAATCAGAATTGTAATCAGCATGATTAGCGCCAATAATAATGAGAAACGAGAATTGATAGTCAATATTACTGCCTGAAATAAAATAACCATAAGATTTATAATCAATTTAGATAAATTGATATTAACATTTGCATATTGTCTCGTATTTACTATTCTAAAAATAACTACAAATAAATAACTCACAACACTTGCAACTAAGGCTCCATACACCCCAATTATCGGCACTAATAATAAACAAGTAATTAAGTTAGTAATAGCTCCGATTACTGTTGATATCATCGCCATAGTATTCTTCTTAACTGCCATATAGAACGTCCCAAAAAAGATTGAAAAACTACCTAATACCGCTGAAACCAATAATAACGGAACAAAAACCCAGGCTGAATAAAATTCACCTTGCAATAAAAATTTAGAAATAACGGGGGTGACAATCAACAGTAGGGCACTCGATATAAAGATAAAAGAAGAAAAATATTTATATACATCCGTAAAAAAATCACCACTATCTTCATTTTTAATTTCTTTTGAAGATGAGTATTGCCATGCTTGTTGAAAAATACTCGATAATAAATTTATCATAGCAGGTAACTTGCTAGCTGCTGTGAACATTCCAGCAGCACCAGCACCATAATACCCTAAAATAATATATCTACTAGAGGTATTGTTTACCCACCAAGATACCATATTAGCCACATTTGGAATGCTAAATAGTAACATACTTTTAAGCAGGCCCTTATCAACTGACTTCATACTAATATATTTATGGAGGTCTGATACTATAAACAAATAAACCGCAGAAATAATATTTGAAATTATTATTGCAGATAGATATCCTGGTACTTCTAATTTAAAAATAACCAATAGGATAAGATTGCTAACTAATAGGGATAGTGCACCAAGCACACCACTAATTGTAAAGATTTTCACATGTCCGATACCTCTACAAAATTGTGCAAACAGCTGTTTAATTGCAGTTGAAACATATAATAAAACTAGGTAGAACGAGTAATCAAACTCATAAAAACAATCTAGTATAAAGATGAGAATTAATATAAGTATAAATCCCTTTATTAAAAGATTGATTCCTGTAGAAAGTAAGTTTGTTTTATTGCTGTCATCATCAATGGCAAATCTAAACACCGCATCTGCTATGCATAATGTTGCTATGGGCAGCAACAATTCAACTGAATTATTTAAAATTTCAGCATACCCAAATTGTTCTGTTGTTAATACCGAAGTATACAATGGCATTAGCAGGAAAAGTATGAGTTTTGTAAGTACAGTCCCAATCGCAAAAATCAATGTATTAGAAACCAGTAGTTTAAATTTATTCATTTTCCCCTCAATCTCGATGTTCTAATTGGAAATATAATAATACCTTCCTTCGCAAATTAACAATTATTCATATCATCCCCAAAAGAAACTATAGGGAAATATATCGTTCCATTCTGAACGATATATTTGAATAATTGTTGAGTATACAAAAAATAAGATAATCGCAAGATAAACCAACATGGGGTACAATTTATTATTTTTAATTTGTTTCAAAGCGTTTGGTAAATATATTATAGAAAAAATGTGAAAGTAAGTTCCCGCTCGATCCAAAAGATTGAAATTAAGAGATATAAATGATATTACAATGCCAATCAATGTAAGTATCGTCAATATTTCAAATTCTCTTGACTCAACATTTTGTGATTCTTTTAAAAGAATACTTTGAGTGTTTTTATAATAAATAATCAAACCAATTGATAATATTGCCACAGAAACCAATATATCTACAATAGTTGCTAGTCTTATATTCCCATCTAGATATTTTCCGCCTAAATAATAACTATACCTAGGAAAAAAAGATATAATCACATTAAGCATTTTAGGAAAGAACAGATATCCTGCTATAGCTGTACCTAGTGAAATAAATACCGTTTTATAGTTTAGCCTAAGCATTACCATCGGATATGCAATTATAAATATGATGGCTGTATTGTGAAACAATGACGCCAAAAGAACAAGCGCAACAAAATAAGATAATTTCCGTTTTAAAATAAAATCAAATGATAAAAGCAGTATTACTATAGCAATATTATGTCTAATGGTGTTTAAAGTAGCCCCAAAATACCCCATTGTAAAAAAAAGATATACACTAAGCCAGGGCATCATAGAATATTTCCAAACAAATCTCCAATAACCAAAAATAATGATAATACTTGTTGCAATTAAGATAATTTGTGGATTAGAGGAAATGTAACCCAACAGCTTATTTAGTACTAAATAGCCAATCTCATATCTTTCACCAAAATTTGCAATACCACTATACTGTGTCGTTTCAAACAGTTTAATATATGTCAGGGTATCATTACCGACAGAATTAGATCTAAATGCAGCTAACAGAAAAAAAAGTCCAAATGTTAGAAATAAATATATTTTCTTTTTTTGATCCTCATTGTGCATTCCCCATAAAACAAAGGCTAAAATTAAAATATATACTACTAAACCGTAATACAGCCACATAGATGTAGTGCTCCTTGCCTCAATTGTTTAACTCTAAATAATAATTCTCTGTTTTTTTTGCTTCAACTTTAATGTCAAATCCACTTCTTTTTATTACTAATGAATTATTTTTACGTTGGAATCCATTGAAATTCTCAATTATATCATTAGCCCATTCATGAGGCGGTACATTTAGGGATTTAAAATAAAGATTAGATATAGAAACTTCTTCAGTTACTTCATCAGACATATAGCATAGTAAACCTGTTGCTTGAGCTTCAATACCGACAACTGGTAGCCCCTCAAATAATGATGGCATTATAAACACATCCATTGACTGCAATAATCTATCTACGTCGCTACGTTGCCCAAGAAAAAGTATATCCTTAGATATTCCGAGAGTTTCAGCTTTTTCCTTTATGTAATCTTTTAATGGTCCTTCCCCAACTAATAACAATTGACTATTACTTCTTATCTTTTTAATTTCTACGAATATATCCAATAATTGCGTATGATTCTTTTGCTCATTGAATCTGCCTACATGTCCTATAACAAACTTATCATTAATACTCAATTCATTTCTAATATTATTTCGCGTATCCTGATCAAATTTATACTTATCACAGTCAATCGCATTATTAATTACACGCACTTTTCCAGTTCGCATTGCTTTTTTTCCAAATAAAAACTCGCCTGCTGCTACTGAACAAGCGAAATTAATATCTACAACTCGCTTTAGTGGTAAACATAAAACTCGATTGCGGATTGAGTTAACAAATTTATCAGCATACATCGTATTATGACAATGAGCAATTATGTTTTTTATCCCGTTTCTCTTTGCTACTGGGGCTAGAATCGAACAAAGATATACCTCATGAATCTGCAACGCAGTGTATTTTTCACTATTCTCTTTAAAAAAATTACTTGTAAACGAGTAAAATGTAAGCATTCCTTTTATGCTCGGCCGAGGGATTTTATATATTTCCCCACCATAACTGGTTATTTCGTTTTCGTAAGAATCATTTACATCTTTAAAAAATATAAAGTCGAATTGAACATTCGATTTATCTAAATTTTGATAAATATTCATAATCACACTCATGACACCACTGCCACGCGCTAAACTCGATACTACATGCAGAATTCTTCTAGGTTTCACTACTTAAATCCCCTCTATACAAACTAATTTCAGCATTATATCGAAAATGTGCATATGTTTTAATACCAAGAATTATATCATTAGGAAAATCATAGAGCCTGTCGACGATTATTCTTCATGGTTTCTTTAATCTCTTCTACTCCATTAACTTCTCGATTTACATAAGTCCACGAAGGAAGTTTGATTATCCCAATTAAAGTTCCTAATCCATAACTAATATGTAGTAAGAAAAATATAATAGGTAATAATAATTGTTGTATGCATTTTTTCTCTTTGATAACTGCTATAATTGTCATAAAAATAGCTAATATCCAATAAACTATCCATAATATTAATGCAGGAATATTGGAACTAAATACACTAACAATAAAACTAGAGATAATTGCAAGAATGAAAAACAATGGTACAAAATGGAAAACTGAAAGACACTTCGGTGATATACCTAAAGTTAAACCGACCCAGTATCCATTCCCATATTTTTGATTTATCAATTTCTTCATACTATTTCTCGTATGCTGGTAAGATACTATTTCTGAATCAAAAAAAAGTTTATATCCTGCTCTTCTAATTCTATAGTGTATTTCATTATCCTCAGTTCTGCCTAACAACTCATTAAATCCCCCAACATCTTCAAAGACCTCTCTTTTGTAGGCAGCATGAAACATAGATTTTACATATTTTTCAGTATTGTTCCTTCTATATGGAGCAATACTGCTTCCAAACATAGATTTTTCGGCAATAAGCAATGTCTCTTTCCATGGGGTGTATTCATCAATAATATTAGGTCTATAACCACCACATATGTCTTCCCCACTCAAAATACATTTAACGTTTTTACTTACAAAATCACTTGGAACAGATGCGTGTGCATCAATTTTTATAATGATTTGTCCTAAAACCGTACTTAAAGCAACATTCCAACCAGCCGCTAGACTTTTTTTAGGGTTATCTGTAATAAAAACCTGTTTAAAGCCATGTTGTTCCTTAGCGAATTTTTGCATAATACTCTTGGTATTATCAGTAGAAGCACTATCTACTAAAATTATTTCTATTAACTCATGTGGATAATCTTGTTTATTGATATCTTCAAAAAGATTTTTCAATGTATCTTGTTCATTATGGGCAATTATACATATTGAAACATTCAATTTTCCCGCTCCCTCATTTCCCAATAACCGCAAGAACTGTATTGATTAGTATTCTTATATCTTCGATTAGACCGAATTTGAATGTATACTCTAAATTAATCTTCATTTTTTGAGGTAATACAACTTTGATATATGTATCATCAATATTATTTGTCTCAGATAATAATTTGTTTTCATCTTTGTACTCAATACTAGCTCTAGATGTTACACCTGCAGGTAATAATAATGTTGATAACATTTCATCGCTATAATGCTCCACATATTTCACAACTTCTGGTCTTGTGCCTACAAAACTCATATCACCTGATATAATATTTATCAATTGTGGTAATTCATCGAGACGAACTTTTCTCAAGAACTTACCCACATTCGTTATTCGATTATCATTATTTATTGTTACCTGTGATCCTATCTTCTCTGAATTAACCACCATAGTTCTAAACTTGAAAATTCTAAACTCACGCCCATATTGTGTTACACGTACTTGTCTAAACATCACACTACCTTTAGAGTCTATTTTTATTACTATGCTTAACAATAAAAATACAGGAGATAGTATAATTAGCAAGAGTAACGCAAACATAATATCGAAGCACCTTTTAAGTATTAATTCTATTTGTTTGTTTTCCAATCTTTCGTAGTGCTTTCTCACAACCTGATTTTGCATATTTATTGGTAATCCATCCCACTTATTGAGAACTCCAAAAAAATTCATTCCTTTAATTACTCCTAAAATTGAATATTTATTTACGCTCGACTTATATTTAGAAGTGTCAAAATACGTTCAGTATTTTTATTATCTGTATATCTATTTGCGATTTCATTAATACGCTTTCTTTCCAATGAATATTGATCCTCTTTATTAAGTGAAATAAAAAAATTCAAGAAATCGTTAATATCATAAATTTTAGGTCCTGGCATAAAATCCAAAGGATTATCAACAGTAAATCCTCTTGAATCATTATAGTTACTAAGATCTTCAATAGCGAAGCCGATAGGCTTATCTAGAATCAGAAAATCAAAATAAACTGACGAATAATCAGTTATTAGTGCGTCAACCTGCCCAAGAAGTTCATACAAGTTAATATCTGATCTAATCAAATCATCGTTATTATATTTCACTATATTCGAATATTTACTATTTAAAAAAGAAATATTATCTTGATATGGATGAGGCTTTATTATGCATAGAATTCTATTCTCTTTTAAAAATGAATTAACATAATCTATATTTTCTAAGGTGATCAATGGAAATTCTTTATTTGAGTCATTTCTACCTAATTCTTTTGAATTCCTAAAAGTTGGCATAAATAGTACCACTTTTTTATATGACTCTTGTGAAATCCCCAATATTTTCAGACAACTTTTTTCCGAAAATAACAAATCATTCCTAGGATTTCCACCGATTATGTACTGTTCTTCCTTATAGTTATAGCACTGCAAATACTTTTGTTTAAAGAAAACCGATGCAACTAAAAAATATGTATCTGCTTTCGTTGGATAATGCATCGTCTCTTTTTTTGAAACCATTCTACCAAGTGCTTTTAACGGGGAACCATGCCATATATTCATCGTAATTTGACCATAAAGTGGCTTGAAAGCTGCCACAGACAAAGTTTGCGAATTGAAAATATACTTTGAAGTAAAAAGATGATATAGTGTCTTAAATGTTTTCGAGACAAATTTCATATTTTTTCTTGTATACTTTTCATAATCCTTATAATTCCTTAGCAAACATACAATTTCATACTTTTCGTTATATCCATTTTCAATAAGATATTTAAGTATTGCCTCAGAATTATTCTCTAATTTTGTGCGTCCGTAAACTGCAATTTTATTGTTTTTTTTAACAAAAAAACTATTTAAAATCGTGAGACTATAAAATAATATAGCTCTTTTTAATTCTTGCATGTTGTTCCTCCGAAGTTACTATACATTTATCGAATAACCGTTAATTATTCATTTAAAGACTAAGAATGATTTACGAACAATCAGAACTACTTTTTTATTTGTTAATTATGTTAATAAAGTTTTCGATAACATAAGATACTTCTTCATCTTTCAATCGTGTATGTAAAGGTAAAGTTATTTCATTTTTATACATGTTGTAAGAGTTGGGATAGTCAACAATATTGAAACCCATATTCTTATATGCTGTATGCATTGGTAATGGCTTATAATGTACATTTGTCGATATTCCGATTTCCGCCATTTTTTCAATAACCTTATTACGATATTCAACCTCTTTACCATTCAATCGAACAAGATATAAGTGTCCACATGATGAATAATTTTCACCGCTATGCTTTAATATATGTACATTTTCACTCTTCAAAGCATCATCATACTCTTTGATGATTCCTCTACGTCTCTCAAGAATTTTTGGATAACGTTTCAGTTGTACCAGTCCTATGGATGCCATAATATCCGTCATATTACATTTATAAGCGGGTAGGACAATATCATATTCCCATGATCCTAGTTGCGTCTTAGCAAGAGCATCTTTCGATTGTCCATGAAGAGACATTAACATAAATTGATTGTATATTTCACCATTACTAATCCCATCAATGTTACGCCAAGTTACTGCACCACCCTCGGCCGTAGTCAAGTTTTTAACTGCATGAAAAGAAAAACTCGTGAAATCAGCTATTTCCCCACATACTTTTCCGTTCTTTTGTGAACCAAATGCATGAGCAGAGTCAGCTAGTACAATAACCCTTCCTATTGTAGCTTGAATATTACTTTTTGGAGAAAAAACACTCTTTTTTCTATTAACAATTTCAAAAATCCTATCGTAATCGCAAATAACACCTGCTATATCAACAGGAATAATTACTTTTGTCTTACTAGTAATAGCCTTTTCTAACTGATCGTAATCCATCTCATAAGAATTAGGCGCAGTATCTACTAATACCGGCTTTGCACCAGCATGAATGATTATACTAGCAGAAGCAGAGTAAGTGTACGAAGATGTTATAACTTCATCCCCTTCTCCAATTCCTAATATACGTAATGTCATTTCCATTGCTGCTGTTGCAGAGTTTAAACAAACAGCTCTATCAGTATTACAATAGTCTGCTATTTTTTTTTCAAATAATTTTGTTTTTGGCCCCGTCGTTATCCAACCTGATTTTAAGGTTTCTACAACAGCTTCTATTTCCTCAGCACTAATATCTGGGGGCGAAAAAGGTATATGTAACTTCGCAGGCACTTTCGTTATCATCTTCAAATAACTCCTTTATTCAGTTCAATCTTACATTTAAAAATCTTCAGACTGTTTGTCTCACTTCGTTCACAATTCTTGACATATATTCTAGTAACTGTGTTTTCAAGTCCTCACGTTGGAGCGCAAATTCAATTGTCGTTTGTATAAATCCCATTTTCTCACCCACATCAAAGCGTGCACCCTCAAAATCATAGGCATAAACTTCTTCAATCAAGTTCAATTTGGCAATCGCATCTGTTAGTTGAATTTCCCCACCAGCACCAATTTCTTGCTTACTCAAGATATCAAATAGATGTGGAGTCAAAATATACCTACCCATGATCGCAAGATTAGAAGGCGCTGCATCTATACTTGGTTTTTCAACCATATTCTGAATTCTAAACAATCGTTCATCAATTTTCTTCGCATCAACAATACCGTATCTTGTAACCTCATGATCTGGTACTCGCTGCACTCCAATAACGGATGCTTCACAACGGTTATATTGATTAATCATTTGTTTCAGACATGGAGTCTCTGCTTTTATAATGTCATCTCCTAAAAGCACAGCGAAAGGCTCATTGCCAATGAACTTACGGGCACACCAAATTGCATGTCCTAGCCCTTTCGGCTCTTTCTGACGTATGTAGTGTATATCCACCATTTTCGATGATTTCTGAACCTCATCTAATAAATCTAGTTTTCCTTTTTCCAATAAATTTTGTTCTAGCTCAAAAGAGTTATCAAAATGATCTTCAATGGCACGTTTACCTTTACCCGTCACGATTATGATATCTTCAATCCCAGATTCAACAGCTTCTTCAACAATATATTGAATCGTAGGTTTATCTACGATGGGCAGCATTTCCTTAGGCATCGCCTTCGTTGCTGGTAAAAATCTTGTTCCCAGTCCTGCCGCTGGAATGATTGCCTTTCTAACCTTCATTTCCATCCTCCTAAATCATTTAGACACCAACCAACACCAAATCCGTAACCATCTCGTTCTTCTCTTCCACCGAATTCTCTTTCTGCAGATCCAGCGAGCAATACGTCGGTACAAGTTGTTGCAGGTGATATCTAATTCGATCCGTTTCTTCAAGTACATGCTCCAAATTATTCACTTGTAGTTTTAATTTAGCTTTATCATATTCAACGGCTTTTCCTATAAAGATCCGGTTATGGGTCGTGGATGATAGCCCTTCCTCGTTGGTTAGCAGCTCCTCATACAACTTCTCTCCGGGCCGAATACCCGAATATTGAATTTTGATATCTACATTTGGCTCCAAGCCGGACATTTTGATTAATCCTTTTGCGAGATCTACGATTTTCACAGGTTCGCCCATATCTAATACAAAGACTTCCTCACCCTGTGCCAGAGCACCCGCTTGAATTACCAGTTGAACTGCTTCGGGGATGGTCATGAAATAACGAACCATTTCGGGATGCGTCACAGTGACAGGCCCTCCACGTTTAATCTGCTCCTTAAACCGCGGGATGACACTCCCACGACTTCCCAGTACATTCCCAAAACGTACCGCTGCAAATACTGTTTTACTCTCAGCATTAATACTCTGTACAACCATTTCTGCAATACGTTTTGTGGTTCCCATAACGCTCGTTGGATTAACAGCCTTATCGGTAGAGATCATAACGAATCTTTCTGCACCAAATAGATGAGCACACTCCGCTACATTCTTGGACCCAAACACGTTATTTTTAATTGCTTCAGCCGGGTTCGCTTCCATTAGTGGAACATGCTTATGCGCTGCAGCATGGAAAACTAC
Source organism: Paenibacillus terrigena DSM 21567 (assembly GCF_000374845.1). Lineage (GTDB taxonomy): Bacteria > Bacillota > Bacilli > Paenibacillales > Paenibacillaceae > Paenibacillus_K > Paenibacillus_K terrigena. Next base: position 283,195 of record NZ_KB895416.1, on the reverse strand, counting down.
TTGAGGACGATGTTTTTCGAATACCTGTTCAATTCTCGCTCGGTCTTGAACATCAGCAATGATCGGAATAATCGCCAAATGCGAGAAATTATTGCGCAATTCCATTTCTATCGTATAAATACTGTTCTCACCATGTCCAAGCAACAACAGTCGTCTCGGCCTGAACAATGCGATCTGTCTGCACAACTCAGATCCAATAGATCCACCAGCACCGGTAATAAGCACCGTCTTCTCTCTCACATAATCTGCAATACCTTCAAGATCTGTATCGACGGGTTCTCTACCAAGCAAATCTTCCACTTGCACATCACGAATACTTTGTATATTAATTTTGCCAACAATAATATCATTGAGAATCGGCACAATTTTCAACTTCGCCTTGGTTTCCTTGCAAATATCAATAATCTGTCTAATCTCGCTCTTAGGTATCGATGGCATCGCGATAATAATATGTTCAATACTCATTTCATTCACAATATGTAAAATATCTTTCCGCGAACCCACCACAGGAATTCCAAGAATTTGATGTTGATGCTTCACAGGGTCATCATCTACAAAAGCAACAGGTAACATTTTGGAAGACGGGTTTGTCATTAGCTCTTTTGCAATCAAGCTTCCACAATCCCCGGCACCAATGATTAACGTTTTGCTAGTATTTGATCTATTGCTATTTCGAGTGATATATATATATTTCCACAGGAGTCTTACTCCGCCAATACTAATAACCATCGTCTGTACAGCCATTAGAAGAATAATCCAGTATACCTTCTCGGCAAAAATGAACCTCATGATTGCATAAGAAACGACACTCGATATCACAACGCATTTAACGATTTCTAAGGTTTCAACGACACTCGCATAACGCCAAATTCGACTATACAACTTATGGTAGTACAACATGACTGTACAGATCACCGTCGATAACACAGCTAATTTAAATGCTTGCATATGATATTCTGCAGGTATGGTGCCATGAAACATCAGAAAGTACGCTATGTATACACTCGCCCAAATACTGAAAATATCAATAAATACAAGAATCATCTTCCGACCATATGCCACCAACTACGTTCACCCCCCTTATCCCAATTTCTCTCTAAAGACAGTTCAACTTATTTAACTCCTCTAATATAAAAAACTCCAAACGATGTCACGCAACATCATCAGGAGTATATAACCATTCCATATACAGTAGAAATCCGATCTTCTATCGTTTCAACGCACGAACTGTAAGCGCTACCATTAATTTTCGTACACTCAAACCATTAAAGATTTCCTCTACTTTTTACGCAGGCATTTAACCTAACCTCACACCGTACCCTTGGCGATCAACGTCTAAGGAACTATGCTTTAGCTCCCACAGCACGGCCGAGTGCCTCCATTGATAACGGAAAGGATGACATCTCCGAATATTTTTACCTTTTGCACAATATGTCGAATTTACTGTATTTATAGTAATATAATCGCAAATAGATGTAGATTACAACATATTCCAACATACTACTATCTTTACCTAATCCATACAACCTATTTTTTCGACTCTTTAACTAATCTTTAAGTTCTATAATCCACTTCTTGTATTAAAAACTTTATCTGCTATTAAATGTTAAAAAGTATATGATTCGCACCTCATTTTATGGTATCTTAACTGAAAACTACTAATATTCTACAAAGGAGTAAAACATTCAATGCGTAAAAAAACACTTATTGTCATTTTAGGAATTGTCTTGATATTAGGAGGATTAGGCTTATATACCTATAATTATTTGTTTAATCGCGATGTCACAGCAGATGAGATTCATGCCGATGCAGATTTTTTTGACTTCTCTGGCGTTCTTGACCCTGGGTTAAATACGGAGACCAATAATGGAGATTCCAACGACAAATCTGGTGACCAATCCCAAAATAATTCGACAGCAACAACCGACAAGAAGAGCGAGAAGGAGGCCAAGCCTGTGGCTACCAAAGCAGAACCTATTTCAAAGGAAGAAGTTAATAAACTAATCGATGGAGCAACTTCAGACAAAGAAAAAGAAATTTCTGAGAAATATGCTTCGACATTCGTCAAGCTGCAGAGTATGGCCGTATCCAAGCTCGATATTCTCCTCAAAAATGCTAAAAAAGATTACAAAGGGTCTGATCGGTCGAAGTCCGAAATCGCCTCCATTTATATGAGTGCGGCGAAAAAATTGGAGAAGAGTGTTGACGGTGTGTTCTATGATATTCTGGGCAAAATGAAGCAAGAATTGAAAGACGCTGGATTATCCACAAAAATGGCTGATAAAGCAGAAGAAGCCTACAAATCAACAATAAGCAAGAAAAAATCAGAAATGATGGACAAGGCATTAAGCTAATCATCGAATAAAGAATAAGACGTACATAGCAACACCCATCATTGGCATTCCCGCTTAAAAAGTGGTATCGTCGCTATATAGAATCTCTAGTTAGCGAAAGGATGAAATCCACAATGACGAACCGCATCAATCAACTCTATACCCTTATGCAAGCAAGCGGCATGTCCACTCTATTAATTACGGAACCGAAGCATGTTTACTACTTCACTGGATTCGCCTGCAATCCGCACGAGCGTTTCCTCGGTCTTATCATCTCTACAGAGCAAGAGCCAGTGCTGATCGTTCCCGCACTCGATGCAGAAGCAGCTTCGCAGGAATCTTCGGTGAAGCGAATTGCCACACATACGGATACGGATAATCCATATGCCATCTTAAAACAGCACCTGCCAGCTTCGATCCACACGCTCGGGATTGAGAAAGAGCACCTATCCGTCGTTCGTTTCGAAGGATTAAGCGCTGTCGTGCAAGCGAACGCGTATATCGACGCAGGAGATCAGCTCCGCAGCATGCGCATGCGTAAATCCGCAGACGAGATCGTGCGCATGAAGGAAGCCGTGCGGCTGGTTGAGGCAGCATTACATACCGTCGTCAGCCAAGTGAAGGTCGGCGTAACCGAGATAGAACTCGTCGCTGAGCTCGAATACCAGATGAAGAAGCTGGGCGCTGATGGGCCTTCCTTCGATACCATGGTGCTCGCTGGAGAGAAATCCGCATTGCCGCATGGGAATCCAAGCACACGGAAAGTGCAAGCGAATGAGCTGCTGCTTTTCGATCTCGGCGTCTATGCCAATGGCTACGCTTCGGACATTACGCGAACGTTCGCTGTAGGCGAGATTGATGATCAGCTCAAAGAAATCTACAACACGACGCTTCAAGCGAATCTCGCGGCGATCGCAGCCGTCCGCCCTGGCGTGACCTATGCCTCCATTGACCGCGCTGCGCGTCAAGTGATCGAAGATCAAGGCTATGGACAATATTTCATGCATCGCCTAGGTCACGGTCTCGGCATGGATGTACATGAATATCCAGGCGTTCATGCGAACAATGAAGACCTCCTGCAAGAAGGCGTCGTATTCACGATTGAACCGGGCATATACCTCCCGAACCGCGGCGGCGTCCGGATCGAAGACGACGTCGTCGTGACGGCAGACGGAATCGAAATTCTCACGACATATCCAAAAGAACTAACGATCATCGGAGGATAGCCCCACGCTTTCCATCTAACCCGATTCATCTAAATCAAAAATCCCCGTTCCTCACAGTCTCAACAGACCGGAAGAACGGGGATTTTCATTTATTAATTATCGTGACGGGTCTTATACCCACCACATCTCGCCAAGCGGCTCTCTAATCAAAACTTGATTCAAGTTCTCGACGGCTTTCGTGAAGCCTTCCTCTACCGACATCAAGCCATCTTCATGCTCAATACTTACGACATAATCATAGCCGACAAGACGAAGCGCACTCATGATGTCCGCCCACACCTTCATATCATGACCATAACCCACCGTACGGAACTGCCATGCACGATCAAGCATCAAAGCATAGGATTGCATATCCGTCACACCATGTTTGTTCACATTGATCGGATCGATCGTTGTGTCCTTTGCATGGAAGTGATGAATCGCATTCTCGCGTCCTAGAATATGGATCGCTTGTACCGGATCAATCCCTTGCCACCACATATGGCTCGGATCGAGGTTCGCGCCGATCACTTCCCCAACCGCTTCACGCAGACGAAGCAAGTTCGCTGGTGTATGCACGGAGAAACCGCCATGCAATTCTAGTGCGATTTTGACCCCACGATCCGAAGCGTATTTCCCCGTCTCCGTCCAGTAAGGGATCACTTTGTTCGACCATTGCCAGTCGAGAATTTCTTGATAGTCACCCGGCCAAGGCGCAACCGGCCAGTTCGGGTATTTCGCACCCTCATGGTCGCCTGGGCAGCCTGAGAATCCGTTAACAACAGGTACTTCAAGACGCTCCGCAAGCTCGATCGTACGCATGAAATCATCATGGAACGGCTTCGCGATATCCTTCTGCGGATGCAGCGCATTGCCGTGACAGCTCAGCGCACTGATCGTTAATCCACGGGAATCGAAAGCTTGCTTGAACGCTTTTAATTTGCCCGCGTCAGCTAGCAGCTCTTCCGGTTTGCAGTGACTGTTCCCCGGATAGCCTCCTGTACCGATTTCGACAGCTTGCAGCCCTTTGCCTTGAATATAATCGAGCGCTTCTTCAAGCGGCTTTTGACCAAATAATACAGCGAATACGCCTAATTTCATCTTTGAACGCTCCTTTGCTGATTAGTTGTTGAAGTAGACAGCTTTGCCTGTTTTGGAAGATTCGTAGATCGCTTCAAGAATTTCAGAAACAACGCATGCTTGCTCAGCTGTTACGACAGGATCTTTATCCTGCTCGATTGCTTCGATCCATAGACGCATTTCTACATCTGGAGCATCTTCCGAAGCGCCATCATAGAAAGCTACGCCACTTGCGCCAAGTTGGATCTTCTGATCGTACAATTTGCTGTGCTTCTCACCATTGATTACAAGACCATCCCACATATCTGCGCCGCCTTCTGTTCCGCAAAGCGTACAGATTGCTTCACCGGATTTCACCACGTTAAGCGCCCAGCTGGATTCGAGCATGATCGTTGCACCGTTCTCCATCGTAATCATCCCGAATGCGGAATCTTCAACTGTGAATTTCTCTGGATCCCATGGGCCCCATGCGTTAGCTGCATTTTCACGGCTCGATAGTTTATGGAATGCTGTTCCGAGAACCGCTTTTGGCTTGTAGTTGTTCATCATCCAGAGCGTCAAGTCAAGCGCATGTGTACCGATATCGATAAGCGGTCCGCCGCCTTGTTTCTCTTCATCCAAGAATACGCCCCATGTAGGTACGGCACGACGACGAATCGCGTGAGCCTTCGCGAAGTAAATTTCACCCAGATCTCCAGCTTCACATACTTCTTTCAAATAACGGCTGTCTGTACGGAAACGGTTGTTGTATCCAACGGTAAGCTTCTTGCCAGTCGACTTCGCAACTTCTACCATACGACGTGCATCTGCTGCTGTCTTCGCCATTGGCTTCTCACACATAACATGTTTGTCCGCTTCCATCGCAGCAATTGCAATCTCAGCATGGGAATCGTTCGGCGTACATACATGTACGATATCAATCGTTTTGTCAGCGAATACTTCATTGTAATCTGTGTATACTTTTGCATCTTCAGCACCATATTCTTCTGCCGCTTTCTCTGCACGCTCAGGAATGATATCGCAGAAAGCTACCATCTCGATATTTTTCAATTTCTTAAGACTTGGCATATGTTTGCCGTTCGCGATACCACCACAGCCGATAATTGCAATACGGTAAATTTTGGACATAATAGAATTCCTCCAATAGTTTAATAGTTTTATATAAAAGAAATTACAACCCTATTTGCGATGCGCACGCGCCCATTGCATACTCTGTGTAACACTCTCAATCGGATCGATCTGGCACATATCCTGCTCAACGATCAACCATTCAACGCCCGTCAACTTCGCTGTCGCGATCACTTCATCCAGCTCCATCTCACCGGTGCCGAGAATAACTGTCTTCGCGGACCCGTCTTCATTCGTCACCAAATCTTTCAAATGAACGAGCGGCACACGACCCGCATATTTCATCATATATTCGGATGGATCGAACCCTGCATGATGCACCCAGCAAGCGTCAAGTTCAACGAACATCGGCGCTGGAGCCGTCAATTCGAAGATCGAATCGAACACCGTCTTGGTCCCGATTTGCTCCGTAAATTCGAAGTCATGGTTATGATATCCGAACTGCAGACCATGCTCTGCGCATTTGCGGGTTGCATCCTTGAATATCTTCGTAATCTCCATTAAAGAACTTAGCGAACCACGTTCTTCCGCAGATAGGTACGGGCAAGCAATATATTCAGTTCCAAGCACTTTATGAAAAGCGATCTCTTCTTCTAAATGATTACGAAGGCGATCCAAGCCCACATGAGCACCAATCGACACGAGATTTAATTCGTCTAGCAATGCCTTTAACTCTTCCGCAGCCATACCGCCATACCCGGCAAATTCGACACCTTCATAGCCGATTTCTGCAACTTTACGCAAAGTTCCTACAAAATCACGACTTGTCTCCTCACGTAACGTATATAACTGTAGCCCAATCTTCATCATTGCAATCCAACTCCTATGAAAAGGTTTTCCTACGCTTCTATTCTAGACAAATTATCGATATAATGGGAATGAATGATATGACCTAATCCTGAACTATTTTGCTACACTTGATCATAAAGGATGATGAAAAATGAGTGTTTCACAAACCACTGCGAACAATTTGGAAGTGCTGCTCGTGGACTATGCCAAACATTATAGACCTTACGATAATCGGGAACGCAGCCGTCTACCTTACTACCTCATTCGTCTTCAGACCGAGGGCTCTGCCCATGTATGGATGAACGATCACTTCGAATCGGTGGAACCCGGTGACCTGCTGCTCTATAAAGAAGGCGATATCTATGAACTCAAGATAGGATTTCAGCATCCGATCTCGAATCAGGTTCTACCAAAAATTAATAGTATGGACTACTTCCTCATGGTCAGAGGCAGCTATGTGGAAGAATGGTGGAACTCCCGCGAACGCAGTCCGAAGACGCGAATTCGGCTGGATGAACGGCTTATTACGTTGTGGCGCCAGATGATTCAAGAGAAACGACGTTTCCATGATTCCATGGAGGAGATCGTCCAGTATCTCACTAGGTCCTTCTTCCTGATGCTCGACCGTCTATTGGAAGAATCCAACCGTTCCAGCGCGAAGTCCAAATATGTACCGATCTGTAATCATATGAAAGATTATATTGAGCAGCATGCCGCTGAATCGATCACTTTGCAGGACGTCGCAGACCATGCGAAGCTCAGTGTATCTCGCGCTGGCCATCTGTTCAAAGAGGTATTCGGCCAGACGATTATGGATTATGCGATTGAGGTCCGGATCTCGACAGCTCGTGAACGAATTGAATATAGCAAAATGACGTTGGAGCAAATCGCCGAGCTCTGCGGGTTCCAAAGCTATACGTATTTCCACCGCACCTTCAAGACGCGCACGGGCTTAAGTCCGAGCGAATATCGTGAGTTGAATACGCGAAAATAACGGCATATGACGGTGTTCATTTTGATTTAACAGGCGAATATGCTATCGTGGTAGGGAAAACACATTCAGTTCAACACGTTGAATTATTAGCACCAAGAAAGAGGAATTCATCTAATGACCAACATCGACACCCCCTCCCTGATCCTATTGCTGTTCGCGGCACTCGGCCTGTTCAGCGGCAACTCCACCGTCACCATCGCGATGGTCGTTCTGCTGCTATTACGTGTGACGCATATGGATCAGGTCTTCCCTTGGATTGAGAAATATGGGCTAACGATCGGAATCATCATTTTAACGATTGGCGTGATGGCCCCCATCGCGAGCGGCAAAATAAGTCTAGATACGATGCTTCATTCCTTCCTGAACTGGAAATCGATCCTCGCCATCGTGATCGGCGTCCTCGTATCCTACCTTGGCGGACGTGGCGTCACATTGATGGGCAATCAGCCCACGCTCGTCGCAGGTCTCCTAATCGGGACCGTACTTGGCGTAGCAATCTTCGGCGGCGTTCCGGTTGGACCGCTCATTGCGGCTGGAATTCTATCGATGATAATCGGGAAAATGTAACTTTTCCTACACCGCACCTAAATGGCGCCCCTCATGACATGCTCATGAGGGGCGTTGCTATTTTCATCTTTATGCACCCTTCTATCTATTTCGTACTCGTAAGCTGCATCAAATACGATAATGACTGGGCCAAGCTGTCGAAAGGATTGCCCGGGCAATAATCCTGCTCAATCGCGTAATATTCGACACCATTCGCTTCGCCCCACGCTAGAATCGGCTCAAAATCGATACATCCCGCTCCAATTTCCGTGAAATACTGCTGATCATCCTTCGTCATATCTTTGAAATGCAAAATCGGCAGCTTCCGACCTGCATACGTTGAAATGTATGCGAGAGGATCGCGCCCCGCTTTCTTAATCCAGTAGGTGTCCAATTCGGGGATCAAAGTCCCTGTTTCTTCCGGTTCGAGCACGTAATCCAACGCTACCTTCCCATCAACAACCGTATGGAATTCAAAATCATGATTGTGATGACCGATGTAGAGTCCCTTCCCGCGAACCTTTCCCGCAATGTTCAGCAGCTCCCGCTTCAATTGACGATACCCTTCCTCATCCTGCAATTCACCAGGTACTGAATTACAATAAATATACGGCGTACCGAACCATTCCGCTTCGCGTATCACCGCATCCAGCTCATTATTCATCCGGGCTAAGCTCACATGCATACCTGCAACGAAAAGACCCGTTTCGTGCAGCACCGCAGCGATCTCCTCTGCCGGGTATCCGTGCAGTCCATCGATTTGTACCGCTGACCACCCCATCTGCTGCAGCGTACGCAGTGTCCCATAGAAATCCTCCTTGCATGCTTCCCGCAAAGTATATAATTGAGCGGCGAACTTATTCCGCATGCCCTTCACCTCCTTCAAGCAAATCCAGCCACCGAACCTCCTGCTCGGTTATCTCGACCGCGAGTCCATCTACCGAAGATAACACTTCCTCAACCGTCTCCATCCCCACGAGCGCCGCAGTCGGAAATGATTGATGGAGCACATAAGATAATGCGATCTGCATTCGACTTACTCCCTTCTCCTGCGCAAGCCGTTCCGCCCTTGCATACCGCTCCCAATTGTCCGGAGTATAGTACACGTTAACCATCTCAGCATCATCCCGCTGATCCGGTGTGAATCGACCCGTGAAGAACCCGCCAGCCTGCGAGGACCAGGACAAAAGCGGCATCCCATTGCCTTCATGCCAAGCACACATCTCGCGCCCCGCTGAAACGCAGCCTTCCCACCGAGGCACCCTGCACTTGGCTAGGCTGAGATTCGGGCTATTGAACGTAAATCCGAATAATCCGTGAGACTCTGCATAGTCATTTGCTGCTTGGATCCGTTCATGCGTCCAATTCGATGCGCCTATGGCATGAATGCGCCCGCACGCGATATGTTCATTCAACACTTCGATAATAGGGCCGACCTCAACCGTTAGATCATCGCGATGCAGGGCATAGAGCTCCACATGGTCAGTTCTCAACCGTTCCAAGCTTTCTAGCAAATCCTTTGTTATCGCCCGCGAATTCACGCGCGGTCCCGGTTCACCATCGTCATGATGCGCACCTTTGGTGAGAATCATGAGTTCGCTGCGTCTGCCCGACGTATCCAACCACGCGCCGATCTTCCGTTCGCACCGACCATACTGATGCGCCGTATCAATCAGATTGCCGCCAACGTGAAGGAACGTATCGAACATCCGATCGATATGCGCCATATCATCCCGTCGCAAGAAATTTCCCGAGCCCATGATCAACTGCGAGACATTATACGTGATGGGGCAGCCATTTTTCACCCCTTCAATCGCAATCGTCTTCATTCACACCCCCTCCTTCCCTTCATGCTGAGCTGCACGATGCAGTACCCATTCCGCGAGCAGACGCGTACCAAACCCTGTCGCTCCCTGCGCAAGATATCCTTTGGCTGCCGAGATCTCCTTCAGCCCAGCCATATCAAGGTGCACCCATTTCATCGACGGATGGACGAATCGCCGCAGGAACAACGCCGCGGTAATCGCCCCCGCCTCACCCACGCTGCTTACATTGCACAACTCTGCGCAATCGCTATCCAAATAACTGTCATATTCATCGGCTAGCGGGAGCTGCCATACCTTCTCACCTACTAGCGCAGCGACCTCTTGCATCGTATCGACCAAGGCCTGATCACCCCAGACACCTGCGTATTTGGAGCCAAGCGCTCCGGTGCAGGAATACGTTAACGTCGCGATATCTGCGACTTCAGCCGCTCCGAGACGATGGGCATACAATAACGCATCCGCAAGGACGAGACGGCCTTCCGCATCCGTATTGCCAATCTGTACCGTAATTCCGTTGGTATACGTTAGAATTTCACCAGGCAATAACGCATTCCCGCCTGGCATATTCTCTGCTGCAGGAACCAGCGCAACGACATTAAGCGCAGCTTCACTTCGCGACAAGATCTCCATTGCCCCAATCACAGACGCCCCGCCGGCCATATCCATCCGCATATCGCTAATATTGTAGTCCCTCTTCAGCGAAATCCCGCCCGTATCAAACGTGATGCCCTTGCCTACGAGCGCGATTAATGGTTTGGAAGGATCCGTAACATACGACATCTTGATCAATACAGGTGGATGCACGCTCCCACGTCCGACCGATAACAGCCCTGCCATCCCTTGCAGCTCCAAGCTGCTCACGGGCAGCACTTCAACTCGAACTAGCGTATCTTCAAAATGCTTCTGAACCCTGCGTGCGAGTGTCTCCGGACGAAGCGCATTCGGCGGTTCATTCGCAAGATCGCGAGCAAGCATTGTCCCTTCTGCACGACGATTCGCGACCCGAATCCGCTCCTCCACCACTTCCGATGGCTCTACTTCCAAGTACACCACCGGAACAACTCGCTTCGCCGCCGCTGATTTGTATTGATCAAATGCATACGACCCGAGCGACCATCCTTCCATCCACGCCCCCGCTGCTTCAGCTGCTGACAACGAACATTGCGCCAATGAGCCAAAGGACACTTGAACCTGCTCCAGCTTGTCGCGCATGACCGCTCTTCCTGCATAACCCGCAGCATGCCGCACACACTCTACGTCCACACGCGTCCGTTCACCAAGGCCAATGAACAGCATTCCCGGACGGTCCGACGGACTGCACACCCAAGTGAGGGCTTCTTTATCGCCCGCCGAAGGACGCAGCTCCATCTCGACCGGTTCATCACCCCCTACCATCATGCCGCCACGCACGACATCCTCCTTACAGATCGGAACAATGATCACTTGCGCATCCTCTGAACACCCGATGATTCCCTTCATTTCGCACTCTCCTCGTCAACACGATGCGATTCAATGAACTGCATCAACGCTGTAAGATCGACCGCACCCGTGCTGCCGCCATAATTCTGAACCGACAGCGCACCGCAAGCATTACCGTATACGAGGCATTCCCCTACCGACATGCCAGATAGGTAGCCGTACATAAAGCCCGCGTTAAAAGCATCCCCCGCACCCGTCGTATCCACGACTTCAACCACATAGCCCGCGCAATGCGACACCTTACTTCCGATGATGGCCGTTGCTCCTTCGGCGCCTCTTTTCACGACTACATTTTTCTGCCGCTCCTTCAATTGCCCAATACTCTCTTCAATCGCTGCACAACCTGTATAATGCAAAGCCTCCGTCTCGTTCATGAAGAACACATCAATCCCATCCATGAGTTCAAAGACACCCGGATACCACTCTCCGGTATCATCCCAACCAACATCAAGTGACACCGTGATGCCAGAAACCTTCAATTGGCGAACAATCCGCATAAAAGCTTCATGATTGCTGCTCCCTCTGTACCCCGTAAGATGAACATGCCGGGCTGGAATCGGTTCCAGATCTGCAACTTGATCGACTTGCAGCTCCGCATTTGTGCCCGCGTATGATATAAAGGAGCGATCCCGCTCCGGATTAATCGCAATCGAAATGCCCGTCGTATTCTGATCGCTTCGCTTCGTATAGCTGGTATCGATACCAGCGAGATGGAATTGATTCAGAACATACTGACCATAGTAATCTTGACCGACGATCCCTTTGAAAGCCACCGTCTTGCCCAGCTTGGCAAGGGTTAAACTGAATAATGCTGCCCCGCCTCCGACATGCAGAGACATGTCCTGAACGAATATTTCTTGTCCGGGAAGCGGTAACGTGTTGCAGCCGACAATTACCAAATCAACGTTCGCGTCACCAATGACTAAGGCATCAAATGTTTTCAACATTTCTCCCTCTCCCTGTATCTTCCTGCCGAAACACTCCCTTACATCAAGCGCTGTCTACAGCTGTCTCGAACTTCCAATCGGTGGCCTAGTATGATGTCCTCATCCTGTTCAAACTCGCCTCGAATGAGCTGGAGTAACGTCTCAACGGTAACGACCCCCATGTGATGAATCGGTTGTTCCATTGAAGTAATTCTTGGCCGAACCAGCTCCGTCATTTGACTTCCGTCGAAGCCCATCACTGAGATATCTTCGGGAACGCGCATGCCGTGATCAATAATGCAATTGACCGCGCCGATCGCCATATCATCACTCACAGCGAATACAGCCGTTGGCCATTGCTCGTATCGCAGCAGCTCCCCCATCCGTTCGTATCCGCTCTTCACTTTGTAATCCCCGAATCGAATCCGTTCGTGAATGATCTTGAGCCCATGATCCCGAAGAGCATTGCAGTAACCGACATATCGATTCTGTCCCGACGTAATATCCCGCATATCTCCCCCGATGAAGCCAATCCGTTCATGACCTAACTCGATTAAATACCGCGTCGCATCATACGCAGCCGTATAATCATCGACGATCACCGAGATGAACGATTGATCCATCGGTTTGACGCTCGAGAAGATGACCGGAATCTGCAAGCTATTAATGAATCCACGAATTTCTTCGTTGATTTTCTCATGCATGATAATGATGCCTTCGACCCGCATTTCCTTGAAAATGTTCAAATACTTCAATTCCTTATCGATATCTTCGTTAATGTTGCACACGAGCAGATTGTAGCCGTTCGAGGTCGCCGTCTGTTCGATGGAACTGAGAATCGTCGCATAGAAGCTGGAGGTGAGATCCGGCACGATCACGCCAATGAGATCCGTCTTGTTGCGCACAAGGCTTCGGGCAATATGGCTCGGCGCATATCCCAGCTCTTCAATCGCGTCATTCACCCGCTTCTTCAGTTCTTCCTTCACATACTTCTCCCCGTTCAATACCCTGGAGACCGTCGTGGTCGAGACCCCTGCTCGAATGGCAACGTCTTTGATTTTCACATTCATTTTGACCTCATCCTAATCCTTCATAATAAACAAGGGCTGCGAAAACGCCGCATAACCCCCCTCAATATAGGCACTCACGCGCACATACCCTTCATCCCCTTGGCACTCGTACGCCACTTGCTTTACCCGACCTGTCACTTCATGCAGCACCCTGCCGTCTTTCCCGAACAAGGTGACGTATTTGTACATCTGATCCAGCAGCGCATTCGATCTGAGATTAATCGTTATCTTCGAACCCTCACAGTGAACTGCGTCAAAACCGTACCCCGTCGACACGTAGAAACTCCCCCCTCGAATCGCATCCAAAATCGCTTCCTGCGAATGATCGGCGGCGAGCACCATGTTCCAAGCCTGCTTCTCCTGCCCGTAGACATGGGAGTCATCATTTCCGAAGCCCCATACTTTGCGCCCAGCCGAGAGCAGCGCATCCCATTTATCGAAGGCGATATCGTATTCCACATTCCCGTCCCCGTTATAAATCTCTACCCCTGTGTAGCGCTCCATCTGCAGCATGTCTTCGATCGTCCAGAAGTTGGAGAAATAGCGATTCGGATGCACCAAGACGCAAATGCCGCCATGATCGAGCGTTGCATCGGCAAGCAGTTGATAATTCACAATCGTAAATTCGCTGCTGTACCCTTCCATGATCGAATGCGGGGGCTTAACGAGCAACATATGCGGCTTACTACTGCTGACCTCAATCGCTTCGAATACGGTAGGGATCCTGCATTTCCCCTCTAGATTCGTAATCTTGTCATGATCGGATATGGCTAGAAAATCATAGTCCGCATACATCTTGTAGACCGTCTCGAGCGAGAACCAGCCGTCGCTGTTATTCGTATGATTGTGGAAGCTGCCCCGCAGCCATGTGCCCTGCTTATCGTACGGATTGTCAATGCGCATGCGATTCCTCCTATATCCAGTCCTCTATTCCTTGATCGATCCGATCATCACGCCTTGGGCAAAATACTTCTGGATAAACGGATAAATGATGATAATCGGTGCGATGACGATAATAATCGTAGCCATTTTCATCGAATCGCCTGTCACCTGCATCTTGTCGAGCATCTCATATTGCGTCGTTCCCGCAGCCGACTCCAGCTTGCTTCGCATCGCTTCCGCCCTGGTGAGCATTTCTTGTAGCAGCGTCGAGAGCGGCCGGAGATCCCCCGATCTGACATAGAAGGCGCCCGTGAACCAATCATTCCAATGACCCACCGCATTGAATAACATAATCACTGCAATCACCGGTTTACTCAGCGGCATGATGACCCGCATGAAGATCGAGAAATCATTGTATCCATCGATCCGTGCCGACTCTTCGAGACTGACATGAATTTGCTGAAAAAACGTCCGCATAATGATCAGGTTCCACGCACTATAGAGGGATGGGATCACATACACCCAGATTGTATTCGTCAAATGGATGGATTTCAGCAGCATGTAATAGGGAATAATGCCGCCACCGAACAGCATCGTAAAGAAGATCAACATCGTAAAAAATCGAACGCCCGGCATCGTCTTACTCTTCAAGGTATATGCAGCCATGGCCGTTAGGAATACACTCGCTAGCGTTCCGACAATGGTCCTGAACAGCGATATGCCGAACGCCGAGAGCATATTGGCTGAAGTCAGCACCTCCGCGAAATTTTGAAGCGACCATACACGCGGCCAGAAGTAAATCCCTCCGCGTTCCGCATCTTTTCCCGCATTGAAGGATAAGGCCAATATATTGAAGAAAGGAAGGATGATGGATAGACATAGCGCCGTGATACATAGATAAATGAAGACTTTAAAGACTTTTTCCCCGAATGATGTCTTGTAGAACTCCCTCAATCTCGGTCTCCTCCTCATATTGGCGATTGAAAGGTGAACAAGTAGGGCCGGTTCAGCGAAGCTTGAAACGAGCCGACCCACCCTTTCCCGTGTTGGACTAGAACTTCACATGCGTCTTTGGATCAGCATCTTTCGTCTTGAGCAGTTCCAGGAATTGCTGTAATCCGGTCGCTTCCAGTTGTTTAGAGGCAGAATCGAGAATTTTCTTCGCTTCGTCCGTGTTCTTCGCATAGTACGCCCGAATGAGACTGTCATCATAATTCTTAAGTGCTGCTTTTAATTCCGTTCCATGCTCAAATTCACTAATAAAGGATAATGGGGTATATCCGTCCACCATCTTGGCGTTTTTGTGTTTCTCTTCCCAGCCCCAGTATTCGGCAATCTTGAGTGCACCCGCGTTGAGTTCCGGCGCGACAGCGTCCCCATACTCCATCTCGCCAAAGTCCGCCATCCGGTCAATATCGGTACCGCCGAGCAGAGCGCCCCAGGAATTGCCTACGCCTGCGAACCCAAGCTTCTTGGCTTCTTCCGGATTACTTACTTTGAGGTCAATGACTTCCTTCTTCGCGAGTGGGTTGCCCTTCGCATCCAGCGTATAGTCTCTGCCTTCCAATCCATACTGCCACAGCAGCTTGCCTTCACGACTAGCCAGGAAATCTGCCAGCTTCATAATATCTTCCGGGTTCTTCGTTGTCGCTGGGATGGCCCACCCGGAAGAACCCGATTTGAAATCCACTTGCATCTGATAGGGACGATCCACATAATCAATCGGGCCTAGCGGCAAGTAATGCATATCGCGGTTGAATTCTTGATAGTTGTGCGCATTTCCGATGATGCCCCATGTGCCGTTCAGTGCGCCCTCTGTCGCGCGGCTTTCGTCCATGGTGAAGAATTCTGGATGGATGAGCTTTTCTTTAAGCAGCTTTTGAATGTACTCTACTTTTTTCAATGCATATTCAGTCTGACTTTCATGCAAAATGTTGCCGGACGAGTCCTTCTTAATCCGCTGATCGTCACTGCCCCATTCCAGATCATTGAAGAGGACGCCGATCTCTTGACCACCCCAGTAACTAGGTCCGATCGGTACGACATCTTTTCCGTTATTGTCTTTGAAGTTGCCTGCTTTGACTTTCTTCGCAAGCTCATATAGCTTCTCCGTGGTATTGATCGTGCGAGGATCGACTTTCAGTGCATCGGCGATATCTTTGCGAATGTAAGGGCCACCAGCAGCTTTCCACGTCGCATAGCCGCCTTGGCGTGCCACATTCATGTGGATGAAGTAAGTAGAACCATTGAATTCTGGGCGGAACATGACGCCATATTTCGTATCCAGCGGCAAGTAGCCATCCTCCAAATATTTGCTGTACACCTTCGTTTCTTTCATCAATGGGGCAAGATCCGTGAACATTTCTTCCCTTGCTGCTTTCAGAATAACAGGCATCTCCGGACGACCGCTGTTATTCAGATAAAAGGTGATGAAGTCCGGCAAATCGTTCGATGCTAGCCCTGCGATGAGCCCGTCAATGGAATGATCTGCGACCATAATTTCAACTTCTAGGTCGATTCCTGTGAGTTCTTTCAATTTTGCTTTGATCTCCGCGTTCATATCCCCGGTGTAATCATCCGTCCCCATAAAGACAAGCCCTTTCACTTTCCGATCCGCGATCCATGTTGCAGGTTTGCCGCTGTCCGCCGATCCTTTGTCCGTCCCTTGATTCGCCTTGTTGCCTTCAGGCTGCGCCGTCTTGGTGTCCGTGCCGTTGTCATTCCCCGTACAACCCGCGAGGAACAGCGTCAAGATAAGCGGAATCGCAAGCAGTCGAACCCACGTGTTCTTTCTAAGCATTTCATCATCCCTCTTTTCATTGGTTTAGTCATTCCTCTGGAATCGCTACCATAATGAAGTCTCTGATACCTTCTTAGAAATCCGATTTGCTGCGACGACGAGTATTAATCCAATCACCCCTTGCATGAGACCGACAGCTGTCGCATACCCATATTGACCGCCTTGAAGTCCGACCCGAATGACGTACGTATCGAGAATCTCGGCTAATTGCATGTTCCCGGGTGTTCGCAGGAGATACAGCTGATCGAACCCTGCAGATAAGATACTTCCGAGTGATAGAATAAACAGAATGAGAATGGTTGGTTGAATCGAAGGAAGTGTAATATGCCAAATTTCTCGGGTCCTGCTGGCTCCATCCATCCTCGCCGCTTCGTACATATCCTGATTCACACCTGCAATCGCTGCCAGATATATGATGGAGTCCCAGCCGATCGATTTCCAGATATGGCTCCCGAACATGATTTGGTAGAAATAACTCGATTCCATCATGTAGAAGACGCTGCTATCTCCACCGAAGAAGCCGACGATCTGATTCAGTAAACCGTTATCGGGTGCCAAGAGGCGCTGCGTTAATCCGATGACGACGACCCAGGATAAGAAATGAGGCAGATAGGATATGCTCTGTGCGATATTGCGGAAGTAGCGGTTCTTCACTTCGTTGAACATGAGGGCGAGAAGGATGGGAAACGGCAGGCCGATGAAGAGCTTCATGCAGGAGATGATGAGGGTGTTCTTGATGAGCATGCCACTCTGATAGTCATTGAAGAACCGTTCGAAATATTTGAAACCCGCCCAAGGACTCCCGAGGATCCCCGCGTTGAACTTGTATTCTTTGAATGCCAGAATGATGCCAGTCATAGGAATGTAGGAAAAAATAATAAAAAATACGAGGCAAGGCAGCAGCATGAGGTATAAGTATTTATGTAGTAGAATATTTCTCCAGTGTTTGGATCTCTTCGAAGTGTTCACCGTCGGGTTCACATGTGTTGTCATGAATGATCAATCACCTTCTTATGAGTTAGTGGGTTCTATACAATTCGTCCAATCTTAAGCGTACGGCTCATCTCCCTTCCATTGCGGTTTGATGATCATTATATCGATGAAGTGTTAACGCAACGTCATGTACGACTTAATTCTTTGTGAAGATAACAATAAATTCCATTGCGGGTAAAATAACCTGCTTATTAAGCCATATTCAATCTGTATGGTATCGATACCATATTTTTCGAAAAATTTTTAAAGCGCCTTCATTTTAGCTGTATCAGCGTCCTTACATTTCTCGTTGTGATCGCATCCACGTCCATCGATATACACTTCGCCATCCATGCCGGTTCGTTCACGGTATACACCCATACCACCAAACCGCTCGCGTGAGCACGATCCACAATCTCCTGACGGCAGGTCCGGTAATCCATATTGAGTCCGACGTATCCTTCCTTTCGTGCCTGCGCACAGATTGCATCAGCAAATGCCTCGTAGTCCCCCTCATCTTGATCCGTCAATGCATCAGGCGTATTCATCATCACCTGAAGTCCTGCCTGAAGACCCACAAGTCCCTCTGTGCATCCCGTGAAAAAGACGCATTCTGCGGCTTGCGTCATCTGAATCGCGGCCAACGCGGGTTCATTGCTACGGTGGTCTTTCATATCCAGATTTAGCTTCATTTGGTGCTTCATCGCAATCTGTAAAATTGTATCAAGACGCACAATGTCATGGTGTGCATAGAGGGGATCGAGCTGAGTGCGCATCTCCCGAGCGTTCAGCTGCTTGTAAGTATATAACTGAAGCAGCGGTGAATCATCATGAAGCAGGATTGCAACGCCATCCTTTGTCGATCGGACATCGATCTCGACCATATCAGCTCCGCTGTTTACTCCTTCGAGGAATGAGTCCATCGTGTTGTCCGGGGCATTGCCCGAACCCGTATGCGCTGCAACCCAAAATTGCGATTGATGCATGCGTCTGACCTCCTTGGAAACGGGCTGTCCTACAACCCTTGCTGGATATAGCGATCGATTCGTGCTTGAATCTGTTCTACCGTAGGCATCGCGTCCGAGCAGCTATGGCTGGACACCACAATCGATGCGGCAGCGCTGCCGAATTGCTGACATCGGCTTAAGCTCCACCCTTGCATCAGGCCATAAATAAAAGCACCCGCAAAGGAATCCCCCGCTCCGAACGTCTTGACCACCTGGGCAGGGAATACGTGACCTTCGGAGCGTTCCCCTTGCGCGGTAAAAGCGATCGAGCCGTCTCCACCCCGTTTGACGACAACCACACGAGCGCGATGATGGAACCACTGGCGCGCTGTCGCATCGTCGTCATGACGCAGCGGGCCATCCAACGCTTCGATCAAGTCAAATTCTTCTCTGCCGCCGATAATAACATCCGATTTCTCTGCGACAAGCCTGTAGTAGATCCCCGTCTCCTCCTTGGATGTCCACGTATATGGGCGATAATCGATATCGAAGATGATAGCGACTTGGTGTTTGTGCGCCAGCGTGAGCGCTTTGAACACGGCTTCACGGGAAGGGCTCTGCGCAAGGGCGGTCCCCGAGATTAGTAAGGCTTTTGCTTGGCGAATATAGTCTTCACTCACTTCGGATGGCGTCAGCTTCAGGTCGGCCACATTGTCACGATACATCAGAATGCTGCAATCTGTAGGCGATTTGATCTCCGTAAAAGCAAGACCTGTCACGCTACCCGTCTGATCCACACGAATGCCGTCCGTATTGATATGCGTCTTCTGCAAGTAATCGACAATAAAACGCCCATGTGCATCATTCGCGACTTTGCCGATAAATCCAGTGTTCATTCCGAGACGTGCCATCGCAATCGTGATGTTGGCTGGTGAGCCGCCTACGTATTTCGTGAAGGTGACGGTCTCCTCCAACGGGCGATGAATTTCGTTTGCATTCAAGTCGATACACAATCTTCCTAACCCGATCAAATCGAGTGGTCGATTATTCTGAAACGGGATTAGACTCATGCGCAGGTGCCTCCTTCCCCGGTCTCAATAACCATTCATGCTTCGGATCATTGTGGAACTTCCATGTGCGCATCGGTCCAGCCATTACGTTCAAGTAATATACGCCATATCCCGGCGGCGCTGAGACGGGATGATACCCGTGCGGGACCATGACCGCATCGCCGTCGTGAACGACGATCGTCTCATCAAGCGACAAGTCGTCGGTATATACGCGCTGCATGGCAAACCCTTCTACAGGTGCAATTTTGTAATAGTACGTCTCCTCCAGCAGCGATTCTCGCGGCAGATCATCCTGATCATGCTTATGCGGCGGATAGCTGGACCAGTGCCCGGCCGGCGTGAACACTTCGACGACGAGCAGCCGCTCGGCTTCTTCCCGTTCCGGCAGGATGTTGTGGATCGTTCGCTCCATCGCGCCGTATCCTCGTTGTTCAACGCCTACCTGATCCGGCGTAATCAATCGCGCTTCCCATCGGCCTTCAGCAGGTGCTGCGCATATGGCGATTTCGAGTTCCGTCATTGCTTCAACCTGAATTTCGTCTCGTGCAGGCACGTACACGGAAAAAGGCGGCGTCTGCTCGAACACGCTCATGCGGCGGCCAATCTGGTTGTAACGCTCATGCTGCGTGGATACATTGGCAATTCCGCTCAGCAACACAACACAGATCTCGTTCGCTCCTGTTTCTTGGCTTAAGCATTGGCCGGGTCGCAGCTTAAAGACTTGAAATCCCACATACTTCCAACCCGCAGATTGTGGTGTTATTGTCAGGGTGTTCCCCGCTGCGTCCGGCTGCTTGCCTCGTATAAGTAGATTCGACAATGTAATCGCTCCTCTCCTTAGATGTTTAACGCCCGACTCGTCTTCTCATGCATCCGCTGGTAGGCACGCTGGACCTGATCACTCGTCGAGACTTCCGGTACATCCACTCTCCACCACGATTCATACCCACCTGAATTCGTCCCCGGCAGCACTTGAACGGCGATCAACGTTGAACCCTTCTCTTGCTTCGCTTGATGAAGGGCATCTCTTAATTGTTCAATGCTCGTCACGGTGTATGCAGCTACACCCATACTTCTCGCATGCGACGCATAATCGATCGCAACGTAATCCCCTGTCAGACCGCTCGTTTCCCGACTGCGATATCTGAATTCATTGCCGAACCCATCGCTGCCGTGATCCTTCTGTAAATTGTGAATACATTGAAACCCATGATTGTCTAGCAAAATAACATTCACCTTCACACCCTCCTGCAGGCTCGTAACCAGCTCGGAATGAAGCATCAAATAACTGCCGTCCCCGATAAGCGCATACACTTCATGATCCGGCTCGGCTAATTTGACCCCAAACGCACCTGCAACTTCATACCCCATACAAGAGAATCCGTACTCCATATGGTAGGATTTCGGACGTTCGGAGCGCCACAGCCGATGAAGATCCCCCGGTAGACTGCCTGCCGCCGCCACAATGACTTCATGGCCGTCCATGAACCGATTGATTTCACCAAGGACGCGCGTCTGCGACAAGCCGTGTTCTAGCTCCACTGCATACAGTCGATCCACTTCTCGGTTCCATTCTGCCTTCTTCGCTGCAAGCTCCGCAGCATCATAAGACGATTTATACCCTCTCGCTAGGAGTACATCCGTTAGTTCCTTTAAGGCTTCTGCTGCATCGGCAACCAGTTTGACGCCATTCATCTTCCCCGCGTCGAAGTTGTTTATATTGATATGGATGAAATCCACTTCCGGATGAAGGAAAGCTGACTTCGATGCCGTTGCAAAATCCCCTAACCGTGTTCCGACACAAATGATCGCATCTGCCTCCTTCGCTAGTTGATTGGCTGCGAGCGAACCTGTCGTTCCTATGCCACCCATATAGAGTGGATGATGCCAAGGTACGGCACTTTTACCCGCTTGAGTCTCGGCTATGGGGATGCCAAATGCATCAGCAAATTGAAGAAGCGGCTCATAGGCAAGGGAATAGTGTACACCGCCGCCTGCGATCAGCAACGGCGTCTTTTTTCGCGCGAGTAATTGAACGGCTCTTTCACATGCCGACTTACTTAGTGGCATCCGATCAATCGAATGGACTCTTTTCGCGAAAAAATGCTCCGGATAATCATAGGCTTCCGTCTGTACATCTTGAGGCAAGCAGATCGTCACCGCCCCTGTCTCCGCAGGGTCCGTCAACACGCACATCGCCTGCATCATCGAGCTCATCAATTGCTCGGGCCGAGTGATTCGATCCCAATATTTGCTCACAGGCTTAAACGCATCATTCGCCGATATCGTATAATTCATCGGATGTTCAATCTGCTGCAGCACAGGATCCGGTTGTCGACATGCAAAGATATCCCCCGGCAGCAGCAGGACCGGGATTCGATTCACCGTCGCTGTCGCAGCGGCTGTCACCATGTTCAAGGCGCCCGGTCCAATGGATGACGTGCACGCGAATATTTCGAGTCGATTTTTCTGCTTCGCATATGCGACAGCGGCATGCGTCATGCCTTGCTCATTTTTCCCTTGAATGAATTGCAAATTTCCCGGATCCCGCTCCAACGCCTCGCCGATCCCAAGCACATTGCCGTGTCCGAAGATGCCCATGACGCCTTTTACAAATTTCGTTTCCTTCCCGTCACGCTCTACGTACTGTTGATCAAGAAACTTCAGCAACGCCTGTGCCATCGTTAATCGAAGCACACCCATTTCATTTCACCCTCTCGTTCTATGATCGAGCTACGCTGGTATGAAACAACCCGCTCCCATCTTATATGCCGGATTCTAGCATGCTATGAGAGAATCTTTGGGTAGCGTGAGGAATAAGCCTTTAAGAAAATTAATATAATCGTGCGTATAAAGGGATGTGCGATAATCTATCTCGGAATTGAGGGGGGAATGCTTCTTGCCTCGAGAGGAACATCAGGGCGTGAGCGCCTTTACCAATCGTTGGACGGTCTTGCTCAGCTTCACGCTGCTAGCAGGCATAAGCCAAATGCTCTGGCTGAACTTCGCGCCGCTCATCACGACGCTGGAGGAACGTTATCATGTATCCGAAAAAAGCATGAACTTACTGTTAATGGTGTTCCCGCTCGTCTATGTTCTCCTATCCGTACATGCGGGAATCGTCATCGATCGACGAGGCTATCGATTCGGGGTAGGTATTGGCGGATTGTTAATGTCCATTTTCGCTAGTGTTCGGATCTTCGATCAGCACTTCATCTTCCTCGTCATTGGTCATGTCGGTATTGCGATCGGTCAGCCCTATGTCATGAATGGCATTACCAAACTGGTCGCAGATTGGTTCCCACGTGATCGACAAGCGATGGCAACGGGGCTGGGCACCGTAGGCATGTTCGCAGGGATGGCCCTCGCGCTAGCAACCACGCCCATCTTCGTGGCAGCAACGAATCTGCAAGTCACCATGATTATTTTCGCTGGGCTTACTGTGCTTGCTACCCTATTCTTCTGGCTTGTTGCGTATCCTAATCCCCAAGGCAATCAACAGCAAGCGGAGCCTTCCGTGCGATGGAAAGAACTCCTCCCCTTGCTTCGCAATCGGCAATTGCTTCTCATCTGCATCATCGCCTTCTTTGCGCTCGGCTTCTTCAACGGCATCACCTCCTGGCTCGAACCGATCTTGAAGCCCTATGGGGTGAACGCTGAACAAGCCGGGCTCGTCGGCGGCATGCTCATTATCTTCGGTATGTTGGGTGCCGCGATCATTCCTGCCATCTCGGATCGTTATCGTCGACGTAAGCCATTCCTCATCCTCTGTTGTACCGTAGCGTTACTGCTCACCTACCCATTATGTACAACAGGGAATATGGGTGCCTTGCTGCTCTTCAGTGGTTTACTAGGTTTTATGTTCCTTCCGGGGTATGCCTTGCTGCTCTCCTTGACCGAAGAAATCGCCGGCGAGAAGCATGCCGGTGAAGCGACAGGACTGATGATGCTCGCAGGCAATCTAGGTGGTGTACTCGTCATCGCAGCGATGCAATGGGTCAAGGGGGACAGCGAATCCTGGCTCTCTGCCGTCTATCTGATGGTCGCGATTTTGCTCATCTGCACCGTGCTCGCTTGGAATATGAAGGAAGGACAGAAGCGTCTGGGGGATTAGCGGGCGTGAACGAACCCAGCAATCCTTATTTGCCCAAATGTCGCGATTATTTTTTCTAACGAACCTCACAAACGCTATTCGGCCACAAACCGCCCTTTTCCGCTCATTTTGATACCAATAGCGTGACTACGGTTCGTTAGCTCAAAATTCACTGCATTTTCGCATCAATAAGCATTTTACGATTCGTTAGACGGAACGCGGACCATGGCTCGCTCGAACCAACACGATGCTAGACCTCCACCCACACCGAAACAAAACAAAGCCATCTCCGCATCAGCTGGAGATGGCTTTGTTCATTTAGGAGTCCTGCTTGGATATGTTATTCAAGCTTGGAGGACGACGGGACGCCTTTTCAGTACTTGAAGTCACGGCCTCTTCTTTCAAACGCGACTTGTTGTGCTGATCGTTGATTTTCTGCGATTTGTTATGTGGCAAGGAAATCACCTCCTCACCATAGGATGTCAATTCATCCAAGAATTACTCATCCTATTCTTGAGCCTTTGGCTTCTGTTCGGCGACCAGCGCAGCTAGAGCAGACGGTACCGATGACGTTGCAGCGATTTCGCCCGTCTCGTTACGCTGACCCACTTTTGCTGTCATCCCTTTGATCAGCGATTCGACGTCGATACCTGATACGCTCTTCAACATTTCTGGCGCTGTCGCCATCAGTTGGGTTACATAATTGCTGACGCGCGCAGCGCCGGCACCATTCCCCGTATCTACAACCGTCAACTTCTCGATCGATGAGATCGGCTCTGCGATTTTACCAGCAAGCTCTGGGAGCATTTTCACGATAATATCGAGGACCGCTGCCTCACCGAATTTCTGGAATGCTTCAGCCAGTTTCTCTTTCGCTTCGGCTTCCGCTAGACCGCGAAGTCGAATGACTTCCGCATCGGCAGTACCTTTCGCACGTTCCGCGTCCGCAATCGCCATCCCTTCAAGACGCTTCTGCTCGGCGTTTGCCTTTGCTTGCGCTTCGATGGAATATTGCAATGCTTCTGCTTCCCGCATCTTACGCGACTTATCGGCTTCCGCCGCTTGTTCAACTGCGTATTTATCCGCATCGGCTTTCTTCTTCACTTCCGCATCATATTGCTTCTGACGCACTAAGATTTCCTTCTCTTGAAGATCGATCTCCCGATCCTTACGTACGAGCTCGACTTTCATCTGCTCCTCAACCATGAGCTGCTTGGCTTTCGCTTCTTGGATCTGGTACGCTTGATCCGCTTCCGCCTTCGCTGTATCTTGCTCCTTCTTAAAGGATGCCACTTTGAGCTCTTTTGCTTTCCCGGCTTCCGCAATATTTGTATCACGAATGAGTTCGGCTTTCTGTCCTTCTTCTTCTGCCTTTGCTTTCTGAATCCGCGCATCCCGCACCGCTTCCGCTTCCGCGATCTCCGCATCCCGCTTCACCGCTGCAATTCTCGGCTTCCCGAGTGCATCCAGATAACCTTGCTTATCGCGAACATCCTTGATGGTGAATGAGACGATCTGCAGACCCATCTTTTTTAAATCACGCGCTGCAACGCCTTGCACCTCTTGTGCGAATTTATCGCGATTTCGATATACTTCTTCCACCGTCATCGAACCAAGGATTGCACGCAAATGGCCTTCAAGCACCTCTTGCGCTTCGCCTTTCAACGCCTCAATCGGCTTGCCAATGAACTGCTCTGCTGCAGTCGCAACATCTTCAACCGCACCGCCGACTTTAATAATCGCAACGCCGTCCGCAATAACTGGAACCCCTTGCTCTGTATAGACTTCCGGCGTCGAGACATCGAGTTTATGCGAGAGTAATGATATGTATTGTGACTGTTGGAAAATCGGCCAAATAAATGCCCCGCCGCCGCGAATAATCTTTATTTTGCGACCCGAGTCATCCGTTGAAATCGTTGACCCGCCACCTAGAAAAGAACCCGTAACGATCATGGCTTTATCAGGACCTACCGTTTTGTAACGCGCCCAAAAGGCTAGACCAAGAACAATAATGACGGCAATCACAATACCTGGAATGATGAGGAAATCTGGAATTTCTGACATACAATCTCTCCTATCTTAGAGGGTTATTGGGGATACATAGGCTACGCCTTCACGAATCTCCACCACAACAACTTGGCTTCCATCCGCGATGTTCACTGCATCGAAGCTCGCTGCAATCTGATTCGTATGTCCTGCTCCGATCCGTACTAACACTTCACCAAATCCGATAGAAGGAATGGCGACCGTGACCTGACCGATTTTACCTTGCAACTCTTGGATCGAAAAGCCCGTCGAATTCTCACTGTTCTGCATCGGCTTCACATACGCGAAATACACAGCGACCGCTAACAATAATGCAATGATGACGGCCATGCCTAGACTTACCAGCGTCGTAAACGGCGAATATTTCGTGAGAAGAATTCCCGCGCCGCCAAGTGTCGTCACCACCGTAGCAATAACCATCGGCTGTAAGAAATCAATCGATAAAAAGTCGAGCATGCCATCGAACGCACTGCTAAGAATGTCCCCCAAGACAACACTTATGAGTGCAAATAAAGCGCCAAATGCTAGACAGCCCCAATAAAATGCGACCATTTCACACCTCCTTCATCCTATTAGATATGATATATATGTATTACGCAAATATTGGGAAATTGTTTCAAAAAATGAGAAAAAAGCGTAAACAGCAGGGACAATCCCGCATACTACGCTTCCTTCTTTTGATATATATTATACCATTCCAGCTTACAATGATGCGCGATAAATCGCGAGCACATCCTCACGATTGAGCTTCTTGAAGTTGCCAAATGGACCAAATCTCATCGCTTTATCTGCCATGGCTTCAAGCTTGGAATCATCGATATTATAATCTGCTAACCGGCTAGGCGCGTCAATCGAATTCCAGAAGCTGCGAAGCGCCTCAATCCCTTCGAGTGCGACATCGCGGTCGCTTTTGCCTGATGAATCAATACCAAATACATTCACTGCCATCTGTTTGACGCGTCCTACATTCTCATCCAGCACATGCTTCATCCAGTTCGGGAACAGAATCGCAAGTCCGCCGCCGTGCGGAATATCATATACGGCCGATACCGCATGCTCGATGTTATGCGTTGCCCAGTCGCCGTTATATCCCATGTTGAGCACGCCATTGAGTGCCATCGTTCCGCAGTAGAGAATCGTTGAACGATGCTCATAGCTCTGCAAATCTTCGAGCAGCTTCGGCGCCGTCTCCATGACCGTACGCAGCAGCGCCTCGCAGAAGCCATCCTGCAGCAGTGTGTTCGGCTCGTGATGGAAGTAGTGCTCGCACACATGCGACATCATATCGACCATGCCATAAATCGTCTGGTCACGAGGCAATGACTTCGTATAGTTCGGATCCAGAATCGAGAACTTCGGATTGACGAGCGGGGTGCCCCAACCAAGCTTCTCCTGCGTCTCCCAATTCGTGATTACGGAACCCCCATTCATCTCGGAGCCTGTCGCTGCAATCGTCAACACCGTACCCAGCGGAAGCGCATCTTGCGGAACAGCCTGGTGGGTCATGAAATCCCATGCATCGCCGTCATACTTTGCGCCAACCGCAATGGCTTTCGCACAGTCAATGACACTCCCCCCGCCAACAGCCAGAATTAAGTCAATCTGTTCTTTTTTGCACATCTCAACGCCTTTATGTACCGTAGACAGCCGTGGATTCGGTTCGACTCCACCGAGTTCAACGACATAGGCACTAACGGCTTCTAATTGCAGCAATACCTGCTCATAGAGGCCATTTCGTTTGATACTGCCTCCGCCATAGAGCAGCAATACACGCGAACCATACTTCGGAATTTCCTGTGTGAGCATCTGAATTTGGCCTTCACCAAATATCAGTCTTGTTGGATTATGAAATTGAAAGGGTTGCATACGTATCCTCCTCATGCGATTAAATGCGATTACTCTCGCCTTCCCTAGTATACCACTGTATCCCGTTCTACTTCTAATGAGAAAAACTCCGATCGAAGTACTTTCAAAGATGAGCGACCGCGTTTAGAAGTTGTTTTTATCGCCAAATAGAATGTGGGTGTTTCGTTTACAGCGAAACTTATAAATTCTATTGTGGTTACAGAAAAAGGAGCCTTACGGCCCCTTCTCTAATCATTACGCTTGGCTTGCAGCAATAGCTTGCCCCAAGTCATGCAAAATATCTTGAATCGATTCCGTACCTATGGACACCCGAATCATGCCTGGATGAACCCCTGCGGAAATTTGCTCATCTTCGCTGAGCTGTTGATGCGTTGTGCTCGCTGGATGGATAACCAATGATTTCGAATCGCCAACATTCGCAAGGTGCGAGAACAGCTTCACGTTATTGATCAGCTTACGTCCAGCCTCCAAGCCACCCTTGATGCCAAAGGTCATGATCGCGCCTTGACCCTTCGGCAGATACTTCTGAGCAAGCTCATAGGAGGAATGGCTTGGTAGTCCTGCATAGTTCACCCACTCGACGGCATCATGTGCTTCTAGGAACTGTGCTACCTGCAACGCATTCGAACTATGGCGCTCCATCCGCAGATGAAGGGTCTCCAACCCTTGCAGCAGCATAAATGCGTTAAATGGCGACAATGTGGCACCCATATCCCGAAGCAATTGCACGCGTGCTTTGATTATATATGCAATCGGACCTACTGCATCGGTATACACCACACCATGGTAGCTTGGATCCGGTTCTGTTAAGCCTGGGAACTTCCCGCTTGCTTTCCAATCGAATTTCCCGCCGTCGACGATGACGCCGCCAATCGATGTTCCATGACCGCCAATGAATTTGGTCGCAGAATGAACGACGATGTCTGCCCCGTGCTCCAATGGACGAAGCAAGTACGGGCTTGGGAACGTATTGTCGACAATTAACGGAATACCGTGCTCATGCGCAATCGCTGCTACCGCCGCAATGTCTAGTACATCGCCTTTCGGATTCCCGATCGTCTCCGCATAGAGCGCCTTCGTGTTCGGTGTAATGGCTGCGCGGAAATTCTCCGGATTGCTCGAATCCACAAAATGCACCTTGATGCCAAGCTTAGCGAGTGTCGTTGAGAAGAGATTATAAGTCCCACCATATAACGTTGAAGCAGATACGATCTCATCGCCAGAGCCTGCGATATTCAGAATCGCGAGAGTAATCGCAGCTTGACCCGATGCCGCCGCGAGCGCAGCTGGACCGCCTTCCAGTGCTGCAACACGCTTCTCGAACACATCGGTCGTCGGATTCATTAATCTCGTATAGATGTTGCCGAATTCCTTCAGTGCGAATAAGTTCGCAGCATGATCGGTGTCGCGAAAAGCATAGGAAGTTGTCTGATAGAGTGGAACTGCACGTGATAATGTTGTTGGATCAATTTCTTGACCGGCATGAATAGCAAGTGTTTCTAAATCAAAAGGACGTTCTTGAGACATATTTAATTCCTCCCTGCATCTATAGGATTTATGGGTATTACTCCCCTTATTCTCGCATAGTTCTGCAGGCTTGGAAAGACTTTCCTCTATAATTTACTGTTTATTGATTTTTAATTTTGGATAAGATTTGATGCAAACACTCAATTTCATCCGTTCCTACATGAGAAAAAGCAGCCTTCAATCGCTCGGAACGCGCATTGCGTAATCGCATATACGTCTCGCGGCCTTGATCACTCAAGGACAGGAGTACGACGCGCCGATCTTCCTCGGATCGCTCCCGATGAATCAGTCCCATATAGAGCAGCTTGTCTGTCAGCCCTGTTACAGCACCGGATGTGATTTCAAGGCTATGCGCAATATCCGAAGCACGGCATACCCCTTTCTGATACAAGGCATTTAATACATACATGGATCCCGCGCCCAGGTGCTCCACATCCCGAAGGTAATGGCGGTCTGGTGAATTCTTCTGCAGAATAACCTCCATCATGTCATGCAATTGATGTAATAATACTTCACGTTCTTCTTGTTGTTTATTCGATTCTTCGAAATGATTGGACGACTCCACGTTGATCCCCCTACTACGGTAATGACAATTCTCCTATTATAAGATAATTTCCAGTTCAAAGAAAGAAAAACCTTTCTGAGCTAGGCTCAGAAAGGCAGTTGTTTCAGACTATCTACAATACTGTCACTGCGTTTGATCGTCCACCATTCATCATGCTGGATCGACTCGTTCGGGTGGATCGTTACAAGCGGCCCAAGGGACTCAAGTTCCAAGAAATCTTCATTTGTATACAATTCAAAAGAACAGCCGAAATCCGGGTAGTTTGCTCCTTCGCGATGCTCGAATGTTTTCTGGAACAATACACCGTCATTGTAATATGCAGCCCACTGTTTCACTTGATTCATCCCGAACTTGAATGGTACCGTATTGCTGCGTTGTGCAACCGTAATGACGTCTTTGCCCCAATGAACACGAGGATCGGACATATCTGTATATGGCCACACAATCAGCCTACGGTTCGGCAGCAGATCGGCATAACTATCCGGCTGCGGCACCAATGCCGTTCCCCCCGGTGCCATCATCGATAATGCCCATGCCGCATGCTCGATAGCCTTCTCTCCCACATTCGTCACACGATGTCTGACATGAACACGGCGATCGATGAAGGAAATGACAATCTCCTTCTGCGTCGAAGTCACATCATCGACACCCGATGTAAAGACGAGGCCCGCTTCGGTCTGCTTCCATTCTACTGGCGATAGGGCAGGTTCATACGTATCCGGATAAATCTCTGGACTCAGCCAGAAACGGTGACCGCCGCACAAGCGAAACCCATTCTCTTCATGGTATTTGTTATTCGGATCTTCAAAGAACAGGTTCTTGCCATCTACAAGACTGCAATGAATAATACGAGGGCCATAATTCAAGGTCACGAGGAGCTGAACATCTTCGTTCACAATTTCTAGACATGGTCCCCATACCTCATGATCAACTTGTTGATATTGCATTGTACTCATACTTCTGGAGTCTCCTTCCAACCCATACTGTGAACGAAGCGATTAAATGCTGTAATGCCCTGCTCCGTTCGTTTATACACACCCGCACACGATAGAATTTCAACGAATTTGTCGCCAACTTCCTGTTCAACAATACGCATAGCTTCGTCCTTCGACAACAGCTGGCCATGTGTAGCACGGAGCTGTTCCACCCACGGAATATGCTCAGCAATGCTAGCATAGCGGTCCTCAGCACGCTCATGCGTCCAAGGCAATTCTCCGCTCAGAATCTGCGCAATCTGCTCAAGCTGTGATTTCAGACGGCCTGGTAGAATCGCGACACCCATCACTTCGATAAGTCCGATATTTTCTTTTTTAATATGATGCAAATGACGATGTGGATGGTAGATGCCTTCCGGATGATCCGCGTCTGTCCGATTGTTCCGAAGCACCAGATCCATCTCGTATTCACCCTTCGCATTATAGCGAACAATCGGTGTTACCGTGTTGTGAGGGACAAGCTGTCCGTCACGTTCACTATATGCGATTACATTCGCATCCTCGTCACTATAGGACCTCCACGCATCGTAGACTTCATTGGCCACGCATAATAACGCTTCCCGCTTCTT
The DNA here is from genome assembly GCF_000374845.1 of Paenibacillus terrigena DSM 21567. Lineage (GTDB taxonomy): Bacteria > Bacillota > Bacilli > Paenibacillales > Paenibacillaceae > Paenibacillus_K > Paenibacillus_K terrigena. The sequence continues at coordinate 251,487 of NZ_KB895416.1, read as the reverse complement.
GCTCGTTAGACGAAGCACGGACATTGGCCATTTCACGCGATGAATCTGAACCGCAGGATGTGCATCATGCGAGAATCTCGTCTCAAGTGAAGATAGCTCAATCGGGAATGTATGCCGTCCGCCTTGGAAATGATCATGTGTCAGAATCGAGCCACCAACAATCGGCAGGTCTGCATTCGTTCCCACGAAGTAATGCGGGAATTGATCCACAAAATCAACCAGACGTGCGAACGTCTCATGCGTTAACTTCATCGGGACATGTTCGCTGTGGAACACGATACAATGTTCATTATAGTACACGTATGGAGAGTACTGGAAGAACCACGGCTCTTGCGTCAGTTCGACGGGAATAACCCGTAAATTCTGGCGTGCTGGATGATTCAATCGACCTGCGTACCCCACATTCTCCGCGCATAATAGACATTTCGGATAATGCGAAGGGGCGGCTTTAAGCGCCATCGCGATCTCTTGCGGATTCTTCTCCGGCTTGGATAGATTAATCGTCATTTCGATATCGCCATAGTCCGAAGGATGTCGCCAATAGCTGTTCTTGCGAATCCGTTCCATCTGAATATAATTCGAATCAATACATAAATTGTAGAAGTCCGTCGTCGCGTCCTCCACACCTTGCTTCTTCGCCGTATCGCGGAAATTCCGCACCACTTCCGAAGGTCTTGGCATCAGGAGCCCCATGATTTTCGCGTCGAGTAGATCAGCGTAGGTCGTATTCCGTTCTGGCATGAGCCCAATTGTAAAACCGTAATCGATTAACTGTGCGAGGAGCGCATGCGGTTCATCCGCAGGGACCTCATCTGCACTCCATTCGCCCATGTAAGGAGCATGAAATTGAAACAGATCCAGCAGTACATTGCGTACGTAGTTCACATCCTCCGCAGCAATCATCTTCTTATGCGCTGCGAACTGAACAAGACGCTCAATCGCGACTAAGGCCTGCTCCGATTGTACATGGTTCTCCGTCTGCGTCATCATGATCTTACTCCCCGTAGCCATTCGGATGCTGACTGTGCCAGTTCCATGCGGATTCAATAATTTGCTCCAACCGTTCACGCGTTGGGTTCCATCCGAGAACTTGTCTTGCTTTGGCCGAAGAAGCAACTAATACGGCAGGATCCCCAGCGCGTCGTTCTTGCATTCGCACAGGTATGTCGAGCCCCGTCACCTTCTTCGCCGTCTCAATGACCTCACGAACGGAGAACCCGTTTCCGCTGCCAAGGTTGAAGATATTACTGTCGCCGCCATCGCGTAAATATTGCACTGCGCGAATATGCGCGTCCGCTAGATCTGTGACATGTACATAGTCACGTACACAAGTCCCGTCAGTCGTTGGATAATCTTCTCCGAATACGGCAATAAATTCACGCTGCTTGAGCGCTGTCTGTAATACCAGTGGAATCAAATGTGATTCCGGTTGATGATCTTCGCCAATAAGGCCGCTCTCATGCGCCCCAGCTGCATTGAAATAACGAAGTGACACGTATTTCATACTGTGTGCCGTATCGAACCAACGCATCATCCGTTCCATGGTAAGCTTTGTCTCGCCATACGCATTCGTCGGCTCTGTCCGATCCGTCTCTTCAATGGGTACCTTCTCCGGTTCACCATACGTCGCTGCTGTCGAGGAGAATACGATGTTTTTCACACCGAACGCATTCATCGTTTCGAGCAAGCACAGTGTACCGTAGACATTATTGTCGTAGTATTTGCCCGGATTCTGCATGCTCTCGCCAACCAAGGAATTCGCTGCAAAATGAATCACCGCATCAATCTGATTCTCACGGAACACTTGCGTAAGGAAATCACGGTCGCGAATATCCCCCTCGTACAATTTCCCGCCACGTACCGCGCCGCGATGCCCTTGATATAAATTATCGACAACGACAACGTCCTCACCGCGTGTGACTAATTCCATTACCGTATGTGACCCAATATATCCTGCTCCGCCTGTTACCAATACTGCCATCGTTTCTCCACTCCCTCTATTTATTTAATCAATTGCTCGACGCCATTCCCTACATCACACACATAGAATTCCCCTTGGATCCCTGTCTTCTGCTCGTAGACTTCGCCAACCTGTTGAATGAATTTCTCTACTTGATCCTCATGAACAAGCGCTACGGTACATCCGCCGAAGCCTGCGCCCGTCATCCGTGCGCCTAGCACACCTGGCACTTTCAATGCTTCTTCGACCATGACATCCAATTCAAAGCAGCTTACTTCATAGAGATCCCGCAATGAGTTATGCGAAGCTTGCATCAATAGACCAAAATTCACGAGATCGTCGTTCGTTAAGTACGCCACCGATTGCAATACGCGATCGTTCTCTTCAATTGCATGACGTGCACGGTTGCGCACAGTCTCGTTCGTAATATGGTGAGCAATCGGCTCAAATGCTTCGCTCGACAATTCGCAGAGTAATTTCAGCCCTGGCACATGCTGTGCTAGAATTGCAACGGCTTCATCACATTCTTGGCGGCGTTCATTATATTTGGAATCCACCAATCCTCTGCGCTTCTTCGTATTCCCGATCACCAGCTTATACTGTCCAGCTTGGAAAGGAACAAGCTTCTCTTCGAGCGTATCACAATTGAGCAGTATCGCATGATCCTTGCGTCCATTCGCAACCGCAAATTGATCCATAATGCCGCAATTCACGCCGACGAATTGATTCTCCACCTTCTGTGATAACACCGCAATTTCTTTACGGTCCGTCTTGTGACCTTCAAGCGATAATAATGCATACATCGTAACCACTTCAATCGAAGCCGATGAGGAAAGTCCTGAGCCATTCGGAATCTCCCCGTGGAAGAGCATCTCATACCCCTTCGTAATCGGATATCCAGCTTCCTGCAGCGTAACAACGACCCCTGTCGGATAATCTGTCCACGCATTCGATTTAGACGCTGGAAGCGCATCTAATGCGATTTCACTTGTGCCATCGAAGTTCGTTGATCGCATCACGATCTTACGATCCGTACGCGGGCGAATACACAATGTGGTTCCGAACTGTAATGCGGCCGGGAACACGAACCCACCGTTGTAGTCAATATGCTCACCGATCAAATTCACGCGACCAGGGGCATGGAACCACTGGATCGCTTGATCGCTCGGACCATAATATTGTAAAAAGCTGCTCTGCAATGTCTCATGTAACGTGTTCGACAATTGAATTCACCTTCTCTTTTCTCCGCGGGATAGATTCATAGTCGCCATATCCAGCGCATCTATGAATTAACCTTAGTATACAGGAATATGCTGCCATTGAATATAAAACGATGTTGCTTCCACATGGATTTATGTGACTTTTTGAGATAGAATAAATATCAAATCCAACCTACTAATCGAGGTGATCGTCGCGATGCGCACCTTTCCAACTTATACCTATGCTGTCGCATCCAATCCTATTTTTCAGGATCGAAGTGATTTCCACGTGCTATTCTCCGGGGAGAGTCAGACCAAGCCCCAACATAAGCTAGGACCCAAAGTCTATGATTATTATTTACTGCACCATATTATTTCTGGTCGTGGCTTGTTCACCCTTGAGCAGCAATCGTACGCACTCGAGGCAGGCGACAGCTTCCTCATCAGTCCAGAGCAGCTCGTCAGCTATGTATCCGACGAAGTGGAACCGTGGCATTACCGCTGGGTCGCGTTCGACGGGACTTCCGCAGAACAAATTCTCCGTGATGTCGGCTTTACATTGCACCACCCTGTCGTCCGTATGACAGATGCAACACCCATTTTGTCGCATATGCATCAGATTCAACAAGTTTTCCAGAGTCGTAAACCAAGCAGTCATCTAACCGCAACGGGGTATCTGTATCAAATTCTTGCCACGTACCACGACATTTTGAACCAAAGCGAAGAGCTTATCACGGCCGACCAACACAGTCAGCAAGCCGTCACACAAATGATCCGATACTTATCCACGCAGTATGCCCAGCCGATTTCGATTGAAGATATGGCAGAAAGCCTAGGTTATAATCGAGCCTACCTTTCACGTATTTTCAAGCAAGCCACCCAAATGTCACCCGTCACCTTTCTTCTGAAGCTGCGGATTGACAAAGGAAGACAGCTGCTTCGGGAGCGAACGGAGCTAACCATAGAGCAAATTTCCGCTTCTGTCGGTATCCAGGACGCGCTTTATTTCTCTCGCCAATTTCGCCGTTTCTATGCCATGTCTCCAACGGAATATCGTATTGCTACCACACAAAAAGCCTCCAACGCACACCAAGAATAGCTTGGTGCCGTTGAAGGCTTTTTTACGATTTTTCATCGAGAACATCCCATTATTTCTTCGCTGGAATGGTCTTTGTATTCTGAATGAGCTGCGACACGGTAACGAATTTATATCCACGTTCTTTCAGTTCAGGAAGAATAATCTTCAACGCCTCTACCGTCTGGCTGCGACCTGAACCCTCTACAGAGTCATGGAACAGAATAATGTCGCCGCCGCGTACATTGTTCAGCACTTTACGCACGATATAAGAGACACCCGGAGAACGCCAATCCTTCGTATCTTGATGCCAAGACCATAGGATGACGAGGTACCCTTTCTCCTTGGCCATCTTAATCATTCGTTCATTGTAGAACCCTCCTGGCGGACGAAACAAGTGGGGACGCGATCCATTTACTTTCATAATCGCATCACTTGTGGCATCAATCTCATCGCCAAGCTTCTGACTCGATACATTCGCATTGAAATATAAGTGATTGTACGTATGATTCGCAATTTCATGGCCTTCGTCCGATTCCCGCTTCAAGAGCTCGGGATTCGCGGTTACCTTTTTGCCCATCACGAAAAAAGTCCCTTTCGCTTCATATTGCTTGAGCAGTTCAAGAATTTCCGGCGTCTGTCTCGGATCTGGCCCATCGTCGAAAGTGAGTGCCACGAGCTTACGCTCCATCGGCACCTCCCATACAATCTCGCCACGAGCTTCATAATATTGCCTACTCTTCACAGGTCCTTCCTGCAGCCCAACCGGGAACGGCGGGTCTGCTTGAAAGATACTAGCCCCTACAGTGAGCGTCCATAACAAGGGAAGATACGATAACATGGGTTTATTCAACACTCCTATGCCCTATCCTTAATCATAATCAACAATGCATTATTTTAAGAGGTAGTTCAAAAAGTCATCATTTGATCACGAAGTCATTCAAGAAGCATAAACGACATCGAATCTTGCCTTCACCTTCGAAGTCCGGTACTCATTTAGGTTTCGCCTAAACTCCGTTCCTCCTTCTTCAGGTTCTCGTAACCTTCTCGGTGCTGAAATGCCGACTTTTTGAACATGCATTATAAGAGTGTCCCCATCCGATGGCTATTTTACCACAATTGAATTTACTAAGTTTTGACATCTCAAAACAAAATGCTATTTGGCGATAAAAACAACCTCTAACCGCGGTCGCTCAACTTGAAAGTACCTCGATGAAGGTTTTATCATGTAGCGAATTCTCCATTCCATGCATCATCTTCCTCGAGTGCCTCCTCGCGGAGTTCGAGCAAGTTCCGTAAGTGCGCCGTAGATAACTCGGTAATCCACATCTCACCGGAACCCACAACCTGTTCAGATAATGCTCGTTTCGATTCAATCATCTCATCGATCCGCTCTTCGAGTGTACCCGTACAGATTAATTTATGAACCTGAACATTGCGTGTCTGACCAATGCGGAATGCACGATCTGTTGCTTGGTTCTCCACCGCGGGGTTCCACCAGCGATCGAAATGAATGACATGATTCGCTCGGGTTAAGTTAAGACCGACGCCTCCCGCTTTGACAGAGAGGACGAAGATATCCGGACCATTCGGCTGCTGAAATTCATCCACCATCAGATCTCGGTCCTTCTTCGGTACACCACCATGCAGGAACAATGGTGTCTGCCCCGTTTCTTTCCGCAACTGCTCGACGAGCAAATGCCCCATTTGAACATACTGGGTGAAAATCAAGACCGCTTCACCTGCTTCGCGAATGCTGCGTACAAGCTCGAGCAGCTGCTCCATTTTGCCCGAGCGCTTGCTACTAGATTGATTGTCTTGCAGGAACAACGCGGGATGATTACAAATCTGCTTCAGTTTCGTGAGGCTGGCCATCACATAACCCTTCCGCTTCATTCCCTCGGCGGCATCGATCTGTGCGAGCATATTTCTGACCGTCGACTGATAGAGTGCAGCTTGTTCCTTCGTCAGATTGCAATACGCTTTGGTCTCGATTTTATCCGGTAGATCCTTGCTGATGTTCGGATCCGTCTTCACCCGCCGGAGCACGAAGGGTGTGACTAATCGTTTAAGACGTTCGAGCCTAACTTCATCATGATCCCGCTCAATCGGCGTTGCGAATCGACTTCGGAAGACGGAAGCGGATCCCAAGTATCCTGGATTTAAGAAGCGAAAGATCGACCATAATTCACTTAGTCGGTTCTCCACTGGCGTACCGGTAACCGCAACGCGGTAATGCGATCGAAGTCTCAGAATACTCTGCGTCTGTTTCGCATGCTCGTTCTTAATATTTTGCGCCTCATCCAGTATGATGTATGTCCAATGCAGCTGTCGAAACGTTGCTTCATCTCGGCCAATTAAATTGTAAGTCGTCAGAATCACATCATACTGCTGGACCTGTTCCATAAAAAGCTGATCCTGCAGCCTGAAGCTGCCGTGGTGAATATAAACCTTCAAGCTAGGTGCGAATCGTGTAAGCTCACGCTGCCAATTGCCAAGGAGTGAGGTCGGACAGATAATAAGTGCCGGTCCCATGCCTAATGGCAGCGCATCTTGCCGATACGAGCTAAGGAGCAAAGTAATAATCTGAACGGTCTTCCCAAGTCCCATATCATCCGCAAGACAGGTCCCAAACCCCAAGTCTCGCATGGATGTAAGCCACTGATATCCTGTAACCTGATACGTTCGTAATGTGCCTTGCAGCGTCTCTGGCACTTCACGATCCCGCATTTCATGCATCCAATCCCCGTCCAAGAACGTTCGAAGACGGTTCGGTAGCTCGTAACCGGAGATCGGAATCCCGTCGAACGAAGCACTTCCGTAAGCACTCTCCGCAGCGAGATGCATGAGCTCTCCGAGCGTCATATCTACCTTCGTACGCTCTTTCAGAAAATGAACGGCACGATCAATATCCTTCGAATTCATCTCCACCCAATGACCACGGAAGTGAACAAGCGGAAGCTCCTGTTGCATTAATTGTTCCAATTCTTCAAGGGTAATCGGTTCGTCCCCTACTGCCGCCTGGGCATCGAATTGAAGTAGCTGCTCGAGTCCGAACCGACTTGGAGAACCATTTACCGTCACGTCTTCAAGCTGGCGATCTTCCTTATTCGTAAGACTTAACTTAATGCCAAGCCGCCTACGCCCTGCTTCGGTCCACCATGAAGGCAACTGAACAAGGACGCCGTATTCCTCCAGAATATCGGTGTATCGCACCAAGAATTGATAAGCTTCCATCGTATCCATACTTAGCCCATCCGAACCGTCCGTCTCGTCGAACACACGTGATAATGGCGGATAAATCCGAGCTGCATCTCTCAGCTTCTTTCGAAGCACCTCTTGAATATGTCGAAATCGACGATGGAACCAACGTGTCTCTGAACGCTGTTCCTGCCAAATCTCTGCCATCGGTATCATTAAATTAGGCTCGTCTTCAGGCTGCATGAAGATATGAAGACGCCAAGTCGGTATCGCTTCTGTCTGTTGTTGAGCGGTAGACTCGCTGTCTTGGTCTGCCGTAAGACGAAGACCGAGCTGTAATGCCGCTGTCTCCTGCGGTGAACGAAGTGGATGATAGGCCCGCGTCCAATGCTGAATATCGGCTGCCAGCGCCTCCATCTCTTGCGCATTCGCTGAGAACGTTACCGCTTGCTGCGCGGATAACATCTGCTTCCACCACATCTCCGCCATCCGATTCCCTGCCATCAGCTTCGGCAGAACAGCTCCGCCCCAGGTAGCGCCAATCGCTTCCGTCATAGGTAGCCGCTGCCTGGTTATCACATGAATCTGTTCTCTGACGGTGCTATCGATTATCGCAATCAGGAAGGAGAAGAGCGCCTCTTCGGGTGTTCGCCACGACGTCGCCCCATCTTCACGGCCTGCCATAGCAAGGCTCGCAGCCGGCATCGCCTCCGCTAACCGATAGAATTGCTCCATGTCAGCTTCACGATCCAAATTCGGCCGCCAGGTAGCTTTTCCCGTTTTCAGTCCGATTTCGACATCCGGAACCCAGCATTTGCGATCGATCAAATCTTGCGCGAATAGCACCGCTCGTCGCCAATAATGCAGGTCCCGCCCTAATAATTCTTCCTCTTGTACACCTAGAATCGTCTGCAATTGTTCAGCATAGTCCGCTTTATTGAACAACTGTAGAATCGAATGAGCAGGCAGCGTAAAGCCAATGACCTCACGTCGGCGCCCGCCCGTAGTACGTATCTCCTGCCCGGTCGAATCAGGATATCCACCCGTAGGAAAGCTGAGCTCTACCCGTCGCTGTACCCAAGGCCGCCACAGTCGTTCACCCGTCTCTTCCGCACGCATTCGAATATCCTCTAATGCCTCATCCAAATCCCGAACATCTTTCCAATCCCATCTATAGCAAAAAAATCGATCATGGAGCCATAGTCCATTCCATTGTTCGTCTCTAACCAATATGTGATTCCCCTCCGCCAAAGTCCATTAACGACTCTTGTGTTAAGCGGCATCGATTTCTATCCACTGTTCTTAAGTATAACCGACAATGGGCTAAAAATGTTCATTTCTACCTAGATAATTGCGATAAATAAGCATAAGGACCGTTCACAATATAAGTGAATGGCCCTTCGTTTGTTACCTTTTATATGATTAGACTGCTTACAGCAAAGCTCATCCCTATGAACACGAAGCAGAGCAGAATTCCGACTGCAATATTCCCGTTCTTCAAATGTTCAGATAGCTTCAGGCCCGGCGTCACCCAGTCAAATATCCAATAGGCGGCGATGAGACAAATGTATCCCACTGCGAACCACAGCATCATATGCCAGATCGAAGCATTAGTATAGGCTGACACGCCAAGCAGGATCGCTGTTCCGAAAAATTTGCCGCCCATAGCGAGCCCCACAGCCGCATTCCCTCTCTTCAATTCTTCCAGATCATTATACGGCGTCATTAAGCTGAAAATAACCATACCAAGCAATTGCAAGACAACGATCACAACAACACTTATAAATATATTTAATACGATCATTTCGCCCATCCCCTAAACTTGGCATATGTCACATCATAATTCGAGAAATCGTGCACTTCTTCCAGTATGATATTCACTTTTTTCAACGGCTTAAATGATTGGTATCGATCCGCATCAATCGGCTGCTTCACATGCTGTCCTGACGGAAGCGTAATGACCGCGAATTGACGCGTCTTGCCTTGGTATTCTGTCTTGTAGACGCCTACCAAATCAACTTCCGTTTTTAACTGAATTTTCAGCTTATCGATGTCTTCTTGTGCAGCTTGCTTGGACTTGAATGTCTTGAGCGATTCCCAAGCAGTCAGCGTCACATCGGCCCGATCCTGCGAATTCGTATTCATATCAGCTTCCATCGCTTGCAGCGTCCACACTTGATCCCCAGTGCCATAATTATCATCATTTGGAATGAGTTCATTATCCGGCAGAACCGTCATATCACTGCCGATCAGATCGCCCACGGTCCCTTCCACAATGCGATAATCCCAAGGAACTGTGTTCGTATTCGAAGACGAATCCTCTGTGTATGAAGATGAAACAGATGAATCCCAATCATCGTTTTGGTTCGAGCATCCACCCGAAGCAATTCCGATAAATACTAAGACAATAATACCAATGATGACAAATTGAATGAGACGCGATGCGGTATGATCCGCTGTGGAGTTTGATCCTTTCCTTCTATACTGACTCATCTTCTATCCCCCTACCCCTATCGCCACAAAATGACTTGCATTCCCCGTAATCGGTCCCCCTGCACGCCCAAGCAAGCCGCAAGGTTCTCCATTGATCATGAACATCCCCGTTAGCAAATAGAAGCTCCCCGATTCGAGATGAATTTGCGCTAATTCGGCTCTTTTCTGATAGATTAACGGAAATAGCCGACTCGTATCGAATCCCGCTTCATCTTGGACTTCCAATTGCCCGCTGCCATCGAATATTTTGACCGATCCGCCCTCGCGACCGAACATCGATTTGGAGACAAAGCTGCCGTCGAACGCCGCTTTATTATACGTGGGCAGCATATATCGTTCGATAACCGCCTTCTCGTCCGACGTATATAATAGATTTAATTCATGCAGCCCCCAGATCAGAGCTTGCAGCCCTTTGGATTGCAATAGAATCGCATGCGGCGGATTGAACAATTGCAGATAACCCATCTCCATGGAATACGCCAAGGCATCCCCGCCATCATCCACAGCCATCCATTCTTTCGGATAGAGTGCGAACATTCGCTCAATCTGTCTCCCTGATGCATCACGAACAATTCCTTCATCGATCCACAAATCCAAACAATCCACACAAGTGATATCGAGCCCGCTATGCCGAACGAGCATATTTATCGTTCCTGAGTCTTCGGCATGCTGTCCATAGGCGACACATGCTGCGGTATCTGGACGCTCTACGGCCCAAGCCTCTTGAATCCGCTTCGCCATCTGTTCATTCGGGGAATCTACCTCATACTGCCTGCACATCCAGGGGGTCGCAACGGCTGCTTCTACGTAGCCTGTCGGTGTATCCGCATTCAACTCCAGCAGCTTGATCTCACCCGTGCCCGATACCGCAAAATCAAATCTTGCATAACGGCTCAACAGGCCAGGTTCGTTCATGAGCGTCGTATCAAGACTCTCCCATAACACCTCCGGAATGCTTATCATTTGATACAAATCATGTCTGCCGCAGACAAATCGAACGGCCTTATCGAAGATCGCCCATAGCTTTCTGGATGCTTCTTCAAGCTCCTGATAAGTATCCCTGTTCATGACGACTAACTGATCAATCCAATATTGTTCTTGGTCGAGATTCGCCCATGTAAATCCGAGCGCATCAAGCTCATTCACTCGAGCTTGCCGATTGGTCTGTGGAACTCCTCGAACTTCAATTACACGACTGCTCATCCGCCGAACCCGCCGCTGGAATGGGATCCACTTGAACTAGACGAACTGAATCCGCTTGACTTGCCACCTATGCTGCCACGTGAGGAGGAAGTCGATCTTTTCGTAATCGATCCCGTCGTTCTTGAAGTCTTCGGCGTCATGGCAGAACCGGATACCGGCTTGTTCTGGAATGTATCTGATGTGTATGAACGTGGCCGATAACTCTGGCCGCTGCGGACATCATATGCCGAATGATTCGAATACCAGCCCGAGGAGGAGTAAGAATTACCACGGTTAAAGATCATGTGGTATAGGAGCAAATCGTCCCAACCGAACCCAGACGTTGTATGAACAATCGTTGTGCCGCTTGACGACGAGCTTCCCCCCGTCACTGTCCCACCGTTGCCCTCTTCCTTCGTTTCCTTCTTCAGTTCTGGAATGTTCCAGTCCATTTCAGTGTCAAAATACTTCTTCACTTCCTCAGAAGACCATTCGACGAGTTTGGGGCCATTGGCGCTACTGTTATCGGCAGCAGCGCTTCCATGTTCCATTGGAATAATCAGGACATTCGCTAATAACGCGATGCCTAGCGATGTCGACAAGACACGAAGCGGCTTGCCTTCTTCCGTAAATAATAACTTCTTAAGCGAACGATTCGATTTATCCTCTTGATTCATCCGAAGTTAACGCCCCTCTCTTCAACACGAGCCTACCCCTATGTAAGCTCGCGGCTCCTAACCGCAACAATGAGCAGCTCCATCGTCTGCTTCTCTACATTCAATCTTCCTTCAATCGTCTCATATTCATGTCCTTCTAAAGTCAAATAGTTGATATGATGAAGCGCTGCAATCATATCTTGGCTCCACAGACGCTCATCGCGCTCTACGAGCGTGCCATCCGATTGCTTTTCAATTAATTGAACGATCATTCCGCCTGCCATAAGACAACTCCTTTGTAAAAATTTGTACACGATCATTCATACGATCTTCTCGCCATAAATGTTTCGTTTTCATGTATCATACATCAAAAAAGCTATCCCGTCGTCATCCTTGTGACCATCGGAATAGCTTATTCTGCATTTGATTAAAGTCTGTCGCAGCGCACGCCATCGATATAGTACGCCTGCTCTTCATATGGAATAAACACAACTTCCACCTCGGGAATTCCCAGCGACTTCACCCGTCGTGTAACGGCTTCGGCGAAAAGATCCCGTACCTCATCGCCACGTTCGAACCAGCCCACCTGAATAAATGAAAATGATGATATCGCATCTCCACCGAATACAACGGTCGTATGTAGACACTCGAACGTAAAGTTATCGGTTCCGCAAGCACAGATCTCGGCAAGCTCTTCAACGAGCTGACCGCTGATCTGTCCAAGCTTCTCGGCTTCTACACCTCTGAACAATAAATGGGGCAACTTAAGCTCCTCCTCTAGGTTGTCTATGTAAGTTATTCTCCTTTTATTATAGCGAATTCGTTCGTTCAATCAAAGATTACACAATTGTAAGGGTCATGTAAGTCATCCGCATAGAACCACCCGTGAAGAGTCCCTATACTGAATGTATCAAGTAAAAAGGGGAGTACACAATGAATCGTACAACAAGGATGAAAATCTCCAAACGAATGTTAGCATGCTCCATGATCTTTACCTTAGCGGTATGCCCAATCCTCAGCACAGGAACTGCGATGGCTGAACCAGCAACATCTAGAGCGGATCAATCCGTAGATAAGGCTGCAGTTCAAAGCCCCATCCAATATCAAATCGATGTTCGATTAGATGAGAAAAATATGACGCTGCACGGCAATCAGACCGTCGTATTCCGCAACACCTCCAAAGATACATTGAAAGAGCTTGTCTTCCACACCTTCGCAGATGCGAACCGGGCAAAAGATACGCAACCCTCGATGTTCGAACACACCAATGCTGAACTTCAGAAGAATGAACCAAATCGGAAACCCGAGGATTTCTTAGGCGGGATTGATATTACGAAGGTCCAATCGAACGGACAAGTACTTCCGTTCAATAATAAGAACCAAGCATTAACAGCGACACTTGGTCAGGCGTTGAAACCAGATGAATCCGTCACGATTCAGATCGCTTTCGACGTCAAAATCCCTTATGGTTCCCAGCGTCTATCCTATTACAAGAATATCATTAACGGTGCGCACTGGTTCCCTGTGATGTCTGTCTATGATGAGAACAAACACGAGTGGGATAGAACACCTTATAGTACATCCTTTGAATCCGATTATTACACATCGTCCGATTTCAAAGTCAATATGAATGTCCCTGCTTCTTATCAAGTCTCTATGCCGGGTACGATCACAGAGCATGAATCTACGGAAGCTGGACGCAAGATTGTATCTACAGTCTCCAATAACACAAGAGAACTCGTCTTCTTTGCTAGTCCAGATTTCAAAGTCGCGAGTGAAACCCGAGACGGTCTGACGGTGCAATACTACTATTTTGACAATATGAAAGGTAAAAAAGAAATCATCGATCAATACATCGATCAGGCTTTCAAAGCGATTCAGTTCTTCAGTGATAAATTTGGCAAATACCCTTACCCGGAATTCCGCATTGTGGAATCGTACGTTGAGGGCGTAGCGGTGGAATTTGCCCGCGTGATCCAAATGGGGATGATCCAGAACAAGAAGGATGCATCGCAAGATACGGTATTCGTTCATGAGATTGCGCACCAATGGTTCCATGCGCTGATTGGTAACAATTCGGAGACCGAGTCCTTCTTGGATGAAGGCTTCGCGGATTTCGCGAAAGTATATTTCTCAGAGAAGCAAGGCGATACACTTAGTGGATTTAACTCGATCCGAATGGACATAGAACCTATCGATCTGAGCATCGCATCATCCAATACCGAAGTCGCTGATATGGCCAACCCCGTCTACTATGGCAAAGGCAGTCAAGCGATCTATCAGCTGTATCGTATGGTCGGGGAAGAGAAATTCGATCCGTTCATGAAAGAATACTTCAAACGCTATATCTATCAGAACGCAACGATCGATGGTTTGCTTCAGACCATTGAAGATACATTAGGCAAGGTTGTACGTTACGATATGGAAAAGGCACTCCGCCAGCCTAACTTCGTATTGAAACCCGAATATCAGATGACCGAAGATGAACAAACGGCATATATGCATGAACAATTTAAATCGATCTATGATGGTATTTTCACGCAGTATCCGATTCTTCCTGAAGAGACCATGAGCCGGATTATTCATAAAGCGCTACTGGGCGAACCGCTTACAATTGTGTTGAGCGATCCATTGTCCAGCACGGCAAAAACACAGCAAGAGCAGCTCGTTGAGCGACTGAAAATGACATTTACCATCATGGGCATTCACGCCGATGTGATGACGGACCGACCAACCATCAAAGCCAAGTTAGAAAAGGAACTGGCGAAAAGCAATATTATCGTCATCGGTGATGCGAAATCGAATGCACTACTTCAAGCGATGAAACGAGGCATTATGAAACGGACTGAAGCGATTGGATACCCGTGGAAAGACATGATGAACAAGAAGGATGCGTCCGGAGCGTATGTCATCAAGCATCCTTATAACCAGAAGCGCCTGATGGTCAATTTCTTCATGACGGACAAGCAAGAAATGGAGCCGTACATGATCAAAGCCTCAGAAGCATTAAACTTCTCAAGTCACTTCTATCAATTTTATAGTATGAATGCTGCGGGGAAGGTAACAACGGATAAAAAAATAGAGAACCCAATGGCGAAATTATTTGAACAACAATAAGCGAAAATAATACAATACACGAAGCGATCACGAAGCCATATCCATGGTGCGCGGTCGCTTTTTCATTTCACAATAAAGTCATAGGAAATATCTATTATAACGAATACACTTATTGCTAGAAAAAGCTAGTCGATTGTGATAGACTCAATTTTAATCATTCCATTTATAGAACGAAAAAAACCGGAGGTTAGAGCCATGACTCAGAAAAAAATGCGTTCAGACATGATTAAAAAAGGCTTCGACCGCGCGCCACATCGCAGCTTGCTGCGTGCAGCAGGCGTCAAGGAAGAGGACTTCGACAAGCCATTTATCGCAGTATGCAACTCATACATTGACATCGTCCCAGGGCATGTCCACTTACAAGAGTTCGGTAAAATTGTAAAAGAAGCGATTCGCGAAGCAGGCGGGGTTCCATTCGAATTCAATACGATCGGCGTCGATGATGGGATTGCGATGGGGCATATCGGTATGCGTTATTCCCTTCCGAGCCGTGAGATCATTGCTGATTCACTTGAGACCGTCGTATCTGCTCACTGGTTCGACGGCATGATCTGTATCCCGAACTGTGACAAAATCACACCAGGGATGATGATGGGCGCCCTTCGCGTGAACATCCCGACGATGTTCGTCAGCGGCGGACCGATGAAAGCAGGTCGCACAAGCGACGGCCGCGCGATTTCTCTAACTTCCGTCTTCGAAGGCGTCGGTGCCTTCATGGCAGGTAAGATCGATGAGAATAGCTTAACGGAGCTTGAGCAATACGGTTGCCCAACTTGCGGTTCTTGCTCCGGCATGTTCACGGCGAACTCCATGAACTGTCTCGCAGAAGGTCTTGGCCTTGCATTGCCGGGTAACGGTACGATTCTTGCGGTTGCTCCTGAACGCAAAGATTTCGTTCGTCAATCAGCTCGTCAATTGATGGAGTTGATCAAAGCCGACATTAAACCTCGTGATATCGTAACCATCGAAGCGATCGATAACGCTTTTGCACTCGATATGGCGATGGGCGGATCTACGAATACGGTTCTTCATACGTTAGCACTTGCACACGAAGCTGGATTTGAATATCCAATTGAACGGATCAATGAAGTGGCGAAGCGCGTTCCTCATTTGGCGAAAATCGCTCCAGCATCTGATTACCATATCGAAGATGTTCACAATGCAGGCGGCGTCAGTGCGGTATTGAACGAATTGTTCAAGAAAGAAGGCGCACTTCATGGCGATTGCATCACGGTAACAGGCAAAACACTACGTGAGAACGTCACTGGCTGTGAGATTCAAGATACGGACGTGATTCATACGCTCGATAACCCGCATAGCGTTGAAGGCGGACTTTCCGTCCTATTCGGTAACATCGCGCCTCGCGGTTCCATCATTAAAGTCGGTGCCGTTGATAAATCCGTTGGCGGCTACCACAAAGGTCCTGCAATCTGCTTCGATTCGCAAGATGATGCGCTCTATGGCATTGCGAACGGCAAAGTGAAAGAAGGCCATGTGGTTGTCATTCGTTACGAAGGTCCTAAAGGCGGCCCTGGTATGCCAGAAATGCTTGCTCCAACTTCACAAATCGTGGGTATGGGACTTGGCGCTAAAGTCGGTCTGATTACAGACGGTCGTTTCTCAGGCGCATCCCGCGGAATCAGTATCGGTCATATCTCCCCTGAAGCAGCTGAAGGCGGTCCAATCGCATTCATCGAAGACGGTGATATCATCGAACTTGATCTGAAGAACCGTACGATTAACTTGATCGATGTGAGCGATGAAGAATTCGCCCGTCGTCAAGCGAACTGGAAGGGCTTCGAACCAAAAGTAAAAACCGGCTACCTCGCTCGTTACTCGAAGCTTGTAACGAATGCAAGTACCGGCGGTGTCATGAAAATCTAATCCTACAATAAAGAAGCCCCTTGACCTTATTAGTCAAGGGGCTTCTCATTATCACATTGTTGATGGGGTGTTCGTCGTATTGCCGTACGTCTGTTCAACAGCAATCTTCAAGACCTGTTCCTCCATCGGATGATCTACTTGCTCTTTCCTTTGATTACAAGTTTCTACATAGTAACGTTTCTTTAACAGATCTGCAGAGAGAATGATGCTCTTCGGCACTAACATCGATGAACGCTCTTTAACCCTTGATTGCCCTTGCGGGCGAATGACATGTAGCAGAAATTTGAGATAGACGCTTGTAAGGGATTTGAACATACCCTTTGGTAAATCCTGAACACTGAAGCCGAGTTTATCTGCTCCGCGATGTATCATCGATACACCATACAAAGCTTTTACATCGGAAAATTCCGGATTGTTCACCAATTCGTCTGCGAAATACGGCAAGGCATGTTCGACCCCGCGTATCAATTGAATGGCTACATGCATGGATGACCGTGCCTTCTGTCCCATATCGAACAGCTTCTGATTATCGAAGTGAAGCTCCATCACGGAATCGCCATTCCTAAGAACCTCGCCATCCTGCATGGTCACAGGCTCTCCATGATAACGGGTTACGCGATAATGGAATGTCGTATCTGGGTCTGCTGTCTTCTTCAAATTGAACAAGACTTGGAAGCATTGCTCCCACCCGAGCCAAAGTCGAATCATTACTCGTCGACCGAAGCTAAGCGTTCTTGCCTTGGCTTCATCTGTCACCTTAATCATTTCATCCACGCGGATGAATCGATATGCTTTATTCGTAGCTGCTTGCATGTAGTTCTCTAAGGCGATAAGCATATTCGCTGGTGCATCCGCATCCGCACCGAATGTAATCCCGCAATCATGCAAGAGCAAGACTTCTCCAGGACGTAATTTGCGCATCATTCTTCGTTCTAACTGCTCTGCCCCAACACCTTTACGCCAATCCCCGAACATGGCTGACCATAGAATAATTTGAATATGTCCCAAATTCCCAAAATCAAATAAGTTAACTATCCCCCAAGGAGGACGATAATAGACCGACTTCGATCCTGTTATTTGATAAATAATATCGGATGTCTTCTTGATTTGTTTTCTGACCGTACCGGGACGCATCAGCCAATTGGTCTTGTGGACATAATTATGGATTCCTATGAGGTGTCCTTCGTCATGAATCCTCTTGACTATTTCAGGATTTTTTTCTGCATTTGACCCAACAACAAAAAAAGTCGCCTTTGCATCATATTTTTTGAGCAAATCGAGCAACTCTGCCGTGTAATAGGGGTCTGGACCGTCATCAAAAGTTAAGCAGATTTCCCGTTGACTACGCCCTCTTTTGAATACCCGAAATCCAAAAATGCGACTAAACACGCCTGGGAGAAACGCATAAAACGTTAAAATGTAGAAACACCATAGAACCAAATTTTCCATGTACATTTCCCCACTTTTCAAATGAGCTCCTATTATTGTATCATACAGGTGCAAAAAATAGGCATGATTTTTCAAAATAGTGTACAATCAAATATATATTCTTCATGAAATAAGGAGGTTCCCGTTTGTTACCGTTCTATAAAAAATATTGGCGTACCGCATTTGATATTGGGTTAATTGTACTTACTGTATACCTCACCATGTCACTCTTCAGTTATTTGTACAATATTGCTACTCCAATCTTTCTCTCGTTCGTCATCTACATGATTATCGAGCCTCTCGCCAAATTCCTGAATCGCCGTGGCCTCAAGAAATCCGTCGCTTCTGCCATATCCGTACTCATCTTTGTTCTGTTACTTCTAAGTGTCTTCTTCGGACTTGGCGTCATCTTGATCACTCAGATTACGAATTTAATCGATCGGCTGCCCATGTATACCAATATCTTCAAGTCAACCATTAACGATATTGTTAGCATGCTACAGAACAAGGCTAATTTATTGCCGGAAAATATTATCGCGAATATAAATTCTTATCTCGGTACGATCGCAGGGAAAGGCTCTGAAATTGCAATAAAATTTCTGAACATGATCCTTGGATCGTTACAATCCGTATCCTCCTTCGTCGTGAACTTCGGCATCGGAGTTATTCTCGCTTACTTCTTAAGTACGGAGATTAAGTCGTGGAAGAAGTTGGCAGATGAACGAACACCGAGAACATTCAAAACGGCGTACATATTTTTGAAAGAAAATGTATTCCGCGGAATTGCTGCTTATCTCAAAGCACAGATGAAGCTCATTTCCATAACGTTTGTCGGTATCTTCGTTGGACTCTTGCTGCTTGGCGTATCAAATGCATTCACTCTTGCACTGATCTCGGCTGTGCTTGATTTACTTCCACTCCTTGGAGTGCCTGTACTATTTATCCCTTGGGTGATTTATCTGTTCTTTGTCGGGAATTCGACGCTTGCCATTTGGCTGCTCGTATTACTCGGAGTGGTGATGCTGATTAGACAAATTATGGAGCCGAAGATTACAGGCAATACGCTCGGTGTGTCCGCATTTACAATGTTAGCTTGTATGATTATTTCTTTATCGCTTTTCGGAGTGGCAGGTTTGATATTATCCCCGATCTTGCTGATCCTTATGAAGGCTTTAATCGATCAAGGTTACCTCAAATCTTGGATCCGGTTGCCTAAGGAAGAATTTGACGGAGCAGAATCCGAATCATGATCTGCGAGCAGATCCATAACCCCTCGAAATAAACTTGTCGCTTGATTAGTGCCGAACGTTGGCTTATTCTCCGACACAATGGCAACCGCGTAACGTGGAGATTCCACTGGGCCATATCCGATGAACCAATGATTGTTCGTCGTGAGCCCTGGCTTCTTCACTTGCGCGGTTCCTGATTTACCGGCCAACTTCCACTTCGAGCGCTTAAGTGCACTCCCCGTGCCATCTGTTACGACCTCTTCCATCCAATGGGTTAATTTACGTGCAGTCTCTGGACGAATGGATCCATAAGAAGATGGTGACAGATGTTTAGGGAGTGACGTTAACAGCTGACCATTCGCATATCGAATTTCCTTCACAAGACGTGGTGCATGCACCTTCCCATCATTTATCAAAGTTACAACTAAATTTGCCGCTTGCAAAGGGGAGACAAGCACATCCCGCTGACCTACAGCAGATTGCACCATAACGCCTCCATCAATTTGTTGCGCAGCAAATACACGCCCCGCTTCCTCGCCATCCAATTGGGTAAAATGAGGCATGTCCATCAGCCGTTCCGCTTGCCAACCGACAGTCCTGGATAACCCCAGCATCGAGGCATAACGGGAAAGAGTCTCCGGTTTCGTATGCTCTCCAATGGTCGCAAACACAATATTACATGACTTCGCAAAACCTTCCCCGAGTGATAGCAGACCATGCCCATCCTTCTTCCAGCATGAGAAGCCATATTTACCATAATCCCCATGACATTCGAAAGTCGCACGTTCAATCCCTGGTATCGTCTCAAGTGCTGCAGCAGCCGTAACCACTTTGTAGATCGATCCTGGCACGAGTGCTTTCAAAGCACGATTTCCCCAGCTTCCTTCCTTGAGATCTACATGGTACGGATCAAATGACGGCTTCGATACCATCGCAACCACATCCCCGTTTGCAGCATCTAGAACGACAATCGCCCCTTTCGTAAGTCCTGCTTGATCGGCATACGCCTCCAGCTTACTTTGGATGGATAAATCTACTGTCGTAACGATTTTCAGGGGATAGAATGGATTCTCAGGCTTCGACACCCTCGTATCCAGTCCGTATAATGGTCGTCTAGCACCGTCTACAAAATATGTCGCTGTCGTCGGCCCGATACCGCGTAAAAAAGGATCAAATGTTCTCTCTAGTCCCGCTGCGCCAATCGGCGTCTCAAGACGGGTTTTCCAGCGGTCTTTGCCGCTTGCACGCTGCGCAAGCAGCAGCTCAGGCTGCTCCGCTACAAATCCAAGCCACTGTTTGGCCGCACCAGTTGCATCGTAGCGCATTTGTATCGGTAAGATACGTACGCCATTTAAAGAAAGCTGTTCAATGCGTCTCATCTGCTCCGATGACAATTTGTAGGGCTGTTTGCTCCCTTTCCCCATCCATATAGTAGGAGCCTTCAGATGCCTCCAATATGCATCAAGATCTCTATAAGATATCTGTAAGATGTCCGCTAACTTACGTTGATTCTCCGTGCTCTCCTTCATTTCTCGCGATGCTGAATCAATCGGGAACATCACTAACATGGGAACTTGTCTGCCTGTCAGTGGTAAGCCATTTCGATCATAGAAATGCCCGCGACCGCTATCGAGGATAATTCCACGTTCACGTTGTAAGACGGATAACTGCGCAATGCTCTTCTTGGATACAGCTCCGGCATCTTGACGATGCAGCTGCATCCACGCCATTCGAATGGCAATACAAATGAACACCGCTGTGAACATCATCAAGCTATAGAACATTCTCCGTTTACTCGTGAACATATCAATCTCTCCATCTATCTCATTATTACTCCTCATTATTGCCACAAACCTAAGAAAAAACCTGCCTAAGCGCATGCGGCTTAGGCAGGTTCGAAGTGATATGCAATTCATGACTATAACGTAAATTTGGATAATGTCTCTTTGAGGCGCGTAGATACTTCTTCAAGCTTATTCGACAAATCGATCAAGTTCCCGCTGACGACAAGCTGCTCATTACTGAGCGATGCGACTTCTTCCGATGTTGCAGACGCTTCTTCGGCAACAGCACTCACGCTGCTCATCGCTTCTGCTAGAATCCCTTGTGATTGATCAAGCTCCTGAATCGAATCCGTTGCCTGACCCAATTGCTGAATGAATCCCGTCATCTGACCTTGAACAGTCCAGAAGATCTCGCTTGCATCTTTAACAGATACAATTTGCTCTTGGAAGATCGGATAAGCATCAGATAATACGTTCACCGTCTCGCCGATTCCACCAGAGATCTGGTCCGTAATCTGTCCCACGATATCAATCGATTGACGCGATTGTTCTGCGAGTTTGCGAATTTCATCCGCTACCACCATAAATCCTTTACCGGCTGCTCCAGCTCTCGAAGCTTCAATCGTTGCATTAAGAGATAGAATGTTCGTCTGTTTCGTCATATTGTTCAGTACTTCAAGAATTTTACGTATGGAATTCGTACTTTCTTTGAGTGTATTGACTTTCTGAACAAGGGAACGAACCATATCTTCCGTGAGATTCGTCTTATCCGTCAATACAGTCATATGGGTAATTCCGTGCTGACTCGCTTTCTCAACCTCTGATGCCGCTTCACCCATCTCAACATTGGAGCTAATCACATTGCGCATTTTCGATCCGATTGTGATCGTGAGATCATTTCCTCGCTCAGCTTCAACAGCAAGATTCGTTGCACCGTTCGCAATCTCTTCCGTTGCAATTGCAATCTCACGCGCTGAGATCCCTGTCTTCTTAGAAGCATTGCTCAGCTCGGATGCCGTATCGAGCACATCCTGCGCAGATTGGCTGGTATGCTTCACGAGTTCCGTAATATTATCCATCATCTCATTAAAGCCTCTGGACAATTCACCAATCTCATCTTGCGACTTCACCTTCATACGGACGCCCAAGTTACCGCTCGCCCCTTGATTCATGAGGTTACGCAAATATTTGAGTGGGCTGCCGACCATGCGCATAACCCATACGCCAATTAATCCAGCGACGATCGCCACAACGATGGCTGCAATGATCGTAATATTGTAAATTTCTTTAGCCTTCTCAACCAATTTCTCTACAGGTACTTCACTTACCAGATTCCATCCATTGGAGGATAACGGACTATACGAAGCTAGAACCTCTATTCCTTTACCATTTTTGATGATCTCGCTACCGCCCGATTTCGCAACGCCCTCTTGGCCGTTAAGCTTCAAGAGAGAATCCTTACCGACCAGGTCTTCCTGCTTCGAATACACAATCTTGTTTCCAGGACCAATGATCAGCAGATCGCTGCCTTCTCCAAGATTAATGGTGCTCAAGTTATTGCCAAGCGTGTCCATCTTCAATTCGATTAATAGTACATGGGAAGATTCTCCCGTTGACACATTCTTAAGAACACGACTAAGCCCAAATGTATGGCCCGGTGTCTTGTCGAGAATTTTCTGTGTCCCTGTTGGGATATATACCGTTCTCCCTTGTGCTTGAATAGCATTTTTGAACCATTCTGATTTACGAACCTCTTCCACTTCCGAAGACATTCCGCCACCTGTCGAAATGATTCGCGAAGTACCTTTGATCGGAACCAAATAGATCCCTACAATATTCGAATTATTGATACTTAGCGTCTGAAGAATATCGGTTGCTTTGCCATTCGCTTCAAAACTACTGAATTCACTTGCGCTGCTTTTCAAATAAACATTCAAATTTGTCTGCAGCTCTTTATTCATCAGCAATTGCATGGACATATCATCATAGGTTTTAAGAATCAAATCCAACTTCTCACGTGCCTGAACGATCGTCTGGTAGTTCGCTTCCGAGGATTGCTCCTGTATAATGCTTTTGGACTGCGAGTAGGAATATAGACCAATCCCCACAACAAAAATAATACTGCTGATCAGGAAAATCAATAAAAGCTTGAGTCCTACGGACTTTAGAGGGTTTTGCAAATATTTTGATAGTTTCAAACGCTTCTGCACGATGGGAGCACCATCCTTTATATCTATTTTATCTACTATCTATTTGTTCGGCATAATCCACTAAAAACTTTTGCTTTTTTTACAAAAAAATAAATAAAAATAAAAAATGCCTTCAATCTGAGACTGAAGGCATCTTCATTATTTTATTTCCCGTTCTTTTTACGCATCATATCGAAATACTGTACAGGTTGTTCGACCTTCATACGGATACGCTGCAATGGGTGACGCGCTGCATCAAGTAGCACTCCAGACTCATCCCAGATTTCCTCAACCGTTTGTTTGAAGAATGTGCCATTCGGTCCAAAGAACTCCACCACTTGACCTGGTTTGAAATGATTGCGCTGTTGAATCGTTGCCATGCCTGTCTCTGCTTCATAATCCAGGACAAGACCTGCAAAGTCGTAAGGCGCTGCTTTCTCTTCAGGTTCATAAATGTGATCTTCATGATCCGGCGTATCATAGAAGAACCCCGTATTGAGCGGTCTGTTCGCCGCTTTATTGATTTCTTCGATCCATTCAGGCTTCAGAACATAGTTCTCTGGATCCGCCATATAGGAATCAATAACTTGACGATACACGTTCACAACCGTAGCAACGTAGTGAATCGATTTCATTCGCCCTTCAATTTTGAAGCTGTCGACGCCTACTTCGATCAAATCCGGCAGATGCTCGATCATGCATAAGTCTTTGGAACCCATCGAGAATTGGTTATCTTCTTGCTTGAATAGCGGAAGCTGTGTAATCCCAACTTTAAACTGTTCCAACACCGGATGCTGAGCAGCTTCTTCTTCACTCATGATCTCATCCAAGTCCGGGCGTCCATCCTCGAAAAGATCGTATTTCCAACGGCAGGATTGGCAGCAGCCCCCGCGATTCGAATCACGGTCCGTGAAATGATTCGACAAAACGCAGCGTCCCGAATAGGAAGAACACATGGCACCATGGATAAATGCTTCAATCTCAATATCCACATGCTGCTTCATTTCATATATCTCTTGCAAGCTAGTTTCTCGTGCAAGAACGACGCGCGGCGCGCCTTCTTCCTTCCAGAACTTCACCGTCTGCCAGTTCATAATCGATTGCTGCGTACTGACATGGACCTCTAACCGAGGGGCAACACGTTGAGCTGTCTCAATAATTACCGGATCCGCTGCAATAATGGCGGAAATACCGACTTCCTCCAAATTGCGCAAATACTCCTCGATACCTTCAATATCTTCGTTGTGTGCATAGATGTTCGTTGCGACGAATACTTTGGCACCGTATTTCTTCGCGAATTCAACACCTTCACGCATTTCTTCAAAGCTAAAGTTATCCGCATTTGAACGAAGACCATACTTCTGTCCACCAATATATACAGCGTCTGCACCATAATGAATTGCGAACTTCAACTTCTCTAAATTTCCTGCTGGAGCGAGCAATTCTGGTTTGTCTAGACGATTTCGTTTACCCTTTAGTACGGGTCTTTCGCTTGTTAACATTTTTTCCACCTCTTACTTCATCATTCGCCAAGACAAAAATTAAAATACGTGTTCAAAAAGTTGGCTTTTCAGCACCGAGAAGGTTGCGAGAACCCGAAGAAGGAGGAACGCAGTTTAGGCAAAACCTAAATGAGTACCGGACTTCGAGGGTGAACGCAAGATTCGATGTCGAATTCGCTGCTTGAAAACACTTCGTGATCAAAAGACGACTTTTTGAACTTCCTCTAATACACTTGCTCTTTGAAGAAGAATCCAAAGGTTAGCTCACGTTCAGGATCCTGAACCTGCTGAATAGCTTCTAACCACTCGTCTTGGAACGTATAGTTCTCTGGATCAGCGATATATGCGTCAATGGCTTGACGATAAGCTCGAATCGCCGTCTCGTTATATACATCTGATTTCATGAGTCCCTCGATCTTCAGACTATCGATCTGTCCTTCGAGCAGCTCATGGATATTCTCAATCATACAAATATCATCGGAACTCATAATATGCGTTCCGTTTATATCCTCATAAATGGGATATTTCTCATCCTGACGTTCCTGCTCAATCAGGAATAACCCACGATCTTTGGAGACATCTTGACTGTGTACGTCTTCCGAAGCGTGATTACGCTCATTCTGGTGCGACATATAGCTCTTCACCAAATTCCGCTTGGAATGATAAATGTTCGTCATCCCATGGACTTGAACTTCAACTTCCATATTCGGCAAATGTTCTTTCATCTCGATCACTTGCTCCATATTCAGCTCGCGAGCAGCAACGATCCGCTTCGCTCCGCGTTTTGCCCAGTACGCAGCTGTCCGGTAGTTCGTTGACGTCATTTCGGCATTCCAATGCAGCTTCAGATCTGGAGCTGCCTCCCGTACGATCATCAGAACAGACGGATCACCGAAGACGATTGCATCAGCTCCAGCTTGCTGCACTTCCGCCAGATAGGCTGGAAGCTCTTCGAGCAATTGGTTATCCATAATATTATTCACGGCGACATAGATCTTCACGCCTGCTTGCTTCGCGATGCTTACCGCCTCACGGATATTTTCAATCTTGAACTCACCGGGAAGACGCATGCCGTACTTCTGCTCCCCGATGATCACCGCATCTGCTCCCGCTGCAATAAATTTCTGCAACTGTGGGATAGAGCCTGCTGTTACAAGTAATTCTGGTTTTTTGCTCATTTTCACTTCACCTCTTGGACTCTCCACTTTGCTTTCTTATTTCGCCATTTCTTTGCTCTTCTTAATATTCTCCAAATGTTCTTTGTACGTCACTGCGAACAAATGACTCTGACTGCCGTCTTTCTTCGTCACATAATACAAATATTTCGAAGGCTCTGGATTTAACGCTGCTTCGATCGAAGCAAGACTCGGACTTGCGATCGGCCCTGGCGGCAATCCATCATGCAAATAGGTATTATAAGGACTTTCAATTTTCAAATCTTTATTGTACAGTCGATCCTTCGGCTTGTCGAACAAATATTGAATGGTCGCATCGATCTGAAGCGGTTTGTTCTGCTTAAGACGGTTATAGATCACACCCGCAACTAGCCCACGTTCAGAATCTACCACAACTTCTCGTTCTATGAGCGAGGCTACCGTCATCAACTGGTGGAAATTTAAGTTCTGGGCTTTCATTTTCTGTTCCCAATCGGATGGGAGAGTGGCCAGCTTCTTATCCAGCTCGTTCAACATCCGCTGTATCATATCCTTCGCCGTGCTGCCCTTCTTGAGCTCATAGGTTTCAGGGAAGAGATAGCCTTCTAACTGATGTATCAGCTTCGCATCGGTTGGAATTACCGTAGGTGCCGGTAACTTAAATGCAGCAGCGTCATCCACAAGGTTAAGAAACTCCGCACGATCGACTTGATGATCTGCACTTAGTTTATCCGCGATCTGATTGATCGTATACCCTTCAGGAATCGTGAATCGGATGACTTCATCCGGGATCACATCCCCTGCATTTAACTTGGCAATGATCTCTTGATAAGTCAGACCCGGTGTTAACGCATATTTGCCTGCTTTGAACTTGGATCCTTCCTTATTGACCTTCAAATAAACCTTAAAAATAAGACTATTCTTAATGAGTCCTTCTTGCTCCAATACATCCGCAATCTTCGAAGTCCCCATCCCTTGTTTAATTTGAACCTCTTTGGCCTGCTCACTCGCTGATGTCGGCTGCATTTGAAGCCAGCCATATCCGGCACCGCCTATCACAATCACCAGCAAAATGATGACGCAGGTTAGGACAAATTTCTTCATTTTGTCCACCATTCCCCCTTTTTTCGCAAGAATATAGCAAGTATATCACATATGCACAACTCTTTAAATTTTAATAACGACCGAACACCCCACAAAGTGGCGCTCTAGCTTTGATGCGATTCATGTACTTTGCGGGGACCCGATAAATCTATCCGAACCAAAAAGAGCGGAATAATCCGCTCTTTTGCAATGTCGTAAATGAAGTTACATCTATCATGTGGTGCTATGATGGTAATCTCTGCCCTTAAGGCTCATCAATTGCATCTGGGAGCGTAAGTTCATCATACAGTTCCGAGATATTCTCCCATTCCTCATCATCCTCAATGGTCTCTAGCTCCGGCTGGCCATCTGCATTGACCATAACGCGGAAGATTTCTACATCTTCATCATCATGATCTTGCGATTGGAGCACAGCATAGCCATGCGCACCCAATTGAAATTCTTTGAGCAGACGATAGACGACAGCATGACCCTGATCATCTGTAAGCTCGATATCATTTCCAAAGGCTTCCACAAGACGGTTCGTAAACACGACATCTCTCAACTGATAATAACTCATTTCTTAATTCTCCTCTTCCAGCTCACCAACGAGTGTATTGAAAGTCTCTTCAACCACTTGCCATTCTTCTTCATCTTCAATAATGAACAACTTCAAATCGTCGCCATCTTCTTCATAACGGAAGGCATAAACTTCATCCGCCTCTTCGTCTGTCGATTCAACCGGTACGACCATCATATACTTATTATCGGAACCATCCACTTCGAACTTCATGATGACTTCGAATTCTTCCTCATTGCCTTCATCATCCGGAATATAAATAATTTCTGGTTCTTCCATCTGTACTTCATTGTCCTTCGTCATCTGCAATCACCCTCACCTTTTCATTTTAGAATCCAAATAGTTTTGCAAAATCAACGTTGCTGCCATCTTATCTACGACTTGCTTTCTCTTCTTGCGGCTCACATCCGCTTCAACAAGCGTACGCTCTGCAGATACGGTGCTCAGCCGCTCATCCCAAAGGTGAACGGGGAGGTTAAAAGCTTCTTGCAACGTCTGGGCAAATGCCATACAAATTTCGCCACGGGGGCCGATTGTGCCGTTCATGTTCTTCGGAAGTCCGAGGACGATCTCGCTAACTTCATTGGCTTCAATCATCTCACCGATTCGCTTCAGCTCATCGCTGTCGCGCTTCCGATCAATGACATCCAGCCCTTGGGCTGTCCATCCGAACATGTCGCTTACGGCTACACCGATTCTCCGATCCCCGTAGTCCAGACCTAGAATTTTTGTCATCTGGTACTCCTGTTATCGATGCAGTTTGAGATACGAACGAACCAATTCTTCAATGAGTTCGTCGCGTTCCTTCTTACGTATCAAGCTTCGAGCATTGTTATGACGAGGAATATAAGCGGGATCCCCGGATAATAAGTAGCCTACAACCTGATTAATGGGGTTATAGTCCTTCTCCACCAAAGCATCATACACTTTTAGCAGAATTTCCTCAGAAGTAAACTCTTCTTCTTCTGCTTTGACGTTAAATTTCATGGTTGAATCCATCGATTCCATCGCCAACACCACCTCACTTCAATTCCAAAGCTTTCTCTCTATCATAACATATCATTGCCCACATTAAAATTCCATCTTCTCTAGGTGGTTCAAAAAGTCATGACGACTTTTTGAACCTTTTTCCTCACGTTACACCGTTTGTTTCGCTACAAGTTCCTCAGCAAATTTCAGTGCTTCGTCCAATTTGGATGGATCTTTACCGCCAGCTTGTGCCATATCCGGACGTCCGCCGCCGCCGCCACCGCAGATTGCCGCAATCTCCTTGATGAGTTTGCCTGCATGGAATCCGCGTTTGACCAAATCAGGGGAGACAGATACGACAATGTTCACTTTATCTTCTGCAACCGCACCAAGCACGAGAATCGCCGACTCCAATTTCACTTTGAGCTCATCGGCTACACCGCGAAGCGCGTCCATTCCGCTTGCATTTACTTTCGCTGCAAGAAGCTGTGCATCGCCAACTTGTTTCACTTGATCTGTAAGCTGACCCGCTTCAATGCTGCCAAGCTTCGCTTGCAGTGATTCATTCTCACGTTGCAATTCCTTGATCTGTCCGAATAATGCGTCAAGACGCTTCGGCACGTCATTGATATTCGATTTTAAGAGAGAAGCGCTTTGCTTGAGCAGTTCAATCTGCCCATCCATATACTTATACGCATGACGACCCGTAAAGGCTTCAATTCTTCGTACACCTGATCCAATACCGCTCTCACTCACTAATTTGAATAAGCCGATTTGCGATGTATTGCGTACATGACAGCCACCGCAAAGCTCGATACTGTACGTACCGACTTGCACGACACGAACGACATCGCCGTATTTCTCGCCGAACAACGCCATCGCACCCATTGCTTTTGCGTCTGCGATTGCTTTCTGCTCAATCACAACATCTGTACCTTTCCAGATCTGCTCATTGACACGGCGCTCGATATCAGTCAACTCTTCCGCTGTTATGCTGCCGAAATGCGAGAAGTCGAAACGAAGACGATCGGTCTCTACAAGAGAACCTGCTTGGTTAACATGCTCGCCGAGCACATCTTTCAATGCACGATGAAGCAAATGCGTTGCTGTATGATTCTTAATAATATCTTCTCTAGCCGCCTTATCAACGGAAGCTCGAACGGTATCTCCAACACGAAGTGTACCCGATTGTACTGTCACCTGCTGCACGTGTTGACCAAGCGGTGCTTTGAACACACCCGCAACTTGTGCAACACCGTTGTCATTAGCGATCGTTCCTAAGTCGCTAATCTGACCGCCGCTCTCTGCATAGAACGGAGTACGGTCTAAGATCATTTGACACACATGACCTTCTTCGACGGTATCAACAAGCGCATCATCCACAATCATACCGATAATTTGCGCCTGAATCTCCAATTCATTATATCCAACAAACTCACTTTTAGACGTAAAATCAGACAGGACGCCGCCTTGCACCTTCATGCTCTCTGTCTCTTGGCGAGCCGCGCGTGCGCGATTCCGCTGTTCTTGCATGGAAGCATCGAAACCAGCGCGATCCACAGTCAATCCATGCTCAGCCGCATAGTCTTCTGTTAGGTCGAATGGGAAGCCATACGTATCGTAAAGCTTGAACGCATCTGCACCACTGATCTCCGTCACGCCTTCTTGCTTCGCTTTATCGCTTAGCTGAGAGAGAATCTCTAAACCATCGGACAATGTCTCATGGAAACGCTCTTCCTCTGTGCGAATCACCTTCTCGATGAACTCGCGCTTCTCAACGACTTCTGGATAGTAGACGCCCATAATCTCGCCTACAACTGCAGTCAATTGGTACATGAACGGACGATCCGTGCCGAGCATTTTGCCGTAACGTACGGCGCGGCGCAATAAGCGGCGGATGACATATCCGCGACCTTCGTTCGACGGAAGAACACCATCACCTACGGAGAAGGCAACCGTGCGTACATGGTCTGCAATAACTTTGAGTGCAACGTCATGCTCGGTGTTCACACCATATTTCACGCCTGCGATTTCGCAAGTCGCTTGAATGATCGGTTGGAACAGGTCCGTATCGAAGTTCGAATCCACATCTTGCAAGATGGAAGCGAAACGCTCAAGTCCTGCGCCAGTATCAATGTTCTTATTCGGAAGCGGCGTGAAGCTGCCGTCTTTGTTATGGTTGAATTGCGAGAATACCAAGTTCCACACTTCTAGGAAACGTTCATTCTCACCCACTGGCGTACATTCTGGATCCGATAGATCTCCGTACTTCTCGCCACGATCATAGAAAATTTCCGTACAAGGTCCGCATGGGCCTTCGCCGATATCCCAGAAGTTATCTTCTGTTTTGTAAATGCGCTCAGCTGGGATGCCGATCTTCTCATTCCAGAACTTAAAGGCTTCCTCATCTTCCGGATAGACCGTCACGGAAAGGCGCTCTGGGTCGAAGCCGATCCATTTCTTGTCCGTTAAGAACTCCCATGCCCAAGTGATAACTTCTTCTTTGAAATAGTCGCCGATTGAGAAGTTCCCGAGCATCTCGAAGAACGTATGGTGACGGCGTGTCTTACCTACATTCTCGATGTCGTTCGTACGGATACATTTCTGTGAGTTCGCGATCCGTGGATTCGCAGGTTTCACGCGTCCGTCAAAATATGGCTTTAGCGGTGCCATCCCCGCATTAATCCATAGCAAGGATGGATCATTATGCGGTACAAGCGACGCACTTGGTTCAATTGTGTGGCCTTTGCTGGCGAAAAACTCTAACCATTTTGAGCGAATTTCACTGGCTTTCATTGGGGGATACCTCCAAGTTAAAATTTGTTTTTATTAAGGTGAGGGGGCGAGCTGTGCTACGGGCAAGTTGGAATGTCCGCTCGAAGAAATGGGTGAACCCGGCCGCTCCGCGACTGAATCGTTCTTCCGATCGCTCTTGTCCCCAGATTTCTCTGATTGAACGAGAACACGATGAGGTAGAAATCCGTGGACAAATGCGAACGCTATCGCTTCTCCAGTACGATTTCAGCCACTCCGCTGATATTCACCCATCTTCTCGCTATTCCAAGCCCTCCACGTCGCACGCCTCACCGTGGGATAAAAAAGAATTCGCTCCTCGGAGGCGCTTGGGCCTCCGGGTTCGGCGGACGCTGCGCCCGTCCGCCCTCGCTGAGCTGCTTACAAGTCTCTGCTCCGAAGCGCTGCATGCGCCTCATTGAACGCCACACCGTGCAGGTTAAATGTACTTCTCTGCTTCGAAGCTTCACCTGCAAAGATCTGCACCAACGTCCAAGCGGGTCCGAAGGACAGTAGCGCTCTCACCGCCACAGTAGCAGGAAAAAGCGCCTCTCTCCCGCATCTCGACAAACTTTGGGTGTCCAGAGGGGTACCCTCTGGAATCCCCCTTTCAAAGGGGGACTTAGGGGGATGGCCCACGGCAAACACAAATAAACGTCCCCAAATAAATTCAGGGACGAAAAATCGCGGTACCACCCTGGTTATCCATCTGCTAGCAGCAGCTGGATCGCCTCGTAGAGCCGTTAACGGGGCCGACCGGCGAAGTTCATTCGCACTCCGAAATTAGCGTTCAACCGTCCTTCATTGCAGACTCTTACAGCCATCACAGCAGCATATCGTTAGAACCATATGGCTGGGAAGGAATCTGCTCTCTGAGCATAGGTGCGGCTTACTTGATTTCATCCACGTATTGATGGGTATAGACCATTTTTTCACAATAATATTAAAAGTATATCGGCGAAGCTGATTCCTGTCAAATAGCCCCTCAGATTGTCTTTCGCCTCACATAATAAGCAAAGAAATGTTGAAGAATGACCTTCATGACGGCGAAGAATGGCACGGCCAAAATCAATCCAAGCACACCCGCGATTTCGCCGCCAACAAGCAATGCGAAAATGATTAATAACGGATGCATATGTAATGTGCGGCCAACGACCTGGGGTGAGATCACATTCCCCTCAAGGATCTGGCAGATCGTATTGATGATCACGACGAACAGGACCATTTTCCAAGAGACCATGAACGCCATGAGAATCGCAGGAGCAGCACCGAAAAACGGACCGAGATACGGAATAATATTGAAGATCGCGACGACGCTGGCGAGCAATAACGGATATGGCATCCCAATCAACCAGTAGCCGATATAAGCGAATACGCCAATAATTAGGCAGACCAGGAATTGACCTCGAATATAGTTCCCTAGCGCCGAGTCTATATCTTTCATTAACTTGACGATCTGCTTCCGATGACTGCGAGGCACATACAGAATCACCGCCCGCTCGAATACTTCGAAATCCTTGAGGATATAGAAAATAAGAAACGGCACGATAAATGCAACCATCAGTAAATTAATCGTCTCGCCAATATTGTTCATCAGACTCGAGATCGTGTGCGCAAGCTTCGTCTCCAACTGCCCGATCCAATGGAAGATGCCAGAACGGATGCTCGGGGGCAGCAAAGAATGATTCAGATCCTGCACCAAGCTCTGTGCCTTCATATTCAACTCCGGCATATGCTCGCTTAACTCTTGCAACTGCTTCATGAACATCGGAATCACATTCATGAGAATAACGGTAAGCGAAGTGAGGAATACCGCATAAATAAGTAAAACCGCCATCGTTCGCGGTACTTTCCGTTCCTTGAGCAGGTTCACAATCGGATTCAGCACATAAGCAATAATCATAGCGACCAAGAATGGGGCAAGAACCGCCTTCACGAAATCATAGATTCCGACAATAATGGGCTTAATCTGCAGCAGCATGTACAAAATCAGCAAGCCCAGAAGCGTAAACACACCATATATAAAAAATCGACTTTTCGTAAATCGCTCCATTTTCGTACATCCCCACCGTTCGGACTAGCATATAGATCAGTATATGTACCTAGTAGGGAATTTATAAGCCAAGCAGCAAAGACCAAAAACCCCTGTTCCGGATGACATGGATAAAGGCAGGCTTTCCATACCGAAACAAGGGTATCATGATTACACATTGTGTATGAAATTATGGAGAAACCTGAACCGAAGGGAAATCCTGCGGCACTTCCTCGCCAAAAAACAAATCATCCAATGAGCTGAGTGTCCCATCCTCTTCCACTTGGAAGACAGACATTTTCTCTCCGTTCACGGTAAGCTCAATAAAGCATCCCCAGCAATAGAACTGGTGAGAACCAATCTTGCCGATATCCTTGGAGTTGCAATTTGGGCATCTCATCATAACATTCACCTATCCATTAACAGAAGTAATGATTTTCTCCAGACGTTGCTCAATGTCTACAGGAACCATGATGGCATCTTGACCAATCTGCAGCACGTCGGACACCCGTAGCCACTTGCGGCCTTCGATGAGATCTGAAATAAAACCATCCGTAATTTCTAAACCTATTATTGTATTACCCAATTTCTGGTCAACGTAAACATCGACAACACGGCCGAGTTGATTTCCATCAGGTGTTAACAGTGGGAGATCGCGTATTCTGCGATCCCCGCACAGGAGTGTATATTGTATATCGACGGCGCTTCGCTTCTGAATCGCCTGTTTATTCGCAATCATCACGGCATCTTCGCCGCAAGCCGTTATCTCTTGCCACGGCACCATCCGAATGGGTGAAGTAGCGAACCACTTCTTTCCTTCCAGTTCAATTCCCTCCATCTGCCAATCTGGCGTCAGGTAGAAATCCTGTATTTTACCGACCCGTCTGCCGGTCTCAACTTCATAGATGGGTAATCCGATCATTTCTAGCAGCTTCATGATGCGTTATCAAGGTCCTCCTCATTTCGGTATAGCGGTCTGAACCTCGAATGCACGATACAACAGCATGTCCGACGGTCCTCCGAATGATGTGGATGGTTATCCCTCCTTGCCCACATAGAAACCCCTAATCTCTATTACGCAGCCGTGTGTAAATGGTTGCAATTTTCGCTATGGTTTCTTCCACATCTTCTATAGTATTGCCCAAACCGAAACTAAAACGAACCGCGCTGCGGAGAACTTCCTCAGGTAGATGCATCGCTTGCAGAACATGCGATAATTCGAGCGAACCTGAAGTACAAGCAGATCCGCTAGCTGCTGCTATCCCTTCCATATCTAAATTCATCAGCATCGTCTCAGTCGACACGCCGATCAAGCTGATATTCAGAATATGCGGCAAATGCTCGCTAACATGGCCATTTAGGACAACATGCTGAGCACCAAGTTGTGCTTGAAGCTGATCAAACATCGTATTTCGTAAATGGGAGGCAAATTGAATCTTATCATCGAGTACATCTGTCGCAAGCTCCACAGCTTTGGCAAATCCAAGGATTCCGGCGATATTCTCCGTGCCCGATCTCCGTTTGCGCTCCTGGGAACCTCCGAACAGGAGAGGATCAATGGTTGTGCGGCGTGAAATGTAGAGCGCGCCAACACCTTGGGGTCCATTAATTTTGTGCGAGGATAAACTCATGAGGTCCACGGGTAATTCCGACAAATCGAGTGGGCAAGCACCTAATGCCTGTACGGCATCCACATGAAATCGAATACCTTTCGATCTGGCCAGCTCGCCAATCTCACGAATCGGCTGCAGTGTTCCCACTTCATTGTTCCCGTACATGATGCTAATGAGCACCGTATCCGGGCGAATGGCAGCTTCGATATCTTCCAGTCGTACGCGTCCAGAAGTATCGACAGGTACGTAGGTAACCTCCACCCCCATGCGTTCCAATTGCTCACAGGCATGCAGCACAGCATGATGTTCAATCTGCGATGTGATGATATGCTTCTTGCCCGTACGATCTCTCTCGTACGATACTGCGCCGAA
This sequence comes from Paenibacillus terrigena DSM 21567, assembly GCF_000374845.1. Classification (GTDB taxonomy): domain Bacteria; phylum Bacillota; class Bacilli; order Paenibacillales; family Paenibacillaceae; genus Paenibacillus_K; species Paenibacillus_K terrigena. The sequence continues at coordinate 215,992 of NZ_KB895416.1, read as the reverse complement.
GAGCGCCATGTTGTCACTCTCTGTTCCACCCGCTGTAAATACCAGTTCATTCGGGTGGCAACGAAGTCTTGCCGCAATACGATCTCGCGCTTGATTCAGATACTGCTTCGTTTCACGACCGATCCGATGGACGCTAGAGGCATTACCGAAATGCCCCTGCATATATCGCGTCATCTCCTCCACAACCGCTGGATGCATCGGCGTCGTTGCAGCATGATCTAGATAAATATATGACATTTTCATTCACCTGCTGTCTATTAACTTACTCACAATTCGATGGTTACCACGGCTGCAGCTTAGATATAGAACATGTAATTATCCAGCGCGCCTTCATCTTTGAAATTGATCAGGTCAGCGAGCGTCGTGGAATCGAGCACAAGGGCAATACTGTCCCGAATTCGAAGCCACAAATCACGCTTGGCAGGATCGTCTTCTTCCGTAAAATCAACCGGCGAGATCGGTCCTTCCAGCACACGAATGACATCGCCTGCCGTAATCTGTTCAGCTTCCTTCGAAAGGATGTAACCGCCGTATGCGCCGCGAACACTTTTCACAAGGCCCGCATTGCGAAGCGGAGCAACCAATTGCTCCAAGTAATGCTCCGACAATTGATTCTTCTCTGCAATACTTTTCAAAGAAATAGGCCCGTCACCGAACTTGGCTGCGAGCTCCATCATGATCGTTAAACCGTAACGGCCTTTTGTGGATATTTTCAAAAAGAGCACCTCTCTCATCACTTCAATAATTTAAAGCATTGTATTCCGATAAATCCAATGACACACCTTTGTTTATCCTAACATATTTATCATCGTTATGGTCAAAAAAACATCAACCTATTCACGAAAATGTTGTGACAGCTCAGGTGCTAGTTCAATATTCGATGAAAATCAAATGTTATGTTACAATACAAGGTAGACTTTTGAAATATAGAAGAGAAATGGTGATAACGATGTCTAATTCAAATCAGAACATCCGTGTCATCGTCGGCATGTCAGGCGGCGTCGATTCTTCGGTTACCGCTCTGTTACTCAAAGAACAAGGCTACGATGTCATTGGAATATTCATGAAGAACTGGGATGATACAGATGAGTTCGGACACTGCACGGCAGAAGATGATGCAGAAGATGTCCGTCGTGTCTGTGAACAAATCGGCATACCTTATTATACAGTCAATTTTGAGAAGCAATATTTCGATAAAGTATTCTCTTATTTCTTAGACGAGTACAAACGCGGACGGACACCAAATCCAGATGTCATGTGTAACCGCGAGATCAAGTTCGGTGAATTCCTGCAGAAGGCCATGGACCTTGGCGCGGACTATCTTGCGACAGGCCACTATGCGCGCGTCGTTGAGGAAGACGGAGAATTCAAACTGTTGCGCGGGGTGGACAGCAACAAGGATCAGACCTATTTCCTAAATGCGTTGAACCAGCAGCAGCTATCCAAAGCCATGTTCCCGATCGGCCATCTGCCGAAGAAGGAAGTCCGTCGGATCGCAGAAGAGGCTGGACTTGCTACAGCGAAGAAGAAAGACAGCACAGGCGTCTGCTTCATCGGTGAACGGAACTTCAAAGAGTTCCTCAGCAATTATCTGCCTGCCAAATCCGGCAAAATGGTCGATATTCGCACCGGCGAAGTCAAAGGACAGCACGACGGCTTAATGTACTACACGCTTGGTCAACGTCAAGGCTTAGGCATTGGCGGTTCCGGTTCGGGTGAACCTTGGTTCGTTGCGGATAAGGATCTGGAGCAGAACATTCTCTATGTCGTCCAAGGTGATCAGCACATCAGTCTGTATTCGCACGGCCTCACGGCAACCGGCGTGAACTGGATTCGCGGCAACGATGAGGTGGTGCCTGGGGAATCCATGCGCTGCACAGCAAAATTCCGTTATCGCCAACCCGATCAAGGCGTCACGATTACTTGGTTAACGGCAGACACGGCTGAAGTGAAATTCGATCAACCGCAAAAGGCCGTTACACCTGGACAAGCCGTCGTCTTCTTCGATGGCGATGTATGTCTTGGAGGCGGAACGATCGATCAGGTGCATAAATTGCAGCCGGAGCCAACAAATAAATAAACTACCATAGACGAATAACCGCCCAGACCTTCGCGTCTGGGCGGTTATTTCACGTCTTCTACATTTCTACTGCATTCGAACCTTATTTCCCTCCTGCAGCGGCTCGCTGCTTTCTAGTATCACTTGATCCTGTTCGAATAGTCCTCCGGTTATGGCAGATTCATGATCATTCGCATCCACGACAGTAATCGATGCTCTCTGGACATAGAACGCATTGCCAAGCGGACCGTTCCGCTCTTCTACCCGATAGACGTACTTCCCGCTTGAATCTTCATGTATCGCTTGATTTGAGATCAGCAGCGCTTCCGCGGCTGTCTGTCTCACCAACTCCACTTGAACATTCTCGCCGCCTTTCCAGCCTTCGCCTTGGATCGTGATGCGCAGACGCTTCATAAGCGCGTTCGGAGGCGTACCCCCGCCTGCATCGCCACTGCTCAGCTCTGTACCGTTCCCATCTTGAATATCGGCCAGCATGCCTTCGACTTGCTCTTCTTGGCTTCCTATCACCTGGACATCAAGCCTATCGCCTATCTTCAAGAAGGATGCCATTTTCGCTGGAACCCATACTTCCGCATCAAATCCAAGACTCCCATTCGAGATTCGCACATCAGGTCCCTTACTGGTGGAAGATAGACCTTCTATCGCGCCCACTTCCGTGATCATGCCGTCAAACGGAGCGACCAATGTTCGACTTTTCGTTAAATCCTCCTGCATTTTTTGGATTTTACGTTGCTGCACATCCAGATCAATTTTGTTGGTATCGATTTGGCGTTTCGCGCCTTTTATTAGCAGCTCATCCCCATTCTGGACGGCCATAATATAACTGCTCTGCTGCTCCTCTATGGCAATCCGAAGCTTATGAAGACTCGCTTGCTCGTCTAAGATCTGTTGTTCCGCATCGGTGCGATCATAGATCACGAGTTGCTGTCCCTTCTTTACCACATCCCCTTTCTTGACTTTTATCTTCTTCACGATACTGCTTGTTGGATTCACCAATTCCATTTCCGTACGCCACTTCAATATTCCACTACCCTTAAATGTGTGAGTGAGTTGTCCAGGCTTCGGCTCGATGATCGCGACTTTAGGCAATGTCAGCGCCATGATCGTATTGCCAAGCAGCGTAAAGGCAATCAGTACGAAAATGAACAATATTGCAACGATTCGAATCGTTCGTTTGCGTCCCATGACCGCTTGTTCGGCAGATTGTAACTGCATGGTAATCCCCCCTTATCCTTTAATCCCCGATAGCTGAATGCCTTCGACAAAATAAGACTCTGCATAGAGATACAACAACACCATGGGTGCCATAAACAGAACCGATGCAGCAAACGCAACACCCCGGGCCCCTTCATTAATTCGCGACAAATATAGCGATAACGGCTGCTTGAATGCATCCTCCAGAAAAATAAGCGGTTGCTCGACCATATTCCAATTATCGACGAACAGCAATACGATCAGTGCTGCGATGCCAGGCTGAATGAGAGGAACGATAATCTTATAAAAAATCCTCAATTGTCCAGCTCCGTCCATTTTGGCCGCTTCGATATACGAATTCGGAATATGCATCATGAACTGTCTTAGCATAAATACACCGAAAGCACTGAAAATTCCCGGTAAAATAATCGCGGATGTTGTGTTCATTAGACCAAGTTTCTCCACAATAATGTAGTTGGGAACCAATGTGACTTGAAACGGCATAATCATGGTCATTAAATAAATGACAAACAACTTCTCCCGCCCCCAAAATCGGAGCTTGGCAAAAGCGTAGGCCGCCAGAGATGCGACTAGCACTTGCCCTGCGATGATAGGCGTGACCAACCCTACGGAATTCCAAAACATCTGAAGGAACATCGGTTTATGAACCAACACCTCCGCATATTGATGAAATGACAGCCAATCGGGAAATATCTTCAAGTTAACAAATCCATCTTTCTCTCCAGCTGAAGTATTGATCATCTCGCCAATGAGATGATAGTTATGCTCAATCTCACCTTCCGTCATCAAGGAGTTGGTGAATGTAACAACAATAGGAAATAGCATCATCGCGGCGATTATTCCCATCACCAACGTCAACGCAAACTTGCGAAATATAGCCAACCATATCACCTTCCTTACACTTAATCCATGAACTGCCGAAAACGACGTTCTATTGAGAGCATGACCGTCACACTGATTAGAATGACGCCTACCATCAAGGTGGCAGCGGCCGTTAGTTTCTGAATATCGAGTGATAGAAACATGTTGTTCATATAATGCTGCAGGATATAAATACGGTCATGTGGATAATCTCCTGCAATCAGATACGTTTCACGGAAAACCTTGAAGGAATTAATAATGGACATCAGAACGACAAAGAACATGGTCGGAGTCAAGTAGACCAGCGTAATATGAATCAGTTTGTGAAATCTGCCGGCACCTTCGATATCCGCCGTTTCATAGTAATCCTTAGGTATACTTTGTAGTCCGGCCAAGAATAAAATGATGTTGTACCCGATATTTTTCCATATGTACACGACAACCAACACGCCCATGGACCAATCTGATTTCATCCAATCGATCCGTTCGATATGCATGCTTTGCATCCATACATTTACGGTACCATTCCAGTCGAACAATATTTGCCACATCATGACGATCGAGGCGACAGGTACCACAAGTGGCAATACAAAAGCCGTCTGCAGCCAATTCCGAATAAATAATTTTTGATTCAGCAAAATCGCAAATAATAAGGATAAAACAACGATGAGCGGCACACTTATACCGGTAAATAGGAATGTGTTGGATGCCGCTTTACGGAAGGATCCGCTAGCCAACAGTTCATGATAATTATCAAAACCGACAAAAGAGCCATCCACCGCGCTATCTTGAAAAGAATAGAAAAAACCCATCACAAACGGAATAAGATAAAAAATAGCAAAGCCGATTATGCTCGGCGCCAAGAAAAGAACAGCCACCGCCCAATCTTTTCGTAGAAGCTTAACTATTTTGCCCCGATAATATTTTCCCAGCATGTTTAACATCTCCTAAATCCCCTTCGAATTCTACTAGTGTAATACGCGAATATATGATAAGTGAGATGGACTTGTAATGAAGTTGTAAAAAGCTGAATTCCCAAGCCGCACAGCGCAAAGAGGCCAACTGTTATTACAGCTGGCCTTGGTTCTGTCGTTCAAGGTTCATCACAACAAACGGACTACTCATTCAAAAAAGTCGTCACTCGATTTTGAATTAACTTCCCTACGTCTTCGGCTGACTTCTGCCCACTGAAATAAGCTTTAGATTCTTCTGAAATGATCTCTTCAACTTTCGAAGGCTTGAATGCAACGGGATGGATTGCGCCAGAAATAAATTGATCTAGTTCTTGAATATCCTTGGCTGTTACCTCGAATACCTTGCCTTTCATAGCTCCAACGGGTTGATCGGACATCACCTTCCCTTCTTTTAATAGTTGCTGCACTTGCTTCTCATATGAGGTTTTATTTAATGAGAAACCGCCTGGTTGTATCTCTTCAGACAACATAAATTTAAGGAAATTCCATGCTTCGTCTTTGACAGAAGACTTCTCATTGATGCCGATGGTTATGTAAGGTCTAAAATAATCCCCAGCTTGCTGACCATTCGATTTAGGTTTCGTGTACAGTTTGGATTTAAATCTATATTCCTTCGAAATAAATTCACTCTGTTTTAAGTCATTAATATAATGTCTGGGTGAAACAATAGAAACATTGTCGAATAGAGGGACTAGAAATTCTTCCGTGAGAATGTGTTCGTCGGACAAGGACTTTACTTGCTTGAGTAATTTAGTGAAGGGTTCCGAATCGAAATTCACCTTTCCCTTCACCTCATCTACAAACGTGGGATACTGCTCTTTGACCATTTCATTTAATACAGCATCTGGTGAACCAAACAATCCTCCAAATTTGCTCTTCTCTCCATATTTCATGACTTGTCTGATGACATCGGTATATTGACTCCAATTCCAAGTCTTGTCGTCAAACTTCACCCCGCTTTTCTCGATCAATGTTTCGTTCCCGATCAGACCATACATAATGAATGCCAAGGGCATCCCATAAATTCCACCGTTAATCTTAACATTGTCCAAAATGTTGTTGAAATATTGCTCTTTCTTAAAGGTTGGGTCGTTCTCTATGATTTCACTCATATTAGCTAACAAATTCTTTTTCACATAGCTCTCGATTGGCAATTGATCCATCTCAATCAGATCAGGACCTATCCCTGATAACATGGCCGTGTTCGTCGTTTTGACGAATTTCTCATGAGCCGCTGCTCCTTCTGCACCATCACCACTCTTTGTATATTTAAGTTCAATCGTGATATTAGGATGCTTCGCTTCATATTTTTTCTTAGCTTCTTCAAACAATTCATAATGATACAGAGTAGAGAACACAATGGTTTTTTTGCCACTACTGGGTTTCTTTCCTTCATTCTTTTCCCCGTTTGGTTGTTCTGTTATCTTATCCTCGTTTTGTGTTTGCGCCACAATTTCATGACCCGCACGACTAGAGCTACTACAAGCAGAGACAGAGATGATGAGTAGAATCGTTAGCAACATGGACAACATTTTTTTCATGTTTATTCTTCCTTCCTTTTTCTAACTTTCTCTATCGAGGAAATACTTTTTAATTCCTCTTACAATGGCTTGGGCGGTTCGATTCTGATGCATTTCACTGAGCATATTCGTTTCATCACTCGGGTTCGTGAGGAAGCCAATCTCCAGTAAAATCGCGAGATTGTTGCTGAGCTTTAGTACCTCCCAGCCTTCTTTTTTTACGCCGCGGTTCTTGAACCCCGTAGCCTCTGCCAGTTGTTCGTGCACCTTACTTGCGAACAGTAGACTTTCGTCCGAATAATAATACGATTCTGTGCCAGATACATCCGGATCACCGTATGTGTTCCCATGAATGGAAATAAATGCGTCCGCATTAAGATCATTTGCGATCTGGGCACGATCCTTCAGGCTGACAAAGGTGTCATCCGTACGCGTGCTGTGCGCCTCGAACATCGGCTCCTGCTGAAGCAAGTAATATACCTTCGTAGACAACGCGAGGGTGTAAGCTCGCTCTCGGTTCCCGCTTACCCCTTCCGCACCGGGATCTTTGCCTCCATGACCCGCATCAATCACAATTTTGTAGCTCTTGGATACTCCTTTATTCTTATTCAGTGAAACGGTCGACTCCGCCGAAGTTGTGATCCGATTCCCCGAAATCGAGGATGATGCCGCATAGATGGACCAGACCATTCCCATTAAAATAACGATGCTTATCATAAATATCGCTTGGCGGCGTTGAAGCTGTTTTCTCCCTATCCTTTTCATGCTGTCCCCTTACTCATGGCCGCACTCTGTCTATGCCTCACTGAACCCAGATTGGAACATAGTAGACCGCCACGTCTTGTACTTATATCGCTGTATAGATAAGATTTTCGCTAACCCATCGGCCCTCCACCTTCTCTGTCTGCGTTGGTATTACCAGTGTAGTACGCGAATATATGATAAGTGAGATGGACTTGTATTGAAGTTGTAAAAAGCTGAATTCACCTGGGAGCACAGCGCAAAAATGCCAGCTGCGGTTGCAGCTGGCTTTGGTTACGTCGACCCTAGGTAGTCGGATTTCGATGTATCTAATTCGATGATTACAGATGTTTATCTTGATAAAAATTAAGATTGAAATGGTCAGCGTCATTATACACACCAAACGCATATCCTTTCTCCCTATAGAATGAAATTATTTCTGGAAGCACTTTTAATGTTTGTGATTTTTCATGCATGAGAACGACTTCTACGTCATGTTTTGTTCCCTTTTTAACATTCTCTACAATTTGACTTGGATTGTCTTGTAATCCCCAGTCGTTAGAATCAATGGTCCAATCCCATATTTTAATGCCAGCCTCTACAATTTGATGACGAATCTGTTCACTCTCCAATCCTGGTGCTGAACCATAGGGTGGACGAACCAACTTAGGACTCGTACCTGTAATTTCCTGAATAAGAGCTAATGTTTCGTTCATCTCTGGTACAAACTGCCCCTGATCATATAGCTTTTCGAAAATATGTGTCATACTATGTGCACCAACATAATGGCCTTCTTTTGTTGCCCGCTTTACTCTCTCTTGTAAATTGGTTTTTAGTAGATTACTTCCCTGCATAAAAAATGTTGCTTTTATATCTTGCTCCTTTAATACATCTAAGAATTGATTCGTTAGTATACTAGGGCCATCGTCAAATGTTAGGTAAACAACTTTTCCCATTGGCTTTCCATCCGGTCTTTTTTGTTTTTCTGGTTGTACAGTATCATGTATGATACTTTGTTCTGCTACCTTTGCTACAACTGGATGGATACTTTCTTCAGCTACTCTTTCGTCAGGATCAGAAGTCAATTTCCCTATGAAAAAGATCATTAGAGACACAGTTGCTAACATAAGCCCTATTCTTCTTGCCCTTTTCTTCCTTATTGTTTTGTTATGTCGTGATGTTTTCATTATTTATCTAAGCCTTTCTCTGAATTGCTGGTTACTCATTCAAGAAAGTCGTCACCCGATTTTGAATTAACTTGGCCACGTCTTCGGCTGACTTCTGTCCGCTGAAGAAGGCCTTCGATTCATTCGTAATGATCCCGTCGATCTTAGAAAGTCTGAACTCCACCGGATAGATCGCTTCAGCCAGGAAATGCTCCAATCCTTGAAGATCCTGTGCTGTCACGTCGAATACCTTCCCCTTCAGAAGCCCCGTTTCTTGATCCGATATGACCTTGCCTTCTTGCAGCAATTGCTGCACTTGCTTCTGATAGACATTCTTATTTAATGGGAAACCTGCGCTGCCTGCCTTGGCTTGTACTTCATCCGACAACATAAATTTGATGAAATCCCACGCTTCCGCTTTAACCTTCGATTTGGCATTCATCCCGATTGTTTTGTAGGATATGAAATATCCTCCCGCTTCCTTCCCGTCTGCATGAGGTTTGGCGTACAGCTTAGACTTAAATTCATATCCCTTCCCATAATATTCACTCTGCTTCATCATTCGAATGTAGTCCGCAGGGGAAACAATCGACGTGTTCCAGAATATCGATCGTGAGGCGGTCTCCGAAGCCACCTGTTCATCGAATAACGATTTAACTTGTTGCAGCAGGGAGCTGAATGCTTCTGAATCGAATTTGGCTTCCCCCTTAGCCTGATCCACATAGGTCGCATATTGATCTTTAACCATTTGATTTAACAAAAAATGAGGTTCGCTTAATAAGGCCGATTGGTTCTTGGTAGGATCCGCTTTCTTTAATTCCTTGGCCGTGTCAACGAATTGACTCCAGTTCCAGTTCTTATCATCGATCTTCACACCGCTTTTATCGATCACCGTTTCATTGCCTATAAGGCCGTACAGGATAAAGTTCAGCGGCATGCCATAGATCCCGCCGTTCAATTTGACAGCGTCCAGGATGTTTGTGAAATATTGGTCTCTCTGAAAAGACGGATCGTGATCCATCATCTCACTCATATTGACCAACAATTGTTTGTTCACATAACTTCCCATCGGCAACAAGTCCATTGCAATGAGATCCGGTCCTGCGCCAGATAACATGGCCGTATTCGTCGTCTTAATATACTTTTCGCTATCCGCTTCGCCATGGGCGTCATCACTCTCGACATATCTGAGATCAATCGTAATATTCGGATGTTTGGCCTCATATTTCTTCTTTGCCTGCTTAAAAAACTCATCTGGAAAATAGGTGGAGAATACGATCGTTTTTTTCTCCCCGTCCAATGTCAAATCCGGCGTATTCTTCTCTTTTAGCGTTTCTGTTTTCTTATTTTCGCTTTGTGACTCACCCATACTCACAGGGGTGCTGCATGCCGAGACCGAAATAATTAGTAAGATCGTTAACATCATCAATATCGTTTTTTTCATTTCATTCTTCCTTTCCCTTATGAACTGACTATGCCATGAACCCTAGTGTAGTAGGCGAATATATGGTAAGTAAGATGGACTTGTATTGAAGTTGTAAAAATTAGATTCGAAGCCATCAAATCACAAAAAAAGACCAACTGCAGGTGCAGCTGGCCAAAAATAAATCTGTAGATTTACGACTCTGAATAATATTGGAGGAGCGCCATCACGTCCTTACTAAATCCCACCACTTGCTTCGTAGCCATTTGGAATTGAACACTATATTTCAACTCCTGATTTGTCCTGTCCAAGTAATATAATTCCGGTCTAATACCCCATCGAATCTGTTTCTTATCAAAGGTCAACTGAGACAATGATTCATTCGTCTTTTCCTGTATGAAACGGTTCGCCACCCCAATGAATTCATCCATGAGCGGATCTGAAATAACATCATTGTACACAACAGGGGATTGGTCGACAATATTGATTCGCAGCACCTCGCCATCTCTCGCATTAACAACGATATCAAAAACTTCCTTAGGGTTCGCATCATGAATCAAGGTAACATAGAATAAACCGCTCGGAATTTTATCCAGTTCTGCCTCAGTGTCCATCTTAAATGTGAACATCTCCCGCACGCGTGGGTAACTCTTATATTTCTTTTCCACTCGATCCAGCAGGTCTCTAAGCTTCGCTTGGTCAACCGCAAGCAACTCGTTAAATTGGACTTCATCGATCGTTAATTTCTTATCGTAGTATTTATTAACCGCATTCAGACTGACGGTCTTCACCGCATCCTGCGACAGCACGCCTTCGTATTGTACTTCATTCGTATTCGGCTCTTTCGTTATTTTCTTCACCATCACCTTATCTTTGGCAATGCCGTTGAATAGGCCTTCGCAACCCGTCAGCGACACCATCACGAATGCTGCACCGATGACCATTCGAATGAGCTTATTCATGAGCTCCCCCGCCTTTCGGATCATTCGATTCGAAAATAACGCGAATCGTTGTGCCCTTATTTTCTTCACTCGCGACTTCGATGACGGCACCATGCATCCTTGCGACACTCTGACAAATCGAGAGTCCGAGTCCCGCTCCCTGATTGTCACGCGTTCTTGCTTTATCTGCCATATAGAACGGCTCGAATATTTTGTCACGATGCGCTTCAGAGATACCCATCCCTTGATCCATCACTTCCAGCACGTATCGATCATTCTGGCTGAACAGCCGGATCGTAATGCTCTGCTGGAAGGCTGAAGCCTTCAACGCATTATCTACGAGATTGAAGATCAACACTTTAATCAAATCCTTGTCCAGCAGTAGCCTGCCGCCTTCATCACAATCGAGGACGATAGCAATCTGCTTCTCCTTCGCCATCATCTCCAGTGCCGGTTTCATTTCGGCGATGATTGATCCCAGGTCTTGTTCCTCCATCTGACCGCGGCCCTCTTGCAACGAAATCAAGTCCATCAGCTTATGCGACAGCGACTCTAATCGCTTCCCTTCGGTATAAATAACATCCAGACCATCGAGGAACCGTTCCTCGTTATATTTCGTCGTTCGCAAGAAATTGGCATAACCGATAATCGATGTCAAAGGCGTCTTTAATTCATGGGTAAAATTATCGATGAATCGCTGCTTCTCTTGATTATGCCTCTCCAAGTCTTGAATCTTATCCTCCACAACCGCAGCCATTTCATTAAAACTACGAGCCAGAATACCAATCTCATCCTTCGATTTCAATGGGACCCGTTCGGAAAATCCTCCTTGTGCAATCCTTTGAGCCGTCCGATTCAACCGATCAATCGGCTTAGTCAGCCCCCTGCTAACGAAGAGCATAATCAGCATATAGAGGAAACAGGCCGCAATATCCACTTTGGCGAAGAAGCGATACTGCTCCAAGCGATCCACGTACAAGGAAGTTACGTCTTTCATGTAAGTGAAGACATAGCTTTTATGATGAATATCCGTAATATTCGAGGTGAACAGGATCGTACGCTGATCAATATCTCGAAGAATATAATGTATCTCATCCGCAGCTAGATTGCTGAGTTCCACACGATGGATCGGCATCTTAAAATCAACATTACTGTAGATCGACTGATTCTTATCATTCGTAATATCCATATAAATCTGTTGATCGCGATTCTTCTCTACGAATTCCTTGGCGACATTGGTTAATACCGTCTTCTCATAATCTAGCGAATCATAGATCCGAAGAATCGGAACAATCGCGTCGATGCTTGAATGAATGCTCATATTCTGGCTTAAGGCGCTGTTGATTTCCTGCGACAGGATCTTGTTATGGCTTCGTTCGATCACCAGGATCGAAGCTGCATTAAAGATGACGACGAAGACTAGAAAAGAAAACAATGAGATCTTATGCCAAAATTTCATGGCTCAATCCTCCAGCCGATAGCCGATTTTGTAAATGGTCTTAATATGATCCTGCAGCTGAAGCTTCTTACGCACCGACTTGATATGCATGTCCACCGTTCGGGTCTCGCCGTAATAATCGCTGCCCCATACTTTATCGAGGAACTGCTCTCTAGAGAGGGCAATATTCTTATTCTTCAACAACACCACAAGTAATTCATATTCCTTCGGCGTTAGCTCAACGGTCTCCCCATGCAGCGTTACTTCCCGTTTGTCCAGATCGACTCGGACATGCTGTATCATCATCACCTGTTCTTCTTTGCCGTATCTGCGCAGCACCGTCTCAATGCGGGCCAACAGCTCAATCGCTTCGAAGGGCTTGACCATGTAATCATCGGCCCCAAGCTTAAGTCCATTCACCTTGTCATAGACCGAATTTTTAGCTGTCAGGAAAATAACCGGAGTGCCATAAGGTTTTATTTGTTCCATTAATTCGAACCCATCCAACTTGGGAATCATGACATCCAGCAGAATGAGGTCGAACTTTTCTTGCCTCACCGCTGCAAGCGCCGCTAATCCATCGTATACCTCGACGGTCTCGTAATTTACTAAGTTGAGATTCATTTTAATGATTCTGGAAATATGGATATCATCTTCTACGATCAATATCTTTTGGGGCATGCTAATCTATCTCCTTACATATCCTGATGTATCTATCTCATATGATTCTATCGGATTGCAGAGCATTTCTAAAGAGCAATATCTGACTCCCTCAAACGCGGGGTCAAAAATTGTCCAAATTTCAATTTCGCAAAAACTATTGACAATGATTATGAGAATCATTATCATTTAAATAAACATAACGGAACTTTGCTCATTTAACATATCATGGATTTCAATTGGACATAACGGGCTAACAGACAGATCACTTCTGACCTTAGCTGCTTATAAGAAGGGGTAGACTATATGAATCGTTTATTTACGGAGAAGCTTCATATTGCGTATGATAATCGCCTCATCGTTGAGGATTTAAATCTTGTCATTCCTGAAGGAAAAATTACTGCACTTGTCGGCGCGAACGGGTCCGGTAAATCGACGATTCTGAAGACGATGGCACGTATTATGAAGCCACAGAAAGGCACGGTCATCCTGGATGGACGTTCCTTGCATCGTCAATCGACACGCGAGGTTGCGAAGCAGCTGGCGATTCTACCTCAAAATCCAACGGCGCCAGATGGTCTTACCGTCAGCGAACTCGTCTCCTACGGTCGCTTCCCGCATCAGAAGGGATTCGGCAACCTGAATAAAGAAGATCAAGAAATGATTCAATGGGCGTTACAAGTGACTGGTATGAGCGCATTCAGCATGCATCCTGTTGATCAGCTATCTGGTGGTCAACGACAACGTGCATGGATCGCGATGGCACTCGCTCAAGGCACAGATTTGTTGTTCTTGGATGAACCGACAACGTTCCTCGATATGGCTCACCAATTGGAAGTCTTGAAGCTGCTCGAGCAGCTCAATCAAGATCAGAAACGCACCATCGTGATGGTCGTCCATGATTTGAATCATGCTTCCAGGTTTGCGCAGCATATGGTAGCCATTAAGAGCGGAAAAGTTGTAAGCTCCGGCTCACCAACCGAAGTCATCACACCAGAAGTGATGCGAGATGTGTTCGGCATCGAAGCCGATATCGTGCCTGATCCAAGAACGGGCCTGCCACTCTGTCTGCCTTACGAATTAGCAGGCACACCATACAGTAGTTCCTCCAGCCGTTCATCGGCCGGCGCGAAGGAAGCTTCGCTCCAGTCAATGGCTGCTGCTCAATAACATACAGAATTAACCACGGTTTAAATCTGATCAACCCTCACCTGAAAAAGCCCTATAGGGTAAAATCATACAATGTTCTTCGCCATTTTGTATGATTTTCTCTCTAGGGCTTTTTCTTGTCTGTGCTCTATGATATGTTGTTATATATTTCTAGATTGACTTAAGAGACAGGTGATCATCATGAAGCTTCCACTTCACTTCAATAAAATGTCAGAATTGCCCCGCGAGGTTTGGATTTTTGTTACGGCTAGCTTTGTCAATTCCTTAGGCAGTGCATTTATGTGGCCTTTAACATCGCTCTACATCTATTCCTTCTTCCATCGATCAGCTGCTGATGCAGGCCTTGTACTTCTCGGACAAGCACTCGCCAGTATTGCTGGGCAACTTGTCGGCGGCACTCTATTTCATCGCGTCGGTATGCGTGCCTTAGTCGTCAGTGCATTATTCATGACGTCATTGTTCCAATTCTCGTTAATGTTCACAAGCAATTTCCATATCTACTCTCTGCTCATGGCGTGTGTAGGCTTCTTCAATGCCATCAGCATGCCAGCCATTGCGGCATTTATCGGCTTCCGCTGGGCGGATCGTCGACGAGAGATGTACAATATTGCTTACGTGGGTAATAATCTAGGTGTTGCGATTGGTACCGCATGCAGCGGCATTATTGCAAGTTTCTCCTACCAGCTCACGTTCGTATTGAATGGTGTAACATCCCTCTTATTTGCTACGTTCTTCTGGGTGTTCATGAGCAAGTTGGACTTAAATCTCTCTTCACCTGATCGCTCCAAACATCAGAAGAAAACGAAATCTTCGTTCCAGCAGACTTGGCAATTGCTCTCGGCATATCAAATTTATCTCTTCATGGCACTTGGAGCCTTATTCATTATGTTTGGTAATTCGATCTGGGGGACGGGTGTGTCGACCTTACTTAACAGTATCGGCATGAAGCCTATTGCATTTAGTATTCTATGGACACTGAATGGTGTTCTGATCTTTGTCGGTCAGCCGTTCGTCCGCTGGCTCAATGATCGATTTATGAGACAACTCACGTCGCAACTTACCGGAAGCGCAATTTTCTATATGGCTGGATTCATCATGATTCTCTTGAATCACAGCTATCCTATGATCATCCTCGCTATGATCACGATTACGATTGGGGAAATGCTGATTTCTCCAACCGTCCCTGCTTTCATCAGTGAGCGGACTGGCTCTAACGCCCCCTTCTATCTCGGCGTTGAAGGAGCCATTAGCAGCTTAGGCCGGTTATTCGGCCCATATGCCATTGGCGTTATGTTCGATACAGGCGGCATTCATTATGCAGCCTGGGTCGCTGTAGCAGGCGGCGTCCTTGCCGTGATCTGCTGTATCATCCATGCATCCTTCCATCGCGAAGAGGAAGTGAACCTGCATGCGAACATGTAGCATGGATGTACAGCCTTAGCTGTTAAAGATAAGGAACCCGGCACCTGCACCTACGAGGCTAAGAATGACAGAAGTCGTCACATAGATAACAGCTTGTGTTCTTAATTTACGTTCCAGCAATCGTATTGTTTCAACACCAAATGTCGAGAAGGTTGTGTAAGCGCCGCAGAAGCCTATCCCGAGAAAAGAATACAGCGTCTCCGATATCTCGTGCTGCCCGTAAAGTGCTGCGAGGCAGCCGAGAATGATCGAGCCGCTTATATTGATCACTAAAGTCCCCTTTGGATAAGAGGATGATGCCCGTGAGGTGACCCAAGTTCCTAGGAAGAACCGACTTAAGCTCCCGAGGATACCACCCGTGCCAATGATCCATAACATCTACTAATCCCTCCTTCCCGCTTCACTCGCACTTTGCACTCTGCACAGCAGCTAATCTAACCCCGATGTAAGCCAGCAATAATCCACCGAACACGCTACTCAAGATATATAGCATGGCCATGAGCCAATGTCCCTGATCCATCAATCGGAAAGTCTCAACAGCAAACGTCGAGAATGTGGTAAATGCACCTGTAAACCCTGTGCCAAGTGCAAGAGTCCATGTCGGTGAGATCTTCAGCGACTTCCCTGCTGCCGTTAGAAGCCATCCGAGGAAAAGACATCCGCTCCAGTTAATGATGAGAATTCCCCAAGGGAAGCCATCCACTGCAGGAATCCATTCACTTAACCCATATCGAAGCACAGCGCCCACAAACCCACCGGCTCCTACTGCCAAAATTTTATAAATCATTTGTCCCATCACCTATTTCAAAAAACGATATATTGCTATTTAACCACACCTTTCCATAAAAACAACAATCCGCCCTCAAGTGTTATAAGTGTTAACAGAAAATTCATAAATCCAGCGTAAGAGAAATACCATTTGGCCGGTGATCATGGTATCGTAACTGTATGCGCAATCATCATTGCAGCTTTCATGAGGAGGTTTCACAATGAACCGATATACCATCGTATTTGATGTCGGTGGAACAGAGATTAGAAGCGCTATCGTCTCAGAGTCGGGGAAAGTATTAGAGAAGACCGCCAGAGTATATCCGGCGTATTCGAACCAAAGCAGACATTTTCTCTTGGATTATCTCTATGAACTGATTAAGAAGCAAGCTGCAACAATTTCTGGGTCCGATCTCATTGCAGGAATCGGATATGTATTTCCAGGACCCTGTGATCTTGACAGAGGAATTAGCTACATACGGGAGCAGAAGAAATTCGAATCGCTCTACGGTGTTAGCATCATCGACGCGATGAGAGATCGCATCGTTGCAGATACGCGCCTATTGCCACGTGTGGCAGCAGATTATCGTATTTTCTTCGATCAAGACACAACTTGGGCAAGTCTACAGCCTCGTGAGCTTATGCACGTCGGTGGATAACAGATACAATTAGAACTAGAACCCAAAACATAAATTACGCCCATGGTTGCCTCTCGCAGCCATGGGCGCTTCTATATCAGCGAACGATATTTCGCTGTTATGAGTGGTTTTTGCCCGAAATCTTTAGTATCATGATACAGGGGAGCGCGCTTCCCGAACGTTACAACGAAGACTTAACAAGGATGTGTAACCTATGAATCCCTTCACAATCGTATTCGATGTCGGTGGTACTGCGATCAAAGCAGCTGTCACGACGGCCCAAGGCGAAGTCATTGAATCTACTGTAGAAACGTATCCCGCACACTCAGATCAAAGCAAAGAATTCATGCTCGACCATTTCTATCAGCTTATTCGCAAACAAGCGGCTAAAATTAGCGATCCAAACCAGACTTTTGCTGGTGTAGGATATGCTTATCCCGGCCCTTGTGACTATGAACGAGGTATTAGCTTAATTCAAGGTCTACAGAAGTTCGACGCCCTGTATGGCGTGAGCATCCTGGATGCTATGCGTGAACGCATCGATGCTGATCAAGCATTACGCAGCCAGATGATCCCGAATTATCGAATCATATTTGATAACGACGCACGTCTATTTGGTGTTGGTCAGTTGTTCATTGGACCTGCCAATAAAGCCGATCGAGCCATCTGTATTACGATTGGTACAGGAACCGGTTCCGCATTTATTGACCAAGGCATCGCACTGAAAAATAAAGAAATTTACGCTCGTCCCTTCCGGAATAGCATGATCGACGATTATATATCCAAACGCGGGGTATTACGCATTGCTGCTGAATTAGGACTTCCTGCAAGCCTTGACGTCAAAGATATCGCAGATGCAGCACGGGATCAGCACGATGAACAAGCGATTGCCGTATTCAGGAAATTCGGCGAGATGTTCGGTCAGGTCCTACTGCCATTCATGGACGAATTCGGGCCTAAACTGGTCATCATTGGCGGACAGATTGCCAAGGCGTCCGATCTCTTCTTGCCTTATACGAGACAAGCCATGCAAGATCGCGCACCTGAATTCCATACCGTTATGAATAGCTCGCACAGTACTTTTGCAGGAATATCTGCACTTATCCAAGGTTATAGTGAATAGTTACCCTGAGAATTTATAAACGAATGAAAAAAGGAGCCCATCCGCACATCGCAGATTGGCTCCTTTTTTATTATTTATCTCGATTACACTGCTTCTAAAGCATCTTCCTCTGATCTCTCTCGTACGACCTTACGGAGCGTAATCCGAGATACTCGTAAGTTATCTGTCTCTTCAACAATGAAATCGTAATCTTCATACGTAATGGATAAGCCCTTCTTCGGAGGAATCTCGATTTGGGCATACAACCAGCCACCAATGGTGTCATAGTCGACCGTCTCAATCTCCAGCCCGAACTTATCATTGACTTCATCAATTAACAGAAGTCCATCCAATGAATAAGTCAACTCATCCTTCTTCTCAATCGTAGGACGCTCTTCATCGAACTCATCTTGAATCTCGCCGACGATTTCTTCCATGATATCTTCTAAGGTTACAAGACCCGAGGTACCACCATATTCATCGATCAAGATCGCAATTTGCGTCTTATTCTTCTGCATTAATTTGAGTAATGCACTGATCTGCATCGACTCAGGAACGGATGTAATCGAACGAATTATCGAACGTGAATCATTTAGCTCTTCGGATTTAAGCAAATCTTTAATATGAATAAATCCAATAATATGGTCTTTATCTTGCTCACAGACCGGATATCGTGTACGCATTTCTTCGAGCGCAATCGCTCTGTTCTCATCATGCGACAAATGCGTGTATAGACAGATCATCTCTGTCCGTGGAATCATGATCTCACGGGCTGTCGTCTCCGCGAATTCAAATATATTATCTACTAAGGTCATCTCTGTGTTATCGATCAGACCACTCCGGTTACTTTCTTTCATCAAAATACGAATTTCTTCTTCCGTATGCGCAGAATCATGTTCAGATGCTGGTGCAATGCCGAACAACCGAAGTAAACTGTTCGCAAGTCCGTTAAGCACCCAAATGAACGGATACATGATCTTGTGGAAGAACATGAGAAACGGCGCAGTCCATAGCGTCACATTTTCCGACTTTCGAATCGCCATCGTCTTCGGCGCAAGCTCACCTAGCACAATGTGTAGAATCGTAATCAATAGAAACGCAATAATAATAGAAACCGTATGAATAAGTACATCATTGAAACCTAACGCTTCAAACACAGGTTTGAGCAGTTGTGCGATTGCTGGCTCTCCCAGCCAACCTAGTCCTAGTGATGCGAGTGTAATTCCCAACTGACAAGCCGATAAATAGGCATCCAAGTTATTGACGATGCTCTGTGCGAACTTCGCATTCTTACTGCCTTCTTGCACAAGGGTATCAATTCTACTCCCCCGTACTTTCACCATCGCGAACTCCGCTGCGACGAAGAAACCATTCAGAAATACGAGCACGAACACAAAAAATAAATTCAACAAACTCGGTAAAGGGTCATCCATTCATTCCCTATTCTCCTTTGCGAAACTTAAATCACAAGCGCTAAAGGCGAATAGGTACACCTCCTTCAGATATGAAAATCTTATATTAATATTATATTATACCGATGAGTAGGTTTGTCCGTCAAATGAAGGAAAATTTTCGTCTATGATTTTGGTTGTCGCCGAAGCTGTTGGTTATGCTTAATTTTCTCTTCCATACCTTGCTCAGAGGCCATATAGAAGACACGATTTCGAATGTTCGCAGGCAAATAATCCTGCACGACATAATGCCCTGGATAATCATGCGGATACTTGTACCCTTGATGACCCAGCTTCTCTGCCCCCTTATAATGCGTATCGCGCAAATGAAGCGGCACCTCGGCTGACTTGATCTCCTCCATCGCTTCCATCGCGCGATAGATAGCGAGCGGAATCGCATTCGACTTCGGACTCTCAACAGCAAATAGAATGGCCTGGGCAATAATATATTTGGATTCTGGCCACCCGATCTTATGATACGCATCCAGCGCGCTGGTCGCTTGAACGAGCGCTTGCGGATTAGCTAAGCCGATGTCTTCGCTGCATGCGACGGTCAGACGACGGATGAACGTCATCGGGTCCATGCCTAGCTTCTCGACGGCATAGAAGAACCAGAACAACGCGGCATCGCTCGATCCGCGAATGCTCTTGTGGAACGCCGACAAGACGTCGTACTGCGTCGACTCGTCTGCACGGACCGTCGGGCGGCGGATGGACTCCTCCGCCACCTCGAGTGTGATGCGGACGCTGCCGTCCGCATCCGGCGGCGTCGTCAGTGCCGCCAGCTCCAGCGCATTCAGCGCACGGCGAATGTCCCCATTCGCCATGCTGGCGATGTGCGCCAGCGCCTCTTCATCGGCGCTGAGCTGCATGAAGCCGAGGCCCCTGTCGGGATCCGACAGGGCACGGCGCATGGCCAGCAGCGAATGCACCTGCGTCAGCGGCTGCAGCTGGAAGAGCGTAGAGCGACTGAGCAACGCCCCGTTCACATAATGGAACGGGTTCTCCGTCGTCGCTCCAATGAACACGATGGTGCCTTGCTCCACCGCAGGCAGCAGCGCATCCTGCCTCGAGCTGTTGAAGCGATGCACCTCGTCCAAGAATAGAATCGTCTTCGTCCCATACATCATCTTATTCTGTTTGGCTTGTTCTATGACTTCTCGTACATCCTTAACCGATGCATCGACTGCATTTAGGCGTACGAATGTACCTTTGGTCTGCCTCGAAATGATATGAGCTAACGTCGTCTTCCCGCACCCTGGCGGCCCATAGAGAAGAATCGAGCTGACCTGATCTGCTTCGATTGCTCTTCGAAGCAATTTACCCGGTCCTACAATATGTTCCTGACCAATGTATTCATCCAGGGACTGCGGCCGCAGCCGATCTGCGAGCAAACGCTGTCCCGGTTCTGATTGTTCTTGATAAGAGAATAAATCCATCGTCTAATCCCAACCCTTATTTATTCTGCGATATGATGCTAACACTTGTTCTTATATCATACCACAAGTAGCCTAAGCGAGCCTAACTACATCCAGCGAAGGATCAATCCTGTGTACGTGAGACCGCCCCCGAATCCGAACAATAGCATATTGTCGCCCTGCTTCACTTTCCCCTCCTGAACTCCCAAATGAATGGCGAGCGGAATCGATGCAGCCGATGTATTGCCGTAGTATTCGAGACTATAGAGCGCCTTCTCCAATGGAATATCGCTCTTCTCACAGATCGATTCGATAATGCGCAAATTCGCGCTATGTGGTACGAACCAATCAATCTCCTCTGTTGTTCCACCTGTCTGCTCGAGCAGTGCTGCAATTCCTTTCGGGACCGTACTCACAGCAAAACGGTAGACCTCACGTCCGTTCTGTACGATATTCCCATCTCCGACTAGCGCTGTGCCGTGGAGCTCCTTACGCGATCCTGACCGATATACATGCTTGCCGCCTGTACCGTCTGTCCCCATCGTCACCGCCTGAAATGCACCGTTCTCCATATCTCGTTCCACCATCACGACACCCGCTCCATCACCAAAAAGGATACAGGTCGTGCGATCCGTGTAATCCGTCACACGTGTTAAGGTATCTGCCCCGAAGACGAGAATCTTCCGATGCAAGCCTGCGCTGATCAGACCGTTCGCGAGATGCAGACCATATGCGAATCCTGCACATGTCGCATTGATATCCAGCGTCCCCGTACTTGCGATCCCAAAATGCGCTTGAACGATTGCCGCTACTGAAGGGAACGGAACATCGGGCGTATTCGTCGCGACCAGAATCATATCGACGTCTTCAACGTTAACCGGATAGTTAGCGAGCATATCCTCGACAGCTCGAATACACATATCACTCGTAAATTCGCCATCACGAACGGCTCTTCGCTCATGAATCCCTGTACGCTGCACAATCCATTCATCACTGGTATCTACCATCTGTTCCATATCTGTATTCGTAATTTTGCGCTCTGGTACGTAAGCACCAATTGCTTTAATTCGAGCATGCGAAGTCATTTCGACTTTACTATCTTTCAACACGTTTGAATTTGTCATGTCCTAGTCCTCCTTCAATTTTAGTTAACACTAGATATTAGTATCTGGTACTAAATTTAGTGATATCATAACACACCCCCTTAAATAACGCTAGTGGGGGGGCATGTTTTTCTTGTCTGTGAAAGATTCTACTGTAGATATATTACTTCAATTTTATTACAATTAAGGAAAAAGGAGATGTGGCGATGAATCAAATCCGAAGTTTTACGGTAGTGGTTATGAACCTTGTATGGGATCTCTGGGTGGGTACTGCACGCAAAGGGGAATTCTACGACTCGCATACGGTTACACGCACCAGAGCAGGTTATTTCCTCTTCATCGCACTCGCAGGAGCGACAGCTCTCAGTCTGGTAAGCTGGGCTTACCTGCGGCTGAAATAATCTCACCTATAATTGGCACAAAAAATAACCTGCTCTCAACCAAATCGGCCAAGAACAGGTTATTCGCATTATCATGATTCTTCTGTCTGCATAGTTGCGAGCAAATCACGTACTGCAACGCTGGTCATAATCAGCCCAACGGTTGGGGGTACGAACGCGTTACTCGCTGGCGGCATTTGCGCTTTGCGAATATCCGGCGCATTCTCCGGAACGATTCGCTGGGTCACATCTTCACGAGGTTTGATTGGCTCCTCCGTGGAGAAGACAACTTGAACCCCTTTTTTAATACCTTCCTTACGCAATTTCTGACGCACAACGCGAGCAATCGGGTCCATGGACGTCTTGGAAATATCCGCAACTTGGAACTTTGTCGGATCCATCTTATTCGCTGCGCCCATGCTCGAAATGATCGGGATCCCGCGCGTCAGACACTGTTTGATCAGATGAATCTTATAGATGATCGTATCCGATGCATCCAGTACATAATCGAGTGGATACTGGAACAACTGCTCATAAGTCTCTTCCGTGTAGAACATATTCAGCGCGATGACATCGCAATCCGGATTAATGAGCTTAATCCGGTCATGCATCAAATCGGCCTTCTTCTGTCCCACCGTCGTTGTTAATGCATGAATCTGGCGATTAATGTTCGTAATGTCGACGACATCTTTATCGATGAGAATGATCCGGCCAACCCCTGTGCGCGCGAGCGCTTCAGCTGCAATTGAACCGACGCCGCCGATCCCGAGGACCGCGACGGTACTTCTCTTCATTTTGTCCAGACCATCCGGACCAATAGCCAGTTCTGTTCTAGAAAACTGATGAAGCATAGTGCTTACTGCCTCCTCTAGCCGATGACTGCTTCAGCTGCTTTTTTCGAGAGCTTGATGTGCAATTGATCGAGCTGTGCGCTCTCAACCGGTGATGGCGCATTGCTGAGCAAATCTGTTGCACTTGCTGTTTTCGGGAATGCGATCGTCTCACGTAGGTTCGTACGGCCTGTGAGCAGCATCACTAAGCGGTCAAATCCGAATGCAATACCACCGTGTGGAGGCGTTCCGTATTCGAATGCATCCAGCAAGAAGCCGAATTGTTCTTTCGCTTGTTCTGGCGAGAAGCCAAGTGCGTTGAACATTTTCTCTTGCACATCACGTTTGTAGATCCGCATCGAACCGCCGCCGACTTCATAACCGTTCAAGACGATATCGTAAGCTTGTGCACGAATCTTTCCTGGGTCAGTGTCGAAATAATGCACATCATCTTCGTTCGGACGCGTGAACGGATGGTGTTCTGCGACATAGCGTTTCGCTTCTTCGTCATATCCGAGAAGTGGGAAATCCACAACCCATGCGAATTTGTATTCATTATCGTTAATCAAACCGAGTTGACGGCCGATTTTGAGACGTAGGTTGCCAAGTACATCAGCAACAACTTTCTTGTTGTCAGCGGAGAACAAGAGCAAGTCGCCTTCTTCTGCCCCTGTACGTTCTTTGATCGCTGCAATTTCTTCTTCGCTGAAGAATTTCACGATAGGCCCTTTGAACTCGCCGTCTTTCACTTGAATCCAAGCGAGGCCTTTCGCGCCATAACGCGCTGCATAAGGTCCTAGATCGTCGATATCTTTACGGCTCCATGTTCCGCAGCCTTTTGCGTTCAAGCATTTCACTTCGCCGCCTTTTTCAATCACGGAAGCAAATACTTTTACACCACAGTTCGCTACGATATCGTTCATTTCAATCAATTCCATGCCAAAACGCAAGTCCGGCTTATCTGAACCATATTTACCCATTGCATCTGCATAAGTTATACGTTGGAACGGCGTAGGAATATCAACGTTAATTGTTTCCTTGAACAAGCGAGCCATGAGCTGCTCCATCATGCCAAGTAATTGATCTTGGGACAAGAAGGATGTCTCAATGTCGACTTGCGTGAATTCTGGCTGACGGTCTGCACGAAGATCTTCATCGCGGAAGCAGCGTGCGATTTGGTAGTAACGCTCGATCCCGCCGACCATTAGCAACTGTTTGAAAATTTGTGGCGATTGCGGCAATGCGAAGAATTCACCTGGATGCACCCGGCTCGGTACAAGATAGTCACGCGCACCTTCTGGTGTGCTCTTCGTCAAGATTGGAGTCTCCACATCGATAAAGCCCTGCTCGTCGAGGAAATCGCGGAAAATTTTCGCAGCCTTCGAACGAAGCAATAATGTTTTTTGCATCTCTGGACGACGTAGATCCAGGTAACGATATTTCAAGCGAAGGGACTCATCAATTTCGATGCCGTCTTCGATGAAGAACGGCGGGTTCTTCGCTGCATTTAGAATTTCAATTTCCGTAATTTGTACTTCAACCTCACCTGTCGGCAAGTTCGAGTTAACCGTCTCCGCATCGCGTTCCACGACTTTACCAGAAACAGCAAGTACGAATTCATTCCGCGCACGATCGCCTAATTTAAGCGCATCGCCGGAGAAATCTGGATTGAACACGATTTGTACGATCCCGCTGCGGTCGCGAAGATCAATAAAGAGCACGCCTCCAAGGTCACGGCGGCGCTGTACCCAACCGTTGAGCGTTACCGTCTCACCGACGTTTGCTTTGGTCAATGTTCCACAGTTATGCGTTTTTAGCATCATTTTCGTTCTACCCCTTTTGGTATATTGTCTTTACCTATTTAATGATTTCTTCAGCTAAGCGAGCGAGCGGTACCATCTTTTGCTCCCCTGTAGCCATCGATTTCAGCGCAATCTCTCCGCGAGATAACTCGTCATCACCTAAAATCGCGGTAAAGCGAGCTTGCATCCTGTCAGCTGATTTCATTTGCGCCTTCATTTTACGTCCCTTGTAGTCTTTCTCCGCAATGATGCCTTGTGTCCGTAAAATATGAAGCTGCTTCGTAACCTCATCCTCCGCCTGCTCGCCAAGTGCAATCAGATACACATCGAGTGGCTTTGGCTGCGGAATCGCAATGCCCTGCTTCTCCAGAATTAATGCGATACGCTCTAGACCGATACCAAATCCGACACCCGGTTGATCCGGGCCGCCAATACCAGCAACCAATCCGTTGTATCGCCCACCGCCGCCGATCGTATCAATCGCGCCGATGCCTTGTGCTTTATACTCAAACGCAGTATGCGTATAATAGTCAAGCCCCCGTACAAGACGGTGATTAATCGTGTATTCCACACCCATTGCGGTCAAATGCTGCTTCACCTTCTCGAAGTGTGTCGCACATTCTTCATCCAGACTATCTAGAATCGATGGTGCATCCGTGAAATATTGCTGATCCACTTTACAATCCAATACACGAAGTGGATTACGATCCATACGAGACTGACAATCCTTGCAGAGTTTGTCCCGTAGCGGATTCAAGAAATTCAGCAATGTATCGCGATAAGCTGCCCGAACGGCTGGGTTCCCGATGGAGTTGATCTCCACCTTTACACCTTGTAATCCGATCTCGCGGCAGAACTGATAACCGAACGCCACAACTTCCGCATCAATACTCGGGTCTATCGCACCGAAGGCTTCGATCCCGAACTGATGGAATTGGCGCTGACGCCCTGCTTGCGGACGCTCATAACGGAACATCGGACCGATATAATACAACTTGCATGTATCCGGCTCCCCGTAGAGCTTGTTCTCTACATAGGAACGAACCACGCCTGCCGTACCTTCCGGACGAAGCGTCATGCTGCGGTCGCCTTTATCACGGAACGTATACATTTCTTTCTCGACGACGTCTGTCGTCTCTCCAACACCGCGCTCGAACAATTCAGTCTGCTCAAAAATCGGTGTGCGAATCTCCTTGTAATTGAACCTGCGGCTCAAGTCACGCGCTTTCTCTTCAATAAACTGCCAGTTCTCTACATTCCCAGGCAGAATATCCTGTGTGCCCGTAGGCTTCTGAAATGCCATAATCGATTCCCTCCGTCTAAAAATAAAAAAATCCCCCACCCCTGTCATCAGAACAGGGACGAGAGATTGTGTTCACATTCACCCGTGGTACCACCCACATTTCGAGCTAAATCCCATAATTCAGGATGAATATCGCTCGCTTTACGGTTAACGCCCGTGACACGCAAATCGATTACTGCGAAAGCTTCGCATCGAAGCTCATCGGTTCACCGTTTGTTCTCAGGGAGGTCTATTCGTTCGTCCATCATAAGGATCCTTACAGCCTGGGGATCCCTCTCTGTCTATGTGGGGTGAAGTACTTTATCCCTTCAACGAATCAAAGATTCATAAACTTATTATATGATTGTAGCGAGTTAGTGTAGGAAAGTCAAGATTTGGTTGCCTCTTTAGGCCTTAATTCGATAAGAAAACAGAAAAAAACCTACAAATTCGATTGTAGGTCCAAAAGTTATATTAAAAAGGGGGTCATGTTTGTAGTATAGACCGGCAATGTTATCGGATTGTTTAATTAACATTACAGTTATATTACAAAAAATAAAGCGCTTCATTTCCCCGTTCCATTCCAATCCTGATTACGCTTCGTTGGAATCATCATCTCGGAAGCGAACTCGTTCCCGCTCCGACTGACGCCCATCCGCATCGTCTCATGCATATCATTGCCAAGAATTCGAGCATCTGCTCGTCGCATGGCCATTTCTTTCTTCGATGAACGCAACTCAATCGCTCCTTCACGTAAGACTGGTACCTCCCTAGTCTTCCCGATCGGAGCTCTCTTAATCCATCTGGGTGTTTTTGCTTACTCTTGCTTCGAATCCACGATCAAGGTGACGGGGCCTGAATTCGTAAAGACGACATCCATCATTGCCCCGAACCGCCCGGTCTCTACGACCAAGCCTAGCTCACGCAATCTCGCATTGAAGAGTTCGTATAACTTTTCCGCCTGTTCGGGACGAGCCGCAGCCATGAAGTTCGGACGTTTCCCTTTGCGAACATCACCGTAGAGTGTGAACTGGGAGACCGATAGGATCTGTCCGCCAACATCCACGACAGAGAAGTTCATTTTCTCCTGATCATCTTCAAAGATACGCAGCCCCGCAATTTTATCCGCAGCATACCGAACATCTTGTTCTGTATCTTCATGGGTGATGCCCACGAGCAGCATTAATCCGAATTCAATTTGACCGATGGTCTCACCCGAGACAATGACGCTTGCTTCTTTACAACGCTGTACCACGACTTTCATGAACCACAATTCTCCTCTATTGCATCATCCGATGAACGGAATAGACATCTCTGACACGCTTAATTTTATCGACGACCGATTGCAAATGATCATTGTTCCGAATGAGAATCGTCATATGAATGAGCGACATTTTGTTCTTATCCGAACGACCCGATACCGCCGAAATATTCGTCTTGCTCTCGGATACCGCCTGAAGCACTTCATTTAGCATACCGCGGCGATCCAGTCCTGTAATCTCAATATCAACACTATAGTTCGCTTCGACCGTCTTCTCCCACTCAACTTCAATGACACGTGCTGCTTCATCAGCATCGTCATCCTTCGGAATGTTCGTACAATCCGTTCGATGCACAGACACCCCGCGTCCACGCGTAATATACCCGATAATATCATCACCAGGAATCGGATTACAGCAGCGTGCAAACCGCACAAGCAGGTTATCGATACCTTTGACCCGAACGCCGTTCGTCGGACGTGATTTCCGTTCTGGCGAACTCTTCACTTCACGTACTTCATTCGTCAATTCGATTAAATTCGCTTCTTCCGCTTCCTTACGCATTTTCTCCGTAAGTCTTGTGCAGATCTGAGCTGCGGTAATGCCACTGAAGCCGATGGCAGACAGCATATCTTCGATATCATTGAAGGTGAATTTCTTCGCCACCTCAAGCAGCTTGTCATCCGTTAACCAAGCCGACGGCTCTAGTCCTAGACGCTTTATCTCGCGCTCGAGCAGTTCTCGACCCTTCTCTACGTTCTCCTCGCGGCGCTCTTTCTTGAACCATTGCTTAATTTTGCTGCGCGCGTGCGAGGATTGTGCGATTTTGACCCAATCCTGACTTGGACCGTAGGAATGCTTCGACGTTAGAATTTCGACGATATCGCCTGTCTTCAATTTATGTTCGAGCGGTACGATTCGACCGTTTACCTTCGCGCCAATCGTCCGATTTCCGACTTCCGTATGAATGCGATAAGCAAAATCCAACGGGACTGATCCTGCCGGTAATTCGATAACTTCGCCTTTTGGTGTAAAAACAAACACAAGATCCGAGAAGAAGTCCATTTTGAGTGATTCCATGAACTCTGACGCATCTTTGGTCTCTTGCTGGAGCTCTAAAATTTCGCGGAACCAGTTCATTTTGTCCTCGAAATTGCCAGCAGGTACGACACTGCCTTCTTTGTATGCCCAATGCGCTGCGATACCGAACTCGGACGTGCGATGCATTTCCCATGTGCGGATTTGCACTTCTGTCGGTTCACCATTCGGCCCAATTACCGTCGTATGCAGGGACTGATACATATTCGCTTTTGGCATCGCGATATAATCTTTGAATCTGCCAGGCATCGGCTTCCATAACGTATGGATAATTCCGAGTGTCGCATAACAATCTTTAATATTATCAACAATGATCCGAATCGCGAGCAAATCATAGATTTCAGTGAATTGCTTGTTCTTCGTCGACATCTTCTTATACACGCTATAAATATGTTTGGGGCGTCCGGATAAATCCGCTTCGATCCCCATCTCGCCTAGCTTCTCTTTGATTCGTTCAATGACATTATCAATATACTGCTCCCGCTCTACACGCTTCTTCTGAACGAGATTCGCAATCCGGTAGTATTGCTGCGGATTTAAATATCTAAGGGCGATATCCTCCATCTCCCATTTAATTGCGGAAATCCCGAGCCGATGTGCGATTGGACAAAAAATCTCCAACGTCTCATAAGCAATTCGACGCTGGCTTTCTTCGGATTGATATTTTAACGTTCGCATGTTGTGCAAACGGTCTGCAAGCTTAATGACAATGACACGAATATCCTGCGCCATTGCTACAAACATCTTCCGATAGTTCTCGTTCTGTTGTTCCTCTTTGGATCGGAACTGAATCTTCTCGAGTTTAGTCAGACCATCCACGAGCAAGGCGCAAGTATTGCCGAATTTCTCCCGAATGGCATCCAAGGAGACCGATGTGTCTTCAACTACATCATGCAATAGCGCCGCAATAACGGATGTCGTATCCATCTGCATATTAACCACAATATCAGCGACCGCAAGCGGGTGAAGAATATAAGGCTCCCCCGATTTGCGCACCTGATTGATATGGGCTTTCTCAGCAAAATCGTAGGCTTCCTGTATACGCTGCAAGTCCTGTGGTTTGATATATGCGGATGCCTTCTCAAGTAACTTTTCAATGCCCATCTGCTCCGTTCCAATTCCTCTCTACATAGAATGCGGTTCAATCCGACCATAAATCCGTGTTTTTATCATTATGCCCTTCTGGGCTGGCTTCGTCAACTATTCTGACTTTGGTTTGTCTATTTGTGCACATTTTTGTTGAAATTATCGGAAATTCTATATAAGATAGTACAGGTTTTATATTTATTGGGGAGTGATATTGTTGTCACAAAGAGAAATTCAAGTCCATGAAAGACCTCCACTCGGCAAAGGCGCAATCCTGAGTATTCAGCATTTGTTCGCTATGTTCGGGTCGACCGTTCTTGTTCCGAATTTGTTCGGTATTGATCCGGGTATTGTTCTTCTAATGAACGGGATCGGCACACTGCTCTATCTATTCTTATGTAAAATGCAAATTCCTGCATTTCTAGGCTCAAGCTTCGCATTTATATCACCGGTTATGGTCGTACTCGCTATGAAAGGCGGCAACGGTTATTCCGATGCGCTAGGCGGCTTCATCGTTACTGGGGTTATCTTCTGTCTAGTAGCTCTTCTCATTAAAGTGGCTGGGACAAATTGGATTCACATTCTGTTCCCTCCAGCAGCAATGGCTGCAATTGTAGCCGTCATTGGTCTTGAGCTTGTTCCAGTTGCAGCTAGCATGGCAGGTCTTGTCGGATCAGCTCCAGATTGGACACCGGATTCTAAAGTCATTACGGTATCGCTCATTACACTTGGCGTGACGGTTATTGGTAATGTAATGTTCCGCGGCTTCTTCAAGATCATTCCGATCCTGATCGGAATCTTCGTCGGTTATATAGTTGCATTTATGCTAGGTCTTGTGAAATGGAAAAGTGTTATAGATGCAAGTTGGTTCTCCTTTCCACATATTACGACGCCAACATTCAACTGGACAGCGATTATTACAATTATCCCTGCAGCGCTCGTCGTTATCGTTGAGCATGTCGGTCACTTAATGGTAACAAGCAATATTGTAGGGAAAGATTTGTCCAAAGACCCGGGTCTTCACCGTTCCCTTCTCGGTAACGGGATTTCCACGATCATCTCTGGTTTTGTAGGTTCAACACCGAATACTACATACGGCGAGAACATCGGCGTTATGGCACTTACGAAAGTATACTCCACATTCGTGATTGGCGGCGCTGCCGTTTTCGCGATTCTGATGTCCTTCTCCGGTAAAATCTCGGCCATTATCTCTAGTATTCCTGTACCGGTCATGGGTGGTGTGTCGCTGATGCTCTTCGGTGTTATCGCGGCATCCGGTCTTCGCATCCTGGTAGATTCCAAAGTCGACTTCAGCAAACCTACGAACCTATTGCTCACAACCATTGTTATCGTCATTGGGATCAGCGGCGCGAAGCTAACGCTCGGCCATGTGGAGCTTAAAGGGATGGCGCTTGCGACCATCGTAGCGATCTTCCTAAGCTTATTCTTCACCATCATTGAGAAAATTGGCTGGTCGAACGATAAGTAATCCATAGCTATACACAAAAAGAGCTGGTCGTAACGAATACGTTACACCAGCTCTTTTTGATACATCTTTATTATGATTAATAAGTTAACAATGAGAAGACATCAATGTTCTCTAGTTTGTCGCGGCCATTTAATTCTGCGAGCTCGATCAAGAAAGCCGCACCGACAACATCGCCGCCTAGCTGCTGAACAAGGTTCACCGAAGTACAGATTGTACCGCCTGTTGCAAGCAGGTCATCCGCGATAAGAACCTTCTGACCCGGTTTGATGGCATCCTTATGCATCGCCAACTTGTCTGAACCATACTCTAGGTCATAGCCAACTTCAATCGTCTCTCCCGGTAATTTACCGCTCTTACGAATCGGTAAGAACCCTACGCCAAGAGCATAAGCAAGAGGTGCACCCACGACGAATCCACGTGCTTCTGGACCTGCGATCAGATCAATTTGCTTGTCCTTGATCATTTCCTTCATGGCATTGATAGCTTCGCGGTAAGCTTCACCGTTTTTGAGCAAAGTCGTAATGTCTTTAAAGCTAATACCTGGTTGCGGAAAATCCTCAATGACACGAATATGTTGTTTGAAATCCATCTATCTATCTCTCCTCTATTTCATTACTTAAACGGATTGTCGCCCAAAACGACGCGCGAGCTGCGCTGTCGATACGGCTAATAATTGCTCTTCTACAGCAGACTTGCGTTCAAGATCGCGATAAGCTTGCGCCGTGGTCAAGTCTGCTTTTTGCGGCTGTTCCACGATGGTGACACGCCCCGAAACTTCTTGAATGAAACCAAGTTCCGTGAATACATCCATCACATGCTGCAAAGTCCGTTCGGAAAGTCCTGTACGCTGCTTCATACCTTGAATAAATGTATTCTCGGCAGCAGACCACGACCGTTCTTTCATCATATCCACATAAACCCGTTTAAATTCCTCCCTCGAAGGAACACGCAAACAATCCTCTGTTGGCATGTTATCGTAGAGGATATAAATGCGTTCGAGCCGTGCGGCGTGCTGGAGAATCAAATCGACTGCAGCGACTTCCTCTGGCAAATCGATAAGATAAATCGTCTGCAGATCCGATAGCTCGACATGCGGCTGATCAGACATGCCTGAGATCGGTCTTAATCCTACTTCGCGATCGTACACCAAACACGTGAATATCTCTGCATTCAACGGAGGCACATCCCATTGCATCCAATAGGAATCACTTGCAACAACCCCCTGCAATTTCGGGCCGTAGATCGAAGAACGCCCCGATTGTTCCCAAGCTGAATGAGTCTTCTCGATATACTGCAGCGGATTCCGTATCCCGCGTCCGTCATAACATTGCACATGCGGAACCGCTAAGTCTTGTACGAGCAGCTGCGCTTTTCTGCGGCCGTTCCATTCATTGATCTGAAGTTCTCCAACAAGATCGAGTACAGCTTCATCATTCATGAGATTCGCGAGTGGGCCATTGCGGAAGGAAATGGCATCCAGCTCCATCCGACCCTCAGCGAGTGTCAATTTCAGATGCTGTTTCTCTTGACCGATTTGTCTGGACTCCTTGAGCCGAAGCCCACGCAACTTCACACGAGGCGCCGGGTTCGCCATTCCGAACGGAGCAAGCTCCTCCAGTGATTCAATGAATGCAACGGTCGCATCAGACAATTTACATTCGAGATCAATCTCAACGGAAGCCATTTCATGCTCTGGCGTGAGACAGCGCTCAGCAAGCGAGATCATCCGCGCCTCAAATGCAGCAAGATGATCCCGCTCCATTGTAAGGCCTGCGGCAGCCTCATGTCCACCATAATGATCTAATAATTCAGAACATTCTGTTAAAGCATTATACAAATTAAATCCATCAATCGAACGAGCCGATCCTTTGCACTTACCTGTATCCGCATCAATGCCCAGAATCAGCGTCGGGCGATAATAACGCTCGACAATTTTGGAGGCAACAATTCCGATTACCCCAACATTCCATCCTTCACCTGCAAGCACAATCACTTTAGGCAGCAATCCATCTTGTGAATCGGCAATTTTCTGTTCCAACTGTTCGACCGCTTCTGCCGTAATTTCTTCCACGATATCTTGTCTTGCCCGGTTCAGGGCATCAAGATGCTCGGCAAGCTGCTTCGCTTCCGCCACATCTCTAGTCGTAAGGAGATCTACGGCTTGCATCGCATGCTCCAATCGACCACTTGCATTGATCCGAGGCGCCATCGCAAATGCAACTTGCGTTGAACCAATCTGAGGCAGCTTCATATCCGCTGTTTCGAATAGTGCTCGCACGCCTAAATTGGTCGAATGACGCATACGTTCAAGACCATAACGAACGAGAATCCGGTTCTCCCCCGTTAATGGCATCAAATCTGCGATCGTCCCGAGTGTGACGAACTCCAATAATTCCTCAGGAACTCTGCCCAATAGGGCGTGTGCCAATTTGAAGGCAACGCCGACGCCTGCTAATCCTTTGAAAGGATAAGGACAATCATGGATTTTGGGATTCACAAGCGCAACTGCATTCGGTAATACGTCCGGCGGTTCATGGTGATCAGTTACGACGACATCAATCCCCAAATGATTCGCATAAGCAATCTGATCGACGGCGCTAATCCCCGTATCGACCGTAACAATTAAAGCGACACCATGCTCCGCCGCATGATCGATCGCTGGATTATTCATGCCATACCCTTCGGTCATCCGATGCGGAATATAGGTATCGAAATCCGCGCCAAGCTCGCGGAACAATTCAATCATTAATGACGTACTGGAAACCCCATCTGCATCATAATCACCATAGATGCGAATTTTCTCGCCCTGCTCTAAGGCCCGTTCGATTCGCTCAACAGCAGCATCCATTCCTTTCAGCAGGAATGGATCATGCAAATCTGTAAGTGTCCCATGCAGGAACATTTCCACTTGTTCGGCGGTATTGATTCCTCGAACAATGAGCATCTGCGCGATGAAAGTGGATACTCCCGTCTCCTCTGCCAATCGACGCACTTGCTCCGGCTGTGGATATTCTTTGAGCAACCACTTCATTTTGGAATGAAGCATTGATCCCCCTCCTTCGTCATCCAAGCCATCATGCTTGATTATTGAAGCAATGTCGGATGATCATCGTCCAACATGTGATTGTTACTCTTATACGGAAACCCTGGGTCGTAAGGGTTCACATGAATGAACACATCCGATACATGCGTGAATTGACTCATGAGATGCTGCTTCACTCGTTTGCCAATCCGATGACCTTCAAGCACTGAAATCCGAGGATTCACACTTAGTTTGACATCGACGATCACATAATGTCCATGTTCTCTCGCACGAAGCTCATCCACTTCGATAACACCCGCTACGGATAATACCGCATCAACCAATTCCTTAGAATCCTCTTCATGCAGCACATGATCCATCGTATTATGAATGGCTTCAATGACAAGTCGGTAACCCATTCGCAGCACGAGGACAGCAACCACAAGCCCTGCCAGCGGATCCAAATACAGAAGCCATGGCAAGTGCTGCCATTCCCCGACCAGTGCTCCACCTACGCCAACCAATGCTGCAAGGGAAGAGTACACATCGGACCGATGCTCCCAAGCGTTCGCAATTAACGCTTGACTCCCTAATTTACGGCCTAGACGATATTTATATTGGAACATCGCTTCCTTCACGATAATCGATATCAGAATCGCGAGGACCGCATAACCTTGAGGCGCTTCATGAACACCTGAGAAAATCGCGAGAATCGAACTGCGCGCAATCTCGAATCCGACGAACACGAGCAGCAACGAGACGACGATCGCAGCGATAGACTCGGCCTTACCATGACCATAAGGATGATCTTTATCCGGCGGGATCCGCGCCGCTCGAATGCCGACGAGGACCGCAAGCGATCCCGCGATATCAGAAGCCGAATGAAATGCATCTGCGAGTAAGGCTTTACTGCCAGAATACCATCCAACAATTCCTTTCATGACGGCTAACAATAAATTCCCAATAATTCCTACCCATGCCCCCGCTTCCGCCTTAGCGGAACGCTCATCTCTCATATGTCCCCCTCCAAGTTGAAACGGATGCACTCGCGCACAAAAGCCGCGTCGCGAGGACGCGGCTTTCCGTAAATCTTTTCGTTCACGCCGTCAATTAAGTTGTCGCTTTGGAAGCTTCGTTCTGCTTCTTAGCCTTATTCTTCAGCACTAACCACAATGGGCTCGCAATAAAGATAGAAGTGTATGCACCACATACAAGACCAATCGTCATCGCGAGTGAGAACATACGAATGGATTCACTACCGAAGAGCAGTAGACAGAATGCAGCGATGAATACCGTAAATACGGTGTTGATCGAACGTGTCATTGTCTGCGAAATACTGTGATTCACAAGTGTAATCAAATCATCCGTGGTCTTAATTTTGGCAAACCGCAGGTTCTCACGAATCCGGTCGAAGATAACGACAGTATCGTTGATCGAATAACCAATGATCGTAAGAATCGCCAGAATAAACGTTAAGTTGACTTCCAGACGGAAGATCGAGAATACGCTGATAACGATAAATGACGTATGGAGCAAGGCGATAATGGCCGCAATTGCGAAACGCCACTCAAAGCGGATACTAACATAAATAATAATCCCGATACTTGCAATTGCAACGGATAACAGCGCATTGGTCTGCAGCTCTCTAGCGATTTCAACATCAACGGTATTGATCTCGAAAGATGCTTTTGGATCAAATTTTGCTTGGAAATCCTTCTTGAATTTGATTTCTTGATCGTGTGTAAGGACGTCCCCAAGACGAACGGTTACGCGGTCGCTGCTGGTCTGAACCGTATGGTCCTTCGTAAAGCCTTGTCCTACAATGAACTGATCTACTTCTGCTTTGGATAATTCCTTGTTCACAGTCACATCAATACTGGACCCCTCACGGAAATCCACACCATAATTCAATCCGAAGATAGAAAGTACAATCACGCCGAGCAATGTAATGATGATGGAGAACGTGAAGAAATACTTGCTTAATTTAACAAAGTCGACTTTATATTTGTCTGTATCCAGGTAATGCTTGTTCGCATTCTTGTTCTTAGAGGTCACGTACTTCACGCTCCTTCACGCCGAAATATCCAAGTTTGTGTCCAACGCCATCTTTGAGCAACAGGTCCATCAAGAACCGTGAGAAGACAACGTTCGTGAGCAAACTTGTAATAATCGTCAAGATCAGAATTAACGCGAACCCTTTAACCGTACCTGTACCTAGCGCGAACAATACCGCAGCCGCGATCATCGTCGTCACGTGAGAGTCAATGATCGTACGAAGGGATGTTCTTGAACCCGCTTTGAACGAAGACAGAATGCTCTTCCCGCTGCGTAGTTCTTCCTTCACCCGCTCGTAGGTTATGATATTCGCATCGACGGCCATCCCGATCCCGAGTACAAATGCTGCAATACCCGGCAACGTTAAAGTAATATTCGCCAGCTTAAAGACGAGCAATAACAGCCATGTGAAGGAAATCAGCGTGAAGCAAGCAATCGCGCCTGGAAGGCGGTAGAATACGAGCATGAATAACAGAATAATGCCACAACCGATAAGACTTGCGATCATTGTCGCATTAAGCGATTTCTGTCCGAGCGTCGCTTCTACGCTGTTCGAATATTTCTCATTCAATTTGAGTGGTAGTGCACCCAAGTTGATCGTATCACGCATTTCTTTTGCTTCTTCAACACTATAACTACCGGAGATAACAGCTGTTCCATCTGTGAAGACGCCATTAACAACCGGGTCAGACAATAGGCGATCATCCAAGAAAATCGCTAGGTTTTTGCCTAACAAACGTTGAGAAATCTCTTGAAATTTTTTCTTATCTTTAATTTTGATGGCGATTTGCGGTTCACGAAGCTGGCTGTAAGTCAATTCCGCTCCATTCTCCACGAAATCATCACCACGAAGCTCAATCTTCGGATACTTCTCCAAATCGGTCTTCGCGTCCGCTTTTCCACCTTCTGCGCTGCGGAACGTTAAATCTGCAGGCTTCTTCATGATTTCACGAACTTCTTCTTCGTTCTTTATCCCTGCAATTTTGACACGGATCCGATCTGTCCCTTCTGGGTAGATCTCCGGTTCACTCGTACCGAGTGCATTCGCACGTTTCTCGAGACTCTTTGCCGTCTGGAGAAGTGCTTCTTTCGTTACTTTCCCGTTCGCATCTAGTGGCTGGGCCTGATAGAGAATCTCAAATCCTCCCTTAAGGTCTAATCCCAGCCGGATGTCTTTCAACAATCCTGGGGTAGTCCATGCCATAACACCAGCGGACACTACCACGATAAGCCAAAAAGCTACAACTCTTTTCATACCGTCCCCTGTTCCCCTTTCATACTCAATATTCCTATTATAGCGACGCTCTAAAATCGAGTCAATTTATGACGTAATATGGCACATTTGCCAAACTCGCATCGAAGCCTTTTCATTTCCTTATAATGTAAGAAAAACCTCTATCGAAGTCAATTCACAGGGCTGTTCGACCACATTTAGAGGTAGTTTTTATCTACAATAGTAAAGTTATGCAACAGCATCAGCGCTTCATCAAGCTGCACTTGCCTCCCGTTGAGAAAAGCCCTCCTTTTATCCAAAAGGAGAGCCCTTAAATGCAGCCATCGTCATATAATTCATAAAGCTTGTCGCTTTTAACGATAGAATATCATTCACCACTTGATGGAGCTGTGGCATGCCTTTCTTAACATATTTATTACTCACACATTCCCAGATTTCTTCTGCCGTGACATGTTCATATCCAATTAAATGAAACTCCTCGGCCTTGCTCTGGCATAGCTGTGCAAATACCTCATCTAAATTTTGGTCTGATTCCCAATCATTACTCATTGATGCGTCCCTCCTAACCTTTCGGGAACAAGCTTGTCCAATCAACCCTTGTGATGTAGTATTCGATCCTTCATCAGGGTTATCCTGCCCACGATCGGTCCTCGTGAAAAATATAGTTCGATCACCCTCTGCATGTCAAGCATCTTTCATGCATAGATATGAATGGACAGCCTGGAGCTTGACTCATGCGCATAAAAATGATGAAGGAAGAGGGATCCCTATTGCGCAAGCAATCTTTTATTAAAGGAACTATGATCTTACTCGCTGCCGGTATTATTAATCGAATACTCGGGTTTATCCCTCGCATTACGCTTCCACGTGTTATTGGAGCCGAGGGCGTCGGCCTGTATCAGTTAAGTTACCCATTCCTCATCGTCATTGTAACCATCATTACGGGAGGCATTCCACTTGCAATTGCCAAACTCGTCGCCGAAGCCGATTCGCAAGAAGATGACGCAAAGGTTCGTAAGATCCTGACGGTATCCCTCATTTTCACGATTGGGATCAGTTTGCTATTCACTTTGTTATGTATTCTATTTGCCCCTTGGATTACGACACATGTGCTCACGGATTCTCGCGTCTATCTCACCTTCCTCAGTATGGCGCCGATGATTCCGGTGATTGCGGTCTCGTCTGTCTTCCGCGGCTATTTCCAAGGCAAACAAAATATGATTCCTACCGCAGCTTCAGGGATCATCGAGACGTTGGTCCGTATCGTAGCGATGCTCACTCTGTCTTATCTTTTCCTGCCAAAGGGTATCGAATACGCAGCAGCAGGTGCTATGTTAGGTGTCGTGGCCGGTGAATTCTGCGGATTTTTCACTTTGTTCTGGCACTATTGGATGAACAAAAGATCAGCAGCTAAATCCTTCCAAAACGATACGTCGAATGCACCTCAAACAGATGCAGTCACAGATAAACAAACCGGCGTTCTTAAACGTATTATGGGTATCTCAATCCCCGTCACCGCAGGACGACTCGTCGGATCGCTATCGTATCTTTTTGAATCCATCTTAACGATGCAGAGCCTTGCCATTGCAGGCATCGCCACCGGTATCGCAACGGCTCAATACGGAGCACTGCAAGGGATGATCATCCCGATCATCATGCTGCCTGGCGCACTAACTTACTCGCTGGCCGTATCTCTCGTTCCTTCGCTATCCGAGGCAGCTGCACGGAAGGATTCGAAGACGATCCACAAACGACTTCATCAGGCCATTCGACTCTCGCTGGTCTCCGGGGCTCCTTTCGCGATCATTATGTTCGTCCTAGCAGAGCCACTGTGCCTCTTGCTCTATAATAACGGCGAAGTCGCGAACATGCTCAAATGGATGGCACCTGTCGCGCTGTTCATTTACATTCAGGCACCTTTACAAGCTGCGCTCCAAGCGTTGAATGAACCTGGTAAGGCCCTGCTCAATACATTCATTGGCGCGGCGATAAAATTGATCCTGATCGTTCAGCTCGCTTCCAATCCGGATTTAGGCATCTATGGTGCCCTTATTGCCATCATGGTGAATATTCTCGTCGTCACGATCCTGCATCTTCAGAGCGTTATCCGTGTCCTTCACTTCCGGATGTCGTGGTTGGATCTGATCAAAGTCGGTGCATCGATGATCATTATGGGCGCAGTCGTTCAATTTATTTTCCGGCAGCCTAGCTTGGTTTTGGATAACTGGGCCCGCATGCTGATCGCTTGTACTGCCGGCCTTATCATTTATTTGGTCATGATGTTCCTCGTCAAATTAGTGGACCGACATGATATCATTCGGATCCCGATTATCGGCAAATTTTTTCAGAACCGCGCCTCCTGATTGATTTTCTACCCCTTCTGTCTTGTATCGATAAATAGTTGTCCTTTATGGTCAATCGTGCAGAAGAACACCTCTTTGAAATCTTGAACGCCTTTTTCTTGAATTTTATTTTTGAGCCAGAACCGCGTCTTCTCAATTTTCTCTAGGTTCTCATCCTGCACTTTCCCATCCATAATCAAAGGCAGCGGAAGTGACGCATACTTGATATGATCCGCATGAGGAATCGCGTTCGTATGTTTATGAGAATCAATCGGATTGGATGAATTATCGTCATCTGATGATTCTTGCTCTTTCTTCAAAATAACACTTAGCTTCCCTGTCGTCTCCAGCATCGCGAATTGCACATCATTTAAATCCTCCACCTGCTGATCC
This sequence comes from Paenibacillus terrigena DSM 21567, assembly GCF_000374845.1. Taxonomy (GTDB): domain Bacteria; phylum Bacillota; class Bacilli; order Paenibacillales; family Paenibacillaceae; genus Paenibacillus_K; species Paenibacillus_K terrigena. Next base: position 175,629 of record NZ_KB895416.1, on the reverse strand, counting down.
CTTAGCTGCTGCATCAGATCATCAAGTGTATAGCGCTGTCTACGCATTTCATCCGCATCGAGCTTCCCATTGTTCACAATCATGCTCGGCCTGCCGTCGAAGAGAAGACGAACCGTCCGATTCTTGAGTGAAATGTAGGCGATGCTCACTTGAATCACCAATAACGTTAGAATCGGTAAAATCCCGTCCCATAGCGGACGCTTCACATCATCCAAGACGAAAACGGCACTCTCGGCAATCATAATGGAGATCACCAGATCGAATACCGATAGCTTACCGATTTCGCGTTTTCCCATCAGACGCAGCACCAGAAATACAATGAAGTATACGAGCACTGTACGAAAAATAACGGTCAGATTTTCCATTCCGCCCTATACCTCCTAGGTGAATTGTTGTGATTACCCTGGCTTCATGTATCTGGTATTCTGACCGCCGCTGGCTCGACTCATACTCCGATCGCCAGTTTAAATAAATGGAAATGGATTGCATCCTTGTACTAATTTATACAGCCTGACCATACACTGTTGGTAATAGATGTAGTTCAAAAATAGAGGAGGGATTTACGCATGAATCCGATTAACCGTGTCTCGAAATTCCATATTTCCAGTCCGATTCTTTCGGGATTAACGTATGCTTTTATCTGGATGACATTAGGAGCACTTGCTCTATCCATGCTGCTCTGGCTAAGCGGTATGCAGGAAGAGAATCTCCCGAAATACAGCTATATTCTCCATGGCTTTGCCCTCTTCATCGGTGGTATGACATCTGGACGCCGTTCGGAGAAACGCGGCTGGTACTATGGCGGGCTGCTCGGCATTCTCTACTGTCTCATTGTCATGCTTATTAGTTTCCTCGCTTATGATGCTGGATTCAATGTCTCCGTCCTTGTGATGCTTGTCGCTGCGTTCTCTATTGCAGCCATCGGCGGCATGCTAGGTGTTAATATGAAAAGATCGTAATGTTTCTTCCTGTTAGATATGTGATATAATGTTGCAGGTATCACAATCGCAGTTTAATAGGGAGGCAAAGTACGTTGGTTTTATTTCATTCCATGCAGATGGTAAGCTTGCTGACTGCTGCAGCTTTTATTCTGCTTATATGGTTCGGAGCCATGAAGAATCCGATCAAGATTGCCGGAATCTTCGTCCGTCAGCTTTTCAGTTCTCGTAAATATTTATTTCATATCATAGCACTCATTGCGATTCTACTACTCAATAATGTCGAATTGCAGATCGAAAATGCCATGAATCTGACATGGGATTTCACACCGATGATTCACCAGCTTGAAGGGAATTTCGTTCAAACGGTTCAACATTTTTTCGCAAATAACTGGATTACGACGGTTGTCGGCTTTTTTTATGTCGTTATCTTCCAAACATTGCTGCTCTCTTCCTTGGCTATCTATACAGCGGAGAAAAAAGATGAAATGGTCTATGCTACGATCTACGCGGTCATTATCAACTATGTCATCGCCATTCCATTCTATCTCTTCTTCCCTGTCAATGAAGTCTGGTCCTATGCGCCAGCACAGGTACAATTCTTAATGCTGGATGTCTATCCGAAATTCGAAGAGCAGTACAGAGCATTATCAGGACTCAACAATTGTTTCCCAAGCCTGCATACATCGATCTCCGTGACACTTGCCATTCTGGCGATTCGTTCGGGGAACAGACGATGGGCCATCTTCACCACAGCAAGCGCAGCCATCATTGTATTCTCTATTTTCTATCTAGGAATTCACTGGTTGACGGATATGCTCGGGGGAGTAGTACTCGCCGTAACAGCTTCATCCATCGGATATTGGTTCGCGCATCGAGGTACTGTGCAGTCACCAGCAAGGCTCCGTGTACCAAATCGAGATGTGGGACAGTAGCAGTCGATCGATTAGCACGGAAATGCGAATATATGCGACAAAGAGCTCTCTTCCTAAGAAGAGAGCTCTTTGTGTGTCATGCCTATGTACTAGGATGCGTCGGTAGTTTTAGTGATTGTACTAATCGCGCTGCGATCGAAAGTAAGCTTCGTCGCGTCATTCACAAGTAGAACAACAACATCTTCCGTAATTTCATGAATTGTTCCGTGCAGACCGCCGATTGTTACGATTTTATCGCCTTTTTTCACTGCGCTAAGCATCGAATTACGCGTCTTTTGTTTCTTCTGCTGTGGACGAATCAATAAGAAATAGAACACAGCGAACATCAATACGAATGGTAAGATCATTCCCCAAATACTACCGCCAGCTGCTGGAGCTGCTTCTGCTAATGGCATCGTTATCCCCCCTTTCAAAGGCTATCACTGATATATCACAAGCGGATTCTTAGAACCCGCTTTCATTCTCATGCATGCCGTATTGTTCAAAGAATTCATCTCTGAAATCAAGTAACCGATCATCTCTAATCGCTTGTCTCACATTTCGCATCAAATTGATAAGGAAATGAAGATTATGATACGTTGTCAAGCGTAGACCAAATGTTTCATCTGCCTTGATCAGATGTCTCAAGTAAGCACGTGAGTAATTCTTACACGTATAGCAATCACAATTCGGGTCAAGCGGACCAAAATCGCGAGCAAACTTCGCATTACGTACGACAAGTCGACCTTGGCTTGTCATTGTCGTTCCATTCCGTGCAATCCGAGTTGGCAGCACGCAGTCGAACATATCGACACCGCGAATGGAACCTTCGATCAGCGCATCCGGTGATCCAACCCCCATCAAATAACGTGGTTTGTTCACAGGAAGTAATGGTGTCGTATAATCGAGCACTTCATACATCAAATGCTTCGGTTCTCCGACGCTCAATCCACCAATAGCATAACCCGGGAAATCCATCGAAGTCAAATCAGCCGCGCTCTGTCTGCGCAGATCCTCGAACATACCACCCTGCACAATAGCGAACAACCCTTGATCTTGCGGACGTGCATGACTCTTCAGGCAACGCTCCGCCCAACGTGTCGTGCGCTCTAAGGAATTCTTCACATAGGAATGTTCCGCCGGGAATGGAGCACATTCATCGAATGCCATCATAATATCCGAACCCAGAGCATTCTGAATCTCCATGGCAACTTCCGGTGATAAGAACAGCTTATCCCCGCTCAAGTGGGAACGGAAGTGTACGCCTTCTTCGGTAATCTTCCGCATTTCTGCCAAGCTGAACACTTGAAATCCGCCGCTGTCTGTGAGAATCGGACGATCCCAATTCATAAACTTATGCAGACCGCCTGCTTCACGAACGATGTCGTGACCTGGACGTAAGAATAGGTGATACGTGTTGCTCAGAATAATGTGAGCATCCATTTGCTTCAGTTCTTCAGGGCTCATCGTCTTCACGGAAGCCTGCGTACCTACAGGCATGAAGGTTGGTGTCTCAATGACCCCGTGAGGCGTGTGTACACGGCCGAGACGTGCGCCTGATTGTTTACAAGTCTTAATATGTTCGTAAGTAATAGCTGCCATTTTATCGCTTCCTCTTGTACCGTCTAGTAGATAAACATTGCATCACCAAAGCTAAAGAACCGGTATTCATGTTCAATGGCTTCTTGGTATGCTCTTAATATCGTTTCTCGTCCTGCTAATGCACTCACGAGCATGACAAGTGTAGATTTGGGTAGATGAAAATTCGTCATGAGCGCATTCACGAGTTTGAACGTATATCCTGGATAAATAAAGATCGACGTCCACCCGCTGCAAGCTTCAATTGGCTGATCACCAAATCGTGTACCAATCGTCTCTAATGTTCGTGCTGACGTTGTTCCTACAGCAACGATGCGTCCCCCACGATCCCGCGCAGCTTGTATGAGCGCAGCCGTCTCCGGGCTTATCGAATAGAATTCCTCATGCATAACATGATCTTCGACCCGCTCCGCAGACATCGGACGGAAAGTTCCTAGACCGACATGGAGGGTAATATAAGCGATCTGAATTCCTTTGGCCTCAATTCGCCCCAGCAGCTCCTCGGTAAAATGCAAACCTGCTGTTGGCGCTGCCGCAGAACCCTCGTGCTTCGCATATACTGTCTGATAACGCTCGCGGTCATCCAACTGCTCCTTAATATATGGCGGCAATGGCATTTGACCCAATCGATCCAATATTTCATTAAAGATGCCGTTGTAATGAAAACGCATCACGCGCGCGCCCATCTCGCCCTCAGTCTCAACGGTTGCTGATAACTCATCGCTGAACTGAATGACGGTACCAATCTTAGCTCGTTTCGCCGGCTTGACTAGCCCTTCCCAGCGGTCTTCTCCAAGGTTCTTGAGTAGGAGCACTTCCATCTTTGCACCTGTATCTAGCTTCTCCCCGAAGATTCGTGCAGGGATGACACGTGTATCATTTAAAACCAAGGTATCGCCTGGCTCCAAATAATCGATGAGCTCTGAAAAAACATGATGTTCAATATGGCCTGTTTCTTTATGTACAGTAAGCAGCTTAGATCCTGTGCGATCCAAGAGCGGTGTCTGAGCTATCAAATGCTCTGGTAAATGAAAATCATATAAGTCCACATTCATGATCGCTATTTCATTCCTTAACCAAATTAATATCTTTATAATAGTATTGCAATATCGATTGGTAATCATACCCTTGATCTGCGAGGCCTTTCGCGCCCCATTGAGACATGCCAACCCCATGTCCATTTCCAGTACCGATGAACCGGTACAATGCTTCTCCTGTGATCACATGAACTTGTCCATGCCCACCCATAATGAGGTTAGATCCTGGATTCAGTGCAGCATTGCCTTTGCTCGTTACGGCTTGAACCTTGCCATTGCTGCTTGCCAAGGTCCGAGTTGCCCCGTTCGCACCTAATATAGTATAACTGCCCGTTTCTTCAATATCAAATCGGGTACTTGGCAAGCCATTCAATGCACTGCGAAGCGTGTCCGGATTCTTGACATCGAATACTTGTCCATTGACCTTGATCTCGGTCACACGATCAGATGGACCACGTCCTGATACTTCGAGCCGTGCAATCGAGCTTCCAACGGGGGTCTTTGATTTACCCGACATGGCTTTGACTAATTCGTCCGACGTGTATGGACCTCGAATCCAATGCATCGTATTCGATTGAATCGTTTTGTCCAAGATCACGACTTCCGTACCGATATTTACGATTGCCACCGGTTTCACATCGGCTTGAATAAGCGGGATATCTCGAAGATTCGTCCCATCGGTTGTAATCGTATAAATCGGTAAGCCTGCATCCGTCTTCCTTCCGGAATCCTTCACGAGGTCTTCTCGTACATAACCTGTCGTGTTATCACTTAGCATCACACGATACCAATAAGGCAATCCCTTTTCAGCGACATCATCAGGACTGTCGACACTCACGAGATAGGAAGTCTTATTGCCCCAAATTTCGGAGCTATCTGCTGTCTTCCCACCGCTATTCGAGGAATAGACCGGTTCGATCAGTTTGCCGCCAACCTTCATAACGAGCCCTGCCGTCGCCTCGACAGCCGCATTCGTATTCGGATGCTCCTTGTCCATGCCATAATAGGCTTGACTCAGGGTTGTATCGACTACTTGACCAATCTTGAATTTGTTGCCTTGGAAGAGTGCATACGTACGAGCCGCTACGGCCTGTGCCTTAAGCGATTCCGCCGGCCAGGAGGGCGAGACTTCCATCGCGACGACGGAATATAGATACTGCTCCAGCGGTAATTCATTCACAAGAGCTAGTCGATTATTATAGGCGCTAATCTCGAAGCTCCCTCGATACGACCGATTACTCCGTTCCGATAATTTGATTCCCGAAGACGAGCCGTTAATCCACAATTTGGCTCCTGCAGATCCACTCATCGAATATTGGGGTATTGGCTCGCTGCCATTGGCATAACCAACGGTTACGTTATCTCGTGCAAGTAGCCCCATTTGCGAAGCATCTACAGGTTGAAGAGACATGCCTGGCAGCTTTTGTGCTGCTTGATTACGAAGGGCATTCAATTCGGCTTGATCCGCAGCTTGTCCGACCCATACCGCGAACTGCAAGCCTCCTCCGGTCTTCGTGATGGCGATATAAGCATCCATCCCTGCGTCGAGTATTTTCTGCTGAACGGCAGCAGCTTGTTGTTCCGACCCATAACTTCCTGCTCCGAGATGCAGATTCCCCGTAATGACGGGCTTATCTTTCTTATAGTAGGCAGCCAAGCTCGCGTCAGTTGTCACGCGGTCACGAACCTTGCTCGCTTCAGCAGCACTGACATAATCCCCGAGAACGATTTGATAAGTTGCCACGCCTTGGCGGCGCACCATCATGACGGAAGGGGCTTCCTTCATCGCTTGCAGTCGATTCACTACGCCGTTTACTTCCCGTGTGTCCGTCGTCTCGAGTACCTTCACGGCATACGCATCTAGGCCGAATTTAACCGATTGATTCGCACTCGCATTAAGCCAAGGATCGCCTTGAACGCCGATCTGAAATCCACTTGCTGACGTGAGTGTCACCGTTGATTGAATAGCTTTGTACTGACTGCCTAAATCGGCAAAGATGACGACACGGATCTGATCCGCTTGCTCCGATGCTGTAGCTTCCTTTGCAGATATCGAATTCATCATCATTGGTGTTGTAGCAACAGATAGTGTGAGTATGGCCGCTAAGCCTACTTTTCCCATTAAAGAACGTGCTCTACCTCTCCCTAGTAAGTACATGAGTTCCTCCTCAGCGATTTACTTGTTGTGATCTGTAGGCATAGGAATGCCAAGATGTCTGTATCCTAATTCGGTAACCATTCGACCGCGCGGTGAGCGTTGCAAGAACCCGATTTGCATGAGATACGGTTCATAGACATCCTCAATCGTCTGACTCTCTTCCCCGATGGTTGCCGCGATCGTATCCAGTCCGACGGGGCCGCCTCGGAATTGACGAATCATCGCCGTCAACATTTTATGATCGATCTGATCAAGCCCTGCTTCATCGACTTGAATCATCCGCAGCGCTTCATTCGCGATGGATGCCGTAATTATGCCGTCTCCCCGTACTTGAGCGAAATCCCTTACCCGCTTCAGCAAGCGATTCGCAATCCGCGGTGTCCCCCGCGATCGCAGTGCAATCTCTTCCGCTGCATTCCCTATAATCTGAACGCCGAGTATGTCGGAAGCACGCGAGACGATGAACGCTAATTCATCGACCGTATAGAATTCGAGCCGGCTCACAACGCCGAATCGATCGCGCAGCGGCGCAGACAATAGCCCCGCACGCGTCGTCGCACCGATCAGCGTGAATGGCGGAAGATCTAACCGTACGGATCGAGCGCTTGGCCCTTTACCAATCATAATATCAAGCGCGAAATCCTCCATCGCAGGATAGAGGACTTCTTCGACCGTACGATGCAGGCGATGGATTTCATCGATGAACAACACGTCATTCTCCTGCAAATTCGTTAGTAGCGCTGCCAGATCGCCAGGGCGTTCAATTGCTGGACCTGAAGTTGTGCGTAGATTGACGCCCAGCTCATTGGCAATAATGTTCGACAATGTCGTCTTGCCAAGACCAGGTGGCCCATACAGCAGCACATGATCCAGCGCTTCCTTACGCATCTTCGCGGCTTCAATGAATACTTTCAAATTCTCTTTCACTTGGTTCTGTCCGATATATTCGGATAAATAACGAGGGCGAAGGCTCAGCTCCACCGCTTGATCTTCCATCATTAAATTCGCCGATATGATTCGATCATCCATTACAGTTCCTTTCGCTCCCCTCGATCACTAATTATTCTGACGTCAGCAATATCCGAAACGTTGCATATCACGTCGAATTAGCCCTTGAACAACAATTGAAGCGCCCGTTTCATGAGCGTATCTACGCCGTCCTTGTCGCTCGCATTGTCCTTCAGTGTATACCATACACGATCCAGCTCCGCTTCGGTGTAACCGAGTGCTTTGAGCGCTTCTTTGGCTTCTGGCCATGCGCCGCCGCCAAGTGCTGTATCGGTCGCTGTTCCCATCAAAAGACCGCCTGCCGATACATCCAGCCCAAGTCCGATATGATCCAGCTTGTCCTTCAAATCTAATACCATCCGTTGCGCCGTCTTCTTGCCAATACCCGGCAGCTTCGTAAGGAACGCTAAATTCTCTTGCTGAATCGCTGCCACGAGCGTCTCCGGGCGTCCGCCAGCGAGCACGCCTAAGGCTACCTTCGGTCCAATACCAGACACGTCCAGCAGACGACGGAAGAGCTTCTGTTCTTCGCGTGAACTGAACCCGAACAATAGAATGGCATCTTCGCGCACATGATGGTGAATATAGACCGTCACCGATTGATCACTCTTCGCAAAAAAATACGGATTCGGGCAGAACACCCGATATCCTACACCTTGTACATCCAGCACAATATATTCTGTCTCTAAATGAGCAACTTTGCCATGTAAATAATCAATCATTTCGCAATACCTCGGCTATTTTATTATTTAATGTACTAGAATGGGCGTGGCATACAGCGACCGCAAGCGCATCCGCCACATCATCCGGCTTCGGAATGGCCTTCAGCTTGAGGAACATGCGAACCATCTCCTGCACCTGCTTCTTCTCTGCCTTTCCATATCCGACCACAGCTTGTTTCACTTGCAGCGGTGTGTACTCCGCAACAGGAATCCCGCGCTGCACAGCAGCAAGAATCTGAACCCCTCGCGCCTGCCCTACGGTAAAGGCTGTCGTAACGTTCCGATTGAAGAACAACCTCTCCAGTGCCATCGCATCTGGTTTATATTTATCAATCAACTGCAATGTTGCTTCATAGACCTGCAGCAGACGCTCCTCCGTAGGTGTATGCGCCTCTGTCTGAATACACCCATACTGAACAGGGGTAAGCTTGCTCCCATCTTTATCAATAAAGCCAAAACCGACGATCGCAATCCCCGGGTCAATTCCCAAAATACGCAAAAAAAATCTCTCCCTCATCCAATGAAGCGAACATATGTATCCACTTCATTATAACAAATGTTGATGAGGAAGAGAACTTTAATATTTAGACCTTATGGATACCGTACCAATCTGAACTCTATTTCGACTTCGACTGGAACGACAATTTAAGCATCGGCGGCGTTACCAATGTCGTCAGAATCACAACGATAACAAGCGGTGTAAAATACTCTTGCGCCAGTAAGCCTGATGACAATCCGGTCGTCGCAATGATGAGCGCCACTTCACCGCGCGAGACCATCCCCGAACCGATCCCGATCGATGAACGGAGATCAAATCCTGTAAGACGCGCCCCAAGTCCCGAACCAATCAATTTGGTAATAATCGCAACAATTGTAAAGACGATAATGAACCAAAGTTGACTGCCGACACCATCAAAGTTGACATCCAGCCCAACACTGACGAAGAAAATAGGGACAAAAATCGCATATGCAATCGGCTCTAAACGATGTTCGACATCATGCTTATATGGGGTCTGTGAGATCGCGATCCCTGCAGCAAATGCACCGATGATTCCAGCAACACCAAGCCATTCCGCCAAATAAGAGAATCCAAAGCATATAATCAATGCACCGCTGATGAGCGCTTCCGTTACGCGAAGCGGCGCGAATATTTTCATAATCCAAGGTACAGCAAAGATTCCAAGCACAGCAGCGCCGGCGAAGAACAGAACTTTTTTCCCGATAACCATGCCAAGACTTACGTCGGCACCACCGCCGAGCAAACTCATCATAAAAGCAAGCAATATCACAACCAAGACATCGTCAACAACGGCCGCGCCGAGAATGGTCGTCCCTTCACGTGTACTCAATTGATTCATATCTTTCAATGTCTGTACAGAAATACTCACCGAAGTCGCACAGAGCAATAACCCCATAAACAAGGAATAATTATTGCTAAGTCCAAAGAACAAACTTGCACTATACCCTCCGATAAACGGTAAAATAATTCCACCGAGTGCTACAGCGAAGGCAGACTTCCAATTTTTACGCAATTGAACCAGATCTGTCTCAAGTCCCGCAATGAACATCAATAAGAGTACACCAATCTGTGCCAGCTCTTTGATCAAATCCCCGTTCTGAATCCAGCCTAGAAGTGCAGGCCCAATAATAATACCTATGATTAATTTCCCCAACACGGCAGGCTGGCCCAGCTTCACAGTTAAGTCCCCCGCCAGCTTCGTACATACTAGAATAATTACCAATTGTATTACCAAATCCATCCGATCAACCTCCATCACAATCTAACTGTCTGAACATGCTGCTTTGTTTATATCATTCCAAAAAAAAGAAGGACGTTATTCACGCCCATCTTCATATCTAATACGTTCAATTACGATTTTCGTTTCATAACTTTCTCAGATTGCTCCATGGCATAATCACTAAATGTAGACAGAACACTATGGTACTCGTCCACATCGCTTACGCGAATTCCTTGGTGCAGTTGGTCTAAGACCGATTTTGGAAGCGAACTTTCCATGGAATCAATATCGACCTGAAAAAATGTTCTCATAACTTTTTCTTCTTTTGGAGGTCCATCATAGAGTGTTAAATTCCCATTCTTATCTACACTAATGTACCCATTCTTCTTGCATGTTGCTGATAAATCCTCAATTTCTTCTGTTATCCATATCTTGCCTGCTTCATCCGTCTTCCCACTCCATTCCGGGTGACGCAGCATCAATTCAATAATCGCATTCGCACTCATCGTCCCAAGGTTTAACTGCTCTTGACCACATACATAGGTACGAGTCAAATAAACTTCTCGATCCTGACCTTCCTCTCGAAGTTTCGCGATCACAGGATCTGACGATCCCGTAGCAGATGTATGATAACCGATAGCAAGCAGCATAATCAGCAATACGAGCAGACCGAGCGATAATAAGGGACGTTTGATTCGACGCAGACGCTTTTTGATTTGTTTCCAACTATTCATCAAATTCACGATAATCCCCTTCTATCCTAATTTTCCCCTAGTGTAGCCATGGAACCATCGATTTATACGATCACCTAGTTGTAAAATAGAAAAGTCACCCTTATTCACTCTAAGGGTGACTCCATAATGGGCATGAATTAACCGTTAATCCAAGGCATACTGCGCGATTTCCTAGGCTTCACTTGCCGGCGTGAGCTGCTGCTCGATTTCTTCGAAGAAGTGCGTGCCTTCCCTTTGGACGAGGATCGGCTCTCGGAAGATTTCGTACTGCTCTGCTTCGCAGGTTCCGTCTTCGCTGGAGCTGGAGCTGCAGCTGAGGTTGCCTCAGGCGCAACCTCATCCTCTCGAGGGTGACATCCGCAATGCCCTGACATATGATCCATCGAGCTTAGTGGTTGAAACTGTGAACCGTACATGTCGGTTCCGTAAGGCATACCGTAAGGATTGAATGGCATTCCTGGCATGCCATACCCCGCTCCTGGATGACCGTATGGATGCATTTGCATACCGTAAGGGTCCATCTGCATTCCGTAAGGGTCCATCATACCATAAGGATTCATGCCGTATGGCATTGGATAACCATCGACCCCACCTTGCGGCATACCGCCCCAATTCGCAGATGTACTCACCTGTGGCACTTGCGGCAAGTCATAGAGCGATATCGCTTCTGTCGCAGGGACTTGGAATTGAGCGAATAAGTCCTCTGACATGCCGTCCCCTGGGTGGCCTTTGTGCATGTCATAAGGCATATGCGTTGACAAGGTATTGCAACCGCAATTATTCGTCGGCATTGTATATACCGGCTGATGATGCATCTGATGCACCTGGTAATGCGGTAAATTCTCGCCGCCCATATGCTTACCGTCATGATGCATACCATGGTGATGCATACCATCATGATGCATACCATCGTGATGCATACCATGGTGATGCATACCATCGTGATGATGTTTGTGATGAGCCTCATGCATAGCCTGAGAGACGCCTGGGAAGGCATTATTGACGGGAGGAGATACGTTCATACCCCCGTCATGCATCGGCATCATGTGCGAGTCCATCGGTGGCATCATGTGCGGGTCCAGTGGCGGCATTCCTCCCGTTACCTTTGGAATGTACACGACCTCCCCGACCGATAACGTATTCGGATCCTTTAATTGCGGATTCGCCATTAGCATATCTTGCAGCGGAATCCCCCATGCTTTTGCTAACTTCCACAATGTATCGCCTTTCTTCACATCGTGTTTATGCATCATTTCATATTCTGGTTTCACCGGTTTTGCTTCCACAGGGATTTTGATTTTCATCCCGACTTCAAGCTTATTCGGATCCTTCAAATTGGGGTTTGCATCAATCAGTTTTTGAAGGGGTACTTCATATTTGGTTGCTATGGTGTAGAGCGTATCCCCTTTTTTTACAATGTGAATTTTCACGCGTAAGAACCTCCTACATTTTTTTAGCGGAGAATGAGCCCCAACCGTCTGCATTTCACTACAAAGTTCCTAACACAGTACAAGAGCCCGGAACCAATTAATACATCCTATGCAATATCTGGGCATTTGACATCCCCTCACACAAAAAAATTCCCCGAGTCTTCGCCGCTCGCGAAGATTCGAGGAATTATAAGAGTCCTTTGGTTATTGAGAAGTCTGATTATGACGTATAAGTCGTGTCAAACGCATAACTTGGGTAGCATCCGAGCACGCGAACTTGCGAGCCAATCGCCTCAATTTCAGCAATCGCTGCAGGCAGCAGAACCGAATCCATCGAAGCCAGAACATCAATATAGAAATAATAATTGCCTAACTGTTTCTTGGTCGGCCGTGATTCAATCCGTGACAAATTGATTCGGCGCCAAGCAAATGCCGATAAAATCTGATACAAGGCACCAGAATAATCTTGCGGTGGCGTGATCAGAATACTCGTCTTCACTTGATCTGAAGGTGCGATGGGCGCCGTCTTCGGACCGACAAGCAAGAAACGAGTAAAATTGTTCTGATGGTCCGTTACCTGCGGAGCCAGAATATCGAGACCTTGGCTAGCTGCCCCGAGCGTTGTGCCGATCGCCGCCATTCCTTCGCCCGGATGCTCTTTCACCTGCTTTACCGCTTCTGCTGTACTGCTGAGATGTTCGAGCTCCGCATGCGGTAAATATTCGCGAAGGAAATTACGGCATTGGGCAATGGCAACCGGGTGCGACATCACTTTACGAATTTGACTGTAGTTCAGTGATCCATCCGCATTTCGTTCCAATTCATCCCGTCTTCCGATCAAATTCTGAATCGATGGATAGACCCATTCGGCTTGAATCGGCAGATCGACTTCATGCACGAGCCAGTCCATATGTAGACTCACAGAGCCCTCAATCGTATTCTCAATCGGGATCACACTATAATCGGTCTTGCCTTCAACTGTAGACATGAATACATCCGAAATCAATCTGTGATGCACCATTTCCACGGGCTCTCCCCGAAAAATGTAGGCCGCAGCTTCATGGGATACCGATCCCTGGGGTAACAATGCAATACGAACCATCCTTACATGTCTCCTTTAACAACGTCCATGAACATTCGGCCCTCGATATCTGGAAGTGCAACAGCACCTTCAGTACTTGGTTTCAACCACAGGGTCGAAGCGGTAATCTGTTCACGGTTCAATGTATCCATCAAAAATTGCTCTAATTGTTCCTCGCGTGACTCGCGTTCATCCACGAGCGCAATAAGTGTCGGTCCAGCACCACTAAGTGCAACGCCAAGCGCACCATAGTCGGCTGCCTTGTCCAGAATCTCGCTCATACCCGGGATTAGGGAAGCCCGATAAGGCTGGTGGATACGGTCCCGCATCGCATGTCGAATCATTCCGAAATTCTCTGTTGCGAGCGCTGCGACAAGCAGTGAAGAATGACTCACATTAAAGATCGCATCCCCCATCGAGAACTGCTGCGGGAGAATGTTCCGTGCTTTCTCTGTCGCAAGTTGGAACTGAGGGATTGCAACAAGCGTGGTTAGATGAGAACTCGGCGTGAGACGGATGTGATGGGCCTGTGTTCCATCCCATGTCGCGGCAATAATCCCACCATATAATGATGCCCCAACATTATCCGGATGCTTCTCCAGCGCTGTAGCCAGCGTGAAGATTCGTTCCTGCGGCAGCGCATAGCCGATCAGCGCATTCGCAGCGAACATCCCGCCAATAATGGCGGATGCACTGCTCCCGAGTCCACGTGTCAGTGGAATATCGCTGTACATAGAGATTCGCAGCTCAGGAACCGAGACCCCTGCATCTTCGAATACCATTTGCGCGACTTTATAGATTAAATTACGTTTGTCGGTCGGAATCCCGCCGAGTTCTTCCCCATATAAAGTAATTGAGGTCTCTTCCGCTGCAGACATTTCGATGTAGGAATATAGCTGTAACGCCATCCCCAGTGTATCGAACCCCGGTCCCAAGTTCGCTGTACTGGCAGGCACTTTGACAATTACACGTTCGTAAGCGTTCATTTTCTTTCTCCTTCTAGCTTGCTTGCAAGTTCTTAATTAACCTTCGACTCGATATACACTCTTAATTTTGCGAATCACATCGAGCTGTTCGAAATGCTTCAAGACTTTATCCATGCTCGCCTTGCTCGCATCATGCGTAATGATAATGATTTCTGCTTCCGGATTATCTGGATTTGGCTGCTGCAATACCGATGCTAAGCTAACTTCGAATTCTGCAAATACTTGCGTAATACGTGCGAGTACGCCTGCTTTATCTTGAACATGCAAGAGAATGAAGTTCTTGTATTCAATTTGCTCATCCGTCTTAAGCTTCTTCTCTTTGTACGTAACTATAGCTTGCTGCCCATTCACACCGAGCTTCAAGTTCTTAATGACTGCGACCAAATCCGCAACGACGGATGTAGCTGTTGGCATCTCGCCTGCACCAGCGCCATAGAACATCGTCTCGCCAACCGCTTCACCATGGACATAGACTGCATTGAATACACCGTTCACCGAAGCGATCGGATGCGATTTGCGAATCATAGTTGGTTGAACGCTTAAGCTGATATGCTCATCCTGACGCTCAGCGATCCCGAGCAGCTTCACTTCATAACCAAGGCGTTTCGCGTAGAGGATGTCCTCTTTGGATACACTGGAAATTCCGCGTACTGACACATCTTCGAGTGCCACATTGGCACGGAAGCCAAGCGTTCCCAAAATCGCCATTTTACGTGCTGCATCTAGACCTTCAACATCGGAAGTCGGATCCGCTTCGGCATAACCAAGCTCTTGCGCTTCCTTAAGCACATCGGCATAAGATGCACCCTCTTGACTCATCTTGGTGAGGATAAAGTTCGTCGTACCGTTCACGATCCCCATAATTTTGAGAATTCGATCCGAGGAGAAGCCCTCAGACAACGTGCGAATAATCGGAATACCCCCGGCTACGCTAGCTTCATAGAAGACATCGCATTGATGTTCTTTGGCCTTCGCCAAGATCTCAGGTCCATGAAGTGCCATTAAGTCCTTGTTCGCCGTTACAACATGTTTGCCGCGCTCGAGTGCCTCTAATAAATATTCTTTCGTTGTCTCAATGCCGCCCATCACTTCAACAATAATATTAATATCGGGGTCACGAATAATGTCCCATGCGTTATCAGTCATTTTATGATGCGGCACCGAGATGCTGCGAGATTTGTCTACATTCTTCACCAATACTTTCTCGATAATAACCTCGGATCCTACTTGACTCTGCAAATCACTCTGATGTCCTTCTACAATACGGACTACACCTGTTCCAACAGTCCCTAGCCCCAATAGCCCTACTCTGATCGGTTTCATGTCTATTCCTCCTGTCTATTCGTTCGATTAACCTTGACCTATGATGGTGGCTCGCTTCACACCTTCATGCGATCGAAATGCTTCGAGCAGCGCTGTCAGGTGATCCCCCATTCGAGATGTCTCCACTGTGATAACGACATTCGCCATCCCTTGCAATGGAATCGTCTGGTGAATGGTCAGTACGTTCCCTTCAAATCCTGCCACAAGTCCGAGCACTTTGGACAGCACACCTGATCGATGCTCGAGATCAACCGATATCGTCACAATCCGTTCGCGATCCAACTGATTCATCATGAATATCCCGTCTTTATACTTGTAAAAAGCACTGCGGCTTAATCCTACTTGCTCCGCTGCTTCATTCACCGTATGTGCAGATCCCTCGGCCAATCGTTGTTTGGCCATCACGGTTTTGACAAGTGCATCAGGTAATATATCTTCACGGACCAAAAAAAAACGTTCGCTCACTACAATGTCCTCCTATCGAAGACTTTCGTTCGTATATAGTGGACATTATAACGAATATCGGTGATCCGAGCAATAGTTAAATCCATTATACAAAAAAATGCGAGGACTCGTACAAAAAATACCAAACCAAACATCTATCGCATCGTTCATGAACTCGAAAAAAAGCCCCTTCGGTCCAACACCGAAGAGGCTTTCATATTAATAATAGTAACTGCTTCCTTCAACAAACTCGAACTCGAAATCGCCGATACGGATGATTGTTCCGTCAACCGCACCGCGTTTACGGAGCTCATCGTCAATACCCATCTTGCGAAGTGTCCGCGCAAACCGGAGGATCGCATCGTGGGAGTTCATCTGCATCCGTTTCATCATAC
Source organism: Paenibacillus terrigena DSM 21567 (assembly GCF_000374845.1). Classification (GTDB taxonomy): domain Bacteria; phylum Bacillota; class Bacilli; order Paenibacillales; family Paenibacillaceae; genus Paenibacillus_K; species Paenibacillus_K terrigena. The sequence continues at coordinate 159,121 of NZ_KB895416.1, read as the reverse complement.
GTTCTACAGCTTCACTCTCAACAACAAACGTCTCGTTCTCGCGACGAATCGTAAACTGTGCTTCTTCTGTCTTCTCGAAGCGATATACCTTACGTTCCTCAACTTCTGCAACTTCTTCCACAAGCACCGCCTCTGGAATCTCTTCCAGAATCGTAGCTGCACGATACAAGAGGTCTTGTATACCTTGTCTTGTAAGGGATGAAATCGGCAAAATTTCGATATCTGGACGCACTTCTGCGACCTTCTTGCGGAATTCCTCCAGATTGTCAGCTGAATCCGGCATATCCATCTTATTCGCAGCTACAATCTGTGGCCGCTCGGATAACTTCGTATTATAGAGGTCCAATTCTTCATTAATCTTAACCCAATCCTCGAATGGATCACGGCCTTCTGAACCCGCCATATCGACAACATGGATAATAACACGTGTACGCTCGACGTGACGCAAGAATTCATGGCCGAGACCAACGCCTTCATGCGCACCTTCGATCAGACCTGGCAAATCCGCCATGACGAAGCTGCGTCCATCCCCAACATCAACAACGCCGAGGTTCGGTGTAATGGTCGTGAAATGATACGCACCGATTTTTGGCTTTGCACCCGACACAACTGAGAGTAACGTCGATTTCCCTACACTTGGGAATCCAACTAGTCCTACATCCGCCATGACTTTCAGTTCAAGTACGATGTAACGCTCTTGACCTTCTTCACCGTTCTCCGCAATTTCCGGCGCTGGATTATTCACCGTTGCGAATCGCGTGTTGCCTCGACCACCACGTCCACCGCGGGCTACTACAACCTGCTGTCCGTGACGCGTCATGTCCCCGATGACTTCTTCCGTATCTTCATCAATAATAACGGTTCCTGGCGGGATTCGAACGATGGTATGCTCTGCATTCGCACCATGCATACTCTTGTTGCGCCCTTTAATCCCACGATCTCCCTTGAAATGACGCTGATAACGAAAATCCATCAACGTGCGTAATCCTTCATCTACGCGGAAAATGACATCGCCGCCGCGTCCGCCATCACCACCCGAAGGTCCACCTTCCGGTACATACTTCTCCCGACGAAAAGAGACGAGTCCATCGCCGCCGTCGCCGCCCTTAACCAATATTCTAGCTTTATCTACAAACATCGTTTCACCTCATTAGGATTCACAAGGCACAAATAAATGCAAGGTCGCTTCATCTTGCTCCACTCGCATCGTACTGCCTTGAATAACCGATTTCACTTTGCTGCCCCAGTCACTATCTTGCCTTATCTCACCATGATATCGGAAACTGACGCAACATTCATTGTTATTCTTCTCAAACATTATATATAAAATTTGCGGCTCCCCAATCGTCGGCACAGCGCATTGACGCGTCGCCCATACCATTTCTTGTACTACTCTCGACAACGTCTCCGGAGGTACGGTCAAAGGAATCTCCGCCAAATTGAGCTCGTCCACAATATCTATCTCAAGCTGAATCTCATTGCATGTCGTACGGAAAGATTGGAAGAACAATACCAAGGTGGGTATACCGAGCTTCGCAACCTTACTCTCGGCGTGCATGCGATCTCTTATTCTTTCCACGCTTCGAACTAATTTATCATGCTTCTTCAGCTGGATATATCCTGAAATAATCTGCAAATCGTTCATCCAATCATGTCGATGATGATTCATCGTACGAATGGATTTCACTTGTTCAGCACGTATGACTTCCGCTTGTTCCTTACGTACGGACCATTCCATGACTAAGCCTGCGATGATCAGCCATAGGATCAACAATAGGACACTCCATACAAGCCATTGCTGGATTATGACTACGATGAATAAAGGGATGACTAAAGACACCATCGCCGTCATTCGCATCGTTCTCCAATAGTTCACCGTCTTCACATTCCTCTTCCATGAATTGTCAAACGAAACCTTATACAGTATAGCATGTTCATCACAGCTAAGAAAACCCCACACAGTGGGGCTTTAACTACGAAGCCGATTCAGGTACTTTGCGAGGGCCCCGGAATTTCAAAAAAGCCCCCGGCTTGCGCCGAGGGCTCTTATACCGAATTATACTTCGAGTGCTGCTGCTACTGGAGCTGCGTCCACTGGGTAGACGCTCACTTTTTTGCGATCGCGACCCCAACGTTCGAATTTCACGACACCTTCCACTTTAGCGAAAAGCGTATCGTCTTTACCAATACCAACGTTGTTACCTGGGTGAATTTTTGTTCCGCGTTGGCGAACCAAGATGCTTCCTCCAGTAACGAATTGACCGTCAGCACGTTTAGTACCAAGACGTTTGGACTCTGAGTCACGTCCGTTCTTTGTGGAACCTACACCTTTTTTCGATGCGAACAATTGAAGATTCAACTTTAACATGTTGTCTACCTCCTATTCTTAGTTATTTTTTGTCATGTATTTCAATATACGTTCCGTATGATCCTGCGATCGTATTTAACATGACCACCATCGACTCCAACAGCAATTGTACCTTCGCAAATGTGTCCGGAGAATCTACAGAAGTTACCCTTCCGCTAAGAAATCCGTTCTTCATCTTGCTATCGAGCACAACGCCTGTTAAAGCTTCAATCGAATTCACCGTCCCTACGCTCACGGCCGATACGCCTGCACAGACAATATCTTCACCATGTTTCGCATAGTTTGCATGTCCGTTAATTGAGAAACTCTCAATTGAACGATCACTTGGATTTCGCGTAATCTTGATGCGTATCATACCGCACCTTCTTATGCTTGGATTTTTTCGATTGTTACTTTAGTGTAAGGTTGACGATGACCTTGTTTTTTGTGGTAGTTCTTTTTCGGTTTGTATTTGAAAACAGTGATCTTTTTACCTTTAACGTGCGATTCTACTTTCGCAGTTACAGTTGCACCAGCAACGACAGGAGCTCCTGTTACCAAGCCCTCACCTTTCGATACTGCCAACACGCGGTCAAAAGTTACGTTCTCGCCTTCACCGGCATTCAATTTCTCAATGAACAATACATCGCCTTCTTGCACTTTGTATTGTTTACCACCTGTTTCGATAATTGCGTACATATTCGTGCACCTCCTCATGTCTCAGACTCGCCCGATTTAGGGTGACTGCGCCACTCATCCGAAGATTCATGCGCTGTACTTAGGAACCCGTCCAGTGCGGTTACAGCATGTGTCGCAATATTTACGAAACACATACCTAAGCATATTACCATACTCATCAGCATAAATCAACGGTTATCCCTAGCAGAAAACCATATTTTTATAGGCGACTGTTGATTCTTCCGGTCCCCTTACAAACCGAACAAGGTTCCGTAAAGGGATTCATCGCATGATCGCGAACTTTTTTGCGGGTCATTTCGAGCAGCCCGAGCTTAGTCCATCCTAGAATTAAATGCTTGGTTCGATCACTGCGCATCAACAGCTCAAGCTTGTCCCAAATATCTTGCCGATGCCGTTCCATATCCATATCAATAAAATCAATCAATATGATTCCACCAATATCGCGAAGTCGAAGCAATCTAGCAATTTCTTCGGCAGCTTGCATATTCGTCTCGTAGACGGTATCTTCCAGCGTATTCGATCCGATATACTTACCCGTATTAACGTCAATGACCGTCAACGCTTCGGTATAATCAACGACCAGATAACCGCCATTACGGAGCCACACTTTGTGTTCGAAGGCCCTATCAAGCTGCTCCTTTACACCAAAATGCGTTAGTATCGGCTCACTGCCTTTATAGATCTCAACACGATTCGCCCAGTCAGGCAGCACGCGCGAGAGGAAGGAAGCGATCTCTTCCTTCTGAACAAGATCATCAATGATGACCCGTTCGGTCTGCGGTGTGAACATATCCCGAACCAACCGCTCAATAATGCTCAAATCCTGATGGAGCTGTGCTGGCGCTGACATTCCCCCCGCACGTTCTTCAATCTGAATCCACAATGCGCGAAGCAGTTGAATATCCGATTGAATCGCTTCCTTGCTTTCTCCTTCTGCGACGGTGCGCAGGATCAGCCCTTCACCTGGCAGTCGTGCTTGATCGCCGATCTGCTTCAGACGATTCCGCTCGACTTCGAGCTCAATTTTCTTCGACACGCCAATATAGTCCGCATGCGGCATATAGACGAGCCATCTGCCTGGCAGCGAATAATGCGTCGTGACGCGAGCTCCTTTGCCACCTAACGGCTCTTTCATGACTTGAACAACAATCTCCTGGCCGGCCTGCAGCAATTGTGAGATGGATGGCTTAACTTTCGGTTGCTTCTCCAAATGCGGATGAAGCACATCATCAATATACAAGAATGCATTTTTCTTTAATCCGATATCTACAAATGCCGCCTGCATACCCGGAAGCACGTTCACAACACGGCCTTTATACAAATTCCCCACCAATTGCCTGCCTTGCGAATTCTCAATTGTAAATTCAACGAGTTGTCCATGTTCCATCAATGCCATTTGTGTGATCTCTTGTTCGCAATGAACAATGATCCTTTTCACATGGATCACCCCTGACTTTAGCCCATTTTTCCATCTATTTTACCATGAAATTCGCGAAATAAGAATCAACAAGCCGTTGCTCTGGTAATACAGCGACAATCTTCCCCCGATCATTCAGTACGTAAATCAGATGATACTTACTCTTCATAAATAGACGCACAACACCACCCAAAGGTTGCTCTGATCCGACGACAATTGGATATGCAATTGTTCCCTGTTTCATTCGCAGGAGCGATAATCGATCCCGATTCGTCATGAATCGCACAAAGCGGTAAGGCACATTTCGATAGTCTGTCCAGTTCGCATAGATCAGAAAAATACCGATAATGAGCAGATTCAAATGAATCGGTTCTCGGTAATAAAGGGGCATCAGAGCGAAGCCAATCATGAATAGGCTAAAAGTCATACTAATTCGGCCGCACCAAATCAATGTACGATGATAAGACACAAATAGGCTGCATAGCGCTTGTACGATACGCCCTCCATCCAAAGGAAGCACAGGCAGCATGTTAAACAAGGCAATCATCACATTCGCTTGAACGAAGTACTCTGTCCATGCCTCACTCCAGAACCCCAACATATGAAGCCCATAAGCAGCGCCAATCATAAGCAGGTTTTGAACCGGGCCCGCTAGAGCTACGATAATCTCCTCATGACAAGGAGCCGAGCCTCCTTCATCCGTGACAGCCACACCACCGAAAGGCAGAAGCTTAATCTCTTGTACCTTCCATCCGAAAATCGTCGCCGCCGCTGCATGCCCTAACTCATGAATCAAGACAATCCCGAACAACGTAATCATTTCAATGACATGGCCTGTCAATAGTGAGGCGAGCATGATCATGATGAACAAAGGATGCACGGAGAATGAGGTTCCTCTCCATTTAATCAAAGGAGATCACATCCGTTGGGTCAATAAATCGGTCACCTTTTTTAATCGCAAAATATAAAAGGCTCTCCTGCTCTTCAGCGGATAACGTTCCTAAAGGTTGACCCCCTTGAACCCAATCATTAACTCTGACATCTGCAGCCTGTAAGCCACTATATATCGAGCTTAAATCATTCGCATGCTGGACGACGATTCGATACGTATTGTTCTCACTCGGAGTTACCTCGATCACCTGACCTGCATCCATCGCCTTTACAACAATCGGATTCCCGGGTTCAGCTGCAGCAGCTTCGATGTCAACACCTTTCAAAGCTACCGTGTAGGGACTCGCAATCTTCCCATGAAGCGGCGGATAGAGCACGGTCGATGTGTTCACTTTGGTCGCATGATCCTCAGCTGCACCGAAGATTGGAATAAAGGAAGGCGCACCATGGAACGTCTCATCATACCAGACGGCAATCGCCCCAAAATTCATCTCCTCGTTCATAGCGCTTACGACAAACGCCTTTACCTTAGCGGTCCACGGCTGATTCACTTGAAATATCGCCCATAAGGCAGCAAAGATCAACGCAGAGAGCATGAATTTGATTTGCAACGACTGCAACCAGCCGCTTGATGTTCGATTGACCGGTGGATCCGAACCATTCGAACCATTCGATTGGGAAGCTTCTCCAGCAAGCTGTGTGCGCCACAATCGATTCTGTTCCTTCCATGCAATTTCAGGATCTGCTTCCGCATCTGATGAAATATTAGGCACTGGCGTCGGATTCCTATCTGCAGGTGCATAAGGTACAATACGATTCGGTGCTTCTTGCGCCTTGGTGACTGGCAAGCTGTCATCTGTTAATGCCTTCATACGGGCTTGTCTTCGTCTTCGAACATTATCATTTATCTCCATCTATAGTAGTCCCCCTTCTTAGAGGTTGTCTTAGTATCATAAATATGACAAGCACACGATGATTATGAATAAGAAGATACGCTTATTGTCATTGAACGGACGATAAGCGTATCTTCGAAAAATATAAGAACAGTTTATTAGTGAAACTTATAAACACTTATATTTCAAAATAACCCCACAAGTTGCTTTGCGGGGGACCCACGAAACCTCTTAAACATGCAAAAAAGCCATCGCGAGATGCGACAGCTTAATCTTCAAGTGCATATTTTTCTTGGTAAATCTTGACGCTTAGCACAATTCCAATACAAAGCATATTGAGCAACAGCGAGGTACCACCATAACTGATAAATGGCAGCGTGATCCCAGTAATTGGCATAAGCCCAATCATCATTCCGATATTCTCGAAAATCTGGAACACGAACATCGAGACAATGCCGATGATAATATAAGCTCCTCGCTGGTCATAACACTGGAAGGCAATCAAGATCATCCTATAAATCAATAAGAAATAGAGCAGGAGCAGCACCGAAGCCCCTTGGAAACCAAACTCTTCCCCGATCACAACGAAGATGGAGTCCGAATACGGATAAGGCACGAACTTCTTCTTAATCGATTCTGATTGCATATAGCCTTCGCCTGTGAGGCCGCCAGATCCAATCGCAATCATCGCATTATTCGATTGATGCTTCTCATCTTCTGTCGCGGAAGCTGGATTCATGAATGTATTGATCCGCTGGTACCAATGGATTTTGTCTTTGGCTTCCAAATAATCCTTAATATCTTGATTAAAGGTATTGAACAAGAAGACGAACAGGAATGCACCAGCGAGCACAGTCCCGAGTCCAATGACAACATGCGTATAGCGAACATTGCCGATCCAGAACATCCCGAGCAGGATCACGACGTAGATAATCGCATTCCCTAAGTCCGGTTGAATCAATACGAGTAAGAATGGGATTAAGGTTAAGAGACCGATTGGAATGACATCACGCCTAAAACGAAGCGAATCCCCTGATCTTCGGCCCATCAAATATGCAACCATGACAATAATCGCAAGCTTCATCAATTCTGCTGGTTGGAACTGCAGCCCGCCCGGCAGCTTAAACCAGCCGACAGCACCGTTAATTTTGGCACCTAGGAAGAACACGGCGATAAGAAGCGCAACCCCGAGAACGTAGAAATAAATCCAGCCTTTTAGCAATAATCGATAATCAACGAGTGAAATCCCCAGCATGATGGCAAACCCGCCGATATAGAAATACATCATTTTTAAATGAGACCCGACGAACTTGGGATCGCTGAACGTAGCACTCTTGATGACAAATATGCTAATGACCATAAATATGGCTAAGATAATAATGATCGGCCAGTCTAATCTTTTGAATTTATTTACCAATTACATCAGCCCATTCCAAAAAACTTCTTCATGCGCTTGAACATGCCTGGCTTGCCATCAAGCAGCATAAGTGGGACGGTGTCCCCAACAATACGACGCGCAATATTCCGATAGGCAATCGCTGCTCTTGAATCCGGGTTCATCACGGTAGGCTCCCCGCTATTCGCAGCTTTGATTACATGCTCATCATCCGGTACAATGCCGATTAAGTCAATCGCCAGTACTTGGATAATCTCATCAATATCGAGCATCTCGCCCGATTTTACCATATTCTGGCGTATTCGATTAATGACTAGCTTCGGTGATTCAATATGCGAGTTCTCGAGCAAACCAATAATGCGATCCGCGTCACGTACAGCGGCATTCTCCGGTGTTGTCACGACAATCGCCTGATCTGCACCAGCAATCGCATTCTTGAAGCCTTGCTCTATTCCTGCCGGGCAATCGATAATGACATATTCAAATTCTTTCTTCAATTCCAAAATAATATCTCTAACCTGCTCCGGCGATATCGCATTCTTATCTTTCGTCTGTGCGGCCGGCAGCAAATAAAGTTCTTCAAACCGCTTGTCCTTCACAAGAGCTTGGTTCAGACGGCAACGACCATCAGCTACATCACACAGATCATAAATAATCCGATTCTCCAGCCCCATGACGACATCCAAATTACGAAGACCAATATCTGTATCCACCATACATACTTTGCGGCCGAGTAATGCGAGAGCAGTACCTAAATTTGCGGATGTTGTTGTCTTGCCAACTCCGCCTTTTCCTGATGTGACGACGATAGCCTCTCCCATGCGGACTACACTCCTTTAAATATATGGGTATCTTTGCGCAACCGCGCAATGTTCTGTATTTTATCAATTTGCATATGGCCTTCTTGAAGGTATGCAAATTCCATATTGGACTCTTTGATTTCCCATTCATCCGGAGGTCTGCTGATCACATCGGCAATCCGTAGCTGTGTCGGTGAGAAATAAGACGCGGCAATAATCGCATCGACATTTCCCTCAATTCCTGCGTGCGCCATTCCCCGTAGTGAACCCATCACATAGATATCCCCGGTACAATTCACCGTTCCCCCTGGATTCACATCCCCTAGAAACAGAAGATTGCCGACGTGATGCAGCACTTGCCCTGAACGCACCACCCCGGTCATGATCTTCATATCATTCTCACTCACAGATGCGATCTCAGTCTCATCCGATTCAATCGAACGAATCAACAAATTCCCCTTTTGCTTCAGAATATTCAGAATCTCTTCCTTCTCTGCATCCGATATCGCTCTTGCACCGAGCTTAACATCAACATGCATAATCGGTCCTGTCAAAATATTCTGATGCGAATGCTCTAATTTATATTGCAAATCTTGTATCAGTGCTGTGAATTCACATGTATCGTCCAGCAGGAACACAAGGCCGTCTTTCATTCCTTTGATTGTAACATGATGTTGTTTTGTCGTTCCCATATTTGCCTGTCCCTCCTCCCTAAATAATTCGTCCTAGGGTAAGAAAGTTCCTGCTTATGCCTTAATCTTCTTCAAGCTTCGGTCGAAATTCTTGGTCGAGCACTTTGCGAACCGGAACATATACAATAAGAGCAAATAATAACTGCAGGAAGGAGCTAGGAATAATTTGATAAGCTAGCGCCCAATCGTAGGACATATGGTTCACTTTGAACATCGTGTAAATCAAGAATATGATCGAGTCGAACATCCAGCTGCCGAGGATCGAAACCACGATCATCCATCCGATGCCGAGCCGCTTCTCGCCGAATACTTTGCCGATTAAATAACCACAAAGCCCCATACTGAACGAATACACACCTATCATATTCCCATAATGGATCACATCATGAAGGAGACCGAAGATTAACCCGATAACCAGCGCTTGATATCTCGTGGTATACACCGCATAGAATAATACAATGATAAAGACAAAATGAGGGATAACTCGCATTCTCCATTCCACTGGAATAATCCACGGCATCACCGTGCCCTCAATGATTAATAACAAGATCATAACGACAATCATCCATTTACGATTCATCCGAGCGATTCCTCCACGTTAAGGTACCACGACGAACAGTTCTTTCCAATTATCGAAATTCGCTGCTGGTTTGATCGTCGCTGTATGAGTTAAGCCGTAGTCTCCGACTTGTCTGGAAATAACCGTTCCCATAATGAGTCCGCGTGGAAATGCTTCACCGATCCCCGATGAGACGATCGTATCACCAACGGCAAGCGGGTCCTTCTCATCAATCTTGGTCATGAGATACGTGCCTGTCTGTGGATCGTAACTCTCAATAAGTCCAAACGACTGGTTCTCTTTACCGATGGCCGTTGCCGCAATCGCATTGGAATTCGGATTCTTTTCGTTCAGGTCTGTAAGCAGCTTCACCGTACTCGTAAGCGGCGATACATGACTAATCGTGCCGACCATGCCATCGACGGAAATGACAGCCATATTCGGCTTCACACCGTTCTTCTCACCGATATTGATCGTAATGTTCTTATTGTACGGATCCTGATTCACCGACACGACCTGAGCAATGCGGTAATCATATTTATACAATTTCTTCTGTTCTTCTGTAAAATGCAGTTCTTTCTGGTATCTCTCATTATCAGCAGCAATGAAATTATAATTCGCTTTGTCGCGAATATAGTGCGAAACTGCGATTTTCAGCTGTTCATTTTCTTCATAGATATGGTTCAGGTCGCGAATATCTTCAAACAAGCCCGCTATAAAGCCAGCGGGCTTGTAAAATAAACTTTGAGCGAACCCAAACGTATCGTTAATCATCTTCTCAGGAAATGTTAAATTCTCTCGTTTATTACTCAACGTAAAGCCGAGAAGCGAGATGAATATAATCATGCCGAGCAATAATATGAACAATCGTTTATTCCCCAATAATTTAAACAGTTTAAACACCTCTTATCGTTTCGAGCGAACCGCCGTACTGCTTTTGGATTTAAATAAGTGGATGTTCTCTAGCGCACGACCGGTACCTTTTGCTACACAATCAAGAGGATCTTCCGCAACAATAACCGGCATACCTGTCTCACGTGCAAGCAATTTATCGAGATTACGCAGCAATGCGCCGCCACCTGTCAACACGATCCCGCGGTCCATAATATCCGCTGCGAGCTCTGGTGGACATTTCTCAAGTGTTACCTTCACCGCATCAACGATAGAGTTCACGGTATCCTGCAACGCTTCTGTAATCTCATCGGAGGTGATCGTGAGCGTCTTCGGAAGTCCAGATACGAGATCGCGTCCACGAATTTCAACCGTCTCTACTTGATCAAGCGGCAATGCGGAAGCAATATCGACCTTAATTTGCTCAGCTGTACGTTCACCGATCATCAGGTTATAAATCCGTTTGATATATTGAATGACAGCATCATCCATCTCGTCGCCTGCAACACGAACCGAACGACTTGTTACAATTCCGCCAAGCGAAATGACCGCAACTTCTGTCGTACCGCCGCCAATATCAACAACCATGCTGCCTGTCGGCTCCCATACCGGAAGATCTGCACCAATCGCTGCCGCGAATGGCTCTTCAATGGTATAAGCTTCACGCGCACCTGCTTGCTTTGTCGCATCTTCAACCGCACGTTGTTCTACAGCTGTAATCCCTGAAGGTACGCATACCATCACGTTCGGATGACGCGGGAATACAGAGCGCTGCTTCTGAGCTTGTCTAATAAAATATTTAATCATTGTTGCAGTCGTATCGAAATCCGCGATAACGCCGTCTTTCATCGGACGAATCGCGCGAATGTTACCCGGTGTACGACCGATCATTTTCTTAGCCGACTCACCAACAGCTTCTATTTTTTTCGTATCTGTACGGATCGCCACAACGGAAGGCTCGCGAACAACGATCCCTTTTCCTCGAACATATACAAGTGTATTTGCAGTTCCCAAATCAATTCCTAAATCTTTCGTGAAGCTTCCAAACATGCTGTAATCTCCCTTTCTTTCCTGTAACTCTTCATCGTTTATCTTATCGTGCTGATAATTTAAATATTATATTACATAAGTCCCTGTTCCTTCAAACTTATGTAACGTTGATCACCAATCACGAGGTGATCAAGCACCTCAATGCCAATAATATTGCCGGCCTCGACGAGACGCTGCGTAAGCTGAATGTCTTCTGGACTGGGCGTTGGATCGCCGCTTGGATGGTTGTGAGCGCATATTACTGATGCGCTGCTGCACTTGATGGCAGCTCGGAAAATTTCTCGGGGATGAACGATTGAAGCATTTAAGCTTCCCATCGACAGTGTCTCTTGTTGGAGCACATGATTTTTGGTGTTGAGAAACAAACATACAAAATGTTCTTTCTGCAAATAACGCATTTGTTCCATGAGCAAATCTGCTGCATCTGACGGCTTTCGAATGGTAATCTTCTCATTCATTGTCGCTCTTGACAAGCGACGACCAAGTTCAATACCTGCCTTTAATTGAATAGCCTTTGCTGGTCCGATGCCTTTGATTTGTGTCATTTCTTCTACGGTCATATCAACCAAATGGCGAATGTTGCCTACTTGCTTAAGCAGCCGCTCAGCGACGCGAACAGCGGATTCTCGCTGTGTTCCTGTGCGAAGAAGAATTGCTAGCAATTCAGCGTGACTAAGTGCGCTTGCCCCATTCTGTATCATGCGTTCTCTTGGACGTTCTTCATGGGGGATATCGCGCAGAACAAGCCCTTGCGAATCCATGAATTCCCCTCTTTCATTGTTGAAATAATCCTAGAATACATCTTCCATAAGTTAGCTTTCTTAAAGTACTTCAATGCCAAATTTCGTGAGCATATCACTAAGCAAGGATAACGGCAGACCCACGACGTTGAAATAACATCCGTCGATCGACTCTACAATCGTTGAACCTAATCCTTGTATCGCGTACGAACCCGCTTTATCCATAGGCTCCCCACTTGCGACATACCGCTGCACTTGCTGTTCTGTTAAATGCTTCATTTTGACATACGTAACACGGTGAGATACATGGGTCTCCCCTGTCTGCGCATCAATACAAGCCACACCGCTATACACCTGATGTGTCTTTCCTTCCAGCAGATTCAGCATCGATATCGCATCCTCTGCATCCTTTGGTTTGCCAAGGACACGATAATCAAGCACCACAATGGTATCCGCACCAATGATAATGCCTTGATCGCCCTCCTGCAGCATCTGATGCACAGCCTCAGCCTTGCGAAGCGCCAATTGCTCTGCGACCTGTGCCGGCGACCAATACGTCGGCGTGGTCTCATCGACATCACTCACACGAATTTCGAACGGGATATTCAGAACGCGAATGAGCTCTTGTCTTCGTGGTGATGCAGACGCTAAGATGAGGCGACGTTGATCCCTATTCAGCATTTTCGACTCCCCTTCACCATTATTTTACACCTTTACACATTATACTTATATTTACGGTTTAACACAAACCAAAAACCGACAGGCGCCTTTGAAATCAGGTCCTATCGGTTAGATATACTTTATCTCACACGGCTTGCATAGACGCCATCCAATTTTTCTCACTTACCACGAACGCCATCAATGCGGATTGAATGCTCCATAGATGGGATGTCGACAGCTGCTTACCGTATTCATTTAACGAGATAATTGCCGTGTTCATCGACTGGGTCATTTTCCCCCAAGCTTCCTTCGAAGACTCTGGCAGGCCTTTGACCGCCACTGTACCAAGCTCTGTCCATTTCTGATGCGCATCCTTAATGGCTAACAATTCTGCCTGTGTATAAGCCGTAGGGTCTTTACGCTCTAGCTGTGCTGTTGACATCTGTAATAGAATTTGAACCACCTGATCGCTCTGTTTCAGAAATTGCTCCATCTGTGACGCATCACCAGCATACATCAATTGCGTCGTCTCCGGCAGCTGCAAATCTCGAACATAGAGCTCAACTCCTTGCAGTGCCAGCTCAGCTTTCATCAACTGGGCCTCTTCACGCGATGTCGCCATACCGGCATACACCCGATTCTGATCCGTAGTATCTCCGAACGCGGCCAAGCCTTTATCCGTCAACTCCTGCTGCGCAGTATTTACACCTGCTAGATCTTTGAAAACACCATACTGTAGCATATAATAGGTCTTCGCATCACGTTGAATCGTTATGTTAACCGCTTCACCTGGTGTGATCGCTCCTTGCTTCACCCCGGACTCCGCCACCTTACCTGAAGTCTGAACACTACCGCTTGTACGAACATTATCCGATAAAGAGCCCGACTTCACACCTGGCAGACTCACTTCCCCTTGAAATAACGATAATACAACGAAGCCGAATACAGCACCTGTCACAATTGCGCCAGCGACAGAGGCAACGACTTTGACCCATGAAGGATTTCTTGTTTTACGATAAAATCCACCGACTGGCAGCTCCGTCCATTGTACACTATGCCCTTCTTCACTATGATTTCCTAATTCAGCATTGGATCGTTCTACATGTTCCTCTGAATCTTGGATCATATCCACAATCCGCGGCTGTGACTTTGGAAGGATGACTTCGGGCTGGATCGAAGAGGTTTCGCCACGAATCAACTTCTCAATACGGTTCGTCTCTTCATCGAATGTGGGGTCCCATGCACCATAATCGGAGCTGTACCTCTGGATCGGAACAACATGACCAACCGTCGTTGACTCTACAGTTTCTTCTACCGAATCATTATTAGGAATGATCTCTGTTCCTCCCGACTTACGCGGCGGATCATCGAAGCGAAACGTCATTTTGGCCTTACTCATGCTTACCCTCTCCCTTGTCCAATCTTCTAATATCATTCTTATGATAGAGTTGAGAGATTTATAACTGCTTCTCCATGGCATGACAAAAAAATCTCGATCCTCTGCTTGTGCAAAGAATCGAGATTTCCCACTCCTGTCCTTCTTATCGAAATGTCTAGAACCCTTTAAATTGCGGCTCTTCATTTTCGAGTTGTTGTACGCGGGCTTCAACTTGCGATACGACTGATTGTGTCGACTGCGCAGCGGACTCGAACATTTTTTTCGCTTCTTGATTTTGCGTTTCAAGCGCGAAGGATTCTAGACTCGCTTGAGCACTTTTCAAACTTGCTAAAGTGGTTTTCACTTGGGATCCAACGGTCATTTCTCACACCTCCTTTTTACAAATACCACTCTAATGTGTCCGAATGTCACCAGAATATTCTTCTCACTTTGCGGGAACATTTCATATGAATCCTGTTCACAACTTTTGACAAAACATAAAGGGGAAGGAGTCGAAAAAACGATGCCTGAATGGTTTGAAGCTGCCCTTCGTACATTGGTGGCTGTTTTGGTTCTGTTTTTCTTCACCAAAGTATTAGGAAAACGTCAGGTCGCGCAGCTATCTCTGTTCGAGTACATTACGGGGATTACGATTGGTAGCCTTGCTGCATACATCTCCATGGATTTAGAGAAGCATTGGGGGCTTGGTATCATCTCCCTCGCCGTGTGGGTTGGTGTATCCTTCATCATTGAAATGGTGCAGTTGAAGACCAAAAAGCTTCGGGATTTTATAGATAGCAAATCTGAGGTCCTCATTAAGGATGGCAAAATTCTTGAAGATAACTTGAAGAAGGTTCGCGTTACCTCCGATGAGCTATTATCCCAGCTGCGCAAAAAAAATGTGTTCAATGCGGCGGACGTTGAATTTGCCATTATGGAATCGAACGGGGAGTTCAATATCTTGCTCAAACGCGAGAATCAACCGCTTACGCCAAAGCATTTGGGTATTAAGGTCTCACCTGATAAATCACCAGAGGCTGTTATTATGGATGGAAAGCTTATGGATGAGGGATTAGCTGCATTCGGTTACAACCGTAACTGGCTAAATCGAGAGCTAGAGACCCTTGGCGTGGCCATCGAGAACGTATACTTGGGTCAAGTGGATTCATACGGACAGCTGTATGTCGACCTCTATGACGATCAAATCCAAGTGCCCGAGCCGCAGAAGAAAGCAACCCTGTTTGCTACACTGAAAAAATGCGAGGCAGATTTAGAATTATTCGCGTTATCCTCGGAAAATGAAGCTGCCAAGGCGCTTTATACACAATGTGTAGATCAGATGGACCAGGTCATCGTAGATATGAGACCTTTGCTTACCCGTTAATGCATTGATCTGTTTAGATTTTGAAGGAGGTTATGGTTTTGTCGGAAAAGCAGAAGAAACAGAAGTTAACGCCCGTGCAGCAGGAATACCAAGCCCTTGCGAAACGAATTGAACCCAAACGAACGACCTTTAAGAACTGCGTGCGGGCATTTCTGTCGGGTGGGATCATTTGTCTCATAGGTGAATGTATTACCAAAGCCTTTATCACATGGGGCGGATTCACAGAGAAAACAGCAGGAAATCCAACCGTAGCCATCATGGTGCTCTTGTCAGTCATCTTAACGAGCTTCGGGGTCTATGATAAAATCGCGCAATGGGCTGGAGCAGGGACTGCGGTTCCTGTTACAGGATTTGCGAACTCCATGGCATCAGCAGCAATCGAGCATCGTAGTGAGGGCGTTGTACTTGGCGTGGGTGGGCAAATGTTCAAAGTGGCAGGGCCTGTTATTGTATTTGGTACCGTCGCAGCCTTCATTGTCGGGATCGTGCATATGATTCTTCAGTTTAACGGAACGGGGGCCGGGTCCTAATGACACTAAGAGGACATCAATCTTGGATATTCGAGAATAAGCCTCGCATATTCGGAAGCGCATCGGTTGTAGGTCCTTTTGAGGGACAGGGCCCATTAGCGAATGACTTTGATATTATCCATGGCGACCTCATGTTAGGTCAGAGTACATGGGAAAAAGCGGAGAACAAGCTCATCGAAGAGGCAGCCAAAATCGCCATCGAAAGCGCCGGATTAACGAAAGAGCAAATTCAATTCTACGTCGGAGGCGATTTGCTCAATCAAATTATTAGTTCAAGCTTCGCGGCTAGAACCCTCAGCATCCCTTATCTAGGGGTATTTGGCGCTTGTTCCACTTCGATGGAGAGCCTTGCACTCGCCTCGTTGATCGTAAACTCTGGCTCCGCTCACTACGCTTTAGCTGTAACAGGGAGCCACAATGCAACCGCTGAGAAGCAGTTCCGTTATCCGACGGAATATGGGTCCCAGAAACCGCCAACCGCTCAATATACTGTCACGGGTGCAGGAGCTGCCGTCGTCTCCAAACATGGCGAAGGCCCTCTCATCACCTCAGCTACGATTGGGCGTGTCATAGATATGGGCATTACAGACCCATTCAATATGGGTGCTGCTATGGCACCAGCAGCCGTAGATACCATTCAAGCGCATTTCCGAGATTTGCGGATTGAACCTGGGCATTATGATCTAATCGTTACAGGGGATCTAGCAAAGGTCGGATATGAAATCGCAAGTGAACTGCTCAAGAAACATCACATCCCTATGAATCAGACGGATTTCCGGGATTGCGGCATGATGATCTATGACTATGAGAACCAATCCGTCCAAGCGGGAGCTAGTGGATGTGGATGCTCTGCTACCGTTACTTACGGGCATTTGCTCAAGCAGCTTCGAGCCGGAACGTGGAAAAGAATTCTCGTCGTTGCCACCGGTGCGCTTCTATCCCCAATCTCTTATCAGCAAGGTGAAAGTATTCCTTGTATCGCACATGCCGTATCCATTGAATATGACGGGACAAACTAGCATATACATCAGAGAAGACCTAGATTTTATTCGGTTGTCGAAAGTGGAGCTGATGAAAGTGCAGTTATTCAATAAGATTGTTGCGACGATCGCGGGAAGCATGCTACTCGCGATCGGAATCAATCTATTCCTAATCCCCTACAATGTTCTCGATGGAGGCGTTATCGGCATCGCGTTAATTCTCAATTACATGTGGAAGGCGAACATAGGCATCACCTTTATTCTGTGTAGTTTGCCGATCCTGGTGCTCGCCTGGTTCAAATATCGCCATTTTTTCTTCAGCAGCTTCCCAGGCATGATTATTTCCTCCTTTTTCATTGACCTTTTCTCAGGCATTAGCCATAACCTCCTTGCTCCGTTGCATATCCATCCCATTACCAGTTCCTTCATTGGAGGGATCTTTATGGGAGTCGGATTTGGCATCATGCTTCGAAACAATATTAGCACCGGCGGAACCGATCTGCTCGCCAAATACATCGCGGATAAATTATCCGTCAATGTAGGATTCACCATTTTCATTCTAGACGGACTCATTATTACCCTGGGTGGTCTATTATTCTCGCCCCGAACCTTCTTCCTATCCATTCTGACCATTACCATCGGAGGCCTCTCGACAGGCGTTTGCTGCTATCGGAGAGCCCCTCGAGAAGTCACTTTACCATGGAAAACATAATTCAAATCGATAGCAACGCCAAAAAACGTCCAACCCATAAGGTTGGACGTTTCTATTGAACGATAGATAAGTCTGAATCGGGAATATAACGATTAGAAGCGTGCACGCAGTGCCTTTGCTAGACCATCTGCCGCCTTCCAAATATCACCTGCACCCATCGTAATGACTAGATCGCCAGGTTTCACATCCTCGCTTAACTTCGATAATACTTCTTCCTTCGTTGGAATATACTTCGTGTTCGGATTGCTGTTCTGAATGATCATATCAACAAGTCTGGACGAAGTGATCCCTTCGATCTGTTTCTCGCCTGCAGGCGAATAGATATCCGTAATAATAACCTCATCTGCGTCACCAAAAGCTTGACTGAACTGTTCCAGCAAGAAATACGTCCGTGTATAGCGCTGCGGCTGGAACACTGCAATAATACGTTTACCCGTGGACTTCGCCGCTTGGATCGTTGCTTGAATTTCTGTCGGATGATGCGCATAGTCATCAATAACGAGAATATCATTTACTTCACCGAGCACTTGGAACCGACGTTTCGCACCACGGAATTCCTTAATCGACTCTGCAATGGCATAGAATGGAATGTCCGCTTGCATGCACGTAATAATCGTTGCCATCGCATTCGAGATGTTGTGTCGTCCCGGTACTGACAGCTCGATAGTCCCGAGTGGAACATCTTGATAGGTAAAGGTGAACGAACTCTTACGATCGCCAAGTACGATATCTGTCGCCCGATAATCCGCAGGCGAGTCGATGCCGTATGTAAGCACATCACATTGGAGATTCGGAATCATTGCTTGCAGAATCTCATCATCCGCGCTGACGATAGCTTTACCGCCTGGCTTCACTTGGTTCAGGAATCGCACATAAGCTTGTTTCAGCTTCGCATAATCCCCGTCATAGTTCTCCAGATGATCCGCTTCGATATTCGTCACAATCCCTATTTGTGGATGATATTGCAAGAAGGAGCCATCGCTCTCATCGGCTTCTGCGACGACATAATCGCCTTTTCCAGCCTTCGCGTTGGTCCCCATATTCATAATCTCGCCACCGATGATATAGGTCGGGTCCGTACCACATTGCTCCATGACAAGCGCGATCATCGACGAGGTCGTTGTCTTGCCATGCGCACCCGCTACAGCAACGCCTTTACGGGTATTCATTAACCGTGCTAACATCTGTGCACGATGCAGAACCGGGATATTGAGCGTTTCCGCCCTTACGCGTTCCACATTGTCTTTGGATAAAGCCGTTGAATAGACGACGAGGTCAGCCCCTTCAACATTATCCGCCGTATGGCCAATATATATTTTGGCGCCATTCTTCGCGAGCTTCTCTGTTAACTCTTGCGCTGCGACATCGGAGCCCGTTACGGTGTAACCCATCTCTAGCATTACGCGAGCAATCGCGCTCATTCCGTAGCCGCCAATACCGATAAAATGAACATGTTCTGTTGTATTCAAGAAATCCTCACCAACCTTTTTCAGAATCGGTTTGATACAAAATATAAGATCGTACATCTGCGATTAAATACAAAGTACCGGAGACAACGGTTAAATCTGCAGGAGCTGCCATAGACGCTAGCTTCGCAAGCGCCGCCTTCCAGTTCGGTTCGATGATGATCTGAAGATCAGGACGCGGCGACTCTGCCAATACGTTTTGCACGATGGCGTAGAGATCCTCCGCATTCATTTTTTTACGGAAATCAGGCTCGGTCAAAATGAGCGTATCCACTATTGGTAGTATATGCCGTAAATAGTCTGTATGATTCTTCGTTGATAACATTCCCATCATCAAATGTACACGCTCGTACGTATACGTCTCGCGCAGTGCTTGTGCGAGGGTTGCTGCACCTTCAGGATTATGGGCCCCGTCAACTAATAGGCGCGGCTGCTCCGAGATCATCTCGAGCCGTCCAGCCCATGCAGCTGCTCGCAATCCTTCCAGCAAATCTTCATCATCAATCAGCAATGCATAATATTGTTTCAGTACTTCCAGCGCCATCACTGTTACACCAGCATTCTTAATCTGATGCGCACCATTCAATTGAATCGTTAACTGATCCAACGTACGGAACGGCCCTTGGAACTTAAAAACTTGTTGATTCTCTTCACTTGATAACGTCGTGAGACGATATTGATCATTCATTAAGTACAAAGTTGATTTCTGGTGCTGCGCCGTATTACGAATCACTTCAATCACTTCAGGCTGCTCCACGGAGCTAACGATCGGCACGCCTGGTTTGATAATCCCTGCCTTTTCCCGGGCAATCGCCTCCAGCGAATCGCCGAGAATATCCATATGATCGTGGCCGACATTCGTAATAATCGAGATGATCGGTGTTACGATGTTGGTCACATCCATACGTCCGCCAAGGCCTGTCTCCCAGACGACAAAGTCAGGGAACACAACCTTCGCATAATAGATAATCGCAATCGTCGTCGAGACCTCGAACATCGTTGGTGATCCCAATTCAGACGCGGCTATCTCTTCAACGAGAGGCCTCAAAGTATTCGTGATCGCTAGCAAAGTCTCTTCAGGAATGTTCGTGCCATTATACTGGAAGCGATCTGTAAACTTCGTAATATACGGTGATGTGAACGTTCCGACATCATAACCCGATTGACGAAGCACAGAGGTAAGAAACGCACACGTCGATCCTTTACCGTTCGTCCCCGCGACATGAATGAATTTCAATGTGCGCTCCGGATGCCCGAGCCGCTCCATCATCAACTCAATACGCTGCATACCAGGACGAATCCCGAATGGAATGAGTCCGTTAATCCAATCTACTGCTTGTTGGTATTGGTCGAAAGGGGCTGTCGTTACAGCCCCGCGATTGTCCGCCATGGTGATCTCACCCTTCACTCTTAGCTTTGCAGCTCTTGAATGCGTGCAAGCACTTTGTCAAGCTTATCGGAATAATCCTGCTGTTTCGCGCGCTCTTCTTCGATGACTTTAGCAGGTGCTTTGGCAACAAAACCTTCATTGGCAAGCTTCTTATCGACACGTTCAACTTCGCTTCTTAAATTCTTCACTTCTTTTTCAAGACGCTCAATTTCCTGCGCAATATCGATCAATCCTGCAAGCGGGAGATACAGCTCGGCGCCCGTCACGATGGCTGTCATCGCTTTTTCTGGCACAGCAATGTCTGTAGAAGCTTCGAACTGCGAAGTGTTACAGAAACGTTTGATGTAGCCTTCATTGTTACGGATAATCGCATCGCTCTGCGCATCAGCCGATTTAATGACAAGTTCGATTTTCTTGCTCATCGGAACGTTCACTTCTGCACGTACGTTACGAACAGCGCGGATAATGTCCATCAGCAAGTTCATTTCTTTCACGGCATCCGGAGCTTCCAATTTCTCATCGTATGTCGGCCAAGCAGCAAGCGTAATCGTCTCGCCTTCATGCGGCAAATGCTGCCATATTTCCTCGGAAATATAAGGCATGAATGGATGGATCATCCGCTGTGTACGGTCAAGCACGTAGGACAATACGGATTGAGTCGTACGTTTCGCTTCCGCATCCTCACCGTAGAGACTAAGCTTCGCGAACTCGATGTACCAATCACACAGATCATCCCAGATAAAGTTATACAAGAGGCGTCCTGTCTCACCAAATTCGTAAGAATCCATCAGACGTGTAATATCACGTGCAGTTTCGTTCAAACGGTGTAGGATCCAGCGATCCGCCGTTGAGAGATTACCGCTGATATCGATCTGATCAACCGTGAAGCCTTCAAGATTCATCAACGCAAAACGGGAGGCATTCCAAATTTTATTGGCAAAGTTACGTGCCTGTTCAACCCGCTCCCAGCGGAAACGCAGGTCTTGCCCTGGCGTGCTGCTCGTGGAGATCATGTAGCGCATAGCGTCTGTACCGTATTTGTCGATAACCTCAAGCGGGTCAACACCATTGCCGAGGGATTTGGACATTTTGCGTCCTTCGGAATCACGAACAAGACCATGCATTAATACATCTTTGAACGGAATTTCATCAGTGAATTCCAGCGCCGTGAAGATCATGCGAGCAACCCAGAAATAAATGATGTCGTAACCTGTTACGAGCACATCAACCGGGTAGTAGCGTTTCAAATCTTCTGTATCTTCTGGCCACCCAAGTGTTGAGAAAGGCCATAGTGCTGAACTAAACCACGTATCCAGTACATCCTCGTCTTGTTTTAGGTTCGCGCTTCCACATTTGCAGCAAGCCGTTACATCTTCATGCGCCACATGAAGCTCACCGCAATCATTACAATACCAAGCTGGAATACGGTGTCCCCACCAGAGCTGTCTGGAAATACACCAGTCACGAACATTCTCAATCCAGTTCAAGTATGTTTTCTCGAACCGATCCGGAACAAAGTTAACGCCTTTGCCTGACTTCTGCGCTTCAATCGCACGTTCAGCTAATGGTTTCATTCGTACGAACCATTGTGTGGAGAGATAAGGTTCAACCACAGCTCCGCTGCGCTCGCTATGTCCTACTTGATGAACATGATCTTCAATCTTGATCAATACACCAAGTTCTTTCAAGTCATTTACGATTTGCTTCCGGCAATCCGCACGATCGATTCCTTGGTACTTACCAGCAAGCTCGTTCATGACGCCGGACTCATCCATCACTGTGATTTGTGGAAGATCATGGCGAAGACCCATTTCAAAGTCATTCGGATCATGTGCTGGCGTAATTTTCACCGCGCCGCTTCCGAAGTCTTTCTCAACATAATCATCCGCAATCACCGGAATTTCACGCCCAACAATTGGAAGGATAAGCATCTTGCCAATCATATCTTTGTAACGTTCATCTTTGGGATGAACTGCAACCGCTGTATCACCGAGCATCGTCTCCGGACGCGTCGTTGCCACTGTGATCGAACCGCTACCATCTGCAAGTGGATATTTCAAATGATACAAATGGCCTTGTACTTCCTTATACTCTACTTCAATATCCGACAATGCTGTGCGTGCTGCCGGATCCCAGTTAATGATATATTTGCCGCGATAGATCAAGCCTTTTTCATAGAGCTTCACGAAGACTTCACGAACCGCTTTGGACAGACCCTCATCGAGTGTAAACCGCTCACGGGAATAGTCGAGTGACAACCCCATTTTTGCCCATTGCTCACGTATCGTGTTCGCGTAAGTTTCTTTCCAATCCCATACTTGCTCTAGAAATTTCTCACGTCCCAGATCATGGCGCGTTACGCCGCCTTCACGCAGCTTCTGCTCAACCTTCGTCTGTGTCGCAATCCCTGCATGGTCAGAACCTGGCAGCCACAACGCATCATAACCCTGCATCCGCTTCGTACGCACAAGAATATCTTGCAATGTAAAATCGAGCGCATGCCCAATATGAAGCATTCCTGTTACGTTCGGCGGTGGGATCACGATGGAATACTTCGGCGCATCCGGACGTTGTCCTGCTTTGAAAAATTCATTTTTCATCCAGAAATCGTACCACTTCTGCTCGGCCGCTTTTGGATCATACGTCGTTGGCATTGACGTCTGGTTCTTATTATCCTGTGCTTCTGACATGATAAACCCTCCATTTATTTACATTCAGAGTCTACACCTACACGTTCAATCCATGTATAAGTCTATAGGAAAAACCAATAAACTTGGGAATTGAACAAATAAAAAAACCCTTCGTCTCAAAGGACGAAAGGATATCTTCCGTGGTACCACCTTTGTTTCGCATACCGCTAACAAACATCATCTACCTATAGCATGCGACACTCAACAGATAACGGCTGCAACCGGTTTGCACTAGCTCTTCCATTCATCGCAGATACATCTGCATCTAGAAGGATTCGAACAAACAACTCCAGGGCGACTTCAGCAACTACATCCTGCGGAGCCTCACAGCGTCAGTCAGCTCCACTCTCTGAAGGGTTCGGTGCCTACTATTCCCTTTCAATGTCTTTCCTATATAGAATATCCAATATTTTATCATTTAAATCCCTCATCGTCAATCATTGCAAGCAGATGTACAGAAGCTAGGCTTCCTAGTCATACCAGCTCGTCAATCCTCATAGAATACGATAAGGTGGTGGTCCAACGTGGAACGATGGTGGTACAAAAACCGCTATACCGTCAAAGGCGTCATTTTCCCTTTAATCTGCATCCAATTTGTCCATACCCTCATATTGCCTACGGGTTTTGGTGTCTTCGTCCTTTTTGCACTGTTCTTAATCTACTTAGGATTTATATTTAACGTCTATTAGCATACATCATGCCTGAGAGGCTTTGCAGACGTCAGTCTGTAAGGCCTCTTTAACATATATCAGGCAAGGCACTCGCAGAACAGCAAAAAACCCCTCACCTGACCCGGTCGAGATTCTCTCGAAGTGGCTCTGGTTACGGGGCTCGCTCATCCGATCCACGCTGAACATCATGATCATCGAATGTCATTTTGCTCCACTCAATTCAATTATGGGATATACAAAACTTGACCTTCCGCTATCGTATGATCATTCAATCGATTATATAACAGCAGTTCACGTGGATTCATGTTATAGCGATCGGCGATCATATCCAAGGTTTCTTCCCGCTGAACTATACACATCTTTAACTTGCGGAAGGCTCTCTTCTCATCTTCATGATTCAAGAACAGACTCTTCCATTCGACTTCTTCACCATTCGAACTAGAACGCAGCTTCTTCGCTTGCTTCTCTAGTTCTTCCACGGCATGACGCGTCTCAATTTCCTTGATATTCTTACTCGAATAGAGCAGCGCACTAAGACCCATATTATTAGCATTCTCAGGTTCTGGCTCTTTCTTACTGTTAAAAGCAACCTTGAGCGCTTTCTTCTCTTCCTCGATCCGCTCTTCAAGAGAAAGTTCCTCCGCTTCGGAGGTCGTGTTCTCCTCTACTAACCCGTAATCATAGAAAGGGGCCTGCTGAGACTCTTCGATCGGATGCTCCGAATTTGAAATAAACACTCTTTCTTTTTCTTGCTCAATTGGTTCTTGCGGTGTGAATTCCAGATGAGGTTCCTTGTCCGTCTCCAGTGAATCAATCTGTTGTGGCTGATCGCTGAGCGTTACCTCGGCAATGCGTTCCGTCGATTCACGATCTTCTTGCTCAATCTGATTCTGACTATCCGCTCCCTCGGCCTGAATGGTTATAAATTCGGGGTGAAACGTTATACCTTGATGCTGCTGTTGCTCAATCTCGTGTTCAATCTGTTGCTCACGCTCGTACAAGCTGACGGATTCGAGAATATCGCCAACATCATTATTCTTCGAGGCCTGGAACGCCTCTTCCGGTACGTCTTCTTCCGATTGAGAACGGAAATCCTTCGGTGCAGCTGCCTGAACTTTTACCGGCTCGGTCTGGTGAACAACGGTAAATTGCTCGGCCATCCAAGGCGATTGCTCCGGCTGTGTCAGTTCAATCCCTTTGAGCGACAGTACGCCATTAATGTTAATCGTTCGCGTCGATAGCAGATCCACATCGAAATTCTCAATCTCGACTGAAATATCGTCCAGACTTTGTACACGATTCATTGGCAATGTAATTTCCACTGGAATAAAGTGCGCGAGAGTAAGCGTTGAACGCTGCTCATCATCGCCTTTATATACGCCAGACAGCAGCAGATTGCCGCGCAGCGTTGCGTGGTCTCCATGCGGAACGACTTGAACATTCGGAACAAGCTCGATCTCTTCTAATTCTTGTATCCCAACTACTTCATCTGATAAGTGAACCCGCTCGTAAATGTCAAATCGCAAACCATAGGATTGATCAAACAAAACGAGGTCCTCCCTTCTGCATATAAACCTAAATGACCATCATTGTCAGATGGATATCATGACTACTTACATTTATCTATATGCCTAGAAGGAAAGAGCATGCCATATATTTTTGAAAAGTGGGACAAAGTTTATGAACTTCGTGGATTGGTAAAAAAAATAAACCTGGCCGTTGGCCAGGTCATACATCTAAACCCATACGTCTGCGCGTGTGGGAGGGACGGGTATGGGGTTCCCTTTTTTGTTCTACTTTGTGCTCTCTTCTACTTTTAACATCGTAAGTTCCGCGCTTTATGCATTCGAACCGCTAAACTTCGCATACAGCTCCTTGAACATCACGGTCCATGGAGCTTCGACCTCCATCCATTCCCCGTACATAGGATGCTGGAAGCGCAGCAATTCGCCATGTAACGCCTGGTACGCTGCATACTCATCTCTGCCGCCATAGAGGGTATCTCCGAGCAGTGGATGGCCCGCATGATTCATATGGACGCGAATCTGATGGGTTCTTCCTGTCTCAAGCTGAAGACGTACGAGGCTCACTCCTGCATGCGGGAATGTCTCGATTAGCTCAACATGAGTCACTGCATGATCTCCTGTTGGCGAGACACGACGCCGCTGCTTATGATGACGGTCTTTACCGATCGGCGCATCAATCTTGTGCAGCTTAGGATCAACGATCCCCTGCACGAAGGCGACATAAACCCGTTCAATCGCTTTCTCACGCATTGCTTCATCGAGTCGAATTTGGCTGAACTCATTTTTCGCGTACAGGACCGGGCCTGTCGTATATTCATCCAGCCGATGAATATGCCGGACGCGATGCTGCTGTCCCGAACATGCATAATAGCTGGCTACGGCGTTCGCAAGCGTCTCTACTTGATCCGGCACCGTGGGATGTACGAGCATCCCCGCTGGCTTGTTCACCACCATACAGAAATCATCTTCGTACAGAACCTCAAGTTCTGTCCAATAAGCCGGGATCGGATCCGTCTCTTCTGGGAACAATCGGACCCGCAGGCGATCTCCCGCCTTCACGAGATCACCCCTATGGGCCAGCTTCGATGCAAGCTTCTCCGGTAAATGAAGAGACGACTGCGGTGCAGTCGTCACGAGCCATTCCCCTTTGCGTATCCACTGTTCCGGGGATAGATAACGTTCCGGAATCATAGCTGCTTGAGCGCAATGTAGTTCGCTTCGATCGTCGCATCGATATCTGCATCGCTATGCGCCGCAGAGACGAACATACCCTCGAATTGCGATGGAGCGATACTTACACCCGCATTCAGCATATTGCCGAAGTAGCGACGGAAATGATCCAAATTCGCTGTCTTCGCCGTATCATAGTTAATCACGAACTGATCTGTAAAGAAAGGACAGACCATCGATCCCACGCGGTTTATTGTCACTGGAATACCCAGTTCTTTTGCATTCTTCTCAAATCCAAGATGCAATTTCACCGCTTGCCGTTCAAGCTGCTCATACACATCTTTCGTTAGAAGCTTCAAGGTCGTATACCCTGCAATCATCGCCAGAGGATTACCGCTGAGCGTTCCTGCTTGATAGATCGGACCGGATGGAGCCATCTGTTCCATAATCTCACGTTTACCGCCATATGCGCCTACAGGCAGACCGCCACCGATCACTTTTCCCATACAAGTCAAGTCAGGCTTAATGTCATACAATCCTTGTGCACAGTTAATATGTACCCGGAATCCTGTCATGACCTCATCGAAGATCAACAAGCTGCCGTATTGTGTGGTGATATCACGCAGTCCTTGCAAGAACCCAGGCAATGGCGGAACCACACCCATATTTCCTGCAATCGGTTCAACGATCACGCAAGCAAGCTCTTCACCGTAGCGTTCAAAAGCAACACGCACCGACTCCACATCGTTATAGGGCACCGTAATGGTATTCGAAGCTACGCCCTCAGGTACGCCAGGGCTATCTGGAAGTCCGAGTGTCGCTACACCGGAACCCGCTTTGATCAAGAGACTATCGGCATGGCCATGATAAGAACCTTCAAATTTCAGTACCTTGCTGCGTCCCGTGTAACCCCGAGCCAGACGGATCGCACTCATCGTCGCTTCTGTCCCCGAATTCACCATCCGCACAATATCCACCGAAGGTACACGTTCGCACACAAGCTTCGCCATTAACGTCTCAATTTCAGTCGGCGCACCGAAGCTTGTTCCTTTGGCAGCAGTCTTCTGAATCGCTTCAATCACTTCTGGATGGGCATGCCCCATAATGAGCGGTCCCCAGGAACAGATATAATCGATGAAGCTGTTGCCATCAATATCATAAATCCGCGAACCCGCCGCATGATCAATATATAACGGTGTTAAACCTACCGATTTAAATGCACGAACGGGGCTGTTTACGCCACCTGGAATATATTTTTTTGCCTCTGCAAAAGCTTCTCTAGCACGGTCATCTTTACGTGTTTGAAGATTGTCCATTTCGATTCCTATCTCCTTTACTTCAGCCATCTTGCCGCATCTTTGGCAAAATACGTAATGATTAAATCAGCACCCGCACGCTTCATACCGATCAACGTCTCTAGCACAATGGCCTTCTCATCGATCCATCCATTCTGTGCAGCCGCTTTGACCATCGAATATTCCCCACTTACGTTATAAGCGACGAGCGGAAGATCAAACTGATCTTTGAGCGTACGAATAATATCCATATAGGCAAGCGCAGGCTTCACCATCAGCATATCCGCACCTTCGAGCACGTCGGATTCTGCTTCACGTAGCGCTTCTTGTGCATTGGCAGGGTCCATTTGGTACGTCTTGCGATCCCCGAATTGCGGCGCCGAATGTGCAGCTTCACGGAACGGGCCGTAGAAAGCCGATGCATATTTGACCGAATAAGACATGATCGCAATATGAGCGTAACCCGCTTCATCCAAGCCCGCACGAATCGCCTGCACGAATCCATCCATCATATTCGATGGCGCAATAATATCCGCACCCGCCTCAGCTTGTGATACAGCCGTCTTCACGAGCAGTTCGAGCGAAGCATCATTATCCACTTCACCATGCAGCTCGCCGCAGCGATCTTCCACATGCACCATGCCGCAATGTCCATGATCTGTGAACTGACATAAGCAAGTATCCGCCACAACGACAAGATCTGGATATCTCTTCTTAATATACCGCGTCGCTTGCTGAACAATACCGTCCTCCGCATAGGCAGATGACCCTACAGCATCCTTGGTCTCAGGTACGCCGAACAGCAGTACCGAAGGAATGTTCAAGCTGACGATCTCATCGATCTCTGCATCTAATTGATCCATAGACAAATGATACACACCAGGCATCGAAGGAATCTCTTCACGGACATTCGTTCCGTATGTAACAAAAATCGGCGCAATCAAATCATTTACCGTTAGTACCGTCTCACGCACCATGTTGCGAATGCCTGCCGTACGGCGCAGACGGCGATGTCTCACGATTGGAAAACTCATTAAGGTACCCTCCTAGAAGTGAAATCAATATATCGTTGAAATGAGAACACAAACATGTTTATCTTTTCGCTAAAACGCAAAGCGCATGTACAAGCGATTCAATTGTTGCTTCTTCCGAAATGGCTGACACGGTCAGCCCTGCTGCTACGGCGGTCTCCGCTGTAAGCGGCCCAATACAAGCGATCTCCACACCGCTTAGCATGTCAGCTAAATTGGTAACGCCTAATCGTTGAAATGCTCGAATGAAATTCGTAACCGTCGAGGAGCTCGTAAATGTAATCATATGAATGTCACGGGCCTCAAGCTGTTCCAGCAACTCTCGTCCTTCTTCATCATCGTTCACTTGAACTGTCTCGTATACCTTTAGGTCCGTAACGTCAAGACCCAGGCTATGAAGCTGCTCTGGCAACCATTTGCGTGCAAGATCTCCTCGAGGAAGCAGCACGCGCTGCCCTGGATTCAACTCCGTACGGATTGCTTCCAGAATACCCTCTGCCCGATACTCTTCCGGCAAGCATTCTGTCATGATCCCACGAGATTCAAGAGCTTCTGCCGTCTTCGGACCCACCGCTACCACACGTGCTCGCGTTAACCGCCGGATATCCATCCGATTCTCACGCAGATGTTCGAAGAAACTCTCTACCCCATTCACACTCGTAAAAATAGCCCAGTCATACGACTCCAGCTGCTGCATCGTCTCACGGATAACAGCAAGCTGATCCGGCGATGAGGTACGCCTTGTCTCAATGACAGGAAATTCGACCGGTTCCCCGCCAAGGTCATCGATGTGCTGCACAAGGTCACTTGCTTGCGATCTGGCGCGTGTTACGAGCACCCGTCTTCCGAACAGAGGCTGATGCTCCACCCATTTTAATTTCTCACGCTGCAAGACCACATCGCCGACCACGATAACCGCGGGAGATTGGAAATTCGTGACTCTGACTTGCTCCGCAATCGTTGCAAGTGTTCCGACGAGCGTCTCTTGCTCGGGCCGTGTCCCCCAACGAACGAGGGCAACGGGTGTCTCCGGCGACCTGCCGTGCTTCATCAATTGCTCACTTATGTAATCGATCTTCGCTACACCCATCAGAAATACAAGTGTACCTGTCGCATTCGTTACCTTGTCCCAATAAATAGATTTATCCAGCTTATCTGGACTTTCATGCCCTGTGATGACGGAGAACGAAGAGGCAAGATCACGATGTGTAACTGGGATTCCCGCATATGCTGGGACCGCAATCGCAGAGGTAATGCCCGGCACGATCTCATAACCAATATCATGCTGCCGTAACAATTCGGCTTCTTCCCCGACACGTCCGAATACCGTTGGATCTCCGCCCTTAAGACGTGTAACCACCTTACCCTCCAAGGCAAGATCAACAAGCAATTGATTGATGTCTTCTTGCTTCATTGTGTGCCGATCCGGGAGTTTGCCGACATAGACCTTCGTCGCGCCTGGTTTCATATATTTGAGCAACCTTGGAGAAGCAAGACGGTCATAGACGATGACGTCTGACCGCTGAATGCACTCCAGACCTTTTAATGTAATGAGCTTGGCATCTCCCGGCCCTGCGCCGACAAGATAAACGATTCCTTTCCCCAATCCGTCCATCTCCCTACTGATTCAATTCCGCCAAAATTCGGTCTGCTCCCTGTGCAATAAGTTGATTAGCCACCTGTTCCCCTAGCTGTTCAGGGTTATTCCCGCGAAGCGTTTCTTTCAGTATAACACGTCCATCAGTTGTGCCGACCATCCCTGTCAATTCAATCACAGGATGCTGTTCATCATCCGACACGAGCGTCGCAAATGCACCAATCGGCACCTGGCATCCGCCGTTCAACCGTCCAAGGAAACGACGTTCAGCTCGAACCGTCAACGCAGTCGAGTGATCATTGAATAGCTGCAGCAATTCGCGAACCTCAGGATCATTCTCCCGACACTCAATCCCAAGCGCCCCTTGTCCAACCGCTGGCAGACATACATCCGGTGACAAATGTTCTGTTATCCGATCTTCCCATCCCATACGAACAAGCCCCGCTGTTGCGAGCATAATCGCATCAAAGCCTTCTGTCTCCAGTTTCCGCAGTCGAGAATCAATATTTCCGCGAATCGACTCCAATTTCAGGTCAGGTCGTACATGCTGTAATTGCGAAGAACGACGCAGACTGCTCGTTCCTACTTTGGCTCCCAGCGGAAGCTCCGACAGCTTGAGTCCTTCACGAGAGATAAGGCAGTCCCGCGGGTCTACGCGCATCGGTATAGCACCATTCATGAGGCCTGCTGGCAGCTCTGAAGGCATATCCTTCATACTGTGAACAGCCATATCAATCACTCCATCGATTAGGGCCTGTTCAATTTCCTTCACGAACAGCCCTTTGCCCCCGACCTTTGACAAGGTAACATCTAGAATCTTATCGCCCTTTGTTACAATTTTATGGATCTCGAATTGATAGGGCAGTCCATGCTTCTTACAGATTTGTTCCAACTGCGCTATGACTTGTCCTGTTTGTGTCAACGCAAGTGCGCTCTGCCTTGTTCCTACGATTATCTTACGCATCGTGTTGCCTCCTCGTCCTGACTTGCAAATATAGCAATATTAGATTTAGCTTTTATTCGATCACAGCAATCTGTTCCTTTATCCATTTCTCCATCCACCCTGAATCCGCTGGAGGAAAGACACCTTGCTCGATCTGCTCTAACCAGTTCATCTCAAGCATCTGCTTCATCAATTGTCTTCGAACGCCAGCATCAGGAATGCTGCGTTGTATCATGTGACGTAGATCAGCTAGTACATCCAAATATATCTCATATGCCTCACCATACTGCGCTTCAATCTCTGACACAATCCGCTTCGCAACCTCTGGGCTCGCCCCGGAGGTAGATACCGAAATAATCAATTTCCCTCGCCGCATCGTGCTCACATTCACAAAGTTGGAGCTGCGTGAGGAACTCGCGACATTAACCAGAATGCCTAGAGCATGCGCATCGATTGAGACACGCTCGTTCACTACCTCCGAATCGGTCGCAGCGAACACGATTTGAGCCCCTTTGAGGTCCCCAGGTTGATAGGTTCGATTCCTATCCGTTATTCGCCCTTCTGCGATCCATTGGTCGATTTGCGGGGAATAGTCACTACTGACAACATGCACCTTCGCTCCTGCTTCGAGCAAACCTCGAATTTTACGTTCCGCGATACGTCCACCACCTATGACAATGCATCGTAGGTGTTCCATCTGCAGTAATATCGGATAAAACACCGCGTCCGAGGCCTCTTCCATAGCAATCACTCCCATATCCAATGATGGAATGTAGAGAAAGAATTCACTGCGAAATTGAGCACCATGAGTGTGTACGCAAGCAGCGCCCACCGTGCCAATCGATATCCTGTATGCTTAAGTGAAACTCTTTTAATAAAATAATACACGTAACAAATCGCGGCCACGAGCGTGAGCAGCACCTTCACATCGAGGAGAAGATCCAACTTTTCTTCCATATAAATCGATGAGATGGCGACTGCTAGTGATAGGATCAACAACGGCGTACCAATCATGATCGACAGATTCGCGTAGCGATCGATTTTCTCCAAGCTCGGCAATCGACGAACGGAGTCATCCCACTGCTTTTCCTTCAGCTTCCGGTGTAAGTACATGTACATCCCTGAGAATATACTCCCAATCGTAAATGCAGCAAAACTGCATATCGCAAACGCAACATGCAGAATTAGAATTTCTTTGACAATCTGCCAGTGTTCTAGCCGTTGCTCCCCGATCGGACTGCTAAATAAATTAAGTAAAAGTACGGCAAACCCTATTACGTTCACGATAAACACAATATATTCAATCTTAAAAAAGAGACTGATGAGCAGCGAGATCGTGACGAGTAACCAAGATAAAAGAAACATAAATTCAAGTACAGACAACAATGGAACGGCCGGCTGCTCAATTAATTTCCCTGCAAGGAAGAGTGTCTGCAGGCCCCATACAAAAAGAAGAAGCCCCGTGCCCATCCGCTTCGCACTCCGATTTGGCTGTGCAAAATCGGAGAAATAAAACAGAAGGCTCAGGGCGTATATATAGATAATCGCATCATACATCCAATTCTGAGTTAACATCAATCCTTCACCACCTACTTCGTTACGGTCGCCCATGCAAATCCAGATTTTGATCCGGCAGACGATCTTTCGTTCATTCTCATCTCAGGTGATGATGTTTGCTCATGTGCCTTGTTCTGACGCTGCTCTTCTGCTTCCGCCTTCTCCATCTGCTCTTCGAGCGCGAAAATCTGCGTGAACATTTCGATTGCCTCGTCGCCGTTCTTCTCAACAGCCATTTCTTTAATCCGTAGAATCGGATCATGCAGCATCTGATTGACAATACTCTTCGTCAATTTGCGGATGACCTTCGCTTGTCGTTCATCCAGATCCGGCAGTTTCTTGAATAGGCTCTCCATGGTGTCTTGATGGATTTGCGCTGACTTCTGCTGCAAAGCATAAATGACAGGGCTAACGCCAAGGGTCTTCAGCCACTGACGGAAAGCTTCTATCTCCTTCGCAATCATCGCATCAATCTTCGTCGCTTCCTTCCGGCGAAGTTCGAGATTGCTCTCAACAATCCCCTCAAGATCATCAATATCGTACAAGAACACATTCGGTATCGAACCAATCGCAGGGTCTAAGTCACGCGGCACCGCAATGTCGATCATGAAAATCGGTCGATTCTTGCGCTTCTTCATGCTCTCCTGTACCTGCTTCACATCCAGTACGAAACCATCTGCCCCTGTCGAGCTAATGACGATATCCACCTCATAAAGCAGCGATATCCCGCCTTGAATCGAACAAGCTCGTCCATTGAACTTCGACGCTAATTGTTCCGCACGCGTTAGTGTACGGTTCGCGACGATCACTTCGTCCGCTCCATTCGCATATAAATGCTTCACCGTTAACTCGCTCATCTTCCCGGCTCCAAGAATGAGAACCTTCTTCTTCGAAAATTGCCCGAAGATTCGTTTGCCGAGCTCCACCGCCGCATAACTAACCGAGACAGCCGCTTCACCAATGGTCGTCTCCGCATGGGCACGCTTGGCCATCGTAATGGCTTGTTTGAAGAGCATGTTGAACCATGTTCCAGTTGCTCCGTACTCTTGTGCAAGCAGGAAAGCATCTTTCATCTGCCCAAGTATTTGCGTCTCCCCAATGACCATCGAATCAAGTCCGCTTGTCACTTGGAATAAATGCTCCAGTGCGCGATCATCCTCATAGATGTACAAATAATTTGTAAATTCTTGACGAGGAATCTGGAACCATTTCTCCATAAAGCTGCGAATGAAATGTCCGCACATGTGCAGACGATCCACAACAACATAAATTTCCGTCCGATTGCAAGTCGCAACAATCACACATTCTAGAACGCTTTTCGTTGCCTTAAGTTGTTGTAACGCCTCTGGTAAAGCTTGTTCGGCAATGGCGAACCGCTCCCTCACTTCGACCGGGGCAGTCCGATAATTGAGTCCGACCGCTAAAATGTGCATTGTGTCACCTGCCTTCTCTATCGCTATATCATGTAAATTATATCACAGTTCGACAAATCCATTACGTTCAAATTTGAAAAAATTATGAAATGGTAAACATTCGTATTTAGTGTAGACCTAAGCTCTTTCACTTATACCAAGACCGACACCCCATGTTACAATCTATTCCATTAAGGATTCATTTGCTTCTCCAGAAGTCCCCTCATTGCTTCATCCGCTTCCGTTACGATGACCGCTTCTGAGCTAACCAACTGACCGCTACCTGTTACGAGCTGCTCGTAAGCTTCGTAGAGCTCTCCATATCGTTTCTGAACCTCCTGGAGTAAGACCTTCTCCTCTTCATGCAGCGGACGGTATCCTGCGATCTGAACACTTGTAATAAATTCGAGCAGCTTATTCAAAGACTCTAATCGTTTCAAATGATCGTTCCCATATGCCTTCACGAGTCGGTCATGCGTATAGTTCGCTGAATAGATCGCGAGCTTGACGGCATCCAATTGGCTTGTATTCTCAATGGCAGACGCTTCATTTAACGAATTCTGTACTAGACCCATTTGAAATGAGGCGACTTCGTAGAGCATTCGTCCTGCATCTTCCTTGGCCTCGCTGCCACCCATCAGCTTATAAATCTGATAAGACGGCCAGACAATGACGAGAAAAACCATAACGACGATGAACCATTTTCCTGATATTCGACTTTGACCTCGGCGCATACTTCGAACCCCTTTGCATGTACATTGTTCAACCTTGTACATTCTATGGGGTTCCGAGAAAACAAATAACCATGGAGATGAATCAATCTTCTCCATGGTTATCTTTCACTTGCTATGGCGTACTATGCGAATTGAGTTTGCTTCATCACAGGGTTCTCAACTTGAAGCTCCCCGATACCGCGAACCAATTTCTTCGCATACGTTTTATCCGGTTTAAGTACGGATACCAGGTAGTCAATTGCAACTTGCGGGTCTACTGTCTCGCCGCATGTATAACAATCAATTGCAGCAAAACCTCTTTCAGGATACGTGTGAATCGAGAGATGACTCTCAGATAACATTACTAATACCGTTGCACCTTGTGGTTCGAATTGTTTGGCTTGAACAGACAGTACAGTTGCACCGCTAGCTTCAGCCGCCTCTACCATTTGAGCTTGCAAAAATTCAGCATTGTTTAGGAGTTCAAAATCAACACCCCAAGTGTCAACTGCAACGTGTCTTCCGAAAGTTGAATATTCCATCTTCCGGTTCCCCCTTCCTAGGAATAAAATGTTTGAAAAATTTCATCCGCTAGGACCTACGTCATTCACTTCCCGAGGGAAAACTCTCTCGCAACATACAATGTCCTGAGTGAATCCTGGTTCCTATATTCTTTTCAACGAGAATAAAAATAACATCTTCTGCCCAGAAAAGCAATACTTTTTTTTGGTGATTATTTGAAATGAGCTGGAGCCCTCAGCCCCGTATACAACATATGCAATCCACCTGTATATGTGTCAATACAAAAAAAGGAATCCTCACGGACTCCTTTTACATATAAGTGCACGATTTTACGCTTCTAGTACGAATAATTGTTGGGTATACACGCTTAGCTTTGCATCAATTTGGGCGATTTGTTCAGGGTTCTCCGCCCGATTTCTTGCATCGAGCAACATATTAATATGATCTTGGATCCCTTCAATCTGGACTTCCACTTGACACTGATTAAATAATTGCTGCAATTGACCAAGTGTATCTTTATACTCGAATACGAGACGATCTTGACCATCTACATGTTCAATAATTCGAGATACTTTGCCCTGATCATACTTGTATTCCATCGTATATCCTCTGTAAATTCGATTCACGATCGCGTTTCCTTTAAACGCTGCTAGCGCTTGACGCATCGCATTGGTCAACTTCGGTTTAACCAGACGGCAGGACGTTTCACATACATACGTCTTCGCCTTCCGTTGAAACGGTAACCGAATCTCCTCCCCTGCACCATCCTCAAGAACAACTTCTTGATTGCCGTTATCGAGCACGAGCACATACGAATGGATGTGCTGCTCTTCAAAACTATGCACAAACTTGGACATCTCTGCTTCCGTTAACTGTAAACTGGCTTTAACATACTCTGTGGCCAACCGTTGACCCATACAAATCTCCTCAATTCTTTAACTTACAACTTCGAAAATTCAATGCTTTAAGGATATTATACACTAGCAAGCACAATTATTCCTGCTCATCAGCATTGATTTTTCTTCATTTTTCACGAAAAATACGTATTTATCCGTGAAGAAATTGAGGTTTTAATGAAGATACTCTGTTTCCTACACTAACTTTGAGGATTCCCTACATCATCTGTTAAATCTTCCACAACTTCCTCTGCCTGCTGTGTGTAGCGGCTAATAATTTCCCACAGCTCGTCCTTGCCCAGGCCGAGTTCTGACGAGAACATGACCATTGGATTCTCTGCGGTCAACTGCAGGTCATTTTTGATCACTTTCATATGCTTATGCCACTGACTCTTCGGCAATTTATCCGCCTTGGTCATAACGACGCAGGTCGGGATCTCATAATGAATCAACCACTCACGCATCATGATATCGTCTTTGGAAGGTGGATGGCGTAAATCTACAACCTGAAGCACCAATTGGAGCGGATCGCGCTCCAGCAGGTAGCGTTCAATCATTTTTCCCCACGCTTGGCGCTGGGTTTTCGATACTTTCGCATAACCGTATCCCGGAAAGTCTACAAAATATAATAAATCATTAATGCGGTAATAGTTCAGACACTGTGTCTTACCGGGCTGCGAGCTTGTCCGGGCCAGGTTCTTGCGGTTAATCATACGGTTAATAAGCGAGGACTTCCCAACATTAGAACGCCCTGCCAGAGCAATCTCCGGCAAGGCATCATCAGGATATTGGTCAGGTCCTACAGCGCTAATGATAAATTCTGCTTGTGTTACTTTCATGTCGTCTGTAATTCCTTTCTTATTCAACAACTTTATTCAGATAATGTAATCGGCTCGACCAGTGCGTGTTCCAGCACCTGATCCATATGACCGACGAAGACGATGGTCACGTCGTTCTTGACGCTGTCTGGGATATCCCGCAGATCGCGTTCATTCTCCTTCGGAAAGAGGATCTTCTTAATCCCGGCACGATGTGCTGCAAGAGACTTTTCCTTCAGGCCGCCAATCGGAAGCACACGACCACGCAAGGTGATCTCTCCTGTCATCGCAACATCCTTCGATACATAACGGTTCGTAAGCGCTGAGATCAGCGCTGTTGCGATCGTAATCCCTGCGGATGGTCCATCCTTCGGAATCGCGCCTTCCGGCACATGAATGTGCACATCATATTTTTCATGGAAATTCGGTTCTAGCTTCAGCGCTTCCGCGCGTGAACGCGTATAGCTGAACGCCGCTTGAGCAGATTCCTTCATGACATCCCCAAGCTTGCCTGTGAGCGTCAGCTTCCCGGTTCCCGGCATCACGGTGACTTCGATATTCAACATTTCTCCGCCAACCTCCGTCCAAGCAAGGCCTGTCACTGAACCGATCTGATTCTCTTCTTCAGCATGACCATATCGGAATTTCGCACTGCCCAGATAATCCTTCAGATCATCCGGTGCAATGACGACCTTCTCATGCTCATGAGCGACGATCTGCTTGGCAGCTTTCCGGCAGAGCGCGGCAACCTGCTGTTCCAGATTACGAACCCCTGATTCCCGTGTATATTCACGAATAACCTTTAAGAGTGCAGCATCTTCGATTTCAAGCTGTTCTGGCTGTAAGCCATGCTCTTTCGTCTGCTTCGGCACCAAATATTGCGTTGCAATTTGTTGCTTCTCGAGTTCCGTGTACCCCGGAATATATAGCATCTCCATCCGGTCAAGCAGCGGTCTTGGAATATTATGAACCGCATTCGCCGTCGTCACGAACATGACATTCGATAAGTCAAACGGCAGCTCGACGAAATGATCGCTGAAGCTGCTGTTCTGTTCCGGATCGAGCACTTCGAGCAGCGCTGCGGATGGATCGCCGCGGAAATCGGATGCCATCTTGTCGATCTCGTCGAGCAAGAACACCGGATTCATGGAGCCTGCGGTCTTCATGCCTTGAATGATTCGGCCTGGCATCGCCCCTACGTACGTCCGTCGGTGTCCGCGAATTTCTGCCTCATCCCGAACGCCGCCGAGCGAGATGCGCACGAATTGACGGCCAAGCGATCTTGCGATTGAACGAGCCAAGGAGGTCTTCCCAACCCCAGGCGGCCCAACGAGACAGAGAATAGGGCCTTTCAACCGCTTGACAAGCTGTTGGACCGCAAGATACTCAAGCACACGTTCTTTTGGCTTATCCAGACCGTAATGATCCTCATTCAATATTCGTTCCGCTTCCTCAATATCCAAATGGTCTTCCGTCTTGTTCGACCACGGCAAAGACAATAACCAATCGACGTAATTACGGATTACGCCGCCTTCTGCTGAAGAAGCAGGCGTCTTCTCGAGACGATCAATTTCCTTGTTGATCTTCTCCTGCACCGACTCCGGCGCATTCAATTCCGTGAGCTTCGCACGCAGCTCCTCAACTTCGCCGAGGCGTCCTTCTTTCTCGCCAAGTTCCTTCTGGATGGCCTTCATCTGTTCGCGCAGATAGTACTCCTTCTGCGTCTTCTCCATCTGCTTCTTCACGCGTTGGCTGATCTTTCGTTCAAGCTCCAGCACTTCACGCTCGTTATTCAGGATGTCGAGCAGCTTCTCCAGCCGTTCCGTCACATCAATCGTCTCAAGAATTTCTTGCTTATCCTTCATTTTGAGCGACAAATGACTTGTAATCACATCCGCGAGGCGCCCAGGTTCTTCAATATCCGTTACGGCAGCAAGCGTCTCCGGCGTTACTTTCTTCGACAGATTTATGTAGTATTCGAACTGGTTGAGCACCGTACGCATCAGCGCATCGGTCTCCGCATCGGATAATTCTTGTTCCGGCAGCTCCTGCACCGAGACTTCGAAATATTCCGCATTATCCACATACTGTAGGATCTCAGCGCGGATTACACCTTCAATCAATACACGAATCGTACCATTCGGCAGCTTCAGCATATGTTTAACCTTGGCAATCGTGCCTATCGAGTAAATATCATCCTGACCCGGATCTTCAATATTGACGTCCGATTGAGAACATAGCAGAATCATATTGTCATCTACCATTGCTCGCTCTAAAGCCTTAACTGACTTATCCCGTCCCACATCCAAGTGCAATACCATGCTAGGATAGACAAGCAGTCCCCTTAAGGGCAGTAGAGGGATACGGCGACCTTTTGCTTTATTTAGGCCCATGTGTTACGCACCTCCAGTGGCTCTCAATAAGATGTTTATAACATTTTATCAAATGTTGCTTAAAAAAACCAATTGGCCTGAAAGCGCCGCTCAATCAAGCGATTATACTCCGCCGGACTCTGTGGAACGCACATCATCCATCGATTTGGCCTGCAAAAACGACGTCGCAGGCGGCGTGATAAAGAGGTCCTTATCCTGTGGAAGCTCTAACAGAACTTCTTGCACCGCTTCACCGAATACATGTTGGAATACCTCTTGGATTGTGTCAACAGGAATGACTTTCAGACCGTTCAAGCCCGAGAAAATCTCCTGCCAATTCTCCCGAGGGATAATGACGGTTGTTGCCCCCGCTTGGAAAGCAGCCTCTACTTTCGCAATAACCCCGCCAATCGGCTTCACCTTCCCGTGTATACTCACTTCCCCTGTCATCGCAAGCTTGTTATCAATCGGAACATGGTTCATCGCTGACGCAATCGCTGTAGCCATTGCAATACCAGCTGAAGGACCATCAATCGGCGTTCCACCCGGGAAGTTCACATGCAAATCAAAGCTATACGGATCGAGCCCAATGGTCCGAAGAACGGTTAAGACGTTCTCAATGGATCCCTTCGCCATACTCTTCCGGCGCAGCGTACGAGACCCTCCGCCCAATTCTTCTTCTTCGACGACCCCTGTAATGTTCACTTTCCCTTGACCCGGTTTGCTTCGTATCGCCGTTACCTCAATCTCCAACAGCGTGCCCATATTCGGCCCATAGACGGCAAGACCGTTCACGAAGCCAATACTTGGCGCTTGTGGAATTTTACGATCAGGACGCGGTGGGATTTGACTGCTATTTACAACCCACTCTACATCTCCGGATGTAATCGAATTACGTTTCTCAGCCATCGCAAGTCCTGCAGCCAGCTGGATGACATTTACGGCTTCACGTCCATTGGTTGCATAACGCGATACTACATCTACCGCTTCAGGACATGGATCGAACCCAATTTTGCGTACGGCATCCGATGCAATCACCCGAATTTCTTCCGGAAGCAATGGACGGAAGAAGATCTCCATACAGCGCGAGCGAAGCGCAGGCGATATCTCTTGCGGTGAACGTGTCGTTGCCCCCACAAGACGGAAGTCTGCAGGCAAGCCATTTTGGAATATGTCATGAATATAGACAGGAATATTCGTATCCTCGGAGTTATAATAAGCACTCTCCAAGAACACCTTGCGATCTTCTAATACTTTTAACAGCTTATTCATCTGGATCGGATGCAATTCCCCAATCTCGTCAATAAACAAGATGCCGCCGTGCGCTTTGGTGACCGCACCTGGTTTGGGCTGCGGAATGCCAGCTACCCCCATTGCTCCTGCACCTTGATAAATCGGATCATGCACAGACCCAATCAACGGATCGGCGATCCCTCGTTCATCGAATCTTGCAGTGGTTGCATCAATCTCTGTAAACTTCGCATCTGACAAAAATGGAGAATTTGAATTTTTCTTCGCTTCTTCTAGGACGACACGCGCGGCGGCTGTCTTCCCAACACCCGGTGGTCCGTATATGATGACGTGCTGCGGATTTGCACTGCATAGCGCAGCCGTCAGCGCCCGCAAGCCGTCCTTCTGTCCTACAATGTCCCGCATCGTTGTCGGTCTTGTCTTCTCCGCGAGCGGTTTCGTCAGGGAAATCGAGCGCATTTTGCGCAGCTTATCCATCTCCTTACGTGATTCGCGATCCACAGCCGTCCGATTCGTTTTTTGCGATCTTAACAAGTTCCAGAAATAAAGGCCGATAATAATCGCAAAAAATACTTGAATGAACATTAACGCCATACTGAAATCCATCCATCATTCCTCCTCAATGCATCCTCGTTATCTCTCTTGAATCAAATCTCTTGAACAGCACAAAGAAACCGAGAAAGTGTAATACTTCACAGTATTTCCCTTTCTCGGCCCAATTAACCGCTAGATGTAATTCAAAAATCATCTTTTGCCCACGAAGTATTCCAAGAAGCCTTCTCGACATCGAATCTTGCGTTCACCCTCGAAATCCGGTACTCATGTAGGTTTTGCCTACACTCCGTTCCTCTGAAAGTTTTTCGAAGAAAAACTCGCTACGGAAGCATTGGCTCTTCGGCTTCTTGCAACCTAGTATCGCTTACGATGCCAGTTTTCTTCGAAAACTTTTAGGTGCTGAAAAACTGATTTTGAATCTTTATTATATTTTATTAACTGCTTTTAACTTCCCAGCAGTCCGCATGCTTCAAACCCGGAATACAATCCGCCGTAAAGACTGGATCCAGTCCCTGCTTCCTCTGTTCTCGATAATCCTTGAGCGCTGCGAGCGCATATTTGCCAATCAGCGCAATAACGATTAGATTAATGAGCGCCATAAAGCCCATGAACAGATCGGCCATATCCCACACGAGCGAGACCTTGGCTACGGATCCTAGAATGACCATAGCAAGCACGATGAGCCGATAGATCAGCATCCAGATTCGTGTATGACGTCCTTTGCTTATGAATTCAATATTACTCTGACCATAATAATAGTTCCCAATCAAGGAGCTAAATGCGAACAAGAAAATGGCAAGACCAATAAATCCATTCGCCCAGTCGCCGACCTGTGAAGCTAGTGCTTGCTGCGTTAATTGAATACCATCATAATCCCCGCTCGTATGAACGCCTGAGAACAGAATGATGAACGCCGTCGCGCTGCATACGAGAAGCGTATCTACGAATACCCCGAGGGATTGAATCATCCCTTGCTTAACCGGATGGCTTACGCTTGCCGTAGCCGCCGCATTCGGGGCACTCCCCATCCCGGCTTCATTGGAGAATAAACCGCGCTTGATCCCCATCATAACCGCTGTACCGAGACCCCCAGCAGCAGCCTCTTTCCAGCCGAATGCATGCTCTATGATTAATGCGAACACGCTAGGAATCGCCGTGAAATTCATGACAATAACAAAAAGCGCTAATAAGATGTACCCTGTTGCCATAATCGGTACGATGATGGAGCTTACTTGCCCAATTCGCTTCACACCGCCGAAAATTGTAAGTGCCAGCATAATAGCGAGGACAATCCCGATCCATAACGGATCCCACCCGAACGACCCTTGAAAGGCAGAGCTCATCGTATTGACTTGTACCGCATTAAATACGAACCCGAAGCTAAATGTAATTAATATAGCAAAAATAATGCCTAACCACCGCGCATTCAGCGCTTTTTCCATATAATAAGCAGGTCCACCTCGGAAGGCCGATCCGTCTCGTTCTTTGAAAATTTGGGCTAGTGTTGACTCGATAAAGCCAGATGCCGCGCCAAAAATCGCCATAACCCACATCCAGAACACGGCGCCGGGTCCCCCTAGTGATATGGCAATCGCTACACCCGCGAGATTTCCTGTTCCAACCCGCGACGCTGTGCTTATACAAAAAGCTTGGAAGGAAGAGACTCCCTTTTTGCCTTCGGCATCGCCTGGCTCCTTCTCCACCAATAATCTCAACGTCTCACGAACCGCCGTCACCTGTACGAACCGTGAACGAATGGAGAAGTACACCCCTAATGCGATCAGGATCGCGATTAGAATGTAAGTCCACACGAAATCATTCAATACTATTATTTGCTCATGAATCCACTCCACGAAAGCTATCATCCCTTCTTCTGCCGAATCTTGATGTCATGTTTCTTGACATAAGATACATTTTAACGTAACTTTCAGAAAATGAACACTTTTTTATCGTTATTCACCTTATATAAATTTTACCTTTCGCAGATCTGCCACAAACTATACAAAATAACCCCAACTATACAACAAAAAAAGCATGCCCTCCTTCTGCATGAGGACATGCGAATGAAAGACATGCTATGTGTTATTAAGCGTGTTGTTTA
The DNA here is from genome assembly GCF_000374845.1 of Paenibacillus terrigena DSM 21567. Classification (GTDB taxonomy): domain Bacteria; phylum Bacillota; class Bacilli; order Paenibacillales; family Paenibacillaceae; genus Paenibacillus_K; species Paenibacillus_K terrigena. The sequence goes on along the minus strand of NZ_KB895416.1, from coordinate 115,126 downwards.
CGTCCTGGAATTTCTCCCGTACGATTATACACGTCAACGATTATATCTATTTCTTTCTTCAATTCATTCAATAGTTCCGCTTCTGGCACCTTACGGATCATTTCTCCATAACGGAATAACATCCCTTCACCGCGGGCCCCTGCAATTCCGATGTCAGCTTCTCTCGCTTCACCCGGGCCATTCACAGCACAGCCTAACACAGAGACTTTGATCGGAACCTTAATCTTCGAGATGTACTCTTCGACTTCGTTGGCAATCGAGAAGAGATCAATATCGAGACGCCCGCAAGTCGGACAAGAAATTAAAGTCGCTGCGTTAGAAATCAAACCGAACGATTTGAGGATTTCTCGTGCAACCTTCACTTCCTCCACCGGATCCGCACTCAAGGAGATACGTACCGTCGAACCGATGCCCATCGATAAAAGCGCACCGATCCCTGCAGCACTCTTCACAGCGCCTGTGAATAAGGTTCCTGCTTCTGTAATCCCGAGATGAAGCGGATAGTCGAAGCTCTCCGAAGCCATCCGATAAGCCTCAATCGCCATTGGAACATCTGATGCTTTAAGAGAGACGATAATATCGTGAAAATCAAGTTCTTCCAAGATTCCGATGTGGAACTTGGCGCTCTCGACCATCGCTTCGGCCGTTGGATAACCATACTTCTCAAGCAAGTGGTTCTCAAGCGAGCCCGCATTCACGCCGATCCGAATCGGAATCCCCTTCTCTTTACATGCCTTCACAACCGCTTCGACTTTTTCACGACGACCGATATTCCCCGGATTAATCCGTACCTTATCAATCCCATTCTCGATGGCCGCTAATGCAAGGCGATAATCAAAATGGATATCCGCCACGAGCGGAATATGGATCTGCTTCTTGATCTCCTTGATCGCCTCAGCCGCTTCCATATTATTCACCGTTACACGGACTACTTGGCAGCCCGCTTCTTCCAGACGAAGAATTTCCGCCACGGTTGCTTCCACATTTGCCGTCTTCGTTGTACACATGCTCTGAATGATGACTTCATCACTGCCGCCAATCGTTAGGTTGCCGACTTTGATCGGTCGTGTCTGCTTTCTCAAGAACATACTTATTCTCTCCCAAGAACGTCAAAACTCCACCCGTCATCCACCAGCGCTACCTAGCACGGATTTCCGAATGAACAAGTGGAGAATTTGAGTCGCGTTATATATTCACTTCACGCCAGCTTAGGCGCTCTCTTCTTTTTTCTTGCTCGGTTTCTTCGCAGTCAACTCAGGTACAACCTTCTCCTGAATGACTTTCTCTGTAATGACGCAGTTCGTAATATCGTCGCGCGACGGAACTTCGTACATTACATCTAGCATAACACCTTCAATAATGGAACGCAAACCGCGTGCACCGGTATTCCGCTTGATCGCTTCTTTCGCGATGGCTTCTAATGCCGCATGCTCAAACTCCAATTTGACGTTATCCATCTCAAGCAGCTTCTGGTATTGCTTCACAAGCGCATTCTTCGGCTCGGATAGAATGCGAACGAGCGTGCTCTCATCCAGTGGCTCAAGTGTCGAGATGACAGGCAGACGTCCTACAAACTCAGGAATTAATCCGAATTTGAGCAAGTCTTCCGGCAGTACCATCGATAGGTACTCGCCTGGTTTCAATTCTTTCGTGCTATCTCCAACGGAGTTAAATCCGATGACTTTCTTACCAATCCGGCGCTTAATCAACTGCTCTAGGCCATCAAATGCCCCGCCGCAGATGAACAAGATGTTCGTCGTATCGATTTGAATGAACTCTTGATGTGGATGCTTCCGTCCGCCTTGCGGAGGAACCGATGCAACTGTACCTTCAAGAATTTTGAGGAGTGCTTGCTGCACGCCTTCACCAGACACATCACGCGTAATCGAAGGATTCTCCGATTTACGAGCTACTTTATCAATTTCATCGATATAGATAATGCCGCGTTCCGCTTTCTCTACATCGTAATCTGCCGCTTGGATTAGCTTCAGCAAGATGTTCTCAACGTCTTCACCCACGTAACCCGCTTCCGTCAAGGAAGTTGCATCCGCAATTGCGAACGGTACGTTAAGGATTTTAGCCATTGTCTGCGCAAGCAACGTCTTACCTGAACCTGTGGGTCCAACTAATAGAATGTTACTCTTCTGCAGCTCAACATCTTCAATCTTGCTTTGTGTGTTAATCCGTTTGTAATGGTTATACATCGCCACGGATAATGACTTCTTCGCTTGCTCTTGACCAATGACATATTGATCTAGAATATTGCGGATTTCCATTGGCTTCGGAATATCTTTGAGATCGATATCCTCATCGTGACCAAGTTCTTCCTCCACAATCTCTGTGCAGAGTTCGATACACTCATCACATATATATACACCAGGACCAGCTACGAGCTTACGCACTTGTTCTTGCGATTTGCCGCAGAACGAACATTTCAGCTGACCTTTTTCTTCGTTAAACTTAAACATGGAATCCCCCCCTTAGTTCAAAATGGGCCGAGTGAGAACTTGGTCAACCAGACCATAAGCTACGGCTTCTTCTGCACCCATAAAATTGTCGCGGTCTGTATCACGTTCGATCTTCTCAAGGGGTTGACCCGTCGTATCCACATAAATTTGATTCAATTTCTGCTTCGTCTTAATGATCCAATCCGCATGAATCTTAATATCGGTCGCTTGACCTCTCACACCGCCTAATGGCTGGTGAATCATCACTTCACTATTCGGCAAGACGAATCGTTTGCCTTTCGCTCCAGCTGTCAAGAGTAGAGAGCCCATACTTGCAGCTAGACCGACACAGATCGTTGATACATCCGGTTTGATGAAATTCATCGTATCCAAGATACCCAATCCAGCTGTTACCGACCCACCCGGGGAATTGATATATAGTGAGATATCTTTCTCCGGATCTTCGGCTGCCAAAAAGAGGAGTTGGGCAATGACTGTATTGGCTACATCATCATCAATCGCACTCCCCAAAAATATAATGCGATCCTTTAACAATCTCGAGTAGATATCGTAAGATCTTTCGCCTCGATTTGTTTGCTCTACAACCATAGGTATCAGATTCATTTGACCAACCTCTTTTCCTCTTCAATTAGTGAATTACTGTTATTTTATCACGTTCCAGGTGCCATGTCATTTCCTCTGCAACGACGCTATTACATTCTATGTATCATGGAACTGGAAATTGTGTCTTGCACGAACCTTGGGGCACAGCAATATGTGAAAAACAATGGGTTGAACGTGATTACACCGCCTTCAAATCCATTTCACTAGCGAACGACTTATAAGCCTTGCGGAGGCAAAGCTATCATAGGCTGCATGAGCGACTCGAAGTAGATGACCTCAACGTTCATTATGTATGTATTCATATCTTACGAAGGCTGAATTGGTACAAATAAAGGCACGCATGTGATATACGTGCCTTATTGACCTGCTTCAGTTGTGATTAGTTCTTGCTGTTATCAACGAGGAATTGAACCGTTTTACGGATTGCAACTTCCTCTTGAAGATTTGCAAGGGAACCGTTCGCGCTCAAGATGCTGCGGATTTCGTCTGTGGAGCGTTTGTACGCTTCAGCCATTTTCGAAAGTTCTTCCGTTACATCTTCTTCTGTCGCTACGATGTTCTCTTCTTTTGCGATTTGCTCAAGAACAAGGTTGTTGCGAACGCGTTTCTCCGCATCCACTTTCATTTGACCTCTCATGTCTTCGATCGTTTGACCGGAGAATGTCATGAACATGTCAAGGTTCATACCTTGTGCACGAAGACGGTTGTCGAAGTCGCGAACCATTGCATCAACTTCAGTGTCGATCATTGGCTCAGGAATTTCAACTTCAGCTGCTTCTGCTGCTTTCTCAACGATTTCGCCTTCACGTTTCGCTTCGTTTTCTTTCACTTTGCGATCAGAGATTTGTTTTGTCAAATCTGCTTTGAACTCGTCAAGTGTATCGAACTCGCTTACGTCTTTAGCGAACTCATCATCAAGAACTGGAAGTTGCTTGCGTTTGATTTCATGAAGCTTCACTTTGAATACCGCTGGTTTACCAGCAAGCTCTTCAGCGTGGTACACTTCAGGGAATGTTACATCAACATCTTTGAAGTCGCCTGTTCCAAGGCCGATCAATTGCTCCTCGAAGCCTGGAATGAACGATTTGGAACCAAGTTCCAAGGAGTAACGCTCGCCTTTACCGCCTTCAAATGGATTACCATCAACGAAACCTTCGAAGTCGATAATAACTGTATCGCCTTCTTTAGCTGTATCTTCGTCGATAACAACCAATTCAGCGTGACGTTGTTGAAGACGCTCAAGCTCAGCAGCTACTTCTTCGTCTGTAATAGTTACACTTTCAACTGGAACGGAGATACCTTTGTATTCGCCCAATTTCACTTCAGGCTTAACCAATACTTTCGCTTTGAATACGAAGTTCTCGCCTTTACCGAATTGTTCAACATCGATCTCAGGACGATCAACTGGCTCGATGTTCGTCTCCGCAACCGCTTCAGTGTACACTTCCGGAAGCAAGATATCGATTGCATCTTGGTACAAACTTTCGATACCAAATCTTTTCTCGAAAATAGGGCGTGGCACTTTACCTTTACGGAATCCAGGCACAGCTACTTTCTGTACAACTTTTTTGAATGCCTTGTCTAAGGCACCTGTAACGCGCTCTGCGTCAACTTCAACTTGTAGAACCCCAAGGTTCTTCTCTATTTTTTCCCAGCTTGCTTTCATTTTATGCCTTCCCCTCCAAAAAATTCACATGGCTCGATGCACATGATCAGCGTTTTCGTTGATTCAATGCGCAAGACCCATGACTCGTCCACGTTCGAAACAACCATTATATTATATACAACATCTCGACTTTAAGCAAGAATGCGACTTGACAGAAACCGCCTAAAATGCGTTTCCTCTCTATAGTTCGTTATTCCATGCGTAATAGCGGGCTTTCGATTAAGTTTTTGAGGTGCTTATGCGCTTGCTCCATTCGGAACCTTAGCGCGTCCGTAATTCCGTAATACTCCCTAATTTCGATACGTTCTGCATCGATGTCATGGCCGCCTGACAGCATCTCTCTCATCCAAATATGCAGCGCCGCCGCCCAAATATCAATCGTCGCATCCTCATCAGCCAGAATGCTTCGGTAAGCAGGTGTACCGTACATTGCCATTACACATTGCTGCCATAGATCTAAAGCAAGTAATGAGAGCCCAGGATCTTGTACCTCTGTCTGCTCTCGGACCCGTTCTGGGACACTGCGTACCGCGGATGGGAAATCATCATATCCAACAGGCGTATCTTGAATCTCGAGCTCTACCGTTTCTTGGCCGCGGGTGAATTGAATGGTACCTCTGGCCCCGCGTTTGCGCAGCGTCTGAAGAATATGGAACTGCAGTAGTGCAGGAAGCCGCTCCATAACCAACCACGAACGCAAGACGTCATCGATCTCGGGGTGGTCCAAATAAGTGAGCTGCTCTAGCCCTAACAGCTTCTGCGGCGTCAATGGACCGTTCACGATGCTATCGAGAAGCTTATTCACATAATCAGGGTCTTGGTCCACCTTATTACGAAAATACTGCTCAGCCATTTCTCCTTCGCTCTCGTCCACTTCATCCAGCGGAACTCCTTCAATCGCCCCTGCATCTGGAAAAGCCCCGAGCAGCCAGTCCAATAGAGCCTGCCATTCGGTCTTATGCTGTTCAACGCCCTGACAACCCAGTAGAAATTGAAGCAAACGAACGGCTTCTCCATACTGTTCCGTCTCCAGGAAACGCGTCAGCTGAATCTGATACACATCCAGCATCTTTGGGAATAATATAATATTGTTCGGATAGGTGTCTTGCTCATGCGATTTCGTAATAAGATGCACCAACTTTCTCCTATGCAACGCGTGCTTATTCTGATCAAAACTAATTATACCGAATTAATTTAAAATTTTCTATTGCACTTCATCAAATCTTTTGTTACAATAGGTTCTGTTGTCCCAGTAGCTCAGCTGGATAGAGCAACGGCCTTCTAAGCCGTCGGTCGGGAGTTCGAATCTCTTCTGGGACGCCATCTATTCTTATATTACATAGATTGATTGTATAGATAATAAGCCGTAAACCTTTGATAATTAAGGGTTTACGGCTTTTTGCTTTATTATACATAAGGTCATTAGAATACGTTTGAATACGATAGAAGCTCATATCCCTTTACACATTTTTAACACATGAATTTCTGCACTAAGTAACCCGGCATAACCGGGTCTATTCCATGTATTATTCAGCTATTATTCCCCGTTAAGTCAATCTGTCACTGCAAATTTAACCTATGTAGACGAAAGAAGAAAGAACACTAGTAGTTAGTTATTGGGTTAGGAAGCCCCGGATCACTCCGAGGCTTTTTCATTTCTATATCCACATTATCACCATTAGGCACTAACTGTACTATACCGGCATTATTAGATACCGAAACCGAATCCACAACTGCAAGCGACTATAACTAACAAGATGAACAATACAAGGATAGTACCTGTACTTGTAAAGCGTTCACGAAACTCTCCCATGTTAACACCTCCCTGTTTTGAGTACATGTTATGTTATGAAGGCTGAGCTCACTTTGTTTGGATGGTTGTTACTGGTTATTCCACTATATTGGAATCAAGATAATCATCGTCTGAATCCTCGATGCAACATGAATTTATGCACTAAATAACCCGGCATAACCGGGTTTATTCCATGTATTTTTCAGCTATCATTCCCCGTTAAGTTAATTTGTCACTGCAAATTTAACCTATGTAGACGAAAGAAGAAAGAACACTAGAAGTTAGTTATTGGGTTAGGAAGCCCCGGATCACTCCGAGGCTCTTTTCATTTCTATATTTAGATACCGAAGCCACCCATACATGCACAAGAAACAATTACTAACAAGATGAACAATACAAGAATTGTACCTGTGCTTGTAAATAAACCTCCACGAAACTCACCCATGTCAACACCTCCTTATTATTGAGTACACGTTATGTTATGAAGGCGGATCTCACTTTGTTTGGACGATTGTCACTGGTTATTCCACTATATTGGAATCAAGACATTCATCGATCCCGTTAAGTTAATCTGTCACTGTAATAACAAACACGTAGCTTGAATCACCTTAGGAGCTTGAAAGGAGTCTTCCGTTATCGTTTCTTGAACATGTGTACCATTATGAAATTTGAATAGGCTTATCTCAGTCGGCTGTTTTCCAGCACAAGTGCTTCCCCAACAGTAGGAGCTTTGATACACCTTAATGGACGACTCTCCGTTAACTTTGACTTCTGGCTGAGGAGGGGTTCTACCCAGTAACGGTTTCGAACCTTCGCCCTCTAACCTGCAAGCACTCATTTGACACGAACACGAAGACATCTCTATAATTTTTAATGAACAACTGTTCAATAAAATTTTCGGAGGGATTCGTCATGCGTTTAGAAGGTAAAGTTGCGGTCATAACAGGAGCAGCATCAGGTATGGGGAAAGCGATTGCGGAATTATACGCAAAAGAAGGCGCAAGTGTTGTCGTTTCCGATTTGAACATTGAAGGTGCGGAAGCTGTTGCGAGCAGCATTGTAACAAGCGGGGGTAAAGCCATCGCCATCAAAACGAACGTCGCTGATGAGAACGATATTAAAGCGATGATCGATAAGGCCGTCAATGAATTCGGAACGCTCGATATTCTGGTGAACAATGCTGGCATTATGGATAACATGGCTCCTGTCGGAGACGTGGAGGATGACAGATGGGATTTCATCTTTGAAGTGAATACGAAAGCGGTCATGCGGGCCATTCGCACAGCACTTCCGATCTTCCAGGCGAAAGGAAAAGGCGTCATTATTAACACGGCATCGACGGGCGGATTCAGCGGCGCGCATGCGGGGGCAGCTTATACCGCTTCCAAACATGCGGTGGTCGGCCTCACCAAGAATACGGGCTTCATGTATGCACAGCAAGGCATTCGCTGCAATGCGATTGCGCCTGGAGCAACCATGACGAACATCGCTTCCACGATGAAAAATGTCAACGAGTTTGGCGCTTCGCGAACACAGGTGACGCAAGGCGTCATTCCACGCGTCGGACAAGCGGAAGAAATCGCGCAAGTGGCTTTGTTCCTGGCATCGGATGAATCAAGCTTCGTGAACGGCGCGGTGATTGTGGCGGATGCAGGTTGGACAGCGGGCTTCTAATACGGGCAATCGACTAGAGCATTAGCGGAATTCTAACATCATTTCGAATTTGAATGTAAGGTTGTAGACAGCTTGGCTGCTTACAGCCTTTTTTTACATGCTATCATGAGCGTACTCTCGGTCATGTACATTTCGTAGGCAACATTATATAATCACTTCATTGAAAATTATTGAACAGATAATGATGGAGTTGTTCATTAAGCGGATCATAGCCGTGATTTAAATAGGAGATGAATGCCGGGAATGAATGAAAGTGATTTAAGGGTCATTAAAACAACACAAGCATTTCAACGGGCGCTGCTCGCGCTATTAAAAACAAAAACGCTCGAATCCATCTCTGTATCCGCCCTTTGCCGGGAGGCCGGGGTCAATCGAGGCACGTTTTACTTGCATTATAAAGACGTCGAAGAAATATTTGACGAGCATCTTCAACATTTGCTTCAAGATTTGGAGGATTCGTATTACGAACCCTACCGGCACGAGAACCAGATCACCCCAAACCGGTTGGACCCTTCGACGATTCGGATCTTTCATCACGTGAAGAAGTACCAGCCGTTCTATGAGATCGTGTTCAATCGGAAATCATCGCTGACCTACTACTACTCGCTTCTGGAGAAAATAAAAAGCTTAATGCAGCAAAGCGCATCGTCTTACTCGCTAGGCCATAAAGACCTCTCGTTGCTTCTCTCTTATCAAGCGAATGCGATTATGGGTCTGCTCATCCAGTGGTGCGAAGACGATTTTGCACACAGCCCCGAATATATGAACGAACAGCTCACCTATATCTTGGGGGCGGAGGTTAAGACATAAGGTCCGCATGGAAAGCTTTCGTCTGTTCCGGATAAGCAAACGGCATTCCTACACGTGAATTTTCTAAATACTTGGTATCAACCCCTCCCCATGCGGATATAAATGATAAAAAGAAGTGTTGGAGGGGAAACGAATGCATACGGTCTGGAAAGGCGCGATCAGCTTTGGCCTAGTCAACGTGCCTGTGAAAATGTTCTCAGCAACTGAAGAGAAGGATATCTCGATGAAGACGTTGCATAAAGACTGCGGCTCACCCATCAATCATGTGAAGACGTGTCGGACATGCAATACAGAAATCGCATCAGAGAGCATCTTCCGTGGCTACGAATATGAACCGAACAAATACGTTACTTTCGATAAAGACGAGCTGGACAAACTGCTGCCGGAAGCGAATAAAGCGATCAAAGTTTTAGATTTTGTCGATCTGCATGAGGTGGATCCGTTATTTTTCCAGAAATCTTATTATCTTGGACCGGCTGAGACGGGAGCTAACGCGTATAGCCTGCTTGTAGAGGCTCTTAAGCGTTCCGGCAAAATCGCCATCTGCAACGTCGTGATCCGTTCGCGAACAAACCTCGCCGCCCTACGAATCATCGATGACTGTATCGTGATGGAGACCATCTATTACCCCGATGAGATTAGACCGATTGGACAGGTTCCCAATCTGCCGTCCCAACCTGAGATCAATGAAAAAGAACTAGCGATGGCACAACTGCTGATTCAACATCTATCCAGTTCATTTAGCCCGGAGAAGTACAAGGACGAGTACCGTCATCAGTTGGTCAACCTGATTGAGAAGAAAATTACGGGTGAAGAAATCACGGTGGCGCCAGCAGCAGCTCAATCGAATGTGCTTGACTTGATGGCGGCCCTTCAGGCTAGCATTGATGCAGCCAAACCAGCCGAAGTCGTGGCAGAGGTCAAAAGCACGAAAAAGAAAGTAACGAGCAAAAAAGCGATGAAGTCGTCGCCGGAGGAGTCTGTTTCATAAAAAAAGAGTCTCGGGATCCCGGGACTCTTTTCATGTGTGTGAATCTATGCTCCCCTCACATCCACTCACAACAGCATTTCATAAATCTGTCTTGCAGCCGCAGGCAGCGGCGTGCTCCGCAGCTTGATGATACCTACCCGTCTTGGAGGGATCGGCGTCTGAAGCTTAATCTCATATAGTGATTGATCAGACAATTCCGCTTCAACAAATTCTCGCGTAACGCAGGACACCCCAAACCCACTCCGCGCAAACTCTACCAGTAGATCAACACTTCCGAGTTCAATTTCGGGCTTCAGGACAAGACCCTGCGAGGCCACAAACCGATCAACATAGGCACGCGTACTACTTCCCTGCTCTAGGAAAATGATGGGGTGCTTGAGCAAATGTTCAAGTGAAATCGGGGACTCTGATAAAAACTTAAACTTCTCTCCCGTCACGAAGCAATCGTGAATCTCCATGCTTTCTTGCACATCGATTTGATGATCTGTGATCGGCAGATTGACGATCCCAATATCGATCTTCCCCTCTTTTAACAATCCGATAATTTCCCTGGTCGTCCGGTTCGTCACTTGGATCTTGATCTGCGGGTAAGCTTCGTGGAACGTCTGCAAATGTGGCAATAGAAAATGCCTGCATAGCGTATCACCCGCGCCAATCTTGACCTCCCCTTCAGTTAGCTGCTGAATTTCGGCCATTTTTCGTTCGCCGTTGAGTATAAAATGGTAGGCTTGCTCAATATAAGTGAAGAGAACCTCGCCTTCAGCCGTTAATCGCACACCCTTAGACGTGCGGAAAAACAATTGTCCTCCTAGCTTCGCCTCCAGCTGCTTGATGGAATGCGTCACTGCAGGCTGCGTGATGAACAACTCGGTCGCAGCCTTGGAGAGACTGCCTGCTTTGGCCGTTATATAAAACACCTGATACAATTCCATATTCTGAATCAAAGGGGATGTCACCTCTCCATGTATAAATCAGATTAATATCAACTATTATAAATATTAATTATATTAATAAGGAGAACTTTATTATACTGAAGTTAGAACGAAATTCCAACCATGAATAGGAGTGCAGAAATGACAGTTACAGCGATTGTGGGTGCCAATTGGGGCGATGAAGGAAAAGGTAAGATTACGGATGTGCTTGCGGCGAAATCGAACTATGTTGTTCGTTATCAAGGAGGAAGCAATGCAGGACATACGATTATTAATCATTACGGAAAGTTCGCGCTGCACTTGCTCCCATCAGGCGTATTTAATCCGGGCGTAGGCAATGTGATTGGGCCTGGCGTTGCACTGAACATTCCCAATTTGCAAAAAGAATTAAACGAATTGATCTCTCGAGGCGTACCTGCGCCCAAACTTCATGTATCGGACCGTGCACAGGTTGTTCTTCCGTATCATATTCTGTTCGACGAATTAGAGGAAGAACGCCTTGCAGATCGCAAGTTCGGCTCTACGAAGCAGGGTATCGCGCCATTCTACTCGGATAAATATATTAAACTCGGTATTCAAGTCAGCGATTTGTATGACGAAGAACTCCTTAGAACCAAGTTACTTCGTTCACTTGAAGCGAAGAACGTGTTGCTTCAGCATTTGTACCATAAACCGGCCTATGAGATTGAAGGACTCATGAACGAATTGCGCGAGCAAGCAGCCTTCCTGAAGCCCTATGTGAGCGACACAACAACGCTATTGCATCAAGCGTTGAAGCAAGGGGAACAAGTCTTGGTGGAAGGACAATTAGGAGCCCTTCGCGATCCAGATCACGGGATCTATCCTTATGTCACTTCTTCTTCGACCTTAGCTGGCTTCGCTCCTGTCGGCGCAGGCGTGCCTCCCTATGCAATGACACGCATTGTCGCAGTAACCAAAGCTTATTCCAGCTGTGTCGGCGAAGGACCATTCGTCGCAGAAATCTTCGATGAACCAGCGAACGAATTGCGCAGACGCGGCGGGGATGCAGGCGAATTCGGCGCAACAACCGGAAGACCGCGCAGAGTTGGATGGTTCGATGCGGTAGCTACGCGCTATGGTTGCAAGCTGCAGGGCGCAACGGAAGTGGCACTGACGAACCTCGACGTGCTCGGCTATCTGGATGAAATTCCGATCTGCACAGCATATAAAAACAACGAGCAGATTACGCAAGAATTCCCAAATACGCCGCAACTGCAGAGATCTGTACCTGTCGTAGAGACGATGCCAGGCTGGAAATGCGATATTTCCCATATCCGTTCGTTCGATGAACTGCCATCGGAAGCGAAACAGTATGTAGAGCATTTAGAACGTTTAATCGGCGTGCCTATTCGCTTCATCTCCGTCGGTCCAAACCGTGAGCAAATGATGGAACGCGCGTAATAGAATGGAGGCGATCACGATATGAAGCTTGAATTAGGCCGTTGCTTACTGATGGATCGGTTAGACGAAGCGAATATGACTATCGATCAGCTCGCGCAGAATCTGCTCCTTCGACCGGAGCGGTTAATCGACTTGGCTGAGAACAAGCGCATCATGTCGCTCAAGATCGCCTTATCCATTGCAGATACGATCGGGTGTGAGGTGGGGGAATTGTATGAAACCCTTCCCTTCCCTCACCTCACCTTCCGCCCTCTCGAACAGAATAGCTTACTCTGAGCATGCCAAAAAGGCTTCTCTCATCGTAGTCCATCTACGTTGAGAGAAGCCTTTCCAACTATATATGGCCTCCGAAGCTTACAACCGGCCTGCTGCCTTCACCTTCCTCCAGCAAAGCGTTGCCCGGCAAATAGGCGGTCACAATATCTCAATACGCGTTATACCGCTTTTCCTTTCACCTGCGTTGAAACCTCTTCCACGCTCCGCTCCTGCGCAATAACAGCCTGCGCCGCTGCAATTCGAGCAAGCGGAATGCGGTATGGCGAGCAGCTCACATATTCGAGCCCAATGGCATGGCAGAATTGAATCGATTGCGGATCACCCCCGTGTTCCCCGCACACCCCTGCCTTTAACTGGGGCTTAACGGATTTACCCGCCGTGTTCGCAAGCTGAATCAATTGACCAACCCCATCCTCATCAAGCACCTGAAACGGGTTGTGAGGCAGAATCCGATGGTCCAAATATTGCGATAGAAATTTCCCTTCCGCGTCATCACGGCTGTAGCCAAGCGTCATCTGGGTTAGGTCATTCGTCCCGAATGAGAAGAAATCCGCATGAACAGCGATTTGACGAGCTGTTAGCGCAGCACGCGGTACTTCAATCATCGTGCCGACTTTGTAGGCGCATAGCTGCAATTGCATCTTGCTCAGGATCTGACTCGCGATCTGTTCAATCCGATCCCGGAAGAACTTCAGCTCTGTTACATGACCGACGAGCGGAATCATGATCTCTGGTCGAACAATGATCCCACGCTCCAAGCAGCTTGCCGCCGCCTTAAAGATGGCCTCAATCTGCATATCGTATACTTCTGGGTAGACAATACCAAGTCTGCAGCCACGCTGTCCCAGCATCGGATTGACTTCTTCCAAGGCTTCCACCTTCTTCATCGCTGCTTCTACATCAGCGATTTCACGAGCCATTCCGACCTGTCCGCGTAGTTCTTGCAATCTATCTTGCAGTTCCTTTCGTTTCGGCAAAAATTCATGCAGCGGTGGATCTAGTAGTCGAATCGTCACCGGGAGCCCTTCCATTGCTTCGAACATGCCTTCGAAATCCGATTGCTGCATCGGCAATAACTGCGCTAAGGCATCTTGCCTTGCATCAGCATGCTCTGCCAGAATCATGCGCTGGACAACAGGAAGCCGCTCCTTATCGAAGAACATATGCTCCGTGCGGCAGAGACCGATCCCCTCCGCGCCGAATTGTCTGGCCACTTGTGCATCGTGCGGGTGATCTGCATTCGCTAGTACGCGCAGCGTGCGAACTTCATCAGCCCATGCCAGCAACTCCGATAATTCTTGCGTCATCTCTGGTTCCTTCAGCTCGAACTCGCCTAGACAGATCAAGCCGCGATGACCATCTATTGTCACCCAGTCTCCCTCTTGAATAACCTGATTCCCAATTTGGATGCAGTGCTCTGCTTCAAGGAATTGAATCGTCTCACAGCCACAGACACACGGTTTCCCCATCCCACGCGCCACGACCGCAGCATGACTCGTCATCCCGCCCCGAAGCGTCACGACGCCTTCAGACGCCAGCACCCCTTCAATGTCCTCCGGTGTGGTCTCCGGCCGAACGAGAATAACCCGTTTCCCTTCCTTACTCCAAGCTACGGCTGTCTCGGCATGGAATGCGACTTGCCCAACCGCAGCCCCGGGCGAAGCAGGAAGACCCTTCGCAAGCGATTGCTGCTGTGCCTCTTCGCTAATTGCTCGATGTAACAATTGTTCCAGATGCATTGGGTCTATTCGCTCAATCGCCTGCCGCTTCGTAATGATCCCTTCACGTACCAAATCCACAGCAATCTTTAATGCCGCCTGTGCATTTCGCTTCCCGCTGCGCGTCTGAAGCAGGTATAACTTGTTATGCTCTATCGTAAATTCAATATCTTGTATGTCTTGATAATGAAGCTCCAATTGCTTCACCGTTCGTTGCAATTCGTGATATACGTCTGGCATAACCTGCTCAAGCGCTGCGATCGGCATCGGTGTTCGAATGCCCGCAACGACATCCTCGCCCTGTGCATTTAGCAGGAACTCCCCGAACAATGCATTCTCTCCTGTAGATGGGTTTCTCGTGAAGACAACGCCCGTTCCGCAAGTATCGCCCATATTCCCGAACACCATGCTCTGTACGTTCACAGCCGTACCTTGGTCATCGGGTATCCGGTGTAACCGCCGATATACCTGTGCTCTGGCATTATTCCACGAGCTGAATACAGCTTCGATGGCAAGACGCAACTGATCTACGACGTCCTGCGGGAAGATTCTACCGGTCTTCAATTGAACGAGCAGCTTATATTCCTGCACCAGTTGTTTTAAGCCATCTGCTGAAATCTGTTCATCGCGCAGTACCCCTTCACGTTTCTTCATCCGTTCCAGTTGATGCTCGAACAGCTGCGAATCTACGCCCATAACTACATGACCGAACATTTGAATTAATCGGCGATAACAATCAAAGGCAAACCGCGGGTTGCCTGTTAGTTCACTGATTCCTACAACCGTCTCATCATTTAAGCCGACATTTAGAATTGTATCCATCATCCCTGGCATGGAAGTTACCGAACCCGAACGGACAGAGACGAGCAACGGCTTATCCCGTTCACCAAAAAACTGTCCCTTCCCGCGCTCGAGCTGTGCTAACCCCATCAGAATTTGATGCATAACATCATCATTTAACTGATTCCCATCCTTGAAGTAAGCGAGACACGCTTCCGTCGTCACCGTAAATCCTGGAGGAACGGACAGACCTGCACGCGTCATTTCTGCCAGATTTGCCCCTTTGCCACCGAGTAAATCTACCATTTTTGCATGACCTTCTTGAAAAGCAAATACACATTTGCGGTTCACCATCGTTGCCATGTTCATCGCCCATTTCCCCCCAAAATAATTATGATGTCATAAATATAACTAAATAACACTCACATTGCAATATATAATGCATTATTCATTTATTATGACACATTAATAAGTGTATTTTTGGTGAAACTAGCATCCATTTATGCACACAAAAAGAAATAAGCTGTCCAAAAAGTCATACCATATGACCCTTTGGGCAGCTTATTTATATCGATCAGCATTGATCAGCTACATATTTAATTGTTCAAGACACTATGCAACAGCGCATCCACACTCTGCGGACGTCTACGTTTCTTCGGCTCAATGACCTTCGTACGATTCAGTTCCTCTGCTCTTGCACCGGTTCTACCATCGCTAGATTCAATCTGACCGATAAGTCCCATGATCCGATCCATATCCAAATAAGGAAAAAATTGATTTCGATTATTGCTGCTCATGTTGCCCACTCCAATGATTATTAATACCGGTCATCCTGCAAGCGGAATCCCGTACGGTTGTTAAAAAAACGACAATATTCATTGTATACCATTTTCCCTCAAAATTCTACACAAATCAAGAAAGAGCAGCCTTTATACTAGCTGCCCTCTACATCCTATCCTTGAAAGACATTCGACAACATTTTGCTCGGGTCACCCTTCAATACAGCATATACCCACCGTTCAACGCGGGATGGATGCTTCGCGTCTTTCGGCCTCGCATGTTGAGGCCGCTTTGGCGAACGAAGCTTCGTCCGCGTTCGATGAAGGGCTGACTTCACGGCCGGAACTGATATATTATGCATCACTGCAATCTCTTCCATTGAGTATCGGAATACATCCTGCATCAAGAACATCTCCATATGGCGCTCAGGAACTTGGTCAGCTACATGCTCCACAAGCTCGCGTACTTCCACATAACGGTTTGAGTCCACGCCGCCAACCTCGATCTGCTCGCAAGGGATGATACGCCCCCGGTGCTTACGATACATGTCGACCCAGATATTTTGAGCCATTCGGTAGAGATAAGCCTTCGTAAATGGCACCGTGCCGCAGCATACCTTGTTACGATAGACGAACGCTTTTAACAATACTTCCTGGTACAGATCTTCTCCTTCCCAAGTCGATGCAGCAACGTATATACAATAAGAGCGCAGCTCATCGAGATACGGCGCCACTTCCTCCATGAAATCTCGGTTTCGCTTCACCTTGCTTCGATCCGCGTAATGGACTGACATTTCCATCATGTTAAGTACCTCCTTTTATCCCGTGTCCTAAGCTATTCTTCATGCCTTATGAATCAGAATGACTTGCATACGGTAGAGCAAATGTAAATTGCGTGCCTTCACCAAGCTCACTCTCCACCTGAATCGTCGTTCCATGACGTTCGATGATGGTCTTGACAATAGATAATCCGATTCCGGTTCCATTGCGCCGTGTTCGAGCTTGATCAGCTTTGTAGAATCGATCCCAAACCCGTTCCAGTTGTTCCTTCTCCATGCCAATCCCATAATCTTTCACGCTAATGACGGCCTGATCGCTCGCGATCAAATCCACGAGAATCGGCTTACCATCTGGGGAGAATTCAATGGCATTCTGGATCAAATTCGTAAGTACCTGCTTAATACGGTCTGGATCGCCATAAACTTCGATATCCTCTGCCTCTCCTTCCGAGACCAATCCCGATTTCGGATAGACGCGGAAAATCACTTGATGATTCACAAACTGCGGCTCCATACTCGCAAGCACTTTGCGAATCGTCTCCGTGACATTAAAGGGCCGAAACTGCATCTCTAGCTGCCCGTTATCGATCTTGCTCATATCGAGCAAATCATTCACCAATCGAATTAATCGCGTATTCAAATCTTTGACGATGCGCAAATAATGCTTCATTCGCTGTTCCGGCACGGTCCCATCCAGGATTGCCTCCATGTAACCATTCATTGATGTAAGCGGAGAACGCAAGTCGTGGGAGACATTCGCAATGAAATCTTTGCGCATCCGGTCTACCCCTTCTAGGTCATGCGCCATTTGCTGCACCGTGCTCGCCAGCTCACCTAGTTCGTCTTTGGACTTGAGCGGGATGAACGGCTTGAAATTTCCTCTGGCAATCGCCTGCGTCGCTTCGGTCAGCTGTTTCACCCGCCGCGTCAACTGACGTGACAAGATCAACGTGAAGATAAACGATACAATGAGGGTTACACATATCGCCATGAGCATTCGACTGTGAAATCTGGAGAAATCAGCCTGGAATGCCCGCGATATCACCACGACTGTCCATTTTGGCTTCCCATTGATCAGCACAGAGCCCGCCGTGATCATTTCCTTGCCGTCCTCTTTGTCGATGATATACTTGCTCTGTGTCATCTCTGTGTCTCGTATGACTTCTCGAATCAGATTAGGGTCCGGCTGCAGATCAGCCCGGTTCTCATTGGCAATGCGAAGAATGACCTTCCCTGTCTTCCGATCGAATAGATACAGGGAACGCATCTCCTTCGGAACAACCAAGGATAGTCCGGCATACAAGGCATTTTTACTCCAACCTTCGACATAGGCTTGTTCAATGTAGTTCGTAATATCTTTCAACTGACGTAGATCTTGATCTCGATGCGAATTTAATAAGTCGCCACGGAAGAACCAGTTAAACACCAAAGCTAGTGTCAACGTTGAGACGATCAGGAACCCGAGAATGGTTAGTAATATTTTGGTGAAAATACCAAACTTCCACTTCAGCTTCGGCACGCGTATCATGAGGTCACCTCGAACTTGTAACCGACGCCCCAAATGGTAACGATCCGCCACTCCTCGGTTTCACCCAATTTCTCCCGAAGCCGCTTAATGTGCACATCGACCGTGCGGAAATCGCCCGCATAGTCATGTCCCCATACCTGATAGAGCAATTGCTCACGCGTGAACACTTTATTGGGATGGGTCGCGAGTCGATGCAGCAATTCCATTTCTTTGGGCGGCAGCATAAATTCAGCATGGTTCAACACAAGCTTGTACTCGTCCATTCGAATGGTTAAGCCAGGATACTGAATAATCTCCTGCACTAGACCTGCCTGCGTTCTGCGAAGCACGGCCTTGAGGCGGGCAATCAGTTCCTTCGGATCGAAGGGCTTCACGATATAATCGTCCGCACCAAGCTCGAAGCCTTTGAGCTTATCGTAGCTCTCGCCCTTGCCTGTAATCATTAGAATCGGCACGTTGTTATAACGCCGAATTTCTCTGCACACCTCGAAGCCATCCATTTCTGGCAGCATGATATCTAGCAATACAATATCAGGCGGATTCGCGAGGAAGAGCTCAACCCCCTCACTCCCCGTCTCCGCCATATCGTAATCAAATTGATGTTTATCCAAATATAAGGAAAGCATATCGCGAATATATTCATCATCCTCAATCACAAGGACCTTTGGCTGCCTCACCCCTCGCACATCCCTTCCCAACGCCTTATGATCACGAAGAATACTCGAGAAGAGATTCCACATCGAATCTTGCATTCAACTTCGAAGTCCGATGCTCATTTAGGTTTTGCCTAAACTCCGCTTCTCCTACAAGTTTTTCGAAGAAAAACTCGCATCGTAAGCCTGGCTTCAGTTTCATACAACCTTCTCGGTGCTAATAAGTCGAATTTTGAACATTTCTATCCTTAATCGTACCTCAGAGCATCTACCGGTTTCAAATTTGCTGCTTTGTTCGCCGGGAATATGCCGAAGAAAACGCCGATAAAGACGGAGAATCCGAAAGAGATCAAGATGATGTTGAGGGAAGCCTGTACGGTAAGAGAGGTGATTTGGCTCACAAGAACACCTCCGCCAAGCCCGACCAGAATCCCGATCATGCCGCTAATTCCGCTGATCACGATCGACTCAATTAAGAATTGGAGAAGAATATCACGTTTCTTCGCGCCAACGGACTTGCGTATACCAATCTCACGCGTTCGTTCGGTCACGGAGACCAGCATAATGTTCATAATACCGATGCCGCCGACGATTAGGGAGATCCCCGCAATGCCTCCAAGTGCGATGGATAACGTATCCGTGATCGAGCTGACCGTCTTGAGCATCTCCTTCTGATCAGTCACCGTATAGCTATCATCGGTAGATCGAAAGATCTGGCTTAGCTTCTGCTCCGTACGTGCCTTAACAATTGACGTCAGATCTCCCGTTTGGGCCTGCATATAAATTGTACGAATTCCTTTGGAACGCAGTAATCGCTGCGCTGACGTCAGTGGGATCTTAATCGTATTGTTCGAAGTGCTCTTCTCTTCGAGCAGCCCAACAATCTTGAATCGCATGCCATTGAGCATCATATACGCACCGACGGGATTACTCGTACCAAATAAATCGGTTGCCGTCTCCGTTCCGATTAATGCCACTTTCTGGGAATAATCCACATCGATAGGCAAAATAAACCGGCCGCTCTGCACCTTCGTCGAACGCACTTCCTCATAATCAGCCGTAATTCCCTCAACCGAGACATTTACATTCTTATTCCCGTTCTTCGCCTGAACATTGCCGCTAACGGTTGGAGCAACGGCATTCACACCCTCAATATCTTGGAAAGACTGGGCTTGTTCAAAGGACACCGATGTCTGTACACCTCGACCACTTATTGAAACCGACAGCAGATTCGATCCAAGTCCTTGAACTTGAGCCGTCACGGCACTCGTCGCCCCTTGCCCAACAGACACGAGCAGAATAACGCAGGAGACGCCGATAATAATGCCGAGCATCGTAAGCAACGTCCTTGTTTTGTTCGAGAGTATACTCTTCCAGGCCATCTTAAATGCTTGGGACAGCTTCATGCCTGCATCACCTCCGTATGCGAGATTTGACCGTCCACGATATGAATCACCCGCTCCGCTTGCGCGGCAATTTGTGGATCATGCGTGATCAGAACGATGGTGTGTCCTTTGCGATGCAGCGTATGAATCATTTGCATCACTTCTAGACCTGTCTTCGTATCGAGCGCACCTGTCGGCTCATCGGCGAGCAGAATCGGCGGCTGACCTGCGAGCGCCCTTGCAATCGCAACCCGCTGTTGTTGACCGCCTGATAATTGCGATGGACGATGATGCATCCGTTCTTCCAGCCCAACTTCGCGCAGCGCATGCTGTGCTTGCTCCTTGCGCGCCTTGGCCGACATCCCGCGGTATACGAGCGGAAGCTCTACATTCTCCAGTGCCGATAGTGCCGAGAGCAAATGAAAACTTTGAAAAATAAACCCGATTTTCTGATTACGAATTTCAGCCAGTTGAGAATCTTTCATACGGCTCACTTCCTGACCGTCAATCCAATACGACCCACTCGTGGGGACATCGAGACAACCGATCATATTCATCAGTGTTGATTTCCCTGACCCGGACGGACCAACAATGGCCACGAATTCACCTTGAAGAATTTGTAGTGAAACACCTTGCAGTGTAGTCACCTCTTCACCGCCCATGGCATAACACTTGAATACATCTTCAAGCTTCAATAATGGCTTGCGCTGCGTTACTAGCGTGATTGCTGTGGAACTCATCGCGATCCGCCTCCGCTGCCGCTGCTGCTGCTTCGCTGTGTACTTCGCATTCCGCCACCGCCGTTGAAGCTGCCTTCCTGACGGAATACCTGGCCTCCGCCCATGCCGCCAAACCCGCCGAAACCGCCCTGCATTTGGACCGCCCCCGTCTTGGAGGCTGCTACCTCAGGTAGGAGTACGGACTCACCTTCTGTCAGTCCACTCACCACTTCAATATACGATTCATTATGAATGCCGACGGTAATCTCTTTCATATTCTGCATCATCGCAGCATTGCGCCCGCCTCGGCCGACGTTCGCGCTGCCGCTGCCTGGCTGGTTCCCCTCGGGTGGCGCGGACTTATTATTGCTGTTGTCCTTCGTCGCTGCAGGCTCTCCCTTTTGCGCTTGTGTTCCGCTGGATGCCAGCTGCACATACGACTTGCCACCGAATTGATGAACGGCTTCAATCGGCACGACCACTGCGTTTTCTTTCTTTTCTACTATAATATCGGCTTGCAGGGACATACCGACCTTGATCGCATCCGACTTATCGAGCCCAATGGAGACGTCGAAGCTCGCAACGCCGTTCTGTGCGGTTCCTTCCTGGGACACCGAAGTCACCTTCCCTTGCACCACTTGATCCGCTATCGCATCGAGCGTCATCTCCACGTCCTGTCCGGCCTTGACCTTGCCGATATCCAGCTCGTCGATCTGAACGACGGATTCCAGATGATCATAGTCCGTGATTTCTGCTAAGACGGAATTCGGCGATACTTGGTCAGAGACATGAATATCGCTGGTGACAACTGTGCCATCGATTGGAGCGACAACATCCGCCGTCTCCTTCTGCTTCGCTTGCAAATCCTTCAAGTCCAGCTGCGCAACCTCGATGTCCAGCTTCTTCTGCTCAATCTGCATCTTCATCGTATCGCGCTCTTCGTCAGAAGCCTGCATGAACTTCTGCTTCAGCGCATCGTAATCCATCTGCTTCTGCTCAATTTGCAGCTCAGATTTGCGAACCTGTGAGCTCATGTCATCTTGTTCGAACGTGACCAAAACCTGACCCTTCTTGACCTTTTGCCCTGTTTTGAAGGTGATGCTCTTGATTTTGCCCGAGTCGGAGGATTTCACGGTCGCTTGATTGACGGGCGATACGGTTCCCGTACCGGACACTTTCACGACGAGGTCTGTCCTCGAGGCTTTTGCCGACATCTGAACGACCGGCTCCGTTTTTTGGCCCTTCGCATACAAGTTATATCCGAAAATAAGCCCTCCAAGGATCACCACCGAAATGACAACGATCCCAATCTTCTTCTTCATCTTTCATACCCCTCTCGCCTATTCTCCCATCAGTCTAGCAAGAAAATATGAACAACCTATGAACACCCGCAACCACTTCCTGCTTGACGGATATAGGGGGAGAAGATAGACTGAGTACGGCAATCTACATTTGAATTTATTTGGAGGACTATGTACGTGATCAAACCTCGGTCCATTTATTTATATATCGCATTATTCATCGGTGTTGCAGCCTTGTCCACTTCCGCCATTTTCGTGAAGCTCTCAGCTGCTCCTGCGCCTATCGTCGCCTTTTACCGCATGTTATTCTCCACGATTTTAATTCTTCCGTGGCTCATCTTCAATAAACACAGCCTACCGGAATTACGGTCCATGAAACGTCGAGAGCTCTATACGATGATTCTATCGGGCGTGCTGCTCGGCGTTCATTTCGTGCTCTGGTTCGAATCGCTTCGATATACGAGTGTCGCCAGCTCGACGGTGCTTGTGACGCTGCAGCCTATTTTCGCATTTGCAGGGAGCTACTTCTTATTCGGTGAACGTCTGCGCAAAATGGCGATTCTCGGTGGCGTTCTTTCGATTGTGGGGAGTTTCGTTATCGGAATTGGGGATTTCCGCATTGGTGGAATTGCACTACTCGGTGATGTGCTAGCGCTGCTTGGCGCGGCAGTCATTACGATTTATTTTCTCATCGGCAAATCAGTTCGTCAGGTGTACTCCCTGCCGGTCTATACGTTCATCGTCTATCTCAGCAGCAGTGTATTCCTCGCGCTCTATTGTGCCGTCCTTGATGCACCATTCATCGGTTACGCAGATCAAGACTGGCTCTTATTCCTTGGGCTTGCGGTTGTTCCTACGCTATTCGGTCAGACCGTGATGAACGGACTCATTCGCTGGATGAGCGCATCAACTATCTCGATGAGTATTCTCGGCGAGCCTGTAGGAACTTGCATTCTAGCCTATCTGATCTTAGGCGACCAACTGACGATGGAACAATGGATTGGATCCTGTGTCATTCTGATTGGGATTCTCGTCTATACCCTAAGCACACGAACCAAAGAAACGAAGGTCTCTCCCGAGATCTCCAGTCATACCGCATAAAGTACAACGCCATGGTCACCTTCCACAGGTCACCCTCATATAGTAATTTCGCTCCAGGATCGAGCAGGAGCCTGCTTATGATCTTCGATCTGTTCGATCTGGGCATGAGGTGTCTGTCTCAACGTCAAAAAAACCGGCTCCCGTACACACGGGAAAACCGGTTATCACCATCACATTCCATTTAAATTCTATCTTTCGGATTATTCTGCGCTTCTTGCTTCACATTCTTCGCCACCACTTCACTTGCAAATTCCGCCTGATTCGCGAATTTATTGCCCTTATTCTTCTTAAACTTCTCAGCCATCCCTCTCACCTCCCATCTATGTGCTTCATGTACATGATGAGCCCCAATTTTCTTATGGTATCCTGCGGGACATACATTTTATTCTACAGGGACGCATATACCTAGAAACATTCCTGACTTTCCGGAAAAAATTTACAGAGCGAGAACGAATTTCCATCCAGAAGGAGATGAGCGAAGATGTGCGGAATTACAGGTTGGATCAACTGGCAAAAGGACCTTACACAAGATTCGACCATTCTAGAAAATATGACAGAGACCTTGTCGGAACGCGGTCCTGACGCATCAGGCACTTGGATCTCAGGGTCTTGCGCCCTTGGACATCGGCGCTTAAGTGTCATCGATCCAGAGAACGGGTCACAACCGATGATTCGAACGGCTGGCGATGACCGATATGCCCTTGTCTATAATGGTGAATTATACAATACACTGGAGCTGCGCAAAGAATTGGAATCACGAGGACATACGTTCCAGACGTCATGCGATACCGAAGTCCTGCTCGTCTCTTATATCGAATGGGGGCCTGCTTGTCTGGACCGATTCAACGGCATTTTTGCGTTTGCCATATGGAATGAACGGGAACAGCATCTTTTCATGGCTCGGGATCGCCTTGGCGTGAAGCCGCTGTTCTATGCGGAAGTGAACGGGATGTTCCTCTTCGGTTCCGAGCCGAAGGCCATTCTGGCGCATCCAGCGATTGAACCCGTCGTTCGTGCCGAAGGACTTGCTGAGATTTTTATCGTAGGTCCTGCAAGAACACCGGGTCATGGCGTATACAGTCAACTCTCCGAACTCCGTCCAGGTCACTGCCTCGTCTATGATCATAATGGATCTCATATTTCTGTCTATTGGAAGCTTGAAGCCATCCCTCATGAAGATGATGTCGATGCAACCGCTGCGAAGGTTCGGGAATTACTGCAGGATACACTCGAGAGACAGCTCGTCTCCGATGTTCCGATCGGCACCTTGCTGTCAGGTGGTCTAGATTCGAGTGCACTTACAGCATTGGCCGTTCTCTACAATCATCGAATGGGTAAAAGCACGCTGGATACATTTTCGGTGGACTACGTCGATAATGATAAATATTTTACCGCAAATACATTTCAACCTAACGCGGATAGCCCATGGATTAAAAGGATGAGCGAACACCTCGGCACCAAACATCATTGGATTCAATTCGATACCCCTGAAGTGGTGGACGCGCTGCTCCAAGCAATGAAAGCCAGAGATTTACCAGGCATGGCCGATGTGGATGCATCGCTATATTTATTCTGCCAAGAAATTAAGAAAGAAATAACGGTGGCTGTCTCTGGCGAGGCGGCGGATGAAATTTTCGGTGGTTATCCATGGTTCCATCGAGAAGAAGCCTTGAACGCAGGGACGTTCCCTTGGTCACTCGCTTCGAGCTGGCGTGCGGATCTACTCTCCCCTGAAATCCATGATTGGATTGAACCGCTCCCGTACATTGGCGATCGATACAGTCAAGCCGTTGCTGAAGTTCCACATCTAGCCGGAGAGACGGAGCAACAGCGTAAAATGCGTACGATGTCCTACTTGAATATTACCCGCTTCATGCCGACCTTGCTCGACCGTAAAGATCGCATGAGCATGGGGGTCGGACTCGAGGTTCGCGTCCCGTTCTGTGACCACCGACTCGTCCAGTATGTCTGGAATATTCCGTGGGAAATTAAAGCCGCTGGCGACAGAGAGAAAGGAATTCTTCGCAAAGCGCTGCATGGCATTGTCCCCGATGATGTCATTACACGCAAGAAAAGCCCTTATCCCAAAACGCATAATCCGAACTATCTCACAGCGGTCAAACGCTGGTTCTTAGAGATTGTAGACGATCCGTCCTCCCCGCTGCTCCCGCTCATTAATGTGAAGAAGCTGCGCGAGCTGGCTGCTTCAGATGAGGCAAAGTCAAACATCCCATGGTTCGGTCAGCTCATGAGTGGTCCGCAATTATTTGCTTATCTCATTCAAGTCGACGCTTGGCTGCGTCAATATAAAGTGAGCATTCGATAGAAAATGAAGACGCCTGCGGGAACTCCTTCGCAGGCGTCTATTTCATAGTAAAATTAGTTCAAAGTCCTCGGTTCTTAGCGGCTGTTGTCTCCTTCGCTCTTAACACCAGTTCAACGACCGGCTGCGTGTCTGACGCTGGCATATTTGAGAGCTGATCCGTTTTCAACACAACGACTTCCGCATGCGTGGTTCCTTTCATTAAGAAAATTAATGGAAAACAAGCCCCTGCATATATCGTCGTTACAACTACAGTAGACACCAATATTCTTCTAAATATCCCTTTCACCATAAATCCTCCCAAAACATTAAATGATCATTAAAATCCCCATCGTGATGGAATTCGTCACTAATTCGTTTTTTCCACTCTTTTAAAACTATTCCAAAACTCAAAATGGCACAATAGCTTCGACAAAGGTTCCTAGAATAAGCTACTATGGTCGAATTTTGTGTCTGAACTGTGGCAAATGGATCGATACGAAACTTTTTATATCACTGTTTCGTCAAATACCAACAGGCTTTTTGAGTACATACATAAGAAAATGAGCAGCATTGCACTTACATCATGATGACGGAAAATCTTGCGGACATGAAATCCCCCCGTGATCTGAATCAGTCCGGGGGGATTTCATGTTGTTGCAGGAATGGAAAGGAAGAATTTACGTGAGTCGAGCCCGTACGAAGAATTCAATACATAACTATCTAAAGTTATCTGACAAGCATCGTCAGACTATATATCAATTAAAAGCAGTGAACCTTCTGCTCCGCATGAATATCGATCGAGAGGTCGTCATTTATGTCTAACACACCCCTTGGAACGAAACGTTATTTTACAGGACTGGATGGATTACGAGCCCTTGCCGTTATCGCCGTTATTGCTTATCACTTGGATATTCCATGGGTCCCAGGGGGATTCCTCGGTGTGGACATGTTCTTCGTCCTCTCCGGTTACCTTGTTACCGACTTATTGCTCACACAGCGGTCGTCTGAAGGTCTTCATCTAGGCCGCTTCTGGTACCGTCGATTTCGTCGATTAGTCCCCGCGTTAGCCGTGATGATAGTTACGGTTGTTGCCTGGATTACCATCACAGACCACGACTTACTACGAACGCTTCGCGGAGATGTGTTCGCCACAACCGTGTACGGGAATAATTGGTGGCTTATATTCCATGAAGTATCGTATTTCGATCGATTTGGCGTTCCGAATCCGTTCGTCCATCTCTGGTCGCTCGCGGTTGAAGGGCAATTCTATATCGTGTGGCCACTGCTCTTAGCCATCGGCTTACGATATACACCCAAACGCATTCATTGCGTAAGTATCACCCTTCTGCTCATCGCCTTATCTGCGATTGCAATGGCATGGATGTATGAACCTGGGAATGACCCCAGCCGCGTATACTATGGAACAGATACGAGGGCATTCGGTCTTCTCATTGGCGCTGCACTCGCCATGCTCCTGCCAAGCAAGAAATGGTCACAAATCAAGACATCTTCTAGCCGAAAATTGCTGAACCTCCTAGGTGGAGGGGCTTTGATCATTCTGTTCTATCAGATCAGTGTGATGAATGAATTCGAGGATTATATCTATGAGGGCGGACTCGTGGCTGTGGCCCTCACAACAGCTATCCTGATCGCTGCGCTGCTAAGACCCGATACGCTATTGAGCAAACTATTCAGCTGGACACCATTGCGGTGGATCGGCGTTCGAGCTTACGGCATTTATCTGTGGCATTTTCCGATCATCGAATTAACGAAACCCGCCGTGGACACCGATGGATTCAATGTGCTGCTGGCTATCATGCAAGTTATCGTCAGTGTCTTCCTAGCTGCACTCTCTTACCGCTACATCGAAGAACCAATTCGTCGTGGAGCCATTACAGCAAAATGGAAGCAAATACAGTCGCGGAGCTGGAAATGGAGCCGGATCTCCAGATCCCAGTGGATTGTATCCGCAAGCTCCTGCTTGGTTGGAATTATATTCTTTGTTGGCATGTTCAGCGGAACGACGATTGCAACTTCAGGGACAGTCATTCCAGATTCACATTTCAATGCCTCAGAGAGTAACCCTAAAGATCTACTCGGACCATTGCCGCCGAATCCATCGCTCGGTCCTGTTGATACGCCACACGAAGAGAGAACCGAAGAACAGTCTGATCGTACTTCGACGAAAGGTACAGAAACGATACAACAACATCCATCCACTCCTAAGAAGAAGGATACCTCCACGAAAGATGCAGCCTCCAAGTCGTGGAGCGATGTAACGGCCATCGGTGATTCGGTTATGTTGGATGGCAAACCTTATCTGGAAGAACTACTTCCTGGCATCTCTGTGGATGCAGAGATCGGACGCCAAATGTCCAAAGCTGTAAATGTATTAGGGCAACTCGCTCAAAATAATCAACTTGACAATAAGGTTGTGATCGGCCTCGGCACGAACGGGAACTTCAACAAAAAACAACTGATAACGTTTCTTCATTCGCTTGACGGTGTGGATCATATCTTCCTTGTGAATACGAGGGTGCCACGCAAATGGGAGCGTCTCGTCAATACGGCACTCGAGGACGTTTCAAGTACCATGCCGAACGTCACGCTCATTGATTGGTACTCCGCTAGTGGACACCATGATAGTTATTTTAGCGAGGATGGCGTACATCTCACGATACAAGGTTCCAAGGCTTATGCCGCACTTATAGCAAATGCGATAAAACGTACATAGCACTCATCCCTACGAACTTTTAGACCAGCTAATTGCACTGTCCTACGGACTTTGACAATTTAGCTGGTTTTTCTATGCCTCCTGGCCTCTTTGGCGTATAATAGGAACTTTTGTCGAATGACGGCAAGGGGCAGGATTTCCATGGATTTAGCGCGTAATTACTAGGAATTAAGATTTTGTAGGTTGAGGTGTTGAAGGATGGAAACGATGGTCATTCGGAATAGAGAAGATTTGTCGCAGTACGAGACGCAGTGGAAGGAATTAATTGAACATCTGGAGCAGCCGGAAATTTTCGCGACATGGGAATGGATGAGCGCGTATCTTCATCATATGCTTCATCCCACTGCACAATTATTTGTTGTGGTCGTCACCGATCAGGATCGCTGGGTTGCGCTTGCTCCTCTATGTATCGTGCCACAAAAGCTGAAGTGGCGCTCGGTACGATCGCTGCAATGCATCGTCTCCGGTACTGGCGAGAACAACAGCTTCTATCTACACCGCGAATACCACTACATTAAGTTGCTCAAGCATATTGCCAAAGCCTTCACAACCCATCAGGAGGAGTGGGATTGGATTGACCTATACAGCTTCCAATCGCGCAATCCGGTAACCGCCTTGGTGGAACAGACCCTAGGGGAGCAGTTCGAAGTGTTGACTCGGCCATTGTCCGTCTCCCCCTACATGAAAATCCAACCCTATGCCGAAATGAAAATAGATAAGAACCAGATCAAAGAGATTGAACGCAAGGAACGCAAATTATCCCGCGAGCACACCGTCCGCATCGTATGCAATGCCTCCTATTCTGATGCGCTGTGGGACAGATTGTCTGTCCTCCATCAGCAGCGATGGCCGGATAGTTTATTTCAAAATCCCAATGAGACTGCTTTCCTGAGAGATATCATCTCGCACCTTGAACAGAGCAACCGCGTGCAATTCTCCTACATGGAGATTAGCGGCAGCATCGTTTCCATCGCAATCTCTGTCAAGCATGCGCACAAAGTATACCTGTACCTGTCAGCCACGTCCAAAGACTATCCCAAATATGGTATTGGGCTCATCCTTTCCAACCATGTCATCAAGCATTTTCTTGAGCAAGATGTGAACGAGATCGATTTTCTACCCGGCGATCAGGACTATAAATTCTATTGGTCCGACACGATCAATATGAATTACCACATCCGTATCTTCAATCATCTCGATCGGAAAAAGACCAAGCTGCTGCGTACCTACACGCTATATCAAATCAACAAGCGCCGCATCAAATCGATCCTGCTCAACCGTTAATTTG
The DNA here is from genome assembly GCF_000374845.1 of Paenibacillus terrigena DSM 21567. Classification (GTDB taxonomy): domain Bacteria; phylum Bacillota; class Bacilli; order Paenibacillales; family Paenibacillaceae; genus Paenibacillus_K; species Paenibacillus_K terrigena. Next base: position 85,422 of record NZ_KB895416.1, on the reverse strand, counting down.
CATTAAAAAAGCTAACCTCCGGTCCAAGACGCCGTGAAGTTAGCTTTTTTGTTGATCTTATGTGCTATTTCTCAATCTTCTTAAGTAATTGCTCTAATGCTCTGCCACGATGACTAATGGATTGTTTCTCATCCACCGTGAGCTCTCCCATCGTCTTCTCGAACGCTGGCAGGAAGAATAGTGGGTCATATCCAAATCCGCCAAGACCACGCGGTTCTGCAATAATCCAGCCCTCAACCTGACCAGATGCCTCCACATGCTCTTGGGTGTCTGGATCGAAGAGAACCAACGTACAGACGAACTGCGCAGGACTAAGCAGTGATTGCTCCGTATCCTCACCCTCTGTCAATTCGCCAAGGGCATGCAGCAGCTTATCGTTATTCGCTTGATCGGTCGCTCCTTCGCCCGCATAACGTGCAGAATAGACACCCGGGTCTCCGTTAAGCTTATCAACACATAGACCCGAATCATCCGCTAAAACCGGAACGCCAAGAGCGAGAGCAACGGTCTTCGCTTTCTTATAGGAGTTCGCGAAGAACGTTTCTCCGTCTTCAACAACATCCGGGATATCCGGGTAATCGTACATGCTCTTCACCTGTTTGCCGATGGCAGCAAAAGCATGAGCGAATTCCTTCACTTTCCCTTTATTCCTTGTTGCAACGATAATCGTATCTTGAGCAATGCGAGTCATGGTGTTCGTTACCCCCGTACCGCTGCAGCGACAGCTTCAATCTTCGCGGAAATAACGGGACCTAGTGCCGATTTCTGTATCTCGATGAGCTCCAGAATGCCGATTTCACCAAGCTCCAGCAGTTGATTCAGCTCTTGACGAGAGAACGGTGCTTCCTCACCCGTACCTTGCAGCTCAACAAATTTGCCGTTTCCTGTCATGACGACGTTCATATCGACTTTCGCTTTGGAATCTTCCTCATAGTTCAAATCGAGCAGCGCTTCATTCTGAATCACCCCAACACTAACGGATGCGAGGAAATCTGTAATCGGGAATCTGGCTAATTTATGCTGCTCCGCAATCCGATTGATCGCAATCGCCATCGCGACGAATGAACCTGTAATCGAAGTCGTTCTCGTACCGCCATCGGCCTGAATAACATCACAATCGAGTGTAATCGTACGTTCGCCAAGTGCATGAAGATCTACGACAGAGCGTAATGCGCGGCCGATCAGACGCTGGATTTCCATCGTACGTCCTGTTAGCTTGCCTCTTGCAGATTCGCGTTGGTTACGTGTTTGGGTTGCACGTGGCAGCATGGAATACTCCGCCGTAATCCAACCTTTGCCTTGCCCCTTCATAAAAGGAGGAACCTTCTCATCGACGGTCGCCGTGCAGATCACCTTCGTATCTCCAAATTCTATAAGGACAGAGCCCTCAGCATATTTATTCGCATTTGTTGTAATGGAAACCGTCCGAAGCTGATCCTGTTTTCGTCCGTTTATTCTCATGTAGCAACCTCCTCTATTTTGAACCTTACCTGTATTCGTTATGAACATAACTTTCTTATTCTACCAAAGACCCTGCGGAAAAGCACCTTTTACAGCCGGAAAAGTAAAGACAAAAAGCGGGGGATTCGCATCCCCCTTTGTTTACAGGCTATATCATTCGATTTATGCTTTCATTCCATTCACACCAGTTGGACGTGTTACAGGCTTGCCATAATTCTGATTGTCATCACCTACGACATTGGTCTCACCGTTGATTTTAATTTGAACTTTTTTCGCCGCCGTATTCTCGGTAAGGGTTAAAATTACGGCTTGCAGCATTTCCGCAGGCGTCTTCTGATTCGCTTCGAACATCGAGTCCGTCAGGTCGACGGTAATCGTCGTGCCATCCTTCGTCCGCTCGATTTGTTTGACCTTCGTCTCTGGCGTCATGACGGGTTCAAGCGCATCCGAGTTGAGCGGACCAACGATAAGTTGCTCCAGCGAAGCAGCCGCGATATCCGCCGACGGCTCAATCAGGCGCGTAACCGGAACATAGTATTGCACATTATCCGGTGATACCGCGGAGAAGTAGACCGTTACTGGCATCGAGTTCATATACGTTACATTCCCATTATCTGTTATCTCCAGATTGATCCCCATCTCACGCGTCATCGGCTCATCCATCGGCAATCCATCAACAGGCATCTCGTTCAACGTTTGCCCTTCAAGCTTCAATTGGACCTTTTGAATGCTCGGATCATTGGTTACAGCCCATGTGACCGCTTCAACAATTTTACGTTCATCCGTCACATTATAATCTGCGAATTGCTGGGAGAACTCCACCGTCGCAATTTTTTTCTCAGTATCACGTGTAATATTCTTCACGACCGTACCTTTAGGCAGTACAGCTTGGAAGCCGACGGGCAGCAACTTCTTATCTTTATTGTCTTCAACCATCATTTCAAGCGCCCGCTTCACTGCATCCTCACCCTTCTTCACCTGTACATCCAGTGTGATCGGAGCGAGCATGCCGCTGCTGTCCTTCAAGAATACCGTTAGTCCATTTTTGATTTGCGGTTTCGTAGTTGTTGGCTTGACGACGTTTAAGGTGTCCGTTTCATTCATCATGTGCATTTCGACGTCAGCGGGGGGGGCATCAATCTTCTCGTTGGCTTCTTTGGAAAATAGGCCGCAGCCCGACAGTGTTAAGGGTACAACAATAAGTCCCCCAAGAGCCAAATTGCGAAGCCATTTGTGGATAAGCATCTACGATTTCCTCCTTAAAACGGTTTAATCTTACTTGTACTACTATGTATACGAGCCTCCCTCGTGCGATATAACTACTTTTTGTCCAAATCTATTCGCATGAATGTATATTTTTTCATACGGATGAAAATAACGGTTCGCGTATACTATAAGTGCGTGTTCAAAAAGTCGGTATTTCAGCACCGAGAAGGTTGCGGGAACCTAAAGAAGGAGGAACGGAGTTTAGGCGAAACCTAAATGAGTACCGGATTTCGAAGGTGAACGCAAGATTCGATGTCGATTATGCTTCTTGAATGACTTCGTGATCAAATGATGACTTTTTGAACAACCTCTATAAAGAGGAATCCAAAAACAACATCGGGGTGTGTATTACATATGGAAGACTCCACAGCGCCTTATAGTCTCGACAGCACCAAGGTCGCAGAAGCAACAAGGAGATTACTAACAGAGCGCGGGGTAACCGTCGAACAAATCGGTGAACTCGTGCTGTTCCTGCAACAGAAATATTTCCCTACTTTAACGATGGAGGCGTGTATCGAGAACATTAACATGGTGCTGTCCAAACGCGAGGTTCAGAATGCTGTCCTCACTGGCATTCAGCTCGACCTGCTCGCCGAAGAAGGCAAACTACTCTCTCCACTTCAAGAAATGGTGCGCAACGATGAAAGCCTCTATGGGGTCGATGAAATTCTAGCCTTCTCAATCGTCAATGTATATGGAAGCATTGGCTTTACGAATTACGGTTACGTGGACAAGCTCAAGCCAGGGATCTTAGAGAAGCTCAACGATAAACATGATGGTCAGATCCATACCTTCTTAGATGATATTGTTGGCGCGATCGCCGCTGCTGCGAGCAGCCGAATTGCCCACAGACAGCAGGCTGAGAAAGAAATTGCGGAAGGCAAAATCAGACCTAATCCACAAACTTCGGAATAGGGGTAGCCAAACATCGCACGGTATGTTATTATGAATTCACAGGTTATTTAGAATTATTCTAATTTAGTAATAAATTTAAAAGAGGAGAGATTACACATGACACAAAATAATAATCAAGTCGTCGAGGTCCTTAACAAACAACTAGCGAACTGGAACGTTCTCTTCGTGAAATTGCACAACTACCACTGGTATGTCAAAGGGGATCAATTCTTCACTTTGCATGAGAAATTCGAAGAGTACTACAACGAAGCAGCAACGTATGTCGATGATATTGCTGAACGTATCCTCACTCTTCAAGGCGCTCCAATTGCAACAATGCGTGAGTACCTTGAGACTTCCAGCGTGAAAGAAGCAACGGGCAAAGAAAATGCCAAAGAAATGGTTGCCTCTATCAAGAACGACTTCGAAGTTGTCATCGCTGAATTGCAGCATGGTATGGAAGTAGCTCAAGCGGCAGAAGACGAAGCGAGCTCCGACATGCTCCTCGGTATCAAAGGAACACTAGAGAAACATGCTTGGATGCTAAGAGCATTCTTGGCCTAAAAGCATGATTAACGCCTAGCGTTGTCCCCCGAGAGGGCGCCGCTAGGCGTTTTCTGTATAGTAATGGATGAAGGCGGCATGCGATATTACACCTCACCTGCTCTCGCACCTATCCACTCCTACTCCAACGCCTCTATCTTGGAGTTTTGCATTGTAGGAAGTCATAATAGCTACGATAGAACTTCTATGATGGATTCTCGCAGTAATTTTAGACATGATGCAAGGTTTGAGAACGGTTTGACCCCGCTATATTGCTGCAATCCAGTATAGCTCCTAATAGAAGCGTATTTGACGTATCTACAGTGCACAGATACAACATAGGCATACATGATCAAGAGCGATCCCGAAATGTCGGGCTGAGCTCTTTTTTGTCTTGGCTGGTCACCACGTTTCCTGTAACTTTAATCCAGTCACTATGTCTCTATGGTGACAGGTCTGAGGATTTTGAAATTCATTAGCACGTGGATGTGGCTTTTTACCTTCCTGTGGTGTCTAATGAATTGTAAGTTCAAGAGGAGGTTCTTCAGGTGTCACGAGCTCAAGACAAATCGCAAAACCCTGTTCTTCCGGAGGAGCAGGAGCACATCCAGCAATTTGAAGCCATCTATGATCAATATCGCGAGAGAATTCGCAATTATATCGCAGTGAAGACAAATTCGGCGGTAGCCGACGACTTGACGCAACAAGCCTTCTTGAAAGCAATGGAGAACTTCCATTTATTCAAAGGCAACGCCAGTCTGTTCACTTGGATATTCAAAATTGCCCAGAATATTGTGAAAAACGAGTATCGTACGAGATCTCGTAATAAAGAAATCGCGCACGAAGTTATCGACTTTGAGTCCCAATCGATTTCCCTCGATATGGCTAAGGATGTCGACATCCGCATTGATATTAGTGCTGCATTAGCCAAATTAAATGAATTAGACCAACAGATCATATCTTTACGATTTTTCGTCGACTGTACCTTATTGGAAATATCCAAAATTATCGGGATGCGCGAAAGTGCGGTCAAGAACAGGCTCTACCGTGCCTTAGAGAAACTAAAAAAAGAATTAAAAGAATGGGGTGACATTACAATCATGTCTATTCAAGAACTGATATCGATTGTGAATAAAAGCGAGGCGTCCAGCAAGAATGATGCGATGAAAAAGGTATACCAAGATTTATTCGATGAACTTAAAGGCCAAGTGGAGCGGATTACAACAACCTATCGACATCAACCCTCTCAGAAAATCGTGATCGAAATCTATCCGGATCTGCCTACTTTCCATCAAGCTGTAGGCGAAACGGATGCACCAAATTGGTTCATGGGCACCTACGACCATAACATATTAAAGATCGTGTCACCGTTGAACCCAGGACCTGAGCATACGTATCAATCGATTCTGAAATCCACCGTTCATTTATTTACGATGTGGTTGATCAGCGACATCAATCCGCTCGCGCCCAAATGGTTGCGTCAAGGCATTGGCGGTTATGAAGCGAAGCAAATGACGCCCGAATATATTAAGAACACGACTTATGATGCGATTAACAACCACGCAGTCCCTACACTCCAAGCATTAAACGACGATTCATGGGATTTCGGAACGATGGGAGGATTTCAATTCTCCTATCTATTGGTGGAATACATTCTTCAGGAATACGGCATCGATGCACTTAACAAGCTGATTCGCAATCCTACGGACTTCCCAGGTGTATTTCAGTGCACAGAATCCGAATTCCATCAGCAATGGGTCGGCATTTTATAAGGTAAACGTTAGAAAACAAAAACCCACCGTCGGGGATCCCCGGGTGGGTTTTCAAGTATGCACTAAGCTTTCTTATACACGATACATCCTTCGGTATTCTCCTCGGCACGCACAAGTCCGCGCCGCTCCAGCTCAATCAAATGGGCAAGTGTCTCCGACATCGCAAACCGCAGCTGATGAACGGTCAATTTTGCGTTAAACACTGCATTGCAGCATTCGTAGGCCGTCTTCGGCTCCGTTAGTAATTCCACAAACTTTACTAACCGTTCCTCATGATGCGTGAGCAGATCCACGATACGTTCCTGGTAATGACGGAATGGATGCCGGTGCCCTGGATAAGCGATCTCAACATCATAGGCTTGCAGCATTTTCAGACTCTCCATGAATGATTGCAACGGCTGTGGGTCACTGCCCGGTATGTAACTGATATTTGGCGAAATTTGTGGTAGGATCTGATCTCCACAGAGCATCTCCTGTGAAGCCTCATGATAGAAGCAAGCATGCCCTGACGCATGTCCATTCGTCACAATCACTTGCCACTCGCGATCACCTAGTCGAATGTTCGATTGTTCTAGGTATGTAACCTCTGGCTGAGGAGAAACATAAGCGATGAAGCTGTCAAAATGCTCCTTGATCTCAGCACGGATAGAAGCATCCATCCCGTGATGTGAGAGCAATCGATCCATCGCGGCGGTGGCCTCCTGATCCTTCCCCCACATCATCTGTGCATGCGCATGAGCTATCTCTGTCATATAGACCGGCGCACCCGTCTGCACCTGGAACCACCCGGCCAGACCATAATGATCCGGATGATGATGGGTCAGTACAATTTGCTCAATATCTTGCATTGTGATGTTTAATTCCGACATTGCAGCACGCCAAGCTTCGAGCGCATCCACTGTATGCTGTCCCGGGTCGATTAACGTATATCCTTGAGAACCTCGCACCAGATAGCTATTAACCCATTTGAGTGCATTCGGCAGCGGGATTTGAATTTGAATCAGATCTTCTCCCCACTCTGATGTCACAACCTGATTTGCCATTTCCGATCTCTCCTATCCACGGCCAACGAAGATCATTCTTGCTGATGTATCTTCCTCATAGACGCTCTCATCATAATTGCCGTATATCTGTTCAATATGTAAACCGGCTTCCGACAGCATTGATCGAAATGCATCCAGATGATACAGCTTCACACGCTCATGATATCGGCGAACGCATTCCTGCGCATCCGTAATAACAATTTCTTTTTTCACATAACCCGCTTCAATCTTACGGTATTGATCAATGTGCAGCCTGTCTTCTTTGTGTTCTGTATAAGGGACAAGATTTCGCTTAACATAAGACGGATTGAGAAAATCGATAATGAAAGGCGCTCCCGGCGCCAGCATCCGTTTAATTTCGTGAAGTACCCTGCCGTTCTCTTCATCAGAATCGAAATATCCAAAAGAAGTAAATAAATTCACCACCGCATCATATCCACCATCTAAAGGAATCGATCTCATGTCTGAACGCACCCAACGCACACGTTGTTCGATATCTTGCGCCTCTGCTTCACTTAAGAGGACATCCGACAAATCGACGCCCGTCACATCGTATCCAGAGTCTGAAAGCACGTTCGAATGCCTTCCCATCCCACAGCAGAGATCGAGCACCTTGGCCCCAGCAGGCAGATGAAGCCAACTGATCATTTGCTGCACTTCCTCGTAAGCCCCATAACGATCTCGATGCTTATAGACGATTAAGTAGTCCTCGCCAAAACTTTGTTCAAACCACTCACTCATACCAACAATTCCCTTCTGCGCACACAATCCTCTTATAAAAAAATTTATTTATTCCGCATGATTCAATCGAGCCAGATACGTAGTGAATTGTACCATTTCCTCTTCCGTCCAGCTCTCGAAAATTTCTTCGAAGCGTTGTACACGCGCGGTTTTAGCAAGCATAAACTCGTCCATTCCCGCAGAAGTAATCTGAATCAGACTAGCTCGTCCATCCTTCGGATCCGGGAGCCGCTCTACATAACCTTTCGCCTCAATAGAGGCAATCTGCCGACTGATCGTCGAGCCGTCGAGTCGAAGCTCCTCTGCAATCGCCTTGATCCCCATCGGACTTTTATTCTTCAATAAGTAGAGCAGCAGATAGGCCGCCCGGTCTAATTTCCCAAGACGCATCTCCGACTGTACCGATAATGCTCTACGAATCAACATCGCTAATTCGAAATCCATCGTATCCATCAGCTTCTGTTCCATCATTCATCACCTGCTTCTTAAACTCTCTTTCGCTTAATGTAACAAAATTCGGCAGTTCCTTCAAACCATATTGACAGTTCATTAAATAGATGTATAATACATATATATTAATGTACTATACATGTAGATGTAAAATAATCCAATTATGACGATTAGTTTCTTGCCTAATTGGTCATTGTATAGGTACAACGAATAATTATGGGGGCTTGATGTATGATTTCATCCAATTCACAGTATCAGGAAATTGAAAAGCGCGCAGGGATGTTGAACCAGCCTATCGCCGTATGGGCCATTGTCTTTGCCAGCATCATTTCTTTCATGGGATTGGGTCTTGTCGACCCGATTCTACCTGCGATTGCCAAGCAATTGCATGCAACGCCAAGTCAAGTGTCCCTCTTGTTCACCAGCTATAACCTCGTGACAGGGATCGCCATGCTCATTACCGGCTTCGTCTCTTCAAGGCTCGGAACGAAATGGACACTAATTACCGGGATCTTCATGATTATCGTCTTCGCAGCGCTCGCGGGCAGCTCTAATGCCATTAGCAGCATCGTATGGTTCCGCGGCGGATGGGGACTTGGCAACGCCTTGTTCATTGCAACGGCATTATCTGCGATTGTCGGATTGTCCAGATCCGGAACAGCCAAAGCCATTATTCTCTATGAAGCTGCATTAGGTCTTGGGATCTCAGTCGGTCCACTCCTTGGTGGAGAGCTCGGTTCCATCTCCTGGCGTGGTCCTTTCTTCGGGGTTAGCGGACTGATGGCCATCGCGTTAATCTTCATTCTATTCATGATGCCGAATGTCGCAAAACCGAAAAAAGCGATTCCGTTGTCTGCTCCACTCAAAGCTCTTACGTACCCAGGGCTGCTCACGCTCGGCGTAACAGCATTCCTCTACAATTTCGGGATGTTCACGTTGATGGCTTATGCACCTTTTGTTATGGAGCTTGATGAACATGGACTTGGATATGTTTTCTTCGGATGGGGACTATTGCTCGCCATTACTTCCGTATTCGTAGCACCGAAATTCCAGCGCTGGCTTGGTACGATCAAGTCGATCAGCATCGTGTTAACCTTGTTCGCTCTCACGCTTATTGTGATGGGTATTGGGGCTGATACGCCGAAGGTTGTTATTGTCGCTGTTATCGTATCCGGGATTTTCCTGGGTATTAACAATACATTGATCACCACAGCGGTCATGGAAGCTGCACCGATTGAACGCTCAATTACCTCTGCCGCTTACAGCTTTGTACGGTTCTTAGGTGGTGCTGCGGCTCCGTTCCTAGCCGGTAAATTAGCAGAATGGTTCAACAGCCGAATTCCTTTCTATTTTGGCGGCGCGATGGTTCTGATCGCGGTCTTCTTCCTAATCGCAAGACGCAGACATCTCGCTGGCATCGACGACGCAGTAACTCATCATTAATCGAATGTAGTTACCTGCATAGGGTCCACCTATTCTGAACAATCTAAAGGGGGAATCACCATGTATGAACATATTATTGTTCCAATCGACGGGTCGAAGCATGCCTTGCTCGCCTTGCAGCATACCATACAGCTCGCGCAGAACGAAGCATCCTGCTCGATCACGCTACTGCATATTAATCCGCACATCTCCATCAATGAAGTGGCAATCGGCGTGGATCTCATTGCCCTGCAAGAGGAGGAAGGCCGTCTAATTCTGGTAGATGCGGAGAAGTTGATTGTCGGGACAGGCATTTCACACAAATCAGAGTGTTACACTGGTGATCCCGCACAGCTTATTGTCAATAAAGCTAAAGAAGAGAATGCCGATCTTATCGTGATGGGCAGCCGCGGGCTGAGCTTGTTCTCCGAATTGTTCATCGGCAGCGTCAGTCATAAAGTTGTGCAGCATGCCCATTGTGCTGTGATGATTGTCAAATAAGAAAACAACACAAAAGAGACCTCCAAACTATGATTCGAATAGTTGGAGGTCTCTTTTACTAGCTATCCATCCATATTAGCTTTCAAGTTCCTTCTCTCGCTTAAGGATGTCTTTCATCGATGTCTTCAACGCAGCCTGTGGCCCCTCAAAGTGCTTGTTGTAATAGAGCAAATCCATCAGAATCAGCAGGATGAACATCCCAATCAGCGCATATCCTGCGTTCTGGTTCGGCGGGATGACCATCAAGACGCTGATGAATACAATCCACAGCAACGAAATTACATTAATTAGACGACCGTATTTGCCTAGGTTCCACGGTCCGAGATGTTTCGGCTGGAATTTACCTTTGGCTTGTGCGACTAAGCGCAGCAGCATTGGAATCCCATAAGCGACATAGAGACCTACGACGCTGATCGCCGTCATAAAGACAATCGTCCCAACGGTGTTATCTGGATTAATGAGCTTCAGAATATAGTCAATCGCAGCTAGAATGAAAGAGAGAATGACGGCAAGCCAGATCGCTTTTGCAGGTGTGCGGAATTTACGCGAGATCTCAGCCCACTGCTTGCTGAACGGCATGCCTTTGTCGCGGGAGAATGCATACATCATGCGAGAGAACGAGGTTATCGAAGATAGGCCGCAGAACCACATCGCGAGTGTCACGAGCCAGAGGAGAATGTTGCCGAACGTACCGCCAAGCGCTTCCGTGATGACATAGATGAATGCATTGCTCGCCCCCGCTGCCGCACTTGCATCTTGGATGGATAGCGTCACAAATACGAGCATAATAAATCCGAAGACGAAGGAATAGGCAACCGATGTGAATATCCCCCATGGCGCGCGAATCCGCGGATTGATCGTCTCTTCAATCGTATGCGCGGAAGCATCATAACCCGTGAACGTCCATTGCGCCTGTAGGAGTCCGATCAAGAATGCAAAGGCATAAGGCTTATCGGAGAACGTCTGTCCGACTTGAAAAATATAATCAAGCGGCTTCAGCCCCGAGTTCGTGAAGAAGGCAAGACTCACAACCAGTACAGCTACGATGATGATATGGTACCAAGCAGAAATGTCATTAAATTTCGCGACCAGCTTGATCCCCACATGGTTCAAGATCCCATGGCTGAGCAGGATGATCGCGAAGACGATCAGTATCGTCGTATCATTCGACGTATAGCCGAACACGGAAGCCAGCAATGGATCAGCGAATAAGGCAACCGAATAATCGATTCCTGCCACGATACCGATCTGTCCGATCAAGTTGATCCAAGCCGTATACCAACCCCACCGCTTATTTCCGAGCAGCGATGCCCAGTGATATAATGCGCCAGCCGTCGGAATCGCTGAAGCAAGCTCTGCCATCGAAGCAGCGACCAAGATGACGAAGAGCGCAACGAGCGGCCATCCAAACCCCATCATCCCCGGACCGCCATAGAGCAGTCCATGTCCATATAAGGAGACGGCTCCTGTGAGAATGGATATGACCGAGAATGAAATCGCAAAGTTCGAGAACCCGCCCATACTACGCAATAATTCTTGCGCATAACCGAATCGATTCAAATCTTTTTTGTCCTCTTGCCGTTGTTGTTCTGAGACTTGACTCATGGATTTCCCTCCTTTATCAGTTCCGCTTCATACCATTAACTTAAGAAGTTCTCGTGATTCTTCTCGTCATAATTCCGAATGTTGCGATTTGCGAGCAATACAATACCGAGAATGACAGCACAGGTTAAGATCACCAATAAAATCCCGAGAATCAAGTTCATCTTCTCACCTCCTCACATGTGGATTCGGATCGCTACATGATGAGTTTGATGCCGCTGGTCTGCTGCTCTAGCATCTTGTACAGCACGGTGCCCATATGGGCTCCCGCTTCAATCGGTGGGGTGCCGCCGCGATGAATATTCGAGATGACGGTACGATCGGATTCGACCGTTCCGGCATGAGGGCGATAACACATATAAGCGCTCATCGATTCAGAGGAGACGAGACCCGGACGCTCGCCAATGAGCAGAACGAGCACCTCGGGATGTAGAATTTCACCAATGTGGTCCATGCAGCCTACACGCCCGCCTCGGACGAAGAAAGGCGTTCCGCAGGATAAGCCATAGACCTCAAGCGCATTCATTAAGGAGGGGTATACGTCACGTATATTGCTCTCTATGGCATTTGCACTAAGGCCATCTGCCACGACAATTTGTACTTGCGGTCTGTGCACACATTTCTCTCTCATGAGGGCGACTCCCTCATCGTTGATCCGACGGCCTTTATCCGGTCTGCGCAGGAAGGTCTCCATGTCCCCATAATGCGTCTCGACGGTGAACAAATTCATCTCCTGCAGAAGGTCTGGCGATACTTCGCTGAACACCGCATCGATCGCAGCCGCATGTGCATTACGCAGTGCCAGCATGGTTGAAGTGAGTGGCCGAGTTCCCGTTCTCCAGACGCCTATGCGCGCCGGCGTGCTCGCGAGCAGCTCCTCCATTCCTTCTGCCCATCTAGGTTCGGGAATGTTATGAGGAAGCACTTCATCGATCGAATGGTCTGAAGGCAGCTCGCCACTGTGAGATTGAGCTAACATTTCATAAGAGGTTGCAGCTTCAGCAATCATATGCGGCTTGGATTCCCTATCCTCCACCTTCTTCTCCAGCGCCTTCATCACTTGATCGACTAGCCAATTGAGCGTGCTCGAATCGTTCATCCGAGTTCCTCCTCTCGATTAGACTCTTAAGCTCGTTACATGAACAACGTCGGATCACCGGCTAACGGAGTCAGTCGACCGTTCTGCATCAGCCCCATATCCTCCAGCCAGCGTTCGAAATCCGGCGCCGGGTGTTTCCCGAACAATTCGCGTACAGTCGCAATGTCATGGAAACTAGTCGATTGGTAATTCAGCATGCAGTCATCCGCCATCGCAACGCCAATCAAATAATTCACCCCAGCTGCAGCAAGCAGCACCGCGAGATTATCCATATCGTTCTGATCTGCCTTCATATGATTCGTATAGCAGACGTCTACCCCCATCGGGAGCAAATGCATTTTGCCCATGAAATGATCTTCCAGCCCCGCTCGAACGACCTGCTTGTTATCATAGAGATACTCTGGGCCAATAAATCCAACCACCGTGTTCACGAGAAAGGGCTTATACTTGCGCGCCAATCCGTAACATCTGGCCTCAAGCGTCACCTGATCTATGCCGTAATGCGCTTCAGCTGAGAGCTCTGATCCTTGCCCCGTCTCGAAATACCATAGATTGGGCCCTGCCGCAGTTCCGTCGCGATGAATTAGATCATCCGCTTCATCCAGCAGCTGCTCATGAATACCGAAGGCTTTATTACCCGCTTCCGTCCCTGCCAGGCTCTGGAATATCATATCCGCTGGCGCCCCCTGCTTGATCGCTCTCATCTGCGTCGTGACATGCGCGAGAACGCAGTTTTGCGTCGGGATACTCCACTTCTGCATGACTTCTTTGGTCATTTTCATCACTTCACGAACACTATCTGTCGTATCGATCACCGGGTTAATTCCAATTACAGCATCCCCGATCCCATAACTGAGTGCTTCATAGAGTGCTGCCTTAATACCCAGAATATCGTCCGTCGGATGATTGGGCTGCGCCCGGCCCGACAGCACGCCACGCTGCCCAATCGTGTAATTGCAATGCGTCAGCACTTCAATCTTCGATGCCGCCTGCATCAGATCTAGATTCGACATCAGCTTCGCTACTGCCGCAATCATCTCACTCGTTAAGCCGCGACTCATTCGGATGATCTCCGGCTGTGTCGTCTTTGGATGCAATAGATATTCGCGCAGCTCCGCAACCGACCAATTGCGAATTTCCGTATAGATCTTCTCGTTCACCTGCGACTCGATAATGCGAGAGACTTCATCCTCTTCTGGCGGAAGGAGGGGCTCATTGCGAATATCTGAGAGCAATGCATCTGCGAGCGCCGCCTTCGCTGCCATCCGTTCACTATTATCCGAAGCCGCAATCCCAGCGAGTTGATCCCCGGACTTCTCTTCATTGGCTTTGGCCATAATCTCCTTAAGGTTTGCGAATTGATAGGTTCTGCCAAGTAAATGGATGGTCATCTTCATTCGGGCCACCTCCTTTCTCTATTTGAATGAATATTTAGAAGGCTAATGTCTTCACCATGACGGGAATCGCTCTATCCTGTACAGGCAACCCAATATCGACATAGTCTCCATGCGTCACACGAATCTGATCAATACAGACCAATTTGGGATGGCCTTGTAACAGGAGACGCAGTCGATGCCCTAAAGCTTTCGCCATATCCTGCTCACAGACCAGCACGAGTGTCTCCACATGCGGGCAATGGGTGCGAAATTGCGCGGCTAACTGCTCCGCGAGCTTGTCAAACGCCTTATAAGAAAGATGCTGGAGCGCTGGAAGTGCAATCCCCATCTCTTGACTTCGCTGTTCTCCTGAAGCGATGGAGTCTGATGGTCCACCATACCACTTGGCTGCTTGTTCAAAAAACGTACCAAACGTAGCCATCCATTGTTCGTAAGTCCTTGTTCGATCCAATGGTGGAAGCTGAATGATCGGTACGTTACGAAGCGGTAAAATATCATCCTCAACGTAGACCGTAGATCCGCTTACTTCGGTACTCTGCATCCCGGCCCCGAGCACCGTCGCTCGAACCGTCTGAGAGGGCACAGCGGTGATAATCCCCATTTGATCACAACTTTCTCGCAGTGCGCTCGCGAGCAGTGGACCCATGTCGCCGTGTACCGTAACTTCATGTAAGCTTCGCGGAGATGCCTCTTTCGCATAGAACCATTGGCCGATTCCCCCGGATACCATAAGGCGTGTATAGATCGGAGGTGCTTTATGGCGGCTTTTCTCACGACCGATTCGAAGAAGCTCTGCAGCAGGATCCCCCCCGTTCGGTAGTCCTTGAGCTCCGGATAATCCGGATAGAAGACTTCGGCTCAATGCCGCAGTGATGGCGCGAAGATCATCGTATGTGCATCGCTCCCCTGCACGGAGCTGGAACGCGTTCATGCGCAACCAGGGTTCGAGTGCCGACGCAACATATTGGACACGTCCATCCGGTTCAAGGCGGATCAGACGCCCGCCAACATGGTAGGTTACGGTGTGAATGACGTTGCCGCGATAGCAATAAGCAGCATTCGCCGTCCCGCCGCCGATGTCTACATTGACGATGATGTCCTTGCTCTCCCTGGAGTAAGCTTCAGCCCCCGAACCCTTCGCTGCGAGCACGGCTTCTAAGTCGCTCCCCGCTGTCGCAACTACGAAGGCGCCGGAGTCTTCCGCAATCTGCTGCAAGAAGGGGGCTGCATTGGATTTCCCAGCACTCTCCCCTGTAAAAATAACCGCCCCCGACATCACATCCTGCGGCGATATATTCGCCACGAGATATTGTTCACGCACCCACTCGCCAATCGCTAGCTCATCGATTTGATCCTGGATCAATGGGGTCGTAATTACCGGGCTCTCGTACTGTATAAGGCGTTCAACAATCGCATACCGCGGGAGTGCAAAAGTGCTGGACATGCGGGCAATCCGCAACCTGCTGACGATCATCTTGGTTGTACTTGTTCCGACGTCGATCCCCACGCTGGTAAGCCATTCTTCCCGACGCCCCGGTCTCATAGGACGCTCTTTCCCGTTGTGCCATGGCCCCCATACCCTTCCGGGACATCATTCAACGGTTCTTGTACGATCTGCATCGCCAGTCCGACCATCGATATCCGTTCTCTCATACTCTGCTCTCGCAGCCAAGAATAGGCGTGCTCCTCCATGAGACCATGCTCCGTCATTAATCTGCCTTTCGCACGTTCAATCCACTTCCGATCCTCTAGAGACTGTCTAAGCGTTTGCAGCTCCTGCTTCACTCGCAAGAATTGTGCCCGCTGCCCGCAAGCAACTTCAACCGCTGGGATGAGTCGCTCCTCTGTCACAGGCTTCACGAGATAAGCCGTAACGCCCGCTTCCTTCGCTTGTTCAACATAAGTCATATCGCTATAAGCGGTTAACAGTATGACAGCAGGAGAGCCTTGCGGCCAGCGATCACTCATCTTATGAATTCGTCTTGCCGCTTGAATTCCGCTCTGTAAGGGCATTTTGACATCCATAAGAATCAATCCCGGTTGTAAACGATGCGCCATTTCTATCGCTTCTTCCCCATTCCGCGCTTCCCCTACGACCTCGTATCCGTACTCCGCGAGCATTTCTCGCAAATCCATTCGAATGAGCGCATCATCGTCGACAATCAAGGTCGTTTTTATTGTCGCTGCAACATGATTCATTCCGACTCCCTCCCCCCATTCGATAGCGGAAATTGCAGCTCTGCGACCGCCCCGTGCTCGGTACCCTCGAAGCGAAAAGTCCCGTTCAACTGCCCTTGAGCTAGTGTCCGTACCATATTTAAGCCAAAATGGGACCCGCCCCTCGCTGAGACACTTGTCTCTCTATTTGGCATATGAATACCCGCGCCATTATCGATAAGTGCCATCGTGACCATATCAGCCGACTGATGAAGGGTTATCGTAATGATCGGTTCCTGGTTCATGGCGTCTCCAAAGCCGTGCTTGATACTATTCTGAATCAGCTCCGTCACGATGAGTGCTAGAGTGGTAGCTTGTTCAGGCTCGATCCATAAGGTCAGCATTGCTGGAAGATCACAGCGTATGTTCTGATCTGGATCCGTAAGCGAATGAATCACCATCGGGCAGAGACGATGGATAACTTCGTACAGATTAATCTGATCCAGCCCTTTATACGCCAAAATATCATGGATCAACGCGATGCTGTTCATCCGTTGAATCATATCCCGGTACGTCTGCTTCACTTCCTCATGCTGCGTACGCCTCACCTGCAGCCGAAGGAGTCCCGCGACGGTCTGGAGATTATTTTTGACCCGATGATGCATTTCTTGGATAAAAGCAGACTTGAGTACAAGCTCTTTCTCTCGTTCCTTCAGCTCCGACAAATCACGGATGAGCAGCAGACCGCCGACTGGATGGCCCTCCTCATAGAGCAGCATGGACTTGACCTCCAGTGCGTACGTTCCGCTCACTACTTCATGGGTCAGCATTTGATTCTGGAGCACATTCCGTTCCTTCGGCAATAACGATGTGAGCCATCGTCTGACTTCGAGCTCTTCCGTCATTCCGAGTCTCATCAGCCATGCTTCCGCGCTCCGATTCGAATAGGTTACGTGCCGCTCTGCATCGAACAGAATCATTCCTTCATGCATCAAGCCTGTGGTCCGATCCTCCTGTAATGCCAGATGCAGCAAGGTTTTACCGAGCTGTTCCGTCTTCTCCTTCAGGAAAGCGACGTTCATCTCCTGCTGTACCTCGTGCGTAATATCACGCTCCAGAATCAACACGCCAATCGGTTGGCCCTGTTGATTCTGAATCGGAACGACGTTCTGCTGCATTTCCTTCTGCTCCTGTGAAATCGCTCGTGACCCTGTCACAGGCTTGCCAGAGAGCAAGCAATACATGACGGCAGGTTCATGCTGGGCGTACGCGAATTGTCCGATGACGGAGCCAAGGTATAGACTTGATGCCGTCGTCGGCTTCGCCTCAGCCACGACAATTGCGGACTCTCTATCTCGCGATAGACAGTCAATGAATAGGTCCGCTTGAGACAAATCTGCCATCATGGGAAGCTGAGCTGCCAGCGTTCCGAGGATTTGGATATCCTCTGGCCGTAGTTCCGTATGCTCAAGACAGAGCTTCTGAAGATGCGTCTGTGATGACATCCGACAGATTCCCCTTTCTACAATGACTAGCGCCAAGAATGAGATGGATTAGGTAAGAAGGAAGGTCAAGCGCCCACGCAAGGCATCAATATTATGCTTCGTGATGGAAGACGTCTGCCATAATTCCCCTTCCGGCAGTGCGATGCGAATGAGCGATTCCGCACGAATCAGATCCGCTTCGGGGTGGTCCATCTTCGTAATGACGCCCATCGCTGGAATCGGGAACCCACCTGCAAATCCTGGTGGCAGCGCGATATGTCTAGCCGTCGCGTCCTGCACGATGAGGAGCAGACCCGCTTCGAATGAGGTCGCCATCAAGGATCGGTAGTACATTGGATTTTCGGTGTATTCGCCAGGGGTATCGATGATCCAATCCCGAAATTCCAGACTCTGCGTCTTGCGCGCCGGTAGCTCATCTTCGAATAACGCTTGGAGCAGGGTCGATTTGCCAGCGCCGACGGATCCGATCAACATGACACGTTTTTTGGGTTTCACCATATCAGGACCTCGTCAATAACGCGGGGGTATATAACAACTTGCCGGAGAGAAAAGAATTGATCGCTTCCATTGCCATTTCCACGGCAGCCACTTCGCCTGTGATCACCAGCGATCCTGTGAACCGATCCAAATACCCCAGTGCGACATCGGCAGCCTTCGTCGCAATGTCCGCAGCAATAATCGACGTCTCCGTCGGCGTCAGCGTGAGGATACCGATCGCACCGGCATCATGGAGCCCCAGCTTCGTATAGAGGATAGGATCGGGGTTCGCGATTACATGCGCGAGGGTCACCTGTTTGCCAGGTACATATTCCTGCACGACTCGCTGCTTCTGTTCACTCATTCGTCTCCCCTCCCTCTCCTGTACTTTCGTGGAACATGATGACTTCATCCGACAGTTCGTAGGCATCGACAATGCCGACGACAATGGCATCAATCGGTACGCTTCGATTATCGAATAGCATCCGCGCCGGGTTCCCACGCGATACGATCACATTCTCCCCAATACCCGCACCGATCCGATCAGCCGCGATCACGGTACTGCCTTGCGCTTGCCCTTTGAAACTCATCGGTTGAACGATCATTAGCTTCAGATTCTCCATTCCGCTCTCCTTATGCGTCGCCCAGACACTGCCGAGCACTTTACCGAGGAACATCGTTCTTCACCTCATCTACGAATCGAAGTTCAGCTCTATGCTCCCGAAGGACATCTCGGGCAAGCGGCGAGATCAGTGTCCCTCTTGCAACGGATAACACATGACACTTACGATGGCTAAGCAGCCGAGCCGCCTCCGAAGCCGTTAGCAGTCTTCCTTCGAACACAGCACTGCCCGATTTATGCTCCAGCGGTGAATCAACGGTCTGCTCCGGTAGCAGCGCAGCGATGATCCGCTCAGCTAATTGATTGAAATCCGCCAGCTGAACGCCAATCTCTTGCAGCTCCCGCAGCTTTGTACGATAACGTTTGTCGTAACCAGGCGGCAATGCAGTGACTTGCAGAGTACGGCGGTTCGCCCGTGAAATCCCGCTCCCATCCGAAGGGATGAAGACGGGTTTGCTTATGAGCAGTGCCGCATACACAAGCTCGGACAAGACGGTCCCCTTCAAGCCGTGCACGATGCGAGAAGCCTGGTCCAGATCAAGCTCCGGAACGACAATGGCCGCATAACGCTGTGGCAGCTCAAGAGGCGCTGGTGCAAATTCGTCCATAGCGATGCATTTGCCCGCCCCTGTACACTCAATGCACTGTGTTCCAATCCAACCGGAAGCCTCACCATCGAGCAGGAGCAAATCATGTGCTACGCCTGCTTGCTTCAGCGTCACGAAATGATCCAGATAGAGGTCAGCAGCACGTGAATCATTCAGAATATACAAGACCTGCGGAGACGGCTTATCGGCTTTAGGCATGGATCGCAGCAATTCGCGAACCAGCTGCTCCACCGTTTGTGTCAGATCCAACGGAATCGCCTTCTTCCCCTTCAAGGTGTAATAACTTCAACGTGATTTCCCGTATGCAGCCCTGCCGCATTGGCTTCATCCATGTCTATATGGAAATCAAGCACATATCGCTCATGCACACGTACCACCACAGATGGGAAAATAAGCGGTCTCCCCTGCGTATGCAGCGTTCGCAGCATAAGGGTATCCCCAGACTTCACTCGAAGAACAGCAGCATCGGAGGGGGACATATGAACATGGCATTTGGCGACGATCACCCCATGATCCAGATGCACTTGCCCTGCGGGGCCAATGAGCGTGACTCCGGGTGTATTCGCCGTATCGCCAGATAATCGGAGCGGCGCCTGCAATCCAAGCTGAAACCCGTCTGTACGCGATATTTCCACTTGTGTCTCTTCCCGGGTAGGTCCGAGCACGCGAACACCTCGAATTTCACTTCTCGCTGTGCGTAAAGTAACCTTCTCCATCGCCGCATATTGACCTGGCTGAGATAGAGGACGATCAGGTGTCAACGACACGCCCGTGCCAAAGAGCTGTTCCATGTGCAGCTTCGACAAATGAACATGACGGTTCGATACCCCAACCGGGATCAACGGAAATGCTACGGTCGATCGTGATGCGTCCATCTCACTCGTGAACCTGACCTTAATCCCTCTCGATTTCAGAAAATCTGCGGCTGCCGGCGTCAGCTTCCCATTCGGCTCTAATGTAAACGGATTCGGAATTCCCGATGGGAGCATCGCCCTTAAGCTCGATTCAGTCACAATCCCCATAACCGATCAGACTACCCTTCTAATTTAGGCAAAATATGCTCAATATCCGAATGTGGACGCGGAATGACATGAACCGAGATTAACTCGCCAATTTTCTCCGCTGCTGCTGCGCCCGAATCGGTTGCTGCTTTTACTGCGCCAACATCGCCGCGAACCATTACAGTCACGAGTCCACCACCGACATGAACTTTCCCGATCAGCTTCACATTCGCTGCCTTGACCATGGCATCCGCGGCTTCCACCGCTCCGACTAACCCTTTTGTCTCAATCATGCCTAATGCCGACATTTCTCCAGCCATTTAATACGCCTCCTTCGCGATTTTACAATTCGGACGAGCCAATTACCCCATTCTATGAACGCTCTACTTCGGCTAGCACTCTTTTTACAATTTCCATCACATCTTCCCGGCTTATGCTGATTGCTGGCTTCGTATCATGATCAGTGGCGACTGTCACAGGCTGTACGGGTTCTCGCTCAGGAATGTCTTGCATGTGAAAAGCAACCCGCTTCACGTTCATCAAATGCTGCGGACCAATATTGTCGGACGTAATATTATTGCCATACGAGCCGCAGCCGAGCGTTAAGGAGGGAAAGATCCCCGTACTCATGCCGATGCCGCCGAAGGTAGTTCCCGAATTGACGACGATTCGCGAGGCCGGCTTCTCCAGACCGAACGCTTCGATCACTTGAAAATCTGTCGCATGAATCCCCAGTGTATGACCTAATCCGCCCAGCTCGAGCAGCTTTTTGCATAACGTACAGCCTTCCGTTTCATCCTGCACCGTATAGAGCGCAAGAATCGGACACAGCTTCTCGATTGAAAAAGGGGCATGCTTGCCGATTTCCTCTTCCTCCGCGATGAATACGGTCGTGTGAGCCGGAATTGTGATGCCAGCGAGTGCAGCAATCGCTTCGGGAGATTTGCCGACAATCTGCGAATTCAGGCCGCCGTTTCGGAGGATGAGTCCTTCGATCGCTCGTTTCTCCGCATGAGATAGCGTATACGCCCCACGACGGATGAACGCATCGATAATCGCTGATTTAACAACCTGATCAACGACTAACGCCTGCTCCGAAGCACATATGGTGCCGTAATCGAACGTCTTACTGCGAATGATGCGTGATGCGGCTTGCTCCACATCCGCACTGCGATGAATGTAGACCGGGACGTTGCCCGGACCGACGCCGTATGCAGGTTTGCCAGAGCTGTAAGCGGCCTTTACCATTGCGGTGCCGCCCGTGGCGAGGATCAGATCCGTATCCCGGTGCGTCATGAGTTCTTTGCTTGCTTCTAGTGTTGGAAGTGTGAGACATTGAATACTGTGCGGCGGTGCGCCTGCCCGTTCTGCCGCCACTTGCATCCGAGACGCTGCTTCGAAGGAACATTGCTTCGCCCCTGGATGTGGACTGAATACGATGCTGTTACGTGCTTTGAGTGCGATCATCGCCTTGAACATGACGGTTGAGGTCGGATTCGTAGACGGCACGATGCCGGCAATAACACCAACAGGCTGGGCAATTTCCCATACTTTGCGTTCCTCATCCCGGTGAATGATCCCAACAGTCTTCATCGATTCGATCGAGGGGTAGATCGAATCGGCCACGAACAAGTTTTTCGCAGCTTTATCCGGCACATTACCGAAGCCTGTCTCTTGAACGGCAAGCTCGGCCAATGCTGAAGCAGACCGCCGGACTTCGCCTGCCATCTCCGCAATCACGGCGTCGATCTGCACTTGGCTCATCGCCTCCAGCTGCGCTTGCGCAGCCTTCGCACGCTGTAAGGCATCACGTACTTCTTGTATGGATTGTAAATCAATATCGAATCCCATAGGGTCTCCTCCTTACTCCGGATTCGGATAGATCCGATCTCGCACCTGCAGATCCGGTCTTGCAATGACATGCGCACTTAACAGCTTGCCGACTTGTCTTGCCGCTTCCTGCCCTGCATCAACCGCTGCTCGAACGGAAGCCACATCCCCGACCAAATAGATCGTGACGATTCCAGCATCCGCCTTCTCCAGCGTAACGACACGTACATCTGCGGCTTTGGCGGCCGCATCCGATGCAGCGATCAAGGCGGGAATTCCCCACGTCTCGATCATGCCTAACGCCTCATGTTTACCGCTCATACGCTACCTCCTCTACCCTCATCGCATGTACTGTGGGCTACGTGCAACGTCGTGTACCGCAGCACGGAACGCCTCCGCTGCAGCTGTACAAGCCGATTGACTGCCTGTTAAAAGTCCGCCTGCAAAGTTCGTCTCTGTCGGTGGACCGTAGAAGGTCTGCAGCTTCACATCTGCCGCCTTCAAGGCCGCATCCAATCCGATCATCGCTTCGAGCGGAGGGGCGATCAAGTAGGCGAGTGGCTCACCTTCGCGGATACCCGCAATGCGTGATAAGTACCTACCTGTTCGAGAGACGACATGCGCATAATAGGCATGTGTCGCCTCGGCATTAAGCGCGTAGAAGCATGCGCCAGTTTCCATGACATCAATTGCGGCAGAGAGGCCGCTCTGCACCTCATCCGGACTCGTTCCACCGATCATCCCGATAAATTCACCCGATAGCGGCCCTGATGCATGGCCTGATCCGGCATAGAATGACTTTGCATAGACGACGTCCACATCCGCACGCTTCGTCGCTTCATCGATTGCCGTATAACCGACGTCATCGATCGTAGATGTAATCAATCCCAAGCTGCGGACTGTAGGGGGTAGCTCCAGCTGTGCTGCCAATCCTGCATCCACATTCGGGATTACGCGAACGGCGAGCGGTACGGCTCGAATGGGCTTATCCATCACAAGCATTCAACTCCGATCCTGCATTCTGACGATAACGTGGGGACACCGAAATCGTAAGACAAAAAAACGCCATGCTCCATACAATCCACTCGGAAGACTCCGAAGTCGCATGAATCAAGGCGCCATTGCCTTATCGTTATCGCTATGTACTTGTATTATCAGCTTATGATGGACAAAGCTGATTATGCCCTGATGTTGCAGCAATTACTGCAATTCATTCACAGAGGGGTTCGAGTTATATGCAGGCAACACAAAAACGCCTCTCATCCCTAAGGATAAGAGGCGTTCATTACTTAAAATCGAATTATCGTTTACCCGGATCGTATGGTTCCCCGAGCGCACTAGGTCCGCTGGAGCGTCCAACGGCGAACAGGAGAATGAGAAGTGTCATCAAGTACGGCAGCATGTAGAATACTTCCGTCGGAATGCTTTTCGCCCAATCATAGATTTGTGCCTGATCCTTCAGTGCTTGCGCAAAACCGAAGAATAACGAAGCGCCAAATGCGCCAACTGGATTCCATTTACCGAAGATAACAGCTGCTAACGCGATAAACCCTTGACCCGAAATTGTACTTTGTGCGAAGCTGCTTCCTGCTGTCAAGGCAATCGTCGCACCGCCAAGCGCAGCGATCGATCCGCCGACAAGCACAGCATACGTACGGATACGATTTACTTTGACACCCGCTGTATCAGCTGCTCCCGGATGCTCCCCTACAGCACGCATACGAAGACCAAGCGGTGTCTTATACATAACGAACCAAACCACGGCCACGAGAATCAGAGCAATATACGTTGTTGGATAAGCCGTGAAGATCGCGTTACCCAGGAACGGAATGCTGCTCAGACCTGGAATCGCCCATTTATGGAATACATGATCGATAATCGGTGTCTCTGCTGCACCATCGAATAACAATTTAACCATGAAGAAGGTCGAGCTCGCGGCCAGTAAGTTAACGACAATCCCGCTAATAACCTGATTCGCCTTGAACTTAATCGAAGCAAGTGCATGAATGCCTGAGAAGATTAAGGTAACGACCATCGCACAGATCAAGCCGATCCATGGTGAAGCCCCACCCATTCCTGCTGTCTCCGCATAATGTGTAGCGACGGCTGCCGAGAAAGCACCGGATACCATGAAGCCCTCAAGCCCCAAGTTGATAACCCCCGTACGCTCTCCAATTACCCCGCCGAGTGAAGCAAAGATTAATGCTGTGGCGAACACGAACGTCCCGTTGATTAGATTGCTTAGAATATCCATGTCCTACCCCTCCTCCCGCTTCGGTTTGCGTCTGAACATCTTCAAGAACATCCGGATTGCGGCCGGAGCTGCAGCGAAGAATATAATAATACTAATAACCATCCGAATAACTTCTGGCGGAACATCCGCACCGAAGCTCATCCCTTGCGCACCATAGTAGAGCGCTCCGAACAATGTACCCGATAAGAGTACGCCTACCGAAGTGTTCATACCCAGCAATGCAACGGCGATACCATCGAACCCGATACCTGATGTATTCGGTGCAATCGCCATGTATTTGAACACGCCTAGAATTTCAAAAGTACCGATCAATCCGCCAATCGCACCTGAGATGAAGAATGTACGGATTGCAATGCTCGATACGTTCATCCCCGCATATTCAGCCGCATGCTTATTGTAACCAACCGCACGCAATTCATAGCCCCATTTTGTACGGTTCAAATAATAGTAGTACCCGATTAACATGAAGATGACGATGAAGAATCCCCAGTGAATCCGTGCGCCGCCGAATAGATCGGACAACCAAGCAATTTGAATACTTGCCGAATCATGAATCGGCTGCGAACGAGAAGTTCCCATCTCCGCCATGAATGTCTTAATTACGATATGGCTAATGTATAAGGCAATCCAGTTCAACATGATACAGGAGATAACCTCGTTTAAGCCGCGTTTAACTTTGAAAATCGCAACAAGTGAGCCCCAGATTCCGCCGAACAATGCGCCGACAAGAATCGCTACAATCCCGTGAAGGATTGGCGGCAAATCTAACATATTACCGACCATCAAGGCACCGAGTGAACCCATCACAATCTGTCCCTCGACCCCAATGTTGAACATGCCGCCGCGGAAAGCTACGGCAACAGCAAGACCTGATAAGATTAGAGGAACGATTTGACGAAGCGTCTCACCGATGTCGTACGGACTTCCGAAAATTTTCTCAATCAAGGATTGATAAGCGAGAATAGGGTTGTAGCCGCCGGCTAACATGACAATCGCGCCAATCAAAATCCCGATAATAATCGATAAGACCGGAATCCAAATCGAATCGGAACGAAGGAGTTTGCGTACATTATTCAATTGGAATCCCCTCCTTGTCGTCTGCCTGCCATCATCAGTCCGAGCTCTTGATCATTGGTTTGATCAGGGTACGTTTCCCCTACAATTTGACCATTGAACAAGACAATAATGCGGTCTGCTACATTCATAATCTCTTCAAGCTCGAACGATATGAGCAATACGCCCTTCCCGTTGTTGCGCTCTGCAATTAACTCTTTGTGCACGAACTCGATTGCACCTACATCCAATCCCCGCGTTGGTTGTGCCGCGATCAGTACCTTCGGACGACGGTCAATTTCACGTGCAATAATCAGCTTCTGTTGGTTCCCCCCGGACATCGCCCGAACCGGTACATCATACCCTGGAATCCGAATATCGAAAGATTTCACGTATTTCTCAGCAAGCGTTTGCGCTGCTTTGCTATCCATCAATCCGCCTTTGTTCATCTCAGGCTTATTATAAATTTGGAGAATCGAGTTCTCCGGCACGGTAAAGTCCAGTACGAGACCATGCTTGTGTCTGTCCTGCGGAATATGCGACATTCCAGACTGTCCGACTGTACGCGGTGATTTATTCAAAATATTGACGCCATCAAGCTCAATCGCGCCTGTATCCGAACGACGCATACCCGTCAATGCCTCAATGAGTTCCGCTTGACCGTTGCCGTCTACCCCTGCAATCCCGACGATCTCACCTGCGCGCACTTGGAAGGATAGACCGTTAACCGCCATTTGTCCATTGTCGCCGCGAACCTTCAGATCTTTGACCGAGAGAATCGCTTGCTGTGGTTGCGCTTTCTCTTTATCCGTCTTGAATCGAACTTCCCGACCAACCATCTTCTCAGCTAGCTCTTGCGGACTTGATTCTTTCACGAGAACCGAATCGATGACGCGGCCACGACGGATGATCGTACATGTATCCGCTACTTCCATAATCTCTTTCAATTTATGCGTAATAATGATAATCGATTTGCCTTCACTTGCAAGGCGTCTCATAATCGCGAGCAGCTCGGTAATTTCTTGCGGCGTGAGAACGGCTGTTGGTTCATCTAGAATGACAATATCCGCACCGCGATAAAGCGTCTTCAAAATTTCAACCCGTTGCTGCATCCCTACTGAAATATTCTCAATCTTTGCGGATGGATCTACATTGAGTCCATACTGCTCCGATAATTGTCGTATTTTTGCGGAAGCGCTCTTCATATCTGTTGCTAAGCCAGCTTTTGGCTCCATACCAAGAATAATATTCTCCGTTACTGTGAACGGTTGTACCAATTTAAAATGCTGATGGACCATCCCGATCCCCAGCTCAATCGCCTTATTCGGCGTATCCATCTGTACCTCTTGACCTCTTACCCAAATTGAACCTTCTGTTGGCTGATATAGCCCAAATACAATGTTCATCAGTGTTGACTTGCCCGCACCATTCTCGCCGAGCAATGCGTGAATCTCACCCTGTTTAAGCGCAAAGCTTATATCCTCATTCGCAACTACTTCACCAAAACGCTTCGTTATTCCCTTAAGCTCCAACACCGTTTCAGCCTGCGCCATTAGACGTTCTCCTTCCTGCTACCTACTGCCAGAAATCATGAATCTTAGAGACCATCCTCTGCACGATTGCAAAGGATGGCCTTCTCGTTCACAACAAAAATCGTTTATTTCTCAGGAATCTTAATTTCACCGTTAATGATTTTTGTTTTGTACTCTTCAACTTTCTTCAATACATCTGCTGGAACATTCTTGCTCGATGTATCAGCAATGCCTACACCGTCTTCTTTTAGACCCATTTGAGTAACTTTACCGCCTGGGAATTTACCTTCAGCAAGTTGTTTGGAGATTTCATATACCGCAACGTCAACTTTCTTGATCATCGAAGTCAATGTAACTTCGTCACCGAAAGTTAAGGATTGGTCTTTATCTACACCAATAACCCATACTTTTTCACCTTTAGCAACACGCTCTTTTGCTTCGTTAAATACGCCGTTACCTGTCAAACCGGATGCATGGAAAATAATGTCCACGCCGTCGTTGTACATGGTAGCTGCTGCCGATTTACCCATGTCAGCACGTGTAAATTGACCCGTGTAGTTCTCGATGTATTTCGCATCTGGGTTTACAGCCTTGATCCCTTCACGGAAACCAGCGGAGAAACGTTGGATTGGAGGAATTTCCATCCCGCCGACAAAGCCGATTTTGTTCGTCTTCGTCATAAGTCCTGCGATAACCCCTACCAAGTAAGATCCCTCTTGCTCTTTGAACGAAACAGCCGCTACGTTAGGCACTTCGATCGAGGAATCGATAATTCCAAGCTTCGCGTTCGGATTTTCCTTTGCGATTCTTGTTACAGCATCATCGAGTGTAAAAGCTGTTGCCCAAGTTAGGTCATAACCGCCTTTTACGAATTGGTTCAAGCTTGGATCTACGTCGGAATCTTGTTTAGGCTCCAAGTATTTTACATCATAGCCGAAGTCAGCTTTCAACTTCTGAAGACCTTCCCAAGCGTTCTGGTTAAAGGACTTGTCATTCACACTACCAAGGTCAGTAACCATACCGACTTTCAATTTCTTGCCGCCAGGAGCTTCACCCGTAGCTGCGCCGCCTTCTTCCGTCTTCTTCGCACCACAAGCTGTTAATGCCATAGACACCATCAAGACGAATACGAGCATAAGATTGATTCGTTTTTTCATGTAGATCGACCCTCCAAGACATATTTTTTATATATTTCATTGACAGCAGGGACATTTGGCTAGAACAGTACTTCAAGGATGTTGAATTTTCGCCGCCCCGCCGTCATAATGAACAAGTAGAACAATATATCGGATGACTATAAGAAGCTTTTACCGTGTGTATCGAAGGATACTTGGAAATTCGCTGCAATCGTCGCTGCCAAGTCGGCAAAAGTCGAACGAACGCCAATCGTCGTTGTCTTCCCTTGGAACTTCGGACTATATGCAAGTACCGGCACGTATTCACGTGTGTGATCGGTTCCCGGATGAATCGGGTCATTCCCGTGATCTGCTGTTATGATTAACAGGTCATCTTCACCCATGGTAGAGAGGATCTCAGGTACATAGCGATCGAACTCTTCAAGACATGCAGCATAACCTTCTGGATCCCGGCGATGTCCGTATAAGGAATCGAAATCAACCAGATTCGTAAACAACATGCCATGGAAATCTTTCTTCATATATTCAATTGTTTTAAGAATACCATCCTCATTGCTCTTCGTGGAAGTGTACTCCGTAATGCCTTCGCCTGTGAATATATCATTTATTTTACCTACAGCAATGACATCAAGTCCATGATCCTTCAATGCATTAAGAACAGTTGGTCCAGACGGGCTAAGTGCATAGTCATGACGATTCGGTGTGCGGGTAAAGTTGCCCGGTGTTCCTACATAAGGTCTAGCAATGATACGTCCCACTGCGTAAGGAGCAGTTAACGTCATTTCTCGAGCAATTTCGCAAGCACGATACAATTCATCGAGCGGAATAATGTCTTCGTGTGCAGCCAATTGGAATACGCTGTCAGCTGAAGTATAGACAATCCACGCGCCTGTGCGCATTTGCTCTTCGCCGTATTCGACTAGGATTTCCGTCCCGGACGCCGGTTTATTCCCGATGACTTTACGGCCTGTACGTTTCTCGAACTCTTCAATCAATTCAGCAGGGAATCCATTCGGGTATACATCAAATGGTATTGTAACATTTAAGCCCATAAGCTCCCAATGGCCTGTCATTGTATCTTTGCCGACCGATGTCTCTGCCATTTTACCATACATCGCAAGAGGCTCTCCAGCTGGTGGGATTGCAGCGATCGGAGCGATATTCCCTAACCCTAGCTTCTGAAGGTTCGGTAATTGAATAGTCGGCACACGCTCAGCGATATGCCCTAAGGTATGGGATCCTACATCCCCGAATTGATTAGCATCCGGTAATTCGCCGATGCCAACGCTGTCTAATACGATCGTCGTAATTCGTTTGAAAGTCATAAGTCACCACTCCTGTTGTTATATTTGCCTATATTTCATGGAAAAATGTTCGGCTCTTGCAATAAAAAAGTTGAATCCCATGAAACCACCCGAAAGTGAGGTCTACCCATGATAACCGATTTGAGACAAATCACCATTTTTCAAGACTTGCCCGATGAGGGCGTGGAACGCATCATGCCGATGCTCAAGAAACGTCAATTCCGGAAAAACCAAGTCATCATCTACGAACAAGATCAGAATGGCGATGTGTTCATTATTCGTTCAGGGTCGATCAAAGTGTATAGTTTATTAGAAGATAAGGAAATCATATATGGGGTCGCCTTCCCCGGCCACGTCGTCGGCGAGATTGAAGCTATCTATTATGACGATTACCGCATTGCCTCGATCGCGGCGATGGAAACCGTTCATACGTGGTTTATTACTAAGCAAGATTTTCTCAAAATCGTGGATGAATATCCAAGCGTGCTCCGCCGGGCTTATTGGTTGCTCGTGGAGAGTGTTCGAATTCTGAATCGTAAAGCGCAATATATCTCTTTCCTAGATACACGTCTGAAGGCTGCCAACCTCATCTACGACCTGTATTGCAACCTTGGAATGGAAACGGACACTGAATCCGCTTACATTATTGACTACAAACTCACACATCATGTGATTGCCAATATGATTGGCGTAACGCGGGAGTCCATCTCCAAAGTGTTGAAGGATTTCCAAGATGAGGGCATCATCTCGATTGAACGAAAGACGATTACGATTACGGATCTCGCCAAGCTTCGCAGCATTTGTGATTCCGTAGGTCACGTCCCGCCGAAGCATCGCATCTGGTATGCGTAGCCTCGTGACAATTCGATTATAGGTCTAATGGTCAAGAAGTTCAGTTAACCTCTGCACGGTTTTTTTGTAATCTAGTTCACATAAAAGGAATGGTACGGGTTACGGAAATATTGAATGAGGTATGTTACTGTAGTGAAGTAAAACGTTTTCAAAACAAATGGCTTGAAATTCACGAAGGAGGCTTTTATTACGATGAGTGTACATTTAGCAGCAAAACCAGGTGACATTGCACCCGTAGCTCTAATGCCAGGAGATCCGCTTCGCGCGAAATATATTGCAGAGACGTTCCTAGAAAATGCGAAATGCTATAGCGAAGTGCGCGGCATGTTAGGATACACAGGTACGTATAAAGGAAAACCCATTACTGTTCAAGGTTCCGGGATGGGTGTTCCATCGTTCGCGATCTACTCGACAGAATTGATCCAAGATTACGGCGTGAAAACAATTATCCGTATCGGAACTTGCGGCGCGATCCAAGAGGATGTGAAGATCCGTGACGTACTCATCGCACAAGCGGTATGTACAGATTCTTCGATCAACCACACGCGTTTCCCTGGGTACTCGTTCGCACCGATCGCTGATTTCGATCTCATCAAAACAGCTTACGAAATCGGACAACAAAAGAACTTGAACCTTCGCGTAGGTAACATCCTGTCTTCCGATGTGTTCTACACAGAAGATAACAATAGAGAAACGATGATGAAGCTTGGCCAATACGGCGTATTAGCAGTTGAAATGGAGACTGCGGCGCTCTACACATTGGCAGCGAAACATAAGATCAAAGGTCTTGGCATGTTCACGGTAAGTGACCACTTGATCACGCATGAAGCAACTTCTGCGGAAGAGCGTCAAACGACGTTCAACGACATGATCGTGGTAGCGCTTGAGACAGCTATTCTTCAAGGTTAATACACAAGAATAAAAACCTCCCCCAGCCTGCTTATCGGAAGCAGCGCTGGAGGAGGTTTTTTGGTGGTTTCATGTATTTCTAGTTCAATTATTTGTTCATCTGTTTAAGCAAGTTGATGATGATCGTTATGGCTTCGCCCACCCTGAAATCTAATCGGCGTCTAGGCACGTTAAGGCTTCGGTCTCGCTATGGGATGCAAGTCCCATAGCCCGTACGATGATCGCCGCGAGTTCTTCACGCGTCATGCGCTCGTTCGCACGGAACGTTTTGTCGTAGTAACCGGTCAATAGTTCTTGTTGTACGGCCGCATTGACACCTACTCATTTTCATTCGATTCCATTTATCGTGCAACGGACTAATCATAATTTGTATGACCGAGAAACGTAACAAATATCTTTCTCGTTTCTTTTTTGGACCAACATCGCCCGCCCGTCCACATATGTATTCTAATCTTAAAACTCTGCCAAATAACACTTTTCGTGTATCTTTTGGACCACAATTTTCACAGTCGAGAGAACGGCGCGAAAAAATAGTAGCCATTATTTTAGAGTATATAAATACCATAATAATACTATATTTAAGTTTTTACATTTATTACGAAACCGTCAAAATAATATATCTATAGAGTTATGGAAAAAGTGAACCCATTGTTCAGCGGATCGGATCACGTTCTTCCGTATTCCGTACTATCGACCATTCAACCCCATATTTAAGCTAAGGAACAGGTTAGGATTTAGATAATTTATATTGCAACAATTGATATTCATCGCTTATTGCATACAAATATCCGTCACCGGCATAGTAGTAATTCAATAATTTTTGATCAAATGGATAATTATAAATCAACTCAAGAGTGCTAGGATCAATAATACTTCTACCATTTTCAGAGTAAACAAGAATTTTATTATCCGGAGTATTCAAGATCTCATGCATTGGATCGTCTAATTTGATATTTTTCTTCTTAATAAGTCCTTTTGAATTAAACAGGCTCATTTCTCCATTTTCGTACACAACATAGGAATCGCCAATTGATTGTACCGACGCATTTCCAGCAATGGTACGGCCCCATAAAGTTTTACCTTGCGAGTTCAAGGATATCAACCTGTTCCCTGATTTTGGAATATTCATCCGTATTAGAATGTCTCCATTATTTATCACCCATGAACCTTCATCAATGGAAGTCACAGCTCCATCCGGCAGTGGATATGTAAATAGACGGTTTAGTTTTGGTCCAAAAACTTCTAGCTTAGCGCTTCCCTGCTTTGCTATTTGCGAAATCAGATACTGTCCTCCTACAACAGCATACATATCGCTTACCGATTGTTCCGATATTTTTTTCCCGTTTGCGTTGAAGGCATACACCTTGAATTTACCACTGGAGTCTCGTGTGAAGCGATTAACTAGCAACAGCGTGCCGTCATTCATTGCGTAAACGTCCTGTACTTCTGGCACAGCGATTGTCCAGTTGCTCTTGCCCGACGAATTTACGGAGTGTAGCTTTGTGCCTAACGCATCGCTAACGAGAGCATATACTGATCCACCTTTGCTATAAGCAAATTTGGATGTATTCATAGGAAAAGGGGTACCCTTTTTATAAAATTGATATGACCATTTTTCTTTGCCAGTCGTCTTATCAGCAGCTGTTACTACACCTACATCCCAAACTTTAGTTGCTGAGTTTACAAGTGTGTAAGATTGCAAATATACTGTATTTGAATTAGGAACGTGATATGGCGCTTCTGTAAACCCATCTAATTTCTTCAAGGCGATTTTCCATTCTGGATCCTTGGGTAGTGAATCTGTTGTCGTACTGCCGACTGCTGATACCATCCCACTAAACAAAAGCACCCCTGCAATAATTCCACTTACTATCCGATATCCAAACTTCATGATGCTTCCCCCAATTTGTCTTTACTTGGTTACATTTACCTAATTGTACAACAAATCTTCGGTACGTTCCTCTATTTTCCTTATGCCTATATCGAAGTAATCTCCCACTTTCATAATTTCCGCATGTAAAAAAGCCACCGGATCTCCGGAGGCCTTGTTTTCTAATATTATCCCTCAAGCGCATCGAGCGGGATCAAATACAGCTCCATCGCTTCGTCCTCGACAAGTGCTAGATTCTCGTTGTCGTAGCTATGAAGCAAAGTAATCTCGCTACCTGCAGGAAGCTCTCTGATTTCTCGATGAAGTGTGACAGCCTTCTCGACTTGCCCCTCTGGGTAATAATTCGAAATTTGCAATAGCTTCGATTGCAGTTCGTCCAGGTGATAAGTCATTTCCGTATAGATGTTTCTCATTTCCTCGCTAGCAGCTTGGGCGGCAAGCTCGTTATATCCATTCGCGAGTGTTTCCATTTCCTTCGCAACAGCAAAGGTGTTCTTGATGTTCATGTGGTTATCTCCTTTATCCTTACGATCGATCATTACTATATTCGATATTTCTCAGTGTACTCCCTTTTCTCAAAATCAACCATATTGAGGCGACAAATGAAAGAGAAGACGATCGAATGTCTTCGATCCGCCTTCTCTGAAGTACTGCCTGCTAGAATCGTTTATGCACTTCAAACGCGTAGAACGAATAACCGTACGGCGTTGCTCGCTGTATACCTTGCAACTTGACGTATCTCGCTGTGGTCGTCGTTAGACGGATCGTCTGCTTGCCGTCTTTGCCTTCGATCGTTCCATCTTGATCTATCACATTGGTCCATTGTTCCTTGTCATTCGATACGAGGATTTTGAACGTTCTCGCGTGGGCTGCTTCCCAATCGATAACAATCGTATCGAAATCTTTCACTTCGCCCAGATCCACCGTAAACCAAGAATCATCCGTATAGTTGCTTGACCATCTCGTTCCATAAACCCCGTCTACTGCTTGATCGGGAGATAGATCTGGTCTGGCCGATTCCACGGATGAGGCCTCGGCCTTCTGATGCAGAGCCAGATCGCTGCCTAGCAGATGATCGACATCCGTCTGCACGATATCATACGCCTTCTCCGACATCAGCGCCTTTTCACGCCCAATGTTCAGGATGATATTCATATCTCTCAAATGCTTCATTGCTTTCTCTATGTCGCCTTGTTCCTGAAATTTCTTCACAACATCTAACAGGACTTGCACCGCACGAGCGTTCCCACGGGTCGTGAAATTCCCCTCCGCTTCGAGACGTGTAACCACCTTGATCATCTCGTCGACACTTGTGGTGACCTCAATCCAGATCGTTTTTTTGGCCGTGTTGCCTACCATATCAATCGCTGTAATGTCCAATCGGTGTTTGCCGGGCTTTCCTGCAAGATCGATCGTCGATCCTGCTTGATATGTTCCGCGATCGAATACCGCCTTCACATCCGCGATTCCACTATCCTCATCAAGGGCGTCCCATGTAAAACTGAATGCCTCGGATTCCGGCACGGTCGCATCACCTAGCAATTCCTTGCCATTCATCGACACGTTGATCGTCGGAGCCGTAAAATCCGTCTTCTGGTAGGTTCCTTTCAAGAATTGATACAACCAATCATACAAAATGCGAGTTTTCGGAACCGTACTCTTCGCAGCTTCATATACCGCGTCGTTGCCTTGATAATAGGCTTTAAAAACATTGGGCTGCATATATCCATACTTGACTCCAGCGTCTAGATACTCAATATACCGCTTGCGGAATACATCATCCGTGATCATGCGGTTATCGAACTCCATTTCAATGCCCATTCCATACTGCTTCGCAATATTAGCGGCATCTTCAAGACGATTAATATTCATTTCCTCGAAGAAATAGTTCGGCTGATAGGCAGCAGCATCCATTCCAAGATCTTTCCAGAGGAAGCTCTTGTACGCGTTGAAATGTGGAACCCAGAACAGCTTCAAATTCTTCTCATGAACAAGACGGCTTACGGTACGAACCAACTCTTCGCCTGCGCTGTTGCCACTTACCTCCTCGTCAAGCCAATACATCCCTGCAAGCTCCAGATGGGTATAGTTCCCTTCATCCCATTTTGCTTTCGCTTGTTCAAGCCACCATTTGATCGCTTTCTCCCGATTCGCGGCTGCAGCCTCTTCGCCAACAACGCCGGCATTGAAATTCTCTGAGATGCCGTCACCATCCACATCGCCAAAATCGGTTAGCCAAAAGCCTGGATTTGGGATCATTAATCCAACTTTCACTTTATGATCCGGTTGATTCAGCTTAAGAGCCACTTCCTTGGCTGCTTCCTCTAGCTGCCGGATGTCCCCATGTTCCACGTTATAAGTCTTCTCGAGATGCCACTTCCAGTCTTCGATCGTCCCATTTCCTAATCCAACATCCCGGCCGCTTGGCGAAGAACCTGCAGCAAAGAACACACTGTCGAACAACCAGTCTACCGGTTCGCCATGTTCATTTACATAGCTGATGAACGGGATGACTTTTTCCTTCGGGAAATCACCTTTGCCTCCTGCATAATAACCGTTCGGTAGGAACACGAGATTGTGAACGCCAGAGGTGGCTTCTCCCACTTCCTGATAAGCCGGATGATACGGAGGTACTTCAACAGCTCCATCTTGTTGTCCGTCGGCACCCCAGATTTCGATTTCATCAATGAAGATCAATGCCGTGACATGGGTGTAAAAAGAGACTTTGACATAGCGGGCATAAGCCATCATTGCATCCGGATTGGACGGCAGCCCCGTCTTGCTTCCTTCCCATTCATAGGTCTGCTCTCTCGGCGGACCGCTCTGCAAAAATTTCAGGGTTGGTAAATTCGCAACGGTCCCCCAATTTTCTTTATCATTCGATACATATACAGATACAGTCAGTGGAAACAAGATGTTATGCGCGCCATAATCCTCCAAAAAGTGCGCCTTTACACTGCCGATCGACTTCTTCTCACCTAGATCAAATACGACGGTGCGCATTTTTTGATCCAAATGCCCCGTCCAAGCCGGATCATTATAGTCTTGCACATTGCCATACTTTCCGTCCGTAAGTGCTTTCCCGGTATCGGGATGAGAGGAAATTGGATCGACTGACCATTCATAGTCGAGTCCTGCGGCAAGATTGCGCAAACCCGATTGGTCTGTTCGTTCTGGTTGCTCGGGTGCTTCGTGCGCTTGGGCTTTCAGATTCATCGTCAACATGATGGCTACAACCAGAACAATAGATAAGCATGTTATGAACGATTTCATTTCTTTGCCTCCTTTGGCATATGTAGTTGTGATTTCAGGGTTAGTATGTTGGGACTAGCGAGCCTTTGCAATATACTTTTATGAACTTGGATATACATTTATTTACTTTTCAAGGATTGTTTGTGTATCAAAAATCGTGCGAAATTATTGTTCGGCACTTCAAATTATGTTGCTTGCTTCTACCCAAAATTCCCCATTATGATAAATTCATGCGGAAGAACGGGCCCGGAAATGCCGCAATCGATCGGTGAAAGGAGAAGGTTATGAGAGCAACCAGTCAGCCAGGTAAGCGCGTCTCTTTTCGCTTACGTGAGAATATGCAGCTGTATTTGATCATGCTGCCTGTCCTGCTGCATATTTTTATTTTCAGCTATATTCCTATGTACGGGATCGTCATCGCATTTCAGAATTATTACCCGGGAAAACCTTTCTTCTCTTTTGAAAGCGCTAACTGGGTTGGGCTGCAGCATTTTATCGATTTTTTTAGCGGTCCTTATTTCGGAAGGCTGATGCGCAACACGTTTTTACTCAGTTTTTACACGCTTGTCTTCGGCTTTTGGGTGCCAATTCTATTCGCCCTTCTACTTAATGAGCTGAAGAGCGGTATTTTCAAGAAATTCGTACAGACGGCAAGCTACTTGCCTCACTTTATTTCCAACGTTGTCGTTGCCGGCATGGTCTTGTCCTTCATTAATGCGGACGGCATTATCAATGCGATGGTGAAGCTGTTCGGCGGCGAATCGACGGTTGCGTTGAATACGGAGGCAGGCTATTTTCCTGCCATCTATACGATCACGAACATCTGGAAATCTTTTGGTTGGAGCAGCATTCTCTATCTGGCCTCGATGTCCTCCGTCGATCCGCATCAATATGAAGCGGCCAAAATGGACGGCGCTAATCGATTCAAGCAAATGCTCCATATTACGTTGCCTTCCATTCGTCCGACAATTTTCATCTTGCTGATCTTTGCCGTTGGAAATTTATTGTCAGCGAACAGCGAATTTATTCTACTTATTTATAATCCGATGGTCTATGAGACGGCGGATGTCATCGGCACTTACTTGTACCGTGACGGCCTGCTCGGCGGCAATTTCAGCTCGGGTACGGCAGTAGGCTTATTCATCTCGCTCATCAATTTCTCTTTGCTCTACATTGCCAATACATTAAGCCGCAAATATTCTGACTACGCCTTATGGTAAGGAGGAGTTCGATGATAGCCTCGCTCAAGAGGAATCCGAACGCGATTCGGCAAGGCTCCGTCCTTGTCGATGTCGTCTTGCTCGTGATCGCACTCATCATTTGTTTCATTACACTATATCCTTTTTATTTCGTCATCATCATGTCCATCAGCAATCCCCAAGAAGTCGCTGCCATGAACGTATTCTGGTTCCCCAAAGGGTTCTTTCTCGGCTCCTATGAACTCATTGTCCGAGACACCAAAATGTGGTGGGCCTACTCGAATACGTTAATCTATGTATCCGCGGGAGCGTTCTTGAATTGTCTCATGGCCGTGCTCGGTGCTTATCCACTGACGGTACGCGGACTAATCGGGCGCAAATGGGTTGTAGCGTTCATCCTGATCCCGATGTATTTCGCCGGCGGATTGATTCCATCGTACCTGCTGGTGAACCAGCTCGGGCTATACAACACCATGTTCGCCGTCATCATTCCCGGCATGGTGAGCATCTGGAACATCATTCTCGTCCGGACGTTCTTCGCGACGATCCCGGAAGGGCTGAAAGAATCCGCTTTTATTGACGGTGCCTCACACTGGCAGATGCTGTTCCGAGTCGTCCTGCCGATATCCAAACCGATTATCGCGGTCATTGCCATCTATTCGATCGTCGCCATTTGGAACAGTTGGTTCGATGCGCTCGTCTATCTGCCGAATGAGAAGCTGCATCCGCTGCAGATGTATCTCTACCGCGTCGTGGTACAGCAATCGGTTGATTTGAAGACGCTTTCGCTCCAAGATACCCGAAATGCCGTAGAGAACATGTTATCGAACATTCAATTGAAATATGCCATCATCGTCTTTACGACACTACCCGTTATTTTTACCTATCCATTATTTCAGAAATATTTCATCAAGGGCGCTCTGCTAGGTTCATTAAAAGAATAGAAGTATAAACATTTAATTATAGGGGGAATTCGTCCATGAAGCTTTGGAAAAGAACATTTCTATCCGGGTTGACGGCTGTGTTGCTCGTCGGATCCGTCGCTGCTTGCAGCAGCAAAACCGATAATGACGCGAGCGGCACGAAGCAGGAAGGCAACGGCAGCACCACTTCTTCCGAACAGAAGGTTACGAAACTAAAAATGCTCGGCCCCGCCGGCATTAACAAATATATTAAATACGATGATCGCGAGAATTACCCGGTATGGAGCGAGATCGACAAGCTGCTGAAGAATGAAGGACTCGAGCTGGACAACGAATTTGTCCCTGCAGAACAATATGAAGTGGTGCTCAAGACAAGAATGGCGTCGGGATCCAATCTGCCTGACATCGTGAACATCTCGAAGCTGGATAATACAACCGTGCTAAACCTTGCGAAGCAAGGCGTGCTGCTCGACCTGAACCCTCTCATCGAGAAGTACAGCAACGGCAACATCAAGAAAATGTACGACCAAGAGTTCCCTTACGCGAGAAAATCGACGACCTCTCCGGACGGCAAAATGTACTGGTTCAGCAATCTGCACAAAAAGACATACCAAGGCAAAGATCCGGCGCCGGTCTCCCTTACGATGCTCATCCGCAAAGATTGGCTTGAAAAGCTCAATCTCCCCGTTCCGACAACGGCTGATGAATATCTGGAGACACTCAAGAAATTCAGAGCGCTTGATGCCAATGGCAACGGCAAACAGGACGAGGTGCTCGCCTACAATTATCCTGGTCAATTCACGGGTGCGATCGCCCAATGGTTCGGGCTAGGTTCGGGCATTACAGCCGTTGATGTCGAGAACAAAAAAATCGTATCTCCATGGTATCAAGAAGGCGTTAAGGATTACTTCCGCTATATGCAGCGGCTCGTAAAGGAAGGCGTGCTCGATACAAGCCTCATTGAAGCGACAGGTGAGCAGAATCAACAGAAAATGACGGATAATCAAATAGCTTCCCTGCACGACTATAATTTGGAGAATTATCAAGAACCGACAATTAAAGGCGGAGGCGAATTCCTGCCGCTCATGCCGCTGAAGGCTGTTGAGGGAATCACGCCAGCCATGCAACAGGAGCCTCACTTCCTTATTTTCAATAAATATGCCATTACAAAAGATTGCAAAGACCCCGCGGCAGCCATTAAATTCTTCGATATGGTCTACTCAGAGAAATATGCGGATCTGATGTTCTGGGGCATTGAAGGACAGACCTATAAAGTCGAGAGCAACGGTGCAAAAGTATATCTGAACAACGGACCGGCGGAAGAATTAGCGAAAACGAAACAGGTGACGGGCAACATGCTGCTCGGCGATACCGTCTTCCCGCGCGTGCAGTTCTCCAACCTGGAGTACGAGCTTTCCAGTGCGCCGAAATATAAAGCGGATAATGAACTGCAAGTCCTGACCTACAAGCCGTATTATGTCAACATGAACAACAACTTCTTAGCGATTCCGGATGACAAGCAATTAGAGACGAAGACCAAAAT
This sequence comes from Paenibacillus terrigena DSM 21567, assembly GCF_000374845.1. Lineage (GTDB taxonomy): Bacteria > Bacillota > Bacilli > Paenibacillales > Paenibacillaceae > Paenibacillus_K > Paenibacillus_K terrigena. Next base: position 45,183 of record NZ_KB895416.1, on the reverse strand, counting down.
ATTGACGAACCTGAACACTTACTCCACGGAGCTTGCAACAAAGCTGGCGTTAGGTCAAAAATCGCTTGATGACTGGGATCAATATATCGCGGAACTGAAAAAGCTTGGCCTCGACCAATTGATTGAAATCGATCAACAATTGCTTGACAGGTACAACAGCATCCAGTAACGTTACAAAAAAAGGAAAATGGCAGACCTCACACAACATGATGGACTGCCATTTTCTTTCATTGATCTTGATGGATTCCATGCCGAAGGAGGGACACATTTGGATAAGAAAAGATTCGGAAACCGCACGTTTCGAAATATATTTATGTCCTACACCGCCATCCTGATTATTCCCATCATCATCTTTAGTAGCTTGAACGCACATCGGAACATCCTGGAGGAACAGCGTCAGCAATATGACAAACATGCGTCGGATGCCAAGCGGATCGCGGATATGGTAGACAACAAATTAAATGAACTCAAACAATTCGGCAAAACGATGAGCAGCAAAACATGGGTTAGAAAACTCATGCAAAATACGAACGTGTATGATCAGGAATTCGATTTATTAAAAATGATTGAGCTTCGGAAAGACCTGGACAATGATGTGAATTCCATGGGCATTCTCTCCTTCGGCATGGTTTTTTTCCCTGAGAAGCAATGGGTCCTGTCTTCCATTGGCAATTTCCAAGCAGACGATTTCTTCTCGCATGTCGCTGTATTCGACCCAGCCACACAGCACACGATGCAAAGTTCCACAGCCGATTTCAAAATTATGCAGCCGGTCGCCTTGGAGCTATGGGATATCAAAAAACGCGTTATTCCTGTCCTTCAAAGCTTAGAGGTCGTGAATCAACCGCGAGCTGTTTTGGTTCTTTATATTGATAGCGCTTACTTCTCGGATTATATGCATCGTTTCGCAGGTACCGAGTTTAAAGATATCTCCATTTCTGCACATCGTTCAAGCGTATATAAGCAAACACAGAGCACTTCAGACGTGCAAAGTGGTAGCGAAAGAGCTTATACGATTGATCTGCCATCTCAAGCGAGTGAATGGCAATACAGCATCTCCTATACGGACAGCAGTGGGGTATGGATCCATAATCTATTCAGCTCCTTGCTGGCCATTCTTATATCGATCGCCGTTGGCACCTGCTCGGCCTTTGTGTTAACTCGCATCACCTATCGCCCGCTTCACGCCCTGCTGAACAAGCTCTCAGTTGCTGTTCGGTACGACGATGAGAGGAATGGAACCGCCTCCGGTTCCGAGTATAACTATATCGAGAAATCAATTGACCGATTGCTGCATGAGAACCTGGAGCTTCAACAATCCATGCAGGCATTTGAAAGCGCTGCCAGATCGAATATGTTTCTTCGTTTGTTAAAAGGTTATTTTCCAGAGGATCAGCACATCAACGGACTTGCAAAATTCGGGATCCGTTACAACGAGGACATGTTCTATTGCACAATGCTGGTCAGCCTTCACGGCATTCACGAGGTTACCGATATTGCTAAAATTCGAAAAATAGAGATGATCACGATGCTGGTCGTCGAGAAAGTCATGCAGCATTATCGCCTGGACTATGAGCTGTTCGAGATCACCAACGCGGACAAAGCGCTGATTGTATCCTCCGATAATCGTTTTGGAGACGATGGGATGATCGAACAGATTGCCTCCGAAGTTGCAGCTGAAATTGAACAGAACTGCGGATTTCATCTGGACGTCTTGCATGGTACCGTGGAGCAAGGTCTTGTCGGCATTAGCAAATCCTATTACGCAGCCCATGAACAATTGCAGTATCTATTATTTTCACGCGGGCATATCCGTACGATGCAGGAAGAGATACTGGACGAAGTCGATTACTACTATCCGACCGACTGGGAAGTGCAGCTGATCAACAATCTGAAAGTTGGCAATCTGGATACGTCCATGCACATACTGCAAGAGATTAGTAGCGAGAATGAGAAACGTCAACTATCGGATCACAGTACGGTTCGACTGGTCTCGTTACTGATGGAAACGATGCTCCGCGTGCTTCACGAGGTGAATCTCGATACGGGCATTTATGCCAAACAATTCGCCAGTATGGTTAGTGCGGGGAACACCATTGCGATGTGGAGCTATGTCTATGAAGTAGGGACGCTAATCTGTGAGAGAAATCGGTATTCGAACACCTCCTCCACGATGGAGGTTGGCAGCAAATTGCTGCAATATGTCAATGAGAACTATACAAGTGCCGACGTATCGCTTAAAAAGCTAGCCGAAATGTTCCAAATGTCGACGTCGAACGTCTCAAAGATTTTTAAAGAGGTAACCGGGATCAATTTTTATGATTATCTATGCCGTCTGCGGATGGAAATGGCAAAAGAGTTGCTTCGGGAGAAGAAATGCGCCATCGATGCGATCGCGCTTCGGGTGGGGTATGAGAATGTATACTCGTTCAAGAGGGCTTTTACCCGGTATGAGGGGATTAAGCCGGATGAGTATATGCAGATGGCGATTTAAGGTGGAACTAGAGAACAAGATACAGAAAGCGCCGTATAACTGTCTATGTCTACGTGTGAAGGAGCCTTCTCTGCAAGTGCGAGGGGCTCTTATTTATCTTAAAATATGATACAATTGATACCTATTCTAATTAGAACTGTATCAGGAGGACAAACATAATGGCAAAAACAAAAATCCCAAAACGTCCAACACGTGATGAATTTGTGTTAGAGGAGTTAGGAAATCAAATTACTGAAGCTTTTCATGAAAAATCAGAGGTATTACTTACGGTATGGGGATGGGAAGAACAAGCTCGTGGACAGATTGTCCATCTAGATTCAAGAACCAGTAAAGTTCATGTTGAACAAGGAAGCGAGACAATAAAAGTTCCCTTTATGGATATTATGAGAATTGATTATCCAAGGGACTAAATCAAAGAACCTTCCCACCCTTGTTCCCTAAGGAAACAAAGGCAAAGAAGGCCAATTAGAGCATAACAAGCTCAACTAAATTTTTAGCTCCCCAAGCTTGATCAACTCGACAACCGCTTGCGAACGACCCTTTACATTGAGTTTCTGCATTACATTGGAAATGTGGTTTGAAATACACCATGATTTTTTCACACCAGGGCTAATGGCGTTTGGATTTCAACCTCACCCGTAACATTCACCGTGATTTGTTTGATCAATGTATTTAGAATCAGCCGTAATGGATCCTGATTGTCAAATCGAAGCTCAACAAGTTCATGAATGGCCGTGCGAATCTCTTCACGTATAACATGAAGGTTAAGTGTCTCTTCATTCACGCCTTTTATATGATCTAACCGTTGTTGCATACTGCCTATTTCTCGCTCGTACATTTCCTTTTCATACGAATACTGCTGTTCGTCTAGATCATCTAGCATCTTTTGCTTCCTTAATTGAAATAATAAATTCCGGTTGGTATCTATGGCTTTCTCGAGTCTTTTTGTCTCCTTACCTTTAGTTTCTTCTGCAATATTGTTCTTCTTGATTCTCTGTATGCTGTCATTCACAATTGTCTCGATAGGAACAGCTATTTTTAGTTTCTGACTTATTTCATCTAATATGACATGACGTACATTGTCGTAAGGCAACGATAGATTATTCACACACCCCTTCTCCCCTTGCCTACGACGCGTTGAGCAAATAAGGTACCGGTATTCTCGAATTTCTTTTCTGGACTTGCTCCCATTTGATTTCATCATGACCATCGCTGACCCGCAATGTGTACAGAAGATGATGCCTGCAAATAGATTCACTCGGTTACGAATACCCCCTCTTGCTCCTCCGCTGCGTTGTAAACGTATTTCCTGTGCGCGATGAAATGTCTCATCTTCAATAATTGGCTCATGTGTCTTAAAGGCACTTCGTTCCCAAGTTTCTTTATCGCGCTGCACTTGTTTCTTAGACCTGTCTGCCATATTATTAATGTCATTGTAGATCTTCTTCATCTCGTATTTACTAAACACGTTATTCCCCGTATACACTTCGTTCATTAGTATTCTTTGAACACTAGAGATCCCCCATACGCCAGCTTTGTGAGAAGGTATCTCCTTTTCATTTAAATAGTTCACAATCGCCTTCACACCCAATTTATCCGTTGTATATAGTTTGTATATCATTTGTACGACCGATTTGGTCTCATCGTCCGGGGTTAGTGTCTTACGATTTCCGATCATGACTTTCTTGTATCCATAAGGCGTAATGCTTCCTGTAAAATTCCCCTTTAACGCAGACTGACGAATCCCCCGTTTGGATGACAAGCTAATTTGTTCACTCAACTTTTGATTCACTGCGGAAATAATTTGAAATTTCAATTCGTCATTATCTTTCGCCGAGTCATACCCTTCTTCGATGGATATTAATCTTATACCCAGAGCATCCACGAGAACTCTCTTTAGGTTCAAAGAATCTAGTGTATCCCTTGAAAACCGAGAGAGTGAAGCAAAGATGATATTCTTAATCCTTCCATGTTTCGCATCGGCGATTAGCCTCTGAATTTCATTCCGTGCCACAATGGATGTCCCCGTATCTCGGTCTTCGTAAATAAATTTCACATGTAAATGTAGAGCGTTCGCTTTCTCTTCACAGATTCCCAGCTGATGCTCAGGGCTGTCTTTTTGCGAATCCTTCATGGTCGATACCCTTACGTATATCGCGGTTTCGTCTTTCATAGGACTAGACACCACCCAGTCAAAGATTATTGCTCATCTTGGAGGACGATATGCTCATACTTCATCACAATTCTTTTGACGGCGTCCTTCACAAGTTCATCCAAGATTTGTTCCAGTGAACTCTCTCGAGCACATTCCTTGAACACAATTTTAATTGGTTTAGGTTCCATCCAGGCATCACCTCAAGTACACCTTATGGATCACCCAGATTGTCTTATGACAGAAAAAAACCGGAGAAGGACGATTTCCTTCTCCGGCAATACCGACGATATATCTTTCACACTTCAGTTCCGATTGCATAGCTTGTAGTACGATTATTTATGCTGTGGTAATACGACGACGCCTTGTAATTTTCTAGCAGTCACTCCAATAGGTTGAGGTGCTTGTACTTTTGGGCCTTTATGAAAAACTTCGACGACGCCCTTGCCCTTATTCACGTTGTTCACTGAATGACAGAAACACATTTGCCAGTCACCTCCGATTTCAAATCTTTGTATATCCTATGATAGATTCGACAATGAGGTTGGACGAAATTGACATGTTCATAAAAATAGTGAAATAGCTGCCATATCGTTAAGAGAGAGGGTTATGACAATTGATCGAACTGAACTGGTTAGAGTTGCTTATTCTGGCGCTGGCTTCATTTCGTTTGACCCATCTAATTGTATATGATGATATCATGGAATTTCTACGGAAACCATTTATCTCCGTGACTTACACGACCGATGATCAGGGGACAATCATTCGCGAAACGAGCATTCAAGGAACCGGAATACGATATTGGATTGGAACGCTACTAAGCTGCCACTGGTGCACTGGCATATGGTGTGCAATGGCTGTTGTTGCCGTATTCTACTATATCCCCGTTCTAAATCCGATTGTGGTGGTGTTCGCCGTCGCAGGAATTGCTGCATTAGTCGAATCCTATTTGTTAAGGAGATTGTAATCCGTCTATTTCAAATCACATCTCCTTGGAAATGTGATTACGCACCGTTTTCTCACTGATAAATAATTGCCCTGCAATGTCTCTCGTTGTTTTATCTTGTACCAACAGCTCGAATACTTCGCGCTCGCGATTCGTCAACAAAAATTTCGTTTTATGGTCGCTACCCTTCAATAGTATTGTCAGTCGTTAGGAGATGAAATGCACGTATGTAGATTTAATGCGGTATCCCGGGGCTTCCTCGTGATCAAGAAAATCGTTAGTTAGCTTGTTCTCCCGCTTCAGGCGGCTGTCCATCACAGAAATATCCGCTGCGGACGCCGCCAGCGTGCCACCAATCAACCTTGTTCGCCCGTCCTAACTTCACTTGCATACCTGAATGTTGAGTGCATAGGCAAGCTTCTTCGTCGCTTCCCATTTGAGCTTGTAGAACGTATATTCACTAATCGGAGGATCAAAAATCTGGTTGTATACCACGTAGTTATAGACTCGATCCTTCTTCGTCATCTCCGTCATGAGCAGCTTCTCCCGCTGCGGCAAATGTTCAATGATCTGCTCGATCCGCTCACAATATAGCTTACGCTTCTCCGGCTCGTCCACATTATAAATCGCGATATTCGCCGTCTTATCACTCGTCTGATTCGTCGATCCATGAAGGCGCTCTTGGTATGAGGCCGTTATGCTGCTCTCCCTAACTTCGAAGGTAATCGTCTTGAAAAATCGATACTTCTCCAGCGCGTCATCGACAGCGGCTTGCGTTCGTTTACGGTCCAATTCCTGTAACGTAGGGATAATCATTGGTTCCAATCGAGGTCCCTCCTTGTTCGTCTTGGTTAGACCATTATAGCATATTTCAGGAACATTTGTTCTTATTTTTTCGAGATATGGATTTGTTGCTTCGCTGCGTCCCAATGGACGTCGGCATCAAGATTCTCATATTGTTGTTCCAATTGTTTGGCTGCTTCTGTAGCAATCTGGAGGACTATGTGCTTCTCTCACAGTCCATAGCCTGTTGCTACAAGATCTTTGCCCCCATGCCCTGCGTCCCACATAACGGTATTCATGATTTGGATTCCCCCTTTCGGCTCTCGGCCCGTTCTGTCTTCTTGTCCAGTTCACTCCTCACCCACTCCGTAATTCGTGTCATGATCCATTCCGGGAACCAATTCCCCCACCCAGCGCTGATCGCATTCGCTGTCATCGACTGCAAATTGCGATACAGCACACCCACCGAAATGGCACCGAACAAAATGTCCGGCATTTGAAAAGCTTCATCGAGCAAATGCCCGCCTGCTGGCAATAATAGAATAAAAAAAGTGCGAAACACCCCGTCGATCCCGTATTTGCTAGCATAGGGTCGGTCTTTCTGGGCAGCGCGGACACCTGTGATCCAATCAAGTGCGACAAAGAAGACGAGTGCAATCATAACCCCACTCGACATCGTTCCACCTCCATAGAAAAAGTTAAATACCGGCGCTGCAACGACTCCAAAAATGAACGTCAACGCTTTATCTACCATGCCATTCCTCCTTTGAAATAAAATGCCCTCGGGGGTACCAAGGGCATAAAAATAGCGCCTGCTTAGAGAGCGCGCTTAAGGTGTGTTTATAATCGTGAAAATAACTAATGTTATTGCGCAGTATCATCCTACTCTACTAATTCGGGGTGACCATCAGCGATAAGGGCATCACAAACTTTCGTCCTAAATGCTTCCATTTCAGCTTGTAGGGACGTAATAATCTCTGCTTGGTCTTCAAGCTTATAGACTTCTACGAGCCCCAGCGAACCACCTCTTGCAATACGCTTCAATGCCTTGCGAAGCCGCTGCGAGCAGCATCGTCAGCTGCTCATTAGCCGGTCCATCCTGATCTGCCGTAAAGACGAAATTTCTAACATGTGCGAGTGTCGTTAACAGGGTCCATCACCTCATTTCCTTCGATCCTTGTTCGCATATTTACCGCCTCCCCTCAGTGTGAAAAATAAGAGATTCGAGTTGTCACCGATCCATGCCTACATTTGTTCGTACAGCCTTCATTATTAGGACTGCATATCGATTACTTGATTAGGCGTTCCGTGTTTCCCTCGAATCTCTATGGTATAAATTTACCACATAACAGAACAAGTGTTCTTATTTTGTTCTGTTTTATTCCTTTGATTTTTCTTTGGACACCTCTGTACGATAATGGGTAATCTGCACCGAATAAGGAACCCTCAACACAAAAAGGATAGGCCACCAAGAGTCAACTTTTGGCGCCTATCCTTTACTCGCTATCCATCCAATGGCGAATAAAAATGACCGTATCCAACCCTTTCTATTGAAAAAAAAAGAGCCATCATATATGATGGTATTGAAATAATTTTCATGGTTAATGGTTAAAATATTAAAATCTTTTTCACACATGAACACAGAGGGGTGCGAGTTTTGTCCAGCATTTTGAATGCCATTGAACAGCAGCTTGACACCTTTCATCAGCAAGAACGCAAGCTTGCCGACTACATCCTGAGCTTTCCGGGAAATGTAGTCAATATGGGCATTACCGAGCTTGCGGAACAATCCACGACGAGCGCAGCAACGGTGACGAGGTTCTGTAAATCCTTGCATTTTCGCGGGTTTCCAGACTTCAAGATGCGACTCGCCGCGGACATCGCGCAGAAGGAACAAGCGCAAGAGTATCAAGATATTGTCGCTGGCAACCCGCTTGCAAGTGTGGTTGCAGCCATCGAAGCCAATCACTTGCGTTCCATCGTTGATACAACACGTTTACTAGATCTTCATCAACTTGAACGCGCATTAGATGTGCTGCGAGAGGCGAAGTTGGTTGATGTATACGGCATGGCGACATCGGGGATCGTCGCACAGGATTTGTGCTACAAGCTAGGGCTTGTCGGCAAGAGAACACGATACAGCGCAGACTCACATCTACAGATCATCTCCGCTTCGAACCTGACACCGGGAGATGTCGCAATTGCGATCTCGCATTCCGGTGAGACCCAAGAGACGATTGATGCACTCAAATGTGCCAAAGAAAATGGGGCAACGACGATTTCATTAACGAAATACGGCAGTTCTACGGTATCGACCATGGCGGATATTCCATTGTTCACATCAACGATGGAAGCAGGCATGCGCCGAGGCGACATGGCATCCCGGATTGCACAGCTGCATGTCATTGATATCTTGTTCTCAGGTCTCGTCAGCGAGCAGTATACACGCTACATTCCACGTATTGAAAGATCGTATGAAATGGTACAGAAGTACCGCAATGATAAGGGGAGGTAATTTACCACATGAATATTTTGACTTTTGAGACGAATGAAGAATTGAACCAAGTCGGGGCGAACATTATCGCCAGCCTCGTGCAGACGAATCCTTATTCCGTTCTAGGACTTGCAACAGGTAGTACGCCAATCGGGATTTACCAAGAACTTATCCGTCAATATCAGAATGGTCTCGTGAGCTTCAAACATGTCACTTCCTTCAACTTAGATGAATACGTTGGCTTGCCTGAAGGTCATCAAGAGAGCTACCGTACATTCATGAACAACCAACTCTTTAACCATATCGATATTCCAATGGAACAAACGCATGTACCGAACGGTAATGCGGAAGATTTGCACGCGGAATGTCTAAGCTACGATGAGATGATGTCGACTTCCAAGCAAGTGGACATGCAATTGCTCGGCCTTGGCCACAATGGACATATTGGCTTCAATGAACCAGACGATACGCTGAACGGCGGAACGCATTTGGTAGAATTGAAAGAACAAACGCGTGAAGCGAATGCACGCTTCTTCAACTCCATTGATGAAGTTCCTACCCAAGCGATTACGATGGGTGTAGGTACGATCCTTAAAGCGAAAATGATCATCCTCGTCGTTCGCGGCAAAGACAAAGCTTCCATCGTGAAACGTGCGCTGCAAGGCCCAATCACAACCGATTGCCCGGCTTCCTTGCTTCAAACACACTCGAATGTTGTTGTACTACTCGACAAAGAAGCGGCAGGTGAATTGCAATGAGTACATCGGACCCATTTTTTATCGTTAACGCAAACGTCGTAACCCCGCAAGGAATCATCGAAAATGGTTGTGTACGTATCGAGAATGGAACGATTGTATTTGTTGGAACACAAGCGGAAGTGCCGGTCGCAGACCTTGCGGCATGGCAGCATGAAGCGCTTGATGCACAAGGCGGATGGATTATTCCTGGATTCATCGATGTGCATGTGCACGGTGGATACGGTGCCGACTTCATGGATTCGAACAAAGAAGTGCTCGATACCATTACGAAGTTCCACCTGAGCCAAGGGACCACAACCATTATGGCGACGACCATGACACAATCGCACGATGCGATTGAACGTGTCTTGGCAGAAGTCTACGAATATAAGAATAATTCCATGCCGTACGCACAAGTACATGGCGTACACATGGAAGGACCTTTCATTAACCCGAAATATAAAGGTGCACAGAACCCTGAATTCATGGTTGAAGCACGTGTGGATTGGCTGGAAGATTGGAATACGAAATATCCAGGCGTGATCAAGCAAATCTCCCTTGCTGCCGAGCGTAACGGCGCAATCAAAGCGATTCGTTGGGCCCGTTCGAACGGCATCAACGTCGCAGCAGCACATACGGATGCAACATACGAAGAGATGATGACGGCTGTCGAAGCGGGTCTGAACCAAGCGGTGCATACGTATAATGCGATGACGCCTCTAACGCATCGCGCGCCAGGTACAGTCGGTGCGGTCCTGAGTGAAGACCGGATCGTGGCAGAGCTAATCGCAGACTGCATTCACGTGCATCCGGCAGCAATGAAAGTTCTGGTAAAATGCAAGACGAACAACAACCTCGTGGTCATTACCGATGCGATGTCTGCTGCGGGTCTTGGCGATGGCGATTATGATCTTGGCGGTCTTGCCGTTGTGGCGAAGAACGGTGAAGCACGTCTGAAAGACGGTGGCTCCCTTGCGGGCAGCTTGCTGACGATGATTGTTGCATTCCAGAACATCATCCACCGCGTCGGCGTAAGCATCGAAGAAGCAGTACAGCTTACGAGCTACAACGCTGCGAAGCAGCTTGGTATCGATGATCGTACAGGCAGCATCCGTGCAGGTCTGCAAGCCGACTTGCTGCTGCTGGACACGGCCCTGAATATTCAATCCATTTGGGTCAAAGGCAACAAAGCCTAAAATTTAGCATTTCCCGATCCCATCGGCGGAATTCCTGATTCGTCCGAAACACAAAAGACCAACCGTAGTTAATTAATACGGTTGGTCTTTGTGTTACATACTATTCCACAATTTTTCTCGCTATGGCAGCGAGGTCATCAATATCGATCACGCCATTGCCGTCGTAGTCGGCGGCCTTGATCCGACTCCAGTCCGGATGTTTTTTGTCTTTGCCATAATTCGCAGCCGCGAACGCTAAGTCGCCGATCGTGTACTTGCCGTCATGGTTCGCGTCACCCGGCAAACCTGGTGGAACCACCGTGACTTCAATTCGGATCGATGTTGGCCGCGCCTCCAGCTCGTTTCCTTCCCCATCGCCAAGCCATGCTTTGGTGACCGAGATCTCGCCTGAAGCCGACTGTGTGACATTTTTCGCTTGGAAGGAGAGCTTCACCAATTCAGCGTTGCCACTAACCGAATTACCCGCACCTTGACTCACCAGAATGAGCCGGACTTTGCCTGGACTCTTCTTCTCCGACAGGATATCGATCCCGTTCATCAACGGTGCTGACGAGACGTATTCGGCAATCGATTCATCATACGCAATCGTAATGTCCTGAGCGTATACATTCGACGTAACGCCATGAAGACCGAATTGGACGGTAAACGGCTGGCCGGTCTGTACTTTGCTTGGCCCCGTTAACACGGTCGATAGCTGCTGCTCTTGCTTTCGAACTTCTATGGTCGCCGTTGCTGTAAGCCCGCCATAGGTCGCCGTAATGACACTCGTGCCTTCTTGATGTGCTGTGATCAATCCCCCTGCGTCGATCGATGCAACAGCAGTCTGACTGCTTGCAAATTGCGAGCTGCCCGTCACATCCATCGGCGCGTCACTGTTCGGAAGGTAGGCGAATACTTGCGCCTGCTTGGTACTGCCTACAGCAAGCTCGCCCAGCATTCCGAGCTCGATCCGCTTCACGCTCTCGCCAAGGGTGATTGGATTGCTGGCTTCGCTCTCGTTATGAAGCCGGTTCACGGCCGTGACGGCATAAGTGTACACACGTCCCTCAACGGCATTTTTATCGGTATAATGCTGAACATCCGCTGACTGCTTGCGAATGATGGCTGCAATGTGAGCGGGATTATCCACGTTTAAGCCCTCTTTGCCTTCAATCCGGTATAGCACATAGGAAGTCTCATCGCTGCCTTGTTCACCCTTCCAGGTGACTTCGATGCCTGCCGTGCCTTTTTTAGTCACAGACTGCAGAACAGGCTTTTTAGGAGCCTTATTGTCCAGCCACGGCATAACAGGAATAAGGGAAGGCAATTTATAGCTGTCTTGGATGAGTCTATCCTTGATGCCGAGTGGATTTCGGATAAGATCCGAGGCGCTGAAATGCATGCTGCCTTTAACCCCCTCGAAGTTCCAATTGTACTTGAGCTGGTTCGGCAGCTCATCGGGTTTGGCCCAAGCTTCGTTGTTATCGTTAATTTTGTAGTCGGCATGCCCGATATAGAGATGCACATTCGTTCCCTTTGTTTCTTTCGTCCACCAATCGACCAGTTTCTCGTAAGCAGCCGCACTAAATCCGAAGTTCCAATAAATTTGCGGCGTAATGTAATCGATCCAGCCTTCGTGAATCCACTTGCGCGTATCCGCGTACAAATCATCATAGTTGCGCTGCCCAGCCGTCGTATCCGAACCCGTCGGATCATCCGCGATGTTCCGCCATACGCCGAACGGACTGATGCCGAACTTGACATAGTTCTTCTCCTGCTTAATCTCGACTGATAATTCATGAACCAGCTGATTCACGTTGTCTCTTCGCCAGTCGGCTTTGTTCGTGAAAGCTCCGCCGTACGTCTTATAAGTGTCCGCGTCCGGGAAGTCTTGGCCGTTGACCGGATAAGGGTAGAAGTAGTCATCCATATGCACGGCGTCGATATCATAATTGCGGACAACCTCCATGACGCTTCCGACGACAAAATCTTTTGCCGCAGGTACGCCCGGGTTATAGTACAACTTGCCGCCATAACTGACTATCCAGTCCGGATGCTGCCTTGCCGGATGGTTCTCGACCAGGTTCCCGATGTTATCCTTCATGCTGACACGGTACGGATTGAACCAGGCATGGAACTCCATGTTGCGCTTATGCGCTTCTTCGATCATAAAGGCAAGCGGGTCATACCCCGGATCCTTCCCTTGGACGCCAGTCAGATATTCGGACCAAGGTCCATACTGGGACGGGTAGAACGCATCTGCGGTCGGCTTAATCTGAACAATGATGGCATTCATGCCCATGCCAGCCAATTCGTCCAACAGCGCGGAGAAATCCCGCTTCTGATCCTCCGGCTTCACAACGCCCTGCTTCGGCCAATCGATATTCTCAACCGATGCGATCCAAGCTGCTCTCAGCTCCCGTTTCGGAGAGGAAGTTACTTTGTTGACAACGACGGTAAATTCAGCCGTTTTGCCTCCGAAGGAAGCTCTTATTGCGCTAATTCCTACACTCAGCGCCTTGACTTTCCCTGCTTCGTCAACCGTTGCAACCTGCGGATTGCTGCTCGTGAAGGTGACGCCGCTCGTCAGCTCCACCGGATCAGGCGTCAAGCTGTATTTCGCCGTAACCTTGGTAAGCTGTGTATCACCAATCGTCATGGCGCTAAGACCATTGATCTCAATGCTCTGCAATACAGGAACTGGGTTCTTGACCTCCAGCTCGTAGAGCGCTGATTTCCCGCCATACGATGCTGTGATTGTCGTCCGTCCTGGTTTCAGTGCACTCACCTGGCCAGCGGCATCGATCGACGCCACATCGGGTTGATTACTGCTAAATGTGACTTCGCTGCTGATAAGTTCAACCGGGTTCGGATTGCCTGCGAACGTTGCGAACACCTTCGCTTGCTTCGCCTGACCGGTATCCATTGCACTTAGTCCCGTCATTTCTACACGTTCGAGCACTGGAGCCTCCTTCGTTACTTTCAGCTGATATTCAGCCGGCTGTGCGCTGCCGTACAATGCGATAATCGTTGCTGTTCCCTCTTGGAGCGCCTTGACCGTACCGCTTGTATCGATGCTTGCTACCTTCGAATTACTGCTGTAGTAAGATACACCGCTCTGCACCGGCACGGGCTCCGTGCTGCCTGCGTAAGCTGCAAGCAAGCTCGCTTGCTTCGTCTCTCCGATGACCATCGGCGTAAGTCCCGAGAGGGAGAGCTCAAATACATCAGTGTTCGTGTACAAGGCGGACAACTGATCGACGTATAGCGTTCCGCCATTCTTGTTGGCGTCGTTCGTCTCCACAATGTATACCTGATTCAGTCGGATCGGTGGGGTAAGGCCTGTCGGCATATCCACCGTAACGTATTTCCATCCGGACCAGTTCAATCCGCCGGATGCCGTAAAATCAACGGTAGGTTTGTTGCCTGCCGCATCCTGGAGCGCTGCGCGCAGCCAATGCTTCTGCGCATCCCCGTAGAACCACATCCCAAGCTTCTTCGGATAGCCTTCCAAGACGCGTCCCGTCCCACCAAGCGCATCCTTGAAGTTCATATACGCTGCCGACGTTCCTTTGGTATCAGTGAAATCATAGGCGAATTTACCGGCATACACGCCAGCGCGAACCGGTTCAGGCCTTGCAACGCGGGTCAGTTTCACGGAATCCGGCACGGCGCGCACGCTTGAAGCCGCGATGTCTTGAATGTCCTCGAAGTCTTCCACGAGTTGAGCAAGCTTGCCGACAATGACCGCCGCTTCCGCACGAACGGTCCCCGTCGATACGGTGACTTTGCCTGCAGCTGGATTGGTCGCTGCCTTCAGCACGCCACCAGCTGATATGGTGCCAATCGCGCCCGTTTGGCTCCACGTCAACTGATCGGCTTGCACCGCCATTTCGTTGCCGCTGCTGTCATACCCTTTCACCGTAAAAGTCTGCTCCGCCCCTCGCTCCACGGATGCGACCGCAGGCGAGATCTCCAGACGGCTGGGCACCGCCGCATTCAGATCCACAAGTTGCATGCCCTTGTAGTAGCTGTTCAGAATGCGGTCATAGCTCCAGCCCTGCGCCCCGAGCATTTGGGCACCAACTTGGCTCATGCCGACGCCATGCCCGTTGCCACCGCCATAGAAGGTGACGTTCTTCAAGCTGCCATTCTCATCCCGTTCAAGATCGAATGTCATGAAGGCGGAATAGAGAATGCTCGGGTTTTTAAGCGGAGCATTATCGTAAGCCCCCGCTCCGCCTTTGGCCCGGTAAGCGAGGATGTCCGTCGTCCCGCCGGTATACGTCTTGCTCGGTCTAATGGTGAAGCGAATATTGAATTCACGAATAATTTTATAAGTGCCCGTACTGCCTTCAATCACGAGCTCCATCGCGTTGCCGCCTCGGCCTCGCTTCGCGACATACATGTTGCTGATGGTGCCTGCGCCTTCCGCCGGAATCGGTCTGCTGACGAAGCTGCCGTTAGCGTCCTTCGTCAACACGAACATCGGCTCTGCCGCATAACGGTCAATCATATTTTTATTGACAGTGTTCTGCAGCTCCGTACGCGTCAGGCTGACTTTCCAGCGGAAATACGGAGATTCCGAATCGTAGCCTGTATAGTTCAAACTTTTGTAGAATGCGTTCAACACTTCCTCACTCGCCGTATCGATCTTGAGCAAGCTGCTGCTGTTCGCCGGATCATATGTATAGCTGTCTCCGATCAGATAAGGGAGCGGCGTACCTGGGAATTGATTCGTGTCGATATCTTGCCATACTTCATGCTTCGATGCGCCATAGCCACCTGATGTCGAATAAAATCTCGCATCGACCAGCTCGCTGCCGCTCTTCATAATTTTGCCGGACGTCGCCTGTACGGCTTGTGTCGTCAGCGTGTTCTCCGCCTGGTTGTTATACACTTGGCTTAATGTGCTGTCGTCGATATGGAAGCCGCGATCCGCGAATCGGCTCGTCATATAATCGGTAAGCGCATACGTCCTTGCCGCAACGGACTGTGCTTTCAACGCTTCCAATCCATAAGATGCCGGCATTTCGCTAGGAACGACTTGGTATAAATACTGTTCGATATCGAGTTCATTAATCAGCCGCAGCTTATCCTTCTCTGGATTCAGTGACACCTCGAATATTCCTCGATACTGCGGCTTCCCGTGACTGCGGGTGATGGACGTCACCTGAATAAGTGAGCCGCTGTTCAAAGGCTCTATAATTAGGCGATTCGCTGTCTTAATCAGCTCTGCGCCATTCTGTTTCACCGCAATCTGCCCATTGTCAACGGTGAATAAGAGGAGCGATCCAGCAGCTATATCCAGGCTTGTGCCGCCTTTTTTGTCTATGATACGTAACCTATCGATCGATTTCATCTCGATTTGCGAATGGCCCAGCTGTGTCATGTCTGCAATATCGGTGATATCCTTGCGGATACCGACGCGCATACGATTCATCGGCGTCTCGCCGTTAATCACAATCTTGGCTGCTTTCCCATCCGCTCCGAGATAGACATCCACATTCTCAGCGCCAACCATGACATCCCTTAGCGTCTTGGTTAATACGGTCTGGCCGAAGTGCTGTTCCACCGTTAGCGTATCGCTCAGCTCGACCTTTCCTTTCAATTCAAGCTCGATCGTTCTGGTTACAGAGTCTTTCGCCATCACCTTCTCACGAATCGGGGCAGATTCCGCTGCAGCCATCGTGTTGACACCGCCTTCTTGTGCATGAGCCGCCGGTAAAACGCTTACAAATCCTGAAACCACCGTACTGCAGATCAACACCGCAGCTAATGCTGCATTCATTTTCACTCGCAATGAATTCACGAAGTTTCTCACGCAAGGGCACATCCTTTCTGTGATTGTTCCAACCATTCGTTTCAGTCCATGCATTCGTGTCCACTCAACTCTGATCGATCAGCTATTCAGTGTTTCATCGCATCACCGTCCTTCTTGAAATATCCGAACTTTATTCCAAAATATTTTTCTAAATTTATATATAATAGTGAAATTTAATTTCATGATTACACCTCAAGTTTAGCTTGAATGCTTAAAATTTGTATATAGCGAATCATGACTGTTTTTGTCTTCATTTCAATGATTTCAAGCGACCAAAAACGACGCATTCCGCACTGATCCCTCTAACGAACCCACATATGCTTATTCGCTCCAATTTATCCATTTTTAAAATGTAACGAATCCTACGAGCGCTAATCCCACCTTATTCACGTTAAACCACCCATTTTGAGTTCAATAACGCTATCACGATTCCTTAGCCTGCAAAAACGCACCATTTCGCCCCGATAAGCACACTACAATTCGCTAGCCACGCTACAGCACCACGAACCATTCAGCACCACACGCAACTCTCCACTCCCCCCGATTAGCGACTTCCCCAAGGCCACGAATAACACAAATGGGGCTGTCCCATAAGTCAATTAATGATTTGGACAGCCCCTGGCTTCAAAGACGATTCCCCTATTTGTCTATCAAAAAAAGCACCCCGGATCATCTAATCCAGCGTGCTTCACCTATTATATTGCTCGATTCAACCGCTCCAACGCCATGAGAACCGCGCCGATGGATGCATCCTGCTTCGGGGTTATGCATTGCAGCTTCGGATATTTCTCTTGCAGCATGTCGACCAGAGCGGTTTTCACGAAATGGTTCTTCAGCAAAACACTCCCCGCCATAGCTAATACTCCTTCCTGTAAAGACAGCTTCTCTGCTACAGGAATGACCAGCTCGAACAAGGAAGCAGCGCTTCGATGCGCTATGCCAAGAGCCGCTTGATCACCAAGCAGGCATGCCTCCGAGAGAATTGGGGCTAGTGCTGCAATGTCCTTCTTATGGGTCCGTGCATCGTACACAAAACCGATCATCTCCGCAACCTTCGTCATGTTCAGTTGGCGATATACCATTTCCGTGATCACCGTTTCAGGTGCTCTTCCATCATTCGCCCGAACCACAGCCGAGATTAAATCCCGTCCGATACTATAGCCGCTGCCTTCGTCATCAATCAGATGACCGTAACCGCCGGATCGATGAACATCACCGGATTCATTTTTCCCATAACAGATGGAGCCTGTGCCGGCAATAAGAATGATTCCATACGGACGCCCGTGCGCGCCGCTTAACGCTGTTTCTTGATCGCCCAAGATGAGCAAATCACCATGATAGCCACATGCTCGGATCGTGGCTTCCAGCCTCGATGTGACCGTAGGATTGCTGACCCCCGCCGCCCCGATACAGATCTGCACGCAGTAGTCCAATCCTCCACAGACGCTCGCAATGGTATCGACAATTTCTTGCAGATTCTGGCGAACGCTGTCCTCATCCTGCCCGTTATAGTTCATGCCTCCGGACGTGAACGAATGTACGACGCGACCTTGATCATCGGCGATGGTGACCGCCGTCTTGGTGCCGCCGCCATCCAGTCCGGCAACAAATCTCATCAATATGTTCACGACCTTTCAGACCAGATCTGGCGATCCTTAATACAAATGATACTGCTGCTTGATGCGGGTAAACGCTTGGCTCTCGGTACGGAATTGCTCCAGCAACGCCGGCACGTCAACTGAAGCTGTATCATCCCCGTACAACTTCTCACCGCACAATAAATCAATAAAAGGTCTGGAACCCTCCTTCAGTGGGGGAAGAAGTCGGAAGTCTTCATAGTTCCGTCTGATCGTATCCAGCAGCATAAATCCGGTCACCACTGGCTGCAGAGCATGGCGGTCCGTTACATGCAGCTGCACACCTCTGCACAGCTCCCCCTGATATTTGGAGGAATATGGTTGAAAATAGACCGGACGGAACATCACGCCAGGCAGCTTCTTGCCGTTCATTTCATTTGCCAGCCGATAGGCATCAATAAACGGCGCCCCGATCAACTCGAACGGAGCTGCCGTTCCTCTGCCTTCCGAAACATTGGTCCCTTCGAATAGACAAGTGCCCCCATACAGAAGGGCCGTATCGAACCGTGGAATCCCTAGAGAAGGCATAACCCAATTTCGCCCAGTATCCGGGAACTGCATCTCCCGCTCCCAGCCTTCACAACGCACGACATGGAGCTTGCCGTTCCAGTTCATTTGATCATTCGCCATCATTGCTACTTCGCCAGCTGTCAGACCATAACGAATGCAGAGCGGATAATTACCAACAAAGGATTGATACCCCTGCTTCAGGATGTTGCCTTCTACCGTTACCCCGTCAAGCGGATTCAACCGGTCCAAGACGGTGAATTCTTTCCCCGCTCTCGCGCAATCCTCCAACGCATAGAGCATCGTATAGATGAATGTATAATACCGTACGCCGACGTCCTGAATATCATAGACGATCATATCAACTTCATCCAGCATTTCTGGGCTTAGTCGCTTGGAATCTTCACGGTACAAGCTGTACACCGGGACACCTGTCATCGGGTCCTGATAGCTGTCAACCTGTGCGCCTGCAGCCTGATCGCCGCGTACGCCATGTTCCGGAGAGAACAGAGCCGTCAAGTTGAATTGCTCATGCAGAACTTGAATGGTCGTGCCGAAATCTTGCGTTAATCCCGTTGGCGACGTAATTAATCCCAATCGTTTTCCCTTAAAAAGATCGGCATAGTTCGCAATACAATCTATCCCATTTCGAATCATCACTGTCTCCCTCGATCCTTATAGTTCCGTTCTAATCAGGCGCATGCTCTCTTCCGGAATCATGAACGTTTCCGCATATTCCTTTCTCGCTTCAATGCCGCGAACGCGAGCCAAATGCTTGTAATATTCCAGATAAGGGAAGGAAGTGCTTCCGGTAACGAACCAATGCTGGGATACCGCCTGCACCCACAAATCATAGGCTTCCTGAGAGAAATCCACATACACGTATGGCTTATAATCGACCGCATCCTCCCAGTTCTCCGCATAATAGAGCTTAGAAGCAAAGAACGCAGGCTTATCTCGCTGAAAGGATGCCAGACCTGCATAAAAGCGTGCATCGTTCACAATCTTGTGCGTCGTCATATGATCCTTGTGCATGCTGTTCTTGAAATGCGTAATAATGATATTCGGACGGACCTCGCGAATGACGTCGCATACTTTAAACCGCATTTCATCATTGTCCTGGAGCTCTCCATCCGGAACGTCGAACACGATCGATTCTCCGCCCAGCATCTCTGCGAATGTCTTGGCCTCATTCACTTTCTGTATCCGATATTCCGCCATATCTCTGCCTGTGGGAACCCCGCGTTCTCCAGCTGTCATCGCTAACGTGACAATTCGGTCGCCTCTCAGCGAGTGACTGGCTAATACGCCGCCTGCTGTCAACTCTGCGTCGCCTACATGACCGCCAATAGCCAGTATCGTTAATCGCTGCTCGCTCATAGTTACAACAACTCCCTTCGCATCACTGA
The DNA here is from genome assembly GCF_000374845.1 of Paenibacillus terrigena DSM 21567. Lineage (GTDB taxonomy): Bacteria > Bacillota > Bacilli > Paenibacillales > Paenibacillaceae > Paenibacillus_K > Paenibacillus_K terrigena. Next base: position 25,025 of record NZ_KB895416.1, on the reverse strand, counting down.
AAATTGTCTAACGGTTCGAAATCCTGCCTTCTCATAGATGCGAATGGCGGGATTAGTACTACCGGTGTAGAGGGACATATACGCCGTTCCGATCTGCTGAAAGGCCTCGCATAGTCTAAAAAATAGAATGCTGCCCAGCCCGTGTCCTTCATGCTCCGGGTGCACCCCGATCCCGGAAAAATAACCTCGGCCGTTCGGTTGACGGATCACCGGACCAGCAAATCCGACCGCCTTGCCGCGATGCGCCGCGATGACGACGGGCACGCCTGCGTTGACGCACTGAGCGATCTCTTTCTGCCATAGCGGATTATCGAATCCGCTGAGCATGTCCTCAACGCCGTCATGCAGGGTAGGATTAAACAAGGCTACGCTATAATGCTCAAGTGACGCGCTAGCTTCCTTCGCCTTGATATCTTCCGGGACGTTGAATCCTTCCAAATTCAGATACATCGCGCACTCGATGGCGCGTTCAGCATATCCCTCCCGCAGCAGAAATGCATACAGCGGACTATCTACCGGAACGCCCGGCGCGTTATTGTGTTCATGCTTCGGCGTATTCGGGATATACCACGGCAGCATCATCGGATTGAAGAACAACTCATCCGCTTGCTTCTTCCCGAGTGATCTAAATCGTTGCTCTAATGCCCCTAGCATGATTCGGTAGTGTTCATCGGTTCTGACGTCATCGGATAATACGATGCAGGTGATATATCCCGCAATACTCCCTAGCGGCAGATCATTGCCTGTACATCCGCAAGCGAATCCTTCCACTTGACCGGCATCCAATAAGACAAACGTATTCTCCCTGTCGAAATACGGGCTGGACAAAAAAATACGCTCGAAGCTGTCCTCATCCAGCTCCTTATACCCTTCTCTCACAGCGACCTCGTTCCACAACGAAATAACCTCATGAATATACTGAGGATCCCAGCATACGATCATTCGAACCCGCCCCCCCCTTAGCCGCACATAAAGGTTGTTCAAAAAATCATCTTTTGATCACGAAGTGTTTCATGTAGAGAATTCGACATCGAATCTTGCGTTCATCCTCGAAGTCCGGTACTCATTTAGGTTTTGCCTAAACTCCGTTCCTCCTAAAAGTTTTTCGAAGAAAAACTCGCTACGGAAGCATTATCCGAGGATTCTCGCAACCTGAGTCCATGCTTACGAAGTAAGTTTTCTTCGAAAACTTTCAGGTGCTGAAAAGCCGACTTTTTGAACACGATTCTAATTCTAATACGAAACTTTCCCCATCACGATAGCTCGCTCGGCGCCTGTCACAGCAGGAAGATTGTTCGGCTGCCGGGCCAGTGTATAATCCGCAAGCAAGGCGAACGCGACGGCCTCTTTGGCATCGCTGCTCAGACCAACCTGTTCCTGTGTCATCACTTGCACGCCCATCGGTTCCATTTCTTGCGAAATGTACGCCATCAGCACGGGATTATAGCTTCCTCCGCCGCCTACCAGCATGACATCTGCAGGATTCTGGTCTCGGATATAGCGTCGATACGCATCTCCGATCGACCACGCCGTCAGCTTTGTGACCGTTGCTACAATATTTTCGGAAGAAATTCCGTGCTCCTCCGCATACCGAAGCAACCTATCTATATAAGAAGAACCAAATCGTTCTCTGCCTGTCGATTTCGGCAAAGGCAGTGCATAGTACCCCTCTTGCTGCAAAAAATGAAGAAACCCCGCGTCTATGCTGCCCGTTCGAGCAATGGCTCCCCCAGTATCCATCGTTAGTTGTCCCGGATATAGACGCTGGGCAACACCGTCGATGAGCATGTTCCCCGGTCCGGTATCAAAAGCATATACCTGCTCAGGCGCGCAATTGGCAGGAATAATCGTAATATTGCCGATTCCGCCGATATTCTGCAGCAGCATCGTTCGATGAGCTTCCCGATACAGCAGATATTCCGTGAAAGGAACGAGCGGCGCACCTTGACCACCGACTGCCATATCTGCCGGCCGAAAGTCCGACACGCAAGGTATTCCTGTTCTTGCCGCAATCACGGAACCTTCACCGATCTGTACGGTATAATGCACATCAAATCCATGCATACGCTCCAGATCCGGTGCATGATAAATCGTCTGTCCATGCGAACCGATGACCGAAACTTCTGACGGCGTAAGCCCTGCTCTTGCAATCACGGAGAGCGCAGCTTCAGCAAATAATTCGCCAAGCAATACATTCATCTTGCCAACCTTGTCTACGGTTGCCTGGATCGGATCGAAGAGCATGAAGATCTCCTCTCGAATGGCAGCCGTATAGGCCGTATTCTCGAACGCGATCAGCTCGACCTGCGGCGATTCGCCCGGAATCCCGCTCATTCGTATGACAGCCGCATCGATTCCATCAACGGACGTGCCGGACATCAGGCCGACAGCATAACGAGATTGGGACTTAGATACCATCGCGCTGCTCATATTAACCTTTCACCGCGCCTACCGTGACGCCTTTTAAGAAGTATTTCTGCAAGCTGAAGAAGAGGATGAACATCGGCAGCGCAGAGATCGTAGCGCCCGCCATCATTGGTGCGAAGTACGTCGTATTCGCAAATCTGAAGTTTTTGAGCCCGACTTGAATCGTCTGCATATCCATCGTATTGGTGACGAGCAGCGGCCAGAAGAAAGTATTCCAGCTTTCCATGAAGGTAAGAATCGCCATAACGGCGAGAACCGTTTTGGATAATGGGAGAATAATTCTCAAATAGACCTGGAACTGGTTACACCCTTCAATCTTCGCGCATTCAAGAATTTCTCCAGGAATGCTACTCATGAACTGCTTCGACAGGAATATGTTATATACCGTTACAAGTCCCGGCAGAATCAGGGCGCTATAGGTATTCTGGATTTCAAAAATATTAACGATCAGGATGTACAAAGGCACTTGCGTGACCTGATACGGAATCATCATGGCAACGAGCAAGATGGCAAAGAGAACGGATCTGCCCTTAAATCGTATTTTAGAGAATGCATAACCCGCCATACTGGCAAAAAACACATTCGAAACGGTGACGACGCTTGCCACAATCAGGGAATTTAAAAGCCATCGTAAAGAATAATCACTATAGTCAAAAAAGAACTTATATGATTCTAACGAAATTTTGGTGGGAAATAACGTATAACTCATTGCCCCGGCTTCGACGGGATCGCCTAAGGAAGAAATAATCATAAAATAAATCGGGAATATCGTCGCAAGAGCAAACAGCAGTAGTATGATAATTATGACCGTATTTCTAGCATATTTGAGCGGCTTTTTCCCCGTGTGTTCACTATAGAGCGCCATATGGATTTCTCCCCTTCCTCAATACTCCACGTCTTTGCCTAAGAATTTAAATTGAATCAATGAGATACCTCCGATAATCAAGGCCAAAATGAGAGATTGTGCGGCAGCTTTGCCAAATTCAAAATATTTGAATGCATTGTTAAAAATCAATAATCCGACCATTGTCGTCGCATTGTCCGGGCCGCCTCCCGTCATGAGGTAAGCGTTCTGGAATACCTGGAATGAGCCAATGACACCCGTTACAAGCAGGAATAATGTCGTTGGTTTCAGACAAGGAATAACAATATACCACAGCTTCTTCAGGAATGAAGCGCCGTCCAATTCTGCTGCCTCGTAGTAGCTGTCATCAATACCGAGCAAAGCGGCCAAATAGATAATGATGCTCGTACCGTGACTCGACAACCATGACATGAGAACGAGCGAGAACATGGAGGTGGAGGTAGCTCCAAGCCAATTCACATTGTTTATGCCGAAATATCCGAGCAGTTGGTTGAAGATCCCGTTCGGCATCGGATCGAAAATCCAAAGCCATACGACGGATAATGCGACACCGGATGCAACGGCCGGCAAATAATAAATAGCTTTGAACACGGTTTGCAGCTTTTTCTTCAGCGGCAGGATTAGGAGAGATACACCTAATGAAATGAACAGAGCTACAGGTACGGTTAGCACGGTATACACAACGGTATTCTTAATCGCTTTCCAGAATAGAGGGTCCTTAAGCGAGTCGATATAATTATCGAATCCGATAAACTTAGAACCAAGCGGCATATATTTTTGAAAACTAATGATCAATGCGCTCAGAACCGGATATGCAGTAAACAACGCGAAAATAACCAACGCAACGGCAATAAAAGCATAACCAGCGCCGCTGTCTCCTTTGATTTTTCTTCTCTTTATCGGCTTTGCGATTTGGGTCATGTTGCGCCCCCTCTCCCATCTCAGTTTCATAAAAGTTTCGGATAGCCGCACGAACATTCGCACGCCTATCCGAGACAGCTTACATCTTAGTCTTTTACAACACCATCTTCGCCGAAGGCTTGAATGGCTGCCGCCTTCACCGCATCATACATAGCTTCTGGCGTGATTTCACCAGCAATCAATGCCTGCAATTTCGGAATAATGACTTCATCTTCCAGCTTAATTGCTTTGGCGCCTAAATCTGTCGGAATGTCAGGACGAGCTGGAGATGCTGTCGCGAGCATCGCTTCTACCGCTGCGACATTGTCAGGATTCCGGTTCACGGTCATGCTCTCTGCTTCTTTTTTACCGCTCTTCGTGATATGCGCAGCGAACAGATCGTTATTCGTCGTCGCCGCTACTTTGCCGCTCGCCAAGAAGTAAGCTGCTTTAACCACATTGGCTTTGTGCTCAGGCGTTGGCTCCTTCTTGCCGCGGAACGCGACGTATCCGTCTACGACAGCACTTGCCATCGCTTTCTGGCCTGCGAAGGAAGGAACCGGGAGCACGATGTATTCTGCCGGAATACTTCCTTTGACAGCGCTACCATCATTCGCTTTAATTTTCTCATTATTTTTATTCGCGGAGTTCTCGAACACCGCCAGCCCTTTACCTGTAATCATCGTCTGGCCTGTCAGGAACATATTCCAACGTTTACCAGCATCAACCGAACTCAACTCTTTCGGCATTGAACCGTCATCGATCATCACCCGGATATCTTTTAAGACTTCCAGATAGTTTTTACTCGTATAGGCAAACTTCAGATCTTTATTAAATGCCGCTGGCATGCCCGCACTTTTGACGAGAATCGCCAGATAATCTTTCGACGCTACGCCGGCCGTCGCGAATACGAATCCGTAACGGGAGGTTTTTCCCCCTTCGGATACAACGCCTTTCTTGATGTCTTCACGGAATTGCTCGAAGGTCCAGCCTTCTTTTTGAATTTTCTTGTAGTCGATCCCCGCTTTTTCGAGGAACTCCTTGTTTCCCCCTAAGGCGTGTACTTCCATATAAGCCGGGAAGCCGTATAGACCGGTGCCATTCTTCATGTATTCAAGCGGTGCTTGATCAAAATCCGCAATCATCTCAGCCGTTGCTGCATCCGTAATATCCAAGGCCATGCCTTGCTCAACGTATTTCGAAATGCCTGACGAACCCAGGAATGCGATATCCGGTGGGCTGCCCGCATTCACCTGCGTATCCAGCTTCTGGGTCATATCTTCCCAGCTGGCAGGTTCAATTTTCAACGTAAGATTCGGATATAAGGCATTAAAATCTTTTTCCATTTGCGAGAAATTTTCTTGATAGGCTGGTGATACTGGCGGCAACAGTGCCGTAATGGTGTCTTTCGCCGCTTCTGTGCTCACATTCGTGTTGTTGTTGTTCGTATTGTTTGTGCTCTCTGGCGTCCCCTCTTTGGTCGTCGATGAGCTGCCACATGCTGTCAAGGCGGTTAAAGCTAAAGTTAAAGCACAAATCGATGCTAATACACGCATTTTTCTTTTCATAAATACATGCCTCCTTAATCTTTTACACTACCTTGTTAAAACTGCTAATTGCCTTTTTCAAACTGCCGTCGAACTGTTCCAACACTTGCTCTGCTTCCTTCGCATCCAGACCGGTTTTAATCATCATAATAGCAAGCTTACAACTCATGGAAGCGCTTTCTAAATAAACAGCAGCTGTGCCGGCATCGACGCCTGTCGCAGACCGAATGATACGAACGGAACGGTCTCGCAATTTTTTATTACTTGCCTTCAAATCTACCATCAGGTTGTTATACGTCTTCCCGAGCTTCACCATCGTGCATGTCGTGAGCATGTTGAGTACAAGTTTCTGTGCTGTACCCGCTTTCAATCGAGTAGAACCCATGATGACCTCTGGCCCGACAACGGGCGCTATGCATACATCGCAGACAGGCTCTAATCTGGAATTCTTGTTATTGACGACACCGATCGTTGCGGCTCCAATTTCCTTCGCCTTCGTAAGTCCGGCAATCACAAATTGCGCGCTTCCGCTGGCCGTAATGCCGATAACAACATCCTTGTCTGTCACCCCGCACCGTTCAATAAGTGCTATACCCTCCTCTGCATTGTCTTCACAACCTTCAACAGCGGTTCTCAGCGCCCCATCGCCTCCAGCAATATGTCCCTGCACAATCATCGGGTTAATGCCGAACGTAGGAGGACATTCCGATGCATCGAGTACACCAAGTCTGCCAGAAGATCCAGCTCCTACGTAGAACATTCTGCCGCCGTTCTTGAGCGCATGGTGCAGTATGTCAACCGCTCTTGCAATTTGCGGTATTTCTGCTGCGACTGCACCCGGAACCGTAGCATCCTGCTCGTTCATGAGACGCACCATTTCCTCGGTTGAACATTCATCAATTATCCGTGTCGTCTCATTGATCGCTTCCGTAGTCAATCTCGCCAGATATTCATCCATTGCCATCCTCCTATCCATCCTGGTGATGTATTTATCTTAAATTCATATTATCCAGTATTTTCAATTCGGTCAATAGTTTTTGAAATAAAATTTTATTATAAAATAAATTATTGTTTTTTTATTTCCCTATTTCGACAAAAAACACCGGCTCTATGGCAATAGACCGATGTCTGTATGACTTATTTCCGATGTTTGCTGGATAATATATTATGCGTCTTGGTTAAATATTTCTTGACGTTCTTATACTCGGCGCTGGCTACACCTGCAAAAAGGATATCTATCACGGTCAACATCGCAATTCGCGATCCCATCGCCCCGCTTCGAATCGTAACTTCTGGCGTCGAGATGCTTAGCACGATATCCGCTTTATCCGCCAGTTCACTTTTATGATATTTGGTGATGGCAATCGTACATGCGCCGTTCTTCTTGGCAATCTCGAGCGAATCAAGGATTTCCACCGTATCGCCGGAATTCGAAATAAAGATAGCCACATCGTTCTTCTCCATGAGCACCGCTGCCGTCAGCTGACTGTGACCGTCCGCATAGGTATGACACACCTTGTTAATCCGGGTAAATTTCTGCTCCGCATCAATACCGATCAGACTCGAAGCGCCGATCCCGAAGAACGCGATCCGTTTGCTTTGACGCAGTACTTGGACCGCCCGAGCGATTTCATTCTTGTCGATGACGCTCTGCGTGTCTTCAATCGATTTGATATTGTTGCGAGAAATATTCGAGATAATGACGGACAGATCGTCTCCAGGCTGTATATCCGTATATTGATCCTTCTCGTCCTCGTCCATCGAACCGAGCGAAGCCGAAATACTTACGATAAAACTGCGGTAGCCGGTATAGCCCATCGTCTTACAGAAACGAAGGACCGATGCGTCGCTAGTCTTGGTCAGTTGTGCGAGATTCTTGATAGAGAGATGCGGGATATCTTCCAAGTTTTCTAAGATATACTCGGCAACCAGCTTCTCTACAGGCGTCAAACTTTCTTTCATGTCCCGAATCTTAATTAGAATATTATCGTTAATTGACATGTCTCTTCCCTACTCGTCATTATGATTTATGTTGCAAAATTTAATTTCATCATAAGGGGAATGGTGTAAAAATACAAGAATTATACCAGAGGCCGAAGCAGGGCCAACTAGAAGACAAGTCCAAAATTTTATTTCAAAAATTTATTATCATTATGAAATATTAATTCTATTTTATATTGCGGCAATTCAAAATGCAATGCTATAATAACAGCGTAATCTTATGGCAACATTTTCCGGATAACTAAGGATCGAAGGGTGGAGAAGCGGATGAATAGTAGATTGAAAATTGCGATCATCGGATCAGGCAGCACCTACACGCCCGAGCTCATTGAAGGCATGATCAAGCGTAAAGACGTTTTGCCGATCGATGAGCTCGTTCTGATGGATATCGATGATAGAAAGCTTAAAATTGTAGGCAGTCTATGCGAACGGATGATTCAGGCAGCGAACCTGTCCTGCCGCGTAGTCATGACACAGAACTTGGATGAAGCATTGCGTGATGCGTGCTTCGTACTCGCGCAAATTCGCGTCGGCAAGCTTCCCGCCAGAGTCATCGATGAATCGATCCCGCTGAAATATAATTTAATCGGCCAAGAAACGTGCGGTATCGGCGGATTCTTCAAAGCAATGCGCACCATTCCGGTGATGCTGCATATTGCGGAACGCATGCAGGAGCTATGCCCGGACGCATGGCTCATCAATTTCTCTAATCCGGCAGGCATTATTACCGAAGCGATTCTCAATCACACCAAGGTCAAGATGCTCGGCCTATGCAATGTGCCTTTCAACATGTTCAAGAGTATTCGCGAAACCCTGCAGCTCGAACGTGCAAAGTTCACCTATATTGGCCTTAACCATCTGAGTTGGATTACATCCATCGAGCAAGACGGTAAAGACTATCTAAAAACCGCGCTAGATATGGGCCTGAATAGCGAAGCAATGAAGAATATCCCTTCGAGTGGATTCTCGAAAGATATCATTCAAATGGTAGGGGCGATCCCTTCTTCCTATTTGGAATACTACTATTTCAAAGAAAAGAAGCTTAAATTACTCAAAGAAAGTGAATTAACGCGCGGCCAGAAGTGCATGCAGATCGAAGAAGAACTGCTGAAGATCTACATGGATGCCGAGCTTCATACCAAACCTGAGCTGCTATCCACCCGCGGAGGCGCGAACTATTCTGAAGTCGCGATCAGTCTTGTGGATGCGATCTATAATGATAAACAAGAAATCCATGTCGTGAACCTGCTGAATAACGGCGCTTTAGATTTCATGGAGGACACGGACGCCGTTGAAGTGTGCGCGGTTGTTGGCAAGGACGGCGCCGTACCGGTCAAAGTTCGCGACTTCCAAAATCGGCATATTATCGACTACATGCGGATGCTCAAAGCCTATGAGCGCGAAACCGTTGCTGCTGCCGTACACGGGGACGAGGACGCGGCGATGCGTGCCCTGTTAATGAATCCATTGGTCGGCGACTACGATGCCGCTTATCACTGCTTCAGTGAGTTGAAAGCTGCTCACAAGGCCGATCTCCCGCAATTTTTCGCAAAGGAAACGAAGGTATAATGAATCGAAATCACATAATCGGTGTCGATGGCGGCAATAGCAAAACCGACTATTTCCTGTTTGATCTGCAAGGAAATTTCGTGGATCACATCAACACTGGCACATGTAGTCATGAGCAATTTGCCGACGCCTATGCAAGCTCATTCCGTATCATGAATGAGAATATTCAGCATCTGCTGACGCGGAATCAGTTAACCATGAGCGACATTGCAGCTGGGGCATTCGGACTCGCTGGCGCCGACATCCCTTCTCAGAAAGAGAATTTATGCCGAGTGATTGAGGAAATCGGGTTTACGCATTATGCGATGGACAATGACTCTTTTCTTGGCGTAAAAGCAGGCAGTGAAAAAGGATACGGCATATGCTCCATCAACGGCTCCGGCACCTCCACTGGCGGCATATCCCCAAGCGGAAAGCGCCTGCAGGTAGGTGGTGTTGGCAGCGAACTGTCCGGCGATGAAGCGGGAGGGTTTTATCTCGCAAGAAAAACGCTCCGGGCAGTATACGACGCCTATTACCGGATGGGACCGACAACGGCGATGACCGGACCGGTGATGCAGCTGCTTCAGATCCCAAGTCAGGAATTATTCATTGAATATGCGTTAACTGGTATGCTTCAGCGAACACTTCCGAATACCGAGCTGATGCAAATCCTGTTCTCCTGTGCAGATCGAGGGGATATGGCGGCACTGGACATCATCGAACACTCAGCCAAGCAGCTTGCCTGCTCGACGGTTGGCTGCATGCATCATTTAGACTTCGATCATGAGGTGGACATTGTACTCGCTGGTTCGGTATGGGTCAAAGCAGAGAGCCCCCTACTATTACAGAAATACAAACGATATATCGAACAATTAACCTCGCATCACTGCAACTATATCCTGCTGCAAGTACCGCCAGCTACAGGCGCCGTGTTATGGGCGTTGGAGCTTGCGCACGGTCAACCGGTGGATCAAGCAGCTCGCCAGAAGGTCATCCACTCGGTAGATAATCGATCGTAGCATGAATCCATGGTTTTCCTTCACAAGTCAAAGAAGCTAAGGCTGTCATTCCGCCTTAGCTTCTTGGCGTTAATGCGTGTTAATGCGGGAGCAAAGGCTGACTAAAAAGGAGTTGGTCTAGGGGCTCGATCATATCATGCTGAAGATGAGGAAGAAGATGGGAGTACGTATTGAGGGTCATATGAACGGAGGCGTGACCGAGCCGTTCGGATACGATTTTGGGGTGAACGCCTTGCTGCAGCAGAATACTCGCATGGGTATGCCGCAAGTCGTGAAACGTAATGCGCGGAAGCTGCCAATCCTTAAGCAGGCGCAGCCATAAACGATGCAGCAGGCGGGGCGAGAGCGGGCCACCTTCAGGCGTACTGACGACAAGTGTTGGCGGTCTCAGCGTCTCCTCTGCAAGCTCCTCATGTTCGCTCTCGATCTCATGTAGACACCTTAATCTACGCTTCTCCTCCCATTCTGCGATCAAGAAAGCCTGATGCGCCTCAAGCATGCGAACCGTCTCCTGCGATAACGCAACGACCCGCACGCTTTGCGCTGTTTTGCCTCCTGCTTGAAAAGCCTTCCCACGATGGGTGAGCGTCTGCTGCATCCGAATAACACCTTGCCGGTAATCGACATCCTGCCAACGTAAGCCGAGAATTTCTCCCTGCCGCATGCCGGTGAGCACAGCAAGGGAGAATGCGATTGCGTAGCGATCTCCCTCTGCCTGTAGACGCATCAGAAAGTCACGAATTTGATCGAGTGACCAGACTTCGAACCTCCGGCGACGGATGGTCGGTTTCTCGATCTGCGCCGCTATATTGCGAGGAATATGTTCTGCCCTAACCGCCGCTTGTAATATCGCATGCAGTAGTGAGAAGATGCGCTTGATGGTCGTGTCCGTTAAAGACTTCGAGTACAAGGTATCTACAAAATGTTGAACCTGCTGCGGTGTCAGCGAGGTTAGCTGCATGATGCCAAACGCGGGAAGAAGATGAGTCCGTAAAATCGACTGATACAGCTCCTGCGTATTCTCACTTAGACCGCGACGCTGCGCTAACCAGCGCTGCGCATAAGTGGCAAAATTCAGTCCAACGGATCCTGCTGTATTGCGCTGCGGAACATCTACACTTGCGCCATATTCTGGCTTTCGCAACACTTCCTCGATCTCGCATCGCCATTTCGCTAACGCAAGCTCCGCTTCTTTCTTCGTGCTGAATCCGCGCTGTTTGTAGCGTATCCGCTTGCCTGTCTGCGGATCTCGCCCCGCCTCCGCCTCGATATACCATGGGTTCCGCTTCGCCTTCGGATTTTTATACACAGGCATCGAATCATCCCCTTTACACCAAGCTTCCGCCTGAAACATACGGTCTAATCCGTATCAGTATATGCCGCCAATTCCCCGCCAACGACTACCCAGCATTAGAAAAAAACCTTTGTGAACAGAGGGTTCTTCTCATCTGCCCTACCCTTCAATAGTGTTGGGGTCATTTATCTGGTTATTATCTCCAATCATTATTAGACTTCAGAGATCATTCAAAGTATTGGAATATCTAGATTCTATGCGGATCCTAATAATTTATTAATTCCTTATGTAGCTTATAATCATCGGGAGTATAGTGCCAACTTTAGTGCCGGATGTAGTGCCAAAACAAAAAAAGAAGCAGGGGTTACTCAGCCTGCTCCTCACTAGTTCCATCAAACCACTTTAAAAATCCATTCCTTGAAATGATAATCCTTCTCCCCACATGTACAACGTGGAATTTGCCTGATTTAACTAAATCATATGCTTGAACTTTCCCAATACCTAAAAATTTCTGAATATCCGCAACAGTCATTACTTCAGGTAGATCTTCTTTTTTTCGTGTCAGCATGAAATCACCTCTTATGTCATTTATACAATTCGCATGAATTGTCCTATTACTCTAAGTTATTTAAAATGATTCCTATGCAACTCCAATATCCGAAATTAGTACCAACTGAAACAAAAAAAACATTCGTATACCGAAGCCGTCGCAGATTTAAAATCATACAGGTTCTAGTATGATCAAATGCGACTAGATGGCTATGATATACGAATGTTCTTCTTTGCCTACTCCTCAAACGATAAATTCATAGGCTCGTCTAGAAGATCACACGAAAAATCAATATTCGTCGTAGGTACCTTGGTATCCACTTCCTCGAATTGCAGCCCATCAATCCAGACCTGCCCGCTTCCGGACAGCAGCACACCAAAAGCAATCGCGGCACTATGATCCGGCACATCCAGCACGATACTGTAATGGTTCCACGCCGTATCTCCGATAATAGGGCGGTCACTCATGTTATCAAATTGCAGTACATCATGAAGCGCATCGTCGACTCGCATCCAGAACCCGCAAAACCCGCTCACTGCCTTTGTTTTGATAAACCCTGAGAGCTTTAATCTTTTGCCGATATATTTGTCCGCTTTGAATTGCTGCATCATCGTTGCAAATTCGCCTTCCGTCTGTACAACTGTAACTGACTTTAAAAATCCGGATGCTTTCCCTTGATGGAAGGTTTCCCGGTCAATCCCCATCTGATAATTAAAGGGGTGACTTCCGCTTAATTGCCATCCTTTTAATAATTGTTCATTTTTCATTTTCATTTCCTCCCTTTGCATCGTTAATTTGCCCATGATTTTGCGATACTGCCCTGGCGGTAATTGATAGTATTTCTTAAAAGAACGGGTGAACGATTCTTGGCTTTCAAAGCGATAATAGATCGCAATATCTATAATTTTGTCATCTGTGAACAGTAACATATTGGACGAATCTGCAATTCTCCGAAATCGAATATATTCCGATACGGTTACGCCAACCTCTTGCTGAAAAATCCGATGGTAATGATACTTTGAAAACCCTGCAAACTTAGCCATGCTCTCTAGCGACAATTCTTCGTGCAAATGCGTTTCTATAAAGGCAATCGACTGTTGGATGATCGGACTATAGCTCAATTCATAACCTCCTTAGGAACAAAATAACAGAAGCAGCCGTTGCTTTTTTGACATATATTGCTTTGTTTCGCCTGCTCTGAAAAAAACACGTGGGGAACGGATATATCACCCCATCTCCTCACGTGCTGCGATTTAAAACTTCAGGCTGTTATTCTCCATTTGATGCACAATCATTTCTCTTAGCTGTGCTGGCTGATCCGAACGAATAGCGATTTGAGAATATTCCTTTTGGATACCCATCATTAAGGTTGCTTTGACAGGTGTTTTCATTTTTAAAATGAGATCCGGATGAATCTTTTCAAAATCTCGCGCAATGAACTCCATCGTATCCTTCGATAACTTGCTTTCAAGAATCGCACGATCTTCAACGATACACTCAATATTGTCAAATGAGATCTCTACACGCTTCATTAATCCAAGAGAGAGAAACAAGGAGCCCTTGTGGATATGGACCGGATTCAATCGGACCGCTTGAATATCTGCCAAGAAAAAAATGACCGAATATACATTCAGAACGAGTAAGATGATCGAAATAACGATCGATTTTTGATGCAGCCATAGATGGAGACCTAATGTTTCAATGACAATGGCATGGATCATCATCACTTGGAATGCAATGTAGCTTGAGCGTTTATACAGTGTGATCCCTGGCGGCGGCGTCTTTTTCCAACTGAAGAAAGCATAATAGAACATCATCGCTTCTGAACAGATCATCTGAATGATTGGATTTTTGTGTATGTGTTCATCGATTGCCTGAGGGAAAGCAAAAACGGCCGGTAGTGTGCTCGTTTTCACCTTTTTTATGACTTTGGGCATGTAATGGACAAGCGTAACAATGAGCATCAGTTCAAAGATGATGAGCCCCGCCTCGACTGCAATACCGGCCCAAGTAATCGCTGTAAAAGGTTCTAATAGATGATGCGGAATGAGAAACCTCGCTAATATGCATCCTGCCGCAGACAGAATTACAGCTGTCTTAAGAGAGAACTTCTTACGGTACAACATCGAGAGTAGCGGCAGCATGATGATCAGATCAAATAAGGACCCTAATACGACCCCATTCGTGTGGGATGGGAGTAATTGATCTCCGATATGCGTGCGATAGAGCATGTAATTGCTGCATAGAACAAATCCCAACAATAAAAGCCAAACATACTTACCTCTTTCAATGACACGCATCGACTATTCCCCTTTCACAATCCCGTTTAATTGTTCGAGGATACGAACCATTTGCTCCAAGTCTTCTACAGGCAGCTGTCCATAAATCTCGCGGTTGATCTCCTCTTCAAGCGTTTGCGCCTCTTCGAAGTACCGCTCGCCCTTCGCCGCCAGCTTCAGTACAATTTCACGACGATTTTCCGGGTTGATACTGCGGGTAATGTATTCTTTGGTCTCTAGTTTGTTGAGAATTTGACTAACGGCACTCATGGATATATTCAATTGGGCAGCTAAATCCTTCGTTGAAGCGCAGCCGGTCCGGATGAGCTCTAATAATAAAACCTGCTTCACTGTAAGCTCATTATCAATTTGATGCTCAAATCTGCTTGCTAATTGAACGCTTAAACGATTTAGTAAACCGTTAATTTGTTGAATAAGATCATTTTTCACGTTTAATACACCCCACTTAATAATTAAGTTAACTTAACTATAAGGTAAGGTAAAGTAAAAGTACATATGAAAATAAGGCGAGGATATCCTTGTCAGAAGGGGGCTGTAATATGATAGACTAACATTATCAATATTTTCCACCAACTGAGATGAGGAGAGAGGATTAGATGGGTTTCCTTAAAAAGATATTCGGCGGTAAGAACGACGGAGAAAAGTCGAATGACGGCACTACGATTTACAAATACGAAGAAAGTGCCTATTATGCGCCGCCAGCTCCAATGGAATACGTAGAAGAAATCGTTGCACATTTCGAAACGGTATTTCCCGGACGAACAAGCAGTGTCTTTCATGAGATTATATCCGACACCATACATATTGATGTAAATATCATGGAACCTACGGAAGAAGAGCCATTCTGGGTACTATACACAAACGGTATGAGTGACTTGCCGATGACGCTTCCAGATGAAATACTAGCTGAGCTCGACGATCAATACGATCGGGCGGAAGTTATGATGTTTCTTCCCGCTTCCTGGGAAATGACTGAAGAATCCGTCAAGGATGAGAACAACTACTGGCCGATCCGACTCATGAAGCAGATGGCTCGTTTTCCCCATCAGTATAATACGTGGTTGGGTTATGGACATACCATCCCCAATTACCAGGACTATGAACCCTATGCCGACGGAACGGGGTTGAATGGGGTTGTACTCTATCAATTAAATGAAGAGATCAGCGTCATCCCTACTAAAGACGGGAATAAGATTCATACCTATTTCTTGATTCCTCTGTATAAAGAGGAGATGGATTATAAGTTAGAGCATGGCATGGATGCACTGATGGACAAATTATTGGAGTTGGACGATGAAGTACTTGAGTTACATGCAAACAGAATGAATACTTGCAAATAGTACATCGACCTGAGTGAAAGCTAAACAAGCTGCCTTCTGTTCCATACAGAAAGCAGCTTCGTATATCTGCCGTCACCTATTTCTTATTCGGCAAATATGTCGGCATCTTCACTTGTTTGATCAGCAGAACGCCGTCGAAATGCCGTCTTAGCTCTAGCGGCATCGGCATCATCACCTGATAAGAGGCTATCATCCGTTCGAACATCCACGAATTTCCCCGTTCATTTTCCCGATAGTGTAAATCCATGATTGTATATGGCTGTCCTCCTGCCGATAAAATATCTTCCATAGACCCTGGGATCATCGGATCCAGCTTAAGCGGTTCCCTCGTGTTCTCGGCCACTTGTCCTTCACCCATAAATAGACCCATGACATAGCTTTCCTGCTGCAGCTCCTTCGGCATGAGCTCTCCCATACTCTTCGGCATGGTGGGAATGAGAGACTGTGCTTTGCTGATATGGCCATTATGTCCCCATACGATGATTTTCTCTTCCGGATAAATTTCTGTCGCCAGCCATGCAAGATTGCTAGCCATCGCACGATCGCGCCATTCCATCATGGACTGAGCGCCGCTATAATCCCCTTGTTCTGTTAATAGATTGGATTGGATGCACAGCTCATTAAACTCCTGGATGACCCGGATGCGATCCTCTAGCGCTCGCTTCATCAACTTGACGATATGCGGCTCATCGGGATAGTCCATCTTCAGCGCATTTTCATTCTTAGTCACGACCTGCAATAGCTCTTCATACACCTTAATCAGCTCAGGCTTGGCCTTGAGGAATCCTCTGAGATCCTTGCTCATTCTCCACTTATGAACCTCTTGTTCCGCTTGCAGCGCTCTGTCCTTCAGCCCTTTGCTTGGAATCCAATTCGCATCCTGAAATAGCGGGGATTGCACCTGAATATCGAAACCCATCAGCCGCAAAGGAGATTCGCTCTTATGTGTCTCCTTCATGTACTCGAACAACGGCTTTGTCTCTTCCGTCCACCATACGCCAAATATGGAACGCATCATCGTCTCCTGGGTCGCCGTCTTTTTTATCCGTCCTTGTGCAAGGGCAGCATCGCCCAAACCACTTTCAAATGCAACAATGTTATATCCTAGCGTTTGGTGCAAATATTGAATGAAGCGCGTTTTGACGAGGTTAAATTCGGCCACCCCATGTGAATTTTCTCCTAAATAGACAATTCGCTTATCAGCGAGCAAGGGGTTCAGCATATCTAGGTCGCTAAATTTGTCCTGCGCAATGGATCCTCCGTTCGAAGACCATGGTTCCGGTTGAATCGAATTTAATGCATAAGCATGATCCGCGGCCCAACGCTTCCAATCGGATAAAGCGGCCTGATACGATCTTGCTGTTCTGACTTGCTGTTCATGTACTATTGTCTCGTTCATGGGTTGGGACGAAGTTCCCACCGCTGCTTCCCCATATGCGGTCTTTACCGGAATAACAGCAGATGTCATCGAGGCACTAAGCATGATCAACGTGAGCGGCATGCACAAAAAGCGACGCAAACCAAGGGTATTCGTGTTCCATGTCATTGAATCTAACTCCTCACCGAAAAGTAATTTACGTTCTTTTTCAAGAATACATAAATTGCACCCTACCTTTTTGATCATTATTGCTATCTTTATTTGAACACAATAATATTGCTGGAGTTGATTATAGTCATGGATACTTGGATTTGGAGTATTCTTGGTCACACAGAACACTAGCATATAGAACATCCCTTAGTGAATAACCAGTCCAATGAAAAGGGAATCTTATACAAGAACAGACTTAAAAGAATAGGGAGTGAGCAAGAGATGGGAACGATGTCAGGGGTGGGCAGCTCTAACCCTCAAATTGGAGCAGCTCAAAAAACACTTGGCCAGTACTTGTTCGATTGCCTAAAGTTGGAGGGCATTACCGAAATTTTTGGCGTTGCCGGAGACTATAATTTTTCACTATTGGATACGCTGGAGCGGTATAACGGCGTCCGGTTTATGAGTGGACGGAACGAATTGAACTCAGGTTATGCGGCGGATGGCTACGCAAGAATCAAAGGTCTGTCCGCTCTTATTACGACTTTCGGGGTCGGAGAGCTCAGTGCCTGCAATGCGATAGCGGGAGCTAACAGCGAGCATGTGCCGCTGATACACATCGTGGGTGCGCCTCCAGAGAAGGATCAAAAGGAACACAAGCTAATGCACCACACTCTAATGAATGGAAATTTCGACGTCTTCCACAAAGTGTATGAGCTGATTACAGCTTATACCGCGGTGCTGACACCGGAAAACGCCGAGATTGAAATTCCTGTCGCTATTCGCATTGCGAAGGAAAAGAAAAAGCCGGTATACCTGGTTGTGGCTGATGATTTAGTGACCAAACCGATCCTTGCCCGGAGAGAGCCGATACCGCCGCGTCCAACGTCCAATCTGAAAACCCTTCAGGCAGCAACGGAACATGTCCGCCAGCTGCTGGACCGTACCCACCGGCCAGTCATTCTGGTTGATGTCAAAACAATGCGTTTCGGCCTAGAGACAGCGGTTCGGCAGTTGGCCGACGCCATGAATGTACCTGTTGCGACAATGATGTTCGGAAAGGGGGCATTCGACGAAACCCATTCGAATTATATCGGGATGTACGAAGGCTCTTTCGGAAGTTCTGAAGTCCAAGCCACGGTAGAAAATGCAGACTGTGTCATTGCGGTAGGCATGGTATGGGCGGACACTAACACCGCAAACTTCACCGCGAAGCTGAACCCACTGGTGACAGTCAATATTCAACCGGACATGGTTAAGGTCGCAGAAGCGGAATATCCGAATGTGTTCGCAGCCGACATGCTGCTTGCGGTGCAGAAGGTTGGGTACAAAGGCCAAGGTTTGGCGGGAAAAGCGACATTCCCGTACGACCAAATAACCGGCGGTACTGATGAGCCACTAACTGCGGCCATTTATTATCCTCGTTTTCAGCAGATGCTGAAAGAGGGAGATATTGTGATCGCCGAGACCGGTACGTTTTACAACGGGATGGCGCAGGTGAGACTGCCGCGCAATGTAACGTATATTGCTCAGGGAGGCTGGGAGTCCATCGGTTATGCCACACCCTCAGCATACGGTGCCAGTATCGCTGCGCCGGACAGACGGGTTTTATTATTTACAGGTGACGGCTCCTTGCAGTTGACAGCACAAGAGATCAGCTCCATGCTCTATTATGAATGCAAGCCCATTATCTTCGTCTTGAACAACGATGGTTATACGATCGAGAAATATTTAAATGTCAAAACAGAGGATCAGCAATATAACAAAATTCCGCGGTGGTCATACTCCAAGCTGATCGAAGCTTTTGGAGGCAATGCGTTTGCCGTGACTGTCCGGACCTATGGAGAGCTTGATCAGGCGATAACCCAAGCTGATAAGGAACGTGCCGGAAGAATCTGTATCATTGAAATGATCGCCGCGGATCCTATGGACGCACCCGAAAATATGCGCCGGATGCGTAACTATTTGGAGATGCAGGAGAAGCAGCGAAGCCAGAATTAGAATCAGCGGGACCTAGGTTAGACTTTTCTTACTTCGTAAACATGATAAGCATTCTTAAAAAAAGGCCCGATAAGCTCATGAACCAAGCTTATCGGGCCTCACCTATTCCAACACACTCCAGTATCTTTAATCGCCATTAAACCCTTCCCGCCAAGAAATTTAGCCGCCATTTGTGGTAAGGTCCACCGCGAATGATCTTGAACTAAACTGCCCGTTACTTCAATAGAAAAAGGAGCAGCTGTCGCAGCACGCTACTCCACGCTAACGTCTCTCGTTAGCTTAATAATTTCAACTCGGGGTAGCGCTCGCGAATCATGTCCCAATACATATCAATCAATTAAACAATTAAAGTCAAATCCCATAGTTTTCTTAATTCCTCGATAGCTTGTTCAACTTTCGTATCATCTAATAAATTTATTTTGACGGCTTCCATAGTTGGGGATACCATGTTCCATTCCTTCATATGTAACAAACGTTATCACACGCTAACTTTTATTTGAATCTCACTATTATAATTGTTGGTTCGAGCGCACGATCTCTCGGTAATTTGTAGCTTGTGCTCCATGAGATTCTTTTGCCATATCGACATGAGATGGTCTTCAATGATTAACTATTTACCTCTTTAACTCTAAATAATTCATATTATAATCTTCTCCTAAGAAATTCATCTCTCCAGAAAATCCATTTAATTCCCACTCTCCATTTTTGTTTGGGGTAAACATGTATTCTCTTTTCCAATCCTTTAGCTTCTCATCATCACCAACATATTCTTCCTTAATGCTTAATCTAGTTTGATTAAAAAACTCATTCTCGAAGTAACTCTTATAAATGACCGCATTTGTTATTGTTATTCCTTTATGAAAGACAGTTGGGTATAATGTGTTCTGTTGTACATACTTATCTGACTCGGGATCGGAATCCATATTATTGATAAATAATATAGATAGAATATCCTTAGCATGGTCTCCAAACTCTTCGGTAAAAGATTTCTCTAATTCCTTATACTCCAGTTCTGACACCTTTTCCCTCAACGCTAAATCAATGATCATTTTTTCTTTCCTCTCAACCATTTCAATTGCAGTGTTTATGTCGAAATCAATTGTTTCTTCTTTTATCGGCTTTAATTGTTCTGATGATTGACAAGCCGATAAAAACAAAATAACCATAATAAGTAAAAATAAGCGGAATCTCCTCATAATTAGCTACTCTCCCTCTTCCTCCTCTTTGTTCCACTAATCTGCTCGTTAGTTCAACAAAAAAGGACGCTCCCGCGCCTTTGCGTGGGCTACGTCCTCTTCATTATATTTCATTTCCAATTATTAATTAAAGAACATACGCGGGAAGCATGTAGTGCTTTAAAAGGTGCCTTATCCTAGCCTAACACCATTCGCTTCATTTGCGAAAGAACCGTTTATCTTTTTTTCCTATTTTCGAAATCGCTTAACCGCGAGTTGCCGATATGAGCGCAATGATGAAAGAAGCAAGTGCAGCTAAGGATGCAAGCGTACGTACAGTATTCCATGCTGTCCAACTGACGACATAACGCGACCAGAGGTCAGCCCCAGCTGTACTGCCTGGATCAACGACGGCAAGCGAATCATTCAATGGCACATTGAGTACTGCCGTCACCATAAAGCTGATTAGATATAAAAGACTGCCGATGAACAGAGCCTTCGATCCTGCCTGACTCCATCTAGCGAGAGAGACGATCGCGAGTACAACACTTGCTAAAGCTGTTCCGAAAAATACGAAACTAAACCAAAAATTGAGCACGACGACATTAATGGATTGCATGGCATTAATCCCTTGTGCTGCAGGGATGCGGGAGAGAGCTGTCATCACGAATGCCGAGAAGGCGAAGAATATTCCGGCAATCAATCCGGACCCCAGTGCCGAAGAAAAAGTTAACAAAGTTAGAAAACCTTTCATTTCTGCGTGGCTCCCCAGATGCCAGCAGCGGCCACTTTCTTCGCATAGTCAGCAAAATCAAGCGGTTCACGACCAAGAGCTACCTGAACACCATCCGTCAGATGCGCGTTACGACCGTCCAACACTTGAATGAATAAATAGTTCAGCAGTGATATAACATCTTCCGGTAAACCTTCCTGCGTCAGCGCTGACGTAAACGCCTCCGCGGAAATTTGCACATACCTAACATCCTGCCCGCTCGCATTAGCAATCTCCCTAACTGCTTCCGCGAAGGTCAGCAAACGCGGCCCAGTCAACTCGTAAAGCTTGCCGATATGACGATCATCGGAAAGTGCCGCAACGGCGACATCCGCAATGTCATCCGCATCGATAAACGGCTCCTTCACATCGCCTACCGGCAAGGCGACCGTACCGCTCAGTACAAAGTCGAGCAAGAAGTTCTCACTGAAGTTTTGGCTGAACCAGCTCGCCCGCAGGATCGTCCAATCAGCCCCTGAGTTCTGCAGTGCCAGCTCACTAAGCTGAGCTTCTTCCTCACCTCGGCCTGATAAGAGTACCAGCCGCTTTATCCCGTTTTCCACTGCCAATCTGGCAAAAGAACCAATTGCATCGGCTGCCCCTGGCACAGCCAGATCTGGGTAGTAAGTGATATAGACTGCTCTAACATCGTGCAGAGCCGCTTCCCATGTAGACGGGTTCTCCCAATCAAAAGGCACTTCACCGGAACGAGACCCGATGCGAACTGGCAATCCTTGACCAGTCAATCTTTCCGCCACACGACGTCCTGTCTTCCCTGTACCGCCTAGAACCAAAAACTTTTCCCCTGTACGAATATTCATAAACATCCTCCTCATAATTAATTGTTTGTACATACAATTTTTTTATTGAAGAACCTAACCTTTTTCTATAAACTCCAATTGTTCGCTTGCCTCAAAGATCTGTAAAGTTAATTCATCTCCTTGCTTTTCACCCAAAATATCATTGTAATTGCTGCGAAGATTCGTCCAGCACCGTTGAATCTCATCTGCCAATGCTATGCCTTTTTCTGTCGACGATATTAGCGACATCCTCCCTTCCACACGGTTAACGATCACGCCTTTAGCAATAAGCTTTTCGATTAATCGAGTCACCGTTGAAGGCTGAAGGTGAAGAATCTGCGCGATCTCTTTCTGTGAAATGCTTTCTTTTTCATACACGGCCATCAGCAAAAATGCAGAAGTCGGCGACAATCCTATGGTTGCAAATTCCCTTTCCGCCATTTTGGTAATGACCCTGCTAAGACGACTCGCGGTAAAATACAGACATTCTTTGAAAAATATCTCAAGCATTTTTCTGCCTTCTTTCTGAGTAAAAGTAATTAAAGTTGCTTGCACACACAATTATAAAGGATATCCCAATAAATGTAAACCCATTTTTTTTACATCACTTACTTTAAACTGTTTTGCATTTCATGTTGGTGAAAATAAAGTATTAGCAGGAGTCGTTGATTTGACTCAGTTTTTGAATTGAAAAAAGGATAACTTTTGAAGAATAAGTATTGGACTGCTCCATTAAAAAAACAGCGGCGGACCAAGACTTAAAAAAATAAAGTCTTAGACTGCCACTGTTGTTATTCAACGTTCCCCGTTAGTTCAATGAATGAGTGCTTATATGGCAGTTCTAAATTGGATTATTTCATGGTACTTACGGTTCCTATTAACGCCATATCCGTATATATGGATTCCTCAATATTAGGAAGCAACCTGTAAATTGATTTTTGAATTACTTTCTCAATTTCTTGCTTAATACTGAAGTAGCCCTTCCATAAAATTGGCGAATTAGAATTGATTCCATTTCTAATGGCAGCCGAAACAATTCGCTTTTCTATTGTTAAAAATCCTTTATCATCTGCTAATGCATCACATAATGTAACTAGTTTGTCATAGATAGTCCATTCAATTTGATTTAGTATCTCACTTAATTGTATCTGTACGTGCGGAGGAATTTCCTTCCAACCGTTAATTGTCTCTAAGTTTGTTGATGGAAATGAGTGCGTAACGCAAACATTAGCTGTTCCCTCGTAGCCCTTATTAATCATAAATAAATAACCATCCAATGAATGAGTAACTGATGGGGTATAACCTACATACCGACCGATATCATGTAATAGTCCACTTGTATAAGCAATATTCGGGTCAATTTCGTACCCTGCCTTTAGTAAATCTATTGCTATATATTCCGCCGCTCTTGCCACGTTTATTGAGTGTTGAACCCAAGTTCCTGGATTTGATATTGCCGCCTCATTTAACAATTGCTCTGCATATAATCTATCTTCAACAAACTCCATTTAATCAACTCCATGTTATGTTTTTAATCGCTCATTTAGTCCCCCCAATTAATTGAGTAATAAACGCCGTATTTCTGTAACATCAGGCACAATTGCTACTGGACTATGGTTTGTAGTTTGGTGGAGCCCCTTTGGGTTAACCCAGATAGCGTCTATCCCAGTTTCCATTGGACCTACTACATCGTGAGTCCAAGAATCACCAATAAAGAGCGTCTCATCGGATTTTTTGCCAAAGTGCTCTAACGCAACGGCATAAATTTGCGGATCTGGTTTGCGATACCCTAACTGCTCTGCGTGAAATATGGTGTCATCACTGAACACTTCTGCCAGTCCCATTTGCTGAATTTTTAATCGAGGGTCGTATAATCCATTGGTGACGATTCCAACGTCATAGTAACGTTTTAAATCCTTGAGTAATGCGGAAATTGATTCATTTGCGCAGACGTAATCCATACTTGTCTTGAAGAAAAGCGCATCAATTTCATCAATGAGTATTGCATCCGATCTAACATTGAAATAGGACAAAGCATGGCTCCATCGAGCTTTCTTGAATGCCTCCGGAGAAATCTCGCGTCTTATAAATGGCTCCAAAATCATTTTCGGAGGATGCAACATTTGCTCTAAGAATACAGATGCGTCAAGTGTTCTAGTTACGGAATGAATTCCAAGAGTTTGAATGAGTCCAACGCTAAACCATGAAGAATTGTCTAGGAGCGTATCGTCCAAATCAAATAATAGCAAACTATATTTTCTCAAATCGTCTCCCCCATTGAAAGCGTCGAATGCTCATCCGCAGTTAGTCAAGTATTACTTGCCTTTACCAATTCTATCAATCCAAGTGGAGCAATAAAAAATGGAGTTTAAACAAGTAATTCCACAGTTCTTGAATAAATTCCTTTGTGTATACCATTATTCTGCCCGTTAGCTCAACGAGGCTGCCGTTACATGCCGGCAGCCTCGTCCTGATGTTTATTGAACTATCGTGTCCCGTTAGATTAACGCCGTTGCCTAGTCCAGAACTTTATCCTCAACAATCGAATCCTTTATTTTTCAGTCTAATGCTTTATTTTCTCAAGACTACCGCAGCCAGTAGCAGCGTCTGCGACAATCGGTTTGGCCTCTTGGTGTCGTGACAACAATAAAACTTTGGAAGGTTTCTGTGTATTGCTGGTTCACAATGATCCGAAAATCCAAACAAAAAGCTACCGAAATTTCAAGCCGGTAGCTTTGGGGATCGCCGACGGTCCATGCATCACCAATCTCCGATATACATGTCTACTTTACTTTATTTAATAAGTTTGTCACCATTCTGCTCAATGTCCCTTGATCGACGAAAGGAGCAAGACTTGCCAGCAGATCCGGGCTAAGATATTCAGCTTCGACTCCACCAATCAACTTCTCGAGATTTTCCCTGTCCAGAAAAGGTGCGAGGCTTATGATCCGGTTC
>NZ_KB895415.1 GCF_000374845.1 Paenibacillus terrigena DSM 21567 | reverse complement strand
AGCAAACGGCCGTGCAGCTGACAGGTCCAGCTTCGGTATTAAAGGGTGAGCCGTTTGCCGTACGCCTTGGTCTGAAGCAGGTGCATGAGCCGGTCTTTGCTCAAGATATGCTGATCCAGTACGATCCGAATCTCTACGAATTCCAGGATGCGGTCCCAATGCGCGAAGGCTTAACGGTCTACAAACAGCCATCGCAGACGCCAGGACAGCTTCGTTTGATTCTTGCAAGTCTGGGAGCGGACCATGCGATTGCACTTGATGCGGATGTCGTCGAGTTGAAATTCGTCGCGAAGCAGGTATCGCAAAGCGCAAGTGGATCGATTGCAGTGACAAGCGCTGCGCTTGGGGATGCACAGGGGCAGGAAAGCAATGCGCTTCCTGCGTCCGTGACCGTTGAAGTGACGGCGTCCATTTCGTTGCCGGGCGACGTCAACCACGACGGCAAATACTCGATTGCCGACCTTGCCATCGCAGCGGCGCATTATGGCATGACGAAGCAGCATCCGGATTGGAACAAATATAAGTCGGCCGACCTGGACGGCAATGGCGTGATCGACATCATTGACCTTGCGGCCATTGCAAGAAAAATTATTGAATCCTAAGCTTCAGATCATTAAACCGTCCGGACACCATGGTGGCCGGACGGTTACATTGCAACTCCAGAAATCATCAATTTCATGAAATGTATCTATTTTAGAGAACCGTACTTCGCTATTTCATTATTTTCTTGTAGGAGGAGTCCAGTGAAAAAATATGTTAAAAAACTAACTTCTGCGGCAATGGCTTTTACAATCCTATTCTCAACCTATACTTTTACTTTGGATGTTGCCGTTACGAATGCAAGTGCTAGCGAAGCAGGGAATATTCAGGCACAAATCTTTGTATCACCGACAGGTAATGACGCAAACCAAGGAACCTATGAACAGCCGCTTGCTACTTTAGATGGCGCTCGTAAGGCTGTTGCAAAAATTAACAGCAATATGACAGGTGATATTTATGTTTTTTTTGCAGCCGGTGATTACTACATAGCGAATACAGTAGAATTTGGTGTTGCGGATTCTGGAACAAATGGTCATAACATTATTTATCGTGAAATGGATGGACTCAATACTGTTAATTTTATTGGCGGAGAAAAGGTGGACCCTAACTCATGGAACTTAGTTAACGGTACAGCTGATCCAACTGCAAACCCGGATGGGGATTTACCAGACAGTGTTTCAGGTATGGTGTATAAAGCGTTTGTCGGCACAGGAGATTACCCAAGCAAAGACTTTAATACGCTTTATGTGAATGATACAAGACAGATTATGGCTCGTTCGCCAAACTTAAATAAACGTCCCAAATTTCCTAGCTCATTTAGTGACTATTACAAAACAACGGGTGGCGGGGCAGGTGGCTCAAACGTTACATCCATGACTTTTAATGACTCTATTCTGGATGCTAACACAAGAAACGGAATGATAAACGCAATGGCGCGCGGTGACTTTGACGCGCAGGTTTTTACAGATGATTACGGCGGAGATCGACATTGGGAAAGCAATACACTTATGCTTAGCAGTTATACCACAGGCAAGCTTACTTTTAAAACTGACCCAAACAAACCTGAATTTAACAGACCCCGATTTACGGTTGGGGACCGTAGTTCTTTCTTTGTTCAAGGCAACTTAGGATTTCTTGACCAGCCTGGCGAATTTTACTATAACAAGAAGACAGGCTATCTTTATTATTATCCAACAGGCGATATCACACAATTGGATGTCATTATACCTAAAGTAGAGACAATCGTTCTTTTCAAAGGAAATGATAAGGATAATACGGTACATAACATTCAGTTTAACGGAATCAAGTTCGCGGATACCAATTTTCCTGATTGGTATTCCCCTTATTGGAACTGGGGCGATACAGGTACGGGTATGGGGAAATATCCGCCTGAAGCTATGAATTCAACCAATCCATCTTATTCCGAAGGTATAGACCGTCCGCAATTTCAGGTTGGCATAATTAAAATGAACTATGCCTCATTTATAAATATAGAGCGTTCTCACATAAAAAACGGAGGCATGAATGGTATTTCATTGTATTTAGCAAACCATAATATTACTATTCGTGATAGTGTAATTGAGCATGTCGGTCACGATGGGATTCAAATTGAGGGTGGATATCCTGGTGACCCTATTAATGGAGGCATCAATGGAGAAGGCTACTCGAGAGATAATCTGATCGAAAACACAATTATTCATGACGTAGGTGAATTGGTGCTTTGTTCAGCAGGTATTTCAATGAACAATGCAGGCAGAAACACTGTAAACCATGTCGAGATTTACAACAGCCCTCGTAGAGGATTGCTTCTGCAAGCGGGTAATGCGAGAAATCCAAACAATGTGGGTGGTTTTGGCGACAAATTTTTAAACCGTTACAATGATTTTTATATTCATGACAATCGTTTCGAATATGTGTTTGTACATGATTGCCAACAAGACGGTGGAGATGATGGCACACTCTTTGTCGGTTGGATTTATATGGGGAAAGATCCTGAACCTAACTTTAAACGCAATTATTTTGAACAAGTTATTATTGATCAAACAGCTTCGAATCCTACGATGACAAACCTTACACCTAACAACATTAATACAGACATGGGCGCAAACGGACTAAGCTTTAAAAATGTTATGTCTACTAATTCACAGAATCTTAATTTTGAGGGAGGTTCATATTTCCAACCTGCTTATGGTGACAAAGCGCTTATTTCAGACAACACAAACTTAAATTATGGACCAGCATATGATAAAGATCCTACATTTGATCCTTCAAAAATGGAATTTGATAAAATCGGCGTAACCGCTGCTTACCCAGCGGAATATAAAACTCCTTTTGTTGCTGCCAATAAACCAACAGATATTTACTTTGAAGACAGCTTTGAGAACAAGGCAATTGATATGACAAAATGGAGCTATAAAAATACGCTTCCAAAAACGACTACGCTTTATATGGCAGGCACACCTTTACAAGATAGACGCTCTCTTATGATCGATGATTCAGGTTCTGGCAAGCCTGTATTATATAAGGATTTTCCGCAAGCCTTAAACAAAGTGGTCTCAGTAAAAGTGTTTGACCCATTTGCTGTAAATCCAACTGGCTATGATTCGGGCAGACCTTTTAACATGAAAAACTTTTATACTATGGCAAGAGCGGATGACGGAGTAAAGAGTAGAGGTATTGGAATTAATGCAAATTCAGGCAGTGTAAACTTTAATAATTATGTTTTAAATATTGATGGAGTAGAGCAGGCCACAACGGTAAAGCGTTCTAATGGTTGGCACGAATTGAAATGGGATTACACGGGAACAGGTGTCAAGATGTATATTGATGGTGTGCAAGTGTATCAAGACGCTACTGCTCTCCCATTTGACTACTTGCAATTAGGTTCTCCTAGTGGTACAGGCGCAAGCTGGTTTGATCAGGTTTATGTTTATGGGGGAATGCCAGCGCCTCCACTCGATTCAATTTCACCACAGCCTATTCCGCCTTATGATGCATCAAATGATGACAAAGCACGACTGAACCTTAATTTTGAAGACGGCATTGTGCCGAGCTTTAGTATTAAGGGCGGAACACCTCCTGTTCTGAGCGTTATAGCCGATCCTGTAAATCCAAGTAATAAAGTTCTGCAAAACGTGATCGGAGATGGGCAAAGTTATTATCAAACGAGCGCCCCTTGGAACAACTATCTTGTCAATATGAGGTGGAAATTCGTTGGCTGGGGCTTCACTAACATATTAAATCAACAATATGATAATTTTACAATTTATATCATGACAAATGGAACAGAACCAAACCCGCCAGCCTATCAGGTGATCTACCGCAGAAATAAACTTGGAACTACCGGTTTTCCTGCTGGTACACCATATTTTGAAGTTAGTAAGCACACTCCTTCAAGTGACGTCTCGCTAGGAAAGGTTGCGGTGCCAGCAGGATTCGTTGCGACGGACTGGCATAATTTCCAAATTCAGGCGGTTAGCGGTAAAGTCGGATTTTCTATAGACGGAAACAAACTATTATCGGTTAATGATGGTTCATACTCTTCTGGTGGCGTTGCCTTTGGAGGAATTAACAGCACTGTTTTACTAGATGATGTAAAGATTATTTCTAATCCGAAGTTTGTTAATTATGGTTCTAATTTTGGACTTGATAATGTAACGTTAAATGGCTCCTTTAACCCTGATTACACACAATATGAAGGGACAATAACAAATACCAACCAACCAATAACACTAACAGCACCACAAATTGTTGTACCAGGTTCTAATGTCGATGTTAAATTAAACGGAACAACACTTTCCTCTCTTTCTGCAATACCATACGAACTACCATTGCAAAACGGAATGAATACATTGATTTTCAATGAAAACACAGTCTTTGGATTAAAAAGTTATACGATCAATATCTTCAAAAACATGAAAGCAACTTCGGTTGAATGGGCACCTGAAGCGACCATTTCAGCAACGACTGATACAGCTCCGGTTTTCCCAGCAACGGTTAAGGTAAATTTTGAAGATGGTTCAACCCGAGATGTAGGCATTGTTTGGGATACGTATGACAGCAGACTTCTTCGCCAAACAGGTCAATTCACATTAAATAGTAGATTGGATTTGGATGGTAGACAGTTAGTTAACGTAAATCCAACAAAAACTTTTACAGTTTATGTAGACGGAATTCATTCAATCGACACGCTGCCGGATGTTATTACAAATCAGGGAACAGCTCCAACACTTGCATCCAGCGTAAATGTTAATTATCAATATGCAGGTGCAGTGAGTACTCCTATAACAGTTAAAACTTTAGATCCCTCGATTTATGCTAACGCCGGCACCATCATTGCGGTTGCACGAGTTGACCAATATGCGTTTGATGTTCTGCAAAAGGTGAAAGTATTGTCCGGTCAACAAGCGTTCACGCTCAGTCTGAACCAACCGTCCTACAGCCTGACCATCGGAGATACGCAGCCAACAGTTGTGTCAGCGACATACAAGGATTCCGGCACAGTGAAGGATGTCACTTCGCTCGCCGTATTCACGACGGCGGATGGGAAGATCGCCTCCGTCGATAACAAAGGGATATTGACCGGGGTAGCAGAAGGAACGACGACGATCAGCGCATCCTATGGTGGCGAAAAGGTGACGGCGCAGGTTCAAGTGACGAAGCGTGACGCGCAGCAAACGGCCGTACAGCTAACAGGTCCAGCTTCGGTCATGAAGGGCGAGCCGTTTGCCGTACGCCTCGGTCTGAAGCAGGTGCATGAGCCGGTCTTTGCGCAAGATATGCTGATCCAGTATGATCCGAATCTCTATGAATTCCAGGATGCGGTTCCGATGCGCGATGGCTTGACGGTCTACAAGCAGTCATCGCAGACACCTGGACAAATTCGTTTGATTCTTGCAAGTCTAGGGACAGATCATGCGATCGCAAGCGATGCTGATTTGATCGAGCTGAAATTTGCGGCAAAGCAAGTACCGCAAAGTGCAAGCGGATCGATTGCAGTGACAAGCGCTACAATCGGGGATGCGCAGGGGCAGGAAAGCCATGCACTTCCGGCATCCGTGACCGTAGAAGTGACGGCGTCCA
The DNA here is from genome assembly GCF_000374845.1 of Paenibacillus terrigena DSM 21567. Lineage (GTDB taxonomy): Bacteria > Bacillota > Bacilli > Paenibacillales > Paenibacillaceae > Paenibacillus_K > Paenibacillus_K terrigena. Next base: position 531,289 of record NZ_KB895415.1, on the reverse strand, counting down.
TTGCGTTGCCTGGCGACGTCAACCACGACGGCAAATACTCAATCGCCGACCTTGCCATCGCAGCGGCGCATTACGGCATGACCAAAGATCATCCGGATTGGAATAAGTTCAAATCTGCGGACGTGGACAGCAATGGCGTGATCGATATTGTTGACCTAGCGGCGATTGCGAAGAAAATTATTGAAGTGTAGCACCATACCCAAAACCGTTCGGACGATCGCTATCGTCCGGGCGGTTTTTTTCATACAAGAAAATCGAAAAACTCACAATCTTAATGAAAAGTGCTTTTTTTAAAGACCCGCAAAAGCCTATTTTTAGAGGAAGAGCACCTTTTTTCTGTATTCAATAGTTAGTTGATCCACTAAGGTGATATTGCAACGTACTGTTTTGATTTTTGAAACACGGGAGAGGATGCTTATCGAGTAGTTCCTACAGGTTTGTTAAGCAATGATCAACACGAAGGACTTAACAAAAAACTTAAATGGAGGAATATACGAGTGAGGAAAAAAATAAAGCAAGTTTTTACATTTTTATTAGCCAGTGCGATTGTGGTTCCATCCTTTTCGTTGGATACGAAAACGGTGGAAGCGGCTCGAACGAGCGGCACAGCGCCCTACATCAATCAATGGGCGGTTTCCGGTCCTTTTACCAAAGAGCAACCACTTGAAAACACCGTTCCTGTCATTGGCGAGTCTATTGTCGATCAGAGTAACTCAGAAACATCTACCTGGCAGTATTTCGACGACCGGATCTTCAACCGCAACTATGATGATTACAATGACCTTATGGGATATTTTGATGTAAAGCAGGGAAAGGATACAACCGACAAGTGGGTTGTCACCGCCACCTATGTATACAGCCCCAAAGCGCAAACGGTTCAGTGGCAGGTCGGCGGTTCGGGGGTGTATAAGCTATTCGCTAACGACGTGCTTAGTGGACAACAAACCTCAGCCGCATCGCGTGTGAACAAGAACGGTACCAAATATCCAATCACATTAAAACAAGGGTGGAACAAGCTTCTCATTGAAATTCAGCACAAAAACCCCGGCACGAACAAGAATTTCCTCGGTTTCTACACAAGACTTTCCGACACCAATGGCAATGAAATTTCAGGTCTCACCTATTCTGTAACGGGGCCAAACGTAACCAACAACCAACTGAAAATTGTTACGCAGGGCCTTGATGTTGATAAAAATGCGTTTGAAGCCCGCAATGCCAATGTCCCGGCTAACGACTATCCGTCCAACACGCTGCCATACGCTTACGACGAAAATCCATATGTATGGATGGTTGGTAAAATTGACGGGAAGGAGAACACATCATCCATTACCCCACAGGCATCTCCTTTTACATTCCAGGCTGCGGGCGGAAATCCCGGCTACACCTGGGGAATTGTGGAGGGAGCATTGCCGCCAGGTCTGACATTGGCAGCAGACGGTCACATTGAAGGTGCCGTTGCAGACGGCGCTCATGGTACATCGCAAAAGGATTACATTTTCTCCGTGAAAGTAACAGACGCCCAAGGTCTTACTGCAACAGAGCAATATTCCATAACCGTTAAGAAAAACCCGGTGGATTGGTTTATTGAGGGCAAAATGTCGGCCCTGTCGCACACCACAGGCACAATGCCGAACCTTTATGACCCGAACTTTAACTATGACGTGTGGGCACAGACCGCGAAAGAAATGGGTATGACCATGCTTTCGACAGAAACCTTGCAAAATACGGTCTACTACTGGCCGTCATCCAACGCAAACTTAACCCCGAGCGACAGTAACAAAATATACAAATACAATGCTTTGTACCAGTCTGAGGACGGCAAATGGCAGGTTAAAGACCGAGTGATGCAAGCCAAGCAGGCTGCAGAGCGTTACGGCTTGAAATTCGGCGTGTACGTGTCGTCACTATACGAAGGCAGAGAGATCTTAGAGAGCGATATCCAAGGTTTGGTCGCAAGATACAACCCATGGTATCTCTTTGCCGATGGCGGACCCGAGAGCTATTCGAATGTCGACGTAGCATGGAGTTCTGCCCGTAACTATAACGACCGTGTATTGATTGATGCCAACCCTAATGCTCAGACCGGCGACCAAGATATTACGCTTTACGAGCGTCCATTCTGGCACAGTGAACCTTATAACGACGGCGGCTGGAGAAACGGTATTTTGCCGCAAACAAGAAAAGTTGCCCATGAGGAATGGAACGACCCGTATACAACCGCATTGGATGTATGGACAATTTACGCCAAAGGCAATGAACGCGATAATTGGGCGGAAGCAACAAAGGAACTCATTAATCAATACGGACACGGTTATGTCATGAATTATGACTCGTCCATCACGGTTACCCGCGGTATGGATAACCTGAGCAGCAATTTGGATAACAACAACATCTTCTCGATGGTGCCGATTTCCTCGCAGCAATTGTCGGATATGCGTACTTCCATTGTAGAGTGGATGAATAATGTCGGCGGTCCTGACTTACGTGAGTCTCTGTACGGCACCATGCCATACACGATGGATTACACCAAGAAAACAGGCTGGTATGCCGACCCGAAGATGGCGATTGCTCATGGTCAGGGTCCAGACTGGGGTTACGCCATGTCCCGCGACCAGTACGTCTATATGCACATGATCAAAAACCTTATTTCCGGCGTGAGCAAGATAGGATTTACCGGTCAAGCCTCGATGAGCGGAATTGGTCCCTTTAATGACCCGGTGAATAAGGTTGAGTGGCTGAACAAAGGCGTTTCTCTGCCCTTCACGACGCAACAAAGCAATGGCAAATACTACATCACTATTGACACTTCAAGCGTAGTTGCCGATCCGATCGACACGATCTTGAAAATTACAACCGAAGACCCTACAAGAAATTTTGCGATGACAAGTGTGAAGTTGTTCAGCAGCCAGACATCAACAGACAAGCTGCAACTTAGAGCGGAGTCTTATATGAATAACTACACCAATGTTTTCGCACCTGCTACGCTTCGTTACACAAGTGACAATACAAGCGTTGCAACGGTAGAAGCTGCAACAGGTTTAGTATCAGCTGCCGGTGACGGTAAAGCTACAATCACAGTTACAGCAACCTATAGTGATGGTGTGAACGCTCCTCAGGTGAAGACTGACACTTATCCTGTAAAGGTATCGGGCGGTGTGATTTCGGCTACGCTTCCGCTTGTTGGCGTGAATATGTACACGAACGGCAATTTGTACTGGGGTCAATTCTCCATGAACAAAGACCTTCCTGTGACATTCCAAGGCTTTACGCAAAAAGGCGGCGCGGTTGATATTCTGGGCGGCACAAATATCAAATACCACTATGCAACCGTTGACGGTAACCGCAATAATCCCACAGGCAAAATCATCGTCACGGAAGTACCAGCAGATCAAGTACCGTTTGTTGTCAACGGCAACACGATGCAATTTACAGGTAAAGTTTCCGCTCCTACGATGTACAGCTACTGGGCTGACATCACGGTAGACGGAAAGACGTATACATCGACGCGTAACTACATTACACTTATCCCGGATGCCAATGTTGCAGCTGGCATTACGCCGACTGTTACAAGCGACAGCGCTAACGCTGCAAAATTATCTGACGGCATCATCAACGATGTAACCGGCGGTAATCTCGCAAAGTGGGCAGCGCAGGCAACGGATAATAATCCAAGCATTACATATGACTTGGGGAAACTGCATGATCTTACCCGCGTGAATGTATTCTTCAACCATCATATGCCGAATGCTGACTACGTTACTTACTACAATGTACCTAGCAAAGTAAAGATTGAGTATAGCGTTGACGGTGTCAATTGGATAGCAGGTCATGAAACAAACACTTTGTCGGGCGGTGGACTACCAACATCGAGAAATACATTGGCCGTTCCGAAAAGCGATACAACTTTGTATGCTTGGGAGCAAGATGGCCTGTATTACAACTATCCGGTTGATCCAAGCAAACCTAGCGTGAAGGCGCGCTATGTAAGAGTTTCCTTCCCTGGCGGCGGTCAAGGCGGCAGCCCGGTCGATGTGCTCGAGGTTAAGGTATTCGCATCAGGAGATTTATCGGCACTTGGGTCACTTAAACTTGATCCAAAAATCGGAACGGATAACAAAACGGTAACGGTGGATGTACAAGGTTATTCCTTCTTAGGGGATCCGCTAGATCTAACGAATGCGAAAATCTCATTCACAAGCGACAAACCGTCCGTTGCTTCCGTTGGCGCAAATGGGATCATTACAGCGGGGACAGCAGGGAAAGCGAAGATCCAAGTCATCGCAACACTTGGCAGTTATAGCGCGAGCGGTTATTTCATTGTAGATGTTGACGCTGACGGCAAATTTCAACTGAATCCTTATCTAAGCGAAGTAAAGCTAACGCTGGATCGTAGCACAATCAAGAAGAACGAACCGATCATAGCCGCGTTAAAGGGAACATTAAACACGGGCGAACAGGCTGACTTATCTGCAGCGACTGTTGAATATGTTTTCAGCGATCCGAGATTAGAGGTCGTCCCGGGCAGTAATACCATTATCGTAAAAGATGCAGTTACGAAGACATTCCAATCGACGGTGAAAGGAACCGTCACGCTTCAGGGCGTAGCGGTGGATACCAATGAGGCAACAATTACGGCTCAAAGCGTGAATGTAGCTGGCATCGCGAATGTATCCGTATCGTCCGTAAGGGATCGAAATGGCGATCCGAACGGAAATAATCAAGATGACCGGTATTTGGGCGTAAAAGCTACGGATGGGAATAAATCGACGACTTGGGCGGCGAAGAAAGCAGACAAATCGCCTTGGATAAAACTTCAATTCCCTGAGAATAAACAAATAAGCCATGTTAACTTGATTGACCGAGGACACGACGTGAATCAGATCGTTGAAGGTCTTCTGGAATGGGAAGGCGGCAGCAAAAAGGTCGTCAATATGAAGTGGGAAGGTCAACCGGATAATATTGTGACATTCGAAACACCAATAACGACAAGCTGGATTAAATTTACGATTGACCCTGACAATAAATACAATAATCCAGCCGATGCAGAATGCGGATTGGCAGAATTTGAGGTTTATGAAGCACAGCAAACCATAAAATCTATCGTCGATTACAAATCGGTTGCAGTAGATACGAACATCGGTGTCATTCCTGTTCTTCCGGCACAGGTTGAAGCCGTCTACAACGATGGAACGACAGGGCTCGTGGACGTTGCTTGGGAACCGATTACCAAAGAGATGGTTGCCAAAGCGGGTGTATTTACCGCTCAAGGAACGGTCGCAGGCAGCACTGTCAAAGCAAAAGCGACGTACAGAGTCGCCGGTCAACCGGCCGAAGCGTTTACGCTTAGTCTGAATCAACCGTCCTACAGTATAGCTATTGGCGATAAACTGCCAACAGTTGTGACAGCAACCTATGGCGACTCCGGTACGGTGAAGGATGTCACTTCGCTCGCCGTATTCACGATCGCAGATAGAACAATTGCTGCCATCGATAATAAAGGCGTATTAACGGGGATCGCAGAAGGAAGCACGACGATCAGCGCATCCTATGGCGGCGAAACGGTAACGGCGCAGGTGCAAGTAACGAAGCGTGATGCGCAGCAAACGGCTGTTCAGCTGACAGGTCCTGCTTCGGTATTGAAGGGCGATTTATTTACTGTTCGCCTTGGTCTGAAGCAGGTGCATGAACCGGTCTTTGCACAAGATATGCTGATCCAGTATGATCCGAATCTCTATGAATTCCAGGATGCGGTTCCGATACGCGATGGCTTAACGGTATACAAACAGCCAACGCAGACGCCTGGACAAATTCGTTTGATTCTTGCAAGTCTAGGGACAGATCATGCGATCGCAAGCGATGCTGATTTGATCGAGCTGAAATTTGCGGCAAAGCAAGTACCGCAAAGTGCAAGCGGATCGATTGCAGTGACAAGTGCAACGATCGGGGATGCGCAAGGGCAGGAAAGCAATGCGCTTCCGACGTCGGTGACCGTTGAAGTGACGGCTACGCCTGAATTGCCGGGCGACGTCAACCACGACGGCAAATACTCAATCGCCGACCTTGCCATCGCAGCGGCACATTACGGCATGACTCAGCAGCATCCAGAATGGAACAAGTTTAAGTCGGCTGACGTGGACGGCAATGGCGTGATCGACATTGTTGACCTTGCGGCGATTGCAAAGAAAATTATTGAAGCCTAGTAACACATCTAACACAAACCGCTCGGACGATCGCGATCGTCCGAGCGGTTTTTCTCATCAATTTAATGAAAAGTGCTTATTTTAAAGATACGCGATCGCTATTTTTCAGAGGAAGATCTACTTTTTTCTGTATTCAAGATGTTTCAGATCCATTAGTGTAAAGGTGCAAATAAGCAGGACTTCATATTTTTGATCATGATGGATGATGTGTATTGGGGTGTATCGGCTTGAGGAGCTCGACAAGAAGATGAACTTGAAATTGCTCGCAGGGCGACAAAGGAGGGTGGGATATCCCTGCTCACGCAAATGAAAAAGGAGAAGAGGAACAGGAGGTAAGGACTTTGAAAAAATTAAAACGAGCAGTGGCCGGCTTGCTAAGCATAGCTATTGCCCTGTCAATGGGCGTGTCGCCAGCGGCAGCATTACAGCAGCAGGATTCGTCGGCGGATGCTGCACCGCCGCAGTTGACGATCGCCTCATACAATATCGCAGCCAATCAGCATCCCGATCTAGGGAAAATTGCGAGTCTGCTGCGACTACACAACGTAGACGTTGCCGGATTTCAAGAGGTGGATGTTTATACGTCCCGAAACAATACAGACATGCTAGAAGTGATTCGCAACAAGGGGGGGTTTGCTGCGAAATCGTTCCGAAAGAATATTGATTACGGCGGTGGGGCATATGGCGTGGGCATTGTTGCCGATTATGCAATCGTTCAGGAAAGCGGTGCAGCTCTCGAGTCCGGCAGGTACGAGGGCCGAGGCTACCAGCGCGCTGAGATGAAAGTTGGCGGCAAAACGATTGCTGTTTACAATACGCATCTGACATGGGAGGATCAGAACATCCGCCGTGTGCAGATGGAAGCGGTGCGCAATGCAATGGAAGCCGACACGGCCGAATATAAAGTTCTGACCGGCGACTTCAACGCACAGGAGAATAACGACGAGTTTGACTTGTTCCTGGGGGAGTTCAATATTGCCAACGGGTATAAGGGAAAGTGGCTTGATACCTACATCCCGGTTGATGCAAGCATGCAGACGAATGCGATTGACAACATTATCACAACGCGCAACATGCGTGTGGTCGAGGTAAAGGCCGACGATGGAGAGGGTATTGGTTCGGATCACCGGCTGCTGCTGGCGACCTATGAACTACTGGATGAATCCGAGGTTTCAACGCAACTGCTGGATAAAAAGCTAGTTAAGGCTAAGGCGCTGCTGCAGAAGACCAACTTATATACTGAAAAGTCGCTAGCCGCGCTGGCGGAAGCTGTGAGTAAAGTAGAAAGCGCTACCAATACCTCAACGCAGGATGCTGTCAATAAAGAGGTCGATGCGCTCGAGGCTGCAATCAAGGCTCTGGAGCCAGTACCGGCTGATATGGTCGCGCACTGGTCATTTGATGGGGTCGATCCGCTTAAGGATCAGACCGGCCGAGGCAACGACGGTAAGGCGGTCGGTAAAGTCGCTTATGAGAAAAGTCTGACCAATCTCGGCCAGGCACTTTCGACCAAGGACGGCTATGTTTCGGTTGCCAAAATGACCGAAGATCTGAAACTTGGAACGGATAATTATTCGGTCGCATTCTGGTATAAGGCGTCCAATCCGGGTACATGGTCGGCCGTGCTCGGCGATAAGGACTGGAACAGTGGCGGTAATCCCGGCATGGCTGTGGTTCAGGGCCAGGGGCAGTTCTATACCACCTTTGCACCAGCTAATAAGAGCGCCAGATACGAGAACATCGTTCCTGGTACGGCAGGGAAGGTTTACGACGGTAATTGGCATTACGTTGCTGCAACGCTGGACCGTTCGGGTGACAGCCTACTGTATGTAGACGGCAAGCAGATCGCGTCCACCTCGTTAAAGAAGGCGAAAGGCGAGTCTGCAACCACTAACCTTCCGTTCAACATCGGTGCGGATGGTGCGGGCGGTTATCGCATCAATTCACTAATTGACGAAGTCAAGGTCTATCGTGTAGTACTTACACCGGAAGAGATCGTACAGGAATATGAGGCTAATCGTAACAATTCGCAGGATATGATGAAGGATGCGGTAGCTAAAGTAGAGAAGAATCTAGCCAATATGGTGATCGATCCGGCGACATCGACCCAGATGCCGGAGTACACATTGGCAGGTGGAGAGATCACAGCCAAGCTGTTTGCCAGTGAAAATGATATCGTGATCAATGACAAGGGCAAGATTCTTCATCAGCCGCTGGTCGATAAGAAGGTACAGATCACCTATGTGGTAAAGAACACGAAGGATGGTAAGGAAGAATTGGTTCAGAACAAGTGGATCACCGTCAGGGGTTCCGGCACCACCGGTTCAAATCCGATGCCAAAGGTTGTCCCGTCTCTACAGGAATGGCGCGGTGAGAACGGCGGCACGTTTGCACTAAAGGAAGGATCGCGCATCATTGTTTCGGCCACTGAAAGTACAAAGCTGCGTAAGGCTGCCGAAATTACGAAATCGGATATTAAGGAATTATTTGATCTGAATGTACATATTTCCGAAGATGCCCCGCGCTCAGGCGACATTGTCTTGACAATGACCCAAGCTGAAGCGAACCTCGGTGAGCAAGGCTACACGATGGAAGTCGGCGACTATGTTACCATCACAGGCAATGCCTATCGCGGCGTCTTTTTTGGTACTAGAAGTGTCCTGCAGGGAATACTGACATCGGGTAACCAGACCATCGCAAAAGGGGTGGCAGCGGACTATCCGAACTATGAAATACGTAAGTTCATGCTCGATATCGGCCGTAAATACTTTCCTATGTGGTATTTGAAAGACGTCGTGAAGTATGCTGCCTGGTATAAGTTTACCGATTTTCAGGCGCATCTGAGTGAAGATACTTTTAATAATTATAGCGCATTCCGCCTGGAATCGAAGATCCCGCACCTGACCAGTACAGACGGTCATTACACCAAAGAGGAATACCGTCAGTTCCAGTATGACGCTATGGACTATGGCGTACGCATCATCACGGAGATCGACGGTCCCGCACATGCGCGGCAGTTCATCAATCTGGGTAAGTATCCGGATTCCCCTGAGAAATATAAGAATCTGGGTATGGATGCGACACACTTTGACCTGAGGGCTAACGGTGCAAGACAAAAGGTATTTGATCTGATGGACGAAGTGCTGGAAGAGTATCTCGGCGGCACGGACCCAGTCATTGTAACGGATGCATTCGATGTCGGCATGGACGAGTACTCTGGCAACAAAAATGATCTACGCGCCTATGCTGAGCATATGTACGATAAACTGATGAACACCTATCACGTGCAGCCGTTTGCTTGGGATTCGGATGCTTCACTTCGGAATGAGGCGTATCCCGATCTCCCTACAGAACCGATTATCAACTTCTGGAAATGGGAAGAAGTGACGGGCGGCGTTAAGGCCTTAATGGATCAGGGTCATCGAATTGTAAACGGCGACCACCGTTGGTATATCGTACCAGGTGGCCAGATCGGCTTCTCGGATTTTTTAGATCAAGAGCGTCTGTATCGTGAGCTAAGCGCGGGCGATATGACCGGCTGGTACGGCGGTGGCATGGTATTCCCGGAAGGGCATCCGAACATCATTGGCGGCACCAGCTTGATCTGGAACGATAGAGGCATGTTCGCTGGCTTTACGGTATACGATATCTTTGCAAGACAGCAGAGCCAGATTCCGATATTCTCACAGACCTACTGGTATGGACGCGAAGAGGGAGAATCCTATGCGCAGTTCAAGGAAAAGGTCGATACGGTCGGTGTCGGTCCAGGCTTGGATAACTTGAATAAAGCGATCAAATCGAACGGCAGCCTGGTCTATGACTTTAATATGGAAAAGCTGGACGGTATAACGGTTCGGGATCAGTCACCCAACGGCTATGACGCTACCGTGACCAACGGCACACTGACCGATGGCATCGAGGGAAAGCAGTTGACCTTTCGTGGCGACGGTTATCTGAAGGCGAAGCATTCCGCACTGAAATGGCCGTATACCGCGATGTTCGATCTGACGATCGATGAGGAGCAGACTGGAGATATAACACTTTTTGAAGAAGAAATGCCGGTGCAGCAAGGCGCTATACAGAGCGGCAAACCAACCGGACATGAAAAACGGTCGATTACGCTGAAGAATCAGGGCGATGGCACCTACGCCCTCACTTATTCCCGTGAAGCCTTTACCTTCAAGCATGATTATACCTTTGAGAAAGGCCGCGCTTATCGGATCGCATTTGTATCGGATGAAGCCAAGCGGAAATCTGATTTTACTGATTTTGAGCAGACCAACAAGCTGTATGTGAACGGTGAACTGGTCTCTACGCTGTATGGCCCGAAAAAGCCAGAAGACTTCACTGGACAATACTGGTGGGTAGATTCTCCATCGCTGAATATGCCATTGGAGAAAATCGGTTACGGTCTGGTTGGCAGCCTGGATAATTTCAAACTGTATAATTATGTCATGTCCGATCAGGAGGTCAAGGAAGCAGCAGTCGATTTTGGCGGTTCCACAGAAGTTGAAGATAAGAATATCGCGTTGAATAAACCTGCGACGGCATCTTCTTTCAAAAACAACAGCATGATTGCTGCAAATGCAACAGACGGTAATTTGGGAACGCGCTGGGGCTCCAACTATAGCAGCAACAACAATGAACCTAGCAAAACAGAGTGGCTCAGGATCGATTTGGGCGGTGAGTATTCCCTGCGTGAAGTCATACTCCATTGGGAGAAAGCATATGCCGAAGAATACCAGATTCAGGTTTCTCTGGACGGTGAAACCTTCAAGGACGCCAAAGTGATTACCAATGGTAAGGGTGGCGAAGAGACTATCCTTCTGGACAATATCCCGGCACGTTATCTTCGTATTCTTTTCACCAAGCATCATCCCTCTGAGGACAGCTGGCAGTGGAACTACGGTTATTCTCTGTTCGAAGTTGAAGTCTACCAGAGCCAGCAGAGAGATTTGCTGCTGCTTGCAGTCCAAAGAGCAAAAGAAGCTTTGGGAGCGTACCAGCCTGGCAATAATACCGGTCAGATACCTGAAGCTCGTTATAAAGAACTGCAAGACCAGATCAAGCAAGCGGAAGATGCCGCCAAAGATCCCGCTCTTACAGCAGACGCTGCAAAGGCACATCGAGCTGCTATGCAGAAGATTATTGACAACATTGGCGATGAAGTGATTCAGATCGCCGCCGTCAAGCTGACAGGCCCGGCTTTGGTCATGAAGGGCGAGCCGTTTACCGTGCGTCTCGGCCTGAAGCAGGTACATGAGCCGATTTTTGCTCAAGATATGCTAGTCCAGTACGATCCGAACCTTTATGAATTCAAGGAAGCGGTCGCAGCTCTCGATGGCTTGACAGTCTATACACAGCCGGCGCAGACACCGGGACAACTTCGTTTGATTATCGCAAGTCTAGGAGCAGACCATGCGATCACGAATGATGCGGACGTAGTAGAACTGAAATTTGCAGCGAAGCAAGTACCGCAGAGCGCAAGCGGGACGATCGCGGTAACAAGCGCGTCGATCGGGAATGCGGAAGGTCATGAGAGCGCAGCGCTACCGGCATCCGTGACCGTTGAAGTGACTGCGACCATTGAATTGCCTGGCGACGTCAACCACGACGGCAAATACTCAATCGCCGACCTTGCGATTGCAGCGGCGCATTATGGCATGACCAAAGAGCATCCGGATTGGAACAAATATAAGTCGGCCGATATGGACGGCAATGGCGTCATCGACATTGTTGACCTTGCGGCGATTGCGAAGAAAATTATTGAAGCTTAGCAACATCAAAAAACCGTTCGGACTAATGCTTAGTCCGGACGGTTTTTCTCATTCAACCATCAATTGATTTCCGATCAACTCGTTTCTTGTACCTCTTGTTGATCGTCGCTTTTGATCAATACTTTATATTGCGTGAGCGATAGGCCGAAATGCTTCTTGAACAGCGTATAGAAATAATTCAGATCTTCCCAGCCGCATTGCTCCAGAATCTCTTTGGTCGACAAGTTGGAATCGTTCAGCAATTGTTTGACCCGAGCCATTCGAACTTTTGTAATGTATTCGGCAACGGATTCGCCTGTCGACTCTTTGAAGACTCTTCCCAAATAAACGTTCGACATTTGAAACTCCTCGGCAAGGATGCTTAGATTCAGGTTTTTATCTTGGTACTGATCCTCTATCAATTTCTTAATACGATCCACGACGATTTTGCGTTTGTTATGTTTTACGGCGTCTGCAGTCAAGACGATTTCGTTAAACAAAGATTCGAACGTCTGGTGAATCTCTTCAACCGTCTCGAAATAGTCTATTTTGGAAAAAAACGTGTGAAACGCGTTCGATATTCGTGAATTGTTATTGTTATCTGCAACGGAATGATAGGAACTGCTGACCATGAACATGAGATGGATGTAAGAGGACAGCATCGTTTCGTAGGGCGCATCGACCAAAGCTTGAACAAATTCATCAAAGTACTTCCTGACCTTATCCAGATGTCCGAGTCTGAGCGAATCTAGCAGCAACTTAACCTTTCCTTCAGGGAAAGGCGACGGTTCCGAGCGGATCGAAGATCGAATGGCTGGCGTAAGAATGCTGCCATGTCCGGCAATCATCCGGTACAACGATATAGCGAACGTATCAGAATATGCCTCGCTAAGCAGGGCGCGGGACTCGATGGGCGCGCTGACGGCGGCAGAAATCGAGAAATTCAAATATTCCTGTACCAAATTTTGGATGTTCTGCACTAGGGTTAGAATATCTGCCGACTCTTCTTCTTGACCTGAGGATTCCAGGAGCAATACGAGCTTGTCGGCATCCATTTCAACCACATCGCCGGTCAAATGACCGGACAGCGTCGTTTCCATGATGTTCGCGATGGCGTATTTCAGCAGACTGCGCTCTCTCTCATTATACTTGTCCAGAAACATTCGATAATGATCCAGACGAAATACAATGATCCGAAGGGGTCCGGCCAGATTCGTCTTGATGCCGAGCTCCGCCTTTATAGATGGCAGTTCTGTATGGCTCACATCCTTATTCCCCAGCAACCGATCCTTCAACCAATGGTTTCGTAAGGATAGACGTTGATTCCGCTGTTTCTGCTCCCATTCATCGCTCTTCAGACGAACGGTTTCAAGCAGCTTTCCGAACGGAGAATAGATCGACTTGGACATGATGAGGGAAAAGAGAAATCCCAGGAGCAGCACGATGATGCTGATGAATAGGGTTGAGGACTTAACTGCATCCACGGGAGACATGAATGTTTTGTCTGAGATCCGGCTAATGAATTTCCAATTCAACGCTTGTGAAGACACGAAGGCAATAGTATAGGATTGGCCGTCGATATTTGTCTTAAAGGTGCCCGAAGCATGATCTGAAGCAATGACGGTTTGAACATACGACTCATCCCGAATGTTTCGCAGAAACATTCCTTCTGAAGCATGATTTACGACAGTTCCATTCGGATCGACCACGATGATATCGTTCTCTGCAGCTTCGGTTTTGTTATCTAATGAAGCGATAAGCTCACGGAGGGCATTCGACTTAATATTAACAACGACCGCTTCGCTCGGATGTTTGTCAGAATACGTCTGGAAAGGCAGGATGTATGAATATACGTTGATGAATTCTGAAGGGGAATTTGCACTTGGAATTATGCGGGCTATCGGCATGGTGGGCGAATTATGGCTATCCCACTTCTGAAGCAGGTTGATCACATCCTGATCGTAAAAACGATCTGTGGAATAGAATCCTCCATCCTCTGTCGAGGCGATCCGGTCTAATGGGAGAGAGATGGTGTATACCGAATGCACGTAATCATTCGTGACGACGAGCATATCCAAATTTCGCAGAGCGTTGTCTAGCACCATCTTGTCTTCGTTCTTTTGATAAAGGAGGTTGGAAACGTTAGGTCCGACAATGACGGATGACATGAATTTATGCGCCAAATTATCCATGTAATTCATGCTGTAGCTAATCTGATTGAGCATCGATGTTCTCAGCCTGTTCTCGTTAGCTAGAGAAGCTGTACTGTAATTGCGGTACAAGAGGACGGATAGACCGAGGATCAGAATCGTGACGGTGATGGTAAATGCCAATAGCAATTTCGTATATAATCGATTAGATTGCAACTTGAATGGAATAGACATACCAGACCTCCTTTTGTCTATGACTTTCTTTCTACATTCGAATCGGTATTCCTGCGGATGTATCCATAATTCATGTAGGAAATCCAAATATTATTGAAAAGTTTAAATTTTAAAGAACGATCATAGCGAGTTATCGAAGGAAAATATGCTTTTTTCTGTATGAATGGCATCTATCAACGATTATTGTGAAATGGAATTCGAAATAACAAGACGATTAGGAAAGAAGGAGTGGGTATATGAATAACAACATGTCGGCTATCCCAGCTGCACAGAAAGGAGTCAAAAGGACCGGACTCCTAAACAGGGGCATTTTTTTGCAAGAAATGGTCAAGCGTTGGCCGTTCTATCTTATGCTTCTGCCGGGACTACTCTATATCTTCATATTTAATTACTTGCCAATGTTCGGAGCGGTCATCGCATTCAAGGATTATAATCCCGTGAAAGGGGTATGGGGGAGCGAATGGATCGGTTTTAAAAATTTCGAGTTTTTCTTCAAATCCGATGCGGCTTGGCGGGTCACCTTCAATACGATCTTCTATAACCTCATTATTCTGGTACTAATGACCGCCATCTCCGTCTTGTTCGCCATCCTCTTGCAAGAAACGGGCAGCAAAATACGGACAGGCATTTATAAAAGCGTGATGCTTCTGCCGTTTTTTCTGTCTTGGGTCGTGGGGGAGTATCTTGTATACGCGCTGCTCAACCCAGATCAGGGTCTCGTCAACGGCATTCGTACCTCCTTCGGACTCGATCCGATCAACTGGTACAGTGAACCGGTCTATTGGCGGTTTATTATGCCGCTAGCTTATTTGCTCAAGCAAGTCGGATATACTTCGGTTATCTATGTAGCGGCGATTACAGGCATCTCGTCGGATTATTATGAAGCTGCGGAAATCGACGGTGCTAGCAAGTGGCAGAAGGCTAAGTACATTACCATACCGCTCTTAATGCCGGTCGTCTTCATTATGGTGCTTCTGTCGCTCGGGAAAATTTTCAACGGCGGGCTTGGGGATTGGGGTGCGTTCTACAATCTTCCTCGGGAATCGGGTATCTTATTCTCGACCACCGACGTCATTGATACGTATGTGTTCCGGTCGCTGCGCACCGTGAACGATATCGGGATGTCTTCCGCCGTAGGCTTGTATCAAGCGGTTGTAGGATTGATTCTGGTACTGATATCCAACTATCTGGTCAAAAAATATGATTCCGACAGTTCATTATTCTAATCTGGCTATATGAGGGAAGTGTGCGAAGGTGAGAACGTTGAAGTTGAAACGTGAAGGCGTATTTTCTAAGCTCTTGATCAATTTAATGTTCATCGTTTACAGTGCGATGTGCCTTATTCCTGTGTTGTTGGTGCTGTCCATCTCATTAACGAATGAGAAATCGCTGCTCACCGAAGGCTATCATTTGATTCCGAAGGAATTCAGTCTTATTGGTTATCAGTATGCATTCTCCGGTACGACATCCATCTTGAACGCATATAAGATAACGATTCTCGTAACGGCAGTCGGGTCCATTCTTCATTTGCTTGTGACCTCCATGATGTCTTATGCCATTTCCAGAAATGAAGTGAGGTACAGAAATCAGGTTGCGTTTCTCGTATTCTTCACGATTCTGTTTAACGGAGGACTGGCACCTTACTATATTCTCGTGACCAAATACCTTCATCTGAAGGATTCGCTGCTTATATTGATTATCGTGCTGCTCGTATCCCCCGTACATGTGCTCATCATGCGCAACTTCTTTAAGGCGTTGCCTGATTCCATCATTGAATCGGCCCGGATCGACGGCTCGGGGGAGTTCATGACTTTTTTCAGGATTGTACTGCCTTTGTCTACACCCGTGCTTGCGACGATCGGATTATTCATATCCATCGCCTACTGGAATGATTGGTTTACCAGTGCATTGTTCATCGAGAACAATAAATTGTATACACTCCAATACCTGCTTCAGTCCTTAATGACGAATATCCAGTACTTGATGAGCAATGAACAGGCATCCAAAGCCATTGAGAAGTCGATCGGCATGCTGCCGGGCGAAAGTGCCAGAATGGCGGCCACCATGCTGTCCATCGGGCCAATCATCTTGATGTATCCCGTTCTGCAGCGTTATTTCGTCAAAGGGCTTACGCTTGGCGCCGTTAAAGCCTAGAAATCCTATTTTTCAAGAAAAGTATCCTTTTTAAAGAACCGGAATTCGCGATTTATTAGAGGAAAATACATTTTTTCTTGTATACGCCAGGTTCTTGGTCTACTACGATGAAAACGCATCCCGAGACTGAAACGCTAAATAAACCGGGGGGAGTGACGTCGATCTAAGGCAGTAGAAAAAGAGATTGTTTTTGATTGATTAAAAAAGAATAAATAGGAGGACTCATATGCAACCATTTAAAAAACGTATTCCTTCCGTCATTGCCGGCTTACTCGTACTATCCCTTACAATCGTCGGATGCGGAACCAGCAGTGAACCGGAGAAGAACCCTAAAGTCGCAGAGAACCAAACGACGAAGGAGTCAGAGAAGAAGACGGAGGAGCCGGTCGAATTAACGTTCTATATTGCCAATTCCCCGGTAAAAGACATGGATCGCATCCTGGAAGCGGCCAACAAGATCATCAAGGAAAAGATTAACGCCACCTTGAAGCTGGTTGTTACGGATTGGAGCGCATATCCACAAAAAATGAACCTCATGATTTCATCGGGCGAATCATTTGACCTTGCATTTTCCGGAAGCTTTGGTGAGCTCAACTATTTCCAGAATGCATCCAAAGGCGCTTACCTCGACATCACTGATCTGCTCGACAAGTATGCTCCTGTATCGAAGTCAAGAGTACCGGAGAGCATCTGGCAGGGCGTGAAGGTCAACGGCAAAATTTACGGATCGATTAACTATCAGGTCTGGGGCATGGCGGGAGCGAAAGGGGTGCAGCTGCGCAAGGACTTCGTCGACAAGTATCATTTCGATTGGAAATCGGCTAAGACATGGAATGACCTGACGCCGTTCTTGGATGCCGTGAAAAAGGGCGAACCGGGTATCATTCCTTGGGAATACAGCAATCAGGCCGACAACTTCGCGGATATGCCGATTCTCTATGGCATGGATTCGGTGGGAGACAATAAGATTCCAGGATGGATCCGGGTTAACGACAAGGACATCAAGGTGTTCAACCAGTATGAAACCCAGGAGTACAAGGATTACTTAAAAACGTTCAGAAATTGGTATGTGAATGGTTACATCAAGAAAGATGCTGCAACGATGAAGGATTATCTCCCGGACCGAAAAGCGAAGCGTATTGCAGCGCTGTATGCGAACCCGTATCCCGACCTAGTCGACATGCCTGAGCTGGGGGTTCAATCTTTTATGTCCCATGCGCCGGCAGAGGATAAAGTATACAGTGTTTCGAAACGGTTTACCGAGCCGTTTATCCCAGCGAATAGCCCTTCAACTGCAGTCGTTGTCGTCGGTGCGAACTCGAAGCATCCGGAGAAGGCCGTTGAATTGATCGAATTGTTGAATACCGATGATGCGTTATTCCATCTGATTGCATTTGGTGAAGAAGGCAAAGATTACAAGAAGATTGGTGACAAACAAATTGAAATGATCAAGGATATGTACAATTTCAATTGGAGCGAATGGGAGATCGGGCAGTCCTACGGCAGAATGCTGTGGGATCAGAATGCCAATGTAGAAACGCAGGAGAAGATGCTTAAGATGATTTATGAGGCTGACAAAACGGCTACGGTATCCCCTGTCATGGGCTTCGTATTTAATTCGGAGACGGTGAAGACCCAAATCGCCAATGTCGATGCGACATTGAAGGAATATCTATATACGCTTGATTCCGGTTCGGTGGATCCGGACAAATACTATGCGGAATTCCTAGATAAGCTGAAGAAAGCCGGAGCTGATGACATCATCGCCGAGAAGCAGAAGCAGATCGACGAATGGAGAGCTGCTAACGGCAAGTAATTTGCAATCATAGTGCTAGTTTTGAATGCCCCCTCAAACAGGTGATCGTAGAACATGTTGAGGGGGCTTTCTTTACAATAACCGTAAACCGTCCGGACCGAATTAGGTCCGGACGGTTTTTTCTCATTGGGTTGCTTCGATGCGGTGAAGTGGTCTTCCTTCAGGTTTATGAAGGCATGGAATAGGTAACAATTGATCCATAGCATTGAAAATCGAGGGATTGTTAATGGAACATAACAATAAGACTAACGGAGATACACAAGAAGACTCCCATAACACGGTATCGAAATCGGATGCCGAGGAACCTATTTCAGCCAATCTGCAACAAAATATTGATAAGGTGAAACAAGCGCTAGGAAATAGTAATGACATCATCCTCAGAGAAATACGGATTGGGAAAATTGGCAATCTCAAAGCAGCTATTTTCTACACGGACGGGTTAACCGGAACGCAAGCGCTTGCCGATTACGTCATGGAATCATTGTTAATGGATATGAAAAACACCGAATTGGATCAAATGATCTCCTTCGGCCAAGATGTATTAAATGTCCTAAAAGAACGCGCCCTCACCTTTGGTGGAGTGACAGAAGTCCTCAACTATGAAATGTTATACACTTCCTTATTATCCGGAGACGCCATCCTGTTATTTGAAGGGCATTGCAAAGGGTTTTCCATCGGGGTAAGGCTATGGAATCAACGAAGTGTTACAGAGCCAGCGACAGAGACGATCGTTCGTGGTCCGCGCGAGAGCTTTACGGAATCGATTCGGACAAATACGGCCTTGATTCGACGTAAGATAAAAGATCGTAATCTTTGGCTGGAGACGAGAACGATAGGACGAGTTACCAAAACCGATGTATCGATCATGTATATTCATGGGATTGCGAATGACAACACCGTGGAAGAAGTACGTAAGAGACTGGATCGGATTGATATTGATGGCATACTGGAAAGCGGTTATATCGAGGAATTAATACAAGATGAGACGTTTACACCGTTCCCTACGATATATAATACGGAACGGCCGGATGTCGTTGCAGCTGATTTGCTGGAGGGACGGGTAGCAATTCTGGTGGATGGAACACCATTCGTTCTTACGGCTCCTACCACATTCATTCAATTCTTCCAGGCGGCTGAAGATTATTATCAACGTGCGGATGTCAGCAGCTTGCTGCGAGCGCTTCGTTTCTTCAGCTTCTTTATTTCGCTTGTCGGGACGTCCTTGTATATTGCGATTACCACGTTTCACCAAGAGATGTTACCGACTGCTTTATTAATTAATTTGGCGGCTCAACGCGAAGGTGTTCCCTTTCCAGCGATTATTGAGGCGCTGATGATGGAGACAGCACTTGAAATATTACGGGAAGCTAGCATAAGAATGCCACGAGCTGTTGGTCAAGCGGTATCCATTCTAGGTACACTCGTCATTGGAACGGCAGCCGTAGAGGCAGGCATCGCATCGGCAGCCATGGTTATTGTCATATCTATCACAGCGATTTCCAGTTTCATTTTTCCTGCGCCCAATATGTCGATTTCTGTCCGATTAATTCGGTTTCCTATTCTGATTCTGGCAGCTTCTTTCGGTTTATTCGGGATGATTATTGGATTTATTGCGCTGGTGCTACACTTGTGCAGCTTACGCTCTTTCGGCGTACCTTATACAAGTTCTCTGGCACCATTCATTCTGGAAGATCAGAAGGATACGATTTTTAGACTGCCCCGTCGGAGAATGAAAACCCGCCCGCGCCTTATTAGCCAGAAGGACGTAACTCGTAATCAACCATCCCCTGCCCCTAAACCCCGAATTTAGCAAGCGGCTGATGAAAGGAGTATACAATGGTACGAAAGCGGCTTATGATCGTGCTTTTCTGCATCCAATTCATTGTAACGGGTTGTTGGAACCGGAGGGAACTGAATGATCTAGCGATTGCAGTGGGAATGGGCATTGATAAACAGGGTGAACAATTTAAGGTTTCCGTGCAGGTTGTTGTTCCGGCTGAAATTGCGGCGAAAAAAAGCCGAGGCGCGTCCCCAGTTATCCTGTATAGTGGTGTTGGAGATAGCGTGTTTGAAGCAATCCGCAAGATGACAACGGAAAGTCCCAGAAAAATATATATTTCTCACCTTCGTATTCTTGTTCTTGGTGAAGCTTTGGCCAGAGAAGGAATCGCTAAATCATTGGATTTCCTGGCGAGAGACAATGAAGCACGATCTGATTTTTACATTGCCGTGTCTAAGGAGTCAAAGGCCGAAGACATACTAAAGGTCTTGACGGCACTGGATGACATCCCAGCGAATATGCTTTTTACTGCTCTCGAAACATCGCAGAAAGCATGGGCACCGACGCTGTCTGTCACATTAGATGAATTGATAGCTGATTTAACGAGTGAAGGCAAGAACCCCGTATTGGCCGGAATCACCGTTCATGGGAACCCGGAAGAGGGCAGCGCCAACAATAGTGTGCAGAAGGTCGATACCCCAGTACGCTTGCAATATACGACTTTAGCTGTCTTTAGAAAAGACAAGCTGATCGGATGGCTAAATGAGAAGGAAAGTAAAGGGTATAACTATATTCGTGATAAGGTAAAAAGTACCGCAGCTGTGATTCCCTGTCCAAGTGGAGGCAAAGCAACATTAGAGATCATTCGTACCAAAACCAAAGTAAAAGGCAGGATCATTCAAGGGAAACCCCGTATTGATATTAACCTCCGTAGTGAAGTCAATGTTGATGAAGTCGGATGCCAGATTGATTTAACGAAGACAAAAACCATTTCCCAATTGGAGAGTTTAGGGGAAGAAACGATGAAGAAACTGATTCATGAGGCTGTACATACCGTGCAGCAAAAATATAAAGTTGATATTTTTGGGTTCGGAGAAGTGATTCGACGCTCTAATCCCAAAGCATGGAAAAAAATGAAACAGGACTGGGATCAGTATTTCACGAACTTAGATGTGAATGTGAAGGCTGATACTTCGATTCGACAGATAGGTACGGTAGGCAACTCATTCTTGGAAAGAATAAAGGAGTAGAACGATCATGTGGGCGGTCGCAGGAATTCTTGCCATAGCGATAGTTATTATTCTCATCGAAGTCCCCCGGCTATTACAAAGAAAAATGCATAAAGAGTTATGGGTATTCTTCACTCTGCTAGCAGCGGGAACCGGACTAAGTATTGCATTGGAGCTTCACTGGAATATCCCAAGTCCGCTCTACTTAATGATTGCAATATACAAGCCGATCAGCACCCTCATTTATGGTCTCTTGAAGTAGAAGGAGGAAAACATGCTGGAGAACGGAAAGATATCCTTACGACAATTTGCCATCTTGGTCACACTATTTACGGTCGGCGATGCGATCTTGGTGTTGCCGTCGGTCATGGCCTCACAGGCCAAAGAAGATGCATGGATCGCAGCCATCGTGGGTGAAGGATTCGGGCTGCTCGTCATTTTTTTATTTACGGCCGTAGCGAGACTCAACCCTGGGATGACCTTGGTGGAATACAATAAGAAAATACTGGGCACAACCTTGGGAACACTGTTGTCGCTGTTGTTCTTGGTCTATTTTCTAACTTGTGCGGCAGCAAATATTAGAGAAATCGGTGATTTTATGGCCACACAGAGCATGCCGGAGACGCCGAATCAAGCGATCTACATCATGTTTTTGTTTGTTGTCGTGATGGGTATAAGGCGTGGACTCGAAGTGATCGCTCGAGCAGGGGAGATGTTTTTCCCGGGATTCATCCTGTTCGTTATCCTGTTCATCCTGTTTCTATTGCCCCAAATACATCCAGAGAACATTCAACCCGTTCTTGCGGAGGGAATGAAACCGATCCTTAAGGGTGCCATGGCATCATCGACGTATTCTTCCGTGCAACTCGTTGCATTCCTTATGATTATACCTTATGTCAACCAGCCCAAGCATATATTGAAAAGCTTTATGTCCGGAACTTTTCTGGGCAGTATATTTTTGATTCTTTTAATTCTGCTAACGATTCTCGTGTTGGGGGTAGATGGAACGGCGAATAATACGTATCCAAGTTATGCGTTGGCCAAAAAAATTAATATTGGTAAGTTTCTGGAAAGGATTGAAGCGATTCTGGCTCTCATGTGGTTCGTCACGATCTTTTTTAAGATTACGATTTTCTTTTATAGCTTCATTCTAGGATTGAGTCAACTATTGAATCTCAAGGAGTATAAGGTGTTGGCCTTGCCTTCTGCAATGCTGCTCATGGTGTTTACTATCGTTTTAGCGCCAAACACCACTTTCTATCATAATGTGATTACATGGTACTGGCCATTTTTCGATGGCACTTTCAATGTGCTATTCCCTTTATTGTTGCTTAGCGTTTACGGACTTCGAAAGATGGTATTCAAACAATGAACGTTAATAGGATTCAGGAGCTGCGAGCGTACCGTTCCAGCTTCTTTTTTTTGGCTATTGATTCTCCAACGTGTTGAGTCGAACGGCTAATTGAAGATTGAACTGTGTTTCCGCTTCATTAAGATCAAGATCTCCTAATGATATGGCCCGATCTAATCGATAACGCAACGTTTTAGGATGGATTTTTAATTCGTCAGCCGTTTTTTTGAGCTGAAATCCTAATCGGGCGAAAGTTAATAGAGTACGGATCAGCACGTCGCCGTTTTTGCTTCTGTGAATCGGATCAAACAGTTTGCTAAGAAAGGATGAACGTGCATCTTGATCCCCCATTAATACCCTTGGAACCAGCAAGTCTTGATAACGGTGATGTTGCCCGAATTGGATATGTGGAAGGATTGAACTCACTTCCCTATACCCCTGACGTACGTTCCTAAACCCTCGATGAGGCAGACTCACGGCAAAAGATAGATTCGAGTCTTTCATCGACTTCCAGATCTGCTCGGATTGAACACGAGTTGGAAGTAAAAAAATGATTTGGTTCTGCGTCAGAGAGAGGACTGCCGGTATTTTTAGCTCTTGCATTTTCTGTTTGAGCTTGTCAGCTAACCGCTCACGCTTAACGATGCCTTCATGAGACAGAGGGACAGGGGCATCCATAACCAGTGTGCCAACGGAGTATACGCCTTCCGGTTCGAAGCCTAACAGTTCTGCTCGTCGTAAGATCTGGGGGGTTGTATTGAATTCACCTTCAAATAATGAATCAAGGAACGAATATCCTAGCTGGGCCTCGAGAGATGCAAGTGCCCGCTGTTGAGAAATATGCAGCGCCATGACGATGGATGCGGATTGTGCAGCGCGTAAGTCTTCTTCTCGAAGTGGCTGTTGCCCTTCGACGATCCACAAGAGACCGACTAGTTCCTTTTTGATCGAGATAGGGCACACGTAACGAGAATATAGATTCGAGTTGGGTGTGTCTTGAATTCTTATGGGTTGTGAACCGGAACGGAGAGACAAATGCTGTGCTTGTTCTTTGGAAAATGTGGAAATCTCATGAAGTAGTTGTTCGGTGTTCTCTGCTGTATTACCATCTTCTTGTAACGTATGTACGGCCATAAGATGGCCTTCCGGATGCTGAATGATGATCGTTCTTTCAATCAGTTGGCCTAAAGTATGAGCAATTTCCTGAAGATCCTTCGCTTCAAAAGCAATGCGCATAAGTTCCTGATGAATGAATCCAGATTGTTCCTGAAGCTTATATTGATAGGTCAGAATCGAACTGAGGATTTCTTCCGTAATGGTATTGAATTGAATTTCCCATGGGATTTCTAGGAGCGGGAAATGCAGCTCGTTGGCCACTGCGCATGCAGCTCGGGGTATTTTATCAATATATTGGGGTACGGCAAGTCCTAACCCGCTGAGGCCTCTCTTAGATAATTGGATAATAAGGTCACACAGCTTCTCTTCGTCTTGAGGCCATCCGTAACCTGTTGTCAGTAGAAAATCCCCTGCGTTCACCCAAGGTAACGGATTGGGCAAATCAACGATAGGTACCCATCGAATCATGCGGTCAAGACCTTCCGCTCCGGCTACGACTGTGGCCTGTTGGAGCGAAGGCAGCTTTAATGCCTGGACTAGCTTGATCATTCGCTCACTCCAATCCTTTATTATTTATCCCTAATTGATAATAAATATATTAAAACTTATCCCTATGCGCAATAGTATTCTTCCAGTTATAGGATTAAAATGTGAAGAAAGCGCTTTATATAAGGAGAAAAGGGGTATAGAAAGATGGAATTAACGAGGAAAATTAGTTCTGTTGTTTCACCGTTTCCGGGGAGCCGGACGCAGGAATTACTAGATAAGAGGCAAGCTCTCGTGCCAAGAGGCGTTGGCAACAATACTCCTATTTTTGTACAAAAGGCCGAAGGGTCATTGATATATGACGTGGATGGCAATGTATTCTTGGATTTTGCCGGGGCGATCGGAACAATGAATGTAGGCCATTGCCCGCCGGAGGTTGTAGACGCTGTACAGAAGCAGGCTGAGCAATATCTTCACACATGCTTTCATGTGGCTATGTATGAACCCTATCTTGCCCTCGCCGAGAAGCTAGCACAAATAACGCCAGGCAGCTTTCAGAAAAAAACCATCTTCTTGAACAGCGGAGCTGAAGCGGTAGAGAACGCCGTGAAAATTGCACGGAAATATACCGGGAAGCCGGGTATCGTCTCGTTTACAAGGGCATTTCATGGACGAACGCTGATGGGGATGTCGCTTACAAGCAAGGTGAAGCCTTATAAATTCCAAATGGGGCCGTTTGCCCCTGCGACCTACAAAGCCCCATACCCAAATCCAACAGCCCGTCCCGAAGGGATGTCGGAAAAAGAGTACGCGTTGTACTGTGTTAAACAGTTCGAAGATTTCCTCTATACGGAGGTTTCGCCGGAAGAATTGGCTGCCGTGATTATGGAGCCGGTGCAAGGTGAAGGCGGATTTATCGTACCGCCGAAGGAATTTGTGAAAGGTGTGTACGACATCTGTCAACGCAACAATATTTTGTTTATCGCGGATGAAATCCAAACCGGCTTCGGACGAACGGGTCACATGTTTGCCAGTACGCACTTTGA
Organism: Paenibacillus terrigena DSM 21567; assembly: GCF_000374845.1. Classification (GTDB taxonomy): domain Bacteria; phylum Bacillota; class Bacilli; order Paenibacillales; family Paenibacillaceae; genus Paenibacillus_K; species Paenibacillus_K terrigena. The sequence continues at coordinate 505,971 of NZ_KB895415.1, read as the reverse complement.
CATTGAGCCTGATTTGATAACGATGTCCAAATCCATTGCCGCAGGATTGCCGATCAGCGCGGTAACGGGCCGAGCAGAAATAATGGATGCACCGTCACCAGGGGAAATCGGCGGCACCTATGGCGGCAGTCCGCTTGGTTGTGCGGCGGCTTTGGCCGTGATCGAGAAAATCGAACGTGAGGATCTTGTTGAAAGATCGCGTTCGATCGGAGATACGATTCGCGCTTGTATTATGGATTTGCAACAATCCATACCACTGATTGCCGATGTACGCGGACTAGGCGCGATGTGCGCCGTTGAATTCATTCATCCGGATAACAATGAGCCAGCTAAAGCGTATGTTGCTGAGGTACAAAAGGGCTGCTACGAGGCTGGGGTTATCTTGTTAAGCGCAGGAGTGCATGGAAATGTGATCCGCTTCCTGACGCCGCTTGTCATGACAGATGAGGAACTTGCAGAAGGACTTGAATTGATTAGAGAAGTCATGCTTCGGCAGTATGCGCTGTTGAGAAAGTAGGGGATGCTCGTGAAACGTAATTTATTCATTAATGGTCAATGGAAAGAAGCGGCTAAATACAATGCGCTTTATGCCCCTTTCTCTGGAGAAAGAATAGCTGATGTAGGCCATGCGAATGATGCGGATACGGAGGAGGCCATTCAAGCCGCAGTGGCCGCTGCCGATAAGATGGCCAGTCTATCAGCGTATCAACGTACGACAATTCTGAGCAAAGCGGCTGATATATTGGAAACGCGAAAAGAAGAGCTTGCTCGTCTACTTGCCTTAGAAGCGGCCAAACCGATAAAAACAGCAAGGGGAGAAATTGCCCGTACGATACAGACTTACCGGTTCGCAGCGATGGAAGCCAGTCGTATTCATGGTGAAACCGTCCCGCTGGATGCAGCACCAGGTGGAGAAGGGAGGATAGCTTTCACACTTCGCAAGCCGCTTGGTGTCGTAGCTGCGATTACCCCGTTTAATTTCCCGTTTAACTTAGTCGCGCATAAAGTCGGCCCTGCGATTGCTGCCGGTAATACAATCGTATTGAAACCGGCAGGTCAAACGCCACTTTCTTCGCTGGTACTGGCTGAAGTATTCCAAGAAGCGGGCCTTCCTGACGGCGCCTTGAATATTATACCGGGGCCGGGAGCAGTTGTCGGGGAAAAGCTGGTGCGCGATCCAAGAATTAAAGCTGTTACATTCACAGGCAGTCCGGCCGTTGGTATTGCGATGAAGAACAAAGCTGGTCTAAAGCGTGTAACGTTGGAGCTTGGCTCCAATTCGGCTTTGATCATTGACCATACCGTCGAAATTACCGATGAACTGATTGATCGCTGTGTGCTCGGAGCCTTTTCTTTTAGCGGGCAGGTCTGCATTTCCATCCAACGAATTTTGGTGCACGAGAGTACGTATGAGTGTTTTCTCAATCAATATAAGGCGAAGGTAGAGAAGTTGGTTATCGGCGACCCATTGAACGAGAGTACAGATATGTCCGCAATGATTCATGAAAAAGAAGTAACGCGTATGCAAGAATGGGTTGACAGCGCCGTGATGAGAGGTGCTCATGTCGTTACTGGTGGGACAGCGTTAAATTCACGGATCTTTCCGCCGACAATTTTGACGAATGTGGCTGCGGATGAGCCCGTATCCTGCGAGGAGGTATTCGGCCCAATTGTCATCGTTTCTTCGTTTTCCACACTGGAACAAGCGATTAACGAGGTGAACCATTCCCGCTTTGGGCTTCAGGCCGGTATTTATACCCATGACATCCATTCAGCGATGCATGCAGCGGAGAAGCTTGAAGTCGGAGGCGTTATGATTAATGATTTTCCGACGTTTCGAGTCGATAACATGCCTTATGGCGGCGTGAAAGAAAGCGGATTCGGACGTGAAGGCGTCCAATATGCTGTAGAAGAGATGACAGAGATGAAGCTAATCACGATCAAACTATAATAGGAAACACACACTTTGAACTCGTAATCTATTAAATTTTTCATATCAAACAGGAAAAATTGAACTGCGTTTAGAATATTCACTAATCGTATGCATGTAAAAGGGGGGCTTCAATTGAGTAAAGTTGTTGTACTAGGAGCGACAGGCACAATTGGTAAAGTTATCGTCAAAGATTTGGTCGCAACCGGCGTCGATGTCATCGCTTGTGATTTGGATCAAGCGAGACTGGACGAATTGGCTGCGTGGGTTGGTAAAGAGATTACGACCGCAACACTTAACATTAGAGATTTGGAAGCGGCGAAAGACGTATTGCGTCAAGGAAAAGTGTGTGTGAATGCTACGAATTATGTTTTTAATTTGGATGCAATGAAAGCGGCTTCATCGGTTGGCGTGAGCGTGCTCGATTTGGGCGGACTTTTCAAATATACGAATGAACAATTAAAATTGGATGCACAAATGAAGGAAGCGAACATCCTATCGATCACAGGGATGGGCTCAGATCCAGGCACTTCGAATGTATTTTGTCGTTATGGCGTTAACCTACTGGATACAGCGGAAGAAATTCATATCCGTTACGGTTCGAGTTCGTCAGGAACAACCTTTGCGTTTGCCGCGGATACGATCATTGATGAAGCAGTTAAAAATGCTATGGCCGTAAAAGATGGCGTACTGGTCGAAATTCCGCCTTTAGCGGATGAAGAGTTCACACATTTTCATGATGCATTAGGCATTCAAAAAACGTATTCCATTATTCATTCTGAGCTCGCCACATTGCCGACCAGCTTTCCGGAAGTAAGAGAAATTACATACAAAGATACATGGGATCCGGCGACGATTGAGAAAATCAAAATGCTGGAAGAGCTCGGACTTGTTGACACGAATGAATTGGAAGACGGGACTGTGCCACGCCGCCAGATTGTAGCGCTGCTGACCAAAGTGCTTGCGAGGAAAGAGAAGCCGGTGTGGGGAACAGATTCGCTGCTTGTTGAAATTAAGGGTAAGAAAAACGGAAACCAGACAACCGTAAGATTAGAGTTGCTGACCAGATATCAGGAGGAATGGGGCGTCAGTCCTACGCAATACGCAACGGCGATTCCGGCCTCCATCGTGGCCCAAATGCTCTTGAAGGGTGAAATTACGGAGAAAGGCGTCAAGCCGCCGGAGCTGTGCGTCGATCCTGAAACGTATATATCCTATCTGAAAAATAAAAACGTAGAACTTTATATCACAATTAGTGAAACAAAAAAACAATAGATCATCATTCTCTAACAGTAGCTATACGAGGAGGTAAGATATGTCATCTCTGAAACATGTTGAACATGCAGACATCTTGATCACAAGCAATGCCGTATTTACAGGTGTTGATCATTCGCCAAAGCCTGCATCAATCGCGATTCAAGGCAATAAGATTGTGGCGGTAGGTAATGAAGACGAATTGAAAGAACGCATTGGACCCCATACCCAAGTGTACCGTTACCAAGATAAACTTGTTATGCCAGGCTTTAATGATCTGCATCTTCATGTCGTTCCTGGATGTCTGATGGAAGACCATGTTAATCTGCTCGGTGCACGTTCTGAACATGAAGTCGTCGCCTTAGTGTCGGAATTTGCCAAAACAAGACCTGATGATTTTTGGGTTCAAGGTTATATGTGGTACCACACGAAGTGGGATGACCCTAAGCTGCCGCATCGCGCTTCACTGGATGCCGTCATTCCGGACCGCCCGGTCTTCTTATTCCATGCCTCCGGTCATACGGTGTGGGTGAATTCGAAGGCACTAGAGATCCTGGGCATTGACAAGAACACGCCGAATCCTCCGCATGGAGAGATTATGAAAGACGAGTTCGATGAGCCTACAGGAATTCTCTATGAAGCGGCAGCCAGTCTGGCTGCTAAACATGCGATGAATCTAACCGAGAATAGAAAAAGACCCGTGTTTAGAAGATTTCTCAATCAAGCGGCTGAGCTAGGTATTACCTCGCTGACGGACATTTTTAAAGTAACGGATTTGGAAATCAATGAGATTGAACTTTATGAAGAGTTTGAGCAGCAAGGGAAATTGACTTCGAGAATCCACTTTTTAATTGGTCTTGAAGCAGATTTGGAGAGAGCTAGACATTACCGTGACAAGTATCAATCGGGCATGCTTCGTTTTTCCGGCTTGAAAGAATTTCTGGACGGCGTCGTCACCACACATACAGCAAATCTTGTTGAGCCATACACGGACATTCCCGAATATTGCGGCCCACAGGTTCCCGAGAAAATGAGGGAGTATGTGCTCGCAGCGGACCAAGAAGGCTTTCGTATTCGGTTCCACGCGGTCGGAGACGGTGCTGTGCGTTATGCGCTGGATTTATTCGAAGAAGCGCAGCAGAGCAACGGAAGTCGAGATGCCAGACATACGATCGAGCATATCGAGGTTGTACACCCCGAAGATATTCCGCGCTTTAAGGAGCTGGGTGTGATTGCATCCATGCAGCCGGAGCATATGGAGCTGATCAACAAGAAGCACTACTTCTCCTGTATTGGCGAGCGGGAGCAGCATACGTTCGCGATCAGATCGCTGCTCGATGCCGGAGCGAAAGTGGTATTGAATACCGATTACCCCGTCGTATCGCTGAATCCGTTCCTGGAAATTTACCGTGCAACAACCAGGATTACAGGCGAAGGTGAGCTGTTTAATGGGGGAGAAGCGATCACGCTCACCGAGGCATTGAAAGCGTATACAACCACAGCGGCATACGGCATTTTTAGAGAAGATGAACTCGGGACGTTGGAAGAAGGAATGTTAGCCGATCTCATCGTCGTTGATTGCGATTTGTTCCAAGTGCCAGCAGAACGAATCAAGGATGCAAAGGTAGAACTCACCATCGTGGATGGTAAAATCATTTTCGAAAAGTTGACATAAAGGATTGGAGAGAACTTCCTATGACAGCCCATTTGGAGATCATAAGCGCACAAAAAAACTACAAAAACTTTAAGGCCGTGGATAACGTGCATTTATCCATCAACAAAGGCGAGTTCGTTACCATCCTGGGGCCGAGCGGATCTGGCAAAACGACGCTGCTCAAATTAATCGCAGGCTTTGAATCGTTAAATAACGGAGCGATATTGCTGGACGGTCAGGAAATCACCAAAAAGAAAGCCTATGACCGCAATATCGGGATGGTATTCCAAAACTATGCATTATTTCCGCATATGACGATCTTTGATAATATTGCTTATCCGCTCCAGCTGCGAAAAGTTCCGAAACAGGAAATCAAAGAACAGGTATACAAAGCGCTGCAAATGGTGCGGCTTGAAGGCTTTGATTCAAGATTTCCAAGTCAACTGAGCGGCGGTCAGCAGCAGCGGGTCGCGCTCGCCCGGGCGATTGTTTTCAATCCGCCTCTATTATTGCTGGATGAGCCGTTAGGTGCGCTTGATAAAAATTTACGTCAGCAGATGCAGTTTGAAATCAAGCATATTCAAGAAAAATTGGGGATCACCACGGTCAATGTCACGCATGATCAAGAAGAGGCGCTAACGATGTCGGATCGCATTTGCGTCATGAATCATGGGAGAGTTGAACAAATGGATACACCTGAAAGGTTATACAATTGTCCGCAGAGTAAATTCGTGTCTTCATTTATCGGCGAAATCAACTGGTTTCATGGTGAAATTATCCACTCGGAATCAGGCCTGTCGATCGTCAAGCTGTTGAACGGGCAAGTTGTTCGGATGAAAGCCGAGCAAACCCTCAAGGAGAATTCGGCGGTATTGATTGCCATCCGTCCTGAGAATATTCATGTCGTTCATGAAGGATCTGCATATACGCATAAATACCATGTGAAAGTGATGGGAAAAACGTATATCGGAGATTCTTTCCGGGTTGAGGCAATGACAGACACGAATGAACGAATAAGCATCAAGCTTCCTTATGCAGCCACCAAAGAAATGGCTGTGGGTGATCAACTCGAAGTTGGTTGGAATACCGCTGATGCATCTCTGATACCTGACGATGAAGCAAAGAACGATGCGGTTTCTTAGAAAATGAGGGGAGTAAGGTGAGCTCTGCATATGAATAACGCGCAAATGCAAATAACGGCTGTACCCTTGAAAAGAAAGAATCGAAGGTTATCGACGATCCCTGGCATGCATTGGCTGCTGTTTATCATACCAGCCTTATATATGCTGCTGTTGACCTTTATCCCGATCATCAAAATCATGAAATTAGGCGTGCACGACGGAGTAAATTATACATTCGAGTATCTCGTACAAGTATTTAATACACCGGTTTATTTAAAGGTCATCATCAATACGTTCAAAATATCCTTTATTGCGACTTTAGCGGCTTTATTGCTCGGATATCCGGTTGCCTATCTGCTCTATAAGATGCAGTCGGACAAATGGAGAAATATAACGATGTCTCTGATCATGATCCCTTTCTGGATCAGCGTGCTTATACGTACGTTTACGTGGATGGTCATGCTGCAGAATGAAGGGGTTATCAATAAAGTGCTGATGGGGCTCGGTTTGATCGATCAACCGCTTCAATTGCTCTATACTTCGACCGGCAACATCGTTGGTATGGTTCATTATTTATTTCCATACATGGTGCTGTGTATCTATTCCGTCATGAAAGGAATTGATAGTCGCTTGCTCCAAGCGGCTGAAGGTATGGGGGCAAGGCCTTGGAAAGCCTTCCGTGATGTTGTGTTTCCGCTATCCATGCCTGGCGTGATCGCAGGAGTGCTCATCTGTTTCGTATTCAGTCTCGGTTTTTTTATTACCGGCGTGCTCTTAGGCGGCCCGAAAGATAAAATGATTTCAAATCTAATTGCGAACTTTATCAACGTCACGTTGAATTGGCACCTGGCAGCGGCGTTGTCTATCATTCTCTTAGGTGCAACGATACTTTTGATTGCTGTCCCATTTCTAATTTTCAGGAAGCACCCTTCTTTGAAAGGGGTGATATAACATATGGGATTAAGGCTTTTGGTTATTTTCATTCTATTCGTGTTTCTGCTCCCCATTATTCTCATTATCCCGTTATCGTTTACATCTGTGGCGTATTTTCAAATTCCTCCGCCCGGCTATTCACTCGTTTGGTACGAAAAGGTCTTACAGGATCCCGTATGGATTCAAGTGTTTTCACGCAGCTTGTTCATTGGGGCTATAACAGCGATTGTGTCCCTTGTTGTAGGTACGATGGCAGCGGTCGCCTTTACTCGATTGAATTTTTGGGGTAAAAACATTTTCCTTCCGTTAATGCTGTCGCCGATGGTCGTTCCCACGGTTGTCGTCGCGATAGGACTCTATCATTTCTTCTCGCCATTTAAGCTCGCGGATACGTATACAGGAATGGTTCTATCCAACTCGGTTATCGCGATTCCGATTGTGTTCACGTTAGTCATCGCCAGCTTGAAGGGGGTAGATCGCAATTTAGAATTGGCTGCCATGGGACTGGGTTCCACGCCAATCGGTGCTTTTTTCAAGATTACCGTTCCTTTAATGAAAACAGGACTATTCTCAGGGGCGTTGTTCGCATTTTCGCTTGTTTTTGATGAACCTATCATTTCCCTGTTCATGTCTGGAGCCAACACCAAAACACTGCCAATCAAGTATTGGGAAAGCTTGCGTACGAGTATCGATCCGAGTATCGCTGTTGTATCGACTGTTTTGATTATCATGACCGTGGCTTTGTTCTTAATCCAGGGCTGGATCGGTTCGAATGCTGCGAAACGGAATGTTAGACAGGAGTAATGATAATTCATAGAAATCAGGGGGAGTTACAATGTTGAAAAAATTGTCGGTTATGGTTGCTGTCTTTGCCTTAACTGCTTCACTCATCGCATGCGGCAAAAATGAGGAAGGCGGATCCAGTCAAGAAAACCCGCAGAAGTTAACGATTGTCGACTGGGATGCAAACTCGGTAGGTTATCGGCAAGCCGCAGTCTATGACGCTTTTGAGAAGAAATATAATGTGAAAATAGTCATTGAAACCCCTCCGGATTATGGAAAACTGCAGGCGATGGTCGATAGCGGGAATGTCACGTGGGATGTTGTGAACGTGGATTCCTTCTACGGGAAATTAGCAGGTCAACAAGGTTTGTTCGAACCTTTAGACTACAACTTGATCAGTAAAGAAGGTTATAACGATCAGACGGCGACTGCTAATTTCATTGCTTCTGATTCTTTTGCTACCGTCTTGAGCTGGAATTCCGAAAAAATTGACGCTGCACATGCGCCGAAGACATGGGCGGATTTTTGGGACTTAAAGAAATTTCCAGGCGGACGCTCCGCTTATAAATTTCCGGCTCCAACGATTGAAATGGCGCTCCTTGCTGATGGTGTAACCCTAGACAAATTGTATCCGCTTGATGTAGATCGTGCGTTCAAGAAGTTAGATGAAATCAAGAGCGATTTCAAGACCTGGTGGACGAGTGGAGCGCAAGTACCGGAGCTGTTAACGAATGGAACAGCAGCTATCGCTACGGGCTATGACGGCGCGCTAACGGATCAGAAGAGGAAGGGAACGCCGATAGAATTCACCTATGAGAATGCATTCCGCTCCTACTTGGGGTGGGTGATTCCGAAAGGAACGAAAAATAAAGACCTTGCGATGAAATTTATCGCATTTGCAACTTCGCTGGATGTCCAAGTGGATTATGGTAAAAACGCCGATTATGCGCCTGCGAATCAAAAGGCGATTGATAAATTGTCCGATGCAGATAAAAAACGTCTTGGGGTCACACCTGAACTGCAAAAACAACAAATTGCGGCGGATGATTCTTACTGGATTGCAAATTTCGATAAAGTGCAAGTGCGCTTTGAACAATGGTTGTTAGAATAGCAAAGGATGAAGAGGAGAGCCGTATATGATGCTAAAAAAGCAAATTTTTATTAATGGGATTTTTGTAGACAGTCGCAGTGATCAATATGATTCCATCCTGAGCCCTGCAACCGGAGAAGTGATTGCACAAGCTCCTGCTTGCACGCCAGAAGATATCGATGCAGCCGTTCAGGCGGCAGGTGTCGCATTCAAGACGTGGAGACATACGACACCGGGCGAGAGAAGTACGGCTCTATTAAAGCTTGCTGACCGAATCGAGGCGCATGCAGAAGAATTGGCTGTCTTGGAAACGCAAAATGTTGGACTGCCAATTCAATTCTCGACACATCTGATCGAGTTCATCGTTGATAATATAAGATTTTTCGCAAGTGCTGCACGTATGCTGCAAGGGCCTGTTGCAGGCGAGTATATGGCACAGCATAACAGTATGCTGCGCCGAGAGCCGCTCGGTGTTATCGGTTCAATCGCCCCATGGAATTTTCCGCTAGCAATGGCCGTTTGGAAAATCGGTCCCGCGATCGCAGCCGGCAATACGGTTGTCCTTAAGCCATCCGAGCTTACACCATTAACGGCTTTGAAGCTTGCGGAATTGAGTGTTGGGATTTTGCCACCAGGCGTACTGAATATCGTTACGGGTCAAGGTACAGTGGCTGGAGCAGAGTTGGTACGTCATCCCGAGGTTAAAATGGCGGCGCTTACGGGAAGTGTGCGGGCAGGTAAATCAATTGCCAGGGAAGCGGCTGACTCGATGAAAAAATTGCATCTGGAGCTGGGCGGGAAGGCGCCGTTCATCGTATTCGACGATGCCAAGTTGGAGGATGCTGCTTTTTGGGCTATGGCAGGCGGGTTTTATAACAGTGGCCAAGACTGTACGGCAGCGACAAGAATCTACATTCAAGAATCCATCTACGAAGAATTTATTCACAAATTAATATCCTTTGTTGAAGGTACAGCCGTCGGCGACCCAATGCTGCCGGATACACTGGTAGGCCCCGTTATTTCCGAGGCGCATCTTCATAAAATCGATGAAATGGTACAGCGGGCTGTTAATTCGGGCTGTACGATCTTGACGGGAGGCAAGCGATTAGATCGGGCCGGGTTTTTCTACCAGCCTACGGTGATCGCTGGAGCACAGCAATCCGACGAGATCATTCAGGAAGAAGTGTTTGGTCCCGTCATTACCGTTACCCCGTTCAAAACCGATGATGAAGCCATCCAAATGGCGAATGATTGCAAGTACGGATTGGCATCCTCCGTCTGGACCAAAAATTTGGATCGTGCTATGCGTGCAAGCAGAGAACTTGAGTTCGGCGAGGTTTGGACGAATGCGCATCTGAGCCTTGTGAGTGAAATGCCGCACGGCGGACATAAGATGTCAGGGTATGGATCGGATTTATCCGTCTATGCGCTAGAAGAGTATACGCGTTTAAAACATGTCATGATGAAATTTGAATAGATGTTGAAAAAAACTTATTCAAACGGAGCGTGAAAACAATGTCAAAAACTCCTTTGATGCGCCAATTACAAACAGCAGCTAGCATTGCCGGGGAGGCATCCAAACGAGATGTCCCTGTAGAACAAGTCATAGAGGAACGCGTGCAACAGAAAATTTCTCGCAGAGAATTTCTACAGAAAGCGATGCTCGCATCAGCCGCATTGGCGGTTCCTCCAGTCGCGTTCAACCTGGGTACGAAAATCGTGAATGCAGCGACAGCTCCACGTGTTGCGATCGTCGGTGCCGGACTTGCTGGATTAACTGCTGCCTATCGTTTACAACAAGCGGGAATCAACGCGCAAGTATATGAAGCATCTTCACGCGTAGGGGGTCGCTGCTATACGGGAAGGAATGCCTTCAATGAGGGCCAAATCTATGAGCACGGCGGAGAATTAATCAATACGGACCATACGGATATTTTAAATCTAATTCAGGAACTCAATCTACAAGTGGACGATTTATATGCCTATGAAAATGGCGATTTCCGCATTGTTATGGATGGGGCTCTTGTTTCCATGGAGGAATTGTCCAAAATGTTTTTGGGCGTCTGGGAGCCTCTTCAAAGGGACCGAAGGGCTGCGGGCGATGTGACGTTATACAATAGCTATACGGCACGCGGTAAGCAATTAGATCAGATGTCCATTGTCAATTGGTTGCAAACGTATGTCCCGGGTGGCATGAATTCAATGTTATCAAGAACGGTAGATTTAGCTTACACGGCCAGCGCTGGTCTTGAAAGTTCTACGCTAAGCTCTCTGTCTATGATCTACGCGATGAGCACGTCGGATCGAGAGGAATTCTCTCCGTTTGGAACCGGAGGTGAAGAGCGATATCATATTCGTGGCGGCAATGATCAGGTTCCTAAACTCTTGGCGGATAAGCTGAATGGACAGATTTCGCTGTCATCGCCGCTCGAGAGCTTGAGAAAAAATAGCAATGGAACGTATTCGCTTTATTTTTCCGGAAAATTAAGCTGTGTAGAGGCGGATTATGTCATTCTCGCATTACCTGTCTCGACATTGCGAGATGTTGATTTAAGCCGTTCAGGCTTCAGAAGCTTGAAGCAAAAAGCAATTGCCGAGTTGGGTGTTGCTACGTGCTCTAAGCTAGCGCTGCAGTTTGAAGATCGCCACTGGGAATCGCTCGGCAGCAGCGGTGCGTTCGTATCGAACGCCTATCAGGATACCTGGGATACGACGAGAGGGCAAGCGGGGAAATCCGGTATTTTGGTTGATTTCACAGGAGGTGATATGGGCAATAGTTTTGGTTCGGGCAATGCCAATTCGTATGCGCAAAAATTCCTCAAATCTATTGAACCCGATCTACCTGGCATAAGCAAGAAATGGAATGGAAAAGCGACGCTGGATTATTGGCCAGGGTATCGGTGGACGAAAGGATCCTACTCCTGTTACAAAGTAGGGCAGTACACGAAGTACAGAGGTATTTTTGGTGAACCTGAGGGTCATTGTTTCTTTGCTGGCGAGTATACCTCACTTGAATTCCAACAGTTTTTAAATGGTGGAGTTGAGACAGGAAATCGCGCCGCAAAGGAAGTATTAAGCAGATTAAACATTGCATCGGCGCGCGCCTGAGCCTCATGCAGCAACAAAGGAATCGCCATTTACTTGTTTCGATAAGTAGACGGCGATTTTTTTATTAGAAAGGGGCGGGCTAACATGAACACGAAGCGAAAACATAAAATGCTGATGAGCAGACTGGACATCCATCTTCGAAAGACTGCGCGGCAGATGATTCAGTTCGATACGCTAGGTGAGACGCTGCACTATTTAATCGATTCGTTTCATTCCAAATTAGCATGTGATTACATGGCTATTATGACCATGGATGGATTGCAGCTTAAGATGAAGGCCCAAAAGGGAACTGCCGCTCGTTTTGAAACTTGTTTTCCGATCGCAGTGGATGCTTGTACACCGCGGATTTTCCAACAGTCGATGACTTCATTTGACGTATTGCAAGGGAAAGAGACGTGTCAATTATTATCCTGCGTGGATGAAGAACAATTTCAGACCTGGTTTGTGGAGAGCATCGTCGAGAGGGCTGGCAAAGGGACAGGCGCCACAGCAGCTGCTGTTTATTTGTACGACGAGGGGGCGAACTGCCTTGTCCTTCAATTACCGACCTATGGGGGATATTCCCTCCCTGAACGAATCGATCTGAAGGAGTTGTATGATTTAACTTCCTACTTTGCATATTTGGAACAAATCGGCAGGCAGGAAATCACGATTCCATTAACCATTAATGGTTTGCAGCGGAGAAAGGCATTCAAGAGCAGACGGAATTATTTAAGAAGTTCAGCAAAGAAAGGCGCAGCTTACGGCTGCGCCTTTTTGTCATCTCCATGTAAGAAATTATCCGCTTGTTCCCGGTGCTCGTCCGTAATCTGGCCGGAAATGGCCTTGATTCCTGCTACAATCACGGCGGCATCATCGGTAAATCCAAGTCCAATCAGGGCATCTGGAATTGCGTCCACCGGTGAAATGAAATATGCCAGCGCGCCGAAGGCGATTCCTTTGGCCCATAACGGGGTTTTGGCGTCAACCGCACAGTAGTACATCGCAACGGCATCTTTGGTGAATGGGATTTTACCAGCGAATTTCTTCGTTTTGGTCCAGAAGTTTTTCTTCACGATTTCCTCATTCTCTTGGCTATAGGGAAGTTCTTGCAGGGATAACTCTGAATGGATAGAATCATCGTCTTTTTTCATAGGATCAGCTACACTCCTCTCATCTTTCGTTTATATTCTCTAGGCGTACAGCCGCAGAATCGTTTGAACAATTCATAGAAATGCGCCATGTTCTCAATGCCTACGGCTTCTGCGATGTCGGTAACGTTCTTGTTGCCGATGGCCAGCATTCGCTCCGCCTTGGCAATTCGCTTCCGATTGACGAAATCGGTGAAAGAAATCCCGACCTTGCTCTTAAAATATTTCGAGAAATACGTATAGCTCATCCCAGCCATTTGACTGACTATGCTCATATCGATTTTCTCGGCCAAATGTTCTTCAATATAGGCAATCACCGGACGCAGCACGTCTGCATCGACATATTCATGCGCAAGCAAGAGCCCCTGGTCATCGTTGCGCAGCAGCGTCAGAAGCAGGGGCTTAATATGCATGCTGACCGCAATCTCGTAGCCTTTCTTCTTCTGCATGACTTCCTCATGGATGTGATGCAGGATTGCCCCGACTTCACGCTGTACATGCGGGAACTTGCGAAAGATGTAATTCAATTCTTCGAGCGGATTCAGCACTTCCATGAAGTGTCTCGTATAATGCATCATCGCCGGATCAAAGTACGGCTCTAGATCAATGTGAAGGACGATATACGCAACATCTTGTCCAACAGGCGTAAGTCCGCGATGAAGCTGTGAGGAACCGATGACCACGACATCGCCTTGGTTCAGCCGATACGAGTGGGTCGGCGTATGCATCTCATGGACGCCTTCCACGACAAGGACAAACTCCACCTCTTTGTGATAATGCCATTGCACAGGACCTTCATGCTCATCACCTGTATGCGTAAATTCCCATACTTTCATACATAATTGCGGGTTCTGATAATGGATCGGTTCTTGAATAATTTGCACTGTGCCAACCTCGCTATTTTTCTTAGAAGTATGTGTTCAAAAAGTCGACTTTTCAGCACCGAGAAGGTTGTGAGAACCTGAAGAAGGAGGAACGGAGTTTAGGCAAAACCTAAATGAGTACCTGAAATCCTTCCAAAGGAAGGATACTTCGTAAGCGTTAGCTCTTCACGGGTGAACGCAAGATTCGATGTCGAATACGCTACTTGAAATTCTTCGTGATCAAAAGATGGCTTTTTGAACGACCTCTAGAATAAATATGGATACAAATCGGTTAATTAACCGCATATACGTGGGTCTTCCCTGAATGTATCATTTTTCTATAGGGAAGTACATATCCAAGTGAAGGGGATGCAGCGATGAAAGTAGCGGTATTAGGTTGCGGTGGATTGGGCCGTATCCATGCGAGCATTTATGCAGGCATGCAAGATGTGGAATTAACGGGCGTTTGTGATATACAACAGGATCTGGCTGACGATGCAGCTCGTATGACAGGGGCTGTAGCTTACAGCTCATTTGAGGAAATGCTGGAGAAGGCTGAATTTGATGTGATCAGTATTGCGCTGCCTAGCTATTTGCATAAGGAATATACGATGCACGCAGCCAAGGCGGGCAAGCATGTCATCAGCGAGAAGCCGATCGCCTTGAACCTTGAGGATGCGGAACAGATGATCCGATGCTGTGAAGAGAACGGCGTTCGCCTGTTCGTCGGGCATGTCGTTCGGTTCTTCCCGGATTACGTCAACATGAAACAGTCCTTGGATGAGGGGAAATTAGGCCGTGCATGCGTCGCACATGCGAGTCGAATCGGGGGACATCCTGGGGCGACAAAGGCATGGTATAACGAGGTTGAACAGAGCGGTGGCGTCATGGTCGATTTGATGATCCACGATTTGGACTTCCTGCGCTGGTCGCTGGGTGAAGTTAAAACCGTGTACGGGCTCAATCGCAGGGAAGAGCTGCTCGATTATGCCTTGGTTACGCTACAGTTCGAGAGCGGAGCCGTTGCTAATGTGGAAGCGAATTGGGGCTTCCCGGGGCAGTTCCAGACCAAGTCCGAAATCGCCGGCAGCGAAGGGATCGTGATGGCCAATAGTTTGAAGAGCAGTTCGCTGCAAATCCATAAAGCGCCATCCGCTTCCGAGACAAGCGCATTCGTGACGGTTCCGGAAAGCCCTGGATTCCAAAGCCCGTATGAGCTAGAGCTGCTGCACTTCATCGATTGTATTCGCACAGGTTCGGAGTCGATTGTCACCGCTAGAGATGCCTACAAAGCCTTGGAATTGGCATTGGCCGCGATCGAGAGCGCAAGGACAGGCCGAGCAATCTATCTTCCATTGGTACAACGATAAGGAGGAATGAAACATGAAGAAGCTTAGAATCGGAATGATTAGTTTTGCGCATGGTCATGCATTCTCATATTTCAATTCGCTGCATGCGCTGCCTGAGGTCGAGGTAACAGGAATTGCGGATTCGGTGCCAAGCCGGGTAGAAAACCTTGTGCGCGCGCATCAATTGTCTTATTACGAAGATTACCGGCAGCTGCTGGATACGGATATCGATGCGGTCGTCATTTGTTCGGAGAATGTGTATCATGCCGAGATCACGATCGAAGCCGCGAGACGCGGCAAGCATGTCCTCTGCGAAAAGCCGCTCGGGATTACGAAGGAAAGCATGGAGGACATGATTGCGGCTTGTCGGGATAACAATGTACAGTTGATGACAGCCTTCCCATGCCGCTATTTGGCTGCTGTAATTCAAGCGAAGAAAGCCGTTGAGCGAGGAGAAATCGGGGATATTATCGCGATTAAGGGCACGAATCGAGGCAGCTTCCCTGGCGGCTGGTTCGTCGAACCAGAACTTTCGGGCGGGGGGGCCCTGTTGGATCATACCGTACATGTGATGGATCTCATGAATTGGATCATTGGCAGCGCCGTGAAGGAAGTATATGCGTACGCAGCGCCGCTGTTCCAAGAGAACATCGAGGTAGAGGATGCCGGCATGATTCATGTGAAATTTGCGAGCGGCGTATTCGGGGTGTTAGATACGAGTTGGTCGAGAAATGGCACGTTCCCAACTTGGGGCGATGTGACGATGGAGATTGTCGGCACGAAGGGCGTCATTTCCGTGGATGGGTTCGCGCAGAAGAACGAGCTCTACAGTAAGGTAAACGGTAAAGGGACTTGGGAATTCTGGGGCGATAATATGGACGCCTACATGATCCAAGACTTCGTAGATGCGATTCTTAGCGGGGAGCCTGTTCCGATCTCTGGCGAAGATGGTCTGCACTCAGCAAACGTTGCACTCGCAGGATATCAGTCGCTTAAGCAAGGTCAACCGGTACAATTGTAAAGCACCATTGGGTTTCATCTGCCGGAAGAATTGAAAAGTAAAAATATGATGATTCGTCGGATGCTTGGCTTTGGGGAATCCTTGGTGTAGTGAATTCATTATATTGATTTTTTAGTTATATTCACTTATTATTAAGAGCGTTAAATTATTTATCTCATTCCATGAAAGGAGGCAAACGTGATGCACACTAATTTCGATACTGATTCAGTAATGGTAAAAGTACCCATTCTGCGCGGAGATTTGCATGCAAAGGGACAAGTCTGCCCTTTTATAAGCATGCCAATTTCATATCGAAAACAGGTGCCGGTATCATATGCCTTCTTTGAGTAAAATTTGCATAATATAATTCCATTGCAAATTTTCGATCATATAACGCAAAAAAAGACGCCGGTTTTTGTCGGCGTCTTTTTTGCGTTCTCTAAAGGAGGAAAAACGGAATGAAAACGTTCTTATGGATCCCAGGTAGGCGAAATACTCACGAAAGGATGGGGTTTTATTATATAAGAAAAGAGAGATGGTAAATGTTACTTCAAATAAACGGAATCAGCAAAATCTATGGGGGCACTCCAACACTCTCTGGAGTATCTATGAAAATTGAACCTGGTGAACGGATTGGCCTTGTCGGCGTGAACGGTGCAGGCAAATCTACTCTTCTGCAAATTATTGCAGGTGATCTCTCTTATGACGAAGGGGAGATCTATCTCGCAAAAGGAGCGAAAGTAGGCTATTTGCGCCAAAACAGTAGATTTCACCCTGAGAATTCGATTGGGAGCGAGCTGTTGAGTGTTTTCACCGATTTGGTCCAGGTCGAAAAAGAGATGAGAGAGCTAGAAAGACAAATGAGCGACCCTGCCTTTATGGAAGATGCCGGAAACTACGCAGAAACGATGAATCGTTATGCGACTAAATCCGAGTGGTTTTTGCAGCACGGTGGCTATGAGATCGAGTACAAAATCCGAGGAATTCTTCATGGCATGGGTTTCGGAGATTTTCCTCAGGATACCCCCATTCATACACTAAGCGGTGGGCAGAAAACAAGACTGGCACTTGCGAAAACACTGCTCAGCGAACCGGATCTGCTCATACTAGATGAGCCGACGAATCACTTGGATTTTGAGACATTGGCTTGGTTGGAAGGTTATTTGCGTTCCTATCCCGGCGCGATCCTCGTTGTTTCGCATGACCGGTATTTTCTGGACTCACTTGTCACAGTCATTTATGAGTTGGAAAGAACACAAGTCCGGCGCTATATAGGCAATTACTCAAGGTACGTGATTGAGAAGGAGTTAAATAAAGAAGTTCTAGCAAAGAGGTACGCGATGCAACAAGAACAGATCGCCAAAATGGAAGAATACGTTGAGCGACATATTGTTCGTGCCACCTCTGCGAAAAGTGCGAAAAACAAACGTAAGCAGCTTGAACGAATCGATCGTATCGATACGCCCCTCGCAAACCTAAAGCGCGCAAAACTAACATTTGGCGTCGGGAAAACCTCTCACAAAGAGGTGCTGCATATTCGCGATATTCGCATTTCTTTAGGTGTAGAGAGTGCACGCAAGCCGTTATTGCAGAACATTAGTTTTGGGCTTCAACGTGGCGAAAAAGTTGCTTTGATCGGTCCGAACGGTATTGGGAAGTCGACCCTGCTAAAGACCTTAATCGGCGAGTTACTGCCGGATCGTGGGGAGATAACGTGGGGAAAGGAGGTGACGATTGGATACTACGACCAAGAGCAATCCTCTTTACATCCCCTTAATACCATTTTGGACGAGGTATGGAGTCACTGTCCGCATATCGAAGAGGCTAGGATTCGAACGGTTCTGGGAAACTTTCTATTCTCAGGCGAGGATGTATTCAAGAAAATATCTTCACTTAGTGGTGGTGAAAAAGCGCGCGTTGCCCTTTCCAAGCTCATGTTAAAAGAAGCAAATGTGCTCGTTCTGGATGAGCCGACAAACCATTTGGATTTATCCAGTAAGGAAGTCTTGGAATCAACCCTGCTGAATTATGAAGGAACGCTTCTTTTTATATCCCATGACCGCTATTTTCTCAACAAGCTGGCGGACAGAATTGTGGAACTTAGCTCCGAGGGCGCTGTTTTATATGAGGGCAACTATGAAGGCTATATGGAATCAAGAAACAGGACAAGCTAAAAAAGATGCGAACCTTGGGGAATAGTGACAGTGGACCCGCCTACTATTTTTATTCAAAGTAAAAAATATAACTTAAAGGGAGAAATTAATATGTATAATGCAAATCAAGTAGCGGTAGTAACAGGAGCAGCCAGCGGAATTGGGAGAGCAACCAGCTTGAAGTTAGCCGAAAACGGGTACAAGGTGGTTCTGGTAGATTTCAATCAGAGTTTGGGAGAAGAAACGCTGAAGCTCATTCAGAATAATGGCGGAGAGGGCATTTTCGTAAAAGCGGACGTTTCCAAGCAAGAGGACGTGGAGAATTTCGTTAACCAAGCAGTGGAGACATATGGACGAATTGATGTCTTGTTTAACAATGCAGGGGTCATTCAAAAGTTCGCTCCGTTTACTACGGTCGAAATGCAAGAATACGAGCGGATCATGTCAATTAATGTGAAGAGTATTTTTCTCGGAATGAAATATGTCCTTCCGGTAATGGAAAAGCAAGGGAAAGGGTCCATCATTAATACAGCTTCGTCCGCAGGTATTCGTCCAGAGCACAGCATCGCCGTTTATTCGGCTAGTAAAGCAGCTGTCATCGGTTTAACGAAAGGGGCGGCGATGGAATACGCAAACAAGGGAATCCGCATCAATGTCGTTTGCCCAGGTGGCATCGAGACAGCAATCTTCAAAAGTGTGGCGGAGTCGTTTGAGCATGGCGGTTATGTACCAGAAGAACTTTCGCGCGTGCGAATGGGACGTCACGGTCAACCGAATGAGGTTGCAGAAGCCGTATTGTTCTTGGCTTCTGACAAAGCAAGCTTCATGGCTGGTTCTGTTGTAACTGTAGACGGCAGTTTGACTGTATAAGGGGCATATTAGTAGGGCAAATGGGAGGGAAATAAATGCAATATAAATTGCTTGGCAGAAGCGGATTGAGAGTATCCGAATTGGCTTTGGGAACCATGACTTTTGGAGACCTTGGCGGATGGGGCGCTAATAAAGAAGAAAGCCACAAAATATTCAATGCATATGTTGAGGCGGGAGGAAACTTTATTGATACAACCAACCTATACACGGGTGGGCAAAGTGAGGAATATGTCGGGGAATTCATTTCTTCGGAACGGGAGAAGTTCGTCGTTGCGACCAAGTATTCGCTGTCAATGAACCCCAAGAACCCTAATGGCGGGGGAAATCATCGCAAAAGTCTGGTGCAATCTTTGGATGCCAGCTTGAAAAGATTAAAAACAGAGTATATCGATCTATACTGGTTGCATACATGGGATTTCTTGACGCCAGTTGAAGAGATTATGCGTGCGCTAGATGACCAGGTTCGGGCCGGAAAAATCCTTTATGTCGGCATATCCAATACACCCGCATGGATCGTATCGCAGGCGAATACGATGGCTGCTTTACAGGGATGGTCTCCTTTCATTGGACTGCAAATGGAATACAGCTTAATTCAGCGAGAGGCTGAACGTGACTTGTTACCAATGGCCGAAGCTTTTGAAATCGGTGTAACGGCTTGGTCTCCGTTAGGGGGCGGCGTTTTATCAGGAAAGAATAAGAACGGTACTACAGAAGATTCAAAACGTGCTGACCTTAATGCGGATAGGCTCACGGATCGTAATCGAACTATTGTCGCAACAGTTGAGGAGATTGCAAAGGAATTAGGCAAGACCCCCGTACAAGTTGCGCTCAATTGGATTCGACAAAGGAAAGAAGGGCCAATACCAATTCTTGGTGCTAGGAAGGCAGCCCAAATCAGAGACAATTTAGGTTGCCTACTGTTCCAGCTAACGCAAGAACAAATGGATGTTTTGAATAAGGTAAGTAGAATCGAACTCGGATTTCCTCATGGATTTCTTAAGACGGATACCGTGAAGCATTTATTATTGGGTGAATATAAAAATAAACTTCAGTCACCGAAGAGAAATGGGTAGTAGCTAGCATATCCGCATTTATCTAGAATCTTTTTGCATAACGCGGCGGGGAGTTGTGGTTTGTGCAGCCATAGTTCTCTTCCGCCATATGAACCCAGTCCGCATTGGACTGGGTTTTGTCATGTTCCGAGATGGGTAAGATGATGAGAACGGCTTCGGAATAAGCTGGGAGCATCAAAGGTCTTATAAGCCGTTAACGCTACATTGAGGAGGTTATGATGGTATGGTAGCTGTAAAGCCAATGATTGCTATGACAGGGATCGGCACGGCGTTGCCGCCCTATCGCATGGACCAGGCAGATACGACGCGCCGGATCGTCGATGCGCTGAGCAGCAACCCGGATTCGGCCCGATGGGCCAGAAGAATATTCAAACAATGCGGGGTCGAGACTCGCTATACGTGCGAGCCGGACCTGCTGAACGAGGCTTCGGCATGTCGTTATTTACCGAAAGAAGATCGTTCGGAGGTTCCAACCACGGCAGAACGAATGGCCGTCTATAAGAGAGCATCCGTTCCGCTGGCTATATCCGCGGCAAGAGACGCCTTGGCGGATGCGAAGATGAATGCCGATCGGATTACGCATCTCATCACGGTCAGTTGTACCGGGCAATTCCTTCCAGGAATCGATGCTGCTTTGGTTCGAGAGCTGGGGCTAGCTCCTTCCGTCATGCGAATCCCGCTGACCTTCATCGGATGTGCTGCCGGGATGAAGGCGATTTGCTTATCGAAGCAGCTGGTATCCGGCGATCCGAAGGCGAACGTATTAATTGTATGCGTGGAATTGTGCACGCTTCATATTCAGCCATCCGGGGATCGGGATGCCTTGTTCGGCGCTTCTTTTTTTGGCGACGGTGCCTCGGCATGTGTGATCGGTGCGGTCGGCCCGCAGCATCAGCAGGTCTATCTGCTCGGTGATTATCATACCGTACTGCTGCCCGGGGGCGCTAATGAAATGATCTGGGAGGTTGGGAACGTCGGATTTGACCTGTATCTGTCACCGAATATTCCGAGACTGATCGGTGAATATGTTCCGGCCGAAGTGTCACGTCTCATCGGGGAGGCTCATCTGGAATTATGGGCGATTCACCCGGGTGGGAAAGGAATCATCGAAGTTCTGCAAGCAAGATATGGTCTGTCGGATGAGCAAGTCGCGCCAAGTCTAGGCGTCTTGCGAGACATCGGGAATGTGTCCTCCGCTACGATCTTGTTCGTCATGAAGAAAATGAGGGAGCAGCTGCGGGAACGAGGTACAGCGCGTGCAGCCGGCTTGGCGTTAGCATTCGGCCCTGGATTGACGGCGGAGATGATCAAGATCACGTATGTGGCTTCCAAGGTAACATCCAAGCGCCGCACAGAGGATGCGCAATATGTTTTATAAACTGCGAGGTCGTGCTTCGGCGGCTGAGCTCATGGACGACTTCTCCAGTGGTGGAGAGGAGCTGCGTGAAGCGCTGCGAGAGCTTCGCCTGTTGAATCGACTGTTCGTCGCATCGGGGCCGACGCTGTATGGGGTTAAGCGGCTATGGCAGGCGGCAGGCAAGCCGAAGCGTCTAACGATTACGGACGTTGGCGCCGGTTCTGGCGACGTGAATCGGCGCGTGCTGCAATGGGCTACGATGCAAGGTGTTGATCTTGCGATCACGTTAGTCGATATGACCGAAGAAGCATGTACCGAAGCGCGTCTCTTCTTTCGGAATGAGCCGCGCGTTCAGGTCATGCGGGGAGATCTGTTCAAGCTTCCTGAAGGTGGCGCTGATATCGTGACGGGAACGCAGCTGCTGCATCATTTTGCGGAAAAGGAGCTTCCCAGTGTCATCATGAGTATGCTGCGAGGGGCGCGGCTGGGCGTTGTCGTCAATGATATCCATCGGCATTGGATCGCTTGGACGGCGGTATGGCTTGCGACGCGGATTATGTCTTCCAATCGGTATATTCGTAATGACGGTCCCCTGTCCGTGGCCAAAGGCTTTCGATCGCAGGATTGGAAGCGACTCAAGCAGTCGGCGGGGATCAACCAGATGATGTATTCTTGGCGGCCGTTGTTCCGCTATACCGTCGTGATCAGGAAGCCGGTGTCAAATTCAAGCGGACGGAGCTGAACGAAATGGAGCATTATGCGGATGTCGTCGTGCTCGGGGGAGGCATGGCGGGAAGCTGCATCGCCAAAGCACTCGCAGATAGGCAGTGGGAGACGGCCTTAATCGACCGGCAGACCTTTCCGCGTCATAAGGTGTGCGGAGAATTTCTGTCGCCGGAAGCGCAGAGCACGCTGCACGCACTCGGATTAACCGAGACGGTTGCGGCACTTCATCCGCAGCGGATTGAACGGGCTCGACTCATCTTCGAGCATGGCGGTGAAATCGAGCTCCCGATCCCTGGCGCTGCATGGGGACTAAGCCGATATACGATGGATGAGGCGCTGCATTCAGCCGCGCTGCAGGCCGGTGCACAGCTGCACCTGTCAACCACGGTTACAGGGATAGAGCAGCATGGTAAAGGATACACGGTTCGAACGAAACAGGGAGCGAACATGAGCCTGTTCCACGCCCGGGCTGTCATTGCGGCCTGGGGAGCGAATTCGCGAGTTGCACATACAGGACATCGTCTGAATGCTGCTGATTCGGGCCAGCAAGCCTACATCGGTGTTAAAACCCACTATGACGGTTTAACGATGGAGCCAGTGATTGAGATGTATTTCTTTCGAGGAGGTTATCTCGGACTGTGCCCGATCGAGGATGGCCGCGTGAATGCTGCGGCGCTGCTGAGCCGCAGCGAATTCGCGAAGGCGGGCAAATCGGTACTGTCCATTCTGGAAACGGCAATCCAGCGCAACCGGAGGCTGGCTGCACGGCTTGCGACCGCTGTGCCATCCCCCGGCACGCAAGCTGCAATCGCCCCCGTCTATCTGCAGCGTAAGCCGACGCCATGGGACGGGTTCCCTCGCTTAGGAGACGCTTCCGCCATGATCGCACCGCTTTGCGGAGACGGGATGTCTATGGCGCTGCGCTCCGCCGCATTGTGCGCGCCGCTGGCGGACAGCTATTTGCGCGGGAACTTATCCCTGCAGGATTGGGAACAGCGCTTTACGCATGCGATCCTGAGGGAGTTTTCCGGACCTTTACGATGGGGGAGCGTGCTGCAATGGATCATGGGCAAGCCTGTAACCCAGCAGTTGCTGCCGATCGCAGCAAGAATTGCGCCCGTGCTGGCCAATGGACTCGTGCAAGCTACAAGGCTGAAGCCGTTAGAGACACTGGAATTTTACTCGAAGCGCTAGGCGGATCCTTCTTAAGATGAATAAACGCGAACTTTCGGCGCCGATAATTCGGCGTCTGTTTGCGTTCCGAGACTTCCTTTAACAAATAAAAAATGAAACGCTATCTATCCAAAAAATGAGAATATAAGGTAAAATGTATTTTGTTGCTCGTGCGTTTAGTCAGAATTGATAAACTTAAAGGGTGGTCATATGCGTTCGAATCACAAAATACAACGTAGTTATTTCCGCAAGATTTATCAGTGGGTCATATTGGCCATGCTGCTGCCGCTTATTTTGTTCGCGCTTATTGCATTAGTGAAGGTTGAACAAGCTGTTCTGGATAACGAGTACCAATCGAATAAAAAAATATTGTACCAGGTGAAATATAATATTAACTTGATGGATGATATGATTGTTAACTCAATCTTATCCATGTACTATAAACCAGAAATAATGCCTTTGATTTTTAGCCAGCATGTCGAATTTGCCGATATGCTGCGTGAAGTGAACAAAATCAAAACGTCGATCATTGGCACGAACCCTTTCATTCACTCTATCTATTTGTATAACGGCTCGACCAAAACGTATTACACGACGCAGGATAACTTGTTATTTCAAGACTTGAATTTCGAAGCCTTGATGCAATCTAAGAAGAACATACCGAAATTAAAACCTTTGCCAAGAAAAATCGAATATCCCATTGGGAATGACAAGAAACGGATTGAGAATGTCGTCACCTATCTGATGTATGATTTTAAGGATGCTTCCAATCAACCGGATGGGGCCTTAATCGTCAATGCCAGCACCGAATGGCTGCTCAATAACATTAAGGACATCAATATGGTCGATGAGAAGCGCCGCGATAAAATTGTCATTATGGATGATCATGCGGAAATTGTCGGCAACGATCTAGAGAAAGGCTCTTTGGAAGATTCGTTGAAAGCGGTTTACCTACGGCACATGAAAGAACAAGCTCCTTCAGAAAAAACGGGTTATTTTACGGAAAACATCCATGGGGAGAAGTATCTAATCACATATACGTTTGTAGACAAAATGAATTGGACACTCGTGAAAGCGCAAATATATGATGAAGTTTTTCAGAAAATAAACACGTTGAAATATACATTGATTTCCATCATTTGCGGGATTATCTTGCTAGCCATTATGACTTCGATTTTGATTTCCAGAAAAATTTATAAACCGATTGGCAATTTGGTTCATGTTGTATCCAATGGAACCGAATTAGACCATGCTCATGCACAGGATGATGAAATATCGTACTTGAACAAGGCCTATCAGTTTTCGATCGAACAGTTGAACCAATATAAGCTTGAGAAGCAATCCGACCGAGAAATCTTGAAGGCTTATTTTCTAAGAAAGCTGTTAGTAGACAGCCGCTCCGTAACCCCAGATGAGTTTGTTAAGGCAACCGTGGAATCGGGGGTATACCTGACACAGGCTGCACCGGGACTCGTATGCATCTTAAAGATTGATGACTACGCTCAATTCGAGCAATTGTTCAGTCATCTGGATCGTGATCTCTGCATGTTCGGGATTATCAATATTACCCTGGAAATATTCTCGGAATGTTGTAAGGTCGAAGCTGTCGAAATGAAAAACGATCATATTGCCTTTATTATGAACCTAGGCGATCGAGACGAGGATACAATGGTTTCGGAAACAACGAAGCTCTGGAACAAAGCGCAATCGTATATCAGTCAATATTTTAAAGTATCCGTTTCTATTTTTATTAGCGACGCATGCGGCAATCTCCATGGCTTGACCGAAAAATATCATGTGGCGTTGAACAATTCGGTGTACCGTCTGATATTCGGCAAGGGCTGCATTCTAACCAATCGGCTTATTGCGGTGAATACGGAGAATGGACAGGTTGGTTATTCTGCTGCGTTAGAAAGAAAATGGGTCGATTCGCTAAAAAGCGGGAATACGG
Organism: Paenibacillus terrigena DSM 21567; assembly: GCF_000374845.1. Classification (GTDB taxonomy): domain Bacteria; phylum Bacillota; class Bacilli; order Paenibacillales; family Paenibacillaceae; genus Paenibacillus_K; species Paenibacillus_K terrigena. The sequence continues at coordinate 480,453 of NZ_KB895415.1, read as the reverse complement.
TCTCCGCTGAAGAAGCGTTAAGTAAAATATTTGATGAAATCCATAAGCTGAGCTACAATAACGTCGTTTTATCGGTGATGAAATTAGTGAATACGCTGCAAGAGACAACCGAGGAGATGAACAGGAACAGGCTAGAGCCGCTGCAGTTCAATTTTAATTTGTTTTCCAACCAGCTGTTCACGATGGGAACGCTTCAGGAGCAGCACGATCATATCATGCAAATTTGCAGGAATGGCTTGACCAAAGTGGAGCGTATAGAGAACGACAAACATGCCATCATTGCGAGCACGGTGATGGAATTTATTCAAGCAGATTATACGAATCCGGAATTGTGTCTGCAATATATTGCCGATAAGCTGAATTTATCGCCTAAGCAAGTGAGTAAAATTTTCAATCAACAGTATGATCGAACGGTTGCCGATTATATGAATGAGGTGCGGCTCGAGAAAGCCGTGGAATGGCTTCATAATTCGAATCGCAGCATCAAAGACATTTTACAGAAAATTGGCGTAGAGAATGAGAGCTACTTCTATAAACTGTTTAAAAAGAAATACGGCGTAACGCCGAAGGAATATGTTTTGAATAAAAACATTAAAGAAACGCGTCAAAATTAAGTAAATAGAACTAATTTATAACAGGCACTTTACTGTACTTTAGCGACAAGTACAGTAAAGTGCCTGTTTTTACAGTGGAAAATGCTATAAAAGTCCCGATTTACACTAGGATTGTCCCAGTTGCGGAAGTTATGATGTGTTGCATGGAAGATGAGTCCAACAGGGAAGTAGTTAGGAAAAGGAGGTCAAGCGATGTCTTATCAAACAAAAATTCACAATAGTCAGCCTCTTGCAAATATGAATGTGAAGAAAAAAAATACATTCTGGCGCGAATTTCTGCGTCATAAGGGATTACTGGCTCTGGCAGCTCCGGGATTACTATTCGTCCTCATATTTAATTATGCGCCGATGTTAGGCTTGGTGCTTGCCTTCAAAGATTTTAACTTTAGGAAAGGGATTTGGGGCAGCGATTGGGTCGGACTGGATAACTTTAAATTCTTCTTCACCTCCGATGCCGCATGGCAAGTGACGCGGAACACCATCTTTCTCAATTTCATATTCATTCTATTAACGAATGTGGTTGCCATCGCGTTTGCGCTCATGCTCTTTGAACTCAGTCGAAGGGCCGTCAAGTTATTTCAGACGACACTGTTTTTCCCTTATTTCTTATCCTGGGTTGTTGTCAGTTATGTCACGTACGCATTGCTGAACCCCCAGATGGGTGTTATTAATCAGCTGCTCACACAGTTCGGATTTCACGAGGTCAACTGGTATATGGAAGCGAAGTATTGGCCTGTCATCTTAAGTCTCGCTTACTTATGGAAAAATGTTGGATATTCCACGCTCATCTTTTATACGGGACTTATGAGTATCGACAAAAGCCTCTATGAGGCTGCATCGATTGATGGTGCGAGCAAATGGCAGCAGGTGCGCAGCATCTCGATTCCACTGCTATCGCCGTTAATTACCTTGATTACCTTATTACAGGTTGGGAAAATATTCTACTCCGATTTCGGGATGTTCTACTTCCTGACGGCGGACTCCGGCGCGTTGTATGCCACGACGGATGTTATTGATACTTATGTATTCCGAGCGTTACGTGTGTCAGGTGATACCAGTATGGCCACAGCTATCGGACTCTATCAATCTTTAGTCGGTTTTGTATTAGTCGTGACCGTGAACTATATCGTTCGCAGATTCAACAAAGATAATGCGATTTTCTAGAGAGAATGGGGGGAGGAAACTATGAATTTTTTTAGGAAACAATCGTTGTCCAGATGGCTGATTCATTTGTGGTTTATCATCTTTTCTGTTTTCTGCCTGATCCCGCTTGTCTATGTCATTTCCATTTCATTTTCAACCGAGTCGGATCTTGCAGTGGACGGTTATCGCTTGATTCCCAAAACGTTTACGACGTTTGCATACAAATATCTATTAAAAAGCCCGGATCAACTGATCACCGGTTATACCGTATCGGTGACGGTGACCGTGCTCGGAACGGTCTTGAGCCTACTGATTACGGCCATGCTCGCTTACGTGCTGTCCCGCAAAGATTTCCGCGGCGCCAATAAATTATCGTTCTTCATATTTTTTACCCTTCTATTCAACGGCGGTCTTGTGCCATGGTACATCTTAATTAAAAAATATTTGTTCATCGGCGATTCCATCTTTGCGCTGATCTTACCGTATGTTATTATGCCGTGGCACGTCCTATTGATGAAAGGGTTCTTATCCGAAATTCCGCTCGCACTGATCGAGTCGGCCAAGATCGACGGCGCGAAAGAGTGGAGAATCTTCTGGCAAATCGTCTTACCGATTGCCAAACCAGCCATGGCCACTGTAGGGTTATTCATCGCATTCGTCTATTGGAACGACTGGTGGCTCGCGATGTTGTATATCGATAATGAGAAGCTCATTCCTCTGCAATACATGCTCTACCGGATTATGAATAATATTCAATATTTGTCGAGCAGTATTAGGCCAGGTACGGTGAATATCGATATTAGCCAGTTTCCGAATGAAACGGCGCGGATGGCGATTGCCGTAATGGCCGCGGGTCCGATTCTCGTCGTATTCCCATTCTTCCAGAAGTATTTCGTGAAAGGTTTGACCGTAGGCGCCGTGAAAGAGTAATTATTCTGTTGGTTGTAACGGCTTCATGCCGATATACAATAAATAAATCACTAGAATCATGAGGGAGGTTGTTTCATGGAACAGACAAAGAGAGTGAAATCCGTAGTATCCGTACTCGCCGTATGTCTTATGTTCTCAGGAAGCTTAATTGGGTGCGGGGCAAAAGACGAAAAATCGGCCGATGCTACTCAACAGAATGCGACGACTCAGGAATCAGCTCAAACAGAACCAGCTGCAACAGATCCAGCCAAGCTAGAGCCAGTAGATTTGACATGGTATCTTGACACTTCACCACAATCGGATGTTGCTTCAGTAGAAGCAGAAATGAACAAGATTCTGAAAGAAAAGCTGAATGTGACGCTGCATCTGAAGATCGTCGATTGGGGTGCGTACGATCAGAAAATGCAGGTTGTGAACGCTGCTGATGAGAACTACGATCTGGCGTTCACCGCGAACTGGGCGAACAACTACTACCAGAACGTCAATAAAGGCGCATTTATCCCACTCGATGACCTTCTAGAGAAATATGCGCCAACCATTTTGGAAACGCTCCCTAAAATGGGCTGGGACGCGACGAAAGTGAATGGGAAAATCTATGCGATTCCGAATTACCAAGCTTGGACGATGACCAATGGCATTATTATGCGCAAAGACTTGGCTGATAAATTTGGGGTCAAACCTGAGAGCATCAAAAAGCTTGAAGATCTTGCGCCTTTCCTAGAGCAAGTGAAGAAAAATAATCCGGGTATGGTCCCTTATGAGAATGAATACAACGGGGAGTTCGGCAAAAATCTTGTTTATTATGGACTTGATGAGGTTGCAGGACGCAACATTCCGGGGGTTATTAAGTTAACGGATACTTCCTTACAGGTAGTTAACCAATTTGAGTCTGAAGAATATAAATCGTTCGTTACAATGATGACGGATTGGTATAAAAAAGGGTATATCCGCAAAGACGCGGCGACGCTCAAGGATGTACAAGCAGATCGGAAAGCCGGCAAAACAGCCAGCATGAATGCAGGGAACTTCGGGCCGGTAATGGAAGGGGAAGCACCACTTGACGCTGCTCAGAACCCGGTTTATAACGTTAGACTTACTCAGCCTACCCTGTTGACGAGTTCGATTATTGCGACCATGACTGGGATTAGTGCGACATCGAAAAATCCGGAACGTGCTGTTATGTTGCTAGACTTGCTGTTTAAGGACAAGGAGCTCTACAACCTATTAGCTTACGGTATCGAAGGCAAACACTATAAGAAAATCGATGATAACAATACGATTGAGATCATGAATGATGGTGGCTATGCCCCTGGATTTGAATGGGAAGTAGGAAATGCATTGAACGCGTATCCACAAAAAGGCTCCGTCCCTGGCACTGCGGAAGCAACGAAGAAGATGAACGAAAGCTCCACGCCGTCGCCATTGCTCGGCTTCAGCTTCGATCCAGCACCGGTGAAGAGTGAGATCGCTCAAGTAGGCACCGTGACCGCGCAGTATATTGCACTCTTGGAGACAGGCTCTGTTGACCCTGATAAATTGTTGCCGGAATTTATCGACAAGCTGAAAAAAGCCGGTAGCGACAAAATTATCGCTGAAGAGCAGAAGCAAATCGATGCTTGGAAACAAACCAAATAATAATCGTTTGAAGTGCAGCCCTTAGAATAGACATTGGAAAAACCCCTAGGTTTAACCGATGAAAATGGTATTATCCCCTTTAAGTAGACACTCAAAAAAACCTTCAGGTTGTGATGGGAGTTTGAGTGACACTTGGAGGGGATATTTTATTGTCGCTTGGCAATTGTCGGACGCGTTGGGAGCTTAGCTATTTTCATATGTCTACTTGACCGGGGTATGACCTGGTGGTTGTTTTTTTTGTTCTATGCTCGAAAAGCTACATTTTTTAGAGATATATTAACTTTTTGAAGAGTGCATTTTCCTAAAGATCTGTTGTTTTTTCATATTTTGTTGTTTCAGACGAATGAAATTCGACTTATGATAGGGGCGAAGTAATATACGCAATATGAAATTCATATTTCAGGAGGTACTTCTGCTGACAGCCGGCGAAATCGGCAGGCTGATAGCTATTCAACATACCGAAAATGTGGTGCATCGTCATCAATCACACAGCTTCGTGAGAGGGAACTGGAGGAATTCGGAGACTTCCAGCCCGAATGCGCCTCGCATGTATTTGGAGCGAGATGACTGGGTGGGAGTCGTGTTGCGGGTGTAGACCAAGTTCTCTCATAAAAAAAAGGAGGCATGAACACATGCTTACAATGGATGGACGACAATTTTTATTTAACGGGAATCCCATTCGAATCTTATCAGGGGCTTTGCATTATTATCGAATCGTCCCAGCATATTGGCGGGACCGGCTTCTCAAATTAAAGGCTTGCGGGTTCAATACGGTTGAAACGTATGTACCGTGGAATTTGCATGAGCCTAAAGAAGGTCAATTTAACTTTGAGGGAATTGCAGATCTCGAACGATTTATTCAGATTGCGGGAGAGCTCGACCTTCATGTCATCGTAAGACCGAGCCCGTATATTTGCGCAGAGTGGGAATTCGGCGGGCTGCCGGCGTGGCTGCTGAAGGAAGACAACATGCGGCTTCGCTGTTCTTATCAACCTTTTTTGAACAAAATCGACGCTTATTATGACGTGCTATTGCCTAAGTTGGTTCCGCTGCTTAACACGAATGGCGGACCGATTATGGCGATGCAAATCGAAAATGAATACGGAAGCTATGGCAACGATAAGAACTATTTGAAGTATTTGAAGCAGGCGATGGTGGAGCGCGGAATTGATGTTCTACTGTTCACTTCTGACGGATACACGGACAGCAATTTGCAAGGCGGCACGCTCCTTCCGGAGGTTTTGGCCACCGTCAACTTCGGATCGCGGCCGGATGAGGCGTTCGGTAAGCTGACGGAGTATCAACCGGACAAGCCGATCGTCTGTATGGAATTTTGGAACGGATGGTTTGACCATTGGGGCAAACCACACCACGTTCGGGACAGCAAAGATGTTGCTGAGGTGCTGGACAGCATGCTGGCCATGGGCGCATCGGTGAATTTTTATATGTTCCATGGGGGAACGAATTTCGGATTTTATAACGGTGCGAACGATTTGGGCAAATATGAGCCGACGGTAACCAGCTACGATTATGACGTATTGCTAAGTGAATCTGGTGACTTAACGGATAAATATTGGGCGGTTCAGAGCGTACTCTCGAAATATACAGAAGTTGAAGATATCGTATTACCGTCCTCGCCACCGAAGAAGCATTACGGCGAAGTCCGATTAACGGAGCATGCGCGCTTATTCGACTCGCTCGCTACGTTATCAACGCCGATTCACAGCGTATGTCCAGAACCGATGGAGCGGCTCGATCAAAATTATGGGTTTATCCTGTACACGACTTCGATCCCAGGGCCTGTATCCCAAGCGAAACTTGCGATTCAACAGGTGCGAGATCGTGCACTCGTATTCCTGGACGGCGTGTATCAAGGCGTTATCGAACGTAATACGCACGATGTGAGACCAGACGCAACGGAGCGCGATATTGTGCTGGACATTCCACCCGAAGGCGCGACCTTAAGCATTTTGGTCGAAAATCAAGGACGGATTAATTACGGCTACGGGATGAAAGATCCGAAAGGAATTACAGAAGGCGTTCGTCTGGGGATGCAGTTCCTCTACCATTGGACGATCCATACGCTTCCGCTCGATGACTTAGCTGCTCTGAAATATACGGATGCGCAAAAGCAGGATCTTTGTACACCGACGTTTTATAGAGGAACTTTTCAAATTGACGAAGCATGCGATACGTTTCTGAAGATGGAAGGCTGGAAGAAAGGCGTCGCATTCATCAATGGGTTTAATCTTGGACGTTACTGGGAAATCGGTCCCCAGCAAACGTTGTACATTCCTGCTCCGCTGCTTCGCGAAGGGGAAAATGAGCTGGTACTTTTCGAACTGCATGGGACGGAGAACAAGGTTGCAACGCTTCAGGATCATGCCGAGTTGGGTTAATTCGGTTGAAGGAATAAATTTGGATCGAAGAAGGAGTAAAGACGATGGAATATACGATTTTCGGCAAGACAGGACTGAAAGTATCCAAGCTTGGCTTAGGCGGGGCGCCGCTTGCAGGCGATTTCGGCAAGACGGATGAAGATGAGGTGCAGCGAATGATTCACGAGGCACTCGATGCCGGCATCAACTTCATCGACACGGCTCCGAAGTATGGGTTCGGCGAATCGGAGCGCCGAATTGGTCAAGCACTTGTCGGCCGCAGAGATAAGGTTGTGCTGACGACCAAAGCGATCAGATCAGACTTGACCTACGATTATAAGAGCACCATCCAGTCGGTGGAGGACAGCTTGCAGCGACTGCAAACGGATTGGATCGATCTTCTGCAGATTCACGACGTGGAGACGCAGCCTTATGATCTTGTCATCAACGAGACGCTCCCTGCATTAGAGAAGCTGCGGCAGGATGGGAAGATCCGTTATATCGGCGTGAGTACGCGGGTTTTACCATTGATGATGAGATATATGAAGACCGAACGCTTTGATGCGATTCAATTCTATGCGCGCTATATGCTGGCTGATCATACGGCCAAAGATGAAATCTTGCCGCTCGCGAAGGAGATGGGTCTTGGCGTCATCAATGGCAGTGTGCTCGGCATGGGGATTCTTGCGGATTCGCCGGCTCCGTTTCTGGAGCAGGAGATACTGGACAGAGCCAAAGAGCGTCTGGAGAAATTAAGTTTTCTTCGCAAAACGGAGTCGAAAGGATTGATCGAGCCGGGCATGCGCTTCAGCTTAAGTCAACCGGATATCCATGTGTCTTTGACGGGGACGGAAACGATGGATGCGCTTCGGATGAATCTAGCTTTTTGCGATGGACGAGGGTTAGAGCCGGATGAGCTGCGTCAAGTGTATCAACTGTTCCAAGGGCAAACGTTATTTTAGTTACAACGAAGTGGGAGGGAGAGTCACATGACTTCAACGCTAACGAATGGAAGCATCACGAGGATTGAAGCTACAGAGCGGGTCGTTCCAGAGGCGTGGGCGCTGCAGGAGCAGCTGCTTTTTGAAACGCTGAACAAGGCAGCCAAAGAGTTCGTCGAGCGGTACACGCATCCAGACGGGACGCTCATTTGGTTCGAGCATTGGCCAGGGATGGATGGATCAGATGATCCTTATGAAGGGTTTATGAATTTGGCGCTCTTGTATGTTCTCGGGGGATGCAGCGAACTGCATGAAGTGTCTCGAAAAATATGGGAAGGCATTACTTGGCAGTGGACGGAATACGGGCAAATTCACCGCGAGTTCGATGCGTATTACGATTGGATGCATCATGGGGAAGGCTATTTGTATTTATATTTTCTTGGTCTGGCAGGGCCCTCGACGCTTAAGGATCGGCAGCGTGCCAGCAAATTTGCAGCGATGTATACGGGCGACGACCCGCAAGCGCCGAACTATGATCAGGAGCGCAAGCTTATCCGATCGCCATTGACAGGCAGCCGCGGTCCTAGGTTTGAGGTATCTGAGGAAGATTGGAGCACGCACCGAGGCATTCTGGACGATTATTTAGCCCCTTACGAAGATATTCCTGGGGTCGATTTTGCAAGCGGCAAGTGCCCTTGGTCGAACGATGAGGTCTATCAGCAGCTCCTAGCCATGATGAACGAGCGGATGAATCGCGGCGATGTGCCGTTGAATTTGAATGCGACGGGATTGATCACGCATGCGTTTCTTCATAGCGGAGAGGAGAAGCTGCGGAGTTGGGTCGTCGAGTATGTGAACGCCTGGCAAGAGCGGACTCGTGCTAACGGCGGCATCATTCCTGACAATGTCGGACTCACAGGTCAAATCGGGGAGTACAACGACGGCAAATGGTGGGGAGGCTACTACGGCTGGCGGTGGCCTCACGGCTTCATGACGATCATCGAGCCGCTGACGAATGCCTGCATGAATAAGGTATTGCTTTCGGGCGATATGAATGGGCTGCAGCTGGCACGGGAGCAGCTCGATCGCAACTGGGAGCTGGGCCAAGAGAAGGAAGGCAAATGGTTGGTCCCATTCAAGCATTTCGATAGCGGCTGGACCGATTATCGGGAGGCGCTGCCGAAATATCCGATCTATCTGTGGTCGATGTCGATGGCGGAGGAAGATGTGGAACGCGTTGAGCGCATCCCGAAAGATCATGACTGGAATGAGGTCATCGTGCCAAAGTACTCCGGCAGAGACCCAAGGACCGGGCGGGAGACGAAGCATTACATTGGTAATACGCAGCCGTGGTACCAATATATCCGCGGGCTCAACCCGGATTATCCACAGCGGATATTAAGCGCCAATTACGAAATGATTGGCAATCAGCTCGCGAAGATGCGCTCTCCGGAAGGTGATCCGTATCAATGGTCGGAGCATTATAGCGAAGGGATCTATTCGGCCATTCACATTTGGCAGGAAATGTGCCCGTTATATTTCGAAGGACTTGTACAGCTGACGCTGGGCGGACCGATGCATATCTCGCATGGAGGTCTGCAGCATGGCCGCGTTCGTTATTTTGACGCTGTGGCGAAGCGCCCCGGACTGCCGTCGGGCGTATCTGCCTTGGTGGAGAAGCTGACTCCGGATTCCGCAACGGTTCATTTGGTGAACACGAGTCTGTTCGATGATCAAGAGGTCATCATACAGGCTGGCGTATTTGGCGAACATCGATTCTTAGGTGGAGAAATCATCAATGCTTCGGGCGAAGTGACCGGGACGTTAGCGGTTGAGGGGAAATGGTTGCACGTATCGCTGCCAGCGGGAACAGGCATCACTTTGAGACTGTCTATGGAGCGGTTTGTTCATTCTCCATCGTATGATATGCCTTGGCCGAGTGTAGAGAAGCCGACCACGATTCAGGGGCGGACCGAGTGATGATCATTGATGCACACCAGCAGGCAGCTTCACGGATATGCTCGGAATGGTCGGCGCTGCCTTACCGTCTGAAATGACTGGGGCTCAAATCGAAGCTATTTTTGGCGGGAATGCGGTTCGGACGTATAGGTTGCAAATGAAAGAGACACAGGAGTGAGGATATGCGATTACAAGATAAAGTAACACTGATCACAGGTGCAGGCTCAGGCATCGGAAGAAGTACAGCATTGCTGTTCGCACAAGAAGGAGCAGCCGTTATTGTCAACGACGTGGATGAGGTCAAAGGCCAGGAAACGGTGAGCGAAATTATTGAAAAAGGCGGCGAGGCGCTCTTTATTCAAGCTGATGTTACCCAGCCGGAAGCGGTCCTAGCGATGGTGGAAGCAGCCATCGCTGAATTCGGACGTATTGACGTGTTGTTTAACAATGCGGGTATCAGCGGCGTCGGCGCATTGCACGAAATCGAGCCGGATACGTGGGACCGGATCATGAGCATTAATGTCAAAGGCGTATTCCTGCCTTCGAAATATGTGTTGCCCTACATGATGGAGCGCAGAACGGGCTCGATTATCAACATGTCGTCGTGCGTTGCTGAAATGGGTCTTGCGCGCAGAGCTTCTTATGGAGCGACGAAAGGTGCGGTGCTCGCCTTAACCAAATCGATGCAGGTCGATTATGCGGCCTTTAACATCCGGGTGAATGCGTTGCTGCCGGGGACGATTTATACACCATTCATGGAGAACTATTTGAAGACGTCGTATGATGACCCGTCAGCTGCGATCGAATCCTTGAAACAGCGCCAGCTCAGTGGAGAGCTTGGCAAGCCAGAGGATGTCGCTAACGCGGCCCTTTTCCTCGCTTCGGACGAGTCCAAGTTCATGATGGGTTCCCCGCTGTACATTGACGGCGGCGTCGTATTCGGTAAGAACGCATAACAATAGATAGACAGGAGTGTTGGGACGAATGAAACTGTTGAACTATGAAAATAACGGGCAATTAAAGCTGGCGATTAAAACGGATCAAGGCATTCTGGATGTCGCAGCAGCGCTGGAAAGCATATCATCCATGCCACAAGGAGTACTGCCGGTGACGATTCATGACGTCATCGAAGGCGGAAGAGGCGCTGTTGCTGCATTGCAGCGCTTTGCAGACCAAGTGTTGGCGGGTGGAACGGAGAGCAAAGCTTATTTGCTCGATGAATCAACGATCCAATACGCCCCCTGCGTGACGCATCCGAGCAAAATTATATGCGTAGGACTCAACTACCGCAAACATGCGGAAGAGACGAACGCGCCGATCCCGGCATACCCGATCTTGTTCAACAAATTTGCTAATACGCTATCGGGACATGGATGCGAAGTTCCGCTGCCAGAGAAGGTATCGTCGCAGGTTGACTATGAAGCTGAGCTTGTGATTGTCATCGGCAAAAAAGCCAAATACGTAGACAAGGAACATGCGCTGGATCACGTGTTCGGTTATTGCAACGTCAATGATTTGTCCGCGCGCGATTTGCAAATGCGAACACATCAATGGCTGCTTGGCAAATCTTGTGACGGCTTTAGCCCCTTAGGGCCTTATCTGGTTACGGCGGACGAAGTCGGTGATCCGAACAATTTGGACATTCGATGTATCGTGAACGGCGAGGTTAGGCAGCATTCGAATACGTCGGATATGATTTTCCATTGCGATGAAATCGTCAGTTATATTTCTCAGCATATGACGCTGCTGCCGGGCGATATCATTCTTACCGGAACGCCCGCTGGCGTCGTGCTTGGATATCCGAAGGAGAAGCAGGTCTATTTGAAGCCGGGAGATGTCGTGACGATCGAGATCGAGAAGCTGGGCGCTCTGACAAACCGCATGGTGAGTGAACGATTGTAGAGGAGTGGGGATATGGCAGCAAACAGGGTAACAGAAGTTAAAGTAGCCCACCTTCACCCGGATCAAGTTCAGCGGTACGAACAGCTTCACCGCGATATTCCTGCCGGAAACGAACAGCATATGCGGGAAGCGGGCATTGTATCGTTGCGGATATTTCGCGAGGGACTGACCCTGTTTATGATTGTCGAGTCGGATCCATCCTTGGCGCTTCCGGATCGGGTCATCGACCACCCGCTGGAAGAAGAGTGGCATCGGTTGACAGGGGAGTGCTTTTCGAAGATATGGCGGGATGCCAGCGAGATTTATCAATTGCATGATGTGCACTGAGGAAGAAGATCTGGAGACGAAGCGATTAAAATCTTAAGCAAGCCATAAAAAGCAGGGACTCTGAATTTAAGAGCTCCTGCTTTTTATATTCTTAAAGCATAAAAATCATTTGATTCATAAAGTGACAGGATAAAATTGATCACTTTCGGAAAATGCGTTGGCCTGCAGACATACAAGAGCACTGCGGATGCCGTCTTTCAGCGGGGCTACAGATTCGGTCGTTTTGCCTTGCATCAGGTGTACAAAATTACGCATGAGTACTATATCTCCGCCGCCATGACGCGAACCTTGATCATCAAGACGCACGGTGGTTACTTTGTCACTCATATGGTCAAATACTTTGATTTCATTCGTGGCGAAATTGAATTCCACGGTGCCTTTGTAGCCGTACAGCCTTGCACCGCGCCGCCCGGCACCTTTGCGGGCAAAGAAGTTCTGCGAATACATGACGTGCATGCCGCTCGCGTAGTTCACAATCATACTGCCGGAGTCTTCGTTGCCGGTGTCTACCGCAAAACCGCAATAATCGCTGCGCGGCGTGTCATTGCGTAGATTAATGATGTTGTAAGTGCTGTCCATGCAGGTTTCCCATTTGTCGCATTCGCTGCAGCGCAGGCCGGCTGGCATGTCGCCTTTATAAATCTGTTTGGACTTCATGGCACAGACGTTCATGGGTTCTTCACCGAGCAGATAGTTGATGACGTCGATATCATGCGTAGCTTTTTGCAGGAAAAGCCCCTTCGATTTGGACTCATCGCGGTACCAGTCGTGGAAATATACATACCCATAGGGAACATCGTTAAACGCCTGTACATGCTCCACCTTGCCAATCGTGCCGGCATCCAGAATACGCTTTACCTCCTGCACCAGAGGTGTGACGCGCAGCGGGAAAGAAACAACCGTGGGAGCCGTTGCTTTTGCTTCGCACTCCGCTAGTGTTCTTAGATCTTCCATCGTCGTAGCTACCGGTTTCTCCAAAAACAGCGGCAGATTGCGATTCAGCACTTTTTGAGCGAAATAAGTATGCGTGTTGCAGTTCGTACCCACGATCACGCCGTCCAGCTTCTCTTTGTCCAGCATTTCGTCTGCATCCGTATAAAAGTTAATGGTATCTGGATTCATCTCGCAGCTGCGCAAAAGCCCGTCGATTTTATCGATTTCCATGTTATGCATCATTTCTTTCGAGCCGTCTTTTTTCATCAAAGCCCGCACGCGTTCGTGGTTGGTATCTGCTACTGCTTTGATGTTGATTTCATAAGGCAGTGCAAACAAATCATCCATCAGCATGTCGATCCGCACGCCGTATCCAATAACACCAATATTCAACATAAGGAAAACCTCCCGTTATTTTTTAATCTCAATTTGCACACGCTCTCCGGCTGACAAAGGGACAGTTTTCATGCTTCCAAAGTAATGATGCGTTACGCGCTGAGCGTCTGTACTTTCGTCCGTAAGTACCGTAACGATCGTACTGTATGCGGTAGGATTATACATTTCCATGGATACAGAATCCTCATTCCACTGTGTAACCAAGCATTCCACATGGTCAAATACCTGCAATGTGCGGCTGGCGAAATCCACATATACGCCCGGTACTTCTACAAATGTAAGCAGCATGGAAACTTCCGGCCAGTTGGAACCATAGAGGAATTCCCCAACCGTTTCCTTACCTTCCCAGTCACTTGTCTGCACACGCTCGTTCATATAGCCTGCGGGCAAATATTGCTTCTCGAGCGTAAGCTCCGGATCTTCTGCCAGAGATACATACTGCGGTAAACTGTGTGCGATAGCATGTAGATCATGTAGATATTTTGCTTTACCTGTAAAGCGATACAGCTTGAGAAGACTGTTGCCTGAAAGTGTACAAATACCAGGCGCAGAGTGTTTGTTCTGTGCGTTGGCGAACACCGTGCCGCTGCTGTGAACACCGCGCTTGGCTGCTGTACTATGTGCAGGGAACACAAAGTCGTAGCTCATAACCCACGTCATGGCAATTTCACAAGTTTCTTCTGCATAAGAAAGCCAGATGCTCTTGCGGGTCGTCTCATGCAGCTGCACATAGCTTTCCAGCATGGCGAATGCCGCTTCGCTATCCGGCGCTTGACAGATCTCCCCAGGACAACCGTTCAGCATCCCTTTTTTGACATAGTTGTGGTAATAGTACTCCCCAAGCTGCTCTGCAACGTGGAGGTATTCTGTACATTGAAAATATTCGCTCGCCAGTGCCAGCGCGCCTACAGCCATACATGCTCCGGCCGAGTTACCTACTACGATTTCTTCTGTAGCCATATCAATAAACTGTCCGAGCTGACCGTATTGTTGGAACAGCCGAACAAAGGCATCGCAAAGCGCTTTTACGGGTTGCTCAAACTCTATTGTGGAATGGTGGTTATCCGAAAGCCAAAATAGCTGCTTCAGCACGAAATAAAGCAAATCGGCATTTTTTCGAACTAACAGAATGGTATCAGGGTTACTGTCGCCACCGTCACCATAAAACTTTCCATTTCCATACATGCCGAATACCCAGCCGCTAGGGTGCTGCAAGCGCGAGAAAATAAAGCGGAGCGTAGAAAGCGCGCGCTGCCGTGCTTCAGATGAATCTTCCATCAACAACGGATAGCTGTTGATACCTCCGCCAATCCAACCCGCTTGCCAACACTGCTGATGGATGTTCCAGTTGGTTCCTACCGTGTAATATCCTTCTTCCGTAAAGTTTTCCTTTTGGTACTTTTCTTTGATGCTTGTATATGCCTTATAGAACGGAACATTATAGAATTGATTCGGGGCTTCCAATGTTGTCTTGGTGCTGTTTACCAGCTTGAAAAAGTCCGGCAAAGATATTTGCTGCCAATGAAGGACACAGACCGTCAGCGTTAGTGATTGACCCTGTTTGAACATAGCGCCGGTATCTTGTGAAGGAGCTGAGACGTCTGGACGAAAGCCATGTCCGTCGTTCTGGTCCCCAAAAAAATATTGAGTAGTCTCGCGTACACCTGGAACAGAAAGCACAAAAGAAGCTTTGCTATCGATTTGATTTTCATCAACAGTAAAGCCTGTATAATAACTGCCGCATTGGTGCTCTCCCAATAGAACAGAACCGGATTGGCCGTTAAAATCATAGAACCCGCATAAAGGCGATGCCATATCACCAGAAAGTAAAGAAATTTGTGATTTTCTGTTCTCCATATCCAAATGAGGAATGCTGGTAATGACTTCGGCATCTGTAAATCGGCTGTTGTGGGGAGGCTCATAATAAGGCGGGTAGGGAAGAGGTAAGCTTACAAAACGATTGCCATTATAAACCGCACCGGGCATCAACACATAGTTGCTCTTGTCCCATTGCTCTGTTGCCATCGAAAATGAAAAATTCATCGGATCGGTTGTATCTTCATGAAAAGACAGGGTAATATTGAATCGTTGTCCATGTGGAAGTCGTTGCGTTGTCATCGACGCACTGCATGGGAACTGTGAAAAAGCAACCTCGTTATTTTGCAAATTCACGTCAACGATTTCAGAGTCTTGCACTTCACTGCCAGTAAAAGATTTACACATAAGAGAATAGCGCATGTTGAGTTCCTCTCTTTGGGCTTAATTGAAATAGAAATCCGGTGTACGATATAAAGAAATACACCGGATTTCACAAAGGATCGTGAGATTATTTTTTTGCTTTCCAGGCGTCAAATTGAGCCTGTTTTTCTTTGATAATGTCGTCCACGCCGGCAGTTTTCAGGCGCTTCAGGAATTCAGGCAATGTTTTAGCAGGATCGACAGAACCGGAGCTGAGTGCCGGAATCATCTCAGAGGTAACTGCAGCACAGTTTGCAACCTGCGTCTTTACTGGAGTCGGGTCGAATACGAAGCCCGTTACCGGTGAAATTTCTGCTGTTTTGTCAGCTTCATAGATTTTGGTTTGAGTCTCTTTTTGAACTTCACCATCTTTGTTCTTGTCATAGTTCGTACGGGTGAAGTTAGGGCTGTAGGATTGGCCAAGCTGCCATTCGTTAAAGTTGAAATTGTATTTGCCTTCAATCATTGTGAACTTGCCATTTTCATCATATTTGTAGTCAACGCCTTCTTCGCCAAGCGTAATCAATTTGTACAGATCATCGTTGGTGTTGAGCAGTTCAACTAACTGCAAAGCTTTTTCAATGTGTTTGGAATCCGAATTGATTGCAATCGCTGCAGTAGAAGCGGCGCCCGCAGGAATCATCGTGCGAGTGGTGGAGACGGTTACTGCAGGAGCATTGCCTGCGCTTTTCGTCATAGACATATTGCTGGCATCAGGATTACCAGGGTATTCAATGCTGTCAGGCCAGCTGCCTGTTTTCTCAGCGACAAATTTGGCTGCTTTACGGTCAGGAGAAGTATCTTTTACGGTTGCGCCATCCTTGCGAACATAACCTTTGACGAACCAGTCGCGCATCATTTCAGTGTACTTCGCAAAATCTTCCGTCTCAAACTGGTTGATGACTTTGTCTGGATTGTCAAGGTTAATCCAGCCAGGGATGCTCGTATCACCTACGGCTTCCATGTTCCATAACAGTGGATTGCTGGCAAACAAGCTTTCAATGGAGCTGGTTTCAAACCCGATCATTCCTTTGTGTTTTGCTAGAGCATCGCCAAGGAAAGGCCCGATCTTATCAAGTGCCTCAATGGTAGGCTTGTCTTTCAAGGCTTTCCAGTCGAACCCGGTTTCCTCTACAAGATCAGAACGGAATTTAAATCCCTCTCGTTTGGCAGTGCCCCATTGTTGATAGTTCACAAGTCCATAGATCTTACCATTTACTTTAACGCCTTCCCACAGTCCTTGAGGGATACGGGAATACGTTTGAGGTGCATATTTAGGAAGGAGGTCCGTTAGGTCGGCATAAGCTCCTTTGGCGGCGTTTTCGAAGAAGTTGATGCCACCCCAGTTAGCAGTGAAGCTGAGATCCCAATCGTCGCCGGAATTGATCATCAGGTTCATTTTCTCGGCATAAGTACTGCTGTCTACAAGAATTAGATTCAGCTTAGCATTGATTTCTTTGCCAATGATTTCGTTCGCTTTCTTCATGATGCGGTCAAAGTCATTGACGGGGCTGTTCATCATGTAGAAATTGAGCTCAACCATCTCTTCATTACCCGCAGCAGGTTTCTCAGCAGATTTGCTGGTTGTGCCTGCATCTTTCTCTCCGCATCCGCTCAGCAGCATGGTTAACAGCAGCGTTACGGACAACAGAATCGCAGAAAATTTTTTCATTGTCGTTCCCCCTAGATTTTTATTTATTTTTCCGGTTGGTTTACCGGTAAAATTACTCTTTTACAGCGCCTATTGTCAATCCTTTTTCAAAGTACTTCTGCAGTAAAGGGTACAGCAAAATAATAGGACCGATGGCGAGTACGCAGGTTGCCATGCGCGCGCCTTCACTAGGCAGCATGCCAATCGCTGCTTCCATCGATTGGGAAGCCTGTGCGTTCGACTGCAAATATCCAATATTGTTCATTAACGATTGGAGCAGATATTGCAGGGGCCGCAGCTTCGGTGACTCGATATAAAGCGATGCGGTCATCCAATCATTCCAGTATGCAATGGCGACGAACAAACCGATGGTTGCGAGCGACGGCTTGGAGAGCGGTAGTGCAATCCGGAAAAAAGTACGGATTTCACCCGACCCATCGATTCGCGCTGACTCAATTAATGAGTCTGGAATCGTTCGGAAGAAGTTTTTCATAATCAGCACGTTAATAGTCGATACCAGGTAGACGATAATCAGTACCCAGATGGTGTCCTTCAGATGCAGGATGCGCGTCAGCAAAATGTACTGCGGAACAAGACCGCCGTTGAACAGAACCGGAAGATACACAAATAAAGTGAGCGCTCTGCGGTGAGTCACTTCGGGACGTGTCAGTGAATACGACAGCATGGAAGTAATCAGCAGATGCAGAAGCGTGCCGACAACCGTCACAAAAATCGTAACGGCATATGCATTTAGAATAGAGCCTGCTCCGCTGAATACATACTGGTAAGCTGCCGTGCTGAACTCTTTGGGCCAGAAGCGATATCCGTCAAGCATCAATGATTGCTCGTCCGTAAACGATATGGATACAACCAAAAGCAATGGAAGGATGCAGGCAAGGCTCAGTGCAATGAAAATAAGATGAATTGTTATTTTTGAAAAATGTAGCTTTTTAAGTAGCATGGTTCTCCCTCCCAAGTAGAAACGCTATCCTGTCTGATCGTTTAGAATAGTGCGTTGTCGGGATCTTTCTTTTTAATGATGTAGTTAGAGATCAACACAAGGAAGAAGCCAACTACCGCTTGATATAAACCAACTGCAGACGCCATACCGTAGTCATTGACTTTTTTCAGCGAACGGAATACAAGTGTGTCGATAACGTCTGTTGCCGGATAAAGCGCACCCGCATCATTCGGAAGCGTGTAGAATCCGTTCCAGTCGCCTAAACCGCCATTGAATAATTTACCTACCCAAAGCAGTGAAAGGACAATGATGGTCGGTTTCAGAAGTGGTAATGTAATATGTTTAATGCGTTGCCACTTCGAAGCACCGTCCAGTTGGGCAGCTTCATAGTAATCGGGGTTAATTCCGGCAATCGCTGCCACATATAGCACCGAGAAGTAACCGACATTCTTCCACAGATAGGCAATTGGCAAGATGAAGCGCCAGTAAGACGGTTCACTGTACCAGTAAATGGCTTCTCCGCCGTTTCCGGTGATCGTGCTGTTGATAATACCACGGTCAACACTGAGCAGGCTGAAGAGAATGTACTGGATGACAATCCATGAGAGAAAGGTTGGCAGCAAAATGGAACCTTTATAGGTAGCTGAGGTCACTTTGTTTTTTACTTCATTTAATAGAATAGCGATTGCCAATGCACAAAGCGTAACGGTAACAGCTTCTAGTAGATTGTAAAAAAGCGTGTTAAAGGTAACGGTCCTTGCTGCGTCGGATTTAAAGAAAAACTCAAAGTTTTTGAACAGCGGGTCCATCCATGGACTTCCGAAGATACCATCCCGTGCATTGTAATCTTTGAAGGCAATGATCACGCCGGCCATCGGGATGTAAAATAAAATCGTAATAAAAATTAAACCAGGTGCCATCATGAGATAGAAGGGTGCCTGACGGCGTGCGCTACGTAACGTTCTGTAGGACTTGCCCTTGTTAGATGGCGTTGTAATCGTCTTCATGTTGTTCACTCCTTTCTGAGCATCATTTGTATGTCTGCTTTCAGTGTAGTTAGGAGGATTATTTTGCTCAACAAACAAATATGCTGTTCTTTTTGTTTTTTCACACTAGCAATCTCTAAAAACTAACGATTTCTTCAAAGTGTTATAAATCGTTGAGGTGAAATTTGTTTAACACTATAATATAAATAGGACTCATACTAGGAAGCAGCATGATTAGGAGGACGCAATGAAGCTCGCATATAAGACCAAAAACCGCAGTACTAGCTTTCTACGCAAAGCTTTTTTTTCTTTTTTGATAATCACGATCATCATTACTGTTTTACTGACGACTTTTTTGACGTTTACTTATTTGCGTACTACGAATGCATTGATTAGCCGTTATAACGACAAACTGATTGCACAGTCGAATTACAGTATTACCTATCTGGATGAGACCGCAAAAAAATTAGGTAATACTCTTTATAGCGACAATCATATCATTGAATTTTTAAACATGAATGAAAATGATGAGCGCGTGGCTCTTTTAACAAGTAAGGTCATTGACAAACATTTTCTCACACTGAAAGATATCGATAGTGTGTATCTTTACAATGCGGGTTTGGACTTGTTTTACTCCTCAAGGAGCGGTGAACGCCGATCAGCATCCGCATTTTCAGATCAGGCGATTGCCAAGTTGTTAACCGACAAAGATTTTGTAGCGAAGTATCGTGGTCGCCCCATTGTGACATCTGTAGATGAAGCAACACAATCGGCAAATATATGCTCCTATATATTATTTGAACAGGGCGCCACTGCAGCTGGTCTGAAAAATGCCATTGTTGTCAACATTCGAACGAAAGCGCTTACGGATTCCATCCAAGCAATCAACGGACATGATCCTGTACAGGAAACGTCTTTTTTAGTGGTGGACGCTAACGGTTCTATATTAAGTATGGCACTCTCACCGGAGTTCGGTCATGACATGAGTGAAGTGCGCACATTAGCCCAGAAAGCACAGGAACTGGATGGCAGCAACAATCGGGTGCAAAAAATGGATGGGACCCGTTACCTTGTTTCGAGCAGCAAAAGTAATGCAAACAACTGGTACATTATGGGCGTTACTCCCGTCAAGAAAATTTTTGAAGATGTCATTACCGCATCGATCGTATCGTTAGGTATCGTCGTAGCCGTATTCATTTTTTGTGCGGTGATCTGTCTGTTTCTAGCACGAAGGTTGAACAGCCCGATTCAAGCCATCACGAAAATGATCAACGGGGAGGCACCCGATCGAAGCGATCCGCTTGTATCCCAAACGGAAGAGTTTCAAGTGATTCTGTCTGTATTCGAATCCATGAAGGAGCAAAATTCGCAGCTCGATAAAATCATGCGTGAAACAGGATATGCTGCCAAACAAGATTTTCTAAATGCTCTGTTAAGCGAGAGTACAACATACTCGATGGAAACAGTGCAGGGTAAACTGCAAGACTTACATCTGGACTATATCGTCGCCAACCAGCTGTGCATGTGCCTGTTTAAAATTGACAATTACAGCCAGTTTATGTCCCGAAATAGTCAGAAGGAACGTTGGGCATTGCGCTATGCCATCGTGAACATCGCCACTGAGATTACTGAGAATTACGGTAATTGCGAAATATTTAGCTGCGATTCCGATAAATTTGTGATGCTTTTGGACTGTGACAATGTATCGCAATACAAGGTGCTGCAGGATGAGGTGGAACGTATTTTACGGGAAATACAATGGAATACGCAAAAGTATCTTCATATTTCGCTGTCGATGGCATACAGCACGATGTTCCAGGGGCTTGAGCATTTGCCGAGCATGTATAACAATATGAAGGGTTCTATTCTTTTGAAAATGCGATATGGACATGGCAGCATCATCACGCCTTATATGATCGATGAGATCAATACCGATGAATTCCAGGTTTCAGTCAAAAAAGAGGAGCAGGTGATCGAGAGAGTGCTGGAGGGTGACTATGAAGAAGCCCGTGCGATTTATCAATCTATTAGTCAACAGCTGTATCAATATACGTACAACGAGGTTTTGTTCAGCATTGTACATTTAATTTACAGAATCTATTCTGGTGTGCTCAGTAAAATGCCTGCCATAAAGGACAATCAGGATCTAACGCTGCAAGCGTTTTTACAAGATATACAACATGCAGAAGTCGGTGAAGATATTGATCGTTTGATGAATGCGTTTTTACAAAAGCTCAGTAATGAGGTAACAGCGATCAAAAACACATCAAGTAGTAACGATTTTCTGATGCAGCGCATTATCGGAATGGTGGAACAGGAATATTCCAACACCGAACTTTGCCTCAGTTCCATTGCCGAAAAATTGCGCCTATCACCGAACTATATCGGTCATTTGTTCAAAGCAGCACACGGGCAGTCGATTGCGCAATACATTTTTGACTTCCGCATGCAAAAGCTGGACGAATATATGCGCAACACCAATATGTCCTTGTCGACCATAATCGAGAAGGTTGGTCTTGAAAAGAATAATTATTTTTACACGCGATTCAAAAAACATTTTGGTATGTCCCTTAGTGAGTACAAATTGCAGCTTGGACAGGAAGACGATCGTGATTAACAGCTAAAAAAGAGGCTTAGCGATTCATCGTAAAGATAGAATCCGCGAAGCCTCTTTTTTGTATGAATATGGAACAAAACAAAAGGAATTAGAGATTGTATTAAAAATGTGAGTGACAGCACTACATTTAATATTGCAAAAACAGCAAAAAACATCAAAAGCAATAGATTTTGAGATTGCTGGTTTGAGATCCGCTTGGCTACAATGCAGTAAATTAGCTGCATTTTAACGAAGGGGGGATTCATGAATAGGAATAAATTCTGAAATGATGTAAGCGCTAACTCTCTGTAAATGGTTAATGCGACAAGTAACAAAATGAATCGTTCGTTAGACAAGACATCGGGAGGATAGAGTATGCGTAAACGAATCTCCGTATTACTTGCAGTCATACTATGTATAGCAATATTACCTGTAAATTGTTTAGCAGCTTCTTCTAATCTAAAAGCAACTTATCATAAAGGCGTTGTTGCGATAGAGGGTAAAGGATATGAAGCGAATAAAGATTATATGGTCAGAGTGGTTGATAAAGTAAACGAAACCCTTAAAGCGATGGGACAGGTGCATGCAAATGCGAATGGTATCCTTGCGGGTTCGATTACGACAGGAGCTGTGGAAAAGGTAGAAGAACATATTGTATATGTGAATGGATTGGATGGTACATTGGTTTCATCAGCAACTTTGAATGGAAAGGATGATCCAAAACCAGAACCAAAACCAGAACCAAAACCAGAACCAAATCCAACGCCAACGCCAGTTCCAAATCCGAGCCAAGAGCCTACCGTCAAAGATGGTTGTATATCTTATGATCATGTAAAGCCGGACAAGGATGGAAATGTAAATGTTGAAATGAAAGATGAGCATGTAGATTCAGCGATGAATAGTGCTCCAACAGATGAACGTGGCGTGAAGCAAATCGTAATCCAAATAGGAACTACAGGTAACGCGAAGCAAAATATGATCACGATCCCTGTAGGAAAGATCGTAGCCAAGTCTGACAAGATCGATGTCACAGTAAGTACTGGCTTCGGTGACATTGTATTAACACATGACACGATGAAATCCTTAGCAAAGAATATCAATAGTAAAGTAGATTTCGTCATAAGCCCAATGGATAAGAGCAGCCTTACATCAATAGCTAGCGAAACGATAGGCAGCAGAGCAGGTGTTCATGTATCACTTTTACAAGAAGGCAAGCCAGTAGAAGCTGATATAAAGATCGCTATTGATTATAAGCCTGTAGGAAAAGAAATGGCAGATTATGAACATATCGTTGTATATAGAGTAGCTAAGGATGGTAACTTGATCACCGTTTCAAATGGCAGATATAACAAAGAAACTGGAAAAGTTACTGTAGATGGTGAGGCTAATGGAACATATGCCATAGGTTTCGTGAAGAAAACCTTTGAAGACACCGCAAAACATAAATGGGCAGAAAAACAGATATCTGTACTCGCTTCAAAAGACATTATAAGAGGAACTAGTGAAACATCCTTTTCTCCTCAAAAGAATATTACGAGAGCCGACTTCTTGAAGCTGCTAGTAAATACTTTAGGCTTGAAAGCTGATATCAATGGAAACTTTGCTGATATCGCGGAAAATGCTCATTACTTTAACGAAGTCGCTATAGCCAAAGCACTAGGTATAACATCTGGTTTAGGCAACAATACATTTGAACCAAGTGCGCAAATCAGCAGACAAGATATGATGGTCATGGTAGATAAAGCGCTTCAAATCGCGGGTAAACCGTGTTTAGAAGGAAGTAACGAGGATCTTCAGAAATTTAGTGACGCGGACAAGATCGCAAATTATGCACGAAATAGCGCAGCATCCTTAATTAAAGATGGAATCATCACAGGAAATGAAAGCGGAATCAATCCGAATGGCAAGACAACAAGAGCTGAGGCAGCCGTAATATTGTATAGGATCTATAATAGGTAAGCCCTTTTAACATCGTAAACATTGCAAAATTAATGAGAAGGGGTAGGTATATTGATATGGCTAAGAAAAAAATCTTTAGTATCATGATTGCATGTTGTATGATTTCTACTTCATTATTGGTCCCTACGAATAGTGTTCAAGCAGCAGATGGAGCAGTACATTCTCTTAACAGAATACAAGCGCAATTCTTCGTTTCACCAAATGGAAATGATGCAAATGATGGTTCATATGATAAGCCATTTGCAACGGTGCAAGCTGCAAGAGATGCCGTTCGAGCGATTAATAAGAACATGACAGGTGATATTTACGTCTTTATTGCAAAAGGTAAATATTATCTTGATAAAACGATTACTTTCAATGAACAAGACTCGGGTACGAATGGTTATCATGTCGTCTATCGAAACTTAGATGAATTGGCTAGTGCTGAAATGATCGGCGGTAAGGTTGTTGACACACCATGGCAACCCGTTGAAAGAACCGGTGCTGATGCAGACTTGCCAGCTGTGGCTGCAGGTAAAGTATACAAAACGCACGTGGGTACGGATGTTACTTTTGATACACTTTATGTAAATGATAGACGCGCTACGTTGGCACGTACTCAGAATTTAAAAAAGTACAACGATTTCCCAGCTGCGCTGACGCCTTACATGAAAAGTGCAGGCGGTGGAATAGGTGATTTGATTTATAAAGATGGTGATCTTGATCAAGAGTCCATCAACGGTATGGTCAATGCTGAGCAGCGTGGAGACTTGGATGCCTCGGTTTATATGTGGGATGGCGGATACTGGGATTGGATGACGGATACGATACCGGTTTCTTCTATTAACACGGCAAGTCGTCAACTTGTGTACAAAACGGTTCCAGGAAAGCCAGAAATGTATAGACCTAAATATAATACAGGTACAGATGCAAGATATTTTGTACAAGGAAATTTAGGCTTCTTGGATGTTCCAGGTGAATACTATTTCAATAAAAAGACGGGTGACTTGTACTATTATTCTGAAGGAAACATAAATGATAACGAATTTATCATTCCTACGGTCAAAGAAGTGATCCGTGTCGAAGGTTCCGATCGAACTCATATGGTATCCAATATTGAATTCAGCGGCTTGCAATTAAAGGATACAAATACAACAGATTGGTATGCCTATGGTTGGAACTGGGGAGATGCAGGAGCTGGTCTAGGTTTCTATCCTCCGGAAGCTAAAGGAAGTACACAACCATCTTATGCCGAGCAGACTGAAAGAATAGAGTTCCAATATGGCGTGATTACACTTACGAATACTAAAAATATTACGATATCGAAAACACATATTAAAAACTCAGGTATGTTTGGTATCGAACTTTATCTAGCTAATGAAAATGCAACCATAAAGGATAATCTTATTGAATACACAGGCCATGGCGGTATCAACGTTGATGGCGGCTACCCTGGTGTGGCTGGAGATAAAAACGGAGATGGTTACAGCAGAAATAATACAATAACCAATAGCATTGTTCATGATATTGGTGAACTGATTGGTCAGGCCTCAGGTATTACCATTCAACAGTCAAGCTATAATACGGTTTCTCATGTCGAGGTCTATAATTCACCAAGAAGAGGAATTTTCTTAACGGCAGGAAATAGTCGCAATCCGAATGTAGCTTCCCCGAATGGTGATAAAGATTTCAATATTATGACGGATATGTATACCCACAATAATAAAATTGAATATGTATATTTGCATGATGCCCAACAAGATGGCGGAGATGATGGAGCTTTCTTTGCATGTTATTTGTATAAGGGTCCCAATTACAAACCTAACTACTTAAACCAAGTTCTTATTGATAACACAGGGGCAAATCCTACGATGGCTGATTATGGGCCTAATGATATGAATTTGGATATGGGAGCCTCAGGCTTAGCGTTAAGTAATGTAAAAGCAACAAATCCTATGAATTTTAATATTGAAGTGAACACGATTCTTCAATATGGCGACGTCATCACGTTTGATAATACGAATGTTAACTATGGGAAACTTGCAAATCATATTAAGGAATTTGACGACTCCAAGATGGAGTATGACAAGATCGGAGTCACTTCGGATTACCCTAAACAATACTTGACGGACAGAGATCTGATTACAGAACCAGCAGATATTTATTTTAAAGAGAATTTTGAACATGGACTGGATGATACCGTGTGGTCCATTCAAAACGGTCAAGCCAAAATTTCAACAGAATTTATGTCTGAAAGACCTATTAATGGCAAACAAAGTTTGGAGCTGTTAGACAAAACGCGGGTATTCAAGATTTTCCCTGAAATGCTGAACAAAGTCGTTACGGTAAAGATGTTTGACAGACAGAATTATAATTTGGCAGCGTACGATTCAGGGCAACAAAATTCGGCTAGAGTAACATCCATTGCACGAGTTGATGATGGGGACAACGTGGTTGGTTTGGGGCTGGATTCGGATACGAAAGGCAATTATATCATCCAAATTGGGAATCAAAAGGAATCGACGAACATTCCTAGAACATTTGGCTGGCATGAGTTGAAGTTTGACTATACATCAGGAACAGATGTCAAGCTATATATTGATGATCAACCCGTTAAAACTTTACCTGCAACTGGCTTTAAGGACATCTCGTTTGGTTCTGATAATGGCAGAGGACAAGCCTTCTATGATGAGCTTTATGTGTCTGGCGGGAATCCAGCAACATTGCCAATCCCTCCATCCAATATACCAGCACCTCCGGCATATGACGGATCAGAGGTTAATAAGCATCAGCTTATGCTAGATTTTGAAGATGGAACTGTACCTCCATTTACCAAAATAGGTGGTATGCCATCTGTAACAAGTGTGGTATATGAGACCGGAGATACCGGAAATCAAGTTTTAAAGGATGAGATTAGAGACGGCAATGACTTCTATGAATTGAATGCCCCTTGGAATAATTATCTGGTCAATATGAGATGGAAATTTGAAGGATGGGGTACAACAGATGTTCTTAGTGGCCAATATGATAACTTTACAATTTATGTCATGGCAAACAATAAAGGACTAGCCCCTAATAAAGCACCAGAATCGTATCAAGTCGTTTATAGAAGAAATAAAAATGGAACGACAGGTTTTGCAGCTGGGACACCATATTTTGAAATAGCAAAACATACTTCCGGTGGAGATGCATCATTAGGTAAAGCAAAGGTACCAGAAGGATTTAATGCGAATACGTGGCATGATCTGCAGATTCAAACCTTTGATGGCAAAGTTGGTTTTGTATTGGATGGACAAAACTTGATATCTGTTAACGATGGTCAGTTTAAATCAGGTGGAGTTGGATTTGGAGGAATTAATGCAACTGTGTACCTGGATGATATTGAGATCATATCCAATCCCAAATTTGTAGATTATGCGGCTGATCTTGGACTAGGCAATGCGGTATTAAACGGCAACTTTAATCCTAATTATTATACGTATTATGCTGCTATAACTGACGCTGCACAGCCTATTACAATCAAGAAACCTCATATCGTACTTGATGGCACAGAGATTAAATTACAGATGAATGGTGAAGAAATTCCATTTGTAGGTGATAGTGCATCTATTTCACCGGATAAATTAGTCAAAGGGCAAAATACGTTGATAGTATCCGAAATTTCTTCAGCAGGAAGTAAAGACTATACCATTTATATGAATAAGGGTTATGAGATTACTTCCATAGAAGGTATTGAGGAGAATGTATCAACAACGGTTGATCATGCACCAAATTTACCTGCGGAGGTTACAGTTACTTTTAATGATGGCACTACTCAGATCGCTAAAGTGAACTGGGATACAGTGAATCCTTCATTGTATAAAACGCCAGGTACATTTACAGTTAAAGGTCAGCTTGTAGGTCTAAAAGGATCAGTTAGCGTAAATGTAACGGTAGATGGCATTCAATCAATCGATAAGTTAGGCCATGTTACTACGCTTGTTGGGGTAGCACCAGAATTGGCAACTACTGTTCATGCACAGGATCTAAACGGCCCTAGAGAGCTGCCTCTGATTTTTGCACAATTGGATACTTCCTTATATGCACAAGAAGGTACCATTATTGCAGTTGGCACAGCAGAAGGGTATGCAGGTGATATTTTGCAAGTCGTAGAAGTGCAGGATAATAATAATCCTAAACCAATACTAACGGCAGGTACCGCGAATCGATTAACCGAGACGACAGCTTCTGTTTCTTTTGGCACAAGCAAAGACGGACAATATTATTATCAAGTCGTTGAGAGCGGAGCTAAAATGCCAGTCATGGATACGAGTAAGCCCGGTACTCCATCTAAAAAAGGGCTAGTGTTAATTAATGCAGACGGCTTAAAGAAAGCGACGGCCAAAGACATATATATTGTGGTCAAAAACGGTAATGTTGTGAGTGATGTGTTAAAGATGGAGATCCCTAAGTACACGGTAAAAATCGGATATACGCTTGCGATTGGCAACGAAACAGCAGGTGGAGCTGGTTATATCCGTGATATTACGATTGGTGGAGACAAAGGTAATGATCTAACGGGTAAGTATCTGGCCGTTCAATTTACGGAAGGAACTGGCGTTAATGCTAAGGTATCCGTAGTCATGATCGCGCCACACAAAAATGTGGTTACGATATCCTATCAGAAGCAAGGCACTAAAATCGAGACTTGGTTAACAAGCGGAATGCCAAATCTGATTGGAGAGAACATTGGTGTTGAAGTATATGCTTATGAGAAAAGCAACTAAAGATTGCTAATTGCAAATCTAGTATGAAAGTGTAAGGAATAGCGAAACAGCCTCTTTTCCTAAAGGAAACGGGGCTGTTTTCGGATAGGCTCTTGGCAGTGTCATCAGCGTTCTTGCTTCCTATAGCTGCGCGGTGACATGCCGAAATGACTTTGGAACTGCTTATTATCGGCTGGAATCGGATTAACACAACAACTATCAACATTATAGCTAGAACAAAACAGGCTCACGATCGGAAAGCCTGTTTTGTTCTGTGTCTGAATTTATGACAAAAAAATATTATCATTCTAACTTTGTTTATTCGATAGACAAAGTGAGTCTAGTGAAATATAATGTTACCAAAATCATACATCAAAAATAATCGAATGGCAGGGCAGGGCCCACCAAGGAGGTCATGATGATGAAATCTTATCGTGTAGGGATGGTCGGTTATAAATTTATGGGAAAGGCGCACAGTCATGCTTACCGGGATTTGCCGATGTTCTTCCCGCAGGTTGCTGCGCCGCAAATGAAGCTCATTTGCGGCCGAGATGAAAGCGGTGTCAGCGCCGCGGCAGCACAGTTCGGCTGGGAAGGGTACGTCACCGACTGGCGCGAGCTGGTCTCGCATCCGGAGATCGACATCGTCGATATCAATGCGCCGAGCGATACGCATAAGGAAATTGCGCTGGCTGCGGCTGCGGCCGGCAAGCATCTCTTCTGCGAGAAGCCGCTTGCGCTCACCCTTGCCGATACGAGGGAAATGCTTGAAGCAGCTGAGGCGGCTGGAGTGAAGCACATGGTCGGCTTCAACTATCGGTTTGCGCCCGCGGTGCAGCTGGCGAAGAAGCTGGTGGAAGAAGGCCGTCTCGGCGAGATCTATCACTTCCGTGCCTGGTTCCTGCAGGATTGGATCGTCGATCCGAACTTTCCGCTCGTCTGGCGCTTGCAGAAGGAAATCGCAGGCTCCGGATCGCACGGGGACCTCGGCGCGCATCTCATCGATCTCGCGCACTTCCTGATCGGCGACATGCAGGAAGTGATCGGCATGAGCGAGACGTTCGTGAAGGAACGTCCACTGCCGACTTCGATGACCGGTCTCAGCGCCAAAGGTAGCGCAGACGCTCCGCGCGGTCCTGTCACCGTCGATGATGCGACGCTGTTCATGGCGAGATTCGCTTGTGGGGCGCTCGGCAGCTTCGAAGCGACACGCTTCGCGCCGGGACACCGCTGTACGAATTCTTTTGAGATCAACGGCAGCAAGGGCAGCGTGAAGTTCGACTTTGAACGGATGAATGAATTGCAGGTCTATTTTACGAGCGACGATGAGGATGTACAAGGCTTCCGCCGCGTGCTTGCAACCGATCCGTCCCATGCCTATATGGATGCTTGGTGGCCTGCCGGTCATACGATCGGTTATGAACATACGTTTATCCACGAGGTCGTGGAGCTGATGCGCGCGCTCGAGGAAGATCGCCAGCCGATCCCGAACTTCGTGGATGGCGTCAAATGTCAGCAGGTGCTTGAAGCGGTCGAGCAGTCGATCGCGCAGCGGCGATGGGTGAGTATTAATGAAGTATAGTGCGGATTGCAATACGGTATCGATCAAAGCGTACAGATGAGAGAGGAGCAATCGATTGTTATGAACAAACAAGCGTTAATCGTATGGGGCGGTTGGGACGGCCACCAGCCGGAGGAAGTTGCAGGGATATTCGGAGGCATGCTTCGAGAAGAAGGTTTCCAGGTTGAAATCTCGAACACATTGGATGCTTTTAGAGACGCGGAGCGGTTAGCAAGCGTCGATCTGATCGTACCGGTCTGGACGATGGGTGCGATTGAGAAGGAGCAGCTCGATCCGCTGCTGGCCGCGGTAAAGGAAGGCGGAACTGGGATCGCCGGCTGTCATGGCGGGATGGGGGACTCCTTCCGCAACGAGGTCGAGTATCAGTATATGGTCGGCGGCCAGTGGGTCGCACATCCAGGCAATGACGGGGTAACATACACTGTACGCATGAAGGATCACAGCTCCCCGCTCACGCAAGGTATCGAGGATTTCACTGTCGTATCTGAAAAGTATTACATGCACGTCGACCCGGCCATCCAAGTGCATGCCGTAACGGACTTCGGGGATGTGGAAATGCCGGTCGTCTGGACGAAAACATACGGTGCGGGGAAAGTCTATTACAATTCACTCGGTCATCAAGCAAATATTGTCCGAATGCCGCAAACGCTCGAGTTAATGCGTCGTGGCTTATTGTGGGCCGCAAGGTAGCGGCAGAATATGAGGAGGAGCGAGATGAAAACAATTAAAGTTGGCATCATTGGCTGTGGCAATATTAGTTCGATTTATATGGAAAATATCCCGAAATTCAAACACATGGAACTTGTTGCTTGCTCGGATCTCGATCTGAGCCGCGCGCAGGCCAGAGCGGAGCAGTATAACATCGCCAAAGCCTGTACAGTCGAGCAGCTGTTACAGGATGAGGACATCGATCTCGTCATTAACCTAACGATTCCGGCTGCGCATGCCGCAGTCTGCCAGCAGGCGCTTGAGGCGGGCAAGCATGTGTATGTGGAGAAGCCGCTTGCAGTTACGCGTGAAGAAGGACAACGCATGCTGGACGTCGCACGCAGCAAAGGGTTGCTGGTCGGCAGTGCGCCGGATACGTTCCTTGGGGGAGGCATCCAGACCTGCTTGAAGCTGATCCATGACGGATGGATCGGCACGCCGGTTGCGGCAACAGCGTTCATGATGAGCCGCGGCCATGAAAATTGGCATCCCGATCCGGAGTTTTACTATCAGCAGGGCGGGGGGCCAATGTTCGATATGGGGCCGTATTATTTGACGGCGCTCGTCGCATTGCTCGGGCCGATTCGCAGAGTGACTGGCTCAGCTGGGATTAGTCATCCGGAACGTACGATTACAAGCGCGAAAAAATACGGCCAGAAAATCCAGGTCGAGACGCCGACGCATATCGCTGGCGTGCTGGATTTCCATAGCGGCGCCATAGCGACGCTTGTTACGAGCTTTGACATTCAGGGCGGCACGGACCTGCCGCCTATCGAAATTTACGGAAGCCAAGGCTCGCTGCGGGTGCCTGATCCGAATTCGTTCGGCGGGCCAATCCAGATCCGCAGAGCGGGAACGGATTGGGAGCAGATTCCGCCAACCCACGAATATACGGGGAACAGCCGCGGGTTAGGCGTAGCAGCGATGGCGCACGCGATACTGACAGGCCAGTTAGACCTGCATCGCGCCAACGGCGAGCTGGCCTATCATATCCTTGAGGCGATGCACGGCTTCCATGACGCATCGGCACAAGGAACGCACTACGAGATGAAGAGCAGCTGTGAGCGGCCGTTGCCGCTGCCGCCGTATTTTGTGTTCGAGTAAGAAGTGCTGTTCAAATCTTTGACAGTAAGCGAAGGTCAGCCAGGATGGAATCCGAGAGCGGATGTCAATAAAGACGTTATCGTTGGTATTGAAGACCTAGCCATTATCGCCAGAGCAATCTTGAATAACGAAAACATATAGTCCTATTTGCCCACTCTCTCAACACTCTAACCAGCCTAATTTAGGCTGGTTTTTCTATTTCTCTTTACAAAAAACATCATTTTTTAGAGATTTATCAATAATTGAAGAGGTAATTTTTCCAATGATTGTTGTTTTTTCATTTTTTGTTGTTTCAGGTGTGTTAGATCCGACTTATGATGGGGGTACCAAAATTTAACATGCTGAAGAAACGAGGAGAAGGCCGATGCAAGATTTGATTCTACAATCGAAACAGAAAACCAAAAAGAAGATTCGTATTCCACCCTTCATCAAGGAACTGGTGAAGAACAAGACAATCTATTTGATGATGCTTCCCGGGCTGCTATTTATATTGATCGTCTATTATTTGCCGATGATTGGCGTCGTGATCGCATTTCAGGAATTTAACCCGTTCAAAGGCATCTGGGGCAGCAAATGGGTCGGATTTTCGAATTTCGAATTTCTGTTCCGGTCGGATGCGGTGTGGCAAATTACACTCAATACGATCGTCTATAACGTAATCTTCATGGTAACCGGTCTTGGACTAGCGCTGGCGATGGCTATCATGATTAATGAGATCAGCAATCGGTTTTTTGCCGGATTTTACAAGAGCGTTATTCTGCTACCCTATTTGTTATCCTGGGTCGTCGCCGAATATTTGCTGTATTCGTTCTTAAGCATCGATAAAGGCATCATCAATCAGCTGCTTCAGGCCTTCGGGGTCGAGCCCGTGCAGTGGTATTCAGAACCATTTTACTGGCGGTTTATAATGCCTGCCGCTTATATTTGGAAGAATGTCGGTTACTATGCGGTCATATTTGCGGCCGGAATTACAAGCATTTCCCCGGAGTATTATGAAGCGGCCAAGATGGATGGGGCGAATAAGTTACAGCAGGCCCTTAAGATCACCGTTCCGATGCTGATGCCGATTACGATCACCTTAGTGCTCCTGCAAGCAGGTAAAATTTTCTATGCCGCATTCGGCGACTGGGGCATGTTCTATAATCTGCCGAGGGAGTCAGGCGTTCTGTTCAGTGCGACCAATGTCATCGACACCTATGTCTTCCGGGCGCTCAAGCAAATGAACGATTTCGGGATGTCTTCTGCTATAGGCCTTTATCAATCCGTCGTAGGGTTCATACTGGTCCTCGTTTCCAATTGGCTCATTCGAAAATACGATCGCGACAGTGCTTTGTTCTAGGAGGATGATGAGATGAAACAGGGCAACATATCTCGTGCTGTAATTCATACAGGTTTTTTAGTGTATTCGATCCTTTGCTTACTTCCGTTGTTCGTCGTGCTAACCATATCGCTATCTGATGAGCAAAGTATTTTTCAATCCGGGTATCACTTAATTCCCGAAAAAATCAGTCTGGACGCGTATGCGTTCATCTTCTCGGGGAACTCGCCGATCATTCAAGCCTATGGCGTTACCATCATCGTAACGCTGCTGGGAACCCTGATGCATTTGGTGATATCGTCCATGCTGGCTTACGGGTTGTCCAGAAATGAAGTGAAGTACAAAAATATCATTTCTTTCATCGTCGTGTTCTGCTTGTTATTTAATGGCGGATTAGTGCCGTGGTACATGTTATTTTCGAAATATCTCCATTTAAAGGATACGCTTCTTGTTCTTATCGTTCCTTACCTTGTATCCTCGGTCAATGTATTGATTATGAGGAACTTTTTCAGAACGATACCGGATTCGATTGTCGAGTCTGCAAGGATTGACGGTTCAGGCGAGTTTAATACATTTCTCCGGTTGGTCGTTCCGTTGTCGACGCCGGTGCTCGCAACCATCGGACTGTTCGTTGCCGTATTTTACTGGAACGATTGGTTCACGGCTTCGCTGCTGATCGAGGACGGCAAGCTGTATCCGCTTCAGTTCCTTCTGCAATCGATCATGAACAACATCGCTTATTTGCAGGGCAATGCGCTTACGCAGAAACTTGCTACCTCGCTGCCTGATGAGACGGCAAGGATGGCCACCTGCGTTTTGGCTGTCGCACCGATCGCGCTAACCTATCCTTTCTTGCAGAAGTATTTCGTGAAAGGATTGACATTAGGTGCAGTGAAAGCATAATTAGAGGCTTTACCGGGCTACTGCCCGTATTGCGATATATAACAAATGGAGGTCAAACAATGGTAAACAAAACGAAGACATGGGCAAGTAAATTGGTATTGTTATGTTTTGCATTCACGATCGTGCTCGCAGGCTGCGGGAAAGATGCGACCACCACACCAGAGCCAACACCGACGAAGAACGAAGATAAGACGACGGATCAGCCAAAGGAGTCAGCACTTACACCCGTTGAGCTCACGTATTATTTCCCGAACACGCCTCAAAAGGATTTGCAGTCCGTGGAAGATGAACTCAACAAACTGGTTCAGCCCAAAATTAACGCGACGATCAAGCTGAAGCTGATCGACTGGGGAAGCTATGACGAGAAAATGAACGTCATTATATCTTCCGGCGAACCATACGACATTGCTTTCACTTCAACATGGACCAATAACTTTTATCAAGGCGTTGCGAAAGGCGCGTTTGCTCCACTCGATGAATTAATCGAGAAATATGCGCCTGACACGAAGAGCAGCGTTCCAGAAACGTTCTGGAAGGCCGTGAAGGTCAAGGGGGCCACTTACGGTGTGCCTAACTTCCAGCAGTCAACGGCTGGGTACGGCTATCTGATTCAGAAATCGGTTGCCGACAAGTATAAATTTGATTGGAAGTCCGTCACGAAGCTGTCCGACCTGACGCCGATGCTCGAAACGATCAAGAAAGGCGAGCCGACACTTATCCCATGGGGATATAGCAAGGCGATTGATCCATTCCTGACGGCGACGCCGATGTTCCATCTGGAAGCGCTTGGCGATTCGAAGACGCCAGGCTCGATCTATTTGAACGATACCGAGATGAAGGTAGTTAACCAGTACGAAACGCCGGAATTCAAAGAATACGTAACCATGATGAGAGATTGGTACATGAAAGGTTATGTCAGAAAAGAGGCTCCAACGTTAAAAGATGACCAGGCCGATCTGAAAGCAGGCAAGGTTGCGGCACAAATCGGTCAGATCGACATTGATACAACGGCATTCGAGCAAGCTGGTATGAGCGCGCCAGGCAGATTTTCGAACTCTAACAAAGATGTGCAATCCTATGATCATATGTTCATCAAGCCGCTCTTGACAACGGATAAAGCAGCCGCTTCGATCACGGCCATCTCGGCATCTTCGCCGAATAAAGAGAGAGCCATGATGTTCATCAATTTGCTGAACACGGACAAACAAATCTATAACCTGATCAACTGGGGCGTTGAAGGCAAGCATTATAAAAAAGTCGCTGACAACCGTATCGAAACGATAGCGGACAGCGGGTTCAAAATATCTTCGCCTTGGGAATTCGGCAACATGAGTCAGACGTATTATACCGAGGCGGATGCGCAAGGTGCCGAAGTCGATGACAAAGGGAACAAGCTATGGATCGATTTGAATAAAAATGCACCAGCGTCCAATGCAATGGGCTTTGTCTTCGACTTTACGCCAGTGAAGTCAGAGAAAGCGAATGTCGATGCGGCAATCGACGAATTATATTATGCAATTGCGACCGGATCCATTGATCCAGAAAAGAATTTGCCGGTGTTTCTGAATAGACTCAAAGACGCTGGCGCAGATAAGATCATCGCGGAGAAACAAAAACAGCTGGACGAATGGAGAGCCGCGAACAAGTAAGCTACACGAGTAAGGCGTTCACTTCTAAGAGTGAACGCCTTTGTTTTGTTATATCGAGTGGTGATTCTGGTTTGTTTTTACGATTTTCAGCCTGTATTCCGTTAGAGACACGCCGAAGTATTTTTTGAAGGTTGTATAGAAGTAGTTCGATTTCTCGATCCCGCAATTATCGAGGATTTCATTGATCTGCAAGTTCGTCTCTTCCAAGTAATATTTCATTTGTTCCATGCGTACGGTCACAATATATTCAGCTACTGATTTGCCTGTCGTGCTGCGAAACAATTTGCCAAGATATACGGATGAGAGGTTTAGTGATTCTGCGCAGCTCGTCAGCGACAGGTTCTTATCCCGGTAAGACTCGTGAATGATCTGAATCGCGGTATTGACGATTTCGTTCTTTTTCTTGTCCTTCGCCCCATTCTTCAGCATGATAATTTCATCGAACAATTCGAAGAATGTCGTCTCGATCTCCGCCAGCGTCTCTAGCGCCGTGACATGATTGAGGAACCCGAGGGAAATGGAGTTGAGCTTCGATTGAGCGCCGTCGACAATGTGGTGTAGCGATTGATAGATGGTGAAGCTTAAATAAATAATCGTTGAAATCATGTGATCGTAGGAAGCGTGCTCTGCAGTTCTAATGATGTCGCGATAGGCTTCTTTCGCCGCATCTCCGTTTCCTAATTTGAGTGCGTCGATGAGCTGTTTGCTCTTGGCGGCTGGAAGGACTAGCGCACTTTGGTGGAGCTCTTGCAGAACATCCGGCGTGATGATGCTGCCATGCCCCAATGTCATGCGGTACATGGACAGCATCACGGTATCGTCATAGATTTGTTTGATCTGATCCGCAGATTCGATCACATAGCCCAAGGTAATAGATAAGTAAATCTTGAAGAAATGTTCGGTATGTCGCTGAATATCGGCAGCGATACGCTGAAATTGTTCATATACGATTTCATTCCCATCCGGCGTCGATGTCAGGTCAGCCAAGACGGTGATTTGATCGGCTCCCGTCTCAATGACTTCGACGTGATAATGCTTGGAAGCGGCTTCCCTCGCGATATTCGCGATCCCGTACATATACAATGCCCGGTCTTTTTCATTGAATTTGGACGTAAACGCTTGAAAATGATCGATTTTTAATAGGAACAAAAACAGCTTATGATCAAA
Organism: Paenibacillus terrigena DSM 21567; assembly: GCF_000374845.1. Taxonomy (GTDB): domain Bacteria; phylum Bacillota; class Bacilli; order Paenibacillales; family Paenibacillaceae; genus Paenibacillus_K; species Paenibacillus_K terrigena. The sequence continues at coordinate 443,749 of NZ_KB895415.1, read as the reverse complement.
GTTCACATCGATGTGAAACTCGGGTTCTTTGGCGTTAAAGGCTTCAAGCGATGGGGTAATGTGCCCGGTAATCACGTTTTTTAAATAATTCGTTTTTAAGAGCGGCGTGCTTTCTCTCTTCAGGGTCTCGAGTAATTTCGCGTGATCCATCATTCCTTCAAAAGCGTTACTAAGGAAGCCGAACTCATCCGATATTTTGTCGGGATTGTCCTGTGGGTTCCATTTCTGCTTGATCCGATACGTTAGCCTTCCGATCGGCTGATACAGCTTCCTTGAGGCCAGAATGGCAAAAATGACCCCGAGCAGCATGACGATTAGGCAGAAGACGATGGTAATAAACGTGTTTCGATTCACGCTCGAAAAAACGGTATCATACGGCGTAATGCTAAGAAATTTCCATTTTAAAGTATCTGAAGATACATAGGAAACCAGTACCTTATTATTCTGAACTTGATCAATCAGGCTGCCAGAAGATTCTGTGGAATCAAGGATCTTGTGTATGAAGCTCTGATCTAACATGTTGTCCATGAACTTGTTCGGCGACGGGTCGCTTACCACATTGCCGTTGTCATCCAGAATCATAATATTGCTGTCTTTGCTGCTCATCTTCTTATCGAGTGCCGAAATCGTAAGCCTTAACCAGTCGGCATCTACATTAAGAATGATGGCATTCGTAAAGTTATCTTCACCAATGGCATCGAACAAAATATAGGTATAAACATTCGTATAGCTGGTGTGACTGCCATCCGCATTTGCAATTTGTCTTGGGATGGGGTAGAGATTTTGCACTTTTTGACCTTCGGCTGCACGATTTAAGAGCGTAATAAGATCTTGGTCGAAGAATTCCGAGCTATTGTAGAACGTGTCGTTAGGCGTAGCGATGAATGTATCGATTTTGCGGTTGTAGACATAAGCGGAATGAATGTATGTATTCGGAATGGTTAGCGCACCGAGCGTTCGGATCGCGCTGCTGATCGTAAGAATATCTTCATGATTATTGTTGGCGAAGGAAATGATCTGGTTGTTCAGCGATAAGGATTGGATGAAGTTTTTGGCTAAATTGTCCATGTGCACGGTGCTATAGCTGATTTTGGACAAAATATTCACGTTCATATCTTTCACCATGTTCGTCGTTGATGAAGTGTAATTGTAGAAGAGTAGGGAAGAGAGAACAAGAATTATGCTGCCGATGAAAGAAATTAGCAATTTTTTGTAGATGCTTAATTTATTCTTGGAAATTATGAATTTCATAATGACCATCCTTTAAGTCTTAGTGAAGTCTATCGTATTATACTCGTCACAGAATCTCAACAAAATTTCAAAACGTGAACAATTATTAGAGATATTTCAAATTTTGGAGAACCTTGTATCCTCAGGTTATACAGCATTTCGGTGCACAGTGAGGCAATTGGATGATACAAAGTGAAAATCCAGAGATGATTTGGGCGCCGAAGAGATTCGGCGTCTGTTGGTGTTCTGCGTTTTCCGCTTGACAATTTTTGCAGAATCCCATACATTGGAGACACTTATTAAAATACTTTTATAAAGTGTTTTCGAAATGAGGTGTGACGATGAGAAGCATAGGTGGAAATGCCATGGTGATCAAAGAAGTGAATATGAATCTCGTCCGCAAAGCGCTAAAAGCCGAACGGGAAGCAACCAAACAGCAGATTGCCAGCATCACGGGCCTTAGCGCAGTTACGGTAGGAACGGTCTTGCAGCAATTATTGCAAACATCGGAAGTACTGGAGTCAGAACTGTGCGCTTCGGGCGGGGGGAGACCTGCGCAGCGATACAAATATAACGGCGATTATGCCTATATTCTGACGCTGTTTCCATATGAGACGGGAGGGCAGATTCTGATGCGCAGCACCGTTGTGAATCTTCTCGGTACGATCATTCATGAAAGAGCAGAAGGCGTCGCGCAAGTGGATGTGGCATGCTTCGAACGTATCATCGATACATTGATCGCATCTTACCCTGCGATTCGTGCGCTGGGGATCGGGCTGCCTGGGGCGGAATGGAAAGGGAGAATCGTCATTTCTGACTATAAAGCCTTATTAGGTGTCTCGATGGTAGAGCACTTCAAGGAACGATATAACATGCCTGTCATTATGGAGAATGACGTCAATGCTGCTGTGGTTGGTTATTGTGAACGTGCACAAATTCATTCCGATGAAGCTGTCGCCTATCTCTACTTCCCGGATCGGTTCCCGCCAGGCGCAGGGATCTTCATCAACGGACAGCTGTTCAAGGGGAGAAGGAACTTTGCTGGCGAAGTCGCGAATATCCCGCTCAATATCCCTTGGGGGGAGCACGCCTTCGTCTCTTCTTCGGAGCAAGTGGAACAGGCAATCGTTCAATTAATCGTCTCCATTTGCGCGGTCATTAACCCCGATCGTGTCGTGCTATACGGCAGCATCGTGAATCAGGCAAGTGGAAGCAGAATCGCTGAACGGTGTAGTTCTGAACTGCCTGTAAGCGCAGTGCCAGAGGTGATCGTATCGGAAGATTTTACAGCTGATTATTTGGAGGGAATGGTAGCACGGACGCTAGCGACGCTCGAGCCGAGCATCAAGTTATCTAGACACGAATAAATAAGGGGCGAGATTTGGTGGCAACGTTATTTTTGATTATCATTTATTTATCTTTTATCAGCTTAGGGTTACCGGATTCATTGCTTGGCGCTGCTTGGCCGGTCATGCAAGCCGAGTACGGGGCCGCGTTCGGTATGGCGGGCGTGATCTCGATTATTATTGCCGCAGGGACGATTGTCTCAAGCCTAGCGAGCGGTATGCTCTTGAAGCGGCTTGGAACGGGCAAGATCACGTTAATAAGCTGCTTGCTGACGGCGGGCGCTTTACTCGGATTTTACTTTGCGCCTTCGATTGGTTGGTTAATGATACTCGCCTTACCGCTCGGACTCGGGGCGGGTTCCGTCGATGCGGCGCTTAATCAGTATGTCGCGCTGCATTATCAAGCGCATCATATGAGCTGGCTGCATTGCTTCTGGGGCGTAGGAGCGACCATGGGTCCGATCATTATGTCTGGATTTATTCGTCAAGACGATTTATGGCGGAGCGGATATTTGACCGTTGCGAGCATTCAATTTGCGCTCGTTATTTTGCTATTCGTGACGCTGCCGCTATGGAAACGAATGGAGAAAGTTCATACCCATGCGGCGAGTGAAGAGTTGCTGTCGCCTGAGCTGGAGGTAAGCGCGAGCATTCCTACGATGCGGTTGAAGGGTGTAAAGCTCACCTTAATGACCTTCCTCTTCTATTGCGGTGCGGAAGCTAGCGTAGGCTTATGGGGCAGCAGCTTCCTGGTGAACGTCAAGGATGTGTCCGCTGCCGTGGCGGCGCAATGGGTATCCATGTATTACGGCGGCATTACGATCGGGCGGTTGATCACGGGATTCGTGACGTTAAAAGTGAGCCATCGCGTCTTGATCCGCAGTGGATTGCTAACGGCGCTGGCTGGCGTATTACTGCTTATTCTGCCGTTACCTCCCTTCTTCTCGCTGATCGGCTTTATGCTGGTGGGTTTAGGCTTTGCGCCGATCTATCCTTGCATGCTACACGCCACCCCGGAACGATTCGGCAAAGAACATACGCAGAAGCTGATGGGTTATCAGATGGCTGTAGCCTATACGGGTACGACGCTGCTGCCGCCGACGCTCGGCTTGATCGCTTCGCAGACGACGGTTGCGATCCTCCCGATATTCGTCGCTATTTATGTCGTATGCATGCTGTTTGGCTCTGAACAAGTCAATCGGATCATGAAGCAGCGTGCGGTTCGTGCGAAGGCGGATGTCAGTAAATATTCGATAAACAACTGAACATTTTGATCGCAAAGCAGCCTTGGTCCGATACCCGTATCGAACCAAGGCTGCTTTGTCTTATTATTAATCTTTATCTCGTTATTCCATCACTTTGATCCTAGCGCTGACGCGTCGTTCCGCGCTGAATCAGCTCAACCTCCAGCTTGTGATTCACCTCGTCCAAAGGCTGCTGCTCGATTTTCTTGATCAGAATACGAGCGGCGAGCATCCCCATCTCATAGATCGGCTGCGATACGGTCGACAGCTCCGGATAGACCATTTCCGTCAGCGGAATGCCGTCATACCCAATGACCTGTACTTGGTCCGGCACGCGGATGCCACGCTCCTGCAGCGCACGCAGCGCGCCAATTGCCATCATGTCATTGCCCGCGAATATCCCGTCAATGTCTGGATGCGCATCGAACAGTTTATTCACAGCTTCGATGGCTGCCTTCAGCTGGAAGTTCCCGTTCACGACCAGCTTCGGCGTGAACCATGGCAGATCTTCTACCAGATCCAGATAGCCTTGGCAGCGTTCCTCCGCAATCCAGATCCCTTTAGGGCCGCGTATATGCGCAATTTTGGTACATCCCTGCTTCAATAGGGCCTGCACAGCTAAGTGAGCCCCTTCCCGATTTTTCGAAGAGACGGTAGGAACAGAAGGCGAACTAACCCGGTCCACCGCGACCATAGGGACTTGCAATTGTTCGATTTCGTCTTCAGACAGCGTATTGGAGGCCATAAGAAACCCGTCGATATATTTTTGCTTCAGGGTCTGGATGTATTGGCGTTCGATCTTGGATGATTCGTTGGTATTACACAGAATCGTCGTATATCCATACATTTGCGAGACCTTCTCCACGGCAAGCGCTAGTTCATTGAAGAAGGGGTTCGTGATATCCGGGACGAACAGCGCGATGGTTTTGGTTGATTTTTTGGATAAACTGCGCGCGACATCATTGGGGACATATTTTAACATTTCAATCGCTTTATGGACTTTCTGCACGGTATCTTCGTGGACGTAACCTTTCTGATTCAGGACGCGAGAAACCGTCGCCACGGAAACTCCAGCGAGTTTAGAGACATCTCGAATCGTTGCGATTATTCCTCAACTCCTTAGGTAATATGTAATCGATTACGCATGATATGTGCATCTATGGTACTGGTTACATAAAATTATTGTCAATGCAGCTATTATACAACAAAGATCACGTGTTGACATCGCTTTCGTATTGAATTAACATGGAATCGAAATAGGTAACCGGTTACACATTATTTGATATTTTTACAGATCTTTTGGGAAAGATATGTTGAATAGGTTCTATGACATCAAATGGAGAGGATGCTGAGCAGCATGAACGTGAAGAGAATCCCTATTATTATTGACACGGACCCTGGAATTGATGATGCGGTAGCCATTGGCGTGGCCGTATACCATGAGGCGCTCGATGTTAAGCTTCTGACAACGGTCGCAGGAAATGTATCCGTTGACAGAACGACGAATAACGCCTTGAAGCTTATTGAATTTTTCGGAAAAGATATTCCTGTAGCTAAGGGCGCTAGGCAGCCGCTGTGCATTCCTTACGAGGATGCAAGCGAAATTCATGGAGAGTCCGGTATGGACGGTTATGAATTTCCGGCGCCGAAGAAGAACATTCATCCGGAGAACGCAGTTAATGCGATTCGAGAGACGATTCTGAACAGCGAAGAGAAAGTTACGCTCGTGCCGATTGGGCCTTTGACGAACATCGCCTTGTTCCTGGCCTTGTATCCAGAATGCAAATCCCGGATTGAGAGAGTCGTATTAATGGGTGGATCCGCATCCGCAGGGAACCATAGTCCGACAGCAGAATATAACATTTTGGCAGATCCGGAAGCAGCGAAGATGGTCTTCGCATCGGGTCTGGATATTACGATGGTCGGATTGGATGTGACCAACCGAGCAACCTTAACACCGGATAATGTCGTGGAAATTCGAGATCTGAATGAGACGGGTAAGATGCTGTATTCGATGTTCCAGCATTACCGCGGCGGCAGCTTGAAAACAGGACTCAAAATGCATGATCTATGCGCCATTGCTTATATTGTGAAGCCGGAGTTGTTCAAAACGCAGAAATGCTTCGTTGACGTTGAAACCGCTGGTGCTTACACGGCAGGTACGACGATCGTAGACTTGATGAGTCGTTATCAGAGAGAACCGAATGCAACGGTTTGTCTAGATATTGATGTGGAGGCATTCCGGACATGGGCGATTGAGTGCCTAGCAAAGGCTCGATAAGCATCATAGCGAAGAGGGTGATAGAGAAGATGAAAAAGATATGCATACTTGGCAGTATGAATATGGATTCCAGCTTGCTGCTGGAAGCTCTCCCGACAGAAGGAGAGACCGTATTTTCTTCTGGTAAACTGGTTGGTCCCGGGGGAAAAGGGTTCAATCAAGCGGTATCTGCAGCACGATTAGGAGCCGCTGTACAATTTATCGGGAAAATCGGGTCGGATGAGAATGGCCGACAGCTCGTATCCACCTTGCAGCAAGAAGGCATTCATACCGAACATGTTCTTGTGGATCCGAATTTGCCGACAGGCGAAGCCCTGATTTTGTTCAGTAACCGTGGCAGCAACATGATTGTCGTCAGCGCAGGCTCGAATATGGGTATAACCAAGCAGGACGTGGAGCAATCCAGAGAGGTCATCACGTCATCCGATGTTATTGTGGCTCAATTCGAAGTGCCGATGGAAGTGATACAGCACGCGTTTGCCATTGCAAAGGCGGAAGGGAAAGTGACGGTGGTTAACCCTGCGCCAGCGAAGGAGATTCCGGCGGAACTGCTTCAAGTGACGGATTTTCTCATCCCGAATGAAAGCGAGATGCATGTGATTACTGGCTGCGATACAAGTCGCGACGAATCGATGGTGCAAGGTGCAGCGACATTAATGCAGCAAGGCGTGGGATGCGTCATTGTCACACTCGGTGAACGGGGCAGCATGATCTGTCATCCGGACGGCAACGTATCTATTCCTGCCGAGGAAGTTCAGGCGATTGATACGACTGCTGCAGGAGACAGCTTTATCGGTTCCTTCTGCACAAAACTGCAAGGGAACGATCCAAAGCAGTTCGAGCATGTCGTCGAAGCGGTTCGGTTCGCAAGTAAGTTCTCGTCGATCGTGGTTCAGCGCAAAGGCGCGTTTCAATCCATTCCCTATGCTCATGAACTCTCAGAAATGAGTGACTAGTATATGTAAATCGTCAAAAGAAATCATACGTAAGCCATAAAAAGCAGGTACTCTGGTTGGAGAGTGCCTGCTTTTTATGGTCATGGCGTAAAATTGGACAGCGACTTTTGGTAACACTTAGGTATAATGTTTATTGTATTTTTCATGTAACAAGAGGAGGCAATCATCATGCAGGTGCAGAGGAAACGGTTCACCATTTATCCCAAGCTATTGATCGGGTTTCTCATCGCGATCTTACCCGTGTATATGTTAGGCATCTTTCTGAACCATCAGGTTGCCAATAGTCTGAGGGAGCACATATTACAGTCGATGCAGACGAATGTCAATTTCTATTTGACCTCATTGACCGATGAGATTCGGAAAATAGATAAGTATAAGCAGTCCCTGATCGTCGATGAGGATGTCATGACGCTGGGAACGGTGGCGCCAGCCTTGTCGGAGAATGAGCTTCGGGAATCCATCTTGCGCTTGGAGCGAAAGTTAAACTTGTTCAAGGATTCCAGCTCTTATATTGCGGATGTTACCTTCTATATCCCTTCCATCGACAAACGAATCAAGCCTGGTAATTATACCGAAGGGGTTCCCATGGATCAACTCCTCCAAATTCGGTCTCAGATGCGCCATCAATTGTCGCCGTTAATATGGTGGAACGGCAAAATTTTATTGAATTCTTATTTTCCTGAGTCGCCCTTATCGGATCGTCCTCCTGCGTTCATGATCGAAATTGAGCTCGATCAAAATATGATTCGCAAGAGTTTGGCCAATGTCGTAGATCAGGGCGGCGCATTGCTCTATTTGCATGACAGCAACAACGTTATCTTGAATAATCAAATTCAGTCGCTTACCCAAGAGCTGCAGTTGTTAGTGTCGCGTGAGATCGAGAGCAGCAGTCGCAACGACATTTTGAAATATGACGGACAGCGGTATTTGGTATCGCTGCAGAAGTCTCAGGACTATGAGATGACGCTTGCGATCTATACACCTGAAGCGTTTATCATGAGCGATTTTGACAAATTTAACGCGCTGTTCTGGATTTTATTTATCGTATCGGTCATCGTGATTGTTCTCTTCTCGTATTGGATTCTCAAAACGATTCGCAATCCGCTGCGCAAGATGGTCACCGCCTTCCGGCGGGTGGAGCAAGGGGATTTGACCATTCGCACCTCGCAGGGAAGCAACGATGAATTCAGAGATTTATCCGATCAGTTCAATAAGATGGTCAAGCAGCTGCAATCATTAATTCAAGAAGTCTATGAACAGCAAATTCGCAGCCAACAATCCGAGCTGAAGCAGCTTCAGTCCCAGATCAATCCTCATTTTTTATACAATAGCTTTTTTATTCTGCATCAATTAATCGAATTCGAGGATATCGACAAAGCGAAGGAGTTCGTCAGTTATTTGGGTCATTATTTTCAATTCATTACTCGGGATGCCAAATCGGAATTGCCGTTAAGTCAAGAGATCAAGCATGCGGAAGCTTATATCAATATCCAATCGATGCGATTCGGCGACCGAATCCAAGTTGCGTTCGAGCCGATCCAAATCCCAACAGATTTCCTATTTGTACCGCGCTTAATTTTGCAGCCGATCATCGAGAATGCCTATACGCATGGGTTGGAATCGAAGCCATCGGGAGCCATCTTGCGCATATCGAACCAAGTAGAGGGTCAGCAGCTGCAGCTTCGCTTCGAAGACAACGGCAGCTTGTTAACGGATGAAGAGCTGGGGCAGCTAACGGATAAACTTGCCATGGACAATTCGTTCGGCATCGAGACGACCGGAATCATTAACGTGCATCGACGGCTTCAGATTAAGTTCGGCGCAGGTTCCGGACTCACCGTCTATCGCAATGATATGGGCGGACTAGGCGTATTCATGCAAATTCCATTATCGAAAGAGGTTGAGTAAGGATGTATCGCATATTAATCGTGGATGACGAACCGTTGATTTTGAATGGACTGGTTGAATTATGCAATTGCGTGACAGAGATAGAATTAGAGATCTATGCGGCGGCCACCTCGCAAGAAGCGCTGGATTGGCTGGGACGCACGAAGGTGGATATTGTGCTCTCCGATATTCGTATGCCCGGGATGAGCGGATTGGAGTTGCACCAGGAAATTATGAAGCAATGGCCGAAATGCAAAGTCATCTTCTTAACGGGCTATAGCGATTTTTCGTATGTTCAGCAAGCCATTCGCCAAGGCAGCGTCGATTATATTCTGAAGACGGAGGGGAATGCCAAAATTAAGGAATCCATCCTTCGCGCGGCCACTTCCTTAGAGGAGGAGCGGTTCATGGATTCGCTTTTCGTTCAAGCCAAGCAGCAGAAGATGCTGGCCCTTCCTTACCTTCAGCAGCAATACATGAGTGAAATCTTACAGGGTGACCCTGCAACGATCGCATCGATCCGCGACAAATTCGAAGAGCTGCAAATCAAGCTGTCGGATGACACGCCTTGTCTCCTCCTGATCGTGCGCATTGATGACTGGGGTGAGATTCATAGTGCGACGGATCGCGCATTAATCTATTTTGCGCTCGATAATATCGCTAACGAAATGCTAATGCCGATGGCGAGATCTCTGTCGATGAAATATGAGAAGAATAAAATGGCCTGGTTCCTTCAACCTGCAGAAGCTGAGCCGACAACGGAAGGATGGACGAGAACAATTCTATTCGTAAAAGGCATGCTGGAAGAAATTCAACAGACATGCTTGAGGCTGCTGAAGCGTCCCATTTCACTAGCGCTCGCGACGGATGCAGTCGAGTGGACGTCGCTGCCTCAGAAATTCGATCTGCTCAACCTTCTGTTTCATAGCGGACTTGGAATTGGCAAAGAGCTTATTCTGCTCGAGCCGAACAGAAACGCTAAAGACGAAGATCGATCCGAGGGGGCGAGACTCTCCTCGGTTCACTTACACAAAATCGAGTATTTGAAAGCTTGCATGGAGAACGGACACGAAGAGCCCTTTTTCGATACGCTCGATGAATTGTTGTCCGTTGCTTCAATGGCGGGACCTTTTCCAAGCGGCGTTCAGCTGGAATTGTATTTCTTGCTGGTCTCGGTTCTGCTGCCTCACAGCCTGATGGATTCGGACAGCGACACGAAGGAAAAGCGGGATTTGAGCAAATTTACCCAGATGGAACGCTTTGAAACATGGCACCAGATCTGTGAAGAATTCATTCTAACGGCAAGAAGAATTTTCGAGCAGAAGCAGGTTGGTATGAATGTGCAGGAGCATGAGTTGATTCGCAAGATTCAGAACTATATCACGACCCATATATCCGGTGACGTCTCGCTAACGAAAATTGGCGAAGTTGTCGGGCACAATCCTTCGTATCTGTCGAGGCTGTATAAGAAGCTGACAGGGCAAGGGCTATTGACATATATCAATGACGTGAGACTGGAAAAATCGAAAACGATGCTTGAGCAGGATCGTCTCAAGGTGCACGAAATCGCGACGGAGCTAGGCTTTTTGTCATCGCAATATTTTCATCGTTTCTTCAAAAAAGCGACAAATCTCACACCTCAAGAGTATCGGGAACTCAAAAGAGATCCAAAGGAGTAAATAAAAGACACAAATGTAATGAACGGAAACTAGTTGGCTGTCCCATACGGATTTTATAATAACAGTGTAGCTACGATACTTAACACAAAACGGGGGACAAGATATGAAAAGGGTTAAATCTATTAGTTTCATGCTTGCAAGTCTATTACTCATCTCTGTTTTATTATCTGCTTGCGGTCAAGATACGAAGAAGGACGCAGCAACAGAGTCCACTCCGAACGAGACCAAGCAGGATGTAACGATCGATCCGTTAGGCAAATATGACCCACCCATTGATCTGACGGCAGCGAAATTCATTACGCAGGACGTTAAATATCCGGAAGGTCAATCGGAATCGAACAACGCTTGGGAAACCTTGTACAAGGATATGGGGATTAATCTCAAATACGATTGGATCGTAAAAGGAACCGATGCGCAATACTTCCAGAAGCTCAATGTTTCCATTGCTTCCGGTGAAATCCCTGACATCATGATGGTCAACTCCTCTCAATTGAAGCAGTTGGTCGAAGCGGATATGCTCGAGGATTTGACGGATGTTTATACGCAGTATGCGACACCTGCTGTGAAGGGCATTTTCGAGCAGGACCCGATGGCGCTGCAGTCGGCTACCTTTGATGGCAAGCAGTATGCGATGCCGAAGACGGAGCCGATGATCGGTGCACAGACACCCGTCCTGTGGGTACGTACCGATTGGTTGAAGGCGCTTAACCTGCCGGCTCCGAAGACTTGGGATGATGTGCTGAAGATGACGAAAGCGTTTACGACGCAGGATCCTGACGGCAATGGCAAGCAGGATACATTCGGGGTCGCCTTGGGCAAAGAAATCGTGAATGGCTATCCTTCCATGAACGGCTTATTCAATGCTTATGGTGCTTACCCAAGAATCTGGAAGAAGGATGACGCTGGCAATCTCGTATACGGCAGCATTCAGCCAGAGGTTAAGACAGCGCTCGCGAAATTAGCGGAAATGTACAAGGCCGGCGAACTCGATCAAGAGTTTGGCGTCAAAGACGGCTCCAAGGTCGCGGAATCTCTCGTCAATGATCGCGTGGGTGTGCTCTTTGGGCCAAGCTGGGCTTCCCAATGGCCGCTGCAAGACAACAAGAAGAAGAACAACAAAGCGGAATGGGGCGTGTATCCGATTCCATCCGTTAACGGCGGAGACGCAACCGTACAAATGCCGTTCGGCGCGAATTTCTACTTCGTCGTCAAGAAAGGCTACGAGCATCCTGAAGTTGCCGTCAAAATGTCGAATTGGTTCATGGAGAAGCTGTACGGTCCTTCCGCGGACTACTTGAAATACGGCGTTGATAGCAAAGGGATTACGACTGCAAAATATGCATTGATTGATATGTCTGCACCGGACAAAGATTTGAAGCGTGCGCAAAATGTTGCAAAAGCCTTAAGCAATAACGACCCATCTGCCTTAAATCCGGAAGAGAAATCTACGTACGATAAGATCATGTCCTTCAGAGAAGGGGACTTGAATTTCTACGGTGAGAATTATCAGAGCGGTCCTGAAGGAGCTATGATGGTCCTCCAGAAGCTATGGGATGCGGGTAAAGTCGTATCCGAAGGCTACGGCGGTGCGCCGACAGACACGATGGGCGAGAAGAAGGCAACCTTAGATAAGATGGAGAACGAAATTTTTACGAAAATTGTCTATGGCGCGGCTTCGATCGATCAATTCGATAAATTCGTCGAAGATTGGAAGAAGCTCGGCGGCGAGCAAATCACTAAAGAAGTGAACGAGTGGAACGCTTCGCAAAAATAAATAAAGGTTAAAAGAGGGGTAGGAAGAGTCGATCAACTTACCCCTTCTGTATTGTAACAGCGTGTGATTTGAATATAAGGAAGTGAACATCTTGCTGAAAAAGAACTATAAAAAGCAACTTCCACTCCACTTGATGTTAGTGCCTGGCATCATTCTGGTGTTTATCTACAGCTATATTCCGATGGTCGGATCCATAATGGCTTTTCAGAAGTATATTCCGTCGAAAGGGTTATTCCATTCCAAATGGGTGGGCTTAAAGAACTTTCACTATTTATTCGATATGCCAGACTTTTATCAAGTCTTGTGGAACACCGTCTTTATCGCAGTGTTGAAAATAATATTCGGATTAATCGTTCCGATCGCGGTTGCTATTCTATTGAATGAGATTGGCAAAACCCTCGTGAAACGGTGGATTCAGACTTTGATATATTTGCCGCATTTCCTATCATGGGTCATCCTTGGCGGTGTGCTTATTGATATTTTGTCGCCTTCGAACGGGCTTGTGAACCAATTTCTAGGGTTGTTTTCGATCAAACCGATTTTCTTCCTTGGGGACAACAACTGGTTCCCGTTCACGATTATCCTGTCCGATATCTGGAAGGAATTTGGCTTTAGCACTATTGTCTATCTAGCTGCACTCACCACGATTAATCCAAGCCTGTATGAGGCTGCTGTCATTGATGGCGCGAACCGTTGGAAGCAGACGTGGAGTATCACGCTTCCAGGGATCCTGCCCGTGATTATCCTGATGGCCACATTAAGTTTAGGGAATGTGTTGAACGCCGGGTTTGACCAAATATTTAACCTGTATAGTCCGCTAGTTTATGAGAGTGGAGATATTCTGGATACGTTAATCTATCGGGTCGGATTGATAGACGCGCAATACGGCGTCGCGACGGCGCTAGGCTTGTTCAAGTCGCTCATTTCATTCGCACTCGTCTCCATATCTTATTGGCTCGCATACAAAATCGCAGACTATCGAATTTTTTAGCATAAGAGGTGTGTCAACATGGTAGAAGGAAAATCTCTTGGCAGTAAAATGTTCCGAGTGTTTAACTATACGTTCCTTATTCTGCTCGCTGTGATGTGCCTGATCCCGCTGATCCATATCTTAGCCGTCTCCTTAAGCTCGAATGTTGCAGCGAGTGCCGGGATTGTGAAGTTGTGGCCCAAAGACTTTACGTTGAAATCCTACGAGTTCGTGCTATCGAAGGGGGAGTTCCTGCTCTCCTTGTGGGTAACGGTGAAGCGGGTCGTACTAGGTACAGCGCTCAGTATGTTTCTATCGATCTTAATCGCATATCCGCTGTCTAAGAGCGGACGGGAACTAAAATTCAGAACGGGATATGCGTGGTATTTCGTGTTCACAATTCTTTTCAGCGGCGGCTTAATTCCTTGGTATATGACCATTCGTTCCACAGGTTTGCTGGATTCGATCTGGGCGTTGATTATCCCGGGCGCCGTTCCTGTATTTAATGTCATTCTATTATTGAATTTCTATCGGGGATTACCCAAGGAATTGGAAGAGGCCGCATTCGTGGATGGCGCAAGCCACTGGAAAACGTTATGGCGCATTTATGTTCCATTATCCATGCCGTCGATTGCAACGATTGGACTATTTACTGTCGTGGGGCATTGGAACGCTTGGTTTGACGGGCTGATCCTGATGAACTCGCAGGATAACTATCCATTATCCAGTTATTTGCAGACTGTCATCGTGCAGGCCAGCTTGACGAATATGTCTGCTGAGCAGTTGAAGAATCTTGCTACCGTATCGGATCGAACCGTCAAAGCGGCTCAAATCTTTGTAGGTGCCTTACCGATTCTTGCCTTCTATCCATTCCTGCAGAAGTATTTCGTCAAAGGTATGGTCATGGGCGGGGTCAAAGAGTAGATCACTAACCATTGAAAAGGAGAGATTTACAAAATGACAGCAACTAAACCATGGAAGATTTACGCCATTCATCATTCGCATACGGATGTTGGCTATACGGAACGGCAGGAGAAAATTCAGCAATATCATGTCGACTTCATTCGTCAGGCGCTTCATATTCTGCGGGAAATCGAGTCAGGAAGACGCCCGGAATGGAAAGGATTTAAGTGGGTATGCGAGACGTTCTGGCCGATCGAATCCTTCTTGAAGAAAGCAACTGAGCAAGAGAAGAAGGAATTTGAAGAAGGTGTTCGCCGTGGGGATATCGGTCTATCCGGAACGTATCTCAATATGAGCGAATTGATCGGGAAAGAACTCTTCGAATCGATGCTTGGGCGCATTCGCGACTATGGGGTGTCGATTCAGTCTCCTGTGACATCTGCGATGACAGCCGATATTACCGGATTTAGCTGGGGATATGGTCAAGTGCTGCTGGATGCTGGCATTCAGAACTTGATCACCTGCATTCATACGCATCATTCGATGTTCCCGCTCTGGAAGAAGCAGCAGCCGTTCTGGTGGGAGATGCCGAGCGGCGAAAGACTCTTGACGTGGAATGGCGAGCACTACGTGTTCGGCAATGATTTAGGCTTGGTTACAGGGCTTGGCGGCAAGTATACAATCAAAGACGAACTCGACTTAAGCAAAGGCATGACATTCGAGATGGCAGAGATTCGGATTCAGCGCTACATCGAACGTTTGGAGCAGGATGGATATGCGTTCCGCTTCGCGCCGGTGATGTTCTCGGGACTGCCAACGGACAACAGCTCGCCGAATGCGGTGGTGATGGACTTCATTCAGCAGTGGAACGAGAAACACGGCGATCGGATAACCATTGAACTTGCAACTTTGGACGACTTCTTCGCGGAAGTTCGGGAGCATGCCGAGAAGCATCCTGAGGATATTCCAGTACATCGCGGCGATTGGCCGGATTGGTGGACGGACGGCGTAGGCTCGACACCGAAGCATGTGCAGGTCTATCGCGAGGCACAGCGGGTCTACCAGAAGGTGAGACGCTTGGATCCGAACGGTGAGATTGTATCCGCGGAAGCGATGAAGGACATGGAATACCAATTGACGTTGTTCGCAGAGCATACTTGGGGCTACCACTCTTCAGTGACGGAGCCGTGGAATCCGTTCGTTCAGGAATTGGGATTACGCAAGGAAGCATTTGCAGCCAATGCCAGCACGGCAGCGCATCGTGCGTTGTATGACATCCTCGAGCATAAGGGGGACGCGCTGCTCGCACCTGATCGGCCGATGAAGTTCAAGATGCACAATCCGTTCGAGTACGTTCAGGAGGATTTCTCGCATTTCATTATGGAGGGCTGGCATCACGATGTGATCAAGGATGGGTTCGAAGTTCGGGACGTGAACACGGGCGAGGTCTACACATCTCAGCTTCGCGTGGCACCGCGCGGCGTTATCGTCAGCATCCCGGTTACGCTTCAGCCTGGTGAGGAGAAGACGATTCATATTCAAGCCATCGCACCGGGCAAGCCAGGAACCGCCTACCAGAACGATGTCGTCGGTTCGGACCGCATGATGGATCTGGATATTTCAAGCGTTGGACGAGCATTCAAGGTGACATCGACCTATATCGATACGCCATATGTTCGCATCGAGTGGACGAGGGGTGCGGGCATTACGTCTTGGATCGATAAACGGACATCGAAAGACATGCTGCGCAGCGATCGCAACCACAACGCCTTTACGCCGGTGTACGATATTACCCGTGCGTCGAAGGTTAGCGATATGTACGAAGTTCGCCGGAAGATGGGCCGCAACCGCAAAGGGCCGGATGCGGAAATTTCGGTAGGTGTCTTGACGAACGTCGAAATCGTGACACAAGGTGATGTATACGGCACAGTACAGCTTACATTCGAGGTTGCAGGCTGCTCGCATTATTCGCTATTCGTCACGGCTTATGCGAATCATCCTCGCGTGGATGTAGCTGTTCGCATGCACAAGGATAGTGTATGGGATCCAGAGAATCTATATATATCGCTTCCATTCGGAAATCCAATCACTAGCGAGACAGAGGAATTATGGATCGATAAGATGGACGCGTTGGTACGTCCTCGGAAAGATCAGTTACCGGGCAGCTTGGCGGATTATTATTGCTTAGGTGAAGGGGCTGCCTATGTTGCGGATCAACGCGGTGTTGCGATCGCGATGCCGGATACGCCGCTGATTCAGCTTGGCTCGCTCGAGCATCAATTCCGTCTTCTGAACGGGGATGCCAGATTGGCGCAAGATCCAGGACATTTGTATTCTTGGGCGATGAACAACTATTGGGAGACGAATTTCACAGCAACGCTTGGCGGATTCTATGAATTCCGTTATCTCGTGACTTGGGGTGAGCAGCTCCAAACGCCGGAAGCGGCCATGAATGCATGCCGCAGCATGAACGCCGGTATTCTAGCTTGGCGGACTTGGTAAAGGAGAGATGATCGTAAGGAGAGGTGAACGATGAAATATTTAGATGCTTCTTATTCCATCGACGAGCGTGCAGCGGATTTGATCGAACGAATGAACCTCGAAGAAAAAATAGGTCAGCTCGTACAGCCGTTTGGCTGGCAAACCTATGAGCGTGCAGGCGATATAGTTGAATTGACGGAATCCTTCAAGGAAGCCATTGCGAAAGGCGGTGTCGGCTCGTTATACGGTGTATTACGGGCTGATCCGTGGACGGGTGTTACGTTAGAGACGGGCTTGTCTCCTCGCGAAGGCGCAGAAGTGACGAATCAAATTCAAAAGTATGCGATCGAGCATACGCGACTCGGTATTCCGATTCTGTTCGGTGAGGAGTGCTCGCACGGCCATATGGCGATTGGATCGACGGTCTTCCCTGTTCCGATCGGGATGGGCAGCACCTGGAATGTGGAATTATTCGAGCGAATGTGCCGCGTCGTTGCAGTTGAGACGCGTGCGCAAGGCGGCACGGCAACGTATTCGCCGGTGCTTGATGTTGTACGAGACCCTAGATGGGGACGCACGGAGGAGACCTTCGGCGAGGATCCTTTTCTGATTAGTGAAATGGCTGTTGCCGCTGTTCATGGATTGCAAGGGGATGCTTTGAACTCGGATCAATCGATTATTGCAACGCTGAAGCATTTCGTCGGTTATGGCGCTTCGGAAGGGGGGCGCAATGCAGCCCCTGCACATTTGGGTCCGCGAGAGTTGAAGGAGAAGGATCTGCTGCCATTCCAGCGCGCGGTTGAAGCAGGCGCTCGGTCCATCATGACGGCCTACAATGAAGTTGACGGTGTTCCGTGTACGTCTAATCAAGAGCTACTAACTAATGTTCTTCGCGAACAATGGGGATTCGAGGGCTTCGTTATCACGGATTGCGGCGCGATCAACATGTTGTATCACGGCCACCAGATCGCGGAAAATGAAGAAGATGCGGCATGTCTTGCCATTCGTGCCGGTGTCGATATGGAGATGTCAGGGGACAACTTCGGCAAATATTTGCAGAGCGCTGTGGAGAGCAACAAGCTAAACGTATCGGAAATCGATGAGGCTGTGCGGAGAGTGCTTCGAATGAAGTTCGAGCTCGGACTATTCGAACGTCCTTATGTCGATCCGACGCATGCAGCCAATACCATCGGCAAGGCTGAGCATATCGAGCTCGCTCGAACAACGGCCCGTGAAGGCATCGTCTTGTTGAAGAATAACGCGAACACACTCCCACTGTCTGCATCGCTTGGGAAGATTGCAGTTGTTGGCCCGAATGCGAACAACATTTATAACCAATTGGGAGATTATACATCGCCGCAGCAGCGGCAGCAAATCGTTACCGTGTTAGATGGCGTTTCGCAGAAATGCGCCGGGCGAGTAGAAGTGAAATATGCGCCTGGATGCCGCATTAAGGATCCATCGAAAGAAGGATTCCAGACCGCAATGCAATGTGCAGCGGAAGCCGACACGATTATCGCTGTCGTCGGTGGCTCCAGCGCACGAGATTTCGGGGAAGGAACCATCGATTTGAAGACGGGTGCTGCAGTCATCACCGATCAATCCGTTCTTAGCGACATGGATTGCGGCGAAGGATTTGACCGCGCGGAACTAGGGTTGTCAGGCGTTCAGCTGGATCTGCTCAAGGAGCTCCGTGCCTTAGGCAAGCCGCTCGTTGTCGTCTACCTGAACGGACGGCCGATTATAGAGCCGTGGGTCGACGATCACGCCGATGCGATTCTCGAAGCCTGGTATCCGGGCCAAGAAGGCGGGAACGCCATCGCAGATGTCCTATTCGGCGATTATAACCCTTCAGGCAGACTAACTTTGTCTATCCCTAAGCATGTGGGACAACTGCCGATTTCCTATAACACGAAGCGAACCAAAGGGAAACGTTATGTGGAGACAGATTTAAATCCACAATATCCATTCGGATTCGGATTAAGCTACACGAGCTTCCAATACGATAATCTACGGCTTGATCAGTCGCATATCGCATGGAATGAACCATGTATCGTCTCGGTTGACGTGACGAATACGGGCAGCATGGCTGGCCAAGAAGTTGTGCAAATGTACGTGAGCGACGTGGTAAGTTCGGTGACACGACCTGCGAAGGAGTTAAAAGGCTTCCGCAAAATCTACTTGGAGCCGGCTGAAACGAAGACCGTGCAATTTACGATCATCGCTAAAGAATTACAGTTCGTCGGTCCGAACTTGGAGTGGATCGTCGAACAAGGGGAATTCCGGATTATGGTAGGCGGCAACGTAGAAGATTTGCACCAGACAAGCCTGTACGTTGTTAACAAATGACCAGGTAGGAGAGGGAGAGAGACCACTTGAAAGATCATCGATTACCGACCATTGATGTGCCGAAATTTCCGCTGCCGCAGGCGATACAAGGCGCCCTTGCAGAGGCCGAGCAGCGTCTTGCGCATCGTCCGAAGTTAAGCAAGCTGTTTCGGAACTGTTTCCCGAACACGCTTGAGACGACGACCAAACTGCTGGATGACGGGACGACTTTCGTGCTGACAGGGGACATCCCTGCGATGTGGCTTCGCGATTCCGTTGAGCAGGTCATCCATTATGTTCCTTTCGCGAAGGGCGATGTAGAGCTGCAGCGTATTCTCGAAGGCGTGATCAGACGCCACATGTTCTATATTCAGATTGATCCTTATGCGAATGCATTTAATGAGACAGCGAATGACTGGCATTGGAATGCAACGGATGAGACGACAAGCTCGCCATGGGTATGGGAGCGGAAGTTCGAGCTGGATTCCATGTGCTTCTCGTTCCGACTTGCCTATCATTATTGGAAGGAGTCGGGCCGTACCAGCATATTCGACGAGACGTTCAAGGATGCTCTGATCTCGATGCTCGACGTATGGCGCATTGAGCAGCAGCACGCCGAGCTGTCGGCCTATCGCTTCCAAAGGCACAACGGCATTATGATCGATACGTTACGCAAACAAGGTTTAGGAATGCCGGTTAATAACGTGGGCCTTATCTGGTCAGGATTCCGTCCAAGCGACGATGCCTGCGACTTCCATTTCAACATTCCATCGAACATGTTCGCGGTGGTCACACTTCGCCACATGCAGGAAATTGCACGTTATGTCTATCGCGATGAGCATCTCGTCGCACGTATGGCGCAGATGGAGGAAGAGATCCAGCATGCGATTGAGCTCTACGGCATGATCAATCATCCGAAGTATGGACGTATGTACGTCTTTGAGACAGACGGATACGGCAATCACATCCTCATGGATGACGCGGGTACGCCGAATTTGATGTCAGCGCCTTACATCGGCTATTGCGCTGCAGATGATCCTGCGTATTTGAATACACGCGCTTTTATCTTAAGCGAGGACAACCCTTACTATTATCAGGGTGACAAGCTGAGCGGCATCGGAAGTCCGCATACGCCGCCGGATTACGTCTGGCATCTTGCTTATTCGATGCAAGGATTAACCGCCGTGAACCCGGATGAAATCTTACAAATGATCGAGATTATGGAATCAACCGATGCAGACACAGGCTTCATGCATGAAGGGTTCCATAAAGACGATCCATCGATCTTTACCCGTGATTGGTTCGCATGGTCGAACAGCCAGTTCGCCCAATTGGTGTGGAAGGCATTGCAGCTCGATATCTTAGACCGTAGATGATGAACACGAGTAATTTGTGAAGCAGAATGTAATGAAATAAATAGTATAGATAGAGAATAGCCACCCTTGCAGGTGGCTATTTTTCTAGGGAATTGACTTCCATTATATACAAGCCGTTTCTTGCTGTTTATAATAGGGGATATTTAAGCGACGTCAGGTCATTTCGCGCGATTCGGGGAGAACACCTGTTATATCCGGGCGATTGCTTCGATTGCAATGGACGAGAATCGTGAAAAGCGATCTGCATGACATGTCTGATTTCGTGTCTGCGATGTTCGTGTATCGAAATGAAGGCGCTTACTATTTCGAGGGAACAGGAGAGATATTCATGAAGAGCACTACACCTACGTTAGATTGGCTAAGCGATGTTCAAGTATTTGCAGTGAATCGGCTGCCAGCCCATTCGGATCACCGCTATTATCACACGAAGGAGGAAGCGCTCCGAGATTCAGGAATGTCCATGCGACATGATCTGAACGGGCGCTGGCGGTTCGCTTATTCGGTACACCCGGATAGCCGCCCTGGAGATTTCTATCAGATGGAGCATAACTGCAGTGGCTGGTCCTTTATTGAGGTGCCGGGGCATATTCAGCTACAAGGGTTTGATCATCCGCAGTATGTGAATACTCAGTATCCATGGGATGGCATAGAGGCGCTTCGACCTCCGCAGTTGCCACAGCAGCGGAATCCGGTAGGCAGTTACGTAAAGGAGTTTGAGCTGCCGCCGCATTTTGCTGGGCAACCGGTGTATATTTCCTTTCAAGGTGTCGAGTCGGCGTTCTATGTCTGGCTGAATGGACAATTTGTCGGTTACAGCGAGGATAGCTTTACGCCTGCGGCGTTTGATCTATCCTCACTCGTGCAAGATGGTGTCAATAAGCTGGCTGTTGAGGTCTATCAGCGCAGCACGGGCAGCTGGTTGGAGGATCAGGATTTCTGGCGGTTCTCCGGCATTTTCCGGGATGTCTATTTGTACACGGTGCCTTCGATACATATTCACAATTTATCGGTGAAGACGGACTTGGATGCGCTGTACGAATCGGGTCAGCTTCATGCGCAGTTTCAATTGCAAGGCGATACGGAGGGACATATTGAGATTGAATTGTGGGACCTGAACAAGAAAATCGTTGGGAGGGAACGGGTAGACGCAGCAAACGGAGCTGCTGTCACGATCCATGTGGCACAGGCGATGTTATGGAGCGCCGAGCACCCGCAGCTGTACCTCATGCTGATCTCTCTCTATGACAGCCAAGGTAATCTTGTCGAGGTTGTACCGCAGCAGGTAGGCTTCCGCAAATTTGAGATGATCGATAAGGTTATGCATCTCAATGGGAAACGGATCGTCTTCAAAGGGGTGAACCGCCACGAGTTCAACTGCCGTCGCGGCCGTGCCATTACGAAGGAAGATATGCTGTTCGATATCCGTACGCTGAAGCAGAATAATCTGAATGCGGTTCGTACATCACACTATCCGAATCAAAGTCTCTGGTACGAGCTGTGTGACCAATACGGTATCTATGTCATCGATGAGATGAATCTGGAGAGCCATGGTTCGTGGCAGAAGTTGGGGGCTGTCGATCCATCATGGGTTGTTCCGGGTGATCGTCCGGAATGGAAGGATATCGTGATGGATCGGGCGGTGTCCATGTACGAGCGGGACAAGAACCATCCTTCGATCTTGATCTGGTCCTGCGGCAATGAGTCGTATGGCGGGGAAGTTATTTATCAGGTATCTGAGTACTTCCGTGCATCTGATCCGGGGAGACTCGTGCATTACGAAGGGGTATTCCATGATCGGCGGTTCAATGAGACCAGTGATATGGAGAGCCGGATGTATGCGAAGGTCACCGATGTGGAGGCTTATCTGAATGACAATCCGACAAAGCCGTACATCACATGCGAATATATGCATGCGATGGGGAATTCGCTCGGGGGTATGCACAAGTATACCGAGCTTGAGAACAAATATCCGATGTACCAGGGGGGATTCATCTGGGACTTCATGGATCAATCCTTAATCAAGGTTGATCGCTTCGGCAACGAATATCTCTCCTATGGAGGCGATTATGGCGACCGGCCAACGGATTATAACTTCTGCGGCAACGGGATCGTCTATGCGGATCGGACCCTGTCGCCAAAGATGCAGGAAGTCAAATACCTGTACCAGAACGTAAAGCTGGTGCCGGATCGGGATAGCGTGACGGTAATCAATGAGAATTTGTTTATTAGCACGGACGCTTATGTGCTGGAGTGTACACTGTATAAAGAAGGCAGCGTGCTGGAGCGTCTCGTTCTGCATCCGAGCGTTGCGCCATTGACGGAACAGAGACTCCCGCTAGAATTCAATCAATCGAGTAGGCTTACACCGGATGAATACTGGATCGATGCCTCACTCCGATTAAGTGAAAGCACATTATGGGCAGAAGCAGGACATGAGGCGGCATTCGGCCAATACGTGTTCCAGATTGAAGAGGTTGTAGCGGCTGGCACGGTTGCAGCTGGAGCTGGAACAAATGCCATCTCGACAGGGTTGAACATCGTTCATGGGGATGTCAACATCGGCGTTCACGGCAGAGACTTCTCGATCATCTTCTCCAAGCAGTTGGGAAGCCTCGTATCCGTGAACTATGCAGGCCGCGAAATGATCGCAGTGCCTCCTAAGCCGTTATTCTGGCGGGCTGCAACGGATAATGACCGCGGGACGGAGATGGGCTTCCATGCGGCGGCATGGTATGCAGCCAGTCTCGCGCCGAAATGCATGGATGTGCAGTTCACGGAACAGGAGGACGGGGTAACCGTCACCTTCACTTATGCACTGAGCATCAGCACGGAGCTAAGGTCAACCGTTGCTTATAAGGTATATCGGGATGGAAGCCTTCGTGTTCATTCGGCTTATCGAGGCATCGAGGGACTGCCCGATCTTCCGATCTTCGCACTTAGCTTCAAAGTGCCAGCCGCGTACAACCAACTGCAATGGTATGCGATGGGACCTGAAGAGAACTACGCGGATCGCTGCCACGGAGCACGACTTGGCTGTTTCGAGAACCGAGCAGAGGATAATGTCTCCGCCTATCTCGTCCCGCAAGAGTCTGGCAATCGGATGGGCGTTCGCCGCGTACGGGTGCTGGATGCTGAAGGTACGGGAATCGTAATTCAAGCGGATCCGCATCATCCGGTAGAATGTGCGATCTCGCCATACACAGCTTTTGAGCTTGAGCATGCCCAGCATCGTTATGAGCTGCCGCCGGTGCATTACACCGTAATCACGGTTGCCGGCAGACAAATGGGCGTGGGCGGCGATGATAGCTGGGGTGCGCCAGTCCATGAGGAGTACCGGATACCTTCGAACCAGCAGCTGCAGTTCGAGTTCTGGCTGAAGCCGGACGGGAATCGATAGGACTTTGAGTCGCAAGAATGCATAAAGCAAAGAACCTCCAATCCTACGACGATCGTAGAAAAGGAGGTTCTTTTCGTTGCATGGCCTTGACGGCTAACGAATCGTACGAGCCTTATTGGCGTGAAATGAGCCAACTTTTTAAGCTAACGAATCCTAATATCACTATTGCCCCTTTTTTCGGAGAAATATCCCGTCAAAACGGGGAATAGCGTGTGTAGGATTCGTTAACCTGCCGTAATGGGCGATTTGAGCGAAATAAGGATACCAGGATTCGTTAGGCGGAGCGGGGATAGCGCTCAAACCTCGCCTCACGCTGCCCAAGCCGCAATCGTCGCCACAAGAGCCACTACCCGCTACACACTACCCGCTTGCGACGGGAACCGCAGTGTCACTCGCGTTCCTTCCCCCTCAACACTATGAATCGTCAACCCATAATCCTGCCCGTACATCAGCTTTTAATAAAGTGAGATTGATCATAGAAGTTCAATCTCAATCCAATGGATGAAATTGTATCATTTGTCATATGAAGCAGCTTTTTTGCTTCTTCTACTCGTTGTTTCATGATACGGGAAATCTAGTGCTTTGTCCGTGAACATTGACCACTATTAATCCTCTCTACGTACCAGTTTTCTTAAAATTATACCACAAATGAAACAGACTCCATGAAATAATAGGTGTTGTATTGATATTTACATTCAAGGAGGCTTTTATTTATGAAACGGGATATTCAATCTCTTATTGCAAAGATGACTTTAGAAGAAAAAGCCGGCATGTGCTCCGGTTTAGATTTTTGGAGATTAAAAGGGGTAGAACGCCTTGGCATTCCTAGCATTATGGTTACTGACGGCCCACACGGACTGCGCAAGCAGCAGGAAAAAACAGACCATTTGGGGATATCTCAGAGCGTACCTGCAACTTGTTTTCCTTCGGCAGCCGGTATGGCCAGTTCTTGGGACCGAGAGTTGATCCACGACGTAGGTGTAGCACTTGGTGAAGAGTGTCAGGCGGAGGACGTAGCTGTGCTCTTAGGACCAGGCGCCAATATCAAACGTTCTCCTCTTTGCGGCCGCAACTTCGAATATTTCTCTGAAGATCCTTTCCTGTCCTCAGAAATGGCAACCGGTCATATTCAAGGTGTACAAAGCCAAGGAGTAGGCACTTCGTTGAAGCACTTTGCGGCAAACAACCAAGAACATCGTCGTAGTGGGATAGATACGATTGTTGACCAACGTACACTGCGTGAAATTTATTTGGCAAGTTTCGAGGGTCCAGTAAAAAATGCTCAGCCATGGACGGTCATGAGTGCTTATAACAAAGTCAACGGCACATTCGCTTCCGAAAATGAATTTTTGCTTACCGATATTTTGAAGGAAGAATGGGGTCATGAAGGATTCGTCGTTACCGATTGGGGCGCAAACAATGATCGGGTAGATGGTCTTTTAGCCGGACAAGAGTTAGAAATGCCTTCAAGCGGAGGGGCTAACGACCGTAAGATCATAGAGGCTGTCCAAAATGGCATGTTGTCAGAAGAATTGCTTAATCGTGCTGTAGAACGAATTTTGCGCATCATCTTTATGAGTGTGGATAACAAAAAACCGAACGCGACTTACGACAAGGACGAACATCACCGTCTGGCACGTACCGTTGCAGGTGAAACAATGGTTCTGCTAAAAAATGAAGACGATCTGCTTCCACTGGCCAAAGGAATGAAATTAGCAATTGTGGGTCCATTCGCACAAAAGCCGAGATATCAAGGTGGTGGCAGCTCTCATATCAATCCGACTCAGTTAGATGTACCGATTGAAAAAATCAAAAAGTTGGCAGGAGATTCTGCCTCGATTGTGTACGCGCAGGGCTTCCATTTGGAAAGTGATGATTTGGACACCGTATTGATCGAAGAAGCAAAGGAAGCAGCCGGAAAAGCGGATGCAGTCGTCATCTTTGCAGGGCTTCCTGATCGTTACGAATCCGAAGGCTACGACCGTAAGCACCTTCATATGCCCGCGAACCAGAGCCAGCTGATCGAAGAGATAGCGTCTGTTCAGAGCAACGTGATCGTCGTACTTATGAACGGTTCTGCGATTGAAATGCCTTGGATCAATCAAGCCAAATCGATTCTCGAAGCCTATTTGGGCGGTCAGGCGGCAGGTGGTGCCATCGCTGATTTATTATTCGGCGAAGTGAATCCAAGCGGAAAGTTGACCGAGACATTTCCAATGAAGCTAAGCGACACCCCTTCGTTCTTGTTCTTCCCAGGTGAAGGCAATCGGGTCGAATATCGCGAGGGAATTTTCGTTGGCTATCGCTATCACGATACGAAACAAGTGAAGCCACTATTTCCGTTCGGTCACGGCCTAAGCTACACGACCTTTGAATATTCCAATCTAGTCATGGATAACAAAGGAATCAAAGATACGGATACCGTAAACGTACACTTAACTGTACAGAATAGAGGATCACGTACTGGTAAAGAAGTTGTTCAGCTTTATGTCCGCGATGTGCAGAGTACAGTGATGCGCCCATTCAAAGAATTGAAGGGCTTCACTAAAATTGAACTTCAGCCTGGGGAGAAGAAAACCGTTACATTTAAACTGGATCATCGCTCATTTGCTTATTACAACGTAGATATCAAGGATTGGTATGTGGAGTCCGGTAACTTTGAAATTATGATTGGACGCTCGTGTGAAGATATTCTCTTAAGCGATACAATTCATGTGCAGTCGACAGTTGCTTTGAAACTCAAAGTCGACCGAAATACGATGATGATCGATCTAATGAGCGATCCGAAAAAAGCGCCAATCGCACAAGGATTGATTATGCAGATTCAAAAGGGTATGGGGTTGATGCTAGAGGGTAGTGAAGCTGCGGAAAACCTGGGAGAAGGCACGGGAGAAATTTTAACTGAAATGTTAAATTATATGCCGCTACGTATGTTGGCCATGATGAGTCAAGGCATGTTCACCGAAGAAATGCTGGACGGGCTTATTCAACAATTGAATAATAATTAGTTTAGTAAAAGATGGGAGAAATCTTCATGGAAACCGAAAAAATCAAGTTTGGAGAGAAACTTGGTTACGGTGTTGGTGACTTGGCTAGTAACTTTATTTGGACAGCAGCTGGAATGTTCTTAACGTTCTTCTACACCGATATTGTAGGGAACTCAGCCGCAGCTGTCGGTACGCTCCTGTTGGTCGCGCGCGTATTCGATGCCTTCATTGATATCGGAGTTGGTGCGATTGTCGACAAGACAAAAAGCAAGCACGGGAAAGCTCGTCCATGGCTGCTTTGGCTCGCTATTCCATTTGGTATTTCGGGTGTTCTACTATTTTCAGCTCCGAACCTCGGATCTGTTGGTACTCTGATTTACGCATACGCAACCTACTTGTTAGTGAATATTATTTATTCGGCAGTAAATGTCCCCTATGGTGTTCTGAACTCGATGATTACACAAGATTCGTATCAACGCTCGCTTCTCAATATTTTCAGGACGCTCTGTGCGATGATTGGAACATTACTTGTTTCGACAATGACTTTACCTTTAGTTGACTCGTTTGGCGGGGGCAAAAGTGGATGGTTTGGAACATTTGTGGTATACGGCTCAATCGCTACAGTTTTGTTCCTCATCACATTCCGTTCGACGAAGGAACGAGTGAAGCCTTCAGTCGTACAGAAGGACATCCCCTTTAAAAGGGGTTTCAAAGCATTGTTTCGGAATAAATACTGGATCATGATCGCCCTATTTATTCTTGTATCTAATATATCCGTCGCCGTTGGAAATGCAGTTGGCATTTTCTATGCCCAGTATATTTTGCATAACAAAGATTTGGTAGGTTTACTGGGAATAATTAGCATTGTTCCACTATTGATCGGATTACTATTTGTAGCACCCATTATTAAAAAGTTCGGCAAACGGAACTCGGCGATTTCCGGATTAATTATCTCAGCGTTAGGAAGTATAACCCTGATGACCGATCCAACGAATCTAACGATTTTAATTATCGCCTCAATCATCAAATCTATTGGAGCTGTTCCAATTGCTGCCTCGAGCTTTGCCATGCTGGCAGATACGATCGAATACGGAGAGTGGAAAACAGGTATGCGTTCGGAGGGGCTTGTCTATAGTGCGGGCAGCTTTGGAGCAAAGGCTGGCAGCGGCATAGGGGCAGCAATTGTTGGATGGTTGCTAGCTCTAGGCGGTTATGTGGGTGGTCAGGAGACAATTAGTGCGGCTGCAACCAATGCCATTCAATTCATGTATGTTTATTTGCCTATCATCTTAACCTTGGTTCTTCTAGTCACTCTGATTCCATATAAGCTGGACAAAGAGTATCCGCAAATCGTTGAAGATTTGAATAACGCCAAAAAAGTTTAGTCACCACCTGAGGAGGAAGCTGAATGAAAGCAATCAAAATCGAAATGCCGACCGATGGATTTCATGTTCTATTTGCCAAACAGGTGAGCGGTGCCGCCTCTTCCACCCAGTCTGAAATACGAATCATATGGGAAGAACGCAATATCATTGCCGACGTGAAGAGCATTTTGGGACTTATGGGCATGGAAGCGAAAAAAGGTACAGTACTTACGCTTACGTTCGACGGTCCAGACGAGGAGCAAGCTGCGGAACTTCTGGAATCATTGTTCGAGAAGCATGCATAACTGAAGCTGTTAATTTTGAATGAATCAAATGAAATAGATTGTTTGACTGTTGTTCAAGGGAAATTACCTTCCGCCATGCCGTCAAAGTGAAATAATTAAAGATCGCCCTCACGCTTGCATTGCAAGGTGTTGGCGATCTTTTTTCATGTTCTGTAACCCCCGTAAATGGCGATATCCCATGGAGTTGTTTGCATCTGCAAAGCTTTCTTCAATCGTTTCTTTCGATTAGACGGTACGATCCTTGTATTGCTTCGGCGTCACGCCGGCATATTTCTTGAACACTTTCGTGAAATAGCTCTGGTCATGGAAATTGAGCAGGCTGGCGGCGCGAAGCGGAGAAGCGTCGGAGAAAGCTAATAGTTTCTTAGCTTCTTCGACTTTCTGCCGCTGGATATATTCGGAGACGGTCACGCCCGTTTCTTGCTTGAACAGCTTCGACAGGTACGCCGGATGGACGCCGGCTACTTCCGCAAGCTCGGTCAGCTTGATTGGCTCATAGATTCGGTTAAAAATATAGTTCTGGCAGACCGCGATCGGCTTGGAACAGCGGGAAAAGCGCTGACGGCTGACACGTTCCGCAAAATCAAACAACACCTCTTGGATGGCTTTGGCGACCTCTTCCACGTCATGGAGTTCCTCGATATGCTGAATCCAGAGGTCGCTGGCGGTGAAGGCCACCTCTGGGTACAAGCCACCGTTGATCGCGGCCTGCATGGCGTGCGTCACGACGCAGATGGCCAAATTTTTCTCATTGCGGAGCTGGCTTCTGCGGGACAAGACGCCCGCATTCTCCCTCGGAATGAGGTCGTAATACCGAACGATCTCCTCTTTGCGTCCTTCCTTTATACATTGCATCAACATCTTCTCCGGGTTCAAATGATGATGGAAGCTCAAGCTTAACCGCTTGTCCATCAGACGCTGTTCCAACTCGTCGTTTAACGCATGAGGCCGGCGGTATGGAACGCTACAGTCGATTACTTCTGTTATGTCGAGCGGCCTATGGTAGAACAAATAGTACAGCAACGTTCCAGCATGAAGCATCGATTTTTGGTAGCCCATGGGCAATTGCCGATAGTAGTCCCGCAACGAATCGAGGTAGATCCCTGATATACGGTAATCGTACAGGAAACCTTCTAGCATCTCGTCCGTCACATTCGAGCTTACCGTCGGCCCGATCACGATTGCCCCTTCTCGGCCGGACAATTCGCCGAAGCGCAGCCAGACGTATTGATCGAACCCGTTCCATTTGCTAAAGCACGGGATATCGTACGGCGAATCGTCCGAGAAAATGCCTGCAGGTACCGTATTGCTATCCGGATCGAGCGGATGCGCTGGTGCACCATGCCTCGAATCGAATACAGCTTCAACGGTGCGATCAGTCTTCAGCAGACGGACAGGAAGCTGAAGGTTGTCGTGAAGCAGCTTACATAACCATAATTCGTCATCTCCGATCGTTCGTTCCATAGAAACACCTCGCCTCTTTTCCACCAATTTTGCTAATCTGTTAATGCATTAAATTTATACCAGTTATGCTTTGATTGTACCATAAAAGTTGCTCGGCATGCGTTATAGTCAATAGACGAAGATTTGAGGAGACAGCGAAATAGCTGAACGGAATATTCGTCGCGATAATCTTTCAAAGGAGGTGAAGCTCTATCAGACCGAATGGTTAGTGACTTTAATTCTTCACAATTGGGTATTGAAGGAAATGAAAACGTTTACTCATCAACTAGGGGGCTAGAATATGGACCGTGAAATAAACTACGGACCCGTGGTAACACCGTTTAGAAGATTGACTTTCGGTATTATATTAGGTTACGCATGCATGATGATCGCGCTCATTACGCCGGCAATGCTGCTGTTAACCTTCAAAATAATCGAAATCAGTCCAAATGACTACACGTCCACCTTTGGAATCGTGGCTGGAATCGGTGCATTTTTTGCGCTGATTGGCAATCCGATTGGAGGAATGATCAGCGACCGGACGAATGTCGCCTTTGGTCGCCGACGAACCTGGATCATCGTCGGACCGCTCATAGGCTGCGCATGTTTATTGTGGATCGGTATGGCGACAGAAATTTGGCAAGTGGCTGCAGCATGGGCAATCGCGCAGCTTTTCTTTAACTTCGGTATGGCAGCCTTTACTGCACTCATTCCCGACCAAGTACCGGTTGAGAAACAAGGTACCATCTCAGGCATTCTTGGACTCGTCACACCGATCGCGGTTGTTCTCGGAATGATGTTGATGACATCCATGACAGACTCAGCATCGATGACGAAATGGGGTCTGCTGTCGATCATCGGCATCATCGGACCGATTATCAGTTCATTCTTAATTAAGGATGGGAAACACACGGTTGAAAAAGTGAAGTCAGCCCATATTCCGTTCGTCAAGAAGCTCGGTACCATCTATCCAAGTCCGAGAAAATATCCGGAATTCACCTGGGCTATCGTGTCCAAGTTTCTGCTGATGATGGGGTCAAGCGGCAGCGTCTATTTAGCGGTCATGCTTGTGAACCGCTTGGGCTATTCCGAAGCCAAGGCGACGTCAGGGGTTGCCATGCTCCAAATGATTTCGCTCGTCGCGATGGCTTTGACGAGCGTGCTCGGAGGTATGCTATCCGACAAAGCCAAGAAGCAAAAACCGTTCCTTTACGGTTCTGGTGTTATCGTGATGATCGGTGCCTTAATATTCGCGTTCATCCCGAATTACTCGGCCTTCGTCATTGCTACCGTCATTAAGGGTCTTGGCACCGGATGCTTCTCGGCAGTAGATATGGCGTTAGTTGCCCGAATATTGCCGCGCAAAGAAGACTCTGCCAAAGATTTCGGACTGATGAATGTTGCGAATACGCTTCCTCAATCGATTGTACCAGCGATTGCCCCTCTGCTGCTGGGCATAGGCGGATGGACATTCTTCTACATCGCACTTGCTGCTTGCCTCCTTGCCGGCATCCTTGCAACAAGGCCGCTGCCCGAAATTGGGGAACCATTCGGGCCGGAGAAGCAGCATCTGAGTGCCGCTCTAGAGTCAAAAGGGATATAACATTTGAAAAATGAAAGGTAGGATTCATTCATGTCAAACCGCGAAACTGCTTTACACTACGAGCCGACCATTCAATATATCCGCAATGAAAATGGACCCACGCTGGGGTATTCGACCGCATCTGGGGTTCGGATCATCGAGAAGGACGGCTTATATTTTAAGAACACAAGCAAAGACGGTGTCTTGAAGCCGTACGAAGACTGGCGGCTGCCAGTTGAGGAGCGTGCCAAGGATTTGGCATCCAGACTCTCCATCGAAGAAATCGCAGGATTGATGCTGTATAGTACCCATCAGAACATTCCAGCAAGAAGTGGCGGGTGGTTCGGAGGATCGTACGCTGGTAAAACTTATGAAGAGAGCGGCGCCAAGCCCTGGGACTTGACGGACGAGCAGCTTGCATTCCTGGTACAGACCCATCTTCGTCATTTCCTGATCATGATGGTAGAAAACGCTGAATCGTCGGCACGCTGGAACAACCGGCTGCAGGCCGTCGCGGAGGGGAGCGGCTTCGGTATTCCGGTGAACAACAGCTCCGACCCGCGTCACGGCTTCGACGCAAGTTCCGAGTTCAATGCCGGTGCAGCTTCGACGTCCCGTGTGTCATTCTGGCCAGAAACGCTCGGACTTGCGGCTACTTTCGATCCGGCGATCACCCGTCAATTCGGAGAAATCGCATCGAAAGAATACCGTGCACTCGGCATGGCGACTGCATTGTCGCCGCAAATCGATATCGCCACCGATCCGCGCTGGCACCGTTTTAACGGCACGTTCGGTGAGGACCCGAAATTGTCCACCGATATGGCTCGGGCTTATGTAGACGGCTTCCAGACGACCGAAGGAGAACACGAACTGACAGACGGTTGGGGGAATGATAGCGTAAATGCGATGGTGAAGCATTGGCCGGGTGGAGGCTCAGGTGAAGGCGGAAGAGATGCGCATTTCAGCTGCGGGAAGTATGCCGTATATCCGGGGAACAACTTCGAGGAGCATTTGAAACCGTTCCTTGAAGGCGCTTTCCAACTGGAAGGCAAGACAGGACTTGCATCGGCCGTAATGCCTTATTATACCATCTCGTACGAACAGGATAAGACAAATGGAGAGAACGTCGGCAATTCTTACAACCGTTATTTAATTACTGATTTACTTCGCGAAAAATATGGTTATGATGGCGTTGTATGTACGGATTGGGGAATTACGAACGATGAAAGCGATCGCAAAGGCTCTGTTCTTTGCGGCAAGTCGTGGGGGGTTGAGCATCTTTCCGTTGCGGAACGGCACTATAAGCTGATTATGGCAGGCGTTGACCAATTCGGCGGTAACAACGATGCGGGTCCGGTACTGGAAGCCTATCAAATGGGCGTAAAAGAGCACGGGAAAGCGTTTATGCGAGCTCGTTTTGAGAAGTCGGCGGTACGGCTGCTGCTGAACATCTTCCGTCCAGGCCTTTTCGAGAATCCTTACCTGCAGCCTGAGGAAAGCCAAAAGATCGTTGGTTGTGCCGAGTTCGTAGACGCAGGCTTTGAAGCGCAGCTGAAATCGATCGTTCTTCTGAAAAACAAGGGACAGCTCCTTCCGATCAAAGAGCGCAAGAAAGTCTACATTCCAAAGCGGTATTTACCTGCCGGGGAAAACTGGGTTGGCATGCCTACGCCGGAGAAATTAGAGTATCCCGTCGATCTGAGCGTCGTAGCCGATTACTTTGATGTGACCGATACGCCGGAAGAGGCCGACTTCGGACTCGTATTCATCAAAAATCCGAACTCGGGCATCGGCTACAGCCAGAAAGAAGCAGACCAAGGCGGGAATGGCTATGTGCCGATCAGCCTGCAATACCGTCCGTATACCGCCGACCTTGCCCGCGAACGCAGCATAGCCGGCGACCCGAGGGAAAACGATGTGTTGAATCGCACGTATAAAGGCAAGACGGTCACGACACACAATGCGCACGATTTGGACGCGATTCTCGAAACGAAGGAGAAGATGAAAGGCAAGCCGGTCATTGTGTCCATCATGCAGTCGAATCCGACCATCGTTGCGGAGTTTGAAGCGGCGGCCGATGCCATCATCACGAACTTTGGCGTGAAGATTCAAGCGATTATGGAAGTTCTGACAGGTTCTTTCGAACCTTCCGCCTTGCTGCCGTTCCAGATGCCGGCGAACATGGAGACGGTTGAGGAACAATTCGAAGACGTACCGCACGATATGACGTGCCATGTAGATACGGAAGGCAATGTATATGATTTCGGCTTCGGATTGAATTGGAGCGGTATCATTGAGGATGCCCGAACGGCGAAATACCGGAAAGTACGCTGCTAATAGCTACGATGTTGTCATTGAGGAAAAGTTGTACAAAGTGAAATTAAAGATCGCTCTCGCCCTTGTTTTGCAAGGTGCAGGGCGATCTTTTTCATGTTCTATTCTTTGGCACGCAGCATGCGAATTTGCGTCAGACAATTCCCATGCGTCATCACGGTTAGTTGGTTTGTGGCGGCTGGCTGCCGCTGCGGGTCTTCCGCCACTGGGTGGGGGTCACGCCGACCCAACGCTTGAATACCGTAGCAAAATGTTGACTGGATTGATAACCTAACCGATAGGTAATCTCCGTAACGGAATCTTGGGTTTCCGTAAGTAGGCGGCAAGCGGCCTTCACCCGAAGCCGTTCGATGAACGTGATGGGCGGTTCACCGGTATATTCCTGAAAGGTACGGTAGAAGTGGGAAGCGCTGACGCCTGTGGACGCGGCCAACTCTTCGACGGAAGGCCGCCATTCTGGTTCTTGATTGATTTTGGCGATAAGCCGATCGAATTGACACAATAGATCATCTGCGACGGTCCGGGTGCCGGTGACGGGCTGTGTCATGGTCAGCATCAAATCAACCAGTGCATGGCGTACCGAGATGCTTCGCATCGGACTGCTATCCATCAGCGCTTTCTTGAACCTCTTCAACGAATCAACAGGGTTCAATCCGACCTGAACGACTCTTGGCAATCGTGCGAGCGATTGTTCGATGATCCGGCTCTCCTCCGATGAGAGTCGAAGCCAGCCTTGATGATGGGGGGCGGTTACAATGAACCACCAGAATTTGCAAGGCTCGATCACGTCGAAGCCGCCACGATGTTTCTCTCCAGGGCGTGTATGGAATACGTCACCAGCTTGCGTCTCGTATATGCAATCCCCCAGTTCCCAACTGGCTTTTCCACGCTCAATAAGGACGAATTCGTAACATCCCGGGTGTTCATGCTCGAAGAGCGGCAGCGCTTTACGAATTTCATCGCTTCCGAACATGACGAATTCAGGTACCAACGGGATGGGGGGATTGATTTCGATATTGTAGGCCCAGCGAAGCAAGCGATCCTCTCCTTTAATCATGTTTCTGTGTATGTTCATTTGTTTCTCATCCTACTTTGTAATCTTGTGAACGTCAAATGATGTCATGAGCGGTTAATATGAGGTTAATCACATTGGAGGAGGAGATTTCATTGACTTTACAAGCAGAACGTCAGTATACAATTACGGCAGAGGATAAGGAAACGTTCAATCGGGACGGGTACTGGATCAGTCCGAAGCTGATCGACGACGAGCAAATCGAACGTCTGCGCCAGGCGCATGAACGGATTTGGTCTGGACAGTTCGACGGAAATGGGGAGCCGATGCATCCACTCTATCTCAGCGACAATCCTGATGCGTTACGGAAATTTGATAACGGCTGGTGGATTAATGACGAGGTACACAAGGTCGTTACAGATCCTTTCATTGGAGAGCTTTGCGCTGACTTGCTTGAAGCGAATGAAATTCGTCTTTGGCATGATCAAGTTATTTATAAGCCGGGTACTGGGGACAAGACTACTGCGTCCGGTAATGTTGGCTGGCACCAAGACTATGCCTACTGGCAGTGCTCGGACACGCCTGACATGATTACAGTGTGGATCGCACTTCAAGACACGGATTTAACGAACGGCGGCATGATGACGATCTTGGGATCCCATAAGTGGGGGCTTATCCCGGATAGCAACTCTTTCTTCAATCAAGACATGGATCAATTGAAGCAGAAATATGCGGGAGGCCGTGACTGGGTCGAAGAGCCTTGTATTCTCAAAGCAGGTCAAGCAAGCTTCCATCATGGACTGACGTTCCACGGTTCAGGTCCGAACATGACGAATGATCCCCGTCTGTCCGTCGTTGCGCATGTAATGAAGGGAGGAACGGGTTACCGTGATGGCATTCAAGTCCACAGTAACATCCGATTGCTTGGACCGCGTCCTGTGAATGGGCAACCTTTCGCGAATGACTATTTCCCGGTTATGTATAAAAGATAAGATCAAAG
Organism: Paenibacillus terrigena DSM 21567; assembly: GCF_000374845.1. Taxonomy (GTDB): domain Bacteria; phylum Bacillota; class Bacilli; order Paenibacillales; family Paenibacillaceae; genus Paenibacillus_K; species Paenibacillus_K terrigena. The sequence goes on along the minus strand of NZ_KB895415.1, from coordinate 407,870 downwards.
TGAGGGCTTTGCCGCTAGGGGCAAGGCCTTTTTTATATGAAGGTGAAACAGCTGTTATGCTGGAAAGTTATACTATGTATAACTTAGTACCTTGTATTACGATGTATATTGTGTTATCCTCTTAGCATGATTGGACAAGATATTTTTTTACTCATCTGCATCGTTATACGATGTATTGGAGTAACCAAGATGGATTTTAAGATATATGGAGGACTGAACGATGAAGAACCACACGATACTAATTACAGGAGGGACAGGCTCATGGGGACAAGAGCTTGTTCGTAAATTACTCGATAAATCCCCGAAGGAGATCCGAATATTCTCTCGCAATGAATCACTTCAAGTGGAAATGAAGCAGCAATTTCAGCATCACCCAGCTTTGACATTTATCATCGGGGATATTCGTGATCAAGATGAACTGATGCAGGCATGCCATCAAGTCGATATTGTCTATCACTTAGCCGCTTTGAAGCATGTACCCATCTGTGAGCAGCAGCCCGATCAGGCCTTCAAGACGAATGTGCTTGGTACGCAGAATGTCATCCAAGCTGCGATCACGAACCTAGTGAAGAAAGTGGTTTATGTGTCGACCGACAAGGCATCGCACCCCTCCAATACTTATGGCATGACCAAAGCGCTCGGGGAGAAGCTGATGATCCATGCGAACGTAAGAGAGGGGAACACGCAATTCGTATGTGTACGAAGCGGGAATGTCCTTGGTTCGGTGGGAAGTGTTGTTCCGATTTTCAGACAGCGGATTGAGCAAGGTTTGGAAGTGGGTCTGACCGATGTTAGGATGACGCGGTTTTTCCTGACGGTTAGTGATGCAATAGAGCTCCTTCTTAAAGCAACGGTCGACAGCAGGGGGGGTGAGATTTTCGTTACCAAAATGCCTTCATGCCATATTAAAGATCTCGCTCAAGTATTAATTGAAGATTTAGCTACATCGACGATATCGATTCGCGAGACCGGAGCACGTCCTGGAGAACGACTGAATGAGATTCTGATCTCTGAGTTTGAGAGCCGCTATGCGATTGATCTCGATGAACACTATTACGTGATCTTACCTTCCTTTGAGATTGCAGGTTTGCAGGAATATTATTCAAGCCGTCCAGCTGTGACCTTAAAGTATTACGATTCAGAGCATGCCATGATGAGTAAACGGGAAATTCGTGAGATGTTAAATCGAGGGGGAATGCTGGCATGAGCCAGACGATAGTGTTTACGGGAGGCGGCTCTGCAGGCCATGTCACAGGTAATCTGGTATTAATCTCTAAATGTGCGGAGGAGAACTGGAATATCCATTATATCGGTTCTGAACAAGGGATTGAGCGTGAATTGGTACAACGTAGCGAAGCAGTCAACTATCATCCCATATCAACAGGGAAACTCAGACGCTATTTCTCATGGGATAATGTGAAGGATGTGTTCAGGGTTGTGAAGGGGGTCTTCCAATCTTATCGGTTGATGCGGCAGATTAAGCCAGACGTCGTTTTCTCCATGGGTGGCTTCGTCTCTGTTCCTGTGGTGCTTGGAGCAAAGCTGTGCCGGATCCCCATCATTATTCATGAGCCGGATCTGAACATGGGGCTTGCTAATCGCATTGCACTTCCTCTAGCTAATCAGATGTGTACGACATTTCCAGAGACGGCGGAGGCTAAGTCCTCACGATATGCTCTTTATACGGGACCGATCATTCGACCCGAGATTCGATCAGGCAACACGCTACAAGGATTAAAGTTGTGTGGATTTACGGCGGATCGACCTGTTGTTCTCATCATGGGGGGAAGCCAAGGTGCGCAACGGATTAACCAGATGGTGCGGAGTACATTATCAGAGCTTACGAAGTCGTTCCAAATCGTCCATATCTGCGGCAAAGGGAAAATGGATGAGACTGCATCGATACAGGGTTACCGGACTTTTGAGTTCGTAGGAGACGAACTGCCAAACCTGATCGCGATGGCTGATATTGTGGTATCTCGAGCAGGATCAAATTCCATGATGGAGCTGCTGACCCTTCATAAACCGATGCTATTAATTCCTCATGCGTATGGGGGAAGTGTCAAGGGACAGGTGGTGAACGCGCAATATTTTCATAAGAAGGGGTATGCCAGTTTACTGCTGGAACACGACATGACCGAGCAAGCCTTCATGGAGGCCATGATGGAACTGTATCAGAACCGCAGGACCTATGCAAAGGCAATGCGATTACATCAGGATGGGGAGGGCGCGAATCAAATAATGGCATGCATACGAGAAATATCCGGGCTATGGAATCGAGCGATACATAAAGCGTAGGTGAGTTTATGATGAAATTAGTGAAATTGTTATTCGTTGGTTTTGCGATTCTTACAACTGTGTTGTTCGCCTATGGGCGTTGGATGATTTAATCGAGTATTCATCTATCATGAGGAAAGACCGGGATTCCTTGCGAGGCAAGGGGCTCCGGTCTATTTATATTGACAAAGCATGCATAGACAAGTAATTTGGATAGAACCATGATTGGCTTGGTAAGGGGAATAATGGATTTTTGTTATCGAGGATAGGAGTTGCTCGAATGAAACGGAAGACTTAGATGGAAGCATGGAAGTACCCGATGATCTTGTTATTCGGAATCGGAATTTCAAATGTAGGTGCCTGGATTTATTTTATTGCACTGAATTTAATCGTACTGGATATTACGCAATCCGCGCTTGCGATATCTGCACTGTATATACTCAGCGTGTGCATTTTGCTGCCTTCCAAAACCAGGTATTTCGATGTCCCGACGAATGGAATGAAAGTCGATTAAGCCCTAATTTTCACAAAATATCCAAATCCATAAGAGGATTGCTGGGTATACTTGGAGAATAAATAGCATTGACGATGTTGACAAGCCTGCAATTCATCATGAAGGTAACAGCATTGAAGTTATACCAAATTATAGGAGGTTTTACGGAATGAAAAGGAGATTAGCGATCCTGCTCTCCACATGCATGCTGCTGATGGTGCCGGTATCGGCATTTGCACAAGAAGCAGAACCATATGCAACACGTGGGGAAGTCGTGGATTACCTACTCGGTGCAGCGGATGATTACAATCCGGGCGTGAAGAAAGAGGATATTTTGAAAGGCGACGCCAAAGGGAACTTGAACCTGGATCAATCGGTATCCCGCATTGAGGCATTGATTATGCTTAGCCGCGCGTTCTCGAATCTACCTGCGCCGCAAGGTAATGATTTACGTGTAGGGAACACGGCTGCAGCATTTACGGATGTGCCGAAGTGGGCACAAAATGATATTGCCAAGCTGGCTTCAGCAGGGATCCTGAGCGGTTATCCGGATGGTCGTCTCGGCGTATCGGACCGCGTGACGAAGGAACAATTGCGTACTCTCGCGAACCGCATTTTTGCGTTGAATGGAACGAATCCACGTGATGATTATTATGAATTTATTAATAAGAAATGGTTGAATGCTTCGAAGATTCCTGCGGGCGAAATGGGAAATGGCGTATTTAACGAACTCATGACTTCGAATGAAGAGAAAGTAAAAGGCATTATCGATGAACTAGTGAAGCAGCAGAATGCAGCAGGCACCAAAGAACAGAAAATCGCGGATTTCTACAAATCTGCCCTCGATATGAAGAGCCGTAACCAAGAAGGCATCAAGCCGATCGCGCCTTACCTAGCAGCCCTTGATAAAGCGACGACGATCAAGGAATTGTTCGAGGCAAATAATGAGATCAACAAAGCGACCAATATGGGCCCTCTTATGTCATTTGCTGTGATGGCTGATGCGAAGAACAGCTCCGTTAATGCACTCTATTTCTCTGGCCTTGGCATGGGACTCGACAAGAACAGTTATGTCTCCGGAGATGAGAAGACGAAGAAGGTATACATAGACTATTTAACGAAGCTATTGGTCTTGTCCGGTGAGAAAGAGCAATCTGCTAAAACACAAGCAGAAGCTGTATTCGCATTCGAGAAAGATCTGGCCGCAGCAGCGATGGATATCCAAGATCAAGGCAATGTGAACAAATTCTACAATCCTTACACAAAAGAGAAGTTCCTGGCCCTATTCAAAACCGTTGATATGGCGCAAATGATGAAGGATCTTCAATTGGATCAAGCCGATAAAATTATTGTGACGGATGTCGGACTTGCGAACAAGTCGGCAGAGGTACTCACAGAGGCGAATCTTAGCACGTTGAAATCTTACGCGAAGTCCATGTTCCTCATGAAGACAGGCGGCATGTTGTCGGATGATTTCATCCAAGCGAGCAATCAATTCAGCGCGGATCTTTATGGTGTTGTAGGTGAGAAAACCAACGAGCAAATTGCAGTAAGTACAACAAAAGCTATGATGAGCGACTACCTTGGACAAGAATTCGTGAAGCAATATTTCACGAAGGAAGCGAAGCAGGATGTTGAGAAGATGGTAGGGCAGTTTATCGCGACGTACGAGAAACGTATTCAAACGCTAGATTGGATGTCGGAGACGACGAAGACCAAAGCGATTCAGAAGCTGAAGAAAATGACTGTTAAGATCGGTTACCCGGATCAATGGAGCAAAGCGTTAGATCCAGTCTCGATTAAGACGGCTGACAATGGTGGTTCCCTGTTCTCCAACACGGTTGCCATTACCAAAGCATACAGCACGATGATGAAAGCTTCTCTCGGTAAAGCTGTCGATAAGAGCGCATGGATTATGGCTGTATATGATGTAAATGCCTACTATAACCCAATGAATAACGAAATCGTGTTCCCGGCAGGTATTCTGCAAGCGCCTTTCTATGATATTAAAGCGAAACCTGAAGCGAATTTGGGTGCGATCGGAATGGTCATTGCGCATGAAATCAGTCATGCCTTCGACAATTTAGGCGCAGCTTATGATGAGAACGGTAATGCGGTGAATTGGTGGACGGAAGAAGACTATAAGAAGTTCCAAGCGAAGTGTGAAGAAGTGATTAAATTCTACGATCACATTGAAGTTGTTCCTGGCGCTTACAATAACGGTCAATTAACGGTAAGTGAGAATATTGCGGATATTGGCGGCATGGCGACATCCCTTCAAGTGGCTTCTCAGCTTACGAATCCGGATTATAAAGCCTACTTCGAAGGATATGCAACGATCTGGCGTTCTACGATGACCAAGGAAATCGCTGCGTATATGACAACGATTGATACGCACTCTGCGAATAAGGTTCGTGTTAACCGTACGATTTCGAACTTTGAAGAATTCTACAAAACGTATGGTGTAACGGCTAAGGATGCGCAATATGTGGCTCCTGAGGACCGCGTAAGCATTTGGTAGACATCGCTTGTACTGATAAATGGAAGCCAGGTCCTTTTATGGATCTGGCTTTTACACATGATATCCCCGTGGTTCCTCAGGGGACAGCCTTTTCGTGTTGTTGGACATAGAAAGGTTGCAACATGAGCGGTGATTATGAAGCGTGAGCGAAACAAAATGTAGCCCTCGTGATATTTTTTTGCTACAACTGTATCAACTTTTCTACCAAAAAACCGATATATATAGTGTAGGATCCTACTGCTATACAATATAAATATAGGAGGGGAATATGTATGAAAACTCAAAAACGTGTTAATAGAGCGAAATGGTTATGTAGTCTATTAGTTAGTGTAAGCGTATTCACATTCTCTAGTATTTCATTCGCTGAAGCGTACGTGCCCAATGATATTGATACTGGGATCGCAGGCCTAAATTACAATCGTAATGAAGTTTTGGCCGTCAATGGCGATCAAATCAGTAGTTTTGTTCCTAAAGAAGGTACCAAGTCCAATGGCAAATTTATCGTGGTTGAGCGGGATAAAAAATCACTCGCAACCTCACCCGTAGATATTTCCATTATTGATTCGATCACGAATCGCACGTATCCAGGTGCAATACAGCTTGCCAATGAAGATTTTGCGAATAATCAGCCTAGTCTGGTTATGGCCGCGAGAAAACCATTAGATATTAGCATTGATCTACCTGGGCTGAAGAGTGAAAATACAATTACGGTTCAAAATCCAAATTTCAGCAGTGTTTCTGGTGCCGTTGATCAGCTCGTGTCGACTTGGGTTGACAAGTACTCGAACACACACACACTGCCTGCAAGATTACAGTATGCAGAATCGATGGTGTACAGCAAAAATCAAATTGCCAGTGCACTTAATGTGAACGCGCAATACCTTAACAATACACTCGGAATCGACTTTAACGCAGTAGCAAGCGGCGAGAAAAAAGTAATGGTCGCTGCTTATAAGCAAATCTTTTATACGGTAAGTGCAACGCTTCCTAACAATCCATCGGACCTTTTTGATACTAGTGTGACGTTTGCTGAATTAGCCCGTAAAGGGGTAAGTAATGAGGCTCCACCACTGATGGTATCCAACGTAGCTTATGGCAGAACCATTTATGTGAAATTGGAGACAACCTCGAAGAGTAGTGATGTACAGACGGCATTTAAAGCATTGCTCAATAATCCTAACATCCAAGTTAGTGGTAGTGGACAGTACAAAGATATTTATGATGAAAGTTCATTTACAGCTGTTGTATTAGGCGGCGATGCACAAACGCATAACCAGATCGTCACGAAAGACTTTAGTGTCATCCAAAATGTAATTAAGGACAATGCACAATTTAGCAGTAAAAATCCAGCTTACCCCATTTCGTATACGAGTGTATTCTTGAAAGACAATTCCCTTGCTGCTGTGCATAACAATACGGAGTATATTGAGACCAAGACGACAGAATATACTAGAGGTAAAATTACACTTGATCACAGCGGTGCATATGTAGCTCAGTTTGACGTATCTTGGGATGAATTTACATTTGATGCAAATGGACAAGAAGTCATTACGCATAAAACATGGGAAGGAAATGGTCGAGACAAAACAGCGCATTTCTCGACAGAGATTCCACTTCCTCCTAATGCCAAGAACATCAAAATTCACGCCAAAGAATGTACAGGTCTTGCGTGGGATTGGTGGAGAACCGTGATTGATGAAACGAACGTTCCATTATCCAGCAATATCAAAGTTTCAATAGGGGGTACGACGTTATATCCAACAGGTTCGATTAGTCAATAATCATTAATGTAAGGGGCCGTCTCAAAGCCATGAAAATGGCCGAGGGACAGCCCCTTTCGTTTTAGAGCATTCATATGGATTATTTGTTTTTTCGATGATAGTGATATCCGGTGCATAATCCTTTTTTCTTCGATTTTGCTGAACAATTATGGCCACCATTCTTATCAAGTCTTCCAGAGTGAGCGGATGCAGAGAGTGGGATGGCAGCGAGTAGGGTAACAATGAGGATTGCGGAGACTAATTTTTTCATGTTATTCGACCTTTCTGGATTAATATTAATAGAAATAGCAATACCATCATAAACCATACATAGGAAGTAGGCACGCTTTTAATAGGATATATCTGGGTGAAGGCAAAAAAATGAATGCCTGATTTTCGGTTACGGCCCGGCCCGGTTATGGCTATAATAAGGACAACAACACATATTAGGGAGTGCTGCAATGATTCCTACTGCACGGTATGGCGAATATTATCAAGCATTAATCGAGAAAAATTCAGAATACGAAGGTGTATTTTATGTAGGTGTCAAGTCCACAGGGGTATTCTGTCGTCCGACTTGTCCCGCTCGGAAACCGAAGTTTGAGAATTGCGAGTTTTATGAGACTGCGAAGGAGGCGCTCCTGGCATCGTTTCGGCCTTGTCAACGCTGTCGTCCCTTGTCCCATCCGAACCAAGTTTCCGATGTTGTTCGTCAGCTCGTGGAAGCGGTGGAGCAGAACCCGGAGAAACGTTGGAAGACCCAAGACTTTAGAGATCTGTCCATGGATGAATCGACCGCACGTCGACAATTCAAGAAGCGCTTCGGCATGACCTTTATCGAATATGCACGCTCCCGCCGCATGGGACTTGCATTCAAGAACATTAAAGCAGGGCATACGGTCATTGATACCCAATTAGCATCGGGTTATGAGTCCAGCAGTGGGTTTAGAGATGCGTTCTCTCGCATTATGGGCGCAGCGCCTACGATGCTCGATGACAGCAAAGTGCTTAGAGCTACTTGGATCGATACGAAGCTCGGCCCAATGGTCGCGATTGCGGATGAGCATGCGCTATATTTATTAGAATTTGTAGATCGGCGGGGTTTAGAGCGTGAGGTAGAGCGTCTGCGACTACGGACGAAATCAGCGATTATTCCGGGCACTACCAAGCCGATTCAATTGATTGAACAGGAGTTGACGCAGTACTTTGACGGTAAGCTGAAGGGGTTCAAGACGCCGCTTCATTTACTCGGATCTCCGTTTCAGAAAAGTGTGTGGGATCAATTAGTGAAGATTCCGCCCGGGGAGACGCGTTCCTATTCGGATATTGCTGTAACACTTGGCAGACCGACGGCTTTCCGCGCTGTGGCTCAAGCGAACGGTGCGAATCAGCTAGCCATCGTGATTCCATGCCATCGAGTCATTAATTCGAATGGCGATTTGGGCGGTTATGGTGGTGGATTGTCGCGCAAAGATTGGCTGCTGCAGCATGAGAAGACGATGAGCAACATCTAGCAGACTATTACGCGCTGGGATTTGTGGCTGTTAACCATTGCAAGAAGTTAGTACAGCATTTTGAAGAACAAGTTGCGATTGGAATTCGTGGAGATTGGAAAATCTATGTAAATAGTAGAATAGGTGCTGCGTTGGATCTTCGTATTGAGGCAAATCAGTACTAACGATAGCAACATTGCAAAAGGGGTAGCCTGATTTTCAGGCTGCCCTTTTTGTGAACCACGGTCCGAACAAGCTTCGGCTTATGGGATGTGCTCCAGACGAGCAGTATTTCACTCGGTAGATTTGTTCGTGTATACCGTACGGTAGACGGCAGGCGTTAAGTTCTCGAACTTCTTGAAGGTTTTGATAAAATAACCCGCATCGCAGAAGCCGAGCTCATCGCTAATTTGATTCACGGCGAGGTCAGATGTCTCTAAGAGCTGCTTGGCCCATTCTATCTTGAGTCTAGCAGTAAAGACCGAGAAATTCTCTCCTGTCTCTTTGGTAAACAAGCGGCTAAAATAACTCGAGCTCATATGACATTGCTGCGCCATCGATTGCAACGTGAAGTTCTCATTCTTATGGGCATAGATATAATCAAATGCTGGTTGAAGCGCAGGATTAGAGGCATGGAAGGTTTGGGCAACGGATTGTCTGACTTTAGTCTCAATCAGTGCGCTGGATAGTTCATGCTGAATAGCCTGAATATTTCGATACGTGCGTTCCGACGTATTCATCGCATCGAGAGAGGGATCCGCTTCGAGCGATAGTGCTTTCTTGTACATATCGATCGTTGCATTCTTATGTATCGCCTCTTCGACGATATACGTGCACAAGTGGAACAGCATGTCCGCTATTGTCGTTACTTCTTCGTAAGACAATACGGGCAGAGCGAGATAGTCTTCCTTAAGGTGTCGGAATTTGTTGTTCGTCTCCGCATTTGATGGACGGGATACGATTCTCTCCAGTAGGGGGGCGTCTTCGTCACGAAGCTTGATCTGACCCGCCATAATCGCACCGATATATTGGTTATCGATAATAATCGGAATCGCAATGTCCAGAATATCGAAATGGCAGCGATAAATATAAGGTTTGTTCAGTCGAACAGCTTCCAAGCCGCCACGTGCATCGCATTTCTGACAATATTGCGCGAGGAAGGGATCTTGTCGTACCCCCTGACAGAACGATTGACAATAGCTGTGCTTGGTCACGGGAACCCCTTTGTAATCGACCGTGATGATCGCCATTTTGGTGACGAGGGAGAGTGAGTCCTGCAGCTTATGCCATTTGTCCATATCTATTATTCGTTCAAGATCATAACGTGATTTTACCATCATCGTATTTTCACCGCATTCATCGTATTCTGATTTGCCTCTATTATACGCGATTTTGGGGACACTAGGACAAGATTCTACTATTTCACAGGAAAATGACAAAATAATTCGATCTGAAAACGCTTGAATTCGCGATGATCTTTCCATGAATCTCCTGCGGGACAAGCCTATAATAGAGCTATATTCAACTAGGGAGGAATTCGTTATGAGAAGAGCGTTTATTAGCCCAACCAAATATGTTCAAGGGGAAGATGAGCTTCGGAACCTTGGTTATTTTGTACGGACATTTGGAGAATCAGCATTATTGATTGCACACCCTGATGATGTAGCGCGTGTGAAAGATAAGCTTGCTTTTACAAGTCAACAATATGACATCACGCTCGTTGAAAGCGGTTTCCAAGGCGAGTGTTCGAGACAAGAAGTGGCACGTCTGCAAGCTTTGGCGAAGGAATATCAATGTTCTTGTACGATCGGATTAGGCGGGGGAAAAGCGATTGATACGGCGAAATGCGTTGCCGAAGGAGAAGCGTTAATCATCGTACCGACCATTGCAGCGACCGATGCGCCGACGAGTCATTCGGCCGTGCTCTATACGCCAGAAGGCGCGTTCGATGATTATGCGTATTTCAAGCAAAGCCCTAGCGTGGTCATGATCGATACGACGGTGATCGCGAACGCGCCGACAAGATTTCTTGTGGCGGGAATGGGGGATGCGCTGTCGACCTATTTTGAAGCCAGAGCAACGGCGAAGTCCTATTCGAACGTGAATGCGGGCTTGCCATGCGGCGTTCGTGAAGGGGCATGCGGCGAAGCAAAAGGAACGAAGACAGCATTGGCTCTTGCAAAATTATGCTACGAGACGTTATTAGAAGATGGTGTGAAAGCCAAACTATCCTGTGATCAGAACGTCGTCACGACGGCCCTTGAGAATATTATTGAGACGAACATTCTGTTGTCGGGACTCGGGTTCGAGAGCGGCGGGTTGGCGGCAGCCCATGCCATTCATAACGGATTAACGATGCTCGAAGGAACGCATCACTACTACCACGGGGAAAAAGTTGCCTTCAGTACGCTTGCGCAATTGGTGCTGGAAAATGCGGATCAAGCGGAAATCGATGAAGTGCTCGCGTTCTGTGCTTCTATAGGTTTACCGATTTGTTTAGCTGACATCGGCGTAGACGAGGTGACGCAGCAGGAATTGTTGCAGGTGGCCGAGAAAGCATGTATTGCAGAAGAATCCATTCATTCGATGCCATTCCCGATTACAGTGGAAGCGGTGGCGGCGGCGATTCGAGTTGCCGATCAGATTGGACGTGAATACAAACGGAATCGAGGCGAATAACATGAAGAAAATCATCAACCAACCCGAGACGCTTGTTCGGGAAATGTGTAACGGACTTGTGCTTGCGCATCCGAATCTTGCTTTTGACAGCAAATATAAAATCATCTCGAAGAAAGCGCCGAATCGTGAGAAGGTCACCTTAATCAGTGGCGGCGGCAGTGGACATGAACCCGCGCATGCTGGATTCGTCGGGAAGGGGATGCTCGACGTCGCGGTATGCGGTGACGTGTTCGCTTCGCCTTCGCAGATTCAGGTCTATCAAGCGATTCGTAACTCGGCGAGCAGCAAAGGGACGCTGCTAATCATTAAAAATTACAGCGGAGATATTATGAATTTCAAAAATGCTGCGCATCTTGCGGGTGAAGATGGGATTCAAGTCGATTATGTCAAGGTCGATGATGATATCGCAGTCGAAGATAGCCTCTATACCGTGGGAAGAAGAGGGGTTGCAGGGACCGTTCTTGTTCATAAAGTGGCAGGAGCTGCGGCGGAAGCGGGCTTATCTTTGCAGGAAGTGAAGGAAGCGGCACAGCATGCGATCGATAACGTTCGCAGTATTGGATTTGCATATACCTCTTGTACCGTTCCGGCAAAAGGCACCCCGACCTTCCAACTCGAAAAGGGAGAAATGGAGTACGGCGTGGGCATTCATGGTGAACCGGGGATCCGTCGCGAGCGTATCCTCTATGCGGATGAGCTGGCGCATCGTATGGTGACGGCATTGCTTGCGAATTTGCAAATGGGTGAGGGAGCCGAGCAAGAAGTGGCGGTGCTCATTAATGGGTTCGGTGCTACGCCGCTTCAAGAATTGTATCTGCTCAATAATTCGGTGACACGTGAATTGACGGCGAAGGGTGTTAAGATCTTCAAAGGTTTTGTCGGCAATTATATGACGAGTATCGATATGGCAGGCGCATCGGTGACCCTGATGAAGCTCGATGCAACGCTGAAGCAGTGGCTATCGGCACCATGCGATACACCGGCGTTAAGCGTACATGAGCCGTTTGAAACTGTGGAGTACACAGAGGTTGTTCATCGACCAGTTGCAGCAGAAACCCGCGTATCTTATAAGAACGAGAGCGACCCAGCTTGGGCGACGATGACAGATAACCAACTCTCGCTCCAGAACATGGTGTATCTCATCGATCAGATGAGTGAGATCATTATTGAAAATGAGGTCCCTTTCTGCGAGTTGGATGCCCATGCAGGTGACGGGGATTTTGGGATGAGTGTTGCCAAAGGGTTCAAGCAGCTGAAGACGGAGTGGAAGGATATTCTGGCGCATAGCAGCGGTAGTATTGGAAGCTTCTTGGATGCATGCTCGCTGATTATTATGGAGCATTGTGGGGGTGCATCCGGTCCGATCTGGGGATCGGCCTTCCGGGCAGCAAGTAGACAGGTGGGCGACAAGCAGACCTTGTCCATTGAAGCGTTCGCGTACATGATGGCGGCCGTCGTTAAAGGCATTCAAGACACGGGAGCAAGATCATTCGGACGCGGCGCTGTCGTGGGCGATAAGACTTTAATCGATGCGCTCGTTCCGTATGCAGAATCCTGGCAGGAGAGCGCGAGACAGGGCGAGGATTTTAAGACCGCATCTGTGAAAGCGGCCGAAGCCGCGGTCCAAGGCGCGAAGAACACCGAGACGATCGTGGCTCGGATGGGAAGAGCGGGTACGGTGGGTGAACGCAGCATCGGATACCCGGATGCGGGAGCCTATGCGCTGGGTGTGATTTTCACGGAGCTGGTTCAGGTGATTCGGTAATTAAGATAGATATGGGGGAATCTCGTCGCAATTGGCGAGATTCTTTTTTTCTATTGCAATCGATGAGAACGCTATATTGCTGGTTAGCGGATTAACAAACCTCGCAATCATTGAAGCCATCTAAGAATCCAGACGAACAGGTAAGCAGGTTGATGTGAATAGCGATGGCATATAAGAATTTTCCAGTCCGCCTTTACGCATAATATAGCAGAATCGTTCATTCTGTTGTCTAAAGGAGCTATTACGAGATGCCTCTTCAGAACATTAACGGCACCATGCTATATTACGAAGTATCCGGACAAGGCATACCGATCGTATTTATCCATCCCCCGCTTTTGACTAGCGCGAATTTCGAATACCAGCAAGCGTATTTGTCCGATCAATTTCAGATTATCACCTTCGATATTCGAGGACACGGCAGAAGTCACGCATCCCCCGTGCCGGTCACTTACGAATTAATTGTCCAGGATATCGTCCGATTGCTGGACCACCTGCAGATCCATCAAGCTTATGTATCCGGGTACTCGACCGGAGGAGGCGTTGCATTAAGAGCCATGCTTGATTATCCGGATCGTTTTGCAGGCGGCATCTTGATTAGCGCGATGTCCGAGGTCAGCGATATTGTACTCCGAAGCCGGATTAAGCTCGCGATGGGACTATCTGCATGGCGGCCGACGTTTCGTCTGTTGATGTGGGGGATTGCGTGGGGGAATTCCGACCAGGTCCATACATTTCGTCACCTGCTACAGGATTCAGAAAGAGGCAACATGCAGAATATTCATGAGTATTACCGATCCGCTCTGAACTACAACTGCACGAATCAGCTTGCGATGATCAGCTCTCCTGTCTTATTGCTATATGGGGCAAAAGACAAAGGCTATAACCGTTACCGTAAAATATTGCAGCATCATCTTCGGCAATGGAAGTTGATCGTATTGCAGCAAGAGAAGCATCAGCTCCCAACCAAAGCCGCTGTCGAGATCAGTCAAGCGATAAAAAGCTGGATACTAGAAGTGGATCAACAAACGTTAGGCGAAAAGCCAACAAGCCCGCATATGACACATACGGCAACAATCCCACAGGAAGATTCTTCGGTGGATGCTAATTTATAAGTCATGAAATCGTCCGAAACGGACAAGAGAATCCCCTTATGGTTGACAGTGAAGTAGACTTCATGCTGTTGGCCGGAGGGGATTTTTTCGCATTTGACTATATTCGACAAAACCTTCGATTTGCTACAAAAACTTTCTTCATCCAATGTCGTGTTTATGGGTTATCATGATTGTCCCATTGGTATAAAATGGAGGCATGAGCCATGATGCCGCTCACCTATGATGAGATTTACGGATGAGCATTTAGGAGGAGAGAGGATTAGGATGAAACCGAACATTCATTTTCAAGTGATTTCTGACACGCATGTTGCTGAAGATCCGAACAATATCTATTCTATTAACTTCGATCGAGCGCTCAAGGATATACGGAAGACGACACCGGATAGTGACGGCATTATGCATGTGGGCGATGTGACCGATCGTGGTCTTCCCGGTCAATTTAAGACAATGGCAGAGATTTGGGATCGTAACAAGGAAGGTTTACCGTCGATATATTTTACAACGGGGAATCATGATGTTCGTTGGGCCGACTTTGAGGAACGGATGGCGAGTTTTAGAGAATCGACGGGAATCGATCAACTGTATTATGATTTCTGGATTAAGGGTTATCATTTTATTTTCCTAGGGACAGAGAAGCCCTTGAAAGATTGTGCCTATCTATCCGAAGAGCAGCTTGCTTGGTTCGAACAGAAAATAGCGGAGAATGCGGAAGCGGATAAGCCGATCTTCATTTTCGTGCATGAACCGATGATGAACACGGTCGCAGGTGCGCAGACGCGGTTTGGTTGGCATGGCATTCGGCAGGATCGCGAATTGAAGACGATTCTATCGAAGTACCCGCAATCCATCCTGTTCACGGGGCACACCCACTGGGAGCTGGGCGCTAAGGATACGATGTATCATACCAAGTATGCGACATTGTTCAACGTTCCATCGACGGCCTACCTATGGACGGATGAGGATGCGCATAAGGATGGTTCGCAGGGATACTACGTGGAAGTTTATGATGACAAGGTACTGCTCAGAGGCAGGGACTTTGCGAATGGAGCATGGGTTAGCGAAGCAGAATACAGCATTTCACTACCGCCACAAATCCCTATGATTGATCCGGAGACAGATCCGGATATGACGCTGAGTAACCCGACGATGCAGCTAGATAAGCGCAGTTACCTCGTCGGAGAGGCGATTCGAGTCACGTATACAGGTTCGCTCAATAAGGATGCGTTTGGTATATTTCCAAGGGGGGCTGTGCCGAATGAAGTTCGCCAAATCGAACCGATCGCTTCGATCTTGACGAATACGATACAGCAGCCGGATGGGGTATTGACGTTCGAGCATATCGAACTTCCCCCAGGCGAGTATGACATGATATATTTGGGCGAGACGATGAATGTGGAATTAACGCGATGGGCGTTCGAGGTTACAGCGGAATAATGACTTGCACGTGAAAAAGCAGACAAGATGTTGATCCATAAGAACCTTTGTCGAATGTATTGAAATGATTTCAAATCTTGATTACTTTAACATTGAAGACTGTAAGCGTTACATATTTCGGTACATGGTCTTGGTCCTAAGATTTCGATCGTGAAGTGGGTATCTACATATCGATAACGAAATACGCCTGTCCAAGCGTGTAACCGGATGAAGCCGGGCACGAGCTTAAAGAGGTCACTCTTTGGTTCGTGCTTTTTACGTTTTTCGTGACGTGGAAAGGGGGGAGAATAAGCTCATCATAGATCGATCATGATGGCATGACACAATGAATTGATAGAGAGGTGCTCTGTTCATGAATGTATCCTTTTTCTATGCGAAGTCAAATAAGAATAAGAAGACTATGTCTCGTTCGATTTCTTTCGTGCTTGCACTCGCACTTGTCATACCGATGTTTACGATGCAAGGGTCAACGGTTTCAGCCGCAGAAGCACCCCAATTGCCTGAAATTTCGCCCATACCGCAATCCATTCAATCGACGGGGGATGGATTCGTCATTCCGTATGAGGTGGGTATCGTAACAGGCAGTACATCGGACCCGGCTGCGGTCCAGAGCGTCGAAGAGATACTGCGGAAGGCTGGCGTGCAGAATATCAATCGTGTCCAGGATTCTGCGGTTCCGAATTCACCAGTCAATGTATGGGTTGGAGGACCTTCGGAGAATCAAGCGACAGCAGCTGCACTGCAATCTCTTGGGGCTGCGGGACCGGATGATTTGAAGGATGAGGGGTATGTCCTGGCTTCCGGCTCGGATACATCAGGCAAGCCAAAAATCGTGCTCGCTGGGAAGACAACGCTAGGCACCTTCTACGCGGCACAGACGCTTCGTCAGCTGATTACAGCGAAGGAGGGAGCATACCGTATTCCGTCCGTAACCATTCGCGATTGGCCGAAAATGGCTTGGCGTGGTTCGATTGAAGGATTCTATGGCGACCCGTGGTCCCATCAGGATCGTCTTCGCCAAATCGATTTCTATGGCCAGCAAAAAATGAATATGTACATTTATGCGCCCAAAGATGACCCGTATCACCGGGATAAATGGCGTGAAGCCTATCCGGCTGCGAAGTTAGCAGAGATTGCCGAGCTCGTTCAGCGATCGAAGGAGAATCATGTGGAACTTGTCTTTGCCATCTCGCCGGGAAATAGCGTCTGCTTCTCCGATGATGCAGATTTTGGGGCGCTGACGACCAAAGCGCAAGCGATGTGGGATGTTGGTGTTCGCTCGTTCGCGATTTTCCTGGACGATATCGATAAGACATTACGTTGTAATGCCGATAAGACTAAATTCAACAGCGACACGAATCCGGTCGCTGCTGCGCAAGCCTTTCTGCTCAATCGATTCAAGACGGAATTCATTGATAAGCACGCAGGAGCTCATCGTCTGATTACCGTCCCAACGGATTATGCGAATATTACGGCGACTGCTTATATTAACCGATTTGCTGCCTTGGTGGATCCGAGCATTATCGTCCAATGGACAGGATCGGCTGTTGTTCCAGCGGGTATTTCGGCATCCGATGCGGATAAGGCGAATGCAATTTATAAGCATGATCTATTGATCTGGGATAACTTCCCGGTGAATGATTACGCACGGGATCGGTTGTACTTAGGCCCGCTCTACAATCGGGATGCAGAGCTTGCTGATCATGGCATTATTGGTCTAACGACGAATCCAATGAATGAAGCGGAAGCGTCCAAGATTGCGATTTTCACAATTGCCGATTATTTGTGGAATCCAGCGACGTATAATCCTGAGACAGCGTGGCAGCTGAGCTTGAAACGCTTCGGCGGTGAGGTTGCTGACGCACTCCGCATTTTCGCAGAGAATAATTATTCCTCTCCGCTCAATGCGAAAGAATCATTAACGATTAAGCCGCAAATCGATAATCTGTGGACGGTCTTTATTGGGGGAGGAAGCATTACCAATGCAGCGAACCAGCTAATTGCAGAATTTACGAAGCTGCAGCAAGCGCCTGCTACACTCCGCAGCGGCCTGAACAATCCGGATTTCATCGATGAAACGAAGTTCTATCTGAACAAATACGAGTTGTACGGTCAAGCGGGCGTAGAAGCGACGCAAATGCTGTTGTCTCAGAAGCGGAACAACAAGCAGCAGTCGGCTGAGCATCGTACGGCGCTGAACAATGTAAGAACGCAGATCAATGCGATTACCAAAGCGAAAGCGAACCAAGTGTTCGAGGACTTTATGTCACGAGCGATTCGCGAGAATGATACGTGGCTCGGCGTCGGCACCTCCAAACCGTTCCCGATTACGACGATGGGCACCTATCAGACGAATACGCCAGACAAAATGCTCGATGGCAATCTGAATACGTACTTCTGGAGCAACAATTCCCCGGCAATCAATGATGTCATTGGGGTGGATCTGAATGAGGTGCGCAAGGTGTCCAACGTTCAGGTATTAATGAGCAAGAGCGGCAGCGTGAACGACTATGTCCATCACGGTGTGTTGGAATATTCGGTCGATGGAGCCAACTGGACACAGCTTGCGACGTTAGAGGAGAAGTCGGAGATCAGCGTTCCGCTGGATAATCAGAAGGCGAGATTCGTTCGCATTCGTGTGACGGGAACGCAGGAATATTGGGTCATTGTGCGTGAATTCATTGTTACTTCAACCGCGATTCCGAAGGAACCTACAGCTGTTCTCGGCGGTGACGATACGGTTCAGGGTGATAAAGAGTTCAAGCTGCAGCTTGGCGTCGAAAATGTCACGCAGAGCGTGTATGCCCAAGATTTAGCGATGAATTATGATGCGAACGTGATGGAATTCGTGTCGGCGAAGTCTTTGGAAGATGGCGTGAATCTTCTTGAGACGGGCAAAGATACCCCAGGCAAGCTGCGGTTTATTCTGGCGAGTGAAGGTCCGGGTCACGCGATTACAGGAGATAAGCAATTGCTGGAGTTGACCTTCAAGGCGAAAAAAGTATCGCAAATGACGGAAGGAACGATTTCGATTAGCAATGCAACATTGGCGGACCATGTGGGAGCGGAATCAAATATTGCCGTGTCCTCGTTGGCCATCCAAGTGAACCCAGCTCCAAGTGATAAGACAGAGCTGAACAACCTGATTCGTACGGCGCAAGCGGCTTACGATGCGGCCGTAGAAGGTACGCAAATCGGTCAGTACCCAGCAGGTTCGAAGGCGAAATTACTAACGGCCATTAAAGCGGCTCAAGCGGTCGTGAATAACGCAAGTGCAACCGTGGACCAAGTGGCTGCGGCAATTCAAGCCTTGCAGCAGGCGCTGGACACATTCAAAGCATCGGTTATCACGACGAAGCCGGGCGATGTGAATGGCGATGGCAAGGTTAGTATCGGAGATTTGGCGATGGTGGCGGCTCATTACGGCAAAACATCTTCCAGTCCAGATTGGGCACAGGTGAAGAAGATGGATATCAATGGCGACAATGTGATCGACATTAAGGATCTTGCTGCTATTGCTTCGAAAATTATAGAATAGATAAAATCGATAACTTGCGAAAAAGCCGACCTTGGCAGCTTGATATGCTGCTTAAGCGTCGGCTTCTCGTTTCTCTTTGCGTGTACATATTTTGTTCATATCCTTCTGTTATGCTAGTCGTTGCATAATCGATGAAGGAATGGTGATGGAAATGAAGCTACATACCTATGGAAAAATGGCGTGTATGGCAAGTCTTATGATCGCATTGATCTGGGTGGGAGGTTGTAGCAGCGCTGCCGAATCCCATAAGGGAACCTCAGCTTTCAATTCGGCCCCCGATGGACAGTCTGGAACGGGCGGACCGCATCGCGGAGGCATGTTCCAGAAGGCGCCGGATCAGCCTGACCGCAATGCAGATCTAATGGCCAAAGTGGTCGCGGTGAACGGAACGGATATTACAATACAGCCGTCTAAAATGGACCCCGGCGCAAGGATGGGCGGTGGACAGCGGAGTCAAGGCAATGGCGAGGAGGGCCGGACAGCGCCGGCGCAATCAAGCGGCGACGGCGAAGCAGCCGACCAGCGACGAGGTGGAGGCGGCGGACGAGAAATGCAGTTCGACGAAGAGAAACAGCATATTCAAATCCCCGAAGGGACACCGATCTACACGATGAGTTGGACGGATGGCACAATGGCATTCAAGCAGCTCACGGTGAAGGAGCTGAAGGCGGACGAAGTGATCACGGTTTGGATGAATCCGGATGCGCAAGGACAAGCCTCGTACGTGACCATTCGTAATGGAGGGATGGGATTCTCGCCAACGGGCAAAGGAAATGAATCATCCTCTTCAACGCAATAACAGACAAAAAGCCGACCATGAACGCAGCGAAAGTGGCTGAGCTCATGGTCGGCTTTTATTTTAACATTGTCGATCGTCGAATTAGTTGAATACTTTAACGCGGCTGTCAAGCGGTTGGAATTGTTTCTCGCCCACTTCGCCTACTGGCTTACCGAATGGCATTTGAGCAACCAATTGCCAGCTTGCAGGAATGTTCCATTCTTGCTGCACTTGCTCATCGATCAATGGGTTGTAGTGTTGAAGCGTTGCGCCGAAGCCTTCTTCTTCAAGTGCTGTCCAGATCACAAGTTGAAGCATACCGTTCGATTGTTGAGCCCATGTAGGGAAACGGTCTGCATACGCTGCGAAATTGCTTTGAAGTCCTTCGATGACCGTGTTGTCTTCGAAATACAATACCGTACCATAACCGCTGCGGAAAGCTTCCATTTTTTGTGCTGTTGGCTCGAATTGATCAGCAGGAACGATTTTGCGAAGCGTTTCTTTCGTGATATCCCACAATTTATTATGCTGTTCGTTCAAGAGTACAACGACACGTGCGCTTTGGGAGTTGAACGAAGATGGTGTATGTTTGACAGCAAACTCAACGATTTCTTGAATGCGAGCATCGGATACAACAGCTTCTTTCGAAATACCGTATACGGAACGTCTGTCTTCAATAGCTTGGAATAATGTTTTAGTCATGTTGTTTCAATTCCTTTCGACTCGTTAATATATTTTTGTTTGTTACTTAATAATTTCTATGTACTTAGTATAGTTGCGATAAAAAAGAAAGTCAATATATTTTTTGATGTTGTTTTCGAAACGGATAAGTTCTCTACTTCCTGTGAATATGGATCTTACGCTAGCTTAATCATTGTCGGTGGCATAATCGTTCGGAGAAGTGTATGCTTGAAATATATCTAGACTACATAATGAAATAAAGGAGCGATCGTAGTGAAATATCGCAGATTAGGCAAGACAGAGTTGAATGTATCCGTGGTCGGTCTTGGGACTTGGCAGTTCGGCGGTGAGTGGGGGCAGCAGTTCACACAAGATGAAGTGGATGCGATCCTTGATAAAGGAAAAGAATTAGGCATCAATCTGATTGATACAGCAGAATGCTATGGAGATCATCTCTCGGAGCAGTTCATTGGGAATTATATCGCGCGCCGAAATCGTGAGGATTGGGTAATCGCGACGAAATTCGGGCACCATTTCCACGAACGCTTCACGCGCACGGATACATATGGTGCGGATGATGTTGTGAAGCAACTCGACGCATCCCTGAAGGCTTTGCAGACGGAGTATATTGATCTCTATCAATTCCACTCCGGACCGGATGCAGCATTCGATAACGATGCGCTGTGGACGGTGCTCGATAAGCAGATCCAAGCGGGCAAAATCAGACATTTAGGTACATCCATTGGCAGCAATGATAACCTGCACCAGACGGCGGCTTCCTCGCAAGTCAATTCCCAAGCGATTCAAGTCGTGTATAATCGTCTCGATCGTACGCCAGAGAACCGGGTCTTCCCGTCATGCCAAGAGCAGGATCTGGGCGTGCTCGCACGTGTTCCGTTAGCGAGTGGTTATCTGAGCGGCAAATACAAGCCAGGTGCTGTATTCGATGCTACGGATGTACGCCACCGTCATGATGCGGACATGGTCAGACGCAAGCTCGAAGAGGTAGAGCGTATTAAGCGGGACGAGGTACCTGAGGGCGTTGATATGGCACAATGGGCGCTAGCTTGGTGCTTGAAGCACCCTGCGGTGACAGCTGTTATTCCGGGCTGCAAGAATCCGGAGCAGGTTGTTGCGAATGCAAGTGCGGTAGATTTAGTCGAAGGATAGTTCTCAAAAAGATAAGCTAACCCGATCGTCATTTGGTTGACCTTCTGGGTTAGCTTTTTTTTCGTGTCCATGCAAGGCGTTGTGGCGTTTTCTATTCCGAAGATCGATATTTCCTTACAATATCGTAAGGCAGAATTCGTAGTCAGATGAACAGGGTTATGTTATATTTCTCAATAGTAAAAAATAGGAACATGAATAAAGGAGAAATTATACGATGGTTCACACACGAGACTCTGCTCGTTCACCACGACGTTGGCTGAATCCAGTCAATTCGGTGGTATTGACCCAGTTCATGAGCGCTTTCTCCGATAATTTGAATTTCTTCATCATTATCGGCATGCTGAAGCGGCAAGGTCTGGAGAATCCAGATCAAGCGGTCACCTACATACAGATTGGATTTCTAGCGGTCTTCCTGATCTTGGCGCCATTCGTCGGCTCTTTTGCAGACCGTAACGCAAAGTCTGGCGTGCTCATGGTCGGTAATCTATTTAAGGCAGCGGCCATACTGCTGCTCATCTTCGGACTTCATCCGATCTTCTGTTATGCGATTCTCGGGATTGGAGCGGTGATCTATTCCCCTGCAAAGTATGGGATTCTGACCGAGCTTACCTCCACAGAGGAGGAACTGCTTCGCGCCAATTCGAAGGTGGAAGGCACGACGATTCTAGCGATCCTCTTGGGTACGGTTATTGGTGGGTTCCTTGCGGAATATTCGGATCTGCTGGGTCTGATCACTTGTTTTGTTGTCTATGGGTTGTCCTTTGGGCTTACGTTCCTTATCCCGAAGAATCCGGGAAATTCACAAATTCAATACGTGGCTGCAGCAAAAAGATTCTTTCAGGATACGCGTACGTTGTTCCGTCATCCGCAGGCTCAATTTTCACTTATTGCGACAGGAGCTTTCTGGCTAACGGCTACGGTGCTTCGGATTGCGCTCGTCGCGTGGATTCCGGCGAATCTTGGCATTACGAATACCGATCAGCAATCGATGATTATCGGCAGTACCGCGATTGGCGTCGTACTCGGTTCTGTCCTCATGCCGAAACTAATCCCTGTAGGTAAAATGTACTTATCGTATTATTTTGGATTTTTGATGGTGTTCTGCGTATTGATTACTGCCTTTATGCATAATTTGATTCTTGCGGTGATCATGTTATTTTTCATTGGTGTATTCGGGGGGATTTTCCTCATTCCAATGAATACCATTCTACAGACGGTTGGTAAAGATTTAGTCGGTGCAGGCAAGACGATTGCTGTTCAGAATTTGGTGGAGAACTCCTTAACGATTATTGGATTGTTCATTTATTTGTATTTGAGTACCAGAGTGCCGATTCAAGCCGCAGTGATCGGGATGGGCGTGATTCTACTTGTCTTTATTCTGTTCCTTCTGCCTAAGCTATCGATGCTTCGCCGGTTCAATCCAGATGAATATCTGCATGGTTCGCATAACCAGACCTCGAATAACTCATAATGTAATTGTTAGTGCAGTATGCAGCAGGTTGAGGAAGTCTGGAGGGATGAATCGTGCAGTTTCTATGGGCCTTTGTTATTGGGGGGCTGATCTGCGTGATCGGGCAATTGATGTTTGATGTGTTCAAATTAACGCCGGCACATACAATGACGACATTGGTCGTTGCAGGCGCTGTGCTGGATGGATTTGGTTGGTATGAACCACTGATTGATTTTGCAGGCGCAGGTGCGACGGTACCGATTACCAGCTTCGGGAATGCCCTTGTTCACGGTGCATTGACGGAGCTTAAGCGAGACGGCTGGGTTGGTGTAATCACAGGGATCTTTGAAGTAACTAGTGCGGGGATATCGTCTGCGATTATATTTTCGTTCCTGGCTTCGCTTATCGTGAAGCCGAAAGGCTGACAGGTATGAAGCAGTTATGAAATAGGCAAAGAGAAGTGATGAATCATTCGTCACGGCACTCTTTGTCTATTTTTATTTTTGTGTTCCAGCGAAGTACCTGAATCGCTTTCAACGCAAAAACATCACTTTGTGGGGTTCCTTTGTGGGAAACAACATCTAACGCTGTAAAACTCTACTATATACGCCTTATTATTCATCATGTAAAATAAAATAAATGGAATATTTTATCAGATGATGAAAGGGTTGTTGCGCCATGAATATGAACTCGTATACGCACTCGATTTCAGCGATTCAGACCCAGCTAGAAGGATGCATTCTCGGCAAAAGCCTAGAGATTAAGCTGCTCCTTACTGCCGTACTCGCAGGAGGGCACGTGCTTGTGGAAGATGTGCCAGGTACAGGCAAAACGCAATTAATCAAAGCCTTAGCGAAAACATTAGATGGTCAATTCAGACGCATTCAATGCCATCCGGATTTATTGCCGAGTGATATCACGGGCGTGTCGATATTCCACCCGGGTGAGGAGCAATTCGTATTCCGCAATGGTCCGGTTTTCACGAATATATTACTGGTAGATGAAATCAACCGTGCGACGACGAAGACGCAATCTGCACTTCTGGAAGCCATGGAAGAAAGGTATGTAACCGTTGACGGCGAAAGCTATGCGCTGCCACAGCCGTTCATGCTCTTCGCGACGCAGAACCCAATCGAATTTGATGGGACGTATATGCTGCCCGAAGCGCAGTTAGATCGATTTATGATGCGTATCTCGCTGGGTTATCCAGATGCAGCGACAGAGAAGCAGCTGCTGTACTCGCACCAGTATGGACAACCAATCGATACGGTGCAGAGCGTCACAAATCTCGATCAATTATCAACACTTCAAGCGGAAGTGCGAAATGTGCATATTGATCCGGCCGTCGGCGATTATCTCGTTCAGATTGTTCGTAAGACTCGGGATCATGCCTTATCGTTACTCGGTGCAAGCCCGCGTGCATCGGTGTCTTTTATGTCCGCTGCCAAAGCCTTCGCATTCCTTCATGGTCGGGACTATGTTCTGCCTGATGACCTGAAGCAGCTTGCCCCACATATCCTTGCACACCGCATTACCCTTCGTCCGGAAGCGCGTATGGAAGGGGTGTCGCCGCAGTCTTTTATCGAGCAAGTATTGAAACAGGTGGATGCTCCCGTAAGAATGGAGCGATGATGCATGCGAATGAAGCCATTTGCGTCTCGGTTTAACCTCCGCCGAAGCGGGAAGTCCGCGTACTCGCTCAGGTTCTGGATGATCGTCACGATTTGGTGTGTTTGTCTGCTCTTCTTTCTCTTTCAAGGGGGGAAGACCTCCTTCATGCTGCTCGCCATGATGTCTGTCTTATGTCTATATCTATGGATTGGCAGATGGAGCGGGATATCCAAATCGACAGGGAAGCGGGAACTGCTCTATGAGGGGGAGCATCGGTTAGTTTTTCATGCAGGGGATTCGATCGAGGCCCAATTAACCATTAAAGTACAGCCGATTGGGATTACGCCTTACGTCTTGCTTCGCGATCAGTTGGTCCGAAGGCACGGGGAGACGAAGACGTTCGAATCATTAGTCCTCCCCGATTGGAATCGGCAATGTGTAATGCGTTATAACTTATCGAATCTTCGGCGAGGCTTCTATAGCTTCGGAGAATCGGAATGCGCGATGGAAGATGTCATAGGATTGTTCCAGCATAAAGCTACGATTACGGTACCGACGCAGTTCTCCGTGCTTCCCCATACCGTCCGTATTCCAAAGTGGAAAATATTCGATTCTCGGGAACAAGGCTTCGGAAGGAATGCATTCATCCAGAGATCGACGAGAGAAACGACGCAAATCAATGGCGTGCGGGAGTACATCTATGGCGACCGCATATCACGGATTCATTGGAATGCAACCGCGAAGACGGGGCACTGGAAGTCCAAAGAATTTGAACGAGAGTCTTTGCCCTCTATGATGCTGATTCTAGATCGAACGCAGCGTCATTATTACACGGAAGAACAATTCGAGCTTGCTATTTCCGTCGCAGCTTCGCTGTTGGCTTACGGGCGCGAACGGCATATACCTCTAGGACTTATTTCGCTTGGGAAAACCGTGGAGACATTTGAGGCAGGTAGTTCAGCACATCAGCAGAGGCTTATGAATGACCATCTTATGGAGACAGAGGCAGATGGTTATCAGGATCTAAGTGTTAGGTTGCAGCAAATGGGTTCAAAGTCTGTTCAAGGCAGCTTCTACGTATTAATTAGTCCGAGTGCGAATGACAAGGTGCTGCGACTTTTTAGTTTCCTTCAGCAGAAGCAGATGGGCGTGAGTCATATTCATTTAACGGATCCGGACGGTGCATCGCAAGACAATTGGAGTGCATTCCTGATGTCCAGGGGCATTCCAGCCTATTCAATTCGACAATTGCAAGAACTTCCTGTGGTGTTAGGAGGGTGGGCTAATGGGCAAGTGGCTGCGAGTAGTATTTCGAAATCTTAGGATAGACGGACTCCGTCAATTGATGATGCTATGCGCGGCAGCCATGCTGTGGCAATGGTTCGGACCACTCGAGACGATTTGGTGGGAGGAGACGATGGAGATTGTTCGTCTCACTTTGATCAGTGCAGTTGCAGTTCATTTCTTCATTCCGCTTCGTCCGTGGATTCGCCGTGTCTTTATCGTTTTGGTTATGTTGCTGATTCACTATCAAGTGCTTCGCGCCTACCACTTGTACGCAGAGCAACCGGAGGATAGGGTTGAGAACACGATCTTATTCTTCAAGAGCCTGTTTCCTTATATTTTATTTGCGCTTGGGACTTGGATTTTATTGGAGCTTATTATGGTATGGGTGCGAAGTCGCGTGCGGATCGTTGCGCTTATCGTCCTTCAAATGATTGGACTGGCTATCCTAGATTCATTTACAGAAATGAACTTATGGCTCGCCGTTGCTTGGACCATGCTGCTTGGTCTCGCGTGGTTAATCACCGATCATTGTGTTGTGTTAAGGGATAAATATCCGGAAGGATGGCGGCATTTAGCTTCCTATCCGCTGCGTTTGCTTACGACCGTGGGACTCTTACTTTCCGTTATTTTCTTGGTGGGGGTCAGTATGCCCTCCACAGCTCCGTTGGTAACAGATCCATATACGCTATGGAAGACTTGGAAAGGTGAAGCTGTACCGGTCTTCTATAATGCAAAGGATGGAGAGAAGATCCAGGTTGGTATATATCGATCAGGGTATGGTCGGGATGACAGTGAGCTGGGCAGCGGGTTCACTTTCGATTACAGTAATGTGATGCAGATCACGACCAATCGGAAGAGTTACTGGCGTGGAGAGACGCGCTCGATCTACACAGGGAAAGGCTGGGAGACCTTGCCTGAGAAGAAGAACGCTGACCTGCCATTTGTAGTGTTAAATAGGCCGCTGGATTCGAGAGGCATGAAGTTCTCGAAGACAGCCGAGTTAACGGCAACGGTGACCATCACACGGGCTGAGCCATATCCGGTACTGTTCGGCGCGTATCCGATTGGGCAGGTGACACAGCTTGGAGGCGAAGGCAGCTTGTCGAATCTTCGTTGGGATTCGGATACCTCCACATTGACGTGGGCTGATACCGCAGCACCTTCGTATCCGAAGCAATATACGATTGTGTCTCAGATTCCGCAAATTGATGAACAGGAGTTACGTAATTTTGGCAGTAATTCGGGACGAACATTATCTGCGGCCCAAGCCGTGGACTTGCAGCTGCCTCATGAACTCCCTGCCCGTGTGCAGGAGCTGGCGAGATCAATTACTGCCGGCCTGACGAATGATTATGATCGGATCAAAGCACTCAAAACCTATCTAATTTCCGGGGAATTCAAATATACGAATGAGCCTGATTTATCACGCAAGGTGAGTGGCGATTTCGTTGATAGCTTCTTGTTCGATATGAAAGAAGGGTACTGCGATTACTTCTCGACATCGCTCGTTGTCATGACGAGGTCATTAGGGATCCCTGCAAGGTGGGTGAAGGGGTATACGACCGGCGCCAAGGCAGGACCTCGATCAGATCAGATCTCTTCCTATGCGATGCATGAGGAGATGCAGCGTGAAGAAGGAACCTATTATGTGAGTAATGCGGACGCTCATTCATGGGCGGAGGTTTACTTCGAAGGCTTTGGTTGGGTACCATTTGAGGCGACACCTGGGTTTTCAATTCCTGTCACATTACAACAGGAAGAGCAGCAAGCGTCTATACTTCCTGTAACAGAAGAGGAGAAAATGACCGAAGAAGTGACGAACGGAGGCAATTCGGGGGCTGTTTCACCGCTCGCTATTTATGGAACATTATTCATCATCCTCATCTTCGCGCTGTGGTTCCTGGTATGGAAATACCGGTTGTTAGGGACAATCTGGTGGCGGGCGATGCTCGCGGGGCGAAGGCCTTCAAGTGATCAGAAGCTCATCGTACTGACCGAACATTGGATTCGACATTGTCGACGCAAGGGACTTCGCCGTGAAGAACACGAGACGCTGCGTGAGAGCGTGGTTAGGTGGGAACAGGAGAAGGAGGCCCTTCGAGGGGCGTGGAGCGGCTTGCTCGCATTGTTCGAACAAGCCAAATACAGTACGAAGCAAGTGACCGAGCAAGATTGGTCCAGAGCACAAGTGGAGATGAAGAAGCTTTTGGAACGCTTATAATGTGTGTTCAAAATTTAGCTTTTCAGCACCGAGAAGGTTGCGAGAATCCGAAGAAGGAGGAACGGAGTTTAGGCAAAACCTAAATGAGTACCGGACTTCGAGGGTGAACGCAAGATTCGATGTCGAATCCGCTACTAAAAACACTTCGTGATCAAAAGATGAATTTTTGAACAACCGCTTATAATGACACAGGATCTTGCCGCTCGTCGTTAAATAGACACGGGCGGCAATTTTTTGCACGAAAAACAAAGAATATGGTATAGTTTGTCGTATGAAACAGAGGTGACGTATTTGTTAGAGAAGTTTATACCCAAGCTTCGGGTAAACACCGTATACGATATTGATCTTGAATCGTTATACGCGAAAGGGTATCGGGGAATTATTACCGATTTAGATAATACGCTTGTTGGGGCGAAGGAACCGTACGCGACGCCAGAGTTGATCACCTGGCTCAAAGGTGCGAAGGAGATAGGGTTTCAGATCATCATTGTATCCAATAATGATGAAGGACGGGTATCCAAATTTACGAACCCCCTCCAGATTCCATTCGTGCACGCAGCGCGTAAACCAAGGATTAGACCGTTCCAAAGAGCGCTAACCCTTATGAAGCTATCGGCGGCACAGACGGTTGTCATTGGGGACCAGATGATGACGGACGTACTCGGGGGCAACCGATCGGGTTTATTTACCATTCTTGTTCAACCGATTGCGATTCATGATGAGGGATTCATGACGCGCTTCAATCGTCGGATGGAAAAATTGATATTGCGAAGATTACGGAACAAGGGTCTTTGGCACGAGGAGGAAAAGCAATGACAGAACAACAACGAGAGCAGGGCGCGGTAACCTCGTGCGAAGGCTGCGGTGTGAAATTACAGACAGAACGGCCGGAAGTTCCGGGATATATCCCGCAGCAGGCATTAGAACGGGAACCCGTTATATGCCAGCGTTGCTTCCGGATTAAAAATTATAATGATGCGGCTTCCGTTACACTGGAGCAGGATGACTTCCTTCGTCTGCTAAATCAGGTGGGAGCTTCAACGAATGATGCGCTTGTCATTCATATTGTTGATTTATTCGATTTTGACGGCAGCTTAATCTCAAGCCTTCAAAGGTTCGTGGGCAATAATCCTGTGCTGCTCGTCGTGAATAAAATCGACTTGCTGCCTATCGTAACGAACTGGAATCGATTAACGAATTGGGTACAGAAACGCGCCAAAGAACATGGCATCAAAGTCATCGATGTAGTCTTGTGCAGTGCAAAGAAGAATCAAGGCTTCGAACGATTGATTGACAAAGTTTCAGAATATCGCCGCGGACGTGATATCTACGTTGTCGGTGCCACCAATGTAGGTAAATCAACCCTCATTAATCGCCTAATTCGTGACTATAGTGATATGGAGCGGGAATTGACCACATCACGGTTCCCAGGTACGACGTTGGATCTTGTGAAAATTCCACTTGATGACGGGAAATTCATCATCGATACGCCAGGCATTGTGTATCCATCACGCCTCACAGAGCTTGTGCATCGTAAAGATTTGGGTGCAATTATGCCAGATCGACCGCTCAAGCCGACGGTATTCCAGCTTAATGAAGGCCAGTCTTTGTTCTTCGGTGCCATGGCGCGATTTGATTTCGTACAAGGGGAACGTCAGTCCTTTACCTGTTTTGTGTCGAATGGATTGAAGATCCATCGCACCAAGCTTGAACGGGCAGATGAATTGTATGCAGAACATCGCGGTGTAATGCTTACTCCGCCGAACCAGGATCATATCGACGACCTGCCGGCTTGGTCGAAGCATCAGATTCGAGTAGCGAAAGGCAGCAAGACAGATTTGTTCATCTCCGGTCTAGGCTGGATTAAAGTGAATTCGGATGCTGGTGCGCTGGTGAATATTCATGCACCGAAGGGTGTCAAAGTGCTATCGCGGGATGCAATGATATAAAATTATGGGAATTTGCGGCGTGATTTGCCGCTTGGATAGAGGAGAGACGGAATTGATGGGGGATCATCTCGTAAATCGAATAAGTAGTGAAACCATGCTGCTCGGGGTTATTGGCGATCCCATTCGTCAATCCAAATCCCCGTTAATGCATAACAGTGCCCTTCAAGCCTTAGGATTGGATGGCGTATACACAGCGATGCATGTCTTGCCGGACAAGCTCGAGGATGCCATCCGCGGTGTGCGTGCGTTAGGTTATCGCGGCATTAATGTAACCATTCCACACAAGTTGGATGTTATGCCATTATTGGATGAAGTCGATGAAGGCGCGCGGGTAATTGGCGCCGTGAATACAATTGTCAATGACAATGGGAAGCTGATCGGCTATAATACGGACGGGATTGGTTATGTTAGATCGCTTCGCGAAGAAGCGGAATCCGATTTGCTCGGCAAGCGAATTTTAGTCATTGGCGCTGGCGGTGCGGCTCGTGGTATCGTCTATGCGTTAACACAAGAATCACCCGAGGTCATCTGGATCGCGAATCGAACGGTCGAACGTGCCGTTGAATTAGCGGCGGATTTGCTGCCGTACGGGAATGTTCAGGCAATTGAACTAGAACGGATATTAGATATACGCTCCAATGTCGATATTGTGATTAATACAACGTCGGTAGGCATGTTCCCTCATGTGGATGCGTCTCCTCTTTCTTTAGAAGGATTTCGCACCAATTTGATCGTTAGCGATTTGATCTATAATCCGCTTGAGACGGCGATTTTGCGGGAGGCTCGGTTACGTGGTAGTCGTACCCATTGCGGCCTCTGCATGTTCGTCTATCAAGGCGCTTATGCATTTGAATATTGGACAGGTCAGGCTGCGCCTGTCGAAGTGATGCGGCAAGCTGTACTGCAATCCCTGAAGTAAGAAGTAGCTCAAAGTAAAAATTGGAGGTTTATCACACGCATGTTAACAGGAAAACAAAAACGCTATTTACGCTCGCTCGCCCATCATTTGAACCCGATTTTTCAAGTCGGTAAAGGTGGCGTTAATGATCAATTGATCCGCCATATCGACGAAGCGATTGAGACGCGTGAGTTGATTAAAATATCGATCTTGAACAATAACATGGATGATCGTGATGAAGTCGCTCGTGATCTTGCTGAAGGCTCGAACTCGGAGCTTGTGCAAGTGATTGGGAAGACGATCGTCTTGTATAAGGAATCCCGCGAACATAAGCAAATCGAGCTCCCTTAAGGCTCTAGAATAGAGGCGACAAGTCACATGGTGAAGGTCGGTTTATTTGGAGGGACTTTCGATCCCATTCATTTCGGGCATCTCCTCTTGGCAGAACATACGTGTGAGGCCTTGCAGTTCGACGCCGTATGGTTCATGCCAGCCGCAGATCCTCCGCATAAGTCTCGTCAGCCACTCGCGACGGGGCTGCAGAGGCTCGAGATGATCCGACTTGCGATCGATGGGAATTCATTATTTCAGGTCACGGATATCGAAATGGAACGCGGCGGCGTATCCTACACCATCGATACGATTGAAGAATTGCAGCGTAGATTCCCGGATCATGCCTTCTCGTTCTTGATGGGGGCCGACATGGTGAATTATTTGCCGAAGTGGCATCGGATTGACGAACTCGCAGCCCGTATTGACTTCGTTGGAGTACAGCGACCTGGGACGTTGCTGCAATTGGATAATCTCCCTGCTCATATTCGGGATCAAGTGACCATGCTAGAGGTGCCGCTCTTCGAACTATCTTCAACGACGATTCGCGAGCGGGTCAGCCAAGGCATGTCGGTCCGGTATCGTGTACCGGATCGTGTTCATGAATTCATTCAAAGGAATGATCTATATGAATCGAAGCCGTGAGGCCATTATTGAAGCAGTACGTGGACAAATGCCGGAGAAGCGCTGGGCGCACACTTTAGGTGTCATGCAGACTTCCATCGAGCTTGCAGTGCGATTCGGAGGTGATCCGACTCGGGCAGAGCTCGCGGCGATTTTACATGATGTGGCGAAATATTGGTCAACAGACCGAATGGAACGTATTATTCGTGAAGAGCAGCTGCCTGCCATCCTACTTAAACATGACAAGCAGTTGTGGCATGCGCCAGTAGGCGCTTTTGTGGCAGAGCAAGAGTTCGGCATTACGGATGTGGAAGTGCTTGATGCGATCAGATATCATACATCCGGTCGTGTTCAAATGACATTAATGGATAAAATCGTCTGCCTCGCAGACTATATCGAACCTGGAAGAGATTTTCCAGGCGTGAATAATATTCGTCAGTTAGCCAACCATAGCTTAGAAGAAGGCTTAATTGCAGGGTTCGACTCGACGATAGAACTATTGCTATCCAGAAGAAAACGGATTTTCCCGCTCACGATTGATGCGAGAAATGATTTAATTCAACAATTGGGAGGTTGACGCATGCCCGTTCAATCCAAAGAAATATTAAACCTTGCCGTTGCTGCGGCAGAAGATAAAAAAGCAATGAATATCGTTGCACTCGATTTACAAGGCATTTCATTAATTGCTGACTATTTTGTTATTTGCCATGGTAATTCTGATACCCAAGTGAATGCCATCATGACAGAAATTCGCAAGCGCGTCCAAGAAAAGGGCGGCCTCATTCGAGGTATTGAAGGTACAGATTCTGCACGTTGGGTGCTGATGGACCTTGGCGATGTGATCGTGCATATTTTCCACCGTGACGAGCGTGAGTATTATAACATCGAACGTCTATGGTCGGATGCGAAAGTTGTGAATCTATGAGTTTGATTGCAGGGACGACAGTCCATTTACCTATCGACCGTGAGGTTTCGCCTTACGGCTTTTTTCTAACAGATGGAGATCAGGATGTCCTGCTTCACTACTCGGAGATTGTCGGTAAAATAGAACCAGGTATGATGGTCGAAGTATTCATCTTCTACGATACGGAAGATCGCTTAGCTGCGACGATGAAGAAGCCCTATTTGACACTCGGCGATTTGGCGATGTTGGAGGTGGCGGATATTCACCCACGTCTGGGATGTTTCCTGGAGATGGGGCTCGGTCGTCAGCTGCTGCTGCCGATTCGTGAGCTTCCTGAATTAAAAGAGTTGCATCCGCGCATAGGCGACAAAGTGTTCGTCATCATGGAGCACGATAAACAAGGCCGCTTGAGAGCTAAGCTTGCTGGAGAGTGGGAACTCGCACCCCTTACGTTCCATGCGCCAAGTACATGGCTCAATCAATGGGTGGAAGGTACGGTCTATAAGACGCTCCAAATGGGGACCTTCGTCCTTGTGGATGGCGGTGTTCTTGGTTTCGGCGTCATCGGCATGATTCACAGCTCGGAGCGTCTGCAGATGCTTCGACTTGGCGAACGCGTGCAAGCGAGAGTCAGCTTCGTCCGTGAGGATGGCCGAGTGAATCTCTCCATGGCAGCTCGCAAAGAAGTTGGACGCGATCTAGATGCGGATCGTCTCCTTACGTTCTTGAAGGAACGGCCGAATGGCGCAATGCCTTATTCCGATCAGACGCCACCGGACATTATCAAGCAGCGCTTTGGCATTAGTAAGGCTGCATTTAAGCGGGCGCTTGGCAAGCTGATGCGGGAAGGACTTATCACACAGAAAGACAATTGGACACAGTTGAAGCCAGTAGATGGCGCTGAACCGTCCGAGACGGAGTCCAAATGACGACGTCTTACGCACAATTCGCCTATGTCTATGATGAACTCATGGCGGACATGCCTTATCCGGAATGGCTGGCGTTCGCACGTGAAGCGTGGGCTCGGTTCGGAAAACCGAAGACGATTGTTGACCTAGGCTGTGGAACCGGTAGTCTGATGATTCCGCTGGCCAGTGAAGGGTATCATGTCACAGGTATCGATCTCTCCTCGGATATGCTTGCGGTTGCCCAGCAGAAGCTTGAGAGCTCTACGGTAGGCAGCCGCTTGCTTCGTGAAGGGAAAGTGCGTCTCATTGAGCAAGATATGCGAGATTTAGAGCTGCCTGCTCCAGTAGATTCGGTCATATCCTTCTGCGATTGTCTGAATTATCTGCTCGAAGAAGAAGATATTGTTGAGACATTGCGCCGTGCCTATGGTGCGGTTAAGCCAGGCGGTACATTCTTATTTGACGTACATCATCCGCGTCAGTTCGAGCAATATGAAGCAGAGCAGCCATTTATCTATAATGAAGACAATGTTGCTTATTTATGGACTTGTGATCTGGATGCCGAGCGGTGTGAAATCGAACATCATCTGACGATTTTTGCACGCCAGGCAGGAACTCCAGCCACGCAGGATCTCTTCCAACGCTTTGAAGAGGTACATATTGAGCGGGCATATGATCCGACGTGGATGACGGAACAGCTTAAGGGCGTAGGATTCACGGAAGTTCATATATTCGGGGACTTTACGTGGGAAGCTCCGACGAATGAGACAGGGCGTTTGTTCTATATCGCGGTGAAATAGCGGAGCAGCCTTGACATGAGTGATGTCCTTTTTTTATAATGCTAAGAAGGTATATGATTTCGGGGTCCACGCAAAGTATCTGAATTGACTTCGAAGCGGCATCCCCACTTTGTGGTTTTTTTACCACAATAGAATTTATAAGTTTCGCTACAATCGAAACACCCAAATTCTATTTGGCGATAAAACCTACCTCTAAACGCGGTCGCTCGTCTTTGCAATCGCCTCGATAGAGGTTTTCTCATAATGAGCAGTATTAAGTAAGTAGGATATGGAAGAAGACTATGATGAGGATTATACGTTTTGATCGAAATCTGTCAGAGAGTCGGCGGGTGGTGCAAGCCGATGGTTCGTCAAAATCTACTCGCCTCTGAGTCATACGATCAACTCCGATCGGATCAAATCGTATCGTCTAGCCCGCGTTAAGGGCATTGAGGGAGCAACTTGGCAAAGTATGCCGAGGGCTAACTAGGGTGGTACCACGGGAGATAGCCTCTCGTCCCTAGCGACATTTTTTCGCTATGGATGAGAGGTTTTTTTGATGCAAATTGCGCTAGATAATGTAGGAGGATGAATGATTCATGACACAAGAAATTCAGCAATCACAAGGGTATAACCCGTTCCTGATCGAACCGAAATGGCAGAAGCATTGGGATGAGTTCAAGACATTCAAAACAAATGATGATTCCAGCAAGAAGAAATTCTACGCACTGGATATGTTCCCATATCCGTCGGGTGCAGGTCTGCACGTAGGACATCCGGAAGGCTACACGGCAACGGATATCGTGTCGCGTTATAAGCGGATGCAAGGGTACAACGTACTTCATCCGATGGGATGGGATGCGTTCGGCTTGCCAGCGGAGCAGCACGCCTTGAATACGGGTGAGCATCCACGCGATATTACTGTGAAGAATATTAATAACTTCCGCCGTCAGATTAAATCATTAGGGTTCTCGTATGATTGGGATCGTGAGATCAGTACGACGGATCCTGAGTATTACAAGTGGACGCAATGGATTTTCATCCAATTGTATAAGATGGGCCTAGCTTATGTGGCTGAAGTACCGGTGAACTGGTGTGAAGAGCTCGGAACCGTGCTTTCGAACGAAGAGGTTATCGATGGCAAAAGTGAGCGCGGCGGATTTCCAGTTATTCGCAAACCGATGCGTCAATGGATGCTTAAGATCACAGCTTATGCGGATCGTCTATTAGATGACCTGGAAGAGCTAGACTGGGCAGAGAGCATTAAAGACATGCAGCGCAACTGGATTGGAAAATCGAAGGGTGCAGAAGTGAATTTTGCGATCGATGGTCATGAGGGTCAATTGACTGTCTTCACGACGCGTCCAGATACATTGTTCGGCGCTACATATTGCGTGCTTGCTCCTGAACATGAACTGGTTGCTGCGATCACGACAGCGGAACAAACGGATGCCGTGAAGGCTTATCAAGACAAAGCGGCGCATAAGAGCGATTTGGAACGTACGGATCTTGCGAAAGAGAAGACGGGCGTATTTACAGGTGCATATGCTATCAACCCAGTTAATGGCGTGAAAGTGCCAATCTGGATCGCGGATTATGTACTTGCGGGCTATGGCTCCGGTGCGATTATGGCAGTGCCAGCGCATGATGAGCGTGACTGGGAGTTCGCGAAGACGTTCGACTTGCCGATTATTGAAGTCGTTCAAGGCGGAAATGTTCAAGAGGAAGCTTATACTGGAGAAGGCGTACACGTGAACTCTGGATTCCTAGACGGATTGAACAAAGAAGAAGCTATGGCGAAAATGATCGAGTGGCTTGAAGAGTGTGGTAAA
Organism: Paenibacillus terrigena DSM 21567; assembly: GCF_000374845.1. Taxonomy (GTDB): domain Bacteria; phylum Bacillota; class Bacilli; order Paenibacillales; family Paenibacillaceae; genus Paenibacillus_K; species Paenibacillus_K terrigena. The sequence continues at coordinate 371,376 of NZ_KB895415.1, read as the reverse complement.
GGACAAGGCAAAACCACGTACCGTCTACGCGACTGGTTATTCAGCCGTCAACGTTATTGGGGCGAGCCCATTCCTGTGATTCATCTTGAAGACGGCAGCATGAAGACGATCCCTGAGGATCAATTGCCGCTTCTTCTGCCGGATGTTGAGAATATCAAACCTTCGGGTACAGGTGAATCTCCACTTGCGAACGTGACAGAGTGGGTGAACACGATTGATCCTGAGACAGGAATGAAGGCACGTCGCGAGACGAACACGATGCCGCAATGGGCGGGCAGCTGCTGGTATTACCTTCGTTTCATCGATCCGAAGAATAATGACGAGTTGTGTTCCAAAGACAAACAGCAGGCTTGGTTGCCAGTAGACTTGTACATCGGCGGTGCAGAGCATGCGGTTCTACACTTGCTGTACGCACGTTTCTGGCACAAGGTTCTCTATGATCTGGGTATCGTAGATACGAAGGAGCCGTTCCATAAGCTGGTGAACCAAGGGATGATCCTTGGAACGAACAATGAGAAAATGAGTAAATCCCGTGGTAATGTCATCAACCCGGATGAAATCGTGAACGAGTTCGGTGCAGATACGTTGCGGATGTATGAAATGTTCATGGGACCGCTTGAAGCAACGAAACCATGGAATGCAAGCGGTGTAGAAGGTTCTTATCGCTTCTTGGCTCGCGTATGGCGTTTGATGATTACCGAAGATGGTCAGCTGAATCCGAAGATCGTCGATGGCGAAGGCAGCGAAGCCTTCAAGCGCACATGGCATCGCACCGTGAAGAAGGTAACCGAGGATTTCGAAGGGTTACGCTTCAACACAGCGATTAGCCAATTGATGATTTTCATTAATGATGCCTACAAAGCGGAAGAGCTTCCACGCCAAGCGATGGAGAACTTCATCCAAATGTTATCCCCACTTGCACCGCATATGTCGGAAGAACTGTGGGAGCGCTTTGGACATTCCGGCGGCATCTCCTACGTAGCATGGCCAACGTATGATGAAGCATTGACCGTCGATGCAGAAGTCGAGATCGTCGTTCAAGTGAATGGTAAAATCGTAGAGCGCATCATGATTGGCAAAGATCTAGATGAAGCAGGCATGCAAGCAACAGCGATGGAACAGTCCAGCGTTCAAGCTGCGATGGCTGGAAAGTCCGTTCGTAAAGTCATTGCTGTCAAAGGCAAGCTCGTTAATATTGTTGTCGGTTAACCTCTGGCAGGTGGAAGAGATCATCTAGTTTGTCGAGATCTTCATTGTACTTGTCATGTGTGGTACGGATTAATTGATGGAACACGCCTTGAAGCTCTTGGTCCATGAGACGAATGGCTTCGGCCGTGATCCCGCCGGGAACGGAGACGCGCGTCTGAATTTGTTCAGGGGTGAGTCCTCCCTCGGTGAGCAGCTTGCCTGTACCGAGTACCATCTCGCTAGCGAGGCACGTCGCTTGTTCCCGATCAATGCCCGTCGTTTCAACCGCCGCATCAATCCATTTATTTAGGAAAAAAGCAATGAAGGCCGGTCCGCAGCTGGAAAAATCCGAAGTTATCCGTGTGTTTTGTTCTTCAATCAACACGGGACGACTAATGGATTGTAGTAAATCCTCCAGAAGCAGCCGGTCTTCTCCTTTTATGCGACTACCGTACATACATAAGGTAGCTCCGCCGAGTACAGAATTGGTAATACTCGGAATGACTTTGGCGATTTTACATCGCAAATGATCTTCGAGATGTCGAATTTGTACCGGACTCGTAATGGAGACGATAATTTGATGATCGGTCACCACCGATCCAATCTCCTCTGTGATTCTCTTAAATTGCGACGGTTTAACGCATAGAAATATGATGTCACTCCCAATCACCGTCTCGGTATTGGAAGAAGCAATCTGCAACCCCGGATATTGAGAAGCCAATTGATGAACCTTCTGCATGGTTCGATTACTGGCGATAATTTGCCCCGGTTCAAGTGCACCGGATTCAATGAACGATTCGATCAGCGTCCTGCCCATACTCCCCGTTCCGATGAATCCTACTTTCATTTCGATTCCTCCTTTATGACTATCCCTAAGCACAACATTTTTCACAATATATGCAATACGGTTTGGCCAACATGCGATATATATTGAATATTTAATGAAGAAGGTGACCGAATGGAACCGTACGGACAACCCGTATCAGGCCGAAAAAGTTGGTTTTTGTTTAGTAGTCTATGCATTGGTATAGGTATATTGGTATTTGCTTGGATACGTTCGACATCGATCACGGGGATTCCAGGATGGACTAAGCTGAACGAGCCGATGTCACAGGCGTTAACTGTCGAACCTGAGAAGCCAATTGTCAAATCCACAGTCGTGTCAGAACAAGTTGCAAACGAGAAACAGAAGCCGGAAGAGACGGCTCTAGCGCTTCCTGTGACGAACACGGTTACGACAGGGGCCGGACTCAGTACGGAAGCAGCTGCCCCCCAAGAGAACCTTCCGGGATTCATTCATATCAATACGGCAACGATGGAACAGTTGATGGAACTGCCTGGTATTGGGGAGAGTAAGGCGAAGGCGATTATCGCGTATCGCGAACAGCATGGGAAATTCAGCTCGATTGAAGGGCTGCGAAATGTGAAAGGGATTGGTCCGAAAATTTACGCCAAAATGTCGTCGAAGCTAGCTTTATAACCTAACTGTCATCGAATGGAATTATGCATTGGCATGAAAAGATGCTACAATGTTCCCATAGAATACCCGCTGGAGATGAGACAAACATGCGTAAAGATTGGGACACTTATTTTATGGATATTGCTTACATGGTTTCGACGCGCTCCCGCTGTCCAAGGCGCCATGTCGGCGCAGTGCTGGTACAAGGGAAGAAGCTGCTCGGAACAGCTTACAATGGTGCCCCGATGGGCGTGCCTGATTGTGAAGAAGCGGGATGTATGATTGCTGAAGAATATGAACTAAAGGTCGTCGATGGCCGTGAAGAGATGATCAAGAAGCAGCGCTGCGTACGGACCATACATGCGGAGCAGAACCTGCTATTGTTCACGGATCGTATCGATCGGGAAGGCTCAGTTGTTTATGTAACAGATCAGCCTTGCTGGACCTGTGCGAATATGCTCGCGAACAGTGGTGTTGTAGAAATCGTATATCACCGCCCATATCCGAAGGATAGCGAGAAAGTCATTACGATGATGAAGACCAAAGGAATTGTCTTCCGACATTTGGAAGGCTATCAGCCTCCACAAGATACGATCATGCAAGTATCCAATTAATCGAAATATGTGATGCAAAAATGAGGAGGAACCTCTATTCATTAGCCTGAGTGAATCAGGTGGATGGTTAGAGGTTTTTTTGTTACGTAAAATTATTTGTTCAAAAAGTGGCTTTTCAGCACCTAAGAGTTTTCGTAGAAAACTTGCTTCGTAAGCGTGTGCTTAGGTTGCGAGAACCCGAAAGCCTATGCTTCCGGAGAGAGTTTTTCTTTGAAAAACTTTCAGGAGGAACGGAGTTTAGGCAAAACCTAAATGAGTACCTAAAATGTTTCCAGAGGAAACATACTCCGTAAGCATATACTCTTCGAGGGTGAACGCAAGATTCGATGTCGAATTAACTACCTAAAACACCTCGTGATCAAAAGATGACTTTTTGAACTACCTCTAGAAAGGATGAATGGAAATGATCCATCGGCGGCCACTGGTCTGGCTTGCAAGCTGTTTTGTGCTCGGTACAGGACTCTCTAGTATGTGGCAAGGGACTCTCTTAATTATGATCGGTTGCGGGTTGCTGTTCATCGGCATCCCGCTTCTTCTGTTGATGCGGGCAGCATCCATCAAGCTTGCGGTGCTGTGCGCTGCAGCGGTTGTATTCGGCATGCTGAATTACGTCTATACTGATTTGCGAAATACGAGCCAAATTGCCGAGATTACAGAACGGTTAGGGGCTGAAACAGTCCTTGAGGGTGTGCAAGTGACAGGTGTAATTGATTCCAAAGTTGAAGTCGACGGGGATCGGGTAAGCTTTGTTCTTCGAATAAGACAAATGATGTTGGAAGGGAAGGCGGAGCAGCGAGTACTTGATGAGAAAGTAATGGTGCAAGTTCAACTCACGGAGCAGGCGCAGCAAAATGCAGCAGGCTCCTGGCAGCGCGGGGATGCGCTGCGAATGACGGGGGCGCTGAGTCGGCCTGCAACGGCCCGGAATTTCGGAAGCTTCGATTACCGCGCGTATCTTCGGTTGAAGCATATTCATTACTCACTCCGGACGAAAGGGGTTAGTTCTATTCAAGTCACCGCGCCTCCGGGGTGGAACGAGCAGACGTTACTGCGGATCAATGATCAGCTGAGAGCGCAATTAGGGAACCAGATGTCCAGGATCTTCGATGCGCCACATGATGGCTATATGAAGGGACTTGTTATTGGGGATAGCGGGGATCTTGATCCTGAGAAATTCCGTGAGTTCTCGAAGCTCGGTCTTACACACATTCTTGCGATTTCGGGGACCCACGTTGCTGTCTATGTAGGGTTCTTCCTGTGGCTGTTCCAACGGCTTCGCTTGACGAGGGAGACGAGTCTGCTCATCGTTATTGGTCTCATTCCGCCGTATGTACTGCTGTCTGGCGCTTCACCGTCTGTCATTCGTGCGGGAATCATGGCGATGATCTCGCTCTACGCGCTTAGGAGGCAATGGCTTAAGGATGGATTACATATTCTCAGCCTCACGGCATTTCTGATGCTGCTCTGGAATCCTTATCAAGTGCTGGATGTTAGCTTTCAACTCTCGTTTATTGTGACCGCTGGACTGATCTTGTGGGTTCCGCCACTGCAGCGATTGCTGCCAATCCGATCGAAGTGGATTGCTAGCCTCTTGTCGATTACACTCGTTGCACAAATCGTATCGTTTCCGCTGACAATCTATTATTTTAACCAAGTTTCATGGCTTTCATTGATAGCTAATTTTGTGCTAGTACCATTTATTAGTCTCATCATCTTACCGCTTGGGACATTTGCCCTAGCGGTTAGTTATATGCATATCAACGCAGCGAAGCTTCTCGTATGGCCGACCGAATGGTTAAATGGATGGACCTTTCATTTGATAGAGTGGTTCAATGCTTCCCGTGAATTTTTAATGATCTGGCCTTCGCCTCCCATTTGGTGGATACTGCTCTATTACGGGCTTATTGGGCTTGGTATTGCTCATCTTGGGAAAGTGCGACCAGGTGCACAGAGGATTCCGCAATGGGTATCCGATGAAGAAACAGCACCTTTGATGCCATCCGAATCGATATTGAAGCATCTTCAACCAAGAGGAAGAAACAAAGCACGTACAATAGTTCGACGAATTTCATTCCTTCTAGTTATAGCACTTACGCTTTTCTATACCTACAATCCTACGTTCTATAAGCAAGACGGTCATGTTCAATTTATTGACGTCGGTCAAGGCGACAGTATACTGGTCCGCACGCCGAGTGGTAAATACATTCTCATCGATGGCGGAGGAACGGTGCGGTTCAGCAAGCCAGGAGATGGCTGGAAGACCAGGCAGGATCCCTATGAGGTAGGACGCAAGACGCTGGTCCCGCTCTTGAAGCAAAGAGGGGTGCAACAATTAGATTTATTAATCATGACCCATGAGGATCAAGATCATGCAGGCGGACTGCAAGCGGTATTAGAAGAAATTCCTGTCCATGCTTTTCTATTTAATGGAACGTTGAAGGAGAATCAACCGATATCCAAGCTGTTCCAGACCGCAATTGGACTTGGCATTCCACTATATGCCGCTGGAGTACCCGCAACCTTGCAGATGGACGCCGGGACTTCGCTTACATTCCTGTCTCCTTCCGCAACATTCATGAATAATCAGCGTATAACGAAGATGGATGAACAAAACGATGTCTCGGTCTCCTTCTTATTACATATGAAACAATCGACGTTCTTATTTACTGGCGATATGGGAGTTCGAGTTGAGCAGCAGATCCTGGATCAATTGGCGTTGAAGCCGGGTGGATCACGCGTCGTAGGAGGTCAAGGGATTGATGTGCTCAAGATCGCGCACCACGGTAGTAAAACGTCATCCTCTGACACTTGGCTGAAGTACTGGAAACCACAAGCAGCAGTTATTTCCGTAGGGGAGAAGAATCTGTATGGACACCCAAGCCCTATTGTTATGGAACGATTGGACATGAACCGTATTCAAGTATTTCGTACGGATCAACAAGGCGAAATTCAGATGGAAGTGACGGATGCGGGGATTCGAGTTCGCCACAAGAACCCCATGTAAAGTGGTCGCGCCTATCATTTTCTGATATCCTTAGACAAGACTCTAGTCTTTGCCCTCGTGACGAAATAAAGATTACCAAATTTTAATTCAGAATTATCGAAGCAACATTGCAACAAATTGAGGCATTGTGCCGTCTGTAATGTTGCAAGAGAGGAGGATCCTAGTAGTGGTAGAGCAACAACTCATTCGAGCTGCTCAGTCGGGCGATCGCGACGCACTCATAACTCTATTGCGCAATATTGAAACCCATGTATACCGGACAGCCTATTATATTCTAAATAATGAGCAGGATGCTATGGACGCTTCTCAGGAGGCATTAATCCGTATCTATACGAAAATTAACTCTTATGAAGAGAAAGCTCAGTTCAAGACTTGGGTGCAACGCATTGTAACGAATATTTGTATTGATAAATTTCGACGCACAAAGCCATCGGTCTCTATTGAGGAACATGAACTCGTGTTCAGGGGGGACGACAATGTGGAACGTGAGGTTCTGTCTACATATGTCGCCAAGGACATTCAAGAGGCGATCGAAAAGCTTCCAGAACACCATCGTGCGGTCGTCGTACTGAGGTATTTACAAGATTTCTCCTACAATGAAATTGCAGATTCACTTAACTTGCCTTTGAATACGGTGAAATCGTATTTATTTAGGGCAAGACAACAATTGCAAAGCTTACTTCAAGATTATCAGAAGGGTGGTGTTCGATGATGAATTGTCCAGAGGTGATGGAATTAATGAATAGATATTTGGATGCCGATCTTAACGAGTTGGAATCCGCTCACCTGATGGAGCATCTGAAGCAATGTTCGGATTGTTCCGAAATGTTCGAACGCCTTAGACACCTATCTGCTGAACTCGAGAATATGCCGAAAGTCATGCCGAAATATAGCCTTGTCGATGCCATTATGCCACAGCTCGATCAAATCGATCGAGAGCGTGAACTGCCTGAGAAATCGCCACAGAAGGTTGTCCCGATGAAGCCGCGTTTCTGGGAACGTCTCTCCTTCCGATCCATTGGCGGTGTGGTTGCGGCTGGTATCATCGTAGGTCTATTCATGGTCACATACAAACCGGACACCGCTCAACAAGCAGATATGGAATTAATGAGTTCGCAAGAATCAGCAGCAGCGGATCAGAAGGTTGAGATGCAGATCGATGCTTCGTCTCCTTCAACCAGTCAACCTAAGGCGGGATCAGCCGATCAAGCCGTCTCACAAGATGTTGTGACAGGTACGGAAAAAAAGGATGCGGAGAAGCCGGATGCTCGGTCTGCAGATACTGCTCCGAAGGAAGAACCGACAGTTGCGGGTACCAAATCAGGGGCGACGGGTGACGCGGCCAAAGCTCACCAAGGCAATACCGATTCAAGCGGCGGTACGTCTTCCAACCAGGGGACTGCTGATTCGAAGTCCGTTGTGGGATCCAAATCAGGCAATGATAGTTCTAAAGTTGGTGCTCTGCCGAACCCAGTGCCCCCAACGAAACAAGAACAAGATCAACAGGGTACGGACGGTGACTCGCAGCGCAACGTTGGGGGTACATCCAGCGATGCGACCCTTGAGGACGGACAGCCCGTGACAGTTGAGATTGGATCTGGTGAACCTCGCAGCTTGAAATCCGATGCTGGGGATAAGGGTGGAAATAACCTCTTATCGTTGGTCGAGTATGATACGGCGAATCCAGATTCTCGAGCGGAAGTGGCGACATCGAACGGAGCATATCGAGCTGTATTTGAGAAGAATAAGTTCATGATCTACAATGCCAAGGATAAAGAGGTATATCATCAGAAGCTTACGAATGGTGTGTTCTCGAATCCATTATGGGCAGAGGATAACAAAACGTTAACCTATACGTTCACCCCGCGTAAAGCGGATGGACAAATGGGTGAGGAACAAGTGATCCAAGTGAAAGTGAAAGCGAAAGATAAAGAAAAACAACAAGAAAAACAACAAGAAAAAGGCAAAAAGTCTAAATCATGATTTTTATTTCAAACGTACGCACACATTGTTGCGGCCGTCGTATACTATACAAACATGAAGTCAGCGGCGCCCCTTGCGTCGTATGACCGTTCGCTAAGGAGAACCGGACTTCTTCGCGAATGTTTATATAGATGCTGTGGGACAGAGGGATTATGCTGGAGGTTCAGCGTAATCTCTTTGTTGTTGTGTCTAGTTGGTGGTCATCCCCTTTGCGGGGGGTGGCCTTTTTTGTTAGTATAGAATTTATAAGTTTTCGTGTGGGGTTATTTCTAGAGGGGGAACAAGCTTGGATGCCAAAACAGCAATAAGAGATATTCATAAAGGAAACATTCAGCCGGTCTATGTCTGCTACGGGACCGAAAAATATAGAATGGAAGAGTTCGTTCAGACGCTTACGAATAAGTTGATCGAAGAAGAGCATCGAGATTTCGCGCTAAGCAAATATGATCTTGGTGAGGTGCCGATCGATACGGTCATCGATGAAGCGCAAACACTGCCTTTCCTTGTCCCGCGCAAATTGATTGTGGTCCGCGATCCTTCTATATTCATGGCTGGCGGCAAAGAGTCCGGTAAAATTGAGCATCGCGTCGAGAATTTGATGTCTTATTTGAATAGTCCTGCCGAATACAGTGTCATTGTATTTATGATTCAAGGCGAGAAACTGGATGAACGGAAGAAAGTTGTGAAGGCGATCAAGGACAAGGGGGCCGTTATCTCATTCGTGCCTTTAAGCGCTGAGGAACTGCTGAAATGGGTGGAGAAGGAAGCGGAGAAGAATGGAAGCCGAATGGCACCTCAGGTCGCTGATGTGCTCGTAAATCATGCTGGTACACACCTGCAGACGTTAGTAGCCGAGATTCGCAAGCTGAGCCTCTACGTCGGTACTGGTGGAACGATCGAAGCGCAGGTCGTGAAGGAACTGGTCGTGCGGAACACAGAGCAGAACATATTCGCTTTAATCGAGGAGATTGCTAACCTTCGTGTGGATCGCGCGTTATCGATCCTCTATGATCTGCTGAAGCAGCGGGAAGAACCGATTAAGATTATTGCGCTAATCGCCAGACAATTCCGCATCATGTTACAAGTGAAGGAATTGACGAGACAAAGCTATTCGCAGCAGCAGATTGCATCCCAGGTAGGGCTTCATCCATACGCCGTCAAATTAGCGAGTGAGCAGGCACGGAAGTTCGATGCGCAGCGGCTTGCTGCGATATTATCCAGTATTGCGGAATTGGATTATGAGATTAAGACGGGCCGAAGAGATAAGGTACTTGGATTAGAGCTATTCCTTCTGCGGCTTGCAGCATCTTGATAACATACAAAAAAGTCCTTGAGAATAAATTCTCGAGGACTTTTTTCTTCGCTTCCTTACGCTTGTGCGGAAAGGGCGTTTAATTTTTTCGCTAAGCGAGATTTCTTACGAGCTGCTGCATTTTTATGGATTAAGCCTTTAGTTACAGCTTTGTCCAGCTTTTTGGAAGCAACTTGAATTGCACTTTTAGCAGCTTCAACTTCGTTACCTGCTACAGCTACATCAGCAGCTTTAACAGCTGTACGAAGAGCGGATTTTTGAGAAGCGTTAAGTAAACGACGTTTTTCGTTTGTTTTTACACGTTTAACAGCGGATTTAATGTTTGGCATTGCATTCACCTCCTGTAAGGCATCACTACCTACAATAACTAGAATCCAAAAGAGATTCCACAACTTAAAATATTCTATCATGCAGGTTATTAAAAATCAAGGAAAGAATCCTGACATGTCTTACAGCGGGTTGAATAATCAATGGCTGCAACTCGCACACTAGGAGAAAATACCTGATGAGGAGAATATCGATGAACGATAAATTAGACTTGCAGCAATACTCTGTGCGAACGGATCTGGCGTTAGAATCTAAGGAAATGGCGACGGCCATTCATGGATCTCAAATTCCTGGCGTACTCGAACAAATTGATGAGGATCGCGGGATCAAAGTAACGCGAATCGATGTCGAGAGCGAAGCGGGTTCTAGAGCGCTTGGTCGTGTTCAAGGCCACTATATTACGCTCGAAGTACCGGAACTTCGCAACAAAGACACCGATCTGCAGGATCGTGTCGCGACGAAATTTGCCCAAGAGTTCGCTGCCTTCTTGACGAAATTAGGAATCAAGGAAATGGATAGAGTGCTGATTGTCGGTCTGGGCAACTGGAATGTCACGCCGGACTCCCTTGGTCCGCTCGTCGTCGAGAACACGATGATTACGCGGCACTATTTTGAATTAACCCCCGATCAAATAAGCCCTGGATATCGGCCGGTAAGTGCGGTTGCTCCGGGCGTACTCGGAATTACAGGGATTGAATCGAGTGAAATCGTCCAAGGGATTATCGATAAAATCAAACCGGATCTGGTGATTGCGATCGATGCTCTTGCCTCCAAAGCGCTTGAACGCGTAAACACGACGATTCAGATTGCAGACATCGGGATCCATCCGGGGTCCGGGATCGGTAATAAACGTAGAGGATTAACAAAAGAAATTCTGGGCATCCCGTGCATTGCAATTGGCGTACCGACTGTCTGTTATGCTTCCACCATCGTGAATAATGCCATTGAGATGATGCGTGCGCATTTCCAGCAAGAGACGAACAAGACGAAGGAAATCATGGGTATGCTCGACGATATCCCAGAGAACGACCGGTTGATGCTCGTGAAAGAAGTATTGCAGCCGCTCGGCCACGATCTGATCGTAACGCCGAAAGAAATCGATGAGTTCATCGAGGATATCGCGAACATTATCGCAAGTGGGCTCAACGCAGCGCTGCACAAAGCGGTAGATAAGGACAACGTCGGGGCCTATACACATTAAGCCCCCCACTCCCCTTCCCTCCTCTTCCCTCCAAAATCGAATCCACCGATTGCAAAAGGGGAGAAGTATATGTTGAAAGCCTTTGAAATGAATATGAAAGGGGAAGGGGGCATCTCACGTAGGAGTTTACGTCCGTTCTTTGGTAGCCATTTGCATCCTTTTGTCCAATCAAAAGCAAATGGCGGACAAGATGCGGGTGGAGTGAGATGCCCCTTCTCCTCTCCCCCGCCTTCAAAATCGAACTCCCACGATTGTAAAAGCAGAGAATTGCTGAGATAGAAATAGGATGATCAAATTAGGGAAGGGGTGTCTCACGTAGGAGTTTACGTCCGCTCTTTGGAAGCCATTTGCAACCTTCTATCCAATCAATAGCAAATGGCGGACAAGAAGCGGCTGGAGTGAGATACCCCTCCTTCTATCAACTCATCCTATCTCTATTTTTGCCCTCTCTACTTTTTCAAACCTATGGATTCGATTTTGGTTCTACTTGCTAGATTCTCCTCATAGTCTTAATTATCGCTAGATTTACAGGAGGAGATACGATGAAGACCACGACATTCCAGACGATACATATTCCTAAATTAAAGCGGCGGATGATGCAGATGCTCGTCACGGGCAGAACCTTTGCGGTCCTAACCATTTGCTCAATGCTCTTTTTTATATTGCTAGGACTCGGGACGATGCTGCATAAGCAGGTCAATACGTCGCCAACGACTTCTATGAAGGGATTTGCTGCTGCGGTTTCAAGTCACTTTTTTCTGGATATGATAGGAATGGAGATCCCTCATATGAAAAACACATCAGAGGAGCCGATTCTATCAAAGCAGAAGATCGGTGCATTTCTTTTCCAGATGCTCACGAATGTGAATCCGATGGACCCGAAGAGCATGCTATCGCATGAGATGCCAGGACTTGGCCGAGATGATGCCGTTCCACTTCGTATCGGGATTGGAAATGACACCATGACAGGACCGGAAGATTATCATGATGCAGCGTTACCGAAGGATGAGGTGCATCCGAATGATTTGCCTACGCCTACTGTGGACATTCCGAAGAAGGACGTGCCTGCAATCCCGGAGAAAGTTCCGGCGAAGGATACCGATATCGGCAAGAGTGCGAATGATCCGAAGCAAGCAGCTTCAGGGAAGAAAGTCGTATTTATCTATCACTCTCACAATCGCGAATCTTGGAATCCCGTCTTAGGAGAGACAGTCAAAGAACCTTCATCTGCGAAAAAGAATATTACACTCGTCGGTGAACGATTGGCGAATACACTCGAAAAACTCGGCGTCGGTGCTATGCATTCTTCGACAGACTATATGACGACGATGAAATCATACAGTTGGAATTATTCCTATAAATACTCCCGTGCAACGGTGAAAGAAGCGATGGCACAGAATCAAGAACTGCAATATTTCTTCGATATCCATCGTGACTCACAGAAACGAGAGAAGACAACGGTGAAAATCAATGGCAAAGATTATGCGCAAGTCTTCTTCATTATTGGTCATGGGAACAAAAATTGGCGTCAAAACGAAGCTTTTGCCAGCAAAATTCACGATAAGCTCGAGAAGGATTATCCCGGCATTTCCAGGGGGGTATGGGGAAAAACTTCAGCTAACGGCAATGGAGAGTACAATCAATCCCTCTCCCCGAACAGCTTCCTGATTGAGGTTGGCGGTGTAGATAACACACTTGAAGAGAGCTACCGCACGGCAGATGTACTCGCACAGCTTATTGCGGATACGTATCGAAATGCAGAGAAAGTGAATGCCCCTGCGAGCGGTCACTCGGGGGCAAAGGTTAAATAGAGGAATAAAGGGAGGCGTTCTCAATGTCCATTTTTCAACGGAGAGTCTTTGTTATGGTTGCTATGGTCGCGGTCGGGGTGATGCTCGGTCTGAATCTTGCTTCATCGGGAATAGAACGGATTCAAGGTCCGGCCGAACTTCAGAATAATCCACCGGCTTGGACGGTCCAGCAGCCGCTCGATACGACAGAACAGGCAGAAGAGAATGCTGCTCAGGAACGGGTTACGGATAAGAAGGAACGTGCCATCCAGCAGACGATCGTCAAAGACGGCGTTCTAGATGGGAAACATACGCCGCAGCAGGACGCTTCGGCGATCAGTAACCGGAATGAACCAGCAGTAGATCGATTAGCCAGCACCACGGGCGGAGTACTTGAGTCCGTGTCACACAAAGGAATTGAATGGGTTGTCTCGTTATTTAGCTCGATTACCAGTTGAGGATTTACCCCCCACCATTGAAGGGTTTTCACACAACTGCTATAATGAGTAAATTGAAAACATTTTGGCTTCGTAGTGGGGGTAAGGAATGACGGACATTCGGGCAAGACAAGAGAAAATTAGAAACTTTAGCATTATCGCACATATCGACCACGGGAAATCAACCCTGGCGGATCGAATCTTGGAATATACAGGCGCGTTGTCGCAACGCGAAATGCAAGCCCAGGTTCTCGACCAAATGGATCTAGAACGTGAGCGCGGTATTACCATTAAGCTACAAGCTGTACGTTTATCCTACAAAGCGGATGACGGCGAGACTTATTTGCTGAATCTGATCGATACACCGGGACACGTCGACTTTACGTACGAAGTATCGCGCAGTTTGGCAGCGTGTGAAGGCGCGTTACTAGTCGTTGATGCGGCGCAAGGGATTGAAGCTCAGACTTTAGCGAACGTGTACTTGGCACTTGATAACAACCTTGAAATCTTGCCGGTCATTAATAAAATTGACTTGCCAAGCGCAGATCCAGATCGGGTCAAAGAAGAGATCGAAGAAGTAATTGGCCTGGATGCAAGTGAAGCGGTACATGCTTCTGCGAAGGCAGGAATCGGGATTAAAGAAATTCTGGAGCAAGTGGTAGCGAAGGTCCCAGCGCCTACAGGAGACCCGGATCAACCGTTAAAAGCATTGATATTCGACTCTCATTATGATGCGTATAAAGGTGTTATCGTCTATGTTCGGGTTATTGACGGCTCCATTCGTGCAGGCTCCAAGATCAAGTTCATGGCGACGGACAAGACCTTCGAAGTGATTGAGGTTGGTGCATTCATGCCTCGCATGGGTATCGTAGATGAGCTTGCCGTGGGTGATGTAGGCTTTATCGTAGCAGGAATTAAGAACGTGAAGGATACACGTGTCGGGGATACGGTTACAGATGCGAAGAACCCGACACTTGAGCCATTGCCAGGTTACCGTCGTATTAACCCGATGGTATATTGCGGTCTGTATCCGATCGAGTCCTCTGATTATACAGATTTGCGTGAGGCACTTGAGAAGCTTGAGCTGAACGATGCATCGCTTCGCTTCGAGCCAGAGACATCGAGTGCGCTTGGCTTCGGGTTCCGCTGCGGATTTTTGGGCCTTCTGCACATGGAGATCATTCAGGAGCGGATTGAGCGTGAATTTAATATTCCGCTTATTACGACGGCTCCGAGCGTTATCTATCGCGTAACATTGACGAATGGGGATGTCATGAATATCGATAACCCATCCAACTATCCAGAAGTCGGTCGGATTGATTTCGTGGAAGAGCCATACGTCAAAGCGGCGATTATCGTACCGAATGACTATGTTGGTGCGATTATGGAGCTATGTCAGGGTAAACGCGGCGAATTCGTAAATATGGAATATCTCGATTCGAACCGTGTTACGATTACGTATGATATGCCACTGGCTGAGATCGTCTACGATTTCTTTGATCAATTGAAATCAAGTACGAAAGGGTATGCTTCCTTCGACTATGAAGTTTCTGGCTACCGCAAATCGAACCTCGTGAAGATGGATATTATGTTGAATAGTGAACAAGTGGATGCTTTGTCCTTCATCGTTCACAGAGACCGTGCTTATAATCGCGGACGTATCATTTGTGAGAAATTGCGCGAGTTGATTCCAAGACAAATGTTCGAGGTACCTATTCAAGCTTCTGTAGGAACCAAGATTGTTGCCCGTGAGACGGTTAAAGCGATGCGTAAGAACGTCCTTGCTAAATGTTATGGGGGCGATATCTCACGTAAACGGAAATTGCTCGACAAACAAAAAGAAGGTAAGAAACGGATGAAGCAGGTCGGTAGCGTTGAAGTGCCGCAAGAAGCGTTCATGGCCGTTCTTCGAATCGACGAATAGATCGTAAGGATCAAGGGGAGCCTCGTGCTTCCCTTTTTGCAAGTTCAAATGAATGCCATGAAATGAAAGGAAGGTGAATCCACATGACAACGATTCCCTCAGCAGAGGTACAGCTCGCTGCACCTAAAGCTTTATATATCCACATTCCTTTTTGTACCAATAAATGTTTCTATTGTGATTTCAATTCTTATGTGCTCAAAGGCCAGCCGGTTATGGAGTACTTAGAGGCTATGGAAGCGGAGATGGCGCTTACGACCGAGATGCAGCCTCCCGATGTGATCGAGACGATCTTCGTGGGGGGCGGAACGCCGACGGTATTAACACCTGAGCAGATGGCGTATTTTCTAGCGTCGGTTCATCGGGCATTTCCAAGCATGCATCCGAATCTCGAGTTCTCCATGGAAGCAAACCCAGGTACGACCGATTTGGAGAAGCTGCGCGTCATGCATGCTGGAGGGGTCAATCGGATCAGCTTCGGCGTGCAATCGTTCAACAACCAGCTTTTATCGGAGATTGGCCGTATTCATAATACAGATGATGTCTATCGCAGTATTGAGAATGCACGTGCGGCGGGATTTGATAATATGTCGATCGATTTGATGTTCGGACTGCCGAATCAGACGCTTGAAATGCTGGATGACAGCATCACGAAGGCGCTCGCATTGGACCTTCCTCATTATTCGATCTATAGCTTGAAAGTGGAAGAGAACACGCTGTTCCATACGATGTATCAGAAGAATCAGCTGCCGCTTCCAGATGAGGATATCGAGCTTGAGATGTATCTTCTCTTAATGAAGCGAATGAAAGAAGCGGGCTATGAGCAGTATGAGATTAGCAATTTCGCGAAACCGGGTAAGGCAAGTCGGCATAACATGAAATATTGGCTGAATGAGAGTTATTACGGCATAGGCGCAGGTGCGCACGGGTATGTCAACCGTCAGCGTCATGTGAATATTAAAGGCGTCCAAGCCTATAATGATGCATCGCACAAAGGTCTTCTGAGACTTGACCAATTTGCTGTCAATGCGAATGAAGCGATGGAAGATTTCATGATGGTGGGACTTCGTATGATGCAGGGCGTTACACGTACACACTTCACCGAGCAGTTTGGCGTTGATCTGGATGACGTGTATGCGCCTCAGTTGAACAAGCTGCTTCAAGCTGGATTGATCGAAGCGACAACGGATGGTTATAAGCTAAGTGACCGTGGTGTACTATTCGGAAATGATGTGTTTGCAGAGTTTATTGAAAGCTAAATCATAAGGTTCGTTTTCTAATATAAAATATGGAATTTTCCTTCTTGCGTATTTATACCTCCTGATGTATATTTATTCTTATCAGAATTTGACAGGATATTAAATACATCCAGGATGTCGTAAGGGGGAGAACGCGATGCCTGCGGTTTGCAGAAAAGCGACTACAGAAGATATAGAAACATTGTACGAATTGATCAAAGGTTATGCAGAGAAAGGAATCATGCTGCCGCGCACGCGTGAGATACTGGTGGATCAGCTGGAATGGTTCATCGTTGCAGAGCTTGAAGGAGATATTGTGGGTTGCGGATCCCTTTGCAGGCTTGGTCAAGATTTAGTTGAAATTCGATCCCTCGGGATATCCGATGGTCACAAAGGTCAAGGTATCGGCTCGAAGATGGTCGATTATCTTATAGAGGAAGCAAGACGGCTAGACATTCCGAAAGTCATGGCACTCACATATGAAGTGAATTTCTTTCAGAAGAACGGATTTGAAGTGGTACAGAAAGAAATCTTCCCGGAGAAGGTCTGGAAAGATTGCATCCATTGCAAGAAGCTTCATTGCTGTGATGAGATTGCCGTACTCAAAATGTTGGGCTAAATATGCCATGGATTGTATGGATATGCATCACAGATTGAATAACCAAAAGTTGAAGCTCGGTGACCGTACCTCCATTTCGGAGCGCGGCTGCCGAGCTTTTGTTGTGCTATTGCAACGTTTGACAAAATTCAACATTTGCACTTAAAATACTACGAGACAAATTATGGAATCTATGAAAGGTGTTGGATGAAGTGCACGTGATAAAGACTGCGCAGAATACAAGCAACTTGGCCACTTCGAAAGGAGGGGGGCATGATGGAATATTCGCCTGAGACATTATCTCCTCAAGGCAAGAATCGCAGCTACAAGCGACTCCTTTGGATTGGTGTAGCAGTATTGATCGTGCTTGGCATCTTCGGTAATCTTTCGCACCGCAAACAGGAAGCCGAGCAGCAGGACAAGCGTTTTCAGTCTACCATTGTAGAACTGATGGCCGAAATGACGCATGGGACGATGATTACGCCTCGCACATTTACGGAGAAGGAATACGGCAAGTACCATGAAGTATTGAAGGGGTTTCAAACGTACGCTACAGAGATGTCAGTCGCTGTCATGGCGAATAATAAGTGGATGGAAGAAGCGGTGCCGGACGGATTTTTCACGGAGAAGCTGTTGAAGGATGCGATAGGCTTAGCGGAATACAATGCGCTTGTCGATACGTATGAAATGCGGATGACTGTTTTTTTTACCCTCCGAAATGAGGCTAGGGACAAACTGCTCGCATCTGTACAATACGGGTCCGAGCTGTCTGAGCAGGAGAAGGATGCGTTTATCAAACAATTCATGGTTTCGTATAAACAGGGGGCGAAGAAAACCGAAGAGGGGACGCGTGAATTGATGTCTCACCTCCGTGCTGTTCACGCGCTGCTGCAGCAGGCTGAAGGGCATTATGGCATCGTAGAGGGTGAAATTCAATTTGAAGAGCAGTCTATGGTTGATCAATTTCAGGACCATATGGACCGCATCAATGCATTTTCCGAATCGTATGAATCAAATTTGAACCAAGCACTGGAACAGCTGTCGAAGTAGTTGGCTTAAAATTAATAAACGGGCGCGGGCTCGCGCGATAAAGATGCTGAACTGACTTGACAATCATCTTGTCAGTTTGGTATTTTTGTATTAACGTTTAGCACTCGTTCGAGAGGAGTGCTAACGAGATCGGATTCATCGATAACGGGAGGGGTTAGCATGTTAACGGAGCGTCAACGAATGATATTGAATGCGATTGTAGATGATTATATTCGTTCTGCCGAGCCCGTTGGATCCCGCAGTATTTCGAAACGCGGGGAAGTCACATATAGTCCTGCGACGATTCGTAACGAAATGTCTGACTTGGAAGAGCTTGGATTTCTGGAACAACCTCATACGTCGGCGGGGCGGATTCCATCTCACAAGGGTTATCGCTATTATGTTGATCATCTTATACAGTTTGGTACATTGCAGCCGTATGATTCGATGCAGATGAAGCATTTTTTCGCGGAGAAGTTAACGGCTACGGAGCAAGTCATCCAGCATGCCGCCACGATTCTGGCGAATATGACGAATTATACATCGATTGTCTTAGGGCCAGAAATGTTCAACACATCGCTTCGGCATTTTCAATTGCTGCCGCTTACGGAGACGACTGCGGTCGCGATCATCGTGACGAACACAGGGCATGTGGAGAATAAAACGGTGACCTTACCGGAAGGTGTATCGCCATCCGAATTGGAACAAATGGTTCATCTGCTGAACCACAAATTAGCGGGTGTGCCTCTATATAAATTAAAATCGCAGCTATTCAGTGAGGTTGGCGACGAGATGAAGCGTCATGTCAATCATTATGAAGAGCTCATGGGCATTGTTGAGAATGTGCTTGAAGGGGAATCTGAGAATCGTGTCTTCTTGAGCGGCGCAACGAATATGTTGACGCAGCCGGAATTCAAGGATGTCGATAAAGTGAAGACGATTCTGGATTTGCTCGATGAGACGCCGACGCTTCTGAAGATGATTTCTTCAGCGCAGAACGGTATTCAGGTACGAATTGGCACCGAGAATAATCATCAGGCGATTAATAATTGCAGTCTCATTACAGCAACCTATTCGATTGAAGGGCAAGCCGTAGGGACGATTGGAATTCTTGGTCCAACGCGAATGGAATACGGAAAAGTCATTGGATTATTGGATTTCTTAAGCAAGAACTTAACCCCTGTGCTTGAGCGTTGGTATAAATAAGACGTAACTCGCGTGGGTACGACTAGAGAGGATCTGTGAAGCATGACGCAAGGCAATTCAAATCTGCTAGAAGGCGATGAACGTCATGCGACGCTCATCAATAATGCGAATGCGATTCGTGCGATATGCTCATCAGTTGAAGGGACGCTCGGTCCGAAAGGACTGGATGCGATGCTGGTTAGTCCGCAAGGAGAAGTCATTATTACGAATGACGGCGTCACGATCCTGGAGAAGATGGATGTGACGCATCCTGCGGCGAAGCTGCTCATCCAAGTGGCCCGCTCACAGCAGCGGGTTGTCGGTGATGGTACCACAACGGCTACGGTGCTCGCGGGAGCGCTTGTGCAAGAAGGTGTTGCTCAAGTGCTTCGGGGCGTACCAGCTTCGAAGGTTGTTACGGGGATGCAGCAAGGGATCGCCTGGGTGAAGCAGGCGCTGGAGCAGCGTGCAATTCGGATTACAGGGATCGACGATCCATTGCTTCGTCAGACAGCGTTCATCGCAGGGCGCGAGCATCATGACATCGTAGACTTCGTGATGGAAGCTGCTGCCCGTGTAGGGATGGAACGATTGCTCGATCAAGATTATAGCTTGTCGGAATCCGTATTTGCGCATGAGAAGGCAACCAGCGAAGTATGGCATGGACTACTACTAAGGCAGCAGCCGATTTATCGGCATGGGTCCGTTGAACGCAGGCATGCGCGGATTTTGGTCCTGCAAGATGCACTGGAGCCTGAACAGCTCGATGAAGAGCTGCTCACGACAGAAGCTGGATTCGGGCAATACATGGAGCATCGTGCTCGATTCATGCAGCAGCTCGAATGCTTATCAAGATTGGATGTCGCCCTGATCGTATTGGAGCGAGGGATCCATCCGGATGCCGAACAATTCTGTGCGGACCATAATATGATGGTGGTGCAGCGCGTAAGCCGGGAAGAAATTCGTCGGATTTGCAAGTCTACAGGGTCCATTCCGATCAAACGTGCCGCATTACATAAGCAGGAGGAGCAGTTGAAGCAGGTCCTTGGCTACTCCGAGCTTGTCCAATATGACGAGCGGCTCGAACGTGTCCGTGTGGCTTGTGAATCGACTGTCTCCATTATTATTGGTGCGAGTACGGCTGAAGTCGTCGGGGAACGTGCGAGGATCGCTGCAGATGCGGCTTCGGCCGTACAGACTGCAGTCCGAGGCGGGATTCTTCCGGGTGGAGGGACGACAGAGCTTGCCATCTCTTATGAACTGGGACGATTCCGGGAATCCTTGAGAGGGATGGAATCCTTCGGCGTTGTCGCCGTAGCTGCGGCACTGCATAAACCGATGTCACAGATCATTCAGAATGCAGGATTTAATCCATTAGAGAAGATCGAGCAAGCAAGATCCGCACAGCAGGAATACGGAACAGATGCGATGGGGATGGATTGCGATACAGGGGCATTTATTGATTATATCCAGCAAGGCATTATTGATCCTGCGAATGTCAAAATACATGCTATTCATGCGGCGGGCGAGGTTGCGGCTGCGATTCTAAGAATCCATACCGTAATCAAAATGCGCTAGTCTATGTTAAGGAGGTGAACGAATCGTGGAAGAGAGAGAGAATACGACGGAAGTGAGGGATGAACAGAACATGACAGATCATCATGAAGAAACGATGTCATCACATACAGAGGCAACTCCAGAAGTAGAACAAGAGACAGTAGAGACTGCGCCCCTATCGGATGCAGAAGTTGAAATCGAGCGTCTCACCGCACTTGCGGATGAGAACAATAATAGAGCCTTGAGAGTCCAAGCGGATTTCGATAATTTCCGTCGCCGGACGGTGAAGGAAAGAGAAGAACTCGCGAAATACGCATCCTTGAAAGTTGTTGAGCAGCTTGTCCCGGTACTGGACAACTTCGAACGCGCCATTCAAGTAAGTGGTGAAAATCAAGATTTCGAATCCTTTTCTAAGGGTGTGCAAATGATCTTCCGTCAATTGTCCCAAGTGCTGGACCAAGAAGGTCTGCAACAGATGAATGCCGTGGGTCAACCATTTAATCCAGAATACCATCAAGCGATTATGCAAGTGGAGTCTGATGAGTATGAGGAAGGTATTGTCGTGGAGGAAGTTCAGAAGGGCTACATGTTGAAAGACAAAGTTCTTCGCCCTGCGATGGTTAAAGTGAGCATGTAATATCCGCATCACAGCGGTTTTTGAATAAATGAATCCGTCAGGAACGAATTTGAGGAGGAATACTTACGATGAGTAAAGTAATTGGTATTGACTTAGGAACAACAAACTCTTGTGTTGCAGTAATGGAAGGTGGCGAAGCTGTCGTCATCCCGAATCCAGAAGGTAACCGTACAACACCATCCGTTGTCGGCTTCAAGAAAGACGGCGAGCGTATCGTTGGTGAGACAGCGAAACGTCAAGCGATCACGAATCCAGATCGTACAATCAGCTCCATCAAACGTCACATGGGTACGAATCACAAAGAAACCATCGATGGCAAAGATTACACACCACAAGAAATCTCCGCTATCATCTTGCAAAAGTTGAAAGCTGATGCAGAAGCTTACCTGGGTCAAACGGTAACCCAAGCGGTTATCACGGTTCCAGCTTACTTCAATGACAGTCAACGTCAAGCAACGAAAGACGCGGGTAAAATCGCAGGTCTTGAAGTGCTTCGTATCGTCAATGAGCCAACAGCAGCAGCACTTGCATATGGTATGGAGAAGACAGAAGATCATACAATCCTTGTATTTGACCTTGGTGGCGGTACATTTGACGTATCGATCCTTGAGCTTGGTGATGGCTTCTTCGAAGTTAAAGCAACAAGTGGTGACAACAGTCTTGGTGGTGACGACTTCGACCAAGTGATCATCGACTATCTTGTAGCTGAATTCAAGAAAGAGCACAGCATTGACCTAAGCAAAGATAAAGCTGCTGTACAACGTCTGAAAGATGCTGCGGAAAAAGCGAAGAAAGAATTGTCTGGCGTTCTTACGACAACAATCTCCTTACCGTTCATCACGGTTGTTGACGGCGTACCTCAGCATTTAGAGCTTAACTTGACTCGTGCGAAATTCGAAGAGATTTCTGCTAACCTTGTAGAGCGTACATTAGGCCCTACTCGTCAAGCCTTGAGTGATGCAGGATTGTCTGCTAGTGAGATCAACCGTGTTGTATTGGTTGGTGGTTCGACGCGTATTCCAGCGGTTCAAGAAGCGGTTAAGAGATTAATCGGTAAAGACCCACATAAAGGCGTTAACCCAGACGAAGTCGTTGCACTAGGTGCAGCCGTTCAAGCGGGCGTATTGACTGGCGATGTAAAAGACGTTGTATTGCTAGACGTAACACCATTGTCCCTTGGTATCGAAACAGCAGGCGGCGTGTTCACGAAAATGATCGAGCGTAACACAACGATTCCTACAAGCAAATCCCAAGTGTACTCCACATACGCAGACAACCAACCAAGCGTTGAAATCCACGTCTTGCAAGGTGAGCGTTCGATGGCAGCAGGCAACAAAACACTCGGTCGCTTTACATTAGGTGAAATTCCTTTGGCGCCACGCGGCGTACCGCAAATCGAAGTTACATTTGATATCGATGCGAACGGGATCGTTAACGTATCGGCTACCGATAAAGGCACGAACAAAACACAAAAAATTACGATTACTTCCTCCAGCGGCTTGAGCGATGAAGAAGTAGAACGTATGATGAAGGATGCAGAATTGCATGCTGAAGAAGACCGTAACCGTAAGGAATTGGTTGAAGCGAAGAACAACGCGGACCAATTGGTATACCAAGTTGACAAGACGATCAAAGATCTTGGCGACAAAGTAGATCAAGCGGAAATCGACAAAGCGAATGCTGCGAAAGAAAAAGTAACAGCTGCGCTTGCAACGGATAACTTAGAAGAAATTAAATCCACAACAGAAGCTTTGACTGAAATCGTGCAACAGCTTTCTGTGAAGTTGTATGAGCAAGCAGCGCAAGCGGGGCAAGGTGCTGAAGGTGCGGCACAAGAAGGTGCAGCTCCAGGCAGAGACAACGTCGTGGATGCAGATTACGAAGTTGTTGACGACAACGAGAAGAAGTAATCGTTCGTGAGCGATGAGCGTTTCACATTGTGAAACAACAGGTCAAAGAGAGGGGATTTCCCTCCCTTTGACTTTCCTTTTGTTGTCGAACACAGTACAATGTATACCAGCATGGGGGTGGAATAGTGGCGAATAAGCGGGATTATTATGAGGTTCTCGGTGTAGATAAGGGGGCGTCTGATGACGATGTCAAGAAAGCTTATCGAAAGCTAGCAAGGCAATATCATCCAGACGTGAACAAGGCTGCGGATGCCGAAGACAAGTTCAAAGAAGTGAAAGAAGCTTACGAAGTGTTAAGCGACGATCAGAAACGTGCCACATATGATCAATATGGTCATGTCGATCCAAATCAAGGATTTGGCGGCGGCGGTGCGGATTTCAGCGGCGGGTTCGGAGATATCTTCGATATGTTCTTCGGTGGCGGCGGTGGAAGAAGAGATCCGAATGCGCCTCAGCGCGGTAACGATCTTCAATATTCCATGACGATTGAGTTCAAGGAAGCGGTATTCGGTAAAGAGACGGATATTACGATTCCTCGTACGGAAAATTGTGATACTTGCCACGGATCGGGTGCGAAGCCGGGTACGAAGCCAGATACATGTTCGACGTGTCATGGTACGGGTCAACAAGAAGTGGTTCAGAATACGCCATTTGGTCGTATGGTGAATCGCCGCGCTTGTCAGACTTGCGGCGGTAAAGGACAAATTATTCGTGAGCGCTGCTCGACATGTAACGGGCAAGGTAAAGTGAAGAAGCAGCGTAAGATTCATGTTAAAATTCCTGCGGGTGTCGATGACGGCGCGCAATTAAGGATGTCTGGCGAAGGTGAAGGCGGCCTACGCGGCGGTCCAGCAGGCGATCTGTACATTGTCATTCGTGTGAAATCGCATGAGTTCTTCGAGCGTGAGAACGACGATATTTATTGCGAAATTCCGCTGACTTTTGCTCAGGCAGCGCTTGGTGATGAAATTGAGATCCCAACGTTAACAGAGAAAGTTAAGCTGAAGATTCCTGCGGGTACGCAGACAGGTACTTACTTCCGCTTGAAAGGCAAAGGGGTTCCACGTCTACGTGGTATCGGTCAAGGCGATCAGCATGTGAAAGTCGTTGTTGTGACACCGACGAAGTTGACCGACGAGCAGCGTGAATTGCTGCGTCAATTCGCAGGCTTAAATGGTGAACATACGCACGAACAGCAGCAGTCCTTCTTCGATCGCATGAAGAAAGCATTTCGTGGAGATTGATGCCCTGAAATCAAGTTAGTGTGAAATATAGAGCCTGAATAGTAACGGATTACCGTGCTATTCAGGCTCTTTGTCGTCTTCGCGCGAATAGATTCTATCGATTACGCCGATCCTATAGCTGCAGAAACCTATAGAAGGAGTGACTCGAAATGGACAACCATCGAGAAAACCAAAAGAAAACGAACAACTTACCCATTGCGAAGAATGAGGATGTCGAATTCGCCATGGATGATGCAGATCAGGCAGATCTGGATGCTCTAGCACGCGCCGAAGCAGCAGATGCGCGTCAAGAGAATTCGTGAAGGTGAAGTAGATATGCAGACGATAGAGATTAAGGCGAATTTCACCAGATCCGCGGACGCAGAGGCGGCGCAGAACAAACTGCGTGCTCTTCGAATTGAGAATACGGCTATTAACGAGAATACGGCAGGGGATGGGGGATTTCTGGGTTATAACGGAGATCCTGCTTGGTTCAACTTGGGGAACCTGAGCACGATGTCGATGATGTCGTATTCCACATCCATGATGACAGGTTTGTATGCAGCAGGGTATGATGCGATGAATGAAGCTTCGCGTCAATTTCAACTCTCGGCAGTCGTACCGGATTCCGTCTATCATCAAGCCAAGATGGTCATTGAAGCCGCAGGCGGATCGTTACAATAACTTGAATATAGCTTGAATATCGTGAGAGCATCTCCATCTACATCGTAGATGAGATGCTTTTTTCTCGCTTTAACGCTTCCCGTCCTTACAAGGACGACGAAGTCGTTTATGCTTATTCTTGTCATTTGCATTTTGCATATAGTATATTGAGGGGATACAAATGTTCAATGGGGAGGAAGCTCGTAATGCAAGTGAAAGAAATCGTTCCATTCGGAGATCCGGTACTACGTAAAGTAGCTAAGCCGATAACTGAAATCAATGCCAAAATCATTCGTCTATTGGATGATATGAAGGCGACATTGTTGGATTCCGAGTATGGAGCAGGTCTGGCGGCACCGCAAATTGGAATGCTGCGTAGAGTCATTGTTATGAATATTGATGATACATTTTATGAACTCATTAATCCGGAAATCATCGAGAAATCGGGAGAACAAGTAGGCTATGAAGGCTGCTTGTCACTGCCAAGATATATTGGGATTGTGAAACGCTACAATGAAGTGAAGATCACCACCATGAACCGTGAAGGCGAGACAGTAGAGCTCGAAGCCTCGGGATTCCTTGCTCGTTGTATCCAGCATGAGATCGACCATTTGAACGGTGTGTTATTCATCGACCATGTCCAAGATAGTTATCTCATTCATGAAGAATCGGATAAGAAGATGTCTCTGATTGATGCTATGAAGCTTGCGGGATCCAAATAGGAGAATGAAAGGTGGAATAGGGCGTACAGGCGGATGAAGCTTGTACGTCATTTCTTTTTTTGTGAAAAAAGTCTCCTTATAGTACAATAGATCGTAAATGATTTTTTGGGAGGACGTACGATTAATGTTATGGCATGAATTAACGATACATACAACAGAAGAAGCGGTAGAAATGATTTCGAACTTTTTGCATGAGATGGGAGCGGACGGGGTCTCCATCGAAGAAACGGGTTCCTTGAATAGAGAAAGAGATACGACCTACGGGCAGTTATACGATAAGCCGTTCAATGACATTCCTGAGGGAGAAGCGGTGATCAAGGGATATTTCGCAGATGTATCGAATCCAGGCGATCTGGTAGCAGAGATTACGCCGCGTATTGAGGAGCTTCGTACCTTTGACATTGATCCAGGGTCTTACACCATGGACACACGGGTCGTCAACGAAGAAGAGTGGGCAAATGCCTGGAAACAATACTTCAAACCGATTCGTGTATCGGAGAAATTAACGATCAAGCCGACCTGGGAGCCTTATGAAGCAGGACAGGGCGAACATATTATTGAAATTGACCCAGGGATGGCTTTCGGTACGGGTACACATCCGACGACATCATTATGTCTGCGTGCGCTAGAGTCCGTCATTCAGGGCGGAGAAGAAATTATCGATGTTGGAACGGGATCTGGGATCCTCGCCATCGGTGCGGTGAAGTTAGGTGCGAAGCATGTCCTTGCACTGGATCTTGATCCTGTAGCGGTCACGATTGCTGAAGAGAATACGCAATTGAATCAGTTGGAGAATGAGATAACCGTCCACCTTAGTGATTTGCTTCAAGTGATTAATCGGAATCAAGAAGACAATGAATCTACACCACTTGGTGTTACCCTTCCGGTACAGATTGTGGTAGCGAATATTCTTGCAGAAGTTATCCTGTTGTTCATTGATGATGTATACAATGCGCTGGCGGAAGGCGGCATTTATATTACTTCTGGCATTTATAAGAATAAAGAAGAAGTGGTGGAGCAGGCGCTGCTTGCGGCCAAATTCACAATCGTAGATCGCTATCGCGAAGATGACTGGGTAGCCTTCGTAGCGAGAAAGTTGTAGGTGACGGATGGATTTTTTGGATAAACTGATCGTTTTTCCGGTTGAACATTTACCCTTTGTCTTGCTCGTATTATTAATTTCTTTTACAGTACATGAGTTTGCGCATGCTTATTTTGCGAATGTATTCGGTGATCCGACAGCGAAGCTTCTTGGTCGCGTCACACTGAATCCGAGTAGGCATCTGGATGTATTCGGAACGTTATTGTTCTTGATTGCTGGATTTGGTTGGGCTCGTCCTGTGCCGGTGAACCGGGAGAATTTTAGTAAACCGCGTGCGATGGGGATTGTTGTCTCGGCTGTAGGTCCGCTGAGCAATCTTTTAGTCGCCTTTATCGGTGCGCTTGTGTATATCATATTGCTGAAATACCATGTGCAGGGCGCTTTTGCAAATGAGCGAGTCGGCGAAGCCATCAATATCTTCTTCGAATATTTGATCAATTATAATATTCTGTTATTCCTCTTCAACTTGATTCCTCTTCCGCCGCTAGACGGGTACCGGATTATCGAGGATCTTGCGCCGAGAGGCCTTCGGATCAAGCTTCAGCAGTTTGAGAAGTGGTCGATATTTATTTTCATGCTCATCGTATTTCTTCCGCCGGTTCGTGCGGTTACGATTAAGCCGTTGTTCGATCTAATCAGCCCGATGTATTTAAGTTTTATTAAATTTTGGGCCAAAGTCATCGGACTCGGTTAATCCTTGGTAAATTCGATCAGATGTAGATTTTAAGGCTTAAAAGAGGTATGATATGTTTTGGTTCATTTCGAAATATGAAATTAGGAACGATGAAATATGCAGAGATATTTTATAGCGCCGGAGCAATTTGGCGAACATTCGGTTATGATTACAGGCGATGATGCCCATCATATTAGTAAAGTTATGCGTGCTCGCGTTGGCGAGAAGTTTATTGTAAGTGACGGTGCCAGTCAAGAAGCCTTGGTGGAAATTACAGATATTGAAGCGAGCGGTGTAACAGCGGTGATCGTTGAGCGAATCGCGCTAACGCAAGAGCCGTGGCTGCAAGTGACGGTTGCTCAAAGTCTACCAAAGGGCGACAAGATGGAGACGGTCATTCAGAAGTGTACAGAGATTGGCGCGGTGCGTTTCATTCCGTACATTTCAGAGCGTACGATCGTTCAATACGATGCGAAGAAAGAAGCGAAACGGATTGAACGCTGGGGCAAAATTGCGAAGGAAGCTGCAGAGCAAGCGCATCGCAATCGTGTGCCTGAAGTCGAATCGACGAGCACATGGAAGCAGATGCTTGCACGGATAGCTTCGTACGATTTGGTGTTGTTCTGCTATGAGAAGGAAGAAGGACTTCAACTACGTGATGTCGTACAGCCGTTCATTGCTGGTATGGACCGGAACCTTGCTGCACAGGTGCTGGTGATGGTCGGTCCCGAAGGCGGTTTTACCGTTCAAGAGATGGAGGCTGCGGAAGCGGCCGGTGCGAAGTCTGTTGGGCTTGGAAGACGTATATTACGCACGGAGACGGCCGCGATGGTCGGTCTCACGTGCCTTTTGTATGAATCTGGAGAGATGGGAGGCGTGTAGAGAATGCCATCTGTAGCATTTTACACCCTGGGCTGTAAAGTTAACTTCTATGATACGGAAGCAATCTGGCAGTTGTTCAAGAATGAAGGCTATGAACAAGTCGATTTCGAGACACAGACTGCTGACGTATACCTCATTAATACATGTACCGTAACGAATACAGGCGATAAGAAGAGTCGTCAAATTATTCGCCGTGCGGTACGCCGGAATCCGGATGCCATCATTGCGGTAACAGGCTGCTATGCGCAGACTTCACCTGCAGAAATCCTGGATATTCCGGGTGTGGATCTCGTGATCGGTACGCAAGATCGTGATAAAATTATGCCGTATATCGAGCAGCTTCAACAAGAGCGTCAGCCGATTAATGCGGTTCGCAATATTATGAAGACACGCGAGTTCGAAGAATTGGATGTGCCGGATTTCGCGGAGCGTACACGTGCGTTCCTCAAAATTCAAGAGGGCTGCAACAACTTCTGTACCTTCTGTATCATTCCATGGTCCCGCGGATTATCTCGCAGCCGTGCGCCGGAGAGCGTCGTTGAACAAGCGAAGCAATTGGTCGCTGCAGGTTACAAAGAAATCGTCCTCACGGGGATTCATACGGGCGGATATGGGGATGACTTAGAGAACTACCGTCTGGCAAATCTGCTATGGGATCTGGATAAAGTCGAAGGACTGGAACGGATCCGTATCAGTTCGATCGAGGCAAGCCAGATCACGGACGAAGTGCTGGAAGTACTTAAGAAATCTTCGAAAATGTGTCGTCACTTGCATATTCCGCTTCAAGCAGGCGAAAACGATGTGCTGAAACGCATGCGCCGTAAATATACGGTTGAAGAGTTCGCGACGAAAATCGAGCGCATTCAAGAAGCCATGCCGGATGTTGCGATTACGACGGACGTAATTGTTGGTTTCCCTGGCGAGACGGACGAGCAGTTCCGTAAAGGGTACGAGTTCATGGAGAAGATTAAATTCTCCGAGATGCACGTCTTCCCTTACTCCAAGCGTACAGGTACACCTGCTGCGCGAATGGAAGATCAAGTGGATGACGAAGTGAAGCATGCACGGGTGCATGAATTGATCGACTTGTCGGAGAAAATGCAATTAGCATATGCCGAGCAATTCGTCGGCCAAGTTCTTGATATTATCCCTGAGCGTGACTATAAGGGTGCTCCAGGAACAGGTAAAGTCATGGGTTACTCCGATAACTACCTGCAAGTGATCTTCGAGGGTGACGAGTCCTTGATCGGCAAGCTGTGCCGCGTGAAGGTCACAGAAGCGGGAGTGAATGAGTGCATGGGTACGCTCCTGCGTGTCATCGAGGAGCAACAAGTAGGGTAAATTTTTTACCACCCCCTAAATCCCCCTTATGCTTACGATGCCAGCTTTCCTTCGGAAAGCTCTCAGGGGACCCCAGAAGGCTAGCACTTGAGCGTGGGATTTAGGGTTGTGGTTGTGAGTCAATATGTGCAAGGATCGCTTTCGTTTAGCCGAGATTCCCACCGGGAACCTCGGCTAAACACGCTTTATGGCGTGTACGCTTAATTCAGGGTAAAATAACTAGTAGAGCAGAGAATAAAGATCGATGATGGACACAGAATCCGTTATTTGTTCGTAACAGGTAAGTTATGATCATTTTATGGACTCAGGTGCGCTTATTGCCTAGGAAATAACTGTATTGGCCTGTTTATCTTGTGAATAGCGTCTCCAGTGTCCGTATTATCGCGTGAATCACGTGTTTTGGCCTAAATAGCGGCTTCACGGTCCGCATCAACAAAGAAGAATATTAGTAGCAAGGTCCGTGTACAGTACAGCGTGTCCCGTACCTGTTTGCCCGCAGAGTCAAATAGGTATGGGACGAAAGCGCTCATTCGTTAAAAGGATGTAGATACATATAGTAGTACCTCCTTCGCCCCTTTTGGGAGTCCAGAGGGCGTAGCCCTTGGGGTCCCCCTCCACTGGAGGGGGATTTAGGGGGAGGCCAAAGTTTATTTTAAAGAAACTAGAAAGGATGATTGAGATGCAAGAGATTAGCGCAGGCGGTGTCGTCTACCGCAAAAGCCCCGAAGGATTAGAAATTCAATTAATTCGAGATCGGTTCGGCAAGATTTCGCTGGCTAAGGGTAAGATGGAGCCAGGTGAGACGGTGGAAGAGACGGCTCTACGAGAAATCCAAGAAGAGACAGGCATGATCGGGCGTATTGTGGCGCCTATCGATCAAATTTCCTATACGTATACACACTCTGTTCATGGGGAGACGGAGAAAATCGTACATTACTATGTTGTGGAGGCGTTAGAGGGTGATCTTCAAGCGCAAGTCGAAGAGATCAACGGCGTATCCTGGTTCGCCCCGCAAGAGGCATGGTTACAACAGAAACAGCAAGGATACGATAATAACGATAGCATTTTGCGAAAAGCGTTGGAGTACATACAGGCAGAGGTGGATTTCTCATGACAAATGCGGAACAATTAGCGCAATATATCGATCATACGCTATTAAAATCTGATGCCAATGAGACAGAGATCATCCAGCTGTGTGAAGAAGCGAAGAAATATCAATTTTATAGCGTTTGTGTCAATGGCCGATGGGTTGCGAAATGCCGTGAATTGCTCGAAGGATCGAACGTTCATATCGCAGCGGTTGTCGGATTCCCGCTTGGCGCGAACTCGAGTATCGTGAAGGCTTTTGAAGCAGCGAAAGCGGTGGAAGACGGCGCAACTGAGATTGATATGGTCTTGCAGATTGGTCTGCTCAAAGCTGGCAAGCTCGATGCCGTTCAAGAGGATATTGCCCACGTCGTTCGTATGGTGCAAGGCAAAGCGATTGTCAAAGTGATTTTCGAGACAGGCATGCTAACCGATGATGAGAAAATATCTGCTTGCAGATGCTCGGAGCAGGCTGGAGCACATTTTGTGAAGACCTCGACAGGTTTTGGCAAGGGCGGTGCTACAGTTGAAGATATTCGCTTAATGCGCGCGCATGTATCACCGCATATTGGCGTGAAGGCGTCTGGGGGCGTTCGGGACCAAGAAACCGCGTTGCGTATGATTGAAGCCGGAGCAACGCGGATTGGCGCGAGTGCAGGAATACAGATTGTCATGGGGGACAAGCCTGCTGAAGGTGGAAGCTACTAAACACCCTGCGATTAAAATTCTGTTCGCATGCGACGCCATACGGGCAAGTAGCATAGCGGGAGGGCGACAACCGAGCTCACGACATTGAAAATGGTCTGGGCGTGTGCAATTTGAGCCGCTGGGTCAGGCGTCATCCAACTCGATACGGTATGAAGCTGTGCGAGAAAAGGGTAGAAGAGAATCGCACCGCCAACATTTAATACCACATGTGTCCAAGCGACGTTCCGACCAGATCGACTGCCCCCAAGCGATGCGATAAGGGCTGTTACACAGGTCCCAATGTTGGAACCGATGACGATGGCGATGCCGAGCTCTACAGGAATGGCATTCATCGTAGCGAGCCCCATCGTTAATCCGATCATGGCTGCGCTGCTATGAATCAAGGCTGTGATGCAGGCGCCTGCAGCAAGTCCCCATAGTAAACTTTGCGCCGACTGTTCAAGGAACCAGTTGAATAGTCCACGTGCTTGTAAGGCAGGCGCGATCGATTTCATCTCCTCAATGCCGATGAGAATGAGGGAGAATCCGGCCACGGCGAGGGACAAGTATTGTGCGGTTCGGATCCAGGATGCAATCGAATCAAGAGCACGTGGTTTGTATTCGGCTATTGTTACAGCTAAAGCCCATATACCAAGAGAGACGAGCAGAAGCGGTAGCGCGTATTGGTTCAGATTGAGACCGATAAGTTCGGTCGTTAGACAAGTTCCAATATTGCTGCCGAGAATGATGCCGAGTGAACTTGCAAATGGCAAGAGTCCGGCATTCACAAGACCAATTGTAATGACGGTAATCGCTGTACTGCTCTGCAGGAGTGCGGTTACACCTGTGCTAAATAATAAGCCGCGAAGCGGCGTTTTGGTCGAGACGGCGATGGCTTTGGTGAGATAAGGCCCAGCCCAGAGATGAAGCGCCAGTTCCATCAGCTTCATGCCGAAGAGGAACAAGGCAAACCCGTAACAGAGCGGAAAAATAATCGATATGAACATAAGAATACTCCTTTAAAGAAGGATAGGAATAACCCACTCTATAAAGGTATGAACAGAATAGGACGACCATGACAAGTTCTTTGTCTGGGAGAGGAGAAAACAAACGAATGGCATCAGTCATATTACAGAAGAATCGCAAGAAAAGAGTAGAACAAGGTCATCCTTGGATTTTTAATAATGAAATTGATCGGGTGGAGGGGGAACCGAAGCCAGGCGATCTCGTACAAGTTGTCAGCGAAAAAGGCAAGTTCCTCGCAGTTGGCTATTATAACCCAGCATCGACGATCACCGTGCGTGTGGTGTCCTATCAGCCCTTGGAAGCGATGGACCATGCGTTTTTCGTGAAGCAATTCACACAATGTCTAGCGCATCGGGAACGTTTCCTTGGCGAAGCGAATGCCTATCGTCTTGTCTATGGGGAAGCCGATTTCTTGCCGGGCTTGATCGTGGATCGATTTGCAGACGTACTTGTCGTGCAGATTCTAACG
Source organism: Paenibacillus terrigena DSM 21567 (assembly GCF_000374845.1). Taxonomy (GTDB): domain Bacteria; phylum Bacillota; class Bacilli; order Paenibacillales; family Paenibacillaceae; genus Paenibacillus_K; species Paenibacillus_K terrigena. The sequence continues at coordinate 338,112 of NZ_KB895415.1, read as the reverse complement.
CTAGGGATGGATGTGCATCGCGAAGCGATTGTCTCAGCCTTGGTCGAAGTGATGCAGCCGCAAGGCATCTATGAGCGCAGCGATGTGCCGATTCGTGAATTGGAAGGCTTGGAGCAGACCACGGGGCTGTTATATGGCGAATGTCCAAGACATGTACTGGTTCGTGAAAATGATCTGCTCATCGAGGTAGATATTGAGCATGGGCAGAAGACGGGATATTTCTTCGATCAACGTGAGAACCGTGCTTCCATTGAGCCGCTTATGAAAGGTTGGGGCCGACGCAGCGGGATTCAACTGCAAGATGTTGAATTAGATGGCGTTATTGAACGGAAACCAGTGAATGCGAATGGCAAAGTCGTTACATTCCCATATTGGGACGGCGCGACAGTCCTGGAATGCTTCTCGCATACGGGCAGCTTCACGCTAAATGCCTGTAAATACGGCGCGAAAAAAGTAACCTGTCTAGACATCTCGGAACATGCCATTGAGAGTGCGAGGAAAAACGTAGATCTGAATGGTTTTACAGACCGTGTCGAGTTTGTCGTCGCGGATGCATTTGACTACTTGCGTTCACAGGTTAAAGGGGCAGAAGAACGTACGGTACGGTCACAGCAAGATACGAAGGTGGATACTTCCGTTAAGCTGAATGCGCAGACGGGACGGACATGGGACGTTGTGATTCTGGATCCGCCAGCCTTTGCGAAGACGAGGAGCGCAGTTGCAGGTGCCTGCCGTGGATATAAAGACATTAACTTACATGGGATGAAATTGGTGAACGAAGGCGGGTACTTGGTGACGGCGAGCTGTTCGTTCCATATGCGGCCAGATTTGTTCTTGGAGACGATTCAAGAAGCGGCGAAGGATGCAGGCAAAATCCTCAGACTTGTGGAATGGCGTGCAGCGGGTAAAGATCATCCGCAGATTCTAGGCGTACAGGAAGGTCATTATTTGAAATTCGCCGTGTTCGAAGTGCGCAGTAAGTAATCAATTGATCGATAGGAGGGGGAGCGTTGGTGCAGCTCGATATCAAAGCCACACATCCGAAAAGTATTCTCACGGCGACGGGCGGTTTTTTGAAAGGATATTCACACTCCCTGAACCCATACACGGGTTGCGCCTTCGCTTGCTCTTATTGCTATGTACGCAAATTGCCTGTATCTATTTTCCGAAGTCAACCTTGGGGGACTTGGGTGGATATGAAGCAGGGCGCGGCAGAGCTACTCCGTAAAGAATTGATTCGTGCGAAGAAGAAAGGTCCGGTAACCATCTTTATGTCTTCGAGTACAGATCCTTATCAACCCGTAGAATATGAGGCGCGGATCACACGTTCACTGCTCGAGGTGATGACGGAGGAAAAGCCGGATTTTCTGTTTATTCAAACGCGCAGTCCGCTTGTAACACGCGACATGGATCTCTTCCTACAACTGCAGGATCGCATTCGCATTAGCGTGACGATAGAGACGGATTTAGAAGCGGTACGCAAGCAGTTTACCCCATCAGCACCACCGATAGCGGCTCGTTACCGTGCACTGCATCAGTTAACCGAAGCAGGATTACCGACGCAAGCGACAGTGGCACCTGTGCTGCCGAGCTCGGAGGCGTTTGGTGCATGGTTGTCCAAGGCCGCAGATCGTGTGTGTGTCGACGATTATTTCATGGGCGACGGCAATCAAGGAAAGCGGACCAAAGCCTTAGGGATTTCCAAGCTGTATAGCGAGGATCAACTCGGATGGTACGATCCAGAGGCCTATCTCCGCGTAATTGCGACGCTCAAGCCCTATTTTGATGAAGATCACATTCTAGTCAGTGAACAAGGATTTGCCCCTACGCTCTAACCCACGGTTTTCCACTCCAATCGACATCTTCTTCCACAGCACAACAGTTCGTCCAAATATGTTAAGATAGATAGATAAAGCAGAACGGACGTTTGTAACTAAGGGGGAGCTGCATGTCTATTCAATTTGTGATCGGTCGCTCGGGGAGCGGCAAGACGCATTTCATACTTAACCAGGTCAAGGAAAAGTTGCGGCTGCAGCCAGACGGTGCGCCGCTTATGATCTTGGTGCCAGAACAAGGAACGTTTCAAGTCGAGCATGCGCTCGTGAACTCACCCGATGTACAGGGGATGATTCGCGGACAAGTACTCAGCTTCCGTCGTCTCGCCTTTCGGGTGATGCAAGAAATCGGGGGGACAGCCCTTCTTCCCATTAATGATGAAGGTAAGAAGATGCTGCTCTATAAAATAATCCACAGGCATCAAAAAGAGCTGCGTTTGTTCGGGAAATCGGCCGATCAGCTCGGTTTTGTCGATAAATTAAATGAACTCTATAACGAATTTAAACGGTATTGTCTCGATGTAACGCAGCTCGAAGAGCATGCGCAATTTGCTGCGCAGCATATGGGCAATCAGACGCTCGTGCAGGACAAGCTGCATGACATTACGATGATCTATCGGGAATTTGAACATACACTCGCGAATCATTATGTGGATTCGGAGCACTACCTTGCGCTGCTTGCAGAAGGATTGCCACAGTCGGCAACGATTGTTAATACGGAGATTTGGATTGATGGTTTTCACGGGTTTACGCCGCAAGAGTATCAGGTGCTTGAACAATTAGTTCAGCATGCGGCACAAGTGACAATTACCTGTTGTGTAGATAAGCCGTATGACGAGGGGATACCTCCTCATGAGCTGGAATTGTTCCATCCTGCTGCGACGACGTATATGCAAATTCGCGCACTTGCGGAGCAGTTAAACGTTCCTGTAGAGCCTACAATCGTCTTGGAGGATTCACCGCTTCCGCGATATCGGAGAAGTCCGATGCTCTCCCACCTAGAACGTGCTTATGACCGTCGCAGTCCGATGCGTATGGCAGATAAAACGATCGTACAGCCGGATCATCCGTCATGTGGAATCACACTCTACGGTGCCGTGAATCGTCGGGCAGAGGTTGAAGGTGTCGTACGCGAGATGCTGCGACTGTCCAGGGAACGTAAAGTCCGCTGGCGCGAGATGGCGATTATGGTGCGCAATATTGCGGATTATGAGGAACTGGTAACAACCATTTTTACAGATCATGAGATCCCCTATTTCCTCGATCAGAAAAGAAAAGTGCTCCATCATCCGCTTGTTGAATTTATTCGGTCATCCCTTGAAATCGTATCGTACCATTGGCGTTATGACGCGGTGTTTCGGTGTATTAAGACGGATTTCCTCCTGCCAGCAGATGGAGAAATCGGACGGCATGAGATGGATGTGCTCGAAAATTATGTCCTTGCAACGGGAATTCAAGGCTCGCGTTGGACAGATGGACGACCGTGGCGGAGAATGCATGCGGTCTCACTGGATCCGAACGAAGATGCTAGTGCTGCGAACTTAGAGCTCGAGATGGGCCATGATGACGTGCTCGAACGATGCCGTGAGCGAATTGTGCAGCCATTACATGCGTTTGAGAAGGCATTGAAAAATGCGCGTAACGTACGCGGCATGTGTGAAGCGGTATACAGCTTGCTTGTTCGCGTAGAGGCTGCGGATCGGCTGGATCGGATGAGTCACGAGCAAGTGATCGCGGGGCAGCCGCAACGGGCCAAGGAACATCGCCAGTTATGGGGCAATGTGATCGACTTGTTGGATCAGATCGTGGAAATGATGGGCGATGAGGAACTGAACATCGAATTGTTCGCAGGGGTTGTCGAGACGGGACTCGAGAGCATGAAGCTCGCCCTCGTTCCAGCGGCACTGGATCAGGTATTGATCGGAAGCATGGATCGAACACGGTCAGGCCAGATCAAATATTGCTTCATGCTAGGGGTGAATGACGGTGTTATTCCAGCACGTGCCATTGAAGACGGAGTCTTAACGGAACAAGAGCGGGAACGCCTAGAAGAGATCGGGCTTCGGCTCGCGCCAGGGATTCGTCGTAAATTGCTGGATGAGCGATTTATTATCTATCAAGCATTGACGACGCCTAGTGAACATCTATGGGTGAGCTATCCACTTGCGGATGATGAAGGCAGAACGCTGCTCCCATCGGAATTGATGCGGCATTTACGTACGATTTTTCCGGGGATTCAGGAGCGCTTACTAACAGGAGAACCGCATCCGCTACAACCAACGGAAGAACAGCTGCGTTATATTGCACATCCGGAACGGACATTGTCCTATCTCATTGTTCAGCTTCGTCAGTGGCGTCGCGGACTTGATATTGCGGATTTCTGGTGGCAAGTGTTCGATTGGTTCGCGAATCAAGAGGCATGGCAGCCGAAGCTGCAAATGCTGCTGCAATCGCTATTCTATCGCAATGATGTTGCTTCCCTCGGAGCGGAGACAAGCCGGAAGTTGTATGGGACCCATCTGAAATCGAGCGTATCGCGAATGGAGAAGTATGTCTCATGTCCTTTCGCCCATTTCGCATCGCATGGACTTAAGCTCAAGGAACGGCAGTTGTTCCGACTGGAAGCGCCGGATATCGGGCAGTTATTCCATGCCGCATTAAGTCAGATGGCCGTGCAATTTAAGGAAGAGAATCGCCAATGGGGTGATCTAACGCCGGAAGAATGCCGATTTGAAGCAGAGAAAATCGTGGATGCGCTGACGCCGCGTCTACAAGGTGAAATTCTGCTAAGTTCCAAGCGGTTCGGATATATAGCACGCAAATTAAAAGAGATCGTAGGTCGTGCTGCAGCGATTTTGGGTGAACATGCAAGGAGAGGGTCGTTCGAGCCGATTGGACTCGAGCTTGATTTCGGGCCGGACAAGCCGCTCCCATCCTTGCAGTTTACGCTGGATAATGGTTGTACGATGGAGATCGTCGGACGGATCGACCGCGTGGATAAAGCGGAAGGCGACAAGGGTGTGATGCTGCGCGTCATTGACTATAAGTCTAGTCAGACGGATCTGAAGCTGCACGAAGTGTATTATGGCTTGTCCCTCCAAATGCTCACGTATCTGGACGTGCTGCTCACGAATGCGGAAGTATGGCTCGGCGAGAAGGCTATGCCGGCAGGGACGTTATATTTTCACGTACACAATCCATTGCTTCAGGCTTCGAACGGACTAACGCGTGACCAAGCGCATGAACAGACACTCAAACGGTTCAAGATGAAGGGGCTCGTGCTCGCGGATCGGGAAGCGGTGTCCTTGATGGATGCCTCGCTCGATAAGGGCTATTCCCAAGTGCTTCCTGTTGCTGTAAAAGCGGACGGTGGCTTCTACAGTAACGCGTCGGTTGCGACGATGGATCAATGGGATACATTACGGACGGCGGTACGATCTACAATTCGCAGCATTGGAACGGATATTACGAACGGTGACGTAGCGATTGAGCCTTATAAAATAGCACAGACGACGGCATGCGACCACTGCTCTTACAAGCCGGTCTGTCAATTCGATGAGTTAGTCGAAGGGAATCACTTCAAGAAGCTTGCGAAGCCGAAGAAGAATGATGTATGGAATTTGCTTGAGATGAAAGGAGACGCTAGCGATGACGATGTTAAATAACGTTCCCAAGCCGGAAGGCAGTCAGTGGACCGATGATCAATGGAGTGCCATTGTGCGGGGCGGTGAGAATATCCTTGTCGCTGCGGCTGCAGGATCAGGGAAGACCGCGGTATTGGTCGAACGGATTATTCGGAAGATTGCTTCGGAAGAAGAGCCGCTTAATGTCGATCAGCTGCTTGTTGCGACCTTTACGAAGGCAGCGGCGGCGGAAATGCGCGAGCGAATTCGGGAGGCGCTAGAGAAGGAACTCGATAAAAATCCGGATTCAGAGCATCTGCGGCGTCAACTTGCACTTATGAATCGTGCCTCCATTACGACACTGCACTCCTTTTGCTTGGAAGTCATTCAACGATATTTCCAATTGATTCCGCTTGATCCGGCTTTTCGGATTGCAAATGAGACCGAGGCGGATTTCATCCGTCAGGAAGTGCTGGAAGATCTATTCGAAGCGCATTATGCGAATGATGCCGAGGATAGCGATTTCCGCAAGCTCGTGGATTGGTTCAGCGGAGAGCGCAGTGATGAGGCGATGGTACGGTTAGTACAGTCGCTGTATGATTTCTCTCGAAGTCATCCATGGCCTCGCGAATGGCTCTATACGATGGCAGATGCGTTCGCCGTCGAGGATGTGGCGATGCTCGGTCAGAGTGCTTGGGCGCAGAGCGTTGTAGCGGATGTGCGGTTACAGTTGAACGGTGTTGTAGGTATTATTCGGCAGGCTATGATGCTCATTGAACAGCCAGGGGGGCCTGAGCCTTATCGGGACACGTTGATGGAAGACATGAGTATGGTGTTGTCGCTTCGCGAAACGGCAGAGGAAGCGCCTTGGGAGACGCTCTATGAGCATTTTGCGGCGATTGCATTCGGGAAGCTGAAGGCTTGTCGCGGGGATCATTATAATAAGGAGCTTCAGGATCAAGTGAAAGGTCTTCGGGACCATGTGAAGAAAATACTGACGGCTATGCAGGAAGAATTATTCCGTCGGCCGCCGGAGCTCTTCTTAGGAGAGATGCAGACGCTTGCGCCGTTGATGCGAACACTAGCGGCGTTCGTACTGGATTTCGGTGAGAAATATGAGCAGGCGAAACGTGCGAAGGGGCTCGTGGATTTCTCGGATTTGGAGCATTATTGCTTGCAAATTCTACGTCATCCAGCTTCTACGCTAGAAGAAACATACCCTTCAGGTGCGGCGATGGAGTATCAGACGCAATTCGAGGAAGTGCTGCTCGATGAATACCAGGATACGAATATGGTACAAGAAGCGATTGTCTCCTTGATTTCTCGGCCTGGAGCGGGTAACCGGTTCATGGTTGGTGACGTGAAGCAGAGTATCTATCGATTCCGTCTTGCGGAACCGGGATTATTCTTGAACAAATATAAATCCTACCCTTCCATTAGTACGGGGCAGGGACTTCGTATCGATCTTGCACGGAATTTCCGCAGTCGCCAGGAGATTGTGGATGCGGTGAATACGATTTTTCGTCAAATTATGAATGCATCGGTCGCAGAGATCGACTATGACGAACGAGCAGAACTTGTATGTGGTGCGAAATATCCTGTGGGTGAAGAGGCATTCGGACAGGAATATCCAGCTGAGCTGTGGCTAATTGATCGCGGAAGCGGAGCGGGCGCGCAAGGCGTGGAACCGCTCGATGATGATGCAGCGGATGCAGAGGCGTCAGATGGGGCCGATGAGGGCGGAGCATCGATGCGCCGAGCTGCGCAGATGGATGCAGAAGAGCTCATGACGGCTCAGCTTGAGGCGCGGCTGATCGCGACGCAAATCCGCCAGTTGATGGGCGAATACGGTACGCCGTTCCAAGTCTATGACAAGCATTTGAAGGGGATGCGCAGCGTTACGTATCGCGACATGGTTATTCTGCTTCGCGCGACGCAGCAATGGGCGCCGCTTATGATTGAGCAGCTTAGAATGGAAGGGATTCCGGCATATGCGGAATTGAATACAGGGTATTTTGAGGCGACGGAAGTCGAAGTGATGATCTCCTTATTGAAGGTCATTGACAATCCGGTACAGGATATTCCCCTCGCGGGTGTTCTTCGTTCTCCCGTTGTGAATCTGACGGCGGAAGAGCTGGCGCAAATTCGTCTGCATGGCAAAGGGTTGTCGTTCTATGATGCGATGATGAAGTTAACGGCGGAGGAAGAGGCCGAGGGGACGAGTCCGATCGTGGATGAAGGATTGCTTACGAAGCTGCAGCGCTTCATGGCACGACTTGCCCATTGGCGGGATGAAGCGCGGCAGGGATCGTTGTCCGAACTGCTGTGGCGAATTTATCGCGAGACGGGTTATTACGATTGGGTTGGCGGTCTGCCAGGTGGCACACAGCGTCAAGCGAATTTACGAGCCTTATATGATCGGGCACGTCAATATGAATCGACTTCTTTACGCGGATTGTTCCGCTTTCTACGGTTCATTGAACGAATGCAGGATAATGGCGGGGATCTCGGTACAGCAAGGGCACTTGGTGAGCAAGAGGACGTCGTTCGAATCATGACCATTCATAAGAGTAAAGGACTCGAGTTCCCTGTTGTGTTCGTTGCAGGGTTATCCAAAATGTTTAATCAACAGGATTTGAGTGCTTCATTCTTGATGCACAAGCAGCTTGGCTTTGGACCGCGTTTTGTGGATCAGGACCTGCGTGTGGCCTATCCGACGCTTCCTAGTCTCGCCATCAAGCGGCAGATCAAGATGGAATTGCTCGCGGAAGAGATGCGGGTATTGTATGTCGCATTGACGAGACCGAAAGAGAAGCTCTATCTCATTGGCTCAGTCCGCAATGTCGAGAAACAGCTGCAGACTTGGGGACAAGCGGTAGATCAACCAGATTTACTATTGCCGGATTATATGTTGGCACGAGGCCGCAGTTATTTGGATTGGATTGCGCCGTCACTGATGCGGCATCGCGATGGCTCTGAACTTCGTCGCTTAGGCGGTCTGCCAAATCGTGCAGGTGATTGTCTGTCGGATGATCCGTCGAAGTGGTACATCTCTGTCGTTCCAGCCGAGGAAGTACAGCAGTGGGCAGCAGTAGGCCTTGAAACCGTAGATCAGGATGAAGCTTACATGGCGAAGCTGAACCTCGTGATGCAGATGGCGCACGGACAGGTCGCGGGGATGCAGGTGGCGGTCTCTGACGAATATGTGCATGAAGAAGCAGCTGCCGCGGGGATGGATGATGGGCAGCTCGAATTGTGGTTTGATGAGCCGATTGATGATGATCCGGAGTCCGTGCAACAACCGCAGACCATATCAGAAGAGAGCATGATTGTGAATGTGCATGCAGAGTCACAGACAGATCATGCTGCAGGCAGTCTGATTTCCGAAAGGCTTGAATGGCGTTACCCGCACCTTGTGGCAAGCGGTGTTGCTGCGAAGACGACCGTGACTGAAATGAAGCGAATGCTTCAGATGCAGGAAGAGGACCCTGCGATGGAACTGTTCCCAGAGGTGCTGGAGCACGATGCTATAGATGAGGGACAATTAGAAATGAGGCAGCCTTCTGGCGATGAATCGATCTTGTCGCTGCATCTCCGCCGTCCGAAGTTCATGGAGAAGAAGAAGCTGACGCCTACGGAGCGCGGAACAGTCTATCACTTGGTAATGCAGCATGTTCCGATCACGCCGGAGCTAGACATCGATGCAGAAGCGGTGAGCGCTTTGCTGCAGCGAATGGTCGATACTCGCTTGATCTCAGAAGAACAACGGAAGGCCGTTGATGCTGCAAGTGTAGCGGCCTTTTATTCGAGTGAGACGGGAGCGCAGTTAAAGGCTGCCAAGTGGGTGAAGCGAGAAGTACCATACAGCTTCGGCCTGCCAGCGGTTGAGGCGATTCCTCATCTGCGCAAGATGCAAGATGAAGCTGCAATGCACGCAGATACGGGGTTGCTGGGAGATATGACAACAGATCCAACGTCGCTCGATGGGGAGACGGTTCTGATTCAAGGGGTTATCGATTGTCTGTATGAACGTGCGGATGGTACCTTGGTGCTGCTCGATTATAAGACGGACCGCGTTGCGCCAGGGGAAGACAGCTTGAAGGAAGTGTCGGACCGTTACCGGTTCCAATTGGAGCTCTATGCTACGGCGATTGAGCGGATCTGGAGACGCCCTGTTGACGAGAAAGTGTTGTATTTCTTTGATGGCTGTCATGTTGTGCATTTGTAGATTTGTAGATTTATAGATTTATAGTTTATAGATTTTTAGCTGTTACTGATACAGTTTGATGATGGCATTGGGAGAAGGATGGAAGAGGGGGAACACAGGATGCGTATACTGCATACGGCGGATTGGCATTTTGGCCGAACGCTCGAAGGCCGAAGTCGCTTAGAAGAGCAGGCGGCATTCGTGGATGAATTGGTACAGATCACGGAGGAGCAGCAGATCGATCTGATTCTGCTTGCGGGAGATATCTATGACTCCGTCAATCCACCTGCGGGTGCTGAGCAGCTCTTCTATGAAGCGATGGCGCGCTTATCCGCGGGGGGAAGCAGACCGATTGCCGTCATCGCGGGCAATCACGATCAGCCCGAGCGGCTCGCGGCATCAAGCCCGCTCGTCGCGCGAGCAGGCATCACGATCGCCGGTCTTCCGACCGGCGATGTGATGCGCTTCGCGGCGCCGCGCACGGGCGAGCGCGCGGTCGTAGCCGCGCTGCCCTACCCGTCAGAAGCTCGGCTGGCCGAGCTCCTGACGGGGGAGGATGCCGACGAATCCGGCATCCGCAGCGCGTACAGCGCGCGCGTCGGGCGTCTGCTGCGCCAGCAAGCGCAGCAGTTCGCCAAGGACACGGTCAATGTGGCGATGAGCCACATTTACGTGCTGGGGGGCGTGGAATCGGACTCGGAACGTCCGATTCAGGTGGGCGGTGCCTACACGGTAGACACCGCCGCTCTTGCAATTGGCGCCCAGTACACGGCGCTTGGTCATCTTCACCGCCCGCAGACGGTGAAGGGGGATGGCGTGATCCGATATAGTGGATCACCGCTGGCCTATAGCTTCTCGGAAGCTGGACAAGCGAAGTCAATAACGATATTGGATATCGCACCGGGACAAGCGGCCTCGCCGCAAGAAATATTCTTGAGCAGCGGTCGGCCGCTTGTCAGATGGCAAGCCCGAGGCGGCATGGAGGAGGTCTACCGTTGGCTGGATGAAGGACGAGATGCTCGGGCATGGATCGATCTCGAAATCCGTCTGACGGAAGCGATGACGATGGAGCAAATTCAACACCTTCGTAAGGCTCATGAGGGCATTGTGAATATTCGTCCCATTTATCCGGAGATGGAGTCTTCAGATCTGCTCTTGTCGAACAGATCGGAGATGCCAATCGATGAATTGTTCCGTCGCTTCTATGAGCGGCAGACAGGAGGCGCGGAGCCGAACTCGGAGCTAGTGCAATTGTTCTTAGAGCTTATTCATCACTCGCATCCGGTAGAGAATGGAGGGGAGACGGCATGAAGCCAATCCATTTGAAATTAGCCGGACTTCAGAGCTATCGCGAAGCGCAGGAGATTGATTTTAACGCGCTCTGTGAGACGGGGTTGTTCGGGATCTTCGGCCCAACGGGCAGCGGAAAATCGACGGTACTTGATGCGATTACGCTCGCGATGTATGGGAAAGTCGAACGCGCAGCCAATGGGACGCAGGGTATTATGAACCTGAACGAGAATCAGCTTGCAGTATCGTTCACCTTCGAATTGCTCTCTGCAACTGGACCGAAGCGTTACCGCGTGGAACGCCGGTTTAAACGGATGAATGAGATTTCGATTAGCAACACGGTTAGCCGTTTCATTGAAATTACTGATGAAGGTGAAGTTGTCCTCGCCGATAAACTGGCCGATGTGACACGTTGCGTAGAAGAAATTATCGGTCTTACGATCACCGATTTCACACGAGCCGTTGTACTTCCGCAAGGGAAATTCGCCGAGTTCCTCTCGCTAAAGGGGAGCGAACGTCGGCAGATGCTTCAACGTCTGTTCCATTTGGAGAAATACGGCGACGAGTTGATGATTCAGTTAAGTCGTCGACTGAAGGAGACCGATGTACGTCTCAAAGAAGTCGCAGCAGAGCAGCAGGGGCTGGGTGATGCCTCCGAAGACACGGTAAGACAAGCCTCGGAGACGCTCGAGAGTGCAAGAACATTTGCAGAGGAACAACGTGCGAAACGTAAAGCCCTTGAGGCTGTGGTGGAACGTATGAAGGCAACGCGAGATCAGGGCATAGAATTATCGGGGCTATTGCTGAAGCAAGCTGAATTGACAACACAGGAGCAACAAATCGCCGGGTTGGAGCAGGTGTTGACACGTGTGGACGCGGCTAGACGGTTGCTTCCTTTTCTAAATGAATATGAGCAGTCAGCTCTTCAATTGACGGAACGTAAGGCTGTATTAGCGACGGTTACTCACAAGGAGCAAAGTGCACGTGAAGCTGCCGAACGAGCTGCTGCTGTATTTGATGAAAAACAACAGAAGCTATCTGATTTGGAGCCAAAGCTGCTGCTTCGCCTCGATCATTTGGAACAAGCACGCTCGCTCGAGCAAGAATGCAAGCAGTTGAACCTCGAGACAACGGAGCTCACGAAGCGAAGCACGCAAAGTGTAGAACAACAGGCAGTAGTAATTGAACAGATCGCCAAATTAAGTCAACAGAGGGAAAAGGCGCTCAAACGTCAAGCAGAGCTCAATGAAGCGCAGAAAGCAAATGAAACACGCCCAGAATGGCGTGAACAAGTCCAAAGAGCGGATCGTCTTCATCAATCGATCGAAGCGCTAGAACGTCAATTACAGGGTGCGGCATCGGAGCTTGGTACCATTTCTGAGCGAATGAAGCAAGCCGATCTTGCTTATCAAGCCCATGAAGCCTTAGAGCGGGAGATTTATTCTGAGAATCTTCAGACGATGGACCGAATTCATTCACTTAACGGGTACTTGCGTCGCGAAGAGGAGAAGCACACAGCACTTCAAAACGCTCTGGCAGATGAGATCGCACGAGTGCGGCGTGTCGAGCGGGAGCAGGAAATCGAGAGATTGTCCGCAAAACTGGCGGAACAATTGGTCCAAGGTGAGCCTTGTCCGGTTTGTGGTTCAACGACGCACCCGCATCATTCGCAAGGTGTGATGGGTAAGGAATTACGAGACAGTAATCCTTCAGATATTCAAGAACAGATCACTGCGATAGAGCCATACGTCTTAGAACTACATGAGTTAAAAGCGATAAATTTACAGCTCATGTCCAGATTGATTGCCCTTCCGACAACCCTTGAAATCGAGGGTGTTGATATTCCGTGGCAGCAAGAAGCGGCTGTGGCCGTGCAGGAACATCAAGATCATTCCGTAGCAATTGCAGCTTCGCCGTTCTCGTTTACAACATGGGAGGAAATTCAGGCAGCTATTGCAGGCCTTCGTATAGATCAGAGTAGGCATCGCTCAGAGGTAGAACAATTAGAACAACAGGGGAAGAAGCATCGCGCTCGTATTGCAGATCTTCAGCGGCAGTCCTCACAACTTCGGGCGGATCGTCAAGCGTTGGAGCAGCTCCATCAAAGCCAGCAGCGGATGGTTCAATCCATTACGCATGAGCGGGCAGTGTTGCTAGAACAGTGGAAGACTCATATTCCGGCTTCTATTGTCCGGGAATCCATGGACGACATCCTGCTAGAGCTGAAGAACAAGGATGAACAGCTGCAAGATATTCAAGGTCGACTCGAACGCAGTGTTCCTTTTATCGAAGAGATGAATGCGCAGCTATTAGAGAGAGGTCAGGAGCTTACAGTTCTTGAAAAAGACGCAGTCCTGATTGCCGCTCAACTTGAAGGAAAGATGCATCTATTCCACGAAAAAGAGGCCAGACTTCTTCAGCTTCTTGGTCTTGATGCAGGAGATCGGACGGTTGAAGCATTGATTCAAGAGGCAGAAGCCAAGTTGTCTACGCTTCGTGTAGACACACAATCCGCGAAATCAGCCAGAGATCATGTGCTTGATCTGCTCAATGCCTTATCGGAGGAAGCCTTACATGCGAAGCAGTCTGCATTGTCTGCCGAAGAACGCGCAGCACAGGCGGAACGGATTTGGGACGAGCAAAGGTCGGAATCAATTTTCGCGATGGCAGAGGATGTTCGACAAGCTATACTGACGTCGGATCAGATCGTGAGTCATCAGGAGACGATTACTGCACATCGACAGCTTCAGCATAGACTTGCATCCCAGATTCAACGACTGGAAGAAATGCTGCAAGGTGAGCGGGTGACGGAAGAGGCTTGGGAGCAATCGAATCAATCCTTACAGCAGCAGCTTGCACAGGATGAAGAGGCGGTTCGGGCGAAGGCCAAAGCAGAACGTGATCTCGAAGAACTGACGCGCAAAGCAGAACGTTGGACTGTATTAGAACAGCAGCGAGGCGCCAAACAGGAGTTGTTCGAACGCTTGTCGCAGTTGCAGACGGTATTCCGCGGGAATGCCTTCGTCGAATTTATTGCGGAAGAGCAGTTGATGCAAGTAAGCCGATCCGCATCTGAGCGGTTACGTTTCTTGACCAAGCAGCGATACGCATTAGAAGTGGACTCCACTGGGGGATTCGTCATTCGCGATGATGCGAACGGGGGCGTTCGGCGCCCTGTCTCGACACTATCGGGGGGAGAGACGTTCTTGACATCACTCGCCCTGGCGCTCGCGTTATCGGCACAGATTCAACTGCAAGGGAAGTATCCATTACAATTCTTCTTCTTGGACGAAGGCTTTGGTACGCTTGATCCGGAGTTGTTGGATACAGTTATTACGGCATTGGAGAAGCTTCATATGGATCGCTTGACAGTAGGGATAATCAGTCATGTCCCAGAGCTAAGAGCGAGACTTCCAAGAAAACTGGTCATTACACCGGCTCAGCAGTCTGGCGAAGGTTCCGTCATTGCCTTAGAATCGATATAGAGAAAACTGTTATACTCTGTGATACACTTCACAGAGTATAATCGACCCCGCTGTTATAATACAATTAACCGACATCTTGATGAGCACTTGTTAGAAATATACGCTGATCCTTACCACGGAAGGAAGCAACCTTGAATCGTCAGCCAGATTCTCGGCGTATATCTCTAACATGTGCTCTTTTTTTTCATGTGTATTGGACTCTGGGCCATTTTTTCTGTATGATGGTATTATAAAATTTACTGAACTGATACTATGCATGGGGGTAGCCTAGATGGATTGCATTTTTTGTAAAATTGTTGAGGGAACGATTCCTTCGAAGAAAGTTTTCGAGAACGACAGCATTGTTGCGTTTTACGATATACAGCCCTCAGCTGCTCAGCACGTGTTAATCATTCCGAAAAAACATATTGCGACGATGAATGATGTGGCAACGGAAGATCTTCCATTGATCGGTGAAATTCATCAGACGGCACAACAGATCGCCAAAGATTTAGGAATCGCAGAATCCGGATACCGCTTGATTAACAATTGTGGTCCAGACAGCGGCCAAGTGGTCTTCCATATTCATTACCATCTGCTCGGGGGAGAGAAATTAGGCGCCCTTGTAGGGACAAGAGATTAATTTTTGGGCTCAGTAGAAAAAGGAAATGGAGTCATAGTTGACACCATATTTCCTTTTCACATATAATGAAATTTGATGAACCGTGTTATCCGTCTTGGACGGTCTGGTCGGAGGGAGGGAAAACTGGTGTCTGAAACTAAAGTTCGCAAAAACGAAACAATTGATGCTGCACTTCGTCGCTTTAAGCGCTCCATTGCTAAGGATGGTGTATTGGCTGAAGTGAAGAAACGTAAGCACTATGAAAAGCCAAGTGTTAAGCGCAAGAAAAAGTCCGAGGCTGCTCGTAAGAGAAAGTTTTAGGAGGATCTAACTACCAATGAATTTAAGCGAACGATTGAACGAAGATATGAAACAAGCGATGAAAAGTCAAGACAAGTTCAAACTCTCCACCATTCGAATGGTTCGCTCGGCGATTAAGAATCTTGAAATAGATTTGAAAAGAACTTTGAATGACGATGAAGTGCTTGAAATTCTAAGTCGTGAAATCAAACAGCGAAAAGATTCCCTCCAAGAATTTATTAAGGCAGGTCGTGATGACCTCGCCGTCAACTTAAAAGCAGAAATAGAAATAATTGGTCAGTACCTTCCTGTCCAGCTTACTGAAGAAGAAATTAAAGTGATTGTACAGCAGACCATCCAGGAAACCGGTGCTTCTTCTAAAGCCGATATGGGTAAGGTGATGAGTGCTCTAATGCCTAAGGTAAAAGGGCGCGCTGACGGTAAAATAGTGAACCAAGCGGTTTCACAGTTTCTGCAATAAAGATAAACACTCCATGAATATGGAATGTTTTAGACTGCCGGCAACAATGTTGTCGGCAGTCTTTTTTATATGAGCAAAATCCCTGATACCATGCGGGTTTTAGGGTTGGTATTTATTTTCTTGAAACGAAAAATTTTCATGGACGTATTACTAGTATCGCACTTTGACGATATTTGACAGAGAAAGGAGGAAACGTATTGCGTCATTTTTGGAAACGTTTTATATCTTTTGGATTACTTACAGTGATGTTGATTGCGGGCATTTCGGGCGCAGTGTTGGGGGGGATCCCAGACAAAGCTCAAGCAGCGGCAGCAGGTAAAAAGCTCGTCTATGTTATACCTGTTGCACATGAGATTGAGTCGGGACTGCAGCGGTTTTTGGAACGATCTTTTGAAAAGGCGGAAGAAGCGCAAGCTTCTCTCATCGTCCTGGAGGTCAATACACCAGGTGGTATTCTAGGGAATGCGATGGAGATTGGAAAGTTGATATTGGAATCGAAAATCCCGACGCTTGCTTATGTAAAGGGTGAAGCGGCTTCAGCTGGAAGTTACATTTCGCTCTGTGCAGACCAGATTGTAATGGCTGACGGCAGTATGATTGGCGCTGCGTCAATTGTCGATTCATTAGGCAGATCGGTTGATAACCCGAAGTATACGGCAGCGTGGTCTAGTGTGATGGTTGCAGCTGCTCAAGCGAATAAGCGAAATGCAGATATTGCCGCGGGGATGGTTGATAAGAATATTGTTGTTGAGATGAAGGCCATTTCACGTGTGAAAAAACAAGGTGAGATTATCTCGTTATCTGCGCAAGATGCACTCGCGGTTGGTTATGCGGACCGTATTGTAAAATCAATGGATGAAGCGGTTCAATTCGCTGGCATATCGGATTATCAGCTTGTTCAAGTGGAGCAGTCGTGGATGGAGAAGTTGGCTGGATGGATCACAAGTCCTGTCGTCTCTACGCTGCTGTTATTCCTTGGGATCGCAGGGGTGGCTATCGAGCTTATCGTTCCTGGCTTTGGTATTCCTGGGATCGTGGGGCTTCTTGGTTTTGGTCTCTATTTCTTCGGTAACTATGTGGCTGGATTTGCGGAACAAGAGTCGCTTGTCTTGTTCGTATTAGGGATCATTTTGCTTGTTCTAGAGTTATTCGTACCAAGCTTTGGAATATTGGGTATACTGGGTTCAGGTTCACTGATTGCAAGCGTCGTGATGGCTGCATTCGACACATCCAGTGCACTCGTATCGCTTGGTATTGCATTTGTTGCAGCCGTGATCGTTGTCATTATTGTAGCAAGAATCTTCAAGCATCGAGGGATTTGGAATCGGTTCATATTGAAAGATCGATTAACGACCGAGGAAGGTTACGTCTCTTCGACGTCCAAATCGGATTTGCTGCATCGTGAGGGTGTAAGTCTAACGCCTCTTCGTCCGTCTGGCGCGGTCCAGATTGGGGAAGAACGAGTGGATGTTGTCACGGACGGTAGCTTTATAGATGCGAATCGTAAAGTGGTTGTTACACGAATCGATGGTACACGAATCATTGTTCGTGAGTTAGACAAATAAATTTTTTTCTGGAGGTAACGCTTTAAATGGATCCGACATTGGTTAGTTTCTTGTTAATTGCTGTTGTTGTTATTATTGTACTCTCTGTGTTCTTAAGTTTCTTCCCGATTATGTTGTGGATTTCGGCACTCGCATCAGGTGTGCGCGTCGGGATCATTACACTCGTCGCGATGCGGTTGCGCCGGGTTACTCCGAGCCGAATCGTAAATCCGTTAATTAAGGCAACGAAAGCGGGTCTTGGACTTAACATTAATCAATTGGAAAGTCACTATCTAGCTGGGGGTAATGTTGATCGTGTCGTTAACGCGCTAATTGCAGCGCAACGTGCGAATATTCCACTAGAGTTCGAGCGTGCAGCTGCGATTGACTTGGCTGGTCGTGATGTATTGCAAGCTGTGCAAATGAGCGTTAACCCTCGCGTTATTGAGACGCCGACCGTTGCAGCCGTGGCGAAAGACGGTATTGAAGTGAAAGTAAAAGCTCGAGTTACGGTTCGTACGAACCTTGATCGCCTTGTCGGTGGTGCGGGTGAAGAGACGATCATTGCTCGTGTTGGTGAAGGTATTGTTACTACCGTAGGTTCTAGTGGATCACATAAGGACGTTCTTGAGAATCCGGATATGATCTCCCGTACCGTATTGGGTAAAGGTCTGGATGCTGGTACAGCATTCGAAATCTTGTCCATTGATATTGCGGACGTTGATGTAGGCAAGAACATCGGTGCGCACTTGCAGACGGAGCAAGCTGAAGCGGATAAACGCATTGCACAAGCGAAGGCGGAAGAACGTCGTGCGATGGCGGTTGCGCAGGAGCAAGAGATGAAGGCGCTTGTCGTTGAGATGAGAGCACGCGTTGTGGAATCCGAGTCCCAGGTGCCGCTTGCACTTGCTGATGCCCTTCGCACCGGACATTTAGGCGTAATGGATTACATGAACTTGAAAAATATCGAAGCCGATACGCAAATGCGCGGAACAATCGGAAAATCCGGTGAGCCGGGCACGGGCGACATGAAAGACGGAAAATAGCCTATGAATATATCCGAAATGATTGAGAAGATCGTTCAATTTTTCGTGCATTCTCCAATCCTTGCGGTCATTCTGATTGGTATTGTGGGCAAGATCATCTCGAATGCTAAATCGGGGAAGAACCGGATGCCTTCCTTCGGCGGAGATAAACCATTCGGCAACCCGGATGCGCCGTCACAGACGAGTGAGGCTGAGCGGCGTGATGAGCCATCGCGTCATATCTACGAAGAGGTTGAGACCCATACGCCTGCCCCTATGGCGCATCCATCTGTCTCTCCGTTTAGTGCTCCCGTAGCGGTGCAGGTCGAGCCTGCGAGACCCAATCAAATGGTTCGGACTGAGAGGGCTCCGATGCAGTATGTTTCAGAGCCCTCCTATGCCCTTCACAAGGCTGATGCAATCGAGCCAAGTGTATCTCGTGAGGAACTAGTTAAAGGCCTCGTGTGGGCCGAAATTTTAGGCCCTCCGCGTGCCAAACGCCCATATGGTAGACGGTAGTAATGTGCCGTCACTTATACACCCCATCGTTCTCATTGAGCGGTGGGGTGTATTTTATTTGGTTGCCAGATAAAATAAACAGGGAAGAGGGGTATCACTTGGAGGAGCTTGCGACCGATCTTTGGAAGCCATTTGCACCACCAGTCTAATCAAAGGAAATGGCGGACAAGAATCGGCCGGAAAGTGATACCCCTCAACCCACCGTATTTTATCTGGCTATACTCCTACCCTCTTCCTAAACACCAAACCGTTCTCCTTGAGGGCGGTTGAGTGCTGCATGTAAGCCCAGCCAGATAAAATAAACAGGGAAGAGGGGTATCATTTGGAGGAGCATGCGTCCGATCTTTGGGAGCCATTTGCAACCACCAGTCTAATCAAAGGAAATGGCGGACAAGAATCGGCCGGAAAGTGATACCCCTCAACCCACCCGTATTTTATCTGGCTTCGCGCTTCCAAGCCCAACCGTTCTCACAGAGAACGGTTTTTTGCGCTTCCCTCATAAATGCCTCGCCCCTTGCATATTTTGTAAAGTACATCATATTCATGGATGGCTTGTGAATTATGGAGCTGCATCACAATGCAATAAACGCAAGGGGGGCACACCAAGGATGCGTCGTTTTGCTCGCAAAATTCGAAAGATGACCGCCGAATTATTGGATCTACCACAAGACGTCTTGTTTGACCTGCCTCGGGTGACGATGATTGGGAATGCTCAGGTGCATATTGAAAATCATCGTGGTGTGCTTCATTTTTCGAATGAACGACTGAACCTATCGATTAGCATCGGAGAGCTTGAATTGACAGGAAGTGACCTTGTGATCCGAGCGATCTGGCCTGATGAAGTGATCGTTGAAGGGAAAATATCGAAGATTCAATATATGCGAACGGAGGGATCTAATTGAACGGACCTACTTCATTTATTCGGGGATACGTCAAAATTATGATTCGCGGTGAGCGGTGCGAGCAGTTCGTCAATCTCGCTGCGGGTAAGAATGTCGAGATTTGGGACATGCGTTATATGGCAGGACAGGGTATGCGCATGAAGATAATGCTTGCAGATTTTTTTCGCATTCGTCCACTTTTACGGCAGACAAGCTGTCGTGTCCATGTGGAAGCGCGGTATGGTCTGCCTTTTGCATTGCAGAAAATGGGTCGACGTAAAGCGTTTATTACAGGCTTTTTTCTATTTTTCGTCGGATTGTACTTGTTATCTTCACTAGTCTGGAAAGTTGATGTTCAAGGGAATATGAATATTGCAGAAGATGACATCCTCAAAGCAGCTCGTGCTGAAGGGATTTATGTGTTCCAATGGTCTTTCCGGTTGAAAAGTCAAGAAGAGCTCTCTAGGCAGCTCACGCATCGGCTCCCAGGTGTCTCTTGGGTTGGTGTGGAGAAACGCGGTGCGAATATTACGATCAATGTGGCTGAATCCACCAAGCCGGAAGCGAAGCAGCTCATGAATCCAAGGCATTTGGTTGCGAAGGCAGATGCGGTCGTTACGGAGATCTTCACAGAACAAGGCCGAGCGAAAGTGCGGAAAAACTCACGAGTCAAAAAAGGGTCTATTCTTATATCAGGTATTATTGGGTCGGATCAGAATCCGCAAGCCGTTGTCGCGAAAGGCAAGGTCAAAGGACTCGTCTGGCATGAATATCAAGTCTCTGTACCTCTGCTGCAGAAGGAACGTACGTATACAGGGGCATTTGAAGAACGGAATTATATCATTACGGGGAATCGGGCCCTGCAAGTAAGCGGATATGGAAAAGTTCCTTATGATAAATACGAGACAATCACAGAACGTAGCGATGCTCAAATCGGTCCCTATAAACTGCCTGTTGGGTGGATGACGGAGAAATTGATGGAGGTTCATTATATCGAACGCCACATTACGGAAGATGAGGCCAGAAAAATCGCCATGGAACATGCAAAATCTGACGCACTTGTCAAAAATGGGCCAGACGCAAAAATCCGAGACGAAAATATTTTGCATCAAGAGGTCAAGAATGGTAAAGTTTATTTGAACATACATTTTGAAGTGGAGCAGTGGATTGCGGAGGAATTACCGATTATCCATCAATAAGGAGACTGGGATTATTGCCTGAACAACACTTATACACCGTGAAAATACCGTTACATAATCCTTCTGAAGGGCTGTCGTTATTTGGTCCGCAGGATAAATTCTTGAAAATTATTGAAGGGCAGATTGATGCTCAAATTGGTTCTCGTGAAGCAGAAATTGTCATCAGTGGGGGACGCCGCGAGGTGGATTCCTTAGAGCAGCTTTTTCAGGTCTTGTTGCAACTGGTTCGTAATGGCTATATCTTAACGGATCGTGACGTGCTCTATGCCTGTGATCTTGCGAAGGATATGCGTGCCGATCAATTGCTTGATTTGTACAAAGGTGAGATCATGACGACATTCCGCGGGAAGCCAATTCGCGTGAAGACGATCGGACAGAAGCATTATGTGACGACCATTAAGAAGAGAGATGTAGTCTTCGGCGTTGGTCCTGCAGGTACAGGGAAGACTTATCTCGCTGTCGTGCTCGCGGTTGCTGCCCTTAAGGAAGGATCCGTTAAACGTATCGTGCTTACGCGTCCGGCGGTCGAAGCAGGCGAGAATTTAGGGTTTCTGCCGGGTGACTTGCAAGAGAAGGTAGATCCTTACTTGCGTCCGCTCTATGATGCGTTGTACGATGTCATGGGACCTGAACAGACGGCGAAGGCACTGGAACGCGGATTGATTGAAATTGCACCGCTCGCCTATATGCGTGGACGGACATTGGATGATTCTTTTATTATTTTGGACGAGGCTCAGAACACGACGCCAGAACAGATGAAAATGTTCTTGACGCGGCTCGGGTTTGGCTCGAAGATGGTAATCACGGGTGATGTCACACAAATTGATTTGCCGCGGGGCAAAAAATCGGGACTCATCGAAGCGGCTACAATACTTCGGGATATCGAAGAAATCGGATTTGTACATTTTGCGGAGCAAGATGTTGTTCGTCATTCCTTAGTACAGAAAATTATCGTCGCATATCAGAAGGATTCCGAAAAACATGAATAGAGAGGACTGTCTCTATGTTCCAAAAAAAGCTATCCTCTGTATTGGGGACTACATTTCAATATAAAATGACAGGATGGAAGTACAGCGTCGGCGTACGCTTTCTTCTGTTTTTGTTTTTAACGCTTCTTTTTTATTTCAGCTTGGCTTCACACTTGGTACCGGAGAAATATAACATACAGGTTGGTTTGCCAAGTGATAAGCAAATTCTCGCACCGGCTCAGGTCGCGAACAACAAAGCGACACTTAAGGCGCAAGAGCAAGCCGCGGAGCGGGTACAACCGATCTTTACGATTATTCCGCTGCGCAATCAAGATATTACGGAGCAGATGATCAATCGGATCGAGAATTTGAATCAAGATGATGCAATTTCGTTCACCGAGAAGGTTGGGATTTACCGCACAGCGATTCCGGATATTCATCATCAGTATATAACAGAGTTCATGAACAATAACCGCTCGAACTTCACGAGCAAGCTGCTGGAAGAGATGCGATCGAAAGTAAGTGAGCAAGAATACCGCATTCCTGAAGAAACGTATATCAAAGTCGCGAGATTAACGGCGGATGATATTGCTCAGATCAAACCTGTGGCGAGAGACATTGTAGCCAAATTGATGAATGATCAGATTACGGATGCGGAGACGGTTCGTGCTAAAGTTGCCGAGCTCGTGAACACGAGCTCCCTGAACAAGCGTGCGCAACGTGAAGTGGTGCAAGAGCTTGCAAGATTCTCGCTGACTCCGAACAAATTTTTCGATGAAGATAAGACGAGAGACGCGAAGGTTCAAGCTCGTGAGAATACACAGACTATTTTTATCAAGCAGGGAGATATCGTTGTTCATAAAGGGGAAATAATTACCCAAGAGACGTATCAGCTGCTGGACGAGTTGGAATTGCTTAAAAATGAAGTGAATTACTGGCCGCAATTCGGTGTGCTAATTCTCTCGATATTGCTGTCGCTCGTTCTCTTCATGTTCATCAGACAATCTGGCGGCGGTAATTTCAAATTCCATAATGCACAGCTGCTCATGCTCGTCCTGATCTTCTTCTTAAATATTATTGCGATGCAAATTGTAAGTCTTGCGCAGACCAAAGAAGTACCTTATATCGGTTTTATCGCACCGGTAGCGATGGGCGTCATGCTAGTGACATTGCTGCTTGATTTATCGCTTGCCTTTATATGCGCGTTTATCTTTAGCGTCATGTCGAGCGTTATTTTTAATGTAGGACAAGGCCAAATCTTTGACTTCCAGTTCGGTTTCGTTACTGCTGTTGTATCTTTTGCCTCTGTATTCGCGATTCATCGTGCAAGCCAACGATCGACGATCTTAAAGGCAGGGATCATGATCTGTCTGTTCGGCGCGTTGACCGTTGCGATGTTGACAATGTTGAACGGTGATTCTTTTGCGCAAAAAGATGTGCTCTATGCGATTGGATTCGCTTTTGCGAGCGGGTTGCTCACGGCCGTGCTGGTTATTGGATTAATGCCATTCTTCGAAGTGACTTTTGGTATTCTATCGGCACTGAAGCTTGTGGAATTGTCGAATCCGAACCATCCATTACTGCGCAAACTATTGACAGAGACACCAGGTACGTATCATCACAGTGTAATGGTGGGTAACTTATCGGAGGCAGCGGCGGAATCGATTGGTGCGAATGGATTGCTGTGTCGTGTAGGATCTTTCTATCATGATATCGGGAAGACGAAGCGTCCAAGCTATTTCATTGAGAATCAGACGAATATTGAGAATCCGCATGATTCCATTGATCCGAAGCTTAGTAAATCGATTATTACTGCGCATCCGCGCGACGGTGTCGAAATGCTCAAGGATTATAAAATTCCAAAGCCGATCCGTGATATTGCGGAACAGCATCATGGAACGACGTTCCTGAAGTTTTTCTATTATAAAGCGTTAAAGCAAGCCGAAGAACAAGGGAAAGAACCGGATTTTACGGAGGATGATTTCCGTTATCCTGGGCCCAAAGCGCAGTCGAAGGAATCTGCTATTGTTGGGATTTCCGATTGTGTTGAAGCCGCGGTACGTTCCTTGCGTAATCCAACGGTTGATCAAATTGAGACCCTGATCTCCAAAATCGTCAAAGACCGTCTGGATGATCAGCAATACAACGAGTGTGATCTAACGATGAAAGAGTTGGACACTGTGGCGCACTCTTTGAAAGAGACGGTGATGGGCATATTCCATTCCCGGATCGAATACCTAGAAGATGTAAAAGCCAAAACAAAATCATAGAGGTGTCGTTCATGAGTTTGCATTTAGAGTGGAATAATGAACAAGAAGAGCTGCAAATCCCCGAATCATTGATTGAGCAATTGAATCAGTTATTACAGCTTGCTGCTGAAATGGAAGGCGTTACAGAGGGGGAAGTGGAATTAACCTTTGTAGACGACGAGCAGATTCATCAATTGAACCGTGACTATCGCGGGATTGATCGACCAACAGATGTGCTTTCCTTTGCCATGCATGAAGAAAAGGATGAAGAGCTGGATATCATCTATGAAGTGGATTCAGAGGATTTGATGTCAGCCATTACAGATACATTCGGCGATATTATTATTTCTGTGACACGTGCTCGTGCGCAGAGTGAAGAGTATGGGCATTCTTTAGAACGAGAGCTAGGATTTCTGTTCGTACATGGATTCCTGCACTTGCTTGGCTACGATCACCAAGATGAGGCAAGCGAGCAAGAAATGATGAGTAAGCAGGAAGCCGTACTTCGCCAAGCGGGTCTGACGAGATAATGAAGAAGCGGCGGTATGCGGTCCATCCGTTCGTTGCGGCGTTGTCAGGTATTATGCGTGCGGTTCGTACGGAACGTCATATGCCATTTCATTTGACGGCTTCCGTATTCGTTATCGCGGCGGGGTTCCTATTCTCCATCTCGAAGATGGAGTGGTTAGTGCTGCTAATTACGATTACCCTCGTGATTGGGGCAGAGCTTATAAATACGGCGATTGAGTATGCGGTCGATCTAGCGACTGAAGAAATCCATCCGCTTGCCAAAGCCGCCAAAGACATAGCCGCAGGTGCTGTACTTGTCACTGCGGTTTTTGCCGTCATTATAGGGATTATCATCTTCTATTCTCCAGTAATGAATTGGATTCAGACACTATTCTAAGGAGCGATAAATGATGCATGTAGATGGGTCAAAATTATTGGAACAAGCGGCTTTCGCGCGATTGCAAGCCTATGCACCCTATTCGAAGTTTCAAGTGGGGGCCGCACTGCTCGATAGTCAAGGGAAAATACATCTAGGCTGTAATGTAGAAAATGCAGCTTACGGACCTACGAACTGTGCGGAACGGACAGCTCTGTTCAGAGCGATTGCGGATGGGCATCAGCCTGGCAGCTTTCAAGCGATTGCAGTGATTGGCGATACGGACACTCCGATTACGCCATGCGGTGTATGCCGCCAAGTATTAGTAGAACTGTGCGGTCGTGAGATGCCCGTATTTATGGGGAATATTAAAGGGGATTGGACGCAGACGACCGTAGGCGATTTATTACCGGGAGCGTTCGATTCACGAAGCTTAGATCATTCATAATTTAAAATACGGATTGGAGTACATCCATGCAAAAGTCAAAACAATTTAAATCCGGTTTCGTCGCGATTATCGGACGGCCGAACGTTGGTAAATCAACCTTAATGAACCAAGTGATTGGACAGAAAATTGCGATTATGTCCGATAAACCTCAGACAACTCGGAACAAAATTCACGGGGTCTATACATCGAGCGATAATCAAATCGTCTTCTTGGATACACCGGGTATTCACAAACGTCAATCCAAGCTTGGCGACTATATGAACACCGTTGCGTTGAACACGCTGAATGAAGTTGAAGCCGTTCTGTTCTTGGTTGATGTTGCAGAAGGTCTTGGTGGTGGGGACCGCTATATTATCGAGCAACTGAAGCGCATTAAGACACCGGTATTCCTTGTGATGAATAAAATCGACCAAGTCCAACCGGAAGCGCTGCTGCCGATTATTGTTGCTTATAAGGATTTATATCCATTTGCAGAAATCGTGCCGATCTCTGCGAAGAACGGGAATAACGTGAATACATTACTTGAACAGGTAACAAAATATTTGCCGGAAGGGCCGCAGTATTACCCAGATGATCAAATCACAGATCACCCGGAGCAATTCGTCTGCGCAGAATTGATTCGCGAGAAGATTCTGCATTTGACACGCGAAGAAATTCCACATTCCATCGCTGTAGCCATTGAGGATATGAAGGTGCAGGAAAATGGTGTGGTGAATATTATGGCAGTTATTTACGTTGAGCGCGATTCGCAGAAGGGGATTGTCATCGGGAAGCAAGGGGCGCTCCTCAAAGAAGTTGGCAAACAAGCGCGTAAAGACATTGAGAATTTGCTTGGATCACGGATTTTCTTGGAATTATGGGTTAAAGTGAAAAAAGACTGGCGGAATCAGGAGCGAATCCTGAAGGATCTGGGCTTCCGTCACGACGCATAATGAATCGATAATATTCCAAGATTAGGAGTCATATCTCCCGTCTTTTTGCAGGATAGTTCCCCGTGTTTCGTACATCCTATGAAGGAGAGCATAGTCACTTCCGAACAGAAAGGATGAATACGAATGCGAGATTTTTCGTGGAAGTATTTTGCAATGACGGGGGATGTCGATGCGTATTTGCTGTATAACCAAGTAAATAATCAACACATCGAAGCAGAACAAGAGGAATTAGAAGAAATCAATCTAGATGAAGTCGTTGAATAACGTGCTCCTCTAGGTGGTGAATTGAGCGATCATGGGGGCTATTACATGCTATACAGGGTGGAGGGCATTGTCATCCGCAGCATGGACTACGGTGAGGGGAACAAAATCATCACACTCTGTACGAAGACAAATGGCAAAGTCGGCATTCTTGTGCGCGGTGCGAAGAAAGTGAAAAGCCGGCATGCCGCAATAACGCAGTTGTTCACTTACGGGGAATTCGTGTATTTTAAGACCGGGCAGCTCGGGACTTTGAATCAAGGTGAGATTCTAGAATCTCACCATGTTCTGCGTGAGCAGCTTCATTTGACTGCATATGCGTCGTACGTCGCCGAATTGCTGGACCGTGGGCTCGAGGCAGGGGAAATCGGAGCATTTTTATTCGAACAATTGAACGCTTGTCTAACTGCGCTTGAACAAGGCAAAGATCCGCAAATTACGACGCACTTATTCGAGATGAAGATGCTGCAGGCAGCAGGGTACCATCCCGAGCTCCAGACTTGTGTCTCGTGTGGGCGTGATGATGCTCCCATGCTATTCAGTAGTCGGCTAGGGGGAACATTATGTATTCATTGCAAGAATCGTGACCCCGCAGCGATCATAATATCGGAAGGTACCCTTAAATTGCTTCGATTATTCGATCGGATGGATATGCGGAGGCTCGGCAATATTGCGGTCAAGCCCGAGACGAAGGCACAGATGAAGCAATGTATGCGCACGTTTATGGATATTCATATGGGACTTCATCTCAAATCACAGAACTTTCTGGATCAGATGGACAAATACAATATTTAGCGCTATAATAAATCAAGTTATGTATTTTTAAGTATAAGTGGTCGGAAAGAGTAGTTCGTTAAGGTTGAGTTAAGCGAGTCGGGGGTGGTGGGAGCCCGGTCCAATGATGCGAATGAAGGGCACTCCGAGCGAAACCACATGTTAGGAAAAGCGGATCAAGTTTCTTGATCAAGTAGGGTGGAACCGCGGGAAAATATACTCTCGTCCCTATGTCTGTACAACAGGCATAGAGATGAGAGTTTTTTGTTGTACAGAAACCATTAAAGAGAAGAAAAGGAGTATGGAAAATGAATTTTCAACAGATTATTCTGACCCTGCAAAATTTCTGGGCCGAACAAAAATGTGTCGTAGTTCAGCCTTACGATGTAGAGAAAGGTGCCGGAACGCTGAATCCAATGACATTCTTGCGCAGCATTGGTCCTGAACCGTGGAACGTTGCTTATGTTGAACCTTCTCGCCGTCCAGCAGACGGACGTTATGGAGAGAACCCGAACCGTCTCTATCAGCATCATCAATTCCAGGTCATTATGAAGCCTTCACCGGACAATATTCAAGAGCTATATCTTGAGAGCTTGAAACGTCTTGGTGTAGATCCACTTGAACATGACATTCGGTTCGTCGAAGATAATTGGGAGCATCCAGGTCTTGGCGCTTGGGGATTGGGCTGGGAAGTATGGCTCGATGGGATGGAAGTAACCCAATTCACATACTTCCAACAAGTTGGCGGTATCGAGACGAATCCGGTTGCCGTTGAGATTACGTATGGTCTAGAACGTCTTGCGTCTTATATTCAAGCGAAAGAGAATGTGTTCGAATTGGAATGGGTTGACGGGATTACATATGGAGATGTATTCTTGCAGCCTGAATACGAGCATTCCAAATATACTTTCGAGACTTCCGATGTTCCAATGCTGTTCCAATTGTTCAATACCTATGAGGAAGAAGCGCGTAAGACGATGGATCAGAATCTCGTGTTCCCGGCTTATGATTATGTATTGAAATGTTCCCATACATTCAACTTACTTGATGCGCGTGGGGCGATCAGCGTAACGGAACGTACCGGCTACATTACACGTGTTCGTAACCTATCTCGTCAAATTGCTGCGACGTATCTGGCAGAGCGTGAGAAGCTAGGCTTCCCAATGCTTAAGAAAGGAGATGTGTAGAATGACTAGAGATTTATTACTCGAAATCGGTATGGAAGAAGTTCCGGCTCGTTTCCTTCGGAGTAGTATGGATCAATTGAAAGATCGTGTCATGAAATGGCTAAGTGAAGCTCGGATCGAATTCGGTGAAGTTGAGGCTTATGCGACACCAAGACGTATTGCGGTACTCATCCATCAAGTGGCTGAGAAACAACAGGACATTAACGAAGAAGTGAAAGGCCCTTCGCGTAAAATTGCACTGGACGATAGCGGCAATTGGAGTAAAGCGGCATTAGGGTTTGCGCGCAGTCAAGGCGTTGATCCTGAGCAATTTTACTTCAAAGAGCTTAGCGGCGTTGAATATATTTATGCAAATAAAAGCAGCGCGGGTGTAGAGACGGCTTCGGTTCTATCGGAAGGGCTCATGCACTGCATTTCATCCATGAACTTCCCGAAAAATATGCGCTGGGGCGCTTATGATTTTAAATTCGTTCGTCCAATTCGTTGGATGGTTGCATTGTTCGGAACAGACATTATCCCGTTAGAGATTTGTGGTGTTACTGCGAGCAATGTAACGCGAGGACATCGCTTCTTAGGTCAAGAAACGGTCGTGTCGGAACCAACGGAATATGTAGCGAAATTGCGTGAGCAGTTCGTCGTTGCAGATCTTGAAGAACGCGAGCAATTAATCTTGGCTCAAATCAATGCACTCGCTGACGAGAAGCAATGGAAGATTGCGATCAAGGAAGATCTGCTAGAGGAAGTCTTGTTCCTCGTTGAATATCCGAATGTCTTGTTCGGTACGTTCGATCCTTCCTTCCTGGAAATTCCGCAAGAGGTGCTAATTACATCGATGCGTGAACATCAACGTTATTTCCCAGTGCTTGATGCATCCGGACAATTGCTGCCGTTCTTTGTTACTGTTCGTAACGGGAATCGCCATGCGATTGATACGGTAGCAAAAGGGAATGAGAAGGTATTGCGTGCACGACTGTCTGACGCGAAATTCTTCTATGATGAAGATCAGAACTTCCCGATTGCAGATGCACTTGCGAAATTGGAAACCATCGTATTCCATGAGGAACTAGGTACTGTTGGTGATAAGGTTCGTCGGATTCGTGCGATTTCGGATAAACTTGCTGCACGTATGCAAGCAGATGCGGATACTTCGAAGCTTGTTAGCCGCACAGCAGATATTTGCAAGTTCGATCTTGTGACGCAAATGGTCTATGAATTCCCTGAACTGCAAGGCGTAATGGGTGAAGATTATGCACGTAAAGCGGGAGAGCCTGTACAAGTTGCAGCTGCCATTAACGAACATTATCAACCACGTTTCTCGGGAGATCATTCTCCGGCTTCACTAATTGGGGCTATCGTGAGTATCGCGGATAAAATGGATACGATCGTTGGCTGCTTCTCCATTGGTATTATTCCTACAGGATCAGCGGACCCATACGCACTCCGTCGTCAAGCTGCAGGTATTGTACAGATCATTCTTGATCACAAGCTGCCGATCAATCTTACGGAATTATTCGACATGGCGATGGATATTCATGGTTCTGCACAATTGTTGAAACGAAACCGTGATGAAATACGTATAGATCTATGTGATTTCTTTGCGCTTCGCGTGAAGAATGTGTTCACAGACAAAGTACGTTACGATGTCGTAGACGCGGTCATGGCAAGTGGATTCGATCATCTCGTATCTGTTGTTGCGCGTGGAACGCAATTGATGAAGGTCGTATCGGAGCAATCTGACTTTAAAGTAACGATTGAATCCTTCAATCGCGTATCCAATTTGGCGTCCAAGGCAGACTCTATCGAGATTAATGCATCTAAATTTGTAGAATCGGTTGAGCATGACTTGTTCAATCAACATCAAGCGGTTCATGCCAAATATCATGAAGCGTTGCAAGCTGGAGATATGGCGGCTGCACTTGAACAACTTAGCGGATTGCAGGATGCCATTACAGCTTATTTCGATAAAGTAATGGTGATGGCTGAGGATGCTGATGTTCGTGCGAATCGATTGGCACAGCTCCATGCCATTGCGGAAGATCTGAAATTGTTTGCAGATTTCTCCAAAATTGTGTGGGCTTAAAGTTAAGTTAAGCGAGCGAGCAGGATTTTTTAATTCTCTATCGTATATAATATGGGGGAGGAGAATATAAGTTCTCTTTCTTCATATTATTCAAAATGAATCGGGTGGTCTTACATCGTAATGACATCGTATCGAATCGTAGTGGATGCAGATGCATGCCCTGTGAAGCAGGAAATTATTCAAGCATCCAGACAATTCTCGGTTCCCGTCTTGATGGTTGCCTCATTTGATCATCGACTACAGCCTTCAGAAGGTGTTGAAATTGTGCAAGTGGATCGATCCGATCAATCTGTTGATCTCTATATTGCCAATCGGATTCAAGCGCAGGATATTCTCGTTACACAGGATTTTGGTCTGGCGACCATCGGTCTTGCCAAACGAGCGATCGTTCTGTCAACACGCGGTCAGCAATATACGGATGAGACGATTGATTTCCTGCTAGACCGCAGGCATACGCAAGCCAAACAACGTCGAAGCGGCAAGCATAGCAAAGGTCCCAAACCTTTTACAGATGAGGATCGACAAACTTTTCAACACAAACTGACAAAAGTTTTAAAGAACTTGCAGGAGAATTTGTAGGAATAGCGAATAAATACTACGTACGGATGAAGGTGGTTGTGATGAGTACCGGTAATGGCAACATTCCGGAGGACGTTATTGAGACGGTGCTGCGGCATCATGATATCGTCGATACCGTCGGCAAATATGTTCATCTATCGAAGCAAGGGAAGTATATGAAAGGACTCTGTCCTTTTCATTCCGAGAAAACCCCGTCATTTACCGTTACACCGGAGAAACAGATTTTCCATTGTTATGGTTGCGGTAAGGGTGGGAATGCAATCAAGTTCATCATGGAAATTGAAGGATATTCATTTCCTGAAGCAGTTCGAATGCTCGCTGAAGATGCGAATATTCCCGTTCAATGGAACGCGCAGATGGAACACTTTCCGCGCAATCAGCGTCGCGACGATTTGCTCAAGGCCCATGATTTGACTGCAATGTTATATCATTTTCTGCTTAAGAATTCGGATCATGGTCAGCCCGCAATGGAGTATCTGCGAGGCCGTGGATTTACGGATAAACTGATTGATCAATTTCAAATTGGCTACGCTCCGAATCGTTGGGATACATTGTCTCAATTCCTGACGAAGAGAGAATTTGACCTCTCGGAGATGGAGAAGGGCGGCCTATTGTCGCTTCGATCCGATGGCTCCGGGTATGTGGACCGGTTCCGAGACCGCATCATGTTTCCGATTTGGGACCGCAATGGCAAGGTAATTGCTTTCGCTGGAAGGATCATGAATGATGGTCAGCCTAAATATTTGAATTCACCAGAAACAATGCTTTTTAACAAAAGCCGTGTGTTGTACAATTTGAATCAAGCGAAATCTTCGATCCGCAAACAGAATCAAATTGTGCTATTCGAAGGATATGCGGATGTTATTCAATCCTGGGATGCTGGCGTAACGAACGGAATAGCTACCATGGGGACGGCATTAACAACCGAACATTTAAATCAGTTGAAGACGCAGGCGGAAGAAATCGTCATCTGTTATGACGGCGATGATGCTGGACAAGCAGCGGCAATGAAAGCCATTCCGATGCTCGAACAAGCGGATTTTCGCGTATCAGTCGGTATTCTTCCTGATCGAATGGATCCTGATGAATACATAAAAACACATGGGAAAGAACGGTTCCGTCAACAAATTATTGAATCAGCTGTTGCTCCAACGAAATTTAAGCTTATATATCTGAAAAAAAGCCATATACTGCTAGAAGACGGTGGAAAACAGCGGTATGTGCGTGAAGCGACCAAATTGATCGCGGAGTTGCAATCGCCGACGGAACGTGAAGTGTATTTGAAAGATCTTGCAATACAGTTTCCAATCTTTGATTATGAGACACTCAAGCAGGAATGTAATGAATTTCGAATTGCCTTGCAAAAAAAGAAACCAGTTGGGGATAATAACGACAATTGGTGGAATAATGTTATGAATGAAAAACGA
The DNA here is from genome assembly GCF_000374845.1 of Paenibacillus terrigena DSM 21567. Classification (GTDB taxonomy): domain Bacteria; phylum Bacillota; class Bacilli; order Paenibacillales; family Paenibacillaceae; genus Paenibacillus_K; species Paenibacillus_K terrigena. Next base: position 305,331 of record NZ_KB895415.1, on the reverse strand, counting down.
GTAACAGAACCACCAAACTTACTGCCAGCTTACCATAATGCAGAGCGTACAATGCTCGCAATGATGCTGCAGGATTTGGATGTGACTCGTTATGTAGAAGAACGTCTCGGATATGAATTTAACGTAGAGGATCATGCAGCGCTTGCTGCTTATCTATATGCATACTATGCGCAAGGTAAAGAACCAGACATTAGCCGCTTTATTGCTTCTTTGTCAGATGACCGATTGGAGAAGATTGCAATATCGATCTCCATGATGGAAGTCCCGATGGACTTTAATACTCAAGTGCTTGATGATTATATTCGGGAAATTCATAAGGTACCCAAGCAGCTTGAAATTAAACGGAAGAAGGAAGAAGTGTTAGAGGCGGTGCGTGCTGGTGATTCTTCGCGTGCTGCACAGCTTGGAATTGAGATTATAACCCTAGAGAGAGACCTGAAATGATGCACCAACGCAGTTTCTAGGGAGGAGGGAGTCGAATTATGGCGAATGATCAACATACTGAACTAGAAACAGAATTGACATTAGACCAAGTGAAAGAACAACTCATTGAAATTGGTAAGAAGAGATCCACCCTTAGTTACAAAGATATTATGGAGAAGCTCTCACCGTTTGACCAAGATCCGGAGCAAATGGATGAATTTTTCGAGCAGCTTGCTGACCATGGTATTGAGGTTAACAATGAGAACGACGAAGATATGAGCATGCGAGGATCCGATGATCGGGAACGTGATCAAGAACATGATGAATTTAATTTCGATGATGATTTAACACTCCCACCGGGTATTAAGATCAACGATCCTGTTCGGATGTACTTGAAAGAGATAGGTCGTGTACCACTCTTATCCGCAGACGATGAAGTTGAACTCGCGATTCGAATTGAGAATGGTGACGAAGAGGCGAAGCGGAGATTGGCTGAAGCGAACTTACGTCTCGTTGTAAGTATTGCGAAGCGTTATGTGGGCCGCGGCATGTTGTTCCTAGATTTGATTCAAGAGGGCAATATGGGTCTAATTAAAGCCGTTGAGAAGTTCGACCATGGCAAAGGATTTAAGTTCAGTACGTATGCAACTTGGTGGATTCGTCAAGCGATTACACGTGCGATTGCAGACCAAGCCAGAACGATTCGTATTCCTGTCCATATGGTTGAGACCATTAACAAATTGATTCGGGTTTCCCGTCAATTACTCCAAGAGTTAGGACGTGAACCGACACCAGAAGAAATTGCAGCTGAGATGGAACTCAGTACCGATAAAGTTCGTGAGATTATGAAGATTGCTCAAGAGCCTGTCTCACTCGAGACACCAATCGGAGAAGAAGATGATTCACATTTAGGTGATTTCATTGAGGACCAAGAGGCATTAGCTCCGGCAGATGCTGCAGCTTATGAATTGCTTAAGGAACAATTGGAAGATGTTCTTGATACGTTAACCGAGCGTGAGGAGAACGTTCTACGTTTACGTTTCGGATTAGATGACGGTCGGACAAGAACGTTAGAAGAGGTTGGTAAAGTATTCGGCGTAACACGTGAGCGGATTCGTCAGATTGAAGCGAAGGCACTCCGTAAACTGCGTCATCCAAGCCGCAGTAAACGTCTTAAAGATTTTCTTGAATAAAGCGCATTGTTCGGACCTTCTGCGGTTTGCAGTAGGTCTTTTTGTTAAAAAGGAAGCAATTATGGATCTCCAATCGACTGCGGTTCTCACATAAGGGAGAGGTTAAAGAGCCATGACAGCAGAAAAACTGGATAAACGCAAAATCATTGTACGTGAAATTCATCATTGGCGTGAAAGCCGATTATTGCCTGACCAATATTGCGATTTTCTATTGAATCTATATCAAGATCATCCCGATGAGCAATCAAATGGAAGTGTTTCGAAGTCCTCCTGGTTCCGAGCCGAACGCGTTCTGCAATGGAGCTGGAAACAATGTTTGCTTGGAATTGCTATTTTTTCCTTGATTTGTTTTGTTGTACTTCATTTTAAAGGATTTCATCCGGCAATGCAAATTTTCACGGGGATCCTTTTTATCACCTGTTGTTATGGAATTGGAGCGAAGATTAAGCGTAAGAATCAGACAATTGGGCTTATGTTGATAGGAATCGGAAGCATTACAATGATTACGGTGGGGATGCTATTGCTCCGCTGGCACCAGTTGGATACTGAATTAAGTGTTGTGTCGCTTGTCATTGGCTGCAGTATAACCTGGCTGTTGATTGGAATATTTTTGCGGGTTCCTCTGCTTCATTTTTGCGGATGGGCAGGACTTTTATTGATTTATGGTGCATTCCTTACACGCTCAATGCCGGACCCAACCTGGTATGAAATGGAGCTATTCTGGCTCCCAATTTCAGGCGTGATGCTCTGGTTAAGTTGGTACGTACACCATAAGAACAAGGCGGGATCAGCGGTTCTTTTCCTGGTTGGCGCATTATTGTGGTTCGTTCCAGAATTGCACCAGATGCTATATGATCAAGCGTTATTAGGATTAACTCAGTTTGCGTTATTCGTCAAAATTTTGGTTGGAGCAGCACTGTTGTTCACATTACGAAAAAAATGGATTGTGTGGGTTGTATAAGATGACGAAACTTATTAAATTATCAGAACGATTAACGATGATAGCAAGACAAGTACCCAAAGGATCACGTGTTGCGGATATCGGTTCGGATCATGCATTGCTGCCTTGCTATTTGGTCCAGAATGGACAAGCGGTACATGCGATTGCTGGCGAAGTGAATGATGGTCCACTGGAAGCTGCAAGGAAACAAGTGCGTGAAGAGAAGTTGGAAGCATTCATTGATGTGCGGGGTGGAGATGGTCTTGCGGTAATCCAGCCAGGCGAGGTCGATGTCATTACAATCGCTGGAATGGGCGGCAGCCTGATCGTAAAAATCTTATCAGCGGATCCTTCCAAACTGCAAGGCGTTCAGCGGCTTGTACTTCAACCGAATGTTGGTGAAGATACCGTACGATCATGGCTCTTGCAAGAAAATTGGTTGTTAATCGACGAACATCTCCTTGAAGAGGACGGCAAATTCTATGAAGTCCTTGTAGCGATTCGTCATGAAGAGGCGGAGGAAGAGAATGAGGCCCTCTATACGAATAATCCGTTGGAGTCATTCGGTATTGCTGTATCTCGGGAACAATTGATTTGGATGGGCCCATACTTGCTGGCGCAGCGGAACGACGCATTCGCAAGCAAATGGTCATCGGAGAAGAACAAATTCGAGCGGATCATTCAGACCATGCAGCAATCGCAGGCACCGGAAGCAAAAGAGAAGGAACAGGCCTTTGGAGCGCTTGTGAAGCAGATTGAGGAGGTACTGCAATGTATGCAAAAGGACAGACCGTAATTCAATATATGGAGCAATTCGCACCTAAGCATTATGCGGTGGAAGGCGATAAAATTGGTCTTCAACTCGGTACCTTGAACAAGGAAATCCGTAACATTCTCGTCGCGCTGGATGTTACGGAGGAAGTGGTAGATGAGGCGATTGCTAAAGGGGTAGATTTGATTATTGCACATCATGCCATTATCTATCGTCCCATTGCGCAGCTGACTACGGATTCACCGATTGGCAAGCTGTATGAGAAGCTCATCAAACACGACATTGCGGTGTATATTGCACATACGAATTTGGATACCGCGGAAGGCGGCGTGAATGACTTGATGGCAGATGCGTTGGAGCTCCAGCATTGCACTTGTCTAGAGGAAATTCATAATGATCAGTTGTTCAAACTTGTTGTGTTCGTGCCAGAGACGGACTATGAAAAAGTGCTTCGTGCAGTACTGGATGCAGGGGCCGGTCATATCGGGAATTACAGCCATTGCAGCTTCAATAGCCAAGGGACAGGCACATTCGTACCGCTCGCAGGTACGAATCCCTATATCGGTAGTGAAGGTGTAATGGAGCGAGTACCTGAGATGCGGATTGAGACGATTGTACCGCAAAGTATTCAGCGTAAAGTGATTCAAGCGATGCTTAAGGCGCATCCATATGAAGAAGTCGCTTACGATCTCTATCGGATGGATCTGAAAGGTCGCAGCTTTGGGTTAGGTCGCGTAGGGAAGCTGGATCAAGCTATAACACTTGATGCATTAGTGGCTCGGGTGAAAGAGCGTTTCGATGTTCCGCAAGTACGTGTGGTGGGCGATCTCAATCGAGAAATTAAGAAGGTTGCTGTCTTAGGCGGTTCGGGTTCCCGTTATGTGAAGCATGCGCTGTTCCGCGGTGCTGATGTACTCGTAACAGGCGATATCGATTATCACACGGCGCATGATGCAATTGCTGCAGGAATTGCGATTATTGATCCTGGCCATAACGTCGAGAAAATTGTCAAGCCTGCTGTGGCTGCTATGCTACAGAAGAAAATGGATGAGAATAAATATGCGACGCGCGTATTCGCATCAGAGCTGAATACAGAGCCATTTCAGTTCGTATAAACGAAGATTGCCACGCGTTCCATAATAAGCAAGGATTGTAAGGAGTTTGAGGTTGTGCTTTGACGGAAATGCGAGTATACTAACGTATGTTGTCGGAAAGTTTGACAGACAATCGCTGGTGATTTATTCACGAGAGGAAAGTCCGGGCTCCATAGGGCAGGATGCTGGATAACGTCCAGTCAACGCGAGTTGAAGGATAGTGCCACAGAAATGGACCGCCGATGGCCGCGCAAGCGGATCAGGCAAGGGTGGAACCGTGGTGTAAGAGACCACGAGGAACGCTGGTGACTTCGTTCCTGGTAAACCCCATCTGGAGCAAGACCTAATGAGACGCTGGCAGCTTTCGAGGCTGCAGCCTTAGCCCGAGGCGCGTCTGGGTTGGTCGCTGGAACCGTGCAGTAATGTACGGTCTAGATAGATGATTGTCACTCACAAGTGGGAGGGTAGCTCCCGTTGTACCACGGTGAGTACAGAACCCGGCTTATGGCGAGCTTTCCACGCTAAATAAAACCCGCAAGACACGGCTATCGTGTTTTGCGGGTTTTATTTCATTTACGGCTTTATTTATGAATATATTTTGCCTCCGCCGAATCCATTGATTTTTTGACGGAATAAGGGAAGAAATTGAGTGTATGGCTTTGTTGATCAGCGGCTTGTAATGCTTTGACCACATCAATTTGACCATAACCAAAATCAATATCTTTACCAGCAGGTCCCAGATCGATAACGCTCTTCCGCATCAGATCCATGACTTCTGTATTTTTAAGCGTCGGGTTCGCAGAACGAATGAGCGCTGCGAGTGCCGAGACATGCGGGCAGGCCATTGATGTACCGGAAAGCGCTGCATACTGGTTATTCGGGAATGTACTCGCAATATTTTCACCTGGAGCAACGACATCGACATAATCACCATAATTCGAGAAGGAAGCGCGATGCTTCGATTTATTCGTCGCAGAGACGGCGAAAACCTCGGGATAAGCAGCTGGATAACCAGGTTGATCTGTATTATCATTCCCTGTAGCGGCGATGACGACGACATCTTTGTCATAAGCATATTTAATTGCATCATGCAAGAAATTGGCTTGAGCATAGTTGCCAAGGCTGAGGTTAATGACTTTTGCTCCATGATCGGTTGCCCAAATGATGCCTTGCGCTACAGAATAGGTTGTTCCAGCACCAGAATTATCGAGTACTTTGACCGGCAGAATCTTGTTATACCAAGACATACCGGCGATCCCTTCACGGTTATTGACTTTGGCGGCGATAATCCCGGCAACATGAGTGCCATGACCAACATCATCCATAGGGTCAGAGCCAGGATCAATGGCGTTATAGCCTTTGAGCAGTTGGCCTTTCAGGTCAGGATGGTTAATATCTACCCCTGTATCCACCACTGCGACAATAACTTGGTTATTACCCTTTGATAACCCCCAGCCCTTGTTCGTATCAATGATAGGCAAGTTCCATTGGTACTCTTTGTAGAGCGAATCATTCGGCTGCTCTTCGCCTCCGTTTGTTGGTGTTACAGCGACATCATTGGTCATGTAGAGGAAATGCGGCTCGATATAAACGGGATCCCATTTCTTGAAGTAATTCTCTAATTCCTCCGCAGACATATACTTGGAGCGGAAAATGAATGCGTAGCCTGCCTGCCGAACATAGCTGCTATGGATATCTTTTTTCATTTGCGCCAGCTGCTTTTCTGTTGGCTGGTGTCTGAAGCGAACGACGATCTCATTCGTATAGTAGTGGCTCGTATCGCCGTTTTGCTCGCCTTGGGTGACCCGTTTTCTTTTCCCATCATCCGTATCGACTGTCTTCACCCGGTACTTTTGATCATGCGGATAAGGGATCAGACGAAGATTACGGCGCTGATGCTTATTAACTGTGTTTAATATTTCTTGATTGATGGCAGCGACAATACCGTGGCTCTCATTGGTTTTGGAAGGAACACCGAGAACGAGGTATTTATGCCCCCCTTTCAGGGTTGGCGACGCTTCATAAGATTCACGCTGCTTGACTTTTTGTTTGGCCTTCTGGATTTCCTGTTCCAGTTGAGCCTTAGCTTCCGGTTGCAGAGTTTCTGACAATTGTCCATACTCACGATGCTCTTCGTTGTTCACCCAGACGAGGTAAGCCATATGCTGATGGTCTTTCTGCAATTTCGCAGCATAGGATTTTATTTGTGCGGGTGAGGCTTGTTCCAGGTCTTGAAGCATTTGATGAAGATGATGGTTGCAATCGATTTTGCACATCTTTTCGGTTAACTGTACGTCATTTTGTACTACCATCTGCTTTATGTTCTTCTCTTGCAGGGCAGTAGCTCGAGGTGCAGCTGGTGCAGCTTGTGGAGTCGGCTGCGGCCCTTTGGGTGTCGAGTTATTAGATGTTATGATGGGGTATAGTAGCACCCCGATTCCGATCACGAATAAGAAGGCGATAAGGCCTCGCCGCATAAGTAATCCCTCCGTTGTCCTGAATAATAAACTCTCGTCTTAGATTGAGACTCTGGAGGTCATTTTATTCGACAGGAAAAGAGTACCGTTTCGAAATGATTTATGGTAGGATTTAGTTGGAACATTTGCTAAGGGGGAGCCATATATGTCAGCAGCCAATGTGAAGCAACTTTGTGAATCAACAAGAGATAAATTAAAGCTTGTGATTAAGCAGATGGAGAGCTTCTTGAATGAGTATTCACTTGCGAAATTAGCGGAAGAAGACCAAGAAATGACCGAATTCTACCAAGGATATTTGTCTGACATGCGGCATTTGCTTGTATTCTCCGAAGTATCTTATGAAGCGCTCGGTGTAGCGCTTAGACGTGCGACATTTGATGTCGATTTTGGCGAGAAAGCTTTATATGACGTTTATCATCGCTGCGTGAATAGCTTTTATTATCCGAAGAATGAATGTTATTCGGAAGACGGACGGTATGCTTATACAGGACAAGATGCTATTCGATTCAGCAAGAAGCCTATTCGATTGGCTCGGGAGATTATTTTGGAGCTTAGCAAGGTGTACGAGGAGTTACGCGAAGACCTTACTTATTATGAGAGTGATTATTTGACACAACGTCGGATGCAGAACCAGAAAGTTTAATGTGAACGTCTAAAATCGTTCAGTCGATTTTTTGAAAGACCTCTAATATTTACTTGTTTAGTGCACCGCAATGCAGGGTAACTTGTAATTGGGGTGATAAATGATGACAACAACCAAACCAATTGTAAATTGTAGTGTTGCGAACTGCAGTTACTGGGCTGCAGGGAACAAATGTCATGCACAATCCATCATCATTGACATTGATGCGAATGCACAAGCTCAATATGATGCCGAATTCGCTGCGGACTTCGGTTCGAAAGCGCCTGAGAAAGCGCCTACCTCTTCCGTCACATGCTGCCACACGTTCAAGCACAAAGAGGGTGGATCCAAGTGAAGAAGAAACGTAACGGATCTCACCATGTGAAGGAAGAACATCGCGGAAGCGTAGAAGACAGGGAAGAATACAGTGCGGAAGTTGCACCAGGCGCTTGGGTCGAGAAGGATGATATGGGCCGTACTGCTCGTGAAGATGCAGATGCAGGCGCAGGGGTGAGCTTGGGCTGGATTGCTCTTGTGTTTGCGATCGCTTCATTATTTTTCTGGCCTGTCATTATGGGACCAACGGCTGGTATCCTTGGCTTTTATGCTTATCAGCAAGGTCAGCGTGGCTTAGGTAGTTGGTCGATGATTCTTGGTGGGGTTGCATTTTTTGTATTTGCATTCTTTATACGGTAATAAGAGCAACGAGGCGACTTAATCAATCGCCTCGTTGTTTTTTTATGAGCATATCATTTTTATGTCTGGGGTCCCCCGCAATGTACTTAGTTGTGCTTGAAGGTCAAATCTCCACGTTGTGGGTTATTTTATGTCGAAAAATAGTGGTTCTAGCCATCGAAAAAGTGTACAATAATAACAAAGTTGTCTTTATTGAACTCATATCAATAAGAATGGGGAGAAATGATGCAAATCGATCCGCGCTTGATGAAGCAAATGATTCAGATGCAAGTGATGAACAATATTGATTTGACAGGTACGGCATTAGAGAGTACTACGGTACCGCAGGGTTCAAGTAATGACTTCGGTGCAATGCTGGAGCAGCTGTTGATGAATTCTGAGGGTATTCCCGCGACTTCCTCGACTTCGAACCTGAGTTTGAACACATTAGCTAATTTAAGTCCGTCATGGGATCAGGCATCATCGATTTCTGCGGATGGAATGAGCGGAATGAGTGATTGGAAATCGCACCAGCCTACGATCACAACGGAATATGATGATCTTGTCCATCAGGCCAGCCAGAAGTATGGCATTAGTGAAGCCTTGATTAAGGCGGTTATTAAGGTTGAGTCTTCTTTTAATCCAGATACGGTGTCTTCCGCTGGAGCGAAGGGGCTCATGCAATTAATGGATGCAACAGCTCGTGGTCTTGGGGTTAGCAATTCATTTGATCCTGCGCAAAACATTGATGGAGGTACACGGTATCTCAGTTATCAACTGCGTCGATTTGATGGACAAGAGAAGCTAGCGCTTGCAGCTTACAATGGTGGGCCGAATCGTCTAGCACGACTTGGTATTCAGACCGAGGAAGATTTGATGGCGAAGCTTCATTTGCTGCCGAAGGAAACACAGAACTATTTGCATAAAATAGATAACGCACTCCGTGCTGTTACGGTGTGAGGCTAGCTCTATAACAGGATAAGGATTCAATGACGGATCAAAATGAGGCAGAGCTTCATTCTTTGATCCTTTTCTTTGTATATCACATTGGGATGGTTTATGTGCCCGCAAGAGAGGAAGAACATTCATGCTATACTTTGATCATTGTGCTTCAACACCACCCTATGATGAGGTCGTTCAAACGTTAAGTGAAGTGATGCGAATGCAATATAGCAATCCATCTTCAATTCATCAAGCTGGACTTGCAGCGGAGAAGCTCGTAACGAGATCCCGTGAAGTCATTGCAGCGGCATTAAAAGTAAGTCCGAATGAAATCCTATTCACATCTGGAGCGACCGAGAGCAACAATATCGCAATTCAGGGTGCAGCGCTCAAGAAGAAGAGCCGCGGAAATCATATTATTACAACGGGCATCGAGCATTCCTCTGTCTATGAATGCTGTCGACTCATGCAGCGTCAAGGGTTCGACGTTACGTATTTACCGGTTGATGCATCGGGATGCATTCGCCTTGAAGATTTACAGGCAGCCATCACCGAACAGACCATTCTCGTGAGTATCATGCATGTAAATAATGAGATGGGCAGCATTCAACCCATCGCCGAGATTGGAAAATTATTAAGCGATTATCCTCGAATCATTTTCCATGTGGATGGGGTTCAAGGACTTGGCAAACTTCCTGTTCAGTTGAAGGAATGGGGCGTAGACCTCTACAGTATTTCTGCACACAAAGTAAGAGGGCCTAAAGGTGTTGGCTTGTTATATTGCCGAGAAGGCGTGCAGCTCCAATCCTTATATGCAGGTGGCGAACAAGAGCGGGGCTTGCGACCAGGCACCTTGAACGTGCCTGGTATCGTAGCCATGGCAAAGGCCATTCGGATGACGATCGAACGTCAACCTGAAGCCGTAGAGAAAATGCTGCAATTAAGAAATCAGCTGATTCAGGTCGTTGATTCGATTCCTGAGCTGGTGTTGAACTCAGGGAGAGATACAGAACGCGCAGCACCACATATTGTGCATTTCTCCTATCCGGGCATGAAGCCGGAAGTGATTATCCATATGCTTGAAGAATCAGACATTATGGCGTCCACCCAATCGGCTTGTTCTTCGAAGGATTTGAAGCCAAGTCGAGTACTCCTAGCGATGGGGTGCAATGAAGCGCGTGCTGCAGGTGGGATCCGAATCAGTCTAGCCGCGGAACAAAGTGAACAGGATATTGCAACATTAGAAGCGGCGCTCCGTATCATTGTGACGAAGTTGAAGCCGCTTGAGAGGGGATAATACGTTTCATGAAATACGATATGTTAATTCTTCGTTTCGGCGAAGTTACGCTGAAAGGCAAGAATAGGACGAGATTTGAAAATACAGCATTGAGCCATGTGCGTCGTCTAGTGGCGGCGTTCCCAGAAGTTGAGGTACGTAAAGAATACGGGCGCATCTATGTTGAACTGCACGGTGTAGACTCCGATCAAGTGGTGCCGCGTCTGCAGAATGTCTTTGGCATCAATTCGATTTGTCTTGTGAAGCGGGCCGAATCTGAGCTAGAGCATATTCAAGCAATTGCACTCGAGTTCATGCATGAAGTGATGGAACGCTACGGAGAAGATGCGATTATTCCATTTAAGGTCAGTGCTCGACGCGTGTGGAAAGGATTCCCGCATGGATCTCAGGAAATGAATCATCTAATCGGAACACCGGTTTTGCGTACGTTCCCGGCATTGAAAGTAAATGTAAATCAGCCTGTTGTGGATCTGCGGATTGAGATTCGTCAAGATGGTACGTATATTTATCATGAAGTGGTTCAGGCAGTCGGTGGGTTCCCACTAGGGTCAAACGGAAAAGCGATGCTTTTGTTATCCGGAGGGATCGACAGTCCAGTCGCAGGGTGGTCGGCACTTCGCAGAGGGCTTGAAATTGAATGTGTGCATTTCCACAGCTATCCGTTCACGAGTGAGCGAGCACAACAGAAAGTGCTTGATCTGGCGAAGGTTCTCGCTGGATTCGCGGGCAAGATCAAAGTGCATATGGTACCTTTCACAGAAATTCAGACGCGGTTCACACAGGTAGGTCATGACAACCTCATCATTACATTGATGCGGCGTTCGATGCTTCGGATTGCGACGAAACTTGCGGAGCAGCATCGCGCGATGGCACTCGTGACCGGCGATAGTCTGGGACAAGTGGCAAGTCAGACGCTAGGCAGTATGAATGTCATTGGCAAGGCGACGGATATTCCGCTGCTCAGACCGCTCGTGATGATGGATAAGAATGAGATCATCGATATTTCTGTAAAAATCGGAACGTATGATCTGTCTATCCTGCCATTTGAGGATTGTTGTACCTTGTTCGTGCCGAAATCACCAGCTACAAATCCGAATTTGCGAATTGTTGAGCAGATCGAAGCGCATATTGAAGGTCTCGATGCGCTCATCGATGAAGCGGTTAAAAATACGGAGACGATCGTTCTTCGTGATGATATCGATGAGGAGAGCAGTGCGGAGAAAGAAACAGTGACTGCGGACTTTAAAGGTAGTAACGAGCCGACAACGAAGCTGATTGAGGATAGTTGGTTTTAGAAATGTTATGTGAATATCAAAAGGGCATCCCGATGGGATGCCCTTTGTGTTTTGATTCATTGCGTGTTATGCATTTTGCTGTTCACGTCGGTGTTGGGCGTTCTTGAGCAATCTGCCGACGAGAAGAACGACAGCAACTATAATCAAAATGAAAGTCCACTTGAGACCAGGAGATTCTTCAAAGAAAGGATGTATCTTTTTCTCCTCCGTAATCATCTTCGCGGCATTATATGCGAGCACAGCCGAACCGAAGTAGATGATCCATGGGAATCGGTCGATTAATCGAATGAATACGGTGCTTCCCCATACAACAATCGGTACACTGATGAAGAGACCAATTGCGACGAGCAACGTATGCCCTTGAGCTGCTCCAGCTACGGCGATCACATTATCAAGACCCATCGCGGCATCGGCGACGATGATTGTCCACACCGCTGCCATGAGTGAGGTTCCGGGCTTGATATTTTCTTCTTCCGTATGATCGGCTAATAGTTTGACGGAGATCCATAGCAGCAAGAGTCCTCCAACCAGCAATAACCAAGGGATTTGCAGCAGCTTCACGACTATAATTGTAGCGAATATTCGGATCAGCACGGCGCCTAAAGTTCCGAGAACAATCGCTTTCTTTTGCTGTTTTACATCGAGGTTGCGTGCGGCCATTCCGATGACGATCGCATTATCACCTGCGAGGAGCAAGTCTACGAATACGATGTTGGCTAGTGCGATAAAAAAATCTAAGCTAAATAATTCCACGTCTATCACTCCTCTGTCTACCCTTCTGGCACTTTTTGTTGGATAGAATTTATGGTATTGAAATTCAAGTCCTATTAAGGGTCCATATTTAAGCATAGCTTGACTATCTCCTACATACAAGTGTAAAAGGGGGTGAGCTGTTGGAAAATATATTTTTACTTCTCGAAATATTGATTATTAACATGGTTCTGAGCGGTGATAATGCGGTTGTGATTGCCATGGCGAGTAAGAACCTGCCCGTGTCACAGCGTAGACAAGCGGTGTGGTGGGGGGCTTTCGGCGCGGTGATTCTTCGTTGCATACTGACCGTTGCAGCTATGTTCCTACTTGATATTCCCTTAATTCAGGCGATCGGTGCATGTCTACTGCTCTATATTGCCGTCAAGCTGCTTATCGATGAAGAGACTTTGGGACGCGTAAAGTCTGCTTCGAGCTTGTGGCTGGCGGTCCAGACGATTCTCATCGCTGACTTCGTCATGAGTTTAGATAATGTGCTTGCGATTGCAGCTGTAGCTAAAGGAGATTTTCCTCTTATTATTGTCGGGATTGCACTGAGTATTCCGATTATCGTCTGGGGCAGTACGATGATCATGAACTTACTTCATCGATATCCGGTACTGATCTACCTCGGTTCTGGCATCCTAGGATTCACGGCAGGCCAAATGCTCATGGAAGACCCGAAAATGCAAGAATGGCTATTTCATGACTGGGTACCTGCTCTATATACGATAGTTCCCGTGCTGCTTGCTTTTATTGTAATTTCCATTGGGCTTGCATTCAAACGTAGACAATCCTACTCGCATTAATTTTTCATTCTGCAGGAAGTGCCTGCAGAATTTTTTTTTTGTGGCGGTGGTTTTTTTGAAGAAGTTCAGATAAACTAAAGGTAGAATCTGTCGCTTTTTGTCTTGTCCAAATGAAGATATTGACTGGGGGTAAGGGGATGACGAATAAACAGCAGGGACTAGGGATCGGTATCTTATTTGTAGGTATCGTAATCTTGCTGGGCAAACTGGGTGTATTTAACTTTATCGGTGAAGTGTTCTGGCCGTTATTTATATTGATACCCGGCATTCTATTGCAGTTCCTATACTTCTCGAGAGTGCTGCCTGCAGGAATACTCATACCCGCTGGAATACTTACGACGTATGGTCTAATATTTCTCATCTGCAACCTGGCAGGTTGGGAATCGCTTCAATATCTATGGCCATTCTTTATTTTTGGCGTCGCTGTAGGCTTGTATGAATATTATGTGTTTAGTCAGGACCGACCGCATGGCGCTTATATCGCCTCCTTGATCTTAACGATCATTACCGTCGTCTTCTTGGCAGCGACGTTGCTGTGGACGATTGGGATTTATTTCATAGCTATTGGTCTTATTGTCGTTGGGCTTGTACTTGTCTTCTGGAAACGGAAAAGCAAATGGTAATCCTTGCATAACGCAAAATTCAGTTTGCATTTTTAATACAATTCCGTATAATTAAAGGGATATGTCAAGCGTCGGCATCTTGCCTGGCGCTTATTTTGTGTAAAGCATACCCTTTGGATTTACAATTAAATTTAAGATATTGAAAGGATTTGAACATTTCTTATGCATTCAAGAGAAAACATTCGTAATATCGCAATTATCGCACACGTTGACCACGGGAAAACGACACTTGTCGATAAGTTGCTACAGCAATCCGGAACATTCCGTGAAAATGAACAAGTAACAGAGCGCGCGATGGACTCCGGTGATATTGAACGTGAACGCGGAATTACGATTTTGGCGAAGAATACAGCCATTACGTATAAAGAGTTCTTAATTAACATTATGGATACACCAGGCCATGCGGACTTCGGTGGTGAAGTTGAACGGATCATGAAAATGGTCGATGGTGTATTGCTCGTTGTCGATGCATTCGAAGGATGTATGCCTCAGACGAAGTTTGTACTTCGTAAAGCGCTTGAGAGCCAATTAACACCGATCGTTGTCGTGAACAAAATTGACCGTCCTAATGCTCGTCCTGCAGAAGTTATTGACGAAGTATTGGAGCTCTTTATCGAGCTAGGTGCAAATGATGATCAGTTGGACTTCCCTGTCGTTTATGCATCAGCATTGAACGGTACATCCAGCTTGGATCCAGAGCAACAAGATGAGAACATGCTTGCGCTCTATGATACGATTACAAGCCACATTCCTTCTCCAACTGAAGATGTAACATTACCACTTCAGTTCCTCGTAACATTAATGGATTACAACGAATATTTGGGTCGTATTGCGATTGGTCGCGTGAACCGTGGAACGATTCGTCAAGGTCAATCGGTCGCTGTTATGACACGTGAAGGTCAGATGAAGCAAGCGCGTATCGAGAAATTGTTCGGCTTCCAAGGCTTAAAGCGTATTGAAGTTGAAGAAGCGGGAGCGGGCGACATTATCGCGATTGCTGGTATCAAGGAAATCAACATTGGTGAGACCATTGCAGATCCTACGAACCCTGAAGCATTGCCAGTCCTCAAAATCGATGAGCCAACACTTCAAATGACATTTATCGTAAATAACAGTCCATTCGCTGGTCGTGAAGGGAAATGGGTAACATCCCGTAAGCTTCGTGAGCGTCTATTCAAAGAACTTGAGACAGACGTAAGTTTGCGTGTCGATGAGACAGACAGTCCAGATGCATTCATCGTATCGGGTCGTGGTGAGCTTCACCTTGGGATTCTAATTGAAAATATGCGTCGTGAAGGTTTCGAGCTTCAAGTATCCAAACCTGAAGTAATCATCCGTGTTGAAAACGGTGTGAAAATGGAGCCAATCGAACGTTTGTTGATTGATATTCCAGAGGAGAGCATGGGTTCCGTTATGGAGAGCCTTGGATCACGTAAAGCGGAAATGGTCAACATGATTAACCATGGCAATGGCCAAGTACGCCTTGAGTTCCTCATCCCAGCTCGTGGATTGATCGGATATCGTACGAACTTCCTAACACTAACACGCGGTTACGGCATTATGAACCATGCATTCGATAGCTATGGACCGCTTGTTACAGGTCAAGTTGGCGGACGTCACCAAGGCGTGTTGGTATCCAGTGAGAACGGTACGTCGACATTGTATGGTATTCTTTCGATCGAGGATCGTGGGATTCTATTCCTGCAGCCGGGTTCAGAAGTATATGAAGGTATGATCGTGGGTGAACACACACGGGATAACGATATTATCGTGAATATCTGTAAAGAAAAACAATTGAACAACATTCGTTCAGCAGGTAAAGATGATACCGTCAAAATGAAAACACCTCGTTTATATACGCTTGAGCAAGCATTAGAGTACTTGAATGACGATGAGTATTGCGAAATTACGCCGAAATCCATTCGTCTCCGCAAGAAAATTCTGAACAAGAACGAGCGTGAACGTGCGGAGAAACACCGTAAAACGGCAGAAGCTAACGTCTAAGTGTGAGCGTGGATTTGAAATTCACACGGGCAGCATGAATCGAAGTTACATCTAATCAAGAAAGAGGAGTGAACAGCATGTTTCATGACTGGTTTGCTGCGCATCCGATTATATCGTTTCTAATCATATATTGTTTCTTGGTGTATATCTTTAATAAAGTGTTTCGTGTTCGTAAATTGCCGATCCTCAAAGACGTTGTGATCTATTTGGTGATCGCAGTTGGAGCGTTTGTGCTGCTCGTGTTTCAAATTGATAAATTACCCATTATTCCTTGTCTAACGGTGGCTGTCGCCTTGATGCTAATGGTGCGCATTCGATATTTTGTCGAAGCGCGCCAGAAGCGTAAAAGCGCTGGACAACCCTCTGCGGATGGCAAGTAGGCTATAGTCAAAGGTTGAAAGGGGAATAAGGAATGAAGCTGCAGGATGCCTTGTTTAATTGGCTTCAAATTCGAATGGTTGCAGATGCAAGACCAGATGATCGCGCAGCAGTAGATACGGTTCAGTTCTTCGCCACGATTCTTCAAGAGGATCATGGGATGACTGAATTTGATATCGTCATGGTTGACGATACGATGGTACATATCAAGTATGTAATCGATGGAAAAGCGAAGAAACAAATGGTTCCACGCGAAAACGCTGAACAGTTGCTTCATGACATAAACTCGAACCCGAAATACAACGAATAATTACTGATTTAGCATTTGAAAAGGTGTTGTTGCAAATGAGTCCAGCTACTGGCCTCCCGCCGAGGGAGGGTCCAAAACGGAAACGTAGCGCTCAGAAGCCGAAGAAGCCCAAGAGTCCCGTGCGGAAAGTCTTTAAGATGTTGGGAATTCTGCTAATCGTCGGCATTCTAGCGGCTTGTACATATGTTGGTTATGTCGTCCACAAAGCGGATAAGGAATTGGATAATATTTCGACGGTGGTCGATGAGAAGCCTCTTCCTCCGGAAGATTCCGCCAAAGTGAAGCCGGTATCGATCTTGCTCCTTGGGGTGGATACACGTGAGGAATCTGGTGGTCTCAATACGGATGTCTTTATGGTTGCGACGCTAAATCCAGAGAGGAAGAGCGCGACAGTCGTCTCGATTCCTCGGGATACAAAGGTAGAGCTTCGAGGGTATAAATCCCATAAGATCAATAGTTACTATGCTACTTTCCGTTCGAAGAACAAAGACGCAGCCAATGACGAGATCAAAGAAATGGTCAGTAAATATCTGGATATCCCGATCGACTATGTCGCGATGATTAATTTCAAGGGCTTCAGTGATGTGGTGGATGCGCTTGGCGGTGTCGATGTCAATGTCGACATGGACATGCGTTATATTGATACGGCGGATAATACGAATATTAATTTAAAAAAGGGCTTCCAGACCTTGAATGGCGAGGATGCGCTGGATTTTGTTCGTTACCGGAAATCCAACACGAAGAACCCGACGAAAGGTTCGAGCGACTTCGACAGAAACCGCAGACAAAGTGAAGTTCTTCATGAAATGATGCGTAAGCTGCAGAGCTTCGACGGGTTAACGAAGGTGCCCGCGATCATCGAGTCTGTTGGTAAGAATCTGAAGATGGATATTCAGAAAGAGCAAATTAAAGATATGATTACGACGTACATCACGATGAATAAGGATAATATTCAATTCATTCCGATCGAAGGAAAGTGGAAAAGTCCTTATGTCTATTTGGATGACGATAAGTTCGAAGCTGCCAAGCAAGCATTGAAGCAGCAGCTTAGCCTTCAATAATGATGTAACTTTATCGGGCGTAGGCATTTCTGCTAGTGGATGCAAATTTCTTCCTGTGCTATCATATAATTAATTAAAGGTTGTTCCAACATTCGCAACCGATAGGTTATAGGAGGCTAAGGTCCAATGGCAGAAGTGATTGATTCATTATCCGAAGCTTTGCTGAAGCAATTAGAAGAGGAATCCTTCGTCTTGTTAAGTACGGTTGATGCCGAATCGGGCGGTCCGACGACGAACGCTATTTCATGGGTTTATGCTGTGGATAACAAGACTCTGCGGTTCGCGATTGATCAGCGTTCTAGACTGATTGCAAATCTGGAGCAGAATCCGAAAGTTACGATATCGATATTTAGTGTTGGTTCTCTTCACGCGGTATATGGGACAAGTGAGATCATCGCTGCCCCGCTCGCAGAGGTACCTATCAAGCTTGCTTGTATGGAAGTGAAGGTCGACACGGTACGTGATGCGATGTTCTATGGCGCACGAATTTCTGTGATGCCTGCGTATGAGAAAACTTATGATAAACGTGCTGCGGACAAGTTAGATGGACAAGTTTTTGCAGCGATGCGTAAAGCCTAGTGAATTTTTCACTGGGCTTTTGCCTATTTAAGGGGCATGTTAACGGCTGTTGCTTCGTATTATTCTGAGGAGAGGGTGATGGCCAGGTCTTTACCTCAATTGAATTAGCTCGATCATAAGAAAATGCATTACGCGATGCGGCAGTGATTACCACGCTTGGAGGCGGCGCAGATGAAGAAAATATTTGTGTTGGATACGAATGTATTATTACACGATCCCAATGCGATTTTCGCTTTTGAGGATAATGATGTCATCATTCCTGCGGTGGTATTGGAGGAGATTGATTCCAAGAAACGGAATGCAGATGAAATCGGCAGAAATGCAAGATATGTATCCCGGTTATTGGACAGTCTTCGTGAAAAGGGGCATTTGCATAGCGGTATCCAGCTGGATCAAGGCGGAACACTCACCGTGGAGCTCAATCATCGGAGTTTTGTTCGAGTTCAAGAAATGTTCGGGGAGATTACGAACGACAATCGAATTCTAGCTGTTGCCTTGAATTATCACATTGAAGAACAACAGACTGCTGAGCCGAGACTCGTCGTTCTTGTCAGTAAAGATGTCTTGGTGCGAATCAAGTCGGATGTTCTCGGGCTCAACACGCAGGATTATTTGTCGGACCGCACGGTGTCGTTGACTGACTTATACCTTGGCAATTTAACGCTTCATGTGCACCCTTCCGTCATTGATGAGTTTTATACGTATCGGTTTTTAAATATTTCACAGCTGCAATTGAAGTACCCTCTGTATGCCAATGAGTTCGTTATCCTACGCGATGAAATGGGTTCGAGCAAGTCAGCTCTCCTGCGTGTCAATGCAGAAGCAACGAAGCTAGAGCCTTTATTCCTAAGCAATGACCCTGTATGGGGCATCAGTGCTAGGAATGCGCAACAGCGAATGGCACTCGAGCTGCTGCTCAATGATGACATTCCCCTTGTAACGATTACAGGGAAGGCTGGTACAGGCAAGACGTTGCTTGCACTTGCAGCAGGTTTGTTGAAAGTGGAAGATGAGCACAAATACAAGAAGCTGCTAATAGCTAGACCCGTCGTTCCTATGGGCAAAGATATCGGGTTTTTACCAGGGGAGAAAGATGAGAAGCTTCGCCCATGGATGCAGCCGATCTATGATAATTTGGAATACCTTTTCGACACGAAGAAGGCAGGGGATATTGATAAAATATTAGTCGGGCTTGGAAGTATTCAAGTCGAAGCGTTGACTTATATCCGTGGGCGCTCGATTCCAGGTCAATTCATCATTATTGATGAGGCGCAGAACTTATCGAAGCATGAGGTGAAGACGATTGTCTCCCGGGTCGGGGAAGGTAGTAAAATCATTCTGATGGGTGATCCAGAGCAAATTGACCATCCTTATCTGGATGCGGCGAGCAATGGGTTGACTTATATCGTAGAACGATTTAAGCAAGAAGGGATTAGCGGTCATATTACACTCGAAAAAGGCGAACGTTCGAAGCTCGCGCAATTGGCTGCTGATTTATTGTAAGGGTAGGGTGATATGATTGAAGTCTCTAAAAGTCTGCCTCGATTTTGAGGCAGGCTTTTTTGTAGGCGACAAATGCGTATAACCTTGCTAGAATAAAAGCATGAAAGTGGGGGCGGTGGAGAGTTCATGTCTAACAAAAGAAATACAATTATGCTCTTTGTTATGTTGCTCTTAATTCTTCTTCTATTAACCCCTATGAATGGTGTTACACCGAATCGAAATACGGAGAAGCGGGAGCAAGATACGAACCAAATTGCGGTTGAGCCATCTGGGGATTCGACAGAACGCGAAGAGAAATTATCGGTTTCGGTGAATCTGGAGCCTGATCAATTTGCGGTGCTGCAGACGATGAATCAGCAATATATGCGTGAACACCAGGTGGTTGTTGAACTTTCAAATACATATCCAGAAGATGCGTACCAACGATATGCGGAACAAGCGATGCTCGGAGATGCCGCAGATGTTATGCTGCTGCAGAGTGAATGGGTGAACAAATTTGCTGTCTCAGGATATTTGCTGCCGGTGGACTCTTATTTCTCGGGAATAGCAGCTTCTGAGCCATTAGATTGGATTATGAATCAAGTGAAGTGGAATGGTTACATATGGGGGATCCCCAAAGATGTTGATCCTTATATTCTAGTATGGAACCCTAAGTTATTGAGGGAATCATCGATGGATCAGCTCCCGAGCGAGAAGGAGGGATGGATCAACCTTGAGCGCCATTTCGCCAAATTGCCCAATGGTCCATATCTTATGGCGGCAGATCAGAATGATGGATATCAGATATTATCCTTATTGCGAAGATTAGGGAGTACGGGGGATGTGTCAACATTGTTGGAGTCACTCCGTCCTCATCTCTATATGACGAAAGATTCGACAACGTTATGGGAAATGATGGCGCGCGGAGAGGTGCTGGCGATAGTATCAACTTTTTCCGCATGGCAGCAGCATCATCAAGGAGAACTCAGCATCGAAGCTGTCAATCCGGCGCAAAATGGGAAAAGCTATTGGGCTCGGAGTCAGAGCTTCGTTATTTCTTCGAAAACACGATTGGAGAAGGAAGCGAAGGATTGGATTCAAGCGATGACAACTTCCAAAGTGCAAGAAGAAGTATTTCAAGAGTCAAAGATGCTTCCATCTTTGAAATATATGTACACGCCATCCTCGCTTCCTGCTTTACCGGGAGCAATTCGTGACAGGCTCGCTCAAATGACAGATCTGGGAATAAAGAACTCACCGTCACACGTTCAAGAGATGAAGAAACTGGGGCATGTCTTCGGTCAATACGTTCAGAACCTCGTCCCTTTACAAACGCTTGCCTTGCAATTGGAGTCGCTTGAGATGGACACGATTAAAAGTGTTGATCCACATGATGAGAGTGAAAAGGGGACATCGACTATGGTTAATCCGTAGAAGATGACCCCGATTATGTATAACTTATAAGCTCATTTTCAGTTTGACTTCCAATGTGCCATCTTCGATCTTGACGCTTGTCGCTTGGATGAAGGAGACGAGTTTGGCAGGATAGAACCCAAGATCGAATTCTTTCTCGAGCGCTTGACGCGTCGTATCTGGAAGTTCAAGTCCATTGAATAGAAGATGATCCACATGAAACAGGATGCAATTCTCTGGCGTACTCTCGACGGTATAGTGTCCCTTAATTTCGACTTTGATCGCATTGCGTTCACCGTATGCGACGAGCTGGTCTTTCTCGAATCGAAATGCGAAATTTTTGAACATCTCATTTTTATTGCGTAAGAATTGATTCAGATCCTCTTCTCGTAGATTAATGGTGTAATTGAGTCCATTAATGACAAGGCTGCCTTCGGTATTCTTAATCAGGCTTGGCAAGTCCTGCATCGCATCCGAGAGGGCCTTGAAGTAGGACCGTACTTCATACATACCAATGTTCTGCCAGAAGCTTGTGAGTTCATCAATTAATTTCTTTAACTGCTCCGAGTCCGTACTGTGTGCGAGCTGATCATTTACTTCATTTTGAAGCGCTAATACGCGGGTACGCTGTTTGGTCAGATTATCGAGAACTTCGGATAGTTCGGTCTGCTTCTCTTGGTAACGGAGCCCGAGCTTTTCGATTTCCTTGTATTCGGAGGCGAAAGTCGTCAGAATATCATGATCCTGCTCCATGATGATGGAGTAGTAGTCATAGACCAGGAAGAACTTCTCAAGGCTATCGAGGGATAAGATCGCTGCAAGCAGTGAATCACGGTCTCCCATATAATAAGCGCGTAAAACTTGTCCGGCTTGCTTGCGTTTGATCTCGATTTGCTCTTTTTTTGCAGATAATTGAGTCTGAATGGCAGATGATTGCTCTTTTAATGCATTAAGTTCTTTTTGAATACGCTCAATTTCATGATCGATTTCGACAATCGATAGGCTTTTCTCAAGAATTTGTCTGGTATCTTCATCTGTGGGCTCGGCGAGGATCAGAATGGGCTTCCATGTTGTAAGTAACAGGACCATACAGAGCAAGCACGCAAGTCCGCGAATCCAATATTTCATCGGGTGTCCCCCTTAGCTTGGTCCATATAAATATATGAGAGTGAAATGAAATCATGACGGATTCACATTAACTTCAGCTTTCGGTAGAAAGGATGTCTCTCTTGTCTCATTATCAAGGAACAGATCAATTAATTCAATATATTCGAGATGAAATGAAAGATAATCCCATGCAGCGCATACCCTTTGGTCGATATATGGAACTATGTTTATATCATTCAGAAGCAGGATACTATATGACGGATCGTCCCAAGATCGGGAAGGAAGGCGATTTCTATACCAGCTCGAATGTAGGATCATTGATGGGGGAAATGCTAGCAGCGAAAATTGCACTTATAATAGAAGAAGAAAAATTTCACAAGGGAAAGAATCAGCAGGTTCGTATAGTGGAATGGGGAGCGGGAACGGGCCGGCTTGGTCTTCAAATCCTTGAGTCACTTGAGATTAGCTATCCTGATATGTATCCCTATATTCAATACACGATTGTGGAGCAGAGCGAATTCCACCGGCAGCTATCTCAGAATCATTTGACCGCAGCGGGGAAACAGACAGAATGGTGGACAGAAGCAGAATTTTATGATCGAAAAGATCAAAATCCTATGATTGTCATTGCCAATGAACTGCTCGATGCATTTCCTGTTGAACGGGTACGGTATCCTGGGATGGAACGAGGATGGGGAGAACTCGAACAACAGTTTGTTCGCTGGGATGTGGAATCTGAGGCATTCGTGAGCCTGTGGAGCGATGCTGCGCCTGAAGTTGAAGAATATGTACAGCAGCATGTGTTAGAACAAGGGGTTCAGCTTCGACCCCAGCAAGAGTTAGAGGTCAATCTAGGTGCGTTAGCATGGATTCGGGACATGACTACAGTGATCCATCAGGGATATTGCATCGTGATCGATTATGGAGATCAGACGAAGGAGATTGCAGCAGCACACCGGATGAAAGGAACATTGATCTGTTATCATCGGCATCTGGCACACGATAATCCATATATCAATGTAGGGGATCAAGATATTACCGCACACGTGGACTTTACTGCCATGGAATGCGTCGCTGAAGAATCTGGCATTACACGTGCTTTCTACGGTACACAGAAGCAGTTCCTGATGGAGGCCGGACTGCTCCAGAAGTTACAGGATCATTACACGGTAGACCCGTTCGACCCTATTGCGAAGCGTAACCGAGCGATTAGACAGCTGCTATTGAGTGATCAAATGAGTGAATTGTTCAAAGTGTGGGTGGGGCGAAAAGGATAAAATAATCCGAACAAATCTAAATCATAAAAAAACGATCGAACCGATGACGGTTTCGATCGTTTTTGGTATTTGCGTGTAGATTAAAAAGGTAAACCCATTTCAAAGACGGTCCAATAACTGAAACCGGTAAAGGTTACGATCATATATCCCCAGAAAATAAGAATATAGGTCTTTTCGGTGAACTTCAGGTAGCCCAGCAGTACAAAGAATGCAGTCTGCATGAAGAACAGTATTGCCATCTCCATCATATCTCCGGCGAATGCCATGAGCCCAATCATCAATGTGAAGAAGCCTAATACGCGAAACATACGTGCCATTATGTACATCCCCCTCTCTAACGCATCGACCATAATTTTCTAGTCCTATTATATCCTTCACGATCTGAAGTGTAAATCCGGATTCGTGACGAAATAGCAAACTTTTATCATTATGGTGACATTTATTATTGATTTTTATACTTTGTCAAAAAATAGGTATGAGCCCCTGTTAATTTGGTTATACAAAATAGTAGAAAAAAGATTCTATGAACTCTACCAAGGGCATAGAGATGGAGTAAGCACATTTTTACCCCCGATTTATAAAAGCGGATGGATGTTAGCTGCTTTGATATCGGTTTATTTTAGAATGTTGTTAGGAGGTTTATTGCATGACTGCCATTAGACAGGATGCATGGAGCGTTGAGGATGATTTGATTTTGGCTGAGGTGACTTTGCGTCATATACGCGAAGGGAGTACACAGCTGGCTGCGTTTGAAGAAGTAGGCGAGAAAATTGGAAGAACATCGGCGGCTTGTGGTTTCCGCTGGAACAGCTTTGTACGTAAGAAATATGAAACAGCGATTCAGAATGCCAAAGCACAACGACAAAAGCGGAATTACATGAAGAAGCAACCGATGATGGTCGAGGGGGCGCATGTTGCATCTCTGATGACGATGGAAGCAGCGGAAGAGACATCCTTTAAACACGAGAATATGAGTGAAGAATCGATATCGATTGATGCGGTTATTCGGTTTCTGCGTCAATGGAAGGGCGCCTATCAAGATGTGGGCCGTCAGATTAAATCACTCGAGAGAGAGATACGCGATAAAGAAGAGGAACTCTTGTATTTGCGCAAAGAGAACGAACGTCTCTCCCGTGAAGTGAATGATGTCCAGACAGACTATCGTGTCGTAAATGATGATTATAAAGCCCTGATTCAGATTATGGATCGTGCACGTCGGCTAGCCTTTCTCTCAGAAGAGGAAGAAGAGAACAAGACTCGCTTCAAGATGGATGCGAATGGTAATTTAGAACGAATTGAATAGGTTGGAACGTAAAAAATCCTGAGTATCAGCGTGGTTGAAACGCGATTTACTCAGGTTTTTTGTGTTTTACACGCATCTTTGCTATATATATCTTTATAGTTGGACAAAGAGGAGAAAAAACCATGAACATACATATTGTTGGCGCAGGATCACTAGGGTTATTATTTGCTGGAAAACTAGGCCTAGCTGGGGCAAAGGTGACGCTCTATCCACGTACGAAAAAGCAGGCAGATCAATTGAGAGAACAAGGTATCACGGTCATCTCTCATCAGATTCAAACGGAGCAAAAGGTGTATGGCGTGAATATTAGGGCTTGGGACGAAATATCAGTTGCTTCAATGGTACAAGAGGGCGATTGGATCCTGGTAACCGTTAAACAAAAAAACATTGATGAACCGTTCGTGCAGAAGCTGTCTTTGCTTGCGGGGAAGCATGGAAAGATATGTTGTTACCAGAATGGTGTTGGACATATTGAACGGATGGAGAAGTATATTGAAGCATCGCAGATATATGCAGCGATTACGACGGAAGCTGCACGTCGAGATGCAATTGGAATCGTGACGCATACCGGGAGCGGTGAAACCCGAATTGGACAGATGAGGGGGGTTCTAAATTGGAAAAATATCGAAAATAGTCTTATGGAGTGGCTAAATCGAGCAGGATTCAGCGCGCAGGTGTCGAAAACCATCGATAAGGATGTTTATCGTAAGCTGATGATCAATGCCATCATCAATCCGCTGACTGCGATCATGCGAATTAAGAATGGTGAGTTATTGGACAAGCCGGAGCGTTTGCAGTGGATGAAGTGGTTGTATGTTGAGATTGAGGCCGTGTTTCAGGCGAACCATATTCACGTAGGTGCTGACATGTGGGATCAAGTGCAGCATGTCTGTTCTGCGACAGCGGCGAATACGTCCTCGATGCTCAAAGATGTGCTAGCGGAATCGGAGACTGAGATCGAGTGGATTAATGGAAGTATTCTTCGTCTGGCGGCATCGACAGGAATAGAACCAATATATAATCGAGCGGTCTATACGCTTGTGCGTTCTTTAGGAGGGCCATACGCATAACCATCTTATTCTGGAGAGGAGAATCGAGATAGGTGAAGATATTTGGATTTTTATTACAGTTTTTGACGGTACTGCCCTTCATTCCTTTTATCAGTATATGGTTGATTTATGGATTTATAAATGGAGATAATAAGAAAGCGTTCCGTCTTGCAATGGATGTAACAACCTTGTTCTTAGTGATTGTCGTCGCTACGATGTATAATACGATATTTGGTGGAAGCTTCGGGTTTTACTTGATTATACTGGTGCTCTTGATTGCGGGCGGCCTGCTCGGCGGGGCTCAGAACCGTAAAAGGGGCAAGGTTGACGCGTTGAAATTGGTGAAAACAATCTGGAGGTTGACATTTTTTGTCATGGCCTTTTTTTACATAATATTCCTGATCACGGGCGTTATTCGATATTCTATGCATATTGTCTGATAATTCTTTTAAATTAGACCTAGATTTTTTTGACCAGTGGATGTATACTAATTTTCAATTACTTAAAATATTTTTTTAGGGGGAGTCTAGTTTGAAAAGAAAAAGTTTACTTCTAGTTCTTACTTTGATTGTTGTCCTCGGGACAGTTCTGGCTGGATGTGGAGGCAAAACAGAAAAAAATGAAGCTTCTACAGGTACAGAACAAAAGAATGACTCCGATGCAGCTAAAGTAAGTAAAGGCGGAACATTCCGCATGAACTTGCATTCCGAGCCGCCTAGTTTGGACCCTGCACAAGCGCAAGATAATACTTCGGGCACTGTGCTTAACGCGATCTTCTCTGGTTTAACTGAAATGGACAAAGATGGTAATGCAATTCCAGCGGCAGCAGAGAGCTGGAAAGAAGATGGTAACAAGATCACTTTCAACCTTCGTAAAGATGGTAAATGGAGCAATGGTGATCCTGTAACAGCACATGATTTCGAGTATGCTTGGAAACATGTATTGGATCCGAAGACAACACCGGCACCACCATATGCATACCAAATGTTCTACTTGAAGAACGGTGAGAACTATAATGCAGGTAAAGCAGATGCAGCTTCCGTAGGTGTTAAAGCTGTTGACGATTACACACTAGAAGTCGAACTTGAGAACCCAACTCCTTACTTTATTAGTTTGACATCTTTCTATACGTTTATGCCTGTTCACAAATCGGCACAGACGAATCCGAAGTGGGCAGCAGATGCAAACACAATTATCTCGAACGGCGCGTTCAAAATGGCTGCTTGGCAGCATAACGGCTCCATCGAGCTTGCAAAGAACGAGAACTACTTTGCTGTTGACAAAGTCAACTTCGATAAAGTTCAAATGGCGATGATCGATGCATCCGCGACTGAGCTTAGCATGTATCAAACGAACCAATTGGACTACACAGGCAACCCGACAGGTGAGCTTCCTACAGACCAAATTCCTGTATTGAAGAAATCCCTGCCGAACGAGTTTAAAGTACAAGGTATCGCAAGTACGTATTACTATGTATTCAATAACACGGTTGAACCTTTCGATAACGCTAAGATCCGTAAGGCATTTGCTATGTCGATCGATCGTCAACAAATCGTTGATAAAGTAACACTAGGCGAACAAATTCCAGCATTTGGCTTTGTTCCTCCGGGTATTAAAGGTGAATCCGCTCAATTCCGTGATGAGCATAAAGATTCCGAGTTAATGAAGCCGGATTACGCTGAAGCGAAGAAATTGCTTGAAGAAGGTATGAAAGAAAAAGGTTACACAACGCTTCCACAAATTACATTGATCCACAACCAAAGTGACGGTCATAAGAAAATTGCGCAAGCAGTTACAGATATGTGGAAACAAAACTTGGGCGTAACGGTTAAAGTTGAGTCCCAGGAGTGGGGCGTATTCCTTAAGAACCGTACGAATGGTAACTACCAAATTGCACGTTCTGGTTGGGGCGCAGATTACAATGATCCAATGACATATTTAGATATGTGGGTTACTAAAGGCGGTAACAACGATGCTAAATTCTCGAACGCTGAGTATGACAAATTGATCAAAGACGCGAAAACGAATAGTGATCAAAAAGTGCGTATGGAAGATTTTGCAAAAGCGGAAAAAATCTTGATCCAAGATAATCAAGTTATTCTTCCGATTTACTACTACACAACCATTGGTCTTGTGAAGCCGAACCTCAAAGGTATGTTCCATGACTTTAACGGTAGCATCCACTTCAATAACGCTTACTTCGACAAATAAACATCTCAAGATTTAGCACAACATGAAGTGAGGCTAGATTCGGGATATATGAGAAATCGCATATATCCCGAATTTTTTTGAAAATTTAGATTGTATCTTATTTCACAGATATTGGATACACAGTTAGAAACGAATACCGTCCCCTTAAACGACGGCGAGGTCGTTTCGTATGGTCAAAATATTATGATATGGGGGTGTTCGTTTGGCACGGTATGTATTTAGCAAGTTTTTCTTTATGCTCGTTTCAATGTTTGTGCTAGCGTCATTGACTTTTGGTCTTATGAAGGTAATTCCCGGCGATCCCTTTATGTCGGAGAAAGCAGTACCGCCTGAAGTAAAGGCGAAATTATTCGCTCAATATGGACTGGACAAGCCAATCCTAGAGCAATACGGTATCTATTTGAACAATATTCTTCATGGCAATCTTGGTGTATCAATGAAATTGCAAAATCAAGAGGTTACTAAGGTAATCAGTGACTCTTTCAAATATTCGTTACGTCTTGGTCTTGTGTCCATTGTTGTATCGGTTATCGTCGGTGTATCCCTCGGGATGCTGGCGGCACTCAAGCATCGAAAGCTGCTAGATAATTTGGCGATGGTGGTCGCGGTTATAGGGATATCCGTACCAAGCTTCGTGCTTGCGTCCTTCATGCAATATGCATTTGGTGTGAAGTTAATGTGGCTTCCAGTTGCTGGATTGGATGGCCCTCTAACATATATCATGCCGGTTCTAGCATTGTCAGCGCTTTCCATCGCATTTATTGCTCGATTAACGCGTTCAAGTATGCTAGAAGTGTTGTCGGCAGATTATATCAAGACGGCGAGAGCGAAGGGTTTGACAGCGGGAACGATTCTTCGCAGACACGTGTTGCGTAATGGGATTTTGCCTGTTGTTACGTATATCGGTCCACTGGCAGCCAACGTTATTACGGGTTCGGTCGTTATCGAATCGATCTTCGGGATTAGCGGTTTAGGTAAAGTATTTGTACAAGTTATTACGAACCGTGATTATCCAATGATTATGGGTATTACGTTGTTCTATGGAATTATTTTGATGGTGGCGCGGTTTGCTACGGATATTTCTTATGGATTTATTGATCCACGGATTAAATTGCGTTCACGGAAGGAGGGCTAATCGTGGCAGGAAATCAGAGTAATGAAGCGGTATTAAATAACTTAACCCCAGATGATTTTCGTCCTATTAGCCAAGATGATAAAAATAGCGAGATCATTCAGCGTGAGAGTCTATCGGCATGGCGCGATGCGTGGGAGCGTCTACGTGAGAATAAACTGGCCATGTCAGGTCTTACCATTCTAGTTCTTCTTATTATTATGGCGATTTTCGGCCCTTTGATGTCGAAGTATGATTATTTTACGAATAATCTTGATGCTACGAACCTCCCACCTTCCGGTGGTCATTGGTTCGGTACGGACGATCTTGGACGCGATATGTGGGCAAGAACTTGGATGGGCGCACGGATTTCATTGATCGTTGGTTTCTCCGCAGCATTGTCCGATTTGATCTTCGGTGTTCTCTACGGCGGTATCATGGGATATGTTGGCGGTAAAGTGGATGAGTTCATGAATAAGTTCTCTGAAATTCTTTATTCGATTCCTTATTTGCTTGTATGTATTCTATTGCTTGTTGTTATGGAGCCAAGTCTATTAACGATTATTATTGCAATGGCTATTACAGGTTGGATTAATATGGCCTGGATCGTTCGTGGTCAGACGATGGGTCTTAAAAATCAAGAGTATGTTCTTGCATCCCGTTCGATGGGGGCTGGCGCAGGCCGCATTTTGCTTCGCCACGTGATTCCGAATGCGATGGGTCCGATCATCGTAACATTGACATTAACTGTTCCTTCTGCGATCTTCGCAGAGGCATTCTTAAGCTTCTTAGGTCTAGGTGTACAAGTTCCAGTTGCATCGTGGGGTTCCATGATTAGTGATGCACTAAGCTCATGGATGATCTATCCATGGAGAATGTTCTTCCCAGCGATCCTCATCAGCTTGACAATGTTGTCGTTCAACGTTCTTGGTGATGGTCTTCGTGATGCACTTGATCCAAAAATGAAAAAATAGGAGGTGTGTAGGTATGCAACCCATTTTGGAAGTTAAAGATTTAAGCGTGTCCTTTAAAGTCCGCGGCGGAGAAGTACAAGCAGTTCGCGGTGTGAATTTCCATGTGAACAAAGGGGAAGCGGTAGCGATCGTTGGTGAATCGGGTAGTGGTAAGAGTGTTACGGCACAATCCATTATGCGACTTCTTCCTACACCCCCGAGCTTTGTGAAGAATGGTTCGATCCTTTTCCAAGGTGAAGAGATTCTTAAAAAAACGAATAAAGAAATGGAAGCCATTCGCGGGAAAGATATCGGGATGATCTTCCAGGATCCAATGACTTCATTGAATCCGACGATTACGATCGGGAAACAGATTACAGAAGGTCTGATCAAACACCAGAACGTATCGAATAAGGATGCCAAAGGTCGCGCGATTGAAATGTTACAACTGGTTGGTATTCCGAATCCAGAATCTCGATTCAATCAATATCCACATGAATTCTCTGGCGGTATGCGTCAACGTGCGATGATCGCGATTGCGCTTGCTTGTAATCCATCGCTACTCATTGCGGATGAGCCGACAACAGCGCTTGATGTTACAATCCAAGCTCAAATTCTCGATGTCATGAAAGATATGCAGAAGAAACTTGGCGTTTCTATTATTCTCATTACGCACGACCTTGGTGTCGTTGCGGATATGTGTGACCGCGTTGTCGTAATGTATGCAGGTAAAGTAGTTGAGACTGGAACGAAATGGGAGATTTTCCAGAACCCTCAGCATCCTTACACAAGAGGTCTGCTTCGTTCATTGCCTCGTCTAGATCAGAAGAAGGATGAGCCGTTGATTCCGATCCACGGAACACCGCCTGATTTGATCAAGCCGCCGGCAGGTTGCGGATTCTGTGCGCGTTGTGATGATGCGATGCGGATTTGTGAGACGCAGGATCCGGGCATCACGCAGCTTAGCGAATCGCATGCATCCCGTTGCTGGCTTCTGCATCCAATGGCTAAGGAGGTGCGGGCATGAGTAAACAACCTTTAGTTGAAGTTGATCAACTGATGAAATATTTCAATATTGGGGGCGGTGCGACACTGAAGGCCGTGAACAATATTAGCTTCTCGATCCAGCAAGGTGAAACCTTAGGGGTTGTAGGTGAGTCGGGTTGCGGTAAATCGACGGCAGGCCGTACGATTCTTAGACTTTATGAGCCTACATCAGGACAAGTTCGTTTTGATGGAACGAACATTTACAATTTGTCTGGGTCGAAGCTGAAGGCGATGCGTCGTGAGATGCAGATGATTTTCCAAGATCCATACGCTTCGCTTAATCCGCGTATGACGGTATCCGATATTATTGCGGAGCCGCTCTTGATTCACAACTTGAACGCAAGCCGTGCAGAACGCAAGAAACGCGTTGAGGATCTGCTTGATCTCGTAGGCTTGAATGCAGAGCATGCAACTCGTTATCCACATGAGTTCTCAGGCGGTCAACGTCAACGGATCGGGATTGCAAGAGCACTTGCTGTAAATCCGAAGTTCATCATCTGTGATGAGCCGATCTCTGCACTGGACGTATCGATTCAAGCGCAGGTTGTTAACTTGCTGCAAGATTTGCAGCGCGATCTCGGATTAACGTATCTGTTCATTGCGCATGACCTTTCGATGGTTAAGCATATCAGTGACCGGGTTGCGGTTATGTATCTGGGTAAAGTGGTTGAGCTTGCAACGAGTGAAGAACTCTATGCGAATCCACAACATCCTTACACACGTGCGCTATTATCCGCGATTCCTGTTCCGGATCCAGCGGTTGAAGCGACGAAGGAACGCGTTGTGTTAAAAGGCGATCTTCCGAGTCCGATCAATCCGCCAAGCGGTTGTCATTTCCGTACGAGATGTCCGATGGCAACAGAGAAATGTGCTTCGGTTGAGCCGGAATTGGTAGAGACTAAATCAGGTCATTTCGCAGCTTGTCATTATATTTAATGTTTTGAATATAAGGTTGTTTATGAATGTCTTCTAGGGCATTTGTAAGCAGCCTTTTTTTTGGTGTTTGCTCTTTCGTTCCTTTGACGAAATGACCATTCGTTGTGTACAATCAAAGAGAATCACTTTCAAAAAAATAGTGGCTTGTTTTTTGGAGTCCAATATAAATCGAAATGGAGGGGCTGGACGTGAATGTAGTTCAAGTACCCATGAAAGTCAATCAACCTTTATCAGATACATATATGAAGGATTACGAGCAGGTTCGTGAACTGTTCGATTATAATCCGGTATCTGAGCAGGATTGGCATGCAAGAGCAGCTTGGTTAGATGAGACATGTAAATTGCGTGCAGATCGCAAAGAGCTCGTAAGTAGATTACGCGCTTATAATGCAGAGAGAAATCCGCATGCTGCGGTGTCTGCGGCATTGAATCAACTAGAGCAGGATGACGCGCTTGCCGTGGTAGGAGGTCAACAGAGCGGTCTATTCACGGGTCCTTTACTTGTTATCTATAAGGCGCTCACGATCATTCAGACAGCGCGGATGGCGACTGAACGGTTGAATCGACCGGTAGTACCAGTATTCTGGATCGCAGGGGAAGACCATGATTTCGACGAGGTGAACCATACCTACGTATTGTCGCCAGAACTTCAAGTTCAGAAGATTCGGATCGATCATCCGACAGGCGTTAGATCCATGGTGAGTGATGTTGTCGTACCATCGGAATCGTGGCAGGCAGCTATCCACCAATTAAGCGATCTGCTCCCGAATACGGAGTTTAAGGCAGATCTTGTGGAACAACTGAACGCATTTGCAGCGGTATCCGACACACTCAGTGATTACTATGCTCGGATCTTCGGCATGTTGTTCGGGGAAGCAGGCCTTGTGTTGATCGATTCCGCGGATCAAGCGATTCGGTCCATTGAGGTGCCGATGTTCGAGCGTATAATCGATCAGAATGATGAGCTAGAGAAAGCGTACTTCCACTCTGAAGAGGATGTAGCGAAGCATGAGTTCACTGCACAAGCGGACGTCACTGCAGGGAATGCGAACTTGTTCTATATTCATGAAGGCACTCGAGTGCTGTTGCACAAAGAGAATGGACGATTTACGGACCGCAAAGGGATAGTGACCTTTAGCCGCGAGGAATTAAGAGCAACGCTTGCTTCGCATCCTGAGCGGTTCAGCAATAATGTGCTGACTCGTCCGCTAATGCAGGATTATTTATTCCCGGTTTTATCGGCTGTACTGGGTACGGGTGAAATTGCGTATTGGGCACTGACGCATCGCGCCTTCCATACAGTTGGATTCCGAATGCCGATCATTGTGCCGCGGATGTCGTTCACGTTCGTAGAAGGTACAGTACAGAAACAAATGACGAAGTATGACCTAACATTCGATGATGTCATAGAGCGATTTGCTGAACGTAAAGAAGCATGGCTTCATGCGCAGGATACACTAGGTCTGGATGCGGATTTCGATCATTTGAAGCACAAGCTGGAATCCATGTATCAGCCGATTCTAAGCAAACTGGCTCAGATTCAAGCAGGACTTGGCAAACTCGGCGAGACGAATAAGCAGAAGGTCATGGAACAGGTTGAATTTTTACAGAATCGGGCTGTTCATGATCTCGCGAAACAGAATGAGACTGCACTAAGGCACTGGGACCGTATTCATAGTTCCTTAATTCCCCTTGGCAAACCACAGGAACGTGTTTATAATATCTTTGCGTATCTTAATCGATATGGAAACACATGGATATCATCCCTATATGAGATTCCACTCGATCTAACGGGTCAACACCGTGTGATTTCTTAATCATATCGCAGGCATCATATCCACTGTAGGAGGTAAGCGAATGAGTAATGCAGCACAGAACAGTATTGTAAAAGATATGTCTTTGGCACCAGAAGGGCATCTAAAGATCAGTTGGGTAGATGCACATATGCCTGTACTGAACAGCATTCGCGAGCAATTTGAGAAGGACCAGCCTTTCAAGGGATTAAAGGTAACGATCTCCCTCCATTTGGAAGCCAAAACGGCTTATCTGGCAAAGGTCGTTCAAGCAGGCGGTGCGGAAGTTACGATTACGGGTAGCAATCCACTATCGACGCAAGACGATGTCTGTGCGGCCTTGGTTGAGGACGGGATTACCGTATTCGCGAAATACAATCCAGATCCGCAAGAATACAAAGAGCTCTTGATTAAAGCGCTAGAGACGAAGCCGGATCTGATCATTGATGATGGCGGCGATCTGGTTACGATTCTGCATGCGGAGCGCCCAGATTTGCTTACGACAGTTCGTGGTGGTGCTGAGGAGACAACAACAGGAATTTTGCGCTTGAAAGCATTGGAGAAAGAAGGCCAATTGAAATTCCCGATGGTTGCTGTTAATGATGCATTCTGCAAATATTTGTTCGATAACCGCTATGGTACGGGTCAGTCCGTATTTGACGGCATCAACCGTACGACGAACCTCGTCGTAGCAGGGAAGAACGTTGTCGTTGTTGGGTACGGCTGGTGCGGTAAAGGTGTTGCCATGCGTGCAAAAGGACTCGGTGCGAACGTTATCGTGACGGAGATCGATCCGATTAAGGCCGTAGAAGCCTTCATGGATGGGTTTACGGTATTGCCAATGATCGAAGCTGCGAAAGTTGGAGACTTATTCGTTACCGTTACAGGGAACCGTGATGTGATCCGTGGAGAACATTATGATGTGATGAAGAATGGTGCGATTCTATCGAACGCAGGGCATTTTGATGTCGAAGTGAACAAACCAGAACTAAATGAACGTTCGACTTCTGTGCGTACGGTTCGACGTAATATTGAGGAGTTCCAGCTGAAGGACGGACGTAAAATCTATTTACTCGCAGAAGGACGCCTTGTGAACTTGGCAGCAGGCGACGGGCATCCGGCTGAGATTATGGACATGACATTTGCACTCCAAGCGCTAGCGCTTCGTTATGTGAACGAGCAATATGAGCAAATCGGTAATCAAGTGCTGAATGTGCCGTATGAGACGGACCAAGAAGTTGCGCGTTTGAAGCTTGGATCCCTCGGCATTCAGATCGATTCATTATCTGATGAACAGCGGACTTATTTGGATAGCTGGGCAGATCACGAGTAATCATTGAGTTTATTTTTATAAAATATGTTTTTGGAGCAACCTCCTTGTGGGACATCGCGTCTATTGGTAAATGGTGTAAATTACACCGCGCGATAACCAATAAGGGGGTTGTTTTGTGCGTAAAAGATTGATAAA
Organism: Paenibacillus terrigena DSM 21567; assembly: GCF_000374845.1. GTDB lineage: Bacteria > Bacillota > Bacilli > Paenibacillales > Paenibacillaceae > Paenibacillus_K > Paenibacillus_K terrigena. Next base: position 269,937 of record NZ_KB895415.1, on the reverse strand, counting down.
GAGATTGAGTATGGTATTACTCCTGTGTATGGTCTTCATCAGTGTTGCGACCGCTTGCAGCAGCGCTTCAAAAAGTGAAGATCTTAAGTCGACCAGTCACCAGTCGGAATCCGCAGCAGCAGATCAATCGACAGCCGTGGCAACGGAGGAAGCGAAGGCCGATACGGATGGCGCAGGTTCTTCGAAATCGGCAATCGGTGCAGGCGGAGAAGGGCCTTTATCGGGTTCGACGGATCAGCGAAAACTAATCTACCAAGCCAATGTAACGATGGAAGTGAAGAACTATGGGAAGGCACAGACAGAGCTGCAGAACAAAATTCAGCTTGTTGGAGGCTATTTGCTTCAGTTCTCTGATCAAAAAAGCGACTATGAGCTCGGTGGTAATTTCACCTTTAAAGTGCCTGCGAATGGGTTCATGGATTTCATGCAGCAGCTTGGGAAAATGGAACATACAAAATACGAGCGTCAATTGCAAGGGCAGGACGTCACGGAAGAATATGTTGATTTGGCGTCAAGACTTAAGGCCAAACAGGTCGTCGAGAAACGGTTGCTCGGATTTATGGATAAAGCAGTCAATGCAGGTGACTTATTGAAGTTCTCCTCCCAATTAGCGGAAGTACAGGAACAGATAGAACAAATTCAAGGACGGATGCGGTACCTTGATCAGAATGTTGCGTACTCGACAATTAGCCTCAGGTTATATCAGCCCATTGAGTCTACTGACCCAGGTTTGCTGGCCAAAGACAAGACTTTTACAGAGCGCATGGGGATCACTTTGGAGAAAAGCTGGGATGCGGTCGTTACTTTCTTCCAAGGACTAATCCTTGTCCTGATTGCGATTTTCCCTTTTATTATTATATTATTGATCTTAGCCATCCCTCTCTTGTACTACTATCGCAAGCAGAAAAGAAAGAAAATAGATCTATAGAACCTTGAATAATTAAATATCGTTCAATTATAAAAAATCCTGCATTCATTGCAGGATTTTTGTTATGAATGGCGAAATAGTATGACTGAAGTGGTGGAAAGTGGTGCGAAGTGGGAGATTCGGGGGAAGAGGTGGAGCGACAGATGTTTATGGGGGAATATCAACATACGATTGATGACAAAGGTCGGATGATCATTCCTTCTAAATTTCGTGATGCTCTTGGAGCCTCCTTTATCGTCACTCGCGGTTTAGACCAATGTCTATTTGTATATCCACGTTCGGAGTGGGAAGTGCTGGAGCAGAAGCTTAAGGCGTTGCCGCTCATGAAGTCGGATGCTCGCGCGTTTACGCGTTTCTTTTTCTCAGGGGCGACAGAATGTGAATTGGACAAACAGGGCAGGGTAAATATACCGAATAATCTGCTTCAATATTCCAAGCTCGATAAAGATTGTGTGGTGCTCGGGGTATCCAACCGGGTGGAGATTTGGAGTAAAGAACTATGGGAGAATTACTTCGATCAATCGGAGGAATCTTTCAACGAAATTGCTGAGAAACTGGTTGACTTTGATTTTTAAATGCATGAGATTTGCTAGCTAGGAGGGCTTATATTTGTTTCATCACATCACGGTATTAAAAGAAGAGGCTGTGCTAGGTCTCAACATCAAGCCCGAAGGTATCTATGTGGATTGTACATTAGGCGGAGCGGGTCACAGCGCGGTCATTGCCTCGCAGCTCACGGCACCCGGTCTTTTGATCGCACTCGATCAGGATGATATTGCACTCGCGAATGCCAAAGTAAAGCTTGCACCTTATGAAGATCGTGTTCGATTAATTAAGACGAATTTTCGATATATAGAAGAAGTGCTACGTGATTTGCCGGAAGTTCCGAAAGTCGATGGAGTACCGCAGGTTGACGGGATCTTGTTCGATTTGGGTGTGTCTTCACCGCAATTGGATGAGGCGGATCGAGGATTTAGTTATAACCATGATGCTCCGCTTGATATGCGGATGGATCAAGATGCCATGCTGACGGCCCATGACATTGTAAATACGTGGTCCGAACAAGAGATTGCGAAGATCCTGTTTGAATACGGGGAGGAGAAATTCTCACGCCGGATTGCGAAGAACATTGTAGCGGCCAGACAAGCTGCACCCATCGAGACAACAGGTCATCTTGCAGAGCTTGTAAAAGAAGGAATCCCAGCTGCAGCAAGACGTACAGGGGGCCATCCTGCGAAACGCAGTTTCCAAGCACTGCGGATTGCTGTTAATGACGAGCTTGGCGCTTTTGAAGAGGCGTTGAACAAGACGGTACGTTGTCTCGCTCCTGGCGGGAGAGCATCCGTTATTACGTTCCATTCGTTAGAAGATCGAATTTGTAAGCAAACTTTTGCGCAGTATATCGAAAAATGTACGTGCCCTCCAGATTTTCCAATGTGTGTATGCGGCAAAAAGGGGACGTTGAAGTTAGTCAATCGGAAGCCGTATATCCCAAGTCAACGCGAGCTGGATGATAATCCGCGATCCCGCTCAGCCAAATTACGCATTGCGGAAAAGTTATAGTAATGGGGGAGTATAGTCAATGGCATATGTTCGTGGGAATTTAGCGCTAAAAGAAAAGAAAATCCAACGCACTCCGGATCGGTATCGCGAGACGACGAAAGTTGTATCGCGGAAGGGGTTATTATCCACGCAGGAGAAGCTGCTATACTTGTTCACCATTGTCGTATGCTCCCTTGTTGCTGGTGTAATTATCTGGCGCTATGCGCAAATCTATGATTTGAACATGCAAATGCAGAAGATGAGTCGTGAAGTGCAAGTGATGAAGAAGGAAATTGCCGTGCTCAAGACGGAGAAAGAAAAATTGTCGAGTCCAGCGGCTATTTATGATCGAGCTGTAGCACTTGGCTTTCAGCCCAAGTCCAAAAAAGCGGGGGATTGATTAACTCGAGGTCGTAGGTATAACTCGACTGCGGATGAAGGGAATGTTAGATGATGGTAAAAAGAATACGAATACGCACCATGTTTATCGGAGGATGTATTACCATCCTCTTTTTTATTCTATTAGTGAGAATTTTCTGGGTTCAGGTGGTAGATGCGTCATTCTTGACAGAAAAAGCGAAAGAAACGTGGTCGACGACCGTTAAGTTGGATGCTGTTCGTGGAACGATATTCGACCGTAACATGAATACATTGGCTGTAGATGCACCAGCTTATACCGTTGCTGTGAATCCGAAGCGAATTCATGATCTGAAGTTGGAAGAACCCATTGCTGCTAAGCTGAGTGAAATATTGAACAAACCGGTACCTGAAGTCATGGCATTGGTGACGGCCAAGAAAAAAGATGGTACTTATTATGATCAACGTGAAGTCCGTGAGGAAGGCTGGAAGATTGATCAAGGTCTTGCGGATAAGATTAATACTTATATCGATGAACTTCGTGACAAGGTCGGGAAAAACGCGGATGTGGGCATTTACCTGTTGAAAGAGACGAAGCGCTTCTATCCGAACGATTCGTTAGCTGCACATTTGCTCGGATATACCGACAAGCAAGGCAAGGCGGTTACAGGTCTCGAGGCTTTCTTTGATAAGGACTTAGCAGGAATCGATGGTTCCATATCTTATGATCAGGACCGCAAAGGCTACAAACTGCCTTCAGCGGACGAAATATATAAGCCGGAGAAAGATGGCAAAAATTTGGTGCTGACACTTGATCAGAATATTCAGCATTTTACCGAAGAAGCGTTAAAGGAAGTATACAACAAGTATCAACCCATTAGCGCAACGGCCATTGTAGCTGACCCGAGTACGATGGATATTCTTGCGACTGCTAATATGCCGAACTACAACCCGAATAAATATTGGGAAACAAAGAATCAAGCGAACTTCTATGATCATTCCATTAAATCGGTCTATGAGCCAGGTTCAACATTCAAGATCATTACACTTGCTGCTGCGGTACAGGAGGGGTACTTCAACCCGAACGAAACATACATGTCGGGACAAATAAAAGTGAGCGGATGGCCTAAGCCACTTCGTGACCATAAACGCGGAGGTTGGGGTGAAATTACATTCTTAGAAGGGTTGAAGCGTTCGAGTAACGTCGCCTTCGTCAAATTAGGGTATGAACGATTACAGAAAGAAAAGTTGGGGAAATACTTCGAAGATTTCGGTTTTGGGCAGAAAACAGATATCCCATTATTCGGGGAACGAGCAGGTACAATGCGTCTGGATTCGAATGTTGATGTAGCGACAGCGTCGTTCGGGCAAGGGGGCGTTGTTGTTACACCAATCCAGCAGGTTGCAGGTGTTGCTGCTGTTGCAAATGGTGGGAAGCTTATGGCACCGCGTCTTGTCAAAGAAATCATTGATCCAACAACCAACACAACGACCAAGATTGAACCGACGATGGTCAGACAGGTCATATCACCAGAGACTTCACGCAAAGTGGGGGAATATTTGGAACAGGTTGTATCGGACCAGAAGATCGGTACAGGTAAGAGTGCTTACATTGAAGGTTATCGAATCGCAGGTAAGACAGGAACAGCGCAGAAACCGAAAAAGGGTGGAGGATATGAAGCGAATAAGTATGTTGTATCCTTTATCGGGTACGCGCCTGTCGAAGATCCAAAATTGTTAGTTTATGTTATTATTGACGAGCCTAATGACCAATACGTAGGCGGTGGTTCAGCAGCTGGACCTGTTTTCAAATCCATCATGAGTCAGTCTTTAAGATATTTGGGTATCGAGCCAAGTAGTAAACCGAAGCAAGAGACAGAAGACGAGACGAAGAGTGAGGGAAAACCAGCTAAACCTGTCGCCATTGTCCCAGATGTATTGAAGCTGAAGATCGCAGAAGCGAAAGAGAAATTGACGAATCAAGGCATAACGTTTGATACGATAGGCAAAGGAAGTAACATCGTTCGTCAAGTTCCTGATGCGGGGACGCCGTTAGCGCAAGGAAATCGGGTCTATCTCATTACGGAAGACCCCAAAAATATTACGATGCCTGATATGAAAGGCTCGTCGCTTCGGGATGTGCTTGAATTCTGTACCTTGCTCGACATCTCTTACACCATTACAGGGGAAGGATATGTTGTGAGCCAAGAGACGACGAAAGACGGCGATAAAATGCATGTGAACTTCAAGCTTGAACCGATGACGGGTGAGAAGAGTGATCCTCCACCCAAATAGCTTGTTCTAACCCCTGTTTGTCCTGAATAGTCTTGTTATGAAACCATTCATGATGGACAGGGAGGGGTACGCTGTGAAAAGTTCGGGTGTCACCGTACGACGCAGAATTATGTTGTCATTATTAATCATAACCGTAGGATTTGCTGCCTTGATGGGCAGGCTAGGGTTTGTGCAATTGTATAAGGGAAATGAGCTCTCCAAAGAGGCCGAGGATTTGTGGCGTCGTGAAATTCCGTTCTCTGCAAAACGTGGAGAGGTATTGGATCGCAATGGCGTTCGCCTTGCATACAATATTAGCTCACCGAGCATTCTGGCCATTCCTGTTCAAATTAAGGACAAGGAGGCCACAGCAGCAGCGCTAGCGAATGTGCTCGGGACATCAAAAGAGACAATGCTTAAATATGTCTCGAAGAAGGGCTCTTTTATCGTCAACATTCAGCCAGCAGGCCGTAAAATTACGCTAGAGAAAGCACAGCAAGTTCGTGATCTGAACTTGAAAGGGATCGTCGTCGCGGAGGACAATAAAAGGTACTATCCTTTTAACGAATTGGCAGGTCAAGTGCTAGGAATTGTCGGGCTCGACGGTGGTCTTACAGGTGTGGAGAAGATCTATGATGACAAGCTGCAGGGGCAACGGGGAAATGTCTCCTTCCTGTCTGATGCAGCAGGGCGGCAAATGCCGAATTCCTCCGAGAAGTACACCGAACCGCAAGATGGATTGAATTTACAATTGACACTGGACAAACATCTACAGACAATAGTAGAGCGGGAACAAGATCAGGCGATGGCCCAATTGAACCCGAAATCGATTACGACGATCGTGATGAACCCGAAGAACGGGGAGATTCTAGCGATGTCGAGTAAGCCAGGTTATGACCCGGGAAATTATCGGGAATACGCACCGGAGCTCTATAATCGCAATCTATCGATTTGGAGCACCTTCGAGCCAGGTTCAACGTTCAAGATCATCACTCTAGCTGCTGCGGTTCAAGAGAAGAAGGTCAATCTTAAGTATGATCATTTCTATGATCCGGGGTATGTCGATGTGAGTGGGGCCAAGCTTCGCTGCTGGAAGAAGGGCGGCCATGGAAGCGAGACCTTCCTGCAAGTCGTTGAGAACTCTTGCAACCCTGGGTTTGTGGCGCTAGGTCAACGTCTTGGCAAAGAAAAATTGTTCGAGTACATAAAGAATTTTGGCTTTGGCCAGAAGACGGGGATTGACCTGAATGGTGAAGCAACAGGAATTCTCTTCAAATTATCACGTGTTGGCCCCGTCGAGCTTGCGACGACTGCTTTTGGACAGGGGGTATCGGTGACTCCGATTCAACAAGTCGCAGCGGTCGCAGCAGCCATTAATGGCGGGTATTTGTATCAACCTCATGTTGGGATGCGATTAATTCAGCCGGAGACAGGGACGGTACTTCAGAACATGGAGTCCCAGCCTGTCCGACAAGTGATCTCTGAGGAGAGCTCCAAGATCGTCCGTGAGGCGCTCGAAAGTGTTGTTGCCAAAGGTACGGGGGGTAAAGCTTTTATCGATGGGTATCGTGTTGGCGGTAAGACAGGAACAGCTCAAAAAGTTGTTAATGGACGTTACTCGCCGAACGAGCATATTGTATCATTTATTGGCTTTGCACCTGCGGATGACCCACAATTGGTCGTCTATACGGCAGTAGACAACCCGCAAGGGATTCAATTTGGGGGATTGATCGCTGCGCCGATTGTTCGCAACATTATGGAAGATGCGTTACAATATATGGGCGTTCCGAAACGTAAGGATCAGATCGCACATCCGTATAAAACCGATGAAATACCGCTCGTAACGGTTCCGAATATGAAGGGGATGACCTTGGAAGATATCTATCAAGATATGAACACCAATTTCAATCTCGCGAAATCAGGCACGGGTAAGGTTGTCGTTGCCCAAGCGCCCAAACCGGGCGAGCGCGTGGAGAAAGGTTCCACCATTCGGATTTACATGGGAAGTGAAGCAGCATTGCCGAATGAGTAGCTAAAATTTAAAAATGAATGCATCGGAATGCAAGTTCGTAACAATTAAGGAAAAAGATGGAGGGATTAGACATGTTGGTGAAGGAGCTCGTGTCGCGGTTAACAACTGCACAAATAGAAGGAGACGGGGACATTCAGGTGACGGGGATCCAGACGGATTCACGCAAGGTGCAACCGGGGGATTTGTTCATTTGTTTGCCTGGACATACCGTCGATGGGCATACATTCGCTGACAAAGCTGTTGCCCAAGGCGCTGTGGCGCTGGTGGTAGAGCGTAAGCTTGATCTACCGCTCCCGCAAATTATTGTGAAGGACAGCAGGTATGCGATGGCTGTTTTTGCAGATTATTTCTACGGATCGCCAAGTAAGCAAATGAAAATGATCGGTGTTACGGGTACAAATGGCAAAACAACGACGACCTATCTCATCGAACGGATCTTAGAGGATGCTAGTTTCCATCCAGGTATTATCGGAACCATTCAGATGCGATATGCTGGTAAGAAAATGGAGATGAGCCGTACGACGCCAGAAGCTTTGGAATTGCAGCAATCGCTGCATGCGATGGTTGAGGCAGGTACGGCCGCTTGCGTGATGGAGGTTTCATCCCATGCACTACTGCAAGGACGTGTCAAAGGATGCCGTTTCCGTACCGCAATCTTTACGAATTTAACGCAGGATCATTTGGACTATCATAAGACGATGGAAGAATATAAAGCAGCGAAAGGGCTCTTATTCTCGCGTCTAGGCAATGATTTCCCGGAATCGCCGGATCAGCACGCCTATGCCATTCTAAATGCTGACGATGCTGCAAGCGACTATTTCCGTTCGCTGACTTCAGCTGAGGTTATTACATATGGTGTGGATCAGCCATCAGATGTTCAGGCAAGTCAGATTAAGATTACCTCCCGAGGAACTCAGTTCCATGTCACTACATTCCGTGGCAGCGCGGATATAGAGCTGCAGATGGTTGGGAAATTCAATGTCTACAACGCGCTGGCTGCGATCAGTGCAGCATTGGTGGAAGGCATTTCTCTAGAGCAGATTAAAGCAAGTCTTGAATCAATTGCTGGTGTCGATGGGCGTGTTGAAGCAGTGGATGCTGGTCAACCGTATGCTGTTATTGTTGATTATGCGCATACACCGGATGGACTTGAGAATGTCCTCAAGACGGTGAAGGAATTCGCTACAGGCCGAATTCTTTGCGTCTTCGGATGCGGAGGCGACCGTGATCGTACGAAACGTCCAATTATGGGCCGAATCGCTGCGGAATATTCCGATCATGTCCTCGTTACATCCGATAATCCGCGGACGGAGAATCCCAATCTCATTTTGAAAGACATCGAACAAGGAATCATGGATTATACATCGCGCCAGTCGTCCTATGAGCTAATTGTGGATCGTAAATCAGCCATACAAAAGGCTATTGAAATGGCAAGCTCTCACGATGTAGTATTGATTGCGGGGAAAGGGCATGAAACCTATCAGATCATCGGTCAAGAATCCTTCGACTTTGATGATCGAGAAGTTGCTAAAGAAGCGATAAGGGGCCATTAATGTGATTACAAGAACACTACGCGAGATTGCAAATGCATGCGGCGGGAGACTGTCGGATATCCAATATGAAAATTTACAGGTTCACGCCGTCGAGATCGATACCCGTAAACTCCATGAGGGCTGTTTGTTTGTCCCCTTTGCGGGGGAACGCTTTGATGGGCATGATTTTGTCGGCACGGCGCTTGAGCAAGGTGCACAGGCAGCATTCTGGCCTGTGCATCGCGCGCAGCCTGAAGTGAATGGGGCATTGATTCTTGTCGATGATCCATTGCTCGCGTTGCAGCGTCTGGCTGCGAGCGTGCTTCGGGAATCGGGTGTGCGTGTTGTCGGTGTAACCGGCAGTAATGGCAAGACAACGACGAAGGATATGATCGCGGCTGTCCTCAGCGCGAGGTATAAGGTTCATAAGACGAATGGAAATTACAATAATCATATTGGATTGCCACTTACGATTCTACAGATGGATGTAGACACGGATATTATCGTGCTTGAGATGGGAATGAGCAGCCGCGGTGAGATTGAGCTGTTATCGTCAATCGCATGTCCTGAGGTTGCAGTCATTACGAACATCGGTGATGCACATCTTCTCCAACTCGGCTCTCGTGATGAGATTGCTAGAGCGAAACTCGAAATTGTTAGCTCTTTGAGTGAGGGTGGTCTGCTCGTCTCGAATGGTGATGAACCATTAATCACACAAGTGCTGAAGGAAGCTTCGACCATACAGCCGAAGAAGATGTCGCAGGTTCGTTTTGGCTTTGAACAAGATAATGACATCTATGCAACAGGTATTATGCTGAACGCGCGGGGGACGATTTTCACAACGTCTACATCGGATCAGGCGAGCTACTTCATTCCGCTGCTTGGTCAGCATAATGTGTCCAATGCACTGGCTGCAATGGCTGTCGCGAGATATTTTGACGTTCCTGAAGAGGAAATGGATGCGCAGCTACGGAATCTTGTAGTTACAGGGATGCGCACCGAAGTGATTGAAGGAGTAACAGGCCTAACGATCATTAATGATGCGTACAATGCAAGCCCGACAGCTGTTCGTGCAGCGTTAGAACTGTTCGATCTCATGAGCGGTTTCCGTCAGAAAGCGGTCGTGCTGGGGGATATGCTTGAATTAGGTCCGGAAGAAGTGAATTTGCATCGTCTGATTGGTCATGAATTCGAAAGAATGAAAATAGATTACTTGTATACCTATGGACCACTTGCTGCGGAAATTGCATCGGCTGCATCAGCTTATATGCCTGCGGAGCGGGTAAAAGCATTTCAAGACAAGGAAGAGCTCGTACAAGAGCTTGTATCTGTATTAACACCGCGTGATCTTGTCCTAGTTAAAGGTTCTAGAGGGATGAGACTGGAAGAAGTGGTACGATCGCTAAGAGATACCGCGTTATAATAGTTGTAATTTCTGATTCATGAATGGTTGTTATCGCAAGGATGTGCGGTTTTGATCGTATTTTAGGAGTGTGACGGTAGTGGACTTTAAATTGGTATTACTTACGATCGGGGTTTCTTTTCTGTTAGCGGTTATTGCAGGACCATTATGTATTCCGCTATTAAGAAGGTTGAAATTCGGTCAGCAAATTCGGCAGGATGGTCCCCAAGGGCATTTGAAAAAAGCAGGTACGCCGACGATGGGCGGCATTATTATTCTACTTGCTTTTACACTTAGCTTCTTGAAGTTTTCCGTGATGAATACGGACTTTATTGTTCTGCTTGTGGCAACACTAGGATTTGGGCTTGTTGGATTCCTTGATGACTATATTAAAATTGTGTTCAAAAGATCACTCGGTTTAACAGCAATGCAGAAGTTGTTCGGACAACTGCTCTTTGCTGTCATTGTATGTGCGCTATTAATTTCGAACAATCATAGTACGGTCATTGCGATTCCAGGCACCTCGGTGGCATGGGATTTCGGATGGTTCTACTATGTATTTATTACGTTAATGATGCTAGCGATCAGTAATGCGGTTAACTTCACCGATGGATTAGACGGCTTGTTGTCGGGTGTTAGCGCAATCGCATTCGGCGCTTTTGCGGTTATTGCGATGCAAGTCGAAGGGCATGCGTCTGCGATAGCGGCCGCAGCGATGATTGGAGCTGTTCTTGGCTTCCTCGTATACAATGCGCATCCTGCCAAAGTATTTATGGGCGATTCCGGCTCCTTGGGCATCGGAGGCGCGATTGCGGCGATTGCGATTTTGACGAAAACCGAACTGTTGTTTATTATTATCGGAGGCGTATTCGTCATTGAGATGTTGTCCGTTATTCTTCAAGTCGGTTCCTTCAAACTAAGAGGTAAGCGGATTTTCAAGATGAGTCCGATCCACCATCACTTTGAATTGTCGGGCTGGTCGGAATGGCGTGTCGTCATTACGTTCTGGATCGTAGGCCTGCTGCTTGCAGGGCTTGGACTTTATATCAACAAGGGGTTGTAGTGCAATGTTGTTACCGGAAGCATATCGAGGCCAAGACGTCGTAGTTCTTGGTCTTGCCAAAAGCGGCTTACAAGTCGCGAAAGTTCTCGCCTCATGGGGCGCGAATGTGATCGTCAATGATAAGAAAGACCGAGACCAGAGTCCCGAAGCTGACGAACTAGAAGCTTTGGGCATTTCTGTTATTTGTGGAGGACATCCGGACGAGCTTATTCATCCCGGTGTGGCCCTCGTTGTCAAAAATCCCGGGATTCCCTATAGCGTTAAGCCACTACAGCAAGCGTTGCAACTCGGTATCGAGATTGTGACGGAGATTGAAGTTGCCTCTTACATATGTGCTGCGCCGATCATTGGGATTACCGGCTCAAATGGGAAAACAACAACCACCACTTGGGTGGGTAAAATATTAGAACACGCAGGGAAACACCCGATCGTTGCTGGGAACATCGGTACACCGCTTGTCCAAGCTGTCGCGAAGGCAACGGCCGAGAATCGCATGGTTGTAGAGTTAAGCAGCTTTCAATTGAAAGGTACGAGTGCGTTCCATCCGCATATCGCATGTCTTCTGAATGTCGCAGAGACCCATCTGGACTATCATGGTTCAATGGACGATTACATTGCATCCAAAACGAAGATATTCGCGAATCAGACAAATTCTGACTTTGCCGTGTTAAATATGGATGATCCGATCTGCCGTGGACTTGCTGCTGAAGTCTCTGCGAAGGTGCTGCCTTTCTCAGGCAAGGAACGCCTTGAATTCGGCGTATACGTTGAACCGCCATATTCGAATGATTCAGATGCCGATGCGAGCGAAGGCGTGGCACGTCATGTCGTCTACCGAGATCAAGATGCGCAGGTGCATACCATTATCGAAGTGGACCACATCGGGATTCCAGCAAGATACAATGTTGATAATGCGTTAGCAGCTTCAGCAATTTGCATCGCAGCGGGAGTGAGTCCTTCGGAACTGAGAGTCCCGCTTGCCGATTTCCACGGTGTGGAGCACCGCTTGGAATTTGTCGGGAAGAAAAATGATGTTTCCTATTACAATAATTCCAAAGCAACGAATACGATTGCAACGATAACGGCGCTGCAAGCGTTCCAAGAAGATATAATTTTGATCGCAGGGGGGCTAGACCGTGGTCTCGATTTTCACGATCTGATTCCAGCCCTTCATGCACATGTCCGTGGAATTGTCACTCTTGGCGAGACACGTGAGAAGTTAGCGCGTGTTGCGGAAGGAGCGGGGATATTGGATATTAAAACCGTCGATACTGTGGAAGATGCGGCGGAGACGCTGCGCAACGCCGTGGTGCAAGCAGCTCAGCTTGCTAGACCTGGAGACATCGTGCTCCTCTCCCCGGCATGCGCTAGCTGGGACATGTTTGCTTCCTATGAACAGCGTGGACGAATTTTTAAAGAGGCCGTGCATAATCTTTAATAGGGGGGCATGTTCAAGCCCTCACATTTAAATGTAAGGGTGTGCCTGCCATGTCAAAAACTCGTTCCGCGCCAGATATTTGGCTGATCTTCTCGATCCTCGCTCTGCTCGGCATCGGAATGGTGATGGTGTACAGTGCCGGAGCTGTTGTGGGATTCCACGCACACGGCGACTCGTTCTATTTTGTGAAGCGCCAGTTGCTATTTGCCGTACTTGGATTAATCGCGATGTATTTTACGATGAACACAGACTATTGGGTTTGGAAGAAATATGCGAAGGTGGCATTGCTCATCTGCTTTGCATTGCTCGTCATCGTGTTAATCCCGGGGATTGGGGCTGTACGGGGAGGTGCTCGAAGCTGGCTTGGAATAAGCTCCTTTGGAATCCAGCCCTCTGAGTTTATGAAGCTAGCAATGATCCTGTTCCTATCGAAGCTGCTCGCAGATCGTCAGAAGGAACTTGAGTCGTTTGTACGAGGTTTGCTTCCGCCACTTGGTATAATGGGGCTCGCTTTTGGACTTATTATGTTACAACCCGATCTCGGTACGGGTACGGTGATGGTCGGAGCCTCGCTTATTGTTATTTATTCGGCAGGTGCGCAAATTCGGCATCTGGTTTCTCTAGCGATGGTGGGGGTTGTGGGGTTTGTTGGTCTTGTCTTGGCTGCGCCGTATCGGCTTGCCCGAATTACATCCTTCCTAGACCCATGGAGTGATCCGCTTGGAGCTGGGTACCAGATCATTCAATCGCTGTATGCGATTGGGCCAGGAGGATTCGTTGGACTCGGACTCGGCATGAGCCGCCAGAAGTACAGCTACGTACCAGAGCCGCAGACGGATTTTATTTTCTCGATCCTGGCGGAGGAACTTGGGTTTATTGGCGGGATGACAGTCTTATTATTATTTCTTATTTTAGTCTGGCGCGGGATGCGCGTAGCGATGACGATATCTGATCCGTTCGGAAGTTTCCTTGCGGTTGGCATCGTTGGAATGTTCGCTGTGCAAGTCATTATTAACATTGGTGTAGTTATTGGACTGATGCCGGTTACGGGCATTACATTGCCTTTAATCAGCTATGGAGGTTCTTCTCTGACGTTAATGCTGACCGCGTTAGGCATTTTACTCAATATATCCCGTTACGCGAGGTGAGTGTCATGCGAGTTGTACTCAGCGGCGGCGGCACCGGAGGGCATATCTATCCGGCTGTTGCGATTGCGAGACAATGTCAAGCAGAACATCCAGATACGAAAATTTTATACATAGGGACAACGAAGGGGCTTGAGAGCACGTTAGTTCCGAAAGAAAATATACCATTCGAATCCATTGAAATTACAGGATTCCGCCGGAAGTTATCGCTTGATAACGTCCGGACAGTATTACGGTTCATCCAAGGGGTTAATCGTTCGAAGAAATTGCTCCAGCAATTTAAACCAGACGTTGTGATTGGAACGGGTGGATACGTATGTGGACCGGTCGTATACGCGGCTTCGAAGCTGGGCATTCCAACGTTGATCCATGAACAGAATGCCATTCCTGGACTTACGAATAAATTTTTGAGCCGCTACACAGATACGGTGGCACTAAGCTTTCCAGAATCCAAGGAGCATTTTGGTAAAGGCAAACATGTTCTCTACACGGGTAATCCGCGTGCAACGGCAGTCTTTAAGGCCAATCGCCGCAAAGGTTATGACGTGCTAGGGATCCCTGAAGGCCGGCGAGTTGTGATGGTTGTCGGTGGGAGCCGTGGGGCGAGAGCGATCAATGATGCGATGGTTCAGATGGCACCTGCGCTTGCACGTCTATCAGATGTGCATTTCGTCTATGTAACTGGAGAGAGTTATTATGCAAGCACGAAGGAGCGCATCGAGCAAGCGGTGAATCCCATGCCTAAGAATTTACAGGTGCTGCCTTACATTCATAACATGCCGGACGTACTGGCTGCGACATCACTTGTCATCGGCCGATCTGGTGCATCGTCTCTTGCGGAGCTGACAGCATTAGGGATCCCATCCATACTCATTCCTTCACCGAATGTAACGAATAATCATCAAGAAGCTAACGCGCGTTCCTTGGAGCGGGCGAATGCGGCAGAAGTGATCTTAGAGAAGGATTTAGATGGTGAGCGATTGTTCGCTCGCGTAGAAATCATTATGAGAGATAAAATTCGGTTCGAGCAAATGTCGCAAGGCGCGCGTTCCCTTGGCCAACCGGATTCAGCAGAAATCATTGTTCGTGAATTGCAGCGTTTAGCGCAGAACAATAAATAAATACAACGAGAATTTGCACACAAGAGAAGAACTTAGGCGATTGTCACACTCCCCCTCAGTCTGACATAAGATACTCTATAATCGTGACAGACATTCATGAGTTCCGGTTTATTCACACCGATTTGGAGTCGTATTCATGCCTGATGACGCTTCTCTTATTGAGATGCATAGAAGGAGGGTTCATTAGATGCAGCCGTTTATAACAGAATTAACTTCCGCGAACGTCGGTAAGGTGCTCTATAATGAGCCGTTAGCGAATTATACGACTTGGAGAATCGGAGGGCCTGCAGATGTCCTCATCATACCGGGCGGAAAAGAACAACTGGTGAAAACGGTCAAGCTGCTGCATAAGCATGGGATTCCTTGGACCCCTATTGGTAAAGGATCCAATATGCTCGTGACCGACAAAGGCATCCGAGGTGTTGTGATCAAGTTAGGTGAAGGAATGGATCACATCCAATTTACCGGCGATGAGGTTCGTGTGGGCGGCGCTTATTCTTTTATCACACTCAGCATTAAGGCGGGAAAAGAAGGCTTAGCGGGCTTGGAATTCGCAGGGGGCATTCCAGGAACGGTTGGCGGCGCTGTATACATGAATGCTGGAGCTCATGGATCAGATGTGTCACGTATATTAAAGGAAGCTGAGATTGTACTGGAGACCGGGGAATTGGTACGGTATACCACTTCGGAGATGCAATTTGCTTATCGACACTCCATCTTACAAGAGGTGAAGGGAATTGTTCTTGAAGCAACCTTCCAGCTCGAGCATGGAGATCGGAAAGAAATCGCGGCCGCGATGGCATCGTACAAAGAACGTCGAAGAAAAACACAGCCTTATCAGTTGCCATGCTGTGGCAGCGTATTTCGAAATCCGCCGAATGATTTCTCTGCGAGACTGATTCAAGAAGCGGGCTTGAAAGGTTATCGTGTTGGGGGCGCTGAAGTCTCGACGTTACACGCCAATTTCATTGTGAATACCGGGCAAGCGACAGCTAGAGATGTTCTCACCCTAATCGAGGAGATAAGGCAGACGATCCAGTCGAAGTATGGGATTTCGTTAGTGCCGGAAGTGTTGGTCGTGGGTGAGCGGTAAACTCGGAGGTGATACATTGGACAAATTGGTGATTGAGGGAGGGAGACCCCTATCAGGAACCATTCGTATCCATGGAGCGAAAAATGCCGCATTGCCGATTCTTGCAGCAAGCCTTCTGACGCGTGGAAGAATACAGCTTCATAATGTTCCGAAACTGCTGGATATTCAGGTCATGCTGCAAATCTTAGAGGATATTGGTTGTGAGACGCAGCATATCAACGATACCGTCGTTATTGATACAACCGAAGCGAATTCCTCGCATGTTCCGGAATCCTTAATGAAGCAAATGCGGTCTTCCATATTTTTGATGGGTCCGCTGCTGGCTCGTTTTGGGGAAGTGCAGATATATCAGCCTGGGGGCTGTGCGATCGGCGAGCGTAAGATTGATCTGCATCTCTGTGGACTTATGGAGCTCGGTGCTCAAATATTGCAGACGGATCAACGCATTATTTGCAGGGCGGAACAACTGATAGGCGCGAATATCCATTTAGACTTCCCTAGCGTTGGCGCGACGGAGAATATTATGATGGCGGCTGTCTTAGCCAAGGGCACGACAGTCATAACGAATGCGGCAAGAGAACCGGAAATTGCTGATTTGCAGAATTTCTTGAATCGGTTAGGCGCTCGAATTATCGGGGCGGGAACAGATACGATCACAATTGTGGGGGTTGAGGAACTGACACCTTGTTCATACGAGGTGATCCCGGATCGCATTGTCGCGGGGACGTTTATGATCGCTGCAGCAGCCACCAGAGGCAATGTCACGCTAACGCATGTAAATGCATCGCATTTAACATCTCTAATCCATGTATTAAGGCGTGCCGGTGTTGAAGTGGCAGTAGACGATGATATAATACAAGTAAGCAGTAAGGCGAGACCTATCGCTGTTGAACGTATCGTGACTTCGCCTTATCCGGCATTTCCAACCGATTTACAATCTCAGATTATGGTACTGCTGTCGTTGTCGGACGGATTTAGCATTATGAAAGAGACGATTTTCGAAGGTCGATTCAAACATGTCGACGAGCTGACACGAATGGGTGCGGACATCCGAACAGATTTGAATTCAGCTTTTATCCGGGGTGTGAACCGATTGTTCGGAGCAACGGTTGAAGCAACGGATTTACGCGCAGGGGCAGCGCTTGTCATTGCTGGATTGGCTGCGCAAGGGAAGACAATTATCGAACAAGTGCATCATATCGACCGCGGCTATGATCAGATTGAACGATTGTTCTCAAGTCTTGGGGCAACGATATATCGTGAATCGCAAGTAGCAAGGCAGCTTGACTTTGCAAATTAACCGCCTTCATCCCCTTCGCGAGTGCTGGAGGGGATCGAGGCTTTTATAGGTGGTATAGAAATGGTTAAGCAGCTCCCCGTATTAAAAGAGAAAAAAGTAAAGAAGAACACCAGCAGAAAGCTGCTTCTTATTCTGCTACTTCTTTTTGTCGTCATTCTAGCTGTTCTATTCTTTCGTTCGTCCGTGAGCAAGATTTCAGAGATTCAGATCACAGGTAACGATATGGTAGCAAAAGAAGAGCTGATCCTGAAAAGCGGACTTCATGTGGGAGATCAATTTTTTGGGACAAGCAAGGGAACGATCCGCGATCGGATTCGAGAACTAAAGGCCGTTGAAGACGTAAAGATTGAACTTCAATTCCCGGGTGTCATCCATATCGATGTTCAAGAATTTCCAACGGTAGCGTATCAAATATCACAAGAAAACGGGCAGATTGCAGGTATACTTTCTAATGGGACGAATGTCTTGCTGCAGAAGGATCATATCCTCGTAGAGAAGCCAATTCTAACCCAGTGGAAGTCGGAGGATCCGCTTCTTGCACAACTGTGTAAACAGTTAGCGCTTATCCCTGATGAGCTGCTCACCGATATTTCTGAGATTATCCCCGACCCCACGAAAGCTTACCCGGATCGCATCAAGATGTATACCCGTTCACAATTCGAAATTACTACATCCATTTCCTTATTAAAGGATAAGGTTGAGTATTTGAATAAAGTGATCGAGACACAGCAACCAGGTCAGATTACGATGCTAGCAGCAGATACGTATAAGCCGTTTGACCGCGTAACGTCGGACATTGAACAGGAAAAAGAGACTACTCAATAATGTGAAAAAATGTTAGAATGGTAGTTATAGGTTTGTCCTCCTTTTTTTAATTTTGGTAAACATTTACCAATAAAAAAATTGTAGAAAAAAGAGGGAATACATAAAATTTGTTGAATATGTACAGAGTGTCATACAATATTACTATTATACTTAGGTAGAAATAGGAGGTGCCACAGATTGAGCAACGGTGACATCATTGTTAGTTTGGACATCGGTACATCCAAAGTTCGAGCTATTATCGGTGAAATGAACAATGGAACCTTTAATATTATTGGAGTTGGATCTGCCGACTCGGAAGGTATTCGAAAAGGAGCAATTGTAGATATTGACCAGACGGTACAGTCGATTCGCAATGCTGTCGATCATGCAGAACGTATGGTTGGCATTCAAATATCGGAAGTTTTTGTCGGAATTTCAGGAAATCATATTGGGCTTCAATCGAGTCATGGCGTAGTTGCTGTGTCAAATGAAGATCGTGAGATCGGTGATGAAGATATTGAACGGGTGTTAAAAGCTGCGGAAGTGATTGCTCTCCCACCTGAGCGAGAGATTATTGACGTGGTTGCCAAACAATATGTTGTTGACGGGCTTGAAGGTATTCAAGACCCACGCGGCATGATTGGCGTACGCCTGGAAGTTGAAGCAACGATCATTACGGGTGCGAAGACAGCGATACATAACTTACTTCGATGTGTTGAAAAAGCAGGCTTGAAAGTAAAAGATCTAGTGCTAATGTCACTAGCAGCTGGGCAGTTAGCATTGTCCAAGGACGAGAAGACGATGGGATCCATTCTTGTCGATATCGGTGCAGGCGCGACGACCATTGCTGTATTCCAGAATGGGGCGATGATCGCAACTTCAACCTTGCCAATTGGCGGCGAATTCGTCACCAATGATATTGCCTACGGGCTTCGTACATTGACTGACCAAGCGGAGCGCGTGAAGCTGAAGTTCGGATGCGCTTATGGCCCGGATGCAGCTGAGGATCAAGTCTTCAAAGTCATACGGATTGGCAGTAATGTCGAGAAAGAATTCTCCCAATTAGATCTAGCGGCGATTATTGAACCTCGCGTTCAGGAAATCTTCCAAATGGTGCGTCAAGAGGTTAAGAGATTAGGATATAGCGAGATGCCAGGCGGATATATCTTAACAGGTGGAACGGTATGTATGTCAGGCGTGTTAACAGTTGCCCAAGCGGAACTGGAAGCGACTGTCCGCATTGCGGTTCCTGATTTTATCGGTGTGCGTGACCCTGGCTACACGAGCGGTGTTGGTATTATCCATAGTGTTATTCGTACGGTTAGAATGCGTAATGCTTCGCCTGCGAAGAAAGCTGCGAATCGTCCCAAAGCGCCGAAGAGTGAGGAAGAAAAGCCGGGAATTTTTGATCGTATGAAGAAATTTTTTGAGGATTTCATATAAGATGTCAGGCATGAAGATTTCCTGGGCAGTCTAGCGCAATGAGGGGGAGATGAAGATTATGTTGGAATTTGATTTTGAGATGGACTCGTTAGCGCAAATAAAGGTCATTGGCGTGGGTGGCGGCGGTAGTAACGCAGTCAACCGAATGATTGATAATGGCGTCAAGGGCGTAGAATTTATTACTGTAAATACCGATGCTCAAGCGCTTCATTTGGCAAAATCCGAGCATCGTTTGCAAATTGGTGATAAATTAACACGTGGACTTGGAGCAGGTGCGAACCCTGATGTGGGGAAGAAAGCTGCTGAAGAATCCCGTGAAGCGATTATGAATACACTGCGCGGTGCAGACATGGTGTTCGTTACTGCGGGTATGGGTGGCGGAACAGGGACTGGTGCTGCTCCAGTTATCGCTGAAATTGCTAGAGAATGCGGTGCATTAACGGTTGGGGTAGTAACACGTCCTTTCTCTTTCGAAGGCCGCAAACGTTCCACGCAAGCAGAGCTCGGTATAGAAGCACTGAAAGAAAAAGTAGACACACTTATTGTCATTCCGAACGATCGCCTATTGGAGATGGTGGATAAGAAGACACCAATGCTTGAAGCATTCCGTGAAGTCGATAACGTATTGCGTCAAGCGGTACAAGGTATTTCTGACTTGATCGCTGAACCAGCGTTAATCAACCTTGACTTTGCAGACGTGAAGACGATCATGACGGAACGCGGCTCTGCATTGATGGGGATTGGCGTTGCGAATGGAGAGAATCGCGCGGCCGAAGCTGCGCGCAAAGCGATTATGAGTCCACTTCTCGAGACCTCGATCGAAGGTGCTCGTGGTGTCATCATGAACATCACTGGCGGTATGAATTTATCCTTGTATGAAGTCAATGAAGCGGCTGAAATTGTTATCTCGGCATCCGATCCAGAAGTAAATATGATTTTCGGTGCGAGGATTGAAGAAGACATGAAAGACGATATCAAAGTAACAGTCATCGCAACAGGGTTCGAATCTAAACCGGTTAACATCCCTGGTCGCAGACCTGTGACTGCTGCACAACCGGAAGAGGCTCCAGAGACTCGTTCTGCAAGTCAATTGCGTCCATTTGGCAATCAGCCGGCGGGCGATCAATTGGATATTCCGACTTTCCTACGCAATCGTCCTCGTAATAATGATTAATTTCTTCTATTAGAGTCCATTTTACAGAATCCAAATTCTGTGAGATGGGCTTTTTTTTATTCATATCATTCCTCGAATTGTTTCTTCGACAAAAAAAGATGCACAGCTTCCCCATGTTTAGACAGACTTTGAATATGAGGTTTAATATACTAGTTTCATCCGTTGCCAAGTTCGATGGATAGGGTGAGGCGGTGAAGCGACTGGTTGTATATCTTGATCTCATTTTTCTCATGAATTTGCTCATTGATGGAGCATTATTATGGACAACGGCCTGGATGAGGAAATTAAAACCACGAATCTGGCGCTTAATCGCAGCGTCAATTCTAGGTGCCTCTTATGTCGTGATGATGTTCGCACCTGCATTATCTTTCTTGTTTACGTTTCTGATTAAATTCATGATGTCTTTGGGAATGCTCTGGATTGCATTTGGTTTTATCAGCCTACAAAACTACTTACGCAATATGGCTGCATTCTATGTCATAAATTTTGTGGCAGCAGGAGGCATACTAGGGCTCCATTACTTGATGCAGAATTCTGGCGATGTGTTAAATGGCATCTGGTTCTCGCACTCCGGTGGATTTCAATTTAACTTGAAAATTGGGTTTTGGATTATTGCAATTGGACTTGTCATGACATTCCTCTTATACCGTATGGTGATACGCAGCCGCGCGAACAAAGAGGCTATGACGCAATTTCTCGCACAAGTGGAGGTCTGGATCGATCAAGATCAGTCAAGCTGTGTCGGACTCATTGATACGGGGAATCAACTTACAGACCCATTAACGCGAAGCCCTGTCATTGTGATGGAGGCAGGACTTTGGCTTAATGCTTTTCCCGAAGGATGGATTGATCGGCTTCGTGATCTCTCTGCAGATCAATGGATTATGGAAATGCAAGACGCATCTGTTCCATGGCAAGATCGACTCCGAATGGTTCCTTATCGCGGGGTGAATCGTGGTAGTACACAGTGGATGATCGCGGTTAAACCGGATAAAGTCGTCCTTACCCATGGGGGAACCACCACAGAATGTACGAAGGTATTGATCGGGCTTGATGGCGGTAAGCTGTCGTCGGATGGCAGTTATCAGGCGATTTTGCATAGCGCGCTATTTCATCATTAATGTCTAGGAGGAGACGGAATGCTCTTAAAACTGAAATTGACAATGCAATTGAACTATTACCGGTTTCTTTTTTTGCTAGGGTTGAAGAGCGAAGAGATTTATTATATTGGCGGCAGCGAGGCCCTTCCTCCACCACTTACGCGTGAGGAAGAAGAATATTTGCTTACGAGACTGTCATCAGGTGATACGGCGATCCGGGCGATGCTGATCGAACGCAATCTGCGACTTGTTGTATATATCGCGCGCAAGTTTGAGAACACTGGCATCAACATTGAAGATTTGGTCTCGATCGGAGCAATTGGTCTCATCAAAGCCGTCAATACGTTCGATCCTGACAAGAAGATTAAGCTAGCGACTTATGCATCACGGTGTATAGAGAATGAGATTCTGATGTATTTACGTCGTAATAGCAAGATCCGTACCGAGGTATCTTTTGACGAACCTCTTAATATCGACTGGGATGGGAACGAGCTCCTGCTCTCCGATGTCCTTGGGACAGAGAACGATACGATTTACCGGAATATCGAGGAACAGGTGGACCGTAAACTTTTACATAAAGCATTGGATAAACTATCGGATCGCGAACGTGTCATCATGGAACTGCGGTTCGGATTGACTGATGGGGAAGAGAAGACGCAGAAGGATGTTGCGGATATGCTCGGCATCTCGCAGTCTTACATTTCACGGCTAGAGAAGCGAATTATTAAACGGCTGCGAAAAGAATTTAATAAGATGGTGTAACCTATATCGGGCGCGGAGTAGACGTCGAAATGGGTCGAAGACGTGTCGAATCGTAACCTGAAAAAGGAATAAAAAAACAGCCCACGGAGATAATGTACATTAATGTTTCTCCTTGGGAGGTTGTACACGATGACCCGAAATAAAGTCGAGATTTGTGGTGTGGATACTGCTAAACTGCCAGTTCTAACGAACGCGGAAATGCGCGAATTATTCGTCGCCTTACAACAACAAAATGAACGAGCAGCAAGAGAGAAATTAGTGAATGGCAATCTAAGGCTCGTGCTAAGTGTCATTCAACGATTTAACAATCGTGGGGAATTTGTTGACGATCTGTTCCAGGTCGGCTGCATCGGTCTGATGAAAGCGATCGATAATTTCGATCTTGGTCAGAATGTTAAATTCTCTACGTATGCCGTGCCGATGATTATTGGTGAGATTCGGCGTTATCTACGGGATAATAACCCGATCCGTGTCTCGCGCTCGCTTCGCGATATTGCGTATAAAGCGCTTCAGGTTCGCGACAGCTTAACGAATAAGAACGCGCGTGAACCGACGATCTTCGAAATCTCAGAGGCGCTGAACGTCCCGAAAGAGGATGTTGTATTTGCTCTAGATGCCATTCAAGATCCGGTATCGCTATTCGAGCCGATCTATCATGATGGCGGAGACCCGATTTATGTGATGGACCAGATCAGTGATGATAAGAATAAGGATGTATCTTGGATTGAAGAGATTGCACTTCGTGAAGCGATGCGCAAACTGAACGATCGTGAGAAAATGATCTTATCTATGCGGTTTTTCGAAGGGAAGACTCAGATGGAAGTGGCAGAGGAGATTGGCATATCCCAGGCACAGGTATCGAGACTTGAGAAATCGGCCATTAATCAGATGCAGAAGCATGTCAAATCGTGAATCTCTTGTTGCATGCAAAGTCCTAACGTGAATTCGTTAGGGCTTTTTTTGAAGCTTGTGTGCAGCTATGGTTTTCTTTTGAGGATCAGGACATTTTACGTCTTTTCCACATATATTTAGGATATATGGATTCGAACCCTAAAATTAAAAGATTAGTGGTGATGACGGGTGAAGATATCGGATTTTCAGACGAAGGATGTTATTAATATTGTGGACGGGAAGAAACTCGGGCAAATCTCAGATCTTGAGCTGGATTTGCGTCAAGGGCGCATCAACTCGATTGTCGTGCCGAACTATAATAAATTTCTTGGTCTATTTGGCGGTGGCACCGACCTCGTAATCCCTTGGCGAAATATTGTGAAGATCGGCGCGGATGTCGTCCTTGTCAAAATGGAGGAGACACGGGTCACCAAGCAGGACGAATATGAGCCGGCTTCAGACCGATACGAGAGGCTAGACCCGATGATGCGAGAGACACGATCTTACCCTAGTTAGTGAAAAATAGCGCCAGCATATGGTACACTAGGGTTGAGGTGAATGAACAATGGAACCATTCGTACAACAGACTAGACCATCAGCACCTGCTCTATTTATGCTGGAACCTTGGGTATCGAAGGGATCAGATATTACAGCAGGTTTTTCTTCGAAAAATGGCGGTGTCAGCAGCGGCCCGTATGACTCCTTAAATTGTGCCTTTCATGTTCATGACCGGGATGAAGATGTCATTCGGAATCGGGAAGCGATTGCGGATGTGCTGCAGCTTCCATTCGAGGCATGGACTTGCGGTGAACAAGTGCATAGTAATCATGTGTTTGAAGTCAAAGCGGAACATCAAGGACTAGGACGTATGACAAGAGCGTCGGCTATCCAAGATACGGATGCATTGATTACAAATGTACCCGGCGTGTGGCTGACCTCTTTTTACGCCGATTGCGTTCCGTTATACTTCTGGGATCCTGTATTGCGTGCAGTGGGGCTAGCCCATGCAGGCTGGAAAGGGACGGTATTAGAGATCGCCGGGAAGACGATTGAGAAGATGGGGGAAGCTTACGGCTCAATCCCAAGCAATATACGTACTGCGATTGGCCCTTCTATCGGCGCCTGCTGCTATGAGGTGGATGAGCATGTCATGCAGCATGTAGTGAATTTAGCGCATACGTTCTCGCTGACAGATCAAGACCCTCCGATTTATATTGCAAAGCCGAACGGGAAGTTCATGCTTGACTTGAAACAATTTAATCGACAGATTATGATAAAAGCAGGAATTTTACCGACAAATATCGAATGTTCTACGTGGTGTACAAGTTGTCAAGAGGAGGATTTCTTCTCACATCGACGCGATCAAGGGAGAACAGGTCGAATGATCAGCTGGATCGCAATAGAAAAGGAGTGATCTTCGCATGGCATTGCAAGAGCGAATCGAGCTCGTGGAACAGCGCGTGAATGAAGCATGTCGGCGTAGTGGCAGACTGCGTGAAGATGTACATATCATTGCAGTAACGAAATATGTATCACTCGCGATGACAGAATCCGTGCTGAAGCATGGATTAGAGCATATTGGTGAGAACCGTTGGCAGAATGCCGAAGAGAAGTGGAATGCGTTAGGGGATCAAGGAACCTGGCATTTTATCGGTCATTTGCAGACGAACAAAGTGAAAGATGTCATAGGCAAGTTCGCTTATATTCATTCATTGGACAGGCTGTCGCTTGCGAAGGAATTGAATAACAAAGCGGAAGCGCTACAGATGGATGTGAATTGCTTCGTCCAAGTGAATGTCTCTGGAGAGACATCGAAATATGGACTTGAGCCGGAGCAGCTGGTTCCATTCATCAAGGAAATGAAAGCATACCCTCGAATTCATATCGCCGGACTCATGACGATGGCGCCATTCGAGTATGAAGCAGAACAGACACGACCGGTCTTTCGCGGATTGCGAACTCTACGGGATGAGCTTAACCAGCTTGCAATCACAGAAGACCCCATTCAACACCTTTCCATGGGTATGTCCAATGATTTTGAGGTGGCAATTGAAGAGGGAGCAACTTGGATTCGACTCGGCTCTATTTTAGTAGGGGATAAGGAGGAAGTGTAATGGGCGTTATGAATCGATTTATGAATTTTCTGGGACTGCAAGAGGAAGAAGAAGTGGTCGAACGGGAGAAGATAACGCACGAAGAAGAACAAGAAATTGAAACCCCGAGCTTTGAATCACGTAAAAATGTAAAAGCAAGTAATGTGGTCAGCATCCACTCGCAGAAAAATGCCAAGGTGGTGCTCTATGAGCCGCGTTCGTATGACGAAGCGCAAGAAATTGCAGACCATCTGCGTTCTCGCCGTTCTGTCGTTGTGAACTTGCAGCGGATTCGCAAAGATCAGGCGATGCGTATTATCGATTTCTTGAGCGGGACGGTCTATGCTTTGAATGGGAACATCTCGAAGCTTGGCATCAATATCTTTATGTGCACACCGGACACCGTTGAAATTCAAGGCGCAATCTCCGAAATCTTATCCGAGGAACAAGACTATAGCTAAAAGAGGTGACTGATTTTGGGGCAAATTGATTACTACATTTCCATGATTGGACAGATTTATTTATACATGATCATCGTGTATGTACTACTCTCTTGGGTGCCGAATGCGCGCGAGAGCTTTGTCGGGAATTTGCTTGCGAAGCTGGTCGAGCCGTATTTGAACCCGTTTCGTAAAATTATTCCGCCAATCGGAGGCATGCTAGACATTTCACCGGTTGTTGCGTTGTTCGTTCTGCAATTTGTCATTCAGGGTATCATTGCAGTCGTTCATTTCATTATCCCAGGGTGAACCTTCTATGAGTGACATTTACAATCATTTTCATCCGGATGAGAGGCCTTTTGTAGACCGGGCATGGGAGTGGGTTACCAATGCAGGGGAATATCATGAGGCCAAGCTCACCGATTTTCTAGATCCAAGACAAGCTTTCATCGTCCAGACCTTGGTGAATCGGCATCCGGATGTTGCAGTAAGATTTGATGGGGGATACCCTGAGGCAGAGAGACGCCGCGCCTTCATCGCTCCGGATTATCGGCATTTGGAGAGCGAGAAGATGGGACTGGCCGTACTCTCCGTGACTTCTGGTGACCAGAAATTCATCGAACTCGATCATGGTGATTATATGGGCTCTATTCTAGGACTCGGTATGAAGCGGGAAAAGATCGGGGATATTCATGTACTCCCATCCGGCTGTCATTGTATAGTGGAAGAGGAGATTAGTAATTATATCAATATACAACTTCGCCAAGTTCACCGGATTCAAGTTCAGACCGATATCCTTCCGATCGAAAGTCTGCAGACAAGCACTTCACGATTGGAGGAGATGAACTTGACGGTGGCTTCTTTGCGCCTAGATGGGATTGCGAGTGATGCCTTTCGGATTAGTCGTACGAAGATTGTGGTGCCCATTAAGGCGGGCCGTTGTCGTGTCAATTGGAAGGTGGAGGAGGATCCGTCGAAACCGCTTAAAGTGGGGGACGTTGTTTCTATGCAGGGCTTAGGCCGTTTTAGAGTTCTTGAGATCGATGGCATAACGAAAAAGGGCAGGAATCGTGTGAAAATCGGTAAATTCGTGTAGATCGATTGCAGGAATTTTAGAGTTCTTGTCGAAATGAATAGGCAATAGAAACAAGGTTTGTTGACTTTATAGGAGGTGCAGAGAGGATGCCGTTAACCCCGTTAGACATACATAATAAAGAGTTTGGCCGTAGACTGCGCGGATATGATGAAGATCAAGTGAATGAATTCCTTGATCAAGTAATTAAGGACTATGAGTCCATTATTCGTGAGAATAAAGATCTGCAGAACCAAATTTTCTCCCTGCAAGAGAAATTGGATCACTTCTCGAATATCGAAGAGACACTGAGTAAGACAATCATCGTCGCACAGGAAGCGGCAGATGAAGTGAAGCATAATTCGAAGAAGGAAGCGCAGCTGATTCTTAAGGAAGCTGAGAAGAACGCGGATCGCATTGTGAACGAATCCTTAGTGAAGTCGCGTCGTATTGCACTGGAAGTGGACGAGCTGAAGAAGCAAGCGTCCATTTATCGCGCACGTTTCCGTACGTTAGTGGAAGCCCAATTGGAATTGCTTAGCCAAGACGGATGGGAAGCGTTAGAGAACCGGAACCAAGATAATCTCCTTGTTGAGCGTGAGCGGGAGGCGAATGAAGTCTATTAAGATATATGTCTTGATGAATGGCTTCGATGATGGGTTTGACTTTTCGGAGCAAAGAGGATATATTATCTTGTAATATATGAGTGAAATGAAAGTTCAAAAAGCTGGCTTTTCAGCACCGAGAAGGTTGTGAGAACCTGAAGAAGGAGGAAACGGAATGTAGGCAAAACCTACATGAGTACCGGACTTCGAGGGTGAACACAAGATTCGATGCCGAGAAAGCTTCTTGGGATCCTTCGTGATCAAAAGACAATTTTTGAACTTCCTTGATAAATTCGTTGATGGGAACAGTATGTCAGATCCAGGTTCACCAGAGAGTTGGCGGTCGGTGCAAGCCAGCGGACAGGATTGGCGGAAGATCATCCCGGAGAAGCGATGCTGAACCGTATCCCGAAGTAAGCTGAGCCGGTCTTTCCACCGTTAACAGGAACCTGCAGTGGTCCGATTAATCCGGGCATTGCATGACGAAGGTGCCGTTCTGATGTATGCTGATTCATAGCACTCACAGACGGAACAAGGGTGGTAACGCGAGCGAACCTCGTCCCTTTTTGGGGATGAGGTTTTTTGGTGTTTATTTTTATTATCTGTTACGAAGAAAGGGTTGTAAGCCATGCGTAAAATTGACGTCAAAGAAAAGGCCCGCGCACGTGAACTGCGTGTACTTGGCAAATGGAACGAAGAGCAGACATTTAAAAAATCAATCGAGAACCGTTCGGGTAAACCGAACTTCGTATTCTACGAAGGACCACCTACGGCGAATGG
The DNA here is from genome assembly GCF_000374845.1 of Paenibacillus terrigena DSM 21567. Classification (GTDB taxonomy): domain Bacteria; phylum Bacillota; class Bacilli; order Paenibacillales; family Paenibacillaceae; genus Paenibacillus_K; species Paenibacillus_K terrigena. The sequence goes on along the minus strand of NZ_KB895415.1, from coordinate 241,546 downwards.
TAAGCCGCATATTGGACACGTATTGGGTCGCGTAATCAAAGACTTTATTGGCCGCTATAAGACGATGTCAGGTTACCGTGTTGTTCGTAAAGCAGGTTGGGATACACATGGGTTGCCGGTTGAACTTGGCGTAGAGAAGCAGCTTGGCATCTCCGGTAAGCAAGAGATCGAGAACTACGGTATCGAAGAATTCGTGAAGAAATGTAAAGCGAGTGTATTCGAGTATGAGAAGCAATGGCGTGAATTAACGGAAGGGATTGCATACTGGACAGATCTCGATCACCCGTACATTACGCTTGAGAACAATTATATTGAGAGTGTGTGGAACATTCTGTCCACGATTCACAAGAAAGGACTTCTCTACCGCGGACATCGCGTGAGCCCGTATTGCCCATGCTGTCAGACGACGCTGAGCTCTCATGAAGTGGCGCAAGGCTATGAAGATGTGAAAGATCTATCGGCAACGGTGAAATTCAGATTGAAGGATCAAGAGGAAGCAATTCTCGCTTGGACGACAACACCTTGGACATTGCCTTCGAACGTAGCACTCGCTGTGAATCCGGAGATGGAATATGTCAAGGTGAAGCAGGACGGCGAAGTACTCATCGTAGCGAAGAACTTGGTAGAGAAAGCGATCAAGGGTGAATACGAAATCGTAGCAACCGTCCTTGGTTCCGATTTGGTTGGTCTCAAATATACGCCGCCAATGCCTTACGTTAGTGTTGAGAACGGTCATTTCGTGATCGCTGGAGATTTCGTTAGTGATACGAGCGGTACAGGGATTGTTCATATCGCACCAGCACACGGGGAAGATGACTATCGTGTATCCCGTCAGAACAATATCAGCATGCTGAATGTGGTGAACGCATCGGGTCGCTATACGGATGAAGTGACGGATTTTGCAGGACGTTTCGTGAAGGATTGCGATATTGATATCGTTAAAATGTTGTCGGAACGCGGATTGCTCTACTCCAAAGAGAAATATGAGCATAGCTATCCATTCTGCTGGCGTTGTAAATCACCTCTCCTTTACTATGCGATGGAGAGCTGGTTCATTCAGACGACAGCGGTGAAGGATCAGTTGATCGCGAACAACAATGGTGTAGACTGGTACCCTGGTCATATCCGTGAAGGACGTTTTGGTAAATTCCTTGAGGATCTCGTGGATTGGAACATCAGCCGGAATCGTTACTGGGGTACGCCGCTTAACGTATGGGTATGTAATTCATGTCATGGCGAATATGCACCGAACAGCCATGCAGACCTGCGCGCGAAATCGGTATCCCCGATTGCTGAAGATCTTGAATTGCATAAGCCTTACGTCGATGAAGTGAAATTACATTGCCCGCATTGTGAAGGCGGCGTGATGGAACGGACTTCCGAAGTGATCGACGTATGGTTCGATAGTGGATCGATGCCGTTCGCACAGCATCATCATCCATTCGAGAATGAGAAGGAATTCGAAGAGCAGTACCCTGCAGATATGATCTGTGAAGGGGTCGACCAGACACGCGGTTGGTTCTACAGTTTGCTGGCTGTATCCACGTTGTATAACGGGAAAGCACCTTACAAAGCGGTTATCTCGACGGGTCATATCCTAGATGAGAACGGTCAGAAGATGTCGAAGAGTAAAGGGAACGTTATCGACCCATGGGAAATCATCGACGAATTCGGAACAGACGCATTCCGTTGGGCGTTACTATCCGATAGTGCGCCTTGGAACACGAAACGCTTCTCGAAGCAAATCGTCGCGGAAGCGAAATCCAAAGTAATCGATACCATCGTGAATACACATGCATTCTTGGCGCTCTATGCCAATATTGATCAATATGATCCTGCAGCACACCCTGAGCGTCCGTCGCAGAACAAGTTGGATCGCTGGATCTTGTCCCGTCTGAACAGCTTAATGCAGCTCGTTAGCAAAGGGCTTGAAGTGAATGACTTCTTGAACCCTGCGAAAGCGATCGAGACTTTCGTGGATGAGATGAGTAACTGGTATATCCGTCGTTCGCGTGACCGCTTCTGGGGCAGCGAAATGACAGAAGATAAAATTTCAGCGTATCAAACGCTTCGTAACGTACTCTTGAACCTGTCCTTACTCATCGCACCGTATGCGCCGCTCGTTGCGGAAGAAGTATACGGCAACCTTGGCGGTACGAAGGAAAGCGTGCATTTGGATGATTATCCGCAAGCGAATCCTGCGTTGATCGATGCACAGCTGGAGCAAGATATGGAGACGGCACGTCAAATTGTTGAGCTTGCGCGTAACGTTCGTAACGAGACGAGCATTAAGACGCGTCAACCGCTGTCCGAATTGATCGTATCGATGGATCGTGCATTTGACCTTGCGGGCTACGAAGCGATCATCAAGGATGAGATCAACGTCAAAGAAATCCGCATCGAGACAAGTGATAACGGCTTCGTTGACTTCAACTTGAAGCTGAACTTGAAAGTAGCGGGTAAGAAGTACGGTAAGAATGTTGGAGCGATCCAGGGGTACCTGAAGGGATTGGACGTAGCAGCTGCGCGTGACATTGTCGAGCAAGGTAAGTTGGCATTCGTCTCAGCAGAAGGCGAAACGCTTGACATTACGAGTGAAGAGCTGCTGATTGAGAAGCAAGCCAAAGAAGGCTTCGCATCGGCTTCAGGCTATCAAATTACTGTCGCACTTAACACGGATATTACACCAGAATTGGAGCAAGAGGGCTGGGTACGCGAGGTCGTTCGTGCGATCCAAGATACGCGGAAGAAGCTTGATCTACCAATCGAGAAGCGCGTAGATCTAACGTTACGTGTTGATGAGGAGCTCCAGGCTGCCATTACCGCATTCGAACATGTTCTTCGTGAGAATGTGTTGGTGGAAGAAGTTCAATTCGGAGAAGTTAGCGGTATGGAGAACGTGGAACTTGGTGAGAAATCCATAGGAATTCACATCGAGAAATAATTACCGGTTTTCCGGGCATAATGAAATAGCAAGCATGAAACAAAGGCGAGCTCAAGTTAGCGATTGAACATTCTGCTAGCGCTTGAGCTCGTTTTTTATTTTCATTATGGAGTGTGAGACGGTTGTCACGTGTCCAGAACGATGAGCAAGAATTAAATCACTTGGAAAAAATACTGGAGAAGATGCATTTGCAAATTGATGCGATTGCACAGAGCATGGAACAGGCGCGTATTGCGGAATATACAGAGCTGCTGCTCAAGCCATGGCGGTTAATTTGGCTGAATGTTCTCTCGGGAATCGCGAAAGGGGTCGGGATTGCGATTGGATTTTCCGTCTTCGCAGCAACGATCGTCTATATCTTGCAGTGGTTGAACCTCTTGAATTTACCGATTGTTGGTGACTATATCGCTGATTTGGTTCGTGTTGTACAGCGACAACTCGAAGGAAAAACGTATTAGCACTGCAGGTGCGTAAATGACTAATCCTCGGTAACGACAATATCCGGTTCTAATAACGGCTCACCTTCGTGTTCTTCAAGGTACTTATGATACTGCTTGTTACGAACGACGGATACATTTTGACCAAATATATCGGTTGCAATGAAGCTTTCGTAAGATTCGACGAAGCCATCCAATTCATCCGAAGCTTCAATCGCCATTTCATCATAATCATCAACATTGTTGCCTTCCGCCATCGCCGGTGTATTGGAGGTTCCCCAGCTCTCGACAATTTGCCAAGCATCCTCGCCGTCAAATCCATTCTGATCTTCTTGGTCATCGAGACTTGTTCGTCCGAATGGCGGATTGAGGAACTGCTCTTCGATCGGGCGATTCTCAGATAAGGCTTGTTCTGGCGAATGCTGGACACAATAGAGGGTATAAGGGATGGCCTGTAACCGGTCAAAAGGGATTGGTTTGCCGCATTCATGGCATATGCCATAATCGCCTTGCTCCATCTGTTCAAGCGCCATATTCACACGAGCTAACCGTCGTTCTTCATTTTCAAGTAGGGCAATGTCTTTGCCGCGTTCGAACATTTCGGTACCAAGGTCTGCAGGATGGTTATCGTTGGTGGACAGTTCGCCTGTGTTGTCTCGCATGGACTCGGCTAATCCGAGGTGGCTGCTCTGATCGAGTCGTTGTTCAAGATCCTTCTTCATCCTGTGAAGGGCTTGTTGAAGTGATCTGAATTGGGAAGAAGATAAGTGCGATTTCTGTGACATCGGTAATACCAGCTCCTTAGTGAGAAGTGATCCCTTGCTTGCTCAGCTTAGCTATGATGAGGTTAGGTTGTGCGGGAAGCGGGTTTTTTAACGGCGGTAATTATTGTGCGGGGATATTGGACGATTACTTTTACGCTATGCTACAATAACGAAGGACAAGGGAAGCCGACTCGCGGTGACTCGTTGTCTATAGATCAGATCGGGGTGACTTACATAGTGATTTATTTTCTAATCGGACTTATTGTGCTTATTCTAGACCAAGTAACGAAATGGATCATTGCTACGAAATTAACAATCGGGGATGAGATTAGTGTTATAGGGAACTTCTTTCTCATTACATCGCATCGGAATCGCGGTGCGGCATTCGGGATTTTGCAGGAGCAGCGTTGGTTCTTCCTGATTATTACCACAGTCGTCGTCTGCGCGATTGTCTGGTATATGCGCCACGTTCGTAAAACGGGCAGTGTAGCACTATTAACGGGTCTAGGTATGATTCTCGGAGGAGCGATCGGCAACTTTTGGGATCGTGCTCTGCATGGGGAAGTCGTCGATTTCTTATTATTTAACTTTGGTAGCTACTCGTTCCCAATTTTCAATATTGCAGATTCGGGTATCGTGATTGGGGTCATTCTGGTCTTAATCGATTCCTTATTCTTTAGCAAAGACAAAGAAAAAGAACTTCCGATACAAAGTGAGGAACAGCAATGAGTGAACAGCAAGAGCAAAGGGGTTCAGAGGCTGACGTTCAGGAATGGACGGTAACCGCTGAAGATCATAAGGAACGTATTGATAAGTATATTACCGAGTCTATAGAAGACAATGTGTCTCGTTCGCAGATCCAGCTCTGGATTCAGGATGGACATGCACTTGTCAATGGTCGGGTTGTCAAATCGAATTATAAGTTGGCTGAAGGAGATCGTATTACCCTAACAATCCCTGAGGTATCGCCGGTGGATATTGTGCCGGAGGACATTCCATTAGATATTGCATATGAAGACCGTGATGTGGTCGTTATCAACAAACCCCGCGGTATGGTTGTTCATCCTGCGCCAGGGCATTCCTCAGGGACGGTCGTGAATGCATTAATGTATCACTGCAAGGATCTATCCGGGATTAACGGCGAGCTGCGTCCAGGTATCGTGCATCGGATTGATAAGGATACTTCAGGTCTGCTGATGGCTGCCAAGCACGATCAAGCGCATGCTTCATTAGCTGCTCAGCTTAAAGATCATTCCGTGACTCGCAAATATATTGCTATTGTGCATGGGAATATTGCGCATGATCATGGGACGATTGATGCACCGATTGGACGGGATGCGGGAGATCGCAAGATGTACACCGTGACGGATAAGAACAGCAAGCATGCCCTAACGCATTTTCTCGTGCTTGAACGCTTCGGGGACTATACGATGGTTGAATTGAAGCTCGAGACCGGTCGTACGCATCAAATCCGTGTTCATATGAAATTTATCGGTCATCCGCTTGTCGGGGATCCAATGTATGGTCGCAGTAAAGGAATGCAAATGGACGGACAAGCCTTGCATGCAGCAGTTCTTGGGTTCGTGCATCCAATGACAGTGAAATACTTGGAATTTGAAGCGCCTTTGCCAGCAGATATGGAGCATTTGCTGGATCGGCTTCGCACGCGTTAACGAGAAAGTACAAATGTTAAGAAGAAAAATCCATTCCTTTTGGGATGGATTTTCTTCATTATTAGTCAGGAGTGAGGTATATGATAAGATATGAGTTTTTCTTTTAAAGGAGAGGTAAGATGATGACGATTGAACAATATCAAGGAACGTATATCCAGAAGAGCTTCGCAAGCCGTATTGGCGGTGAAAACTATGGTAAAGATACAGCAATTTATAAATTCGAGAAGATCAAGCGTGCTAAGGCCGCAGCAAGAAAAGCATTTCCAGATGTTGAACTCATTGACATGGGCGTAGGGGAACCGGACGAAATGGCGCCAGCAGGTATCGTGGTGAAACTCGCGGAAGAAGCGGCCAAGCCAGAAAACCGTGGTTATGCGGATAACGGGATCGCGGAGTTCAAAGAGGCAGCTGCTCGTTATTTGAAGAATGTATTCCAAGTGGATGACATTCATCCTGAGACGGATATCGTACACTCGATTGGATCTAAGCCAGCGCTTGCTATGCTGCCTTCATGCTTCATTAATCCAGGTGATATCACGATTATGACTGTGCCGGGATATCCGATTTTAGGTACACATACGAAATATTTAGGCGGTGAGGTCTATACTGTACCGTTGTTGAAAGAGAACAATTTCTTGCCGAAACTAAATGAAATTCCGGAAGACATCGCGCGTCGTGCGAAGCTCCTATATTTGAACTATCCGAACAATCCAACGGGAGCGAGCGCTACAGTTGAATTGTTCACCGAAGTGGTCGATTGGGCGAAGAAAAATGATGTTGTTGTTGTACATGATGCGCCGTATGCAGCTTTGACCTATGACGGATTGAAGCCGCTTAGCTTCTTATCTGTTCCAGGTGCGAAGGATGTAGGCGTGGAGCTTCATTCCCTCTCGAAATCGTATAACATGACAGGATGGCGGATTGGGTTCGTTGCAGGGAATCCATTGATTGTGAAAGCATTTAGCGATGTAAAAGATAACAATGATTCCGGTCAATTTATTGCGATTCAAAAAGCGGCGGCATACGGGTTAGATAACCCGCAATTGACAGAAGAGATTGCTGCAAAGTATTCGCGTCGTCATGATCTGCTCGTTGCGGCATTGAATGAGATCGGATTCACAGCAAGCAAGCCAAAAGGCTCCTTCTTCTTGTATGTAGAGATGCCTAAAGGCATTAAAGGCGGACAGCAATTCGAGACAGCGGAAGACTTCTCACAGTACCTTATTCGTGAAAAGCTAATCTCCACTGTACCTTGGACGGATGCGGGACACTTCGTACGTTTCTCGGTTACGTTCATTGCGAATGGCATCGAAGACGAGAAGCGCGTGATTGAAGAAATCAAGCGTAGATTAACGGATGTTGAGTTTGAGTTTTAATTCGCGGTCGAACATCTTTGGATTGCTTCGAAAAAGGTTTTCTCACAACCATGGTTGACAAGTGAATAGTAAAGTGGGATAATTCTTGTTAAATGAATAGCACCTTTAAATCAGTCCCGTGAGGCTGGCAAGGTAAACGTCTAAGAAGGATGATTCTACTGAATCGTCCGTCCTGTTCCGCGTATGAACAGACGGGTCGGTAGGGCATGTTTCTATATGAGAACGACTAACGACAACTCCTTGCTTTCGGGCAAGGAGTTTTTTTGTTGGGGTGCTAAGCGATGAAGGAGGCAGCGAAATGACGAATGCAGAGGAAATTGTCATTATGGATGAGACAGCGATCAGACGGGCATTAACTCGGATCGCCCATGAGATTCTGGAGAAGAACAAAGGCATTGAGAATTGTGTACTCGTCGGAATTCGGACGCGGGGTGTGTTCCTCGCAAGAAGGATTGCGGAACGAATCAGTGAGATCGAAGGTACGACAATCTCGATTGGTGAGCTCGATGTTACTTCTTATCGCGACGATCTCTTGAATGAAGATGGCGAGGCGAACATGAAGGCAAGCGAATCGAAGTTCCAAGAACCTCCGCAAGCATTCCCGATTCATAACAAAAAGATCATCCTGTTCGATGATGTGCTTTACACCGGACGCACGATTCGCGCAGCCATGGATTCGATCATGGACAAAGGAAGACCGCAATCGATACAGCTCGCTGTCCTCGCAGATCGCGGACATCGCGAACTTCCGATTCGAGCGGATTTCGTAGGTAAGAACGTACCGACATCCAAAATGGAAGAAATCAGCGTTTCATTGCAAGAATATGACGGATTAGACCAAGTATCCATCATTCAACAAAGGGGGTCATTCGAATGACATTAACAGCATCGAGCATTAAAGAACGCAGTTTGTTGGGATTACATGACTTAAGCAAGAGCGAAATTGAATCCATCCTAGACCGGGCGGCATATTGGGAAGCCCAGCCTAACAAACTGAACCCTGTGTTGAAAGATCACTTTGTTGCAAATATGTTTTTTGAGAATAGTACGAGAACACGGTTTTCCTTCGAAATGGCTGAGAAACGTCTTGGTGCACAAGTGCTGAATTTTGCAGCAGCGGCATCGAGCATGGAAAAAGGCGAATCCATCTACGATACGGTACGGACCCTAGAGTCGATGGGCATTGATGCAGGCGTCATTCGCTTGAAGCCGATCGGTATTCTCCCGCAATTGGCAGCGAAATTGAACATCCCGCTCATTAATGCAGGGGATGGCAACAACGAGCATCCTACGCAAGCATTACTCGACTTGTACACGATGCGCAAGCAATTCGGTAGCCTACAAGGTTTGAATGTATCGATCATCGGAGACATTCAACACAGCCGTGTAGCACGCTCGAATCTGTGGGCATTGAAGAAATTCGGAGCTACAGTGAACTTCTGCGCACCAGAAAGCATGCAAGCACCTGAACTTGCTGAGCATGCAACGTATGTATCGATGGAAGAAGCGCTGCAAGCAGATGTGGTCATGATGCTTCGCGTACAACTTGAGCGTCACACAAACCGCATGATGAAGTTCGCGGATGACTACCGTGAACAGTATGGATTGACGGTCGAGCGCGCAGCCCGCATGAAACAGCATGCCATCATTATGCACCCAGCACCAGTAAATCGTAACGTTGAAATTGATGATGAACTTGTAGAATGTGAGACTTCACGGATCTTCCCGCAAATGTCGAACGGCGTACCGATTCGCATGGCGGTTATGGAACGGGCATTTAAATAGAAGCAGAGGGGACGGTTGACAGATGGGATTGATCATTAAGAACGCAAACGTATTGAATGCAGCAGGAGAATTGGAACTAAAGGATATTACGATTGAAGATAACCGGGTAACCGGAATCATAGATGCAGGATCAGAGGTTGAAGTAAGCGGTGAAGTCATCGATGCAGCGGGCAAACTGGTTGCCCCTGGATTTATCGACATGCATGTGCATTTAAGAGAGCCAGGATTTGAACATAAAGAAACGATTGCGACGGGAACACGTTCCGCAGCAAAAGGCGGGTACACGACAATCGCATGTATGCCAAATACACGCCCAGTCATCGATACACCTGAGACGATCAAATTGGTCCTCGACAAAGCTGCGACAGAAGGTATCGTCCGCGTACTGCCTTATGCAGCGATCACGAAGAATGAATTAGGTCGCGAGTTAACAGACTTCGCAGCGCTCAAAGAAGCGGGTGCCATCGGATTTACAGATGATGGTGTCGGCGTACAGAACGCTCAAATGATGAAGGATGCGATGACCTTAGCGGCTTCCATGAATATGCCGGTCATCGCGCACTGTGAAGATGAATCTCTTGTGGTTGGTGCGGCAGTGAATGAAGGAACTTTTGCGAAGAAGCATGGTCTGAAAGGCATTCCGAATGAATCCGAGGCGATTCATGTTGGTCGCGACTGCTTACTAGCTGAAGCAACAGGCGTACACTATCATGTGTGCCACGTGAGTACAGAGCAATCGATTCGCTTAATTCGCCAAGCGAAGCAGTTCGGTGTGAAAGTAACCGCTGAGGTATGCCCGCATCACCTCTTGTTATCGGAAGAAGATATTCCGAGTATGGATGCGAACTGGAAGATGAACCCGCCGCTTCGTTCTCCGCGTGATGTACAAGCTTGTATCGAAGCGCTGGAAGATGGAACAATCGACATGATCGTTACGGATCATGCACCGCATAGCCAAGAAGAGAAAGCCAAAGGGATGCAGCTCGCACCATTCGGAATCGTAGGATTTGAGACGGCCTTCCCACTGCTATATACGAAATTCGTCGCAACAGGCAAATGGACATTAGACTTCCTCGTAAAACGTATGACTGCGGATCCAGCACGAGTATTCGGACTTGAGACAGGGAAACTTGAAATTGGAGCCATCGCAGATATTACGATCGTAGATTTAGAGTCTGTGCAAGGCGTAAATCCAGAGACATTCTTATCCAAAGGACGCAATACGCCATTCACAGATTGGCAATTAAAAGGTTGGCCTGTAGCGACAATCGTCGATGGCAAGCTGGTCTGGTCAGCGGAATAATAAATTTTTCACAAATATAGCTCGTATGTAGCTATGCATAAGTATGCAAAATAAAGTATAATTATCATGTTAGGTTTTATTTTACTCGAAGGGTTGTGTTACGAATGCAAGCAAGATTGTTGTTAGAAGACGGCACACTGTTTACTGGGAAAGCATTTGGTGCAGAGGGACAGTCGACAGGTGAGGTTGTATTTAATACAGGGATTACAGGGTACCAAGAGGTTATTTCTGACCCATCCTACTGTGGACAAATCGTTACTATGACACATCCATTGATCGGAAACTACGGGATTACACGTGACGATTTCGAGTCCATCCGTCCATACATTCATGGCTTCGTCGTACGCCGTCATGAGCCGGTGCCTAGTAACTGGCGTGCACAATATACGTTAGATTCTTTATTGAAAGAGTACGGCATTGTGGGGATCAGCGAGATTGATACACGGATGTTGACACGTATCCTACGTAATCACGGAACAATGAAAGGAATTCTGACAACGGGTAATATGCCTGTAGAAGAGTTGAAAGAAATGCTAGGTGTGTCTGAGATGATGCGCGACCAAGTGGCACGCACTTCGACCAAAGGTTCCTTTAGCAGCCCTGGCGACGGCGAGCGTATCGTATTGATCGACTATGGCGCGAAGAGTGGGATCTTACGCGAGCTAACGAAACGCGGATGTGATGTGGTGGTTGTGCCTCACGATACAACAGCAGAAGAAATTCGCAGACTGAAACCAGACGGCATTCAATTGTCGAACGGCCCTGGGGACCCGAAAGATGTACCGCATGCCGTTGCAACGCTTAAGGAATTGCTCGGTGAGTTCCCAATCTTCGGCATTTGCTTAGGACATCAATTGTTCGCACTCGCTTGTGGCGCAGATACGACACGACTTAAGTTCGGTCACCGTGGTGGTAACCATCCGGTTAAAGAGCTTGCATCGAACCGCTGCTTCATTACTTCCCAGAACCACGGCTATACGGTGCTTGAGGACTCTATTATTGGTACAGAGCTCGAAGTGACACACATCAATAACAACGATAAGTCCATTGAAGGATTAAAACATAAGAAATACCCAGTATTCACGGTTCAATACCATCCGGAAGCTGCACCAGGACCTTACGATAACAGCTACTTGTTCGATCAATTCATTGAGATGATCCGTGAACATAAAGCTGCAAATCCAAAGGCACCTCGTCAAGCTGAAATCGTCGCTGCCATGAAAGGAGATCTATAATATGCCTAAAAATACTGAACTGAAGAAGATTCTCGTCATTGGTTCCGGTCCGATTGTGATCGGGCAAGCAGCAGAGTTCGACTATGCTGGTACACAAGCTTGTCAAGCACTTAAAGAAGAAGGTCTCGAAGTTGTCTTGATCAACAGCAACCCAGCGACCATCATGACAGATACGAATATGGCTGATAAAGTATACATCGAGCCGATTACGCTTGAATTCGTAACGCAGATTATTCGTCAAGAGCGTCCAGATGGATTGCTTCCAACGCTTGGCGGACAGACAGGTCTGAACATGGCGGTTGAACTTGCGAAGGCAGGCGTACTCGAGCGCGAGAACGTGAAATTGCTCGGTACACAGCTGACAGCGATTGAGAAAGCGGAAGATCGTGACTTGTTCCGCGACTTAATGCGTGAGCTTGAGCAGCCTGTGCCTGAGAGTGTAATCGTAACTTCAGTGCAAGAAGCTGTTGATTTCGCAAATGAAATCGGCTACCCGATCATCGTTCGTCCTGCTTATACACTCGGCGGTACAGGCGGCGGGATTTGTGCGAATGAAGAAGAACTGCTTGAGACGGTTGCTTCAGGGATTCGTTACAGCCCTATCAACCAATGTCTCATCGAGAAAAGTATTGCAGGAATGAAAGAAGTCGAATACGAGGTTATGCGTGATGCGAACGACAACTGTATCGTCGTATGCAACATGGAGAATTTCGACCCGGTTGGCGTACATACCGGCGATAGTATCGTCGTTGCGCCAAGCCAAACCTTGTCTGACCGCGAATATCAAATGCTGCGTTCCGCATCACTTAAGATCATTCGTGAATTGAATATTGAAGGCGGATGTAACGTGCAGTTCGCGCTTGATCCTCTCAGCTTCCAATACTATGTCATTGAAGTGAATCCGCGTGTCAGCCGCTCTTCGGCACTCGCATCCAAAGCTACGGGCTACCCGATTGCGAAGATGGCAGCGAAAATCGCAGCAGGTTATACATTAGATGAACTTATTAACCCGGTTACGGGCCAAACTTATGCATGCTTCGAGCCAACACTGGACTACATCGTAACGAAGATTCCACGTTGGCCGTTCGATAAATTTATCTCCGCGAACCGTAAACTCGGCACGCAAATGAAAGCAACAGGCGAAGTCATGGCGATTGGCCGGACATTCGAAGAATCGATTCACAAAGCTGTTCGTTCCCTGGAGATCGGTGTGAACCGCATCTACTTGAAGGATGCTGAGACACTGGATGAAGCAACGCTGAACCTACGTCTTGAGAAGCCGGACGATGAGCGTATGTTCTTGGTGGCAGAAGCTTTCCGCAGAGGCTACACGCTGCAGCAAATCCAAGACTTAACGAAAATCGACTGGTGGTTCCTTGATAAAATCGAAGGTATCGTGAAGTTCGAGGCGTTGATCACACAAGAGACAAACCTTAGCTACGAGACTTTGTATGAAGCGAAACGCAAAGGCTTAACAGACCGTTCGATCGCAGAGATCAGACGCAACGCGAACCCTGAGCTGTCGATGACGCAAGAAGCAGATGTACGCAGCTTCCGTCTTGAGCACAACTTGAAGCCTGTATACAAAATGGTTGATACGTGCGCAGCAGAGTTCGAAGCGACAACACCTTACTACTATTCAACGTATGAGACAGAGAACGAAGTGATCGAGACGCCGAAAGAGAAGATCGTCGTACTTGGATCAGGTCCAATCCGGATTGGTCAAGGGATTGAGTTTGACTACTCGACAGTACATGCGGTATGGGCGATCCAAAGTGCAGGTTACGAAGCTGTCATCATCAATAATAACCCAGAGACAGTATCGACAGACTTTAATACATCTGACCGACTCTACTTCGAGCCGTTGTTCTTCGAAGATGTTATGAACGTAATCGAGCAAGAGAAACCGATTGGCGTTATCGTACAATTCGGTGGCCAGACGGCAATCAACTTGGCAGCACCACTAAAGAAAGCTGGCGTGCGTATCCTAGGAACAAGCTTAGAGAGCATTGATGAGGCGGAAGATCGTAAGAAATTCGAAGCCCTTCTGTCCCGCTTAAATATTGCACAACCACAAGGTAGCACGGTTACTTCGGTTGATGAAGCTGTTGCCATCGCGCAAGGTCTTGGTTATCCGGTACTCGTACGTCCATCTTACGTCTTAGGCGGCCGCGCAATGGAGATCGTATACTCCGATGAAGAATTGCTAGGGTACATGGAGCAAGCGGTGAAGATCAACCCAGACCATCCGGTCTTGATCGACCGCTATATGTTAGGTAAAGAAGTGGAAGTTGATGCCATCTGCGACGGCGAGACGGTATTGATTCCGGGGATTATGGAGCACATCGAACGCGCAGGGGTTCACTCCGGTGACTCGATTGCGGTGTATCCTCCACAACATTTAGCGCCACACTTGAAACAACAAGTGATTGATATTACAATCAAGATTGCCAAAGAGCTGAAAACGATCGGATTGGTCAACATCCAGTTCGTCATCTTCAAAGATCAAGTGTATGTGATCGAGGTGAACCCGCGCTCATCCCGTACGGTACCGTTCCTAAGCAAAGTAACGAGCATCCCAATGGCGAATCTCGCAACGAAGGCGATTCTCGGAACGAAGCTTGCGGATCTTGGTTACGTCGATGGATTATGGCCGGAAGATGACTATGTATCGGTAAAAGTACCGGTATTCTCCTTCGCGAAATTGCGCCGTGTTGAACCGACCCTTGGACCGGAAATGAAGTCGACAGGGGAAGTTATGGGCCGCGATGTGAATTATGCAAAAGCATTGTACAAAGGTCTTGTGGGATCTGGCATGCGTATCCCGCCAACAGGTGCGATCATCGCAACGGTGGCGGATAAGGATAAAGATGAAGCGGTTGAGATTCTACGCGGCTTCTACAATATGGGCTACAAAATCATTGCAACAGGCGGAACGGCAGCAGCGCTTGAAAAAGCTGGCATGATCGTAACGAACGTGAACAAGCTAAGCGAAGGCACACCGAACATCCTGGATATGATTCGTAATGGACAGGCGCACTTTGTTGTCAATACATTGACGAAAGGGAAGACCCCTGAACGTGATGGATTCCGGATTCGCCGCGAAGCGGTTGAGAACGGTGTGGTATGTATGACATCGCTAGATACGGTTAGCGCATTGCTAGAGATGCTCGAGTCAATCAATTTCTCAACTCGCAGCATGCCAGCATTCCACGGTCAATAAGATCAGCCTTGATCAGCAGTTCGAAGATGAATGATCGAAATAAAAACAAGGAGGAGAGCCGTAAACGATGAGTCATCGAGATGAAGTAGCAGGTCGCATTATGGTCGCGCTCGATTATCCGAAAGCGTCAGAGGCGCGTGAGCTATTACAACAATTACAGGGTATTCCTTGTTATATGAAGGTGGGCATGCAGCTCTATTACGCTGAAGGCCCTGCATTCGTGCGCGAGCTGAAGGAACTAGGCTACAAAGTATTCCTAGATTTGAAATTACACGATATTCCGAACACGGTAAAGAGCGGTGCGAACAGTATTACGAAGCTTGGCGTGGACATGATTAATGTCCACGCAGCAGGCGGCGTAGAGATGATGGCTGCGGCTATGCAAGGTGTGAATGAAGCATTAGAAGAGAACCCTGCATTAGACAAGCCTATCGTCATCGCTGTGACACAGCTTACTAGTACAAGCCAAGACATGCTGAACAACGAGATAGGCATCGCGGGATCGGTCGCAGAATCCGTTGTTAGTTATGCCAAATTCACGAAGCAAGCGGGCCTTGACGGAGTCGTGGCTTCACCGCTAGAAGTGGAAATGATCAAGGAAGCTTGCGGCAGCGACTTCAAGACGATTACCCCTGGCATTCGTCCTGCGGGCAGTGCGCTTGGTGATCAGACGCGTGTCATGACACCGAAGCAAGCTTTTGAACAAGGGACAGATTTTGTTGTTATCGGTCGTCCGATTACGACCGCTGCGAACCCTAGAGAAGCGATTGAGAATATTATTGAGGAGCTGATTTGAACGTGATTACTTTGGAACAAATCCCTGCACAAATTGCGAAGCATCTATTAACAATTGAGGCGGTGGCTTTGCGGCCGAATCAGCCGTTCACTTGGACTTCAGGTATCAAATCGCCAATCTACTGCGACAATCGCTTGACGATGTCCTTCCCGGAAATCCGCGAGACGATTGCCGAAGGATTCGCAGCCATCATTCGTGCGCAGTATCCGGATGCAGAAGTCATTGCAGGAACTGCAACAGCTGGTATTCCGCATGCTGCATGGGTAGCACAGAAGTTGAACCTGCCGATGGCATACATTCGTGACAAAGCGAAAGGTCACGGCAAAGAGAACTTGATCGAAGGTGTGATCAAGCCAGGTCAGAAGGTTGTAGTGATCGAGGACTTGATCTCTACCGGTGGAAGTTCGCTCAAAGCAGCGGTTGCTGTGAAGGAAGCAGGCGCAACGCCGCTTGGCGTCCTCGCGATTTTCAGCTATCAATTGGATAAAGCAACATCAGCTTTCGAAGAAGCTGGCATTCCACTTCAGACATTGTCCAACTATACGGCACTCATGGATGTGGCGGTAGAGCTTGGCTATGTACAAGCGGAAGATCTAGCGACATTAAAAGCATGGCGTGAAGATCCGACTTCGTTCGGTAAATAAGATTCGACTCTTAAATGAAGAGCCAAATGACTATGTAGCTTATAGTTATTTTGGCTCTTTTTGTCGTTGTTACCGAACAACGTAGTATATAAGACGTGCTCCGCGCCGTTTTCACACTTTCTACTTTATGGAAAAAACATTAAACTTTTGTCTATAATTATGAAAATAAGTTAATTGATTTGTAACTTTTTGCTAGGTCATATCGTTTATAATTCAGGAGTAATCCATCCTTGGGTCAATAATAGTCAAAGGGGGAGCGGGCAATATTATGGCTTGGTTCCGAAAACGATCTGTAGACACACCGGACATAACAACGGACACTGCATCAGATTACATAGAACATGTAGAAGAAATAGTAGAACGATCTGAGGAATCGCCTGCTAGATTGCTAGATACGGAGCCTATTCTCGTCGTGAATCAAGTGGAACGCTTTTTTCCTGTAGGGAATCAGCAATTGCATGTCCTGAAAGGCATCCAAATGGAGGTGCTACCAGGACAACTCGTCATGCTTAAAGGAAGATCGGGTTCGGGGAAAACAACGCTGTTGAACATTCTAGGAGGGCTAGACCAGCCTTCATCGGGCGAAGTTTTTTTCCGCGGAAACCCATTTCATAAGTGGGATGATGATAAGCGTACACTAGCGCGTCGAATGGATATCGGCTTTATCTTTCAGGCGTTTGCACTCATGCCATTGTTATCTGCTTGGGAGAATGTAGAGCTATCGCTTCGTATGGCGAATGTGCCGAAGAATGAATGGAAGAGCCGCGTCGAGCATTGTCTCGATCTTGTTGGGCTGTCCAGTCGTATGCATCACCGCCCATTTGAGCTATCGGGGGGAGAACAGCAGCGTGTTGCGATTGCGAAGGCGATTGCACACCGTCCGCGTCTCTTACTCGCCGATGAGCCGACGGCGGAGCTAGACTCCCAGATGGGAGCACAGATTATGGCCGTATTTAGAAACATTATTCGAACTGAACAAGTGTCAATATGTATGACGACACACGATCCTACAATTTTGGAGGTTGCGGACCATGTCTATGAAATGGTTGACGGGAAATTCATCTAAATCAGGGAGGAGGCTGCGCCAGATTCTACTTGTATCCCTTTGTGGAGCAATGATGATGACGGCAGGCTGTTCATTACTTCCGAAGGAAGATGCAGAGGAAGTATTGCCGACCATTACACCGCCGAAAATCTCCCAAAAACCGGAGTATGAAGTAACCAAGGGGACGATTGAAACCAAGGTAACAGCAAGCGGCAGATTAATGTCTCAGCAAGAAGAGACGATGTTCTTCACAGCAGATGGCAAACGCATCAAGAATGTCCTTGTGAAGAACGGAGACAAAGTAACACAAGGTCAAGTGCTCGTCGTTCTGGATATGGAGGATATGCAGAAGGATCTTCGGAAGAAGAAACTCGCGTTCCGTAAAGACGAGATCAATATGAAAGAAACACTTCGTCAGAAAGATCAGATGGATCCGGTCGAATTCGAACAGGCTTCGATCGTATTCGAAGAGAGTCGCCAAGCGATTACGGACCTCGAGAATGAAATTGCAAAAGGGACACTGGTCGCTCCGTTCAGCGGAACGATCGTCTCATTGAACGCAGAGAAGGGTTCGTTGGTCAAGGCTTATGACCCGATTGCGATCATCGCAGATACGTCCCGTCTTGCTGTAGCAGCATCTGTTACGAAAGATGACTTGAAGCAAGTTGCTGTCGGCATGGAAGTGAATGTAGATATTAATACGGTTGGCAAGACGCTCAAAGGTAAAGTGAAGCAGTTGCCTCAAGCCAAGGAAGATTCAGGCAATGGTGGACCAGGCGGAGGCCAGAAGCCAGAGAAGCTGGAAGACTTCCTTCTCGTACAGCTGGATAATATGCCAAAAGGCTTAACTCGAGGCACACCGCTGAGTATTGCTGTTATTACGCTGCGTCGAGATAACGTCGTGACCATTCCGCAATCTGCACTGCGTTCCATTGGTTCCCGGACGTATGTCCAAGTTGTGGATGAGAATGGGAAGCGGGAAGTCGACGTTGAAGTCGGACAACAGTCAACAACGGATGTGGAAATTGTGAAAGGCCTTACCCCAGGACAGAAAGTAGTGGGTCGCTAATGGGTATTCCACTGCTACGATTTTTGTTCCGCAAGATGTGGAACACCCGTTGGATGACGCTAAGCACGCTATTAGGCCTTATTGTTGCCGTATCGTTCACGGTGAGTATTCCGATGTATGCGGACGGTTCACTCAAGCGCGTTGTGGCGAAGTCACTCCAAGAGAAGAGCGACGGTCTGCCTGCCGGATCGCTATTGTTAAGATATCAAGCACCAGGTGGTACGAAGACGGATATCAATTCACTGAAGTCAGTTGATGATTTTATTCGCGATCAGGTTCCAATTGAGATTGGGTTCCCGCATCAAGTCTATGTCAGCAACAAAGGAATCCGGGCAACGGAAATATCACCCGTTGATTCAACGAAGGTAGATACGAGTCGTGTCCGTACAATGGGATTAGGATCGCTCACGGGTCTTCAAGACAAGACGGAGATTGCGCTAGGTAAGATGTATTCCGATTCACATGATGGGGATACCGTTGAAGCGGTAATTCTCGATGAGGCAATGTACCGGAACGATCTACATGTTGGCGATGTATTCGAATATCCCGTATATAGCGGTCTGGATCTCGTACTGAAGGTAAAGATTGTCGGTACGGTGAAGGCCAAGAATGATACGGATGCTTACTGGTATCAAGGGCAAGAAAGCCTCATGAACACGTTCTTTATCAGTGACAAGGTATTTAATGATTATATTCTCAAAGAATCCAAGGTCCCGTTAAATCAAGCAAGCTGGTACTATGCATTTGATCTGCGGGAAGTGAAGACGAGTCAGCTGACGCCGCTTGGCAATACGCTTGATCGTCTCAAAATTGAGCTCTACCAACATCTGAAAGATACGAAGATGGAAATGTCGTTTGCCGATGTGTTGGATGAATTTAAGGTGCAAAGTCTGCAGCTTCAGACCTTGCTCTTCACGCTAGCGGCGCCAATGATCGCAATGGTGTTCTACTTCATTGCGATGAATGCTAGGCAGGCACTGGATAAGCAGCGCAGCGATATTGCGGTATTGCGAAGCCGCGGGGCGGGCACAAGGCAGATTTCAATGATGTATCTCATCGAAGGGGTATTCCTCGGAATCATCGCGCTGATTATCGGGCCTTTCGTCGGATGGTTCATGGCGAAGAGTATCGGTTCTGCGAATGGATTCTTAACTTTCGTAGATCGTCAATCCATTCCTGTCGGACTGAACTCGCAGGCGATAATATACGGTGCAGTTGCCGTGTTGATCGCGATTATTGCGAGTGTTATCCCGGCGGTTGTATTTGCCAGAGCATCGATTGTAAGTTATAAGCAGAAGCTGGCGCGGTCGGATCAGAAGCCTTTCTGGCAGCGTTGGTATCTAGATATTGTTTTGTTAGCGATCGCTGGGTATGGCTATTACATGTTTAATCAAAGACAGCTATTAACCTTCCAGACCGGGATGACGACGGACCAATTACAAGTGAATCCGTTCCTGTTCTTCGTTCCGGCGTTATCGATTTTTGCATTTGGTTTGTTCTTCTTGCGTTTATTCCCATGGATCTTACGATTCGTGACATGGATTGCGAAGAAAGTGCTCCCAGTACCGTTGTACTTGACGATCACACAGCTCTCCCGTTCAGCGACCTCGTATTATCCGCTCATGATCTTGTTGATTCTAACGCTCGGGCTTGGGGTGTACAATGCATCCGCAGCACGAACGATCGATACGAACTCGACAGAACGTACTTTGTATAAATACGGTGCAGACGTGATTATGCAAGCGGTGTGGGAAGGTTATTCGGAAGTGAATCCGGATGATCAGAAGAATGGCGGCGGTGGAAAAGGCGGTCAGCCCGGGCAAGGCCAGAAGCCAAGTAAGATCATTTATAATGAACCTCCATTCGAAGTATTCAAGCATTTGAAAGGGGTCGAGGCGGCGACTCGTGTGCTGGAGACCAAGGGCAGCGTAAGCGTGTCGGGGACATCGATCGGCAACGGGAATATTCTTGGAATCGATAATGTAGATTTCTCCAAAGTCGCATGGTTCCGCAATGACTTGTTCCCTGTTCATCCGTTCAATTATTTGAACCTGCTTGGCTCTTATGAGAACGCGGTGATCATTCCTTCAAATGTAGCGAAAAAGTACCAGATCAAACCGGGCGATGTTGTCAACATCTCGCTTCAGAATCAGCCAATCGAATTTGTGGTTGTAGGCGTTCTGCCGTATTGGCCGACGCAATATCCGAAGCAGACGCCGTTCTTCATTACGAATCTGGATTATATCTATGACCAAGTACCGCTCATTCCGTACAAAGTGTGGTTGAAAATGGAGCCGAAGGCACTCGTTGCGCCGCTCATCGATGAATTAGCGAAGAACAACATCGAGCTTGCGACGATTGATGATGTGCGGACAGAACTTGTGAAGCAGAATAAGCATCCACAGCGCGGCGGCGTATTTGGAATTCTAAGTCTCGGTTTCCTCGTATCAGTCATTATTTCATTAATTGGGTATTTGTTATTTTGGTTCTTCAACCTATCGGGACGCGTCGTTCAGTTCGGCGTACTGCGTGCGATGGGACTATCAAGGAAGCAGTTGACAGGGATGCTGCTCTTAGAGCAGATTTTCACAGCAGGACTGTCCATTGTGCTCGGGGTATTAATCGGTAAATTATCCAGTATTCTGTTCTTGCCATTCCTGCAGACGACGGAAAATGTGAATATGCAGGTGCCTCCGTTCCGAATTGTATTCGAGAATAAGGATACGACGCAGTTGTACATTGTTGTAGGCGTTATGATGGTAACCGGGGCTGCGCTCTTGTTCATGCATATTCGTCGATTACGCGTGCATCAAGCCGTCAAAATGGGAGAGGAGCGTTAAACGATGATTCATTGCGAAGGACTTGTCAAAATTTTTAAGACGGATGATCTTGAAGTCGTTGCGCTCCAAGGCTTGAATATATCCGTGAAGGAAGGCGAGATGATGGCGATTATCGGGAATAGCGGCAGCGGGAAATCGACGATGCTGAATATTCTCGGTGGGCTAGATCGCCCTTCAGCGGGCCAAGTTCGTGTCGGCGAATGGGATTTGCTCAAGATAACGGATGATCAGCTCGTAGAGTATAAACGCAATACGGTCGGGTTCATCTGGCAGAATAATGCGCGGAACTTACTCCCTTATCTAACAGCGATTGAGAATGTGGAGATGCCAATGATGCTCAGCGGGAAGGTAGACCGCGCCTATGCGAAGCAATTGCTCGAATGGGTCGGTCTGAAAGACCGGATGTATAACAAGTTGCATCAGCTCTCCGGGGGGGAGCAGCAACGTGTGGCGATTGCGATATCGCTCTCGAATCGTCCACGGCTTCTGCTGGCCGATGAACCGACAGGTTCTGTGGATACGCAGACCTCGGATAGCATTATGGGGATTTTCCGGAGATTGAATCAAGAATTGGGCGTTACGATCGTTATCGTAACCCATGATTTATCGCTCGCTGAGAAAGTCGATCGTGTAGTAGCCATTCGGGATGGTCTGACAAGTACGGAGTTCATCAAACGGAATCCAAACTTGGATCAAGATGAAGAGGCGCTATTGAAGGGCCAAGGTGCGCTGCAGCAGATTCATGAGGCGTACGTGGTTGTAGACCGGGTTGGACGATTGCAGGTGCCTAAAGAGTACTTGCAAGCTCTGCAAATTAAAGATAAAGCATCAATGGAGTTCGATGGGGATCAGATTATTATTCGGTCACCCAAATCATTGGAGGGATAATTTAGGATGAAGACAAAGTGGAGTAAGAAACTGTTAATGGTTACGTTAAGTTTGTCATTATTCGCTCCTGTTCTTGCGGCATGCAGCAAGGGTGAAGGCGAGGAAGCCGGACAAGAGAAAGTATTACGGATTGGTACGATCTATAGTTACGGAGGCGACGATTCTTATCTTCGCCAGCAATACACGGATATCTATGAATATACGCATCCGAATGTGAAGATTGAATTCGTATCGGCGATTGACAATAGTAACTATCGTTATGAAGAGCCGAAGCCGGACCAGAAGCAACCGGATCCATTTGAAGAGACGAAGAAGCTGCTCTCTGGTCCAAATGCTCCTGACGTGATGATTATGGACACGAATGTGTACAAGAAGCTCGTTCGTGAGAATATGTTGAAACAGCTGGATCCAATGATCCAACAAGATAAATTTGATACTACAGATATTGTTCCGACTGTTATGGATGGCATTAAAGATTTGGGCGACAACAATATTTATGGTCTCGCGCCTACGTTTGGTTCATCGGCCTTATTCTATAATAAGAAATTCTTCACACAGAACAATATTGAGCCACCTAAAGACGGCATGAGCTGGGAAGATGTCTTTACGCTAGCACGTCGTTTGAAATCGGGTGATGGTGCGAACAAGAAGTTCGGACTTCAATTGAATCGTTGGTCAGGAGATCCATTCTATGATATGACAGGAACGTATCTCTCTGCCTTGCAGCTTCGTATGTTCGATGATAAGGGCGACAAGATGACGGTTGATACACCAGCTTGGGAGAAGGCTTGGAGCACATTTGCGAAGCTGGTATCCGAGAAAGTCATTCCAACACAAAAAGACCTACAACAGGATGATTCGTCTAATGGACGTTATAATCCGCTTGCAAGCGATAGCTTCTTGTCTGGTAAAACAGCAATGACGATTGCGGACTACAGCTATGTAAATGATATTTTGGATGCAAATAAAAATGCGTCTAAAATTAAGAACTTCGAGAAAGTGGATTGGGATGTTGTAACCCTTCCAACGCATCCTGAAGCACCGGGCATTGGCGGTAATATCTATCTGAACAACTTGATGGGTATTAATGCCAAAGCTCAAAATGATAAAGATGCTTGGGATTTCATCAAGTTCTTAAATAGTGAAGAATGGGCGAAATTGAAATCGCGCAGCAGCTACGAGATTGTATCCCGTAAGAAATATATTCAACCAAAAGATGGTTTGAACTATAACATTGCAGCTTTCTATACGCTCAAGCCTGTAACACCGAACAACCAAGAGATGGATCTGGGTAATAAGTACCCTAACATTTATCAAGTGGGAGAAAAAGGAAGAGAGATCTTCCAGACGGTACTTGATGGCAAGAAATCTTCTGCAGAGGGCTTGAAAGAGTGGCAAAAAGAAGGCGACAAGATGCTGATCGAAATGAAGAAGAACCCGAGTAAGCCAGCTAACGGCATGAACGGTGGCACGACGGAAGTCGCACCAGCAGGTTAAGTAAGGAGAGCCTTAAACTTCGTATGAAGTTTAAGGCTTTTTTTTCATGTTATGGGGTATTCTATAGGCATAAAGAAGACATCATGATAAGACAGGAGCTGAGTCAATATGAAATGGATCTACTGGGGCAAGTTGTACAATACCAAATTTCAAGCGAGCTGCATCCTGAAGCGTATCGAGAATGACGCATGGATTTATGGCTATTCAGATCCGCAGGAAATCGAGATTTTTCGCTCGCGTAAGGGTCGTTATGGGGTACGATTTATCACCTAAGGTGATAATTGTTTAGAACGTTAAATTCTTCTTGACTTTACTCGTATATATAGTGTATATTTATTTTTGTCGCTATTGAATAATTGAAGCGGGGTGGAGCAGCTCGGTAGCTCGTCGGGCTCATAACCCGAAGGCCGCAGGTTCAAATCCTGCCCCCGCAACCAAATTCTTATGATGATGAATTGATTAAGGGCCCTTAGCTCAGTTGGTTAGAGCGGTCGGCTCATAACCGATTGGTCGGGGGTTCGAGTCCCTCAGGGCCCACCATAGTAATCCTTGATCTATCATACATAAGTTTCAGAGATTTCTAGATTTTAGATTGACATCGCAATCAGAATTTGGTACTATAGTATTTGTCTTCATAACATGATCTGTTAGCTCAGCTGGGAGAGCACTATCTTGACAGGGTAGGGGTCAGTGGTTCGAGCCCACTACAGATCATACAAGATCAAACCTGAGAGTCCTTGATATAAGGGCTCTTTTGTTTTTATTAATATTTATTTGGATTGAACAGCCTGGTACTAGATAAACCCTTACGGAGTAAGGGTTTATTGCATTTCTGGAGTTTTTTAATTCGTAGATTATTGCATATGAGAACATCTAACGAATGAAGTCTTCTTGAGAGATCGAACCAAGGATGCTGGCGGCTGTACGTACCGAGTTATTCTTTGTCAGTTCCGTTACGATAGTATCGATGTGATCGTAGACTTCTCGTGGAGCTTTAACCGATTCAAGTATTTTGATTGGCGTATCCACATCGGCAACATTGAGGCGAATCGAACCGCAACCGAATACACGCTGCCAGAATGGTAACACTAGACTCTTATCTAGTACTTTATAGAAATCCAATTCATCCTCTACCAATGAAATGAATCCTGTTCTTGTGACCAATCTTTTCTCGTACACAAAGTATTTTGTAAATGAAAGCGGCAAGCCGAAGATTGTGCGTTTTCTCCCTTCCCAAATTAACGATCCACGTGTTAGCGACTCTTTATTTGACATTCGAGTCTACCTCCTCTGAGAGAAAAATATAGAAAAATTTGAAAGTCAATACCACCCTAATTGTAGCATTTTGACATGAATAACGGAACCCAGAAGCACAGCAAAAGTTCGTCGATCAAGCACTAGCGAAATTCTCTGATTGGTTTGGTGGTTCTACGACCTTCGATGGTGAAGGAGCTTGGGTCGATATAGACAAAAAATTGATCAAGGAAAATGGTTCATTGCCTATTTTGCTAGTTTACCCGTTTCTTCAAAAGTTTTTTGTTAAAGGCATTGTCGTAGGAATCGTGAAAGAGTAGTATGTGGGTTAGATAGGCAAACATGTCCGCTGCACAAGCGATTAGGTATTGTCACACGCCGTGTGTGTCGGACTGACAACATGAGGCATTGGAGGAGAAGCTAGAGTGAGTACAATTAAGAGAGTCCATGTCGTATTTAAAACCCATCTGGATATCGGTTATACGCACATGGCACAAGATGTCGTCGATCGTTATATGAACAGCTTTATACCACAGGCTCTAGATTTATCGGAGAAGCTCGCTCAAGAGGAAGGACCTGTCAAATTCGTATGGACGACAGGCTCATGGCTGATCAAGCAATTTTTACAAACAGCATCAGAGCCGATGCGGGCCCGTATGGAGGAAGGAATTCGCCAAGGCAGAATCGTATGGCACGGCTTGCCTTTCACGATTCATACAGAGCTCATGGATGAACGCCTGTTCGAGTACGGTCTTTCGTTATCTCAAGATTTAGATAAAACTTATGGACGAACAACAATTGCTGCCAAAATGACGGATGTTCCTGGCCATACGATCGCGATGGTTCCGCTGATGGCGAAAAGCGGCATTCAATATTTACATATCGGCGTCAACGATGTATCCAAAAATCCAAGTGTACCGAAAATGTTTGTATGGCGGGCAGCGGATGGCTCGGAAATTATCGTAAATTATGCTGATGCTTATGGTAAGCCTTTTCATCTGGAAGGTATGGAGGATGCATTGTACTTCGCTCATACGCATGATAATTTCGGTCCTCCTAAATTGGAAGAAGTGAAAGCGCTCTACGATCAGCTGCAGCGCGATTATCCGGGCGCTAGTATAATGGCGTCAACCATGGATGCCTACGCAGAAAAGCTGCAGGCGGTGAAGCACCGTTTGCCGATGATTACCGAAGAAATCGGTGATTCATGGATTCACGGCGCCGCCTCTGACCCATGGAAAATCGCACGTTACCGTGAGCTGCTGCGGCTGCGCGACAAGTGGCTGGATTCAGGTGCGCTTGATGTACAAAGCGAGGCATATGGCCGGTTCAGCGACAATTTGATGCTTATTCCGGAGCATACTTGGGGAATGAATTCGTCCGTGTATCTCGTTGATTTTACGAACTATTCGCCATCTGATCTAGCTGCCGCGAGGAAGCGGGACGTGATCGATGACGCGAAGTGGAAGAAATTCGATTACCTCCGTAACCAAGCAGTTCCAGATCGCCGCTTCAGCTCTTATGAGAGCTCGTGGCAAGAACAGCGTGACTACTTAAACCAGGCAATTGCTGCCTTACCTGAAGATTTGGCTGAAGAAGCGGTAACTGCGCTTGAACAACTAAGCCCTTCGATGGACGGTAAAGTGTTTGATCAATCTAAGTCTCTACAGATCGGTGAATACTACGATCTTGGAGCTTTCCGGGTCGCCTTCGCTTCTGATGGATCGATCTGTTCCTTGATGGACAACAGCGGGAAAGTATGGGCCGATGAAGAGCATGAGCTGGGCAAATTCCGATATGAAACGTTCAGTAAAGAAAGCTATGATCGCTATTTCCAAGAATATGTGACCAATTTGCCTAGACATCACGGTTGGGCTGATAACGACTTAGGCAAGCCGGGGATCGAATATGTTGATCCTAAGCCAGTGCATAAGCTGTTTAAGGCGAGAGCCGACAAAATTATGCTGGATAGACAGCCGGAGTACGACGTAGTAAGTATCGATTTACAGCTACCGGAAGAGGTATGTGAGCATCATGGAGCTCCTCGGAAGCTGAATGTCCTGTATAAATTCCAGCGCTGCGGTCCGCATATTGAGGTCGAGCTGCAGTGGCAGGAGAAGCAGGTGTGCCGCTTGCCCGAGGCGAGCTGGTTTTCTTTCGCGCCACTCGTCGACAATCCAAACATCTGGGAAATGGATAAGCTAGGGCGTCATATTTCGCCTTTGTCTGTAGTCAAGAACGGCAACAGGAATTTGCACGGGGTTCAAACAGGCTTGTACTATGGGGGGGCGGACGGTACGGCGTTCATCGAGACATTGGATGCGCCAATTGTTTGTCCGGGTGAAAGAAGAATTCTGGAATTCGATAACACCTTCGTTCCGTTGGACCGCGGATTTCATTTTAATTTGCACAACAACGTGTGGGGAACGAACTTTGTCATGTGGTTCGAAGATGATATGAAATACCGATTCCGGCTTACGCTGCAATCGAATGAATGAGATTAAGCGGTTTGAAGGGATAGAATAATGTAAGGCAGGGGCGAAAATTGGATTGTACAATTTTCGCCTTCTTTATGTGGAGACTTGAAACGCGATACATGACGATTTCAGCGGATATTCTCAATTAGCAGCGGGTCATAGAGAAATAAGCTGCCTCCGGCATCATGCCGGGAGCAGCTTATTGCGTAAGGCTTTTATAATGGATACCAAGGGTTTGGACTAGCTCTCGATGATTATCTCCATTGACGACAATAGACACTAAAAGTACTTAAGGGGCATTATTAGTTATTAAATACCGAATCCAAAGCCACCCATACAACTGCAGGCGACGATAACTAATAAGATGAACAATACAAGAATTGTACCAGTGTTTGTAAAAGCTCCACCAACTAAACCGGACATGTAAGCACCTCCCTAACTTTTAGTACTCGATATGTTATGAAGGCAGCTCTCTCTTGGTTTGGGTGATTGTTCCTAGTTATTCATAATTGATTGCAATATTTAATTTTTAGCGCTAACCTTACTTTAACTGATTGTCGTAGAATTTGATGTCTGAGTTCGAATTACTTATAATCAGGTATCTAAATGTTGCTTGGGATGGAGGTATTGGTATGATTAATCAGTTACTTGATATTGAATTTGAGTTTAACGGACAAAAACAGGTCATCACCCCGGTTCTGCTACGGGATGAACACGATGCCATTCTCGTCGACTGTGGTTATCCTAATTTTATATCTCTTCTTGAAGAAGCGGCTAACCGGAACGGCGTCAAGCTGGAGTCAATTACAAAATTGATTGTAACCCATCATGATATGGACCATTATGGATCACTTGCTTCTCTTAAGCAGCTGTATCCACATATCGAAATCATCGCACATGAGCTTGAAATACCGTATATTGAAGGAAGACAAAAGTCGTTGCGACTTGAACAGGCTGAATCAACGTATAATGATTTGCAGGCCGAAGAAAAACCGGGTGCTGAACAATTTATTCGCTTCTTACAGTCCTACGAGCCAGCTGCCGTTGACCGTTCGGTGTCTCATGGAGACAAGTTTCCTTGGTGCGGCGGTATAGAGATTGTCCATACCCCTGGTCATATGCCTGGGCATATATCGTTATATTTGCCAGAGAGCAAAACTCTGATTGCATCTGATGCCGTCGTGATTGAAGATGGCACATTCAACATTGCTAATCCTAGCTATACCCTGAATCTAGAAGAGGCTGTCAATTCCGTTGAGCTGTTGCTTAACTACGACATTGAGCAGATTATCTGCTATCATGGAGGATTATTTCATGGGGATGTCAAACAAGCGCTCAGGGAGCTCATTCTTACATATAGTGCAGGATAGAGCAGTGTGTGTGTAGCTTGCGATATCGAAGGATACGCAGTCGATTGAGTTGATCATTGTCCTACTAAATAAATTCAGGCTGCCGAATGAACCTTTATCGGTGGCTTTTTTACAGTTCTGATGTCCGCGTAGTTGACATGGAGAAGAAGGTAAATGGCAGGAGTGAATCGAATTTATGAACATAGATGATCCTGATCGGGGTGTCTATCGAATGCATAGACGACGCCAGAGTTCGCAGACGAATAAAAGGATGTTAGAGTTTCTTCAAAATAGATAACTCCTTCTTGATATGGAAGCAACAGAATAGAATAATAAAGGGTGAACGCGGTGCAGCATTTAAGCGACGCTGAATTACTATAATGAGAAGATTTGGTCATCCAACTAAATCATCATTCGTGAACGGTTGAACGTGAGCTCATATCATAGATATTTGATAACTATTGGAGGAGATGCAATGCGTCGGAATCATTTCATTATTACAGGGACTTCAAGAGGAATTGGTGAACAGTTAGCCAAAATGCTGCTGGAGCAAGACCACAAGGTCCACGGCATATCCAGAGGGGATTCTAGCCTGACGGAGTTTCAGAATTATACACATATTCATTATGATTTAAGTGATACCTCGGGGATTGAGAACCTGATGGATACGGTGTTCAACCAAATCGATCTCCATCATGCGGATATGATTTGTCTCGTGAACAACGCAGCTATGGCTGAGCCGCTCAAGCCGATCGAGCAATGTACGCTAGGTGAGATCCATAGAAACCTCCAGATCAGTCTCGTCGCACCGATGCTGCTAACCTCTTGTTTTATCAATTTATCGGAGAACGTACGAATCCGGCGTAAAATCATCAATATATCATCCGGATCAGGCTCCTATCCCGCACCGGATATGAGTGTGTATTGCACGGCCAAGGCGGGCTTGAATATGTTCTCGCAATGTGTCGGCTTAGAGCAAGGCAGAAGCCAATTCCCTGTAGAAATTATTGCTGTAGACCCCGGCATGGTCGATACCGAGATGCAGATGCTCGCAAGGGAGAAGAACGCTCAAGAATTTGAGATGGCCAAGTATTTTAAACATGCACATCAAACAGGACAGTTACTCTCAACGGAAGCCCTGTGCAGGCACTTATTGAACATGATTGAGAAAACATTCGAACCCGGTAAGCTTGTAAAATATACGGATGCCTAAGAGGATGTCCCATGAATAAGAACAAGAAATTAAGAGCGGCCTGGATTCGGCAAGGCCGATTGTAGTCGTTTCTCTTATTTTGACAGGAATCCAAAACATGTTAGACTCTATAGAGAAAGAAGGATTCGCGAAGGGACGTGACTTCATGCAGCAGGTTTTCTTTACATCCGACCATCATTTTGGTCATCGCGGCATTATTGATTTTGAATCGAGACCCTTTCAGAGCGTTGAGGAAATGGATCCGTATATGATAGAGCGTTGGAATGCTGTCGTGAAGCAAGAAGATAAAGTCTTTCATCTCGGAGACTTCTCCTTCTGGAATCGTGAGCGGACCCGAGACATTGTCAGTCAGCTGAACGGTTATAAGCATCTGATTCTAGGCAATCATGATCGAGGGCGTTCGCGTACGTGGTGGCTGGATGTAGGATTTAATGAAGTAAGCGAGCATCCGATGATATACCAGCAATTTTTCTTCCTCACGCATGAGCCGATGTATATGAACAGACATATGCCTTTTGTGAATGTGCACGGACATATCCATGGCCAGAAGTATGAGGGGAAGAGTTATTTCAACGTAAGTGTTGAACACTGGGACTATCAACCCATTTCATTCGAACAGATTCGAGATTCGGTAGTCGTTAGTGAAGAGCAGTAACACAGCACAGCATCCCAGAGTGTTTAATGAAGATAATGGAGGATTTGAAATGAAAGAACAGCATATCGGACATGCAGAGCCAGGAGATAAAGTGAAGATTACGGGCAACACGAACGACCATCCATTCGAGATGGGTCAAGAGGTATTGGTTACAAGCTGGTATGACTTTGAACCGGCGGATGGGGAGTTCGGGGTTGAGGTGTCAGAGCATAAGGAAACCGAGCATTGGTTCATACGACATGCGGATTATGTCATTGTAGAACGTGGCAGTCATCTCATTTTGGAAGACGATACTTGTGGTTAATAGTCAATGGTTAGAGGTCAATTGACCTCTCCTTCCGTTTCGGTGTTCATGATCGTGCTGTAAGGCTTGTTGTCATAAGCGTGATCAATATTTTGAATGAGTTGCTCGGTCTTCATGAGGGTTTTGTCCGCAAGACCGAGATCATATAATACTTTTGGATCGGTTACTTGGTCTAGATCATCATGTTTCATCACGTTGCTCCTTGTCTCGTCAAATGATTGATTTAGGATGCCCGAGCGAAGAGAATATGATGTATTATATACCTCGAAAACTCTCGCAAAAAAGAATAAAGAGCAGTCCAGCTGATGAATTTCATTGGGCCGCTCTTTTTTGCGTCTCAAGAAAGGATACCGAAATATTCTTTCGTAAAAGCAATCCATGCACGAGATGCCCGCGACAGGTATCCCACCCGACGCCAAGCCATCGATAGCTGCCAAGGTATGATTGGATTGATTAATGTAACCGCACGAACCTTCTCCGGGGAGAGCAGTCGGCAGATCGTATCCGGCAGCATGGCAATTCCGATATCCGCCCCCACCATTTCACCAATAAAATCCCAGTGCGAGCTCTCACTCACGATTTGTGGTTCGAATCCCACGGCACGGCATTCATGAATGATCCGTTCATGGAGCGCGAACTGGTGGCTAAATAGAATAAATCGATCTTGGGATAGTTCTTGCAGTTCAATATGCTTACGTTCTGCCAGCGGGTGCGATGGATGCATAATGACTTTCAAGCGATCCTCGACGATTGGAAATGAATCGAACATTTCATGATCGATCGGCCGCAGTACAGCCCCCACGTCAATATCGCCTTCTTCAATTCGTTCTTCGATGCGTTTGGCGCCATCCTCCACCATGTGAATCGTGATCCCTGGATAGGTGGCTTGAAATTGCTTGATTACCATTGGAAAATAACTCGAACCTGCCATAGGCGGAATCCCAATGCGAATATTTCCCTTATTAAGGTAGGTCAAGTCATTAATTTCAGCCATCAGCTGGTCGAATAAATGCAGAATGGGTTCTGCATAGTTCATGATCGCGTCGCCCGCATCCGTTAATTTGATTTGTTTGCCCTCACGAACGAAGATTTCCGTATTCAATTCTTGCTCCAGGTTAATGATGGACTTGCTGATTGTCGGCTGCGTGATATGTAAGGATTCTGCCGCTTTCGTGAAGCTGTTGCAGCGCACAATTTCTGTAATGTACTGTAAGTGCCGTATATCCATAGGGAAGACCTCTCTTCATAGCTAGATGGAATGAAAACCATAATATATATTCATTTTACCTATGAAAATGGAATCTGTATACTGAATACAGAGAGGGGATGGATTCATCCATGAGAACACTACTTAGAACCGTCATCCAAGTTCTATTTTTTATTATCGTAGCCAAAATATCGGATGCTTTTGCAGCATGGATTCATTCTCCTATACCAGGTACGATTATTGGGATCGCCGTATTATTCATTCTATTGAAATTCAAAGTGATTCGAATGGATTGGATCGAACAAGGGTCCAATTGGCTGCTTGCCGAGATGCTGTTATTTTTTATCCCTGCGGCCGTCGGGATTATTAATTACAAAAGCTTGGTAGTGGAGAGCGGGCTTCGTCTGACGATTACAATTTTTCTCAGTACATTAGCCGTGATGATCTGTACAGGACTTATCAGTCAACGGTTTGCAGCTAAGAAAGAAGGGAACAGCGAATGTTAGAAGCGATTTTCTGGTTATTCATTACCGTAGCAATTTACTTTGCTTCCAAACGTCTATATAAGGCTTTCCCAAAAGTATACTTAACGCCTGTCCTGATCGTGCCTATTATTGTGATCCTATTGATTCAATTTAGCGGCGTATCCTTCCAATCCTATAATGAAGGCGCAGGCTGGTTGTCCGAGATGGTTAAGCCGGCAACGATTGCTCTTGCGGTTATGCTCTACAAACATGTTGATGTACTGAAAAAGAATGTAACGGCGATTATCGTTAGTGTAGGTGCCGGGGCGATTATTGCCATTATTACTTCGGCGGGTATCGCGAAGATGTTAGGTCTCACCAAGGAAATTACGGATTCGGTTGCACCGCGTTCAACAACAACCCCGATAGCAGTCTCCGTATCGGATATGATCGGTGGGATTCCGACAGTGACTGCGGTGGCTACATTAGTTACGGGGCTGTTAGGTATGATTATTGGGCCGATGATCGTCAAATATTTTAGGATTCATAGCTCGGTCGCTCGAGGCGCTTTGTTCGGAACAAGTGCGCATGCCTGTGGAATTAGCAAGGCACTTGAATATGATGCTGTTGCAGGTTCTGTCGCGGGGATTTCGATGATGGCAACCGCCTTTATTACACTTGGGTTAGCTCCATTTATTATGACTTGGTTTTAAGAACATGGTATGCAGCAGAACTGTTATTTCCATGCATTTATGCATAGCGGTAACAATTTTGGGCTTGTATAAACGCCTCCCCGCACTGGGGAGGCGTTTTGTCTTGCATGTTACTTTTTCTTATGGTTGACTCGAACAACTTCGTTCTGTTGATTGGCATGGAATCCCGGCTGTTGACCATAGAATGGCCCCCGGTGGCCTTCATGTCCGCCGCCGTGATGACCTTCATGATGATCCCCGTGATGACCTTCGTGGAATCCATTGTGGAAGCCGTCATGGGATCCGCCAATAAAGATGGGGAAGAAGAACGGTGTATAGCTTGGATAGTAGGAGTAAGGGTAAGGATACGGCGATGGACAGTATGGATATTGATCGCAAGGATATGGATAAGGGTAGTACCCGGCGTAGTTAGGATCTTGATACGTCGTTGGAAC
Organism: Paenibacillus terrigena DSM 21567; assembly: GCF_000374845.1. Classification (GTDB taxonomy): domain Bacteria; phylum Bacillota; class Bacilli; order Paenibacillales; family Paenibacillaceae; genus Paenibacillus_K; species Paenibacillus_K terrigena. Next base: position 207,957 of record NZ_KB895415.1, on the reverse strand, counting down.
ATAGGTCATATTTGATTCATCCTCCTGATTGTTGAGTATAGAATAACGTATGCTATTCTCAACACTCGGGACACTCGCCCGGAAAAGAATGGGCGAATGCCCTAGGGTCGAATCGTGACAGGTGTGCCGATTGGAACCATTGAAGCCAGCTGCAAGACATCCTCATTATACATGCGAATACACCCATGCGAGACTTCATGGCCAATGGATGATGGATTATTCGTACCGTGAATGCCATAATGGGGCTTTGATAATCCCATCCAAAAGGCGCCGAACGGTCCTCCTGGATTTGGGACCTTGTTAATGATCTCGAATTCCCCGCTTGGCGTTTGGGTGACCATCTTCCCGACACCTACAGGAAATCCGCGTACCACGCGATCACCATCTAATACATACAGCATTCGATCTGATAGATCAATGATTATGTGATATTGCGGCATTTGTGTCCGCCCTCCTTTAACATAAATCAATTCCTCTTGTAACAAGGTATGTCATTTCGAGTAGGAGGGATTAACATATAAAAACAAATTCGATCTATATACTTGCCCATACATTCGGGCAGCAATCAACATACAATGTCCCGTAACTAATAATTCTTCTTCAGAGAGGGGGAGGAGCATGGGAGTAGTAGAAGAAAGAGGATTTGGTTTCTTTACTAGCACAGGTACGATTTTGGTGCTTTTCATTCTTTTGGTAATCGTAAGTTGTGCATGTCTATTCTGATTACTGGAAATAACCTCTCCTACAACAAAAGGTAGCCGAATTCGGCTACCTTTTTGTTATGATTGCGCTCTTGGATTTGAGCGATTTCTTATTCATTTCTAGACGAGTGTTGAATGCCGATCATGGATTTGACAATAAACTGACATTCATCTTTGCGGAAAACGGTACCGCCTTGAATCGTAACTTCATGCTCCGTATGATGGATGATGCGATTCTCATGACAGATGAGTCGATCTTTATGCCAAATGGACACGGGGGATTGAAAGTAGATCGCATTATCGAATTGAACGGTATCGTGCATGACAAAGCGAACATTACCTGAGCGATAAGCAGGATCTTGCGCAAGTTCAGATCGCGCTTCCACAGGTTCCAACAGCTCGACTTTCGCGATTTGTGCGATCGGAATTCGAATACCTTCGGGAGCGAGGGTAATCATCTCTTCCTGTTCGTTCCACTCACTTAGGGTCCCTTGAGCGGTAAGCTGCATCCGTTGACCATAATAGACCATAACTTGTTTCCCTACTAAATTTTTCATCGTACTAGCTCCCTTATGACCGAATCTTCGAGTTATCCTCTTTAATAGTAGCAAAAATATCAAGATAATCAAGATTCCAATCGATTGGTGTTAGCCCTTGTTGTATAAGAAATTCATTCGTGCGAGAGAATGGACGACTACCGAAAAATCCTTTGCGTGCCGCAAGCGGACTCGGGTGTGCTGACGTAATAATGCAGTGGCGCTCAGAGTTGATGGTTCCGGCCTTTTGAATCGCATGGTTGCCCCACAGAATGAAGACGAGTGGCTCTTTGCGCTGCTGAAGTGCATGCAATACGGCATCAGTGAACCGCTCCCAGCCTTGTCCTTGATGCGATGCAGGGAGTCCGGCACGAACCGTTAGTACGGTATTTAACAGCAAAATGCCTTGCGCCGCCCAATCCGTTAAGGTTCCATGATCAGGGATGGAGCAAGACAGGTCTGCTTGTAATTCTTTATAGATATTTCGAAGCGAAGGTGGGATCCGTACCCCAGGTCGAACGGAGAAACTCAGTCCATGCGCCTGCTCGGGCCCGTGATATGGATCTTGCCCCAGAATAACGACCTTGGTATTCGCGAAGGACGTTAATCGGAACGCTTCAAATAGGTATTCCCTTGGCGGGTAAATGGTCTCATGCTGATATTCTGCATCTAGCCACTCACTCAGCTCCTGCATGTAAGGCTGCTCTAATTCTTCATGCAGCTGCTGGTTCCAATCTTGCGGTAAAACAAAAGACATGGTGGAACTCCTTTCCAAAAACGGGTAAAGCACGAGGTCGTCGGACTAATTCGCACCGATCATTCATAAAATTGTCATAAGTAGTGATTCTAGGTCAAGAGGAGGGTGCGAATGAACGAAGTTGGCGTATTTATCGGGTGGTTATTATGTTTCTCGATGTTAGTTATCGGAGTCATCTGGTTGCTCGCAATCTTCGTAAGTAGGGATAGCATGAAACATGATGAACAATTTGTCTGGCTAAGACGACTTACAGAGATTGATAAATAAGTGTCCTGCGCACGATCCTACTCTTCTTCCCACTTTCTCGAATAGGCTTTACGCGTTACCCACAAGGTGACCCATGTGATCAGAGCAATAATAATAATCGATCCAATAATTGCGGCTGTCATGGCGATGACCTCCCTTCGCATTCAATCATTCGAGCTTCATTCCACCCCAACTATACATCAAAAACATTCTTTTGTATAATCAGGAATGTTACAAATTTAAGGAAGTTCGATATCCAGGGTAGAGGTGAAGACATGGCAGCGCAAATTATTCAAGTCAAGACAGAAGAAGAACTCAATAAGTGTCTCTCCATCAGATTAGAAGTCTTTGTTCATGAGCAGCAGGTGCCTGAAGATTTGGAGATTGATGAATACGATACACTCGCTGGCAAGGCTTATCATGTATTGCTCGAGCATGAAGGACAAGCGGTGGCGACAGGCCGGTTAACCATCTATCAAGATCATATGGCGAAAATGCAGCGTATTGCGGTGAAGAAAGCGTATCGAGGATACGGATATGGTCGTGTATTGCTGTTAGCGCTCGAACAAATAGCCAAGGATTTGGGTCTGAGTGACGCAATTTTAGATGCGCAGTGTCAAGCAGAGATATTCTACGCAAAGCTCGGCTATGAAGTGATATCGCAAGAACCGTTCTATGACGCCGGCATTCTACATGTTCGTATGAAAAAACCGCTATAAGGTTATACTATCCTCGAACACACGACGACTATAGATCGAGGAGCGGATGTAACCATGGAAGCGAATCAACGTGAGACAATTGTAGCTGTTCAGAAAAATGGAGACGGTGATATTCGTCAATTCAAAACTTCATCCGGGCGCGTTCTGGAGTACCAAGAAGCACTGCAAGCCGTTAAAAATGGAGAGATTGCTGGTGTTAACGCCTTTAAAGGGCGCGATGGTGAAATGTATATTCGTGGCGATGCTGATGGCGACCCATCGAATAACTTGGACAATTTGCCGACCTTCCAATAGAATTTTTTATAAAGTTTCGATAAATGGAAACGGAAAATTTCGATTCTATAAGCAGCAAATAGACGATCTGTGTGGATATTTCCCATGCAGATCGTTTTCTTTTTGAACCAGCCACGGGCGAACATGGAACGCTCCCTTTTCATATGATGGAGGAATGAAGAACTTTGTATGAAAAGAGATGATTTCGTTGGCCAAAGGGAAATCCGTCAAGAAGAAGAAAAAATCATCCGAGCGTGCGCAGTACACGATGCGCATTGTGACCTCGGACCGTTGTGAAGTCTGTAAGAAGCAGTGCGCAAGAGGGATTCGGTACATGGAACATATGCGTAAAGAAGGGTCAGTCGGTAAAGGGGTACCTTGTATTCTGACAAGAACATTAATTTCGAAATAATGCGAGCGGGAAATGGGGAAGCAAACCTTTTCTCTTCATTTCCCGGGCAACCGCAATAATCAACAATAAATTATTCTATTCTAGACCGCAACTCTGGCCTTTAATTGGAGTATATACAATCAACTGTCACAATATTGGAGGTCTATAATTGATGAAGGCTAGAAGAGTAATGGTTGTAGCACTTGCACTATCGCTGATGGGCGGTTCGGTTATTTTTGCAGATTCCATAACACAGAAGATTAAAATGGTGTTTAACGGAGAAGAAGTAAGCGATGGAGCTGTCATGATAGATGGAAAGACGTACCTTTCGGTGAGCCAAGCTGGCGAAGCACTTAAGGCGATCGTCGAGTGGGATGATAATGCGAAAAAGGTTACTGTAAATAAGCCGAATGTCCATATGCTCACGTTCTCAGGTAAAGATATTTTCGGAGTCGTGAAGCGCGGGGAATTCAAGTTCAATGTGCTATGTTCGGTAGATAATTTGAAGGTGGCAGCAGATGCAGTTAAGGTATCAATTATTGATCCTGCTGGCAAAGTGAAAGATATTCAGGAACTGGATCTGAAGGAACGCAAGGAATATTTCATGTTCCAAACACAAGAACTTACATACGACTTTAAGGCAGCAGGAAAGTATACGATTGCATTCTTTGTCAAGCCTTCGGGCGGGGACTACACACGCGTTGCTGAGAAAGAAATTACTGCGATCTAATCGCTTATTGATAGGGTAAAGGATTGAGAATTCGATGTTTGACCCTTGTCCAGGAACATGTTACGATACGAGGTGTACATAATAACTGAAAAGAGGGTTTACAGATGAGCGATCATAATCACGATCACGACAACTGCGGATGCGGTCACGACCACAGTCATGACCACGACCATGAAGAATTTGTACTAACATTAACGGATGAGAACGGTAAAGAAGTGGAAATGGTCCTCGTTGAAACTTTTAACTGTGACGATAGTGTATATGCTTTGTTGCTGGAGCGCAGCAATCCGGAAGCGGATGGCGTCATTCTTCGTATGGAAGAAGAGGACGAGGAAATGGTCCTTTATAATATTGAAGATGAAGCAGAATGGGATCGCGTTCAGAAAGCTTATGAAGAGCTTGTTGCAGCGAACGAAGGCTAATTCAAACAACAAAACCCGTCAAGCAGATGCTTGGCGGGTTTTTCCATACCGTTATCATTATTTGCGTGGATTGAAATAAAACGTTCTACCGTTGAACATACGAAGCTGAGCTTTATTCGATCGAGCAATGTACTTGCAGAGTTCGTTGCCTTTCGCTTTGTCGCCATGCGTGGCTTCTTCGGGAAGAACGATCTGGATATAGTGGCGTTCTTGGTCATCTTCGACACGAGATCCTACACCGAATAGGATATATTTGTAGCGAGGAAGAGCGCCTTTCAAATAAAACCATTGCTTCTCTTCCCCTGGCCGCGTCTCAATCGTATACGGAAAGGCAGCTTCTGCATAATCCCAATCAAGCTGCTTGCCCGTTAGTGCCGTCTGTTCTTTGTAGTGAAGGAGTGATTGCTTCACGTCCTCCAGGGACATCTCCGTCACGGTAGATCCTTCAACGAATGTTATGTAAGCGCTTTGACTCATCGTTATACCACCTCAAGTCCTTATTGTCGCCCGGGTGATCCGGTTCCATCTTATCCCATTTATCACAACAACATCATAGCATTTCGAGGTTCTTCTTGACAATCATTTCTACATTCAGGGAAAAAGGGGATTGCATGCCAAGCCGAACTCATGATAGAATTATTTAAATAATCTGAATATTCTGTAATGTAACTTTCGGTTCAAACGAGAGGAGGAATCTAGGATGTTCGAACATCTCTATGATGAAGCAGAGCAAACCAACGTTAATTTCATTGGATGTATTTCAGAAAATGCGAGGTATGATTTCTCTATCATTTACACGAATCACTTCTTCGGGAAGCCTCTTGTCGTCTGTATGCAGACAGGTAGATCAGCCGTGATCGGTACCGAGGATCTTAACAATGTCGATTATATTCAGAAGATGTTCCATATTACGGATCGTAAGGTTGGCGAGGATTTAGCTGTGTTGCTGAGATCGCGGATTCCTGTCGTTGGTGTGTCTGATCAATATTAAGCGATTACAATGAGGCCGGGGCATTCTACGTTCAGCGTAGAATCGTCCCGGTTTTTTCAGTTTTCAGAGCAATAGCTTTAAATGGACGATAAAGTCGTACCTACTTGTGCACACTGATAAGGTGGAGGTGAAGGAATGACGAATGTATCGGAACAGGTAGCAGGACGATTGTTCATCGCTGTAGGTCTTGGAGAGGCGGCAAGCATGGAGCTGGAGCGCTGGCAAGCGGAGGCCGAACAGATTCTATCGTTTGCGAAATGGGTTCATCCCGAAGACTATCATATTACGGTACAATTTCTCGGCGATACAAGTCAGAAGGTGCTGGATCAGCTGATCCCAGCGCTGAAGGAAGCTGTTCGCGAAGTGGAGCCGTTCTCGCTGGAATTGAGCGGGACAGGTACCTTCGGAACTGCTAACGCACCTCGTGTATTATGGGCGGGGGTTCGCGGGGACATCCCGGCGCTGGAGAATGTCGTGGCGTCCGTGCTCAAGGTGACAGAGCCGCTAGGGTTTATACCTGAAGATCGGCCTTATCGGCCTCATATTACGGTCGCGCGTAAATATACGGGACAAGCAGGGTTCGATATCGAGGGGACCCACATCCTCCAACCGATGGAGGAGATCGCATGGAGTGTCGATCATCTCGTTGTTTACAAGACACATATGCATCAGAAGCCGATGTATGAGAAGCTGGCGTTGATTCCGCTGGCGTAAAAAATTACATGCGAATAGCAAGAATGTCCGGTCATGACCCTTGTGGTCATGGCCTCTTTATTTTGCTCCGGCAGAGCCATTGACAGCTTGCCTGAGGATCATAGTACAATAGTAGCACCAATTTTAGATATGAAGATTCAAAATAATACGGATTGTTGTAAGCGCTTGCAATTTATGATCGATTCATTGGATCATAGATTTCATTTTGAGAGGAGATCATTCGAATGGCATGGATGCAGCATGTTCGAAGCTTTATTTATTATCCAAGACGTAGTCTGCGGATGAAATTGTTCATATTCTTCGTGATGGTGGCGACGATTCCGCTGCTGATCTTGGGATACTTGTCTTTCTCCAAATCCTCCGAAGTGGTGGAATCCCAGATGGTGCAGTACGGACAATCGACGATCACACAGCTTCAGGCCCAAGTGGATGCCTATTCAGGACAGATGCAGGCAACAACACGGTTCATTTATTCGTACCTGCTGGATCCGATTAGTAACGTATTGGATGGAGAAGAGCCGACGTCTTATAGTCATTTTCTGGCACAGGAGAATTTCAATCGTCTCTTGGATTCCCACAAAACCCTAGATACGACAGGGATCTATGTGGTTACACCATCCGGTTATTATTATGGTTCGCCTCAAATTGATGTGGAACAGCTGATCAATCAGAAATGGTGGAAGGAGATCCCAGAAGACTATAAAGGCGCGTATTGGACTGGGATCCATGGGACAAGCCCGTACCTGGCTAGAAACCTCAATCTTCCGAAACAAGTGATCGGATTAGTCTTCCCGCTGCAAGGACAATATGGATCGCTGAAGAACAGCAAGATTGTCATCGAGATGGATGCATCAAAGCTGATGGATTCTTTTGACCTGATTGAACATAATCTACATTCCTTCCTGACCATAACCGATCGAAGCGGGCGCGTGATCTATCAGACGGCACAGGATCGAGAGAATCATAAGGATGATCTGGTCTGGAAGCAACAGCTGGAATCGAATCACTGGACGATTGAGGTGAGAACGCCATTTGAGCCTGTTTTTCAAGAGACACTGACGATTCGGTATTTCACGATTGCACTGATTGGGTTTGCGCTGCTGCTCTCCTTGCTCGTATCCTATCTTTTCTCTGCACGCATTACACGGCGGATCATCTCGCTCAAGAACAACATGCAGCTCGTCGGAATTGGCAAATTCCATTCCCGTATCGAACCGGAGACGGAAGATGAGTTAGGGCGTCTTGGCGGCAGCTTCAATAAGATGGTGGAGCAGATCCAGGAGTTAATTGGAGAAGTGAAGCAGAAGGAGCAGCTGAAGAAAGAAGCAGAGCTAAGGGCCTATCACTATCAGATCAACCCGCATCTGCTGCTTAATACGTTAAATATGATCCAATGGCAGGCGAAGATGAAGGGCGATGAGGATATTCGAGGGATGATCTATCATCTGACCAAAGTATTAGAAGGAAATCTCGTCATTACAGAGGAGCTCATATCTATTCAACGGGAAATGAATACAGTGGACAATTACTTGAAGATTCAAGAGGTTCGTTATGGACATGCTTTTAGCTTCACATTTGATTGTGATGAGGCGTTGTTGGATTGCTTGATCCCGCGAATGACGCTGCAGCCCCTGTTGGAGAACACTTTTTTCCATGGATTTGAAGATGGGCAAGGGAACATTACGCTTCAGATCACACCGGATGGGGAGGATCTCGTACTCGTACTCGAAGACGATGGGCAAGGAATTGAAGAGGCACGGCTGAAGATGCTGTTGCGAGAGAATCAGCCGCGCGCTCTCGGAAGTGGAGGGCTCGGGTGTTTTAATGTGGATCAGAAGTTCAAGCTTCATTTTGGCCGCCAATATGGGATGTTGATTACTTCAGAAGAACACAAAGGGACGCGAATAACGATTCGTTGGCCACGAATTGTAGCAACTTCGTGAACTTCAATCGAACAAATTGGCAGGTTATAGCTAACAAAATTCCGTGTTAAAGCGCTTACAGTCCTTATATAATGAGGACAAATAAACGACATCGCCTAAGGGGGAACGAGCTTTGAAACCAAAAAAACGAATATTTTCGACGCTTCTAAGCATGGTTCTATTGGTTAGTATCGCGTTGACTGGCTGTTCTGGCGGTTCTGGAGAGAAGAAAGCAGAAGAATCTGCTGCTGGCGGTGACGCGGGGGAGAAGACGAAAATTGTCGTATGGATTTGGGAAGATGCCAAAAACGTCATTGATCTCAACATGCCGGCGTTCAAGGAGAAATACCCGAATATCGATGTGGATCTGCATGTCCTTGCACAAGCGGATGTCTATCAGAACTTCCTGATCGCAGCGAGCTCCGCGGATAAGGTGCCGGATATCGTCAACCTGGAATCGCATCGATTGTCTCAAATGATCGAGACGGGCGGGCTGCTCGATATCAGCGACAAGGTCGCGCCTTACAAAGACAAGATGAATGCGTATAAATGGGCAGATGCGATGAAAGACGGCAAAGCTTATGCGATGCCTTGGGATAGTGGTCCCGTCGTGATGTTCTATCGTAATGATCTATTCAAGCAAGCGGGGTTGCCTTCCGATCCGAAGGAAGTTGCGGAACAGCTCAAGACGTGGGACGACTACAAGCGATTTGCGAAGCAGCTCAAAGAAAAGACGGGCGTCGCGATCATGGCGGATTCCAAGACCAAAACGGACGGGACAATTTTCCAAGAAATGCTCTGGCAGCATGATCAATGGTTCTTCGGCAAAGATGGCTCGGTTCAAGTGGATAGCCCCGAATTCATTAAGATTGGACAATATTTCGTCGACATGATGAACGCAGGCTATGTGAACGAGGTGGAGCCTTGGAGCGACGCATGGTACAGCTCCTTCCAACAGAACAAACAAGCGACGATTGTAGGCGCTTCGTGGTATGACGGATTGCTTCCAAGCTTGATTGATCCGAAAGGTGCAGGCAAATGGTCTGTTGCGCCAATGCCGAAATGGTCCGCAGATGACAAGTACAGCAGTGCAATCGACGGCGGATCGAACCTTGCAATTAACAAAAATTCGAAGCACCCAGAAGAAGCATGGAAGTTCATCGAATTTATGTTAGGTAACGATGCTTCGCAGCTCAAGATGATGGAAGGCGGCTTGTTCCCATCTCTTGAGACGACATATCAAGACCCTGTGTTCCAAGAGAAAGTACCTTACTTCAACGATCAGCCTGTACGCTCGCTCTATGTGGATGCGGTGAAGAATGCAACGCCGATTACCTATACGAAGGATTACCCGCTAGCGAATGAATTGATTCGCAATGCGTTCGCAGAGATTTTCCTCGATAAGAAATCCGTTGAAGAAGTATTCAAGAAGACGGCGGATCAGCTGAGACAGAAAACTGGGCGTAAATAAAGACACGTGCAAGGAACTTCATAAGTAACGGGATGGAAGCCTTCAGATTCAGACTTCATCAGTGCACGAGGGATGATGACGAAGGCTTGACATCTTGGGGGAGAGTCTCATGCAGAATTTGTATTGGAAGTGGCAATTCAAATCAGCGCCTTATTGGTTTATTGCTCCGTTCGTCATTTGCTTCATCATTTTTGTATTCTTACCATTTTCGTATTCTGTGTATCTCAGCTTTACCGAATGGCATGGTCAGGAGACGAAGACCTTTGTCGGTCTTGCGAATTATGCCACTTTGCTGAAGAGCGGTGACTTCTGGCAGTCCATTGTGAATAGTGTTCTCATCTTCGTGCTCTATGTACCCATCATGTTGGCGCTTGCACTCATCTTCGCCGCATGTCTTAGCACCACGTGGATGAAGTGGACAGGATTTTTCAGAACGGTATTTTTCATTCCGAATATTACTTCCGTCGTCGCGATCTCCTTTGTGTTCTTGCTGATCTTTAACGCTGACCAAGGAATTCTCAATCAAATATTGATGTCGCTGGGACTTTTCGATGAGCCGATTCGGTTCTTGGAGACGCCATGGTGGGCACGGGTATCGGTTGCCATTCTGGTAATATTCCGATGGACGGGATACAACATGATCCTGCTGCTCGGCGGCATACAGAGCATTTCGAAGTCGCTATATGAAGCGGCCAAGGTCGACGGGGCGAACGGCATTCAATCCTTCTGGCATATTACGCTTCCGCTGATGCGGCGACTACTCGCTTTCTGTACGATTCTCTCGACACTGGGGACGTTCTCGCTCTTCACGGAGCCGTTCATCCTAACTGGCGGGGGTCCGAACATGGCGACCACGACGCCGGTGGTCCTGATCTACAACGAAAGCTTCAAGAACTTGAATATGGGGTATGCCTCGACGATCTCCATTTTCTTCTTCATTCTGATGATGATTCTCTCCTTGGTTCAGCTTAGACTGTTCCGGGAGCATGATTAGGGGGCGATGGATCATGAGAATTCAGACGAGAGCATTGTCCATCGTCATGTTGGTAGTATTCCTTGGGATTGCAGCGGTGTTTCTGTTCCCGTTCGCATGGATGATAAGTTCATCGTTCAAGGAAAAGAGTGAAATCTTCGCGAATCCGCCGATTTGGATTCCTGCGAAGCTGCATTTCGAGAACTTCACGCAATTGTTCACGGAGAAAAACTTCGGACGCGTCATCCTGAACAGCTTGTTTACTGCGATTACGGGTACCATCGGCGGGTTGTTCTTCTGCTCGATGGCAGGGTTCGCCTTCGCGAAATACAATTTCCGGGGTAAAGGATTGTTATTCGGTCTCGTACTCGCCTCGCTCATGATTCCAATGGAATCGAGCTTGGTACCGCTCTTCGTCATTTACCGTGATCTCGGAATGATTGATCAACTGTGGGGCGTGATTCTACCGCGGCTCACGAGCGCATTCGGTATTTTCTATATGCGGCAGTATTGTATGACGATTGAGAATGAATTGCTTGAAGCTTCCCGGATTGACGGATGCTCCGAGGCGCGGATTTACTTCCGTATTGTCGCTCCGATCTTGATACCTGCGTTCGCAAGTCTCGGGATTATCTTCTTCGTGGAAGAGTGGAACAACTTCTTGTGGCCGACCATCATTCTACGGTCCCAAGAGAACCTGACCCTCGCGGTCGCCATTCGTGCACTGCAATCGGGTGTTCGGACGCCGTATAACTTGATCATGTCAGGCTCGGTCATCAGCGTTGTGCCGATGCTGCTCGCGATTTTTATATTCCAGAAGCAGATTATCGCCGGACTGACAGAAGGCACGTTAAAAGGATAATGTACTGCACTTGCGGGTGAGGAGGCGTTGTCACTTGGTTATTCGGAACATTAAGGTACTCATCATCGATGATGAATTAATCGTCCGCCAAGGACTTCGGGCCACGGTGGATTGGGGGCGGTACGGGATGGAAGTCGTCGCGGACGCACCCAATGGACTTAAAGGTTGGGAAGCTTTCTTACAATATAAGCCGGATGTCTTGATCACAGATATTGTGATGCCGAAGTTAAACGGGCTCGAACTCGCCAGAAGAGTGAAACAAGCTGCGAGCGAGACCCAGATTCTCCTGCTGAGCTGTCACGAGGATTTCTCGTATGCGCAGCAGGGGTTTCGCATCGGTGCATCGGGTTACGTCCTCAAGACAGCGATGGATGAGGAAGAGCTCGGATATTATCTGCAGCAGTTCGAGCAGCAATTCCGGCTGCGCAGTCAAGAGAACCAGGAGCTGTCGAACGAGGCCAAAGATCGCCAGGCACAGATTTATTCGTGGCTTGGCGGCTTCACCTCTGATATTGATGAACACCTGCAAAGGTGGTTCCAAACCGATTGGGCATGGATGAAGGAAGGCTGCCGAATGTATCTGATTCGCACCGATTCTGAGCAGATACCGGATCAGATTGACTGGCTAGGGATGGAACAAGCCGTAGGGCAACCGAACGAACGGATCCCATGCGGGAAGGGGCGCTATCTATTCTTGTGTAGGGCAGAGGCGGATGACTTGGTCATGTTCCGGCTCAAGTCCGCCAAGAGCTTGAATAAGAAGTTAACTTGGCAGGCTCAAGGCCCCATTCAATCACATGAAGAGTGGGTTCGCAGCATCATGCAGTTGTATCACCAGGATGAGCTGTGGAGGAAATACGACGTATGGAATGATTCATGGCCAGAGCCCATTATGCATGCTGTGCAGTTGATTCTAGGGGATGAGAGTAACAGCATGTCTGTTGCTGAACTCGCGGATACGGTCGGCTTCAGCCGCAGTCATTTCAGTACCTTATTCAAGCGGGTTGTCGGCGAGAACATTATTGACTTCCAGAGCAAAATGAAGCTTCACAAAGCAGAGTATATGCTGCTTACCACACTGATGAGCGTGAGTGAGATATCAGATCATCTGGGCATGATCGATGCGAATTATTTTAGCAAATGGTTCAAACGTGTTACGGGGCTATCCCCGAGTCAATATCGATCCAGTAAAAAGAACGTCATAAATGAACTGACATAAGGAGGAAGACGCGCTGTGATGAACAACAACACGGTACAGCTGAATGATTGGGAGAACTTAGAGGTATTAGAACGAAATCGAATGAAGAGCCGCACGTATTTCCACTCGTATGCCGATGCGACAACTGCATTATCGTATGAGCGGGGCCAGTCCCCTTGGTATCAACAATTAAACGGGATGTGGAAGTTCTATTTCGCTGAAGCGCCGCAGCTTGCACCTGATTTCTATCGGGCGGATTACGATGTGACCGGATGGGACGCGATTGCAGTACCGGGACATTGGCAGCTGCAAGGGTATGGCAAGCCTCATTATACGGATTTATTGTATCCGATCCCGGTAGATCCGCCGCGTGTGCCATCGGAAAATCCGACAGGATGCTATCGCAGAGATTTCTATGTGCCCAAAGCTTGGGATGGCAGACAAATAGTCCTTCGGTTTGAAGGTGTAGATAGTGCTTTCCATCTGTGGGTGAACGGTGAAGAAGTAGGCTACAGCCAAGGCAGCCGGCTCGCATCCGAGTTTGATATAACCAAATATGTCCAATCAGGCCATAACCAACTATCGGTTAAGGTCTATCAGTGGTCCGACGGGACTTATGTTGAGGATCAGGACATGTGGTATATGAGTGGGATTTTCCGGGATGTGAGCCTTTGGGCGCGTCCTGATGTGCAGGTTCGCGATTTTACGATTCGCACGGACGTGACGGAGGATCATGGGCAAGGCACACTGCATGTAGAGACGAATCTTGCGAACTTAACCGGTCAAGTTGCGTCGGGCTATCAACTCCGCTGTGTGTTATGGGACGCGCTACTGCAGACCGAGGTGGGCACGGCCCGCGTAGAGCAAGTTGCGATTCCTGCTGGTGGAGAGATGGATATTCAGGTTCAGATCGAAGTGGCAAATCCATTGCTATGGTCTGCAGAGACACCGAATTTATATCATGTATTGATCTGCTTGGAAAATGAGCAAGGTGAATGCATCGAATGCATTCCTTATCGCGTCGGCTTCCGTACCATTGTGATCAAGAAAGGCAACTTCCTCGTGAACGGCGTTGCGATTCAACTCAAAGGGGTAAATCGTCACGATCATCATCCGGAACTTGGCCGTTATACGCCGCGAGAGACGATGCTTCAAGACGTGATCATGATGAAGCAGCACAACATTAATGCCGTTCGGACTTCGCATTATCCGAATGACCCTTATTTCTACGATCTATGCGATGTGCATGGACTGTATGTCATGGATGAGGCCGACCTCGAAACGCATGGCTTCGAGCCGCTCGGTAACATTAGCAAGATCAGTGATGATCCGGCTTGGAGAGAGGTCTACGTTGAACGGATGGAACGCATGGTGGAGCGGGATAAGAACCATCCGAGCATCATTATGTGGTCGATGGGGAATGAGTCTGGCTACGGCTGCAACTTCGAAGCAATGGCAGCTTGGTGCAGAGCGAATGACTCGACACGCATCATTCATTACGAAGAAGATCGCGAAGGGAAGTCCGTCGACGTGATGAGTACGATGTACTCGACCTGCGAGAAGCTGTCAACCCTCTGTGAAACAGATCTCGAAGTCTCAGAGGACATTCGCAAGCCTCGTATCATTTGTGAGTACGCGCATGCGATGGGCAATGGACCGGGCGGATTGAAGGAATATGACGACGTATTCCGCAAGTATAAGGGCCTGCAAGGCGGATTCATCTGGGAGTGGATCGATCATGGGATTCAGCAGGTCAATGACAAAGGTGAAGTGTACTATGCCTACGGCGGCGATTTTGGCGATGATCCGAATAATTCGAACTTCTGTATCGACGGGTTAGTGTTCCCGGACCGTACGCCTTCGCCAGGGCTTTTGGAATATAAGAAAATCATTGAGCCGGTATATACCGAAATGGTCAATGCGGAGCAAGGGCAGCTCGTAATTGAGAACCGTTATGACTTTATTGGACTTGATCATTTGGAGCTGAACTGGTCGATTCAGATCGAAGGCGAAGTACGTCAGAGCGGTTCGCAGTTATTGCCGAACGTACAGCCGGGCGAGAAAGTGGTTATTACAATACCTTACGATGTGAAAGCTCTGACTTCACGCGTGGACACGACGGCGTATCTGACAATTCGCTATGCATTGCATGCCGACTGCGCATGGGCGAAGAAAGGCCATGAGTTCGCGACAGCGCAATTCGAATTGACTGTGTTAACAGAGGCGGCTGCGGTAACGACCACCTATCACGAACCTATTCAAGTGGAACAGGCGGGTCAGCGTCTCGCCGTGAAGGGTTACAATTTCGAGCTTGGATTCGATCTCGTACGCGGAAAAATAACGTCTTGGCAGTATGAAGGACATGCGATGATCGAGGACGAAATGGGGCCGCTGCTCTCTTTCTGGCGCGCACCGATCGATAATGATATGTACGTTGTGCAAGATTGGCGCAAGGCTTATGTGCACAAGATGACGCACCGAATCGACCATGTGAAGTGGGAAGCACTGAGTCCGTCATCGCTTCGTATTGAAGTACAAGCACGTGTGGCACCGATCGTAAGCGACTGGGGCTTCCACGTCACGTATGTCTATAGCGTATCCGGTGATGGACATGTGCAGGTAGACGTTCAAGGTTCACCAATCGGCACGCCGCCGAAGATGCTTCCGCGCATCGGGCTTGAACTGCGCATACCAGGCGCGATGGATCAAGTCGCTTGGGAAGGCAGAGGTCCTGGAGAGTCGTATTCAGACAGTAAGCAAGCGAATCTGTTCGGGTTCTATAAATCGACAGTGGATGATCTATTCACGAATTATATTTACCCGCAAGACAACGGGAACCGTACCGATGTGGCATGGGCGTCGCTCACGAATAAGCGCGGCATCGGGTTATTCGCAGCAGGTTTGCCGCAGCTCCTCGAGTTCAGCGCGCACCGCTACACGAATGAAGATCTGGAGCAAGCGAAGCATACGACGGACCTCAAGCCGCGTGAGACCATTACGCTGCATCTCGATTACCGCCAGAATGGTCTAGGCAGCAACAGCTGCGGTCAGCCGCAATTGCCGCCGTACGAGCTTCGTCCAGAAGCATTCCAATTCGGTATGATTCTGAAGCCATATTCGAATCAAATGATTTCACCATCTACTTTGCGAAAGGGGTTCAACGAACATGAATAATACTGCTAATATTTTACGCCTGGATTCTAGAGTTGCTGTCGTCACAGGAGGAGCTTCCGGTATTGGATTCGCAACAGCGGAGATGCTCGCGGAGTTTGGTGCGAATGTCATGCTGCTGGATATTAATGAACAACTCGGTGAGCAAGCGGCGGCGACAATTCGTGAGAATGGAGGTCAAGCGAAGTTCTATCGCTGTAACGTGACTTCCGGTGCAGATTGCCAGCAAGTGGTTGAGCAGATCAAGAGCGACTTCGGACGTATCGATATTCTATTTAACAATGCAGGTGTTATTCGCCGGAAGACAGTGGTCGAACTGGAAGAGAAGGATTGGGATCTAGTGATGGACGTGTCGCTGAAAGGGGCATACCTTCTGTCCAAATATGCCATTCCGGTCATGGCTGCGGGTGGTGGCGGAAGTATCGTGAATACCGGTTCCGGTTGGGGACTGAAGGGCGGCGATCAAGCTGCGGCTTACTGCGCAGCCAAAGCGGGTGTCGTTAACCTGACGAAAGCCATGGCGATTGACCACGGTCCGCAAAATATCCGCGTGAACTGTGTATGCCCAGGCGATACGGATACGCCGCTCCTTCGCGATGAAGCAAAGCAGCTAGGCAAAGAGGAGAAATCATTCCTCGTATCTTCGGCATCCGGACGCCCACTAGAGCGTCTTGGCACACCGCGCGATATTGCAGGTACCGTATTATTCTTAGCAAGTGATCTGTCCAGTTGGGTAACAGGCAGTGTTGTTGTCGTTGATGGCGGCGGCTTAGCATAACAAATAACGAATGAGGTGATCGCATGGAAACGCGTAGAAAAGCAAGTGTACATCCCTATATTCCGAATATGATTCCTGAGGTACAGCGTCAGATGCTCGATGAGATCGGTGTCGAACGGATTGAGGACTTATACGATATTATTCCCGATGCCATCAAAATGGATCGCTTAATGGATATGCCTCCTGCATTATCCGAGTTCGAATTAAAGCGGGAGATCGATAAGCTGCTCCAGAAGAACAAGAGTGCGAATGAGACGATCAACTTCCTTGGTGCGGGATGCTGGCAGCATTTCATCCCTGCGGTATGTGATGAGATTAATCAGCGCTCGGAATTTGTAACGGCCTACGCAGGCGAGCCTTATGAAGATAAGGGCCGTTTCCAATCACTATTCGAATACCAGAGCTTGGTGGCAGAGCTCGTCGATATGGATGTTGTGAATGTACCAACGTTCGACTGGGCGCAAGCCGCATCGACATCGCTGCGCATGGCGTCTCGGATTACGGGACGCACGGAAGTCTTGCTTCCTGCGACCATCGATCGTGATAAGCTCATGATTATCGCGAATTATATTACACCGCAATTATCCTATCAGCTTGTTGATTTTAACGACCCGTCAGGTGAGCTGGATCTAGAAGACTTGAAGTCCAAAGTTAATGCGAATACGGCGGCGGTCTACTTCGAGAATCCGACATTCCTCGGTACGATTGAATCGCAAGGACAGCAAATTGCTGACATCGCTCATGCGGCTGGCGCGTTATGCGTCGTCGGTGTCGATCCGAGCTCGCTAGGCGTCTTGAAGCCGCCAAGTCAATACGGCGCAGATATTATCTGCGGTGATCTTCAGCCATTAGGGATGCATATGAACTATGGCGGCGGTCAGGCTGGATTTATTGCAACACGTGATGAAGAGAAATTCGTTATGGAATACCCGTCCCGTCTGTTCGGGATTGCGCCGACGATAGTAGAAGGCGAATATGGCTTCGGGGACGTTGCCTATGATCGTACGTCCTTTGCACATCGCGAGACGGGCAAAGAGTCCGTCGGTACACAGACGGCACTATGGGGGATTACTGCGGGGGTCTACCTTGCATTGCTCGGCCCTTACGGGATGCAAGAGCTCGGTCAGACAATCATGCAGAAATCGCAATATGCAGCAGAACTGCTCGCAGCGATTGATGGCGTAGAGATTCGCTTGCAATCAACCTTCTTCAAAGAGTTCGTCGTTGACTTCAACGGTACAGGCAAGACGGTTCGTGAGATTCATCGTCAATTGCTAGCTGATGGTATTCAAGGCGGTAAAGATCTATCCGAAGATTTCCCTGAACTCGGTCAATGTGCATTGTATTGCGTGACGGAAGTACATGCGAAGGAAGAATTAGAGACGCTTGCTGCAGCCATTCAGAGAGCATGCGTCGTGAAGGAAGAGGTGGAATCGGTATGAAACGGATCGTTAGAGATCATAAGGTGAGAAATTTCCATCAAGCGAAATGGGATGAGCCGATCATATTCGAGCTTCATAAGCCGGGTGAACGCGGTGTTGAGGTTCCGCAAGCAGAAGCGGAGATTGAATCTACCGTAGGTGATGGCATTTCTCGCATTCCGGATGGAATGAAACGCACGACGCCTCCAGCTCTTCCGGAGATTGGTCAGGCGAAAGTGCTTCGTCACTATCTTAGACTATCCCAAGAGACGATGGGCTCCGACTTCAATGTGGAGATCGGCCAAGGGACATGTACGATGAAATACATCCCGCGAGTGAATGAGATGATGATTCGGACGCCGAAAATCATGGATCTACATCCGTTACAAGATGTCAGCAATGCACAAGGGATTCTGGAAGTGTTCTACAAGCTTGACCTCGCGATGCGCGAAATCTCTGGCCTGGATAAATTCTCCTTCCAACCAAGCAGCGGGACACAAGCATTGCTCGCAATGGCATCGATCGTGCGTGCTTATCATGATTCAAGAGGCGAAGGCGAGCAGCGTAACGAGATCATTACGACAATCTTCTCGCATCCATCCCAAGCGGCAACAGCGGTCGTGAAGGGATATAAGATTATTACCTTGTACCCGGATGCGGATGGCTTCCCAGACATTGAAGAGCTGAAGAAAGTGATCTCAAGCCGCACAGCAGGCTTCGTCGTAGCGAATCCAGAGGATACAGGTATCTATAATCCACGGATCAAAGAGTTCACTGACCTTGTTCATGAAGCGGGAGGGATTTGCTATTACGATCAGGCGAATGCGAACGGACTTCTCGGCGTAACACGCGCGAAGGAAGCGGGCTTCGATATGTGCTTTTTCAATTTGCATAAGACGTTCGCTGCACCGCATATGTGCGGTGGGCCGGCGACGGGCGCGCTCGGTGTCGTGGATACACTCATTCCGTTCCTTCCGGGGCCGATCGTGGAATACGATGGCACGAGCTATGATCTGAAGGAAGTCGGCGACTTAAGCATTGGTAAAGTCCGCAGCTTCCACGGGGTCGCACAGACGGTGCTTCGCTCCTATGCATGGGTTCGCAGCCTAGGTGCCGAAGGCTTGCGTCAGGTGGCACATACAGCCGTACTGAACAATAATTACTTGTATCACAAAATCCTTGAAATCCGCGGTGCATCAGCTCCATACGTGAAAGGGAACCGCTTAGAGCAGGTTCGTTATAGCTGGGAGCAAATGACGCAGGAGACAGGCGTAACGACAGAGGACGTAACCCGCCGGATGTGTGACTTCGGTCTTCACTACTGGACTAGTCATCATCCCTATGTTGTGCCGCAGCCATTCACGCTGGAGCCTACCGAGTCTTATTCAAAAGAGGATTTGGATGAATACATTAATGCCCTCCAGCAGATCTCGGACGAAGCGTACAGCAATCCCGAGATTGTGAAGAACGCGCCAACGCGCAGTACGGTTCACCGCATCGAGGATTCGAGCTTTGATGATCCAGAGAAATGGTGTATTACGTGGAGATCGTATTTGAAGAAGACGACACCAAGCGAATAATGTCGCATCTATAAGTGCAATCCAGAGAACCTAGCTTCTACCATCTGATGGTCGAAGCTAGGTTTTTTGTGTTGTGACGACAATCGGACAAATATATTAATTTACAATATTAGTTAAAAGTGATATCATAAAGATATCTTAGAGATATTAAGGAGTGAGTTGTATGTTTCAGGAGAAGAAGAGTCCTAACGTGAATGGCTTTTGGGGATTACTGCTGGCGCTTGTGGCCATCGGGGCAGGTGTGTATGTCCTTATTGCGGGTGGCAGTGCTTCGAATGGTCTTTTGATTGCATTAGGGGTCGTGCTTGAAGTGGTCGCCGTCATCTTGTTGACAGGGCTAACGATCGTGCAGCCTAATCAAGCGAATGTCATTACCTTTTTCGGTCAATATTTAGGTGTCATTCGTCAGAGTGGTTTCTATATGACGGTTCCTTTCTCATCCCATAAGAAAGTATCCTTGCGTGTTCGCAATTTTAATAGCGCTAAGTTAAAGGTTAACGATGTGGAAGGGAATCCGATTGAGATTGCAGCTGTTGTCGTATTCTCCGTGGTGGATTCGGCGAAAGCGCTGTTCGAAGTGGATGAATATGAGACGTTCGTCGAAATTCAGAGTGAGACGGCGTTACGCCATGTTGCGAGTAAATATCCTTATGACGGTGCGGATGGAGCAGGCTTCTCGCTGCGCAGTAACGCGGAAGAGATCGCGATGGAGTTAAGTACGGAACTGCAAAATCGTCTTGCCATCGCGGGTGTGAACGTGATCGAGTCTCGGTTAACGCACCTTGCATATTCAACGGAAATCGCAAGTGCAATGCTGCAGCGCCAGCAGGCATCAGCAATCATTGCTGCACGTGAGAAAATCGTCGAGGGTGCTGTAACCATGGTTCAAATGGCAATTCAGCGCCTAGAGGCGGATGGTGCCGTGGAGCTGGATGAAGAGCGCAAAGCTGCGATGATTAACAATTTACTCGTCGCGATTGTGTCGGATCGGTCTGCCCAGCCGGTGATCAATACGAGCACGCTGTACTAAAGGAGTAATCCGTTACCATGGCAGGTAAGAAGAAGAGTTTTCCTCTACGCCTTGATCCGACCATATACGAGGCTTTAGAGCGCTGGGCAGCGGATGAATTTCGAAGCGTAAATGGTCATATGGAATATTTGCTGCGTGAAGCACTAAGAGAGGCGGGACGTCTCCCCGTGGTGAAGCGGCACAGGAAGGAGGAGGATTCGGATGACGAGTAATTCGAAGAAGGACTTCGTTCGTAAGAAGTGGTGGGAGCCGAAGAGTACGGGGATTCTCCGTCAATATGCGCATATCAATCATGGAACCTATCATGCCTCCTCCTTGAAAGGCTTCAACTACACACCTCAGCATGTGATGGTCAACTCCCGCAAAGGGGCAGGGGAGATGCAGGTGATCATTATCGAATCTGGGAATAATGCAGGTTCGTCCGATACGTTAGAAATTGTATACACCTATCGATCACGGCGTAAGCTGGAATTCTCTTTGTCTTCAGCGAAACGGATCGGTTTCTGGCTGCAACGATTACGGCCAACAACGATGCCGAATGCTGCACTGGCTAAGCTGTTTAAGGGCAGTTCAACCCACCCTAGCATACTCCGGTCTGTACTTAAGCACGAGCAGCTTCACGACAGGCTCATTGAGCATCCCAGTGCGGAAATTCGCCTGCACATCAAAGACCATAACGCCAAGCTCACGTATCGTGAACGTATCAAGAAGCTTGATGAGCACAATATAGCTGAGAGTGTGGAGATGATGGAGCAGCTCATCGAAGCACTTCAGGATCAGAGTGTGATTTATGAACCGCGATAATTTGACGTTCGGGTCATTCGCGCCATAGAACGAAAGGACCGCCCACGAGTTCAATCTGAACTTAAGGGTGGTCCTTTTTTATAGATTAGAAAATCGCTTCTGTCTCGACAATAACTTTCACGTTCTTAATGCTGCGGTCTTCTGGTCCTTTGACCGGTAACCCGACTTCGACATGATCCATGATGTAGTTAATGTTCTCTTGCGAGATCACTTCACCTGGCAATAGAATCGGGATGCCTGGCGGATAGACGTAGATGAATTCCGCGATGATACGTCCTGCGGATTCCTTGAACGGAATCACTTCCGTATCTGCGTAGAACGCTTCACGCGGTGTCAAGGAGAGGTGCGGGATCTCAGGAATCTTCACGACCACTTCTTTCACTTCATTCATGTTATAGAAGGTTTCTGACATTTCACGAAGCGCCCGAAGGAGCGTATCTACTGTCTCCTGTGTGTCTCCTGGTGTTACCAGACACAGAATGTTGTACATATCACTGAGC
Source organism: Paenibacillus terrigena DSM 21567 (assembly GCF_000374845.1). GTDB lineage: Bacteria > Bacillota > Bacilli > Paenibacillales > Paenibacillaceae > Paenibacillus_K > Paenibacillus_K terrigena. The sequence goes on along the minus strand of NZ_KB895415.1, from coordinate 185,767 downwards.
TCTACTTCGAGATTGTAATGCTCGCGAAGCCAGTTCTCCGCTTCATAGCCAGTCATGCCAAGATGGCGAACGTGGGTCGTGACTTTCGTCGGATCGTAGTTATACGTCGCTTCGTCGCCTAGGATCTCATCGCCGAAGCAATAGAGGCCAGGTATCGAATTGATTACTGTACGGGCATACTGCGCGAGTCGAATAGCTTCTTCTGCAATGGCATGTCCGTTAAGCGCTAGATTGCGACGGGATGTATCTAATGAAGCGAGCAGGATATAGGATGTCGATGTCGTCGTCAACATACTGATAATCGTCTGTACACGCTGCTGATTAATATAGCCGTTCTTCGTATTCACGTTAAGCACCGAACTCTGCGTCATAGAGCCGCCCAGCTTGTGCACGCTTGTCGCTGCCATATCGGCGCCTGCTTGCATCGCAGACATTGGCAGATCCTCATGGAAATGAATGAGTACACCATGTGCCTCATCGACAAGAACAGGTACGTGGAAGGAATGCGCTAGATCAACGATTTCTTTCAAGTCAGCACAGATGCCGTAATACGTCGGGTTAATGACCAGGACAGCCTTGGCATCCGGGTGTTTCGTCAATGCCCGGCGAACGGACCGCGTCGTGATGCCATGATCGATTCCGAGATTCTCGTCACGTGCCGGAGAGATAAAGACCGGACGCGCGCCAGAGAAGATGATGGCGGACATAATCGATTTGTGCACGTTACGTGGGACGATAATCTTATCGCCTGGCGAACAGACGGACATGATCATCGTCATGATCGCGCCGCTTGTTCCTTGGACAGAGAACAAGGTGTGGTCCGAACCGAAGGCGTCAGCAGCAAGCTTCTGTGCCTCTTCAATTACGCCAGTCGGCTGATGCAGGTCATCTAGGGGAGCAATATTAATCAAGTCTATAGAAAAGGCGTTATCGCCGATAAATTCACGGAATTCTTGATCAGAGCCGGCTCCTTTTTTATGGCCTGGGATGTGAAACTGAACGGGATTGCTCGCAGCATGCTGCCGAAGAGCAGTGAACAAAGGTGTACGTGAATGATCCATTCTTTCATCCCAACTTTCTCGAATTAATAAACAAACAAGGAGAAGTATAACAAAAACGTGGGGGAATGCAAGCAATTTATTAGTGGATATTTGGAAGATTTCATGGACAATGTGCAATTTTTCCATCATCTTGGGCCACACTAAAGAAATAGGTGTACCTGCGGACTTGAAAAGGAAGACGAAGTTGAAGGAGGAGTTGGTTGGATATGGAAAGGGCGAAGATGAAGGGGAAGCTACGGCATTTGTTCTCCCCATTTGTTATTGAATTGCTAATCATTCTATTTCTTGTGGAATTTGTGAAAGGAGCGCTGCTCGTTACGATCCTTCCCATTTATATGGGGACGGTCCTTGGGCTCTCAACCTTTGCGATTGGCTGGGCCTTCTCGCTTCAATATATCGGAGATAACATATTCCGCAGTCCGATAGGTTGGATTACAGAACGGGTAGGCTACCGAATCAGCATGCTAGCGGGATTAATCATCACCTTCATATCCGTGGGGCTCATCGCTTTTACCTCGAATTTATTTCTAATCGTAATTGCCTGTTTATTGCTCGGGATCGGGACGTCTCCGCTCTGGCCATGCGTTATTACAGGCACGACACAAGTAGCGGGAGAGAAGGCGCAGGGGACGGTGCTTAGCATTGTCTATTTCGCTTGGCTCAGTGGAACCGGAGCGGGACCTGTTGTCATTAATTTTTTTGTTGCTAAGTCGTATGCACCGGCTTTTCGAGTCTTGTTAGTTTGTATGGCTGTCGTCACGATTGTTGCTCTTTTTTTGCCGGGAAGACAGCAAACAGAGGAGCTGCATGCGCAAGAGGACATGCAGAATTTGAAGTCCAAGGCGAGGCTGTCTGTTCAGAATCTGTCTGGTAAAATACGAGAGACCTTGCAAGATGTGCGGCGCAATCTGCACGTAAGCTGGCAATTTTTCGTCGCGCTTTTTCTGCAGACCTTCTCGATCGGCTTACTTACACCGGTAATTACACTATATGCCCGAACGGTCATTGGCCTTACGCCAGCACAGTACAGTCTCCTGCTGATGATTGGCGGAGGGATTACCGTGCTGGCGCTTATTCCGATGGGAAGATGGGTGGATAAGATTGGGACGAAATGGTTCTTGCACATCGGATTTGGATTAACGGCCGTCACGTTGTTCTTCTTCGCAACTGCACGCGCGATGTTCCTTGTCTATATCTTGGTCTGTCTTATTGGCATTGGTTACGCACTGATCGTTCCCGCTTGGAATGCTTATATTGCTTCCGTGATTCCGAAGTCTGAGCGAGGGGCCGTCTGGGGATTTTTCCTTACGATTGAAGGATCAGGGATGGTTGTTGGTCCGATTATATCGGGTAGACTGTGGGATATTCTTGGTCCGCATGCGCCGTTCTACGGCAGCAGTTTGGTGTTAGCCGTATTATTCGGGATTCATTGGTATATGACTTCGAGACCACGTGCAAAAGTGACGGCTTGACGACAAAAATATAAGGCAGTACGGTGTCCGATAGAGGTCACTGTACTGCCTTTTCATATTCACTGCGAAGATTAGAATGCGAGTCGATATAGCGGCAATAACTGCTCAAAGGTATGCTCAATGGTCGAGAGCAGTTTCTCTCCGTCGGCAAGCAGCGGATTATCGCGATCAATACGTAGGCCGCAGAGTACTTCTGATTTCTGAATGTGCTGCAATTTGTGAATGATGGTCTCGTAAGCCTCCTCATTCATGTCTGCATGCGATGTTCCCTCTGGCTTCATATGATCTAGAGACCAGAAGAAGTTCACCGGGACTGCTGCACGTACGTCTTGCAGATGCTCGGATAGATGCTTCGCGAACACCTTCTTATTATCACTCTCATAGATGACAGCGAAAATAATGAAGAGATGCGACTCGAACATGCCGACTTGAAAATGCGGATGAGCTTTGTAGCCGCGCTTGTTATTCGCCCATGCGACCCATGTATCGTTTGGCGGGTTGATGGTGCGTCTTGCATGCTTCGCGACGTGGGGGAACATCTCTTCGCCGCAGAGTGCCGAAAGATGGGGTGCAAGTTGGTTGCCAAGCTCTGTGAGCTTCGGACGAACTCGCTCGATTAATGCGCTCATACGCGCTTCTAGCCCCGGAATAGCGAAGACATCGAAGTCCGCTGCAACAAAATTCGTATTTATAGCTTGTGTATTGGTTGTCATGATGAGGTTAAGCCTCCTATGTTAAATAAAAGATTGCAATTTGCGTTCGATCTCTTAATGCTAATTTGCTAAGGATGTCGGAAATATAATTTTTTACCGTACCTTCGCTAAGGAAGAGCGTCTGCGCAATTTCTTTATTGGATTTGCCCGCAGCGATGAGTTCCACGATCTGTTGCTCTGCTTTCGATAGCTGGTGCTGGGCAAGCTTCGCGCTGCGATCCAATGAAGCTGGGTTCGGTCTAGGTTCGCTCACAAGGGTTGCGAGCTTCCTTGCAATATCCGGATGGATGAGCAGATCACCACGATGCACGGTTCGAATGCCTTCCATTATCCGCTCCGGAGGAATGTTCTTGAGCAGATACCCGCCCGCACCGTTGCGAATAGCCTCCACAATATAATCATCATCATCGAATGTCGTTAAGATGAGGACGGCAATATGAGGCGCATGCGCCTTGATTAGCTTCGTACCTTGAACACCATCGCATTCCGGCATTCGAATATCCATCAGCACGAGCTCAACTTCGGGATGCGACTGAATGAAGGCGAGTGCCTCATTCCCATTCGCGCAGGTACCGATGACCTCAATATCCTGCTGTAAATCAAGGATCATCTTCAAGCTCTCACGGATGAATGCATCGTCATCCACGAGGAGGATTCGAATCATAGTGTTGCTCCTTCCGATAATGTACTTTCTTTAGGATAATGCGGCAGACGCGTGATGATGCTGAATTGATCGTCGCAAATCCAATAGAGCTGTCCACCGATTAGATGAACGCGTTCTTCCATGCCACGCATGCCTATGCCTTTCCGTATTTGCTCCGAATCTGGCACGCTTCCATTATTGCTGATCCGCATTTGGATCTGATCGGGTTCGTAACGTAGTAGAATGTGAACCTCGGTTGCTCCCCCATGACGAAGCGCATTCGTGATGGCTTCCTGTGCATTGCGGTAGAGTACATATTCGATGCTAGGATAGAGCGCGTAAGGCAGACCTTCCATGTGATATTCCATGGCAATTCCGAAGGTTTCACGGGTCGATTGAATCAAGTGGTCCAACGAATATTGTTGGGAATCCTGAATTGGCGGCGCAATGCGTCGTACGGTCCGGCGAAGCGTCTCCATGGAATCGCTCATTTGATCGCGAACCTGTTCGAGCATGGCGATCGCTTGATCGGGCTTCGTCTTGTAGATCTGTAGAATGGCTTCTGTCATCATCTTCTGCCGAATAAGTCGATGTCCAAGATCGTCATGGATGTCTTTCGAGATCCGGTTCCGTTCTTCGAGCTGGGCGAGCTGCTCCACCTGCTTCGCGTATTGGACAAGTCGTGTTCGGGCATCGCTTAGCTCCAGATGACTTAAGCTTAGTTGATCGTACAGCGTTTCTGCCTCATTCTTCTGAACCGAAGTCATGCGAATCCCGATCAGCAGCAGGGCAGTAAGTAGGAATGTCACATTGGCGACGAACACCATCATGCTAGGCTGATGGATTAGCGTGATGTTATACCCAATGAGCAGGAGAAGACAACCAGCGATCTGGTGATTCAGATCTTTCCATGGTGTCGATTGCTCGAACAGCGCGACTAACGGAGATAACAGCATTAAGAACGTGATGCCATGGTAGTGAAGACTGATATAGATGCAGAGCGCCGTTTCAGCTGCGAATAGGATAAACGCAAATGGTTGCAGCTTCAGTAATCGCACACGAGCTAGCAGCAATGTCATGAGGGTGAATGCGACATACACAGCGGGGGATCCGATATCTCCCCACCAGATCGTTCCGATGGCCGGAATGACGAGGAGGAGATGGCGCACCCAGGATAAAATGGCAAACATATTGGCACACCCTTCGTCCAAAATCATGAAAATAGTATACCACACCAAGCCATCATGGTCATGAGATGACTTTAGTCACCTCAACTTCATGACGAATCGGACGTGTGTGACGGAGAAATATCTCCTACAATGAGTACATAACACATAACGGAGATGGAACGGAAGGGGATATAAGGTGATGAGTTTTGTTGAATTGAAGCAAGTGTTGAAACGTTATGATACAAAGGTGACGGTGAACCATTTAAGCCTCAAAATCGAGAAGGGTGAAGTATTCGGCTTATTAGGACCGAACGGTGCGGGCAAGAGTACGACGATCCATATGCTGACTGGCCTCTTGCCTTATGATCAAGGTGAAATTCTTATCGATGGACGATCAGTCCACAAGCATACGATAGATATCAAAAAGAAGATCGGACTTGTGCCGCAAGACTTAGCGATTTATGAGACCTTAACGGCACGCGAGAACGTGACATTCTTTGGCCGATTGTACGGTCTTAGCGGCAAGCTGTTGCGTGAGCGGGTAGACGAAGCACTCGATTTCGTCGGGCTGAAAGACCGTGCGGGAGATAAGCCGGGGGCCTACTCGGGCGGGATGAAGCGCAGATTGAATATCGCTTGTGCCATCATGCATCATCCAGAGCTTATCATTATGGATGAACCAACTGTAGGGATTGATCCACAGTCTCGCAATCACATCATGGAGTCGATTCGGAAGCTCAATGCCATGGGATCAACGATTATTTACACGAGTCATTATATGGAAGAGGTTGAAGCGATCAGTACCCGGGTTGGGATTATGGACCACGGCCAACTGATTGCATGCGGTACGAAGGAAGAACTGCTCGAACAACTTGGGCGTGATGAGAAAATGTTCATTACCGTGGATACATTGCGGGATTCCGTTCTCGTTGAGCTTCGCCGACACCCGCACATTCTGAGTGTTGAGGTTCTCGGGAATGAACTGGAGATGCTGCTGAAGCCAACGGATACGGTATTTCAAGATATTCTATTCATTCTGTCGAGTCATCAGATTAAGCCGATATCTTTCAAGCGTGAAGAACCGAATTTGGAGACGCTGTTCTTATCATTAACAGGACGTACCTTGCGTGATTAGGGGGGGAGGATCATATGCGTAACATACTACATGTCATGAAACTGGAATTGCTTCAAATTTCAAGGATGCGAAGCGTTCTTCTTATCTTGTTCGTCTTACCACTGTTATTGATCTTCGTATTAGGATCGGCGCTGTCGAGTCAATTCTCTGCGAATGAATACACGCCTGAGCAAGTGAAACTTGCGGTATATAACCAAGATACAGGCATGATGAAGTCGATCTTACAGCAATTCTTCCAATCAACGAAAACGCAAGAGATCCTAAGCGTAACGAATGTGGATTCTGAGATGGAATTGAAGAATCGTATCCAGGCACGTGAAGTGGATGGCGGTCTTATCATTCCAGCTACATTCTCCACAGAGATCATGGGTGGTCATACAGCAGATTGGACGTACGTCGCAGGACCGACCACGAGCAAGAATGATATGGTACGAATGATGCTGCAAGCTTTTACAGATCAGACGACGCAAACGCAAGCTGCAGCCATAGTCCTTGGCGTGAACGGAACACCGATCAATAGTTCTAGCCAGAAGGCGGAGTCGATAAATGCGGTGAAGATCGGCAAGCTGCAGGATAATCTCTACGAAGCGAGCTCCTTCCAGTATTATTCTTGCACAATGCTCATTATGTTCTTGTTGTTCGGGGGGATGTCATCAGCGATTAGCTTGCTGCGGGAACGAGAGAACAAGACGCTCCAACGGATGATTGCCGCGCCAGTAGCTGTCTCTCATGTGATCTTGGGCAAATTGCTCGGCGCAACGATCCAGTCAATCATTCAAGGTGCTCTTATTATTGGGTTCACGGGGCTCGTATATGGCGTGGATTGGGGAGAGAACCTCTTAGGGGTTGGTCTGACCGTATTCTTCACAGTTATTGCATCGATTAGTCTAGCTGCGGTTCTAGCGGGTATTCTGAAGAGCAGTAAAGCAGTGGAGTCGATATATTCAACCATTGTATTCATAATGACCTTTCTAAGCGGCGGCATGATTGTATTCGTTGGTGGAGAGCTCGAGAGTGTCGGGAAGTTCACCTTGAATTATTGGGCAAATGGGAGTGTTTTTCGATTCATGATGGGTGTGGATGTGAATACGGCGTGGCATTTATTATTCGTATTGATGGGCATCGCCGGTGTGCTGCTTCTTCTGGCAATACGATTCGCAAGAAGGGTAGGGAGCATTTATGAATAATAGCCTAATTATTGCTGGATTCTTCATTCGTCGTATGCTCGGCAGTCGAAAAGCACTACTCAGTCGGATTATCATACCCGTTGCTGTCATCTCTGCCATTATTGGAATTACCGCATCCATGGGTGCTGAGAATATCCGAGTTATCTACTACAATGCGGATCAAGGTCAGCTCGGGAAGCATGTGGTGACTGGATTGCAAGGCAAACAGGGCTTCACGGTCGAACCGGTTGACAGCATGGAAGAGGTGAAGCGTCAGATCGTTGCGCATCAAGCGAGTGGGGCTCTCGTGATTCCACGGGATTTCTCAGCAGTCTTATGGGATGGCAAGCTGCCTGACGTAGAGCTATTCGAACTTACGCAGACCAAGTCAACCGTCATGCTTCGCCAATATAGCGATGCTGAGATCTCTCGCGTGCAGCAGGCTATCGTTCAGACAAGAGCAGCAGATGCTGCGATAGCGCAAGATCATCAAGCGTTGCTCGAGCGCCTGCTAACACAGCAAGAACAGCCTGCGATTAAGACGAACATAGATCCAGGGCACTATAATTTGAATCCTTACTTTAATACGATTATCGGGATCATGCTCATGTTCCTCTTAATGATGAGCAGCGGCGGCATCCATATTATTATGGAAGACCGGGTAAATCGAACGATGCAGCGGGTATATAGTGCTCCGGTTCGCGCTTGGGAGATAACATTAGGGAATTTCCTTGGGAATGCGGCGATCGGTACGATTCAGATTAGTGTCACCTTGCTCTTCACGCGTTATGTGATCGGGTATGATTACAATGGCATTCCTTTATTGGCGCTATTCCTTGTGCTCGAATGTTTCTTGCTCGCAGCGATAGGAATGGCTAGTGCGATAGCTGGTACAGTTCGAGATACGAAGAGTTTGGGGCAAGTGAACAATATTCTAGTAACACCTACATGCATGCTTGGGGGCTGCTTCTGGCCGATCGCGATTATGCCGGATTTTATGCAGAAGATTGCTAATTTCGTTCCTCAAAAATGGGCGATTGACGCGGCTATGAAGCTTGCTGATGGGGAGCATCTCATGGCTGTAGCCTCGAATCTAGGGATTCTGCTGCTGTTCGCGGTTCTGCTGCTATCGATCGGAGCTTCGATTCTTAGACCGGCCCAGAGAGCATTATAGTTATCAGACGAGAAAGTCCCTTTGGGGGCTTTTTCTTCGTTTTATGAAGAATCAGGCTTGAAAATAGTCAATAAACCAAGTTACCGAAACATAAAATAACGTATAAGATATTGTAAAACCATAAGTTGTCAACATTTTCTAATGGAGACTAGGCTTGCTGGAGGATTCAATCACATGAAGGGAGGAATTGCCATGAACAAGAGCTACGAAGTGGAATATTGCAACTTGGAGCTGCGGTTCGATCGAAGAACAATCCAGAATTTGATTCGCGATTTGATTCATGAAGGCTACTCCTTATATTGGAGTGAGAATGAATCATTATTTATCATTTCCGTGCGTACAGGTCGTAAATTGGTCAAACTACGGTTCCAGCGGATTCAGAATCGCTACAAAATTGTAGGCAACTACACGATTAAAGATGAGAAGCTGTCAGAGTTTATGGAGCGCCTGATCGGAGACACTCGTGGGCATGCGGTTGTGAAGCGGTTTAAGGATCGACAAATTTTGATCGAGAGTATTTTGTTTGGGGAGTTAATTCTGCTCGTCGAAGTATCGGGTGTGGATCACCGGATTATTTTCCAGAAGCGGCCGCTCGTCACCACAGAGGAAATGATTCGTGCATTCCAATCGACACGCGCGGAAGAACGAATCGGCGTATTGCGTATGGAGCTTGATTATGAGCTATCAAATTTGTATGAAGCGTTGGAGCGGGAAGATGATGAATGTGTACAGCAGTGCAAAGAAAAATTGCTTGTCCTGCGCAGTGAAATGCTGCAACTTGAATGCTAGTAGGGGTTGTATGCTATCCAGACACCTCACGGCTGTTGGGGTGTTTTTGGTGTGAGGATGGAGTTAGGGGTTCACTTCTGCATATAAAAAGAGTAAAATAGGTATATTGAGAAAATCTACATATACAAAAGGTAAAGGGTGGAAAACCAAATGTCGAAACAGCAAATCGGGGTAATTGGTTTGGCGGTTATGGGGAAAAACCTCGCGCTAAACATTGAGAGCAGAGGATTCACGGTCTCCGTGTACAATCGTTCGAGAGAGAAAACAGACGATCTTGTACAAGAGGCGCAAGGCAAGAACTTATTCGGTACCTATTCCGTTGAAGAGTTTGTACAATCGCTAGAAACTCCTCGTAAGATTCTGATCATGGTACAAGCAGGTAAAGCTACCGATGCTACGATCGAACAACTTCTTCCACATTTGGATCAAGGGGACATCATCATTGATGGAGGAAATGCTTACTTCCCTGACACCGTTCGTCGCAGCAAAGAGTTGGAAGATAAAGGTTTCCGATTCATTGGTACAGGCGTATCCGGTGGTGAGGAAGGCGCGTTGAAAGGTCCTTCGATTATGCCAGGCGGACAAGAAAGTGCTTATCAATTGGTAGAGCCAATTCTTACAGCGATCTCCGCGAAAGTAAATGGCGACCCTTGCTGTACGTATATCGGACCAGACGGTGCTGGACACTATGTGAAAATGGTGCACAACGGCATCGAATATGGTGATATGCAATTGATCTGTGAAGCATATGATCTTCTCAAGAACGTTCTTCACGTTAGCGCTGAAGAATTGCATGAAATCTTTACAGAGTGGAACAAAGGTGAACTTGATAGCTATCTGATCGAGATTACGGCAGATATCTTCTCCAAATATGATCCAGAAACGAAAAAGCCTATGGTAGATGTGATTCTTGACTCTGCAGGCCAAAAAGGTACAGGGAAATGGACAAGCCAAAGCGCGCTTGATCTCGGCGTTCCGCTCTCCATGATTACGGAATCCGTATTCTCCCGTTTCTTGTCTGCAATGAAAGAAGAACGCGTTCAAGCTTCCAAAGTGCTTAACGGTCCGAAAGTATCGGCATTCGACGGCGATCGCGCTGCGTTTATCGAATCTGTTCGCAAAGCATTGTTCACAAGTAAAATCGTATCGTATGCACAAGGCTTCGCTCAAATGCGTGCGGCTTCTGATGAATACGGCTGGGATTTGAAATACGGTAACATCGCGATGATCTTCCGCGGCGGATGCATTATTCGTTCCCGTTTCCTACAGAACATCAAAGATGCGTACGATCGCGATGCAAATCTTCCGAACTTGCTTCTTGATTCTTACTTCAAGGATATCGTTGAGAACTACCAGGATGCATGGAGACAAGTCGTATCGGCAGCTGTAGCAAACGGCGTTCCGGTACCAGGCATGTCCAGCGCACTAGCATACTACGACAGTTATCGTACAGAAAGACTTCCAGCGAACCTGTTGCAAGCACAACGCGACTACTTCGGTGCGCACACGTTCAAACGTGTTGATATGGAAGGTACTTTCCACTTCAACTGGATGGATTAATCTCGGACCGGCTCTCCTGATCTTGAGGATACAGTCCGTGTACGGCTTCCATTAAGAGCTGGCGGAGTCGGTTGATTTCCTGATCATGCCCTGTGCGGCGATGAATGAGCAGCGTGGCAGCTTCAGCGAAATATTGGAAATTCTCTAAAAGGCGTGGTTGTGATAGATCCAATAATCGTGGATCTTTATCAGCCACCCTTTTTTTAATGAACTCCAGCACATAAATAATGTCATCCTTGCATAATGAGTGATTAGGATCAAAGATTCGATCTAGTCGTTGCGTTACTTTGTGTTTGTTCGATGTCTCCAACTGCATGGGAAGGCTCACTCCTATCTCAAAATTAGGAAAAAAAAGGCTATTAACATCTTTACGATTAAAAACCCTTTTTTATACGTTTAGAATTTAATAATTTCCGGGGGTCCCCGTGAAGTACCTGAATTACCTCGAAGACAAAGCACCATTTTGTAAGGTTATTATACATTCTTTTCTGGGTTTCAAATGTAATCTTTCCGTAAGTGTGGTATGATATGGGAAGTTTCGCTCACAGAAGATTAGGCGTTAGAGGTGAAAAACTGTTGGAAAATGACAAAAAACGCAATCTTATTCTGATCGGCTTTATGGGTACTGGGAAGTCATCGGTAGGGAAAATGCTAGCTGATATGATGAACTATAAGTTCGTTGATACGGATTCATATATCGAATCGAAGGCAGGAAGTTCAATACCTGAATTATTTGCTTCACGTGGTGAGGATATCTTTCGTCAATTGGAACAAGAGGCGATTCAGGAAATATTGCATAGCGACGGTCTTGTTGTATCGACAGGTGGCGGCTCCATACTACGTGAAGAGAATCGGGCTGCGATGCTTGCCGGTGGACAAGTCATTGCGCTAACGGCCGATGCAGACAGCATTATTGCTCGCGTATCGCAGGATCCGAATCGACCGTTATTGCAAGGAAGTGTGGAAGAACGTGTACATACGCTGTTAGAACAGCGCAAGGATGCGTATCGATTTGCAGATTTGACGATAGATACAACAGATTTGTCTGTGGATACGATCGTGGGGATCATTCTCGCCCATCATCGATAAGGTATTCGAAGCTTAGAGCTGGCTCCAAGCAAGCATGCCGCCTTCCATATTCTTGAGCCCTTCAAGGCCAAGTTCAGTGAGATACTCGCAGGCTCTCTCGCTTCGGTATCCACTGCGGCAGATCATAATAATTTCTCCCGTCTGCTTAATTTCATCGATGCGATCAGGTATTTGCCCGAGTGGGATGTGCACTGCACCAGCAATCATGCCTTGAGCGACCTCTTCGGGCTCACGCACATCTATCAGATTTAATGATTCACCGCGTTCAAGTCTTGTTTTTACTTCCTCGGGTTGAATTTGTACAATGTTCATTAGGTAGTCCCCCATTACTTTTCATGAAATCTGAACCTTATTTTAACATACATTATTGAAGGAGTGAATCAAGGTGGATGTGATTGTAACACCAACTTCGAGGCTTGAAGGAGAGATTCAAGCCCTATCTTCCAAAAACTATACGACGCGTTATTTGCTCGTTGCAGCTCTTGCGAACGGGACGAGTACAATTCATTTCCCAGCTCATAGTGAAGACAGTGATGCGATGCGTCGTTGTATTCGTGATTTAGGTGCTGTCATTGAGGAGGATGAGACCAAGATTGTTATAACTGGCTTTGGTAATCGTCCTGCGAATGTGAGTGAACTGAATGTTGGCAATGCTGGCGCAGTATTGCGCTTCTTGATGGCTATTGCTGCATTATGTCCAGAAGTGACATTTGTCAATACGTACCCGGATTCACTCGGCAAACGCCCGCATAATGATCTTATTGATTCGCTGCAGCAAATGGGTGTTGAAGTCGATCACCAAGAGGGCAAACTTCCGATTACGATTCGCGGTGGAAATCCGAAAGGCGGTAAAATTACCGTATCCGGAAATGTTAGCTCGCAATTCCTAAGCGCATTGTTATTCCTCACACCGATGTTGGAAGAAGATAGTGAAATCGAAGTCTTGCATGATCTGAAATCAAAGGTTGTTGTAGGTCAGACTTTAGAAGTGTTGGAACAAGCTGGCATTGTCATTCATGCGAGCGATGATTTGATGCATTACAAAGTGCCTGGCCGTCAGCAATATTTAGCGAAGGAATATATCGTACAAGGGGATTATCCAGGATCTGCCGCCGTACTTGCTGCTGCAGCTGTGACGAATTCCAATGTAAAAATTCATCGTTTGGCAGAGAATAGTAAACAGGGCGAACGTGCGATTGTGGATGTCCTCCGCATGATGGAAGTGCCGCTTACGCATGAGAACGGAATTGTTCATGTGCAGGGGAATCAGCAGTTAAAAGCACTTGAGTTCGACGGGGATGCCGCAACAGATGCGGTGCTTGCGATGGTCGCAGCAGCCGTATTCGCCGAAGGTACATCAAGGTTCTATAACGTAGAGAACCTGCGCTATAAGGAATGTGATCGAATCACCGATTACTTGAATGAGCTTCGCAAAGCGGGGGCGAATGTTGAAGAGCGCCAAGCAGAGATCATCGTTCATGGCAGACCTGAAGGTGTTGAAGGCGGCGTTGAGATTAATGCGCATTATGACCATCGCGTCATTATGGCATTGTCGGTCGTTGGATTGCGTGCCAAGGCACCGCTTCGGATCAAGGATGCGCATCACGTAGCGAAATCGTATCCTATTTTCTTCGATCATATGCAGTCCATCGGCGCACAAATCGAGTGGGTATAAAAGGAAGTTCAAAAAGTTATCTTTTGATCACGAAATATTTCATGAGGCAAACTCGACATCGAATCTTGCGTTCATCCTCGAAGTCCGGTACTCATTTAGGTTTTGCCTAAACTCCGTTCCTCCTTCTTCGGATACTCGCAACCTTCTCGGTGCTGAAAAGCCGATTTTTTGAACAAATATTATAATAAAATAATTACCGGAGGTGCTTGGAATAATGGCGTATCAGAACCCGTCTCAAGAAGAAATTCGTGATATACTCCGCAGTTCGAATGTCATAGCCGTTGTCGGATTATCAGAGAAGCCTGATCGAACTTCCTACATGGTAGCTGAAGCCATGCAGCGCAGAGGTTACCGGATCATTCCGGTGAACCCTGTCGTGGCAGGTACGAAGATCTTAGGTGAACTCTGTTATTCATCTTTGAAGGATATCCCGGAACAGGTGGATATCGTAAACGTATTCCGTAGGAGCGAATTCTGTGAACCAGTTGCTGAAGAAGCTGTAGCAATCGGTGCAAAGACGCTCTGGCTCCAACAAGGGATTATCAATATTAGCGCAGCGAATATTGCTGCAGGGGGCGGCCTGAAGGTCATTATGGACGTCTGTATTAAAGTCGCTGACTCGGTGTTGTTACCCGGCGGCAAATAATAACGGAATCGGGACCGTAGCTTGAAGGGAGGTTAGCGCATGAATGGGCTCGGAGCGTTGCAGCAGTTCGGGCGAGCGATTATGCTTCCTACCGTTGTGCTACCTGTTGCAGCCTTGATGTTGTTTCTCGGCAGCATGCCTTGGGAACCGATCGGCCTTGGGTCGATCGGTCATGTCCTGAACGTTGCTGGGAATACAATTTTCATGTATTTGCCTTATATTTTTGCAGTGGGTGTCGCTCTTGGACTCGGGAATAACGATGGTACCGCGGCGCTAGCGGCACTGCTCGGGATTTTCATCGAACAGCAAGTGACATCGTATTTTGGTGCTACAGAATCCCAGCCGAGTATTCTCGTTGGTATTTTGATAGGTATACTTGCAGGCTACATAACGAACCGATACAAAACCGTTCAGCTCCCGGAGTATATTCAATTTTTCGGGGGGCCGCGGTTTGTTCTGCTTGTGATGAGTTTTGTGATGCTGGTATTCGCCTCGGTGATGGTCCTCATCTCAGAACCTTTGCAGCAAGGAGTTATTGCGCTAGGCAATTTCCTGTTGTCCTTAGGCGGCTTTGGCGTGTTTTTATTTGGTGTACTGCAGCGTGTACTTGTCGTTGTTGGCCTGCATCATATCTTGAATAATATTTTCTTCTTTCATGTGGGCACTTTCGAGACAGCAGGCGGTCAAATGGTGTATGGGGATTTGCCGCGTTTCTTTGCCGGGGATCCGACAGCGGGTCAATTTATGACGGGACTCTACCCGCTGACGATGTTCGCCATCCCAGCCATCGCATTTGCGATCATTCAAGAGGCACGTGAGGATCTCAAACCGAAGGTTCAGAAAATGTTCTTGATGTCTGCCTTTGTCTGCTTCTTAACAGGGATTACGGAGCCGATTGAATTCGCATTTCTATTCGTCGCACCGTATTTATTCGTTGTTCATGCGATCATCTCTGGATTAACGATGTGGATATGCAGTTATTTGAATATACATCTTGGGGTTTCATTCTCAGCTGGAGCGATTGATTTTGTTATTAATAGCCATTTAGGGACAAATCAGTGGCTTCTGATCCCGATCGGGATCGCGCTTGGTTTAATCTACTATAATCTGTTCCGCTTCGCTATCTATAAGTATCGGATTCCGACACCGGGCCGTGAAGAGGGCTCTGAAGTGGATGACTGGGCAGGGAGTCTGCCGTATCGTGCGCCGCTCATTCTCCAAGCGCTTGGTGGCAAGGACAATATTATACGGATGGAAGCTTGCGTGACGCGGCTTAGGTTATCGGTTGTGAATGATCGATTGATCGATCGAAGGGCGCTGAGACTTCTAGGCTCTGCAGGTATGATCCGCTTAGGCGGTGGGGCCGTACAAGTCGTATTTGGCACCTATTCGGACGTGATTCGAGCTGAGATAATGAAGGTCGTCAATAGAGACCTGAATCAAGTGCTCTTCCATGCGCCGATGCAAGGCAAGATGATCCCGCTGGATGAAGTGCCGGATCAGATTTTTGCGAAGAAGCTTGTAGGGAATGGGGTTGCCTTTATTCCGGATAAGGGTGAAATGGTCGCGCCGCTTGCCGGTGAGATTATGACGATCTACCCGACGCAGCACGCGATTGGTATTGTCACATCAGAAGGGTTGAACGTATTGATCCATCTTGGGATTGATACTTCAAGTTTGAATGGATATGGCATGACGGTGCTCGTGAAAGAAGGGGACCAGGTGGAAGCCGGTCAACCGTTGATGAAGTTCGATTTGGATTATGTGAAGCAGCATGCGACATCGATTGTAACGCCCATGGTGATTACGAACTCGGAGATTGTACAGTCTTGGAGTTTTGCACCGTATAAAGCCGTGAAGAAGGGTCAAGCATCTGTGATGTCGGTTGTATTAAATGATAGGAATGTTGGAGGGAATGCAGAATGATACAGGGTATCGGCGCTTCATCAGGAATCGCAATTGGAAAAGCCTTTGTACTCCCGACATGGGAATGGGATTTGCCTGATCAGCGGATAGATTCCATCGATTTAGCGAAAGAATTTGAGAGACTGTATGAAGGGGTTCGTACCTCCAAGAATGAGATCGAGTTTTTGAAAAATGAGTTCCGAGAAGTGGTGGGACCGGATCAGTCGTCTATATTTGACGCGCATATCGCAATTCTTGAGGATCCCGTGTTTATGAGTGAAATTCAAGCGATTATCGAACGTCAATACAAGGCGGCGGAAGTGGCGGTAAAGGAAGCGATCGATCATTTTGTCAAAATGTTTGATTTACTCGATGACGAATATATGAAGGAACGTGCGCTAGACATTAAGGATGTTGGTAATCGTCTATTAAAGCATTTATTAGGCGCACCTGAGATCACGCTGCCCTCGGATACAAACCCGTATCTGCTCGTGGCGAAGGAATTGTCGCCTTCACAGCTCGCGAATTTGAATCAGAATTACGTGCTCGGTATTGCGACATTACAAGGCGGACGCACATCCCATTCCGCGATTATGGCGCGTGCACTCGGGATTCCATTTGTCCTCGGATTAGAAGGCAAGCTTGATGATCCGATTCAGACAGGTGATATGCTCGTGGTGGATGGCGGTGAAGGTACGGTCTACGTTAATCCGGATGAAGAAATCCTTCGGCGGTATACACAGATTCGCGATGAGCAGATGGAGAAGAAGAACAGGCTGCGTCAGCTTGCTTCGGTACCGGCAGTGACGCTTGATGGTATTGAAATGCGTCTTGCTGCGAATATCAGCTCACTGAAAGAACTGAACGTAGCGCTGTCGAACGGAGCTTCGGGGGTAGGGCTGTTCCGAACCGAGTTCCTGTATATGGACCGGCAGCATTTTCCGGAAGAAGAAGAGCAATTCGATGTGTACCGCGAGGTGGCTGAGAAGGTATCGCCGAATACGGTCGTGATCCGGACGCTAGATATTGGCGGAGATAAACATTTAGATTATTTCGCGCTGCCGGAGGAGGACAATCCATTCCTTGGTTATCGAGCGATTCGTATTTGTCTAGACCGGAAGGGATTATTCAAGACCCAGCTACGTGCTATTCTGCGGGCGAGTCATTTCGGGAATGTGAAAATCATGTATCCAATGATTTCTTCGTTGGATGAGGTTCGTGAAGCGAATGCTGTGCTGGAGGAAGCTAAGCGTGAGCTGGATGAGGAAGGAATTCCGTATAATTCGCATATTCAGATTGGCATTATGGTGGAGGTTCCTGCAGCAGTCATGATCGCTGATCTCCTTGCAGAAGAGGTGGATTTCTTCTCGATAGGGACAAATGATCTAGTGCAATATGTGCTGGCAGTCGACCGGATGAATGAAAAGATTGCCCATATGTACAATCCGTTCCATCCGTCCATTCTGCGGATGCTGAAGATGACCGTCGATGCAGCGAAAGCCAAAGGGATCACGGTCAGTGTGTGCGGTGAATTGGCAGGAGACGAACGCGCATTAGCGCTATGGGTAGCTCTAGGAGTGCACGATCTGAGCATGTCGGCTCATTCGATTCTGCACTTGAAGAGTCGTGTGCTTGAAATGTGCGAGAAGGAATGCGTGGAATTAAAGGATCGCTTATTCTCGTGTCGTACGAATCGTGAGATTGAGCAGTTGCTAAATGATTTTACGCGGAATAAATCGTAAGGCTGCGTCTGGAGCTTTATGAGGCAGGCGTGTATAAGGTTCACCTGTAATAGGAGAAAAGAGGCTGTCGAGTAATCGATGGCCTCTTTTTTGTGAGCTTGAGTTTTACTCTCCTGCGAGCAAATCACAGAAAGCTTTACCATATGGCGGCAAATCTGGCGGACGACGCGCAGAGACGATATGTCCGTCTACTACAACAGCTTCATCCACCCAAGTGGAGCCTGCGTTCTCCATATCATCACGAATCCCTGGAGTAGAGGTGACGGTGCGTCCTTGCAGGATTTTGGCCGAGATTAGCACCCAGCCCGCGTGACAGATTTGACCGATCGGTTTACCAGCTGCATCCATCTCACGAACGAGAGAAATGACTTTCTCATAACGACGCAGCTTGTCCGGCGCCCATCCACCAGGAACGAGAATGCCGTCATAATCGGCGCTATTCACCTCGTCAAAAGCAAATTCCGCTTCTGCAGGCACGCCGTATTTACCAATATATTTTTTACCTTTTTCAGGCCCAACCAAATGAACGATCGCCCCTTCTTCACGAACCCGATAGATCGGATACCATAGCTCCAAATCCTCAAATTCTTCGTCGACGAGTGCGATAACTTTTTTTTCTGATAACCGCATGCTTTACCTCCTAATTACGCTGTAGTACGAGTCTTTTAACCATTTGTCATGCATATGTATTTAACAGTATAACAAAGCGTGTGATAAATATCATGGCGTTTTTCCAGAATAACCATCTAATTTCCGTAAAAGTCATTAATTACATCTAGTCAAATCCGAACGAATCTGCGAATATAGTCGAATAATAGTCTTTATTTTTTGCGAACAATTCGAAGCAATTTATAACTTACTATAATGGGGTGGTCAATGTGCACAAGCAATGTGAATGTGGACATGTTATGAATTTGTTACTAAGAATGGTCATTTTTGCAAAACAGACAGAGATTCAGAGTGTACCCGTCTTTACGTGTTCGAGTTGCGCCAAGAGTGAAGTCTATGTAGATGTGAAGAAAGATCTTACGGATCTTATTGCCAAGTACGGCAAGACTTCGACTGGGAAGCAGACGTTATTATTTCAAGAATTTAATGAGCTTGTAAACGTATTCTTCGAAATGTTCTCGAAAGGAAGCAGGTACGTCAATATCGCGGAGTTTGAGCGTATGCGTGAAGAACGTGTCAATCAGCTGCTCGATGTGTATTTGCTGGCAAAGACGATGAACGATGAAGAATGGATGGAAGATATTCAGAAAAGATTGAAACAACTCAAAAAATTTACTGCAAACCCTTACCGAATGAACATGAATTCATGATTAAAAGCGTGGTCACGTTGCGCAAAGTATGAATATGTCGTATCATTACATTAATATGTAGGATATGAACGAAAAATATTAATGTTTGGAGAGAAGGAACGTGACTGTAACTATTTATGATGTAGCAAGAGAAGCAGGCGTATCGATGGCAACGGTATCACGGGTTGTGAATAATAACCCAAACGTTAAACCACAGACACGTAAGAAAGTATATGAGGCAATTGAACGTTTAGGATATCGTCCGAACGCGGTAGCAAGAGGTCTTGCGAGCAAGAAGACGACAACCGTTGGCGTAGTCATTCCAGATATTTCGAATTCGATTTTTGCTGAGATTGCGCGCGGCATCGAAGATATCGCGAACATGTATCACTATAATATTATTTTGTGTAATGCGGATAAGAAGAAGGAAAAGGAAATTCGCGTTATTAACACGCTTCTAGAGAAACAAGTCGATGGCTTGTTATTCATGGGTGGAGCCATTACAGAGGAGCACATTCAAGCGTTCCAGACAGCGGCTGTGCCGATCGTTCTTTGTGCAACGAAGGACGAGCAGGGTGTCATTCCATCCGTTGATATTGATCATGAAGGTGCAGCATTTGATGCTGTGAACACATTGATTCGTCACGGACATCGTGAGATTGCCATGATTAGCGGTACGTTGCAAGATCCAGCGAATGGATTTGCCCGGTTCCAAGGGTATAAGCGCGCGCTCGAGAATGCTGGAATTACGTATCAAGAGGATCTGGTTCGCATCGGGAACTATCGTTACGAGTCCGGTGTTGAAGCGATGAAATATTTCCTTGGATTGCGTACCAAACCGACAGCGATTTTTGCTGCGACAGACGAAATGGCCATTGGTGCTATACATAGCATTCAAGACTCAGGACTTAAAGTCCCTGACGATTTCTCTGTTATTAGCGTTGACAATATTCGGATGGCTTCGATGGTTCGTCCTTTGTTAACGACGGTTGCACAGCCGATGTATGATATTGGTGCGGTTGCGATGCGTTTGTTAACGAAGTTGATGAAGAAGGAGAATGTCGATAATGCGAACGTTATTTTGCCGCATGAGACGATTCTTCGCTTGTCCGTATCACATGTGAACAAATAAATACGTGTTCAAAAAGTCGGCTTTTCAGCACCGAGAAGGTTGCGTGAATCCGAAGAAAGAGGAACGGAGTTTAGGCAAAACCTAAATGAGTACCGGAATTCGAGGGTGAACGCAAGATTCGATGTCGAATCTACAACTTGAAACACTACGTGATCAAAAGATGACTTTTTGAACTACCTCTATAAGAATCGATATAGAACGGGGAACATAATGATGTCGTATCACAAAATCGGCCTGATTGGCGCGATGAACGAAGAGATCGAATTGCTGCTGGGCGACTTGCAGCAGAGTAAGCGTTCGGAACGTGCAGGCATTACATTTTATGAAGGTGTCTTTCATGGGAAAGAGGTCGTTCTCTGTAAGTCCGGCGTTGGTAAAGTCAATGCTGCAGTAACGACGCAGATTTTAATTGATACCTTTGGTGTGGATAGTATTTTGTTTACAGGGGTTGCGGGTGCGCTGCATCCGGATCTGAATATCGGAGATATTGTTGTATCGACCGTATGCAAGCAGCATGATATGGACGTTCGAGCACTTGGATTTGAGCGAGGCGTTATTCCGTATCAAGAGCGTTCGACATTCGAAGCTGCGCCTGATTTGATCGAGAAGGCAAGAGAGGCATGTGAGCGGTTGTTCCAAGGGCGGTATCGTCTAGGGGCGGTATTATCCGGGGATCAATTCGTGGCAAGCCGAGAGCTTGTGCAAGAGCTGTATGAGACCATGGACGGCGCTTGTACGGAGATGGAAGGCGCCGCCGTGGCTCAAGTGTGTGATATGCACCGCGTTCCGTTCGTCGTCATTCGCTCGATGTCAGATCGGGCTGATGGTTCAGCCCATGTGAATTTCGCTGAATTTACGATTCAAGCTGCGAAGCATTCGTATCAGATCATTGATGATATTCTAAGTCATCTGTAAGGATGGATAAGTGTGCATATGTCGATTTATGGGATATATTGCAGCGCGATCTCATTTGTCTTACGATTTTGAATTGAAATTTCCGAACGCCTCGGCATCGGTTCCCATTTGGTTAGGTCATCTAACCAGGTTGTTGGAATCGGGACCGGGGCTTTTTGCTGCCATCGTGTCACCCAACTCTCCGGTAGTGTCATCAAAGAATCCTGCTGTAATTGGGATAGGAGAGGATGGTCGGTCATTTCTAACCATAAGAGACTCCATGCCCGTGGGACAACGCGCCAAATGTCGTAACCACCGCCACCGAATGCCGTCCAGCGTCCGTCGCAGTATTGATGCGCCAATTGATGGATGATTGCAGGCATTTCCTGATAAATTCGCATGCTGCAGTGTTGATGCGAGAGGGGGTCATAGGCATGCGCATCGCATCCATGTTGGCTGACAATGATGTCAGGCTTGAACATGGCGGTTACACGCGAAATAGACTCTCGGAAGCAATCGAGCCACGACTCATCTTCGGTATAGGGTTCCAGCGGAATATTGAAGCACGTTCCATAACCATCGGACTCGCCGCGTTCCGTAACAAAGCCTGTACCAGGGAATAAATATTTGCCAGTCTCATGAATTGAGTATGTACAGACATTCGGATCGGTATAGAACGACCATTGCACCCCGTCCCCATGATGTACATCCGTATCGATATAGAGGACGCGCGCATTATAATGTTCACGCAGATAAGCAATGGCAACCGAAGCATCATTATAGACACAGAAGCCTGAACCGCGGTTCGATAGAGCATGATGCAGACCGCCCCCCAGATGCAGTGTATGCCTGCTTTTACCGGACATGACGTGGTCAACCGCTGTAATCGATCCTCCGACGATGGTTGAGGTTACTTCATGCATTAGCGGGAAAAAGGGTGTATCTTCGCTTGTGAACCCGAAGTGGTTAGCTTGCGCAAGCCACATCGGCTCGGGATTCGGACTGCTTAATCCTTTGACGGAATGAAGATATGCGGGTTGATGAATCGTGAGCAGCTCGTCCTCCGTTGCGGATCGCGGTACGATAATATGCTCCGGCGAGAGCGCTTTGATTTCGGTCAGCAGGTCGTAGGTGAGTTCCAGTCGTTGCTGGTTAAACGGATGATCATCATTGAAACGATACTTTAATTCATCTTCATGATGGATGAACATAGCATTGATTAACATGCGATTGTGGTACCTCCTACCTTTGCCCACTAGCGAATTAGTACATAAATCGTTGTTGAAACCGTACACGATCGAACTGCTGCTCGGAGAGAAGTGGTACGTCTTTGCCGATACGGACCATGAGACAGTTGGCAGGATGGGAACAGATTTCTGGATCGTCAGTCGCATACCAGATCATTCCGACAGATTCCATCAACTTCTCCATCATTTTGCGGTAATCCCATACACTGAGTTTGCTGCCTTCCAGATCCCAGTGCCAATAATACTCGGTTGTGAACACAATATAATTTTCCATCTGATCTTCTTCAAATGCGGTCTGAATCATCTTTTTGCCTAGTCCGTAAGAGCGGTAATCATTCGCGACTTCAACGGCGCCAAGCTCGACTAAATCCTGCATGTTCCCCTGAGACCAGCGCTCCATCTCATCAGCATAATGGAACGTGACATAGCCCACAATGGTATTCTCATGCCGTGCGATAATGATGCGTCCTTCCGGTAAATCCGCAATTTCGATCAGCGCTTCGTGTTGATCCTTCGGCCTTCGGAAGGCGTCAAGATCCGGGTGCATATCCAGCGTTCGCAGTACTTCAGGGCGAACTGGGCCTTCAATAATAAGCACCAGCTCTTGATGCTGCTGGATATGTGCATGATAGATCTTCCGATGTTCCACGGATTCAACTCCTTTCCTCATCTCCTCTCACTTATATCATGGAAACGAATCTTTGAAAAGGAATAGGCGAATGAACAGAGGTATGCTATAATGAGATTTGCCATAAATTATACAAATTTATCTTCTTGACATCACGAACTGCATACGTTGTAACATCGTTCATCTCGCAAGTTAGCGGCCTTTTGGTCATCAGAGCGTTTGTAGCGAATCTCATATTTTATGAGATTTGTAAGCGCTGTCGCTAACATTGCAGAGAAACTATATTTATTCTTACTGAGATATTATGGGAGGATGAAACAATGGGAAACGTGCAAGGTGAAATTATCGAGGCTGTAGCATCAACATCGAACATGGGCAAGTATGAAGACATGTACAGTCAATTTAAGTGGGAAGAGATCGAGAAGAACTTCTCCTGGTACACGACAGGACAAGTGAATATGGCGTATGAAGCAATTGATCGTCATGTCGAGCAAGGTCTCGGTGACAAAGTTGCTCTCTATTATAGCGATGCAACGCGGGATGAGCAATATACATTCGCAGAAATGAAAGCGAAATCGAATCTGTTCGCGAATGTGCTTCGCAAGCATGGCATTCAGCGTGGGGAACGCGTGTTTATCTTTATGCCGCGTACACCTGAACTGTATTTCAGCTTGCTCGGTTCGCTCAAAGTTGGCGCTGTGGTGGGGCCGCTGTTCGAAGCCTTTATGGAGACGGCAGTCAAAGATCGTCTCGAAGATAGCGGCGCGGTAGCTGTTGTGACGACGCCAGCACTTCTGGGACGCGTTCCAAGAGAGCAGTTACCTGATCTGAAGCATGTGATTCTGGTAGGATCAGATGTTCAAGCAGGGGAAGGCGTAATTGATTTCTATGCTGAAATGGCAGAGGCTTCGGAAGAGGCAGAGATCGAATGGCTAGGACGTGAAGACGGCCTGATTATTCACTATACTTCTGGTTCTACCGGTAGACCGAAGGGTGTATTCCATGTTCAGAATGCGATGATGCAGCACTATTTCACAGGTAAAGTCGTGCTTGATCTGCAAGCCGATGATATATATTGGTGTACCGCTGACCCAGGCTGGGTAACGGGAACATCTTACGGGATTTTTGCACCATGGTTGAATGGCGCGACGAATGTCATTCGTGGTGGCCGCTTCAGTCCACAGGATTGGTACAATACGATTCAGAAATATAAAATTACGGTTTGGTACAGTGCGCCGACGGCGTTCCGGATGTTAATGGGGGCAGGCGATGACATTATTTCGCAATTTGATTTATCAAGCTTGCGTCATGTCCTTTCGGTTGGTGAGCCGCTTAATCCCGAGGTTGTTCGTTGGGGCATGAAAGTGTATAACCAACGGATTCATGATACGTGGTGGATGACCGAGACCGGTGGACAGCTTATCTGTAACTATCCAGGGATGACGATCAAGCCGGGTTCGATGGGACGTCCAATTCCAGGTGTGGGCGCTGCGATTATTGATGATAGCGGGAATGTGCTTCCTCCGTATCGTATGGGGAATTTGGCGATCAAGACGCCATGGCCATCGATGATGCGTCAGATCTGGAATAACCCAGCGAAATATTCGGAGTATTTCCGTCTTGAGGGCTGGTATGTCTCAGGGGATTCGGCCTATATGGATGAGGACGGATACTTCTGGTTCCAAGGCCGCGTCGACGACGTGATTAATACGTCAGGGGAACGTGTGGGACCGTTCGAAGTTGAGAGCAAGCTGGTCGAGCATCCTGCGGTCGCTGAGGCTGGGGTTATCGGCAAGCCGGATCCAATGCGTGGAGAGGTGATTAAGGCGTTCATCTCGCTTCGTGAAGGCTTCGAACCATCGGAAGAGCTGAAGGCGGATATCGCGAAATTTGTCAAAGAAGGTCTTTCGGCGCATGCAGCACCGCGTGAGATCGAATTTAAGGATAAATTGCCGAAGACGCGCTCAGGTAAAATTATGCGTCGGGTATTGAAAGCTTGGGAGTTGAACTTGCCGACAGGCGACCTATCCACGATCGAAGATTAAGCAGATCTCAACTTGTCAATGCAACGAATGACTTAATTAGAAATTTATGTATTGACAAAATTATGAAATAAGATATATATTTTTTATAACAAAATATTTACAACCATAACATGTTACCTCATGAAGGGCATTCGTTATGAAGCAGGTAAGTCAGAGATGCTTCTATACGTATGCCCTTTTTTGTGTCGGTTTGATTGTATTATTTTGTAATTACTAGCAAAAGAGAGGGGTTTTCGAGTGCAAAAGAAATGGGGCAAATCAATTACGCTACTTCTCATCACGGCACTATTACTCATGCTAGCAGCAGGATGCGGCGCGAAGAAGGAAGAGACCAAAACGGAGCCGACTACAACGCCTGAGACCAAGACGGAGACCAAGACAGAACCAACAACGACGACAACAACGGAGCCGACAAAGACGGAGGCAGCTGGACCTGAATTAGAAGGGGACTTCGAACTTCAGTATTTCGTCGGAGGCTATGGTGATGCATTCTGGAAAGAAGCGATCGCCGAGTTCGCGAAGAAGTATCCGAAGCTGAAGATCAAAGAATCAGCTGGACCGAAAATTAACGATCAAATGAAGCCGCGCTGGATTCAAGGGAATCCGCCAGACTTCGTATATATTGACGGTGCTGGATCCAACGCAACACAAATGGTGAAAGACGATCAGTTGCTAGACCTAACCGATTGGTTAGAATCGGCAAAGAATGAGGACGGCAAGCTGATTAAGGATCTATTGATCATGCAGCCGGTGAAATATGATGGTAAAGTTGCACCAATTCCATTCGTATTCGGAACATGGGGCATTTTCTATGATAAAGCCGAATTTAAGAAAAATGGCTGGAATGAGCCGAAGAACTGGGATGAGTTCTTAGCTGTATCCAAGCAAATTCAAGAATCCAAGAAAATGTATCCGTTCATTCACACGGGTAAATATCCATACTATATCAACGGTGGTCTAGTGGATACAGCCATCCTGGTGAACAACAACTATGATACTTCTATCTTCGATAAGATCCAAGCGCTTGATCCAGGCGTCTTCAAATCGGATGCGGTGAAGAAAGCATTAGAACAAGTGAAGCAAATGGTTGATGCGAAATATATCGACCCGGCTTCAGCAGCCATTAACCATACAGATTCTCAATCCTTGTTCTTGCAACACAAAGATGCGTTCATCCCGAACGGTCTATGGGTAGAGAACGAAATGAAAAAAGACGTACCACCAGGTTTTGAGTTCGGATTCATACCATCGGTTACGCAACCAGCTGGCGGTAAACTTGTAGCGATTCCATACACATCGACAATCGGTGTTGCGAAGAAAGCGAAAAATCCTGAAGCAGCAAAAGCGTTCATGCAATTTATCTTAACAGAGAAATATGCAGTACGTTGGGCTGAGCTTACAGGTGCATTGGATAATATCAAAGCTGATTTGAGCCAATCCAAAGATGTTAGCAGCTTGTCCAAACAAGCGAGCAGCTTCTATAACTCCCCAGACACGATCGTTGCTCCTTACATCGAATTGAATGCTGACGTAGATAAAGTGAAACAAGATTCTACACAAGCTCTTGCAAACGGCAAAATCACTCCAGAAGAGTGGATGAACCGGATGGAAGCTGCAGCAGAGAAATCCCGCGGTAAGAAGTAATATCCATCAAACGTCATGAGGGCAGTCCCCTCATGACGTTTATTAACTAAGAGTAGACCTATGGGGTGATAACCGTGAATCAAGCTCCATCGATTGGCCAAGCCGTGGGAAAGCCCGCAGCAGGTAAGGGGATGAATTGGAAAACAAAGCGTAAGCTGTTTATCTTCGTATTCACAGTACCTACACTATTGTTCTTCTGTTTATTTATGATCTATCCGATTATTCAAGGCTTATATGTCAGTTTCTTTGACTGGTCTGGTGGTTCGGAGACCAAAGATTTCATTGGATTTGATAATTATAAGGAAATGCTGAATGACCCGATCATAGGACATGCAATCTATAACGATTACTTTCTCGTCTTCTGGAAGGTGATTGGAATCGTTGGCTTAGGGACCTTTTTTGCGGTAGCGGTAACAAGATTGCGCTTGAAGGGTGCGGGATTTTTCCGTCAAGTATTCTTTATTCCGAATATCTTATCGGTCGTCGTCATCGGTGTTCTGTGGAATTATATTTATAACCCGAGTATCGGATTTCTGAACTCATTCCTGTCTTTATTTACAGAGAATAAGGTTGAGATTTCTTATCTCGGGGATGAAGCGTATGCGATGTGGTCCTTGCTGCCGCCAGCGATCTGGGCAGGGGTAGGATTTGTTATGGTTCTGCTGGTCGCATCCATTCTGAACATTCCCGCTGAGTTATACGAGGCGGCGAACTTGGATGGTGCTTCCCAATGGCAACAATTCACGCGGATTACGATGCCGCTAACGTGGGAACAGATCAAAGTGTCCATTCTGTGGGTGGTCATGACGACATTGAACGGTTCTTTCGTTATTGTCTGGATTATGACAGAAGGCGGTCCGGATAATGCGACTCAAGTTATGGGTTCCTATTTGTATCAGATGGGCTTCAGACAGTTCCATATGGGCTATGCATCGGCAATTGGCGCACTAATCCTGATACTTTCGCTGATTACGACACTGGCTCTGCAGCGCATTATGCGCCGCGACACGCATGAGATGAGTTAAATGATTGGAGTTAATGCTTACGAAGTGATTTCCCCTCTGGGAAAAATCAGCCTATGCTTACAATGTGAGTTTTCGCTCCGCGAAAACTCTTAGGAGGACGCCTATGCACAAAAAAACGCTCGGTTCTTCAATCCTTAGCGCAATCATCTATGTGATCATGATTCTATGGGCGCTCTGCGTATTGTATCCTTTGGTATGGTCTGTATTTGGCTCGCTCAAAGATAATCAGCAGTTCCTGCTCAAGATGCCTTGGAGCCTGCCGGAATGGCCCTTGCTATGGGAGAACTTCGCGAATGTATGGACCAATTACAATGTTGGAACATACTTCATGAACTCGCTTTTTGTTACGATTGTGAGTACGGTTCTAGCTTTGCTGTTATCGTCGACCACGGCTTATGTCATTGCACGTTTCCGATTTAAGGGGAGTCAGGCGCTTTATAATCTGTATCTCGCGTCGATGATGATTCCGTTGATTCTAGGGTTAATCCCTTTATTTTTCCTCTTAACCGATCTTCATCTAAGCAATACGTTATTCGGACTGATTCTGGTCTACACGGCGATGAACGTATCTTTCGGGGTATTCGTACTCGTAGGTTTCTTCAAGACGCTGCCTAAAGAGTTAGATGAATCCGCTTCAATTGACGGATCATCAGACTATGGGGTATTCTTCCGAATCATGTTGCCATTAGCGAGACCAGGCTTAATCTCTGTAGGAATTATGAACGTGCTGAACATCTGGAATGAATACGTGATGGGTACGGTCCTCGTGAACGATCCATCGAAGTACACGCTGCCGATCGGCATTGCTGTAATGCAGGCAGAGATGCAGTACCGGACCGAATGGGGCCCGTTGTTCGCAGGCTTGCTCTTATCGATCATTCCAGTTTTAGTTGTTTATTTCATATTCCAGCGACAAATTACGAGTGGTATGGTAGCAGGTGCGGTCAAGTAATCTCTGTCAGGGATCTCTCGTACTACAACAGAAAAAGACGTTCAAATCATTTTTGATTTGAACGTCTTTTTTGTGTGTTGGTCATAGATTCAGTCGATATCTGTATGGAAATTTTGGTGATATAGTCATTTTCATCCGATGTTGTTGACTCATCGATAATGCTTTGTTCATAAGAATATCCGATTAATGAGAGATTATTTTGCTCCGCATAGGTGATGATTTTTGAATAGGTTCGGACTAACGCGTCCCAACTGCCTTTGTTGTAGGCCGTCAAATAATGACCTTCAGGTTTGATGAAGATATGCGGATAATCGGATTCCTGATCTAGTTGGGTGTAGACATATTCATAATTTAATATTTTACCTTGAATAATATCATCGAATCGAGACATACTGCTGATCGATATCCCATCGTAGAGATCGTAAGCTCTGCAATTTTCCATATATGTATAAAGGATGCGCTGGACGTCTTTTTCCTCTTTTAAATAGATGGATTCACTCAAAGCCAAATATTCTTCTGCCCGTGGAATGATTTCAATGGAATCAATATAAGAATCTTTATTTTCAACGAGGGACGAGATTTTTCTGGTTAATAACTGATCTATTCTCTCGAGAACTCGTATCTGATCATTTACTTTGGATTTCTGCTCTACTAACAGGGAGATCAATTCATCAGGAGACCGGTTTTCCATATAGGCTTTAATATCTTTGACGGATATATCAAGTTCACGCAGGGCAAGAATGACAAGCAACAGTTCGCTTTGCTCGTAAGCATAATAGCGGTACTCATGATTGTCCTTGAACTGAGGCTTGAACAATCCAATGTCATCGTAATACATCAGTGTCCGTTTGTTGATGTGATGAAGTTTGGCAAACTCACCGGTTGTGAAATAATTTTTTGGAAGTTGGTCCATAAATCCCTCTCTTGACTATACAGTTACTGTATACCTTATTGTAGGGTCAGGTAGAAGTCATGTCAAATAAGGTAGGGAGAGGGAGAAAGGTGATTGAATATCGATCCATGCGCGAGCAAGACGTACCATCTTTAATGGGATTGTGCAGTACGGTATGGGAGTTTGAGAGGGGCTGCTCTGATTACAAGATTCTGCAGCATATAGAGGAAGTTTTTCTGTACCTAGCGATGGCTTCTGGTAGTTTCTCAACAGTAGCGGTACGAAACGGAGAGCCTGTCGGAGTTATTATCGGTCGTCATAAGAGTAAATATCAGCTCTACTCAAATTTGAAATATGGAAAAATGTTAATACCTGCAACTCTAAAGTTATTATTATCAACTGAAGGCCGAGCTTTCATTCGATCCATCTTGGCGGCAGACAGACTTCAGCAGCGCATGTTAAAAAATGTACGATCGACCAATTATGACGGGGAGCTTGTCTTGCTCGTGACACATCCGGATGTACAGGGTAAAGGAGTTGGCAAGCAGCTGTTGCATTCGTTCATTTCGTATATGAAAAAGAATCGAGCTTCGAATTTTTATTTGTTCACGAATACAAAATGCAATTATCCCTTCTATGACCGACAAGGCTTTCATTGTGTAGAGAAGCAACATGTTGAGATTCAACCAGGTATCGCTCAAACCAATTTTATGTATGAACTTCAACAATTGCCAGACGATGAGGTGTGGAAGGATGCTTAAACGTGTTGTATATATTTTACTAGCTATTGTTGGATGTTGCTTCTTGGCCATTGGCGTATGCATCTATCAGAATAACTATCAAATGATTGAAAAAAAAGTCACGATCAATACCTCAGCAGGTGTACTAACAGGAACTCTCGTGACACCCAAAGACTTCGAAGGGAAATTAGGGCTTGTTGTATTTGTTCATGGGGATGGTCCTCAGAATGATTCTTATGATGGTGGTTACAGACCATTATGGGAAAAGCTTGCAATGTCAGGATACGCTTCGTTGTCTTGGAACAAACCTGGGATTAATGGATCGAGCGGAAATTGGTTGCATCAGAGTATGGAAGATCGCAAACAAGAAGTGATCGAGGCGATTGCGTGGGCCCGTCAATTCCCTGAAATTGATGCGAGTAAGATTGGGTTATGGGGGGCGAGTCAGGCAGGGTGGGTGATCCCCAAAGTCTTACGGGACGACCGAGGGATTGCCTTCAGTATTCTTGTTGCGCCCGCGATTAATTGGATATCACAGGGAAGATACAATACAAGCGCAGTCATGAAAGCTGAAGGCTACTCAGATCATGAAATTGCTGCCAGAGAGCAGCAAAGTGATAAAATACTGGCGCTGCTCGATAGACATGCGCCTTATGAGGATTATCTGGCGGTGGTTGATACGGAAGACCCTTTAAGCAGGGATCGCTGGGGATTTGTTCAAAAAAATTATCAATCGGATGCGACGAATGACTTGAAGTATAATCAGAGACCATTATTGCTAATCCTCGGAGGTCAGGATCAAAATGTCGATGTGAATAATACAAGGGAGGTCTATATGCAGGTTATTGATCCAAAATGGTTATCCATCCGATATTACCCGAATACAGGCCATTCCATGATCAAAGAAAGCATTGCCTCGTCCACCGTATTAACGAATCTAACTGCTGTATTTTTTCCGCGGCAGCTCATGGTAGATGGCTACTTGGAAGATATCACCACATTCCTTCAATCCGTTAATCCAAAATCACCGTAACAGAGAAAGCCCCCTCACCTTAATCTTGGTCAAGACCCCTTTTGGTGGACATTAGAAAAAGCCCTAGGCAACAAGCTGGCGCCGGTATTCTACCGGAGTCAGCTTGTTTAGTTTTCGTTGTGCGCGATCTTCGTTGTAAAAACGTATGAATTCTTCAATCCGTCTTTGTGCCTCAGCGATGGATCGTATATCATAAGGATAGAGTGCTTCGACTTTCAAATGAGAGAAGAAGTTTTCCATGGAGGCATTGTCGTAACAATTGCCTCGGCGTGACATGCTGATTTGGGCGCCAACCTGTGGCAGCATGTCGTGGTAAGCATGAGACGTGTACTGGCTTCCTTGATCGCTGTGAACGACCAATCCAGTCACGTCTTTATGCTTTTCAAATACCTTTCTAAACGTCTCCAGAACCAATGGATTGTCGTTGTGACGACTAATGTGATAGCTAACGATTTCGTTATTCCACAAATCCTTGATGGCGGATAAATAAATCTTTTCATCAAATACACGGTACTGCGTAATATCCGTAACCCACTTTTGATTCGGTTTATCTGCTTTGAAATTTCTTTGCAATATATTCTCTGCAATCCTACCTTCGGAAACAGCAGCTTCGTAACTTGTACGATGGACATATTTACGACGAATGATTGCCTTAATACCTAGCTCCTGCATCAAGCGCAATACCTTCTTATGATTCACGATAAGGTTATATTGGCGGTATAATTCATCCTGGATCCTGCGGTATCCCACAGTCTTGTTGCGCTCATCATAGATGGCTCTAGATCCCCGAAGGAAGCTTGTCCTTCACGCCGATACTTCCTCATCCACTTCTTTACACGGTCCTTGTCATGGATCTCCAAGTGCTCTGTGATCTTTCTGAAGCTCCAGCTTTCTTCCATATGCAATCTAATTGCTTCTACCTTCAATGATTTTGGATAGTATTTAAATGTTTGTCCTTTAATCGCCATAAAAAGTGCACCCCTTAGAATTTCATCGGATTAACCTAGGGGTTTTTCCAATGTCTATTCTAAGGGGTGCACTTCATCTCGAAGGTAAGAGGGCTTTTCGTATGATACTTTATTCAGATGCTTCCGCGTCTATTTTTTTCACTTCGACCCTGCGAATCCGGTGTTTATCGGCTTTCTTGATCGTAAATAGGAAGTCTCCATAACACCATTCTCCGCCGCGGGATAAATCGGGATGCTGCTCGAAGAGCCATCCGCTAATCGTATCGACATGCTCACTCTCGAAATGCGTGTTCAGGATGTCATTGACTTGGGAGAGTGGGACCATCCCATCTAGGATATAATGGTCATCATTAATCTTCTCGACAGGCGCTTGTTCATCCGCATCGAATTCGTCACGAATCTCACCGACAATTTCCTCTAAAATATCCTCGATCGTAATCATACCGGAAGTACCGCCGTATTCGTCAATGAGTACCGCGATATGTGTACGTTCTTGCTGCATACGTTTGAGCAAGGTTTTGATCGGGATTGCTTCGGATACCGTCAGTACGTTATGAATTAATGGCTTGATGTTCGAACCGTCGCAGAGATCTTTATTTACAATGAACTGCTTCGTGTGAATCATCCCGATAATATGGTCTTTGCTCCCAGAGATGACCGGAAAACGTGTATACTGTTCGCGTTGTATAATCTTAAGATTCTCTTCCATCGACTGATCTGCATCGAGACAGATCATATCGGTCCGAGGAACCATAATCTCACGGGCTAATAGATTGTCAAAGGCAAAGATTTTGCTAACGTAGCCGTATTCCGTTGTATTAATTTTGCCGCTCTCGTAGCTCTCATTCAAAATAATCTGAAGCTCTTGTTCGGAATGGGCTTCATCATGCTCCTTCGCGGGTGCCAGTCCGAATAGACGGACGATAGCGTTCGCAGATCCATTGAACAACCAGATGAGCGGGTACATGATTTTATAGAAGTAAATAATCGGTCGAGCGGTAAGTAGACTGATCGTCTCCGCTTTACGAATGGCAAATGTTTTAGGTGCCAACTCACCAAGCACAACGTGCAGGTAGGTTACTAACAGAAACGCGATAATAAAAGATATAATGGACGCTGCACGATCTGCAATTCCTAGTTGTTCGAATAGGGGATGCAGTAGTTGCTCGACCGTTGGCTCTCCTAACCACCCGAGGCCAAGGGCGGTAATGGTAATACCGAGCTGACAGGCGGATAAGTAACCATCAAGATTGGAAGTCACAATTTTGACAGCCATTGCATTTTTACGGCCTTCTAACACCAGTTGATCGACTCGGCTGGGCCGCAACTTAATCATTGCAAACTCAGTAGCAACGAAGAAAGCTGTTGCGATGATTAGTAATGCGACAAGAAATAGATTGAGAATAGGCATTAGATTCTCTAAAGTCTCCTTATGGCTTTATTTTATTTAATATGAGTTCTTATGAACTTATACTATGAACTAATTATAGGAGTAATATTCAATAATATCAAAGTCGATTTCGAATGCATTTCATCGTTATCCGTTCATTTTGGGGGTTTACATCCAGGGAATAGCATCGAATCGCTTATTTATGCTCGCTTTGACAATCAGAAGCGAAAGTCTTAAGATAAGTTCAAATGAACTTATTGCGAAAAGGGGATCTCCATGGAGATTTTTACGATAACACGATACCAAATGTCTGAGTTGCTCAGCGGTATAGCCTATACAGGTTCCAAATCACCGTTAGTGATCTTGCAGCAAGCTTGGGCCAAGACACATGCTGCTGAGAAGACGAGTGGCAAGATGCTCGGCGCCTTCGTTGAAACCTCGTTGCCGCCTATTTTTGAGAAATTAATCAAGATGACTGCACGCAGCACAGGATTTTCACTAAATGAAATTATCGCGTTAGGCAATCAGATTGAATACTCTCACTATTCGATTACGTCCGTACAGAATTGGGTGAAGCGAGATTTTAAAGACCTTATCAGTGTACCAGACCATGGAAAAAAGTATTCCATTGATCAAGCGGCACTTATTTTTATGATTGATGATCTAAAGGCTACGCTTGATTTTGATTCTATACGTAAACTGCTTACGATTGTATTCGGCCAAGGGGAAGCAGGGAACACGCGTCGTCCTGTAAGCCCTTTGCAGATCTATACGGCATATACATCGATTTTTGAGCAATTGGATAAAAATAATGACCAGGTTTTGGATTTATCCGGACATGAGAGCGGGAAGAGGAATCAAGATCATATTTTGGAAAATTTAATCAAGCAAAAGGCAGATGAATATGCTGCGGGACTGAATGAAATTTCGGAGAAGGAAAGGGAAGCGATAAGTAACTTGGTATTTATCACGATGTTGTCTGTCCAGACTTCTTATTTTCAATCGATGGCCAAACGATTCTTTAACGCAACCTTATTCCTTCAGCATATGACACCGTAAAACACGGAAAAAACGCCCAGCGCACGATTTGTGCACTAGGCGTTTTTATTTATTCTTTGTAGTACGCAGCAGATGAAGGTGAGGATTCCCCCGCATCATTGACTGCAGTTACACGGTAATAGCCAGTAAGGCCAGTACCGATGTATTCGAAATGCGACTCTGTCGAAGAAGCGAGAAGGGTGAAGTTCCCATCTTTCTTATCGCTGTAGTAAATTCGATATTCTTTGACAGAGGATTTGGAATTGTTCTGCCAAGTTAATTCAAGGCCCATATTCGATGACTTTGCTTTTAGTTTGCTAGGCTTGGACGGTGGTCCTGACTGCTCATTATCCTGTGGATTCGTGGTCTCGCCACTCGTATTCCCTGTTGGATCGGTTGTGCTTGGGTCCGTTCCAACGGATGATCCAGGATCTGTCGTCCCTGGATCTGGTGTGACCGGAATGCCTGGAAGGTTCGAACTGCCTCCATTGGCAGATACGATAGAGCTTGGTGCAGATTCTTTGCCTGCAACATCAACAGCCGTCACATAATAACTGTATCCATTACTGCCGGATACGAAGTTCGAGAATCGAGCAGGTTGCCCTGTTAACACCGGTGTAGAAGTCACTTGATATCCGCCGCCGTTCATCGAACGGTATAGGCGATAGCCAACAACGTCTGCTTCCCTATTCGGAGTAAAGGTGATAATCGCTTTCCCGCTGGAATTCTGAAGCTGCACATTTTGCGGTGCTCCTGGTGCATGCCCGTCGTCTGATCTCGGATCTGTTTTGGATGGCGCATCAAGATCCGCATCCTGCGGCAGATAGGATTGAATGGATTTCCGGCTGCTGCTCGGCATTCTAGGCAATGCTTTTTGGATTTCCTCGATCAAATCTTGAATGGACTTCTCTCGCTTGACGACAACCTTTTCTTGCACCATATCTGCAGGAGTTGCGTCTTGCGCGATATAATTGACGCCGTTATATGAAATGATCTTCATACTCGTAATGGCGTCATCTCGCTTGGTCGGGATGAATTTCTTGTTAAAGATATCGGTCACAAGCCGATTCGCTTGTCGCGTTAGATCCGTAGGAAGCTTACCACTGTAGCCTGACACGGTCATAGATACAATGCCATCTGGCTTCTCGAATGCTTTGGTCTGGAATAATTCCGGCCTGATATCAGTAACTTGATTCATAATCGTCGCCCAGATTTTACGAGCGCGCATTTTCCCGTCACCTGTCAACGTATTGATCTGCTGCTCATATCCCGCCCAGACGCCGAGTGTAATATCAGGTGAGAAGCCCATGAACCACACATCGCCATAATTTTGTGTCGTACCCGTCTTACCGGCAATTGGAATTTTACCATACTTCTTAAATTCTCCAGTCAATCGACCTGCTGTTCCTGAAGGTCCAGCAATGACCGTACGGAGCATATCCTGCATAATGTATGCCGTCTGCTCGGAGTATACGGTTTGAGGGTTATTCTGATGCTGATAGATGATAGTTCCTTTGGTATCCACAATCTTCTGAATGATATAGGCATCGTTCAGAACGCCTTTGTTCGGGATCGTTCCGTAAGCATTCGTGAGCTCCTCAACAGAAACCCCGTACTTCAGACCTCCGATAACGCCTGTTTGCGCATAGTAATCTTCCGGTTGAATGGAAGTGATCCCAAGCTTCTTCACGAAAGCCCATGCTTTCTCGATCCCGACTTTATCCAGGAATATCTTCAAGGCTGGTAAGTTGAGTGATTGGTTTAATGCTTGCCTTGCCGTAACTAAGCCTTTGTAGCGATTATTCGCATTTTTCGGGATATGGAAGCCTTTTGTTCCGTCTTTTAGCACGATCGGTGCATCGTCAAGGATGGTAGCAGGTTGGACTGAGCCATCTTCGATCGCTGGCAGATAGGCTCCAATTGTCTTCATCGCAGAACCAGGCTGACGAAGCATTTGTGTCGCATAGTTCATTTGCTCAACATAGTAGTCACGACCTTCGATCATCCCGAGGATTGCGCCTGTTTTGTGATCGAGCATGACAGCTGCTGTTTGCTCCATGCCTTTTGTTTTACTGTCCGGAGAGAAATTCTTCGGATCGCTAGCGATCTTACGCATTGCATCATAGATCTTCTTGTCGATCGTTAGATAAATTTTGTAACCGCTGCGCAGCATTTGCTCACGTGCATCTTGCATGAGCTCCGCATTTTCTTTCTTACGCAAATCCGCAACCGTCAATGATGGGTTTTGTTTAAGCACCAAGGCCTCCGAAGCAGAACGTTCCGCTTCCATCATGAGGTAAGGGTATGTATTATAAGCTTTTTGATTCGGCTTCGCGAGTGAGGCCTTAATATCGAAGCTGAGCGCCTCGTCATATTGTTGTTTTGTAATTTTTGATTCTTCAAGCATACGACGCAGTACGAGCTTTTGGCGTTCTACGGCTCGTTTGAACCCTTTTTCGTTAAATGCGCCTTTACCATTAAATGCAGAGTAAGCACTTGGCAATTGTGGCAGCCCTGCAATATATGCGGCTTGCGCGATATTGATCTTATCGATTTCGAGATTGAATATGCCCTTGGCAGCGGCTTTGACACCGAACAGATTGTATCCTGTAGAGCCATTGCCGAACGGGACTTTGTTCAGATAAGCCGTTAGGATTTCATCCTTGGTCAAGAATCGTTCTAGCCGGATTGCGAGGAAAATCTCTTTGATTTTCCGATTGTTCGTACGGTCTAGATTCAGAAATACACGTCTGGCGAGTTGTTGCGTAAGTGTACTTCCGCCGGTCTGAACATCTTCATTCAATACTTTCTGCTTCACGGCCCGGAACACGCCGTTGATGTCGATTCCAATATGATGATAGAAATTATTGTCTTCAATGGCTAGTACCGCATCGATTAGTGGCTGTGGAATATCCTTCAGCGCGATTAATCGTCGGTCTTCGTCGGTTCGCAGTTGTCCCACTAACGTCCCGTCGTTAAAATATACGAATCCTGTCTCAGAATTCTCGTGTATCTTCTCATCAATGAGTGCGGCAGATCGAACAGGGTCTTCTTTGACAATGGAAGCAACATAGCCGACAACGGCACTGCCTCCGAATAACCCTATCGTAAATCCGACAAATAACAACCATTTCGTAATGCTCCAAGCGATTCGTCCACCGGATCTTTTCTTGGTAGCAGGTTTATCGGATTGTGTCTGCAAATTTTCTTCGTCCATGCATTGGCCTCCTTTTAACAGCACTATTATAGCATAAGTGGGGTACCTTTTGGAAAAGAGATCTGTGAGTGGAGAGGGGCAACGACGCAAAAAAGAAGAAAAAAACCCTCGATCCGAGGACCAAGGGTTTTCGAAATGCAATAATCGATCTTAACGGCTGTAGAACTCGACGATTTGTTTCTCATCGATTTCTTGAGGCAACTCAGCACGCTCTGGCAAACGGATGAATTTACCTTCCATAGCGTTGTCGTTGTACTCAAGGTAACCAGCAAGGTGGTTACGGTTTTCAAGAGCTTCTTTGATCGAAGAAAGACTACGGCTTCTTTCACGAAGGCTGATTACATCGCCAGTGCTAACAAGGTAAGAAGCGATATCTACTTTTTTACCGTTAACTGTGATGTGACCATGGGAAACCAACTGACGAGCGCCTGCACGGGAGTTTGCAAAACCAAGACGATATACGAGGTTGTCCAAACGGCTCTCAAGCAAAGTCATGAAGTTTTCACCGGAAATACCTTGCATTTTGGAAGCTTTGTCGAACAAGTTACGGAATTGTTTTTCGTTCAAACCGTACATGTGACGAAGTTTTTGTTTCTCTTGAAGTTGCATACCGTAGTTACTGATTTTTTTGCGTTGTCCACTTGGACCGTGTTGTCCTGGAGGGAAAGGACGTTTCAATTCTTTACCAGTACCGCTCAAGGAAATTCCAAGACGACGGCTTAATTTAAATTTAGGACCTGTGTAACGTGACATGTATAAAAGACTCCTTTAATGTTAAATTTAGTGGGGTCCTTTTGCGCCGAATTTTGTTTAACGTTGTACGAGTTCATCTCGCATTCAACTTCTGACATGAATAGTTCAGCCGCTGTCCTGTCAGCAACAAATTTCGTGAGGGTGACACAATCGTTACGCCCGATGCATTCATCAATAAATATTATATGAAATCTTAGACGAATGTCAAGTTATCCGGTACGTCAGAAAAATTTATAGTTCGAAATACCTAAAAATATATGAAGAACTGCTAGAATACTAGTGCAAAATATATGAAAAAACGTTATGATGAGAATAGGTTTTTCGTTGCAAGGATTTGATGACATAAAGCGGGTGGTGGGAAGCGTATGATTCATAATCTACGAAATGCTCAAGTAGAGCTCAAACAACATCATACAGTCCAATGGCCTACTTCACCCTCAAGTACTTACGATGATAATGAGCTATGGCTGCAACAACAAGATATTGCTAGCAGTGATTATCCATACATCGAACCCCTTATTATAGCAAGCTTTCAGGAATGGCTGGGTGTAATCTCAGATTTTCAAAAGCTTCATCTTGGTGTGTTAGCCGTATTCGACTATCAGGGGAAGATGATTGCTTCTAATCGAAGTGATAGCCCGGAAGAACCTGTTGCAGCATGGAACGAGCAGGTTGTACAAGCTGTCATTACAACGAAGGAACCTACGGTTGCTGTCTATACGCAGGCAACGATCGCTGTGCCTATTCTAAGTCGTAAGGGGCAGGAAGTGTTTGCCGTTGTAGCATACCAGCTGCCCGGTCATGTGTACGAGTCCAGTATGCTGGATTTGCTCTCCATGGCTGTTTTGACGTTACGTAATCATTTTTACCGTCGATTTGAGCATATATTTATCAGTGATTTGATGCAGCTGCAGAATTATTCAGATCGAGAAGCTCGCAAGAAGACTGTGTTTTTTAATGTTGTCCAACGGATCCATGGAAAGTTTGACGTCGATTCTGTGCTCAGTGAAGTCATCGAGAGTATTTCGTTTCTATATCCATCAGCAAGTATGGAATTATATATCTCCTCAGATCATCGCAGTGCGAACGAACATGTAAAGCCGCTTATCCTTCATAACTTTACCGATGATTTGTGTGTGCGTGCATTTATGGAAGGTCGTATGATTCAAGAGACTTCTTCGCAAGAATCAGAGAATGAACAGGTTAACATTGCCGTACCGCTGAGTGGTAAGCAAGGGGTATACGGTGTGTTGTTCATTAGTCTGGAGATGCATCTGCTTGAGGATCTTGATTTTCAATTGATTACGATGCTAGCTGACACAGCCGGTACGGCCTTTGAAAATGCTAAGTTGTATGAACAGTCAAATATGCTCATTCGCGAGCTGCGACTTATTAATGAATTAACGAAGCAGCTGAATCAGAGTCTACGCTTAAGCGAAGTATTTGATTTTGCATTGAACGAGTTGTTGCATATTTTCAAGGCAGAATATTGCTCCATTCTTCAGTTAGATGGGGAGAAAAGCTTTTTCAAAGTCATGTCTAGCAATGTCGATGAGATCTCTAAGCAAATATACTCCACAGATTACGGGTTCAGCGGACTCGTGTATGCAACGAAAGAACCGCTCATCCTTCTTGATTATAAAATGTTCAGCAAGGTTCGTTCTGAATTCATGGAGGAGACGGATTCACGTTCATTGATGGCTGTTCCGCTTGTCATTAATAATGAAGTAAATGGTGCAATCCTTCTATCTCATCGTGATGCGAACTACTTCTCTTATGATAACTTCAAGTTGTTTCAAGTGCTTTCCACTCATATTGGTCTTGCTATCGCGAATGCCTCGCTGCATGCGAAGGTTCAACGGATGGCGAATCATGATAATTTAACAGGACTCTATGCTAGGCACTATTTAGATGACCGTGTTCACCAGAAGCAGAAGATTGATTTCTGCGGCTCTCTAATTGTCGTCGATATCGATTACTTTAAGCAGATTAATGATACGTACGGTCACCAGATTGGCGATAAAATATTACGCCAGGTCTGTGAGATTATTCGCTCATCGATTCGAGATTCGGATATTGCAGCGAGGTGGGGAGGAGAAGAGCTCGCGATCTATCTTCCGCAGCTCTCGAAATCTCAAGCGTCGCGTGTGGCAGAGCGTATCCGGAGCCGTGTTGAGATCGAGACGAACCCCGGCGTAACGGTATCCTGCGGCATATCAGAGTGGAACTGGGATGACGATAAGATCAGTGTGGAGCTGCTCTTTTATAAGGCAGACATGGCACTGTATAAGTCGAAGAATAATGGACGTAATCGAATTACAATTGATTAATGCCAAGTACCCTTTCATTTAGAATGGGTACTTTTTTGTTGCGTGCAAAGTCCCAGAGCGCATAACTTCAAGGGTTCAGGAAAAGATATAAGGCGACTACGGGCTTATGGAAGGGAGCGTAAAGAAGTGTCTAGAAGTTGGGTGTGGGATCGATGGTTACGTGGGCTAGCTTATTTCTTTTCTGCGTGTTTACTGGTGAGTACGACGGGATGTTTTTCCATTGAGTCCAAGAAGGATCCGAATGAATTGTATCAAATGGCACTATCTGGTCTATCGGGTACTGATAATTTTACGTTTCGTGGTAAATCCATGATCTATGGGGGCAATCAAGCCCTTATTCGAGAACCCATTATGTATCAAGGAAAGGTAACGGCACATCAGCTGCAAGGATTCCAGATGTCGATGGCGAACAAGCAAGAGACTTCTTTTGCAGATCGCTGGAATCCGCTGAAGCAGCTTGAAGAGATTAAGAATCTCTCGAAATCGATGGAGATTGATCCCTATGCATCGAATCGAACGCACATCGTTATGCGGATGACTTTGGAACCTGAAGCAGGAAAGAAGCTATTGATCCAGAATTTAAATGATGAAATGCGTAAATTAGAAGAACGGAAAATTCAAGTTCAGAACGTTCATTCTTTATCATTGCGTGATCGTTCAAATCTTCAATCAGAGCTCGGTCAAATTATATCTAATGGTAACAATAAATTACATAAAATGACAAAAAATATGCAAGTTAATTCG
This sequence comes from Paenibacillus terrigena DSM 21567, assembly GCF_000374845.1. Taxonomy (GTDB): domain Bacteria; phylum Bacillota; class Bacilli; order Paenibacillales; family Paenibacillaceae; genus Paenibacillus_K; species Paenibacillus_K terrigena. Next base: position 143,858 of record NZ_KB895415.1, on the reverse strand, counting down.
TCTTATACATTATGGATTAATCGTTCATCACTTCTCCCAGCAAAGCTTTACTCCAAGTCAAAAACGAACTATCATGAGGATGGCGTGAAACGCGAAGAGGTTGTAGTGACCGAATCCCAATTTGATGGCTACCAATGAATTTACGTTTAGATTTGACCATGGTACAATAACTGCATGCAATAAATCTATACATAATACCTGCTGTAAGGTGATATTAAGGGGAGGTTTACGAAGATGAGAGATGTGAGAATGGAGAAGTTAGCTCAGAACTTGGTGGGCTATTCTGTTGATGTACAACCAGGTGAGAATGTACTGATTGAAATGATCGGTACGGAGCGCGACTTATTAAAATGCATCATCGAAGAAGTAGCAAAACGTGGTGGACATCCATTCGTTGAGCTAACGGATCGTACAGTGCTTCGCGCTATGCTGATGAACACCAATGAAGAACATCTGAAAACATGGATGGAGTACGACCTTGCTCGGATGCAGAAGATGGATTGCTATATCGGCATTCGTGCGGGAGAGAACGTGAATGATCTTTCGGATGTACCGGAGAACAATTTGAAACTCTACAACTCCATTTACAGCCATCCGATTCATTCCGAGGAGCGTGTGAAAAGAACGAAATGGGTCGTATTACGTTATCCGAATGCAGCCATGGCACAACTTGCGAATACGAGCACGGAGGCTTTCGAGGATTTCTATTTCAATGTATGTAACCTCGACTATGCGAAGATGGATCGTGCGCAAGATGCACTTCAAGCACTGATGCTGAAGACGGACAAAGTTCGTATCGTATCGCCAGGAACTGATTTGACTTTCTCAATCAAAGACATCGGTGCTGAGAAATGCTCGGGTCAGAAGAATATTCCAGATGGTGAAGTGTACACAGCGCCAGTTCGTGATTCCGTTAACGGAACGCTTCAATACAATACACCGACGGTGTACAACGGAATTTCTTTCGAGAATGTATTCTTCCGCTTCGAGAACGGGAAGATCGTTGAAGCGAAGTCGAATGACACAGCGAAGTTGAATTCGATTCTCGATACGGATGAAGGCTCGCGCTACATTGGGGAATTCGCAATTGGATTCAATCCATATATCTTGACGCCAATGAAAGATATTCTATTCGATGAGAAGATCGCGGGCAGCTTGCACTTCACGCCGGGTCAAGCGTATGACGTAGCGGATAACAGCAACCGTTCCGCGGTTCACTGGGATCTGGTGTTAATTCAGCGTCCAGAGTATGGCGGCGGTGAGATCTATTTTGACGATGTTCTGATCCGTAAAGACGGAATTTTCGTGATTCCTGAGTTGGAACCGCTCAATCCAGAGAACTTGAAATAACAGCTTGTAAATTTAGTGGTTGCGTTTACACAGAGGATCAATGTATCATGAAATTGTATAAAAATTCGTACTAGACGGAGGTCGTTCCCATGTCTAACAACAACACAGCTATCGTAGAGATTTCTCAAACAGCAAGTCAATTCCGTTCATCGATCGTACTACAAGCAGAGCACAAGTATATCGACGTCAAAAGTATTCTCGGCCTTTTCACAACACTTGTGAATAGTCATGCCTACGAACTTCACGTCCACGGTCCGGATGAAGAAGAAGCAAGAGCAGCAATGAAAGAAGTATTCGAGAAACACGGTTTGCAAGTAGCCGTTGTCTAATTGTGACATGTTCATGAAGAAAGCGTGCCTTCCGTAATGAGGGGCGCTTTTTTTCTATATTTTCTTGTGTAATAGCTCATAATCGCTTAATATTAGGATTAGCAGTATATTGATTTTCGGGCATAGAGGGGGGAGTTACATGTCTTCATCAGATTTCATGGAACAATTGAATCTAAAAGCTTTGTCTCTGCTTCAGGGAGATGCAGATAAAATCGAGAAACTTATTGAAGTTCAGATGGAGAATCTGGCAACCCGCAAGTGTCCTCTATATGAGGAAGTGCTTGATACGCAAATGTATGGATTCTCGCGTGAGGTTGATTTTGCCGTTCGTGCTGGCCTGATTGAGGAAGCAGTAGGTAAAGAGATTCTCAGCAAGCTTGAGCGGAACTTAGCGGTCTTATATGAGGCGTTAAATGTAAAAGGGTAGCTTCCATCATGGAGAGCTACCTTTTTTTTATTTATAGCGTATGACCTAGACGAGGAAGAAGGCAACGCCAAGGATGATATAGACCAGTAAGAGCAGGAAACCTTCGTACCAGTTGGTCTTTCCGTCCTGCGTGATGGATTTGGCAATAATGACAGATACGCCAATCGCGACGAGCTCAATCGTGGTGAAGACGAAATCCATCGGGTTTCCGAAGAGGAAGCTGACGAATACGAGGACAGGAGCAACAAATAGCGCGATCTGAAGGCTGCTGCCGACAGCAATCTCGACCGATGTGCCAATCTTGTTCTTAAGCGCCATCATGACAGCTGCACTATGTTCTGCTGCATTACCAACGATCGCAATGACGAATGCACCAAGGAAGAGCTCTGTGAAGCCGAATTTGGCCGAAAATTCATGTAAGGTTCCAACGAGCCATTCACTCACTAACGCTACCATGACGGTCGCTATAACAAGGAATAGAATCGAATTGGATTTGGACCAAGCGGGTTCTTCATGGTGATCGGGTTCCATCTCCTCTTGATCAGACAAGACATTCTTATGCGTGACCATAGAGAAGTATAACCAGAATATGTATGCTACAATCAGCACGCCTGCGACGATTAAGCTGAGCGTATTCGTCTCTGAAGGAGTGATCACCTTGGTGCCGGCGAACATCGCTGGTATGAACAAGGCCGCAACTGCCATGAGCATGAGGGTTCCATTATGTCCAGCTAGCGATACATTGAATTTCTGCTCTTTGTATTTGAGTCCGCCAGTAAAAAGACTAAGTCCCAGGACGAGCAGTAGGTTCCCGATGATGGCCCCAGTCAAGCTGGCTTTCACCATATCGAACAAACCTTCTTTGATTAGGAAAATGGCGATGATAAGTTCTGCTGCATTCCCGAAGGTCGCATTCAGAAATCCACCAAGCCGCTGTCCCGCATAATGAGCAACACTCTCAGTAGCTTTACCGAGGAATCCCGCGACGAAGATAATCGAAATCGCCGAGATAATAAATTGAATGGTTGCATTCATCCCGGTATAATGAGCAAGCCCGCTCAATATAAATGTGATGATCAACGCACCATAAAATAACTTCTGTTTCAAACTTTCCACACCTCGATAATTTTTTCTCTAACTATAAACCAATTTTTTCTTGAAGTAAATGTCTCGAGGTGCACTTATTTGCTTTCGATCATCAAAGGCATTAAACTATTGTTATTATGGCTATTGAAAGGAGAGGACAAGTCCATGACAGAAGAACTAGCACAATCTGGCGTTATTCGAATTTCTGATGATGTTGTATCTACAATTGCGGGGCTTGCAGCTTTGGAGACCCCAGGTATTAGCGCGATGTCGGGTGGGATCTCGGAAGGCTGGGCGAAGCGGTTAACGGGGAAGAATGCTCAGAAAGGTGTCATCGTAGAAGTAGGTCAGCTAGAAGCAGCGATTGATCTGCGAGTTATCGTGGTGTATGGCTCCATGATCCACCAAGTATGCCGTGATCTTCAACAGAACGTGCGCGAAGCGGTAGAGAATATGACCGGCCTTCATGTCGTAGAAGTGAATGTGAAGGTGGAAGGGGTTACGTTCCAAGAGGAAGAGCAGCAATTGAAGGAAGAGACTCAGAAGCTGAAATGACTCAGTCCACGAGACACATATGAAGACGACTACGGATAGTAGTGATGACGACATAACCTGAAAAGACTCCGAAGAGATACGACCTCTCGGAGTCTTTATTGTTGTTAGAGTGACTTTTTGAACAACCTCTTAAAGCGTTATGCGGCGGTTCTTCGTGACTTTGGTTGTCGTATCCGAAGGCCGATTGGCTTCTCGGGAGATGCTGAGCAAAATTCCGATACTGCCGAGCATCATGAAGAGGGAGGACCCCCCATAGCTGATTAATGGCAGCGTAACGCCAGTGATCGGTATGGTCTGAGTTACCCCACCGATGTTAATGAAAGTCTGAACAGCGAATAGCCCCATAATGCCGACACCTACGAGTGTTCCGTAGCGATCTGGACAACGTAAGGAGACAATCAAGCCCCGCCAGATAAAGTAAAGGTAGAAGAGTAAAAATATCGCACTACCGATAAACCCCAGTTCTTCGCCAATGACAGCAAAAATAAAATCATTGTACGGATACGGAAGATAATGCAGCTTCTGAATACTCTGTCCAAAGCCAGCTCCCGTTAGTCCACCATGCCCTAATGCCTTGAGTGAATTAATCAAGTGAAAGCCTGTCCCTTGTGGATCTTGCCAAGGGTCAAGGAAGGAGGTAAGCCGCCCTACGCGATACCCGCCACCCGAGCCTCCGTTAATGAGGAAGTTGATCCCCAAGACGATACTGGCTCCAACGACAAGGACCGCTATACAGGCGAATATATGCTTCAAATTCGCCCCACCTGCAATAATGATGATGCCCGAACAAGCGATCAGGATCATACAGGAGCCTAAATCCGGCTGCAGCATGATGAGTCCAGCAACGAAGCCGACGATCAGCATGACGGGAAAAAAGCCTTTTTTGAAATCGCGGAACGTCTCACCCTTCTTCGAGATGAGCGCCGCGAGATATAAGATGGTCGTTATCTTGGCAAGTTCTGTCGGCTGTATTCCGAGTGAACCGATCCCAAACCAACTACGAGCCCCGTTAAGGCTCTTCCCGACGTAGGGTACAAGTGCGAGTAATATAATGGTCAGTATGAAGAACGGAATAAACAGCTTCTTATACTTCTCATATCGTATATTCATGGCAATCATCATTGCGATAAACCCAAGACCTGCCCACATCATTTGCTTCTTGACAAAGTATAAGGAATCGTAATTAAAGTTCTTATTGATGACTGCAATGCTGGAGCTGGCACTAAAGACCATAACGAGTCCGAAACCAACAAGCAGAACCGTGAGAATTAATAACTGAAAATCCGGCGTACCCCGTCGTTTTGTTTGGGATTCTTTATCTCTCATCTATTGGACCGATTAAGCTTCGAGGTTACGTTTAAGCTGCTCGATTTTTTGTTCGGCCGCACTGACGAACGACGCTGGGATTGGTGTTTCATAGTCTAGACCATGCGGGAAGGTTGTTATGCCCATATACACCGCTTCAATGGCAAGAATCGCATCCGGGTTCTCGAGTTTGCCTTCGATTGCGCGTGTATTGATACGTAAGTAATATTCTTTATTATTTTTTTTATCTTCCATCTTGTAATCGTATGTAGCGCGTGTATATTCCCATTGCCAACGAACAAATCCTAATTTTTCTGCTGTTTCATCTAAATAGGCCAAGTCGCTTTTGAGACCGATTAAGCCTGTATTTTCAAATATCATCGTTATATATCCTCCTTAAATTGACTAAGCCTCCATATTCAATATTCATGATAGTATGTTTCCTAATGATACGCAAGCCTTCCCTCCCGAGAGTTGGGTGAAAATGGTTATGAACTTTTTGTGAAATTTAGGTGGACAATCTGTTCGGAATTGAGGAAAATGATAGAAATAAACATGAAAATCATGGGATAGTAGTTAACAAATCAAGGGGAGGGGAAACTTGCATGGAGATGAAATTTCGTGAAGATGTATTATTGAATATCTTTTCATCTATGGTGGAGTGGCGTAGATATTTGCATAAGAACCCTGAACTTTCCTATAAAGAAGCCAAAACAGCACAATTCGTTGCAGATCGATTGCGAACATGGGGAATTGAGGTAAAGACTGGGGTAGGCGGACATGGGGTTGTCGGCACGCTTCGAGGGGATTTTCCGGGAAAGACCATAGCGCTGCGGGCAGATATGGATGCTCTACCGATTCAAGACGAGAAGATTTGTGACTATGCTTCGACGGTACCGGGCGTAATGCATGCTTGCGGTCATGATGGACATACGTCCACACTACTCGGGATTGCGAATTACTACAGCCAGCATCGGGACATGATCCGTGGTGAGCTTCGATTTATTTTCCAACCTGCTGAAGAGACTTGCCCCGGCGGTGCGATCCAAATGATCGAAGCGGGTGTTCTTGAGGGTGTCAATATCATTTATGGCGTACATCTCTGGACTCCGATTTCTGTCGGTAAGACGGCGAGTGTTGCAGGCCCGCTCTGGGCGGCAGCGGATGAATTCTTCATTGATATTGAAGGGCGAGGCGGGCATGGCGGTGTCCCACATGTGACCGTTGACAGTGTGCTCGTAGGGGCAGCCCTGATCATGAACCTTCAGACAATCGTAAGCCGTTCGGTGGACCCGCTGGATTCGGCTGTTGTTACGGTGGGATCGATGCAAGCGGGAACAATGCAGAATATTATCGCAGAACGATGCTCGATCATGGGGACGGCTAGAACCTTCAATCAAGAAACACGCAGTTTGATCAAACGTCGGATTGAGACGATTGTTGAGCAGACCTGTGCGATGTACGGTGCAGATGTCCATCTGAACTACTTAATGGGCTATCCGACGTTAGTGAATGATGCGGCAGAGACAGCGCGGTACCAACGCATTGCGACGCATTTGTTCGGCGAAGAACAGACAATTGAAGCGCCGAAAATGATGCCTGCTGAAGATTTTGCTTATTATTTGCAGCGCGTCCCAGGATGCTTCATTCTAGTCGGTGCGGGGAACGCGGAGAAGGGCATGCATTATCCGCATCACCATCCGCGATTTGATTTTGATGAGCAGGCGATGTATACGGCAGCCAAATTGTTAATACACCTCGCAGCAGATGCGATGATGAATGAATGAATGCTTAATTGGAAAAAATATTGACGAATATGAGATAATGAATGGGATACGGCTTGCGCTGCAAGCCGTTTTTCATTCGTTGAGGTTGTCATGGAGCAATGACGACATGTTGTTCGGAAGGAGGGCTCGATTAATGCTAGATCAGACAAATCGACCGTGTATTGTCCAATCGGATTTAACCGTGCTCTTAGAGACGGAGCATCCATCATCGCAGGAAGCGAAAGAACTGTTATTCCATGTTGCAGAGCTGCTCAAGAGTCCTGCAAATATTCATACATATCGAATTACCACACTTTCTTTATGGAATGCCGCTTCAGCAGGCATGACACCCGAAGCCGTGATTCAAGAATTAAGGCGGTTCGCCAAATGGGATGTTCCAGCGAAAGTACAGCAGCAAATTAAGCTCTGGATGGGGAGATACGGCAGCTTAAAGCTTGAATTGCAGGGCGAAGAATTACAGCTCTGTGCGATGAATGAGACGATCATCGATGAATTCATAGAGGAGCGAAGTATTCAGTCTTATATCGATACGCGGTTAGACGCCAAGACAGTTCTGCTCAAGGGGCATGCCCGTGGCCTAATGAAGCAGGAGTTGACGCGTCTGGGCTATCCCGTCTTAGATGCAATAGGGTTCCATGAAGGCAAGTCGCTGCCATTTGGATTCAATAGGGGTCGAGGCCCGAGCCGTCCTTTTGCGCTGCGACCCTACCAAGAACAAGCGGTACAGGCTTTTAAGGGAGAAGATGGTGGAGGATATGGAGGCAGTGGCGTTGTTGTGCTTCCTTGCGGGGCTGGTAAGACGGTCGTAGGGATGGCGGTCATGGAGCAATTCCAATGCGAGACGCTTATACTAACGACGAATGTAACGTCTGTGCGGCAGTGGAAAACGGAGATCATGAGCAAGACGTCGCTCACGGAAGATGATATTGGCGAGTATTCGGGCTCCTGTAAAGTAGTCAAGCCTGTAACGATTGCGACTTATCAAATCTTGACACATCGGAAGCAGAAAGCAGATCCATTTGTACATATGCAATTGTTCCAAGAACGGGATTGGGGGCTTATTGTCTACGATGAAGTGCATTTGCTCCCAGCGCCAGTATTTCGAGCAACAGCTGAAATTCAAGCAACACGCAGACTTGGCTTGACAGCTACCTTGGTACGTGAGGATGGATGTGAGAAGGACGTATTCTCACTCATTGGTCCGAAGCGATATGAACTGCCATGGAAGGAGCTAGAGCAGCAAGGGTGGATCGCGACGGTGAACTGCTGTGAGATCCTCGTACCGCTCTATGCGCCGAATCTGGAATTATACTGGCGAGCGGACGCGAAGAGTAAATTCCGAATTGCGGGAGAGAATCCTGCCAAGATGGATGTCATCCGCAGTCTGCTCGAGCAGCATGAAGGGAAACCAACATTGATCATTGGTCAATACTTGGATCAACTCGCGGTTATTGCAGCAGAGCTTCAGGCACCGATTATGACAGGCACGACGCCGCAAGCAAAGCGTCAGGAGCTCTACGATGGGTTTAAGCGTGGAGAGATTCCGCTGCTCGTCGTCTCTAAGATTGCGAACTTCGCTGTCGATTTGCCTGATGCGGCCGTCGCGATTCAAGTGTCTGGAAGCTACGGATCAAGACAGGAAGAAGCGCAGCGCTTAGGACGTATTCTGCGGCCCAAAGCAGGAGACAATACCGCTTATTTCTATACCGTTGTATCGCGTGATACCAAGGAGCAAGATTTCGCGCTTAAGCGGCAATTGTTCCTTGTTGAGCAAGGGTATCGATATGACATTCGGAATATATCCAACGTGACGAAGGAGGCGGCAGCAACTTGAATACGCAGGAGATTGCGTCCAAATTATCGGAAGCAGATCAGCATACGTACCGACAAGCGTTGGAGGCTGCCCATAATCATGCCGCTTTGTCATTATTATTAGATCAGCTCACGCATGTCGGCCTTGAGACGCTGGATTTTATTATGAGGCATTTTGGCATGCAGTCATTCGAACTGCCTCAGCTTCTGAAGCACGGAGGGGCGAGTATGAGCGGCGCCGCTCTACGCGTTGGCATCTATGAACTACGACAGCGTGGGCTGGTATATGCGGTTCGTAAGGCATGGGGAGATCAATTGTTTTTTATTCCTACGGATTTATACGCTCCGGTGCAGCATCTTCGAATGCCGCTGCAGCTGCAGGCTGCTTCAATCGAAACATCTGATCTCACCGTTACCCATGAAGCAGGCAGAGGGCTTGAATACGAGTTATTTTACTTGCTTGCTACGATTGCGAAGATCGGTGCTCCTCTAACGGCAAAAGGTACAATGCATAAGAAGCATATACAGAAAATGCTGTCTTCACTCCAGATTACAGTTCGTGATCTGGTTCCGCTTCACTTGCAGTACCCTAATCCAGACACGTTACCCTCTTCGATCGCATTGGTGCTTGATTTTGGATTTCGATTCGGACTTCTACACAAAACACCGGAGGCTTACGAGCTTAATCATAATATGTTATATCCCTGGCTGTCGCAGAATCGGATAACGATGCAGCAGCGGCTTTGGCAGATCTGGCTTACCGCTCAACCATTTCCAGAGCGATGGATTCAACAATGCATGTATGCCATTGCGAGTGCGCCGCAAGAACAGGGGGTCTGGTACGCGGTAAGATCAATATCCTCGTGGCTTGTTATGCATCGAATAGACGTGAAAAGCCCTGAACGTACCTCTGAACAGGATATTGAAGATCTGATCCAAGTGTGGCTGTCCGTCCTCTGCACATTCGGTTGGGTAGAGCTCGGTACGACATTGGATGGAGAACGGTTCTTTCGCTATACCATAAATTCAGGTCTGGAGTTAGCTCCTACTGGTGGTGCAGAGCAACGAGAAGAACAGAGCACACAGATGAAAGGGTTCTATGTCCAGCCTGATCTGGAGATTATTGTTCCACCGGATGTCCCTTTCCTTACCCGATGGGAGCTAGAATGCTGCGCGGATTTGATACGTTCGGACCAAGTTGCTGTATATCGGCTAACGAAAGATAGTTATATGCGTGCTGTTGATCAAGGCCGTACTTTACAGGATATGATTGAATTTCTAGGACAAAAGTCCTTGTCGGACATCCCGGAATCCGTCAAAGCTACATTAGATCACTGGCGTCAGCAGTATGGCAGAGTCTATTTATCAGAAGTTGTGCTGCTGCGATGTGTTGATGCCGAAGTGGTTGAACGAATCCGAGGCATGGCACAGATCTTGCCACAGATTACACCGATTGGTGCCTACGATTTTATTGTTCCAAGAGATCAAGTCGATACACTTCGGTCAGTGCTTGATAAAGCTGGGGTTACGCCAAGAAGGCAGATGGAATCAACGGTTAGTGGTGAGACCAAGATTGGATTCGCTCGATATGATGCAAGTGTGAATGCTACTGCAGAAGTATCTGCGGGTAATAAGGACGCTGAAGGGTTCCAGACATCAAGCCAAGGATTTATCTACACACAGCAGACAGTTCAATATTATGAATTAGACATATCTCTGCCTACACGGGAAGATCTCTTCCCGGAAATTGCCCGAATTTCTCCGATGTGGCTGCAACAATTACGTGCATATCATACGTCAACGATGACAGAGATCATCGAACGTGCTATAGCATGGCAGACGCACATCAAGCTTGGCAATAAGACAGGATCGATTATCGTGCTGCCGCTTCAAGTTAGGTCTTCCGGGGGGGCGTGGAATCTCAAGGGTTTTATCGTCGGACAAGCAGATAGCGGCGTCCAGGAGGTCTCTAGTGATGCATGGGATCAAATTCAACTCATTCTACCAACAATAAACTAAATTTAAGGTTCATTGCAGACTATTTCATGGTATGATAGATAAGAGCGATAAATTTAATAGAAAGAAGTTGAAATTCATGAGCGTATCTGAGATCAATACGATTGACATGGCCTCTCTGCTATGTAACGCCTATGAATTAGGCGATATGATTAATGGTTCTGCCGACGTGGCTGAATATATATATTGGAAGCAGAAGGTTGAGCAGAACGAGGAAGTGAAGCTTCTACTACGGGAGTTCGATAAGAAGAAGGAGCTTTTTGAAGAAACCCAAAGATTTGGTCGTTTTCATCCGAATTATCATGAAGCGAAAGACGCTGTAAAAGCTGTCGAAGCAAAGATGGATGCGATTGAGGAAGTAAGACGCTTTAAGGAATTGGAACAACGCTTAGATGATATGCTCTATAATATCTCGAAGCTTATTGCCCATTCTGTCTCTGAGACCATTAAAGTGCCAAGTAATGATCCAAATCCAAAAGGCGGCGGATGCGGCAGTGGTGGCAGCTGCGGTTGTGGCGGATGATCGGGAGAAGAGGGGTTAGCGAACATGTTTGCGGAACGCACTGGTTATATTATCTGGGTTAGCGATGTAAAAGCAGCAAGGAATTTAGAGAAGTATGGAACGGTTCATTATATTTCACGTCGAATGCACTATGTTGTAATGTACGTTAATTCGGAACGTGCGGAAGAAACGGTCAAGAATATTCGCAGGCTTGCTTTTGTGAAGAGGATTGAAAGGTCCTACCGGAATGAAATAAAGACCGAATATAGTAGTAATGGTCCGGATAAGGCGAAATTCTATAACCTCTAGTCTCATAGGCATACACTTGTAAATAGGGCTTGAGAAAAATAGTGCATTCATGTAATATAGTGGGTATAAATGCTTAGATATAAAGACCTATCTAACCTGGAGAGTGATGCCCAATGAGAGATAAGGTGATGGAACGATACAGCACATACGAGCCTTTCTATGTCACCTTGGGTGATAAGAAAGTGGCCGATGTGGTCATAACGAATCATGCCAAATTTCGCTGGGCAGAGCGGGTTGAGCATGAGAAGACAGGTTATGATGATATTGCAATGTTTTTATGGGAATGCCTTAAACAAAATCGGATCCAGCCGTACTATCGGAATGAAGAAGATGTCTATCTAATTGATGATGATCTTGTTGTCGTAGCAGAATTTCCGATTCTTGAGAATGAGATTGATATCGCGGGTAATCCACTTCATAAGATGATTATTGTTACTTTCCTTGGCCGAATGTCGGAGACCATGGAGCTTCGAGATTTGAAAACGTATTATTCTTGGTTGCGGCATTCACGCCGAATGACATTGATTAAGAATAGTCGCAAAAGAAAGTAATAAGAGTTATTTAAGCATGCCGCTTGATGCGGTGTGCTTTTTTTGTACAGGAATAGGAAAGTTATCGCACCTGATCTGGTATAATGATGGTAATTCGTCTACGAATGATGTGAACTCGGGAGGGTGATTGCATTGAATTTTCATCAGCTACATATCTTTTATACCGTTTCCGAGAAGGGCAGCTTCTCTGCTGCCGCGCAAGCCTTACATATGACGCAGCCAGCCGTGACCATGCAAGTGCAATCGCTGGAAGAGTATTTCGGTACGAAGCTGTTCAATCGTTCTACGAAGCGGATCGAGCTGTCCGAAGCGGGTCGAGCACTGTTGCCATTTGCTCGTAGAAGTATCGAGTTGATTCGGGACACCGATATGGCGATGTCCAAGTTCACGCATATGCTTCAAGGGCGACTTCAGCTCGGTGCAAGCTTAACGATCGGCGAATATGTACTGCCTCGCATGCTAGGGCCATTTGGTCAGCAATATCCGAATATTGCGATTAGTATGAAAGTCATGAATACAGCGCAAATTCTAGAAGAGATTGCGAACCATCAATTAAATTTTGGATTGATTGAAGCGCCTGTACAGCACCCTGACATGCATATCGAAGCGGTGATGAAGGATGAATTAAAGCTGATTGTTCCTGCAAATCATCCGCTTGCTGAAGCTTCTGTGGTCTCGCTCGAGGATGTGCTTAAGTATCCTTTTATTGTGCGGGAGCAAGGATCTGGCACAAGGCAAGTCATGGAAGAGCAATTTGCGCGTAAGAATATAGATATACAGTCTGTTCGCGCCGTCATGGAGCTCGGCAGCACAGGCGCCATTAAGTCCGCGGTCGAAGCGGGTCTCGGCATTGCTATCATCTCGCCATCTTCCGTGAAGCATGAGGTGACACTAGGGCTCGTGAAGATTGTCGACATTGAGGATTGTTCCTTTGAGCGCCAATTCTATTCCATTTATTTGAAATCAGCATTGCTCCCGATATCGGCTGTGACGTTCTTATCGTTTCTTCAGGAGCAGCAATTGGACAAATAGTTCGTTAGACCTAGTAACTTCTCGAACTTCGTCTTGATCATCAAAAGATAACTTATTGAACTACTTCGAAAGGGAGTTGACACCGTGAATATGCAGCAAGGATACGTAGACTTACATACACATACAACCGCTTCCGACGGGATGCAGCCGCCAGCTGAGAACGTTCGTCTGGCTAGAGCAGCAGGACTTACCGCCGTAGCGATTACAGATCATGATACGGTTGCGGGGATTGAGGAGGCGATACGCGAAGGGGAACGCATTGGAATGACAGTGGTTCCTGGTGTAGAGATCAGCACTGTACTTGAAGGAAAAGATATTCATATTCTTGGCTATTACATCAATGATCACGATCCGATTTTCTTGGGACGACTTGCAGAGCTTCGCGCGACGAGAGATCGCCGTAATGACATGATGATCGCGAAGCTGCAGCAGCTTGGGATCAATATTACGATGAAGGAAGTCATCGCGAATCTTGGGAGGCCGCTCGCACCGGATGAGACGGTTGGTCGTCCCCACATCGCGGATACACTGGTTCTCAAGGGATATGTGAAGGATATGGCTGAAGCATTTGATCGTTACCTAGGGTCCAGTGGTGCTGCCTATGTAAGCCCACCGAGAATCACGCCATCGACAGCTGCAGACTGGATCCGTGAAGCCGGGGGAACGCCGGTCATTGCACATCCGGGGCTCTATGGAGATGATGAACTCGTTGAGCAGATTATTCGAGAAGCGCGAATGGCGGGGATTGAGGTCTATCATTCGGATCATGGGGAGAAAGAAGAGAAGCGGTACCTCCAAATGGCGGAGAAGTATCATTTGATTGTAACCGCAGGTTCAGATTTCCATGGCGCCAGACAAGGCGTCGTGTTTCATGGTGAGTTAGGCGGACGCAGAATCTCTGTTGAAGTATTGGCAGCACTCGAGCAAGCAAGAAGCTAAGCCTACTATATTGAAGTTGGTTCGATGCTTGAGAATGGAAAGGTGGGATTTATATGGGATTTGATGGTTTTAACGCGATGATGGGCGGATTTGGAATGTTCGAGACATTCATCTCACTCATTTTTGGCGCTGTTGCAGTCATCATCATCTTTTCGCTTGCAAAAGGGGTATCACAATGGAGCAGTAACAATAAGCAGCCGGTCTTAGACGTAGCCTCTCAAATTGTCAGCAAACGTACCCATGTAAGTCATCGTCATGATACGAATGACGGTCATTTCCATAACGCGACCAGTACAACATATTACATCACCTTCGAAGTAGAGAGCGGCGATCGAATGGAATTCAAAGTGGATGGCCGTGAGTTCGGGCATTTGGCAGAAGGGGATCATGGCACCCTCAAGTATCAAGGTACACGGTATTTGGGGTACGAGCGCCTGCCCCGGCATGTATCAGGCCGCGAATCGTCCGCAGGTAAGCGCAGAAGTATGTCGTGATTTTTATATCGAAAAAGAAGCTCCCACATCCTCGAAAAAAGTGAGTGGGAGCTTCTTTTTATGCTTATTTAGCTATTTTTCAATACATAAGACAGCTGCTTTAACTTATCCTCATCAGGTGTAATGAATAGCGTCTTCTGGTGATCATAAATAACGAACCCAGGCTTTGCACCGCTTGGCTTCCGTACATGCCTTATTAATGTATAATCGACAGGCACCATGCTGGAAGACTTCGCTTGACTGTAGTGCGCTGCGAGCATCGCTGCTTCTTCCAAGGTCGAATCGCCGAATTCGCTGCTCCGAATGACGACATGGGAGCCTGGAATGTCTTTGGTATGCAGCCATGTATCGCCCGGCCCTGCAAGCCGATTGGTCACATATTCGTTCTGGATATTATTCTTGCCGACATAGATCGCTATGCCTTCCGAAGAAGTGTAGCACTGTACAGTTGGTTTATCGTTCTTTTTCTTCTTGCCTTTTTTCTTCGAACGATCCCTCAAGTACCCTTGTTCGGTTAATTCCTCTCGAATCTCATCGATATCACGTAAGGAAGCATGCTCAAGCTGCTGCAGCAAAAGCTCCATATATTTAATTTCGTTCGCCGCTAACTTGAGCTGCTCTTCAATGACTGCAAGGCTGTTCTTAAATTTGTTATACCGTTTAAGGTAGCGCTGTGCATTCTCGGAAGGGCCGAGCAGCGGATCCAGTGGAATGCGAATGGCTTCTTGATTTTCGTCGTAATAATTGACGACTTCAATTTCTTTCATTCCTTTCTCCACGGCATGGAGGGAAGCAAATAACAATTCCCCTTGAACACGATATTGGTCGGCGTCCTTGGCTTCTTCTATCGACTCATGCAGTTTATCAATCTTCTTGATGTTCTTGTTTTTCTCATTTTGTAGGAAACGAATGAGATCGCTGACGCGTTGCTTGACGGTATCACGTTCAGCTTTGTCCCCATAGAAAGCTTCCATACAAGCGCTAATCGATGGGAATGACTGATGCTGATCGCTGATCGATGTCAGCGGAATGGCGGAGAAGAACATCTTGCCTTTCGCATCTACGGCTATGCAAGGACTGAAATGCATCTCGCGAACATCGTTCATAATCGCCGAGAAAGCTTGCCATAGTGCATCGAGTTCTGTACCCTCGCCCGCCTGTGAAGCGCGATATTCCATTTCGCGTCCAATGAGTGGACTAATCCCACTGAATTGTTCGACGAGACGCGAAGCGTAGGATGATGTCCCTTTTCCCTCTACAGATGCTTCCAGCTCGTCGACCACAGGGTCAAGAGTCATAACCGATTTGAATTCCGCTTCCTTAACCTCTAACGGATGCAGCTTATGCTGTTGCGGCGGCTCCGTGTACCCGAATCCTGGCATAACAATCCGATAGCTGCTAATCGCAGGCGTGACATGATGGATGCCGTCAAGCATTGTACCTGTCGTAGGATCGACCAAGATAATGTTGCTGTGACGACCCATTAATTCAATAATGATCTTCTTCGTCGACTCATCACCAAGCTCATTCCGTTGCCGAATCGTGATATGCAGAATGCGCTCGAATGCAACTTGTTCCACAGATTCGATAATCCCGCTCTCACAATACTTGCGCATAAGCATACAGAACATCGGCGCTTCTTGCGGATTAAGAAATTGCTGATCGCTGAATTGCACGCGAGGGTATGTAGGATTGGCGGATAAGAGCAGTTTGAAATTTTCGCCCTGCGCACGAATTTGCAGGACTAAGTCACGTTCCGTTGGTTGATAAATTTTATTAATACGCCCACCGATGCATCGGGATAATTCCGAGGCAATGGCACGTGTAACGATACCGTCTAATGCCATAATACATTCTCCATTCTATTCCTTTGTTTCATTCTCAAGGAAGTCAATCGTACATCTCTATGATGCCATACTTTGCGGAAAAACTTAATAGGAAGTGGGATAATTTCTGGCTTGTCTGAATACATTTACCACAGTAGAGGGTTGTTCAAAGGACTGGAAAAGCAGTTACTGATGCAGTGAGAGTCCTTGGATTATGGCGCGGAAGGGGAATTAAGGGACATGGAACAGAAAATGTGGCACCAGATGAATACAGAGGAGCTGCAACAAGCATTAAGTGTGGATGGAAGCAGTGGTCTGTCCTCGGTTGAGGCGAACAAACGCCTGGAGATTCATGGGCCGAATGAGTTGTCGGAAGGGGAGAAAGTCTCACCGATTGCGCTCTTCTTGAACCAGTTCAAAGATTTCATGGTGCTCGTGCTAATGGGAGCCACACTGATTTCTGGCTTGCTCGGCGAATATTTGGACGCGATCACGATTGTGGCGATCATTGTCATTAACGGGATTCTTGGTTTTGTCCAAGAATTTCGAGCGGAGCGTTCCTTGCGTGCGCTCAAGAAGCTATCCGCACCGGCAGCGCATGTGCTTCGTGATAACGAAGTCATACAGATTCCTGCAGATCAACTGGTGCCAGGCGATGTGGTTCTGCTTGAGAGTGGAGACCGGATTCCAGCGGATATTCGCTGGACGGAGACGAATAGCTGCGATGTGGAAGAGTCTGCATTAACTGGGGAATCCGTGCCAGTCAATAAACATGCTTCTCCGATTGATGAAGCGAGTATTCCGCTTGGAGATCAGCGAAACTTCGGATTCATGGGGACGATGGTCACACGGGGTACAGGCCGAGGGATCGTAGTACGTACTGGAATGAACACCGAAATGGGTAAAATTGCCGATCTGATTCAGCAAACCGAGAGCATGGAGACGCCGCTTCAACATCGGCTGGAGCAGCTTGGTAAAATATTGATTGTCGTTGCTTTGGGTCTAACGGTGATGGTCGTGATTGCGGGCATTATGCATGGTCAGCCGGCCTACGGCATGTTCCTTGCAGGGGTTAGCTTGGCGGTTGCTGCGATTCCAGAAGGGCTGCCAGCGATCGTGACGATCGCCCTGGCACTTGGCGTACAACGTATGATTAAGCGCAAAGCGATTGTCCGTAAGCTTCCATCTGTAGAGACCTTAGGTTGTGCCTCCGTCATTTGTTCGGATAAGACGGGTACGCTCACCCAGAATAAAATGACCGTCACGCATATGTGGCTTGGAGGCCGCTTGCTGCAAGTGTCTGGAGAAGGGTATGAACCGATTGGTCATATCCTAGAGGATAATAAGGCAGTCGATCTCAAAAATGATCAGGCCTTACGCCGATTAATGCAGATCGCGGCGCTCTGTAATAATGCGTCCCTCGCAGAGGCTTATCATTCGGAGAAACCGAAGAAAAAAGTGAAGGAAGAATCCACATCGACGTGGGAAGTCAAAGGCGATCCAACGGAAGGTGCTCTAGTCGTTCTTGCTTCGAAGGCGGGTGTGACCCAGCAATCCTTAAACGGGATGTATGAGCGGGTCTGTGAATTCCCATTCGATTCGGAACGAAAACGGATGTCCGTGCAGCTCAAGCATCAAGGCGGGCAGCTGATTTATGCGAAAGGCGCACCGGATATGCTGCTCGAACAATGCGCTTATATTTTATGGGATGGTAAAGTCGTGCCGTTCACTGGAACCCTTCGGCAGAAGGTGCTCGCAGCGAATGAAGGCATGGCGAAGTCAGCGCTCCGTGTACTCGGGATGGCTTACCGTGAAGTCAGGTCTTATGAAGAAGTTGCAAATGAAAATGATGCGGAGTGCAACTTGATTTTCGTCGGATTAACAGGGATGATTGACCCGCCGAGGAAAGAAGTTCGTGATGCGATTTCCAAATGCCGCCGAGCAGGCATTAAGACGGTCATGATTACGGGTGACCATCAGACGACAGCGGAGGCCATCGCGAATCAACTGGGTATTGCTCAGCGCGGCGGCTTGCTTCTAACAGGGCAGCAATTAGCGAATATGTCTGATGATGATTTGGATCAGAAGGTGGATGATACCTACGTATACGCTCGGGTATCGCCTGAACATAAGCTTCGTATCGTGAAGTCCTTGCAGCGGAAAGGCCATGTTGTCGCGATGACGGGCGACGGTGTGAACGATGCGCCTGCGATCAAGGCGGCCGATATCGGAATTGCCATGGGGATCACAGGAACCGACGTATCGAAAGAAGCATCAGCTCTCATTCTTAGTGATGACAACTTCTCGACAATTGTGGCTGCCATTGAAGAAGGCCGAGGTATCTATGAGAATATTCGTAAGTTCATCCGCTACTTGCTCGCATCGAATGTCGGGGAGATCTTAACGATGTTCATCGCCATGATGCTCGGGTTCCCGCTGCCACTCGTGCCGATTCAGATTCTTTGGGTCAATCTCGTGACGGATGGACTGCCCGCGATGGCGCTGGGTGTGGATCAGGCAGAGAAGGATTTGATGGAGCAGAAACCGCGTGGTGCGAAAGAGAATATTTTTGCCAGAAGATTAGGGTGGAAAATTATTAGTCGCGGGATCTTGATTGGCGTATTCACACTTCTTGCGTTCTGGTTGACGCTGCGAGTGGATCCGAACAGCGCGGAGCAGCTCGTCAAAGCGCAATCCGTTGCCTTCGCAACGCTCGTCATGGCACAGCTTATCCATGTATTTGACTGCCGCAGTTCACGCTCAATCTTCCACCGCAATATTTTGCAGAACCGTTATCTGGTGTTGGCTGTGTTATCATCGATTGTTCTCCTGCTCGCTGTGCTCTATATCGAACCTCTGCAGCCCGTGTTCAAGACAATGCCGCTGGATCTGAGAGACTGGGCCATTACCCTTGTTGCCGCTGGCGTGCCGACGTTCGTCATGGGGATTGGGAGTGTATTAACGGGCGGTAAGCCGCGGAAGACAACGCCAACACAGAAACGCAGTCCGCTCATAAAAAGTACAAACATTCGTGCATAAAGTGAATCCACTTCGGCGCAGCCTCTAAGATATGCTTATGGAAATGGTTGAAGTAGAGGAGTGCTATAAAATGAAATTCACGAAAATGCATGGGCTTGGGAATGATTTTATTGTCGTCGCTGGGGAGCAGGAGCTCCCTAGCAACGCATCAGAACTTGCGATAGAGACGTGTAATCGATTTTTCGGGATCGGGGCAGATGGACTTGTATACATACTGCCTTCTGAAAGGGCGGATTTCCGGATGCGAATTATGAACTCTGACGGTACTGAAGCAGAGCAATGCGGCAATGCTATTCGTTGTGTTGCAAAATACGTATATGACCGCGGTCTGACAGATCAGCATGATATTACAATAGAAACGTTAGGCGCTGGCGTTCAGCCGCTGCAGCTTGAAGTGGATCCCGTAACAAATGCCGTCTCACGTGTTCGTGTAGACATGGGTGCGCCGATTCTTGACGGCAAGCTCGTACCGACGACGATTGATGCGAAGCAAGTGGTGAATGAGCCGATTGAGGTCAATGGTCAGACATTTCATTTTACAGCGGTATCCATGGGCAATCCGCATTGTGTCATCTACGTGGATGATGCCGTGAACTTCGATCTAGAGACATGGGGGCCGAAGCTTGAGGTTCATTCGTTCTTCCCGCGGAAGATTAATGTAGAGTTCGCGACCGTGAAATCGAAGGAATATGTGGATATGCGTGTATGGGAACGCGGTGCGGGACCTACGCTTGCTTGTGGAACAGGGGCTTGTGCGACGCTCGTCTCTTCGGTGCTGAATGGATTAACGGACCGGACAGCTGTTATTTCGCTCAAAGGCGGCGACTTGCATATTGATTGGAATGAGACAGACAATCATGTGTATATGACGGGACCTGCGGCGATGGTGTTCGACGGAATGTTATAATTCAAACCGATGAACGTTGAATGATGATGTCCAAAATGCTCCGAGAGGAGCATTTTTTTGTTTATTGAATGGTTGATTTTGGGGGTCCTCGCAAAGTACTTGAATCAGCTTCGAAGTCAAGGCCGCCCGGTGTGGGGTCATTTTGTGCTTATTTTTTCATATGAATTATGATACAGTAGGTTTACTTAAACTTAATGGGGTGGGGTTCATGAAGATTGATTTACGTCAAGCATTACAGCAGCAAATTCTCGTAGGTGACGGAGCGATGGGGACCTATTTGTACAACATGGGTTTTCCTGTGGGCACTTCCTATGAGGAGTTGAATCTGCTCCACCCGGACGTTATCGAGAATGTTCATCGGGAGTATGTTCAAGCGGGAGCGCAGCTCGTAGAGACGAATACCTTCTCTGCGAATGCTGATAAATTATCCAAATACGGCCTCGAAGGCAAAGTGGAAGAAATTAACCGCGCCGGCGTTCGTATCGCGCGTCAAGCTGCGGGGGAATCGGCTTATGTCGTAGGCGCTGTCGGCCCGATTCGTGCCGGTCGCCGTAAAAATATTTTAGTAGATTATTTACAAGATTGCTTCGAAGAGCAGTTTCGTGCGCTGCTCGCAGAAGGTGTCGATGGGATTCTATTAGAAACATTCTATGATGTGGAAGAAATGAAGATTGCGCTCGAGAAGCTGCGAGAATTAAGTGATCTGCCGGTCATTTGTCAATTTGCTGTGGAAGCCGGCGGTACGACGATGGACGGGTTCTCGTTAGAAGAAGCTTTCAAGATTATTGAAGCTGTAGGTGCGGATGTCATTGGATTTAACTGCCATACAGGCCCTAGAGGAATTCTTCATTCCGTTGAAAAAATTCAAGGATTCTATCATTTACCGATCTCCGTGTTCCCGAACGCGGGTATTCCTGACTATGTTGATGGCAAATATATGTATATGACTTCTCCGGAGTATTTCGGTGAATGCGCCATCAAATTCGCGAATATGGGTGTACAGCTTATCGGTGGATGCTGCGGAACAACACCGGCGCATGTCGAAGCGATTGCAAAGGCGCTTGTTGGATTCGTACCGAACGCGGAAGGAAATGTACAAGTGAAGAGTCCGTCCAGCACGGGTGTGTCTGCGGCCAAACATGCTGTTGTAGAACCTCCTGCGGGTACAACGGGGAATCCTAGCATTGTGGATCTTGTCAAGCAGCGTCATACGGTCATCGTTGAACTAGATCCTCCGCGTGATCTGGACATCACGAAATTCATGAAGGGTGCAGCGGCCTTGAAGGATGTGAGGGTCGATGCGTTGACGTTAGCTGACAATTCTCTTGCAGTTACACGTATGAGTAATATGGCCCTCGGCAATAAAGTTAAGGTAGAGACGGGATTGCGCCCGCTCATTCATATTGCATGCCGTGACCGTAATTTGATTGGAACACAGTCGCATCTGATGGGCTTCGATGCATTAGATATTGATCATGTACTCGCCGTCACAGGGGATCCTGCACGATTTGGCGATTTACCGGGATCTAGCTCGGTCTATGATTTAACTTCTTTTGAGATTATTCGCATGATCAAACAATTAAATGAAGGCGTTGCTTTCTCTGGGAAACCGCTGAAACAGAAAGCGAATTTTATCATAGGCGCAGCGTTTAATCCGAATGTAAAATACTTGGATAAAGCTGTACAGCGCCTCGAGAAGAAGATTGAAGCTGGCGCGGATTATATTATGACACAACCTGTCTATGATCCAGCATTAATTGAACGAATCTATGAATCCACGAAGCATCTGGATATTCCGATATTCATTGGTATTATGCCGCTTGCAAGCGGACGCAATGCCGAATATCTTCATAATGAAGTGCCAGGAATTCAGTTATCTGATGAGGTTCTCAAACGGATGGCTGGCCTGGAAGGGGAAGAGGGAAGAAAAGTAGGTATCGAGATTGCGAAGGAATTGCTCGATACGGCGATGCCGCGGTTTAATGGAATCTACTTCATGACACCGTTCATGTTCTATGAGATGAGTGTTACGTTGACGTCGTATGTCTGGGAAAAAGCCTCAGTGCTCCAATCCACTATGTAGAGGAAACTCAAAAGCAGACTTTTTGAACGCATACTTGTAACGATTATTAGAATCAATTATTATAGTGTAATGGATGTGGTCCCCATGGTTTTCAGTATGACAGGATTTGGTCATTCCGCGAGACATTTTGGCGGCTATAGAGTGCAGATCGAGATTAAATCCGTTAATCACCGCTACTGTGAGACGGTTATCCGTCTTCCGCGGGAATGGACATGCTACGAAGATGTACTGAAACGTATCGTCCAGCACCGTCTTGGACGTGGACGAATTGATATTTTTATCAACAAAGAGAAGGAAGAAGATGCTCTCAATACACCGCATATCAATTGGTCTGCAGCACATTCTTATGTGCAAGCAGCTAGTGCGCTGCGAGAGCGATTCGGATTCACGGATACGTTAACATTGAATCAACTGATGCAGATGCCTGATGTTCTCGTTGCGCGTGAGGATTCGACGCTTGCGAACGAAGAAGTCGAGGAGCATTTGGTAGCTGGCTTACAAGAAGCACTGAACGGATTATGTGAGATGCGTGCTAGAGAGGGGCACCATCTGGCAGAAGATACAGGATCTAGATTGACCACTTTAGAGGCGATTCATCAAGAACTTGTCCTCCTCGCCCCGACCGTCGTCTCCGAATACCGAACGAAATTGAGACAGCGGCTAGCGGATTTGCAGGATGCCACCTTCAAATTCGATGAGCATAAATTCGGTATGGAATTAGCCCTGTTCGCGGAACGTTGCAATATTGATGAAGAATTGACTCGGCTCAAGAGCCATTTTGGGCAATGCCGTACTTTGTTACAGATGCATGAGCCGATAGGACGTAAGCTGGATTTTCTAATTCAAGAAATGAATCGTGAAGTGAATACGATTGGATCGAAAGCGAATCACCTTGCGCTTGTAAATCGTGTGGTTGACATGAAAGCCGAACTGGAGAAAATTCGTGAACAGGTCGCGAATATGGAATAATGCATTTATTATAGGGGGAAACCAGAAATGGCTATCAAACTGATTAACATCGGTTTCGGGAATATCGTATCCGCGAATCGAATTATCTCGATCGTAAGCCCAGAGTCCGCGCCAATTAAGCGGATTATTCAAGAAGCGCGCGATCGGCATATGCTGATTGACGCAACCTATGGTCGCCGTACGCGTGCGGTTATTATTACAGATAGCGATCACGTTATTCTATCTGCAGTACAACCTGAAACTGTAGCGCATCGCCTCTCGACCAAGGATGATGACAACGACGAATGAGATGGAGAATACTATGAGTAAAGGTTTATTAATTGTGTTATCCGGCCCTTCTGGTGTAGGTAAAGGTACGGTATGTACCGCCCTACGCAAAAAGATGCCTAATCTAATCTATTCCGTGTCTGCAACGACGCGTCAGCCGCGTATGGGTGAAGAAGAAGGTGTGAACTACTTCTATAAGTCCCGCGAGCAATTTCTGGATATGATTGAGCATAACCAACTGCTCGAGTATGCTGAATATGTGGGGAACTATTATGGAACACCGCGCGATTTCGTCGAGCAGACAATCAATGAAGGCAAAGATATTATCCTTGAGATTGAAGTTCAAGGTGCTTTGCAAGTGAAAAAGTCTTTCCCGCAAGGAGTCTTCATCTTCTTATTGCCGCCTTCCTTGGATGAGTTGAAGGATCGTATCAAAGGTCGCGGCACTGAGAATGATACCGTGATTGATCATCGGATGTCTGTAGCAGAAGAAGAGATCAATATGATTGAGTATTATGATTATGCCGTTGTCAACGACGAGATCGAACATGCATGCAGACGGATTGATTCGATTATTACCGCTGAGCATTGTAAGATCCCGAAAGAATAATAGCGCCAAGGCTTTATTGGATTTTTATTAGAAAAGAATGAGGTGTTCAAATGCTATACCCTTCGATCGATGAAATGATGAACAAAGTGGACAGCAAATACTCGCTAGTCGTTGCAGCTTCACGTCGGGCTAGACAATTAAGAGACGGATCCAAGTCTGATCTTCGCAATCCCAAATCCCACAAATTCGTAGGAACAGCGCTTGAAGAGATCTACGGCGATTTTGTTCAAATTGAGCGTAACGCTGAACCTAGAGATTAATCACGAATTATAAAGATAAGGCTCGTTCTTCCTCGACAACCGAAAGGTTGTTATTTTTTTACCACAATAGAATTTATGAAGTTTCTCTAAATAGAAACGTAAAATTCTATTTATTGATAAGGGGGATACCCATGTTGAACGGAAAGAAGATTATTCTAGGGATTAGCGGAGGCATCGCAGCGTATAAGGCAATTACGCTATGCAGCAGACTCGTGCAGCATGGTGCGAACGTCCATGTCATCCTGACAGAGTCTGCCAAACATTTCGTGACGGAATTGACATTGCAGGCGTTATCACGCAACTCGGTATACACGGATACGTTCGATGAGCGCGATCCGTCCGTCGTATCTCATATTCATCTCGCTGACGAGGCAGATTTAGTCGTAGTCGCACCCGCAACAGCCAATACATTGGCTAAAATGACGTATGGCCTGGCAGATGACATGTTAACGAATGTATTGCTTGCAACGACAGCTCCTGTGGTTGTTGCCCCTGCAATGAATGTACACATGTATCAGCATCCTGCAACGGTTCATAACATGAAAGTGCTCGAAGAACGCGGGGTGTTGTTTATTGAGCCGGGGACAGGTCAACTTGCTTGCGGGTACGTCGGACAAGGAAGACTCGCTGAACCCGAGGATATATTCCACTTCATCGAGCGCTTCTTCGCGGATCAGCATCGTGCGGCGACGCAGCAGGATGAGCCATTGCTGTTAGCAGGTCGCACAGTGATCGTAACAGCAGGGGGGACGGTTGAACGGATTGACCCTGTTCGTTACATTACGAATGATTCCTCCGGCAAAATGGGATACGCGATTGCACGTGCAGCACGGGATTTGGGTGCGCATGTGCAGTTGATCGCAGCAAGTACGGATGGGCCTCCGCCGGAAGGTGTCGAGGTCATTCAGGCGATGTCAGCACAAGACATGTACGATCGTGTAATGGAACGGATGGAAGAAGCGGATATCATTATCAAAGCGGCAGCAGTCGCGGATTATCGTCCTGCGAAAATGGAATCCAGCAAGATGAAGAAGACCAATGAACGGTTGACGCTGGAGCTTGAGCGTACGCAAGATATTTTGCAGGAAATTGGAAGACGGAAGACGCAGCAGTTCGTCGTTGGATTCGCGGCAGAGACGAATGATGTGGAGCGCTATGCGCTTGATAAATTATCGCGGAAAAACTGCGACCTTATGGTCGCAAACGATGTGACTGCGGAAGGCGCCGGATTTGGTGTGGATACGAATATTGTTCATATCTATGACCGTCAGGGCCTTGTTGAAGCACTACCGCAAATGTCCAAAGATCAAGTTGCGCATCGTCTACTCCGCATCGTCTCTGAACGGTTGGCGGGTGGACGCGGTTGACACGTTATGCAAGAGTGATTGTCGATGTGCCGAGTAAGCAGACCAATCGGCCATTTGATTATATGATTCCGGATACGATGGAGCCTTGGATTGAAGTCGGCAGCCGGGTCGGGGTGCCATTCGGACCAAGAACTGTGCAAGGTTTTGTGGTGGGGTTCACATCGGATGAGTCATTAGAAGTGAATAAAAGTCGCATGAAATATATTCAGGAGCTCTTGGATCTCGTTCCTCCTTTATCCCCCGATTTGATCGAGCTGGGCGCTTGGATGAGTGCAAAGTATGTATGCCACGATATTGCCGCACTGCAATCGATGATACCAACCGCGCTGAAAGGCAAGGTTGAGCGCGTGCTGCATGTCTCGGAGACATATCAGGATGATGAATTGCTGTGGCTTCCAGAGGAACGCACTGTGCTTGAGACCGTTGAGCGTTTAGGGCCGATGAAGCTTGAACAGGTGACCTCGATGTTCCCTGCGCATGAGAACTTGATCAAACGCCTGCTAAAGCAAGGGTACTTAATCGAGACGCAATCCATCAAAGACCGTGTCGCGAAGAAGAAAGTGAAGACGGTGCTCTTAAAGATCGAGGAAGAAGAAGCGGAAGCGATACTTGCTTCGTTCCCAACCAAGGCCCGTCGGCAGAAGGAAGCTTTAGAGTTCCTCATGCAGACCTGGCAGCCGATGCTCATGACGGATTTGCTCACAGAGCTGCATACGACGAGTTCAACGATTAAAGGGCTTGAAGATAAAGGTTACGTGGATATCCGGGAGATGGAAGTGTTCCGTGATCCTTATGCGGATCGTCGGTTCAAGAAATCGGAGCCGATGCGTTTCACCGAAGAACAGCAGCACGTATATGATAGGATAGAGGCATCGCTAGACACACGCGAACATGATTTGTTCTTGCTGCACGGTGTTACTGGAAGCGGGAAGACGGAGGTCTACTTGCAGTCGATTCAGCATTGTATAGCCCAGGGCCGTGAAGCCATCGTACTCGTCCCGGAAATCTCCCTTACGCCGCAGATGGTGGAACGATTTAAGAGCCGATTTGGCGCGTTAGTCGCCGTGCTGCACAGCAGACTCTCTCATGGTGAGCGGTATGATGAATGGCGCAAAATTCGCGAGCGCAAGGTGAAGGTTGCGATTGGTGCGCGTTCAGCGATATTCGCGCCATTCGAACAAATTGGGCTTGTGATTATCGATGAGGAACATGAGACTTCGTATAAGCAAGAAGAGAGTCCGAAGTATCATGCACGAGATGTAGCAGTGAAACGAGCTGCGCAGCAAGGGGCTGTCGTCATCTTGGGTTCGGCTACGCCTTCGCTGGAGAGCTATCGTGCTGCCGTTGAAGGACAGCCTTTGCCGGGCTTCGATGATCAAGCTCCGATGCGGCTGCTGTCTATGCCGACGCGGGTTGGCGGGCGAGATCTTCCGACGGTTCATATCGTAGATCTGCGTGAAGAGCTTAAGAACGGCAATCGGTCGATGTTCAGTCGTCCGCTATATCAAGCGATTGAAGACCGCCTCAAGAAGCAGGAGCAGATGGTCCTGCTGCTTAATCGGCGCGGGTATTCGACTTTTGTCATGTGCCGGACTTGCGGATACGTGGCTCAATGTCCGGAGTGCGATATCGCCTTGACCTATCATCAGAAGTCGGATCACTTACGCTGCCACTATTGCGGTCATGCCGAGAAAGCGCCCAAGACATGTCCTTCTTGCGAGAGTGAGCATATTCGCTATTTCGGCACCGGTACGCAGCGCGTCGAGGAGGAGCTTTCCAAGCTGTTCCCAGGTATCCGAGTCATTCGAATGGATGTGGATACGACGACGGAGAAAGGCTCCCATGAAAAGCTGCTCGGTCAGTTCCGAGATCGTCAGGCCGATGTTCTCTTAGGCACACAGATGGTTGCCAAAGGACTTGACTTTCCTTATGTGACACTGGTAGGTGTCATCACAGCAGATTCGGCGCTGAACATTCCGGATTTCCGTGCAGCGGAACGTACCTTTCAGCTGTTAACACAGGTAGCAGGCCGCGCAGGCCGTCATCACCTGCCTGGGGAAGTATTTATTCAGACGTATACGCCTGAGCACTATTCCATTCAACATGCATCGGAGCATCATTTTGAGGCGTTTGCTCGGGATGAATTGGAGCATCGTTGGAAGCGGGCCTATCCGCCTTATTGTAATCTGATTCTGATTACGTTCTCGCATGAACAGCTTCCTTTGCTGGTTCGAATGAGTGAGAATTTCGCGACACGCGTGAGGGAACAAGCGATTGCACACGGATGGAGTCAGGCGCTGGATAGTCCTTCGGAAGATGCATTCGAATTGCTCGGGCCCGTTGCATCGCCGATGCCTCGGATCAAGAATAGATACCGATTTCAATGTATGTTAAAATATCGGGGGAACGTTGATGCCGTGCAGCTTGTACGCGCGATCTCCGCGGAGTTCGATGAACATGTCAGAGGACAACAACTGCTTATCAGTGTGGATGTCGATCCCCAAATGTTAATGTAACGACTAGATAGAGAAAAGTGAATGAAGGAGGGTGCTGTGATGGCCGTTCGAGTTATTGTGCAAGAGCCAGATCCGGTGCTGCATAAACGTGCAAAAGAAGTAACGGAGATTACGCCTAAAATTATTAAATTGATCGACGACATGGCAGAGACGATGTATGATGCGGATGGGGTTGGCTTAGCTGCGCCGCAGGTGGGCATCCTTAAGCGTGTTATTGTGGTTGATTGTGGTGATGAGCATGGGTTGATTGAGATGATTAACCCTGAGATACTTTCCAAAGAAGGCGAGCAATTCGGTTCAGAGGGGTGCCTAAGCATCGTTGGAATCAATGGTGATGTTCGTCGTGCAATGACGGTTACGGTGAAGGGCTTGAATCGTCATGGCGAAGAAATTATAATTACAGGCTCGGAGCTGCTGGCACGCGCTTTTCAGCACGAGGTTGATCATTTGAATGGGGTATTGTTCACAGAGCTTGCCGAGAAACTCTACGACACTACCGAACGGAAAGGCAAGGAGAATTAAATGAAAATTGTATTTATGGGGACGCCGGAGTTCGCCGTTCCAGCACTACAAATGTTATTAAGCGAAGGATATAACGTAGCGGCAGTCGTCTCGCAGCCGGATCGGCCAAAGGGTAGAAAACGGTTATTAACACCGACCCCTGTGAAGGAAGTAGCGATTGAGAACGGTATTCCTGTGCTCCAGCCGATGAAACTTCGCAGTCCTGAATCGGTCGATGAGCTTGCCAAGTTGCAACCTGATTTGATCGTAACGGCTGCGTATGGACAGATTCTACCCAAAGCGGTTTTGGATCTTCCGCGATTAGGCTGCATCAATGTACACGGTTCGCTTCTGCCCGAATACCGCGGTGGAGCGCCAATTCAACGTTCGATTATGAATGGGGAGACCGTTACCGGTGTTACGATTATGTATATGGCGGAAGGTTTGGATACGGGGGATATGATCTCGCGCGTCGAGGTGCCGATTACCGACGAGGATACGGCGGGAACGATGTTCGAGAAGCTCAGTATTGCTGGAGCGAATCTGCTTCGAGAGACGCTGCCTGAATTGATTGCTGGACGCATCGAAGCCGTTAAGCAGGATGATTCACTTGCTACGTATTCGCCGAATTTGACGCGTGAAGATGAGCGAATTGATTGGTCACGCAGCTCGAGAGATATTTTCAACCAAGTCCGCGGCCTTGTTCCATGGTCGGGTGGGTTCACCCTCTGGCAGGATGAAGTGTTCAAGGTATGGTCATGCCGTGTGTCAGTGAGCGCTATGGATGCTGTGCCGGGCACAGTCCTTGCCTGCGATCCGAATGGCATTGAAGTGAAGACAGGAGACGGTTCGATCATTCTGATGCAAGTTCAGCCTGCTGGTAAGAAAGCAATGGATGCTGCGGAATTTGTGCGCGGCGGGAAAATGACGAAGGGAACGATACTAACGTGAGCGGGGCGGCGAAAAGAAAGATATCTGCTCGTGAAGTTGCACTTGATGTCTTGACCCGTGTGGAGCAGGAGGGCGCTTATAGCAATCTGCTCTTGAACCAATCGCTCCAGAAATTGCAGCTAGAGCGTACGGAGGCTGGATTTGCTACGGAATTGGTCTATGGGACAATTCAACGACTGAATACCATTGACTATTTCTTAAGCTCATTCGTGAGCAAAGGACTTGCGAAGCTGCAGCCTTGGGTGCGAAATTTGCTGCGCCTAAGCTTCTATCAGATCTATTACCTCGATCGGATTCCACCGCATGCGGCCGTGAATGAAGCGGTGAACATTGCCAAACGCAAAGGCCATCAAGGGATCTCAGGCATGGTGAACGGCGTTTTGCGGAATGTGCTGCGTAATAAGGAATCGCTTAGCATTCCTGAATCGTTGGATCGTGTTGCCCGTATCGCGCTCTCCTATTCGCATCCGGAATGGATGGTAGAACGTTGGATTCGGCAGTATGGTGAAGAAGCTGCCATTGCGATGTGTGCTTCGAACAATGAAGCACCACATGTAAGTGTTCGAGTGAATTGTGTGAAGACGGATCGGGATTCCATGCTCGAAGCGATGACGTCAGCAGGCATGGATGCACGTCCGTCTGAGATATCGCCTGCAGGCATTGTGGTTGATAGCGGCGGCAATATGGCTTTGACGGATTGGTACAAAGATGGACTCTTCTCGGTGCAAGATGAAAGCTCGATGCTTGTTGCCGAAGCGCTGAATCCTGAAGCTGGAATGAAAATATTGGATTGCTGTGCGGCCCCAGGCGGCAAAACGGCGCATATTGCAGAGCTGATGAATGATACGGGCCATGTCTTAGCGAATGATGTACATCCACACAAGCAGAAGCTGATTGCGGAACAAGCCTTCAGATTGAAGCTAGGGTCGATTGAGACGAGAGTGAGCGATGCGTTATCTTTGGCTAAGCAGTTGAAGCCTGCGTCCTTCGAGCGCATTCTGCTCGATGCTCCTTGTTCAGGACTTGGCGTAATTCGGCGTAAACCAGACTTGAAATGGGCAAAGAAGCCGGAAGAAGTGGAGCAGATTGCAGCGCTGCAATCGCAGCTGCTCGATGAAGTTCAATCTCTTCTTCGTCCAGGCGGAATTCTCGTCTATAGCACCTGTACGACTGAACCGGAAGAGAATGTTCGTATGGCGGAGGCTTTCCTTGACCGGCACCCGGACTTCACTTGGGCGGGCGAAGAATCGGCGAGTCCGGCTTGGCTCGATATTTGCGAGAAGACTGGGGAGCCTGCGAATCTAATTCAGATTCTACCGCATCAGTTCCATTCGGACGGATTTTTTATCGCAAGATTCATGAAACGCAAATCCTAATCCATCAAAGAACCTCCTATTCCACAGGTTTGTGGGAGCGGGAGGTTCTTTTGTAAATATATAAACTGCTCGTGAATTAGCGAGTCGGGTTGCCAATCACGCCCGGATACGTATAGTTGAGAGGTTCGTCAAAAGTTATATAATCGAGGTTCACCATCAGCATGAGAATGCGTTGTCCTGTTGTCGGATCGCTGATGATAATGTGATCGCGCCCTGCTGCTTCAATGACGCCGCGGAAAATTTTGGCGTTCCATTCGCAGTTATTCTCATATGTCATGTAGAATGTACCGGTTTTGCCGAGGTTCATACGAAGGATATTCTCTACATAAGATTGCTCGTATTGAGGTGGAGCTACTGTCGTCCCTGATGGTGTAATCACGGCACCGGTTGTGGCAGTCATAGGTCCGACGGGTGTACCAGGTGCTACCCCTTGCGCTTGCATTCCTTGCATTCCTTGCATGCCAGGGTTCATTGGAGCGGCAGCGGGATAACCGGGCATGGTGCTTTGCGGCATTGGGATTCCTGCTGGTGCTGGAGCGGGAGCTGGCATCATATATCCATAATTACCTACTGATCCTCGATAAACGTAATTCATTGCGTTCTATTCCTCCTCAAATAATATCTCTTTTTAGGTGTTAACGTGAACGATAGACTTTCGGGCAGACTTCTCCCTCCGGGATATAGAAGCAATGTAATTTGAATCTGCCGCTAAGTTCTTGGTTGTACCATGTCGGTGGACAGTCCCCTGATGGACGGAAGTACCATAAGGCATTGCTTGCCGGCCATATTTGTTCGCCGTTAACTGCTCTTTGGGCGAGTCGGATGTCTCTATCGCGTGCCCTTTGATAGAAGTATCCTTTCTGGACAGCTTCGAATCCGCCAGGACTTTGGTAGACCATATCGTTGATATTGCGAATATTCAAGAAATCAAGGCAGTCAGCTAAAATTCGGTTAATTCCAACATTGCCGACCATCAACATGCCTTGTTCACCTTCACCTTCTGCCTCTGCTCGCAGGAGTCGTGCTAGTACTTTTATATCTTCGGAATTTGCTTTGACGACAGCCATATCACTATTCACCTCTTCCGTCTCTGACGTGGTCATTCACCCATACCTATCATATTGAGCGAGGGGGTAAGAGGTGATTACTTTCTTGGAAAAATTCCTCCCTCTTTAGCCAGGGGGTTATTTATGTTAAAATAGGACGAATGAGATAAACTAAGTAGAAAATGGACTGAATAGGTTGTGAGAAAAATTGGATAAACCATTTATTTATGATTTTACACTTGAAGAACTGCAAATATGGGCCAAGGAGAACGGGGAGCCTGTATTTCGAGCGGCTCAAATCTTCGATTGGATTTATGTGAAACGCGTAGATAACTTTGAACAAATGAGTAATTTGTCCAAAGAACTCCGGCATAAACTAGAAGAGCAGTTTCAATTTGTAACTTTAAAAGAAATTACGAAGTTTGAATCCAAGGACGGTACGGTGAAGTTCCTCTTCGGCCTACACGATGAACATGCGATTGAGACGGTTGTGATGAAGCACAACTACGGTAATAGCGTGTGTGTCACGACGCAAGTGGGCTGCCGTGTCGGCTGTACGTTCTGTGCTTCAACCCTAGGTGGATTGAAACGAGATTTAACTGCAGGCGAGATTGTTGCGCAAGTCGTTCAAGCTCAGAAAATTCTCGATACACGCGATGAACGCGTAAGCAGTATCGTGATTATGGGAACAGGCGAACCTTTCGAGAACTATGAGGAGACCATGAAGTTCTTACGTATTATGATTCATGAGAAGGGTCTTAATATTGGGCAGCGTCACATCACTGTCTCGACAAGTGGCATTGTACCGAATATTTATAAATTTGCGGACGAGAATACACAGATTAATCTAGCGATTTCCATCCATGCTCCTAATGATGCGCTTCGCTCGAAGCTCATGCCGGTGAATCGCAGATTCCCATTCAATGATGTTATGGATTCACTTCGTTACTATTTGGCGAAGACGGGACGCAGAATTACGTTCGAATATGCCCTCATTGGCGGTGTGAACGATCGTCCTGAACATGCGGAAGAGCTTGCTGATGTGATTAAGGACATGCTCTGCCATGTGAACTTGATTCCTGTTAACCACGTGCCTGAGCGCAACTACGTAAGAACACCGCGTAATGATATTTTTGAATTCCAACGGATTCTAGAGCGTAAAGGAATTAATGCGACCATTCGTCGCGAACAAGGACATGATATCGCAGCGGCTTGCGGACAATTGCGGGCGAAGCATTTGGAAGCCAAATAGCGAGGTGAGAGCCATGAATATGGTACAGCGTTCCGATGTTGGGCGCGTTCGAACAGTCAATGAAGATCTATCTTGGGTACAAGCTCTGGACAGCGGGGTAACACTCGCAATTGTTGCAGATGGAATGGGTGGTCATCAAGCGGGGGACACCGCGAGCAGGCTAGCCGTTGAGACGGTCTCGCAGCAATTGCTGTCGCTCCGTTCGGGGCTTTCTGCTGAAGAATTAGGGGATGCGCTAGCTGCAGCGATTCTGCGAGCGAACCGCGTGATTTACGAACTCGCTTCGCAAGACAGGAAGTATCATAATATGGGGACGACGATCGTGGCTGTCCTTCTCGATGGTCTAAAGGGCATGATCGGTCACATTGGAGATAGTCGCGTCTACAAAATAAATGAAGATGTGATCGAACAGCTGACAGAAGATCATTCTCTCGTGAACGAGTTGGTGAAGAAGGGTCAGATTAGCAGCGAAGAAGCGCAGCATCATCCGATGAAAAATGTTGTGACTCGTGCATTAGGAACGGACCCACATGTGTCCGTAGAGTTAATCCCTGTCGCACTTACTGAGCATGATACGCTTATGCTGTGCAGCGATGGGTTAAGCAATCGCGTTACGGAAGATGAAATGAAGCGTACCGTCAATACGGTACAAGACTCTCTTGCTGCGAGAGCGGATCAACTGCTTCAACTAGCCCTGCAAGCGGGCGGAGAAGATAATATTACAGTTGTTCTATTGGAACAGACATCAGGAATTAACGACAGCGCAGTAAGGGGGTGGGCGGAATGATTGGTCATGAACTAGGCGGACGTTACGAGATACTAACACGAGTAGGCGGCGGCGGTATGGCGCTTGTCTATAAAGCCCAGGACCTATTATTAGGACGTAACGTAGCCGTTAAAATTTTGCGTCAAGAGTTCGTCCATGATGAGGAGTTTATTCGTCGGTTTCGTCGGGAGGCCCAGTCAGCGGCAGCCTTATCACATCCGAATGTTGTAAGTATCTATGATGTAGGTCAAGAAGAAGACATTCATTATATTGTGATGGAATACGTCGAAGGTCAGAATTTAAATGAGTATATTAAAGAGAAGGCGCCGCTCCAGGCCGAAGAAGCGATACATATTGCGATGCAAATCTGTGATGCTTTGGATCATGCGCACCATAACGAGATTATTCACCGTGACATCAAGCCGCATAACATTCTTATTGGCAAAAATGGCCGTGTGAAGGTGACGGATTTTGGGATAGCTCGTGCTGTGACCTCGTCTACGATTACACATGCAGGTTCGGTGCTGGGGTCTGTGCATTACTTCTCGCCAGAACATGCAAAGGGCGTTGCTACAGGGGCGAAGTCGGACTTATATTCGCTTGGGATTGTGCTCTATCAGATGCTCACTGCGCGTCTGCCATTCCTTGGCGAGAGCCCGATCAGTGTTGCGCTTAAGCATCTGCAAGATGAATTCGAGGAGCCGCGCGTGGTCAATCCTCTGATTCCTCAGAGTGTAGAGAACATTATTCTGAAATCGATGCGCAAGAATCCACAGGAACGCTATCAATCGGCCAAAGAAATGATGGCGGATCTGGATACAAGCCTATCAGCGGATCGTCGGTTCGAGAAGAAGATTGGCTTCGAAGACGATGCATTTATCGATGAGCAGAAGACACGTGTTATTCCTGCCATTAAGCCGGATCGTATTGCGCCGAAGAAAGCTGCAGCTCCGATTGCTCGTGAAGTGAAAGAAGAGACAGAAGAGCAGGAGAACGAACGTACAGAGCCCAAGAAGAAGTGGGTGAAGCCAGCCGTTTGGGTAGGAGCGACTATCGTGTTTCTTGCGATTATGCTCGGGGTCGTGCTGTATGTGCAGAAGCTTGTCTATGTCCCGGAGGTAACGCTGCCGAACCTCGTGAATCTTACGGAGGAAGAGGCAAGGAAGCAGTTGTCGGATCTGAAGATTGACATCGAAGAGCCGGTCAACCGCGTGAATAAGGAAGGCTTTGCGAAGGGGATCGTATTCGAGCAGAGTAAGCCGGAAGGCACGAAGGTGAAGGAAGGCTCTACGATCTCGATTTCGGTCAGCGAAGGAGTTCCGATGTTCAAGATGCCGGAGTTGACCAATAAATCGTATACGGAAGCACGTCAGATGCTAATCGATCTGAAAGTGCCGGAGAGCCAGATTACGAAAGTAGAAGAAAACAATGATAATGTGGCAGCGGGTAGGGTATTCGCTCAATCACCAGAGGCGGGAACCGACAGTGACCTTGCGCAGCTGCAAATACGTCTTACGGTGAGTAAGGGCAGCGCGGCGAAGCCGATGCCGAATTTGATTGGCAAAACGGAAGATGAGGCGAAGGCATTAATACAATCTGCCGGTTTGAAGCTTGCAGCAGAATCCGGCGGCGTGAAGCGGGAGCCGAGTTACTTCCCGAAAGGTGAAGTATTTAAGCAATGGCCGTATGAACCGAAGGAGATGGCTGAGCCGAATTCGGAGGTTATGATCTACGTGAGTTCAGGTTATCCGCCGGAAGCGATTGAATACACATTCAATCTGCCGATCGCACCTGTCGAAGAGGGCAAGAAGAGCTCCATTCGGATTGTCTATTCCGATGCTCGCGGAGAAAATATTGAATGGGGTCCTGCTCAGACCATTTCACATGTTCAGACGTTTGCCATCGATCTCGTGCTTGCCCCGAATAAAGATGGTGTCGTTAATGTCTATCGGAACAAAGAGTTCCTTGATTCGTATCCTGTCTCTTACTTTGATGCGAAGAATGGAACGGTTCAGATTCCGCAAATCGATGTCCCTGCAACCACGGACCCTGTTACGGATGGAACTACGACCAACGAATGGACCGACAGCAGCTTCGATACGGGGAACAATGGAAACGGTAATGGCAACGGCAACGGCAATGGCAACGGCCATGGTAATGGGAAAGATAAGAAAGACAAACATAATGATGACTAAGCCACACAATCGAAGCGGAGGGATGCTGCCATTCGAAGAATAGGAGCGAGAATATGCCTCAAGGATTAATTGTTAAGGCATTAAGCGGTTATTACTATATTGAAGCGTCAGGTGAGCTCATTCAATGCCGGGCGCGCGGGATTTTCAAGAAAAGAGGCGAGTCGCCGCTTGTTGGCGATTACGTTGAATATACGCTTACGGAGAACGGGGAGGGGATGGTCGATGCGATCTCCCCTCGCTCTTCGGAGCTGATCCGTCCACCGATCTCCAATGTGGAGCAAGCGATTCTTGTCTTCTCAGTTCAAGAACCGGAACTTAATCTACAGTTGCTCGACAAATTCCTTGTTCATATTGAACATGCTGGACTGGATGTTGTGATCTGCTTCACCAAGGAAGACTTGCTCGATGAGTCTTCATCGGAGAAGGATGTTGAGGTTAGCGTGTCTTCCATTGCGGAACGAGAGTTAACGCGGATTGAGGATGCTGAGGCGCTGTACAAACAGATTGGCTATACTGTCATTCGAACAAGTTCTGTGACGGGACTAGGTAAGGAAGAGCTTATGGCACAGCTGACGGGAAAAATCAGTGTCTTTGCTGGTCAATCCGGGGTGGGTAAATCTTCGATGCTTAACGCACTCTTGCCAGGGCTTGCACTGGAGACGAATCAGATCAGTATGAGGCTTGGCCGCGGTAAGCATACGACAAGACATGTGGAATTGATTCCTCTGCCTGCTGGGGGATTCGTAGCGGATACGCCGGGATTCAGTCAGCTCGACTTCTTAGAGCTTGGTGTTGAGGCATTAGGCGACTGCTTCCGGGAGTTCCGGGACTATGCGGCAGGGTGTAAATTCCGAGGTTGTACGCATCTGCATGAGCCGGGCTGTAAAGTGCTTGCTGCTAAAGAAGCGGGTGAGGTTTCGGCGAGCAGGTATGCGCATTACGAGCTGTTCTACAATGAAATGAAAGAAAAGAAACGGAGGTACTAAACGATGAAACATAAAATTGCTCCGTCCATTTTGTCTGCGGATTTTGCTAAGCTTGGGGATGAAATTAAAGAAGTTGAGCGCGGTGGAGCCGACTGGATCCATGTGGACGTGATGGATGGTCATTTCGTGCCGAATATTACGATTGGTCCGTTAATTGTGGATGCCATTCGTCCGCATACAACGCTACCACTTGACGTTCATCTGATGATTGAGAAACCTGAACAATATATTCCTGTATTCGCTAAGGCTGGTGCGGATTGGATTACGGTTCATGCTGAGGCATGTACGCATCTCCACCGTGTCATCCACTTGATCAAAGAGCAGGGGGTTAAGGCTGGGGTCGCTCTGAATCCAGCAACACCGTTATCGGCGATTGAGGAAGTGCTTGAAGATCTGGATATGGTCTTAATTATGACGGTGAATCCGGGATTTGGCGGTCAGAGCTTCATTGAGAGCACGTTGTCCAAAATCACTAGACTACGCAACATGTTAGATGCTCGTGGATTACAGCATGTGCATATCGAGGTAGATGGTGGAGTTAACGAAGAGACCGTTGCGCGTGTCGTTCAAGCAGGTGCAGACGTGCTCGTTGCAGGCAGCGCTGTATTTGGGCAACAAGATCGCAAAGCTGCAATGGAACGCATTCGAGATCGCATGACATCGTAAGGAGTGACTTTCGTGACAGCACTGTGGTTAATTGTAGCCAGTCTATTATCGGGCATATTGCTCGGGACTTATACGTTAATGGCGTCGCCTGCGAACTTAATCTGTTCCTTGCTGGCGCTTGTGATTACGATTTATTTCTTCCGTAAATATGAACGCCTTGCGATTCGGATTTGGTATGTCGTTCTATCGATCATATTCTTCCTCCTCTTTATTGTCGTGATCACGATGATTCAATTTGTGAAGACGAATCCGATACCTGCATCGATTTAGGATTTGGGCTTATCCTTATCATTCTCTATGGAATAGGGCATGCCGTTCCCGCATATGATGGATACATAAGTGTGCGGGAGTGGGGGTTCTTTAGAAAATGTTGGGAGGGTGGAGTATGAAATTTTATACATTCAAGTTACCGAAGTTCTTGGGAGGCTTTGTAAAGGCGATTTTGAATACGTTCCATAAGAACTAGCGCGTAGTAACGCGCTAATCTACGGTATCGTCTTCTTCATCCTATGGTGGAGTCAAGACTTTGTATAGGCTAGCTGGAATTATGATACTTATAAAAGTTTTTTACATTTAAAAAAGCACCTGCGAGAGCAGGTGCTTTTTGCTTATGAGTTTATCAGTTATTATACGCGAGCTACTTTACCGGATTTCAATGCGCGTGTGCTAACATAAACACGTTTTGGCTTGCCATCTACCAAAATACGAACTTTTTGAACGTTAACGCCCCAAGTGCGTTTGTTTTTGTTGTTTGCGTGGGAAACGTGGTTTCCTGTTTTTGGCGATTTGCCAGTTACGAAACATTTGCGAGACATTGAGTACACCTCCTTGTTCGAGACACCTGCATAAAACAATACTTATATATAATAGCATAGGCAAATTTGCTTCGTCAACTCACCTAAAAAACTTTATTTATTTATCTTATCTATTATAGTACAATGTTGATTAGTCCATAATACACAAAAAGGAGTGGAGAAAAGAGAGATGACTATTCAACTCAGCATGGAAAGTGGAAAAGTGTACATATCTGATGATGTCGTAGCGATCATTGCAGGTTCTGCTGCTCTGGATTGTTATGGGCTGATAGGAATGGCTTCGCGCAAACAATTGAAGGATGGCATTGCTGAACTGCTCGGCCGTGAGAACTTGGCTCGTGGTGTTGAGATTCGTAAGGTGAATGACCAGGTTCAAATAGATT
Organism: Paenibacillus terrigena DSM 21567; assembly: GCF_000374845.1. Taxonomy (GTDB): domain Bacteria; phylum Bacillota; class Bacilli; order Paenibacillales; family Paenibacillaceae; genus Paenibacillus_K; species Paenibacillus_K terrigena. The sequence continues at coordinate 104,583 of NZ_KB895415.1, read as the reverse complement.
TATACATTATTGTCAGCTATGGTACGAAAATATCCGAAGTTGCTCATAATATTCAAGTTAAAGTGAAGTATGTGCTGAATGAAATCGTCGGAATTCATGTTGATGTGGTGAATGTGTTTGTGCAGGGCGTACGTGTAATAAGTTAGGAAGGGGAATACACCTTGAGGAAGTTTTCATTGGATGGGGCAGATTTTACAAGCATGGTCTTACGGGGTGCAAATCAATTGCATCAGTATTCCGATCATGTGAATTCATTAAATGTGTTTCCTGTCCCAGACGGAGATACAGGAACGAATATGAATTTAACGATGGCGGCGGGCGTGAATGCACTACGGGAGAAGAGCTCTCCGTCGCTTGGGAAGAGCGCTGAGGTGCTGTCCAAAGGACTACTGATGGGCGCACGTGGGAATTCGGGAGTTATTCTCTCCCAATTATTCCGTGGATTTAGCAAATCCGTCGTAGGGCTAGATTCCGTCAATTCAAATCAATTTGCTGCTGCACTGCAGAGTGGTGTGGATACAGCTTACAAAGCAGTCGTCAAACCTGTAGAAGGGACCATCTTGACCGTTGCGAAAGAGGCTGCCAAGCACGCAGTGCAAATCGCTCGCCGTACGACAGATATCTCGGAATTGATGCGTGAAGTGCTCCTGAAGGCGAATGAGGCTTTGGCGAACACGCCAAACCAACTGCCGGTGCTGAAGCAAGTCGGTGTCGTGGATTCAGGTGGACAAGGACTCGTCTACATTTACGAAGGGTTCTTGCAAGCTATTGAGGCTGGCGAAGCTTCTCTTACGGACGTGCCAGCGCATCCTGCAACTACAGCTTCCACTGTAGATTCGGTGAAGCATACAGTGTCTGCACAATCGCAATTATCAACGGAAGATATTGAATTTTTGTACGATATGGAGTTTTTCATTCAGTTAAATTTAGGAAAACCGCAAAAGAAGTTCGACGAGCACCAATTCAGGAAAGCGCTTGCGAAGAATGGGGACTCGATCATCGTGATCGCGGATCAAGAGATTGTGAAGGTTCACGTACATTCCAAAGCGCCAGGCGATGTCCTGAGTGAATCGCTGCAATATGGTGAATTGATCAAGATTAATATTCTGAATATGCGTGAGCAGCACCGTGATCTACTAGCCGATGGCGGTGATGTTACGCCGATGCCGGAACTGTATCCTGCCATTGATAGAGAAGAAGCGGGAACTGTAGAGACGGCTGTTGAACCTCCAGCAGATGAGCTTGCTGCTTATGGGATGATTTCTGTCTCGATGGGACAAGGGATTTCGGATATCTTCACAAGTCTTGGCGTAGATGTCGTTCTCTCAGGTGGGCAGACGATGAACCCGAGTACAGAAGATTTCGTCAAGGCGATTGAGTCAATCTCTGCGCAGCATATCTTGATTCTTCCGAACAACTCGAACATTATTCTTGCGGCACAGCAAGCCAAGGAGCTCGTAATGGACCGTGAAGTAACGGTATTGCCATCGAAGACAATTCCGCAAGGTCTTGCAGCAGCATTTGCTTTCCAAGAAGACGAATCCGTCGAAGTGAATATTGAAGCGATGGGGCAGGGCATTTCGCATGTGCAGTCAGGTCAAGTGACGTATTCGATCCGTGATACGAGCCTAGATGGCCTTGAGATCAAAGCGGGTCACTATATCGGGATTCATAATTCCAAAATTGTCGCGACAACCGATTCCATTGTGGAGACTTGTCAGGACTTGCTTCGCCAAATGATCGGCAGCGGCGACGAGATTGTCACGATCTTGGTCGGAGACGATGCAGAAGAAGAGACAACTGGGCAGTTATCGTCATGGATGGCAGAGCAATTCCCAGATGCGGAAGTGGAGATTCATCCAGGCGGACAGCCAATCTATCATTATCTGTTCTCCGTAGAGTAAATCTTCGATAATAACTCGCATTGCGTATACCTAAGCCTTGAATAAGGAGGAATTGGATATGGGTCAAGTGCGTATTGTAACAGATAGCACCGGGGATATCCCTCGTGAGATAAGAGAGCAGTATGATATCCGAATGGTTCCACTGAAAGTGCATTTTGGTGATGAGATGTACATGGATGCGGTAACGATCGAGCCGGCACAATTCTATGATAAGCTTACGAAATCGGAGAAGCTCCCGACGACGTCGCAGCCTTCTCCGCTTGATTTCACTGAAGTCTACAAACAATTGTTAGCGGAGCCAGATACCGAAATTATATCGATTCATTTATCTGCGGCTTTAAGCGGTACGTATCAGTCGGCTGTGCTCGCGAAATCGATGGTTGAAGAAGAGGATACCTCCAATGAGGGGCGCGTATCCATAGTGAATTCCAGATCGGCCTCCTATGGGTTCGGGCAGATGGTCGTGCTGGCCGCACGGCTTGCAGAGCAAGGGAAGTCGAAGGATGAAATTCTAGCGATGATCACGAGATTTCAGAATGAACGTAAATTGTACTTTCTTCTCGATACGCTCGATTTCTTGCAGAAGGGCGGCCGTATCGGGAAAGCCTCTGCTGTACTCGGAACGTTACTGAACATTAAGCCGATCCTATCGATTGATGTGGAAGGCGAAGTGCATGCTGTCGATAAGGTGCGTGGTCAGAAGAAAGCGATGGCACGCGTTGTCGACATGTTCAAGAAGGATTTTGAGGGCAGACAAATACATATTGCTGCGGGGTATGCGACAGAGCGCGGTGCGTTAGAAGAATTAATTGGTCTTATGCGTGAGCAATTCGATGTAGCTTCTGTGGAATATACAACGATAGGCTCGGTCATCGGAACCCATACGGGTCCAGGTGTAATCGCACTCTTCGTGACCCCGGTGAATGAGGGTTAGCCATGGAACAGATGGACTTAAGACAAATTTCATTACGTAAAGTAAGTGGCGTGAGTGCTCCGAAGGAACTAGAGCTTCACGCCTTTGGCATTTTATCGGTAGCGGATCTGCTCGAATATTATCCCTATCGCTATGAGGACTATCGGCTAAGAGATTTAACCGAGGTGAAGGATGGCGAGAAGGTCACGGTAGAAGGGAAGATCGCGAGCCCTCCCGTAGTATCGCGATTCGGACGGAATAAGTCCCGGATGACTTGTAAGGTGATGATTGGCGATTTTCTCGTGACAGCCACGTGGTTCAACCGTCACTTCCTTCAAGAGCAGATCATTGCCGGACGAGAAATCGTGCTAACGGGAAAATGGGAGCAGAAGCGGATGCAAATTACGGTCGCGGACTCGGAGTTCCCAGACCGAGGGAGCGGGCGAAAAGGCACACTGCAGCCGGTCTATACCGTCCACGGCAAGATTACGCAGACCTGGATGCGCAAGACGATGGTACAAGCCTTAACACAGTTCGGTGCGATGATTGAAGAGGTCCTTCCGTACGCTTTGGTGGAGCAGTATCATTTTATGCCTCGCAAACAAGCGATTGCACTTATCCATCATCCGCAGAATACGGAAGAAGGGCAGCAGGCCCGCAATCGGATGGTCTATGAGGAATTGTTCATGTTCCAGCTGAAGCTGCAAGCGTTCCGGACGTTGACGCGTGAACGTATGGACGGCATTGCGCACCAAGTGGAGAATCGCACGGTACGAGAGTTTGTGCGCAGCTTGCCTTTCGAGCTAACCGATGCACAGAAGCAGGTCGTCACCGAAATATTAAGTGATTTACGCTCTCCTAGCTGTATGAATCGATTGCTGCAAGGGGATGTTGGTTCCGGGAAGACGGTTGTTGCTGCAATTGCATTGTTCGCTACGGTACGGGCAGGGTATCAAGGCGCGCTGATGGTACCGACAGAGATTCTCGCCGAGCAGCATTTGCGTTCACTACAGAAGCTCTTCGAGCCTCACGGTATTCAAGTCGGTCTGCTCACAGGCAGTGTGACGGGGCGTAAACGTAAGGATCTGCTCGCATCGCTGCAGATGGGCATGATCGATATTGTGGTTGGTACACATGCGTTGATCCAAGAGGATGTATTCTTCAGACAGCTTGGTCTTGTCGTGACGGATGAGCAGCATCGGTTCGGGGTGAATCAGCGGAGTATTCTGCGGCGCAAAGGGATGAACCCGGATGTGCTGACGATGACAGCGACTCCTATTCCACGGACACTCGCCATTTCTGCTTTTGGTGATATGGATGTCTCCACGATTTCGGAACGCCCCAAAGGGAGGAAGCCGATTCAGACGTTCTGGGTGAAGCACAGCATGCTGGAGCGCGTACTTGGCTTCATTCGCAAAGAGGTGGATCAAGGTCGCCAGGCCTATATGATTTGTCCGTTAATCGAAGAGTCGGAGAAGATTGATGTCCAGAATGCGATTGATCTGCATGTACAGATTCAGCAAGCGCTGCCTCATTATCGTGTAGGTCTTCTTCATGGTCGGATGAGTGCGCAGGAGAAAGAAGAAGTCATGCAGCAATTCAGTCGAAATGAAGTGCAGGTACTTATCTCGACGACGGTTATCGAGGTTGGGGTGGATGTGCCGAATTCCACATTGATGATCATAATGGATGCGGATCGATTTGGGTTATCGCAGCTTCATCAGCTTCGTGGTCGCGTTGGTCGGGGAGAACACCAATCCTATTGTATTCTGATCGCAGATCCTAAGTCCGAAGTGGGTCAGCAGCGGATGCAGGTCATGACGGAGACGGATGATGGCTTCGAGGTATCTCGGCGGGATTTGGAGCTGCGTGGTCCGGGGGATTTCTTCGGTACGAAACAGAGTGGTCTTCCGGAGTTCCGTCTTGCGGATATGGTAGCGGATTTTGCTGTTCTGGAACAAGCGCGTGATGACGCAGGGAGACTCGTCAATGATGCGGCGTTCTGGACATCTGCGCAATATGTTGGGCTTCGCAAGTTCCTGCAGCGTGAACAAATTTTCCAAGGGGATCTGTTAGATTAGTTCAATTGACAAGCTGCCTGCGCATATACTGGGAATATTGCATAAGTCGTTTCTCTGGAGGTGTCTACAGGTGAGTTATGTCAAATATGGGATTAGTCCGGATTTCGTGGAGCGGGTCAAGACCAAGACGAAGAATCCGCAAGTGAAAGACAAATTGAAAAAAATGCTGGATGGCGTGAGCAAACACGATCTGCAGGATCGAACGAAGGTGCGCCGTCTCGTCAAATCGGCTGGGGTCATTCTGAATGAGAAGATTTCGGGAACGCAGGAAGATCAGATTGTTGCGTTCGTCTTGGCGCAGAAGATTGATCCGAATAATACGTTTCATCTCATTAAGCTGTGGGGGATGTTTCGTTAAGGTTGTGATGCCTGGTTCTCAGGGAAATGCCCGTTCTTCGATTTTAGAAGGCGGGCTTTTTGCTCCATATAAGTAGGAAGTCATTTTTATGTGATTTGGGCAACATATGCTACAATAGGAAGCGCAGGGTACATGAACTACGTACATACGGGAGGGATTTGACGTGACAAGATTTCAAGCTTTCGTGGTAGATAAACAAGATGAGGAAGTCATTACGCAAGTCAAGACGTTAACGATGGAAGATCTGCCTGCTGGGGATGTAACCATACGTGCTGCATATTCCAGTGTGAACTATAAAGACGGCCTGGCGACACTGCTGAATGGCGGTATTGTGAACCAATATCCGTTCATCCCGGGCATTGATGTTGCAGGGACGGTTATCGAGTCGAAGGACGAGCGGTTTGAAGAAGGAGATTTCGTGCTAGTCACAGGTTATGGGTTAGGCGTGTCTCATTTTGGCGGGTATAGCGAATATATTCGAGTACCAGGGGATTGGATCGTTCACCTCCCGGAAGGCATAACGCTCAAAGAATCGATGGCGCTTGGTACAGCTGGGTTTACTGCGGCATTATCTATACATAAATTGGAACAACACGGTCTGAGGCCGGACCAGGGAGAAGTATTAGTCACGGGTGCATCTGGCGGCGTAGGGAGTCTGGCGGTGGCTATGCTATCCAAGATCGGCTATCACGTGGTGGCAAGTTCGGGCAAGACGGAGGAGCATGATTTCCTACGTAAATTAGGGGCTAAGGAGATTCTCTCACGGGAGGATGTATCACCTGAGCAGATTAGACCGCTCAGCAAAGCACGCTGGGCAGCTGTTGTTGATCCTGTGGGCGGGAATACGCTTGCACATGCACTTAGTACCACCAAGTACGGTGGGGCTATTGCGGTGAGTGGAATGATCGGGGGTGCGGGATTCCCGGGCAATGTGTATCCATTTATTTTGCGCGGCGTACAACTCATTGGGATCGATTCCGTCTATTGTCCGATGGACGAGCGAATTGCGATTTGGAAGCGGTTAGGTTCGGATCTGAAGCCGGATTTGCTGCTCGAGGAGATTGGGCGTGTGACGACACTTGCGCATTTGTCACATGAACTGAAGATAATCCTGCAAGGGAAGCAACGCGGGCGGTTGATCGTAGCGTTGTAACGTGACAGGAATCGACATAATTTGGTAGACGGTCGATACTTGTTCTGATACAATAGGGGTAATTGTAAAATATTACGTTTGCGAAGAACGCAAGCTGAGGAGATAACTCCCGGTTTGCGTTCTTTTTTTGTTGTCATCAGCATAGGGAGGTGGATTCGTTATGAGAGTAAGACTGTCATCGTACTTGGACTGTGGCTTGAAACATCGAAATACGGACCTATTGGGAAGTCGAGCACGTGAGGAAACGGGGTCAGTACAGGGGGCTGGAGCTTGGGTTGGGATGCGTAAAGTTGAAGGGGTCATTCATCAGCCTTGGTTCAAGAAATTGCAAGAACATCGTCAAGGGGGGGATTTCACGTAAAAGAGAGATGAAAATAGCAGTAAAGCCAGGTGAAGGGGTAAAAAGGATGTCAGATCAATCCGATAAGGTAAGAGCGGGGATCCTTTTTTTTACAAGTTTGTAGAATGAAATCAAATTAGAAGAAAAGGGAGCGCTGCCGCGCTCCCTTTTTGCGTTGATCGATGAGATGTGATTCATCTTGGGTGGTTATTCGTTGCTTCCGAGCGAATTCTTCTGTAACGGCTTGATGACGGCATAGGCGAAGGTGAATAAAGGACTGGCCCATAGGAATATCGCATATGGCAAGTATTCGATGACCGGAACGCCCAGCGTCGATGCGAAGAAGGCGCCGCTAACTCCCCAAGGAATTAAAGGATTCACGAGAGTTCCACAGTCCTCAAGCGTCCGGGAGAGCGTTCTCGCCGGAATTTGGCGCCGTGCATATTCGTCCTTGAACATTTGACCAGGTAGAAGGATCGATAGATATTGCTCCCCCGTCATGCCGTTCACCGCAATAGAGGATACGCCTGTCATGAGCACGATGCTGCTCTTCCGCTTCAGCGGCGCGATTACGGTGCGGAAGAAGGCTTCAATGACGCCGCAATGCTGCAGCAATCCGCCTAGAGATAAGGCGATCAAGATCAGAGAGACGGACCACATCATCGATTGCAATCCGCCGCGATTGACTATCGCAGCGACGGTCTCGTTCGTAATGCTGCTCTTGTAGCCGCTCTGCATGACTTGGAACCACATGTCGATTGCACTCTGATGCTGTACGAACGCGGTGATCAAGAGGCCTGTGACGATCCCTGCGATTAGCGTAGGCAAGATGGGTACGCGTCTAACGGAGCAGATCAGAACAGCTAATGGCGATAATAATGTTAGCCAATGGATGTTGAAGCCCTCATGCAGCGCAAGCTTAATCTGTTCCATCGAGCTTAGATCAACCGTGCCTGTTCGCGCCCCGAATAAAAAGAAGATCGTCGTCAGGACAAGTGCTGGAACGGTGGTGTAGAGCATATTGCGAATATGTGTGAATAGCGTCGTACCTGCCACAGCGGGCGCGAAGTTCGTCGTATCGGACAGCGGTGACATTTTATCGCCAAAGCAAGCCCCGCAAATGACGGCCCCTGCAGCTAATGTCGGTGAGACGCCTGTCGTCGCGGCGATCCCCATGAAGGCTACCCCAACCGTACTGACGGTTGTGAACGAACTGCCTGTGAACAAAGAGATCATGATGGTCACATAAAGCGCGCTCACGGCAAAATAATTCGGCTGAATATAATCCATGCCGTAGTAGAGAATGGTCGGCACGGTACCGCTCATCATCCAGACGGCGATAAGAATCCCGATGAGGGATAGGATCAGAATGGGCATGATCGCAGTCTGAATGCCGCGGATGATCGCCGATTCGATGCTTGTCCAAGGGATACCGAACATCCACAAGAGGGCGGCGGTTCCGACGGTCGTCGCGAGAAGCGGGAGATGCGGCTCTGCTTTTAAGAGGAAAATGGAGATGAATAGCAGGGAGAGAATAAAGACAATGAGCAGCATGCTCTTGGAGAAACTGAGTTGTTTATTCACGATGTTGGGCTCCTTAAATACTTTTTAGCTTTTATGCGTTAAAGTATAAAGGATGTGCATGGATAACGTCAATGTTATGAACATACAGAACAGGATGATTTTAGTGGGAAGGAGGTTTTCAGTTGGATATCCTCGGCAGGTTTTATCATCCTGCGCAAGTCAGGTTAAATCTAGGCACCGATTTCCATAAAATTCACTTGCATATCGAACATGTGTTTGGTATATAATAAATAACAAATGCGAATGTTTGTTCGTTACATGTAAATGAGTTAGGAATATGACTTGGAGGGTGTTAAATTGAGTCAACCAAGCGAAAGGGTCATCTTTTTAGCGGACTGTCAGAGTTTTTATGCGAGCGTAGAGAAAGCAGATCATCCAGAATATAAGAACAAACCGGTAGCTGTGGCAGGAGACCCTGCGCGAAGGTCGGGCATCATTCTGGCGGCCTGCCCTATTGCGAAGAGCTTCGGTGTCACGACAGCGGAACGGCTCGGGGAGGCGCTGAGGAAATGCCCGGATCTTGTTATTATGCGCCCTCGTATGCAGCATTATATCGATATATCCTTGAAGATAACGGAAATATACGAAAAATTTACGGATCTTGTGGAAGTGTTCAGCATTGACGAACAGTTCTTAGATATTACGGCAAGTCAGTCCCTCCTGGGGGATCCCATCACCATCGCGCGAGCCATTCAAGACCAAGTAATGCATGAGACAGGAATACGCATACGCGTAGGGATCAGCTCGAATAAGGTACTGGCGAAAATCGCAACTGACATATGGGCGAAGAAAAATAAGAATGGGATCTTCATTCTGTCGCCATCCGATCTTGAGCGTACACTATGGCAGGAGCCGGTCCATAAGATGTATGGCGTTGGCTCCCGAATGACCGCACACTTCACGAAGCTCGGCATGATGACGATCGGAGATATTGCACGAACGCCGTTGCCGGAGCTTAAGGATAAGTTCCGCGCACGGTTCGGCAAGCAGTCGGATATTCATGCCGAGGTGATGTGGCGAACGGCGAACGGTCTGGATAACAGCCCGGTGTCGCCAGGCACCTTCCATGCAGCGCCAAAGTCGGTCGGTCATATGATGACCTTGCCGCGGGACTATGCGGATGCTTCGGAAGTCGATACGATTCTACTCGAGCTGACGGAAGAGGTCTGCCGCGACTGTCGGCAGAAGGGTTATATGGGCTCGGTCGTGACGGTCAGCTGTATGTGCAGCCCTTATGAGACGCCAACGGGCTTCTCGCGCCAGATGAAGATGGCCGATCCGACGAACAATACGAACAAAGTGTTCGAGACGGTGAAGACGCTCTTCTACAAGTATTGGGATCAGATGCCCGTGCGACGTGCCGGTGTTATGCTGAGCGCACTAACGGATGACGATGCATATCAGTTGACGTTGTTCGAGGATCAAGAACGGATGCGGGCGCTCGATCGAGCGACGGATCGTATTAAGGAACGATATGGCAGTGCTGCAATCATGCGGGCATCATCTGCCACGAAGGCGGGTCAAGCGTCGGAACGGTCAATGAAAATTGGGGGGCATTATAAATGAGTAAGAAGCTGGAAAATAACGGTCTATGGGAGTCCAGTCGCATGATGCTGCCACAGCATCGGGAGGCCTTGCTAAATAGACATCATGAAATTCCGAGTCTTCGTTCAAGCCACCCAAAGAAGGAAGATATTGAATTAATACGCGATTATATTCTGCTCCCCATTATGTATACGCTGGTAACCAAAAAGATCTCCGAAGTGAAACTCTCTTCTGAGACGCTAAAGTCGCTATATGCCAAAGCAGCACAAGTCCTTGCGGCTAATATTTACAAAGATTTGTCCAAGGTGAAACAAGAAATGATGGAAAAAGAAATTCGCGTTTTTAATGAAGAAAAGCATGAAGATATATTGGAGTTGCATTATGCCTATCGTGATTATGAGGATCGTTTGATTATAACAAAAGAATACATGAAGGCGGAAATAAGCAAGAGATTAGCTCGATATACGGACAGTCTTATAATAAACTTAAGTAAAATGTAATAATAAAAAATGAATGAGTTATTTGCATGACCTACTACAACTGTTACAGGTATCAATGGAATTAAAAAAAAGATGATCCCTGTTCAATACGCAATACAGAGATCATCTTCTTCAATCTGCCTAGACTTTTTTTGAATGACACGGGAAATTACTCATAATTAGTTACAATATATCTTCCTTTGTCCTCTTGCCATTTCAGGGTATAGATCTTGTTCTCCGGTGTTGTAATTTTAAATTCTTCTTTACTGCCTTCCACTTTCACGGCATCGAACGTCGTATCGATTATAGAAGGGTTGAAGAATGGAACCGCAGCGCCGTCTTCTCCTTTGTTCAAGACCACGTTGTCGTCTACCGTCTGGTCTGTAACATAATGGGCCATGATTTTATCGACGAGCGGTGCATCGAAGTATCCAAGCAGCAGTTCTTTCGCCTTATCTCGTCCGCCTGTTGCCGGATCTAAGATCGGCGTGCCGTCTGCTGCGGTTTTTTTGTGGAATAATATTTTGACTTTATCTACCGCAACACTAGCATCGTTATAGGCAATCTGCTTGTCCATCGGATCGGCTTCTTTGGCCGGTGTAGAGCAGGCTACAACGGATAGAATAAGAATGACTAGAATGAATACGGTCGTGAATTTGTTACGCATTTGAATTCTCCTTTTATTCTGTAATCATCACCATAGTCTAATCCGTTTTCTACCAAATTCCAACATGTAAAAAATTCCAATAGTGACGATCATCGTCCATGCGCGTAATGAGGAGATCGTTATCGCCACTACAGGTATCAGGAATTTAAAAAAGATGACCCCTGTTCAATACAGAGATCATCTTCTTCAATCTGCCTAGACTTTTTTTGAATGTCCTTTACAAAGGGGAACGGATGCAGGCGCTCGATCGAGCGACGGATCGTATTAAGGAACGATATGGCAGTGCTGCAATCATGCGGGCATCGTCTGCCACGAAGGCGGGTCAAGCGTCGGAGCGGTCAATGAAAATTGGGGGGCATATGTGAATTATACGATTCCCTTATTACCAAATGTCGATTGATTCGAATCGTTCACATCAGAATCCCAGGTATTTGTAGCGCTGACAGCATTGTTGTTCGTCATGAAATCGCCTGTATTAAACGACCCTGAGCCGGCATAGGATTTGCTGGTACTTTCTGGTGATAATTGTATTGCATCGCCAATATGCACAATTCCAGATGATCCTACGCTTATGATTTTTATATTTCCAACTATGGAAGGCATACGTAATACCACCTCTATTGGCAAGCAAGATAATGCATCTTATGCCGTCATTCGCCTAAGTGACACATTTCTTATAGGCAAGATGAATATCTAAAGTTATTTCCTCAGTACCTGTCGTATCTGTTTGAACCTCGATTCACTTTCAATTAAGCAGTTTGAACCAATTTGAATAATGGAAGAAGTATCCACTCCTTTTATTTCTATCCCCCTTACTTTTATGAATTTCGATTCGTTAACAATATTCATCTGTACAGGGGTCAGTGCTGTCGGTTCTGGAATTTCTTTTGAGAAAATTGGATACTCGTTAAAATCCCCTTCTGTTCCAAGATAATTAGATATCTCTTTTTGAAAGACGAGAGCTTTTGAATCAGGTGTCAGCCTTTGTGCATCTCCTACAATTAGAATGGCACTCGCCGAAATGCTTTCAACCTGTAGCCAAGGAACGAATGAAATTCTGGTCATTTTATCATCTTGATGGTAACGGAGCCGCTGGAGTGGGGACTAACGACTCTGGGGGAGTATCCGTAATAGATGAACATTTAATCACTTCAGTATCGCCGACCATCAATACAGAAGACGTGGACACACTCGTCACACGGATTGAAATTACATTGATTTCTTTATTAATGACTGTCATTTGCATGATGCTGAGCTCCCTTCGGATCAGTTTGAATCGTTGTGATATGCTGTTCAATCGCCATTTGAATGTCTCTTTTCACATGATCCAATATATATTGTCTAGCAATTGACGCATCCTTAGCTGTTTCTTTATCCATTTGGTTGATATAATGATGAATTCTGTCATGTACTTGTTTTTTTAAATCACTTACCATGAGTTGTCGATACTCTTGATCCACATGTACTTGGTGTGTTTTCGTAAAGGAATCAATTGTATCCGGAACTTGATTTTTTAGATACTGGTCCATCATTTTAGATGTGGAATCATAAAGGTCGGATTGTTTATCCTTAGAACTTTGCACCCAATTCAAACCGTTTTTTTCCATTTCATCCATTGATTTGACTCCATCTGGAGTTACCCCGATTACTAGTGTCCCGCTTAAATTTTCTACTTTTAGCATATCAAATCGATACTCGATTTTATCTATTGAAATTTGCTTTTGATTTCTGGTCTCTGTCAATTCTTTTTTTAATTGTTCGAGGTTTGTTTCCAATTTATTTATCTGATCTGTTTGCCAGTTGATATAAGTATGAAGTTGACGAAAATAATCGCTCCAATTATTTGAAGCTTGATTCATGGCTAGTTCCTCCTAAAAAATATTTGCTAATAACCTGGAGGTGGCAAAGGGACTAAAGGTTCTTCAGATTGACTCTCCGCGGCCGGAGGAGAACCACTTGTGTTGTACGAATTTGATAGTGGATTCATAACACCAGTACTGCCAATCTGCAATATGGAAGAATTTGATATCGAATTCACAGTTAAGTTTTGAATTGTAATACTCTGGTGGACAACAAGATTCATACGATACCACCTTCATTCCACGGTTTATTCCGGATTATACAACATATGCGGCAAATGCCTATTTGTTACTGCAACAATGGGTGAACACCTAAAGACTCAACTTACATACAATATAGAAAATATCGATTAGAGAGGTGACAAAGGTGAGAAAAACACCGAGAGATACGTTTGATTGGAAAAATTTTGATGAGTTTTTTGGTGGGAAATTACCTTCCATGGAAATGGAAAATGGAATGCCTTCGCAAAATTGGGTTGAAAATTATGTACAAGGTATATTGAAAAATATCCCTACAACAGCTAAAAAAAACAACTTGTTAAAACACGATATATTTCAAACTCATAATTTTGTATTTATCAAAGTCGCCATTCCCCAAAACGTTAATATTAGGGATTTACAGTTATCCGTAAGTCCTAACCAGATCATGATTGATGGACTTCCGGAAAATCAGCATCATGTCATTAAACTCCCAGAAATCGTAAAGTTTCGAGAAAGCAGAGCTAAATTCAAAGACGGCATCTTGCAAATCAAGGTAAGAAAAAATATCGATGACCAGAAATTTCATGATGTGTATATTAGTTATGAATAAAAGGTACCATTTGAGTTCAATAAGACTCTTTATATTCAAAATGTAAGCCAGTCTTCAATTGGTCAATATACCAACAAATGAAGTTCTGGCTTTTTGTCCTAAACAAAGGTATATAAGAAATCAGGTGTTGGGAGATAGGACAAGACTTAATATTATTGCTCCCTTGTGCGGAGATCAGCATGAGGCTCGGACGATATATTGATCTGCTCGTGAAAAGTTTAAGGGAGCGGGGAGAGTGTGAGGATTCGTATTCAGACTGTATGCGATAGAAAAAGGAGCGACCTTGTTATAAAGGTTGCTCCTTTCTTGTATGTATATCTCACGCTATCTTCTATTCGACGATGGATAGTGAATCAGCGTCGTATAACGAATCGCCTTATCGGTATCGTTATAATACGTATGCGGCTGGTCCGCAGCGAATCGAATGGCCAGGCTTGGCTTCAAGGTATACGTCTCGCCCCCAACTTCAACGCGCAGTTCGCCTTCCATCACCATAATGAACTCCTCAACGCCCTCATAGTGAGCTTCGGACGTATGCGAGTTGCCAGGTTCAATGACGACATTGTAGACTTCAAATCCGCGGTCTTGCTCAAAAGGGAAGATCGGATAGGCACGATACGCGCCGTCTTCTTCCACGAGTGGTGTCGTATCCTCCATTTTCACCAGGGTGACCTGGGGCGTGGAGTCCTCCATCAAGGTGGCGAAGGAGATGCGAAGGCCGTTGACAATTTTCCATAGAATCGAAATCGTTGGGTTGGTCTCCCCGCGTTCAATCTGTCCGAGCATTCCCTTGCTGACCCCGCTTAATTCAGCAACGGCATCCAGGCTAAGCTTTCGTGATTTGCGTATATCTTGTAAGTTCTTACCGATTTTCTGGTGAATTTGTTCCTGCATGGTTGTCTCCTCTCAGCTTCTTCACACGAACTTAAAAAAAAAATCATCCAAATACATGCAAAAATTATAGTGCAAAATAACGCACAAATGTGTAATATATTATACAAAGGAAGATTGAAGTTGATGAATATAGGATGAATCGGTGAAGCCGTATTTACTCTATTTTATGAGAAAAGATGGAGAGGGGCAATCAAATGTTGAGCGGAAATATGATGGGGTTAGTAAAAGATGAGCGAAAGCCCGGTGCCGTGTATAAAGAAGTACCTATTCCTACCTGTGGCCCCCATGATGTACTTGTTCGTGTTAAGACATCGTCCATCTGTGGGACAGACGTCCACATTTACAAATGGGATGAATGGGCATCGAAAACGGTTGTAACGCCGAACGTATTCGGGCATGAATTCGCTGGGATCGTGGAAGCGGTTGGGGAAGAAGTCACGAATGTGAAAATCGGAGATTACGTATCGGGTGAGGGGCATGTGGTATGCGGTCTCTGTAAGGCATGTCGCACCGGAAATGCGCATGTATGTAAGCATACGAAGAGTTTCGGGATTACGATTCCAGGCTGCTTCGCGGAATACGCGATCGTGCGTGCAAGCAACATTATTCATAATGATCCAAAGCTGCCTTATGAGATTGCATGTCTGCAAGATCCACTGGGTAATGCCGTACAGACGGTCCTTAGCGGTGATATTGTAGGGAAGAGTGTGGCGATTATCGGCGTAGGGCCGATTGGGCTCATGGCGGTTGCTGTTGCAAAAGCGTGCGGCAGTGGTACGATTATTGCTGTAGATATTAATCCGTACCGCTTGGAAATGGCCAAGACGATGGGTGCGGATGTGATTGTTAATAGCAGTGAAGCATCATCAATTGAGGCGATTATGGAAGCGACGCACGGCGAAGGAGTCGAGGTGATTCTGGAGATGTCAGGTCATCCGCAGGCGATTCGGGATGCTCTGAAAGCGGCTTCACCTGCGGCACGTGTATCTCTGTTAGGAATTCCTACGAGAGAAGTGTCCATTGACTTGGCAGAGGATATTATATTTAAGGGGCTGCAGGTGCATGGCATCACAGGCCGTCGGATGTATGATACATGGTATCAGGTCAAAGGCTTGCTGGAGTGCGGACGCATTGATTTGAAGCCGCTTATCACACATTACTTTACACTCGACCAATATGAAGAGGCATTTGAATTGATGATGTCTGGCAAATGCGGGAAAATTGTATTCAAGCATGATCCTGAATTGTAAGACGCTGCATATTTGAACATAAATGAGGAGGTACTTCAGATGAACGGATTTGAAGTGATTGCACAGCAGTTGCAGAGCTTGAACGAAGCGGGGCGCTATCGTCCATTGACGGTGTGGGAGGATGGATCGGACGCATGGATGACATTACAGGGCGGCAAGCGCGTGCTGCAGATGTCTTCCAACAATTATTTGGGACTTACACATCATCCGAAATTAATACAAGCTGCTATTGCGGCGACGGAGAAGTATGGGGTAGGCGCAGGCTCGGTTCGCACGATCACGGGCACGCTCGCGATACATGATGAATTGGAGCAGAAGCTTGCGGCTTTCAAAGGAACGGAAGCAGCGCTGGTCTTTCAATCCGGATTTACGACGAACCAAGGGGTGTTAGGAACGATTCTTGGTGCAGATGATGTCGTCATTAGCGATGAACTCAATCATGCGAGCATTATTGATGGTATTCGTTTGACGAAGGCAAGTCGCCGTATCTTTGCCCATAAAGATATGAACCAGCTGGAAGCGGTATTGAAAGAATGCGGATCCTTCCGTCAAAAGGTTGTTGTGACCGACGGCGTATTCAGTATGGATGGGGATATTGCACCATTGCCTGCGATTGTAGAACTAGCGGAGCGTTACGGCGCGCTTGTCTATGTGGATGATGCGCATGCGAGCGGTGTATTAGGGAAGCATGGCAAAGGATCGACCGATCACTTCGGTCTGAACGGGCGCGTACATTTCCAAATCGGAACTTTGTCGAAGGCGATTGGCGCTGTAGGAGGTTACGTTGCGACGGCGCAAGTCGCGAAGGATTATATGATTAATAGTGCGCGTGCCTTCCTGTTCAGTACGGCACTGCCGCCGTCTGTCGCAGCCAGCTGTATTGCGGCGATCGAGGTGCTGCAAGGCGAGCCTGAGCTAACCGAGCGCTTGTGGCTAAATGCGAATGGATTCCGTACGAAGCTGCAGCAGCTTGGATTTGATACGGGAGATAGCGAGACCCCGATTATCCCGATCATCGTCGGGGAATCCGCGCGGGCGCTTGCCTTCTCGAAGCGATTGCTGGAGGAGGGCGTATGTGCGCAGGGTATCGTCTATCCAACGGTGGCGATGGACAAAGGCCGCGTGCGACTGATCGTAACGGCGCAGCATACGGAGGAAGACTTGAAGTTTGCGGCGGATGTGTTGGAGCGTGTAGGGCGCGAGTTCGGATTAATTTAATAGGTATGCCAAAGACCAAGTGCGACAGCGCTTGGTTTTTTTCATTTGGTTATACGTTAAAAGTTCGGGGTCCCCCCGCAATGCACATGCATCACTTTGTGGGAAAAATTCAGTGTGATATGATAGAGGGAACAAGAGGGAGGGGGAGCCGATGCGTAGTTCTGCGCGAGACGCTTATCTCAGAGATATTGTATTTCATCGACAAGGTGTGCCATCCATGGATCATTATCCATTCAACCTGCCTGTGCTGAAGGGACTGAAGGGGCTCCCTTTTCATCCGAAGGTCACGTATATTGTCGGTGAGAACGGCATGGGCAAATCCACCTTAATGGAGGCGATTGCGGTTGCGCTCGGCTTCAATCCCGAAGGGGGGACGCTGAACTTCACGTTCTCTACCCGTGCAACCCATTCGAATTTGTATGAATATATCCGCCCCGTACGTGGGATGCGTAGGCCGCGTGATGGCTTCTTTTTCCGAGCAGAGAGTTATTATAATTTGGCGACGAACATTGATGAGTTGGATGAACAAAAAGCTTCAGCTCCTCCCATAAAGGATTCATATGGCGGAAAATCGCTGCATGAGCAATCGCACGGCGAATCGTTCTTCGCGACGTTTATTCATCGTTTTGGCGGGTACGGATTATATATCTTAGATGAGCCAGAGGCAGCGTTGTCGCCGCTTAGGCAGATGTCGATGTTGTCCCGCATGCATGAGCTGGTGCAAGCCAACTCTCAATTTATCATTGCGACGCACTCCCCGATTCTCATGGCATATCCGGATAGCGTGATCTACAATTTGACGCCGGAGGGGATTGAGCGGACAACGCTGGAAGAGACGGAGCATTTTATCATTATGAAGCAGTTCATGAATAACAAAGAGCGGATGCTGGATGAACTGTTTCGCGAATGAGTTGGTTGATAATTTTTTATTAGAGAGATTTGGAAGCCGAGGGGCGGTGAACTAAAAAATGGTCACGCATAGAGATCTTCTGGACAAAGATGTTGCGCGCATATGTACCTTTCCACAAAATACGGTTGAATCGTTCTACGCAAGTCCTAAGTCTCGTTATCCTTGGACCCCCGATCAAGTGATGAAAGTCATAGAACAACGCCGAAGCCCAACGGTTGTCGTAGATTCTGAGGATAAGACGATCGCTTATTCGAACTTATATGATTTTGATCTGGAAGAAGACTGCTGCTGGCTTGGAAATGTGCTCGTCTCACCTGCCTATCGGGGGAAAGCTGTCGCATCCTTTTTAGTTGACGTCATGATGAAGAGAGCTAGGGATGAACATGGTTGTACGAGAATGAAGCTCTACTGCCACAATACGAATACAAAAGCATTACTTCTGTATAGCAAGCTAGGCTTTAGACCCTGCGGTTCTAAAATCGTCTTGAATCATGAGGGACAGCACATTGTGGCGATTGAAATGGAGAAAAATCTGATAGAAAGTCCTGCCTCGTCCTCGTAAAGAGGACGTTTTCTATGGACTTGGGGGAATTGTATGACGGATCATCATTCTATTAACTTTACGACTCTAGCGTATTTGGCTCAGGGGAGTCCAAGACAGCAGGAAGTCTATCGGGTTTTAAACGAGCTCAAAATATGCACTACGCTGCAAGCCTATCATCCGCTGCTCGTAGGAACGATTCCGCTTGATATTGACCTGCCTGAGAGCGATCTAGACATGATCTGTGAAGTGCATGATCTCCAAGCGTTCCAGGAACTCGTTATCCATACCTATGGACAGATGGAGCAGTTCCGTTCCCATCAACGTGAAGTCGGCGGAATCATGAGGTTCGTCGCGAATTTTACATACAACGGCTGGCCGATTGAGATTTTCGCCCAAGCCATCCCCGCGTATGAGCAAAATGGATATCGTCATATGATCGTAGAGCATCGAATTCTGCAAGTGATCGGTACGGAGGGGAAGCGGGAGATCCGGGAACTCAAGCAAAATGGCTTGAAGACAGAGCCTGCTTTTGCGAAATGGTTGAACCTTGACGGAGATCCCTATTCGGCTTTGTTAGCGATGTATGATTGGAGCGATGAGAAGCTGCGGCAGTTGGTGACGTTACAAAAGCAAAGTAGCTAAATAAGCAGGGTAGATTTCATGAAATAATCTATACAATACGAACAAAGACGCTCTCACATAAGAGCGTCTTTTTATGGTTTCGAACAAACGTTCGTTTTGTGGAGCAGTTTAATTAAAAATAGGTTACCTCGATTTTCATATTATTAGTATAACTTGGAAAAAATTATAAGTCTATATTTAATTTTTTTGGTGCCTTATTATAGGGATACCTGGCCGGGGAGAATGTGGAGAAGAGGCGATTTATTGAAGTTGCATGTGTGGGATGTTAATTTGAAAATTCGCCTAATCGGCGAGGCGCTGTTCAATTTGTTGTATTGGATGTACTTTCCTTTCATTACGGTCTACTTTAGCGAAGCGTTAGGTAATCAGACGGCAGGGATGTTGATGACGATTCCGCCACTCATTGGTATACTTGGAAGCATGGTTGGTGGGAGTTTAGCGGATAGGTTGGGACGTCGTCCCACGATGTTGGCAGGTGCTTCCCTTAAAGCAGTTATGTTCGCATTGTTTGCGCTGTCCAGTTCCAGTTCGCATTGGGTTAATTATTTCGCATTTATTGGCGTTGGATTAGGTGGTGCCCTCTATGGACCTGCCAGCGATGCGATGGTAGCGGATCTTATTCCTGATAAGGACCGACGGCAGGTGTTCGCTACGTTTACGACAGCGAATAATATTGGTGCTGTATTAGGACCCGCATTGGGTGCATATTTTTTCTTTCATTATCGAAGTGAGCTGCTATGGACTTGTACAATTGTTATGCTGCTCTACGCTATTGCAATCTTTCTGAGAATTCGTGAGAGTATGCCGGATACCCCCCAGAAGGTTCCATCCAATGCAATTTTAACTTCGATACAAGAACAATGGAAAGGCTATGGAATCATCTTTCGGGATAAAATATTTGTCCTTTATATTCTGGCAGGCGTCTTCTCCATTATAACTATCATGCAATTGGATTTGTATCTAGCGGTATATATCACCCAAGAAGTCCCATCGCAATCTCTATTCCATTGGCATGATTGGTCGCTCCGGCTTACGAGTACTGAAGTATTGGGATGGATTCTGGGGTTAAATGGACTGTTGTTCGTTCTATTTGTCTTACCCGCTACCAAATGGTTAAATCGCTTAAGAGATCGCGATGTGTTCATTCTGTCATCAGCTCTAGCTGGGGTGGGGATGTTCGCCATTGGATTGACAACGAACATTTGGTTATTGTTCCTCATCACAATTGTGTTTACATTTGGAGAAATCATGCGTTCTCCAGTGACCAATAACTTTGTAAGCCAGTATGCTCCTGTGAACGCTAGAGGGCAATATATGGGGGCAGCTAGGTTACAATACACGATTGGAAGATTCGCAGCACCCTTGACCGTTTTTTTATCGGCATGGGTACCTCCAATGGGCGTTTTTACATTCATCCTTGTCTGTGCACTAATTAGTATCGTTCTTTATATTAGGCTTTTTAAGATCTATGCGTATGAAGATTCTCCATCCAGATAGGATAGGAGGGAATCGGAAAATCGAAGATTATGACTGGGAGAGCTACATAGAAAGCTAGAAGAGGTTCAACAAGTAACAAGAGTGGAGGAAGAAATCATGTACAAAGCCATTATATTTGATTTGGATAATACCCTCTTAAATTATTCATTAAGCGAGCTGAATTCGATGAAAAGAACCGTTCGCGATCACCAATTATTAGCCGATGAAGAGATGGAATGGGGGGCGTTTTGGTCGACCTATACCAAGCATAACTTTAGGCATTGGATGGACTTCGTCAATAAAACCGGTGCGCATCAATCGATCGAAGATGTCCTGATTAGTTCTTTCCGAGACACCTTGAACATGAATCCATCTCAGCATGAGATGTTATCGTATACGTATTGGAATCATTTTTGCAATACCTGTTATTTTGAAGGCGGGGCGGAGGAAGTGCTGCACTCCTTGAAGTCCCAATATAAGCTGGGGATTATCTCGAATGGTATTGGTGATGCACAGCGAAAAAGGCTAACCGTAGGGAACGTCCGTGACATGTTCGAATCAGTCATTGTGTCAGATGAAGTTGGCATAAGGAAGCCTAGAAAGGAAATTTTCGAGCTTTCGCTGCATGAGCTCGAATTATTCAATCACGAAGTATTGTTTATCGGCGACTCTTTGTCGGATGACTATCATGGGGCGAAAAATGCAGGGATCGACTTCTGCTTCTACAATCGCGACGATATTCAGATGACGAGTGCATACCAACCGAAGTATGTTGTTAACGAATTGCAGGAGCTGCTGAAGGTTATTTAATGTATATGCATTGCTAGTTTCAATTGTCATTGGATTGTCATATAATCTCTCGGGCCCAATTTCACTGAAGATCAATTGCACCGTATAATAGATACCATAACCCATAATATGGAATTGGTGTGCGAGTTTGATTTTTAAAGGGAGTGTGAATTCATGTTCTGGAAAAGGTGGAAGTCGCGTCAAGAACCCTCGACAACGCCAGTGATCCAAGAGGGGAATAAGCAGAGCCCATCGAGTGATTCGAACACCGAGTCGATTGCGAATGAAGAGGTTCGTGAGGAGCTTGGATACATGTCCGTGACAGAGCTAGCGATTCGAGATTATGAGCGGAAAGGTGGATTTCAAGATTTACCGGGAAAAAACAAACCGCTCGAAGTCTCCCAGGGTGATGTCCTGAATTCGGTCCTTAAGACGGCGCATGTGCTGCCTGCGTGGCTGGAATTGCAGCATGAAATTCGTGATGAAATACGGTTGCTTCTGGAGCAACAAGATGAGCAAACGCTGATGAATATGAATGAGCGAGTGGATAAGATTAACCAAAAGATCGGCAAATATAATCAACTCGTCCCGAGCAGTCTATTCCAGAAGCGGAAAGTGTCAGCGGATTCGCTGCATGAACAATATGAAAATTGGATGTAAGCATATCGCGTACGATAATATGTGCGAGGGGCAGAAGAAATTCTGCCTCTTTTTTGTCGATAGGAGTCGCCGTAATTGTTGCAGATTGTCGAATAGAAATTCCCTAAAATTTACAAAAAAATTGCTATGAAAATCTAAAAATGTGTGATAACTTAGTAGCGAATAGATGTCTATTTTTTACTTCAAAAGTTAAAGCGCTTTAATTTTTGAACAAACACAATGAAGGTGAGACTAGCCGCTGATTTCGTTTTTTATGCTAAAAAATGAAGGAGAGTTGTGATGGACACGACAAGAACGTTGTACGGAAAACCGAGGATGTTGTTTTTAAGTTTGCTTTGTTTTGCGATGGTGGCTGCCTCGCTCATCGTCCCGGTTGGACAGCCAAAGGTGCATGCGGCGGGTGAAATGAAACCGTTCCCACAACAGTTAAGTTATCCCGGGATTATTAAGCCGAATCATGTGACTCAGGCATCGATGAACGCTGCTGTAACAGCGTATTATGACTATTGGAAGGGTAAATATCTGAAGAATAACCTCTCCTCGCTCCCTGGCGGATATTACGTGAAAGGCGAAATTACGGGAGATGATGATGATTTCACTGCTCTTGGAACATCCGAAGGTCAAGGGTATGGGATGGTCATTACCGCTTTAATGGCGGGCCATGACCCGAATGCGCAGACGCTTTATAACGGTCTTTTCAAAACGGCAAGAGCATTCAAAAGCAAACACAATTCCAATCTGATGGGCTGGATTGTCGCAGATCATATCAATGCGCAAGGATATTACGGCTCTGCAACGGACGGGGATTTGGATATTGCATATTCGCTCCTGCTAGCGGACCGTCAGTGGGGCTCGAACGGATCCGTGAATTATTTGGCTGAAGCGAAAAAGATGATTAATGGGATCAAGGCCAGCAATGTGACGACGAATAACCGATTGAACTTAGGGGATTGGGATACGAAAAGTGCGTTGAACACGCGCCCATCCGACTGGATGCTGTCGCATCTGCGGGCGTTCTATGATTTTACGGGCGATCAGACATGGTTGAATGTCATCGATAACCTGTACAGCGTCTATACGCAGTTCAGCAATACGTACTCCCCGAATACGGGGCTGATCTCGGATTTCGTCGTGAACAATCCGCCAGAGCCGGCGCCCGAAGATTATCTGCACGAATTTAAAGAGACCAATCAATATTTCTGGAATGCGTCACGGGTGCCGCTCCGCATTGTCATGGACTATGCCTTGTACGGGGATACGCGTGGTAAAACCATTGCGGATAAGATCGCAACGTGGATCAAAGGCAAGACATCTGGCAAGCCTGCGAATGTGAAAGACGGGTATCAAATGAATGGTACGGCGATCGGCAGTTATGCTACGGCCGTCTTCGTCTCGCCGTTCATCGCGGCTGGGACGACGAATACAAGTCATCAGGCTTGGGTCAATGCTGGATGGGACTGGATGAAGAACAAGAAAGAAAGCTACTACAGCGATTCGTATAACCTGTTGACGATGTTGTTCCTGACAGGCAACTGGTGGAAACCGACACCAGGAGGTGTTGCGGATACGCAGCCGCCGACTGCGCCGACGAATCTGAGTGCGACGGCAACATCGAGCAGCCAGATCAACCTGAAATGGTCTGCCTCCACGGATAATGTCGGCGTTACGGGATACCGCATTCTAAGAGGCGGTACACAAGTAGGCACATCGACCGGGACGACTTACAGTGACACGGGATTAAATGCGAATACACCGTATAGTTATGTGGTGCAAGCGTTGGATGCAGCAGGGAATGTGTCTCCGAACAGCAATACGGCGACGGCCACGACGCAAGCTGGGACGCCGGGGAATGGAACGAACTTGGCTCTGGGTAAAGCGGGGACAGCCAGCACTGTCGAGGGAGCTGGATTTGAAGCTTCCAAAGCGTTCGACGGTAATGCAACGACGCGTTGGGCGAGTCTGGAGGGTGTTGATCCGCAGTGGATCTATGTCGATCTAGGCTCCGCGCAATCGATCAAGAAGGTTCGGTTGAATTGGGAAGCGGCTTATGCTTCGACCTATAAAGTTCAGGTCTCGACAGACAGCGGAGCGCCAACGAATTGGACGGACGTCTATTCGACGACATCCGGCAAAGCTGGCGTTCAGGAAATTACCTTCTCAGCACGTAATGCCAAGTATGTTCGCGTATACGGCACGGCGCGCGGGACGGCGTATGGGTATTCCCTCTATGAGTTCGAAGTCTATGGACCGGGGGCGACTAGCTTAGACCCAGGCGTTCCGCAGCTGCAGATCCCTGTCACGTTGTCGGTGACCCAAGATACCTATTCGCGTGGCGGCGCCTACAGCAATGACAATTACGGCACGGAGACCTCCTTGACGGTGAAGAAGAGAACGACGAATCAAGACGTGAATCGCGAAGCGTACTTGAAGTTCGATACCTCATCGTTAACGGGAACGGTAAATTCGGCCATTCTGAAGGTATATCTCGTCAATTTCCATAGCAATACGACGTCGCAAGTTCTCCAAGTGCAGGGGATCAACAGCGATACATGGGATGAATTGACGCTGAATGCAAGCAATCAGTCGACGGAAGCGGGTACGGTACTTGGCTCCGAAACGTTGAGTACAGTTGGCGCTTACGTGAGCTTCGACGTCACGGCGTTCGTGAAGGGTCAGACGGATGGCGTCGTCAGCTTCCGGCTTGTCGGCGGCGATGAGGATACCGGAGCGAACTATGCGTCTAAGGAGCATGCGAATGAAGCGTTCCGGCCCGTGTTGTTGATTAATGGCGGCGGGCAATAGTTGATAAGCAAAAACACTCCCCATAGCTTTGGCTAAGGGGAGTGTTTGGCATGATGAAGTAATTCAACCCCTCATGACCCCGTCGAACGGTAATGTCGTACCCCGATGCGCCAGACAAGCAAGCAAGGGATCAGGAACAGAATGCCTACGAGCGGGATCAGTGCATAGAACGGACTGTCACTGCCTTCACGACCGACAATGTAGGTGAGCGGCAAGTAATTGAAGCAGGCGAAAGGGATGATGAAGGTGAAGAATCGCTTGACCCATGTCTGATAAATACTCAGCGGATATTGCGTCATTTCACGACCGCCGTCGGTGAAGATGTTGGCGATCTCAAGGCCCTGCACGGTCCAGAAGCTGATCGATGCCGCGAGAATGAATACCCCGGTAAAAATGAACACCCCGCTAACACACATCAATACGAGGGTCAGGATCTTGAGCAGTGTCCAATCGATCTCGATATGTATCGCAGCCCAGATGAGCATAACAATGCTGAGTACGAGTCGTCCGATACGAGCGAACTCGAAGCGCGTTCCGAGAACCTGTACGACGGTATTGCGCGGACGGACGAGTAATCGGTCGAAATTGCCGCTCACGACAAGACTGGAGAACGTATCGAATCCCCGCGCGAAGCATTCCGTAACCGAGAAGGCCACATACGTGACTGCGAAGCATAGAGTCACCTCGTAGAAGCTCCACCCTTGAATTTGCCCGAACCGTTCGAACAAGAAGTACAACGCCGCGAACGAGGTGAAGGGAGTCAAGCACTGTCCTAGCATCAGGAGCAAGAACGAGGTACGGTATTGCATCTGTGATTTAAGCTCGAGTCCCATATATTTGAAGAAAAGTCTCATATCGATTAACCTCCCTGCACAACAACGCGCTTCAGCGCTCTGTCCATGGTGAATTTGCCGAATAGGATGAGGGCTGCTAACCAGAGGCACTGTGCGAGGATTCCGGTTAAGGCCTCAGTCTTCGATATATTTCCTGTGAATACACGGAACGGAAAATCAGCGGTCCAATGAAAAGGCAGTATGTACACAATTTTCTGCATCCAATCAGGCATTAGCGGTACAGGAATAATCAGCCCTGCGAAAAATTCCCCGAATATACTGAACAACAAGAGCGAACCGGCAGGAGACATCGTCACGAATACGGAAATATAGATGAGCATCGAGAGCGCGACGATCATAAGCAATCCAATCAGGAGCGTGGCGAGAAACAGCAGTCCAGAGACAAAATCCGGAGGTAACTGAAGTCGATAAGGTTCGGGTAAAAATCCCACGACAATGAGAATGGGGAAGCACCGTAAGAGGGCGCTGGATAACCGTTGTGCCAGCAGTTTGGCGTACCAGAGTCCGTAAATCTCACTAGGTCTGCATAGCTCATAGGCAATATTGCCGCTCGTGATCAGTTGGAATAACTCGTTATCTCGAAGCCATAGAACAATTAATGCGAGAAAAGCTTGTTTGAGCCACGTATACGTAATGACTTGGGAGAGCGTCATTGACGGGGCTTCACTGGCATGGGCATAGAAGGCTTGAAAGATCATGATGAATATAAAACCGAAGAAAAATTGCGTGCCGACACCAGCAAGAGCTGCTGCACGGTATTGTAGACCGTTGCTAATTCGTAAACGGAATACGGAGAGATAGGGCTTCATCATAGCTCATACTCCTTGTACATCTGTACGATGATATCCTCAATTGGCTGGGTATCGATGGTGACATCTAGCAGTTCGACTTGTGAGGATAGACGAGTAATGGCGTCTGAGATCAGAATTTGTTCCGTATCTACACTAAGGATTGCACGATCAGGGGTCCATGAGAGGAGCGATGCACCGGGAATATCGAGGGGGTTCGCATTTTCGCGATATTCTACCGTGATGGTCCTTCGTGTCCCGAATTGACCGCGAAGACCTTGGACACTGCCGTCATAGAGGAGCGTTCCTTTGCCGATGAGCAGGATGCGATCTGCAAGGGCTTCGATATCATTCATATCATGTGTGGTGAGAATGACGGTGACGCCTTTTTCTTTATTGATGGTCTTGATAAAATGACGCACGGCGATCTTCGAGACGGCATCGAGGCCGATCGTTGGTTCGTCGAGGAACAAAATGCTCGGACTGTGCAGGAGTGAAGCGGCAATCTCGCATCGCATACGTTGTCCAAGACTGAGCTGCCGCACCGGGGTGTGAATGATGCTGCCAAGATCCAGTGTGTCGACGAGCAGTGTAAGATTGTCGCGATATTCTGCCTGCGGAATATTGTAGATATCGCGCAGCAGCTCGAACGAATCCATGACAGGGACATCCCACCACAACTGCGAGCGTTGTCCGAATACGACGCCAATGTTCTTGACATACGGCACGCGGTCTAGCCATGGGGTATACCCATGAATTGTGCAGGTTCCACTGTCTGGTACGAGAATGCCGCTCATAATTTTGATGGTGGTCGATTTGCCGGCGCCGTTAGGCCCGATATAACCGACAATTTCACCGGGAGCAATAGAAAATGAGATGTCACGCAGCGCTTCCACGTTCGTGTATTCTCGGTGGAATAGCGATTTAACCGCATGCTTGATACCTGATGGGCGCTTCGCCACCAGGAACGATTTACTGATTCCGTTTAATGTGATCACTTCCATAACCCTCCATTCTTGGTCAAGTGACAGGAAGAAGATATTATCATTTCCAGATGCAGGATGTCAATCATAAATTTATAAGAAGATATTTGGCTTAACACCGGGGTTTTCGCTCATGAAAGGAGAATGAAGTTGGAATGTCAGATTCGAGCTATATTTTTTGAAATTAGTAAAATTTAGGTTGTCGTGGGGCGGCGCCGAAGATATAATAGATAAAATTTCCAAATAAGGAGGACTTGCGATGAATGAGATTATTCGGTATTATTCGGCTTTTGACGAGTGGGGAAGATTGGATCGTGAGCCCCTCGAATATTTGGTGAATTGGCATTATATCCAGAAGTATCTTCCACAGACCGGCACAATATTGGATAACGGAGCAGGCCCGGGCAAATATGCCATGGCAATCGCACGACAGGGCTATCAAGTGACATTAACGGATTTGACGCCGCGGGTTGTAGAGCAAGCTGAAGCAAAGGCGAGGGAATTCGAACTTCATGACCAATTCGACGGATTCCATGTACGTGATGCGAGAAATCTGGAGGATATCCCGTCAGAATATTATGATGCAGTGCTTATGCTCGGCCCTTTATATCATTTACAGACGGATGCAGACCGAATGGCTGCGATGAAGGAGTTATATCGTGTAACCAAACCGGGCGGTGTGGTATTCATCGCCTTGATGACACGAATTCGCAAGCTGCAGACGGCGTTATTATACCCAGACATGTGGAAGCCGCTCGACCATATGGACTCGATCAAGTCTTTTATGGAGACAGGGATTTTTAACCACCAAGATGAGGGGCGCTTCACAGGTGCATATTTCTATCCCTTGGAAGAGATTAAGCCGTTCATGGAATCTAGCGGGTTCGAGACGATCGAGCTGATAGGGTCGTCCAGCATTGGCGGACGGTTCACCGAGGAGAACTGGAACGATTGGCGCAGCCGTGGGGAAGAGGAATTTAATCAGATGATGGCGCTCATCTACCGATACGCTGCTGATCCATCTATACTGGGCATCTCATCGCATTTGCTCTATATTGGCCGGAAGAGTTAGCCTTTCTTGAATTTGTATAAAAAATGATCGATTCATATAGAAAAATCGGGCATATGGCGTGATGGATGAGTAATAGGATATAGGAAAGAATAGTGCGGCTTCTTCTCGTTGCGAACGGGAAGGGGCCGTTTTTTGCTAACGGTATGATGTGTAGAGTTGATTATATTTATTTTTTCCTTATGAGCGTGTGTTCAATAGGTTTAGAATGGAAGTATCTCTAGGCAAAAGAAAAAGAGAGCATGCACGCGCATACTCTCTTGATTTCTATGATGTGGTTTTCTGGATTTTCGCGGGATTGTTGATTTTGTACGGTACAGGGTGTTTGGTTAGCTTCTTGGCAACGATTTTGGCATCAAACGTAATCGTGTCCCCAACTTCCAGCTCGAATTTCTTCAGTGTTGCACTATGACTTGACCAGGCAACGCCGACTTCGAGTGGCGGATCGATAATGGCTACCGCTTCATAAATGATGACTTCATCTTCCGTATCGGAGAAGTTATTCGGCACCGTGGTGAATTCTTGGACGGTAGCGGTCATTTTTACTTTCTCTTCCGGGAGTTCTAGCTTAGGTGCCTTACCCTTTTTAGCCTTGGTCTTGGTTGCAGCTACCTCGACTTGAGGTGTTTCGTCTGCTTCTGCTTCGGGCTCTACCTGTGCAACCGGTTCTTGCGACTGCTGTTCTGGTTCAACTTGATCGGTGACAGTCTCTTGTTCGGGTTCATTGGATTTATCCGTCGCTGCTGTGACTCTCGATCCGAAGGTGGAAGCCTGCATCTCTTTTAGATAGGAGGGGTGAATGCAGTGCAGCTGCTCTGGGCCTAGTTGAATGACGGCAGTCAAGTCATCGACGTAACCGATAATGTCACAAGGGTGATTCATGCCGCTTCCTTTGTAGTAGAAGGTCTTGGTTTTCACGGCTTTGTCGGATAAAAGGCCCCATTCTTTGCATTTGTCCATGTGTTCGATTTCGTTCTCGAAGGCTGTATATGTAGTGGGCTTGATAATAAATGTCATTTCCATTCGTTTTCTCCGCCTTTCTGGTTCTAACGGTTCTATTTTACCATGATTTCATAGAATTTCATCATTCGAATGGCTCGAACGGTGAGATATTGAGGGAGGAATACATACCATGGTGTCTGAAAATATCAAAATATATACATTATCATGCGATTATTCCATTCAGAGTGCGGACCCTGAGGAATGGGGGATTTTTTGCTCCGTATATTATAACATGGCGTATAATGGCTTTTTTAGAGAGGAGACGTATGTTACCTCGGGAAGCCCTGCCTATTGGATTTGTAAAGGGGATGCCAGAGTAGGCGGGGTACGAATGGGTCCGAATCGGATTTACTATTTGTTCTTCATCCCGCCGTTCAATGATGCACCTCAAGTAATGAAAGGGCTTAAGCAATTATTGCTTGCATGGTCGGATCGAAGTCAACCGATAAAAGCTTTTGAAGTGCTCCCGGATCAAGTCGATCTGTTCGCCTGCGCGGGCTTCTGGCCGGATGCGTTCCGATGCCGCTGGATGCAGCGACCGACGGAACATTTTGACGTGGTGTGGGGGGAAGAATTTCGGATCGAAACGCTGCAGCGGGAAGAGAAAAGTGATGGATCCTATCGCTATGTAAATGAACAAGAGATTACTGCGTGCGAGTACGCTAGCTTTGCTCACGGTCTTGATGCAACACGGAGAGGGCAACTGGCGAAGGAAGATCATACGCCGTCCGTAGACCCGAATTATACGAATGAAGTGTTGATGAACGCCTCGACGCTCGTCTATGACAAGCAGACGAATGAACTGGTTGCGAATTGCCGTATCGGGTTGCAGGGGGATTATGCCGCTGTGTATTCGATCGGTGTCATTCCAGCGTATCGGGGACGCGGGCTTGCTAGCTTGATGCTCCAGCGGGCGCTATCGGAACTGAAAGGCTCGTATCCTCTGCTCCGGTTATATGTGATGCAGGGAAATGATGCGGAGTCGGTGTATGTGAAGCTGGGATTTGTGCCAGGTCTGCTGGAAGTGCAGAAAATGGAGATCCCGCCGTTATCGGAATAGGAAATAGGAGATGAAGTTATGAATACGGCCAAAAGAGTCGTTATTACGGGTGTGACGCAAGGATTAGGTCGGGCTATGGTCGATCGGTTCGATGAGCTGGGGTGGACCGTCCATGGTTGTGGGCGTTCGATAAATAAAGTAGAGGAACTTCGAGTGGAGTTCGCGAATCATGATTTTGAAGCGGTTGATGTTGGGGATGCGCAAGCGGTATCGCGATGGGCGGATCAAGTGCTAAATGCGTTCGGTGCACCAGATCTGCTGATCAATAATGCGTCCATCGTGAACAGGAATGCACCGATCTGGTCGATTTCGGACGAAGAATTCACGGATGTGATGCGTATTAATGTGAACGGTACTGTGAATGTTATTCGATCCTTCGTGCCTGCGATGATTGATGCGCAGCGGGGAATGATCGTCAATATGAGCTCCGGCTGGGGGAGAGAAGGCGAAGCCGAGCTTGCGCCGTATTGTGCATCCAAATTTGCCATTGAAGGGCTGACGCAGTCGATGGCTTTGGAATTGCCTGAATCGATAGGCGTTGTCGCCTTAGATCCCGGCGGAGGTATTCAGACGTCCATGCTAGCGGCTTGCGGGCCGCAATATATGTCCGGTTCTCCAACACCGGAGGCGTGGTCTCGTGCTGCAGTTCCCTATATATTGCGACTTACGACGAAGGATAATGGCAAATCACTTACATGTCCACGTGTGGGATGACGGGGGTTTTGAACAATGACAAGTGAGCGTGAAGCGATGGAGAATCTCGTGAATCAAGCCGAAAGTCTTCTTCATGCCTATCAGCAAGACCATGTTGTACGATGTATGAAGGAGTTATCTGTTGAAGAAAAGCAAAAGCTTGCAGCACAAGTGCTGCGTGTTGATTTTGATCAGCTTGCGCAAGCCTATCTAAATCGATCAACGTCGAGTATGGGGCAGGGAAAGCATATCTCGCCTATCCCTTATTTTGACGTGGATACGTTATCCAAAGAAGTTTATGAGCAGTATGAGGAGCGCGGCTTAGAATTGCTTCGAGACGGCAAAATTGGCGTTATCGTGGTAGCGGGGGGTCAAGGGAGTAGGCTTGGACATGCAGGACCCAAAGGAACGTTCGATATCGGCTTGCCGTCACATAAATCATTGTTCCAGCTTCAAGCTGAACGGCTGCTGCAGCTATCGCTGCGGGTTGGCCGTATTATTCCATGGTACCTGATGACAAGTCCGGAGAATCATGAGGACACCGTTCAATTCTTTGAATCGCATCAGTTTTTCGGCTATCCCGCGGAAGATTGCTTCTTCTTGGAGCAGAATACGATGCCTGCAATGGACCATGAGGGCAAGCTGTTGCTCGCGTCGCCTTCAGAGCTTCATTTTGCCCCGAGTGGGAATGGGGAATGTTTTGCCTCATTCAAGCGTTCTGGTGCGCTAGAGGATATGGAGAAGAGAGGATTGACGTGGCTCTTCTATTACAACGTGGATAATGCGCTTATACAAGTTGCAGACCCAGTATTTATTGGGATGGCGGACCTCCAGCATCATCCGATTGCATCCAAGGTGGTATTCAAGGAGCGGCCTGATGAGAAGGTCGGAATGGTCTGTTTGTGGAATCAGCGCCCGGCCATTGTAGAATATACGGAATTTCCCGAACATGTATTGAACGAGCGTAATGATCGAGGGGATCTGGCTTACGCGCTGGCGAATATCTCGATTCATATGTTCCGTTATGATTTTATCGCGCAGCATGCGGATACACAGATCCCATTTCACGTAGCATCCAAGGCAATCCCGCATATGAATGCTGCTAGAGAAATCATCGTTCCTGATGCGCCGAATGGTTACAAGCTGGAACGGTTTATATTTGATTTTTTCCCGCTTGCGGAAGCGATGACGGTTCTGCGGGTGGAGCGGGAGAAGGAGTTCGCGCCAGTCAAAAACAAAGAGGGCGAGGACAGCTCATTGACAGCAAGAAATCTCGTGCTGCGAATGTATCCGGAAGAAGGGTTAAGCGAATAGAAGAGTCATGAGAGGAAGAGACGGATGGAATTAACGATTACGAATGCGTCGAACAGGGATGATAAAGCATACGTATGTGACAAAATGTACGAATTTAACATGATGCATTTTCCTGACGATCTGAAGGGGAGGTACCAAGAGGTGAACCTGTTCCTGAAGGATGAAGCAGGTCAAATCTATGGCGGGATCATCGGCGAGATTTGCTGGAACTGGATGGAGATCCAGTACCTTTTTGTCGATGCTGCCTGTCGTGGAGCGGGGTATGGGAAGAAGCTACTCGCGGAGGCTGAGAAGCTGGCGAGAGAGAAACGGTGCGAATTTATGAAGCTGGATACGTTAAGCTTTCAGGCGTTGGACTTTTACAAGAAGCAGGGCTTTGAAGTCTATGGGGTGATTGAGAACGCGGGAAGGCACACGCATTATTATTTGAAGAAGGATTTAGGGGTATTCGGCGATCAATAATGTCTTCGAGAAGAGGTGAAATCGATGTTTATAGCAGAGGGGCAACTTTCCATACGGAGAATGCGGGATCACGAGGAAGATTATGCGTTCATGTTCAAATGGTTGAATGATGAGAAATTGCTGCACTATATCGAAGGGCCCAGTAAGCGGTATACGATGGAGCAGATTATTGCCAAATACGCTTCGCGGGCGAGAGGTGAGCATGACGTTACGCCTTGGATCATGGAATGGGACAATACAGCGATTGGGTATGTGCAATTCTATCCGCTACAAGAGGATGAAATAGAATTATACGAAGCGAAATCAGACCAGCCTCAATACGGCGTAGATCTATTCATCGGCGAGACCGACTATTGGGATTCGGGGATTGGGACGACGGCATTAAAATCGGTTGTTCGGTATTTGTTGACGGAGCAGGGGGCTGCTGACGTTTATATCGATCCTCAGACATGGAATACAAGGGCCATTCGAAGCTATGAGAAATGCGGGTTCAAAAAGGTTAAAGTGCTCACTGCACATGAATTGTTCGATGGCGAATATCGAGATAACCAGATTATGCGTGTATCGCTGGACGAACTGAAAATGCAAGTCTATTTGGACAACATCGTTGCGTTGTTTCTGGATGAGTTGAAGGATAATCTAGCGGGTATTTATTTGCATGGATCACTGGCGATGGGCTGCTTCAATCCGTCTCAAAGCGATGTCGATTGTCTTGTGGTAGTCAGAGAGAAATTGACAATGGAAAATAACAAGCGAATCGCCCAATTGGCGCTATCGGTGCACGATGGGCTGCCGAATGCACGTGGATTCGAGTTCAGTATCCTATTGGAAGATCACTTGAAATCCTTCGTCTATCCGACGCCTGTCGAATTTCATTACTCGGATTACCACCGGGAGCGCTATCTGACAGATGAGAACTATCTGTGCGGAGGTTACGAAGATAACGATATGGCTGCGCAGCTGATGGTTGCCTACCATCGAGGGATTGCATTGTACGGTACTCCTTTACATGAGTTGTATGAGCCGATTGATCGGGAGCTATACCTCGCG
Organism: Paenibacillus terrigena DSM 21567; assembly: GCF_000374845.1. Lineage (GTDB taxonomy): Bacteria > Bacillota > Bacilli > Paenibacillales > Paenibacillaceae > Paenibacillus_K > Paenibacillus_K terrigena. The sequence continues at coordinate 70,429 of NZ_KB895415.1, read as the reverse complement.
TCCATCCTGCATGATGTCGAAGAGGCAGCGGAAGATATCATCCATAATCCGCCAGCGTATCTAACGCCAATGTACGTGACATTGAATTTGTGCAGGGTGCTCTATTTTATCCGGGAAGGCATCATCGCATCGAAGCGCGAAGGTGGAGCGTGGGGCTTACAAGTACTACCTCAGCCTTATCAAGCTTTGGTTCAGCAATGCCTTGACGAATATAACGGGAAAATCGATCGAAGTGAAGTGGAGTTACCGGAGTTGAGTGAGTTTATTCGGTATATGTTAGGTGAGATTCAGGTAGGAAACAGTTCTGCTTGTTGATTATGATGGTATGGCGTAGGAGCAGAACCGATGGTGAAATGTGTAATGCTGGAGGGGGTTCGCTGATATAGCATAGATTGTGTGTAATGCGAAGTTCGTAAAAAAGACGTTATACGACAGAACGAAGTGATTATTTTCAAAGGAGCTAATTTATGAAGATTAAGGTGCAACTAACCAGTAAAAACGAAGCATATATAATAAAAAACTTATACCCTCTCTATTTATACGATTTATCAGAACATTATGTCAGATTTCCAAATATTCATGGAATTTACGAAGATAGTGATGACTTTAGAAAATTGAGTGATCAATATGAAGTTCAGAATATTTGGTGGGAAAAACCAGATTGTTTATACCCCTATTTAATTTTAGTAGAAGATAAACCAGCGGGGTTTATTCTCATTGCTACACCCCCACATTGTGCAGAGGGAATTGATTATTTTGTTAATGAATTCTTTTTACTCCGCCCTTATAGAGGTCAAGGTATAGCAGAACAGGCAGCTATTAAAGTGTTTGAACAATTTAAAGGGAGATGGGAATTGTTTACCAACCCATCTGAAAGAAACATTATAGGGCAAAGATTTTGGCGGAAGACCGTTTCTAATTATAGTAAAAAGAATTATGCTGAATTGTATGGAGATACTTTTGACGGACATAAACTGATTTTTCGATTTGATAATACAGAAAAGTAAGTTTTTGAGAGTATCTCAAAGTTCCGTCGTATAACACTGTTTGCCTCCTTTAAGCCTTTCGGGCTCAGGAACACAAGAACGTTATATGAAAGAACGGCAAACCATGTATCAAATGAGGGTGAATACTACGATGCTTATTGAAAGAGTTACTTATCTCGAACAGTACAATTTGAATTTGTTGTTAGACGATAGCATATCTGAGGGATATAAAATGGTTCAGAAATTACATGATGAATACACGGAGAAGTAACAGATTTAATAGATTCGGAGAATCTTTATTTGTAGCAATAATTGATGAGGAAGTCATTGGGATAGGTGGTTTGAATATTGATCCTTATCTGGATCTTATTGATGTAGGTCGAGTTAGACACTTATATGTTTTACCGAGGCACAGAAGTAGTGGCGTAGGAAAGAAACTCTTAGGGATGATCATTGAGGAAGCAAAGAAGTATTTTCGGACATTAACTTTATATACTGAGAATCCAATTGCTGATAAGTTGTACAGAAATATTGGGTTCTCAAGAGCAGAAGGAATACAAAAAGCAAGTCACGTATTGAACTTGGAAGGAAAAGAAGGGATGTAAATGAAAGCGTCGGTATACCAAAGAAGGCCGATCCTTCATATAACAATGTGTTTACGTATCGAGGGACAAGCCCCCTCGGTCCCGGAAGTAACGATGAAGAAGCGATTGCCGGGACACACCTGCACCACCTAATCGCATCGCGACCGGACCTAAAGGTCTTTAGGTGGTGAGGCGTCGTGAACACGGAAACGTTAGCTGAAACAATATGAATCACTATTAAAACCATTAATTATTCCGATTGGAGACTAATATCAATGACTGAGAGAAAACCAATATTCTTAATTACAGGTGCAAGTGGATCAGGAAAAACTACTATTATCCCCGAACTTCTTAAACAGTGTGCTGAATACATAACACTGGATTTGGACGCAATATATGGCCCATTAAATGAATGGACTTTAATTAAAAATGTTTGGATCCATTTTGCCAAACAAATAAGCTTGAATGGTCGAACTACAATTTTATGTGGGACTTTTATGCCTGGAGAGTACGATGAAGTGGACTTGAAAGATTACTTTAAACCTTACTTTATTGGTCTATATTGTGATGATAGAACGAGAGAATTAAGGTTGCAAGCAAGAGGTTGGTCTGACGAGCTCATAAATGACCATAAAGAATTTAACGACTGGATATTGAATAATGCAGCAACGGCTTTTAATCCTAGTATGCCATTAATTAATACAAGTTCAATTTCTCCTTCTGAGGTAACGGAAAAAATTAAGGGTATAGTTAACCAAGTGCTCTCTGAAAGCTGATTCGAAGATGTCATGTTGCATCAGATAATAATGTGTTCACGCATCGGGGGGGGCAAGCCCCATCGGTCCCGGAAGGTAAGTCGAGGAAGTGATATCCGGGACACATCTGCACCGACTAACCGCATCGCGGCCACTCAAGTTCGTTCTCTTAAGTCGGTGGGACGTCGTGATCACGGAAACGTAATAAGAAATCCCCTAAATACCATTTTAATGGAGGGATACGCATAGAAGTCCTCGTTAAAAAGCTAACGATTAATCAAAAAAGTCTAAGCATAATCTATCTATCCCAGGAAGAAATCGGATTAGAGAACTCAATATATCCCGATACACAGATGAATCTCTATGGAGACAGTAAGTCCTTGATTACTCTTGCTGGCTTATTTAATTTAGTCCAAAGAGAAAAGAGCTTGATCGTTTACCTTTTCAGAAATGCTGAAGAAGGATCTGATTTTGCTTTCTTTCATGGTACAAGCAATCCATTAAGTTTTAGTGACTTTGCAGATATTAGAAAAAGAATATATAAAGCAAATACTGTAGGCAATTATGACTTAAAGACATCACAGGAAAGAAAAAATGATCGTATGCATGAGGCATGGAAGTTTAAAAATATTTATTCAATTCGATCTAGCGGGCAGTTGATTTCAATGAGTACAAATTCATTAGGGCTTCGACTAGCAGAATTGGTCTGTAAGGAACTAAGTGATACTGATGAAGGACATACACATTTTGACGAATGGTCTACTCAGGGAAGCATTGAATTGATAATAAGAAACAAAGACACGGATATGATATTTCGATGAAGAGGGTACTTCCGATAACAATACATTCCTGCTGCGGGGCATACGCCCCTTGATCTTCCCGATGGATTTCAAGAAGCAGAATCAGGTAGACACAGCCATTCCTCTTAGATAAGAGCTCTATCTAAGGGGAATGGCCGTCGGGAATGCGGTAACGTTATCTGAATGGCCCACAATAAATAAAGCAGAAAGGGGGATATCATCTTTATTAACTTATATGAACTCGAAAGAGCGATAAAGAAAGATAAAATTGAGAGTTGTGTTGTATACGAAGAGAACTCAACTTTATTTGAATATTTTAGAAATCGAAAAACGAAAGATAAACAACACAAAGTAAATTCAATTACAAAGAGTGTTCTATCTGCATTGTATGGAATTGCAATTCAACAGGGGTATATTGAGAATGAGGACGTTCCAATTTCAAATTATTTCAGCGAAATCGATGATACAAAAAACGGAATTACAATTAGACATCTATTAACGATGTCCTCGGGTTTGAAATGGTCTGGAAATGAAGCTATGATTCCAACAAAGGATTGGGTGAAATTCATTCTAGAACAACCTGTTGAATCAGAACCAGGAAAGCAAATGAATTATAGTTGTGGTAATTCACATTTACTTAGCGCTATATTGCAGAAGGCAACCAAAATGAACACAGTGGATTTTGCAAAAAAGAACTTATTTTTACCTTTAGGTATTCACGATTTCAATTGGTTTCAGGATGCTCAAGGGATTGCAATAGGTGGATTTGGTTTGAGAATGAAGATAGAAGATATGTTGAAATTTGGGGTGTTGTATTCACAAAATGGAGAATGGAATTCGAAACAACTGATTCCTGCTGGATGGATTGAAAAATCAACAAATAATAATTCTGTTGCAGAATCCTTGTATGGATATCATTGGTGGATAATGAATAGTAAGAATGTAGACTGTGAAGAAGATAAGACATACTATGCTATGGGTATGGGAGGCATGAGAGGGCAATATATATTTGTTAATCAAGAAAGACGATTAGTTACCGTATTTACAAGTATCTTATCCGATAATACCTCAGGTCCAATACAATATTTCGAGAACTATATTTTAAATAAATAAGGGATAGATCAGTTTTTCAAAGAAGGCGTGCCCATCCGATAAACACTGCATTCAAGCATCGGGTCTCTAACGAGACCCTCGGTCGCCAAGAGGGAATTTCGGAGAAGTAGAATCAGGCAGACTAGACCGTAAAACAAATATTTTTCTGGAGGTATGACATGGAATATAAATATAACCCATTTGAAGATAAAACCATTCATACAACTCAGCCTGGTAATATTTCTGATGATTCCGATCGACAAGGATTTAATGATGTGATAAAGCATTATGATGCAGTTAATGGATTCCAAAACCCAAAACAACTCAATCAGTTTCCAAGGTCTATAAGACAAATAATTCGATGGGCGATAATATTATATGTTTCAACATTTTTTGGATATATTATCTATTCGATAATTATAAATTTTTTTGAAATTGAATTAATTGAATAACCTAAACCTAGAATTACAGGTGTTGAGTGGCGAAATAGCTGGAGGAGAAGAATAATAAAAATGATAGAACTAAAAACGAATGAGTACGATAAGATAACTCCTCTTATAGCTCATAAAGAACATGAGTTCATTTTTGTATTTGTTCAATCTGTTATTGATCGTAATCAACTAGGAAGGATTTTTGTTAATAATATGGACCATCCAACTGCTGGGTTGGTGGCTAGCCGTGGCGGGAAGTATTATCTATTTGGAGACGAACAAGATCTATCGTTCAATCGATCCTTGCTTGATTTCTTAGCTAATCCCGATACTCACGCTCATTTTTATGATTTATATTTCTCTTCAGATTCTTGGATCTCGACGATTAAAGCCCCATTACATGATAATGTGGTTGAGTTAAAAAGATCTCATTATATTTTAAGTGACACGGCAATCGTTCCTGATAAACATCATGTCCAGTCTGGAGCGTCTCAATTAACAAGAATGAATACACAGTTATATGATAAATATGTACAGGAAATGGATCATTCGTATTCTTTGCTTTGGGATTCTGCGGAGATGTATCTTGAAAGAGCAATTGGCTACTGTTTTCTGAATGAATCAGGTTTTGTAAGTGCATGTAACACCTTTTATTTGGGTGGAGGATATATTGAACCAGACATCATTACACTTTCAGATTATAGGAATCAAGGTCTAGCTTTTACACTGTGTCAGGAATTTATTATAAAAAGTAGGCAACGTAAGTTAATTCCTTATTGGGATTGTGATTCTGGCAATGATGCATCTAATCAATTAGCTAATAAATTAGGATTTAATAAAGTTGGAGAAGTACCAATTTTATGGTGGCATGAAGACAAACAAGTCATTGCAAATTATTTAGTAAAGTATAACTACCAGATCTAGGTTGTGCAGTTGATTGGATGATGGCAGGGAGAACGATATGAAACGAAAGTCTACGGCATTATTGTTCGTGCTATTTCTTCTTTTATCGGGTTGCGTCCATCCAGGCAAGAGCAGTGACAAGGAATCCCCAGATGTTGTGCATCAATATATAGGATATGTCGTCAAACATAAGCCAGATCAGCTGCTTGTCACAGCCTTCTCGGCCAATACATCACAGAGCGAAGCGATTTGGGTGCGAACGAAAAAACAATACGGACTGGGAACGAAAGTTGCAGTTGAATTTAACGGCGAAATTGAAACTTCATATCCAGGTCAAGCTGCTGTGAAGAGCATTGAAATGATAAAGGCAGATTCACCGCAAGGCGCTGATATCACGGCAGAAGATATCGTTGCAAGAGCATTGAATCACTTTAACAGTTCTATTCCTATCGTAAAAGCAGTTGAATATCTCTCCAATGAGAAGTTGTGGCACGTGACTCTATTTGATGATGCGCAGTCCAATCATTCAGAACATGTCCTTGTCTTTACGCAAGATGGTAAACTGAATAAATAAAAAAACATGCTGCCTACTCAGGCAGCATGTTCTGTCATCCGGTAAATTCTTGGACCCATGCATTGTTGTAAAATCCGACCCCGAGTTTGGTGAAGTTGCTGCTTAAAATATTCGCTCTATGGCCTTCGCTATTCATCCAGTCGTTCATAACTTGATCTGGTGTCGTCTGGCCTTTGGCAATATTTTCGCCAGCAGCATTATACGTGATCCCGAACTTTTTCATCATATCGAAGGGGGATCCATACGTTGGTGAATTGTGATCGAAATAATTGTTCTGGATCATGTCTTGCGCTTTCACGAGCGCCATCTTGGACAAATTCGCATCCATCGTTAGGGCATTTAATCCGGCGTTGGCGCGTTGTTGATTCACAAGGTTTAGGATCTCTTGATCAAACTGTTGGGAAGATGATGGTGTTTGGTTATTCGGACTTTTGCTAGGATTCTGAACTGGGCTTGGAGCAGGACTTGGAGCTGGATTCTGTGTCGGATTCTGTACTGGATTTGGCTGAGCCGGATATTGCGATGGCGCTTGGCCTCCGACAATCCATTGCAGCGGTGCGCCCGGTGCTTGTTGGATTCTAACCGGTTTCCGAGCGCCAGGAGTAGCTGTGGATGAAGCTTGTGTCTTCAGCGTCTTCGGGATTTTCGTGTGGGAATGCGTCTCAATACGTGTTCCCGGTGCTACTTGCTTAGTCGACATATTTCCGTTCGGGGAAGTACATCCTGCCGCCAGCAATAATGCGGTTAAGGCAATATATTTCTTCATGTGTCAACACCTCGATGCATTAGTTTGGTGATGTTCATCATGATTATATTTTCCCGGCAAGGATGAAATTATCCTGAGCGTTGTAAGATCCCCATCACATCTCCATATCCAAATCCACATTCATGTATTCGCTCAAATAACGCTCAATCTCCGCTTTAATCAAGCTCCATAACATGGAGAACGTATGGTGGTATCCCCGGCATACATAGAGGACTTCGACGCCAGATTTGGTGCGTTTCTCTTCGTAGACCTTCAATCCGTGGGCACGGAGCTGCTTCCGTATACGGACCAGATCATCATGCACTTGGCGCTGTACTTGCTGCAAATTGCGAACATAGATGGTCGGCATCTTGAGCGGCGCCATTCCCAGGGTCTGCATATCTCGTTCCAATACATCCAGTACGATCGGGAGGAGAATATACTGCTTAACGAGTGTGAAATCAACCTCGGTCTGGAGGGGGACAGATTTCATCGCGAACACTTCCTATGCTTAGAATGTTTAATTCTTGTTTCGAACACCTGTTCTTATTATATTCATAATAGCGAACAAATATTCGTATGACAACAACAATTTTTGGTAGCTGCGTTGAAGTTGTTTGCTGGTTGGCTTGTCATTGGTTATCATAGGGAGAATGATAATGAAGGCGGGAGAGAGCTGCATGATCGTACATAAAGGAGATATCTTGTTCCGGCAAGGTGACTCAGGGGAATATTTGTATCATATTAAGCGTGGCATATTCAAAGTAACAAGGGTTCATCCGAATGGGAATCTGGTGTTATTTAACATCTTGTATCCGGGAGAAATTGTTCCGCACCATTCGTTAATTACGCCGAAGGATTTCCATGGTACGGCAACGGCAATTACGACTAGTGAGGTGGAGCTGATTCCGGCAGAGGCGTGGTATAAGGAGCTAGAAGAGAACCCAGATAAAGCCTTATCCATCGCCAAAATGCTGCAGGAGAAATTGCGATTCATGCAGCAGCGTATTGATCATCTGACGATTGGTTCGCCAGGAGAACGATTGAAGCTGTTGGAAGAATGGATGTCCAGCTATGCACAGAACGAGACGTTGACGGACTTGTTGACGCAGGAGGAGATCGGACAGCTCATTGGCGTTCGCCGAGAGACGATCAATCGCTTGCTTCGCAGTCAGGGTTGAACACTGACACATACAACGCAAAAAAGGAGGCCTCATTGTCCGAATAGACAAGTGGCCTCCTTTTGCATTCAATGAATACTATGCTTCTAAGCTGCCAGCTGGCCCGAAGAACTCGTAGTGAATACGATCCGTGCTCACACCTAGCTGCTTCAATGCAAGATTGATGGCTTTCATGAATGGTGTTGGACCGCAGAAGTAGAATTCACCGGTGTTCACTGTCGCTGCAGGGAGTACCGACTTCAGCCACTCGAGATCAATGAAGCCTTGATGGTCGTAGTGATCGCCAGTGCTCGGTGATTCATAGATGACATAAGACGTCAGTGGCGCATGCTGCTCCGTTAGTTCTGCGACATGGCCCTCCATCGCATGCAATTCGCTATTCAACGCGGCATGGATGTATGTCACAGGGCGCTCAGGCTGCTGCGCGACGATGGTATTCAACATACTTACCATCGGTGTTAATCCAACACCGCCACTGATGAGTACGACAGGTGCTTCGCTGCCCGCAGTCGGATCGAGTGTGAAATCGCCGGCTGGGGCACTGATTTCAAGTGCATCCCCAACGTGAACATGGTTATGCAGGTAGCTCGAGACAATGCCAGCAGGCTGTGAATCGCTGTCAGCTTCTCGTTTAACCGTAATTCGATAGTAATCCTGTCCCGGCGCATCCGATAGGCTATAATGGCGCAGATGCGTGTTCGCACTCCCCGGTACATTCGTACGAACAGTAATGTATTGTCCCGGTAAGAAGGAAGCGATGGCCTGACCATCCGCAGGTCTCAAGTAGAACGACGAAATGACGCTGCTCTCTTGTTCTTTGCGTGTAACGATGAACTTGCGGAATCCTTCCCAGCCGCCGGGCTGTCCCTCTGCCTGTGCATACATCTCGGCCTCGACACCAATGAAGGCATCGGCGATCACGCCATAAGCTTCCGCCCAAGCACCGATAATCTCATCCGTTGCCGCATCGCCGAGCACGTCTTTGATGGCGATCAAGAGATGTTCGCCTACGATCGGGTAGTGTTCAGGCTTGATGCCGAGTGCACGGTGCTTATGCCCAATTTGCTTGACGACGGGAATGATCTGCTCAAGCCGATCAATGTTGGCTGCAGCCGCATAGACCGCGTTGGCGAGCGCACCAGATTGTTTTCCTTGACGTTGATTCGCATGATTGAAAATATTTAGCAGCTCAGGATGATTGGTAAATAGCAGTTCATAGAAACGCGCGGTAATCGCTGTCCCATGGACTTCGAGGACAGGAACGGTCGATTTAATAATGGCAATCGTAGATGGATTTAACATGGTGATAACCTCTTTTCGTGATATATGTCACATTAATTATTCTAAGTATAGGTCGCAACTATACCGGAAAATGTGATTTGGCGCACACCAAAATAGAACGTATTGTGAACAACTATAATTCAGAATTATCTGACAATTCCGACTTTCCTGGATGAAGGGATCTGTGTTATAATGATGACAGATGAGCTTTAAAATCTAAATAAGAAAGGATCAGGATACCATGTGTCCCCGAAGGACGAATTCCCAAAGGACAGTCTGGAAACGTTATGATCTCTCCTACACTTAGCGTCATAGTTGGAAGTTTACAAGTCGACAAGTTCGAATGACCAACCAACTATGAAAGAAGCGTGTAACGTATGATGGTGCGAAGGACGAAGCCTCAGGCGAGCTCCCTCATCGTTGGTTGGAAAGCTAAACCCAAACCAATGATGTTAAGAGGGAACGACAATGAGGAGAAAAGAAGAACGGATTCAACAGTTGCAACAAGTCGCTATGATGTTAGTCGGTACGTTTTTAATGGCATTTTGTTATTATCACATTAATTTTCAGAACAATTTGGCGGAAGGTGGATTTGTAGGTCTAGCGCTGCTCGGGAAGTATGCATTTGACTGGTCACCTGCGGTTACGATGATTGTGCTCGATATTCCGATACTCATCGTCGCCATGTTCGTGAAAGGGCGCAAGTTCTTACTGAATACAGTAATTGCGGCAGTTTCCCTTTCAGTGTTTTATGACATTTTTGAGCAGTTTTCACCGTTAGTGATTGACCTGAAGGAGTATATGCTCGTAGCTGCGGTACTTGCCGGGGTTATGACCGGGTTCGGAGCCGGGATCGTCATTCGATTCGGCGGAGCAACAGGCGGGGATGATATTCTCGCGTTATTCTTAAGTAAATGGTCAGGTTTTACGGTCGGAACCATGTTCTTTATATTGGATGCTGTTGTGCTATTATTATCCCTTGTATACTTACCGATTGCAGAGACCATGTATACGATTCTGGCTGTGAGTATCGCAGGCAAGATGATTACGTGGATCGCCACGTACGGATTCTCGAAGAATTCCGTATCCGTCGCTGCAAGGAACTAACGTACATGACAACCACCCCGAATCTCTCTTAGAGAGGTTCGCAGGGTGGTTTTTTATTTCTTTTGGACAAACCCCTTCAATAGAATTTTCTAACACAACACTCCGTTTGTATCAAAAAAAGTTGACACAAAAAATGCATAAAGTTAAAGTTAATTTATAATCTCTACAGAGAGTTGAGGAGTATACAAATTGGCGAGCAAATACACAGTAATAAAGACTGACATTAAGAGAAGATTAACAATGGGGGAGTGGGTCGAAGGTCATCGACTCCCGACCAGCAGAGAGTTTTCGCAATATTATAATTCCAGTGTAAATACGGTGGAGAAAGCGATTAAAGAATTGGAGCAGGAAGGGTGGTTAATCCGAGATGGCCGCAGAGGAACTTTCATGGATAAAAGGAAGGCTACCCATGCAGGTCGAACGCATCTAGTGGCTGCTTTTGTCATGGGGATTGAAAATCCTTTATGGTCTGCCGCATTAAGAGGGGCTGAAGATGCCTTGTATAAACAGGGTTATCACTTATTAATCTCAAGTGATGATCGAAATTACGAGAAGTTAGAAATCCTGGTTAGAGGGGCCGTCGATAGAAAAGTAGAAGGGGTCATTTTAAGTCCGATTATGAGCCCAGGGTATGAAGAAATAAATAATAGACTTATTTCCTTGCTTCAGGATAACGGCATTAAAATCGTGTTTTTGGATCGGATTGTCTCAAATACCGAGATTCCGTACGTTACCAGCGATAATATGGAGGGAGCCTATAATCTGACGAAGTTGCTGCTTGATCAGGGACATCGGCGTATATTATTTATCAGAAATACGAATGTGAGTACGATGAATGAGCGTCTTTTTGGATTTAAACAAGCGATTATGGATTACGGTATAGAATATTCAGATGAGTTCGATGTTCTCATCTCAACCGAATCGGAAGATTTCTCGAATGACTTCGAAGCGTATTGCAATCTTTTTGAGCAGAAAATGAGACAAAAAAGCTTTACGGCTATATTTACGGCAAACGATCTGATCGCAGAAGCGGCCATCCGTTCATTCGAAAAGTTGAATTATAGAATTCCTGAAGATGTATCGCTTGTCACCTACGATGCAGAAAATTTAAATCGTAAAGTATATCGGAATATAACGGGAGTATCTCAACCCTTTTATGAAATGGGACATTGTGCCGCGAAAAAATTGCTCAGCATGATGGAGGGTGATGATGATCATCATCATTTCGGGCAAGTATGCAAATCTACCATTTATTTAGGAGAGTCCGTTATCCCTGTTTCAAACTAAGTTTTATTAATCATAATAATAGCTCGTGTCAACTAGAAAGCTGTCCATTCGCGGTGTGAATGAACACTTTCGGTACGTAGACACGAGTTTTTTTGTGATCTAAAAAATATTTTGTATTATTTTTTGTATCAAAAATTATGAAATTTAACGAAAAAATATTGACACAATAAATTCGTTTGTTGTATTGTTTTGTTATAAATTACATGTACCTGAAACGATAGAATGTAACCGTTATCTTTTTGGGGAGGTCTATCAGCTACTATTTTTAAGATTCGGAGGGGAAGTGTGCAACGTGTTAAGTTTACGCCGGTTTTCAGCGAAATTTTGGAATCAACGTTTTTTATTTCTCATGGTATTGCCTGGTTTTTTAATTGTGTTGGTATTCAATTATTTTCCAATGTACGGCATCCAGATTGCGTTCAAAAAGTATAGTGCGGCACGAGGGATTTGGGATAGCCACTGGGTAGGGTTTAAGTACTTTGTTCAATTTTTTAAAGATCCTACAGCATTGAGAGTTCTCAAGAATACCTTGCTGCTGGGCCTTTATTCTTTGCTCTGGAGTTTCCCGACTCCGATCATTCTTGCATTGCTATTCAATGAACTTAAAAATTCCATCTTCAAAAAAGTGGTTCAGACGATTTCTTATTTACCGCATTTTATATCAACCGTCATCATTGTGGGCATGATTCGAACCTTTGCAGAGCGAGAGGGTGTATTCAATAAAATTGCTTCCTGGTTTGGCGCCGATCCCATCGTGTTCCTCTCGGAACCAGGCTGGTTCAGGACAATATTCATTGGTACGGGGATATGGCAAGGGATCGGATTCGGAACCATATTATATTTGGCGGCATTGAGCGGTGTGGATCCCACCTTACATGATGTTGCGAGCATCGATGGAGCAAGTCGTTGGAAGAAAGTACTGCATATCAATTGGCCTCATATCAAGCCGACGACGATTATTTTACTAATTTTTTCGATTAGCGGCATATTGGGTACAGATTTTCAAAAAGTTCTATTACTATACAATCCGGATACTTATGCGGTTGCTGATGTGATTGGTACATATCTATACCGTGAAGGCATTATGGGAGCAAGGTTTGAATATACGACGGCGATTGGTCTCTTTATGTCAATTGTTGCTTTTATTCTCCTTGTCAGTGCCAACATGATTAGTCGTAAAGTGTCTGAAACGAGTATCTGGTAGGGGGTGCCGAATATGGTAGGTAGAGAGAGTCTTGGCTCAAGATTATTTGATCTCGTAAATATTTTCATCATGTTGCTGCTATGCGTGATTATGTTATACCCATTTTTAAATGTTATTGCGGTTTCTTTAAGTAATACAGAACATATTCTTAAAGGCGATATTACGATTTTTCCAAAAGGATTTAACTTAAGCGCTTATAGTTATGTGTTAAAAGATTCATTTTTATATTCGGGATACTTACATTCCATCATTTATGCGGTTGGATCCACCGCTTTTATGCTCACATTTACATCGCTCATGGCGTATCCACTTATAATTCCGGGTTTCATGGGCAAAAAATTTCTTTCCGTTTTCTTAGTCATTACGATGTTTTTCGGCGGCGGATTAATTCCTACTTATTTATTGATGCGAAACCTACATTTGCTTGATACTTACTGGGTCATGGTTATTCCTGGATGTGTATCTGCTTTTAACGTTTTCATGTTTCGATCCTTTTACCAGTCGATTCCATCCGATTTACGTGAATCCGCAGTTATCGATGGCGCGAATGATATTCAAATTTTGTTCAAGATCTATTTGCCGCTGTCAAAACCTCTTCTCGCAACATTTGCTCTCTTCGGGATCGTTGGGAGCTGGAACAGTTGGTTTGAAGCGCTGATCTACTTGAGTGACGAGAACAAATATCCGTTACAGTTAATCCTCAGAAAATATTTGTTCACCATGTCCTTTGACTCTGGTACCGGAACGGCCGCCATGCAGGCGATGCTCATGCAGATGAAAATAGATCCAAGAAATATCCAAATGGCGATTGTTGTTATTGCGATGTTTCCAATCATGATCATATACCCATTTCTCCAGAAGTATTTTGTCAAAGGCGTAATGATCGGAGCGATTAAAGGCTAGTCCCCGAAGCATGTAAACCCAAGAGTGTGAGAGGGGGTGAGGCCCTACATGTAGAGCGTTATAGATAAGAAAGATGCTTTGTGGTGGTCAAAAGCAGTTCATTACAATTTATGGAGGGGAAAAAATGAAACATCGCCTCAAATTTACATCCCTATTACTCGCGGTTACGTTATTGATAGGCGTTATGCTTACGGCATGTAATTCAGACTCCAAGACAGAAAAAAATACGGAGGCCGAAGACTCGACCCAAACAGGCGGTACACTCAGTTTCTCTGTTACATTGCCTTCATTTGGCGCCAAAATTGAAGACTCCATGGTACATAAGGAATGGCTGAAACAAATGGAGTCCTTGATGGGCATGAAGCTTGACATCAAATATAATTATATTCCAATCAATGAATATAGTGATAAGAGCAAGTTATTATTAGCTAGTGGTGAAACGACGGATTTGCTCATGATTATGAGTAAAGATATTTACAGGCAATATGAAGGGGATGACTCGTTTCTTGATTTAAGTGAGTATAAGGAATCTCTTCCGAATTATATGAACTTAGTTAATCAAGCGCCAAATGGTGATATTAAGGCGATTCGAGAGGATGGAAAGTTCTACGGATTATGGAATATCGATCTCCCAAGACAGGTGAAAGATAAAGGAATGGGCGTCTATACCCCGGCAACTTATCGCTATGATATTTTGGAGAAGAACGGTATTGCGATTCCGAAAACATTGGACGAGCTATATAGCGCCGCAAAAAAGTTAAAGGAACTTTATCCTCAATCCTACCCTATTAATACGTCGGGGAATTCTTTCGATCCGCTCTTCTTAGCTAACCACACCAATGGACCCAATATCTATTGGAATGGTCAAAAATATGTATATGGCCCAACAGAAGAGTCCTATAAGGAAGCGTTGCAATTTGCAAATAAGTTATTCGCTGAGAAACTGCTGGATCCTGAAGTTTTCTCGGATAACGGAGATGCGATTAAGAAAAAGGCCATGAGCGGAACCAATATGATTTTATTGCAAAACTGGTTCAACTTTGCCGGGGATTGGAACCGCACGGCAACAGGCGGAGAAAAGTTTGCGATCTCTCTCTTCCCTGATAACCCGAAATACGGGACGGCATGGCAAAGTATAGTTGATTTCAACTCTGTAGGTGTTAGCCAAGATGCGGTGATGGTCGTGAATCCGAAGGCGAAAAATGTGAAAGCCTTGGTGAAGTTATTAGATTTGCAGTACAAGCCGGAGATCATCGAATTGGTTACTTGGGGGATAGAAGGCACGACATTTACTCGAGATTCCAATGGTAAACCGACCTTTATCGATTCAATTAAGAAAGCTTCGAATCCATGGACAGAAGGCGATAAATATGGCATGAGGTCGAGTAGCTCCTATCGTCCTGGACTACAAATGGCAATCGACACCTGGGCTTTCGTTGATTTCGCGCCAAATGATCCGGGCTTCGTGGATGGGAAGCTCAATGAAAAACCGTGGGAAACCGCTTTTGCTGACATGCCCTATCCGAATGATTACACACCGCCTTGGATCAAGGAACCATTTCTTGATTTTACAGATGATGAAAAAGAACAGATTACTTCGGATATGTCACCTATTAAAACTTACGTCGCTGAAATGCAAAATAAATTCATTAATGGCAAAGAAAGCTTCGACAATTGGTCGGCCTTCCAAGATAAGATTAAGAAGACAGGCGATCTAGATAAAGTACTTCAAATCTATAATGACGCACTGAAGAGATATCAAGAAAGAATCGGGAAGTAAGCCAGGAGGAAGATAGAATGAAATCGCTAGACAGGAAAGAGAAGATGGCGAAGTATAACGGGATATTCAACGAGCCGCCTAGAAATGTGCCTTCGGATAAAGTAGTGGATGGACCCATTATTGGGAACGGTGATGTCGGTGTGGTGATTAGCGGATTACCTGAACGGCAGCGTCTATGGATCTCGAAGGTTGATTTCTGGAAAGCGAAGCGTATCTACCCCAATGGTAGCCCGTGTTTACTCGGGGGAATGGATATTCAAATTCCAGCTTTGAAGGATACTGCTTACCATACTGAACAACATTTGCATGATGCGAAAGTCGTATCGACATTTCGCGGGGATTCCATAGCAGTCACGATGACCTCTTGGGTTGCGGCTGAGGAGAATGCAGTCATTGTTGAGCTAATTAGCGAAAGCCAGGAAGACATTTCGGTTAAAGTGGAGTTATGGGTGCAACCGGGACATGAATCGGAAACGGAAAATGGGCAAGACGGCGATGTAATTTGGGTTACGAGGAAATTTACCGGCGATGATCTGGATTGGTCAACAGAGGGAATCGTAGCCATGAGATGCTTAGGTCAAATCAATAATTCATTCGAATTGAAGCCGGGTGATAAGACAACGATCGTTGCCTATGTGCTCACGAATCACGATGTCCAAGATTACGCACAAGCGTCGAGAGGAAGAGTAAAGCTTATTGACGAGAGTCGTGTCGATACGCTTCATTCAGAGCATGAGAGCTGGTGGAATCAATTTTGGGCGAAGTCTTCGGTTGAGATCGGTGATGATTTGCTTGAGAAATTTTGGTATGGCTCCCATTACATCATGGCTTGCTGCAGTCGTAACAAAGCGTTTGCTCCCGGCTTATTTGGCAACTGGATAACGACAGATACCCCCGCATGGGCCGGAGATTATCACTTGAATTACAATTATCAAGCTCCATGGTGGGGAGTTTATTCGTCCAATCATATCGAATTGAGTGAGCCGTATGACATGCCGCTCCTGGAATATATGTCGAATGGGCGCAACTATTCCGATAATTACTTAGGATGTAGAGGGATCTACTACGATGTTGGGATCGGTCCGAAAGGACTTCCAACGGCCCTATCTACGAAAAAAGCAAGTCATACCTATGAACACGGTCATCTGTTTTTAGGGCAGAAGAGCAATACAGCCCTAAGCACAGTAAATATGATCATGCGATATAATTACACCTATGATTTGCAATATGCTCGCCAGGTCGCGTATCCGTTTCTCATTGAAGTGGTTAATTTTTGGGAGGATTATTTGAAATTCGAGGGCAATCGTTACTTTATTTATCGGGATGCGATACATGAAGTCCCAACGTGTGAAGATTCGCATGCTAATGATGATTGGCTGCAGGATTTCGAAGATATGAACCCCATCCTTTCATTAGGTCTGATCCGGACGGTGTTCAAAGGCTTGCTAGATATGTCAGAAGCATTGGGTCTCGATTCCGAGCGACGTGAAAAGTGGTTACATATTCTGGAGCATATAAGCGATTTTCCGACGTATGAGCGAGACGGGAAGACGATATTCCGATTAACGGAGCAAGGTCGAGATTGGTGGCCGGATAATACTCTAGCCATTCAGCATATTTGGCCTGCGGGAGCGATCGGACTTGATTCTGATCCCAAGCTTCTTGAGATTGCCCAAAATACAATTACCGTTCTAAACCGTTGGACGGATTACAATGGGTTTCCGACGATATTTACTGCTGCGGCGCGAGTCGGATATGATCCTGAAATCATCTTGCGCGAGCTGCGTCGTCAATGTCTTGAACACAGCTATCCTAATTTATTCATCTTCTTCGGAGGCGGTGGCATTGAATGCTGCAGCGGCGTACCTTCGGCGATCAATGAGATGCTGTTGCAAAGCCATGAGGATGTTATTCGATTGTTCCCTGTATGGCCTCGCACGACGAATGCTCGTTTTACGAATTTAAGAGCCGTAGGAGCCTTTCTTGTATCTAGTGAACTTATGGACGGAAATATTAATTCCATTACAATTCGAAGTGAAAAAGGCAGGACGTGCCGCATTATAAATCCATGGGTCAACGGAAGCATCACGATTATGGAAATCGATGGGGAGCAGCAAATGGAAATCAATTGGGAGTTACGTGACAACGTGATCACTTTTTCAACGGAAGCAGATAAATGTTATATCTTAAGCGGCAATCAGGTGAAGGTTGATGTCTCGAATTAAAGAAGTGCTTGTGCTCCATCATAGTCACTTGGATGTCGGTTACACACATCCTCAGCCTGTCTTACTAGAAATGCAAAAGAAATATATCGATCAAGCGATACATATGTGCGAATTAACCGAGGATTGGGCGGAGGAAAATAAATTCCGATGGACCTGCGAATCTAGTTATCCTGTTATACGCTGGTTAGAAACTGCGAATGAGAAGCAGATTGAAAAATTTGGCCGTTACTTGCGGGGCGGTCAAATGAGCATCTCAGCTTCGTTCATGCATACTACACCTCTTGTAACAGCTGAGCAGCTCGCCAAGATGCTGTATCCTATTAAAACTTTACGTAACCAGTTCGGTATTGACATCAAAACAGCAATACATCATGACGTAAATGGCCAACCTTGGCCTTATAGCCAACTGTTGTTGGATGCCGGTGTAGAATTTTTTATTATGGGTATCAATATTCACTTCGGGGGAATTCCTCTGACTCGGCCAAGCGCATTTCATTGGCAAACACCGGATGTCAGAAAGCTGCTTACGTTTAATGGCGAGCATTATTCACTGTTTAGCCAAATCTGTAATGTAAATGCTAAGGATACGAACATGATGGCCGAGGGTCTCGCTAAGTATCTTGAGAAAATCGATTCAAATCCAGATTATCCGTTTGATTTTGTCTATTTGACGGCGACAAATCTACCGCTTTATGATAACAATCCTCCCGACCAAGAGCTTGCCGGATTAATCAAGCGTTGGAATGAGGAGAACCGGGAACAGACAATTTCGTTCGTAACACCAGAGCAATTATATACAAGAGTCAAAAAGCATGAGGCTCAGTTAAGTGTTCACTCAGGTGATTGGACGGATTATTGGAACTTCGGTTCAGGCAGCTCGGCAAAAGAAACCAAGTTGAATCGCCACACCAAGCAGGGAATGAAAGCTGTAGACTTGTTAAACGCTTTTCAAAAGGAGAATGATCCGTCCTATATTCAAGTCGAGAAGCAAGCTTGGGAACAAATTCACTTATACGATGAGCATACATGGGGGGCTTTCAATTCTGTCACTGAGCCTGACCATTTGGATGTGCGTATCCAGTGGATGCATAAAGCGCATTATGCATATTTGGCCAACAGCTTGACGAGTTATTTGTTAGGAGTTCAAATGGAGAAGTTGGCGAATAACCCGCTGCAATCGGAAGAACCCGAAGGGATAATGATACTGAATTCATCATCCGCAACAGTAATGCATGACATTCATATTCCTGCAAGCTTCACTACGCAAGGTAGACATCTCAGCGCAGATCGTATGCGTCAAGCACTTACGAATATTGAATTGAAGCATGAAGCGACGAGTTATGGGGTCATTGAACTCCCCCCTTTCAGTTGGCGGAAGATTCCGCTGCACACGCTGCAGGAAGCGGAGTGGTCCAAAGATATTGAAATTACTGAAGGAAGTATAGAAACGCCTTTCCACAAATGTTCGTTCGATCCATCGACGGGCCGCATCGCAAGCTTGTTCGACAAAATAACGAATTGGGAAGTACTTGATCAATCAAGTCCTTGGAGTTTGTTTCAATATGTGCAAGAAACGATCGATCCCGCCGTTCAACCGAATCATCGCAGTGCTATTTTTCCAAGAGATGTAGAGAAAGGGAATAATAGCATTAGTGTTTGGAATCACGATTGGCAGGCCAGAAGGCAGTCTTATTCACGAATGAAATCATGTCGTGTGGAGCGTAACGCACATTCAGCTTCATTATTCGTATGTTGGGATGCGCCCGGTGTGGACGATCTGGAACAGAAGTTTACCTTTTTTAGATTCCGCAAAGATATTGAAATGAAGGTCTCTTATCATAAGCAGGACATTACTACACCGGAGGCAATATATTTCGCAATTCCTCTGAATGTGAAGGAATGGCGCTGTCATTACGATACGGCCGGACAATTCGTTGAACTTGATTCACAGCAGTTGCCGGGTGTTTGCAGAGACTATATTACAGTAGATAAAAGTGTTTCGGTCTACGATGATTTGCATGGAATCACCCTGGTTTGTCCCGATGCACCCCTAGTGCAGGTAGGAGGCTTTAATTTCGGAAAAGAGCAAAAAAGCATCGCTAGAAGTCCAAATCCTCTTCTTTTGGCATGGCCGATGAATAATTACTGGGACACTAATTTTCGGGCTCGTCAACCGGGTTATGCTTCGTTTACCTATATACTGTCCAGCATTCAATCCTTTGATCCCGCAGTAGTGATGCCAACGGCTGTTCAGGCTGTATCGCCAGTAATCACAGTCCCGGTCGTTACGTGTAAGGAAGAGGAGGCTGGACAATTTATTCAGATCATAGGCAGTGGGATTCAGGCGTTTGATGTTATGCCATCTGGAGATGGATCAGGTATTGTTGTGCGTTTAAGCAATTGCACGACCAAGCAGGCTAGCGTTCAGCTCCATTTTCCGAATAGAAAGATAAAAACTGCGTATAGGACGAATGCTTTGGAAGAAGTTCAATCGGAGATAACCGGCATTCAAAATCATACTTTGATGATAACCCTTGAAGGAAAGGGCATGCTTCATCTTCAAGTGGTATTTGAAAGCTGAACCTTACGATTAACTACGCTAAAAGCTACAGAATAACTTTTTTATAATCAGATGTTGCTACTCCGGTTCAACTCGGATCATGACAACCACCCCGGATCTCTCCGATGAGAGATTTGCAGGGTGGTTTTTTTGTATCAAGAATCAGGGTGGAGCAGCTTATCATTCACTTCCTTGATCGCTTGCTGTAAGCCCATTTGATTGTATGTTTTGACGTTCTCTCGCCACAGCTTGATCGGATCGTCCTTACTAAGCACGACTTCCGTCAAATCCTCCAGCGGATTGATCGCAGCACTGATGATGTCCTTGTGAGGCGTGGAGAGCGAGATAATTGGATATTTGAAAGGGGTTGCCCGTGCATTGTTGAGCAGCCATCGCATTTCCTCCAGACAAGCGAGAATATTGCGTTCCCCATAATTGATTTTGTTCATTTCGTCGAGACGGTAGGTTCGTTCCAATCCCCAGGAAGCGAGGGAATGCAGGGTGTTCGTTGATGGATACAGCTTCTGAATGCTGACTGGTTGTCCTGATGCTTCGCGAGGGCGTGTAATGACGATCTGATCGCTGCTTTCCACGTAATCTTTGCCCTCAATGCCATACTGCATTAATTTTTTTCCTTCGGGTGAGAGGAGGTAGTCATAGAGCTGCAAGATGCGATCCATCTTCTCATCACTCATTTTTGCGCTGAAGTAACTTTCAGTCCAGTAGGTTGGTGCGACATAGAAATATCGATTTCCGTCCTCCGCGGGCCACAAATGCAAGATTTTCACCGCATCATAGAAATCTTGGTTCGGATGATATTTGTTCCACAGCGCAACCACCTTGCTCATGCTCTCCGGCGTCCCCTTATAGGCGAGTGCTCCCGCTTTTCCTTGCGTGAACTTGGCAATCGCGTCATCTTCCTTCATGAGGAAGAAGTTCGGATCAAGCCCGCCGCTCTCGTACAATTGACGGAACTGCGATGCAACCTGCTCCATTTTCTGCGAGGCATAATAAGGGATCCATTGGCTGTCTTCCTGCACCCACTGATTGGCTGCAAATTGCGGGAATGTCGGACTGAACACCCAGGAGAGATAGTTAATACTTGCTGCTGTTAGACCGACGGTATCTTGCAGACCATTGCCATCAGGATCATCTTTGGTGAACGATTCGAGTAGAGTGGAGAACTCTTCGAAATTTCGTGGGTCGATGCGATGCAATTGATCCATCCAGTCTTTACGGACAAATACGACACGTTCCATCATCCATAGATCGTTGGTCGGATAAGCAATGCGCGGCAGCATATACAATTTCTTCTCTCGACGGAGTGCGAGCGTATCGGGGATTTGTGCAACTTTATAGACGTTTGGGTATTTGGATAAGTCACTCGGCAGCGGTCGAATAAGCTTTTGTTTGATCCAGTCTGCGTAAATGCCAGGTGAATTGATAACGAGGGAATGGGCGAATAAGTCGGGGAAATGACCTGAAGCGGCCCATATCTTGAATTTCTCCTCATAGTCTGTCTGGCTCACTTGAATGGGTTTAAAGGTAATATTGAAGTCATGTTCGAGCTTCTGCAGCACGGCATCCTTCTTCTCGAAGTCTCTGCTAATGTCCCAGAAGGAGATAGAAATGGTGAGGTGGTTGCCGATATCAGACGTTGGTTCTGGCGATGCCGCCTCGTCGACGTCTGTCTTCTCGCATCCGGCGGCTATCATGATGAATAGGGTTGTGAATAGTAATATGACGTAAGCTTTGATACGGACCATTCCATCACTCCCTGCATACATTCTATTTAAAAAATAGTAATGGAAAAGTTTGCTAGAGTAAAGAGTTTCGATGAGCAAATGGCAATATTTATGATAAGATATCCATAATTGATGCTGCCATTCGCATTCGTGTAACGCTTGGGGGGGGACAAGCAGTGGCTTTTTATCGTAAACTATCGATTCGCTCGCAGCTGCTGTTCATCGGACTACTGATTACAGCTGTGTTGTTATTCATTATTATGATGACGTACGTTCAAATGTCTAGCATTATCAGCAATTATAACGAACAGTACACGAAAGATATGAGCGCGCAGATCAAGGAGACGGTGCACGCGAACAGGGATGTCATTGATCGTCTCATGACCAATATTGCGTACAACCAAGATGTGCAGAATTTCCTAATTGAACAGAATAACGTGCAAGTGTATGGATATTCCAAGCGTATGAATAGTCTGCTCATTAACACGACCACGCTGAAGGAAGGCATTCTGGATATTGTGATTCACGGTGAGAATGGGCGTTGGTACGACCTATTCGGAGGGGGAAGATGGACGGCGCCTTTTACTGATAAAATTTCTCCGCAGGATTCGATTCATTATTTCGGATTGCAGCATTTTGAAGGTGCCTATCAGGTGGAGAACAGCCTGCTCGTAGGGATGAAGATCAAGTCCTTCCAATCGGGGGATCGATTTACATCGGTGATCGGAACCCTATTCTTCGTGATTGATCCGAAAGCATTAATCGTCGCCTCTGGTTCGATCTCGAAGCAATATGCGATGCAATCGTATTTGGTAGATCGAGATAATAAAATCTTCTCAAGTAGTAATGATCCAGAGGAGGTCGGCAGCGTACTTAATGCAATGATTACGAGTGATGCCCCGTCTGGGAAACCGAGGAATGTGGCATTGAACGGGACCAGATATATCGTGCAAACGGAAGATTTGCCGGAAATCAACAGCGCAATCATCAGCATTATGCCCGAAGATGAGCTTCTGCACGATATTTCCAAAGTACGCAAGTTAGAACTGATCATTTGTATCATTGGTGCCGTTATGATGTTCATCTTGTTCAGGTTGATCATCAGTAATATTCTGCTCCCACTCAAGAAGCTCATGGCTTTCATTAATAACATCAAACGCGGGGATCTGGATACATTGAAAAATCGCGTTCATCTGCAGGGTTACGCCGAAATAACGGTGATGTCGAACGGGCTTAACAATATGCTGGATGAGGTGGATACGTTAACGCGGCAGCTCCTGGAGACGAATGCGATGCTCTATGAAGCGGAGCTGGAGAAGAAGAAATCCGAGTTATTGTTCTTACGAAGTCAGATCAATCCGCATTTCCTATATAACACGCTCGAAATGGTCAAAGGGATGGCCGCTGTCAATGGTGCCCATGAAATTCGAGAAATCGCCAAAGCACTGGGGCAGATTTTCAGATACAGCATTAAAGGGGGAGACACGGTGTCCCTCAAGACAGAGATGGGGATCGTCGAGTCGTACATTCAAATCCAACAAATTCGATTTGGTGATCGATTCCAGGTACACTATGCGATCGAAGAAGACACATTGATGTGTCAAATTCCAAAGATGATTCTCCAGCCGCTGGTCGAGAATGCCGTATTTCATGGTCTAGAATTGAAGGAAGATCAAGGGATGTTGACGGTTAGGAGTCTCATGAACGAACGGCAGGAATTAGTCATTACCGTTGAAGATAATGGGCTCGGCATTGCGCCCGGGCGGCTGCACCAGGTTCAGAATGCGTTGAGTCAATATGAGAATACCGAGCGAGATCCGGAAGAACCGCAGATTTCCAGCATCGGTCTTGCCAATGTCAATAATCGTATTAAGCTGACTTATGGCCATCCATATGGATTGTCGATCCATAGCACGTATGGGGAAGGAACACAGATTCAATTGCTGATGCCAACGAGGGGGAGAGAACATGGACAGATATAGCGTGTTCATCGTCGATGACGAGAGCTGGGTCGTTGAGAGTCTGAAGGTAAGCGTGGATTGGAAGAAGTACGGCTTCGAGGTGGTCGGAGAGGCCTATAACGGGCTGGAGGCGCTGCAACTCATGCGGGATCTGAAGCCGGATGTCGTCTTTACCGATATTCGGATGCCGGGGATGAGCGGGCTTGAATTAATCAAGAAGGGCTCCGAGCTCCCCGTCCTTCCCAAGTTCGTCGTTGTGAGTGGTTACGCAGAATTTGCTTATGCGCAGCGGGCATTGAATTATGGCGCGACAGCGTATTGCCTCAAGCCCTATGATGATGAGGAAATTGCAAATCTGCTGAAAAAGCTGAGTAAGACATTAAATATCGAGCATGACCGTTCTGAGACGCAGCTGATCCAGCTTCTTGCCGACAACAACGAAGACAGCACGGAGAAAATTAAACAGGCGTTCGAGAGCCGAGGACTTCATATGGATATGGGACAAGCAGCGGGGCTCATGGTATGTACCTGTGAAGGAGATCCATTCGTCAGCTTGGATGCCATTCGGATTCGTATTGGCAAATCAAAAATGTTATATATCATGGCCTATGATCAGCTCGAGGCCATCATTTCGGAGCTTGAGACACAGATGCCGGCAGGCGTTAAAGGAATCGGCATTAGCGGGAAAATCGATG
Organism: Paenibacillus terrigena DSM 21567; assembly: GCF_000374845.1. Classification (GTDB taxonomy): domain Bacteria; phylum Bacillota; class Bacilli; order Paenibacillales; family Paenibacillaceae; genus Paenibacillus_K; species Paenibacillus_K terrigena. Next base: position 45,630 of record NZ_KB895415.1, on the reverse strand, counting down.
ACTATCCGATGATAAGCAAGGAGCTGGAGCATGCGACGCTGCTCTCGAATCAGTATTTTATGACGGGACGAACAGGTGTCTATCGGTGGAATCCGGCATCGCGAAGCGTGCTGAAAGAGACGTTCAAAAAAATCGGCACGGCCATTGCAAATCAAGATTTCACAGCCCTAGGACAGCTCTCGGATGAGGTCAGCGGGTTGTTACAACAAGAAGGGTATACGATCAAAGATGCGCTTCGCATGTACAATGTGACGTTGTCCTTTCTCTATATCTTAGACGAGGATCAGCAGGAACAAATGGTCATGAGTTATGAGCAGTTGATGGATACGTTCAATAATGTCTCCGAGATGAATGCGTACTTAAGATCTTTATCGATAAAGCTTAGCCGCAGACAACCTGAATATGAGACGAGAGAGACAACGAATGAGACCTTCATGTCGATCTTGCAATATGTCCATGAGAACTACCAGAGCACAATTACAATTCAGAGCCTCACGCAAAAATATTACATCAATCCGAATTACTTAAGTCAATTGTTCAAAAAAGAAGTAGGCGAGACGTTCACCTCCTATATGACGAGGCTGCGGATTAACAATGCATGCAATCTACTGGAGCAGACGAATTTGCGGGTGACTGCTATTGCGGAAAAAGTAGGGTACCAGGACTATTTTTATTTTACGCGGATGTTCAAGAAAATCACGGGCCACACCCCTACACAATTCAGAGAACAAATGGCAAGATGATCAAGGCTATAGAGCCTTCTTTCGCGATTCGGTATGTACAAATCTTAGGATAGCTATGGACGGATATTAGGTTTCGTAACAGGGAAAGTTGTTTTCCCTGTTTTTTTGTGGCTTCCTATGTAGGAAAACAACGAGAATAAGTGAATACAACAATGTCGCAAATTGTTCTATAGTAAATACAAACAAATTGTAAGCGATTACAAAGTGTTAAGCGTTTGTAAATCTAACATCAAAACGAGGGGGAAATGAATTGAACAAATTTAAAGCATGGACCATGATACTCATTTTGACGATGGTTATCTCGATTGTCGGGTGTTCGAGCGGTAACAACGCTACGGAGAAGCCCGCTGAAGGGGCGAAACAGACAGAAGCTGCAGCAGGCACAACGGATACGACGACACCGACAACCGAACCGGCGAAAGAAGAGCCTAAGGAAGAGGAAAGCATGGATTTCGGCGGCAAACCGCTTCGTATCGGTCAATGGTGGGGGATGGACGCCTACTTAAATGATGAAGAGAAGGAAAGACAGAAGAAGGTCGAGGAGAAATACAATACGAAAATTGAGTATGTGACGGTTGAAGATACAAATGCGCGTCTGATCACATCTTCAGTTGCTGGCGAGCCATTCGCAGATATCGTGATGATCCCGCTTCGTGAAGCGTTCCCGAAATTGGTCATTGAAGGCTATGTGCAAGCGATCGACGACAAGATTGACCTGAATAACCCGGCGTTCGGGAAAAACCCAGTAACGCTATCGAACGGGAAGTACCAAGGCAAGCAATACGGCGTAACGCTGCCTTACACAGAAAGCCATGGCTTGTTCTATGACAAAACCATGTTGACGAAGATGGGTCTGCCTGATCCTTACGAGCTGCAAGAGAAGGGCGAATGGACGTGGGATAAGTTCCTCGACATTTTGAAAAAGGTCAAAGCGAATGGCAAGAAGCCGCTCTATGTGGATAGCCCGCAGCTCTTGGCATTCTCATTGATCGCAACGAACGAAGGTCAAATCGAAGATGATGCAACGAACAAAATTACGATGGATGAGCCGAATGCGATGGAAGCCATCCAATTCTTCAGTGATTTGTACAATGTCCATAAAGTTGTAGACTCCGAACAGAAATTCGGCAGCGGTGAAGAAGCATTCGTGAACGGTTACCGTTGGGATAACCTCGGTTATGTCAAAGACAAACCGAACGATATTGGCTACGTGTTCTTCCCGAAAGGTCCGAAAGCTACGGCTTATGTAACCCCGTATGACAAAATGAACCTATGGTATGTTCCATCCGGGGTGAAGAATGCGAAGGCCGTTCTAGCGGCATGGAGCGAACTCTATGAATTCGATGTCGAGAAGGGCAAACAAATTCAGCTGCAAAAAGAAGAACCAAACATGAAGAACAAAGAATCCCTCGATACGATGAAGAAAATGTTCGACAGTACGTACAAGGTCATCAACTATAAAGCTTACGTCGGTCTCTCGGATGTCGTAGAGGAAGCATTTAAGAACATCGCAAGCGGTAAAGAATCTCCTGCACAAGCGATTCAGCGGATTAAACCGATGGCGCAAGCAGCAATGGACGTAACGACGAAGAAGTAAACATTTCTTGTAAAAGATGTAATCGAGTACCCCGAAGCAGGTCGCTGCTAGGGGTACTTCCATTACATAGGAGGGGAGCCTTATTAATGCGGAAGAATAAATATCGAATCGCGATCATTGCCCTGCTCACTGCGATATGCATCGCTTCTCCGCAGCCGTTACAGCTTGCGCCGGTGAATTATGCACAGGGAAACTCAGCCGAAGTCGAGTCAGAGATCAAGCTAGGATCTACGAGTAAAGATGGCTATGACCAATATATTGCGAAGTACGCCCAAGCACCCAGACCAGAACGTGAGCTGATTGTCAGGGGGGAGACGTACGTTAGAGCAGAGAGTATGAGCGTATCGGTCGTGGATGGGATCGATGGCGCAACGGGAAAAGTTATTCAAACCGGTGAATCGGGGACTGTCTCGTGGGACATCGATGTGCCGGAGGAAGGTCTATTTCAAGTAGCGATTCGTTATCAAGCCATGGAAGGCAAAGGCTCGGATATGGATCGGGAGTTCATGATTGACGGTAAGCATCCGTTCGCAGAGAGTAAGAATCTCGTATTCCGCAGACTATGGAAGGATGCGGGCGAGACGGTTCGGGATGAGAACGATAACGACTTGTACACTGCACAGGTAGAAGTGCCCGCTTGGCAAGAAGTGCTCATCGACAGCTCAGATGGGCGTTATGGAGAACCATATTCATTTTATTTTTCCAAAGGAAAACACGTCATATCACTCGTCTCCGCGAAAGAGCCGATGATGATTGATTATATAAAGTTGCGCCAGCCGGATAAAGTGCCATCCTATCAAGAAGTAGCAGACAGCTATAAGCAGAACGGTTATCAGGAAGCGAAGGACGCGATGATCAAAATTCAAGGCGAGAAGGCAGGGCTCAAATCAAGCTCGATGCTGGTTCCGATGATGGATCGCAGCCCGGCCAACGAACCGTACAGCATGTCCAAAATTCGTTTAAATACGATTGGTTCCTTCAACTGGTCGGAAGCGGGGCAATGGATATCCTGGGATGTGGAAGCACCTGAAGATGGATTGTATAAGATCGGTGTGAAATATAACCAAAGCATGCAGCGCGGCGTGACGTCCTATCGGAAGCTGCTTATTGATGGCAAGGTGCCTTTCGCTGAAGTGGAGAATATGGCTTTTAATTTCTCGACGAATTGGGAAATGCAAGAGATCGGGGATGGCAAGGCTCCGTATCTATTCTATCTGACCAAAGGCAAGCATCAAATCCGGATGGATGTCACGCTGGGAGAGATGGCGGTCTACCTGCGAACGATTGAATCCAGCGTTCTCGAGTTGAACACGCTGTATCGCCGCATTGTCATGATTACAGGCACCGTACCAGATGAATATCGCGATTATCAATTGGATAAGAAGCTGCCCGAGATGATTGACTCCTTCCGTAAACAAGCGAACATCATCAGTACGATTTCGGGGCAAATTGAGAAATCAACTGGCGGCGGCAGTGATCGTACGGCGACGCTCAATCGAATCGTGGTGCAGCTGCGGGATATGGCGGAAAATCCAGGTACGGTCGCTCAAAGACTAGAGACGTTCAAATCGAATATTAGCTCACTCGGTTCATGGATCTATTCGATTAACTTTATGCCGCTATCCATCGATTATTTGGTCGTGGCCTCGCCGAATCAAGAAATGCCTAGTCCGAGCGCGACCATGTGGCAGAATATCAAGCATCAAGTCGGGACATTCTCGTTATCTTTCTTTACCGACTACAATGAGCTCGGGTCAACGCATGGCCAAGAAGGCAAGAAAATCAAAGTATGGATCACCTTAGGGCTTGATCAGGCGAAAGTGCTGAAACGAATGATCGAAGAAACCTTTACACCGGATACAGGCGTTGGTGTGGATCTTCAAGTGGTAACGGAATCGGTATTGCTGCAGGCGATGCTCGCGGGACGTGGACCGGATGTGGCCTTCCAGGTATCGAACGAGAAGCCGCTCAACTACGCGCTGCGTGGCGGCGTTGAAGAATTATCGAAGTACCCAGGATTCAACGAAGTGAAGAAGGAGTATAGCGATAGCTCCTTTGTTCCATTCGAATTCAATGGCGGTGTCTATGCGCTGCCGATGGATGAGTATTTCCCGGTTCTCTTCTACCGCAAAGATATATTGGATGAGCTGAATATGAAGGTACCGCAGACATGGGATGATGTCTATGCGATGGTGCCAGAGCTGCAGAAGCACAATCTAATCTTCGGATTCCCGATTCAAGTGCTCGTCAAGACGGGATCGAACGTTCAGGAGAGCGGAAGCCTGCCGCTGAATCCGACGTTCGGGATGATGCTGTATCAAGAAGGCGGTAGTCTATATTCCGAGGATAAGAAGACCAGTGCGCTAGATTCCGAAATTGCGATGAAATCATTTATGCAGTGGACGGAGCTCTATACGACGTACAAATTGCCGTTGTCAACGGATTTCACGAACCGGTTCCGCAGCGGTGAAATGCCGATTGGTATTGCCGATTATCCGAAGGTCAATCTCGTGAATGTTATCGCGCCGGAATTAAAAGGGCTGTGGGATTTCACGCTGACGCCAGGTACAGCAATGCCAGACGGCACGATTCGCCGTGATGTTCCTTCAGCCGGTAACGGTACGGTCATGTTGAAGAGCAGTAAACACAAGCAAGAAGCATGGCAATTCATGAAATGGTGGGCGAGCTCGAATACGCAAGCCTGGTACGGCAAGCAGATGGAAGCGATGTTCGGCATCGGGGGACGTCTTCAGACCGGGAACAAAGTCGCTGTGGCTCAGCTTCCATGGCAAGTGAAGGACTATAAGACACTCATGGAACAATGGAAGTGGACGAGAGGCGTTCCTGAAGTACCCGGTGGCTATTTCACAGGTCGACATCTGGACAATGCCTTCCGTAGTGTCGTGATCTCCAATGATGATCCGCGTGAAGCACTCGACAATTATACACGCTTAATTAACGACGAAATGAAGAAAAAACAACGAGAGTTTGGGTTGTCGAACGACTAGAAAGAGAGGTGATCGAGGTGCCTAATCCGGTTGAACTAAACACTAGCTTACCTGAACCCGGCCGCGTTGTTCCGTCGCCTGTTCCTCGGAGACAACCTGGCAAGTACGCTGAGCTCTGGAAAACGATGAAGCAGCAGAAGCAAGGGTATGTACTGCTCGCGCCTTATTTTATCTTATTCTTCATTTTTACTGCTTTCCCCGTCGTGATGGCATTTGCCCTGAGCTTCACCTATTACAACGTGCTCGAGTCACCGAAATGGGTGGGCTGGGAGAACTATGCGACGCTGTTCCTGAAAGACGAGATCTTCCTCGTCGCACTGAAGAATACGTTGTTATTCGCGCTCATTACAGGGCCGATTAGTTATATTGCTTGCTTCATGCTGGCCTGGCTGATTAATGAATTATCGCCGAAAATTCGCGCCCTCGTAACGCTTCTGTTCTATGCACCCTCGATTTCGGGGAATGTGTATTTGATCTGGCAGGTCGCTTTTTCCGGTGATTCCTTCGGGTATGTAAATGCCTTCTTGATGAAGTGGGGCTTCATTCTCGAACCGATTCAATGGCTGCAAGATCCGAAATACATGCTTGTCATCATTATGATCGTACAGCTCTGGCTCAGTCTGGGTACAGCATTCCTTGCGTTCATCGCAGGTCTGCAGAGTATGGACAGGACCTTAATCGAAGCGGGTGCGATCGATGGGGTGAAGAACCGTTGGCAAGAGCTATGGTACATCACCTTGCCTTCGATGCGGCCGCAATTGCTGTTCGGCGCCGTGATGCAAATCTCGAGCTCCTTCGCTGTGGCGGAGGTGGCGACGAGTATGGTTGGGTTCCCCAGCCCGCAGTATGCCGCGCATACGATCGTCACGCATTTGAACGACTACGGTACGATTCGGTTCGAGATGGGGTATGCTTGTGCGATTGCGACGATCTTGTTCGTGATTATGTTAGGCTCGAACATGATTATTCAGAGGCTGCTCAGGAAGGTGGGTGAATAGATGCCATGCAACTCCAAATTCGGTTACGGAGAGAGAAGAAAGTGAACCGTTCAATGCCAGTCGATATCGCAATATTTGTTCTATTGGCTGCGGCAGGCGCGTTCATGGCAGTTCCATTTGTCTTCATGATTAGTACGGCACTCAAGCCGCTCGATGAGATGTTCCTATTCCCGCCCACCTTTATCGTGCGCACGCCGACATTGGATAACTTCTACGATTTGTTCCTGATCTTCGCGAACTCGTGGGTGCCGTTATCCAGGTATATCTTCAACACCTTTTTCGTGGCATTTCTAGGGACGGCAGGTCATGTCATTCTTGCTTCGATGGCAGCGTATCCGCTTGCCAAGATGAATATTCCAGGCAAGAACTTCTTGTTCGGGCTCGTTGTCCTATCACTGATGTTCGCATCGCAGGTTACGTCGATTCCAACATACCTGACGATGACATGGATCGGTTTACTGAATACGTATTGGTCACTGATCTTCCCGGCATTCGCGACGTCGCTTGGACTCTTCCTGATGAAGCAGTTCATGGAACAAATTCCAGATTCACTGCTCGAAGCTGCGAAGATTGATGGTGCGAGCGAATATCGTATTTTTTGGAAAATCGTCATGCCGATCGTGCGGCCTGCATGGCTTACGCTCATTATTTTCTCATTTAAAGGATTATGGGGAACGGGTTCGGGGAGTCAAGGCGCTTCGTACATCTACAGCGAGCAGCTCAAGACGATGGACTATGCATTTAGTCAGATTTTATCCGGTGGCTTCGTCCGTTCCGGTCCGATGGCAGCCGCTGCCCTTATCATGATGATCGTGCCCGTGGCGATATTTATTTTCACGCAGAGCAATGTCATTCAGACGATGTCGACATCGGGGATGAAAGATTAACGATAGAAGGGAGGAGCGCGCGTGGCGATCAGGAAGATAACGGTCTGGCTGCTCATCTTCATGCTTCTCGCGGGGAGTACGCCAGCAGAAGCGGCCGTGCCAGATCACGGTTATAACTATTCGTACTGGAGAGAAGCGGAGCCAGCGCCTTATCCATATATAAGCGAATATGAATTGTACGGCTCGGGTCTAGGGATTGGGGATTTTAATGATCCCCAAGATGTGTATGTAAGTAAACGGAATCATATTTATATTGCCGATACGAGCAACAACCGGATTGTGCACCTGGATGAGTCAGGGAAGTTGGTCGGTGTGATTTCCTCGTTCGATCATTCAGGCAAGCAAGATACATTCAATAAGCCGAATGGCGTGTTCGTAGATCCAGACAATAACTTGTATGTTGCCGATACGCAGAATAGCCGTGTGGTTCAACTAACAGACGAAGGGAAATTGCTCAAAATCTTCGGTCCTCCGGTATCGAGTATTATTCCGAAGGAGTTCCAATACTTTCCGCTGAAGCTGTCGGTGGATAAGACAAACCGCCTTTACGTTGTGGCACAAGGGGCTTTTGAAGGGATCATGGAATTCGATATCGAGGGGAATTTCCGCGGCTATGTCGGGACGAACAAGGTGCGATTCAGCCCTATCGATCTCTTCTGGAAACGATTCTCCACGAAGGAACAGAGCAGTCAGATGCAATTATTCCTTCCGGTGGAATTCTCCAATTTGGATCTAGATGATCGCGGCTTCATCTATGCAGTCTCGTCGGAGGCGAATGCACCAGAGCCGATCAAACGGATTAATCCGGGCGGTGAGGATATCTTACGCCGTGAGGGGTACTTCGATCCGGTTGGGGATGTATCCGCGATTCAAGTCGATGCAGCCAAGCAGACGACGGTTCAGAATGCAGGCAGCTCGGTCTTCGTCGATGTGATCTATGACGAGAGTGGCATGTACAGCGCGCTGGATTCGAAGCGTAACCGCATATTTACGTATAACAATGACGGAAATATGCTGTATCAGTTCGGCGGTACGGGAACGAACGTTGATCATTTTCAGAAGCCGACAGCGATGGATATGTTAGGGGATCGGATGGTCGTGCTCGATGGGGGGACGAACCGCCTCGTCGTATTCAGTCCAACCCGCTACGGATCGTTAATTCGTGAAGGCGTGAAGCAGCACTACAACGGCAAGGAAGATCAAGCTGCGAAGAGCTGGGAAGAAGTGCTCAAGCTGAATGCGAACTTCGACATTGCCTATATCGGGATCGGGAAGGCGCTCTTGAAGAAGGGTGATAACAAGCAGGCCATGGAATACTTCGAGAACGGCAATAATCGCAAGTACTATTCGGAGGCCTTGAAACGATACCGTACCGAATATATGTGGGACAATTTCGGGACGATCATGACGATGCTCTTCATGATTGTGGCAGCGATCGTTGCCGGACGACTGTATATGCGTAGGAAGCTGGCGACGACCGCGCATTATATCGATACTGGTGTGATTAAGATGCCATTTCGTACGATGGTGCGTCCATTCAGCAGCTTCTGGGAATTGAAATATGAACATAAAGGCAAGGTCTGGATTGCATTAGGGATTCTTGTCTTGGTCGTCATTACGATGATCCTGAAGCGGCAGTATTCCGGGTTTATCGTGAATTTCAATAAGTTAGATGAGTTGAATAGTGTCGATGAATTGAAATTTATTGTACTCCCGTTCCTATTGTTCTGTATCTCTAATTGGTCGCTTACTACCTTGATGGATGGGGAAGGCAAATTCAAAGATATTGTGATGGCTGTCGGGTATGCGACACTGCCGCTTGTCATCATCTTCCTGCCGCAAGTGATCTTCAGTAATGTCATCACGATCGATGAGACGCCGTTCTATTATCTGCTCGATTCGATTGCATACCTATGGTTCGGGTGGTTATTGTTCATAGGGACGATGACGGTACATCAATATTCCATTGGCAAAACAATACTGACGTTAATTCTGACCGTACTGGTGATGGCGTTTATCGTCTTCTTGGGTCTCCTCTGTTTCAGCTTAGTGCAGCAGATGATTACCTTCATTGAGGCGTTATACCGCGAAATCATCGTTCGGTTGTAAGGGGGGATCGGTGTGAGACGTAAAACAGTAGGCTGGTTGCTAATGAGCTTGGTTGGTGCCATCATCATCGGGTATCTTGGGATACGGATGATGAACAATGGAGATGACACCAAGCGAACGGCTGCGAATGCGACGAACAACGTGGCCAGCACAGAGAAGTCTGCCGAACCTGCCCGATTTGGCGACAGTGGTATTAGTGGTGGCCCTAGTTTGGTGGCGGAGACGCAGGCGCTTCAGCTGTATATGGACCCTGCGACAACGGAGATCTCGGTGAAGGATAAGCGCAGTGGGCATACCTGGTACTCGAATCCGCTCGATCGTGAGTCAGATAAGAAAGCGGAAGGTATCAATCGCGATAACTTATCGTCGCAATTCTCCATTGCCTATAACAATGATAAAGGGCAGAACTTCTACGTGAACAATTTCGCTGAAGCGATCAAACGCAAACAGTTCGAAATTTTCAAGACGGAGAAGGGGGTTAAAGTCGTCTATCAGCTAGGCAACTTCCAGAAAGGGATGGAAGCCATACCGCTGATCATTAGCAAGCAGCGTATGGATGAGATGATCTTGAATAAAATTCCCGATGAAGGAAAGAAGTTCGAAATTGAGAAACGCTTCAAATTCGATGAAGCGAAGCAAGTCTATACGCGCAAAGAGATGCCGGAGTACGTCGTCAAAGATGTCGTCGCAATCCTAGATTCCGTAGGCTATACGGCGGAAGAAGCGGCGAAGGACAATGCGCAGAACCAAGCAGGGGGACAGAAGTCCACGGCGGCAGCCAGGTTCACCGTGCCGATCGAATATTATCTGGACGATGCGAACTTCATGGTGCAAGTCCCTGTACGTGAAATGAAGGATACGAAGGAATTCCCGATTGATTCGATCCAAGTGTTAGAGATGTTCGGCGCAGCAGGTGCGAATCAGAACGGCTATATGTTCGTTCCAGACGGATCGGGCGCACTGATTCATTTGAACAATGGGAAGACATCCGTTCCACCATATGACATGCCGATGTATGGCAAGGACCCGACGCTAAGAGAGAAGGATGTGGTGAAGGAGTTTAAGCAAACATCAAGGATGCCTGTATTCGGGATGAATCAAGGTGATCAAGCCTTCTTCTGTATCATCGAAGAGGGAGATGCTATTGCCTCCGTGAATGCGGACGTCAGCGGTCGTGTGAATACGTACAACCGTGTCAGTGCGAAGTTCCTGCTGAAGCCAATGGAGTCGTTCACGTATCGTGCAGGCAGCGTGAAGAAGGATAGTCCCATGTTCCCAGTGCTGTATCAAGGGGATATTAAGCTGCGCTATGCCTTCCTGACGAAGGAATCGGCGAGTTATGTCGGCATGGCGAAGTACTATCAAGATTATCTGGTGAAGAGTAAGAAGCTAACCAAGCTGGAAGCTGCTGCAGAGACGCCATTTGTTCTGGATCTGGTCGGCTCCATTTCGGTCCGGGACACGTTCCTCGGGATTCCATATCAATCGGTGAAATCGTTAACTAGCTTTGAACAGGCGAAGTCGGCGCTCGCGATGCTGAAGCAAAGAGGCGTGAGTCAGATCAAGCTTCGTTATTCCGGTTGGTTCAATCGAGGGATGAATCATGATTATCCGGATGATGTCGATATTGATTCAGCACTGGGCGGAGCTTCAGGGTTGCAAGATTTAATCCGTTATGCGCATGAACAGAAGATCGACCTTTTTCCAGATGTGTCTTTCTTACGTATGTATACGACGGGGCATGGATTCAAGCCCAAACGTGACGGTGCGAGCTTCCTATTCCGTGAAGGGATTGCACAATACAAGACAGATCTGGTAATGGGAAGTCGCGGCGATCTAGATTATTATCTCTTGTCGCCGAAGAAGCTGCCGGACCTTGTCGGGAATTTCCTGAAGGACTACGAACCTCTGCAAGTGGGCGGTCTGTCGTTGCGTGATTTGGGGGATGTGATAAGTTCCGATGTCACTTCAGGGCGAACGATCGATCGTCAGCAGAGTGCTGCGATCATCGCGGATAGTGTGAAATTAATTCAGGAACGGGTTGGCCATACGATGGTTAGCGGCGGGAATGCCAACGTCTTGCCTTACGTGAAGTCAATTGTGGATGCACCGATGAAGAGCAGCATGCTCAACATTGCGGATGAAGAAATTCCTTTCTATTCGCTCGTATTGCATGGATTCATCGATTACGCGGGAACACCGATCAATATGAGTCCGGACCAGAGCTATAAGTCGAACGTGCTGAAGACGCTCGAGACCGGCTCCAATGTGTACTATCAGTGGTTCTATGAGAAGCCTTCCGCTGTGCGAAATACGATGTTTAATGATTTATATTCGGCGAGTTATACGAATTGGCTGGATGAGGCCGTACAGTATTACCGGGAGACGAACGAAGTGATGCGAGGACTGCGCACGCAGGCGATCGTCAATCATGAGAAGCTCGCTGATCATGTGTACCGCACGACGTATGAGAACGGGACATCGATAACGGTGAATTATAATCAGACGGACGTGCTGGTGAACGGTACCACTATAGCGGCTGAAGGTTACTTGGTAGGGGGTGCAGGGCGATGAGAAAAGGGCTGACGATGTCACAGAAAAAATCATGGATTGGCGTGATGTTCGTTGTTCCATGGTTCCTCGGATTTGTGTTCTTGTTCGTGATTCCATTATACGAATCGCTCGTGTACAGCTTCAATAATCTAACGGTAGCGCTCAGCGGCTTCGATACGAAGTTTGCGGGCTTGAAGTTCTATCAGGAGATCTTCTACAAGCATCCAACCTTCAATCGCGTATTAATGGATTCGATCGTGAGTTTGCTCGTCAATATTCCTTCGATTGTTATCTTTAGTCTATTCGCTGCCTCCCTGCTGAATCAGAAATTCCGCGGCAGGGTGCTGGCTCGGGCAATTTTTTTCCTTCCGGTACTGCTTGCAACGAATTTGCTCTCTATCGAGCAGAGCAGCGATCTGGCGAGCGTGGCGCAGACCGTGACCGGCGGCGTCGATGGAGCGGGGCTTACGAGCTCTGAGCTGGAGACCTTGATGCTGCAGTCGGGCTTCGGCAACGAATTAACTTCTTATATTACAGGTTCGGTGAATCGGATTTATGAAATTATTAGCCACTCCGGTGTGCAAATTCTAGTGTTCCTGGCAGGTCTTCAATCCGTATCTCCATCGCTGTATGAAGCGGCCAAGATCGAAGGGGCGACAGGATATGAAGCCTTCTGGAAAATTACTTTCCCGATGGTAAGTCCGCTGATTCTGACGAACATTGTCTATACGGTGATTGACTCGTATAACTACAACAAGCTGAGTGTGTTGATTAACGAGACGGCCTTCAAGGCGCTTAACTTCAGTCTGAGTGCAGCGATGTCGTGGGTGTATTTTATCGTAACATCCATTATCCTGCTCATCTTGGTCCGTGCGGTGTCGACCAAAGTGTTCTATCACGACTAATGCGGAAAAATTAAGGAGGGATTGTTCTGAAACAAGTGGTTATGAACAAGAGGGCAGCGTATGTCCGGTTAGCTCGTGAGAAACAGCCGCTCCTTAAAATGCAGAACTGGGCTTGGATTCTCGTTAGGGCGATACTCATCATAGGACTTTGCTTCGTCATCATATATCCGCTGTTCTTCAAGATTTCGATTGCCTTCAAGGATCGGGTAGATATGTTAGATCCAACCGTCCTATGGCTTCCGAAGCATTTCACGCTCGATAATTTCAAATTTGCGGCGAGTACGCTGCATTATGCGGATACGTTCTTTAACTCGCTCTTGATCTCGGTGATGACGACCGTGCTGCAAGTCATCTCGTGCTCACTCGCCGCGTTTGGGTTTGCAAGGCTGAAATTCAAGGGAAGCGGGGTTCTCTTCGCACTGGCTGTATTCACGATTGTGGTGCCATCCCAGACCTTAATGATACCGACCTACTTGAACTATCGATTCTTCGATTTTGGCGGTCTGATCGGATTATTCACGGGCGGCAATGGCGTTAACCTGCTGGATAGCTACTGGCCCTTCATTCTGCAATCGGCGATGGGAATGGGCATTAAGAGCGGATTATTCATCTTCATTTTCCGGCAATTTTTCCGTGGCATACCGAAGGAGCTGGAGGAGGCTGCTTATATGGATGGCTGCGGTATTCTCCAGACGTTCTACCGGGTTATGCTGCCGAACGCCGTTCCGGCGATTGTCACCGTCTCCTTGTTCTCCTTCGTCTGGATGTGGAATGACAACTATTACGTCTCCTTACTTTTGACCCGGATCAAGGTCTTGTCCACGATGCTGCCAACGATGTGGACGGCGACACAGTTCGAAGATGGATTGTATGCGTATATGATCAAAAATACAGGAGAACTGCTGTTCATTGCGCCGATTATCGTGCTCTACGTGATTCTCCAGCGTTACTTCGTCGAGAGCGTCGAACGCACAGGAATCGTCGGTTAGCGACAATCTCAGGTGGCGGATCTTCTTAATACGTATAACCAGAGAGAGACAAGTGTATTACTAGATAGCATATACGTCTTAGAAGTCGTAAAAAAATCAAGGAGATTAAGCAATCGTGAAGGATACCAATGTGTTAATGGATGTCGTTATTGTCGGTGGGGGACCTGCTGGTCTTAGTGCTGCACTCTTGTTAGGTCGATCTTGTCGCCTAGTCGTTGTCATCGATGAGGGAAAAGCAAGGAACAGCGTGACCTATGAATCGCATGGATATCTGACGAGAGATGGCGTGAAACCTTCTGATTTTAAAGAAATAGCCATCGCGCAAATGAAGGCGTACACGAACGTGCTCATCGAACAAGATGTTGTTGAGCAAGTACAGCAGGAGCAAGGTATATTTCGGACCTTAACTCGAGGTGGGCACACATTCAGCTCCAAAAAAATCATTTTTGCGACAGGAATGAAAGACCATCTTCCACCTATCCCAGGTCTTACAGAAGTCTACGGCACTTCCGTGTTCCCCTGCCCATATTGCGATGGATGGGAACGCAGAAATGAACCTTTAGCCGTAATGGGTAACGATGAACGACTCTTTCATTTCGTGAAGACGATATATAGCTGGAGTAAAGATTTGATCGTACTCACGAATGGTTCCTCAACCATCACAGGGGAAGAAAGAAGAGAGATGGAAGCGCATCACATTCAAATGATAGAAACGGAAATCCTTGCAATGAAATCCAATGAAGGAAAGCTGGATGAGATCGTGTTCATTGACGGTCAGTCGATTCCCTGCAAGGGGGGATTTCTTCTCGATACAGGAGCCAAGCAAGCTACGCTCATCCCATCGACAATGGGCATTCCCATGAATGAAACGGGCGGCTACGTGACAACGAGCGATTACGGTCATACCGCTATCGAAGGTGTCTACATTATTGGAGATGCGAAGAATTGTTTTACGGGTGTCATTGGTGCCGCTAGAGAAGGATATTACATCGGAGAATTGATGAATAAAGATTTGATTGAAGAAGAATGGGATGCTCATCGTACACATGCTAATCACCACCCTGGTCTCTCGTAAGAGACTCAGGGTGGTTTTTCTTTTGAAGGACGCTGTTACGTAGAGGGCAGGTTCTTCGTGTTCCGATATTGCTTCGGAGTCAAGTTTGTATATTTCTTGAAGATCTTGGAGAAATAGCTCTGATCGTAGAAATTAAGCCGCGCGCAGATATCCGATAATGAGAATTCACTGGAAGCCAGCAGCACTTTGGCTTCTTCGACGCGTTTGCGTTGGATATATTCACTTAACGATATGCCAACTTCTCGTCTGAATAACTGGGATAGGTAGCTCGGGTGCAAGTTGGTTAATTCAGAGAGTCTCTGCAGGGAAATTTCTTCATGCAAATGGTTGAAAATATAATGTTGGCATATGGTAACCGCCTTGGTGTAGCTCTGTTCTTTGCAGGCCTTTACGCGGTCCGTTAATTCTAGGAAAGCATCGAGCTCCACATTTTTAAGCTGCTTTATATCCGTCAATTCTTCAATATGCTGAATGTATATGTCGCTGAGGGTAAACGCAACCTCCGAGTGAAGCCCCCCGTCAATCGCTGCGCGTGTGGCTAGCGCAATGCCGATGATGGAAAGGTTTTTTCTGCTTCGTAGATGGCTTTTCTTCGACAGAACGCCGAGCTGTTCTTCAGGCAGCGCTGCAATGCTCTTGAAGAGTGCTTCACGATTGCCGTCACGAACACTGTTAAACACGCTGCGTTCCACTGCGGGATCATGGTGGTAATGGTTGCTCTGCCTGCGATTCGAGACATCCAGATCGATATTGTCGATCGTATCTTCTGCAAGCTCAAGTCTATGATTCAGCTGGAGCACCTCGACGACATCGAGCTTCTTTCGATAAATCAAGTAATACAACATCATACTCACATGCAGCAGCTGCATCTTGTTCAAGACAGGCGCATGCTCGAAATACTGTGTGATCGCCTGCTTATGCATGTGGGGAAGCTGATAATCATTCATTAACTTGTCCAACGTTTCCTTGCGTATCTCCTGGTAGAGGGAAGGGCCTACGATAATCGTACCGAGCTGCAGCTCTTCGAGTTCGATTCGGACGGCGAAGAAGTTCCCTAGAAAGCTTGTCGTTCGTAGGATTGGGAACTGCGTAGGATGCTGGGGACCTGCGAGTTGGCTGTAAAGCTCTAATTTATGCTGGGCAAATGGATCGTCACTAGAAGGGTAAGAAAATTCGAATTCTACGTCACCCGACGCATTGATATAGACGGTGGATATTTTATTATTCTCGAACATCAGCTTGCAGATGTATTCCATATCTTCGATTTGTAGTCTCGGCTCCATGCTGTATGCACCCCTTACCCTTCATGAATTACAAAGAAATTTGAAGGAAATACAAATAATGTTGATAATATACCATAAATGCGCGTTGGATTGCATTATGATGATTTCACAACAAAATGTAAGCGCTTTATTAAGTGAAGGGGGAAAATCCATGTCGGCAAAGCAAGTGGGTTGGGGAGAGCGAATCAGCTATGGAATTTCGGATACGGCATCGAATTTGATTTTTCAGATGATCTCGATTTATTTGATGTATTTCTACACAGATGTCTATGGATTGAGTGCGGGGGCGGTCGCCACCTTGTTCTTGGTTACGCGGGTGCTTGATGCGTTTGCCGATCCGGTTATGGGTATTATTATTGACAAGACGAACAGCAAGTGGGGGAAAAGTCGGCCTTACTTCTTGTGGCTTGGGATTCCGTTTGCCGTCATTGCGATGCTGACATTCTTGACGCCTGACTTTGGCGATACAGGAAAATTGGTCTATGCATACATTACGTATACGTTGTTAGGCCTCGTCTACTCCGGGATTAATATTCCGATCACCTCGATCCTTCCCAGCTTAACGAGCAATCCGCAAGAACGCACGGAGCTGGCATCGGTCCGGATGTTCCTCGCTCTGGTAGGGATGATGGTCGTATCGATTGGTACACTTCCCATTGTGAATGCGCTTGGTGGCGGTAATCAGCAGAAGGGATTCTTCTATACGATGGTTCTGTTCGGGATTATCGGCGGGATATTCTTCTTGATCACGTTCTTTAATGTAAGGGAGAGGGTAACGACCGGGCACGATAAACCGCTGCCTCTACGTGAGTCAGCTCGTGCGATTCGAGGCAATTGGCCGTGGGTTTTGCTGCTCATCTCCGGGTTCCTGCAGATGGGGATTAATGCGATGCAGACACAGTCCGCGATTTATTTCTGGACGTATAATATGAAGAAACCGGATATGGTCTCACTCGTTATGGGCATTAATATGTTGGCACTGGTTACGCTCGTATGCTCCTCCTTCGTGGCGAAGCGGATCGGCAAGCGTAATACGTCGATTCTCGGCTCCAGCTTGATGATTATCGGGTTTACTGTGGCACTGATCGGTAGTTATAGTCTATCCGAGTCGATGCTGCTCGCGGGTCTTGTGATCAATGCGCTTGCAATCGGTTTCAGCATGAGTATGGGCTTCGCGATGATTGCGGATACCATAGATTATGGGGAATGGAAATCAGGCGTACGTGCGCAAGGTCTGTTGTCCGCGGCGTCGAGCTTCGGCGCCAAGGTCGGGATGGGGGTTGGCGGCGCCTTGTCGGCAGGGCTCTTGTCTTGGGCGAATTATGTTCCAAATGCAGCTCAGCAAGCAGAGTCGGCACTCAATGCAATTCGGATCAATTATTTGTGGGCCCCACTGATCTCCGCCATAGTAGGGATTGGCTTGATGCTCTGTTATCAGCTGGATAAGAAACTAGGAATCGTGACGGAGGATTTGGAGCGAAGAAGAGGTGTGAATCCTACAGATCGTGGAGACGGTAAGGGGAATCCACACAGTGGGACGCCAGTAAGCAGCTAATCTGCATATAAGAAGCGACTGTATCACGGAGATATTCTCCACGATACAGTCGCTTTTTTCAATTATAGTCCCATTTGTATTAAATTGGTTATATCGGTAAAATGTTCATAGTAATAGCTTGATAGGAAGGAGAGAATATCTAGACGGAGGTGTTGCTGATGAGAACATTAATAAGAGGTATGCTAGAGTTTCTTAGGATGACCGTGTTTTTGCTGTTCTTTATGGGGATTATCGGAGAAATGGAAAATTCGGTGATCAGGATGATCATAGGTCGTGAAGGATATGGTAACTTTCGATTTGGCGGGAATTTTATGTTCCTCATCGGAGACTTGCTGTTATTTATGGTATTTTATCGGAATTACTTGCAATTCAGGGGTTGGTATACCGAGGAAGCAGAGCGTCTACCGAAACGGGTCACTCGCATGATGCTAGGGTTTGGGTTCGCTTGTATCTTATTACCGATAACGATTGCGCTGTTACGATAGAGGAATGAGAGGGATAAATCTGTGAATCGGTTCATGATTGGTCAATATGGTAGTTATGATGAGGCAAAATATGAGCGGGATTTCCGAGCGGGGTTCTGGGGTGTGGAGGCCTGTCTGTTCGAGGCTGATCAGGATCTGGAGAAGTTGGCTCGACAAGCGGAGGAGCGAAAATTTAACGTAGGAATCCATTTTCCGCTGCGGGCAGGCCGTTCGAGGCTGAGAGATGCGTTGTTCTTGGCGCAAGATGATTCGTTGCGGGCGGATGCATACAAGCTTGTGCAAGAAGAGCTTGAAGCGGCGATGCGAGTGAAGCCGTCATATATTTTGTTCCATTATCCGAAGCCTGTTATCCTGGATGACAGCGTGAATTGGTCGACGTGGCGGTTCAGTGATCCGGCAGAGTTCGTGATGCAGAGCCAATTTTCGTTGGAGGAGTTGGTGAATAAGAGCGAGGCGCTATTTCAGTGGCTGACGGAGCGGGGTGAAGCATATCATTTTACCCCTGTGCTTGAATTCGATGCACTCTGCCCTTATTTATATGAATCAGATTACTTAGAGACCTTATTACTGCGCTATCCGACGGTTCGAGTATGCCTCGATACAGGCCGGCTGTTCCTTCAGGAGCAAGTTGATCCGAACTTCGATGCTCGCCAAGTGATTCGGAAGTATGCGAAATATGCGGATGTCATTCATTTGTGGACGCTTCAGTATCAGAACGCACAAATTCTGCATTATCATTACCCCGTGCTCCCTGAGCAGAACGCAGAAGAAGGATGGGCGCCGATTGCCGATTATTTACATATTATTCGTGAAGAACAGCCGCATGTAATAATTCAATTCGAGCATCAGTCCAATCTGATCTCGGAGGAAGATTTGTCGAGATGTTATGCATGGGTGGATGCGATGTTGAGCGGGGAGCATAACTGAGGTGCGAATTAGATGATAGAAACGAATAGATGTAGATTAACAGAGATAGAACAGTTTGATTTGGATGAAGTAGCGCAGCTCTATGTGAATCCTCAAGTTCGGATGTATCTTGGCGGTGCAATTGATGAAGAGCATCTACTCCAAATGAAGTTGCTAGAAGTGATGAAGAGAGTCGAGCAAGGCGCACATTACTTTGTTATTCGGACGATTGATCATCAAGAGTTTATGGGTTTGGTCTCATTAGACCCTTATCACGATGGAATACATACAGAAATCTCGTATGAGTTTTTACCACAGTGGTGGGGGGCGGGATATGCCACAGAAGCGATCGAACGCGTAATAGATTATGGTCTGTACGCACTGGAATTACCGAGTTTGGTAGCAGAGACTCAGACAGCGAACAAAGCTTCATGTATGCTATTGGAGCGGGTGGGTATGACCTTGCAGCATCAATTACATCGTTTTGGTGCTGAACAAGCAGTCTATCGGATTGAGCGAGATCGTTAAACAACATGGGAGGCAGAAAGAATGGAGTGTCAACAAGATCAAATCAAGAACATCGCATCGCACATTCCGGCTCTTCAAGGATATCGGGAAGCCGTATACATTGACAAAGGCTATTCGCCTGACCAGAAATTCATGATGCGTCGTGCGAATGGGGACCAAGTGCTGTTGAAGGTGTTCCCGCTTCAGGACTATGCATGGAAGGAGAAGGAATATAAGACGGTACTGCACATGGCAGCCTATGAGGTTCGATGCTCTAGACCGATTGCGATCGGCCAAATCCCAGAGTTAGGCTTAAGTTATTTGATTATATCTTATTTGGAGGGTGAGGATGGGGAAGTAGTTGTTCCCAAGCTCCCGGAAGAAGTGCAAGCTCAGATCGGTTATCAAGCCGGGGAAGAATTGCTGAAGATTACGCAGATGCCAGCCCCCTCCTCCATATCAAGCTGGTATGATCGCAAGCTTCGGAAGCATCAACGATATGTGGAGCAATATCGCAACTGCGGCTATAAGGTGCGAAATGATGAGCAGGTGCTTGCATTTATCGATAAGCATATCCATCTCATGATCGACCGTCCGAATCGGTTTCAACATGATGATTATCATCTGGGGAATCTAATCATTCGAGATCAGCAGCTGCAGGGTGTCATTGATTTTAGCGCGTTCGACTGGGGCGACCCGGTTCATGAATTTGTTAAGATCGGCATCTTTTGCAGTGAGACGAGTGTCCCTTTTTCGATCGGGCAAATCCGAGGGTATCACCAGGGTGAGGAGCCGGATGAGCTGTTTTGGAAGCTCTACGCACTGTATCTTGCAATGACCATAATCTCCTCGGTGGTATGGGTGTTGAAGGTGAAGCCCGAAGAACTGGACATGATGATGGATAAGATAAATCGAGTGCTAGATGACCATCACGATTTTGACGTTTTTAAACCCAATTGGTATGTGTAGGAACGTATAAGTCAAATCGAAGAGGAGCGTTGTGACATGTCTTACCCGATTCGTGTTCGAGCCACAGCACTAGTAATAGAGAGAGATTCGATCCTGCTCGTCGAGTATCGAGATGAAGAAGGCGTACATTATAACCTGCCTGGTGGCGGTGTGGAGCCTGGGGAATCGGTGACGGCGGGCGTGCATCGAGAGCTGATGGAAGAGACGATGCTCGAAGCGACGGTTGGTCCGATTGCTTTCGTCTATGAATATGCACCGCATTTGAACGTGCAAGATTCTGGCTCCGATATCCACACGCTGTACCTGGTGTTTGAATGTACTCCGATCGAAGGATCACGCCCGAGATTTCCAGACCGCCCTGACGGAGATCAATCTGGGGTCCGATGGATTCCGCTCGCAGAACTTGACGGCATTATTTTATACCCAAATATCAAAGCGCATATCAAGCAATTCGCAGCCGAACGAAGAACGATTGAGCTGATCGAAGATCATCAATTGGAGCCCTATCCACGGCAAGTCGAGCTTAGAGAGCTTAAACTAGATGAGGATAATGCGATTTATCAAATGATTCAAGAGATCGGCGAAGGTCAGAATGGATTTGTGAACAGTCTGTATTCCAATGAGATCGCAGAGTTTAAAGCCAAACTTCGTCGAAATTTTGAATGCGCTCAGGGCTTGAACTTGCAGGAGGGCTACGTGCCGCAGACGATCTATTGGCTCTATGTCCAGGGTAAGCCTGTTGGATATGGGAAGTTAAGGCATCATCTCAATGATCGATTACTCGAGCACGGGGGACATATAGGGTATGTCATTCGACCGTCTGCTAGAGGCAATGGTTACGGGAATATTCTATTGCGAGAGATTCTTGATGCGGCTCGTGAGAAAGGCATTCCAGAAGTATTGCTGACTTGCAACGCTTCGAATACAGCATCCCGCAAGGTTATCGAGGCGAATCAAGGTATACTGACTGAGACGACAGAAGATTCCTGCAAGTATTGGATTCAGTTATTCTCGTAATACACCCGCATCCCTCGCATTCAGAATGCTTTTCAGAACATGATCTCGAGCCGTGCCAGCTTCGACATTGCACTCGAACACGTGAAGAATTATTGGCGAGGGGTGGCTGCTATGCGCGATTATATCATAGTCGGTTTGCTGCTGTGTAAGTTCGTATCGTGAATGGAAAAAATGTCTATACTGTGTCACGTGAAAGCGCCCGGTCTATGAACAGATCGGGTGTTTTCGTGTTGTTTATTCTGTTGTTGATTGAAGAAGTACATAGCAGCAAGCTGGAATTAAGGAAAATAATGGTTGAAAAAACTAATAGTATTAGTTATGATAAAACTAATGATATTAGTTTTTGCCTTGCACAGTGATATGAACCATCAAACATAGAACGGAGTATACCCAATGTCCCCAAGAATCGGAGCAGATTTGAACACAATCGTACAGACGGCCGTTGAAATTGCTGATCAAGATGGGTTTTATGAAGTCACATTGACTCGAGTGGCCCAAAAGTTAAACATTCGCCCGCCTTCCTTGTATAACCATATCGATGGTTTGCAGGAGTTGCGGAAGCAGATGGCGATTTACGGTTTACATGAGCTGTATGCCGCATTATTAGAAGCGAATGCTAGTGTTAAAGAGCTGGATCAAGGGCTGCACGCGATCGGCGAGGCTTATGTCGATTTTGCTCGCAGGCATCCGGGTCTATATGAAGCCACGTTCCAAGCTCCTGATCCGAGTGACCCTGAGGTTGAACGTGCGGGTACAGATATTGTGATGTTTGCAGTTCATTTCTTAAGAAGCTATGGGTTGGAAGGAGATGAAGTGATTCACGCGACACGCGGGTTACGCAGCATCCTGCACGGATTTTCCTCCCTAGAACAAAAGGGAGGGTTCCGAATGGATCTTGAACGAAATGAAAGTCTGCATGTGATTATTAATACGTTTATCGCTGGAATTCGTAAATTGGGTACAAATTGTAATGAATAAACGTTAATAAAGGGAGCGAGGAGAATGAACTTTATTTTGTTTATGATTCTTTTTGTGGCAGGCTGCGGATATTTGGATGCTCGTGCGCGGCGGTACCATGAAAAGGGAGGGAAGTAACATGTTCGCAGGTCATTTTGGTCTTGCTGCTGCCGCGAAAGCGAAGGCGCCACGGTTACCGTTATGGGCGCTTATGCTAAGTACGCAATTATTAGACGTGGTCTTTGTACCATTTCTTCTAACAGGGAAGGAAACGATTGAACCGATATCTGGGGAGACAGGGTATGGCGCAAATATGATTCATGCAGATTATACGCATTCACTAATCGGAGCATTGTTTATAGCAATGATAGCTGGATGGGGTGCATGGCGGCTGTGGGGCAGACGAGGCGGAGTTATCATTGGATCGGTGGTATTTAGTCATTGGTTTCTCGATCTTCTCGTACATCGTTCGGATCTTCCCATACTCCCTGGGAATTTCGGCAATCTTCCAATGCTTGGCTTCGGGTTATGGCAATATCCTGTTATTAGTATCACACTCGAGTGTATCTTACTCATTAGCGGTATTATTCTATACTATCGATCATTCTCCAGATTAAACGAGAATCGTCAAGGTCGTCGTTGGGTTATTGTATCGACCTTATTTATGAGCTTATTGTTCGTTTTAGCCATTGGTACAGACGTACTCAATCTTTCTTTAGATTGAACCAAGTGAAAACACTTCAAGGCGGATAATCGAAGGATACAAGGATGCCGTGGAATGAAGAAGTTCATTTCACGGTGTTTTGATATGGGTTCTATGAGTGAATGGTGGTACAATGGAAGTTGATCTGGGTAAAAATAGGAAACGAATCTATTGTTTTCGAGTTGAAAGGGTTGAGTAACGTGTTCGAAAAATGGGAGTACCGAACATTGAAGTTCAAAACGGGCGGATTTATGGGTGGTAAAATTGATGAAGAAGAGTTTCAAGAGGAATTGAATCGGCATGGCGAAGAGGGATGGGAGCTCGTCTCTTGCTTCGATACAAGCCAGTCTTCAGGTAGTTCTCGGGATATCGTTGTCGTATTTAAGCGTAGAAAATAGGTTTTTATCCATGAACAATAGGAGACATGAAATTTAGAGGATCAGCAGTTAAGCTGGTTTCTGAATCATGTCGTTATACATATTTGAAAGGGTTTGCAAACGGCTGGGCGAATATTATCTTCATGAAAGTTAGGAGGCGTAACAGGTGAGCAATGCCTATGAAGTTGAGTTGGTGTTGGATACGCAATCAGATTTAGGCGAAGGTCCTGTATGGGATCATGAACGCGGGTTATTGTACTGGGTGGATGGCCTGCAAGGGCTTGTTCATATCTATGATCCGAAGGAACATACCAATCGATCCATTTCGCTCGATCAATACGTTGGCTCGATGGTGCTTCGTAAGTCAGGTGGGGCAGTGGTTGCTGCACACCATGGGTTCTATACACTAGATCTGGAGACGGGTGCGCTGGAAGTGATCCATGACCCCGAGGCACACATCCCGACGAATCGATTTAATGATGGGAAATGCGATCCGGCAGGACGCTTCTGGGCAGGTTCCATGGATGTCGATGAAATCCTAGACAATGGTACCCTGTATTGTCTACATCCAGATCTCCTTGTAGAACCGAAGTTGACACCGCTTCGAATTTCAAATGGGATGGATTGGAGCCTAGATCGGACTAAGATGTATTTCATTGATACGCCGACGCGTGTCGTCAAGGTTTACGATTATGATGAGGCTACAGGTGCACTCGCTGGCGGAGTACCTGTCATTCACATCCCCGCAGAAGAAGGTTATCCCGACGGAATGACGTTGGATGCCGAAGGGATGATATGGGTTGCACATTGGCAAGGGCATCGCGTGACACGTTGGAACCCGCATACCGGTGAACTGCTCGATACGATCCATGTTCCTGCGCCGTTCGTCACGTCCGTTGCATTTGGTGGCGAAGCGATGGATGAGCTGTACATTACCACTGCGCGAGGCGGGCTTAGGGAAGAGGCGTTAGCAAAATATCCGTTATCCGGGGGATTATTCCGCGTGAAGACATCGGTCAGAGGATTAGCACCGTATCGATTTGAAGGATAGGACTTGATCAAGTTGATTTCTGTAGATTACAGAATTCAACTTGTTTTTTTGTTTGTAATTATATGGATGTACAGGTAACATATGATCATGACGGGAAGTAGATGCAAGTGAAAGAGGGTGTATGATCATGGAGGTTTCTGCTCTGGTACACCGCATGTTTGTCCTTTTTATTTTACTTTTTTTCGTAAGCCTATTTCGATTCGTTCGACGAATTGTAATTCATACCAAAAAATGAATATGAGGAATGTGATAAGGATATGGTTATTGCAGTCGATTCGACCTCCTAGAATGAAAAAGTCATCATTTTAGGAGGGGTTAAACAATGATTTTCAATCCGATTGATATGGATAATTGGCCTAGAAAACCTTATTTTGATCATTATTTAAATCAGGTTCGATGTACCTACAGTGTGACAGCTAACATTGATATTACAAGACTGCGGTTAGAAGTGGAGAGTAAGGGAATGAAGATGTACCCCGTGCTTAATCACATGTTAACTACAGTGGTAAATCAACATCGAGAATTTCGTACTTGTTTTGATTTGGATGGAAGATTAGGGTTTTGGGACCGTATGTCACCTAGTTTTACGATTTTCCACGATGATGATAAGACGTTCTCTTCGATTTGGACGTTGTATAGCGAGGATTTTGATGTGTTTTACAATCGATATCTCGATGATATGAGCAGATATGGAAATGTCAAAGGATTCATGACGAAACCGAATGTGCCACCGAATACCTTTTCGATTTCCAGCATTCCTTGGGTCAGTTTTACAGGATTTAATCTGAACATATACAACGAGGCAACGTATTTACTGCCCATTTTCACAATAGGCAAATTTTTTGAACAAGATGGCAAAATACGGTTGCCTTTGTCGGGACAATTCCACCATGCGGTTTGCGATGGTTATCACGCTGGTGTATTGTACAATGAACTTCAATTACGAGCAGATACGTGTGAGCATTGGTTGCTTCATCGTTAAATCAAGTGAACGGGCAGGTTGTCGCAGCAACGGCCCGTTTTTCATGAATTTATAGAACAACAGCATCTCTTCATTGATTGGAGGTTTACTATGAAACCTAAAGTGAGATCTACGACTAGATTGCGGTTAGGACGATTGTATTTTCAATGCAAAAGATATGTGGAATGGTATTTCGGCAATACGAAGTTCGCCAAGCAGGTTCATGTCCAAGAATTTGACTATCCAATTATGAAGCATAAGACGCCGCTATTGCGACAGTTAAAAGATGTGGATATGTGGCTGCAATATAACAAGATTACGAATTTGAAGCTGGCGATCCAACAAGTAAACCGAATCGTGATTTATCCTGGGGAGACATTTTCGTATTGGAAGACGATTGGCAACCCCACGCGTAGAAAAGGATACGTTGAAGGCATGGTGTTATTCTACGGTAGCTTCAAACCAGGAATAGGCGGGGGGCTGTGTCAGCTATCGAATCTGATCTATTGGATAACCTTACATACGCCGTTAGAGATAACGGAGAGGCATCGGCACAGTTATGATGTTTTTCCGGATTCAAATCGAACGCAGCCATTTGGGAGCGGGGCGACCTGCGCCTATAACTATTTGGACCTGCGAATATATAATCCAACCGATCAGCCCTACCAGTTATGTATTCATATAGACGATGAATATTTATATGGGGAGTGGCAATCGACCTCTGCTCCTATGCATTCCTATGAGGTATATGAGAGAGAACACCGGATTACCCAGGAGTACTGGGGAGGGTATGCAAGATACAACTCTATTTATAGGAAAAAATATAAACTGGCTGGTGAGTTATTGGCAGATGAATACATTACGGAAAATCATGCACTTATGATGTATCAACCTTTCCTAACGGCGAAGAATAAGGATCCATTGAAATGTTGAGGAAAGTGTTCAAGGCTCTAGGGATATTCTCTGTCGGAATCATCGGGATATTCTTCGTTATTCAATTTCTAGTTATGGTGATTGTGCTCATGGGTGGGTTTCATCCAAATTGATCGATCAATAGAACTAACGAAGGACGTGACGTATCATGCCCTATTTTGAGAGAACAAGACGAATATCCGTTATATGTATCGTTGCGGGGATACTGCTTCTCATCGTGTCGATGATCTTGTTTAATGCAAATAACCTTATGGAACTGTTACGGGATGGTTTTACGAATCATTTGGCGGGAATCTTTGTAGCACTCACGATATTTCTAATCTCTATCTTTACGCTCATCACAGGCATAGCCTTACGAAGCATCGTATTGGATGCCAAAGAAGATATGATGCTGATCGAGAAACGGATTCGAGAGGAAGCAAGTACGAGGAGATGAGATCATTAAAAACAATAAATCCGTATTCATCATCATCGCGCTGCTTGTGGGTGTTGATCTAGCATGGATGTTATTAGATTATTTTCACATATATTTTACAAGCATGAAGAATACGGGGCTTTCGTATCTTATCCTTTTTAATATGATACTGGCAGGTATAATCATGATTCTCAAGAAGAAGTATTGGATGCTCGTTATACCACTATTTCTTTGTGTTATTTTGTTTGGTTATGTCTCTTTTTCCTCGTTAATAACAAGTGAATATCAGTTCATCACCTCCCCGAAAAGAACTATAACGTTGGTAATAGAATATCGTGTGGCAACGCTTGGGGAGAGTCATTACTTCTATAACTTTTATCAAACATTCGGGCCTTATGGGATTCTGATGAAGAAATTAGACGGTAAACATTTCAGTCTGATTCATCGATCGAATGAAGGTGCTCATCCCCTCGAATTAATCAGAATCAATCATCAGAATTGGGTTAGTGAGAATGAAGTAGTTCTGAATTCAATAGATGGTGAGAAAGTAATAACTTTAAAGTAAAGGTATGTGTAGAACTACGGGACCTTACTCGCATTTAAAAAATCCTAAAAATGTAGGTGAAGGAAAAGACTTTATTCCTGCACAAAAGAGATAAGGGTGGAACTAAAATTATAAGAATGCACAAGTTCTGACGCGTCAAGAGAATCGATTGAAATCGAACAAATAAAGGAGAAATAGTATATGAGTGAACAAGTTACTGAACTCAACTGGTGTAGTGGCCAAATTTGGAGAGGTTGTACCCTTGCTGCTATTGTTCACGCTATGATGGTTGCTCATTATCCTGAATTATCGAATGAACATTCTTGGGACGGAATGAACTACAGTGTGCAAGACAGCACTGGTGCAAGAGGAACTATTACATTTAGTCCAAATTATGTCGTTGCTGCTTTCCGAAAGGACAATAGTGAACGGTTGTCAGCAAACAAGTTTGATGAAGCAATTGAGTATTTTAGCGGAGCACCAATCGAAGTAATTGATCTTGCAAAAAGTGAAACTTTACTGTATTTATTGGAAGATATCAATGGTGATATTAAACCACAAATTACTACGTCTTTTTGGGGAACACCTATTAAATCTTATTCATTGGATTCCATTGAGGAACTTTATGATAATGGTGCATCTTTGTTGGAATACCAACTGATGCATTTTGAAGAGGCTTTAGAAGCATGGAAAGAATACTATGATATGTCAAATCAGCAATGTGAATTGTTGTTATCGATATATAATAGGAAAGTTACTAGTCCACTCGCCCCCATTCATTTAACAAAGGCAGAAATAAAAAAAATAGGTGATGCTGACCAAGAAGGATTAAGTGAAAGTAAGATCTCATTTAATGAAATTGGCATAAAGTTGGAAATGTGATTAATTTGTAACCTTGATTGGCTTCATGTCTTTCAAGGTTCTTTTTCCGGTTGGGGCTAAGTTATTAATTCGTTCCAATGGTCAAATGACGACTCGTGAAGCAAATAATCATAACAGTATCAAACAAAAGACGAGTGGAAAAGGTAGGAAGACTATCGCAATAAAGAAGAAATAGTGGAGGATACAAATGTCAAACGAAATCCTTTTTTTTGCTTCAAAATCAGATATTGAAGCTGTATTACAAAATATTGAGAGTGCCTATTTACTCAAGTATGTAAGATGTGGTCTTTTTGATAATGAATATGTAAAAGTTTATGATTCCGCGTTAGATATCGAAGGCTTGGGGTATAGTGAATCGGGAAATGTTAGCAATCAAAGTTATTTAGTCCTCGAACGTACAACCCCACTAAATATAAGGAGTGTGCCTCAGCAAAGGGGAGGAGTGAAGTATGCAATAGATCAAATGGAAAATAAAACTTCCTTTATTTTTGCTCCTGGCGGATTGTATAGAGATGAATACATTATATTTGGTCGAATATCAACTGTTAATTCTGTACCAGAAGAATTAAAAGTGTTTAAGGAATTCACAAAAAAAATGATTAAAATGTTTTCCAAAGTAGGAAGATATTATATAGGGCCGGAAGCGAAATTGCTTTCCAATGAAAGAAGACTCATAACAATTAATGCTAATCAGTCCATCGAGTACGATTTAAAATTACTTAAGTGATCAAGCTTTTAAACTATAGTCTAAGGTAGCATAAGGTGTGATATCAATAAACACATAGTGTTTATATCGATCTGCCTGCCGTATTTTTCATTAAATATGATGGAATTGTTGAAGGGGCGTAGAACTATGAATTCAACTATAGCGGTACTTATCTTTACACCCTTAATCATCTTTGTCTTACAGCTTACAATAAAATTTATAACTGAATACAAGATTAAGCGCTTTGTTGATCAACATTTTATGGATAGAAAATTTAAAGTTTCTTATTTAATGTATCTTGGTGTAAGTTTATTTTTAGTTATTGGGATAGGTGTAATATCGGTTAATAATCATTTGTCTGGAATTATTATCGGAGCCATGTTTTTTCTGTTATTTTTGTACTCGCTTTATCGACTTCAGAATTTTTATGTTGTTATTCAAGAAGGGAACGTTGTTTATAGAAATGGGAAGAAACAAGTAATTTTTTCTTTAAATAGTATTAAAGAAGTAAAAATAAGTCAGGGAACAATTGATATTAATAGAAATCGTAAAGAAATCATTCAGATCCCGATTTATATTAATAAGCTTAGTTTATTAGTAGCTATGCTCCGAAAGTATAGGCCATAATATGTAGTAAGACCAAGATTTTGTCAGTTGGATTGTAATGAGCTAGAGCTTGGCGAAGTCTTCTTCGTATATGTTTAGTAGTGAGAGTTAAACTAATCGTAAGTGTAATGAAGCGAAGGAGTTGATAGGAATGCATTTAGAATCACAACTTCATGATTACTTTTCCTCGAAGGCATCGAGCTTAGAATTTAGTGGATCGGTATTCATTGCTAGTAAAGGTAGGATCATCATCAATGCAGGGTATGGGCTAGCGAATCGAGAACATGGCGTTCCGAATACGCCGAATACGAAATTTAGGATTGGCTCCATTACGAAACAGTTCACGGCAATGTGTGTCCTCATGCTAGAACACCAGGGTAAGTTAAGTCTTGACGATCCTCTTTCTACATATATACCATCGTTCCCGCATACATCGCAAATCACCTTGCATCACTTGCTAACTCACACTTCAGGGGTTCCAAATATAACCCAAATCTCTAACTTCCAAGAATTTATGAAGCATCCCGCTCCTCCTGAAAAAATTATAGAAATGTTGAAGGATCTACCTTTAGATTTTATGCCAGGGAGTCAGTTCTTGTATAATAATTCTGGGTATATCATACTGGCCCATTTGATCCAAAAGATTTCAGAGCAGACTTATGGTGAGTTTTTGAGAAAAAGTATTTTTGCACCGCTAGGTATGCATGACACAGGGTGTGACAGCCATCATGAAATAATCCTTCATCGGGCATCTGGTTATGAATACAGGGATGGGCTCATTAATGCGGAATATATTGACATGACGCTTCCTACAGGTGGAGGCAACCTCTATTCAACATCTGAAGACCTGTATAAATGGGATCAGGCACTATACGAGGAGTCACTCGTCCCTCAGAACGTTATTACTCGCATGTTTACGCCCTATTGCTCCAATTATGGTTATGGTTGGTTTATTGACACCGGAAGTGAGTCTAGCAGAAGGGTGTATCATGGTGGAGGCATTGTAGGTTTTAAGAGTGAAATTAGTCGGTTTATTGACGACAAATTGACTATGATATTCCTTAACAATCTGGCGACAACCGATGTAGGTCAGATTAGTGGTGACGTTAGGAGATTTCTGACGAATAGGGAGTTTATTTGAGCGATTGTCAACGAGGGGTAAAGGATTATCACGATTTCGTAGAATTACAACAGGAAAGCATTTAGGAGGATCACATCACGATGTTGAAATCACTTCAGGCGATCATGGATTATCGTCAAGGAAATAAAGAAAATCATCAGATTGGTTCGCATTGGCTGCATTATTTAGTGTCGGCCGAGGAGCGAGTCGTCAATATGGAGCGAATTCAATCCTTACAAGAGCTTGTTCATGCAAACCCAGTATTGGATTACGTAGAGAGAAGTTTGCGGCTGCTGGATTCGATGTCGCTCTCCTTTTGGATAAAGGAAATATTGGAAGAGGTTCTGTGCTGGGCAGAGGTGGCAAAAGGCGGTACGCTTCGTGATCGCATCCAATGGCGAGAACGAGGGATCAATTGTTATGTACATAATAGCGGGTCAGCGGAGCTGTATCTGGACCATGCGGAAGATCGGTTAAGCGCGCGAACATCAGTCATTCATCGGTTGATTGAAGCACACGGTCTTATAGGACAGCAAATTCGTGGCGAGGTCCCTGCAACAGAAAGCGTTATTCTATCGGACATGGTTGCAGATCAGTGGATCACTTCAGTAGAACTTGAGCGCCTATTGATTGCACTGAATTATTGCGTAATTGGAGCGGTATCTCTTGAGCTATGGCAGTCTGTTCAATCTGAAGTAGAAGAGCGAATCCGATATATCGCGCGCCATACGACGTTTCCTAACGAGTCGACCAAGGAGCGTATTCGCAGGTTGCGTGCTTCTTCGATTCGACGCGGGGAAGATTTTGATACGGATTATGATATGCTCGAGCGTATGTATTCAATGGGAGAACGATTAGTACCGCTGGATTCGGTCACGATGTGGTATGTTGAGGCAGCATTGCAGCATTTTTCATTAGAGCAATTTTTGAAGATTATAACGATCACCTTGCAGCAAAAGTCTCAGAACGATCCGTTGAAGCACATCAGCTTCGAGCATGTTATGAATACGATGTATTACGATTATAAAGGCACGAAGAAAATCAACGTCTACAAACAGCGGATTATCGAAAAATATTTAAGCGAGTTAACCTGGGACGTGATCGAATCTGGAGCGATGGCACAGCTTAATCCTCATCTGACGTATCGTGTAGAACGGATCAGCCACATCCCAGATACGGTATTCTTCCAATTCGAGTTCTCTCCTGCCGCTGAGAAGTTGATTGATTTCTGCGTTGAAGCGGAGAAATCTCCCTTGTATGAGCAGGCTGTATTGATGTTATTTGATTTGTTCGACCTGCGTAGAGACGCCTATGATCGGTTCCATAACGAAGAAGAATACCTTGCAGATATGAACCAGACCGCAGACTATAAGAAGATTATCCTCGATTATATTGTCGGTACAAATGTTCTGGATATCGGACCAGGCGGTGGTGTACTGCTGGATCTCATCGAGGAGCGAATGCCTGATATCACACCGATAGGGATCGATATTTCGACGAACGTCGTTGAAGCATTGAACCGCAAGAAGCAATTAGAAGGCCGACGTTGGGAAGTTATGCAAGGAGATGCACTGAACTTGAAGGATTATGTTCAGGCAGGCAGCGTGGACACCGTTATTTTCTCATCCATCCTTCATGAGCTGTTTTCTTATATCCCATATCAAGGACGAAAGTTTAACCTGAATACCATTGCTGCTGCGCTAAAGAGTGCATTCGATGTGCTGGCAACTGGAGGTCGCATCATTATTCGAGATGGGATTATGACACATCCGGTGGAACAGCAGCGTAAGATTAGATTCCTACAACCAGACGGGATACAGTGGCTTGAACGGTATTGCAAAGATTTTGCCGGAAGGTCCATTTCAGTGGAGAAGCTGAGCGACAACGAAGTGGTGATGGCAGTAAATGATGCGATGGAATTCCTCTATACCTATACATGGGGAGAAGAAGCCTATATTCACGAGGTCCAAGAGCAGTTTGGCTATTTCACGCTGCCTGATTACATGGAATTCATTCATGCTACCTTAGGGGCTGAGGCGAACATCCTTACGAGTCAAGCCTATCTTCAAGCAGGGTATAGCGAAGTACTTCAGCATAAAATTCAGATGATGGATCTAGCGGGACGAGAAGTGCCTTTACCGGATAGTACTTGTTTTATTGTGATTGAGAGGCAAGCATAATTGAAAATGAACTGGGATTTTGTTGATACATTGTCATAGCAATCATTTGGGAAATTCAGTAAAATGATAGGATCTGAATTAAGGGGGACGACATTTTGTCATTAATTGAAGTGTTAGATAAAGGCTATGTCAGGCTTGTAAACCATATGGGATCCGATTTATCGGTCGTGAATGCAGCACGCGTATCGTATGCAAAGGAATCCAATGAACTAAATGATAAGGACATTCGACTTATTAAATTTCTAGCACGAGAAGGTCATACATCGCCTTTCAGGCATGTGATTTTGCAATACGAGATTTATGCGCCCTTAATGGTTGCTAGACAGTGGTGGAAATATGTGATCGGATCAGCGCATGCGGAAGGTACGGGAGATAGTCTTGAAGCATGGAATGAATCAAGTCGCAGATATATTACAGAGGAGCCGACCTTCTATATTCCAGGTTCAGATCAATGGCGCAGCAAACCAGAGAATTCCAAGCAAGGAAGCGGCGAGGTATTAAGGAGTGAGATCGGTACAAAGCTGACCGAAGAATTACTAGAATACATCGAACTTGGTGTTCAAAAATATGAATCGGCCATTGAGAATGGTGTGTGTGCGGAACAAGCTAGGTTGTTTCTACCCTCCTATGGCATGTATGTGAGATGGTATTGGACGGCTTCACTACAATCGGTATGTCACTTCTTGAACCAGAGACTTGAACATGATGCGCAAAAAGAGATTCAAGATTATGCCAAAGCCATTCTAGAATTAAGTAAGCCATTGTATCCTGTATCCATTCTTGAGTTGATTGAGAAATCCGAATAGGAAAGTAGAGGCTCGTACATGTCAGAATATTATTGGGATCAGCAAATCGAATATTTACAGAACACGCGATGGCTCTATTACAATGATGACTATTTGAATTTTCTCGTGAGAGATGTATGGAAGATCGATAGCCCCGTGAATCTCGTGGATTTCGGTTGTGGGTTCGGTTATCTTGGGCTGAAGCTGCTCCCTTTATTACCAAAAGGCTCGAGTTACACGGGATTGGAGAAGGGCACGGAATTGATTCAACGAGCTAGAGAGATTTTTGCGGACCTCCCCTTTCCGACGGAATTTATCCCATGTGACATCGAGACGATACATATGGAGTCAAGGTATGACATTGCATTGAGCCATGCTTTTCTATTACATATGACGGATTCGAGGAAAATCCTTCAGAAGATGATCGATAGCGTACGTGATCAAGGTCGTGTCATCTGTTTTGAACCCCATTGGATCGCGAACGCATCGAATTATGCTCTAGATGGTGTCGATCAATCTGACGTGATGCGACTTGGTGAGCTTCAGAAATTGTATGAACTAGATGCGAGGCGAACCGGGAAAAACGGTAATATCGGTATGCTGCTGCCTATCTTGTTCAGTCAGTTGGGGCTAAAAGATGTGGAATGTAGGGTAAGCGATAGAGTGAATTTCCTTGATCAGAATATGGACGGAGTGAAGAAGGACGCGTTGTATCGTTCTCTTCGAGATGAAGGCCTAGGGCAAATCCCAGGTGACTTGGATGAAACAATCCAGCATTTGATCCAACGGGGGTTATCTCAAGTGGAAGCGAGAGAACAGGTTGAGGCTGAGCGGCGATTCGCCGCGGTATTTTCAGAACAATCCTGGTTAACTTATGCACCTAATATGAAAATTACATTCGGAACGAGGTATTGTAATTGATTAACTATCAAGTGTTGAACGAAGATCACGTTCATCAACTCAAAGAAATCGATCGCTCGGAAGAGATCAATCTGATCTATGAGATGCAAGAAGGGCAATTAACGGAGATTACAGCAGGTCATGAATGCCCGAATTGGGATTCAGATGTCCTAGATGAGATTCAAGAACGGTTTGTATACGAGATTCGCCATGGCGGGATGGCGCTTGGAGCATTCAATGGGGACGTGTTAATCGGGTTCGGCGTGCTAGCGCACCAATTCCGAGGGGACCTGAAGGATCAGCTCCAGATCGATTTGATGTATGTATCAAGGAACTATCGAAGACAAGGGATTGGTACACGTATCATGAACGAATTAAGTGATGAAGCGAGGAGACGAGGTGCGAAGGCGCTGTATATTTCTTCAACAGAGACAGAATCAGCGGTATCCTTCTACAGTAGTCAAGGCGGCCAACTCACTGAAACCGTGGACCCAGAGCTGTTTAGTAAAGAGCCATTGGATATCCATATGACGAAGAAACTATAACGTAGAATCAACTCGTGGTTGATTATGATAGAGAGCTGTTCCTAGCCTTGGTCGCTGGGAGCAGCTTTTTTTCTACCCTAATTCAGGATAGATAAAAACCGTCTTTTTTGGTAAGATGTGTAATAAAATGCAGGAGGTGCTCCTGATGAAACCACCGATTCTACTTGATTTCCCGAGTCAATTTGAGACTGAACGTCTATTGATTCGACTGCCGTTACCTGGTGATGGGCGAGTGGTCTATGAAGCCATCACAGCATCTATCGAAGATTTGAAGCCTTGGCTTGCTTTTGCTCACAACGAACAGTCGGAAGACCGATCAGAGGCGATTATACGCGAAGGGCATGCGAAATTTATGCAGCGAGAAGATCTGAGGTTGCTTATTTTTCATAAAGATACACTTGAATTCATCGGTTCTTCTGGATTGCACAATGCGAACTGGAACATACCCAAGTTCGAGATTGGTTACTGGATCGATTCTCGTCATGCAGGCAAAGGCTATATGACCGAAGCGGTGCAAGGGATTGCTTCATTCGCATTTGAGACGTTGAAGGCGCGACGCGTCGAAATTCGATGTGATCGATTGAATGTGAGAAGCCGAGCGGTCGCGGAGAGGGCGGGTTTCGAGCTCGAGGGGATTTTACGGAATAATAACCTCTCTCAAGATGGTCAAGAGCTAAGAGATATGCTTATATTTTCCAAAATACAGATTGGGGAGAAGATGAATGACTGACATGCAGATAGAGAATGTGCAAATGACAACAGAGTCTGAGGAAGCAGATTACAAGTTCGTCTGTGATCAGTTGTATAACTACAATGTTCGTGCTACGAACGGGTTACTGAAGAAACCGGGGCAGGATATTAATTTATTTTTGAAGGATAGTACCGGGGCTGTTGTGGGCGGATTGTTCTGTGAGACGTGGTCCTATGGACTGTATCTTGATGTGTTCTGGATTGATGAGAAGTATCGGCATCAGGGTTATGGGGAGCGATTGTTACAGGAAGCGGAGCGAAGAGGGATAGAGCTTGGCTGTGTATTTGCACATACGTGCACGTTCACCTATCAAGCGCCGGACTTTTATCAGAAAATGGGGTATGAGGTTTTTGGTGTGAACGATGAGTACCCGGATGGGATTAAGCAGTTCTTTTTGAAGAAGAGACTAACAAGGTGTGGGTTGTAACTTGAAATGTCGGTGATTGGAAGATGAAATGTCGTTGAATTGGAATATAATTGACGTTGGCCCGAGCCTTGTTGCTACGGGCTTTTTCTTATGTAAGTTGTTATTTTGGGTTTGATGTAATACTTGGATTTCAACGCAATTACAGGTAATTAGGTAGTTTCAAAATTGTAATATGAAACGACGCTTTTATTTATATGCTTTTAGTATTATTAAATTATTCATATTCAATAAATGATTTCTCTACGTTACTTCCGATAGTCACTTCCGAAATCATACAGAACAGGTTAGTTTCAGATATAAGAGAACATGCAATGTTGTTTTTCCAAGTAGATTCATTCCTTTTATTAATTGCGAATGGGATTCTCAAATCCTTAGTTGAGCATTATACTTACAGAAGAAATGGTATGAGAAAAAATCCAATTAACACTTTTAGCAGTTTAAATTAGTTTCTTTCGAATATAACATATTCAAAGCCTCGACTGTTCAGGATCATCTGAGTAATCGAGGCTTTTTACTTTTCTCTGTTTATTGAAGTTCATACTGGTAATACTGAGTATTAACTGGAACATATTCCGTCATTTTTCAGGGGGTTGGTAAATGGACTATAACTGGATTACAAAAAAGGATTGGAGCAAAGAGGATGAGCTATACTTGCGGAAACGAAACGTCTCTAATAAAGGCAGCCGAGAATTCGAACATCTGATTGGGAGCATTTACAGTCACAAAATGAAACGAGGGGTTCAGTACGAATCTTTTTGGGGAGAGTGCCTTTTTTACTATTTACTGGAGCTTGATCCGGTAACTATTCGTTACTACGAACAGCCAGTTTTCGTTCCAATTAGAAAATTAACTAGAGAGCATTTACTGAAAGAAGATGATCACGTGCCAGATGTTCTTACTTTCAGAGATGGTTCAAGACCTAATTTGATTCAGATTAAGGGTGGGAATAAGAAGGCTGAACAGAAACCAAATCTTTTTAAGGCTTGTGAGGATTTCGCCAAACAACGAGGTTGGGAATATAGTTTGGTAAATCCTAAGGTAACAATACCAGAAATCATAAAGGAAAATATTCTGTGGCTAGTGAATTATTTGCGGCCAAGAGAGTATTTTTCTGATTTTATTCCTGAAGTTAACCGTCGAGTAAAATACCTTCATAAAGTAGAAGTGATCCGCTTAGCGAAAAGTTTTGAACCAAAAGTGGATTATCGACATGTTCTACCGCTAATATTTCATTTAATTGCAACCGGTTCATTGATGACAAACATTAATAAAAAAATCGACCACACAAGTGAAGTTTCGTTTGGAACAATTTTCGATGATATTAATCTATTATTTGAAAGGGAGTAGCTAATTATGAAGTTACATAATCCATTAGCTATCGATGATGAGTTCTACTTAAATGGTATCAAGTTTCACGTTCATGATATCCAAGCACCAATTATATTTTATTATCGGGAAGATGGTGATAAAAAAATAAGGGAAATAAGCTACATTACCTTAATAGAGGATCCTACATTTAAAGGCCCAGATGAAGTCATGAAGAGATCAGCTAAAATAGAATCTAACGTAGAAAAAAAAGTAACATTTATGTTAGACACTTTAATTCCAGATAGGAAAAAAAAGACCATACAGCGGCTCAATTTAATTAAACCCATACTTCTCTATAATAAGGCTAAACAAGGGGATATGTATGCTTTAAATTCTTTTAATGAAGTATATAAATACTTTCTAAATGATAATGAAACCATTGCTAATTTAACCAAAAAAGAACTTTTGGAAAGGGTATCTAAGAAATCAAAGGAAAGTGGAAGTAAAAAAATATCACCAAGACAATTGGAAAGATATTTACAAGCTTACTATGAGTCTGAAAACAACAGGGAAAACTTCGGAGTCGAAGGGCTTATCTCAAAAGCATTTTATAATGCTCATTCCAGGGAGGATGAGAAAGCTATTCAGATTTGTCATCCAAAGAAGAATGAAATTATACTCGATACAATATATTGCAGGATTGACAATGATGAGTATATTCCATTAATTGAGCAAGGTATCAAGCGTTTTTTATCAAAAAAAAGAAGGAAAATCACTCATCTTCATTCAGATTTGGAGATTTTATGTTCTGCCAAGAAATTAGAACCGCTACTTTATGATACTGTTTTTAAAATGGTTAAAAGGATTAATGTACAAATTTACGACAGGTTATCGAAAGGAATTATGGATGCAGAATATCATGATCCAGTAACACAAAGAATATCAGGTTATTTTGCCAGAAGCCCACTTAATGTTATTGAAATTGACCATGTTAAACTTCCAATTAAACTCATTGACGAGACTACCGGCAGTGATCTTGGTGAGCCTTGGCTAACGCTCGCAATTGATGTCTATACTAGAATGATTTGGGGATTTGACCTTTCCTTTCAAAGTCCTTCCGGTCATAAAGTAATGTGCGCAATATATAATGGAATATGTTTAAAACGAGCGAAAGAGACGTATGGAACAATAAATGATTGGGAGATGCACGGAATTCCAACTGTCATTTATATGGATAACGGTCCCGAATTTAACAATGCTTATGTTAAGAGCATGATTGAGGATGAATTACATGCAGAAGTAAGATTTAGACCTGTAGCCACTCCACGTTATGGTGGAATTATTGAAAGATTTTTTAGAACAATTAATGATGAGTTTTTGGATCAATTGTTGGGATTCTATAGTAAAGGGAGTAGTGTAGAAGAACGTCAAGCAGCCAAAAAAGAAGCTATTCTAACTCTGAGTGATTTAACAGAACTGCTTGTTCGTTACTTTGTTGATGTGTATCATTTTGATACCCATAAGGGCTTACCACTTGATGAAGATACCCCAGCTGTGCGATTTCATCATGCTGTTAATATAATGGGCTACCCCCCAAGTATTCCAGCTAATCACGAAGAAAGTTACTTGATCAAGTTACTTCCAGTTGACATGAAGTCTTATGATAAAGACGGGATACGTGAAGAAAATGTACGATATGCTTCTCCAGAAACCAGTCGATTTGTTAATACCCGATTGAAAAAAAATGTAAAGATCAAGTTTGATGTGCGTGATATATCTAAAATTTATATTATGGATACCACAAATCAAACTTATATTGAAGTGCCTTCCATCTCTCCGCCTGCTGAGAAAGTGCAAGGTATGAGTAGAGAACTCTACAAAGCGATTCGAAGAATATTAATTGAGAAAGGGAAAATTAACAAAAGACAGATACCAGGTACCGAGCACATCATTGAAGGAAAGAGATTAATTCAAAGTCGTTTTGAAACAATGGTGAACAAAAATGCCTCAATGAGGAAACATATATTGAATAAAGGGGGTACTTTGTCAGTAGCATTATCATCTGTAGAACCTCCAAAGAGATCTACACCGTCTAAAACCCAAAGTCTAATTGAAAAATATAATAGCCAACGTTATGGTACAGAATTGTAAAGGGGAGAGGCCGTAGTGCCTCTTTTGTTTTGTTCAGACGAAGAAGCAAGTTGAAAGGAGATTAACACTATTGCAATTTGGTTATCATTGTAACTAGAAACTAAAAAGGAGTGATTGTGCGCATATGATAAAAAATCATTATAAAGAGTTTCAGAATCGAATTAGTAATTTATTTATTGAACATGATGAGGTTACACGCATATGGAAAAGACTGGATAAGAATCGAAGGAATAAAAGAGAGGGCGTAGAGAGCGATGATTCGCCAATAAATTTATTTATTGAAGGAAAGTCAGGAGCAGGAAAATCCATGACTTTAAAAAAGTATGTGAAAAAGAACAAAGGATGGACCGTTGTGGATGAAGACGAGACAGAAACTGATATTAAGCCAGTAATCTATATGACACTTCCTGTTCCCTTCACTTACAAAGGATTCTACAATAACATTCTTAAGGCAATGAATTTACCTGCTCGTAATGCGGATGTTGATCGAATTAAAACTCAAGCTTTTGATATGATGAAGGAATTGAAGGTAGAAATGCTCATCATCGATGAGGTGGATTACTTATTAGCCTCGACGTTTGTCCAGCGAAAAGCAGTAATGGAGAATATTAAAGATATTGCAAACTCGGCGGATGTTTGTTTAGTATGCGTTGGGACTCTTTCTATTGAAGAGCTTAGAACTCTGAATACCCAACACATTCGACGATATCCTAAAACAGTTTTAAAGCATTTTGAGAAGTGTGATGACTCGTTTAAAGAATTCATTAAGAGTATTGAAGGTCAACTTTCCCCGCCTCCAGGGCTACTGGATTGGTCTAAAGATGAAAGTGCTTTTCCTGAGTTACTTTTCGACCTTACAGGAGGCTTAGTTGGATGGATGAAACCAATTCTAAGGGAAGCTTTCGATATCATTGGAGTTATGGAGGAGGACTTTAGTGATTTTAGTATTTTGAAGAATTTAAATGGGACTGTCCTCGCAGAAGCACAAAAAAATATTATTGGAGAGTTTGCAGATAATGATATGGCCAAAATTCTTGCAGATGAACTAGTATCGGAGGAGGAAGACTCCGCGTAGGAGTCTTTTATTATAATCATGGTTTTATGAATTAAGCGGTGGCAATTGTGCCACCGCTTATATCTTGTCTTCAAACATGTTGTATACAAAATCTTTAATTTTCTTAACATCTCTAGATGGAAGTTTAATTAGTGCTTCCATAATCTTCTCAATGTCAGAAGGTTTTTTATCTACAGAAGAATCTAATTTAGTGTATTCAAACAAATCATAAACTCCAACTTCTAGAGCATTAGCAATTTTAATTAAATTAGCCAGAGTGACATTTTTTTGAGCACGTTCTAGTCCACCAATGTAAGTGTAATGAAAACCGGAAATCTCGGCTAGATATTCTTGAGAGTATCCTCTTGCTTTTCTTAAATCACGAATACGTTTTCCCAGCAGTACCTGATCTCGATCGGACATTGTCTACACCTCATAAAAAGTTTAGACAACATCTGACAAGAAAAACATGATTACATAAATAACAAAATAATAAAAATGTTATGTATACGTATTTGTTTTAGGGATAATGGTAACTCTAGTATTAATAGATTCATAGGAGGGATTCATATGGAGGCTAAAAAAGACGATTATATGAGCTTATTTGTTCCTGCGATGTCAGAAATAACTGAGAAAGGAATTAAATATAGGGACAAGTATTATTCATGTCAATGGGCAATACGCAATCAATGGTTTCAATTATCATCAAGTACACGAATGCTTAGGGTATTCGTTGACACGTTAAATGATGACTATCTCTTGATCACCTTGGAGAATGGTTGTTTAGATGTTGCACTCCAGATACAACATTATAAAATCAATACTGACAGGTTAGATGAGTACTATCAGCTACTGAACAATATAAAAAAACAAATAAAAGAACGTAAACGGAAGAGAACATGATGAATAATGGTCCTCTTTTACCAAAACGACCGAAGCATTTTCATGATGAGAGTGAGTCAGGTTATTTGTTTCGTTTATTCAAAGCTAATCATTTTATACCTAATACAATCTTCTTAAGGGAAATTGAACTGACTCATGCACAACTTTTAAATAATGAAATATCTGAACAAGCCTTGTTTAAAATCTGCCCATGGATGCCAAGTACAGAAATCAGATTTATAAATAACACGAATCGTATCCTAAGTACTTTCAACCATTCTTGGTACAATAAGATAATTCAAAAAAATAATCTTAAGTATTGTCCGCTGTGTATTCAAGAAAGTTATTATCATCGCCTAGAGTGGTGTGTATTTCCTTTGAGGATGTGTCCTAAACATTTCGTCATACTTCAGGAAGGATGCCAAACCTGCAACCACCCTCTAGACTTTTATGATTTTATCGAGCAACGTTGTAAGTTTTGTTTATCTCGACTTAAACGAATTACTTTTGATCATATTCAGTGTGAAATCTTTTCTGGTTCCCAATCAAGTCTTGCTAGAAGCATAATTTATAATGAAAAATCAGACATTTTTGAACTGCATGCTAATGACTACTTAGAATTGGTATTTGCCAGTTTTATGTTCTTAGATGGGTGTACTGATTTCACAGGATTTAGTCATGAAACCTTGGATATTTTCTATAATCGCAAAAGTAAGACAAAAAACAGCTTGAATCTCGCTATAGCCTTTTCTAATGTTGACTGGATGTATTCTAAGTTCCCTAATCATTTTTTTCATGTGCTCGATTTATTTCTAGCGAGGA
The DNA here is from genome assembly GCF_000374845.1 of Paenibacillus terrigena DSM 21567. Classification (GTDB taxonomy): domain Bacteria; phylum Bacillota; class Bacilli; order Paenibacillales; family Paenibacillaceae; genus Paenibacillus_K; species Paenibacillus_K terrigena. Next base: position 2,984 of record NZ_KB895415.1, on the reverse strand, counting down.
ATAAAGGTGTGAAAAGATACGGTGCGTTCCAGAGCCTTGAGAAATTAGTAAAACATGATTGTTATGCTGAGTTGAGAGAGGCATTTCATCATTACTGTATTCAGAAATTGGAAACTGGGGTAATTAGACGGGATTTTGGGGTGTTTAGGGAGGTGCCTGAGTTACTTAAGAAACGAAAAGTAATCCGCCGCGAGGAGGTTAAGATTGAAAAGGGGGTCACTTATGGAAAGATGTTTCGACTGTCAAATAACAACTTGGTTCTAATGAATCAGGGTACGAAGAATGAGTATTATGTTGATCGGATTACCCTCGATAAATATCTCGAGGAAGAGAAAAGATGGATCACAAAAAAAGAAGCATCGCTTATCCTTGGTATACACGCTGCTTCAATCGAAAGTCTCATTAGCTCTAATTTGCTTCAAGTAAGTTTGAACTACTCGGGGAAATCTAAACGGTTGAATCTGAACGAAGTCAATCTACTCATTGAAAGGTGCAGTGGCAAGTTTGTAAAGCCCATTCCTTTGGATTGTATTAATTTTCATGATGCCTTAATTAAGTACTCTGTAAATAACTTAACGATTGTATCACTAATTCAATTTATTTTATCCGGGCTATTAACCCCTGTTCGATTATATTCTAAAACAACACTTGGCGACCTGTATTTTAAAAACGGCGAAATTAATGAATGTTTGGTGGTTCTAAAAAAAAGAAGTCAAAAGGAACAAGGTTATTTTTTTAATGATTTGTTAAAAGATTTAAAAATAGGTGAAAAACGCCTTCGTCGTGTTCTTGAAGAACGTAATATCCAACCGGATTTTATTAGTTATCTTAAGGATGGGAGGAGAAGATATTTATATAAAGAAACGACCAAATTGAGAATTCAAGAGGTCTTGTTAGCAAGTAATTCAAATTTAGTGCAATTGAAAGGGGGGGCAAGGCTGACTTAAGTTACAGATACTACTTTTCTTAAAGTTGGAGTGTGGGCGGCTTGGCTATATTAGGAATAGAGGATTTTATTCTATCAGGTGCATACAAAGAATTTAAACAACTCGAAGAAAAAACTAATGTGCTAAAAAGTCTAATTCAAGATAAGCAAGCAGCAACAGGAAGGAAACGAATGGTTTGGACAAGCATAGGGGTGGTTGGAGAATTCCAATTAAATAAAACATACGAATACAATTTCTTAGAATTGAATGAATACCTCTATAATTTAGGTATCCTTCCTAAAATTGCTTCTATTAATGGTGGTTTATTATCAAATGAACAGAAAACCGAACTCAAGCGATTCTGCATTCCTGGTAGAAGTTATGTTCGATATACTCCCAATCGGCTAGGAAGGGTTGATTGTCATATCCCTCTTGATGAATACAATTATTATCTTTCTATGTCACAGAGGAAGAAAGTTAGTGTGTGGAAGGAAATGCATCTAAGGAATAAAGTATTAAGTAAAGTTTGGGAAAGCGAACGATTCCATGCTGTTAATGCTGATACTTTTCAAAGATCCAGGAGTATCTCGATAAAGACAGGTTCGATTTCTTTGCATAAAAGATCAGAAAAATTAAGTGTAGGACATGTCTTACATTTTCTCGGTCCCAAAGTCTTAATTCATTGTGCAAGAGTAGATCATGAAATACTGGATGAATACTTGGCAAGGGGCTATTTAAAGAAGTCAGATCTTAATTCAGTGAGAAAAATCCTTGATGTCCAAGAAAGATACTATCTAATGACCTTGCAATCTGAAGAAGCAAAAAGTAGATATTGGGATTCAAAATTAAGAAGACTTTCAATGTTGAATCAGTTATCTACTTTACATGAATTCAACAATTAGGTGGTTCGGAAGAATCCCTTTCTCAGTTACCTCTGCTTGCTCAAGTGGAAATAGATCAATTAATTAGCAACTAGAATTTATTGTATACCAACCCAACAAAAATACTAAATTATGTAAAATGACCTATAGAGGAATGGAATATGTGAAGGAGCAGTCGTGAGATTACTCCTTCCCGTTGAGCTATCGGGCAGGATAACGGAATAAGCCAATCAAGCGTAAATGTATTAGAGCCCGGTTTTATTAACTGGGGCTTGATCATTTAAGATGATATCTGAATTCGTGGTTTCAAAAAAAAGCAACAAAACACTGGTGAACTTTCTAATCCTGACAGACTATTGTCTACAATGAAAGTTTATTATACAAGCAAGAGCCTAATTACCCGCAGGAGTTAAAGCATCGTATTCGTGGAACTGAAACATTTTATTAACCAGTTACCTTATTGAATTGGGGGGACAACAGTGAAACTTGAGCGACTTATGGCCATTACGATCCTTCTATTAAACCGCAAACGCGTACAGGCCCAAGAATTGGCTGATCGTCTGGAGGTTTCATTGCGTACGATTTATCGCGATTTGGAATCATTGAATCTAGCAGGAATTCCCATTATTTCGTACACGGGAGCAGAAGGCGGATTCGAAATCATGGAAAACTTTCGATTGGATCGGCAAATGCTTTCATTCAATGAACTTATTTCCCTCTCTACAGCTTTGCGAGGCCTTCAATCTACACAGGCATTTAGCAACCAAAATTTAGACGGGCTGCTCGACAAGGTTGGCGCATTGGTCTCGAAGGCAGAACAAGGTCGTATGGCTGGTGCTGATCAGGTCATCATAGACTTAAATCCGTGGAAAAGCAGCTCTTCAGAACGAAACAAGTATGACACGCTGCATAAAGCCGTAAGTGATAAAAGGCTGATCCGTTTTACATATACCAACGGACAAGGGGGAGAAACAGAACGTTGTATTGAATCTATGGGGCTGGTGCTCAAAGGCTACACGTGGTATCTTCACGGTTATTGCTTAAACCGAGATGATTACCGCATGTTCAGGCTTTCTCGGATCCGGAATCTACTCATTCTTGAGGATACGTTCCAGCGTCGAATGGTGACGCTGTCTGAGTTGAATGAAAATTGGGGTCCGCAGCGCGATTCCAAGAT
>NZ_KB895414.1 GCF_000374845.1 Paenibacillus terrigena DSM 21567 | reverse complement strand
TGAACTGCACCCCGTCAAGTAGACAGTACAAATAATAAAAACAGTTAAGCGGCCTTGTTCCTGAATTCCATTGGACTAAGGCCGTTTAATTTTGCTTGTAATCGTTCGTTATTGTAAAAATGAATGTAGGTCTCGACGTCCTTCTTGAGATCCTCAAAGAATTCGTACGTGTGTAAATAATACTTCTCACATTTTAGAGTCCCCCAGAAGGATTCCATTGGGCCGTTATCGATGCATCGACCAACTCGAGACATGCTCTGAGACAGCCCGTTTTTGTCCAAAAGCTTTTTAAAGTCCAACGATGTGTATTGAAATCCACGATCACTGTGAAGCATAGGTTTGCTTCCTGGAGCTGCTTGCAAAGCTTGCTCCAACGTCTGAAATACCAGCGGATTGTTATTGGAATGCCCCAATACAAAGGAGACGACGGATTTATCATGGAGATCTAGAATAGCGCTTAAATAGGCTTTTTGACCATGTCCATATTTGAATTCGGTCACATCCGTGACCCACTTCTCATTTGGTGCTGAAGCCTCAAATTTACGGTTTAACAGGTTCTCTGCCACTTGCTGTGGAGTGGAATGCACATATTTCGCTCTTTTCCTGCGGATTACAGACTGAATCCCCCTTAGCTTCATCAGCCGGTACACACGTTTATGGTTGATCGTTTTTCCGGTTTGCTTGCGCATATGTAGAGTTAATTGACGGTATCCAAATGTACGCTCCACTTTCTCATAGATGTTCAGCATCACCTGCGCCAACTGCTCATTCTCTAGCTCATGAAAGCTGGGTCTACGATTTAGCCACTTGTAATAGCTAGAGCGTGCAATCCCTGCAATTTCACAGAGAAGCTGAATGCGCATTGATGCATCCTTGTGAAGAGCTTCAATGGCAAGGTAAACCGTTTCATGTCGTATATGACCTAGCGTCGCCTTCTTTCGAGTTCCTCTAACTTTTTTAAGAATGCATTCTCAGCCCGAAGGCGCTCAATTTCGTACTCCATTTGCTTCATCTTGAGTTTCTGTTGATCAGCCTCTATTAACTCTTCAGGTGCTTTCTTTCTGCCTCGGCCATCTTTTAACGCATCCTGACCACGATCCTCGAACTTCTTCACCCATTGATATACTTGCTGGTAAGAAACCTGAAATTGTTCCGCCGTCTTTTGGTAGTCATACTGATTAACCAGGCAATACTGAACAATCTCTATCCGTTCCTGCCACGTTGTAGAACGACCTTTTGTCATAGCTTTTGTTTCTCCTCTGTAGGCTTTTAAGCTGCTATGACCATTATACTTCTTAATCCAGTCGGAGAGCTGTCTTGTACTGGAGATCTCATATTTATCGATGATCTGGTACTGAGACAATTCGCCCTGAAGGTGTTCTCTCACCGCTTGAAGCTTGAGTTCAGCACTATAACTTCGGTTATGGGTACGGCGCTCCAGCCCTTCATAACCATACAATTTGTAGCGTCGTTGCCATTTCATTAACGTTGTTTTGTTAATCTCATACTTTTTAGCAGCAGCTAGAAAACCAATCTCTCCATTTGAAACTTCTTCAATGATTTTGAGTTTTTCTAGTGCATTATATTTTTTCCTGACCACGAAAAAACTCCCCTTACAGTAACAGGTTTTATTTTTTAACCTGTCTACCGTAGGGGGAGCATATCAAATCTGGATGCTTTTTTCTATGTTCTTTGTCCATGTTCTTCTTTAACATGTTCAACTATATCTTCAATTCTACAATTAAACAAAATACATATTTTGTTGATAACCTATATTGACACATTTATTATCTTTTTATCTAAATATTACCTACATATTCGACATTTATATTTATAATTCGACATTATTAGATATATTTAGCTGCTGATTTAGTAGAAATACATAAAAAAAATTACTTGTCAATCAAAAAAAGTGATGAAGATATTTAGATATAATTTTCAATTCATAACAAATATAATTGGGTTGAGTAAACCCGATACATATTCGGGAGGAAATAAATCATCATGGAAAACAATCTTTGCTATACACTTGGGAAGATTCAGTTGATAACTTTTATGCTTGGACTGAATCATACTGTGAAGTTGATCCAGATCTGATAAAAGTTTTAAAGACTCAAGTAAAAACTCAAAAGGATCTTGATAGATTTGTCGAATTGTACGATGGTGACTTTGAACATTTAGAAGTCACTATTAATAAGATGCTGATAACTGCTGCTTGAGTGAAAGCTAACAATGCAGACTAATTATGAAACAGTGCACTATATTGAATTGGAAGATTGTATTGCCAAAATCGATGACACTATAGAACTGCTTATTAACCTATAACATTGAAGAAATTGGAATAGGTTACATGAGTTGTTTAGATACAAGAAAGGGATATAAATATTGTACATATCAGATAAAATCAAAGACGAATATAAACAGTGGCAAGCAGGCGATATAGTATTTATTGACTCTGGTACGGGGACAGGTAAATCACATTTTATTAGGAATAAGTTATCAAAATGGGCTGAATCTGATTTTTCTCAAATTTTATATCTCGTCAATAGGATTGAGCTAAAGCAGCAGATTGATGATATATTACAGCGTCATAATAATATGACAATTATGACAGCAACTTACCAATCCATCGAACATGATAATAGCTTTGACTATACCAGATTCAAATATATTGTCTGTGATGAGTGCCATTACTTTACTGAGGATAGTCCATTTAATTTAAATAGTAACGTGTCTTTGCAGATAATCAAAAGTTTAAACAGTCACATTCGTATCCTTATGAGTGCTACTGGCGATACTCTATTTTCTTATATTCGTGATGAGTTAACTAAACAGAAAGTATGGGAGTATAAACTTCCAAGGGATTTTAGTCACATTGCTTCGCTCTCATTTTATAAAAACATAGAGGTCGTAGAGCAATTCATAAAAGATAAATTCCCCGCAGAGAACGATAAAGTGCTTTGGTTTTGTAAGTCCGTAGAGCAAGCAGCCAATCTTTATAAGAAATATCCCAATTCAGCTTTTATGTGTAGCAAAAGTCAAAGTAAATATACCAATCTTCTTTTAGATGATACGATTATCACTTATAAGGACAAGATAACGTTTAGTGGAAAATGGCTATTTACGACTAAGGTTCTGGATAATGGGTTTGATTTAAAAGATAAAGATATTAAAGTTATCATTTGCGATTACCATGATATAAACTCTGTGTTGCAATGCATTGGTCGTAAGCGCAAGCTTAACAGCGACGATAATGTGCATATTGTATTAGCTAACTACGACAATCGAGCTATTTCAGGGTTTGTCGCAGATACAAAAAATACATTAGCACAGGCACAAGCAATAATTGACGGGGAACGCGAACTATATATAAAGCTCGTTGGTAAGTTTGGTAATAAATCTAAATACATTGTAATGGATGTAGTACAGGACAAAGGACATGGTTTCGATAAAAAAGTTTCTACTCCTAAATATTTAAAAGTAAAATCAGATCATGAGACATACACTTACATGCTAAGTGAACAGCGTGACATCAATAAGCGGAGAGAGCTCAAAGGCGAGAGAAAGCAAAATGACGGATATAAACAATTTATAAAAACCCTATTAAATAAGAAGGAAATTTATGATTTAGATGACTACTATAAAATAGATGATCTTGATAAGTATCTTAGTAAGTTAGTAAATATAAAGCTATTCAATGCCGAGCAAAAGGAATTAATAGATAAAATTGCTGCTAAGGGTAACGGGAGATTAATTAAAGCAATCGGAACCTTAAATAACAAGTTAAGCGAACAGGGTTTAAATTATATAATAAAATCAGATAAGGATAAGAGACGAAAACTTGAAGATGGGTCAGTTAACAAAAATAGACTTAAAGTATATTGGATTGTTTCAACTCTGTAGTCTCTTGGTTCTAAAATTGGTGTAATGCTAATATATAAGCTTATCAACAAAAAAAGAACCGTAAGAATATATAATACGCCAGCAAGGGGGAATCGGTGCGGTAGCAGCGATGGGGGAATGAATGGCTAGGAACAATTTGCGAAGTGGTTTTCTTTGCAAATGTGGAGGTCATTCCCCCTTATTACTTACCTAATAATAAAGTCAAAGGATACATGTGCAGGATAAAGGACATCCTGACATGAGCAATCACCAAGCCCCAAGTCACTACGCTTCTTGGTCATTGGACGAATTGCAACTATTAAATAATCAAACTGGATATAGTGTTTTATAAGCCGCTCTCATGCAGGGTGGCCTTTTTGTATACAATCTCATATATTTGAAACAATAGATATTATGAGAGGTGATAGTGCAATGTTCGAAGACGTGAAGAATGTGAAATAAGGAGTTATAATTCTTGGAGGTGATTGTCGTGAGACAGTTAAATCCCCTATTGGCAATCGGGCGAAACTTTGGGAAAAAGCTTTAAAAAATACAGTTAGAAATAAAGATGATCTTACTGTTGTTGGTAAAAATGATCCGTATCGCAAAAAGTGACTTCTCTAAAATTAAATGATTTAAAATCTAACTCAACCTACCTTCGGGTGGTTGTTTTTTTATACAAAGACAGAAGAAGTCACCATAAAGAACAATATTCTAATATTGGCTTTTAGGAGGACTTTTTGAATACAAGAAGCAGGTTATAAATCTATCATTTAGGTAATAAATATATATAGGTTGAATATACTAGAAAAAACAATTTAAAAAGGTTGAAACACCGAACTAAAGGAGATGAATTTCATGTCTGAGAAGCTATTTAAAGATGGGGATGAAGTCATTCATAAAGGTAAAAAATACATATATTCAAAAAATGAGGATGGAAGAGACACAATAAGTTATTATGATAAGAAATATAAATGGCGTGTTAATCTTGTTTTCGCAAAAGATGAACAAGGAGTTCGATAGCAAATGTTTGAGGCTCTCTCGGAGGAATCTATGAATCAATTTAAAGCAAAGTATAGTAAACAATAAAGTATACAATTATACACATCTACATGAGTGCCGCTGTTACTTTACGATAGATTATCGAAAAATGTGTAAAAATACCGATAAACCCTTTTAAATATAAGGGTTTTTTAGTATCTAGAGAATTACTTACGATAGGAAATATAATTGGAGAATATGGTATAAACAGAAGGCTTTTTACACCATAACTTTATTCACCGATATCCCTTACGATAATCATGTTTTATTCGAAAAAGTAAAGAAAATAAAGGGATTTATATAATTTTCGAAACTTGGCCGATATAACGATTTTGGATACGATCACATAAAAGATGGAGAGGCTTCAAAATATCATATTTTATGAGAATGCATTGTGTCGTAGAAGTTGACTTCCACGCAATAATTACCGTATAATGTGTCGTAGAAGTCGTGATTATGGGAGTGGTAACCTTGAAAATAAGTTGCGTGGAAGTAGACTTATTTATAAAAGACCAAGAAGCAAGAGGTAAGAGTGATAATACTGTAAGTACATACAGAAGAATTATGATGTCATTTGTTGAATGGTTAGATACTAATGGTGGTGACATCACTGACCTAACTCGGTACGATGTACAGTCTTATATTAAGTCCCTTGAGCAAGATGGTAAGAATGCATCAACCATTGATAAGATATTTGCTTGTTTGAGTGTATATGCTCGGTACACTGATCATCATGACATTGTTGACCGGATTAAGAGAACTAAACCACAAAGACAGACGCAAACAGCGCCTAAGTCATTGGGAGAACTAGAAAGAAAGGCACTGCTTCGTGATGTTGAGAAAGATAGAAATTTAAGAGATATAGCTATCATTTATACTCTAGTCCATTGTGGTCTAAGGGTTTCTGAATTAGTGGCATTAGATATATCAGATATTGTTATTTATGAAAGAAGTGGTAACCTAACTGTTAGATATAGTAAAGGTGGAGAGTCTAGGGTTGTTCCACTGGCTGTTGATGTAAGATATCATCTTACCCGCTATCTGGACACTCGTACAGACAATGATATTGCACTATTTCTTAGCAACGAACGTAAGCGTATATCAGTTCGTACTATTCAGCATATGTTAAGTAAATACGGCACACATCCACATGCTTTACGGCATACCTTTGTTAGACAATTAGTCAAGTCAGGAAATGATATATCTACAGTTGCGGAACTAGCAGGACATAGAGACGTTAACGTTACTCGTCGTTATTCCAAGCCGGATGAAATGGAGAAGATAGCAGCTATTGAAAAAGCATTCTCATAATACGTAACTATCTAAGCCCAATACGGGCTTTTTATTTTTCCTCTCTTTTCAATATCATTGAAATAAAGGCGATGAAAACTGCATTTCATTTAATAATCAAACTTATTTTCCCTGTATTCTTCATACGTCGAATCTTCCATCATGCTTCTATGCATTTCTGCTATTTCGTCAGAATAATCATCGATTGTAATTTCATATCTTGCGTCCTCAAGTATAGAGTATAAGTCTTCAATATAAGTTATAAAAAAATCATAGCTTAAATCATATGCGATTCTCATTTTAACTAATAATTCAAGCATTTCTCCATCTGACAAATTAATCTCATAGTGCATAAACTGGTTTCTAATCTTATTTAGATAACTTATTGCTACCTCAAAGTCACTTGAGATATCATAATTACATAAATATTTGACTCGTCTAATTGCTTCGTTTAAAGTTACAGTTTTAAGGAGTGGGTTAACTTCCAGTACATTATCCTTCCCTTTCTCCAGCATTGCCTTCTTAGCTATCATATATTTATCTATATCAGCGAAAATTAAATACTCTTCATAGTTTTTAAGTATTAATTTGAAGAGAATCTCTATTCCATGATTTAGAGAGATCACTGCGTCTTTTAAATTATGAGCTAGTCCCTCTTCTAAGGTTGAGAGTTTTTCCATGATTAAATAAGCTGCCTTTAATGAATCGGCTCCGTTCTCAGCTAACCCCATTCTGATCATATTTCATCTCCTCATAGTTTATAATGAAACACGTCTTTCATTCGAAATTAAATCATGTGATCATCAACAATATCTATGATTTCTATGAGCATATCCCATATATCTATACAAAGGTTCTTCATTTCATTAGACGTAATGTAAATAATATTTTCTCCAGAAAAAGATGTAGTAACCCTGTACTTAACTCCACCTAATTCGCTAATTGGACCTTTTCCATCTTGATAACGAATTACTCCTGAAGTGGGTGTGGATGGCGGAAAGTTGTGCGTATAATCATTTCTAAGTTCCCTAAATTTTTGGTAAATGGATTTCTCAATTATTTTATTTAATTTAGAATACAATTCAGGATTAGATTTTTGAACCTGTTGTTGATTTCTTTCAATTTTCCAACATTTCTCGAATGAAGGTTTAGGAATGTTCCAGTCATACATTATGCATCCGATATTTGCCAAAATGTCTAGAGCAGACGAAACTTTATAAAGAAATATATCACTATAATTGTCATAATAACTTTTTAAAAAGTGATCTTTCTCTTCGAATTGGGTAAATAGTTGGAAGCCTCCTCTGGTTTTATTAAACCAATTTTCATCGTTAATCCCTTGATCAAGAATATGTAGCATATTCACAAGACTTATCTCTGCTTGCCATACTTTTTCATAGAAAGATTCAAACCAAACACTTAGTTGATACCCCATGTGATGTTCTAATCTGTTTTTTTTCTTGGGTATCCTTAAATGACTATTTATTCGATTTAGGTCTCCAAAATCTGGGTATATCAAACTATATAGCTCCTCCAACTTCTCACCCTTCTCATTTAAAATAGTCACTTCATGCACTTAATGATAATGGGGGGTATTTAAAACATTACATGCTTAATATGTTGTTTTATATGCCCCTAGCACTTCAACTTCCACACCATGTCAGTATATATTCGATTGATCTAACAGCAATACAACTTCCACTAAATAATGTACTACAGATTCGTAGTTGTGGCACAAGCATTATACTAACTACAAAACACTAACTACAAAACACTAACGATAAAACACTACTACAATTATACACTACAGCATGGCAAAGTTCTGGTGTCGTGATTGTGGATTGAAAATTTAACCCCAGGCCTGGAACAATTGGTTATAAGAAGTCATATGAAAATATCCATATGGATTGTTTAATATCATTTCAAAAGTATACATGATAGTATTACCATATTATATAAATGACTTTAACTTTGGTGGTGACAATGACATGTTCTGTACATTTTATGGACGTGTATCTACAGATAGTAATCAACAGTTATCGGCACTAGACAATCAGGAAGATTACTGGAAGGACTATTTTAAAAGCAATAACTTAAAAATGAATCCTAATTGTGGGGCGTTTTTTAATCGCGAAGGTGTGTTAGTACCAAGAGGTGGATATTATATTGACGAGGGTATATCAGGATATAAATCGAAAAAGTACCGTAAAGCCTTTATGAAAATGATAAATGATGCCCGATTGAAAAAATTTGATATGATTTATACGCGCTCAATAAGTCGATTTGGTAGGAATGTAGAGGATATCATCACCACAATCAATGATTTAAGAAGGAATAATGTTGGTGTTTATTTTGAAGATATTAACGCAAACACTCTTGATCGAAATGACGATTTCAAAATTCATATATTTATGGGACTTGCCCAAGAAGAATCACGCCTAAAAAGCGCAAGTGTTCAAAAGGGAAAGATGACTGCCGCTGAAAAAGGGGTTTGGAGTGGTAGAGAGCCATTCGGATACGATATTTACACAGGTGTATTAGAAATAGATGGTGTTAGACAATTTGTAAAAGGCCGATTAGTGATCAATGAATCAGAAGCAGGCATTGTAAAGGAAATATTCGATGCATATTTAAATAAAGGATGGGGATTAAGTAAAATTGCAAAATACTTAAATTCTAAAGATGTACCCAGAAAAAGAAATTCGAACAAGTGGGATCAAAGTATTATTGGTAAGATGCTTAAAAATCCAATATATAAAGGAACGGTTTGGCAACATAGGACATATAAGCGAGATCCCCAACAAAATATTATTGTCAATGTACCAGTAGAAGAACAAATTGTATTTGAAGATACGTCTTTGTTAATGATCGATCCAGAAACATTTGATAAAGTTCAGGAATTAAAGGAAGAACGTTTAAAAATGTTCGGTGACTTCAAATATAAGATCATTACAGAAGAAGACGAATTGGGGAATGAGCTAGAACGGAAAGTTAGAGTAGGTATCGACAGGGCAAGTCAAAGATATAGCGGAGCTCATCTATTTAGCAATTTATTAAGATGTGGAAATTGTCACTCCCCACTTAGATTTAAAAAGCAGAAAAGTACCAGTGGTAGAATACATCATTATTGGTTCTGTTCAAGTAATGATAAAGATGGTCGATGTAAATATCGAAACCTTCAAAAGGATGAAGAATTAATTGAATGGGTAAAGCAAGAAATTGAAACCTTCAAATTAAATGATTTTCAGCATAAAGACATTATCGAAAAAATGATAAAACTACAGTTTGACTCTGACGGCGATAATGAAAGTAAGATTCGTAATCTTAATGAAAAATTATCAGAATTAAAAGAGCAATCGGATACAAATCTATATGTACTTTCTAAAGGATATATCGAAGAAACAGAATTTGCTGAACGTTCAAGGAAACTAAACAATCAAATGAGTATCTTAAAGAATGAACTAGAGCAATTGAAAAACATTGATTTGGAAAAGTGTAGACTTGTTGCACAGTTTAATGATTTTGTTGAAGGCCTAAAAAAAATAGATACTAAAAATTTAAGTAATGCTACCCTTAGGAAAATAATTGATAAGATTGTTTTTACAACAAATGATCTCGATCTAAATTATGGCGCTATGATGGGGTATGTTCATTTACCAGAACCCAAAGAGATACATTGGAAGTATATGGGTCAATCCGTGGGGGATTTGTCTTATGAATATACAAGTAAATATTTTAAAGTTGGTGATGATGAGTATATAGATCCATGGACTCTTCTTCCAATTAAGTAGACCTGAGAAGGTCTATTTTTTTGTATTATTTTAGGCTGATTTCATGGATTGGTATGATAGTTAATTAGATTTTTTATTGAAGTATAACAAAGCTGTGGTGGTTTGTGCGTATCACGTCATGCCACTATAAAGAAAGCATGTTGTTAAGCTCTGTATAATTCTTACAGAGCCATTTACAAATACTATAGATAAAACGATAAAAAACGACATTTTTAGCGATAGTAGTTATAGATTGGGATCTTTATAATGATCTAAGTGTAAATATTTGTCGATTATTTCAAAAAGAGAAAGTGGGTATTTAAACAATGAAGAATCCCAAAAAAGTTAGTTTGATGTTGCTAGTAATCTTGTTTTCACTATCTCTCATACCTAACGAGTTGAAGGCGAGTAAAGTGGAGTATTCGCAGCAGATTAATGGAAAAACAGAAACATGTACTGTAGATCTCAGTAAATGTATCAATATTGGGAAAGGTAAAAGTGGTGAAGAAGCAACTGAAATAGTTAGTAAACGTACTAGCAATTCAAAACAATACCGATTAAGTAACGGTCATTCTCGGAAAACTTATTCTTCAATGCCAATGCACTATCTTGATAATAATGGTAATTTTTTGGATATAAACACATCTCTATTAGATACAAATGATTTGTTGACATCTGATATAGTCATGTCAAGTGAAACGGCAGTAAATATAAAAAAAATAAAGAGTAATCAGATGAAAAATACAAAGAAAGATTCAGCGGTCAATACCTATACTGCAGCTCAAGTACCATTTTATTTGGAGGTTTCTAAGAGTGTTAAGAAAGGATATTTAATTGGGAAAGATAACATCCAGTTGACTTTCATTCCTATTGGAGCTACTGATGTCATTGGTTCGGTAGATCGGGATAAAATTAGTTATCAAGATGTCTGGAAAGACTCTGACATTCAACTTAAAGTTTTACCAAATGGAATAAAAGAAGATATCATTTTAAAGTCGATAAATGCTCCGAGAAAATTTTCTTTTCAAGTTAAAGGTCAGTTATCAGACAGACTAGTATCAGGAAAGATGAAAATTGCTCCTGCTTTTTTGATTGATGCTAATGGTATTAAGCGGGATGTAAAACAATTATTAAGGAATGAAAATGAGGGCTTATTATATATTGATCTTGAGTTTGATACAACAGGATTAACATACCCAATAACTGTTGACCCATCTGTAACTATTGACGGAGGAATATATAAACCTGGGACATCAAATAAAGTATACGTAGATTTCCCCGACCTTAATGTTAATCAAATCCAACAAATGTACGTAGAAAGCTATCTTGGCGATAATGATCCAGAAATGCTATTCCAGCCTGTTGAGATTTATTTAACTAAAGAGGAGTACGGAAATGAGGCGAATTTCGGTTACACTTCTCCGAAACCGGGTAAAGACGGGAGAAACGTTATATATGTTGGATCAACACAGAAGGGGATACTTAATGTTCGCGGACAGGATCTTAGGAGCTTATGGTCAGGTGTAATTTATGGCGCCGCAGCATATTCTCCGAATTTAGCAGCAGCAACTGAGTATGCAACAATTGATTATACAATTGATTATGTAGATAGTCCAATTGATAACCAAGCTCCTACAGCACCTACCAATTTTGCAATATCGAGTACTCTAACAACACTAAGCTGGTCGGGATCAACAGATAACTTTGGTGTCGAATGGTATCATATTTATAATGGAACCCAATTTGTTATAGCTAGTGTTCCTGGAAATACGAATTCCTATCCAGTAAACCTATTACCAAATAATAATTTATATAAGTTATCAGTAAAGGCTTATGATGCTGATGGTAATGAGTCTAACCCATCAAATGTAATAACCTTTTACAAGGGGGAGCTTAAGTACAATTATGATCAATCAGGACGATTGAGTAATGTCACGACTCCTTCTGGACAAGTTTTGAAAATTTATCAATACGATAAAAACGGGAATCTTTTGAAAATTATTACACCATAGGAACTAATGACTTAAATAAAAATTATAAGAAACACATTTATTTCCTTGTTGTTGCTTGTAAATCATCCTTTTAAGGGAGTTATTATTTATGAAACTAATCAGAAAGATAGTTGTCTTACTATTAATACTTACGCTTAATATTGAACTGATTGGCTATAATCTAGGACAAGTATCTGCTAATGAAGAGATCTCACAAATTACAATTGAGTCTATATTGGATCGGTTTTCAGTAACAGAAGAATTTATTCAGGAACAACTTGATGCAGGTCACAATTTAAGTGATATATATAAAATTCTTTATCATGCAGAGCGTATGAATATCAGTTACGAAGAGGCATTGAAAAAACTATTTGCAACAGAAATGAACAGATCTCAAAGTGTTACAGGTGAAGTGTACGAAATGGACACTTCACAAGGTGTACCTGGTCAGGTGTATGGTGATATAAATAACTCTATTTTACAAAAAATGAGTTTTATTGAGAGTAGCAGTGCAACGGTGACAGGCCAAGTTTATGATGAAAAAAATCATAGTAGTAATAATGAATCTTCTGTAACCGACGAAGTTTATGTGGGGCAGATGACACGAATGAATTTTCTGGGGGTAACACCACCTCCAGTATTGGAAAAAGCGCCCGTATACCAGAAAGATTCATTCAGCCAAGCTCCATATGCTATTGGAAATAATAATGAGTCAATTTCTAGTATGACTGGAGAGCTATCACTTCAGAATACCGAGATCAAACTTCCTGGCAGGAATGGGCTAGGATTTTCATTGACACGACAATATAGCACTAGAGATGCTCAATTCTATGATATGGATTATAGAGAAGAATCTTTCCCATATGATATTTATAAATATTACGTTGAGTACAGTGCCGTAGCCAAAACACTAATTCCACAATACACAGTTAAGTATAACGAAGTGAAGTATATTCAGGATGATATGAATAATGATGGTATAGTTGACTCTTCGTCGTCTCCAGTTTATGAGACTTATGAACGAACAGTCGGAGTCTATAACATAAAAGACCAGGCAATTAAAGCTGCAAATGAACCTGTATTATACCATTATCCAGCGGTATCTGAATATGACCACAAGGAAAAATTAGAAAAAAGTACAGATAGTTTTCCGGATTATATAAATTATGATAAGAATCAATTTGTTGGTAGGTTATACAAAGATGGAGGATCGAAAATTATTTCAGGGTCCTATACTCCTGCTCATTCTAAGACTGAGCCTGGTAGCTGTACCAATAGAATACCCGGAAAATATGATTCCAAAGGAGTATGGAGTAGAACGGGAAGCGGGAATACCTGCCCAGATTCTTTACAATATACTAATGGAGGATACTCAGGGACTTTAAATAGAACGACAACGGATATAGTGAAAGCTTGTTCTTCTCCGGATCTGAAATCAGCTGGATATGTATGTACCAAAGAGTATAAAGCTAATTATTCAGGCACTGTAACTAAGCCCGCATCTCCAGATACAAGAACATGGCGTCAAGGTTACATAGGGACTATTACAAAACCTGGATATTCAACAGACACAAGATATGATAATTGGATTTCGTATGGTTCGAATAAAGGTAGTTGGAGATTTGCTTATACGAACCAGAAACCATTTATAGTTGAGTCGAAAATAGAGCAAACTGGACCTGGCGTAAATGTTCAGCTAAATTCTGAGGCTTCATATGATTATAATGAAATATCGAATCTAAAAAATTTTATTATGAATAATCAGGGAGCACGCTTAGGTGTGCAAGATAGCAAGGTATATTATATTTCATCGAATCCAAACCCAGTAATTAAAGGCTATGTTGCGTATACTGGTTATGGATATACCTACAGTAACACTACCAAAACCCCTCAGTTCGAAAAAATAGCCCCAATCGGAAAAGGTTGGCGCTGGAAGCTGCCATATATGGAGTCAGAAAAGGGCAAACAGTATATAAATATGATGGATGGTGGGCGTTATCAAATCGAGGGAACGAAATTAAAAGGATATGAGTGGGAAAGTCCAACATTAACAATAGATTCAACTCTGAATGTAAATGGTGAACAATCAAATTATGTATTGACTTCAATTGACAGTAGGTTGAAACAATGGTTTACAAGTGATGGACGATTAATTCAAATTTCGGATCCATATAACAATAAAATTCATTTCTTGTATGAGCAAAGTTCAACTTATAATAGTAAATTACTTACACAAATTAAAGATAGTATTGGCAATACAATTAGAATCGCGTACACTCCTTCCCAAGTTATAGTTACAAATGGAAAACAGACGATTACATATACGAAACGAATTGTGGACGGTGTAGAATTTTTAGATTCAGTTACAGATGCCGAAGGACGTAAGACGACTTATTATTATTTGAAAGCAAATGCACGTTTTAACTTATTAGGAGCTTACCCTGAACGTGCAGCTAATAATCCATATGCTTTAATTACTAAGATTCAACATCCAACAGGAGCAACTACATTATATGATTATGAAAAATCACCTCAAAAAAACTATATGGGTTCAGAGTCTTATAATGAAGTCTATCGCATTTCCTCTCGTTGGGATGAGGTTAGCTATACGAACGGAAGCGTCTTACCGTATAACCGTCAGTCAATGAATTACAATAATAGCTTCTTTGGAAGCTCGTATGATCAAGATATGAGCTTCTCTACAACGATAGATGACGGTTTGATTCAAAATACATTTAAATACCGCAAGGATTATATTGACAATAATACGGCTTCACAGTTTTATCTAGATAATACAGAGGTGAAAGCTGGTAGTACGATCAAAACTACTGAGTATTCCTATAATAAGAAAGTGGGTAGTCGCTCATATAATTCAACATCTCCAACTAGCGTAACTACGAGTGACAACCTAACATCTGATAAATTAACAGTAACGACTGAATATGATGATCATGGTAATGTGACGAGACGAGTAGATAGCAATGGAGCAGTAAGTACTTTTAACTATGATTCTGGAAATCATCTCCTTGCAAACTCACTGGAACAAGTTGACACGAATCAATTCATTTATACTGAAATGATTAGGAATATTGCTGGTGATGTCACGCGGACTACAGTTAAGAAGAATAATGCTTCGGGAGAATTGTTACAACAAGTAAACAATAATTCGATTGATACGTATGGCAATGTAACATCAAGGTCTATTGTTAATGGTTCACAGACGATAACAGTTAACACCGAGTATAATAGTGCAAGTGCTTCAGCATTCCCAACGAAACAATCAGTAATGGTTAGTAATGCTGAGGGAACAAAGAGTCTAGTCTCGCTCGAAAATGAGTATGAGTCATTAACGGGGCTCGTTACAGGGATGATTGATGGGAAAGGTTCTCGAACAAGCTACCAATATGACAACTTAGGCAGAATACGTCAAGTCACTTATCCAGCAGGTGAGTCAATAAAAGCTGAGTATGATGATAAATTAAATACGACAACTGTGACTAATGAGGTTGGAAGCAAGAGTCAAACTCGCTGGAATGCCCTAGGCTGGAAGACCGAAGAAGGTATTTTTAAGGGATCTAGTTATGAGAAGAAGGCGAAGTATAATTACGATGCATTTGGACGCGTAATTTCTACTGAAGATGCGCTGTCCAATTTAACTCAGAATCGTTATGATGCGTGGGGACGAATTCAATCAACAGTGAATGCAGAGGGCTCAGAATCAAGATTTCAGTATCTCGATTCAACTCGACAAAAGTCAAGTACGGATGCTGAAGGTAACATGGTGATCGAAACTTATGATAAGTTTGGCCGTCTTGATAGGATTGATGAAAAAACATCAGGAAGTACTACCTCAACGCAAGAAGCGAAGTATGTTTATAATCCAATAACAGGAAAGCTCATTGAAGAACTAGATGCCAAGCAACAAAGCACAAAGTATGGATATGATATTTTGGGTCAATTAACGGCTGTAACAAATGCAAAGAATGAAGTAACTCGTTATAGTTACGATATGATGGGAAATTTACAAAAGACTCAATTCCCAGATGGGAAATTGAAGACCAAAGAATATGATGAGCTTGGTCGTGTAATCCGCATTATTGATGAAACAAATCAAGCTGAGCGTAAATATTATGATGCGAACGATAATCTCGTCAAGAGAATAGACCGCAATGGGAAGCAGGTTACGTTTGATTATGATAAACGCAATCGTCTGGTATCAAGAATAAGTTCTGATGATGAAACGAGTTATTCTTATGATGCAGGTGGTAAACGTATTAGTATGACGGATGGAACAGGGGTTACAAGTTATAAGTATGATCCAGAAACAGAACAACTCCTAACTAAGACGTATCCTGATGGGCTACAGTTATCAATGACGTACGATACCAATGGTAATCGGATTCAGATGACGGATCCATTCGGTAAGAATATCTACTATGCATATGATAATATGAATCGTTTGAAGAGTGTAGGAAATATGGAAACTAAGACAGATGTTCAGTATTCATATTACCTAAATGGATTGTTAAAAGAAACAAACACATCTACTGGTCTAATTTCGAAGAATCAATATGATGGGAAATCGCTTGTTAGGTTATCAGAAAGTTTGAATAATAACTCAATTAATAATTACGAGTATAAATACGATTCGAATAAGAATATAGTGTATCAAAGCCAGACTGGACAAGCAAAGAGCTTTACTTATGATGTATTAAATCGCATTGAATCATTATCGTATGACATGAAATATACGTATGATCTGCGCGGTAACAGATCAGAGTTAAAATCATCGAATGAAGTATTGAGTCTAGCATCGGTGGAGAATGCTTTCGATTCCACAGACCGGCTAACAAGCGTGAAAATTGACGGCAAACTGGTACAATATCGTTACGATGGAGATGATCTACTTGTTGAGCGTATAGAGAATGGAATAACGACACGTTATTATTATGATGGTCAACAAATCATCGCTGAAGCAACTGTTGTAAACGGTAGGCCACAACTTAAAGCACACTATGTTAGAGGAAATAAACTAGAGTCTATAGAATATGCAAATGGTAGTAGAGCTTTTGTTCTAACAAATGGGCATGGCGATATTGTTGAATTGCGTGATGAAGCAGGTAATATCTTAAATCAGTATAGTTATGATATTTGGGGAAAACCAATCAACCAGACAGAACAGGTTCACAATCCATTTAGATATTCTGGTGAGTTATGGGATGATACGACCCAATTACAATATTTACGAGCAAGATGGTACGATCCGAGTATTGGAAGGTTTATTAATGAGGATACGTATGAAGGGGAACAAAATAATCCATTAAGTTTGAATTTATATACGTATGTGAGTAACAACCCGCTCATATATTTTGATCCTAGTGGACATTTTCTAATATTAAGTAGTGGAGTTGGTGGGGATTCGGGATATTATTTAGATAAGAATAATATCAGAAGAATGAAATCTAATTCCGAAATTGATTATAGCTTTTACATGTACCAGTATCAATTTGATCACAAAAGTTTTATGACAGCAAACAATAAAGGTAATATTAAGTATAAGCAAGCGATGGGTGATGTTGTATTAAAATACGATGTAGAGAATATAGATACGATTATTTTAGGGATTGCATTAGTTGAAGGAGTAACTAGTATTAAATCTGGTTCAAATTCTCTCAAAAGACAAAATGAATGCCAGTGTTTCATAGCTGGTACTAAAGTAATGACAGACGAAGGGGAGAAACCTATCGAGGAAATCGAGGTAGGGGATAAAGTCCTAGCTAAAGACGATGATACAGGAGAGATAGCTTACAAGGAAGTTGAATGGCTCTTCCATCGCGATGTTGAAGAAACGTATAATATTACTGTTGGCGGCGAAGTCATAACGACAACTGATGAGCATCCGTTCTGGATTGTTGGCAAGGATTGGGTGAAGTCCAAAGACCTTGTGGTGGGCGATGTTCTGACAACTTCAGATGGCAAAGAATTAGCCATCGAGAAGATTGAAGTTAAGAAGGAACATAGGACAGTCTACAACTTTAAGGTAAAGGACTTCCATACGTACTTTGTATCCAACCTTGGTATTTGGACGCATAACGCTTGTAGTACACCTAATACAACTACAAAATGGGATATAAAGACTGGTGCTGATAAGAAAATAGATTATAAATTTAATGGAAGTACTGTTTCAGCATATCGTGACCCGAAAACAGGAATGTGGTGGGCTAAAGACACGACTGGTCATGCTGATTCTGCTTTTAAAGTATTTAAAGAAGCAAAAGGTGGAAAAGAACTCAATTGGGTTTCTGACGCCGACGAATACGGTAACTTTATTGTTGGAAAACATAAGAGTTCAACTGGTACAGTTATCAAAATAAAGTAGGTCTGGGTGTGATGATATGTCCTTATCGAAAACAGAAGCAGTAAAGTTGTTTAATTTAGGATTCAAAAGACCCGATTATGCAGATTCAGTGTATCCACAAGACATTTATGATTATCAAAACTCAACATGGGTGGTAGGTGGAAGAATCTTGCCTTCGGGAAATTTTCTCTGTGAGGAAGAGATATACAAGGAAGGTACATGGATTCCGAGTTTACTTGATTTAATCTCTTGGTTAGAAGAAAATGATACCAAATTCAACTTATCTTATTCGGGAATGGGATATAAGGTAATTGTTACCGATAACCAAGAGTATGAGTACTCTTCTAAAGGAGCGACCCCTGAATTTGCTTTTTATAATGTCATAACCAAAATCCTTCAGAGGTACGGTGGTAATCCTGTTAATAAAAATTATGAAGTAATAGAAGCTGAATTTATAAACAAGAAGGATTTGTAAAAAAAACAATTAAGAACCTAGAAGATTTTGTCTTCTTGGTTCTTTTCTTTTACCCCCACCCAGTGCCGAGTGGATAAGGCGGATAAGCCCAATCATAACTCTCGTTATCCCTGTATGAAATATCCCTAGTATGATTATACGCACAAGTAAAGTGCTGATTAATATAACCCTTTAAGTCAATCCTTCTACTTCGTAAGGCCCCGAAACCATAAGATATCTCAGGTTTAAGATTCAAATACTTTACTATTGTTTTCTTGCTGTTTTTAAAAAGTAAATTATTTCTGTAGATAAGGTCATGAATTGCACCTCCATGTGTTTTTTATATGTAATCTACAAACCTACTGATGTATGGCGGCGATGAATTGATTCTAAAACAACGATATTTTTAATACCTATTTATAGATATGCTACAGGCGATGAATACTGGCCACGATGGCTCCCTATCCACCGGGCACAGCAATGGCCCACAGGATATGATTAGCCGCTTGGAGACGATGGTGCTTAGTGGTGCGCCGCTACCAATAGAGGTAGTCCGTCAGCAGATTTGTTCTGCGATCGATATTATTGTCCACCTTTCTCGTCTTCGTGATCGATCCAGACATGTGATTGAAATTAGCGAAGTGATAGGACTTGAGGAGGGGGAGGTGGTACTACGACCATTATTCCGATTCCAAGAAGAGGGGGAAGAGGCCGGTCAAGTAAAAGGTGAACTGCGTGCGACAGGACATGGATTACAGGATATGAGCAAGCTTCAGATGGCAGGCCTGCTGAACGAAGACGATCAACTAAAAGGTAGAGGGGGAGATGGATGAACGTACTTGTTTTGGCGTTGGTAGCTGCGATAGCGACAGGCGGGTTTTTCGTTGTACAGGAGCGGATGCGAAGACGACGGTTGAAGGTTGCCGGTGTTGATCCGGAAGTGCCCTCCGTGCAGATTGATAGGCAAATGCCTGAAGGATTAACGATCTACACGGCGTACAAGCTGTCTCGGATACAATGGCTGACGGCGTTTGTTGCGGCAGGATTGATCTTCGGTATCGTAGGTTACTTGTTCTATCACAATCTCGTAGCTGCAATCCTGTGCTTTGGCGCAGGTGCGCTATATCCCAAATTCCGGCGTGAAGCCTTGTTACTAAGGCGTAGAACCGAGCTTAGTCTGCAATTTAAGCAGGCTTTGTACTCGATTTCATCATCTCTTGCTGCAGGAAGATCCGTCGAGAATAGCTTTCATGAGGTGATTCAAGACTTACAGCTTTTGTATCCCGATGCGAATACCGATTTGATCCGGGAATTCCGCATTATCCGTTCACGCTTGGAGAATGGGGAGCCGATTGAGCAGGCTTTACTTGATTTAAGCCAGCGGGCGGGCATTGAAGATATTACGAATTTTGCCGAAGTGTTCTCTGCTTGCAAACGTACAGGTGGCGATCTCGTTGAGGTTGTGCGCCGAACGTCGAATTTGATTGGGGAGAAGATGGACGTGAAACAAGAGATTGCGGTGATGGTAGCCCAGAAGAAATTCGAATCCAAGATTATTATGCTGGCTCCGGTGGGGTTCCTCGCTTTCTTGAATATGAGCGCTCCCGAGTTCATGCAACCGATGTATCAAGGGTTTGGATTCGTTGTATCAACTTTTGTTCTGGTGGGATTAGTGGCTTGTAGTGCTTGGATTCTGAAGATTATGGATATACGTGTATGACATGATATTTCCCCTGGTAAAGGAGGTTGAATGGAAATGCCGACCCTAGGATGGGGAATGATTGCGTTGCTGCTGTTTCTTAGCTGGGGCGTGTGCGCGCTACGCGCAGGGGGGCGGTTCAAAGAAAGAATTCCTGCGTCTGTTCCGAATATGAAGCTACTGCAAGTTGCATCTCCAATGCTTTATTTACTGGAAGAGATCCGATGGATCGAGCGCATTCCAGCGATATTTTACCGTATTCAACGCGCTATGCAGGTGTTGTATGGAAGTCAGGTATCGGCCTTGTATAGTACGTTGTTCATGGCGGAGATTCTGAACTATGCCTTCTTCATGCTTATATTCGCCTGTCTGCTCCCCATGCTGACGGATGGTGGCTTAGCTGGGTTTGGCGTAGGACTGATGCTCGCGGTTCTGCTGCCCTTGGCTCAATTGAAAGAATTGGACAAGCGTGTGAAGAACAGGGAACATGAGATTTTGCTGGAATTGCCGGAGTTCTTGAATCAGATGATCTTGCTGGTAGATGCGGGGGAGACGGTTCAACGAGCGCTCACATTATGTGTGGATCGCAAGAGGTCGCAAACATCGCATCCGCTATACAAAGAATTGATTCAGATGATCCATGAATGGAGCGGGGGGTATTCCTTCCAGCAATCCTTTGAACAGTTCAGCAAGCGATGCGCCTTGCAGGAAGTCTCGATCTTCACGACCACCATTATGCTCAACTATCGAAGAGGAGGGGGTGAATTTGTCGTTGCCTTGCGCGATTTGTCCCGAATCCTATGGGAGAAACGCAAAGCAGTAAGCCGCGTGCGCGGGGAGGAGGCCTCATCTAAGCTAGTGTTCCCGATGGTTGTTGTATTTTTTCTGTTGCTGGTATTGGTATGTACCCCGATCTTCATGATGATGAGTGCATGAGTGTAAGGGATTAATAACGATAAGGAGTGTTGAGGGATGTTGAATGTAGGAAAATCGCTAAAGGCGGTCTGGAAAGAGGAAGAAGGTCTTGGGACGGTAGAGATCATCTTTATTATTGCTGTGCTCGTAGTCATTGTTCTTATTTTTAAAGATAAGATATCGGAACTGATTGATACGTTGATGGGGAAAACGATGGACGAAACGGATAAGCTGTATCAGAAATAAATGGATATGATGCGTAACTTTAGACGGCAAATTAACAAGTTAAGACAGGAAGATGGCAGCTTCACCGTCGAGGCGTCGATGTTGTTCCCGTTTATATTCATGATCATTATTGGACTGCTATTCTTCTGTCTCTATACCTATCAGAAAGTCGTCCTCGTCTATATTGGATCGGTGTCCGTGGAACGAACGGCGTATAACTGGGACAATTCTTCGAAAGAAGCAGCGACAGGCGCCTTCCAATATGGTCAATTTGATGGCTTGTATTGGCGGCTTACGGATGATCAGACCCTGGATGTTCTATTTGGGTTAACGGGGCAGGCACAAGGAACTTCCTATGAACTTCATCGTTCAGGGAGTGAGGTGAGCAGTTTGCCTACGCGTAAGATGGCGGGCGCATCTGTCGCGGTTCCAGCAACGATCCGAGGGACGATGCAGTATCAGAACCAAGGCTGGAGACGTTCGGTGACGGTAGATGTTCTGAATCCGCTCCGATTTAAGCCGCTAGAATGGATGATGGGCAGACAAGTCTCTTTGCAGACGCAGGTTAGCAGTTCCGTTGTCGACCCCGTTGAATTTATTCGAACTGTTGAGCTGGTTCGCTATTACGGTGCGAAGTTCAAGAATGCGGGAAGTGGAGGCGGATCGCCCGTAACCCAAGAGCAAGCACGGGAAGTGCTTGAGCAGCAGCGAAGTAAAGGTAAGAAATAAATTGCTTGTCATTTGTGGAAATGAGGGGGAGAGACATGCGCAAGCAGCGACGTAAGAACAACAACCGCTTGAGCATTTTGCTCCCCTTTCGGGAGCTGCAGGATCAGCAGCATGGAGCTGTAACGGTATTTCTCATTATGATTGTGGCCATTATTTTTATGTTTATTGCGGTTTTTATAGATTACGCCCGAATCGCAGCTTTTCAATTCCAGACAGAACAGCTGGCGAAGTCGGGTATGCGTTCAGTGATGTCAAGTTATGATCCGATTTTACAAGAAAAATACGGTTTATTCGCGCAAGGTGGAACAGATTCTAATGCATTGCTCGCCGATTCGTTGAAACAGGCAACCGGGATACAATCCCTCAAAGGGTCAGCTGTTCGACTATTAGATATTGTTCCAGATACACAGAGTATCGAGGGCAGTAATCAGTTAGGGCGCTATCCCGTATTTGAGCATCAGATCCAGGAGGATATGAAATACAAGGCGCCGATTGACTTTACCCTTGAAATCATTAATCGATTGAAGCCGATGTCGCAGCAGATGAAGGAAGCGTCACGCACGACAGATTTACTCGTATCGCTCCAGAGGCAATATGAGAAGCGAGAGAAGCTGATGGATGAGGTACTTCAAGCGCAGCAGCGGGCTAGCGAGCAAATATCCCGTACCAATTTTGATGACCGCTATGTTGGAGGCAATGGTCAGTACAGCATTGCAAATACAATGGTAGGAACAATCAGTCGAGCTGTCGATATTGCCGCGCAATATGAAGACTATGTTCGGATGAAATATGCGGATTCGATGAGAGATGAAGATGAATCGCCGGCGTATTCGGATGAGACTTCAGGGTATGAGGAAGATGTTCGCTCGTTCCAGCGTGATTTTAAAGAGCTTGTGGATCGTGTACAGCGGCAGCATCGAGAAAAGCTGCAAGCTGTGCTTCCGAAATTTGCAGAAATCAGGGCACTTAATGAACAAATGAAGCGAACCATTGCCGAAGCAAGAGCGCAGAACAAAGAGGCTTACGATCAGGTAGAGAATGGTCGCACACCGAGTGGCGGGCTTTCAGAACTTCCGGGTGACACTGCAACGGCGATCGAAGACATACGTAATCAGGTGGATCAATTGATTCTACCGGATGAATTCATTCAGCAATTTGAACGTGAAGTTCAAGGTCAGATCCAAGCTTTTGAACGTTTTGAACGAGTAAGTCAGGATTTTGATTCTATCGTATCGTCGGCTGTGCCAAGTACTACAGGAAGCGCCTATCCACTGAAGCAAGCAGTAATACGACTGAGCCAAGCGATTAATGACTATTTGAATGCCTATGTGAGGCATGGTGGTGTTAATGTCCTGCAAGCAAGGGAGGCAGCTATTCAGGCCTACCGCAGTTCGGATGCCGAGCGGAAGAAGGCGGAAGCGAAGTCCAAGGCGAAGCTGGGTGAAGTAGTTGGTCTTCTGAAGAAGCTGAAAGAAGTAGGAGCAGGAGCACAGAAGGGGCAAGAGCAATTCAATCAGTTACGGCAATTTTACGATGATAACCTGAATTTCAATGCTCGTGCGGAACAGGAAGCAAGTCAATCCAATCTAAATGATCAACCCGAAGATGCGAGCAAGGATTCCATGTCGATGATGGATGACTTATATGGCGGAATGGCGGGCATGTTGATTGGTATGCGTGATGAATTCTATCGGAATGAGTATGCGGTGAATCGGTTTACAAGATTTGAGCCTGAGAAGCTGAAAGACCTCTTCACCTCGAAAAATATGAGTGATCAATTGGTGGATGCGCTGCAAGTGCCGAGCCAAGAGCTGGAATATATCCTCTATGGATTTCATCACCCAGGTAGTAATCTAGCGGCTTCCTATGGTGAAATTTTCAGTGTGCGACTTGCGATTCGAACAATGGAAGGACTTGTGGAATGCAGCCGGATGGGTAATCCGCTTCTGATTCTAGCAGCAGCAATTCTCTATGGGGTCGAACATGCGATTCAGGATATGCTCGAATTGGTGAATCACGGGGATATCGAAATGTCCAAATATGTACCTGTCCGTCTGACATATAAAGACTATCTCCGGATGTTCCTCATGCTGCACAGCCGGAACGAAGCAATGATGTCCCGTATGCTGGCCGTCATTCAATTCAATACGAAAATCAATCCGAACGAGAGAGTGACGACAATCGAAGGGGATGTAAGGGCGTCCATACGGCTGTGGTTCCTACCCGGAGTCATGAAAACGTTGCGATTAACACAGTTTATCTCCCAAGGGGAAGTGGAGGGGAGTCGCTACTTTGTAACCAAAAAAGCAGCCTTTACCTACTAATAGGTAGTTCAAAATTCGACTCATGATCACGAAGATTTTCAAGAAGTGAATTCGGTATCGAATCTTGCATTCAACCTCGAACAGCATATGCTTACGAAGTATGTTTCCTCCGGAAACATTTCAGGTGCTCATTTAGGTTTCTCCTAAACTCCGCTCCTCCTAAAAGTTTTTCGTAGAAAAACTCGCATCGGAAGCACAGCATAGGTTTCAAGCAAACTTAGAACTCACTTACGAAGTGAGCTTTCTAAGAAAACTTTCAGGTGCTAATAAGTCAAATTTTGAACTTTTTAACTCAACATTTGCTCCCAAGGAGGCGAATCATGTTACAGCAACTCCATAAGAAGATGCGGCGCCAAGAGCATGGGAGCATGACGGTTGAGGCTGCCATGGTTCTGCCTATCTTTTTGTTTTTTGTTATTTTTCTAATCTATATGATCCAGATGGTATATACGTCAATTGTGCTGCAATTAACCGTCTCGAATACGGTCAAACAGCTGGCGACTCATCTGTATCCTGTTTCTATTGTCATGGACCGAGCTACAGCGGCACAGGGGGCCGAGACAGGTGGCGGGGGAATGCTGACGATGGAAGAGGTAGCACAGACGTATAACCGGATTCTGCCACCTCCAATTGGGGATTGGGTGAAGAATACAGAGCTATATCGTCGCACCGAAGATGCGCTCTATCAAGCCGCTGGGGATACACTCGTGAAGCCGCTGCTTAAACCTTATCTTCAGGATGCCATGCTGCGTGAGGAACGAATTCATGTGACACGATTTTCGTTCCCGAATTTGAAGAAGAAAACCCCAACTTTCGTTGCTCTAGAGCTTTCGTATACGATGCCGATGCGAGTCCCGTTCCTGGACAAGGAGCTGGTCATACAGGCGAGAGCGGCAGAACGGGCATGGATTGGTGATACCTCGGGTGCAGGCACGGGAACGGGTTCGGAAGGGACAACGGGTCAACCGCAAATCGTCGGGATGGAACCGAATCCGATGAAGCCTGGATCCAATGCTACAGTCAAAGTGAAGGTACAGCCGAATCAGACGGTTCAAGTGGTCGTTTACTATAAGAGCGGTAAGAGTACGGCGAAATATTTGGGTGAGAAGACGGCAGATGCAGAAGGCAACGTAGAGTGGACATGGCGTGTATCAGGTAATACGACCAAGGGAAGTACGGTCCAGATTGTCGTTGAGACAGTCGATGGTCAGAAGACGGAAATGCAGGTTCAAGTTCAAGAATCGATGAAGGAGGGTAAGGGTTGACGATTATTGTAGCGGTATTATGCGCCATTTATTTAGGTATTGCTTTTTATACGGATGTGACGCGTTCGAAAATCCCGAATCGATTGACAGTGCCGATTGCCATTCTTGGACTGGGGCTTCATGCCGTGACGGAAGGATGGGCTGGATTCTTATATGCAATCTATGGTGCTGGAGCGGGATTTGCAATCCTATTCGTACTATATCTGTTCAAAGCGGTTGGAGCCGGGGATGTGAAGTTATTCGCAGCACTCGGAGCGGTAACAGGCCTGCAATATACGATGCAATCCTTGATGTATTCCGTCTTATATGCAGGAGCTATTGCTGTGGTCATCATGCTGATTCGGCGGAGAACGTGGATATCTTTTGGAGAGGGGAAGATGTTGAAATTTCCATTTATGTATGCTGTGCTGCCGGGTGCAGTTACCGCATTTCTATACATGCCTTAACGTGAGAGGAGGAATAGGATGTTAGACTTTGGAGTTCGATTTATTCAAGATGGCTCGACCTGGATGATCCTAGACAAAACGGTGGGGCTAAAGGCCAATGATATGGCGAGACTCGAAGTGAAAATGATCCAGTCATCGACGATTCCGCAATTCGTTCCGCTGAACATGCATGAGCTGGATCTTCAGATCCAATTGCGATACAACATCTCAGGCAAAAGAATGCTGTCGCAATGTCTTCGCAGCGAGAAGCTGTCACTTACGACGTACTATACGATTCTCATGCAGCTCGTAACGATACTAGACGATAGTCGGAGATATATGCTGCGTCCGGAACAATACATCCTTCATGCCGATTATATGTTCGTCGAAGGATCGTTGGATATGGGCTCGTTATGGTTGTGTTATGTTCCAACGCAGGGTGCGGTCCAGACAGATTCGTTACAGCATCGATTAGGCAGTATGTTGACTTTGTTCATGGCCTCAGTGACTGAATTAACCGGAAAGGGGATTCAACAGCTGATTCATTATTGTCATGAAGATCACTTTAGTCTCCAAGGATTAAAGACGCTTCTGTTGAAGCTGCTGGCTAATGAGGATGGAGGAACAGATTTACCGAGGTCTAGACAAGAGCATAAATTGCATGCTCAACGGACCCCCGCTCTTCCACGGGATGAGTTCGTTCCTGTTAGAGAACCGGTTCAACCCAAAGGAAACACTGTGCAGACATCGAGTGTGGACACTTTCAATCAAGCGATCATTTCTGATGATCAAGCACGAGAGCAAGCGACAGTTACAGCCACACAACCATCTTCGTCGAAACATACAATTTATATCATTGGCGGAGCACTTTTGATTATCGTAATGCTATGGAAGTTTCTTTATTCGACCTATGCAACTGTACAGGGAATGTTCTATATCACCGTTGGGATCACGGTTCTTATTGGGGACGTCGCCTTTCTTGCTTGGAGAGGGTATCGGCCTTCGTGGCTGTTCAAGGGTCGGACTCCTCTCGGAGTAGAGGCAGGGATGAGAAGCAGCAGTGAATTACATGCGAAGTCGCCGAGGTGGAATGAGCCAGAGCCAGATCATGATGCGTCAGGGCTATTATTTCAAGCACCTGCATTTACGGCGGATCGATTGACTAGCGGACTGCGAACTGCAGAACAGGAAGCGAGGTCGCTCATGGGTTGGCAGCCAGAGGATCATCGATTCCATTCAATTAGTACTGTCACTCCACCAGTGAACCGGGGTATCCATCAAGAAGCAACCGTGATGCTGAATGGCGGACAGACTGAAGTGTTGGTCGCATCTGTCGCACCGCAACATCCCGTCTTAGAGCGGAGTATTCCAGGTGGCGGTGAGAAGGAACGTATTGCTGTGAACCAGACTCACTTTATTATTGGACGGAGCGGGGATGTTGCCCATTATCTCGATACATCGGCAGGGGTATCACGCTCCCATGCCGAGATTATTCGTACAGAGGAAGGGTATCAGTTAAAAGATCTCGGATCCAAAAACGGCACCCGGCTCCTCGAGGAAGCTATGGTGCCGTATACGCCTTATCCGCTGAAGGATGGGGATCGATTCATGATTGCACAGTCTGAATATGTGTTTCGTTTAACTTAATAGGATTTATCATTCTTCAATGCAGTGAGTGCTGTATCCAAAGTCGGATACCGAAATTCGAATCCCTGCTGAATGGCTGCATTCGGCAGCACTTGCTGACCTTCAAGCAAGAGAATGGAGAGCTCTCCGAATAAGGTCTTGAAGAGGATCGAAGGAACAGGAAACCAATGCGGCCGATGATAGACCTTACCGAGAATGCGTCCGAATTCATCATTGCGAACAGGCGTCGGAGCCGTTGCATTGACAGGCCCTTTCACCGTCTCATGACGGATGCAGAAGTCGATTAATCGCACCATATCTTCGAGGTGAATCCACGAGAACCATTGTCGACCGCCGCCTACACGGCCGCCTGCGCCGAGCAAATAAGGCAGCTTCATAAGCGGGTAAGCCCCGCCATGATTCCCCAGTACTAATCCGACACGCAGCTTCACGAGACGATCAACAGGAATGGCATCTGCGGCCTGTTCCCATTGTTCTACCACTTCGGCCAGGAAATCGGTTGTATGGTGAGGACTCGTCTCGTCGAAGCACTCCACTTCGGATGTGCCATGAATCGAAATCCCAGAAGCATTCACGACGACCAATGGCTTAGGATCGAGTGATCGGACTAGCTTAGCGACTCGTGCGGCAGCCTGCAAGCGAGACTGTAAGATCCGATCCTTCGCGCTTGCAGTCCAGCGTTGGTTGATCGATTCACCCGTGAGATTCACGATCGCTCCTGTCCCGGAGATAAGCTGAGGATCTGTTTCGAGCTGTTCCCATGTGACATAACGAACGCCTGGGTTGGCTTTGTCTCCATCAGGTATCCGTCTCGTAACAATAATGACTTCATCCTTTTGGTTCAGCCAGAAGGACGTCAATGCCGTTCCAATGAATCCCGTTCCCCCGCAAATGGCAATTTTCATCGTCTTACCACACCCCATCCATTCTCATTTGTTCAATAGATGCTTATATGGTTGATAGTCGATTTGATGTTTCTCTAGGAAAGAAATTAAGCTGCGATAGTCGCGCTTCGGTGTTGCTTCAATATATCCTTGGATGCAATGATCGCGTGTCACTTCGGAAGCGCCGCTCTCGACAGCAATCTGACCAATCTTCGCTGCAATGGTATGCTTCGCAATATCGCGAAATGCCTTCGGTACAGGCGATACCAGCAGTTCGAGGAATGTCTTGGACTCTTCCGTCCAGAGATGGCGGCTCGCATCGACCCAGTGATTTTGCCAATCTAATTTTGATTTCCCATCTTGCTTTGGGAGGACCTTAAAGAATTTGCGGAACATGAAAAATCCGCCGATCGACATAAAGAAAATAAGCACAAATGTCCAGAGTGCGATAAATCGCATATAGCCCGTACCTGGCATATTGTCTGCTGCAGCGAAAAATATTGTAGATTGAACCACCATTGTCACCCCATAGTTATGTAAATGCACTGCATTGCCCCGAAATAGAGCAATATTGGATATTAAGAATTATAACGTATTTCTAGCTTTATGACGATATTCAAGGTAAAATAAGGGTTGATTATTTGGAAAAGGAGCATGAATTATGTTGAAAATCGGATCACACGTTTCATTTTCGGACAAAGGCTTGCTAACGGCAACTAAAGAAGCGATTTCATACGGCTCAAATACATTCATGATATATACAGGCGCACCGCAGAATACACGCCGCAAAGCGATCGATTCGCTATATATTGCTGAAGGCAGAGATCTCATGGGGCAGCATGGTATTGATGAGATTGTCGTGCATGCGCCATATATTATTAACCTGGGTTCCTACAAGCCTGACACGTTCGAGCTTGCCGTGAACTTCTTGCAGGAAGAAATTCGTCGTACGCAAGCGATTGGCGTGCGCAATATCGTTCTCCATCCAGGGGCCTATACCGAGAAAGATCCAGAGTACGGGATTAACCGTATTGCGGAAGGACTAAATGAAGTGCTTCGCGGAACGAAAGAGCTGGATGTGAACATTGCCCTTGAGACGATGGCTGGTAAAGGTACCGAAATCGGACGCAGCTTCGAGGAAATTGCATCGATCATCGAGAAGGTTGAAGACAATCATCGCTTGACGGTTTGTATGGATACATGCCATATTCACGATGCGGGTTACGATATCGTCAATGATCTAGACGGCGTTCTTACGAAATTTGACCAAGTTGTTGGTCTTGATCGCATTGCCGTTGTGCATATGAATGATAGTAAGAATCCGACAGGCGCAGGGAAAGATAGACATGCTCCTGTCGGTGCTGGATGGATTGGTCACGAAGCGATGAAGCGTGTCATTACGCATGAAGGACTTGCTGGAAGACCATTTATCTTGGAGACGCCTTGGATCGGTAAAGACGACAAGAAGCAACGTCCGATGTATGAAGCGGAAATTGCACTTCTTCGCGGTGACGCTGGAGAGCGCTTTGGACAAGCTTATCTAGCGGATGTAGAGCGACTACACGCTTTCTTCGATCAACAAGAAGTAGATTCGCGTCAGTTTATATTGTCGGTTTGGACGACGTTGAAGAATGATGCCAAAGCGAAGAAGGCAGATCCTCGCGAGCCGATGGATCGTCTCTATGACATGGTCGCGGAGGCGAATGTATTCCCTGAGCTGAGTGAAGAAGCAATCAACCAGCGGATTATGGGATGGTTTGCGGGTAAACAACTTATTAAATAGAAACAGAGGGTAGAGAGATGGACAAACAGAATCGAGCAAGAATGCTTATTTCATGCCCGGATCAGGCTGGAATTGTAGCAACGGTATCACATTTTCTTTTTGATCATGGCGCGAATATCGTACAATCGGATCAATACACGATGGACCCTGAAGGCGGTATGTTCTTCATGCGCATCGAATTTGATCTACAACAGCTTAGCGATTTATTGCCGAAGCTCAAACAAGATTTCGCAGAGGTTGCGAGCAAGTTCCAGATGAAGTGGGGAATTCATGAAGTAAGCAAGCGTAAGAGCCTTGCTATTTTCGTATCCAAGGAAGATCACTGTCTTGTAGAATTACTCTGGCAATGGCAAGCAGGGGATTTGGATGCGGATATCGCCATGGTCATCAGCAATCATGATGATATGCGCGAATATGTGGAGCAGTTCGGTATTCCGTACCACCACATTCCAGTGACGAAGGACAATAAAGCGGAGGCAGAACGTCAACAGCTTGCTGTCGTGGACGGTAAAGTCGACGTCATTATTCTTGCAAGATATATGCAGATCATCTCGCCGAAGTTTATAGAGCATTACCGGAACCGAATTATTAACATCCATCACTCGTTCTTGCCTGCGTTTGTTGGCGGTAAGCCTTATGCGCAAGCCTATACACGGGGCGTTAAAATTATCGGAGCAACGGCTCACTACGTGACGGAAGAGCTTGACGGCGGCCCGATCATTGAGCAGGACGTGCAGCGTGTAAGCCATAGTGATGATGTGGACGATCTGAAGCGCATCGGGCGCACGATTGAACGTGTTGTTCTTGCACGTGCCGTTCATTGGCACATTGAAGACCGCGTCTTGGTACATCAGAATAAAACGGTTGTTTTCAACTAGAGAGTTGACATGGAATCCCCTCAATTTTGAGGGGATTTTTTTCAAAAAGTGGATATGATAAAAAGGGCCAATGGGGAGATTTTCCTTGTGTAGAAATTGAGGATTGGAATGTAGTGGGGTTACGTGTTACAATAGTAGCAATGTAATATACTCAATTTGATATTATTAAAAGTAATGAATGGAGGAATCACAACATGACAGCGAGCAACAAGTCTGTAGAACAGTTATCCATCGATACAATTCGTACATTAGCGATCGATGCGATCGAGAAAGCCAATTCAGGTCACCCAGGGATGCCAATGGGTGCAGCACCAATGGGGTATGAATTATTCGCGAAAGTGATGAACCATAACCCAGAGAACCCAACTTGGATTAACCGCGACCGTTTCGTTCTATCTGCGGGACACGGTTCCATGTTATTGTACAGCTTGCTTCACTTGAGCGGCTATGATCTTCCTCTCGAAGAAATCAAAAATTTCCGTCAATGGGGAAGTTTGACGCCAGGTCACCCAGAGTATGGTCACACAGCAGGTGTGGATGCGACGACTGGGCCGCTTGGTCAAGGGATTGCAATGGCTGTAGGTATGGCGCTTGCTGAGACACAGCTCGGCGCAACGTATAACAAAGATAACTTTAAAGTTGTTGACCACTTCACTTACGCGATTTGCGGCGATGGCGACTTGATGGAAGGCGTATCCCATGAAGCAGCTTCCCTTGCAGGCCATTTGAAGCTTGGCAAATTAGTCGTTCTGTACGATTCCAACGATATCTCCCTAGATGGTAAACTAGGTTTATCGAATTCCGAACAAGCTCAAATGCGTTTCGAAGCGTATGGATGGCAAGTGCTTCGCGTTGAAGACGGTAACGATCTTGCAGCGCTTGAAGCGGCAATCCAAGCTGCGAACCAAGAGCTGAACAAACCAACATTGATCGAAGTGAAAACCGTCATTGGTTACGGTAGCCCGAACAAACAAGGTAAAGGCGGTCACGGCGGTACGCACGGATCTCCACTTGGTGCTGATGAGACCAAATTAACGAAAGAATACTATGGCTGGTCTTCCGAAGAGCCATTCTTCGTACCACAAGAAGTACGCGCGCACTTCCAAGAAGTGAAAGACCGCGGCATTGCAGCGAACAAAGCATGGAACGAGCAATTCGAAGCATACAAAGCAGCTTACCCAGAACTTGCGAAGCAATTTGAGCAAGCGGTAAATGGTGAGCTTCCTGAAGGCTGGGATCGTGACCTTCCGAAATATACAACAGCAGACAAAGCATTGTCGACACGTGTTGCTTCCGGTAATGCCTTGAACGGTCTTGCACCGAACGTACCGAACTTGATGGGTGGTTCTGCTGACCTAGAGAGCTCCACGATGACGCACCTCAAAGGCATCGACGTCTATAATGCTGAGAACTATGCAGGACGTAACATCTACTTTGGTGTTCGTGAGTTCGGTATGGCGACAGCGATCAACGGTATGATGCTGCACGGCGGCGTTCGCGTATACGGCGGTACATTCTTCGTATTCACCGATTACCTGCGTCCAGCGGTTCGTCTATCTGCATTGATGGGACTTCCAGTGGTATATGTCTTAACACATGACTCTATTGCTGTAGGTGAAGATGGTCCTACGCATGAGCCGATCGAGCAATTGGCTTCGCTTCGTATTATCCCGAACTTGACGGTTCTTCGTCCGGCAGACGGTAACGAAACATCGGCAGCATGGGCTTACGCGGTTGAGAACCGTAAGAACCCGGTAGCGATGGTGTTAACGCGTCAGAACTTGCCAATCTTGGAGACAACAGCTGAATTATCCCGCGAAGGCATCAAGAAAGGTGCTTATGTGGTATCTGATGCAAATGGTGCGCCGCAAGCACAAATTATCGCAACAGGTTCTGAGGTTCAATTGGCAGTTGCAGCTCAAAAAGCACTCGCTGAAGAAGGCATTCAAGTACGTGTCATCAGTATGCCAAGCTGGGATCTATTCGACAAACAATCCAAAGAGTACAAGGATTCCGTTATCTTGCCAGGCGTTAAAGCACGTCTTGCGATCGAGATGGCACATCCAATGGGTTGGGAGAAATATGTCGGCGATCAAGGCGATATCCTAGGCATCTCCACATTCGGCGCTTCCGCTCCTGGCGATCGCGTGATCAAAGAATACGGCTTTACGGTTGAGAATGTTGTTAGCAAAGTAAAAGCATTGTTATAATTTGTGGTCCTGGGGAAGGGAAGAGAGACATGGCGGAGATTCAACAATTCGAAAATGTAACTGCAGTCAAAAAAGCAAATATTTATTTCGATGGTAAGGTGACAAGCCGTACCGTATTGTTCGCAGACGGAACGAAGAAGACGCTTGGCATTATGCTGCCAGGGGATTACGAGTTCGGTACGGATTGTGTTGAAATTATGGAAATCCTTGCAGGGGATCTGAAAGTTCAACTACCCGGCAGTGAAGAGTGGATTCACATTCAAGGCGAAGGCGAGTTTACTGTTCCGGCGAACGCGAAATTCAAGCTGCAAATTGCTTCCGTTACGGACTATTGCTGCTCTTACATCACAGAATAACCACCGACATGTTTCATGAATATGGAAAGGGTGGCTCGTCAGTCCATAGCAGGACCTTTGACGAGCCACCCTTTTCCCAATATGAAATATTTGTTAGTCACCAATTCGTTTGCCGATCCATTGTTCATACGCTTTGGCTACGGCGCTTAAGTCTTCCTCACCAAAGCCTTGGGATTGTCCCATTTGGAGCATGCTTTTCGCGGCTTCAAGCATCGGTGTCGGAAGCTGCATCTCATCCGTCAGCTGCGAAGATAGCTTCATATCTTTGAGCATGAGATTGAGCGAGAATTGGTTGCTGAAGTCATGTTCAATGATCTTGCGTCCCTTGAGCTCTGCCGCTTTACTGCCAGCTGAACCGGATTGAATGAGCTCCATGAAGTTATACATAGGCAGATTCGCTTTGGCTGCGATGGAGAAGCCTTCAACGAGGGCAACGTTGTTAATGCCGACAATGGTATTATGTGCGAGCTTGGCAATCGAACCGCTACCGTTCTCACCCATGTATAGGAATTTCGTGCCTAGCGCTTCGAATACATCCATATGCTGCTGCATGACGGATTCTTCTCCGCCGATCATGAAGAGGAGGGTTCCGTTTACCGCGCCAGGCTTGCTACCGGTTACCGGTGCATCCAGGAAGCTTACGCTTTGCGCAGCGAGATCCTTCGATAGGCGCTTCACGAGTGCAGGGGATAACGTGCTGCAATCGATAATTGTCAGATTGGCATGGAGGCCTGCGAAGATCCCATTTTCGCCGTAATAGACCGCTTCCGTTGCTTGATCGTTGCTGATGATGGAAATGAGTACATCTGATGCTTGCGCAGCTTCTGCTGGCGTATTTGCGACAGTTGCGCCGAGCGCACGTGATTCTTCTGTTTTGGATGCTGTACGATTATATACCGTTACAGCAAAACCTTTACTGAGTAGATTAGCGACCATCGGGGCACCCATTGTCCCGAGTCCAATAAAACCGATGTTTTTCATCAGGCTCACCTCGTCCTTACACATTGTAGTCAATAGCTTAGATCATTTTACCACAATAGCATTATAAAATTTCGACGAATACGAGTTTTGTCTACATTGGATAAAAGTTTGCAAGAAGTGTACCGTCTGAACTTGAATAATTGTCGTAAA
Source organism: Paenibacillus terrigena DSM 21567 (assembly GCF_000374845.1). Lineage (GTDB taxonomy): Bacteria > Bacillota > Bacilli > Paenibacillales > Paenibacillaceae > Paenibacillus_K > Paenibacillus_K terrigena. Next base: position 720,347 of record NZ_KB895414.1, on the reverse strand, counting down.
TCCAGTATCCTAATGCTAACCGATAATGTGACGGTTTAAAGGACGAAAGTTATAGAGATAAAAAAAGAATGGCTAGGAGGAAATACCATGAGTAGAAAAATCCAGTTTGATTACAGCAAAGCAGCAGCATTCGTAGGGCAGCATGAAGTCGATTATTTCGCAGAACCAATTCGTCTTGCTCATGAACAGCTACATAATAAGTCCGGCGTAGGTTCCGACTTCCTAGGTTGGATCGACTTGCCATTTAACTATGATAAAGAAGAATTCGCGCGCATTAAGAAATCCGCAGAGCAAATTCAATCGAGTTCCGAAGTGCTGGTTGTGATCGGTATCGGTGGATCTTACCTCGGAGCACGCGCGGCGATCGAAATGTTGTCGCACTCGTTCTACAATATGCTTCCAAAAGAAGAGCGCAAAACACCTGAGATTTACTTTGCAGGGAACAACATCAGCTCGAACTATGTGAATCATTTGATTCAATTGATCGGGGACCGTGACTTCTCCGTGAACGTGATCTCGAAATCCGGCACAACAACAGAGCCTGCAATTGCATTCCGTGTATTCCGTGCATTGCTCGAGAAGAAATACGGCAAGGAAGGTGCACGCAAGCGCATCTACGCAACTACGGATCGTGAGCAAGGCGCACTGAAAAAGCTATCGAACGAAGAAGGCTATGAGACATTCGTCATTCCAGATGATGTAGGCGGACGTTATTCGGTATTAACACCTGTTGGCTTGCTTCCAATTGCCGTGGCAGGCATCAACATCGACGAAATGATGCAAGGCGCAGCTGATGCAGCCAAAGAATACAACAACCCGAACGTGGCAGAGAACCAAGCGTACCAATATGCTGCTGTTCGTAATGCATTGTACCGCAAAGGTAAAGCGATCGAAATCCTCGTGAACTACGAGCCTGCACTCCACTTCGTATCTGAATGGTGGAAGCAATTGTATGGCGAGAGCGAAGGGAAAGATTACAAAGGTATTTATCCGGCATCTGTTGATTTCTCGACAGACCTTCACTCGATGGGACAATTCATTCAAGAAGGCTCCCGTAACTTATTCGAGACGATCATCCAAGTGGAAGAAGTGCCTTCGCACATTACAATTGAGAGCGATCCAACCGATTTGGACGGCTTGAACTTCCTAACAGGCAAGACGATGGATTTCGTGAACAAGAAAGCATTCCAAGGCACGATGCTCGCGCACACGGACGGTCAAGTACCGAACTTGATCGTGACGATTCCGGATATGACACCAGCTGCCTTCGGATCGCTCGTGTATTTCTTTGAAATTGCTTGTGGAATCAGCGGCTACTTGTCTGGTGTCAATCCATTTGACCAACCGGGTGTAGAAGCCTATAAGAAGAACATGTTCGCACTTCTTGGTAAGCCAGGATATGAAAAGGAAAAAGCGGAGCTCGAATCGAGACTATCCGAATAATCTGTAGCCAGGCAGCAACCAGATATACAACATGTCAAGAAGCAGTTCACCGCGGGCGTTAGCGATAAGGTGGACTGCTTTCTTAGCAAGAAGCAGAGGATGATCAGTCATGTTAGATCGTTATAAGACGGTTAGGGCGTTTGGCAGTAAGGAGATCGTCATTAAGAAGTCACGGTTCATCGGTTACGGCAGACCTGTAGCAACAGAAGATGAAGCGATTCGTTTTATTGATGAGATCAAGAAGTTGCACTGGAATGCCACGCATAACTGTTCCGCCTATATGATCGGTGAACGTGACGAAATTCAGAAACAATCCGATGATGGCGAACCGAGCGGTACAGCCGGGAAGCCGATTCTAGAAGTAATCAAGAATCAAGGTTTGAAAAATGTTGCAATCGTCGTGACGCGTTACTTCGGCGGGATTATGCTAGGTGCCGGCGGACTCGTCCGGGCATACACCGACGGCGCTGTCGCTGCGATTGAAGCAGCGGAGTCGATTACGAAGGTGCTGCATCAGGAAGTATTCGTGGAAGTGGAGTATACATGGCTCGGGAAGCTCGAGAATGAACTTCGGAACCGCGGAATGCGGATGGGCGAGACACAGTTCACTGATAAGGTTGTCTTACTGTGCCTGCCGGAAGCGAAGGACACGGATGCCTTCGTTGCTTGGATGACGGATTTAACGCAAGGTCAAGGATTGATAACGAATGGAGAACAGGTGTATTTCATCGAGGGAGAATAGGAGAAAAGGGTATGGCGAGAAGAGCAGTTGAGCAGGAGCTCACCCGGGAACGCATATTGGAAGTCGCTCGGCATTTATTCGTAACCAAAGGGTACCGTGCGATCTCAATGCGTAGTATCGGGCAGCAACTTGGTTACAGCCATGGGTCATTATATTATCATTTTAAAGAAAAAGCCGAATTGTTCTATGCGCTCGTCGTGGAGGATTTCAATGCGCTGATTCGAGTCATGGAGCGTGTCTACACCCATGCGCCAGGAGAAGGTATTGCCAAGCTAGAGCATGTCATGCTCGAGTTAATCCGGTTCGGTCTTGAGAAACCGCATCATTATGAGATTATGTTCCTAATGCGTGAAGAAGAAATGCTGGCTTATTGCAGAACGGAACAAGCTCGCAGTCTGGAATTGTTCTCTGTCATCGTTCGTCAAAGCATGGGACTCAAACATCCTGAGACGCTGAAGCTTACGCTCCCATTAACATTATTTTTATCCGTTCATGGATTCATCTCGTATTATATTCAAGATCGCGTCTCATTTGACGAAGTAAAACCCGCGGCCTTATCCCACATTCAATCATTATTGAAAATCATTGAACCCCCTGTGATTCAGCAATAGCAGCCGATTACCCGATAAGGGTGGTCGGCTTTTTTCATGCAATCCTTCAGATGGGCGCATTAGGCATTCACACATCATAAGGAAAACGAATAGAATGCATTAGAAAACCTGATAAACGGATAGTTATTTAGTCATTGACGTTATTCGGTAACAAATGGTAGAGTGTTCATAATACCAAGTAAGTAAATAGGAATTATATGAACTTCGCTGCTTGAGGAGGATCTTCGCATGAATGGCATTTTGCGTCACAAAGGATGGAGCTGGGGATTTCGAAGTACAGTCATGCTGTATTTTATCGTATTAATTGCCCTGCCAATTATCGGTGTATACACCAAGTCATTCTCGCTCGGATGGAGCGCGTTCGCGGATAGCGTAAGTGATCCGCTTGCATGGAAGTCGATTCTGTTAACCTTGAAGCTGTCACTGATTGCAACGGCGATCAATATACTCATTGGCACGATGATCGCGTGGGTACTAAATCGCTATAAATTTATTGGTCGTACCTTCTTGAACAGCCTCGTGGATCTGCCCTTCGCCTTACCCACCGCTGTAGGTGGATTAATGATATTGCTGTTGCTTGGTCCGAACAGTTGGGTGGGTAATCTCGCCGCACAATTAGGACTGCAGATCGTCTTCCATGAACCAGCCATTGTGATTGCGATGGTCTTCGTTACGTTTCCATTCGTCATTCGTGCGATTCAACCGCTGCTCGAAGAATTGGATAAATCAGAAGAAGAAGCTGCTTATTTATTGGGGGCTTCGAAGTTCCATGTGTTTCGTCGTGTCATTTTACCATCGATTCTTCCCGGTGTGTTAAGTGGAGCAATGCTTGCATTTTCGCGTGCGCTCGCAGAATTCGGTGCGGTAGTGCTTGTTGCAGGGAACATTCCCGGCAAAACACTCATCGCGTCTGTATATATTTTTGGTGAAGTGGAGAGCGATAATCCGCAAGGTGCGGCAGCCGTATCGATTCTGCTATTGTCGTTATCGTTCCTCATCTTATGGCTTGTGAACTGGGTGCAGATGAGGAGGCATGCGAAGTGAGACGAATTCTAATTGCATTAACGTATCTCGTATTCATCGTCTTATTGATTATCCCCCTCTTCAAAATAGGTACCGGTGCTTGGCAGGAAGGGCTTGATGGGCTTATTCATGCGATTACGCGTCCTGAAGCCGTTCATGCGCTTATGATGACCGCTTGGATTGTCGTGGTCGTGACGATGTTAAACACAATCTTTGGCGTCATGCTCGCGATGTATTTGGTTCGAGGGACTTGGATGGGTTCTCGGCTGAAGCAGTTCTTAAATAGCATTGTTGATTTGCCTTTTGCTGTATCGCCGGTCATTGGAGGATTAATGATTGTGTTGATCCTCGGTCCGAGCACAACCATAGGGGCGTTCTTCGAATCGATCGGTTTCAAAATTGTCTATGCGTTTCCGGGCATGGTGCTCGCGACGCTATTCGTTACCTTTCCGCTGATGGTGCGCGAAGTGATGCCTGTTCTGCAAGAAGTCGGCACACAGCAGGAAGAGGCCGCTTCGACGCTTGGCGCTTATGGTTGGACGACGTTCTGGAAAGTGACGTGGCCGCTCATTCGGTTCGGTGTGATATATGGCGTCGTGCTGACGATTGCAAGATCGCTTGGCGAATTCGGTGCGGTACTCGTCGTATCCGGGAATGTGATGAATAAGACGCAGACAGCGACGACGCTCGTCTATCAGGATGTGGAGAATTTCAATGTGGTGTCCGCGAATGGCGTGGCACTGGTGCTAGCTGTATTCTCGGTACTTTTGCTGTTATTTATGGAATGGGCCAAAAGAAGAAGGGGAGTGCATTAACGATGCATATTGAAGTGTCGGGGTTAAATAAACATTTTGGTCAATTTCATGCGGTGAAAGATGTGAGCTTCTCGATTGAGAAAGGGCATCTGATCGGGCTGCTCGGTCCGAGCGGCGGCGGTAAAACGTCGATTCTACGGATGCTGGCAGGACTTGAGAGTCCAGATTCGGGAGATATTCTTTTCCATGGACGCCGTGTCAATGATCTGCCTCCGCAGGAGCGTGGCATTGGGTTTGTTTTTCAGAACTATGCATTGTTCAAGCACATGACGGTCTATGACAATATTGCGTTCGGGCTGAAAATTAAGAAGCAATCGAAGCAGCAGATTAAGGCACGCGTGATGGAGCTCGTCGAATTGACGGGGTTATCGGGATTCGAGCACCGTTATCCGCACCAGCTATCAGGTGGGCAGCGGCAGCGTGTTGCGTTCGCGCGGGCACTCGCACCTGAACCTCAGTTACTGCTGTTAGATGAGCCATTCGCAGCGATTGATGCGAAAATACGTCAAGAGCTTCGCACTTGGCTAAGAGATCTGATTGAGCGTGTAGGTATTACTTCCATTTTCGTCACGCATGACCAAGATGAGGCGATTGAGGTTGCCGATGAGATTATGATTATTAGCCAGGGGCGGGTCGAGCAGAAGGGAACACCTTGGGATATTTATAAGGCGCCGCAGACACCGTTCGTTGCGAGCTTTATCGGCGAGTCTTCGATTGTAGACAATATATCAGAATTGAAAGGCTTTGAGGATGCTGCGCATTGGCCGAGTACAAGGGCGTTGATTCGTCCGGAATATATCGAGATTGGTAGTCGGCATGAGTTCCCGATCGCTTCGGCGACGGAGCAGGGCCGCATTAAGCATATTCATTTCCGAGGCAGTGAATGGATGGTTGAAGTGGTCGTCGGTAAGCATACGTTAATTACGTATCGTTCCTTGGAGAAAGAAGTACTCCATCCGGGGGATGAGATTTACGTGCTGATTCATAGGGCATATCTGTTCAATGATCATGACAGCTGGATGATGGAGAATCGGCTCAAGGTCGATCCAATGCCGGTCCATATCTAGATGAGACTTCAAATACAATCAAGAAAAGAGGAAATGTGATGCGATCGAAGCGTTTGCGCTCTGCGCTGGCCCTATTGTTAATGATCAGTCTACTCAGCGTAAGTATGACGGCTTGCGGGGGCGCATCACAACCTTCAGCTTCAACAGCTGGCGCATCGGATTCACAACCGAAGACGTCGTCAACGGGTCAAAAGGTGACACTGGTGATCGGTGCTTATAGTGTCGTGAAGGATGCACTTCAGGACATTTTACCGAGATTTCAATCTTTTTGGCTGGCGAAGACGGGGCAACGCGTGGAATTCCAAGAGTCTTATGAAGCTTCGGGTACACAGGCTAGGGCAATTGTCGGTGGCTTCGAGGCGGATGTTACTTTACTTGCGATGGAAGGCGATATCGATAAACTAACGAAGGCTAGCCTGATCACGCATGAGTGGAAGAAGAAAGCGAATCAAGGGATGATCACAGATTCGATTGTTGTCCTCGGCACACGTTCAGGCAACCCGCTCGGAATCAAGGATTGGGAAGATCTGATGAAGCCGGGCGTGAAGGTGCTCTACCCGAATCCGAAGACATCCGGCGGTGCGCAATGGGACATTAATGCGATTTATGGCGCAGGTCTCAAAGTTTCAGAAGCGAAGGGTGTGAAGGACCCTGCCTTTGCCAAGCAGTATTTAGAACGAGTGCATCAGAATATTGAGTCGCTCGATAAGAGCGGGCGGGCATCGATGGCTGCGTTCGAATACGGTGTCGGGGATGTCATCGTGACATACGAGAATGAGCTGCTCGCACGCATTCAGCAAGGGAAGAAATACGATATCGTTGTTCCGACGAATACGATTCGGATCGAGAACCCGGCAGCGGTTGTCGATAAGAACGTAGATAAGCACGGTACGAGGGAAGTCGCCGAAGCGTTCATTGACTATCTCGTTCAAGATGAAGCGCAGAAGGCATTTGCGGATGCAGGATTTAGACCTGTAAATCCGAAAGTCTATGCGACGGTAAAAGATCGCTATGCAACACCGCAAGGACTTTTCGACATCCAGTATCTAGGTGGGTGGAAAGAAGTGCGCGAGAAGCTGTATTCTAAGCGAGGCGTATGGTATCAGGTGTTGGCAGGGATTTAAATTCCTTTACGAATTGAAGGACTCTTATCAGCGGGCATAAAGCTGTTCCTGGTAGGAGTCTTTTCGCATGACTAGGGTTACGGTCTAAAATCAGGTAAAATAGAAGAATGAAGCACAAAGAGAGGAGGGTGAATGATGGCAATTGCTGAAATTACGGTGATTCCCATTGGGACGGCAACGACAAGTCTTAGCGGGTACGTGGCAGATATGCAGCGGACCTTATCCTCAGTTGAAGGCATCAACTATGAGATGACGGCGATGGGGACGATCATCGAAGGTTCGATTGATCGACTGTTCGACGCAATCCAAAGGCTGCATGAGTGTCCATTCCAAGCGGGAGCAGGACGTGTATCGACGGTGGTGAAGATCGATGACCGTAGAGATCAAGACAGCTCGGTGGCGCAGAAGCTTGAATCGGTGAGAGCGAAGCTGAATACCTAGGTTCGTGAAGATGTAGAATACGAAGAGACCCTTCCAAGGTTCGGATGAACCGGAAGGGTCTTTGCATATCTTTGGATGTTATTTGAATTGCTTCAAGAACTGAACCGCCTTCGCAATGTCAGCCTCTGGGTTCGTGCCTACCTCGCGTTCAATCGTCAAGTAGCCCGTATAGCCGATATCTTGCAGCGCTTGAATATAAGCAGGCCATGCGACTTTCCCCTCGCCAAGCGGCACTTCACGGAAGAATTGGCCGTCTGTAACCATCTTAGCCATCTTCTCATGATCAAGCGGTTCGAAACCAAGTGCCCCATAGATGACACGAGGATCAACTTCTTGCAAGCGAATACCGTCCTTCGCATGCGTATGCACGATGTAATCCTTCAGGTTGTGTACGCCCTCAACGGGGTCATCGCCTGTGACCATGACCATATTCGCAGGATCGAAGTTAACGGATAATCCGTTCGTGCTAAGCGTATTAAGGAAGTCACGCAAATGAGCGGAACGCTCAGGACCTGTCTCAATCGCGAAATAGGCATTGACGCTCGTTGCATAACGGCTAAGCTCATCACAAGCTTGCTGCATGGCATGGTAGACTTCGCTGTTCGTATCGTCAGGCACAATTCCGATATGTGTCGTTACGACATTCGTTCCGAGCTCTACAGCCAGGTCAAGAATTCGTTTGGATTTCTCGATTTTCCATGCATTTTCATTCTTATCTTGGAATCCATGACCGCCAAGGTCGCCGACAAGGGCGGAGATTTCAAGACCAAGTGATGCGATATATTCTTTCAGCTCTTTGCGCTGTGCAGTGGATAGATTGTCGGGATCCATCTCACCTTTGACCGCATAGATTTGTACGCCGTCTGCACCTACATTTTTAGCTTTAATGAGGCCTTCACGTACGCCCACCTGGAAGCTATCGACGATAACGCCGATTTTATTTGGAATTCCCATCTCGATTCTCTCCTTCATTCGTTATTCATAGATTCCTGCGCTTATACTTCATCCCAGATACGACGGATGTTCTCAAGGCCAATCTCCGAAGCTAGGCGGCATTCTTCCATGCCTTCGAATTCGAGCGAGAGGTAACCATCGTAGCCGGATTGCTTCACAACGCGCAGTACTTCACGCATATTGACGTCGCCATGTCCTGCGATCGCTCCGCGTAAGTAGTTGCCGGAAGACGTCGGGAACCAGCCTCTGCCAGGATTCTGTCCTGCTGGACGCAGGTAGAAGTCTTTAATGTGAACCATCGATGCGATGCCGATATTCTTCTTCGTCGCAACAACAGATTCTTCGTCGGAGCACATGAAGTTCCCGATATCTAGCGTCGTGCGGTAGTTCGGACGATCAACTGCATGCACGAGCGCTTGCACGCGATCTGCGTTCTGAATGTAGTAGCCGTGGTTCTCTACGCTTGTCGTGATGCCGTATTGCGCGGCATGATCCGCGATGCGGCGGCATGCGTCAGCAAGCTTCGGCAGATCGCTATTAAAGTTATTGATGGAAATGTCGCTGCGGCTCGCAACGTCGTGGCGCATCAGCTTCACGCCGAGCGCGGCTGCGTTATCGACTTCTTTCATGACGCGGGCGATTTCTGCCTCATAGGATGCTTCGTCTTCCGTAATGAAGTTCGCGCCAATCGCGTAGTTCGAGATTTCGATGCCTTTCGCTTCCGCCGTCTGACGGATCACATCGATTAGCTCTGGGTTCTTGTTCAGATCGAATCCGAGCGGAACGATCTCGATATGTTCAGCGCCATGATCTGCGGCCCATTCAATGGCCTCTGAAAATGTCAATTGGCCAGACTGCATAGCTTGATATAGACTATATGAACTTAATCCGAGTTTCATCTCGTACACATCCTTTTATTAGTTATGATGCTATTCGTCAAAGATGACTTTTTGAACAACCTCTAGAAGTGAATTTCTTGGCCCTTCTCAGCGGATTCGTAGATACCGCGTAGAATTTTCATGATCTCAACGCCGTCTTCAACCGGACTGATTGGCTCTTCGCCTGTTTTTACGCAGCGGATAAAGTTATCAATTTCCGATTGGAACGCGCGTCCGAAGTCGAAGCTTGCTGCGTCTGTTTGCGGCTTGATATTAAGAATCGTGTCATATTTCTCTGTTGCAATATAAATTTCAGGATCGATTTCAAGGCCGCCCTTCGTTCCGAACAATTTCACAGTCGCTTCATCTTTTCTTGCATGCAGCGTAAAGCTCACATCAACGAGTAGGGAAGCGCCATTTTCGAAGCGAATCAATGCGTTCGTCATATCTTCAACCGTATTCTTCTCAGCATCATAGTCTGCTGCTTGATAGAAGGAAAGGTTCTGGATGTTCGAACGGTTGCCCAGCTTGCGGTACGTATTACCACTTACGGATTTTACTTTTGGTCTGCCCATCATGTACCAGCACAAGTCGATGACGTGTACGCCGATATCGATAAGTGGTCCGCCGCCGGAACGCTCGATATCCGAGAACCAGCCGCCTGGGTTGCCAAGACGGCGAATGCTGGATGCTTTGGCATAATAGATTTCGCCAATATCGCCATTGTCGATGAATTTACGAAGCATTTGCGCGTTAGGATCGTAACGACGAACGACACCGACTTGAAGAATTTTGTTCGAAGAGCGAACCACTTCTTGTAATTGAAGCGCTTCCTCAACAGTGCGGCAAAGTGGCTTCTCGACAAGAACATGTTTGCCTGCGCGAATCGCTGCAGCACTAATCTCTGCATGTGTGTTATTCCAAGTACAGATGCTGACAGCTTCAATTTCCGGGTTAGCTAGCAGCTCGTTATAGTCTGTATATATTTTCGAAGCACCGTATTTATTTGCTTTGTCTTGCGCTCTTTGTTCATTCAAATCACAAACCGCATAAATCTCAACTTCTTTATTGCCTTTGTACGCATTAAAATGCGCCTCCGAGATGGAACCTGCACCAATGACACCAATTTTAATTGTAGACATAATATTTTTTGCTCCTCTCAATGATTTCATCTATTAATCTTTATGTCTGTATTATATTATTTAGAGGAGGGAACTCCATGAAAAGCATTGCTGATGTTTTGTATTATTGTGCTATTTGAGGTGAGGAAATTGGAAAAACTACAATCCCATCGTGAGCATATGGATATGCCCGATCCGCATTTTCCGCTCAAAATTCATCGAACGCGTTTTACCGAATATGGTATGACGTGTTTTCCGCATCATTGGCATGAACATATTGAATTCCTTGTCATTGTTGAGGGTGAGGCGATGATCGAATGCAACTCGGAGCCGAGCTATGTATCGGGCGGGGATTTAGTGGTTGTGAATAGTACGGATTTGCACCACGGCGTGAATCTATCGGATAATTTGTTCTATTTTACGGTGATTGCGGACCCGTCCTTACTGCACAGTCAATCCGTGGATGCAGTGGAGACGAAGTACATTACGCCGATTACCCAGAATCAGATCTCGTTCCAGCATAAAATATCGCAGGATGCCGAGGTAAATGCCTGCCTGAAGAAGCTGATCGAAGAGTACGATGGTAGGGAGTTCGGCTATGAGCTCGCGGTAAAGTCAGAATTGTACCGTCTGCTTACAATCTTGCTGCGAAGATATGTGGCGCGGGTTCTGCCTGTGAACGAATATAAGACAAGGATCAAAAATCTAGAACGGTTCGATCCAATCCTACAATATATTGAGGAGAACTATGCGTCGAAAATGACCGTGGACGATCTAGCCAAGCAGGTCAATATGAGCCGATTCCATTTTAGCCGCCTGTTCAAGGAGCTAACCGGGAAGACGATTTCAGATTATATCAATCATGTGCGCATCAACAATTCGGAATATATGCTGCACAATACGTCGAAGAGTATTTCGGAGATCGCACTGGCTACAGGGTTTAACGATATTTATTATTTCAGCCGGTTGTTTAAAACCTATAAAGGTGTCTCCCCTTCGCATGTGCGTCGTATGGGATTGCACTAAACTCAATCGCATAAGAAAAAGACGCCCGCATTATTGCTGTAGGCGTCTTATTTGTGTTTTGCATTTATTGAGAAGCGACAGTCACGGAATTGTGCAGACGCGGTCTGAAATGCGATGGTGCCGTTCCCGTCCATCTCCGGAATTGTCTGGAAAATTGACTCGTGGATTCGAAGCCGAGTTCTTCGGCGATTTGTTCAATCGATAAGTTGGAGTTAACCAATAAGTGCTTCGCTTTGTTCAAGATGAGTCGGCTAATATATTGACGCGGAGATTGTCCATACACTTTGGTGAAAATTTTGCTGCATTGGCTTCGACTGAGGCCAAGTTCGGATGCAATGTCTCCGATCGTCCCTTTATAGGGCTGCTCCATTCTCAGGATGTACTCCATCTCACGTGCGATAGCCGTCTCACTGCTCGTTGGGGTATAGGATGTAGGTCTGGCAGCGCTTTCGCCAACAGATGCCGATAGCTGGGCTTGGATTTTCTGTGAGAACCGTTCGATCAGCTCCAGAATAAAAGCTTGAATATGCAGCTGTTGTATCGAGCCGCTAAGCTTATTGCCGGTATTCTGCGTCAGCGACAGTATTGTCCCTTCCACGATGGCTAATTGCTGATCCATACTCGCACCAATCTCCTCAGGCGTTAGGATCGTATAGTCGAATTGACACAGGGCAGCGCGCAGGATCGGATCGTCTAGGTCAAAATGGACGTTGAAATAACGATAAGGTTGATCGGCAAGATTCATCATCTCATGCGCAACGCCTGACTTGAAGAGCATCCATTCACCGGCATGAAGGGTCGTCTCATCGTCCCCGATCATTTGGTAAGCTGAACCTTCCATACAATGTAGAATTTCGAACAAAAAATGGTGATGCCGCGCATAACGCCACCCTGGCGGTTTCGTTCCGAAATGGCAGCCAATAATTTGCATCGTGCTGGTCAGGTCCGGCAAATAGAGTTCCATATCCCGTCATCCCCTCCGACAAGACGATTTATGATGATTTCTATTCAAGTATAAGTATGCTAGAAAAAAAGGTCAAATAATGGGCGGGTTTGGCTATGTGGAGTTCGCACGATTTCATTTAGTATGAGGGTATGCGTTTACAATCATGAATATTGAGGTGGCATAATGGGAGAGTTTATCGTCAAAAAGAATGATTTTGTGCTAAACGGCGAACCGATTCGCCTTCTATCAGGAGCAATCCATTACTTCCGCGTGGTGCCGGAATATTGGCGGGATCGGTTACTTAAATTGAAAGCCTGCGGCTTCAACACGGTGGAGACTTACATTCCATGGAACTTCCATGAGCCGAAAAAAGGGGAATTCCGCTTCGATGGCATGGCGGATGTGGCAGGATTCATCCGCACGGCAGGCGAAATTGGGCTGCATGTGATCGTGCGTCCGAGTCCATATATTTGCGCTGAGTGGGAGTTCGGCGGATTGCCGGCATGGCTGCTTGCAGAACCAGGGATGAAAATCCGCTGCAATCACAAGCCTTTCCTAGATCACGTGGATGCGTACTATGATGTCTTGCTTCCGATCCTGAAGCCGCTTCTCATTACGAACGGCGGACCGATCATTGCGATGCAAATCGAAAATGAATATGGCAGCTACGGCAATGACACGTCTTATCTTGTACATCTGCAGCAATCGATGATTCAGCGCGGCATCGACGTGCTTCTGTTCACGTCGGACGGTCCTGGCGACTTCATGCTGCAAGGTGGTATGGTTCCTGGGGTGCTGGAGACGGTCAACTTCGGCTCTCGTTCGAAGGAGGCATTCGAGGAGCTGCGTAAGTATCAGCCAGAAGGACCGCTCATGTGTATGGAATATTGGAACGGTTGGTTCGACCATTGGGGCGAAGAACACCATACGCGCGATGCGGATGATGCCGCGGCGAATTTAGAAGAGATGCTCAGCCAAGGCGCATCGGTGAACTTCTACATGTTCCACGGCGGCACGAACTTCGGATTTACGAGCGGGGCAAACTGCGGCGACAAGTACGATCCTACAATTACGAGCTACGATTACGATGTGTCGCTGAATGAGTCCGGCGAACCGACGGAGAAATATTTCAAAGTCAGAGAAGTTGTCGGAAAATATGTCGATCTTCCTGAGCTTGAACTGCCTGCGCCAATTGCGAAGGCGGCTTATGGCAAAGTTGCGATTCAAGAGACGGCTGGCTTCTTCGCGCAGTTGAACCGAATTTCGACGCCGATTCAGACCGCAGCGCCGGAGACGATGGAAGCGTTAGGCCAAAATGATGGCTTTATCGTCTACGAGACTTTCATTTCCGGGCCACGCGGCGAGAGCGAGCTCACGATTCAGGATTGTCATGACCGTGCGATTGTCTTCCTGGATGATCAATATATGGGCGTGATCGAGCGTTGGGATGCCTCGAAGAAAGTTGCCTTCTCGGTGCCTGAAGGCGGTGCGAAGCTGCGAATCATCCTTGAGAATATGGGCCGAATCAATTATGGCCCGTACATGATGGACCGTAAGGGGATCACGGAAGGCGTACGCCACGGTTACCAATTCTTGTTCGGATGGACGACTTATTGCTTACCGCTCGATAATGCGGAAGGAATTGCCTATGGAACCGAGTCGTTATCGAATGAACCAACCTTCCATCGTGCAGTCCTGAACATTGAAGGCGCGCCAGCCGATACGTTCTTGCAGATGGAAGACTGGAAGAAAGGCGTCGTGTATGTGAATGGCTTCAACATCGGACGCTACTGGAATCGCGGACCGCAGCAGACGCTCTATATCCCGGCTCCGCTATTGCGTCAAGGCGAGAATGAAATCGTGGTGCTTGAGCTTCACCCTTCCGGACAATCCGAACTTGAGTTCACAGATCAGCCTATTTTAGCATCGACGAAAAATTAATTTTTACGAAGCGCTTCCAGCCCTGTCAGTAACGGGCGAGAGGCGCTTCGCTGCGTCTTGGGAACGATTTGGAGTAGTGCGAATAGTCACAGTGAAAATCTATATCTCGTAGTAAAATCCGTAAATATCAACTATATCTTGTAGGGATAAGGACGGAGACTATGAAATCACATCATTTAGATAACCATTTTGAAGCTATTTTCGGGGAGGAGAATAGCGATATTTTGCAGGAGAATGCGAATATGGATGGACGCTCTCCGATGGGGCAGATGGCGAAGCTCGCTTCCGAGAGCAGTAAATGGTATATGAAACAGCATCTATTATCTGCAGAAGCACATGCGATGGTGGATGAGAATCTACTCTATGTCCATGATGCGGACTTCATGGCGACCGGAACGACGACATGTTGTCAAATCCCACTCGGGCAGTTATTGGCTTCGGGATTCAATACAGGACATGGGCATATGCGTTCACCGCGGGACATTAAGAGTGCGATGGCACTATCTTCGATCATTCTCCAATCGAATCAAAATATGCAGCATGGGGGACAAGCCTATCCGATGTTCGATTATGATCTGGCGCCATATATAACACGAACCTATGAACGGAATCTCGCACGAATTCAGAGCTATCCGACGACTTTTACAATAGAGCAGTGCGAGGAGCAGGCGTGGCTGGAGACGGAACGAGATACGTATCAAGCATGTGAAGCTTTCGTACATAATGCGAATAGCATGCATTCGCGTGGGGGTGGACAAGTGCCGTTCATTTCGGTCAATTATGGCACCGATATATCGCGAGAAGGGCGTATGCTGACGCGAAGCTTGCTGCGCGCAACCAAGGCAGGACTAGGACACGGCGAGACGCCGATTTTCCCGATTCAGGTGTTCAAGGTCAAAGAAGGCGTCAATTTCAATCCAGGTGATCCGAATCATGATCTCTATCAATTGGCGCTAGAGACGACGAGTGAGCGGCTGTTCCCGAATTTCAGCTTCTTGGATGCACCATTTAATACGCAATATCTGAACGGAACACCGGAGAGCGAAGTGGCTTACATGGGATGCCGTACTCGGGTGATGGGGAACATCCATGGCGAAGAGACGAGTATTGGGCGCGGGAATCTCTCCTTCTCGACGGTGAATTTGGTTCGGCTGGCACTACTGAGTACGGATCTGGAAGATTTCTGGCGTCGATTGGATCACGTGATGCAAGTGGGGATTGAGCAGCTCTATGACCGCTATCTCTATCAATGCAAGAAAAAAGCGGCGAACTTCCGCTTCTTATATGCCCAAGGCGTCTGGCGCGGCGGGGAGAAGCTTCAGATGGACGATACGCTGGAGCAGGTGCTGAAGCAGGGGACGCTTAGTCTAGGGTTTATTGGACTCGCAGAGGCACTCGTAGCGCTTCGTGGACAGCATCATGGCGAGAGTGATGAGTCATGGGAGCTGGGTCTCTCGATTGTACGCTATATGCGTGAGAAGATGGATCAAGCGTTGGAGCAATATCAATTGAATTATTCGCTCCTCGCAACGCCAGCAGAAGGGTTATCGGGTAAGTTCGTAGGTGAAGATCGTGCGCGGTTCGGCAAGCTGCCTGGAATTACAGATCGGTCGTACTATACGAACAGCTTCCATGTGCCGGTCTATTACAAATTGAAGGCAGTCGATAAAATTCGTAAAGAGGCGCCGTTCCATGCCGCATGCAATGCCGGGCATATTACGTATGTGGAATGCGACGGGTCGCTGCGACACAATACCGCTGCAATCGATGCACTCGTTCGTACGATGCACCGCGAAGGGATTGGCTATGGATCGATTAATCATCCGGTCGATCGCTGCAAACCATGTGGATATTCGGGAATCATTCATGAAGCATGCCCATCTTGCGGAGCGACAGATGAAGCGGACATTGAAAGGATTCGCCGCATTACGGGGTACCTGGTCGGCGCATTGTCCCGCTGGAATTCAGCCAAGAAGGCGGAAGAGTCGGACCGGGTGAAGCATACATGAAAATGATGAATATCATTCATGATTCCGTCGTGGATGGTGAAGGATTGCGGACGGTGCTGTTCTTCGCAGGCTGTCCGCATCATTGTCCTGGATGTCATAACCCCCAGAGCTGGCGAATGGCGAATGGAACCGAAATGACGATTGCGGAAGCTGCCGATGAGATTGTGAGCAATCCGATATCGGATGTGACCTTCTCAGGGGGCGATCCGTTCGCGCAAGCCGAGGAAGCTTATCTGCTAGCACGCGAAGTGAAACGAATGGGCAAGAACTTATGGGTCTACACGGGCTACACGTTAGAACAGCTGCTTGAGCATGGAACGGCCGAACAGCGATTGCTCTTAGAGGAATGCGATATGCTGGTAGATGGTCCTTTTATGCTCGCGGAGCGGGATATCACGCTTGCTTTTCGGGGGAGTCGGAATCAGAGACTGCTCTCAAAAGCAGTGTTGATGGATGCGATTCGAAGGTAAATAAAATAAGAAGCCCTCTCGTGTCATCAACATTTCAGTGTTGCGACAACGGGAGGGCTTTATCACGTGTACTAGCTAGTTCAAGATATACTTGCGAATGATGTGCGCCACGCCGTCTTCATTGTTCGAGAGGGTGATTTCATCGGCGATTTCTTTGAGGGATGGGACTGCATTGCCCATGGCTACCCCAAGTCCAGCTACCTCAAGCATTTCACGGTCGTTCCAAGCATCGCCGATCGCCATGACTTCGGAGAGGTCGCAGTCAAAATGCTCAGCGAGATACGTGAGCGCGTGGCCTTTGGTACCTTCTTTGTGCATGATCTCGAGGAAATGCGGCTTGGACTTCGTGATGTGCACTTGATCGCCTAACATGTCGCGAAGCTTCACAGCGACTTCATCCAGGTAATCTGGCTCATCGATGATGAGCATTTTGGTAGAAGGTTGATCGATCAATTTGCTGAAGTCGGGCTCGACGATGTAAGGGATTTTGGAGAGTCCCGCATACGATTGCGTCTTCTCGTTATCTACTTGCACATAGAGTTGGTCATCAATATAGAGCTGCAAATGCAGCCCATGCGCTTCGGAATATTGGAGAATGCGGCGCGCGGCATCTTGCGGCACGCTGCGCTCATATAATACGTGACCGTCCAGTAAGTTTTTGACCAAGGAACCTTGATAGGTAATCAATGGTACGTTCATCCCGATTTGGCGGGCGATGGCCTGCGCGGACGCATACATGCGTCCTGTTGCGAGTGTGACCGTCACGCCTTGCGCAATCGCTTGCTCGAGGGCGAGTTGGGTCGCCTCGGTCACGATTTTATCATCATTGATGAGTGTGTCATCTACATCGATCGCGATAAGTTTGTACATGGTGGAACCTCCTAAAGTAAGCATCCCAACTCCCGACGGACGGTACGTCCGTTATTTTGGATATGGGATCTTTATATTGCGGTGTAACGGACAATGAATCCGTTATTCGCTCCTTTTTACACATAAAGTGTTCATGAATGGGTCAATAAGAGCACGTCGGTCCGTAAGTCATCACAAATGGCTAGAATCGGGGCGTTTAGCGGATCCAGTGTCCGGTGCTTTTCGTGAAATCATGACTAGTTCGCTCGTTCCAATCGTTCAGCAGAGGGTTCAGAAGCGTGCTGCCCTGAGGGACGCAGCTCTGCGATTAACATACTGATGAACATGAGGATACAACCGATAATGGACGTGACGCCGAGCTTCTCGTTGCCCCAGATGTATCCTGTAATGCCTGCGAACACGGGCTCCATGGCGAAAATAATCGCGACGCGCGCTGGAGACGTGTATTTCTGACAGTAAGTCTGTGCCCAGAACGCGAAGGCGGTACCGAACAGCAAGGTAATGCCAAGTGCCATCAAAACCTCCGGCTGCGAGGCAAGGTGGATCCAATCCTGCATCGTCCCCGTGTCCTCGAGTAGAATAGAACCGATGATGCCGAGAATCCCTACCGTACCGAGTTGAATTGTCACGAGCAGCAGTGTCGGATGTTCCGGGGCATATCGGCCGGTTGCGACAATTTGCAATGCGAAGCAAATCGCGCAGAGGAGCACGAGTAGATCTCCGAAATTAATGGATAATGATGCTCCGCCGGTGGAGAGCAGGAATAAGCCGATAAGTGCAACGGCTGCGCTGAGCCAAGCGATCCAGTTCAGCCGCTGGCGTAGGAACCACATCGAGAAGAAGGGAACCAAAACGACGGAGAGTCCCGTAATAAATCCTGCATTGGAGGATGTCGTATATAGGAGGCCGTAGGTTTGGAACCCATATCCGCCGAACAGCAGTACGCCGAGCACGAAGCCGTGCCAGAGCAACCTTGTGTTCACGCGCATCAACCAATCTCGATGCACGAAGATTAGAATGATGAAGAATAAGAGTGCGGCCCCTGTAAACCGGATACCGTTAAAAGCAAGCGGCGGCAAGGCCTGAACGGCATGCTGCACAATAAGAAAGGTCGTCCCCCAGATGAGGGCAACCGATAGAAGAATCAGATCTGCGAAGAGCGAGCGTTTCATGGTGCGGATTAAGCCTCCAAGAAGAGCAAGCCCACAAATGCATCGAATTCGAGATTGCCGAAAAATTGCGTAATGTCTGTACCTTCTAGCTTGGCGCGAACAGAGGATTCTTCATATCGAGTACCGCGTAGAAGATCTTCGAGTTCTGAAATATCACGTTTAGCGAAGAAATCGCCATAAATTTTGATTTCATGGATGTTGCCATCTTCCACATCAAGACGTAGATCGACGATGCCAATCGGGAAGCGTTTCGAGTTGCGGATATTGAATTTTGGCGATTCGCCGTAGTTCCAATCCCAATTACGGTAGCGTTCATCCGCGATTTGGCGGATTTTGACCCAATCTTCCTCGGTCAGTCGATATTGTGGAACTTGATCTGGCTCCATGCCGAAAATGCTGCGTAAAACCTCAGCACGGAATTGTTCGATCGTCATCGGCTCGGTGAGGAACTCCGAGATATTCGCGACGCGGCTGCGAACCGATTTGGTTCCTTTGGAAGCGATCTTCTCAGCGTTCACTTTCAGTGCGGAAGCGACATTCTCCATTTCGGAGTTGAAGAGTAATGTACCGTGGCTGAACATACGTCCGCGGGAGCTAAATTGCGCATTCCCCGAGATTTTACGCTCGCCGATCTGGATATCATTGCGGCCTGTTAGTTCGGACTCGACGCCAAGCTTGCGAAGGGCATCGACGACAGGCTCGGTGAATTTCTTGAAATTGTTGAAGGATTGTCCATCGTCCTTGGTCAAGAAGCTGAAGTTCAGGTTGCCAAGATCGTGATACACGGCTCCGCCACCGGATAAACGGCGTACGATGTGAATGCCATGTTCTTTGACATATTCCGCATTAATCTCTTCAATCGTATTCTGATGCTTACCGATGATAATGGACGGTTCATTAATATAGAACAGCAAGTAGCTGTCATCCATTGGGAGATGCCGAAGCGCATATTCTTCAATGGCTAGATTGAGTGTCGGGTCGGTAATCCCTTGGTTGTCAATAAATAACATGTGTACCCCTCCAGCAGATCGATTTTTCTGAAAATATTGCAAATTTCACGAATGTTCATTCAACTATTCATTGTAATCTATTTCGTCAAAATCTACAAAGGATCAAGGCAGAATCAGTGTTGACGCCAAGGTGCATTCATGCCCATAATCAAGCATAAACGACTACGGGATCCTTACATGGATGGGAAGCGTTTAAGCGAGAAATATAAGAACGTATAAGTGCGTGTTCAAAAAGTCGGCTTTTCAGCACCTGAGCGTTTTCGCGGAAAACTGACATCGTAAGCATATGCTTAGGTTGCGTGAATCCGAAAGCCGATGCTCCCGTAGCAAGTTTTTCTTCGAAAAACTTTTAGGAGGAACGGAGTTTAGGCAAAACCTAAATGAGTACCTGAAATGTTTCCAAAGGAAACATACTTCGTAAGCGTAAGCTCTTCGAGGATGAACGCAAGATTCGATGTCGAATTTGCTACTTGAAACACATCGTGATCAAAAGTTGACTTTTTGAACAACCTCTATAACTTATAGACTCTTATATTTGAACGAAATAAACATGTGTGCGATGGGGAAAGGACGATTGAAAAAATGATTGAAAGGTTTGGTCATGGGGGAGATTTAGAGACGGCCCAAGCGGTATTTGGTGTGGACCGAGGGGCGTTCATCGATTATAGCGCAAATATTAACCCACTCGGTCCGCCGCAGCATGTGCTGGCAAGGGTTCAACAGGAGCTGCGGGATGTGGTGCATTATCCGGACCCGGATCATCGGCGGCTGCGGGCTTTGTTATCGGAAGCGCTGCATGTGGATGAATCGATGATCTGCATTGGGAACGGCGCAGCGGAATGCATGGCACTCGCATTGCTTGCGATGGCGCCGAGCCGCGTTGGCGTGATCTACCCATGTTTCTCCGAATATGCGGAGTTGTCCCGAAAATTCGGTGCGGAGGTCATTGGGATCCATGGGTATGCGGAACAGGGGTTTCGTGCGGAACTGAATGAAATTGCAGGCTTGATGCAGGATGTGGATCTTCTCTTCCTCGGGCAGCCGAACAATCCGACAGGTGTGCAGTACGATCTCGAAGAGCTGGAGCAGCTTGCGGCGATCGCGGCTGATACGGACACAATGTTGATTATTGATGAAGCGTTCATGGATTTCATCGCACCGGATAGGCAGGCGACCTTACTGCCTTGTGTGGAGCAATATTCGCATGTCATCCTCATTCGTTCGATGACGAAGTTCTATGCGATTCCTGGATTGCGGTTGGGTTATGCGGTCGCAGGGCCGTCACTCATTCATCGGCTAAAATCGAAGCAGGTAACATGGAGCGTGAATCGGCTTGCATTAGCGGCTGGGGAAGCCTGTTTGGTAGATTGTGAGGAATATGAGGCGGTAACGCGAGAACAGACGGTGATTGAACGGAATTACATGATTGAGCGATTGGAACAGGAATTTGGCTGCCAGACCTGGCCAAGTCTTGTGAATTTCATCCTCGTGCGGTTACCGAAGCCTTGGACTGCGGAGCAGCTTCAGACAAAGCTGGGGCTGAAAGGAATATTAATTCGGAGCTGTGCTATGTATGAAGGGCTCAGCGAAACGGACATCCGGCTTGCGGTGAAGGATCGAGAACGGAATGAAATCCTATTCAATAAGCTTATCGAAGTGTGGCAGGGAGGGGTGTAGCTTGAAGATGGTACAGCCTTTTCGAGTTGGTGAAGCGCTGATGGTGTATGAGAGTACGTACTGGCCAGGTCTTGTATTCCGTTATGATCGGGCACAGCATCATATTCGGATGCTCGCACCGGAGCCACTGCAGATGCTTAGCAGTGCTCCATATGCAGGCGGCAGTACGGTTGCTGATCATATCGTGAACGTCTACGTCACGAAAGATTATAATCGCCCCGATCCGATTCAGCATCTGGAATCGGAGATTACGGCTTGGGGCTATCCGCTGGATCAGACGGTAGGCCTGTTGACCGCAGCGAAGCTGACGCATGCCTCCATTGCGGAAGCGGAGGGTGACCAGGCCCGTATCGTCGTGTGTACGACGGCGGGCACCTCCAATGCCGCGCGCGCTGGGCGAGCGCGCGAGACGTTCGCCGCCTACGCGCCGGGCACGATCAATACGATCGTGGCCGTGGACGGGCGGCTCGCGCCGGCTGCGCTGGTCGGCGCGGTTATTACCGCGACGGAAGCGAAGGCCGCCGCGCTGCAAGATCTGGGCATCACCGACCCGCAGGACGGTGATGTGGCGACGGGCACGACGACGGACACCGTCGTGCTCGCCGTGAGCCAGAGCGCCCGCTATGGTGCGGAGCACCAGTATGCGGGCAGCGCGACGACGCTCGGCAATCTGCTCGGACGTCTCGTGTACAACACCGTCTATGAAGCGGTACGAACGCAAGGAGAAGCATAATGATGTTAGAGCATGCGTATTTTATCATTCTCGCTTATATCGTCGATTGCATTATCGGCGATCCCCGCTGGATTCCGCATCCGGTTATCTTCATGGGCAGAGCGATTACCCAATTGGAACGTGGCGTTCGCCGCATCGCACATACACCAAAGCAATTGAAAGCAGGAGGGTTCTTGCTCCCACTGATCCTCGTCGGGGGTGTATTCCTGCTCACATGGGGAGTGCTCTATTTGGTTGCGCTGATTCATCCGTTGCTGGCTTGGGCGCTGGAGGTCTTGCTGATCGCGACGACGATTGCAACGAAAGGCTTGAAGGATGCAGGGATGGAGGTATACCGTCATCTCCGTGCAGGGGATATGCCTGCGGCACGACGATCACTCGGGATGATCGTTGGTCGAGATACGGAGCATTTGGACGAACCGGAAATCGTGCGAGGAACCGTCGAGACCGTCGCCGAAAATATCGTCGATGCGATTACATCGCCTTTATTCTATGCTGCTATTGGAGGCGCACCACTCGCCATGGCTTACCGCGCGGTAAATACGCTCGATTCGATGGTCGGCTACAAGAATGAGAAGTATAAAGACCTTGGATTCGCATCGGCACGGCTGGATGATGTGGCAAATTGGATCCCGGCGCGGATAACCGCGATATTACTCACGATAGCTGCTTGGCTGCTGCGTCATGATGCACGAAGCGCTTGGCGGACGGTTCGCCGAGATGCGAAGGAGCACCCGAGTCCGAACAGCGGATACCCGGAGTCTGCGGTTGCCGGCGCGCTTGGCGTAAGGCTCGGAGGGCATAACGTTTACAAGGGGATCGCATCGTTTCGCGCATACATGGGGGAACCGAAGGAGCCCCTTCGCGCGGACCACATTCCGATGACCGTGAGATTGATGTACCTGAGCTCAGCAATGTTCGCGCTGATCAGTGCGGCCATCCTATGGCTCGCTGCATCGTCATCGATGTGGTAATCACGAACGAAAAAGGGGCTTGTCACTGCAGGTATGCAGGTTGACAAGCCCCTTTTCTTATATGTCTCATTGAGCGGCGCGAATAACTGCAAAAATGCAGTTAAATCGCGATACCCCGCTCGCAGTAGCGCAAATAACTGCAAAAATGCAGTTAAATCGCGATACCCCGCTCGCAGTGGCACAAATAACTGCAAAAACGCAGTTAAATCGCGATACCCCGCTCGCAGAGGCCCGAATAACTGCAAAAACGCAGTTAAATCGCGATACCCCGCTCGCAGAGGCGCGAATAACTGCAAAAACGCAGTTAAATCGCAATACCCCGCTCGCAGAGGCTCAAATAACTGCAAAAATGCAGTTAAATCGCGATACCTCGCTCGCAGAGGCGCAAGTAACTGCAAAAGCGCAGTTAAATCGCGATACCCCGCTCGCAGAGACTCAAATAACTGCATTTTTGCAGTTATTTGCCCTAAACGGCTCGCCCCCCTCATCGCAAGCCGCTCCTCACTTCAGACTATTCTCAATATGTGCCCAATACCGCTTCCGCAGAATTAAACTGAAGCACGTCTGGATCAAGATGAAGAGGACGAAGGACACAATGAACGGAAGCCACTTGAACATTGTGTCATCCTGCTGCTTGATGAAGAGCAAGAGCCCTGCGCTGTTCAATATTGCGAACAAACTCGGCAGGCCCATCATCAGGACGACGCGGGTTTTGACGATCTGATAGAGCTCAGGAATGCTGACGCCTATATTATAGAGCGCCCGGAATTGAACGAGATCTTTGTTCAAGTCAGAGTAGATTTTGAAATAGACGAAGCTGGCGCCGGCTGTGAAGAATACAGCTGTAATGAATAAGCCGATAAAGATCACAATGTACGGCATCTGCTGGAAGAGATATTCATAATAGGCGGCGAGGGAATATTGATAACGATCTTGAACTCCTTCCTGGCCTAGTCCTTTCTCCACGAGTGCGAACAAGGTTAATGCATTATTGCTATTCGTGAATTGATAACCGAAGAAAGTCATGCTTTCGCCTGCTGTGTTGGCTGCTAGTTCCTTGTACAGGGAATCAGTGATCACCAGTACGCTCCCGTTCTTACCTCGCAGCTCTGGCATCCAGTTCTTTTTGGTATCTAGTGGCTTTAACAGTTGCAGTGAGCTCGAATGGTTAGGTATCTGAATCGAGGTACGATTTTTCGCCATGTTTTCTTTTCCCCTGGAAAGCCATAACGCCTCACCTTCTTGCAATGGTGTGATCGGAGACTTGTAGAACTCGCCGAGACGCACATAATCTTGATATCGCATGAAATAATCCACATAGTTCTCTGGTGTTGTTGTGAAGCGCAACAATGGTATACGTTGTTTACTGTACGTTACGCCTGTTTGCTTCAGACTCTGCTCAATATATTGGATATGTGTATCCTGCTTCGGATTGTTCAAGTTGGAAACATAGTATAACTGAAACGGTTCTTTGTTCGGCGTTACGTCCATCAGAAATCGGATGGATACGAGGACGACAACACATAAGCAGGTAATGGTCCAGAGTATCGTAAGCAAATAGAACATCAGCCCATTCTCACGAATGCGAAGCTCTGTCTCCGATAATTTGAGCAGATTCGTCTTCCTCCAGAACAGCGAGCGAATCTTCTTCATCCAGCGCATAATGATAGGAAGGACATGCCTGAACAATCCATATAACCCAATATGAATGACCATAAACGCGATGAGAAAGGTCCCTATATCTTTTCTGAAAGCTTGCACGTAACTCCAGATCAAGCAGCATAGTGCGATGGTCGCGAAAATGTAGGAAGAATTACGGAATCGTAGTTTTCTGCGGCGAACCGTGAGCAGCTCCATCAGTGGTTGTCTGCCAATGAACAGATAGGACAATGGCGAGATGAAGATGAACAAGATGCCGTATGTGATGGCCGTTGTCTTCAATGCTTCGATTGGAAAATAGAACGTCATTGAGCTGCCGCCAACCGCAAGCGATGCGATGATCAGGAATAATTTCAGGAAGACAAGTCCTGTGACAGTCCCTGTTAGTATCGAACCGACGCCAATAATGGAAAATTCCAAGAATAGCATGAATCGCAGCTGCCTCTTCGTCATTCCGAGGATCGTCAGAATGCCGAACTGCTGACTGCGAGCTTGGACAAAGACGGCCGTGGAATAGAGAATGAAGATGAATGAGAAAAATACGATAGAGCTTGCCCCAAGCGTCATGCCGCCGGATACGATTTCATTGACCGTGCTTGGTAGAATTTTGGGATGTAGGCTAAAGGCAACGTATAAGAAGAAGATCATCACGGCGAAGGCGCTGCTGAAGAAATAGGCTGCATATTTCCGAGCATGCCGCTTGACATTGTTAAACGCGAATTGTAGAAAATTCATTCGCGTCCCCTCCTAGAAGCGCGATCGCATTGATGATCTTCTGATAGAATGCGGAACGATTCTGTCCCTGAACGATCTCATTGTAGAGCATTCCGTCCTTAATGAAGATCACCCGGTGGCAATAGCTGGCTGCGATCGGGTCATGGGTTACCATCATCATCGTGGTGCGATCGGTTTCATTAATCTGCTGAAGCGTCTCCATGACATGTCTGGATGCTTTAGAGTCCAAGTTCCCTGTCGGCTCATCGGCGAGCAGGAGCGATGGACGATGAATAATTGCGCGTGCGATTGCTGCTCGCTGCTGCTGTCCCCGTGATACTTCGAAAATACTGTTATCACGAATATCCTTGATCCCAAGCTTCTGAATAATGCTGCTCAGCCGCTCTTCCATTTCGGAGACGCGTACGCCGTCCAGCGTTAACGGAAGGATGATGTTCTCTCCAATTGTCAGCGTCTCAATGAGATGGAACTCTTGGAATACGAACCCGAGCTGTTGTCTTCGAAAAGCGGCAAGCTTGTTCTTGCGAAGCTTGTACGGGTTGCTGCCGTTAATGAGAATCTGGCCGGATGACGGCATATCAATCGTCGAGATCACATTTAAGAGCGTGGTCTTCCCACTGCCGGATGGTCCCATAATACCGACGAATTCGCCTTCACGGATCGTTAAGCTGAGGTCGGTCAATGCTCGGAACGCTTTGCGTCCGCTGTATACTTTATTGATATTTCGAACTTGAAGCATATCCACGCGCCTCACTCCTTTCGCCGGTAAGCATCGTCTTCGGTTGTATTGGTGAAATATATTCTTACACTTGTGCCTTCGCCTTGTTCCGAATCGACGGTGATGCGATGACCGAGTCGACTGCAGATCTCATGGACGAGATATAAGCCCATGCCGGTCGAAGCGGGATATTGTCTCCCATTATCTCCGGTAAAATACGGTTCGAATACACGTTCAACATCGTGCGCTGGAATACCAATGCCATAATCACGTACTTGGACCACGGTATGCTCCTGCTCCATGGAAGCGCTGATCTCGATGGTGCGGCTTTTGCCTGCGGAATATTTTACGGCATTGTTAATGATCTGACTAAAGACGAAGGTAAGCCATTTCTCATCGGACACGACCGTCTGGTTCTCAGCGATCCCGATTTTCGGGAAGACTTGACTGCGAATGAATAACCTTTTATTCTGCTTCACGAATTGCCCCATCATCTGGGCGAGGTCGACCTCTTCAATATAAAAGTCATGCTCGAAGCTATCCAGCCTAGCCATATAGAGCACGGTCTCAAGCCCCTTGGTTAGCCGGTCTGTCTCTTCCCGTATACTATCAAAAATCGGCTCATCTTCATCTTGAATCGTCATATGGATGACGGAGAGCGGTGTCTTCATATCATGCACCCATTGATTCATAAATGTAACATGGCGGTTCATACGATTCTCTGCCTGATGAAGCTCTTGCTGCATAAAATGAAACTGGTCAGTGAGCAAATCTTGCAATGCTTGTTCGATCGGTGTGAACTGTCTGCTCTTGGATGTGAAGATGGGCTCCATGGATGCCTCCGGATTCGATAATCTGGCATAGAACCCCCGTTTGGACACATATTGATAGACGAGGAAGACCAGTAACAGAAATAGACTTACGAAGAAGACGTAACTGATGGTCGATAGTGCTGAACCGTCATTAAAGGCATATACAATGGATGTTATAACAATTTGAAGTCCTAGAATAATCATTAATGGAACGTGATCACGAAGGAAAAGTCTCATGAGGAGACATCCGCCCATGTCACCTTCAGGCGATAGCCCGCGCCCCGGACCGTCTCGACCGCTTCTTCTATGCCAAGATCCTTCAGCTTCTTGCGAAGGCGCGTGACATACACATTGAGCGTATTCTCGTCCACGAAATGGTTCTCATCCCATAGCTTCTCCAGAATTCGATCACGGCTAACAACGCGAGGATAACGCTCCATGAGCACTTCCAGCAGCAACGATTCTTTCCGCAGCAGCTCTAGACTTTGATCCGCTAAGGAAACCTCCAGACGTTCAGGTAAGAGGGTAAGTCCGTGGAGACTTAAAGAACGTTCCGTAGCTTTTGGTGCATAGCTGCCATAGGCGCGGCGCAGGTGGCTGGCGATTTTGGCCATGACAATATCATAATCGAAAGGCTTGGTAATATAATCATCGGCACCGTGCTCTAGGGCCATCACTTGCTCCATTTTACCTTCCCTTGCTGAGATGAAGAGGATGGGACAGGTGGAGATTTGGCGGATTTGGCGGCACCAATAGAATCCATCGAACTTCGGCAAATTGACATCGAGCAGTACGAGATTGGGTTCGATCTGGGTGAACTGATCCGCAATGCGGTCGAAATCATCTGCGACGACAGCCTCATAGCCGTATTTTTCAAGCTGCTCTTTGAGCAAGGTGTATATCTTGGGATCATCTTCTACAATCATGATTCTATCCATGAGGGCATTTCTCTCCTTCAACAAGAGGTTCGTTATTTGCTAGTTATGATGATAAAGATTTCTTATTCGAAATACAAATCACGAGGCTGAAAATGTGCTACTAATTTAGTTGTAAGGTGGGGGCTTTTCCCCTATAATAACTAGGTGAAAGGCTGAAAGGCATAGCCTGAATTGAATAGGAAATCTGTAGGTCCCTATCTGTGCGAATGTCGTATAGATCGGGTTAAAAGGGAATCCGGTGCAAATCCGGGACGGTCCCGCCACTGTAATCTGGGGATGACCTCAATAGCCACTGTTCCATAGCAGGAATGGGAAGGCGAGGGCATGCAAGACCCATAAGTCAGGAGACCTGCCTATGGATACGAATGACAAACCTTCGAGGAAAGGGTTGCGCTCAGTTGGAAGACGTGTGACATGCAGTACGCATACATACGGATTTATTCCGAAATTGACGTGCCCCGGGTCCTTCAGGATCTGGGGTTTTCTCTGTTCAAACGTTCAGCATCAATAAAGAATAAGGGGAGAGAGACAAGGATGAAGATTTGGAAAGGTTTATCGACGTGGGCACTGATTCTCGCGCTCGTTGTCAGTATCGCTGCTTGCGGTACGAAGGGGACAGAAGACGCAGCGAAGCAAGGGGCTCAGACAGAGCAGAGCAAACAGGAGCAGAAGGACAATACAGAAACATCGGACCTCAAGACGAAGTATCCTCTTACGATTAAGGATGCGACTGGCGAGGAATTTACATTTGACAAAGCACCTGAACGTATCGTATCGGTATCGCCGGCAGAGACGGAGTCCCTCTTCGCACTCGGACTGGATCAACAAATCGTTGGTGTATCGGATTATGACGACTACCCAGCAGCAGCAAGCTCCAAGCCGAAAATGGGCAGTATTATGAAGCCGAATGAAGAAGCGGTTATCGGTGCCAATGCAGACATCGTCTTTACGGGAATTTCCATGAAAGAAGAATCCGTGAAGAAGCTTCGTGATCTGGGAATCAAAATTTTCAAAGTTGAACCGAAGACGCTTGAAGATATTATGAAAAATATCGAAGTGTACGGTCAAATTACGGATCGTCAAGCGGAAGCGAAGCAAGTGATCGATAAGATGAAGGCGGACCGCGATTCGGTCATCGAAGCGGTGAAGAATGTCGCTGCGGATCAGAAGAAGAAAGTATACATTGAATTCTCCCCAGGCTGGACGGTAGGTAAAGGCGAATTCATGGATGAGCTAATCTCGATCGCCGGCGGTGTGAACGTGGCATCCGACGTACAAGGCTGGGTGCAGATTAATGAAGAGAATATTATTCATTCGAATCCGAATGTCATTCTATTCGCGAATGATGCCAAAGATTATGAGACAGGCAAACCGATTAAAGATATCATTCTAGGTCGCAGCGGCTGGGATCAAATTGATGCGATCAAGAATAATCAAGTGATTGGCGTGGATGGCAACTTGCTTAGCAGACCAGGTCCACGTCTAACCGATGGCTTGATCGCCATGGCGAAGGCGATCTATCCGGATTTGGTGAAATAATGAACCGAACAGGATTGCTGTGGGGAGGAGGAGGAATACTCCTCCTCCTTTTTACGATTTGCGTCTCGGCTACCATTGGCTCAGTGCATATTCCGCTGCAGCAAATCCCAGCCATTCTGCTGCATCAGATTCCTTGGCTTCAAGATATGATTCCCAAGACGTGGCCAGGTTCCTATGAACAGATCTTATTAAAGGTACGGATTCCTCGCATTGCGATTGGGGTCTTGGTTGGCGCTTGCTTGTCCTTATCCGGTGCGGCATTTCAGGGGGTCTTGCGCAATCCGCTGGCGGACCCGTACACGCTGGGTGTATCATCTGGCGCCTCCGTTGGCGCAGCCTTTATGATCTATTTTGGCATCCAATATTCACTTGTTGGACAGTGGTCCGTACCCATTGTTGCTTTCACGACAGGGGTCTTAACCCTGTGGCTTGTGATGCGGCTTGCGCAAGATGAAGGCAAAATACCGACGGAACGCTTAATACTCGCTGGTGTTGTCATGCAGGCCTTCCTTGGGGCGTTCGTATCCTTACTCGTCGCGTTGTCGGATAAGACGATTAATGAAGTTATGTTCTGGCTCATGGGCAGCCTCTCGCTGCGTGGATGGGCATATACCGCGGTGCTTGGGCCGTATTTGATCGTTGGCTTTATTATTGTGATGGGTTACGCCAGGACGATGAATATCCTCGCGCTAGGGGAACGTGAAGCCGCGCATTTAGGGATTCGTGTGGATCGAACGAAGATGATTATTCTATTAACGGCGACATTTATGACGGCTGCTGCCGTATCCGTATCAGGTGTTATCGGCTTCGTCGGGTTGATCGTCCCTCATATGATTCGATTGCTGGTCGGCTCGAATTACAAACTGATCGTCCCGTTATCCGCAATTGGTGGTGGAATCTACATGGTGATTGCAGATACCCTTGCTCGATCGGTACTCGCACCCACTGAAATTCCGCTTGGCGTTGTAACCGCATTTATTGGCGCACCATTCTTCGCCTATCTGCTGCACCGTAACAAAAAAACGCGAAGGGGTCGATTGTCATGATCCGAGTCGAACATGTAGATAAGCATTATGGTGCTGCGAAGGTGCTGCAAAATATTCATTTTGAAGTGGAGTCAGGGACTTGTCTAGGTATCATCGGTCCGAACGGAAGCGGGAAATCAACGTTGCTGCAATGCATATCCGGCGTGGAGCCGGCTTCTGCGGGCGAGATCGTCATACGCAAACAACTTTTATCGCAGTATTCCCGAAAATCACTATCTCAGCATCTTGCGGTCTTACAGCAGGAGACGCTACCACCCGTTGGATATTCGGTGCAGGAGGTTCTTGAGATGGGAAGGTTCCCATTCCAGAATTGGCTCGGCCGGGATCAGACGGATGCATCCTCGCTTATCGCTGGGGTCGCGGAGCAATTGAATTTAGTGGAACTGCTCGATCGACCACTGCATGAACTTAGCGGTGGGCAACGGCAACGTGTCGCCCTTGGCAAAGTGATGGTTCAGCAGCCTGAAATTCTGCTGCTGGATGAACCAACGACGTATCTGGATATTCGTTATCAGCTGCAATTTATGGATTATGTACGGAAATGGCAGCGTGACTGCGGCTTGACGATCATCGCTGTTCTTCATGATCTGAACTTAGCGGCGCAATATTGTGATCAATTGCTTGTGCTGCATGAAGGGAAACAGGTAGCCATTGGCGAGCCAGCTGAAATATTAAGCCGGGAGCGCGTCCATGAAGTTTTTGGCACAGAACCGATTATTATTCCCCATCCTGTAAATGGCACGCCACAAATCTTGCTTCAACCGGGTTCCCATGAGACACTAGGAAATGAAGCAAAATAGAATTTTAATGACATCAATGAGAATCATACACAGATTGGAGCGAGATAATGAAAGAACAATTGGAGCAACTTATTTCACACATTGAACCGTTAGATGGGCAGATGGTCGAGGAAGCGATGCAGCATTTGGATCAGCTGACGAAGCCTCCAGGGAGCCTTGGTAAGCTTGAGAATATTGCGGCGCAGGTCGCAGGGATTACAGGTGAATTGCACCCGGCATTCGCGAAGAAAGCCGTTATCGTCATGGCAGGAGATCATGGCGTGTGTGAAGAAGGGATCAGTGCATTCCCCTCGGAAGTGACACCGCAGATGGTCTATAATTTCTTGAACGGCGGTGCAGCCGTGAATGTGTTGGCACGTCATGCAGGTGCGGATGTCGTATGTGTCGACATCGGCGTGAATGCAGATATGGAGCATCCTCAGCTGGTGTCCCGTAATGTCCGCAAAGGGACGGCGAATATGGCGAAGGGCCCAGCCATGTCACAAGATGAAGCGATCCAAGCTATTCTCGCAGGAGCTGAGATTGTGGAGCAGCATGTTGCCGATGGGTATAAGATCTTCGCGACAGGCGAGATGGGCATTGGGAACACGACAGCGAGTGCAGCCATTCTAAGTGTGCTCACGGGCATGTCATCCGAGGAGACGGTAGGACGCGGAACTGGCATCGATGATGAACGGATGTTACATAAGCAAGCGGTTGTTCGCCAAGCAATTCAAGTGAACCGTCCGAATGCGAAGGACCCGCTGGATGTCCTGGCGAAGGTAGGGGGACTCGAGATCGCTGGTCTGGTCGGCGTGATCCTTGGCGCAGCAAGACATCAGTGCCCTGTTGTGATTGATGGATTCATCTCTTCTGCAGCAGCGTTGATAGCCAGCCGTATTGAACCGCTAACAAGCGGTTATATGATCGGATCGCATCTATCCCAAGAACAAGGGCATGAGAGCCTGCTCGAAGAAATCGGATTAACGCCAGTGCTGCAATTGGACATGAGGCTTGGTGAAGGGACAGGTGCCGTGCTTGCCTTTACCTTGATCGATGCGGCAACGAAAATCATGCGCGAGATGGCAACCTTCGCAAGTGCGGGCGTAAGCTCAGGCGAATAAAGAAATGATGAATGGATGTATCATATGAGGGGAGAGAAAAGGCATGCCGATTCTGGTAACTGGCGGTGCGCGAAGTGGGAAGAGCTCCTTCGCAGAGAAGCTCTGCGCAAACTATGGCGATCGCGGAATCTACATCGCGACGGCACAACTCTACGATGATGAGATGCGAGAACGGGTTCGCATGCACCAAATGGAGCGGGATCAAGCTGCTTTCGAATGGAAGACGATCGAAGAACCCTACGACTTAATCGCCTTACTCGGAGATCTCGAAGGGTCGAAGATGATTCTCGTCGATTGCTTGACCCTGTGGCTCTCGAATATTCTACTTCGCTGTGAAGCGGAGCCGAATGCAACCGATCTGGTGAAGCAGCAGATTGAACAGTTGGTGGAACGAGTTCGAATTTACGCTGGTACGCTAATCTTCGTGACGAACGAGGTTGGCAGCGGGATTGTGCCGGAATATCCGCTAGGCAGGCAATATCGCGATCTAGCTGGTTATATGAATCGGAAGCTAGCGGGGGTCTGTGAACAAGTGTATCTAGTCACCGCAGGCATCCCGATCGAACTCAAGAGCAGGGCGGTTCAGTTATGAAACAAGCAGCGCAAGCCTGTGTAGCAGCCTTTCAATTCTTATCGAGGCTGCCGCTGCCGATTCAAATTCATTATTCCAAAGAGGTATTCGCTCGCAGCGTGGTGTTCTATCCGCTTGTTGGCGCAGTTCTCGGCGGGCTCGTCTGGGGCTTCGGCTACGGCAGCTCATTGCTCTTCCCTTTTGTACTAGCGGCCGTCCTGACCTTGGTCTGGACGGTTTCTTTGACAGGGGCCTTACATATTGATGGGTTAATGGATACCGCAGATGGGGTTCTAAGTCATCGTCCACGGGAACAAATGCTTGAAATTATGAAGGACAGCCGCGTCGGGGCGATGGGCGTCATCGTCTGTGTTCTTGCAATGCTGCTCAAGGCCGTTATTTTCTACACCTTGTTGGATCAGAAATGGTCTTGGGAGATCGTCCTGCCCTTCATTTGGAGCCGCTGGTTTATGGTCATTGGGATGGCAGCATTTCCTTATGCAAGGAAGGAATCTGGACTCGGCAGTTATTTTAAAGGCGTGAGTGCGCGGCATGTAACGGGAGCAACGCTGATGGCGGTTGTTGTATCTGTGCTGATCTGGATTGGTACTGCGATGTGGGGTGGCATAGGTACAATCATCGCATCAGACGGGTTATCTATTGTATGGATTGGGATGGGCGCGTTATTGCTCGGGATGATCATAGCAAGATCCATGGCGAATAAGCTCGGTGGTCTAACCGGCGACACTTATGGCGCATTGAACGAATGTTTGGAAATTCTACTGCTGCTTATATGTACAATAATCGTCTAGAAGGAGGCTAACCGCATGTCCAGTGAACGGCCTAAAGCAAGAACCATTATGCTGCAAGGAACGGCATCCGATGTAGGCAAGAGCATTGTGACGACGGCATTATGCCGGATTTTGAAGCAGGACGGATGGAAGGTTGCTCCTTATAAATCGCAGAACATGGCGCTAAATTCGTATGTGACGATGGATGGCAAAGAAATCGGGCGTGCGCAAGGCGTTCAAGCGGAAGCCTGTGAGGTCGCTGCAACAACCGATATGAACCCGATTCTCATCAAACCGATGAAAGAGATGAACGCACAGATCGTCGTCCATGGCAAACCCTATACGCAGTTAAGCGCGCGTGATTATCGGTCCGAATTTCTCCCTTTTGCCAAAACAACGGTAGTGGCTGCTCTTGAACGGTTGCGTGCTGCGTACGAAGTCGTTGTCATTGAAGGCGCAGGCAGTCCTGCGGAAATCAATTTGAAGCAAAATGATATCGTGAACATGAATCTAGCAGCGTGGGCAGAAGCACCTGTCCTGCTCGTTGCGGACATTGATCGCGGCGGCGTATTCGCTTCGCTGGTCGGAACGTTGGAACTCTTAGAACCGCATGAACGTGATCGTGTCAAGGGCTTCATTATTAATAAATTCCGCGGAGACCTCAGTTTGCTTCAGCCTGGTCTGGACTGGCTCGAAGAGCGGACGGGTATTCCCGTGGTCGGTGTACTGCCTTATTTGCCGAATATCGATATTGAGCAAGAGGACTCCGTCGTATTGGATGCATATAAAGGGAAGGCACTCGGGGACAATGAAGCATATGAACTCGATATTGCTGTCATCCGATATCCGCGAATCTCGAACTTTACGGATATTGACGCCTTGGTCGCGGAACAGGATGTTCGCGTTCGTTATGTGCAATCGCTCGCCGAGCTAGGGACGCCGGATGGGATTATTTTACCAGGAACGAAGAATACGATGGATGATTTACGCTTCTTACGTGAATCGGGTCTAGCTGACGCCATACTTACCTTCGCTCATGTTCATGAGGATGAGGGCCACTCTTCCTGTGACATCGTTGGTATTTGCGGTGGATATCAGATGCTGGGCGAACAGCTCCTTGATCCGCATGGGGTTGAGGTTGAAGCGGGAGCCGAAACGCTGGGGCTTAGTTTGCTTCCACTGCAGACAACCTTCTATGCGGAGAAGAAAACCGAACGGGTTCAAGGTGTTATCGATTGTTCGCAGCCGCAGTGGGGCCAAGGGAATGGCACAGCGATTACCGGGTATGAGATCCATATGGGTCAGACGATTCGATTGGATGGCAAGAAGGAATCCGTCTATCCGCTGTTCCAGATGTCCGATCTTAGGGCGGAAGGATTAGCATCGGAAAATGGTCAAGTATGGGGCACGTATTTGCACGGGGTCTTCCATAATGATGTCTTCCGTCGACAGTGGCTCAATCAGATACGTACGCGCAAAGGATTGCGTGCGATCGAGGATATCGTTCCATTTGCAGACCGACAGCAGCTCGCCTTCGATCGATTGGCTGATGAGACGCGGAAATCCATGAATATCGCATTAATCTATGAGATTGCTGGCTTACCAGCACGAACAGCTAAGGAACCCTCGATCTCTGAATAGAAAGGAATTAGAGCATGCAAGCAATGAAAGTACGAAAGACGCCATTGTATCTTACACTCGTAGGACTTATCGCATCCATCGTCGTGGCGTATTTCGTAGCGACCAACCGTATCTCCGCATTTGATGATGCGATTATTCACTTTGTACAAGGGAAGGAGTCGCCCTTCTGGACGGGATTTGCAAAATTCTGTGCCTTTATCGGATCGACGTTACCTGTCATCGTTATCGCGATTATTACCATGTTATTCCTATTTTTTGTTCTGAAGCATCGCGAAGAATTAATCCTCTTCGTCATTGTAGTCGGTGGCTCGGCATTACTGAATGTGGTGTTAAAAAGATTATTTACACGTGAACGTCCGACAATTCACAGGATACTAGAAGAAACAGGTTATAGTTTCCCATCGGGGCACGCCATGGCTGCTTTCTCGCTATATGGGGTCATTGTTTTCCTGCTCTGGAAGCACATTCGGCCGAGATGGGGACGTGTTTTGCTGTTAATTCTTGGTTCGTTGATCATTGCGATGATCGGAATTAGCCGCGTCTATGCGGGCGTGCACTATCCGAGTGATGTACTCGCTGGCTACCTGGTATCAGGCAGTTGGCTTGCATTTTGTATCTATTGGTATCAGTGGTACCGAGAGCGTAAAACATCTGGAAAATAATGAGATTCCCAAATTTTTGGTAATGATCGCATCTTATGACGTATGTTACACTTCCTTCAGTGAATGAGGGCTTAGCATTCACACAACAAAATGCAATGCATACAAGGAGGATTTATACCATATGAAGAAGAAGATGATGAATCGTTTCTCCAAGACGGTTATGGTCACTGCGGTGGCATGTGCGTGGATGTTGCCAACAGCAGTTTCAGCTGCACCAGTTCAAGGCAACTGGAATGATATTATTAATAATTTCTTGAAAAATATGCCGAAGCAAGTTCAGGTTGTAGGTGGTGGCGCATGCCCGACATTCCCAGGAAACGTGACATTCC
The DNA here is from genome assembly GCF_000374845.1 of Paenibacillus terrigena DSM 21567. GTDB lineage: Bacteria > Bacillota > Bacilli > Paenibacillales > Paenibacillaceae > Paenibacillus_K > Paenibacillus_K terrigena. The sequence goes on along the minus strand of NZ_KB895414.1, from coordinate 683,956 downwards.
CAACGTATCCTCAGCAGCCGCCGGTTATGCCTACCGTTCCAACAGTACCAACGAAACCTGTACAGCCAAGCAAGCCAACGGTACCAACGCAACCAACGAAGCCAACTCCGCCGACAAATGACAATAAGCCAACACAACCGAATCAAGGGGATACTAGCTTCGCTGCACAAGTTGTGAACTTAGTGAACCAAGAACGTGCAAAGGCTGGTCTGCAGCCGCTATCGACAGACAGCAGACTTGCTGCAATGGCTCTAGATAAAGCAAAAGATATGTATAGCAACAACTATTTCGATCATCAATCCCCAACGTACGGTTCGCCATTTGATATGATGAAGCAATATAACATTGCTTTTGGTTATGCAGGTGAGAACATTGCGAAAGGTCAGACAACACCACAGCAAGTGATGAATGACTGGATGAACAGTTCAGGTCACCGTGCGAATATCTTGAATGCGAACTTCACACACATTGGTGTAGCGTACTACCAAGGTGAATGGGTGCAAGAATTCATCAGCAAAGCATAATTGCACAAATCGTACAAACAAAGGCAGTTCCCGTCCATGGGAGCTGCCTATTTTTTTGCTATAATAAGAAGTAACAAGACCGAGAGGGGCGAACGAAATTGATTGTCTATCAGAACAGTCGAATTACAGTATTCCAGAGCGCGTTGTATCATACGACATCTTCAGTTATTACTTTGGATGAATGTACAATTGTCGTAGACCCGACATGGTTGCCGCAAGAGGTTCGTGAGATTCGTGATTACGTCGATCAAGTAGGCAGAGGCTGGCCCATCTATCTGCTCTTCACACATAGCGATTGGGATCATATTCTAGGCTACGGCGCATTTCCTGAAGCGAAGGTGATCGCGAGCGAGAAGCTACATCATCATCCGAATCCGGATGAAATCGTGGAACAGATTAAGTCCTTTGACGATAAGTTTTACTTAACCCGGGATTATGAGCTGAAATATCCTGTCGCCGATATCCTGATTGCCGAGAATGGACAGCAGGTTCAATTGGGGCAGACGCTCTTGACGTTCTATCTTGCGCCGGGCCATACGGATGATGGGATCGTAACGGTCATCGACCCGGAGGGTATTTTGCTGGCTGGAGATTATTGTTCGGATATCGAGTTTCCGTATATCTACTCTAGCAGTAGCGATTACGTAGCGACGATGCGTCAACTGCATCAGGTCCTGGAGAAGCATGATATTCGGGTGCTTGCTCCAGGTCACGGGAATATTACGACGGATACGAGTGAAATGAAGACGCGGATTGATCAGTCGATTGCTTATATCGAGACGCTGCGCCAACACATTATCGAAGGGAACCAGGAAGCTATCGATGCCATGATCGAAGGCGTACCTTTCCCACGGAACATGAAGAATTATCATGCAAGCAATCAAGAACAAATTCGTAAAGAATTAGGGTTGTAATAACCAGAACCCCAGGGCTCCGCCAACTGACTTAGGACGGGATCGCCTTGGGGTTCTTCGTATAAGGATTTAGAATGCCATGCTCAAATAACTCAACGTTCCGAGATCATAGCTGCGATGAATCACTTGCGGCTTCGATGAACCACTGCCCATCGCGATAAAGAACGGTACGAAATGCTCGGCACGAGGTACGGCCTGGCGTGCGTATGGCGCAAGTTGGTCATAGGCGAACAGGGATGGCAGATCGCCGTGCTCGACCTTATTCAATAACCAATCATCAAAAGCAACAGCCCAGGCCTCAGGCTCCTTCTGACCCCAATTAAGCAATCGCAGATTGTGTACCGTGACGCCACTGCCGATGATGAGGATGTCTTCATCGCCTAGACCTTGCAGCGCTTGACCGATCTTATACTGTGCTTCTGCCGCAAGATAAGGATGAACCGAAATTTGGACGACCGGAATATCTGCGGCAGGATACATGCGATGCAGCAGCGTCCAAGATCCATGATCCAGTCCTCGAGTCGCATCGGCGCGCGTCTCGATACCAGCTTGTTTAAACCGCTCAGCGAGTTGATTGGCAAGCTGCGAGGAGCCTTTGGCAGGGTAGACAACCTCATACAAGGCATCCGGGAATCCGCCGAAATCGTAAATGGTCTCATAGACTTGATCATGCGTGGAAATCGTAAGCACTTCACTTTCCCAGTGTGCGGTGAAAATGACAATGGCTTTCGGCTTCCATTGTTGTCCAAGTTGTTCGAGGAACGCTGTATACGGTGTATCTTCAATGGCGAGCATCGGGGATCCATGGGCAAGAAATAATGATGGTATCATAGGAATGACCTCCTGAATCGTTAATTAGTAACTTACTTTATATAAGTTAGTATATTTTTATTACATACTAAAGTCAAGTGTTTTATGATATTGAAAAAGACTGCATCCCTATCGTAGGAGATGCAGTCTTTCTTATGGTCTTTGATTAGATTGCCCAGTTGCCGCCACGGAATACCGGAACTACAGTACCGTCTTGTTGAATGCCATCGATGTCCATGTTCGCAGAACCAATCATGAAGTCGACGTGTGTAATACTTGCGTTCACACCACTCGCATCCAATTCTTCTCTTGTCATTGTTTTGCCGCCTTCAACGTTGAACGCATAACCACTGCCGATCGCGAGGTGGTTGGATGCATTTTCATCGAATAAGGTATTGAAGAACAAAATGTTGGACTGTGAGATAGGGGACTCATGTGGAACAAGTGCAACTTCGCCCAAGTAGTGTGAGCCCTCATCTGTATCTACAAGCTGTTGCAAGATCGCTTGCCCTTGCTCGGCTTCAACCTTAACGATACGTCCTTCTTCAAAAGTTAATTTGAAGTTATCGATAATATTGCCGCCATAGCTCAGAGGCTTCGTGCTGGATACGTATCCGTTAACACCGTTTCTGTAAGGTACTGTAAATACCTCTTCAGTTGGCATATTCGCCATGAATGCAACATTGCTCTCACTGGTGCTGCCTGCGCCCACCCAGAGATGCTTCTCAGGCAATTCGATCGTGAGATCTGTTCCAGGTGCCGTGTAGTGAAGTTTGTGGAAGTGGTATCCGTTCAATACTTCGACTTTCTTATGTAGGTTCGCGTTGTGTTCTTCCCATGCTTGAACCGGATCAGGTGTATTCAGACGAACAGATTCGAAGATCGCATTCCATAATAGCACTTGTGCTTCATCTGGCGTTACGTCTGGGAAGATCTTCGCAGCCCAGTTCTTCGTTGCAGCCGCAACAACCGTCCAGCTTACTTTGTCCGATTGTACATATTGACGGTACTTCTCGAGCGCCTGTCCTGAAGCTTTCTGGAAACTGCCGATTCGCTGTGGATCAATGCCTTTGAGCAAATCCGGGTTCGGGGATACGATCGCGATGAATGCTGCACGCGCATCCAAGAACGTATTACGCTTCGCAACTTCCCACTCTGGGAACTTCGTGAAGTGGTCGTCGGACGCGTTCTCGTATTTCAGTCGGGAGAGGGCCTCGTCTACCCAATCCACATGTACGTTGCTTGCGCCAGCTTCATACGCTTTCTTCGCCACGAGGCGGACGAGTTCTGTCATTTCGGTAGAACCTGTAATAAAGACTTGCTGGTCTTGTTGGACGTTAACGCCCACTTTAACGATAAGTTCGGCATATTGCGCTAATTGTTGTTCGAAAGTTGCCATGCGATCAATCTCCTTTTATTTCACGCAGAATTCTGCTTGGGATATGTTCTTATTGTATCAAATTTTCTCAATTTCTACATCGTTCCAACAACAAAGAAAATCTCGGCATCCATGATGTCGAGATATCCTGTATATGTAGTACCTATATTATTGACCAGATAGTCGATACCCCGCATGATTTGTTGGTCCAACATACTGATTTAATGCGAACGAATGGCGAATGGCCTCGGTAATGAATGCCTTCGCGGTATGAATGGCTTCTTTAACTTCGCGGCCTTTCGCGAGCTCTGCGGTGATCGCTGCGGAATAGGTGCAGCCTGCACCATGCGTGAAGGAAGTGCTGAATTTCTCGGATTGGAGCAGTTCGAAGTTCTTGCCGTCATAGAGTACATCTACGGCTGCTTGTTCACTAGTCAGTTTACCGCCGCCTTTGACAAGGACATAAGCAGCGCCTTTCTCATGAATCTTCGCCGCAGCTTCTTTCATTTCATCCACGGTCTTAATCGGTGCCATACCGCTAAGCTGAGAAGCTTCGAATAGGTTCGGTGTCACGACAAGCGCCTTTGGTACGAGAATATCGCGTAGCGCTTCATTCGTCTCTGGGTGAAGGGCTTCATCTGCACCCTTACATACCATGACAGGATCGATAACGAAATTTCTAACGTTATATTGGTCGATCTTGCGTGCGACAAGTTCAATGATTTCAGTCGATCCGAGCATGCCGACTTTGGCAGCATCGACACCGATGCCTGCAAGAACGGTCTCGATTTGCTTCTCAAGTAGTGATAATTCGATCGGGAATACATCATGGAACCAGCCATTGTGCGGATCTTGAGCGACAATGACGGTGATTGCGGTCATGCCGAATACACCGCGTTCCTGAAACGTTTTGAGATCGGCTTGAAGGCCTGCACCGCCACTTGTATCGGAGCCGGCAATGGTTAGTGCTTTGTGCATCATAGTAATCTGTCCCCTTTGCTTCTATATCCCATTAGTATAAGGTTTTGGTCTCTGAAAGTTAAGTTATAATTTAATATTTGCGAATCGCGTTCGTTCCATGCTGTACGGCAAATAGATGAAGATTGGTCCCATTTTTAGATAAAAAAGGGGAAGCATGGCATACTCCATGTTGAATATAATGACGATGTAAGGGTTTACAATATTCATTCTAGTAGGAGGGGTAACATGAATCACATTCCAATCGGTCTACAATTATTCTCTGTTCGCGAATCGATGGCCCAAGATTTCTTAGGTACGTTACGTCAAGTGGCGGACATCGGTTATACCCATGTGGAGTTCGCTTTTCATAACACATCGAATGATGGTAGCTTCGAGGTTGGTTATACAGCGCAAGAGCTCAAATCGAATATGGAGCAGATGGGGCTCCAGGTTGTAACGAGTCATGTCTCCTATCATCCGAATTTAGACTGGGATCAAGTCATTCGTTATAATGCAGAGCTGGGCAGCGGCGGTGTTGTTTTGCCCGGTTATTTCTTCAAGGATAAGGATGATGCGCTTCGTCTGGCAGAATGGTTGAATGCTTCTGGGAAGAAGTGCAGAGCGGAAGGCATGGACTTCTATTACCACAATCATTTTCATGAATTCCAGGCGTTCGATGGTCAGACAATCATGGATATTCTGCTGGAGAATACCGATCCGTCACATGTGCTTGTGGAATTCGATACATATTGGGCTATGCGGGCAGGCGTGGATCCGATCGCGTATATGGACCAGCTGGGAAGCCGACTTGGGTTATTACATCAGAAAGATTTGAGCGCTTCTGCATCGCCCGTGAACTTATTCGAGCTCGAGCAAGTCTCGGGTGTCCTAACGCCGGAGGTTGTCTTCAGTACCGTGAAACCAGAGGATTTCGTCGAGATTGGAACAGGTGTAATGGATATTCCGGGAATCTTGAAGAAAGCAGAAGAACTCGAATCGGTAAAATATATTATTCTGGAGCAGGATGTAACGACGAAGTCCGAGCTTGAGAGTGTGCGTGAAAGCTATCAGAATATGATGAAGCTGCTTAAGTAGTACATTGAGATTCGCCTGATGGACCTTCTTACACGACCTGTGAAGAAGGTTTTTTGGTGTTCAATCCAGGGTTTCCCGTCTATACTAAGAACATTATGATGGTAAAGGATATGGATATTGTGGAGAGACAAACGAGACAAGACCCGCGTGTGATGCGGACCAAACGATTACTTCGCGATGCACTGATTAGGCTCATGGAAGAACGGGAATTCGATCATATTACCGTACAGGATATCTCCGATCACGCGACAGTGAAGCGGGCAACGTTCTATCTGCATTTCAAGGATAAGGTTGATTTGCTAGAGAGTTGTATCGATACGGTATTGGATGAGTTTGAGCGTGAAGTGAGTATTCGTCATGAAGATGAGAAATTCGATTATACAATAGGTAAGCCGCACCCGAATTTTATTCAGATGTTCCATCAGATCGCAATACATTTTCATTTTTATCGTGCACTGCTAGTAACGAATCGCATTCCTTATTTTACGCAAGGCTTAATGGCAGTCATTCATGAGTTCGTCTCAACCGGGATTAACCGTACAGAGCCGGATGATAACAACCTAACAGCGAGACGAGAAATTATTATTAAATATGTCGAATCTGCTTTTCTTGAAGTGATCATCTGGTGGATAGAGCAGAATATGCCGTATTCCGAAGAAGAAATGGCATCACAATTGATGGATCTATCCATACAAGGGCCGTATATTCGTAATCCGGTATTGGAAGCGAAGAAAGAGCAGTAATACAACATCGACTGGACACAATATAGCGAGAGAGCCCTCATCCAACGTGGACGGGGGCTTATTTTTGATTGATATTCGATTTAGATCGCTGTCCATCCACCGTCAATAACAAGCTCTGCACCCGTCATGAAACGGGATTCATCGGATGCCAAGAAGAGCACGCCGTAAGCAACGTCTTCTGGATTACCGAAGTATGGAAGCTGTGTGAACGTACGGTAGTATGGTTCAGCCGATTTGAATGATTCCTCCGTCATTGGTGTTACGATAATACCTGGATGTACGGAGTTCACGCGGATCTTATCCTTACCATAATCTACGGCAGCGGATTTCGACAAGGTACGAAGTGCGCCTTTGGCAGCTGTGTAAGGGCTTGTTCCGGCCATACCGACGATACCGCCGATGGAAGAGATGTTAACGAGCGAGCCGCCGCCTGCTTTTTTCATTTCAGGAATAACATATTTCATACCGATGACACAACCATTGAGGTTGATATCCAAAATACGATTCCATTCATTCATTTCCATATGCTCGATCGTTTTTGGTGAAGCGACACCAGCGTTATTGACCAGAATATCAATCTTACCGTAGTGGTTAATTGTTTCTTGAATGACATGTTTCCATTCTTCTTCAGATGTTACGTTATGTTTTAGCCCGATAGCTTCGCCACCGTTTGCTTTGATTTTCGTGATAAGCTCGTGCAAATGTGTTTCTTGGATGTCTGTTGCTACAACCTTAGCGCCTTCTTGTGCGAAGAGCATCGCTTCAGATGCGCCCATTCCTGTTGCTGCTCCGGTAATAATAGCTACTTTACCTGTTAAACGTCCCATGAAGATCAACCTTCTTATCTTTAGAATGTATGATTTGCCTGCAAGCGATATCATTGGATCGGGTCCCTACTTGTATTATACATCTTTGTGATTGTTTTGTGAAGTATTTTACAGAATGTCAATTAAAATGATCACAACTTCAGATTCGTTTTCAAATGGAGACAAAGCATGATACCCTATTTATATATGGTTGTAGGGAGTAGAAGGTATAAAGGAGATTGGAAAATGATGACACATCATAATGAAGATGGTGCGATAGCAGAACAGAAATTACGTGTTCTAATCATGACCTCGGTCGAAGCCGAAAGACAAGCCGTGCTACGCGGACTCCAAGATCATCAGCGGTTCGATGTATGTGTGGCAGGTGTAGGCTCTGTACAGGCTGCGATTAACACAACGAAGGCACTTCAAGCAGCGACCTACGATATGGTTGTGAACGCAGGCATCGCGGGGGGATTCGTGGGTCGCGCTGCGATAGGTTCCTTGGTCGTGTCGAACGCGATTATCGCTGCGGATCTTGGTGCTGAGTCTGCGGATGGGTTTATTTCAGTGGACGAGCTCGGGTTTGGAACGGCACGAATTGCAGTGGATGATTCGCTGGTGGAGCGGGTGACTGAAGGGCTGCGTGCAGCCGATTTATCGGTACAAGCAGGTATGATTCTAACCTTATCGACGGTTACGGGGACACAGGAGACAGCTGAATCGCTCGAGACTCGGTTCCCAACAGCTGTTGCTGAAGCGATGGAAGGGTACGGCGTTGCTGCAGCTGCAGCGGCTTATGGCATTCCTGTGCTTGAGCTCCGCTCGATTTCGAACAGCATTGGTCCGCGCAATCGTGATGCTTGGCGGATTCCAGAAGCGTTGAATGCCTTGACTTTGGCTAGTGCTCGATTAGAGGAGGTATTATAAATGGAAATTGCATTTTCACCTTGTCCCAATGATACATTTGTCTTTCATGCTTGGGTGCATGGATTGATTCCAGGCGCACCAGAACTTGAAGTAATGTATGCGGATATTGATATTACGAATCATTTGGCAGCAAGAGGCGAAGGGCCCGACGTGCTCAAAATTTCGTATGCTGCATTGCCTTGGCTACTTAAAGATTACGCATTGCTCCCGTGCGGCGGTGCGCTTGGGCGGGGCTGCGGTCCGCTTGTGCTTATGAAGGGTGGCGGATCAGATCCAGCATCGTTGTCTGGTAAAAGAATCGCTGTCCCAAGTGATCGGTCAACAGCTTACTTATTGTTCCGACTTTGGGCAGCCGATCATGTGCCTGGGGGTCTAGGGGAAATTGTCGTTATGCCGTTCGATCAGATTATGCCAGCCGTACGAGACGGCCAGATGGATGCAGGTCTCGTGATTCATGAGGCGCGCTTCACCTATCCCAATTACGGCTTATCATTGATGACGGATTTAGGGCAGTGGTGGGAGACAGATACGGGGTTGCCGATCCCCCTTGGTGCGATAATTGCGCGCAGATCGATGGACTTGGAATCTCTAGCCGGTTGGATTAAGGCTTCTGTCGAATACGCATGGGCGCATCCAGAGGTATCCCGGGCGTATATCCTTCAGCATGCGCAAGAATTATCGCCTGAGGTGGCGGCAGCGCATATCGATCTCTATGTGAATAAGTTTACAGCGAACTTAGGGGAAGACGGTTATGCGGCGATCACCGCTTTACTAACACGCGCTGCGGATGAAGGGCTTGTACCTCGAATAGATCCAGCGTTATTACGCTAATTATGATAAGATACACTTTTGATGCAACGAGAGGGAAAAGGAGACAGCTTAGATATGAAAATTCTTGTGAACATTGCACATCCCAATATTGAAGGATCGCGTGTGAATGCAGCGTGGTTAAGCGCACTAGAAAGACAACATAACGTTTCAATTAATGAACTCTACAAAGAGTATCCGGATGAGAAGATTGATGTCGAACGTGAGCAGGAATTATGTCTTGCACATGATCGGATTGTATTACAGTTTCCATTCTATTGGTACAGTTCTCCGCCACTCTTAAAGAAGTGGCAAGATGAGGTATTGACCTATGGATGGGCCTACGGGGCCGAAGGCAATAAGCTGCATGGCAAAGAGCTGATTCTGGCAGTGTCCACGGGAAGTGAAGCGGGCAAATATCAAGCCGGCGGCGGCAATCACTTTTCGATGAGTGAGCTGCTGAAGCCATTCCTAGCCACGAGTAATTTGATTGGGACGGTGTACAAGCCGGCATTTATTTACCACGGCGCACTGGGGGCAACGGATGAAGCGATCCAAGCCAGCGCAAGAGATTATGTGGCATATATTACAAAGCCATAGGAATGGGATATATGAGAATTAAGAAGGAGACCAAGATTGATCTTGGTCTCCTTTTTGGTGAATTCCACACCATGATGTGTTAAAAAGTGAGGCCTATTTGACATAGGTAAGCTTGTTATTCAAATGACATGACGACCTTACCTTGGCCTTCTTGATAGGTAACTGTGGTGAGTGCGCCATTAATGAGCGTCAGTTGGGGCGGCATGTGGCCGATATCCGTATCATATAAGACCGGGACCCCAAGATCGCCTAGTGCAGCGGTGAGGGCATCGGTTAATTCAAAATTTTGTATCGATGAATATCCAGCAGGTCTGCCGATCAGAATGCCTTTCGCGTGCTCGAACCAGCCGCACTGCTTCATCTGCCAGAGATGGCGATAGATATCGGCGGCGTTCATCTCACAGCTCTCCAGATACCAGATGACACCAGATTCACGGCAGTAGTCTTGAACGAATTGCTGAACAGGGGCGTATGGCGTCCCGATCAGAATGGAGATCGTATCCATGCAACCGCCGATTAATCGACCTGTGAAGGAAATCTCAGGTGTTGAAGAAGTCGTTGCGCCTCCGGTGAGGGATTTCCATTCTGACTTCGTATCCAGATTGAACCCGGGTACTTCATGATTCCATGCCGATTGATAGTGCTTGGATGAGACTTGCTCAACTGCAGAGCCTTTAGGGTTACCGAGCACTGTGAGCCAACGTGCGGTTAAGGGATCTAATGGATCCGTGCTTAAGTCTACATAGTTCGGGCCATGCGCCGTTGCTACACCTGTGCGTAACGTGTAAGCGAATAAGAACGTGCTAATATCGGAGTAGCCGAGCACCCATTTCGGAGGGGCTTGCTTCAATTGTTCCCAATCGAGCAGTGGAAGGATATCCATCAGGAATTCGCCGCCCCATGGCGGAATGATCGCCTGGATGTTCGGATGCATTAGGAAATCCATCAGCTCGCGAGCTCTTACTTCTTGTGGTGCGCTGACGCATTTGTTATGGGTCCAAATCGTTTCTCCCTCTTTGATGTTAAATCCAATCTGTTCCATATGGCTGCGGGTCTTATGTAAGAGCGGATGCAGATCCGCAGTTACGCCGCTTGAAGGCGCGGTTACAGCAATCGTATCGCCTTGCGTAAGAGGTTTAGGAAAGATGATTTGCTTCGTCATAGACTTCACTCCTTTATAAGTTGGGTAGGCCAGGCGTTGCCAAATTGTAGTCTTTTATTTGTGTTGCTCGCAATCAGTTTAAGCTTTAAACCCTCATACCAATCGGTTGCTTCTTCTGGGTTCATATCACTATCTTCAAGTGATCGAAGAATTCTAGCAAATGTATATAGCCGGGAGAATCTAAGAAAAAGTGGGAACTGCCCGATGAGTTCTTCATCCAATGCGCGAATAGATTTATATCCCTTCAGGAATTGGTCTATTTTTACCCGAGATGTCTGCAAAATTGGAGCTAGCCCGCCAGAAGGTGGGTGTGCCAGCGTCGTATTCCCAATGCTGAATGAGCTGTAATGCGACTTGATCCGAAGCAAGTCCGATCACCATGTTTCGTAAATTCATCATTTGTATGGCTTCCTCTCTCCGGTATGTAAAAAGGCTATTGGTCTTGCTCCCCATCATACCATAATCTGCCACTAAAGACCTATCCGACTTACGTCATCTAGGAACATAGTCCTCTTGACGCATAATTTCATACTCGTCTATAATACGTTGGTACTTTTTTCTAGAAAAGGAGAGAATATGAATGGAAGCAACAAGGCGATCAATACCTTACCTGATCCTTGCGTTCGTCGTGGCATTGGGGACGGTATTTGGATCAACTGCAGCATGGGCTGAGGAGGCAGGAAACACGTACAACTGGATTCCAGGAGGTGCGGCTGTTGATCTTGGCAGCAACTTGGCTTCGCTGAACTTGGACAAAGAGATGGTGTTCTTAGGTGCCGAAGATACTCAAAAAATGCAGCAGAAATACAATGGTTACGCAACGAATAAAGAGATTGGATCCGTCTTCCCGATGGATGAGAAAGCGGGCTGGGCGGTTATCTTCGAATACGATGAACCAGGCCATATCGTTGATGACGAGAAAGAGGACATCGATGCCGACGGTATTCTAAAGAGTTACAAAGAAGGAACGGAAGAGAACAACAAGACGCTAGAAGATAGCCAAAAATTGTACGTGGATGGATGGGATGTAGCGCCGTTCTATGATGACAAGTCGCATCATTTGTCATGGTCGCTGCTGGGGCATGATTCCAATAATGAGAAGTTTATTAATTATAATGTTCGCCTGTTGTCCAAAGAAGGCTATGTATCCGCTGTGCTCATATCGGATCCAGCGAACTTGGCACACGATAAGAAAGAATTGGAAGATAAAATCCTTCCAAATTTCAGCTTCAAATCCGGTGCGAAATATGAAGAATATGATGCAAGTGTAGACAAGACCGCAGAATATGGGTTGTCGGGATTGATTCTTGGCGCTGCGGGGATCGCGGTCGCGAAGAAGGTGGGACTTCTGGCCTTGGGACTCGTTTTCTTGAAGAAGGCTTGGTTCCTGGTCATTGCGATTCCTGTAGCAATATGGAATTTCATTAGACGCCGATCGACGAAGAAAGCAGAGGAAGAAGCACCAGTCTCGGAAGCGCCATAGTCTAGCTATTAATAAAGGGGGCTCTTGTCGAGCCTCCCTTTTGTACGAAAGAGTGTTATTTCTTCTTTTTCTTCGTTCTCGCCTCATAAGATTTTGCATAGGACATAATTTTACGGAAAATGGCTTTATTCGGATGTTTCTTGAAAATATACCGATCCGGTGATGTATTCACCTCAAATATCCATGGTCTACGCGCCCCATCCAATCCGATATCCACCCCAAGCTCACAGACGCCCGCGAAGTTACGCTGCATCGCTTGGCCTGTACGGACGCCAATTCGGTTCAGTTCGACGGTCTTCTTACGTAAATCGTCCTTCGACAAATAGGGGCTTAACAGAGGTTCGAGCGGCTTCGGTGTCCCTCCGCTATGATAGTTCGTTACGATTTTTTTCGGTGCGGCTACTCGCCCGATAATGCCAGTCGTTTCCCATTGATGTTTGGGATTAAGTTGCACCATCACACGTAGATCAAAGGCATGTTTCTGGTGTTTGAGCAGTTCAATGCCCGTCTGAATTAAATAGGATCGCTTACCTATCATCTTTTTCAGTGCATCGTACATCAAGTTATACGTGTTGAATTTATATATTTTTTCTTTGGATTGGTACTGAAAATGCTTCTGATGTTTCTCAACGCGTATGACACCTTTGCCGAATGAGCCGTTCTCCGGTTTGACATAGAGCATCGCATACTTCTTCAGCATCGTATTCAAATTCTGTTCGTTGAACCTCACCGTCGTAGGAATAATTGCTCGCAATTGGTTGTCTTTTAACAGGGCCAGTGTTTTCTTCCATTTGCTTGAGATATAACGTGACATCTGAGCTCCTTTCTCTAACGCTCTAGTTAGGTCTGATGTTTAGTGTACAGCTTGATTAAGCGGTCCGCCGTTCCTTGCCAGCTGAACTGTTTTTTGACATGGGTAAGTCCGGTGCGACGGATGGACTTGGCGAATTTATGTTGACTGGCAAGACGCTGAATGGCTGTGGCAAAGGCTGAAGGCTCATGGAATCGTCTAATGAGGATACCGTTCTTTTCATGGCGGATGATCTCGCGAATCCCTCCGATGTCAGATGCGACAACGGGCAGACCGGATGCCATGGCCTCGATATTGACGAGTCCGAAGGCTTCATGCTTCTGGGAAGGACAGACGAAGCAGTCTCCTGCCCAATAGAATTGATGCATGCGTTTATGGGCATAGTATCCGGCCATTTTCATCGGTACTTTTAGCTGCGCAGCAAGCTTCTTCACTTGGGCGCCATAGCCTTTGCGTTGTGTATTCCCTGCGACAAGGAGTTGTAAGTTCGGAACCGACTTCTTAGCATGATGTATAGCGCGAATAAGTACGGGTAAGCCTTTCCGCGGAATGATTCGACCCGCAAAGGCCACCACATACGCGCCTGACACGCCAAGCTTCGCGCGAACAGAACTTCGCTCCTTATCTGTCGGAGGTCTGAAGCGATGGACGTCTGTGCCGAGATATACAACTTTGATTCTATTTTTGATCTTTGGATAACGCACGAGGAGCTCTGACTTTAATGATTGGCTGTTCGCGATAATCAAATCGGCATATTGCATGCAATGAGCGGCTTCTTGACGAGGAATCTGGGACGAGCTGACAAAGGTTAGAGAGTGAAGGAATAATGAAAGCGGGATATGCGGGAACATTTTTTTGATTTTTGGCAAGAAGCGTGGTCGGTTATCGACCTGAATCACATCAAAATGCCTGCCCTTGATTTTGTCTAGGACAGCTTTCAAATATTTGGTAGGTGAGCCGGAATCGACACGTTCTATGGTAAGGTTACCGTCTTGCGTCTTATTTGGGTACTTGGGCGTTTTCTTACTGATGACGGTCACTTTATGCGATTTAGCCAGGCGACGAGCGATGGCAAGAATACAAATTTCTACGGAACCACCTTTGATCGGTGGGACAGGAATTTGTTCAGGGGCGACAATAAGAATTTTAATGGGTGCACCTCCTTCGGCTAGACTTTCCGCGCCTGTTGTACGCTCGTAGGGCGCTTCAACTGAAATATCATATGTACCTGCGTAGAGGGCTGAGCGGGCTGAAGTCTACCATTGAACAACATGGGCTCATGCGGAGAGGGAGGACATGCAAATAACGGCAACCGGTTCCGAATGCGTTTTTTCGGAGAAGGGTTGCCGTAGAATCGAACATATTATTTTTGGGGTGAGCTGGAGGTGCCTCCAGCCGTGCTCTTCGTGGTCTTTGTCGTGAGTTCTTTCAGTGTATTGATCGTCGCTTGTTCTTTGATGGCATGGCGCATCTTATATTCATCAATGGCTTGCATGCCCCCATACAGTAGAACACAGTAGCTGACAGCAGTTAGAATCGCAAATAGAAGTCTTCTACTATTTCGTTCTAGCACGGCATGAAGCAGAAAGCCGAGGCTTGCGCAGAATATTCCTAATCCAATAAAAAATATGATTGTCCACATCATCTGATCTGATCGCTCCAGGTACGAAAGTCATAGGTTATAGGTAAATATACCCGATGTTATTATAATCCCGCAAGCGACTATGTTCAACTACCTTCTATGAACAATCAAATGAGCTTCCGGAACACCCCGTGAATTTAAGCTTTGAAGAGATAGAACCTCAGGCCTGAGCAGCCTGAGGTTCTATTATTCGAAATAGCAAACGATCATTGCTTATGATAAGATGTGGACTAACTATGCGCGTGAGAAGGTGAGATCATGTCGATCCGTATTAAATTATTACTGTCCTATACAGGCATGCTGGTCATTAGCCTGCTCATGATCGTGCTTACCGCTGCGCTCTTTACGATTGCATCGACCGGGGATGTGCACAGTTTCCGGGATTTCTATAAAGTGCATTACCAGATCAATCCCTTGACGGAACAGGGGGAGTCGATCTTCCTCGATTTGAAGTATTTGGCCAAAAATGATCCTGATGAATTGCAGAACAAGGCGCTGCTGCGGGATTATGATTTTAAGCTGCGCGCTGAGAAATCAGGACTTTATGTCCGGCATGAAAGTGATCAAATCTATGAATCTCTGACGTTCAATCAGCCCGAATTGAAGCAGGCGCTCCCGCCGTACGACCTGGGGAACAGTAAAATCCGCAGCACATTCAATATTGGAGCCCGATTCTATGCTTATGCCAAGTTTGACTTTATGTTCAAGGACGGGACCAAGGGCGGCGTGTTCGTCATTCGAGAACGGAGTCCTTTTGCCGAAGTCGTACGTAATCTACTCCCGATCCTATCGATTATACTGGTCGGTGTCTTAGTCATAGCGAATATATTGCTCTATCGTTGGCTGACGCGCAGCGTGATCAAGCCGCTTCACCTGCTTCGTGACTCTGCGGAACGTATTAAGGATGGCAATCTGCAATTCGAACTGAATCTCCATTCGAAGGATGAGATGGGGCAACTTAGCGGGGCCTTCGAGAGTATGAGGCAACGGCTGCAAGAATCGGTACAGCTGCAGCTGCAATATGAGGAGAATCGGAAAGAGTTAATCTCGAATATCTCGCATGACCTGCGAACGCCAATCACGAATATTAAAGGGTATATCGAGGGCATTCGCGACGGTGTTGCGGATACGCCAGAGAAAATGGAGAAGTACGTCAATATCATCTATGCCAAGGCAGTCGATATGGATAAACTGGTGGATGAGTTATTCCTCTATTCCAAATTGGATCTGAATCAAGTGCCGTTCACCTTCGAGCCAGTCAATATCGTGCGCTTCCTGGACGATTGCATCGAAGAGCTACGTTATGACCTGGAAGATCAGGGTGTTGGGATCACCTGGAATCAGCACGAAGCGGGCGAGGTCTTGGTCATTGCCGATCTTGAGAAATTAAAGCGGACGGTGCTGAATATCATCGGTAACTCGCTCAAATATATGGATAAGCCGCAAAAGGAAATCCGAGTATCGCTTATGCCAACTGCCGACACCGTCACGGTGGAAATAACGGATAACGGTAGGGGTATCCCACAGGATGCGCTGCCACATATTTTCGAGCGGTTCTATCGTGCCGAGTCTTCACGCAATTCCGCAACGGGCGGAAGCGGCTTAGGACTTGCGATTGCAAGTCAAATTATTGAAGGACATGGCGGTTCGATCTGGGCGGCAAGTCAGGAAGGCGAAGGCACGAGCATATTTTTCACATTGAAACGGTTAATGAACGAGGGAGGCATGGAGCTGGATGACACGAATTCTAATCATTGAGGATGAGACGACCATTGCACAGCTGGAGCGGGATTATTTCGAACTGAATGGGTTCGTGGTGGATCTGTGCCATACCGGGAATGAAGGGATGCAGCGTGCACTGCAAGAAGACTACAGTCTAATCATTATCGACTTGCAGCTGCCAGGAATGGATGGGTTCGAATTATGCCGCCGCATTCGGGAAGCGAAGGAAGTTCCGATCTTGATCGTATCCGCGAAGAAAGAAGAAATTGATAAAATCCGTGCCTTCAATCTCGGGGCGGATGATTATATTACGAAGCCGTTCAGTCCGAGCGAATTGGTTGCCAGGGCGAAAGCCCATCTGACAAGGTATGAGCGTCTGCTTGGTAAGCAGAAGCCGAGTGCACAGGATGAGATTCATATTCGCGGTTTGTTCATCGACAGAGCCTCGCGCAGAGTATTCGTCCGCAACAAGGAGGTCGCGATTACGAACAGAGAATTTGATCTACTGGCATTTCTCGCGAGCAATCCGAACCGTGTTTTCAGCAAAGAAGATCTGTTCGAGCGGATCTGGGGCCTTGATTCGAGTGGAGATATTGCGACTGTGACCGTGCATGTTCGCAAGCTGCGCGAGAAGCTGGAGGTTGATCCATCGAACCCGCAATATATCGAGACCGTGTGGGGTGCAGGGTATCGTTTTACCGTGTAATGCAGGGAAGACTCAGCTTGTTTCGAAAAAATTAATCGCCAGTTTAGATTTTGTTAATCATTCGTTTCTTGGGTGTTAATCTCTATCCTCTATCATACAGGTATAGGCAACAACAACTGTTATGAGGAGGAAATCATTCATGAATAAGATATCGAAAAAAATCGCAGCGATGCTGCTGGCAGCTGCCATTGGCGCGACAACAATTCCTTACGCGGTGCTTAACGCACAAGCGGCGTTAACCGATCAAGATATTCAATCCGCTATCAATACATTAAGCAAGATAGGTGTTATGCAAGGTTATGCAGATCACTCGATGGGACAGCAGAAGCTAATCACGCGCGCAGAACTCGCTAAAATGGTCGTGAAGACCTTCAATCTCGAAGGTACAGCAGAGAACACAGCAGTATTAACGGACGTCAATCCGAATGCATGGTACGCGGATTATGCGAGTGAAATTGTAGGCCTTGGCATCATGGAAGCAGCAAATGGCCAATTTAATCCTAGTGGTACGGTAACCGATACAGAGTTGGTTCAAGTGGTATCTAAAGCGTTGAAACGCGATGTGAAATCCGTGAATCACTGGATGAACGCATTCTTCGCAGCAGATAGCAGCGCAAATCGCGGCGAAGTCGCTTACTTGTTAGCAACAGCACGTCAGGCCATTCCTTCAGCAGATGCGAAAATTACAAGTGTTCGTTCCTTAAATGCGATTACATTGATCGTTACCTTCGATAAACCACTAACCGCAACGGATGAAGTGTTCGCGAAGGCGAAAGAAGATTTCGCATTCAATGACGGCCTGACATTGACGAACATGCCGCGTCTGAAGACGGGTTCGATCGCGACGTATATCGTCCCGACTTCCGTTCAAAAAGCAGGCACGACTTATAATTTAGCCTATAAAGGTCAGCCATCTGGCTCTTTTACAGGAAATGCGACGAAATTGGATAT
The DNA here is from genome assembly GCF_000374845.1 of Paenibacillus terrigena DSM 21567. Classification (GTDB taxonomy): domain Bacteria; phylum Bacillota; class Bacilli; order Paenibacillales; family Paenibacillaceae; genus Paenibacillus_K; species Paenibacillus_K terrigena. Next base: position 665,912 of record NZ_KB895414.1, on the reverse strand, counting down.
GACGACAGTCAGCCAGGTAACAAGCGATATGTTCGAGATTGAAGCGTTGAAAGCGAATGGTGTGGTCGACTATGGCTATATTATCTCTGCATACAGCGGCGGCCGTGGAGCGAATGCATTCGTATTGAACGATCAGGAGCAAGCGGATGGTAAAACGTATCAAATCATCTCTTCGATGCAAGCAAGACAAGTGACAATCACGCCAGAAGGCGGACAACCGATCATAGCGAAATACGTGCCGTTCACACAATCGACGGATGGGAAGCAGGAGCCGAAATTCCGTCTTCCGGAAGGACAGACACTGACACCAGGCGTGAAATACACGGTAAATTCGGATTGGGCGAATATTGCGAATCCAACGTTTGTGGCAACGTCCTTCGAAGCCCTTCAAGTGACGAATGCCGAAGCAACTAGTGAGACTTCGATCAACGTGATCTTGGCGCAAGACCCAGGTGATGAGTTATTCTCTGGCCGCAGCGTGACATTGACCGCACCGAACGGGGATAAGCTCGTTGCAACCTACAAATATTCCAGCCGTAAAGGTGCAGTGGGTGTATTTGATCTCACTCAGAATGGCAAACTAACGGCAGGAACGACGTATACCGTAACACCTGTAGGTGCATGGGCTACGGCAACTGGGGTAACATTCACGACGAAGTAATTCATACCGACAATCTGACCAATTCGCGCGTTCAAACATTTGACAGGAAGGTAAAGGACGACCCCGTTCATTTGTGATAAAATAAAATCATAATATGGGAAAGGGGAGAGTAGCGATGAGAATGATAGTGGAAGCACCCGCAGCTCGTTGGTACAAAAGAGAAATGTCTTTATCGGATGGCGATAATTTGAGAATATTCGTGCGAATGGGCGGTTGTGGCAGTGTGGTGCCCGGTCTATCGCTGGGTGTGATGCAAGATAAGCCAGTAAATCCTGCGCTCTCAGAAGTCGTGGAAGGCATCCGGTTCTATATTGAGGATGATAATATGTGGTATTTAGGACATAAAGAGCTTCACATCGTGTACGATGAGAAGAATGACGATATCGCACTGGAAGTCGTATAGATTTCGTATGAAATAAGAAAGGATAGAGATTCAGCATCGGCTGGGTCCCTATCCTTTTTCTTGTAAGCAGGAAGTTGCCCCGCAGTCGAAATAACTGCCAAAAAGCAGTTATTGAGCAGGCCATGGAGCTTCGCTCTCGAAATAATTGCCAAAAAACAGTTATTGAGTACGAGAAGCGCCCTGTACTTTAGAGGACGATGGAGGCATTATACTATGACTCGCAAAATACCTGTATCACATCGAGATCTAAGCATCACTATCTGGATGATCAAGATCATACCGATATACAACTTCCCCGTCATATACTTCACCCGTTTCGGTGAATCCGAACTTCTCATAGAGTCTTCTCGCCCTCGTATTATCCGCGTGCGCCGTTAAATTCACCCGCTGACTCTGCGGAAATTGCGTCCGAATATGATCGATCGCAGCTTGCAATGCTGCCTTACCGTACCCTTTTCCTTGCTCCATCGCATCAATGATGAATCCAGTCAACCAATAAGACCATGTGGTCGTGTCGTCAACAGCGGTCATGATAAATCCGATTAAGCGATCTTCGGCATTGTATATGTTGAACGGCGCATAATCATATTGTTCTCCGTCGGGCCGAATATGTACCTTGGCTAACGATACGACAACCGAAGCTACATAAGGAGACTGCTCCTGATGAACTTGTAATTGCATGGCTTCTCGCCAGTTATCTCGTGTGGTGGGAACGAGTTTAATATTCATAGGCTTCCTGCTTTCAACATAAATTCGATATACAAATAAATGATATTGGGTGATGAACATCGTCATGCATAGCTACACTGTATTCCAGGTAGGATAGAAAGTGGAATCATCCTTGATCTGTTGCCTATAATGGATTCTCGCACGGTAGCAGGCTTATAACGGTTCAATTGTGGTGAATTCACCCGAAGTTAGTGCAGAAATCCACCATAGCGCACGAAGTTGGTTGATGCAGGCTAAAGTTAGTGGATAAATTCCAATATAGGAGCGTATGAGGCTATGAATAATGGTGACCGGATCAATTTCTTGGACATTGATTTGTCCCTAGCGATCATCCTCATCCTTCTTCAGCTTTTCGTTGATCTCATCTAATGATTTTTGCAGACCTTCCAATCGCTTGATCGTTGCATATTGATTCCCGAGGATCGCTGCGATAACGACGATGAATAGGATGAAAAATAACTCATTCATATCAGGCACACCTTTCTATCGTGAATTTGTTTATCTCGATCAACTATTCAATCTTCTCTCTCAACTCGTCATACGCATCCCTAAGCCAGGGATGAATGACGCGCAGTTTCTCTTTTTGACGCCACAGATAATCAATATATTCGAAAGCTGCATGATCCAACGAATGGTCCAAATGCGGCAAAATTTGATTCAAATAAGGTGGACTTCCTGCTTGGTCCCATTCAATTTTATCTGCAACAAATAGAACCTTGTCTAACAGCGTTGCATTTTTTCTCAGGGTCGTATGACAACCGATGGCATCCAGGATTTCTTGATCTTGAATATGAAAAATATCTCTAGCCATTTCTTTGGAGATTTTCTGATGAATAATCATCGGCAATGTCTCTTCTTCAGGCAGCACTTCAATCCCAAGGTCGCGAGAAACCTGAATCCTCACATCGTTTGCAAATACGGCACTAATATCATGCAAATAACCGGCGATTTCGGCTGACGCGATGCTAGCAAGAAATTGGCCAGCAATTTTTCTAGCTTCATTCCCAACTCTAATACTATGTTCGGCCGTCTTCGGACAGCCATTATTCCTTAAGAAATTGACGATGTCGTTCCGGAGATTTCCCGATAACGGTTCGATCACCAAGGAATTGTAGGCGGATTTCATAGGATACCCCCTTTAAGGTAGAAGCTTCTCACTTTTTTGCTCTCGATAAGATATACAACAGCCCATGAAGGATCCCGTAAATGATCAAGACATCGAATATAAAATAGAGCAGGTCAATACGAATCCCGCGAAGGAACCAAACATGGCTCTCATTCACTTTATTGTGATACTCTACAAAAAAACGAAACGGGAATCCAAATTCCGTTCGCAAAATACCTGCCGTGTACACTTTGCCTGGAACAATGATGATCGTAAGCAGAACTATCCAAGCAGAGAGATTCAGGATACGTAGATTGATTCTCATCAACTCACCTCTACCTTTCTGTCGTGAAGGACACTTAAGATAAATTCTCCCACCGCGCCCACATCTCGGCTGGATTCAGTTCATAGATTTCATTTTCCCGGAACATGAACTGATGCATAATAAATTCTCTTCGAATAGTAGCAAAATCCTCATGGAACGTCTTAATAAATGCATTGATCTCCGGCTCGGTGTATTTCTTCCCTTTGTCCAGCTTCGAGACCATATGCTCTAAGACCATTAATTTCTTCTTCAATTGCCCTGGCAAATGCTTCAATCGGCCATCTTCGGTGAAGAAGTTCCGAATGACGGCGTCTCTTGCTTTTAACTGTTGTTCATCCAGCATTTCAGTTTCTCCTTTGGTATTCGTTCTTCGATAGATGAGCGCTTCGGTCGCACTCGCGCTGTTCTTAATGAAATAATCATTTAATGAAAAATAGATCGTGTTCTTATCCCGGCGCTCGTTAATAAGGCTGGCTTCACGTAGTTTGCTCGCATGATGTGTAATGGTCGCAGGGGTAACGCTTAGCTTCTCCGCTAGGACCTGGCCGTTCAGCTCTCCGTCTGCGAGCAAGATGAGAATTTTAATTCGGGTCGGGTCAGCAAGGGCTTTGTGATACTGGACGACTTTATCTAATTGCATGGAAGGCGAATCCATCCTCTCAATAAAATTTAATGTTCATCTAATTAGATATTCTTTAAAAGAGATGATAAAACAAAAGGAATTTACTGTCAACAGCAAATTCCTACTTACCCTGCACGTTACCACAAATAGATCATGAGCACCGCCGAAGCACAAATGATGCATGCAGATATTTTGTTCAGATAGCGAATGAATCGGTCTGAGGAGCTTAGCGAGCCGATGAATCTCCCGGCAAGCGCGAGCGCGAAGAACCATACCCAAGAGACCAGAATGCAGGAGAGGGCGAAGACCCATTTCTCCGTGCCGGAGTAACTTAGTGAGCTGGAGCCGATAACGCCTACCGTATCCATGAGTGCGTGGGGATTCAGGAAGGAGACGGAGAGAGCATAGGTGATTTGCTTACGAGCGGAATAAGACTCCGCCTCACGCCCTTGTCGATCGGATGGCTGACTGCGCCATGTGACATAACCCATATAGAGCAGGAAGAGGACTCCTGTGACTAATAGTATACTTTTGATCAGCGGAACACTTAGAATGAGGACAGAGACGCCAAGGATGGCGAGCGTTAATAAGAGCGTGTCGCATAGTGCAGCGGTAATGACCACAGGCAAGGCATGCCGGAGTTTGGGCTGCAGCGCCCCTTGATTGAAGACGAACACATTCTGCACGCCAAGTGGTAGAATAAGACCTAGTGCGAGTAGAAATCCATGCACAAATGAAGCCAACAACGAACAACATATCCATTTCATTAATAATATATGAACCATTCTAATGGGGAGCAGGATCCATGTCTCCATCCAAATGGTTGGGCTCGGACCCAACCAAGTTAACAGCGAATAGAACGTGGGAAAGGAGGCGTTACGGAAATGATATTCGATACCGATTGGAAGCCTGTTCGGGGGAATGGGGTTCCGCTCTATCGGCAAATTACTGATTATATCCGCAGTAAAATTACACAAGGAGAATGGACGGTGGGGAGCCGTATTCCGACCGAACGTGCGCTGGCGAAGAGTTTCGGTGTCAATCGAAGTACGGTGGTGAGCGCCTTTGCAGAACTGGTAGCCGATGGCCTCCTGCAAGGGAACAGCGGCAGGGGGACGGTCGTCGTGAACAACACCTGGAGCCTCATGGCATCGGCAACTCCTCCGGATTGGGAGCGATATATGAATGCTGGGATTCATGAGCCCAATCTGCCAACGATTCAAGAGATTAATCACGCAGAATTCATTCCAGGTATCATTCGTCTAGGCACGGGGGAGCCGTCTCCTGAATTTTTCCCGCAGGAGATGATGAGGGAAGTTCTGCGTACCATCCCTGATCATATGACGGATCTTGGCTATGCGGAGCCAAAAGGATTGTACGAGCTTCGCGTGCAGATCAGCCGATATGTGCAGCAGCACGGCATTGAGGCATCCCCATCATCGATTCTGATCGTCTCGGGTGCACTCCAAGCGCTGCAGCTGATCTCGATGGGACTGCTGCTGAGAGGGTCTGCGGTACTGACGGAGAACCCTTCCTACCTCCAGTCGCTGCACGTGTTCCAATCGGCCGGGATGGAGCTAGCTTCCTTGCCGCTCGATGATGAAGGTGTCAGACTTGATCCGATCAGGCACTATACGGAAGCGGGTCGTGGCTCCATTCTCTATACCATCCCGAGCTTTCAGAATCCGACAGGTAGGGTGATGTCAGAACGTAGAAGAGAAATGCTGTATGAGCTGTGTCTACAACGGCAGCTGCCGATCATCGAAGACGATGTGTACCGGGATCTGTGGCTGGATGCAGAAGCGCCGCCGCCGCTCAAGTCACGAGATCACAGCGGCACTGTACTCTATCTAGGGAGCATGTCCAAGACGCTTAGTGCGGGTCTGCGCATCGGTTGGATCATCGGTCCGGAAGCGGTGATTCATCGGCTTGCCGATCTGAAGATGCAGATGGACTACGGTGCGAGCTCATTGTCGCAGTGGGCGGTGACGGCGTGGCTTGAGGGTGGATTTTATGCGAAGCATCTGGAACAGGTTCGAGCTTCACTGCGTGTGCGGCGAGATCATATGCTGCGGCTGCTCGCGGCCCATTTATCCGATGTGACCTCTTGGGAGGCGCCAACTGGTGGATTCTATATTTGGCTGCGCATTACGATTGATTTTTCAATGAAAGCCTTTTTCGATAAAGCTTTAGCACAAGGGGTGCTGCTCAATCCCGGTCATTTGTATGATCGAGCAGATTCGCAGCATATTCGTTTGTCTTATGCCTACGCCTCAATGGACCAGATGGAGACAGGGATACGTATTTTAGCGAATATTTTGAATAGGAAGAATGAATAGTCTTACCGTTGTGTGAATGTAATTGGTATAATATAACAGATAATGAACGATTGGGGGACCTTCATGAAGTTAGAACGTTTAATCTCCATGATCTACATGCTGCTGAGTAATGAGGTTGTCTCGGCGACAGCCCTTGCAGAGAAATACAACGTCTCCCAACGAACGATTTACCGGGACATCGAGACGATTTGCGCTGCGGGAATACCGGTTGTGTCGTATCAAGGCGTGAATGGCGGTTATGGGATTATTGAGGAATACAAAATGGATCGGAGCCTGCTGGGTTCGTACGACGTCGGCACGTTGATTACGATCTTGAACAGCATGTCCACCGTATTCTCGGATGACCGTGCGCAAGAGACCATCAACAAGTTGCAGACGCTTCAGAACGATCAGAAATCTCCGAGCGTCACGATGGATATTAGCAGTTGGCCGTATCGCGAGACGCTTCAGCTATTGCGGACAGCGATTACGGAGCATCGCGTCGTGCGGTTCGAATACATTAGCGCGAAGAATGAACGTGTGAACCGTGTCGTCGAGCCCATTCAACTTATGTATAAATACCGGACTTGGTATATTTACGGCTATTGTCGATTACGGAATGACTACAGGGAGTTCAAAGTCACCCGGATGGGTGCATTGCGAATGATGACGGAGCACTTCAAGCCTCATCAGGAGCTGCCGAATTCAGAGGATGACCAAGGGACGCAAGCGAATGCGAACAATGAAGGAATCGCGGTGAAGTTGCATGTGACGGTGGATGGACTGGCGAGAGCCTTGGATCAATTCTATGATGATGAGCGTACGTTCTTAGAGGATGGCACCCTCCTGATTACGATCAATCTTAGCGATGCATCAGGCCTGGGTTGGCTTATGCCGATCATCTTGAGCTTTGGCGATAAGATACGCGTTGTTGAGCCGCTCGAGATTCGGATGCAGGTGAAGGAAATACTGGAGAAAATGTTACATACTTATCAGGAAGTATGACAATGTGTTGTCAGACTTTCTAGCTTATGATGCGTCTATGAACAAAACAGACAGGGGAGTTATGGACTATGACGCATCAAATGATGGAATTGTATGATTATCACGTATGGGCAAACACAGTAACAAAAAACCGATTTATCGATCAGCCGAAAACAACGCAAGAACATGCGAATGAGCATTATAAAGTTCCACTTCGTACGGCGGTCCGGGCGACGGAACCTGCAACGATCATTTGGCAGCATAGATGGGAAGGCGGGCTTGTACAATGGATGTAGGGAATCAAACATAGAGGAGTGTATAACGATGACACACCATGCGATTGAAATGTTCGAATTCCATGTGTGGGCAAATCGAACAATGATCCAGCGACTGAAGGAGATTCCTCATGATGTATACACCAAGGAAGTACAGAGCTCATTCTCATCGATCTCCAAGGCGATGCCGCATATCTACATTGTGGATACCAACTGGCTAGGTATTGTTATTGGGAAGAACATGCGCGATTCCGGGCACGAGGCGCGAGCGTTGACCGAGCAAGTCGAGGCGAAGTCATTGGATGAGCTAGAAGCCGCGTTCGAGGCGCTGGCTGAAGGATATCGGGATTTTTTCAAGACTTGTGAAGATCTAAATCAGACATTTGTACTTGATAACCCGTATACCGGTGTGAAGGATGTCAGTTATGGGGAAGTGATTCTGCAGGTGGTTAATCATGGCACCTATCATCGCGGCAATATCTCAACTATGCTTCGTGACCAAGGACTTCCGTCGGTCATGACCGAATATGCGCTGTATTGGTATTCCAAGTAAAAAAGATAAGGGAGTCGCGGCTTAGCTGCGGCTCCCTTTGTTATATTCATGATTCGTATGCCTATCATGCGTTCTTCGACGGCTGAATCATTCGAGCTCTTCCGATGAGGAAGCTGGCGAGCAGCGCAAAACCAATAAAAAGAACAGCGACGATAAATATATCATGTAACGCATGGCTGAATACACGTTGAAGGCTAAGTAAGGCGTCGTGAGGCAGAATTGAACGGATTTCTTGATCGAGCAGTGTCTGCGGGTTTGTAAGCAGAGATAACGTACCGTCTGAGGCTGTAGGCAGTTCGGTACGCAAATTGCCAAGACCCGCAGTCATTCGTTCGGTTAGCATGCTGCCGAGGATGCTTACTCCAATCGTACCGCCAATAGAACGGAAAAATTGCGATGACGAGGTCGCAACGCCGCGGTGGTTCCAGTCGACTGCACCCGCAGCTGCTGTACCGAGCGTCGGGTACACGGCACCCATACCAAGGCCTGTGATGATCATGTAGACCATGATTTCCGTTATGGACGTATGCACATCCATGCTCGCCATCAGACCAAATCCCGTCATCATGGTGATGAGGCTGCCGACTAGAATCGTGCGATAGGAGAATCGCTGCATCATTCGTCCGCTCGTCGTTGAAGTGACAACCGTAGATAACATCAACGGGGTTAGAATGTAGCCCGCCATCGTGGGACTTACGCCGATCACCCCCTGTACGAACAATGGAATATACGCAATGGCGCCGAACATCGCTGCGCTCATACAGAAGCCAATCATACTGCCGAATGAAATCTCTCGAATCCGGAATAAATGTAGAGGGATGATCGGTTCTTGGGCCCGGGATTCGATGAAGACGAAGGCTCCGAGCAGCAGTCCTCCTAAGACAAATAGTGCGATAATAGAGGTATAGCTTGTGTTCTGACTGGGATCACCCAGTACAAGGGCCAAGAGGATGGAGATGATTGCACTGGTTAGAGTAATCGCCCCAAGCCAATCTATGGCGCGTTTCCCTTCAGCCGTTCGATTATCGGTCAATCCGATGCGAATGAAGAAGATCGCCATAAGTCCCAGCGGAAGATTGATGAAGAAGATCCAGCTCCAGTGGACGTAATCCACCAAGGCACCTCCGAGTGTCGGGCCGATGATGCTGGAGATGGCGAAGACCGTCCCGAATAAACCCATAAATTTTCCACGACGTTCCGGAGGGAAGATATCTGCAGCAATGGTCATAGATAGCGGCATTAAAGCTCCAGCACCAAGCCCCTGAACTCCGCGGTATAGAACGAGTTCCATCATCGTGGTTGCGAACCCGCATAAGAGGGAGCCGATAAGGAAAATGGTAAGTCCAATGAGATACATCTTACGTCGCCCGAATAGATCCGCTAGCTTCCCGTAGATCGGCATCGTGGTCGTCGAAGCGAGCATATAGATGGCAAAAACCCAACTATAGAGCGATAGCCCGCCCAATCCCTTTGCAATGGTTGGCATGGCTGTTGCTACAATCGTCTGGTCGATGGAAGCGAGTACCAAGCCAAATAATAACCCAGTCGTAATGAGCGTTGTGTTTTGTTTGGTTACGGACACGTGTGAAGACACCTTCTTTCTTTATAATGCAACACTATGTTGCTTTTGCGATGTTGTGTTGTTTATAATAAAGCGCAAAGAAGGGACTCGCAACCGACAATATGGAGGTGCCTGTTGCTTAAACAACACAATAGGGCCCCATGTTGTAGATCGATAAAAAATGAGACAGGGAGAGACGTATATGTCGCATGACCAAGAACAGATCGATCCGCGAATCAAGCGTACACTTCTCGTTATTTCGGACGCGATGATCGTGCTCATGAATGAGAAGGGATTCGAGCATGTCACCGTGCGAGATATTACGCAGCATGCGGAGATTAACCGAGCTACATTTTATCGCCACTATGTGGACAAATACGAGTTGCTCGACAAAATCGTAAGGAATCGTATGGAGGAATTTTTCGCTGCGATTTCACTACCATCGAGCTTTGCGTTCGAGGATTTATCCTTAGATCCGGAAATCCCGCCAAGCTCTTTCATTCGCTTGTTCGAGCACATTGCAGAACATGCAGCCTTCTATCGTCTAATGTTAAGTGATAAAGGAATCCCGGGCTTCGCCGGACGCATGGAGCAGATAATTCGCGAATCCTTCTATCATCGTCTACAGCTCGCGGAAGCCGATTCGCAGGCGATGCCCAAGACTCCGATGGAGTTGGTCGCTCGTTACGCAACATCGGCTCATTTGGGTCTTATCACGTATTGGCTCGAAGCGGGGATGCCGTATACACCTGCTTATATGGCCTTGCAGCTTAAGCGGCTGCATATGTTAGGTCCGACACAGGTTGTGATTGTAGGATAGAGTAAAGAGCAGTCCCAAGATGAATCATGGGAACTGCTCTTTTTCGAATGTGTTATTGTATTGTGTAATAATCCGTACGTAGTATGCTTTTCGTCGCAATATTTTGGAATACGTCTCCTGCTTTGACATAGACGCCATCATCTTCATTGATCGGTCGATACACGCCTTCGCTAGTTTTGTGCAGGAATAGCACAACTTCTTGATTTTCTGTGAGTAAAACAGTAGCAGCTGAGACCACGTGGAGGTTCCCGAACGTTCCACCCATTTGAGAGACGATAATTGTGTCGTTAACGGGACTGGAGTCTTCTTTGATCACATCAAGAATTATGACTTGTGTATTGGTGAGATACGTAGAAATATTGTTTTCAACGAATGAGTTGTTGACCCGATACGCTACCTTTCCACGAATGACAAGGTCTGCGGCAGCTTCCAGCTCATTTTCATCTTTATAAAAGACAGGCCACGATGGGTTTAGATACAAGGTCTCAATCTCTTTGATGATTGACGTTGTTGGTGCCTCGGAAGAGGTCGTGGAATGGGGGATATGTAGTTGTACGGGATCCATTTCACTTCGAAATGAGCATGCTGTGAGGAATAAGACACCCAATATCATGATCATTTTCTTCATTTTCCCACCACCTCCATCCCTAAAGACGGCTTCCAAGAGCATAATGTTTCACTTGCATCAAGACAGGTAATAAAATAAAACGACCCCTTTATTGTAGAGGGATCGCTGATCTTGTCGATTTTACTGCTCTGTTAAGCTGGAGAAATGGAGCGTGTTCGCGTTCGAGATATTCTGGAATACCCCGCCTGTGCTGACATAAATGCCATCATCCTGGTTAATTGGACGATAGGTGCCGTCCCCATTGTCGCGAAGGAACAAGACAACATCTTGCTCTTGATTCAGCAAGGTAGAACCATCTGCCTGTACTTTGAGATTCCCGAAGTCTCCTCCCATTTGCGTTACTGTAATCGAACTGTCCACTTGGGCAGCATCGCCTTTAACAATATCAAGAACATCGATTTGACTCAATGTTGCATAGGACGTTGCATCGCCTTGGCGGAAGAAACTCTGACCGGATTCCACTACTTTTCCACGGACGACAAGATCTGCAGCCGCAGCAAGTTCTGCTTCGTTCGCATAATAGATAGCCCATGAAGGATGCATATGGATTACTTCTTCGCTATCAGCGCCAGCTGCTGGTTGTTCTTCTGGCGGATTGTTCATGAAAAATGCCGGATATAGACCGTTCACCACGGAAATATCGGAGGAAGCCGGCGAGAGTGGTCTGTTCAGGGAACCCGTGCTTGTAAAGGTATATGGATTCATGATCGAAGAAGTCTCCACGACGGACGTATGATTGAGGCCCAAGGAATGTCCGATTTCATGCGCTGCAACTCCTGCTTTGATACTGCTCGTATATTTCGTTTGATTCGTGAAGTATGTATTCAAGTTCAATGTCGCCTTTGTAATCGTGCCGCTCAACGTGGAATAGGAGGCATTTCCATCCCAATCTACATTTGCATTATAAAGATCTGTCGCATAATACGTTGCATCCACACCCAATTTCGCAGTCACCTGGAAATTCGAGGAATTCTTCCATTTGGATGCTCCACTAGACCAAGCCGATAAATCTGCACTACTAGAGACAGATAGCGTTTGCGTACGGCTAGCCCATTTCCCGAAGGATGTTGGTGCTGCGAACATAGGCGTACTGCCAAGCAATAAAGTAAGACTGGTAGCTACGGCTACAGCCATGGTACCCAGCCTTTGTTGATTTCTTCCCATCATAAAACCTCCTACAATGTTAATAAATGACAAATATATCATTCTGTACAAATTTACAAAAACCTTCTTTCTATGAAAATATTTTCCTATATATGACAAAAAAGTGGAATAATTAGTTGGCACAATACGGTTTGTTTGCCGCGTTTGTTTTCTGTAATTTTAGGAAAATACTAGCAACTTTTGTATTGAGAATCACGTTAAGATGTTATGTATTTCGAGGAAAGGAAGATCTATGTAGGATGAAAAAAATATGTTGGATGATCATGGTCTTGTTATTATTCGTCCCTTCATTGGCAGTTGCATCGGATACATCTAAAGTCAATCAATCTATGATCTCGTTTGATTTTAGGAGTTCGAAAGCGATCGATGACCAGCACCGTCTTTTGATTGACAATTTCTTGGGTAAAATCGAGTGCATTGATCTAGCAACATTTACACAATTGTGGGAAAAGAAGTTTGATTTCATCTATGACATTCGGATAATGAATAATCCATCCAAGATCATCGTCATCGCCAAAGACAGGGGCAAAGTGATGAAATTTACGCTAAGTACCGAGGGGGAAAGTTCTGACGCAGCAGGGAATTGTAATTCCTACAGTTCAGACGTGGATGAAACAGAACAAATCTGTCCATATCAGTTGGTCACCTCCCGCCTCTGGTTCGACAGAAAAGCTTGCCGTTTATTCGGAAGGTCCGGTATTGATCTATGAATATCCTTGGAAGAAACCATTGTCGAAAATCGATGTGAATATCCCACCTAGTTCATCATATGAAAGAGTCTTAACAGGGGAGTTTGAATTGGAATGGCCTTATCTCATTGTCCAGCATGAGGGGGGAGCTCTAGTGCAAGTGCGGGAGTTCTATTCCATCTACAATGCAGTCACGAAGAAAAAAGTCGATATTCTGATGGATTGGAACACCTCCAGCGATTTTACGATAGAACAAGGCGTATTAGTGGTTAATAATTCAAGTATTACACCAGGTCCGGGCGGACCCTTGCCAGCCCCCGGTAACTTGGTCTATGGAAGGTATGATATCACAACAGGTAAACCGATTTATGAAAAAAGAGTCGTTTTCCATAACAATGAAAGCTTTTGGAGGACGAAATATGATCGACAACAACTCCTGTTGATGGATTCGGACACAAGTACGATGACGCAGGTTGATCAGAAAGGCAATGTTCTCTCGAGTATAGAAATGGAGAAGGTATGGACATATTCAGGTTTTCTCGGTTTCTATCAACAGAATTTTATTCTGACTAATCGGTCGAAGGATGGAATTATTCTGGAGCGTATTCCAGTCAAGACGGGTATAAACGATTCGGAGAACATCGAATGACGTTAGAAGATTGAGGTGATTTGCTCTTGAAAACTTTAACGATCCTACTAGCATTATTACTATTAACAAGTTGCTCGGCGAGTCAGATCGGGGAGAAGACAGATACAGTCACGGTGAATCATGCCATCGCTTCTATTTCTTCACCGAGTGTGAAATGGAATGATCGTGTGTACCATGAGACAACGGAAGAAGTGACGGATATCGGGGAAGAAATCGGCGAGATTGCAACGCAATCGACGGACGAGATGCTGGAAACCCCGAATAATCATGCGACTTCCTATCCGCCAGGAACCAAGTTGTTCGCAATCCAAGGCGTTGATACGTCAGAAGCGATTGCGATTCAAGCGAGTGAGTCGATATACTATAAAGCAGTTACGAAATGGTAAATCCGTTCTTGACCCTATGTAAAAAGAGGAAGGCAGCTCCCATCATTGTGGGAACTGCCTTTTGTGTTACTTGGTTCTTACACCATAACTTTACAGATATCGTTCGTGAAGGCAACCGGATCTTGGATCGGCAATCCTTCAATGAGTAGCGCTTGGTGGTAGAGAAGATTCACATACAAGTTTAACTTCTCTTGATCCCCAGCATAAGCGTCTTTGAGCGATTTGAACACATCGTGGTTGACGTTGATTTCAAGCACCTTGTCGGCTTTTACATCTTGGTTGTTCGGCATAGCGCTAAGGATTTTCTCCATCTCAATCGTAAGCTCACCTTCCGTGGAGAGGCAGACCGGATGGCTTTTCAAGCGTTTCGAAGCTTTGACGTTATTCACTTTGCCTGCGAGGATCGTCTTCATGTGGTCGAACAAGGCTTGATTATCCTGTTCTTCCGCTTCTGCAGCCTTGTCGTTCGCATCCGCTTCGATGCCAAGATCGCCGCTGGATACGGATTTGAAGGCTTTATCCTTGTAGTTCATGATCATCTTGATCGCGAACTCATCAATATCATCGGAGAGGAACAAGATTTCGTAGCCTTTATCCGCCACAAGCTCGGTCTGTGGAAGCTTCTCGATCCGCTCGACGGATTCGCCTGCTGCGTAGTAGATGTACTTTTGATCTTCCGGCATACGCGCGATATATTCATCCAGCGTAACCAGCTTCTTCTCGGTGGAAGAATAGAACATGAGCAGATCTTGCAGTGTTTCTTTGTTCATGCCGTAGTCGCTGTATACACCGTATTTCAGCTGTCTGCCGAAAGCTTTGAAGAACTGCTCATACTTCTCGCGGTCATCCTTCAAGAGGCTAGATAATGCACTCTTAATTTTGTTCTTGATGTTCTTCGCGATCAAGCTCAGCTGGCGGTCATGCTGCAGCATCTCCCTGGAAATATTGAGGGAGAGGTCTTCGGAGTCGACCAAACCTTTGACGAAGCTGAAGTAGTCCGGCAGCAGGTCTGCGCATTTATTCATGATCAATACGCCGTTGGAGTATAGCTCAAGGCCTTTCTCATATTCTTTCGTGTAATAATCGAAAGGTGTACTCTCTGGAATGTAGAGGATCGCATTATATACGACAGCACCGTCAGCACTGATATGCAAATGCTTCAGCGGCTTGTCGAATCCGTAGCGTTTCTCCGCATAGAAATTATCGTAATCCTCGGCTGTTAACTCGTTTTTATTTTTGCGCCAGATCGGCACCATGCTGTTGATTGTCTGTTCTTCTTGGTAATCCTCTAGTTCTTCGCTACCTTCAACGGGACGCTTGCCTTGCACATCCATCTTAATTGGGTAGCGGATGAAGTCGGAATATTTCTTGATGATGGATTTGAGGCGATATTCCTCTACATATTCATCGTATTGATCTTCTTCCGTATTCGGCTTGATGTTAAGGACAATTTCTGTTCCCACTGTAGCCTTCTCGCATGGCTCAATCGTGTAGCCGTCAGCACCTGCTGATGCCCATACATAAGCTTCGTCACTTCCGAAAGCCTTACTGTATACCTTCACTTCGTCTGCAACCATGAAAGCCGAATAGAAGCCGACGCCGAATTGACCGATGATGTTGTGTCCGTCTTTCGCTTCGTTCTCTTTCTTAAAGGCTAGCGATCCGCTCTTCGCGATCACGCCGAGATTGTTCTCAAGGTCTTCCTTCGTCATCCCGATCCCCGTATCAGTAATCGTCAGCGTACGAGCTTCTTTGTTCGCAGTGACCTTAATGAAATAGTTCTCTTTGTCAAAAACAAGATTGTCATTGCTAAGGGCCATATAGTACATTTTGTCAATGGCATCACTCGCGTTCGAGATTAACTCACGCAGGAAAATTTCTCTCTGCGTATAGATGGAGTTAATCATCATTTCCAGTAATCGTTTGGATTCGGCTTGAAATTGCTTCTTAGTCATGAATAAATCTCCTTTCAAGGTTAAAAAATCAGATATGTGTTGCTGCTATGATTATGTAGTACGGCTGCAAGGGTGATTAGCACTCTGGATGAATGAGTGCTAATTCTTACTTCTATATACCATATTCCAAAATTGGGTGTCAATAGCGGAGGGTACGTCTCGTCTGAGAATCAAGGGGTGCATCTTAAGATCATCTCTGCTAAAATAAGAAAAAAAGCGGGATGTGACTGGCGAAAATGAGTGGAATGAACCACGAGGAAGCCTCCCGCTCTACCGATCCGTTCGCCTGGGGAAAAGTATTTGCAGAAGATTCGTATGGTACGAGTCTGCTGTGAATACTTTTTTTTGTTTCTTATTTTATTCAAATAGGAGGTTGTCGAAATGACGACAATAATGAAGGCGAAGGAAGCAGCAGACCAAGTGTATGAGAATGTGAAGCAGCATGTAGAAGAATGGAAGGGGAGAGGGCACGAGCCCCGGCTAGCCGTCATCCTGGTGGAAGGGGATCCGGCATCCGCGTATTATGCGCAGTCAAAGCAGAAGATTGCACAGCGGCTCGGGGTTGCATTCGATCTCTATGAATACCCGCAAGCGGTGCATGAGGAAGAGATTATGCAGCAAGTGGCACAGCTGAATGCCGATGCCGACGTGCACGGGATTATGCTAGAGCTTCCTTTGCCGAAGCATCTATCGGCGACAACCATTGTGAATGCGATCGCACCATGGAAAGATATTGATGGGGTGACCCCGAGCAATCAGCGAGCGACCATTACAGGGGAAGCGGGACTCTATCCAGCTACGCCGCAGGCTTGCATTCAGCTCCTGAAGCATTACGGCTATCCATTGGAAGGGAAGAATGTGACCTTGATCGGCCGGGGGCAGACGGTAGGATTGCCGTTATTCCATCTGCTTCAGCATGAACAAGCGACTGTGACGGTCTGCCATTCGAGAACGCCAGATATTGCGTTGCATCTGCATCATGCGGATATTGCGATTGCAGCGGTAGGGCGCGCACATATGATTCAACCGAATATGGTGCATGCGAAGCTCGTCTTTATTGATGCAGGCATTAATGAAACGGATGAAGGGAAGATTGTCGGAGATATTTCGCCTGACGTGGCCCCACATTTACAAGCCGTATCCCCCGTACCTGGCGGCGTTGGGACGTTAACGACGGCCATTCTCTATCAGAATCTCATGAAGGCCATCCGTCTGCAGAAGGAGGTGCGTTAATCATGCGTACGAACCTATGGGATCAATCCATTCGGACTTTTATAGAACAAGCGGGGAGCTCAAGTCCTACACCGGGTGGAGGCAGTGTCGCTGCGCTTGTTGCGGCATTAGGCGCCTCGATGACCTCGATGGTAGGCAACCTCTCGCAAGGCGAGAAATATGCAGCTTATCAGGAGCAGATTCATGAGACATTAGAGCGGGTGAACACGCTCACGACAATCTATGAACAACTGCTTGCGCAGGATATGGATTGCTTCGAGCAGTACGTGGCCGCTCTCAAGCTGCCGCGGAACTCCGAATCGGAGAAAGAAGCACGTAAACAGGCACTGGAACAAGCGACGATTCAGGCGATTGATGTGCCGATCCGTCTGATCGAAGCATGCCTTGCGGGGGTGCGGTACGCGAAGGGAATCGCTGATTGCTGCAATCCGCATGTGCTCTCTGATCTAGGAATCAGCGCGATCTTGCTCGAGGCTGCGGCACAATCGGCTTTGTTGACGGCTCAGATCAATCTAGTGTCTTTGACAGATTCGCTACAACAGAAATATAGCGACACGATCACGCAATTAATGCGAGACATTGATACGTTCAAGCAAGTGACGATGATCACGGTAAAAAGCCGCATGGGCGTGTAACGACCGTCCCGCTTACTTGAATGTAAAGAACCCCACCTAGTATACTTAAAGTATTCTTCCAAATTGAGGTGAACGGAACATGGCTTTCCAGATGATTCGAGGTAGATAGTCTCCGGGCTGGGTAACACGCGTACCAGCTATCAAGGGGGTCGTATGCCCTTTTGCATAACGGAGAATATCCACTAAGGT
Source organism: Paenibacillus terrigena DSM 21567 (assembly GCF_000374845.1). Taxonomy (GTDB): domain Bacteria; phylum Bacillota; class Bacilli; order Paenibacillales; family Paenibacillaceae; genus Paenibacillus_K; species Paenibacillus_K terrigena. The sequence continues at coordinate 648,028 of NZ_KB895414.1, read as the reverse complement.
CAATTGGCAGGCTTTTTCGTTTGTATATGAATCATTATGGAAGGTGGCAGAAATAGACATGAATGAACAAGAATATCGACAATTTTATGATCAGGTTGGTGCAATGAACGGCTGGGATTTCAGCAGGATGAAAGTGGTCTCGGAAGGGATACAGTGGGATCTCTATCAAGAAGTCACGAGGGTCTGCAGAAAGTCGGATCTCCTCCTGGATATCGGTACGGGTGGGGGAGAAGCGCTGTTAGCCATTGCGGATGCCGTACTACTAGCAATTGGCATAGATTGTTCTTCTGGCATGATGAAGACGGCAGAGAATAACTTAAGACAAGCGGGGAAATCCAATGTACGATTCCATCAAATGGATGCGGAGCGACTCGTTTTTCCAGATCGGTTGTTCAATATCGTCTCTTGCAGACACTCTGAATTTCATGCGCAAGAGGTTGCTAGAGTACTAGCCGACGACGGAATCTTCTTCACGCAGCAGGTCAGTGAACGAGACAAATGGAACTTGAAGCAAGCGTTCGGAAGAGGGCAATCCTGGGGAATCTCGGATGGCACCTTGCAGCGTCGATATATCCAAGAGTTAAGGGACGCAGGCTTGAAGGACATTCAAGTCTATGAATACAATGCGACGGATTACTATGAATCCGTTCAAGATCTCCTATTCCTATTGAAGCATACGCCGATCATTCCGAACTTCGGTCAGGACGAGATGGACTATACGATCCTCCATCAGTTCGTAGAGGAGCATCAGTACGATCGAGGGATTCGAACGAATTCCGAACGATTTATGATCGTAGCACGCAAATAATCAACCCCAAGATCCTCGTTATGCAATCGATAACGGGGATCTTTATACATAACAGAGGAGATAAGTTATGATGATACGCAAAGCCATGACAGAAGATTGCCACAACCTAAGTAACCTAGCCTATCGATCCAAAGCGCACTGGGGATATTCCGAGGACTTCCTTGCGAAATGCAGAGATGATCTGACAGTAACCGAAGCCTATTTGGAGCAGCATCTTGTGCATGTCATGGAGCGAGATAACGAACTTATAGCATTTTATAGTTTCTCGGTCCAGGACAAGAAGCTGGATGCGTTGTTTATTGACCCGGAGCATATCGGGAAGGGCTACGGCAAGCAGATGTGGTCCGATCTGCTAAGCAAGGTGAAGGCGCTGCATATTGCAGAATTTACATTAGATAGCGATCCTTATGCCGAAGCGTTCTATGCCATAATGGGAGCGAAGCGAATTGGAGAGGTTGCTTCTACTGTATTCCCCGATCGCAAGCTCCCGCTGATGCACGTCTATGTGAAGTAGCTCGGGGAAGCCGTTATATTTTCAGCGTAAAATGGATGCGATGCAAGCGCAATACAGCCTCGGATGAGAAGCCACGGCGAGAATCACAGACCAAAAGCCACAACCGTCTGGTTGTGGCTTTTGTCTAAAAGTTATTTCCCGATATCATCCATATATTTGAGCCATTGCTTCTTGTATTCTGCCTGAATTTTGTCCAGCCCTGCTTGCTTGGCCTTCTCCATGAACAATTTCAAGCCGCCCTCAACATCACTAACAAGACCTACGTTAAGCGGGTATAGATATTGCTTTTCCACTTGTAAAACAGCTGCTTTCTCAGCTTGATATGGCGTCCAATCCTCAGGGAACCCTTGGAAAATTTCTGGTCTCGCAACTTTATCGAATTCTTTGAACATGGCCAATACAGAATCAAAGCTCTTATCAAACAGCATGAACTCCGGATTTCTCCATGCCCAGCTCTGCATACCTTCTCTCGGGAAACCGCTCGACTGCGAGTCACCGATCATTTTATAATACTTGCCGTCCTCAACTTCGAAGTTTTTACCTTCAATTCCGTATTGTGTCAGCCAATTGTATTTTTTATCCGTAACCAATTTTTCATAGAAAGCAAGCGCTCTCTCTGGATGCTTGCTGCTGCGCGGAATGGCAAACCCATTATGAATTGGATGTACCGGCGAAGCAAACCCTTTCGCATTTGGATAAGGGAAGTAACCTAGCTCCCAATCCGGGTGAGTCGATTTGATTTTGATGACGGAATCGTTGAAACGGTTCGGATTTTCGCCACCCAGAACAGCAGCTGCCTTACCGCTTGCAAATACATCATGCGCACTATCTTTTACATTCAGGACGTTCTTTGGCCAGTACCCTTTGTCAGCCCATCTTTTGTACATTTTCAAATCTTCAAGATGCTTCGGAGAACCCCAATAAGAAGTTATATCTCTTGGAGTATCATACATCATAATCTGACCATATGGAATGTTACCACTGCTGTTAATGATCTTGGTTGTTAATTGAAGGATTGCATCTGTTTGATACCCTTGATTATCGGCTAATGGAAGCATATTCGGCTCGTTCTTACGGATTCCGTCCAAATATTGCTCTAATGTTTCAATCGATTCAGGTTTCGGCAAGTTGTATTTCTTGCGCAAATCTTCTCTATAAGCAATACCTTCGTTAACATACTCTTTCCATGTTGCAGGAACGGTGTAAATCTTCTTGTCGACTTTGACTCCTTCCCACATGTCCTTCGGTACAAACTCATTTAATTTTGGCGCAGCCTTTGGCAGTAGATCGTCTAATGGAAGGAAGGCGCCTTTCTTCGCATAGGATTGATATTGCGTCCAGTCTGCTGTGAAGATCAGGTCAATCGGCTGCCCCGAAGACAACAGAAGCTTATATTTCTGTTCCCAGTCTGTCCATGTCGTAAAATTGAACTTCACCGTTGCGTTCAAATCGGCCGTTGCCAGCTTGTTGATCTCTTCCTGAATGATCGGCAAATCCTTCGGCGCGTCTCCCAGCATGTAGAATTGAAGCTCGACCTTTTCGGAGGTATCGATCCCACCCGGCTTATTATCCTTTGAATCCGAAGTGTTGGCTGCAGTTCCGTTGTCCTTCGTCTGTGTACTGTCGGTCGTCGTATTCCCGGCGTCTTTCTCCTTACTGCCACCGCACCCTGCAAGCATACTTGCCGCGAGCGTCATGATCATGCATACCGAAATTATCCTACGCTTTACCATCCGTATTCCCCCTATAATAGAATAATATATGTCAGCCGAATGCAAACAACAATAGATTTGTTTACTTCGGTACTAACCTTTAACTGCGCCAATCGTCAACCCTTTTACAAAATACCGTTGCACGAACGGGTACAGGAACACGATAGGTCCTGTAACGACAAGCGCCATTGCCATTTTGGTAGATTCCGTCGGAATTTCTTTAGCAAGGGTAACACCTGTGCCTGTTGCCATCTGCGATAAAAACAGCATCGTATTGACCGTATTGTATAAGTAGTACTGCAGCTGGTACATGCTTGTGTCATTAATGAACAGTGAAGATAAGAACCAGTCGTTCCAATAGGTCAGCGCCAAGAACAACCCAACCGTCGCTACGCCCGGCATGGATAACTTAAGCACAATGCTATAGTAAATTTTGAAATCACCTGCCCCATCGATTTTGGCCGACTCGAATAATTCCTCGGGAACAGCTGATTTTATGAAATTTTTCATCAAAATGATGAGAAACGGCGTCATCAATCCCGGCAAAATAAGAACGGCGTATGTGTCTGACAAATTGAAATATTTGGTGATCATGATATACCACGGTACAAGTCCGCCACCGAACAACGTAGTGAAATAAATGAAGAAGGAGAATTTATTGCGATACTTAAAATCCTTCCGTTGCAAGACATATCCTGTCATGGTGATGAGAAATAGTCCGGTTACCGTTCCAACAACCGTCACAAATATCGTTACGCCATAAGCTTTCAGTAGTTGGTCCGGGAATGTGAAGATCATTTTGTACCCTTCCAGTGAGAACACTTTTGGAATCAAATGAAATCCGTCTCGGATAATCGATTCGTTCGATGTCAATGAACCCGAAATCATAAGTAGAAAGGGAAAGAGACAAGCAAGTGAAAACAGCATGATGATCAAATAGGCTGACGTTTTAAATAACAACGACATGCCGGCATTATTATCTTTCAAGGTAGTCCCTCCTTTATATCCGTCTAGAACAAGGCATAATCCTCGTTTATTTTTTTGATGATATAATTCACCGACATAATAAGTACAAATCCGAACAGCGATTGATACAAGCCAGCTGCTGTAGCCATACCGATATCAAAATTCACCTTCAACGAGCGGTAAACATACGTATCGATAATGTCCGTGACATCAAACAGTAGACCGTTATTCCCTACGAGTTGATAGAATAGATCGAATTGTCCCTTCATAATGCTGCCAAGCGCAAATAACAAGAGGATCACAAAGGTTGGCTTAAGCATCGGCACCGTAATGTGCCAGATTCTCTGCATGATATTAGCTCCGTCAATTTTGGCAGCCTCATAATATTCGTCGCTGATCCCCATAATTGCGGCCAAATAAATGATCATACTGTAGCCGAGATTCTTCCATATATAAAATACCGTGATAAGAATCGGCCAAACCCAAGGCGTATTATAAATATCCACCGGTGCAATCCCTAGCGATTTTAAAACCTGATTGAAAAATCCCGATTCGAAATTAAACATGTTATATGCGAGAACGCTAAGAAGCACAAAAGACATAAAGTAGGGCAAAAACATAATCGATTGGGAAAATTTCTTGAATAACTTGCCGCGAATCTCACTAATTAGAATTGCGATTGCAATAGCCAATACATTACCTAATATAATGAACACAACATTGTATCCGATCGTATTGATCGTTAGCTTCCATAATGCCCCTGATTGATATAGAAATTTGAAATTATCGAGTCCGACAAACGGACTTCCGAACAAACCGCCTGCAAAATCATAGCTTGTGAATGCATAATAAATACCGACCATCGGAAAATAGGAATTGATCAAGAAAAAAATAACTGTCGGCAATAGCATTAAAAACATGACTTTATTTTTGTTCAATTCGTAAAAAAAGCCTCTCTTCTTTAACATGTTCTACGGCCTCCCCCATATGAAGTGTGTTGCTTGCTATGTTCACAGTGTAGATCAGAGTGTTCCGACAAATATACTGTATCCTGCCGCATATCGCTGACAAAACTGCACTTTTCGGGAGTGAACTTTTTGTACATTCATGAATCTTTTCTACATTTGCACCCTTTACGAATTCAATAATTGAAAGGCATAAATTGATATTGTATACTTTCAGTACATATTGAAAGGGGTTTCATAAATGATGACAGTTCCAGAGTCCAGGGAGCACAAGAAAGTATATATACGAATCCTGATGAGCTTTATTGGTTGTGTGATCCTTACTCTGCTCGCGACATCTACAATCTTGTACATGAACTTCGAGGATATTGCGCTCAAGCAAGTCTACCATGCCAATTCCAACAGTCTTGTCCAGATCAAGAACGAAGTATCCAAGATGACCGAAACCGCGACTTCCCTATCATCACAAATTTACAACGATTCAGCCGTATCGAAATTACTGTATTATGAGAATCCGAACATTTACGATGCGATCTTCGCACAGCAGCAATTGGATAATTATCGGGCATCATTGCCATTTATTGAATCCATCTATGTGTATAACGCAAAATCCAAACAGTTCTACATCAGCTCACATAGCATGCGAAACGGAATCCAACCGAAAGCCGGGCTGGACGACGAAGGAATCTTGAATATTTTTAATAATTTCAAAAAATATAAGCCTTTTCAGCCCATTCCGAGAACGTACAACATCGGTTCGATCGAGAAGACCAAAGTGTCCAGCTACACCTACTTGTGCTACAGTGTCATCAACGATAATGACTTCTTAAATACAGCGGTAGTTGTCAACATTGCGGACTCCTGGCTAACTCAGCGTGTGGAGCCAACGGATGGGAATCCTGCGGGGGAACAGACATTTATCATGAATCAGGACGGAATTCTATATTCTAAAAACTGGATCAAGCCCATACTTACCGATTTATCCGATCTAAGCTATATTCAGAAGATACTTACGGACACGGATTCCTCTTCTTATTTTGTAGATACGGTGAATGGAGTTCGTTCATTAATCTCTTACACGTCTCCGGATACGTTAGGCTGGAGATATGTTCGCATAACCCCTTATGGCAACATTACACATGACATTAGCAAAATGCGTTTTCGGACGCTTTATATTATTGGAGGTATACTGCTCTTAGGATTATGTGTTTCTTATATTTATTCCCACAGAGTTTACCTTCCGTTCGATAAAGTCCTTCGCAAGTTCAAGACGCTGGAGGCCGAAAAACGAGATCATCAGTATATTTTGAAGCAAGATTTTCTGAGGAATACGATATTGGGGCGGGAAACGAATCTTTCAGGAGTTATACAGGAAAAGCTGCAATATTTTGAATCGAAATTAATCGTAGATCATCCATCATGCCTCGTTCTGCTCAAGATCGATCAATACGCCTATTGGTTGGAGCATTATCATGGAGATTTGAAGCTAATGAAGTATGCCATCATGAATATTAGCGCAGAAATTGCGTCCTCTACCTTTAACGTTGAGACCATTGACATGGGAGAGAATCATATTTTGCTGATCCTGAATATTCGCGATCCGCTGCAGGAACATAATCAGGAAGCGATGCTGGACATGATGCATGAAATGCAAACTTCAATTCTCAATCACATCAAGCTCTCCGTCTCTTTCACTGCAAGTCCGATGAATGAGTCGGTCGAACAATGGACCGGAGCGTACATACAAATCATGGAAGCTTCCATGCATCGGCTGTTTAAGGGACATGGGAGCATCATCTTTTCGCAAGACATCATGAATTTGAAATCCAAGGAATATGTTTTCCCCGCACATAAAGAGAAACAGCTCTCAGAAAGTATCATGAAGGGCAGTATGGACGAATCCCAGAGCATTTTCTGCGTAATCGTAAGTGAAACAGAACAATATCCCTTTGCGGTACTACAACTGGTCATTTCTCATTTAACGATTACGATCAACAACATCTTAAGATCCTTGCAAAAGAATAATGCTTTTATCGTTACGCCTGACTTCGATATGTCCGTCTCATCATTGAATCAAGCCGAAACGATGGAAGAGATCCATTTGCCTTTTTTCAAATTGTTCGAAGATATCAGCAGAATGCTGGAGGAGAAACGCAGCACGAAACATGAGGATTTTGTCAACAAAGTGCACGAGATCGTCGCTCAGCATTACAGCGATCCGAATCTTTCATTAAATTTCATCGCGGATCAGCTATCGATATCACCGATTTATCTAAGCCGGCTGTATAAGCAGCTAACCGTTAATTCGCTGTCTGATGTCATCGGTGAAATGCGCATGAACAAAGCGAAAGAGCTGTTGCGCCTTTCCGAGTATACGGTTTCTGAAATCGCTGAAAAAACCGGGTTTACGAACAGTTCGTACTTCTATAGGATCTTTAAGAAAAACAACGGCATTACGCCGAATGATTATCGCAAGAACACACAAGCTGCTGCTGATCATTGAATTTACTAGAAATTTGATGCCATGCCAACATGAAAAAAGAGTACCTCTCGTTCGGAGAGGTACTCTTAATCTTTTATACCGTTCGTTGTCCGGCATGATGCTTGCCTCGTGGTGCGTGTGTACGCGCTTTGGGTTTGGAAGGCCTCATTCCTGCTGGTCTCGAAGGCTTGTCGGTCTGCGGAGCAGGGACGAAGCTTCCGATCGGATAAGGATGCTCTTTCACCTCGGGGATCTGCTTCTTAATTAATTTCTCAATATCCTTCAGGTAAGGGAACTCTTCTTCTTCACAGAAGGAAATGGCGATTCCGCTCATCCCCGCCCGTCCTGTACGCCCAATGCGGTGAACATAAGTCTCAGGGATGTTCGGCAGATCGATATTAATGACATGCGAGAGCTCCTCGATATCAATACCCCTCGCGGCAATATCCGTTGCGACCAGGATACGAGTTGCGCCGCTCTTGAAATTAGAGAGCGCTGATTGACGCGCATTCTGCGATTTATCACCATGAATGGCTTGCGCTGTAATATCCGCTTTCTTCAGTTCACGCACCATGCGGTCTGCGCCGTGCTTGGTCCGAGTGAATACCAATGCTGAGCCGATCGATGGATCCTCCAGCAAGTGCTTCAAGAGATGTCGTTTATTGCCCTTTTCTACCTTATAGACGGATTGCTGAATGCGGTCCACGGTCGAAGATACAGGTGTAATTTCGACTTTCACGGGATTCACGAGAATCGATTTGACCAATTTCGTAATCTCTGGCGGCATCGTGGCGGAGAAGAATAACGTCTGCTTCTCACGCGGCAGCTTGCTCAGAATCCGCTTCACATCATGAATAAAGCCCATGTCCAGCATACGATCGGCTTCATCCAACACGAGGGTGTGCACATCATGCAACTGGATGCACTTCTGGTTGAGCAGATCAATGAGTCTTCCCGGTGTTGCAATTAGGATGTCCGTTCCTCGGCTGAGCGCTCGCTCTTGTACGCGCTGGGACACACCTCCAACGATCGCCGTACAGCGCAAATCTGTAAATTGACAATACGCGGTGATATTATCTGCGATTTGGATCGCAAGCTCGCGTGTCGGTGATAAGATGAGGGAACGAATTGGGCGAATCGAACCGGATTTACGCGGTTGGTTCAGTAATCGATCAATGATCGGCAGCGAGAAGGCAGCCGTCTTCCCTGTCCCTGTCTGTGCGCAGCCAAGCAGATCTCGGCCGGCTAACACGGAGGGGATTGCCTGTTCTTGTATCGGTGTTGGCGTTGTATAGTTCTCTTTAGCTAAAGCTTGTAATATAGCAGGGTTTAATTGTAAGTCGTTAAAAGTCATATTGTCTCCTTCATATGGAACGGATTTGGATCATTTACGTCATAACATATAAGGATACCATAAAAGTCCGTGAAAGTCGCTTGACTTCGAGTCAACTCGAACTTCTATAATCCAGACATTACATATTTATGGATGGAGGATGAATGCTGATGATGAATCATCGTGTCATTGTAACGCGTTACGGAGGACCGGAAGTGCTCAAGGTGATAGAGGAGCCTTTGCGAACAGTAGGGTCGCAGGAAGTTAGGGTTCGCGTTCAGAGTGCGGGGGTTGCGCTTGCTGATATTATGCGAAGAGAGGGGAAATACCCGAAATCGCCTCTGCCTTTTTTTACCCCGGGTTATGATGTGGTTGGTATCGTTGATGAGGTGGGTGCGCAGGTAGAAGGATATCACCAAGGAGATCGCGTTGCAGCTTTCTTTGACGGTGTCGGTGGATATGCAGATTACGTGTATGCACAGGTGGAGGAGCTTGTCCCTGTGCCGGTAGAAGTCGATGCCGGCGCCGCGGTAGCAGCGATGCTGAACTATGTAACAGCATATCAAATGCTCTACCGGATTGCGGAGGTCGAAGTGGGAGAGCGAATCTTGATCCACGGCGCAAGTGGAGGGGTCGGCACTGCATTGCTGGAACTGGGCAGGTTAGCGAAGCTGGAGATGTACGGCACGGCATCGAGGTCGAAGCATGATGTCGTTGCGCAGTTCGGAGCCATTCCGATAGACTATATGCAAGAGGATTTCGTCGAGGTACTGCAGCAGGTGACACCCGGAGGCGTGGATGTTGTATTCGATCCGATTGGCGGAGCGAACTTCGAGCGGTCGCTTCAGACTTTAAGCCGGCAAGGGAGGTTCGTAGGTTATGGCTACACTTCGGTCTTGGCTGATGGCAAGCCAGAAGATTGGGTCAAGGATTGGACGAATCTTGCGTCTCGGGGAACAACCGATGCAGGCCAACCGATTCATGTCTATAGTATTACTGCGCTGCGCAGAGAACGATTGGACTGGTTCCGTGAGGATGCCGGGGTGGTGTTCACGTGGTTAGCAGCAGGCCGTATTAACCCGGTTATCTCTCAACGCATTCCGCTGCATGATGCGGCATATGCACAGGAATTGCTGGAGAAATCCCAATCTGTCGGTAAAATTGTACTGATTAACTGATACAGAAAGCGGGTGTGCGGTCTATGTATTCGATCCAACAAATATCTCAAATGACAGGCATTACGGCATACACCTTGCGTTATTACGAGAAAATAGGCATTCTTCCCAGCCCTGCACGGCATGACGGCAAGCCAAATGGGATACGGCGATATAGCGATCAAGACCTCTCGTATATTCGGTTCATCCATGGGTTGAAGCAGACAGGTATGAAGCTCGAAGATATTGCATCATTCACCGAAGACGGTTGCCTGCTGAAGCAGGATGGTGAGGGGATCGAAGATTTACCAGGAACGTTGCAGAAAAGAATGGCAATACTGGATCATCATATCGAATGGTTGAATCAGCAGATGGAGCAACTAGAGCGCGTGAAGGGGATCGCGGAGGATAAACGATCTTTTTATGCATCGCTGTTGCAGGATCATGCAGAAGTGTGAGCTTCGGAACGTGATGGAAAAAAGAGGGGCGAAAGCCCCTCTTTTTGATGATGATTGTCGTGTGGATGAGGTGTCTCTATCCGCTAACGAATCGTACGTTACTTATTGCCCGGAAAATAGCTTCTTTTTCAAGCTAACGAACTCTAGCGATGTTATTTCGTAAATTTTAGGTGGAATGTGGCGCTTTTGATGGGAATAACGATTCTGAGATTCATTACAATGTCAAAACACCTTTTTTGGACGAAATAAGCTTCATGGGGTTCGTTAGCCGTCCGGTGATACCGCGCTTTAGGATGTGCTAGCCGTACGGGTTAACCCCGATAAAATCCACCCTCCGAATGAATCACTTGTCCTGTGATCCAACCAGCATCCTCACTCGCCAGAAACGCGATCACACGCGCTGCATCTTCCGGAATACCGATTCGTCCCATGGGGCATTTCGGCAAGAGATGATCTCGGATCTCATCCGTCATCCAATTCGTATCGGTTGGCCCAGGGTTCACCGCATTGACCGTGATCCCAAGTGGCGCTAACTCCGCGGACAAAGATTGGCTGAACGCAGAGATGGCTGCTTTGGATGCCACATAAGCCAGATTCCCAGGCATCGGACCTAGAGCTTGACCCGACGTTAAATTGATAATTCGACCTGAAGATAAGTTCAATCGCTCGTAACGACGAGCAAACTCCACACTTAACAAGGACGTTGCTCTGACGTTCGTATAGTAATGATCATCGAGTGTCTTGGCATCGAGATCCATGTAGTTCGAGTCGATAGAATGGGCGGCGCAATTGATCAGAATCGTAGGGAAACCGAGCTGTTCTGATACGCTATCTAGCAACGAAGTGTGAGCATCGATCCGCGATAAATCAATCTCTATGCTTGCACATCGAACGCCCAGACGGGTGATCTCCTGTTGAAATACATCGGGCCATTCCGGCTCCGACTTCCAGTATGTAAAGAAAATATCGATTCCTTGCGCGGCTAGCCTGCGACAGATTGCAGCAGCGATACCGCGGTCATTGCTGGCCCCTGTAACGATGGCGATTTGACGGTGTAATTGTGTCATAACGTATTCCCTCCATAGGTTGAGGACGCGATCATGTAGGTCAATCGAGATGGTTTATTTCCGTCGAACAATAAAAAAAAGCAGATACACAAAGGTATCCGCGTAGTCGATGGATATATCAACCCCACCATGCAGTCCTTGTATGATGATAAAAAGGCATACCCCATAATATCTTCCAATTCAATAGAAATCAACTTAAAATAAGGGTTAGAGAATTGGTGACGAGAGGATGGACATGACTTGAAGGACGTACAAGCATACTACCAAACCTTCCAAGAGGAAATGGGCTGGGACAAGGTTGATCCACAAGATTTTCAATCCAGCAAGGAGTTCTTATTATACATTCACATGCTGTTAACGACGGAGGTCGCCGAAGTTGCTGAAGAATTCCGAACGATTCTCTATCGAACGAAAGACCTGACCGAGAAGGGGATGGCTCAGAATGCGGCTTTTTTACAGGCGAAGCAAGAAGTTCGTGAGAACTTAGGCAAAGAACTGGCTGATTGCCTGGCTTATCTCTGTAAATTAGCGAACTATTTCGAATATGACTTGGAAGATGAGCTTCGTTCGAAGTTGGATGAGATTCGGGTGAAGTATAACAAATAATGAACAATTAGAACCCAAAATCAAGTGATTTTCCGGTTTCCGCGATCGTCTTGATATTGCTTAGAATCATCCACCAAAACCGCTCTGTTTTGCCGAAGAGTGGGTTGTCCTCGGTCCAAGCATCGTTGATGAGATGCAATTGAGTACATGAACCGACTTGTTCAAGTGTTAAAGTTACGCGGCTTTCCATCTCTGCGTGCTGCGAATAGTGGGAGGGCCCAGGGTGGTCTGTATAGCTTAGGATCCGATACGGTTCATATGCCAGTATTTTTCCGTAAATATGGATAGTTTGCTCGCCATCAGCGCCGGGTCCTACGAACGTGATATCATCACCGATCTGATAGCTTGACCGGATGACCCCGCCCATGAAGGCGTGGAATGATTTCTCAGGATCGCACAGAACCTCCCATACCTGTTCAGGGTTTGTGTTGATGTAGAACGTATATTCCAGCTTCATGTGAAATACCTCCTCTATACGAGTTGAATTTCTCTCGAATACAGCGATCTTAACACGATGTCAGCTGGCATTCTTGTAAAAACGCGCTATGCTTCTTGCAATTGTAAAATTCGGTGCTGAGAGGTGAAGGGGATACCTATGGAACGTAATCCGAATCAGGGGATTCTACATTTTAATACAGGGAAAACCAAGTTTTCGATTTCTCGTTATCCTTCTTCCGGAGAGTTAGGGTTCTGGATACAACATTATTGGCTTATTGCGTGGGATTTGCGCGGACAGGAGCCATACACGCAAGAAGTCTTGCAGCATCCGGGGGTGAATATTGTTTTCGAACAGGGCAACTCTCGCATAAGCGGTATTGATCGCAGAAAGTCCGTTAATCTGCTCCAAGAAGAGGGACAGATTGTGGGTGTATTGTTCAGACCAGGTGCATTTTATAGTTTCTTTAAAACACCCGCAGCAACCTTGAACGATCACACCGCACCTCTTTCCGATTACTTCCCCATCGATTGTCGTACATTCGAAGAAGAACTATTTTCGCTAGAGGATCATGGGAAGAGAATTGAGATGGTGGAGCGATTATTGGTGCAATGGATGCCTGACCGCGATGAGACCATTGTTATATTGAACGATGTAATCAATGGCATTGTGAAAGATCGTGAAATTACGCAAGTCGAACATGTCGTGGAGCGGTTCGGCATGACGAAGCGAACGCTACAACGGTTATTTCGTCAATACATTGGTGTGAGTCCCAAGTGGATGATTCAACGATACCGAATGCATGAAGCGGGAGAGTTGATCGAGCAGGGCTTGGACCTGGCTCACTTGGCGATGGACCTTGGCTATACGGATCAAGCTCATTTCAGCAAAGATTTCAAAGCTGCGGTCGGCAAATCGCCGAGAGAATATGCGAAGAACAACAGGACGCTGCTAAGGGAATGAATGCTTCAATTCCACCCGCATGATCTGGGGCTATCGGCCCCTTTGTTATGCAATCATACTGTCCAGATTCGCTGAATGCTAGGCAAGCCATCGACGAAAGTAAGCTGATATACGTCAGGATTGGATAAAGCTTGCCACTCGAAGAACCCGTACCTATCATCAAAATGCTTAAGCAGCAGCGAAATCAAGTTACCGTGGGACACGATAACAGCATTCTTGCACGGTTGACCCAGAACATCCATAACGACTTGAACAGCGCGATGCATCGCCACGCGGCTGGATTCACCACCCTCATAACATAGATCCTGGTCATCATAGGTTGCACGGAGCATATCCATCCAATCGGGACAGTCCTGTCCTGATAAAATCCGCTCTGTTAAACGGTCATCCATACGAATGTCGATCCCTTGTTGATCTGCGAATGGTGCGATGGTATGGTAAGTCCGCACATAGGGACTGGATACGATATAATCGATATTTTTGTCTGCGAGGAATTCGGCGAGAGTCTGAGCTTGCTCGTTACCAATCTCGGTTAATGGAGCATCAGCGGCTTGTCCCGCTGCCTTGCAATGCCGGACGACATAGATATTTTTCATGCGTATGTACCTCCCTATAGTTATTTCAAGTGAAATACACGCTTTTGATGGAAATAGCGCTGCTGAGATTCGTTACAGCTTCAGAACACGTATTTTTGCCTAAATAAGCATTGTAGAGTTCGTTAGCCGCGTCGCACACCCGTAATCACAGAAACCGTCTGCTCCTCAACAAACTGATCAGCAGGGTTAATCGCTAACAGTGCAGTTCGGAGCTCGTCCTCGAATCGCTCCAGATCTTCGCCGAAGAAATGCCTAGCACCATAGGATGTGGAGTACAGATTGCCAACAATCGAATCAACGGTCCACGTGTGCGAATACGTCGGCAGTACGTGATTCTCGATGTTCCGATAACGTGATTTGGCTAACGTATCCTCATACCTTTCTGTCGGTGGTTGGTAGGTACGATTGCCCGCTCTTCTCTCGCTTCCTAGCCACCGCGCTACGACTTCATTGACCTTGAGCTGCCAAGGCAGTGGTTCGTGATTCTCTGAATCGTTGCCGATAATCACAATCCCGCCATTCACGTCCGTATGGTGATATAACATTTCGAGAACCGTTTCCCGGTCCATCCAGTGAAAAGCTTTGGCAATCGTGATGAGTCGAAATGGCCCCAAGTCATGCGCCTGCTCTTCCGCTTTGCCTTGCAGCCACCGTACGTTATCCACTCGATTGTCTATGGATAAGCGTCTCGCTTCATCCAACATTTCTGGTTCGGGATCGATTCCTACGATATCTTCGAACCAATCCTGAAACCGGAGCGCGAGCTGGCCCGTTCCACATCCAAGGTCAAGCAGCCGACCTTCGCCATCAAGTGAAAACTTGGCTACGATATATCGAACCAGCGATGCGGGATACAGCGGGCGGTATCTAGCGTAGTACCACGCCGTACCTTTAAAGAGATCTGCACCGTAATCGATCATTAATTGTTACACCTTCTTTCGAATCATATGGGGATTTAACCTATTCGGCAGGATCACCTGATTTCCTTTTTTTGGGGTGGTTCTTTTTCTTTTGTCCAAAATTTGTTGCGTATTTTAGACGATGTTTGCGGATTATAGGATTCTGTAAGCGGTATCATGCCTGATACAATAAACCTGTAAATAAAAAAACAAAAACATATCGGTTCAAGGGGGAAATAGCAATGAAGAAGGTTTCCATGCTGTTGATCGCATGTATGTTCGTTATGACGGCACTTACAGGTTGCGGCGGTGGTGAGAAAGAGTCTGCTTCGTCCAATAAACTTGTTGTTTACAGTCCGAATAGTGAAGAGATCATTAAGACCATTATCCCAATGTTCGAAAAGCAAACGGGAATTACCGTTGAGCTCGTAACAGCTGGAACGGGCGAAATTGTTAAACGCTTACAATCAGAGAAACAAAATCCTTACGCAGACGTGATGTTTGGCGGTTCGATGGCGGGCTATCTTGAGAACGCTAACTTATACGAGCCGTATGTATCGCCGAACGATGAATTCCTACTTGAAGGCCATCGCAATAAATCAGGCTTTGCTACTCCTTTTGTTTCAGATGGAAGCGTTCTCTTAGTGAATAAGAACCTGATCGGCAACATCAAGATTGATAGCTACGCTGACTTGTTGAACCCGGAGCTTAAAGGGAAAATTGCATCGGCCGATCCGGCAAGCTCAAGCTCCGCATTTGCACAGCTTACGAATATGCTGAAAGCGATGGGCGGCGACTATGAGAACGAGAAAGGTTGGAGCTATGTCAGCGAATTAATCAAAAACTTGGATGGTAAAATCGCGAGCGGTTCAGGAGCTGTTCACAAAAGCGTGGCTGACGGCGAGTACGTAGTTGGCTTGACCTATGAAGATCCAGCAAACACGTATGTTAGAAATGGTGCCCCTGTAGAAGTGGTGTACCCGAAAGAAGGCGCCGTATTCTTGGATGCAGCATCCGGTATTATCAAAGGCGCACCGCACATGGACAATGCCAAGAAATTTATCGACTTCATTCTATCTCAAGAAGCGCAGGATGCATTTGGCACACAATTAACGAATCGTCCACTACGTAAAGATACGAAGCTTGGCGACTATATGACACCGTACGACAAGATCAACATGATCAACGAAGACACGGATTATGTTAGTAAAAATAAATCCAAAATCATCGAGCACTACACGGATGTATTCACAAGCACAAAATAAACGAAAGAATTAGGTGACAACCATGACAGTAACGATTAACATCAAAGACTTAGTCAAAAAGTATGCAGATGCGACGGTCATTCCTGCGTTGTCTCTGGAGATTAAGAAGGGTGAGTTCTTCACCCTTCTCGGTCCTTCCGGATGCGGGAAAACCACACTATTACGGATGATTGCTGGCTTTAACAGCATTGAAGGCGGGACAATCAGCTTCAATGAACGGGTCATCAATCAGGTCGAACCGGGCAAACGGAACATCGGGATGGTATTTCAGAATTATGCGATTTTCCCTCATTTGACGGTCAAAGGCAACATTGCGTTTGGTCTTGAAAACCGGAAGATCCCCAAAGAACAAATCGCCGCTAAGGTCGATGATATTCTGAAGGTTGTACAAATCGAACAATACAAAGATCGGATGCCGAAGAATCTATCTGGGGGACAGCAGCAGCGTGTCGCGCTTGCTAGAGCGATCGTCATTCGTCCCGATGTGCTGCTCATGGATGAGCCTCTATCCAACCTCGATGCGAAATTACGGATCGACATGCGGAATGCGATCAAGGATATTCAGAGGGAAGTTGGGATCACAACCGTATACGTCACGCATGATCAAGAAGAAGCGATGGCTGTATCGGATCGAATCGCAGTCATGAAATCGGGGATCATTCAGCACCTGGGCACACCGCAAGAGATTTATCAACGTCCTGCCAATGTATTCGTTGCTACCTTTATCGGCCGAACGAACATTATTGAAGGCACCCTGGCGCAAGAGGAAGGCCGTTATTCCTTACAGATCGGTTCTGATTATGCCGAGCCAATGTCTAACATTCGCGTTCCTAAACCACAAGCTTCGCTGAAAGTACAAATTTCGGTTCGCCCGGAGGAGTTCATCATGACGGAGGACCAGAGCGGGATCCGAGTTACCATTGTACACAGCGTATTCTTGGGACAAAACACACATTATTTCGTAGATCTCGAATCGGGTCAGCGGATCGAAATCACGCAGGAATCGAAAACGAGTCAAATCCTTTCCCCCGGTGAAGTGATTTATCTGAAAGTCAAAACAGACAAGATTAATGTATACGATGCTGCGGGTGAATTGAACTACACAGGGAGCGGTCAGCTATGAATGATACGCGCAAACGGTTTGACATCTGGACGAACATTTCATTACTGATATTTGTCTTCTATATTCTCTTTCTAGCACTTCCGTTATTCACCATGTTGATTAAGAGTTTTTACAACGGCACGACAGGCGACTTTTCACTTGCGTATTTCACGAAATTTTTCAGCAAGCCCTATTATTTAACGGCACTATTCAACAGTATTAAAGTAACGGTCTGTGTAACCGCACTTTCTGCGCTGATTGCAACACCGCTGGCCTACTTGATGGCCACGGTCAAAATTAAAGGGAATTCTACGATCCGCATTATGATTCTGATCTCGTCGATGTCAGCACCATTCATAGGCGCTTACTCCTGGATCCTGCTATTAGGACGAAACGGCGTAATTACTCAATTCATCAAAAATGTTTTTGGGTTCACTATGCCTGATATATATGGGTTTACAGGGATTCTCGTCGTCTTAACGTTACAGATGGTTCCGCTTATCTTCATGTATGTATCCGGTGCGCTGAAGAATGTGGACCAATCGCTTATGGAAGCAACGGAAAGTATGGGTTACAAAGGCTTCAACAAAATGCGCAAGGTTCTGCTTCCATTGATTACACCAACCTTGCTCGCGGGCGGATTGCTCGTATTCATGCGCGCACTTGCTGACTTTGGTACACCGATGCTGATCGGTGAAGGGTTTAAAACCGTTCCCGTTCTTATCTTCAATGAATTTATTAGTGAGGTCGGCGGCGATGATGGGTTTGCTGCTGCGATCAGCGTCATTGTCGTACTCTTCGCTACCGTGATCTTCTTGCTGCAGAAATATGTATCCAATCGTAAATCTTTTACAATGAGCGCATTGCATCCGATTGAAGCGAAGAAGAAGTCGGGTATCGGTAATATTGTGGCTCACGTTGTGATCTATGCCTATACGATAATCGCGCTCTTGCCGCAGCTGTACGTTATTTATACATCTTTTCTCAAAACAAACGGTCGAATCTTTGTCGATGGGTACTCGTTGCAGAGTTACATCGATGCATTCAGCAATATCGGCGGCGTGATTGCCAATACGTTCTTCCTTGCGGTTGTATCCCTCGTCGTTATTATACTGCTTGCGATTCTCATCGCGTATGTAACGGTTCGCCGTAGAAACGCATTAACGAACACGCTTGATATATTCACGATGTTCCCTTATATCGTTCCGGGCTCTATCTTAGGTATTGCGCTGCTCATTACCTTCAACGATAAGCCGCTCGCATTAAGCGGAACCGCACTCATTATGATTATTTCCTTCGTGATTCGTCGTCTACCTTATACGATTCGATCGAGTGCAGCGATATTGCATCAGATCAACGGGGGCATTGAAGAAGCGGCGATCAGTTTGGGAGCTTCCCAGATGCGAACATTCTTCAAGATTACACTTCCGATGATGGTGGCGGGTGTCGTCTCGGGCGCTATTCTTAGCTGGGTTACTATTATTACGGAATTAAGTACCTCGATCATCTTATATACGGGGAAAACGAAGACGGTTACGGTTGCGATTTATACCGAAGTTATTCGAGGCAACTATGGCGTCGCTGCAGCGTTGTCTACCATATTAACATTGATTACCGTCATCTCACTGCTGGTCTTCCTCAAGCTGTCTGGGCAGAAGGAAGTATCGCTATAAAGCTCGTTCATATCATGCAAGTCGGCACCTGCGGTAAGAGGGTCGGCTTGTTTTGACATTTAGAGTTTATTACCATGGACGAATGTCTTTCTTTTTCCTTACACTGAATAGGAGAGGCGTAAGGTACATAGACGGATTTCATAGTCGGAGGACAGCATGAAACGTAGAAAACATCGCAATTTTAAAGAATCGACCCGTCGCTTGTTTCGTTTATATACGATGATTCCGTTTGCGATATTAATGGTTTTGTTCGTTATATTTACGATTGTCAACGGCAGAATCAACATCATGCAGAAAACGAATCAAGCTGCACAATCCATCAGTCATTCCATCACTGAAGTCTATCAACAATACCATGATGAGATTCAGCGGATGGCGGATTCTCCTGCCGTTGTGAACTATGTGAGTACACATTTGGGGAGCGAGAAGGTATACTCTGAATTCTATGATTTCAACAGCCAACAGAAGGTGAAGGGCATATTTCATATCTTGAACAAAGACGGGATTTTCCTCGCTACCTCTGCACCAACGGATCTATTGGATTCCGACTTTTCTTTCCGAAACTTCATTCACCGGGTAGAGATGCATCCGAATGAGACGATAGCTGAAATGAACAGTTTCCGGTACTCGCATGATCGGACTACAAGCTATTCGTTTGGCCGAGCGATCGTGAAAGATGGTCAGACGATTGGCTACATTGTCTATCAATTATATGAAGCCGATTTTCAGAAGCTGCTCTTTACGCAAAATAATGAAATCGCGTTGATTACCGATGAGTATAAGACGATCATTGCGACCACCAGTAACATTACCAAAGGGGTTCTAAACAAGTTCCAACCTATGCTGGATAATCAGGGACATGCCCAGATTAACAACGGAAGCTACTATATGTATTCCAAACCCATCCAAGGCACACCGCTGCAAGTATTTACGCTGAATTCCTATAATTCAGAGCAATACACGTACTATACCGTGGCTATCTTTATCGTAGCGACTTGTGTGTTGCTGTGGATTATGCTGCAATTCTTATCGAATAAAATGTCATCCCGAAATTCGGAGTCGATTGACAAATTCGTTGCTGCGCTGGACGTATTAAGAGATGGGAAGTTAGATGGTTATGTCGATATTCAGACGGGGGATGAATTCGAAACGCTGGGTCATGAGTATAATGCGATGCTGGATCGGCTGCAGGACTTGTTGGAGAGAAATAAAGAGCTGTCGGAACTGAGTACCATGATCGAAGTCAAACAATTGCAGGCGCAATTCCACCCGCATTTCATTTTTAACGTACTCGAAACCTTACGGTATGCGATCAAGATCGATGCAAATCAAGCACAAGAGATTGTAATCCTATTATCTCGCTTGTTGCGTTATAGTATCGGACATGATCGCAGCGTCAAGCTGAAGGATGATATGAATTATGTGCGCGATTACTTGAAGCTCCAGCAAATTCGATTCAATGAGCGACTCGAGTATCGCATTTCCGTCACGGAGGAGACGCAAGATATATGCATTCCTAAGCTTTTACTGCAGCCCTTTATCGAAAACGCTATCAAGTATGGGTATCAGAATCAGAGCAATGTCCTGATTGAGATTCGTGTTTATACGTCGGACGAACAGCTGATTCTTGAGGTTCAAGATCATGGTCAAGGGATGGATGAGAAGACATTGCAGGAAGTCAATCAGCTATTGCAAAGCCAGAACAACATGACGCAGCATATCGGACTGTACAACGTTCATCGTCGTCTAGTGCTTCTGTATGGCGAAGCGTCTGGGATTCGCATGAATAGCATCCAAGGAAAAGGTACCTGTGTGACCGTTACAATTCCTTTCGAAAGGAGTGGATCAGATGTTTAAAGTGCTGCTTGTTGAAGATGAAGATATGATAAGACGGGGCATTCGATTTAGTATCGATTGGTTGAAATATGATTGTATTGTGATCGAGGAGGGGCTGAACGGACAAGATGGGCTGCAGAAAATCTGCGAATACAAGCCTGATATCGTGATTACGGACATTAACATGCCCATTATGGACGGCATCTCCATGATTCGTGAGGGTCTTGAGAAGCATACCTTCAGCAGCATCATTATCTCGGGTTATAATGAATTTCATTTGGCGAAGCAGGCCATTCAGTTAGGTGTGACCGAGTTTCTCGTGAAGCCGCTAGAGGACGACCAGCTCATCGCAGCCTTGGAGTCGGCGAAGGCCAAAGTGGACCTTCTCCGCAAATACGAGATTATTTCTAATCATCCGCAAGAGAAAGAGGAGATCATTAACAGTCGGTTTCTGGAGAAAGAGACGAAGACTTCGAAGTATGTATCCAAGATGATCGCCTATGTGCAAGAGAATTACGCCCAAAAAATCAGCATTCATGACCTGGTTGAAGAGCTTGGCTTAAGCGCTTATTACTTGAATCAAAAATTCAAGGCCGAGACCAGTTATACGTTCAATGAATTCCTTAATCGCTACCGCATCCAAAAGTCGATCGATTTATTAAAAGCGGGGGACGGCAAAGTCTATACGATCGCACAGGATATCGGCTTCAGCGACTATAAATATTTTATCAGTATCTTCAAGAAATACGCCCACGGCACACCTAGCAAATACCTGGATTATTTCGGGGAGAAGGACATTTAGTACGGTGAAGCTTTGGAAATATTGAAAGGCGCCTTGCGGCTAGGAATGTCTCTGAAACTGCAAGGCGCTTCATGTTCATTAATTCAGATTTGCCCGATAACATCTTCTTCGAGTATGGCAAATGTCAGATGATCTTCCCATCGTCCATTGATGTTTACATTTTTTCTGGCTAATCCTTCTTGGGTGAAACCAGCTTTTTGCATCACTTTGATGGATCCGGTATTATGCGGCATAACCCCGGCTTCGATCCGATGAAGCTTCAGTTCCGTAAAAGCGTAGTTCACCACCAGCTTGACCGCTTCCGTCATGTATCCTTTTCCATTCTGATCTTGATCCAATGTGTAGCCAATTCCACAGCTTTCTAGATTTTCACGAACGACCTTATATAACATCACTTCACCGATCAATTCTCCTGTATTGCGTGATTGGATTAGAAAAAGATATCTTGTACCGTTCTTTTGAGACTCCAGCGTGTTAAGAATGCGATCGACTTGTCCTTGATACGTATAGAAATGCTCGTCTCGTTTACCTGAGAATACTTGGAAAAAATCTTTATTCTTCACTTGAAGAGCAAGAAGGGCCTGCGCATCAGACACCCCAACAAGCTTTATATCGATGTTCGTTCCGTGGATCAGCATTGGATCGCTCCTTTTTTAAGTTTGGTCGTGTAATAAAACCCCTGTAACACAATATTCAGATATATTCAGGGATACATTGATGTCGAACTGGAAATCGATGGCCCCGCCTTGGAATACGATGGTATAGGTGACCACGTAGGGCGTTTCAATATAGAACAGTGTGAGCTGTAAGGTGTCGTGACTCTGCCATGATGCATAGGTGACAACCTCCTGTGAACATATCGATAAGTCTTTGTTGAAGACGCTTGTTGCGTGAAGGGGGCTAGTGAAGTCGAAAGGCAGTAATTGATCTCTCGAATCCCCGTAGATAAAATGCACCGTTAGCGTTGTATCCTGCTGCGTGAATGCCACGGTTCGAAGGCCGGAGGGGTTAGGCTGCAGAGCATACCTATGCTGATGGATATCAGGCATCTTCGAAGGGACGGACTGCGAAGGACGCGCTGAATTATTCATTTTAGAAAGCTGGTATTGTAATGCAATTCGGTTCTCAGGAGTAAGCGAATCGCTCTTGTCTAATCGATCGAATATATGCTTATAAATTAAATCGAGTAGTGTCTGCAATTGATTCATACTCTGGAAGCTTGATGTTGCTGCAATCACAAGCTTCTGTTCAGGCGCAACAAAACAAAGCTGTCCAAAGCCACCATCCCCCCGATAACACCCACGTCGACACAGATGGATCTGGTAGCCGTAGCCTTGTGCGGAATCGATACGCGTCGCGCCTAAGCGGTTATCGCTTTGTTCGGACGTCGCAAGCCGAATGTACTGCTCGGAGAGTATTCTCTTCCCTGCGTAAACGCCTTGATCTAAGAGCATGAGGCCAATCTTCGCGATGCTCTCCGTCGATAGACTTAACCCCATTCCGCCGGCGGTCACCCCTCTCGGACAGGTTTCCCATGTAGGCCGTGGTATTCCTAATGGATCAAACAGTGTCGGCATAAGAAAATCTATTACATTTTGCCCCGTGACTGTCTCTAAAATGGCGGCCAACAAATAGGTAGAATGCGTGCTGTAACGGTAATGCGTTCCAGGTTCATGTTCGACCTCTAAGGATAAAAAAGCGCTCACCCAGTCCTCTTCTTGCGCAACAGCAGCATAAATATCCTCATGGTGTCCTGCGTTCATGGATAGTAGATGGTGTATCGTCATCTTCGATAAATTCGGTGAAATAGGATCAGGAAGCCGCTCTGGAAAGAAAGATATGACCTTATCTTCCAAACTTAATAGACTGTGATCCCAGGCGATCCCCACAGCAAGGGAAGTGATGCTCTTACTCAGCGAAAATAACAGCTGCGGACAATCTAGCCGATAAGGGGAGCGCGCGAATTTCGAGGTAACGCTGCCGTCTTGTATCAAAATAAATGTATTTACGGCTAAACTTTGTTTTTCGATTGCAGCATAAAGATGGGTTAGAGCTTGTGAAGAAAGTCCGTGATTCTCCGGGTAATCGGTTGGTAGGTCCAATCCTCTCGCCTCCCTTTACTTATTGATTTCGATATTCTACCTGATACGACCTTCCAAGTGTCCAAAACAAATATAAATAAACTCTGCCTATGTATATCACATGAGTGTGATACCATGATGTTGACGAAAGTGGAGGGAGGGATATTCGTGCAAGAACCTC
Organism: Paenibacillus terrigena DSM 21567; assembly: GCF_000374845.1. Taxonomy (GTDB): domain Bacteria; phylum Bacillota; class Bacilli; order Paenibacillales; family Paenibacillaceae; genus Paenibacillus_K; species Paenibacillus_K terrigena. The sequence continues at coordinate 624,129 of NZ_KB895414.1, read as the reverse complement.
GGTTTGTGAAGGATTATAAACATGATGATGTGCTTAGGAAGAGTTTCTCGGAGCTTGCTCATCGTACGTTTGAGATAAGCTTTGAAGAATGGTACCAGAAGGGCTTTTGGAATGAACGATTCATTCCGTATTCATTTGCGCAAGGGGACCAAGTGGTTGCAAATGTCTCGGTGAACCTACTTGATTTAGTGATAGATGGTGACAAGAAAAGCGCGATACAAATCGGAACCGTTATGACACATCCGGACTACCGAGGGCAAGGGTTGTCCACAAGCTTAATGAACAAAGTGCTAGAAGATTATGAGAACCAATATGATGTCATGTATCTTTTTGCGAATGATTCGGTTCTGGATTTCTACCCGAAGTTTGGGTTTAAAGCCATAGAAGAACATCTGTTTACGATGGACTTTACCCCGAGGGAGATTGAGCCTACCCGGATTCGAAAACTGAATGTGAGTCGAGCGGAGGATCTGCATCTGATCTATCAATTCGAATCGGAGAGATTACCGGTTTCGAAGCGCTTAGGAACGGACCACACGCGAGGGATTTTCATGTTTTATGGCTTGAACGTTTTCCGAGAGGATATGTACTACCTGGAAGAAGAGAATGTCATTGTAGTGTATAAGAAAGAGAATCATCATATGGATGTTTTCGATATGGTCCACACGCAGGAGATTCATACGCAAAATATACTTACGAAGATCGCAGGGCGTGATACGAAAAAAATAACATTTCATTACACGCCTGATGATCCTGATCTCGTACTGAATAAGGCTAGCTATCCGGGAGGACTATTCGTAAGGACGAATGGTGACCATCATTATCCGGTACATGTTAAACATCCGATGACATCGACGGCTTAATAAGTTAGGTAGAGGGGTTTGGTGCCCCTCTTTATTGTATTTGTATGTTATTTATTTCCTTAATGGATAAACGAGCTCGATGTCCTGTTCGGCGATAAGTCCTTCATATAACGCATGATTATGATCTGCACCTACAATGCACAAAATTCGTTTCCCAGCGTGCAGCTTCGTCGCGTTCTTGATTCGCTGAATCATGATGAGGTGTCGACACACCCACCGGAAGAGATGCGCTTGCGGATTGATCTGTTCTAACCATTCGTATTTCTGCTTCGTAATCGTGTCATAAGCTGCACCATTTAACGGAATCGAACTTGTATCCCATGTTGACAGTTGTCTTTGGAACCATTGTTCCAACTCATCATTCAATGCTTGTCTTTGAAATTCGTCAAAAGATTGGAACGGGTCGAAATCCATCCAGACATCAAGCTCGACCCAATCAATAGGGACAAAATCGAATGATTTCTCTTTACAGAGCGGAAAGATTAAATCCCAATATTCACTGGCAGGCTCTCCCCAATACCCTTGATGCGTAGGATCTTGTAGATATTGCTCCCAACTCGCAGGAAGTACCTCCCCACAAATCACATCCGGATTAAATTCCACAATTAACTCTTGAATGAAGTCTAAAGATAAATTGTATTTCTCTCGAAGTACAGGATCATGAGTCACACCGAGGATGCCTAACGTTGTCATATACGTTCCTCCCACACTTAAAGGTGATTTAATAAACACTAAATTAGATGTTTGTTAAATTACATACTATGTGAATAGGGATAAATTGTCAATTAAAACAATTCGGGAATTTCCCCGCTTTTTAGGCATGATTATAGGTCTGTTAGGTACAATTATTAAATAAAATGATGGGGTATCCAAAAGGAGGAAGGAGAGAAATGCTTTGTTAGAGATTAGGAATAAGAAACTGTCCATCATTTTGATGTGTATCATCATGCTTGCGACCATATGGCTACTCGGCAAACCGTCCGTTGCAGAAGCCAAAGGTGATCGGATCGAAGTGTATGTAGATCAGCAGCCGGTTACGTTTACTGTTCAACCGCTCATGCGGAATGGCACGACCTTGGTACAGCTTCGAACGCTGTTCGAGTCGCTAGGGATTGAGATAACGTGGGATGCCAAGACGGAGACGGTTAGCGGGAAAAAAGAGAGTAAGACATTCGCGCTGAAACTTAACAGCCATACGGCTCTGATTGATGGGAAATCGGTTGCGTTAACAACATCGGGAACGACGGTGAATGGTCATACGTTAGTACCGCTGCGTTTTGTTGGGGAAGCGACGGGTGCGGTAGTAGGTTGGAACAGTGATCAGCAATTGATAAGTATTTATAGTGAGGCGTATATTGAACAGTCGGGGTTAACGAAAGCCGCTGCTCAAGAAGAAGTCAATAAAGGGGTTCCGACCGCCGAGCAAGGCGTGCCTCGGAATTTCTATGCCCATTGGGAAATGGATGTCGGTGGACTTCGCGGGTGTCCTAATCTGTGCTGGGACTATTACTACTTCGTCAACGATACACAGGTGGCTACGGCATTCCCGGATGGCGGTATCGATGCACTTGACTGCAACCGTGATGCATGTCTGTCTTATGAAATCAAAGACAATACGATCACGCTGAACAATGGAAAATCGTATTCGTATAAAGTCATTTCGGATAAAGAGCTGGAGATTGATGGCGATAAGTATACCAAATATTCACCAGTCAGCGGGCTGAAGCTGCAAGGCAAATACGAATCTTTCAGCTATACGTCGAGTACGCTCGGCAGTGGATTGGCAAGTTCATTAACGTATACGTTCAATAAAGACGGGACCTTCGTGGACAGCAGCTTCACCGGCTTTACGTCTGACGGCTCAGATAGCGGCGATAAATCCGGCGTTTCCACCAGCGTTGGTTCAGAATCCAATTCCTCGGGAACCTATACGATTACGGACTATACGCTCTTGCTCAAATATAAAGATGGTACAACGAAAAAGCTCTTCTTTTTCTTGCCCGAGCAACCGAGCGTTAACATGCTGCGAATTGGCGGGCGTGACTTTCTGCTAAAGGATGAGAAGGGCAGCACCCTGAAGCCGCAAGAACAACAGCCTTATTCCGATCTGCTAACGACGCGGAACATTGCCGAGAAGCAGGTGCTCTTCACCTTCGAGCCGAAGCGAAGCAATCAAGTGAGTAACATCAAGATTACGCTCGAAGGATATCAATGGGCTAAGCTAAAGATCGATTCAGCTCATAGCGACTCCTTCAAAGGGTTCGGTGATCAAGGAATTATCGCTCTTACCGCGAAATACCGGATTCAGAATGCTTCGCCCGAGACCATCCGGCTCAGTGATTTATCCTTGATGCTCGGGCTGCCGCAATCCTCAGCTACAGTGAAGGCGACGCAAGCATTAGCGCCCAAGACCAAGGAGGAATTAGAATCGGGAGAAAGTATAGAGACGATGGCGGTGTTGCTGGTACCTGCAAATCATTTTGACAAGAACAAGGATTTCGAACTGAGATTTGGTCCATTGTTGGATGCGGAAGGGAAAGATTTATTTCAAGCGGATCGGATTACAGGGGGCAACGTTAGAAGACACGGAAACAACCGCCGTGTCTTCTCTATGGTTAGGTCGAACGGACAAGACGGAAGCCAGGATCGTCTATGCGGAAGGTTGGGTGGCTGCCTGTGGCACGAAGCCCCGCCCCCCGCGTCTCCTCAGCCCAGCTGCCTCCGGAACTTTCATTATACCAAGCAATCTGATCCTGCTCTCCATATTGATAGGCCATCGTTCCGGCTTTCCATGCATGTTGTCACTCTGCTTCGGTCGGAAGGCGATAGCCGTCTGACGGTGATTTAGGTGTGATCTATTTGATTGACGTCCATCCATGGTCGTTGTTACCCTTGTTAAAGGTAAAAAAGTGAAATCATTCACATTGTTATCTTTAGTGGTTTGAACGAATTGAAATGGCAGAGGAGTTATTCATGATGAAAAGAATCGTAACACTAAGCACACGAACACTGATGGATACCGCAAAACACGGCGGATGCGGCGCATGCCAGACATCTTGCCAGTCTGCTTGCAAAACTTCCTGTGGAGTAGCAAATCAGCGTTGTGAAAACGCAATGAACAAATAGGATTTGGAGTTCACCGCCCACTGCGCTGTAGATGGGCGGCTATTTTTTAACCCGTGTCAGCATGTAGGCAAAGGAGCTTGATTAGCAGTATGATTCATCAATATCAACTGAACGGATATAACATCGTCCTCGATACTTATAGCGGGTCGGTGCATGTTGTCGACGACTTGGCGTATGACATCATCGCGCTGTATGAGCAAGCGTCCCCGGACGAGATCCTGTCCTTCATTCAGGAGAAATACGAATATGATCCGACCATTTCCGAAGAGAGTATTCGAGGAACCATCGCGGAGGTGGAGGAGCTGAGAAGCCAGGGGCAGCTATTCACCAAGGATCCGTATGAAAATCTCTCGATCGATCTGAAAAATCGACAGACCTATGTAAAGGCGCTCTGCCTGAATGTCGCGCATACCTGCAATCTATCCTGCGACTATTGCTTCGCCAGCCAAGGGAAGTACAATGGCGACCGAGCACTCATGAGCTACGAGGTTGGACAGAGAGCGATCGATTATCTGTTGGAACATTCGGGTCCTCATCGCAACCTTGACATTGACTTTTTCGGTGGAGAGCCGCTGATGGCTTGGACCGTGGTCAAGCAGATTGTGATGTATGCGAGAAGCAAAGAGAAAGAATACAAAAAAAAATTCCGCTTCACCTTCACGACGAATGGCATGCTGCTGAACGACGAGGTCACCGAGTTCTTAAATCAGGAAATGTACAATGTCGTATTAAGTTTGGATGGCAGAAAAGAGGTTCATGACCGACTTCGCACAACCGTGACTGGAAAAGGTAGCTATGATCATATCGTACCGAAGTTCCAAGAATTCATCCAGAAACGCGGCGATCAAGAATATTATGTACGGGGAACCTATACGCGCAACAATATCGATTTCACGAATGACATATTTCATATCGCAGACCTTGGTTTTGATAAAATTTCGATGGAGCCGGTCATCTGTGACCCACGGGAACCCTATGCACTGACCAAGGAGGATCTTCCGGAGATTTACAATCAATACGAAATTCTCGCCAAGGAAATGATAGGGCGCGGAGAACAAGGCAAAGGGTTTACCTTCTATCATTACATGCTTGACCTTTCAGAAGGCCCTTGCATCCAGAAGCGAATCACTGGCTGCGGATCAGGCACGGAATATCTCGCTGTCACGCCATGGGGCGAACTGTTCCCTTGTCACCAGTTCGTAGGAGATGAAGCGTATAGTATGGGGAACATCTGGGATGGCATAACGCGACCGGAGCTGCAATGCCAATTCAAAGAGAACAACTGCTACTCGAAGCGGGAATGCAAGGATTGCTGGGCTAAACTCTACTGCAGCGGCGGCTGTCCTGCGAATGCATTGCACGCGACGGGATCCATGAACGGCATCTATGACTTTAGCTGCGACATCTTCCGTAAACGTATTGAATGTTCCATGATGACGAAGGTTGCTGAGTCGATGCGAGCGATGGAGAATCAGGGTTAGATCCATGCAAGAGGGGCTCCACAGTCGAAATGACGGAGGAGCCCTTTTCTTATGATCATATCATGGAGGTCCTACGACGGTTAACATCATAATAGAGGTCTGGAATCGACCGCTCTCGGGTACGATGCACATCACTTGTTGGCCTTCTGAGAGATGGCCTTCGTTGAGCAGCTCTTCCAGCATGATATAGATCGAAGCTGCAGCCGTATTCCCCTTCGTATATAAATTCGTGAACCACTTCTCATTCGGAATCGTCACCCCGCCAGCCTCTAACAAGCGGAAAATTTCTTCCTTGAAGAAATGCGAAGAATAATGGCAGACCATCCAATCAATCGCGTCCGGGTCAATTCGGCCTTCCTTCACTAGCTCCAAGAACCGATTCGACCCGACCGTCGTAATCTCGTTGACCAGTCGTACATCTTGCTTCAGGTTCAGCGCACCACGGTCTGCTGCTTCATGGATCGAGGCGTAATCAAGCCATGAAGGAATGCCATCCTCTTTGTTCATACCGGAATACATGCAGACATCGTATTGATTCGCATAGGACTTGTTATCGATCCACTCAATACGCAGCGATAGTCCCTTAGCGGAAGGCTTATTTTGCAATATGGCAGCGCCTGCGCCATCCGACAACATAAAGCGCAGAAAGTCGGTATCGAACGGTACTCGGCTATCGCTATAGATGCTCTGTGCTTCGAATTTGGTATGTTTGAATTCACGGCTCAGAAATTCGCTAGCACAAGCAATTGCGGCTTCATGCTCTCCCGATTTCACTTGGAGATAAGCAGTCTTCATCGCTTGCATACCGCTCGCACACAAGCCCGCATGCGAAGAGACTTCCATCACCGGCAGATCGGCTTCCGCATGCACCATGCTGGCGAAGCCAGGTAGCAGCAGGTCAGCTCTCGTCGTGCCTGTCGCTAGGAAGCCGATATCTTGAACGGCTACCTGATCATTTCGATCCAATGCATCGCGAATCGCGAGAGCGGCCATCTCTGTATTTGTATATAGACTCTTTTGCTCTTTATTCATCGCATAATAGCGATACCGGATTTGGTTCTTCTCCAGAATGATTCGCTTGGTTTTGGAAGACTTTCCACCGATTTTGCCAAGGTAATCCTCAATTTCATCATTACTGACGGGAGAGCCGGGGAGGAACTTGCCAATACTTGTAATGTATACTGAATTCATAGAACACCTCTCGTAGAATTATGTATATAATTGTTAATTATTATCGAAATTCTATGAAATGTAAAGTATTGTAAGAAAACAATACTAGATTTTGTCGGGTTATGACGATTGATTTAGATGAGAATGCTGAAGCAGCAAGTTCCTTGCGCATGCCAATGAATATAACAAAAAGAGGGGGCTTTCCCCCCCCCCTTACGATGCTTCAGAAGCCATGGCCACCGCTTTCGTCTCATGAATTGTTCCGAATGGATGCTCAGGTGGCGCGTAGATCGTGTAAACTTTAAGCGGTTTATTCCCTGTATTGATGACATTATGCCATTTCCCGGCAGGGACCATAATGGCATAGCCATCGTAGGCGTTTTGATGAAAATCTAATTGATCCTTGTGATCTCCCATCTGGACGAGTCCTTGACCATCTTCAATGCGTATAAATTGGTCTGTAGTCGGATGGACTTCCAAACCGATGTCTTCTCCAGGATTGATGCTCATCAGCGTGACTTGCAAGTGTTTCCCTGTCCATAAAGCGGTGCGGTAGTTATTGTTCTGCTTGGCTGCTTGATCAATATTCACGACAAACGGATAGGGTCCATAATCTTTCAATACAATGTCTCGATAATAAGCATCCCAGTTGCCGTTCCAATGATAATAGGGTTGATTCCAAGGGTTAACCCACGGGTTGTTATGCCAGTTGCTATGCATCGGATGGTGCCATGGATATTGACAGTATGATCTAGGGTACATCCTCAATCTCCTCTCATGATTTCATTCACCATGTATCCTATGCTAGCGCCTATCTATCGTTGTGGAAAATGGGCAAGAGCCCAAAAAAGAGGGGCGTTATCGCTCCTCTTTACGGTATCTGTCAACAGCGTGTCCTATAGCCATCCTTCTCAACCTTTTATCTATGAATAGCATCTAACGCTCGCTTCACTTTCCTTGCAAAAACAAGTGGTCTATCGACTGTTTCAATATTGATATAAATCAAGCGGGGCCGCTCGAATAACCATTCGTTATGGACAGACGTCACTTTTATGCCTTGATTACGAATAGCCGCGATGAATTTATTGACTTCTTTCTCTAAGAATGCCGCTCTACCTAAACAAAGTGCTCTGCCCGTTCTTTTATTTAATGATTCGAACGAGAAAGAGGACGTTACGCGAAATCTTTTCCCTAAAATCGTTGCTTTGATGTTATTTCGATTGATGGTCGAGACGCATTTTCCGCCGGCAAATCCGGGTTGTCCACCGATTATTTTTGAAAATTGCTCACACAGCGTTCCGTTGCTCTGCATACATCATTTCCTCCCTGTTTTCGTTTATGATATGAGTACTGGAACAGGATGGAAACGGTGTATGGAGGGGAGATACACCCCTGTTTTTATCGCAATAAAACTAATTGTATATTTATTTGATACGGAGTATTATTATTCAAAAATAATGTGGAGGATAATGATGGATAACAAACTCATTGAGGAATTATCTTTGAACCACTGGCAACCCTTATCCACTCTGCTATACGATGGATGGGTGTTGCGTTTCGCAGATGGCTATACAAAACGAGCAAACTCCATTAACCCAATTCATTATTCAACTTATGATTTGAATAATAAAATCGAAGAATGTGAGAAAATTTATTCAGCGAGTAATTTACCAACAACATACAAAATCACTCCATTTGTTCACCCCATAAATCTAGATGGCACATTAGAGGGAAAGGGCTATTCATTGATTGATACTACAAGCGTCCAAACCTTGAAGTTAGATAACATAATCGAACCCGAACTAACTTCAGTTAGAATCTATGAAAACATCACTGCTGATTGGTTAGAAAATTTTTGTAGGCTCAATAACGTTAGAGATAAAGACAAAAACGTTATGGAGCGTATGCTATCCAATATCAAAACCAAAAAGGGATTTGTATCGCTTTATTACGAAGAAATTGTTATTGCTTGCGGTCTTGGAGTAATTGAAAGAGAATACATAGGGTTATATGATATCGTAACAGATTTAAATTTTAGAAATCGAGGTTTTGGAGAACAGATGATATTAAATCTGTTAAAGTGGGGGAAAGAAAATGGAGCAAGATACAGTTATTTAGCGGTAGTAGCCAATAATGCACCTGCGTTACAACTTTATTCAAAAATCGGTTACTCGGAAATTTATAAGTACTGGTACAGGGTTAAGGACAACATTCAACAAGATCATACTTGATAACAAAAGTAACGCCAATCGGAAGCATCAAACGTGTCACGCCCCCTCGAAGGGAAGACAGTAGATCTCCCCTCTTAACACAGGAATGGCATTTGATCTTCCTTGATATGGCTAGATTTTGGCTGCTATATCCTTTGCAGGACTCTCGACTGGAGGTAAATGAGTTATTTTTATAACGTACTAAGCCGTAGTTCATAAAAATATTGCACAATGGGATGCTTTAACTTCATCTTCTCGGACATGTTTAGAATTCGCTTTTTTCCAACTCGTCTGTCTACCAAAGCTAATATATTCAATAAGATATCATTGCTCTCCATGCTTTCCTCTATAGAAATGGATAAAAACTTAGTAGCAACAACGATAAAATTTGATTTACTTAATGATGATTGTGCTGACAAAAGCTCCTTTGCATATTCTGATATTTTTCTACTTCTTGCAATTACTTTTAGACGATCCTCCGGAACTGTTCCCTTGGTGTCTTTTCTGATCGCTTCAATTTCTTCATCATGGATAGGAATTTGGATAGTTGAATCATTCTTAATTTCCAGCTCCGTCTGATACCATCTGATTAAGGTAGTTTTATCACTCATATTGAGTACGTTCTTTTTATCTACCGCAATATAACAAAGTCCTGCTTTATCAGGTAAATAACGGTAGCTGGTTGCACGGTATTCGACCCTTCCATATAACGCAGGACAGAGAAAACCCTCTAGTTGTTGTTTCAATTTGCTCCAGGCCATGTAATCCTCCTATGTTCTATATAATAAATACCTATTAAGGCAGTTTTTCTATTACCTAATACAATTCTCCGAGTGTATGTTCGTATGAAAAAACGCTATCGCTGTGGAGAGAGGTCAACAATTTTTGAAAAAGGTCGCCAATACATCTCAGATACTAGTCTTTCCTGACTAACAGTGAGCAGCACTCCACATGTGTTGAGGACAGTGTGAACATGCTAAACGATAAGCCTCTACCAACTAAAGCCCTGACTGCGATTGTCAGGGCTCTATTCTATATTCGAACTGTAAATCACGTCAAGACCTAGACATACTTGTAGCAAGCTACTATAAGAAATTAGAGTATCGCTCCGTTTTGTCGAAGAAATTCCGCTACATTATTGTTACCTTGATTAATTGCAAGCGACAATGCAGTTTCTCCACCTTCAATTCTAGCGTTAACATCGGCTCCATGTTCGATCAATAAGCGAATAATTTCTATGTTATCGTCATGGAATGCAGCAGTATGTAGACTAGTATGACCATTGCTGTCGTTAATATTTGTCTGCGCATTATGAGTTAAGAGCAGCCTGATTACATCCACGTTACGCTCCCCCGCTATTGCTGCATGCAGTGCTGTATTCGAAGGAATGTAAGATATTTTGGAATGAGATATCGCATCAACATTTGCACCATTATTTAGCAATATCTCTACTACATCTTTGTTACCAAAATGTGCCGCATATCCCAAAGGCGTAAGCCCATCTCCATTTTCCGTATTTGCAAGGTGCGGGTGAGATTCTAAAATGTCTTTTACCCGTGAAGCTTCACCTGATTGAGCCGCTTGAAATACATCATCAATAATTTGTGTTAACTCCATTCATTTAGCCTCCATTTCGATTGTTTTATGCGATGTAAATACGGGTTGTACTTAAATTATAACTACAGTTTGAAAACTTACTTCTTGAAAATCACTTTTTTTGACGGAACTGCGAAGGGGTCATAGAAAAACGTTTGGAGAATAGACCACTAAACGAACTAGGACTTTGAAATCCAACTTCTAAACAAATATTTGTTATGGACTTATCTGTTTGAAGTAGAAGCCTTCTAGATTCTTGAAGCCTTCTTTCAGTTAAATATTGATGAGGAGACATGCCGAACAATTGCTTGTAACTTCTAAGAAAGTGGTTTGGTGATAAACAAGCAGCTCTAGCCGCATCCGCTAGGGTTATGGATTGATCAAAGTATGCTGAAATAAACTCATGACCTATATGTATTCTTTTATACAATTCCTCACGTGTTGAGGCTCTTTGGGACTGAAGTTTCAATATTTCGTTATTAACCTGTCGATGAACCTTTAGAAGCCCATGTGCTAATTCGTATAACTTTTCTTCCAGCCATGTTAGATCAAGAGACTTATTTGTATATTCAGACTTAATTTGAAATAAAGTGGTGGCTAACCATTTATCGTTATAAGTTTTCTCAATAAAATCAACTGACATTTGCTTTGGTAAGACGGGGTCATCTAATAGTTGCTCATTTGATGCCATCATACTATGATAGACCTCTTCAACCATCATCTCAGGGAAAAAGATACAAAATGATTCCACAGGAACCTCTGATTCAATAGTAATAGAGTACTCCTGACCATGATTAAGCAAAAGATAGTTTCCTTCATCAACAGCAAAGTGCCCACGACCAGCATGATAGAACGCACGTCCATTTTTAAATGTTTTAATTGATAATGCGCCTTTACCCTGCCAAAAATAATTCTCGCTCCTGGCATGGAGAATCGGACTATAGCTCTGCATACTCTTATTATTTATTGGCATCATTCCCACCTAATCAATGAAATATATTGTTTATATTTTTTCTGGATGGATGATCCATTTTCCTGCTTTGATCACTTATGGCAGCAGGCTAACCGCCGCATAAACTGAAATCCTTGATTACAAAAGGAAAGACACGGACAATTATATCCGTGCCTTGAATACAAGTTGCTAGCCGCTTGCCCCTCTTCAGTTTCGAACAGATTAAGAAGGAGATTGTCGGAAAGGGTTAAGAAACGATTTGGGGATGGTGGATTCAAACCGTAAGAGCTGACCTGTCGTCGGATGCACAAAAGCTAATACACGTGCGTGAAGACCGAGTCGATGAATCGCCTTAGAGCGCGAACCATATTTTTTATCGCCTACAATGGGATGCCCTAGATCTTGCATGTGGACGCGAATTTGGTTTTTCCGCCCCGTCTCGAGATGGACCTCTAATAAGCTGAAGTTTTTATTGGATTGCATAACTTTGTAATGGGTCACTGCGTGTTGACCGTCATTTGGGCGAGAACTGGAATACATCTTTAGTGTGCTGCTCTCTTTCAGCCAAGACGAAATGGTGCCTTCCGGTTTCTTGACTTGTCCTTCCACTAAGGCAACGTAGGAACGATCCTTCACACTTTCCTGCCAGGAGTTCTGCAGCAATTGCTGGACTTTCTCGCTCTTGGCGAACATCATAACACCTGACGTATCCCGATCCAGCCGATGCACGACGAAAATTCTGCCTTTGGGGTCTTTACTTCGAACGTGACTCGTTAGCTGTCGGTAAGCTGTTATTTCATTTTCTTGGGGAGAAGCGATCGACAGCAAACCAGCATCTTTCTGAATGACAATAATGTCCTCGTCTTCATGTAAAATGGTCAGGCCGACGAGCTGCGGCTCCTCCGCAACTTTGTCTTTATTGATCGTAACGGTTTGTCCGGGCACGAGGGGACAATTGTATTCCGTCACGACTCGACCGTTGACCGAGACCTGCCCACGAGCCAGTATAGATTTTACAGCATTGCGGCCAAGGTTGGACTGTTTATGTAATAAAAAAGGCAGCAGCTCTGCCGGTTCTTTGACTGTATATTGACTAATATTGGGGCGCTTGGTTTTCGGGGAGTTCTTTTTGTGATGTTGCATGCGTGAGACCACCTTTTTTCTGCTTTTAACGATCCTTTTCTACATATCTCTGGGACTCACTATACCATGAAGGGCGTGGAATTGCTATGAATGCGGAGTCACGCCTGAACGGACGGAATTTGCGGCTTCCCGTTCATTTCGAATTGAACGGATAGCCATACGCAGGATACAATGGATGTAATTCCCATGGAATGGTGTGATATGTTAATGAACCATATGAGACGAACGCGATGGATCTGCCTCATAAGCCTCTGCCTTCTTATCCTAGGAGGTTGTGAGATGCAAGGTGGTGCAGGGACGGTAAAAGGGGCTGGGTTTGCGAATAGCGAAATCTATCAATCTGTAATGAATGAGAAGTCTATCTCGTATTATAAGCCGTTAGATATGAAGGAAGGGCTTCCACCACTGCCTGAGCCCTGGCAATCGAAGGTAAAGACAGTTGACACGACGAAGCTTCCATTTCACGTTGGTCAAGAGCGGGCTTATCTTGTTACATTCCAGCAAGGTCAAATAAAGGCGCTTCATCATCAAATCCAGCTGACTTATCTGAAAGATAAGGACGAGTACGGGCGTTACGGGAATGAATTCTTCATTATTCGGATGACAGAGGTGGCACAGGATCCATTCGCTAATCTGAAAAGAGTAAAGGATATAGATCTTTTCGGAAATAAGCTGGAGCAAGGTTATATCCTTGAAGGGGTTCCTTACTATCATCATATCATTCAAACAAATAGCGCCTACACTTATCAATATTATGGATATGACGACGAGAAGCAGCGGGTCAACATGACGGTGACGAGTGCGAATGAAATCAATTTCTATATGGACGGGATTCACTACCAGATCGCTTATCAGGTGGACGGCAATCGGGTAAATCGAAAGGTAGAGAAACAGATGGTTGCACTCGCCAGGGCGTTCGTCCAAGGTTAGAATAACTTCTTATAAATTCTGAGTTGTTCTCTTGTAGCTGGAAAGTGTGCGTATTATACTATACGAGGTAAAGTTTGGTAAATATCATGAAGGAGGGGACCAGGTGACTTCGAATCTACAGCAGCATAGCGATCAAGGTGAGACGATTATTGATGTGCAAGGACTGCGCAAACGATATGGTTCCTTTACAGCAGTGGACGGCATCGATTTTCAAGTGCGCAGAGGCGAGATTTTCGGCCTTCTCGGACCGAATGGAGCAGGGAAAACAACGACGATGGAGATGATCGAAGGTCTTCGGCAGCCCGATGAAGGCAGTGCGAAGGTTGCGGGATATGACACCCGCACGGATCTTGGCAAGGTGAAGACGGTGATCGGCGTACAACTCCAGTCGACTTCGCTATTCGAGCTCTTGAAAGTGAAAGAAATTACGAAGATGTATGCCAGCTTCTATGAGCATACGGTGCCGATTGGCCCTCTGCTCGCGAGTGTGACGCTGGAAGAGAAGCTCAATGACCGAGTGAAAAATTTATCCGGTGGGCAGAAGCAGCGTCTTGCCATCGCATTGGCACTCGTGAACGATCCGCAGATCGTGTTCCTTGATGAACCAACGACAGGACTCGATCCACAAGCACGGCGTACCCTCTGGGATATTATTCTGAAAATGCGCGATAACGGCAAAACCGTCGTCATCAGTACGCATTACATGGATGAAGCTCAGCTGCTCTGCGATCGGATTTGTCTAATGGATCAAGGAAAAATTATTGCGCTCGATACACCACGGAACCTCATTTCGAATATGAATTCGGAGAGTGCAGTTGAATTCCGGATACCTGAAGAATTGCAATGGAACGATGAGCGGAAGGAAAATCTGCTGAGTGAACTGCAGCAGTTGAGTGGCGTACGCATTGCGGAGTTCCGCAAGGACACATATGTGCTCTATACAGACGATCTTCAGCAGACGCTAACGGACTTCATTGATCATTGCAAAGCGCAGGACATTCAATTCGCAGACTTACTAACACGAACAGCGACATTAGAAGATGTCTTCATCCATATGACCGGAAGGAGCTTGAGAGAAGAATGAGAGCCTATGGCCAATTAACGATCGCACAGCTCCGGTTATTCGGACGCAATAAGCAAGTGTTGTTTTTTACATTGTTTTTCCCGGTCTTCTTTATGGTGATGTTCGGTTATTTGTTCAGCGGCAACGGCAGCTTGAGCATTTATGGCGGTCTTATTGATCTGGATCAGACGACAGAATCGAAGGCTTTCGTCGCAGCGCTAGATCAGCAGAAAGAAATTTTGAAGCTGGATAGCGAGACGCCTCAAGCCGATGCGATGGAGAAGTTGAAGCAAGGCGACAATCAGATGGTTATCGTCATTCCGAAAGGCTATGGGGATAAGCTGAAGGCGGCGATGGCCTCTCCTGAGGCTGCCAACTCGGAGCATGGTATCGTCGAAGTGTACTATGATGAGACCCAGGCACAGAAGTCAGGGGCAGCATTGAATGCCGTGTCCCAGGTTGTCGACGGTATCAGTAAAAGCTTCCTGAAATATAATCCTGTGGTCACAATTGAGCCCAAAGGCATTGAATCCCTGAATCTGAAATATATCGACTTTCTCGTACCAGGGATCGTGGCGATGATGATCATGTCGAACAATTTGAACGGTGTAGCAGGGCAGATCGCTTCATGGCGGGAGCGCGGCGTATTACGCCGGATGCAGAGCACACCGCTCAAAGCATCGACCTTTATCGCAGCACAGATTACGGCAAGACTCATCTTAAATGGTGCACAGGCGTTAATCCTGTTGCTCATTGGTTCCATTGGTTTCGGTACGCAGATGAACGGATCCTGGGCGCTACTGCTCGGATTTGTCATCATCGGGACACTGGCGTTCATGGCGATTGGATTCATTATCGCGGGACTTGCGAAGACGCCGGAAAGTGCGGGTCCAATCGCAGGCTTTATCTCGTTCCCGCTGATGTTTCTCGGCGGCGTGTTCTTCCCGATTCAGAGCATGCCAGCATTCCTGCAGCCGATCATCAAGGCGCTTCCAATTGCGCATCTCAGTACGGCGCTTCGTCAGATCATGAACGTCGGCGCTGGCATTACCCAGTTGTGGAGCGAAGGATTGCTGCTCTGCGCCTGGATGATTGTTGCGTTTATCGTGGCTAGCTTTACATTTAAGTGGGAATAGCATGACCCAAGAAGACCTCCATTCACAACATCTGTGAATTGGAGGTTTTTACTTCATGGTTACAGCTTTCTATCTAACCAAGGACGTAGAATAGGCAGCACGCTCGCAGCCTGCATCGCTTGGGTGTGGTCGAGTCCTTCAAGCACAGCGACGTCCCAACCGTAAGCTTCAATTTCTTGGCGTCGCTCTACCAGCGGTCCTATGATGTTGACATGGACATCGCCCCAATTTGGTCCGTAATCAATCTTGTCAGCCGTACCGGCAAAGCACAGCCTTGGACAGGAAATTGCCGATTGAACGGCACGGTCATCGAATGGTTGTAGATGCTCGTACAAGGTGACGAACTGCCTAGTCTGTGCCTCGCTCATTGTCACATCGACATTCGACCAATCATAGTCGTCCGTATTGCCGTCCCATGCATCATTTGTTGTTGGTTCAGAACTTAACTTCTGCGGGGGCGCGATGGTCATCTCATGCGTCGCCCGTGTTACGGCCAGCATTTCCTTGTACGGCCCGGCGATCGGTGGAAATCCACCCATAATCAGTGCAGAGAGTCGGTTGGTTCGAATGGAGAGCTGCATACCGCTTAGGGCAAGCCAGGAATATCCGTAATAAGCGAATGTATCCGCACCAGCTGCGTTTGCAATGGCTAGAAAATCATCTGCGATGTTCGAGGGGGTTAAGGTATCAGGTTTCGCATGCTTGAATACATGACCTTCATAGTCGTAGGCGATGACGCGATAACGATCTCGAAGACCATCCACGATGGATCGGCCTAGAGCCGGATCGACGCCCCATTTCAACATTTCCTCCGCCTGAGCTCCCTCTATGATCTGCGTATTGACGGGAAGAAGCAAGCTGGGACCTTCCCCGTAAATTTCGATTTCGATCAGACTTCCATCATGCATTTCTACTTGAATCATCGTAATTCGTCCTCCTACCCTAATTAACGTATTCAAGTTCTACTCTACAACATTGATGCAAGTGAGAAGGTAGCGCCAATACGATCTTTTTAGAGCAGGGGATTTTCCTTATAAAAGATTGTTAAAGCACTTTAAGGTTTTAATTGAATGTTTGCATTGAAAGATCGATTTGAGTTAACTTAATGATCAAGTATTCAAGCGAAGTGAGTGAATGCATGCGATGCACGGGCAACAATTTTACAAACCCATTGAGATTGCAAGAGAGCTTCAGATCAGCACAAGTGCATTAAGGCATTATGAATCCTGGGGAGTTATCCCTACTCCAGAACGTACGGAGAATGGCTATCGACAGTATACGAAGGTACACTTTGCGTATTTCCGTTGTCTTCGAGCATTGATTCCAGGCTTCGGCTTCAAGATGACTTATGACGTCCTGCGCCAAATTCAGAATTCCGCACTTAACAACGCGCTCTGGTTAATTAACGAAGAGCAGTCCAAGCTGCAGGAGGAGAAGCGTATTACGGAACAGACACTAGCCCTGCTGCAAGATCCCCAATTAATGACCGTGAAAGATAAGCAGATCAAAGGCTTGATGACCATTGGCGAAGTGGCTGCGATGACCGATGTACAGACTTCGGCGATCAGGCACTGGGAGAAGGAAGGGCTATTATCACCCGTACGGAATCCTGACAACGGATATCGGCTCTATTCGCCATTGCATGTGAGACAAATTTTATTGATTAGCACCTTGAGGAAGACGGTGTATTACTTGGACAAGATGAAAGAGATCGTTCAAGCCGTTGAGCATCACAGCATTGAGAAAGCTACAGCAGTCGCCGAAGATGCACTCCTTCGGATTCATCGGCGTAATCGGCAGCAATATACTGGCGTCCATCAATTGATGGAATTATGTAAGGAGGTTGGGTTGATAGGAGATGAGGGGGATGCTCGTCCCTCCATTCATCACACGTTCGATAAGGAGCGGGACCATTAGCTTCTGATCTAGCGGCAGAATCTTACCAGATCCTCCTATGCTGGAAGCTGGGAAATATAGTGAGAAAACTTTCTGTCGAAGTACTTTCAATTCTATTGTGGTAAAATAGAGAGATGAAGATCATGGTCATGGGAGAGATTACATGTTAGAGCAAGCTCAAAAAGCTTTGCAGCAATACTACGGATACCCGTCCTTCCGCGAGGGGCAGAAGAAGATAATTACGAGCCTCCTTGAAGGCCACGATACACTCGGCATTATGCCGACGGGCGGCGGGAAGTCGATCTGCTACCAGATTCCTGCGCTTCTCTATCCGGGAACGACGCTCGTAATATCCCCGCTCATCTCACTTATGAAGGATCAGGTAGATGCACTGAATACGGTAGGTATTTCAGCAGCATATATTAATAGTTCGCTGACGACACGGGAAGTCAATGAGCGGCTATCCGCTGCGCAGCGTGGTGAGCTTAAACTGCTCTATGTTGCGCCAGAACGGCTTGACTCCGATTGGTTCTGTCAACGTGTCGAGTCACTGCAGATTTCTTGTGTTGCGATTGATGAAGCACACTGTGTCTCCCAATGGGGACATGATTTCCGGACAAGCTATCTCGCGATTGCGCCATTCGTACGAAACCTTCGGACAAGGCCGATCCTTGCCGCATTCACCGCGACGGCGACACCAGAAGTCACACAGGATATGGCGAGGCTGCTGGAGCTTACCGATGCGAATCTGTTCGTAACAGGATTTGGGCGCGACAATCTAGCGATGCAGGTGCTGCGTGGTGAGAACAAACGAGACTTCGTGATGAACTATGCGCAATCGCAAGCATCGCAGCCTGGGATTATCTATGCAGCTACGCGTAAAGATGTGGACGAACTGCACACGGCGATGCATCGGAAAGGTCTGAATGTTGGCAAATATCACGCTGGGCTATCAGACGAGGAGCGTGCGCACAACCAAGAAGCCTTTATTTATGATGATATTCGGGTGATGGTGGCAACGAATGCTTTTGGCATGGGGATCGACAAATCCAACGTGCGTTACGTCATTCACTACAATATGCCGAAAAATATGGAAGCCTATGTCCAAGAAGCGGGCCGGGCAGGCCGGGATGGCGAGCCGAGCGAATGCATCTTGCTCTTCGGTCCACAGGATATTATTACGCAGAAGTTCTTGATCGAACAGAACATGCAATCCCCGGAACGCAAGTCGAATGAATATCGGAAATTGCAGACGATGGTAGATTACTGCTATACGCCGAAATGTCTCAATATTGCGATTCTCGATTATTTCGAAGATCAGGGTGAGCGCAAGCCTTGCGGTCTTTGCAGTTCCTGTAAGGATGAACGGGAGCTCGTCGACATTACGATTGAGGCGCAGAAAATATTCTCCTGTATCCATCGTATGCGCGAACGGTTCGGCGTATCGATGATTGCAGGTGTGCTTCGAGGCTCGGCGAACAAGAAGGTACTGCAATACCGTTTCGACCAACTGCCGACCTATGGCGTGATGCGTAAATCGACGGACAAGGAGATCAGTGATCTGATCAATGTCTTAATCGCCGAAGGCTATCTGATGCTGGCTGAAGGGCAGTATCCGGTTGTCAAAATCGCTCCGCTCGCCGTTGAGGTATTGAAGGGTCAGCGCCAAGTGTTCCAGAAGGTGCACAAGCAGCCGGAAGCAAGGCCTGGCTCCATGGACGAGACCCTATTCGAGCAGCTCCGACTCATCCGCCGGGATTTGGCTGCGAAGGCCAAAGTGCCGCCGTATATTATTTTCAACGATGCGACGCTGCGTGAGATGGCTGAGCTCAGTCCGACGACCGAGAAAGCCATGCTGCGTATCAAAGGGGTAGGAGAACAGAAGTTCCGTAACTACGGCGCGCCGTTCCTGCAATTTTTCCAAGAGAAGAGTATGCAGGAGAGCCATGGTTTTGAAGACTAGGTCGGCTAAATTTGCTAGAATAAGAGCATTCTAATAAGAAGATGAAATACAAATTTACACATAGAGAACGAGGTCAACACATGAAAGTCGTACTATCTACGCTAAATGCGAAATATATTCATACATCACTTGCGCTGCGCTTCCTCAAAGCGTTCAGCGAGAAAGACTTCCCGGATATTGAACTGGCCGAGTACACGATCAAAGATCCGGTCATGAACATCGTGTCCGATCTATTCCGCCGCAAACCCGAGGTCATCGGATTCTCCTGCTATATTTGGAACATCGAAGAGACGATTGAGGTCATCAGTATGGTGAAGAAAATTATGCCGGAAGTGAAGATCGTCCTTGGCGGTCCTGAAGTTTCCTATGATACAGACTATTGGATGAATCGGATTCAAGACGTGGATTTCATCGTGATGGGTGAAGGGGAAGAGACCTTCCATCAGCTGCTGACTGAAATTCAGACGACGCAAAAATATCATTTCGTCTACGGCCTTGCTTATCGTAAAGGGACTGAAGTGATACTGATGCCAGGCCGACCGAAGCTGGATCTGGAACAGGTGCCGTCACCGCATCGTTTTGCCGAGGATCTGCCGGATTTATCGAAGCGTATTGTTTATTTTGAGACGAGCCGGGGTTGTCCATTCAGCTGTCAATTCTGTTTGTCTTCGATTGAAGTAGGCGTGCGGTATTTCGATATTGAGAAGACGAAAGCAGATATCATCTATCTGATTGACAATGGGGCGAAGCTGATCAAATTCGTGGACCGGACCTTCAACATTAAGCGGGATTACGCGATGGAGATGTTCCAGTTCTTAATCGATAATCACCGCGGATGCGTGTTCCAATTCGAGATTACGGCGGATATTATGCGCCCAGAGGTGCTGGACTTCTTATCAGAACATGCACCGCCAGGGGTATTCCGCTTCGAGATCGGCGTACAATCGACGAACGATGAGACGAATGAGCTGGTGAAGCGTCGTCAGAACTTCGCGAAGCTTACGCGTACGGTTCAGAAGGTGAAGGACAGCGGGAAGATCGATCAGCATTTGGATTTGATCGCAGGTTTGCCGCTTGAGGACTATGATACATTCCGGAAGACGTTCAACGATGTGTTCGCACTGCGTCCGGAAGAATTACAGCTCGGGTTCCTCAAAATGCTGCGCGGTACGGGGATGCGAATCGATGCGCATAAGTACAACTATATTTATATGGATCATGCGCCGTATGAGATTCTGGGCAACGATATTTTACCGTTCTCGGATCTGGTAAGGATTAAGCGGGTAGAGGATGTGCTGGAGAAATATTGGAACGCCCATCGAATGAATCATACGCTCGAATATTTGATTACCCAGGAATTCGACTCAGCGTTCGATTTCTTCCAAGCGTTCGGCGATTATTGGGAAGGGCAAGGCTGGCAGAAGATCGGACATCAGCTCGAAGATCTGTTCACGAGACTCTACAGCTTCCTCCAATCACGAGATACCAAGCAGATGGACATCATCTTGGGGTTGATGAAGTTCGATTACTTCCTCAATCACAAGTATAAGCCGCGTAAAATCTGGTGGGATTTCACGATGGAGAAGAACGCGTGGGCTGCCTATATTAAGGGAATGGTGGAGCATCCGGAGCGGGTATCTGCAGAATTCGCAGCACTAGGTCTCTCGGAGAAGGAGCTTCATAAACACGCAGTCATTGAAATGCTGCCGTTCAATCTGCATGCGTTGATCGGAGATCAGGCGACCGTAGAGGAGCAGTCAACACTGCTTATCGTGCTGTATCAGCAAAATGAGCAAGAGAAGCCTGTTTATTATACGATGCCGCTGCTTGCGGCGGTTGTTGAATAGAGGCTGTAAGGAGAATGACCATCGGGGAGCCGGTGGTCATTTTTACTGGGATTTCCATGCTGACCCAAACCCATCAATCCGAAAAAATCGTTAAGCGATTGGGAAAACAAAGTGATTACGCCTATCAAAATAAACGATTTGCCATTCTAGAAGGTATCACCAAATGCAAACGATAGAACGTTGAAATGCAACAAAGACCGCAAGGGATATCCCTGCGGTCTTTATTTTGCTTAAGCTTGAGCTGATCGCGATTCAATCTGATGGTCCAGCCAAGCGATCGTATCGTTCGTGACCTCATCTCGATTGATTTCGTTCAACATTTCATGGCGACCGTCGCGGTACAGCTTCGAACGCACGTTGGATAGACCAAGCTCTTGATAGAGCTTCAGCAGTTGCCGTACGCCTTTCCCGTGCAGGCCAACAGGATCTCGATCCCCCGAGAAGACGTAAATCGGAAGATCCTTCGGAATACGCTGCAGCTGCTCGGGTTGATGGATTTCTTGCAATAGGCCGAAGAAATGATAGAAGAAGCCTGATGTACAGAGAAAACCGCAATATGGATCGGCGATGTATTTGTCGACTTCAGCTGCATCACGGGATAGCCAGTCGAACTCTGTTCGCGTTGGGCGGAATGCACGGTTGAACGAACCAAAAGACATGTCATTGAGCAGCTTGCTCGGATGTCGATCGCCTCGAAGCGTCATCTCGAGCTTTGCGATGGCGCGGCCTGGACCTAACAATCCTCTTGGACCATTTGTTCCGGATAGAATAATCCCATCGACCAGATGCGGATATTCAACCATATATTTTTGGGTTAGAAAAGAGCCCATACTATGCCCCATGAGATAAAGCGGTATTGTGGGATGTGCATTGCGGATATGCTTGCTCACTTGGGCCATATTTTTAACTTTCCAGTTGAAACCATCATCACCAGGGTGTCCTAAATCCTCAGTCGATGCGGCGGTACGGCCATGGCCGCGATGATCATGGGCATAGACGATATAGCCTTGCTCCGTCAGCGCTTCGGCGAATCTGGCATAACGAGCGGCAGTCTCCGCCATGCCGTGCGCGATTTGCACAACCCCTTTACAGGAGGCATCGTCTGCGTCAGGGCGCCAATGATAGATATAGAGATTGAATCGTTCCTCATCTTGTAGGGTGAAATTCGTTGTCTTCATTCGGCTCATCCTCTCTCATGATCTTATAGCAAGAGCGCAGCTACGGCGCTGCGCTCTTGAGGTCTAATTATAGAGTAGAACGAAGCACCGTACAGTGCCCCTCAAGCGAGTACTTCCCTAAGTTTGCAGGAAGCAAGAAGCATTGGCCGGCTTGAAGCGACTCTTGGCCGTTCTCCCACGTTAATGTTCCTTCACCTTCGCAGACGATGAGGATTACGAAGCTCTCAGGTGTTGTAGTCAGCTGCCATGGCGCTGTTACGATCCCTTTTTCCACGTGGAAGTAAGGTGATTTGGCAAGCGTTAACCATGCATTTGGTGCAGTGTCGGTCTTCATATACGTCGCGCCGGAGTCACCGAAAGCGACCGTGTTCAGGGAATCTTCGATGTGAAGCTCACGCAGCTCGCCATCCAGACCTGGACGGTTGTAATCGTATAGACGGTACGTCGTATCGGAGTTCTGCTGAATTTCAGCGACGACGACACCGGAGCAGAGCGCATGCACAGTCCCAGCTGGGATGTAGAAGGAATCGCCAGGAGCGACTTCAACTTCTTGTAGTGTGTCCATCACTTCATTATTTTCTAGTGCATGAGCAAGCTGTTCGCGAGTAACGCCCGGTTTCAGACCGTAGATGATTTTAGCGCCTGGCTTGGCATCAAGGACGTACCACATTTCCGTCTTGCCGAGCTCACCCTTAGGCAATTTCTCGTAATCATCGTTCGGGTGAACCTGAACGGATAGGTCGTCGTTGCAATCGAGCAATTTGATCAAGAGCGGGAAGCGTGTATCTGCGTCGATGTTTGATTTTGTACCGAACCATTCTTTGCCAACCTTGTGGCGGATGTCTTCTAAGTTCAGGCCTGCAAATTCGCCGTTAATTACTTTTGTCGTACCGTTCGGGTGATCGCTGATCATCCAGCCTTCGCCGATTGCGCCATCCGGCATGTCAAGTCCGAATTGCTCCAGGGCGCGGCCTCCCCATACTTTTTCTTTCATCTCAGCTTTGAATTGAATTGGGTATGCTTGGGTCATGTTGAAATATTGCTCCTTTCAAAATAAACAGCGATTATAGTGAAAATGTATATTAGGATTCCGAGTGGAGCCGTACTAGACTTGCACAGCAGGTTCGAAAAATTCGAGCTGCTCTCGGTCAGGACCTTCGAAGAAGAAGTATTTGCTTCCATTCGGAATCGTAACGATTTGATCATGAATCAGTGAAATGCCAAGTTCACGCAGACGTGCATGCTCTGACTCAATATCTTGCACGGTGAATGCGACGTGATGGACTTTGCCTTCATTCGGGAGCTCGCCGTTATTCGGCTTCTCGACGAGTTCGATCTCCGTCTGGCTTGCCCCTGGGAAAGCTAGAAATGCAAGACGCACTTGATCGTTCGGCTGCAAGATATGTAGTAATTGTAACCCGATTACGTCCTGATAGAAAGTGATGGATTGCTCTAAAGATTGTACCATAATACCGACATGTTCAATTTTCTTAACGCTCATGAATTTATTCCCCTCTCGAAAACATGGTAGAAGCGATATGTCGCATACGGTTAGCGCTTCTCGATGGCAATGACGTATGGCGCCTTCGGACGCTGCGTCATCCGGTACAGAATGGTCTGGCCTTGACTCGCGGGCAAGGCCGCAGCCCATGCTTCGACGGCATCGCCTTCGGTATCCCCGCCTTCATGGCCGGGATACACGACAATCGTCACGATCCCGCCCGGTCTCAGCACGCGGAGCGCGGCTTCGAGCGCAGGCAGCGTCGTCTCCGCGAGCGTAATGACGCGCGCGGACGCATCCATCTCGGCCACCGGCAGGTAGCCGAGATTGAACATCACGGCGGCGACGTGCCCGTGCGCCGCCTCGGGTAGTGCCGCCGCAAGCTCGGCATGGCTGCGGAGCAGCAGCCGAGCAGCGGCGAGGCCGCCAGCGCCCTTGCGCATCGCGCGGGCGCCTGCGGCAGGCTCTGCCGCGCCAGCTTCGCCGGGCGCGGCCGCTGCATTCAGCCGCTCGCGCGCTAGCTCTAGCGCGAGCGGCTGAATGTCGAAGCCATAGACGGTGCCCTGCGGGCCCACCGTCTTGGCGAGGAACAGCGTGTCGACACCGGTGCCCACGGTGGCATCCACGACAATATCGCCCAGCTGCGCGCGTTCAGCGACGAGCTTCTGAGCGAAGCTCAGTACGGAAAGGAAACCCATATTAGCGTCCTCTCCAGAATTTGCCCTGCCATGAATCCCGCGCTTTGAGTTCAGCGTCAATGGCATTGAGCACTTCCCATTTCTTAAGGCTCCACATCGGACCGATCAATAGATCACGCGGTGCGTCGCCCGTCAGACGATGGACGGTCATCTCCGGTGGGAGGAATTCGAGCGAGTCGACAATTAGCTTAATATATTCGTCTTGCTCCAAGAAGCGGAGCAGTCCAGCTTCATATTGTTTCACCATCGGCGTTTTGCGCATGAGATGGAGGAGGTGGATCTTAATGCCCTGCACATCCATCTGTGCTACGGCGCGACCTGTATCCAGCATCATTTCATGGGTTTCCTGCGGAAGTCCATAAATAATATGAGCGCAGACGCGAATGTTATGCTTACGCAGCTTTGCGACCGCATCGAGATAACATTGCGTATCGTGCGCGCGGTTAATGAGCTCTGACGTGGATTCATGAACGGTCTGGAGGCCCATCTCGACCCAGAGGTACGTACGCTCATTCAACTCCGCCAAATATTCGACGACATCGTCGGGCAGACAATCCGGACGTGTTGCGATAGAGAGGCCGATAACGCCAGGCTGTTGCAAAATAACCTCGAAATATTCACGGAGCTCTTCGACCGGCGCATACGTATTTGTATAAGCTTGGAAGTAGCCGATGTATTTGGCGTGAGGCCATTTCTGATGCTGGAGATCCCGAATCTTATTGAATTGGGTGACCAGATCGTCACGTCGGCTTCCCGCGAAATCACCAGATCCCCTAGCGCTGCAGAAGGTACATCCGCCCTTGGCAATGGAACCGTCGCGGTTCGGACATGTAAATCCGGCGTCCAGCATAACTTTAAATACTTTATCTCCGAACTGCTCCCGCATTTCGTAGTTCCATGTATGAAATCGTTTATCTCCCCAGAGCTTGGGATGATTCGGTTCAGTCGTTATCATTGGTGATATGTGCTCCTTTATTGCCAATTAAGCGATTTTTCTAGATCGATAATCATTTTACTATTGTACCAATAAAGGAACGAAAAATCGAATAAATTCCCATGAATTGAGGCGAAGTGAAGCCATTTGTCACTTGAAAAACCTTACATGTTATGTTATATTACAACTATCAGCAAGAACGATTTAACCTCGCATATATGCTTCATAATTTCATATTTTTCTTGTTTCTGAACACAATAACGTTAAGAGGTGATGTCAATGCATACCGAAGTTAAAGGTTCGCAAGGAACAGAGAAAGTGTTGGTTGAACTGACGCTGAATGAAGCCATGGCGCTGACAGGTGTCCGTTTTAATGAGAATCGAGAGGTAGCTGCTTCCGCTCGTCGTAAATTGAATTCCGCGATTGAACGCAAGTATGAGATTGAAGAGAATGTACATTAAGTTGTCGCTTTAGAAATAGAAGATTTGAAATCCGGATGCATCTGCTGATGCCTTCGGATTTTTTTATTTGACTTCGATGCTCTTGTACCCAATTTTCTCTCAGCACCCGGATTAGGCCGGATGTATATATTACTGTAGACATCCGATTCGAAAGAAGGGTTACTATGAAGAAATCAGCACGCGGGATCATTCGCATTCAGACGCCGCTCGGCGGGCCATTTCATATTGGATTGAACGCGAGCATTCAGGAGAAGCTCGGTGCAAGCGGGCGCATCACGGTTATTCGAGGAAAGGCGAGAACGCAATTATTTGTTGAACTACTATCTCTTGAAGGGGATACGGGAAAGGAGATCCGATTATCGAAGGCGCATGCGCGTAAGCTCGGTCTTCGGAATAACCAGCGCGTGCTCGCTTCGTACTTCCGGCGCAGTAAAGTCCTCGTTCTCCGGAAGTGTATTGTGAAGAAGTAGAATCTTCGTGATGCAGTTGGCGCAGTGGGAGAGGGGGGAGATCGTCGCGACGTCCTCATGCTTGCTTCCCTATCCTGTATTTCATCCAACATAGCGGGCTCGTTTCATGTCAATGTCCCTCTATGTTGGATCTCTGCAGGATAGAGCGGCAAAATTAGCTGAATCTGGGTCCCAACAAGTGAAGTTCCTGCAAAAATCCAACATAGCAGTCCAGGACTATCCTTTCACCCCCAAGTTCCTGCAAAAATCCACGATAGGCGCACTCACCACCCAAGTCACTGTTCATATCCATGTTAGCT
Organism: Paenibacillus terrigena DSM 21567; assembly: GCF_000374845.1. Taxonomy (GTDB): domain Bacteria; phylum Bacillota; class Bacilli; order Paenibacillales; family Paenibacillaceae; genus Paenibacillus_K; species Paenibacillus_K terrigena. Next base: position 597,211 of record NZ_KB895414.1, on the reverse strand, counting down.
GCACACATTCCCAAATCATTTTCTCCCGCGTAACAGGAACATCCTCTTTACTTTTTTGTGTTTCTTCGGCACAATAAAGCTTTAGAATAGCTTAGGAGGATTTATCATGCGTCTAAGAGGTAGAAAAGGGATTCGGGAGAACCTGGAACAACAGACCGATCTGGTTGTTCTTGAGCCCCATACGTATAAAGGTCGTTGGCACGAGTTCTTCGGTAATGACCGTCCGATTTATGTAGAGCTTGGCATGGGAAAAGGCCAATTCGTCAGCCGAATGAGCGCGAAGTATCCCGATGTGAATTTTATTGGTATGGATATGTATGATGAGTTGGTTCGCCGTGCGAGCGACAAGGCCCGTAAGGTATGGGCCGAGCAAGGCGTAGACAGCCCGCCGAACGTGGCGCTAGCGCGTGCGAATATTGAGAAGCTTGAGGAAATTTTCGCTCCGGGTGAAATTACGCGCGTCTACCTGAACTTCAGCGATCCGTGGCCGAAGGCGCGTCATGCACGCCGCAGACTGACGCATCATCGTTTTGTGGACAAGTACATCGGTGTCATGAACGCGAAAGGCGAGATCCACTTTAAGACCGATTCCGAGACGTTGTTCGAGTTCTCTCTGAATTCCTTCGCGGATATGGGTCTTCAAATGACGAATATCTCCTTGAACTTACATCGCAACGGATTGAACGAAGAGCATGTCATGACCGAATACGAGCAGAAGTTCATGGGTAAAGGCATGAATATCCACCGCGTTGAGGTTGTAATCGGGGAAGATGCACTTCAAGCTTATCAAGAGCGCAAGCTTGCTGCACAGCAGGCGGAAGCGGAAGTAGCGGATCAAGAAGATGACGACACAGATGAATAATCTATGTTAGACGATATCCGATAGATATCTTTCATAAATGGGCATAAGCCCGTATCCAATAAGAAACCTCCGTTATCCCAATGCGATGACGGAGGTTTTTTGCTTTTCATATGAAGTTAGCAGGCCAACATGCCACGGTGATCACCGCGAACAAGGTGCCAATGAAAGCGCCTACGAAGCAATCTGATGGGTAATGAAGCCCGAGATAGATTCGCGATAGCGCGACGATGAGTGCGAGTGGCAGCAGCACCATGGTGAGTACCGGGAACTGAATCATCATCGGTAAGAGCATCGAAAATATAGCCGTCGAATGACCGGAAGGAAAAGAATGATCGACCAGCGGCTTACGGAATGTATTCGTCTGCGGATGTGCGAGATGCGGACGAATACGCGGGTATAATTTTTTGATAATGGCTACTGGAATATGACTAAGCCCAAGTGCGATCAGGGATTGCAGGCCGACACGATTCCATGGATGAGGTGCTAGAATGGCTAGCACGGAGGTGATGCAGATCGTTAGTGTTGCACCGCCTAAATGCGTGATGTAATACAGGATGACGTTAAGAAATTTATGATGCAAGCGGCCGTTTATCCATAGGAATACCCGTTTCTCACGCTGCAACAACCAATTGAAAACACGGCTCATTGAATCCCCCCCGCTATATTCTAACACAAATACCCCCAATCTACGCCAGTCTGTAGTTGGAATATTCATGTTAAGATTACCAGTTCGATTCTTTACATTACGCATGAAAGTCTTCTTCGGGCGTGTAGGCTTGGGAAGCATTTCGACGATAATCACTCGCTGTAATACCTGTGAACTTTTTGAATACCCGATTGAAAGAACTGATATTTAGGAATCCAGTCTGGACCGCAATTTCCTGGACGAATAGATCGGTATGCAGCAGCAGGGTGCTCGCTTGCTCCACACGATATTTATTGACCGCATCCACGAAGTTCGTTCCAGTCTTCTCCTTATAATAGGTTGAGAGATAACTGGACGTAATTTTAAGCTTGTCAGCCACAATATCTAAGGTGACGGCTTCAGCGTAGTGATTCGCTAGATAATCATGCACAAACCGAACGATGGGATCGATCACTTCCTTATGATCACGGATGAACTGACAGGCTGACTCGATGAGATCTTTGAAATATTGCTCCAGATCATACATCGTATAGACGGGCAGACGTGACGCAGCTGCTTGAGCTAGAGGCTCAGCATCCAACTGGAGTGAATAGACGATCCGTAGTACTTTGTCGGTCATCTCTTCTAGAAATTTGTTGTAATGATACATACTCGGATTCTTCTTCTGTAGTTGAGAGAGCGTTCGGTCGAGTATAAGCAAGACTTGCTGGACATTGCCTTCCTGGAGATGGAGATGCATCTCTTGCTCGAAGGTGTTCGTGTATAACAACCGTTCACTGTGTATCGCTTCATTCCTCAGAATAATCGTTGAGTCGTTAAAAGGACGATGTTTGATACGTAAGAGCGCTTCCTCGTAGGCTTGTGTCATCTGCGCTGTATGCGGATAAAGTGAACTGACGGCAATGGAATAGAACCCGAACTCTTTATCTGCCTCGAGTAATTCTTTGATACGCATCAAATGCACTTCGAACTGTGCAGTCTGTTCCGCTTCCGGCTGGGCCTCATTTAAATAATGAATAAGCACGATTTGATTCGGTTCTGTCTGGAAGATGAGGGATTGCGGCGATTCCTTATGGACCATCTGACTTACATATTCCGCCATGAAGTGCGTGCTCCGTTCAACACTCATGCGAAATGCTTCATAATAGCGCTTGTTCGGTGAAAACTGAAATAAAATGAAGCGGAATGGCGTCTGATTTTTCGGTGTACCTACTTCTTCATGCCTATGATTCCCACGAATTTTCTTGAGTTGGTTCATGATGTCGTAATGCTGCAGAAGGGAAGTCTTCTTGTGCAGGTCATCTGAAGTCTGTTGATGGGATTGAATGATCATGCCGATATTTTCCCGAATATAGTCGAACTGGTTCCGATGATCCGTGACGCCATCCTTTTGATTCAGATCACGAATGGTATCAATGATTTTCTGAACTGGATTGTTGAAACGCATACTGAATACCACCGATGCAATGATACTGATGACGATCGAGATCACGAGCAGCGTGATTAACGTAATATGAAGCTTGGTATATTGCGCAGACAGAGAATCCGCGGGAATAATATTGACGTAGGTATAGCCGGAAGTTGCTCCTTTTTGATAGAAATAATAGTCGTTATCCGTTAATATCCAGGATTGATCCGCCGGTAGTGAGGGGAGAGCCTTCTCATTTGTATTATTAGCGACGAATAGTGGCTGCCCTTGCTTGTCCAGGATATAGAAATTGTTGTTAATGGATTGATGATAAGCGGACTTGATGCTCTTCGCATCGATTAAGGCGAGCATCGCGTAATTCGGAATCAGCTTACTCTTGACGAGCAGCGGAAAGACAAGCGGCGATTCCGATGGAACGGACGGGTCATATAGATTCGTAAACGTTGTCGCCGGCAGCAACATGAACGATTGGTGCGCTGCAAGTGAATCCTTCCAGAAGTCCAGATTATATTGGAAGTGATGATAGAAGCGGCTAATCATCTTCTCTTCATCCGCGCCGCGCAGCGAATCCAGCACCATCCCATGCTGCTCATCGAACACAAGCAGGTTATAGAGATGAAGCTGAGGATTGCCAATCGTATCACGCAGGTCATCAATAATTTTGGAAGCGCTAACATATTTGAAGGCCTTCGCATCCAGCGCTTGTAGATTGGTGTTGTTGACATAGAAATTGACTAGCAGACTATTGATCAATTCGAAATATTGCTCGAAGTTACGCGTGGTGAATTTCAAATTCTCACTATTATATTGAATAATCTCATTCTGGATATTCCGTTGATATAACGTTAACGAGAACAAACTGAACGTAACGAAGAGCATAATAATAGTGATGAAATAGATCAATAGTTTTCGAAAGGTGGAGTGGGACAGTTGTTTAAGTTGAAGCGCTTTTCGCATGCTGTTGCCCTGCCTTTATTGAAGGATAATCATATCTCTAGAACCTGCGCATATTTCTGGATCGTCTATAAATTTGCTCACAAATGCGGAGAATGCTCATTGGCAATTGCTTCCTAGGCTTCTAGTATAAAAGAAAATTGATCGATGGAAAAGCAAAAATGACGATGAGGAGGATGGGGCGATGGTTCAGCTCAGACGATTGTGGAAGGAAAAGTATCTCTATTTATTATTGTTGCCGGGGCTCATCTATTTTATCGTGTACCGGTACGTGCCGATGCTGGGCAATGTGATCGCGTTCCAAGATTTCAGTCCATTTCAAGGGTTCCTTCATAGTGATTGGGTGGGCATGAAGCATTTTGTGAAAATTTTCGAAGACAAAGAAGTTATCCGTGTCATTTGGAATACGTTGTACCTTTCTTTCTTACAAATTCTATTCGCATTCCCGGCTTCCGTTGTTTTATCTCTCTTATTAAATGAAGTGCGAAACGGTAAGTTCAAACGGATTGTCCAATCGATCGTATATTTACCTCATTTTCTATCGTGGGTTGTCGTCATCGGGATCGCAACGGTGTTCCTCAAAACGAATGGCGTCGTGAATCAGCTCCTCCATTCAGTGTTCGGTATGGAGCCTATCGCTTTCATGCAAGAACCAGGTTGGTTCATGCCTTTGATCGTCTTGGAAGTTATTTGGAAAGAAACCGGATGGGGCACGATTATTTTCCTTGCTGCACTTGCAGGTGTAAGCCCTGCGCTCTATGAGGCGGCGATCGTGGATGGTGCGAACCGATGGAGACAAATCTGGCACATCACACTGCCCGCAATTCGCAGTACGATTGTTATTCTCTTAATTCTCCGTCTAGGCAGCGTACTCGATGTAGGCTTCGAACAGATTTTCTTGATGCTGAATCCGCTTAATAAAGAGATCGGCAATGTTCTCGATACGTTTGTCTACTTCAAAGGGATTGAACAATCGGATTTCAGTTTCGCAACAGCAGTCGGCTTATTCAAATCATTCGTAGGGCTTGTACTCATCGTTGGCGCAAATCGTCTAGCAAAGCGCTTCGGTGAAGAAGGGGTATACTAGGAGGGATGGTATTATGATTAGATCGAATAGCAGATTAAGCAGAGCAGCAGATATCATCAATTACTGTGTGCTCATTCTCATCGGAATCGCGATGCTCTTTCCATTCTATTATATGGTGGTTGTATCCTTTTCCTCCTATGCAGATTTCGTACAGCAGGATATGTTATTATGGCCCAAGACATGGCTGTTAGACGCGTATGAATTTATACTTGGCTCCAAAGTATTGTTCCGTTCCATTGGGGTCACGATCTTTGTGACCGTGGCTGCGACCTTATTCAGCCTTCTATTAACGGCGATGATGGCCTATGCGTTAGCTCGTAATATTATGGGCCAACGGTACTTCTTATTTATGATTCTATTCACATTCGTATTTAGTGCGGGGATTATTCCGACTTATCTCGTTGTGAAGGAAACCCATTTACTAGATTCCTTTTGGTCCTTGATCATCCCGAGTGCGATTAACTCGTTCAACTTGATCGTCATGCGGCAGTTCTTCTTAAGCATTCCGAATGAACTCTCGGAAGCAGCACTGATCGATGGCGCGAATGATCTCCAAATATTCAGTCGTGTGATCTTGCCTTTGTCGAAACCGTCTCTGGCTGCATTCGGGCTATTCTATGCGGTATCGAACTGGAATGCCTACTTCAACGCCATTCTCTATATTAGCGATCCAGCCAAATGGACCGTGCAGGTCGTCTTGCGACAGATTGTCGTATTGGGTCAGACCAAAGCTACGCTGTCCGATGCGGCACAAATGGCAATGGCGCAGAATCCACCTCCAACGGAAACGGTTGGGATGGCCGCCATTTTGATTGCTACCATACCCATCCTCGTCGTCTATCCGTTTCTGCAAAAGCATTTTGCGAAAGGGGTGATGCTCGGGGCTGTTAAAGGGTAACACAGTGAATTCGTGAGTGTACATGGGAATGAATTAATGGGAGGGTTCGTAGAGATGAAATTAAAAAACGCAATGGTTCTATTATTAAGTCTTACGATCACAGCTAGCTTCACAGCTTGTTCAGGCAGTAAGGAAGGAAGCTCAGCAGAAGGCTCTTCGAATGGCGGGCAATCGGACAAGCCGATAACGATCACATTATTTGACGGAACGTGGGAGAACCCTGTACCAGAGCCGAAAGGTCCTGCCGTAGATGCGATTAACAAGCGATTCAACGTGGATCTTCAGACGCAATACATTCCTTTTGATTCTTATGATGAGAAGGTTGCTGTGCGGATGGCCTCGGGTGATATTCCAGATGTAATCGGTGCAGAGTCCGTTGACGCCAACTTTGTCAAATGGGCCAAGCAAGGGGCTTATCTGCCGCTAAATGATTTTATCAAGGACTATCCGAATTTAAATGCGATTCCAGCATCTGACTGGGATTCTCTGAAAATTGATGGAACGATTTATGGCATCCCAGATTATTTCTCGGGTAAAGGCGGGAAGAAGCCGGTTATCCGTAAAGACTGGCTCGATAAGCTCGGACTTGCGATGCCGACGAACTATGAGGAATTGAAGGCTGTAGCGCTAGCATTTACGAAGAATGATCCTGACGGGAATGGGAAGGCCGATACGCTTGGTCTAGGGCTTGCGAAGGGCTTCGCGTATGATCCATCCTTCGGGGCATATTGGTCGAGTTCGGCTTGGTATCATAAGAATGATCAAGGGCAGTTGATTCCAGGGAATATTGCGCAAGGAAATAAAGAGAAGGTTCAATTCTTAAGCGAGCTCTATCAAGCAGGAGCGATCAGCAAAGATTGGGCGATTACGACCTATAAAGACGTATTTAAAGATTTTAATGCCGGTAAAGTCGGAATTTGGTATGAACAGCCAGGGAATAGCGGGAATAATGGTTTAGATTTTGACGTGCTTCGTCAAAATGCTCCGGAAGCTGTCGTTGTTCCGATCCCTGCATTCAAACAATCAGACGGTCAGCAAGGCATCCCATCGGGCCCGGCTTGGTATCGGATGTACATGATATCCGCGAAGCTGAAGGACCAACCGGAGAAAGTGAAGAAAATTCTTGAAATGCTCAATGAATTCAAGACAGTTGTGCCTGAAGACAAGCGGAATCCGCAGAATGAATGGATCGACTGGCTCAATGGTCATGAAGGCACAGGATATACGATGAAAGACGGTGTTGTTCAACCAGATTTGAACCAACGCTCGAAGGTTGCTCCAGCTGCGTACATTATGAACCAAGGGTGGGTAACGGATGATTCGGATCTCGAAGTGTTCGTGAAGATTGCGGCAACGCCAGAAGGCAAAGCATTTAACCGTGCGATGACCGATTACTTGAAATCGTCTAAATTTTATGTAAATCCTGTCAAACGCATTATTTCGACAAGTTATATGGAGAAGAATACTGAGCTCTCCCAATACATATCCGATGAGACAACCAAGATGGTTGTTGGACAGCGTCCTATTTCCGACTGGGATAAGATGGTGGAAGAGTATATGAGCAAGGGCGGTAAGGAAGTTATCGATCAAGTAAACGATGAGATGAAGAAGAACAATATCCAAGGCGAATGGAAGTAAGCGTGTACTTGAAAGGGCTCTCATTAGATTTCTAATGAGGGCTCTTGTTTTTTAATTGTGAATATTGTGTGAATTCATCCAAATATTTGAACTTTTTGCCGGGTTGTAACGTTGTTAATGTTAAGGTAAAGTATCTTAAGATGAAAATTTTCAGAAAAAAGGAGGAGAAAGCGAAATAAAAACAGAGGATTTGGATGAAAATAAGACATAAGCAGGTTTAGGTCACGAACATATGCGTTATATTGGGTTAATTTCCGATATTCAAGACCTAGATCGGTTTTGACAAATGAACATAAAGAGAAGAGAATCATTAGGTGCAGCGAAGTTGCAATTGAACCTCCTGATCGCGCATAATGAGAACTGCAAGACAAGAACAATATAGAGAGAGAAAAACAACACAAACAATATTAAAGGGGTAAAAGGGGGTATCAACTGTATGATCGACGTCATTATGGTTGTGCTGCAAGTCTTACTGGCAGTAATTGGGATATACCAATTCACACTGTCATTAGCTGGAATTATTAGAAAGAAGAACAAAGTACGTCATGAACCGAAGAAAACATTCGCAGTGCTCGTCGCCGCACATAACGAAGAGACGGTTGTTGGAGCGCTTGTCGAGAATTTATTGAAACTCAAGTATCCAAGAGATATGTACGATATTTTCGTGATTTGTGATAATTGCACCGATAATACAGCCAATATCGTTCGCAGCTACGAAGGGGTTTATGCATGCGAACGCAGCAATCCAACATTGAGTGGTAAAGGGTACGCGATTGAGTGGATGCTTAAGGAATTGTGGAAACACCCACGTCAGTACGATGCGATCGTGATGTTCGATGCGGACAACTTGGCAAGCCCTGAGTTCTTGTCTGAGATGAACAATGATCTATGCAATGGCGCTCGCGTTATTCAAGGTTACTTGGATACGAAGAACCCGCATGACTCATGGATTACAGCCGCTTATGGCGTAACGTACTGGTATTGCAACCGTCTATGGCAGCTATCCCGTAGAAACTTGAACATGGCTAATTTCTTAGGCGGTACAGGAATGTGCTTCGAGACGGCATTGCTGAAGGAAATGGGTTGGGGTGCGACAAGCCTCGTAGAGGATTTGGAGTTCACGGCACGCTGCGTATCCCGCGGTGTGAATCCGGTATTCAACTACGATGCAAAGGTATTCGATGAGAAGCCATTAACGTTCAAAGCATCTTCCCGCCAACGTTTGCGTTGGATGCAAGGTCACTTTACTGTCGCACGTCGTTATTTCTTCCCGCTCTTGTGGAAGGCGATTAAAGAAAGAAATTTAGCGAAATTCGATATGGCGTTATATACGATTACGGTCTATACCGTATTGGCGACCTTCTTACTGTCGGCCGTATTATGGGTGGATGCAGCATTCTTTGACGGTCCGAACATTATGACCTTCTATCAGTTCTTGCCGCCTTGGGTGGCCATTGTATCGCTGTTAGCGTCTTGTGTCACATTCGTACTCGCGCTTATTCTTGAGGGTGTGAAGTCATGGAGAATTTACGTCTCGCTGATCACATTCCCGATCTTCTTGTTGTCCTGGTGGCCGATTACGGTCTATGCGTTCTTCACGCAGAACAACAAAACATGGAGCCACACGGAGCATACGCGCGTTGTTCGCCTTGAGGAAGTTCAGAGCGAACAAGCATCTTAATTGAATTTGTCAAAAGCGGGCGTATGCTTCATGCATACAGCTCGCTTTTTTTAAGACTAAATTCATAAGTTTCCGAGGACTACATAAAAGTACTTGACATCACTTGGACAGCATGATATATTATTTGAGTACGTTTGACGTACATAGTCAAAGTAGAAGCCCACGCTTCTCACCTGCCCGACATCAGTTGGCTGGTCCATGAGTCCATGAATAGTTCATGGAGATATTGTTCATTAATGATAATGATCAAATGGATGTGGGTTCTTCTGGGACTCACATCCTTTTATTGTTCTATAGAGGGAATTCAAGTTGGAGGTGGAAGGTATTAGCAAGGATCATATGATTAACGATGAAATTCGAGCGAAGGAAGTACGTCTTGTAGGTGCAGAAGGCGAGCAAATCGGTATTACTCCGTTTCGTGAAGCACTCCAAATGGCGATCGACTTGAATCTAGACCTGGTCAACGTAGCACCAACGGCGAAACCGCCAGTTTGTCGGATTATGGATTACGGTAAATTCCGTTACGAGCAGCAGAAGAAAGAAAAAGAGGCTCGTAAGAATCAGAAGATCGTCGATGTCAAGGAAGTATGGTTCCGTGCCAACATCGATGAACATGATTTCCAAACGAAGCTTCGCAATGTATTGAAATTCTTGAAAGACGGCGATAAAGTGAAATGCTCCGTGCGTTTCCGTGGTCGTGAGATTGCGCATTCGGATATCGGTAGGAAGGTACTGGAACGCGTTCTGCAAGAAGCGAATGAGCTCTGCTCAGTCGAACGTGCTGCGAAGCTGGAAGGCCGCAGCATGATCATGATTTTAGCGCCTAAAGCGTAATTAAGTCTATTGAGGAGGAACAACAAATGCCGAAAATGAAAACACATAGCAGTCTGAAAGACCGCTTCAAAGTCACAGGTACAGGTAAAGTGAAAAGATATAAATCTTGCAAAAACCACTTGCTTTCACACAAATCTAACCGTGCTAAACGTGTTCTTTGCACGCAACCGAACATGGCTGCAGGCGATGTTAGACGCTTGAAACAAGGCTTAGCGAACTTGAAATAATACACAATAATTTATTGGGAGGTACTTCGAAATGGCAAGAGTAAAAGGCGGATTTGTAACACGTCGTCGTCATAACAAGATTTTAAAGCTTGCTAAAGGTTACTTTGGCTCGAAACATAGAATTTTCAAAACTGCAAAAGAACAGGTTAATAAATCCCTGGTCTATGCATACCGCGATCGTCGCACAACAAAACGTAACTTCCGCAAATTGTGGATCGTACGTATTAACGCGGCTGCTCGTATGAACGGATTGTCTTACAGCAAATTGATGCACGGCCTTAAATTGGCTGGTGTAGACATCAACCGCAAAATGTTGGCTGACCTTGCAGTGAACGATCTAAATGCGTTCAACTCTTTGGCTGGCGTAGCAAAAGAAAAAATCAACGCTTAATTTATATTAAGTGCTGTTAAGAGAGTCGTCACATCTGTGACGGCTCTTTTTGGTTGTTCGGTCACGATGGATAAAGAGTTGAACGATGGTTAATAAATTTACGTGTGTTATGTTGTGCGAATGCTAGGGGACAAGAGTCCAATCTTTTTCTGGCTCCTAGAATAGAGTGTAGATAATCCAGGAAAAGGAGGGTTTTCTCATGGCAGTCACAAAGGCTCAAGCCCAGAGGCTTATCGGTAAGAAGATTTTAGCCGTTCGGAAAGATGGGAGTTATGTTACGGGTAAACTGGTTCGAATTGCCGGAAATCGTCTTATTCTTGAACGTCGTTCTGGTAAAAAAGTCCATACAAAAGCAATTATTCCACTTGTATTATTCGACCTCTTGGCGATTGGAACAGCGAGCAGTCCATATTACGGAGGGTATGGATATGGCGGTTCTCCATACGGAGGTTACGGCAACGGCTATGGCGGATACAATCAATATGGATATTATTAAAGAGGGAATGGGCAGCAGAAATCTTAAAGGTCGAGCCGTCTGAGTAATTCGTAGTAATGCGTTTCCTGCCAATGATGCATAATATGATAACCCGAGCGAATATAGAAGAGCAGTGCGCCTTGATTCACGTCATCGACGAGCAGCTTGGATTGATGGCATCCTAATCGTCGCGCATAGTTTTCAGCTGTGAGCAGCAACCTAGCTCCATACCCTTTGCGTTTGTGGCTGGACTTCACAGCAAGCATATCGATGTACATCCATTTGCCGTGGATCATGACGTGAATGAAACCAAGCGGCTCACTGCTCGGAAGCGCGGACAGAATGAAGGTTCTTCCGCGTTTCAACCTTGTTAGAACGTCCTTTGCCACTTCGTCGTGGGACATGATGTAGGGGGACATCGGAAGTAATTCTGACTCTACGAGTGCAATGATTTCTGCATCATCAGAGTGCGATTGGCGCATACGGATAAGCATGTGTTTTCACCCCGTTCGAAGGAAAGTTAGATGATCCATGCGTTTATGTATTGTATGTGCGTGCGGATGGAAGGGGAATTTTTTTATTACATAGCTATTGACTTCTGTCATAAGCTAGGAATATAATACATCTAACAATTTGAAACATATTGGTAATAGCGATGAAGAGGACGAAGTTTTAAGGGCCCTTTTGCTCAGAGAGTGTGTGGAACTTGCTGCAACCACCACCGAAATCCCTTATATACGAGCTCACCTCGGAGCTGTTCTCCTGAACGAATTCCATTTGGGAACTATTAGGGAGAGTCGTAAGATACACGTTACGTATCAGCGTACATGCAGAGGATTTGATTGGCTGCATCGTACCTATGAAGGTTACACATTGCGAGATGTGTAGCAAATTTGGGTGGTACCACGGAAGATCAACCTTTCGTCCCTCATCACGTGCAATACGTGTGAGGACGGAAGGTTTTTTTGATTTTAAATTAATTTTCAAAAAAGGAGGAACACTTATGAACGCTCAAAGTGCAATGATGGGGTCAAAAGAACAACTACGCGAAAAATGGATGAAGCCGGAAGTGATTACGGGTTCGGAAATTCTGCTTCGCAGTCTACTGCTAGAAGGTGTCGAATGCGTCTTCGGCTATCCGGGTGGCGCAGTGCTCTACATTTACGATGCAATGCATGGATTTGATGATTTCAAACACGTTCTTACACGTCACGAACAAGGCGCGATTCATGCGGCAGATGGATATGCAAGAGCAAGCGGCAACGTCGGCGTGTGTATCGCAACTTCTGGACCGGGGGCAACTAACCTCGTCACTGGAATTGCGACAGCTTATATGGATTCGGTGCCGCTCGTAGTCATTACAGGCAACGTAGCGACGAACTTCATTGGTACGGATGCATTCCAAGAAGCGGACATTACAGGGATTACGATGCCGATCACGAAGCATAGTTATCTCGTCCGCGATGTAGAGGATCTACCGCGCATCATTCACGAAGCGTTCCATATTGCCTCTACAGGTCGTAAAGGTCCGGTCCTTATCGACATCCCAAAAGACGTATCGGCGAACAAAACGATGTTCAAACCTGTGACGGAAGTGAACATTCGTGGATATAACCCAACGGTGAATCCGAATCGTCTACAGACGGATAAATTGCTGAAGGCCATCGAATCGGCACAAAGACCACTTATTCTAGCGGGTGGCGGCGTTGTCTACTCTGGTGGTCACGAGGAATTGTATCAGTTCGTTACGACAACGGGCATTCCGATTACGACAACATTACTCGGACTTGGCGGATTCCCGAGCGGTCACGATCTCTGGACAGGAATGCCGGGGATGCACGGAACATTTGCATCGAACAAGGCGCTCCAGAATACAGATTTGCTGATCAACATTGGCGCTAGATTTGATGATCGGGTAACGATGAAGCTTCAAGGCTTTGCTCCACACGCCAAAGTGGTTCATATTGATATCGATCCAGCGGAGATCGGCAAGAATGTACCGACGGACATCCCAATCGTGGGTGATGTCAAAACCGTTCTTGAAATCTTAAACAAAGATGCGAAATATGCGCATGTCGATGCTTGGCGAGCTCAAGTGATGCAGTGGAAAGAAGAGCAACCACTTCAATACGTAGATTCCGAGACGGAATTAAAACCGCAATGGGTCATTGAAATGCTGCACCGCACAACACAAGGTCAAGCGATCGTAACGACAGACGTTGGGCAGCATCAAATGTGGGCAGCACAGTTCTACAAATTCAATCAACCGCGCTCCTTCGTCACTTCCGGTGGTCTTGGAACGATGGGCTTCGGATTCCCATCCGCGATTGGTGCGCAAATGGCACATCCTGATCGCTTAGTCATATCGATCAACGGCGACGGCGGTATGCAGATGTGTGCACAAGAGCTTGCGATCTGTGCGATCAACAACATTCCGGTAAAGGTCGTTATTATTAACAACCAAGTATTGGGGATGGTTCGTCAGTGGCAAGAGATTATCTATAAAGGCCGTTATAGCCATATTGATCTTGAAGGAAGCCCGGATTTCCCGAAACTCGCCGAAGCTTACGGCGTGAAGGGATTACGTGCAACGAATAAAGAAGAAGCTGAGGCTGCATGGCAGGAAGCACTAAATACATCGGGTCCGGTCGTCGTCGAATTTGTGGTCCGCAAGGGTGAGAACGTCTACCCGATGGTTCAAGCAGGAGACACGATCGATCAAATGTTATTGGGGGATAGCGAATGATGCAGACTAAACATACCATCGCCGTTCTAGTAAATGATCAACCAGGTGTATTGCAACGCGTATCCGGCTTGTTCGGACGCCGTGGATTTAATATCGAGAGTATCACGGTGGGACAGTCGGAAGAAGCCGGCTTGTCCCGGATGGTTATCGTTACGGAAGGCGACAGCGGAACGCTAGAGCAAATCGAGAAACAACTGTACAAATTGATTGATGTTATCAAAGTGATTGATCTGAGCTCGAAGCCGATGGTGGCACGCGAGCTCGCCTTGATCAAAGTAAAGGCAGAACCCAATGTACGTCCTGAGATTATGGGTGTCGTTGAAACCTTCCGTGCAGCGGTTGTCGATATTGGCACACATAGCATGATGGTTCAAGTCGTTGGGGATACCGACAAGATCGATGCGATGATCGAGTTGATGAAACCTTACGGAATCAAGGAGCTTAGCCGGACTGGTGTCACCGCCATGATCCGCGGCAACGCCAACTAACACTATTATCAAATGCCCGCTAAGCGGGTGTTTGAGAGGATAGGACAACCCTATCCTTTGAGACACCCGCTTAGCGAGGGTTTACAATTAAAAGGAGGATTTACTATTATGGCAGTTACAATGTTCTACGAAAATGATGCAGATTTAAGCGTTCTTAAAGGGAAAACAATCGCAATTATCGGTTACGGAAGCCAAGGTCACGCTCAAGCACAAAACTTGCGTGATAGCGGATTGAACGTTGTTATCGGTCTTCGCGAAGGTAAATCAGCTGATAAAGCTCGCAATGACGGTTTTGAAGTATTGTCGGTTGCAGACGCTACACTCCGTGCGGATGTCGTTCAAATCTTGATGCCGGATGAGACGCAAGCTAGCGTGTACAAGAACGAAATCGAACCAAACTTGAAATCCGATGCGGCACTACTCTTCTCTCACGGTTTCAACGTTCACTTCGGACAAATCGTTCCGAAGAAAGGTAACGACGTATTGCTCGTAGCACCGAAATCCCCAGGACACATGGTTCGTCGTACGTATGTTGAAGGCTTCGGCGTTCCTGGCTTGATCGCAATCGAGCAAGATGCAACTGGTAATGCACAAGCAATCGGTCTTGCATATGCAAAAGGTATCGGTTGTACGCGTGCAGGGGTTATCGAAACAACATTCGCTGAAGAGACAGAAACAGATTTGTTCGGTGAGCAAGCTGTACTTTGCGGTGGTGTAAGCGCACTTGTTAAAGCAGGTTTCGAAACATTGACAGAAGCTGGATACGCTCCTGAAATGGCATACTTCGAGTGCTTGCACGAATTGAAATTGATCGTTGACTTGATGTATGAAGGCGGACTTGCTTCCATGCGCGATTCCATCAGTAACACAGCTGAGTACGGCGACTATGTAACAGGTCCTCGTATCGTGACAGATGAGACGAAGAAAGCGATGAAAGCTGTATTGTCCGATATCCAACAAGGTAAATTCGCTCGCGACTTCATCCTTGAAAATCAATCGAACCGTGCATTCTTGACAGCAACTCGCCGTAACGAAGCAAACCACCCAATCGAAGTGGTTGGCGGTCAACTTCGTGAATTGATGCATTGGATCAAGAAATAATAAATAATAATATCATAGCGTTTTTGAAAAGCTTCCGGAGGGTCACCTTCGGAAGCTTTTAGCAATAAAGCTTCTTAGTTCAATTCGGAGGTGCAGCATGCGTAAAATTTATATTTTTGATACAACTTTACGGGATGGTGAGCAATCGCCCGGCGTCAATTTGAATACGAAAGAAAAAGTGGAAATCGCTTACCAGCTTGAAAAACTGGGTGTTGATCGGATTGAAGCAGGTTTTCCTGCTGCATCGCCCGGGGATTTGGCGGCGGTGAATGCGGTAGCTCGTGCGGTAAAGAATGCTTCCGTGATCGGACTCGCTCGTTCACGTACCCAAGATATCGATGCGGTACGTGAAGCCTTAATCGGTGCGCAAGATCCATGCATCCACTTGTTCCTTGCATCTTCTCCAATTCACCGTCAACACAAGCTTCGGATGACGAAGGAGCAAATGCTCGAAGCGGCAGAATCGGCGATTAAGTATGCGAAGAAGTATTTCAGCAAAATTGAATTCTCACCAGAAGATGCGGGGCGTACGGAGCTGGACTTCTTATGCCAAGTAACGGAGATGGCGATCAAAGCAGGTGCGACGGTTGTCAATATTCCGGATACAGTTGGCTTCTTGACGCCATATGAATACGGCAATATTTTCAAGACGCTGAAGGAGAACGTCAAAGGTATCGAGACGATTCAGCTTAGTGCCCATTGCCACGATGATTTGGGGATGGCTACTGCCAATGCACTTGCGGCCATCTTGAATGGTGCGGATCAAATTGAAGGCACAATCAATGGAATCGGGGAACGTGCTGGGAATACTTCCCTCGAAGAAGTGGCGATGGCACTTGAGACGCGCCAAGAATTTTTCCAAGCGAAGACGACATTGCACTTGTCCGAAATTGCGCGAACAAGCCGCCTCGTGAGCAAATTGACAGGGATGGTCGTACCTGGGAATAAAGCTATTGTGGGTGCGAACGCATTCGCGCACGAATCTGGCATTCACCAGGATGGCATGCTGAAAGAGAAGACGACATACGAGATTATGTCACCAGAGACGATCGGACTGAAAGACAGCAAGCTCGTGCTTGGCAAACATTCAGGCCGCCATGCATTCCGTGAGAAATTGATTGATCTAGGCTATGATCTGGGCGAAGAGCAAGTGAATATCGCATTTGCGAAGTTCAAAGACTTGGCCGACAAGAAAAAAGAAGTATCTGACGAGGACATTCGCGCGATGATCGAAGAGAAATTGATCGAAACGCAAGAAGTATTCAAACTTGATATCCTTCATGTTTCGTATGGCAATCAATTCGTTCCATCTGCACGTGTGACGCTCCACACCATCGATGGGAAGACATTGGAAGAAGAAGCGGAAGGTAATGGTTCGGTTGATGCGATTTACAATGCGATTGATAAAGCGACGGGCGAAGAGGTGGAGCTTAGCGATTACTCCATCAAATCTGTATCGCACGGGAAAGACGCACAAGGTGAAGTTCATGTCATTCTGGCACAGAATGGCATTACGGAACAGGGCCGCGGCGTAAGTACGGATATTCTCGAAGCGAGTGCCAAAGCATACATCGATGCATTGAATCGTCTAATCGAGAAGCGGAAGACATCTACAGGTCGCCGTGACAAAATGAGCTTAATCTAATCTAACGAAAACATAGAAGAACCACTTGCGACTCTTCACTGCATGCCCATTGTCAGATCATCTAACAATGGGCATGCAGTAGTGTACAAGTGGTTTTTTGTTTACCGATATGCAGGTTTGTGCAGTAACTCCGGAATGGTCACAATTTCAATGTTCTGGGCTCGGAGCTCTGCGACCATACTTGGCAGCGCCTCGATCGTCCCCGTCAAATCTTCCCCTACGCCTCCGGCTCCGTGCTGCAGTACGATCGCGCCTGAAGTGATGTGGCTCATGATATTATCTCTAACTTGATCGGCAGATAAGCCTTTCCAATCGAGGGAGTCGACGTTCCAGTTAATAATTTTCATATGCTTGCTCGCAAGCCATTTAATCTGATCTTCGCTTACATTGCCATAAGGAGGTCGAATGAATAGCATCGTTTTACCCGTAATTTTCTTGATAATATGTTCTGTCTTTAGAACTTCATTTTGAAATGCGGCATCGGCGATTTTGGGCAAGTTCGCATGTGTATAGGAATGATTGCCCAGAACATGTCCCTCGTTGATCATTCGCTGAACGATCTCAGGATGGCTCTCCGCACGGTTTCCGACCACGAAGAATGTTGCTTTGATATCAAGCTTTTTGAGTGTATCAAGAATGAGTGGTGTGAAATAATCATCAGGCACATCGTCAAATGTTAACGCAATACGTCTGGGGGCGGTAGGACCATGAAGTAAGAAAGTGGAGCTATATTTGGCTCGAAGCTCTGCTAAGGTAAGTGGCTGCGGCTTACGGACACTAGATTCTGCACCCCCAGCCAAGTCAGGCGTCACAGATTCATTCATCGAGAAAGGTCTCAGCGTATGAGGCTTTGAATAGTTTTTCACTTTTGGAGCTGAAGGGTTCGTGCAACCTGATAGGATGAGCGTCCATAAGAGTGAGAGCAGGAGTGTATTCTTGATGATTCTCATGATGCATGACCTCCATACGGCAAATATGCGTTCATCAAATTCCAGGTATAGTGTGAGTTTCCTAACCGAAAATTATGCAGCTTTATAGTCGATTCCTATTAAGATCA
Organism: Paenibacillus terrigena DSM 21567; assembly: GCF_000374845.1. Taxonomy (GTDB): domain Bacteria; phylum Bacillota; class Bacilli; order Paenibacillales; family Paenibacillaceae; genus Paenibacillus_K; species Paenibacillus_K terrigena. The sequence goes on along the minus strand of NZ_KB895414.1, from coordinate 579,052 downwards.
TAGATTTTATATCTTAGTCAGAATAATAGGATTGCGATAGAATGTATACATGATGAAAATGAGGAAAATCAGATCGATCAAATAGATGGAGGTTGTTCACATGTCCGAAGTGAAAAAGATTGCGATTATTGCCGGTGACGGAATCGGCCCAGAAGTGGTAGCAGAAGCGGAGAAAGTATTGAAACGTACAGAAGAATTGTTCGGGTACAAGTTCGAAACCGAGCACGGTCTGTTCGGAGGGATTGCGATTGATGAGAAAGGTACACCGTTACCGCAAGAGACGCTTGAAATTTGTCAAAAGGCTGATGCTGTATTGCTTGGCGCTGTTGGTGGACCAAAATGGGATAACAACCCGAAAGAGCTTCGTCCAGAGACAGGGTTGCTCGGTATTCGTAAGGCACTCGGCTTATTCTCGAACATCCGCCCTGCGAACGTATTCGATTGCTTGAAAGAAGCATCGACTTTGAAACCAGAAGTGCTCGAAGGTACGGACTTGATCGTTGTTCGTGAATTGACAGGCGGTATTTATTTCGGTGAGAAATTCCGTCGGGATACAGAGAATGGACAAGAAGCGGTTGATACATGTGCTTACAGCGAAAAAGAAGTTGAACGTATTGCGCGTCAAGGTTTCGAAATCGCTCAAAAGCGCCGCAAAAAATTGGCTTCAGTTGATAAAGCGAACGTTCTCGAGACATCCCGCCTATGGCGTGAAGTGGTGAATCGGATTGCACCAGAGTATCCAGATGTTGAGCTAGAGCACGTACTTGTCGATAACTGTGCCATGCAATTGCTTCGCCGCCCATCGAGCTTTGATGTTATCGTAACAGAGAACATGTTCGGAGACATTATCAGTGATGAAGCAGCGATGTTAACAGGATCGATTGGCATGTTGTCTTCTGCATCACTTGGCGAAGGAAGCTTCGGATTGTACGAACCGGTACACGGTTCCGCACCGGATATTGCTGGCCAAGGCATCTCGAACCCGATCGCAACGATCCTCTCTGTTGCACTCATGTTCCGTCTCACATTCGGTTATGAAGATGCAGCGCAATCGATTGAAAATGCGGTTAAAAATGTTCTTGATGCGGGACATCGTACAGGCGACATTGCAGTCGATAAGAGCAAGGCAATCGGAACGACAGCAATGGGCGATTTGATCATCGCAGCGATGGAGAAAGTCAGCGTCGCAGTATAGTGTTCACAAAATAGCCATCCAATTTATAATGATTCTAAATTAGTAACTGCTTTAATCTTGACTTTCAAATAGGCGAATGATAACATCTTACTTGTGAGTTATTTACTTTGAGAGTAACAACATTTCATAGATTCAGAGGAGGATTTTTATCATGGCAGAACGTTTAGTTGGAAGACCAGCTCCAGAGTTTAACATGGAGACAGCAACAGGAGATGGACAAAAATTCGGAGCGGCATCACTGAATGACTACCGCGGCAAATGGTTAGTATTCTTCTTCTACCCACTTGACTTCACATTCGTGTGCCCAACTGAAATTACAGCACTTAGCGATGCGGCTCCTGAGTTCAAGAAACTTAACACTGAAATTCTTGGTGTAAGTATCGACTCCGTACACAGCCACAAAGCATGGATCAACGCTCCAAAAGAAGCTGGCGGTTTGGGTCAAATTAACTTCCCACTTGCTTCCGACATCACGAAGAACGTTGCTCGTGACTACGGCGTATTGATCGAAGAAGAAGGTATCGCGCTTCGCGGCTTGTTCATTATCGATCCAGAAGGCGAATTGAAATACCAAGTGGTTAACCACAACGATGTAGGTCGCAGCGTTGAAGAGACACTTCGTGTACTTCAAGCACTACAATCTGGTGGTCTTTGCCCGATCAACTGGAAACCAGGCGACAAAAACCTATAATATAAGGTAACTTAAATATCACCTTTCCATCACGATGCCTTTTCAGGATGCATTGTCGGCGTCGAATCTTGCATTCACCCATCGAACTCCGTTGCTCATTTAGGTATCCCTAAACTCCGCTACTCGTTCTTCGGGTTCATGCAACCTTCTCGGTGCTGAAAAGTCGATATTTAACCTTCATTTGAATTTAAGTTCAAAAGAATTAAACCCTCGCGGGTGCCGAGTATCTCGGCCCATCGCGAGGGTTTTTGGTTTTTTAAAACCTTTAAAACCTTTAAAACCTTTAAAACCTACAATACCTTGAATACCTTCTACACCTTCGACAGCTCCTCATACCGCTGCAAATACTCGATCACGGTCGACACGAACGTCGCGTGCGACCATGTTAATGGCGCGACGGAGAGGGGGGTGCCGTTGAACGGGTCTACCTGCTCCGGCAGCATGCCGCTCTCCATACTGTGCTCTACGACCCACATCAGTGTCCTTCGAGGGATGGATAAATCCGCAAGGCTGCGGGCATTGGCAATATCGAATTTGGCAAACCAAAGGGTGCAAATGATCCATGGATTTCCAGGAACCTGTTCCAAGTTACTGCTCTTCTGGAAGTAATAATCGTGGTAGTAACGTGCAATACCACCTACACCGGTCTTCACGGATAATTGGTTTCGAAGCGCATTCATGGTGCGCTGCACACGCTCATCCGTTGCGGGGAAGACGCCGAATTCGAATAAGGCGAAGATGCTGCTCTCCGGGGTCAAATCCTGTTGCCATTCTCCATCTTTCCGATATAATCCGCGCACATACCGACCTAATTCTTCGTTCCATAAATGTCTTTTCATTCCTTGCTTCATGGATTCCGCCGCTTCTTGGTACTTAATCGAACGTTTGTCATCCCCGAATAATTTGGCGAAGTTCGCTGCTGCTGATAAGCCGCCATAGACCGCAGCAGAGGTAAAAGTGAAGATGCCGTACCGTTCTTCCCAGAGGTCATAACTTGGCTTCGGCAGCTGCAATTCCTCTTCGACAAATGTATATAAGAAGTTGGCTGCGCGTCGGATTAAGGTCCGATAGAGCGATTGCGGCAGTTCAATATCTCCATTGCGCACATAATCCTGCCATAGTGTATATAAGACAAGGGCCGTCTCATCTTCTTGAATCGGCAGCTGCTGTTTGCCATCATGGATGTAAGGATGCCAGCTGGATCCGACGGTTCCGTCCGGATTGTACTTGTGATGCAGGTAGCCCTCAGGTGCTAACGCCTTAGCACAGAAATGGAAGAAAGGAACGATCATGCCGTGATATCCGGCCATCGACATGGCATGGGCGACGAGTGCGCCGTCGCGCGGCCACATGTAGCTGTAATGATCACGGTTAAATTGCATAATATCGGTGTCATTTGCTGCGATGATCGCACCATTCGCATCGGTCTGGGTCCGGACAATGAGCAGACTATGCTTGAATAGCTTCTCAATCGCTACACCGAGATCCGCATATTGACGATCGGATTTATTGGCCCAACGCTGCCAGTAGATAGTAATACGGTCCAGCAAATTACCAGGCCCACTATCCCGTACATACGTATCCAGCTTCTTCACTTCTTCGAGGGAGGGCCCAGCAGAGAACCAATAATATCCAAAAATACTACTGCGCGAGGGGACAATCCCCTTAACGCTGATCACGCTGTCAACGGAGCCCTGTGCGATTGGATTCCCAGATAAATCGCCATCTTCGGCATCGCGGAAGGTTCCCTCTGCTTGATGAAAACGTTTGGTCCCTGTCGAGAATTGGTGGATCCCATCCTGATCGAAGCGGGCGTTAAACATGAAATACCGGTCTTTTTTATAATGATAAATCGTGTGATTCGAAGGGTAATAAACTGCTGTATCGCCAACCTCGGTCTCATTGATGATCAGGTCTTGATGAAAAAAGATACGGACCTCGCGATCCGTATAGGCATGATTGTGGACTTCGATTCTTTTCAAATAAATGGCGTCTCGTTGATGAATGCCATCATTCATGGTTAGGGTAATGCCGAGCCGATCATGGATCGCTGTAACCTGGGTAACAAGAGAATCTTCGAGGTAGGAGAGATGAAAATTCCATTCCGGGTCACTAAGCCAGCTGAATTGCCCATCCACATAACATCCGATATGGCAGCGATAACCTCCAACATGATTTAGCTGACCGACGTAAGGATAGAATATATCGCGAATACAGCCGTACTGATCCAGGTTTATGAGAAATTTACCGTTTCCTACGACGAGGTGTCTAGGCACGTCATCACTTCCTTAGGGGCGAATTCGTTCTAACAAGTTGGTTGCAATAATTCGAGATCATTCGTTCCGCATTCGTCTCAGATGAAGCATGTGCGATGATGCGGAATAGGGGCTCATCATGATCCGGCAGAATAATAACCCAGCCTTCTTCCGTCATCACTTTAATGCCGTCGATGAGTTCTGTTGCTTGATGTTTGGTAGCTTTGAGGATTTGGCGCATCATAGAGCCTTTCTCATGCCATGCGCATGGAATGACTTCTTTGGCGGTATAAAAGTATGGAATTTGTGATATTAGTTCTTCAAGCGTTATGGATTCCGTCATCATCGCTTGGATGATGAGGCTAACCGCATAGATGTCATCCAGCAATGGGTTGAAGAGAAAGTCTCGACTTGATTCGAGTAAGGCGCGATTATTTTCCTTCGTACGCACAAGAGACAGTGGAGTGTCTAGGACAAGCGATTCTACGATTTGCGGAGCACTCACGGGAACCCCTAGACTGAAGGATTTATTTAATTTGCTGGTAGCGAGAATTTTAAGCGCTAGCAGTTGTTCATCGCTAATCCGTGTCCCATCGCGAAGTACAAGGTGAAGTCCTTGCCCGTTGCGTCCAAGCTGAATTCCAAAATCTGCATTTGTCTGCATCACTGTATCGATCAGCTCTTCTTCATATCCTTTGGCCCCGTTATGATGCAGAATGATGCGATGGCCTAGAATAAGACTTGCGAACCGTTCGATAAAGGAGCCGTGATCATGCGGATCGTATTGCAGAACGGCAAATACGGGATGCGGCAGTACAGCAATAGCAGAGAGATCTCTGACGAGTTTCTGCATATAGTCGGTCTCTGCATAATTGTACTGGCGATATTCGCCGATCTGATTGACATGTCCGCGAATGAAATCTTCCTGCCAGAAGGCATTCTCAATTTTCCGTTCGAGACTTTTGGCAAGCGGAAGCCCTTGACTATCGAGCAGTTCAATCAACAAATGATCTTGGCCTTGCACATCGATCATTCGCATATGAACAGCACCGTTCAACTGCATCGTCTGAACGCTATTACGGCAGACAGCTGTCGTCCCTGCTCCCAGATCAAGGACATGAATGCCTGCGGCTTGCAGCCCGGCAGCGAATGCAATTTTCATCATGGAGGCGAAGGGATGCGTCGAGCTGCAGAGACCCACGGTGGTCGTAGGCGACAGAATGGAGCCGAAGGCTGCTGCCAGTTTGCCAGCGAATTCGGGTGTCATCTCTGAATTCGGAATCCCATAGACCCCTTTGCCTCGGAAGAGCTGATGCATCGTCTGTTCCCCCCAGATGATGGAGGTATGCACTTTACTGCTTGGTAGGATCACTTTATTCGGCCATAGCTTAACATTGGATTTCACCGTTACTTCAGGTCCAAGTGTGCATCCTGACCCGATAACGGCATTCTCTTGCATCCGCGTACGTTGACCGATCAAGTTCCGATCGCAGACAAGTGCGCTTTGCAACTCGCAGTCCGGTCCAATCTGATTGTTATCCCACAGAATGGTCCGATCGATATGTGTCCCTTGTAGGATTTGATTGCTGCTGCCGATGATGGAATATTCACCGATAACGGTCCCAGGTGAAATGATGCTGTGTGCACCGATATAAACGGGGCCTATATAGGTTACGCGATCCGTTAAGGTTGTGTGATTTTCTACGAAGATTCCTGGAGCAATTTCATCGGCGGCAATATGTACTTGCACCTTGCGGTCTAGCATATCGAATTGTGTCTCGCGGTATTGCTGGAGATTTCCGATATCGGACCAGTATCCTTCGGCGATATAGCCATATAAGGGGGCATGTTTCTCGAGTAGGAGCGGGAAGAGCTGCATACTGAAGTCATAGACCTGATGAGCTGGAATCAGCTCGAAAATGTCAGGCTCGAGAATATAAATTCCTGTATTGACAGTGTCGCTGAACACTTCGCTCCAATTGGGCTTCTCTAGGAATCGCGTAATTCGTCCTTCCTGATTGGTCATAACAACGCCATATTCGAGCGGTGTATCAACCTCGGTTAAGACGATGGTTGCGATCGATTCGCGTTCCTGGTGGAAGGCAACGGCATCATCCAAGTTGAAGTCGGTCAGCGCATCGCCGCTGATGACGATAAATGTCTCATCTAGGAAGGCGGAAGCATTGCGTACACTGCCTGCAGTCCCTAGAGGCTCGGTCTCTTCAAAATAGTGCAGATTCACGCCAAATTCCGATCCATCGCCGAAATAATCGCGAATCACATCCGGCAAATACTGCACCGTAACGGCAATTTCGGTAATGTTATGCTTCTTCAGCAGCTCAATAATGTATTCCATACAAGGCCGGTTCAAGAGAGGTACCATCGGCTTCGGGGTCTGCATGGTTAAAGGACGCAGACGCGTGCCTTTACCGCCTGCCATAATCACTGCTTTCATCGCATAATCACTCCTTCATACACTTGTTTGGTAGAGACGGCGATTGATTTCCAATCGTAGCGTTGTTCCACTTTGCGAAGCGCGTTCACTGCCATGTTATCCGCAATATCTGGGTGCAGCAGCACTTCAGTTACATGCCAGGCGAGTGATTCGACATGGCCGGGCAAGGCTTTGTACCCATCCACGCCATGCTCAATAATCTCTGCTAGCCCACCCGTATCGGAGACGACAACGGGGGTACCACTCTGCATCGCTTCAAGGGCAACAATACCAAAAGGTTCATAGAGACTTGGGAAGACGCAGACATCTGCAAGCTGTAACAGGTCGTTACGCGTATCATCGTGAATGAAGCCTGTGAAAGTAACATGGGAAGTAAGTTCAAGTCGCGCGGCGAGAGCTTCTAGCTCAGCCTTCATCGGACCTGTCCCTGCAATAATCAGCTTGGCATTCGGGACAGACGAATGAACATGAGGCAGTGCTTTAATTAAGATGTGGATGCCTTTTTCATAGACTAATCGGCCGATATAGAACAAGATTTTCTCATGTGGCGCGGCATATTGTAATCGAAGGTTAGCGTGATGGTACTCGGATAAGTTCTGTTCGAATGATGCAATTTCGACCCCGTTCGGAATCATAGATACTTTGGATGGAGGGAGTGTGAATAGGGATTGTACTTCACTGACCATGGCGTTGCTGCATACGATGACTTGATCCGCGATGGCTGTGAGATCGGTCTCCATCTGATGGATACGACGCTGAACATCGTGTTCAATGATGCCGTGATTGCGGCCATATTCGGTTGCGTGAATGGTTGCAATCAGCGGCGTCCGGGCATAATCCTTCAGATCTTTGGCTGTGTAGTGGACAAGCCAGTCATGCGCATGGATGAAATCAAACCGATGACCGCTCTCCATGAGTAGAACAGCGTAATCGCTCATAGCCAAATTTAACTGAAAGACCCAATCCATGAAGTCGATTGGCGTCGTGGTCTGTAGGACATTCACACGATGGACGTGAATGCCGTTCATCTGTTCATACGAAGGACTGCCCTGCACGGACCTTGTTATGACATGGACTTCAATCCGTTGATCGACAAGATAACGAGATAAATCGAATACCGCTTTGGCAAGCCCGCCAATCACGAGCGGCGGAAATTCCCAGGCGAGCATCAGCACTTTACGATAGCGCCAGGTGGATCTGGCATCCATGGCATAAGCATCCGGCAGCAGCATAGGCGGCGGACTGGATAGGGATGATGTAAAGAGTTCATAGTGCACGGAAGCAAGACATGCCGCATGGTGTTCCATACGTTCGAGATGTTCCAAATCGTAGAATCGATGCTCTATCATATCGTTAAGCTCGTGGAACTGTTTCAGGTGATGCTCCGTGCGTGCGGCGGCATACGTTGGAACCGTCTTTGCATCCATAATAAAAGCCCAGTCACTGCTCTGCGCGAGCATTAATTCACGAATCGATTGATTCAATATTCGTTCAGCGACAGCGGTATGCCCCCATAGGTTTGTGCTATGATGCTGCATCGTATGTAGTAATCGATCTTCAGCTTGGTGCAACAATCGATAAATCCAATCATTTTCTTGCCCAAGCCATACTTCGGCATATCCATTTCTTCCCCAGCTGCAGAAGGGGATATCCACCTGTTCTGATACCGGGTATTCACGCAAGTAGTCTTCTGGTGTAATAAAAGCAAACGTACCTTGCTGGTTCCGAGGATTACGGAATAGTGCTTCGATCCATAATGGGCCTTCATACCACCAATGACCGAATAATTCAGCATCATAGGGACTCACGATGAGCGGTTTACGATCACACTGTGATTGGTAGCTCTTAATCTGTTGTTCTCGGCAATAGAGGAAATGATCTGCATGTTCTGCTGCTTTGTGCTGAGCCCACACCGGGTTATAAGGCTTCTTCTCTTGCTCGTTTTCGCTGATTCGATAATATTTCACACCAGTATGTATCCGTGCTCCGTTCGAGAGAACATAAGGTTTAATATATTCCCATTCCTCGGCATCACCCCAACCAAGGTCATAGCCAATATCGCGATAATATTCCCGATAATCAGGGTCACCTGGATATCCTTCGCGACTGCTCCAGACTTGACGCGATGATTCAGGATCTCTGGCAAACGCATGAATGCCGTCCACTGTCATCACAGGTGCTGCTAGCCCGCGAGACGGCTTCGGCGAAGCATGTTCAATACCGTGAGAATCAACAACAAAATATTGCAGTCCCGCGGTCTGCAAGAGTGGTGATAATTCAGCCGTATAGGCGCATTCAGGCAACCAGATGCCCCGAGGTGGCCGGCCAAAATGGCGTTCATATTCAAGTACACCGACCATCAGTTGTGCCTTGATCGATACCTCATGTTTCAAGAAAGGCAGAAAAGCATGGGTGGCTGAACAAGTCATAATGTCTATGCAGCCAACATCTTGATAATAGCGGAATTTGGCAATAATCTGACGACCACACAACTTATAATAATCGTAAAGCTCGGTCCATATTTGGGTATACATGGCCGCAAGCGCAGCGAATTCGGGATTACTCTGATTCCGTTCTTGTTCAAGTTCGGACAGTTGAATGTGCTGCATCAGATAAGCTTCATATCGCTCGGACATGAGTGGATCTTCCATCATCGCAAGTAGAGGTGGTGAGAGTGATAGTGTAATTCGGAATGGGATATGATCGCGATGCAGCCGATCGAACATGAGCAGCAGCGGGAGATAAGTCTCCGTCATCGCTTCGAAAAACCAACGTTCTTCCATAACATCATCTCGGTCTGCGTGACGAACATAAGGTAAGTGCGCATGAAGAATAAGAGAGAGATAACCTTGGGTACTCAAATTCATGTATGAACTCCTTCTTTGAAATGATAGACAGAATAGGTTGAGAATTCATGATACGGGGATGTATTCTCCAAGGTGGCGCCTTGGTTCATCGATGGATGCTGCGCATGCATATGTTCAGACAGAGGGTGTCCTTGCTCGATTGTCGCTGCCCGATTTCTTGGCGTTCTCACGGTATTTCCACGGAGCAATGGAACGAACTGATGGTAAATGTTATATGTTCCAAAGTCCGCGGTATACGATCTAGCAGGTGTGAGATCGTGAAAATACCAGGATCTTGCATCTTCCACCGATTGATCCGTATATTTTGCGGCATCGTGCGAAATACTAGAGAGGGAGCCATTATTTTCATAGAGTCGAATAATTTTGGGCATGGAGGCCCAATCGGTGTGATAATGGCGCGTTACAGCCGTGATGGTACGCTCAGAAATTTCCCAATATGCATAGAGGGTGGTCGGGCTCACAACCATGAGTTGCAGCACGTTGTGATGATATGCAGGGAGTATTGGAGCATGTTCCGATTCTGACATAGCGACCTCCTTTTACGCTGGAATCGTGGGTTACATCATTCATTTCGCACTCACCATGAACTGGATGAAGTCGTCATAACGGTTCTCGGATTGAACTAAGGAATCGTAGATGTCCTTGGTTACGGAAGTGAAAGATTTAATCTCACCGTTATGATATTGGGCATGCAGCTCATGGGTGCTGTCATTGTACAGCAGATAGCTAATCTGCTTGGAACAAATCGGAATGATGAAGGACAATGGTTTTCCCTCCTTATTTTCGCAATTGTCTTTCATCTATATGTCGCTGAAAATGGGTTTATAACTTTCACAAGAAGAAATGACTTCGTTGTCCTTATATGGAACGATAAGCATTTCTTCGGAAATATAAGAACAATTTATCGTTGAAACGGATAAGCTCTTATATTTTAAAAAAAGGAATTCTAACGGTGTATCGCGAATATGATTGTAAGCACACACAAGAAAACGCTTACCGCGAAGTGCAGCTTGACTTTGTTATATAGCTCCTGTGACATGGGCGAATGGAAATATTCATTGCAGAGGATTCCACAAGGAATATTTGTAAGAGGAGGATGTCAAAATGAGTTTTTGTTGCGGCGCGAGTATGATGGGAACGAAGGGAACTTTGAAGCATTTTCAAACCCAGATTCACAACGTACCTCTTCTGTTCTGTCCGGTCTGTTATCGGGTTGAAGTGCATCACATGGTGGAGAATGAATATGAAATATTAGCTGAATATGCTCATGGTGACGGGGCAGATGAGGTGGATTTCCGAGATTATGTGGTTGAAGAAGAGAAGGACATGTACGAAAATTGTGTCAATTCGGAACATGAGGATCCACTGGAAGTGGTGAAGACACAGATTGACATGGCGCTTGATCTGTTGACGGTCGCAGGGCATTTGAATGATACAGCGTGGCAGATGCAGCTGAAGAAACGGCTCGCGGTTATGAGTCATCGGAAGCAGCGGCTATTGCAGAAGAACAAATCTTAATCGAATTTATCATCGTTCATTTAAATCTTACCTGCGAGGTAAGATTTTTTTTGTGATACGCTAAAACTACCTCTAATTCGACAGGATCTATGGTTGACCAATTTGCCATTTTTTTACTATGATGGTGATAAAGTTGCATTTTTAGCTAAGGGAGGTATAGCTTTGGCGGTAGATCTTCGGAACCACGTATATGAGAATGCACTCCAGCAGTTGGATAGCGGCGTATTATTATTCGATTCGGGTGGGACATTATGTTTCACCAATCAGGAATTGCTACGTTTACTCGAAATATCTGAGGATACGCTGCAAGGTTATTCGCTCAAGCAGTTGATGCGTCATCCGACGCTCAAGCGAGAGTTCCGGTCGATGATCGTTCAAGTGACCAAAGCCGTGCTCAGGCACAAGCTGACCCGGTATGAACTCATGGATGTGAGCAACCGGCACTGGCTTATCACGATCACGAACTCCGTTCGTATGGGTGGGTATTGCATGCTTACGATCAAAGACGTCTCAGTATATAAGGATGTCGAACAGACGACGTATCAGCAGGACAAGCTGGTCATGTTAGGACAGATTTCTGCGGCGATTGCGCATGAAATTCGGAATCCGCTTACAGCCATTCGAGGGTTTATCCAATTATTGAAGCCCTATTTGATGGCGATCGGGAAGGAAGAATATACGCGCATTATACTAACGGAAATCGACCGCGCCAATGATATTATTTATGAATTTCTTAATTCGTCCAAGCCTACGAAACCAGAGAAATCCTGTATGGGAATTCATTCGCTGCTTCGTGAGGTCATCATGCTGATAGAGAGTGAGGCGTTGATGCGTGGATGTCAGATTCAAGTACTGGAGGAATCGATTACGGATTGGCAAGTAGCGATTGATGTGAAGCAGATGAAGCAAGTCATGCTGAATCTGATGAAAAATTCGATGGATGCGATCTGTGAATCCGGGAAGCAAGTGCCAGGTCTTATTGAGCTTGTGGTGAAGAACACCGGTGAACAGTTGAAAATTATGATTCGGGATAATGGCAAAGGGATGAGCAAGCTCGCGCAGAAGAAGCTGTTCGAACCGTTCTATACGACCAAGCCGTCAGGTACTGGATTAGGTCTGTCGGTTAGTGAGCGGATTATCAAAAATCACGGCGGTTCAATACAGGTGGATAGTCAAGTTGGTGTCGGGACTGAATTCATACTTACGCTGCCAGTGGCTCAATGTGCAATTTGAGGTAGTTTAAAGTAAAAAGGCTTTTATGAGGGAGAATGGAATTGTACCTTATAAAAGCCTTTTTCAATACGAAATCTTCGTCCGATCATGGAAAATAAACGAAAGTCGGCAGACAAATTGCCGCCTTTTTTGTTGCGAATATACAGCGTATAATCGATTACTGGGCATAATTGTGAATATAATGAAGCATAAACGATGAAGGACTGGTGATCAGACAACTATGAAAACAACGATACGGTGTGATGCGATGACCGGGTTAGCAAGTGCGCAGACGGAAGTCATCATCTGGCCAATCCGCAAAGAACAGTTGAAGTCGGGAAGCATTCATCCGGATTTGGATGCGCTATTGCAGGCGACTGCAGCCCAAGGCTTATTCGAAGCCAAACCCAATCAGATCTATTCGATGCCGGTCGGCGGCGCTTTCCAACTCAAGACGGTGATGCTCGTGGGACTTGGAAGTCGTGAGTTGCAACCGGATGTGCTGAGGCGAGCTGCGCAGGCTGCAGGCAGAGCGGTCATAAAGTTGAAGTCAGCATCTGTTGCTTGGATCGTACCTGCTGTACACGAGGTCATTGTGACCGATCGACCTTCTTATACATGTGCTCGTGCACTGACTGAAGGATTCTTGCACGGTGCATATCGGATGAAGAAATATCACCGGGACCAACCTAAATATCAGGGTGTATCGGAATTGATCTATCTACGTGAATCTGCAGGCTTGGAAGACGCTACGAAAGACTGGATGGATGGTGTACGCACAGGGCAGATCGTTGCAGAAGCGACGAATATGGCTCGAGATTTGACGAACGTGCCAGGCAATATCCTCGTGCCGAAGCTGCTTGCTGAAGAAGCGGTGGCCATTGCGAACGCACATCAGCTTGAAGTCGATATTCTGGATGAGCAGCAGATTGCAGACCTTGGGATGGGCGGATTGCTCGCAGTCGGGCAAGGCAGTGCGAATCCTCCTCGCATGATCGTGCTCAAATACCACGGCGCAGACGACGCAGAGGATGTATTCGGTCTTGTCGGCAAAGGCATTACCTTTGATACAGGTGGGATATCGCTGAAGAAAGCCTCAGGGATGGAAGAGATGATTAGCGATATGGGCGGTTCGGCTGTTGTCCTTGGCGTCATGCAGGCGATTGCGCAGCTGCGTCCTCGAATAAATGTCATTGCAGTGATCCCATCGGCAGAGAATATGCCATCATCGAGTGCTTTTAAACCCGGGGATATCGTGAAGACACTCAGCGGACGTACCATTGAGATTCTGAATACGGATGCAGAGGGTCGTGTTGTTCTTGCAGACGGCATGACCTATGCAAAGCAGCTTGGGGCGACCAAGCTCATCGATGTGGCGACGCTTACAGGTGCGGTGCTCGTTGCGCTAGGCGATGTGGCAACCGGCGCGGTAACGAATGATGAGACGTTCTTACAGGAATTCATCGCTGCTTCCAGACGGACGGGCGAGAAGGTGTGGCAATTGCCTGCATACGACGAGTTCTGGGATATGCTAAAAAGCGATGTTGCCGATTTGCGTAATAGCACGGGTTCACACGGTGCGACGATTACGGCGGGCTTATTCATTGGCACATTTGCGGAAGGACTCCCGTGGATTCACTTGGATACAGGCGGTACGGCATTTCTGATGCGTGATCGTGGGATTGATAGCAAAGGGGCTACAGGGGAGATGGTCCGTACCATTACGGAGCTCTTCATGTCACAGGAAGATCAATAATAACAAGAAGGGAGAAAGAGCCGCATTCTGGGCTCATTCTCCCTTTCACCATTTTATTGCTTGATGTCCTCGGACTCTGGGCGTATTGATGAAGAACATTGGTTCATATGACAGGATTTATGCTGTGAGCAAGAAGCACATGCGCCTTGTCTGCTCTTGCGGAAATATCGGTATAATGTCCATGCGGCGTAACCGACGATGACCGAAATAATTAGAACATCCACCATATTCGAATCGCTCCTTCAAGTGATATTAATATCTATGTCAAGCCGATCCATAGCCCGATTTGATAGATCAGAACGCTGACCGTGTAAGCAAGCACGAGTCCGTAAGCAATAGAGAATAAGGTCCATCGCATCGAAGCTGTTTCTTTTCGAATGACACCGACTGTAGCAAGGCATGGGACATACAGAAGAATAAAGGCCATGAAACTGTAAGCTTGCAGTGGTGAGAACGCGTGCTTGATCTGTGTCTCTAAGCCTGACATATCCGGCGTATGATAGATGATGTTCATGGTGGAGACGACGACTTCTTTGGCCATAAACCCTGTCAATAGAGATGCTCCCGCTTGCCAAGTGCCGAATCCAAGAGGTGCAAGAATAGGAGCGAATAGGCCCCCAATCCATGCAAGGAAGCTATGATCCATGTCGACGCCGAACCCACTGGGTCCCGCATAGGATAAGAACCAGATCACGACCGATCCCCCGAGAATGAATGTACCGGCTTTACGAATGAAGCCTTTCCCTTTTTCCCACGTGTTACGCAGCAAGGAGCGGGCTTGGGGCATGCGGTAGGGCGGAATCTCGATGACGAAGATCGACTTCTCCCCTGTATAGAATAAATGCGTGAACAACTTGGCTAAGACTAATGCCATGACGATGCCAAGCAGATATAACGAGAAGACGACGACCGCTTTGTTGCTGATAAAAAATGCACCAGCGAACAGACTATAGACCGGCAGCCTTGCCGAACAAGACATGAGCGGGGTGAGCAGCGTCGTAACAAGCCGTTCCTTCGGCTGCTCGATCGATCTCGCAGCCATCACCGCCGGCACATTGCAGCCAAATCCAATAATAAAAGGAATAAAGGCTTTGCCGTTGAGTCCTACCATCTCCATGACGCGATCCATCACAAGGGTCACGCGAGCCATGTATCCGGAGTCTTCAACCAATGAAATTAAGAAGAACAGCATGAAAATTTGTGGGACGAAGACGAGAACACCGCCTACGCCAGCAATAATCCCATCGACGATCAATGCATGGGTGAACTCGGAAGCACCAACGGCTGTCAGCGCTTGATTTACTAGGTCACTGATCGGGCCGCCAATGAATCCGTCCAATATATCGGAGAGGGGCTGACCGAACCAGTCGAAAGTTAGCTTGAATAGCAGGAACATAAAGGCAAGGAAGATAGGCAGACCTAGCCATTTATGCGTTATGATCGCGTCGATCCGCTCGGTTAGCGTATGGGCCTCAGATTGCTTTATGTCTACGCATTGCTCCATAAGCTGTCGAATAAAGCCCATTCGCACACTGCGGATGAATTGCGGCAGGTGCAGGCCTTCTCCCGATGCACGAAGAGACTCTTCGGCCTGTTCGTAGATAGCCCGCAATGGTTCTATCGACATGATGCTGGTCAGCTTATCGATAACAACCGGGTTATTCTCGAGAAATTGCAAGCTTAACCAGCGAGGATTCGGCAACTCCTCTTGTTGAGGGAGCGCGCGGATACAAGCCGTTATTGCTTGTTCGACAATGGATCCATATGAAATTTGGAACTGACTTACAGGCAGGTTCGGCTCCGATAAATGACTCAGCATTTGATTTGTGCCTTGTCCCGTACGTGCGACAATC
Source organism: Paenibacillus terrigena DSM 21567 (assembly GCF_000374845.1). GTDB lineage: Bacteria > Bacillota > Bacilli > Paenibacillales > Paenibacillaceae > Paenibacillus_K > Paenibacillus_K terrigena. Next base: position 563,250 of record NZ_KB895414.1, on the reverse strand, counting down.
GGTAGAACAGGGACCTGCAGAAGGTCGGATAATTTATCCGTATCGACATGAATGCCGCGTGCCTTAGCGACATCAATCATGTTTAATCCGATGAGAAAGGGCTTGTTATATTCAAGCAGCTGTACAGTGAGATAGAAATTTCTTTCGAGCTGAGAGCTGTCGATGATATTCAACACGGCATCCGGCGATTCAGTAAGTAGAAAATTCGCAGCAACACCTTCGTCACTGGACACCGGATGTAAGGAATAGATGCCGGGAAGGTCTACGAGTTGGCCCTGTTTGTTCCGCAGCAGCCCTACCTTCTTTTCGACCGTCACACCAGACCAGTTACCGACATATTCGTAGGACTTCGTGAGGGTGTTGAACAATGAGGTTTTCCCGGTATTCGGATTACCAGCTAAAGCAATCGTTCTCATACCAAGATCACCTCGATTTTCTTCGCTTCTTGTTTGCGGATACCGAACATCTGCCCGTTCGATTCGCAAGTGATTGGCCCGCCGAAAGGCGCTTTCCGTTTCATGTGGATCTCTGATCCAATGGTAATGCCCAAATCGAGCAGCCTCCTGCTTACGAGGATATGGAGATCGGCACAGCTATGAATGCGCACGGTTGAACCTGGGGCAACGCTGGCTAGGTTTACAATTGCTTGGCTGTTCATCGAAAGTCACCCTTGTTTATTATAGTAATTGAGAATAGTTATCATTGTGAACATTTTCACTATAACATGTTTGCCGGAGAATGAACATCCTTTTTTTTGGCGAATTTGCGTCGAAACCCTGAGGAAATTGCCGAAAATCCTTTTGATTTACCACACTAATTCAAGTAGAATGGAAGGAAATGAAAAAGAGGATCAAAGGAGACAAGCTTAATGAAGACAAATCATTGTAAAATCGTCGATTGTACCATTCGTGATGGCGGCCTAGTGAATAATTGGGACTTCAGCATCGAATTCGTTCAGAATCTATATGCTGGATTGAATGAAGCAGGCGTTGATTATATGGAAATCGGCTACAAGAACTCCCCGAAATTATTAAAAGGTGCCGATGAAGTCGGACCTTGGCGTTTCCTAAATGATGATTTCCTTCGTAAAGTCATCCCGCAAAAAGGAAATACGAAATTATCAGCCCTCGTCGATATCGGTCGCGTGGATGAGAACGACATTCTACCTCGCAGCGAGAGCATGCTGGATCTAATCCGTGTTGCATGCTACAGCAAAGACGTCGATAAAGCGCTTGATTTGGTGCAGAAATTCCATGATCTTGGCTATGAGACGACGCTGAACATTATGGCCTTGTCGAATGTTATGGAGCATGAGCTGCTCGAAGCGTTCGAGATGATAAGGGAAAGTGTCGTGGATGTTGTCTATATCGTCGATTCCTATGGCAGCCTGGATCATAACGATATCGAACATCTCGTTGAGAAGTTCAAGCTGCATTTGCCGAACAAACGTCTTGGCGTGCATACGCACAACAATATGCAATTGGCATTCTCCAATTCGCTCATTGCTGCGGAGCTAGGCGTTGAATTGCTTGATGCGTCGGTATACGGTATGGGCCGTGCCGCTGGGAACTGCCCGACAGAGCTTCTTGTAACGCATCTGAAGCACAGCAAGTATTCCTTGCGTCCGGTCCTTGATATCATTGAGCGCTACATGGTTCCGCTTCGTGAGCGTGAAGAGTGGGGCTATATCATTCCTTACATGATCACGGGAACATTGGACGAGCATCCGCGCTCTGCGATGGCGCTTCGTGCATCGGATGATAAAGATAAGGCTGTTGATTTCTATGACCGCCTAACGACTCCGGAAACGGCAATCACAAAACCTAAATCATAAAACGAAAGCCATGCTACTCGTAAACATACGAGTTCATGGCTTTTCTTACCACAATAGAAAGTATAAGTTTTCGGCATCCGAAAACAGCTTTCTTATTGGCGATAAAACCTACCTTTGACCGCGGTCGCTCATCTTCGAAATAAGCCTCGATAGAGGTTTTCTCATGCCCAATTGTATATTGAAATTGAAACAAACTTCCATCCTTCTGCGTCTAGTGCGTATCTCAGATTCATCAAGAAATGAGGGATAACTTTTGCGACGATACATGTTCATAATTACTATATGTTGTGCGTTCTTGTCAGCTTCGGCGTGCAGTTCCAACCCAGGGGCTAGCCCGAATAACGTCTCTTCGACGCCAATCGTAACGCCGTCCAAGGAAATATCGAAAGACAACGAGACGAAGCCACAAGAGAGGCTGGAAGCTTTGCTGCAGAAGGAATTGTCGCAGACGAAGGATGCAGCTGATGCTGTGGGCTTAACGGAGCGCTACATGAAAGGGGTAACGACAGAACAAGCGGATCAAATGTTCATGCTGCTTGAAGGTTTCTATGGAGCTCATCTGCAAGAGGCTGAGGCACAGGTGAGCAATGCTGAAGTACAGCAGAAGCTGGTAAAATTAACGCTACCGATCACCTTGGAACAAGCTTCGCAATGGAAGGATGCTGCTCTGAAGGATCTATTATCTAATCTACTGAAGGGGAAATATAAGCTGGAATCCGCGGAAGGGATGATCTTCCCTGTCGTGGATTACGAAGCCTTGAAGTCTTTCCAACCGAATGTATCGAAACCAATGCAAGACTATATCACATTAATGGCGGACGACTCAAATCGACCAACTTCTAAGGATGCGGGCCTCGTTATTCCTCGGGAAGAGCTGATCCAGAGAACACTGCATGCAGAGAAGTATCTGACTTCTTATCCAGATTCCCCTCGATATGACCGGATCAAGCAGCTGTATTTGAATGAACTGCACATGATCTTGTTCGGGTTGGATAATACGCCGACATACGATTGGGAGACGTTCAAGATTCAGACGGAAGTGAAGACAGAATTGAAGAAGCTCGCACAGGATCAGGGGAGCACGGTCACTGGAGAGATGGTCAAGGAATTCCTCGCCGTATTAGAGAAGACGAAGGATCAATTGTTTGTGAAGAAGCAAGGGGAGCAGAAGGATGTTGCAGAGGTTCGCTCCTTTTTGGATCAGATGGAACAGGGTGTAGATACCTTGATCAGAGGAAGAACGACGGAAGGCTGATAGGAGGATCCGTCAAGGATAACGAACGTCAGGCTTACTGTTTTTTGGTGTCTGATTTTCTATAATCAAGTTGTATGGAGAATAAATATCACTGTTGATTTTGGCAGTGGTATTTTTTCGGAATAAGGACATCCGTTTTCATGTTCTTATTATTTGAGAAACACAATATATTAAAAGCGCATGATGGCAACTGGTATATTTACAACATTTTTACTGTTCGAAAGTTAAAGCGCTTTAACTTTTGAGTTGCTGTCAGGAGATTTATTTTGAAGGGAGGTCTTGGAGGGAGACAGGAACAGAAAAGCCCATTATGAAAAAGCGAAGGAGACGCAAATGAATAACCTTTGGGGTAGAAAAACGAAGCGAATCATTTCATTGTTGATGGCGTTTACGGTGTTCATTGCATTACAGTTTAACGGATTCATTTCCGCAGAGGGTAGAGTGACTCCGGCCACGATCGCAGAATGGAAATACACGTCCAACCCAACAGATCTTAGTATATTCCCTGCTAGTGATGGCGTGTATAAAGAAACATCTACGTTGCAATCTCCTGGGTCATCTTATGATTGGAATAGTGATATTAACGCAATACGTTATCAAGGATGGCATCAAGAAACGGGGAAGGACAAATATTGGCTTACTGCCGTTCCAACGAAGAACTATAACCATATTACCTTATCTTCAGCGCAACAAGGTAAGGGGACTACAGGCCCCCGGGATTTCAGGGTACAAATCAGCGTAGATCAACAAAACTGGACGAACATCACAGGCGAAGGAACGGAGCTGCCGGATCTTGTATTACATGCAGATACAGCAACGCAATTAAATAACGTTTCGCTCCCAAATATTGCAGATGATCAAGACCTATTATATATTCGTTGGGTCGTCAACTCAGATGTGAGCACCTCGGGGTCGACGATCGGTGAGCATGGATCAAGCCAACTCATCAGCATCATGGTTCAAGGAGAATTAACGCGAACAGATCCTCCTACTGAAGTGACACCTCCAAACCCACCAACCGTTCCTGAAGGGTCGGAAGTTCCCGGGGCAAGCGTGCTGGAAAAGACGAAGCTAGCAGAATGGATTTATGCAAATTCAGGAACGAATGGAGCATTTCCGGCAACGGATGGGAAATTCAAGACCACATCCACATTTCGGAATATAGGTGGTTATTACGAGGATTACGACAGCAGCCAGAAAGCGATAAGTTATCAGGGCTGGAATAATGGGAATGGAACGAAATACTGGCAGGCGACTGTGTCTACGAAAGGCTATGACAATATCACGTTATCTTCACAGCAGAACTCTTCAGGTACCGGCCCCCGTGATTTCAAAGTCCAAATCAGCACGAACAACACCACATGGACGGATGTACCGAATACAACGTTGAAGATGGTCGTCTCCAGCTTCAATTGTGCAAGTAATACGTGTAAGTTGGTGGAGATTCCCCTACCATCGAATGCGAATGATCAGAATATACTGCATATCCGTTGGATCGTGAGTTCAAATACCAATACCAACGGATCGAGTGGGATTGGCAGCACGGGCTCTAGCAGAATCAAAGAGATACGCATATCGGGAAGCGCTATAACGGGTGGTCCTGTGGACACTCCAACCGAAGCGCTATCGAAGACGCCGACAGCTGGCGCAACCAATGTGGCCGTGGCAGTTCCAGTAACGGTGACCTTCAATAAACCTGTCGCGATCAGTCCGGGAACGAGCGTCACCATTGTGGACAATAACAATGTCGCATTAGGATCGGTTACTTCCGAAATATTGAATAACGATACATTAAAGATCAACCATCCTGCGTTTGTGAACGGGAAAACGTACACCGTCAAAGTGCCAAAGGCACTCATCAAGGGAAGAGATGACCAGGTTCTACTTGCAAATGATATTACATGGAGTTTTACGATTCAGGGCACGACGAGTCCTCCTTCTGTACCGAAGCTCATTAACATGACATTTCAAGGGGATTCCAAGACAACACGCGCATTCACATGGTATACCGATGTCATGACGAATTCAGTTGTGCAGGTCGTAGAAGCCAGCAAAGTGCAAGGAAACAATTTCCCCGAGAATGAAGCCTTGGTATTTACAGGCAGCGCAGAAGAAATCCAGACTTTTGTAACGAAGGCTGACCGGACGTCCAATAAGAAGAAGAAATTTATAACGCATAAAGCGATTGCTAACTACCTGGCACCAGGGACGGTGTACAAATACCGTGTGGGTAGTGGATCAGCAGATAGTTGGAGCGCGATCGGCAAGTTCCAGACCGATGCACTTGGCAATCAGCCATTTCGATTTATCGTTGGATCTGATTCACAGGCCTCGAGCAAATCAGACTTTGAGCCATGGGCAGATACATTCCGAAAAGCCATTGCAACGATTGGTGACCCTAAATTTCTGATCAATGCAGGGGATCTCGTCGATCATGGGGATTTGGAAGAGCAATGGCTGTGGATGTTAGGACTTCCGCAGAATGAACTGCTGAATGTGCCGATTGTTCCTGTTCTGGGAGGCCATGAGGTTCAGGATTATGACGGCGATGAAACCACACCGAACGCTAACTTCTATAACCATTTCAATTTGCCTAAGAAGGTTATAGCCAATACGGACGATGGTTCCGTCTATTCCTTCGAATATGGAGATGCTCTAATTCTTGTGTTCAACTCCCAATATTCGGGCAAGTTAGCGAGCAATGGCAGCGTGCAATCCGTGGATCAGCAATTTACGGATCAGCTCGAATGGATGAGATACGTCGTCGCGAAGAGTGATGCGAAATGGAAATTTGTTACGTTCCACAAAGGACCTTATTCAGCAGGTGACAACGCAGGCGAATGGGAAGATGACCGGGTTCAATTTTACAGAAAAGTTCTGATTCCCGTATTTGATGAAATGGGGATCGATATGGTGTTTGAAGCTCATGATCATATGTATATGAGGTCATTCCAGATGATTGGCGACAAAGCCATCCCTACGAATCAACTGACCTTCGATGCCCAAGGAAATGCGATTAATCCGAAAGGCACGGTATATCTCATGTCCAACGCCTTCGGCGATAAATTCTATGAGAAGTATCCGGGTTACAATGATTTCTTTGCAGCGGTTAACAAACAACCTTTCAAAAAAATGTTTACGGACGTATCGGTCTCAAGTGATGTACTTCAGTTTACGGCTTATACAGCATCGAAGAGCGATGAGAAGTCTGGTGATAATGGCGTGAAAGCTTATGATCACTACGGAATCAAGAGAACGGACACGAAACCTGCGAAGGTGGAGGCTGCGAGTGTCGTAGTCAGCAGCAATAAAGCCGTTATTTCATGGAAGCCCCCTATAGCTGGAGGCGAACCCGTAAGAGGTTATAGAATCTATGAGAAGAATGGCAAGGTAAAACCTTACTGGAGTGTTTATGTACCCGCGGTAGCCGGTAAAACGGATTACAGCTTCACGGTTAACAATATAAATGCTGCGAATAAGTATGATTTTATCGTGAGAGCCGTTGGAACTAGGATCAACTCAGAACCGGTAGAGGTCAGCACACCTTAGGGTACTCTATAATTGTAGGTTTCAAATAGGTGGAAATAAGAAAGCAGTTCACATGGGCTGCTTTTTTTATTTCTGAAAAGTCTCTGTTTTGAGAGGTCTACCTGAGCTCCGCTTACGTATCTGTAAGTCCATCTGGTTTTCTCCCCGAACTTTTATTTCTTTCGTATATAGAAAGTACCCCGAAGGGTAGACCTTTTTTAGGTGTCTACACTATGGGGTACATTTTACTGTGCGCATGTTTTTTTTGACTGCTATTTACAATACTCTGCGGATGAATAACAGATTCTCCGCCCAATGCCCGGAGGTTATATTGCTGATTTGGACGCCGGGATCTCCCCAGGTATGAATGATTTTTCCATTCCCCATATAAATACCAACATGTCCTGGAATGCTAGCATCGTTGAATCGACCAGGTACTCGGAAGAATACGAGGTCGCCCGTCGCCATATTGCTCTTCGTGACAGGTGTTCCCATGTTACCTTGATCCCTTGCGAGACGTGGTAAACTAACCCCGAAATTAATAAATACATGCTGGGTAAAGGAAGAGCAATCGAATTTTTTGGATTGGGCATACGGCTGAGCTCCAAAATCATAAGGTGTCCCAAGATAGTTGCGCGCATAATTAACAACCGCCTCAGGGTTCGTGCCTCCATTACTAAGCGGCCGGATTCCATGAACACTTTGCGTTTTTATATGGGAATTGATCGGTCCTTTGTCTTGTAAATTGCCGATGATCATTTTGCGTTGATTTTTATTCCAATACATTTTCGTCTGCAAGAGTTCGGACAAGGCATTCGTCGACATATATAATCGACCTTTTAGGCGAACTGGCGCTTGACTTAAGGTAACTGGCGAGCCGAGGGATGTGGCTTCCAAATTGTCGGTCTGTACCTCGTACATCGGATCAGTGTATCCGATCAGGGTCCGGTTTCTTGTCTCATGCAGTTGGAAACCTAAGGATTGAACCGCTTGCTTGACAGGGACCCATACGGTACCGTCTTTCTCCGTGAGGACTACCTGATCGTGAAAGCTGCCAGAGGCGTTGTAGGTTTTGGGATGATCCATTGGTTTGCTGCAAGAAGCGAAGACAAGACAAATACATGTCAACATCAATAAGGTTCGTAAGCGGTGAGTTCGAGATTTCTTGGACATTCACAGTCACTCCCGTATGTTTTTTTCTATTTTGTGATAAATAAGCATCTTCTATGTAACGTGCAATGATCGATGATGTTTTGGTGCATCAAATTGCATTTCTATAAAATGGGTTGACAAAATAATTAGTGTCGAATAATATATAACCAACGGTTAGTAACCAATGGTTAGTTATGAGGTTAAGGGGGTTTCCTGGTGAATCAGACACCATCGAAAATAAAAGGTACACGTACTGAAGAGACAAAAAAACGGATCCTGCGTGCTGCTGGGGAATTATTTGAAGAGAAGGGTTTTCAAGCAGTTACGATGAGAGAAATTGCCAAGCAGGCAGGATGTTCACATACGGCGATCTATATGCATTGCAAGGATAAGGAGGATCTGCTGCATCAATTGGTGATCCCACCCCTTACGGAGTTTAATACGGAAGCGCATGAACTACTCCACTCCGGGAACGAGTCACGCAGCGTGCTGCAGCAGATCAGTATGAAATGGATTGCGTTCTGCTTGAAGCATCGCAGCATCGCATCCGTATTGATTACAATCAAGTCTGTTCGAGTGGATGAAGCTGAACCTGAATTGCCGCTCAATCAGCTGCGTCTTGATATTTACCGCCAACTTGAAGAGGTGCTTATCACGAATTTACCAAGTAAGATTACAGCAGAGCAGCGCCTTACTTGTTCACGAATCTATTTCTACATGTTAATGGGAATTGTGCATACGTATATCGATAATGAAGAGGGCACGCCAGTGCTGATGGAACGTCTTACACCAATCATTGAGACAACAATGGATGTCATGATCGCGGGAATGATTCAACAATTTACAGTAAAGGGAGAGTAATAATATGAAGTGGACACAAGTATCGGAGCAAATTTGGAGAGGTAAAGGATGGCTCATTTTCCCGTTCATTCCTGTTCATGTGTGGTTAGTCCGTGATGAGGCGGAAGGTGGCTGGACACTAGTAGATGCGGGAATGAAGAACATGGCACAAGGGGTATTGGCGCATGTCAAACAATTGAATAAGGGACCGATTCGCACGATTGTATTGACGCACGGACATATTGATCATGTGGGTGTCATTGATGCAATTGTGGAGGAGACAGGCGCGAAGGTCTTTGCTTATGCAGAAGAGATTCCATATATGGAAGGTGAGCGGATGTATCCACGCCGTAAGAAGATGGAGTTCAATGTGAAACGCGGACTCGCTCAGCCGCTGCCCGTGAATGAGCAAGGCGAATTATTACCGGTCGGTGGGCTTACACCCTATTTCGCACCTGGGCATTCGCCAGGGCATGTCGTCTTCTATCATGAAGGCGATGAGATCCTGCTCGCCGGAGATCTATTCACTTCCAATCGCAGCGGGAGCAAATTGAAGCGTCCAATGCCAATGTTCACCGCCGATATGGATCAGGCCATGAAAAGCGCACGTATCGTAGAGAAACTGAAGCCAAGACAGCTTGAAGTATGTCATGGGAGTGCTGTACTGAATCCGGTCAGTCAGTTACAGGCGTATCTGAACGTGTAAAGAAAAGCTGAATATCAAGGAAATGTAATAAAAATGGAGTCGCAATGCGCGGCTCCATTTTACATAGGGTACGAATAAGTTCGATATTCATTTATCGTCAATGACGACGTATTCGCGTTCGCCGGTCTTGGGATTGTAGTAAACTTGATAGGTCAAGCCATCCTTCGGATCAACGAATATTTCATTCGTTTTGATATAGTCCCCGGAATAGAGCGGGCTTTTGTCTTGATTGGACTTGCTGCGATACCGCTTGTCATAATATGCCCAGCTCAGCCATAAGAGGATCAGGAAAAGAACAATTTGGAATCCCCAATAGCCGAAGAGCCATATCATGGCAAGCGTCTCACTTTGACCACCGTACCATAGGCCACGATTTCACTCATATTCTGCGCGACTTCACCGCTGTCAAATCGCATCATGACAATGGCATCTCCGCCCATGGCATGCGCGTTCTGTACCATCCGATCCATCGCTTGGCGACGTGCGTCTTCGATCATTTGCGTATATTGTTTGACTTCTCCACCGACAATCCCCTTTAGGGATGCCATAATATCTCCGCCAATCCCTCGTGCGCGAACGACAACGCCGAACGTAGGACCAAGGACTTCGACCACTTCGTGACCAGCAATATTTTCAGTTGTTACAACGATCATGTGATCATCTCCTTCTGTTATGTACTTTTCTCTAAGTCATTCATTAATATTACGCAAAACTTCTGAAAAAAGTTCATTTTAATTTTCTAAAAAAATTATTGAAATATTATCCATTGGTGATATGATAACGATATACATCAAAATTAAAGCCCTTTAACTTTCGGGAGTTCATCCAGCATGAATCGCTAGATTCGAAGTAATCCTTGTATCTAATAATAGATTCAAAGTATTTACTGTAAATCTTATGCTGTTTAACCCCTTAAGTTAAAGGATTTTTTATCTCCAAAAGTTAAAGCCCTTTAATTTTGATGTTACCAAAAATACAAAGGGGGAGGGTGGCGGGATGAAATTATCCGCATCCGGCAGGGAGAATTTTTATTTCTATCTCTTTATTATGCCGTGGCTTATCGGATTTATTATCTTTGCATTATACCCAATCGCAGCATCACTCTTTTACAGCTTCACGGATTATGACATCATTAGCTCGCCGAAGTTCGTTGGTCTTGCGAACTATCAAGAACTATTCCAAGACGATTTGTTCTACAAATCCATTTGGGTCACCTTCAAGTACACGATTATTAGCGTGCCGCTTACCCTGATTCTATCGTTAATCTTCGCCATGCTGATCAATCAGAAAATTCCAGCCAAAGGGTTCTTCCGAACAGCCATGTATTTCCCCAGTATGGTGTCCGGGGTATCAATGTCCTTGCTCTGGTTCTGGATCTTCAATCCCCAAATCGGATTTTTCAACTACATCTTGTCTTGGTTCGGTGTGAAGCCTCAGCTCTGGTTCTTGGATGAGCACCTCGCATTGTGGGCGTTAATTATTATGTCCTTCTGGGGAATGGGTGCAGGGATGCTGATCTTCCTCGCAGCACTGCAAGGTGTACCTGCAAGTTTGTTAGAAGCCGCGAAACTTGATGGCGCAAGCCGGTGGTCTACGTTCTGGAACGTCACATTCCCGATGATTTCTCCGATCTTCTTGTTCCAACTCATCATGGCGATTATCGAATCCTTCCAAGTGTTTACGCCAGCGTATGTTATGACCCAAGGCGGTCCGAATTACTCCACGCGATTTTACGTCTATCATTTATACGAATCTGCCTTTAAGAATTTCCGGTTAGGCTATGCGTCTGCCATGGCTTGGCTGCTCCTCATCGCCGTATTGATCATCACGTATATCATCATGAAGACATCCAATCGCTATGTGTACTACGAGGGGGGCAAAGAATCATGATGAACAGACAACTCATCAGCCGTGGGCTCGCATTCCTTATTCTAATTGTGTGTACGGCAGCGATGATCTCACCGATCTTTTTCATGATCTCGACGTCACTCAAGACCAAAAGTGAGATGCTGTTATTTCCGCCAACGTGGATTCCGCAATCATTTCAATGGGATAACTTCAAAGAATTGTTCACGAACGAAGAGATTAAATTCGGTGTGTTGTATCAGAACAGTATCATCATTGCTGTATTGACGGTTATTGGAACCGTTTTCTCATCGGCCGTTGTCGCCTATGGATTCTCGCGATATCGAGGCAAAGGCCGGAATCTCCTGTTCATGCTGATGATCTCGACGATGATGCTGCCTTATCCGGCGATTATGATCCCGCAGTTTTTATTGTTTTCGGACATGAATTGGATGGATACGTTCCTGCCGTTAATTGTCCCAGCTTTTTTCGGATCCGCGTATCAAATTTTCTTATTGCGGCAGTTCTTTAATACCTTACCGAATGAGCTGTATGATTCCGGTAAAATCGATGGTGCTTCGGAACTAAGGATGTTCAGCAGTATTGCCTTGCCTTTGTCGGGTCCCGCACTGGCAACGGTTGCGATCTTCTCCTTCGTATGGAGTTGGAATGATCTATTGGGCCCAGTCTTGTATTTGAATTCGCAAGAGAAATTCACGCTTCCGATCGGAATGGCGGCCATGATCTCGTCGAAATTCCGCATTGCACCATGGAACCTGCTTATGTGTGCGGCGATTATGGCGGTTATACCTGTTGTGGCGTTATTCGCTGTCGCGCAGAAACGATTTACCGAAGGGATTGTACTTACTGGTATTAAATAATCGTTCTTCGATTCGTTCATGTATACAAAATGTACAAATTGCTAAGGGGGATATAAGAATGAAAAATGGTCGTAAATTGTGGTTTGTTATGTTAGCAACATCGATGCTATTAACACTCTTCTTGTCTGCATGTGGGAAGGGGGGGACTTCGGAAGGAAGCAGCTCGGATCCCGTGACGATCACCTACTATACGATTGATTCGCCGGACCGCACGTTCGTGGAGAAGTTGATTCCAGATTTCGAGAGCAAACACCCGAACATTAAAGTCAAAGTCGATAAAGCACCATACGAGCAATTTGATTCCAAGCTGCAAGCGAATATTGCTGCCAAAAAATCGCCAGACATCACATCCCACTTCGGTTATGGCGGCTTTATGGAGTATTACAATAAGGGGCTGCTGACAGATCTTACAGATATTATGAAGGCAGATAACTTTAAGGCATCGGATTACGGTATTCAAGACGAATTGATGAACATCTATAAAGTAGATGGGAAGACCTATGGTATTCCCTCGAACAACTACGTAACGCTCATGTTGTACAACAAGGATATGTTCGACAAAGCGGGCGTATCGTATCCGCCATCGGATTATGAAGATAAGAGCTGGACATTCGACAAAATGATTGAGATGGCGAAGAAATTAACGGTGGTATCCGATGATATTACGAAGACGCAGTATGGTGTCGATTTTGGATGGGGCGAACTCGATATGCGTCCGGCTTACTTCGGCGCCAAAGTGTATTCGGATGACGCGTGGACGAATGGCGGCAAGCCAAGCGAGACGTATTTCGGCTCGCCTGAAGCGATCGCAGCCTACCAGAAGTGGATTGGGCTGATTTGGGATCAGAAGGTAGCACCTCCTCCTGCCTTCTCCAAAGCCGTAGCCGGACAATTCGGCGATCCGTTCCTCTCCGGTAAAATCGGAATGTCGGTTGTTGGCTCATGGAGTCTAGCAAGTCAGAAGGACTTTAACTTCAAAGTAGGTGTTGCCGCGGTACCGATCGGTGGGAATCCAGACGTGCGCAGCGTGCTCTATGTTGATCCATTGTTCGTCTTGAAAGATTCCAAGCACCCGAAAGAAGCATATGAGTTCATCAAATACATGCTCACGACAGAGGTACAGGAAAAGTCGATTGAGTTAAGCGGCGGAACGCCTCCAGTCAATGACAATGCCAAAGAGAAATATTATAATAGCTTCGAGGGTGTTGATCCTCAAGTGATCAAGCAAGTGTATGAAGGTGCTAACAAATATGGTGTCGAATCGTATAATCATCTAATCTCGAATTATTCGCAATTGAACGAGCTGCTCATTAATGAATTCCAGTCCGTTCAGAATGGGGATCAGAAGGTTGAGGCGGCACTGCCTGGCATCCAAGAAAAAATCACAAAATTGTTGGAGCGTCTGAATAAATAGGGTTTGCCCTATAGTGGGTGGAGAGAATCGTGATGAAGGTCAGTATTTTTGATGTGGCAAAAAAATCAGGTTTATCCGTCGTCACGGTATCCCGGGTTCTGAATAATTCACCTTCTGTTCGCGAGAAAAATCGGCAAAGGGTGCTCGATGCTGTCAAAGAGCTGGACTATGTTCCAAATGCGGCTGCAAGGTCGCTAGCTCGCGGGAAGACACGTATCGTCGGTCTCATTGCAACGACATTACATGACTCTTTTCTGGATGAAATTATGCATGAGATTACATCAGAATTAGAATCACATGGATATTTCCTGGTGCTGTCTGTATCCAAGGATAAAGAAGATAAGAATCCTTACTTGATTCAAGAAGAGCGTGTGGATGGCCTTATCATCCTCTCACCGATTCATGAGTTGGATTACGTGACGGAATTGAAGAAAAGAAAGCTTCCCTTCGTGCTGGTCGATAACCAGCTGAACATTCCGTCCGTTTCCAGTGTGATCGTTGACAATGATCAGGGTGGATATGATGCAACGAAATTTTTGATTGAATTAGGCCATACGCGTATCGCGCATATTCGCGGGCCGCATGTGTTCCGAAGCTCCATTGACCGCGAGAAAGGTTTTCTTCGCGCGTTATCAGAAGCTGGATTAGAGCCTTTTATCGTGGAGGAAGCAGAATTTTCGATCGCAGAGGGGTATGATATTGTTCGGAAATGGATTCAAGAGGATCGGCTGCCGACGGCCATTTTTGCTGGGGATGATAATCTTGCCTTTGGAGCGATTAATGCATTGTCCGAAGCGGGAATCCGGGTGCCGGATCAAGTATCAATCGTTGGATTCGATGATCAATATCTTGCGGAGGCGCTCAGGCCTCACTTAACGACGGTTAGACAGCCTGCGACGCAGATTGCGAGGACTGCTGTCGATCTAATCATGAAGCAAATTCAAGGTACGAGCAAACGGAACACGATCGTCAAGCTGCAGCCAGAGCTCATTGTTAGAGATTCAACGCGCAGTATCCGGTAGATATGTGACATGCTAGAGAACGAGTGTGGATGAAGCGAGGACCTTTATAGTAAGGGACTCGCCCTCATTCTCCCTCGTTTTTTTGTGTATAAAAATGGGTTTACAGTGCGTGCTGGCGATGATAATATTTGGAGGAAACAACCGTTATTGTAATGAAAAATGGAGGATAACTCCGAATGAGCGTTGAGTCTACGTTGTTCACCAAATCTATCAGCTGGGACGTGTATAAAATGAATCGACAGGATCTTATTCAACGTTTTGCAGGGAAATTGATTGTCTCGTGTCAGGCATTATCGGGGGAAGCCTTGCATGGGAGTGATGTGATGGCCAAGATGGCAGTAGCCGCGGCACGTGGTGGAGCAGCAGGTATTCGGGCGAATTCGCCTGTAGATATTGCTGCAATCCGGGAGCAAGTCGATTTACCGATTATCGGCCTCTGGAAATGCGATTATCCAGATTCAGAAGTCTATATAACCCCAAAATATAACGATGTCGAAGCGGTTGTAAAGGCAGGGGCGGACATCGTGGCGATGGATGCGACTTTACGGGAGAGACCGGATGGCGAGAAGTTGGAGGATATTGTCCGTAAGGTGAAGGCTAATTATTCGTGTCTATTGATGGCGGATATCTCGACCCTTGAAGAAGGCCTTGAGGCTTATCGTCTCGGCTTTGACATTATATCGACAACACTATCTGGCTATACCGATTACAGTCCAGCGATTGCAGGACCTGATATGGAACTCGTTCAGGAATTATCGAAGCAAGTGCCTATTCCTGTGTTTGCTGAAGGACGTATTAACACGCCTGAACAGGCAACGGCAATGCTCCAGATGGGTGCGTATGCTGTTGTCGTAGGTGGAGCGATTACGAGACCACAGAGCATAACCGAGCGATTCGTCGATACAATCCATGAAAGTCGAAGAGCCGCATCGGAATAAAGGAGAACGAATAGCATTGAACAAAGGAAATGAAGGATCGAATACGTTAGTACTGATCGATAGCATGTATAAGTCATTGTCTCGTACCGAGCAGAAGATTGCAGATTATATTAAAAGTGAACCAGAGACCGTCGTCTATGCCACGTTGACTGATTTGGCGGAAAAAGCAGGAGCGGGAGACACATCCGTCCTTCGGTTGTGTCGGAAGCTTGGTTTTCAAGGCTATCAGGAGTTCAAGTTGTCTCTTGCACAAGAACTGGTTCATCGCGTAACAAGTGAAGATGGTGATGTTCACGAGGATGATTCCCTTGCTACCATTGCTAGTAAGATCACGTCGGAGAATAAGTCGTTTTTGGAGAATACATTAGCGCTATTAGATACGCAAGAAATGCAGAAAGCGATCGATGCGATGCAGCGGGCGGGTAAAATCTATTTTATCGGCGTGGGGTCTTCCGCCTATACGGCTGAGGATGCGAAGTATCGATTCATGCGGCTTGGCTTCAATACGGAGTGTATAACCGATTCGCATGTGATGGCGATGGCCGCGACATTAATGCGTCCGGATGATGTGTTGTTTGCGGTGTCTACGTCAGGGAGCACGAAGGATGTGGTGGATACGGTTCGATCCGCGAAGGAGAATGGAGCGTTTTTCGTCTGTCTGACGAGCCATGCCAAATCTCCCATTACGCAATATGCGGATGCGGTGCTGCTCTCGTATACCAAGGAAAATCCGCTAGAAGGCGGAGCGTTCAAATCGAAGATTACGCAAATTCATGTGCTCGATATTCTAACGACGGCAACTTCAATGCAATGGAAGGAACAGACGAATCGTGCCATTGAACGGACTGCGAAGGCGGTTATGGATAAACTATATTAAATTGTGGCGCTGAAGGGGAAGAATGAGATGCGGAGAGGCTCAATAGGAATCGATATTGGTGGTACGAACATTAAGGCGGGAATCGCCTTGGATAACGGTGAACTATGCTATACGAACAGAATGCCGACCGAGGCATCGAGCGGCTCGTCCTCTTTGCTCAATCGATTGCAGGAGATGATCCGTTCTTTGATTGCGAAGGCGGAGGAACTGGATGTTCAGCTCCTTGGCGTTGGGGTTGGGACGGCAGGGCAGGTGCAGCATAGCACGGGTCGCGTGACGGGTGCTACGGGCAATTTGCCGGGATGGGCGGATGCACTGTCGGCAGAATGGGTACGACAAGTCTCGGGACTGCCAGCCGTGGTGGATAACGATGTCAATGCAGCCGCCTTGGGAGAAGCTTGGATAGGCGCGGGGCAAGCGTGGAACGACTTTGTTTGCATTACGCTTGGCACGGGTGTTGGAGGGTGTGTCATTCTGAATAAGCAGCCATTCCGAGGCAGAGATGGATACGCAGGAGAAGTGGGCCATCAAGTGATTGTTCACGGTGGTGTGTCTTGCAACTGCGGCAACGCGGGCTGTTATGAGCAATATGCATCTGTAACGGCGTTGATTAGGCAGATGAAGACCGCAGCAGAGCAGGGTGGTCCAGACTTTGGCACGCCGGAGCTGCTGTTCGAAGCTGCACGGCAAGGAGATGCAGCTGCGCTTGAGATCATTGACAATTATTCGGAATTTGTCGCTGTTGGGCTTGCGAACCTCTTGAATATTTTTAATCCTTCGGCGATGATTATTGGGGGCGCGATTACCGCACAAGGCGAATTTTTATTCGACAGAATTAGATCTGCAGTCAATAATAAAGTGATGCAGGTGTATCGAGATTCGGAGACCGTTCCGATTGTTCCGGCACAGCTCGGCGATCACGCAGGGATTGTCGGTGCAGCTCGGCTTGTGTATCTTCAAGGTTGAGGGAATCGCGGTAACAACGAATAAAGGAAATGAGGCTTCATGTCTTATAAATCGCTTAAGTGGATGATATTATGCATCCCGACGATTACGATTGGGCTCTGGGAGTATGCGCGGCATACGTTCTTGCTGCCTTATATCTCGATGGAGTTAGGCAATGTGCTCGCCACGGTGATCGTATTCCTGGTGACGATAACGATGATGCGCGGCTTGTTCAAGAAGATGGAAGAGACACAGGAGAAGCTGAACGAAGAGCGGATGGTCAAGGTGGCGCTGCAAGAACGCGAGAAGCTTGCGCGTGAGCTGCATGATGGCATCTCGCAATCCTTGTTCATGCTCTCAGTGAAACTCGACCAATTGGAGATGGCGAAGTCCGACGATGAGCGTAACGACAAATTGGACAAGCTCCGCGAGAAGGTGCGATATGTCTATGAGGATGTAAGACAAGCGATCGGCAATCTGCAGACCGAACCAGAAGCTGCGGATTTGCCTTGGTCGCAGTCGCTCTTGACGATGATTGAGGAATTCAAGCGCGAGACTGGTGTGGAAGTCCATCTCCAATGGCAGCTGTCCGAAGACCCGCTATCGGCCAAGGAAAAGATCGAGCTGTTCGCCTGCCTGCGTGAGGCGCTGATGAATGTTCAGAAGCATGCGCAAGCGACGAAGGTATGGTTGACAGGCCACTCGACTGGCGATGGGTTTTGGTGTGAGTTGAAAGACAATGGACGAGGATTCACGGAATATCCTTATGAGCTTAAAGGGAAATACGGGTTGCAAATGATGAAGGATCGCGCAGGGCAAATGGGCTGGAAGCTTGCGTTTCTGCGTGAAGAGGGATTTACGGTGGTTCGGATTCAGAAAGGAAAGGAGGAAATTGAATGAAGGCGTTTCGAGTGTTGATTGTAGATGACCATGCACATGGTCGTGAAGGGATGCGGGACATTCTATCGATTAATCCTGAATTCGAGGTCGTTGCCGAAGCTAAGAATGGGCTTGAGGCGATCGAATTGACATCGCAGTACATGCCGGATTTAATCTTGATGGACATTTCTATGCCGGAGATGGATGGACTACAAGCGACTAAACATATTAAAGCCGCGTATCCTTACGTCAAAATTGTTATGGTCACCGTCTCGGATGATATTACACATTTATTCGAGGCATTGAAGCGGGGGGCGCAAGGTTATTTGTTGAAGAACCTCAAGCCATCCGCTTGGCATGAATATTTGCGGGCGATTGCGATTGATGAGGCACCGATGTCGAAGGAGCTAGCATTCCGGTTATTGCAGGAGTTTCAGCCGCGTGAGCTGAAGCCTGAAGCCGCGATGAATCCATTGACCGCGAGGGAGAAGGAGATTCTGGAGCGGGTCGCGAAGGGCGAGTCCAATCGCGAGGTAGCCGAGGTGTTGAAAATTTCGGAGCATACCGTAAAGAATCATCTCAAAAATATATTGCAGAAATTGCATTTAGAGAATCGTGTTCAGTTAACGCGTTATGCGATTGAGAACGGCCTTATTCTATGATGAAGGTCGTTCCAAATTTTTTTCGAAAAAACTATTGCAAACAATAATCAACCGTGATATATTATTACTTGTCGCCGCAATGGTGACATACTAGAAGCACCGCAGTATCGGGATGTAGCTCAGCTTGGTAGAGCACCTGGTTTGGGACCAGGGGGTCGCATGTTCAAATCGTGTCATCCCGACCATTAATCCTTTTAAAGGTCGCGCGGGTGTAGTTCAATGGTAGAACTTTAGCCTTCCAAGCTAATAGCGTGGGTTCGATTCCCATCACCCGCTCCAGTAAAAAACGAACAGCCACCCATTGGGTGGCTTTTTTAGTTTGCTGGAGCGGCTGTGTGGGAATTGAACCCACAAATGTGGGTTCGACCGCCCTTAGGCTAAATCGTGCTGACATGCACGAGTGAGCCAGGGCGAGCGTCCGGAAGCAACTCGAGGTAGCCGAAGGATATGAGGGTGACGAGTGCTGGAGGAGTATTCCCATCACCCGCTCCAGTATGATAACAAACAGCCACCGTGAGGTGGCTTTTTTAGTTTACTGGAGCGGCTGTGTGGGAATGGAACCCACGGCAAGGGTTCGACCGTCGACTTCGTGAGCGCGAATTGCGATCACGGTAGACGAGCGTCCCGAAGCTGTTCGAGGCAGCCGAGATTTGAGGCTGACGAGACTGAGGGAGTATTCCCATCGCCCGCTTCAGTTAATCAATTACTTAATCCCTTGCGCCATAAGGGATTTTTTCTTGCGTTCTTTTCGACATGCGGTTGACTCCTTTTGCTATATGGGGCTGATCATGGTGCAATTTTTCTTTGTTTTGGATTTAGGGCTTCTAGGCGATCGACAGCTGCTCGACTGATCGGAGCTGACTCATGGGTTTATAGTTCCGATCTTAGTTATTGAGTACACGTTATGTGATGAAAATGAAGGCTGACCTCACTTTGTTTGGACAATTGTTACTGGTTATTTCACTATATTGAGATGAATACAAAGTACCTGGATTACTCCGAGGCTTTTCATTTCTATATTATCTCTTATATGAATTCGCACACACTATATATTAAATTTGCACAAATTCCCCCTATGAAATACAGTGGCATCTCATTAATGACTTGCATTAACTATAATATACAATTCTAGTGAAAGTTTTTTCATCTGAAGGATTGTAAAAATAATTGAATGGGAGGTGTTTGAATAATGGCATTTATTAAACCATTTATTGCGAGCAGAAGATTTGAATCAACAATAGGGTCAGGAACAGGGACGGGGGCGACATTTGCGATTGCAGCTACAACATTTACAAATGATGCTGGAGTGGCTGCAACGGCATTTCCTGCCTCGCCTTCTTACTACAACCTTTTTATTAATGGTGTGCTCCAACTGGGTAATACTTCAACAGCGACAACTACAACGTTGACTATCCCAGGCGGGGACGCTCTTGATCCAGCAACGCCAGTAACGGTAGAATTTGTTGTGAATTAATGTAGGACAAGCGCTATTCTAGGGGGATTGCCCCCTAGAATAGCCTTTATTTTCTATAACAGGACCATGGACAGGCAATAATACATAGCATGTTTTATATGCAGCAGGAGGTGATCGTAAAGATGAACGAAATTGGTGGTGTAATTCGGGTTATTTCAAGACCATGGACACGAAAATACGGTGAATCAGCTTCCATTTTACCCAGATATTCCGTATTTCCTCCTCAAGATTGTTCTATCTTATTCCCTAGTAGACCATCTCCGCCAACAAGCAATGTTCTCAAAGTGGAAACATTCCAATACATTACGATATCTGATGGAGTTAAGAATACTTACACCAATCAGGATGGATTGATTCAGTTTGGGAGTAGTGTAATACTGAACCTGAATACTGTATCCTACATGAATTTATTTATTAACGGAATACTACAGCCCACTAATGTTTATCAAGTATCTGAAGGAATCTTGACAATAGATGGAGTTCAAGAGAATGGAGTCCCTATCACTTTGCAATTTATTAGGATCTTTTCTAATTAACATGGATTAGAGCCCCGAATCACTCCAAGGCCTTTTTTTGATGTACTGATATCTATTATAGTGCCTCGCCGACCGTCATACCTACTTCCAAGTATGATCATGACCACTATACCTTGGCGAAGATCTTTATATTTCATGGCTACCGATTTGGCTTTTTTTGATTTCTCTTTCATCGAAATTGAGAGACTTTCAATTTCTTCCCCTCACCACCTATCCTGTATAATTGCATGATAGGCCCAACTTTTGGTGCAATTTCTGCGCTATCCTGTATAAATAGCACGATAGCACCCTCAATACGCTCGAACCCGCACGCTTTCGACCAAAGTTCATGCAAATATCCACGATAGGAGCTCGACCATAGCATTTACGGCCTCCTATCCTGCAAAAATACAGGATAGTGAACGAACATGAATCGTAATAAACAAGAAAAGCTACCCCCACGGGATAGCTTCCTAATCATTCTTTCACAATTCCCCTTACATATACTCCCTACTGCTCCCACACAACCATCAACACCCGATTTACGACGACAAGAATCGCAAACCACAACGCCCAGCCCGATCTACCCGCCGCATATAATGCGAGCGCAGCGATCGCGAAGATCGCAAGCGCAAGCAACTCCTTGTAGAACGCAGGAAGAACATAGGTTGCTTTCGGAGCGACGAACATTCCCCATACAAAAGCCACGATGACGGGTGTGCCGATACCTAAGATGATTCTAATGAGCCACCCGGTATTTTGAGTGAATCCCCAATACCCTAGTGCTGCGAGTGCGCAGAGCTCCAAGAGAAAAGCGAGCGCAAGGTTTGCATTTTTCAAAATCAGCACGATCCATCCCCCAGCCTTCTGATTGTTTAAAAAAATTTGCGTTCGATATCTGAAAAAAAAGCTTCAGCAAGTTGCAGGAAATCATCCTTACTTAATTTTATTCCATCATCAAGATTATATTTCAAAATCGATTTGTCTGACTTGTATTTTATTGTCTTATCTATCTTCATCCGATTGTTGTTCTCCATCATGGAATTGCAGAGCATGCGAGCCTCATTCAGTGGGTTCCCGTCCTGCTGCACGTTTTGGCGGCAGTCATCGATCTAGTCTTGGAATACTTGTTCATCGACAGCATAGGGATGTTCCTTTCCAAGGTAAAGTTAATATGAGATTCCAACGGTTTCGTTCCAGTTCCATCGTCTAATTTCTCAATATTATCCCTAACCCTCCTCGTCTCTTTAGGCAATGGCGGTGTATTTTGTGTTCATTTAAGTTCAATCAAATAAATAATATATACATAAACAAACAAATGAACTATAATGAACGAAAATACGATAAATTGGAGTTGATCCTGATGGAAGTCCGTTATGCGTCCCACCCGAATGAAGTGAAGCAATTTGATACCGATCGTATGCGTCAAGAATTCTTAATCGAGACGTTATTTGCACCAGGCCAATTGAATCTTGTCTATTCGCATGTAGATCGCTTTATTGTGGGCGGCGTTGTTCCGACGAAAGAGCCAGTGAAGCTGGAAGCCGATGCGAAGGATATGGGAACGGAATACTTTCTCGAACGCCGCGAGATCGGGATCATCAACATTGGTCCGGCGGGCGTGATTACGGTCGATGGTGAACGTTATGAAATGCAGACCAAAGACTGCTTATATATCGGTCTTGGCGCGAAAGAAGTCTTATTCGACAGTGTTGATGAGGCAGCACCAGCACGGTTCTACTTGAACTCAACGCCAGCTCATCAACATTACCCGACAGTCAAATCGGCGCTCGAAGAAGCCTCCCCGAACCACCTCGGAAGTATTACGAGTTCGAATGAACGTACGATTTATCGCTTCATCCATCAGAATGGGGTAAAAAGCTGTCAGCTTGTGATGGGAATGACGCTGCTCAAGCCTGGCAACATGTGGAATACGATGCCGTGCCATACACATAACCGCCGATCCGAAGTGTACCTGTATTTTGATATGCCGCAAGATGGCGTGGTTTTTCATATGATGGGCGAGCCGGATGAGACACGCCATGTGGTGATGCGTAATGAGCAGGCGATTATCTCGCAGAGCTGGTCGATTCATAGCGGTGTAGGAACGAACAACTATACATTTATTTGGGGCATGGCGGGTGAGAACCAGACGTTCGAAGATATGGACGCGGTCGCGATGCAGGATTTGAGATAACACGCCTTTGGCTGTGGTACAATGAGTGCCTATACTTTAGGGATTGGATGGTAGGGAACAAATGAACAGTATTTTGCGGCATGAAAAAATTATGGAAATATTGCTCTCGCAGCGCGAAGTGTCTGTTAACGAACTCAGTGATCAACTGCAGGTGACAGGCAAGACGATTCGCGAGGATCTCAGCAAGCTTGAGGAACAAGGGCTGCTGGTCCGTGTCCATGGGGGAGCCATGCTGAAGCATCAAGATCAATTCGGGATGCTGTCTGTTCATGAACCGATCATGCAACATCGGGAAGACAAGACTTCAATTGCCGAGCGGGCACTGAAATATATTGAGCAGGATGATGTAATTGCACTAGACGGGGGAAGCACGACCCTTGAAATCGCCAAATTACTTGAGAATCGGCCGTACACGGTCATCACGAATGACCTTCATATTATTGGCGTGCTAACAGCCAAGGATCAAATTCGTCTCGTCGTCCCTGGGGGATATCGTGTTCGAAATATGCTGACGGGCACAGAAGCGATCGACTATATGCGGAAGTTGAATGTGCAGACAGCGTTTATTTCAGCGACAGGGATTCATTTAGAACAAGGCTTGTCCGTGTTCACCGGGGATTTTATTGAGATGAAGAGAGCGATGCTGGAGATGGCCCGGAAAGTATATGCGGTGGTCGACCATTCGAAGTTCGATCGAAGTGCGCTTCGAACAGTGGCGTCGATTCAAGAGTTAGATGGCATTATTACCGATGAGAAGTTATCTGAGGAAATTTATCTGAAGTATCAGCAAGCCGGTGTCATGATAGATCGATCTTGAGAGAGGGCGTGTCATTCGGATGGGAAGTTTTGAATTGCAAGGAAAAACAGCGCTCGTGACAGGCGTCTCTGGCGGGCTTGGAAGAGCGATGGCGCTGGGTCTGGCGGAAGCAGGTGCTGACATCATCGCGGTATCTTATTCGGATGCAAGCGAGACGATGAAGGCGATTGAGAAGCTTGGCCGTAGAACTACTTTTATTCAAACTGATTTGAGCCAGCATGAAGTACTGGACAGCGTTGTAAGGCAAGCGATTGAAGCTTTTGGCGGCGTAGATATTCTGGTGAACAATGCAGGGATCATTCGTAGGACACCTGCAGCGCAGCACAGCTGGGAAGATTGGCAAGCGGTACTTGATCTGAACTTGAACACCGTATTCTACCTCTGTCAGCAGGTTGGCAGACATATGATTGAACGCGGAAGCGGGAAGATTATCAATATCGCGTCGATGTTAACTTTTCAAGGTGGAATTAATGTGCCTGGATATACAGCGAGTAAGCATGCCGTGGCGGGGGTTACGAAGGCGCTGGCGAACGAATGGGCATCCAAAGGCGTGCAGGTGAACGCGATCGCACCAGGCTATATGGAGACCGACAATACGGCGCAAATTCGTGCAGATCAGAATCGATTCCAATCGATTTCCGATCGGATTCCAGCAGGGCGTTGGGGGACACCGGAAGATCTGAAAGGGCCGATTGTTTTCCTCGCCTCAAGCGCATCGGATTATGTGAACGGACATGTCCTTTGTGTCGATGGCGGATGGTTAGTGAGATAGCTTGCAACAAGACGTTTTTTTGCATATAATATAACCTGATTGTTGAATGAATGTGAAATGCAATGATGGAGACAAGTACGCAGTACCTCTAGATCAGGGAGGAGATGCCGAAGATTGAGAGCATCTCTGTAGAGATAGGCTGCCGAAATTCACTCTTGAGCAGTTCTTTGAACGACAGGTTGATCCTTGTTCAGTAGAAGATACCGGCTTCGAACCGTTATTCGATGAGTGAGAGAATATCCGAGTGCATGAATGCATCACGCATGTGTATGAGGTGTTGTCTAACAA
The DNA here is from genome assembly GCF_000374845.1 of Paenibacillus terrigena DSM 21567. Taxonomy (GTDB): domain Bacteria; phylum Bacillota; class Bacilli; order Paenibacillales; family Paenibacillaceae; genus Paenibacillus_K; species Paenibacillus_K terrigena. The sequence continues at coordinate 538,409 of NZ_KB895414.1, read as the reverse complement.
GGGTGGTACCACGGTCTTTTCGTCCCTTACGGGAGAGAAGGCCTTTTTTTGTTGGTTAGGTATATTAACTATTTCTATAAGGGGGTCAACCTGATGTTGATGAAAGAACGCTTAGAGGAACTCAAGGAAATCGCAGTATCTGCGCTGTCTAAAGTGTTGGACCCGCAAGAGCTAAACGATCTGCGCGTCAAATACCTGGGTAAAAAAGGTGAGCTCACTGAAGTGCTGCGCGGCATGGGAAGCCTGAGTGCGGAAGAACGCCCGGTGATCGGGCAAGTAGCCAATGAGGTGCGCGGTGCGATCGAAGGTTTGATCACGAACCTGCAAGAGAAATTCCGTGCGGAAGAAACGGCACAACGACTGGCAGCAGAGACGATTGACGTGACTTTACCGGGTCGTCCGATGAACGCAGGTGCAGTGCATCCACTGAACAAAGTTATTCAGGATATTGAAGATATTTTCATCGGGATGGGCTATGAAATTGCGGAAGGTCCTGAAGTGGAGAATGATTTCTACAACTTCGAAGCCTTGAACTTGCCGAAGAACCATCCAGCACGCGATATGCAGGATTCGTTCTATGTGACGGATGAAATTCTAATGCGTACACAGACTTCACCAGTTCAAATTCGTACGATGCAAGCGAAGAAAGGTCAAGGTCCGATCAAAATCATCTGCCCGGGTAAAGTATTCCGCCGAGATGATGACGATGCGACGCATTCGTTCCAGTTCTATCAAATGGAAGGCCTTGTGGTCGACAAAAACATTCGCATGAGCGATTTGAAAGGGACACTTCTTCAATTCGTGCAGCAAATGTACGGTCAAGATACGCAAATTCGCTTGCGTCCGAGCTTCTTCCCGTTCACAGAGCCTAGTGCGGAAGTTGACGTGACTTGCGTGACTTGTGGCGGCGATGGATGCCGCATTTGTAAACATACAGGCTGGCTGGAAATTCTAGGTTCAGGTATGGTGCATCCTGAAGTATTGCGCATGGGCGGCTACGACCCTGAAGAATATTCAGGCTTCGCGTTCGGACTCGGGATCGACCGTATTGCGATGTTGAGGTATGGCATTGACGATATCCGTCATTTATATACGAATGATTTGCGCTTCTTGAAGCAATTTTCACGGATTTAACACTTTAACAAGAATAAGGAAGTGAATGAGCGATGAGAGTATCCTACCAATGGTTAACGGATTATATCGATCTTAGTGATCTGACTGCGGAGCAAGTCGCAGATAAAATTAGATACGCAGGTATCGAAATCGATGTTGTAGAGAACCGGAATAAAGGTGTTAACAAAGTCGTTGTCGGCTACGTGGAGACGAAGGGAAAACATCCGGATGCGGATAAATTGAACGTATGTACCGTCAATGTCGGTGAAGAAGAATTGCTGCAAATCGTATGCGGTGCGAAAAATGTGGACGCAGGCCAGAAGGTTCCTGTTGCCCTTGTGGGTGCAGTAATGCCTGGCGGCATGGAAATCAAAAAAGCGAAGCTGCGGGGCGTAGCATCGCACGGAATGATCTGCTCGGCGAAAGAGCTTGGCCTCAATGACAAACTGCTCCCAAAAGAGCAGCAAGAAGGTATCTTGGTCTTACCTGAAGCAACACCAGTTGGGACGCCAATTGTGGACGTACTTGCAATCGATGACCATGTACTTGAACTGGATCTAACGCCAAACCGTTCGGATTGTTTAAGCATGTTGGGTGCAGCATACGAAGTAGCCGCGATTCTCGGCCGTGAAGTCAAATTGCCGAAAGCAGACGTGGATGCCGTGTCTTCGAATGCGCAAGCGAAAGATCATGTGGAAGTGAGCATTACAGCAACGGAATTGTGCAGTCATTACGCTGCTCGTTATATCAGCGGCGTGAAGATCGGTCCATCCCCGCAATGGATGCAGAACCGCTTGATGGCGGCTGGTGTACGTCCAATCAACAATATTGTTGATATTACGAACTACGTCATGCTCGAATACGGACAGCCGTTACATGCCTTTGATGCCGACAAACTCGCAGGCGGCAAAGTTGGCGTTCGTCTTGCGAACGAAGGCGAAGTGCTCGTGACGCTTGACGATCAAGAGCGTAAGCTGGAGCCTTCTATGCTGCTCATTACAGATGGCGAGAACAAGGCTATTGGTATTGCTGGTGTCATGGGTGGAGCGAACTCGGAAGTCTCTGCTGAGACAGTGAATATTATTCTTGAATCTGCGAAATTTGACGGCGGTTCGGTTCGTAAGGCATCACGCTCATTAGGCTTGCGTTCAGAAGCAAGCATTCGGTTCGAGAAGGAAGTGAACCCGGAAGCGGTCATTCCAGCATTGAATCGTGCAGCGGCACTCATGGCAGAATGTGCAGGCGGAACGGTTGCGCAAGGGATCGTTGAATCTGTTGTCAGCATGTCGGAGCCTGCGGTGGTAACCTTATCACTTGCCAAAGTAAATCGTTACCTAGGCACATCCCTATCCGCAGAAGAAGTGAAAGCGATCTTCGATCGTCTTCAATTTGCATATACAGAACAAGGCGATATCGTTACCGTATCGGTACCAAAACGACGCGGCGATATTACAGTCGATGTTGATCTCATCGAAGAAGTGGCTCGTCTATACGGCTACGACAATATCCCGACAACATTGATCGAAGGTGCAACGACACCAGGCGGATACACGAAATCGCAAAAGATCCGTCGCGAATTGCGTCAATTGCTAACAAGCATGGGATTGTATGAGGTTGTGAACTATTCATTCACGCATCCAGCTCAAAATGAGTTGTTCGGCGGCTTAACGGTAGGATCCAAAGCGGTAGCCCTGTCCATGCCGATGAGTGAAGAGCGCAGCGTACTTCGTACGAGTATCGTGCCGAGCTTGCTTGAGAACGCAGCTTACAACCGGAATCGGAAGACAGAAGATGTTGCCATCTTCGAAGTTGCGAACCTCTATTCGACGGATGAAGAGACATTAACGGAGTTGCCGAGCGAGCAGCCGATGTTCGGTCTATTGCTTGCAGGGAACCGTCAATCCGCACAATGGAATCTGAAAGCCCTGAAATACGATTTCTATGATGCGAAAGGTGTACTGGAAGCGATCTTTACTTATATTGGCGTTGACCAACAAGTTCGTTATGTCTCCGATCAGCCACAAGGCTACCATCCGGGCCGTTCGGCATCGATCTATCTAGGCGAGCAACGTATCGGCGCAATCGGTCAAGTCCATCCGGAGATTCAACAGAACAAAGATTTGGATGACACGTATATCGCTGAAATGCAGCTTGCACCTCTTTATGAAGCAGCTGATTTCAAAGTGACGTATAAATCATTGCCTCGTTTCCCTTCAGTAGAACGTGATATTGCGGTTGTTGTGGCGACAGAAGTTGCTGTTGGCGATATGGTCTCGGCGGCTCGTGAAGAAGCATCGGAATTGCTAGAGTCTATCCAAGTGTTCGACATCTATATGGGTGAGAAGCTTGGCGCAGGCAAGAAAAGTGTGGCGATCTCGCTTGTGTATCGTAATTTAGAGCGTACGTTGACAGATGAAGAAGTGACAGAAGTACATGGTAAGGTGGTAAGCCGCCTGGAACAATCTTTTGAGGCGGAATTAAGAAAATAGCAGGAAATACGAACAGTCACATCGAATGTAATCAGAGGAATCGGTGTGGCTGTTTTTTTTGTACAAAAAGATGATAAGGAGGGCAACGACCATGACTACTGAGGATCGTACCCGCGTTACCGTAGAAATCTACGGAGCACAATACAAACTTGTCGGAACCTCTAGTAAAGACTTCGTTAAAACGGTGGCGGACTACGTCAATGAACATATGGTTGAAATTGCAAAAGGAAATCCAAGACTTGATGTTCCTCGGATCGCTGTTCTTGCAGCGGTACATATGGCGGAACAACTGATGGACGCACGTCGTCATCAGGAGAATATTGATAAAATCAAAGCGGATCACGATAAAATTCAGGCGGAATTGCACCGTTATCGCGCTGAACAGGCTGTACAGCAGGAACAAGCACAGAAGCAGCTGGAAGATCAGAAGCAGCAGGTGCAAGAGAAATTGAATGTGATTGATGAGCAGAAGGCTCAGATGACGAAGCTGAATACGGAGCATCAAGAACAGTTGACGCAAGTTGAACTCAAGCATCAAGAGCAATTGAAGCAGCTGGGTGCTGAACGACAGAAAGAGTTCTCGCAATTAGAGTCCAAATATAAGAATGAATCCGCTCAGCGTGAAGCACAGCTCAAGGATCAGGCTGCGAAGGCTGAAAGTGTACATAAAGAGCAGTTGGCTCAACTAGAGACAAAACAGAATTATCAATTATCGTCCCTTCAAGGGCAATGGAATGCAGCAAAGAAGGAAGCAGGCGATCTTCGTTCGCAATTGGGACAAACGGTGCAGCGTGAACAGGCGCTGAAGTCGAGTGAAGGGAAACTGAAAGAGCAAATTACACAACTTGAGAAGCAACTTGACTCCGTGAAAATCGGTACGGATAAGCAGTTGAATGATGTTAAAGCGCAAGCAGCACACCAGCTCCAGGAAGCCAATGCAGAAGCTGTGAAACAGCTGGAAGAAGCGAAAGCAGAATCCGAGAATCAGATCGCAGAAGTGAAGGCACAAGCCGAGAAACAAATTACAGAGGTTAAGGCGAATGCGGTTCAAGCCAGAACAACTGCAGAGAAGCAATTGGCGGAGTTGAAGTTGAAGTACGAAGCAGAGTTTACGACGATGAAAGAGCAGCTTGAGAAGCAGCTCACTGAAGTGAAGTCGCAGCATGAACAGCAGAAATCCCAATCCGATCAGCGCCTTGCCGCGCTCAAATCACAGTTCGAAGAGCAATTCGAAACGATGAAGGCACAGCTTGAACTGCAGCTTGCTGATGCGCATACCCAATCCGAACAGCAGCTTACGGCATTGAAATTACAGTCGGAGCAGGAGCTTGCCGAGCTGATGGAACAATATGAGCTGCAGCAGCAAGCTGCAGAACAACAGTACCATCGTGAAATCGCAGCAGCGAAGCAGGACTCTACTGCTCAGTATAAGCAGCTCCAACAGAAGTCTGAAGAGGAGCTTGCGGAATTGATGTTGCAAGCGGAACAAGAGCTTACGGAATATAAACTTCTCTCGGAGCAAGAATTGTCCGAAATGAAGCAACAATATGAGCAGGAGCTCGCGGATCTGAAGGAAAAATCCCAGAAAGATCTCTTACATGTGAAGTTGAACGCGGAAGTTGAACTGGAGGATACGAAGTCCTATTATGACGAGTTGATCCAAGAAGAGAAGCTGCAGATGGAAGAACAACATGCGGCAATTCAAGCGAAGGTTATGGAACTCGAAGCGGGTCTTTCAGCGAAGCAGCAGGACATGAAGCAATTGCAAGCGCAAATTTATGATCTGGAAGAGCGAGAGAATAGTATTCGAGCGTCGGAGAGTGAGTTAGCAGCGCGCAACAGCTTGCTAGAGCAAGAACTGGAGAATGAGAAGTCTAAGTTAACCGAAGAACAGCTTCAATTCGAGCAGCTTCTAGAAGAACTCACACCGCTTAAGGAATTGAATGCCCAGTTGGCTGCGACCAATGAAGAGCTTGCCGTTACAGCAGAACGGATTCGAACGGATAAGGATCAGCTTGAACTAGATCAGCTGCAATGGCTAGATGAGCGTGACGGACTGAAGGAGAAGCTTAACCAAGTGCAAGAGAAAACTCGTGCTGCTGTGGAACGCAACGAGCTGCTCGAGCGGTCGTTGAACGAAGCTTATGATGAGCTGAGTGTTCTGAAAGAACAATTCGAAGTAGTTTCCCACCAATATCGTTTACTGCAATCCGAACGCGAGCTTGGTGCGGATCAAGAGAGCAAAATCGCAGAAGAATATCGTAAACTACAGGAAGAGTACGCGAAGCTACAACAAGAATATAATGAGTGGATCGAACTCATTGATCAGAACTAACAGGATGGACAGAATGATAGAGGGTTATTCGATATGCATGTAAACGTGATTGATTATATATGGCTTGGGATCGCTATTATTGCCGGAGTTTATGGGTATATTCGTGGGTTCGTGAATACGTTCGTATCGATTTTTGGAATTTGTTTTTCTTTTATTATTTCGATACTCTATTATCAGCGATTTAGTAGCTGGCTGGGGAAGACAACAGGGCTTAATGTAACGCTCTCTAGTATTCTTGCCTTTATTGCCTTATTCTTAGTGACGAAATACGCTTTAGTCATTGCGGGGGGCTTCCTGAATTTCATTGCGAAGGCACCGGGGATTCATCGATTGAATCGCTGGTCCGGCGCGATATTTGGTGTCTTTGAATGGATTGTCATCTCGATTATCATCATTTATTTGGCGAAATACATGAAAGCACCCGAGATGAAATCGATGCTTGAGGGTAGCTGGGTATCCCGCCAGATCAGCTCTCATATGCCTGATATTATTGCAGCGACCGCACAGTTTATCGCACGAATTACAGGGATTTAGCTGTGGCTTGGTCAATAAGCAAAAAGAGCGGTTACGACATGCGGGAGGAACTGCATGTTATAACCGCTCTTTTTGTAATATGTGGTGCGATTAATGATTTATCGACCTGCGCAGATCATTTCGCGGCTTCGTAAGGGGTAGACACCGGAATGAATAGATCGATAAGTCCGATCACCAATGCACCGAGAATCGCGCCAATGACCGAGACGGATACGCCGCCGATAAAAAATTGAGCGACCCAAATGACGAGCGCGCTCGTCAAGAAACCGACAATACCGCGTCCAAATGGCGTTATCTTCGTACCGAAGATGCTCTCGATGATCCATCCAATGACGGCAATCGCAAGGGCGAGGAACAATGCGCTCCAGAATCCTCCGATTTTAAAGGCAGGAACGATCCAACTGACGACGAGTAGTACAAGCGCCGAGACGATAAATCGAACAACGTGGCCAAGAAAATTCATGTGAATCCTCCTTTGATGTAATCATTACAACGGGTTCAACGATTATTTTACCCTTCTTGGCGAACATTATGAGTACAGCTGAAAAAAAGCCCGAACATGGCTTTACACACGCGGTTCGGCTATAATAACATCGAGAGGAGCTGAATTCTCAGTGGATAAGAAAATTTTTAGAACGATGGAATATGAGAAGATTTTACATAGATTAGCAAGCCATGCTTCGACAAGTATCGGGAAAGAAATGGCAGAAGCGCTGCAACCTGAATCTTCTCTAAATGATGTGAAGCGGCTATTACAAGCAACGGACGAAGCTTATACCATTGATCGACTCAAAGGAAGCGCGCCGTTCGGAGGCGTCGTTGATATTCGCAACAGCCTAAGACGTGCCCATATCGGCGGTATGCTGAATGCACATGAGCTGCTTGATATTGCGAATACGATCTTTGGTGGAAGAAGAGTGAAGCGCTTCATTGAGCAGGTGCATGACGATGAGCCCGTGCCGCTCGTATATGAACTGAGCCAGTTGATTACGGACCAGAAGCCGCTCGAAGATTCGATTAAGGCATGCATCGACGATCAGGCGGAAGTGATGGATCAAGCGAGTGCCGAGCTTGCCCTTGTTCGTAGGGAGCTGCGTAACGGCGAGGTGCGTATTCGGGAGAAACTGGAACAGATGATCCGCTCATCTTCGGTATCGAAGATGCTTCAGGATCAATTGATTACCATTCGGAATGATCGATTCGTAATTCCAGTGAAGAGCGAATATCGCTCGCATTTTGGCGGTATTGTTCATGATCAATCAAGCTCTGGGGCAACGATGTTCATCGAGCCAGAATCAATCGTCGCGATGAACAACAAACTCCGTGAGGCAAGATTGAAGGAAGAACGTGAAATCGAGAAAATTCTGTATCGTCTATCGTCCGAAGCTGGAGAGCAGGAAGTACTGCTAAGAGCAGATGTTGAGATTATGGGTGATCTCGACTTCATGTTTGCGAAAGCTCGTCTAGCGCATGTGATGAAGGCAACGCTGCCGATCATGAATGATCGCGGCTTTATGAAGCTGCGAAAAGGGCACCATCCGTTGATTGAACTGGATAAGGTGGTACCGATCGATCTAGAGTTAGGTAATTCATTTACTTCGATTATTGTGACAGGGCCGAATACAGGTGGTAAGACTGTGTCATTGAAGACCATAGGTCTGCTGAGTCTGATGGCCATGTCTGGATTGTTCATTCCAGCTGAAGATGGAAGTCAGATGTGTGTGTTTGATGCGATCTATGCCGATATTGGCGATGAGCAGAGTATTGAACAGAGTCTTAGTACCTTCTCCAGCCATATGACGAACATTATTCGGATCTTGCATCAAATGACGGAGAAGAGCCTCATTCTATTGGATGAGCTTGGGGCAGGCACAGACCCTGCAGAAGGATCTGCACTTGCCATCTCGATCTTGGAGCATATCCATGCGAAGGGCTGCCGGATGGTGGCAACGACGCATTATAGCGAGCTCAAAGCTTATGCTTATGATCGGAAAGGCGTCACTAACGCGAGCATGGAATTCGACGTACAGACGCTTAGTCCGACGTATCGTCTCCTCGTGGGTGTGCCGGGTCGAAGTAATGCATTTGCGATAGCAGAACGGCTTGGATTATCAAATGAGATTATTGAGCATGCGCGCGGCAATGTCAAAGAAGAGGATATGCGCGTGGAGAGCATGATCGCTTCCCTCGAAGAGAACCGTTTAAGTGCAGAGGCTGAGCGTGTCAGTGCGGAGCAGCTGCGCCGTGAGCTTGAAACGCTGCGCAAACAGCAAGAGAGCGAACGGGAACGCTTCGATTCACAGCGCGATAAGATGATTGCAAAGGCCGAAGAAGAAGCACGTGATGTGGTCATCAAGGCGCGTCGTGAAGCGGAGACAATTATTGCAGATTTGCGGAAGCTCGCGATGGAGGAAGGCGCTTCGGTCAAGGAGCACAAGTTGATTGCAGCGCGTCGTCAGCTGGATGAAGCAGAACCTGAGCGCCGCACTTCGACTCCAAAACGTGCAAAAGCCAAACAAGCTAGACCAATCCAGGCGGGAGATGAAGTGATGGTCTACAGCTTGAATCAACGGGGGCATGTCGTTGAGACGGCAGGGACAGAAGCTGTTGTTCAGCTTGGCATTATGAAGATGAAGGTAAGCTTGAATGATCTGGAGATGGTACAGGCTGCAACGCCAGCCAAAGTGCAGCAACAACGCCATGTTACGAGTGTCAAACGAACGCGAGATGAGAATGTGCGTACAGAGCTCGATCTACGAGGAGCGAATCTCGAAGAGGCGCTTATGGAAGTGGATCGTTTCATCGATGAGGCATTCTTATCGAATCTTGGTCAGATTTATATTATCCACGGCAAAGGAACGGGGATTCTGCGCACGGGGATTCAAGAATACTTGCGTAAGCATCGCCATGTGAAGAGCTATCGTCTTGGAAACTATGGCGAAGGCGGAACGGGCGTGACGGTCGCGGAATTGTCTTAAGCGAGAGCTTGGGGCGGTGATTAGATGATGGGTGAGGAGGATCGGCATGGAATCTCAACTGGAAACGTTGTTAGAAAATCCTTATTTCTCAATGGTAGCTTATTTTTCAGTCGCTGTTCTTGCGCTGATCGTCTTCTTAGCTTGTTTTGAGTTATTTACCAAATACCGGTGTTGGGAAGAAATTCGGCGCGGGAATGTGGCTGTTGCAATGGCGACGGGTGGTAAAATATTCGGTATATGCAATATTTTTCGCTCGAGTATTCAAGAGGCGCGATCGATTTATGAATCACTCGCTTGGGCCTCTTTCGGATTCGTACTCTTAATCATTGCCTATTTTTTATTTGAGTTTGTGACGCCTGTGTTTCATATTGATGAAGAGATCGGCAAAGATAATCGGGCCGTGGGGCTCATTGCCATGATGATCTCGATCTCGCTATCATTCATTATTAGTGCGGGGTTGTCTTAGAAGCTCGGATAGAGAAGGAGAATCGTGGAACGAATGAAGTATTTATGGGGATCGCTATTTGCGCTAGCATTGGTCTTTATTGTAATTGGTGTTATTTATTGGATAAACATATAGAATCGTGAGGGAATAACTATGGAACCAGTAATTTGTCCTTGGTGTGATACAGAGATTGTATGGGATGAGGAGATCGGCCCAGAAGAAGAATGTCCGCATTGCAATAATGAATTGAAAGGTTATCGAACGCTGCAAGTGCAGCTCGATGCCGTTACCGAAGATGACGAGCAGATGGGTCGCTATGAAGAGACCGTTGAGCAAGTCTTGGATCAGCAGGAAGAAGTGCCTGAATGTATGTACTGCCGCGAATATATGGTGCTCGCAGGCAAACAGGCGACAGCGCCTAACGCTTTTCAACCGAATGTCCCTGAAGCTGTAGGCCAGCCATTCGTCGAAGCGCCATTCAACGTGAACATGTATGTATGTACAGGATGCTTCCAAGTGGCGTATGTCTTATCAGCCGAAGATCGTCAGAAGATGATTAATCGACTTAGCCGTTAAGGGAAAGTGAGGGCTGCGTATGCCGCGTGTCGTGCAGTATATTACGGATTTGATCGGTGATACGCCGGTTGTTCAATTATCGCGAATGGTTACAGATCAGCATGCGGATGTGTTCGTGAAGCTAGAAATGTTCAATCCGAGCGGAAGTGTTAAGGACCGAGCAGCGTATCAGATGATTGTTGATGCAGAGCAAGCGGGTCTACTTCGATCAGGTGCAACGATCATTGAGCCAACGAGCGGGAATACAGGCATTGGACTTGCAATGACAGCAGCAGCGAAAGGCTATCGTGCGATTCTCGTGATGCCGGATAATATGACCGCGGAACGCATCAATCTGCTAAGAGCATACGGTGCAGAGATTGTACTTACACCCGCAGCAGAGCGAATGTCAGGCGCGCTTCGAAAAGCGATGGAGCTTGCAGCGCAAATGGAGAACAGTTTCATTCCGAACCAATTCGAGAATGGCTCGAACCCTGATGCACACCGTCATACAACAGCTCGTGAGATCATCGAACAAATGGATGGCAAGCTGGATGCCTTTGTTGCTTCTGCAGGTACGGGCGGCACGATTACCGGCACAGGAGAGACGCTTAGGCAACAATGGCCTAATCTCCATATCGCCGTCGTTGAACCGAAGGGATCTCCGGTGTTGTCCGGCGGCTCCCCAGGACCCCATAAGCTGGTAGGTACAAGCCCGGGATTCATTCCATCGATCCTTAATACATCGGTGTATGATGAGATTGTTCAAGTCGCAGATGAGGATGCATTGGAGTCGACAAGACGCCTTGCTCGTCTGGAGGGAATACTCGTAGGTCCATCTTCAGGTGCTACCGTATGGGCGGCTTTAGAGCTCGCAGCGAAGCTGGGTCCGGGCAAGCGTGTCCTCGCGATGGCTCCGGATACAGGTGAGCGCTATTTAAGTATGGATTTGTTCTGAACTTCATAGAAGTTCTAAGCCCCGCGCACTTCAAAAGTGTACGGGGCTTTTTCTTTTTTTCGGGGTCACCGTGGGATAATTTAGATACATAAATGACTCTCGGATTGCCCATTCTAGGTAAGAATCAGAATGACTGTGTTCCGATAAGGAGGAATTTAACCATGCACAACATGATGCACCATCAGCCGTTATCCGGCAAAGAATTAGACTATATTTCCGATTCCATCTCGAACGAAGATCTGCTCGTCAAACAATGCGCCGTCGCTGCGCATAATTCATCGAATCCAGCCGTCCAGCAGCTATGTACGCAAATGCTCCGGGAACATCATCAACACATTCAGATGTTGACGCAATCGTTGCAGCACCATCAATCGATCGCCCCATATCAAATCCAATAATCCGATAACGAAGGAGGAGTATCCATGTACTCGCAACAACAAGGTCAACAACAGCAGCATGCTGGTGGTGTCATGCAGGATAAAGACATGCTATTCACGATATTGACAGATTTAAAAAGAACGGTAGGCGAATATACGACGGCGACGACTGAAGCTGCTTGCCCGATGGTTCGTCAAATGTTCATGGAGCTGCAGAATCATTCCCTTCGCATGCAAGGAGATCTCTATAACTTCATGCAGCAGAACAATATGTACACCAAACCTCAGCCGGCACTGAAGCAGGCCATTGATAAACAAATTCAGCAGGTGCAGCAGAACCACCAACAAATGGATCAATTCGTACAGCAGCAGCTGAATGGCGGTGGCCAATCGCTGTCCTTCCTGGCTCATACGCAAGCGCAAGCAACGCAGCATACGAACAGCGGTAAGAATCCGTATTACATGTAACCCATCGCAAGTACCGCTTCTGAAGGGGATTTATCACCTGTAGAAGCGGTTTTTTTTATTTTGCATGAAGTTGGTATTCGTTGTAATATAGTTATTATGGTTTGGGAGGTCTGTGGAATGAACGCGTTAAAATTACAAATTCTAGACTTGTTAAAAGAAGATGCACGCCGGGATCCAGAGCTGCTCGCCACATTGCTTGGCGTGACTGAAGCAGAAGTTAAGAAGGCCATCGCGGAGCTGGAAGAAGAACATGTCATCGTGAAGTATGCGACGGTTGTGAACTGGAGTAAGGTGGAAGATGATAAAGTCACTGCGCTAATCGAAGTTCAGATTACACCTGAACGCGGACGCGGCTTTGAAGGGATTGCGGAGCGGATCTATTTGTTCCCGCAAGTAAAATCGGTCTATCTCATGTCAGGAGCCTATGATTTGCTCGTTGAAGTGGAAGGGAAGAACTTGAAGGAAGTGGCCAGCTTCGTATCGGATAAATTGTCGCCGATCGACTCGGTGTTATCGACGAAGACGCACTTTATTCTCAAAAAATATAAGCAAGATGGAATCATATTCGAAGAGCATGAAGACGATCACCGTCTCATTGTCTCACCGTAACGAAAAGGAAGAGTAGCCATGATCATAAAAGAGGAAGAACAAAACAAATCGATGTCATCGTATTTAGCGCCTGCTGTACGTGCGATTCCGCCATCGGGGATTCGGAAGTTTTTTGACTTGGCAGTAGGAAATAAGGATATCATTACACTCGGTGTTGGGGAGCCGGATTTCAGTACCCCATGGCACGTGCGCGAAGCATGCGTGTATTCCTTAGAGCGCGGCAAGACGAAATATACGTCTAATGCAGGTATTCCAGAGCTTCGTGAAGCGATCGGCCAATATTTGAATGACGAGTTCCATGTCGAATATGACCCGGGAAATGAAGTGCTCGTCACGGTTGGCGGCAGTGAAGCGATTGACCTTGCTCTGCGCGCACTCATTGCTCCGGGGGATGAAATTCTCATTCCAGAGCCGTGTTACATCACCTATTCGCCGATCACGGCCATTGGCGGCGGCATTCCAGTAGGGATTGAGACGTTTGCGAAGGATCAGTTCAAGTTAAAGGCGGAATCGCTCAAAGCGGCGATTACACCTCGCTCCAAAGTACTTATTCTCTGTTATCCGAGCAATCCAACAGGCGGGATTATGACGCGTGAGGATTGGCTGCCAATTGCGAAAATTGTAGAAGAGAACGATCTGATCGTCATCTCGGACGAGATCTACGCGGAATTGACATACGACCAGAAGCATGTGAGCTTCGCATCGCTGCCGGGTATGAAAGATCGGACGATTCTGGTAAGTGGGTTCTCCAAGGCGTTCGCGATGACGGGTTGGCGGATGGGATATGCTTGTGGACATCCGGAGATTATTGCGGCGATGCTGAAGATTCATCAGTACACGGTGATGTGTGCACCAACGATGGGGCAAGTTGCTGCATTAGAAGCCTTGACGAACGGGATGGAAGAGAAAGACCGGATGGTCGAATCTTACAACCAACGGAGAAGACTCGTTGTGAAAAGCTTCCGTGAGATCGGGCTGGAATGTCATGAACCGCAAGGCGCATTTTATGCGTTCCCTTCCATTCAATCGACAGGACTCACATCGCAAGAATTTGCTACAAGATTGTTGATGGAAGCGAAAGTCGCCGCGGTTCCAGGGGATGTTTTTGGACTCGGCGGTGAAGGATTCTTGCGTTGTTCTTATGCGACATCCGTTGCTCAATTGAACGAAGCCTTTGACAGAATTGGTAACTTTCTCGTGAAACTGAGAAATTCGTGAAAAATAATATACCAATAATAGGGAACTTTTGATATAATATAACATGAGTCTCACTTTTAGTATCATTTATTAGAAGATTTGCACAAGTCGCCATTGAATTTGTACTCCGGGGAGGGATCGTGTTGTATTCTGTAGAATATGATTTGCGCGACAAAGCGAGAAATTCATTTTCGCCAGCGATTGCTCTGGAGGATGAAATTCAATTTTTACGTCTTAAGATGGAAGAAATCGTGTTGTTAGAGAAATCTTTTACATCTGATATGGTTATTCAAATTAGTAGTCTGCTAGATGTGAAGATTAATGAGTATATGAGAATTCGTCCACGAAAATCATAACAAATAAAGGCGCCGGTTACGGCGCCTTTATTGTTGTTCCTTGAATATAGTCTGCATTGTTCTCGAATTGGACGCGGATCGATTCGGATTCGAATAGATTCACGCCGTTAGATACTTGGAAATGAAGATGAGGTTCACTGGAATTGCCAGAGTTGCCGCACAGACCGAGAATATCTCCGGCTTGGACTTGATCGCCAACCTTAACCTTAACAGACCCTTTCTGTAAATGAGCATACAAACTATACTCTTTATTTCCATGGTCGATCACAACATAATTTCCTGCAGGCTCTTTTTCATTCATCGTCCCTACAGGCTCGTTATCTGGAATTTGATCTTTCAGTTCTACGACTTTGCCCGGAGCCGAAGCGACAATAGGCTGGCCGAAGGCGTAGTAGTTGGATAATTGGGTGGCATCGCCTTGATAGGAGCTGCCATCTTTTTGCTGCACAAAATCATACGCATACCGCTGACTTAGATGTTCATAGTGATAATTGACAAGGACATTCGTTCCTCCCCAGAAGGTGAACCATTCCCCGTGGAATGGAAGTGCGAATGTCGTAGCTGTCTTCTTCACATCCGTCTCGGGAAAAGTTTCTAAAGGGACAAGGAGCAGCCCGGATATGCGCCCATCCGGATCGAATACGGCTTGAATGCCTTTCGTACCTTGCTCATCCGTCCAAATGTAATTGGTGGAACCGCTCAACTTCATTGTCGATTTCAAGGTATAGGATTGGACGCCCTCATGAAAGCCGGATAGCTGTTCCATATCTTTCAATGATACTTGCTGCTTAAACTGGGTATTGAATTGCTGATGAACTGTCTCATTCTTACCTTGAAGAAGGAGATCAGGTAGCTCCTCTGGCTGAAATGGCTTTACATCCACGATGGAAGAAGAGGTGGTGTGGCTTGATGACGCAATATTCGTTGGTGGGTCTTGCACATCACGAGTACAGGCAGTCAACGTTCCAACGATAGTCACCATGCAGATGAGATGGAGTAGGATAGTCGGTTTTGGGTTTGTGTTCAAATTCATTTGTACATATGCTCCTTTATGCTTGATATAAACCAATCATAAGGGATGAAGTTTATCGTACGAATAACGTAATCTTATGAATGCCTTAATCTTGTTCATGAAAATTAAGGTTCTGTTAAGATCACATTCTACTATAAGAAAACAAAAGATGTTATGGTGATAGCAGTACCGAAAGATTGGGGAATACAGGATGAATCATGCTAAAATTTTGTTAGTTGATGATGAAGCATCGATATTGAAGCTATTAAAAACGGTGTTAAATAAAGAGGGGTTCCTCAATGTAGATACAGCATCGACAGGGGAAGAAGCGATTAAGGCCTGTCAACGCGTGACGTATGATATGGTCTTGCTGGATGTGATGCTGCCGGGTCAGAGTGGGTTTGATATTTGTCCATGGATTCGGCAGACGACCGATGCGCCAATTCTATTCTTAACAGCTCGTACGACGGATTTGGATAAATTAACGGGGTTTGCACTGGGAGCGGATGACTACGTCACGAAGCCTTTCAACCCGCTTGAGGTCATTGCACGTGTGAAGGCGCAGCTCCGGCGGTATGCGAAGAACGGGAACCGGGAAGCAGAGCGAAGCATCAGCTTTTATGATTATGGTGGTTTTCAGCTGGATGCGTATGCAGGGGAACTCTGGGTACAAGGGAAGCAAGTGGATTGCCCGGCGCAAGTGTTCCAATTGCTCCAATTCTTCTGTCAACATCCGAACGGGATATTCAGTAAGCAGCAGCTGTATGAACGTGTATGGGGAGATCATAGCATCAATGATGATAATACCGTGATGGTCCATATCCATCGGATTCGTGAGCGCATCGAACCGAATCCGGCAGAGCCGAAATATTTGATGACGGTGCGAGGACTTGGGTATAAGCTCGTTCGGAGGAACGATGAATAAGCGGATGACCGTGAATCGACGTTTTATTTTCATTTATATTAGACAGTTATTGTTCGTTGGTATGCTGCTGCTCGCATTAATTCTAACGGTTCTATTTGTTGCATTCGACAAGCTAAATAAGCTGGAGCAGGAACGTGATTTTGCCAAATCAGGTCTGCCCATGCTCATGAACTCTCTTTCTGAGAAGGATGGGAAAATCACATTTGATCCTGAACTATTAGATCAAGTTCGTGAGCAGGGCGGATGGCTGCAATTGATTAATGATCGTAACCAGGTGATTGCTGATTTTGAGACGCCGGATGATTTGCCGAGTCAGGTTAATCCCGGTGAATTAACAAGCTATTGGACGGGGGAGCAACCGTTCCCTTATGGCTTATATGTGTGGATTCAAGAGAGAGAAGGAAGCCTCTATACGTTGATTTATGGTGTCAAGAATCCTATTGCAGAGATGAAGAGAACCTTACTGCAATCGGTCGAATTAAAGAATGGGAAGATTCAGATCACAGGGCCACTTGCTGCGCAAATCTCCCAATTATCGGGATGGGTGCAGGTCATTAATGCGGAGGGGTTAGAGATCGCCTCCTATCATAAACCTGCGGATGGACCAAGCCAATATGCTGTACATGATATTATCTTACGCACGCAATATCCTGAGCGGTATGCTTCACAGTTTGAGTCCGTATTTGATCCAGCAACAGGAAATACTTGGTTAGTGCATCTTCCTATTCGGAATGACGCTTCAGGCGTCCCACAGGATCCTTATTTGGCGATGATCTATGTCTTTGTCATCAGCCTATGTATCTTGCTTGGAATTATTATCATTCTATTAGCTGTTATAGCTTTATGGTATGGTCATCGGTTCGGAACGCCAATTCTTCATATGATTGATTGGCTGAAGCATTTGGCGCAGGGGCGGTTCATGGAACCTGTGGATCGTAAAGGGTATAGGAGGAGTATGAATCGGTCAGGACGGATGAAGAGAAGGTTTCAGACCTATGCCGAGATGATCGATTCCTTGCACTTCCTAACAGATTCGCTGCAGAAGAACGAGCTGATTCGCAAGCAGCTAGAGACGACGCGTGAAGAGTGGATTGCGGGTGTATCGCATGATCTTAAGACACCTTTATCATCGATTATGGGGTATGCGCATGTACTCGAATCGAATGCCTATGAATGGCGGCAAGAGGAAATACAAGAGTTCGCGTGTATTATTCGGGAGAAGTCCTTCCATATGGATGAGATGATTGATGATCTCAATCTAACCTATCGCCTGAACAATCATGCCGTTCCGATGCAGAAGGTCGAGATCGAAATGAATGAATTTATCGGCAAAATGGTACTGCAGATGCAACAGCATCCGCAACACGAGCAACGACAGATTCAGTTTGTACCTGCCGCCCAGCCGATTTATTACCCGGTTGATGTGAAATATTTCCGCCGTATCCTTGAGAATTTTCTGGCCAATGCACAAATACATAACCCACCGGATACACATATACAGGTGATGATGGCTATCGAAGAGGATGGTGCGTTTCGAATCGAAATTCAAGATAAGGGGTTAGGAATGGATGAGGCGACGGTTGATCGATTATTTGAACGTTATTACCGAGGCACTCCGACCGAGAATCTCCATCAAGGGACTGGTCTTGGCATGGCGATCGCGAGACAGCTTGTTCACGAGCATGATGGTCATATTGAGGTAGAGAGTCAGGTTGGTGTGGGGACGACGATCTCATTATTATTCCCGAGGCCCCCGCAAAGTACCTGAATCAGGTTCGAAGCGGATTTCCCCACTTTGTGGGGTTATTTTGTGTCTTCCAAGTTTATGATATAGTGGGTGGTATAGATGCACACAGCAGAAGGGACGCAATGTACATGAAAAGAATCGGAATCATTCTTATGATGTTAGTTACGATGGGCCTCTTAGCGGGCTGCGGTGATGAGGCGGATCTTACGATCTTATTGATGCCTGGACAACAGCAAGTTATACCGCAGGAAGTAACAGATCAAGTGAAGGCTCAGCTGCAGCAGCAGCTTGGAAGTGAGAAGAAGGTCGAAGTGAACGCAAGCGCGATGTACAGTATACAGAAGTTGATTGCCGAACTTGCGGTAGGCTCGAATGATATGATGGTAGTTCCTGAGGAAGATATGAAGAACTTTGCGAAGAATTCAGGAACGACACCGCTCGAAGATACATTTGACAAGGAGAAGTACAAACGCGGCTTTGTTGAAGGGACTGTTCTTGTACCGGATGCATCAGGGAAGGACCAAGAAAAGAAGGAAGAACATCTCTACGCAATTCCAATTCATGATATGAAGATGTTCAAGTCCATTGGGTTCGCATTAGAGAATCTGTTCGTGATTATTCCGTCGAACGCGCCGCACCCTGAACTTGCAAAGCAAGTGTTGAAGTCGATGGTAGAATAGCGGGTAGTGAGATTTTCGATCAAATAAATGAAGGAAGGGAGGAACTCACTTGTTGGTGATGATAACAGGTGGCGCAGGCAGTGGGAAGACAAGCTTTGCGCTACAGTTGGCTTCGACATTGGGTAAGACGGGCATGTGGCTTGTCTCGCGATGGCCGGATAAAGATAAGGAACAAGTACAAGTGGCTTCCTCCTCCTTTGAATGGAAAATTATTGAGACCGATCCGTTACTTCCTGAAATTATTGATACGATTAATGTGCAGTCGAATCCATACACGGCGCGGAATCGTGTGCTCGTGGTGGATAGTATCGCGGTATGGCTCTACGGTGAAGTAAAGGCTGCTGCCAAGCTCAATCTCGATGAGAAGGACATGAAAGCACATGTCGAGATGCGCGTCGAACAGCTGGTGCAGTCCATTCTTGCCTATCAAGGTGCAATTCTCGTCATTACCAATGAGATGAACAGCGGCTGGGATGAGACCGTAGCGTATCGACGTCTATTCCATGAATGGCTGCCGGCGATTAATGAACGATTAGCTGCAAGAAGCAAGCAATTGTATTTGTTAACATCAGGGATTGCTGTGGAACTATTAAGTAAACAGGTAAAATTCGGGAGGGATTTAGGATGAAAATCTATACTCGCTCGGGGGATCAAGGAACGACGTCGGTCATTGGCGGACGTGTACCGAAAGATCATATTCAAGTAGAGACGTATGGAACAATTGATGAGTTGAATTGCTTCGTTGGTCAAGCGATGAGTCAACTTGGCGGGGAGCGATTCTCAGATATCCGATCCGTATTGCTGCAAATTCAACATGAGCTATTCGATTGCGGCTCGGATCTCGCCTTCGCGAATCTAGATGGGAAGAGCTTCAAAGTTCAAGCTGAGATGACAGCGCAATTAGAACAATGGATTGATCATTATGAACAAGAAAATCCGAAGCTGACACGGTTCATTCTTCCGGGTGGAAGCAGTGGATCTGCATCGCTTCACGTGTGCAGAACTGTATGCCGTCGTGCGGAACGACTGGTTGTGAAGCTGGGGAGTGTCGCAGATATTCATACCGAGGTTCGCCATTATTTGAATCGATTATCGGATTTATTCTTCGTGCTCGCTCGAACGGCGAATGTACGGAGCGGTGTTCCCGATGTTGAGTATATTCGCAGTGCAGAGGTGTTCCGTTCCGAGCCATGACAATCGAGACACAATATTACGAACCGATCACTTATATCGTTCCTCCATCGGAGGAGGGGATGCTGTTAAAGACGATACTATCGAATCGATTAATGGTATCTCGCAAATTAATGTCGAGATTGAAGCTAACGGAGCATGGGATTACAGTGAATGGTGAGCGACATTATATCAGTGTTCGTGTGCAGGCAGGGGATTGTGTTCAGATTCGGATGGAGCAGGAGCAGTCAGATGATATTTTGCCGCAGCCGGTTGATTTCACCATTATTTACGAGGATGAACATCTCTTAGTCGTGCATAAAGAACCAGGGATCATCGTTCACCCTACGCATGGTCATTATATGAATACACTTGCCAATGGAGTTGTCCATTACTGGCAACAGCAGGGCTGGAATTATCGATTCCGGCCTGTTCATCGCTTGGATCAAGATACCTCGGGTGTGCTCGCGATCGCGAAGAATCCGTATATTCATCAGCATATTTCTGAGCAAATGATTGCAGGTCAAGTGGATAAGCAGTATTTGGCTTTTGTGCATGGGATACCGGAGCCGCAGCAAGGGACGATTGAAGGTCCGATTGATCGTGATCCGGAGTCACCGCATATTCGCATTGTGACGCCAACAGGCTATGCATCGACAACACATTATACAACGCTGGAATCTTACAAATCGTCTGCGGGTGCTAAGATTCAGTTAAAGCTGGAGACGGGCCGCACCCATCAAATTCGCGTGCATATGCAATCCATTGGTTGTCCATTAATCGGTGATAAAATGTACAAGTTTCTAGTTCCCGTTGACGAAGCTACAGATGCTAAGGCGCAGGCGTTAGACGCGCGAATGGATCGGCATGCGCTGCATGCTTGGAAGCTTGGTCTTACGCATCCGATCACGAAGCAATGGATGGAATTTACCGCAGAATTGCCGAATGACCTTCAGCAGCTGCAAGACGCGATGCAGAACGAAATTACTTAGTGAGCTATAAGGAGAATCTGTCATGTCCAAGTTAAAAGTCTATCATTATACGAAATGCGGCACATGCCGCAGCGCCATTAAATCGCTTCAAGCGAAAGGGCATGAGCTGGAGCTCCAAGATATCTTCGAGGTTGCGCCGACGGAAGCGGAGCTAAAGGCATTAATCGAAAATAGCGGCCTTGAATTGAAGAAATTCTGGAATACTTCGGGTGAAGTCTATCGGGAAATGCAGCTGAAGGACAAGCTGCCTAAGATGAGCGCGGAGGAACAAGTCAAGCTGTTGGCATCGAATGGCCGATTGATCAAACGCCCGATTGTTACTGATGGGAAGCAAGTAACGGTTGGATTCAAAGAAGAACAGTACGAGACCAGCTGGGGCTGAACCCTGGGATAGGATCCTATAATGGCAAAAAGAGGCCAAGCAGTCACGAGCGTACTATGCTAGAATAATAGGATGTTACTTACAGGATTGTTACTAGATTAGAGTTAGGAGAGATCCAAAGTTGGAACACAATAAACAGAAGTTACTCCTCGTCGACGGGATGGCTTTGTTATTCCGCGCTTATTATGCGACAGCATATGGCGGTTATATTCGCAAGACAAGTTCAGGCATTCCGACGAATGCGATCTATGGATTTATTCGTTATTTCTGGGATGCCGTATCGAAATTTGATCCAACGCATATCGCTTGCTGTTGGGATATGGGGAGCAAGACGTTTCGTACTGAGCAATTCTCGGATTACAAAGCTAATCGCGGCGAAGCACCAGAAGATCTTATCCCGCAATTCAGCTTAATTCGTGAAGTGATGGAGAGCTTCGGCATTCCGAATATCGGTGAAGTTGGATACGAGGCCGATGACTGTATCGGAACGATTGCCAAGCAATACGGGTCTGACATGGATATCTATATCCTGACCGGCGATCACGATATGCTGCAATTGGTTGACGAGCGTGTCCATGTCATCATTATGAAAAAAGGACACGGGAATTATATGGTCTACAACCCGTCCACACTCATGGAAGAACGTCAACTCACACCGGCGCAAGTAATCGATGTGAAAGGATTGATGGGGGACACCAGTGATAACTATCCTGGTGTTCGCGGGATTGGAGAGAAAACAGCTTACAAGCTCGTTCAACAATACGAATCCGTAGAAGGAATCTTAGAGAACCTTCATGAACTGACCAAAGCTGTGCGTACCAAAATTGAAGCGGACATCGACATGCTGCACTTATCTCGCGATTTAGCACGTATTCGTTGCGATGTGCCGCTCGTCTGTTCGATAGACAACTGCGAATTTACCTTAGATCGTACACAAATTGAACGCAAATTTGCAGAATTAGAAATGCAGAGTTTAAATTCATTGATCGGGGTGTAACAGTCAGCATGTCAACTAAGTTTATTCGGACCATCGTCCTTACACTTGTCCTTAGTCTTACCGGAGCTGTTGTGGCTACGGCAGCAGGGCAAGGAGGTACTGCAGGCAGTACGACATCTTCCTCGAAAGGAACGCAGCAGCTTGCTTACCAACCAAAAGTCGAGATGAAGAAGGTTGCCGTAGGCGGACGTACTTATACGGTACAGACCGTGACGATGCCGAAAAATATCGGTGTACAAGTAGGTCTGGCAGGCGGCAAGGTCGGTCAGACAGCTAATATGAAAGACATTGTTAAACGGTATCATGCGGATTATGGTATCAATGGCACATACTTTGAAGCCTATGGCGGTATTCCAGAGCCTTATGGCATGATCATACAGAATGGTCAGCTTGCTCATATTGGGAACACTGGGACAACGATTGGATTTACGAAGAATGGCCAAGTTCGAATGGATCATTTACGGGTATCTGTTACAGGAAGCGTCTACGATCCAGACAGCGGCAAAAGCGGCAGTTATTATGTCTATTTTGCAAATCGAACGCCTGTTAAAGGGAAATCGAGCAGCATCCTCTACACACCGGCACGAGGCAAAACGATTGGATTTAGCTATGGTGAGATGGTTGTCGTAGATAAAGGCGTAGTCACCAAAGTGACGCAAAATCAAGATGTCGCGATCCCAGCGAATGGTTATGTGCTTGTCTTTAACGGTAGCGAGACAGGGCAAGCAAAACGATTTAAAGTGGGTGCAATGGCTTCATATGAAGTTCACTATAAGGACCTGCAAGGCAATGAGATTCCTTGGGGAGATGTCATCACCGCAGTTGGGGCGGGCCCAAGACTTGTGAAGGATGGTAAGCTCGCGGTGAATCCGACGGCCGAAGGGTTTACATCTGCCAAAATTTTGACCAGCGGCGGTGCACGAAGCGGGATTGCTGTCATGAAGGATGGCTCCATTATGATTGCAACGGTCAATGGAGCGACAATTCAAGCGTGGGCACAAGTGATGCAGAAGCTTGGAGCGCAGCAGGCAATGAATTTGGACGGGGGCGCATCATCCGGCCTCTATGCCAACGGAAGAGTCCTTACGTCAGCAGGTAGACCGCTGAGCAACATGCTGCTGTTCGGCATGAATTTGCAGTGAAACAAGAAGAAGGCTACCTTGCTCGATGAGTAAGGTAGCCTTTTTTCTATATCGATGGATTGTAATTAATCTGTGAAGACAGTCGGGCCTACAACCATGTGGAGGAATTCGCGCAGGTCGCCTGCTGCTTCCTCTTCCGACAGTTTGAAGGTGAATTCCAAGTAGCCTTCTTCCTCCAAGTCTTCTTCACCGATAATTGCCGTAATACCGCTCTGAAGATCAGTAACTAATTTCTTCCCGTAGAAGCGGTTGGTCGTCATGATGGCGAGGTCGAACCGTTTATAGCTTGCGCCAATGAATGTCACGAATCGCGTCGTCGTTGCTTCCGTTGAATCCGATAGAAAATCTAACTCGTGCTGAGACATGGATGTCACTCCTTCAATGATTATGAGGTCATTATAGCGGAATTTGGGAAGAACAGGAACTATAATTTCTGTACCTATAGTTATTTGAAAACTTTTGTCTCCCTATACTTGCCCAGAATTTGGAATTATGCTATGATGATCTCAATTGCATGAACGGACGAATGAGGAAGCACCTCTCTTATCTTATATAAGAGGGGTGCTTTTTTGCGTGCGTTCATGAACTTTTTGGAGGTGGATGATGAATATCGTTTTTCTGAACACGTTTGAAAGGAAGCAAGAATCAGAAGGGACTATTACATCGCAATTATCGATTGGTGAGGCGCATGGGGTGTGGCAGCTTGTATGGAGTGAACCCTACCATGGCAAGATGGAACAATCGGTATGGTACTCGGGTACGTCCTGGGAGGAGCTTCTAACCACATTTCGACATGGTGTTGCGGTGAAGTTAGGGGAAGGGTACGCTCCGATTATTGATGGAATGATTAGTGATGCGGAGCACTCGGGACGATTGGTTCGGTCGCAGCTGCTTGCTTGCTATAGCGATTTATATCCGAATGAATCGTTATATGCCATGTTAAGTCAATGGCGTAGATCTCGCGCCACTGCTGACAAGAAGGCTCCTTATTTCATTGCGACGAACCGTATGCTACGCCTAATCAGCGTCTATGTACCGCAGACGATGGAGGAGTTGCTTCAACTGCCTGGCTTCGGAGAGAACAAGGTGAACCTCTATGGCGAGGAGATTGTAAGCTTGCTTCAAGATACCGAACGAACGACAGTGTTTCCGCTGGATTGGGTCAAAGAACAGGTGACTCGGGAAGAATATGCCCAATGGCTGTATAAGCAAAAAGAACAAAAATATAAGCAGGAAATGGATCGGCTTGCAGAACAGAAACGTTTGCTGGAAGGAATTCAGCAGGGTTGTTCCATTACAGATCTGGAGCAGTATTGCAGCATGTCGCGTCGGAATATTCTGATTGCGCTCGAAAGTCTTGACCGGGAAGGGTATGATATCGAGCGTCTGATCGAAGAAGAGCTCCAGCAGGTGCCTCTAGAGGAGCAGGCCGCCATATGGTCGGCTATTGAGCGCGATGGGTATCGATATTTGAAGCCGATCTTGCTCGAGGTCTATGGGGATACGGGGCTGCAAGGAGAGCAAGCGGCCATGTATTACGAGCGTATTCGATTGGTTCGTATTCGTTATCGGCGTCAGCGAGAGATAGACAATCAACAACGTCAGGCAGGATAAATGAAAAACAGGACTTGATCTACACTGCTAAGCGCAGCAGTTCAGATCAAGTCCTGCATTGATTATGTTAAAAAAATCGACTTATCAGCACGAGAAGGTGTTATAGCCAGTTCTTTTTCTTGAAAAGGAAGTACATTCCAAACCCCAGGCAGAGCATCGCGCCGAGCACGATGTAATAGCCATACTTCAAATCCAGCTCAGGCATGTGGGTGAAGTTCATCCCGTAGATCCCGGTGATGATCGTCATCGGCATGAAGATGGTCGTGAGCGCCGTAAAGACTCTCATGATCTCATTCGCGCGGTTCGCGACGCTGGACTGATAAGCTTCTCGTAAGTTGGCCATCAAATCGCGGAACGTATCGAAGGTCTCTGATATTTTGACGGCATTCTCATAAATGTCGCTGAAGTATTTCTGTAGCTGGTCATCGATGAGACGCAGGTCTTTCTTATTCAAGGTCGCGATCACGTCTTTCTGCGGTCCAAGAACCTTCTTGAGCCACAGGATCTCGCTTCGCAGACCGATAATTTCGTTCAAATGTGTTTTTTTCGTATGAAGGACGATATCTTCTTCCAGATGTTCAATGCGGTCTTCAATCCGATCCCCGACAGAGAAATAGCTGTCAACGACAAGGTCGACCAAATGATATAAGAAATTATCAGGTCGGTTGACTTCTTGCTCCCACAGAATTGGTTTTACCGTGCGGAGCTCATTGATCTTCTGCTTCGTTACCGTAATAATATAATGTTTGCCCAGGAACATACTCAGGGCGCGCAAGAAAATTTCTTCATCATCAAATCGAATACTGTTAATAACAATAAAATAATGTCCCTCGTAAATTTCAATCTTAGGACGCTGTTCCTCTTCACTGAGGCAATCCTCCACGGCCAAATCGTGCAGCAAGAACAACGGCTGCAGGACGATCAGATCTTCGACATCTGCATCGATCCAATAGAAGCCGTTCGCTGGCGGGATGATCGTTTGGTTAATATCTTCGATGACGGTGAATACACCTTCTTGTACCAACCGGATTTTCATCTGATTTCACTCCTCTTCCCGAATGAAACCAGAAGGCAGGCCAAAAGATGCGTTTGTTACACAGACTTCAGGCACAACCGACAGATTTCATTCCTATTTAATTGTACATGTGACATTGTCCTCTGCGGTATAGGGTCGCCTTCCATCCTTACTCACCTCTGCTTTATGTTTCATCTCTTGGAACACTCGTCTTAGTATAACGCGCTTATATCTTACAAGCAATGAAAAAAACGGTGAACCAAGTTAATGTAGAATATGGCACGGACCGAAGAATGGTGCGTTCCTCAGCATGGGATGGATGAAGCCGATGGAAGTGTATTGACGTCTGTTTCAAATTGGATTAAAGTAGGGTTATGTATGATAAAACCAAATAAGGTTTTGCTAAATTCTTATCAAGAGTAGGTGGAGGGACTAGCCCGATGATACCCGGCAACCGACTGAAAAGCACGGTGCTAATTCTTGCGGAAACGAATGGATTTCGTTACTGAGAGATGAGAGAGGCGCCGGATTTATTAACGTAGGCCTTCTCTTGGAAGGTCTTTTTTTGTACCTTCCGAGCAATAACCATCATGAATTAAGAATCCCACAAAGGAGCGAATGACGCATGCCGATTAAAATTCCAGATGCATTGCCAGCGAAAGAAATATTGACTAATGAGAATATTTTTGTGATGGATGAGAGTGTAGCATACCATCAAGACATTCGTCCGCTTCAGATTGTGATCTTAAATTTGATGCCAACGAAGGAAACGACAGAGACACAGCTGCTGCGCCTCATCGGGAATACCCCGCTGCAGGTCGAGGTGGTTCTTCTTCATCCCAAATCCCATACGTCGAAAAATACATCGGTAGAGCATCTCGAGACGTTCTACCATACCTTTGAAGATATTCGCCATCGTCGGTTCGACGGCATGATCGTAACGGGAGCGCCTGTCGAACAAATGGAGTTCGAGGAAGTGAACTATTGGGAAGAGCTTGAACAAATCTTCGAATGGAGTAAGACGAACGTAACATCAACCATGCATATCTGTTGGGCTTCCCAAGCAGGTCTGTATTATCACTTTGGCGTACCTAAATATTCTTTGGAAGAGAAGTGTTTTGGCGTATACCCGCATGTGATTACAACGCCGAATATCAGCTTATTGCGTGGATTCGACGAGCAGTTCTACGTACCACAATCCCGTCATACCGAGGTAAGACGTGAAGATATCGAGCTTAATGAGAACCTAGAGATTTTATCGGAATCCGAAGAATCGGGAATCTATATCGTTGCGACCAAAGACGGCAAGCAAATTTTCGTGACAGGCCATTCCGAGTATGACCCGCTTACATTAAAATGGGAGTATGACCGTGATGTCGCCAAAGGACTTGATGTCGCAATTCCGAAGAACTACTATCCGAAGGATGATCCATCACGGGTGCCTTTATCGCTCTGGCGTGCGCATGCCAACTTATTATTCTCTAATTGGCTGAATTACTATGTATATCAAGAGACACCATTTGACCTTGGCGCAGGCATTTAATAGGACAGAGGAGGATATCTAGACATGTCAGAAGATTTGAAAATTGAAAGTCGTCTCGCGCAGATTGGATCTGTGCAGGAACCTGTTACGGGAGCGATTAATTATCCTATATATCAATCAACTGCGTTTCGTCATCCGAAGCTAGGACAGAGCACGGGATTCGATTATATTCGGACGAAGAATCCGACTCGTAGCGTCTTAGAAGAAGCAGTAGCTAAACTCGAGAGCGGCGATGCAGCGTTTGCCTGTAGCTCCGGAATGGCGGCGCTTCAGACCGTATTTGCCATGTTCGGTCAAGGCGATCATCTGATCGTCTCGCTGGATCTATACGGGGGTACTTACCGGTTAATCGAGAAAATTATGTCGCGCTTTGGCGTGACAGCTTCTTATGTGGATACAAATGATTTCGATGCCCTGGAAGAAGTGGCACAGCCGAATACGAAGGCGGTTATCATCGAGACACCAACGAATCCACTGATGATGATCACAGATATTGAAGCTGTAGCGGCATGGGCGAAGCGCAAAAATATGTTAACGATTGTCGATAACACCTTGTTAACACCATTCTTGCAGCGTCCGATTGAGCTAGGTGCAGATATTGTGGTGCACAGTGCGACGAAATATCTAGGCGGTCATAATGATGTGCTCGCCGGACTGATCATAACGAAAGGCAAGGAGCTATCTGAATATACAGGCTTCCTGCACAATTCGATTGGTGCTGTACTGAGTCCAAGTGACAGCTATCAGTTAATGCGCGGCATGAAGACATTGGCGCTGCGGATGGAGCGTCATGAATATAATGCGACACGGGTTGCTACATATTTGCAGGAGCATCCGCTTGTTGATCAAGTCTATTTCCCAGGTCTGCCGGGACATCCGGGCTATGAAATTCAGAAGAAGCAAGCCTCAGGCAATACGGGCATTTTCTCTTTCAAAATGAAGGAAGCAAAATATATTGAGCCGATATTACGTCATATTCAATTGATTGCTTTTGCCGAGAGCCTTGGTGGAGTAGAGTCGTTGATGACGTATCCAGCCGTGCAGACCCATGCGGATATTCCGATTGAAATTCGTGAGAAGGTCGGTGTAGATGATCGTCTCCTGCGCTTCTCCGTAGGGATTGAGCATGCCGATGATATTATTGCGGATTTAGGCCGTGCAATTGAGCTTGCTAGACAAGAGATCGAGGGGGCATAGTCGTGGCACATGCAGAAGGATCAGAACGGAATCATAAATTTGCAACGAAGTTGATTCATTTCGGAAGTGAAATCGACGAGACGACGGGTGCTTCCAGTGTCCCGATTTATCAAGCTTCAACATTCCACCATCATGATATCTTCAATCCGCCGACGTATGACTATTCCCGTTCGGGGAATCCGACACGCCAGGCGTTAGAAGACTATATCGCCTTGCTTGAAGGCGGAACGAATGGGTATGCTTTCCCATCCGGGATGTCAGCGATCTCTACCGCTTTCATGTTGTTATCCGCGGGTGATCATGTGATCGTTACGGAAGATGTGTACGGAGGGACCTATCGTTTCCTAACGACCATCCTTAGTCGGATGAACATTGAGACGACGTTCGTCGATATGACGGATCTTGATCAAGTGAAGAACGCTCTGAAGCCGAATTCAAAAGCTGTATTTATGGAGACACCGTCAAATCCGACGCTCAAAATTACCGATATTGCGGCTGTCACTTCATGGGCGAAGGAACACGGCCTCCTAACGATGCTGGATAATACGTTTATGACACCGTATCATCAGCGTCCAATTGAGCTTGGTGTGGACCTTGTACTGCATAGTGCGACGAAGTTCTTAGGCGGTCACAGTGATGTGCTTGCTGGACTAGCTGTCACAGCTACGGAAGAGCTTGCTCGCCAGGTCAAATATTTGCAGAATGGGATGGGAGCGGTACTTAGTACGCAAGAAAGCTGGCTTCTCATGCGCGGCATGAAGACGCTTGAAGCGCGTATGGCGCATTCGGAGCAGAGTGCGAAGAAGCTGGCGGCATGGCTGGAACAAGAACCTTCGATTGCGAAGGTATACTATCCAGGCCTAGCGAATCATCCTGGCCGCGTAATTCATGAACAACAGTCCGCGGGTTATGGCGCAGTTGTATCATTTGATGTCGGTTCAGGTGAACGGGCGAAACAAGTGCTCAGTAAAGTAAAAATCCCGCTCGTAGCCGTCAGCCTTGGAGCTGTAGAGAGCATTTTATCGTACCCAGCCATGATGTCTCATGCCTCCATGCCTCGTGAAGTTCGTCTAGAGAAGGGAATCACAGACGGATTACTTCGTTATTCGGTAGGGCTTGAGCATGTTGACGATTTGATTGATGATTTATCGAGCGCCCTGCGAGACGTGTAACAATAAGGCAAATATTGTTATATTTTGTTATGCTGTGATAGAATAGTGACAACAAGAACGTGTTGGTGCGAGGGGGCATAAGAGCGTAGTATGAGTACCTTTTTTGATGAATCGATCAAACGATTGAAGAACATCTGTATGTTATCTCGAACGAACCGTTCCATGAATATTCTGCCACCGAGCTTTAAGCTGCGGGATCCCGTTATTCATCAGGTTCGTAAGGCCCGTCGGCAGGGCCATATATGCTCGCTCATTCTACTAAGTGTCCATCAATTTGATCAATTCATTCGTCAGCATTCTTCAGATACGATGCAGCACCTGACTAAGGTCCTCGAACATATTCTTCGGGATACGATGCTTGAATATGTCGATGCATCCAGGCTTATAGGGGTCAAGATGATTCAGACCAATGTCTATGGCATTTTTATTCGTGAGACGATTCCATTCCTGGCGCAAGAGACGGATGCGCTTGCCATTCTCATCGGGAAGTCGATTCAGACGGATCTGAATTTTGAACTACAAGAGAGTGATTTAACGGTTCAGATTATTAGCGGTGCGACACAGCTCCCTGCGGATATCGATGATGAGAAGCATGGGATCTATCTCGCTGTCCAAGAAGCCTGGCTGCTTGCAGCCGGGCTTGCGCCGGTTCCATACAATTCATTGAAGCAGCAATTAAGCCAAATTATTGAATACAAGGATATTACGGTTCTTACGCAGCCGATCTTGGATCTTAAGACGGGCGAAGTATACGGTTATGAGGTGCTCACGCGGGGACCGATCGATACGATATTTCACTCGCCAGAGGCCTTGTTTGATTATGCGGACCGGGTTCAATTGCTGTCTGAGTTGGAGTTCGTGGTGATCCAGAAGGCTTTCGAAGAAATGAAGGGTCGGGGGATCATGAGTCCCGTCTTTATTAACATTACAGCGGTGACGCTGAGTCACCCTCACTTCGAACGGAATATTAAACGGTATATTGAGAAGGAAAATATTAAGCCTAGTCATGTGATCTTCGAAATTACGGAACAACATCTGATGCGTGATTATGTGAGCAGCTCGCAAGTAATCCGTAAGCTTCGCAGTCTCGGATTTCGCGTTGCGATTGACGATGCAGGTGCAGGCTTCTCTAGTCTGCAATCTATTCTTGAGATCATTCCGGATATTATCAAAATTGATAAGTCGCTCATTCAAGAAATTGATCGCGTTGCTGCCAAGGAATCCATGCTCAAAGCGATCATGTCCTTCGCGCATGACATACAATGCCAAGTCATTGCTGAAGGGGTCGAACGGGAAGAAGAAGCAGGCGTGCTAATGCGGCACAATGTTGAGATGGGGCAAGGGTACTTTTTTGCGAAGCCGGAACGATTCATGCCGAGCCATGGTCGACTCTATCTTGATGAAATGAAACACAAAATACATCGATTGCGCTCGGTAACAGCATCTTAGGATGCTGTTTTTCCTTGTGAAATGTGTTACGATAAAAAGTACAGGTGTTTTTAAAATATAAGGGTTTATAGGTTTGACGGGTAAACCGTTCTTATATTTCCGAAGAACGATTATCGTCCTGTTATGGACGATGAAGTCGTTACTTCTTGGGGGAAAGATAACAGTGGGGAAGCAAAGGAGTGAGCAGACATGTCAGTAGATCGCATATTGGATAAAGCTGCAGCAGGTGAGCGCATCAACGTAGAAGAATGCATTACCTTGTTTGAATCGGATCAAGTGGAGAAGATGGGTCATGTCGCGAACCAGATCATGCAGAAGTGGCATCCAGATCCGATTACGACGTTCGTCATTGGACGCAACATTAACTATACGAATATTTGTGATGTATATTGCCGATTCTGTGCGTTTTACCGCAGACCTGGCTCGGATGAAGGATATGTATTGCCGAATGAGGCGATTTTCCAGAAAATCCAAGAAACCATCGATGTGAATGGAACAGAAATTCTGATGCAAGGCGGAACGAATCCGAACTTGCCATTTAGCTATTATACCGATTTATTACGTGAGATTAAGCTGCGGTTCCCGAACATTACGATGCATTCCTTCTCTCCAGCTGAAATAATGAAGATGAAGGAAGTATCAGATGGCTTATCGCTCGAAGAGGTCGTTCGTGCTATTCATGAAGCTGGACTCGATTCACTACCAGGTGGTGGAGCTGAGATCTTGGATGATCGGACTCGACGCAAGATTAGTCGACTCAAAGGTTCGTGGCGGGATTGGATGGACGTGATGCAGACGGCACACAAAGTCGGCATGAACACGACAGCGACGATGGTTGTTGGCTTCGGTGAAGGAATGGATGAGCGTGCGCTGCATCTAGATCGTGTGCGAGTCGCACAGGATGAGTGCATTAACAATCAATATTCATCCAAAGGCTTCTTGGCCTTTATTCCGTGGACCTTCCAACCGGACAATACGAATATGAAGGCAGAACGTGTCACACCCGAAGAGTATCTGAAGACACTTGCGATCAGCCGGATTTATCTCGATAACATCCCGAACTTCCAATCCTCATGGGTTACGATGGGGCCAGAAGTTGGGAAGCAGACGTTAAGCTATGGCTGCAACGATTTCGGCAGCACGATGATTGAAGAGAATGTCGTCTCGGCGGCAGGCGCAACGCATAAAGTGAATATCGGAACGATTCTAGAGACGATTCGTGAAGCGGGCAAGATCCCTGCGCAGCGGGATACGAAATATAATATCCTGCGG
Organism: Paenibacillus terrigena DSM 21567; assembly: GCF_000374845.1. GTDB lineage: Bacteria > Bacillota > Bacilli > Paenibacillales > Paenibacillaceae > Paenibacillus_K > Paenibacillus_K terrigena. The sequence goes on along the minus strand of NZ_KB895414.1, from coordinate 505,686 downwards.
GTTTTTGAAGAAGAATCGAATGTTGAACGCGATTTTATTATGCAGAATTAATTGATAACAGCTACCCTTGGGGGTAGCTGTTTTTTATTGCATCCGTGAGAAATTCGCCTTGATTCTGGACTTGCTGGGAAAATCCTCGTTGTATATCTGTTTCCTAAAGCCCATATACTGAATAAGAACATTGTTCGGGAAGGAGCAAGTCACATGGAACTGTTTACAGTCACAATAACGACGACTTCCGATGAAGCCTGGTCAAAATTTCATAGTCAGATGGAACAAGAATTCGCTGATTTACATATGCAGCCGGAAGGCGTTACATTTACGGAATCGAGGAATTCCCACGAATACCAGATCATTTGCCATGGCATATTACCAGGATTTAAGCTGAAGCAGCACGCGCCGAAGGTCTATAGTAAGGCGGCGAATGTGCTTGCGGAGTATATTCTGGAAATCAAAGAACGTGCGGTACTACGCCGCATTATTCGCAAAGAATTTCATTACAAACGATCAGAGGATCTAGATAAAATCGAGACGTATTGTATGGAATTGCTACAAGAGACGAACGAAGAGTTCCGTACACCGGATGATCGCGAACGGCGCAAACGACTGCTCGTTCAGGAGATTACGCAATATTTTGAAGAGAATACGGCACTTCACGTGGAAGGCTTTATCCGGTTCCGTCTGGATGCCTACACAAAGGAATTGCGTGACATTGTGGAGTATGCGGTTGATGAGTATATTCTCGATCAGCAATATCATGAGTTTATCGCATTGCTTAAATATTTCGTGTTCGTGCAGGAGACCAAGATTCCTGTGGCCCATGTGATGCATCGTGGGGATCATCAATTTGTGCTGCTGAATGATCAAATGCGTCCGATTGAGACGAAGCAAATGACGAGTGTTGTGGTTGAGATGCCTGATCATGATATTGAGGTCGAGGATATGATTGTAAGCACCTTGATTACCGTCTCACCGCAGAAGATTTATATCCATACGCGTGAACCAGAACTGCAAGTGATTAAGACGATCCAGCAAATTTTCGAAAGCCGTGCACAGTTATGTGTGTATTGTCCTGTCTGTTCGCCGTACTTGAGTGAAAGTGCGCAGCAGCATGATTAATTAAGGAATTATTAAAAGGATACAGCTTGACCTCCTCCTCGAATGGATTTATAATAACGGTAACTTAAATCGCGAATAGCGATGACAAAGACATGAGTCCTTGGTTGAACTGTCCAGAGAGAGGAAACATCGGCTGTAATTTCCTTCAGAGCTCACCTTCGATTTACCCCTTTGTAGCTGATTCATCGAATGATAGTAGATGGATCCGACTCATTCTCGTTACCGAATGCACTAAGGAACGTTATTGTTACAAGTCATTTGGGCATAGCATATTACGTTCGAATTAGGGTGGAACCACGGGTATATAACACTCGTCCCTTTCTGGGATGAGTGTTTTTTGTTGTTTTTTTATATTGAAGGAGGAAAAGGGAACATGTCAGTTAAAGTAACTTTGCCGGATGGCGCAGTGCGCGAATACGAGGCAGGAAGCAGCATTGAAGATGTTGCAGCATCGATCAGCAGCGGACTGAAGAAGAATGCAGTAGCAGGTAAAATCGATGGGAAGATCGTGGATGTCTATACACCGATCGATGCGGATGCAGCGGTTGAGATCGTGACCCTCGATAGCCAAGATGGACTTGAGTTGATGCGCCATAGTACAGCACATTTGATGGCACAAGCGATCAAACGTCTGTACAAAGAGCACAATGTGAAGTTAGGTATTGGACCGGTCATTGAAGATGGATTCTACTACGATATCGATATGGAGCACTCCTTGAATCCGGAAGATCTTGCGAAGATCGAGAAGGAAATGGAGCGTATCGTGGGTGAGAATCTTCCGATTCGCCGTCGTGTCGTGAGCCGTGACGAAGCGCTTCGCATCTATACAGAGCTCGATGATAATTTAAAACTCGAATTAATTCGCGATTTGCCAGAAGATTCGGTACTTACCATCTATGATCAAGGCGAGTTCTTTGACCTCTGCCGTGGACCGCACGTTCCTTCGACAGGCCGCATCAAAGCGTTCAAATTGCTCAGCGTTGCAGGCGCCTACTGGCGCGGTGATTCCAAGAACAAAATGCTTCAACGGATCTATGGTACGGCATTCGTGAAAAAAGCAGAACTGGACGAGCATCTCCGTCTTTTGGAAGAAGCGAAGAAACGTGATCACCGTAAGCTGGGTAAAGAACTGAAAATCTTCACGTTCTCCCAACAAGTAGGTCAAGGCTTACCTCTCTGGCTTCCAAACGGATCGAAGCTTCGTCGCACATTGGAGCGTTATATCGTAGATCTCGAAGAAAGATTGGGTTATGACCATGTCTATACACCAGTGCTCGCGAATGTAGAGTTGTACAAGACTTCGGGTCACTGGGAGCACTACTCGGAAGATATGTTCCCGAAAATGGTATTGGATAACGAGGAACTTGTTCTACGTCCGATGAACTGCCCGCATCACATGATGGTGTTCAAGAGCGAAATGCGCAGCTACCGCGACCTTCCGGTTCGTATCGCCGAGCTTGGAACAATGCACCGCTATGAGATGTCAGGCGCTTTAACAGGTCTGCACCGCGTACGCGCGATGACACTGAATGATGCTCATATTTTCTGCCGTCCGGATCAAATTAAGGAAGAGTTTGCACGTGTCGTGAACTTGATTCGTAAAGTCTATGAAGATTTCGGTATTAAGGATTACCGTTTCCGTCTCTCCTACCGTGATCCACAAGATACTGAAAAATACTTCCAAAATGATGAGATGTGGGAAATGTCCCAACGCATGCTGCGTGAAGTGGTGGAAGAGCTTGAACTTCCATTCTTCGAAGCTGAAGGCGAAGCGGCATTCTATGGTCCGAAGCTTGATGTACAGATCAAGACAGCACTCGGCAAAGAAGAGACGTTGTCGACTGCGCAGCTCGATTTCTTGCTTCCTGAGCGTTTCGAGCTTGAATACGTTGGCGATGATGGTCAGAAGCATCGTCCAGTTGTTATCCACCGTGGTATTATCAGTACGATGGAGCGTATGACTGCTTACTTGCTCGAGAACTTTGCAGGTGCGCTTCCGCTCTGGTTGTCGCCAGTGCAAGCGAAGATTATTCCTGTCTCGAACGCATTCGAAGACTATGCTAAAGAAGTGGTTGAGAAGCTTCAGGCTGAAGGGATTCGTGTTGAAGCGGATCTTCGCAATGAGAAGCTCGGTTACAAAATCCGTGAAGCACAGCTAGAGAAAGTGCCTTACATGTTCGTCGTCGGTGAGAACGAGAAGAACGATGGCGGCGTCTCTGTTCGTCAACGCGGCGTAGGCGATCAAGGCTTCCTCAAGTTGGATGAGGCTGTGGCGCGACTGGCTGAAGAAATTCGCACACACTTGATTTTCTAATATTTTGTACACTGAAGAGATCCCTTACTTGGTTTTAAAGTAAGGGATCTTTTTTGTGTTTGAAAAGGTAAAAATTTTATATATTTAAAGTCAAAATAATTCACGCCTTCATTAACTTGGAATGGTTATAATGATGGCACATGGTTGGTTCGTATCAAGTTAAATAGCAGCCTGATCGAGGAGCTGATGTCATGAGACAAGGAAAAGTCTTCTTAAGGATTACAGGTAACAAGCGCTATTTCATCGGGGTCGGCATCGGAATAATATGTATGATTATCGTGATCGCTGCATGGCGAATGACTTCCTACGCATCCGGGGATGACGTGGTGTTTACCATCGATCATGTTGAGGTAACAAAGGATGAGTTCGAACTTTTTCTTCAAAATAATAAAGCGCTTACATCAAGCTACTTCAAACGGAAATATAATGCGGAGTATACCGAAGATTTCTGGACATCGACCTATGATGGGGAGAATCCGCTTGATTATGCGAAACAAAAGGCAATGGAAGAGCTGCGCAAATATAAAATGCAGCAAATTCTCATGCGGGAGCAAGGAATCGTGTCGGATATTTCGTATGATGCCTTTCTGAAGCAGTTCGAGACGGAGAACGAACAAAGGGAAGCGAAGGTTCGGAATGGTCAGCCGATCTATGGCCCGAAGCAGTATGGAGCAAGCGAATATTATTCCTATGTGCAGAACATGAATGTTCAGCGATGGATGGATCAGTTGACGAAAGAGACCTTGAAATCAGAATCCGAAGAGATGTTTCGATCGACGTACGAGGACATGAAGCGAGAACAATTCCATCGGGGCTACAGCTATGAATACGAGAAAATATCGGTACCTAGTGCAACGGAAGCGCAGTCTGAGCTCGAAGCGTTGAAACAACAGGCGTCTACGAATGACTTATCCACCGAGCAAGTTGTCAAGCGGTTGAATTTAACGCAAGACATCCATATTGAACGGCTAAGTCTAGACCTGGATGACAAATCAAAGGATGATGATCTCGCGCAAAATTTAAATTTGGTGTTGACGGAGATGAAACCTGGTGAGTTTACAGCCCTGGATTCTTCGGGTGAAGACACCGTTCTGTATAGGCTGTTAGCCGCCAAGGATAAAGGATATGAACCGTATGAGAAGGTTCGAGCTGCCGTCGTTCAGAGGTTTGTTCAGAAGCAAGTGGAGCTCCAGGTAAGTCAGCGACTGAGTAAAGCCGTGATTGAAGTACACCAAGAGGTACTGAATCGCATCTCGTTTACTTAGACGCTCTTATAATATGAATGAGGAGGATACTGCATTGAACAAGAAACGTATGAACAAGGGGTTACTCTTGCGATGTCTGTCCGTGCTGCTGATCATGACCATGACGATGCCTATGATGATTTCACCTCAGGCACAAGCCGCACCAGCAGACCAGACAGGGCAAGTGGAGGTTCAGACGCATGCTGCTGCAGCTGCCCACAATACATACTACGTCAGTGCGAATGGACGAGATGATCAGGATGGATTGTCTGAAGCGACGGCATGGAAGACACTCGATAAGGTTAATCAGACGCGTTTTGTTCCAGGAGATCACATTCTCTTCCGGGCTGGCGATGTCTGGAACGGATCGGTCAAACTCCGGGGAATCTCAGGTACGAAGGAAGAGCCTATTGTATTTAGTCATTATGGGAATCTGGAGCAAGCGGGAAGACCCGTCTTGAACGGGAATGGAACAACGACGACCGAAGAATCAGCTATCGTTAAAAATTATACCAGCGTCAAAGATAAGACGATGTCTGCAACGATTGATGTGGTGAATGGTAGTTACTTGGAGTTCTTGAACCTCGAGATCACGAACTTTAATCCGGATGTCGTGTCGCAGCGCGCGGGAATTAATATTCGTACAGCTTCAACAACGACAACAGAATGGGAAGCGAATCCGCACCGCGGGATTACGATCAAGAATAATTACATTCATGACGTGGACGGGAATCCAAAAGGTTGGAAAATCGGCAGTGGCGGCATCTTGATTCTCGGTAATATTTCCGATGTGCTCGTGGAAGGAAATACGGTGAAGCGGGTGGATATCGAGGGAATTCGCAATGCAGGCTTGTATAAGGAAGGCGACGTGAATGCGAATTTTCCGAGAGTGCTGAAGAATGTGAAGTTCAATAACAACTATGTCGAAGAAGTGCAAGGCGATGGCTTTGTTATGAGCAACATCGGCAGTGAAGGCCGGATGGAGTACAACACGGTTGTGAAGCATTCAGCCAAGAATGTTGGGAATGTCAACTATGCTGGGCTGTGGGTCATTGGCGTCAAAGACATGATCATGCAGTACAACGAGGTGTATGGCGGAATTTATGGTTACAATGACGGTCAAGCATTCGACGTGGATATGTTCTGCGAGGGCACGCTCTATCAATACAATTACAGCCACAGCAACCGAGGCGGATTCATTCTCTTCATGGGTGGATCGAAAAATTCAGTCGTGAGATACAATGTGAGTGTGAACGACGGGGACGGAAGATATATTTTCCACTACTTACCGACGAGTTCGGCAGATGCACCATTAATTCATAACAATACATTCTTCACAGATGCGAACATCAATACCAAACTCATGAGTGATTCGGGTAAATATATGCGGTTGTATAACAATATTTTCTACTCGAAGGCAGATACAGCGATGGGGACGGAAACCTTCGCTGGGGGCGAAGTGAGGAACAATATTTTCTACCCAGGAACGAATTATCAGAATGCGAAGTTTACAGGCATCACGTTCAAAGACAATGTATTTACAAGTCCGAAATTTGCAAGACCGGGTGAAGAACCGAAAGATCTGATTGAAGCGAAGGGCAGCGTCTTTAATGTAAATCGATTGAGCGGATACAAATTGTTACCGGGTTCACCGGCTATCGATGCAGGACTGGATATGACCGCAATGACGCCGTCAGTATGGTCAGCTCCAACCGTCGATTTCTTCAAAAATCTGATCGCGAATCCAGCGAAGGTGGATATCGGAGCGCACGAGTTCACAAATGATGAACCGGGTGAGCAGTCCCCAGAGATTGTGCCGCAATCCATCGCGATCGACCGAACAGAAGTCAGCCTTTATGCAGGACATGTAGGAACGACATTGAATGCAACAGTAGCTCCTGCAAACGCCTGGTTCAAAACAGTGAAATGGTCGAGCTCCAACCCAGCCGTAGCTACAGTGAATCAAAGTGGATTTGTGACGCCAATGATCCCTGGCGAAGCAACGATTACGGCGGAGAGTACAGTGAGCCCAAGTGTCAAAGGGGAGGCACATGTGCGGGTACTTACGCCATCGGCCGTTACATCTTATAAGATTACGAGTGATGTGAATGAAATATCGGCTTCGAAGCCAACGATTCAACTAAGAACGGACGGTGTCACGGAAGACGGGAATACGCTTCCGTATGCACCATACTATCAGGTTACTTACAAGTCGGATCAGCCTAACGTGATCATTGATTCGCAGACTGGGAAGTTGGAAGTTAAAGGAGATCTAGCGGGTGTTCGTGCCGTCAAAGTATCTGCGGAAGTGCAAGAATACAAGGATTTGGTCTTCTCACAGAGTTTCGAGTCCGGATGGGGCGATTTTGTACCGGAGACGGGGGCATCTATAACAACAGGCACGATCTCGGATAAAGTCGCATACCAAGGCAAGCAGAGTGCACTCTTCACCGTGGGTAACGGGTCGAACGCCATTCAGAAGCTATTCGGGCAGGCGAAGCAGGGTGTCGTGACGATGATGCTGTACGACGATGGTTCCATGGATACGAAGACACGTGTGGTCGCGCATGTCGGGAATGCGAGAACGACGCTCTTGGCAGGGATGGGATTACTCTATGATGGTAGTGCATATGGATCGCTTGATTATTATTCGGTACGTGCAAGCAACAATGCGACGGCTTGGGAAGCTACGACGGTCAAGCGGAGTAAGGGATGGCACGAACTGAAATGGGATTATACTTCCGAGACAGATCTCAAGATGTATATTGATGGGCAATTGGTGAAGACGACGACAGCGATCAAGAATTTTGACCGGATTGTTCTTGGATTCCTGTGGGATAGCGCGAATGGACGTACCTTTGCCTTCGATAATATCAAGTACGCGCTTAGCGATGACAAGGTGACGTATCAAGTGGAGCCGCTCATCCTCCCTGTCGAAACCAAAGAACTTACAACGACGCTGATAGGCAGCGGAGCCGTTCAAGCAGGTGCAGAATTGAAAGTCAATTTTGGATTGAAGAATGTGACCAACAGCGTCTATGCGCAAGATATTGCAATTCATTATGATCCCACAGCCTTGGAATTCGTCGCTGCGATTCCTATGAAAGACCGGGTTAGCATCGTCGAGAAAAAGGTAGATAATACGGGAAAACTGCGTCTCATTGTGGCAAGTGAAGGGGAAGGCAACGGCATTACAGGAACACAGTTGATTATTGAATTGACCTTCCGCGCGAAGAATACAAGTGTTGCGAAAACGGCACAGATCACAGCCCTTCAGACGACTGTTGCCGATGGAGAAGGTGTAGAATCGAGGGCTGCTGCTTCCTCCCAAGAAGTACAAATCACGCCGATTGATCCTGGTACACCGCCTGGCGACATGAACCATGACGGCAAATACTCCATTGGGGATCTGGCGATCATTGCAGCGCATTATGGAGAGACGTCGGCAAGTCCAAATTGGAGTCAAATTGCAATGGGTGATATCGACCATAACAATGTCATTGATATTCATGACCTTGCTTGGATTGCCAACCAAATATTGAAGTAAATGAATGGAGAACACACCTTCGTCGGCCTAAGCTGCTTAGGTGTGTTCTTTTTTTTGGGGATATCGATGCATAAAATGTTGGACCTCTGGAAAGCCTTTCGTGATAAGGGGGAGATATCCATTATGCTTCGAGGCATACGCAGAACATGGCCCAAATATGGTTGGATGATTGTAATTGTATTCGCTATGAGTTTGTTGTTCCCAACGTTATCATTTCAGGCGCTAGCGCAGGAGAAACCTGCTAAAGAAGTCATTGCGCCAGAACCTAAAGATATTCTAGAAACACTTAGTGTGGTCGCAACAGGCTATACAGCAGGAGTTGAATCGACAGGCAAACGACCTGGCCATCCGCAATACGGGATTACGTATTCCGGCGTGAAGGTCAGACGCGATAAGCATAAAATATCAACGATTGCCGCAGACCCACGCTTGCTGCCGATCGGAACGGTGTTGTTCATTCCGGGCTATGGCTATGGCATTGTCGCAGATACCGGATCAGCAATTAAAGGCAACAAAATCGACCTGTATTATAAAACCACAAAACAAGTCTACAAAGAGTGGGGCAAAAAAACCTTAAAGGTCCACATCATTAAGCGTGGTGAGGGCAAGGTTACGGAGAAGTTGATCCATGAATTGAATGAGGCGGTTATTGTGCATAAGATCCCGAAGGAAGTCGCATAATACTTCTTGGAGGTGAGCAAACATGGCTAAGAACAACAACCGCAACAATATGAGTGGCAACCAAAAGTTCAATGCAGAATTCGCGAGTGAAACAGCTGGCGTGGCGAATAATGCTAGCTCCGCAAGCGCTGCTAACGCAGCTGCACGCGCGAACAAAGCTAATTTCGATACGGAATTCGCAAGCGAAGCAGCAAACGATTCTAGCGCAGCAGCTGCTAATGCAGCAGCTCGTGCGAATCGTCAATCTTCTCAAGCAAACGCGGATGCAGACGACCTATAAGACGGATGGATCCAAAGAGGGCGCATAAGCGTCCTCTTTTTCTATTTGATGCCTGATTTTAACTTTTTGTGGAAGCGGACTCCGTCTCGAGACCGATATGAATTTCAACCCGCCGACGCTGTTCATTGCAATTGACATCCTGTACACTAAGATTATATTGAAGAAGAAGATCGTTAGTGGAGGCGTTGTTTATGCATTCAGGATTTGGGTCTCGATTGTTCGGAGGGCTTATCCTTGTCGGAATCGGTGTCGTGTTCTTATTGAATCAAATGGGTTATGTTCACGTGGATATTGGTTATGTGATCCGAACGTATTGGCCTGTGATTCTGATTTTGGCAGGATTGAAGAATGTAGTTTCGTACAAAAACCATGAATATGGGCGTTCGATTTCGTTCGGGAATGTTATTTTGATCGTCATCGGTGGATTCTTCCTCGCACGTAATTTGGATGTTCTACACCTATCAACTGGGGAATTTTTCCGTTATTTGGTGCCGCTTATGCTTATTCTGATTGGTCTGTACGTTATTCTCAAACCGCGACGTTCGTATAAGAAACATGACCCGCATTTTCATATCCCGCCCGAGCCCTATGGGATGACTCCGCCACCGCCACCTCCTCCAGGGACTGAAGCACCGAAATCAACCTGGAAGGATGATTACGAATTTGGTTGGAAAGAGAGTACCGTCAATAAGTCCGGGTTTATCGGGGATATCCATATGGGGTCAGATTTCTGGGAATTGAAACCGATGAATATCTCGCATTTCATTGGAGACACCGTCCTTGATTTGACGAAAGCACACATTCCATATGGGGAGACGAAAATTAATATCTCCTCCTTCATTGGCGACGTTAAGGTCTATGTGCCGAATGATATTGAGGTTGGTGTTGCAGTCTCTTGCAGTGCACTAGCTGGAGATGTAAAGCTGCTGGATCATTTCGAGAGCGGGTTCATGAAGAATATCCGTCAAGAAACACCGTACTACAATGAAGCAAGTAAAAAAGTACGCATCATCGTCAGCACATTTATCGGTGATGTAAAAGTGAATAAAGTAGGTTAAAGCATGATGACGCGCATATTGCAGAATTCAAAATGGGGATTATTGATTTACTTCGCACTCTCCAGTGCATTTAGCATCGTCGCTGTGCTGCTCGGTATCTTTCGATATCAGGGGCTGTTAACGGATTTCCGATTATGGGTAGGGTATCTGTTGCTTATCATTATCGTATGCACGATCGTCGGTTATGCCGTAGCACAGCGGATGCAGCGTCGTATTGATGCCATTCATGACAGCATGCTTCAAGTCTCAAGGGGGAATTTATCCGTTCGAATTCGGCGGACAGAGGACCCCTCTTTTGCACGTCTGTACTATGAATTCAATACGATGGTAGATAGCGTAGAGAAGAAGATGAAATTACTGCAGAAATTAGGGGAGCAGCAAGTGGTGCAGCTGGAGATGACGACAGAGTCTGCCGTAGCCGAAGAGCGGAAGCGGTTGGCTCGTGACCTGCATGATTCGGTTAGTCAACATTTATTCGCCATTCATATGTCAGCTTCATCCCTCCCGAAGGTGATGGAAGTGGATATGGAACGTGCGAAGCTTGTCATGGATCAGTTAATCCAAATGTCTTATCTGGCGCAGAAGCAGATGCGAGGACTCATCGCACAGTTAAGGCCTATTGAATTGGAAGGAAAATCACTGGTGGAAGCGCTGGATGCATGGTTTCCTGATTATTGCCGACATAATGGACTGCAAGGGACCAAAGAGCTGGACCTGCATGAACCAATCTCGGAGGCGAAGGAACATCAGATGTTCTTGATTATCCAAGAAGCAGTAGCAAATATTGTGAAGCACGCCTCGGCACAGCGAGTCACCCTGAAGCTGACAGAACGGGAGAGTCAATATATTCTATCTATCAATGACGACGGCCGTGGATTTAATAAGCAGATGTTGAAGCCTGGATCCTACGGGCTGCATACGATGCAAGAACGTGCAGAGAAGCTGGGCGGACAGGTGGATATTATGAGTACACCAGGTGTTGGGACGACCATTCGTGTATACATGCCGAGATTCGAAGAGGAGACGAAGATCGATGGAACAGATTAAAGTATTGATCGTTGACGATCATGAAATGGTACGTATGGGATTACGCACGTATTTGATGATTGAGCCGAAGTTCAACGTCATTGGGGAAGCTAGCAATGGGCTCGAAGCGATTGCAGCATTGAAGCAAGGATTTGCTGAAGGCATGCCTGATGTTATATTAATGGATCTGATGATGCCAGAAATGAATGGCGTTGAAGCGACGCGAGAGATTATGCGTGAATTTCCTGCGATGAAGATCATTATCCTTACAAGCTTTCTAGAAGATCGGCAAGTGGTAGAGGCAGTAGAAGCGGGCGCGGTCAGTTACGTTCTGAAGACAGTCTCTGCCGATGAATTGATCTATGCGCTGCAAGGCGCATTCCGTGGCATGCCTGTCATGACCGGAGATGTCTCCCAAGCCTTAACCCGAGGGATTCGGCAGCGTACTACACAAGTAGAATCGGATGGTCTCACCGAGCGAGAGAAGGAAGTGCTCCTGCTAATTGCTGAGGGCAAGACGAACAAAGATATCTCCGAAGAGCTGCATATCAGCATTAAAACGGTGAAATCTCATGTGAGCAATTTACTGATGAAATGTGAAATGGATGACCGGACGCAGTTGGCTATATATGCGCATCGTAAAGGGTGGGTAAGCGCCTAAAAGGCTATCGCCTAGGTTTTATTTTCGTTTAAATTGTTTTTAAGGTTGGTTTAAGGTTCATCGTTCATGATAATGACTATACAGAGCAGCTAATATAGTAATGGAGGTCATTCGAATGAGTGAAGAAAATAAACGCAATGATAATGAACAATTATTCGAAGAGCATAACAATAATGAGCCTAATGAAAATCAAGACAAGCAAGAGCAGTCATCTTCGTATTACTATTCTTATGGACCTTTCAAATCGGTACCAAACGATGTAACGGGAAATGATTCCACAACGGTCGGCAGTGGAACGGCTTCTGAAGTAGAAGTAACACCTCCAGATCCAATCAAAGCGGCGCCGACGCGTTCCTACTATACTTCGCAAGGGATGGAATTGAAGGCGGGCAACGTGGATTTCGCGAACTACAGTAACGGCGGAAGCGGAAATGGTACCGTCGGCGGGAACTGGCAAGTGAATCAAGCCCGTCCGAAATCATCGTTCAAGACGGTGTTCATCTCCTTCTTAGCAGGGATGCTCGTCATTAGTTCCTTAATGTTCGTATCTGACCGGTATAACTTGTTCACAGGAAGTACGAACGCTTCTGAAGGTGCAGGCTCATCCAGTGGGAATGCCGTAACGACAAGCGCGAATGTGAATACACCGCAGCTCGATCGCCCAGGAGATATTACAAGCATTGTGAAGAATGCAAGTCCTGCGGTTGTGAAAATCGAGACGTATGTGAAGCAAAGTAAACGACAAAGCAGTTCCAATTCATTTATGGATGATCCGTTCTTCCGTCAATTCTTCGGTGATGGCAGCGGCGGGTCCAATCAACAACGTCAGAACAGCAACAGTGACCAGTTAATTGAGAATGGGTTAGGTTCAGGGTTTATTTTCGACAAATCCGGCTACATCTTAACGAACCAACACGTTGTTGCAGGAGCTGATCAAGTCAAGGTCGTCTTGGAAGGGCATGATAAGCCGTATGTTGCAACAGTACTCGGCTCAAGCTTTGACTTAGACCTCGCCGTTCTCAAAATTGAAGGAACGGACTTCCCGACGATTAACATCGGTAACTCGGATCAAACCCAATCCGGTGACTGGCTTGTGGCGATTGGTAACCCGAACGGCTTCGACCATACGGTTACGGCTGGGGTGTTAAGTGCGAAAGAGCGCTCCATTAGCATTCCGGATCAAGAAGCAGGGAAGACGCGTGAATACAAACATTTGATTCAAACCGATGCGTCGATCAACCCAGGTAACTCTGGTGGTCCATTGCTCAATATGAACGGTGAAGTGATCGGGATGAACGTGGCGGTAAGCGCGGACTCCCAAGGGATCGGGTTTGCTATTCCAGCGAAGACCATTCTGGAGAACTTGTCGAACCTAAAAGCGAATAAGGAAATTCCACAAGTGCCTGTGCCGTTCATTGGTGCAACGCTTGCGACGATGACGGATGATATTGCGAAGCAGTTGAATACGGACAAAGTCGAAGGATCGATAGTTACGCAAGTATACTACCGTACACCAGCTTATGATGCTGACCTTCGTGCGTACGACATTATAACAGGGATCGACGGAACGAAATATGCGACGAATGACGTGTTGATCGAAGCGATCCAGAAGAAGAAAGTCGGCGATGAAGTGACGTTCAATATCGTTCGGAATGGGAAAGCGATGGATCTAAAAGTCAAAATCGGTGACAAAAATAAATACAACGCAAATGGAAACCAATAATAATGGTTAGGGAGGAAGCGGAAGGAGGGATCCTTCTTGCTTCCTTTTCGCATGAGACAGGGGGATGAAGCGATGAGGCAGAGGATATTGATTGTAGATGACGATGAGAAGATTATTTCGATGCTGCGGCGCGGGCTTGCTTTTGAAGGGTATGAAGTAATGACCGCATCGAATGGGGAGCAAGGATTGAATAAGATGATGGAATCCGATCCGGATATCGTCATTCTTGATGTCATGATGCCGAAGGTGGATGGCTGGGAAGTATGCCGGCGTATCCGCGAAGCGGGCAGCTCCGTGCCGGTGCTGATGTTAACGGCGAAGGATGATATCAAGGATCGCGTGAAAGGGCTCGATAATGGTGCGGATGATTATCTGGTCAAGCCGTTCGCGCTTGAAGAATTGCTTGCGCGTGTTCGTGCCTTACTGCGTCGCAAATCGAGTGAGACCGAAGTGGAATCCGTATCCAGACAGGTTGCTTATGAAGATCTAGTGCTGGATTTAGACATGCGACAAGTGATTCGTGATGGGCATACAATAGAGTTGACGACAAAGGAATTCGAGTTGCTCCATCTATTCATGTTGAATCCGAAGCGGGTATTGACGCGGGACATGATCATGGAGAAAATCTGGGGGTATGATTTTAGCGGGGAATCAAATGTACTGGAAGTGTATGTAGCGATGCTGCGGCAGAAGACCGAAGAGTTCGGAGGTAAACGGATCATTCTGACGGTGCGTGGCGCAGGCTACGTGCTGCGAGGTGATTCGTAATGTCGATTCGGCTTCGGCTTACAGCATGGTATGCATCAATTCTAGCCGTTACGTTCCTTCTTGTTGGACTTGCGATTTATTGGTTCGCAGATCAGAGCATTTATGGCGGGATGCGGGACCGGATTAACAAGCAGGTTGATGTGATGCGAATTACAGCAGATTATAATTTTTTGGATGGTATTGATTTGAATGTTGGCGGTAGAGGTTTTGAGGAGGAAATGTACGCCCAATTCGTAAACTATGTGAATGGTACGATTAAAGTGACGCCTAATTTAGGGGGGATACAGTTCCCATATCCTAAGTCAACCGATCAAATAAAACCTGGATTCAAGCATATTACCGTCGAAGGTCTTCCGTTCTATGTGTATGAAGGCCCGATCAAGATTAAGAATAGCAATAAATCCATCGGCGTCGCAACGATTGGTGTCTATACGGGGAAAGAAGTCTTGTTCTTCACTCAGCTCAAAAATATCCTTACGCTCGTATCCATTACGATGGTCATTATCGCGTCCTCAATCGGACTCTTCCTTGCTCGGAAATCACTGCGCCCTATTGAAAACGTGATTCGTGCAGCGAATCAAATCCAGCGGGGGTCGGATCTTAGTGTCCGGATTAAGCGGACAGGGCCGAACGATGAGATTGGACAATTGACGGATACTGTCAATGAGATGATCTCTCGGATGGAAATCTTCTACCGTGAGCTAGATGAGTCCTATCGGGCACAACGCAGATTCGTCTCGGATGCCTCACATGAATTGCGGACACCTCTCACGACGATTCGCGGAAATGTGGACTTGCTCGAGAAGATGTGGGGACCGACGGGGGAATTAGAGAAGAAGCACATCGACGAGGCGATGAAGAAGGAGATGTCGCTCGAAGCATTGCAGGATATCGCAGGCGAATCCAGACGTATGTCGCGCCTTGT
Organism: Paenibacillus terrigena DSM 21567; assembly: GCF_000374845.1. GTDB lineage: Bacteria > Bacillota > Bacilli > Paenibacillales > Paenibacillaceae > Paenibacillus_K > Paenibacillus_K terrigena. Next base: position 490,340 of record NZ_KB895414.1, on the reverse strand, counting down.
GAACGACTTGTTGGCGCTTGCTCGCGCAGATGCGGGCGTCATCATGGAGAAAGAACCGATCCATTTGCGGCCGCTCGTGGATGAAGTGATTCGACGCGCACAGTTTCTGCCGCGGACAGCCGAATGGATCACGGGGGATCTGTCGGTACTGGACGCAATTGGTGTGAACGGGCATAAGGAATATTTACAGCAGATGCTGTTTGTTTTCATCGAGAATGCATTCAAATATACGCTAGAAGGGTCTGTTACGATCGATGCCATCCGCCATGATGAGCAAGTAGGAATCCGAATCAAGGATACAGGTATTGGGATGGATCGCGAGCAGGTACCGTATATTTTTGACCGCTTCTATCGAGCGGATGAATCACGTGGAATTATCGCAGGGACGGGGCTTGGCCTATCGATTGCCAAATGGATTATTGATGAGCATTACGGCTCTGTCGAAGTGGTCACAGCAGTAGAGAAAGGATCGACCTTTATCATTTGGCTTCCTATTGTTAGCAGCTTTCATCCTACCCTTGAATAGAGTATAATAATTCTGATATACAACGTTTGGGTAGTATGTAGATGAAAGCAGGTGCAACATGGAGGTCGTCAAAATTTCGCCTCGTGGGTATTGTTACGGGGTTGTCGACGCGATGGTACTCGCGACACAGACAGCGAAGAATCTGGATTTACCGCGCCCTATATATATATTAGGTATGATCGTACACAATCGTCATGTGACAGATGCTTTTGAGAAGGACGGCATCATTACACTCGATGGGGAGAACCGTCTAGAGATCCTAAGCAAGGTAGATAAAGGAACGGTTATCTTCACGGCACATGGCGTTTCGCCAGAAGTCCGCCGTATTGCACGGGAGAAGCGGCTTACGACAGTCGATGCGACTTGCCCGGATGTGACGAAGACACATGATTTAATTCGTGAGAAAGTCGCTGATAGTTATGAAGTGATCTATATCGGCAAGAAAGGGCACCCGGAACCAGAAGGAGCCATCGGCGTTGCGCCGGAGCATGTTCATCTGATCGAAAGAGAAGAAGAGATTGATCAGCTTGAACTGCCTACGGATCGTATTATTATTACGAATCAGACGACGATGAGCCAATGGGATATTAAGCATATTATGAATCGCTTGATTGAGAAATTCCCTCGTGCAGAAATTCATAACGAGATTTGCTTGGCTACGCAGGTTCGACAGCAAGCTGTTGCAGAACAAGCTGGTGAGACGGATTTGGTGATTGTCGTAGGTGATCCGCGAAGCAACAATTCGAATCGTCTTGCGCAAGTATCTGAAGAGATTGCGGGTGTCACAGCTTATCGTATTGCGGATATTACAGAGCTCAATCGAGAATGGTTAGCAGGGGTTCGTAAAGTAGGTGTCACCTCGGGCGCATCAACACCGACACCGATTACAAAAGAAGTGATCGCATACTTGGAACAGTATGATGCTGATAACGAATCGACTTGGCCAATCATCCGAACGGTGAAGATGGATAAACTATTGCCAACCGTTCGCGATAAGTCTAGCTAAGGAATTTGACCATGTCCAACCGGAAATATTCCTGGTTCAAAGGTATCGGGAGATGGATGAAGTATAAATACTTGCTGCTGATCCGCGCTCGAGGCGGTGGAGCAAAAGTAGCAAAGGGATTCTCGATTGGTCTTGCCATTGAGATGTTCACGTTACCTACGATGGGGCTGGCTTTTTTCTTGATTTTCCCCCTCGTGTATATTCTACGAGCAAGCTTTGCAAGTGCGTTAATCGGATTTGTCTTCGGTAAGATCATCTATATTCCGATGTCCTTCCTGAATGGCATGGTTGGGGGGATGATGCTGCCGAAGCGTGTTCACATTCATATTCCTTACGTGCCGGAATGGATCAATCGGTTCATGATGTATAATTTGAAACTAATTGTCGGTGGTATTGTAGATGGGATTATACTCGGACTGATTATGTACTTTCCTGTGAAGTGGATGATTGATTACGTAGGACATAAGCGAAAAGAAAAACGAAAAACACGCAGGCTGCATATTCACGGATAACGTGAATTGCAGCCTTTTTTTTGCATACTTGTTGGCGGAACGATATCAATTCGCTGCGGTACGTTGTGGCTCTTCAAGCTGAATCCGGGATCGAGCGCGTGCGCGGAATCGTGAGAGTCCTAGCGATACAGCAGCTGTTCCAGCTGCTACCGCTACACCTGCAGCACCAATCCAGCTGATGGATGCCAGCGAGATTTGCTCGATGGCAAAGCCGCCAATCCCTGCGCCAGCTGCCATGGCCAGCTGGAGAATCGAGGTGTTCAAGCTAAGCATAATGCCAGAAGCTTCGGGCGCAAGTGAAATGAGATAATATTGCTGTGTAGGTCCAGATGACCAAGCGGAGAACGCCCATATCATGAGCAGCGGGAATACGATAGCAGCCGAGTGAGCCGAAATGGATAGGCTTAGGAGAACGACAGCATGAACCAACATGCCACTGATCAATGTGCGAGCAACACCCCATTTGTCGGTGCTAAATCCTCCGAACTTCGAGCCAATGAGACTGGCGATGCCAAATGCGAATAATCCAATACTGACGCCTTGTTCATTCATCCCGGTGATTTGGAGAAGAAATGGCGAAATGTACGTATAGACGATCGAGTAGCCAAGGATCCAGAAGAAGGTGATGGATAAGGCAATCGCGATTCGCGGTTGTCGAAGGAGCGTAAGCTGCTTGCGAAGGGGAACGGGTTCTTCGACGCCGACCGTTGACGGAATGACGTAGATGATCAAGAAGATGGCTAGGATGCCGAGGATACCAATGCCTCCGAAGATCAGCTTCCAGTCATACGAGGATGCAATAACTCTTCCTAAAGGAACACCAATGATTAAGGAGGTGCTGAAACCCATCACGAGGGTGGCAATGGCACTTCCTTGTCGTTCTGCCGGGGCGAGCTTGGAAGCAACCGTTAATGAAGTGACGACGAATACGCCGGTACTGAGCGCAGAGATGATGCGAGAGGTAATTAGGAATCCGAATCCAGGGATGATGGCGGCGATCGCATTTCCGATCACGAATATGCTAAGGGAATAGATTAGTAGTTGTTTCCTTCCCACGCGCCCTGTGAGCGCCATGAGGATGGGGGTCCCAAAGGCAAACGCCAGTGAGAATACCGTAATTAATTGACCGGCTGCAGCAACGGAGATTCCTGTATCCGCAGCCACCTTGTCTAGAATCCCCGCGATAATATTCTCTGATGTACCCACCAGAAAACTAACGATAGCTAATATATAAATTTTCCAAGCATTGGACATGATTGTTTTGCTCCTCTCTCCACTTATATTTCAGTATTTCTAAAAATATAGAAATAACAACAAAAAAATTTATACGAGCAAAAACGGTGCGTACTTCTGTGCGACTTCGCGATTCACACGATAGAAGATATAGGTTCCGTCTTTACGAAGTTCCAATAGGCCGCAATCGGTCAATAGCTTCAGATGATGCGACAAGGTTGAGCCTGCAACAGATTCGAGCTTATCCTTAATCGCGGAGCAGCACAAATTTTGCTCTTCTGTAAGCAGCATGGCGATTTTGAGCCGGGTAGGTTCCCCGAGTGCTTTGTATACTTTGACAGCTTGTCGTGCGTCTACGTTGTCTTCGAACATGGTTTTATCACCTTCGCTGTGTGTTGTCATTATTTCTATATCTATCGAAATTAAGGTACCATAACTTTCCGTTGAAGTAAATATGTTATTTTCTGAAAAAGCGCTTGCATCGTTTTTTTATTTAGATGGTCTTGACGGACATCTAAATAGGTCGTATAATCACTTTAACGAATAAAAGCTTAAAAGCGTATAAGCGTTGCAGTATAATAGTGAAATGGTGACAATGGAACGACAATAGATAACGACAAATCAAGGAGTGTTGAACATGATTGCTATTACATCCAATAAAACTTCGGAAGCCCGTGTGAATGAAATCGTTAAAGTGATAGAGCAAGCAGGGGCACAGGCCCATATCTCTCGTGGCGTAGATCGTACGGTGATTGGGATTGTCGGTCAATTCGAGCCGAAGCTCGCAGAACATCTTCGTCAAATGAAAGATGTAGAGAATGTCATCAAAATCTCGAAGTCTTACAAACTCGCAAGCCGCGACTTCCATCCAGATGATACGATCATCGAGATTAAAGGCGTGAAGATCGGTGGGGACAATCTGACGATTATGGGCGGTCCATGTGCGGTTGAATCGCCTGAACAGATTGATGAGATTGCTAGACTTGTTAAATTAGCAGGCGGTCAAGTTCTACGCGGCGGCGCATTCAAGCCAAGAACAGGTCCTTACAGCTTCCAGGGCATTGGTGTCGAAGGTCTAGTCATGATGGCAGAAGCAGGGAAGAAGCATGGATTATTGACGATTACAGAAGTCATGACGCCTGAGACAGTAGATATCTGTGCAGAGTATGCGGATATTCTTCAAGTGGGAACACGCAATATGCAGAACTTCGATTTATTGCGCAAGCTTGGGGAATGCAATACGCCTGTCCTGCTTAAACGCGGCTTCAGTTCTACGTATGATGAGTTCCTGAATGCGGCGGAATACATTCTTGCAGGCGGCAATCCGAATGTAATGCTCTGTGAGCGCGGCATTCGTACATTCGAGACATACACACGGAATACGCTCGACCTGACGGCGATTCCTGTTCTTCAGCAATTGAGCCACTTACCAGTGATCTCTGACCCGAGCCACGGCACAGGTCGTCGGGAGTTGGTTGAGACGATGTCGAAGGCTTCTGTTGCGGCAGGCGCGAACGGATTGATTATTGAAATGCATACCGATCCAGATAATTCGATGACAGGCGATGGCGTACAATCGCTCTTCCCGGATCAATTCGCGAACCTATTGAAAGATCTGGAGAAGTTAGGCACATTAATGGGTAAAAACTTCGACACGGAGAAAGCTCCGGCGGAAGCGTTCGAGACGTGGAAGGTTGTCTAATAGATTGATAATAAAACGAGACCATTGCGATGATGCAATGGTCTTTTTTGGCATCATAACAGGGCATTTGCACTTTATAACGAATGATTTGTACTATGTCACATTACCTCACATAAACCATAAAAAATACCTGACATGAGTATTGACGATGGTTCAACACAGGAATATAATAACTTCAACAAAGAAAAGAAAAGTTGAACATTTACAAGTGGGAACCCGATTAATGTTCGGGAATGGGAGGAATATAGGATGTCAGTTCAAAGTGTATTAGACCTAATTAAGCAAAACAATATTGAGTGGGTAGATTTCCGTTTCGTGGACCTTGGCGGTCGCGCACATCACATCTCGTTGCCGGCTTCTGAAGTAGAAGCAGAGACATTTGTGAACGGCGTTGCTTTTGACGGTTCATCGATCCCAGGTTTCCGCGGCATTGAAGAATCGGATATGGTTATGATGCCAGATCCTGAATCCGTATATATTGATCCATTCACAGCACATCCAACATTGATCGTGATGTGTGACATTCATACGCCAGATGGTGAACGTTATGAACGTGACCCGCGCAGCATCGCGCAAAAGGCAGAGCAATTCATGCAAACGACAGGTGTGGGTACGGCGGCATTCTTCGCACCAGAGTCTGAGTTCTTCATCTTCGACGACGTTCGTTATGAGAACTCCATGAACAGCTCGTCCTTCTACGTGGATTCCGAGGAAGCTTCTTGGAACACGAACCGTAAGGAAGATGGCGGGAACCTAGGCTTCAAAGTGCGTACGAAAGGTGGCTATGTACCAGTAGCTCCAGTCGATACACAACAGGATATCCGCAGTGAAATGTGTCGTCTTATGGCTGAAGCCGGACTTCGCATCGAGCGTCACCATCATGAAGTTGCGACAGCAGGTCAAGCAGAGATCAACTTCCGCTTCGACACGTTGACGAAGACAGCGGATAACTTGATGAAATACAAATACATTATTCATAACACGGCAAAGCAATATGGTAAAGTGGCGACATTCATGCCAAAACCATTGTTCGGCGATAACGGTAGTGGAATGCACGTTCACCAATCGATCTTCAACGGTGACACACCTTTGTTCTATGAAAAGGGCGGCTACGCGAACTTGAGCGAAATGGCGCTTCACTACATCGGCGGTATTTTGCATCATGCACCAGCATTGATCGCATTAACGAACCCAAGTACGAACTCGTTCAAACGATTAGTACCAGGCTATGAAGCGCCTGTGAACTTGGTATACTCCAAAGGTAATCGTTCTGCAGCGATTCGTATTCCAGTTGCGGCTGTAACGCCAAAAGGATGCCGTATCGAGTTCCGTACACCGGACTCCACAGCGAACCCTTACCTTGCATTCGCAGCGATGCTGATGGCAGGTCTTGACGGTATCAAGCGTAAGATTGATCCTTCTGTTCTTGGTTATGGACCATTCGATAAGAACATCTACGAATTGTCTGATGCAGAGAAGAAAGAAATTCGCAGCGTACCAGGCACATTAGACGATGCGCTAAATGCACTGGAAGCAGATTACGAATTCTTGACTGAAGGCGGCGTCTTCACGAAGGACTTCATCGAGAACTACATCGAGCTTAAGCGTGGCGAAGCGAAATCGGTGAATATCCGTATTCATCCGCAAGAGTACAGCCTATACTTCGATTGCTAATATAGAACGCAGTTCCTGCTTCGATCCATTTTCGGATGGGGCAGGAATTTTTTGCTGTTGCCGTAACAATTCCACTTGATGGAACCCTATATTACTGCTATCATAACCGTAACTATTTTATTGTGAAATCCAATATCAAGCTTCTCGAAGACGATCGACCGCTGTTCATTGTAGGTTTTATCGCCCAATAGAAAATGTCTTCGATTGCCGACGGCAGCTTTCTATTGTGGTAAATAAATATAGATAGGGTAGGGAGAGATGATCATGAGCAAGAGAGCTTATAACTTCAATGCAGGACCCGCAGCAATTCCGTTAGCCGTGCTAGAGCGCGCGCAGCAAGAATTCGTAGATTTCCAGGGATCAGGTATGTCCATTATGGAAATGTCCCACCGTGGTGCGATTTATGAAGGTGTTCATAATGAGACCGAGCAGTTACTGAAGAAATTATTGAATGTTCCTGCTGGTTATAAGGTGCTGTTCCTACAAGGCGGAGCGAGCACGCAGTTCGCAATGATTCCGATGAATTTACTGCGCGAAGGACAAGTTGCAAGCTATGTCATGACAGGCAGCTGGGCGGACAAAGCGATTAAAGAAGCAAAATTGATCGGTGAGACGCATATTGCAGCTTCTTCCGAAGCGGATAAATTCATGCGGATTCCAGCGCTGGACGAGATCGAAATCCCTGCTCATGCAGCTTACTTACACGTTACATCCAATGAGACCATAGAAGGGACACAATTCGCGTCCTACCCGGATACAGGCAATGTACCTCTTATTGGCGATATGTCGAGTGATATTCTCTGTCGCCCGGTCGATGTGTCGAAATTCGGCATGATCTACGCTGGAGCACAGAAGAATTTAGGACCTTCAGGTGTTACCGTCGTAATTGCTCGTGAAGATCTTATCGCCGAGTCGCCGAAGACGATTCCGACGATGCTCCGTTACGATACACATTTCAAGAATAACTCGCTCTACAATACACCGCCTTCATTCTCGATCTATATGGTGAATCAAACCTTGAAATGGCTTGAAGAGCAAGGCGGACTAGCTGCGGTTGAGCGTAATAATCGCGAGAAAGCGAACCTCATCTATAACACGATTGATAACAGCGGTGGATTCTATATTGGTTGTGCACAGGAAAGCAGCCGTTCGATCATGAACCTTACATTCCGTCTGCAATCGGAAGAGCTAGAGAAGAAGTTCATTAAAGAATCGGAAGCCGTAGGTTTCGTTGGATTGAAAGGTCATCGCAGTGTAGGTGGCTTGCGTGCTTCGGCGTACAATGCGGTGCCGCAAGAGACTTGTCAGGCACTTGCAACCTTCATGGCTGACTTCCAGCAGAAGAATGGCTAACGAATATCTTGAATAGAAATATTAAAGGGCCGTCCCCTTGTCATCTTGATGACGTTGGGACGGCCTTTATTGTTGGTTAACCGTGTCATAGCCTTACCGTGACTTATGGCTGCTACGCATGGATTTCGTTATCTGCTTCCATTTCAGCTTCTCTTGCTGACGCAGCTTCGCATCTTCCTTGCGGGCGAGATAAGCGAGCTCAGCCTTCATTTTGTTATAGTTGTCATACCTGCCTTGCTCGAGCGATCCATTCTCAAGCGCCATTCTTACCGCACAGCGCGGTTCCTCTTGGTGCTGACAGTCTGAATAGAAGCATTGTTCTGCAAGGGATTCAACGTCCTGGAAGGAGCTTGAGAAGCCTTCATCGGCATCCCATAATTGAAGCTCGCGCATTCCTGGTGTATCAATCATGAGCGCACCATCAGGGAGAATGAATAGTTCACGATGTGTCGTCGTATGACGGCCACGGTCATCCCCTTCACGCACCCCTTGTACCTTCTGACTCTCCGTACAGAGCATCTGATTAATAATCGAAGACTTGCCGACACCTGATGATCCGAGTAGGGCAATCGTCATTCCTTCTGCTAGATAAGGCTCAAGCTCGTTAAAGCCCGTTTCCGAGACAGTACTCACAATATGAACAGGAACGCCGATCGCAACAGATTCTAGCTCCGCTGCTTTTGCTTCAGGATCATCGCACAAATCAGCTTTGCTCAGAATAATGACCGGATTAGCACCGCTCTCCCATGCCATGATGAGATAACGTTCGACTCTTCGCACATTGAAGTCATTGTTGAGCGCGACGACGAGAAAGACTGTATTGATGTTGGTCGCCACGATCTGCTCGTCTGTTGTGGAACCTGCGACCTTACGAGAGAATTTACTGAATCGTGGCAGCACCGCATGAATCGTTGCACGGCCGTCTTCGGGACGAGCCGAGATCGCTACCCAGTCGCCAACCGCAGGGTAATCGCCGCGGCCTAGTGCACCATACCGGTATTTTCCAGAGACTTCGCCGATTAGTTCACCATGTTCTGTATATAACGTATATAGATGGGTATGCTCAAGCGCCACGCGTGCAGCTTGATACCCTAAGCTTGCGAATGATTCAAATGCCGTCTGAATCGACGGATTAAAGCCTAATTGTTGTAATTGAAATGTCAAAATGGATTCCTCCTAATGGTCTTGGGTTTGAAAATCAAAATCCAAGCCACAGTGAATCCTTAATCTTAATCGTCTACCGAATGGAGTCCATGAATGGAATTAAGGAGCACTGTGACCTCGCGACAAGTTATCAGTTCCGGCAATTAACGTATTTTTTACCATATTTACCACTCCTTTTCTCATTACGGATAGAACATCCTTGTTGTTTTCCTTATTCAGGGTGAACAAGAACATTATAGGAGTTGGTGTGGCAAAAAGCAATGGGAACTTGCGCGAGGTCACAAAAGAGCTAAGCGAGCTCCTCTTTGAACACGGGTTCATTTAATTTATATCCGACGTTGCGAACGGTCATAATATATTGCGGGCTCCGAGCATTTTTCTCGATTTTTTCACGTAAATGGCTAACATGCACATCAACAATACGTGTATCGCCAAGGAAATGATAGTCCCATACGCCATGCAGAAGCTGTTGTCGGCTGAGCACTTTGCCGCGATGTCTGCAGAGGAATAGGAGAAGCTCGAATTCCTTCGGTGTTAACTCGACGGTATCGCCGTCTAAGATCACCTCGCGCTGTTCTGCATGCACATTGAGCCGTCCAATCGCATAGATCGTCTCTTCCTTCATGGAAGGCAGGGCTTGAACTCTGCGCAGAATTGCTTGAATGCGAGAGATTAACTCTTGTGGACTGAAAGGCTTCGTCATATAATCATCGGCACCATGGTTAAGGCCTGTGATTTTATTCGCTATATCTTGGATCGCGGTGAGCATAATAATAGGGACGAGATTGTTCTCACGGCGAAGTGATCGGCATACCTCATATCCGTCCATCTTTGGGAGCATGACATCGAGTACAATTAAATCAGGGCGAAATTGTTGGATGACGTCGAATACCGCTTCTCCATCAAATACACACATTACTTCGAATCCAGCCAATTTTAAATTAAAGTCAATTAACGTAGAAATGGAAGGTTCATCATCAACGACTAGAATTTTTTTCTTCATCATACGCGGTAGCTCCTCTCCAGATGGTTCCTGGTTGTTCCTCTGTGCTCATTATGAGGGAGGTTCGTCATGTGAAGATTAATCTAACGTAAAAACCATGTTAAATATTTCATAATAATGGGTTGAATGATCTATGAATTGGATTCATCGTAAATTTTGACACCATAGTGTATAATGAATAAGAATTGTGAGGTGAATGAACGGATGCCATTACATATCGTCTTAGTGGAGCCTGAAATTCCTGCGAACACGGGTAATATTGCTCGGACTTGCGCAGCGACAGGTACCCATTTACATTTGGTACGCCCGCTAGGGTTCCGTACCGACGATGCTACATTGAAGCGTGCTGGACTGGATTATTGGTATGCGGTACATATCGAATATCATGATTCGTTTGCGGAAGTGCAAGCGAAATATCCTGAAGGAAGATTCTTCTATGCTACGACCAAGGCAAGCCATCGGTATACGGATTTTACGTTCCAGGATAATGATTTCTTCGTATTCGGCAAAGAAACCAAAGGGCTGCCTGAATCACTCATTCATGCAAATCCCGATACATGTATGAAGATGCCGATGACAGACAAAGTACGCTCCTTGAACTTAGGAAATTCTGCGGCGATTATCGTCTATGAAGCACTGCGTCAACTTGATTTCGAACCAATTGGATAACAAATTCATAAATTCTGATTTTTTTTTGCAGGATTTTGCGGGTTTATAAGCGAAGTGTAGAAGGGCAGAGTTTTCTAAGGTTTAAATAGACTGATAGAGAAAGGTGGCCGCTACTTATGAAACCTGCCGGTGTAGTCAGAAAAGTTGACCAACTGGGACGTATTGTCTTGCCGAAGTCGCTTCGAAAACGTTATCAAATGAATGAGGGGGACCCTGTTGAAATTCTTGTTCAAGGGGATCACATTATTTTAGAACGTTATCGCCCGAAATGCTTGTTCTGTGGGTCTATGGTAAGCGTTATCGAATTTAAAGAAAAGTACATATGCATGCAATGTGCCGAGGAAATGAACCTCTTGCAACGGAAAGCTTAATTTTTTTCATGTTGGGGGTAGAAAAAAGCTTCCTGATCCATAATCATGGATCTAGGAAGCTTTTTTGCGTGTCGGGACACGTAATATATGTATTACAGCCCTTTGGTTTTATCTTCGTTGTACGAAGAAGTGAGAATTGCCGTAATGAATAGCACAAACACTAACATAACAATCCAGAAAGTCAGTGACATTATGCACACCTCCAATAGCTAAAACCTATTATACCCAATATATACCTAAATGAAAATCATTAAAATGTGAACATTTCCATGGCTAAGATTCACAAATCGTTCTTATTTAAAGAATAGGAAATGGGTTGGTACCGGACGCAATTGACCGTCGGAAGGGCTGTTGACGATCCTGCCATTGAAGATCAAGGATGAAGATCCTCCGCCATCCAAATTAAATGCATCGGTGATACCTAGGTTAGCAAGCTTGTTCTGCAATTCCTCCAGCGTAGCGCCGGAGTTGCCACGTTCATTATATCCATCGATGACCATAATCAGCAGCTGATCGTCCTTATAATTGCCGATAACGGTTCGAGGAGCGCGCCGAGGGGCCTTCCATTTATCCGGGATCGGATTTTTGACTCCATTCTTGAGCAACACGGGCACGAAGGTCGCACCGAACTCCGGATCGAGCTGATCCAGCTGGTTCTTGGACGAGAATTTCCCACCGATAAGCTTACCTTGCTTATTCAACCCGACGAAGCTGAGGTCTTTATAGCTTGGCTCAAATCCGCCATTTACATACTTGCCGTTCATCATCGTTGTGCTGAGTGGGTACCGGCTTCCGCCGCCGTCCGCGAACCCGCCTGCGTTGATACCTGCGGCAGCCCCATATCTTCGAACAGCTCCGAGTGTCGTTTCAGATTTCCCGACCTTATCTTGGCCGAGGACCATCTTCATGGCTTTCGGATCTTTGAGTTTGATTTTGAGGGCGTAACCGTTGTATGTATCCTGATTGATACGGAAGAGCTCCATCGTGATGTTATTGCTGTCAATCCGTTCCTTTGGACTGCCAAGTCGCTTCGTAATACGTGTATTGTAGATCTTCTCTGGTCGTGCAGCTTGGGTGGCAGATTGCTTCACAATCGAATTCATGGTCGACGTTGTCTTCTGATAGATGGTAGCCACTTTGCGGATCGAAGTAATTGTGAACTGCGCGGTCTTACCCGCTTGATCCAATTGTTCACCTAATAGATTCGTAGCCTTCATTAATTCCGTCTGTGGCGGTAAGGGATCTGCTTCATACTTAATGGATACAGGATGAGCAGCGAAAAGCATAAATAGGAGCATGCCGATGAATGGCGCGCTTGCCAGCATGAACACGCGATTCATCCGCTGTATGGGCGTTCTCATTTCAGGAGATCCATCTTCTTCTGAAGTGCATCCAGCTTCTGTTTCACTTCATTTAATTGCGAATATAATTTGTTGCTGTTGTCTGTCTTGTTGCTGGCGTTATCCTTCGTGAATGTGAGCAGCTCGTTGAACGTATCGACCTTGCTCTTCAATGTCTCTATTTCTTTGTGCATGGTTTTTAACTGCGCTGCATAGTCGGATTTGATTTCTGCAAGCTGTTGATTAGTGGACGACTGCAGCTCTGTGATCATGGTTTGTTTCATATGGTTGCTATATAAATAGGTTGCGTATATACCAATTCCAATCATAACGATCCAGAAAACAAGGAACCATTTTGCTGATGCGCCCCCCTTTTTCACCCTACGCTTCACCTCGGAAGATTCGACATTTGGCTCCAAAGAAGAATTCATTTCTATCACCTCTAAAAATATGACTTGCAAGTTTAAAAGATGGTTGGCTGACAACCTTAAGTCTTGCACCTGTGTATTCTACCATGGATTTACCAGTATCGCAAAAAACGACTAGATTCTGTCGAATTCTGTTAAATCTATGTATTTTTATCGTAGATTCGTACAAGGGATTGCGGAAAAAAATGTTAAGGCGTATGATCTTGTGTAAAGTGTATTGGGAGAGGAGCAATCGTCCATGAATTACCGATTTATTCCGAGTGTACAAGAGGTTAAGGCGTCTGCGGTTCGCGAAATCTTGAAATTTACGCAAGGGAAGTCGATCATTTCCTTGGCAGGAGGTCTGCCGAATGAGGCATTGTTCCCGATGGAAGCGGTGCGAAGTGCGGCAAATCGGGCATTGTCAGGCAATCAACGCGCGCTGCAATATGGCGTAACCGAAGGATTACCACAGCTGCGCGAGAAGTTATGTGAGCGCATGGCGTCGCGGAAGAATATGCATGTGAGTCCGGATGAAATGATCCTGACGACAGGATCGCAGCAAGCGATTGATCTGCTCGTGCGGGTCTATCTGGAGCCGAATGATATTGTGCTCGTTGAGAGTCCGACTTATCTAGCTTGTCTACAGGTGCTTCAGTTCCGTGGGGTTAAGATTATCCCCGTACAGAGTGATGCAGATGGAATGGATCTAGCCGATCTCGCGAACAAAATCAAACAATATTCGCCGAAAATGGTCTATGTCGTACCAACCTTCTCTAATCCGACAGGCAATGTCTGGAGTCTAGAGCGTCGTCTGGGACTACTCGAGTTATGCCGCGCGAAAGACGTTCTCATTCTCGAAGACGATCCGTATGGCGAATTGCGGTTTCGTACAGATGGCGGACAGGCTCAGGGCACAGCGAACGGTGAAGATCCATATCCAACGATTTTCTCACTGGATCAACAAACGGACGAACGGATCGTCGTCTATACCAGTACGTTCAGTAAGACGGTAGCCCCTGCACTGCGTACAGGTTGGGCAATGGGGGATCGGCGCGTGATTCAGACGATGACGCGGGTGAAGCAGGCGGCGGATATTCATTCGAGTATGCTCGATCAGCAGATTCTCTATGAATTGCTCGTCGCGCCTGACTTCAATCTGGATGAACATATCACAGAGATTCGTCAAGAATATGAGGAGCGGATGCTGCTCATGAAGGGTCTGCTCGAGGGTCCGGACTGGCAGGAGACGAACTGGATTACGCCGAAGGGCGGTATGTTCTTCTGGGTTGAACTGCCGTCAGGACTCGATGCGGATGCGCTGCTCAAGGTTTCGGTATCGAAGGGGGTTGCCTTCGTTCCGGGTAATGATTTCTATGCTGCAGAGCCGAAGCGCAATCGGATGCGGCTTAACTTCACGCATTCGTCGCGTGAGCAGATTGAGACAGCAATGAAGGTTCTGGCTGAATCGATTGGCGAGTTCGTCGCGCGGAGTTAATAGAGAATGTGGAAAAAGCCCCCAACAGACACGGATTGACGATCTGTTGGGGGCTTTTGTTGTCAAATTGGCCTGCTGCTAGACGTCCTTTTGTGCTGCGGCTGCAGCTTCTTGTAAGACGCGGGCATATTCTTCGAGCGCTGCGTGACCTGCAGGCGTCAGCTGATAAATTCCGCGCGAGGCGCGATCGAACCAGCCATAGTAATTGTGCTGGAGCATAGTGGCTGTGGTGCTGTATCCGCACAGCTCGCGTAGTGCGCGTGGGCTGAGCTGCCCGTGCTCACGAAGGCATTGCGCGAGGTGAAGCGCCTTCTCGCGATATGCGGTGACAAGCTTCCGCTTCGTGCTGCCACCTACATTGTAATCCCCGCTGCGCTCCTTGAATTCCTGGAGCAAGCGGTTCTTGCGCCGGCCGCTCACGCGTGCCGGTTTGTTCACTGGTGTTGCCATATAGTTGGTCGCTGTCGTGGTCTCGCACAAGACCTCAACGACAGGTTTCTTCGTTTTATAGAATGTGACGGTAAGGAGACCGAGTCCCAACCGTTTACATAACCGCGTAAGCTCACCCCAACGCTGATTCACCGCACCTTTTTTACTGCGATTTCGTTCGACGGCTAAGTAGACCTGCTCACTGGATTGCATCCGATCGACCCCTTGCAGCAGCAGTGCGAGGTTGAAGGTTTTCTTAAATTCGACAATGACGATGTCCTGCTCATCTGGGCTGACCGCGACCAGGTCGCAATGGCGGACTTCCCCTTTTACCGTATAACCGCGTGCCTCATAGAAACGCTTGATCGGCTCATATAGCTCGGTCTCGTGCTGGATCGCCATGATTCTTCTCCCCTTGTCCCCATAAATCTCACATCATTCCAATTTTCGTATCAGAACTAGCCCTCATTATATAGGATCGAACTGAAAATTTCGAGCAACTAATCCCATCTCCGCGCATAGTTATGTAATACACTTTTGAAATGGTTTATTGGCATTGTCACACTTCGGTCTGATAGGGGCACCAATAGAAAACAGAAGCGTAGGAGGTTAGAATCATGGACTTATTTAAGCGAATATCTGAACATCATGCGGAGAGTGAGCGAATAGCTTGGACTGGGACATTTCGAGAATATGTTGACTTACTGCGTCTAGATCCAACCCCGGCAATGACCGCTCATTCCCGGGTGTTCGAAATGATTAAGTCCCATGGTGTGGAAGAAAGTCACGGCAACAAACAATACAATTTTTTCAGGAAGGAGTTATTCGGCCTGGATCGGGCACTCGAGAAATTGGTGGAAGAGTATTTCCACTCGGCAGCGCGAAGACTCGATGTTCGGAAAAGGATTCTCCTCTTGATGGGACCGGTCAGTGGTGGTAAATCGACACTTGTTACAATGCTCAAACGGGGGTTAGAGCAATTCTCACGCACAGAGCAGGGGGCCGTGTATGCCATTAAGGGATGCCCGATGCAGGAAGAACCCTTGCATTTAATTCCGCACGAGCTGCGTGCTGAAGTTGAGAAAGAGCTCGGTGTTCGAATCGAAGGCAACCTCTGCCCCTCTTGTCAGATGCGTCTTCGCACCGAATATTATGGTGATATAGAGCGTGTCTTGGTTGAACGGGTCGCGATCTCCGAAGATCAACGTGTCGGTATTGGTACGTTCACGCCTTCAGATCCGAAGTCCCAAGATATTGCGGATCTTACAGGAAGTATCGATTTCTCGACGATTACGGAATATGGCTCGGAGTCTGATCCGCGAGCTTATCGATTCGATGGCGAGTTGAATAAAGCAAACCGTGGCCTGATGGAGTTCCAGGAAATGTTGAAATGCGATGAGAAGTTTCTGTGGAACCTGTTGTCGCTGACGCAAGAAGGAAACTTCAAGGCAGGAAGATTCGCACTTATCTCCGCCGATGAGCTCATCATAGCCCACACGAATGAATCCGAGTATAAGGCGTTCATTGCGAACAAGAAGAATGAGGCGCTGCAATCCCGGATGATCGTGATGCCGATTCCGTATAATTTGAAGGTATCTGCTGAAGAGAAGATTTATGAGAAGCTGGTCGGACAGAGCGATATGAAGCATATCCATATTGCACCGCATGCGCTGCGGTCTGCTGCGATTTTCTCTATTCTCACGCGGCTGAAAGAGACGAAGAAGCAGGGCATGGATCTCGTCAAAAAAATGCGCATGTACGACGGGGAAGAGGTCGAAGGCTATAAGGAAGCGGACTTGAAAGAAATGCAAAGCGAGTATGCGGAAGAAGGCATGTCGGGTGTTGACCCGCGTTATGTCATTAACCGGATTTCGAGCGCACTCATTAAGCAGGACCTGCAATGTATTAATGCGCTGGATGTGCTGCGGGCGCTGAAGGATGGTCTGGATCAGCATGCTTCTATTACGAAGGATGAGCGCGAGAAATATTTGAACTTTATTGCCGTCGCACGTAAAGAATATGATAATCTGGCGAAGAAGGAAATTCAGAAAGCGTTCGTCTATTCCTTCGAAGAGTCGGCGAAGACGTTGTTCGAGAATTACCTCGATAATATTGAAGCGTTCTGCAATTGGACCAAAATCCGCGATCCACTAACGGATGAGGAGATGGATCCGGACGAAAGATTGATGCGTTCGATTGAGGAGCAGATCGGTGTCTCGGAAAATGCGAAAAAAGCGTTCCGGGAAGAGATTCTGATTCGAATCTCGGCTTACTCCCGCAAAGGGCGTAAGTTCGAATACAACAACCATGATCGGCTGCGGGAAGCGATTGAGAAGAAGCTGTTCGCGGATCTGAAAGATATCGTTAAGATTACGACATCCACGAAGACACCGGATGAGAAGCAGCTGAAGCGAATTAACGAGGTATCAAAACGGTTGATGGATGAACATGGCTATTGCCCGGTCTGCGCGAACGAGTTATTGCGTTATGTGGGAAGCTTACTCAATCGGTAAGCCGATACGTAACGGTGGAAGAAAGTACATCTGGCCATGTCTGCCCCAGTGGGGTGGGCATGGCTTTTGTGATTAGGGGCGGCGTTGGGGGCCATCGCGGACGGAATAACTGCAGATAAGCAGTTAAATCGCGGAAGAGCCGCTACACGGCTGAAATAACTGCAAAAATGCAGTTAAATCGCCCGAAGAGCCGCTGCCTGGCTGAAATAACTGCAGAAATGCAGTTAAATCGCCCGAAGAGCCGCTGCTCAGCTGAAATAACTGCAAAAATGCAGTTAAATCGCCCGAAGAGCCGCTGCCTGGCTGAAATAACTGCGGAAATGCAGTTAAATCGCCGAAAGAGCCGCTGCCCGGCTGAAATAACTGCAAAAATGCAGTTAAATCGCCCGAAGAGCCGCTGCCCGGCTGAAATAACTGCAATATGCAGTTAAATCACCGAAAGAGCCGCTACCCGGCTGAAATAACTGCAAATATGCAGTTAAATCATTTAGAGTGAGACATCTTGCACTTTTATAGTCAAAAACTATCACAATAATAACTATTATATATTTCACGAATAACGAAAAAGATGCCAAAATAAACCTATACATGAAAGGAGAGGATTCATATGACAATCCATCACGGACAGCAGCAGTGGGATGCGAGAAATTATGACCGATCCATGTCTTTCGTATCCGTATTTGGCCAGGAGGTCGTACAATGGCTGAAACCGCAAGCGGGCGAGCGAATTATAGACTGGGGCTGTGGGACAGGAGACTTGTCCGCGAAGATCGCGGAGAGTGGGGCGAAGATACACGGGATCGATTTTTCCCGGGAAATGATTCAAGAAGCGATGACGAAATATCCACATCTATCTTTCGAGCAAGCGGACGGTCAGCATTGGTCGACGATAGAACTTGCAGATGCGATATTCAGTAACGCGGCGCTGCATTGGATGAAGGATGCGCCGAGTACTGCTCACGCCATGGCCAATGCGCTTCATCCAGGCGGTAGATTGGTCGCAGAATTTGGCGGTAAAGGAAATATTGCGAGTATCTCTATCGCGCTTAAAGATGTGATGACTGCCCATGGATGTTACGAAGAATCGATGAATCCGTGGTATTTTCCGAGTATAGGTGAATATGCTTCATTATTAGAACAGGTCGGATTCCGCGTCATGCAGGCGATTCACTTCGACCGACCAACGATCCTTGAGGATGGTGAACAGGGGATGGAGAATTGGTTGGATACGTTCGCGGGCTCATACCTGAATCATTTGACGAAGGAGCAACGTACTGTTGTCGTCCAAGAAGTTATTGAACAGACAAGGCCGCAATGCATGCAAGATGGACAGTGGATCGCTGATTATTGCCGAGTCCGTATTTATGCTGTAAGAAATGGTTAATTCCTTTGTGAGATATGACAAAAATGGATGAATACGCCGTTCTTCCGTTGCCAAGGATTGGCTTCTATTGCACAATGGGAGTTAACTCAATGGAGAGGTTGTTTGAAATGTTACAGAATTGGAAAAAGATTTTAATGCTCGCGATTCCTTCCCTCTTATCATTCGCGACGGCGACGGTAATCGGAACGGTCAATTTGATCATGGTGGGGCATCTCGGAGCGCTTATCATTGCCATTGTCGGCGTGTCGAACATTATTATGTATAACGGCTTCGCCATTTTCTCCGGTATCGGGCATACGGTGAACTATTTGGTCGCTCAGAACTATGGCGCGAATGATATGAGGACCGGGGTTAAACGGATGTATTATGCATTATATTTATGCACGTTTTTTGCAATCGTATTATTAATCATGGGCTGGTTGTTCTCCGGCGTCATATTAGGCTGGACGGGCGGCTCTTCGGAGCTGGTATCTGAGGGGGAGTCCTATCTGCAGCTGCGATTCGTAGCGCTTGCGATTGGGATGATCTCGTTCGTGTTTCATGGGTTTCTACGCGGGATTGGAGATACGAAGACTTCCATGGTCTTATCTGTGATTAGTAATGTCATCATTTTATTCCTAGTCTACGCGCTTGTCTTCGGACATTTTGGCTTACCGGAACTTGGACTTGAAGGCTCAGGCCTTGCGATTCTGATCGGGGAAGCGATCGGCTTCTTGCTCGCGATCTATGTCTATTTCTTCCGCTTGCATCCACTCTACAACACCCGGACTTGGGTGATGCCGCGCTTCAAAGATATGGGAGAGATGATCTCCGAGAGTACGAAGCTTGGGGTACAAGAATTCTCGATGAGCTTATCGATGTTCATCTTTACCGTATTCGTCGCAAGACTCGGTACCGAGGCGCTCGCTGCAAATGAAGTGGCGCTGAATGTCATGTCCTTTGGATTCATGCCGGCTTTTGCGTTTGGAGCGACGGCGACGATTCTGGTCGGGCAAGAGGTCGGTCGAGGACAGCCACTGCGTGGACGACGTGCGGGGACGGATACGGCCATTATGGGTTCAATTTTCTTACTCGTGCTCGGAACCGTAGAATTTATTTTCGCAGAGAATATTTCGAAACTGTATAACAATACGGATCCAGGTGTCTTCCATACGGCGGCGCAACTCATTATGATCTCGGCGTTCTTGCAGTTGTTCGATGGATTCTTGAACTTCTATGCCGGTGGGTTGCGAGGTATAGGTGACACAACCTTCCTTCTACGTGCCTCGTTAGTCGTAGCGTGGTGCCTCTTCGTTCCGCTGTCCTATTTACTGATTTTCGTATTGGATATGGGCAGTATTGGCGCTTGGATCGCGCTGTACACGTATTTAATGGTCTTTGGCCTAACCCTGATGTATCGCTTCTATCGAAAAGATTGGAGTACCATTCAGGTGAAAGGCGGAGTTCATGCCTAACTCGTTCATAGAATGAAAACATAAGAACTCTCGATTATTCGAACCATGAATGATCGGGAGTTTTTTTTGTTGTATTCCGTGAAAATAAAGTGAAAGTAAAATAATGATTTACAAAAATTAATTACACATATTATAATTAGTATACTAACTAATGAAATTTGGAGGTTTAACATGTCCTCAAGTATTTTGGATGAATCACTAGGATTTCGACTTGGCATGACCTATCGTAAAGCTTCACAAATTCTGACACAACGGTTCAAGCCTTATGACATGACACCAGAGCAATATACACTGCTTGTACGCTTAGTGGAAGAAGACGGCATTAATCAGAAGGAGCTTGCGCAGCGAACAGCTCGTGATCAGCCGACGTTGACGCGTATTTTGGATGTCCTGGAGCGGAAAGGGCTTGTACGCAAAGAGACAGATCCAAGTGATCGTCGCGCATTCTTGCTCTACATAACTGATGAAGGGCGGAAGAAAGCAGAAGAATTAATTCCGATTGAGAAGGCGTACGATAAGGAGTTATTCGCTGGCATGACGCCTGAACAGATTACGCAGTTCAGACAGAGTCTGATGCTGCTCTATAAGAACGCTGAGGGATTAATATTGCATAATTAATAGACAGAAGAGGTGTCCTTGATGGAACTTGCACATGCTACAGAGGTGAAACCGTCCACTGCCTCGAGGTTGTGGACGAAAGATTTTATATTAATAACCGTGTCTAATTTGTTCGTCTATCTGAACCTACAAATGATTACCCCCGCTTTACCCGCGTATGTATCGCAGAAATTTAACGTATCAAGCCTTATGATCAGTTTTGTCATCAGTATGTTCGCACTCTCCGCCATTGCCACTCGGATGTATGCTGGTGTTGCTGTTTCTCGGATGAGGCGGGTACCACTAGTCATTGCAGGTCTCCTCATCTTCCTATTATCGACGATGACGTACTATGGTGTCGGGGCGATTGCCCTAATTATCCTCGTCCGTATCGTATACGGTGTCGGATTCGGGATTATTAGCACCACGTACGGTACCGTCGTCTCTGAGATCGTTCCCAAAAGAAGAATCGGTGAAGGGATGGGCTACTTCGGCTTATCGACAAGCTTATCAATGTCCATCGCGCCAGTCATTGGCTTATGGCTGCTTACTGACTATGGCTTTGGCACCCTTATTGTTGTTGCTTCGATTCTGATTGCGATCGTTATCCCGATCACATTCACGATCCAAATGAATCGACAAGAGAAGACGAGTCATACCGTGAAAAAGCCAATGAAGATCAAGTTCATGGATCGTGATGCCTTGCTTCCTTGCGTTTTAACTATTTTATTGTCGATCACGTACGGCGGATTGATTACGTTTATTACGATGTTGGGCAAAGAAAATCATATCCCGAATGTCGGATGGTTCTTCTTGTTCAATGCGCTTGCGGTTCTGCTCGTTCGTCCGATCTCAGGTAAAATTTATGACAGTAGAGGCCATGGCGTCGTTCTTCCAATTGGTTGTTTTATGGTTATTATCTCAATGCTATTCCTTTCATATACGACATCTCTTCCGATGTTGATTGTCTCAGCTCTTTGCTATGGAGTTGGCTACGGTGCGCTGCAGCCGTCATTGCAAGCTTGGGCGATTCAACGGGCGAAACCGGAGAATCGCGGGGTAGCCAATGGGGCGTTCTATAACTCCATCGATTTCGGGATTGCACTGGGCTCGATGACGCTCGGTATTGTTGCGCTGAAGACAAGTTATGCGATGATGTTTCGCCTCTCCTCGTTATTCATGGTATTATTTATAGTAATCTATGTTATTGCAAGAAGGAGACAGGGACAATCATGATTCGAACAGCAAGAGCAGAAGATGCAGGACAAGTAGTACCATTAATTCACATGGCAATTGGCCGCATTGCAAATACGCTGACGGGAACGACAGATGACCAAGAAGCGTTGAAAATCGTCGGAGAATTTTTTACTCAACCAGGAAATCGACTTAGCTACGAGAACACGATCGTCTATGAAGTGGATGGCCAGGTCGTAGGCTTCTTGCTAGCTTATCATGGGAGTCATTCGGAGGAATTAGACAAGCCTTTTGTGGATCGAATTCGATCGGTTAGCGGGAAAGAGGTTACATTTGTGAAGGAAGCCCATGATGATGAATATTATCTGGATTCCGTAGCTGTGAACGATGCATTCCAAGGTCAAGGGATTGGGAAGAAGCTGATGGATGCCTTCGAACATCAAGGCAAGGAACGAGGATATTCCAAATTAGCGCTGCTCGTGGAGATGGATAATGAGCCAGCGTATCAATTGTATGTGAAGAAAGGTTATCATGTCGATGGCGAGATCACGGTCAGCGGCTATCATTTCCGGCATATGATCAAAAATTGCGAATAAAATAGACAGTTTGTCTAATAATTTCCATATTAATATTGGCGTTTCCTGTATGTTCCAGTCTTTATTCCTTATAATCAGGGGATAAACCTATATATATTTTAAAGGGGCAGGGAATTTATGATCAACGTTTCGCAGCATCGATTGAAACAATTAGAATACACGGGTATCACGGAAGAAGATCTGCAATTGCTTGCTTCCAATCAACCGGTTTTTCGCAAGGTTGTTGATCTCGTGGTAGACCGGTTATACGCACAAATTCAGCAACAGCCAGAACTGGTAGAATTGATCGGCAAATTCAGTACCATTGAGCGGTTGAAGCAGACCCAATCCGATTATTGGATGTCGCTCAGTCAGGGGATTATTGATGAGGAATTCATCATAAACCGGGTCCGCATCGGCGGTGTTCATTCCCGAATCGGTCTGACAACGAATTGGTACTTGGGCACGTACATGGTGTATTTGAACATTGCTACCGAAGTACTTAAGAATGAATTGCCGTATCAATGGATTCAATTGGTGCATGCGATATCGAAAATGTTCAATTTTGATTCTCAACTGGTACTTGAAGCTTATGAGTTGAAGGAGAAAGATAAAATTCAAGTCATGGTGGACCAGAAGGAACATATGCTTCATCAAGTCAGCCTAGTCGTTCAAGAGCTTGCAGCGATGATGCTCGAACTGGATGCCAGTGCGCAGACTATTGCAGAGACGGCGATTACGACGGCGGAGTCGCAAGATCATGCCCATGAGCTCGTTGAGAGCTTAAATGTGGAAGTAGAGCAGATTACGGAAATGGGCGTACTCATTCGTGGCATCTCGAATCAGACGCATCTACTCGGCCTGAATGCAGCAATTGAAGCAGCGCATGCTGGCGAGCATGGTAGAGGGTTCGAGATTGTAGCGAATGAAGTCCGTAAGCTCGCGCTAACATCACGTCAAGCGCAGGAGCGAATCCAAGAGAAGCTGGAACAAATTGAATCCAAGCTGGTGCAGGTGAAGCAGGAGTCGGAGCAGACATCGGTGAATGCACGCCACCAAGCAGCCAGCTCGGAAGAACTGCACGCCTTCGTACAAATGATTGAGAAAGTTGCGATGGATCTCAAGGGATTAAATGAATAAGCGTATATGAAAAATAGAGGGCGCCCGTATAAGGCGCCCTATTCTATGTGTGTTAGAAGGTGAGTAGAATGCCCGTCTTATCATCGGACATTTTGAACCGTTCGGATCGGGTGCAGTCAGGATCTTCTGCTTCCCATTTACATAATTGATCAACATATGATTGCAGACCTTGGTGTATCACATCATGAACAAAGGCATGCGTTTGCTCGGCATGATGCGGGTAGACGGGTTGCCAAGGATAGATACCGTCTGTGATCAGGAGCAAATGTTTCAGACCTAGTCGTGTTATTCGACCTGATTCGAGATGCTGCGCGAGTTCGGGCTCACCGTTGATAACGCTGTATCCGCCGGGCTGGTTCGAGAATCGTCGATTCCGCTGCAATTGTTCGGTGACCTCGTGTGGACGTTCCCCGTGAATCAGCGTCATGTTGTTTATGCTTTTCCACAGGTTAAGGGCCCGTTCATCATGTACTTCAACACTATCATACGTGATTGTCCGGACAAGACCATGCTCATACACTGCATAGATCATACAATCGCCGCTCTGCACCCAGTCAATATGATGCGGTTTCACGTGGACAACGGCATGGACCGCACTCCACCTCGCGCTTGCATCGTGGATGTCGGCCTGCGATTCAAGCATGGTGGCCCGCAGCTGATCATTGGCCGCCATGGTTCGTTCAACCAGTGTTTTCGGATGATCGGTATTCATGAAATGCTCCGCGACAAGCTGTGCTGCAATCTGACCTGAGCTGGTGCTGGTATGATGCGTAGGAACTAGGCTCGAGACGCCATCCACCACCCCATAAATATGCTGATCCCCGTTAATAATGATGGCATCTTCGTTATAGGTGCCTTGCCCTTTACGATGAATTTGCTCGATGTGCATAGGATATGCCTCCGTTTCTCCACGAAATGTACAATATACATTCTAACATTGCCTTAGAAGATATGTGGAAATATGGTATAATAGGAGTAAGGAAACAACAAAATCGTTATCTGTAAGTTTAGTTTGAGAACGCTTACCGACAGGCCGAGGAGGGAGTTCTATGTGGACATTCTGGAAGAGAAACAAACCGAATCAAGAGCCGGCACGTATCCAAACGACGTTGAATGATATTGAGAAGGCTGTTATTCAATTTGAAGCCAATCTACCGAAAAATGTGAAACGAACCATTCTCGTGGACCAAGATAATCGAATTAACAGTGCACGACTCGTTCCTTATTTAGGTGGAATACCAATTGAAAATTATTATATGAGTACGCAAACGTATGAAATCTTTACAGAAGAGGATCAGTTGATTCCACATTACTTGGACATTGTTCAAGAAGCTGTCGATGCTTATGTCGATGACAATCACAAATTGCCGGTTATGCAGGATTGCGCGGATGGTCGCGTGCATTATGAATTGCTTATGCAACAATTCTACTTGAAAGAGAAACCTCCATTTCCGCTATACATTACGGATGAGGAAAATATGTTAAGCCATCATCCATAATCATGTATCATGTCATGTATTGGCATCCAATTGAAGCAGGAGCATCCTCCGAGGGAATAGCGATGGGGATGCTCCTTTTTATACCCAAATTGACTTTTCATGGCTGTGTAACTATAATCGTTACAACATAAATAGCTGTAGACAGAGGAGGAAATGAGGATGATTAGCAGTCGTTTTTCCGTTGCGGTTCATATTTTGACGCTGCTTGAACTTCATAAATCAGGACGTATAACATCTGAACTTATCGCAGGAAGTGTAAATACGAATCCCGTCGTCATCAGACGTATGATGAGTTTATTGAATAAAGCAGGATTAATCCATTCCAGTCCGGGTGTAGCCGGCGCGACCTTAGTCCGCCCACTTTATGAAATAACGCTCTTGGACGTGTATCGCGCGGTTCAGGTTGGTGTCCAAGAAGAGTTGTTCGCGATTCATGAGAATCCGAACCCTGCTTGTATTGTGGGCAAAAATATTCAGAGTACCTTAGAGACGAATTTCGCCAAAGCGCAGCAAGCGATGGAACAAGAGCTTGCGCGCGTGACATTGGATCAAGTGGCGAATGATATTTTGCACGCACAGTCATAAATTATTGTTGTTCACGATACGCGCTTGGCGTCATGTGAATATATTTCCGAAATTGATTAATGAAATGATTATAGTTGTGAAACCCCACGTCCTGACTCACTTCAAATGCGCTCCGATCGGTATGCCTAAGGAGTAACGCAGCTTGACGGATCCGCATTTGATTGAGCATCTCGACGATGGAGCATCCCGTATTTTCTTTAAATACATGTGATAGCCTCGAGGAAGACAGTCCAACTTTTCTCGCGATAACATCAACCTTCAGGGGTTCGCGAATATGCTGTGAGAGGAGGAACAGCACTTCTTCCACGCGTGCATCGCGCTTCTGCATGTCTCGTTGTGCGAGTAGCATGAGGATTTCACGTAAGGCATTATAACCGAGCTCCTGGGCATAGGGTCCACCTTCCGTAGAATCGGTAATGATCCGCTCGAATGCATGACGTATCCGGTTCCGGGCGGATTCATTCTCTATCGATTGTTGATGGATTTCTTGATGTGGGAGTAAATGCTTCTCAACGCGTTGATCGGAGAAATGCACCCAGACCATGTCCCAATGTGCACCTTCTCGCGTTCCGTAGTGCTGCGGAATATCTGGCCTCAATAGCGTCACATCACCAGCCCGGCAAGTCACTTGCATTTTGGGCGTGATCGCGTAACCCTCACCGCCGAGCGTATAGATCATGAGCCAATCCTTCCGTCCGTGCGGCCGCTTGGATACATAAGTGTCTGGTACAGCGAAATGTCCAGCAATGATTAAATCTTGTTCCTCTTCGATCGTCCTCTTGGTGCGCTCCTGATGCATTCGAGCCCCTCCATCCGCATATAACGTGTCTCCTTTATCATATGATGCAGCAAGGCTATCGACAAGAAGAATAGCAGAATTGTGTGAGAGATTAGCAGGATCGATGATTTAGATCCAGCGATCTCTAGAATATACTGTAGGAAATGATGGTAGGAAGCTCAAGGGAGGCGCTGATGATGTCTTACGAATTACGTGTGTTAACGAAGGATCAGAAGGAACAGTTTGAGCAAGAAGGATATTTGATTGTGAAGGGTTTATTCACGGATATGGATGTGCGGACCATTGAAGAGACATTTGACATCATAAGCAGACAGATGATTCCTGGACATTTTGAACCCCAATTGGATGCGGATGTGAACGACCCACTAGCACGCTACCCGCGTGTAATGCATCCCCATCGATTTAATGATACAGCGAAGAGTTATATGCTTCATTCCCCTGTACTGGATGTCTTAAGGGACCTCTACGAGGAAGAACCGCTTGCGGCACAGAGTATGTTCTACTACAAGCCCCCAGGCTCCAGAGGACAAGCGCTGCATCAAGATAATTTCTACTTGAAAGTAGAGCCAGGCAATTGCATCGCCGCGTGGACAGCGATCGATGCGGCGGACGAAGAGAATGGCGGTATGCTGATCGTGCCGAAGACGAACCATTACGACATTGTGTGTCCTGATCGAGCAGATCAACAAGAATCCTTCACGACGCATTACGTCAAACCGCCCAAAGATCAGAAAGCGATTCCAGCCGTGATGGATAAAGGCGATGTATTATTTTTCAACGGGAATTTAATTCATGGGTCCTATCGTAACAAATCGAAAGATCGGTTCCGGCGAGCGTTCATTTGTCATTATGCGAACGCTTCAGCAGCGCAAATCGGTGAATTCTATCGGCCGTTATTCCTCGCAGACGGGACAGAGGTGGACCTCGGAATCAATCCGGATGGGGGACCGTGCGGCATTCTATTCGACACGGCGTATCCGCATTAATCGCAATATCTAATAAAACAGATTACGTCAAGGATATGACTTATTTCCTATTCGAATTGAAGAATCTGAATATTTTGGAAGTTTTATTTCAATAAGTATGGTATTCTTTGAGAATATCATACTTTTTTTTGTGTTGGATGAAAGGAACGGAATGACCCATGGAAGCTTCATATATTGTCGAATCCAAAAAAAGATGCCTGGAACAAGGAATGACACCGAGCGCCATTCCCTTCTCGAAGAATCGTCTCTGTGAAGAAGAACTTCTTCGAATTCGGAATAACTATCGTGAAGTGATATCGGTAATGAATTTTTTCGGCGAGAAGACCAGATCTCAACTTGATGGGATTCCGATTCTCATCGCGCTAACCGATGGTCAAGGCTACATTATTGACTTTGTCGGCAATGAGAAAATTCGAAGTCTAGTGAACAAGATCGGGATGGAAATAGGCACCCTGATGGGCGAGGAAGATTTCGGGACCAATGCCGTACATCTTGCGTTGCAGGAACAGAAACCGATTGAGCTTCTAGGCTGTGATCATTTTCACGAACATATGCATAATACCGCTTGCTATAGTGTTCCATTTCAAGTTAATCAGGTAGATCATTTGGCAGGTACAGTCTCCATGATGATCTTCGTTGAACATCATAATCGGTTTGCGCTTCCACTCCTCTCGAATATGGTCGACTCGATGGAACGTGAAATTGAACTGCGAAGAACGAACCATAATAAAGATATTATGAATCATACCTTAATTCGGAGTGTCAATAACGGCATCATTATTACCGATGCAGAGGGGTACATTACGGAATGCAACCAATTGATTGAGCGGATTATGAATCGTAAGCGTACTTCGATGATCGGAAGATGGATCTGTGACGTTGAACCCTTTGCGAGTTATATGTGTGATGTCATCCTATATGGTAACCGATTTGAAAATCAAGAATGCACATTCTTGCTATCTGCGAATAAGCGTATTACATGTATACTCGATGCGATACCCGTCGTGAATGACCATCAGGAATTAACAGGGGCCTACTTGCAGCTTCGCGATATTACGGAACGCAATGAGCTTGAGAATCAGATGTTGACGTATGAGAAATTCTCAGCTATCGGGAAGCTTGCTGCCGGCATTGCGCATGAGATCCGTAATCCGCTCACATCGATTATGGGCTTCATTCAATTGCTTCGCGAGAAGCCATTGTCTCGTGAAATGTATGTTCGTTACCTGGAGATTGTCTATGGTGAATTGCTTGATCTGAAGCGGCTGGTGTCTGACTTCGTACTCATGGCTAAGCCGAGCTCTCCTGAGAAGAAGGAGCATATCCTGCAAGATGTCGTGATAGAGACGGTGCAGTTCATGACCAGCCAGGCGAATTTCAACAACATCATTCTAACGACAGATTTATACGAGTTACCGCTTCCGATTTATATCGATTCGGTTCAAATTAAGCAGGTGCTGATTAATCTAATCCAGAATGCGTTCGAAGCGATGCCGAAGGGCGGTCAGGTCGATATTCGACTGACCTGCAATAAGAAGCAGAATACGGCGGTGATTACGATTCGGGATTACGGGATCGGGATCTCGAAAGATCAGATGAAGAACGTCTTTAACCCCTTCTTCACGACGAAAGAGAATGGGCTCGGACTTGGACTATCGATCTGCTATCGCATTATCGAGAACCATAACGGCAAAATACAAATTAAAGCCAGCGAGGAGCGAGGGACGAAGTTCAGTATTACGCTCCCACTGCCTAAATAAAGATAGAGAGCCTGTACACCATGCGAAGCGTGGTGCACAGGCTCTTATTAATTGATAGCCTCGATGAGCTCTACCTCATCCAACGGGAGATTTACGCGGAAGATCGAGCCTTCGCCTAATGTACTTCGAACCTCGAGCGAACCTCCATGATCTTGGGCGATTTTCTGACAGAGGGATAATCCAAGGCCTGTGCCGTTATCTTTGGTGGTATAGAACGGATTGAATATTTTGGTGAGATGATGTTCTGCGATTCCGCATCCCGTATCCCGAATCTCGATGATCACCTTATTATGAATCTGCGATACTTGAATGTAGATATCCCCGGGCTCCTCCATCGCCTCAAAGGCATTACGGACAAGATTCAATAACACCTGTACAATTTTGTCACGATCCATATGGATATGTAAGGAGACACCGATGGGCTCATAATAGATGCGGTGACCGCGGAATGCGGCTTCTGACTCCACGAGATATAACAATCGATCCATCACATGTGCGATGGGCTCTGGCTTCATATTGCCAATATGAGGCTTCGAGAACTGCAAAAATTCCGCGGTTAGTTCATTCATGCGCGTTATCTCGCTCATAATGGTATCGAACCAGGGGCGAATATTGTAATCATGATGCATCGAAATTTGCATGAAGCCTTTGATTGTCGTGAGGGGGTTGCGAATTTCGTGTGCCATCCCTGCAGCGAGTTCACCGACGGCTTTGAGCTTCTCAGTTCGGAACATATTCTCTTCACGTTTGAACCAGAGCTTGCGTCGATTCTGGAAGAGCTTCTCTTCTGCGAATGTGATAATTTCTTGTGCGCTTTCGGCTTCCTGCGGGAAAAACGTTGTACTGTGTGTGACTTGGAACCCAAGCATATTCGAATCGAGAACGTCACTAATTTCTTGATGAATATTATCGAAAGGGGGCAGGACAAGCGCGAACCGGTCTCCTGCATATCTAGACATCGCTTTGGCATTCGGAAAATATGTGCGTAACAACTGAGCGATTTTGGCCAAAATTTCATTGCCGTTCTGTGTACTCTCGTGGTTGATGGATTTGAAATCTTGCAGGTCTAGGAGGAGCAACACAAAAGGTTCTTTGCGTTTCACATCGTTCTGAATGGATTTCATATAGCCTTCATAGTTGAGGAGTCCGGTAACGGAGTCGTGGATGCTAAGAAATTGAAACTTCTCACGAAGTCGTTTCTTCTCCATCTCGGAGACGTGAACAAAGTAGTAGAGGAGGAGAACGATTACAAAGGTTAGGATATCAAATATGGACACGAGCATCTGGTAGGTATTAATGGGTAGATAAGTTAAGTTAATTAACGTATATTGCATGGCATAGAGCAGCGTGGTGAGCACCGAATCTCTGAATTTCATCTTTCGCTGAATGGTGATAATGATCAGAATACAGTAGAGAAGTTGACACCAATTCAGACTGCTGCTCCAATGGAACACCCCGAGAAGAATGATCTGGAACGGCTGCAATCGAGGGAACTTCTTGTCGAGTAGGATACTGAACACGAATAGACATCCCGTGATGACTAAGAGATAGATGTTCGTTGCTGTATGAAGAAAGATGGACGATAAAATGACGAATACACTGATGGAGGGAACAAAAAATTGTCTGATTATATTAATAATCAATCTCACACACCCCAGACTCGCAAGGATCGATCAAATCTACTTCGATTCTATTATAAATGAGAAAGCTTCAAAAGAATATCGAAAGTTGTCGAGTCTTTCGGCATAAAAATACGATCTCCTCCATAATGGGAGAAGACCGTAAATAAGTGTCGGTTAAAGAAATTTTCGCGCTTGTTTTCTGCCATCGTAGGTAAATAGAACTTTTTTATCTTCGACAAAAGTTTCGAGGTGAACGGGTTTGCCCCATAACTGATAAACAAACGGCAGTGTCCGCTCCAAATACTTCAGGTCCAGCTCAATCCCCTCATACTGATGCTTCAAATAGATTTCTCCGGTCCGCATGAAATCGCCATCCTGTACGACAAGGAATGGGAACCCGCCATTTACTCTAGAGTAGACCAATTGATCCCGAATATTCATCCATGCTTTATCGGTAATTTTCCACTCGCTGCCTTTCTTCTCGAACACATAAAGATCCAAATCCTCCGTTAGCTGCTTCGTCAAATAATTGCGGATGAACGATGTATCAGAGTCCAGCTCTCTGACTTCAAATAGCTTTGCCCGACCCTGTCCTGGTACGCGGTGCAGCCGATCACGTTCCTCTTGCGTTGGCTGATCCCAACGGCGCTCGATATCTTCGAATATTTTGAGCCCTAAGTAATAAGGGTTGAGGCTGTTCTTCGACGGCTGAACGACCGATGAATTCAGCTTCGCAAATTCAACGGTCTCTTCACTCGTGAGGTCAAGTTCACGGAGGATGCGTTGATGCCAGTAGGAAGCCCAGCCTTCGTTCATGATCTTCGTCTCCATCTGCGGCCAGAAATAGAGCATCTCCTCACGCAGCATCGACATAATATCGCGCTGCCAATCTTCAAGGATCGGTGAATATTCTTGAATGAACCAGACGATATCCTTCTCGGGTTCCGGCGGAAAGGTTCGATTGGCCGGGGTATCGCTCTTGCTAAGAATGTTCTTCTGATCCAGATTCCATAGGTCATCGTATTGGCCAGGCTCCTTGTACGCATTAGCTGGATCTTTCGTCTGCTGCATGAGCTTCTCAGTATAGCGTTTCTTATCGAGACGTTGAGGCTTAATGAGCTGCGGATCAATATGCTCCTGAATGGCGAGTACGGCATCAATGAAATTCTCGACCGCTTCTGTGCCATGTTCAAGCTCGTAGCGACTTACCCGTTCCGCCGTGGCGGACATGCTCTCCACCATATTGCGGTTCGAATTGGAGAAACGGACGTTATTCTTGAAAAAGTCGCAGTGTGCGAGAACGTGAGCAACGATCAGTTTGTTCTGAATGAGGGAGTTCCCATCCAAGAGAAAGGCATAGCAGGGGTTCGAATTAATGACGAGTTCATAAATTTTACTTAGACCAAAATCGTATTGCATCTTCATTTTATTGAAAGTTTTTCCAAAGCTCCAATGCGAGAATCGCGTAGGCATGCCATAAGCGCCGAACGTATAGATGATGTCGGCCGGGCAGATCTCATAACGCATCGGATAATAATCGAGGCCGAAGCCGTCAGCGATCTCCATAATCTCGGCAATGGCAAATTCAAGATCTCGGATTTCCTGCGTCATGATCGTGTCGCCCCTTCCGGTGATTTCTGAAAGAATGTCTTGAGCGCCTTGTAGACCTCGTTCTTCTCCTTAATGACGTAATGCATGAAATGGGGTTTATTGATATGCCGGTAAGCCGACATGAGCGTACTGCTCCGATTGTATTGGTTCACTTCGCCGTAGCCGAACATATTGCACCGCTTCAGCAATTCATCGATGAGTTTGACACAACGCTCGTTATCGGATGTAAGATTGTCGCCATCAGAGAAGTGGAACGGGTAGATGTTATAGTTCGCAGGCGGAAAGCGACGATCTATAATTTCAAGTGCTTTGATATAGGCGGAGGAGCAGATTGTACCGCCGCTCTCGCCGCGAGTGAAGAATTCATCTTCGGTGACCTCCTTCGCCTCTGTATGATGCGCGATGAACACAATTTCCACTTTCTCGTATTGTTGACGAAGGAAGCGGGTCATCCAGAAGAAGAAACTTCGTGCGCAATATTTTTCGAAGCTGCCCATGGAGCTAGGGGTCTCATAATGAACCATTTTTAAATGTGTACTAGCTTTGTTCTGTCCTACATATGTATGGATGAAGCTATTTTACGGTATACATGCGTGTCTGATGAATCCAAAGGAGGAGCCAAGCATGCCATACTACTTGAGCGCAGATGGTGGCGGGACGAAACTCACAGCCGTTCTGTTCAATGATCGTTATGAAGTGCTGGGCGTTGGGCGTGGACAAGCTATTAATTATGCCTCTCAAATAGATATTGCAGGTTCCATTCAGAACTGTCTGGCCTCATGTCTGCAAGGATACAGTGGGATCACCATCCAGAAGGTCTATTATGCGATGCCAGCTTCGACTGACGTGTTCATGACCATCCTTCGGCAGCATATGAACGTTCATGAGGAACGATGGCTTAGCGAAGGCAAGATGGCGCTGCTTGCGGGGATTGTGCAGCATGAAGGCATTGTTGCGTTATCGGGGACGGGATCCGGTGTATTCAGGGTTGCTGAAGAAGAGCATCATCTAGGCGGCTGGGGACATCTGCTCGGCGATCTAGGTAGTGGATATGAGATCGGCCAAGATGTGATTCAAGCCGTATTAAGGAATTTCGAAGATCGAGGCCCAGTTACGCGATTGAAGCAGCTGCTTATCGATGCTTGGCAGGTGCAAGATCGACTAGCGCTCATCCATCATGTCTACCAAGCTGCAAATCCACGGCGGCAGATCGCTTCTGCGGCGATCTTAGGTGCAGAGGCAGCTGCTCAAGGCGATGAGGTAGCTCAACGGATATTCGTGAAGGCCGGTGAAGCGATGGCGGAGCAGACAAATGAAATGTTGGACAGGGATCAGAAGGAATCAGGGGTCTCTCTTATGATCGCAGGCAGCGCATGGAAAGGCTGCAGGACGATGTACGATCGATTCTGCGAGAAGGTCCATGAAAAGCACCCTTCAGTTCAGATCCACATTCCAAGATTCGAGCCGGCATTGGGTGGGTTATTCGCCCAGTTCTATGCTGAAGATGCAGGAAGTTCGGATCGACTCGCCACCTCCGTAGCACAGCTTATTGAAGATCGGCATGCTCCGCTGATGTATAGAGTTTTATGGTAAGTCATGACATATGCATTCACCGAATGGGGAGGGGTATTTATGTTAATGGATCGATATTTTGAAGCGGTTGAAGCGCTGCAGGCGCGTATTCGGTCGACGCAGCAGACACCGATTGTTCAAGCTGCGACAGCGATTGCGGAAGCATCCGCGGTGGGACAAGCTGTTCATCTCTACGATACGGGGCATATTGTCGATCATGAATTGATTCGAAGGGCTGGAGGATTACTGTTGATGAAGCCGCTTCGGGCAACACTTCAAGTTGACAATCCTGTGCGGAAGCGTGACTTGTATGGCAAGGAAAAGTCGATGGAAGGACTGGGAGAATATTTCCTACGTGCTTCGAATGTGATGCCTGGCGATGTGCTCATAATGGGTTCGGTTTCGGGTAAAAGCGTGGAGGCGGTCGACATTGCACTGGCGGCGAAAGAAATGGGTGTCACATTGATCGTCTTAACGTCCTTAACCTATTCGTCTCAAGTGAAGTCCATGCATTCATCTCATAAGAGGTTATTCGAGGTCGGTGATATTGTACTCGATAACGGTGCGCCGCTTGGGGATGCGCTTCTGCTGGTTGAAGGACTAGGGACAGGGATTTGCCCTGCTTCAGGGTTGTCCGCGGCTTATATCATGTGGGCGGTAACGGCCGAAGCCATCGATCAGCTGCTGGCAAAAGGTCTTACACCGTCAGTCTATAAGAGCTACAATTATGCGGACGGCTGGGAATACAACGATGTGCAGGAGAAGGCATACGCCGAGAGAGGCTATTGATATGCATTTACGAACGCCAGGGGATCCCCTTGGCGTTTTTCGTTTAGCTGTAGAAGCCTAAAGGACAGGACGCATGAGACAAGTTCGGCTGCGCATACACTTCAGTATGACAATCAGGGGAGGCGAGTCCCTTGCCTTATACCGTAAGTGAAAAATTCGGCGACAAGCCAATAGCTGCGTGGATTGGAACACGGTTCAAGTCTTATGTGTTTGAGCATTACGGTGTGGAGATTGAGGTTAATAGGGTAGCGGTACCCGTCGCAATAGACTCGAATAGGAGGGCGGACGCATGCAGCCAGAAACTCGAATTCGATGCGCCATCTACGCGAGGGTAAGTACAGATCAGCAAGGGGATTCCATTGAGAACCAGATAAGTCAATGTGAAGAATACATCCATCGTCTTGGCGAGCATTATGATACTTCGGATATTATGATTTACCGAGATGAAGCTGTATCGGGATATTATACGAGCGTATTCGACCGGCAGGAGATGAAGCTAGCTATTCAAGCAGCCCGTGAGCAAGCGTTCAAGCTGCTCGTCTTCAAAGAGGTCAGCCGGGTCGGTCGGGATAAGCAGGAGAACCCGGCGATCATCGGCATGTTCGAGCAATATGGTGTGCGCGTGGTGGCGATCAATGATAACTATGATTCGCTCAATAAAGATAACATCACTTTCGATATTTTATCCGTATTATCTGAACAAGAGAGTAAGAAGATATCGTCCCGGGTTAGCAGCGCCAGAAAACAAAAAGCACGCCGCGGGCAATGGAGCGGAGAACCACCCATTGGTTATCGTATTCAGGGCGCTACGCAGCGGCTTGAGATTGATCCAGAGCACGAGGAAATTCCTGCGCTAGCTTTTAAACTCTATGTGGAGCAGGGACTGGGAACATTCCGCGTGGCGGAGGATCTCAACAAGCGGGGATACCGCACGAAGAACGGGAATAAGTGGACGCGAGAGAATGTGAATAAAATGCTACGAAATCCGGCGTACATCGGACATGTCGTCTATGGTACGCGGCGAAATCAGCTGAAGCGAGAATACGATGACGCCGGCAAAATGTCCAAGCGTAAGGTGCAAGTCCGTATTCCCGCATCCGATTGGCAAATTATTGAGCGTGCGCATGAACCGATTGTGGATGAGGAGATGTTCCAAGCCGCGCAGCGCATACTAGCGGGCAGAGGGCAAAAGGGTGCGCCTCGGCGTGCCTATCATCCCCTTACCGGGCTATTATATTGCGGCCAATGCGGGAAGCGCATGGTCTGCCAGAAGCGATCATCCGGCGTCAAATCGTATCGGTATTATGTCTGTTCGACGGCACACAAGTATGGCCGAGAGGCTTGCTCGCAGCCGAATGCGGAAGCGGATCAGCTGGAAGTAGCTGTACTGGATGCTATTCGGCGACAATTGGCACAGGTAGCGCAGGATCAATTCCGCTTCACCTATGATCGTCGTCAGGATCTAGAACGCCTTCGAGGAACGTTGAGCACCAAGTTGACCTTGCGGGCCAAACGGCATAAGGATCAACTGGATTTATTCCATCAGCGAGAACTGTTCGATGCGAATACGTATGAGCAGCAGATGCGATCGTTCAAAGGGCAGCTCGAGCAAGTGGACGAGGAAGTGAAGGAGATTGAACGTCAGATCTCAACATTGGAAGAGCGTCCGGCTGCGGATACAGCACTTCAGGATTATTATGAGTCATTTATAGCGTTGAAGCTAAGCAGTGATACAGCTGCGCGGGTATTGTTCCATGAGCTATTGGAGCGGGTAACGATCGATTCTGAACAGTTGATGATTGCTTATCAGGTTTATTTTTGCAGTGAATAGGTCTGTCCCTTATACTGAAAGTAATGAATGTGTTTCGCGGAGGGAGAGGAAGTTCAATGCATAATAAGCTTCAAATAGGGATTATCGGGTGTGCCAAAATAGCGGTTAAAGCGGTAATGCCTGCGATTGTGGAATCGGAGACGAGTCGATTGGCGGCTGTTGCTAGTCGAGACGAAGCAAAAGCCCGAGAAGTTGCGCAGCAATTCGGCATCGAGAAGAGCTACAGCAGTTATGAAGCCATGCTGGAAGATCCAGAGATCGATGCAGTGTACATTCCGCTGCCGAATCATTTGCACCGCGAATGGGCGATTCGTGCTGCGGAAGCAGGGAAGCATGTCCTCTGTGAAAAGCCATTAGCTTTAACACCGGAAGAGGCAGAAGAGATGGTTCGAGCAGCCGACAAGGCGGGCGTTAAGCTGGCTGAAGCCTTCATGTACCGCCATCACCCGCGGTGGGACCGGATTCGTGCGATCATCTCAGGCGGTGAAATTGGTGAGCTTCGAGCGATTCGTGGAGCTTTTACGTTCAATGGCGCTCGCATGGATCGGGGGAATGTCCGGTTCCGCTCGGACTTTGGCGGCGGTTCGATCTATGATGTTGGCTGTTATCCGATTAGTGCAGCGCGGCTGATTACGGGGCTTGAGCCCGAAGCAGTATCAGTACATGCGCAATTTCTGTCCGAATTCGGGGATGTGGATATGATGGCATCCGGATTGGTGGAGTTCGGAAATGGTTTGTCATTAACCTTCGATTGCGGTATGCTCGCGAGCTATCGGAATTTCGTAGAGATTGTCGGGGCAGACGGACGAATCGAATTGGAACATGCGTTCAAACCGACGGATGAAGGTACCCACGGTTTTACCGTTGTGACGAATGGGGTGCGTCGTGAAGAGCGGTTCGCATCGTGCAATCAATATGCGCTGATGGTGGATGATTTCGCGCGTTCCATCTGGGGGGAGCAGTCCCTTCGATTCCCACCTGAGGATGCCACTCACAATATGCGTGTGATAGAAGCCTGCATACGTTCGGCAAAGGAACGAGTGAGAGTTAAGCTGTAAGATTTATAACACAAGAACGCCCATTGCATCTGTTCATTCAGAGGCGATGGGCATTCTTTTTGTTCGTATAGAATGTTTACGTTTTCGGCGTGTTTTAAGCGTTACAGGCAAGGACAATACCGACGGTCTGCGGACCACAGTGGCTGGCGATGACGCAGCCTGTCTCAGCGAGCAGCACTTCGCGTACCTTCGTCTCGCGCAATAAAATTTCACGGATCTTCACGGCTTCCTCCTCCGCGAACGAATGGGTCACGGAGATGGTAGCACCATCCAGGTGGTCTTTGTATTTCAGCGCATTTTGCAGCAGCTGATCGAAGGCCTTTTCACGTTTGCCGCGGATCTTGGAAGCGAGGATCATTTTTCCGTCGACGACCTTTACGACAGGGCGGATCTTAAGTAAGCTGCCGATGAAGTTCTGCAGACTGGAGCAACGTCCACCTTTATGCAGATAATCGAGCGTATCGATGATGAATTCTACTTCGATGCGATCGCGTGCCTCGAGGATCATTTGTTCGATCGCCTGTAAGTTATGTCCTGCTTCGGCAGCACGGACGGCTTGAAGCACGAGCAGGCCGATGCCGGTCGATAAATTACGTGAATCGATGACGACAACACGTCCTTCAGGGAACTCGGCGGCTGCTATTTTTGCATTCTGGCACGCAGATGATAACTCGGATGAAATACCGATGAAGACCACGTCATGACCTGCTTCGATGGCAGGGGTGAACGCCTTTATGAAGTCACCCGGTGAAGGTGAAGCTGTCTTGGGAAGACTTCCAACGACATCAACTTTTTGATAGAGCTGAAGCGGGGTTATATCCTCGCCATCACGAAGAGCCTCCTCACCAAAGGTTACATACAAGGGAATAATACCGATTTGATATTGTTCGCGTAACTCAGGCGGCAAGTCACAAGTGCTGTCTGAGAAGACCCGAATGTTAGACATGAAGAACAACCTCCTGAAATGAAAATATGTAAGAACAATGATCTCATTATATACTACGAATCCAGAATTAGAGTAGGGAAATGTTAACAATAGAATTGTGTGAATCTATTAGGACATAAGAACAATCCGAATGATTCAGAGATTCATATTTTAGTAGTATATCGATCAGAAAGGAAGTGTTCGGTCCATGGCTGAGGTGAAATGGAGTATATGGGATCATGTCCGTCGAGTTCGTCGCTTTGTTAAGAATCATGTTGGAGATCGTGTACTTGTCAGTTTGTTTGATGGCACCATTCATAGGGGGCGGATCTTATCTGCAGGCAGAAGATCTTTCCGATTGCGAGTGAGACGGCGCGGGCTCAATGTTATCATTGTGATTCCTTTTTTCCGTGTGAGATTCATTACGTTGTTATAGGATCATCGGAAACCTGTCTTGGAGTAAAAGGGGATGAACTTATGTCACGATTGATGACGTCATCCGATATTCGTGATTTTTGCAAAAATAATGTCGGCAATCGTGTGAATGTGGAGTGATGGATTATGTGGAATTGGAGCCGTGCTAGGGACAAGTCCAAAGGATGGACGGATTTCATCATAATGAATATGTAAGAAGCCCGTTCGGATTCGAACGGGCTTTGATATGATAAGACAATGTTCTGATATCAGTCAGGTTTTTCCTTCAGAGTGTTTTCGTTATAATGTTACTTACAGTATACACAAAGGAGAACTTATGCGCGTCCATTCTTTTTCACCCATGGTCAATGACCAATCCAATATTTTGATTCTAGGTTCTATGCCAGGCGTTGTCTCGCTAGAGCAGCATCAATACTATGCGCATCCGAGGAATCATTTCTGGAGGATCCTCTATGACTTGTACCAACTACCGCTTGAGATAGATTATGATCAACGCATTGCATTCGCAAGTTCGAAAGGGATCGGCTTGTGGGATGTATTAGGAGAGTGTGTCCGGGAAGGGAGTCTGGATTCGAATATTCAAGAGGCCGTTCCGAATGACTTCGTTTCGTTATTCGCATCGTATCCTCACATTACCCATCTACTGTTCAATGGAACGAAAGCTTATGAGGTGTTCATGCGACAGGTGGCGCCGCATCTCGATCTGGAGCATATGACGCTGCATAAGCTTCCTTCGACGAGCCCGGCGAACACAATGTCCTATGCGAGGAAGCTTGAAGCATGGAGGAATGAAATCGGCTGGATATGACTTCCATCTAATTTCCGTATGGGAAAAAATGAATTAATCGCCTCGATTGCGAAGGAATTTAAGTTAGGCTGTCGAAATAACTTAGAAATATTGCTGCTATCTTATGATAAAGAGGGGGACGAATCCAAGGCTTGGGCGATTCCAAGTGCTGCAACAATACTAACGCGTTCAAATGGAGAGTGAAAATGACTATCACTTTTTGGAGGGATGACGATGTCGGATCGTAAAATTACTCAAATTTTATCCCATAATACCGTGATTGTAAGTAGTTCAGCGGGGACAAAGTCCATTCTTTTTGGAAGAGGGATCGGTTATATGAAGAAACCGGGGATGGTCATTGACCAAGAGGAAATTGCAGAAGAATATTTGCTGCTGCCAGTCTACCATGCCTCCAATGTCGCGATGAAAAGCTGCGTATAGCAGACTCAATTGAATCGAGAATATAGCCTGTACTTGCAGAACCTGAGGTTCGCGGTGCAGGCTTTTTTGTTCGTATTGCGTAATACGTGTTCGGGGGCCCCAGCAGAGCGCTTGGATCAGCTTTGGAGCCAAAGTTTCACTTTATGGTAATATATGGAATGGTACGACATCGCCTTCGCATATGCTTCTAATGA
This sequence comes from Paenibacillus terrigena DSM 21567, assembly GCF_000374845.1. GTDB lineage: Bacteria > Bacillota > Bacilli > Paenibacillales > Paenibacillaceae > Paenibacillus_K > Paenibacillus_K terrigena. The sequence goes on along the minus strand of NZ_KB895414.1, from coordinate 449,702 downwards.
AGTCTGATTTTAACCCATTACATGAAGGAGTGAAAGTGAATGCCAACGCATGGCGACAGCTTAAAGTTTGGTGTTGTTCTCTGCAAACAGTGTAATGAAGTGATTGATGAGATTGATGCGTACAAAGTAACGATTCTGTATAGTCTGTGTGACGGTTGTGAAGTGCACGAGCCAATGGAATCGAATACCATAAGCCAAGTGAAGTGACGAGTCTACTATGTAGAAGTCATCTGACCTGAATAACGAACTGTCTCTGTGATGTTATGCAATCGCTATCAATAGGAGAGGGGGGAGTATCCTATTGGTTCATTATGAGATACCCAAGGAACCGGAGGTATCCATCATGGCGATGATCACGGCATTGGAATGGGGCGTTACGATCTCTTCCCAGGTCTTATAACGAAGGTCTTCTGGAGAAATGCCATGAATACCGGGATCGCCTGCTGTGGCGTTGCGGCGCAAATTCTCAAGAATGGTGCGTTTCTTATCAATGTTGGACATGATTCCGGTCTTGCGGATATCATTGAATCGAATTTCGGTTGTCTCCAACTGATCTTTGTCTTTCTGTTGCAGATTGGGAAGTTCGAGTTCTTCGAATAACATCGTCTCCAACTCTTCGATACTCACTTCGGCCTCGACAAGATCTTGGCCTGGCTGATCACCTGCTTTGTCCCCTTTGCCAGGTCCGCTCTTCGGATCGGTACCGAGGACATCACCGACTTGACTGTCTCCATCCCCTTGGCCGACATGCTTCTTCTTATTGTAATTATAAATAAAACGAAACTCATCCAGACTGCGGATGGGGACTTTAATGATTTGCTTGCCGTCTGACATGATAATGTTCTCTTCGGTGACGAGATCGGGTAAATTCTGTTTAATCGCGTCACGGACTTTTTGCTGATGGCGAGATTGATCTTGGAACCCTTTTCGATGCAAAGACCAGTCTTCTCGCGACACGATGGACATCACTTGATCCATTCTATCCATACAGGAACCCCTCCCCAAAAAAATCATTCGCGTGCTTGATCGCCTGTTATTCTAATATATTCAGAAGAGTGAACGATATGTGACCGCATTCAGCGAGCGTGGATCAGCGGAAGGATACAATCATTGTCGTTTTCGTGGAGGATATGGAAAATTACGACGTTTTTTATTATGATAGAGGAGGTTAAGCTAAGTTTAAAATATGGAAAGCAGAAAAGGAGATTCGTCCATGTTACGTAAGTACGTTGTGATCGGCAGTCTAAATTTACTTGTTGCCGTAGCTCTGGGTGCATTCGGTGCCCATGGCTTGAAATCCATATTGACGGAGTCGCAGCTCAATACATATGAGACAGGCGTTCATTACCATATGATTCATGCGTTAGGTATTCTCGTCATTGCACTTCTCTCAGGGCACTTGAAGATGTCGCGTCAATTGTTATGGTCAGGACGACTTCTATTCACAGGTATTATTCTATTCTCCGGAAGCCTGTATTTACTCAGTGTTACAGGCATTAAGGTTCTAGGTATTATTACACCGCTCGGCGGCGTTGCATTCCTGCTCGGATGGTTGTTGCTAGCAGTAGCGGCTTTACGTAACTCATAGATAAAGAGAGGATCGTGGCAATGGAGGCGAAGAAGCAATCTTCTAATGACCAGCTGCTGAGGGCGATAATGGAATATTACCCGATCTCTGTGATTGAATTAGAGCTGAACGGGAAGATCGCAAATGCCAATCATCATACCTGTGAGTTGACCGGATATGAAGAACATGAATTAATCGGCATGGATTATCGGTTGTTGTTAAGTGATGAGCAGATTCATGCCAATATTTTGCAAGGGAAGGCAACCCAGAAGTCGACCTATTTCGATGATAAGAGAGGAATCCGAATCGATCTGCAAATGGTGATCTATCCGATCATGATGGAAGACCGGCTTGAACGTATAATGCTGATCAGCCAAGACGTAAGTGATCGGCGACGTGTGAATGATCGTATTCGCTATATGTCCTATTATGACGATATGACGGGCCTTCCGAATCGGCGATTGTTCTTGGAACGGCTTACAGATCTATTGGATGCGACACGTTCCGCGGATGTGGGGGTCGCCGTCGCCTATATGGATCTGGATCGATTCAAGCTCGTGAATGACTCCTTCGGTCAAGATTTCGGGGATATGCTGCTGCTTCAGATTGCAGAACGGCTTACCCGGATCGTAACGGAATATGATTTCGTTGCGAGAATGGACGGGGATGAGTTTATTTTTTATTTTGTGAATATCAGTACGGAGGAAGAAGCGTTTCAGAAGGGTATGCAGATTGTTCAAGTGCTCGATGATCCGTTTATTTTGAAAGATCAACCCATCCATTTGACGGCGAGCATAGGCTTATCCATGAGCAGGGGACATCAAGGCGATGCGAGACAGCTGATCAAACAAGCGGATATTGCGCTCTCCACCGTGAAGAATAAAGGGAAGAATCATTATCAGATGTACTCTTCAGAGATGTCGACCAAGTCCCTAGAGCGTCTGACCTTACAGCATGAACTGCGCAAAGCGATGCGAAATGGAGAGTTCCTGCTCTATTACCAGCCGCAAGTACATATGGAGACCGGACAAATTGTTGGCGCGGAGGCGCTGATTCGCTGGAAGCATCCTGAGAAAGGGCTGATCCCACCGGACCAGTTCATTCCTCTGGCTGAAGAGAATGGCTTGATCGTCCCGATGGGCGAATGGGTGTTAGAAGAAGCGTGCAGACAGAATAAAGCTTGGCAGCAAGCGGGATTGCCGTCGATACCGATCTCTGTTAACTTATCGATGCGTCAATTTTTACTTCAGAATTTGAATGAGAAGGTTGGCCAAGTGCTAGAAAAGACGGGACTCGAGGCGAAGTATTTGGATCTCGAGATTACAGAGAGCATGACGATGGACGTGGATCATGCATCCAATTGTCTGAAGGAGCTGCGTGAGCTGGGCGTAGGGATTAGTATCGATGATTTTGGTACCGGATATAGTTCATTCAGCTATTTGAAAGATTTCTCGATCAATCGGCTCAAAATAGACCGTTCTTTCGTTCGGGATATTATGGAAGACCGAAGCGCAGCGGCCATCGTGGCGTCGATTATCGCGATGGCGCATCATCTGAATTTGCAAGTCATCGCCGAAGGTGTCGAGTCTGAGGAACAAGTTGACTTTTTGAAGGCGCACTGCTGCGACGAAATCCAAGGCTACTACTATAGTCCGCCTGTACCTGTCGGTAGAATTGAAGAGATGCTGACCGAGAATGTCGTGTCATGATAGATAAAGGGAGCTCCTGAGGGGCTCCCTTTTCGCTGTCTGCTTTAGACGATAAATTCATCAATTTCTGTGAGGTTTAGAATGTAGACCTGTTTCTCATCCACATGATAGACATGGATCAAGGACCGGCTTGGGTCAAAATCTAAGATGCGTCCAGGAATACTCTGCTGAACGCCGCGTCCTTTGTTCACAATGAAACGAATCAATTTCGATTGGTGTATGGCTGCTAGAATAATGTCTGCGATAGATAGCTGTACATCCGTTGGATTTTTAGGCGATAATGCTTGGGCCAAATCAACTTGGTTCAAGTATCCTATTGGCTGTGATGTGTCTGATCGTGAATTGTTATCCATAATGCCTATATGCCGCCTCCAACTTCGTTGATAAAGAGTAGTGCTATTGTACCACGTTTCTGAAATGAGATGTAGAACTAAAATTGCTGAATCGCATATATTATACAAGTCGCGATATGAAGGAGGCGATAAATGATGGTTCGGGTTGAGCCGATTCAAATAGGTAGCGTGACAGTCATCGGAGTTGAAGTCAAATTGCCGAAGACGACGCTGCTTGCTGTGACAACCGAACGCGGCTACATTATGTGCGGCGCGTTAGATGTTGGACTACTCAATGACAGATTGAAGGACCGGAACATTATTGCTGGTAGAGCCGTTGGTGTTAAGACCTTGACTGAATTATTAGAAGCCCCGCTAGAGTCGGTGACTCATGAAGCAGATGCGCTTGGTATTCATCCCGGCATGACAGGGAAAGATGCTATTCTGATGATGGTATAGTCAATTGATTATGAACCGCAAAAAGGTACAGAGGTTTCATGATGACATGAATGCCTTCTGTACCTTTGATTTATTTAGTTAAATAACTTCGGCAAGTTCACATGGAAAGGCGGTTTAATAATTCCTTTTTCCGTGATAATCGCACTTACATATTCATGTGGCGTCACGTCAAAGGCAGGATTGAACACCTTGATATCCTGAGGTGCAGTACGCTTCCCAAATCCCTCGGTAATCTCCGAATCCGGGCGTTCTTCAATTGGAATATCCGCGCCGCTGGCTGTATTCAAATCAATCGTAGACAATGGACTCGCAACATAGAAAGGAATGTTATGCGCCTTGGCAAGAACAGCAACGCTGTACGTACCAATCTTGTTCGCGACATCCCCGTTCGCTGCTACGCGGTCGGTACCGACGATTACAGCCTGGATCCAGCCCTTGGACATCACATAACCAGCCATGTTGTCACAGATCAATGTGACATCGACGCCGGCTTGTTGGAGTTCGAAGGCCGTTAAACGTGCGCCTTGCAAGACAGGGCGTGTCTCGTCTGCGAATACTTTCAGATGCATGCCTTGCTCTTTGGCAAGATAGAATGGAGCGAGTGCCGTACCGTACTTCGCTGTAGCAAGACCGCCGGCGTTACAATGCGTAAGCACGCCCATGCCATCCTCGAACAACGTTAATGCATGCTCACCGATGAGGCGGCAGACTTCTTCATCTTCAGCTTGAATGCGATTCGCCTCTTCGAGCAGCGCAGCATTCCGTCCTGCAAGTGTCGAACCATCCGTTGCGACACCTTCAGCACAACGTTTCATGCGGTCTAGCGCCCAGAACAGATTGACTGCCGTCGGACGCGAAGTCGCGAGGTATTCTGCAGCCTTAAGAACTTCTTGCAGCCATGCAGCAGGTTCTTCCATCTGAAGTGCACGGCCACCCATGGCAACGCCGTACGCTGCTGCAATTCCAATGGCAGGTGCGCCACGAACCGCCAGGTGGCGGATTGATTCCCATACTTGCTCCACCGTTGTAAGGGGAAGCATTACGATTTGCTCGGGAAGCAGTCGTTGATCCAATAAGTCTAGATGTGTATCCGCCCAGCGGACGGATTGCAGAGGTGCGGTTGTCATGATGCATGAACTCCTTCTATCGCTTGTTCTAGAGTGTCAATAAATGTATCAAAGGTCTTCGCCTGACGGTGTTCCATAATAAGCGTACGACCGATTGCAAGTGCAAGGCGTTCTGCACGTTCTTTCACAGCCGTATCTGTTATGGTATCGATATCTGCGACATGGGCCAGTCCAATCGTGCGGCGAATCATCTTGCAGCCCGCGAATCCAATCGCATCTTGCAATAACCGCTGCATGTAGAGGTCTTGATAGCCTGGCGTATTCGCCAGTGGGTCTACAGTATGTTCATTCCAAAGGGCACGGAAGTTCGTGTCGAATGCGGACCAGATCTCGCGAAGCGTCTCGGTGAGATAATCACGATAGGATTCGCGAGCCTCACTCGTCTTGCTCCAATAGGCTTGACCGATGTAATTCATGGCAAGGTTCGAGATAACGGCGGCAATATCGAATCCCATCGGACCGTAATAAGCGAATTCAGGATCGATCACTTTGGTCGATTGTTCCGTTATGAAGATGCTGCCTGTATGGAGGTCACCGTGCAAGAGGGCTTGTGCCGAAGTAAGGAATTTCTCCCTTAATTGAGCAACTTCCAGCTTGAGCGGCTGATCGGCCCAGAGCGCTTCTACCGCATCACGGATGGCAGGGTTGAAGTTATTGGTCTCGCTATCGAAATAAGGATCAGCGAAGATGAGATCCTCTGTAATTTTGCATAGCTCGGGATTAATGAACTGCTTGACGGCTTCTTTCTTCGCCTGTTGGTTCTTGCCAAGGTCGGAAGTGAAGAAGAGCGTTCTTGCGAGAAACTCCGCAATATGACCTGCGAACAGCGGGTAACGATTACCCTCAATTAAGCCTTTGCGCATAATCGTGTGATCGCTTAAATCTTCCATGATCGTCATGGCGAGCTCTGCATCATAGCGGTACACGGTAGGTACAAGGTCCGGACATAGCTGATGCTCTAGGAGGAGTGCTTCGCTCTCAATTCTTGCACGGTCCAAGGTGAGGGGCCACGATTCCCCGACGACTTTGGCATAAGGGAGTGCTTGCTTGAGAATGATGCTCTTATTCGATGATGCATCCGAAATATGAAAGACAAGATTCAGGTTGCCGTCTCCGATTTCACGTGCTGACAGATCGGCTTGTTCATGGAATAAATCTGGAATTTCTCTCGCGATTTGAGTCGCTTCTTCGAGGGTTAAAGGATGATATGCGGACACCTCTGCCCCACCTCCATAATTCAATATTCTCCCATTGGAATGGTATAGTTGTCCCTAAGTATACTGGATAAGAACCAATGTTAAAATAGTTAAATTGTGACGATGTGATAAAAATCACGGCGAATTTTCAGGAGATTTGCTGGCGAGAGATGAACTCTTGTCGAAATCAAGGTATAATAGTGATATTGTTGGTGAGAAAGGCGGTTACTTACATGCAGAATAACGCACAACCCGTCGCATTAAAAGAGTGGGCCGTCGCCATAGAAGCTCTTGCGTCAGGGAAGCAAATCTTGCTAATGCGCAAAGGAGGAATTGTTGAAGAGACACGGCATTTTGAACTGAAGAGCCCGTCCTTTTATGTATATCCTACCTATGAACATCAGCGCAGAGAGCTGCTGAAGGAAGCGAATCAATCCGATATCGATGTAACGCTAGCTGGATGGTCGAAGGATGATACAACGGTAACGCTTCGTTTGTATGCGGAGGTCATCGAAGATATCGAGATTCATGATCAAGAGACGCTGAATCGGCTTCGAGATTTCCATATCTGGACGGATCACTTTGCAGAAGAACGGCTGAAATGGAAGAAGAAGCTTCCGCTGCATGTCCTGCTCCTGCGTGTCTATAAGCTGGATCCGGGACTTTCAATTGAGATTGTAGAAGAATATCTAGGTTGTAAGTCATGGGTAAATCTGCCGACCCAGGTGACATCCATTGAGCGAAGTCATCTCGTCCCCGTATTATCGGATGAAAAGTTTCAAGGGCAGGTTGAGTCGATTCGGAGAGCGCTAGAAGCGTGAACTGAGCCGTAATCTTACATGGACGGACAGGTTGCGCGCCCCAAAGTCGGTTTCATTGCTTTCAAGATGAAAATAAAGTAAAATTACTGTTGATAATCAGTGAGAATCACTTTAGAATGATTATAAAGTAATATTTGTTTTGATGTTCAAAAAATAAACATAGATGCTCGAAGGGAGTACCAAAAACATGGCAACACATTTTAAAATTGACGGTTTGAAGGCTGAGATCGAAGGAAAAGAGATTCTGAAAGGTCTTAGCTTAGAGATTAAAGGCGGCGAGATTCATGCGATCATGGGTCCGAACGGTACAGGTAAAAGTACATTAGCTTCCGCATTGATGGGGCATCCTAAATATGAAGTAACTGATGGCAGCGTAGAACTTAACGGTGAAGACGTGCTTGAAATGGCTGTAGATGAGCGCGCTCGTGCAGGTCTATTCTTAGCGATGCAGTACCCAAGTGAAATCGCAGGTGTAACGAACTCCGACTTCTTGCGCAGTGCAATCAATGCTCGCCGTGAAGAAGGTAACGAGATCTCCTTGATCAAGTTCATTCGCCAAATGGAAGGCAAAATGAAAGAGCTTGAGATGAACCCTGAATTCGCACACCGTTACTTGAACGAAGGCTTCTCCGGCGGCGAGAAGAAACGTAACGAAATCCTCCAAATGTTGCTGCTTGATCCGAGCATTGTGATCCTTGATGAGATCGACTCCGGTCTTGACATCGATGCACTCAAAATCGTAGCAAACGGCGTGAACACGATGCGCAGTGAAGATCGTGGATTCTTGATTATTACGCACTACCAACGTCTACTTAACTACATCAAACCAGACTTCGTACACGTTATGATGCAAGGACGTATCGTGAAATCCGGCGGTCCTGAGCTTGCAGAGCGTCTCGAGAACGAAGGTTATGACTGGGTTAAAGAAGAGCTCGGCATTGTTGATGAAACGGTAGGTCAAGAAGCTTAATCGAAGAGCGAATAGAGGAGGAGTAAAGAAGATGACAACACAAACAATCCTTCCTATTGACCGTGAGACGTTAGCGGCGTTGTCGCAGAACAACAATGAGCCAGCTTGGTTGTCGGCGTTACGTTTGGAAGCTTTGGAGCTTGCAGGTCAATTGGAATTACCCATCGTAGAGAAACAAAAAATTAGCCGTTGGAATTTAGATACCTACGGAACATATACGAAATCCCCAGCGATTCAGTCGGTGAATGAATTGCCAGAATCCTTGCAATCTCTTGTGAAATTAGAAGAGAACAGCAGCGTTCTAGTACAGCGTAACTCGAGCGTTGTGTTTCAGCAATTATCTGCTGAGCTCGCGGCGAAAGGTGTTATTTTCACCGATTTGCAGACAGCGATTGAGAAACATGCCGATTTGGTACAGAAATATCTATTCCAAGCTGTGAAGAAGGATGAGAATCGTCTTGCAGCATTGCATACAGCAATTTGGAACGGCGGCGTATTCGTCTATGTGCCGAAGAATGTTGAAGTGGATTTGCCATTGCAAGCCGTATTGATGGCAGATGATGCGAATGCAACATTTGCACCGCATGTTCTACTTATCGCAGATTCGAACAGCCGCGTAACCTATGTTGATAATTACTTGTCGACAGACGCTATTGGCGTAGATCAAGTCGTTCACAATGGCGTTGTTGAAGTATTTGTTAATGCTGGAGCTAACGTACGTTTTGCTTCCGTTCACCACTTGAATGCAACGAACGTGACATACCGCCGTGCCGTGGTAGAGAACGACGGACGCATTGAGTGGATTATCGGTGAAATGCACAATGGTAACGCGGTATCGGAGACGATGTCCGTTCTAAAAGGAAATGGCTCATCTTCCGATATGAAAGTGATCTGTACAGGGACGAACGATCAAAAGCTTAGCATAACAACAAAAGCTGTTCATTTCGGTAAAAGCTCTGACAGCCAAATGTTCACACGTGCTGTCATGCGCGATCAAGCAAGTGCGATCATCAACGGTATTACGAAGATTGAAAAGGGTGCTACGAAAGCAAACGGAGAGCAGACAGAGAAAGTTCTCATGCTCAGCCCGAAAGCACGCGGGGACGCGAACCCGATTCTTCTCATTGATGAAGACGATGTAACAGCGGGCCACGCGGCATCTGTTGGGCAAGTAAATCCAGAGCAAGTCTATTACTTAATGTCTCGCGGAATTTCGAAGCAAGATGCTGAACGCTTGATTATTCATGGATTCTTGGCTCCAGTTATTTCTGAGATTCCTCTTGAGAATGTTCAAGATCAGCTTCGCAGCTTGACGGAAAGGAAGTTAGGACAATGAACAGTGCGCAAATTCGTAAGCTCTTCCCGATCTTAGACCAGGAAGTTAACGGACATCCACTCGTCTACCTCGATAGTGCGGCTTCATCACAGAAGCCCATCTCGGTCATTGAAGCGGTGAAGCAATACTATGAGCATGATAATGCCAATGTGCATCGCGGCGTTCATACGCTAGGATCTCGTGCCACAGACGCTTACGAAGGCGCGCGTGAAAAAGTGGCTCGATTCATTAACGCGAAGCGCACGGAAGAGATCATATTTACGCGTGGAACGACCACTGCACTGAACCTAGTAGCGAGCTCATACGCTAGGCTCAATTGCCAAGAAGGTGACGAGATTGTGATTACCCCGATGGAACATCACAGTAACCTGATTCCTTGGCAGCAAGCAGCCAAAGCAACAGGAGCAACGCTCAAATATATTCCCTTGCAACCTGATGGTACGATTCTTCTCTCCGATGTCGAGCAGATCATTACGGATCGGACGAAGGTCGTCTCGATGACTTACGTATCCAATGTGCTCGGCGTTGTGAACCCGGTGAAACAAGTGGCTGAAATTGCACACCGCCATGGTGCAGTCATGGTTGTGGATGGTGCGCAGAGTACACCGCATATGAAGGTCGATGTGCAAGATTTGGATTGCGATTTCTACGCTTTTTCAGGACATAAGATGTGTGGTCCGACGGGAATCGGCGTATTATATGGGAAGAAGTCTCTTCTGAACAACATGGAACCGATCGAATTCGGCGGCGAAATGATTGATGAAGTTGGACTTTATGAGTCCACGTGGAAAGAGATTCCTTACCGCTTCGAAGGCGGAACGCCGATCATTGCTGGAGCAGTCGGCCTAGGAGCAGCCATCGATTTCCTCGAGGAAATCGGAATGGATGAGATTGAACGCCATGAGCATCAGCTCACGGCGTACGCGATGGAGCGATTATCTGAAATTGAAGGCATTACGATCTATGGGCCGCAGAAGCGTGCGGGCCTTGTGACCTTCAATCTAGGCGACGTTCATCCACATGATGTTGCGACGGTGCTCGACGCGCAAGGAATCGCGATTCGTGCAGGCCACCACTGCTGTCAGCCGCTTATGAGGTGGCTGGAAGCAAGTTCTACAGCACGCGCGAGTCTTTATCTGTATAATACAGAGGAAGACGTAGACCGCTTAGTGAAGGGTCTAATCCAGACGAAGGAGTATTTTGGTTATGCAATTGGATGATTTATACCGCCGAGTCATTATGGACCATTATAAAAACCCGCGTAATCGTGGAACGTTCGACGAAGGCGCGGTAACGATTAACTTGAACAATCCGACTTGTGGCGACAAAATTTCGCTGCAGCTGCAGATGGATGGCGATGTCGTCAAGGCAGCTAAATTCTCTGGAGAGGGTTGCTCGATTAGCTTATCCTCCGCGTCGATGATGACGGAAGCTGTCAAAGGGAAGACGATCGAAGAAGCCTTGGAACTGGCAGATCGATTCTCTGGCCTAATGAAAGGTGAAGCGGTCGAGTTCGAGGAACTTGAAGATATCGAAGCGTTGTCTGGAGTTAACAAGTTTCCAGCACGTATCAAATGTGCAACTTTAGCGTGGAATGCCTTGCGTAAAGGGATTGAACACGATCATCAAGCATAGAACAATAATAAGGAAAAGGGTGGTGTATCTCGCATGGCAAAAAAAATGCCTGAAATGGAAGAGTATAAATACGGCTTTCGCGATGAGCATAAAGCGGTTTTCCAAACTGGTAAAGGCTTAACAGAGGAAATCGTTCGTGAAATTTCGAAAATTAAAAATGAGCCGGAATGGATGTTAGACTTCCGTCTTAAATCGTTGAAACAGTTCGAGAAGATGGCTATGCCAAAATGGGGCGGAGATCTGGATGATCTGGATTTCAATGATATCCAGTATTATGTTCGTCCTTCGGAGAAGCAAGGTAAGACGTGGGAAGAGGTTCCTACGGAAATTAAAGAAACCTTCGATAAGCTTGGTATTCCGGAAGCAGAGCAGAAGTTCCTTGCAGGGGTATCTGCACAATACGAATCTGAGGTTGTCTACCACAGCATGCAGAAGGATCTTGAAGATCAAGGTGTTATCTTCACGGATACAGATACAGCGCTTCGTGAGCATCCAGAGATCTTCAGAGAATACTTTGCTACAGTTATTCCGGCAGCAGATAATAAGTTTGCAGCATTGAACAGCGCAGTATGGTCCGGCGGAAGCTTCATCTACGTTCCGAAAGGCGTAAAATGTGAGATTCCATTGCAAGCATATTTCCGGATTAACTCCGAAAATATGGGACAATTCGAACGTACGTTGATCATTGCGGATGAAGACAGCTTCGTGCACTATGTTGAAGGCTGTACAGCTCCAATCTATAGCACGAACTCACTTCATAGTGCGGTCGTTGAGATCGTATGTCGCAAGAATGCACGCGTACGTTACACAACGATCCAGAACTGGGCGCCGAACATCTACAACCTCGTTACGAAACGTGCGGTTGCAGAAGAAAATGCGACAATGGAATGGGTTGATGGTAACATTGGTTCCAAGTTAACGATGAAGTATCCTGCAGTGATCTTGAAAGGCCGTGGCGCGAAAGGTAGTGTTCTATCGATCGCGGTTGCTGGTAAAGGCCAACATCAGGATGCAGGGGCGAAAATGATTCACCTTGCACCGGATACAACTTCAACAATCGTATCGAAATCGATCAGTAAGCATGGTGGTAAAGTAACTTACCGCGGTCTTGCATCCTTCGGTCGTAATTCGGAAGGCTCCAAAGCGAACATCAAGTGCGATACGCTGATCTTGGATAACGAGTCGACTTCAGATACAATTCCATACAATGAAATTATGAACGATAACATCACGCTGGAGCATGAGGCAACGGTATCCAAAGTATCGGAAGACCAATTGTTCTACTTGATGAGCCGTGGTCTAAGCGAGTCGGAAGCGACACAAATGATCGTTATGGGCTTTATCGAGCCATTCACGAAAGAATTGCCAATGGAATATGCGGTAGAGATGAACCGTCTGATCAAGTTCGAAATGGAAGGTTCCATCGGTTAATATCACAAAATAAAAGCCGTCCTTCATTTGAAGGACGGCTTATTTATTAAGATTTATAGGTTTTCGGGGCCCCCACAAAGTACAGCGATATTTAACATTACTTTGCCGGGTAGTATCACCACAATAGAATTTAGTTTCGCTGCAAACGAAACATCCAAATTCTATTTGGCGATAAAACCTACCTCTAAACGCGGTCGCTCATCTTTGAAATGGCCTCGATAGAGGTTTTCTCACATATAAATTTCGGTAATCTCTAAGGAATGATCCATCGATAAATCAACGAAGCGATCATTTAAATGAATGAGCGGTCGGAAATAATCGGAGTTGTTCGTCATGACGATCTTGCCGGTCTCTCCGGAATTTAGTAAGACGTTCTTGCCGATGAAGTTCGGAATCATATGCGAGATGAAGATATGCGTAATCGTAGGGTCCAGCTTCGCGAAGCTCATCTCATGAAGTTCCTTCAAGACGGACATGAGATCTCGCTTCTGCTGATAAATTCGATCTGTAATCATCGCACAATAGACATCCGCAATACCGACAATTTTCGAATAAGGATGAATATTAGATCCTAGCAAGTGGTAAGGATAACCGCTTCCATCCATTCGTTCATGATGCTGTAGTGCTACGATGGCAATGGAGTAAGGATAGATGGAATTCCGAATAATCTCATAACCATGGATCGTATGTTGTGTCATCATTCGGAATTCGTAATCGTTTAATCGACCCGGTTTATATAAGATAGTATCATCAATACGACACTTGCCGATATCGTGCAGATAACCAGCCTTACCGATCAGCTGGGCTTCTTCTTCGGCATATCCCATCCAAGTGGCAATAAAATAGGATAGGAGACCGACTTGAATGGAGTGCTGCAGGGTATAGTCATTCTTGCCATTCAGCATGAGCAGCAAATTCACGACATCGCGTTGATCCTTAATTTCGTTCGTTAGTGGAATGAACGTATCTTGGACAATCTCGTCATTAATGTACCCATTCTCGAGCGCTTCTTCGAATAGGGTGCTAGTTCCTAATATCGAATGGTCAAAGAGGGGTTTGATCGACTGCAAGGAATCTACAGTAAGCGTATTTAATAAGTTTGTCGCTGGTTCAATAGGTTCACTCGGTTCAACATCTACATATTCAACTTGATGTAAGATTAATTTAGAGATTTCTTGGGAACTTAGAACAGTTCCGCGCGACAGAACATGGAGTCCGTAGGAATTAAACGTATCGTTCTTTAGTCGATCTCCGATGCCTAAATCCATGACATGCACTCGCATGGGGGTGCCCACCTTTTTCACATTATGAGGTATGGTTTTACTAGAAAAAAACATTAAGTTCATCATATCACAAATGAAAAAAATGACAATAAATGAGCCTTTTTGTCGATGAAAACACGACTTTAGTACTAAGGCTTTGGTAGTGGGTTATTTTTCGTTTTTGATAGAATTGTTATTCGGCTGGGTTCCCTGGACCTACTCGAAGTTCTCCTTATACAGAACTGTCTTCCCATATTTTTATTTTTCCAATAGGGAGGATTGCTTGAGTTATCAGGTAGAAGGCCGACTTGCGCTGCCAATCTCGTTGTGTTCAATGCAGGGGAGTGCTCGCGGCGTAGCGTCCAAATGGAGTGGGTACATCATGGGCTTTTTAGGAATATCACCCGTATCATAATGCGCTGGATAATGGTATGCTATGACTTGGGCGTAAATGTAAAATGATTGGAAGATTTACCCCTTTCGATAAAGAGATTAATACGACGCTGGTGGCTAAGCTGATCGATACTAGGGACAGAGTACATAATAATAGACGGGCTTAAGGAGAGTTTATGGATAAAGAAAGACGTAGCTTTGTGCTGTTCCATTCTAATGATATTCATAGTCATCTGGAGCAAGCGGCTAAAATCGCAACGGTCATTGATCTGGAGCGTGAAAAGCGACCCTCTGATGCAATGCTTATTCTAGACATCGGTGATCATATGGATCGAATGCGTGTGGAGACCGAGGGGAGTACCGGGGCTGTCAATGTTCATATTTTGAACCACATCGGTTATGAAGCGATTGTGCTAGGCAATAATGAGGGATTAACTTATACCCCCGAGCAGATGGAGCAGGTATATACGGATCAAGCAACCTTTCGGATTATTGGCAGCAATATTCGGGAAATGGCAAGTGGAGAAATCCCGGCATGGATGGTCCCGTATGAAATTCTGCATAAAGGCGATTTGCGCATTGGTCTAATCGGCGTCACAGCCGCGTTTACAGAGTTTTATGAGCTGCTCGGCTGGCATGTGCTGCAGCCCTACGATGTCATCGCGGAGTTAACGGCCGAACTGCGTCAGCAAGTCGATGTGCTCATCGTCATGTCGCATCTTGGGATTAAGCATGATCGAGCGATAGCCGAACGTATCCCTGGAATCGATCTGATTCTAGGCGGACACACGCATCACCTGTTCGAGGAAGCTGAGAAAATCGGAGATACCTATATCTGTGCCGCCGGGAAATTTGGTTCTCATCTGGGACGTATTGAACTAGAGTTCGATTCGGATTCAAGACGTTATGATGTCACGCGTGCCGTAGCGGTTTCACTAGAGGAGGTTCCGCCAGACCCTGGGATTCTATCCATCATTGATCAATACGGTGCGATAGCAAGGCAGAATCTGAGCAAGGTCGTAGCGAGGTTGGACCATAGGCTGACGATCTCGGAGGAAAAGGAATCACCACTCGCGAACTTGCTGGCTGCAGCGCTTAAGACATGGACAGGTGCAGAGATTGGCCTCACGAATACCGGGCAATTGCTGGCTGCGCTTGAAGCTGGGGATATCTCCCTTGAAATGCTGCACCGCATATGTCCATCGCCGATTAATCCTTGTGTCCTGAATCTTACGGGGGCGCAATTACTGCAATCCCTAGAGGAGTCGCTTCTCCCAGAATTTCAGCAGCGGGCTATTCGCGGGTTCGGATTTCGAGGACGAGTACTAGGGACTATCGCTGTGGATGGTCTAGAGATTTATTACGATGTAGACCAGCCGCCGTATGAACGGATTCAGGAAGTTATTGTTACCGGAACGGGGGGCCGACTTCAGAAGGATGAAGTCTATCAAGTAGCAACACTTGATATGTTCACTTTTGGCGTCGGATACATGGCGCTGAAGGAAGGGATCGATAGACGATATTATCTTCCGGAGTTCATCCGGGATCTGCTGGCTTGGGCATTAAGTCAGGAATCGTTGCTCTCTACTTGTCCAACCGAGCACTGGCATTTGTTGGAATAGAAGGAAAGATAAGTCACACACATCTTTATATATATTTCTCGCGTTAACGCAGACCGTCCTCGAAAGGACGCCGGAGGCGTTAATGCTTGAATATGGAATAATAATATAATAAGAAAAGAGGAGTACGAACCATTATGGATTCCATTTTAGTAGCGATTATTCTCGGGATTGTCGAGGGTCTGACAGAATTTATTCCTGTCTCATCCACAGGTCACATGATTCTAACAGACAAACTTATTCATCCCAATGTGCCGCGTGATATTCTAAGTTCGTTCGAGGTCATTATTCAGCTTGCTGCGATCCTTGCCATTGCAATTGTCTACCGCGAGCGTCTTTATCGACTATTCGGATTGAAAAAAGCAGCTGCAATGCCATCCACTTCGACGGCTGGAGGGCGTGTACGTAAATCACAATTAAACTTAATGCACGTCTTTCTCGGGATTGCCCCCGCGTTAATTACCGCTTTTTTCTTGAAAGACTATATCAAGAGTAAGTTCGATTCTTCGACTACAGTCTTATGGGCACTGGTTGTTGGTGCGTTGTTCCTCTTATTCGCAGAGTTCTTCTCGCGCAGTCGTGTGAAAATTACGGCGAAAGACATGGATGACATGACGTACAAGCAAGCGTTCCTCATCGGTATCTATCAGATCTTGTCCGTGGTATGGCCTGGATTTAGCCGTTCCGGTTCGACGATGGCCGGAGGGATGTTAAGCGGTCTCAGCTACAAAGCAGCAGCCGATTTCTCCTTCTTAATGGCGATTCCGATTATGTGTGCGGCCTCAGGATATGAGCTGCTAAAGAATTATGAGGCGATTCTTAACGGTGACTGGATGTTCTTCCTCGTCGGGTTTATTGTCTCTTTCGTTGTTGCTTATATCGTCGTCGTCGTTTTCTTGAAATATATTCAGAAGATTCAACTGCGTCACTTTGCTTATTATCGTCTCATCGTTGCATTCTTGTTCTGGTTCTTTATTCTGCGTTAATAAGCGAAAAATCATCTAGGCAATATGATCTAAATTGTAGAACTGATGCTGTAAATATGTCATAATAGGATGGTTAATCATTTTTCATAATCGTTGATATGAATCTTTAAACAGATCAGAGGTTTTTAATTTGCGACTAATGCCTATTCATTTTTGTCAGCCAGGCATGAAGCTTGGGAAGAAGATATATAACGAAGATGGACTCGTTCTCTTATCTGAGCATATCGAGTTGACTCCGTCGATGATCCTGCGGCTAGAGCAACTCGGGCTCCGATACTTGTACATAGAAGACGCAAGAACAGACGATATTCTCATTCCTGAATTAATCTCAGAAGAGACCAAGCGGGAATCGATGTATGAAATTCGTAAGAACTTTCGTGAATTAATGAATCAACCTTTTTCGGAGAAGCAATCGGCATACCCGAGTCTCGGGAAAAATTTTCGCAAAGTCATTACGAATCTGATCGATGATCTGAGCAGTCATGAGGATGCCATGATCATGCTATCGGATATCAATTCAACGGACTTTTACTTATATCGTCATTCTTTGAACGTGTGCATTTATACGGTAATGATGGCTCTGTCGAAAGGCTACAATTCGGAAGAGCTAAATACAATTGCGCTCGGAGCGCTGCTGCACGATATTGGGAAAACACAAATCCCGATGGAAGTGCTCTTGAAACCGGATAAGTTAACGAATGAGGAATATCGCATTATTCAACAGCATACTGAATTAGGGTATCGCATTCTGAAAGATGAAGCGAATATTCCGTTGCTCGCAGCCCATTGTGCATTTCAACATCATGAGCGAATTGACGGGACAGGATACCCGCGTGGCATTAAAGGCGTAGAGATTCATGAGTATTCCAAAATGATCGGCATTGTCGATTCCTATGATGCGATGACAAGTCATCGGATATATCGGTCTGCGATGATGCCGCATCAAGCATTAGAAATTCTCTACACAGGATCAGGTACGCTCTATGAGCAGGGGATGCTCGAACTGTTCCGGGATCGGATCGCCATCTATCCGATTGGCGTCACGGTCAAATTGAATACAGGTGAGATCGGCGTCGTCGTTGATTTAAATTCAACATCACCGCAGCGACCGATCATCCGGATTCTGTATGATGAAGATGGACAGGAGCTTAGCTCGATTTATGACGTTGATTTGTCCGTGAAACTCAATTTAATGATCGTTGCTGTTTTAACGGGCGGAGTATAAAACCTGGACATTGGACCAGGTTTTTTTAGATCAATACGAAGTGTAGGGGGATTTAGACATGCAATCAAGAAGCATTTTATCATCAGAAAGAGCAAGTACACTGCCAGTATTATCACCGGCATATGACCCTTGGGATCCCATTCGCTCACTTGAGCAATACGGCAAACATGTATTGACGAGTGTTGAATTTACGATAACGAATTTATGCAATATGCGTTGTGAACACTGTGCAGTAGGCGATTCGTTAACGGTCATTGAACCGGACAAAATTCCGCTTACTAAGCTGCTCAAAGCATTGGATGAAGTTGAACATTTGGAGACGATAAGTATTACAGGCGGCGAGCCGACCTTCCATAAGAAGACGGTGCAGGATTACATGGTGCCGCTCTTGAAATATGCACGTGATCGCGGGGTTCGATCACAGATCAACTCGAATTTAACGTTAGACTATGATCGCTATGCAGTGCTCGCACCCTATCTGGACGTGATGCACATTTCTTTTAACTATGTGAGCCCGGAAGACTTCCATGAAGTGGGCTTCAAGCACGCGGGGCATTCCGTAAGCCTCGAGGCGGCAACGAAGTTGTATGACCGGATGATTGAGAATACGCGTCGACTTAGCCGTGAAGGGATGTTCATCTCCGCAGAGTCGATGATTAATTATCGTACCCATCACAAAATTACTGAGATTCATGAGCTGATTCGTGAGATGGGCTGTCTCCGTCATGAAGTGCATCCGATGTACCCTTCCGCATTTGCAGCGGATCTCCCTGTTTTGTCGCAAGCTGAAATGCGCACTGCAATTCATCGCCTGCTCGATACACGCGATCAGAACATGTGGATGCTGTTCGGGACACTACCGTTCTACGCATGTAATGATAACGAAGAAGATCAGACGCTGCTGCGTCGTCTTAGAACGGAACCGAATGTTACGCTTCGGAACGATCCGGATGGACGTAACCGTGTGAACTTGAATGCTTTTACAGGCGACGTGTTTGTGACGGATTTTGCAGATATCCCTCCATTTGGTAATATGGAGAAAGAGAAGCTGGATGATATCTTCAACCGCTGGTTGCATGAACATCCACTGAATCAACGCATTAATTGTCATTGTAGTGCTGCAAAATGCTGTGGTCCGAATTTATTGGTCGCAGATATGTATTATAAGAATGTAGATTTCAAGTCAAGAAAAGCAATCATCTAGATTCGCTAACGTGAAGAGGAGTTAGAGTATGACCCATTTTGAGCCTGGCGCCATTTTCCTTCATATCCTGCTTGTATTGGTACTCGTCTTATTGAATGGATTTTTTGTTGCGGCAGAATTCGCACTTGTCAAAGTGAGACAGACTCGTTTGACGCAGTTAGCGAATGAAGGCAACCGTCGAGCTCATTTTGCCCTGAAAGTGAACCATCGCCTAGATACCTATCTTTCTGCGACACAGCTTGGAATTACACTTGCCTCTCTCGCGCTCGGTTGGGTGGGTGAGCCTGCCATTTCCCATTTGATCGTAGAACCGCTGCTTGCGAAGCTTGGCGTGGCTGATCCGACAATTACGCAGACGATTAGTTTCGTCGCTGCATTTTCTGTCATCACCTTCCTACATATCGTACTTGGCGAGCTCGCACCGAAGACACTGGCCATTCAGAAAGCAGAAGCTGCATCATTATGGTTGTCTGGACCGCTGTTATTGTTCTATAAGGTGTTCATGCCTGCCATATGGCTCTTGAATGCGGCAGCGAATGGCTTTTTGAAGCTATTTGGGCTGCAGCCCGCTGCCGAGTATGAACTCGCGCATACGGAAGAAGAAATTCGCATCCTTGTGAGCCAGAGCGCACAGAGCGGGTTTATTGATAAAGATGAAATGACGCTTATGGACAATATCTTCGATTTCTCTGACCGATTGGCTCGTGAAGTGATGCTTCCGCGCATAGATATGGAATGCCTCTATACGACCCATTCGATTGAGGAGAATATGGAGATCGTCTTTGAGACAAAGCATACGCGGTATCCGGTGGCCGTAGAAGATAAAGATCAGATTATTGGTTTCATTCATATCTCTGATCTCTTCATTACGCCTCCGCAATCCGTAGAAGCGATGCAAGCGCTGGTAAGGCCGATTCTGAACGTCCCAGAATCGATGGAAGTAAGTCATGTCCTTCGTCTCATGCAGAAAAATCGCGCGCAGATTGCGCTTGTTGTAGACGAATACGGCGGAACTGCTGGCATGCTGACGACAGAAGAGATTCTTGAAGAGATCGTCGGCGAGATTCGCGATGAGTTCGATGAGGATGAGCGGCCAAATGTCGAGACGACGGATGGCATTATCTCGGTGGATGGCCGGATGCTGCTTGAAGATGTGAATGCGATGCTCGGCGTTACGATTGAGGATGACGAGGTCGATTCCATCGGCGGATGGTTGTTCAAGCAGCTAGAAGGAAATGTTGCGGAAGGCAAGAAGATTCTGATCGACGATGTCTGGTTCGAAGTGGTGGAAGTCGAACGATTGCGGATTGTTCGAATACACATTTATCGGCAAAAGGGAGGACAAGATCCAGTCACGTGAGAAAGGAGATAGACGAGGAACGATGCAGATCAAACAATTGATATTAATCTTGCTGGGCCTTGCTTTTCTGTATGGATTGTTCACGGTAGGAGCGCCGTTCTTGCTCGCCTTTATTTGCGCCATGCTATTGGAACCGATCAATGGCCTGTTGATGCGTAATTTAAAAATGAAGCGGATCGTGGCATCTTCTATCACCTGTACGTTGTTCATGCTCATCTTTTTGGTGACGATTTATCTCCTCGGGCTTCAAGTATTAGAGCAGACGATGAACTTCCTTTCGAATGCACCAGCATATTTCGAAGGGGTTCAGGCCTATATTCTCAAATTGATCGAACAGGGGCAGGGATTCCTGGATACCATGTCACCGGATATCGCGAACCGTGTCATCGGGATGTTATCGAATTTAACGGATTCCATTAGCGGTTTAGTGAATAAGTTATCGCAGATTCTCTTGTCATTTGCTTCAGGCATTCCTGGCTTATTCTTCTTCTTCCTATTCTTTATCGTCGCGGTATATCTGTTCTGCTTCAATATGGACACCATGCGTAGAACCATGCTGACGTTATTCGAAGAACGCTCTCGCGACCAAGTGAATGAGGTGCTGAATAGTCTTAAGAATTCGGTGTTTGGATTTATTCGTGCACAAATTATTTTTAGTATGTTTACTTATATCACGACGCTGATCGGTTTATTAATTCTTGGTATTAAATATCCGCTTGCGATTGCACTCCTCGTGACAATTGTCGATATTCTCCCGATCCTTGGGGTTGGTTCGGCGCTCGTTCCGTGGGCAGTATATTGTCTGCTAACGGGGAATATTTTCACAGGGATCGGGCTCATCGTCTTGTTCCTCGTGATTACGGTATTGCGTCGTATTATTGAACCGAAAATTCTTGGGGATGCGGTGGGGATCGGTTCCTTATCGGCCCTGATCAGTCTCTATGTCGGGATGCAGCTAGTGGGAGCGATTGGGTTATTTCTGGGACCACTGGTCGTTATTGTCTATTCAGCGATGCGCAAGGCAGGATTGTTCCAGATCAAGATTAAATTTGAATAATGTGATTCGGATACGTATTAGAAGTATGAGCGAAACCGCCTAAGTAAAAGCTTGGGCGGTTTTTTTGTATATATTTAGAATCACGTTGCAACTAAAACGTCACTTTGTGGGGTTAATTTCTGGTTCACATCCCTAGGCGAACGACATATGTTAGGAGAGTAAGTCGAAGATGAAGGAGGGTTTGATATGAACGATCAGGTCCGCGTCTGGTACCCCTTTATTGGTCCTAACAATCCGTGTCCACCCATTCGGGTGAAGACATATGTCGTGCCTCCGAATCAGTATATTCAATTTCAACCGCTCGATCTACCGCAGTTCACACCGCAGGAAGCTTTGAGATATGGAACACTATGGCCGGCATTATTCAGTCCCTATGAACCGACGAGAGGGTCAGAAGGAGGAGAATCGACGTCATGAGTGATAAAATGAACGCAAATGCGAACACGAATACCAAGCCGATCGATGATGAGTATTACAAGCTGCTGCATGAGCTGCAGGCGGTTGATTTTGTGCTGCTCGAGTTGGCGTTGTTCCTGAACACGCATCCGAATGACATGAAATCCATCCAACAGTTCAACCAGGGGGTTGAACAACGTCAAAAGCTTGCTTATCAATATGAGCTGAATTACGGACCGCTCTTGCAGTATGGGCATAGTTATTCCAGATTCCCATGGCAATGGATCGAGACCCCATGGCCTTGGCAGGTATAACGCGGATTCACCATTTGAAGGGAGGCTAACAACGATATGTGGTTGTACGAGAAGAAGTTGCAATACCCGGTGAAAGTGAGCAAATGCGATCCCCGTATGGCGAAGCTGCTGCTGGAACAATACGGAGGTGCAGACGGCGAGCTCGCAGCGGCCTTACGATACTTAAATCAACGTTATTCGATCCCTGACAAGGTGATTGGTCTACTTACTGATATCGGTACAGAAGAATTTGCTCACTTAGAAATGATCGCCACGATGGTCTACAAGCTGACCAAAGATGCGACGGTAGAGATGATGAAGGAGGCTGGGCTTTCAGAGATGTATGCACAGCATGACCGTGCTGTATTCTACAGCAACTCGTCAGGCGTACCGTTCACAACGGCCTATATCCAGGCAAAAGGCGATCCACTTGCAGACCTATACGAGGACATCGCAGCGGAAGAGAAAGCACGTGCGACCTATCAATGGCTTATTGATCTAACGGATGATGTCGATCTGCAGGATAGCTTGAAATTTCTTCGGGAGCGCGAGATCATCCATTCCCTGCGTTTCCGGGAAGCAGTTGAGATTATTAAAGCAGATTGGAATACGAAACGGGTATTTTAAGATAAAATATTTGTAAAAAAATACCTCTAGTCAAGTCGTATAACTTATGATAAAGTAAATAACTGTCCGGTAAATACGGAATTGATATGAAGGCCCGTTGGTCAAGGGGTTAAGACACCTCCCTTTCACGGAGGTAACAGGGGTTCGAATCCCCTACGGGTCACCATTTTTAACAACATGCGGACGTGGCTCAGCGGTAGAGCATCGCCTTGCCAAGGCGAGGGTCGCGGGTTCGATTCCCGTCGTCCGCTCCATAACTTCATAAGCCGGTGTGGCGGAATTGGCAGACGCGCGCGACTCAAAATCGTGAGGGAAACCGTGGGGGTTCGAGTCCCTTCACCGGCATTGTAACGAAGAGTTCATCAGGATATCCTGATGAACTCTTTTCGTTTTTATTTTTAAGGCATTCGTTCATGTCTTGCGCCCTTCGGCAGACGCCATTCCTACGAAAATATATTATATTAGTAAGCAATACCCACACGTGATTTTATATAATCATTACTATTTATTTGCTGATATGTAAATTCGGCTGTATCCGGCACAGAAATTTGGACGCCACCTTCTGGCAAAAAATCACGTTCAACGCGGTATTTCCCCACACGTTCTCCATCAGGTAAATACGTAGGACAGACAATTGTCCAATCGTATGTCGATCGTTTGAGGAGATCATACATTTTATGATGTTCTTGGGCTGCACGAGTGGAGTTGCGTTTAGACTCGCTCGACTGATAACGCAGTAAATGAGGTGAGGTACGGCTTTGCAGGATACCAGCAGTTCCTACAGTAATTATTCGTTTTATTCCCTCGTGTTCCATTGCTTCCATAATGAGCGGCATACTTTCTGATAACGTATTTGTACCATCTGTATTCAGTGCACTGATGACCACGTCAGTTCCTGAAATGGCGTTAAGGAGATCGTACTTATTTAATACGTCACCTTGAATAATAGTTAAATTTTCGTTCTTAACTTGAAGCTTCTCTGGCATGCGAACTAGCGCTTTAACATGGTGGTTGTTATGAAGAGCATGAGAGACGAAATGGCCTCCCACTCGCCCCGTTGCTCCTAAAATTAAAATGTTCATAGAGTACCTCCCTAATGCTGTCAGGAAAATCGTGTTTTAAACGCCGCCAACAGCGCATTTTCCATTACAGTTACCCCATTTTACAGCGAAGTCGCGCATGAGGGAAGTACAAGATCACAAACTCATTCCTGAAAGTTATGGATTGCACAAACAGCATATGTTTGGATATATAAACTCACTCCAATGATTGATATACTAGCGAAACACGTTAACAGTATAGGAGTGGTTAAGAATGAATGAGGTTCGTTACAAAATAAGAGAAGTATTGGACCAAGACAGAATAGAAGCTTTCCTCCGTAAAGCAAGAATTGGACATCTTGGTATGGTTGATGGTCAACTGCCATACGTTGTTCCGCTTAATTTTGTGTGGACAAACGGAAAGCTTTATTTCCATGGAGCTACGGGTGGGAGACGCAATCAGGTCATGAGTGCGAACCCGGAGGTCTGTCTCACGGTGTGCGAAGAGTATGGAACCATTACCGATCCGGTACCAGCCAAGACGGACACTGCGTATATGAGTGTAATGATTTTCGGCAAGGCAGAGCCTGTCGACGATCTGGACGAAGCTACACATGTGCTGCAAGAAATGATTAATAAGTATGTTCCCAGCTATTACAACCGTCCGTTATCCAAGCAGCACGTAGACAAATACAGATCAGCTGTATTCGGTGGGCCAGTTCAAGTGTACCGTATTGATCCCTACCATATCACAGCAAAGGAAAATCCAATCGAAGAACAAAAAATGTACAAATCTGAAAAATTAATTTAAAGGAAAGGAGGGGAGAACATGGGGCATCTCGTCGAAGAAAATCTCGAAACCGTAAAGCAGCAGATGAAATTAGCCTGCGAAGCTTCAGGGCGCAAGATAGAAGATGTGAAATTGTTGTTGGCGACAAAAACCGTTCCGCTTGAGAAATTACAAATTGCCATTCAAGCGGGCGAGGTACTATTTGGAGAGAACAAAGCACAAGAGCTTCGGGACAAATTTACGCTTATGCAGCAGCACAACCAAGTGGAATGGCATTTTATCGGCCATCTGCAAACGAATAAAGTGAAGGACGTTGTCAAATATGTTACGCTCATTCATTCGGTAGATCGTCTGAAATTGGGGCAGGCGTTGCATTATCAGCTCGTCAAAGAGAACAGGACCATGGATATTTTGGTGCAAATCAATACGTCCTACGAGGAAAGTAAATTCGGTGCTTCGCCAGAATCGGCACTGGCATTGGTAGAACAATTGTCGCAGTTTGATACGTTGAACATCAAAGGATTGATGACGATTGGGAAACTGAGTGCTACGAACGAAGAGACCCGGCAATGCTTCCGATTATTAAAACAAATTCAAATGCAAATGATGGAGGCGAAATTTCCGCGTGTAGAAATGGATATTCTTTCGATGGGCATGTCCGGGGATTTCAAGGTGGCGATCGAAGAAGGTGCTACCCTCATAAGAGTGGGGACAAGCGTATTTGGCCAACGTTATTTGCCGGACGGGTATTACTGGAATGAACATGCCCAGCAGGATGATTAGGGGAGAGGCGGGGATGCTTGTGTTATAAAAGCATCTCCGCAAGACGATAAATGCCTTCTATAATTGCTACCTCATCTACTTTCGCAAAGCCCAGTACCCATCCTTTTCGATTGCTTTCCAAACAATACATACTGAGTGGATAGACACGGATTCCTTGTTCAAGCGCTTGGATTGTCACAGCTTCTTCGTCAAACGAGTCTTCCGCTTCAAGAAGCATATGCAATCCCGTCTCTACACCGCTGAGTGTGAAGCGTTCACCTAGACCGGTCGAAAGGATGGCCTTCGTCATGGCTTCGTGCCTGCGGCGATATACATTTCTGACTCTTCTCATATGGCGCATGAAATGACCGTGTTCGATAAAATGAGCAAGCGTTAATTGCTCCATAATTGGAAGATGGCGATAAGTTAACTCATGGACTTGAGCAAGCTGACGAATGGCCTCTGTTGGGCCAATGATGGCCGATATACGAATACCAGGAGCAACCATTTTGGAAAAACTCATCATATACAACGTATTCTGAGGTTGCTGGCTGAACAAAGTTGGGAGCGGATCGCCGCGATATCGAAACTCGCTATCATAGTCGTCCTCAACAATCCAGAATTGCTGTTGAGCGGCCATGTGTAGTAGTTGCTGTCTACGGGGTTCCGACATGATCACGCCAACTGCGCACTGGTGCGAAGGCGTAACAAAGGCTAGTTTGGATTGTGGATGAAGATGCTCTACTTGGAGTCCGTATTCATCGACAGGGACGGGAACAACATTCATCCGCCGATACTTCATCGCCATCCAGGCCGCGGGAAAACCGGGATCTTCAACAGACACCGTATCTCCTTCAGTTAAAAGGGCTTGGGCGATCAAATCTATGCTATGCTGTGCGCCTGAAGTTAATATAATTTGATCGATATGCACGTGAATGCCTCGCTCAAGAGACAAATAACGCTGAATCTGTTCCCGCAGCGGTACGAAACCGTAGGCGTTACCGTAAGCCCAACTGGCCAGATCTGTTTCTGCAGAAGCTTGCAGAAACGATTGCCTCCAATTTTTTTGGAAATGTGCATCCAAATAAGGTTCGTGTGGACTAAAATCGATTTCCACGTTTCGGTATTCCTTGCCTCTAAACCAGCTATGCAGATGGCCGACTGCATCGTTTAATAAAGGTAACTCGGGGGTGACAGGGCCTTGGGGGTTATCATCCTTCGTAAAATTAGTCATGCAGGTCCAATCGCTCACCCTTGTGCCGCCGCGCCGAGACGTAACGGTGTAACCACGGCTGAATAATTCTTCATATACAATCTGTATGGTGGAGCGAGAGACACCAACCAATGGAGCGAGTTCGCGAGACGGCAGCAGCAATTCGCCCGGAGGCCATTTTCCGGTTGAAATATTATGAATTGCTTGGTCCAGCAATTGTTGCCAGATTGGGCGGTCGTCGTCACGGTTAACTTTTAGCATTCGTTGCACCCCCATGTATGTTTTAAAATATGGATTGTTCAAATTGTTGATTTATGAGTATTAGGGTCATTCCAATACTTGATACTAGCATGATGATAATAGCCTTGCAACGATAACAATAATTCAAAAAGCGAATTTATGGAGATAGAAAGGAAGATTCTCATGATTCATTTAGAACAGCAAGACAAAGCAGTCGCTAATGCGATTAGACAAGAGCTTGGGCGACAGCGGGATACGATAGAACTGATTGCATCGGAGAATTTTGTCAGTCAGGCCGTCATGGGAAGTGTACGTGAGATTACGTCCCAGTTTCCTTTATATGAAGGACGGCATTAAACAAAGAGGATGATATCTGCTCGCAAGATCGCGGATATCATCTTTTTCGTTGTTGTATTGCTTATATGGTGCGCCTGTGTTAGGCTATGATCATATTAAGTTATAATGTTATAACATTATAACAAATATACAAACAAAACATATGATTCGGATATGGAGGAAGAACAGATGTCTAATTATGATAAGTTTCCAGAGGTTCGGGTTACGGGGAAAGATTCAAGCGCATGGAAAGGCTATGATTCAATTGTTGCTGAACTAAATACCACATTGAATAAGCTGGGTAAGCGAACAGTAATGGTCATTGATTGTTATCCCGGTGTTCGATATGAAGAGATTCTAGAGCAAATGATCAAGCCGCTGAACGCGGATTTTGTGATTCATTCTGATGACTTAGCCTATTCCGGTGATGAGATTACAGCGATGATCGAGCGTAATCTAACGGATGATCGCGTATTCGGTGTCATGTCATGCCACCAGCTGCATGAATTTTATGATCAAGCCAAAATAGATGAAGCCAAAAACAAAATAAATGGTGTTAACCAAGGATTAATCGTGATCTATGGTGTGGGCGCTTCGCTCGTCTACCAGCCGGATCTGCTCGTATATTTGGACCTCGCACGTTGGGAGATTCAACAGCGATACCGCTCCAAGGAGATGGGGAACTGGAAGGTTGATAATCATAACGAGGATATATTGCGCAAATATAAACGAGGTTATTTCGTCGAGTGGCGTATTGCCGATCGACATAAAAAACGGTTATACCAACAAATCGATTATCTCGTAGACACGAATGTGTTGAATCAACCCAAAATGGTTACCGGGGAAGCCTTTTTGGCAGGTCTTGCGGAAGCTAGTCGTCGTCCGTTCCGCGTTGTACCGTATTTTGATGCCGGCGTATGGGGCGGTCAATGGATGAAAGAAGTCTGTGACCTTGATCGAGATCAGATCAATTTTGCTTGGAGTTTCGACGGGGTACCGGAGGAGAACAGCTTGTATCTCACGTATGGCGACGTTCGAATTGAAGTGCCTTCGATTAACTTGGTGTTCAGACATCCGGCCGAAATTCTAGGCGATAAGGTACATGCTCGCTTCGGAACAGAATTCCCAATTCGGTTCGATTTCCTCGATACGATGGGCGGCCAGAATCTAAGTCTTCAGGTGCATCCGTTAACGGAGTACATTCAAGAGAACTTTGGCATGCACTACACGCAGGATGAGAGTTATTATATTCTGGATGCGAAAGATCAAGCGCTCGTGTATCTGGGCGTCAAAGAAGGCATCAATTCAGAAGAAATGATGGAAGATCTGCGAAAAGCCGAACGAGGAGAGTCCTCTTTTCCTGATGACAAGTACATTAACACATACGTTGCGAAGAAGCATGATCACTACCTGATTCCTGCGGGTACGATTCACTGCTCAGGGGAAAATACGATGGTACTCGAGATCAGCGCAACCCCGTATATTTTTACGTTCAAGTTGTGGGATTGGGACCGACTCGGCTTGGATGGACGACCTCGCCCGGTTCATATCGATCATGGTGAGAAGGTTATTCAGTGGGAGCGGGATACGAAGTGGGTCGATACAAATTTGATCAATCGGTTCGAGAAGATTGCAGAAGGTGATGGATGGATCGAAGAGAGAACGGGACTTCATGATCGGCAATTTATCGAGACGAGAAGACATTGGTTCTCCAAGACGGTATTGCATGACACCCATGAGAGCGTGAATGTGCTAAACTTGGTGGAAGGGGAAGAAGCTATCGTCGAGAGTCCTTCCCAAGCATTCGAACCGTTCATTGTCCACTATGCAGAGACGTTTTTCATTCCATCTTCGGTCAAAACGTACACGATTCGTCCGCATGGGCCGTCGGTTGGCAAGACGATCGCGACGCTAAAAGCATTTGTAAGAGTGTAACGGAATCGATATATAGATAGGGTTTAGGGGGAATATCAATGGCCTTTGAGCTAGACCAGAGTAAGGAGGCATTGCCTCTATATATTCAGATCAAACAGGATCTCAAAGCGAAGATTCTGAATGGGACGTGGAACGAGGGAGATAAGATCCCAAATGAGCTTGATTTGTGCAAGCTGTACGATGTAAGCAGAACGACAGTAAGGGACGCGCTGAACGAGCTGGTATGGGAAGAGTATCTCATTCGGCGAAGAGCTAAAGGGACGTATGTACTTGGCGTTCCAGGGCAACGGCAGGATTCGGATGTCTATGAAACCCATTTTCGGAGTTTTACGCATCAGATGAAAGAGCTGGGCAAGGAAGCGGGGACCTTAAAGGCAGAAGTGATGCGTACTCCAGCGAGTGCATTTATCGCGGAGCAGCTTGGTGTCCAAGAGGGTGAGCTTATCTATGAAATCCAGCGTGTCAGAGGCGTAGGGGATACAGCCATCGTATTTTTCAAGACGTACATCCACGTTCCGATTGAGCTCTCGCTGAAGCCAGAGGATTATTACGGATCGTTATATCAGATGCTGCTTGGTCTTGGGATTAAGGTTAAGAAAGTGCAGGAGTACCTTGAAGCTGTGAATCCAAGTGAAAGCTTGCAGCAAATCCTGAATATCGAACCGAACCAACCGATTCTCAAACGCGTGCGCAGCACGTTCAATGAACAGAAGCATTTCTCGGAGTATACGGAATGTTACTACATTGGGGAGCGTTATCGCTATTATCTGGAGTTTGATCAAATATCAAAGTAGCAGCTTTTACGATAAGGGGCTGTTCCATAGGTCATGAAGTATGACCAAAGGAACAGCCCTTTTTTAATTTTTAGACGAAGGAATCAGCGGTTCAGCAGTAGGATTACTTTTTTCCAACGGATGAGTGACCTTTCAGGGTCAAATCCCATAGACTGTTGATACATTCGTAGAAGTGTGGGAGGCTGTCGATGAGTTCTGCAAATTGTTCGATACAGATCGCTCCCGGGCATGGTATTCGTATTTCTTCTCTACTACTCAAGACGCTCGGGATTGGGAAACCTCGCCAAATCAGTCTCAAGTTTGGTAGTAAATTAATAACTTCTGATTTGGTTCTGACTCACAGACAAGGTCATTCCCTGCGTCTATCCTCAGCGCTGTCTAATGAACTGAAGCTTCCCCATGCGGGGAAATGTCTCGTCACCAAACGAGGTGACAACGAGATTCAAATTGGTCCACTCATTGGGATCCTGGCAGGACGTACGAAGCACGGAGGGATTTCCTTCGGAGGAATGTCAGGTTTTTTCAAGCAGCAGATCAGCGCAGGCGAGGGTAAATCTTATAGTTTTGCCTTTAGTCCAAAGGATGTGAACTGGGAAGAGGAGACCGTTACGGGTTATTTTCCTCAAAAAACAGGAGGGTGGATTCGCAGGAAGCTTCCGCTGCCGGATGTCGTATATAACCGAATGCAGAGTCGACAGGCCGAGCGGGTGACATCGATGGGCAGCTTCAAAGAGCGTTTCCTGCGCCGATCCATTCCGTTATTTAACTGGAGCTTTTTTGATAAGTCGGATGTCTATAAGCTGCTTGTTGACGATCCGCTCGCGAAGCATATTCCAGAATCGCATTTGAGCCCGTCGGCGATTACGATGAAGGAAATGTTGAACAAGTACGGTACTGTCTACCTGAAGCCGTCGGGAGGGAGTCTCGGGGTCGGCATCTATAAGCTGATACGCCATCGAGAACATCGTTATACGGTTCGTTATCGGTCTCATGGTCAGAATAGAGTCGTGCACTATACAAGTGCGGATCGCATGTTGAACATGCTGATGAAGCATCAGCGAAGCCGATTCCATCAGTATATTGCTCAGCAAGGGATTGATCTCATCCAGGTAGATTCGTGTCCGGTTGATTTTCGATTCCATATGACCAAGGACGGAGAGAATCAATGGGTCGTCGCTGCGATTGGCGCCAAAAAAGCGGGGAAAGGCAGCATTACGACACATGTAGCTAGCGGCGGGAAGCTGTTGGCGACAGAGCAAGTATTTCGACAAGCATTCGGAGGAGAGGCTCCACAGATGCTGCGAAAAGTAAGGTCAACCGCGGTTGATCTAGCGCGAGCTATTGAGCGTAATTATCCATATTTACTAGGGGAAATTGGCTTTGATCTAGGGATCGATCGGTCCGGTAAGGTCTGGATGTTCGAAGCGAATGCGAAGCCAGGCCGCTCCATCTTCAAACATCCTACCGCGAAATCCGGGGAGCGTGCCTCGCTCGACAATTTGATTGACTATTGCAAATACCTTAGCAAGTTTTGACCTGGGAGGGTAGGGTGATGACAACAGTTCAGGCTCAGGCGCGCAGACGTCCTGTCATAGCTATCTTAACAGCCAAGGATCAACATCGAAGTATGCGCGGAAGATTCAGCAATTTCGGCGATATCATTCGGGTCGGCAAAAAGCTCGGAGCAACGGTGTATGTCACGACCGCTGAGGATATCCGGTCATCGCAGAAAAAAATTGTGGGTCTCTATTACAGTAAGCAATCTGGCATGTGGATGACGAAGTCCTTTCCTGCACCCCATGTGATCTATAACCGGATTCCCTTCCGTAAATATGAGGCGAGGCCGGAAATACAGCAGACCATTCACAATTTTTTGCAAGATCGCAAAGTGAGGTTATTCAACCCGTTTTTCTTCAATAAATGGACCCTCTATGAATGGTTGTCTCGCGCCAAATCTACGAGGACATCGCTGCCGAAGACAGAGAAGCTCACGTCCTCCTCCATCCTGGAGACCTATTTGGAGCAGCATGCAGCTGTCTATTTGAAGCCGATTCATGGGAAAGCCGGCAAAGGCATCATGCAGGGGCAAAGACTGAAGAATGAAGGCGGTCCGAAATACAGGCTTATTTATACCAAGGGGAAGAAGCGGCACGTTCATAATTTCTGGACGATTCCCGAGATGTGGCTGCATCTGAGGCAGAAAATGGGGGCCAAAGAATATATCGTGCAGCAAGCGATTGATTTAACGAAATCGCATGGTGATCCATTCGATCTTCGGATTCTCGTACAGAAGAATCAGACGAATACGTGGCAGTTGACAGGGATTGGCGCACGTGTTGCAGGTAAGCGAAGCATTACGACCCATGTCCCAAGGGGAGGATCAATTCAGAGCGCAAACAAAGTGCTTAAGGCGGTATTCGGCGCGACAAGGGCGCAAGATATCAAAGAGAACGCGGGAACATTAGCACTCATCATTGCGGAACAAATTGAGAAATCGTCGGGATATGAACTGGGTGAGATGTCGATGGACATCGGCGTGGATAGCAACGGGAAGCTGTGGTTTTTCGAGGCCAATTCGAAGCCGATGAAATTCGACGAACCGCGTATACATCGTAAGTCTCTCAAGACGTTAATCCAATATTGTATTTATCTCAGTTCGCTGAGCACAGATAACTATACGGAGAACCCTTAGATCCAGTGATCTAAGGGTTTTTTTCTGTTATCGAAGTTCGTAATGAAACGATAATGAGAAGCCCTCCATAATCGTATGGAGGGCTCTATAATAAGGGTCAAGGTTGATCTCATAGATTCGTAATATCTTCTAAGTTAAGCAGTGTATCGAAGGAGGTAACCCGGCTCTCTTTTCTCCGTATTCTTTCGCGGGCTTTTGGTTTGACTTTGACCTTGAACATCGAATTGTAGACGAAGAAGGCGTATTCAATCGGCTTTATTATCGCTAGATTGTAAGTATCCTTCTCACCGGCTTTGGCGAATACTTCCCTCGCTGGTTTCGGATTGACTTCGAGCAGCCAAGCGTGCCCGCTGCGATCGATCGCTATATCGAGTGCGAGCTCACAGAGCGCGCCGTATTTCTCTTCCAGGAATTTTGCCGTCTCAATTCCTAGCGTCTCCATTTTTTCCTTGACCGTTCTGATCTTCTCGGGGTCTTCGATCC
The DNA here is from genome assembly GCF_000374845.1 of Paenibacillus terrigena DSM 21567. GTDB lineage: Bacteria > Bacillota > Bacilli > Paenibacillales > Paenibacillaceae > Paenibacillus_K > Paenibacillus_K terrigena. Next base: position 416,412 of record NZ_KB895414.1, on the reverse strand, counting down.
ACTCGTTCAAGAGCTTCATCATCGGGACGGCTTCTCCGCCTCCATGCAGATTTGAGGTGACACTCCGTAAGGCACCTACCCGACCGGCACAGCCAGTTACCGTCCACTCCCCGCTGCCGTCCTTCTGGACGAGTAGACGGTAGTCGTGAACGCGGCCATTTGGCAGCTTGATGGCGATCCCTTGCTGCAGGATATAGCGATTCTTCGCATTCCAGCTAGAGAGCTTTGAGGCTAATTGTGAGGGCAGAATACGCTGAGGGGAGATGATATGACGTCTATGGTCTCGTCCTTGAATATCATATCGACGACTTCCAATCAGGCGTTCAATGCGCAGAATTCCGCGCCCGCCTGTACCGTTGATCGGCTTGAGAAAGACGAGCCTTTCCTTCTTCATCAGCAGATGTACATCGTTCGCAGAGTTATATAATTTAGTATAAGGCAAATGAGGTTGAATCAAGGGATGGTTACGCAGAACTTGGTAGATGGTCCATTTGTTTCGAAGCGGACGATTCAGGAAATATAAGGAGTTATACCTTGCCCGGAATTTCAGTAATTCCTTGAAGCGATACGTATTCTGAATGCGGCAGCGGTCAAATATAAGATGTGGAAAAGGTGTCCATTTCCTCGTCCAAGTACGCGATTTGGGGTGATAGAACATCCCATAAATCTGTTTCTTTTTCGAATCGACATCTTGCGGTGTAAAGACAAAAGTCTGCATCCCCAGTTTGTGGCTCGCTGCAATCATGCGCTGGTAGATGGGACGTTCCTCCAAATGTTTCTTTTCATTCAAATATAGCGTGAGTATACCGAGGACTGGTTGAGACAAGGCTAATTCACCTTCTTGCGTCGTATTCAAATGCTAATGTAGGTTTCCCCGTAGGCCCTTCCATGAGATGATGTGCGATTAAGCCCGCTTGAAAACACATGTGTAAGCTGGACAGGTTATCTATGGCCACATGGCAGGTAAGACTTCCGAGCCGACTAATCTGTTCTTCCATCAGCATCGTGCCGATGTGATTCCCGCGGAATTCGGGATGAACGACGACAAGGCATGTCGTATTGCCGAAGTCTTCGACAAAAGATAGCCCGATTAGACGTGCCTTCGCACGTGATGTTCGCTCGGTTGCAATCAAGAGCTGTGTTCCTTCTTCTTGTAATCCGCGTACAGGTAATGATTCCAGCTTCTTCAACGCATCGGTGGTGATTCGTTGATCGCCAGCGTTAATAATGAATTGGATAAATCTAGCACGAAGCACAGGCCATTTCTCTTCGTGCGGAGAGCGAATGACGCGAATGTCCACAGGGGTTCCTCCTGTCTTCCTCTAAGCTTGTTGCACGAGGAATGTGCTGTATTGGAAAATACGTTCAATCGAGCGCTTCCGAATATGCGGTTCATCAAATTTCATTGGCTTCGAATTGGCTTCGAAGAACCAAACATGACCTTGAGCATCTACGCCGAGGTCCATGGACATCTCACCCAATTGAAAGCCAGACCCACGTTCAAGTTGTCTGGCGATCGTTAAGGAGGTACTCCGGGCACGGGAGAGGATTCTTCGGGTTGGCACTTGCCCGAAAGCCGAGATAAGCAGCTTCTCGGGATCTTCGATGCTTCCACCGCGTGGAACATGGGTTGTAATGCTAAGGGAGCCTGCCATACGAGCTCCGATACCCGATACTTCCCATTGTCCTCGGCGATTCTTCTGGATGAGAACCCGCAAATCGAAGGGCCTCCGTTGAATCGAGGCCAGTTCGATCCCTTGTTGAACAATATATTGGTTCTGTCCTGCCTCTTTCTTAATTCGTGTCCAGAGCTTGTTAAGGGTAGAGCATTTGTACGTGATGCTATTCTTCTTATCCTGTATCTTCAGACGGAACGGGAGCGATCTGCTCGGCTGGTATTTCACCATCATGATGCCGACCCCGGCTTTACCGGATTCCGGCTTCAGATAGAGATAGGAGTGTCGCAGAAGTTGTTTGCCGAGCTCCGTCGAGCCTGTTAACCGATGCGTATTTGGGATATGCGGTTTCGTGGATTTGGACTTCTTGAGCCATTCGAATAGCTGCCACTTATTGAAAAAGTAAGGATTATACAGTTTAATCTTCGGATTCGCCAAACATTCTGCAATTTTGCTCTGTACAGCAGGTTCGATCTCATCTTCCCGAAGAGGAATACGATTATAGATGACATGGGGCGCAGGTAACCATTGCTGCACCCACTGATTTGATTCGTTGTAATACGTGTAGCCAGTGACTTTCGCCATATTGAGCTTTAAATCCTTAACTGTCACGACGTAGACCAGATACCCGAGTTCTTTGCCTGTTCGTAAGATATCAATGAAATTGTCCCTGTTCCCCCGGAACATCAGATGGTCATCATCGACTGTTAGAATGGCGATAACAGGTTTTGCTGCAGTCTCTTGGGTGCTTGCATCCATCTAGCTCTCCCCTCTCCGAAATTTGCTGAGATACATGCAGTGTTCAATGATGTGAACGATTGAAGCTTTCCCTTCCTTGCGCAGCGCAGGGTGCTTGAAGATCGATCTTCCAGGCTTCGCGTTCGCTTCGAACATCCATACCTGTTCATCTTGGTCAATACCAATGTCGAAGCCCAGTTCCCCGAGCAGGTGGGGGTAATTCTTCTCAATCGATTCCGCAAGGCTGATGGAGATTTCTTTGGCCTTCTGGAGCACTTCATTGCCTCGAGCCCCAAACGTCCGGCTTAATGCTTGTTCTGGCGTAAGAAGCTGGCCGCCGTTCTTGATATGGGTCGTGACACTGCCTTTCCCGGCTTTCTTCGCGCCGATGCCGACGACGACCCATTGATTGCTGCCATTCTTATGCATATGGAATCGGAAATCAATCGGGCATTGATCAATCTCAATCAGTCGAATCCCTTGCTGAATGACATAGTTATGCAGGGAACGGCCATGCCTTGCTTGGAGCATGCGCATGAGGCTGTTGAAGGTATTGAAGCGCAGCAGCACATTGCTTCCCTTCGCACGGTACCTGGCGAAATACCCTTTCTTGGGATTATGGGTCAGACGATAAATGCCGATACCAAGACTTCCCGCCGTCGGCTTGTAGTAGAGGAATTGATGCTTCTCGAGCATCTCCTTCACCTTCTCCGATGTCGGTCCCATGACCGATTCGGGCACATATTGGTTCGCTTCTTCGTCATCCTTGAGCAGCTCGTAGACATCTGACTTATTGAAGAAACTCCAGTTAAAGAAGGGGATCTTACGTTTGATGAAGCGGTCGCGTAAGTTGGCAATCATCGACCCCGTCTCTGCGCGTCTGCTCGGCAGCCGATTATAGACGACCTCCGGAAGTGGGACGGTCTTGCGCGTCCACGTGCCAGAATCACTTAGGAAATAGCCGAGGACAGTATCATCAACCCAGTTAATATCCCGGGGGGCGAACGCGAAAAAGAACCCTTTCTTATTGCCTTCACGCAGCAGTGATTTAATAAAATCGGTACGGCTGCCAAAAGGATTCGTCGCCGTTCGTACTGAAGCATCCGAGAGGACACCAATCAGTGGGCCGATCTGGACTTCATCTGCGTTGCTATTCAGCAGGTAGACATTACCGGATTTCGGGACCCGAATGGAATTACGAAGGCCGGTTGTGAGATAGAGGTGTTTCCCCGACTTCTTGATCGGCTTCATTGTCGCAGGAATCGATACTCTCCCAAGCCTGAGGTAAATAGACTTTTTGCCAGATAGCTTCAATGTCTTCATCAGAGCATTGGATACATAGACGACCTTCTCGGGCTGCTGCGTAAAATGAACATTACAAACCATTAAACTCATGAATGGACCCTCCTAAGTTGTCGAAGCAATAAATAACGGGCATATACAATGGGATTCTCAACAGATTTCAAGGCGGTGGAGCGGTCATTCATTTGCAGAAAGATGGATCGTCCTGGCTTGGAGTTAACCTCCAATACCCAGAGATTTCCGTTACGATCGACACCAAAATCAATACCGAGCTCCGCTAATCTGCCGTGGCATTCTTCGAGCAGAATGGGAATCTGCTGTGAAAGTTCCTTGATGCTCTCTATGAGGGTTGCCGTCTTGTCGATGCCGAACTCACGTTCAAGGAACGGGATCGCTGCTTCTGCATGCCCGCCGCCATGCAAGTTGGAGGTTAGTGAACCCGGCTTTCCTCGTCTTACAGCCATCCCCGTCAATTGCCATTCCCCATGCTCATTTTTCTGAACAAGGGATCGAATATCAAAGGGTTCTTCATTGCGATTATTTAAATACAAATAGGGCTGCATAATGAACTTACGCTTTCCAATCCACTTATGAATCCAGCGATACCCTGCTTCCTCTTGCTTAAACACGCGTTCGATAATATCGTTGCTCGCGTTGCGTCCGCGAATGCGTAATTTGCCGTCCTGTCTTCGAACATATAATGTGTTCTTGCCATGACTGCCGCCGTGTGGCTTCAGGAAGGCTTCACCACCACAGGATTCAATCCACTCCCGCAATGTAGTGATCGACTCGTAGAGCACAGTTTCAGGCAGATAGGGCTTCACGGCTTCATACCCACACATGATCTGATAGACATCCCACTTGCCTTTCAATCCACGGCCGAGGAATGTAATGGAAGCCAGTTCGTTCAGTCGCTGGATGGCACGTTGGGTTTCCAGGTATTTGTGAAGCGTTGGATAATAGCAACGGTCGTAGACGACTTTCGGAATAGGAAAAGCACCACGTTCCCAACCTTTATCGGTATAGGCGTAGCCAACGATATACCCGAGCTTGGGCCGTAACCAGGTCGGGGAGAAGACAAAGACGGTGATACCATGTTTACGCCCGACTTCACACAATCGCCGGCAGAATGATTTCTCAGGAATCGGGAGGTCCCCTCTCGTCTCACATACCATAATGCCAAGATATTGAGCGGGCTTATAGGCTCTATTTTTTGACACAGGCAAGACTCCTTTAGAATCCGGACAGGAAACGCGAGTATTCAATCATTTGCTTAACAGAAGGCCGGATCTTATTCTCTTTAAGTGGTGTATTGTCATTCTTGGATGGCTTCGAGTTGACTTCCAGCAGCCAAATATGTCCCGATGTATCGAGTGCGAGATCGATGCCGAGTTCACCAAAGTGTGCGGGAATGAAATCATCAACACCCTTGGCGATTTCAAGCGCCGCTTTATGAAGTCGAAGATGTGCATCCCCTTTATTGCCGGGTGGAAGGTTGGATTTACTCACCGCTTCCTTCACTGTACTCAGCGTTCCGCCTCGTGCGAGATTGGATACGAAGTGATGATCCCCAGCCGTCCTTGCGACAATCGAGGTGACATTCCATTTGCCTGTTGCATTCTTCTGCACCAAGGCACGGAAGTCAATGGGACGCTTGGTATTCTCGATGAGATTGAGTCCTTGCTGCATCTGATAGCGGGTCGTTTTCATCTTGACTGAGAGGCTAGAGAACAGTTTCGGTAAAGAGGGATAGGTGGCTCGCCGCGTACCGTTCATCGTGGCATAATGCGCTTGATATGCGATTCCGCCATTTTGCTTGCTCACACGGATGATTCCTTTCCCGAGACTCCCGCGAATAGGCTTGAGGAACACATGGCTGTATTTGGCGCACATGCTCTTCAATCCCGCAAAATTGCGCAGCATATGGGATTCCGGTAAAAATCGCTGCAAGGACGTATCTTTGCGAAGGGCCTCGAAGACTTCCGACTTATCGAGAAATTTCTCATTGAAGAATGGGGTTTTGTAACGGGATTTTACTTCTTTCAGAAAATGCTGTACGCTAGGTTTGTTCTCAAATTTTCTGGATGTAAGTCGGTTATTGATGACATCTCCAATGGGAAGTATCGACTTCTGCCAACGGCCATTATAGACCCAGCCTTGAAGTTGACATGTGCTCGAGCCGATGTGATCCGGAGTGAAGAAATACACAAAAGCACCTTGTACGCGGCAGGCGTCGACGAGTTCTTTGCAGAAGCTCGTGATGGTGCCAAAGGGTTTATCCGAATCTTCCGAATAGTCACGACTGATCAACACGCTAATAAGTGGCCCCATCTTGAGTACTCCGCTTTTGTAATTCAATCGAAGTTGAACACCCGAGAACAGCCCTGTTTTGCGCGCCAAAGCGGGGTGGATCCGGATTCCGTCGTACTTTGGTACGGGAATGACTTTCACGTGTTGTCTGAATGAACCGAAATGGAGCATCAAGTATTGGTGGGTAGGGATTTTCCACTGTTTGATCGTACTTTCCCCAATCATGAGCACGTCTTCTTGTATGATGCCGGAGCTGGTCACCTGGATGGGGAATTTGCTTTTAGACATTGTGGAGCTCCTCTCAACTACAACTTAATGGGACTAGAGTGGCCTACTGTACTACACTGCATAGATTCATCATATGAGGACATATTTCCCTTGGTGATTGACCCACTTATGAAAAACAAAGAAACCAACAAGAAATGGGGGAGTAGGATGCCGACATGGTTATATATTCTTATTAGTATGGCAGTCGCCGCCTTTGTGGGCGGTCTGACCAATCATTTTGCCATTAAAATGTTATTTCATCCGAGAAAACCGATTTATCTAGGGAGTTGGCGCGTTCCATTCACGCCAGGATTAATTCCTAAGCGCAAAGAAGAAATTGCAGGTTCGCTTGGCGAAATTGTCTCGGATTACCTCGTAACAACGGAAGGTCTGCAAGAGCTCCTGCAAAAGCCTCAATTCCGAGCCCAAATTGAGAACAGATTGATTGAGGGTATACAGCGGTTAGGTCAAGATGAGCGAACACTCAAACAATTCGCGCTTGGATATATGTCAGAAGAAGCGTGGGAAGCTTACAAAGATCGAACGGTCCTCTGGCTTCAGGGCGCGGTGGATCAGGGTATCAAGTGGACGTGGAATCGATATGAACTGGCGGACAAGCCTCTTCATGAACTAATTCCAGGTTGGTCGCCTGAGCTGATGACACGGTGGTCCGATATGGCCGCGGAAGGTATTATGAGCGCTGTTCGTGAAGAGATTACTTCCCTGCAAGGTCAACGGATGCTCAAACGTGTAGCTTCGGGGCTCGTGAGCCAGTCGGGTGGATTCCTGGGCGCGATGGCTTCCATGTTCATGGATGAGGAGAAGATCGTTCAGAAGATGACCCCTGTCTTGGTCGAGCAGCTAGAGTCGGAACATGTTCGGGTTATTCTTAGTACGAAGATCGAACGTAAACTTGAATCCTTGTCGACATTGCCACTCGATCAGGTGCTTCGTTCCATGGCGGGTGAGGATGGATTGAACTGGATATCACGCCATGCCCGGAACATGTTACAATGGAAGCAATGGGTCCAGCAGGCGGAAGAAATACATATCGGGTCGCTCGTAAGTCGATTTGAAGAACGTCTAACGTTGGTTATGCCTCGTGTTGTTCAGGTGGCGCTAGGCATGTTGGAACGTAATATGGCGAATATCGTCAAGTCGATTCAATTGCCTCAGCTCGTTCGCGAACAGGTTGAGCGATTCCCGATCGAACGCTTGGAACAGATTATTCTGAGTGTGTCGGGACGAGAATTCCAAGCGATTACATGGCTTGGCGCACTGCTCGGCGGTATTATTGGGTTATTCCAGGCTCTGTTCATGCTATGGTTAGGGTGATGGAATTTCATAACAGATTGATAGGATAAGGGAGAGAAGAAGAATGAATGTATATGATAAAGCACATGAGCTTGCAAAAGCGTTGAAAGATTGCCCAGAGGTGGCTGAAGTTAAAAGTATGATGAATTTGATCGCTGCAGACCCAGACAGCAAACGCATGCTGGATGAGTTCCGTGCGAATCAAGCTGAGATGCAGCAGAGAATGATGTCAGGCGATATGCCGAATCCGGAAGAGATGGAGAAGATGGAGAAAATGTTCGAACTGCTCCAGATGAACCAACATATCAGTCGATTGTTCGATGCAGAGCGTCGTCTTAGTGTAATTATTGAAGACATTAACAAAATTGTGCTTCAGAACTTGGAGTTCCTATATCAATAAGTTGTAGCGAAAAAAGAATAATTCTATAGCGAGCTCCTTTGCTTTTTGTCATATTTCGATCCTTATCCACATAGGGTGAAGAATAGGACAAACATGCAAAGGAGTTTTTGCGTATGCGTACTTGGAAAGTAGCAAAATCGGTTATTTATTTGGGGGTTGCTCTCGGCATGCTGCTCTTCGCTTGGCCGAAACTTCATCTATTATTGTCGTGGTCAGCAGGTACGGTATTCGTCTATGTCTGGCTCTTATTTGCTTTCTTAATCATTTTATCGCAGCTTCATTATTTATTGCTATCGAGCGAGCAGCAGGAGGAGAAAATTCAGCGCCTAAGAAGATATCGCCGTTTACAATGGCAGCAGAAGCTATCGCAGTCACTCGAACGGAAGACACGAATCAGAGGGGAATGATCCGTTCCTTGTTAAGCAAGATCTTTGTCGAGGCGATGGGGTAGAATTTTAATCGTTTTTGTCGAACAATATTTGGGCCTTCGGAACTGAAACTTTCTGGAAAAAAGAACGTCTATATCCATGCTTTGCAAAGCAGACCAGTGAGAATGGGGGAGGTTCGCATCATGCGAAGATGGGTATCGGTTTTATTAACGTTCATGCTCGTTTCCGTTAGTATCTCAAATCACGTATCAGCAGCTGCGCAGACGACACTAGAGAAGTATCAAATTCTGAAAGATAAGGGGATATTCACGGGATTCTCGGACGGCAGCGCAAGACTGAATGAGGAAATGTCGCGCGAGCAATTCGCTGCCGTCTTGTTCCGATTGATGGACTTGAAGCAAGTTACCGGTTCACCGAGTTACAACGATGTACTTAAGACACGCTGGTCCTATGGATACGTAGAGGCAGCGACGCAAGCAGGTCTCATGAAGGGCCTTGGAGCAGGCAAGTTCGGACCTACAGCGCCGGTGACGGTCGAGCAGCTTGCTACTATGCTTGTGCGTGCCTATGGTATCGAAGGATCAAGCAGCAATGGGGTTGGTGGCAAAGTATCATCTTGGGCGCGGAGTACGGTAGCTGTCGCACTCGATAAGGGCATTATTCCGATTATGTACGATTACACCGGGAATGCGACGAGAGCGCTGCTCGTGGACGCGACGTACGCCGCTTATCAGAAGATGGCTGAGCCTGAATACAAGACGCTTAAGGTGAAATCACTAGACGTCATTTCGAATACGAAGCTGGTCTTGAACCTCGATGAAGCGGTGTCTGTCATTAAACCGGAGAATATTACGATTCGTAAGACCTATGGCAATAGCAAACTCACCATTCGCCAAGCTGTCCTGAGCAGTGACGGGAAGAAGGTTGAGATTATAACTGATCCACAAGAAGGATCCACACAATACACATTAACAGTAGATGACAATACGAAGTCATTCGTCTCGCTTGCTGTGGATACGACGAAGCCTCGAATCACCGATTTCCATACCGCTTCGAACTATTGGCTGTCAATTACCTTCTCAGAGCCTGTTGATCTAAGCTCTGCGACAGACTTATCCAATTACTCCGTGAATAACAACCTCTATCTGTATCGTGCAGATCTCTCGAACGATGGCCGTACCGTTACGATTCAGACTTCAGAACAGAAGTCGAATACACGCTATACCTTTGTTGCTTATCGGGTCGCGGATAAGGCAGGCAATACACTCGATCCCGTTAACTTCAGCTTCGGGGAAGATGATGATCGATCGGGACCGACCGTAAAGAAGGTGACCTCTGATTCGAATCGTGTAACCATCTGGTTCGATGAACGTCTGGAACGTGGAACCGCGGAGGATAAGTACAACTACAGCATGAACGGAGATTTGGGATATCCATCGGGTGTCAGCTACAATGATTCGAACCAATCGGTCACGTTAACAACACCAGATCAAGTGAATGGGAAAGTATATACGATCTCGATGAAATATATCGAAGATCGCTTCGGGAACAAAATAAATAACCCGACGAGGGTTAATTTTACAGGCGTGAATGATGATGCATGGATGACATTAAATGTGCAGAGCATTCGGTCTATCGATTGGAATACGCTCGAGATTCGGGTTGACGATCCGCTTACCGCTGCTGATCTTGCGCAGCTGAACGTGGTTGTGAACCGGGATAATGGGAATGCCGTCTCCATGTCTGGATGGCAATCCTATGTGACGCAGCCAGACAGCCGAACGATCCGTGTACAATTCAGAACGGCGGATAACGGGAACCCGAATCTGTTCCGTGAGCAGCATACGATCCAAGCCTCCGTCTATGGACTGCCGAACTTGAATACGCGGAATCAAGCGAATGTGAAGTCGTTCTCGGGTACGGATTATGCGAATCCAATTCCTACGATCAAGCAGGTGAAGGCGCTCGATCAACGTTCTGTCCTTGTGCAATTCAGCGAGCCGGTTCGTAATGTGTCGCGCGATGGGTTCATCATTAAAGATGCAAAAGGCGGATACGTGACCATCAAATCGGATTCTATCAATAATCGCAATAAAGTGGTCGATGAAGCTGTTCTTTATCTCGATTCGCCGACGGATGGGGATGTCTACACGATGACGTTTACGGGTGCCGTGACAGATGCAGCAGGTTGGAACAGCATGAAGGTTACCGATGGATCGAATCCGTACAGTGTACAGTTCCGAGGCATTGGCGACAATAATGCAGCGCCGCGTATCGCAAGCACAGCTTCGACAGATCCGTATAATATTACCGTGCAATTCAGCGAACCTGTACGTAATGCGGAGAAGGGTCCTTTTACAATATGGAATGAGGAACGGAAAGGACTGGATCTGAAAAATGGCGAGAATGCTGCGTTCGAAGTGTCGGAAGACCGTACCAAACTCTACATTCACTTATTTGCCGACAAATTGGATGGCCTGAAGAAAAACGATGATTACAAATTAATCTATAACACGGATTCTGGCCGGATCGCGGATGATCAGGGTAAAGGATATGACACGGCACAAGGCGCGAACGAGTCCAGCTTCAAGGCCAAAGGAAGCAAGCACGATGCATCATATATCGAGAGCGTAATTGCGGAAGGCACTAAAATCGTATTGACCTTAAGTGATCCTGTGCAAGGCTACAAAGGTAGGATCGATGATTTCGAAATCGTTATTAGTGGGAATCGTGTCACGCCTACGGCAGGTGAAATTTCGAAAGACGGCAAGACCATCACGATGACGGTTGATCGCCTGGATAAGCGGAATCATGGACAGATTCGTGTGACAGATCAAGGATCGGGTTATCTTGTAGATGTGAATCACGTCGGTATGGATCAAGAATGGGTTAGCTTCCGTACGAAATAATACAGTGAGGATTCATGTGTAAAAAATCGCTTTCGAATGCTATACTAGTGAAATAGTACAGATTCGGATTCGAGGTGATACAGCGTGGATATTCATGAAGAGACGCTCACAAAGCATGAGCTGTTGTTGCAGCATATTGAAGGACTGAAGGTTGGTTCCAAAATATCGGTACGAAAGCTCGCCAAAGAAATGCAGGTCAGTGAGGGGACAGCTTACCGCGCCGTAAAGGAAGCAGAAAATATCGGTTACGTCTTAACGAAAGATCGGATTGGAACGATTCGAGTCGATAAGGCTTCACGCCGTCATTTATCTGAGCATTTAACCTTCGAGGAGGTCGTCAAAATCGTTGGCGGGCACGTTCTCGGAGGCTCCAAGGGGCTCGTCAAACCGCTGCACAAATATGTGATCGGTGCGATGGAGCTGGAGGATATGCTCGGCTATATTGACGCGGGAAGCCTGTTGATCGTTGGTAACCGGCAGAGCGCGCATCGTTTAGCCTTGCAGCAAGGCGCAGGCGTGCTCATTACAGGGGGATTTGAGGCGAGCCGTGAGGTGAAGCTGATTGCCGATGCGCTCGATCTGCCGATTATCTCGTGTAAGCATGATACGTTTACTGTTGCTTCACTCATTAACCGGGCGATCTATGACCGGTTGATCAAGAAGAAAATTATGCTGATTGAAGACATCGTTGAGCTCGGCAAAAAAGTGAATGCACTGAAATCGCACAGTACCATTGGTGATTTCCAAGAGCTGCGCGAACGGACAGGTCAATCCAGATTCCCGGTGGTCGATGAATGGAACCATGTCATCGGGATGATCACGTACAAAGATATTTCCGGATTGCAGCAGGATCATGTCATCGACAAGCATTACACGCGGAATCCGATCACGGTTACCATGAGTACTTCACTGGCCTCTGCCGCCCATATGATGGCGTGGGAAGGTATCGAAGTATTGCCGATCGTCGATCGCAATCGCAAGCTGCTCTCGACCGCGACGCGGAAGCAGGTTCTTCAGGCGATGCGGGATGCACAGAAGCTGCCGCAGCTTGGAGAGACATTCGATGATCTCATCTGGAGCCACTTCGAGGAGGAGCGGGATGAGCAGAACAAGTTGTACTTCCGCGGCCAAGTGACTCCGCAGATGTCAAGTCATTTGGGATCACTCTCCAAGGGTGTCTTTACGACCATTGTCACCCAAGCGGTGTACCGTTTCATTCGAGACGAGCGGCACACCGATCATGACGTGGAGAACATGACATTCTACTTTTTAAGACCTGTTCAGATTGAGAAGGAAATGACGGTTCGCGTTGAAATGATCGAGGCAAGTCGACGATTCTGCAAGGTCGATGTCGTCGTGAAGTGTGATGATCAAATCGTCTGCAAGGTGATGATAACGGCACAGGCTTTTGGTGAGGCTTGAGTACATTCGAATAGTAATTAGGTACACAAATAACCCTCTTGTTCGGACATCGATTGAAGATGCGAGCAAGAGGGTTATTAATCGTTGAACAGCTGTTAGGCGTTATTATTCATTTTGTTGAAATGGCTGTGATTTCGCAGTCCTGCATAAATGTTGAAGCATCCGAGAAGTAAGAACAATGCACCGATCACGACGCGTGTCGATGAACCGCTGAACATGAACAGTTGGATGACAGCGAGCAGGATCAACATGGCGCCAAGACTTATATTCATGCGTGCCCCGTATAAGCCGCGTTGCATGGAATCCTTGGAGCGATGCGACTTCCAGCTATTGAATACGGAGAAGCCGAGTGAAACAGCAAGCAGGAAGTAGAGAACGATGAAGATTGTGCTTGTCATATGTATTGTAGCCCCTTTTTTTCGTCAATTGCTCCGTCTATTGTAACATATTTCCTCAGGGGATATCATGGCGTTTTGCGTCGACCCAAATTTGTAACAATCCATCATTGACGAGCATCGTTCGGATTTGGATTTTGAAGTCTTGATCATGGATGTCTTTGTAGACTTTATGTTTAATTAGCTCGCTGGCGAATTTGGCGTCAGAGCTTATTTTGAACATGTCGCGTCCTAAGAAGATTTGCAGATCTTCACGTATTTGTTTCTTGAGCTCATTTTCTATTTCTAGATCGATTTGGTCTTTTTCATTCGCTTGCTTGATAATATAGACTTGAATTTTACGGATGGACGTGTGCTGATTTTTATATTTGTTGAGTGCTTCAATATCGTCTTTATATTGCTCGATTTGTGCACGCAAATCGCTGTTAATATTCGTAAGGTGCGTGAATTGAAGGTGAAAGAAACCATTGTACACAGCGCTCCCGACGATCATTCCGCAGAGGAAGATAGCGACGAAGCGCATCAGATGGCGATATCGGCTAAAAGGCGGCACTCGCATCGGGAACCTACCCTCGCTCTCGGCAGATCCAGGCTACAAGCTCTGTCGCCATATGGGCACCTAGAAAGGCACAGATAATATAGAGAATTTGTTTAATGGCGGGTGATAGATTGCCGTCGAAAAAATTGCTCTCAATGACGCGCAATGGATCAATGGTTCCGCCCACAGCAGCGGCAAGTGCCCATATTTTGAGCGATTTGGCGACATTCAGCATCGTAAGCGTTGGCGGCTGTAATGCAATAACAGCCCCGATGCCGCCGAGCATTGCGCCCCCGAGTACAATGCCAAAAGCAATGAAAAAATCTAATAATGCCTTGGTTGCGAAGGATTCCATTCTAAATTCGGCTCCTTTCCTCTCTGTTTGCGCCCCGTTATCGTGTATACTTAAGCTTATGGGTGTTGTCCAAGGAATAGACTAGAAAGAGAGGACAGGCGATGAGCGGATTTGTACATTTGCATGTTCATAGTGAATATAGCTTACTAGACGGCGCGGCGCGGATTGACAAGATGGTGGAACAAGCTGCACGCCTCGGCATGAAGTCACTCGCATTAACAGATCACGGTGTAATGTATGGCGTGGTTCCTTTTTATAAAGCATGTGTTCAGCATGGTATTCAGCCGATCATCGGCTGTGAAGCGTATTTGACGACGGGTTCGATGAAGGATAAGGGAACGCGTCAGGAGAATCCGATCTATCATCTTATTTTGCTCGCGAAGAATGAACAAGGGTATCGGAACTTGATGAAGCTCTGTTCACTCGGGCATTTAGAAGGATTTCATTATAAACCGCGCATTGATCTCACGGTGCTGCGGCAGTATTCAGAAGGGATTATCTGCCTGAGTGCTTGTCTTGGTGGAGAGATTCCGCAGCATTTATTGCATGGTCGACAGGAGGAAGCAAAAGCTTCAGCGCTGCGATATAAGGATATTTTCGGCGAAGATTTCTATTTGGAGCTTCAAGACCATGGGATTTCAGAGCAGAAGCGGGTAAATCCGCAGTTGATCGCATTAAGCGAAGAGACAGGCATTCCGCTCGTGGTGACGAATGATGTGCATTATATTGCGCCTGAGGATGCGGCGATGCAGGATGTCTTGATCTGTATTGGGACAGGCAAAACAGTCGACGCCGAAGACCGGCTTCGAATCACGACGGATCAGTTGTATTTGAAAAGTGAAGAGGAGATGGCTAAGTTATTTCCTCATGTCCCGGAAGCGATTGCAAATACGGAGAGGATCGCGGCCAAGTGCGCCGATCTGAAGCTTGAATTCGGACGTTCGATTCTCCCCGCATTTCAACCGATCCCAGAGGGGCAGACGGCGGGACAGTTTTTGGCGGAGTTGTGTGAAGAAGGACTTGAACGCCGTTATGGTTCGTTACCCGTCTGGGAGGATTCATCGTACCGGGAGACGGTATGGCAGCGGCTTCGATATGAGCTGGATGTTATTGCTCGAATGGGGTATTCCGATTATTTTCTCATCGTATGGGATTTCATTCGATTCGCTCATGAGAACGGGATTGCGACAGGTCCGGGACGGGGTTCGTCTGCCGGCAGCTTGGTCGCCTATGTACTGAATATTACCGATGTGGACCCGATTAAATATAAGCTATTGTTCGAGCGGTTCTTGAATCCTGCGCGGGTGACGATGCCTGATATCGATATCGATTTTAGCGATTTGCGGCGAGATGAAGTAATTGACTACGTTGTTCGCAAGTACGGCTCTGAACATGTGGCCCAGATCATTACGTTCGGAACGATGGCGGCTCGCGCAGCGGTCAGGGACGTCGGTCGCGTACTCAATATACCTTTTGGGGAAGTTGACCGTGTGGCCAAAATGATTCCGAATCAGCTTGGGGTTACGATCGAAGAGGCGCTGCGACTTAACCCGGATTTAGCTTCGCTTCAAGACCGCAGTGAGCGTGTTATGGAACTGGTTCATATGGCGATGAAAGTGGAAGGCATGCCGCGCCATGCTTCGACGCACGCTGCAGGGGTTGTTATCTCAGAAGAGCCGCTTACACATTACGTGCCGCTGCAGGAAGGGTCGGAGACGACGGCGCTAACGCAGTATTCGATGGAAAATCTAGAGGCTGTGGGTCTGCTCAAAATGGATTTTCTCGGTTTGCGGACATTATCCATCATTGAAAGAACGCTCGCATGGATTCGTGAGGAGACGGGACTGACGATTGATTTCCACGAGGTACCGGATGACGATCCGGATACGTACGCGATGCTAGGACATGGGGATACGACAGGGATTTTTCAGTTGGAGTCTTCCGGGGTTCGAAGAGTGTTGAAAGACCTTAAACCATCCGAATTCGAAGATATCGTCTCGGTCGTTGCGTTGTATCGTCCAGGTCCGATGGAATTCATTCCGAAGTATATTCAGGGGAAGCACGGGCAGATCGAAGTGGAATACCCACATCCATCACTAGAGCCGATTCTGAAGGATACGTACGGGATCATTGTTTACCAAGAGCAAATTATGCAGATCGCTTCGCAGATGGCGGGCTTTACGCTCGGTGAAGCGGATTTATTACGTCGTGCCGTATCGAAGAAGAAACGGGAAGTGCTCGATGAACAACGCGCACATTTCGTGACAGGGAGTATTGGAGAAGGGTTTACGGAAGAGGAAGCGAATCATGTATATGATATGATTGTTCGCTTCGCCGATTACGGGTTCCCCCGCGCGCATGCGGCAGCATACGGTGTATTGGCGTTCCAGACCGCTTATCTGAAGTCCCATTATCCGGTGCAATTCATGTCATCGATGCTCGCATCGGTGATGGGAAATCACCGGAAAGTGGCGGAGTATGTGGATGCATCCAAGCATATGGGCATTGATGTGCTGCCTCCCGATGTGAACGAGAGTAGCGTGTTATTCACACCTATTGCTTCCGAGGATGGGCGGCAAGCGATTCGGTTTGGCCTAGCTGCGATTAAGAATGTTGGTACGCAAGCCATTGAGAGCATTATGAAGGAACGGGAAGAACGGCCGTATGACAGTCTGATTGATTTCTGCCGCCGTATTGACCTGCGTGTGTGCAATAAGCGGGTGTTGGAGTCATTGATCCAAGGCGGAGCGCTCGATTCGCTGCCAGGGCACCGAGCGCAGCTCATTGCCATGCTCGATGAGACCGTGGAAGCCGCGGTGAAATGGCGCAAAGAACGTGATGATCTCCAAATCCAGTTGTTCGGATTCATTGAAGTGAATAACTGGTCCATTGAATACCCGGACATTCGTCCATATACGATAACGCAGCAGTTGGAATTTGAACGGGAACTGCTTGGTCTTTATATTTCAGGACATCCCTTAGATGATCATGATGAAATGTTATCCAAGCTTGAGCTCGATCGACTCATGGATCTAACGGAAGCGCCTGATGAGAGCGAAGTGGTCGTAGCGGGTATGGTCGTATCGTTGAAGCAAATCTCGACCAAGCAGGGCAAGATGATGGGCTTTATGGAACTCGAAGATCGCATATCTCGTACGGAAGTGGTACTCTTCCCGAAGGTATGGGAGCGATGCCATGATCTGATCGACAAAGGCGCCCTGCTCGCGGTTCGTGCCAAGCTGCAGCAGCAAGACGAAGACTTCAAGCTGCTGGCTGACGACGTCGCGCCGATTGGCGAAGGCGCGATCCAGGCTCTGCTGCGGCGTCGCAGGCCGCAGCAACAGCGCGAGCTGCCTGCTGCCGCTACGCGGCCAGGCAGCAGCACCGCGCCGCAGCCGAGCGTAGCATCGACTCGCGGCGCGGCCGGCAAGCACGCGCATGCGGGGCAGCGCGTGTATATCAAGATCGCCGCCGATCGCGAGACGGCGACGATCCTGGCGCAGCTCAAGGAGCTGCTGCAGGAGCATCCAGGACAGATACCGACGGTCCTGTTCTATGAGCGGGAGCAGAAGGCGATGGCGCTGAGCGAGGCGTTCCATACGAAGCCTTCGCCGATTCTGCTGCAGCAGGTGGAGGCGCTTCTTGGCCCCTCAACCATCCGCATCAAATGAGGGGGCTTTTGATCACGAAGTATTTTCGAGGAAGTTTACTCGGCGTCGAATCTTGCGTTCAAACTCGAAGGTAAGTAGCCATGTAGGCTCCTCCTACACTGCGCGCTTCCTTCTTCATTTTCACGCAACCTTCTCGGCGCTGAAAGGTCTTTTGCGGGGGGCTTTTGATCACGAAGTATTTTCGAGGAAGCTTACTCGGCGTCGAATCTTGCGTTCAAACTCAAAGATAAGTAGCCGTGTAGGCTCCTCCTATGCGACGCTCGCATCAGGTTCACACAACCTTTACCGCGAAGCTTTCGTGTAACGAATCGTAGACGCGTTATTCGTACAAATAACGGTTGATTTTCAGTCTAAGGAACTCCAGTGGCGTTATTGCGCTCAAAAGTTATGATTTCATGCAATTTTGGAGGAAATAACGATCTTGGAGTTCCTTAGCGAGTCTGCAGACTGTTTTTGATACGAATAAGGCTTATGGAGTTCGTTAGTCGTACATGTGATCCGAGCAATTGATCCGGTCTTGTGCAAGGCGAACAGCCTGACTTTCAATCTTGTGGTTGCTTATCCTATATTAAGGAAATATTGGTGATAAGCACCTTGAAAACAGCGCATTCTTTCAATTTTAAAAAAATAAATTTTTACGTTTCTATGAACATTTGATCTTCCATCTGCATACATTTAGGTTACACTCAAAGGACAGGTGGGAGAAGCATATGTCATATGAAATTGTAGTAAAAATGCTGGAGCGGCGCGGAGTTACGATTCAATCGATTACGGAAATTGTTCACAAGCTGCAGATTGCATATAACCCTAGATTAACCATGAAAGATTGTGAAGATAGTGTGATTGCGGTATTGCATAAGCGGGAAGTCCAATATACACTGTATACCGGCATTGCTTTGGATGAACTTGCAGAGCAGAAGAAGCTGCCACAGCCATTGCAAGCCATTATGGAAGCAGATGAATCCCTTTTTGGCGTTGATGAGACACTCGCTCTCGGCATTACGAACGTATACGGGATGATCGGGTTGACAAGCTTTGGCTATTTGGATAAAGAGAAGATAGGAATCATTCATCATCTAAACTCGAAGGGTCCGCATATTCATGTTTTTCTGGATGATCTTGTTGCTGGGTTAGCCGCAGCGGCATCAGCCAGAATCGCGCATGCCGACCCGCGAGCTATTGAATATCCACTGAATCCTCCCGATGCTACGTAAGAAGCATTCTTGATGTTAAAATGGGAGTTATGTTATCATTATTGCATTAATTGGGCTAATTTGTGAGGTTAAGGAGGACGAAGCGCATGTGGACGGTTATTTATATTGCTCCTACAGCGAAGATTGCAGACAGACTGAAGTCGAAACTGTCCGAAGAAGGTTTTTTGGTGCAAGTCCGCCCTATTAATCTATCGAAGCAGCAGTTTGAAATTTTAGTTCCTTCAGGCGAACTGGAGGAAGTTCAAGAAGTACTGAACTCAATATTAAATTCGTAATAGATACCATTTATTCGAACTATTCGAAATAGGTAACAAAAATAAGGCTTTTGTGGGGTGTAGTTGTGTTAAAAGACTTATTCCAGAAAAAAAGAAAGTACGCAACAGTTCCTTCCGAACGCACGGTACGCACGGGCGGGGCGGAAGAAGGCGAGCGTCCGAAACGCGAAATTCCTGAAGGACTTATGAATAAGTGCTCGAAATGCGGCACGATTCACTTTACGAAGGAATTAGAGAAGAGTCTTATGGTGTGTTCGAACTGTGGACATCATATGCGTCTAAGTGCAAGAGATCGTATTGCGCTCACGGTCGACGAAGGTCGCTTCTTCGAATACGATGCGAATATGATTTCGGAAGACCCATTGGAATTCCCTGGCTATACCAAGAAAGTAGAGCAGCAAAAGGCCAATTCAGGTCTACAAGAAGCGGTTGTAACCGGTGAAGGAACGATCGGAGGGTATCCGGTCGTCCTTGCCGTTATGAGCTTCGATTTCTTCAGCGGCAGTATGGGTAGCGTTGTCGGCGAGAAAGTGACGCGCGCGATTGAGACAGCAATGCAGAAGAAATATCCACTTATTATCTTCTCGACTTCCGGCGGTGCACGGATGCAAGAAGGGATCATTAGCCTCATGCAAATGGCGAAGACGAGCGCGGCACTTGCGAAATTCCATGAACAAGGCGGGCTCTATATTTCTGTCTTCACCGATCCGACATTTGGTGGGGTATCGGCGAGCTTTGCGATGCTGGGCGACTTCATTTTGGCCGAGCCTGGCGCGAGTGCAGGCTTCGCGGGTCGCATTGTTATCGAACAGACGATTCGCCAGAAGCTGCCTGATAACTTCCAGACGGCGGAGTTTAACATGAAGCATGGACAACTCGACATGGTCGTTCATCGCAAAGATATGCGCAGTACATTGACCAAATTGCTTGATTTCCACACGGTGAAGGGGGATGTTTCACATGGCGAATGAAATGCCTTTTGAGACGGCTCTCGTCGAAATGCGCAAAAAAATTGATGAACTGAAGCAATTTGGCTCAGAGAAGGGTATCGATTTCACGGACGAAATTGCGCGCCTTGAAGAGCGCTATAAGCAATTAGAGGAAGAAGTGTACACGAACATATCCCCTTCTCAGAAAATGCATCTTGCACGTCATCAGGGGCGCCCGACATCGCTTGACTTCATTCAAGCGATTTTTACCGACTTCATGGAACTTCATGGTGATCGGTTGTACGGCGATGATATGGCTATCGTAGGTGGTTTGGCGAAATTAAACGGCATGCCGGTTACGGTTATTGGACACCAACGCGGGAAAGATATGAAAGATAATATCGCGCGTTTCTTTGGGAGCCCGCATCCTGAAGGATTCCGCAAAGCGCTTCGTTTGATGCAGCAAGCGGACAAGTTTAACCGTCCGATCATTACGTTTATCGACACCAAAGGTGCTTACCCAGGGAACACCGCTGAAGAACGCGGTCAATCTGAAGCTATCGCACGAAATTTACGTGATATGATGCTGCTTCGGGTACCGATTATTTGCGTTGTGATCGGGGAAGGCGGAAGCGGCGGCGCACTTGCACTCGGCGTTGGGAATCGCGTGATCATGCTGGAGAATGCGATTTATTCCGCAATTTCACCAAATGGTGCGGCTTCAATTTTATGGAAAGACGCAGGCAAAGCCGATCAAGCGGCAGAAGCTCTGAAGATCACTGCTTCCGATTTGCTGCGGATGGAAATTATTGAGGAGATCGTTCCAGAACCGCGTGGGGGCGCACACAAAGATTTGACTTCGCAGGCGGAATGGATCAAGATTGCCATAGAGAAACAATTATCTGAGCTAAGAGAAATGTCGACCGAACAATTACTTGAAGACCGTTATCATAAATTTCGGAAAATTGGTAAGTTTACCTTTGATGAAGTTCAATGATTGGCCGAAGGTTCAGTTGGAGAGACTGATGATATTGTAGTTATGACAATTCTCATGTACAAAAATGCTATTTTGTTGTAAATTTATTAGTTGTGAAGAGATGCTTTGAAAACGGAGGAAACCATAATGCGCAAAACTAAAATTGTATGTACGATCGGACCATCCAGCGAATCCCTAGAGAATACAAAGAAATTGATTCTAGCTGGCATGAATGTAGCACGTCTTAATTTTTCCCATGGTGATTTTGAAGAGCACGGCAATCGAATCAAGACGATTCGTCAAGCCTGCCAGGAATTAAATAAAACGGTTGCGATTCTACTAGACACGAAGGGTCCTGAGATTCGTACTGGTAAATTAGCTGTTGAGCCGATCGAATTGGTTCAAGACGAATTCATTACATTAACGACAGAAGAAATCCTTGGCGATAAAGATCGCATTTCGGTTACATATGAACAGTTGCCGAATGATGTCGAAGTTGGATCCACGATTCTTATCGATGACGGTCTAATTGGTCTAACGGTTGCTGAGATCCAAGGAACTGAAATCAAGTGTAAAATTGTGAATGGTGGCACAATCAAGAGCAAGAAAGGTGTTAACGTTCCAGGCGTTAAAATTTCTTTGCCAGGGATCACAGAAAAAGATGCAAGCGATATTCGCTTCGGGATTGAGCAAGGAATCGACTTCATCGCGGCTTCGTTCGTTCGTAAAGCTAGCGACGTGCTTGAAATTCGTGAATTGCTTGAGAAGCACAACGCTCAGCATATCCAAATCATCTCCAAAATCGAGAACCAACAAGGTGTTGACAACTTGGATGAAATCCTTGAAGTGTCTGACGGCCTAATGGTTGCTCGTGGTGATCTTGGTGTTGAGATCCCAGCTGAAGAAGTACCTCTTGCACAGAAATTGATGATCGAGAAATGTAATCGTGCAGGTAAGCCGGTTATCACAGCAACTCAAATGCTTGATTCCATGCAACGTAACCCAAGACCTACGCGCGCTGAAGCAAGTGACGTAGCGAATGCGATTTTCGACGGTACAGATGCAATCATGCTATCGGGTGAGACAGCAGCAGGGAAATATCCTGTTGAGTCCGTTGAGACGATGTCTCGTATCGCTGAGCGTGCAGAGTCAGCACTACATTACCGTGAGTTGTTCTTCAAACAACGTTTAGCACAACAAGCTTCCGTTACAGAAGCAATCAGCCAAGCAGTTGCAAGCTCTGCATTAGATTTGGATGCGAAAGCAATCATCAGCTCGACACAGTCCGGTTACACAGCGCGTATGGTATCCAAATACCGTCCGAAAGCACCGATTGTTGCTGTAACTCCTGAAGATCAAGTGATGCGTCGTCTTGCGTTAACTTGGGGTGTTATCCCGGTTAAAGGCGAAGTGGCAACATCGACAGACAGCATGTTCGACAGCGCGATCCAAGGTGGATTTAACTCCGGTCTTGTTGAAGAGGATGATCTTATCGTGATTACTGCCGGTGTACCAACAGGACAATCCGGTTCGACGAACTTGATCAAAGTTTGCCACGCGAAAAAACGTTAATTCATTATAGATAGCAAGCGAAATAGGAAGAGCAATGGGACAAGCCATTGCTCTTTTTTTGCAAAAAGGAGCCTTGGTACAATGATGGAAATGGAGCAATATAGCCGTTGGTTTTATACGCAATTACGGGTAAGATATCAAGAGACAGACCAGATGGGTGTCGTGTATCATGCGAATTGCTTGAACTGGTTCGAAATTGGGCGGACAGAGCTCATTCGCGAGTTAGGAATCCAATACATTGATATCGAGAAACGTGGATTATTGCTGCCTGTGACGGAGTTAACGACAAAATTCCGGATGCCTGCGAGATATGATGACCAAATCACCGTATGTACCCGGATCGCTGCTTATAGTTCACGGAAGCTGCATTTCCAATCGGAGGTTCGCCTCTTCTCGGATGAGGAGCGCAATGCATTAGATTCCTCCCCATCGTCAACAGTGCCTGAAGGCAAACTTCTCGTATCCGGTGAGACACACCATGTTTGGGTCAATCGCGATTTTCGTCCAGTGCGTATGGATAAGGAAGCGCCAGAACTATTTGTCTGTTTAGAACAAGCAGTAGAAAGGATGGACCCGGATGCTTAGAAATAGCATATGGATCGTGTTAGCGGTTTTTGTCGTTGAAGCTTTTGGTATTACACTTGTAAGCAGCTGGATCGGTGGCCTCTACACCTTGCTCGTGATAGCACTAACCTCTCTACTGGGTATTGCGATCACGCGATTTGAAGGCATGAAGGTGCTGGAAGATGCCAAGCGGCAAATGAGTGAGGGGAAAGTCCCTGGACGCACCTTTATTGACGGCATTTGTGTGCTCCTTGGCGGCTGGTTACTCATCATCCCTGGCTTTATTACCGATATTATTGGGTTTACGTTGGCATTTCCGCTGACCCGGCCTTTGTACCGCTGGTTGATTCTGATGTGGATTATGAAGAAAATGCAGAATGGCAAATTTACAATTTATCGCCGTTAGATTTGACGACCGCCTCTGAAAATATAGTGCCATACGTCACGGAACACGTTCGCGCGTTGGATCGCGGATGCAATCACAAGTGTCACAGGACCAATGATAAGTCCCAGGATGCCGAAGAGTTGAAGTCCCACGAACATGGCGATTAGTGTAGGAAGCGGATTTAACCCCACGCTTGAAGCAAGGACTTTAGGCTCTACAATTTGTCTTGCAATGAGAACGACGCAATAGAGTATGCTGAGACCTATGGCTTGATTATGGTTTCCACTCATATAAGAATAAGCAATCCACGGTATCATCGCGATTCCAACCCCGAGGTAAGGCATGAGGTCCAATAGTCCTATAAGTAATCCAATTGTAATCGCATATTGAATATGTAGAATAATGAGACCAATGATGACGACAATAGCTGTTAATGAGATGACGATAAACTGCGCTCGGAGATATCCGAATAGCGCTTTCTGAAGATCAACCCATATGATTGATATTGGCTGCTGGACACGTTCTGGCAGCCATTTACGTACCCATCGCATGAGATCCGCCCAATCTTTACTGATGAAGAAGACGGCAAGGATCACCACGATGAAGATCGTTGCAATATTGGGGAGCGACGAGAGAATCGACAGGATACTGTTGAGCATGGAGCTGATGAGATTCGAGACGGCATCGGTCAAGGTTTGCGCTGTATGATTCATATTGTTATTGATTGTGTCCTGCACATTTCGGTTATTTTCATAGAATGAGCTGATTTGGGTAATGAATCTGTTCAATTGTTCGTTCTCTAGAATGTTCACGAGCATATTTTTTAGATCATTAATACTGCCTTCGAGTGATTGCGAGAGGTTGAAGATCTCGATAATGATGCGTGTAATGACAGCGGACACGATAGTAAGCATGGTAACGACGAACCCAAGGATTGCGATGGTCACGGCAAGCCATCTTGGCATTTTCCCCTTTCGTTCGAGCATATTAACGATTGGATTCAGGAAATAAGCGATGATCCAAGCCAGAATGAACGGATAGATGAGTGGGGTTACCCAATAAAGTGCATAAATAAACACAATAAAGATGAATAACACCCAGCAGCCGCGAAGGATTTTTTTAACAATTAAGTGATCCAAGGAGATCGCTCCTTTGCAGAATTTCCGATTTGAACTTGTCTATTGATATCTATGCTTGTTCCTTTCAAATCACGACTTTATTTTGCGTTTACACTCCGTTTACAAAATCTTAAAACTGTCCGAACATTCTTGATGGATAATAGACTCATTACAGGATTAAGGGGAATCCCTTGAGGAGAAAGGACTTCGGACACGGATGATTTCTGCAAAATATGTGAATCGTGACTTAAGCTGGTTGGAATTTAATCGCCGTGTTCTGGAAGAGGCGCAGGATCCAGAGACGCCGCTATTGGAACGGGTAAAATTTTTATCGATTGTATCAAGCAATTTGGATGAGTTTATGAGTGTGCGTGTCGCAGGGATTCATGATCAATTGCGACTTGGATATCACAAAAAAGATTTTACCGGCTATACGCCTTCAGGGTTATTAAAGCGCCTTATGAAGCGCACGAGCAAAGCGGTGACCGATCAGTATCGAACGTATCGTGAATTAATCCGAAGTTTGCATAAAGAAGGATTGGTATTTACGACCTTTGATGATTTAAATAGTACGCAGCAGAAGGCCATGCAGATCTATTTTGATGAAATTGTATTCCCGGTATTAACTCCGATGGCGGTGGATCAGAGCCGTCCATTCCCGCTTGTTCATACGAATGAGCTGTATCTAGCTGTCGTGCTGCAGCGGAGAGTACAAGGGCCAGATAAATTGCAGGAACCCGAACAGGAGCCGTTCTTTTCGGTCGTACAGGTCCCGTCGATCCTTCCGAGGTATATTCATGTACCTAATCGAACGAACAGCAAGAAGCAGGAATTTATCCTGTTAGAAGACTTGATCAAAGTACATATCGAGATTCTGTTCAGCGGCTATATTCCTGTTGCCGTTCATGGTTTCCGAATGACAAGGAACGCCGACCTGACACTGGATGAAGAAGGCGCAGAAGATTTGCTGGAAGAGATTGAGAAGGAGCTAAGGCGGCGGCGTTGGGGCGTTCCGGTCCGACTCGAAATTGAATCGGGGATGCACCCCTATGCACTTCAACTGCTTCAAGAAGAATTCGAAATTATGGAGCATGTGTTTACGATTGACGGTCCAATTGACTTAAGCTTTCTGATGAAGTTCGCGATGTCACTTCAGAATGCGGACCATCTGCGATATCCGAAGCTGGATCCGGTGTATCCGGAAGAGCTCGCAGATGCCGATGATTTGTTCAGTGTGTTGAGGGTGAAGGATGTGCTAATGTATCATCCTTACGAGTCATTTGATGTGGTGAACGATTTTATATGTCAAGCAGCGGATGACCCCGATGTGTTGGCGATCAAAATGACGCTATACCGCGTCTCAGGCAACTCTATTCTTGTCCAAGCGTTGGCGAGGGCCGCGGAATCCGGGAAGCAAGTGACCGTCGTCGTGGAGCTGAAGGCGCGATTCGATGAAGAACGGAATATTGCATGGGCACGTCAGCTCGAGAAAGCAGGCTGTCACGTCGTATACGGACTTGTGGGCTTAAAGACGCATGCGAAGATTACGCTTGTCGTACGGCGCGAACAATCTATGCTCCGTCGGTATGTCCATGTGGGGACAGGCAATTATAACGAAAATACGGCCAAGCTATACACGGATGTCGGTCTGTTCACATCCAATTCGGTGATCGGTGAAGATGCGTCGCTGCTGTTCAATGAGGTGACCGGATATTCTGCACCGCATGATTGGCAGGCGTTCGTCGTGGCACCAACGGAATTGAAGGACAAACTAATCAGCAAAATCAAACGCGAAATGAAATGGGCCTCAGAAGGTAAAGAAGCGCATATCATCGCTCAGATTAATTCATTGTCCAATCAAGAAATGATCGATCAGCTCTACGCTGCTTCACAGATGGGTGTTCGAATTGATCTTATCGTTCGGGGGGTTTGCTGTTTAAGACCCGGAGTGCCTGGCTTAAGTGAGAATATTCGCGTTATTAGCATTGTGGATCGTTTCTTGGAGCATTCCCGAATCATCTATTTCAAGAACGGCGAAGACGAAGAAGTATATTTATCGAGTGCCGATTGGATGACACGGAATTTGACGCGTCGTATTGAACTGATGTGTCCTGTGTTCGATAAGGCGCTCCGGAAGTCTTTGATTCGAATGTTGGATTTGAAATTAAGAGATAATTCAAAGGCAAGGGAATTGCAATTGAATGGAACATATACGCGTGTGAGACAGGAGAATCAAGCTTGCCGCAGTCAGTTCGAAGCAATGCATATTGAAGCATGGAAGTCTGTGCCCGTTCGTGTCTGATAATTGAGAATCGTAGGGCGAAAGAAATAACGCAAACAGGGTGTTCTCCGAGCTTGTGACAGTTCGGAGAACACCCTGTTTTTGGTTCATCGTAAAGCGAATCAAGATGAGACGAGCGGTTCAAAGCTCAGATGTTAGTATAGGGGTAAGATCCCACGCCTTTTTGAACTCCTTTGCTACACCTTGCACTTCCATTTGTTCAAACGCGATACTGATACCGTGATGGTGCAAGGCCTGAATTCGCAATTTGTTTTTTCGAATCTGAATGTTTAATGATTCTATGGATTGCGTTTCACTTTTGTCGAGTGCAATAGCAAGCTGCAACAAAGACCCTAGCTTGCATAGTCGTGGATAATCACTCTCATCAAGTATTTCTTTGTACTCGGCAACGACTTGACGCGCACGGCTCTTGGTCGTGTATGAGGCAATCATGGCACATAGGATTAGCTCCCGATGCGTCAAACCATAAAGACGTGCATTCATGATCAGATAGAACGTATGCTGACTGTACCCGTAATAATCAATGATGGTACCGATTCGATAGAGCAAGGAGCTGATGTGCAAATACAGCCCGTCCTGCACAGTTAACTTAAATTGCTTGTCCTCATGAAGGCTATGGAAGAGCTGATTCCCAAGCCGGTTAACCTGTTCGACATGATCCCTTGGTAAAGCGGATAAATGCAGAGCTACCAAGTTTCTCAGGCTATATTCCAATACGTTCGGGACAATCGGTGCTTCCGGCATAATGGTCTCGTAGAACATGCCATCTCGAATGCCAGAGCCGCTCATCATATAATGACTGCAACCACAATGCTGGAACATCGTCTGTAGAATAATTATGCCTGGGATAATGATATCCGCACGGTCTTTGGACAATCCGGGCACACTGGTGCGCTGTGCGAGCGGGAGATCTCGTAGTCGCTCCAACATGTCTGACACTTGCTCGGATTCCATTTGGTATTGATGAATACGCTGGAGAGGGTATTTCGTACGCAGCTGCTCTATTTTGGCAATGGTACGAGCAGCCCCTCCTAAACCGATCATAGGCAAGCCAGGTGCATTGGTAAGCCACGGCTCCTGTTGAATAGCTTGTTTTACCATGGATTGTATTCGTTTCATATCTGAATCGGAGAGCGGATCACTCTGCCCGAATGTTCTAGATGTGTTTACACAACCAAACGGGAAGGACACACTATTCACAATTTTACGATTTCTAAATAATGTGATTTCGGAGCTGCCACCGCCAATGTCTATAAGAAATCCGTCTTGGACATCCATGGTGTTCGCCATACTAATAAATCCGTAGTAGGCTTCCTGCTCGCCGGATAATACCTCGATCGTTAAGCCAGTATGTTGTTGCAAATACGTTATGAGCGCATTGCGGTTGCCCGCATTGCGTATCGCAGCTGTCGCTGCTACGCGGATTGTATCTGCTTGATGGATTTCACATATCCGTTTGAAATGATTTAAACGTTCAATCAAAGGTTGAAGCTGATCCAAATCGATCTTATTCTCCGAATCGACAAGCTGACTAAGTCTTGCTGCGTACTTATTCTCATCAATGACTTGGAAGGCCCCGTTCTCTGAACGATTGTATACGACGAGACGAATGGAGTTGGATCCGATGTCAATGATGCCGATGCTTAATGAATTGCGCATGCGGATGCCCCTTTTTTGAAGATTTTCGCTTATTGTACCATCAATAATAGCTTCTATGAAATATGTTACAAAAAAAGATGATGGGTGTGATAAACAATTCTATTCGCTTTTCCGTCTTTTCATGTTCACATAACATCCAAAGTCTTATATTATTAGTATAGCAATAAGTATTGACAAATAGAGGTATCTAATCGGCAACCGCTTTCATTTTCAGACAAATTTCACGCTGCTTTATCTTTTTTTAACGTTTATTTCGCTAACATTGCAAAGGAGAGAAGTATATGACAGCGACAAAAGGCTTGGAAGGAATTGTTGCAACAACTTCATCGATCAGCTCCATTATTGACGGTGTTCTGACATACCGTGGCTATAATATTGATGATCTTGCAGTACATGCATCTTTTGAAGAAGTAATCTATTTACTCTGGTATGGAAGATTCCCTGTGCAATCCGAATTGGATCAATTACTTCGCGACCTAAGTGAATCCGCTGCGATTCCATCCGAATTGGTTGAACAAATGAGATTATATCCTACGGGGACGAACACGATGGCAGCATTGCGATCAGCCGTCTCTGCACTTGCTTTGTATGATGAAACAGCGAATGAAATGAGTTCTGAAGCGAATTTCCGGAAAGCGATTAAGCTTCAAGCACAATTGCCGACAATTGTAGCTACTTTGTCACGTCTTCGTGCAGGTCTTGAGCCAATTGCGCCGAAATCCGGTGTGTCCATCGCGCATAACTTTTTGTACATGCTAAACGGTGAGGAACCTAGCGAACTAGCTGTGAAAGCGCTAAACCAAGCTCTCGTTCTTCATGCAGACCACGAATTGAATGCTTCCACATTCGCTGCTCGCGTAACGGTTGCGACGTTGTCAGATATCTATTCTGGTGTGACATCAGCTATTGGCGCGTTGAAGGGACCTCTTCACGGCGGAGCGAACGAAGCGGTTATGGTGATGCTCGAAGAGATCGGATCCTTCGATCGTGTTGAAGATTATGTACAGACGAAGCTGGATAACAAAGAGAAAATTATGGGCTTCGGACATCGCGTGTATAAGGGCGGCGATCCGCGTGCGAAGCACTTGCAGAAGATGTCACAGGATTTGAGCCAGCTGCAAGGCAACACGGAATTGTACGATATGTCTGTTCGCATTGAAGAGATGGTAACAGGCCAGAAGGGCCTCAAGCCGAATGTTGATTTCTACTCTGCTTCGGTTTACACGATTCTTGGCATTCAACGTGAGCTATTTACACCAATCTTTGCAATTAGCCGTGTATCTGGATGGACAGCGCATATCTTGGAGCAGTATGAGAACAACCGTCTCATCCGTCCTCGTGCAGAATATACAGGTCTCACGAATCAAAAATATATTCCGATTCAAAATCGTTAATTTTTCAGGTATGATCATAGGTAGTATTGATAGAAAGAATTTGTAAGAAGATGAAGGAGGATTTAATTCATGCAACTTGAGAAATTTGCTTTACCAACAGAAGGCGACAAAATTACAATCGATAACGGGAAACTTCAGGTTCCTAGCAACCCGATCATTCCGTTCATCGAAGGCGACGGCACAGGCCGTGATATCTGGAAAGCTTCCAAACGCGTGCTAGATGCAGCGGTAGAGAAAGCTTACAACGGCGACAAGAAAATCGCTTGGTACGAAGTGTTCGCAGGGGAGAAAGCATTCAATGCGTACGGCGAATGGTTGCCAAATGATACATTAACAGCAATTCGTGAATATATCGTAGCGATCAAAGGACCTCTTACAACGCCAATCGGCGGCGGTATTCGTTCCTTGAACGTGGCACTTCGTCAAGAACTAGATTTGTATACTTGCTTGCGTCCAGTTCGTTATTTCGACGGCGTACCTTCGCCGGTGAAACGTCCTGAGCTTGTAGACATGGTTATTTTCCGTGAGAATACAGAAGATATCTATGCTGGAATCGAGTATGCTTCCGGTTCCGCTGAAGTGAAGAAAATGCTTGAATTCTTGCAACAAGAAATGGGTGTGAAGAAAATTCGCTTCCCAGAGACTTCTGGTATTGGTATTAAGCCTGTATCCGAAGAGGGTTCCAAACGTTTGGTACGCGCTGCCGTAGAATATGCAATTAAACATGAACGTAAGAGTGTAACCCTTGTACATAAGGGGAACATCATGAAGTTCACAGAAGGCGCGTTCAAGAACTGGGGATATGAAGTGGCTGAGCAAGAGTTCGGCGATAAAGTATTCACATGGGATCAATATGATCGCATCAAAGCAGCTGACGGCGTAGACGCAGCGAACAAAGCACAAGCTGATGCGCTTGCAGCAGGTGCAATTCTTGTTAAAGACGCAATCGCGGACATCGCATTGCAGCAAGTATTGACGCGTCCAACAGATTTCGACGTGATCGCTACGCTCAACTTGAACGGTGACTACTTGTCCGATGCACTTGCAGCGCAAGTGGGCGGTATCGGTATCGCGCCAGGAGCGAACATCAACTATGTAACTGGACACGCGATCTTCGAAGCTACACATGGTACAGCTCCGAAATATGCAGACCTTGACGTAGTTAACCCAGGTTCTGTTATCCTTTCCGGCGTTATGCTTCTTGAGCATTTGGGCTGGCAGGAAGCGGCTGACCTCATCTACAAAGGGATGGCGACATCCATTAACAATAAGACAGTAACTTACGATTTTGCCCGCCTCATGGAAGGCGCTACAGAAGTGAAATGCTCTGCATTTGCAGATGAAATTATCAAAAACATGTAGTTACATTTAAGGGGGGCAATCGTAATCATGGCTATTCAACGTAAGAAAATTACCGTCGTTGGCGCAGGGTTTACAGGAGCAACTACAGCACTTATGCTTGCACAAAAAGAGCTTGGGGATGTTGTATTGCTTGATATTCCTCAACTTGAGAACCCAACGAAAGGCAAAGCGCTTGATATGTTGGAAGCTAGTCCAGTACAAGGCTTCGATAGCAACATCATCGGTACTTCCAATTACGAAGATACAGCAGATTCCGATATCGTGATCATAACGGCAGGGATTGCTCGCAAACCGGGCATGAGCCGTGATGACCTTGTGAACACAAACGCAGGTATCGTGAGATCGGTCTGTGAAAATATTAAAAAATATTGCCCAGATTCGATTGTCATCATCCTTAGTAACCCCGTTGACGCCATGACATTTGCAGCGTTCGAGACACTTGGTTTCCCTAAAAACCGTGTTATCGGTCAATCCGGTGTTCTGGATACAGCTC
The DNA here is from genome assembly GCF_000374845.1 of Paenibacillus terrigena DSM 21567. Taxonomy (GTDB): domain Bacteria; phylum Bacillota; class Bacilli; order Paenibacillales; family Paenibacillaceae; genus Paenibacillus_K; species Paenibacillus_K terrigena. Next base: position 384,483 of record NZ_KB895414.1, on the reverse strand, counting down.
GCTATTGCACATTCATCGCGCAAGAACTCAATGTATCGGTCGAAGATGTTCGTGGTTTCGTACTTGGTGGCCACGGCGACGACATGGTACCACTCGTTCGTTACTCGAACGTAGGCGGTATTCCAATCGAGAAATTGATTGCAGCTGATCGAATTGAAGCAATCGTTCAACGTACACGCGTTGGTGGCGGCGAAATCGTGAACCTGCTCGGTAACGGCAGTGCATACTATGCACCAGCAGCTTCCTTGGTTCAAATGACTGAAGCGATCATCAAGGACAAGAAACGTATCATTCCAGTTATCGCATTGCTAGAAGGCGAATATGGCTATGACAACTTGTTCTTAGGTGTACCGACTATCCTTGGCGGTAACGGTATCGAGAAAATATTCGAACTTGAATTGACTGCAGATGAGAAAGCGGCGCTTGATAAATCGGCTGATTCCGTACGTAACGTAATCAAAGTCGTTCAAGGTTAATTCCATCTCCCATATATAATGAGGACCCCGAGACCATCACATGGTCTCGGGGTTTTTGCTATGTTGTTATAGGCCAGCCAATTCGGGGTAACCTACCAAGGAATATGTTAGTGTAGGAGGAACGAATATGCCACAAAGTCAGCCCAAGCAAAAAGCCATTAACCCGCCACAGCATCAGAATCAGCAGCCAGGCATTGAAGCAGAAATGACACCGCGACCTGCTTTTGAGGGCAAAAATTATAAACCAGCTGGGAAATTAGCAGGCAAGAAAGCGATCATATCCGGTGGAGATAGCGGGATTGGAAGAGCCGTTGCGATTGCTTTCGCAAAAGAAGGCGCGGATGTAGCCATTCTTTATCTTAATGAGGAGCAAGATGCACAAGAGACGAAGCAAGCCGTCGAGCAGCTCGGGCGGCAGTGTATTGCCATTAGTGGTGATATTGGGGAGGAGCATTTCTGTAAGACAGCCGTGAAGCAGGTGATTGATGCATGGGATCAGCTCGATATTGTTGTGAACAATGCTGCTGAGCAATATCCGCAGAAGTCACTATCCGATATTACGACGGCTCAGCTGCTACGAACCTTTAAGACGAATATTTTTGGTTATTTTCATTTGACGAAGATGGCTCTCCCTCATCTGAAGCAGGGCAGCAGCATCGTGAATACGGCATCGATTACGGCTTATAAAGGCAGTCCAGAGTTAATTGATTATTCAGCAACGAAGGGCGCGATTGTCTCCTTCACGCGTTCGCTCGCCGGTTCCTTAGTCGCACAGGGCATTCGTGTCAATGGTGTGGCACCTGGGCCGATCTGGACACCACTCATCCCTGCGAGCTTTGATGAACAGCAGGTTAGTACCTTTGGATCAGATACGCCAATGGGACGGCCAGGTCAACCGGAAGAGCTTGCTGCAAGCTATGTCTTCCTCGCAAGTGATGATGCATCCTATATCACTGGGCAAATGATTCATGTCAATGGCGGGGACATTGTGAACGGATAGGTCGCTCATATAATTGTGCGCAGTGCTATGTTGTTCTCGAATATACTGGTGGGTGGCTGCGCAATGTAACTCCGAGAAAGGTTGAACTTCCGGCCGCTGTTGTTTTCGGATTTCTTGAATGAATCGTCGACGGGGGAAATCCGAAAACAAAGGCGAACGTATTCACTCCTCCAGTTTCAACCTTCCTCTCCGTTGTTGCTTCGCAGCTTAAGCTGTAAATCCATCACAAAGGATCTCTGCTTCCAATCATGTTCGCTCCGCAGAGGAAAGAAATAGAACCGCGTTCCACATCGCTAATGGCTTGTGGAACGACGGTTCTTTTACTTTTTAAAAAATTATTCTGTCTCCGACAACTCATCCAATGTCTTCTCGAAGCTAGGCGCGAGATAGGACAGGAAGTAGTCGACCTCTGGCATCGCCAGTTCTTGAAGCTTCGCTTCGGTCTGGCGTTTCGCTTCAGCAAATTCCCGATTCCCTGCCGTGAGTTCGGTGACGCATTTGAGATAGGCGTCCAGCAAATCGGCCGCTTTAACATAAGCACGAAGCTCGGGATGTTGGTCGCTCTTGCTGTCGAGCAGTGACTCATATACAGGCAGCAGTGTGTTAGGAACCATACTAATTAATCGCTCTGAGGCAATATCTTCAATCTCACGGAAGTTCGCGAGAATTCGTGGGTTATGATGTTTGACAGGGGTAGGGATATCCCCAGTAAAGACTTCCGTCGCATCATGGAACAGTGCCATGGTGACGGCTTGATTGGTATCCACTTGCTGGTTGAACTCTCTATTGCCAATCGTGCAGAGCATATGCGTCAGCAAGGCGACATGATAAGAATGCTCAGCGACATTCTCGGGCATGACATTGCGCATAAGACTCCATCGTTCAATATAGCGAAGCCTATACATATAGGCTGAGAAATGCTTCTCCATCCATTTGGGCTCCTTTATCCATTTTCGTATACTCCTATCATAGTCGATCTGGGTCAGCTTCGAAATGGTTATTTTAAACAACAATTTACATCCATTGGACATGAAAGCGTTTATAGATCCAGCTAGCTATGCTATGATAGTAGCGATGGTTAAAATAGGATCTCGTGAATCATGAGAGGGGAAAATGGACAACATGCAGCAGTTTGAAGAGAGCGTCTATCAGTTGATTGTAGAGACTTCGACGAATTTGCCGGCGGATGTACGGCGTGCAGTGAAGAGAGCGCGTGAGGCGGAAGATCAGGCGACCCGTGCAGGGATTGCGCTATCGACAATCGCTCAGAATATTGAGATGGCGGAATGTAACGTGTCTCCGATTTGCCAAGACACCGGGATGCCGACATTTATCGTTCATACCCCCGTTGGGGCCAACCAAATCGTAATGAAGCAGCAAATCAAAAGTGCCATTCAACGTGCGACGAAGAACGGCAAACTGCGTCCCAACTCTGTGAACTCATTAACAGGTGCGAACTCCGGTGATAATATCGGTCCTGGTGTGCCGGTCATTCATTTCGAGCAATGGGAACGGGATGATATTGATGTACGCCTTATACTCAAAGGCGGCGGCTGCGAGAACAAAAATATCCAATATAGTCTGCCAACCGAACTCGAAGGGCTCGGCAAAGCGGGACGCGATCTTGATGGGATTCGCAAATGTATTATGCATGCCGTCTATCAAGCGCAAGGCCAAGGCTGTAGCGCAGGGTTTATCGGCGTTGGAATCGGTGGAGATCGGACAACGGGATATGAACTGGCGAAGCAGCAATTGTTCCGTCATGTCGATGATGTGAACGAGGTTGAAGATCTGGCGAAGCTTGAAGAATATATTTTGGAGAATGCGAACAAATTAGGGATCGGAACGATGGGCTTCGGCGGACAAGTATCGCTGCTGGGCTGTAAAGTCGGCGTGATGGATCGTCTTCCAGCAAGCTTCTTCGTATCCGTGGCATACAACTGTTGGGCTTACCGCAGACAAGGGGTATTGCTTAACGCAGATAATGGTGAAATTCAAGAATGGATCTATGAGCAAGGTACAGAAGTGACGATGAACGACGCTGCTGAAGAAGAGGTTCGTGAAGTTGAACCGACGGAACGCCGTGAAGTTGTACTCACAACGCCGATTACAGAAGAGCAAATTCGCTCCCTTCGCGTTGGAGATGTTGTTGTAATTAATGGGGAAATGCACACGGGCCGAGATGCGCTTCATAAATATTTGATGGATCACGATGCACCGATTGATTTGAATGGTGCGGTGATCTACCACTGCGGACCTGTCATGCTGAAGGATGAGGACGGCTGGCATGTGAAGGCTGCTGGACCGACGACGAGCATTCGTGAGGAACCTTACCAAGGCGATATTATTAAGAAGTTCGGAATCCGTGCGGTTATCGGTAAAGGCGGCATGGGTGCAAAGACGCTCGCGGCACTGCAAGAACATGGTGCAGTCTATCTGAATGCTATCGGCGGCGCAGCGCAATACTATGCGCAATGCCTGAACAAGGTAAATGGTGTGGACTTTATGGAGTTCGGTATACCAGAGGCGATGTGGCATTTGCAGGTTGAAGGGTTTGCAGCGATTGTAACGATGGATTCCCATGGTAACAGTTTGCATGCAGATGTTGAGCAAGACTCTTTAACGAAATTATCTCAATTCAAAGACCCAGTGTTCAAATAGGATCTGCTATGCGGTCCTTTGGCATACAGTTCAGTCAATTTGTTGATAAATACATGTTCCTACTGACCCCGGGTGCTTTATTGCTGGGGTTTCTTTTTGGTCCATTGCTGCAGCCGGCTATTGGCGCTATCCCATATCTCTTCGGATATTCGACGTTCGTGATGGCGATGGGATGCGGTGTGGGACATGTGAGACAGGTATTCCGTAAACCAGGCATAATGTTGTTGACATTAGGGTTAGCTCATCTGCTGTCACCGATAATTGCCTATTTGCTCGGTTCGGCTGTATTCGGTGCGCATTCACCATATGTCGTTGGCATGGTGTTGTTCACGGTGATTCCGCTTGGCGTCTCTTCCGTCATATGGGTAGGTCTGTCGCAAGGGAGTGTGCCGCTAATCTTAGCCTTGGTCGTACTTGATTCAGCGTTAAGTCCGTTGGTTGTCCCTCATTCGATCGAGTGGATGTTCGGCCAGATGGTGTCGATCGATACGGGGGGTGTCATGCTGGATTTAATCTGGATCGTTGTTCTCCCTACAGTGATTGGTGTCGCTGTGCATGAATTATCGAAGGGGCATGCCAAGACGCAGACAGCGCCGTTCATGCTTCCGACTTCCAAGCTGGCTTTTCTGGCGGTGATTCTATTGAACGCTTCAGCGATAGCACCGTACGTAAAGGATTTATCACAGGATATGATGAAGCTCGTGCCAATGGTTATTCTATTAGTAGCCAGTTGTTATGGGGTCGGAGCTGTTGGTTCACGATGGTTAATGAAGGAAATCCTCGATCCCGCGCTTCAGGTTACAGTTGCGTATGCCACAGGTATGCGGAATATCTCGCTGGGGATTGTGATTGCCATGGGTTATTTTACGCCACAAGCATCGATTCCGGTCGTCCTGTCCATTCTAATCCAGCAGCCGATGGCAACTGCTTTTCATGCGCTTCATAAAATCTTAACATTACGACGTCTAGCCAAAAAAGGCATGTCTCGGTACGATAAGAGGTAAACCATAATAACAGATAGGATGCGTGTGATGAAAAAATTCAAAGTTCGACTAACGGTGATCATGATCGTCCTTATTGGTTTATCGATGGCTGCTTCCGGCTTTTATATGGTGCAGATGTTCAAGAAGTCGCATATCGAGGCTTTGGAAGATAATATGACCCGGGAAATAAAAATTGTTGATGCGACCTATCATTGGAATCAAATTCAAGCGATGGATCCGGAAGCAATGATTCAATTGACGGAGGCGGCTCATCTACTCAGCAAATCCGCAGGTGCACGGGTAACGTTCATTCGTGAGGATGGCAAAGTATTAGGTGACTCGGACCATGATCCGACGTCGATGGATAACCATTTGGACCGACTTGAAGTGATGAATGCGAAGACGAAGGGATTTGGCAGTGAAATTCGCTACAGCAATACGCTGGGCGAGAACATGTTATATGTTGCGTTACCAGTGAAGAATAAGCCTTATTTCGAAGGTTATATTCGCCTTGCGATGAGCATTAAAGATGTAGAGGCGAGTATTCGTGCCTTATGGATCTATCTAACCGTGGGTCTAGCGATCATGTTTGTCCTTGCAGGGATCATCAGTTATCGCATTGCCCATAATCTTACTCGTCCGATTGAGAAAATAACACGCGTCGCGCACCAAATTTCACATATGAATTACCGTACGCGTGTCGATGTGAAAAATGTCGATGAAATTGAGCAGCTTGGCTCGGCGATTAATGCGATGGCGGATAGTCTGCAAGTTCAGATGAATCTGATTCGTGAGAATGAGAACCGATTGAAAAATGTACTCGAGCATATGATTAACGGCATTGTCATGGTTGATCCTACAGGCAAAATCGTGCTCGTCAACCAGATGGCCGAGAATATTCTAGGTAAAGAAACGGGATATTTGCTGGGGCATCGGTATACCGAAGTGAAGCAGCAGTATGAATTGACGAAGATGATCGCCGAAGGACTTGAGAAGCGTGAAATGATGCGTGACGAAGTGACGGTTTATTTTCCCGAGGAACGATTGTTAGAGATTGATGTCGTCCCGATGATCTGGGAAGAAGATTTCGGCGGCATTCTGGTGTTGATGCAGGATTTATCGGCCATTCGGCGGTTGGAGCGGATGCGCAGCGAGTTTGTCGCGAATGTATCCCATGAGCTAAAAACACCGATTGCAGCGGTCAAAGGGTTCGCGGAAACCTTGCTGAGCGGAGCTGTAAATGATCCTGCGACAGCGAACTCCTTCTTACAGATTATTTATGATGAGAGTGAACGCTTGAATCGGTTAATAGGCGATATTCTAGAGTTGTCCAAAATTGAATCGAAACGTGTACCGCTGCAATTCTCTCCTGTAGAGCTGCAAAGCTTCGTCGAATCAACGGTTGATGTGCTTCGAACAGAAGCGTCGAAGAAACACATTGATCTATATGTCCAGGTTCCTGAACATCTCTATGCAGAAGCGGATGAAGATCGGCTGCGCCAGATCATCTTGAATCTGGTATCGAATGGGATTTCCTATACACCAGAGGGTGGTCAGGTGAAGGTGATTTTGGAGCCGGTTGATTTGAACGCAGCAGGCGATTATGAACGGATTCGATTCACGATCTCCGATACTGGCATTGGGATTCCGAAATCGGATCTGCCGAGGATCTTCGAGCGGTTCTATCGGGTGGACAAAGCAAGATCACGCAGTTCAGGTGGTACAGGGCTTGGCCTCTCGATTGTAAAGCATCTGGTTGATTCCCATGATGGTACCATTACGGTGGACAGCGAGATTGGAGTAGGTACTCGGTTCGTCATTGAAATTCCTGTTGTTCAAGAGCATGCATTTTAGTAAGTGAATTCGTAAATATTAATTTCGATTTACAAAACATTTACACTCCGTTAACATAATCATGGTATGATGAATGAGGCGAATAGACCGGTAAGAGCTTGACGAGGAGGTTGCGACTCACATGCCGCAAAAAATATTAATTATCGAGGACGAGCCGACCTTAGCTCGATTACTCTCATATAACTTGTCGCAAGATGGATATGAAATTACGGTTATTGATCATGGCACGGAGGGATTACAGGCAGCCCTTCAGAAAATGTACGATTTGATTATTCTTGATATTATGCTGCCAGGCATGAACGGGTTTGAGATTTTGAGTCGAATCCGGCAATCCGGTATGCGGACGCCAATTATTATTCTGACAGCGCGTAATGCGGAAGAAGAAGTCGTACAAGGCTTGAAGCATGGTGCCGATGACTATATTACGAAGCCATTCGGCGTGGCGGAGCTGCTTGCAAGAGTCTCGGCTGTACTGCGTAGAACTTCTGGCGATGATACTTCGTTAACCCAAACCGCTTCCAAGGAGAATGTGATTCATGCCGGAGAGCTCCTGATCTATCCGGAGAAATATGAAGTCGTGCTGCATGGCGAAGCCATTCCACTACGTCCGAAAGAATTCGAAGTGCTGCTCTATTTGGTCCAGCGACCAGGTATGGTCATCACGCGCGATGACTTGATGAACGTCGTCTGGGGATTCGATTACATTGGCGGACAACGAACCGTCGATGTCCATGTGAGTTCGCTACGGAAGAAGCTGGAGATGAATCAACAATCCGTGCAGATCGACTCCATTCGGGGGGTAGGTTACAAGCTTGTGATGAACAAGAAGGTAAGCGCGCCGCGTTAATGTGACTAATAAATAGCGCCCAACGTTTAAATTAACGTTGGGCGTTTTTTTATTGTAGGAGGGGTAGCGGTGGCAAATAACTGCAAAAAAGCAGTTAATTCGCCCGCAGTGATCGAAAATGGCTCAAATAACTGCCCAAAAGCAGTTAATTCGCCTGCAATGAGCGAAAGCGGACCAAATAGCTGTAAAAAAGCAGTTAATTCGCTCTCAGTGAACGAACGTGGCTCAAATAACTGCCCAAAAGCAGTTAATTTCACCTGCAATGAGCGAAAGCGGACCAAATAGCTGCAAATAAACAGTTAATTTGGCCACAGCGAGTGAAATCGACTCAATTAACTACAAAAAAGCAGTTAATTCGCTCGCAGTGATCGAAAGTGGCTCAAATAACTGCAAAAAAGCAGTTAATTTGCCTGCACAGTGAGCGAAAGCGGATGGGGTCCCCACATACCTATCCCACCCCTCTAAACGCGCAATCGTAATGCCCTCCTCCAACTAGCTATAGTCCTTTCAAGCCTGATCCTCTTTCACGATCGTTCCCCACCAGAACAGCACCGCAACAGCGAGAATAATAATGATAAACGGTGCAACGAACAACAGGAATACTTCCATAGGCAGTGAACCTCCGTGTTATTTTTTACTGAGCTTGCCTCGAACATAGTGCGCATCGAATAGGAACAAGCGCAGCAGCAAGTACAAGGAAGGAACCAGAACGAGTAGTCCGAGTAGGAAAACAATGACGAGCGCGAGGGCCATCGATTTGTTGGTAAAGTGTTCGTGCAGCGTTAGATAAGGAACCAAGATGTACGGCAGATGCGATTTGCCATACCCGAAGAAGGCGAACCCGAACTGAAGCATGACCATGACGAAGGATACCTGAAGCCGTCTCCGCTTCCACACGAGATACACAGCAATGGCGTAACAGATGAACGATGCGATAAAGAACCAGGCATTATCGACCATTTTGTTGAAATGCTCCAGGTTATGACGCTGAATCGAGAAGAATACCCAGAAGCTGCAGAGAATGGTTGGTACGGACCAGAACAGCGCATAACGCCGCAATATTTCTAAGGCTTCCTTGTCTTTGGCCTTGCCGGCATAGTACGACAAGAACATGGCGGAGATGTACAATACGCTAACGATGGCTAACACAACGACTGACCACGAATATCCACTCGTAAACAGCGCGTGGTAATCCAGGGAGACGACACCGTTGTTCTCGTGAATATATCCACCTTCAGACAACGTCAGCACAATGGACAATGACGCTGGAATCAGCAATCCACTAACCCCGTAGAGGAACATATAGAATTTATTGTTGCGGTTCCCATACTGGCTGTAGACATAGTAGACCCCTCGAATGGCCAAGAGAACAATCGCAATACTGCCAGGGACGAGTAGGGACGTACCATAGTAATACGCCGTCTCTGGAAAAAAGCCGATGATGCCGACGAAGAAGAAGACGAGGAAGACATTCGTCACTTCCCACACAGGGGCGAGATACCGTTCAACGATCGGGTGGATGCGATGCCTTTTCCCCGTGATAAGACTGAAGAAGCTATAGAAGCCAGCTCCAAAATCGATGGATGCAACGATGAGGTACCCATATAGAAAAATCCACAATACGGTAATCCCCAAGATTTCATAACTCATACGCTAGACCTCCTCCTTCAATTCTTCTTCCGCCGGATGATGCTTGAACATTCTCCGCAGGACATAAGCACTGCTCACACCGAGAACAAGATATAATGCGACAAAGACCCAGAGCATAAGATCAACTTGTCCAGATTTGGTCGCTCCTTCTACTGTTTTCATGAATCCAACGAGTATCCAAGGCTGTCTACCGACTTCGGTATAGATCCACCCCGCTTCAATCGAGATGACCGACAGTGGGGCGCCGACAATGATAAGCGATAGCAACAGCTTGTTCAGCGGTTTGGCTGGTTCTACTGATTTGCGCCGTCTTCGAATCGCAATGACGAACCAGAGACCAATAAATAACAGCAGCATACCAATGGAAACCATCAGATCGAACATGTAGTGGATCCAGAGCGGCGGTTGAAGATCTTTGGGTGTCTCATTCAATCCCTGGACTTCGGCGCTTGGCAGCCCGTGCGCCAGAATGCTTAAAGCAAAAGGAATTTTGAGCGCATAGTGCACCTTGTTCTGACTATCGAGGACACCGCCAACAATGAGCGGGGCGTAACGTTCCGTCTCGAAATGCCATTCTCCTGCTGCGAGCTTCTCAGGCTGATAGGCTGCGAGATATTTTCCGGACAAATCTCCGATAAGAATCGTCGCAAGAGAGAAGATGATCCCTGCCACCATCGTGATCTTGAGTGCTTTTCGATAATAGACATGGTTCTTGCCCTTAAGTAAAGCCATCGCCGCCATAGCACCGAGGATGAACGAAGCTGTGACATAGGCCGTAGCGAGTACATGTGCGGCTTTGGTCGGCATGGACGCTGTGAACATCGCAAGGAATGGCTGAACATCGGTCAGCTTCCCCGTGTCTGAGATATTGAACCCTCGAGGGGTGTTCATGAACGCATTCACGCAAGTAATGAAGAAGGCTGATCCCGATGAACCGATGACGACGGGGATTAGCAGCATGAAATGTTGGATTGGATTCTTGAATCGATTCCATGTGTATAAATAGATCCCAAGGAAGATCGCTTCGATAAAGAAGGCGAACGTCTCCATGAAGAGCGGCAGTGCAATCGACTGTCCCGCGACGAGCATGAAGCTTGGCCACAATAGACTTAGTTGTAGTCCAATCGCCGTTCCTGTGACGACACCTACCGCGACGGTAATGGTATAACCGCGTGCCCAACGTCTTGCGAGTAATAGATAATGAGGATCCTTGCGCTTGATGCCCATCCATTCCGCGAGCGCAATGAGCATAGGGACGCCCACACCGATGGTGGCATAGATAATGTGAAATCCAAGCGTGATGGATGTTAGCATCCGACTGTATACGACGGGATCATAGTGACTCATGTGAACCGCGCCTCCTTTATAAGAACCATTTCATCAACATCCGTGTTAAAGCGAGCAGCATAATGATCGCTACGACGAGACAGAGTTTGATGAGACGTTGTTCTTGTTTGTGTATGGTATTGGTTGATTTGTGCTGCGTCACCTTTGCACCTCTGTTCAAATTCGAAATAAGCTTCGGTCGTAATTTGCCCAAATTTTACACTTTTAGTACAAAGTGCAGCTCTTGATTTAATAGTTGGATGGTAAATTGATTAGCAAAAGCAAAGAATGCGAGGAACAGCGATGTCAAAAGCACTAATGATTCACAAATTTATTACTGTACCTAGCGTAATCTCGCCGAATCAGCCATGTCGTGAAGTCGTCCAGATGATCCATCGCGGAATTGATAGCGAATGCCTTGTCGTATGTCATGAGATCACCAATGAACCTGTGGGGCTTGTGATGAAGGATCGCTTCTTCCGTTTTCTAGGGAAAAAATACGGTGCAGATCTGTATTATGAGAAACCGATCACGCAGATCATGGACCCCAATCCGTTGATCGTGGATATACATATAAGGCCGCAAGAGATGATTGATATGGCGTTAAATCGTGAGGAAAAACATATGTACGACTGCGTTATCGTGACGAACCAGGGACAATTCATTGGGGTTCTGACGGTGGGGGTACTGCTCCACATCGCACGGATGCAGCAGCAGCAATCGATCCAAGATCAGCTTGGGATTGCACATCGTATGGAGGAGAGAATCGAGCAGATTCATGCTTCGGTTGAGGAAGTAGCAAGTGCAGCGGATCAAGGGATGAGGCAATCCGAGGACATGGTGCATTTGACGCTTCAAGGCAAGAGTGAACTTGATAAAGTATCGCTACTCTTCAATAATTTTGCCCTGCAGGCGGAAAGGCAAGAGAGACAGATTGATGAATTGCAGCAAAAGACAAGCTCGGTATCACAGATTTCTCATTTTATCCGTGAAATTGCAGAGAAGAGTAATCTGTTGGCTGTCAATGCAGCGATAGAAGCGGCGAGAGCCGGGGAACATGGGAAAGGCTTCTCTGTTGTTGCAGCGGAGGTTCGGAAGTTAGCAGACGAGACGAAGCGTTCGGCACTTGCGATTACGGAAATGATCGAGCAGATCGCGCAAGCGGTAACGAGCACGGTGCGTGATGTCCAGAGCGGACGGGAAGAGACGGCCAATAGCGCCATGCTCGTTACTGGGGCGAAGGACCTATTCGAACGGTTATCTCACGCCGCAGAAGAGAATCGCCTGCAAGCATCGGATATTCGCCATCAATCGGTCATTGCAGATAAGAAGACATCCGAAGTGACGAGTTCGCTCTCTCAGATCGTTGAGCAGTTGCAGAAGACAAGCTAGCACCCGTCGTTTTACGAAATCTTAATAAAAACTCAAAATTTACAATCCGTTAACAAACTCTATCAATAGCCTTAACATTCGAATCTTATGATACAGCTATAGAAGTTAATCAATCAACTAGAGGAGTGGTAGAATTGCTACACAAAAATAAAAAAAGTTACATGATGTTAGTCATGTTGTTAATCGTTGCCGTTGCACTTGCAGCATGCGGTGGAGGTAAGAAAGATGAAGCAGGAAAAGGCACAACGGATACAGGCACTGGAGCAGCATTATCCGGTACGATTGAAATTGATGGTTCAAGTACAGTTTTCCCATTAACAGAAGCAGCAGCAGAGGAATTCGGTAAAGAAAATGCAGGTGTTCGCGTATCGGTGGGTACAGCAGGTACAGGCGGCGGATTCAAACGCTTCGTCAAAGGTGAAATTGCGATGAGCAATGCATCTCGTCCGATTAAAGATAAAGAAGCTGAAGAAGCAAAGGCAGCGGGTATTGATTATAAAGAGTTGGAAGTCGCATACGATGGTCTGTCCATTGTTGTGAACAAAGAGAATACTTGGGTCGACAAGTTGACACTTGATGAGTTGAAGAAAATCTACGGACCTGAAGCGACCGCGAAGACTTGGGCGGATGTACGCGCTGGCTGGCCAGCAGAGCCGATCAAAATTTACTCGCCAGGATCTGAGCATGGAACTTTCGATTACTTCACAGAAGTGATTAACGGTAAAGCACAAGAAAGCCGTAACGACAAGCAAATTACATTCGCAGCAGATACGAACTCGATTGTGTCTGGTGTTGAAGGCGACAAAGCTTCCATCGGATACTTCGGATTCTCCTTCTATGAAGAGAACCAAGATAAGTTGAAGTTAGTCCCTATCGATAACGGAACGGCTGTTGTATCACCATCGGCAGAGACGATCAAAGATAATTCTTATTCGCCACTTTCCCGTCCGCTCTATGTATACCTGAACACAAAAGCATTGGAAAAACCAGAAGTAAAAGCTTTCACAGAATACTATTTGAAAAATGTAGCTAACTTCGCGCAAGAAGTAGGATTCATTGCTCTTCCGCAAGAGAAATACGACGAGCAAATTGCGTCGCTTAACAAGTAGAACGATATAGAAATGAGGCATACACCATGAACCAAGCGAAGGAACGCCCAGGCATAACCAGCATCTCCTTCAAAAATAAGAAGACGTACATCCTAGATCGTGCGATGCCCCTATTCCTGTTCTTATGTGCTGCGGTCTCGATTGTAACTACAATCGGGATCGTCTACACGTTGTTATCCGAGACCGTTGATTTTTTCCGTAAAATCCCGATCTTCGATTTCATCTTCGGAACGAATTGGAGTCCGCTCATCGCGCCGAAATCATTCGGAATTCTCCCGCTGCTCAGCGGTACGATGATGATTACGATCATTGCATGTCTATTCGCAATTCCCGTAGGTCTAGCAAGTGCAATTTATCTGAGTGAATATGCACCGACGAGAGTGCGGAAAATTGTGAAGCCGGTATTGGAAGTGTTGGCAGGCGTTCCAACGATTGTTTATGGATATTTCGCACTGACATTTGTAACGCCATTGATTCGTATAATTTTCCCGGACACGGGGGTGTTCAATGCACTAAGTGCCGGTATTGTTGTCGGGATCATGATTATTCCGATGGTATCTTCCTTAAGTGAAGATGCGATGCAGGCCGTACCGCGCAGTTTGCGTCAAGGTGCATATGCACTTGGCGCAACCAGATTTGAAGTGGCGCTGAAGGTCGTTGTCCCAGCGGCATTCTCCGGTATTGTATCCTCCGCCGTTCTCGCGTTCTCTAGAGCCATTGGAGAGACGATGATCGTTGCTGTCGCAGCAGGGGCAACACCGAAGCTGACATTCAATCCGTTAGAGAGCATTCAGACGATGACAGGCTATATCGTACAGGTGAGCCTTGGGGATATCCCACACGGGTCTATCGAATATGGAACGATTTATGCGGTAGGGATGGCGTTGTTCGTCATTACATTCTTATTGAACATTCTAGCCCAATGGGTCGCAAGACGGTTCAGAGAGGAGTACTAAGCAGATGAGTATTTTACAAGATGCCAACAGAGAACAGATTAGCCGTAGACGTAAAATCGATTGGATTCTGCATATACTCTTTATCGCAGCGACCGCCGTTGGAATCCTAGCGTTGATGGCGCTCCTCGTGAACATTATGATGGATGGGTTATCGAGATTATCCCCGGACTTGTTCACGAACTATCCGTCACGGATGGCTTCGAAGGCTGGACTGAAATCCGCCATCGTAGGCTCCATCTATATGGTGCTGATCATGACGCCAATTTCTTTCATTCTAGGTGTCGGAGCGGCCATTTACTTGGAAGAATATGCGAATAAGAATTGGCTTACACGTCTTATTCAATTAAATATAAGTACATTAGCAGGCGTGCCTTCCATCGTCTACGGGATCTTAGGACTTACGATTTTCGTACGCGGTATGCATTTGGAACGGAGCTTATTATCCGGCGCATTGACGATGACGCTCTTGGTCCTTCCGATTATTATCGTATCTGCGCAAGAAGCGCTGCGCGCGGTGCCAAGACAACGCCGTGATGCATCCTTCGCACTGGGCGCAACACGGTGGCAGACAGTATCCGGTTCGGTACTGCCATCCGCGATGCCAGGGATTATGACAGGTGTCATTCTCGCATTATCTCGTGCAATTGGTGAGACGGCTCCGCTTGTTATGATCGGTGCACTGACGTTCGTGGCATTTTTGCCAAATGGTATTATGGACTCATTCACTGTTATGCCGATTCAGATCTTTAACTGGATTTCGAGACCGCAGGAAGCTTTCCATGAACTTGCAGCTGCAGGTATCATTCTCTTACTTGGCTTGCTGCTTATTATGAACTTTGCGGCGATCCTACTCAGAAACAAATACTCTAAGAATTTGTAAATACTATTTCAACAAGCTCGACGCTCGATTCCAGCTGCAATTAAAGGAGAGAAGAAACGTATGAATACGTTGATCGATATCAAAAAATTGAATTTATATTATGGCACGTACCACGCGCTCAAAGATGTATCTCTTACGATTCCAGAAAAGGCGGTCACGGCGTTTATCGGACCATCCGGGTGTGGTAAATCGACCTTGCTGCGTACGTTAAACCGTATGAATGACATGATTGCTGGCACGAAAATCGTAGGCAGCGTAGAAATTACCGGTACGGACATTTATAGCAATGAGGTGGATGTGGAGACGCTTCGCAAGAAAGTTGGCATGGTGTTCCAGCAGCCGAATCCTTTTCCAAAATCGATCTACGACAATATTGCATACGGCCCGAGATTGCACGGCATTCGGAGTAAACAGAAGCTTGATGAGATCGTAGAGCAAAGCTTGCGCCAGTCGGTTCTGTGGGATGAAGTCAAAGACTACTTGAAGCGTTCCGCGTTTAGTCTCTCAGGCGGTCAACAGCAACGTCTATGTATTGCACGTGCACTAGCCGTCAATCCAGATATTCTCTTGATGGATGAGGCGACTTCTGCCCTTGACCCAATCTCGACACTGAAGATTGAAGAGTTGGTACAAGAGCTGAAGGATCGCTATACCATTGTTATGGTTACACACAACATGCATCAGGCCGCGCGTGTCTCGGATCAGACCGTGTTCTTCTTGAACGGGGAAGTCGTCGAGTTCTCGCAGACGGAGCAATTATTCTCGAATCCAACGGACCAACGTACCGAGGACTATATTACAGGACGTTTCGGTTAATCCGAAATCGATGTGCAGGAGGAGACGGCAATGCCTAGAAAAGAATTTGATTCAGGCCTCAATGAACTGACGAAGCTGTTAGAAACGATGGGTAACGAAACGGAACAAATGCTGAAAGAATCGATCGAATCGCTGCAGCGCTTGGATGTAAATCATGCGCGAGCGCTTATCGCCCGCGATTCAGAGATCAACCACATGGAGGAACGCATCCTGGATGTGGGGTCCAAGTTGATTCTCACACAGCAGCCGGTGGCTAAAGATTTACGCCGCATTCTCGTGGCTTTCAAAATCTCTAGCGATTTGGAGCGTATGGCGGATCTCTCCGTAGATATTGCGAAAGTTGTCGTTCGTCTTGAAGGGCAGACGCTCGTCAAGCCATTGATCGATATTCCGCGGATGGGTGAGACGGTACAGCAGATGATCTTTGAATCGATTCGTGCTTATATGGAAGAGAACGTGGATCTGGCTTACAAAATGTCGAAAGACGATGACGTTGTGGATCAGCTCTATAGCCAAATCGTGCGTGAGTTGTTCACGCTGATGGTGGAAGATCCGAAGACGGTATCCCAAGCGATGCTCTTAACGTTCGTTGGACGTTACATCGAGCGGATCGCGGATCATGCAACGAATATTGGCGAGAGTGTCGTGTTCCTCGTAACGGGGAAGCGGCCAGAACTCAATTAGTGGAAATCCCCTTGTGCTTGTTGGCAAGGGGATTTGTTGTGTTATGAGGAGCGTGTAGGTAATCAGCTGAAGTAGCTTATGAGGCTGGGTGTATCCGATTTCGCCGCTGTTGTCATGAGGAAATGTTGAATGGAAAGGTTAGGTATGTTTCCTCATGACAAAGGCGGACGCTATAGCTCTGCATCGGATACACCCACGCCTTTGAAGCTTCAGCTGATTACCTTGGTAGGCAGAACAAATCCCCTTGCCAAATAGCGCAAGGGGATTTGGCGTGTAACGAATCGTAAAGAGCTTATTCACCTCAAATTGGATCATTTATCGAGCTAACGAATCCCAGACACGCTATTGTGCTCAAAATGAGCGAAAACAGGCTCAAATGTAAGGAATAGCGTGTCACCGATTCGTTAGAATTTCAAAATGCCCATTTTGGGGCAAATAGCGATTACTGGGTTCGTTAGCCATAGGCATGTTGGATCAGCGGTTGCCACGAGCAGATTGTTATGGGTTTATTTGTAAATATGAGCTATGCTATACATAGGGAGATTCTCCCTGCATTCCGCGCTAGGAGGGACCAAGATGAAGAAGCGGCATGTTTTTTTGCTCCTGCTTATGATTTCACTCATCTGGCTCGCGCGAAGTCATCTGAATCAATCGCTTGGTGAAGTCGCGTTTCGAGCGATCGGGTTGTCGCCGTGGTCCGAAGGGACGCAAGGATTACATATCCCGAATATTATCGGCCTCGTAATGTTGGTAATTAGTTTCATTGGTGTCGTCAACGGTTACCGTCCCATCTATCCAAAGATTGTTAGTCGACTGTTGATTGGCGTCATCCTATTATTTTCTGTGATTCCCTGGGTGACGGAGAATACGATGTACCTCATCCATTACAATGTGAAGGACACAGGCTCCATTCAAGTCGTTCCGAAGGATCGACGAGCCTATATTGTACGCAATGAAGCGGGTGATGTGACTATTTCATCCCAAGAATTCAGAATTTACAATTATGGTCAAGCGACGAGAATGAAGGTTGTTCCTCTCTCGCATGATCCTGAATGGCGCGATGCAACTTTCGATCCATTTGAACTCCAGATGGAGCCACACTCCCAAGCGACTTTTAACACGACGTTTACGGGCAGGCACACCAAAGGGGCCGAATATAGTCATGATAGTCTCATCGATATCCAGGTCATCGCAGTAGAGTAATCATCATACTACACCAATGTCGCACGATCCTTCGAGAAAAAGCCAGCGATCGCATAATACGCTGCGCCAAGCAGCGTGGAGCGGGTCTCGAGTTGCGCGAATCGAATCGTCGTATGTTTGCGGTGATAGGATAAGGAACGTGATGCCACCGTCTGTTGAATCGCGCTCGTGATGTAGCGTTCCGCTCGGGATATTTGATTTCCAATGATGATGAGCTCTGGATTGAAGGTGTTGATAATCGTACTGATGCCAATCCCGAGATATTCACCGATTTCATAAAATCCGCGGATGCCATCCGCCTCGCCATCAGAAGCCAAGCGCAGCAAGGTCTTAAAGTCAAAATTCGGATGGGCGCTAGCAGAGGCATACAGCTCCCAGCAGCCTTTATTCCCGCAGCGGCATTTGCGTCCGTTAGCCTCTATTGTCATATGTCCCATTTCACCAGACAAGCCTGCAGTACCACGGAAGAGCTCTCCGCCGATCATGATGCCCGTACCAATCCCTTCACTAACGGAAATATAGACGATATTCAATGCAGAGCGGCCAGCGCCGTATTGCAGTTCTCCTACTGCACCCGCATTGGCTTCATTATCAATGGTAACAGGGAGTCCGAACTGATCGGATACGAGCGTATGCAGATCGACATGCTCCCAATCAAGGTTTGGTGCGAATAGAATTTGCCCCTTCTCATCTACGATGCCAGGCACGCCGATGCCAATACCCACGATGCCATAACGGGAGGTCGGTGCTCGTTCGATCATCGCTTGAATTGTTGCGAACAGCTCTTCAATGACCTGATCGCGATCCGTCGTATCAAGTGGACGTTGATCTTCTTCGATCATCTCGCCATTCAAATTTGTTAATATCGTTCGAATACTCGAAACACCCAGCTCAACACCAATCGCATAGCCAGCTGTCTCATGAAACAGCAGCATGACGGGTTTGCGGCCCCCGCTTGATTTACCTGTACCGATCTCGAGAATGAGACCATTGTCGATTAACTCTTGTACGAGAGAGGAGACGGTTCCTTTATTTAATCCGGTCATTTTGGACACGGCTGCACGCGAAATGGGGGAGTGCTCCCGAATCGTATCTAGAACAATGGATTTATTGATTTTTTTGACGAGAAATTGATCACCTGTTGTCTTCATGAAACCTCCTGCTTGTACGTTCATTCGTATAACCGATAAATTATCGTTGTTGTCATTATATCAGCATAATGAAGAAATTTCTTGAAATCAATGACATATTTTCGGCATATACCAAAGTAATAATAACTTAGTTTAACCGATAGACAAACTAAGTTCATGAATGTATACTGAACCCATAAGCAAGACATTTCACCATTTGGAGGTAATCATTGATGACTTATTTCGAAGGTATTTCTACGATTGCATATGAAGGCAGAGGCTCGAAGAACCCGCTAGCATTTAAACATTACAATCCGAAGGAAGTTGTCGCAGGCAAAACGATGGAGGAGCACTTGCGCTTCGCTGTAGCTTATTGGCATACGTTCACAGCTAACGGGACGGATCCGTTCGGTGCAGGGACGATGGTGCGGAACTGGGATCGTTATACTGGACTTGATCTCGCCAAAGCTCGCGCAGAGGCTTCTTTCGAATTCATTACGAAGCTTGGCGTGCCGTTCTTCGCCTTTCATGATCGCGATATCGCACCGGAAGGTGCAACGCTGCAAGAGACGAATAAGAATCTAGATGTTATTGTAGAGATGATGAAGCAGTTCATGAAGGACACGGGCGTCAAATTACTGTGGAACACGCAGAACATGTTCACGAATCCGCGGTTCGTACATGGTGCAGGGACGACATCGAATGCAGATGTATACGCCTATGCAGCGGCACAAGTTAAGAAAAGTCTTGAAATCGGCAAAGAGCTCGGTGCGGAAAATTATGTATTCTGGGGCGGACGTGAAGGTTATGAGACGCTGCTCAATACGAATATGAAGCTTGAATTGGATAACTTGGCGCATCTATACCGAATGGCTATTGATTATGCACAGGAAATTGGCTTTGACGCACAATTTTTGATCGAGCCTAAGCCAAAAGAGCCAACCAAACATCAATATGATTTTGACGCTGCGACGACGATGAACTTCTTACGCACGTATGGCTTACAAGATCATTTTAAATTAAATTTGGAAGCGAACCATGCGACACTTGCAGGCCATACGTTTGAACATGAGATTCGCGTAGCCAGCATCAACGGAATGCTGGGATCGCTCGATGCGAACCAAGGGGATATGCTCCTCGGCTGGGATACGGATGAGTTCCCGCAAGATTTGACACAGACAACGTTAACGATGTATGAAGTCTTGAAAAACGGCGGTATTGGCCGTGGCGGCGTCAATTTTGATGCTAAGGTCCGTCGTGCATCTTTTGAACAAGAAGATTTATTCTTCGCCCATATTGCGGGAATGGACGCCTATGCCAAAGGGTTGAAGGTAGCTGCCAAACTGATCGAAGATCGTGTGCTCGAAGAGGTTGTAGAGAGTCGTTACCGCTCCTTCCAAGTAGGAATTGGCGCAGAGATTGCAGCGGGTACAGCGACTTTGAAATCGCTCGAAGCTTATGCATACCAGAACCATCCGATCCGAAATGTGTCAGGTCGTCAGGAGCGGATTAAAGCGGTTGTGAACGAATATTTGTTGTCAGAGTAAGAAGCAGACCATAGGAGAGATGGCGATGAAATATGTAATCGGGGTTGATCTAGGTACTAGTGCCGTTAAGGCACTGCTGGTTGATCGAAACGGGCATGTCGTTCATGAAGCGAGTGCGAGTTACCCCTTATTCCATGAACAATCCGGTTATAGTGAGCAGCGGCCAGAAGATTGGGTAACAGGTACAATGGACGTTATGAAGCAGCTACTCGACATGGGGAGCGTGAAGGCAGAGGACATCGACGGGATATCCTTCTCAGGCCAAATGCACGGCCTTGTCTTGCTGGATGCAAGCCACCAAGTGCTGCGGAATGCGATTCTCTGGAATGATACACGTACGACACAGCAATGTCGGCAGATTGAGGATCGGTTGGGTCCAATGCTGCTGGATACAGCCCGTAATGCGGCGCTCGAAGGCTTCACGCTTCCGAAGCTGCTATGGGTGAAGGAGCATGAACCGGAAATTTATGCGCAGGCGGATGTATTCCTTTTGCCCAAAGACTACGTTCGATACCGTATGACGGGTCACATCGCCCAAGAGTATTCCGATGCGGCAGGGACGCTGCTCTTGGACGTAGCCAATAAACGCTGGAGTTCAGCGATATGCAACGTAGTGGGTGTGGAGGAACGGCTCTGTCCGCCACTCGTCGAATCCCATGACTTTGTAGGGTATGTGACGGCGGACTTTGCAGCGGCGACGGGATTATCCGTACATACCAAAGTGTTCGCTGGTGGTGCTGATAATGCTTGTGGTGCGATTGGAGCAGGAATTCTATCGGATGGGAAGGCGATGTGTTCAATCGGTACGTCCGGCGTGATCTTGTCCTATGAGGAGAATAAGGCACTCCCTGTCGCAGGCAAAGTTCACTTCTTCAACCATGCGCAGCAGGATGCTTACTATGCCATGGGGGTTACGCTCGCTGCTGGCTATTCCTTGCAGTGGTTCCATGATACTTTCTGCGAGACACAGTCGTTCCCAGAAATGCTGAGCGGTCTAGCATCCACAGATGTTGGTGCGAAGGGGCTGCTATTCACGCCGTATCTAGTGGGTGAGCGTACGCCGCATCCAGATGCGAATATTCGTGGCTCGTTCATCGGCATGGACGCCTCACATACACAAGAACATTTCACGCGGGCTGTGATCGAAGGCATTACTTTTTCACTACGGGAGTCGCTTGATATTCTCCGCGATGCAGGGAAGCATATTCCGATGATGATCTCGATTGGCGGCGGTGCCAAGAATGAGACCTGGCTGCAGATTCAAGCGGATGTGTTCGATGCAGAAATTGTGCGTCTTACGAGCGAGCAAGGTCCAGGGATGGGTGCGGCTATGCTTGCAGCTCACGGCTGCGGGTGGTTCGAATCGCTGGAAGCCTGCGCGAATGAGTTCTTAAGACCTGCCCAGAGATATCAGCCGAACCCGGAAAATGTCGCAAAATACAATCAACTCTATCGACTTTACCAGCAAGTATATGATCAAACGAAGGTATTATCTGAGTCATTAGCCGCATTTCGTTAACTGAACGTTGTATCTCAAGCTCTAGTCCAAATTTCATTTGGATTAGGGTTTTTTTACGTGAACTGTAAAAATCGAGTTTTGCGGCATTTACACGAAA
This sequence comes from Paenibacillus terrigena DSM 21567, assembly GCF_000374845.1. Lineage (GTDB taxonomy): Bacteria > Bacillota > Bacilli > Paenibacillales > Paenibacillaceae > Paenibacillus_K > Paenibacillus_K terrigena. The sequence goes on along the minus strand of NZ_KB895414.1, from coordinate 362,353 downwards.
TTTGTATGATTTTGTCTAATGAAAACCAATTAATACCTTGTCAAATATATGAAATGGCTTTAAGATTAAAAACGAACAATATTTCATTTTTGAACATTTGTGCCAGAAAGGGGAATTTTCAGCATGACTGATATCGCAGAAGAAAGAACGAGGTTACTCGTCAAAGTGAGCCATTTGTACTACATGGATGGCCTCAATCAACAAGAAATTGCGGAGAGACTCGGAATTTCCAGACCGCAGATCAGTCGCATGTTAAGTGCTGCGAAAGCGCAAGGAATCGTACAGATTTCGATTCGCAACCCGTACTCTGAGGAACAGGTGTATGAGAGGGTGATTGCCGAAACCTTCGGAATCCATGATGTGATTATTATTCAGATGCCAGAAGAAGAACAGCATTTGGTCGATTTGAAGCTTGCAAGAGCGGGCGCCGCACTGCTTGAATCCGTACTTAAAGACTATGACACCGTAGGGATTATGGCAGGGAGAACGGTCTCTGAGCTCAGCAAAGAACTGAATTATTTCAGCCGCAAGCATATGCAGATCGTTCCGTTGATCGGAGGCTGGGGCGCTGAAGGCGCAACATGGCATGCGAATTCGAATGCACGCGTCATTGGAGAGAAGTTGAAGGCAAAGTATTTGCAGCTCAATGCACCCGCGGTTGTAGGGTCCAAAGAAGTGCGCGATACGATTGTAAATGAGCCGGAGATATCGAAGGTCGTGGACATGTGGGATCAGGTAAATGTGGCTGTCGTAGGCATCAGTCAAGTGACCGACGAAGCATCTGTTGTGAAGTTTGGGTATTTTGGCACGAAGGAAATGAATGAGATCAAGTCTATGGGCGCGGTCGGCGGCATCTGTACTTCGTTTCTAGACGAGCAGGGTCATGTGATTTCTTATCCATCTGAACAGCGAATGATCGGCATGAGTGCGGAGACATTACGGCGAATACCGAATGTGATCGCAACCGCGAGTGGTATGGATAAAGTCCCAGCCATATGTTCTGTCTTGCGAGGGAAATGGGTCAATGTACTCGTCACGGATATGGCTACGGCCAAGGCTGTGTTAGAGTGGCATCACGCTCATCCCGTTACATAGAACCATATCTAGAGAAATGAATAGGGGGAACAATAATGAAAAAGGCAGTATCCGTGTTATTATCCATCATTTTCATCATTAGTCTAGCAGCGTGCTCAGGCGGTAATTCAAGCAAGGATGGCGAGAAGAACGTGTCTATCATGACGCCATTCTTATCATCCGTAACGACGAACGAGATGGTCGAGGCGCTGAAGAAGCAAGCCGCTGATCATGGCTGGAAAGCCAATGTCATCGATACGAAGGGCGATGTAGGTCAATTAGCTAGCCGCATGGAGGATGTCATCGCGAGCAAGACAGATGCGATTATTATCGTAAGTACGGACCCGAACCAATTGAAAGCACAAATTCAATCGGCGAAAGAGAAGAATATCCCGGTTATGGGCTGTGACGCTGGATATATTGAAGGCATGACGATGAACGCGACAAGCGATAATACGGAAATGTCGAAAATGATTACAACGCACTTATTCGATACAATCGGCAAAAAAGGGAATTTGGTTGCGTTAACGTACCGTGCGCATCCAGGTGTTCTGAAACGTACGCTTTTCCTTGATCAAATGCTAAGCGAGAACGCAGATGTGAAGAAAGTAACGGAAATGCAAGTAGAAGTTCCTGGGCCAATCGAGAGCGCACGTAAACAAATGGAGAGCTTATTGCTCGCGAATAAAGAGCCGGGTTCGATCACAGCGGTATGGACAGGATGGGATGAGCCAGCAATTGGTGCAGCACAAGCGATCGAAGCATCTGGACGTAAAGATATCGTTGTTATCGGAATCGACGGCAACAGTCAAGCGGTAGAAATGATCAAGAAGGGTTCACCATTGATCGCAACCGTCAAACAGAACTTCCCTGGAATGGCAGAAATCGTAGCGCAACAGCTTGATCTCGTATTCCAAGGTAAAGCGGTTGAAGGTACAGAATTGTACGCACCAGCAAGCTTGATTACGAAAGACCAAGGATAACACAAATGGATGAAGGTAGAGCGGCTGGTCTCCAGCCGCTTTATTCCTTCCATGGCAGGAGGATGACCTGGATGTCACTGTTAGAGGTTCAACAACTGGATAAGAAGTTCGGTCTACATCACGCCCTCTCGGACATTTCCCTCTCGATCGCGTCAGGTGAAGTCGTGGGTCTAGTGGGGGAGAATGGCGCAGGTAAATCGACGTTCATCAAAATTATTACAGGTGTCTATACACCGGATGGCGGTCGCATCGCATGGAATGGACAAGCCGTTACGATTCATTCACCGCGTGATGCGCATCGTTTGGGCATTCATGTAATCCATCAAGAGCGGCATTTAATCCCTTCGTTCTCAGGGTATGAGAATTTGTATCTCGGTCTTCCGCTTCCACAGCTGAAATTCGGACTTCGGGTCAAGTGGAATCAGATGAAGGAACGTGCTGAGGCTGTGAAAAAAGAGCTTGGGATCGAGTTGGATTTGACGAAAACGGCAGAGGAGATGTCCCCGCCAGAACGTACGATGCTCGAGCTGATGCGGGTTATGATGCAGGATTGCAAGCTGCTAATTCTCGACGAGCCGACAGCATCGTTAACCGATCAGGAGACGGAAGTTCTATTCCGCCTGATTGAGCGGATGACGGACCAAGGGACAGCGATTCTGTATGTCTCGCACCGGATGGAGGAAATTTTCCGATTATCCGATCGAATTATCGTATTCCGGAACGGCAAGTGGGCAGGTACGCTTCAACGGGAAGAAGCCGATCTCAAGAAAGTGATTTCTTATATGACGGATACAGACTATCAAGGAACAACGGCACAAGAGCGCACGAATGCCTTGCATGAGCCTGTACTTCTTGAAGTGAGAAACTTATCTACCGTCGATGGTACGGTGAGAGATACCAGCTTCCGTGTTCATCGCGGTGAAATTGTCGGTATCTTCGGTCTGGCTGGAGCAGGACGTACGGAATTACTCGAAGCGATCTATGGCGCGCGGCCAATTCAGAGTGGTGATATGGCAGTCGCAGGGAAAGCGCAGTGCATTGCCTCACCGCAGCAAGCCTTGGAGAACGGTATGGTACTCATCCCTGAAGATCGCAGATCGGAAGGTCTCATCATGAATCTGACGATTCGCGAGAATATGACACTGCCTCGTCTGAAACATTTCTCAACGGGAGTCTATGTGCGGCAGCGGTTCGAGAAGAGCGAAGTGCGGCGTTTTATGGATCACATGAATGTCAAAGCAACGTCCAGTGAGCAGAACGTATCCGAGCTTAGTGGAGGTAATCAGCAGAAAGTCGTCTTTGCCAAAGCGATGATGAACAATCCGGAGCTCTTCTTATGTGATGAGGCAACGCAAGCGGTTGATGTCATGACGCGCGAAGAAATTCATCGCCTGCTTAGGCAGCAAGCGCGTGATAAGCGCGGGGTAGTCTATGTCTCTTCTGATATTCACGAAGTATTGGACTTGTGTGATCGGATTTATGTGCTTCGGGAAGGGACTATCGTGGCTGAAGTGCCTGGTGGGGAGGCTACTTCCGAACAACTCTTACAAATTTGCTATAATCGATGAAAGGAAGACCTATCATGGAAACTACGAAAATAACTAAAAGCTCTTCTTCTATCGAGTGGGGCAAAATATTTAGATCCTATGGCACGGTGATCGCCGGTGTGATCATCACGATTATTTTCAGCGTATTGAATCCGGACTCATTCGCGACACTGGATAATGCCATCAACATTAGTCGTCAAATTTCCTTCCTCGTCATCATTGGGATTGGCGCGACGATTGTCATGTCCGTTAGTGAATTTGACCTATCGATCGGGGCGATTGCAAGTCTCGGCGGGGTCATTGCGGCGAAAATTGCAGCTAGCGGCGGACCGATCTGGATCGCTTTTCTAGCACCGGTTCTTGTGGCACTGGTTGTCGGCTTCATCAACGGATGGATCGTAACGCAGTTCCGCGTATTATCATTCATTACGACGCTTGCGATGAGTACCATTCTGGGCGGATTCACCTTCTGGTTAACAGGGGGTGCGACGATCTTCGAGAATATTCCAGACAGCTTCCGATTGGTCGGTCAGAAATCGCTGCTCGGTATACCGCTTCTCTCCATCGTCATGCTGCTGATTACGATTCTATTCTGGTATGTGATGACGCAGACGGCTTTCGGCAGACGTCTCTATGCGATTGGCGGCAATGAATCGGCTTCCCGGATTGCAGGCCTTCGCGTGAAATGGAATAAAAACGCAGCGTTCGCCTTAGGTGCGGCACTTGCGGCATTAACGGGCGTACTTATGGCTTCGCGTCTTGGCTCTGCGCATCCGACTGCAGGGAACGGATTGTTCCTACAGGCTTATGCAGCGGCATATCTTGGCATGACATCGTTCAAGGAAGGCGTACCGAATATTTGGGGAACCTTCGTGGGTGCTGCCATTATCGGGATTCTGGCGAATGGACTTACGATTATGCAGGTTCCGACATTTATGCAGGACGTCATCACAGGGTTGATCGTCATTGCAGCCGTTATTATGCAGAAGTTCGGACGTGGTTCGCGATGAGCAATCATTTTAACAGCAAGAGAAACTTACAAGCTTGGCAACGGATTGAAGAATTGCAAGAAGCGCTGTTGATTGGCTACTTCGTATCCGGAGATCCGGATGTGGAGAAATCCCTTGAGATCGTGAAGGATTCCGCGACGGCCGGAATCGATATATTCGAGATTGGTATTCCGAGTAGAAATCCGTTTATGGACGGCGCTGTCATTAAGCGTGGACATGAACGGGTTCAAGCACATGCCGAGGACGAAGCGGGCAATGACTGGCTCATGCCTTATATGACGCGTCTTCGCCAGCAGATGGAAGAGCCGATCTGGGCGATGGGATACAAGAAGGAGCTCGTCGAAGAGGGCTTTGCGCTGCAACTCGCAGAAGCAGGTCTGATCGATGGTTTGGTGATCCCGGATGCGAGCATCGAGGATCAAATCGCGCTGCAGTCCGTCCTAGCGGTGCATGGCGTAGATGTCGTTGGATTCGTTAACGATGCGCTTCCGGACGAAGAGATGGAGCGGGTCTGCAGTGCGCTCAACATTCTCTATGCCCAGCTCTACACGGGAACGACAGGAAATCCGCTGGCGAACTCCAGCACGAATCTGTCCGATCTGTATGCGAAGGCTAGAACGTTCACGAAGACAGCGATGATCGTTGCCGGGTTCGGTCTGCGATCGGGGGACCGCGTGAAGTCCGTCGTGGCTAGCGGCTTCGAAGGCGCTGTCGTAGGATCGGTTCTTGTAGCACGATGCGAGACGGGGGAGCAGGATTATTTGTACCGTCTGATTTCGGAGATGAAAGAGAACACAACGCTTGCAGATATGAAGGAGTGAGATGATGGGCTACATTGCTGCTTTTGATATCGGGACAACGAATGCCAAAGGTGTGTTGGTGGACAAGCATGGGGGATTACATCAAGAGCAGGATGTTCCGATGCATACACTCCTTCAAGGAGGATGGATCGAACAATATCCAGAGCAATGGATGGAAGCCGTGTGTACGATTGCTGATGTATGGTGGAGCAGCGGAATTCGTGCCCATGACATCGAACTCATTACATTTAGCGGACAAATGCAAGATATCATTCCCATCCGAGCCGATGGCCTCCCTGTCCGGCCTGCCATCCTCTACTCTGATGGACGTGCTGCAGAACAAGCAGCACGAATGAATCAGGAGCTCGGTCATGAGGGGATATTCCAGGTGACCGGGAATGCTTTGGATGGCACGTCGCCGTTGGCGAAGCTGTTATGGATGCAGGAGCGGGAAGCGGAGCTTGATGTGAAGACAGCTTGGTACCTGATCAGCTCCAAAGATTATGTCATTTATCATCTTACGGGTCAGGCGGTCACGGACGCGACAACTGCGGCGACAACGGGGATGATGAACCTTCATATGCGGGAATGGGAATCGGCCTGGTTATTGCGTTATGCACTTGATGCGAAGAAGCTGCCGCCGATTCTGGCACCGGAAGCGGTCGCGGGCGAGGTGCATCCAGAAGCTGCGCGGATGACCGGATTCCGGGCAGGAACGAAGGTGCTATGCGGTATTGGCGATGCTGGAGCAACGACCATAGGTGCCGGCGTAACGGCTCCTGGTGAAATGTATGGCTATATTGGGACGACAGGATGGATTGGGATGACGTCCAATCAGAAGCTGCCCGCAGAGAGTCGGGTATTCCATTTGGCCCATGCGGCGGATGGTGTGTTGATCGCTGTTGCACCGCTGCTTAATGCGGGTAATGCACATCAGTGGGCGGTAACAATGTTTGGCGAAGGTGCGGATGGATCGAACTTAAATTATCAAGCGTTTGAGGATGCCGTTCGGGCGACCAATCGACTCGAGAATCACGTCTTGTTCCTGCCCTATCTGAACGGGGAACGTTCGCCGATTCAAGATCAGCAGGCTACAGGTAGTTTTATAGGTCTGAAGCAGGCAACGACGAAGGCGATGATGGGATGTGCGGTGCTGGAAGGGGTAGCCTTCGCGATGAAGCAAGTGCAGCAGCAGCTCGGCGATGGTAACGCACTTCATAAGCCGCTTGTTCTCATTGGCGGTGGAACGAAAAGCCCTGTCTGGTGTCAGATGATCGCGGATATTTTCGGCGTCCAAGTTCGAGTTCCGCAAGATTCGCAATACCTCCCGGCTCTAGGGGCGGCTTCTGGTGGTTTCATTGAACTGGGTTGGGTGAATAGCTATACCGAGTTCGCGGATCAATATTTATCTACAACGGCGGCAGAGGTGTATACGCCAGATGATGCGCTTCATGCGCATTATCAACGTAAGTTCGAGCGTTATAAGAGCATTTATCCTTCTGTGAAGAACTTATTTATAGAAAATTAAGAGCCTATAAGATATAACCGAATTCCCTATGACCTGGGGGTTCGGTTATTTTTGTTCAAAAGTTGACTATTATAATGCTAATCAACCTCGTCATCGTATTCTACAATGGACTTGAAAAGCGACGGAAAGATCCGTATAGAAGAGGTTCGTTTTTATCCAACGAGGGAGGAATCGACATGAACAGCATGATTAGAAATGCTGCACAAGTTAGACCGTCGGATCGCCAGTTGACTGTACAGGAAATGGAGTTTTACGCATTCGTCCATTTTACGGTCAATACGTATACCGACAAAGAATGGGGGATGGGGAACGAAGATCCTTCGATTTTTAATCCTACAGAATTTGATGCAAATCAATGGGTGGAAGCGTGTAAAGCGGCGGGAATGAGAGGCTTGATCCTTACATGCAAACATCATGATGGTTTTTGCTTATGGCCTAGTGCGTATACGGACCATACCGTTCAACATAGCCCATGGAAGGACGGAAAAGGGGACATTGTACAAGAAGTATCCGAAGCCTGTCGCAAGGGCGGCATCCAATTCGGAATCTATCTATCACCATGGGATCGGCATGAACAATCCTATGGCGATTCGCCCTTGTATAATGCGTATTTTAGAAATCAATTGCGAGAGTTGCTGACGAATTACGGGGACCTATTCTGCGTCTGGTTCGACGGTGCTTGCGGCGAAGGTCCGAACGGGAAACGTCAAGTCTATGATTGGGAAAGCTACTATGCATTGATCCGGGAGCTGCAGCCGAATGCGGCAATCTCCGTATGCGGTCCGGATATCCGTTGGTGCGGGAATGAAGCGGGTCACTGCCGAGAATCGGAGTGGAGCGTTGTGCCTGCATCCCTTCGGGATAATGAGCGAATCCAAGAGAAATCGCAGCAGGTGGATGATGCGGAGTTCGCGCGAAGATACAGTTCGGAAGACAAGGATTTGGGCAGTAGAGAGGTCATACAACAGGAGAGCGAGCTGGTATGGTACCCCGCGGAAGTGAATACATCGATTCGTCCCGGATGGTTCTATCATGCTTCAGAAGATGATAAGGTCAAATCACTAGATGAACTACGGCGTATCTACTATGGGTCTGTTGGTGGCAACGCAATGTTTCTCTTGAATATTCCGCCTGATCGCCGTGGACTGTTTCACGAAAATGATGTAGCACGCCTGAGGGAACTCGGTGAATTGATCCGTAATACATTCAAAGACAATCTAGCAGCTCATGCATCTGTGCAATCCTCGGAATCGATGGAGGGACATCCTGCAAGCAACTTAGTTGATGGGAATAACGATACATACTGGTGTCCACAAGAAGGCACGGGGCAAGCAACGATTGAAGTTGATTTGAATCATGAAGCGACGTTTGACCATGTTGTCCTACAGGAACACATTCGATCAGGGCAGCGCATTGAAAGATTCGTCTTAGAGTATCGTGACGGAGAAGAATGGAAGTCGTTATTTCGTGGGACAGTGATTGGTTATAAGCGTATTTGCCGATTCGATGCCGTGAGATCCCGCTATATCCGGCTATCGATTACTGAATCGAGATGGTGTCCGACAATTTCCAGCATCGGGGTCTATTCGAGTCTATAACCATTACTATATAATCATAAATTTTAGAAGAAATGCATGAAGCGTGTGACCGTTAGAATCATTGTTACGGTTGCATGCTTCTTTGCTATGGGGATTATTTCTTAATCACTTCACGTTTATAAGGTATAAAGAACTACTATTTACAAGAAATCCATCGTATTTTTCATAAAATTTACAATTTTCTTTACAATTCCTTCACCGAATATTAATATCTGGCGAACAATTCATGCGAAGTCTTTTAACAATCCCATGTGAAAATAACATTAGAAGTTCAAATCCGCTACATAATCCGAAAAGAATGGGTGAAAAGAAATCCATGAAAAAGAACATGTTGGGTAAGGTCATTGCATCTGCTTTAGTCACTGCTGTTGTAACAACAACTGCTGCAAGCGCAGCACCAGTAGAGAAGAAACCTACGCAAGGAACTGCAAGTATCGAAGCGCGTAACGTGCTTGCGAACCCGGTCGTGAACGCAACGTTATCGGTTGATGGTATCAAGTCTGTTGTGAAATCGATCAAATCTGGCAGTCAAGTGCTCTATGCCGCATCGGATCTTGCGAATGCACTCGGTGCAAGTTATATCAGCAGTGGCAGCAGCGCTACGTTGCTTAACGAGTTCCACACAGCTGAAATTTTTGCAAGCAGCGCAGAATTCAAGGCAAATGGCAAAGAAGCGAAATTCGTTACAGCACCGCAAACGGTTCAAGGCGTCTTGTATGTTGAATTGCCTGCGATCGTTGATGCGCTAGGTGGCGAAATCGACGGTACAGAAGTGAAGAGCGTGAAAGTCCTTGAAGGTATTTTCTCCGCACCGCGTTTGATCAATAACGCAGCTGTGATCGTGAACAAAGATGATGCAGATGCGACAGAGATCTATCAATTGCGTGCTGCGAACAACAAGAACGAGATTCTATCAACGGTAGATGAAGCTGCATCGATGGTCGTATCGCCAGATGGTCAGTACGGTGTGTATGCTGATGCATCAGCACAATTGATTCTCGTGAACTTACATACAGGAACATCTCATGTGTGGAGCAGCGATAACTCTGTCAAAATGGATTTGGTATGGACAGCAGACAGCAAAAAAGTATACTTCGCACAAGGCGATAAGCAAGAGAAAATCGGCGTCATCGAGCTAGGCAGTTCTTCGGTGAAATCGATTCTATCGGATAAAGTAGAGAACAAAGCAGAACCACGTGTGTCGGCAGACGGAACAAAAATGGTGTATACAGTGAACGTAACAGGTGTTGCGGATAGCGACAAAGAGAGCACGGAAGAGTCACTCAAAATTGACTATTCCAAAGCAGGCTCCCAGTTGTTCGTGTTCGACCTGACGAAGAAAGATGCGAAGCCGGTTCAATTGACGAAAGCGCTCGATAACAAATTGTTCGCGAATGTCTTGAATGATGGTCGTGTCGTGTACATCAGTGCAGATCCAGACGGCAAAGTCGAGAATGATGTCTTGAAGGCGATCTCCGCAGACGGAAAGAATCTATCAGATCTTATCGCAGATAAAAATGTACTTTGGAGCGCTGTAACAACGCAAGATACGCTTGTTGTGGCTACGGAAGATGCATCTGGTGTGACGATCGCTCAAGTATCTGCGCAAGGCGAGCGTAAAGAATTATTCAAGATTAAAGCGGAAGTATCAGAAATTTCAGTATCTGCAGATGGTTCCACAATCGCATTGATCGCTGACGGTAAAGTTCTTATCGTACAGAACGGTCAAGCAACGACGTTAACGAAATAAACTAAACCTGAATCTCGAGAGGAGAATATACACATGAACGTTTTTAAAAAATTCACTGTGCTTACATTAGCTACAATGTTCGTCATCACATCAGCATTCGCAGGTTCCGCAGCAGCGGCTGGCGATACTTTGAAGGGGAAAATCACGATTAACGGCTCCACAGCCCTTCTTCCATTAACGCTTCAAGCGGCAAAAGAATTCCAAAAGCTTCACCCGAAAGTATCCTTCGCAGCATCCGGTAAAGGTTCCGTAACAGGCCCTCAAGCGGTTAAAAAAGGCATCGCGGACATCGGCGCATGTGACTGGGATGCAAGCACAGACGTTCCAGGATTCAAAGCTTTTGATGGTCAAGTTGCGAACAAAGTCGCTGTCATTCCTTTCGCAACAGTCGTAAACAAGAACGTGGGCGTTGATAACCTTACGACAGACCAATTGAAAGGCATTTTCTCCGGTAAAATTACGAACTGGAAAGATGTTGGCGGTTCGGATGAAGACATCGTCGTGATCACTCGTGCATTCGGTTCTGGTACACGTGTTAACTATCAAGCTAAAGCGCTTGGCGGTGGCGATATCGTGAAGAAGAGCAAGAACTATAAAGAAGTAGGATCCAGTGGTGATATGAAAACAGCTGTCGCAACAACACCGAACTCGATCGGTTACATCGACTTGGTATACGTGAACAGCGATATTAAAGCTGTGAAGTTCAATGGCGTTGAAGCAACAGCAGAAAATGTTATCAACGGTAAATATAAAATTTGGTCCTATGGCTACTACATGACAAAAGGTCAACCAACAGGCGAAGTGAAAGCATTCATCGAGTACATTCAGAACAAAAAGTTCCAAACAACAACAGCGAAGAAAATGAAATTCATTCCACTTTCTGCAATGCAATAATTCGAATCATTCATGAACAACCTTGCGGCCAGCCTGAGAGGAATCAGGCTGGTTGCTTTATGGGAGGAACCTTATGCATACGCCTATTTCTGAACAGGCACCACAGTCGTCGATCCTTGGCGATGTTACGTCGAAGTCGAAGTTCAATCGTGCAGCTCGCGTAAGATTTACGAATCGGCTGTTCCAGAGCTACTTTTTATTCAGTATCCTTGCACTATGCTTCGTCTTAGCGCTCGTCATCGTCTTTATTGCCAAAACTGGCTTCCTAACCTTTGAGACGGTATCCTTCAAGGAGTTCTTCCTCTCGTTCAACTGGGCACCGGAAGAAGAGCATTATGGTGCTGCAGCATTCATCGTGAACACGATTACGTTGACGGGATTGACGCTGCTGATCTCCGTGCCGATCTCGATCGCGATTGCGATCTTCAATGCGGAGATTGCTCCAGCTTGGTTCCGCAGCTTCATTCGACCTGTACTGGATCTTCTAGTCGGAATTCCTTCGATTGTGTATGGATATCTAGGTCTAACTGTCCTGATTCCGCTCTTACGTGATTGGACGGGTGAAGGGCTTGCAGACGGGATCTTCGCGGCTGCGCTTGTCCTTTCGCTTATGATCTTACCAACGATTAGCCGGATCAGTGATGATGCGATCACAGCGGTGCCGAAGAAGTATCGTGAAGCGGCTTACGCGCTAGGTTCAACACGATTACAAGTGATTCTCAAAGTGATTGTGCCTGCGGCGAGTCGAGGCATTATGACGGCGGTGATCTTGGGCATGACGCGTGCGATTGGAGAGACGATGGCTGTCGTGATGGTGATCGGGAATACCGCGCAGCTTGCGAAGACCCTTTTCACACCTACTTCCGTGCTGACGAGTAACATCGTGATGCAGATCTCGAATGTGGAGTTCGAGTCGACTTGGAACTATGCGTTACATATGATGGCGTTCCTGCTATTAGCGATATCCATGATTCTGATTCTAATTATTCGATTCATACGGGGTAAAGGCGGTGCACAGGCATGAGTGGATTCACAGCGACAAAACGCAATATGCGTGCACGCTTCATGGATCGCATGGCAACCGGGTTGTTTTGGGGTATTGGCTTGCTTATTTTGCTGCTTATTTTCTGGCTGCTCTATACGATTATGCATAAAGGTTTACCTGAGATTACACCGAAGTTCTTGGTTGATTTGCCAGACGAGATTGAAGCGGGCGGCGGGATTGGGCCTATGCTGTTCAACTCGTTCTATGTTCTCATCCTCTCCTTGATCTTCTCCATACCGATTGGGGTTGGTGCAGGCATTTACATGGCGGAATATGCACCAGCGAACAAATTCACGGAAGGTTTGCGTATTTGCGTTGAGGCGCTATCTTCGGTTCCTTCGATCGTGTTCGGGATGCTGGGACTCGCAATTTTCGCAGAATACTTTGGCATAGGGCTTACGATTATCGGCGGCTCGATCAGCTTGGCGTTCTTGAACTTGCCGATGTTGACACGTGTTACGGAAGAGGCGATTCGTGCGGTGCCGAATGATCTACGGAACGCATCGTATGCGCTAGGATCTACTCGATTCCAGTGTATCCGTACAGTCGTACTGCCTGTCGCAATGAATGCGATTGTGACCGGTGTATGTCTCGTCGCAGGACGTGCATTCGGCGAATCTGCGGTCATTATTCTAACAGCGGGGCTTAGCACATCGGGCGAAATGTGGGATTTCAGTCTGTTCGCACCTGGTGAGACCCTTGCGGTTCATCTCTGGTACGTGCAATCGGAAGCCATCGTCGAGGATGCACGGCAAATTGCGGACAAATCCGCTGCGGTACTTGTCTTCGTTGTCTTGTTGATCAATATGGTCTTCCGCATTCCGCTTTGGTTCAATAATCGCAAGTTAAAACGCTAAGACGGCATGTCGGCGCGCTATATATCGCTTAATGAAAGCTTCTTACCGAGTCCGATCGGGACATCGTATGTGGAAGCTTTCTTTGCATTTTTAACTCCCCCTTCTATATGGTAAAATGGAGGGAAGAATAGGCGTATGTGTCTTTTGACGTTGAAAAAGGCTGTTTTTAGCGTACTGGGTGTGAATTAACTGCAAAAAAGCAGTTATTTGGCTGGTACTGGCGTGCGGAGCGTGAATTAACTGCAAAAAAGCAGTTAATTGGCTGGTTCTGGTGTGCGGAGCGTGAATTAACTGCAAAAAAGCAGTTAATTAGCTGGATCTGGCTCGCGGAGTGCGGAATAACTGCAAAAAAGCAGCTAATTTGCTAAATCTGGCTCGCGAAGCGTGAAATAACTGCAAAAAAGCAGTTAACCACTACACTCCACCGGGCAGCATGTTCACATATCCGTCCAATGTCAGCGGAGCGGCTGAAATCGTTCTGAAGAAGCGACAGCGTTCGCATTTGTCATCGGATTTCTACAACTTACGGTTCAATCCAATCCAAGAAATCTGAGGACAAGAGCGATCGGAAGAACGATTCAGACGCGGAGCGAGCCGCGTGCGAACAAGATTTTCAACGTACAAATTCATTTAACGCTTAAATTAGGGGTGTACAATGGACAAACTGATTGTGATTGATGGAAACAGTATCGCGAATCGCGCCTTCTATGCGATGCCGCCATTAACCAATTCCAGCGGATTACATACAAATGCGGTATATGGCTTCACGACAATGCTGCTGCGGTTAATTGAAGAAGAGAAACCAACCCACCTGATGGTGGCGTTCGATGCCGGGAAAGTGACGTTCCGTCATGCCGGTTACGAGAATTATAAGGGCGGTCGTGCGAAGACGCCTTCGGAGTTGTCCGAGCAATTTCCGCTGCTGCGCGAGCTGCTGACGGCGTGCGGGATTACCCATTTCGAACTGAACGGCTATGAGGCAGACGATATTATTGGGACACTTACGCGTATAGCGGACGAGCAGCAGAAGCAAGTGATGGTCATTTCCGGGGATAAAGATATGCTACAGCTTGCTTCCGATCATGTCACGATTGCCATAACGCGTAAAGGGGTTACGGAGATCGAAGCGTATGACCCTGCGCAAATTCAGGAAACATACGGCTTGACTCCGAATCAGATTATTGATTTGAAAGGTCTTATGGGAGACGCGTCAGATAATATTCCTGGCGTACCTGGGGTCGGTGAGAAGACCGCGCTCAAGCTGCTTCATCAATTTGGAACCGTTGAGAATGTGATCGCGAGTACTGGAGAATTAAAAGGGAAGATCAAGGAGAACATCGAGACGCATGCCGATTCTGCGCGAATGAGTAAAGAGCTCGCAACGATATTCCGCGAGGTACCTCTGACGCAGTCTTGGGATGACCTTCAGTTCAAAGGTATTCCGGCTGTACAAGCTATTCCTTTCTTCCGCAAAATGGAGTTCAAATCGTTAATTGAGCGGATTGCTGCATTAGACGAATCTGGAGAAGCGATTGAGGGTATGGAGCCTGAAGTGATTGCACCACTGAACTTGGTCGTCGTTGATTCGGACACGCTGCCTGCCCTTGTCGCGGACTTAACAAATGTAGAAGTATTCCATACCGAGTCGATCGGAGAGAACCCGCATCAATCGGATGTGATCGGTGTCGTTTTCCGGACGTCGGATACAAGCTATTATGTACCTTACGCACAGCTAAAATCAGATGAATCGGCTCCTCTTCGTGCTTGGATTGCAGACGGATCCATTGCGAAGCGTGGGTATGATCTGCATAAGACGGATCTTGCGCTGCATTGGCAAGGGATCGCTTTTGAAGGTGCCGCTTTTGATGTTCAGCTCGCAGCCTACATTCTGGATCCGACGGATTCGAACCAGACGATTGATTATTTGGCGTCTAAATATGAATTACCATCGCTGAGACGTGATGAGGATGTGTTCGGAAAAGGCGCCAAGTTCAAAGTGCCGGACCTAGCGACGCTTAGCGAGCATTTAGGCCGGAAAGCAATGGCTGTTCAACAGATTATGGTGAAGCAGCAAGCAGCTCTGGAGCAGAACGAGATGCATATGTTGTATTACGATTTGGAGCTTCCTTTGTCCAAAGTTCTCGCGGATATGGAGAAACAGGGGATTGCCGTTAACGTGGAAGATCTACGAGATCTCGGGCGTGAGTTTGAAGTGATTATTAATCATCTCGCTGCGGATATTTATCGCCTTGCAGGGATGGAGTTCAATATTAACTCGCCGAAGCAGCTTGGAGAGATCCTGTTCGATAAATTAGGATTGCCGGTCATGAAGAAGACCAAGACAGGCTATTCGACGGATGCGGAAGTGCTCGAGAAGCTAGAGCCTTATCATGATATCGTGAAGCAGATTCTCCACTACCGCCAAATTGCGAAGCTGCAATCGACGTATGTTGAAGGTCTTCTCAAAGAGGTACGCCCAGAGACTGGGAAGGTGCACACGTACTATCGTCAGACGATCGCGGCAACAGGGCGACTTAGCAGTCAGTTCCCGAACTTGCAGAATATTCCGATTCGTCTTGCAGAAGGACGCAAAATCCGGAAAGTATTCGTGCCGTCTGAACCAGGTTGGTCGATTCTCGCAGCGGACTATTCGCAGATCGAGCTGCGGGTCTTGGCGCATATATCGCAAGATGAGAAGTTAATTGATGCGTTCGTTCATAATATGGACATCCATACGAAGACCGCCATGGATGTATTCGGGGTACCGGCTGAAGCGGTTGATGCGAATATGCGTCGTCAAGCGAAAGCGGTCAACTTCGGTATCGTATACGGGATTAGTGATTATGGTTTGTCGCAGAACTTGAACATTACACGTCGAGATGCGGCGCAGTTCATTGAGCAGTATTTTGCCGTATTCCAAGGGGTTCGCAAATATATGGACGATATTGTGAAGCAAGCGCGTCAGGACGGTTATGTGACGACGTTGCTTGAACGCAGACGGTATTTGCCTGAGATTACGGCGTCGAATTTCAACCTTCGTTCTTTTGCGGAGCGGACAGCGATGAATACGCCGATCCAAGGGACGGCAGCAGATATTATCAAGCTGGCGATGGTGCAGATGGCAAAGCGCCTTGAAGATGAGAAGCTCAAGAGCCGCATGCTGCTTCAGGTACACGATGAATTGGTGTTCGAAGTACCGGCTGAGGAGCTGGAGATGATGAAGAAGCTCGTACCAGATGTGATGGCGGGAGCCCTTAAGCTAGATGTTCCGCTTCAAGCCGACGTGAGCTTCGGTGCGAACTGGTATGAAGCAAAATAATCCAAGAGAAAAGATCCTTTGAATTCGGTATAATGGAGGATGAGGTGAAGTCATATGCCGGAATTGCCGGAAGTCGAGACCGTAACAAGAACATTAAATCAATTAATTGTAGGGAAGACGATCGAACGAGTCACTGTATCGCTCCCTCGAATCATACAACGTCCAGATGATATGCTGCAGTTCGCATATCTTCTGGAAGGTCATACATTCCAGAAGGTCGAGCGCAGGGGGAAGTTTCTGCGCCTCGTATTGGACGGGCTAGTGCTCGTATCGCATTTGCGGATGGAAGGACGGTACGGGATGTATCGTTCGGACGAGCCGGTGGAGAAGCATACGCACGTTATTTTCCACTTTACCGATCAGACGGAGCTTCGTTATAAGGATGTAAGACAGTTCGGCACGATGCACCTTTTCGAGCCGGGTCAAGAGTTCGCGATGGCACCGCTGAACAAGCTCGGGTTAGAACCGCTAGATGAGCAATTTACATTCGAGAAGTTCCGTGCTGTCATTGGTAAACGTGCTACGCTTATTAAGCCAACCTTGCTTAATCAGGCATATGTCGTCGGGATTGGGAATATTTATGTCGATGAGGCCCTATTCCGAGCAGGTATCCATCCGGAAGTGAAAGCGAATACGCTCTCGGATGAACAGCTTGAAGCCATCTATCATGCTGTGATCGCAACTTTGCAAGAAGCCGTGGAAGCAGGAGGGTCGTCGATCAAATCGTATGTCAATGGACAAGGTGAGATGGGCATGTTCCAACAATATTTGAAGATTTATGGCAGGAAAGACGAGCCGTGTGTAACGTGTGGTACAGCCATTGTGAAGACAGTCGTTGGCGGTCGTGGTACACATTATTGTCCGCACTGCCAACCGGATTCCAAATAAATAGTAGGCACTTATTCCTCCCCCCGCCCATATGATGTGGAAGACATTGCGGCACAGTTGCACCAACACGATGGTGACTTATAGAGCTGCAGGCGGGAGGGAATGGAATGCTAGTGCATTTGTTGTCTTTAGTATTGCTCGCATGCGCACTGAGCCTGGATGGGTTTGGTGTTGGGGTTACGTATGGCTTGCGAAAAATACGGATTCCAATCTTATCGGTTATCATTATCTCCGCTTGTTCAGGCATTATTATTTATACCTCTATGTTGATTGGGGTATGGATTGCCAATTATGTATCGCCTGAGATTAGTAAATGGATTGGTGCCCTAATTCTGATGGGCATCGGAGGTTGGGCGCTGATTCAACTCATTGGCTCCAAGGATCGCGATATGGATGTGGGGACTGAGTTAAATCGACCTACAGAAGATAGCGTGGTTAAGCAAGATGCATCGGCAACGAAGAAGACGGTATTCACGTTTGAGATTCGGGCATTTGGTCTTGTCATTCAAATTTTGAAGTCCCCATCGGCGGCGGATGTCGACCGTTCGGGTGTGATATCGGCATCGGAAGCGGCATTGCTAGGTATTGCGTTGTCGCTGGATGCTTTTGGCGCCGGATTAGGTGCTGCATTGTTAGGCTTCTCGCCATTATGGACTTGTATTTCGATCACGATTGCCAGCGGCAGCTTCCTCTATTTAGGGACGCGGGTAGGACTGATGTTCGCGGGACTGCAATGGCTGCGCAAACTGTCCTTTATTCCAGGTGTCGTGCTTATCATTATGGGAATCCTAAGGTTTTTCTAGTTGTTGATTTCATTGAGGTATTATATTCTGAGGTGACAAATATGAATATTGGGTTAACTGGTGGCATTGCGACGGGCAAGAGTACAGTCTCGTCGCTCCTTGTTGCTCGGGGTGCCTTACTTATAGATGCAGACCAAATTGCTCGAGAGATTATGGATCCAGGGTCTCCCATTTTGGCGCAAGTGGCAGCACATTTTGGACAAGATATTTTTCAAGAAGATGGAACGCTTCATCGCAAACGGCTCGGCGAGATCATATTCTCGAATCCGGCAGAACGTCAAGTGCTGGAGAGCATTACGCATCCTGCGATTCGGACGAGCATTCGGGAGCGGATGACATCGTATGAGAAGGAACATCCGGAGAAGCTGATCGTGGCAGATATTCCCTTGTTGTACGAGGCAGGTGCAGCATATGAAGGGTTTTTCGATGAGATTATGGTCGTCTATGTCCCGCGGGAGCTACAGATCGAACGTCTGATGAAGCGGGATGAGATTACGGAAGAACAAGCTGTCAAAAGGCTGAACGCGCAACTAGATATTGAACGTAAAAAAGAAAAAGCCGACATTGTCATCGATAACCGCTTTGGACTTGAGCAGACGATGGAACAAATCGATCAATTCTTGCGCAGAAAGGGGATCGAATGAAGGTATTACGAAAAAAAAGGGTATTGCTCGTTCTTTTCATTGCTTTGGTATCCGTATTGTTCTTCAATTCAAGTTGGATGGGGAGATGGATTTATCCCATTCACTATAAAGAAGCCATTGTGAAGCACGCGAAGACCTTCGATGTGGATCCTCTACTGATCGCTGCAATTATTCGGGTGGAAAGTAATTATAAGTTAAGTAGTGAATCGCGGAAGGGAGCGCTCGGGCTCATGCAGGTGATGCCGAATACGGCGAGCTGGGTCATTGAGATGGGGAAGTTCGATTCCGTGACGATGGACGAGGTGAAACATGAAGCCGAACCGAATATTCAGATTGGTTCGTGGTATATCAAGTCATTATTAACGAAATTCAACAATAATACATACGTCGCGCTAGCCGCTTACAACGCAGGACCGAGTGTCGTTGCGAAGTGGCTTCAGAACGAGACATGGGACGGCAAATTCGAGACCGTCAAGAAGATCCCTTACGGGGAGACGAAAAACTATGTACAGCGAGTCGTTTATTATTATAATAAATATAAGGATCTTTATCAGAATGAACTGTAATGGCTTGTTTTTCATGGGATAAACAAGAAAAGCGTGGGACAAGCTGTAGGAACAGCCTGACCAACGCTTCTCTCCAAAAGTTTAATTATCTGTGTTGACCGGCAAGTTGTTGCTCGGCGATCGTTACAAGGCGTTTGGTGATGTAACCACCAATAGAACCTGTGTCACGTGTTACCATGTTGCCATAGTAACCATCTTGTGGAATAGCGATGCCTAACTCTTGAGCAACTTCATATTTCATTTGATCAAGAGCAGCAGTTGCTTGAGGAACGACAAGTGTGTTGCTAGAACGGTTTCCGCTCATCTCTGTATTCACCTCCTTGCGGTTGGTAATTGTATTATGTGCTTAACGATGATTGTTATTCAGGTGACGAATGGAAATTTAAAGTAATTGATTTGAGACGGAGGAAATTTATTTATGAAATGTCCGCATTGCGATTATTCGGGGACAAAGGTGCTGGATTCACGGCCTGCTAACGAGAATAGATCCATCAGACGTCGTCGAGAATGTGAGAGCTGCAGTCGACGGTTTACAACTTTTGAAATGATCGAGGAGACGCCACTCATTGTCATCAAAAAAGAAGGTAACCGCGAAGAATTCAGTCGTGACAAAGTATTGCGTGGCCTCATTCGCGCATGTGAGAAGAGACCCGTACCGATGGAGCGTCTGGAGATGATCGTCTCTGAAGTCGAGAAGGCATTGCGGAACACAGCAAATCCTGAGGTAGAGAGCCGTGCAATCGGTGAGCTTCTGATGGAGCAGCTCTATCCGGTGGACGAAGTCGCGTATGTGCGTTTTGCTTCCGTGTATCGTCAATTCAAGGACATTAATATGTTCATGAAAGAGCTAACGGGGTTGTTATCGAAGCATACGATTGATGAATAAGTAGGACTTGGCGCGCATGGTTGTGGGTAAGAGTAATGCAGGTGGTAATGGATAATGGACACCAAGTACGTTATATGCGCCAAAATTGCTTGGAATTCGGATCTAACGGACTGTAGCGCGCTTATGTATTGGTTTGGAGCCTTGAGGGGCTTCACATAGGTCATATAAAGGCTTCTGTGTCCGCCTATTCGTTATGATGGGTTAGTATTCGACGTATAACGGATCTATAGTCCGCCGAGTTTATCCAACTTTTGTATTGACAACTTTTTTCGAATTATGCTATGCTTGTCCTGCAAATGGGGCCTTAGCTCAGCTGGGAGAGCGCATCGCTGGCAGCGATGAGGTCAGGGGTTCGATCCCCCTAGGCTCCACCACAATGAATATTAACCACGTCTTCGGACGTGGTTTTTTTGTTGTGGTGGATTGCTTAGGGGGCGAACCCTGGGGTTCAGTCCGCGCGGACGTAATGGATGATTAGGCTTCGAAGAAATACTTCTAATGCAGGAGCACGGCGTCTCAGTCTACCGCTAAGGTTGTCATCGTCGAGTAATCTACGACAGCAAGTTAAATCAGGAATGGGACATCCCATTGAAAGGGATAGCGAGATAGACGAGCGGGTATCCCCCTAGGCTCCACCAAAATTTTATATTTGTGGATTGTTAGCTCAGTTGGTAGAGCACTTGACTCTTAATCATGTGGTCCAGGGTTCGAGCCCCTGACAATCCATACTTTTAATAAACGGCAGAAATGCCGTTTTTTTGTTATGTCAACTTATTAATTAAGTCCTTCTATTCCCAAAACTATGAATGGGATACAAAAAACACGTCAGTCTTTATTTGGCTGGTTATAAGGATTAATTGATTAAGTGTTGAATCGAGTGTTGATCTAGAGTTATCGGAAACGCAACCATGGTTTGCACCCTAAAAGGCGGGGGTTAGCCATAATTCACTGAAATGCTGACTAAGTATGTAAAAGGTAAAATCAATTAAAACGTCGAACCTAATAATAAATATTCAAACCGCGCGATTGACAGCGCAGAACGGTGGTTATGATGTCTAATTCAATTTTATCCACTAAACTATATATCCCTGCGCCTCGTTCAAATGTCGTCTTACGCCCCCGCCTAATTGAGCATCTGAATGATTGGATGCACCGTAAGTTAACTCTCGTCGTGGCTTCCGCAGGCTATGGAAAAACTTCGCTCGTCAGGGAATGGCTCGCCGTGTGCTCACAACCGGTCGCATGGCTGTCACTGGAGGAAGCAGATAATGATCCTGTCCGCTTTCTGAGATACTTCATTACTGCTCTACAGACGATTGCGGCGAATATTGGAGAAGGGTTGTTAGGTTTGATCCACTCCGCTCAATCGTTACCGGTTGAATCGATAATAACTGCCTTGCTCAATGAAATAACCTCCATTTCGTATCATTTCATACTCGTCCTAGACGATTATCATGCTATAGATGCTTTGCCGATTGACAATGCCATCTCCTTATTGCTCGAACATATGCCGCCACAGATGCATCTGGTCATTGTCACCCGAGAAGTTCCCCGTCTACCCTTGGCTAGATTGCGTGCCAGAGACCAACTAACCGAAGTGCGTACAGCCGACTTGAGCTTTACCTTCAACGAAACGGCCGAATTTCTAAGCAGGGTAATGGGGCTAAACCTTTCATCCGAAAACATCACTCTGCTTGAATCTCGCACAGAAGGCTGGATTGCGGGTCTGCAATTAGCGGCACTTTCCATGCAGGGGCATAAAGATCCAAATAGCTTCATTAAATCTTTCACTGGCAGTCACCATTACGTACTAGACTATTTGGTTGATGAAGTAATCCAACAACAATCTGAATGCATTCAGACTTTCTTGCTGCGCACCTCCATCCTCGATAGGTTGTGTGGCCCCCTTTGTGATGCCATTCTCCATAATGGAGTCGTGGAGCCTATTGTCCCTTCTACTTCTGGGCAAGAAATCTTGGAATATCTCGAACGCGCCAACCTATTTATAATCCCGCTGGACAAGGAGCGGGGTTGGTACCGCTATCACCATCTGTTTGCTGAATTGCTGCGAAATCGACTGTACCAGAGCATGAGCTCAAATATAAACGATAAAGTAAGGGGTTTACATATACGCGCCAGCATCTGGCATGAAGACAATGGACTGGGGATTGAAGCTTTTCACCATGCCGCTGTCGCGAAGGATATCGGGCGCGCCGCTCGTCTAATAGAAGGAAAAGAGATGCCCTTACATTTTCGTGGAGAGGTGTTCCCGGTAGTGAATTGGCTGGATTCCTTATCAAACGAGGAACTTAATGCATGGCCATCGCTATGGGTGATTTTTGCCTCCGCGTTACTGATGGTAGGCAAATTGATCGGTGTTGAACAGAAACTACAAGCAGCTGAGACAGCCCTGATGGGTGTCAAGCAAGAAGAAAAGACGAAGGACCTTATCGGACATATTGCCGCCATACGTGCCACGCTGGCTGTCAGCAATAATCAAGCAGAAGTCATCTTTGCCGAGTCACGTCGTGCATTGGAATATTTGAACCCAGACAACCTGCCCGTTCGAACAGCCACCCTCTGGACGATGGGTTATGCTTACCAGCTTCAGGGGGATCGTACTAAAGCCGGTAAGTCGTATACCGAGGCATTATCGGCCAGTCAGAAGATCGGGCATGTCATGATAACCATTATGGCAACACTCGGTTTAGGAAACATACAAGAAGCGGAAAACCAGCTTTATACTGCGTTTGAGACCTATTGGCGAGTTCTAAATATGACAGGTGATCTTCCCTTGCTGGTTGCTTGCGAAGCGCATCAGGGCTTAGCCCATATTTATTATGAATGGAACGACTTGGATGCTGCTTTGCTACATGGAGAACAGAGTGTCCAACTAGCGAAACGGTTTGAACATATGGATAGAGCAATTGAAGGAGAATTGTTTCTAGCAAGACTGAAGATGATTCGGGGAGAGACGAGCGGGGCATCCGCTATATTGGCTCAAGCGGATCATTTAGCTCGAAAACATAATTTTGTGTTGCTGGTACCCAAAATCGCTGCCATACATGTACTTTTGTTACTTCGTCAGGGCAATCTGACTGAAGCCGCAGATAGGACTCAAAAGTATGATCTTCCCATCAGCGAGGCTCGGGTATATCTTGCACAAGGGGAAACGTCCGCAGCACTTGCAGTGCTGGGTCCAATGACGGAGCAGATTGAAGCAAAGGGATGGGAAGATGAACGGCTCAAGGTATTCATTCTACAAGCAATTGCACTGCATGCGCATGGTGAAAAGTTAAAGGCGATGCAAATACTGGCAGACGTTCTGACAGAGGCTGAGTGTGGCGGTTTCATTAGAGTTTTTGTTGACGAAGGTATTGCAATGAATAGATTATTGTGCGAAGCAGCTACATATGGAGATATGCCAGACTATTTAAGCAAGTTGCTGGCTGAGATGAGAGCAGAGGAACTGAAAAGTGAAGTCCAATCTAATCGGCGCCTAGTCCAGTCTGCCAATCACCTTATCGATCCATTGAGTGAGCGTGAATTAGAAGTACTGCACCTTATTGCGCAAGGACTATCGAATCGTGAGATTAGCGAGCGACTCTTCCTCGCCTTGAGTACGGTGAAAGGGCATAATCAGAGTATCTTTGGCAAACTACAGGTTCAAAGGCGCACCGAAGCTATAGTTCGTGCTCGTAAGCTAGGTTTGTTGTAATCTATAGAATGTCCACCCTCCTAACCACAACACTATGCTAAAACAATACTTTAGTAGCTATAATTCAAAACCGTGTAGCAGATATACTACTAGCATATTGAATAAGTGGCTTAAAGGGTTATAACTTGCCCGATGATCGTGACCGGTCATTCATTCTAGGAGGGAATAATATGAAAGCGATTGTATACACAAAGTATGGCTCATCAGATGTTCTTCAGCTCAAAGAGATAGAAAAACCTATTCCCAAGGACAATGAAGTATTGGTCAAAGTTCATGCGGTATCCGTAAACCCATTGGACTGGCATTTCATGAGAGGCAAGCCCTATATCATGCGCATGCAGACAGGGCTGCGCAGACCAAAGAACAATGCTATAGGAACAGATGTAGCAGGTCGGATCGAAGCGGTGGGCAAGAATGTGAAGGAGTTTCGACCGGGAGATGACGTATTCGGTGTGTGCAAAGGAGCCTTTGCCGAGTATTCATGTGCAGCCGAAGGATCGCTAGTTAAGAAACCAGCCAATATGACCTTTGAGCAAGCAGCAGCTGTTCCGATCGCGTCATTCACCGCTCTACAAGGTCTTCGTAATCAAGGACTGATTCAGTCCGGGCAGAAGGTCTTGATTAACGGTGCTTCGGGTGGTGTGGGCACCTTCGCCGTGCAGATAGCCAAATCCTTAGGAGCGAACGTGACCGGCGTGTGCAGCACGAGGAATGTAAACATGGTTCGATCAATCGGCGCTGATCATGTCATCGATTACACCCAAGAGGACTTCACCCAAAGTGAGAGTCGTTATGATCTAATCTTCGATACGGTAGGAAATCGTTCGCTCTTAAATTGCAGACGTGTACTGAGCCCTAAGGGGACCCTCGTTATCGTCGGATCGCAGAGCAAGGGCCGATGGCTTGGGCCACTGGCTCGTTCGCTCAGAGGGATTCTGCTGTCACGGTTCGTAAGCCAAGAAATGATGATGTTTATGGCGACATGGAGCAAAGGGGATCTTGTGACGATGCAAAAGCTTCTAGAAGCTGGAGAAGTAACACCGGTCATCGACAGATATTACAAATCGAGTGAAGTAAAGGAAGCTATCCGATACTTAGAAGAAGGACATACCCAAGGAAAAGTCATTATAACCTGGGAACATACGAACAAGACCTAACAATCTAGGTGAAACCTTGCTACAATGTGGATTAACAGTTAGATGTTTTGCGTATTGAAGAAGCATGAGGGATTTTGGGGTAGTGAACCACCCAACTGGGAGTACGTGGTTGGGTATTTAACAACCCCAAAAGAATTAAATACCAGCAGTAAGATTTATCACGGGGGCTTAGCTCAGCAGGGAGAGCGCATCGCTGGCAGCGATGAGGTCAGGGGTTCGAGCCCCTGACAATCCATACTTTTAATAAACGGCAGAAATGCCGTTTTTTTGTTGTTTACCACATTTACCTAAATTATGGGAAGGTATTATTGAACGTTACAAAACGTTACTCTCTATAGTAAGAGTGGGGGGATCTTTTGTGAGACAAGTAACTTTATCATTTAAAATACAAGGAGGCTTGAGCAAGGTCGAATATTTTAAATCCAAAGTCAAAAATTACTTTACACAATAATAACAGAGTGTCGACTTTGTCGACACTCTGAACGGTCTCTTTTGAGAAAGCATTATTTCACGTCGAAAATCAAAATAAACCCTCTATTTTCCCACTTTATGAAAATAAAAGTGCTGAATATATTAATCATAAAAAATTCAACCAAGTCTCTAAGAAATATATTCACTCCTAAAGGTGATCCGCATGAAATCTAACTTACTTCCAGAATATCACTATAAAAGTTCTATTCATTATAAATGAAAATAAGATATTGTGTATGTAAAATATTATTGACAATTGAATAATGGGACTGGAATATTATGTAATGTATTATTGGCTGCCTTTCACAGAATACATGTGCCTTCAACAATAGGTACATTGGATGAAAAGAAATATCGAATGGATGACGTCAATACGTGTCTTAATGAATTCTAAACTAGTTCTGAATCTTTTGTGGTTGTGAAATACCCAATGGCGGGAGAGCGCATCGCTGGCAGCGATGAGGTCAGGGGTTCGATCCCCCTAGGCTCCACCAAATTGTAAACACAACGCAACCTGATGAGGGTTGCGTTTTTTAATTGGTGGAAAGCCCTTAGGGGGTGAGAACCCCCCGGGTTCAGTCCGCGCGGACGAAATGAAAAGAGCATGCTTCGTAGATAAAACTTCTAATGAAGGAGCACGGCGTCTTATTCTACCTATAAGGTAGTCCTCGTCGAGTAATCTACGGCAGCAAGTTAAATCAGGAATGGGACATCCCATTGAAAAGGATAGCGAGTTAGACGAGCGGGTATCCCCCTAGGCTCCACCAAATTGTAAACACAACGCAACCTGATGTAAACTGTACCCTATCGAGAAGACACTTTAAAAAAGTCTCTCGGTAGGGTACTTTTGTTTATATCAGAAAAGATGGGAATGGAAAAATGAAATGAGCAAGAAAATATTCACGGATAAAGAAATCAAGCTGTTATCTAACAATCCTTATGTGAAGTCTGTATCGTCAAAGGCAATTACGTATACGGATGCATTTAAGCAATTGTTTATCTCAGAGAATAACAAAGGCAAATTGCCGAGAGAAATATTTGAGGAATGTGGTTTTGACGTAACAATTATTGGGATCCAAAGAGTCAAATCCTCGGGGATGAGATGGCGTGCGAGTTACCAGGAGAACGGTGTCTTAGGCCTGCAGGATACGAGAAGCCAAGGATCTGGAAGACCTCTCACGAGAGAACTGACGTTGGAAGAGAAGTATGCCAGGTTGGAGGCTCAGAACAACTTGTTAAAAGCGGAGAACGAGTTGTTAAAAAAGATTCGTTTTGCGGAAAGGGGGCAGAGCAAGAAATAAGGCTGTCGCCTCACCAAAAATATATTCTAATCCATACCATTATCAAGAAGTATCAACTCCATCGTATGGCCAACTATTTATGTAAGATAGCTGAGGTTTCTAGGAGCGGTTATTACAGGTACTGGTCTTCCGAGGCAAAACAAAAGAGAAGCCAACGTGAGCAGCAAGATGAACAGGTAAAAGAGGTCATCTTAAAAGCTTATCATTTCAAAAAACGCAAGAAAGGTGCCCGTTCTATTAAGATGACACTAGAGGGGCAGTTTAAGGTTGTCTACAATCTGAAACGCATTAGGAGGATTATGAAGAAGTACGGCATTGTGTGCCCTTTCAGAAAGGCTAATCCATATAAAAGGATGATGAAGGCTACCCAAGAGCACAGGGTCGTTCCCAACCTGCTAAACCGAGAGTTTAAGCAGAACATTCCTGGTAAGGTATTACTGACGGACATCACCTATTTATTGTACGGTTCAGGCAAGAAAGCCTACCTATCAACCATCAAAGACAGTTCGACTAATGAGATCGTAGCCTATCATGTATCAGACCGAATCACAATGGATCTAGCAACAGCCACCCTCGTTAAGCTTAAGAAAAACAGAAGGTATAAGAAAGCAGAGGGGGCCTTTATTCATTCTGACCAAGGATCACATTATACACATCCAGATTTTCAAAAAATGGTGAGGAAGATGCATTTAAAGCAGTCTATGTCCAGGCGGGGAAACTGCTGGGACAACGCACCTCAGGAATCATTTTTCGGTCATTTTAAAGATCAGGCCTCCATTAAACCCTGTTTGACTTTGGACGAGTTAAAACGGGAGATTAAAGACTACATGACTTATTACAATCACTACAGATACCAATGGAATTTAAAAAAGATGACCCCTGTTCAATACAGAGATCATCTTCTTCAATCTGCCTAGACTTTTTTAGAATGTCCTTTACAAGGGGTACAGTTTAATGAGGGTTGCGTTTTTTAATTGGTGGAAACCTTAGGGGGTGAGAACCCCGGTGAAGAAAAGTCACCAAAATCAACATAATTGAATCTTTGAAAAGTATAGAATAACGGAAATCAACAAAATGCACTCCTAAAATCATGGGTATTACCCCCTCGGGTAGATCAATGAATTCACAGGGGGTGCATTTTTTAATAGGTAAATCTAGCCTGGTTCATAGCATTTACAGCTTTATAAGTAAAAATATGAAAAACCTAAAAATATCTAATAAATAATTGTCGATATTTAGGTTGAACCTTTTGCAAATCTGTTTTAGTATAAATATTAAATAATACCTAGTGCTTTTATCGGATTTTATATATTTTTGTGAGGTGGTTCGTGTTGCAACTTCAAGTTACGAATAGTCCATTTACAAGTGAGCAAACAGAGCTAATTAATAAGTTGCTCCCAACTTTAACGGATGTCCAAATAAGCTGGCTAGGTGGTTATTTATCTGCTTATCGTATGGTGAGTGCGAATACGGTGACAGTACCATTGACGGTAAACGACATATCG
The DNA here is from genome assembly GCF_000374845.1 of Paenibacillus terrigena DSM 21567. Taxonomy (GTDB): domain Bacteria; phylum Bacillota; class Bacilli; order Paenibacillales; family Paenibacillaceae; genus Paenibacillus_K; species Paenibacillus_K terrigena. The sequence continues at coordinate 334,009 of NZ_KB895414.1, read as the reverse complement.
GCGATACCTACAGTAGCACCAGTATCCGTCGTGACGCAAGTCCCGCGTGAAGCGACGATCTTGTTCGGCTCACAGACTGGGAATGCGCAGAGACTAGCAGGTCGGTTGGCAGAGAGTTTGAAAGCGCAAGGTATCACAGTGACACTGTCGGCAATGAATCAGTATAAGACAAATCAGTTAAAGAAGGTTGATTATCTATTCGTACTTGTCAGTACACATGGTGAGGGTGATCCACCGGATAATGCACTGACATTCCATGAATATCTGCATAGTAAGCGTGCTCAGAAGCTTGATGGCATAAAATTCTCGGTACTTGCCTTGGGTGATACATCGTATGAGTTTTTCTGCAAAACAGGTCAAGATTTCGATTCAAGGCTTGCGGAGCTAGGGGGAGAGCGAGTCACAGATCGTGTGGATTGCGATGTGGATTTTGAAGAATCTGCTGCAGGTTGGATTGCATCTGTTAACCGCGCGGTGAGTTCAGCTGCGACATCTACATCCTCGAATGTGACTACGAATGCAGCTAGCGCGTCAGTTGAACCCAATGTTGTTGAACCAATTTATTCGCGAAATAACCCGTATATGGCAGAAGTGCTGGAGAATCTAGACTTGAACGGAAGAGGATCCGATCGTGAGACGCGCCATGTGGAGATTTCGTTAGAAGATTCGGGCTTGACGTATTCTCCTGGCGATGCGGTTGGCGTATATCCGCAGAATGATCCGACACTCGTGGATGAGCTGATCTCGCTTCTGAAGTGGAATCCGGAGGAGGTCGTTGTTACTGGTAAGAATGGAGAGACCTCTTCTGTACGTGATGCACTTCTGCACTATTATGAAATTACCGTGTTAACGAAGCCTTTATTGGAGAAAGCCGTTGCCTTCTCCGACAGCGACAAATTGGCAGTGCTGGTGAACCCAGGCAATCAAGAGGCGTTGAGAGCATATGTCAAAGCACGCGACTTGCTTGATCTGCTTCGTGATTTCCAGCCGTGGACAATTGCCCCGGGAGATCTATCGACACTGCTTCGTAAGCTGCCGCCTCGTTTGTATTCGATTGCGAGCAGCCTTAACGCACACCCTGATGAAGTGCATTTGACCGTTCGTAAGGTGAAATACGAGGCGCATGACCGCGAGCGCAAAGGCGTAACTTCAGGATATATCGCTGAACGATTGGTGCCGGGCGATAAACTTCCGATTTTTATTCAACAGAATCCGAATTTCAAACCTCCTGTTAATCCAGATTCGCCAGTCATTATGATTGGACCTGGTACGGGCGTTGCCCCATTTCGTGCGTTTCTTGAGGATCGCGAAGAGCTGGGTGCGACAGGGAAATCATGGCTGTTCTACGGCGACAGACATTTTGTCACAGACTTCCTGTATCAGACGGATTGGCAGCGCATGTTGAAGGTAGGTGTGTTGTCGAAGCTGGACGTAGCATTCTCCCGTGACACGGAAGAAAAGGTATATGTACAGCAGCGCATGCTGGAACATGGCGAAGAGGTATACAACTGGCTGCAGGACGGTGCACATGTGTATGTCTGTGGAGATGAGAAGTATATGGCACATGACGTTCAAGCCGCATTGATTGAAATTATTGGGCAATATGGCGGCAAATCGCCCGAGGTGGCAGCTGCGTATCTATCCGAGCTGCAAGAACAGGGGCGTTACCAACGTGATGTATACTAAGCGCTTGTGCTTCGGCACAAGGTTCAATCGGTGCAATAACATGACCGCATCATGCAAGTAGAGGAGCTGATAGCCATGGTAAATAAGCAAAAGGTGGAGCCTATTGGTGGACCGCCGAGTGACGTGGAACAATTGAAATTAGAAAGCAACTATTTACGAGGATCATTGACGGAGTCGCTGGCGAATCAAATAACGGGCGGATTGCCTGAGCTGGATAATCGGCTTCTGAAGTTCCATGGTAGCTATATGCAGGATGATCGTGATTATCGTAATGAACGGGAAAAGCAGAAATTAGAACCTTACTATCAATTTATGCTGCGTGTTGTTACGCCAGGCGGGGTGTCTACTCCCGCACAATGGCTTGTGATGGATGAACTAGCGGATAAATACGGCACGGGAAGCCTTCGTCTAACGACACGGCAAGCATTCCAGCTGCATGGCGTCTTGAAGTGGAATTTGAAGCAGACCATCCAAGATATCAATGAAGCGCTGCTGACGACATTGGCAGCTTGCGGCGATGTGAGTCGGAATGTCATGTGCAACCCAAATCCTTACCAATCGGATTTACACGGCGAGGTGTACTACTGGGCGCAACAGCTGACGACACATTTGGCGCCGAAGACACCTGCCTATCATGAAATCTGGCTGGATGGGGAAAAGGTGGTCGACAGTCTAGAGCAAGAAGAAGCAGTTGTGGAAGTCGAGCCGATTTATGGCAAAGTCTATTTGCCTCGGAAATTTAAGATTGGGATTGCGGTACCGCCGTCTAACGATATTGACGTCTATTCGCAGGATCTTGGATTGATCGCGATCGTGGAGAACGACAAGCTCGTCGGATTCAATGTCGTCGTCGGTGGTGGGATGGGCATGACACATGGCGATACAAGTACGTATCCTCAGCTTGCTCGGAGCATCGGTTTTGTAACGCCAGACCGGATTCTGGACGTTGCGGAGAAGACAGTTACGATCCAGCGTGATTACGGGAATCGCTCCGTTCGGAAGAATGCCCGGTTCAAATATACGATCGATCGACATGGCTTAGACTGGTTCGTGGATGAATTGCATGACCGGTTAGGGTGGAAGTTGGAAGCTGCGCGTCCGTTTACATTCGAACATACGGGAGATCGTTACGGCTGGGTTAAAGGCAAGGATGGCAAATGGAACTTGACGCTCTATGTTCAAAGCGGTCGTATCGCGGATGGAGAAGGCTACAAGCTGAGAACAGCTTTGCGTGAAATTGCGAAGATACACACGGGGGATTTCCGCCTGACGGCGAATCAGAACTTAATGATCGCGCGTGTAGACACCAGGAAGAAGAAAGCCGTAGAAGCCTTGCTGCAGCAGTACGGCGTTGCCGAAGGTTCGAAGTACTCGGCATTGCGCCGGAGTGCGTTGTCTTGCGTAGCACTACCAACCTGCGGGCTTGCGATGGCCGAGGCGGAACGATATCTGCCGACACTCATCGATAAGCTGGAGCCGATCCTTGAGGAAGCCGGTATTTTGGATGAAGAAATTAATATCCGCATGACAGGCTGCCCTAACGGGTGCGCGCGTCCAGCGCTAGGCGAGATTGCGTTCATTGGCAAGTCACCTGGCAAGTACAATATGTATTTAGGCGCGGGGTTCTCTGGGGATCGTCTGAGCAAGCTATATCGCGAGAACATTGGCGAAGATGACATTATCGATACGTTAAGACCGATGATTCAGCACTATGCGGTTGATCGGAATCAGGGAGAGCACTTTGGAGATTTTGTCATTCGCACAGGGTATGTCACAGCGGTAACGAATGGAATGAACTTCCACGATTAGGATGAGGGTGGAGGAGGAAGCGGTGCAGATCTAATCTGCATCGCTTTTTGTATTTTGTCGTAGGTGTAGGATAGGGTATCTAAGGTAATTAGAGCTTGACAATCAGAATTGCATTAAAGTATAGTAATCCCATCGGAATTTACTAACTGACGAGTCAGTTAATAGAAAAGAGGTTGTGTCATTGTCTACGAGTTCGAATCGCGATCCGGATCGTCAGCAGCAATTGAGTCAGGCGGCCCTTGCGTTATTTGCACGTCAAGGGTACCACAATACGAAGGTATCCGATGTGGTTAAATCGTCCGGGGTATCACAAGGTACGTTCTATTGGTATTTCGAGAGCAAAGAGAAGCTTGCCTTACAACTAATTGAAGACGGTAAACAAAGTTTAATCAAAGTGATCGAACAAGGTTATCGTAATCATGCAGGGACTGTAAATGACATGTTGGAATCGTCCACGCGATTGTTAACGGATTTGTTCGAATTCGCAGACCAGAACCGCTACCTGATGGCATTCTTGCTGATCAAAGGCCAAGGCGCAGATCCATCGGTGCGGGAAGCCGTATCGCAAACCTGGATTGCGTTCGAGGAAGCTTTTAATAAAAATGTCAAGCGGGCACTTGAGTTAGGGATGCTTCCAGACACGGGGGACTTGTCTCTTCGTGTCAATATCCTTGTCTCTTTAATCACGGGTGTACTTGCCAAATGGCTGTTCGGCCCTATGCATGATGTCGATTTTCAATCAGCATATCCTCCTTCGGAAATCGCTGCGGAAACCGCAAAGTTCGAATTCGGCGGATTACTAGGATCATTTAAACATTGAGGAATAAAGGAGATGTATCAACCATGTTGTTAAAAGGAAAACCTGCATTCAAAGCAATATCTCTATTACTTATTTTGGCATTGGCATTAGTCGGATGCGGGGCCAAGTCAACGGAAAAAACAGAAACTGCCGCCCCAGCCAGCCTGCTGGAAAAAATCAAGTCATCCGGTAAAATTCGAGTAGGATTAATGGGCACCTATGCGCCATACAACTTTATGAATGATAAAAATGAAGTGGATGGATTTGATGCCGATGTGGCTAAAGAAGTTGGAAAACGCTTAGGCGTGCAAGTGGAATTTATTACAGGCGAATTCTCTGGCTTGATTGAAGGGCTGCAAAAGGATAAGTACGACGCCCTAGTTAGCCAAGTCACGATCACAGAGGACCGCAAAAAAACAATGGATTTTTCCGAACCCTATATTAAAAATGCCGTTAACGTGATCGTCAAGAGTGACAATAGTGACATTCATTCGTTGGAAGATTTCAAGGGTAAAAAAATTGGCGTCGGACTTGGAACCAACGACGAGAAATATTTGCGTGATGTCGCGATTCCCAAGGTCGGACAATTCGAAATTGCAACGTACAACGATGTCATCACTTCATTAATGGATTTGAACACGGGAAGAATCGATGCCACCATTAACAATACATTTGCGATCCAACCGATCTTGCAAAAAAACAAGCTTAAAGTGAAGGCTGTAGGTGAGCCGATTAAGGAAGATGTTGCTGGTATCGCGGTTCGCAAAGGCAATCCGGAGCTTGTGGAAGCGGTCAATAAAGCATTGGATGAGATGAAATCAGACGGAACGTTCAAGACCATTTTCAAGAAGTGGTTTGATGTTGAACCGAACATTTAACGAGGAGCGTAACAGGAGGCTTTATGCATGGAACTCGTCTTTAAGAACATCAATTTCTTGTTAACTGGTGCTTACTATACGATGCTGATTACGGTCGTCTCTATGTTCTTTGGATTAATCATTGGACTGATTACGGCGATCGCTCGTCTAAAAGGAAATTGGCTGATTAGCACGCTGGCTAAGGGTTATGTATCCATCATTCGCGGAACGCCGATTCTTGTACAGATTTTTATCGTATACTATGGTTTACCTGATTTCGGTATTACGCTCGGACCGCTCACAGCGGCTTACATTTCGCTCAGCATCAATATTGGCGCTTATTTGTCGGAGACTTTCCGCGGCGCGATACTCTCTGTGCATAAAGGACAGACGGAAGCGGCGGCCTCACTCGGGTTAACGCCATGGCAGACCATGGTTAAGGTTGTTCTTCCACAGGCAGCCCGGGTGGCCATTCCCCCGATGGGCAACACGTTTATTGGCATGTTAAAAGAGACTTCGCTCGTGTCGATTGTTACGGTAACGGAACTGCTGCGATCCGCCCAATTGCTTATCGCCCAATATTATACGGCTATGCCGTTTTATGTTGCGATTGCCCTAATGTATTGGCTGATGAGTCTACTGTTCTCCAATATCCTTAACCGCATCGAAGTCAAATTATCCAAAGCTTATTAAGGACGTGTGTAAGCATGATTGAAGCAACAAGTCTCAGCAAACAATTCGACCATTTGACTGTATTACAACAGATTGACCTTCATGTCCGTTCGCAAGAGATCGTCGTCTTGCTTGGACCGAGCGGATCTGGCAAGAGCACATTGCTGCGCTGCATCAATGGATTGGAGGAACCTACCGCAGGAACGATCCAGGTTGGCGGTGTGCAATGGGATGCCACGATGAACATAAAACAGAAAAAACAAGCGTTGAAGGATATTCGCGCATTAACCGGCATGGTGTTTCAATCCTTTAATCTGTTCCCGCATATGACTGTATTGGAAAATGTCGCGATGGCTCCGATCACCGTCAAAAATATGCCCAAGCATGAGGCAAATGCTGTGGGTGAAGCCCTGCTTGCCAAAGTGGGATTGGCGGACAAGAAAGACGAATATCCGTCCCGGCTTTCCGGAGGCCAGCAGCAGCGGGTAGCCATTGCACGCTCGCTTGCCATGAATCCGCAGATTATGTTGTTTGACGAGCCGACGTCCGCACTGGATCCGGAATTGACTGGCGAGGTCTTGTCTGTGATGAAGCAGCTGGCTGCGGAAGGGATGACGATGCTAGTGGTGACGCACGAGATGAAATTTGCGCGTGAAATCGCGAACCGAATTATTTTCATGAGCGATGGCGTCATTCAGGAGGAAGGGACGCCAGAGCAATTTTTTGACCATCCCAAAACCGAGCGAGCGCGTAAATTTTTGCGACAGATGGCGCATCAACCGGACTAACCGCAAGGCAAGTCTTGGTTCAACATAGAGGGAGTTGAAGTCGTGGTTCGTATCGACCCAGAACATCTTAACAATATAGCAGAACGGGCAAGATTGATCATGGAAAAGGAACAGATCGATGCGATCGTTGCATCGACCTGCGAGAACTTCTACTATCTGTCCGGGCATCCAAGCACGTTCATGTATACGCTGCGCATGAATGAAGTTGCACTTGCTGTCATGTTTCGGAATCCAGACCATAAGACCATATTGATCGTAAATGATTTTGAGGCGGCGGGCGTAGCGACAGATGATTTGCCTCCCTGCGAGATCAGAACATACCCTACATGGGTTGATATCGACGATCCATACGGATTGACGGGGGGAGCGTTCGAAGGCAAACGTCCCGTCTCTCCCCAGGCGGATGAAATGTTCGGATTGCTCCAACGGGTGCTCGATGAACATGGCGTATCCCGCGGCAAGATCGCTGTTGAATTAGGCGACATGCGTCATTCCGCCGTCTTGGCTCTGCAGAACGCGATCCACAAGGCTGAGCTCGTGGAAGCGAATCGGATATTTACAGTGTTGCGTGCTATCAAAACGACGTGGGAAATTGAGCAACTGCGTAAGGCCTGCACGTATGCAGAATCAGGCATGACGGAAGCGGTCCGCCGGATCCGCGCGGGCAGTTCTGCCTTGGAAATCGTGAATGACTTTAGGACAGCATTAATGAAGTATGAGGATGGCTCGAATGCCCGCTTTCATATGATATCTGTCGGAGCTGATTTCGCACCAACGCATCGCTTTGATACTCGTCCGTGCGAGCCGGGAGATGTGATTAAATTTGATGTAGGTGTCGACGTGGCAGGATACGGTTCGGATATCGCCCGTACATTCGTACTTGGATCTCCATCCGATGTAGTGAAGCGCGTATACGATGCATTGCGGGCGGGGCACGACCGTCTCCTACAGATGATTGAACCTGGGCGACCGATGAGCAGCGCTTTTCATGAAGTGATGGCGCTCATCCGCAGATCGGGACTTCCACACTATAACCGAGGCCATTTAGGACATAGCGCAGGACTAAGCCTAGCGGCAGAGGAAGCTCCTTTTATCGGTCCATCGGAAGAAGCCATTTTTCGCTCGGGCATGGTGATTTGCTTGGAGACACCCTATTATGGCCACGGCGTAGGCTCGATCATGATTGAGGATATGGTTCTTGTGACCGACAACGGGTGCGAGAGGCTGAATAAGTTGTCTCGGGACCTTATTATGCTGTAAATGGCTAGATAACACTATGAATCAATTAGGCAGTGAAACATTGAAGCACCGGATATTTCCGGTGCTTCTTGATTTTTCGGAGTTTACAATTCCCTCAAGTCTACCATGAAAATGCTTATTTGCTTGTTCTCCAAGCTAATCTACCCACGTTCATGCTCGTGCATGCCGTCAAAGTGGGGACATCTGAACAAGTTGCTGCACCGGTGGCATGGTTATTATCGGAAGAGGCCAGCTATGTGACCGGAGTTACAATCTTTGCAGATGGTGGTATGGTATTGTATTAATATTGAAGCGATAAGGAAGGGGATTACAGGATGAGTAAAATTATTGGTGAAGCGTTAGCAAATATGCCGTGGCAGGATAAGCCGAATGATTGTAAGGCGCCAGTATGGCGGTATACTCAGAATCCGATTATTCAGCGAGACGGACAGTTGAACTCAAACAGTATTTTTAATTCAGCAGTTGTTCCTTTCGAAGATGGGTACGCAGGTGTTTTCCGTTGCGATTCCAGATCCGTCAGTATGGATATCTTCGTAGGCTTTAGTAAGAACGGGATTGATTGGGAGATTCAAGATCATGCCATTCAATTTGAAGGTGACGAATATATTACGAAGCGTGAGTATCGTTACGATCCGCGCGTTTGCAAGATTGAAGACAAATACTATATCACTTGGTGCAATGGATATCATGGTCCAACCATTGGACTTGCGTATACGTATGATTTCAAAACCTTCCACCAGCTGGAAAATACGTTCTTGCCGTATAACCGGAATGGTGTGCTGTTCCCGCGTAAAATCAATGGCAAATACGCGATGGTGAGCCGTCCAAGCGATACGGGTCATACACCTTTCGGAGATATTTTCTTTAGCGAGAGTCCAGATCTTACGTATTGGGGTAAGCATCGCTACGTGATGGGAACGATTAATTCCGATGCTTCAGCATGGCAATCGAAGAAGATTGGTCCGGGACCTGTGCCGATTGAAACGGATCGCGGCTGGCTGCTGATCTATCATGGTGTAATTAACACATGTAACGGGTTTGTGTATCGGATGGGCGTAGCGCTGCTGGATATTCATGAGCCTTGGAAGGTATTGGCCCGCTCGCGCAACTATATCTTAGGACCTGAGACATTGTATGAGTGCGTAGGAGATGTACCGAATGTAACCTTCCCATGCGCAGCCTTGACAGATGCAGAGACAGGCCGAATCGCTATTTACTACGGTTGCGCGGACACCGTAACAGGAGTCGCTTTCACAACCGTGGACGAGTTGCTGGATTATATGGACAAGTATCCGCTATAGGCAGTAGCGCTCTGACATAACGAAAAAACCCTGACTATTCATGAAGTCAGGTAAACACGCCAAATACTGGCGTGTTTTTTTTGTGTTTGAACCCGACTTTGGTCTAGCTGAAGTGGAGACTGTAGATGGGTGTTTCCCTTCTCTTGCCTTCGTATAATCAATTTGAATAATATGGTAATTTAATTCAGGTCTGGAGCAATAGGGATGGTAAATCAAGTTTCCGCTGCAGCTGGTCGAATTCCGGTTGGCAGTTTGACTATTTCCATCTCAGGAAACGAAGGAGACGTGAAAATGAAAACGTTAATCGAATTCAAAAACGTAACGAAAGAATACAAAATAGGAGGAGTGACGATCAAGGCTCTTGCTGGTGTTGATATGATTGAATCATTAAAAAGTATAGGATAATCCCCTTATCTTTCTTCTTAGTAGATAAAGGTAATACTAATCTTGAATGAGGAGCATCGTCAGATGAAAATAAGATCAAATTGTAGATATTATCATAGAGCGATATTCTGCCTGGTTGCAACGATTATGCTGATTCTTCAACTTAGTGGACAGCCTGCTCATGCGGCCTCGGGTCTGGATCATGAAAAGATTGATGGATATATGAAGGAGGCCATGAGACGACTTCATATTCCCGGCGCTGCCATAGGAATTATCAAAAATAAGGAGATTATTTATTTACAAGGGTACGGAAATGCAGGCCCGAATGATCGCCTTGTTACTCCGGATACCCCGTTTCTGATCGGTTCCACTTCCAAGTCTTTTACCGCGCTTGCGATCATGCAGTTGGTTGATGAAGGGAAGATCAATTTGGATGCACCGGTACGAAAATATTTGCCCCAGTTCAAGATTAGCAGTGAAAAAGATTCCGCCCGAATCTCAGTTCGTAACTTGCTTGTGCAAAATAGCGGTTTTTCCACATATGATGGCCGCAGAGCCTTGGAAAAAGAGGATATATCATTGAAACAACACATTGAGGAGATGGGTGACATTGCCTTGGCTGAGCCAATCGGTACCCTATTCCAGTATTCCAATCTTAACTACGATGTATTGGGAAGGATTGTAGAGGTTGTTTCCAGCCAAAGCTTTGGAGACTATATCAAGGAGCATATCTTCAAGCCTTTAGATATGAAGCATAGTTTCACGTCTTTAAAGGAGGGAGAATCAAACGGTTTGGCACAGGGATATCAGTCATTGTTTGGAGCGATGATGCCAACCAATCTGCGTAATCCCGAGGCACGCATTGCATCAGGCGGCCTGATTTCATCAGCAAAAGACATGTCTAATTATTTGATAGCACAAATGAATCAGGGTCAGCTTGGCAATATTGCTATCCTTCCAGAGAAATTAACCGATCTCATGCATCAGCCTGCTGTATCCCTTGTTAAGGGAGTTTCTTATGGAATGGGATGGATTGTCGTTGATAATGAGATCGTCTGGCACAATGGAGGAACAGAGAATTTCAGTTCAGATATGATGTTTGATGGAGAATACGGTATCGTGACGTTGTTTAACGCTGCAGATCCTTTTGTGAGTTATGACGACGTTTTCCAAGGCGTTTACAAAATTCTAAAGGGAGAGAACGCTTCAGTTCAGAATTTACCTAGCTTTACATCGTTCTATTTAACAGTCGGTATAGTCGTAGTGATCCTGCTTACCTTACTCATCTTTTCTGTCATGAACCTCTTGAAATGGGAAAAAAGATTCTCGTTGAAGTCTAAGTTTATGCTCAGGTTTATACCAGTTCTATTCATCTTTAATGTGCTGTTGCCCGTTGGGGCACTTATATTTATTCCTCGACTTATCTCAGCGTCTTGGTCTGTTATTATAGGGTTTTCAACAGGATTAGGTCATTTTTTGATTATTTATCCTATAATATTGCTTCTTATTGGGGGGATAAAAACAATACTATTTATTCGTAGTTACTTGAAAACCAAACAACCCGTATCGTTATGAATCAGATTCAATCTTTCATTCCTCGCTTCAATACGCATCGAGAAAAAATAAAACGACTTGACATTGAAGTCAACTCCAATGATATTCTTAATTCATGGAAAAACTTTACTCTATCCAAGAGGCTTCGCAGATACTTGGGATATCGAAGGATACGCTTCGGTATTATGACCGGATTGGGATCGTCTCGCCGTCCCGGAAAGACAATCGGTACCGCAGGTATTCGAAGGACGACCTCATAGACTTGATGAATATTCAGATCATGCAGTATGCGGACTTTTCACTTGACGAAATCAGAGGGAAATTAAGTCTCCGTAAGATGGAAAATATCGACCCCGCTTACTGCGAAGAGGTTGCTACGTTCCTCGATGCCAAGAACGTAGAAACGCGCAAGAAGATTGCCCATCTGGAAATGGTCAGTCAGTTACTCAACATGGCAGCCGAAACGATAAGAGACTTTAATAATGAAAGCGACCAACGGTTGACAGAATTCGTCCGCGAGATTTACATGGATATCCGAAAGAATGAACCGGGAATTTCCAAGAAGGGTTGTGATGAACATCAAGGTTAGTAATTTTTATTATCTAATTGCAGGTGTTCTTGCGATGCTGTTTGCCGTCACGCACGCATGGAACGGGCAATCCGCGGTGCTACCGACGCTTGACATTAAGGCGATATCCATGGATACCCAGACGGTATTCACGTATGTTTGGCACATTATCACGGCGGAAAATCTGGTCATCGGCATCGCATTCATTTTCATGTCATTCCAAAGTGAGTCGTTAAAGATCCGATTTGCCGCATGGATGATCGTGGTGATCCTGATCGTCCGACTGTTGGTCATTCTTAGCGTAACGGCATTGCTAGACGCTTCGGGGCTTACGGATACGTTCATAGATTCGATTGCCATCGTAATCTATGTCGCCATCATCATACTGGGCACAAGAATGAAGAAAAAACAGTTCGGTGGTCAACAGCCACAGTAACAGAGATGTTCGAGTTGTCTTCTACTTTCAACCATTCTTTCCGAGCATGTAGATAATATTCCTTCCTTTAATTCATCAATCACCGATTCAGAAAGTGATACTCTCCTAACGGGAGATTTTGGTGCCCTTCCATTCAACGAAAACTATATAAATACAGCAAAATGGGCTGAGGACAAGATCCTCAACCCATTTTGTCAAGAACCCCTTCTAGATTTGGGGATATTTGCGTGAAACTCCTATCAGCAAGTTGACTACTTAAGCTGACTAAGTCCAGTCCGCAACACTTCTTGGCCAGTTGCAACGGCACCGCTCTTAAGGGCAGTTACGACTCTCCCTAAAACAACATCAGCTGGTTGGTTTTCATCATTCACTGCATCTAGAAGTTGTCTGCCGATGTTGTTCGCGCCGCTTTTTAATGCAGATTCAAGGAAACTCTTGAGGAATTTGCTGTGTTTAGTAGACATGTATCTCACCTCCTTCCGAAAATACGGAACCCCTGAGGTAAAGTCTGATGTGAATTCGCCAGTTGTCTTTCTTAAAGGTCATTTCTTTTTCTTCTTTAAGGCCATTTCTTTCGCTAGTTCTTTGGCTTTTTCCTTCGCAAGTTTTTTGGCCATTTCTCTTGCTAGTTCTTTGGCTTTTTCTCTCGCTAGTTCCTTGGTCATTTCCTTCGCCGGTTCTTTGGCTTTTTCTTTCACACGTTCTTTAGCCTTTTCTTTCGCTTCTTCTTTAGTTTTTTCTTTAGCCCGTTCTTTAGCCCGTTCTTCTGCTTTTTGTTGGTCTATTTCTTTCTTCTTCTCTTTCTTCTTTTCTTTCTTCTTTTCATCATCAGCCCAGGTAAGGAGGGCGCTGCCTACAGACCGAGTAGCTTCAATCAAAATGGAAGTGGGACTGAAGTTTGGTAGATTTTCAATTGCTGGTTTTCCTTCAAGCGCTTGCAGTTTTTGCTTGGATAGCTGTTTCCATGCCGAACTTTGTGTTTGACTCTCCAATCTTCTAAAGTGCGTAGCCGCCTCTTGGTTCTGACCTATCCTATTGTAAGCCTCACCGAGTTCATAGATGAGTTCTAATTGTTTTTCAGTGTCTAGCGTGTCAGATTGTGTATTGAGGACGAGGGTGAAATCTTCAATCACCGTCTTCGTCCGATAGAAATGTTGCTCTGGGAGATTGTAAGAGGACTTGCCGCGAAGCAGCCGGATCATACTGTCGTGTGGGGCAGCGGCTACCGCATTGTCGAGCATTTTCAATCCTTGTTTTGACCATTTCAATTTATCAAAAGCCTCTGTTTTATCTCTTGCAATCAGTATCATTGTGCTGCCATAGTAAGCATCAACAAGAGGCTTATCTGGATAATCGACGCGTAGCTGTTCTAAAATCCGATGTGCTTCTTGAACAGCAGTTACATTCCCAGCTACGCCATCCATATAAAGTTGGATAGCTAGGGTGAGTCTCTCATTGAACGGGTCAGACGGAGTAGACTCCAGAATTGACACGGAACTTAGGTTATTTTCGGTCTCATTCAAGTCTGATCCTTCCATATCGCTGGTGTTAAGGTTTGTCACTAGATTTCATCCTCTCTGTACTCATGCATGATCACATCGCTCGCTTGCATGGTTCTAATCATCATTTTTTCGGATGCATGGAGGCAAGACGCTGTAAGACTTCATTCGCCTTGTCCTGATTTCCGATATTTTGATAGGCTTTACTCAGGTTTCGAAGTACTTCTCTGACTTGTTTTTGGGTTAGGTAATTTGAACCTTGTTGATGATAACGGTCAAGGAGGAATGTGAAGTCCTCGATCGCTGTTTTCGAAGAATAGAAATAAGACTCGGGCAGTTGCAGGCAGACGCTTCCGCGCACGAAGCGAATTTCTTTTTCGTTCGGATCCATTGTTACTGCATGATTCAATACCTCCAAACTCTCTAGTGCTTTTTCTTCTTTCTCAACAAGCTTAACGGCATCACGTGATAAGAGGGCTAATGAACTACCGTAATAGGCTTCAATAAGCGCATTATGAGGCTGGGTCTCACGGAGCTTTAAAAGCTTCTCATTCGCTCTTTTCGCTGCCTTTTTGTCTCCTTCAACCCCATCTTGATGGAGCTTTATTGCTTCCTTAAATTGTTTATCAGGATTGCTGTCATATGACATTTTTACCTAACCTCCAATTTGCTTCGTCATTCTTTGAAAGCCGAGTTTCTCTATGCTAACTTCTCATGATTTCGAAGACTATATACTTGTTACGATATGTGAGGCCCTATTACTATGATTGGATGAAATAATCACTTTTTAGAAGATATACGGCTGTCCGAGTCAAGCCTGACATTGCTTGCATTTCATATTAGGGTGACTAGGGAGGAGGGAGCGTATCTACTACACCACAAGTAATCAATAAGAGATTGCTAGACGAATTACCATGCCGCAGGTTTGGATTGAAATGGTTAGGAGGATTTTTATGAAAGCACAAACCCATAAAATGAAGGTATCCGTGGACGACCATACATCCCATTTAGAACAATTCAAAGCTTTTTTCAAGCAATTGGATGAGGATGGAAGCACCATTGAGAAGCTGCCTCGGCAAAGAATTGAAGATTATCAGTTAAAAGCGATTAACGCAACACTTACTCATATTTGGGACCGAAATGAATATTATCGCTCAAAGCTGGAAGAAGCAGGCTTTACAGTGCCACAAATTGAAAGTCTGGAGCAATTAACAAATGTACCTCTATTGAATAAAGACGTCATTCGAGGCGATAAGCAGAAAATCTTATGCTTAGATCCAAAAGAAATCGGTCAGGTTCACCTCACGAGCGGTACTTCGGGAAAACCTATTTATACCTCGTACTCGTTAGCTGATCAGTATGTCTATGATTTGCTGCCGAAATATTTGGAATTGTTTAAGGAAACGGATGTTGATGTGGCGGCCATCGCCTTACCTTATGAATTTGCTCTGCCTGGACTTGGATTTCAGCGGTTGTTTCAATTTGCTTTTGGAACGGCAGTACTGTCACTTGGCAAAGGCGGTTACATGGCTCCCGTCGATAAGTCATTAGAATTGATGAAGGAGTTCCAAGCTACAGTTCTGACTACGACCCCCTCCTATGCGGCACTTTTGGCTGAAGAAAGCGAGCGGTTCGGCATAAAAATCGGAGAAGATATACGATTGAAAAAAATATTGCTTACAGGTGAAGGCTGCTCCAATAAATTCCGTGAGCGTTTGGAAAAATGGTGGGGATGCGAAGTATCCTTCTTCTACGGATCGACCGAATGCGGCGTCGTTGCGGTTGAATGCAGTGAGCACAAAGGTTATCACGTGATGGAAGGACATGTAAAAGTCGAAATCATTAATCCAATTACGATGGAAAAGCTCCCTTACGGCAAGACGGGAGAAATCATTGTAACGACGTTGCTTCGCGAAGCCATGCCAATGGTGCGTTACCGTAGTGGGGATATCGGGTATTTGCAGAAATCCAAATGTGATTGTGGTATCACGATGGACGTCCTGCATCTGAGAGGAAGAATGGAGAACATGCTTCGATTGGGGGATGAAGACTATTCACCGTTCATGTTAGAACAATTCTTGATGGAAATTCCGGATGTGGGTATGTGGTATCACTTCAAATTGAATCAGGGATCATTAAAGATTGAAGCCGAACCGTTTCGGACGGAATTAACAGATGAGCAATTGGCAACGAAAATCCGGAAGCATATGGCAGACCGAATCGGGATTGATTGCGAAGTGGAAATCAGACATGATATTCCTCGTACTTTTGGCAAAGCAACGCGAATATTCAATTAAGGCGGCCAGGAGCATGGGGCCAAGGATTCGCATTAGCCATCCCAAAGCGCCGTGTAACGCCGAGAGGAGGTGCCCTTATGACCGATATTCAGAGGGAGCGGGAGGAAAAGTTCAAGAATTTATTAGTACGCCTAACGAAATCCCCTCTATATAAGGATCGATTAGCGAAATATGACATCGATAATATCGGAATGGAACACATCCAAACACTGCCATTGACAACGAAAGAAGATCTTCGGAATGCCGGTACTTTCGGACACCTAGCTGTCGAAATAAGTAAGATTGCCCAATACCACGAATCCACGGGTACAACCGGAGAACCTTCCGCTTCTTGGTTCACGCAAGAAGATATGCGAGTAGGCGGAAGACAGCTGCAGGAATGTGGAGTTCGATTGACAGCGGATGATCTTGTGCTGATTCGATTCCCGTATGCCTTGGCGCTACCCGCCTTCTTAATGCAGCAAGCTGCCTGGCACACAGGAGCAGGGGTTGTACCTGCAAGCGGACGTACGGTAGTTACGCCATACCCGAGAGTATTAAGTCTAATGAAGCGCCTACAAGTCACCGTATTAGCAGGGCTTCCGCGCGAGATGGAGCTTCTGGCTGAGACAGCGCGTCTCATCGGTTTGGATGTGTTCAAAGATTTACCAGCGCTACGGGCCATTTGCGTTGCCGGTGAGTTAATGAGCGATAAACGCAAAGAGCATATAGAAAAGCTGTGGGGTGTACCTGTATACAATATGTATGGTTCGACTGAAACCGCGAATATTGCAGCCATGTGTGAGTTTGGCTCGATGCATATCATGGAACAAGATTTTTGCGTAGAAGTGCTGCATGAAGATGGTTCAGGTCCTGTTACTCAAGGGGAGAGAGGGTTTGCGGCGATAACAACGCTCTCTCATCAAGCTTCTCCTCTGTTGCGATACTTTAATGAAGATATTATCTCCGTTGAACCTTCCATGTGTGCTTGTGGACGAGCAATGGGCAAGTTGGTGCATTACGGCAGAAGTAAGGATCGAATCGTGATCGGTGATACCATTCTAGATGCTTATGACATCCAAGAAGCTGTCTATTCGTTGACACCTGCCCCAGATGCATGGAAGGTATTGGAGCAAGAGGAGGGTTTGTACATTCTACTTGATTCGCACGATGCTGGACGATGGAGTATGGAGGACATCCAAACTGGATTATCTGAAAAGCTTCATGTGCCTGTCACCCTTCAAATCATTACCGACGCAACGCTTCTCGATCGGGTTGGGCTCGTGAATAACGTGCCATCGACCAAACCGGTATATATCCAGAAGCGAAATAAAGTTTAAGCTGGTGAGGGTCAGGCTACAGTCAATTGTGAAAAAGAGAGGTGTGCTCGTCATGAGCGACAAATGGCAACAATTAATAACGCAATGGGATGGAATTAACCAACAATTGCTCGATCTGATGAACGAGCGTGCACGAATGGCAATGGAAATCGTTCAAGAAAAGAATAAGCAGGGCATTTCACAAGCGGAGCCAGTTGGCAACCAACAACTACTGAATGAGCTTGCTACCCATACTTTTGCGAATCCCAAAGTAAAAAAGGAGGCTCCAGCCGAGCGCAAGCTTCTTGTTAGCCGCCAGCATAAGAGTGAGGATACGATTATTCAAGTAAAGCATGCCGAAATCGGCGGTTCTTCGCACGTCACCGTCGCTGGGCCCTGCTCAATTGAAAGCAGAGATCAGCTATTAACGGTTGCTACCGCAATGAGGAATGCCGGCATTACCGTCTTACGAGGAGGCGCGTTCAAACCGAGAACATCACCGTATGATTTTCAAGGCCTTGGCGAAGAAGGGTTGAAAATCATGAAGGAAGTGGCTGATGAAACGGGTATGGTGACGATCAGTGAAATCATGAGCCCTTTGCAAATCGACACGGCTGCTCGTTACATTGACATCTTTCAGATTGGTGCCCGCAACATGCATAACTTCGATCTGTTGAAAGCCGTTGGCCAAACCCAAAAGCCTGTCCTGCTGAAACGAGGCCTCTCCGCCACACTCGAGGAGTTCGTGTTTGCGGCTGAATATCTGCTATCCAGCGGGAATAACCAAGTCATGTTAATCGAGCGCGGAATTCGCACCTATGAAAAATGGACG
Source organism: Paenibacillus terrigena DSM 21567 (assembly GCF_000374845.1). GTDB lineage: Bacteria > Bacillota > Bacilli > Paenibacillales > Paenibacillaceae > Paenibacillus_K > Paenibacillus_K terrigena. The sequence continues at coordinate 315,969 of NZ_KB895414.1, read as the reverse complement.
CGTAATACACTCGATATTTCTGCTGTTCCGATATTGAAACAAGAGACCCATCTCCCGGTTCTCGTAGATGTCACCCATTCCACGGGTCGAAAGGATATTATGCTTCCATGCGCGAAAGCTGCGCTTGCGGTTGGAGCAGACGGTATCATGGTCGAGGTGCATCCGAATCCGCAGGTTGCACTTTCTGATGCGAAGCAGCAGTTGAATCTTGACGAATTTAACATATTTTTGCAGGGGCTCCGCGATTCCGGTCTGTATCGTTAACAGCTATTGGAGGAAACTGTATGACAGATAGGAATACTGATGGCAAGGACTCGCAGCATGCGGGGGAAGCATTGGATTTTTTGCAGAAACTGATTTTCGATTTGCTATTAGTGACAGACGGAAGGACCACAGATTTGCTAGAAACCTTGTTGAACGAAAAGCTGCGCGTAACGGTCATTCGACAAGAGCAATTGAATGAAGAACATGCTGATCATCAAGATGGGTTCTCCGGCGCTCCTTTATATCTGAGAGAATCGATTTTGATCAGCGACAAAAGTGATTTTATCGTTTCTCACAATATAGCAATTGTGAATTCGAGGTACGTACCAGCTTCTTTATTTGAGAAAATTGCTCACAGACAAGAGGGGATTGGCAAATCAATCAGCTCGATTGGTTTACAATCCTACAGAAAAGTGGTTGACTCTGGGCTCAAGACCGAAGAAGAGGCTGTCGATCTGTTCCAAAAGCCGATCAATCTTCGTATTCCTGAACTGCACGCTAAAATTCCTTACAAGATATATGACATTTATTTTCAGTTAGTGCCAGGGATTCATATGCTTGAATATTTTAATCCAGAAGTTGTCAGATACCGTTTGAACAAGGTTATCAATTCCAAAATGGAGGGATAAAACATGAGTGAGGAAGAAATGAAAGAACAAAAATCGACGAACAAAGAGGAAAATGAAAAAGCGAAAGAGCAAGCTAAGCTTGAGAAAAAAGCAAAGAAAAAAGAAGAAGAGAAAGAAAAAGAGAGACTAAAAGAAGAGAAGAAGCTTGAGAAAAAAGCGAAGAAAAAAGAAAAAAAGAAAGCGAAAAAGAAAGAAAAAGAACAAAAAAAGATTGAGAAACAGCAGCAAGAAAAAGAAAAAAAGGAAAAAGAAAAAGAAAAAAAAGAAAAAGATAAGGAAAATAAAGAGTAATAAATACATGAAAATGAAATAGGGACTGCTTCCTTATTTTCGTTAAAGGAAGTGGTCCTACGTTTTTTCTATAATCCAAACCGTTTAGTCTATGTATGTATTCGGATTTCAACTCAAAAAAACCTCTGGTCAATAACGTAAGTTCATCAACCAAGAGGAGAAAACACGGAACTGAGAGTCAAACTTCCTATTTGCTTTTTTGATTATTTTTCATTTGTTCAACGAATTCCATACTTGAATTCACCATATGTTCACTGGCATGTTGTACGCCAATTTTAACGGCTGTGAACAGCTTTCCAGCAGGAATATCGGATGGTTGATTCAATCCCTCCATACCTTCAAAAATTTGCTTCCCTGCCTCTTTCGCGCCACTGTTCACCGCTATGGAATAGTTATTGGCGAAATTTAGAAATCCTTTCTTCGCATCACTAAAGAACTTCGACATCCCTTGATTTTTCGTTGCCAATTGCGTCATCTCCTTTCTAAAATCACCTAATTCGGTGGCCTTTCTTGCGCATCATTGACTTGCCAATCTTCGTCTTCAGATAAATGCTTACTCGTCGAGACGCTGCCCGAAGGTGACCTCGGATCATCCTTTAGCAGTGGATCTGGCTGAACTTGTATTGTTCGTTCCTTGCTGTCCATGTAAAATTTTAATACTGCAACAATGACTCCGATCACAAGGACAAATGTCAGTACACCGGCTAAGGTTAGTCCGAGAATAAAGATTACGCGATCTGCAAAGCCCATTTTCTTCATATCCAAGTCAATTCTCACATCCTCTCACAATAATGCAGTATATGTATGGAGTACCTCGATAATATGGACAAATGAGTACCCTCCAGCGTAATTCCACGATTGTCTAAATCCATAAGGAGGATAAAATGAATTTCACATTACTTAGGAATTTAGCTTGTCTGTTCTTAGTTGGGTTACTTTTTACCTCTCTTCAAACGCAAAACTACTTATTGATGTGTTTGTGGGGAAGTTGTACCGGATTGCTCTTCATTTACAAGCCAATGCGATCATTTCTACTGACAACGATAGGTTTGGGTGTCGGATTTGCTCTATATCTATTCATAAACTCAAGTTGGGTTCTCGATTTGAAGCCAAATGAATGGCATATCCTTCTAAACAGATTGTCACTGATTTGTATAATCATTCCCTTGTTTATCTTAGCGTTTATTCAAAAATTACCCTTCATGCTGTATGCGAAAAAACCGCATTGGAACGAGAAGATAGGTATACCATTTATTTGGTCAGGCTTCCGTCAATCAAAAGTTAACTATTTCTTACTCATCGCAATTGGAGCGATTTCTTTTACTTTTATGCCATTTGTTATTCGAAACGGATGGAGTAACGTGCAAGAGATTTGGTTATTCGCGATCGCTTTTTCCATCATAAATGTGTTGGAGGAGATCATCTGGCGAGGGATGCTTCTTAGTCGGTTCTCAGAACAATTGGGTGATAAGTGGGCAGTAATTGTGACCAGCGCAGGGTTTGGTTTACAGCATTATTCCCTTGGATTCTCTTGGGGCGTGTGCATCGCCTATGCGCTGGGAGGGTTGTATTTCGGAGGCATTACGATCAAATCCAAAAGTATCATTCCAGTCGTGATCTGGCATACATGGATTAATGTCCTTATGATTTTCAGCGGATTCCTCTTGTAATTCACAGTAGGGAATAACCTTCGTGCTAATGAAGGTTAATTCTGCTTCCTAGAAAAGCAGATCTCGCAGAAAATTGGAGATTTGAATGTAAAAAATATTTGACATGGTGTATCCTTAATGTTACATTGTATACGGAAAACTTTACCAATAAACAGACGGGTTAGCAGAGGAGATATTCCATGTCCTATCAAGAGAAGAAAAATATTGTATCGCTAATCAGCACGATTTTGATTTTTGGATCCTACTGTGGGGCTGTGTACGTCAGGTACAATGATGCGAATCTAGCGGGGGCGGAGCTTTTCCGTTTCTGGGGTGCCGTTATCCTAATTCTCATTCCGGTAACGATCGTGGCCAAAGTCATCATTGAGATCATATTCATCATCATTAACCGGATTGCGACGAAAGAAGTGGAACCTTCCTTCGCTGACGAGCTCGACAAGCTAATCGAATTGAAGGCCATGAGAATGTCTTATTTCGTCTTCGTTCTCGGATTTCTGCTCGCGATGGTTTCATTAGTCCTGCGAATGACGCCTTCCGTTATGTTCGTCATTTTGATTTTCTCAGGATTCATATCCGATGTTGCCAGCAGCGTTACGCGGCTTTATCACTATCGGAAAGGAGTATAAGATGGGCCAAAGTCACATTAGCAATCACATTCGCAGCTTGCGATTCAACCATAACGAAATGACCCAGCAGCAGCTCGCTGACCAAGTAGGGGTGACACGGCAGACGATCGTAGCGATTGAGAAGGGAAAATATTCGCCTTCGTTGGAATTAGCTTTTCGCATCGCACGCGTGTTCCAGATGCCTCTGGAGGACGTCTTCGCTTACGAGGAAGATCCAGTTCAATAATTAATTTATGAGGAGGAGCGACATGAGAGCCATCGTCTACGAACAATATGGACCACCGCATGTGCTTGAAATGAAAGAGGTGCAAAAGCCGACGCCCAAGGATCATGAACTATTAATCAAGATCCATATGACGACCGTATCGGCAGCGGATTGGCGCATGAGAAAGGCCGATCCCGTTGCGGCAAGACTTTTCAACGGACTTTTTAGGCCGAAGAAGGCAACCATTTTGGGGTTTGAGCTAGCAGGAGAGGTTGAAGCCGTCGGCAAGGACGTGACACGTTTTAAGAAGGGCGACCCTGTTTTCGCATACACCGGCCTTGGATTTGGCGCTTATGCTGAGTACATTTGCCTGCCAGAAGAAGGGGCGAAGGCCAATGAAGGGTTTGTGGCCATGAAACCTGCCCATATGACCTTCGAGGAAGCAGCCGCCGTTCCTGTCGGGGGACTTACAGCGCTGTGTTTTCTTAGAAAAGGAGGGATTGAGCGCGGACAGAAAGTGCTTATTTACGGGGCATCCGGAAGCGTCGGCACTTTTGCGGTTCAGCTTGCCAAATCATTTGGGGCGGAGGTCACTGCTGTTTGCAGCACCGCGAACGTGGAAATGGTGAAAGCGCTGGGAGCCGATAAAGTCCTGGATTATACAAAGGGGGATTTTACTCAAAGCGGCCAGACGTATGACCTTATTTTCGATGCGGTAGGGAAAATTTCGTCTTCACGCAGTAAAAGCGCCCTTAAGAACAAGGGGAGGTATCTTTCCGTTAAATCCGCGATTAAGCTTAAGATGGAAGATCTGTATTCGCTCACACGTTTAATTGAGGAAGGAAAGGTAAAATCGGTCATCGATCGCTGTTATTCGTTGGAACAGATCGCTGAGGCTCATACGTATGTCGAAAACGGACATAAGAAAGGGAACGTCGTGATTAGGGTGAGAAACCAATGAATCATAGCAAGAAGGCAACAAAAATTGTGGGAGTCCTATTTATACTTGCGACGGTTTCGTCGATCATTGGTGTTCTTTTATACGATCCGATTCTAAAAGATCCCAATTACCTGATTACAGGTTTTGAACATAAAAATCAGGTGATACTAGGCGCGCTGTGTGAGTTAGTTCTGGTCTGTTCCGCTGTCGGTACCTCGATTATGCTGTTCCCATTCTTCAAAAAGCACAGTGAAAGCTTAGCTCTTGGGTATGTTTGTTTCAGGCTTCTTGAAGCCGTTATCATTACTGTTGGTATAGTCAGCGTCTTGTCTCTATTGACCCTAAGTCAAGAATTTGTAGAAGCAGTAGCTCCGCATGCAACCTCTTTTCAAACTGCAGGCACATTATTAAAAGCCGTACATGACTGGACCTTTTTGCTTGGCCCCAATTTCATGCTAGGCATAAATACGCTGATATGCAGTTATCTACTCTATCAATCCAAACTTGTTCCCCGGCCTATCGCAGTCATGGGTCTTGCTGGAGCAACACTCATTCTTCTTGCAGCCGTGCTAGAAATGTTCGGTATCATTCTTCAACTTTCAACATGGGGAGTCGTGTTGGCGATTCCAGTAGCCTCTTATGAAATGATTCTAGCGGTATGGCTCATCGTGAAAGGCTTCAATGTATCTGTCAAGTTATAGCAATAAAAACACATTGAGGAAATTTATGGGATAATGTAACATAATGTAATGAGAAAACAAAGTAATATAGGGGGAATATATGGAATTAATTGTTGATAGTGTAAGCAAGAAATATAAAGGTGATTTTTACGGGCTTCGTGACTTATCTCTAACTATTCAAACAGGCGTATTGGGATTGTTAGGGCCGAATGGTGCCGGAAAATCAACATTGATGCGAATCTTATCGACAATTATCCAACCTACAGCTGGTAAGGTGAGTTGGAATGGAATCGATATCACTGAAAATCCTAATGCTGTGCGGGGCATATTAGGTTATTTGCCACAAGATTTTGGCGTATACCCTCATTTAAATGCGGTTGAGTTTTTGGAATATTTAGCGGCGATCAGAGGGTTGGATCATAGAATCGCAAGAAAAAGAATTGACGAGTTACTATATTTGCTTAATCTTCATGAGGTTCGCAAAAAACCATTGAATAGTCTTTCAGGCGGGATGAAACAACGTGTAGGTATCGCACAGGCGTTATTGAACGATCCCAAGCTATTAATCGTTGACGAGCCAACGGTTGGTCTTGACCCCGAAGAACGTATTCGTTTTCGTAATCTTCTATCCGAATTGTCAGGCGATCGTATTGTTATATTATCAACCCATATCGTATCCGATATCGAAGCTTCCGCAACAGACATCGCGATTGTCAATAATGGGCGACTCGTGGTGCAGGCAGATCAGAGCAAAATACTGGCTGCGTCTGTAGGAAAAGTGTGGGAGTGGTTGCTGCCGAGCGATACATGGATGGAAGTACGTAAACAATTGGTAGTCAGCAGCACAATTCAAAGTAGTGAAGGGGTGCGTGTGAGAGTTATTGCCGATATTCAGCCTTCAGCAGAAAGCCATTTGGTGACTCCGACTTTGGAGGATGCGTATTTGTATTACATGTCGGCAAATAAGCAGGAGACAACTTCATGACATCGCTTCGTATTCTATTCCACATGATGAAAGCTGATTATTTAGAAAGAATCCGAAGATACAGTTTTTTGATTACAGTGTTAGTATCGATTTTTATCGTGTTTAAGTACATACCTTCAAGTCACGATAATTATTTAACTTTATCCCTAAACGGCGTACGCGGTATTTATAACTCCGCATGGGTAGGCAGCACAATTGCCATAATAGCATCCATGTTACTAAGTCTTCCAGCGTTCTTTCTCGTAAAAAATGCAATTGAGCGAGATGTGCAGACCGGGGTGGGACAAATTATAGCAACGACCCCGATTACCCGGTGGCTATACACTATGGGGAAAATGTGGAGTAATTTCGTTCTCTTGATGTCTATTGTTGTTGTATTAGTTGTAACTGCTCTTGCTATGCAACTTATTAGAGGGGAAGATTATACAGTTGATGTGGTAAGACTTTTACTTCCATTTATTTATTCTACATTGCCAACGATGGCGATGGTGGCTTCAATTGCAATCTTTTTTGAATCCGTGCCTTTGTTGCGTAAGGGATTGGGGAATGTCATTTATTTTGTTTTGTGGATCTTTTCACTTAAACTTTCTACGTCTGCCATGAGTTCTAGCCAGGATATGTTCGGGACTTCACCGATCTTAACCAGGTTATCGATCGAGGCGAATGCTAGGGTCCCTCACAACGATGTGGGCCATGTCACGGATATCAGTCCATTTAAGGGGGAAATAGTAACCTACGTTTGGACAGGTGTACAGTGGACTATACCTATGTTTTTAGAACGTTATATTTGGTTAGCTGTGGCAATAGTGATTGCAGCAGTAGCTTCCATTTTCTTTCATCGGTTTGATCTAACACGTTCAACCAAAAGTAATAAAAAAAGTAAATCGAACGAATCAGGAACAGCGGAGGCGGACAATAAGCCTGAACATAAGAATGACATTGAAATCAAATTAACTCCTTATACGCATGTACAAGAGCAATCCAACTACGTGAAAACATTAGCCCTGGAACTTCGTCTCATGCTCAAAGGGTTGCGTCTTTGGTGGTACTTGGTAGCTTTGGTCATGATCGTGCTTGGTTTATTTTTGCCAGTAGAGTCCGTACAAGAGTTTGTATTACCCTTTACCTGGGTCTGGCCTGTTCTAATTTGGTCGGCAATGGGTACCAATGAAAAGTATTACCGTACCCATCAATTGATGTTTATTGCTCTACATCCGGTTCGGAATCAATTTATTGTAATGTGGCTGGCTGGTATCATTGTTGCCTATTTGACAGGCAGTGGGGCTATGATTCATTTACTTGCCGCAGGTGAATGGGAAAGCTTAAAGGCCATGGCAATAGGCGGCTTATTTATTCCAACGCTAGCTGTAGCATTAGGCATATGGTCGGGAAATGGCAAGCTTTTTCAAGTGGTATATATGTTAATGTGGTATGTGGGCCCCTTAAACAAACTAGATGTTATGGATTTTATGGGAGTCTCACAGCAATCTCTGGACCGTGGATTTTATAGGTATTATCTGCTAGCTACAATTATTCTGTTCGTGCTGGCTCTAATTGGAAGAGTACGTCAAGTGAAAATGTATAATTAATTAAGGTTAAATCAGGAATGGGACATCCCTTTGAAGGGGATAGCGAGTTGAACGAGCAGATAGCCCCCTGGCTCGACCAAAAAAATACCTTACTGCACCGGGTTTTCCCGGTGTTTTGTTTTTTAAAACCAATACAGCTAGAGGTGAAATGGATGCTCAAAATTAACCGTGATGACAAACGCCCAATATGGCAACAACTGCTTGACCAAGCTATTCACTCTTGCTAGTGGAGCCAGACCAATTGACAACATGCTCAATCATTGTGTAGACTTTATTTATTCTGACTGTTCAGAATAAATAAATGGATCAGGTGAAATGATGCCCAAATTAGGAATGGAACCAAAGCGCCGAGCAGATGTCATAAACGCCACGTTAACCTGCATTAGCATTCACGGGATTGATGGCATGACACTGGATAAGGTTGCTGAGTATGCTGACTGTTCGAAGGGAGTTGTCAGTTATTATTTTAAAAATAAGGATAACCTGACGATTGAAGCCTTTAAGTCTTTCTTGGCCTATTATGGTCTAAAGATCGAGTCAGAAATTGAAAATACAATGACAGCCGGGGAAATGATTGACGTTACGTTGCAACATATACTACCGCCTTATCGTGATGACACGGAGAAGAGAATCAATGTTTCGCGGCTGGACGGGATTGAAAAGATGTTTATCCCGCATGAAGCTCAAGCAAAGCTCTTTCTACAGTTTTTCTCCAAAGCCGTATTGGATCGCAAGTTGCAGGAAGTCGTATCCGAGAGCTATATGGCTGATCTCCAAGGGATAGCAAAGATTTTTGATTATGGGAATCGGACGGGGCAGATGTCAGTAGAAGATTCCCAAAGCGCCGCATATGGGCTGCTAGCGATGGTAGTGGGTCTAAGCTTCTTTAGAGTTGCGAACATTTCGCCCCATCATGGCGAAGATAATCGCTACATTTGCGAGGATTACGTGAGAAAGTTTACCAATGGATGACGAGGATTAGCGAACCAGGAGAGCTAGATGAAACGGGAGGAAGATAGGGTGTCACACGAACGGCGCAGTCAGGTTGATTATCCCATGGTGGAAATCCCTGCAGGTGAAATTGATTTAAGGGACGATCGAATAAAGAGGACATGGACAGTTCAGGTGAATTCTTTTTTACTTGCTCCGGTTCCTGTTACGAAGGGGTTATATTTCTCGATCATGCAAAGAACAGTTGAATCTTACGACGAAACTGAGCTTCCTGTGGTAGATGTGTCATGGCATGATGCAATTTCATTTTGTAATTTGCTTTCTCAGCACTCGGGTCTACAAGAATGTTATTCGATAAGTGAGGATGGAGCGCATGTTGTTTGCAATTGGGAGGCCGATGGTTATCGTCTTCCAACAGAAGCGGAATGGCAGTATGCGTGTAAAGCAGGTACGGGGGGATATAGGTACGGCGAGGTTGCTGAAATTGCTTGGTATCATCAAAACGCTGAGGGCAAGGTCCATGAAGTAGGTAAAAAGCTGCCGAATGCGTGGGGCCTCTATGATATGTTAGGAAATGTGTGGGAGTGGTGCTTTGATATATACGATGCGAAGGTATACGATTCCTATAGAATTTTCCGCGGTGGCAGCTGGGCGGAAGAGGAGCGGGGATGTGGGGCGACGTGTCGCCGGCGCAGTCACCCAACGTTTCGAATTGATGATCTCGGCTTTCGCCTTGCCAGGTCTAGGTAAGGTGAGTATCATTGAAAAACGCCGTGATTAAACCGTTCAAAGATGACTTCTGATTCGTCAAAGTCATCTTTTTTTGCTGCTACATATTTACATTACAAATAACATAAGATATTATTAACCTATGTTACAAGTAACATATCGAGGTGAGAAAATGTCCATTCAATTTGCAATCCTTGGTCTTCTTAGCTGGAGACCTGCTACAGGATATGAATTAAAAAAGATTATTGAAGAATCTTCAACGATGTATTGGTCCGGTAACAATAATCAAATCTATAAATCTCTCGTACAGCTCTTGGACGAAGGTTATGTGACCAACGAAATTCAACATCAGGAGAGTTCTCCATCCAAGAAGATATATCATATTACGGATGCAGGACTTGCCAGATTGAGGGAATGGGTTCTTTCTGAACCGGAATTTCCGGAGTTCAAGAATACTTTTCTCGTTCAATTAGCGTGGGCAGACCAGCTAAGCGATGAGGAATTAAATGAACTATTGCTCCAATATGAGAGCAGGATCAACATGCAGCTTGTGTTCCAGCAGGAAAAAATCAAGCGTGGAGTTCTTTCACCCCATAGAAACGAGCGTGAAGCATTTTTGTGGGATAAGATTTCTGAGAACCTGATATCCTTCTATCAGAACGAACTGAATTGGGTGCAAGGAATTCGCAAGGAATTCTATGAAAGATAATGGATCGAGGCCAGAGCCCCGAAGAAGCTACAGGAAACAATTAGTTTTGGGACTCCGTAATTTCAGTCTTTAGTAGGAGGTGAACGATGATGAGATCCGATTAATTAGGAATTTAAAGGAGAGCCATACATTACTCAAGTTGGGCATCTTTATAGACAAAATGGAGGTTGAAAAGATTGAATAGGCACGAAAAAAGCACGAAAGCACCAAGCCTTCTTAGCAATCGGTTTCTGCAGACGATATTATTATCCAACGTGCTCCTGCAGATCGGCATTTGGGTACGTAATTTCGCTATCCTTCTGTACGTTGCCGAAAGAACTAACAATGATCCATACGCCATTTCGCTCATCAGCGTGGCAGAATTCGCACCAATATTTGTTTTTTCGTTCATCGGAGGTACATTTGCCGACCGCTGGCGGCCAAAGCGAACGATGATCTGGTGCGATTTATTATCTGCGGTATCGGTATTCGCAGTACTACTGACCATACATTTCGGTTCGTGGCACTCCGTCTACCTTGTCGCATTCATCTCAGCTATTCTTTCGCAGTTCTCGCAGCCTTCAAGCATGCGATTGTTTAAGTATCATGTGCCTGAAGAACAGCTTCAGCAAGGGATGGCACTATTCCAATCTCTGATGGCTATCTTCATGGTGCTTGGCCCTATGCTTGGCACCTTTGTTTACAGCACATTTGGCCTTGAAACATCGATCGCGATCATGGGAGTAGTCTTCCTTCTTTCCGCTCTCGTCCTTATTCGCTTGCCTGAGGATAATATGGAATCTCAAACGGTCGCTGTCAAAGGGCAGTTCCGTAAAGATTTTATTGAAGGCTTCCGGTATGTTTGGCAAAGCCAAGTGCTGCGAATGCTCGGACTCGCGTTTATACTCGCAGGACTCGCTGTTGGCGTAGCGCAAGCGCTCAACCTGTTTATCGTAACGGAACGGCTAGGCAAGAGTAAGGAGTTCTTGCAATACTTACTGATGGTGAATGGCGTAGCCATGCTGATCGGTGGCGGGATTGTAGCCACCTTTGCGAAACGGGTTCCGCCGCAGTTGCTTCTTGCCATAGGCATGCTGGCAGGCGCGGTCTGCACCGTCATTGTGGGGTATTCGACGAGCATTCCGATCACGCTGACCGTTCAATTTCTGAATGGGCTTGTTTTCCCTTGTATTCATATCGGGATCAGCACAATGATTCTGAAATGGTCAGATTCATCCATTGTTGGCCGAGTAAATGGGGTTCTGAATCCAATGTTCGTTGGCATGATGGTCATATCCATGTCTTTCGCAGGCGCTTTGAAGGACGCCTTTTCGCTGGGTACGATCTATAGCGGAGCTGGGTTATTATTCCTTATTGGCGCACTATCCATGGTGCCGATCATGAACCAAAAAGCGCCGGATCATGCACTTACTGCGCAAGAGTCATAATGTTTACCGATTGTCAAGAATGAGCCAACTCGTCGGAGCCGCAGGACTGATTATCGCTTCTGGGTCCATAAGAAGCAGTCAACACCAACCACGTCAATTGACGTGGTATTTTTTTGCGTAAAAAAAGCTTGACTCTCACGTTAACTGGAGAGTGTATACTCGAGTAGGAAGAGGTGATGAAATGATGTACAGCATTGGACAGCTGTCCAAAAATACAAATATATCTATAAGAACGCTAAGATACTATGACGAGATCGGGTTATTGAAGCCTGCGAAGGTAGCCGATTCGGGCTACCGGTACTATTCCGACGAGGAGATTAATGTGCTCCAGCATATTACAGCCTTGAAAGAGCTGGGATTTACGCTGGCATCCATCAAAGAAATGTTGATTACGGATAAGAATTCGCATGAGCAACGTTGGAGAGAATACCTGGATTTTGAATTGGCAACGGTTCAGGAAGAGAAGAAACGTCTGGATGAGATGGAGAAGCTGTTGCAGACGGCAAGGTTTGCCATTGAAATGAAAGGGGAGATTGAAGCAGAAGATATCTTTCTATTCATCAAGGCGCTTCAGTCTCCCTCAGAGATTAGAGATACATTTCTTGCCCGGTATTTCTCAGAACATGAAATGAAGATTATTAAAAATTTGCCAGACCTCAGCTTAAATGATCCACGAAGCATGGCGTGGGCGAAGCTGATTCGGAATGTGAAGGAGCATCTGCACGAGCCTCCTTCCTCTATCATATCTCAGAAGCTTTCGGAACAAATCATAGAAGTTTCTATGGAATGGTTCCAACAGGATGAACAGCTCATTGCGAAGTATTGGTCCCTTATCCGTCCTGAAGAAGGTATGGAAACAAAGGTGTACGGCATGGATACTGAAGTCATGGATCATATCGATCGAATTGTTAATTATTATCTAGAGCACTTGGAGGAGGGAGACAAATGACAGCCACAACAGCTAAGCAAAATGGCAGAGCATGGACGTATGTTTTCATAGGAGGACTATTGGAGATTTTGTGGGCAAGCGGGTTCAAATACGAGGCCATTCCAAGTGTTGTCGTGCTTGTATCCCTGCTTGCAAGCTTCGATTTAATCATTCGCGCCACTAAAATATTGCCTGTCGGCACGGTCTATGCTGTATTCACTGGAATTGGAACGCTAGGAACGACGATTGTAGAAATTATACTATCTGGCGGTGTCAGTCTACTGCGGATCTTATTCGTCTTATTGTTATTGGCATGCATTGTTTCCTTGAAATTGTCGAGCAAAGGGAGTGAAGCTTGATGGATTGGTTGTTGCTCATTTCGGCGGGTTTGATGGAGATTGTCGGGGTTATCGGGATTAAACGGGTTGCGAAAAATAACAACTGGACCAATAACCTCATCCTCATCGGAGGATTCATCATTAGCTTTCAGCTGCTTGTTCGTGCCATGGAGACCATCCCGCTCGCAACGGCTTATGCAGTGTGGACAGGGATTGGAGCGGTTGGGGCTGCGATTGTGGGGATGATTTTTTTCAAAGAATCCAAAAGCTGGCTTCGGATCGGCAGCATTCTTGGAATTATCTTTGCTGTCGTTGGTTTAAAGCTAGTTAGCTAAAATACATGCGTACACAAACGGCAGGAATGCCGTTTTTTTGTTGTTCTCTTCTCTGTACTTCCTGTTTTGTGTGTTCGGCCAGTGAGATTCGGCATGATCTTAATAAAAAATTTAGAGATGCGTATCAAACCCTTAAGCTTTCGTCTCTAAAATGGGTTCAAAGACATTAGTGCCGCGCTCTGCAGGAAGAAAGGATGTAATCATGTATCAAGGAAAGTTACGTAAAATCACCATTGTCCTGTTAGTCTTATATACCCTGTTGACGCTCTATTTCTTGTATATAGGTTTTAACAGAATTGCTTTTGATCATGTTCCTGGCTTGCGGTATGATCTAGTCCCTAAAGGAATTCCGCTGCACTTTCCAATGGGGAGAAGCTTTGATGGTTGGTTTTTTGAATTGGGGAACTTTGTAGCATTTATCCCTTTTGGGGCTGTCATCCCACTTCTGTACCGTTGTCATTTTATTCGGTTCATTACTTTATTCGTGCTGTCTATTACGATTCTTGAAATTATTCAAATGCTTACACAGTTAGGAGCCTTCGATATCGACGATATCCTGATTAACTCCATGGGGGCTGCGGTCGGATTTTGGGCACAGCGTTTGGTGAAACGCGATCGAGATCAACTGAAGGGCATCTGTCGAATCATCCTCATCGCGATCGTGCTTTCGATGAGTTTCGTTGTTATGGTTGGTAGCGTGAATTATTATTTAGATAACGAGACTGGCGAAGTCGTAGCCCTCAATAAACTTGTGGTAAACGATGGATCTGTACTGTGGATTAAGGGCATGGCCGATGGTGCGATTAAGGGATAGGAAGCATAATTCAATAGATACGGATGCGAAAACCGCTGGGGCTGATCAAGCTTGGCGGTATTTTGCTTTTCAGCTCTAAACTCCGTTTATATTCTGTTTAAAAAGAGGTGTTAACATCACTACATCATCAGTTGTATGGGAGGAATTAGAATGGATTATAGAAAAATAGAGCCAAATAACGGCGATTGGGCCGTTGAAGCACGTGGACTCGTCAAAACGTTCGGCGATAATCGCGCGGTAGATGGTGTCAACATGAATGTACGAGCCGGATCGATATACGGCGTACTTGGGCCGAATGGAGCAGGGAAGACGACGACCATTCGCATGCTGGCGACGCTGCTTCGACCGGATGCGGGATCGGCACGCATCTTCGGATACGATGTGCAGAAGGAATCGCAGATCGTCCGTCAATTGATCGGCGTCACAGGGCAATACGCCTCCGTTGACGAGTCGCTTAGCGCGACTGAGAACCTGATCATCTTCTCTCGATTGCTCGGGCTCGGGCGCTCAGAGGCCAAGCGTAAAGCAGCGAAGCTGCTGGAGGAGTTCGGATTGACGGAGGCTGCGAGGCGGCCGCTCAAAAATTTCTCCGGCGGTATGCGTAGGAGGTTAGATCTGGCGGCGAGCCTCATTGCACAGCCACCACTCATTTTCTTGGATGAACCGACTACGGGGCTTGACCCACGTACGCGTTCACAGATGTGGGATACGATTCGCCGGTTGGTGAATACGGGTTCTACCGTCTTGCTCACAACGCAGTACCTTGAAGAGGCGGATCAACTAGCTGACCGAATCGCGGTGATCGATTATGGCCGAGTCGTCGCCGAGGGTACAGCGGATGAACTGAAAGCGTCCGTCGGTACCTCGTCATTACATTTGAGAGTCCAGAATCCACAGGATATCGATGACGCCCGTCGGACCGTTGAACAGGTGCTGAAAGTCCAGTCTAATGTGTCGTCCGAAGCGGGCAAGATTACGGCACCGATGGCGAACGCCGATCTGGTTACGGATCTGCTTATCGCACTCCGTTCGGAAGGGATTCACTTGGCCGAGATGAGTGTACAGAAACCGACCCTTGACGAGGTATTTCTAACGATCACGGGTCATGGTGCGAAGGAAGAGGCACCACAGGCATCTAAGGAATCGAACAAAGTGGAGGTGGCAAGAGCATGAGTAGCTCGTCAATTAAGCCAGGTGTAAATCGGCAACTTAAAAACTACACGAGCTTTGGTCAGTCTGTACGCCACTCGTTAACGATGGCCTATCGAGGTCTGCTTAAGCTGAAGCGCACGCCGGAGCAATTGTTCGATGTTACGCTGCAACCTATTATCTTTACGCTGATGTTTACCTATATCTTTGGCGGAGCCATCTCCGGTGACGTCGTGAGCTATTTGCCAGTCATCATTCCCGGCATTCTCGTTCAGACCGTGATTACGACCTCTATCGTTACAGGTGTACAGCTGCGTGAGGACATGGATAAAGGCGTGTTCGATCGATTTAAGTCACTGCCTATTGCACGGATTGCACCGCTAGCTGGAGCCCTCTTGGCAGATACAATCCGCTATACGATTGCGACAGTACTCACCTTTACAATGGGATATCTTATGGGTTATCATCCAGCTGGAGGGCTTGGCAACGTCGCCATCGCCGCGCTGCTTGTGATTTTCTGCTCCTGGGCGATTAGCTGGATTTTCGCGTTCTTCGGCGTTATTGCCCGTACAGCCTCCAGCGTGCAAGGGATATCGATGATTGTGCTGTTCCCGCTTACGTTTCTATCCAATGCGTTTGTTCCGGTTAATACCATGCCTGGCTGGCTCCAGTGGTTTGTGAATATCAATCCGATTTCGCATCTTGTCTCGGCAGTCCGGGACCTTACTAACGCGGGTACCGTGGGTTGGGATCTCGTGATATCTCTCATCGGAGCTGCTGTCATTGTAGCGATCTTCGCGCCTATCACGGTACGTGCCTATATGCGCCGGACATAAATGCAATAAAAAGCAGCCGCCAAGGCTGTTTTTTTTGAGTATATAACTGCATTTTGGAAGTTAATCGAGCAGATTTTGAGTGAGTTGGGCGAAATAACTGCTTTTGGTAGTTAATTGCGCTGATTTTGAGTGAGTTGAGAGAAATAAATGCTTTTTGGCAGTTATTTGAGCAGATTTCGAGCAAGTAGAGCGAAATAAATGCTTTTTGGTAGTTATTTGAGCAGATTTCGAGCGAGTAGAGCGGAATAACTGCTTTTTGGTAGTTATTTGAGCAAATTTCGAGCGAGTAGAGCGAAATAAATGCTTTTTAGCAGTTAATTGCGCTGCTTTCGTACGTGGAGAGCAAAATAACTGCTTTATAGCACTTATTTACGTCGATTTCGTACGTGACGAGCCAGTTAACGGCTGCTGTCTACCTCACACCCTCCTCCAATTGTTAACCCGTTGTCAATTACGTTATGCTGGATACATATTCCAACACGGAGGAACAGCGATGTGCAGTGATTCACCATAATCATAGTTCATGGAGGTAACAACAAATGATGAAACCACGCATTACCGTACTCACCTTAGGCGTAGATGATTTGGAAAGATCATTGACTTTCTACCGGGACGGATTAGGGTTCCCGACAGAAGGGATTATCGGGAGAGAGTTCGAACATGGAGCGGTCGCATTTTTCGACTTGCAGGCGGGGTTGAAGCTTGCGATCTGGGATCGCAGAGATCTCGCGCACGAGACGAAGGTTCCCTTATCAACGCCTAGCTCGACCGAATTGACAATCGGTCATAATGTTGGCAGTAAAGAAGAAGTGGATCGAATCATGGAACTTGCCGGGCGGGCAGGTGCGGTCATCACGGACCCTGCACATGTTGCCTTCTGGGGAGGATACTCAGGCCATTTCCAAGATCCAGATGGTCACCTATGGGAAATTGTTTGGAATCCGGCATGGGAGTTCGAGGAATAGATTCCATGCGCTAATGACGACGAAAGCCACCTTTGGGTGGTTTTTTTCTATACGATGCTTCATCCCATTCGAAAAGGAAATACCGTGATACCGTCGAACATAATCATAAAATAGATCACACCGCTGGATTAGAGGGCGTAGAACGGAGGCTCTGATGTCGATACCTATCATTTCAACCAAACTCTATATCCCTCCGCTCCGCACTAGCCTTGTCACTCGGCCAAGGCTGATTGAGCGATTGAACGAAGGCGCTAAGCGCAAGCTGACGCTGATCTCTGCTGCCGCCGGCTATGGTAAAACAACGCTAGTCAGCGAATGGCTGGCTGCATATCCACAACCAACGGCATGGCTCTCGCTTGATGAGGGGGATAATGACCTTGCGCGGTTTCTGAATTATCTTATTGTTGCCTTGCGAGAGGTAGCGCCGAATATAGGAGAAGGCGTAGTAGGATGGCTGCAATCGCCTCAGCTGCCGCCACCTGAAGCGATGATAACGGCTTTGATCAATGAAATGATGGTAATATCGGATTCTTTCGTTCTCGTTCTTGATGATTATCACGTAATCACATCAGATCAAGTTAAAGATTCGGTCGCCTTCTTACTGGAACATACGCCACCACAGTTGCATTTGGTCCTGACCACGCGTGAGGATCCCCATTTACCTTTGTCACGGCTGCGTGTCAGGAACCAGTTAATAGAAGTACGTGCGTCTGATTTGCGTTTCACGTCCTCCGAAGCCGCTGAATTCCTAAGCCAGGTGATGGAGTTACACCTTTCATCGGACCATGTTGCCCTCCTCCTCTCCCGGACAGAAGGCTGGGCTGCCGGCTTGCAATTAGCTGCATTGTGCATGCAAGGGCAGGGAAATCCCGACAGCATCATCCATTCCTTCAGCGGCGGCCATCCTTTCGTACTCGACTACTTGATTGAAGAAGTGCTGCAGAAGCAGCCCGAAAGGATTCAGCATTTCTTGCTGCATACTTCGATTCTTGACCGAATGTGCGGGACCTTGTGTGATGCCGTGCTGGATAGAGGTGTTCAGGAACAACAGATCATCGCAGAATCAGGACAAGAAACCTTAGCATATCTCGAGCGCGCCAATCTATTTATTGTGCCGCTGGACAACGAACGGAAGTGGTATCGTTACCATCATCTCTTTGCAGATTTGTTGCGGAGACGGTTGGTGGCGCAGAGCAGTGCCTCGGAAGAAGGGGATCCTGATCGAGGCGTGGCAGTATATCATAGACGTGCTAGCAGGTGGTATGAAGATCAGGGGTTTGCGATTGAAGCATTTCACCATGCAACGGCAGCTGGAGATACGCGGCTTGCCGCTCATCTGTTAGAGGGAGGAGGCATGCCTCTGATCTTCCGTGGGGCGGTGGCGCCTGTCTTGCATTGGCTTAGCGGTTTGCCGCGTGCGACATTGGATGCCATCCCATCCCTATGGGTCATGTATGCTGCTTCCTTACTCTTAGTGGGTCAGACATTAGGCGTTGAACAGAAGCTGCAAGCTGCGGAGCAAGCACTGCAAGGGATTGTACAGGATGAGAAGACCCTAGATCTGATCGGGCATATCGCCTCAATCCGTGCCACGTTAGCTGTCAGCAAGCACGAGGCCGACATGATTATGGCGGAGTCGCTTCGAGCTCTTAAATATCTGCACCCGACTAACCTGCCTGTCCGTACAGCGACGACCTGGGCGCTGGGTTATGCCTATCAGCTTCAGGGGGACCGTAGTGCAGCGAGCAACGCCTATGCCGAAGCGTTAGCGAATAGCCAAATGATTGGGCATGTCATGATCACGATGATGTCGACACTTGGACTTGGGATGATTCAGGAGGCTGAGAACCAACTCGCTGCAGCGGCTGAGACGTACCAACGTGTGCTGAAGCTGGCTGGTGATCCGCCAATGCCGGTAGCTTGCGAAGCACATCTTGGCTTTGCCCGGATTTGTTATGCATGGAATGACCTCCAAGCCGCGATGCAGCATGGTAGGCTGAGTGTTCAACTGGCGAAGCAGTTCGAACAGACAGACAGAGCCATCGCTGGTGAAGTGTTTCTGGCAAGCGTGAAGCTAGCACAGGGAGAGGTGGGCAGCGCAGCTGCTATGTTAGCGAAGGCGGAACATATCACCCGCCAACAACATTTCGAGAATATGCTGCCTCAAATCGCTGACCTCTACGTGCGCGCGCAGCTTCAACAAGGCAACTTGGCCGCAGCCGCTCATCAAGCGCAGCAGCTCGAGCTTCACATCTGTCAGGCTAGGGTATCCCTAGCACAAGGAGATCCCCGCGCAGCACTGGGCATACTAGAGCTATTGCACGAGCAGGCGGTAGCCAAAGGCCTTGCAGATGAACGGCTCAAGGTCATGATTTTGCGGGCCATTACTCTGCATGCACTTGGCGATAAAGTAACAGCTGTGCAGCAACTTGTAGACGCGCTGACGATGGCCGAGCCCGGTGGATTCATTCGTGCCTTTGTCGACGAAGGCATGCCGATGTATCCGTTGTTGTGCGAAGTGGCTGAGCGAGGGATGATGCTGGACTATGTCAGTAAGCTGCTGGCTGCATTTGAGCCAGAGGAGTCTCAGATTGAGATCGTGAAGTTGCAGCATCGAACGATACCGCCCCAACAGCTCATCGAGCCGCTGAGTGCAAGGGAACTCGAAGTATTGCGCCATATCGCTCAAGGGCTATCGAATCGCGAGATCAGCGAGCGGCTATTCATCGCACTTACGACGGTCAAGGGGCATAACCGGATTATTTTTGACAAATTGCAGGTCAAGCGACGTACCGAAGCGGTAGCACGTGCGCGCAAGTTGGGTTTGTTGTAAAACCATACTTTAGTAGCTATATGATAATACCTTGTGCTCGGTATACTTATTGCAAATTGAGGTATGGAGGAAATCCATGAAAGCGATAGTATGTACCAAATACGGATCACCAGATGTTCTGGAGCTCAGAGAGGTCGAGAAACCAACGCCGAAAGACAATGAAGTATTGGTGAAAGTTCATGCAACAACTGTAACGTCAGGGGACTGCCGGGTACGAGGCTTCACAAACCCGTTCCTACGGCTTCTGATGCGATTAATCTTAGGGGCTAAGAAAGCGAGAAATTTGATTCTAGGGGTAGAGTTTGCTGGGGAGGTTGAAGCGGTCGGGAAACATGTTAAACGATTCAAGAAAGGCGATCAGGTGTATGCTTTAAATGGGATGCGATTTGGTGCGCATGCGGAATATATTTGTATGCCTGAGGAGAGCAGCATCGCCTTAAAACCGACGAATGTGACCTACGAAGAAGCGGCAGCCATTCCTTTCGGGGGCACTACTGCATTGCATTTTTTCAGAAAAGCAAAAGTAAAGACGGGTCAAAAAGTTCTGATCTATGGCGCATCGGGATCGGTAGGGACCTCCGCGGTGCAGATTGCGAAGATTATTGGAACCGACGTTACGGCGGTATGCAGCTCGGCAAATTATGAATTTGTGAAGTCTCTGGGAGCTGATCATGTTATCGATTATACGAAAGAGGATTTTGCGCAGAGAGAAGAACGTTATGATGTGATCTTCGATGCCGTTGGGAAGAGCTCCAAAGCAAGCTGTAAGAAGGCATTAAAGCCGAACGGCACATTCATTACCGTGGTTGGGCAGGGCATGGCGAAGGTGCTTAAGGAAGATTTAATTTACCTCAAAGTGCTTACGGAGGAAGGGAAACTCCAATCAGTCATCGATCGAATCTATCCATTTGAGCAGATTTCTGAGGCCCATCGCTATGTTGAGAAAGGGCACAAGAAGGGGAATGTCGTCATCACGGTGAGATAGGATGAATGATGGAAGTGAAATAGTACGATAAAGCGGCCGTTTCCCGACACTTGATCGGGGAGCGGTCGTTTATTTTTTTGCAGGTACCAATTGAGAACTTGACAGGCGAACGAGAACTGGGCAAGACAATGGGGCTGGGCTATAATACTGCTCAGTACCATGATCCTTGTAAAGGTTGGGGGAGCGATCGGCTTATGTTCAAATCCACGTATTTGCGCATTTTTGTGTGGAGCGGTATCTTTATCATCCTCATTATCATCCCATTTTCATTCTTTCTGATCCAGCGATTCGAAGGTTATGCCTCCTCTCAGATTGGATCGATCAACCGAGATCGAATTGAAGAAACATTGGATCGTACGGAATTCATCCTGGCTAAGCTGAAATGGTACAGCTTGAATATGTATGAGGATCAGACGATTCAGAACTGGATGTATTCAGAGAAGGATGATCCATTGCTGGATGCAGCAGCGCTTCAAACGTTGTCCAAATACTTATCCAAGGAATCCTTTTTTGAAGGCGCTTACTTATTTAATATGCGCAGGGAGAAAATGATCGATTTCGATGTGGGTCTTCTTCCGTTTGAAGAGTTTTCGGATAAGACCATGTTGGAACGGGTGAAGCAGCAGGATCCGTCCTTACTGCAGTATGCGTACCATGAAGCAGGAAGTAAATCGTATCTGACCTTGCTGCTTCCGCCTTCTTATGTCAAGAAAGAACAATATGGATATTTGGTTGTACGATTAAATAAACAGGCAATGCAGCAGTACCTCATCTCGGGAGGAGGCGGCACAGATAATCAAGTGACACTGATGGATCGGTCGGGACAGGTCATTCTAGGGAAGATGAATGAAGCGGTGATGAAGAACGTCATGAATTCGAGGACAGCGGCCAGTCAAGGCTCCTTCCAGTTGAAGGTAGACGGGGAACAGGCTTACGTGAATTATGCCGATTTAGATTCCCAGGATTGGACCCTCTATTCGCTGTCTGGTATGGAGCAGTTCCGTAAGCAGGCAACGGCTTTCCGACAGGCGATTATGCTGTCTTCGATTCTGCTGCTCATCCTGCTGCTGCTGGCCGCATTCTGGAACTCGCACAGCTTCTTTAAGCCGCTCCGGATACTGGCGAATCAAATCCATGGCAAGCTGCGTATCCGCGCCAAAAGCGACTATGATGCAATTCAGCAAAGCGTCATGTTATTACGCGATCACTACACACTGATAAAGACAGAATATTTGCGACAATGGGTATTGCAGGGCAGACTGGGCGACCAGGCAAGAGAGGCTCTGGCTCGTGAATCCAAGATACTCGACCATACATGGATAAGGCTGGCCGTTGTCAAAATCGATGCTTACTACGAGATCTCGGAACGATACGATTTCGCCTCCCGGAGACTGTTGAAATACGCCATTGGCAACATTGCGGAAGAGATGCTCAGCTGTAAGGATCGTTCCATCGAGGTCGTGGATTTCGGAAGCGATCATTTGTTGATCCTTATTGGTGTTGTCGATCAGGCAGATGACATGATGGAGGAACTACAAGAGCTGCGCCGTCGGGTCAAGCAATACGTTCATCTTAATATCATTGTAGCATGCAGTACATCAAGACATGTTCGAGATGATTTGCGTTCGATTTACGATGAATTATGCGAATGGACGCTGTTCAAATTCGTGAGTGGCGATGACAAAATATACACCGAGCAAGAATACGAGCGATACGCAGATTTACAGATTCAACCGGATGACACCATACTAGATCTCCTCATTCAGTCCATACGCAGCGGCAAGCAGGAGCAATCCCTTAACTTGCTGGAACAATTGTTTGCCCGGCTGCAGACGATGAAATTCGCCGAATGCCAATTCCAACTCAGATTGCTGTTCTTCTCCTTCATCAAAGCTTTTAGCAAACGGACTACCCTGCACAGTATTGAAGGCATTGAAAATACGTTGAAGAAATTCACGAAGCTCGAAGAGATACATATATGGATGAAAGATGAAGTTGTTCGAATGATCTCCCAGCTAGGCGACCAGAAAAGCTTGAATCGCAAAGGGAAAAACGTCGAGGAAGTGATTGAATATATTCAGTGTCACATTCACGATCCAAGGCTGTCTGTGGATGACATTGCCGATCATATTGCATTGTCTGCCAAGTACGTGCGCCAGTTGTTTCTTGATCAGTATGGTATGTCTTTATCCAATTACATTCTGAATATGCGGATTGAGAAGGTGAAGGAATTGCTTCAACATTCGGATAGGAGTGTTGCTGAAATTTCGCAGCAGGCAGGATTTTTGACAAAGAGTCATTTCTTTACGGCTTTCAAAAAAGCAACCGGCATGACGCCGGCGCAGTATCGATATCAGCAGCCGGAAGCCAACGAGGTGAGCGGCTAAAGGTGTAGGCAGCGTTCACGAACGGATACAGAACCTGATCAGTCTATTGATAACCCGCGCAGCAGCCGCATGAGTACCTCATTCGGACATTGAGAACTATCCATGGCTGCTTGGCGGCTGTTACGATAACTCCGTCAGACGATCATCTTATGGATATAAAGGAGGGTAGTCATTGAGGAGCATTAAAGGAGTGCGAAGCGGTTTCATCTACGAGATCGTGAAGAACCGGTACTTGTATTTGCTGGCACTGCCAGGCATCCTGTTCCTGCTCATATTCGCGTATATGCCGATGCTCGGGCATCTGCTGGCCTTTCAGAACTATCGGCTTTCTGACGGGCTGTTCGGCAGCGAATGGGTAGGATTTAAAAATTTTGAGTTTTTCTTTGGAAGTAAAGATTGGCTGCGTGTGACATGGAACACGGTGTTCTTGAACGGGCTGTTTCTGGTGTTCGGTCTAGGAACTGCAGTCGTGCTCGCTGTGCTGCTCAATGAAGTCACGGGCAAGTGGTTCAAGAAGACGGCACAGTCTTTTGTATTCTTGCCGTATTTCATTTCATGGCTGGTCGTCAGCATGATGGTGCAGACGATGTTCAGCTCAACAGAAGGCATGATGAATCAGGCATTAACTGCCCTTGGATCGGAAGGGGTGGACTGGTATCTGACGCCGAGTGTATGGCCCTATATTTTGACGTTCGTATACGTATGGAAAGTCGCTGGCTACAATTCGATCATCTTTCTGGCCTCGATCACGGGCATTTCTTCGGAGTATTATGAAAGTGCCAAAATGGAAGGAGCTAGCCGCTTTCAGCAAATCATCTACATTACGCTTCCGCTATTGCGTCCAATCATCATTATTATGACTCTGCTTGGCATCGGTCGGATATTCTATGGAGACTTCGGCATGATTTACGCGATTATCGGGGATGTTGGAGTATTGTTTCCGACGACAGATGTTATCGATACGTACGCGTATCGCGCGCTTCGGCAGATGGGCAACTTCAGCATGTCCTCCGCCATCATTCTCTACCAGTCCTTTATGGGGCTTATCGCTGTAATTTTCTTCAATTGGCTTGCACGCAAGATAGATCCAGATTCTAGATTGTTCTAAGGTGTGATCGAAATGAGAGAACGTTTTTTCCTTGGTTTTGTGTACGTGCTTTTGACCTTCTTTGCACTAATTTGCTTCATCCCATTTTGGATTGTACTGATTAACTCGTTTGCCAATGAAACAGTTATTCAAACCTCTGGATATCAGTTGTTTCCGACGTCATTCAGCTTGGATGCATACGCCATGCTCTTGTCGGGAAATCAAGTATTCCGAAGCTATGGCGTCACGTTGTTCGTTACGACGACAGGAACGGTGCTAGGTGTTCTTCTTACGGCGTCCTTCGCCTATGTTCTCAGCCATCCGAAAGTGAAGTATCGACATGTTCTTTCCTTCTTGACCTTCTTTACGATGCTGTTCGGTGCAGGGCTTGTTGGATTTTATATGCTGATTGCGAACTGGCTCGGGCTCAAGGACTCCTTATGGGCGCTTATCCTCCCGTACTTGCTGAATCCTTTCTACGCGTTCATCCTTGTATCCTATTACCGCTCCTTGCCCTATGAATTGAACGAAGCAGCTACCGTGGATGGGGCGAATGACATTCATATCTTCTTCCGTGTCATATGGCCGATATCGTTGCCTGCTATTGCTACGGTTGCCCTGTTCTATGCGCTGCAATATTGGAATGATTGGTACTTATCGCTGCTGTTTATCGATAATTACAAGCTGCACCCCTTGCAAATGATGATCAGGCAGCTGATGTCCAACTTGAATGCCATGTCATACGTGGGTGGAAGCCAAACGGACTATAACATTATGATTCCGACCTATGGCATGCAGCTTGCCATTGTGTGTATTACGATTGGGCCGATTGTATTCGTGTATCCTTTCGTGCAGAAGTATTTTATTAAGGGCATGACGCTCGGTTCAGTTAAGGGATAACGTTAGATTAAATATGAGGAGGAACGAAAAATGCGAATGAAACGTTGGATTTCATTTTCGCTTGTATTGTTGTTGATCCTATCTATAGCGGTAGGCTGCTCGAAAACATCGGATGAGAAGACAGCGCCAGCAACAGCATCAGAATCGCCAAAAGGAGACCAGGCAGCAGGCACCAAATTGGAACCGGTTACACTAAAAATAATGATTCCGGGGGATCGTCCGCCAGATATGGATCTAGTCATCGCAGAAGCGGAGCGGCGGATGAAGGACACGATCAATGTCAAATTAGACATCGTGTTCGTGCCATGGGCAGACTTGAGTCAGAAGACACAAGTGACGCTTGCTTCGGGGGAAAATATCGATCTGATCTTCGATGCGCCGTGGCTTCATATTAATCAAATGATTGCAGACGGCTTCTATGAGCCTTTGGACGACTTGCTTGCACAATACGGCAAAAATGTTCTGGAGAAGCGCCCGCAGCAAATGTGGGATGCGAATAAGTATAACGGTAAAATTATGGCGGTGCCGCTCGGGCTCGTCTATGGGACGGGCAACTCCTATGTTGTGCGCAAAGACCTTCGGGAGAAGCTAGGTATTCCACCGATCAAGACCAATAAGGAATTAATTGATTTTGCCTACAAGGTTAAAGAACAAGTACCGGGCATTGCTCCGTTCATGGCAGCGGGGACTTCCGGGCAGCAGACGTATTCCATTGTGGGTCAGCGCAGCCAGTTTGATTATGATACGCATGTGCGTTTTACGCATGCGCTTGGAAGCAGTCTGATGCTGTACTACAAAAATAACGATGGCAAGGTATACAATCTGCTTGAGGATAGAGAGCCGGTGATGTCGTGGTTGAAGGATGCTAGACAGATGTATAAGGATGGGCTTGTCTATAAGGATATCTTAACAGCGAAGGACTTCTTCCAGCCTTTCTTAAGCGGCAAAGTAGCCGTCGTTACGAAAGGATCGTTCGGTACAGGACTCTCCTTCGATCAACAGTTCAAGAGCAATGTGCCAGGCGGCGATCTGGAAACCGTTACATTCTTCGATGGAACGAAAGGGGCTAACATATCGAACTTCAAGCAGTGGAATTTCCTTGCGGTTCCGAAGGTAAGTAAAAATAAGGAACGTGCAGTGATGTTCATGGACTGGGCTAATGTGAAGGAGAACTACGACCTGTTGTCCTACGGCATACCAGGGAAGCATTGGGAGCCGGTTGGCGACATGGAATATAAACAGCTTGATACGAAGGGATATTCGGCATTTGGCTATGTGTGGGTATGGAATCCAATTGATGAACGCTCAGATGCTAATCGCGACAAGAAATATGATGAATTTGACGCTGTGCTGCGTGATGCGGATAATTTCACGAAGGATGTTCTGACCGGATTTGAATTTGATTCGTCTGCTGTACAGAATGATTTTAGCCAATACAACACGGTCGAGGCGAAGTATTATCCTGCACTGTTCAATGGTGTCCTGGATCCAGAGGAGACACTGAAGAAATTCGAAGCGGAAGCGGGACCTTCACTGAAGCGAATTCAGCAGGAATTGCAGCGGCAAATTGATGCCTTTATGGCCAAAAAGTAGGCGCTGTTGGTTCATGAAATGCGTCAGTGTGATACAAGACTAAGCAGGGACTGCTTCCCGAAATTCGATCGGGGGCAGTCCCTGTATCTTTGATCCATCTATACCCAAAATTTCGGATACCGACGTTGATCGTCAAGATTATTAACCACCAGTGCGATAAGAACAATGACTACAGACCCGATGAGAACGGGATTGATCAAGAACGTCCATGGATTGCCTGCCATAATGACAACAATAGGATTGGCCCCTGCGGGCGGGTGGGTTGTTCGTGTGAAGTGCATCAAAGCAATGGCTAGCCCTACGCCGAGTGCTATCACCCAAAATGCGTTGCCGAAGAGATGAAAGAGCAGCAAACCAACCGCAGTGGATACCATATGTCCTCCAATAATATTTCGAGGTTGTGATAGCGGAGCGTCCCACACGCCGAAGGCTAAGACACAACTCGCTCCGAATGGCGCCATAAGCCATGTCGCAGATGTCTGGTTCGTTAAGAAAGCCAACATGCCGATGGCCATGAATCCACCCATGAAACCGATTAGCGCCGTTTTAGAAGAAATTTTCAGGGGACTTTTCCCGGAACCCGACATTTTGTTTATTTTGGCTCAAAGTATCGAAGGGCAAAAAAGCAGGGATATCCACGTCACTTGGACTTTGCACAGGTCTTATCGTTCATATTACGGCGTCAACCGTTGGCATCACGGCGATCATTTACCAATCCGCTATTGCATTTGCCGTGGTGAAATACGCAGGAGCAGCTTACTTGTTGTATTTAGCTTACAAATCATTCCGAGATAATACTTCGGCGCTAACGATCAAGGAGGGAAGCTCATTAAGTTATTCCTCTTTGTATAGAAAAGGCGTCATCATGAATATTTTGAACCCGAAGGTCTCGTTATTTTTTTTTGCCTTTTTCCCTCAGTTCATCAATAGCGCTGCGGGCCATGTTACGGAACAAATGCTGGTGTATGGCTTCATATTCTTGTTTCAGACTCTCATTATTTTCAGCTTGATCAGCGTGTTTGCGGGGAAACTCGGTCACTTCATTCGCAGAAGTTCCGTCCATCGCTAGAAGAATAAATCTGATTCAAGGGTCCCTATTCGCTCTGATTGGATTTAAAATAGCCTTTAGCCAAAAGTGATGGGTATTGATATTTAGGAATGATGAAAATATAATGGTCATAGCAACTATAATCATGTCATATGATAAGGAGACCTACGCTTGGAATTAGAAAAGTATATCGGCGTGATCGTACACCGGGCAGATTTGAAGCTGAACAATTATTATCAGAAAGTGGTTAACCCTTTTGATATTACGGTAGATCAGTGGGAGATATTGGTCATCCTGTGGGAAAAGGAAGGGATTACCCAAAAAGACATTGCGGAACGGCTGTATAAAGACCAGACGAATATTGCCCGCATGCTGTTCAAGTTGGAGAAAAAAGGCTTTGTTCATCGGGTCACCCATGAGACAGACCGAAGATCCCTACGTGTCTATTTGACGGCCAAAGGCAGAGAGATCAAAGAGGAAATTCTTGCGCCGTCGATCGAGGCTTATCAGAAAACGATTGAGGGTTTATCAGAGCAAGAGGTGGAGACCTTTCGAAGAATCTTAGCGGTGATGCACAACAACGTGAAAGACCTGTAATCCGATTCAGGTCTTATCACTTTTATATATTTTTTTAGCCATATAGATGACATGACAACTATGATCAAGACTATTAAATAATGGGGGTGCGAGTGTGGAACAAGGAGTAAGTAAAATGGGAATATTTGATGTAAGTTATAGAGCTCTAACCATTGGCATCATTTTAGCTGTAACGACTGTAGCTTTTGAAGGTTTGGCGATTACGACGATTGCGCCAAGTATTGCGCAGCAGTTAAACGGTATTTCTCTCTACGGTTGGATTTTCAGCGCATTTCTGCTGTCACAAATTTTAGGGACAATGATCATTGGCCAGCAAATCGGTAAAATCGGTGTGTATCGTTCTTTTGCCTTATCTATCGTTATTTTTGTAGTGGGGATTATCATTGCAGCTGCTTCCATGAATATGTCCATGATGATTGGGGGGAGAGTGTTCCAAGGCTTTGGCGCCGGAGCAATAGTAACTTGTGTTTACTACAGTATTACACTTAGCTATCCGGATGCGCTTCGAACGAAAATATTAGCTGCTTTCTCCAGCGCCTATATTTTGCCTGCACTAATCGGGCCATATATTGCCGGGCTGCTGGCTGCCTATGTATCGTGGAGATTTGTGTTCTGGCTTGTCATACCATTGATCGCTTTAGCTGTTTTGCTGACGCTTCCTTCATTTAGCAAGCTGCATGCGGGCAACCACTCGATTCACAAAAAGAGCCATAAAGAAGGTTACGCCATCTTACTAACCATAGGTACAGGTTTACTGCTGACCGGACTTGGATTCATAATCGATTGGAAAGGTATTGCACTTTCGTTCATTGGCCTGATCATGATGGTTAGACCACTGCAGAAGTTGCTCCCCGAAGGCACATTTACGGTCAAAAGAGGGCTCCCGGCAACTATTGTATCTAGGGGACTATATGTTGCGTGTTATGTTGCAACAGAGAGTTTTGTGGTATTGGCTTTAATCAAGGTGAAGGGCTTGTCGGCAGATCTTGCCGGGTTGATTGTTGCGGCGGGTGCGTTGAGTTGGTCGATGGCAGCTTGGTTGCAGTCCAAATGGGATGATAAGGATCACGGCCGCGGCAGAAAGAAACGGGTCATTTCCGGTATCGGAATTATGATCATTGGCGTCTCAATGGTTATCATTGTCGTCGGATTCGAGCGTGGCGGGATTGTCTTTGCCATAATCTCGCAGATCTGTACCGGCTTCGGTATCGGCTTGGCAAACCCGACGACGGGGGCAATTGCACTGCATCATGCTAAGTCAGGAGAAGAAGGTGAGATTTCCTCTTTTCTGCAATTTGTCGACGCCTTCTGTCCAGGCGTGAGCATGGGGATCGGCGGGGCTATGATCGCGCTGAGTGAACATTTTAGCGGTGGTATCTTTATGGGGGTCCTGTTGGCCTTATGTACTCAGCTGCTATTCGTTATATTGAGTTTCTTCATATCTTTTCGAATTGTGAAGGGTCGGAATGATGTATAGGACTAGACGCTCGAAGTTATCGAATGATATGATGGATAATGGGTGAATAAGATGACAAATGAAACCAAAAACAATGAAACAACGAACAACAGCAATGAAGATACTG
This sequence comes from Paenibacillus terrigena DSM 21567, assembly GCF_000374845.1. Classification (GTDB taxonomy): domain Bacteria; phylum Bacillota; class Bacilli; order Paenibacillales; family Paenibacillaceae; genus Paenibacillus_K; species Paenibacillus_K terrigena. Next base: position 285,896 of record NZ_KB895414.1, on the reverse strand, counting down.
CTTCGGCAGAGAAATTTACGGAATTGGTCAATGCTGTTCATCATAATGGCCTTGTTGCTTTACGAAGATACTACAATGATGTCCAAGGACAGGTGTTGAACCACGAAGTTTACGGCCCTATCTTTATTTATCAAGTCAAGGACGAATCGAACGACGGGTATGTATGCGGATTTTTCCTTCGTGAGCTCATCGAGAAGTTCCAATCGAGCGACAAGCCGGAACAATGGATGGCTTCCTTCTTCGTGGAGCTGATGAAGACTAAGGGTGGGAAATTGCTGCCTAAATCTCCAGAGAATGAGGACGAAGCGAAGGCGCTCATTGATCAAGTGCTCATTCCGCAATGTCTTGCAGCAGTTCAAGAAGAGTTCCCTGAGCATGTTCATGCAGGGCTGGATTGGAATGAAGAACATGGTCCGGTGTTCGAAGCTGGATTCCCATCGATCATTGAGGGAAACAACACCTGTGCCTTCCCGATCCATTTCTTGATGATGCAGCTGCTATTGAATCGGGATCCTGCGGATTTGATTCTCGAAGGGTTATACAAAATTCAAGAAGACCATGGGTTAGAGGCTTGATCCGAACGGCAGAAATGCCGTTTTTTTTTATTTATTGAACAAAAACAGCCTTGCTTAACAAGGCTGTTCATCATTGAACGATTCGATTGCGAATCGCATACACCACGGCTTGGGTACGATCCTGGACACCGAATTTCTGTAAAATGCGATGAACGTGGGTTTTTACCGTACTTTCACTGATATGAAGCTGGCTTGCGATTTCTTCGTTACGTAATCCGTACGCCATATGCTGAAGCACCTCAAGCTCTCGCTCGGTGAAGGAATCCAACATATGAATATGGTTAGAAGACGGATTGGTCGGCGCCTCAATTGCACCATTTAGAGCTTGAGCGATGACTTTAGCTGCGATCGACGTTCGGAAGATGGCCTCCCCTCGGTGTGCGGCCCGAATCGCATCAATGAGCTCGTCAGGAGCAGCGTCTTTCAGCAAATAACCGACAGCCCCCGCACGAATACCGCCATATACATATTCCTCCGTATCAAACGTGGTCAGAATCACGATCTTGCTGCCTGGCAGCAGGGACAAAATTTCGCGCGTAGCATCAATCCCATTGTATTCTGGCATCTGTACGTCCATCAGCAGAACCTGAGGACGAGTGCACGTAGCCAGATCAACAGCTTCTCGTCCATTTGCAGCCTCACCTACCACTTCCATGTCCTCTTGTGCATTAATGATATAACTCAGACCATGCCGAACGAACGGCTGATCATCGATAATGGCGACCTGAATCGGTTGCATTGTCATTCTCCTTCCATCGAATGGTTATCCACCGGCACTGTTACGATAATGATGAGACCATGTGGTTGATTTGTCCGAATCCGAAAGGAACCACCTGCACGTACACATCTCGCTTGCATGCTCGATATGCCGAAGCCGGGGGAAGGTGAGGTATCAATGGTCCATATTCCATTGTCTTTTATGGTCATTGTAATCTCCTGGATATGCTCACGGATTGATACTTCGACTTGTGTCGCATGCGCATGCCGAATGACATTGGTTAACGCTTCTTGAAGCACACGGTACAGGAGTTCAGATAGCTCAGGCTTCCATGGCGTTATGGTCCCGGATACATCGAAATGGGCCGTCAACCCGCTCTGTTCCTGCACGGAACTGATAAGACTCTTCAGCGCGAGCAATCCGAGTCCGTCATCGTCTATCGCCATCTGATGAACTACGGTGCGTACTTCCGTAAGGCAGCTGCGGGTGACATCGAGCACGTTGGCCAGGGTTGTATCGGCTTCAGCCGTGTTCGCTTTGATCATATAGGGCAGTGCTTGAAGTTGGACGATGACTGAGGTGAGCCCGTGGCCGATGCTGTCGTGAATATCCCGCGCAATGCGCGTACGTTCCTCGAGGACGGCATATCGCAATGATCGGACAGCAGCTTCTTCTAATTCCAAATGTGATTGTTGGAGCGCGCGATGTGTCTTCTCTAATTGCGTATGCATCTCACGCAGCTCCTGATAATGTTGTTGTTTAATCTCGTTGGCTTCTCGCCTCATTCTGGCTCCCCAGGAAAATCCGTACGTTCCTGCATGAATAATCGAGTACATCAGAATTTCATGAACGTCGGCACGCTGCGTAAAGAACCAAATAGACGCATCCAATACGATGATGGTACCGGTTAGCATCACAGAGAGGTTGCCCGGTAATCGAAGAGCGATATAGGCTACAATGCAGAAGATGAGTACAACCGAAGAATTATAGGTATCGAAACCTATCCATGACAATGCCATCAACAACCAAATGAACATGACGGCTGATGCGCGATTTCGGTTACGTTTAAGCCATTCGTCGGTTGTCCAAATGAGAACCAAATAAGCAAGGAAACATAAGATTTCGAGTAATGCACTTGTAAGGGAGTTTAGATTGATCGTTTGTACTAGTAAAACAATTAAAATCGAGCTTAACGTGATGGTTCTCGAACGCGATGATATGGTTTGAATGAGTTGTGACCATGGCTTGGAAGGCATCTGTCTTCAATCACACTTTCCGCCCGTAAGGATAAGGCATTTAGTATCTACGCTGCCCCTGTAATCGTTGATATTTCATATAGATGACATACCGGCGAGCGCAGATGCTCCCGAGTGGTATGAATAGGAGCGCATTACTTAATGATACCAGAGCATGCTCTTTTCCCCAATATCCTACCAGCAGACGAAGAAGCATGACAGCCATGAAAATGATAATGCCGCCGATGGAGCTCTGGGATGTTACTTTACCAGTGGAAGGATTCAACCGAACCTTATCCATCGATCCACGCCATAGGCCTATACCAAGTCCAACGACTAAACATACCAAATAGAGCAGGAAGCTTAGTACAGTCAGGTTCAAGGAGTGGGAAATACTCGAATAAGCTAGCCAGACAAATAGCGCCGGCGTGATCCACATGCGGGAGGGCTGAATTTCTTTCTCTCTACCCATGCGAAGAAGGATGATAACCAGGACAATTAAATAAATCGATAGTGTGCTCAATACGGTTCCTCTTTTCTCTTTCTATTTCGTTAGTGCCAGTATAAATCAAGGACGAAAGGAAAAAGTCCACCTCTAGATTGATTTTATTAGGAAGTGCTCATGCTCTTTGGGTCAGGAGTTAATAGTTGTTTCGCATAAGCCGGGTCACGAAGGAGAGGACGGCCAATGGCGATACTATCGGCTAGCTGATCCTCCAGGATTCGGTCGGCAAGACTGCGAGTATGCAGGTTTCCGACTGCGATGACTGGCAAATGGAGATGCTGCTTGAAGCCAGTCTCTCTTCTATTGAAGAGGCGATTGGCTTAAGTATTTTATAGGGTATGAGTTATATCACTGTAAGCGTTACCATTAGCTGTTAAAATGAAGGTGTCTAAGGCATTCTACTCAGAGAGGGGAATTCCAAATGAATCATGATCAAATTCTAGAAGTGTTACACACGCTGCCTTGTCAGCAAGACCGGGATCATGGGGTACTCATTTGTTTTCCAGAAATTTATGAATCTTTATCGCACCACGATTTGGGACGGAAGTACGATATTAAGATCAAGCTGTATGAATTAGAACAAACAGGCACGATTAAGGTCATTCATTTTAACGAGCCAGGATTTAGAGATGTTGTTGCAGGGATACAATTAACGAATATTCATTAATTGTATGGATTTTGGATAATCGATTATAGGGTCACATCCATGGATGTGGCTCTTTTTGTATGACAGGATTGTTGTTGGCTAAAATTGTTGTTTTAAGCTATAATATTCGGATTGTGGACAGGCGTTGTTATTTTTAGACATCATATGAGGTGAAATCGGTGAAAAAAAGGTTAGCAGACATTCTATTTATTATGCTCGGTGCTTTTATTTTTGCATTAGCGGTGAATCTGTTCGTCATTCCTAATGAGCTCGGTGAAGGGGGCGTCACAGGGATTACGATCATCCTCTACTATCTTTTCCAGTGGTCGCCTGGACTCGTTAATCTAATATTCAATGCTATATTGCTGGTGGTGGGTTATAAGTTTCTGGACAAGACGACCACTTATTATACAATTATCGCTGTCCTCTGTAATTCCTTATTCCTTCATTTAACGGAGAGCTGGAGTATTGCTTCGAATGAACTGATGATCAATGCGATTTTCGGCGGGGTCTTTGCTGGCGTTGGGATCGGCTTAATCGTTCGCGTTGGAGGAACCACGGCAGGGACGGTGATCCTCGCAAGAATTGCGAATAAGTATTTGGACTGGAGTGTTAGCTACGCGTTATTATTCTTCGATTTGATTGTGGCTTTTTCTTCTTATTTCATTATTGGCGCCGAGAAGCTTATGTTTACGATCGTGCTGCTCTTCGTAGGGACGAAGGTCATGGAGTTTATTATCGAAGGGCTTAATCCGAAGAAAGCAGTCACCATCATTTCCAATGAGCAGGATAAAATTGCTGAGCAAGTGAATGTCGTGATGGATCGAGGCGTTACGGTACTATCTGGACATGGTTATTATACGAAAACACCGAAAGAAATCCTCTATATCGTCATTAGTAAGCAGGAAGTTTCTACACTTAAGAAAATCGTTAGAGCGACGGATAAAGATGCATTTATTACCATTCATGACGTTCGTGATGTGTTTGGCGAAGGATTCTTAGATATATCGAAATAATTCATGTTATAACCCCATGAGCTGCGGCTGGTGGGGTTTTTTGTGGTTTCGCTCAGCAGCGTTTTTTTGCGTTTACGATGATGGAATGGGATTCTGACGAATTCTCTGAATCAGGTTTGTTGCTGCAGCAGATAGCGGCTCATTCTTACGCGTGCAAATGGCAATCGTATTCTGCAAATGGATGGCCTCTACATACACACGGCACAGCTCGCCACGCTCGACATATTCACGGACGACGATCGACGACACGAAGTTCGCGCCGTATCCGGCAATGACGGCGGTAATCGCTTCGTGCAATCCATTAAATTGCAGGGGAATCTGCGGGGCTGTAGTGTTATAAGTGCGGCAGAGCGCCAGTAATCTCTCGCGTGTCGAGCTTCCTTCTTCCCGCATGACGAACGGTTCCTTCATCATCTCCTCAAGCGACACGCGCTGGTTGGCGTAGCGATGGTGGGGGGCTACAACGAACCATAATTCATCTTGAAATAACTCCTCGGTCTGAATGGTATCAGGATAAGCTTCTGGCAGCCCGCCATAAATAGCAATATCCACCTCGACGTTCAGTAGCTGCTTCTGTTGAATTGGTCGTAATAATGGTCATTTCGACATGCTCGTAGCTTTGTTTGAATTTTGCAATCCAAGTTGGAATGAGGAAATGGGCAGGCAAATATGTAGCCGCTAATCGAATATGACCCGTGGTGCCGTGCAAGTAGTCTTGCGTAAACTGCCCGATTTGCTCTTCGACAGCAAACAGTCTTTTGGCGAGGAGTGCCATTTGTTCTCCAGCTTCCGTCAGTGCCATCCCTCGTTCGAGTTTTTTCACTTGGGCTGTAATCGAGGGTTGACTGATCCGAAGAGACGTGACCTGCCTTCCAAAGCCAGGTCGCCATTTTTTTGAGGTTCATTGCAGCAAAAACTAGCATCGCCTGGATAGACACTTTGCCAATTCCTCTCAAAGTCGTCCATCTCAAGGCATGACAGGGCGAATCTTCTCATCCAATATGCTTATATGTATGGTGTTTTGTAGCCTGCGTCAACTGCTATGGCGGTTGGCTTCCCAACACATTCCTTGTAGCCAATGAACCAGCGGTAGGCGACATTGGTTATTATTGTATCATATTAACGCGGTGATTTGATAAACCGAGGAGACATAAAAAAGACTATCGACGGTACTTTGTCGACAGTCTGAATCGCTGCCTGATAATCCAGGCAGCGATTTTTTATATAACCATATGATGATTGCATAATACGCTATTATTATCTTAATAAAACCTCTTGCTGTTCCTCTACAAGTCTATTCGCCTGCAAATCTACAAACCTACAACAGCTTACTTTGCTTCGCTTTCTTCAAGAACTTATCGCTGTTCTTATTAATTGTCTTCTTCAAGCCTATACCAAGTACAAAGGCAATTCCGATATAGATCAACAGGATAAGTACATGCTTCGTCACAACATCCCATAGTATTCCCCCCACTGCCTCACGCATAATGCCTATCGCATGTGTGAACGGCAGGAACGGGTTCAGCTGCTGGAAGAACTTCGGCGTCATTTGAATCGGGAATGTACCACCAGAGGCCGCCAATTGGAACACAAGCAATACAATGGACAACGCCTTACCTACATTACCGAATACCGATACCAACGTATAGACGATGCTGACGAATATGATACTGATGAAAATCCCGAACGCGAAGAACCAGAACTTGTGAACGACATATGTTTTGAGCAGGAACATGTCACCCAGTGTCACGATCATACTCTGACTTATACCGATCGTCACAAAGGTCAGCCAACGTCCGAAGTACACTTGGTAGCTCTTATAGTCATGCTTGTTCTCGATGTCTACAATCAGCATGGAGATGAGCAGCAAGCCGCCGACCCACAATGCCAATGTCGTGAAGAACGGTGACATCGCTGAACCGTAGTTCGGTACAGGGAACAGTTCATGCTGATTAAGCAATACCGGCTCCGCGAAGAACTGGCTTTCCTTAGCCGCATCCTTACGAAGCAAATCAATGACTTGATCCAGATTACCTTTCGCTTCCAATTCGCGGATTTTGGATGCAATGTCTTTCACTTTCTTTTTGATTTCTGGGAACTTATCACTGAATTCATCCAGTCCCACGTCCCCAGTGTGAATCTTGCCCTTCACATCAGCCAGTGAAGCCTCGACTTCTGGAATCATCGAGAATACTTCTTTTTTCACATTCTTGATGAAGTCCAAGCCTTTGCGGGAATCTCTGACACCCTTGTCGAAGGCAGGGACAACATCCGAATCGATCTTCCCGATTACTCTATCGATTGACGCGCTCGTATCCTTCGTGGAATCATATATCTTTTGCAGCGCATCCTTCGTCGGTTGATTCGCCTTGCCGGCCGCTTCACTTGCACGCTTCAGCATATCCGACAAATCGGCCAGTTTCCCTTTTACCTTATACATACTATCGACAATGTCTGTAATAGCACCATCATCTACCGTTTGCTTCATTTTCTCAGTGGAGGTGATAAGCTTATCCGCTAGATTCTGACCGTTACTGATGTGCTTCTGTGCATTATTGATTTGATCAATTACCTTGTTCGCCGTATTCCGGTTCATGATCTTATCTGTCATTACGATGACATTGTTAGTGCTTGCCTGCATCTTATCGATCATCTTCAAAGCATCACGATTCAATGCCTCCATATCCCCGCGGATCGTATGGAATTTTGGTTTAATTCCATTATCATAATCGCTAATGAGCTGAGCAACGACCTCACTTGCCCTTGCTGCCGCTTCTGCGCCAATCTGTTTGCCGCCAGCCAATCGCTCCTGCAGCAGTGTGAGCTTCGTCTCCATGCCCTTCAATTGAGTAATCAACAGATCAGTGTCTATACCTGTCACTTGGGCCAGCTTATTCAGCTGATCCTTATACTTCTCTAAGGAGCCTAATGTGAGCTTCAACTGATTCGTCATATCCTCGACAGCTGCATTCAGCTTTTCGGTTAGTGACGCATCTGTCTCACTACCCTGAATAAGCTTGTTGACGCGATCAACCTTTTCTTGCAGCTGACCGAGATGCTCTCGGTACGTCTTGCCTAATCGTTCTGCATCATCGAACGCCTTTGATACTGTCGGCGCAATCTGTGAATTCAAGCTTGTTCTGGCTTTATCCAGAATCGAGTTGACTTCGATTGCCTTATTGCGAATATCCCTCAGCTTATCATCCGCAATCGATTTTGCAGACTCAACTGTTTTTTGTGCTTCATCCAGACGCGTCTTCAGATCCTCCGCGCCCCGTTTCGCATCAGTCAAGGACGTGAGCACATTATCGAACAGACCATTATTTTTCAAATTCCGATCTACATCTTCAACTGTCGTAATGAGACGCTGTAAGGAATTCATCCCTGACTCCACTTCGACGCTCTTCTTGGCCAGCTCTGTCTCTACCTTGCCAAGATCGAAGTCAGAGTTCATGATATTCTCCACGACATTCGATGTATCCGTTACGGCACCCTGAAGCTTCCGCAGATTGTCTTTGACAACTGGTACTTCCTTATGGAAAGAATCACTGCCCTTATCGAGCAAATTCTCTGCATCTGTAATTACCGAATCCGGTCGGTTCTCGTAGCGCTTGATGACACGAATGGCAGACTCTGCCTTGCTAATGAAGTCCTTCGCCTTGATAATATCGACTTGGCCTGTCTTCATCAGCTTCTCGATCTCCGGCAGCTTCTCATCCAATTTGAAGATGTTATCTCTTAGCTTCTTAATGTCCGGCTCATTCGTTTCAAGCTGAAGGCCGACATCATTGAAAATATCGAATATCGCTTTGTTCGCCGTTTCTACGAAGTTGCTGCTAATGTTCGACACCAGCGTCGAGGCTCCTGCCCCAGCGACCTTCGGCGAGATCGCGTTAATCTTTTCATTGATATAATAATCAAGCTGTGCCTTCTCCGGATGATCAGAGATGACGGAAGAGATCTTCTCAGAGAAATCCTCTGGGATAATAATGGCTGCATAATAATCGCCATGATTAACCCCTTTGATTGCCTCATCCTTCGTAACAAATCTCCAACCTAACTTCTTATTTTCCTTTAACTGTTCGATAACCTTTGCCCCAACATCAAGATCCTTGCCTTCTACCTTGGTACCTTTATCCAAGTTCGCAACCGCAACCGATACATCCTTCGTATTGGAGTACGGATCCCATGATGGGAGAATGTTGAACCATGCATATAGGGAGGGCAGGATCACTACTGCTAAAATAACAATAATTGCAGCAGGATTTGTAATAATGTTGCGAAGATCCGTTTTATAAATGTGTAAGATGTTCTTCATCCCACTGCCACCACCGTTCTACTTATAATATGAAATGCGTTATCCAATTCTAGCAATCCCCTTCTGAGCTGCCCCATTCAGCAAATAGAATTCAAGCAAATGAGGAATTTGATCCTGATGGATAGCCTTCGCACGCTTCGGCCATTCCACTACAAGCGCTGCGTAGGTCTTAATAAATAGGAAAGCAGTCAGCTCGGCATCACAACTCTGCAGCTCGCCTGAATCAATAGCTAGTTCTACCTGCTCTTTCACAAAGTGCTGAAGCGCATCTTCCACCTTGCTCATCTCAGACATCACAATCTCGGTCCCCATCTCCCGCATCTCGTGTGAGAGAATAACCATCATCTCATGCTTGGATCGGAATTCCAACACATTGTGCAGAGTACGGTGCAAGTTCTCTGTGAAGGTTCTCCCTGCCTGAACGGATGACTGTGCAACCTCCAGTATGTCTTGAATGAATCTATCCATAATGGCTTCCAGCAGCTCTTCTTTCGTTGGGAAAAAACGATAAATCGTCCCCTTGCCCACATGAGCAAGTCTCGCAATCTGATCCATTGTGCTGCCCTTATAACCATATAATGAAAATGACTGTGTTGCTGCCTCTATAATCCTTGTTCTTCGATCTACGATCATACGGATTCCTCCTTTCTGCAAAGAGGCGATTACGAACAGGTTCTAGAACTACAGAACTAATTGTGAATTTCGGTCACTCAGACTTGCTATTATACTTCTAGTAAAATAAATTTGCAAGAAACGACAGGCGGTCACTTGATCGCGATGGGAGTTAGTGAGGAACGTGTTCCTATTAATACACGGGATGTGCTTGAGAAGGGGATCACGATCTGTGGCAGAAGCCGCAGCGCGGACCGGGATTTCAGAGAAGTGTTGAAGGTTATGAAGGTGCAGGATTGTCAGGCAACATTGAGGCGTCTGCTTTTCGGATACGTATACTTTGGTGAGCCAGGCAGACGACTTCGCTGGCGCAATGGAAGCTGCTCTGACTCGATCAAACTCCAACAACTTGTTGGAGTTTTTTCTTACCACAATAGAATTAATAAAGCCACATTTGGGTATTTGATCGATATCCAAGGATACTTCAAGTCTTAACGAGCTCTTTAGCATGCTGTCTACCCGCGGTGAGGAGACTGTCACTCAGCATGGCATCACTAACCGATCGGGCGAGTAACAGCGTTCCGACCATCGAGCTGAGCAGAGCACTGGCTGTAGATTTATCGACTTCCGCTACACTGGAGAGAAAATCAATCATGCGTTCTACCTCTTGGGTGAAGGTGTGCCGAACTTCTTCCGAAGCTCGAGAGATTTCACTGGAAAGGGCAGGGATAATGCATCCAATCTCCGTTCGATCACGGTGCTGTTGGCTCAAATAGTACTGAATGACCGCATGGATCTTGGGCCCATTCGTCCGTTCATTGGCGGCTTCTTGCAGCAGGGCAATCGTGTCGCTGATTGCATATCGGCAGGCTTCAGCGACCAGTTGCTCTTTATTCTCAAAATGGGAATAGAACCCGCCATGCGTAAGGCCAGCGCCTTTCATAATAGCTGGAACACTAATGTCGCGTATCCCGTGCGTACGAAAGGCTTGAGCAGCACTTTCAATGATTTTGCCTCGTACTTTGATCTTATGGCCTTCCGGATAAGGCACAGCAATCACTCCAATCATTCGTATTGCGCTTTAAAATATTATATTTATCATATTAAAGCATGTCAATTGGCGGGGGATGTTGACGATTCCAAAATATGATGATTATAATATATTATGATCATCATATTTTAAAGACGGGTTTAGGAGGAATGGAGTATGAGTCAGCTTGTATCAGTAGACACATTGGTTATTGGATCAGGGCCGGGAGGATATGTTGCGGCGCTGCGGTCCGCTCAACTTGGCATGAAGACAGCAGTTGTGGAACGAGAACAGATTGGCGGGGTCTGCACGCATGTGGGCTGTATTCCGTCCAAAGCATTAATTGCTGAATCGCATCGGCATCAACAATTACAACAGTGGAAGAATACGATTTCATCCACATCCTTCGAAGAGGCGCAAGCTTTCAAACAAATGATTGTAAATAAGCAGTCCGGCGGGGTGAAGTACTTGCTGCAGACTGCAGGGATCGCGATTATGCAGGGGGAAGCAAACTTACTGGATGCACATACCGCTCAAGTAGAGTCAGCGGGAACAGTACAACAGATATCGTTTAAGCATGCCATTCTGGCAACAGGTTCTCGTCCGATTGAGCTGCAAGCCCTGCCGTTCGGCGGGCGTATCCTATCCTCGACAGAAGCACTGTCGCTGTCACAGATTCCGAACAGCTTGATCATTGTCGGCGGTGGATATATCGGAATAGAGCTAGGACAAATGTATGCCAAATTTGGTACCAAAGTGACGATTCTAGAGGGCGGAGCGCGCGTGCTCCCAGGGTTTGAGACGGAACTGACGGCGCCTGTCATGAAGCAATTGAAAGCAGATGGCATCACGATTATCACCGAAGCTGCGGCGGTAGCGGCGGAGCAGGAGGAAGACGCGATTACCCTACACTATGTCACCAATCAAGAGCGGCATACGATTCGCGCGGATTATGCGTTAGTAACGGTCGGTCGGAAACCGAATACGGATGGGAGATTAGGTCTTGATCGTATCGGCTTGCCTGTCACGAATAGAGGTCTGATTGAAACGGATGAACAGTGCAGGACAGCGATTCCGCATATTTTTGCGATAGGGGATATCACGGCAGGGGCGGCACTAGCCCATAAAGCATCCTACGAAGCGAAGGTGGCCGCTGAAGCGATCGCTGGCGAGCCTTCTGTCGTGGATTACAAAGCCATTCCGCTTGTCGTATTCTCGGAACCGGAATTGGCTAGTGTTGGCTTGGGGGAGGCAGAAGCGAAGGAACGCGCCGTTCCTTTTGTCATCGGCAAATCTGCCTTCGGGATTAACGGTAGAGCATTGGCGCTGCAAGCAACGGAAGGGTTCGTCAAGATCATCGCAGATGCTTCGTCAGGAATTGTACGGGGGGCACAACTTGTAGGTGTTGAGGCATCATCCCTCGTATCGGAGCTTGCCTTAGCGATCGAGATGGGGGCAACGGTCGAAGATCTAGCGATGACGATTCATCCTCACCCTACATTGGGAGAAGTCATTATGGAGGCAGCAGAGAATGCCGTTCGGAAAATCCATGCTCGGAGAGAAAGCGAGGTAGCACAATGAAGCTCAAGTTCGGTGTGTATATAGGTCTAGCGGTCATTCTTATTGCAGGAGGATCACTGTTAGCTGCGAAAGGGAAAGATGCAGTGAGTCAAGCAGAGAATCGCAAGCAAGGCATCCTTGAGGCAGAGCAGAAGGCCGTTGTGTATGATAAAGGTCCAGGGACGATCATTCAGGCGACCAAAGGAATAGGCGAATCCGTTCAAAAAGGAGAACTGCTCTATAAAGTAAAGAGCGCTGAAGGAACTGAAGTGGATGTGCTCGCGCCGGAGTCGGGTCGGATGAGCAAAGTTGTTGTCAAGGAGGGGGATCCGATCCAACCCGGGATGCCTGTCGCGATCATACAGAAACCAGCTTATTACACCGATCTATACGTGCAAGAAGGTGAGATTCAGAAGTTAGCGGTCGACCAAGGGGTTCAAGTGCATTTTCCATATCTGGACCATCCGAATCAAGTCCATGGCGTTGTCGCTTCCGTCGCAGCTGCTCCGCAATTCGCCAACCTGCGTATGACGCGGGAGAGGGGGCAAGCCGATTTAAGTATGTTCCTTGTCCGAATTTCTGTCGATGCAAGTCCTGACCTGCTTCCGGGTATGACAGCGGAGGTGAACCTTGATGAACTCGCTGATTGACGAGTGGAAGTATGTGAAGGGCAGCAAATTTCTGAAGGGTATCTTTATCGGCCCGCTGGTTGCGGCTTTGTTTTTTGGATTGATGTTCTCTCATAACCAAATTAACAAATCTCCGGTGGTTGTGATTGACGAGGACCATAGTGCGTATTCACGGGAACTGATTACGAAACTGAATGCGTCCCAATATATGCAAGTCACGAATGTATTCGCGAGCCGGATGGCTCCCGAGGACTTGTTAGCCAATGAGCAAGCTGTCGCGGTCATCATGCTACCAAGCGGATTAGAGATGCGACGAGTGCAGGGGTTATCCTCGAACATTGGCATGCTCATGGATAACACGATGCCTTCAGGATTAACCGGGATCCGAACGGCAATTCAGGAGATCATTACCACGGAAAATATGACCCTCTCCATGACCAGGTTGGCACAGAGCGGGATGTCTGCTGATGCGTCGAAAGGGCTTATATCTCCATTGTCCCTTCAACAACGGATGCTGTTTAATCCGACCACGAGCTATGTCGGCTTCATGGTGCTAGGATTTGTTAACATCGTCGTGTTAATGATAACCACGACCGCGGCGGGATCGATTGCCCCGCGTCTAAGACAGGAGGGAAGGCTGTTTGTAAATGGGCCATCGCCTGCACAGTTATGGGCTCGCAGCATACCTTACGCTGTTCTTAGCGCGATCTCACTGCTTCTATGCTATGGATTGCTCAAGCAAGTAGGAAATATGCGGTTTGAAGCTGAGCCCTACCTTTTTGTGATCCCATTGCTCATTTATACATTTGCCTTGTCGCTCATGGGGATGTTGATTGGTTATTCTGCCCAAGATTCATCCAAGGTGAGTCTGCGAACGAGCTTTGTATTATATCCGTCGTTTCTTGCGACCGGAATACAGCTGACTCCGCTTGCATTTCCGTTATTTTTTCAAATTACGGCATGGCCGCTGCCCATGAACTGGCTGAATCGACTCCTACGCGGCATGGCACTTCGTAGTGGAGGGTTAACCACCTATGGCCTTGAGATCGGGGCACTGCTCATCATTATTGGCGTGGTGTCTTTGTTCATCGGATTGCTCGTGTATCGGGAGGCACGTCAAGCAAATTTATCACGGGAAAAGCATATAGAATCGGACGTTTTATCCGCTGTTATTTAAGTAGCAGCAATGCAACGCAACTCACTTCAGGTTGCGTTTTTTGTTGTAGCAAATCGTATAAAGTATTCTATTTTCGAAAGGAAAATAATGGTATGATCAAAAATATTAGAAATTTAAGGATACAGATGATAGATTTTCGCAGTGATTGGCATCAAGTGATGTAGAGGGGGAAGGAGGGAATGATATGGGCCATGAACTGATCGCAGAAGACCGACTGCCAGTGTTGCTGCAGGAGCATCAAAAAGTGGCGGATCAAGCACTGGTTGAACGAGCGCGCAGGGGGGATCAAGAGGCTTTCAGTGAGCTTGTCAGAGCGCACCGCGCACAGGCCTATGGATGGGCGAACAAGATCACGCGGGATTCGCATCTAGCTGAAGATATTGTGCAGGATGCGTTAATCCGGGCATTTCTACACTTAGGCACATTGGTGGACTCGAACCGGTTCCTGCCCTGGCTGCAGCGCATCATTCGCAACCAGGCATTTATGAAGCTCAGGCGCGGTGGACCGTTCGGTAAAGAGCAGCCTTTTACAACGATTGGATCGGCCGGGGCCGGCGCAGCGGTTGACTTCGGCAGCGACAACCAGGCGATAGACTGGGGAGATATCGACCAGATTTTGTTCCGGCTATCCCGTTCCGCAGCGGAGGAGGCCAAGCGAAGCAGTGATCCGATGAAGGGGCTGCTTTGCCATGAGCTGATAGAGAATCTTCGCATGTTGATGCATGGTCTCGGCTTGCGGGAGCGGCAGATCTTTGAAGCGCATTTTTTTAGCGAGCTGTCTCCCAGCGAAATCGCTTCTTTATTCGGCATGACGACGGCCAATGTCTACAACCTGCTCTCTCGATCCCGCGCCAAGGTCCAAAAGGAACGGATACGCGTCAGCATTCGCAATTATGTGCAGCAACGCGCCGAGACAGGACAGAAACGAGTTCATATTTTACGTGCGCCTCATATATAAGACATCCCCAGCCTTCCTCAAATCTATCGATATTATGGAGGTTCGCAATGAGCGAGATGCAGAACAAGGATTGGACGAGAACATGGACGACCGCCGCGATGGCGATTCACGGCGCGATCGCTTATACAGACAAACATCACTACTCATTGGTGGATGTGATGGGCATTACAGGGCATGCCTTCCGAATCAATATAGATCCGGATCATATTGATGTCGCAGGACCAACCATGTTCCCTGGCGGCTTTTTAGTTAGACGCAACCTATGCAATCTGGGATTTATCAGCAATTTGTCCGATACGATGAAGCCTTACACACCGGAGAAGGTAGAGAAGGTACTAGCGCTTATTCAGCAGTCCATCGATAAGGGATACCCAGCGATTACATTTGATTTATTCATGCCCGAGTTTGGATTGATATACGGATATGATGATGAGAGACAACTATTTCATGCGAAGGATGTCTCCAAGGAAGGCACGATCACCTATACCGATTTTGTGGAGAAGCGGAACATGCTATGGGTGACAACGATCAGCGAGAGCCTTCCGCATTCCAAATACGAAATTCTTCGCATGGCACTGGATATGATCGTCGACCATACGAGAGGCCGAGAGTGGCAGCATATTTTCCAAGGCCAATATGCGATTGGTCTAGCGGGTTACGATGCGTGGATCGCGTGTATGGAGCGGCGCGGTGCCGACCCTTTCGGCAACGCTTATAATATTGCCGTTGTCAGTGACGCGCGTGAGTTTGCCGTACAATTTCTACGCGAGCTCGCGAACCGTTGGGATGGCGAGAACGTTGTGGAGCGAACGGTTCGCCGATTGGCCTCCCAAGCAGCAGCGCATTATGAGCACACGGCGGAAGCTTTGGTCGAGATGCGAGAGATGTTCCCCTTCCCGCAAGGTGGGCAGCCAGACGATCCAACGGCGGCCGATCGTTCGGCTGAGCTGCTGCGTATTGCGAAAGAAGCTGAAGAGAAGGGAATTGAGGTGCTTGAGACGCTTCTTGATTTTATGAAAGCATATTGGTCAGAACAGTGGGTTAATTGACGTCGTTGTATTACGGAGAAAAATCATTAATAAATTCTGGAGGCGGAAAATGAATAAGAATATAGATTTCAAACAAGTAGATGTTCCTGAAATTATTATAGTTGGTTTTCAGGATAAATTAGGACCCAATGGAGCAAAGCATTTATGGGATCAACTTTATGACAGAATGGCTGAAATAAGTCATATTACGAATACAAAAATTGGATATGGAGTCATTGATAATGGATTATATATTGCTGGTGTACAAGTCGAATTAATTCATGATATTCCTGAAGGTATGTCTTCAATAATTATACCTGAAAGACCATATAATGTGTTCATTCATAAAGGACCAATATTTACTTTGATGAACACTTGGAATCAGATCTCAGATAATTGTCAATTGAGTGGTTTGAGTTTTGAAAGATATGATGAACGATTTAACCCAATGGCCGAAGATTCAATACTTGAGTTATATATTTCAGCATCATAAAGGAATAGAGGTGATTTCAGTGAAGGTGGAAATTGTAGATATCCCTAAAATTACATCGTATGCAGGGATTAGGGCTACAGAATACTTTTCGAATTTAGGTCAGAGTATTAATTATGCATTTAAAGAGTTAACGAATAGGCAAGACGAAATAAAGAACATTGTTAATCCAAGTGTAACTTTTGGCATCAGTCCCCCTAATTATAAAGGAAATAAAAGCATGGTAGATTTTTATTGTTGTTATGAAGTTAGTCCTATAGCAAATGTACCTCATGGTATGGTGCACATTCATATATTGCCTCGGACATATTCAAAGACCTATTATAAAGGACCGATCAGTAAGACTGAAACAGCATATGATTATACTTCAAATTGGTTGAAAGAAAATGGATATACATATGATGAAGTGGAGCACTATTTTGAAAGGTACGATGAAAGAACGATGGCAAGCCATGATGATGAAGCGAACGAATTAATAATATATTGTCCAGTAAAGAAGCAAGAATGATTTGCGGGTTTCTCAAATCGGCATCACCTAACACTGTTTTCCTGCTGCTACGTTATGAGAAATGGACGCAATTAAATTTTACCCAGAGGAGACTGCGATATGACCAGTAAACTATTAAGAGTTGGAACCAACTATCTTCCAGTAACAGACCCAAAGGAATCCTCCGAGTGGTTTTGTTCAAATCTAGGGGCGGAGATGACTTATTTAGACGATGGAAACAATCACGCAATTATTAATCTAGCAAATCAGAGCTTTATACTGATTCAAAGTCAGAAAGGAATAACGGCCAATTTTCAAACAATCCGTGATGGATTGATGTTTCCCTTTACGTTTGAAGTTAATGGGGAGAAAGCGTTATTGGAACTCTATCAACAATTAACGGCTAAGAATGTTTGTGTAGGAGAAATTGAAGATAGGGGCCATCAAGGTAAAAATTTTATTATTACGGATCCGGATGGAAATCGTTACGATGTATGGAGTGAATTATCAGAAGATTTTAAGATGAAGTAACATATCGGGTGAAAGATTACGGGGAGAAGGCGTGAATGAAAACGGAGGGGACCCATGAAGCCGTTGAAAGATAAGGATGAGATGACAGCTCAATTTCGGGAGGCGCTGCGTCGGTTTGTCGATAAGATTCAAAAGGATGACCAGGTAATCGCAGCTGTTCTGTTCGGAAGTCTGTCTTATGATCAGGTATGGGAGAAATCGGACATTGATCTCAAACTGATTGTACACGATCAGAAGCTGGCGGCGGGCTATGTATGTTTTGTGGAGAATGAGGTACCTATCAATACAAGCATCCAAACTCGTAATGAATTCAAACGCTGGGTAGAACGTTCGATAAGCGGTTCGTTTCATCAGTCGATGCTTGCCAACAGTACGTTGTTATTTACGAAAGATGATTCAATTTCGGAATACTTTGAACAGATTCGCTATGTTGGCGAACGCGACAGGCGACTTCAATTACTGCGGATTGGATGTCATACGCTTAGTTTGCTTGCCAAAGCGGAGAAGTGGTTGTATGTGAAAAATGACGCTCCCTATAGTGCATTCTGGATGATCAAGATGGTCGACATTCTTTCGCAAATCGAAGTGCTTCTCCACAGAGACATTCCCATGCGGGAATCGGTTCAGCAGGCACTGACCTATAACCCTGATTTTTTTCATGCCATCTATACAGAGATGGTGTGCGGTCAAGTATCGGAGGCAAAAGTGCGGGAGGGTGTCGATTTTATCAATCATTACTTGAATGAGAGAGCAAATCTGCTGTTTCAACCGATTTTAGACTATTTGAAAGAAGAGGCGGACATTCGTACGGCGACGGATATCGTCATGAAATTTAGAATGGTCATTGAATTAGATGCAGGGAGTGTGGTTACAGCGTGCGATTGGCTGGCAGAGCTAGGAATGCTTGCCAAGATGGATTCAGAGACGAAGGCGACGCCCAAAAGCCGAATCATGTTATTGGAGCCTGCGTATTTGTATGAAAATGACGAGCTTGAATGGGAGATGGGTGAAGCCTGGTGAGACAGTTCATTGAAGTACGGGGAGCAAGACAAAACAATCTGAAAAACATTGACGTCGATATTCCACGGGATAAATTGACGGTAATTACCGGTGTCAGTGGCTCGGGTAAATCGTCTCTTGCATTCGAAGTGATCTATGGAGAAGGACAGCGCAGGTTTCTCGAATCGCTCTCGACATTTGCTAAAAGCCGAATGAATCAATTAAAGAAGCCGGACGTCGATTTTGTTTTTGGTCTATCGCCGGTCATTGCGATTGAACAGAAAAAAGGAATTGTAAATCCGAGATCAACGGTGGGTACGATGACCGATATCTATGATTTTATGCGGCTTCTATTTTCATCGGTTGGAGAAGCGTGTTGTCCGTTCTGTGAGTGCATCGTACCGATCCGATCGGCAGGGCAAATGATCGATCATCTCCGCCTGCTTCCATCGGGGACGGTACTTGAGGTGCTTGCACCTGTATATAAGATATATGGCGAGAATTATGAGACTGTGTTTGATGAAATCCGCGCGAAAGGATTTCGGACCGTACGCATTGACGGAAGAAGCCACAACCTTGGCGATGCCATAGAGCTTGATGTGGAAGCGGATTACCGGATTGAGGTTGTCGTCGACAAAGTCATTGTGCAGCCGGATACGTTCAAAGTGCTAACCAAGACCATCGAGAACAGCTTGAAACTAGTGGGAGAAGGCTTTATCCGCTTTGAAATTGAGAGCCAACCGGAAGGACAGCATGTGGATATCGATCGATTTTATCGGGGGTTTGCTTGTCCTGAGCATCATCTTACGATGGGCGAGCTGCAATCGAGTTATTTCTCATTCAATGATCCTAACAGCGCATGTCGGACTTGCGGCGGAATTGGGACGTTCATGCGTGCCGAGGCCAAATTCCTAATAAAAAATGCGGATAAAAGTATAAATAAGGGTGCCTTCGATCCGAAGCTGTTAGGCTCAAGCACCAGCACCTATCATTGGACGATCGTGCGCAGCTTGGCAGTTCATTACGGATTCAGTCTTGATACACCGTACAAAGATTTGCCTGAATCGGTGAAACAACTCTTGATGTACGGTACAAAAGGCGAGAAATTCCCGTTTCTTCCGGGCGAAGATGCTTCCAAATCACAGTTACGCCACGTCGGTAAAATGATGGGGTTTGGAGGATTTGTGCATGTCATTAACTGGTGGTATAAGCTCTATTTGAAGCGTAATACGCAATCATCCGGCGAGGATGAATTCTACAAGCGAGTCATGGTCGAGAATACATGCCCCGATTGTGATGGTAAGAAGCTGAGGCCGCAGCGTTTTTCTGTAAAAGTCGGCGGTGCTGACCTGCATCAGCTCTCTACATGTTCGCTCATCGAACTGTATGATTTTATGAATACGATTGTATTTGCACCCGAACGTTCGAATGTCGGTCAACAGATCATTGCCGAGATTCAATCAAGGTTAAAGCTGCTGCTGGATATCGGGTTAGATTATTTAAGTTTGGGTCGTCGTTCGGATACAATCTCGGGCGGCGAAGCGCAGCGAATCCGACTTTCCACCCAAATCAGTTCGGGACTTATGGGGATGTTGTATGTGCTCGACGAGCCAAGCATCGGCCTACATGCGAGAGACAGTGTTCGCATTATCGATACTTTGAAGAAGCTGCGAGATATCGGTAATACGATTATTGTGGTCGAACATGATATGGAAACGATCAACAGCGCCGATTATATTATCGAGATTGGACCGGAGCCGGGTTCGCAGGGTGGACGCATTATTGCGGAAGGAACTGCAGAGCAGTTGCGCTCGCATTCTGATTCCATTACGGGTTCGTTCTTGGCAGGTACCCGAAAAATCGAAGTTCCTACCAAGCGTCGGCTGCCGGCTGGCCCGATGCTGTCTCTGCGAGGAGCGAGAGCGAACAACTTACGTAACGTGAATCTGGATATACCACTGGGTGTCTTGGTATGCATTACCGGCGTCTCAGGCTCAGGCAAGAGCACGCTCATCAATGAAGTCATCTGCAAGCAGCTGTATGCAAATTTCCATGATGCGCGTATTATGCCTGGCCAACATGACGAACTGCTCGGGCACGAGCATTTGACGGGAATCATTAACATTGACCAGTCTCCGATCGGCAGAAGCTCGCGCTCTAATCCTGCGACATACGTTGGATTTTTCGATAAAATTCGCGAGCTTTACGCTTCTGCGGCAACCGCGGCGGGCAAGCCTCTGACCAAGAACGATTTCAGCTTCAATCAGAAAAATGGCGGGCGGTGTGAAAATTGCCAAGGCGAGGGAAGCGTGACGACGCAGCTCCAATTCATGCCGGATATTGAATCCGTCTGCCCCGTATGTCAAGGAGCGAGATTCAATGAAGACGTTTTGGAAGTCCGTATCCGGGAGATGAATATCGCACAGGTGTTGGAGATGAGCATCAAGGAAGCCGTTGAGTTTTTCTCCGATCAATCTTACATTGCGCACAAACTCAACATTCTGAATCAGCTTGGCCTTGGCTATTTGCGTATCGGCCAATCGTCGACCACATTATCCGGTGGGGAAGCACAGCGGATTAAGCTAGCCACAGAACTAAGCAAGGTTAAAAGGGGATCGCATAACCTATACATTCTTGATGAGCCGACGACCGGGCTGCATTTGAGTGATATCCAGAAGCTGATTGATTGTCTGGAGCAGCTCGTAGATGCAGGTCATTCAGTCATTGTCATTGAACATCATCTGGACCTTATTAAGGTGGCTGATTATATGATCGACATGGGGCCGGAAGGCGGCAGCAAGGGTGGTACGGTCGTTGCGTTCGGTACGCCGGAAGAAGTCGCAAGGACGGAAGGGTCGTTGACAGGCAAATATTTACGCGAAGTGCTGAAGATGGAGAGACAAGGCAATGTGTGCTAAATATATAAAAATTGTAAATCAGGTCAAATATGCATTGTATCGTGCTACAATAGATAAACGAATGGAAGAACAGAGGTGGCAGCATGTATCCCATTGTTGATTTGGTAGAACATCAAACGATTGCTGCAATTCAGAATGAGTCAGATCTGGAGCTTGCCTTAAACAGCCAGGTTAACATCATTTTTTTGATGGTCGGTTCGATTATGAATGTTAAACCGATGGTCGACCGGATTAAAGATGCGGGCAAACATGTTTTTCTGCACATGGAATTTATCGAGGGTATTGCGGCGGACCGCAGCGGCGTCGCTTACGTGGCGCAGCACATTAAGCCTACTGGCATTATCTCGACGCGGATCCACTTGATCCGGTTCGCTAAGGAAATGAAACTGATGGCCATTCTACGAACCTTTCTGATCGATCATAATGCGGTAACCAAAGGTATTAAGGCAGTCGAGCAATGCCAGCCGGATGCCGTGGAGGTTATGCCTGGGTTATTGCCTAAGATAATTCGGCGGATGACGGATCTTACACCATTACCGATCATCGCAGGCGGTCTGATCGGAACGCATCAGGAAATCATGGATGCGCTGGAGGCGGGTGCACTCGCCGTATCGTGCGGTAGAAGCGACTTGTGGTAATTACATATTTCATATCATGTTACTCTCAAAGCGGACAGAGATGAAGAGAACCCCCTTTGGAGAGGCATTGCTTTATTTAAGCGTGCCTTTTCCCGAAGGGGGTTTTTATCACATAGAATTTTAACCAGGAGGATGATAGCTAATGAAATCACCAAGTTCCATGAATACCCGTACCCCCTTGATTATCGCACATCGGGGATCTGCAGGCGAAGCGCCTGAGAACACGATGGCGGCATTTGAACTTGCCCTTCGGCAAGGCTGCGATGCGATCGAGCTTGATATTCACCTGTCCAAAGATGGCGAACTGATCGTCTGCCACGACCGTACAATCGACCGTACAACCGACGGCTCCGGCGCTATACGCGAGATGACCGTTACCGAGTTGAAACAGTTCGATGCTGGACGATGGTTTCATGAAAAGTATGCAGGAGAACGGATTCCTCTCCTTAAAGAGGTATTTGACCTCGTACCACAAGACATTATGATCAATGTAGAAATCAAAGAAACGTACGAAGGGCAAATCGAAGAGAGGCTGCTGCAATTACTGCGGGACAGCAATCGGCTGGCTCAAGTTGTCGTTTCTTCCTTTGACCATAAGTCGCTTCGTCGATTGAAGCATATCGAACCTGAAGTGAAAATCGGATTGCTCTATACCATGAACGCCGTGGATCATCATGAATTAGCTAATCTCATAGGGGTACCGGTCTACGCCCTGCACCCGTATGGCAAGCTGATTGACCAAGAAGATATTCTCCGTGCTACAAGCCACGGCCTGCAGGTATATCCGTGGACGATCAACACCAAGGATGCGATGCAGCAAGCGATCGATAAAGGCGTATCCGGCATCATAACGGATTTTCCGGGTGTGTTGAAGCAGCTCTTATCTTCATAAGACTAGGAGAATTCCCTATGCGTTGCTTCCTATTTAATACGAGTTATTTGCAGCATTCTCCTTTTTGTAATTAATAATTGACATCTTCTATAATATAGTAATATTATATTCGTAATTGGAACAGATTTACAATTATGTTTGATCTGTTCTAACCTAACATTAGGTGTACCTCTACAACGAATTAATGTAGAATTTACAAATGATTGTGATAGAGTTAACAAATGGTTGTTATAGTAGAAATATGGAATTGAATAGTGAATCCACATGATTCGATCGGGATATAAGGGCAGAGACAATGAGAAAACCCTACGGGCCGATAATCTTCTTCTTTGCGCTTCGGTGTTAGAAAGATTATTGCTCAGGGCTTTTTGTTCGTTGTCTCTTTTTGCTGTTTTCCTTTTATTCCTATATCAATGATGAACGTCAATTCGACGTTACTCATACATAAACCCCATTTCTGAGAGGAGATTTACCCGTGAAAATGAAGCAGTGGTTGTTGCTCGTAACTCTGTTGATGATGACTGTCACATCAGCCGTTGGTTGTTCCAAGAGCCAGGCGAAGGAGGAAGCAACGACGGTTCCGCCCGCACCGGCTCAAGAGGATACGACACCGATTAAGATTCAATATTGGCATAGTCATGATGAAGATCAAACGGCGGGACTTGACTACATGATCAAGGAGTTTAATAAGAAATACCCGTACATTACGGTTGAACCGGTATTCCAAGGCGATTATGACGAGCTGCAGCAGAAGCTGATGGCTGCCGTTGCTGCTAAGCAAGTTCCAGCCGTGACGAACGTTGAAGTGGCGAAAGTTCCGAACTTCTCCGAAAGCGGCATGTTGGCGGATTTATCGCCTTACATCGCTCGCGATAAGATGGATACGGCTGACTTTTCCACAGGGATGCTGAAGGCTTATAACTATCAAGACAAGCAATACGGCTTGCCGCTTATCGTCAGTACGTCGGTATTCGTATACAACAAAACGATGTTTGACAAAGAAGGTGTTACCCCTCCGCAATCATGGGACGAAATTGAGGCGTTCGCTCAGAAGCTGACAAAGAAAGAAGGCAATAAGACAACGCGCTTTGCATTTTCCGTACCGGGCTGGTCCTCGTGGTATTATGACCCGTGGATTATGAATGGCGGTGGATCGGTATTGACTCAGGATAACATGTCTGCCATCGATCAGCCGGACAGCATGAAGTTCATGAATAAGTTCAAAGAGTGGAAAGACAAAGGCTACATGCATATCGGCTACGGCAAAGGCGCTTCCGATACAATGCGGCAGATGTTCTTCGACGGTAAAATCGGCATGGTGGAGCACACATCCGCGTTGATCAAATGGTATATGGAAAAAGCAAAATTCGAAGTTGGTGTGTCCTTCTTGCCAGGTGATAAGAAGCGTATCTCGCAAATTGGCGGGGCCGGTATTGCCGTGATGGATATGGCATCGGAGAAAGAAAAAGAAGCAGCATGGAAATTCGTACAGTTTATGACGGCACCCGAGAACAATATCAAGTGGGCGGAGTTTACCGGTTACCTGCCAACTCGCAAGTCGGCGATCGAATCCGAGGAAGGCAAACAATACTTCTCGAAATATCCGCAATATAAAGCTGTGTTCGATAACTTCGACAACGTGATGCCTCGTGATCAGCACCCGGCATACGACGAAGTCAGCGAGTTCTATGTGCAAGCATTAGGCAAGGTCGTTCTTGAGAACGCGGATGTCGAAGCGTCCTTCAAGGAAGCGGCCAAACAGATGAATGATGTATTGGCGGAATACGCAACGAAGTAATCCTACCTGCTGCGTTATCGCTATTATCGACGGTTCATTCGGCAGGAGGAGAGACATGGGTCTCTCCTCTCCTGTGCTTATATGACTGATGTTTGAACGAACTACACTTCATGGGATGGAGGGATGAGAATGAGTGGACAACTCACGCCGAAGAAAAGATTGCTAAGCTTTAGTACGCTCGAGAAGTGGAAGGATTTTTCTCTAGCTTTGCCGGCATTGCTGCTGTTGGCGATTTTTACATATTTCCCGCTCATATCATCATTTTATATCAGTCTGACCAATTGGGATTTAATCAAGCCGATTAAAAAATTCGTTGGTTTACTGAACTACGAGCGGTTGTTAAAAGACGATCAATTTTATCGCGTGCTCAAGATTACGTTCACATACACGGTTCTGGATGTGGCACTATCGTTGTTGATCGGTTTGGGGATGGCCTTGCTGTTCAACCATCGATCCAAGGCATTCGGTGCCATGCGATTGCTCATATTTATGCCCTATTACATTTCGATGGTCATAGCATCGATGGTGTTCGTCTGGATTCTGAATCCGGAATACGGTGTGCTGAATAAGGCGCTCGAGGTGTTCGGCATCGACAAGGTCTTTTGGCTGAATGATACGTCCACGGCGTTATGGTCTGTCGTGAGTGTGTCGGTGTGGAAGGGCGTCGGGTTTGTGATGATTATTTTCATTGCCGGCTTACGCAGCATTCCGACGGAATATTACGAGGCTTCCAGCATCGATGGGGCTAGTAAATGGAGGCAGCTTATTCACATTACGATTCCGCTTCTCTCGCCAACAACCCTATTTCTCATCATCACCTCCTTTATTTCTTCGATGCAGGTTTTCCAGTCTGTGAGTGTGATGACGGGTGGCGGTCCGTTAGGATCAACGAAGGTGATGGTCATGTGGATCTACGAAATGGCGTTCGTGCAATTCAAAGCGGGCAAGGCGTCTGCACTTGTTATTATTTTCTTCTTTATCATTATTTTCTTTACGTTCGTTCAATTTTCGCTGTCCAAGCGGAAGGTACATTATGAAGGATAGGAGATCAACAGATGTCGACTAAAGGACTACTCATAACGACGAGATATACGGTGGCGATCCTGATAACACTGCTGATGTTTTTTCCGATGTACTGGCTGCTGATTACTTCCTTGAAATCCCCGGATGAATTGAAGGCGGCGATCCCGACCTTCTGGCCGGAGCGGCTGGCGTGGGAAAATTATCGAGATGCGTTTCGCGCGGCACCGTTCGGGAGATATGCGCTTAATACGCTGATTCAAACGGTCGGTATTGTTTTTCTGCAATTGAATATAAGTTTGCTGGCCGCATATGCTTTCGCCAAAGGGAACTTCTGGGGCAGGGATAAATGGTTCTTCTTCGTCATTGCAGCGTTGATCGTGCCGGATCAGGTCACGTTCGTGCCTGTGTATGTGATGATGGCGAAGCTGGGATGGTTGAATACGTTTCTAGCATTGATCATTCCGAACGGTGTTTCGGCCTATAGTATTTTCCTCCTACGCCAAACATTTAAGTCACTTAACAACGATGTGCTGGAGGCGGCAAGGGTGGATGGCTCGAATCGGCTTCATATCATCTACCGCATCCTCGTGCCGATGGCGATGCCGACGGTGGTGACGGTCATTATTCTGAAGTTCATTGGCAGCTGGAACTCGTATTTCTGGCCGCTCATCATGACGAATACGAATGATATGCGCGTGCTGACGGTAGGGATCGCCATGCTCAAGAATTCGGTAGGCGGTTCGGAAATGCTGAACTGGCATTTGCTGATGGCAGGCAGTGTCATCGTCATTGCTCCGATCGTAATTCTGTTCGTTTTTGCGCAGAAATATATCGTTTCTGCGATGTCCCATTCTACCTTTAAGTAATGCCGAGAGGAGTGAAATGGATGTTCAGCTTAGATAAATGGCTACGGCTGGTGAAAAATGCTGCTGTCCTGGGTATGGCTGCTTTATTACTTCTATCGGGATGTTCAACAAACCATACCGATTCTACTAATCCAGTGCAGGTCGAGCCTGTTGTTCAAGTTAAACAGGAGGCTTCGAGAACGAATGACATATTCGATGCTGCCAAATACCAAGATCAACTGACGATTCGTTACTTTGATTTGCAATCGGCGGAAGACACCGGAGACAGCATTCTGATTGAGACGCCGGACGGTAAAACCATGCTGATCGACGCGGGGATCCCTCAGGTTGGTTCACAAGTCGTGAAGTATTTGGATAAGCTTGGCATTGAGAAAATTGACGTGGCTGTAAATACGCATCCGCATGCCGATCATATCGGCGGGTTCGCAGCGGTGCTGCAGTCCAAGGAGATCTCCACCATGGTGATGGAGAATTTGCCGTATGATTCGAACGCATACCGCAATGCCGTTCAAGCGCTGCAGGAGAAAAAGGTCAAAATCGAATATTTGGAGGATGGGGCAACGTTCCATCTCGGCAAGGATGTCTCGGTTGAAGTGCTGAATCCGCCAAAAGGCGCGCTGCCGGGTGCAGTTAAACGGTTCAGTTTTGCTGAGGTCAACAATCAAGCGATGGTCTTGAAATTAACCTACAAGGAAAAAACATTCTTGTTCACAGGTGATATTTACAAGGAGCGTGAATATCAATTGGTCGATAGCAAGGCACAGGCTTTGAAGGCGGATATGATGCACGTGCCGCATCATGGGAATAAGACGTCATCATCACCTTCTTTTGTTAAAGCGGTATCTCCGCAAATCGCCATTATCAGCAGCAATATTCTTCAGTCGTCGGATATCGTCAAGCGTTACGAGAATAATGATGTGAAGGTATATGTTACGGGACTGCATGGCAATATCTTGATTACGTCTGACGGCAAAGAAATGAATGTCATCACGGAAAAAGATTGGAGTACTAAATGACTGTAGGGGAGGGGACAACATGCATTTGCAGAATAAGTTCTCGGATCTGATGCATCGATTCGCGGAAGAAAATCATTTCAGTGGCACGGTACTCGCAGCGAAAGAAGGAGATATCCTTTACAAGGAAGCTTTCGGACTCGCGAACCGAGAGCACGAGGTTCCGAACCGGATCGGATCCAAATTCCGGATCGCCTCGCTAACCAAAGCGTTCACGGCCTTGGCGGTACTGCAGTTAGCGGAGCAAGGCTCCCTTTCGCTTCAGGACAGATTACGAACGTATTTGCCGGAATACCCTGAGTTGGACGAACGTATCACATTGCATCACCTGCTAACGCATACGTCCGGTATTCGTGATATTGAAGACGTACCTCAATTTACGGGACATTTGGAAAAGTTGTCTTACGATAAACCAGGTTTTATTGGGTTGTACAAGGATTTGCCGCCCTTTTTCGCCCCAGGGGAGGGGTGGAAATACGGGAATTGCGGGTATACGATGCTTGCCTATATCATTGAAGCGGTCACCGGTTTGTCGTATGAGCGGTACCTCCGCCAGCATATTTTCGAGCCGCTTGGGATGAACGATACCGGCTGCGATTCACACACGAAATTCGTGAAGCATCGATCAGACGGCTATAGTACGGTTGAAGGGGACATCGTTCCGGCGATGTATTATGATCTCGGGACCGTCATGGCGTCCGGAGATCTCTATTCTACGGCCTGCGATCTGCTGAAGTGGGACCAAGGCCTGTACACGGAAAAGCTGGTATCCTCCGAATCCATCCGGCAGATGTTCACCCCGCACGCACACGTGAGCGACAGCCACCATTATGGATACGGCTGGAACATCTATCCGAAATACGCTGAGCATAAAGGTTGGCTGCCTGGGTATTGGTGCAAGATCAGACGTTATCCTGAAGAGCGGATCCTGCTCGTATTGCTCGCAAATCATGACTTTGTGCAAGAAGAGGACATAATGGACCAATTGAGCGCCTTGGTGTTCAGTGGGTAAAAATAGGCACGAGCTAAAATGAAAGTTCATTTCATTGAAGCACGTGTTTTTTTTGTTTTGTTTTACTTCGTTGATAGAATACAGAAATCGTTGATGAGGAAAGTAGTTATACATGTCGAGAAACTATAAAATATGATTCATAAGGGAGGGGCTAGTCACAATGCAATGTTCGAATCTCAGTAGAATCACACAAAATTTTAACAGGGACTGGATGTTTATCCTTGAAGATAAATTGGGGGCTGAGCAGAAGCAATTTCCCGCCAATGGATGGGAAAGCGTCTGTTTGCCGCATACACCTAAAATTGAATCCCTTCATGTGGATCTGCACTATCAAGGTCTTTGTTGGTATCGTAAGCGTTTTCTTGCAGACGAGGCTTACAAAGGAATGAAGCTCTTCATTGAGTTCGAGGCGGCCATGCATGAAGCTCATATATGGATTAACGGAACATTCAAGCTGGTTCATAAAGGCGGTTATTTGCCGTTTATGATCGACATCACCGAGGATGTTGAATTCGGGGCAGAGAATGTGATAGCCATCCGGCTCGATAACCGCAACAACGGTGCAATACCACCCGGCAAGCCGCTCGAGAGTCTGGACTTTTCGTACTTCGGCGGACTGTATCGCAACGTGAAGCTCCATATCATGGACAAGCTCCATGTTACTGATGCGGTATATGCGGGGAAACCGGCGGGAGGCGGGGTCTTCGTCAAATATTCGAACGTCTCGAAAGCAGCTGCTACCGTTGAAATACAGACTCACGTGCTGAATGAGTATGAGCATGGCAAGGATGTCAAAGTCGTGGCATCGATCTTGGACAAGCAAGGCACAATTGTTGGGACGACAGAAAGCTTAATCGAAAGCGTTACTGCTGGCGGTGATTGCACATTCACACAAATGATTACGCTCGCAGATCCTCAGCTTTGGCATCCGGATCATCCCTATTTGTACACGTTGTTGACAGAAATTATCGATGGTGACGGTCGAACGGCAGATGAACTTCGCACCCCAATCGGAATTCGCACGATTTCGTTCAGCAAGTCGAATGGCTTTATGATCAACGGGGAAAGATTGGTCATCCGTGGGACGAACCGCCATCAGCAATATCCATATATCGGCAATGCGGCTTCGAACAACGCTCAGTACCGTGATGCGTTGAAGTTGAAGGAAGGCGGATTCAATTTCGTACGGCTCGGACATTATCCGCAGGCTACAGCTTTCCTGGATGCTTGTGATGAGCTCGGACTGATGACGGTTGAGCCGGTTCCTGGCTGGCAGTACTGCGAGGTTGGAGAATTCCAGGAGATCGTCAAGCAGAATATCCGGGATATGATTCGCCGCGATCGGAATCATCCATGCATGATCATGTGGGAGGTCAGTCTGAATGAGACCTATAACAGACGGCAAGGCGCGACAGACGAATTTTTCCGCGAATGCCACCTGATTGCTCATGAAGAATATCCGGGAGATCAAATGAACACATCGGGAGATACAATCGGTAGGGTAGACCCTGCCTACGTCAATTATGATGTGCCGTACACGATGTGGGAAGATAGTAATTTGTCCCGTCCATTGGAGGATGTCCTGCCTGACAAGGGAGGATTTGACAGGGAGTACGGGGATTATGAATTTGGCGGTCATGAGAGTACGAGCCGTATGCCGCGCGGCGCTGGAGAAGAGAAGCTGCTGCTGCAAGCATGGAATTATCAATGGTCGCTGAACCGGAACCGTGGCAATCGCTGGTCGCTTGGGGACGCTTCGTGGGTTGGCATTGATCATAACCGAGGCTGCTATCCGCGAGTAGCGGAATGCGGAGCGCTAGATACCTTCCGTTTGCCTAAATACGTGTATTATTTCTATCAGAGTCAGAGAAGACCGGATGTTATTCACGATCAAATCGATAGCGGACCGATGGTGTTCATTGCGAATGAGTGGACGGAACGTGTCTCACCGGCCAAGATTGTCGTGTATTCCAACTGTGATGAAATCGAACTGTTTGTTAACGGAAAATCGGTGGGTGTACGGAAGCCTGACCAAGGACCCGACACGGAATACGGTGAACGCGTAACGGGCTATGAAGTCGATTATTGGCTGACCGACGAGGAGCAGCATAAGTGGAAAGAAGGCAGTGTGGAGTCTAAAGACGACACCGGCATTGTGATGGTAAACAGACATGATGGAGGGAATTGCCGCAATCTAGCTAGAGCGCCGTTTACGTTTGTAGGCGTGGCCTATGAGCCCGGAGAACTGAAGGCGATTGGACGAATCGGAGGAGTAGAAAAAGCCTCCTTCGTCGTGTGTACCCCACTTGAGCCTGAAGTGCTGTCTATCCGGATAGATATGGGCGGCAAAGCGCTTGCCGCAGACGGATCCGATTTTGTCTTTGCTTATGCCGAGATCCTGGATGCCAACGGGACTGTCGTCCCTTCTGCGGACTATGAAGTGACTTTTGAAGTGGAAGGATCCGCTGTCATTATTGGCGAGAATCCGGTTCAGGCCGAAGCGGGCATCGCGACGGTACTGCTGCAATCGCGTCCGGTACCTGGAGAAGTGATCTTGACGGCCCATGAGAAAGGATTATCCTCTACCGTCATATTCACAATCAAATAGAACATTTGGATTCAACGGAACTTCACAGAATAGCAGGAGGTGAGTCGTTTGAATAGACGTCTTATACAGCAGTGGGACCTGCAAGTTATGGTCATCCCTGCGATCATCATGATCATTATATTTTCTTATATCCCTATGTGGGGTGTTCTTACCGCGTTTCAGGATTATAGTCCGGCGAAAGGCTTTTTTGGAAGCGATTGGGTAGGGTTCAAACATTTTAGGATGTTTTTTAACGCTCCGGAATTTTGGCAGATCATGCGGAACACGATTGTGATCAGTCTTCTGAAGCTGTTCATTGCGTTTCCTGCGCCGATCTTCCTGGCACTGATGCTGAATGAGGTGAAAAACGCGTTCTTTAAGCGGTTCGTTCAGACGGTCAGTTATTTGCCCCATTTTATTTCGTGGGTCATCGTGTCGGGATTCGTCATCTCCTTATTGTCAGTTGATAACGGCAGTGTGAACATCCTGCTGCAGAAGCTTAACATCATCGATGAGCCTGTCCATTGGCTGTCGATTCCCGAGTACTTCTGGAGTATTCTGATCTCGTCGGGGATCTGGAAAGATATCGGCTTCGGCGCAATCGTGTATTTGGCAGCAATTACGGGAGTCGATCCCCACATGTACGAGGCGGCTTCGATTGACGGCGCTGGCCGGATGCGGCAATTGGTATCCATTACAATTCCGTCCATCGCACCCGTGATTATCATATTCCTCATTTTGCAAGTAGGACAAATCTTAAATGCAGGTTTTGAAGAAATATTGCTGCTTACCAATCAGGGGCAGAACGTCGTATTGCGGCCGGTGGCGGAGACGATCGATACGTATGTCTATCGTGTCGGGATCGAGAATTATCGCTTCTCCTATGCGACGGCGGCTGGTTTGTTCAAGGGCGTGATCAGCGTCGGATTGCTTGTAATCGCGAACTGGATCGCTAGAAAACTGGGGAACTCTAGCTTATGGTAACGGCTTCAAGAAAGGAGGCAGCTTGTGAAACGCTCACTCGAAGATAATATAATCGATATTGTGGTATACGGAATCTTGTTGTTGCTAGCCATTGTCACTTTGTATCCGTTCTGGAATTCTCTGGTCCTTTCCTTTAATGCAGGAAATGATACGGCGGCTGGGGGCGTTACCATTTGGCCGAGAGAATTTACACTCGAGAACTATAAATATGTTTTCAAAGATGCTCGATTAGTTAATGCTTTCTGGATCACTGTTGCAAGAACCGTTACGGGAACCGTCCTATCGATTCTGTTTACCGCCATGTTTGCTTACGCCATGTCCAGGCGTGGGTTGATCGGCAAAAAGTTCTATATGATTCTGTGCGTCATTACGATGTATTTCAGCGGAGGTCTCATCCCGAGTTATCTATTAATCAAGGATTTGCATTTGATGAACACCTTCTGGGTTATGGTAATACCTGGTCTCATCAGCGTCTGGAATATGATCATCTTCCGCACCTTTTTCCTAGGGCTCCCTGACGGACTGGAGGAATCGGCCAGAATCGACGGATGCAATCATATCAATACTTTTTTCCGAATTGTTCTGCCGGTATCAGGACCGGTCATCGCGACGCTATCGCTGTTTACGGCGGTTGGTCACTGGAACTCATGGTTTGATGCTTCAATCTATATTTCGAATCAGAAACTGCTGCCACTACAAGTTATTCTGAACCAAACCATACAATCGATTTTATCATTTGAATCCTCAACGGTGATCAGTGCGACCAAACAGGAATTTCTGCAGAACGCGCAGAGTGTCACGCATAAATCGGTCGTTATGGCAACTACGATGGTAGCAACCATTCCAATTGTTATGGTGTATCCATTCGTGCAGAAGTATTTTGTCAAAGGGGTACTTGTCGGATCATTGAAAGAATAGGGAGATGTTATACGCCGATAGGTGATAACATATAAAAAGATTGTTCGAGAGGGGTAATCGAAACAATGAACAAGAAAAAATGGCTGACCTGTTTATTGGTTACAGTTCTATCAGTCAGTACACTGTTATCTGGCTGCGGAAGCGATAAAGACGAGAGCAAAGCTGCAACAGAGAATGGTAAAGTCGGAGAAACTGCAAGCCAAGACCAACCGCTAGAGTTTTCGATGTACAACTTTGATGACGGATGGCAGCCTGCTCCTTGGGGAGAGACGGTTACTACCAAGTGGATTCAGGAAAACAAGAAGGTATCCATCAATTATCTTCCAACGAACGGCAACGCCAAACAACGATTTAACGCCATGTATGCCAGCGGCGAGCTGCCTGAAGTGATTTCGCTTAGTCCCGGACCCGAGCTGGATAGGTTAATCAGTGAAGGCCAATTGGTGGAGCTTGATCCGTATCTCGACAAATATCCGAACTTGAAGAAGGCTGCTGGTGACCAGATCATTAATATTAACCGCTCGGAAGACGGCAAGCTGTATGTCTTCCCGGAATGGTATGTTGGTGGCGATCATATGAACGGGAACGGCGGTTGGGGCATCAACCGCAAAATTTATAAAGAAATGGGCTCGCCGAAGCTGGAGACGTTAACTGAATTAGAGAGCTATCTGCGTGCAGTGAAAGAAAAATATCCGAATGTAATCCCGCTTGAAGTCGGCGCTCCATACGATATCAAGATGATGTATTCCGCGTTTAAAGAGAACGGCACGCCGTATTTTGCGAGCAGAATGTTCTATCCGGAAGGCAACACGTTGAAGCCAATTACGGAAGACCCTGCTTTCAAAGAGTTTATGCTGTTCGCTAGCCGATTGTATCGCGACAAGCTGATGACACAGGACGTGTTCACTCAAAAGGCTGATCAAATGATAGAGAAGCTTAGCCAAGGGAAAGTAGCTGTTTCCATTAGTGCGAACTTATCGGGCAGAGCGCGTGTTCCGAACTCTACGCTCCGCGCACAAGATCCTGATGGTGGATATGAATTTATTTGGCCAATCCACAAAGAAGGTTTGGACAAGAACAAAATTTATCCTAACTATACCGGTAGAGAAGGCGGCGGCAAAATCGTCATTACGAAGAATGCGAAAGATCCTGAACGAATTTTCGCTTATCTGGATTGGGCGACAAGCAACGAGGGGCAGTCAGTTCTCTGGTTTGGACCTCCGGGATTCCTATGGGATACGAAGGACGAGAACGGAATTCCAATCCCTAATGACAAATACAAAACGATGGACAAAGCAGAATTGGACAAGATGCACATTTCCGACAACATGATGGCCGGAAATGCAACTTGGGTCGATCTAGCCAAAGTAGCCAGAGAAAGTCTTCTTCCTAAAGAGCAGCAGGATTTCCAAACGCAGCAGCAGGTGAACTTCGGTTGGAAGACGTCTATGGATATTACAGCCTTTGCGAATACGGACCCGCAAGGGGACTCTGAAGAAGGCATTATTCTACAGTCGGTGAAGGATATGTTTGATCAAGCGTTCTCCACCATGATTTATGCCAAGAATGACGCGGAAGTAGAGTCGATCCTGACCAAGACGAATGAAGAAATGCAGAAGCTTGGTTTCCCTAAAGTACTCGATTTCGTGCAGAAGAAATGGCAGGATAACCTGAATAAAATAAACGGTAAATAACTACAGGTTTGTCGAATGTAAGAGTATACTAGTGGTGTATACTCTTACATTTTTTGATATATTTCTGCCTATTGCGTAATATCGTGATTCCTAAAAAATGGAGGTACTACGAACGATGAGAAGAGAAGTTACAGATCCTGCAACTCCTACAATGATTCCTACCAATGGATGGATTGCTGACAATGGGAATGGTACTTATACAAATCCGATCATGTGGGGTGACTATCCGGATAATGATATTATAAGAGTTGGCGACACCTATTATATGTCATCAACCAGTATGCATTTATTCCCAGGATGCCCCATTATGAGTTCCAAAGACTTAGTGACTTGGGCATATGAAAGTTATGCTGTGGATCGCATGGAAGGTGACCCATACGACCTTATCAATGGTGATGTCTATGATGAAGGTCCGTGGGCAACGAGTTTAAGATATCATAACAATAAATTCTATCTTATGTTTAATATCAATAGAGATTCTGCATATGTAAGTATTGCAGATAGCGCAAAAGGTCCATGGACACTGTATAAACTGGAAGACGAACTTTATGATCCAGGATTATTGTTTGACGATGATGGGAAAATCTATGTCGTGCATGGACAAGGAGAACTCTATCTGAGTGAGTTAGAGATCGTAGATGAAGTAACAGGCCAATTATCTATCATCTCTAAAAGAGAAGCTGGTGCCAAAAGAAACGGGAAGATGATTTATGCTTATCCAGTTCCCGGTCATCGTTACAATGGGTATAATGAGGGAGCTCATGTATACAAAATTAATGGTTTCTACTATATTCTAACGACGCCGATTTGGAAGCATGGCTCCAAAAAAGAAGTTGCCATTCGAACAAAGGATTTAGCAAATGGACCTTATGAAGTTGAAGATATTATGACAAGCTTTATGAATTTCTGGGGTAATGGTATTCATCAAGGGGGAATTGTTGATGTTCCTCAGGAGGATGGTACTTCAGAATGGTGGGCGATCATTTTCCAAGATCGATCGAAACTTGGAAGAGTGCCTACACTGCAGCCAGTAACATGGAAGAATGGCTGGCCATACATGGGACAGGTAGATGGTGAAAAAGCCGTTGTTACGTATAGAAACCCTAACATACCCAATGTAGAGCATGTTGAACCTAAGGCACTCCCAACTTCGGATGATTTTAGCGCGAATAAATTAGGGTTACAGTGGCAATGGAATCACAATCCGGATAACAGGAAATGGAGTCTTGAAGAAAGACCAGGATTTATGCGGCTGCATACATCAAGTGTGACCGATAATTTATCCTATGCCAGAAATACGCTCACGCAACGCGTCGTTGGGCCGGATTGTGTAGGGACCGTGAAGCTCGATGTGAGTCATATGGCGAATGGTGATGTAGCGGGTCTATGTTTGATGCAAAAAGAATTTACTTTTATCGGAATGAAATATGAAGAAGGTCATCAGTCGATCGTGATTAACGATAATTCGATTGAGCATGCAGTCCTGACCTTACCCAAAAGCATTCAAGAAGTATGGTTCAGAGCTGAGACGCCAAGAAACGAATATCGAATGGAGTTTTCCTATAGTATAGACGGCATCCACTTTACAAGACTTGGTGGAAGATACGATATGCAATATGGAACCTATGTCGGAATGAGGTTCGGTATTTTCAAGTATGCAACCATCAAGCTTGGCGGATATGTAGATGTAGATTCCTTTGAATTAACAACGACAGAAAATCAGGGAAACCTCTTCGGTATCAATAGAAAGATTGATGCGGAGCGCTATGATGATCAAAAGTTTGTATCCGATAAGGAACTGCAAATCAACGCCAAAACAGAATGGACAAGTGATGATGCAAACCGTGAATATGATCTAAGTATATCTAATCTGAAAGACGGAGATTGGTTGCAATATGATCAGGTCGATTTTGGTGCTGGTGATGCAGCATGGTTTAATGCACGAGTAGCAAGTTCATTCACTGGAGGTACGATAGAGGTAAGACTTGACAGCATTGATGGTCATGTAATAAGTACATTTCCTATTCCCAATACAGGTGATATCAACCAGTATGTCAATGTGAAGAGTGATCTTACAACAAAAGTTACTGGAATTCAAAAGGTATATCTTGTGTTCCATGGTGCGAATCACGATCTGTGCAAACTGAACTGGTTTATGTTTGGTTCTGGAGAATTTCCTCAAATCCCTCCCGTTCCAGAAAATTTGACAGTCGCGGCAGAAAATGAATCCATTCTAAATATGAAATGGGATGAATCACCGGGAGCGCTGCAATATGACATGATGTTTGATGGCAGTGTTATTAGCAATATTACTAGTGATTTCTCACAAACGGGTCTCTCACCGCGCTCCAGTCATACGGTACAGGTAAGGGCTAAAAACGTTGCTGGTTATAGTGAATGGAGTAATGAAGTTAATGCTGAAACATGTTCAGAAGAAGTGGCAGGATAATCTGATTATAATTAAACGACAAATAGTAACAAATAGTAACAAATAGCAACAAATACCTACAGAATTGTCGAATGGAAGAGTATACTATTATAGTATACTCTATACATTTTTATAAGGACTGATTGCCATATATAACGTATTGCTAGTAGATGATGAACAGTTAGATTTGGAAGTATTGCAGCGTTTTACCCCTTGGGAGCAGCTTGACATGGCGATCGTTGGTGCTGTACACGGGGGAGGGGCAGCCTTGAACCTGTTGCGTGAACAGCCAGTTGATATTCTGATCACCGATATCCAGATGCCGATTATGTCTGGATTGGAGATGGCCGAGCAGGCCAGAAGCTTGCTTCCCCATTTGAAAATCATTTTTATTAGTGGTCATCAGGATTTCCAATATGCCAAAAGAGCGATTGCGATGAATGCCAGTTCTTACATTCTAAAACCTGTGGATGATCAAGAGCTGCTGAACACGCTGCAGCTTGTCAGAGAGCAATTGAAGTACGAACAGGAACAAATGAAGAAAGAAGAGCAACTGGACTCATCGATTCCGCTGTTGCAGAATGAAATGATGTATCAGTGGCTTCGGCGGACGATCGATTATAGCACCCTGTACAGACTTTATGAGAGAAGCGGAATCTATTGGCATGGCGGACCATGCTGCGTTGGTATTATCGAAATGGATGACATGGCCTGGAAGTTGAAGGCGTTTTCAGATGATCAGCGAAGATTCGCCATCGATCATGGATTTCGGTTGATTAGTGATTATCTTCAAGACCGGCAGCTGGGGATTTATTGTAAAACAGGTGATGATAAGGTTGTCATCGTCATTAACGCTGCAAGGCTCAATGCTGCGGAAGCGATGCAGTCTTTGGTTGAACATGTCTGTAACCATTCCAATTTGACCATTACGGTTGGACTGGGCTCAGAGGTCGCCTCCCTTCAAGACGCCCCTGAGTCCTACCTACAAGCCCGAGAGGCGCTTGCAACGAAAATGTTCATCGGCAAATGTCGGGTCATCACGCAGGAGCAAACGGCGGGCGAGATCGTTCAAACATCGCTTAACCTGGAGCAGATCATGGACAAGATGTTTGAGGCCACAGCGAACTATGACCTTGTACGCATTCATGACAGCTTGGAACAGCTTTTCGAATTGGTGCAACGCCTGAAGGACAAGTTATCAGTTTATAATTTTGCGTTGTATGTCGTTTCCAAAACGGATTTTTTCCTGCAATCACTGAACGTCAGTCTATATGACCTATTAAGCATCGAACTGAAAAATTTGAACATACTGTACGATTTTGAGACGATTGACGACATCAAGTCGTGGCTTCGTAAGCAATTGTATGAGGTTTCTGAGCATCTGCATAACAAGAAGAAAAATCCGAACCGGAAGCTGATTGATGAAATTGAAAGATATGTTGAAGCGAATCTGGTAGAATCACTGCAACTCAGGAATGTAGCCAAGCTGTTCGGATTTTCACCCAACTATTTGGGTTATTTGTTCAAAGAGGTAACCGATGAACAGTTTAGTGATTTTGTCACGAAGAAACGGATGGAGAAAGCGCGGGAATTACTTCAGGACCCGAAATTGAAAATATTTGAAGCGGCGCACCTGGTAGGTTACCAGAATCTGACGATGTTCAGCAGACATTTCAAGCAAAGCTTCGGTCTTCCGCCGGTCGATTATCGTAAACAAGGCCGTGGTCAACCATGAAACGGTTCACTTTCAGATATAAACTAATGGCATCTTATATGCTCCTGGTTATCGTGCCAGTTATTACGATCGGTTATTACGCTTATAATACCTCTGTACAATATGTAAAAGAGCAGACGGTTCAAAATGTGAAAAGCACGTTAAAGCAGGCTAACGATAATGTTGAGAGAAGAATGAAAACGGTAGAGCAGGTCGATAATCAGCTTTATCTGGACCAGTCGCTGCAGCGGGCATTCAACAAACGGTATGAGCCCTTGGAAAGTTATCAGACCGTTAAGGATAAGATCATTCCAAAGCTGGAATCGGCATTGAACTTGTCTCCGAATAACGTCGTGATTGATTTGTTATTGCATAATGAAAGCTTACCGGAAATTTATAATACAGAGACCGGTGAAGACCCACTCTTGGATGGCAAACGGTATAATCTGATTCATTATCTTCGAATGGAGCAGCTGGATTGGGTGAAAAGTTTTGACGACATGCCTGTAGACTCCATATGGATGCAGGTTGGTTCGGATTCGAAATTTGGGAATGTTTCTTGGCTTAGAAAGATGATGGATTTCCAGACCATTAAGCCGATTGGTACGATGCGGATTACCGTCAAAATGGATGATTTATTTGGAAACCTGAATTATAGCGACAGCAGAGATGGCATCCCAGGGTATTTCGCCGTGATCAACGAGCAGAACGAAACTGTATACGAGAATAGGAGCAATCCGCTCCCGCAGCATTGGCAATCTGAGGCGGAAGCTTATATGCAGATTCATGAGCCCATCGACGGAACAAAATGGCGTATTATGGCGCTTGTTCCGCTTCAGGAGTTGGAACATGCTGCGCAGAAAGTAAAGAATGTTACACTACTCGTCTGTTTAGCAAGTTTTTTGGTACTCGTGGTGATCAGCGCGATTATATCGAATACGTTTTCGAAGCAAATCTCCAGGATTGTTCGCTCACTCCGAGCCTTTCAGGAAGGGAATTTTGCGAAGCGGGTCCAATATTCTGGCTCGGATGAGTTTGCGCAAATTGCCATAGCATTTAATGAAATGGCTGAGAATATAGAAGACCTCATTCAGGAGGTCTACATCAGCAACTTGCAGAAGAAAGAAGCCGAGCTGGATGCACTTCAGGCTCAAATTAAACCGCACTTTTTGTACAATACATTATCTTCGATTAGCAGACTCGCGCGTTTAGGCGAAACGGAGAAGCTCCACCAAATGGTCACAGAGCTGGCCATGTTCTATCGTCTGACCTTGAATCAGGGGAGATCGATCATCCCGATTCGTGAGGAAATTCAGCAGGTCCGCTCGTACATTGGCATTCAAAAGATAAAGCATGTCGACAGGCTGGATGTCAGCTATGACATTCAATTCTCTGTCTTGGAATACGATACAGTGAAGCTGATTTTACAGCCGTTCGTTGAAAATGCCTTGGAGCATGCCATGTCCGAAGAGCCCCTTCATATCCGGATCATCGCCTATCAGGAAGAAGGAACCATCGTCATGAAAGTCATCGATAACGGCGTCGGGATGAGCGAGGAGACGGTGAGTAAAATATTTGGATCTGAAGGTCAAAGTATTGGTTATGGAATCCGAAATGTGAATGAACGGATCAAGCTGCAATTCGGAGAATCGTTCGGTATCACGATCGAGAGCGAATTGGGTGTGGGGACGACGGTTCGCGTTGTTATTCCTTTATACCGGGAGCTGTCTGTTCTAACCAGCGACAAGGATGGAGAGTTGATCTAATCAGCCCTCCATTTTTGCATTCTATCAGCTGCATATTGAAGCCCAAGTTCATTGGGACATCGCGCTAAAAGGTTAGCCAATTCTGGCTGACCTTTTATTTTTTCTTTTTTTTCACTCATTGCGATGAATTTCATTGATAGAGTGCAGAAATCGTTGCTGAGTGCAGTATTTTTCTACATCAAAAACCCATAAAATGTGATTAATTAGGAGGCTGATAACGAACTCGGTAGAGACACATTGGAAGCGCTGTTTTAATGTGGAATCCAGAATGAAGACAATCATTCCTGCACAAGAGACGTTCAGATTAGAAATCAGACGAGCATATCTTTCACAATTTTATAAAGAGCAAACTGGCGTCAAGGGTCTGGGGAAAAGGATTAACGGAGTAAGCGCAATGATATAATTTATTGTTACGGAATAATTCGTAAAATAAATCAAGAAATCTAAATTAATGTCATTAACTTCACATTGGCGGGAGAGTAAGATTTAAGTATTAATCATGACATGGATTCATTGATATTCACGACATGACGTGAATCCGCTTACATCTAAGAAAGGGGGGTGTCTTGGCATGCAATTGACTAAAAATGGGGATAGGACCTGGTACGGCTGCCGACCTTCATACGCGAAAGGAGTTCTTCCAACCAAGGGTATCGAGTGCAGCGAATGGGTGGGACTCAAGCAGTTCGAACGATTCAAAAATAGGGGATGAGGTGAACTCTTGTCGACGACTATCGAAAAAATATCTAAAAAGTCATTTATTTCTAAGTTAAATTACGATTGGAAATGTAACCGCTTTCTCTTACTGATGTCGCTTCCAGGGTTAATCATGATTGCCTTGTTTGCTTATTATCCTATGGTCGGTATCGTAACTGCTTTTCAAAATTACAGTTTGTTTTTAGGAATTAAAGGCTCTGAATGGATTGGATTTGACAACTTTGTTCGATTTTTTAATGATCCAAACTTTTTTAGAATTATAAAAAACACGTTTGTTCTAGGTCTTTTTAACTTGCTTTGGTCTTTTCCCGCACCTATTATTCTGGCTTTGTTGATTAACGAAGTGATACATCCCAAAATGAAGAGATTTATTCAAACCGCTACGTATTTACCTTATTTTATTTCGATTGTTGTCATCGTGGGCATTATGAAATCCATGTTTAGTGGTACTGGAATTGTAAATGAATTGTTAGCCAATTTCGGTGTTGAGCCGATCCAATTTTTTAACGAATCCAGTTTCTTTAGAAGCTTGTATGTTGGCTCAGGTATTTGGCAGGAGATTGGTTATTCCAGCATACTCTACTTGGCGGCTATTACAGGGATTGACTCAGAAATGTATGAAGCGGCTAAGATGGATGGCTGTTCTAAGTTTAAACAGATTTTTCACATCACCCTGCCCAGCCTCCGCCCAACCATCATTACTTTGCTAATTTTATCCATTGGCGGTATTATCAGCGTTGGATTCGATAAAATTCTGTTAATGTATAGCCCTGCCACATATGATGTTGCCGATGTTATCTCTACTTATGTTTATCGTAAAGGTATTATCGACCAAGATTATGGATTTTCAAGTGCGATTGGGTTGTTTAACAGTTTGGTTTCCATTGTTTTTGTATTTGGAGCAAACTATTTTTCCAGAAAACTTCTAAAGGAAAGTTTATGGTGATGTCATGAAAAAGAGTCCTTATAGAATCAAAGAACCATTGGGAGATCGGGTCTTTCTTTCCGTTGTGTACGTCATTTTGGCTATTGTTGTACTAGCTATGCTCTATCCCTTTGTTTATGTTGTGTCTGTGTCTATTAGCGATCCCGCAGAAGTCATTGCGGGGAAAGTTACTTTTTTTCCAAAAGGTTTTGACCTAGGTGCATTCAAGACCATGATAAACCATCCTATTTTTTTTACGGCATAT
This sequence comes from Paenibacillus terrigena DSM 21567, assembly GCF_000374845.1. Classification (GTDB taxonomy): domain Bacteria; phylum Bacillota; class Bacilli; order Paenibacillales; family Paenibacillaceae; genus Paenibacillus_K; species Paenibacillus_K terrigena. The sequence goes on along the minus strand of NZ_KB895414.1, from coordinate 243,224 downwards.
AAAAACACGATTGTGTATACTGCGCTTGGAACGTTTTTCACCTTATTTTTCACAGCTATAACAGCATATCCACTTTCCAAAGATAAGTTTCAAATGCGTTCATTTCTCTCCAAGGTGTACCTTATAACCATGTTTTTTGGTGGCGGTATGATTCCAACCTATTTGGCTTATAAGTCCCTGGGTATATTAGACACCATTTGGGTTATGGTTCTTCCGGGAGCGTTGTCCGCATGGAACATTATTCTCATGAGATCCTTCTTTAGGAATATACCGGAAAGCCTAAGTGAATCTGCTTACATTGATGGGGCTACTGATCCTCAAATATTAATAAAGATCATTTTGCCACTTTCCAAGCCAATCATGGCAACCATCGGTTTATTTACAGCTGTTGGCATTTGGAATGGATATTTCAATGCGTTGCTTTACTTAAATGACACTGAAAAGTATCCTTTGCAGATGATTTTAAGAAGTATTCTGGTAGCTGCAACCTTCAATCCAAGCGAAAAAGACGCTTATACTGCATTAAATCACTCGGCAACGGAATCTTTAAAAATGGCATCCATTGTCATTACTACCCTTCCTATTATGTGTATTTATCCTTTTTTACAAAAGTACTTTGTTAAGGGTCTTATGGTTGGCTCAATTAAAGGGTAATTCATAAAATTTACTAAAAAGGAGATTTATCATGAAAAGATTATTGGTCTTATTTTTAGCTACCATGATGTTGTTAGTTACAGCGTGTAGCAAGCCAAGCGAACCTGCTAAAAACACAGAGCCGTCACAGACTTCAGACCCCAATGCCGCCGAACAAAAAATTAGCGAAAAACCAATTGAAGTTTCTTGGTTTTTTATGTCTAATACCCCATACACTGGCGACGAAGAAATTTTTAAGACAATTCAAAAGTACACAAATATTAAAATCAAACCCATTAGCGTAGCCCGTGCTGACGTTACGCAAAAACTGAATACTGTGTTAGCATCTGGATCACTACCGGATTTGATTACGTTATCTAGAGATAATGCGGACCGTTATGGTCCACAAGGAGCATTCTTAGATTTAACGCCTTATATGGAAGCAGGGAAACTTGATAATTACAAAGCGATGTTAGAAAAATATCCACCTGCCATGGATCTGACTCGTTCGCCTAACGGAAAATATTATGGCTTCCCAAGAATTTATGATGTGCCATATCGTGCCGACGAAGTTATGCTTGGCAGAACTGATATTTTTGCAAAAAACAATCTATCCACGAAGTTCGAAACGTTTGACGATTTATACAATACCTTAGTTCAACTGAAGAAACTGTACCCGGATTCTTACCCCTATTTTGTAAGATGGGGGACGCCTCACCTCATTGGCAACCAAGCTTACTTTAGAGGAACGAGCACCTCTTTCTATCTTGAACCAGATCAACAAAAATATTTATTTGGTCCAGAAAGCCAAGCCTACAAGGATACGTTGGTTTACTTGAATAAATTATATTCTGAAGGCTTATTAAATCCAAACTTTGCTACGATTACCGATGAAGAATGGAATGAACTTTTAGCTACCAACAAAGGTTTTGTAACCTTTGACTACCCACAAGTTGGCGACGAGATTGTTCAACAAATGGGAAGCAAAATTCCACAGGGCTTTGAATTTACGGCGATGCTTCAACCTGCGTATAACGATAAAAGAGTTGGTACCGGTGTTTTAAGCGGCTATTTAGGGAGTTACAAAGTAATTTCAAACCAAACGAAATACAAAGATGAATTGGTTAATTTCCTGAATTGGATGTACAGCCCGCAGGGTATCGATGCCATGCAATTTGGTATCGAAGGCGAATCTTATCAAAAGAATACTGATGGTACTGTTAAATTTTTAAAGGATTTTCAAACGCCTGCTACACCGAATGGTACGATCAAGAATGCGGGGCTAAACAACCAAGACCTTTTCACCGTTGTAAATCAAGCGGCTATTAATACGTTTGAATTAAATGGTGCTGCCATGAAAAAATCTGTACAATTTTTGGAAGAAAACAAAGGTTTTGGCAAGCCGGTCTTTGATGCAAAATTCAGCGATACGAATGAGAAAAAAGAATATACCGACCTCAAAACGGCTATTGATACCTACGTAGAGGAAGCTTCGGTTAATGTGATTATCGGTAAGAAAAGCATTGATACCTGGGATTCGGAAGTTATTTCACAGGTTAAAAAACTTGGCTCTGATCGAGCTCTGGAACTAATCAATAAAGCCTATGACGAGACTTTTAAGAAATAATGGATATAAATTGAGTTGAACTTAGGAGCGTGATGTTGTCACGCTCCTTGTTATAATTAGAGGAAAAAAATGATTGCCAAAAAGCAATGAATTCTGGATGAGGAGTTGTGAGAACGATATGAAACGTTTATCATATAGCAAATCTGCGATGCATTGGTCGGAGGCATTGCCGCTTGGCAACGGGAGAATAGGTGCCATGCATTTTGGAGGCGTAGGAGAGGATCGTTTTCAGCTGAACGAAGATACGTTGTGGTCTGGTCCCCCAAGTCGGTATAAGCCTCATGATGACCGGGAATCGCTGCAGAAAGTAAGGCAGCTCCTTCGAGAACACCAATACAGCGAGGCGGACGAGGAGACGAAAAACATGTTCGGCCCTTATGCGCAAGTGTATATGCCTCTTGGGAACTTGACCATACGCTTTATGCACGGCGAGGAAGGCCGGCGGTATAAACGATCGCTAGATCTTGAACGCGCGCTCTCTTCGGTAACGTACACGATCGGTCCGGTCGAATATACGCGTGAAGCTTTCATATCCAATCCCCATCAAGTGTTGGCAATCCGACTGACAAGCTCCATTCCCAAGCAGCTTAACTTTGATGTGACCTTGGACAGTCCGCACAGAGCATTTACGTTGCAAGATGACAATGCATTGTTCGTGCAAGGGATTTGTCCCGAATACTGCGCACCGGGTTATTATGAAGAGGATTTGCAGCCGATTGTGTATGGAGAAATAGGCAAAACGAAAGCGATTCATTTCGAGGGGAGATTAGGTGCTTCGATCGAAGACGGTCAAGCAGTGTATCGGAATGGCAAGCTGTGCGTGCAAGACTCAACGAAAGTAATTCTTTACTTTGCGGCTGCGACGTCCTTCAACGGCTACGATCAATTGCCCGGCACTGATTTTGGCATACTGGCCTGCCGGAATGAGTCGATTCTTTCGAAAGCGATGGAAATTCCGTACGATCAATTGAAACAAGAGCATATACGCGATTACCGCGAGCTGTTTGATCGAGTCGATTTCACTCTAAGTGAAACTGACCAGGGGGACGAAATACTTGACACCGATAAGCGGATCCAAAAATATGGTGCTAGCGACCCGGCAATGGTTGCCTTGTTATTCCATTTCGGACGCTACTTGCTGATTGCCTCTTCCCGGGAAGGGACGCAGCCGGCCAACCTGCAAGGGATATGGAACGATATGGTACGGCCGCCTTGGGGATGCAATTACACGCTGAATATTAATACGGAAATGAATTATTGGCCTGCGGAAGTGACGAATTTGTCCGAATGCCACCGTCCGCTGCTTAAGGCGATTCAGGAGCTGTCAGTAAACGGCAGAAAAATGGTTGAGGAGCGGTTTGGACTAAAGGGCTGGACGGCGCATCACAACTCGGATTTATGGAGACATGCACAGCCTGTAGGCGCAGAGCGGAACGGAGATCCGGCGTGGGCGTTCTGGCCGATGTCCGGGGTTTGGCTGTGCCGCCACTTATGGGAGCACTACGAGTACACGCAGGATAAACAATTTCTTGCCGAAGAAGTGTATCCGTTAATGAAAGGCGCGGTTCAATTTTGTCTGGATTGGCTGGTGGAGGATGAAAGCGGATATTTGATTACATCGCCGTCGACATCGCCGGAGCATCATTTTTATTCGAATGAAGGTCAGTTGGGAGCTGTCACACAGGGAGCGACGATGGATCTTCAGATGATCAACGATTTATTCGAAAATGGCTTTAAAATGGTCGCTATTCTTGGTGTTGAGGATGAATGGGTGAAGCAAATGGCTGCGGCCAAGGCACGTCTGCATCCGATGCAAATCGGCAAATACGGCCAACTGCAAGAATGGGTCATAGACTATGAGGATGAATATCAAGACCATCGTCATGTTTCCCACCTTTACGGAGTTTTTCCGGGGTATCAACTGACTGACGGTGTCTTGCTGGATGCCGTCCGGAAAACGTTGAACAGACGCGGCGATGCCGGGTCAGGCTGGAGTCTCGGGTGGAAAATTTGTCTGTGGGCTCGTTTGAAGGATGGGGAACGTGCTTTTCTGTTACTAGAGCGCATTTTTAACGTCGTTACAGCCTATGGGGGGAGAGGCAGCGGCATATCTCCGAATCTTCTCGGCTCCCATCCTCCTTTTCAAATTGACGGGAATTTCGGCTATACGGCGGGCATTGCAGAGATGCTAGTTCAATCCCACAGAGGGTATGTTGAATTATTGCCTGCGATTCCTTCCGCTTGGCAGAGCGGATCGTTATCGGGCGTTCGTGTTCGCGGAGGGTTCGAAATATCCCTTGTCTGGGATCGCATGCAAGTCTGTCAGCTGGAGATCTCTTGCTGTGTCGACAATACGTTTAGAATGAAATCCGATAAATCGGCAATTGTCCAAGAAGATGGGAAGCAAGACTGGACCCTTGAACCGATCGAAGGTTATCTGTCCTTGGAGATAAGCAAAGATCAAAAGGTGTCTCTTCAGTTTTAATGGATTACTCAGAAGTGACGAACCAAACGAAGACATGCATGTTAAGGTAACTTCCTTTCGACGGAGTTACCTTTTTTCTTTTCCTACGAATTGATGAGAATTTCCCTAGAACATATGAGGATTTTGGATGTAATTGCGACGGGCGCAACGTAATAATGGTATTGTAAGGCACGCAGCAAGAATTTAGAGGAGGACGGCATTAAATATCTGAGAAGGAGGCTTTGTAACGTTGATGAAAAAAAGATTGTCGTTACTACTCATGCTGCTCATGGTGGCGAATACATTCTGGGGATTAGCTGCGGGGGCTGCACCTGCGAACGGCTACCCCGAATGGAATAACAACCCGACTGTTTTTCAGGTGAACCGCGAGCCAGCACATGCATCTTTTATTCCCTTTGGGGATGTCGATTCCGCATTGAAAGGTGCAGATATGATCTCAGCGATGACCAAATATCCGTCGCCTTATTATCGTTCGTTGAACGGTGAATGGAAATTCAATCTGGCGAATAACCCAGCCTCACGCCCAGTGGATTTCTACCAGGATACATATGATACGAGTGCTTGGAAGAACATTAAAGTGCCCGGGGAATGGCAGATGCAAGGCTATGATTTTCCGATTTATACCAATGTTACATACCCGTTCTGGGGCAACGGCAATACGCCGAATGTCCAGCCGCCTTTCGCGCCGACGCAGTACAACCCAGTCGGTTCTTACAAGCGTACCTTCACGATTCCGGCAGATTGGAAGGATCGGCAGACATTTATTTCGTTCCAAGGCGTTGAAAGCGCATTCTATGTGTGGGTGAACGGCCAGCAGGTTGGATACGCTGAAGACAGCTATACGGCTAAGGATTTCAATATTACGCCGTATTTAAGAGAAGGCGAGAATTCCCTCGCCGTAGAAGTCTACCGTTGGTCAGATGGCAGTTGGCTTGAAGACCAGGACTTCTTGCGCGTTAGTGGCATTCAACGCGATGTGTTCTTGTACAGTACGCCGTCGGTTCATATCCGGGATTTCACAATCGTGACGGACTTGGACACGAACTATAAAGATGCAGATCTGCAATTGAAGGTCAACGTGAAAAAAGATGGTGCGACCGCGTCAGAGGAAAAGCATACCGTTGAAGCGATGCTCTATGACGCGAGCAATCAACCCGTGCTGACGGAGCCCGTCGTGATGAAGGCAGATCTGAACGGTCAAGCTGAAGTTCAGGCTAGCGGCTCACAACTCGTCGCGAATCCACTCAAGTGGTCAGCCGAGACACCGAATTTGTATACCATCGTATTTAGTCTTAAAGATGACACGGGGAAGGTCATTGAGACAGCTGGTACGCGCGTTGGCTTCCGGGAATTCGAAGTGAAGGTGATGGTGGGCGACAGCGGCAAGCAACAAATGCTGCTCAATGGTAAGCCGATTATGCTAAAAGGTGCCAATCGGCATGAGAGCAGTCCGGATACGGGTCATGCGATTGATCTGGATCTGATGATTCAAGACATCAAATTGATGAAGCAGTTTAACATTAATGCGGTCCGTACCTCGCATTACCCGAATCATCCATTCTGGTATGATCTTGCGAATCAATATGGGATTTATATTTTGGACGAGGTAAACCTGGAGACGCACGGCGTCAACGGATCTGTCCCGACGAACAAAGCGGAGTGGACCGAGAATATTAAGGATCGGGCCCGCAGCATGGTCGAACGCGATAAGAACCACCCGTCTGTCCTCATCTGGTCCCTTGGCAATGAAGCTGGCCAAGGATCGAATTTCAAGACGGAATCGGATTATATCCGCAGTCTAGATCCGACGCGCCCGATTCATTATGAAGGCTATAATGACGCGAAGGTCACGGATATGGTCAGCCACATGTATCCAGTAGTTTCGACGCTTGAAACGTATGCGAAGAGTAGTGATCCAAGACCTTATATTATGTGCGAATATGCGCATTCAATGGGGAACAGTACGGGCAATCTTCAAGAATATTGGGATATGATCAAGAAATATCCGAATTTGCAAGGCGGGTTCATATGGGATTGGGTGGATCAAGCGGTGCGCATGAAGACGCCGTCAGAAAAGCTCTATCTGACGGATGCGAATCAGTCTTATCAAGCGGATTACACTGGAAGTGTCGTGGAACAGGCTGATGGTGTAACTGGCGTCCTACAGGCGAAAGATCGGGCTTCTGCTTCGGTTACGCTGCCTAACGATGCCAAGTATAACCTAACAGGCCCACTGACCGTCGAGGCTTGGGTGAAACCGCTCGCGAGCATCGCCAATAGTCCAATCATCGCCAAAGGCGACACACAATTTGCCCTGAAAATGAACGGTACGGACAAATTGGAGTTTTTCGTCTACAAAGGTGGCGTCTGGACCGCGGCGACGGCGAACTTGCCTGCGAATTGGCTGAATCAATGGCATCATGTGGCAGGTACTTATGACGGCTCGAACTTGAGTCTCTATCTTGATGGACAAATCGTCGCAACTAAAGTCTATACAGGAAGTATTGCCGCAAGTTCATATCCGCTTACGATCGGCAAAGATGCGGAGAGAGGTCGAACTTCCAACATGAGCTTTGACAAAATTCGTGTATACAATCGAGGATTATCTTTGACAGAGTTAAATAATTCTGACCGCACACCAGATTCGAATACGGTGTTATGGATGGATTTCAATGTATCGGATGCCAAGTCCATCCCGCTGGAGTCGCATGAATATCTCGCTTACGGCGGCGACTTCGGCGACAATCCGAATGACGGCAACTTTATGGCCAATGGCTTGATTTCGGCTGATCGCACCGTACAGCCTGAGCTATGGGAAGTCAAGCAGGTCTACCAGAACATTAACGTGAAGGACGTAGATCTTAAGAAAGGGCTCGTCGAGATTAAGAATGAATTTTTATTTAGCAATGTTAATCAATACGATGCTACCTGGGAGTTAAGAGCAGATCATCAAGTCGTTCAGCACGGAGACCTAACGGGATTGGATATCCCGGCGCTAACGTCCAAGCAAGTTACAGTTCCTTATGTGTGGCCGAAAGAGCAACCAGGTGTCGAGTATTGGCTCAATATCAGCTTCACGTTGAAGAACGATACGTTATGGGCTTCCAAGGGCCATGTGGTGGCGAAGCAGCAGTTCAAATTACCGGTGAATACGCCAGCGCAGACCGCACTTGATCTGTCGAAGATGCCGAATCTGACGACGGAAGAGCAGGGTACGCAAGTGAAGATCCAGAATGACGACATCGAATTGACCTTTGATAAAGCGGCAGGAACGATTCAGACCTTCAATTATAAAGGCAAATCGTTGATCAAAAACGGGCCGATACCGAATTACTGGCGTGCCCCGATTGACAATGACAAAGGTAACGGCGGCCCATCCCGGATGGCAACTTGGAAGAACGCTGGGAAGAATCGAGATGTTACCAAGGTGAGTGTAACGAAGATCGGCGACAAAATCGTGAGGATTGATGTGGAAGGGACGCTGCCAACGACGACCGTCTCCTCGTATAAGACGTCTTATACGATCTTCGGTAATGGCGACATTACCGTCTCGAACAGCTTAAAGCCGGGGGCAAGCACGCTTCCGGAAATTCCTGAAGTAGGAAGTCTCATGACAGTCCCGCAGGAATTTGAGCAAATGGCATGGTATGGCCGTGGACCTTACGAGAATTATCAGGACCGCAATACAGGATCGGATGTCGGGCTGTACAGCGGTACGGTAGAGGAGCAATTCTTCCCGTACATCGAGCCGTCGGAGACAGGGAACAAGACCGATGTGCGATTCGTAGCGCTAACCAATCCAGAAGGCGCGGGAATTATGGCCATTGGCTCCCCGACGATCGAGGCGAATGCGCTGCATTACACACCAGACGATCTGGATGGACCGCTGCATCCGTATCAAGTTACACATCGTGATGACATCACATTGCGCGTGAATTATAAGCAAATGGGCGTCGGCGGTGACGACAGTTGGGGAGCCAAACCGCATCCAGCGTACCTTCTGCTACCGAACAAGGAATATAGCTACAGCTACACGCTTCGTCCGATCCCGGCTGGCACTTCGAATTTGATGGAACTGAGCAAAGCGATCTCGACCGTCAATTTGATCAGCTCAATTCAAGTAGATGGGCGGGCGCTCACTGGATTCGATCCGGAGAAAACAAGCTACACGCACAACGTGCTTCGCGGCACACAGAAGGTACCTACAGTTGAAGCTATTGCGACGAGCAAAGATGTACGGATTACGGTAACGCCGGCTGCAGATCTATCCGGTAAGACGATTGTTACAGCAAGCTCTTCAGATGGGCTGCTCTCGAAGACGTATGAGATTCAATTCAATGTGACGGATCAATATTTAAGCGACATGGAGTGGGTTCGTGCTACGTCAGGGTGGCTTACAGTGCAGAAGGATCAGAGCGTAGAAGGCAATCCGATTCGGCTGCGTGGTCCTTCGGGAACGGTAACGTATGACAAAGGGATCGGAACGCATGCCAACTCGGAAATTGTATACGATCTGACGGGACGAAGTTACGACACGTTTAAGGCGGTTATCGGGGTTGATCAGGAGATCAGCGGCACGGCATCCAATCAGAACACGATTGTCTTCCAAGTCTTCTTGGACGGCGAGATGGCTTACGATAGCGGGCTGATGCGGGCGACCACCGTAGCGAAAGCAATTGAAGTGCCAATTAAAGGGGCGAAGGAGCTAAAGCTTGTCGTTGCAGATAACGGTGACGGGATAACGCAAGACCATGGCGATTGGGCGGATGCCATTCTTGTTCCTAGCATCAAGCTTGAACCTGAGGCATCCCTAATAGGACCTGCGATAATCGCTAAAGGTCAAACCTTTGATCTATCGTATCGTCTGAACAATGTAACGCAGAGCGTATATGCTCAAGATCTAACGTTCAACTATGATGCGAAGCAGTTGGAATTGATGGACGTCAGCACTGTAGAAGAGAAGACCTTAATTGTCGAGAAGAAAGCATCTGATGGGAAGCTGCGGCTCCTCTTGGCGAATACATCGGGTGCACAAGTTCAGGGTGATCTATTAAAACTGCGGTTTACTGCCAAATCGATGGGTGAAGCCTCGGTTGGACTTTCGAATCTTGTGTTGGCGGATGGTGAAGGTAAGGAAATGCCGCTAACCGGTTCGACGTATAAGACTATCATTCAAGAAGGAGTCGACAAAGGAGCCCTCCTCGCATTAATTACAGAAGGACAGCATATCTATGATGCGGCTGTGGAAGGCACGAGCGCTGGACAGTATCCAGTAGGTTCCAAAGCGATACTTCGAGCAGCGATCGATCAAGCCAAAGCCGTAGCAAATCTAAACGATGCGAGTAAGGAGCAGGTCGAGCAAGCGGTATCGGCATTGACAGTAGCACTGAAGGCCTTTACCGATAGCATGATCCAAGGGAAGCCGGGCGATCTGAACGGCGATGGCAAATATTCGATCGGGGATCTCGCAATCGTCGCAGCAGCTTATGGCAAGACAACAGCGGATCCAGATTGGGCGAAATATAAGCAAGCCGATTTGAATAACGATGGCCAAGTAGACATTAAAGACCTAGCCATACTGGCACAGAAAATTATTGAGTAAAGGCCCCCTAATTGGGAAAGGAGAAGGCGTGATATCGCCTTCTCCTTTTTTCTTGCGGATTTCTATCCGAGAATAGCGCTGTCTCGCAGCATTACGACCGGCTCTTCGGCACCATGCAGCTCGAACAGCACGAGCTCGTTCTCTCCTTTGCGAAGAAGTGGAGCCGGGATATACAGTGTTTTTTGCGGACCTACTGTTTCCCAATATCGACCAAGGTTGAAGCCATTAATGTACGCGACGCCTTTGTTCCAGCCTTTCAGCTCAAGGAACGTATCTGCCGCCTCATCCACTTGGAACGTCCCTTTGTAGAATGTCGGCTTGCCTTCGCATTTCGCGATTGTAGGCGTATATTCCAGCTTCGACAAATCTTCCATAGGCAGCGTATGGATCGTCCAATGGTACAGGAACTGCGCTCCGAAGCGAATTCCTTCCGTAATCCCTTTCACATCTCGCAAGGATGGACCGTAGTTGGTTCGACCCATATTTTCAACAAGCACGCTTAATTGGACGCCTTCTGGCGGGATACTGAAAGTGATCGGCTCCGCGTCTTTGTTCCAGCGTTCAACGACACCTTTGAATTCACCGTTGACAAAGATCTGCGCACGATCGTGCACATCCTGCAGATTCAGCTTCGTCTCTGGGCGCGGCCCGGATATCCGCGTTGTATACAGGATAAACCCGTAGTTTTGTCCGAGCAGCTCCATAGGGTCTGGGCAAGTTCTTTGCACCGGCGTCGACAGCTTATCGAGTGATTCGAACAGTGAAACCTGCTGCGACATGTTCACTTGGCCGTAAGCTTTCTTCTTGATCGGTTCAGGCAACTCCAGCGGTCCTAGGTCGATATATTTGGATACAACCTCGCGTACGGCATAGAACTTGTCCGTCAAATCGCCGCATTCGCTGATCGGTACATCGTAGTCGTAGCTTGTGATTGTCGGCATATACGTGGTGCCGTCGTCATTCGCGCCGCTCCAGAAGCCGAAATTCGTTCCTCCATGGAACATATAGAAGTTGACCGAAGCGTCCATCGCCAGCATTTCGTCGAATACTTTCGCCACATCAGCGGCATCGCGAGTATGGTGCTGCTCGAACCAATGGTCGAACCAGCCGTTCCAATATTCCATGCACATGATCGGGCCTTCCGGCTGATATTCGCGCAGTTTAGGGAAATATTCCTCTGGCCGCGAACCAAAATTGACAGTCTCGAGGACTCCCGGCACCATGCCGCCTTGGAGCATAAAGTCTCCCGGTCCATCGGAGGTGAACAGCAATACGTCGATACCGCGCTTGATCTTGCTTTCTTTTAAATATTCTAGATATTGCGTGTCGTTGCCGTAACTGCCGTATTCGTTCTCGATTTGCATCGCGATGATCGGCCCGCCATTGGTACAGAGCAGCGGAACAAACTTCGGCAACAAGACGTCGTAATAGGCGTCAATTTTGTCGAGGAATGGTTGGTGGAAACAGCGCAACCGCATGCCGGGATCGGCCAGCAGCCATGCCGGCAATCCGCCGAATTCCCACTCTGCGCAAATATACGGACTTGGACGAACGATAACATATAGCCCCAATTCGCCAGCCGTCTCGATAAACTTGACGATGTCGGCGATGCCTTCAAAGTTGAACTGTCCTTCCTTTGGCTCATGCAAGTTCCACGGTATATAGGTTTCTACCGTATTGAAGCCGCAAGCCTTCAGTTTCATCAGACGATCCCGCCAATATTCGGGAACGACGCGAAAATAATGGATTGCACCTGAAATAAGCCTGACCGGCTTGCCGTCAAAAACAAATTGATTACCTTCCACTGCAAATATAGACACAGTAATACCCTCCGTTCATTTATGGTATAGAATCATCTACTAGATTCGTCATGAAAGCGATTCCTGAAATGTCACTAGCACCGCCTTATGTACTATATTTTATAGTCTCTCAACAGGTATAACTACTTTCCTCATCAACGATTTCTGTATTCTATCAACGAAGTCAACTAGAAATGGACGATCCCTAAGAACCGTCCATTTCTAGTTATCGCTTGGAACACTTCAGCAATCCGAGTCTCGTCCAATCCGATGAATTCTAAGGAGTGCATTTTTATTTTATTTAAGCGACGATTGTGAAAATAAACCATATTTTGGAAAGTGAACGGTGTGATCTAGAGATATATTGTGAGTAAGAATGTGTTAAGTCGATTCGTAGTATGATTGACATTAGGCTCTAACAACCGCATCCAACACCACCGATATCACCAATACCACCAACACAAGCACAAGCGACAATGACTAACAAGATGAACAATACAAGGATTGTACTTGTGCTTGTAAAAGATCTACCAAGACCGGACATGTGAACACCTCCCAAAACCTTATTTTGATTACTCGTTATGTTATGAAGACTGATTTCTCTTTGTTTGGGTAGTTGTTACTGGTTAATTCACTATATTAATAACTAAACGAAAAAAGCCCCGAACACTCAGGGCCTTTTCATAGAAAACGTTACAAATGATATTGTTTCGTTAATTATATGCTAGAAGCATCCACTTACCGCGTATGAACCTTCTCGCCCTGTACCCACACCTCACGAATATTCTCAGGACGTGCCAGATACATGATCTTCTGGAACACATCATTTAAATCCTCATCCGCTTGATAGATCGGCAATTTAGCTGTCGCTAATGTCGTATCGATCATCTGTACATCCCATGCATAGTTCGCTTCCAAGCGGCCGATCGGTAAGCTGAGACTCTCACCGCCTCCGGCTGTTGCCAGATAGAAAGCTTCGTTAATGGTGATACGTGAATTCGGAACACCACGTTCAGCTGCAGGAAGAGCTGGATTCACGCCGTCTTCAAGCATGCGCGAAGAGATCACAGCTTGTCTCGCATTATCGAAGAGACTTGGTGAGAATCCGCCTGATATATCAGATCCAAGTCCAATCTCAACGCCTTTGGCTTGCAAATGCGCAATCGGGATCACGCTATTCGCAAAATAGCTATTCGAGACCGGACAATGGCATATCGCCGTGCCCTTCTCCGCGAATAGATCGGCGTCCTCATCATTCAGGAAGTTACAATGCGCCATGACAGATTTCTCACGTAGGAGTCCAAAATCATTTAATGCAAATGCATCGTTCTTATTGTGGCGATCCTGCACATAGCCGTGCGCCCAGTCGCTCTCGCTGCAGTGTGATTGCACATAAGTATCATACTTTGCCGCTAATGCGCCAAGTCCTTGTAAGCCTTCATCGGTACAGCTAGGAATGAAGCGCGGTGTTACGACAGGGTAGACGCCTTGTTTGGTTGTTCTTGCTAATTCCTGAATCGCAAGAATGAATTCCTCGGTATCTGCGAGTGCGGATGCCGTATCCTTATCACGATAATATTCAGGGTTATTCTCAGGATGATCCATGACCACTTTCCCAACCAGACCGCGTTGTCCTTGCTCGGCACAGATCTCAGCAAGTCGAATACTTGCTTCTTTATGAACTGTTGCAAAGTAGAGGGCTGTCGTCGTTCCGTTGGCAAGAAGTGTGCTAACGACGTCTTGGTAGACGTTCTCGGCAAAATCCAAATCTGCGAATTTCGATTCTAACGGGAAGGTATAGGTGTTAAGCCAATCATAGAGCGGGATATCGAGCGCCGTTCCGGATTGAGCCCATTGCGGGGCATGAACGTGCAAGTCGATGAAACCAGGCAAGAAATATTGGCCTTCAGCAAGTCGATGGAAATTCGTTTGGTGTTGATAAGTATCCAATAACGGTTGATAATCGTTGTCTTCGGGGGCAACAATTTGTTCGATCATCCCATCCGAATTAATACAGAAAAGATAATCTTTTAAGATGTGTACTTCTTTTGGTGATTTGGAAGAAAAAGCTGTCCCTAGAAAGATTTGCGAATATTTAGTCATGATATGCACCTTAATGTTCGTATTTTTGTTGAATGATACTAGATATTATAGGGGATCAGAAATGTAATGTCTATTCGCAATTCCTCATATACATAGAGCCAGAAGGGGGAATTCGGACATGTGGATTGTAATGCTAATGGTTGCCGGATGTCTCTGCGGATTCATACTATTCAGAAAAAATATCGTACCTTCCAATGATGAGCCCTATCGGGGCTCGCGTAAGCTCTCGATTATCATTCCTGCTCGAAATGAGGAGTGTAACTTGCCTTATCTTCTCGATTCGCTGATGTCGCAGACCACCCTACCTTACGAGATCATCGTGGTGGATGATTTCTCGACGGATCGGACGAGGGAAATCGCTGAACGTTATGCAGGCGTCACGGTGATTGCGGGCACTCCGCTCCCGGAGGGATGGACAGGGAAGAGCTGGGCAGTATGGAATGGTTATTTGCATGCTTCCGGCGATATTTTCGCTTTTTTGGACGCGGATATCCGAATGGCGCCCCACGCATTGGGCTCCTTGATAAAGGCACGTGAACGATCGAAGGGTGTCATCTCAGTGGTTCCTTTTCATCATACGGAGAAGCTGTACGAGAAGCTCGCGCTGGTCATGAATATGCTGGGTATTTTTACGTTTACGTCAGTCTTTGAGAAGAGGAATCCCAAGAAAGGTCTGTACGGCTCTTGTATCCTTGCTTTACGCGAGGATTATGAGAAGATCAAAGGCCATGAGAGCGTTAAATCGGAAGTATTGGATGATTTGCTCATCGGATCGAAATTCGTGGAAGCAGGTATTCCTGTCACCAATTTTATCGGATATGGGATGGTCTCCTTCCGGATGTACCCGCAAGGGATCCGAAGCGAGATTGAAGGCTTTAGCAAGGGGGCTATTTTAAGCACGTCGACATTAAGTCCATGGACGATTATCCCGATCGCGGTCTGGGTGGTTGGCCTCCTTGTATCAGATATTGCATTTGTTTTTGCGAACACGTCTTGGGCCTTGCCATTGTTCCTAGGTTATATCCTATATATGGCTCAGTTCTTCTATTTCATTCGATATGTTGGTGTGTTCGGGCTGCTGATTCCGGTGCTGCATGTGATTGCTTCCCTGTTTTTCGTCGTCATCATGGTGTATTCGATGTATCAGGTCGTTATCCTAGGGGAGGTCAGATGGAAAGGTAGGCTCGTCCAAGTGGGGGGTAGGCGAAATCGATGATGATATTATTGTGGATCGCCTGTGCTTTCCTATCGGGATCACTCATGTTCTCGTACTGGCTGGGTCTAGCGGGTCGCAAAAATTTAAAGGCTGTGGGCGATGGCAACCCCGGTGCTATGAACTTATGGAAGGCTCGAGGCTATAAAGTCGGCATTTTTGGTATCTTGTTGGATTTTGCTAAAGGTTACGTGCCTGTGATATGGGGGATCTCAAGCGGGTATGCCCCGGGTTATCTCATCATTCCGCTTGCGCTAGCTCCCATTGCGGGGCATGCCTTCTCACCGTTTCTACGGGGCAAGGGAGGAAAGGCGATCGCGGTAACCTTTGGGGTCTGGAGCGGGCTTACAGGCTTCGAGGTCTCGCTGGTATATGCGGTGGTATTGGCGGTTATGAAGGCAGGGAGCTTCTGGATCAACAAAAACAAGCCAACATCCACGGAGGCGGACGGCTTGCAGGTGGTAAGCGGGTTGTTGCTTGTGTTCATCTATTTGCTTCTCAACATGTTCTCGGCAGTGATTCTGCTCGTGTGGCTTGGAAATTTTGCGATTCTTGTTTACACCCATCGGGTGGAATTGGCCTCATGGCTGAAGAAGAGCGTTCAGCTAAAGTGAGCTCCACCCTTGAGACGTAAGTCGGTGAGGTGTCCAAGCATAGAACGACGTTGCAGTCTGAATAATCAGGACGGCACCGATTTATAGATCTGCCTCTCTTAACGGCTTCCGCGATGTTATAGTTATTATGAGTCATATATATAGTAAATTAGAAATAAATGGTAGTTAATAGATGTTTATAACAGGTTTCTTGACGGTTTTGTTAAAATATGAAGTATATGTTGTACTATAAATATAAATTAATCAAATAAATATTGTGTAACATTAGTTAATATGATACATTAATCCCGTTAGGTGCGAATGGAATTTATGACAGGGAGATGGTCTAACTCATGTTGATCGGGATTAACGGTATGGGAAGAATCGGACGTTTGCTAGTCCGCAGAGTATTCGAACATCCACAGGAATCGTGGCAATTGCGTGCAATTAACTGTCTGTATCCAGCATCGACGATTGCTCATTTATTGAAATATGACACCGTGCATGGGAAATGGGATCGAGACATTAAGGTGGAACCGAACGCGCTCATTATTGAAGGGCAACGGATTGAGGTATTAAGTGAGGCGAATCCAGCTTTCCTGCCTTGGAAGCAGCTTGGCATCCATACGGTCATTGATGCGACAGGGAAATTTACAGAACGGTCACAAGCTGCGAAGCATTTAGAGGCTGGGGCCTCCAAAGTGATCTTGTCGTCACCGGGCAAGGGTGTCGACATCACGGTTGTGATGGGAGTCAACGAGGACAACTATGATCTGGATCGACACTCGATTGTATCCGCCGCATCCTGTACAACAAATTGCTTAGCGCCCGTGCTTCAAATTCTAGACCATGCTTTTCAAGTTCAGACGGGTTGGATGACGACGATTCATTCCTATACGAATGATCAGAAGCATCTGGATAATCCACACCAAGATTTGCGTCGTGCCAGAGCGTGCGCGCAGTCCATTATTCCGACTACAACAGGGGTAGGCAAAGCGTTAGGCGATGTCATTCCGCATCTTGCTCCTGTGATCCAAGGCATCTCCATTCGTGTCCCGACACCGAATGTCTCCTTAATCGATTTGACTGTGGAGACACGGTATGAGGTGACATCTGAGCAAGTGCGCAGCGTCTTTAAGCAGGCGGTGGCAGGGAAATATGCTCCTTATGTTGCATTGTGCGATGAACCGCTCGTCTCCTCAGATTTCGTCGGGAACGAGAAGTCTTCGATTATTGACGGCATGTCGATTATGACGAGCGGCAGACAAGTGAAAGTGTTAGCATGGTATGACAACGAATGGGCGTATGCCTCTAGAGTTATTGATTTGACGCAGCACATGATCAGCCATGAAATGAGCATTCCCTATAAAGAAACGGTAACATCGTAACGAACAGTTGAAGTTGCAGTGAAAATAGCCTCCATCCCATAGCGTAAGGGATGAAGGCTATTTTTTTGCCTATCGTTCGGTTTTATTCAGATGTCGATGATTGTTCTGACGTGCTTGGCAGTCGACCGTATACGGCGAAGTATACGATGCTTCCTATGATGATTGCTGTGCTGAAGAGCAGCATCATATTGCTGTACAGAAATGCTGCAGCATCTCTTACCGTTGGGAGGAAGGAAGCAGCTAACCAAGGTTTCGTGAGTAGTCCTCCGACGATGGCCACACCCATGCCTTCGGCCAGGAAGCAGGCGAAGTTCAGCAGCCCCATTCCGGAGCCAGACTCTTCGGAATGCAGCGACCCTGCGACACTGGTGGAAATTATGGTCTTCACCAGGGAAAGTCCACCGAATGTCAGGATCATGGCACAGGTGATGAGCCAGGGTGTTCGGTCTGCGACCAGCGCAACGCTAAGAAAGCTTACAGTGATCATCCCAATGCCAATCGCCATTGTGAATAGATTCCCGCGTCGATCGACACAGATTCCGCCGAGGTAGCCGAATAGGATCACGCTGACAGTCCCCGGAAATAGAATACCAGCACCAATTAAACTAGTGGGCATCTGATATACGTCTTTCATCATGTAAGGAACCATCGCTACATAACCAGCTACTGTGCCTAACAGGATGCTGCCAGTAAGTACACCGACGATAAACGTTTTCCTGCTGAACAAAGAGGGTTCAATAAAAGGCTGCTCTGCACGTCGTATCCGCCAAGTAAACCCGATAAACAACAATATGCTGATCGCTAGGAAGGACCATTGAAACATCGTTGTAAAGAGAGTAAACGTAAGAATCCCAAGAGATAAGAGCATTGCCCCGAGGACATCCGTCTTTCCTTCACTTATCGATTCGTCAGGCAGCGTCTGAATAAAAAATGGTAGCGTTATAAGCGTCAATATCGGTAGAATGAACAAGTAGGACCAATGCAAATAAGTCGTAATCATCCCACCGATTACCGGACCGATGGCTTCGCCGAAGGCCACCATAGAACCAATGAGGCCAAAGGCTCTTCCTTGTTGATTCGGCTCGATACAACGCGCCACAATGACCATAATTAACGCCGGAACCGCTGAGATTCCTGCGCCTTGAATGAATCTTGCGGCGAGCACGCCGGGATAGTAGACATGGAACACAACCCCGACAATCGATCCTGTCCCGTATAGCAGCAGTCCGATCAGAAGCAATTTCTTGATACCGTATACATCGGATAACTTCCCATATACAGCTGTACCGATGGCGAACGTAAGCATGAAGCTCGTATTGATCCAGTTCGCCGCTGCGGGTGAAATGCCAAATTGTACGGCGATATCAGGTAGAGATACGTTAAATACGGTCTCGTTAAGCACACTGAAGAAAGCAAGAAAACTAAGCCATGCGATCGATTTTAGATAATTCAAAGAAATAGCCCCTTCGTACATCAAGGGGAATTGCGCAGTTTATAGGGTCAATGATGCGTCTTCCCCTAATTTTTGTACCCATATAAGCGTTGTTTGCCGCATGAATATGCCTCCTAATTAATCATCAATGATATGAATCAAGTTCATTATCCATTATACGTTATCGCACAGATTTTTGTATTTTTTTGTTAAAACGCAGAGAACAGACGAATCGGCAGCACCTTTGCCTAAGTAGTAGGGCCGAATACTGGAGCGAGTCTAGAAGATGAAAGCTGATGATCAAGTCCGAAATATTCGCAGAAATTCATAATCATCGGCTTCCATTTTGAAGGGTCAACATAATTGGGGTGGCCGTCCATCTGTAAATGCTCCTCAATGTGGACTTTCTGAATACGAACTTCGAGCGCAACCAAAGAGCTAGGATCCTCGACGGCGTGAACGTTCATCAGCGTTGCTTCCAACTGGACGGGGCATTCCAGGACACGCGGTGCGCGAACATGATGTGACGGCATAGGTGTTAGGCCCGCGATGCCGAACTTATCCGCTTCATGCTGATAGCCACGCTTGGCTTTCGATTCTGGAACCGGGTCTCTGCCCGTTAATAAGGTTAACTGGTCTATGGCATGAACAAAGTCCGTGGAAGGAAGATTCAGCACGCATTCGCGTTCACGTTGTAAATTCTGAACGGTCTGTGATTTACTGCTCATCCCCAGCATACAGGACTGATTCAGCCACCAAGCCGAGGACATCGGAGCCAAATTGGGGGTCCCGTCTTCGTTCAAGGTGCTGATAAGTACAACGGCGGAGCCAAAGTAGAGGATTTTAGGTTCAATGACAACATGCATAATCGATCCGCAACTCCAATCCCATATGATATGTTTTGACGAGTATAGCACATGTATTTTGTGTTGCGGTGTTATTGCGAATAAGACGGCAAGATAACGAAAGAGAGACGGCAGAGATGCCTTTTTTTGTTTCTAGTACAGGCCATTGCGGAATACTTCAATCAGAAGCCGGAAGTCTAATAAGAAAAAATTACCAAGAAAGCATGAACCATCGCGGTTGACGTGTTTACCTCAATTGGTTACAAAAGCCGCCTTGACTTCGTTTAGTGATGTATGTAGAATCTGTCATTGGCATGGCAGTGGTAAGTAGATTTACATCGTATCGTCCTAATTGAATTGTTTTTCACGCCCTATGGATGAATAGGGCTTTTTGATTTTTACTGGCCCGTAATAAGGCATTTCTAATGAAGTCAGTAAGCAGATACTGATTATTTTGCCATGGCCTGAGGATGATTAACGCGCAGAAGTTGCGTACGGTAATCTACCAGCGAGGGATAAGAAATTCGTATCAAGTGAAGGAGGAATGTTGAATGAAAAGCAAAGTGATGGCTCCCCTCCTCATTGTCATTGGCCTATTTATTTTCTGTTATCCCGGCCTATCCGAATGGATGGAAGATCAGCAGCAGCAGCGATTGGCGGCGGAATGGCAGACAAGTCTGCTAAATATCGATCCGGGCGATTCTGCTGCGGGTTTGAATCCATCAGATGATGTGGAACATGCCGCATCGTTGAAATCTAGCAAATCTGACGTAGAAGGTATTCTCAAAATTGATAAGATCGATTTAAATCTACCGATCTTGTATGGGGCGACGAGCAAAAATATGAAAACCTCTGTGGCCCAGATTGAGAAGACAGGTAAGGCGGGTGAGGTGGGAAATATGGCGATTGCTGGTCACCGTAACCGAACGTACGGGAGAAATTTCAACCGACTCGCAGAAATGGAGTATGGCGACATTATTGAAGTTGAGACGGAAAATAAGCAGTACCAATATGTCGTCACCGAAAAAATGACTGTGAAGCCAGATGATGTATGGGTGCTGGAACCGGAAGGTATCGAAAAAGAAATAACGCTTGTGACTTGTGAACCGATGGTTAATCCGACACATCGATTAATCATCAAAGGAAAATTATTAGATTAGAAGCCGCGAAATCTCGATCTAGATGTCGCAGAAGAGGTGAAAAGGTTGAATACGAGAAAAACGAAGAAAATACTATCTATATTTTTTGTTATTGCATTATTATTGAACGTCATGATGCCGATGGCTTATGCTGCTGATCTTTCGAAGGAGTCAGTTGGAACCAGAGGAAGCAGTGTAACGGAGGCCGTGTATGAGATTACGCATAATATGATTACCGGCGTCAGGATGACGGTCGGTGAAGAGGGACATGAACAAGACGTTTCAGAGGTGAGATTGGATACAGGGGAACGCGTGAAGATATATTTGGATTGGGCACTCCCTGCTAACCATGGGTACAAAGCGAATTCCAGCTTTACATTCGATCTGCCGGACAAGTTTACACTGAGTCAGCCGCTATCAGGCGATTTGTCGGGCGGAGTAGGTACATATACAGTAACGCCAGAAGGTAAAGTAACTTTGAAGTTTAATGATAGCATTGAAAATAACCTTGAATTACATGGGTATTTTTATGTATGGCGAAAATTTGATTCATCGAAATTGGAGGAAGGAACGGAGCAGAAAATCCTGTTTCCGTTTAAAGACGAAGTCAAGGATGTATCCGTGCATTTCAAAAATAAGGGCTCAGCCATGGACAAGTCTGGGATCGCGGATAAGGCATTCAATCCGAGCAAGATCGATTGGATCGTCGACTTGAACAAGGATGAGCGTATCATTCGGGAGCCGCGCATGGAAGATATCATCCCGGAGGGATTGGTGTTGGATGAAGCCTCCATTAAGGTTGAACCACTGAAGGTCCATTTGGATGGCACGGTTAGCGTAACGAACAGCGTATATCATCATTATTCGCATAAATTAACGGAAGAATTGACGGCTGATGGTAAGAAGCAGCAAAGGCTCACGCTTACTTTTGATGACAATATAGATCATGCTTACCGCATAAGCTATTCGACTACGATCAGCAAGACCGATCAGGCGACTTACAGCAATCATGCGATGCTGGTTGAAGGGTACGACGATCATGGCCAAAAGCCTCTGATGGAGCGTACGGGCAAGGTATCGGTGAACTTTAGCCAATCGCTGACGAAAAAAGCAGGAGCCTATGACCCTTCGAAGCAAACGGTGAATTGGGCGATCGAATACAATTACAATGAACAGTTGATCCCGAAGGATCAAGCGTATCTGATCGATACGTATGACACTCCAGCACAGGAGCTTGTAAAGGACTCTATAGAGGTCTATAAAGTACGTATTAATCCGGATGGCAGCGCGACGCCGCTTGAACAAGTGGTGAATTATACGCTGTATGAGGATAAGTCAGCTTCACAGTTCAAATTAAGCTTCAATCAAGATATTCGTGAAGGCTACTACATTCGTTATCAGACAAAACTGAAGGATCGTGTATATACGGACGGAAAAGCATCTAATGTTGTCATTATGCATGATGGCAAAGAAAGCCATGATTCGAAGGATATTCAAGAAGTCATTCTATCGAAAACGGGACAGATCACAAGCTACAAAGATAAAGAAATCAAGTGGACTCTGCAGGTGAATCGTGATTCGCAGACGATGAATCAAGTGGTTCTTAAGGATACGTTTGCGGGCCAAGGGCTGACTTATGTAGAAGGAAGCCTGCATATTACGGGGCTTGAATCAGATCAGACGTACACCGTGACGCCTGATCCGGATTACACGCAAGGGTTTCAGATTATGTTCACGAAGCCTGTGATGAATCATTATACCATAACGTACACAACAAAATTCGATTCAACGGCATATGATACGCAGAACGTCAAAACCTATAAGAACCGAGTGGATATGACCTGGAAGGATACGTCGGGTACACCTCAGTCCATTGGTAAGACGGCTTATGTGACGCCAATATCGAACATGCAGAATAACGGAAATAAAACAGGCTCCTATAACGCGGAAGACAAATCGATTTCTTGGACAATTGATATGAACTACAACCAACATGTGATTCAGAATGCTGTCGTAACGGATCAGCTAAAGGGTGTGCAGACTTTCGTTGAGAATTCACTCGTGATTAATAAGACCTCGATCGATGCCAAAGGTCAAGTCGTTGTTGGGGAACAAGTAGATCAGTATGATGTTGAATTTACGAAATCGCAGGATGGTACCTCGGAGGGGTTCAAAATAACGTTCCGTGGTCCGATCGACTCATCGTACCGAATTACGTATAAAACAAGCCTAAAATCCTTGCCTGTAGAAGGTGAATACTCGAACCATGCAACGCTGTCTGACCATACGGGTGGGTCGGGCACAAAGCTTTTTGAACAATCCAAAACGATCGTTCCTGTGTACGGTGGCGAATCTATCGATAAAAAGGGGAGACAGGGGACTTCGGTTAATGATATCGATCAAGCGTATTGGACGATTCATATCAATCGCAGTCAGTCCTATATTGCAGAAAATGCCGTCTTACAAGATACGATGTCGCCGAATCAAATCCCGCTAAAGGATACATTTAGACTTTACAAGCTGAAAGCAGATGCTAATGAGCATTTCAGTAAAGTGGGAGAGGTTGATCCAAAGGATTATACCTTAGAATTTCACGATAACGCTGCAGCGGGCGATCCCACCTTTACGATTACGTTCCATAAAGCGCTCGAAAGTGCGTATGTCCTGGAATATCAGACCTATATGAATGCGGTGCATCTCGAAAAAGTAACGAATAGCGTATCGTTTGCCGGGAAGACCGCACAAGAAATAGGAGATTCTGCGAACAAGGAAATTGTCGCTGATTATTCAGGTGCCGGTGGCGGAGCAATTCATGCGGTGAAAGGGAATATCTCGATCGTGAAAGAAGATTTCTCGGACCCGAATCATAAGCTGGCAGGCGCTAAGTTTGAACTCTATAATGCGGCAGGGGACAAGCTTCTGGCGACTTCAGACTTGACGGATAGCGATGGGAAAGTACAATTCAAAGATTTCAAGTCAGGCGATTACATGATTAAAGAGATCGTTGCCCCAACAGGGTATGTCGCTGATACGCAGTGGATAAGTGTGAAGTTTGATGCGAAGGATCCGACGCAAATGTTGGTGATTCAAAATAAAAAGATCAAGCAAGCATTTATTTTAACGAAAGTTGCAAAAGAAGAGCCCACACGAAAGCTAGAAGGTGCCGTCTTTAAATTGGAGAAGAAGGAAGCAGGCGGCATGCATGTCGTTACTGGTATGGAAGCCGTGGCGTCCGATCATAAAGGGCAAGTCATCTTGGCTAATTTGGATGTGGGCGACTACCAGCTCACGGAGATTAAGGCACCGAAGGGATATAAACGGGACCTAACGCCAATCCACTTCACGATTGATCCAAATCAGACAGTGATCAAAGAATATACGATGACGAACGATGTGATCGATAATGGCTCTGTTGAATTGACGAAGGTGGATGGGTTTGATGCTGCACCGCTTGAAGGCGTGGCGTTCGAACTACAGGATGCATATGGTCAGCCTGTTAAATCCAATCTGATGACTGATTCAAGCGGCAAAATCACAATGAATGATCTAAAGGCAGGACGTTACCAATTCGTAGAGGTGACACCTCTAGCTGATTATGATGCGCTTACAGATTCTGTACCGTTCGAAATCGAGAGCGAAGACCAAGTGAAAATTCGTATCGAGAACAACAAGACGCCAGGTGCTGTGAAGCTAACGAAGGTGGAATCAGGACGGCTGGATCAAACATTGCAAGATGCAATGTTCAGACTGTTGGATGCAGATAAGAACCCTGTGAAAGATAAAGATGGCAACGAACTGAAGCTGTTCATAACGGATCGTAACGGAGAAGTGAGAATTTCGGATCTCAGACCTGGAACATACTACTTCGAAGAGACTAAAGCACCGAATGGATACACGATCAAAGATCGTTATACCTCATTTCAAGTGGTGAAAGGGCAAGAAACCGAAGTTGTTGTTGCGAATGATCGCTATGTTAGCGGGGGAAAAGACGGGGATAACCCTGTGACAAATCCTCCTGAGTCGCCAGATCCAACAAAACCTATTGATCCGGTAGATCCAGAGGATCCTTCTAAACCTGGTAAGGATACATCGGATGAATCGACGGAAGGGCAAGAGGGTACGTCAGATGGCGGTTCTGATGCAGGAACGACGGACCATGGGGGTAAAGATCAACAGCCTCCAGCTATCAAGGAAGAAGATGATAGCGACCACATAACAGGACACAAGGACGATGACCGAACGCCCGGTCAATACCTGCCGAAGACAGGGGAAGATAGTCATCTTCCGATGCAACTCGCGGGACTAAGTGTGATGCTGCTAGGTGTAGCCATGCTTGTGTTTAAGAAAAAACGGATTCATTCCTAAAAAGAGCACCCCTTAGATAGACGTTGGAGAATTTTTTGAGTTATCCAATGAATTTCTAAGGGGTGTTTTGTCACATCTGGATTCGCTTACCCGTCATACGGATATAAAACGGGAAGGGGATGGTTCGGATGTTAAAAATGGACGTGGCTGTTGTAGGTGGAGGGATAGCGGGGTTAACCGCAGCCATTTATGCTGGAAGAGCAGGGAAGAGAACGATACTCATTGAGAAGCAAGAGCGTTTAGGTGGTCGGGGGATGACGAACAAGAAGAATGGAACGTATTTTAACCTAGGCGGGCATGCTTTGTATCAAAGTGATGCCTATGAGACGTTCCGGGAGTTTGGATTACGTCTGCAAGGAAACCAACCTTCGATTGATGCGTTTGGCATCTGGAAGGATAAGCTTCAGGTGCTGCCGACAGGGATTGGTTCTTTAATGACAACGCCGCTACTCTCATGGAGAGGGAAAGTGGAGTTCGCGGGCTGGCTCGCCAAATTTGGCAAGCTGGATACGCATGCTTATGACAAAATCAGTCTTCGTGACTGGATTGAGGGACATATACAAGACCCGATGGTCCGTCATATTTTCTATTCCCTGCTTCGTACGGCGAGTTATGTGATGGCGCCAGATCTCCAAGCGGCAGGACCGGTATTGCGGCAATTCAAGAGTGCTCTCCGTGGTGTGTTGTACCTTGATCGCGGCTGGGGATCGATGGTTGAAGAATTGCGGCAGGTCGCTTCTAAGCTGGGGGTGCAGATCATCACGAAGAGCAAGGTCGTCTCCATCGAACACAGTGAAGGGATTGTGCGCCATGTCTTATGCGAAGATGGGACGAAAATTGAAGCGACGCATGTGATCGTCACGACACCGCCGGCGGTTCTGCATCAGTTGGTGCCTCGTGCTGAAGCTACGGCGATTCATACCTGGAAAGAGCAAGCGATTGAGGTCACAGGAGCTTGTCTGGATGTGGTGCTGCGCCGTCTGCCCAAGCCGAAGCAGCAGTTCGTATATGGGCTGGATCATCCCGTCTTTCTCAGCAATCATTCGCGTGCAGCATTGATGAATGAAGACAATGCGCAAGTCTTATCCCTGATGAAGTACCAAGGAAAGGAGAAGGATGCGAAAAAGGATTTGCACGATTTAGAGCATGCTTTGGACTTAATACAGCCAGGCTGGCGGAGTGAGCTTATAGACAAACAGTATCTTCCCAAAATTCCGGTATGCTATGATTTTGCACATATGAAGCGTCAAGTTGACCCAGGTC
This sequence comes from Paenibacillus terrigena DSM 21567, assembly GCF_000374845.1. Taxonomy (GTDB): domain Bacteria; phylum Bacillota; class Bacilli; order Paenibacillales; family Paenibacillaceae; genus Paenibacillus_K; species Paenibacillus_K terrigena. The sequence continues at coordinate 216,737 of NZ_KB895414.1, read as the reverse complement.
CTGCTGTACCTGAAATCAAAGGTTTGTATGCGGCAGGGGAATGGGTTTCCCATGGAGAATTATTGGTCGATGCGGCGACAGCAAGTGCCAAGAGAGCGGTACAACATATTCTCGCACACGAGGGAACGGAGCGGGTACAGGGTGATAACCACAGAAATATTGTATAAAACCTATCGAAAGCCTCTGTTTGCGCTGGCTTATCGAATGCTAGGCAGTGTGATGGATGCGGAAGATATCGTCCAAGAAGCCTTTATTGCGTATAATCAATTGCCAAATCCCGAAGAAATTCAGAATGTAAGAGCGTTCCTCTACAAAGTTGTAACGAATCGCTGTCTGGACTTATTGCGCTCTTCTGCTAAAAAGAGAGAACTCTATGTGGGCCCATGGCTTCCCGAGCCGTTAATCGATCAGGGCAACCAGGATACGGACCCTTCTGATATTTATTTGCAGCATGAATCGATATCGACAGCCTATCTTTTACTTTTACAGCAGCTTAATGCCGTTGAACGCGCGATCTTCCTGCTGCGTGAGATTTTCCACTATTCGTATGATGAGATTGCAGAGATGGTGGGAAAGACAAGTAGCAATTGCCGTCAAATTTTCCATCGTGCTCAGCGTAGCATTCATTATGATCCCGATCAGGTGCCTTCGATTTCGGTTGCTGAGTCGCAGGTCAAAGATTTCGTTAGCTCTCTCGTACAGGGGAATAAAGATCGATTGTTAGAGCTGTTGAGTGAAAATGTGGTCTTCTACTCGGATGGTGGCGGTAAAGTGCATGCGGCTCAGGTTCCCGTTACAGGGTCCAATCACGTGGTGCTAATACTTCTAAATCTGCTTAAGAGGTATACAGGGAAGTTCAACCTTGCCTACATGACCGTGAATGGGATGCCGGGTATCCAGTTGACGTTGGACGATGGGCTTCGTTATATTTATTCGTTCGGTTTCCGTAAAGGGCAAATTGAAGCGATTTATAATGTGGCCAATCCAGAGAAGTTAAGGCATGTGTAGTGATGTCGTTTCAGTAAACGAGTCCGAAATGCAGACTTAACAGCTTTTCGAACCGTATGCGGTCTATCGGCTCTTTGGTCATGATGCCATCCTCCCATTGTGTAAAGGAGGTACCGGTTAAGGTGATTTGGCCCTGATCCGTACGTCTTGTAATTAATGGATATCGATTAAATCTTGAATCAGGGTGTTCCGAGATAATCTGTTGGACCGTGTTCAATTCCGATAGGTTGGTTATCAGTTGTTGGGTGTCGAAGGCATATCCAATTCGCCAATCCGTATGTTTATGCTTCATTTTCATTTCAAGCACATAGTTCCCGTGCTCGCCATCTCCTGGTGTGATTCGAAATTCCCCATTCCCGGAAGTGACGGTTTCACCGGTTAGAGGAACAGGGGTCAGCGGTAAATTTCCTCCAAAACCCGTATCGATGACATAGGATTGGTGCTCATGCGTCATGAGCAAGGTGACATGCGTCCTTCCGATTGGGAGATAGGTTTGCGTTTCATGATTGAAGACAATGCCACGCATAGGTGTCATGTGGAATCCATGCTCGATTAGGAAGAAGTTGAGCAGCATATTCAGTTCATAACAGAGCCCACCTTCTTGATGAATGAGTATCTTGCGAATTAAGCTTTCTCTCGAAATCGGATAGGGTCTATGTTTGACAATACAGAAATTTTCAAAAGGGATGGTTTTGGCTGCGCTCACGAGAATCTGATCCAGAAGGTCAAATGTGATCTCCACCTCCTCTGGTAATCCAATCCGCTGGCGAAATAGAGCGTTCAGGTCAGTCATTCAGCATTCCTCCTTATGTGATTATCATATGGCGACAGACAAAGGATGACGATATCGATTTGATGTTGGAACGACGAACACCCAGACTTATGGTCTGGGTGCTCTTTTTCGTTAGCGTTATACCGAAAAGTATCGAATTAATCCTATGACTGCAAAAGCGAACAACACCGTACCCGAACCGATCCCCGTAATCGCACTGTTTGCTACCTTTAGCTTGGGAGCTAGGAATACCGAAACAATGGAGACGATAACCAGCAGGGCAGCTAGGACGTACAGACTGGGATCGTCGAATACCGATTTCAGCCCAATGAAATGGATCCCGACGATAAAAGCGATCCAAGGCGCAACATAATCTTTACGCTTCCATCGGATGAGTGCGACGGCTCCGACGGCAGCAAGGAAAAACTCTACATACACGGAGATTAAATAATTTCCGAAGGCGGTCTTATCGTCCAGAGCGGAAGGTGCATCCCAGTGCGTCACACTTAAATATACACCGAATAGACAGACGAGTAGTGCGATACCTGAAGCGATGCCAATATAGATGCGCCAGCTCGCCCGCGGTCTCTCTTGTGCCCAACCGAACCAACTAAAACTAAACATGCCAAAAATAGCTGCGTACATGACGTAGTCGCGTACGTAGTCCATTGAATCCCTCCTTTGCAAAATTGGTAAAATTTATAAATTTATTTATAACACTATATCATGGAAGTGTAGGCGAGGACGATAGATTTTTCCGGTTCGTGCGGAGAACGGTTCATTTCTTATATTTGCTTCGGTAGTGACTTAATGTAAGAAGCGGCCAAATCGTTCGATAGCTGTGGTAATGGACGTAAAAAAAGTCAGGTAAGCCCGCGCCGGTCGGATAGGTGGTTGCCCAATGGTCTTCATGAAGCAATGTGATTAGTCGATGAATCCCTCGATCAATCGCAGGCGTTGGTTGTGCGTGAACCGCCATAAGGGCATCGAGTGCCCAAGCGGTCTGCGAAGGCGTGCTTGCTCCCAAAGGCACAAAATGCCGGAGCTGGTCGCTCTGGCAAGATTCCCCCCAGCCCCCGTCCGGATTTTGAATGCGTTGCAGCCAATTTGCTCCCTTTTGTATCGCAGCATGATCCGGAGAAATGCCCGTAGCCGTCAACCCGGTTAATGCTGCCCACGTTCCATAAATGTAACAAATCCCCCAATGGCCGTACCATGATCCATCCTGTCCTTGATGCTCGATGAGCCAGTGAGTGCCCCGCCCGATGAACTCGTGCTTGATGTCAAGCGCTGCGAAATTCCCGAGATACTCCAGGGTGCGACCTGTAAGGTCCGCTTCGGAAGGATCGGTGGCTGCGGATTTGGCCCCTGGTATGGCGAGCCAGGTGAGCATTTCTTTATCGGTATTTTTCTCGAAAGCCGGCCAGCCCCCATCATTATTTTGCATGGAAATGACCCAATGGATGCCGCGATTCCATGCGTCACGGTAGGTAGGATCGCGATGGGATAGGCTATGAATGGCACGTAAGGCTGCCGTACTGTCATCAACATCGGGATTGATCGTATTGGTCTCCGAGAATCCCCATCCACCTGGCAGCGCATTCGGATTATGAATCTGCCAATCGCCTGTCTTGTACTGTTGCACAGCTAAAAGGTACTTCGTCGCACGCTGAATCGTCTCATGTTCATCGGACATCCCGGCTTGTTGCAGGGCGTAGGTGAGCAGCGCTGTATCCCAGACGGTGGAAGGGGAGTTCTGGATCGTCGTTCTTCCACGCGAGAGGCATTGCATCGCGATCAAGCCTTGAACGGCATGGGTGATCAGAGGATGCTTCGAATCATAGCCGAGTGCAAGGAAGGCGAAGATCATGAGTAACGTACAGCTTGCATAGCTATACAAGGTTCCATCGGATTCAATCCGCTGTATCATGAATTGCTCGGCCTTGGTTGTGGCGGCCTCATGCAGGGAGCGAGGGGTGCCTATGAGCCGGCCTAGTCCGGACTGGATGCCCGCAAGTATATCCTGTAATTCTCTTGTGTAAGATTCCTCCGCCTGTGTAGATACGACACGAAGGTCTGAGAGATCAGGTGTAGCAGCTGTCTTCATAGCAAATTTACGATCTGCCATAATCAGCAGAGGGACGAGATGAACCCTGGAGTACCCAGAGAAATCATAAATACTGATCGGAAAAGATGCGGGCAATAGCAATACTTCCAGCGGGATCGAAGTAATGGATGCGGGCCATTTGCGTTGTCCTGTCGCGGCGAGAAGAGCTATGGTCAGGATGCTCGTTACTTTTTCAAGTCCACCTTTGGATTGAATATAACGCCTAGCCCGCTCAATAGGCTCATCGTTTGTTTGGCTATACCCCGAATAGAGCAGCGCATAATAGGCATCCACGGAGGCGGATAAGTTCCCGCCCTTCTCATCGGTATACCATCTCCACCCCCCGTCAGCCTGTTGTTCTGCTAGAATGCGTTCATGCAGTCGCTTAATCAGATCTTCGCTCGGCATATTCAGTGTTCGAAGGAGAATGATCAGATGGGCATCGATAAGGATGCCATTCTCAAAACAAAAATGCCAGCTCCCGTCTTGGTGCTGCTCATGAATCAAGTTCATGGTGAGTCGCTGAATTTCCTGATCGATTTGGCTGAATAAATTGCGCATGAACGTCGTACCTCCGATAGTCATTTTCATCAATATATGACAGCACCTTGTGATTTCGTTTCTTTTTTCACATAATAGAAGTTGTACTTGTTTTATCTATTTCTATATTTCTAGAGATTGGAGTCATCCTATGAGATATCGCAATTTAGAAGAATGTGTTATTGATCTAGAGAAACATGGCCATTTGGTTCGGATCGCTGAAGAGGTTGATCCGCACCTGGAGATGGCTGCGATACATATGAAAGTCTATGAAGCGGGCGGCCCGGCGTTATTGTTCGAGAACGTGAAAGGTTCAAAATTTCGCGCGGTTTCTAATTTGTTCGGTACGATGGAGCGCAGCAAGTTTATTTTCCGAGATACATGGGATTCGACGCAGAACGTCATTGGACTACGTAATGATCCAGTGAAGGCGCTCAAAAATCCTTTCAAATACATTGGAACGGGGCTTGCAGCGAGAAAAGCATTACCGCTCAAAAAAATGAGCAGCGGTCTGGCAGGGTTTAAAGAGATTCAAATTTCGGATATGCCGCTGATTCAACATTGGCAAGGCGATGGTGGGGCTTTTGTGACGCTGCCGCAGGTCTATTCGGAAGACCCGGAGAAACCGGGCATTATGAATTCCAATCTGGGGATGTATCGTGTACAGTTGACAGGCAATGACTATGAAGTGAACAAGGAAGTCGGCATCCATTACCAGATCCATCGGGGAATTGGAGTCCATCAGGACAAGGCCAATAAGCTGGGGCAACCGCTCAAGGTAAGTGTGTTCATTGGTGGCCCGCCGGCACATACGCTATCCGCCATTATGCCATTACCGGAAGGAATGAGTGAGTTAACTTTTGCGGGACTTTTGTCTGGACGTCATTTCCGTTACACGTATGTCGATGGTTACTGCATTAGTCTGGATGCGGATTTCGTTATTACGGGGGAAATACATCAGGGGGATACGAAGCCAGAGGGGCCTTTTGGCGATCACTTGGGGTATTACAGCTTAATCCATCCATTCCCGGTGATGAAAGTCCACAAAGTGTACGCGCGAGAAAATGCGATTTATCCATTCACAGTCGTTGGGCGTCCGCCGCAGGAGGATACTTCCTTCGGCGAGTTAATCCATCGATTGACGGGCGGAGCGATTCAAAACGAGATTCGAGGGGTAAAAGAAGTACATGCTATCGATGCGGCGGGTGTTCATCCGTTGCTGTTCGCGATAGGCAGCGAACGGTATACGCCGTACCAGCAGGTGAAGCAGCCGGCTGAGATTCTTACACAGGCGAATCGGATATTAGGGACCGGACAGCTGAGTCTCGCGAAGTTCTTATTCATTGCGGCCGAAGAGAAGCGGGAAGTCAGTACGCATCAGATCGAGGATTTCTTAGGTTATATGCTGGAGCGGATCGATCTGCACCGGGATATTCATTTCCAGACGAATACGACGATCGATACGCTCGACTATTCGGGAACGGGATTGAACGCCGGAAGTAAGGTCATTTTCGCTGCGGCGGGTGAGAAGAAGAGAGAGCTGTGCACCGAGGTTCCTGAACTTTTGCGCGGGCTTCCAGGGTTCGAGCAGGTTAGCTTGGTTATGCCGGGGATCGTCGCAATTTCTGGTCCGCAGTTTACGAGTTACAAGGAAGCAGAACAGCAAATCAATGAGCTCTGTGATGCGATCCGTTCCAGAGGCCCACTGACGACTTGTCCGATGATCATCTTCTGTGATGACAGTGATTATTTGAGTGCGGAGTTGGATAATTTCCTCTGGGTTACCTTTACGCGCAGCAATCCATCGCATGATATCTACGGGGTGAACAGCTTCAATGAGTTCAAGCATTGGGGATGCGATAATGTCATCATTGACGCACGTTCAAAGCCGCATCAAGCACCGCCGTTGATTCCAGACCCTGGGGTAGAGGAGCATATCAAGCGATTGTTCGTGAAAGGTGCGAGTCTGGGCGGGGTAGGAATGAAGTAATCGTAGAGATCCGTTGAATTGGTTAGGCAAAAAAGGGGCTTGAGCGCAGTGATGTGCTTGAGTCTTTTTTTGTTCTTATTCCTGTGAAAATGTAGCTTCCTTCACGCTAACGAACCGTACCAGCGTTATGACGCTGGTTTTTGGCAAAATTGCCGCCTTATACGTTAAATAGCGTTAATGAGATTCGTTACATGTGAAAAACGCTATTTTTAGGTCAAATAAGAGTGTCTGGATTCGTTAGGATCAATGAATTACAAAAAGGACGTGAACGACAGAACCTGTTCTTTTTCACTTGATCTGACGCTGAAATTCACGCTATAGATATTGAATTCATGCTATGATAAAATCATTGAAATATTTCCCATTATTTACATGAGGAGGATGTTGTGTGAACTCGAATCAACCAATCTCTCCAGTGATTTCACAGCAGACCCATATTCGATGGGTTACATGGTTCAGGCGTATAAGTGTCTTCGTGTTGATCGCAGCTTCGATATTTGTCGGCATGCTGCAAATTCAGGCGCCGAAGCCGGTTGGGAACGATGCGCCTGCAGATCAATTCTCGGCGGAGCGGGCCCTTGAGAAGTTGAAGGTAATCGCGAAGAATGCGCATCCGATCGGAAGCGCCAGTCATACGGAGGTTCGAGATTATCTGATTTCTGAACTTCGTCAGTTGGGTTACCAACCTGAAATACAAAAGGCTACGGTGAGTTCGGATATCGCTACGGATTTATCTGGGAACATTGAGAATATCGTTACGCGCATACCGGGTACGGATTCCAGCAAGGCATTAATGATTGCTGCGCATTACGATTCGGTACCTGAGGGTCCTGGAGCAGCAGACGATGGCGCCGGGATTGCGGCGATGCTGGAGACGGTCCGGGCGATTCAAGCAGGGCAACCTTTAAAGAATGACCTCATTCTGCTCATGACGGATGGGGAGGAAATGGGGCTGCTCGGGGCCAAAGCATTCATTCAGGGGCATCCATGGGTTCAAGATGTCGGTTTAGTACTCAATTTTGAGGCACGGGGAAATAAAGGCCCGGTCTTTATGTTCGAGACGAGTGACCAGAACGGGTGGATCATCCAAGAATTCATGAAAGCTGCACCGCAGCCTATTGCGTATTCGCTCATATATAACGTATATAAGCTAATGCCCAACGACACCGACCTTACGGTATTTAAGCAGGGTGGATTGCCTGGCATGAACTTTGCCTTCGGGATGGGGTTGGATGCGTACCATAGTCCTACGGATACGCCCGAGAACTTGGATCGTAGCAGCCTTCAGCATCATGGCGAATATATGTTGAACTTATCCCGTCACTTCGGTCAGCTGGATTTAAGCGAGGTGCGGCAAGAGGATCGGGTTTATTTTAATGTGTTCGGCTGGCATATGGTCAGCTATCCTCAGTCTTGGGCTATTGGATTCATTGCGCTTGGTGTCTTACTGTTTGTATTCACTTTATGGCACGGGTTCCGACAACATCGATTAACACTTCGGGGGATGGTCGGCGGTATCCTGATTCCAATAGGCAGTCTGGGCTTAGTTTATGGGGTCATTCCTTTGCTATGGCGTTTCATCCCGTCGAATTTATCGAGAGATCGATATATGGATATTCTGACGAAATCTGATATTAGTGTGTATTATCTGATCGGGTTGCTCGCGGTAACGGCATTGATCACCATCGGTTTGTATCGCTGGTTCTCGCGTTATGTCCGTACGGAGAATGTATGGGCGAGTATTTTGTTCTTGTGGTTACTGTTTGGCGTGGCGACGGCATTCATGCTGCCGGGCGGCAGCTATCTCATGTTCTGGCCTTTCGTGTTCAGTCTCATCGGGATAAATATTTCTTTTCGGTGCAGAGAAGGGAGATGGAAGTGGCTTGCAGCGTTATTCGCGGTACCGGGATTGGTGTTAATCACCCCGATCTTCTATCTCGTGTACATGATGATGACGCTGAATATGGCAGGCGCATTAATGACGGTGGTAGCGCTTGCGTCTACCTTAATCTATCCTGTGTTCAGCAAGCGGCTGGGCACAAGGAAGCATTCCTAAGAACCCATTGTCAGGCAGTACCTCCTCCGATGCTTCGAGGGGGAAATTGATAAGGATCAAGGATCAATGAACTGCAAAAAGGACGTGAACACATGATGTGTCTACGTCCTTTTATGTATATTAATCCAACATCACGCCGCTATTGAGATTTATCACGGTGCCTGTCATGGAAGCAGCATGATCGGAAGCAAGGAAGACTGCGGTGTTCGCAACTTCAGACAAGGTCGGGAGACGTTTCAGCAGTGTACCTGCTGCTGCCCCCTCCAGCATTTGCGCTGTGGTGATGCCGGCCCGATCTGCGACACGGCGGAAGACATCTTGACTATGGGAGCCGATGGCCTCCGCTTCGGGGATCATGTGAGGACGTATACAGTTAACCCGGATCCCGTAGGAACCGAGTTCCCCTGCCAAATGACGGGTCATGGCTTCGATTCCTGCACAAGCGACGCTGTGTCCCATAAATCCGGGCCCCGGCATACGCGCCGCAGGCGTTGTAAGCATGAGTATGACACCTGTACCGTTCTTCGCCATATGCCGAGCCACAGCTCTGGAGGTGATGAAGTGAGTCCGTGTGTAGACTTGAACTGGGTATTCGTAGTCATCAAGAGACAACTCCATAACAGGCGTGCCTTGAATGTGATCAATCCCAACAGCGTTCAGGCAGATATCGATGCTGCCTGCCTTCGCAGCTACTTCATTTGCATGATTCTCGACGGACCCCTCATCAAGCGCATCCACCTGTGCGATTTCTACGGTTCCTCCTGCAGCAGCGATATCGCTCGCAACGCTGTCTAATTTGGATAGAGTTCGACCAGCGAGGAATACAGCTGCTCCTTCGCGGGCAAAAGCACGGGCAACCGCGCTACCAATCGCTCCACCGCCTCCATAGATGACGGCCGTTTTATTGGCTAATAACATGATAACTCCTCCTTTTTCCTTATCCTAACATAAGGCGCGGGGGGAGATTTCTTTTCGATTGCGGTATTGCGTATCGCGGTTCATTCTATTGAAAAAATCAAAAAAGACCCATGCCCTTGATGTGCAAGGGCATGGGCCTTCCTATATCTTAACGCAAAGTCTTCAATGCGCCGCTCCATGCAAGAACTTGATCGAGCATGGCATTGACATTTGTTAAATGCAGGTCAGCTGGTTTGAAGACAGATCCACTCTCGAAATCTGTGAACAGGGATAAGGCTGGGTGAACGCGAACGTCTGCGACAGACAATTCGCCGAGGATGCCGCGCAAATGCTCAGCTGCACGAGCACCGCCTACAGAACCGTAACTAACGATCCCTGCGGCTTTGTTGTTCCACGCTTCACGCGCATAATCGAGTGCGTTCTTAAGTGCGCCTGTAATACTGTGGTTATATTCCTGAACGATAAATACGAAGCCGTCTAACGTGAATAGCTTCTCATTCCAAGCTGTTGCTTGTTCGGTTGCATCTACTTCTCCGAGTAGTGGCAGTTTAAAGTCTGCGATATCCACGATCTCATAATTCGCATCTCCGCGTCCATCTGCAATTTTCTTAATCCATTCACCAACTTGTGGGCTTAATCGACCTTGACGTGTGCTACCTAGAATAATTCCGATGTTTAATTTGGACATTACTTATTACCTCCTCAGGTTATGTTTCCCAAATCATTTTCTAGAATACCCATTTAAGACTGCACTAACCGTGAAAATCTAAGCTGATATAAAGTAACAATATCATATTAAATTAACAAAAGCAATGTACTTTCATTTCGTTAGCGTGGTTCGACATCACTGCATCGATAGGATGCAAGGATTTTCCCAAGTCTATTTGATATGATATAAATTTGTTAGATCTATCAGGAAAAAGTTGGAGGTGGGTCGTATGGAAATCCAGTTTCGTCATATTGCTCGAGCAGTTATCGTTCATGAGAACAAACTATTAATTGCACGGATGAAGGGGGCACATGCTTTCCTGCCTGGCGGCGGTATTGAGCTTGGTGAAGGCGCGCAAAATGCACTGCGAAGAGAACTTAATGAAGAGTTAGGCGTGGCATGTGACATCGGTCGTTTTCTAGGTGTTCTTGAGACGCATCGATTCGATGAGCGAGGTGCCATGCATCATGAGATCAGCCATCTCTTTGAAGTGAGCTCTGCATTATTGCAATCGCATACCATCCCGCAATCACACGAAGAGCATCTTGCGTTTCAATGGATTGAACTAGAGACCGAAAACATCAAACAACATAACGTACTGCCGCCAGTTCTTCAAGATCACCTGGCAAATCTCATCCACAATCCAACGTGTACTTGGATCACGACGTTTTCCGCTCCGAACCATGTATAATCGAAATAGGAATAGACCATGATCTATGGCATGGAATACATAACACGAGAAGTAAGGAGTCCTATGGCATGAAACAGAATAAATATGATGAACAAGGGTTTTTCGAAAAATACAGTCAGATGCCGCGCTCCACGGGTGGGCTAAAAGAGGCCGGGGAGTGGCCTGCATTACGAGTGATGCTCCCCGATCTTCAGGATAAAAGGGTGTTAGACCTTGGCTGCGGCTTCGGATGGCATTGTCGCTATGCGCGCGAGCAAGGGGCACGGTCCGTGGTAGGCGTGGATCTCTCGGAGAATATGTTAGAGCGCGCAAGAGAACTGTCAGAGGATTCTGCTATTGAATATCGCCGGATCGCGATGGAAGATATCGATTTCGCTGAAGGGGAATTCGAAGTGGTGATCAGCTCTCTTGCGCTTCATTATATTGAGGATCTTGAAGATGTCTGCCGAAAAATTCACCATTGTCTCGTGCCTGGAGGAACGTTTATTTTATCGTTTGAACATCCGATTTTTACGGCACGTGCTGCCCAGGATTGGTATGTTGGTTCAGAGGGCGAGCGCCTGCACTGGCCTGTTGACGATTACCAGAGCGAAGGTCCACGGTATGCGAATTTCTTGGAGACGGAGGTTGTAAAATACCATCGAACCGTTGCCACACATCTGAACTCGCTTATTCGCGCTGGATTCATGATCACGGAACTCTGTGAACCGCAGCCTGCGGTAGAATTGCTCGACAAATATGAAGGGATGCGGGATGAATTGCGCCGACCAATGTTCCTGATTATCTCGGCAGTGAAGCGGTAAGACCTCACATGGATAAAGGAATCGCGTTCGATATCCCGTCCAAATGATGGTATACTGTGTATATAATAAACACTTTTTTGGTTTTGAATGGGGGCCTATCGTACATGCAGGACAATCGACCCGAGGATAAAGACGTATTAAAAGATCTGCCCAACGGAGCGAAGCTCAGCTGGGGATTGAATAAACCGCCTACAAGAGGACCTAAAGGCGAATTGAGTATCCCGAAAATCGTCGAGGCAGCGATTGCCATTGCTGACAAAGACGGACTCGCAGCCTTATCGATGAGTCGACTGGCTGGATCGCTTGGTTTTACGACCATGTCGCTCTATCGTTATGTATCGAGTAAGGATGACCTGTTGTATCTGATGCAGGATGCTGTGTGTCATATCCCTATTCCTGATGTGGAGGATGAGTCGCCGGATTGGCGTGAGAATTTACGGGCCTATGTCAGGGCTTGTATTCAAGTATTTCGTGACCACCCGTGGTACGTTGATATTCCCATCATGGGTATTCCGCTCGCACCTTATAATCTTAAGGTGATCGACTGGGCACTGCGATCGATGCGTCATCTGCCGTTAAATCAGTTTGAGAAAATGTCGTTCATCCTCCTCTTGAGCAGCTATTCGAGATCAGGCGGCATGCTGCTTCGTGATATGGACCTAGCGATTGAAGCGGGATCCACGCCAGAGAAGTTCAGTGGTGTGAATTATGGCGAAGCACTGCAACAGTTAGTCAAGCCGGAGCAGTATCCGGACCTTTATCCGGTCATTGCATCGGGTGCATATACGGGAGAAAATGAGCAGGACAACAATGTCGGGGACGATTTCGAGTTTGGATTGGAACGCATTCTGGATAGCATTGAGCATTATTTGGTATCCAAAAAGTCAATCCAACCGGATTCTAAATAGTTCATATTCTTAATAAGAATAAAGAACAGCGATTCGATGCAGATCGAACCGCTGTTCTTTTTTTGTTATGGACGAGATACGAACCTATCTTCGACCTGCCCGTTTGCGGAAAGCCAGAATGCTCCATAGAAATGCGATGAGGAGAATTCCTACACACCAACAGATCGCAATCCAACCTTGCTGCTGCAGCGGTGTCCCGGTGAGTAGCCCGCGAATGGTCTCAATAACAGGTGTAATCGGCTGATGATCGGCAATCCCTTGCAGCCATGAGGGCATCGTATCGGTTGGAACGAAGGCGCTGGAGAGATAGGGAAGGAACAGCAGGATGAATCCATACCCGGATGCAGCGGAAGGGCTGCCAGCGACGATGCCGATTGCAGCGAATAACCATGTGAAAGTAAGGATGAACAAGAAGATGACGCCTAGGGCGCCAAGCCATTCCAATACGTTCGCAGAGGGACGGAACCCGACGAGCAATGCGACGGCGATCACGACACCTGTGGCGAGCAGATTGCGAACAAGGCTTGCGACCACATGGCCGGTAATGACGCTAATCGCTTGAATCGGCATCGTACGGAAGCGTTCAATGATACCATTCGTCATATCATTGGAGACATCGACCCCCGTGCTGGATGATCCGAAGCCTGCACAGAGGAGGATGATACCAGGTACAACGTAGTTCACATAATTACCACTCGTATCTATTGCGCCGCCGAAGACGAAGGTGAACAGCAGCATGAGCATCACAGGCAGCATGATGGCCATAATTAATGCCTCCGTATTGCGAATACTGTGGCGAAGACTCCGTCCGATGAAGACGCTGTTGGTTACCCAGAGAGAGGCGGATTTGACAGAAGGTTGAGATGTGTTCATGAGATGGCTCCTTTCATTTCTTGCTTCGTCGTTAAAGCGAGGAATACATCATCCATGCTTGGTTTGCGAATGCTCACTTGGGTGTCCTTCGGCAGTGTGTGCGATAACTCCTGTAGTGTTCGACTGACATCGTGAATATTGCCATACGTAGGGATGGTACGAATGACTTGATCCTTCGAGTCGCTCAATTCAATGACTTCGCCACCGATGCGGGATTTAAGCTCTGCCGGGGTTCCGGATGCAACAACGCGCCCGTCATTGATAACGGCAATCGTATCGGCTAGTTGGTCAGCTTCCTCTAAATATTGTGTCGTGAGGAAAATCGTGATGCCCTGGTCTCGCAGCCCAAGAATGATATCCCACAAGGCGCGTCGACTGATCGTATCGAGACCTGTCGTTGGCTCATCGAGGAATACAACGGATCGGCTGGTTACGAGACTAATGGCGAGGTCCAGACGCCGTCGCATCCCGCCGGAGAAGGTCTTGACGCGTTTGTGTGCAGATGGTGTAAGGTCAAACTGCTGGAGCAGCTGCTGGCTTCGAACTTGGGATTGTTCCTTCGATAGACCCGAGAGCCGACAGATCATGCGGAGATTCTCCTCGGCTGTCAGGATGTCGTCGACGGCAGCAAATTGTCCGGTCAAGCTAATGGAACGTTTGACGCCGTCCTTTTCCTTCTCCACGTCATATCCCGCAACACGCACAGAACCTTCATCTGGTGAAACCAGGGTCGATAGAATGTTGATTAGTGTTGTTTTGCCGGCTCCATTAGGCCCGAGCAACGCATGGATCGTACCAGCTGGGACCGTTAGATCGAGTCCATTCAGTACCGTTTGGCTGCCGAACGTCTTGCGAAGTCCTTTCACTTCAATCGCATATTTTCGCATGGTCGTGCTCCCTTCATTTAACTGTGTATTATGTAATCAGTATATACCATACACAATTAATTGTGCAACCATTATTTATTAATTGTCTGGGATCGATAAACCCATCTAAGTTAGCGGTAGTAACGAACCAGATCATGGATGAATGAATAGAAGATTTATCTCAGAATCCAATGCCTAGCAGCAGGAACCTGAACGCCTTGCTCGAATGAAATTACTAGCAAGATAATTGTTGAGCCAAATGCCAAAGTCTTAACTATTGAAATGGAGGAGATTTATTGATGAGTCAACCGAGTCAACAAACCTATCAAAATCATAAGAAAGTGGACCCGATGTATCATTTTGCGTTGAGCCTGATTGTGTTAATTGTGCTGATTGCGTCCATCGTTTATGCGATTCAAGAGGCATTCAGCTACGCATCTGTCTTGCTCTTGGGCATGGCGATTGCAATCGTACTGCTTACTGGTCTGCTGCGGATTTACAGTACCAAGCTTCAGGACCGGATCATTCGTCAAGAGGAGAATTTCCGGTACTATCGCCTAACAGGGAAGCCAATAGATCCAAGTCTGACCATGAAGCAGATCATCGCGCTTCGGTTCGCAGCGGATGAGGAGTTTCCAGCGCTATGCTCGAAAACTGCGGAGACGGGGATGCAGCCTGACGCGATCAAGAGAGCGATCACGAAATGGCGAGCAGATCTTTTCAGAGTGTGAGTCTCATCAATAACATGATGCGAGGAAGGAGGCTGGAGGCGAGTATAAACGTCACCAGCCCTCCGATCAATTCACCAATGCCATCGGGAACAGTGAGCCACGGCAGGCTTTCCGCTGATAACCCCAGCCGCTCCGGTAGAACAAAGATCCCCAAGGGTGAAATCAGCCCAACCTAGCGACTTATTGCACCCCATCCATCGTTTCGCTCATCGTTCCATGATTTGGTCGTCCACCTTCCGTGCCCTTTTTGATAGGATAGAAGTTATGGGTTATGAATCTATTCTATGAAAAAAAAGCGAGGCATTTGTTTTGAAGATACGTAACAAAATTTTAGCTGTATGGATGGCGACGGCCATGGTGTCCGGCGCTTTTACCAACGCGCCGGCAGCGGCTGCGTCTACCTCTATGCCGTTTGACGATATTGCCGGCAGTTTTGCCAAGAAAGAAATTATAGAACTTATCAAGGAAGGTGTCGTAAACGGCACGGGCAACCGGAAATTTGAACCGAAAAAAAACGTGACACGCGCCGAATTTGTGGCCATGACCGACCGTTTGCTTAAGCTTGCGCCTGTGGCTGCCGATATGCCGACGTTTAGCGACGTTGCTGCGAAAAGCTGGTATTACGGCTGGATTGAAGCTGCTGTTCAACTCGGTGTCGCTGAGGGGAAAAGCAAGCGTACGTTCGAGCCGTCGGCTCGAATTACGAGACAGGAAGCCGCCGTGCTGATCGTCAGGGCGCTGAAGGTTGATCCCGGTAACGATTCCGGTAGCAGTCTTTCATATACAGATGCGGATCAAATCGCACCTTGGGCAGCTCCTTATGTACAAGCCGCGCATACGCTTGGCCTTATGGATGGAGCAAACGGGAAGTTCCGTCCGGCGGATGCCATGAGTCGCGAGGAAACGGCTGCGGTACTCGCCAGGGTCCTGAAGGACAAGGTTTGGTACAATGCGATCCACAAAAAGCCGAACGAAGGCATCCAACTGGGCTGGCAAAACGGATTAACGACATCCCAGTTTAAGGAGCAGGTGAAGAACAGCAATGTAAATACGTTGGTACCAAGGTGGTTTTTTCTGGAAGATGCATCAAATCCTCTTTCGAACTATGCAGACGCCAGCCTCTCTAGCTGGGCCGAGCAGAACAACAAAAAGGTATGGGCTATGCTCGGAAACCATTCGGATCCGGTGTTGACGCATCAGATCCTGTCGGACGAGAAAAAGCGGGCTGCTGTCATTCAGAAACTTGCCGGTTATGTGAAGACATACGAATTATCTGGAATTAACGTGGACTTCGAGAACGTAAGTCCAGAGGACAGGCTGTCGCTAACGGCATTCATTTCCGAACTCGGAACGAGCCTGCGGAAGGCAGGGGCGGTGCTGTCTATTGATGTTTCCCCGGACCTGGGTACAGATTGGACCGAAGCCTTTGACTATGAAGCGCTTGGAAGATATGCGGATTATGTGGTATTGATGGGGTATGACGAGCATTGGGACGGCGATCCCGTGGCGGGTTCTGTATCCTCGTTCCCTTGGGTTCAATCGGCCTTAAATCAGTTACTTTCCGTCGTTCCGGCTTCCAAAACCATTCTGGCGCTTCCGTTTTATACGAGGGATTGGACGCTTCAGCCGGGCGGGGCGTCGTCCGAAGAGCTGTCTTTGATTCAGCAGGGTTACCGTATTCGCTCCGTAGCCTATAACCGCTCATGGGATTCGGACCTAGGGCAGTATGTCCTCAGTTACATCCGCCAAGGGAGCGGGCACCGGATCTGGGTGGAAGACGGACGTTCCCTCGGACTAAAAACGATGATGGCGGCCAAGCGAGGGGTAGCGGGTTTTGCGTTTTGGTATATAGGAGCGGAAACCGACGATATCTGGACAAGTTTGAGCAATGCCATTCGCTATGCATCGTATTAAGAGAATAAATGTGGAATGATATCTATTTTTATTGGCCTTGTCCATTCCGGACAGGGCCTTTTTTCGTGTGTCTATCTCCTTACATAAGACCATGCACTTTTCTTTACATTGATATACATTTTTTTACTTCTGAACCATTTTCTACGCATGAATACGCCTTATATTGCGTGCGAAAATATTGCGCAGCATATCAAATTATGTTGCTTGCCTTCCTTTTAAATCCCCCATTATCATGAATCCATGCGGAAGCACGGGCCCGAAATCGCTTTTCAGAATTATTACCCGGGAAAACCTTTCTTCTCTTTTGAAAGCGCTAACGGGTTAGTCTGCAGAACTTCATCGATTTTTTTTATTACGGATTTCGTGAAAGGGGGGATCAAAATCGAGCGTTCACCCGGAACAGGAAAATGGGTGTAAAGGTTTCAGGTATTTCTGTACTTAGAGAATTTAAAAAGGAGCTGGTCTTGATGAATTCGAATAAAAAATGGGTATCCGTCTTGATGGCGGCAGTATTGCTGATGGCCCCGGTTTCTGCGGTGCAGGCGAAATCGCCTGTTCCGGCCGTAACGATCGCGCAGGCGGGAGATGCAGACCAGACGGAAGGAAATGATACAGAAAGTCCACAGGCCGTACCGGATCAACCGGCGGATGGCAGGAAATCTGCAACACCCCCTATCGAGGACAAGGTGAAATTCCGCAATCTCGCGGCAGGCCTTTCCTATGAATGGTCCGAAGCGCCGGAAGCCTCACATCCCGACGACGGGCACAAGCTTACAGATGGAAAATACGCCAAGTTGGATATGAATGACCCGGCGTGGGTAGGACATCTGCGCGGCAAATCGCGCGAAGTCGTGTTCGATTTGGGTAAGGAAAAGTCGATCGGAAAGATTTCAGCTCATTTCTTCCAAGATTATCCTACCAACTCGATCCTCGTGCCGCTGACGGTATCGATGTATGTCTCAGACGATAAGGCGAATTGGGGATTGCTCTCCCATAACGCCACCCAACTGCTCTGGGGGGAAGGACCGCCTAGACAGGAGACCTTTGTGTGGGACGGCAGCCGGGACGGAATCAAAGGTGGGAATACGGATGGCAAGATGGCTTATGCGCGTTATGTGAAAGTCATCTTTACGATGCATCAATCGCAATGGGAATACATTGATGAAATCGAAATTATGGGTACGGACGGTGAGCTGAGTGGAGCCGTGAAGGTTCCTGCCGAGCAGCCTCATTTTTTGGCACCGGGGGAAGCTACGGCCGGGATCCGAAATCTGAATCTGCTGTATAACGGACAGTATGATAATGGTCTGGGTGATTGGAAGAAGGAACGGATTATCCCGAACATCAGCTATGTGAATAAAAATGGCGAGCCGACCGATTGGCTGTTTGACGGCGTGTTATATCTCGGGCTGGCTTCGCCTGCCGGACGGGATTTCGGTGTTGGGCAGACGATCCTAGAGGACTGGAAATGGTATTTAGATAAAACCTTTGCAGCCAAGGGGGATATGCAGCAGTTGAATGAGGCTACCGTGGAAGTCGGAGCCAAGCTGAATCAGCCTGATCATAAAGTGAAGGTTGTACTAATGATTCCGAATCCAGGCGAAGACTTGAAAAATTTTGGCGACGTTGACGGTGACGGCGTATCCGAAAGCTTCAACGATTCCGATGTCGGCAAAGCGAAAGCGCTAGATAACAGGCAAAAAGCGGTGAAGTGGTGGTTGGATCAGGTCCGCCAAAGATGGCAGGCCGAGCATTATTCCAATCTGGAGCTTGTCGGCATGTACTGGCTGGAAGAGCAAATCAGCACAAGCGCTGCGGGACCGGACCTAGTTAAAGCCGTAAGCGGCAAAGTCCATGACATGAACCTGAAATTTTTCTGGATTCCTCACTCCTTGGCATACAAAAGCTATATGTGGAAAGACGTAGGGTTTGATACCGTTGCCTACCAGCCGAACTACTTCTTCGGCGGAATGGATGTTGACCGTCTGGAAGATGCCGCGAATAATGCTAAGCGGTATGGGATGGGGATCGAAGTCGAGTTTGATGACCGGATGTTGACGGACGGCGTATTCCTCGAACGTTATATCGACTACTTGAACAGCGGCGTCTCAACTGGTTTGATGCAAAAAGGGTTTAGAGCTTATTACCAAGGCAATAATGCAGTATACAACTTAGGGGTGAGTAAGGATCCTGATTTGCGTCTAATGTATGACTGGTTGTACCAATATTTGAACGGAACGTACGCCACTAACAACAGCCCGGCGCCAGAGACGATGTCTGAGCTTGTACGGGGTTATGTCGCATCGAAAGAAATCGATTCGGCTTTTGGCAGTGAGTTGTCGAATCGGTTGCAGACCATCAAGCTTCTTCTGGAGCAAAACAAGCCGAAGGATGCCGTAGCAAATATGAAGGATTTTCTCGCGCACATTCACGACCCAGCCGTGCAATCGCAAGGGCTGATTTCCGCTCCGGCAGTAACGATACTTGATACCTACGCTCAAGTTCTCATTCATTCCTGGTCTGACAGCTCGGGGCTCAGCAATTTAGTTCTTGGCAAAAATTATACGGTTTCGAAGCCGCCTAACAGCAACTATCCCGATTCCGGGAACGAACTTACGAACGGCCAATTCGGCGGGACGGATTACGGCAACAAGCAATGGCAGGGATTTGCGGGGAGCGACTACCCTGACGAACGAAGCCGCACAATTACATTTGATTTGGGCAGCAGCAAATCGATCGGGCTAGTTAGAGCTCATTTTCTTCAGGATAGAGGACCCGGTATCTATTTCCCTCAGAGCGTCACTTTTTCCATCTCATCTGACGGCCAATCCTGGAGCCGGCTTGCAACCGTTACTCCACCACCGGCACAAGATGCAGCCTCAGCCGAGTTCGTGAGCTGGAGCGGGATAATTGACGGTGTGCCGGGAGAAGCGGGAGCTGATAAAGTGTACGCCCGCTACGTCAAGGTCGAATTCCCGGTCAACGTCTGGGTCTTCCTTGATGAAATCGAAGTTCTCGGCATTGACGTTGATAAGAGCAAGCTGAGAGCGGATATCGATCAAGCGAAGAAGCTGCATGACGATACGAGCGTAGGTTCAGCGCCAGGGCAAGTCTCCGAAGCAGCTCAAGCGAAGCTGGTTACTGCGATCGCTGCTGCCCAGACGGTGTACGATAGAAGCGCGGCGAAGCAAGACGAAGTCGATACAGCAGTGAACGCACTAAGCGACGCGGTGAAGGAATTTAGAAGTGCGATTGTGCCCCCGAAGCCGGATACGCCTACGATGACGCTAACGGGTAAAAGCACGGTTGCGGCAGGAGAAGAGTTTACGGTTACTCTCGGACTCGATCGAGTGAGCGGTTCCGTATACGCACAAGATTTATCCTTGCAGTACGATGCGGCTGCGATGACGTATGTCGGTGCAGAATCCATCTTGCCAGGCGTGAGCATTGTGGATAAAATGACAACGTCAGAGGGCAAGCTCCGGTTCATCGTCGCGAGTGAAGGAGCAGCACATGGCGTTCGCGATAAAGCGAACGTATTGAAGCTGACATTCCGGGCCAAGAATGTGACGGCGCCGATAACGGGGACGATTGCCGTATCGAATGCGCTTGTCGCAGACGATCAAGGGGCGGAATCAAGCATTAGGGCCGCATCGCTGACGATTCAAGTGACTGTCGTTACGCCGGGCAATTCTGGCGATGTTAACGGTGACGGCAAGGTCAGCATCGGCGATTTGGCCATCGCGGCGGCAAATTATGGCCGGACCAGCCAAGATCCGAACTGGGCGGCGATTAAAGCTTGCGATCTCAACGGTGATGGCAAAATTGATATCGCGGACTTGGCGGCTATCGCGAAGCAGATTGTGAAGTAAACGGGAATTTAAGGAAGCAAGGCACCCATTCGGGAGGAATGGGTGCTTTTTTTAACTGAGAATTTCATGACTTGACTCTTACCTAAGGGGAGACCTTACACTGAGCAGAGGAGGTGCATTTACATGCATTATACGGTCAACGAAGTATCAAGAATGTCCAATGTAACGATCAAAACCTTACATCACTATCATAAAATGGGCCTGCTCATCCCAAAGGAGATCAGCGATGCGGGGTACCGGTTATATGGAACCAAAGCGCTGGAGCGTCTGCAGCAAATATTGTTCTATCGTGAATTGGAGTTCCCGCTCGAACAAATCAAACAATTGCTTGAAGGCGAACCCGATCGCATTCAAATTCTGGGTGAGCAGGAGAAGCTGCTTGAGGCACGTCAGCAAAGGCTGGAACGTATTCTTCAGACTCTACGCGAATCCAAGGATGGGACACGGACGGATGTGGAAGAATTATTCCGGGGGTTTGAGAGTGACGAAGCCTGGAGAGAGGCGCTGGATGCGCAGCGGCAGCACTTGAAGCAAGCCTATGATTATGATCTTCATGAAGCGGGTCCGATCGATGTGCCGGAGATGAATGAACAAGCCAAGGAAGCGATGGCGTTTATGGCGGGAATGGCGGAATCGCTAAGGAATGGCGTGAAGCATCACGATGAGAAGATACGGCAGCGGATAGGCAGTCATCTTGATTTTCTGAACGCACACGGGCATACGATAACGCCGACTGATTTTGCTGCGCAGACCCAGTTTTTCTTAACGGATGATTTCCATCTTCAAATGTTAGAAGGTCAGCAGACGGGATTGGCTTATTATCTTGCAGCAGCTGCAGCGTCCTTCTGCATAGATCCTAGGTAGTATTAGCTCGTATATTCGATACCATCCGGACGAGTTTGTCGAGTGGAAAGTCTAGATAAGCATCGAGAGCTCCGCGATTCGCGGAGCTCTTTCTGATGCGTTGGGGGATCTGATAGCTTCGTTCAGGCATCGCATTTCAGCAGCTTATCGATCGTCTGCATCATAAGCCTTATACCCTTCTGATGGTATCGGAACTGATTCATACTGCCGATCAGATATGCGTCAGTAGCGGGATGGTAGAACATGAAGGACCCTGTTGAGCCTGCATTGCCCCAGGCATGGTATTTGGCCGGCATGAGGATGGGGATGGCTCGAAAACGCATCACCCCGTAGCCGTAATCAATTCCTGGAAAGAATCTCGCCCAATCCTTCATCATTGTGTCTATCGTCTGCGAACAAATCAGCTCATGGCCTACAAGAGCTCGCATAAATCGCAGCAGGTCTTCCGTCGTCGATACAATCCCGCCACCGGCGTACATGAAGCTAATACTGTTATAATCCGTCACATCGATGTGTCGAACGAATAAACGCGCTAATGGATATTCACTTTGGTGCATCGGTTTACCGGGTGCAATATAAGAGTCATACATGCGGAGCGGCGCGAAAATATAAATTAGCAGAACATCGTGATAAGGCAGGCTGGTGACTTTCTCAATGATGAGCCCCAAGAGATGATAGCCCGTATCTGAGTAGTGAAATCCTTTGCCCGGCGGGAAATGTCCGTGTAGATGGGCTTTGGCCCACAGCAGAGCTTCCTGCGGCGTCCATGTTCGCTCTGGTTCATCGATAATCCTATCAATCATCGATTTCCCCTGCTTCGGTTGATCCTCGAAAAAGCAATGAAGCCCTGACGTATGATTTAATAAATGCCTGATTTGGATCTCACTCGTATAATCCTTGCCTTTATAGAAGTGCAGCTGATGCAGCAGATCTTGGTCCAGATACCGTGAGATGGGGTCTTCATAGGCCAGCTGCCCCTTTTCTACCAGCATGCCAATAAGAACGGACGTGAACAATTTACTGATACTTGCGATGTAGAAAGGTTGCTCAGGATGGATCGTGTGATGTTCGGCCCGACCTTCCGCCAAGTTCAAGTGAATGCCGAGCCGATCGGAGTGCACCAGCAGAGATGCATGCTGGATTTTCGAGTCGTTATGTACTTTTTTACAAAAATGTTCCGTGATGGCGACCTCGGTTTGTTCCTTTTTCATCGTCTGTCATTCCTTTCAACATAGGATCAATTTGAATGTTACTTGTGCGGAAAATGGAGTTTCGTGTAACCGGCAGAAGCAATACGATCGAATACAAATTCAATGCAGGGGATCAGGGTAATGTCTATTTAGATTATATGATGAACTATTATTATCTAAATCCGGATCCGAGGGATGTCTCCAAATTATAAAAAAATGACTTGTTCTCATAAATACATCCATTCGCATCGTCGCTACAATGAGGGCATTACCTAAGAACAAAGGAGATTGATCTCATTGAAGAAACCTTGGAAAATTTATGTGATTCATCACTCCCATACCGATATTGGTTATACAGACCGTCAAGAGAAAATCGAGCAGTATCATGTCGGGTTTATTCGTCAGGCTTTGCAGATTCTTAGCGATGCATCGTCTGGCAGACAGCCGACCTGGCAGGGATTCAAATGGTGCTGCGAGACCTTCTGGGCTGTGGAACGATTTTTGGAACAGGCGACACCGCAGGAGCAATCCGCTTTTGCGGAAGCAGTACGTAATGGGGATATCGAGCTATCCGGGACCTATTTGAATATGACCGAATTGCCGGATGAACATCTTCTACGGAGCATTCTTAGCAAGGCGGTTACGTACGGGCGCAGTATCGGACATAAAGTGGATTCTGCGATGACGGCGGATATCAATGGTTATAGCTGGGGTTATGCGCAGAGTTTGATCGATTCAGGAATACAGCATCTATTCTCTTGCGTGCATACGCATCACGGGATGTTCCCGTTAGGCCGCAAGCAGACCCCATTCTGGTGGGAGACATCCCGCGGGGACAAGCTGCTCGTCTGGAATGGAGATCATTATATGCTCGGCAATGAGCTCGCCCTCTGTCCGGACGCGGTCGGCAGTTATATGATTCGCGATGAGCTCGTGACGCCTGCAATCGTCGAGAATCAGATGGAAATTGCGGAGATACGAATTCAGCGGTATTTGGCACAGCTGGAAACGGAAGCGTACCCAGCTGATTTCGTCCCTGTTATGATCTCGGGCCTAGCGACAGATAATGGAGCTCCGAACGGCCAATTAATGACGTTCATCCATGAGTGGAATGCGAAGCATGGCGATTCAATTCATATCGAAATGACGACATTAAGCCATTTCTTCGAGATCGTCAAACAATCTGATATCGATATTCCAGTGTATCGCGGCGATTGGCCGGATTGGTGGTCTGACGGCGTGAATTCCACAGCGCTTCACACGCAGATGTTCCGGGATGCGCAGCGGACGCTTCGGAAAATTCGGCAGATGGACCCTAGCCACGAAGTCATTTCGCCTCAAGAAATTACGGCGATCGAGCAGCCTTTGGTCATGTACGCGGAACATACGTGGGGCTTCCATTCTTCGATCTATGAACCATGGCATTCGCAGGTCATGCAGCTCGGCATTCGGAAGGAAGCCTACGCATCTAACGCAAGCACACTCGCATATCGTGCGTGGGATAAGCTCCTGCATAGCCAGGGTGAAGCACTTCTGTATCCGAATCGTCCTTTCCGATATCGGGTGTTGAATACAAATCCTACGCCTTCACGTGAACTCGTTGAATTGAACCTGGAGGGGTATGAGGTCGTTCGATTCAAGGATGGACTGGAAGTGATCGATGCGGCTACGGGGAGTGTCATTCCTCACCAGAAGAGTGGGTATCAGAGCTATACGGTGAATGTAGCATTGGATTCAATGGCAAGCAAAGAATTCTATCTGCAGCCCGTGAAGCATGTTGAGCCGAGAACAACGAACAATGTGCAGTTGATTGGTGCCGATCAAGTCTATGATATCGCAGACATCTATCCAGGTGGCGGCGATCAGCAAAGCATTAAGGTCAGTAGGCATGCGATTGAATCGGATTATGTGCAGATCAGCTGGAACGATGAGGGGATCGTAAGCTGGTTGAACAAGGAAACGGGAGAAGACCTGCTGCGGGCAGATCGTGATCATCATGCGTTTACGCCGATCTATGAGGTGACTCCGGCAACGGATGCGAGGGATGGGGGAAGCCAGTGCGCAGTTCGGAGGCAGATGGGCCGTAATCGTAAAGGCTTGAATGTACAGCGCTCTATTGGACGAATCATGCAAATGAAGGAAGGCAACAAAGGGCCATTGTTCGCAAGGGTTGAACTACATTATGAAGTCGCTGGCATGACTTATTATTCGGTCCATCTAAAGGTTTATGCCGATTCGAATCGTGTGGACGTATCCGTTCGCTTGCATAAGGACAGCGTATGGAATCCGGAGAATCTCTACATCTCGGTGCCGTTTACGCTGGGTGTGAAAGACCACGAGACGCTCTGGCTCGATAAAGCTGGTGCGCCAATTCGACCCGGTGTGGATCAACTGCCTGGTACGTGTCTCGATTACTATTGCATTCAGGAGGGCCTCAGTCTTACAAATCAAGAGAACGGCCATCAGGAGGCACTGCTCATAGCGACGCCGGATACACCGTTGATTCAGTTAGGCTCCCTTGCACATGACAAGCGGATTGTCCATACCCAGCAGACGGGTGATGAACCGAGACATCTCTATGTGTGGGCATTGAGCAATTATTGGGAGACCAATTTCAAAGCGACTGTGGGCGGATTCTACGAATTCCACTATCGCATGCAGTATGACTCGAACATTCCTTCACCTGAAGCGGCGATGAATCGTGTGCGATCACTCGCCTCAGGATTCACCGTTGCTCGAGTGGATCGTTAATACCGTATAAGAACGGCAAGCTCTTCCTTCATGGAGGCGGCTTGCCGTTTTCTATTGGCAATCCGTATAGAAGATAAACAATGATCGAAATGAAGTGAATCGTATGGATATAATTGACAATTTCTTTGATGTATATTATGATACAAACAAACGTTCGTTAATTGACGAACATCTATGTTCGTGCTAATAATCCATTGAAGGATGAGGTGTGATGGTGAACCATAAAGTCTCTTCAAGTTCGAATTCAGATAAAATCGTCGGACAGACGGCGAGCGTCGGTTTCCAGGTTGGTGTAAGGCGAACATTGCCTATCACGAGAGAACAGGCGTGGGCGTATCTCGTCTCTTCGGAAGGGAAGTCGCTATGGATTGGAGACGAGAACACGCTTCAACAATTGCAAGTCGGGGAATTCTTCGAATCCCGGGATGGCATCTCTGGACAATTGCGGGTATTGAAGCCGCTTCACCAGCTTCGCATGGCATGGAGCACGAGGGTATGGGAACGCCCGTCTACACTGCAAATTCGACTGTTATCCGATAAACCGGACAGAATCACGATCAGTTTTCATCAAGAGAAGCTAGCAGATGCAGATACACGTGAGCAAATGAAGCTGCACTGGGAACAAGTACTAGCGACGCTTGCAGTTCGAACAAGTTCGCTGATTCATGGGGACAGTGAAGAGGAGATGCGCAGCCAATGAGATGGTGCATCGATTGAACTGATGGTGATGTGACATGTGCAGCTTTACAATTTTCCATGAGGATGTTAAGATTTTTCAACCATCAGTTGAGCAATATGAATGATCATGGAGGCATTTTAATGAGTCAACGCTATCGTATTACTAGAGAATTTCAGGAAAATGACAATACAGCACAAACCATTTCTTTGGAAGAGTGCCAAGCGTATTTTGCATCCAAACCTGATTTTTCGTATACATCTGTTTTTACAGTAACAAACGCTACCGGCAGCATGTCCATTGAGGGAGATTTTTTCATGTGGAGCTACAATGATACCAAGATCCCATTCCGGTATTATCAAGGGGATATATACGTATCGGGCACCAATGAAGCCGTAATTCCCAAGATGATGGAGGTCGCGGGAGAATTACGGGCGGATGTGGCAGAAGGATAATCTCAGTGGTAGTCAGCGCAGCGCATCTGGAGATCCTATCGACAAGCGAAGATACAAGTAAAAGAGGTGCGATCACACGCATCTCTTTTTGCATTTGAAAACCCATGCCGGGGGTACATTCATCCAGGTATACCCGATGTCTATCAACGAGAAATGGGTCTGGAATTGTGGCCTAAGAAGTAGGGTATATTGGAAGGCGACAAAGATTCCATTAGGTGTCAATGATTCATGAATCGCGTCAAATATTTGATATCTTATTGTCTCGGTGAAATTCGCGAAGGGGAGTCCCGAGACGATGAGATCAAAGGGCCGCCCCGATGCACTCACCACCTCTCCTAACTGCAGCGCATCGCCCAGCAGATAACAGGATGGAAAGCGACGTGCCAACATTTCGCGAAAGTTAGCGTTGGCTTCGAACAAATAGAGTTGACTATGCGCAGGCATCTGCTGCTGAATCGATTGCGTAAATACACCGGTACCGGGACCGAGCTCTGCGATTTGCCGCATCTTATGCCAAGGAATCGTTTTCGGCAGCATTTTGCGGGTTAGGAACGGTGAACTCGGGATGATGCTCCCCACTTGTCCTGCATGGCTAAGAAATTCTCTGATAAAGGAAGGCTTTCTCATTCGGCGTACACCTTCTTCTCCAGTAAAAAATGGCTGAACCAGGCTAATCCGATCGTTAGCACGAGCACCGTGAAGAAATAAGGAAATAACGAGAACACCATGGACCATAAGAACAATCCAGCGACAAAGCTGACGAAGGTGAGGAGAAGGGAGAGCTTGCCGACCCATTGACCAATGAATAGGCTCATGGCACACAGCAGGACGATAGAAATGGAACTGAGTACGATGCTAATGATGAACAATAGTTTGGGACCATCGATTGTGATTAAGGGTTCCGCGCGGAATAGTAGTCCATGGCTAACCTTGTATTGAATCCATAGTGAAATCGCTGTGATAGTGAAGATCATGCAGGCTTCAAGAAGAATAACGAGGGATTTTGTTAGAAGCAGATAGGAACGAGGAACGGGTAAAACAAATAGTTGGTAAATGGAATGCTGCTTCCATTCATCCCGCCAAGTGGAGAAGGAGCGTAAAAAAGGAAGGATCAGCATGGCGCATAGCAGTGCGATATTCAGCGACATCAAATACGAAAGCTGATCTGAACTTGTATGCGCTGTAAGGAAGATGATCGCGATATTCAGGAGGATGTGGGCGCATAGCAGAATCCATAACACATTTCTCCGATTGCGAATTTCGGTTAACAGCAGTCTTTTAAAGGCGTGCACCGTCATAAACCTCCTTCAAGATATCGAGTAGTGATTGATTACGCGTTTGTTTGAGATTCTCGACCTGGCCCGTGAGCAGCAATCGCCCTTCATAAAGGAATAGAATTTCATCAAGCAAATGCTCTGTTTCCGTTATTTCTTGGGTAGTAATAAGAATGGTCTGTCCTTCCTCGATGAAGTCATCGATGATCGCTTGTGCAATTTGCTGTCTAGCGAAGGGATCTATGCCAGAGAAGGGTTCATCCATCAGGATGTACCTCGCTTGCCTGCTTAGAGTGAGTAATAATTTCATCTTGGCGCGCGTGCCTTTGGAAGCCTGTCGGATAGGGGAAGAAGCGGTTAACTCGAAGTAATCTAATAATCGATGTGCCTTATCTGGATCCCAATCCCAGTAGAAACCCCGCATGTATTTCATGGCGTCGGACAATGTCATCCATGGATACAAGATATCCATATCCGGCAAATATGCTGTCGAGGCTCGCGTAGAAATGCTTGGCGAGGCACCATCGAAGGTGATAGAGCCTTGATCGAGCTTCAGCAAGCCCGCCATCGCTTTGAGCAAGGTTGATTTTCCTGCGCCATTCGTCCCGAGCAGCCCGATGATTTGACCTTCTTCGACGGTGATCGATACATCATTTAACGCTAATTTGTTACCAAATCGCTTGAATGCGTTAGATACTTGGATCACGAGGATGTTCCCCTCTCAAGATAGGATTGAATGAGCGTAAGAATCTCTGAATCGGATTTCTCGAAAGATCGCAGCAGCCCCATGCTCTGATGTATAGCCTCGTATAATGCTTCTTCCCGAATGGCAGCGAGTACAGCAGCATCACTCGTAATGAAGCTCCCTTGACCGCGATGCGTTACGATGAGGTTCATATCTTCCATTTCTTTGTACGCTCTCTGGATCGTATTGGGATTGACACCCAGCGTCTTGGCGAGCTCACGGCGTGAGGGAATTACTTGACCAAGGGTATACGTCCCGTTGAACAATTTGAGCTTAATGTCTTGAATGATTTGTGCATAAATGGGTTCGATTTTATTGAACTCCATGATCGCCTCCAAGCCGGCAATGACTACCACTGTGTTAATTAATTAATACAGTAATACAACAATAATTGGAAGTCAATGGGAATGAGCGGATATATACAAAAAACACCAGTGGATGCTTCCCCTGGTGTCTCTCACTACTATTGAATAAGCAATTGAAGTGGGTCCTGTCTTATTGGAAATTAAGCCCGTTACCGATAACTTGCCGCTGCCTTGTTGGAGGTGGCGTGTTGGAACTCGCAGGCTGGTTGACGATGTTGGCTGCTTGCGTCTGCGTTGTTGACGTTGTTTTACAATCACTTGGTGGTCCGATGACAACCGTCTTCGTAATTGGTGCGAACGTTTCTTTCACTTTGGCTTCGTCCAGACAATACGTGTCCGCCCATATTTGTGCTGGCGTCAATCGGAGAATATCCGAACCTGCAATGAATTCTGGGACTGGGGCGTCGAAGATTGCGAGCAGATGTGTATTATCTGATGTCGCGACCTCGTAGTGCCACCATCCTTGCGGAACATTGGCCACTTGTCCAGGTTGAATCGGATAATTGCCCAATTCATTGGTGAACGGATTGAGGATCGAGACGACAGTAGAGCCTGAGATAGCATATACCAATTCCGTCGCATTCTGATGGTAATGAGGCTCCACGATATTATCTTTGCTGAGGAAGATGTCGAGCAGTGAGGCATTCCCCAACGTATTAAGTTGATTGACGGATAATGCGAGAATGTAGTTGTTTGCATCCTTTTTGTAAAAGGGATTATTCTTCAGATCGTAAGTAAACTGAACGGTTGGAGACGTGAAGTCCATATAAGAGACTGCCAATGTGTTCCCTGCCCTTCGCGAATGTAGTAGGCATAAGCCCGATGGAATAGGTTATGTCACAATGATCCAAATTGCGCCTATCAATTGGGATAGCATCATTAGCCGTCAAGTACAAGCAGGTGTATGTGTGTTGGACTAGATGTCAAAAATACGGTTGACAAATCAATTGGCGATCCATATAATAACAAATAATTGAATGAATCTTAAATGTACCGATTAGAAATAGTAGAAGTGTATTGACTTTTCAGAGAGCCGCTGGTAGGTGCGAAGCGGTAATGTCGTTCATTTCGAACTCGTCTATGAACAGCTGCCTGAATGATGTAGGGTAAGCCGGAATTCCACCGTTATAAGGATAGATGGTGATGGCCATCGAAGGAGATCATTTCTGAAGTAGAAATGAATTAGAGTGGTACCGCGAGTTCAACCTCGTCTCTATACATAGAGACGGGGTTTTTTTGTTGGTTAAATTCCGGGTTTAACTAACAAACCTAACGCATATAGAACATCCATGACATGGTTAACGAACGAAAATTAGAGGAGGAATTCAAATGAGTCGCAATATTATCGTGTTCGATACGACACTACGAGATGGAGAACAGGTTCCAGGCGCGAAATTGAATTTACATCAAAAAATAGAGATTGCTCAACAGTTAAAACGTCTTCAAGTCGATATTATCGAAGCAGGATTTCCTGCCTCTTCCCTTGGAGATTTCCAAGCGGTGCAAGAAATTGCCCGCAGTGTAGGGGATACGGTCTCGATTACAGCGCTGGCACGTGCCGTGAAAGGCGATATTGATGCGGTCTATGAGAGCATTAAACTTGCACAAAATCCGTTGATTCATATCGTACTGGGTACGTCGAACATTCACGTGGAGAAGAAATTCAACCGTTCGAAGGACGCGGTGTTGCAAATGGGTGTTGATGCGGTGAAGTACGCGAAGACACTGTTGCCGAATGTACAATATTCTACGGAAGATGCTTCAAGATCGGATTTCGAATATTTGTGGGGAACGATTGAGGCTGTGGTGAAGGCTGGAGCGACGATGATTAACGTACCGGATACGGTAGGTTACGCGGTTCCAGAGGAATTCGGTCATTTGATTTACCGTATCAATGATCGGCTGAAGAACTTAAATCCCGATGTCATTCTAAGTGTTCATTGTCATAATGATCTAGGCATGGCAACAGCGAACACGCTGAGTGCGATTAAGAACGGAGCGCAGAAAATCGAATGTACGATTAACGGCCTTGGTGAACGTGCGGGGAATGCTTCGCTTGAAGAGGTCATTATGGGGTTAAAAGTCAGAGAGAATTTCTATGGCTGCACGACGAACATCAATACGAAGGAGCTTGTACGAACGTCTCGCTTGGTCAGTCATTTGACAGGTCTGGATGTCCAAGTGAACAAGGCAATCACGGGCGAAAATGCATTTGCGCACTCGTCAGGCATTCATCAAGATGGATTGCTTAAAGATAAACAGGTCTATGAGATCATGACACCGGAGGAAGTGGGAGCCGAGAGTATGGAATTGATCTTGACTGCTCGTTCGGGTCGTCATGCGTTTAAGAATGCCGTCGAGAAGATGGGCTTCGATACAAGTGATGCTGCGGACTTCGAGCAGTTGTTCAACAAATTCCTAACCCTTGCGGATGCGAAAAAAGAAGTCTATGACCATGATGTCTTCTACCTGGTGACGAATCACCGGACACTAGCACAAGGCGAGCATCAGCTCTATGAACTGGAATCGTTCCAAGTGGTAAGCAACGAGCTGCATCCGACGGCAACGGTTCGATTGCGAAAAGGGGATGAAATCCTAACCGATAGCAGTGTAGGAGATGGACCTATAGATGCGTTGTATAGTGTCATTCGGACGTTGGTCGGACTCGATGTGGAGTTGAAGGATTATAAGATTAACAGTCTTTCTCGCGGCAAAGATGCAGTCGGACGGGTCAATATTCGGATTGTCTATCAAGATAAGGTCTATACAGGACGTGCGATGGATACAGACATCATTAAGGCAAGTGCTATTGCCTTCTTGAATGGGATCAATGCGATTCTGTTGGATGCGACGGTAAGCTAAATCAGCAATTACGTACATGTACACAGCAAAGAGCCCTCGGGGAAACCCAGGGCTCTTTTGCTACATAGCACTGACTTAGCAGCTTCCTTCGCGATAAGCAGATGGAGAACACCCAACTTGGCGCTTAAAAGCGCGGGAGAACATATACAGGTCAGGATATCCGACGGATAATGCGATTTCGCCAATCGGTAAGCTGGAGCTGCATAAAAGTTCTTTCGCGCGATCCAGCCGAAGCTGCTGCAAATATTGCTGAGGAGATTGCCCTGTATTTTGTGTGAATTGCTGTGTGAAATAAGAACGATGAAACCCAAAGAGGTGCGCAATCGCTTCAATTCGCAATGGCTCCGCATAATGCAGCTGAAGGAATTGATGCACCTCATGAATCCAATCCGCATTGGACGGTGCTTTGACGTTATCGTGCTCTTCCGGGTAAATCTCTAACTGTTCGAACAGTCGAAGTAGTACAGCGAGGAGGGTGAGATGTCGCCGCCATTTTGGCTCCTCACCCCAGATGATCTGCTCCACCTCCTGTAGTAGGTGTATCACCGCTTCATCTACAACCGAAGAACGGTAAGGAAGATGAAGGGGAAGCCCCATGGCTCGCATCAGTTCACGCATTTGCGGACCTTCTAACGTGAGCCAAACCATCCTTAGCTCTTTATCTGAGGCGATTCGATATTCATAGGTGTTATGAGGGAATAAACAGAACAAGTCGCCCGCATGCAGTAGAACTACTTCATCCTCATGAACAAGCTGGAGATCTCCGCTGACGATGAAATGCAATCCATAACAATCAATTTGCTTCGGACCCACATGATAATTGGGTTTGGCGAGATTGCGACCCGCGCGGACAAGCCAGAAGCCTCCGGTACGTTCAACCTTGGAGGGCATGTGGTGCCAGAGATCCGCGAATTCGACGGCATGTTCTTTCATGAGCCACCTCCAACCTAACATTTTGCTAAATACATTATGTCATTTTCAAATGAGCTGAGACAAGATAATCTTCTAAGTAATCATGAAGAAAATGAAGCTTAAGGAGAGGGTTGTGTGAGCAGACCGAACATTTTGTTGATAACGAGCGATCAGCAGCACTGGGATACGATCGGGGCATTTAACCGTGAGATCCATACGCCGAATCTGGACCGACTAGTACGGGAGGGGACGACCTTCACACGCGCTTATTGTCCGAATCCGACATGCACGCCGACACGCGCTTCGATAATTACAGGGATGTATCCGAGTCAACATGGCGCATGGACGTTAGGGACGAAGCTGCACGAGGACCGCCATACGGTTGGGGAAGACTTCAGCGCCGCAGGCTATACGACGGCGTTGATCGGGAAAGCTCACTTTCAGCCACTTCATGGTACGGAGGAATATCCCTCGCTCGAAGCTTATCCGATATTGCAGGACTTGGAATTCTGGCGTTCGTATAAGGGGCCTTTCTATGGATTCGATCATGTGGAATTGGCTCGGAATCATACGAATGAAGCACATGTGGGACAGCATTATGCTTTATGGCTGGAGGAGAAAGGTTGTACGAACTGGCGAGATTACTTCGTGGCGCCTACGGGGACGATGGATCGTGCAATCAAGCACACGTGGCCGATTCCAGAGGAATTTCATTATAATACGTGGATTGCGGAGCGAACGAATGCGGTGCTCGAGCAATCGAAGGCGGGAGATAAGCCTTTCTTCTTGTGGTCCAGCTTCTTCGACCCGCATCCTGATTATCTTGTACCTGCGCCATGGGATGCGATGTATGACCCCGATAATCTAACGATTCCAAGCATATCGACAGGGGAGCATGATCGGAATCCGCCGCATTTTGCGATGACGCAGGAGGAACGGCCGGATTTCAGTCACTTGCGAGAGACAGGCAACGGGATTCATGGTTATCATTCGCATTTGACGCCTGAATCTGAGCGAAAGCAGCTCGTTGCAACCTATTACGGGATGATCAGTCTGATGGACAAATATATTGGACGTATTATGGATAAGCTGGATGAGCTCGATCTCACGGAGAATACAATCGTCGTGTTCACGACCGATCATGGGCATTTCTTTGGGCAGCATGGGCTCCAGCACAAAGGCGGATTCCATTACGAAGATTTGATGAAGCTGCCGTTCATTGTGCGCTATCCAGATCATGTGCCAAGCGGAGTTCAGTCTTCTGCGATCCAATCGCTCGTAGATTTGGCGCCGACATTCCTCAGCTTCTGTGGTATCGATATCCCGCCGATCATGACGGGGGTGGATCAAAGTGAGGTCTGGCGTGGGTCCAATGTGTGCGTGAGAGATCATGCGATCTGTGAATTCCATCATGAGCCGACAACGATTCATCAGAAGACTTATATTGATGAGCGTTACAAGATAACCGTCTATTATAATCAGACCTATGGTGAGATCTTCGATCTCGAACAGGACCCGCAAGAACGCCACAATTTGTGGAAAGATCCTGCATACCAGTCATTAAAATCAGAACTATTGCTGAAATACATATGGGCGGAGCTCGGGAAAGAACCGATGCCTATGCCTCGCATCTGGCATGCTTAGTTCGTAGAGCTCGAACCCCCTGCCTAAAATTGGATCCAGTAGATTTCCCAGCGATCATCCTCTGAAGTGTAGTAGCATCATCGAGCTCAATCCACCCTTTGCCATGCATCACGACGTGGAGACTGTAATCTTTCACTCCGGTTTCTCGATTGACGTTGTGAATTGTTATTTATTTCCTATGTCTAGTGATATATAATTTCAATGAATTCATGAATATAGTTGTATTTTTTAGCTAATATTTTCGACTTTGATCGTACATTACAACCATAAAATGAGGTGGGTAAGGTCATGCAAAAAGCTGCGAAATTGTGGTACAGACAACCGGCATTGCAGTGGACGGAAGCGCTCCCATTAGGGAATGGTAGGATTGGCGCCATGGTCTTTGGGGGGCAGGACCGTGATCGGCTGCAAATGAATGAAGATACGCTATGGGCGGGCTATCCTCGGGAGGAGCATAATCCAGATGCCTTGCACTATTTATCGGCAGCAAGAGAATATATTGCGGCCAAACAGTTTGCGGAAGCACAATCGCTTGTTGAGCAGCATATGCTTGGAACGGACGGGCATGGGGTGCAGCCTTATCAGCCGCTAGGTAATGTCTATCTCGACTTCAAAGGATTATCGGATGAAGAAGTGTATATGAGGGAACTGGATTTGAATACCGCGATCGCGACAACAATGGTGGGCTCTGGCGATCGGCAGCATACGCGCCGAATGTTCATTTCAGCCGTCGATCAAGTGATGGTCATACGACTTGAGCGTTCGCCGGAAAACTCGTTGGATGTAGCGGTGTCGATGGATTCCTTGCTTCGTTATCAGGTGTCATCCGATGGACAGGGCTTGTTGCTGACGGGAATCGCACCGACAAAGGTTCAGAACCATAATAACGGGATTGAACCTGCCGTTGTGTATGATGATGAGGGTCTATCCACACGGTTCGCAGCGATGATCACCGTGGCAGAGACAGATGGACAGGTACGGATTGAACCAGACCGAGTTCATCTTACGGGAGCGACCCATGCCACGTTGTTATATACGAGTGCAACAAGCTACTCGCGCTTTGATGAGATCCCCGGTCAGACATCCATTGATCCTGTGGCGTCATGTCGGGATACGCTGCAGAAGGCGCGGGGGAAGAACTATCTAGAATTAGAAGCTGCTCATATTGCCGATTACCAATCGTTATTTCATCGGGTCGACTTTGAATTGTACGATGCCGAAAATAGCCATGCAGTGCAATTGCCAACGGACGAACGACTGCAGCGGATGGCGCAAGGCAAGAAAGATTTAGATATGTCGTGCCTTCTCTTCCAATATGGACGATATCTCTTAATATCGAGCTCTCGGCCAGGGACGCAGCCTGCTAATCTGCAAGGCATTTGGAATGATATGGTGCAGCCGCCATGGAATGCAGATTTTCACCTGAACATCAATTTACAGATGAATTATTGGTTAGCGGAGAGCTGTCATTTGGCAGAATGCCATGAACCGCTCTTCCAACTGATTGAAGAACAAGCCGTGACGGGAGCGAAAACCGCACGGATTCAATATGGCTGTGACGGATGGACCGCGCATACGATGTCTGATATTTGGCGGACGAACAATGTTGGACCGACCGGGGAGGCGACCTGGGCCTATTGGCCAATGGGCGGCGCATGGCTCTGCCAGCATTTATGGGATCATTATTTGTTCGGTCAGGATGTATGCTTCCTGAAAGATCGGGCGTGGCCATTGATTCAAGGTGCGGCGGAATTCATGCTAGGTTGGCTGATAGAGAACGAGGAGGGTCAGCTGGTAACGAGCCCTTCGACTTCACCCGAGAATCACTTCTATGATCCAGTGACTAGACAGCCGCGATCGGTAACCCAAGCATCGGGGATGGATTTATCGATTGCATGGGAAATGTTATCGATTGCGGATCAGGCAAGTCGACTGCTGGGTGTCGATGAAGTGTTTACGAACCGATGTCAAGATGCGTTAGCACGGCTGAAGCCGCTTCAAATCAGCAGCAAAGGGTATTTGATGGAATGGGATGAAGACTACGAAGAAGTCGATCCGCAGCATCGCCACTTCTCGCATTTGTTCGGGATCTTCCCTGGAAGACAATTCACAATAGAACATGCTCCTGTTTATTGTGAAGCGATGCGGAATACGATGGCGCGGCGGGGAGATGAAGGTACGGGCTGGAGCATGGGCTGGAAGGTTGCGGTATGGGCGAGGCTTCTCGATGGGGATCGTGCTTTGCGACTATTAAACAACTTCATGCAGGTCGGTACGGACCAAGCATTCAACTATCGAAAAGGCGGCATTTATATGAACTTGTTCTGTGCACATCCACCGTTCCAGATCGATGGGAACTTCGGCGCAGCTGCGGGAATATCCGAGATGCTCCTGCAGAGTCATCTGCTGGATATTCATCTCCTTCCAGCCCTACCTACCGCGTGGGAGCAGGGTCATATCCATGGGCTTCGCGCAAGAGGAGGCTATACGGTAAGCATGGAATGGTCTGCCGGTCAGCTAACACAAGCGGTCATTGTTGCCGATCGAGACGGCACATGCAAGGTTCGTTATCAAGGAGAAGCGAAGGAAATCGTCTGTAAGGCTGGCATAGCTGTTCAACTGACATGGGCGGAACAGGAACGAATTTGCAAATAATCAATGGGTGAGGTGAGTACGATGAAAGTCACTTTGTCAACATTGTATTTGGAAGGGACGCTTGTAGAAGGTGAGAATCCGCTTCCGATGTTCAGGAGCCGTAATCATCATAGTGAAGTGGCGGAGAACGGAACGTTCACAGCAGAACAACGCGAATATTTGGGATACGAGACGGGGGAACGTTATTTGCCCTATCGGATGCAGGATCGCTATACACGGGACCGCAAGAATATCGGGCTTAAGGCCATTATTCTCGAAAATGATATCCTGAAGGCGACGTTCTTGCCAGAATACGGTGGACGTCTCTATTCGCTGAAGGATAAGCGAACAAATCGCGAAATTTTGTATCGAAATCCAGTCCTACAGCCTGCCAATCTATCGATTCTCAATGCGTGGTTCTCGGGCGGGATTGAATGGAATATCGGGCAGATAGGCCATACATTTACGACATGCTCCCCCCTTCATGCTGCAGCGGTTAAGGATGAGGACGGCAACGAATTTCTGCGACTCTATGAATATGAACGTTGTAAAAATATTTTCTGGCATATCGATTGTCATCTTCCACCAGGCGCAGAACAGCTCGCTGTGTATGTGCGGATGGTGAATGATCGTGACCAGCCGGTTCCAATGTATTGGTGGACCAACATTGCCGTGGAAGAGACGCATGATGCACGCGTATTCTCGTCGACGAGCAAGGTCATCTATATGGATATGGAGGTCAAAGGCTTCGGGCTGGCTGATCTGCCTCATTTGCCATCCGAGCCACAGGTTGACGCCTCGTATCCGATGCGAATTCCCTTCTCGAATGAATACTTCTTCCAGACCGATGCAGCTCATCCATCACCGTGGGAGGCGGTTGCGTATGAAGATGGCCGTTTATTCTATGAACGCTCTACTCTAATGCTTCGCTATCGTAAAATGTTCTGTTTGGGGAATCATCAAGGGGGAAGACGCTGGTGCGACTTCCTTGCGAAGCCTGGCGAAGGCAATTACATCGAAGTGCAGGGTGGGCTTGCTCCCACACAGCGTCATGGCATCGAAATGCCCGCCAATACGGTATGGGATTTTACGCAAATGTTCGGGGTTACACATGTTGATGCAGCTCAATCCTTAGAGACGCCTTGGGTGGAAGCGAACCAGTACATCCAAGCTCATGTGGATTCCGTCTTAAGTGAAGATGATGTGAACCATATGCATCTGAAGCTGCAAGCATTGGCAGAGAAGCATCCGGATCGTCTTCTGTCCAAAGGATCTGGCTGGGGCGCTCTGGAACGGGTGCGTCGTGAGGATCTGAGCGAACGTGGTATTCCGCTTGGATTCTATTTCGAAGATATCACACTCGATGAGCCTCAGTATCCGTGGCTTGCACTACTGAAGGATGGACAGCTGCCTGTTCAGGATGTTCACAGTATTCCAGTTTCATGGATGATTCAAGAGGAGTGGTTCAAGCTGTTGCAGGAAAGTATGGCTAGAACGGCTCAGCCGTCATGGGTTTCACTCCTGCATTACGGTGTGATGTTATACGAGTATGGGCTCGAGAAAGAAGCGGTTGAGGCATGGGAGAAGTCGTTGCGCATTGCACCATCCGCTTGGGCCTATCGTAATTTAGCCGTTGTGAAGACGCAGCAAGGCGATGCAGCTGCAGCGCTCGACTTCTACGAACAAGCTTATGCGTTAGCGAATGGCTTCCCGGATCGAGCATTTGTAGAAGAATATTTGAATCTATTCATTTCAAGTCAAGCCTATCAGCAAGCCTGGGATGTCTATGAAGCGCTGCCTGCGGGTTTCGCTGCAAGCGATCGCATTCAGATCATCATGGGCACGGCAGCACTGGAACTGGATAAGCATGATTTCATCGAGAAGCTGTTCAACACAGAATTTGCTGTCATTCGCGAAGGGGAAGTTCGGATCGTAGACCTATGGTATCAATATCATGCGAAGCAGCTTGCGAATGCAAGACACACGGAAGTCACACCGCAGATTCTGGAAGAAGCGATGGCGAGCTTCCCACCGCCTATGAATATCGATTTTCGACTAATCAGCCCTTAAGTAGAAGTCGATAAGTAGAAGGAGCGTGGCTGTAAGATGAAGTGGTTGGCCGATATGACAGAATTTTTCCGCATCCATGGAGCAAAACCGTTAATTATCGGGATGTTCGCCTATGGCATTGGTATGGGCATTCTCGCGCCGATGAATGCGGTGTATATGAGGGATGGTATTGGACTTAGCAAATGGGAGATTACCTCAATTTTCTCGATTGCGCTTTTGTTGAATATGATCACGACGATTGCGGTTGGATTGATCAGTGATCGAATGAAGCGTAAGAAGACGCTCCCTGTTATTGCGAGTATGTTATGTATCATCGGTCTTACGATCTATATGCAAGCCTCTACATACGACATAGCTTTGATTGGCATGATCTTCATCGTTGCACCTTCAGGGCTCATCATGGGGCAGCTGTTCGCTATGGCTCGCAATCACTTCATGCGGCATGCGTCTGCGTTTTTTGAAATGGCTCAAATTTGGCTTCGTACCACGTATAGTGTAGGGTTTTTCACGGGGCTGTTGGTCGGCGCGAATGTCTATTTGTTCGCTGATTTTAAAGGGATTTTGTGGGGAAATCTACTCGGTTATGTCATGTTATTAGCTTTGCTGCTCGTATTCCGAGAAGAAGAAGTCGGTTCACTATCCCAGAAGAGTATGGGTGAGCCGCTCTCGATCATCATGCTGATTGCGCTCCTATTGCTCTCCTGCGGTGATGCGCTGCGCGGGCTTTATTTGCCGCTCGTTGTTGTTCAGAAATTTAAGGAGCCGCAGTTGATGTCTTATTTGTGGAGTGCTCAAGCAGTGTTCGAACTGTTATTTATGACTTTAGCGGGCTATTGGGCTGCGAGATATGGCAGTAAAAAGGTGATATTCATCGCCAGTTTATGTGCGATCGTCGTCTACATAACGTACGCGCTGTCACCGCCGCTCATTATTTTCTTTATGGTTCAACCATTGTATTCCTTCTTCGTGTCTGTTTTGTATGGCGTAGCCATGGGGTACGTACAGCGGATGTTCCATACGCGAGTCGGTTTTGGATCAAGTCTATATGTCTTCTTATCGCAGACCGCTTCCTTGGTCGGCTATGTGCTGCCATTCCTTATACCGGGTTACCAACCGACCATTTTCGTGATACCAGCAGCTCTGGTAATGACATCACTGGCATTGATGACGTTTATCTTGCTTCGTGAGAAGCGTATACCGAACAATAGCCCCCTTAAGTACCATGGTTAGGTGCCTGAGGGGGCTATGCTTGAATGGTTAGTTGTTGTTAGCGAATAACGGCGCAGCCGATTCGATCCCCGGAGTTGCCAGCAGGATTCGTGTGCATATCATCCGGATCTGCGTGAATGACGAGTGAAGTCCCGCCTTCCTTGAATAGGGAGTTCGGTTCGCCCTTCCGCAGCGTCACTGCAGTATTGACGAATTGCACTTCACCTTTGCCGTTTGAGCCGACGACGAGGTTCGCAAGATCTCCTGCATGCTCCCCATTCGGATTGTTAAATCCATGCTCTTTGCTGGTGGGGTTGAAATGTCCGCCAGCCGACTTGAAGTCTGGCGCTTCACATTTGCCCATCTCATGGATATGGATACCATGCAATCCTTTTTTGAGTCCAGATGCGGATACATCAATTTGGACACCTTTTGCGAGTTGCGTGAATGTCGCTGTTCCGATTTTTTTGCCTTTGCCATTGATAATATCGGATGTTACCGGTTGTACATTGGCTGAGGGTTCATGGGCTGCAGATACGTGCATAGCGGATTGCTGTGCATCACAGCCTGTTAATGCAAGAATTATGCCGCCTGCAAGCCATGCCCAAGATGTTTTTTTCAATTTCATACGCCTCCAATTGATCGCTCTTATGCATCAAACATTCATCTATTTTTCCCAATAACGGCAAAAGCAAACCTCTTCTGGAAAGAATGAATGTATGCATCCTCGTAAGAACGATGAATCGAAAGACGCTTCGATAGATCTTCTACTCTTTGACGGCCCCAATGACAATTCCTTTGACGAAGAAACGCTGTAGGAACGGATAGACCATCAAGATAGGCAGCGCGCCGATAAAGATCTGGGAAGCACGAATCGTGCGCTGTGATAAGTTGGCTACGAGCGAAGGATCGAACTTGGTCATATCCGCTTGAACGATAATCGTCTGCATGAAGCTCGCGAGCGGCAAATTCTCCGATTCTTTGATGTAGATCAATCCGTCAAAATAGGCATTCCAATGACCTACCATAATGAATAACGAGACGGTTGCGATCGCGGGCAGAGAGATCGGAAGATAGATCGAAATAAATGATCGCAAATACCCAGCACCGTCCATAAAAGCAGCTTCTTCAAGATCTTTGGGGACTGCACGGAAAAAATTAAGCAGCAGGATGACGTTGTAGACCCCGACTAAGCCCGGAAGAATGAGTGCTGCTAGGGTATTTATGAGTCCTAGCTTCAAGATTAAAATATAACTCGGAATAAGTCCGCCGGTGAACAACATCGTAATGACGAAATACCACATGTAAATATTACGCGCGCGGAACGTATGCGCTTCTTTGGATAACGCATAGGCAGCGGCAGTATTAACGACCATCGCAAGCGCTGTTCCGAGCACCGTACGTTCAACCGATACCCATAAGGACGAGAGGAAATTGGCGTTGCCGAAGGTCTTGGTATAAGCTTCTAATGTAAATCCGATAGGCCATAATTTCACCAGACCAGCATTGGCTGGTGCTTGCGAGCTGAGGGATACCATGAATAGGTGCAGCATCGGCAACACGCAGAGTACGGAAATAATGGCCAAAAAAGCATAATTAAAGATGGAGAAGATCCGGTAAGGCAGCGTTTTGTGATACATTGGATGTCACCCTTTCTAGAAAATCCGATACCCTGCGAATTTGTATGCAAGTCGATATGAGACCACGATTAAGATCAAGCTAATGACGGATTTGAATAGACTGACGGCGGTTCCGAAGCTGAATTGCCCCGTCAGCAGACCCTCACGATAGACGAACGTGTCGATAATATCGCCTTGTTGGTAGATTAGCGGGTTGTATAGGTTGAAGATCTGGTCGAAATTCGCGTTCAATACATTACCGAGTGCGAGTGTCGCAACAACGATGGTGATTGGAATCAACGAAGGGATCGTAATATATAGCGTCTGCTTGAATCGGCTAGCTCCATCGACTTCGGCTGCTTCGTATAGTGCAGGGTTAATGCCTGCCAGGGCTGCTAGGAAGATGATTGTGTTGAATCCGAATTCTTTCCAGACGTCACTGAAGATGATGGTGAGCCGGAACCAGAAGCCATCACCAAGGAAGAAGATCGGTTTAGTCCCGAAGATAGACGTTAGGAACTGATTGATAATGCCGGTCTGTGCGAGCATGTCGATCAGAATCCCGCCGAGTGTTACCCAGGACAAGAAGTGAGGCAAATAGACAAAGGTCTGGATCGATCGCTTGAATCCCATATGCCGCACTTCATTCAGCAGCAAGGCGAATATAAATGGGATGAGCAGGTTCATGACAATTTTGGAGCAGGCGAAGAATAATGTATTCCACGTAATCTGCAAGAAGTATTCGTTCTGGAACATGTACTGAAAATGCTTCAGGCCAACCCATGGAGAACCTGTAATGCCTAGAGCGGCTTTATAATCCTGAAATGCCATAACAATGCCCGACATCGGAAGATAAGAGAATATAAAAACTAGAATAGCCGCAGGTAAGACCATTAGATGTAATATCCAAGTGGGCTTGTTGCTGCGTTTTGTCATCTTGTGACTGCCGGTGTTAAGGGCTGTTTGTTGCGTCGTATTCATATCCATGGCGCTCTCCCGTTCGTTGAATTGGTGTTTAAAAGTCATAAGTTAACTTTTTAAATGACCTTAGAAAAATAAAATTGTGTAAAAAGAGGATCTCTGCTATTAATAGTAGCAAGCGGCGATGTCGCGAGACTATATGACAATGTTAGGCTCGATAGGGTTTTGTTAGGGATCATGAATAGGGGGATTCGGGCATGGGACTGCGCATGGGATGGCATAGAGGGATCGATTACATAAGGAGAAGGTTATTCGGGTCTAGGCAGAGTCTGTTCGCCAAAATGAACTTGTTGATTGTGATTTTGTTCATCCCGATCATTCTGATGTATTCGTATTCGAATGATGTTGCACTTAATGTCGTGAGTAAAGAACTCCAGATGTCCAATACAAGGCAGCTTACATTCCTATCGGGACAGATTGAATCTAGAATTAAGCAAATGATGGACTTCACGATCTCCTTCTCGAAGGATCCCAATGTGAAGACATTTAACGGATTACAGATCTGGGGAGATCGATATGATCGCATGCAGACTCGATATGCTGTACAGGAGAAAATGGTGCTTCAATCGGGGATTGTCAATATATGGCCGGCTAGGTATACGGTATATTCGCAGCAGAATCAAGATTTAATATCCAACTTCAGCAATGATAGCAAGTACGACGATACGTATCTCACAGGGAATGTGAGCAGCAATTGGGTATATCGGCACGGTCAGTCACCCAAGGCGGGAGAACCGAAAGCATTCTATTGGCTCTATACGGACAATTTTGGTCAACAAGGTGTCATTCGCGGCAGCAGTCTTGTCGTTGAGGCGAGCTTTAGCAATGAGAACATTCAGAATATGCTAGATTCCTATAAAGCTGGCGGGCAGCGTGAGACGGTGTTCTATCACAAGGGTGAAGCACCAATCTTAAACCGAACAGCGAATCAAAAGCTGATTCATGAGCTGATCCCGGCCTTGGACGAGATGACGCTTGGGGATACGAATCAGCAAGTGATCCAGTTGGATGGCAAATCCTATCTACTCAGCTCCATCAAGTCGCCGAATCTCAATTGGTATCTGGTCGATGTCGTAGCGCTTGAGCAAGTACTCGGTCCCATTTCGTATAGTCGTGATTTATTCTATTTCACGATGGTCTTGTTATTTGTCGTGGGTATCACAGCTTCTATTCTGCTATATCGAAATGTGCAGCGGCCGATTAAGCAGCTGATCGGCGGATTGCAGCGCGTGAAGCGAGGGGATTTCACGGTTCGCATTTATTCGAAGGATAGCAGTGAATTCTCATTCTTATTCCATCGATTTAATGAGATGTCGCGTCAAATTCAAGATCTCATCGAAAATGTCCTGAACGAGAAACTGCGAGCTCGCGAAGCGACACTTAAGCAGTTGCAAGCGCAGATAAATCCGCATTTCCTCTATAATTGCCTCGGCTACATTATTAATATGGCTCAAATGAAAGAGGAGGAGGCCGTCGTATCGATGGCGCATAATTTAAGTGCGTATTATCGATATACGACCCGCATGGAGAAGGAGACGGCGACACTAAGCGAGGAAGTGAAACTGCTCGTGAATTATCTGGACATTCAGAAATTGCGGAATGGACGAATAGACTATCATATCGACATGCCTGAACCGATGCTTGCACAGCATGTTCCGCGACTATTGCTGCAGCCGATTGTTGAGAACGCGGTCATTCACGGTATAGGCAAAACATACTCGTCAGGTGCTATTCAAATCGTTGGGGAATTCTCTGAACGTTATTGCACGATCTATGTGGATGATGACGGGCCGGGGATGACAGCGGAAGACGAAGAAGCCTTGAATCGTAAAATGCTGGAACCGCTTCAAGAGGAGATGGGCTGCGGACTATGGAATACCAATCAGCGAATTATGCATCAATTCGGCGGATCGTCATTCCTGCATTTTACGAAGTCCCCACTCGGAGGATTTCGAACCGTGATACAATGGGAGCTTCCTGCAGATGAA
The DNA here is from genome assembly GCF_000374845.1 of Paenibacillus terrigena DSM 21567. Taxonomy (GTDB): domain Bacteria; phylum Bacillota; class Bacilli; order Paenibacillales; family Paenibacillaceae; genus Paenibacillus_K; species Paenibacillus_K terrigena. Next base: position 171,740 of record NZ_KB895414.1, on the reverse strand, counting down.
CAAGATCGTCTGAAGAAGGCCGAAAAAGGAGATAACTAGCATGCAGATGATCATAGTAGATGATGAAGCGCATTGGGTAGATAATTTATCCATGTTCAAGCCTTGGCATACCCTAGGTATTGAACAAGTGCATCGAGCGTATTCCGCACAGGAAGCGCTGCAGATCATAGAGACAAATCCCATTGACATTGTCATATCGGATATTATTATGCCTGAAATGACGGGTCTTGAGTTGATTGAGCGGGTTAGAGCCGTGGATGGACGCATTAAATGTATTATTTTATCAGGTCACTCGGATTTTGAATTTACGAAGAAGGCTCTCCAGAACCAAGCGATAGATTATCTGCTCAAGCCACCCACTGACGAGGAATTATTCGGTGCTGTTCGGATCGCCATCGATCAGTTGAACCGGGAATGGGAGCAGATCAGCTCTGTTGAACGGACGGTTCATACGCTTCGGGAGAACTTGCCGCTGCTGCAGGGACAGCTTCTTCTTGATGCATTTCGAGGTCAACCGATGGCAGATGAAGAATGGGAGCGCAAATTGGAGAACTATCTGCTGCCCTTCCATGAAGGAGAGGCGGTGCTTCTTCTGGTTCGGATTGAAGAGGCGTCCGACTACACGAAGAAGATGGGGCCTCAGCTGTTAGAATATGCCATGATGAATATGGCGCAAGAAATACTCGGAGAATCTTGCGAAGTGTGGGGCGTGAAGGAGGAGCATGGCTATTTGGCCTTTGTCCTCCAATTCAAAGGAATTAGCACAGTGGCAAGTCGAGGGGCGAAGCTAGAGAAATTGGCGATCCAGTTGCAATACAAGGTTAAGCAGTTCCTGCGAGCTTCCATATCCATCGTCATGACCGATGGATTCCGTTTTCCTCAGCAGTTGCCTGAGCGGTATTTGCAGGCGACATCCTATTTTCGGCAAATTGTTGGGGATGAGCGCGAATTCGTTACGCGTGCCTTGGATGTGGATCCGAGTCTATCTCAGCGGCCGCTGGATGCGCTCTATCTGCCTCCATCCTTCATGAATCTGCTTGAGGCAGGGCGCTGGGAGGCCGTCAAAGAAAAGATCAGTGCGGTATGCGTGGAGCTGGACCGGGATTGGGCGGAATCGCTGGAGCATTGCATGGAAGCAGGCTTCGTTATTGGTTCTTCCTTTACTTATTTGGCGCATCGGAACGGCCAGAGTCTGACACGTCTCATCGGACCTGACATGGAGATGATGCAGAACGGCGAGGCCTTCTCCACCATTAGCAAGCTGCGGAATTGGTCGCTCCGTGTCCTTACGAAGCTGCAGGAAGCGAATTCTGATCAAGCCTCGGACAGCCGGTCGACTTACGTATCGAAGCTTCAAGCTTTTGCGGAGAAAAATTTGCATCTGGATGTCTCTTTGCGCGCGCTTGCGGATCATGTGAACTTGCATCCGACGCATTTGTCCAAAATATATAAGATCGAGACAGGGGAAGGCATCAGTGATTATGTATCAAGACTTCGGATGGATCGGGCTTGTCACAAGCTGAAGACGACCGATAAGAAGGTCTATGAAATCAGTCAGGAAATCGGATATTTGGACCCGGCGTACTTCATCAAAGTGTTCAAACGTCAGTTCGGGGTGACACCACAGGAATATCGAGACGGTCATGAAACGCATGATAGAGTCCTATAAAAACTAACAAAGTCATATAGATGTCCTCCCTAGTCCGTTGGTAAAGTTACAGATGTAGCTATCTTACACAGTAGGGGGAATACAGAATGGGTAAATTCAGAAAATCATTGCTGCTACTTATGGTCTCAGCTCTGCTCGTGATCTCAGCCTGCGGCGGGAAAACGGACAGCGGCAATACGGAGAAGGCAGCAGAGAAGCCGACCGATACAAATACGGTTTCTGCAGCGGATGAAGCATTTGCAAAAGGAAAATATGACCCGCCGATTGAGATTAGTACAAGTCTCATGCCGACGAAGAAATTTACAAAGGGCGATACAAAAGAAAACAACGCTCATGATCGCTGGATGCTCGAGACACTCGGGATTAAGCATAAGGATACTTGGTATCCGGCTGGCGATGCGCAGTATCGTCAGAAGCTGCAGCTTGCAGTTACTTCCGGCGAGAAGCTGCCTGATTTCGTTCCCGTTCCGACTGATCGCGTTCTGACGAACCAATTGATCGATTCTGGACAATTCATCGCAATTGACGAGCTGTTCGATAAATATGCGAATAAAATCTGGAAAGATCACACGGAGAAGAATCCAGAGTTATGGTATCCGTTCACGCGTGATGGCAAAAAGTACAACCTGCCAATCATGGAATATACCGATAATGATGATACACTACTATGGCTTCGCGAAGATTGGATGGAGAAGCTGAACCTTCAAGCGCCTAAGACAATCGCGGATCTAGAGAACATTATGGATAAGTTCAAGAACCAAAATCCAGACGGTCTGCCTGCGAAGAATGTCTTCCCATTAGCAGTGTCGTTGAAAGGTAATACAAATACATGGATGGCTTCGCTCGATTGGTTATTCGGTGCTTATGGAACGATCGAAGAGCAGTGGAATAAAGATGCGGATGGCAACTTGGTCTACGGTTCGGTTCACCCAGGCGCCAAGCAAGCACTTGCGAAGTTGAAAGAATGGATGGATAAAGGTTACATCCACGTCGATGCGGCATTGTGGGATGAAGGCAAAGCATCTGAGAGTTGGACAAAAGGTGAAGCAGGCATCTTGGCAGGTGCGAACTGGGTTCCAGATTGGCCAGCTCCGGACTTGTTGAAGAATGTGAAGGGTTCGAAATATAAAGCATACCCTGTTCCTGCAGGTCCAGATGGATTGATGGGAACGAAATGGCAGAACTCCGGTGTTAACAGCAGTATCATGATCAATAAAGATGCGAAGCATCCGGAAGCGATCATTCTCTATTACAACTACCTGCTTGATAATCTTGCAAATCCGAAGACAGGCAGCGCTTATGAATACGGTTTTGCTAAAGGATATGACTGGGATGTCGTAGACGGACAACCGACGAGCAATAAAGATAAGATCAAAGACTTCAACAACGACTTCCCTTACTTAACAGGTCCTGCTCGTATTCCGGATCTGTACATGAAGACGCTTGTGAAGCTTGCAGACGGCGCGAAGCCTGAGACACCATATGAGAAGCAAATTGCAGAATTCCGTAAACCAGAGAACTGGTATGCAGCGAAGGTTGTTATGTCGCAATTGGATATTCGTAAGCAAAATTACTTCACAGGTGCAGCAACACCAACGATGATCACGAAATGGAACTTGCTGCGTCAATCCGAGATGGAGACGTTCAATAAGATCATCTACGGCAAATTGCCAGTGGATGCATTTGATCAGTTCGTTACAAGCTGGAAAGCAAATGGCGGCGATCAAATCACGAAAGAAGTTAACGATTGGTTCAAATCGGCAACGGCAAAATAATAAACTGTCTTAAAAGAAGGCTGTCTTATCCAGATCATCTCGATCTGCGTAAGGCAGCTTTTTTTGTCGAGTAAGTGAAACGTTCACTAAAACGGTTTTTAACAAGATTCCTGCTCTTGGTGAATGAATGAAACAGCACCAGTGCTGGATGACAGCGTAGTATCATCAATTCTTGCACTGGGTTTCGACAAACACGCATAACTGGGATACTGGAGCGATCAACCTGCACGGATTGAACAGCAATATCAAGAGAGTGTCCTTGCTCGCGGGCGGGGTCAGTCAACATTGCAGCCGCGTGAGCGGACCGTGGTTCCGTTATTTGATAGAAATGCGCTTCAATGATAGGTTTTGTGGACTACAGATCCGTTAGATACGATGTAATCATTCGACAAGATTCGGTTTATCGCAATTAACGGAACCTCGGTCCGCAATCGTTGAATGATTGGTAAAAACCGAGCGAATAACGGAACCATAGTCCGTAGGCAGCTCTAAGTAATGAACGTAATATGCTATAATCCAAGTTTGTACTTATCGAAGCATGTACGTTCTAAATCGGTCTTTGCCGCTTGCTCGCGGACGGCGACAGTCAACATTGCAGCCGCGTGAGCGGACCGTGGTTCCGTTATTTGATAGAAATGCGCTTCAATCATAGGTTTTGTGGACTACAGATCCGTTATATGCGATGTAATCATTCGGCAAGATTCTTTTTATCACAAATAACGGAACCTCGGTCCGCAATCGTTGAATGATTGGTAAAAACCGAGCGAATAACGGAACCATAGTCCGTAGACAACTCAAAGTTACGAACGTAATATGCAATTATCCAGATTCGTACTTATCGATTCTTGTACGATCTAAATCGGTTTGGCCGCTTGCTCGCGGAAGGTGACAGTCAACATTGCAGCCGCGTGAGCGGACCGTGATTCCGTTATTTGATAGAAATACGCTTAAATCATAGGATTTGTGGACTACAGATCCGTTATATGCGATGTAATCCATCGAACAGATTCGTTTTATCGCAAATAACGGAACCTCGGTCCGCAATCGTTGAATGATTGGTAGAAACCGAGCGAATAACCGGAACCATAGTCCGTGGACAACTCAAAGTGACGAACGTAATATGCTATTATCCAAGTTTGTACTTATCGAAGCATGTACGTTCTAAATCGGTCTTGGCCACTTGCCACACGCAATATTTGCTGATCGACTAACCGGTGCAAAATACGTCTGACATGCCGGTCGCTCACTTTCAAATGTGCAGCAAGCTCTAGCGGTGTGAGCGGCCGCAGCACACGTCGAGCGAAACGAACGGTCTCAGCTTCTAACCAAGACAATGAAGATGCTACATCTGTCGCGATAAATTTACCGATAAAAGCAAGAACGAGCTGCTGACATTCTTTTGGCTCATCCGTAATGGAAGGGTACGCCACAGGCAGGAATATCCACCCATCAAGGGCTAGAAGGCAATGCCGTGTGCATAAATCCTTAAATCTTCTCACATCCAAATCACGAGCATGCGGTCCATATCCCTGTATCTCAATACCTCCTTTGGCACCCCCGGGCATATAGGCCAGGTCTAGATAACGGTAGCCGTTTTTGAAATCTCGCACTTCCCATTCTGGATACAAGTGATCAAAATGACCAACAACGGGAAACCATATCGTCCGTAGAAATTCCACCGTCCCATGACCTAAGCCCTTTTGGAGAATCTCACGTCTTCTATGGTTTTTTTCTTCATCCATATTCTGTTGCAACCACTGTTCATATCGTTCTTTAAACTGTCCCATATCGATGCATCCCTCCATTTTAAATGCAACAAAAAGCCGCCTCGAATGAACTGATCCAGAGCGAATGTCTGGAAAGTTACTCGAAGCGGCGTGTGCTTCACGACCTATAGAATTAGTATAGCGATCATGGATAAATTATACAATATTTGAACCTTCCGATTTCATTCTAAAGGATCATTACCTTATTAAAATTACCGTGGTCAAGCCCCCATGTAGTAGACATTGAAAAAAGCCCTTAGGCAGCCAGCTGGCGTCGGACAGCTTCTTTAATCTTCTTTATGGTCGGTTCTGGTCAATTCGCCTTTGTGCCTCTAACAATAACGTTGACAATAGTAAATTACTATAATACACTTACTTACTATAAGTAATCTTAATCTAAATTTAAACTTGAATTTGTAAAAAATGGCGCAGTGCTCAGGACGAAGCGTACAGGAAAAACGAGGTCTTGTGAGCATACTTTAAATATCGGAGTGTACGAGCTGAACTGCGTTCATGGATCTTTACAGGCGTATAGGATTCATGTCATCTAGGGAGGGAACCATGAATATGAAAAATGAAGGAGTACAACCAAAGTTTGAATTCGGACTTTATACACTAGGAGATTTATCCATAGATATACAGACAGGGCATAAGATCAGTCCAGCACAGCGATTGCATGAAATTGTGGAAGCCGCGAAGCTTGCAGATGAAGCAGGGATTGATGTGTTCGGCGTCGGCGAGCATCATCGGCTGGATTTCGCATTATCATCCCCACCCGTTGTCCTAGCTGCCATCGCGCAAGCCACGAAACGTATTCGATTAACGAGCGCCACAACCGTACTCAGTACTGCGGATCCTGTCCGTGTCTTCGAAGATTTCGCAACATTAGATTTGCTCTCGAACGGGCGTGCTGAGATCATCTCCGGTCGGGGAGCCTTCTTGGAATCCTTCCCATTATTCGGTTACGCATTAGATGATTACCATGCCTTGTTCCAGGAAAATCTAACATTACTGCAAGAGCTCAACCGTCATTCCAAGCTAACCTGGAAAGGTGCGTTCCGCAGCGATCTTCAAAATGCTGAAATTGCGCCGAGACCGATACAGTCCGAACTTCCGATCTGGATTGGCGTAGGTGGAACGCCTGCTAGTGCTGCGCTTGCAGGGACTTATGGTACGGGAATGGCCCTTGCCATTCTGGGAGGAGACCCATCGAAGCTGCAGCACCTCGTCAAAACCTATCGACAAGCTGGTAAGAATGCGGGACATGACCCTCAGCATTTACAAGTAGGAATCACGAGTCACGGTTATATTGCCAAGACGACGGAGCAGGCTTTTAACGAATTTTATCCTTATTATGCGAATTACACATCACATTTCAACGGAAACCGACTAGAGTCGAGCACCTTGACGCGGGATGCATTCGAGCAGCTTGCGGGTCCAGATACGGCATTAGCCGTAGGCAGTCCAGAGCGTATTGCCGAGAAGATTCTCACGCAGCATAAGATGTTCGGGCATACACGGTATATGCTGCAGATGGACATTGGCGGCGTTCCATTCTCTCGAATCGCTGCTGCGATCGAACTGTTAGCAACCGAGGTTGCTCCAATCGTGCATCGTGAGCTTCGTAAGCAATCCCAAGATAGATCTATAAGAACATAATACAAATCATATAGACTGGCATCCACGTACTGCGGATGTCAGTTTTTAGCATATTGACAAATGGGGTGAAACGATATATCTTTAACTCAAGATACTTGAGCGCAACATAAGAAACAGTAGAATCGAGGAAATGAAGATGGCGAATCATACCGAGGAAGAACAGCTTACATCACTTAAACTGCTCGTCGTCCTCTCCAAGGCTTATAAGACAATTATGGATAGTGTATCGAAGGATATTCGGACCTATGATCTGTCGCCTTCCGAATTTGGCATCTTAGAGGTACTCTTTACGAAGGGGAGAATCCCGCTTCAGCAGATTGGTGAGAAAATTCTGATCACAAGCGGTACGATGACCTATAACATTGATAAGCTCGTGAAAAAAGGCTGGATTGCCCGTATTCCATCGCAGGAGGATCGTCGAGTCATCTTCGCGGAGCTCACAGCGCAAGGCCAGGAATTCTTCGGACAAATCTTTCCTCAGCATGCCGACCGAATCCACGAGTTATTGGGTGGACTCTCCCAAGCGCAGAAGGAAGAGGCGATCGAGATGCTGAAGTTATTAGGTAAAGGGGCTAATGGTGCGTAGCCCGTTTTCTTCGCCTTAAAATCTTTAATTAAAGAATATTTAATTGAAATAAATTCATACAACAACAATTAAAGGAGTCGTGATCATATGTCAACATTTCGTTCGATTGAAGGAATTTTCAAAGGCGCACCTTTTCAAATGGTTGGAGACGGGTTTCGTGTATCGAATTATTTCCCATCCGGGAACCCATTCCTTGAACGGTTAAGTCCATTTATTCTGCTGGACTATAATTCGCCCTATGAATTTCCGCCAGCTCGTGCTGCCAGAGGTGTCGGAGCGCATCCGCATCGTGGATTCGAGACTGTAACGATCGCATATGACGGGTATGTCGAGCATCATGATAATGCAGGGAATCATGGCGTCATTGGGCCAGGCGATGTGCAATGGATGACGGCAGGCTCGGGTGTACTGCATAAGGAGTACCAAGAGCAATCGTTCGCAGAACGCGGCGGCATCATGCATATGATTCAGCTGTGGGTGAATCTGCCGCAGGTGAGCAAAGTGAGTCCACCGAAATATCAGGAATTGCTGAAAGATCAAATGGCGTATGTGGGGCTGCCGGGTGATGCGGGAACGGTTCGTATTATTGCAGGTGAGTTCGAAGGCGTGAAGGGTCCAGCGGAGACGTTCACACCTGTTAATCTATTCGACATCACCTTGAAACAGCAAGGACAGGCAAGATTTACCCTTCCGCAATCTTTCAATACGGCGATGTTGGTCCTACAAGGCCAAGTGAAAATTAATGATGAGTCCGTTGTTTCGGCATCTGAACTGGTCCTCTTTAAGAACGAACAAGGAGAAATACTGATCGAAGGAATGACCGAAGACGTGCTTGTGATCGTTCTTAGCGGAGAACCGATTCATGAGCCGATTGTTCAGCACGGGCCGTTCGTCATGAATACGGAGCGGGAGATTGTTGATGCCTTCCGCGATTTGCGAATCGGTAAGTTCGGCAACCCGAACTTCTGATAAAAGGAAATAAATATGAAAGAGGCGATGTGTTCTCGATTTGATATGGAATCGGGAACTATCGCCTTTTTGATCTCATAGGGTTTTCAATCGTATCGGCTTTAATGTCTCATCTAGCTTATCCAGACGATAGTCATGTTCTTGAAGATATTCAATAATATCTCTGAGCAGTTCAGCCGTCTCCAGGCGATCATGCATCAAGATCACAGGCCTCCTGCCGCGATGACGCAGCTTTCGAACGCGCCTTTTCACGGCTCGAACAGACCGATAATCTCGATATTTCCAATCTCGACTATCGACATTCCAGTCCCAGAGCAGGTAGCCCCAGCGCTCCACCTCATCAAAATAGGAGGGTCTCATATGTGGAATGCTTCCATAAGGAGTACGGACGAGTCGCGTGTCTTTGCCCGTTACCGCACGGAGTGTGTTCCGTGTGTCATTGAACTCCTCGATGACGGATTCCTTCGAAGCATAGAAGAGCTCCGCGCGGTGTGTCACGCCATGCAGTCCAATGGCATGGCCCTCACGAACGATGCGCATAGCCGTGTACGGATGCTCAAGAATATGCGGCTTCAGCATAAAAAAGGTCGCCTTCGCATCATATTCCTTCAATACATCTAGAATTTGTTCGGTGTATTCGTTGGGACCATCATCAAAGGTAAGGTAGGCGATTTTGGGATCGCTGTCGGTACGTATTATCGATTTTTTATGATGCTTTAATGGTTTGATCTTCGGTTTTATCCTACTTCTCACGATCATAAGAACGGTCTTCTCCCCTCCAAGAGGAATCTCGTACGCCATTTCCACGAAACAACCAGTTGATTCGCCGTCTTTATTTTATATACATTTCATACTAATATAGTGACTCCTTGAAAGAAAAAAAAGACGCTTTTCCACTACCCTGGAAGGAGGACCGCCAAGTGAAAACCCGAAGTGGTTATCAGTATAAAGGGAAGGGCATTTCTATTATTACCTGTACCAAACGCCCTCATCATATTCAGAATATATTCGAAAATTTCAATAGACAGAATTGGGTAAAGAAAGAACTGATCATTATTCTGAATAAAGATAGCTTGGATATTGAAGAGTATCGGGAAATGGCTCGGGATAATGACAATGTATCCGTATATCAGTTGCCTGAAGACACCTCGCTAGGCGCATGTTTGAACTATGCGGTCCAAGAATCGAAGTATAATACTATTGCGAAGTTCGATGACGATGATTATTATGCGCCAAGCTACTTAACTGGCTCGATGCTGGCGATGAAAAAAAGCGGTGCCGACATTGTTGGCAAACGCGCATGTTATGCGTGGCTCAAAGGGAATCAGAAGCTGATCCTTCGGTTTCCTCAGTATGAACGTAGGTACGTATCGATCCTCCCGGGTGCGACGTTGGTCTTCAAGAAGAAAGTGTTCAAGAAGGTTCAGTTCCCGGATCGCAGCAATGGGGAGGATGATAAATTCTGTCGAGACAGCAGAGCACGGGGCTTTCGTGTCTACTCTGCGAGCAAATATAACTTTGCAGCGATCCGAGAGAAAAATTCGTTGGGGCATACGTGGGTGATTAGTGATCGAAAGTTATTATCAGCGGATGTCAAAGTGATTCAAGGGGTACGCGACTACAAAAAATACGTAACCAAGTATATTCCTAAGGCTACACTATCGTCTCGTGGTACTCGCTCGTATCAATCACGATAGGTGCGTTTAAGGCGTAATTGTTGCTTGCTGCGATGGATTTGAAGACATCGACGCGTCCTACTGATTGGGCCCATTCTTGCTGCGTTGAGCGGTTGGATGGGTTCTTCAGGACTTCTCGACGTACATCGAGAAATTTGGCGAGCCACTTCTTCTCATCAATGCCTTGCTGAGGTGATCCGCCTACAGCAGTATTAGTTCGCTTGATTAAAGCAGACAAGCTATCCGGATCGTTCCCGCCGCCATGCTGGATGATGGTGTCATAGAGCACCGCCATGGAGAGCGGAAGCTGCAGTCCTGCTGTGCTCGCATAGGAAGCGGAAGGACGATAATACCAATCATCGACCACTTCATCTTGAACGGCGCGGAATGTGGTGTCTTTGCCAAGGGATTTCCAAGCTTTATCAAATCCAGTCAATCGTGATACATCAGCTTGATTCCGAGCACGATTTAACCGGTTTAGTTCGGGCAGGAAAGGGGCGAGTTTATTCGAAGGGACGCGATTCGTGTACCGTTTAACGACTTCGTATGCATCACCTGTACCTGTCGTGAATCCAGCGCGACCGCAAGTAAAGCCTCGGCCATCATGCAGGTTCTTGGCATAGCCGTATTGGATCGTAGTAACGCCGTTCTCGAACAGGCTGATCAGTTTCTCGGCGCGTAGCTTTTGTGCGGATGTTAGCGTCGAGGAGATGGAAGCGTCACTGTATATTTTTACTTTGGAGGGTGCTTCCTTGGGTGTTGTGTAAGACGTACATCCCGTCATCAGCATGACGATCGTTACTGTTGTAAGAAGGATTCGATTCATAGGTGTTCTCCTTTGTCACATCGTTGGAATGATTTTGATTTTGGGTTAGTATTCCGTAAACACCAGAAATCATGAAGGAACCCTGCGTGTGCACAGAAATTAAAGTTTTTGAGGAGAAATCCACTTTTATAGGTCGTTGAGACTATAGCGGGAGGCTCTGGACAGGTAAGGATTATCGTTATGATAAGACCAGCCTGATGGGGGTATCGAAAGGCCTAGTACAGTGGTTATTCTTTGAGCTAGAAGGCAAGATGTGTAACAATAAGACGAGTGTAGGGTGTCCACATAGAACACTCTATTGTTGTGTATGGCCATGAAGCCTGCCCTATTAACCGGATCCAAGGTTACGGGGTTGGCTTTTTTGCTTTCCTATGGAATGATATGGTATGTGTCAAAAGGTGTATACGAAAGTAAAGACTAGTATATAGAAGATAGGCATGTATCTTTCTATACTAAAACTAAGAAGAGAGCATTGAGCTGATCACCTCAGCCAATCATCACTTTTCGAGATCACTAGGGAGGGTTCATATGAGAAGAAAAAGTAAATCACTCTTGATCGTATTATTCGTCCTCAGCATGGCATTAACGGCATGCGGCGGCACGAAAGAGGAAGCACAGAAGCCGGCAGAACCGGCGAAGGAACAGACGCAAACGCAAGAAACGCCGAAAGAAAATGAAGTGATCGAAGTATCTACCGTTGCGCAGAGTGACCCGTATTTGAAATTCGACGAAGGCGAGAGCTTCGACAAGAACGCCGTCTATGATCAGTACGAAAAAGATATTGGCGTGAAGATTACGAATAAATGGGTAGCAGACGTCACGCAATTCAAAGAAAAATTGAAAATGACGATCGCATCGAACGATATTCCGGATCTCATGCTTGTGGAAGCGACACAGCTCAAAGAGTTGGCAGAAGCTGACATGATCATGGATATCACAGATGTATACGACAAGAATGCAACGGACAATACGAAGAAGTTCCTGACGATGGACGGCGGCATGCAGATGAAGACCGCGACGATCGACGGAAAATTGATGGGAATTCCGAGCTCCTACAATCCGTACAATTTCCAATACTTGTACGTACGTACGGACTGGCTGAAGAAATTGAACCTGCCTGAACCGAAGACGATGCAAGACGTGATGACGATCGCCGAAGCCTTCAAGACGAAAGACCCAGGCGGCACAGGCAAGCCTTACGGTCTCGCAGTCAGCAAGGAACCATTCAAAATCGATACAGGTGTAACGGGTCTCCGCGCATTCCTCAACGGCTACCATGCGTATGAGAATATGTGGATGGAAGATGCGAGCGGCAATCTCGTGAACAGCGACATTCAACCGCAAGTGAAAGACGCGCTCAAAGCGCTGCAGGATATGTTCAAGAAGGGATTAATCGATCCTGAATTCGCGGTTAAAGATACGGAAAAAGAAGCAGAACTTCTCTATAACAACAATGTAGGTCTTGTATTCGGTGCATCCTGGACGCCTGCACAGCTGGTGAAGGGCGCGGTCAAAGACGGTAAAGTCGTGCAAGAGTGGGGCGCATACCCAATCCCATCCGCGGATGGTAAACCGACACTGAATCAAATTGGCTTAGGTGTGGATCAGTATTATGTTATTTCCAAGCAAGCGAAGCACCCAGAAGGCGTAATTCGATTGCTGAACGAATGGATCGTAGTGGATAATACGATGACTCCGACAGATGACCAAAAAACCATTTTGTTTGGTAAAGACAAAAAAGAAAAAGGCAGCAACTACTGGCTGCTTAGCCCACTACGCGTTGGTAAACAGCTAGATAACAACGGCGAGATTCTGCCGAAAGCGATTGGGACGAAAGATGCTAGCATTCTTCAAACCGCAGATCAGAAGGGTCGTTATGAACGTGCGATGAAATTTATCGATGGCACCGATATCAATATGTGGTGGGAACCGCTGATTTCGGGTCCGAACGGCGCTGTATCGCATAACCCGAAAATCCTGCAAAACAAAGAGTACCTGCAAGACAAATTCTATGGCGCAGCTACGCCTACGATGGTAGATCGTCTAGAAATTCTGAAGAAGAAACGTGACGAAATCTATTTCAAAATCATTATGAACCAAGTGTCTGTCGATGAATTCGATAAATTCGTTGCAGAGTGGAAGAAGCTTGGCGGCGATGACATTACCAAAGAAGTGAACGAGTGGTACGCAAGTCACAAATAATCACATGATGGTTGATCTGAGGGGTTGAATCATAACAACCCCTCTTTTAATACAGCGAGGTGAAATTCATGAATGTATTGACAAGGATGTGGAAGAGAGAGTGGCCTCTTCATATGATGCTGCTACCAGGATTAATCTTGGTATTGATCTTCTGTTATTACCCGATGGCTGGTATTATGATGGCTTTTCAAAAGTATATCCCGAACAAAGGTCTGTTAGGATCCCCCTTTATTGGAATGAGAAACTTTCAATTGTTAATCGAATACCCCGATATCGGAAGAGTCTTTCTGAACACGATTTATATTGCGGTTATGAAAATTATTGCCGGATTGATTGTGCCTATCACGATAGCGATTCTGCTCAATGAGCTGCGGAAAGAATGGGTCAAGCGGACGTTCCAGACGCTCGTATACTTGCCACACTTTCTATCTTGGGTTCTATTAAGCGGTATTTTGGTTGATATTCTATCTCCATCCTCCGGTATCCTGAATCAAGTGCTCGGCATATTTGGGATCAAGCCTATATTCTTCTTAGGTGATAATGCCTGGTTCCCCTATGTGATGGTCATATCGGATGTATGGAAGGAGTTCGGGTTCGGGACGATCGTCTACCTGGCTGCACTAACTGGCATTAATCCATCGCTGTATGAAGCAGCTGAGATCGATGGGGCTGGGCGATTCAAGCAGATATTGAACGTCACACTGCCAGGGATGATGCCCATCATTATCCTGATGCTCACACTCAATATCGGTAATGTACTGAATGCTGGCTTTGAGCAAATATTCAACCTGTACAGTCCGCCGGTATATGAAAGTGCGGATATTATCGATACTTTCGTCTACCGTATGGGGGTCCAACAAGCACAGTTTGGATTCGCGACAGCGGTGGGTCTGCTTAAATCCATCGTATCCTTTATCTTCATTTCGGTTTCTTATGTCTTAGCCTATCGGATAGCGAATTACCGCATCTTCTAAGGCACGCGTCGGTAATTCAGAAGGGAGAGACACACATCGTGCATAATAACAGATCATGGTCCAGAAAGTTATTCCTGGTATGCAACTTCATCATTTTGGCATTCATATCCTTTTTATGTCTTATGCCTATTATTCATATTCTAGCGATCTCATTCAGCTCCGGACAGGCGGCAGCAGCCGGTAAAGTCCTACTCTGGCCGGTTGAATTTACAACCGCTGCTTACGAAAACGTATTCGGAAAGCCGGAGTATCTACGCGCATTCTGGATCTCGATTCAGCGGGTTATTCTAGGGACAGTAATCAGTATGGCGCTGACGATTATTACAGCGTATCCATTGTCCAAAGATTCCAGGCAATTCCGGCTGCGTACATTCTATGCATGGGTATTCGTCTTTACGATCCTCTTCAGCGGAGGTCTGATCCCGACGTATACTACGATTAAGTCCCTCGGCATGATCGATACGATTTGGGCGCTGGTTCTACCGGGAGCTGTCGCAGTATTCAACATCATTTTGCTCCTCAATTTCTACCGCAGTCTGCCGAAGGAACTTGAGGAATCTTCGCGAATTGATGGAGCAGGACATTTCAAGACGTTATGGAAAATATATGTACCGTTGTCATTACCTGCATTGGCAACGACAGGCTTGTTCACGATGGTAGGGCATTGGAACAGCTGGTTCGACGGGATGCTCTACATGAATCATACGGAGAATTATCCGTTGCAGACCTTCTTGCAGACGGTCATTGTAAAATTAGATTTCCGGTTCATTAAGGCGGAAAATGTCGAATTGGCGCTCAAAGTGTCGGATCGCACGAGCCGGGCAGCACAGATTTTCGTCGCAGCATTCCCAATTCTCATCGTATATCCGTTCTTACAACGATTCTTCATTAAAGGAATTGTGATGGGGAGTGTCAAAGAATAGTATTGCAGAATAATTTCGCTACGATACTATTAGGGGAGAGAACAGCTAATGAAGAGTAAATTCATGTTACAAGACTCCTCCATTTTCAAGAAAATTATGGCTGCCTTTTTGGCGGCCTTGTTGCCGCTTATGCTCATTACATGGATGATCAATGAGCGGGGTTCGGAGAATATCCGGACTGAGATCTCTTCTTCGATTCTGAATACGACGAGGTTTTATATGGATTCGTTAGATAAGGAAGTGGATCGAATCAGTCGATATTTGCCGAATTATGTCATGGACAAAGATTTAATGGAAATTGCGACAACAGGCACAGCGATGAGTTATTATGATCGGGCTAAGATGGTGCTTGATATTCAGCGCCGCTTGGATTTGATGAAAAATTCGAGTCCATTTATTCGTGAAGCGAGGGCGTATGTCCCATTAATCGACCGTACGATATTAAGTCTGAAATTCGAGACGGCCATGGATCAGCAGGAATATAGAGCGATGCAGCAGAGCACGAAGAAGTATGAGGAGCCGTTTATCTATTGGAAGGAACGATTGTTCATCACGATGCAATACCCGAGCAGCTTCGCAAAAAATCCGATCTATCTCGTCGGGGTGGAGTTGTCAGCGAATAAGATCCGTGAGACGCTCGAGCAGATTGGGAGCTCGCGAGGCGGACAGACGGTGCTGATGAACTTAGATCGCGGATGGGAAATTTCTGGGGCGCATGATCCGAAACTGCTTGACGAGATGCGAGCATACGCCAAAGAAGTTCAGCGTTCGAATGCACAAGAAGGTTATGTGACCTTGCATGTCGATGGGGAACGATATTTAACAGTCTACAAGTATTCAGAGCTCTGGCATTCGTATTCGATTACGAGTATACCGGAAGCGAATGTGCTCGGCCCATTACAGAAGTACCGATTGTTGTTCTGGGGCGCATGTGCGCTCGCCGTATGTATTGTGTTCTTCTTTTCTTATTTTCTACTAAGACTCATCTATCGGCCATTAATGAAGTTGGTCCAATCCTTTCGGCGCGTACAGCAGAACAGGCTGGAGCCAATTCCTATTGATCGTGGGCAGGATGAGTTCGGTTATTTGTACCAGGCCTTTAATGATACGGTACAGTCCCTTAAGACATTAATCGAGGAAAACTATGAGCAGCAAATTCGCAATCAGCGCTCCGAGCTGAAACGATTGCAATCACAGATCAATCCTCATTTCTTATATAACTGCTTTTTCGTCTTATGCCGTCTGATCAAGTCCGAGCATCAGAAGGAGAAAGCTTATCAATTTTGTCTGCATATCGGACAGTATTTTCAATTTATTACGCGCAATGACGAGGATGATATCCCGCTGGAGCTTGAAGTGAATCATTCTCGCACCTATGTGGATATGCAGACCATTTGTTATGGGGAACGCATTCAGGTCACCTTTGAAGGGGAGGTACCGAATACTTTGGTACCGCGACTAATTTTGCAGCCTATTATCGAAAATGCCTATAAGCATGCGCTTGGGAATATGGTCCAGCAAGGTGAACTATGGGTTCATATGGAACGCAGCGGTAAGGATTTTGCGTTATACGTCGAAGATAATGGCAAGGGAATTACCGATGAAGCGATTGAACAGCTGAATCTTCGGCTTCGGCAATCTTCCAATCGGATGGAAGAGACAACAGGACTCATAAATGTTCATCGAAGAATACAATTGCGTTATGGAGCAGAGTATGGCATTACAACGTCGCGTTCTGAGCTAGGCGGACTGCAAGTCAAAATCAATCTGAGTGTAGACTAGAGGGGGAACTCGCATGTACCGATTGCTAATCGTGGATGATATTCCGATTATTGTGGATGGACTGCTCGAATTATTCGAACATACGGAGCATTTGAAACTCGAGCTATTAAAAGCCTATTCCGGTGAAGAGGCGCTAGAAGTCATGCGGCAGCAACGCGTTGATATTGTTATTTCGGATATTAAGATGCCTGGCCTGGAAGGGATTGAATTATTGCAAGAGATTAAGGCGGAGTGGCCGGACTGCAAGGTTATTTTTCTAACAGGCTACAATGATTTTCATTATGCGAGAAGCGCGATTACTTACGGCGGCTTCGAGTATATTCTGAAGGTTGAGAGCGATGAGAAGATCATCGAATCGGTCGAGCGCGCGATTACAACCTTAGAGGCCGAATATAATCAGCAGCAAATCATTGCAAGGGCTCAAACCAAGATGCGGCAGGCTTTGCCGTCATTGCAGAAGGATTATTTGTGGGGACTCTTCCAAGGTAAGCAGGTCACGCAAAGCCAGTTGGCGCGTGCTTTTCAGGAAATGGATATCCCACTGGATGCGAGCCTGCCTGTGTTTATACTGATTGGTAGGGTAGATGCGTGGAGAGAAATGTTCACGACACCGGATAAAGCGCTACTGACGTACGCATTCCAGAATGTTTGCGATGAATATTTATCTTCGCAAGTACGAAGCTTTTCCTTCGTATATGATTTGTCGAGAATCGTCTGGTTAATTCAGCCTCTGAGAAGTGAGCCGAGTGTGAACGAATTGCAGGCTTTGGATTGGGGTCGTGCATATCGCTATACTAGCGGGATCCTGGAGACGGTACAAGGAACTTGTAAGCGATTGCTTAGTCTCCCGGTGTCATTCGTGCTCGGAAGTGAGCCCACACTATGGGAGAACGTGTCCGATCGATTCCATTCCATCAAATTTGGGCTGGCGCACGGCCATGGATTGTCTAGTGAAGTCATTCTGACGGATATTGACATGCAATCCGAAGAAGAGAACGATAAAGCAGGAGCATACCATGATTGCTTCTATCATTCTCGTATTCAATTGCTCATGACCTGTGTGGAGAACAATCATCGGGAACCGTTCAATAAGCTATATGTTGAACTGACTTCGATCTGGAATGATCCAAAGACCTCGCATGAGCGGAAGACGGAGTTGTACCATTCCCTATCTGCCGTATTCTTGTTCTACATTCACAAGAATCGGGAGTTCCGAGACTATGTCAATACAGTGCTGGATTTGGATCGTCTATTTCAGCCGAAAGATGCGTCATCCTGGCCGGATATGATTCAATATTTCTGGCAGCTCGCAGATTATTTGTTCGAATGGAATACGATGCGAGGCACCCAATTGCCGACGGAAGTCGTCAATAAGGTCCATCGCTATATCGAAGAGAACATTTCGACGGATATTTCTCTGAATGCGCTCGCAGATTACGTCGGGCTAAATCCATCGTATTTGTCCAGGCTATATAAGCAGATTACGGGAATCGGTCTCTCTAAATACATTAACGATTATAGAAACTTAATTGCCCAGGAAATGCTTCTGAAATCGTCAATGAAGGTGGGCGAAATTGCAACCGCGCTAGGATATAACTCAGCGTTGGCCTTTATCCGATTCTTCAAGAAGCAGAATGAGGTGACACCGCAAGAATACCGTATTGTACGTTCGAGCAGCTAGTCCTTCAGGTCAATAATTGTATATGAAATGTCAGTAACGATCTCTTTCCTGAACCAAGGGTCTGCGCTTAATATGAAAGTCAGAGGGTGAACTTGAGGGGGAAATGACTTGAAAACATTAACAGCGGTACTACTTGGCGCAGGAAGTCGAGGACGCTATATTTATGGACCTTATGCAGAAAAATTTCCGAATGAACTGAAAATCGTCGCGGTCGCAGAGCCTGATGATGAGCGCAGGAATAATTTCGCGGCAATTCATGAGATTGCACCAGATCAAGTATATGATTCGTGGGAGAAAGCTTTTGAGAAAGGACGAATTGCAGACGTAATGATCATTAGTACACTCGATCGGATGCATTTCGTACCGGCGATGAAGGCGATGGAACTTGGCTATCATGTCCTATTGGAGAAGCCGATGTCTCCTTCGCAGGATGAATGCATTGCGCTCGAGCAGGCTTCGCTTAAGCATCAACGTCTGCTGATCGTAAGCCATGTACTTCGTTATACGCCGTTCTGGACAGGCATTAAGAAATGCATCGATCAGGGCGAGCTCGGAACCGTCGCGACCATTCAATTGACGGAGAATGTTGGATATCGTCACATGACGCACAGCTATGTTCGCGGGAACTGGCGGAATTCCGAAGAGACGAGCCCGATGATTCTCGCGAAATCATGCCATGACCTGGATATTATCTCTTGGTTAATGGGACAGGAATGTACGAGTGTGAGCTCCTATGGCTCGCTTCTGCATTTCCGGCCGGAGAATGCGCCGGTAGGCTCCACGGATCGCTGCATTAGCGGCTGCGAAGTCGAGAAGGAGTGCGCGTTCTCGGCGCTTAAGATGTATATTGATCCACCGCATCATCCATGGGCGCGGTACATGACGAGTGACCTATCGCAGGAAGGGATTCTAAAGGCGCTGCATGAAGGTCCGTTCGGACGCTGCGTGTATCGCTGTGACAACAATGTGGTGGACCACCAGATTGTGAACATGGAGTTCACGAACGGCGCCAACGCGTCCTTCATCATGTCAGGCTTGACCGAAGGTGGTGCCCGCAGGGTACAGATCATGGGGACGCACGGCGAGATTATCGGCGATATGGATTCAGGTATCTATACATTGTACCGTTACCTGACAGGCGAGAAGCTGGAGATTAACTGCAACACGAGTGGCGACGGACACGGCGGCGGCGACGAACGCCTCGTTAGCTCCTTCCTGCGTGAAGTGAGACGCTTCGACCATAATCCATCGTATGGATTGACTTCCGCGACAGCCTCACTGCAGAGCCATCTGATAGCATTCGCCTCTGAGCAATCTAGATTGAACGGTGGACATCCGATGAAGCTCGCCGATATGGTAGCGAATCAACAGGTTACGAGTGGCGTGTAGAATAACAAGAAGAGGGCTGTTCCAAAGCGGAACAGCCCTCTTTGTTGCTTCTCAAACCTTAATCACGTGCTTGCTCTACTTTCTTCTTCGCACGAAATCGCCGCACTTTCATCAGATTCCCACACATCTTGTCATCGCAATACCGTTTGGTACGATTCCGTGTATCATCATAGAACACCCATAGGCAATCCGGGTTGTCGCAGATTCGGATGCGATCGCTAGCACCTTCGATGATGTTGCGGGCGAAATCCGTCGTAATCTCCGCCATGACTTGCTGCCAATCGGACCGGTTGGGAAGTGATGCAAGGTGTAAGCCGTCTGCATCACGTAGCAATCTGCGCGTATTATCACCTTGAGCTAGAACCTTATTTAGAAGATCAAGATTCTCCTCTGTCATGGAACCGCCCTGTGATAGACGAAGCGCGATGTGATGCAATTGCGTTCGGAAGTGCTGCAGCATAAGGATATCCACCTCATGGGCTGGTACGGGGGCAGATAAGCCGTAAGTATCCAGATAACGTGTCTGCCAGGTTGGCAGTAGAAGCCGGTCTTCAGAGCGGCCGCTCCCGCGCCAATCATGCCACTGGCTATTCAAAAAGTCTGCCCATAACGAATGAATCATAAGTGCCTCCTGCTAGTACTGTAACTACTAAATTAAATTTAGATAGTTACATATATCGAAAGGTTATGGTATATTCTAATTGCATTGTAACGTGTTAATTTGAGTTTTGCTAGTTACACTTTATGCCGGGAGGATGATGTTTCGTGCAGCAGAATCGTGTTCAGAGCTTGGTATGGCAATGGGATCATATTTGGGAGAAGGAAGAGTGGATTGCTCCTGTAACTACAGTACTAGAAGGGATACCAGCGGCTTCAGCAGCGTGGGTGCCGCAAGGTGGAGGGAACTCCATTTGGGAGACACTGAATCATATGAATTACCACAACGAGCGGAGATGGCTTCGTCTTAACGGGCAAGAAGTAGGGCCGAAGAACATTTCCAATGAGGAGACATTCAGAGGCCATATCGATCCGGAGGATGAGGAAGGATGGCAGGCGGTGGTAACGAAAGCCAGAACCATCTCAGCGGGACTTCGTGAAGCACTTGGACAATTAACGGAAGAACAACTGGATGCGCCTTATGCTTCAACAAGCTTAACATTAGGTCAAGAATTACTGAACTGGATCATGCATGATGCTTATCATGCAGGTCAAATCGTATTGATTCGGAAACAGCTAGGCGTATGGCGCCAATAAGTACGACATGCATGCAATAAAGCTCAGATTTCTTCCGTGTGAAGGACCTGAGCTTTCGTCTTGTTACAGTGAGCTACGTTCCATAATTTGATGAGCAACGAGTGTACACGATGGAATGTCTTCCCCTTGAATACGTCGAATGAGAGATTCTGCTAGGCTTCTTCCAATCTCCTCGACCTGATAGTCAACGGTCGTGAGCGGTGGATCGATGTAATTCAGCATATCAATATTATCAAATCCCATGACACCGACCTCGCCAGGAACATCTACGTTGGAATCCTTCAATGACTTTAATACCTCCAGTGCGAATACGTCGCTCGTGCAAAAAATAGCCGTTCGGCTGCGTGTTTCCTGCAGCTCCGTATGTATTGCCGTCACATAGTCTTTCTCGGTGATGACCGTATAGTTGACACTAGGTAATTGTAGAAGAGCAGCCTGAAACCCGAGATAGCGCTGTTCGGGTACATGGATATTTTCTTCGCCTTTGAATCGGAGCGGAGGACTCACATAAATGATATGCTGATAGCCTTTCGCAGCAATATGACGTACTGCTTCTTGGATAGCCGCTTGATCGTCGATCCATACGTGGGGAAATTGTTCAGACAGCTCATTCCCGAAGGTGAGGATGGGCGTACGCGTCTTGTGCAGCAGGGATTCGAATGCTGTTCCCGCATTGATGGGATTCAGGGCAATCCCGTCCACCCTTCGGTCGATCAGATTATGTATATACTCAATCTCAACGTCCTTGTCCTTATGGGATAAGACAAGGTAGACGAAATACCCGTGCTGTCTTGCAACTTCTTCAAAGGCATGGAACAGCTGGGCGAAAATCCGATTATGGACATCGAACATGACGATACCCAGTGTTCGGGTTGCGCCTTTTACCAGACTTTGACCGAGATAGTCAGGACGGTATCCGAGCTCTTCGGCTGCCCTCAGAATTTTCTCCCGTGTCGCTTGTTTGATGCCGGGGCGATTGTTAAGGGCACGATCTACGGTACCTCGCGTAACGCCGCATACTTCTGCAATATGTTTGCTGGTTATCTTTTGCATTTGCTATTCTCCGGTCCTCTCAAGATTATGGATTTATCGTATCTCAATTCGTGAGTTTGGTCAATTTGTGCACGTGAACGTATATGCCATGTGAACGATTTCCGGATTCGAAAAGTATGGTTTACAACCGAAATAAGTATTGCTACAATTAACCCGTGCACGTGAACGAAAAATAGATCATTTCGATTGTTGGATTTGGATTCAACCTACAAAGGAGATCGAACCTATGAGCAGATTCACCTATCAAGGCGAGCAAGCGAAGGAGATATCGTTCCCACTCGGTGGTATTGGATCAGGCAGTTTAGGGTTATCAGGAAGTGGACGATTGATTGACTGGGAGCTTTATAACCGTCCGAACAAGCAAAGTGATAACTATTTTAGTCATTTTGCGATCAAAACGGAGGCAGACGGTGAACTGCTGGATACACGTGTCTTGCATGGTGATCTGCCGCCAGGACATATGGGCAATATTCGTTATCGCCATCATGGCGGATACGGGTTCGGGCCAAATCGATCGACATTAGCCGGCGTTCCGCATTTTGAATCCCTGACCTTTCAGGGGGAATTTCCAATTGCGAAGCTTGCTTTTGCTGATCCGAAGTTCCCAGGCAGCGTAAGCATGACGGCATTCAATCCCTTCATACCGCTCAATGATAAGGATTCGAGTATTCCGAGTGCGTTCTTTGATATTGAGATCACCAATACCACAGAACGAGTGCTAGATTATACGATTTGTTTCACGGTTTCGAATCCATTCCTAGATGAGCAGCGGGTAAGCCGATATGCGCATATCCAGAATTTCCATATGATCAAGCTAACTTCAACGGGCCTCGCAGCGAATGATCCGAAATATGGCGATATGACGATGGCGACGGATTGCGAGGATGCCAGCTACCAGGAATACTGGTATCGCGGCGATTGGTTCGATAATTTGGAGATGTATTGGAATGACTTAACGACGGTAGGTAAATTCAAGAATCGCTCTTATGACGATGCACAATCGAAAGCGGTTCCAGAACAAACCGATCATAGTACACTCGCAGCGCATATTCAGCTATCTCCGGGGGAGAAACGTAGTGTGCGGTTTGTGCTCAGCTGGAGCTTCCCGAATGTTGTGAACGATTGGAACCCGCAACCATGTCCATGTGCAACGGGGAACTGTGATCCATTGGTCCATAATGCATGGACGAACTATTATGCGACGCTATTCCCGAATTCCAGCGCGAGTGCCGCGTACGCATTGCAGCACTGGGATCGATTGTACCAGGAGACGTTACTGTTCAAAGAAGCACTATTCACATCTACGCTGCCGCCTGCGGTACTGGATGCTGTCTCTGCGAATATTTCCATCCTGAAGTCGCCGACCTGTCTGCGATTAACCGATGGATCATTTTATGGCTGGGAAGGATGTCTACCGGATCAAGGATCATGTGAAGGCTCATGTACGCATGTCTGGAATTACGCCTATGCGCTGCCATTCTTGTTCCCAGCGTTGGAACGGTCGATGCGAGATTTAGACTTCCGCTATAATCAGCGAGAAGATGGACGGATGGCATTTCGTTTGCAGCTGCCCATCGGGAGAGCGGCGAATAATTACCGAGCGTGTGCAGATGGACAATTCGGCGGCGTCATGAAGACCTATCGCGATTGGAAAATTTGTGGGGATACGGAATGGCTGAAGCGGAATTGGCAAGCGGTGAAGAATTCGATCGAATATGCCTGGGCGGATACGAATGAGGATCGCTGGGATGCGAATAAAGATGGCGTTCTTGAAGGAAGACAGCATCATACGTTAGATATGGAGTTGTTCGGACCAAACGCCTGGTTGAATGGCTTCTATCTCGGTGCGCTGAAGGCCGGAGCAGAAATGGCTGAAGCACTGGGAGAGATAAATACAGCCAGCGAATATCGAGCGCTATTTAATCGAGGAAAAGCTTGGACGGATGAGCATTTATATAATGGTTCTTACTATCATCAAATCGTGGATATCACGGATCCATCGATTCTAGCTTCGTATGATGCTAGTGCGATGAAGCATTATTGGAATGCGGAGAAGCAGGAAATGAAGTATCAAATCGTTGACGGATGCGGCGTGGATCAAGTCGTCGCGCAATGGCATGCCAATCTAAGCGGTCTTGGTGAAATTTTCGATCCGCAGCAGACGAGATCCGCGCTTCAAGCCATTTACAATCATAATTTCAAGAAGAGCATGCAGAACGTATTTAATCCTTGTCGAATCTATAGCTTGAATGATGAAGCGGGTGTTATGATCTGTGACTGGCCGGAAGGGACGCAGAAGCCTGCTGTACCGCTCACTTATGCGCAAGAGACGATGAACGGGTTTGAATATCAGGCTGCGATTCATATGATTCAAGAAGGGCTCGTGAATGAAGGGCTGGAGATTGTTGAAGCCATTCGGGATCGATTTGACGGATACAAACGCAACCCATGGAACGAATACGAATGCGGAAGCAACTATGCACGGTCTATGGCGAGTTACGCGTTAATCCCGACATTAAGCGGATTCGAATACAATATGGTGCAGGGGATGATTGGGTTCAATCCTGTCTCGCAAGAGGCGGAATTCCAATGTTTCTGGTCACTTGATTCAGGTTGGGGCATCTTCCGTAAGTCTGCAGCAGGCGCATCCTTATGTGTCTTGTATGGGGAGCTGGCGTTATCCACGTTGCGTTTGCCATACCTGGAAGGTGATCAGATCGAATCGATCCTGCTGGGCGACAAGGCATTAAGTTATCATTTCGAGGCAGGGGCTATCTTGTTCCCAGAGTACGTGACGATTGGTTCCGGGAAGGCGATTGAGTTAAGAACGGTATAATTTATTAACTTCATATTGAGGTAATAGGACTGCGAGGACTGCGAGCTTTCGCAGTCTTTTTGTGTTATACGAGATCCATGGTTCGTTACGGATGATCTGCCATCCAGTGGGTAGAATAAGGATGTTTGAAAAAGGGGAAGACATACTGCCTAAGGTGAAAGGAAGGATGCAAGGTGAAGGACGAAGAGAAAGACATGATGACGAAGCCGTACTACGCAAAAATGAAGAAGAACTCCGTGTTCCGCAATCGGATTATTATTCCTTATCTTGTGCTTATAGCCGTATTTATTGTGGCTTGTATTTATTATTCCATGAAGTCATAACAGGATAAATAGGAGGTTGGCGATGGAAAAGCATAAATATTATGTGTCTGTACAATCAAACTCGATTGTTAGAGAACAGGGTGCAACGCCGTATGAATTTGAGATCTATGCATCGCAGGAGGAAGTGGACCAATTACAGCATCTGCTGGAGATGAAGATGAACTGGGATGATCGGGCGTATTTCCGCGCACATATTCCAGGTTATCCTTATCATGTTGATCCAGAGAATGATTCGTACGACCATTATTTAACAGAGGTGTATAAGCAAATTTATCAATGCGGTACGGATGAGACGAAGCAAGCAATGCAAGAGATGCGAATACTCGACCAGCTGCAGGATATCGGGGACACGTAGAAGGTTGCTATTGAATGTAATAGGGAGTGGATGTAAAATTGGGTTAGTCTGGAATTATTCGGATGAAATTACGTTACTTACTATCAATCATTCGAGAGGGGATTTCAAGTGTGTCTTGAGCAGGTTCATTCGCATGGTGTGGCATATGAGCAAGCGATCATTGGGATGGCTTATGTATCTGAGAAAGGGGATTTTCTCCACGCGAATCACTCTTTATGCAGCATGCTGGGTTACAAGATCGATGAATTAAGAAGATTGACAGCTCAAGAGATTACATACTCGGATGATCGTGACGAAGTAAGAATGTTGATTCAAGCCATGATGGACCAATCGTTTGAGAAGAAAGAGCTACCTACCCGCCTCTTACACCGGAAGGGCCATATTCTCTATATGATACTGCATGTCACTCGGCTTCGAGAGGAACATGGCGAGATGTCAACATTTTTGATCCAATTTCAGATCCGGACGGAGGAACAGATACTCTCGCAATGTATGAACGACAACGAAGAAGCATTGGAACAGCTGCTTGAGGCTCTGCCGCTCGCAGTTCTTATTACTCGCGGCGGTTCAGTTCACTACGCGAATCCAGCAGGCCTTAGGCTGATTGGAGCATCACATCTAGGAGAAGTATTGGGAATATCGACAACACAGCTCGTGGATGCCTCCTATCACCGTGAGCTTGAAGCGAGAAGGCAACGTTATCGGAATTATCAGCGCATCGGCGCAACCCGTTACCGCATACTCTGTCTTACCGGCGATCCTAAAGACGTTGAAGGGGTGTCCGTATCCTTCCAATATCGGGGTTCACGAGCCGTGCTTGGGATTTACGCCGATATTACAGAACGCAAGAGGGAAGAAGAATACCTGGCTCAATCGGAGAAGCTTGCTGTTGTCGGACAGCTCGCAGCGGGCATCGCACATGAAATCCGTAATCCATTAACCTCGATCAATGGGTTCATGAAGTTGTTCCAGACAGGACGTACGACAGAAATGCGGTATTTCGAGATTGTGGAGTCCGAATTGAAGCGTATTGAGAGTATCATCAACGAACTTCTTATCTTAGCTAGACCCCATCAAGCACATCTTCACCATTTGAATATTGTTGCGATTCTGGATCATGTGATGTCGTTAATGAATGGACAAGCTATTCTGAAGAACGTTGAGATTCAGGGACATTTTGACCAGAAGCCGATCTGGGTATCTGGCGATTCGAATCAATTGAAGCAGGTATTGATCAATCTAGTGAAGAATGCGATAAATGCGATGCAGGACGGGGGAAATGTATATGTATCTACAGTTGTATATGGACAAGAAGTACATATCATCATCCGAGATGAAGGATGCGGGATGACAGCAGAGCAACTGGAGCAGATCGGGCAGCCTTTCTATTCCACGAAGGAAACAGGTACCGGTCTTGGGCTTATGATTAGCTATAATATTATTGGGAATCATGGTGGGAGCATTACTGCATCTAGCGAGCTGAATCAAGGGACGTCCTTTGAGATCGTTCTCCCATTGATGATGGAAGATTAAGAACCAATCGCAGGGCTAACGCGGTTGGTTTTTTTCACGAATCCGCCTATCCGAGTCGAACACCTCCTCTTCATGCCTTTACCTATTGCAATACAACCAATACCTTCACAGCTGATAATGGGTCTTATTCGTTGCTGATTTGGCAGAATTTATCGTTGTAACTTGTCCTTATTTATACGATACTGGTAGTGGTGAAAAATGAGCCGTGACCGGCTGTCATTCTATTTTTCTCGCATCAAGTGAAGTTTTGTTGAAGGAATGATGAGCATGACAAATGAAGCGATATCAATGCGAAAGTTACGACAATGGCGTCGCATTCAGGGTGTATGCGCACAATGTGGCGAGCATCGAAGTGAACGGTATTTATGCATACGCTGTGAAGAGCGAAGGAATAAGAATCGCCAAGGGATTGAAGAGCAGCGGGCTAGGATGGGGCAATGTATCAAATGTGGCCGTCCCCTGCAAGGGCGGGAGACCTGCGAGCACTGTTTCAAGAAGTATCCGCTTCGTAAATTAAAACGATGGCAAATTGGCAATGAACGGTTATATCAGGCCATCGAGGCGTCGAACATTTCTATACCGGAACTTGCACAGGCGCTTAATATGAAGACGAGAACCGTTGAACGGTGGGTGTTCGAAGGCATTACACCCAAACGTGAGAACGCCGATAAGGTCGCAAGGTATTTCAATCAATCTGTAAGTCGTTTCTTTCGAGATTATACAGAGCAATAATAGGATCGTACCAATATCATAGAAACAGAGAGATGAGAGCGATGATTCAAGGACAAACTTCCGTGCTCAATTGGGGTGATCTGCTCCAACAGTACAGAACATTAATTTACATTATATTGGAGAAAAAGAACGAATCTGACGTAAGCCACGTAACGGTGACGGAACTGAGTAAGGTGCTCCGACTGTCGCCAGCAGATATTTCTTCTCGAATTAAGAAGTGTATTAGCTTTGGGATTCTCGAAGCTGCTGAGCCGACCGGATTTCGGGTGCTCCAAGCGGATCTTCAGTGTACACCGTTCGGATATATGGCGCAGCTGCTTAAGGTAATTCAGCAGTTACCAGAATCGTCCTTCGAACAGCAAGCGGAAGCCTTGCGAATTTCGGTCAAAGAGCTGGAAGCTGTCTATGGCTATTTTCTCTATTTACTTCTGTAAATCATGCTGGAATATTAAGAAAAGCTATGAATTTCAACCCTCGTTGAGATTCATAGCTTTTTGTCATAATCGTAATCTGATCTTATTTTTTGAAGATCCGGAATGGTTGTCCAACGGGTAGGAATGTACGCCCAAAGTGGACATTGAGCACGGCTGCGGCAGAGCCGTAGAAGGAGAAGATCGCAATGCAGAACTCAGCGATGGCAGCGACCTTGTGCATCACATGCGAAGCAATGCCGAATGCATCGAATGTAAGTCCGAAGAATAAGAAATCAATCAGGACGAAGATGGTAAAGAGGACTTTATGCGTCTCCATCGCACCGATCGTCATGTAGAGCGAGAAGATCAGGTATCCAAGAAAGGCAAATCCAAGCTGTTTGCCGTCCGCTTGCGAGGCGATGATCTCACCGAATGCGCCCATTTTGAACAGCCACGAGAGTGCAACAGAGAACCAGAAGAAAGCGAATCCGCCAAATGCGGTAGCACCGAACGTATTGTTCTTCTTGGCATCATGTATGCAGGCGAAGAGCTGCGCGAAAGCCCCGAGGAAAATCGCCCATGGAATGATGAGGGATAGACCGTCGGTCCATCCGAGTTTTTGGCTGGATGCGACCAGGGTAACCATCGCAAGGCCAAACAGTCCGAGTGCGCTCGGATCCGCTGTAGTCATTTTGACTTGTTGTGTTTGCATGATGAATCGAAATGCTCCTTTTATTCAGGTAATAGTATCGGTTGTCTGACGAACCCTCGTCAAGACGACCTTTCTATTCTACATGATTTCATCGTAAAGGGAAGTTGAAAATGTATCTATTTGATGGATGAAGATATTGGAAATGAAAGTCCATCAGATATGATATACTCAGAGGTAGTATGGCGAATGTAACGTAGTTAGAAAGGAAGGACGGCTTATGCACAAACTTCATTCATCGATTCAGAGCGACACGATTGACCTACCGCCGTCATTTCCCATTCTCATCTCTCAAAGTCAGGGCATTTCGCCATTGTTTCAACGACTACACCTGCATAACGAATTAGAGATCAATCTCATCGTACGCGGTTCTGGATATTACATTATCGACGGGAACAAATATACCTTCACGCAAGGTGATATCATTCTCATTAATTCCGATGAGCTGCATCGCGCCTTCGAGACCGAAGATCTAACGATGATGGTCGTCATGTTCGATCCTTCCTGGTTAGCCATCGAGCAGCGTTATGACCCCGAGCTTCTTGCACCATTTCGCGAGATTGGTACGCGTTTCTCGAATCTGCTCGATGCGGACAACCCAGTGATTGAAGAGCTTCGGCGTATTCTCCATGATATGGAGGAAGAGTATTACAAGCAATTACCTTCCTATGTATCGATCATACGGGCACATCTGATTCGATTTCTGGCTTCCATTCATCGTTCCTTCGCACTGCAGGAACTACCGAAGCATGCCGCCAAATTGCAAGGGATTGAGACGATTCGGAAGGTTGTCGAACAGATGGAACATCACATTGCTGAGCCTTGGAGCTTGCAGCAGCTGGCGGAGCTGGCTCATCTGAGTCCATCTCGGTTCAGCTACTTGTTCTGTCAGATTGTAGGCACATCGCCAATGGATTACTTGATTCAGCTTCGCCTAGGGGCAGCCGTACATCTCTTGGAGACATCCGAGTACAAAATCATTGATATTTGTACGCGCTGCGGCTTCCGTAACTTATCGAATTTCAATCGGTTGTTTCGTCATTATATGGGTAGATCACCTTCGGAGCTGCGTAAGTAGCTCCGTTTTTTGTGCGGAAGCATCACTTTGTGGGGTATAATGACAGTAAGATAGTATCAGTCGATAATCGGTTTGCAGTAGCAGGTTCAAGCGAGATCGTGTACCTTTACAGTATAGGTTCAATAAGCAATCGTTCAGTCATGAATGTCAGGAGGGCGCTAGGATGAGTAGATTTCTAGGCGTAGATGCGGGAGGGACCAAGGTCCATACGCTCATCGTCGATGAGCAAGGGCGAGTGCTCGGGCAAGGTATTGTGTTCGGGAATGGTAATCATCAGACCGGCAAGCAAGAAGCGGAGAATAATATTCGTTCCGCTTGCGAACAAGCATTATTCACTGCGGGTCTTCAGAGAGAAGATATCGATTTTGCGTTCTTCGGGCTTGCAGGTGCAGATCGGGGACCAGACTTCGAAATTCTAAATCCGATGATTGCTGCCCTAAAGTTTAAGCGCTATAAGATTGTGTGCGATACGATGATCGCGATGCGTGCCGGTACAAGAGATTCATCCGGTGTCGTTATTATTAGTGGTACGGGGTCTAACTGCGCGGCACGGAATAAAGATGGCGCTGAGCTCGATTACGGCGGCTTCGGATATATGTTCGGCGATGGTCACGGCTCAGGCACAGATCTAGCGATTCATGCTTTTCGCGCTGTGGTACGGGCTTGGGATGAACGCGGACCTGCTACCATGCTAACAGAGCTGGTCTTGAAACATACCAGCAGTATGAGCGTTGAGGAGCTATTCGAAGATATGCTCTACGGACGCAAGTCACTGCCGCTGGACTTAGGGAAGCTTGTCTTTGAAGCTGCGTCAGCGGGCGATGCCTTAAGTATCCGTATTCTGGAGCAAGAAGGCACAGAGTTCGGTAATGCGGCGAATGCGCTCATTCGAAGATTGAACATGCAAGAGGATGTATTCGATGTCGTTCTCGGCGGCAGCGTATTCTCGAAGAGCACAAGTCGGCATATGATTGATGCGATTGAACGTGAAGTGAAGCGAGTAGCTCCACATACGACTTTCGTTCGCGTTGAGATGGACCCCGTCGTAGGGGCTGTTATGAGCGCGATGGATTGCGCGGGTCATCACATCCATGACGCGATCTATAATCAATTACATCAGATTAAATTTCTATAAGAGAATCAAGCGGGATACGCGAAGGAGGATAATTTCATGAGTAATCCAAATGAAGGCTTAAAAGTTGCAGTCATCGGGGGAGGTTCTTCGTATACACCGGAGATTGTCGAAGGGTTCATCCAGAAGTACAATGAGATGCCGATTCGGGAACTATGGCTCGTTGATATTGAGGAAGGCAAGCATAAGCTTGAAATCGTAGGTGAGCTAGCGAAGCGTATGGTGAAGAAATCAGGGATTCCGACGGAAGTGTATTTGACATTGGACCGACGCGAAGCCATCAAGGATGCCGATTTCGTCACGACCCAAATTCGCGTAGGTCTGCTAGAAGCACGGAAACGCGACGAGCATATCCCGATTAAATACGGCGTGATTGGGCAGGAGACAACGGGTCCTGGGGGGATGATGAAGGCACTTCGTACGGTTCCTGTTATTCTAGACATTTGTCGTGATATCGAAGAGCTGGCACCGAATGCATGGATGCTCAACTTTACGAATCCTGCAGGGATTGTAACCGAAGCGGTAGCGAAATATTCGAAGGTCAAATCCATTGGACTATGCAACTCGCCGATCAACTTCCAGAAGTTCCTCGCGAAGCAATATGGCGTGAAGCAGAATGAGACGATGCCTGAATTCGTAGGGATCAACCACCTGCACTGGGTAACTGCGGCTTATGTCAACGGCGAAGATAAACTGGATGAACTCATTGACGGCGGCAAGGAATATACAGCTTCGAACGTGACTGCGATGGATTGGGATTATGATTTCTTAAGTTCCTTGCGTGCGATTCCGACGTATTATCTCCGTTACTTCTACATGATGAACGAAATGTTCGCGGATATAAAAGAATCGCTCGAGAAGAATGGTACCCGCGCCGAGGTTGTAAGCCGTGTTGAAGCGGAGTTGTTCGAGCTGTACAAGGATGAGAATTTGCAAGAAAAGCCAAAGCAGCTGGAACAGCGCGGCGGCGCATACTATTCGGAGGCAGCGGTGAACCTCATGTATTCCTTGCATAATAACGTACAGGATATTCAGACGGTGAACGTGCAGAATGGCAATATCTATGATTTCTTGCCAGCGGATGCAAGTATTGAAGTGAACTGCGTGATCACGGGGCATGGCCCAATTTCTCTTCCACCGCAGCGTGTGCCAAGTCATATCAAGGGACTGCTCAAAGCGGTGAAGACGTATGAGGAGTTAACGATTGAAGCGGCGATTACAGGGGACCGCGGTCTCGCGCTGCAAGCTCTTGTACACCACCCGCTTGTACCTTCCGTATCGGTTGCGAAAGACATGCTGAACGAAATGCTCGAAGCGAACCGCAAGTATTTGCCGAATTTCTTCAAGGAAGAGGCGAAGGCCTAAACTTCATCTACCTTTACTAGTAAGTCTCTGCCTCGTGCAGAGACTTTATTTTTTTCGAGGTCCCCGCAAAGTACCTGAATCTACTTCGCAGCCATAGCTTCATTTTGTGGGGTGAGTAGGAAATGTGCAGATGGACACTGGATACTATCAGTTTCATTTTGATAGAGATGAACATATGATATCGTAGCACACCAGAGTAAAGGGGACGATTCGATTGAACCAAATCGCTCTGAATACGATTACCGGCATTGTTGGTTCCGTCGTGACTTTTGCTTTTGGGGGGTGGAGCCAATTGCTCACATTTTTTCTGGTCGCCATTACCGTAGATTACATCACCGGCGTTGCAGCATCGCTTCGTGAGGGACAAGGTTTGAATAGTAATACGGGGTTCTGGGGGATCGCGCGCAAAGTATTCATGCTCTTCATTATTATGTTAGGGCATCAGATGGATCTATTGCTAGAGACCGATATCATTATGTCGGGTGCGATATATTTCTACTTAGCGAACGAGTTGATCTCGATTACAGAAAATTATGGACGATTAGGGCTTCCACTGCCTCAGAAGATTCGCGACATGATTCAGATTTTGAAGCAGAAGGACAAATGACACGTAAGCAATAGGGCTGCTTGATCCTTGATCGAGCGGTCATTCTTTTGTTTCCGGGGTCCCCCACCAAGTACCTGAATCGACCTCGAAGCCAATCCCCACTTTGTGGGGTCATTTTGTGCGTGTTTCTGGAAAATGATTGGTGTATAATAGGTAAGATTCCACAGTTTGCAACAGGTAAAGGAGCGATTGGTTATGATTCGACATATTGTATTGTTTAAATTAAAAGACCGTTCACCCGAGAGCGTGGAGCGTACTGCGAGTGTACTAAGAGCCATGGAAGGTCAGATCCCAGAACTCAAGAGCATTGAAGTGGGGAAAGATGTGATGCATTCCGATCGGTCTTACGATATCGCCCTGGTGACGACTTTTGATTCCCTTGAAGCACTTGCAGCATATAACGTCCATCCAGAACACCAGAAGGTTATCGCGCATATGGCTGAAGCACGCGAGAGCTCCATCAGCTTGGATTATGAAGTATAGGAAAGTAGGAAAGCAGCATGAGTGATTTGAAAGATGTTATGGAAGCCTTTGCAGTTGTTCTTGAGATTGTCGTTGGTTTCCTCGTAATCTTCTTCTGGCTGAAATGGAAAGGCAAGCGGAAGAAGCAATCCTAAGCCAGAGAATGGGAGGCACTTGCCGTGTACTATGTGAATCGTGAGCAACTTGAATTACGGCTGCAATGTATTCCTTCGATTGCGGAAGCGATGCGTGAGATTGGAGTCAGCTGGGATGGCAGCAAGGTTCAAGGCCTTGCGCAAGAACGAGCACTGCATCTCGCCATTGAGACCGTCACAGATGTTGGAAGTTATCTGATCGATGGATTTATTATGCGCGATGCTAGCAGTTATGAGGATATTATTGAGATTAATGCAGAAGAACAAGTATTCCCACGCGAGTTGACACCCGTGCTAATAGAGCTTGTGCGTCTGCGCAAACCGTTAGTGCAAGAATATTATGCGTGGCCAAGCTTGGAGCTACATCCCTTTCTAGCGGTACTGCCTGATGTACTGGAGACCTTCGCGTCATCCGTGCGGCAATATGTCGAGCGGGAATTAGGGGCGTTCCAATCGTAAATGTGCAGAATACTGCGAACACGTATTTTTGATACATAAATGTTTACTAATTTACTTATGTACTAAAATACGTTACAATACGCCTGAGGTGGTACGTATGTTAAGAGCGGAGCAAGAGACATCAACACGGCGTGTTGTTCTTACATTGTTGAAGACGAGGGGCGGACTCCTCGTTAGTGAGCTAGCGAAGTCGCTGCAGATCACGGAGATGGCAGTGAGACGCCATTTAAATACATTAGAACGAGACGGGCTTGTACGAAGCACGCTGGTTCGGCAATCGATAGGTCGTCCAAGCTTGGTGTATGAGTTAACGGAGCTGGCGGACAATCATTTTCCGAAGAACTATCAGAATTTATTGCTGGAGCTGCTGCAAGAGCTGGAAGAGAATCATGCCGAGGATCCAGAGGCTGGACAAGCGATGGTGAATCGATTGTTCGAAGGGCGTAAGGCGAAGCTGCTTCGCAAATATGCCCCGCGAATGGAGGGCAAGGATCTGAACGCACGGCTTACAGAGCTGACGGATATCCAGAGCTCGAATGGGTATATGGCTGAACTCACGCAGGGGGAACAAGGAGAGTATTTGCTGCATGAGCATAATTGTCCGATCACCCAAGTCGCCCAAGTCTATCAGCAAGCTTGTCAATGTGAGCTGGCCTTATTCAAGG
Source organism: Paenibacillus terrigena DSM 21567 (assembly GCF_000374845.1). GTDB lineage: Bacteria > Bacillota > Bacilli > Paenibacillales > Paenibacillaceae > Paenibacillus_K > Paenibacillus_K terrigena. The sequence goes on along the minus strand of NZ_KB895414.1, from coordinate 136,732 downwards.
AACTGCTCGGCACCGAAGTGGAACGAACGGAATGTCTCGCCAAAGGCGGACTACGATGCACTTATCGAATTCATTCTTCTAATTAATGCAAGGAGGTCTCCACGAGGCCTCTTTTTTCATGGAATCTGTTATAATAGTACGATGAAATGTTCAAGATGAGGTGATAAAAGATGGCGAAGAAATCGAAACAGACGCGGCCTGCTCAAGCGCCGGCTGCTCAAGATAAGCCAGCTACCTTGAAGGATCTCCTCGATCCGAAGGTACTCGAGAAGCTGAAAGCGCAGGCCAATGATCTTAAGCAGGAAGAAGAGGACCGGAAGGCTACGAAACGGCAACAGGAAGAGGAAGCGCGGAAAGCAGAGCAGAAGCGCAAAGAGAACGACTTCGAATATTTACTGAACAACACGAAGCAAGATTGGAAGCAGTATAAATAATTGCGGTACTCGCACAAAACGCGATTCTACGGCGTACGGGGGAGATTCCCTCGGTCCGGGGGATCGCGTTTTTTCCGATTTACCATAATAAAAACCCGCTTTCCAGTTTATAAAATCATAAACTGGAAGCGAGTTTTTATCACTTAGAATAAAGCCTTTATTTACTCATTGGTAAGAGTTGTTCCGAATGGAACTTGTACAGGCTCAGACTTATTGCCGTTAAAGTCTTCTAATACGACCTCAATAACACCTGAAGTTCCCTTTACTGGAATGGATGTTAAATCGTCAATACCACGAATAGCATATGTTCTTCCATCTTTGAATGTAATCTGTTTGCCGTCTTGCCAAACATATAAATGCCACCAGTCATCAGATGTTGGACCGGAGAGTTTCACTTTCGTTCCTTTCAATGTTGCAGTGCCTTCATATACATTGGAATGATCGTCTTTTAATACACCAGTATGATCGGCATAGCTCACAACGTTACCCTTCGCGTCCAATAAAGAAATTCTAACGGTATATGCGCTTCCATCTGTAATTGGAAGTTCAATTTTCGCTGCATTTACTCCTTTTGCTGCTTTCGTTGAATATCCTTCTTTATTGGAATAGTTCAAGGTTACATCTAGTTTTACGTTAGCATATTGAACGGATGGCGTTTCCCAAGTGACATCAATAGATCCACCATTTTCTGTTGTATGGATATTTTTCACCGTTTTAGAGAAATCTTTCAGGGCAACTGCCGCCTTGCTTTCTCTTCCATCCGCACCAACAGCTGTTACTTTGATTTTCACATTACCTTGTGGATCATACAAAGACTTAATATAAAATCTGTCATCATAAGTTCCGCCTAAGAAGATTTCTGTGCCATTCTCATATTCTGCATAAACATTGTATCGTTGTACCTTGCTGTAATTTTCTAAATCCCATGAAATATACATTTCAGAAGTATCAAAGGACTTATCAATTTTTAAGCCGGTTGGCGCACTAGCTTTAGCGATGGAACCATCCGTAATCTTAATTTCACCAACATTGAATTGATAATTTTCAATCGTTCCTTGCTCAGGAGTGATAGCTAGTCCGAAAGAGGCTAACGTTTTACCTGCATATTTGGATAAATCCAGATTTTTCTGATCCCATCCTTTTGTCGTTTTGTTAGCACCGCTAGGAATGTCAACATACTCCACTTGGGATGGATTGTCTTCAAAAATCAAACCGACTTTTACGCTGCTCGTATCCGTAGCTGATGGTTTGTTATACGTAATGTTTAACTTCGAAGATTTATTAATATTTAATTTTGTTTTGTATAAATGAACAAAGTTCGTTGCATCCAGATCGCCAAAGATCGCTAGAGAACTGCCACCTTGATATCCGCCAAGCTGCGTATAATCATTTCCTGCGCTATATTTCTTCCCATAGTCGAAATCTACTTTTAATCGAGTGCCGTCTGTATCGATCCACCACTGCCATGTTGGAAGAATATCTTGAATGTTGATGTTCGCCCATTGGTTGTTATTCGAGACTTTACCCTCAACAAAATATTCCATACCATGACCAGTATTAAAGTTCGTATAGAAGTTCGAACCGTCAATTACAGATCTTTCAGAAATGTATGACGCTAGACCTGGCCATGTCTTATATGGCTTACCCTCGTTATCCTTACCCTCGTCTGGCTTTGCACGATTAGGGTCATTGGCTGTTTTTACAGGGTCCGGTGTAGCATTTAATACAGCTTGTTGCAATTCTTCCTGTGTCATACCAGCTGAAGCAAGAGTTCCTTTTCCCTCGCTATATGTAGGAGCATCTGCAGCACCTGAGTACCATGTTCTTTCTCTTTGCGCGATATATTTGTAATAGTCTGGGTTACCGCGTCTATTTTCAGAGTACTTATTTGGACCTGAATGACCAAACAACTGCTCATCTAGATGGTCAAATACCGTTGAAGCACCAAGTGAAGCAATGCCTGTTCTTGGAACTAAGTTTTCATCAAGTGTGTTATATAATGAACCGCGCATTCCACTAAATCCGGTTTGACCCGCTTCAAGCGTATCAAATACAGTTTCTCTTGGATCTAAGCCTAATGCTTTCATACTTGCAACAGAACCATCGACCATGGCTTTACTTGGGTCTGGATTCATATACAAGGAGTTAGCAGCAATAGTATTATCCCCTGGGGATTTGATCCAGTTACTAAACAAGGAGGCATCTTTATTATAGTAATCAATTTTACCCCACTTGTTTTGATTGTTTTGACCGTATAGATTTGAAGCATAGACTTGTACATAAAGTCCTTGCGATGTAATGGCACGGAGGAACTCCTGGTAGACTGGCATAAAGCTTGCAGGCAGAGTCTCCTCGGCATTCACAAAGTAACCGTCAAAACCGTAATATTTAGCCATTTCAACGAGTTTATCAGCGATTGGGAATTTTCCGTTCTCGTCTTTATAAATAAAGTCATCGGTATGTTCTGTTCTTGGGAAGAAAACACAACCTAATGATTTAACACCGTTTTTGTGAGCTGCATTGGTATACGCCGGGTTTGGAATATTCACCACACCAAACTCATATTCACGCTGCCACCAGTCTGCTTCCGGATCGAACAAAGAATCAGGCGTTGGGTTGGTAACTACGCCATGCCAGGATGCCGTATAATCCGCATATTGCCAGAAGTTAAATAAATATTGCGCGAATTGATCATTATAGATCGTTGGGTTGAAAAATTCGTTGCCATAATCACCTGTTAAGAGCAGGCTTTGAACTTCCTGATCCAACATAGGATTAGCCTGTGTTGGTTTAAATGCTTCATTACGCTTCTGAAGCGGCACCTTCGCTCTCATAAAGTCATAATATTCATCGTTTTCAGGTGTCCAATCCACAATATTTTGTTTACGTTGTCCATGATAGACAGGTTGGTTTTTCCCCTTGAAACCTTGTTCACCAGGACGCGGTGGCAGCGTATCGCCGCCGGCTTGTACGATCGTAGCATTCAGCATCGTACCAACAGTTAATACGGATGCTAAGAAAACCACAAAACGTTTCTTCAGTTTACCATTCATAATCGCATGCTCCTTTTTTGATTGTTTTATATAAAAGCGATAGTCGCTTCTATAGCAAGGGAGACGATGAAACGCTTACAAATCGGAAAGGGGAATATCTATTAATTGAGCGACGATCATCGGTTTTTTTGTAAGCGCATACAGTTTTTCGTCAAAGGTAGCTGACTAAAGCGCCATAGGATCCATCTTGAAAATGTTCTTCACAGCTGGTGTTGCATGCATACTTTTTATAGGTCATCGTTGTCATTTTTTTAATTATAAAGTCCATTAAAGACATCAACTAGTTTCCATTTATTACTTTTGTGTCTTACCTTTACTCGTTTTGATTTCTTTGGAGCGAGAAAAGATTAATTTTCGAGTTAACGCGAGAAGAAACGGCCTAACGAATCGTATGGGGCTTATTCGCCCTAAATTTGAGTTTTTTTCGAGCTAACGAACTCTAGCGGCGTTATTCGGGTCAAAAGGCTAAGTGGCGTGCATTTGCCGGAAATAGCGTCACTGGTGTTCGTTAAAGTTAGAAAACGCATGATTTCAGCTTAATAAGCACATCTGAGTTCATTAGAAACCGTGGCATGCATTGTCTTTAGCTGTTCGACTGCGCGTCCCCTCGGGTGATCGTATTGTTGTTAGTGTTCAGCGAGGAGAATTCGGCTAACGAAGAGAACGAATCGCGTGAACCGCACGCCGCGCAAGGCTTTTGACGAAAGTTCAATAATTTTGGTTTGTCCGCTGTGTCAAGTCAAGCCCATTCTTCTTATACTGTCATTAGAAAATGGGCATTCGCCCGGGAACAACGTGAATCGAGGTGATCGTGGATGGTTGAATGGAGTGTTGTGAGTATGGCGGTTGCATTTGTCATAATGGTCAGCGTGGCTATCGTCGTGCTTATTACGGTAAGAAATACGGTGCTTCAGGCGTTTGCAACGATTCTTCAATTGCAGCGAGATACAGCAGCGCTGGGCCGGGAAGTATCCGTCTTCGTCCAAGATGCGCAGAAGACAGCGGCAATGGTGAAGCGGCAAGTAGATTCCTTTGAACCGTTCTGCGATTCCATTCGCGAGACAGGGGAGACGCTGCGTTATGTCACTTCCTCGGTAACCTCGGTCACGGAAGCGTTGACGTCCTCTGCCGTATCGCATGTCAATCGTGCGCACGCCAATAACATTGAGCGGATTGGCGATATGTTCGATTGGATGGATCTAGGCCTTGGATTGTGGGAGAAATGGCAAGCCGTGCGCCCAGCGAACGCGGAATCCCGAGCTGCGAAGCCAAATGAGAGTAAAGAAGGATCATAATAAAGGAGCGATGACAACATGTCAGAGAAAAGAAAAAGCTTTCTGTTAGGTGCATTGGTAGGGAGTGTAGTTGGTTCAGTAGCGGCGCTACTGCTTGCACCCAAGTCTGGCCGCGAGCTGCGCCAAGACATTAAAGATGGAGCGCACCAAGTAAGTGAGAAGACGACTAATGTGATCAAGCAAGTTGGTGAACATACATCGGGCTGGGTTGAAGCAGCGAAAGACAAAGTGAACAATTTACGCGAGTGGCGCCAAAATCGCCGTCAAGAGGATGACGAGACATTTGCGCAAATCGCTTCAAGTAAAGAAGACGACAAAGTAGAAACACGTGAACTCGATGAAATTCTGAAGTAACGTGCGGGGAACGTGAAGCAGGAAATGGAAATATGAAAAGAGCAGCAGCCCTGTTGGTAAAGGGACTGCTGCTCTTTAGCGTATATACGGTTATTGTTGCGCGAGGACTTCGGCATAAGGCCGTCCCTCTGCGTCAAGGAAACAGATGTATTTTGGACTGTTTTTTAACTTCACATTACACAATTTCAGGACCTGCTCATCGACTTCCAGTAGAGACCAAGTATCAGCGTCCAACATATCATGCGATGCAAGGAAATCAGGAAGCTCTGCCTTGGCATCTTCCTCATCTTCCCAATATTTCACCCCGTAATAAATCAAGTCATAACCATTACGCAGCAGACAAGCATAGATCTGATGTGTTGCGGTATGGTGGAGTACGAAAGGCACGAAGGGCAACTCCTCTCGCTATACGTTATAGATACGGATTCTCATGCTTTGCGAGCAGGATCTTCCACCGGCGCTCCACTTCAGTTTCGAAGGCATTGAGCGTCTCAACGTGTTCCGGTTTCGTAAGATGTCTCGTCTTACCCATCGTCTTGAGCCATTCGACGATAGGGACCCTCTTATCCTTCTCATCAGGGTTGTACGTGATCGTCGTAACGCCATGCTCGACCTCGTAGAGCGGGAAGAAGCATGAACCGACGGCTGCGTCGATAATTTCCGTACCGAGTTCATCCTCGGACAACCAGTTGAGCGGGCATGTGATTAAGATTTTACCGTATACAAGGCCTTCATTCTGTGCATAGTATTGGGCTTTAGCTGCTTTCTTCACAAGATCCTGCGGGAAAGCTTCTGAGCCTGTGAACACATACGGAATATGGGTTGCTGCCATAATCTGTGCCGTATCTTTGTGGTGGAACACTTTGCCGGCGCGCACGGAACCGATATTAGAGGTCGATGTCCGATGACCCATCGGTGTCGAATAGGAGAGTTGTGCTCCTGTATTCATATAGCCTTCATTATCATATTCCAGAATAATCATCTTATGATTGCGAAGCGCTGCGCCGATCGCAGGTCCCATGCCGATATCCATACCGCCGTCGCCTGTAATCATGACGAAGGTGAAGTCATCCTGCAGATTCAAGTGATCGAGTTCGCCTCTGCGCTTCCGTTCCCAGAACATTTCAACGACACCGGAGAGGGTAGCTGCACCATTCTGGAACAAGTTATGAATATACGTCGCTTTGTGCGAAGAATAAGGGTAGCCTGTCGTAACAACCATCGCACATCCCGTATGGAATAGAGCGACGATATCGCCTTCAATGCCCTTGAAGAACAATTCCAAGCCGGAGAAAATACCACAGCCTGGGCAAGCTCCATGGCCCGGCGCAATCCGCTTCGGTTTCTTCGTCAGCGAGCGGAGCGGTGGGATGCGAACGCTTAACTTACCTGTCTCTTCGTCCTTCTTCACCGTAATGAGCCCTGTCTTCAAATCTTCGAATTTCATCGGCTTCAGCACACGCTTCGGTGATTTGGCAGGGTCTCCTGGTGTATGTCCGTAATAATCGAACGGTTTGTCGACCACGCCTTTATTCATGGCATCGATCGCGAATTGGAACAGATTATGGCCGTCTTCGGCATAGAAGTCTTTGCCGCCAAGACCATAAATTCGACTGATGACGAGCGTATCCCGGTTACCATGGGTGAAAAGTGCGGCTTTGATCTCATTGACCATGTTGCCGCCGTGCCCGCCGTAAGAATCAGCACGATCACCGACGGTGATCGCCTTCACGTTCTTCAGCGCTTCAGCAATGGCGCGTTGCGGGAATGGACGGATCATGTTCGGAGCAATGGAGCCCGCCTTGATCCCTTGCGCACGAAGTTGATCCACGACATCCTTGATAATCTCCGAAGCGGAGTTCATGAGGAATACAGCGACTTCTGCATCTTCCATGCGATACTGATCGAGGATTGGATAGTCACGGCCTGTAAGATCCGCGAATTCCTTGCGCACGCGGTCATAGACATGTTCTGCATTGTACATCGCCATCGATTGCTGATAACAGTTGTTAATGTAATCCGGTTCATTCATATAAGGACCAACAGTAATTGGATTGTTGCGATCCAGTGTGTCAGGGTAGCCGACGGGCGGCTGAGCGCCTATAAATTGATGTACATCTTCACGATTCGCGAACGTCTGAACTTTGCGCTTCTGATGCGAAGTGAAGTAACCGTCGGATGCGACGAGCACAGGTAGACGAACTTCTGCATCTTCCGCGACCTTGAGTGCCATAATATTCATATCGTAGACCGCTTGCGGATCACGACACATCAGAATGGGCCATCCTGTATTGAGGGCATAATATAAATCGGAATGATCCCCATGAATATCAAGCGGTCCGGAGACGGAGCGGCAGACAAGATTCATGACCATTGGGAATCGGGTCCCGGATTGTACCGGCATTTGCTCGATCATGTAGAGGTAGCCGTTTGCGCTGGTTGCATTGAACACACGACCGCCAGCTGTGGAAGCGCCGTAGCATACCCCTGCGGAGCCATGTTCACCGTCAGCTGGGATTAACACGATATCGTGCTGCCCGTTCGACTTCATTAAATCCAGAAATTGAGCGACCTCCGTTGACGGAGAGATCGGAAAATAACCCATCACATGATAATTAATTTGGTGCGCCGCATAGGCAGCCATTTCGTTGCCGGATTCATACACGACACGCTGCTCTACTTTGGCAAGTCCTGCTTGTTCTTTGGACAAATCAATAGACAATGTCGATTCCACCTTTCTGGCATGCAAATTAATGGACTGCTAGGTCAAAACGATGCGGCGTACGGTGCTCGTCTGCATAACCATCTTCTTCTCTGGCACTGCTGAGCGCATCTGTTGGACAAGCTCTAATACATTTCAGACAGCCTTTGCAGTATTGATAGTCAATCCCTTGTAGAAACATCTGCGGACGGCCTTTCTTATCCGGCTGTTCTTCCCATACGAAGCAGAAGTCAGGGCATACATTATCGCAAGCTGCGCAGTGGATGCACTTATCATCGGCGAAATGAGGCATCATCCCTGCACGCGAGATACTCAGATCCTTCAGAATGCTGTTCCCTGGATTCGTAATCACGCCACCCATCGGCTGCGTCTCGTAACCGAGCATAGGTGTATCCTGGCGCACAAAAGCTGGCATTTGCTGACCAACAGGCAGTTCAAATGTCTGGAAAGTTACTTCATTAAAGCCTCTTTCGAACGTTTGGAGTGCAGGACCTACAGCTTGTGGATACTTCTTCTCGAGGGATTTACGGATAACAGATTTCATGGCTTCGGGGTCTAGGAAGTCGCATAGCCGGAAAAGTGCGCCTAACATCGCCATGTTCGTGCGGTTCTTCTCTTCTAGTGAAATGCCTGTTGCATCGACGACGGCAATCGTACCGCCCAAGAGCTTCATCTTCTCTTTCAATTGTTCAGGTGATTTATTCGAATTTACAAGTACGAGACTGTCTTCATAGATGCCGCTGATGACATTGACTGTTTTGGATAACGATTCGTGGAAAATGCCTACAACATGCGGCCGTTCCACAGGCGACGTATCTCGGATATTCGTATGGTTGTCGCAAAACCGGATGTGTGCTTTGACGGGAGACCCTTTTTTCTCCGATCCATAGGATGAGAAGCTTACGCCGTTTAGTGAGGCGCCTGTCACTCCGGCCTCCGCCAGCATTTTCCCGGCCAAGTTCGCGCCGAGACCGCCGATGGATTCCAGCCTAATCTCGAAAAATCCTAGTTCATTTAATTTGGGTAAAGTAACCATCCTATTACTCCCTTCTAGAATAAGATTTCAACTCTTATATTACCAGTATTTCTCAAGTGTTCAATAGCTTTTCCATCGTCCTTGAGAATCTTTTAGAGCAAAAAACCTCTAACCGGGTACAGGGTAGAGGTCGCCGTTAATCTATTATATTAATGATGTTTGCGGATGTTGTCTGTAAATTTTCACATTGACAATTTCTACGATGTTAGTACAGTAGGCGATGACAGTAGAACGAAAAAAACCCATAGGATTCTTGATCCTATGGGCTCTTCGATCATTTTATAACGGATAAGTGCATTACCACTTGGATGGGTCAATTTTATGTGGATCGAGTCCTTCCCAAATATTCGGAATGTCGACCTTCTCCGGATCATTGAAGACAAGGAAGGCTGTTGGCAAATACCGCTCTCCATGCTGGCTGGAAGGGGAGTTAACAATTTCATTATCCTTTACCAGTACGGTTGAAGATCCACCGTCCAGATTTGCTGCAATCACAGCGCCATTCTCGAGCATGATGTTCTGACAATCATAGAGATTGGCACCAATACTATGGGCTTGACGGCCATCGATAACAAGGAATAGGATCGTGCCGTCGGCACGTTGTCCCATGACGGTCCGAGGTGCAATACCCCAGCCGTCAGCCGCGTTCTTCACAAGACCTTTGCCATTCACGATAATACGGGGTTGGAAGGTCACGGCTTCCTTCACACCCATCTCTTGAAGCTGAGGAATCGTATAGTTCCCGGCAACCATTCGGCCATTCTTATCAATGCCGACGATCTGGGTTTTCTTCTTATTACTAATCCCGCCATCATAATAAACTTTCCCGTCGGCGATAACAAGTCCAATCGGCTGGAATCCATTCCCTTTCCAGTTCGGATCGGCGAAGCCGCCGGCATTAACGCCTGCGATGGCACCCGTACGTTTCACCATGCTGGTTACTTTCTCCCCGCGTCCGACGCGATTTGGGACCCCGATTCGGATCTTGGTTGGATCATTCACAATCATAAGGTACCCGCTGAAGCCCGCACCGCTGACCGGCTTAATCTCCACCAAGTCTCCCGATTTCTTCCCGCCAACGGAAATGTTCTGATTGTCTTTCTCATCACCCATCCCTTCAAACCTTTTGTTATATTCCGCAACGCGGTTTTGGAGTGCTTCTTCCCCAATAATATATTTCGCCCAGTGGCGATGTTGTGTCGTGATCAGTGTATCTGCGATGAGCATTCGGACGTTCGTCCCGGATGGTGTGAAGAAGAGCCATGCGGCACCGAGCGCACCGACGATAAATAACGTAATGAAAAGATTTTTTATAAAACGACCAAAGGTCATACGTTTCTTTTTGCTTGTAAGCTGTTGCTTCCTCGCTCGACGGCTTGGGGCAACAGGCTGCGATTGTCGCTGTGCCGTCTGAGTTTGCTGTCTCAATAGTAAGACTCCTTTCAAATCATAATTGATTATGGGATTATATCATTATGACGTATTTTCGGGTAAAAAGGTTAATTAAAATTTTGTCATTTTATTTGGTAAATATTTTTTTGATAGGCAGACGTGATGGGATGAATCTGAAAAACGTTGTGCTCCCGTAGGAGATGCGGTGTGTGATGATGTATTTTATTGGAATTTGGTGGAAATGACACGGTGTTTGCTTGAACCTAACTCCATTTTGAGCTAATATTTATGGATTCATGTTACGTGGTACATTTTGACCGATAGATTCATATTCTATGAGAGGGGATTCCCTGTAACTGACATTTTATAAGAAGGAAGCGTGTGTTCGTGCAGCAAGCCATCGCTATACTAGATTCCGGTGTGGGAGGATTAACCGTTGTTAAAGAAGTTATGAGGCAGCTTCCACGGGAGAAGATCATTTATTTTGGAGACACTGCCCGCACACCCTATGGACCGCGTTCGTCGGAAGAAGTGTTGTTATTTACACAGCAAATTGTTGAGTATCTTATTCAGTTTCAACCTAAAATGATTGTCATTGCTTGCAATACGGCGACAGCCGTGGCACTGGAGCAGATTCGGGCGATGGTCAATGTGCCTGTCGTAGGTGTTATTCATCCGGGGGCAAGAGCCGCGATTAATGCGACAGAGACCGGTTTTGTCGGTGTCATCGGCACAGAAGGTACGATTCGCAGTGGTGCCTATGCTCAAGCCTTGAAGGAGATTTCACCGCATATTGAGGTCGTTAGTGAAGCCTGTCCGAAATTCGTACCTCTCGTGGAAAAAGGAATGTTCCGTGACGAAGTGACGTGGAAGACCGTCAAGGAATCGCTAGAGCATCTTCGTTACAAACCCATTGATTGTTTGATTCTTGGTTGTACGCATTATCCGTTTCTAATGGAACCTATCGCTGAAGTGATGGGGCCGAATGTGAAGCTGATTAGCTCCGCAGATGAGACGGCGCGTGAGATCAGTACGATCCTATACCAATACGGACAGTTAGCCAAAGCAGATGACCTGCCTGTTCATCAATTCTTCTGCAGCGGAGAACCGAAGATATTTCAACAAATTGCCCAAGAATGGCTAAGAGAGCATTTGGAAACTGCGCCAGTTGTATGGCAAGTGCCGAATTTTTTGTGAGGATAAAAGAAGCCGGTAGCGGATTCGTATGATACGAGCGCTGCCGGTTTTTTCGTGCAGATTCAGTAAGGATCGTTGACATAATGGATGCAACTCTCTCATATACTTCATGGAAACAAAAGTAGATTTGGATGGGGCTAGGAGGGGAACAATGGCTATTCCATATATCGTTCAGCAGGGCGACACGTGGCTTCGTATTGCTGCAAGGTATGGGATTCATACCACAGCGCTTCATATGGTGAATCCGCAGCTGCAAGAAGCACCGTATATTATTCCTGGACAAGTTATGTACATTCCGTTCCGGCCGGATAACGTCTATCTGATCCAAGAACGAGATACATTCTATGAAATTGCAAGGCGATTCCATGTGCCGATTCAGCAGCTCCTAAATGCAAATCCTTCCGTTGATCCACGCCATCTGAAAATAGGTCAAAGTATGATCATTCCGCTGACGAAGAGCGGGGATATTATTCGCGTGGATGCGGAGTATGGTCCAGCTCAATTGATGGAAGACAGCGCTAGATTGTGTGAGCAATATCCATTCGTTCGAAGATATATTATTGGCTATAGTGTGATGGGGAAACCGATCATTGCCATGCGTATCGGCACGGGGGATCGCAAAGTCCATGCGAATGGGGCGGTTCATGCCAATGAATGGATCACGACGCCCATTCTCATGAAGTATATTGAACAATATGCCAAAGCCTATCGGACGGGCGGTTCTTGGGGCAGCATGGATCCGCAAGAATGTTATCAGCGCAATTCATTGTGGGTTGTTCCGATGGTGAACCCGGATGGCGTAGAGCTATCGCAAGAAGGAATCAATCCGAGTCACCCCTATTATCGATCTCTGCTGCATTGGAATGGTGGGTCCTATCAGTTCACACGTTGGAAAGCCAATATTCGCGGCGTGGACCTGAATGATCAATTCCCGGCACATTGGGAGGAAGAACGAGATCGAAGAGGAAAGCGTGGACCAGGTCCGAAGGATTATACGGCGGAGGGACCGCTGATGGAACCTGAAGCGGTCGCATTGGCGGAGTTCACGAGAGCGCATCAATTCGATATGGTCTTATCCCTACATTCGCAAGGTGAGGAGATTTATTGGAATTACCGGGACTATGAGCCGGTAGAATCGGAAGCGATTGCGCGAAGATTTGCACAAGCAAGCAGTTATCGTTCTGTGAAGCTGAGCGGCAGCGATGCGGGGTATAAGGATTGGTTCATTCAGGAGTTTCGCAAGCCGGGCTTCACGATTGAAGTCGGAATGGGGATGAATCCACTCCCGATACAGCAATTCCAGAGTATATACCAGGACGTATCTGGGATATTAACAGAGGCGTTATGTTGTTCTTGATGAACAGCATAACGCCTCTTCACTGTGAGGGAGAGCTAATCCTTACTATTGTAGGCTACGAATATCAATATCCCGTATTAATACCGTACCTTTCTTCGTCCGATCGAATATGAAACTGATTTTATTTAACTGCTCGGGTTGGAATTTCAAGCGCTACAGGCTAGTTAGCGCGGCAAATTCCAACAAAAAGGGCAACCCGCAGTCAACAATTTGACGTTGAGGTTGCCCTTTAACAGATTCATGATATGTTTATACTTCCGTTGCAGGTTCTGGCTCCTGATCTTTTGCTTTCTTCTTGCCACGCTGCGGCATTTGCTCTCTGGAGATTCGGCCGTTGCCTACGAAGCAAGCGGTCAGCACGCCCAATACGATGAAGATAAGTCCTGCCCAGAACACGATGGAGAAGGCTTCGGTCCACACCGTTTTGATCAAGTTCAGAACGGTCTCCTTGATGTCGGCTTCAAGCTGTAACGCTTGAGGCGCGAGCATGATGGTGAACAGATCATCTACCTTCTCTGACAATTTACTCATGATGCCGGACAATACGGGATTATTCGTCACTTGATCGGACTTTAGTGCTTCATCCATTTTGCTAGCAAGCGCATGGTTCATGACAACGTTCAATACCGTAACGCCAATCGTACTACCGATGGAACGGAAGAATGTCGATGCCGAAGTCACCGTTCCGAGCTGTTCCCGAGGGAATTGGTTCTGCACGGCAATCATAAGGGTTGGCATAACAAGACCCATACCGAGACCCAGAATAATCATGTACATATTCACGGTAAGCTGCGTCGTATGCGTCCCCATGGTGCTCATGAGGAAGAACCCAAGGGCACCGATTACCATCCCTGAAATAAGAACGGTACGATAACGAATCCGAAGCAAGAGTTGACCACCTACGATACTTGCTGCAATCAGCGAGAGCATCATTGGTGTCATCGTCGATCCAGCTTTGGTCGGGCTAACACCTAGAATCGCTTGCATGAACATCGGTACAAACATAATCGCACCGAACATCCCCATCCCAACGAGGAAGCCAAGAATATTTGTTGTCGCGAAAACGCGGTTTTTGAATAATGAGAGATCTAGAATCGGTTCTTTCGCTTTCTTCTCGATGATGAGGAAGAGAGCGGTCAGAACGATTGCGCCGCCGAAGATCAAGAAGCTCTCAACGGATGCCCACGCAAAATTTTTACCGCCGAATGTAAGTCCAAGGAGTAAAAGGACGATCGCAGGAACGAATGTAACGATGCCCCACCAGTCGATAACGGCTTTGTGCTTCGCTACAAGCTCATGCTTCATGCCGAAGAAAATAAGAATACCGGACAAGAGTCCAACAGGTACGTTGATTAAGAAAATCCAGTGCCACTGCACATGGTCAACGATAAATCCACCGATAAAAGGTCCAATAACGGAGCTGAGTCCAAAAATACCACCGAATACACCTTGCCATTTGGCACGCTGCTCAGCGTTAAAGATATCCCCGACAATTGTCTGAGATAACGGCATGAGCATCCCGCCGCCGATCCCTTGCACGGCACGATAGAGGACCAGTTGTTCCATCGTCATCGCCGTAGCACATAAGAACGAGCCTGCGACGAATATCAGGACGCCAAGTAAATAGAAGAGTCTGCGACCATACATGTCAGCGAGTTTACCGACAATCGGTACCACGGTAGTAGATGTAATCAAATATGCTGTGGTTACCCATGCGAAGATGGAAAATCCATTTAAATCTTTAATAATCGTAGGCATTGCCGTACCGACGATGGTCTGTTCGAGTGCACTGAAGAGCATCCCGATGATTAAGCCGATGAGTACCATGGTCCGGTTAATCGTCTTTGGTGATGAATCTTGTATTGCTTCTTGCATAGATGGCCAAACCTCCAATTCTGAAAATCTTACGCTCTAATATTTTAGGTCTAAAATAAATCACTTTTGGATTATAGGGTATAATGAGCGCGGAATCAAGTGTTAATTTGTGTACAAAATGTGAACTTTGAAGTTTTTATAGGTTGATTTCAAGGGTTCAATTATTTACAATAAAGGAATATATATTTGGACATGATGGGAGAGAGAATCATGAATTGCAAAATTACACGCAACGCTGCGAAAAAGATAAAGCAAGAGCTTGAACAAGCGAAAGATCCGGGGCTGATGCTTCGTGTTTTCGTTACCCATTCCCACGGGAACCATGCCCACTATGGAATGGACCTGGATAAGGCGAAGGATAATGACACGATTGTGGAGACAGACAAGGAGATTTCTGTCCTCTTGCAATCGGACGAGCCAATGTTGGATGGAATCAAAATTGACTATTTATATTTCCCTGAAGAGGGTTTTATCATTACGAATCCATCAAAAGGCAATCATGGGGATCACTAGAAAGAGGATGAATTATGGCGAACGACATACGCATTTGCGATAAATGTAAGCATGTTAAAATGAAGACGTTCTTACCGAAAGTTCAGAAGATGGACCCGGAAGCAGAGATCAAAGTAGGATGCAAGTCGTATTGTGGTCCTTGCGGGAAGCGGGTATTTATCTTCATTAACGGCCGTTATGTAACGGCACCTACGGAAGATGAAGCGATTGAGATGGCAAGTAAATACGTGAAAAAAAATAAAGTGTGATCTTAAGAGGTGCGGATAGTTCCGCACCTTTTCGTCTATCCTAAGGAGGCTATAATGGTCAAAGGGAGGACAGGATATTGACACGTAATGATGATTCGATGCATGAGCAAACTCCGATAACGCAAGCGCAGAATTCAATTGAAACACTGCATCACGCCGTCTCTCAAGCGCTCAGTCATCCGTCGGAACAATCTGTGGGACAAGCGAATAGCGCATTGAAGCGAGCGCAGAACGCAGTAGATACGGCGATGAAGAATGAGACAGGACGGAATCAACAGCCTGTAGAGTTCGCACGCGAGCTATTAGGAGATGAAATGGAACGGTTGAATAAATTATCTACAGATTAATACGCATGTTGTAGAGCCACCTGGAATGGAATGAGAGCCGATTCCTCCCAGGTGGCTTTGCATTTTGCGCTGTGGAAAATACCTGTGATATGATAATGTTGTCGCTTACTTTATGGAAGCGTTTAGAGAATATTCAGAATACATATCAAGGGAGGATATTGTATGAAACATATTGCAGATCGCGTTAAACTGAACAACGGTGTCGAGATGCCATGGCTTGGTCTTGGCGTATGGAAGGCAGCAGATGGTCAAGAGGTGTCTAATGCCGTGAAATCAGCGATTGAATGTGGTTATCGCAGCATTGATACGGCGGCGGTATATCAGAATGAGTCTGGTGTCGGACAAGGAATCAAAGACAGCGGCATCGCAAGAGAAGAGCTGTTCGTGACGACGAAGGTCTGGAATTCGGATCAAGGTTATGAATCGACGCTCCATGCGTTCGAAGAGAGCCGCAAGAAGCTGGGCCTCGACTACCTTGATTTATATCTTATTCACTGGCCTGTCAAAGAGAAAAAATATATCGATACATGGAGAGCGCTGGAGAAGCTCTACAACGACGGATTGGTTCGTGCGATTGGTGTGAGTAATTTCCATATCCATCATTTGAAGGATATTTTCGAAGTAAGCGGCATCGTGCCTGTCGTAAACCAAGTGGAATATCATCCGTTGCTAGCGCAGCGTGAGCTGCATGCATTCTGTAACAGCCACAATGTTGTGCTTGAGGCATGGAGTCCGTTAATGCAAGGGAAGCTGTTGGACGATCCGACGCTTACAGAGATTGCTGCGAAATACGGTAAATCAGTTTCCCAGGTGATTCTGCGTTGGGATTTGCAGAACGGTGTCATTACGATTCCGAAATCCGTTAATCCAGAGCGTATCGCTCAGAATGGCGATATTTTCGACTTCGAGCTCTCGGCTGAAGATATGGAACGTATTCAAGCGATGAACAAGGAACAACGTGTAGGCCCAGATCCAGATCATATCGATTTCTAAGTGAGGTGTGAATAGAGCATGGAGCTCCAATTTATCGGTCATTCTTGCTTTATTGTATCCCATAACAATTTCAAAGTTATTATGGATCCGTTCATCTCGGGCAACCCGCTCACAACATTGAAAGTAGAAGACGTCAAAGTGGATGCGGTACTGCTGACACATGGGCATTCCGATCATACGGCGGATGCACTGCAGATCGCGCTTCAAAATCAATGTCCGATTATTGCGAACTTTGAAATCTGTAGTTATTTTGGGAGCAAAGGCGCCACCGTGTTTGGCATGAATATCGGCGGGTGCAATACCTTCCGCTGGGGCAAGGTTAAATTTACACCAGCAATCCATAGTTCAAGCCTCGATACCGAGCAAGGCCCTATATATGGCGGCGTTGCGGGTGGGATTCTGCTCACCATGGGCGACAAAACCTTCTATCATGTTGGGGATACGGCCTTATTCAGTGATATGAAGCTCATTGGCGAATTGCACGACATTCATGCTGCGGCGATTCCAATCGGCGATGTGTTCACGATGGGGCCTGAGGATGCGCTGCTCGCAGCGCAATGGATTGGTGCGAAAACCAATATCCCTGTGCATTATGATACGTTCCCAGCTATCGTTCAAGATGCGGAAGCGTGGGTTGCAGCTGTCAATTCGAAGCGTTTGCACGGCATTTGTATGCATCCATCAGATCGATATATCGTCGATTAATACAAAGAAGCCCCTTGCTAACATCGGGATGGTCATGGTGTTCATGACCTAATCCTAATGCTGTGCAAGGGGTTGTTTTTATGTCTTCTCCCTGAAACGACGGATCAGGTCATAGGTAATAACTTTATCCGACATTTCGAGTTGTTTCTTCGCTTGATCCGCAATGGAACGGCAGCCTGCAACATCAGTCTTGTCCCCGGTCTTCGCGTCATAGCAGGTTCCATTCTCGAAGATCCCATCTGCTGCAGGCATGTAATAGTACTGTCCGTCTGTCACTGCACCTGTACGCAGCACGACGAGCTTGTCGCCTTCGGTGAATAGATTATTTCCCATCATATAATACGAGTCGGTTGGGATGCCCAGCAAATAGAGCAAGGAAGGCGTCATATCTAACTGACCGCCTACACGATCGACGGTACCAGCATGTTTCCCGTCAGGGAAATGGACGATCATCGGAACTTGATTCATCAGCTGTTCGAATTTCATGTCGCTGATGCTTGTGCCAAGGAACTGCTCCATTGCGCTTTTGTCGCGAATGGAATTATCGTGATCCCCATAGAACGCAATGATCGTATTTTCCCACAGACCGTCGGCCTTCATTTGTTCGACCATTTGGCCGAACGCTTCATCCACGTAATGAACGGATTCTAGATAGTCTCCGAAGATTGTCCCTTTGAATTTCCCGACATCCAGCACTTGCTTACTCGCTGGCAGTTCATAAGGATGGTGACTGGATAGCGTAATCAAGAAGGAATAGAAGGGTTCCTTCGTCTGCTTCATATAATCCAAGGATTGTCGGAAGAAGGAAGCATCCCCGAGTGACCAGCCTAAAGGTTCATCAATTGTAAAGTCCTTCTTGCTATAGAACCGGTCGTAGCCCATTTGATTGTACATATTGTATCGATTCCAGAAGCTCGCATCATAGGCATGATAGACGCCTGTTGAATACCCCTTATCTTTGAGAATCTGAGGGAGGACATCGTAAGCATGATTCGGATAACGAATGAATACAGAGCCTGTTGGCAATGGATGCAAGGACGTATGCGATGAGAAGTCAGCGTCGGATGTGCGGCCTTGTCCCGTCTGGTGATAATAATTGTTGAAATACATGCTCTCACGAACGAATTGGTTCAGATGCGGCGTGACTTCGATCCCATTGATCTTCTGATTGATCATGAAGTTCTGGAAAGCCTCGGCTTGAATGACAATTATATTTTTGCCTTTATAGGCACCGAACAGCTCATTCGTGACTTGCGGTTCGTTATGCTTGGCCGTGAACCATTGTTTGACTTCCTCTTCTTCTTCAGCGGAGAGCGTCTGTTTCGAGAACCAATTCTCACTCGCATAGCGGTTAATATCGTATCCGTGGAATCCAATCAACCCGGTCACATTATAGAGGGACACGTTCCACCAGTTCCCGACGAAGATCCCTTTTGCCCAGGTATTCGTCGCATGTTGAATCGGGAGGAATGTCAGACCTGCACCGAGACCGAAGATGATCGCGCTCATCACGACACGAGTAATGAATTTCTGGATACGGCTGCGACCTGTGCGAGCCATACGCATTAAGGCTTTTTCCTTACCAAGGATGATCCAAGCTGCGATGGTTAATGGTAGGAGCAGTACAATATCGATGAAGAACAAGATATCCTTCCAGAACAGGAGGGAAGCAATACTATGTCCGAGAGAACTGACTTGTCCAGCCTGCATCAGAACAGGAATGGAAATAAAGTCTTGGAAGTATCGATAATAGACCAAATCGGCATAAAACACACTGGTGAGCAGCACATTCAGTATGAACACGCTAATCCATCGTCCTCGCGGCGGCAGCAGCCACACCCAGAACGAGCAGAGCAGAATGGAACCAACGCCAATGATATAATCCCATCGATCCATCCGGACGAGGGGAACATCCATAAATCGATCGAACAGAAACAATTTATACAGGATAAGTGCTATAAACAGAATGCATTCGACATAACGAATACGAAATAAGGTATGAAGCGGTACTCTTTTGGCTCGCGGAGCCGTCTGGTACGGTGTATTCAAGGTCGAAACAGCTCCTTTCTTCGAGCAAAATGGTAATTCATAGCGGTCAACAGACACCTTTACTATTATAAACGTAATAAATTCGGATTCAACTTCTGTTAATATCTGGATGAAGCAACCTGCTTCGCAAAAAAACCGCCGTTACCCATTCTTTCCAAAAGGAAGCGAATGAATAACGGCGTTTCGGTTTTTATCTATAGGATTACGCAAGTGGCTTGCGTGGTGGGAGCGGGCCTAGGTATTGATAGAATTGACATTCAATGCGTCCATTGAACAGCTTGCGACGCTTGTTCGCGGGGCGACCGAAGTAATGCTCGAATTGCTTGTTCGGACAGATCGAGAAGAATGACCAAGTCGGGAGCTTCTTCGAGACAAAGCCGAGATCACGCATGACCTTCTCAGCCTCATCAATTTCACCGAGTCGTTCGCCATAGGGAGGATTCGTAATGATACAACCGTAGTCCCCTTGAGGGTCTATTTTCGCGACAGGCAGGGTATGGAACTTGATTTCTTGGCCCAGTCCGGCTGCCTTTGCGGAAGCATATGCAATGTCAATCGCTTCTCGGTCAATATCGGAGCCCGCGATCTCCAGCGGAATATCATCGCGCAAGAGATCGTAGGCTTCTTCTCTTGCTTCTTCCCATAGGTCGGCGGGAATGATCGGCCAGTCGCTCGAATTGAATGAACGTCGTAGTCCTGGGGCGATGTTCCAGCCGATCATGGCAGCTTCAATCGGAATGGTACCCGAACCGCAGAATGGATCATAGAACGGGCGATTTGGAGTCCAGCGGCTGAGCAGCACGAGTGCTGCCGCCATCGTCTCCTTAAGTGGTGCTTCGGTTGCTATTTTACGGTATCCGCGTTTATGAAGGCCTGGTCCTGTTGTATCTAAGGTAAGCAGCGCGATGTCATTCAGCATAATGACTTCAATCACGTAACGAGGCCCGGTTTCATCGAACCATTCGGTCCCGTAAGTCATACTCATTTTGTCGACGACCGCTTTCTTCACGATGGATTGACAGGCAGGTACACTGCTAAGCTGCGATTTATGCGAACGGCCTTCGACAGGGAATTCCCCGTCTTCTGGAATCCAATCCGGCCAATTCAGTGCTTTGGCTCCTTCAAATAGTTCATCGAATGTGGTGGCTTTGAATTCGCCCATCTTGATCAGAACGCGATCACTCGTCCGAAGCCATAGGTTACACCGGCATATATCGATCAGATCACCGCGGAAATTCACGCGGCCATTCTCAACCATCAGATCTTCATAGCCTAAATCTCTTAATTCTCGTGCGACAACAGCTTCAAGTCCCATTGGCGCTGTCGCAATTAACTGATACTTACTCATGTAATCGTTCACACCCTAACAGCATTTTCTGATACAATCCAGTATAGGCGAATTTAATCGACGTTACAAACATTGAAATAGAAATGAGCATGCAGGAGGTTAGGAAATGACGCAATCCGATGAGCAATATATGGATTCATTATTTGCTGAAGATGAGGTTCTAGAACGCGTGATGGAAGGGACGCGCAAGGCAGAAATGCCCGAAATATCGATTGCCCCGGGTTACGGGAGATTGCTCACAATTCTCGTGAAGACTTCGCGTGCGCAGCGCATTCTCGAGATTGGAGCCCTTAGCGGATACAGCGGGATATGTCTTGCTCGCGGCTTAGATGATGAGGGAAAGCTCGTCTCGCTGGAACTGAAGCCGGAGTTCGCAGAGGTGGCGAAACAGCATGTGACCGAAGCGGGGCACGGCCATCAAGTTGAGTATCGCATTGGCGATGCGATGGAGAGCTTGAAGCAGCTTGAAGCCGAAGGGCAGCGATTTGATTTCTTCTTCATTGATGCGGATAAGGGGAATTACTTGAACTATCTTGAATATGCCCTTAGACTTGCCAATCCAGGTGCCCTCATCGTAGGAGATAACACATTGCTGCGCGGCAGAACGACTGATCCGACACGGAGTGGTCCTGCGGTTCAAGCTGTAAGACAATTTAATGAACGGATTGCGCAAGACCCACGGCTGATGAGTACGATGCTGCCAGCTTATGATGGTCTTGCTATTGCCATGGTGAAGTAAAGTGTGCGGCGGCCTTATTTGCTAAAATCGATCAATTTCAATACACTATACAAATGAACAGGAGGCGCGTGAGATGATTACGATCAAGACAAAAGAACAAATTGCGAACATGAAAGCGGCAGGCGAGATTCTCGCTGCGTGCCATCGTGAGATCGCCAAGATGATTAAACCCGGAATTACTACGCAAGAAATTGATAAATTCGCTGAAAAATTCATTCTCGATCACGGAGCAACACCAGAGCAGAAAGGCTACAATGGGTATCAATATGCGACGTGTGCTTCTGTTAATGATGTGATCTGTCATGGCTTCCCGAAACCAGAAATTCTCAAGGACGGGGACATTGTGACCATCGATATGGTCGTGAACTTGAACGGATGGCTGGCGGATTCAGCTTGGTCTTACCGCGTTGGGAATGTATCCGAGCAAGCCGATACATTACTTCGCGTGACGGAAGAATCGCTGTACAAAGGAATTGAGAAGGCAGTGATTGGCAATCGCTTAGGCGATATTGCGAATGCGATCCAGGTCCATGCGGAGTCGAATAACTTCTCCGTCGTACGTGAATTTATAGGTCACGGGATCGGAGAGGTGATGCATGAGGAGCCGCAAGTGCTTCATTACGGACCAGCAGGCCGCGGTACACGTCTTAAGGAAGGCATGGTCATTACGATTGAGCCGATGCTGAATACAGGCGACTGGCGCAGCAAACTGGATAGCGATGGCTGGACGGCAAGAACGAAGGATGGCGGCCTGTCTGCACAATATGAGCATACCATCGCGATTACAGCCGAAGGGCCAATCATCCTTACAGAACAATAATTCGCGATTAGATCATAAAAGGGTTGCTCCTGCAATGGCTTGTACATTGCAAGGGCAACCCTTTTTACATGTTCTGAATCGCTCCAAAGCCAACGCACCACTTTGTGGGAAGGTATTACGTAGTGGCTTTCACACGATGATTACGATATAAGGTCATCCACACCCACAGCCCATTGCATAATAACAAGATTCCGGAGGAAATGAAGATGCCCTGGATGCCAATATTTCCGGATAATGCACCTGCAATAATAGGTCCGAGCATGTTCCCGAGTGCTAACGTACTACTGTTGAAGCTGTAAGAGCGACTTTCCATCCCATCGGGTGTATATTTGCGGATCAGGGAGTTCACCGAAGGCAGTAGACCGCCCATGAACATGCCAAGAACGAATCGACATAAGATCAACTGCCATACACTGCTGACGAATGCCTGCGGGATCAGTGTGACGGAAGCGCCAATCAAGCAGAAGAAGAGAATTCCATTGGAGCCGATCTTGTCGCTAAGCTTCCCGAGCAATGGGGAAGCGATCATATTCGAAATGCCGGTAATGGAACTGACAAATCCGGCCCAGAAGGCGAGATTCACCGACGTTCCGTGTAGTTCTTGCACGTAAAGCGGCATGAGCGGCATCGGACCCATCATCGCGAATTGCAGCAAGAAGGTTACACCGAATAACGCCATGAGGGGACGATATTTGGTAAGCTGCATGAAACCGGCAATAACGGAGATATCCGGTTTCTTCGCTGCTTCCTCACGATTGAATTTCTCCTTAATCAAGAAGGTAGCGACGAAGGAAGCAGCAAATGTGAGTGCGCCGGTTATGTAGAATATCGGACGATAGCCGATCGTATCCGCGAGCAGACCGCCAATGAATGGGCCTAGGATGGTTCCGGCGACTTGTCCAGATTGCAGCATCCCCATGGCGAATCCCATTCGCTGCTTCGGCGTTGCAGATGCGGCAAGCGAGATAGCTGCGGGATTGAAGCCGGAAATCGTTCCATTTAAAAGGCGCAATAACAAGAGCTGGAACGGCGTCTGTGCGAAGCCCATCAGCACCATGACGATCGCCATGCCGTATCCAGAGCGTAAGAGCATCATTTTCCGGCCATATTTGTCCGCGAACTTGCCCCAGATCGGCTGGAATATAAAGGATGTCAAGAAATTTGCAGCGAAGATGAACCCTGCCCAAGTCCCGATTTGGTGCGGATCGGTAAGACCAAGATCTTGCTGCAAGTAGAGCGATAGGAACGGAATGATCATCGTCATGCCGGCATTGACCAGGAATTGGCCAACCCAGAGGACGACGAGATTGACTTTCCATTGTTGCATCGTATGGATCACTCCTTTCTTAGATGATAGATAAATCTGTAAGGGTTTCGAACGATCCTGTATTGGAAATTATAGCATAAGGTGCAGTCATGGACGAAACAGGGCGGTTCGCGTGTACGTGACGATTGTCATTGAATTGTCATAGGGAGCTATTCGAGATAGGTTGAGACGATATATGAAAAAGGGCATAATGAGTTTATTGACATTAGAGGTTGTTCAAAAAATCATCTTTTGATTACGAAGAATTCCAGGAAGCGAAATCGACATCAAATCTTGCGTTCATCCTTGAACTCCGGTACTCATTTAGGTTTGACCTAAACTCCGTTCCTCCTTCTTCGGATTCTCGCAACCTTCTCGGTACTGAAAAGTTGACTTTTTGAACACACATTATTTTGGTTAGATTGGAGAATTGACATGATAACGAATGACCGGTTTCTAAGAGCATGCTTGAAGCAAGAGGTCGATCAGCTTCCCGTCTGGTATATGCGCCAAGCAGGGCGTTACGATCCTGATTATCGTAAAATCAAAGAAAAATACAGCTTGCTCGAAATTTGCAAACAGCCGGAATTGGCTGCGGAAGTTACACTCATGCCGATTCATAAGCTCGGGGTAGACGCAGCAATTCTATATTCGGATATTATGAATCCGGTTGCTTCAATTGGAATTGATTTTGATATTGTTGCCAATGTAGGTCCAGTCATACATAATCCGGTACGAACGGCAGAGGATGTAGCGAAGCTGCGTCCGATCGATATAGAGGGGGATCTCTCACACGTGCTGGAGACGATTCGAATTCTAGATCGCGAGCTTGAAGTGCCGCTTATCACGTTTGCAGGGGCGCCATTTACGATCGCCAGCTATCTTATCGAAGGTCGTCCATCACGGAATTATCGGTTAACGAAGCAAATGATGTATAGTGCTCCAGAAGTCTGGTTCGCTCTAATGGATAAGCTAGGTGATATGGTGATTGCTTATCTTAAAGCACATGTCGCGAATGGGGCAAAAGCGGTTCAATTGTTTGATAGCTGGGTGGGAGCACTCGCACCGCAAGATTTCGAACGTTATGTACTGCCCACGATTAAGCGGATTTTCGCATCGCTCAAAGAAGTAGATGTACCTAAAATTTATTTCCCAGGAGTCAGTTCAGGCGAATTGCTACCAACACTGCGTGACCTAGAAGCGAATGTGATCGGATTGGATTGGCGCGTGTCCATTACGGAAGGAAGAGCGCGTATAGGCTCGAAATTCGCGGTCCAAGGGAATTTGGACCCGTTCTTGCTAACTGCACCGACGCACGTCCTTGAAGAACGTGCAAGACAGTTGATTGACGAAGGGATTCAGCAGCCAGGCTACATTTTCAATCTGGGTCATGGATTGTTCCCCGAAGCATCGCTGGATACGTTGAAGCATTTAACAGACTATATACATGCCTATTCGCGCGAAGCGATTCGTATAAGAGGTTAAGGCAGCCACAGAGGGAGATAAGGAATATGTCACAGAACAAAATTGGTGTATTGGTGATGTCCTATGGCACGCCTGAGAGTCTAAATCAAGTGGAAGCGTACTATACCCATATTCGCCGTGGTCATCCACCGACTACAGAGCAGCTTGAAGAGTTGACTTCCCGTTATGAGCAAATCGTAGGCGGGTTCTTCCCGCTGCGTGAGAATACCAATCGTCAAGTTGCTGCACTTGAAGCAATGTTGAACAGTGAATTCGGCCGTGAGGACTTGGAATTCGTCTGCTATCAAGGATTGAAGCATGCACATCCATTGATCGAAGAAGGCGTTGAGCAGATGGCGCAAGATGGAATTACGCAAGCAGTCGGCGTCGTCTTGGCACCCCATTATTCGGTTATGAGTGTAGGCGGATATATTCAACGTGCGAAGGCACAAGCGGAAGAGAAGGGCATTGCGATGTCGTTCGTCAAAGACTATCATCTTCACCCGCTCTTGCTTGATGCACTCGTACAACGCGTTGAAGACGCGTTGCAGAAATTTGGAGAGCTGGAGCAAGCGAAACGTGATGTTCGAGTTCTCTTCAGCGCTCACAGTCTTCCAGCAAAAATTCTGGAGATGGGCGATCCTTATCCGGATCAGCTGCTTGCGACTTCCCGTGCGATTGCAGACCGTGTCGGACTTACGCAGTGGCAATTCTCTTGGCAGAGTGCCGGACAGACCGCTGTACCTTGGCTCGGGCCAGATATGCTCGATACACTCCACACCTTGGTCGAAGAAGAGCAAGTGAAGCAGGTGCTCGTCGCACCGATCGGCTTCGTCTCCGATCACTTGGAAGTGTTGTACGACTTAGACATCGAAGCACAGCAAGTGGCTGGCGAACTAGGAGTTCATTTGGAACGTACAGCATCATTGAACACGGATCCGCTCTACATTGCGACACTCGCGGATGTAGTGCATCAACAACTAGAGAGGAAGTGACCGTCCATGGTGAACACAGCGTCTCGTCACGTTGTAGTCATTGGCGGAGGGATAAGCGGACTGAGCTCCGCTTTTTATTTGCATAAATATGGGGTAGAGCAAGGTCTTGATCTGAAGGTTACCTTGGTTGAGAAGGATGCAAGCTTCGGCGGCAAGATTATGACGCTCCACCGCGACGGCTTTGTCATTGAGAAGGGTCCGGATTCCTTCCTTGCTCGCAAACTGCCGATGATTGATCTGGCTCGTGAATTGGAGTTGGAGGATGAGCTCGTCGCGACAAGTCCGGATAAGAAACAGACGTATATTATGCATCAAGGGAAGCTGCACAAGATGCCTCCGGGGCTATCGCTAGGGATTCCGACGCAAATAACGCCTTTCCTCAAGACAGGTCTCATCTCGGTGCCAGGGAAGCTCAGAGCAGGAATGGATTTATTCATTCCGAAGCGGACTGATCAAAGCGACGAATCCCTTGGCTCATTCCTATCGCGGCGTCTTGGCTTCGAGGTGCTCGAAAATATCGCAGAACCGCTGCTCGCAGGCATCTATGCTGGGGATACGTTCAAACTGAGTCTTCAGGCGACGTTCCCGCAGTTCGGTGAAATTGAGCAGAAGCACGGCAGTCTAATCCGCGGCATGAAGTCGAGCGTTTCGTCCTCGAAGCCGCTTAACTTGCCAGGCCAGACCGATGCGGTGCGCAAAAGTATGTTTTTGACCTTCCGTCAAGGCTTGCAGTCCCTTGTCCATGCGCTCGTACATGATTTGCATGCTAAGGCAGAGCTGCTTCCGAATACGGGTGTTACGGCCATAGAGCCTTTGGACCCACAAGACGGAGTTTCTCCACGTTATCGCGTTGTATTGGATCAAGGAGAGTCGCTTGAAGCGGACGCTGTCTTTGTTGCTACGCCAACCTTCGCGGCAGGACCTTTACTTGCACCGTATGTGAATACGAGCATGCTAGATCAAATGGCGTATATTTCGGTCGCGAATGTTGTTATGGCCTTCGATGCAGCCGATATTCCGAATCCACTTGATGGCTCAGGCTTCCTCATTCCACGCAAGGAGAAGCGCAACATTACCGCTTGTACATGGACTTCGAACAAATGGCCGCATTCGACACCGGAAGGCAAAGTGCTGATTCGTTGTTATGTCGGTCGTGAAGGCGAAGAGCAGAATGTGGACTTGCCAGACGATCAACTTGCAGCACTCGTTCGCAAAGATTTAAGAGAAATTCTTGACATCCAGGCAGAACCGCTCTTCACCGAGATTACGAGATTGAAGAAATCGATGCCGCAATACCCGGTAGGTCACTTGAACGCACTTGCGCGTCTGCGGGAAGAGTTGTCTGTGCAGCTTCCTGGCGTGGAGGTTGTAGGTTCAGGATATGAAGGGGTTGGGTTGCCCGACTGTATTCGTCAAGGCCGTGATGCAGCAGCACGGATGGTGAACTGGATGAAAAACCCTTCCGATTAATGAATAAACTGACATGTTTCTTGAAAGAGTACTATTCTATCCCATATTGTTGATATAATGGGATGAGTAGTGCTTTTTTTTCTGAATAAATACTTGAGGAGAATCTATGTATATTTCAAGATCAGATGCCCATCGGGCGCAAAAAGCGAGAAAAAGGCGTAAGATCCGAACGTTGTTAACATTGAACTTAGTGATGTTACTAATCATCGCTGGGCTAACTGCGGTTTATATCTTTAAGTTCCAAGGCGACCCGCTGGAGGCGGAAGCAGGGCATGATCGCAGTTCAACGCAGGTGGAGGAGCAGGTTGCGACAGAGCATACGGATGCTGTTAAGCCCGAACCCGTGAATGAAGCTGAAAGTGTCGACACAACGTCCGGTTCTGCAGAATCGGGTGATCCATCAGGAGGTCAAGTGGGGGACGAGGGAACGGGTCAGGCTGGGGGCAATCCAGCAATGAAGCCTGCTGAAGAAGTCAACTCACAGGTCGTGATGCCAGATCAGGATGGACTTAAGATATCCTTTGTTGGAGACATCCAGATGTCAGGTAAAGTAGCTGAATTGATCGATAAGAACGGTGATGATTTCCCATTTCATTACGTTAAATCGATGTTCGAGCAAGACGACCTGACGGTAGCGAACTTGGAGACGCCGATCACGACAGGCGGGGTACCAGCGGAAGACAAGCAATTTGTGTTCAAGTCAGCACCGGGCTCAGCGAGTGCTCTAGGCAAAGCAGGGATAGATATGGTTACACTCGCTAACAATCATGTACTCGATCATGGGGTCACAGGGTTGATGGATACAATGAAGCATCTGGATGGAGCGGGAATCCAACATTTTGGCGCGGGTAAGGATGAGGAAGAGGCCTTCAAGATTGCCTATGTGGAACGCAAAGGAAAACGCATTGCGCTGCTCGGATTCTCTCGCGTTCTGCCGAAAACCAGTTGGTTCGCGAAAGGAAAGAATCCAGGCGTAGCAGATACATACAGCTCGGCCAAAGCGCGGGAGAAGATTGCGGAAGCGAGGAAAAAGGCTGATTTCGTCATTGTAACGGTACATTGGGGTGCTGAGAGAGCAGATAAACCTAATGCTGTGCAGAAGCAGCTGGCACGTGAATACGTTGATGCAGGGGCTGATCTCATTATTGGCAGCCATCCGCATGTTCTTCAAGGATTTGAACAGTACAAAGGGAAATGGATCGCTTATAGTCTTGGGAATTTTGTATTTACAAAGTCGAGTAATCCCATGACTTGGGAGACAGCGGTTCTGCAAGTCACGTTGAATCATGATGGCAGTTGTGCGCTACAAATGTTCCCGTTCCATGCGAACCTCGGGCAAGCTGTTCCTATGGATCAAGCGACGGGTTCGAAGCTGTTGAAGCGAGTCTCAGCATTGTCCCATCCATTAGGCGCTGAAGTTCGTCAAGATGGGCGAATCGGTACGATCGGTCGTACGAGGTAAGGGGGAGCACGGAATGTACGTAGGGAAGAATTGTTGTGTTGCACACCGCGGGTGGTCTTCCAAAGCGCCAGAGAATACGTTGGCAGCGATACAGCTAGCTATGTCTGAACCATACATATCTTGGATTGAATTTGATGTTCAGTTAAGCAAGGACGGAATTCCCGTCATCATACACGATTATACGCTGGAGCGTACGACAAATGGTCAGGGGTTTGTACGGGAAAAAACCTATGCTGAACTAAGTCAGTTGGATGCAGGTTCGTGGTTCTCTCCAGCCTATGCTGGGGAGAAAATCCCAACCTTAGAAAATGTCCTCGACTTAGCCGGTGGTCGGCTTCGTATGAATATTGAGCTCAAGACGCAGGGGAATATGTACTCTGGCCTTGAAGAAGCCGTCATCGATCATATTTATCGATATACGCTCCAGCATGATGTCGTGCTGACATCATTCGAACCGAACGTGGTACAACGTTTGAAGCGACTTGCACCAGAATTGCGAATAGGGCTCATTACGGAGATACCGAGTCAAGATTACGTCGCCGTCTGCCGTTCTTTTGGAGCTGATTTTCTGTCTTTATATTATCCGTTGTTCACGAAGCAGAACGCAGCTGCCTTGGTGCAGCAGAGGATTGGGATTATGGCGTGGACTTGCAATCATACGAAAGACATTATACAAGTAGCTGACCTGCATCCGGAACTAATGATTTGTACGAATTATCCGGATCGGTGGAATATGGCTATTGGAGAAGGGAAAGAGGGATAACATGCAATCTATGATTCAGAATGTATACTGTGTAGGACGGAACTATCGACTTCATGCCGCAGAGCTTGGGAATGAGGTACCGACCAAGCCGATGATCTTCATGAAGCCAACGCATGCCGTCGTGCCGATGAGCGGCGGGAAGATTACGATGCCGAAGGACCAAGGCGAACTTCATTATGAAGCAGAGCTCGTGATCCGTATTGGTCGAGATTATGAACCAGGGATGCCGATGGATGATCTGATTGATGTGATGGCACTAGGACTGGATTTCACGCTTCGCGATGTTCAGACGGTATGTAAGCAGAAAGGCCATCCATGGACAGCTGCTAAGGCCTTCCGCAACTCCGCTCCGATAACACCTTATATCGCATTCCCAGGTGTCGATGCGCTTCAGGATTCCGATTTTGTATTGCTGAAGAATGATAATGAGGTCCAACGTGGCAATGCGCGGGACATGATTTTTGACTTGAAGACGATTGTTGAATTCATCGCGACGCATTATGGACTCGGAAAAGGCGATATCATCTTTACTGGGACGCCGGCAGGAGTCGGTGCTGCAGTAACTGGGGACAAGCTTGAGCTCTACTTTGGAAACGAACGGCTGGATTCTTGCATCATCGCATAACTTGTCTCGCCATCATAGATGTTTTTCGGTACGAAGGGGAAGGTATACGTATGTGGAATTGGGTGATTGGGTTCGGTTGTAGTGCGATTGTCGCCTATTCGGCTTATAAGCGGCGTTCTCTATCTTTATCAGGGATGCTTGCCGCTATCACGATGGGGACTATTTTTTTCGCAATGGGAAGTCTGCTCTGGTTTGGCATTCTCCTAGCGTTTTTTGTCTCTTCAAGTGTGATGTCGCATGTGAAGAAGAGCGCCAAAGAAACGTATGAAGCGGCTTATGAGAAAACAGGGCGCCGGGATGCAGGACAAGTGTTCGCCAACGGTGGTATCGGTATGCTGCTATGTATCGCATTTGCGATCAATCCTAGTCCTCTAATCGTCGCTGCTTTCGTAGGTGTGATGGCTACGGTGACGGCGGATACGTGGGCAACGGAGATCGGCAGCTTAAGCCGCTCACAGCCTCGTTCTGTGCTCACATGGAGACGAATTCCGACAGGAACTTCAGGAGGCGTATCGGTATTAGGTACACTCGCTGCGATGTGCGGCGGCCTCTTCATCGGCCTATGCGCTGCTGGGTTCGATTGGTTGTCTCCAATCCATCAAGGCGTTCCCGTCTATCTGTATTTGCTGATGGGATGGATCGGCGGAACGGTAGGTGCGTTCGCCGATTCGATCATGGGAGCGACGTGCCAGGTCATGTACCGTTGCCCGAAATGCGGGAAAATGGTTGAACGGAAGGACCACTGTGGTGTACGTACTGATCGAGTACGTGGCCTTTCGTGGATGAACAATGACCAAGTCAATTGGATCAGCTCCTGCGCTGGCGGATTAATCGCAATTGTCTTACTCTACTTGGCAGGAATATAGAACAAACAGGATGTCTTCGAAGTCATGTTTATGACGGAAGACATCCTGTTTTTAGTTTTGAGCTATTTGCGAAGATGGATCTTCTGAACGGTATGGCTTGCACCTTTCTCCAGAATGAGCTTCGCGCGGGCCTTGGTTGGCAAAATATTTTCGGTGAGGTTTAGCTCATTCACTTCGCGCCAGACATTTGATGCCATAAGCAAGGATTCCTGTTCACTTAGGCTTGCATAGCGGTGGAAATAGGACTGCGGATTCAGGAACGCCGTCTTTCGAAGCATACGGAATCGCTCTAGATACCAAGTCTCTAAATCTTGAACGCCGGCGTCAACGAAGATGGAATAATCGAAGAAGTCGCTGACGAATACGGATGCGCCTCGAATCACCTGCAATACGTTGATCCCTTCGATAATGAGGATCGCCGGTTTGCGAACAGTCTGAACTTCGTCAGGCAGAATATCATAGCTCAGATGCGAATACATGGGGGCAGTCACTTCCGGAATCCCCGATTTGATATCTGTTAAGAACTGAATGAGCTTACGAATATCATAGCTTTGTGGGAAGCCTTTCTTGTCCATTATTCCTTTAGCTTCGAGGACATGATTCGGATACAAGAAGCCATCCGTTGTGACGATATCGATATTGGCATAACCCTCGTATGTAGACAATAAAGCCTTCAGAAGCCTTGCGGTAGTACTCTTACCGGCTGCTACACTGCCTGCAATCCCGATAATATAAGGTGCATCGGATACAGACTTCTCCAAGAAACGAGCTTCGGCAGCTTTTACCTGCTTCGCAGCCTCTGCTTGAAGATGGAGGAACGCTGCTAATGGAAAGTAGACTTCCTGCACTTCATCGATTGTGATCTGATCGTTCAGTGATTTCAATTGCTCCAAGTGCTGAGAAGTAATAACCGGGCGGTCCTGGCACCTGAATTGCGCCCATTCTTGCCGG
The DNA here is from genome assembly GCF_000374845.1 of Paenibacillus terrigena DSM 21567. Lineage (GTDB taxonomy): Bacteria > Bacillota > Bacilli > Paenibacillales > Paenibacillaceae > Paenibacillus_K > Paenibacillus_K terrigena. Next base: position 104,353 of record NZ_KB895414.1, on the reverse strand, counting down.
GTTAGCGTGAGATAAGGATGGTAATTAGGCATGGTTGTACCTCGCTAGTATTATATTGTTCGTTCAGCAGTTATCGCTATTATCATACCAGATCTTGAATGAAATGAAGATCCCTTGCTTAACAAGGGGAGTCGTGTCGACTGAGTAATATTCGGAATTGGTGATAAAACCAATGGTATATTACATGGTGTATATTCTTAATTCTCATAAAATCCGAACAATAATTAAATGATACGCTTGACATATTCGTTGTTGTCCGTTACGATATCCATATCAGCATGAATAAATTTGATTCAATTCGTATATCCTCAGTGATATGGACTGAGGGTCTCTACAAGGAGCCGTAAATTCCTGTCTACGAATGGGGCGTTTGTCGTACCTCATTCGTTGGACAGGTTTTTTGTGTTGTTCCCAAGCTAAGACAACATGTACTTTAGGAGGATGACATGAGTAATCAATATGATGTAATTGTCGTAGGAGCAGGGCCAGCAGGAATTTTTACATGTTATGAATTATCACTGAAGGCGCCACAGCTTCGCGTATTATTAATCGATAAAGGTCATGATATTTATCGTCGGCGCTGCCCGATTCTGGAGGAGAAAATCCAACTATGCCCGCCACCAGCGGGGAAGAAGGATTTCGCAGGATGCTTGCCAGCTTGCTCGATCACGAGCGGTTTTGGCGGTGCGGGTGCGTATAGTGACGGTAAATTCAACGTAACGACGGAGTTCGGCGGTTGGATGACTGATTACTTAAGCCCATCTAAAGTATTAAATTTGATTAAATATGTGGACCAGATCAACCTCGATCACGGGGCAACAGAGTCCATTACGGATCCGACAACGGAGATCGTTCGCGATATTGAGCAGCGCGGATATGCTGCAGGACTGAAGCTATTGCGGGCACAAGTAAGACATTTGGGGACGGAGCAGAACCTTGAGATTCTGAAGTCGATCTTTGAATATTTGAAAGACAAGATTGACATGATGTACAAGACCGAAGTCGATGACATTATTACAGATAAAGAAACGAAGCAGGTTCGCGGTGTTGTGCTGAAGAACGGAACGGAGTATCAAGCAGATCATGTTGTTATCGTGCCAGGTCGTGACGGTTCCGCATGGTTAACTGAAGTGCTCAAGAAGCGCAAGATCAAAATGTTCAATAACCAAGTCGATGTCGGTGTGCGCGTAGAGACGTCCGATGTTGTCATGCGTGAAATTAATGAGCATTTGTACGAAGGGAAATTCATCTACAACACATCGGTAGGTACACGTGTAAGAACGTTCTGCTCCAATCCATCTGGTCACGTTGTAGTTGAGAATCACAGCGGTGTTATGGCGGCGAATGGTCACTCCTTCAAGGATCCAGCCCTTGGATCTGCGAATACGAATTTCGCGTTGCTGGTGTCGCATCGTTTCACAGATCCATTCGATAAACCGAATGAGTATGCACGTGAGATTTGTAAACGGGCGAACGATCTATCAAGCGGCGGTGTCATTGTTCAGAAATATGGCGATATTCTACGCGGCAGACGTTCGACAGAGAATCGGATTCGTGAAGGCTTCTTAGAACCGACACTTCGTGAAGCTGTACCAGGAGATCTTGGGCTTGTACTTCCGTATAATACGATGAAGAGCTTGATCGAAATGGTCGAGGCACTCGATAAAGTAACACCGGGTCTTGCTTCCGAGCACACTTTGTTCTACGGTGTTGAAGCGAAATTCTACTCAGCACGTCCAAAGCTGTCGGAGTCCTTCGAGACAGAAATCCCTGGCTTGTATTGCGGTGGAGACGGTGCGGGTATTACACGCGGGCTAGCGCAAGCAGGCGCAGCAGGCGTGTGGATTGCAAGAAACATTATTGGTCAAGCTTAATCGTAGATCAGTACGCATGAATAGATTGAAGAAGCGGCTTCTGTATCGGATTATCCGGTCAGAGGCCCTTTTCATTTCGTCTAGCTTGGCTTGCTATGATTTTTTTCACAGGATCAATGGTTGTTTTGAATGAAAACTTCATCATATTGTGAACAAAATCGATCATTTTTGGATATGGAATTGCTTTTCAGATTAATCAAACGTACAATCTAGATGATATGCGTACACAATACATAGTCTAAATGATTGCGAATACAGAATAGGAGGGTTTTAACATGGATGTGTTTAATATTTTTTATCAGTCCCATGCAGGTTCTTGGGCGATTCTTGTGCTGATGTTCGTCATTAGCTGCATTTTCAAACGCCAGAAAGTAACACCGATGATCACACGTCTGTTCTACCTCATTATGCTCGTCTCCGGTATCGGGATGCTCGTGAAGTTGAACTTCCCGCTCATGTACATTGTGAAGGGGATTTTGGCGCTTGGTTTGATCGGTATGATGGAAATGATTATGGGGCGTCTACGCAGAAATGAACCAACGATGATGTTCTGGATTATCTTGGTTGTTCTGCTTGCTCTCATCGTGTGCATGGGATACGGCGTTATTTCGTTCTAATGTACGCTTACTTGCTCTCTAGGGGATATGCGCATGATTAAGAGAATCTTCTACTTATGCTGGACAACAACACTGATTGGCGTGTTGACGGGTATCGCAACATGGGCAGTACTCAGATATTTGGATCCAGGGTTTATCTTTATTGATGACGAGTTAAGCGGATATGAGTTATCCTCATTGATGCTCGGTATCTTCTCGATTGCGTTCACGAGTATCATTGGATTTATCGCCTTCGTATTCGGAAGATATTATATTCTTGGGATCCTGAAGAATCGCATGAACGTCTGGATTGGGATCCAAATTTTCTTTATACTGCTAACCCTGTTTGATTTGTTCTTTATTCGGTTCAAGAAGTTCGCTGGTGAGGGTGACCATGCGTTTGGGTATCTTGGATTGCCGCTACTTATTCTTGCTGTTGGTGTGATCATTACGATCTGGAAAGTAAAACTGACGAACAAGAATGCGATCGTCCCGACCATGTTCTTCATGATTGTGATTACGGTGCTGGAGCTGCTGCCATCGCTATCGGTTAATCGGATGGAGTATATCCTCTACATGCTGATTCCGCTCGTGGTGTGCAATAGCTGGCAGATCCTATCGCTTCATAAGCTTACGGGACCACAGAAGAAGACAACAACAGTTGTGTCATAGACATGAATAAAGTCTCGACGAGCACGGATCGTGCTGTGTCGGGGCTTTATTTATTTGTATACAGGAGAAATCATGGCATGCAAGGCCGTTACTTCTTCATGGCCGTGGTTTTGTGGTAGAATACATTAGTACAGAATACGGACAAAGTAGGGACGAGGCATGAATTTACTAACGATTGAGAATATATCGAAGAGTTATGGGGAGAAAATTCTATTCAAAGACGTGTCGTTCGGCATCTCGGAAGGGGAAAAGATCGGGATCATTGGTGTGAACGGCACAGGAAAGTCGACGTTCCTCAAAGTGATCGCAGGCATTGAACAACCGGATTCAGGACAGATCGCCATCGGAAATCGGGTGCGCATTCAATATTTAGCACAGAATCCTGCATTCGACCCGGATGCGACTGTGCTTGAGCAAGTATTCCGCGGGGATTCACCAGAGATGAAGACCGTATGGTCCTATACCGAGACAATGCAGCAGGTGGAGCTCGCGCCTAACGATGAGGCATTGCAGCAGAAGCTGATTCATTGGAGCCATGAGATGGATCGTCTGAATGTATGGCAATTGGAGAGCGAAGCGAAGATGGTGTTGTCTAAGCTTGGGATTACAGCATTCGAGGCGAAGGTCGGGTCGTTATCCGGCGGTCAACGCAAACGGGTTGCCATGGCAGCCGCGTTAATTCAGCCGTGCGAATTATTAATCCTAGATGAGCCTACGAACCATATTGATCATGCGTCGGTTATCTGGTTGGAGCAGTATTTGCAGAAGCGTAGAGGGGCGCTGCTCATGATTACCCATGATCGGTACTTCTTGGATCGCGTTGTGGGCCGGATGCTCGAGCTCGATCATGGACAGCTGTATAGCTACGAAGCGAACTATTCTCGGTTCTTGGAGCTCAAGGCCGAGCGGGAAGAGCGAGAACAAGCCTCAGAGCAGAAACGTCAGAATCTCCTTCGGAATGAACTAGCATGGATTCGTCGCGGGGCGAAGGCGCGTACAACCAAGCAGAAGGCGCGGATCGATCGCTTCGAGAAGCTGCAGGAGCAGGAAGGTCTTAGACAGAACAATAAGGTAGATGTCTCGGTGGCATCGTCGCGGTTAGGGAAGAAGATACTTGAAATCGAGCATTTGTCGAAGCAGATTGATGGTAAGCAATTGATTCGTGATTTCGAGTACATTGCGGTTCGCGAGGATCGTGTAGGGATCATTGGACCGAACGGCAGCGGGAAATCAACCTTACTCAATATGATTGCAGGTCATATTACTCCTGATGAAGGCAGCATTGAGATGGGGCCGACAGTGAAGCTTGGTTACTTCTCGCAAGAAAACCAAGAGATGAACGATTCGATGCGTGTCATTGAATATATTAAAGAAATCGCTGAGGTCGTTCAGACGGCAGATGGCAGTTCGATTACAGCGGCTCAAATGCTAGAGAGGTTCCTCTTCACACCAACGATGCAGTGGACGCCGATTGCCAAGCTGTCTGGCGGCGAGAAGCGTAGACTTTATCTTCTTAGTGTGCTCATGAGTGCGCCGAATGTCTTGCTGCTGGATGAGCCGACGAATGATTTGGATATTCAGACATTGTCCGTACTTGAAGATTATTTGGACGAGTTCTCAGGTGTCGTCTTTGTCGTATCGCATGATCGCTTCTTCCTAGATCGTACGGTAGAGAAGATTATTGCTTTCGAAGGTGATGAGAAGATTCGTCATCATGTAGGCAATTTCACTGAGTATGAAGAATACATGGCGAAGTATGGTGCGAGTGCAAGTGAAAGCAGCAATAGCAGTGCAAGCGCTGGGACGCGTGAGGAAGCAAGTGAGCCGAAACGTGAGAAGCAAGAACGCTTGAAATTCAGCTACAAAGAGCAAAAAGAATTTGATGAGATCGACGGTGTCATAGAGAAAACGGAACAGAAGATGGCAACGGTCGCGAAGCAGATGGAGGAGGCTTTCAGTGACTCCGCTCGTCTACAGGAGTTGTTAGAGGAGCAGCGGAGGCTGGAAGAGCAGCTTGAGGCGTTAATGGAACGCTGGACCTATCTGAACGAATTAGCCGATAAAATAGCGCAGAGCAAGTCTTAGGACACTCTGCGCTATTTTTGCGTTCACTGAATGGCTTCATATTCCTACTCAATGCTAATCATCTGAAGCACTTTACGATGATCTCCTGTGAGCATGGACTGATTTGAAGCAAGTTGAGAAGATCCGTCTCCGTCTAAGAAGATGCCTTCTTTATACTGCCCTGGAGCAATCTGTTCTTGGATGGCTTGCCGGAATTGATCGGCGGTGCAAGGCGTTGGTGTGACGACGAGATACAATTGATTCATACTGTCATAGACAAGCCCACTGCGCAACCTGGCCTCATGTGCTGCAGGAAGTGCTTGATAATAGATCACAAGGCCCCAGATGAAATCATTGGCCAAATTCATGCTGACGCCGCCTTGCGCCCAATATTGACTGCGATCGAAGACATCCAGTTCTTCCACGGATTTAACAGACTGAACAGTGAACTGTTTTTGATATCCATCCCAGACCAGGGTGCCGCGATCATATTTGGTGTTATACCAACCTGATCCATAGGCACGCGGCTCATCTTTCACAGGGATATGATTCTGTACAGCAATGGATAAGATATCTTGTCCATAGAAGAATCCGCCATTGATGCCTACGTCTCCAGTATCCGTAACATTGCTATCAATCGCCTTCAACTGAATATGGTCTGGTGTCGTATGAAGTACATGCAGGGATATCCCGTTCGTTGCGGTAACTTGATGATAGGTATACTTCGCCTTGGTATGGATGAAGTAGAAGATATTAATCGCTAGAATCAGTATGAATGCCAGTATGAATAGGAGCGTGCGTGTTCTGATCTTGCTATACTGGAACCGTTTCATAGGGAATTGCACCCGGACACCTCCTGATGACCTCAACGCCAAATTTACTATTCCGTATCCGTTACATAGGCTGCGAGTAATTTAGCGGTATTCATGACAGCTTGGATATGAGTGCGTTCCATACCATGGGAGGCATGTACACCGGGTCCAATGAGTGCCGCCTTGATATTATTGCCGCCGCGAAGCGCAGCAGATGCGTCGGAACCGTAATAAGGGTAAATATCAACGACATGCTGGATCTGCTCACGTTCAGCAAGACGGATGAACTTGCTCGTCATACCGTAATCATAGGGGCCTGAGGAGTCTTTGGCACATATCGATACATCCAGCTCTGTACATGCAAGATCATCCCCCATTGCGCCCATATCGACTGCAATCAGCTCATCGATTTCTGCTGGAATGTAGGATCCGCCATGTCCAATCTCTTCATAGTTGGTAATGATCAATTTCAAATTATAGGCCGGTGTCCAGCGATCACGATGAATCGATTCCAGAATACCAAACAGCGCAGCGACACTTGCTTTGTCATCTAGATGGCGTGACTTCACATAGCCGTTATCGAAGATAACAGCGCGGGGATCGAAGGAGACGAAGTCGCCTGTACGAATGCCAAGATTCATGACATCTTCTTTCGTATGGACTAATTCATCAATCCGAATCTCCATATTAGCTTCATCACGCTTGAAATCGCGAGCATCACTGTAGACATGAACAGACGGGTGTGTCGTGAGAATCGTTCCGCTATAAATGCGTCCATCGCGCGTATGGATTGTACAGTATTCATTTTCAATCGCATTCATCATATAACCGCCCACCGGTGTAATCCGGAGTGTACCACGCGCATTGATCGAGCGAACCATGGCGCCGAGGGTATCGACATGTGCAGTAAACCCGATCGTCCGAGATGGATCATTTCCCGGAACACTAATGATGCCGCAGCCTTTTTGCGTACGTTCAAATTCGAAACCTAACGAACGTGCCTCAGCTTCAATTCGCTCCATAATGTGGTGCGTGTAGCCTGTAGGGCTAGGGGTATTTAGGATTTCTTCGAGAAAATCAAGGACATAATCTTGGTTAAAGGGTAGGTTCATGATTCGATTTCTCCTCGTCTGGGTTAGATGGATGCGTGGATGATAGCGCATCTTGTGAAACTGGGTATGTATAGCCTGTTGCATCGATAATATGTTGTAACTCCGCCTTGGTCGCCTTAAGCTTGCGCTGTAGTCGGTATTGCAGGTAAATTCCGTAAGAACCGACGATTAAGCCACCCAGCAAGGTGCATCCCAAAATAAGCAGGATGAGTGGGACTTGGACGACTCCGAATAACAAATTGACTTGGACGGGATCTACATTAATGACAGCGAAGATCGCCGTAATTAATGCAAATACGAGTCCTAATATTAATGACCATTGAATTTTCATATGACTCCTCCTAAAGCTTCAGCGTACCTTATAGTATAAAATCCCTTGCCGTAGCAGGCAAGGGATTTTGTTCGTATAGCGTTAATTCGTTTTCGGGGTGCGTGGGGGTGTTTCTAACTAGTTCGTAAGTTTCTCCATGTCTTCAATCAATTGTTTGAACACGTCCATCGCTTCCCGAATCGGCTGTGGTGAAGACATATCGACGCCGGCACGCTTGAGGATGTTGATGGAATAGTCGCTGCCGCCGCTCTTCAAGAATCCAAGATAACGTTCTACAGCAGGTGCACCTTCATCGAGAATCTGCTTCGCAAAGCTTGTTGCCGCAGAGAATCCGGTAGCGTATTTATAGACGTAGAAGCTGGTATAGAAATGAGGGATTCGTGCCCACTCCATCTCAATGTCTTGATCCACGACCATGCCTTTGCCATAATATTGGAGATTCAAGTCGTAATAAATCTTCGAGAGCTCTTGCGGCGTCAGCGCATCGCCTTGTTCTGCGCGTTCATGCATGATTTTCTCGAACTCTGCGAACATCGTCTGACGGAAGACCGTTGTACGGAATTGATCAGCGTAGTATGTGAGCAGATACATTTTCATTTTTGGATCGTTCTCTGCCTTCTTCAGCATATAGTTCATGAGCAAGGCTTCATTCAAGGTTGAAGCAACTTCAGCTAAGAAGATCGTGTACTGTGCATCGCGATATTCCAAGTTCGTATCGGAATAGAAGGAGTGAAGCGCATGACCCATTTCATGTGCAAGCGTGAACATGCTGTTGAGATTGTCCTTGTGGTTCAAGAGCACGTAAGGGTGTGTGCCGTATGCGCCCCAGCTGTATGCACCACTGCGCTTGCCTTCGTTTTCGTGGACATCAATCCAGCCATCATCGAATCCATGCTGCAGGTTGTTCAGATAATCATCACCTAGCGGTTTCAAGCTTTCTTTGACCATTTTCTTGGCCTCTGCATAGGTAATGTCCATTTTGAACTCTTCGACGAGCGGAGCGAACAAATCGTACATATGAAGTTCATCGACTTTAAGCAATTTCTTACGCAGTTCCATGTAGCGGTGCATTAGAGGCAGGTGCTCATGGATGGTATCAATGAGATTCGTGTACACTTCTTTTGGAATGTTGTCGCCATAGAGCGACATTTCAAGAACGGATGGATATTTACGTGCACGCGAATAGAAGATGTTTTTGGTGACGTTCGCATTGAGTGTTGCAGCGATCGTATTCTTTTGCTTGCCATAGGTCTCGTAGACGGCTTTGAACGCATTTCTGCGTACCTCCACATTATCGCTCTCGAGGAACTGAATGTAGCTGCCGTGTGTTAATTCACGTTCCACGCCTTTCTCATCTTTGACTTTCGGGAATTTCATATCGGCATTGTTGATCATACCGTAGATGGTATTCGGCGCTTGTGAGATATTGCCGACTTGTGCGAGCAATGCTTCCTCAGCTTTCGAGAGAACATGCGCCTTCTGGCGTTTCATTTCAGTCAACGTAAATTTATATTTACTGAGATCTGAATTGTTAATGAAACTGTCGAGCTGCTCATCAGATAATGACAATATTTCCGGGGTAATAAATGATAATGCTTCACCGACATCCACGCTGAGCTTTTTGGATTTCTCGGATAATGCTTGGTATGTAGGTTCAGCAGTATCTTCGTGATGATGCATGTTTGCGTAAACGTAAAGACGTTCTGTATGTAGTGAAATCTCATCTTCCAAGTCGAAGCAAGCCTTGACTGCAGCTGCATCAGTTAATTTACCCTGATAGGCGGATACTTTGCCGAGCTGTTCTTTCACCAGCTTGTATTCTTGATCCCAAGCCCCTTGCGAAGCGAATAAATCTTCTAATTTCCATTGATCTTCTTTCGGTACATCTTGACGCTTAACGATTTGACTCATTGGAACCCTCCTAGGTTTGATAGATTGCGCGGGTTCAGCAGAGCTGGCCGCGACGGGGATGACAGTCTGTTGCAATAGACATGTAATCAATAAAAGACAAATTCCTCGTCTCACAAGATCACTCCTGCGCCGTAAAATTTGTCAATAGTATGACCCTGATGCCTGTCATTTATCAATTAAGCTGAACCTAGTTGAAATGAGCTGTATACGATTAAGAAAAAGGCGAATGCCACGAGAAGAATCGTAATGATAGCCATGACCCGGCGCAGAGGCGCAGGAATTGAATCTTTCTTCATAATAAGGATGGCACCCATCGAAAAGGCTAGAATGATAAAGATGAGAATACTGGTTGAGTCTATGGGGATCACCTCATTTCGTGAGCTTGGCTTAGACTTGTCGGAAATTCGCCATCATGTCATTCCACTCTTCCAAGTTATCTATATACTCCGATTTGGGGAAGCGGTTATTAACCCAGTTCATGAGTGCAGGACGACTTAAGAAGGTGTGCGTCTCTTCGCCCCATTGGTCTGAAATTTCGCGAAGGACAATATACTTGCCTTGGACCTCTACCGTAATCATATTCCAGTTGTCTTTTTTGTATATTACATGTTTTTTAATCATTTATAAGCTCCGTTCTTCAGGTAAGTTCTTGTTACGTTGTTTTGTGTAAAATGATAACGTACAGCGCGATATAAAGCAAATATTAAGTCATAATTTGATCTTGCTCTGTATGGGTTTAAGTGGTAATTTATAACAAAGCCGATTGAGGCTGAAGAGATGAGTTGAGATGAGCTGAGGAGAGTGGTTGAGATGAGTTTTTATCCAGCGTATGAACAGCAAGGTGTAGCTATGACATGTCGTTCGTATGAGGAATATATGCGAATGTTCGCTCTTACGGAGGCAGATTTGGCACAAGGGAGTATCTTGGATGTGGCAGGCGGTGCGTCGTCTTTCACGGCGGAAGCGAATTCACGCGGGTACACGGCTGTGGCGGCAGACCCGTTATTCCATTACGATGCGGCGTATTTAGCGCGTTATGCATCGGAGGAGATTGAGACTTCAACAGCCAAGCTTACGAAGATACAGGAGACGTTCGATTGGAGCTTCTACGGGGACCCGGCTCAGCACCGCGATAGACGCATAAGATCCTCAGAGCAATTTATTGCGGATTATCAAGGCAATCCGTCGCATTATATCTTTGCGAAGCTGCCCGAACTACCCTTCGATGATCATACATTTCAGCATGTTTTTTGCAGTCACTTTCTTTTCTTATACGCGGATCAATTCGATTATGCATTTCACTTGGCAGCAATTAAGGAATTAATTCGCGTCTGCGCGGTGGGTGGAAGGGTGCTCATCTATCCGCTGAAATCACTACGCTGGGCTGGATACTCAGCGATGTCGACCATGATGCAAGAGTTTGAACAAACAGGCCATCAGGTATCCTTCAAGTCCAGTCAATTGCCTTTCATACCAGGCTCGTCCGACTTTCTTGAGATCAAAAAGATTCGTTGAACATTTCCAATATTTCGGATATAATATAAATAATCGCCATTAAAGGCGGCATATTAGGAGGTTGTTCATTTGAAAGGAACAGTAAAATGGTTTAATGCTGAGAAGGGCTACGGTTTTATTCAAGTGGAAGGCGGCGACGATGTATTCGTTCATTTCTCCGCGATCCAAGGCGAAGGATTCAAGACTCTAGAAGAAGGCCAATCGGTTGAATTTGAAATTACACAAGGCAACCGTGGACCACAAGCGGCTAGCGTAACGAAATTATAATTAACTATTCATTATAAATTGCGCCATGCATGTTCATCACACAGATTTCAGTTCATTCTGGGATCTGTTTTTTTGTATTTCTAACAGCTTCATTTGTTGTAAAACAAGACAAGACCCCCGCAATCATAGGATAACGGGGGTCTTGCACGTTATTTATTCAATAATACGAAGAATGTCTTGAACGTCTTTACGCGGCAGCTTGCTCGGCTGATCGGCCGGGTAACCAAGTGAGATGACCATGTTGACTTGACGATCATCAGGAATCTCAAGCAATTCCTTCAACTGATGTTCAGCGAGCAGGACAGGTCCTGTCATAGGACAAGTAGCAAGCCCTTTGGCATGCGCTGCGAGCATGAGGTTCTGTGTTGCAAGGCAGCTGCTCTTGATCCCTTCCTCCGCCCATACGCTCTCCGAAGCAAGTTCAATCGGGTCGAAGATTTTCTCGCGGAATTTCGAGTTGTATGGCGTTGCTAGACAAATGATCAAGACAGGAGCATTGGAGAAGGCTGTCGCATAAGGTCCGAAAGATTTCACGAGTAGGCGTGCTTCGCGGTTAAGACCTTTCGTCTCCGATACGGCTGCAAGCGCATGAAGCTGATCCCATGTCAACCCCTCAATTTGTTTGATCAGGTCTTTATTCGTAATGGCGATGAACTCCCAAGTCTGTGAATTCGTATCACTTGGAGCATAACGCGCACAATCAATGAGATCTTCGATATCTGCAATCGCGACTGATTGATCGGTGTAATTACGGACGCTTCGACGTCCATGAATAATTGCTTTGAGTTGTTCGAAATCCATGATTTTCCCCGCCTTTATTACTTGGTCCTAAATCCTTTTCTCATTATAGCCCGAAGATTGGAAAAAGCAAGGAATTTCGCGTCGGTTATTGATCCTTTGCTATCAAATAGCGCGCCATAAAGCCGATCGAACCGATCAATGCCAGACTCGCAGCGACCATGTATAATGTTCCTTTGCTGATATCGAGCAGACTTCCGCCAACAGACCCGCTGATGAGACCTGCGAGCGAGGACCAGATGATCGTGAAGAATGCAAGTCCTGTCGCGCGATACTCATCCGGGATGATATTGGTTACGTAACGAACAGCGGTAAAAAAGTAGATACCAAATGTGACGCTGTGCATAAGCTGTATAACAACGACCCACGCCGGATCCGTAACAACACTCATCAGCAAGAAACGAACGGCATACATGAGACTGGCGATCGATAAGAGCGGAAGTTCTTTGAACTTCGAGCCGTATTTGCTAAGAAGGAAGAAGACGGGAATTTCACTTAACGAAGAAGCGGACAATGCCCATCCGATAATTGTCTCATCTGCGCCCATTCCTCGTAGAACAGGGGAGATGAAGGCATCGTTGAATCGATGTGATACTGCGACTAAGAGCAGCAACAGGAAGAACCAGACGATTTCGCGCTGCTTCAGGATTTTCAGTAGCCCTCCGAGTTCCATCTTCTTGGCTGTTGTGCCCTGTTGGTCCGTTGCGAATAGGGCAATTAACAGCGAACATCCGGATAGGAGAAGGCATACCCACAGCGTAATATGGGCCCCGGTTTGCTTCAGAATAAATCCGAGGACGAGTGATGCGATGGCAAATCCGAATGACCCGTAGATTCGCACGCTCATGAAATTTTTACCGCGCTTCTGCATCGTCATGATCGCCCATGTATCAGCTAATGGGTTTATGGGAGAATAAAAGAAATTAAACACGAACATCAGAATGCAAATGACGGCAAAAGAGGTAGATTGCGTTAATAGTAAGACCATGAATAATTGGCCAACGAGTAGGATGAGAACGATTTTCTTGATCGTACGGAACTTATCGCTAGCAATTCCCCAGATGAGGTTCGAGAAAATCGAGATTAAGGGTCCAATCGAATAAATAAATCCGATCTGGACATTCGAGAAGCCAATGCCGCTGAAATAGAGCGGAAAAAAGGCTGTAATGAGTGACGTGGTCGTATACAGTGAGAATACGAACATTCGCAGCCAATGAAAATCTTGCATCATAGAGGATCCATTTCGTCTGAACAACATGCTGAGAGCTCCAATCTAGAATGGGTATCGAAATAACTATTAGTATAGCACCTGCCTCAGGGTTCTGGAATGCTCTTTTGGAACTGTGCTGAATATTATAGATTTCCTTCGTTGTGAGTGGTACATTTACTATTGGACTCTTTTTCATGGAGGAGATAGAGATGGAGAATGTCTTTCAATTCGATGAGCGGTTAGGTATTCATGTGCCTGCGCTTGCTCAAGAGTGGGAACAATATAGTGTTGTAGAGCGAGAAGCTATTCTTGTTCGATGGGAATGGATCCGAGGAAAAATCCCAAACCGAATCATAGCGCTTGAGCGCGTAATTAATAAGAAACAGTCACAATTATTTGATGAAGAAAATTTCGAGGTCAGCTGCCAGCTGAATTCGGAGATCGCCGAAATTGCTAGTCAGATTAATGATTTGCATTTGTGGTACCGCACGAATCAAGAGGTACGTACGAGAATGCATGCCTAATGTAGCGGTTTGTGCATTATGACTGATCGTACTATAATAGGAATGATTCACATGAAAATGAATGCATTTTTGGAGGCACCCCGTATTGAGTCTAACACAACAGCGACAATTCACTGCACCACTAAATCCAATACAGCTGATGTTCCGCGTGTATCGTGTTATTTTGCCAGGTGTTAAGCAATCACTTGGTTATTGGCAGGAACAAGCGGAGTCGATTCCTGATGAAGAGCTTCGCCGACAAGCGCTTGCGAGCATCGCGACGAAGCAGTTCCATTGTCAAGGCGGAGCGGTGTACGCAGCTTTAGATATATCGCAGAAAGATGTGCTGATTCCACTTATCGTGGCATTTCAGACGATCAGCGATTATCTGGATAACCTGTGTGATCGCAGCACCTCCATGGATCCGGTTGATTTTCGCCAGCTCCATCAGTCGATGTTAGATGCGATTAACCCCGAAGCTCCACTTCAAAATTATTACGCTTACCATCCTGAGCATGAAGACGATGGTTACCTGCATAATCTCGTGTCGACTTGCCAATCTTGTATCAGGCAGCTTCCGTCCTATGGGAAAGTGATGCCTTATCTGGAAGAATTGGTGGGTCTGTATGTCGATTTGCAAGTGTACAAGCATATTCGTCATGATCTTAGAGAATCGGAGCTAACCGCCTGGTGGGAGCAGAATCGGAATAAATCTCCTCATTTGCACTGGAATGAATTCGCTGCAGCGACAGGTTCGACCCTAGGTGTATTCATGCTGTTCACAGCTGCGACAAGACCTAGTCTGACCGTACGCGAGGCAAGTGATATTCGAAGAGCTTATTTTCCGCATGTATGCGGATTGCATATTATGCTTGATTATTTAATTGACCAAGAAGAAGATCGCTTGGGTGGGGATTTGAATTTCTGCAACTATTACGATGAGCAAGAGACCTTAATCGAGCGGATGGTGATGGTGGTCGAAGGGGCGAGAGAAGATGTGAAGCACTTGCCTGATTCGCAGTTCCATCGTATGGTGATAGAAGGATTGATTGCTTTATACTTGTCAGACCCAAAGGTGACGAGTCAACAGCATGTGAAGTCCGTCTCCAAGCGTCTCATGCGGAAAAGCCCGTTAACGCGGTTGTTTTTCTGGGGGAATAGTCTTTGGATACGTAAACATAAATCATAGATAGAGATAAGATGGATTTTTTAAGGAGGATAAGGATATGTCAGCAGTCAAAAAAATTGCAGTTCTTACTAGTGGGGGAGATTCTCAAGGGATGAACGCGGCTGTTCGTGCAGTCGTGCGTAGTGCGTTATATTACGGCATCGAAGTGTTCGGTATTCAACGCGGTTACCAAGGACTATTGAACAGAGAAATCCGTTCGATGGACTTGCGTAGTGTCGGTGATATTATCCAACGCGGCGGAACGATTCTGCAATCGGCTCGTTGTAAAGAGTTCATGACGGCTGAAGGCCAACAAAAAGGTGCGGATATTCTACGTGAATATGGTATCGATGGCTTAGTCGTTATCGGTGGAGATGGTTCATATCAAGGCGCGAACAAATTGAGCAAACTTGGCATCAAAACGATGTGCTTACCAGGCACAATTGATAATGATATTGCGTTCACAGACTTTACGATCGGATTCGATACGGCTGTAGGCATTGTAGTGGACGCAGTCAATAAATTGCGCGATACGATGAGTTCGCATGAGCGCTCCTCTATCGTTGAGGTTATGGGACGTCATTGCGGTGATATCGCGTTGTATGCTGGTCTTGCGAGCGGCGCAGAGACGATTCTTGTCCCTGAAGTGCCATTCAGCATTGATGATGTAGCGAATCGCATGAAAGACAATTTCGAACATGGCAAACGCCATAGTATCGTGATTGTTGCAGAAGGCGTTGGCCGCGGTGAAGATATCGCCAAAGGCATTACGGAGCGTGTTGACGTGGATGCGCGTGTAACCGTATTGGGTCATATTCAACGTGGTGGCTGCCCAACGCACAATGACCGCGTTCTAGGAAGCCGTCTTGGCGATTATGCTGTACGTATGTTAATGGAAGGCCAATCAGGCAAATCATGCGGTGTCATTAAAGGTGAATTGGTGATGACCGATATTGATACGGTTGTGAACACGAAGAAAGCATTTGATATGGAATTGTACGATCTTGCTCTACGTCTTTCGAAATAATCAAGCTTAACAAGAAAGGCTGTTCTGAAGTCATTTGGAGATGACGGAGGAGCAGTCTTTTTTTACCACATAGGAATGTTAACTAAAGCGACAAAGGTGTATAAAAAATTTCCTATTGGCGATAAAAACTACCTCTAAACGCGGTCGCTCATCTTTGAAAGGACCTCGATAGAGGTTTTTCTCATTTCGGGAAGGGAGAAAATTTGTACAAGCTTTTTGGGAGGTTTTTCAATATAATGAATATAATCCTCATCGGGATAATAAGGATAAGAATGTGGAAGGGGAAGTCATCTTATGTACTTATATCGTGTTGAAATTGAATTGGAAGAACAACTTGTCTATCTCATTGTCGTAGCGGAGACGGACGAGAAAGCATTTTCCTATGTCGACTCTCACATGGACCGTCATTTCCTAGCATCACCAGCGCAACTTGAGGTTAGTATCCTTGAGAAGAAAAGATTGGATAAGGGTGCGGGTTACGTGATTGAGACGCATCGCAAGTGACTTGAAATACAAGAGCCCTCCATACCATTCGCTCGGGTGGTATACAGGGCTCTTCTTATTGGTGTTAAATCTAACCTAGTACTTCACATCTTCGGTATACCGATTGCCAGCGTTCCACAATAGGTACTCATCGATGCCGGTATCCTTCAAGGCGCGGATTTGCTCTTCGACTTCATGTTTGCCATATTTCGTGTAATGCCCTTTTCCAAGCCAGCTTGCAGTGAAGTCTTGAATCCATGGTCTGATGATAGGCTTCTTCTCGGCGAGTGGAGAAAGTTTTTTGTGTGTATCCTCCATGGAGCCTTTAATCGTGCGATAAGGTTCGATATCCGGATTCTTCGCACCGTACCAACCGGTTGAGTAGTGGCTTGGATAGACCATGGGGCAGATCACATCGACATGCTCTGATATTTTTACGAAATCCTGTCCAATGCCTTCTGCGGCAGGGACGGATGCTGCATAACCGAAAATATCTACGGAGACACGCACACCAAGAGGCGCGAGCTGCTGCTTCGCATAATCGACGAAATCGGCAACAATTTGTACGCGCGATTTGTCATTCGTTGTGAATTTGAGCGATTTGGCCTTGTTCTCAAATCCTTCAGGGAACCGAACATAGTCGAATTGGATTTCACGGAAACCTAGCTTCACAGCTTCCTTGGCTAGTTCGATATTATAGTCCCATACTTCTTTCATGTAGGGATTCACGAAGCTGTCCTTCTTGCCATTCGCCCACACGGATCCATCGGATTTGACGAAAGAGAGTTCCGGATGCTTCTTTGCAAGTACGGTGTCCTTGAAGACGACGATTCGAGCGATCGGATAGATCTGATGTTTCTGTAGTGTCTCCATGAATTGGTGAATATCTTTAATAAAGGGCTTAGGTGATCCAAGCTGCGCTAACTTCGCATTGTCCGTCTTATAGGTGATATATCCGGAGTCATCTTTAATATCAACGACCATCGCATTAAGCTCAGTCGAATCTATTAATTGCAACAAGGATTTCAGACGTTCGCCGCCGGCACTGTATGCGGTTGCATAGATGCCCTTCACTTTGGGAGCATGCTCTTGTGGATCAAGCGCAGCGAATGGATTCGAGATCTGACCGCTCGGATTCGCTTCGGCGCTAATGGCTTGCAGGGCAGCTCTCATTAACTGCGTTGAGCTAGTGTCTTGGTGTGCTGGTGTCTGGCTTAAGGAGCTCAGAGCCATGAGTAATAAAGACCATAGGATGTTCATGAAAGGGTACACTCTCCTCTTGCGACGCTATTAGACGTTGTTCAAAAAGTCATCTTTTGATCACGAAGTGTTGCAAAGTAGCAGACCCGACATCGAATCTTGCGTTCATCCTCGAAGAGCATATGCTTTCGAAGTATGTTTCCTTCAGAAACATTTCAGGTACTCATTTAGGTTTTACCTAAACTCCGTTCCTCCTGAAAGTTTTTCGAAGAAAAACTTGCTACGTAAGCATTATCCGAGGATTCTCGCAACCTGAGTATACGCTTACGATGTCAGTTTTCTGCGAAAACTCTTAGATGCTGAAAAGCCGACTTTTTGAACTCGCACTATTACTAGATTATAGCGAAAAAGAGAGATTCGTTATAGAGCATTATGGAGGATTTTGCAGAAAAAACTCCCCTGCAGAATTGAGGCATCTACAGGGGAGCTGTTTAATGAATGTAACCATTTTTTTGATTATCACAGATGCTGTAATGAATAATCTCCATTGCATCCCCAGGACCTAAGATGTTGATACCGTCCCGTAGTACGATGTTGCGATCCAGTTCCGTTTGGCGAAGGAACGGAATAAGATCAGGGTACCATTTTAACACAATCTCGGACAGTTTTACCGTTTCCATTTCCACAGCGATCACCCTTTCATCGAAATCATGATTACGAGTTCGGAAAAGCTGTACATCGTGAAACAAAGGGTAAAAACCTGAAAACTATGCCAAATGATTTATTTCCAATTTTAATCCATTTGATTATAACACATCTTCCCAATAAAAAGTAGCGACACTTACGGTTTTCGTCTGCGGAATGCGCCCATTACACCGACGGTCTCTACGATGTTCACAAAAGCTTTCTTATCAACAGATTTAATGATATTCTGCAGTTCGGCTAACTCATAACGTGTCGTTACTGTCATCAGCATATCCTTCTCCACTTCCGAATAGGCACCACGCGTCTTGATGATGGTGACACCACGCGGCAAGCCAAGTAACTTTTCCAGCATTAGTTCCGTCTCATTCGTAATAATGAAGGCAGTAACTTTAATATGGCTAATATGGATCACATCCATTACTTTTCCCGTGATAAATACGGAGAGCATGGAATATAAGGCCAAATCCCAGTTGTCCTTCATGTATCCAAGGGCGATAATGATGAAGCCATTTAAGCCGACGATCATCATCCCCAGCTGAATATCGCGGTATCTGGAAATAATGGAAGCAACGATATCGAATCCACCGGAAGAGCCGCCCATTCGAAGGGAGATACCTGCACCAAAACCAATGAGGCATCCGCCGAATACGGCGCCAAGGATAGGGGTGTCGTTGAACTGATACACTGGCAACAATTGCATGAACCAAGTTACCGCAACAACGGACACCATACTATTGAAGATAAATCGTTTCCCGAGGATGAACCATCCTGCAACGAGGATCGGGGCGTTGAAGATCAGATACAACAATCCGATATTCCAGTGAGTGAAATAACCTGTGATCATCGCGAGTCCGTTCAAGCCGGAACTCAAAATTTGATGAGGGATAATGAACAAATTAGACCCTACGGCTATAAAGAACGCTCCAATGACCATGGAAGCGATTTCCCATACTTTTTTCAATGAAATTCACCTCATATGTAGTATTTAGCAAGTTAGTCGCTGGTATTCTCCATCTAATTTGTGATATAATATATTAGATGTTCTTGAGTAGGGATTATTTTCCAACTGCGACGATGTTTGCAGTTGGATTTGTGCATTATATATGCATATGAATTGAAATACAGGGGATCGCATACAAAATGTTTTTCGCTACTTAAGGATACAGTTTAGGATGGGGAATGTCCATCACCCCCCAAGATAAAGAAGGAGTATGAACTATATTGATGAACTTTACAGATTTTGGCTTGGACGCGAAGCTGCTCCAGGCAATCACGGAACTTGGATTTGAAGAATCCACTCCGATCCAATCGAAATCCATTCCATTTGCAATGGAAGGGAGAGACTTGATTGGACAGGCACAGACAGGTACAGGGAAGACAGCAGCATTTGGTATTCCGCTTATCAACAAAATTCCAGTTACCGAAGAGCGCATCGTCGCACTAATCATGACACCCACACGCGAATTAGCGATTCAAGTATCTGAAGAAATTGCAAAGCTTGCACGTTTCAAAGGTACTCGCTCACTACCGATTTACGGTGGACAAGATATCGTTCGCCAAATCCGCGCATTGAAGAAAAAACCTCAAATCATTATCGGTACACCAGGTCGTTTGCTTGACCATATCAATCGTAAGACGATTAAACTGGATGATGTACAGACCGTCATCTTGGATGAAGCAGATGAAATGCTCGACATGGGCTTCATGGAGGACATTCAATCGATCTTGAAGCTCGTTCCTGATGAGCGTCAGACGATGCTGTTCTCGGCAACAATGCCTCCGAACATCCAGAAGCTTGCACAACAATTCTTGAAAAACCCAGAGCATGTATCCGTTATTCCAAAGCAAGTAAGTGCACCACTTATCGATCAAGCTTACATTGAAGTTCATGAGCGTCAGAAGTTCGAAGCGATAAGCCGTTTGCTTGATATGGAATCTCCAGAGCTTGCAATTGTATTCGGACGTACGAAACGCCGTGTTGACGAATTGTCCGAAGCATTGCAGAAGCGTGGTTATTCTGCAGACGGATTGCATGGTGACTTGTCTCAGAACCAACGTGATACCGTTATGCGTAAATTCCGTGATGGCAGCATTGATGTACTCGTGGCAACAGACGTTGCGGCACGTGGTCTTGATGTGAGTGGCGTGACTCACGTAGTGAACTTTGACCTTCCACAAGATCCTGAGAGCTATGTACACCGGATCGGTCGTACAGGCCGCGCAGGTAAAGAAGGTACAGCATGGTCCTTCGTAACACCTCGTGAGATCGATCACTTGCACTTCATTGAGAAAGTGACAAGACATCGCATTCCGAAGAAGCCATTGCCAAGTCTTGCAGAAGCTATCGAAGGTAAACAACGTCTAACAGCTGAGCGTATTCTTGAGATCGTTCAGAATGAAGAATACAACGAGTTCAAGGCAATCTCAATTCAATTGCTCGAACAATATGATTCCGTACAATTGCTATCGGCGGCTATGAAATTGCTCACAGGCGAGAAGAAAGATGGTGTGATCGAATTGACACCGGAAGAGCCGATTCGTGCAAAACGCCGTAAACCGGACATCCGTTCTAGCGGACGTCGGCCATCTGGCAGCTACGGATCCAACCGTCAAGGCGGCGGCGGGAACCGCGAAGGATCTTCTTACCGTCGTGAAGGCAGTCGCGAAGGCAGTCGTGATGGCAACCGCTCTGGCGGCGGATACTCCAAAGGCGGATATGGTAGCCGTGAAGGCGGTTATTCCCGTGGTGGAGACAGCAGTGGGTACCGTGGTAACAGCGATCGCAAACCTCGCACAAGTGGCGAAGGAGATCGCAGACCACGTACGAATAGCGGTGAAGGCCGTAAACCAGCGAAACGTCCTGAGAGTATGAGCGACGTATAGAATGGAAGAAGACGAAGCGTAAGGCTTCGTCTTTTTTTTGTGCATCAAGGTTGAGGATTAACGTAGTTAGATGAAAGCGCCGCTAACAATAACGAGCAGAATGAAAAGAACTAAAATTCCGCTAGTAGATGTGATTCCGAAACCGCCGAATCCGAAGTCGCCCATACTGTAACCTCCTTCTATGAAATGAAAGTGGTTGGGGATTACAGTGTATCCTATGGTGGTTAGGTGCTAGTCGTTTAGACTACTACCCAGTCCAACTAAAATAGGCGGTAGCAAATAGTAGGCCACTTGTATTATAGTAATATAATATACAAGCATTGATGATTTGCTGAGGAGGTAATTTGTTTGGAATTTAAAGGCGTTATGGGAGGATTATATCGGGTCTCGGAATGGATTATGCGCTTGTCGGCTATTAATCTGCTCTGGATCTTATGTTCGTCCCCATTCTTGTTCTTCGCGTTTACGAAGTTGTTAGTGGTCCAACAAAACCTAGTGAATGAGTCGATTACAATGAACTGGGCAATGGGGATTGTAGCTCCGTTCACATTATTCCCTGCAACCGCAGCGATGTTCACGGTCGCTCGTAAATGGGTCATGGGTGAGACGGATGTCAAGCTATTCTCGACATACTTCAAAGGGTATAAGCAGAACTATGTACAAGCTATGATCGGCGGTATTTTCTACACGTTGCTCGCTGTCATTATGTATGTGGATTTACAAGTGTATATGACCCAACTGAAGGGCTTCCAATTCGTTGGTATTGTGATGGTGGTATTGCTGGTCGTATTGCTGATCTCGATGTTCAACTTCTTCTCGATGATCGTGCACTATCATATGAAAACGCTACAACTGATTAAGAATGCGGTTCTCCTGACAGTCATTCGACCGATCCGTTCCATTACAACTGTACTTGGAGCAGGTATTCTCGGTTACTTCAGCTTGAGATATCCGTTCTTGATTATCTTCTTTACCGGTAGTATCATTGCTACGTTCGCATTCTATAACTTCCATTTGATTTATTTGAAGATGCAGCTGCAATTAGAGAAGGATGCACTGGAGAAAGCTGAGAAGGAAGAAGCTGAGGCTGAGGCAGTGCTAAGCGAGGACAAGCCGACCACTTAGTTTACTTTTGGACTGCAAGGTACTATAATAGGTGTTACATCCTGCGGTGTTCGTTCGATTTCACGTTGTTTTGAACCAATAACGGTTTCTAGGGAGTTCAAATCGAGTTGCTGCTGACACGCCCTTCACTGGGACTTCAAAGGTAACTCTGCGGGCACCCACCTGCGAGAGTAGGTTCAGAAGCATTTGAAATCGGACGGCATTTGCGGGTTTGTGTACATATAAGGGAGGAAGTTCGTTGTCACTCAAAAGAGCTCTAATCGGCATCTTGCGCAGTTATGAAGCAACTGGCGATCGTGCCAAAGACCCTAAATTAAAATCACATTACTATAGTTTATCTAAAGATCGTGCATGGGAAGAGGTTGTATCCACGCTTAAGAAAATTCCAGGGTACAAGCTGCTTCATGAAGTGCATTCTGTTGGTGAAATTACGCTGGAGAAAAGAACGGTTACAGGCAGAACGATGGATATTACGGTATCTGTAATATCTGTGGGACCAACCAAATCGGCAGTCGATATTTTCTCTGCATCGCGCGGCGGTATGGGAGATCTGGGATCCAATTATCGTGTGATTATGGAATTGTTCGCGATTTTAGATAAGAAGCTATCATCATATAAAACATCGAGCTAAATGTTTCAGGCGCTGCCTGAATCTTATATAGGAAAAGCAAAAAAGCGAGGAAGGGGAACCTTCGCTCGCTTTTTACGTACTACGTATTACGATTATAGAAGCGCTTGGACAGCTGCGATCGCATTTTCATAGTTCGGATGCTCAGTCATTTCGGAGAGTACTTCTACGTATGTAATCGTATCATTCGCATCAACCACGAATACAGCACGCATGTCTAGACGGAATTCTTTGATCAATACACCATAGCTTTCTGCAAAGCTATTGGATTTGTAGTCAGACAACGTGATTACTTTATCGATGCCTGCTGCGCCACACCAACGAGCTTGTGCAAATGGTAGGTCAGCACTTACAGTAAGAATAACGACATTATCGCCAAGCTTGCTAGCTGCTTCGTTGAAACGACGTGTCTGTGCATCGCATACACCTGTATCGAGGGAAGGAACAACACTGATCAGCTTGATTTTGCCTGCATAGTCTTGAAGCGTTACTTCTTCAAGCAAGTTCTTGTTCAATGTGAAGTTAGGAGCTTTGTCGCCTGCTTTAAGTTCTGGACCGATTAATGTGATCGGGTTTCCTTTGAATGCTACTGTACGTTCTTGTGCCATGGATATTGCCTCCTTTAGATATCTTGCTTCCAGAATTTATTATAGTTGTTTTGAGTCGAAAATGTCTAATTGTTTTACAATATATTTAGGGAATGGTGATGGATTATGATATTTATTCGTTATGAGAATTTCAAGAGTTATCTTCGCTTCTATCCAGTGACGTCGGTTCTACTGCTTGCCAATATCGTGGTGTTCATCTTGATGGCATTTGATGGTGGATCAACGAATACATATACGCTTCTGAAATATGGAGCGATGTTGAATGATTCACATTATGCGACAGAATACTGGCGTTATTTCACAGCGATGTTCGTTCATATTGGCTTCGATCATTTATTGTTTAATTCTTTTGCGCTGTTCGTATTCGCTCCACCGCTCGAACGCTTGCTTGGCTCGTGGCAGTATGCCTTGTTCTACCTCTTCAGCGGCCTGCTAGGGAATGTGTTTAGTGATTTGATGGCAAGTGGTCCAACTTTGTCGGCGGGCGCCTCAGGCGCAATTTACGGCATTTACGGAGCGTATCTATTCATTGTTCTGTTGCAACGATCATTATTGGATCCTCCTTCAAGACAGACGATCTATATGCTGCTCGGCATGGGGTTGGTCTATTCCGTTATGGTAGCGAGTGTGAATTTATGGGCGCATCTCGGCGGGCTTGTCGCTGGGTTTATCCTCTACGGATTGATTCGTAAGCTTAGACTGTGAAGACGATTACATTTTTTCATTGAAAGCACAAGGGCGGCATGGTACAGTAGCTGTATTGACGCCAAGAACGGAGTGTACATCAGTGGAATTAAGGCAGTTGTATTATTTTGTGAAAGTAGCAAAGAAAGAACATGTGACGCAAGCGGCGGAAGAGCTGCATGTGGCACAATCGGCTGTCAGCCGCCAGATTCACCAGTTAGAGGAAGAGCTTGGCGTAAAGCTGTTTATACAGAAGGGGCGTAATCTTCAGCTAACCCCTGTCGGTCAACTCCTGTATAAGCGTATTGAGGCGGTCTTGCGCTCGTTAGAGCGAACCGTACAGGAAGTCCATGAATTTCATGACCCGAATTGCGGGGAGGTCCGGCTAGGATTTCCACACAGCTTGGGTATTCATCTAATACCGGAAGTGGTCTCCGAATTTCGGAAGATCCACCCGAATGTGAAATTTCGTCTCAAGCAGGGGAATTATGCATCGCTGATCAAAGATGTCAGTTCAGGAGACACGGACCTGGCGTTCATATCCCCTTTTCCCGATGAGTCGGAGCATGTAACGGGTCAGATTGTATTGATGGAGGAGCTGTCAGCCATCGTACCGCCGAATCATCCGCTTGCCGGAGAAGAATCAATCGTATTGGAACAGTTGAAGGATGAAATGTTCGTCTTATTTAGCCAAGGTTATTCCTTGCGGCCCATCGTATGGGATGCATGCGAGCAGGCTGGATTCTCACCGAAGATTAGCTTCGAAGGAGAAGAGACAGATACGATACGCGGACTTGTCGCTGCAGGGATGGGCGTTAGCTTACTTCCAGACATGGCCTTATTCCAGACACAGAAGCTGGAGCCTTCAAGGGTTCGCATCCGGGAGCCGAAGGTCGTACGACCGATTGGTCTCATCCGTCGAATCGATGATAAATTATCACCCGTTGCTGCTGTATTCTACGCCTTTTTGTTACAGTTCTTCGAAAATAGAGAAAACTCCCATTCCGTACAATAGCACGGATGGGAGTTTTTTGGTTTCTTCGTATTAATCGCGATTGTTCACGAAAATTAAGATGTAACGTAAAAGCTCGAGGAGCGATAGGAGCGCAGCGGCGACGTAAGTGAGTGCTGCGGCGTTCAATACTTTGGCAACGCCTCGTTCTTCATCATTCGTAATAAAGCCTTCAGAGACCATAATGTCACGTGCCCGATTACTTGCATTGAACTCTACAGGCAGCGTAACGACTTGGAAAGCTACTGCAGCGGAGAAGAAGATAATACCGATACCGACTAAGTTCATGAAGTCGAAGATGAATCCTGCGAGCAACAAGAATGGTGCGACGCCAGAGGCGAAATTCACGAATGGGAACATCCGATGGCGAAGGACAAGCATGGAATACGATTGCTGATGTTGGATCGCATGACCGACTTCGTGACAGGCAACCGATACAGCTGAGATGGAATTCTCATAATAGACCGGTTCGGATAATCTTACCACTCGTGCAATCGGATCGTAATGGTCTGTCAATGCGCCGCGAACGGGTTCGATGGGAACATCATGGAGCCCATTGGCATCCAGCATTCGTCTAGCTGCTTCATATCCTGTAAGTCCGCTTTGAACTGGAACTTCAGACCACTTGTTGAATGTTCCTTTGACTCGAAATTGTGCCCATATCGTTAGAATAAAGGCTAGCAAGATTGGGATGTACATAAATGTTGATAATGTCATTGGTATAGCCCTCCTATTGTAATTACATAATTGAGTTTTTGCTGAGCAATAGCAGTAACGCTTCGATGACTGCAGCGCTTTGCGGAGTTAAGTTTTTGAATAAATTTTTTGCTTGTCGCGGCTTGAGCTGTTCGATGACTGGACTTAGCTCCTTCACCTCACGTTCTAATTGCGCCATATGCATCTGAAGTGAGGTCAATCGCTGTGATACTTCTTCTTCTCGCGTTACCTTGCTCCATTCCGTCAAGCTGTGTTTAATCTCATCGAGCGTGTATTTCTCTTGCTTCATCTGATTAATACGTTGTAAACGGATTAAGGTTTCATCGCTATAGAGACGATAATTGCTGCTGGAACGTTGCTCGGGTTCAATCAAGCCAAGCTTTGTATAGTAGTCGATCGTACGCAGGCTTACATTTGCTTCTCTTGCTAGTTCGCTGATGCGATACATTTTGATTGTGTCCAATGTTAGGCACCTCGCTTCTTAAGATTGCTATCTATGTATCATACTAAACATCAAAGTATACAGTCAAACGTTATGGTTTGTCGTGTGGGTCTCTGGAACTCGAGTGATGTAAATTGACATCATCAGGGTATGTTCTTATCGAATAAACATATTTTAACAAAAGAATGCTTGTGCGCCCTAGACTTGTTCGTTATAATTCAGCTAGAGTTGAATGTTCATGTTATGAAATGTTACACGGGATAAACATGGGGGTAGGCGGATGGAGCAAATGGGAGTCGCAATGGAAGCATTAGGGGCAGCGACATCGGTTCACGCGTTACGTCTGTTACGTGATCAGTATCAGACGTTGTGGAGCCAAGCTGTGGATTCAACCCAGGTGCTCGAGTGGAATGTCCAGCTGAATCGATGGCATGATGCATTGATTGCAGCAACGATTCGTCTATGTGAGCAAATGCTTGTCAGGGAGGGCTGGGGGCATCCGCCTGTTCGATATGCATTTGTCTTGTTCGGAAGCGGTGGTCGAAGTGAACAAGCACAATGGAGCGACCAGGATCATGGATTGATCATGGAGGATACGACGGATAGTTCCGTGCTCGAATACTTCGAGCACTTCTCGAAAGTGATCGTTGAACAATTGATGGTGCTTGGATTCCCGAGGTGCAAGGGGCAGGTGCTCGTAAGCAATAGTGTTTGGCGGAAGTCGATGAAGCAGTGGGAAGAACAATTGAGGTTATGGCTTGAAGACTTATCTTGGGAGCATGTACGCTATTTGCTGATTGCATCCGACATGCGTCCTGTATTTGGTGACGAGGACCTTGCGGCAGAATGGCGTGCCTTATATACGAACCTGCTAAAGCGTACGCCTGGTATTGCAGAAGCGATGCTGCGCAACACGTTGTACTATAAAGCGTCGATTAATTCTTTTGGCCAGATTATTCGGGAAAGGTTCGGTGAGTTCGCCGGGGGAGTGAACTTGAAGTATGGGGCCTATATTCCGCTAGTGAATGGAATTCGTTATCTAGCCATTACTACAGGGTTAAGAGTGGATCAAGATGCATTCTATGCACTTCAGCAACCATCCACGTGGGAACGCTTCATGTATTTGAAGCAGAATGGGTCCCAGGATACAGAGCTTCTTAGCTCATGTGAGATAGCTTTCCGCTCGGTATTAGCAAGGCGGGCAACGATTCCATTTGTCATCGAAGAGGGCGAATACGTGAGCCATGGATATGTGACTGAATCGGACTTAACACGAGACGTCGTAAGAGCATTGAAGAAGGAGTTGCAAGCTGTACATGGCTTACAACGCTATTTGAATCGACAAATACGTGTGCAGATGAGGAATGAACGATGAAGGATCGGGGATCAACGGAAGGAAGTTGGTGGAGCGCACTGAAGAGGGGTGAGATTTCATCTGCTTTTTCTTCCATTATCGGCGTTCCAAATGCCAAAGCGGAGCAAATTGCGTTTATGCGTAACACGTTGAAGGAGCAGCGGAAACCCAATGTGCTGCACGTTCCTTTGGAAGAATTATCTGTGGTCGTGTTCGATCTGGAGACGACGGGATTCCTACCCAATCATGGGGATGAAATTATCTCGATTGGGGCAGTCCGAGTCAAGGGAGAAGAGATCAATACGGGGGAACAGTTCTATTCGCTCGTTCAAGTGAATCAGACGGTCCCGCCCGAAATTGAACAGTTGACGGGAATCTCGAATGCGATGCTGGCGAATGGCCTGCCGCTTCCAACGGCACTTCAACTTTTCATGCAATTTGTCGGTTCCGATGTCTTGATAGCCCATGCCAGCGGTCATGATAAAGCGTTCTTAGTCTCTGCATTCTGGAAAACCTGGCGGGCGCGCTGGTCTCATCGACTCGTAGACACGATGCTCGTCGCGAAGTGGCTGGAGAAGGAGTCACGCAACTATACACTGGATGAATTGCTGGTAATGAATCAGATTGAGGTGACGACGCGTCACCATGCATTAGAAGATGCCCGAATGACCGCAGCATTATGGTCGCAGTATGTGCGAAGAATGCGTGAACGTCAAGTCACGACGTTATCGGAATTATATGCGTATTTAAGTTCATCTTAGATGGATATCATTTGATTAAACACCTCCTTTTGGGGTGTTTTTTTTTTTGTATGCATGAGAATACCCAATATGTAGAGAATAAGGATGTTAATACAAGGCAAAAGATATCTATGCAATGAATAGGAATCGTTGATCGTACCCATTAGTGGTATTTTTCTCCTAACAATTACTTGGTAATCTATACATGTTGTGCATCATGCTGGGGATGAGGGGTAGATTTGTGATATAATATTACTGCTTTATAAAAAAATAAGTTGGAGGTATTGTGAATGAAGCAAATCAGAGATTGTGATCTTCCAGGGATTGGGCACAAATATGTGATCGAAACCCGCAGCGAAGATAAGCTTGTCATCATTGTACATGATGATGGGAGAAGGGAAATGTACCATTTTGACCATGAGGATCCGGATGAGAGCATCTCGATGATCACGCTGGACGATGATGAAGCGAGACAGATCGCGGGAATCGTCGGGGGAATGGCTTACAAGCCGAAAGCGCTGGAGAGTATCGAGGTGGCGCTGGATGAGCTCATTATTGAATGGTACAAAATTGAGCCCCATGCGGTATGTGTCGGCAAGACCATCGGAGAGATTAATGTACGCCATCAATCAGGTGCGACGATCATTGCCATGCTGGGCAAAGAGAATGAGCGTGTCATTAATCCTGGACCAGACAGTGTTCTCAAAGCGCATGCGACCCTGGTCGTAGCGGGAGAGCGTCAACAAATTATGAAATTGAAACAAATCTTAATGAACGGAGAGTGATGGGATGGAGCATGTTGTTTTAGAACTTGGCCTAGCTGTTGCGCTCATTGCGCTTGCTGGCTTGTTATCTGCAAAACTAAGGTTCTCCGTCATTCCTTTCTATATTCTTGTTGGGATGGCTGTAGGACCTCACGCACCTAAGTTTGGTAACTTTGATTTTCGGTTTATTCATAGTGCCGAGTTAATTGAGCTTCTTGGACGTCTAGGCGTACTCTTCTTATTGTTTTATTTGGGTCTAGAGTTCTCTGTAGGGCGTCTAATAAAGGCGGGTAAGTCAATTGCCATCGGCGGGACGATCTATATCGTGATTAACTTTTCGTTAGGACTTCTCTTCGGATTTGGCGCGGGGCTGCCGTTTCAAGAAGTACTCATTATTGCCGGGATTACGAGTATCTCATCCAGTGCGATCGTTGCCAAGGTACTGGTAGATCTGAAGCGTACGGCGAATGCGGAAACGGAGATGATACTGGGCATTATCATGTTCGAGGATATTTTCCTAGCCGTTTATATTTCGATTCTATCCGGTCTTGTGCTTAGCGGTGCGAGCTCCATCGGTGGAGTATTGCTATCTGCAGCGATTGCGCTTGGATATATGCTCTTAGTTATTGTCGTTGGACGTAAAGCACTGCCTTTACTGAACAAAATGTTTAACATTCGATCCAATGAACTGTTCTTGCTGGCGGTATTTGCCACGCTGTTCATTGTTGCGGGCTTCTCCGAGACCATCCATGTTGCTGAAGCCATCGGTGCGTTGCTCGTTGGATTAGTTCTTGCAGAGACAGAGCATATGAAGCGAATTGAACATTTGATTTTACCGTTTCGTGATTTCTTCGGAGCACTATTCTTCTTCAGCTTCGGATTGACGATTGATCCGTTCACGCTTGGTGGAGCGGTGTGGTTATCACTTGGCGCGGTCGTCATCACATTAATTGGTAACTATATTGCAGGTATGCTTGCGGGTCGCAGTGCCGGATTATCACCCAAGGCTTCATCGAATATTGGACTCACGATTGTATCACGCGGGGAATTCTCGATCATCATAGCGAACCTGGGGAAAGCAGGGGGATTACTGGCGATATTGCAACCATTCTCTGCATTGTACGTGTTAATCTTAGCGATCTTAGGTCCACTATTAACTAAGGAATCGAAGCATGTCTACAATTTCATGAATCGGATCTTTAAGCTCGATCGCAATTATAAGAAGAAAAATGCAGCGAAAACCGAAATGAAAAAAGTAGAAGATCCTTCATAGGAAGATTAATAGTAAATCGGTTGTCATTTTTAACGGAGAGGAGGAACAAAAAATGATGCATAAAAGCAAAAAAATCACACTCACCTGTTGGATGAGCATGATTTTGCTGTTGTCTATTTTTATTCCTATCGCGTTCGTTGAAAATGCAAGTGCGCCGATTGGCTCGAATGAATTACTCCTCAAGGGCTCACAGAAAGACGGGTTTATTACAGTCAAGCGCAGTATCAAGTTGCATATGCTAACCATTCCTCAGTTGCCTGAGATCAAGACGGATTCCACCAACAACATGGAACGGAATGTACGTTCGATGATGCTTGAAGTGTTTATAGCTTCTTGGTTTATTTTGCTGCTGAGACGGCGGCTGTTATGGCCGATTAAGTACACCTCGAATTATCTATGACTGGACTGTTTATTTGACCGTAGCATCCGGTTTGATCAGGAAGAAGCTAAGCCCGAGACCGATGAGCGACAATGCAGATACGGTAATGAAAATCGTTGCATGTGATATGCCCATCATCCACCCGAACAATGGCGGACCGAACGCCACCCCGAGGAAGCGTAAGCTGTTATATAATGATGTAATCATCCCGCGTTCACCTTTCTCAACCGACCCTGTAATCATCGTATTGAGACAAGGTAATAACAACCCCGTTCCAATGCTGCTGAGTGTAAGCAATCCAATAAATACATAGATATTTTTGTTGAAGAAGATGGCTAAGGCAAGGGAAACCGTCATCACAATGAGTCCGATATTGACGAACCAACGAATGAGAACCCCGTTTTTTTTGACGACACTTCCTGAAATGTACGAAGTCGTGACCAAGCCGAGGAGTGGAATGGCTAATACAAGACCTTTTACAACCCCATCGATATTATAAGGTTTCTTCTCCAGAATATTAGACAGGTAGAACAAAATCCCGAAGAGGATGAATAACGCAAGGGAACCGACAAAAAATGAAGTAATGAGCCAGCGGCCTTTCTTTTTCAAAATAACCCCGATTTTATGCAAATAGGGTTTCAATGGCAAAGGTTCATTTTTTCGTTTCGGTTCTTTGATGAGGAAAATAACCATCACGAGCGATATCCCGCAAAAAATAGGGAATGCGAAGAAGGCTGCATACCATACGATTAAAGCGAGAAGCGATCCAAGAATGGGGCTTATAACTTTCCCTGCACCATTGGAGGCCTCAATTAATCCGAGTGCTTTGCTCTCTTCACCATCCTTAAATAGATCACCGACGAGGGCCATGGCAATAGGAGCGGTACCAGCCGCGCTAATACCTTGAATGGCACGTGCGATAATAAGCCACGAGTAGGAGCCCCATGCGGCAGCGAACCCTGCTAGAATGCCCGCACTGCCGTAAACGATTAAAGCAGGAATCATGATCGCTTTACGTGAGAACCGATCGGATAAATAACCAACGAGCGGTATGATAAGAGCCGCAGCGATGGAGAAAATCGAGATCACCAGACTGCTCTGGAATTGGGAAATGTGAAGCTGTGACTGCAGCTGTGGCAGAATAGGGACAAGCATGGAATTGCCGAGCACTAGAACCAATGGAATGCTGGCAAGGGCTATATACTTCCATACACTTCCTTTATCGCTCTGAGATGCGTCTGGTTTTGTTTCGTATGAATCATTGTTCTTCGAACTCGATTCAATCTCGCTCTCAAATGAGATGGAAAGAAGCTTCTTGGACTTTGTTTTGGTGGCCATTCTTCCCAACCTTTCTAAAGATTCATAAGTGTTCGGGGTCCCCACAAAGGACATGAATCGACTCCGAAGCCAAAGCCCCGCTATGTGGGGGTATTTGGTGTCATGTGCCATTATTGTTGCCGGTTTGATGGGGTGACATGCAAAAAAAGATTGGTAAGGTTTGAAAATATGAGGAAAAAGAGGGTACAATAGAAGTTAAAGACCATGTACACAATGCATATAAATATGAATCGATAAGAAGGGTAAATCACCGATGAGAAGGAACTTATGGCTATTGGTTGTTATTGTGCTGTTAGTGACGATTGCAATCAATCAAAATGGAACCAAAAAAGATCGTCCTGTGAATTCGAATTCATCCGCCTTACCGACGGAAGCTGCACCAATGCTGAACAAGCTGGCTCCCGGTTTTGAGCTGGAAGCATTGGATGGCAAGACGTATTCGGTTGGTGGTAAACGTGATAAGGTGACCATGATTAACTTCTGGGCGTCTTGGTGTGAACCGTGCCAAGAAGAAGCGCCGGATTTAAAGCGTTTCTCAGAGCAGTATAAGGAGAAGCTGGACCTGTATTCCGTGAACGTGACCTCGACAGATACACTTGAGAATGCCAAGGCATTCGTTGCGCAGTATCAACTTACGAATCCGATCCTGATGGATACGAAGGGCGACCAATTTAAGCTCTATAAAGGGATTGCGTTCCCGACGAATATTCTGATTGATCGTGATGGAGTCATCCGTGATATTACGATTGGCGTTGTGCCTGCAAAGACGCTTGAGGAGAAGATTCAGAATATTATTGCAGATTAAGGAAATAAGCGTGCAACAACAATAAACCCTCAAGCTCTAAGTGAGTTTGAGGGTTTCGTATTGTGATAGGTATTAGTGGTTCACAAGACCAAAGCGTTGAGGTTCGGGAACAGGCACGCCTTCCACCTTCGTCTGGCCGAGTAATGCATAGCGTATACTATCGACAAGTGCTTCCCAGCTGGCTTCGATAATATTGCCGGATACGCCAACGGTATTCCACCGATTATTAAAGTCGGTTGATTCAATGAGTACGCGTACTTTCGCGGAAGTTGCATCTTGATCATCCATGACCCGAACTTTATAGTCAGAGAGATGCATATCTTTCAGCGTTGGGAAGTGCTGAAGCAACGCTTTACGTAGTGCATTATCGAGTGCGTTCACAGGTCCGTTACCTTCCGCAACCGTGTAGATGCTCTCGTCATCAATTCGGATCTTCACAATAGCCTCTGAGACGACCGGACGGTCTGCTGTCTTCTCAACGGTCATCTTGAACGATTCGAGTGTGAATAACTCGGTCATCTCGCCATTCGCTTGGCGGAGCAACAGTTCGAGGGAAGCGTCAGCGCCTTCGAAGGAATAGCCTTGGTGTTCCAAATCCTTGATCTTGCCCATGACGTCTTTCGTCAGCGGATTATTGGAGTCAAGCTCGATGCCGAGATCTTGCGCCCGCGATAGGATATTGCTCTGTCCCGCAAGTTCAGAGACGAGTACGCGCTGCTTGTTCCCGACAGATTCAGGAACGATGTGCTCGTAAGTACGTGAATCTCGCATGATCGCAGAGACATGGATACCGCCTTTGTGAGCGAAAGCAGCATTACCCACATAGGCTTGGTTCACAGGCATGAGCACATTTGCGATTTCACTGACGTAACGCGAAACGTTTGTTAATTGACTCATCTGCTCTTCCGGGATGCAATTGTAGCCCATTTTGAGCTGTAAATTTGGAATAATGGAGCAGAGATTGGCATTGCCGCAGCGTTCTCCATAGCCATTAATTGTGCCTTGTACTTGTCTTGCGCCTGCTTGCACAGCAGCTAACGTGTTAGCAACGGCTAGTTCGCAATCATTATGGGTGTGAATACTAAGCTTGGCTGTCAGTTCATTCGAGATGTTGCTGACAATATCGAACACCTCGCTTGGCAAGGTGCCGCCATTTGTGTCGCACATCGTAACCCAATCCGCTCCAGCTTCCTGGGCGCGTTTGAGTACAGCGACGGCGTATTCAGGGTTGTTCTTGTACCCGTCGAAGAAATGCTCCGCATCGAAAATAACTTCTAGATGGTTGCGTTTCAGGAACGCAATGGAATCATAGATCATCGCAAGATTTTCTTCAAGCGTCGTCTGTAATGCGGTATGAACATGGAAATCCCATGACTTCCCGACCAAAGTTGCCGCTTTCACGCCAGATTCTACAATGCGATTTAAGTTCGCATCCTGCGTGGCATCTGAGTCTTTGCGTCTAGTGCTCCCGAATGCAGTGAGCTTCGCTCGTAAATTCAAATTCACTGCTCGTTTGAAAAATTCAATGTCTTTGCCGTTACTGCCTGGATTACCGCCTTCAATATAATGAACACCAAAGGTGTCGAGTTTTTTCGCGATTTTGAGCTTGTCATCAGCAGATAAGCTGATTCCTTCGCCTTGCGTCCCATCGCGCAGTGTCGTATCAAAGATTGAAATTGCCGTTGACATGAGAGGGCCTCCTTTAGGAAGTAATGAATTCGATCTAGAAGTATAATTTCTTATTATAACATACGCTATTGGTAGAAAGTAGATAGAAAATTCAATATTTTTCTACTTCCTTGAACTTGACCCCCTTCGAAATGACAAGGTTTGCTGAGAAGAGATGGATGAAGCTTGCAGAAATTGGGTGAGAACCATTGAGATCGAATACAGAGCAATTTTATCCTGAGAAAGGCCGCGTCATTCTGCACGTGGATATGAATGCCTTCTACTGCTCCGTGCATGCGGCCGAAGAGCCACATTTGTATATGGATAAACCAACGGCCGTAGCCGGGAGTATAGAGCTGCGCAAAGGGATCATTGTCACTTGCTCCTATGCTGCGCGGAAGCTGGGGATTCGAACCGGAATGCAAGTGCGTCAGGCATTGAAGATTTGTCCTTCATTAATTATTATTCAGCCAGACTTTCATTTATATCGAAGATATTCTAATGCGTTCATGAAGTTGGCTAATGAATATACACCGCTCGTCGAAGCGATGTCAATCGACGAGTGTTATATGGATATTACCGGATCGAAGCAGTTCGGTACGCCGCTAGAGATTGCGGAGGACATACAGCGTCGCATTCGTGATGAGTTGTCACTTCCTTGTTCCATCGGCATCGGGCCGAATAAGCTGCTCGCAAAGATGGCCTCAGATATGAAAAAACCTAATGGTATTACCGTTCTCCGGCGTCGAGACATGCCTAAGGTGCTCTGGGAGGAGCCGTGCAACAGCTTATTCGGGATTGGCGAGAAAACAGCGCAGAAACTGAAAAAGCATCAAATCTACACGATTGGTCAGCTAGCACAGGCGGATGAGCGTAAACTGCTAAATGCATTCGGCGTAATTGGGACATGGCTGAAGCAAGCCGCTAATGGGGTTGATGAATCCCCTGTGAATCCGGAGCGGGAACAGAGTAAGTCCATTGGGCATACAACAACATTGCCAAATGATGTGAGCAGCCGAAACGATGCACATCGAGTGCTCTTGAATCTGTCCGATCAGGTAGGACGACGTATGCGCAGACAACAATTGATGGCGAAGACGATTCAGATCACGATACGAACGCCGGATATGAAGACGATTACGAGATCGTCTACTCGGGATATTCCAACAGATACAGCGGATGAAATTTATCGTGACGCCTGTGCGTTGTTCGATCGCCACTGGCCTGCCTATATGCCTGTCCGACTACTGGGTGTTGCGCTGCAGAATTTAGTCCCCAAATCGGAGACGGCGATTCAATTGGATTTGTTCGATTATGAGAAACAGCCGAAGAAGGATCAGTTGAATGTAGCGATGGATAAGCTCAGAGATAAATTTGGCGAGAATGCAATATTGACCGCTGGTATGCTCACGGATGACCCGTCAGCCTTGATAAGAAATCATCGAATTCGCGGTACTTCTTTACAGATGGATTTCAGCCGGCAGGAGAATAAGGAACAAGAATGATCGCATTATGCAGCCTCGCTTAGAAAATAATGACAAACTGTTTGAAATTAGCTCGTTTTTGTATTATATTGATTGGTGAGGGTAATGAAAGATTGGACCTATAACAGGAGGGAAAATTGGCCGTGGCAAAATTCACTTGGGTTGAAAAAGATACTTGTATCGCCTGTGGCGCGTGTGGTGCAACTGCACCAGATATTTATGATTATGACGATGAAGGTATTGCAGAAGTAATTTTTGATGGGGACAACAATATGGGAACAACTGAAATTCCAGAGGATCTTTATGATGATCTTCAAGATGCAGCAGATGGTTGCCCAACTGATTCTATCAAAATCGCGGACACACCATTTAACTAATCCGTATTCATTATCATAGAATCTACATTACAC
The DNA here is from genome assembly GCF_000374845.1 of Paenibacillus terrigena DSM 21567. GTDB lineage: Bacteria > Bacillota > Bacilli > Paenibacillales > Paenibacillaceae > Paenibacillus_K > Paenibacillus_K terrigena. The sequence goes on along the minus strand of NZ_KB895414.1, from coordinate 67,791 downwards.
ATAAGACTCCAGTCCTTTGGGCTGGGGTTTTTTGGTATCCGTTACAACGGTTCAAGGATCGCAGTGAAATGCCGATATATGGGGTAGGGATTGCATAGGAAGGAGGAGACATTATGAAAGATATTCTTTTTCTCAAAAGATATGTAGAGTCCCATCCCGATAACCGAATGTCATGGTATCTGTTAGGCAAGGAATATGAGGCGACAGGGCAGATCGGCAAAGCAAATTATTGCTTCAATCAGGCAGGGGATGTCTATGAAGCATTCGAGCATACACAAATTCCAGCGAAGTGGCTATTAGAAGCAGCCGAGCGGGAGCGACAGCTTATTGAACGACAACGTAAGCGTATCGCAAGGCGTAGGTGGTCCATGATTGCGCTCATGCTATTACTTATATGCGGAATTTCTGGCGCACCGGGTGCGGAACCTACAGACCTTCAACTCCCTCTAGAGGTAACCAAGCCGCAGAAGCCGCAAGAGCAGCCAATGATCTACCTCGTAGGAGATAAGGAGAAGGCAGGTACTGCTTGGCAGCAAGCGATCTCTTCCCACATGATCCAAGGAAATCCGGGGCAGCGAGCCGTCGTACTGGAGCTGAAGCAGCGTGGTTCGTGGCTATTATGGTCGCATCAACCGCAAGTGATGGGGGAAGTGAAGCAGCAAGAGGATCCTGGCACTTCATCAAGTCATCGGACATATGATGTGCAAGTATTCGACCCTGCGGTCTGCGATTGCACACCGGATATACCACGTTCTACGCGGACCTATATTGCAAAGTGGGTCACACAAATCGAAGAAATTCAATCGCTGCGGTCTGGGATCATGGGATATCAGCAAATCTATAGCAAGAAACCCGCGCAAATTGCGGATCTTACCGATTCCTATCCGAGGAATGTGATGGCCGGCAATACGTCGAATATGCGTTCATTATTCACACCTTTGAATCAGAGACAGACCATTCTAGGGCAAGACAAATCAAGTAAACAAGAGTCTGAGGATAAACAATCAATCGTTGACTCTCCCGGTGCACTAACTGTTAATATGAGTACGAATTCGGCCAAAATGCTGTTTGATGAACCCTATAAGATCGTGATCGACAAACAGAATCATCGGCTAGCTGTCGTATCAGGTCGCGTGATTTGGCGCAGCTATGAGGTCGGACTTGGTGGCGATCAGACGCCGGAAGGATCGTTCGAAATCAGCGAAAAGGTCAAAAACCCCAACGGGAAGTCAAACGGTGAATTTGGCAGCCGAGGAATGACGTTATCAGATACGCTCTACGCCATTCATGGCACGAATGAGCCGGCGAGCATTGGAAAAGATGAATCCCATGGTTGTATACGAATGCGTCAAGCGGATGTCGAGGAATTGTTCGATATGGTGCCCCTTGGTACGAAAGTGGTCATTAAAAAGGGAATTCTACCTGATGATCTTGTAGAACCGCAGCAACCTTTCAAGGTTAGACCGCAGCAAGGCCAGAATCAGACGAATCCCCATAAAGTCTATAAATGGTTGAATTAAATAGAGGAATAGCTTTATTGGATCAGAATCAGAACAGCTACAATGACAACAAGTATAACGAAAATAGCGCCTGTCCAAATGATGGCTTTCTTATTAACCTCTTCCTTCGGCTTATGCGTCATCGTCGGGGGTTTTCTTTTTGTAGACATTGTGGTTCAACCTCTCTTTATCAATAAAGTAATAGATATAAACCTATTGTAATCGTTTTCCTGCCGAATATCTAGAGTTTCATGGTTTTTAAAGGGCGAACAGACTTTCCTTTTTTGGCGGAAACGGATAAAATATTTGTAGGAGAAATGGAACGACGTATAGATGAGAACGGAGTGGACAACTTGCTTTATCAAAAAATATTGAAACCGTACTTATTCAAGATGGATGCGGAGAAGGCGCATCATTTTACAATAGGCGGTCTAAAGATTGGCGACAAGGTTCCTGGGGCATTAGCGATAATGCGTGGCTTGTACGGTGTCCAGGAAACGGCAGATCTCGCTGTTGATTTATTCGGCATTCATTTCCCAAATCCGATTGGGCTTGCAGCAGGGCTTGATAAGAATGGCGCAGCCATAGAAGGGTTCTCTTCGATCGGATTTGGCTTTATGGAAGTCGGAACAGTGACGCCGAAAGGTCAATCAGGCAATGAAACACCGCGCTTGTTTCGCTTACCAGAGGACGAAGCGCTTATCAATCGGATGGGATTCAATAATGAAGGTGCGGCAGCGATGAAAGAACGGTTCGCATCTCTCAAATCGCGTAGAATCCCTGTTGCGGTCAACATTGGCAAGAATAAAGTGACACCAAATGAACATGCAGCGGATGACTATCAATCATTAATCCGTGACTTGTATTCGGAAGCGGACTTCTTTGTCGTGAACATTAGTTCACCGAATACACCGGATTTGCGTAATTTGCAGCATGGCAATGAATTGAAGGAGCTGCTTCAGGCGGTGACGGAAGAGCGGGATCGGCAGGCAGCGAAGAGTACGGGACAACCTAAATCGGTTCTCGTCAAAATTGCTCCAGACGTCAATGATGATGAGTTAGAGTATATGATTGCCACGATCGCGGAGAGCGGTGTTGCGGGTATTATTGCAACGAATACGACCCTATCGAGGGAAGGTCTTCAGCACGTGAATAAGAAGGAAGCTGGGGGCTTAAGCGGCAAGCCGCTTCGTGATCGTTCAACGGAGATTATCCACCGCATTTATAGCCAGACGGATGGCAAACTGCCAATCATTGGTTCCGGTGGCATATTCACAAGTCAAGATGCGTACGATAAAATTCGCGCTGGAGCTAGCTTGGTGGAGATTTATACGGCATTAATTTATAATGGGCCAGGCATTAATCGCGAATTACATCAAGGATTAAGGGAATTGTTAAGAAGAGACGGATATGCCCATATTTCCGAAGCAGTGGGTGCGGATCATCGTTAACTTGGGCGGAAACTTGAGTACAGGAGGCGTTCTGATGGACGGAAGAGATTGGGGAAAGTTTTTGCTACCATATGAACAAGCCGTGGAAGAATTAAAAGTCAAATTCAAGACGATGCGTGCAGAATTGAAAAAGCGTGAAGAGTATGCACCAATAGAGTTCGTGACCGGTCGTGTGAAAAAAATTTCCAGCATTCTCGATAAAGCGAAACGACTTAATGTAGCTATGGAAAATATCGATACGGGGATTGAGGATATCGCAGGCATACGCATTATGTGCCAGTTCGTAGATGATATTCGCCGTGTCGCAGAATATATTCGTGAACGTAAAGATTTAAGTGTGATCTACGAGAAGGATTATATTACGAATTACAAAGAGAGTGGATACCGTAGTTTCCATATGATTATTGAGTATCCGGTTCAGACTGCGCTTGGACAGAAGAGAGTGCTGGCAGAGATTCAGATCCGAACGCTTGCGATGAACTTCTGGGCGACGATTGAACATTCTCTGAATTACAAATATCGTGAAAGTCTGCCAGGGGAAATGCGTATTCGATTGAAGAAGGCGGCAGAAGCAGCATTTGTACTGGATAACGAGATGTCCAGTATTCGTCAAGAAATTCTCGATGCACAGATTAGCTTCGAAGAGAAGTCGAATATCACAACCAAAATCTTAAACTACATCTCGGAGCTTTACTTCCATCACCATATCCGTGAAGCCATTGCGTTCCAGCATCAATTCAATGAACTCTGGATGAACGATGATGAGGAAGGCATTAAAGAGCTCTATAAGCGTGTGGAAGCTACGTTCGTTCAAGTTAAAAAGAAACCGGATGATGTTGTTGACGAAATATGATGTATGATCGGCTGTACATTCAATTCTTAATCCATTTTAATTGGAATAGGGATTATTATGAGTGTCATGAAGTGTTGGAGGAGCTCTGGTTAGAAGAGGGGCGTAACCCGCTATACCAAGGCATGCTCCAAATTGCCGTGGGATTGTATCATTTCGAGAATGGGAATGTGACGGGTTCTCGCAAATTGTTCATGGCAGGGATTGAGAAATTAATTCAATACCCGGATCAGATGCTCGGGATTAACCTAGGTCAGCTGATTCATGAAGCAAGACAATATGTCTCACAATTGGAGTGCTGGGAACAGGCTCCTTTTCCTTTTTACCACTTAACGATTCAGATTGAGGATACTGAGTTGCTAGAGGTTATGACAGAAGTACAGAGCATGATGGAGGAATTCAAGTGATTACGAAGATATGGTTGTTTCCGGGGTTAAATATGAAAGTAGAGACATTTGGTCAGCTCCAGCGCTATTTAGAGCAGCAGGGCTATACTACCCAATGTGTGACGATATTCCCACCCCTAGGACAGGTACAAATGGATTATGAAGCAGAAGCTGCTGAGAACGAGGAATGGATCTGTATTGGACATGGTGCTGGCTGCTTAGAGGCGTTACGAGTAGCTTTGCAGTACAAATCGCGTGTGAAGGGGCTCGTGACCATCTCACCGAATTTACAGCCTTATTCGATCCTACAGATGTCCATGCTGAAGATCTTAGCACGGAAGGATATGAAAATTAATGGCGGATTATCTCCATTTGAACGAAGTTCCAAAGAGGAACTCACGCCTTACTTTGATACATTTGCAGTGCAGCCATCGAAAATGCTCGAGCTTGAAGCATTCCGTAAAGAATTGAAAGGCAAGATTCATGACGTTAACCAACCATGGCTAGTCTTGCACGGGGATAAGGAATTGCCGTCGATTATGAAGAGCTTGCAGTTAATTAAGCGCCAAGTGCCGGGGGTGAAATCCTGTCAAATGCCGCATTGCGGACATTATTTGCCGGTGGAGGATCCGAGGGGACTCGATAAGCAAATTCGCACATTTTTAAGTCAGATTGTGGTATCGGTGTAGGTGACAGAAGAAAAAGCACTAGCCGGAAGGAAAACTTCCAGCTAGTGCTTTTATGCGTTTGGAGATCGCTATTTCTTCGTGTTGAATGCATCTTTCATGCCTTCGCCGAGGAAGTTAATGGCGAGAATCGTAGCCGTGATGAGTATGCCAGAAGGAAGCCAAACCCACCATTGGTTCTTGATGACTTCTGGCGAAATGGCGTCCGACATCATATTGCCCCAGCTAGGGATATTCGCCGGAACACCAAATCCGAGGTAGCTGAGACCCGTCTCAACCGTAATCATACCGGCTACGATCAAGATAGCTTGGACGATAATTGTCGTAATAACGTTCGGTAGTAAATGTTTCATGATAATGATGGAAGGCTTACAGCCAATTGAAACAGCAGCTAAGACATACTCATTTTCTTTCTCTGCTAAAATCTTACTTCGTACAAGCCTTGCCGTTCCTCCCCATCCGAGAATGCTGACAACGATAATGAAGATGGATATCCCTGTATCCGGGAATATCGCTTTTAATACGATAACGAATACGAGGAACGGAAATATCAAGACTAAATCCGTGAAGCGCATGAGCCAACTATCTACACGGCCCCCAAAATAGCCTGCAATCGAACCTACAAGTGTCCCTAGTGATGTAACGATAAGACTAATAGAGAAACAGATCCATAAGGTCGTCCGTCCGCCATAGAGCAGACGTGCGACAATATCGCGCCCCCCTTTATCGGTTCCAAGCCAATGCTCAGCAGAAGGTCCTTTATTTATGAACCGGATATTGATTTTGACGGGATCCCAAGAGGTTAACCAAGGCGCTAAAATACAGAGAGCGGTTACGAAAAACAAGAAGATTACGGAAGTAATCGCAAGCTTATTCTTGCGGAATTCGGCGAATGCGAGCCGCCATGGTGAAGTGCTTCGCTGTGGATGAACGGGTAGCATTAGACGCCTCCTAACTTAACCGGATGCGCGGGTCAATGACACCGTACAACAGGTCAGCGATTAGATTTCCAAGCAAGGTCATTAGGGCGAGCAGGAGCGTTACGGCCATAACCACGGAATAATCTCGGTTTGATATGGAATTTATAAACAAACTGCCCATCCCGGGATAGACAAAGATCGTCTCGACAACGACAGCGCCCCCCAGCAACCCTGCAATATCGAACCCGAAGAAGGTGACAATCGGGATCAGTGAATTTCTTAGAATGTGACGATTATAGATCGCCGAAGCATTTGTCCCTTTTGCCATCGCTGTCCGGACATAATCTTTGCGCGTGCTATCGATAATATCATTGCGCAGGAATTGCGTATACGCTGCGGTATTGAAGAGCCCTAGTACAAGTGCCGGCAGGATGGTGTGCTTCAGCTTGCTTAGCACATACATCAAGCTGGTATCTTCAACCCCAATGCTTACCGAGCCGCTGATCGGCACCCATCCGAGCTTAATTGCAAAGACATAAATTGCAATGATCGAAGCAACGAACGAAGGGACGGCATATGCGACATAGTTCAATGAAATGATGGAACGATCACCTAATGTGTTCGGATATCGCCCAGCATAAATGCCCATCATAAATGAACAAGTGTAGGTAATGACCAGAGATACGACCGCTAGTAAGAGCGTATTCGGCAACCGCTGCGCGATCATCTCGGATACCGGAAGCTTATGGATGAAGGACTGACCAAAGTCGCCTTTGATAAGTCCTTGTACCCAATTCCAGTATTGCACTGGAATTGGGTCGTTGAATCCTAATTTCTCGCGCATTTCTGCGAGATACTCGGGCGTTGCTTTCGTAGGGTCGATCTGACCCGTGAGTGCATCGCCCGGCATCATTTTAGCAAGACCAAAGACAATGATAGAAATAATGATTAGGAGCGGGATCATGCCCAGGATCCTGCGGATTGAGTATGTTAGCATGGTCGTTCACTCCTATTTTCCGTCTGTCACCCACCATAAGTGTGCATCTAACAAGTTGCTGCTGGAGAAAGAGTTCAGATGAACGCCTTTCAGACGATTATTAATCGCAGCAACGTCTTGTGGTGCAGATAGGAAGATCATAGGCACTTCTTCATTGACTAGTTTTTGCCACTCAAAATAGATTTGTTTACGTTGTTCTGGATCGAATGCTTTCTCGCCAATACCATCCGCAATGAGCTTGTCGGACGCTGCATTCACCCAACGAGGGAAGTTCCATGCATCTTTTTCTGTCCATAGACCTGAAGGATCTGGGTCACTCGCAAGTCCCCATGCACCCATAAATGTTTCTACAGAAGGATCATCATTTTGAATCGTATCGTAGAATAAGTTAAATTCTTTGAGAGCGCCGCCATTCAGTTTCGCGTTTAAACCTACATCTTTCCACATTTGAAGAATGTATTGTGCACGTGGTTCTGCAATTTCTGAACCTTGCATCGCATCGAAATTGATCGTAAACTTCTTGCCTTTTGGATCTTCACGGAAGCCATCGCCGTCTACATCTTTGTATCCAGCTTCATCAAGCAATTGTTTCGCTTTTTCTGGATCATAGGCGTATTTGGTGATCTGATCGTCTGGAATCTTCGCCCAGCTCACGGTTGGCATCGGTGCGTAGATAGGCGTACCTAATCCATTGGAGAAAGCATCGATCATGCCTGGAACATCAATGGCATAGTACATCGCTTGACGAAGACGTTTGTCTGCGAATTTTGGTTTATCCATGACAACTTTTTCTTGTTTCTTATCCCAGTGTCCAAGGCTGAAGCCGATATAGCTGTAGGATAGGGAGTCATTTTTGGTCAGTGAAATATTCTTAAGCTTCTCAGCTTCTTTGTATTGCGAATTCGGCAACGACATATAGTCGATTTCGCCTTTTTCAAGTAAAGATGTTGCAAGTTTATCGTCAATCACCTTGTAAACGATCGTATCGAGGTACGGTTTACCTTGCCAGTAATCATCGAAACGCTCGAGTTCTACGAATTCACCCGGTTGAATTTTTTTCACTTTGAAAGGTCCAAGACCGATCGGGTTCTTACGAACTTGGTCACTGGAATCCATTTTGGCCACAGGAACGCCTTCATAATACTTCTTGTTCATTGGCGAGCTCCATAGGTTATCGAGTGTATTGACAGCTGCTTTATTTACCGTAATTTCAATGTTGTACGGGTCAATGACTTTGATCCCGGAAATCTCTTTTGCTTTGCCTTCATGGTATTCTTTAGCCCCTTGGATCATCTCAACGTTCGAGTAACGCGGGCCTGTATAATCTTTGTGTGCGATGACTTCAAGCGCGAATTTCCAGTCTTCGACGGTTAATTCGTCGCCATTATGCCACTTGACGCCTTGCTTGATCGTAAACTTGAATGTTTTGTGATCTGGAGATTCTGTCCAGCTCGCAATGTTAGGATAATTTTTCAGGTCATCACCTGTCTTAAATAAACTGTCATCGATGACGCTTATGATCAAGCCGTCATCTTGCCCTTGCCAGAAGGCTGATTCCAGAAGCCCCTTGAAAGGCTGACCATAACCGTATGTAACTTTACCGCCTGGTTTGGGTTGATCATTTGTTGCCTCCGTCGTCGGTTCCGTCTTCGTCTCGGTCTTATTCTCGGTTGTTGCGTCTTTGCCCTGATCCTTTGTGGCCTCTTTCTTGGTCTCTGTCGTTGCTTCTTTCGTGCTGCCGCATGCTGCGAGTAATGAAATGACGAGGAATGTGCAGAGCATCAATGTTAGAAATTTCTTCATCGTAAAACGCCTCCTTCGAATAAATGTTTATTTATGTCGTGTATAAATGACAGGCGACCTGGTGACCAGGTGCAGCCTGGTGTAACTGTGGGCGAACTTCGCGGCAGATGGCTGTCGCATGCACGCAGCGCGGATGGAATGCGCAGCCGGTTGGCGGATTGGCAGGACTTGGCACATCGCCTTGTAATACGATGCGTTCCTTACGCTTCAGCGGATCCGGAACAGGGATCGCAGAGATTAAGGCCTGGGTATAAGGATGCAATGGCGAGCGATACATGCTGTCAGTCGCAGCAATCTCGACCAGACTGCCTAAATACATCACGCCGATGCGATTACTGATATGCTTCACGACACTAAGGTCATGCGCAATAAATAAATAGGTTAATTTAAAATCATCTTGCAGGTCTTGGAGTAGATTCAAAACTTGAGATTGAACAGATACGTCCAGGGCCGATACGGGCTCGTCAGCAACGATCAGCTTCGGCTTGAGCGCGAGTGATCGTGCAATCCCGATACGCTGCCGTTGTCCTCCGGAGAATTCATGCGGGTATTTGTAGTAGGCTTCCGCAGGTAATCCTACACGTTCAAGAAGCTGCATCGTTTCTTCTGTGAGTGCTTTTTCTTGGATACGGTTATAGTTCCGAATAGGCTCGCTCACGATATGACCGACCATCATCTTCGGATTTAACGAGGCGAATGGATCTTGGAAGACCATCTGCATGTTTTGGCGAAGCTGTCTAAGCTTCTCTCCACGGATCGAAGTGACGTCTTGACCTTCGAAGCGAATCGACCCTTCGGTTGGATCGGTTAGTCGCAGAATGGTGCGCCCTGCCGTCGATTTTCCGCATCCTGATTCGCCGACAAGGCCGACAGTCTCGCCTTGCTGAAGGGTAAGCGTCAGATTATCGACGGCTTTAACGCTGCCGATTTGTCTACGAAAAATGCCGCCATAGATTGGATAATGCTTCTTCAGATTCGTAATTTCAAGGAGGGGTGCCCCAACGGATTGTTTCGATTGACTCATGATTTCACCTCCTGTTCCGAATATCGTGATGACGTATCTTGGTACAGCAGGCAGCGAACGGCGTGACCACCTGCATCCTTTAGCAGCTGCGGTGTCACGGTTCGGCAGTTGTCCATCACGGATGGGCAGCGATCTGCGAACCGGCAGCCAACACGCGGCATATTTCGAAGAGACGGAACGATACCTTGGATAGATTCAAGGCGATGTTTGGTCTCCTCCATTCTTGGAATCGATTGCAAGAGTAGACGCAGGTAAGGATGCTTCGGATCATGGAAGATGGCAGCGACAGGAGCTTGCTCTACGATCTGTCCGCCGTACATGACGATCACTTCATCCGCCATCTCAGCGACAACGCCAAGATCATGCGTGATAAACAGAATGGACATATCGCTATGTTGCTTAATATCTTTGAGAAGCTCAAGAATCTGAGCTTGAATGGTGACATCGAGTGCTGTTGTCGGTTCATCCGCGATCAGCAGCTTGGGATTGCAGGCAATGGCCATCGCAATCATCACGCGTTGACGCATACCGCCGGACAATTGATGTGGATACTCATCCACAATATGATCAGCCCTTGAAATGCCAACTTGCTTCAGCAGTTCAATGACGCGTGCGCGGGACACTTTCTTACTCATGGTCGTGTGATTGTGGAGGACTTCTTGCAGCTGCGATCCAATGGTAAATACAGGATTAAGGGCGGTCATCGGTTCTTGGAAGATCATACTGATCTCTTTCCCACGAATCTTGTTCATCTCTTCCATCGACAGCTTCGTAATATCGCGCCCATTAAAATGGACTCTTCCTTCCGTGACGGAGCCGATGCCTTTAGGGAGAAGATCCATAATGGATAGAGAAAGCACGCTCTTCCCGCAGCCGGACTCGCCTACAATGCAAATAATTTTGCCGGCGTGAAGTTTCAGAGAGACATTATCAACTGCATGATACATCTTTCCTTGAATATGAAATCCAGCATGCAAATGCTCGACTTCAAGCAAGGGAGTTGGAGTGAGTTCGCTCATAAGTCACCTCATTTTGATATGGAACAGCATGATTTCAATTGGTGGTATTCAGTTTTGAAGGTTAATTCAGTTAGAATGGTGTATAATCTTGAAGTATGTGCTCTAGGTGAGTGGTATTCCAGTGCGTATTCCTGGATGTGGTTGCTTGCTGAGGTTAATCGACATGAAGAGTAGAAATTTTTGGAATTTACCGCGGTGAATCGTGACGTGATTGGCAATAATTAGGTGAAGTTTACAGTTAGTTTATATTAATATGTTCGGAACCGTCAATAGGGTAGATTACTTCATGATAGGAATGATACAGAATGGGAATAACGTTGCCGCTCGCATTCAGGGCGAAGATGGAGCGACTATTAGGCGAAGAATACGAGGCATTCATGGCCTCTTACGATGCGCCAAGATTTTATGGGATTCGTGTGAATACACTAAAAATAGCCGTTGGTCAATTTAAGGAGCTCTCACCGTTCTCGCTTAGGCCCATTCCTTGGGTGCCAGAGGGGTTCTATGTGGAGGAAGATGCGCGTCCAGGCAAACATCCTTATTATCATGCTGGGCTCTATTATATCCAAGAGCCGAGTGCGATGGCGCCTGTCGAATTACTAGAGATTGAAGCGGGTAACCGGGTCCTTGATTTATGCGCGGCACCAGGCGGCAAGTCGACACAAATTGCGGCAAAGCTTGCTGGGACAGGCCTTCTCGTGACCAATGACAATAATGCAGACCGTACGAAGGCCTTAGCCAAAAATATGGAGCTGTACGGCGTACGAAATGCGGTTGTACTGAATGCGCTGCCAGAGGAGATTGCACGTACGTTCAAGCATGCTTTTGATAAAATATTGATTGATGCGCCATGTTCGGGGGAAGGCATGTTCCGAAAAGATGAAGACATGGCGAAGCAGTGGGAGAAGCATTCCGTCGAGAATTGCGTCCTTATGCAGCGCGATATTTTGAGGACTGCCGCTTCGCTCCTCGCTCCCGGCGGTCGCATTGTTTATTCGACATGCACGTTCTCCCCTGAAGAAAATGAAGCAATGATCGCAGAATTTCTAGAGCGACATCCTGGATTCCATATCGTGCCTGTTCCGAGCACTAGCGGCTTCGCGGCGGGCCGAGGGGAATGGATTCGTACTTTAACGGATGCCTCGGGAAAAGCTTTTGAAGAAGAGACGATTCAAGCCGTGAACGATACGGGCAGACTGTGGCCGCACCTTGTTGAAGGGGAAGGACATTTCCTCGCTGTGATGCAGCATGATGGCTCTGAAGTGCTCCAGGAAGACTTCGTGGATCAATCATCTAGGAAAGAAAAGCGCAACAGGGAATCCGAAGTCAAAACAAAATTGACACCGGATGAACGAGATCAAGTAGAGCAGTTCATGCGCAATCATCTTCGGATTGTATTAACGGGTGAGCTTGTGCGTTACGGACAACATGTTTACATGTCGCCTGTCGGTCAAGATCGCTTGACCGGATTGAAAGTGGTAAGGCCTGGATTCTTCATTGGAACGTTAAAGAAAAACCGATTTGAGCCTTCGCATCCTCTTGCTACAGCATTACATCATCAGGAGGTTGTAAGACGCATTGATCTACAATCTAGCACGGATGAAGCGGTCCGTTATTTGAAAGGTGAGACATTATCGATCCCGGTAGAACGTGTGCAGCTTGCAAATGAGAAGGTAGCTGCAAAAGGATATGTGCTTATCTGTATTGACGGTTATTCTGTTGGATGGGGCAAATGGATTGATGGCATGTTAAAGAATGAATACCCAGCTGGGTGGAGGTGGACATAAATCGATGAGAAATACGATTCGATTAGATAAAGTACTTAGTCATATGGGACTTGGTACGCGCAGTGAGATTAAGAAATGGGCCAAGCAGGGCAGAATTACGGTGAATGACCGCGTGGTCAAGGATAACGGATTACAAGTCCAGCCGGAAGAAGATATTATTATGCTGGATGGTGAGCGCGTACACTACCGGGAGTTCATATATCTGATGTTGAACAAGCCTGCTGGGGTAATCTCCGCGACAGAAGATCGGCATGACCAGACGGTCATTGATCTACTGGATGACGAAGAACGCATCTTTGAACCATTCCCCGTGGGGCGCTTGGACAAAGATACCGTAGGACTATTGCTCTTAACGAATGACGGGAAGCTCTCCCATGAGCTGTTATCTCCCAGGAGACATGTCCCGAAGACCTATATTGCGAATGTTGTTGGAGACGTCGGAGAGTCAGATATTGCGGCATTTATGGTGGGTGTGACATTGGATGATGGGTATGTCACGAAACCTGCAGAATTAACGATTCTAAGTCACGATCGTTCGGGACCCGAAGTGGTCTCCAGAATCCAATTGACCATTACAGAAGGCAAATTCCATCAAGTCAAGCGGATGTTCGAATCCGTCGGTAAGAAGGTCGTCTATCTCCAGCGGATCTCGATGGGCTCATTGATACTCGATTCAGCGCTTGAGGAAGGTCATTATCGTGAATTGACAAAGGAAGAGCTAGCGGGACTTAAGCAAGAGCGGGAATAGCCGAGAAATATAGAAAGGCCAAACAGAGGCCGAAGAGATAGGAGCAGAAGCATATGAACCGTTTTCAAATGATTGCACTAGACGTCGATGGTACTTTGATTAATGATCATCACGAAATTACCCCCAAAACAAGAGAGTCGATTCTCGAGGTCGCGAAGCAAGGTGCAGAGATCGTATTATGTACGGGACGTAACCCGAGCAGCACGATTCCATTGCTGGAACAATTAGGACTTGTTGGGACAGTCATTACACACAACGGCGCTGTGACGATGGAGTCGGCCACACGTAAGATTATTCATCAGTATGTGATTGCAGATAGCGAGCTAGCCCCATTCAAGGCGTATTGCCGAGAACATCACTATCATTTTGATCTCAATACGGCCAATGAGCTGTATGTTGAGCGGGAAGATATTCTGACAGAAGAAGTGCTCGCAATGTACGGCAAATTCTATGTCGTACCATTGGTGCTGCCCGTGGATGGATCACTAACGGACCAGATGGTCAAAATGACGGCTTTCGGTACGAAAGGACAAATGGATGAGCTTGAAGCCGAGTGGAATACATGGATACACGAGCTCACGATTATTCGCAGTGGGGATTATTTCATTGATATTATGCATGCGAGAGCCTCGAAGGGAAATGCTCTGAAGCATTGCGCTGCAAGTCGAGAGGTAGACGCTAGCGCAATCTTGGCGATCGGTAACTATTATAACGATATTACGATGCTTCAATTCGCGGGTGTGGGGATTGCGATGGACAACTCTCCTATCGAAGTAAAAGCAGCTGCTGATGATATTACTTTGAGCAATAATGAAGATGGTGTCCATTTAGCGCTTGTGAAATATTGTCTCTAATTCATTATTTCGATTCCATTTTGATAAATAATGACTATTGACGCTATGATCAAACAAAAAGAAAAAAGAGGCGTTCCTTCGTAGTAACCTACGGGTGGAAATGCCTCTTTTGTGTGCATAGGATCATGCGTAATCCCCATTGATGCAAGATCGAATCATCTATTTAGATGCTGGTTATATCGTACGAGAGAATCTTTAGATGCATGCACACGATACGATTACTAACAAGATAAATAATACAAGAATAGTAGCTGCCGAAGTGAAAAATCCATCGCCTACTCCGCCCATTGCATAATTCCTCCTTTAATCTTGTTTCTGCGAAAATGAAGATCCAGGGGGCTGGGTGTATATCTCCATCTTCGAATAATCTATAGTATGAAGCCGATTTTTATAAGATTGGACGTTTATCCCGAGTCCGCAGAAATGGGCGTTCGAATACTTCGACGTCTGGTGGGAATCCTAGAACTGGAATAAGTGGAAGCAAGAAATGTAGAAGGAGTGACGGAGGAATGAATATCAACCTACGACCTGATCTGAAGACATCTGGCGGTGAAGTGCATGATATCGTCTTGAATCATCGATATGTCGGAACAATCTCGCTCATCTATCGCGAAGGAGAACGGGTAGCAGGTTCTGTTCAATTGGAGCAAGATTCTCTGTCACGCGAGGAGAAGCCTGAAGTCTTAGAATTGATTACCCAATATGTGCAGGGTCTTGCAGGTGCGTTGTCCGCGCCAAAATGCGATGTATTTGTCTCGTACAGCCCTTTTGAGACGATTGTATCAACGAGTGAAGAAATTGAGGATCAGGCGATCGTTCATGAATGGTACCCGGATGAGATGGAACGAGAAGTAGACTTAGAAGTCGAGGAAGAGGACGAGACGGATTTTGAGCGGATTGAGGAATTTGCTGAAGCCGAAATTTTAAGACTTGAGGTCATTAGCGCAGGGCGTCATGTTACCGTCTATGAAGTATACGACATGGAAGATGATCTGCTGGCTGTATCTGTGGTGAAACAGTATGGTGCAGATGCGATAGGTGAAGTTCGATGGGACCGTCTGCCAAGTGAAGAAGAGATGGATCAATTAACCGCACTGATCGTTCGTGATCTAGATGAGCAATTGATGGATACCATTCATCTGGAAATGAAGCTGGGTGACATGCAACTGCAGACGATGGCGTTGACGCATGAAGATTTGCTGGAGGACGGCGAAGACGAAGAAGCTGAAGAAGATGAAGAAGAAGCTGAAATTTTCATGAATGCTTCTTTGATGGAACATACCTTTGAAGGCTATTCGATCGAACCTGTGCGTGACGACAATCTTGTGCTGACCTATGCAATATATCATCATGAACGTTATGGTTCCGTTCCCGTAGGGATTGCTACCGTAGATATAGGCGATGAAGGATTAAGCGGATTTATCGAGCTGGATGTTCCTGGCACAACGGAGGATCGTGCGCATATGTGTACGCTGCTCATGCGCGAATTAGATAAATCGGTGGAATATGAAGCACTGCACTTGACACTGATGTTCCGGAATGAAGTCATTGATGAAATTCAGTTTGAGAATGAAGTGGATTAAATAAGACGGAAGCCCTGTCGTTCCTTGATTTTGGAGCAACAGGGCTTCTCTATGTCATGCGATGAAGCGAATGAGCTTACGGAAGACGTAAGCCTTTCGGATAGTGGTTCTTCAGTTGACTACTGCTGGCTTTGCCCCAGCCGAGCGGCAGGCCATTCACGGTCACGAGCGCCCAGCCTTTGTGATCCGGCGGCACGGGTAGTGTCTCGCCGCGCAGATACGCGGCGATCTCGGGGGCATCGGGCGCGAAGTCATAGACGAGCCGCGCCCACGCAGGGTTCACAGCGAGCGCCAGCGCATGCGCTGGCTGGCTCGATACGGTTCTTGCGGATCGTGCCGTGGTGCAATCCGGCACGTGGGATGCGGAGGCCGCTAAGCTGTGCGGCCGACAGGGAGCTGCCGCCCACTTGCGGCAGCCCGTACAGCGCTTCGCCGAAGAGAAGCGCATCGCCCTGGCCCGGCGCGAAGCCGGGCAGTTCCTCGCGGGCCCACGCGAGGAACTGGGCCATGCCCGCCGCCGCGGGAGCGGCGGGCTGGCCCTTGCCGCGCGGCGCGCGCTCCGCCTTGCGGCGGCCGTGCGCCGCGCCCGCAGCCTGCGGCTCGCGGGCACCACCCTCGCCTGCTGCTGCGCGCAGCACGGCGACAAAATGGCCCTCACCGCGGTGATCGTGAGGCCAGATGCGCTCCGTTCCCACTAGCGTGAACGCGGGGAACGCCGCCAGCAGGCGTTCAATCGTCAGTTCATTCTCCTGACGATTGAACGTGCAGGTCGAGTAAGCCAGCGTACCGCCTGGCTTCAGCATCTTCACCGCTTGTTCCAAGATGTCCCACTGGCGCGCCGCACACATGACGACATGGTCCTCGGACCATTCTTGAAATGCGTTAGGGTCCTTACGGAACATCCCTTCACCGGAACATGGGGCATCGAGCATGATCCGGTCGAAGAACGAAGGGAAGCGTGCCGCTAGCTCATCCGGCGTGGCGTTCGTTACGACGGCGTTAGACACGCCCATCCGTTCGATGTTCTCGGCGAGTATTTTGGCACGTGCAGGGTGGATTTCGTTTGCGATAAGAAGCCCTTGTCCTTGCATTTTGCCTGCAATATGCGAGGATTTCCCGCCTGGTGCTGCTGCTAAGTCTAGAACAACCTCTCCGGGCTGTGGGTCCAGCATCTCCACAGCAGACATCGCAGACGGTTCTTGCATATAGTACAAGCCTGCGGCGTGATAGGGATGTCTGCCTGGGCGATGGTCTCCGTAATAGAATCCCGTGCTGCACCAAGGGACGGGCTCCAAGTCAAACATCTTGCGGAGCTCCGCTGTAAGCACACTACCGATCTCTGTCTTCAAGGGATTGATTCGTAATCCTTGTGTTCGTGGCTCGTCATAAGACAGCAAGAAACGCTCCGCGTCTTGACCGAGGAGCGTGCGCATTTGTTCGATATACGTTGAGGGTAAAGATGTTGTCATTGTCGTTCCTAAACTCCTTGCATAAGATTTTAAACTTTGAGGGTTATTTTAAAATATAAGGTCTTATAAGTTTCACGGATAAACTGTTCTTATATTTCTCGCTTAAAAGCTTTCCGTCTTTTGAATGGACGACGAAATCGTTTATGCTTATCCCAACCGGGTTTTCCGGTCAGGTTTGCTCGTTGAACCTTGGAGGTCCGCATATGCTGTTACTTTATTTTTGCCTGTTGTCTTGGAGTGATACATGGCCTGGTCGGCTTGTTTCACTAATTCTTCTGTCGTTACACCCTTGCGAAGGGTGCTGTGTCCGACACTGATGGTGACAATGCTCTCGGAGGCGACACGTCGTCGAATGGTCTCAGCGACTTCTTCGACTTTGGCGTCCTTATCTACAACGAGTGCGACGAGCTCTTCCCCGCCATAACGCCCCGTAATGCCAATGCCTTCGAGCTCCTCCGTCATGATATTCGCAACCTGTTTCAGTACGCCATCCGCTCGGTGGTGACCTTCGGTATCGTTCAACTTCTTGAAGTTATCAATATCGCTAAAAATGACACTTACTCGGAGGTTCTCATGAATATAGTGGGAAGCGACTTTGTTGAAATAACGACGGTTGTATAAGCTGGTTAATCCGTCCGTAATCGAAGAGCGGTAGACGGATTGCAGCAGCTCGACGATACGGTCGAACAGAATAAAGTAGAGCAGCGTATAATAAACAATTGGTAGTAGATTATGTGTCAGTTCAATGAAAGCCGAAGGCTTCGTTAAGACGTGGTTGCCTAGCAAATTGAGCGCGAGGATTACACCGTACAGCACAAGGCTGCTATAATATTTAAGCTGCTGCCTGATTCGTCTGCCTAGGGTCAGAGCAAAGATGAGGCACAGGATCAGATTGTATGCTTGCAGCGGCCAGACGCCTGCGAAATGATCCGTCGGAGGACCGCTTAAGAATAGCGGATCGATTAGCAGTTGAACGATCGGCAAGATGAGAATTCCCATGACGAGCAGACAACAATAAATGACGGTACGCTTCGAGTTGCGATTATATAGCTGATAGATCGCCAGGTTCAGAATGATAAACGATAAGGTCTGCAAGATTTCAACGAAGTAGCTTATCGCTCGGGCTCTTAAGATCTCATTTATGCTAAAATGGATGTTTAATCCTTGATATGTCATAATGAGTAGAAAACCGAAAATGAGATAAAGGTATGCTTTTTTTCCTTGTTTTCGATACATTCGAATGGACAGCAGGATCATGATGAACATTATGTATATAATGCAAGATGACGAGAAGGCTTGTCCGATCGTACCTGTGAAGAAATTCGCCAATGTTGACATGCATCTACGCTCCAATTAATGATGATCGATTTTACGATATAATTCTGTGTTCAACCCTTTATAATCTACGTGTTACTATATCATATTCGGGAGGACATTGATATGAAACTGTTGCAAGCTCTGTTCTTTCCGCCAGAGCAACCGGGCGGAGTGTCTTCTATGATTCCTTTTTTTCAGGAACGGTTTCAGAAGCCAAATTGGGAGATGGAAATATTCTCGATTCCCAAACGTGTCCGCAGTAAAGGGCATGAAGAAGTAACGTTTACCACATTTGATTGGCACCAATTCGAAGAGAATTCAACGGTGCAAAAATATATTCAGACGATTCGTGATTATATATGGTGGTCCAAGATGCGTCTGAAGCAGTCATACGATGTCATTCACGCGCATCACCCGATTGCGGCGCTTGTCCTTAAGAAGCTCTTCCCGGATACGCCCGTCGTGATGACGATTCACTCGAGTTATGAGCGAGAGCTCATATTGAACGGGAAAATAGAAGAAGGCGGGATCGAGCATCAATTCCTCACATCGCTCTACCGCGAGCTTGAACATCATATGGATCAGATCCTGACGGTATCCGAGTCATTCAAGCAGTATCTGTCTACATATATGAATCACCATGATCGTATTATCGTCATTCCTAACGGTTATGATGAGCGCCGATTTAAGCCGATCTCTCACGAGAATGAGGTGCCGCAGCTAATAACCGTGTGTCGGCTAGTCCCGGCCAAAGGACTCGACATCCTCTTGCAAGCGTGTGCAGAACTCAAAGCGCGCGGCCATGCGTACGTCTTACACATTATCGGAGACGGTCCAATTCGAACGGAGCTGGAGGAGCTAGCAGTGAGCCTTGATATTTATGATGAGACCATTTTTTATGGCTATATGCTGCATCCGGAACAGTTCATGCCGTTCTCGGATATCTTCGTGCTCCCTTCAAGAGCCGAGGCGTTCGGCTCGGTATTCGCCGAAGCTGCTCTCTGTTGGCTCGCCCTTGTCGGAACGGATGTGGGGGGCATTGCAGAGCAGATCGAAGATGGTGTGAATGGTCTCTTAGTGCCGCCTGATCAGCCGACAGCGCTCGCAGATGCATTAGAGAAAATGATGGGCGATCCGGTCTATCGTTATCAACTTTCGCGTGCGGGATGGGAGAAAGCGAAGAAATCCTATTCTCTGACACGCGTTGTGAATGAATTGAAAAATATTTATTTGCAAGTAAATCGAAAATCCTAGCGTTTGAATGAAGTCGTCTTGGGGGGGAGCTGTATTGTCTGATTTTCGATTTATTCATGCCGCAGACCTTCATCTTGACAGTCCTTTTCGAGGGATGTCTCACGTGCCGGATGCAATTCGAGAGAGGTTGCGCGCATCGACCTTTACGGCATTTACGAACTTAATTGATCTGGCGCTGCGAGAACAGGTTGATTTTGTCGTATTCAGTGGAGATGTCTATGATGCGGCAGACCGATCGCTGCGAGCGCAGCTTCGATTGCAACGGGAGTTGCAGCGATTGGCAACTGTACGTATCCCCGTCTATATTATTCATGGCAATCATGATCCCGAAGATGGGATGCATGCCGAATTAACATGGCCAGATACGGTACACTTTTTAAGTTCGAAAGAAGTTGAGACGAAAATCGTATATCGGCGTGGACACGCAGAAGCTTCAGAACCTGAGGCCATCGCAGCGATCTGCGGTATTTCGTACGCACATAAGGCCTTGCATGAGAATGTTGCGTTATCCTACAAACGTCTCGCGGGCAGCTCACTTTATCATATTGGACTACTTCATGGGAATGTGGATGGGGATATTGGGCATGACAACTATGCACCCTGCGCGAAGAGAGATTTGATCCAAGCGGGGATGGATTATTGGGCACTTGGTCATATCCATTTACGACAGATTCTGCATGAACAAGAGCCATGGATTGTCTATCCAGGCAACATTCAGGGTCGGAGTGTGAAAGAAGCAGGGGCCAAAGGCTGTTATATCGTCGATGTTATGGAAGGGCGTCAGACTCGCCTGACATTCGCACCGCTGGATGATGTACGGTGGTATACGGAATCCATCTCGATAGAAGGGTTAGAATCAGAACAAGCGCTGAAAGAACTTGTGGAACAAGTGATGCAGAATTGTAGAGAAGGCTCGCTTGGACGGATGTCGGTTCTTCGATTGTTCTTGCATGGTAGAGGATTGCTGCATCGCAAGCTTGAGCAGAACGGTTTTGTGCAAGATCTGCTTCAAGTTCTTCGCGAAGAAGAGGAGTATGGGGTTTCTGCAGAAGGTTCTAATATCGTCTGGCTCGAGTCGCTTCAGGTGGATTCTGGTTCTGAGGTGGATGTGGAGCATATCCTTGAAGCAGATAGTTTCCTCGGCGAATTATTCCGGATGGCTAGACAGACCAATCAGGACCTGGATCTCTATGACGAGATCATGGATCAAGCGATGGAATCGATGCAAGGCCATACCCGACTGCGGCATGTTATCGAAGAACTGAAGGATTCAGAAGATGGACGGGCACTTATCGGACGGGCATGTGAACTAGCGGCGGTCTTGATGGAAGAAGCTGATCCAAGAGCAGGGGGCGAAGTTTCTTGAGAATTAATGGCCTCTATATGAACGGATTTGGTGCGAAGCACCAAGTCCATATGCAGATGGATTCAATGGTTACAGTCATATATGGCAATAACGAGGCAGGTAAGAGTACGCTTTTAGGGTTTATCCGGGCGATGTTATATGGGATTCCTTCACGGACGTATATGAGTGAACGTTACGAGCCTGTATATGGCGGTCTCCATGGCGGACGGCTCATGTTACAAGATTCTCAAGGTAATGAATGGACAATTGAGCGCTACGATCGTTCCAATACAGGAGGCTTGTCCTCTACAGGCATTTCATCCTCTGGTGGTTCACTCTCTGGAGAAGGCAAACAGCAGAACCTATTGATTCGTGTAACCGATGCGCTAGGTCAAGTGAGGTTCTGCTCGCAGCAGGACTTGGAACGAGAGCTGTTAGGCGGTTTATCCTCTGAGTTATTTCGAAGTCTATTTGCTGTATCGCTGACCGAGCTGCAAGAGCTTCGAACACTTCAGTCGGAGGAATTGAGCGGCTTCTTATATCATGCGGGCATAGGCGGCGGAAGAAGTCTTATGCAGGCGGAGCGCAAGCTAACGCAAGATATGGACAAGCTGTTCCGTCCGAAGGGTCGGAATCAAGATGTGAACAAGATTTTGCAAGCCATGGATCAGCTGGAGAAAGATATTCGGCACAGCAAATCCTTCATACAGAGCTACAATGAACACGTCATGATGTTAGAACAGGCGGATGAGGAAATAGCAGACCTGGCGATGGAACTTGAGGCAAGTCGAGCAGAATCCTCACGAATCATGCGGGCAATGGGAATGCGTGAGAATTGGCTGCGAGCAAGACGAATTGAAAGAGAGCTCGCCGAGCTGCCTGTATTTAGAGCATTTCCTGAAGATGCTGTGAATCGAACGCAGCAGTTAACGATGGAACGCGATGCGTTAGACCTTCAATTGAAGCAAACCGAAAGGTCGATGACGAAGCTACAAGAAGAGATGTCTGGTCTTGTATTTGACGATATGCGATTGAATGACCTCCCCGAGGTGGAGAGGCTGCTTCACTTGGCGGAGTCTATTGAAGCGAAACGATACGAATGTCGGGAGCTGCAATCGGAGCGAGAAGCGGCAGAGCGTGAACTCTCCCGATTACTTCGGATGATTGATCCGAGATGGACGGCCGATCAATTAAGGAGCTTCGCGGCCACGATTGAGTTGCGAGAACGGGTGAGAATCGAGCGGGAACGGCAGCTTGTTGCGGACCGCCGGATCGAAGGGCTGCATGCAGATAATATGCGGCTTGGCCGACAACTGGAGGCTGCCTCAGCCGATATTTATGCGTCTCAGCAGAAGTTAGTCGCGCATCAAGACGCAGGTGGCCGACGATTTA
This sequence comes from Paenibacillus terrigena DSM 21567, assembly GCF_000374845.1. Classification (GTDB taxonomy): domain Bacteria; phylum Bacillota; class Bacilli; order Paenibacillales; family Paenibacillaceae; genus Paenibacillus_K; species Paenibacillus_K terrigena. Next base: position 45,407 of record NZ_KB895414.1, on the reverse strand, counting down.
CGCATTTACGTCCAACATCAGCTGATGAGGGACAGCGATTGTGGTCCATGCTTCAGCATGAAGTTCAGAAATGGAATCATCAGATGCTCACATATCGTGCTATGCGCGCGCAGCGGGAAGCGGAAGAACACGCACAGGAGCATTCCTCACAGCAGGTGCGCGCATTACACGCTAAAATGCAAATTGGAGCTGTGGTACTTACCGTTTTGATTCCATTGTTTTTTGTCATAGCTAAGCAATGGGCATTCGGTATTGGCTCGTTGCTTGGGTTTCTGATATTGGATGGATATCTAATGTTTGGGACTCGCAGTGGATCGAGACAGGTGCGGAGCCATTCGAGAGGACGCTCCCGCCGAGGGAATGTCAGGTTTTCAGAGTCGGATTCGGATACGGAATTAAGGGATCTAGGACTAAAAATGATCAAGTCGATCCAAGAAATTATCGACGTGCCAACAGATCATGAAGCTCAGCCATCGCTTGAGCATGCGACCCTTCACGATCTGGAACGGTTCATTGCAGATCAGATGGTGCAGTTACAGAAATCGGTTGATCCTTGGCTGCAATGGATCCGGGAGGAGAGACATCTAACCGAACGACATCATGAGTATCGAAGCATTGAGCAACGATTGCGGGATCAATTGGTGGAGATGGAAGAAGTGATCGAACAGAACCTGATAGAGGAAGAGGCACATCATCGGAAGTGGGAAGCTTGGTTAACCAGCCAAGGGTTACAAACGACGCTGTCCCCTGACGCGGTGCTTGAAGTATTTCAGTGGACGGAACAAGGGTTGACCTTACTACAGCAAATCGATCGACTGCGGTTGAAAGAGCGTGAAGTATTGGGCCAAATGTCAGCGTTCGATATGTCCGTCGCTGAGATAATCGAGGATCCATCACTTATTCGTGCAGAAGAACGCATGTATGCGCTTCGGTCGTATAAACAGCAATTGGATCAATATGCAGAAGCGAGACGGCTATGGAGTCAGCAAAATAAGCAGTTCGCTGAGCTGACTTCGGCACGAGAGGATGTCATCTATCGCAAAGATCAACTCGATCTGAAATTGAGATCCTTGTTCGAGGAGGCTGTTGCGAAGGATGAAGAAGGTTTACGTCGTCATGCGCGGCTGGTGGAACGTAGAGAACAGTTGGTGGCCATGCAGTGGGAACTGGCGAATCAGCTTGGAGAACAAGATCAACTCACCGCAGATCTGATTGAACTTCTGGAGATCGATGATCCCGTCCTACTCGATCAGCTAATGGCGGAGTCCGATGAACGCATCAAGCAATTTGAATTCACATATCTAGAAAAGCAAGAACAACGCGGCCGTCTTCTGAATGAACTTGACTCCATCAGGCAGCGCAGTGAACATGCTGATGCGCTTCAGCGATTGGAGGAGCAGCGTGCAGAACTGCGCGCTTTAACAGAGCGGTATGCTCTATATGCCATTTGCAACACCCTCTTGCGCAAGACGCGTCGTATTTATGAAGACGAGAAACAGCCGCAAGTGCTGAAGCTAGCGTCGCAATATTTTGCTGAGATGACAGAGGGGAAATACAATAAGATCATTGCGCCGCTCGGCGAAAGACGGATGCTAGTAGAACAAGCACAAGGCCAATTGATCGATAGTTCACTCCTTAGCCGTGGGACCGCCGAACAATTATATCTCGCGATGCGGTTTGCACTTGCAGAGACGTTTGCGAGTCATCCGCATATGCCATTATTATTGGATGATTTATTCGTGAACTTTGATGCGGATCGATTAAGACAAACTTTACGCGTGCTGAAGTCTCTTGCAGAGCGTCATCAGATTATTCTAATGACCTGTCACGCACATATCGTCGATGCGGTAAGACAACATTTTTCGCATGCCGATATTCAGTATTTGGAAGCAGAGTCAACGAACTTATCGTTTCTTTAAGACAATCATGACGAGCCAGACAAGGCTGAATAATCCGAATAGCGGATATAATACGGACAATAGTGAACTAAATCCGAATTGACTGATTAGATAAGAGATAATCATGAGCAGCAAGGTAATGACGGGTGTCGAGAGGCGGATGCGCTGCTGAATTTGCAGGGTAACTCCGTATACATCGGCGACGAACGTGGTGAAGATTTCAGAGAAGATCAACAGTAAGTAGACCATTTGAGCGAATAATCCTAATTGGTAGGCGATTTTACCCATAGGGATTTCAAATTGTGTAATGCCTGGCATATAGGCCGAGAGTGCGAAATGTCCTGATAAGAGCATGAATCCAATCCCAATTCCGCCAAGGATGCCCCCTGTACGAATTACACCGCGTGAGGGCATCTGGGCACCTAGTGGGACGAGCACAGCTTGCGCCATCGCGAGATTAAAGGCAGAATAAAGGAAGGGTGCGGCCCAAGTGGCTGTCCAGCTTTTGTCCACAATTAAAGTAATCCAGCGGTTCGCCGATGGAGAATCGAGCGTATTTAGCACAATTAGGCACGTAAATATGAGCATTAGCGGTACAACGATGGAATTTAAGGTCAGAATCGCGCTCATACCTTTGCGCAGGAGAAAGAATGTAGCGATTAGCGTAAGCAGCAGCCCCGTCTGGTAATGGATATTAAAATGTTCCACGAATAGGGAGCCTGCACCTGCGAGCATAATGCTGTTCACACAGATGAGCACGATCATCAAAAATAAGCTTATTACTTGCCCAGCGGCTTGTCCGAATAAATGTTTGTTCAAATCTTCATAAGAATTTGCTCGAATTTCATGGGCAATAAGCATAATTTTCGTGCCAAGCCATACAAATAGCACTGTTGCGATAAGTATTGTCCAAGGGGCGAATCTTCCATATTGCGTGAAGAATTGCAAGATCTCTTGCCCAGTGGCAAATCCAGCGCCGACAATGGTTCCGATATACGTAAAAGCAATTTGTAATACTTTGATGATATTTCTCAAGCAGCTTCCGCCTCCAATGACGCAGTTTGTCCCTCTTTACAGCCTATGATGGGTTCGGATGGGACATGACTCGAAAGATGAAGGGGATGGGGAATGGAAGGGGTTTTCTCATGCAAGGAGCATTACATTTTCTAAGTGAGTATGGGTATATAGCTTTGTATTTACTGCTAGCTGCAGGAATTGTGGGTATTCCTGTTCCAGATGAGACACTGATGCTTGCGGTGGGAGGCTTGTCCGTTCATGGACACTTTTCATACAGCATGGTGCTGTTCGTGAGTTTTTTCGGTAGTATGACGGGGATGTTAATTAGTTATACCGTCGGCAGAAAGGTCGGGAGTAGTCTATTGCAGCGTTACGGGAAATGGATTCATTTGCCCCCGGAACGTCTCGTCAAAGCAGAGCGTTGGTTCCATAAATATGGCGGGCTAAGTATTGTGTTTGGATATTTCATTCCAGGCATCCGGCATGTTACATGTTATTTTGCGGGTGTTACCCGTGTACCATTTGCCAAATATTTATGCTTTGCAGCGAGCGGTGCGCTCATTTGGTGTTTCGTATTCATTACGCTCGGCCGGTTCGTCGGCTCGAATTGGAATGTGATTCATCGCTTTGTGCGGCATCACATGGTACACAGCATCTCTATTCTCGCGATTCTGATTCTTGTTATTGCGTTAATCCTCGTAAGACGCAAAAAAACTGTGTAGACATCGTTCTACTCAGCTTTTGTTACTTGAAATAACTTTATCGATTGTACGAGATGCGTCATCGGATCAACGTCGAGTTTAAGCAACGCATCTTTGGCATTATAGCTAATAACATAGTCGGTCTCACGGTCGGGCTTGCCTAGTGCTTTGATGACTTGGTCTGCATGTTGATTGATCCGAATGCCACGAAGTCCAGTAGCGACTTCTTTCTGGAATACTTCGACGAACTCTACGGTATTCGATTCGTTGAACCCAATGGACATACCGTTATATTCATAGATTTCAAGTGGCGCATCTTCATCGTCCATTTTATAATGATCACTAGGTTTACCGAGTTTATTCGTAATTTTGTCTTTGGACTCGGATAAGGCAATACCGGCTAATTTGGGATTCTGAGGGTCAAAGGCAGGCTCTTCCTGTTTCTTCGTTGCTTTGCTCGAATCCTTAGAATCTTTCGTGTTTTTGGTATCTTTGGAGGATGAAATTTCTATTTTATTCTTACTTGGTTGATCGATCGCATCGTTCGGGTCACCGGATTCTTGATTGGAATCGGCTAGCTTTGCGGGTTCTTTGTCAGTTGATTGCTGAACCTTGGATGATGTCTGGCCGTTCGTTAAGGATGCTGAATCCATGACACTGCTGCAAGAAGGCAAGATCGCAAGGCTTAAGATCAATCCAACATAAATCAATTTTATCGGTATTTTCATTTGGGTAAGCTCCTAAGTGAAAAATTATGTATCTGTTCTACTTTATTAGACGGAATCGCGCTCTAAAAGTTACGGATGACAGGTTAATTTTTTTGCTTGAATGAATTTCAATCGTATGTTAACTTAACTTACATAATCCGCATTCGGAGGTATAACGTATGGAAGCGTTGAAACAGCGAATTTTAGAAGAAGGTATTGTCTTATCCGATCAAGTACTGAAGCTTGATGCGATTCTCAACCATCAAATTGATCCGAAGCTTACCACAGTCATGGGTAAGGAGCTTGCTGCAAGGTTTCGGGATCAGCAGGTGACGAAGATCATGACGGTAGAATCATCGGGAATTCCCATTGCATTTGTCGTTGCTGCAGAACTCGGTGTTCCGCTTGTATTCGCACGTCGGAAGAAGACACTTGTCGGGGATACAGAGACTTACAGCGAACGTGTTCCTTCTTTTACCAAGGGCATTGTAACGGATATTATGGTATCGCGTCAATTCCTTCATGCGGATGATCGCATTCTGTTCATTGACGATATTATTGCGAATGGCGATGCGGCACGCGGTTTGATCAAAATCATTGAGCGTGCAGGGGCGACCCTCGTAGGTATGGGTGTTGTGGTCGAGAAATGTTTCCAACATGGCGCGTCTTCGATTCGAGAACAAGGCGTAAGTCTTGAAGCTCTAGTAAGAATTAAGTCTCTAGAGGATGGGCAGGTCCATTTTCAAGAGTAATTTCACAATTCCCGGGGGAAAGAGTCTCTTTCATCCTTGTCAGTTTTGACTTATAATAAGGAATATGGGAAGGGAGGCGACCAACTATGGGGAATGAACAGGTTTCTGATGCATTTTTCATGAAGAAGTTAAATGACGCGAAAGTCCATTTTGAACGTGCCTTGGATTGTAAGCATACCGAATTTGACGATCTTTATCCCTATATGATTGAACACCCTCAATTTTTCTGGTACAAACGCTATGTTGCTTGGTCGGAGCTGCTCACGATTGTTAAATTATGCGATGAGCTTGGATATGAATGGAACAGTCATTTCACGCCGCATCAAGTGTCATACGTAAGAAATCGGGTAATGTCGTCGAAGGTGCTTGATTACTGGTTCGAGACGAATGATTTGAAGAAGCATGTAGAACAATAATCAACTTACAGGGACTGAACAGCTTGCTGTTCGGTCTCTTTTTTGAAGGAGAATATACGATGGAAGTATTAACAGATGAGCAGTTGAATCAATATCGACTCGATGGAACGAAGGTCCGTGTGGTGCGTGATGCGCTTGAAATCAATGATGTCATTGGGATAGTTGTCGCTTGGGATGACAGTACCGTGATGATAAGACGGCCGAATAAACGAATTGTGAAGCTCGACCGAAGCTATTCGATTACGCCTTTTACGATGGAACGCATAAATCCATTCGAATAAATGAAACCCACGGGATTGGGACAACGTAATATAATCTAACCCTGCGTGTGAACAGGGTCCGAAAGGGAGTGTATGAATGAATTGTCCAGTATGTCATGATACGCGGATGCGTGAGGTGGAGAAGGATGGAATCTTAATTGACATCTGTCCATCATGCAAAGGCGTATGGCTTGATCGTGGAGAGCTTGAGAAGCTGATGAGCGGTGTTCGTGAGATCAGACCGGCATTCAATCAATGGTATGATGATGAGCATGATAAGCACGCTAGAAGAGACTCCTATGATGATGACCGACATCGCTACGACTCACACAATAATCAGCACAATCACAATCAACCACATTACAATAACAAGCATAAGAAGAAAAAATCGGTTCTGGACGTATTCGGAGACCTATTTGATTGAGGGATGACGTCGTCTCTTCAAGGGGCGACGTTATATTAATATTCTTAAACACCGCCTCTATGTGGTAAAATGATGAAAAAGTAGAGGTGAACCATATGCTTAAATTGATCATTTTTATTATTTTTATTATATCTGCAATAGCAGTCCTTATTGGGATTACTATGGGAAATAAAAGATGGAAAGCAGCAGAAGCGGTAGATTGCCCAGTATGTGGGAATAATTTCAAGTTAATCGGTGGGAGCTTCAAATGCACAAAATGCAGAAAAAGGATCGTTAAAACATCTGATGGTCAAATAAAAGTTGCTTAAAGCACCTTTGAAGTGCACCCCTTAGAATAAACATTAGAAAAACCCTTAGGTTAATCCGATGTAATTCTAGGGGGTGCATTTTTATAGCAATTAAAGGGCCACTATACTCGAATAACGATTGTGCCCTTTCTTCGTTTCAGCCAGCTTCGCAGATTGTGAACCATATCGACATGTCGGTCAGCGACGTCGTTCTCAAAGATCGTGCGGACATTGAGACGTAATATTCCGAGCGCGAACGAGTGGCGACAAGGCTGCGGTCTACGGGGGTGAAGGCGTCTTGAACTACGATGTAAAGATTAACGGAATTTGGGTATCAACGTTAGGCGCTGCTCTTTTTGAGCGGCGTCTTCCTATTTTACCGGAAGTTAGCGATTCGACTGTGAAGATTGCGGGACAAGACGGCGAGCTATCATTCGGCTCAACATACGATATCCGCGACGCATTGACTTGACGTTGTATATCGAAGCATCACCGGCTCAGTTTCACGTAGCTCTAACGAGGCTGGCGCGGCTTTTTAACGGCAATCGGAAGGAGATTTCGTTAGAGTTTTCGGACTTGCCCAACCGCATCTATCGCGTTGTCAATAACGGAACGCTTGCGCTAGATGGGCAGGTAGGCAGTTGCATGGTCAACGTATCGATCCAATTCCGGAGCTATCCGCGGTTATATCCGCAGTAGCCGCCATGCATAAAGGTAAACAAGCGGATATTCTTCGTGCACTTGACGATCAAATTGCGCTTGCTCACGCGGAGATTGAGCGCGACGAAACCGCGGCAGAAACGGAGGAGACAATCGATATTGGAGATGGACGTACTTAAGTATTTTCTAACGCAAGGGCCGTTCGCGGCTCTTTTTGTTTGGCTTCTGATCTCGTAATGAAAGCGAAACGTGAACGTGAAGGCCGCCTTCAGTCGTTGCTCGATAAGTTCTCCGAAAAATACGACGTAATCATTTCGGAGATCCGAGGCTTGAAAGAACGAATGCCCAACGATAAATAAGACAATAAACGGAGGAATGAAGTATGGAATACGTTGTTTTACACATATCTCATGGAACTGCCTGTAAACGGAGACCCGCGTACAAAATGACGGCGACGACGATCACGATTAATAATACGGGAAATCCGAGTTCGACGGCACGCAACGAACGCGACTGGTTAACTAATCCGACAAATCCCCGCCAAGCATCGTTCCACATCGCGGTGGACGAACGCCAGGCAATCGAATGTCCACTTAACGAAAACGCGTGGCATGCCGGCGATGGTAGCGGTAATAATTCCGGAAACCGAACATCAATAGGAATCGAAATCTGCAATAGCGGCAACTACGCGAAGACGCTAGACAACGCTGCGGAACTAGTCGCCAAGATGCTAAAGGAACGTAGCTGGGGGACGGATCGACTACGTCGCCACTTCGATTGGTCCGGTAAGATATGTCCGCGTTTTATGTACGATGGCGGCAGGTGGATTGGGTGGAAAGCGTTTATTACGAGTGTAGATGCTAAGTTGAACCAGAAGGAGGACGTCAAATTGACGGAAGAGGTCAGGATAAACGTTAACGGTAAGAAGGTCGGAGTCGGCGGAGTGGAGGCGGGCATTAGGAAAGTGCCGATCCGGTTGGTGGCGGAAGCTCTTGGCATGAATATAGCATGGGATGCGACGACGAAGACGGTAAATATTACGACGAAAGAGGCGGTATAAGTGACTGGAAACGTAAATTGGCGAGTCGGAAGTTTTGGGCGTTGGTGGCGGCGCTCGGCACTAGCGTATTGGTGGCCGGCGGTGCAGGCGCGGAAACGGTGACGCAGATTACTGGAATTATTTGCGTGGTTGGTGCGGTCGTGGCGTATATTCTCGCAGAGGCTGCGGTGGACAAAGCAAGGGAACAAAGTAAAACAGAATAACGCAACAAAACGCGGAACGATAATGAAAGGTTAAAAGAAAGACCAATCAGCTAGATTGATTGGCCTTATGGAAACGCTCTTATTTTATACTTATTCTGTTTTTAAATTGATATCTTTTGTGACCCAACCTTCATAAACACCCTGCCAGCCGCCATTACCAAGATCAATAGGCTTCACTAGTGTTAGATTACCGTAAAAACCGTCTTTAGCGTAGAAATATGGATTTGCAATCGGCTCGTTATAAAAATTAACCGTGTAATTAGAAATCCATTTTTTCTGACTAAGGGGCTGCACAACATTAGATTGTTCTGAATCTCCAGAAACTGGTGCAGGGGCGGCTAGAGAGTAGAGGCTCCGGCTAGTAATGAGAGGGAAAGGACGGAAGTTGCTAGAATGCGTTGGATAGATTTCATTGTAAACACCTCATAAAATAGTATTTTAATTACATTGATTAATATTACATATTTTCCATAATAAAACAATACGCATTTTTGAATAATTAGCACTAAATGTTATAATTAACTAAATTATCATAAATAATTGAATTAATTTACTTATTAAGGAAAAATTATGGCGACTATTATGTGTTTTTAATGTAAAATTATAGTGCTAAATATCAAAATAGGGGGGGACATGTATACATACAACTTGGTGTTTGACAAGTGTTCAATAAACTTGGAGTATCTGTAAAAATTCCAATAAAAATACGAGGTGGAAAATTGAAAAATAAATTATCTAATACCTTATTGATTTGTATGACTATTGTGTTAATTAGCACGATGCTAGGATGTACAAAAGAAAAGGGAGGGGATGTAGAAAAACAGATATTAAAAGTAGCAACGTATTCACCGATTATTTTTTAGAAAAATACGGAAATTTATTTATGATGAAATATCCTAACATTACATTAGAACCAGTAGAGATAAGACCAGAGGATATTTATAATCCAGAAAAATACGAGAAAATGTTATCAGAGAGTAGCCCTGATATACTAGATTTGAATTTAGTGATGTATAATCACCTAATTGAGAAAGGGTTCCTTTATAGCTTGGATGTATTGATGAAACAAAATGATTTTGATATTGATAATTATTTCCCCGGTGTTATAGAAATTTTGAAACAAAACGATGGTCAGTTATATGGATTGTCTCCGGATTTCAGTACGGACGCATTATATTTTAATAGGGAATTATTTGAAGAATTTAAAATACCTTTACCTACGGATAAAATGTCATGGACTGAAATCCTTGATTTAGCAAAAAGGTTCCCAAATTCAGATAATAAGGGTAATAAAATATATGGCTTCTCGATGAATTCATTATTTGGATTCTATGGATTGTTTAACTCAATTGGGGTTACGTCTGGTTTGCAACAAATAGATAAGAAAGAATCAGCTTTAGGGACGAGTGAATGGAAGAAAATTTTTGTTAATGCAGTTGAGGCGTACAGAGCGGGCGCTGTTCAACCAGGGGTACTTGATGAGCAACCAGAGGATTTATTCATACAAGGTCGTGTAGCTATGCAATTAAATTCTTCTCAATATATAAAGACAATGAAAAGTGAAAAAGAGTTTAATAAAAATTTCAAACCATTCCAGTGGGGGATAGTGACTTATCCTATTAATCCTAATAATAACGAATATTCAGACCGAGTATCCGTAGATCATATATTTAGTATAACTAAGAATACTATTCATTTAAGTGAAGCGTGGAAATTCATAAGCTATATTAACAGTGAAGAAGTAGCGAAGTTACAATCCAGAACATTGAGTAGTGACATTTTATCAAGACCTGGTTTGATGACAGAAAGTGGTCTTGGTATAGACGTAAGTGCGTTTTATAAATTAAAACCTATAAAGTCGTCTCTTAAAAAGGGAGTAGGTTTTGGTAGGGAACATTATGTGAGTATTAACACTGAAGCACAAAATGCGATTGATGGTAAAAAAACAGTCGATGAGGCATATGAGAATATCATTAAGCAAAGTAAACTAGAGCTTAAAGAATCGTTGGCTAAATAGTTCAAAGTAGTAGTATTTATCGTTTATTTTTCGGTGGTTTATTGTACATCACAGCGCCTCTATTGCATTAACGACGCTTCAAGCGTCAATACCGATAGAGGGCGCATTTTCTTATTTCAATGTATAATCTCCCGCTCATGTTCCTCTAAATCATGACGTACGAACTCCGATATATCCAGCCCCATGTACGCACACATCCGCACCGAAACGTCCGCCTGCACTAGCGACCATAGCATCGAAAAGTTACCGTGATAGCCGCGAAATTGATACTTCGCTTCAATCCCTATTGCCGTACGCACTACATCGTAAACTTTGATTCCGCGATTGCACAAATCTCGCCGAACGCCGAACCTCCGCCAGCACAGTTGTCGCCCGCTGCATGCCGCATTGAATTACGTCGACATACGGATCAGATCGCATGTAGATACCTCCTAAAAAATGAACGTACATTCTTGTAATAACGCTGATTAAAGAAATTTGCAACATATTGACGTCCATAAATTGGCGTGGTATTATAAATCTCACGTAGTTGGAGGCGCGCACGGCTAAAATAAAGCGCGGTCGACGGAAAAGATTGACGATAACCTATCGTTAGCCTTTCGTCAGCCGTCCGAAAAAGTCTTACGCGGAACTTCGAATATTACGCGGTGTGAAATCGCGAAATACTACATCATATATGCGGTCATGGCGGAATTGGCAGACGCGCACGGTTCAGGTCCGTGTGGTAGCAATATCGTGGAGGTTCGAGTCCTCTTGACCGCATCATCTAAATCAATTAAACGGGTCTTTAAATTACGAATGAGTAATTTAAAGACCCGTTTTTTATTGTCGAGATTTGAAGCGTATTGCTTATCTCTTGGGCCGACAAAAATTCTTCGAGCTGTTACGACTCTCCCAACTGCCCTGATTCCCGGCGACGCCTACTCATGAATACCAAGGACAATGCAATGCCCGTGAGGATCATCCCAAGCACCCGAAATCCTTCGAAGCTGAAGTTGCCTCCCATTACGATGCCTATCAACAATGAAGAGAGAATGGTTCCCAGGTATCTTGATGTATTAAATATTCCGGATGCTACACCGATCATTTCTTTTGGAGAACTTTGAAATAAGGCCGCTTGCATACCGACATTGTTCAACCCGTTGCTAATACCGAATGCAGCTAACGCCAGACATACACTGATAACCGGCGAAGTTTGATTCAAGGTCACGATCCACACTGACCCGAATGTCATCAGTATTCCAGACATGAGCAATGCTGGCCTGGGTCCTGATTTATCGATCCATCGGCCTGCTATTGGAGACGTGATGAGTGAGCACAAGCCTAAGCTTAGCATGAGAATCCCTGTATGGAACTCGCTGACATGACGTACCATTTGCAAGTAGGACGGAAGCCCGAAAAAGAGCGAATAAAAAAGTACGTTAACGAGCATGAATTCGACATTGACCCAAGTCATCGCAGGATATTTGGCGAATGTGCGCAAAGGAATAAAGGGTGACTTCGCTTTTAACTCATGTCGTACGAAAGCCACAAGCACCACGAGGCCTATCAACCCGACAATGACATGCCCAACTGAGACATGCCCAGATGATTTTGCTGACAGTAATGAAGCGAGCAGGACAACCAGACCCACTGTGAATAGCAGGATCCCTGATGCATCTATCAAATCCACCCATTTACGAAAGGACATGCCCTGTGCAACGGATGTGGATGGTTCATCTTTAGGAATATTCCTCCAAGCTAATAGAAAGCTCACCACCACGAACGGAATATTGACAAAGAAAATAGCAGGCCAGCCCCACCAGTGAATGATGACCCCGCCAATAAAGGGTCCAATGGCTGCCGCTCCAGATAGGAATATGGACAAAACCGATAGTGCAGTCGCTTGGTTCTCCATAATATGAATTCGCACAATGGCCATGCCAACGGCAACCATCATGCTTGTTCCGATGGATTGCACAACGCGGAACACGATGAGCCACCCAAAGTTTGGTGATAGTGGAGCTAATAATGATGCAACGAAGGCTACAACAAGCCCGGTAAGAAATATCCTCCTGCGACCGAATAAATCGCTGGCCTTTCCCATGACAGGTTGAGCGATGCTACTCGCAATGTAGAAAGAAAAAATAATCCAGGAAACAACGGTAAAGTCAAGTTGGAACACATTTTGCAGCCTTGGAATAGCAACTGAAACCATTGAAGAATTTAAAGGGTTCAACAGTATCCCAAGGCCAACGGAAATCATCAACCACCTGCTGTGAACATTCATTTTTGGCCCCCTCCAGTGTATTGATGTCATCGTACTTGAAATCGGTTATTTATTCCAATGCATTCTATGTTATGATTTCATTGATTCAAAGGAATGAATGGAGGGTGCGAAATGGAGCTTCTTCAACTGCAATATTTTATCGAGGTCGCTCGAGTGGAACATGTGACCGAAGCAGCACGAAGTTTGCACGTTACGCAATCATCACTAAGCAAAACGATTCAACGTTTGGAGGAGGATTTAGGGGTACCTCTATTCGATCGAATAGGGAGGAAGCTGCGACTGAATGAGTTCGGAAGCAGCTTCCTTCGCCGTGCAGAAAGGGCATTGTTTGAATTGGAACAGGGGAAGCAGGAGATTAGAAATTTATCCAGCCCGGAACATGGTACACTCGAATTGGCGGTGACCGCCGCAAGCACGTTACCCAATATCCTTCGAGAGTTTCGGAAAAAGCGGCCCCATATCCAATTTCATGTGCAAATGCTGACCACGCAGGAAATGGTTACGCTTCTTCATCGAGGAGAGGTCGATTTCTGCTTGTCCTCACCTCCTATACAAGGGGATGACATTGAATGTCAAATCGTGTTCAATGACCCCATCCTTGTAGCTGTTCCCAAGGGGCATCGGCTGGCAGACCGAAGCAGCATATCCTTGATTGAACTAAGGGATGAGTGTTTTGTCGGTGTAAAGAGAGGCTATGGTACTCGCGATTTAGTGGATGCTGTATGCAAATCGGTGGGGTTTGTACCTAGATATGTGTATGAGGGAGATGAACCTGCAAGGCTAAGTACGCTTGTAGAAGCAGAAATTGGCATAGCTTTCATGCCAAGCACGGCAAGGAATTCACGGGAACATGTCACATATCTCCAAGTTGAAGATCACGAGTTGGTGCGAGAGATCGCATTAATATGGCATAAAAGCCGATACATATCGCGGGCTGCTCTGGAATTCCGTGAGGTCGTGTTAGACTATTTTGGGGCGATATCCAAACAGACAATCTAATCAAGTTGCACCACTTTACCGAACACTCCGGAAATGGCTGGAGTGTTTTTGCTGTTCTTAAGCCAAGTATTGGAGAAGCTTGTTTGCCCTGCATACTTTGGACGGTTCCATCAAAAAATGAAGGTATTCAGTTTTGAAATTGGAGGGAGCATTATGAAATGTAGAGGATATAAAACGCGTCTGTTTGCCTGCTTGATGGTGATTGCCATGGGCTTAATGCAAGGTGTTCCCCAAGTGGCAACCGCTACAAGAAATCCCGATCCCGTAAGTCAAGCGCTGCAGCAGAAGAAAATTGCACTTGTCATTGACGACTTCGGGAACAATATGAAAGGAACAGAGCAAATGCTCAAGCTGCCGATCTCTTTCACGGTAGCAGTCATGCCGTTCTTGCCAACGACCAAGCAAGATGCAGAGATGGCGTATAAATTGGGGCATGATGTCATTGTTCATATGCCGATGGAGCCAAAATCTGGAAGGGCCAGTTGGCTGGGGCCAGGGGCGATCATGACATCTATGTCGGATCAAGAGATCCGTAAACGGTTGGAAGCGGCCATTCAAGAAGTCCCACATGCCATCGGAATGAATAATCATATGGGCTCCAAAGTCACTGGAGACGAGCGCGTTATGCGCGTTGTGCTGCAAGTCTGCAAGGAACGGGGGTTGTTCTTCCTCGACAGTCATACCAATTATCATACGGTTGCGCCACGAATTGCCAGAGAACTGGGTGTCCCGATTGCTGAGAACCAGATGTTCCTGGATGATAGCATTACAGTGAAGCATATCTCAGGTCAGGTTCGTAAAGTCGAGGCGTTCATGCAGAATCATGACCAATGCATTGTCATTGGCCATGTCGGTACGGGCGGTGTGACGACGGCATCGATCCTTGCCGGTTCACTGCCGAAGATGAAGTCGATGTTCCAGTTCGTAAGAGTGGCTGAATTCGCCAAAGCTCACAAGAGCGATAAGTAGTATTGTAATGCACCTGCAATGGTGCTTGCGATTGCGGTCTGTTCCTTCGGGTCGCATAACATGCGGCGATCCTCGCTGTTGCTGATAAATCCGGTCTCAATAATCACAGCAGGTTGGTTTACTCGACGCAGCAAATAGAAGGGTTTACCACTTTGCATTTCCATATGGGTGCCGTAGTGTTTGTTAAGCGCATTTTGAATAATGTTCGCGAGCATGATACTACGGCCTTCTTCTTTATACAGGACAACGGGCCCACGACGGCTGCGATTTTTGTTCCAATTGACGTGTAGACTGACGAGCATTTCGGTTGGAATTTCTTCCGTCAATTGTCTGCGTTGTGCAAGGTCTCTGCGATGTCTGGATTTATTGTTCAACCAATGGTTATCTTCACTAAGTGCATAGTCGCCTGTGCGATTCAGAACGGCATGAATACCATGCTTCTGAAGTATTAAATACAAGCGTGTTCCGATTTCTAGATTAATGTTCTTCTCAAGAATATTCTCATGACTTGTTCCGCCATCAATTCCGCCGTGACCAACGTCAATCACAATGACGGGATGGGTGAATACTTCGTTCATCGATGCAGGTTCCGCAGCGACTGATGAACTCCAGGTATGACAGCTAATAAAGATAAGGATACTTGTAAGAAGAAGGCGATGGAATGTTCTCATTTGTTTCATGCTGCATTAAATCCTCCTTGAAAAAGCTTCCTGAATAGGATGCGCAAAATGAAAGAAATGATGCGCTAAGTTTATTTTTTGTACCAATGGAGCATGCTAAGAGTAAGGAATCAAGCGAGGAGGTTATGTACAATGGCCAAAAAAGGCGAAGAGCTCGTCAAGTATATTACGGAACGTGTTGTTGTCTATATGGAGACCCCTAAAGATGTCCGTAAGCAAAATCGACAAACGCGTGAGCCATGGGTATTGCGATGGTTCGGATACGTCCCGTATAGTATTCTGAAATGGGCTCAAGGGATATATAAGGTAAGTCGCGTACACGAAGAAGCACCTCCTTCATCGAAAGGTTGAAGGCAGGCGCTTCTTTTTTTGTATAATGAAATGAGGTGAGGGGGGAAGAATTGTGAAAATGAAACGCAAAATTGCGGATTTATCGGATTGGAACCGAGATCTTCAGGTGACTTACCGTCAGATGTTTGTGGAGGAAGAGGATTTTAAAGGATATGTCACACAAGTTCAATTTGATGATGTTCAAGACCCGATATGGTATCAGCCAGCAGTACATCACAGGTATTTGCTTGTAGACGATCAATATGTGTGGCTTCAATATTTTCCGAGCAACGCGAACTATGCAGTAACGACGGTCATTGATCCGCAAGGCGCGCTCGTCCATCATTATGTAGACATTCTTGCGGGAAGCGGGGTAACGGCTGACGGGGTGCCTTATTTTGATGATTTGTTCTTAGATCTTGTGATACTGCCTTCTGGTGAACGATTTGTACTGGATGTAGAGGAACTGGAGGAAGCAAAGGAACAGGCTGTAATTACGTCGGTGCAATGGAAGCTGGCTTACAAGACCTTGCATGACTTGCAGCAGGCGATTGAAGACGCAGGTACGGCATGGTTAGGTCGATGGAAGCGGGATGCGATGCGGCTATCGGTCATGATGGCTGCCAAGTAAACGAAAGAGCCCCAATGAAGGGACTCTTCTCATCCATCACTTATAGAATTTCCCGAAGGCGGCAAGAGATTGGAAAGGAATCCATCTCGCTCCTTCATCATGAACCATAATATAGGTAACGTTTCGCCAGGTCTGATAACCAGAGACAGCCAGTGGGATCATGTAGGAATCTTGGTACCAGTTCGACACATACGTGATTTTCGCCTTCTGATCCAGCTTTGTGGACAAATGAGCAGCCGTTTTAATTTCTAAGGGCGCATGGGTTAACCAATTGATCCGTTCGAACGGGTCGAAGGTGGGTATCGGCTGAGCGCTCTTGTTAGGCATGATCACTTCTTGCATTCCAGCTTCGAGCGGTGATCCTTGCGTAAATGTCTTCTTCTGCTGGTCCCATTCTTGGTCCGTGATTAAGAGCTGCTCTCCTGTCTTGGCATTGTAATAAGCAGCAGGCTGATCCTGTGGTTCGACGCGCCATACGGCAAGCATGGGGTGGAGATAATAACGTTTGATATGCAAGGTATCCGTTGTAAAAAGCTGATTGCGTTTGATCGATGAAGGAATAATGCCGTGCTGCACCAAAGAGAGGTACAGCGTATTCGTGCTGAAGAGCGGGCTAGGACCAACGCCGTATTCGGACAATGTTAGCTGCTGCGTCTCCGTTGCGCTGACGATCAGATAACCGAGTTCTTTCTCCTTCTTCGTCAATTGCACGAGCCAACTGTGCAGGCCAGGTCCGAGAGGAGAGATCTCATATTCCGCTCCTTTCCAGACGGTGAAAGGTGCATGCTGGGATAAATCTTGAATCCAGCCTTCAACGTGCTGAATGATCATTTGTTGATCGATGGCAGGGGATGTTATTGTGTCTGTTTCAGCTGATTGTGTCAATTCTGAAGCGGAAGCAGCGATAACTGGCGAAATAGTCGTAAATATCGCGCTATATAGCAGTATAGCAATAGCACAAGTTGACAAGAGTATGCGAATGAATCGCGATGGTTGCATAAGCGCATCACCTACTTGCATCATTTTTATGATCTTATGTTCCTTATTGTAGCGGACAAGCCTGAAAAAGGGTGTTAGAACGTGTCGGCGATGCCGTGTCTGTACGCGTTCTATTTTTGCGATGTTTTAGCGAGATTCGTCTGTTATTGCTTTGCCACCGACCTCAAATGAAAGAATCCGCAATTCATGACGGATATTCGGATACGCGGTTCGTATTGCCATGTCAGTTCTTGTTTGCGATTCGCATATTGTTCTTCTACAGATTTCTTTATTTCATCATCTTCCGTCTTGAGCAGCCCTTCATAGTAGCTGTCAATCCGCGCGATTTCGTCATCGAATCGGATTTTTGCTTCGACCGCCCATTCATCATCATAGGTTCTGATTTTTTTCTCGATATAACTTTCGAGTTGATTTCTCGCTTTGGTTAAGGTTAGGGCACTTCGCAGTACATGAACATTAGCTGGGAGCCGCGGTGACATTTTGCGAGTCAACATGTTGTCGCAGAACTGCTCGATAATGTCTCCCGTAACCATAGATATGCCTAGCGCATGGATCTCTTCTCGCTTCATATCGCAGGCAAATTCAATCTTCATATTCACGCCAAGCCATTGCTCATAGGGCGTTGAGAAGTTCGACGATTTCTGCTCTGCATTGGGCAGTTCAAATAGATTAACATAAGAACCCCCCGCCTTCGCCGCTTGAAAGAATTGATCCAATCGCCGACTGCCGTAGGTGACTTCTTCCTTCAGTAATCGATGGGCGATATATCCAGGTCCTGGAGGAGGATCTGGCGGTAGCGGAGGCATTTTGTCTTTATCGAAAATAAAACAAAATTTCATCGTCTCCGGTTCTGTCCCTGTTCGATCGACGAACCCCCAGTAATAAGGGCGATTGGTAAGCTCACGGTCCGCCTGAGGCGATAACTTGACGATGACATGTCCCGGAGATTTCTCGATCAAATGGCAGTTCGTCGCATCCAAATAGCGAAGAACAAATTGCTGGACTTGCTTGGCGCTCATCACCATTATTGTGCCTCCTCTTGGGGTGCATCCTGAATGTAAGGCTCATTATCGGCAACCGTTTTAGCAATGTCTTGAAATGATTTGCCGATCGACTCTACGTTCGCGCGAATATCCTCATCTGATTTCGACTCTAACATCATCTTATAGAGCCTTTTCTCGAGAGAGTCCTGCTTCTCCATCCGTTCGAGGATGACATCCAGCTGACCAATGACCAATTCAAACAAATTGATTTTTTCGTGGAGCAGGTTGATAATATGTTCTTCGATCGTTCCAGAGGTGGACAGGTTATAGATTTTGACATCATTCATTTGTCCTAGACGGTGAACACGGCCAATCCGTTGTTCCACGCGCATCGGGTTCCAAGGGAGATCAAAATTGATCATGTTATGGCAGAATTGTAGGTTAATTCCTTCGCCGCCAGCTTCCGTTGCAATCATCACTTGCGCACGGTTGCGGAATAAATCCATCATCCAGTCCTTCTTCCCGCGGTTCATCCCGCCGCGATAGGGGACAGCCACCATATTTTTGCTGCGGAAGAAGTTCAGGAGATAATCCTGGGTTTGCCGGTATTCGGTGAAAATAATCACTTTGTCGTTCATTTCCTCAATCAATTCGAGCGCTTTCTCGGCCTTGGTATTCGCCTTGATCTGTCGAATCATATTTACGAGTTCCCAGATCTTCGCATGGATAGGAGAATCTTCCGGCATTTTCTTCGATAGATTGATCAAGGTTAGGAATACCGCATCGCGGCTGCTGCATACTTCACGCTGCAGAGTTACGAGGGAGAGCATGCTGCTCATATCGCCGTTCAGCTCGTTATAGCGATCTTTGACGAAGGCCGTAACCCCGTTGTACAATGCCATTTCTTCATCGGAGAGCGTCAGCGGCACATTTTTGACGAATCGTTTGGTGAATCCGATATTCCCGTCGCTGCGACGATTGCGAATCATCACTTTGGAGAGCTCGCTCTGCAGCTGATCTTCATTCTTCGGCAGTCGCTTATCGACAATGAAATTTGCAGCAAAATCACTGACACCGCCCAGTTGACCAGGCTTCAATAGCGTTATGAGATTATAGAGCTCGCTAAGATCATTCTGAATGGGCGTGGCCGTCAGGAGCAGGCAATATTTTTTGCGCAGTTGGGTAATGAACTGGTAGTTGGTTGTTTTCTTGTTCTTCAATTTATGGGCTTCATCAATAATCAGCATGTCGTATTCGTTCTGCAGGAGCAGGTCTTTGTGCGGATCGCGTTTGGCTGTATCCATTGAGGCGACGACAACATCATAGTGCCACGTATATTCTTTTTTCTGTGCAACGGCAGCGATGCCGAATTTCTGGTTCAGCTCGCGAACCCATTGCAGGACGAGAGACGCAGGCACGAGAATGAGCACTTTGCGTGCTAGGCCGCGAACGAGATATTCTTTGAGAATGAGCCCCGCCTCAATCGTCTTGCCGAGTCCCACCTCATCTGCGAGAATGGCTCGTCCGCGCATTTCGTGTAAGACCTTCGTAGCTGTCTCAATCTGGTGCGGTAGAGGACTCAGGTTGTTCAATTGCGTGAGGCACTGAAGCTCATCGAAGGTGGAGACGACCTGAGATTGTTCCGCTTCATAGTTAAGAGCGAACAACGTAAAGTCATCCCAGGGGCCGTTCTTCGCTGTGCGTTCTTCTAATTCCGAGAACCACGTACGATCGAAATCAATCGGAGCGGAGGGTTGTTTGGAACGTGAAGTCGTTGCAGAATTTATGGACATGATGGATTAGCTCCTTCTTGATGATGTGCGGATAATGATAAAAAAATAGTGAACTGTTCTGGTTAGTATGGACGAAAAAGGGCGGGTTCATAACTCGCTTGCAATATTCTCCAAGTAGAAGGATTTAGAATTGCAAGTCTAGAAATAAAGCGTGTGATAGAGAAAAAAGAAGCTAGATGGGACATGCTGCGGATTCTTGGCATTAATTCCACATCACACCATTAGAAAGTACAATATGTGGTATAGTATAATGATAAACGCACACAATATATTGTAAACTTTACATACAATAAATATGCGTTTTTGTGCGGGAAATCATAGGTTTATTGGTTGTTAATATGCTAGAGGAGGTTGTTTTTGTTGAATACGACGCATAAGCAGCGGTTGGAAGGATTAAGTGAGAAAATATTTTTGGATCGTTATGCATGGAAAAATGCAGACACGAACGAGACGAAGGTCGGAGATATCGTGCTCGTATTGACCAAGGATGATCCGAAATTTCCAGCTAAAGAAGTAGGGGAAGTCATCAAGCGCGAAGGCCGTTCTGTTACCGTGAGAACACGCAGCGGTGAAGTGGTCGAATCGACGGTTGAGAAGCTGACTCTAACGGTTGAGAAGACGCCTGAGGAAATGTGGGATCGTCTGGCAGCGGCAATGGCATCGGTGGAGAAAACTCCAGAATTACAAAAACAATGGACGGAAAACTTCAGATATATATTAGATGATTGGAAATTGGTGCCGGGTGGACGGATTGCTGCCGGTGCAGGTGCAAGTGAAGAGTTGACGTTGTTCAACTGCTACGTTATTCCTTCACCGAAAGACAGCCGTGGCGGAATAATGGCGACATTGTCCGAAATGACCGAGATTATGGCACGCGGCGGCGGTGTCGGCATTAACTTATCCTCGCTACGTCCGCGTCGAGCGATTGTTCGCGGTGTGAATGGATCGTCGAGCGGTGCGGTATCGTGGGGCGGATTGTTCAGCTACACGACAGGTTTGATCGAGCAAGGAGGTAGCCGTCGCGGCGCGCTGATGCTGATGATCAATGACTGGCATCCGGACCTCATGGATTTCATTACTGTTAAGCAGACGATGGGTCAAGTGACGAATGCGAATTTGTCAGTCTGTGTGAGCAACGGCTTCATGGAAGCCGTGAAGAAAGATCTAACGTGGGATCTTGTATTCCCTGATACTTCGGATCCAGAGTACGACGAAATCTGGGACGGAGATATGGACAAGTGGAAGAAGCTAGGCAAGAATGTCATCCACTACAATACTGTACGTGCTCGCGACGTATGGCATACGATTATGGAATCCGCTTGGAAATCGGCTGAACCTGGCGTCGTTTTCATGGAATATTACAATCAGATGTCGAACAGCTGGTATTTCAACCCGATCATTTGCACGAATCCATGCGGTGAGCAAGGTCTTCCAGGTTGGGGCGTATGTAACTTGTCCGCTATGAATCTCTCGAAATTCTATGATGAAGCGAATCATGATGTCGATTGGGCAGAGCTAGGCCGAGTAACGCGTTATTCGGTACGTTTCTTGGATAATGTCATTGATAAGACGCCGTATCATTTCGAAGAAAATAAAGAGAATCAGCAGAAGGAACGCCGCGTAGGTCTCGGAACGATGGGACTCGCAGAGCTGATGATCAAGCTCCAAATTCGTTATGGAAGTCCAGAATCGTTAGAATTCTTGGATAAATTATATGGCTTTATCGCCAAAGAATCTTACCTCGCATCAGCGGAGATTGCAGGCGAGAAAGGTTCCTTCAAGGCATTTGAGCTTGAACCGTTCATGCAGAGCGGATTTATGAAAAATATCGTCGACGTGTATCCAGAAGTAGGTGCGGCGATTGAGAAGCACGGCATGCGTAACGTGACGGTGATTACGCAAGCGCCGACAGGAAGTACAGGTACCATGGTAGGGACATCGACGGGGATTGAGCCTTACTTTGCGTTCAAATTCTACCGTCAGAGCCGTCTAGGCTTCGACGAGCAGTTCGTTCCGATTGCACAAGAATGGATCGATACGCATCCAGGTGAAGAGTTGCCAACATATTTCGTAACGGCAATGAGCTTGTCAGCCGAAGATCATATTCGTTCCCAAGCTGCGATTCAGCGTTGGGTGGACAGCTCGATCTCGAAGACGGCGAACTGTCCTTCGGACTTCACGGTTGAAGATACGAAGCGTCTTTATGAACTTGCCTTTGATCTTGGTTGCAAAGGGGTAACCATCTACCGCGACGGCAGCCGCGATGTGCAGGTCCTTCAGACAGAGAAGAAGGAAGAGAAGAAAGAAGCTGTGGTCCAAGAAGAAGCAGCTGCGACGAATGAAGAGAAGGGTGCAATTCAGACCCTCGATAAGTCGCTTCCTGTGAATGTCGATGCGAACACAAGACAAGTGTTCGACAAGCAGTACAAGAGCCGTCCGCAAGTATTGCGTGGCGCAACGTACAAGATTAACACACCATTTGGTATGGCTTATATTACGATTAACGATAATGAAGGAATTCCGAGCGAAATCTTCTTGAACGTGGGTAAAGCAGGATCGGATGTCTTCGCCATGGCGGAAGCACTCGGCCGTGTATGTTCCTTGTTCTTGCGTTACGGGGACCATGGTCAGAAGGAAGCACTCCTTATCAAGCACTTGAAAGGTATAGGCGGTTCCGGTGCGATAGGGTTTGGCGTTAATCGCGTAGAGTCCATCGCGGATGCTGTAGCCAAAGCGCTCGAAGCGCATATTGAGAGCAATGAGCTGGCGGCATCATCCGATATCGCGCCAATCGCAGCGACGATTGCGGTTGAGGAGTCTGAGGCCAATGCACATGCGGGACATAGCCATGATGAGAGTGCATACACATCACGGGACTTATGTACATCTTGCGGTTCCGCTTCACTGATTAATGTTGAAGGATGCAAGACATGCTCGAATTGCGGGTATAGTCGTTGCGGGTAAGAGAGGGTTAATATACCTTTTCCATCAAAATTAATAATTAAATTAATTAAATTAATTCGCGTTCTTCTGCGTGACACACGCTTTAGTAAAAACGAGGTGCGGTTGGTCTATGAATGACCACCGCACCTCGTTATTTTTAGTATTGCAATTTTTTCATTTTCTGACTAAACGTTCCCCTTTTCCTCTAGGAACTGAATTCCAGACCGATCTCTGGATTCATGAAAATACTCTCCCTCTCAGGAGAACGATAGTTCAATTCTTCGATCGTACGTGGCACCAATTAGGGAAAACGGCGTGTAGTCGCTTTTTACCCTTGGCCGAATGTAAGTTCCTTCACTTTGTTTTTATCCAATCGTTTGATTACTTCGCTGATTAGCTTCACGGCATTTTCGAAATCTTCGCGGTGGAGAATCGCCGCATGCGAGTGAATATATCGCGTTGGAATACAAATCGCAAGCGACGGTACGCCGCCGGCTGTCACGTGAATGGCGCCCGCATCGGTGCCGCCTCCTGCGGTATAGTCGAATTGATAAGGAATGTCGAGCTCATCCGCTGTGTCGGTAACGAAGTTGCGTAGACGGCGATGCGAGATCATCGATCCGTCAAAAATGAGAATTTGCGGCCCTTTGCCCAGTTTGCCTAAGGCGTCCTTCTCGCTCACACCTGGCGTATCGCCGGCGGTCGCAACGTCAACCGAGAAACCGATATCTGGTTGAATGATATTTGTGGCCGTTTTCGCTCCGCGTAAGCCGACTTCCTCTTGAACAGTGCCGACACCATAAATGGTATTCGGATGCTCAGCGTCTTTCAATTGCTTCAGCACATCGATCGCGATGGCACAGCCGATGCGGTTATCCCATGCTTTGGCCATCAGCAGTTTTTCATTTTTCATCACGGTAAATTCGCAAACCGGTACGATGGAGTCACCCGGGCGAACGCCGAACTCCGTAGCTTGCTCTTTGCTTTCCGCGCCGATATCGATGAACATCTCTTTTTTGTCAACGGGATTTTTGCGGGCTTCCGGCGATAAAATATGCGGCGGTTTCGAGCCGATCACGCCGGGAATGTTCCCCTTGCGCGTCATGACGGTCACCCGCTGCGCTTGCATCACTTGCTCCCACCAGCCGCCGAGCGCTTGAAAGTATAGGAAGCCTTTGTCATCGATCCGCGTCACCATGAAACCGATTTCATCCAAATGTCCGGCTACCATAATTTTAGGGCCGTCCGGGGCCGTGCCCGTTTTTTTGGCGATCAAGCTGCCGAGATGATCAACCGTCACTTCATCAGCGTAAGGGGCAATGTGCTCCCGCATAACGTCGCGCACTTCGTCTTCGTGTCCTGGTACGCCGTTGGCGTCGGTTAGGGCTTTTAACATTTGTAAGGTAGAGTCCAAGGATATTCCTCCTCCATTCATTTTGACTATCAATCTATTATATATGACGATACAGATCATGTCATTAACTGGAAAACGATCATCTTATTCGCTGCACACAGTCCCAATTTTCTGTCTTACCTCGGCACCTAGAAACGGTTGCGCTCACTCTGTCCGATTTTTCATGCCTATTGTATTGGAATTATACAAGGCTGTACTTACTTAATATCTTATAAGAAATTCTTGAAATTACAGAAATTTATCCAATAGGGGGGTGCTATTATACAACTATAAATAGAGACGAGGTGAGGATATGCAAGCGAGATTGGCAGCGGACGCCATTCCCCGCTCCAAAAAGCGGAATTCATGGATAAGAACGATACAAAAGTATAAAGTGATGTATATTCTATTGTTCCCGGCATTACTTTACTTTGCCATATTCAAATACATTCCGATGGCGGGAATCATCATTGCTTTTAAAAACTATAACCTGGCGTTGGGACTATGGGATAGCCCATGGGTGGGGTTGAAAAATTTTACGGATTTTATTAACGGCGTTTATTTCTGGGACATCATGAGAAATACGATTATTATATCGCTGTATAAGCTATTGTTC
The DNA here is from genome assembly GCF_000374845.1 of Paenibacillus terrigena DSM 21567. Classification (GTDB taxonomy): domain Bacteria; phylum Bacillota; class Bacilli; order Paenibacillales; family Paenibacillaceae; genus Paenibacillus_K; species Paenibacillus_K terrigena. The sequence goes on along the minus strand of NZ_KB895414.1, from coordinate 20,400 downwards.
GGTTTCTCCGCACCCATCGTACTCGCTTTGCTTCTCAATGAAGTTTATACCCAATGGTTCAAGAAAATCGTACAAACGATCACGTATTTGCCCCATTTTCTGTCATGGGTCATCGTTTATGGACTGATGGTGGCATTATTAGCCCCAGGAGATGGCCTTTTTAATATGATTCTGAAGGAAAGTGGTGTTCAACCCATCTCCTTCCTAACGGAACCTGCTTGGGGAAGACTGCTGGTCATCTCATCTGAAATATGGAAGGACATTGGTTGGGGTGCGATACTGTACCTTGCTGCATTAGCGGGTATTGATCCAAGCTTATATGAAGCGGCTAGAATGGATGGCGCTTCCAAATGGAGACAGCTATGGCATGTCACATTACCCGGCATTCGAGGCGTCATCATTCTGATGCTGATTCTTAAATTGAGCCACATCTTGGACGCTGGTTTTGACCAAATATTCATGTTTGCCAACAGTTTTAACCAGGAGAAGATCGATATTATCGACACATGGGTATACCGTGAAGGGCTGGAGCGTCTTAAGATTGGCTTGGCTACTGCAGTAGGATTGTTTAAAGCTGTCATCGGATTTATTTTAGTGTTGGCAGCGAATAAGATCGCCAAAAAATTCGATGGGCAAATTTGGTGAGGTGGTATGAGCTATGATTAAGTTGACGATCGGGGAAAAGGTATGGCAAGCAGCCGTTTATACGATTCTTATTCTACTATCACTGCTTTGCTTACTTCCCTTTTTATATGTGGTTGCTGTTTCGGTAACACCAGAATCAGAAGTGTTAAGAAGAGGGATTGTTATTCTACCGGAAACCTTTACCTTTGCAGCCTATAAAGAAGTATTCATTTCTCATGGGATAGGGCAGGCGTATAAAATTACGTTGTTTCGGACGATTGTAGGTACGGCGTTAAATGTGCTTTTTACGGTACTCGCGGCGTACCCGTTATCCAAAAAATATTTGCCGGGACGCAGTCCGTTTCTAATATTCATTGTGTTTACCATGATGTTCAGTGGGGGGTTAATTCCGACTTATTTGTTAGTCCGCTCGATGGGACTTCTAAATAGTCCTTGGGTATTGATTATTCCGCATCTGATTAGTGCATTTAATCTGGTGATCATTAAAGGCTTTTTCGAGCAATTGCCTGCTGAAATCGAGGAATCATCGAGAGTCGACGGTGCAAGTGAACTTCAGTCGCTGTGGAGGATCATTTTACCCCTTTCCATGCCTGTCCTTGCCACCATTTCCTTATTTTACGCCGTGGGCCATTGGAACAGTTATTTCGATGCGATTGTGTACTTAAATGATTCGAGCTTAATGCCGCTTCAAGTTGTCTTGCGCAACATACTGCTTAACGTCGCAACACAAAGCGCGGATTCGATGGCCAATTCCGGTGCGGTTAGCCAGTTCGCTGTGCAAATGGCCGCTGTCGTCGTGACGACGGTTCCGATTTTGATCGTATATCCCTTCATGCAGAAGCATTTTACGAAGGGTGTGCTCCTAGGATCAATTAAAGGTTAAAGGCAATTCTTATCTAGGTTGTTACGGGACACCGTGATAATATATATACAAGCTAAAGGAGAGGTCAATATGCAACGTAAAAAGATTTCATTACTTGTTCTGACTGCTATTGTTGGGCTGGGAACGCTATTGGCAGGATGTGGGGACCAAGAAGAAGTTAAACCGACAGCTTCGAACAGTTCTCAATCCGAGGCTAGTAAGTCTGCGAACAAAATGAAAATCACGATGTTTAACCAAGGTACTTTCAATGCTGCCGCTCCGATACCGCCACGTGAAGAAGATATTCAACGCCAAATGTTAGAAAAAGAATTGGACATCGACTTGGATATGATGATTCCTCAAGCTGGGCAATCAACAACCAAACTGAATACGCTCATTGCAGGCGGGGATATTCCGGATTTGATCTTCTTGAAGAGTCGGGCTGATCTCGCGCAATATTATGACCAAGGCGTACTTGCGGATTTGACACCATATCTTGCTCAATTCCCTGAATTGCAGAAGCGTTTTAGTAGTGATTCCTGGGAGGCGATGTCCTACCAAGGAAAAACGATTGGAGTCCCAGGTTATGATAATGTAAACGGTATGAGTCGAAGCTTCTTCATCCGCAATGATTGGCTGACAAAGCTGAATATGAAAGTGCCAACGACACCTGATGAGCTGTTCGAAGTTATGAAAGCCTTTACAGAAAAAGACCCGGACGGTAATGGCAAGAACGATACGTACGGATTCATCGGCGGTATGAATAAAGAAGGTAATCTGCAAACCTACGGTTTCGATAGCTTGATGTGGATGTTCGGCGTCAATCCTCCCTCAGCTATTGAAGTGAAAGATAATCAACCGATATTCCTATTTATCGATCCCAAAATGAAAGAAGCACTTGCTTACATTCATAAAATGATGGAAGCCAATGTGGTAGACCCCGACTGGGTGACGATGAATACGCCTGATTTGTTGGACCAAAAGTTGTTTAAGGGTAAAGTTGGCTTCATGATAAGAGATGCCCGTAGGCTGGAACCGGATTATCAACAGAAAATGAAAGAAATCAGTGGAGAGGTGCCGGAATGGATCGTCATTCCTCCAATGAAAGGTCCTTACGGTGATCAAATTGTAGAGCGAAAATCGTTCCAAGGCAATTCATGGGCCATATCCGCGAAAGCGGATAAGGACAAAATCATTCGGATTTTGTCCATGCTGAATTATCTCTTTACGGACAAAGAAGCCTATCCGTATTTTGCATACGGAATTAAAGGGATTCATTGGGATGTGGTAGACGGCAAGATCAAAAATAAAACCTCCGAATTATCGAAGGAAATGAAGGAAAAGTATCTATGGGTCGATCATTATAGAATGCCGCGCCGTGGTGATGATGCGGAGTACTTCAGCTTCCAGAATCCGAAGACAACAGAAGCTTTCACGAATAATCAGCAATATGTGGGGCCAACGTTGCCCGGAAATTTATTGACCGCAGACCCCAGCGATACCTTGGCAGCTGATCGCACACGTTACATTAATGAAAGCTTAGTCAAATTTATGACGGGCAAAGAACCACTTTCCAACTGGGACAATTTCCTCCAAACGTTGGATACGAAGTTTGACATGCAGACCTATAAGGAAACAGCCATCAAGCAATTTAAAGAAGCAGGCATCATCAAGTAAAATAAGCGAAGAGAGTGGCTATTATAGCCTCTCTCTTTATTGTCATATGCTATTCTTAGTTTAATACGGAATTAAAAGGAAGATGATGGATGCGAAGAAGAATCAGCTTGCCTTTAAAATTATTTTTTATCGTGTTTGCGTTTGTGTTAAGCTGCATCGTCTTGATCAGCCAATTGTCTTATCGTTATGTCCAAAAGGAAATAAGAACCAATGATATTTTTTACACCAACCAAATACTTGACAAGGTTGATCAGTATTTCACGGTTAATTTTTCTTCATTCCAGACGATCCTATTCTCGGTCGAAACATCGGTAAAGGCCAACATCGACAATCCGGAAGTGATTAAAAAGCAATTAAGAGAGCTCTATGAACTCAACAGTAATTACGTCAGTAATATTTATTTGATCAAAAGCGATTTATCCATTCTAGGCGGAAGTACACCTACCCGAATATTCGATGAACCTTTATCGGAGAGAGAACCTTTGTTTGATGCGGCTGACAAGAACAGAAGGACTACATTTGTCAGTGATCCTTACAAATCTAAGTATTCCGGCTGGACAGTTACGATGGTTCGATATCTGAACGGCGCTCCGTTTCCTATGGCCATTGCAGTAGATTTGGATCTAAATGCTATTGAAGAAACCTTGTTCAAGATTAATAAACAAGAACAAATGAATCTGGCTCTGATCACCGCATCGGGTCAAATCATTGCCGGATTTTCTGAAAATAAAGGACCACTGAATAATCAAGATCATACGTTTTCAATCGGGGAAACGTCAGCGGAACAAATTCTAGATACGACAGAAACAAGCTTTCAACTGCATACCAAGGATGGCATTCCGGTCACCCTTCTGAAAAAACCGATGGAGAAATTCAACTGGACCATCATCTCGATCAACGATGAATCACGCATGAAAGCTGCTTTGTCCAGATTAGAAACCTATTATTTCGAGCTTCTAGCTGCAGGTCTTCTCTTAAGTTTGTTCATTTCTTTTTTTATTGCCAAATATATAAGGAACCCACTCTATGCGCTCAAAACAAAAATGAAGCGGGTGGAGCAAGGCTTCCTCACAACGACTATAACAATTAACCGAAACGATGAGTTTGGTGATCTTTCCCGAGCCTTCGATCGTATGCTGCAGCAAATTGTGGAACTGATTCGGCGAGCGGAGCTTCATAATGAACTTGAGCGAAAGCTGGAAATCCAAGTGCTGCAGTCTCAAATAAATCCTCATTTTCTGTATAACACGCTTGGTTCGATCAGCAATGTTATACGCCTCGGACAGATAGAGAAAGTTGATGTGGTGATCGGGTCTCTCATTTCATTATTGGAATACGGGATTGATGACGCTTCGGAGAAGGTTTCACTTCATCAGGAATTGCGAAATGTATCGGACTATATCGAGATCCAGAACATCCGCTATAACCGAAACTTCCTATTGATTGAACAAATCGAAGCAGGGTTACTAGATTTTCCGGTTTTTCGAATGCTGCTGCAGCCCCTTGTGGAGAATAGTATCTTCCATGGTTATAACGGAGGGGGGATCGAAGGCCCTATTACGATTCATGCGTATAGAGAGGGCGGCATCGTCATCATCGAAGTCGTTGATCAAGGCGAGGGAATCCCAGCGGATAAAATAAAGCGTATTTTAGAATCAGAACCGAGTGATGTGGAAGTGAAAAGGAAAAGAATCGGGTTAAATAATATTCATGGTCGAATTAGACTTCATTACGGAGAACAGTTCGGGCTTCAAATCATAAGCATACCTAAGGAAATAACCCGAGTTCGCGCTTTATTCCCAGCAGGCTTGTATAAAGGAGATGCATGATGGTGAGAAACTACACCTGCTTCATTGTGGATGATGAAGATCTAATCATTCAGAGATTGGAATTGTTCTTTAACGATCTCTCCCTTAGGGATAGGCGATTTCTTTTAGTGGGAAAAGCGAATAATGGGCTGGATGGGATCGAGGAGATCGTAAAGCTTAAGCCAGATATCGTGATATCTGATATCGTTATGCCGCGAATGGATGGAATTTCCATGATTGAGCAGCTAAAGCCAGCGCTTCCCCATACCCAATACATTCTTTTGACTGCCTATTCATCCTTTGAATACGCCCAGAGAGCTATTCAAGCCAACGTATTGGAGTACATTGTTAAGGTTCCGCTCAGGGAAACGGATTTGGATCGAGCTTTAGATAAGGCAGCCGGGATTTTAAATGAGGTTAAGAAAAAAGAAGCGGAATTTCAATCATTAAACGTATCCGTGCTTGAAAATAAATATAGAGTCCGCAAGCAATTTTTTAACGAGCTGATTAGAGGCGAAATTCCTTCTCATCGGGCATCGGATTTTGCCAATCGCATGCAGTTCCATTTCTTTCAAGCCAACTATTGCTGCTTCATTGTTGAAATGAATTTGTATGAAAGTTTCCGTAACGAATATGCAGCCGCTGATCAAAACATCTTGAAATATGCGATGACGAATATTATCGAAGAAACAGTGATGAATGGTGGCATAGGTGTAGCTGCGGAGCTATCTGATAATCGTTTTATTGGCTTTCTTTCCTGGGAAAATAATCGCAGTGATATGGAAACAGAATATGCTTGCCAGTCATTGGGGGGGCAGATCATCTCTCATTTGCATCAATATTTGAATCAAAGGGTATCCGTCGCTTTTGGAGGTCCGCACCGAGGCTGGGAATCTATCAAACAAGCGTACACGGAAGCTAAAAATGTGAGTGACGATTTCTATTATCATACCGAGAAAGTACTCAAAACGCCCGTGCATCGGTTCCAATACCATAATGACAGAAAAGAGGACGTTCAGCAGAAACTGGCTGATTTTCTTGCTTGGGTGAAAAGGAATATTTCCAAAGAAGAGCTGGAGAAAGAATTTGCTGATTTGAACCAATTTGTTACGGACCATAAAATCCAAAAGTCCATCATGGCACCGATGCTTCGAGACTTGTACAGAGACATTACGCTGAAGTTTAAATCGGGGAACAAGTTGACCACGGAAGTAGCAGAGTTTCCGATCGAATTTATGACTTTTCGGGAGCAGCTTGCCTATATTGTTGACTTCACATTCGAATATGTACACGCTGGCCAACTTGTACATCGTGCAGAAATCATGCTTGCCATGCAGTTTATAGAGAAAAACCTCAAACAGCGATTAACGCTCGAGGCGATTGCCGAGGAAGTGAATTTAGCACCATCGTATTTTAGCAGCTTATTCAAAAAAACAATGAACGAAGGCGTGATCAGCTACATCAACCGTAAAAAAATTCAATTAGCGCTCGAGCTGTTAAATGTTCAAGATTACTCTTTATTGGAATTGTGCGAGGAAGTGGGCATCGTCAATGAAGGTTATTTTTGTAAATTGTTTAAAGAATATACGGGCGATACGCCTAAGCAATATCGGATTAAAATGACACGGTACGAGTCCAAATAAAATTGCAAAATTGTATGAATTTTTCGCGAAATCTTGTAAAAAAAAGGGGACCAAAAGGACTACCATGATAGAAGGATCTAATCATGGAGGTTATCAAAATGGAGCTTATTAAAGCAGATGTAACCGTCGTAGGCGGAGGTATTGCTGGGATATGCGCTGCCATTGCTGCCGCACGCCAAGGGCTGCAGGTATCACTTATTAATGATCGACCAGTTCTTGGAGGAAATGCGAGCAGCGAGGTCAGGGTTCATATCAACGGATCGGCATATCTCGGAAACAGTCCATCTTATTATGCTCGTGAGGGCGGGTTGGTGGAGGAACTCAAGCTGAAGGTATTTCACTATAATCCGTTATATAACAAGAAGCTTATGCTCTCGCTCTCGGATACGGTCTTGCTCGACATGGTTTACGATGAGCCTAACATTTCTCTATTCCTGAATACATGTGTGCATGAAACGGGCATGGAGAACGGTAGAATTCAATGGGTGGATGGCCTTCAGTTGGCTTCCGAAAGAAAATTTCGTTTTGAAAGCCGAACCTTCATCGATTGCTCAGGAGATGGCATTGTCGGATATCAAGCGGGTGCGCACTTCCGATGGGGGAGAGAAGCGAAGCATGAATACAAGGAAGAATTGGCCCCTGAAGTCGCGGACCATTACACCATGGGCGATACGATCCTGTTTCAAGCCCGCGATGTAGAGTATTCCGTTCCTTACAAAAGGCCTGGCTTTGCGTATGATATTACGAAGCTGGCCTTTTTCGATAGTATCAGAAAAGGCTTAAACCATCGGTCTTTTCCAAGGAAAATCAACGGGCTTGGCGGATTGTGGTGGCTGGAATACGGCGGACATCTGGATATTATTAAGAATAATGAAGACATCGCATTGGAACTGCGGAAATTGGTGTACGGGATTTGGGATTATATCAAAAATAGCGGCGAATTTGATGATGTAGACAATCTCATCTTGGATTATGTATGCCCGATTCCGGGAAAGCGGGAGTCGAGGCGGTTTATAGGGGAGCACATGCTGTCTCAGAACGATCTTACAGCAAAGCCGTATTTCGCAGATGCAGTATCCGTCGGAGGATGGTATATGGATTTACATGCGAATAAGGGCATCTACGATGAGGGGCCGGCTACAGCATGGAATTTCGTGCCTGGCTTGTACAATATCCCTCTCCGCAGTCTATATTCACGAAATATTCCTAATCTCATGTTCGCTGGCCGCAATATCAGTGCTACCCATGTGGCTTTCGGATCTACCAGGGTCATGGCAACCTGCGGTTGTATGGGGCAGGCGGTTGGAACGGCTGCTTCGTTATGCTTGAAATATGAGGTAGACCCCGCGGCCATCGTCGAAGCTCATATGGGGGAGCTGCAGGCGCTGCTGCTTCGAGACGGGCAGACGATTGTAGGGCTTCAAGAGGAATTAGATCCTTACTTTGCTGACGGATTGACTATTCGTGCCTCGTCTCAGCGCAGCTATGACAATCTTCATCCATCCGAAGAGATTTCCTTGGCGAAAGCGTTATGTTTGGTCTTGCCGATTCAGACATCCGTGGCTGAAAGCGTACGGATCAAAATTAAAAATATGTCCGAGCATCCGGAAACGCTGCATGTGAAGCTGTTTGGCGGGGATCGGAAGGAAAACTACATTCCCACCAGTGCGTTGAAAGATTACCGCTTGGTTATTGCAGCCGGTCATGACGACTGGATTACGCTAGACTTGGGGTGCAAGAAGCCTGCTGACGACAAAATCTACATCGTATTGGAAGGTACGGCGAGCCTTGCCGTATACGGCAATGAAGAGAAATTGACAGGAGCGGTCAGCTTCCATTATAGGCCGGAAGAGCCGTCCAGACTGAAGAAACTCAATAAGAACATTTGCTTCAAGGATCTGTTGCCATCCCAGAATATGTACAATCCTGAGAATGTCGTCAACGGCTTCTCCAGACCTTATGGTCTGCCGAACGGCTGGATTTCTGAACGTACGGAAGGACAGGAATGGTTGGAATTCTGTTTTGCAAGCCCCAAACATGTAGATGAAATCCATCTTGTTTTTAATTCACAGTTGGATTTGGAGCATTTCGACGATCCGATCGAGCCACTTATCCAAGATTATGATGTGACCTTAACCTTAGAAGACGGAACCGAGCGTGAAATCATCATCCGTGGAAATTATCTCACGTTGAATAAACATAAGGTGGATGCGAAAGATGTAACCCGAATCCGGTTTGATTTCTCCGCAACTTATGGTTCTCCTTATTATGAAGTGTTTGCTGTAAAATGGTTTGCTCCTAAAACAATAAGTGAGGTCAGGTGAAGTCGGGATGAAGGAATTATTCCCTCGAAGAGGGCTGCCTAATGTCATTCCTAAGTTAGAAAATGGGGATACCGTAACAATCGTCTATTTTGGCGGCAGTAATACGCGTTCGGAAGGATATAGGGTCATGACAGCAGATTGGCTTCGAGGGCAATATCCCAATGCGGATATCCGTTCTGTGAATGCAGGCATTTCTGGGACAGGATCGGACCTCGGCTGCGCCCGTCTGGAGATGGATGTGCTGCGTCATCAGCCTGATCTCGTGTTTGTTGAATTTGTTGGTAACGATGGCGGAGTTCCCGAATCGAAGGCGAGGATCGAAGGCATTGTCCGACAGATCCGTAAGCGCAGCCGGTTTACCGATATCCTGTTCGTTTATACGCTGAAGGAGCGGGATGTGGCCCTATTTCAGTCTGGAGAATACCAGAAGGGGGCTCTCATGCAAGAGGAAGTGGCCGATTACTACGGTATTCCTTCGATTCATCTGGGCGTAGCGGTCAGTCATTTGGTGTCCGAGGGAAAACTCATTTTCACCTCAAGGGCAGACCAGTCCAATCCTGGAGCCATTATTTTTACGCATGATTCGATCCATCCGACCATTCCCGAAGGACACCAGATTTACACGGATACGATCACCCGGTCATTTGAGAAAATGAGCGAATTTCGAGATCATCTGGGAAGGTTGGAACATCACTTGCCTCAGAATCCGTTAGTTTCGGCTAATCCTTGGGAGTATGCGACCATGCTGTCACTGGATCGTCTTACTCATTTTTCTGCAGGATGGTCTTACATGACGCCCGATGATTTTCCTTTAGTGCGCGAGTACAATTGGTTGTTCCCCGGCCTATGGCGAGCAATCGATCCAGGAGAGGCTATCACAGTACAGTTTGAGGGAACCCATATCGGGCTATTCGATATCGGGGGGCCTGATTCTGGCAGATTGAAGGTGTCGGTGGATGGCGGGGAACCCTTTGTTGTTGATCGATTCACACCACACAACGATCATAATCGAAATCAATATGTATTCTTGCCGGAGCTCCCGAATGGGAAACATACGGTTCGCTTCGAAGTCGATACCGAGAAGACAGACAAAGCGGCCGTGTTTGAGGCATGCGGCAATGAACGAAGTATGGAGCATGTTCGGCGGCATCCAGATTGGTATGATCAAACGGTGATCCAGCTTGGGAAGTTGTTATTGGTGCAGCCGCCATTATAATTGATCATTAGGCTTTATCCAATTGGAAGACCTACATCATATCTGACTGCAGTTGAGCGGTTCGTTAGGGTGTAGGTTTCTTTTTTTACTTAAAATCTTTTAAAAAGGAAGCTACTTTCGCTCCAATATGTAAATGCAAAATATATTGTATATATGTCCATTTTTTGGTATCATTAATCATGTACGATTTTAGTCCGAGTGGAGTGGAAGTTTTGAAAAAAAGTTTAAGCCGGTATGTTTTGACAGATGAAATTTATGCTCTATTAAAAGATCAAATTATCAATCACCAGATTGTTCCCGGGGAAAAAATAAATATCGATCAATTAGCTCGTGAACTTGAGGTCAGCAATATTCCTATTCGCGAAGCGCTATCCAGATTGACTGCTGAGGGCTTGGTGAATATGGTGCCGTTTAAAGGCATGTATGCAACGGATATGACTCTGCAAGAACTGGACGAAATTTTTGAAATTAGAATGGAATTAGAATGCTTGGCGATTAGGAAAGCAGCTTCCAATATACCTAATTCTTTATTAGTTGATCTGAAAATGGATATGGAGAGATGGTCTAACAAAAAGCCAGAGGAAAATACCGAGAGAATCAATTTGATCGCCGAGATGAACCAAAGTTTGCATGGTGTAATCCTTGATTACTGCTTGAATCATACCTTAAAAAACTTGATTACAATGTATATAGAGAGAATACAGAGATATTTAACGGTTATTCAAAAAAGAATGGATCAACAACTGATTGAAGAGGAATGGCATGAGCATATGCTGGTTATAAGTTGTTTGGCAACAAGGAATGTTGAGGAAGCGGAGCAAGCTTTGCAGAAGCATTTGATTAATTCTCACGCACGTACTAGAAGCTTCTTTATCTAATTTTTTTAATTAATATCATACATGATTAATGATATATTATAATGCGACTTTTTATAAAACGAATGGAGGCAAGCCTAAATGGTGCTGTCTGGTAAAACAGCCATCGTGACAGGTGGCGGATCGGGAATTGGTGAAGCGATTGCACGTTTATTTGCTGCTCAGGGCGCAAAGGTAGTCATTGCGGACTGGAATGAGAAGGAAGCCGTCCGTGTGGCAGATGAGTTAACGTCAATCGGGCAATACGCGACAGCGGTGAAGGCTGATGTTTCGAATGAAGAGGATGTTCGCGCGCTCATCGAAGAAACATTAAATAAGTTTGGTCACCTGGATGTCATTGTGAATAACGCTGCCGTTATTTTGCCTAAATTTCTAGAGGACATTGAATTGGATGAATGGGACCGTCTGCTCAACATTAATTTGAAAAGTGTGTTCCTTATGATCAAGCATTCACTCGCCGAGCTAAGGAAAACGCGTGGAACCATCGTTAATATGGCTTCGTTAAACGGTTTGGTTGGACAAAAGATGAATCCCGTATATGCCGCGACCAAAGGCGGAATTATCGCAATGACGAAATCACTGGCATTAGACTATGCGACGGATGGAATTCGTATAAATTGCATCTGCCCTGCCGGAGTCTCTACGTCACTATTACAACAGTGGATTCAAGAGCAGGATGATCCGACAGCAACCATTCAGAAGTTGAATGATATGCATGCGCTGGGTAGACCAGCTACTTCGGAAGAAGTCGCTCAAGCCGCGCTCTTCTTAGCCAGCCCTCAATCCGGTTTCGTTACAGGTGTAGCTCTTCCCGTTGACGGCGGGGCGTCACTTGGTTACTAAATAGGTTTCGCATATACCAAACTTAGGAGATGATCAGATGAAAATCACTAAAGTGGAAAGTTTTGTATTGCATGTACCAATTACACCGCCGATCACAGATGCTATTAATGTTGCTACACACTGGGGGTTATCCGGTGTACGCATTTTCACGGATGAAGGTTTTATTGGATACGGATATACAGGAACATGTGCAAATGGCGATGATATGATCGTTGATACGATTGATAAATACTATGCTCCTCTTTTAATTGGCAAAGATCCATTTATGGTCAAAGAGCTGTGGGACGAGATGCGATTTGGAAAAATGCATTGGATCGGCCGATCGGGCGTCACGCATATGGCACTGGCAGCTGTAGATATCGCGCTATGGGACATTATGGCGAAAGCGTCGAATAAGCCGCTGTGGAAGTACCTCGGAGGAGCGAAGTCGAAATCAATCAAAGCCTACAATACGAACGGCGGTTGGCTCAACTGGACGCAGGAGCGTCTGCTAAAGGACGTAACGGATATTGTGGAGCAGGGCTTTACTGGCGTTAAAATCAAAGTCGGCAAGCCAGATCCGCGTGAAGACTACGATCGTTGTAAGGCTGTAAGGAAAGCAATTGGAGACGATGTCATATTCATGATCGACGTCAATCAGCAGTGGAACATTAATACAGCGATGACTTGGGGCAAGAAGCTTGAGGAATTCGATTTGTTCTGGCTGGAGGAGCCATTAAATCCGGATGATATTATGGGACATAAAAAGTTGGCTGACGAGTTGAACGTTCCCATTGCTCTAGGAGAACATGTGTACAACAAATATGCGTTCAGGGATTATATTCACCAAGGAGCAGTCGAATATTGCCAGGTTGATGTTACTCGTGTAGCAGGTATTACGGAATGGCTGCAGGTGGCTGGTTTAGCTGCTTCGTATGATATCCCGATTTGTCCACACGTTGGCGATATGGGTCAAATCCACCAGCATCTTGTAGCCTCTACGCAAAATGCAATCATGTTGGAATATATCCCTTGGATACGTCACATTTTCGAGGAGCCTGCGACTGTAAAAGAAGGGCATTATGTGCTGCCTGAAATGCCTGGAGCTTCGACAACGATTTTGCCTAAGTTTTTTAATGAGTATCGCGTGAGATAAGATAAGTTTAAGAGAAGGAGCTTACGCCTATACATAAGCTTGGATATTAGGCGAACGGCGTCAGAGTTTAAAGGCATTCAAGCTGAATAAAAAGGATGCGTACTATGGTGAAGCGATATGGTAATGTAATCAAGGTTAAACCAGAGAAACTCGAAGAATATAAAATGCTGCATGCTGATGTGTGGCCAGACGTACTAAAAATGATCCATGCGTGCAATATTCGAAATTATTCCATTTATTATAAAGACAGCTACTTATTTAGTTATTTTGAATACATCGGTGAAGATTTCAAGAAGGATATGGCTAAGATGGCAGCAGATCCTGTTACCCAAAAATGGTGGGAGTTATGCGATCCATGCCAAGAGCCATTGAAGGCACGGCTTAATGGAGAATGGTGGGCATCTATGGAGGAAGTCTTTCATACTGACTGAAATATCACAATGAAACAAGCGATCTTCGAGACGGTCATTAGACCTGTATCTCGAATGATCGCTTTTTTGCTATGCAGCGAATGGCGTGTGATCTGTCGTATTTTTCCTCCGCTCAAACCCAATGATTGCATTGCTAGCGTTCGCTAATGTCCCACGTAGCACCTTCTATTACGGGTAAAGCAGTTTGGCAAACCCAGTTGAATAGCCAGGGAGCAGATTACTGCAGTAGCTGCTCCTTGTTTTCATTGAAGTAACGGACAGCATAGGTTAATGAATTATTCATGAATATTGAGGTGTTTATAAACGTTACTGCCAAGGTCTCTCAAAAAATGGAGAGACTTTTATGTTTTGCAATTATTTCCACACATCTGTATCGATGTTAAAACCGAAGCATGTTGGAGGGGGAAAACTCCATTAATGTAAAAACATCCCTGTAAGCGGTTGTTCTATTATAATAGGGCTAGTGCGAAGAGAGGTGGAATGGCGATTATGAACAATAACCTGGAAACCTCGTATTTAGAAGAGAAATTGTTAGAAGCCAAGACCCACTTTAATCGGGCGCTTGCGCTGGGATGGTCGGCGGGGCTGCTGGCGGTGTACGGTGCGGTGCGGCTGGTGCCGGGCTCGCGCGAGATGGGGATCGGGTGGACGGTGGGGCACCTAGCGCTGTTCGCCGGGCTGGTGCTGATGGGCGTCGGACTGGTGGAGCTGTGGCGGCTGGGCGGCCGGGACACGGCGTGGGGCCGGGTGTGGCTGGCGGTAGGCTGCGCCGGTGTCGCATCGGGTCTGGCGCAGGCCGGGATCGACTTGTACGCGAACGCCGTCTCCGCGGACCTGGAGTCCCGGTCGGCGCTGTTCGAGCGGGTGCAGTCGGTGCCGGGGGTGATGCCGCTGGTGTACACGGTGGTGCCGATGCTGCTGTACGTCGGCCTGATCGCGCTGCTGGTTCGGGCTCCACCACGGGACGGCGCGACGCACCGCCAACCGCCCGGTGCTGGTGCTACTGGGCACCCTTGCGATGGGGGCGTCGCTGAACTTCCTGACGGTATGAGCGAGAAATGGCCGCTGGTGGCGGTGTTGACGGGGGCGGGGATCTCCACGGACACGGGGATCCCCGACTACCGCGGCTCTGGGACGAGGCCGAATCGATTATGCTGGCCAATTGGGAGATTTTGTAGTTTGGTAATAATCGGAGCCGCTCACTGTGCAGGCTTCATTGCTCAACTAACGGGACACTATAGCTTAATTAAAACGCGGCTGCCGGCATGGATCGGCAGCCGCGTTGCGCTAACGGGCAGGTTAGTTCGAACGATCTACAAAAATTAGCTCGTGGTCTGAGAAAGGTTAAAATCTTCGTGGGAACACAAGTCATGAAGTCAATTTATATACCAGGCTCGATCATGATTATGGCAAGCCTGGTACGATGATGACACTTAATTTTTGAACAGAATTTCGCCCACCTGTGTGGAAATGTTGAGCGTTGCACTCTCGGATTGAGCCTTACCAACATATCCATGGAGTTCTTTGGAAACAACCTTTGTGGTATTTGTTGCTTTTTCAAGAGCAACCTGATTATCGATAGTTCCTATTTTTGTTGATAGATTTACATATAGAGGTACTGGTTGATCAGGTAGAGCGAATTCGACGTTACCAACGTTAGTAGATATGTTACTGCTTTCCATACCAATTACATCCGTTACAGTAATGTCGCCGGCACTGCTGCTCACATTTAAGTGTTGGACAGACAATTCTGACTCAACGGATATGTTGCCAAATTTATTATCTATCTCAAGGGATTTGAATTCTTTATAAGGAAGACGAATCGTTAAAGATGGCAATGGCCCCGTATTTATGATCTTCTTTTGTTTTTGTTCAAGTATAATCTGTAATGTTCCATCTTGGATCGACGTAGTCACGTTGGGATCCATTCCTTGTGAATTGCCCTTGAATAATTCCAATTCTGCTTGATTGATTTGTTTGTCGCCTATGACTGTAACTATAGCAGCGTTACTCTGAATTTTTAGGGATTGAATGTTAGTTACATCTATTTGGGAGATATCCCCTTTTACTGCATTCGAGACATTTCTAATGTCCGATGTTTCTGAATTTACTACAATTGTGTTTGTCGGTATAGAAGAGTTTTGCTGGAACATACTTGGTGTACTAGTGACAGAGGATTCTTTCGTACATCCGGCGAGTCCGATACTGGCAGCGGCCAGGAGAATCATAGCTAACTTCTTATTGTTGTTCAAACGTTTATCTTCCTTTCTTCTGCATCTGCTAAACAGATCGTCATCATTTCATATCACGTGATCCGTTTGTATATTAATCGTACAGTGGTCAGAAAGATTTGGTAACGGTCTTTGGTTTGAATAAGAACTGGACTTATGTCTAGGGAAAAGCCTCCTTCTTTAAACTAGGGCACATGATGAATCCAGCGGGATAACTATAAGCGCCATTGAACTAACGGGCAGTTTAGCTCAATGTACTAATAGAGGAAAGATGAGGAAATCTAGGTGCAAACCGAATCACAGGATAAGTGAATACTACGACAAGAAAAGGAAAGAGGGCAAGCCTTACAAAGTGGTCGTGATAGCTTGCGCCAACAAGCTTCTCCATCACGTGTACGCCATCCTTTGTAAAAGCGAGCCCTACAAAGCATTAAAAAACCATATTTATCAATAACCCTCACGCCAATGAAGGTTATTTGTGCTGTTCAGAAAAGTATATCTGTATTCTATTACTTAACCAAGTTGTAATGCTTGACAAGTATTAGCTGGTTTTTTTGTTTTACGCAAATAAGGAGTATTTGAGTGATGTAAAGTGTGCTTGACATCAAAATGAAAGTAAAGTATCCTTTACGTAAAGCTAGTTTTACATAGAGGTGGGGTTGGATGGAACATCGCATTAAAAATTTAAGAGCAGCTATAGGGCTAACACAGGAACAGTTGTCCGAACGAGTTGGTGTTTCGAGACAGACGATCATATCCATTGAGAATGGTCGATATAATCCATCCTTAGAATTGGCATATAAAATTGCTAAAGTGTTTGATCTTTACATTGAAGATGTATTTATTTTTGACAAGGGGAGTGAATAATCATGAGTTTGGATCAGGTTGGAGTCTTACTGATGATACTGCTCGGGATATTTGGAGGATTGCTCGGGTTATGGTGGGGTCGCAAGCAAGCAGCGCGTCAAAGGGGACTTGATGAAAGATTTCATATCATTTCAAGTAAATCTCAAGCAACCGCATGGAAAATTACGCTGGTAGCAATCTATATCCTATTCATCATGATGGTATGCGGTGTGAAATTGTCTGCAGCTCCTGTCCTGGGGATTGTATTGCTCGTTCATATGGCAGGATGGGCGTTCTCGAGCGTGTATTATAATATTAAGCTATAGGGAACATCGAGCATGTTAGATTGACAATCGCTAAAATATAGGTGGTTTTGTCTTAAAATAGAGAAGTAAGGATCATTAAGCTAACGGGACACGTTAGCTTGATTGAACAAACCATCTTTGTAACCCAGCCCCAAAGCAGACACTCGGAATCTTCGGGCCGTCGGTCTGCTTTGGGGAAGGCGTGTTGCAGCTCTTCGTTCCGCTTACGGGTAGGATTGTTAATCTCTTAAAAAGAGATGTACGCTTGCGTATGGTCAAATATGTATGCCTGATCCCAGAAGTAGAAGTATCTTTGATCCTTGTTGTTTATTAATGCTAATTCATTTTTTTTAATTATATCCATTATTGCGGACTCAATTAATTCAAATCTCACGGGTCCCCATGCCTCTTGCTTTAGTTGAGCATAATTCATGCTTTCCATCAAGGTCAGACCTTTAATTCGCTGGAAAAGAGCAGCCCACATAGTCAAATCGGACCTCAGGCTGTTACAAGGGATCGCAAATTCCCTTAAGCCAACTGCTCCTGTATTTGTGGAGATAGCAATTAGCCCGTAGATATCATCTGTTCCATGTCCAAGTTGCAGCTTTTCTGTAAGTTTACTGTCAAATCGAAAACATTCTATTCGGGTAATCTTACACTGCTGCGAACTTTCAATAGAAAGACCAATCGCTGATTTTTTCAAATTTAGCAAAGCAATACGAAGGGGATGAATATCTTGGTGGTGATACTCGACAGTTTCATCTATCGTAATATTGTTAGGAATCGTGATCGGCATCCTTATCACACCTTTACACATGTTTAGTTAGTTCATGAAAACAAAAATGACCTTCTCTGGAATCAGAGAAAGGTCATAAGAATTCAAAGTCATATCCTCGCTCTTATCTCCCAGATTCGCTTAGTACAGCTTTTCTGCAAGAATTAGCACCGTGCATTCCTTTGGTAACAAAGGTTTGTCGGTTGCCGGGTTTCATCGGGCTAGTCCCTCCACCTACTCTTGATAAGAAAATTCAACATATTCAATTATTTTTATAATACTATATAGCATTCTGATGTCAAGGTACTTCGACGAAAAAGAGGCCAGAGAGGAACCAAGTTTGAACCGCTGCCGGCATGATCGGCAGCCGCGTTGTGCTAACGGGCAGGATAGTTTAAGATCATTCACGGTGAACCGTATCATAAATAAGGGCAAGTTTTTTGCGTAATTCCTTGCGGGGCTTGGGATAAATTCGCTCTTAGCTTTGTCTTCAAGTTCAACCCTTAGCTGGTTGAAGTAATCTTGGACAAGTTCGAGGAGCGCCTGCGGAATTGCTTTGGCGTGGCGAAGCACTTTTAAATCCTGATACGTAAAGATGATACGCAAAACAAATACCTCCTTAAGAAACAGAAATAGAGCCCCTTAGAACAGGAGCTCATGGAAATAATATATGTTTGAAATTCTGCCACTTTCGGTGTTGCGTTTTACTCCCACACAGTATAGAATGAATTGATGACAAATTACTGGAAGGAGTGGTAATATGAGGTGGAAACGGGAGGCTTACAATAAGTCGATTGTTACAATTTCATATTCTCGTTCCATTAAGACACTAAAGCATTCGTTGCTTTAGTGTTTTTTATTTGCGCGGAGGTGTTAATTTGACAAGGTACAAAAGAGTTCTTATTAAACTAAGTGGTGGAGCAGTCGCCGGAAACACGGAATTTGGTTTTGAGCCTGAAAGGTTGGACCATATTGCCAATGAAATTATGTCAGTTGTGAATCTAGGTGTTGAGGTATCATTAGTTATAGGTGGAGGGAATATTTTTCGCGGTAATATGGCGGAAAGCTGGGGAATAGAAAGAGCAGAAGCTGATAACATCGGGACGCTTGCGACTGTTATTAATAGCTTGATGCTTCGAGGAGTTCTTAAAGCCAAATCAAACAAAGAAGTTCGTGTAATGACAGCAATACCTATTACATCAGTTGCAGAACCATACATCAGACTAAGGGCAGTTCACCATCTGGAAAAGGGCTACATAGTAATTTTTGCGGGAGGAAACGGGCAACCCTACGTTACAACAGATTATCCTTCCGTTCAAAGGGCAATCGAAGTTAATTGTGATGCTTTGTTAGTTGCAAAACAAGGCGTAGATGGTGTTCTCAATGCTGACCCTAAGTTCGACAAAGAAGCAAGGAAGTTTAGGTCAGTTCACTACAACGATGTTTTAAAATATAACTTGAAGGTAATGGATCAATCAGCTTTCATCTTAGCTAGAGACTACAATCTGCCAATGCATGTGTTTAATTTTGACAAGCCGGGCTCAATGAAAGAAATTTGTGAAGGGAAAGATAATGGAACGATAATTAGCGGTGAGTCAATTTTGGAATTGGAATGAGTTGAAGATTATGAGGGGGCATAACAGCGCTCCTTCTTTTTCGTAATACTTGCCGTTACAGACAGCGCGGAGAACCGTATCACAAGTAGTGATAAAACGGAGAGTCGAATATTAATGGTGAGTTTAAAATAGTAATAAGGAAAAGACCGGAGCACAGTAAATCCGGTCTTTCTTTGTAACAATCATTCAGGTAACGGGCAGTATAGTTCAAAGCGAATGAGGAAAGCAACACGTAGTGGTATGCACTCGTGTTGCTCTCAGTGTTCTAAGATCCAAGTTTCTTAACGATAGGGATCCAAATTTCCGTTTTCATACATGTTGTTTCCCGGAATTAATCTTAGTCCAAAAAATATTGCAAGAGTGTCTGAATTAGATGCTTATTTAGATATAGATTTATATGCAAGTGGTCCTAATTTAGAGTAGTTCGATGAAGTCAGACGACTTCATCGAACACCGTATCTACGCTGCAGGGGACGAGCCCTAAATCTGCACGTGGTGGAGAAGTCGATCAAGCAGATAGCCCTGCGAGGCTAAGGCCGTCGGACCCTGCGCGTAATATCGATTAAGCTAACGGGACACTATAGCTTAATCAATAACTAAAACGCGGCTGCCGGCATGGATCGGCAGCCGCGTTGCGCTAACGGGCAGATTAGTTGAAGTCGTGGTTACGTCATCCGTCTCCAGTCCAGGCGATAACGAGACTTTAGCCTGTTTTAGCGAGATGATCCTTCGCTTAAGATGATGGTATGGAAAAATCATCTGATCGAGGTGGCTTGATATGACGTTAATCGATAGTCCGAGATTCAATCGACTGAGCGGGATCGTGCTCGCTTATTATGTTCTAGCTTCCGTCTTCGCGCTACTGCTTGGAATCGTGCAGCCGGCTACCGGCATCCCTGTGGTGATCATCCAGCTGACGCAGTTCGGGCCGATGCTGGCGGTACTTGTCGTTCTGTGGTTACTCCCTGGCTCTCGAGGGCTTGTTCGCCAGGCGGGACTCCAATCATCGAAGGCGGGCATTGCTCAATTGGGGGAAGCAGTGCTGATCGTGGTGGCGATTTTCGTGGTCGCGCTGGCCTGGTACGGATTGTCCGGCCATATGATCGACTTTACGAATCCGTTCGATCTGGCGCACCCGATATGGCTCATCGTCATTGCGCAGTTCATC
>NZ_KB895413.1 GCF_000374845.1 Paenibacillus terrigena DSM 21567 | reverse complement strand
AAGACAGAAAAGATCTATCTTACTCGCCCCAAAACAGCTGACTCGCTTTACACAGCGATTGAAGAATACATAGAGTTTTACAACCACAACAGATTTCAGAAAAAACTAAATAACCGTCCCCCGGTTGAGTACCGGGAAACGGCCGTTGCATAATCTGACTTTTTTTCACTGTCTACTTGACGGGGGTAAGACCACATCTGCGGCTTTCTCCGTTACTTATCCTATTCTAGCTCTACGTTGTGATACACTTGTTGAACATCCTCAAGATCTTCCAGCGCATCGATCATTTTCTCGAATTGTGCTTGAGAATCTTCAGGCAATGTCACATCGGACTGCGCCAACATCGTTAGCTCGGCAACGGCAAACTCCGTAATTCCCACTTGCTTGAACGCTTCTTGAACGGCATGGAACTGATCGGGATCAGCATATACCATGACTGTCTCGTCCTCTTCGACGACATCACGTACATCGACATCTGCTTCTAACAAGATTTCGATCACTTCGTCGACGGATTTCCCTTCAAGCCCGATCACGGCAGACGCATCGAACATGTAAGCAACGGAGCCATTGACCCCCATGTTACCGCCGTTTTTGTTAAATGCAGAGCGTACGGCAGAAGCTGTACGATTCACGTTATTCGTTAAGGCATCGACAATAACCATCGATCCGTTCGGACCGAAGCCTTCATAACGCAGCTCTTCATAAGTCTCTTCCGCACTACCCTTTGCTTTATCCAGTGCACGATCAATGATCGCTTTAGGAACGTTGTATGTCTTTGCGCGCTCAAGAACAACTTTTAAGGCGCGGTTCGATTCAGGATCTGGTTCTCCTTTTTTGGCCGCTACATAAATCTCGACCCCAAACTTCGCATATACTCGACTCACGTTTGCATCTTTCGACGCTTTCTTATCCTTGATGTTATTCCACTTACGACCCATGCTGTACCTACTTTCTCAATATCTAATATGTACTTACCATCTATTATAGCGAAAAAAAGCAACTTTCGCATCCCTCTTTGAGCAGTACACTTCCCTGTCGAATCATAATACAAAAATCACCTTTTCGTTATGCAATGAATCACGTCTAAGAACGCTTGCTTGCTTATTCAAATAAGCCCTAAATGTCTTTTGCAAATTTCTCAAATTTTGAACATGATCCAATCAAAAAACCGTACTCCTCAATTTACTAGGAGATACGGTCTCACTTCAACCATCTATAATCCTATTATTTAACGTCGTAACCTTGGTCTTCAATCGCTTCTTTAATTTGAGCAGCGGATAATTTGCTTCCGTCGAACTCTACAGATACCGTACCTGCATTTAGATCAACCTTGCCATTCGCACCGATTTGTTTCAAAGCGCCCTCAATCGAATTTACACAATGATTACAAGACATACCTTCAACGTTAAAAGTTTTATTTTCCATGTCGCAGCAGCTCCTTTAGATTCATTTGATGCATCCGCATCGTTTTTATATATTTAGCATACCCCTCTACCCTATAATTGTCAAGTGAAAAATAGGATTGCCCTTTATCCTTCTTCGCTTCCATCGATTCGGGGCTCTCCTCTTCCTAACTGCATTACTTCATTAACTTATTCATCGTCGTCAACAATTCATCGAGCACATCATGATCGCCCTCTTGTATACGCTCGACGATGCAACTCTTCATATGATGCTCAAGCAGCAATTTCCCAACACCGTTCAATGCGGATTGAATGGATGCGATCTGATTCAGCACATCATCACAATACGTATCTTTCTCAATCAAGCCCTTCACACCACGCACTTGACCTTCAATACGATTCAATCGACTGATAAGATTACTCTTGGTTTTGTCGGAATGATGACTCTTCCGATGGTGTCCCTCTGCACAAGAATCATGTGTTGTCGTACCTTGTTGCTCCATGTGCTCATTCTCCATAATGAATCACTTCCTCTCTGACGTACATCCTCATAATTTCATTTTAGCATAGCCCCCCTACCTATGCAATTCCCACGTATGTACCTTATCGCACCGCTCCATTGGTAGGTTTGAGAACATTAGGAAGAGAAATTTAGATAGATTAATTAATTAGATTGCTTTATAATTGGGTTGTTTATTATCATAGGATATTTTTCATAGAAAGGAGAATATGCATGGACAACAAGTTACGAGTTCTCATGAAAGCTACTCGGATTCGCGTGATTCCGGTCATGCTTATTCCCGTTATTCTTGGGGCTCTCGGTGCTTATGTCTGGGAGGGCATATTCCATCCCATTTTACTACTTATCACGTTGCTCGGCTCTGGTGCAGCGCATTTATTTTCGAATATGATCAATGATCTGTGGGATTATCGCAACGGGGTGGATGAAGAAGCCAAGCAAACCGAAGGCTTGATCACGACGAACTCTGGCTTTCTCACGAACGGCATCATCTCCGAACGTATTTTTGCTTCATTAACATGGGGGTTATTCGGAATCGCCGTACTATGTGGTGTTATACTCAGCTTCCTGAGCGGTTGGTGGGCATTCGTACTCGGATTAATCGGCGGTCTCATCGCTTATTTCTACGTTGCGCCTCCACTGAAATTCGGATATCGTGGCAAAGGTTTTAGCGAAATCGCTATCTTATTGTCTTTTGGGATTCTTCCCATTGCTGGAGCCTATTATGTACAGACCGGACATTTCGATTACCGTGCGGTGTTGCTCTCGTTGCCGGTTGGTCTATTAACAACCTTGCTGTTATTCAATCACCATTTCTTGCATTGGCAAGCAGACAAGGCTTCGGGAAAAAATACACTCGTCGTCATATGGGGAGAGGAACGCTCACTCAAGTTCTCAAGATTCCTGATGTTCATGTCATACGGGTCCTTAGTCTTGTGTGTGATCCTGGATATCCTCCCGGTTTATGGACTAGTGGCGCTCATTACCGCCTTGCCCATCTATACTGTATACGGACGACTGAGTAGTACGAATCAGTCCCATGCTTATCTTCCACTGATGGGCGCATCCTCCAAAGCAGCTATTCGCTGCGGCGGGATCATGATGATCTGCTTAATGATTCAAGGGTTAATTCAATCCATATAAATACTGTCAGAAATGAGGAACTACGAATGGAGAAACAACTTATTTTTGGTGATTTTGATACGATTCTATCCGAAGGGAAGGTCTGGAAAATCGGTGGGTTCCCGCTTCAAGACGGTTCCTTCTGGGAATATCGCGAGCCGGATGCGGTCGTGATTGTTCGTAATGGCATTCTCTACGTTCGCGCACCGCTTAGCAAGCAAAATGATAAAATTCAAATTCTGGACAATGCGAAGCATATGTACTATTCCGTAGAACAAGTTGTCGTACCGGAGCAAGGTGAAGTCAGCTTCGAGCTTCAAATTCGTGCGCGTACGCAGAACACGGTACCAGGTGATCTATACGACGGTTATGTATCGCTGAATCTGCTTGATTTTACGACGGGTGCAGCACTCGATTTCTTTGCAGGTAATGATAAATATGCCAGTGTCTATGCTGTACTTCCTTTCCCTGGCGTTGAAGTACCTAAGATGGATAAGACGCGTTACTTCTGTATTTTCAAGGAAGATACGAACTTCAAACCAAGAGAATTTAATACGTACAAAATTACGTATAACCGTGCCAAAGACGAGGCCATTTTCTACCTGAATGGTGAAGAAGTACGCCGTGAGAACGATGTACCGATTAAATTCAATCAGTTCACGATTGCACTAGGCATTATGACAGAGAAAGATTTAACGCCGGAAGGCAGTGTCTCCATTCATGGTCAGACCGTTATTGCGGAATACTCGCCCGTAACTGTAACCATTACGGAATAACAGCGAAGAATCCCCATGCCCATCAAGCGAAATTTGGTTCAGTTTTCTGCTTGGATTGGATGCAGTGTTCTATACTGATAAACGACACCTAAAATATCAAAGAATGTCTTTTTCTCATATCGATGGGATTTCCATCCGTTTTTCTGTATGAGGTCAAAAAGACAAAGGAAAATCTTTGATATTTCTTGGGTGTCTTTTTTTATCTGATAGTGATGGGGCGAGAATCCATTATGTTAAATCGATAATACAATGACACAATTGACAAAACATCCGATATTGTTATAATAGTACATTGTTATATAGGTAACAAAATATCGTTTTTTATCAAGAAGGATGTGAAATGATGACACAACATAATGATCAAATAAATGGAAAAGATCAAAAAATTAAAGTTGAACGTGTACAAACTGGCATTAGGATGGAAAAAAGAATGGTAAAAGTTTTGAAAGCGATGGCAGAGTATCACGATATTTCGCTAGGCGTTCTACTTGAAAGAATGGTTCTTCATGCTTTTGAAAACAAACCTGCGTTTAACCAAGAGAGTCTTGAAAAGGTTAAAGCTATAAAAGAAGTTTATGATATGGATTATGGTTTAGAAATAAGCCGTAAGTGGAATAATTCAGAAAACTAGAATGATTATATTAAATACAGTATCATCTAGTTTTTTTATAAAAAATTATCCGTATAGTAAAGAAGCGAAATAAAATTATCAGGAGCGATATAAATGAAATTTAGTACGCTAACAATATTTGACAATTATCCTAATCAATTATCCCGAGCTCCTAGACAATTCTATAACGAGGTATTAGAGCAAACGATTCGAGCTGAAGAAATGAATTTTGACGGAGTATGGTTTGCAGAACATCATTTCTCAGATTTTATCAATTCCTCTCCTGCAGTTCTGCTCGCTGCGTTATCTCAAAGAACGAATAAAATTCGCCTTGGTGTGGGTGTTTCAGTACTTCCATTACATAATCCTTTACGAATTGCTGAAGATTATGCGATGGTTGATCTATTATCAAACGGTAGATTAGATTTAGGCTTAGGTAGTGGATTTAATCAGAAGGAATTTGATGGTTTTGATATTTCATTGGAAGACAAAACGGAGCGATTTAATGAGTCTCTAGAAGTGTTACGTAAGGCGTGGTCAGGTAAGCCTTTTTCTCATCAAGGGAAGTTTTTTCAATACAAAGATCTTAAACTTAGTGTCCAGCCAATTCAAGCTCCGTTTCCTCCTCATTGGATTGCAACCTCTAGTGAAGAAGGTGTTAGTCATGTAGCTAGTATGGGAAGCAATTTCATGGGGCTTGGGTTTAGTAAATCACGAGATGAATTAGCAAAGCTGATTGATACATTCAAAAATATGTATCTGAAATCAGGATACGGTAATCCAGAACAGTTAGATATCCCTGTTGCATTTCATGTTCATGTTGGTGAAACATATGCAGATGCTGAATCAAATGCAAAAGGTCCTTATCAATTATTCATGAATACTCCGAATGGGACGAATATCTCATATGAAGTCCTTAAACAGAAATTTAATCCAGTAATCGGAAGTCCTGATGAAGTTATCAAACAAATTCAGTCCTACAGTGAAATAGGTGTTACGAATTTTATGGCAGTAATGAATTTTGGTGGATTAGAACATCATAAAGTGCTTTCATCCTTAGACTTATTTGGTAAGTATGTAATTCCTGCATGTAGGTGAAAAATTGATTGTAATTCTCAAAATTGATGGGTATGCGAAGATTCACCCACTTGTAAAATAGTTCTACTATACACAGACATGCTCCCGTCTTATGATGATGTAGTCACATTTCGAACAAAAACAACTTAGATCATTCATAAGAACGGGAGAGACGGATTTATGTTATCTGTGCTTGTGAGTATTTTTGCCATTCAAATCGTATATGTTTCATTTTTTACACTGCGGATGATCTTGACGTTAAAAGGTCAACGGTATTGGGCTGCTGGTCTCAGTACACTGGAAATTACTATTTATGTGTTAGGACTTAACATGGTGCTGCAATACGTGAATCAGCCGATTAGCCTTATCGTCTACGCCCTTGGCTATGGACTGGGTGTTCTCGTCGGCTCATGGATTGAAGAGAAAATCGCTCTCGGATACGTCACACTGAAGGTCATTGTAACGGATGTCCATACAGGACTTCCCAACCAGCTACGAGATCTTGGTTACGGGGTAACTTCTTGGATTGGTGATGGTCGAGATGGCCATCGTCTCATTCTAGAGGTACTCGCGAAGCGTAAAAATCAAACCCAACTATACACCTCCATCCTCGCAAGCGATCCGAAGGCCTTTATCGTAACGATGGAGCCAACCCGATTGCACGGCGGGTTTTGGACACGCACAACACGGAGATAGCTATAGCAAGACAGCAAGAAGCAGCCGATAAATCGGCTGCTTCTTTATCATCATATCAACCTCATTTCATTAGATCTTGCGACAAACATAGATCAATTCTTGGCTACCTTCTGTCACCTCCTCCTTACTCCATGAGCCATAACAATGTTCGATTTTAAAGGCATGCTGATGAAGCAATCGATCCAATTCAAGCGGGAACGTGTACCGGATATGTAGAGACGCCTCCGTTTGTTCGAGGTGATTGGCTCTTCCATAGATGTTCTTCACGATTCTACAAGTTAACACCTGCGTCATCGGATTATAAATTTCTTCGTGCTCTTCCACGACGACTTGATTCATCGCATCCCGATTACGTTCCTCATAGTTCTGAATCGAACCAAGTTCTTCGAGATTCGGCACGCGGGTCCCGAAAATAAAGACCCCGTCTTTCTCCAAATGATCATGAATGGCACGGAACATTAGATCCTGCTCAACGTTCGTGAGCACATGCTGGAAGGTATTCCCGACCATGAACATCATCGCGTATGGCTTATTTAACTTGAGCGCTGTCAAATTCATTTCGTAGAATGGGATGTCTAGCTTGTGCTCGTCCGTCTTCGATCTCGCCAATTCCAGCATCGTTGCACTTAAATCTACCCCTTCCACTTGGAACCCTTCCATTGCCAGCGGAATCGCTAGTCTACCCGTCCCGCAGCCTAAATCCAAAATGGTACCTTGGACGCGCTCCGCCCATTCATGTACAAGGGAGTAGTCGAGCATGTAGTTCGAATATTTCACATCATAATCATAAGCGCTTTCATAAATACACTGAACCATTTAACCCTCTCCTTTTGGTTGTTATGATGTTCTCTATTGCTCGACTCGAACGAAATGAATCGAACGCGCCACGAATGCATCCAGCTTGTCCCGATTCTTGGTCATCATCGCCCCCCTTTCCGACTCCTATTCGGGCATCTAAAGATACCAACGCAACAGGATTGGAAAATGTTTCAATTCATGAACATAAAAACGACGATATGACGTATTACAACCACGATCGATATCATGGAACGTAAAGAAGATGGCTCCTGTACAATACAGAAGCCATCTTCTCCAAACTAAACTTATTAGATTTTTCTTTACACTACATTGGAACCTGCTATGTTGAAGGACGTACTATGCAGGCTTTCGTTTGAATTATTACTTTGGCAGCAGCTAATCCGCTCGATTCCGCTGTTAGACACAGCTCTCCCGTTTGTTTCGTCGATTGGACGATAGCCATGCAAAGCCCGTTGAATGCTTTCCGCTTCCAAACCGCATCGCTTTCGATATATTTATCCGATTCGTGGCTGCTCGGGTTTCCATTGCCGACACCGATCAACACGCCTGGTCCGGTCACGGTAAATACCACTTCATTGTCGGCAATAGGGACAACTCTGCCTAAATCATCGACGATTTGTACCCTGATGTTCGACACATCCTCGCCGTCGGCATCGATACCCGAACGATCTGGGATAAGCTGCAGTGCCGATGGAGCGCCTGTCGTTTCTCTAGTCACGCTAGAGATCTCCTGCCCATTTCGGTATCCTTTGGCCTGAAGAACACCCGGCTCGTACGTTACCATCCAGCTCAAATGTCCCATATGCGGCATTCGTTGTCGGCCGATGCTGCGACCGTTGAGAAACAGCTCCACTTCCTCGCAGTTGCTGAAACAGCGCACGTCGATGTCCTGTCCTTCCTTGCCCGGCCAATTCCAGTGCGGGAAAAGATGCAGTACCGTCTGGTCGGTCCACCAAGACTGGTAATAAAAGTAGTTGTCTTTCGGAAAACCGCATGTATCCATAATGCCGAATTGCGAACTGATGCAAGGCCAGCGGTAAGGAAGCGGCTCACCTCTGTAATCGAATCCGGTCCATACAAAGGCACCAGCCAGATACGGCCGCTTCGCATAGTAATTCATCCATTCCTCGCTACCTGATCCCCAGCCAGGGAAATTCTCGTCATAGGAAGAGACATACCCTCGCTCCTCATCATTTTCATAGATGCCTCGCGTGCACAGCGTACTCGCTTCTTCACTGCCGATCATAGGCGTTTGTGGATGTTCCTTATGGTATTCATCTAAATTCGCTCCGATTTTCCAATAGTTCCAGCCGCGTACATCTACAACGCCGTTAATCCCTGCGCTCTGTCCGCCGTTATTCCCGCCGTAGCTAACAAGACGCGTCGGATCAAGCTCGTGTACAATCCGCTTCATTGTCTTAGCGGCGCGGGCTCCGGCTTCTGTATCCTGAATTCCGCCCTCCTCGTTGCCAATCGACCACAAGATGATGCTGGGATGATTACGGTCTCGTATGACCAGGCTGCGTAATTGATTGGCAATTTCCTCGCCGCAGCCCACTTGCCGGTGCTCATCCATGACCAGCATCCCCAATCGATCGCACGCTTCGAGCAGCTCCGGCGTCGGCGGATGATGCGATGTCCGGTATGCATTAACGCCGAGCTCCTTTAGCTTCTCGATCCTGTAATATTGCAGACGGTCGGGCAGCGCCGTTCCTACTCCCGCATGGTCCTGATGGCAGCAAACCCCCTGGATCACCACATGCCGCCCGTTCAGGAAAAAGCCAAGATCCCGATCGAAACGAATGCTGCGAACACCAAACGATGTCTCATAAACATCCGTTAGAGCCTCACCCTCCCTGACTGTCGTCTCGAGACGGTAGAGGTGGGGCGTATCCAAGTCCCAAAGCCGAGGCTGCTCCACACGAACACGCTGGTTGAATTCATATTCCTTCCACGCTCCAATAGGTTTTGGCTCCGACTGAACTGTTGCAACACAGCGGCCGTCAGCATCATAGATCGCCGACTCAATCGTGCATGCTTTCTCAAGATCGTCTTCGTTTACAATCGACGTCTGAAGCGTCAGCTCCGCGAATCCATCGCCAACTTCAGAAACGACATACGTTCCCAAGTGCGCGACATGCATCGGGTTTGATTTGACCAGCCAAACATGCCGGTAAATGCCGGCCCCTTCATAAAACCATCCCTCCACTTGGCTTGCGTCGGCACGCACGACAAGCACATTCGGTCCGTCGAAGCTGACGCAATCGGTAATATCGCAGCGGAAGCTGGTATATCCGCTTTCATGGCGTCCTAAATAATAGCCGTTCAACCAGATCTGACTGTCTCGAAATATGCCATCGAACTCGATGGACAGCCGTTTGCCTTTATCATCTACAGCAACCGAAAACCGCTTGCGGTACCATCCGATTGAAGTCGCCGGGTTGGGTCTCCCGATCGGTTTATATCCATGATAATCGATGTCATTGTCGGACGAATGCTCAAAATC
The DNA here is from genome assembly GCF_000374845.1 of Paenibacillus terrigena DSM 21567. Lineage (GTDB taxonomy): Bacteria > Bacillota > Bacilli > Paenibacillales > Paenibacillaceae > Paenibacillus_K > Paenibacillus_K terrigena. Next base: position 809,970 of record NZ_KB895413.1, on the reverse strand, counting down.
CAGCTCCACCGCCCAATCATGCGGCAGACAGACCTCCCTCCAATCGCTGTCGTCAAAATCGGGATGAATAGCGCCCCTTCCTTCAGCTTGTTTGGCAAACGGTTTGCCTTTCCAATAATCAAAGTCGCGTTTGATGTCTGAAGCGTGGCCCAAGGCGAATCTCCAGCCGGAATCCATCAACAACCGCTCCCGAAGCGTCTGATATACATTTTTGTCCATAATGCATACTCTCCTTTTGTCGCTTGATCCTCTTTACCCTAGTGTGTCTAATCATATAGTGATCGTTAACGTATAGTCTGAGGCTGGCTCGATCAGAATCGTTCGATGATCGAGCAAAGCATTTTCACCTAATACCTTCGTCATATCCGATGAGCTCTCGACGAAAACGTTGACCTTTGCCGTAAATCTCGTACGATTCATCAGCCTCACCGTCATCGTTGCAGGATTGTTGTCAACGACTTCAGCTTCGACGTGATCGATCGCGCAAATGTACCCCGTATCCGATTGGATGTACACACCTGGAACTTCAAAATACGTAAGCATGCAGGAAACTTCGCACCAGCATGAACCGCCTGCCACCTCACCAATATTTTCTTTTCCTTCCCAATCGCTCAGATTGACCCGTTCTCCCATCCAGCCCGGAGGCGAGTACGCCGTTCCATTGCGATTGCCACCCCAGGATATACGGAGCGGCCGATCCTCTCTGGACATATATTGCGGCAGGTTATGCGCGATATCTCGGAGCAAATCCAGATAAAAATCATCTGCAGTCGCACGGTAAAGCTTAAATAAGGAAGCTCCCGAAAATGTGCATATTCCCGGCGCCGCATGCTTATTCTGCACACTTGCCCAGACCGCACCAGTTGAACGCAAATCGAGTTTACGAAATTCCGTTTCTTCCCCATATTCGTAATCGTACGATACTACCCATGTCGCGCATAGTTTGGCCGTTTCTTCCGCCATACCCAGCCACTTGCGGTCGCCAGTCGCTTCATACAAGACAACATAAGACTCTAGCAGCGCAAACGCCGATTCACTGTCCGGGCATTGGCATATTTCCCCCGGTGCGCCCGTCGTAACGCCTTGCTTCACGAAATGGTCATAATAATATTGGCCTGCAAGCTTCGCTATATTGACGTATTCCGGTCGGTTAAAATATTGGCCTGCCAATGCCAAGCCTGCAGGCGCAATCCCCGCGCTGGCACTGCCGCCGATGATGATTTCTTCCTTGTCCAGATCCACGAACTGGCCGAATTGACCGTATTTGTTCCACAGCCGAACAAACGCGTCACAGGCCCGGATCAACCCTTCCTTCCAACTGTCCGTGATCGGTTCGCCTAATTTGTCCAACAGCATCAGCTGTTTTGCCATGAAGTACAGGACATCCGCATTTTTGCGCAGCAGCACAATCGAATTTTCATCATGACGACGGAAAGCGTCGCCCAGTCGATTTCCCTTGCAAAAAATACCGTAAAAAAATCCTGAAGGCGCCTGAATCGTATCGAATAAGAAATTCAAAGTTTTAATCGATCGTTCCTTGGATAATCCGTTTCCGATGCCAAGCATCGGGTACGTGTTGATCGCGCCTCCGACCCATCCGGTTTGCCATTCGCCAAACACAGGATCCGGCGAAGTCGATGACCGGTAAAACTCGAAGTCGCGCTGCCAATTGTCTCGGTTATATTTCTCCTCTAATATATCCCAAGAGGCAGAGAATGGAATTTCATGCCGAAGCTCTGTAGGACCGGTCAAACTTTTGCGAATCTTCGAGAAATAATCGAATAAAGCCGAAATGTCGGGACAATCAAAAACATAAAGTCTGAACTTGATCGTCACCTCGTCTTGTTCATGGAAATCGTATCCTCGATCATCGGAAAGCTCTTTCGAATTACACATACTGTATTTAGTGCTTCGAACCGCAGGGGCAGAAATCGAGATCGTCGCCTCCGAGCGGTCGCCGCTTTCTTCTACGATCAAGCCGGAATCACCGAGAGCCGTTCCTTGATGTGTCAACAACAGTAAGCCTTTCTTCTGTTGACGCAAAAAACAGCCGACAGCCGGTGTGGCCAGATCTCCCGTTCGCAATTCAATTTTCGATGGTCCTTCATTCAAGTTAAGTCTTGGCACATCTGTTATGGTGGTCGGAATGTTAACACCTATCTCATCTTCAAGTTCCAGCATGGGGGGGTATTCTTGCTCACTTACCCGAAAACGGTTGCCGTTGTAAGCGGCCGCAGGCATCAAAAGGTAGTTGTCCTGCGACCAACGGTCAAGCATCAAGCCAACCGATACACTCGCTTCGTTTACACTTCCCTGTACCACCTTAAACGTTACTTCACAATCGATCGCATCTTCATTGGATTTAACTCTGTTCCACGAATAAACGACATTCAATAACGAATCATCCAGCATAAGCTGTTGTTCATCGTTGGATTCGCCCCATGCGCATGTCGCCGATCGGATCGGATTGGCTCCATCATATTGGGTCAACTTGAAAGCGATTGGGCAGCCGATTCCGTTTATCATTCCGGCGTAACCCCCACCACTTCATTTTTTACTTCCACCGTCTCCGGATCTCCCCAAGCCAAGATTTTCACGCTGACTGACGGTTTCGGATCTCCCTCAAATTTGCAACTGAAGGAGACCGTTTGCCCTCCGTTACGGATGATCGGCGCATCCGCCGACGCTTGCACCGTCTGTAGTAAATTCCAGTTTTGATCGTATATTTTTCCAGTTCGCCCGCCATCGCACACAAGATAATGATTCGACTTGATTTCCGTATCAAATGTCATATAGACGCCGCTTGTATACACAGTAGGCCGTTTCACAGAAGCATCTTCGTTGCCGTAAGACGGCATCACGCGCAAGACAAACTTCAGCGGTTGATCGGTATATTTATTGAAATAAGTCCAGTCGGCCCCTCCGGGTTGGCCTGGCTGCAGCTCAGCTGGATTGCAGACAAGCGGCTTCGAGACGTGAACCGGATGCAAGTTCCAACGGCCGTCGTCAACCGGTTCCAAGTGCCAATCGCCCTTCGGTTCACGCAGCCGTTCGCGCTGCTCCGGTGTAAACGCCCCGGCCCGCCGCGCCTTCTCCCATTCGCGCACCGTCGCCAGCAGCGCCTCGATATTGCCGTTACGCCGAAGTACCGCCGTATCGGCGACCAGCGCAAAGCCCGCACCGAATCCGGCCGCCTTCGACAGCACCCATTCGATTTCGTCCGGTGCCGTCGCTTCGAACCGGTCGGAAGCAGAACGGATGAGAAACCATCCTAGCATCGGCGGAATGAAGTTGCGGGCAAAATAACGCTGGTTGCTGAGCCGCCACTCGAGTTGGCCTTCACGCGTTGCCGCGCCCCAAGGCTCTCCCCAATTGAAGCGTGTGAAGACATGCCACGAATAGTTCGAGACGACGATGCTCGCATCATTGATCACTTCTTCCCCCCAACCGTCGTAGCACATCTTGACGAACCGGTTGACACCGTAAGCCTCATGCCCTGTGGCATACAAGCCTTCCAACCCATCGAACGAAATCTGCTTCAAACCGGTCGTTCGGAACAGTTCAGCGATCCGTTTGCTATAGTCATCCTGCAGCTCGATATTCGGGAAAAAAACGTCGTACGGGTGGTCCCATAACCGGCCTATTTCTGCGCCCGCCTGATGCTCCGCGGCAACCGTACCGTTCACGCCGCGCCGTACGCCGAGCAGTTTCCAAGGCGCGCTATCCGTCACAGATTCGTATTCAATCAGCTCGCTGCCGATTTTCGCCGAACGCCGGAACAAATTCGCCGTGAACGGCGCAGGGTCGCTTACCTCAATCTCCTGCTCCTCCATACCGATCGCCGCGACCAGTTGAGCCTTTCCGGCCATTTGCAGCCGCTCGTCCGGTACCGGCGTCACATATGGATCGTTCAGCGTCGTAAAGTTGGAAAGAGTATGTACGCCGACATGCACACCTTCGTGTTCCGCCTGCTCAACGCACAATCGCATCCCTTCGTCACCGTTCGGAAAGCTGTTAGGCTTCAACGTAAAATGACCCCACTGCCCGAACGGGTCTGGGTGATACACATAGCTCAACCCAGCCATCTTCGTATACCGCACCGCATCCGCTATCGTCTCTTCCGTAAAGTCGGTGATCAAATACGATTGATTCGCCGCCGGGGACATTTTGCCCCACACCCCTTCAATCATCGGATGCGGGAGTCCTTCGCCAAGTTCGATCGCTTCAATCGTCGTAAGCACCCGGTCGACCGCGCAGCCGAATAAGGCGATCTTGGTTCCGACGATTTGCGCGTCGTCGCCGGTAAGCGGTTCGACATCAACGTCTGGCAAGTTCCATACCGGCCGCCGAGCTGCATGGGTGCGATTTCTTGCATAAGCTTGCAGCATGCTCCCATCGATTGTCGGCCACGCCCCACAGACGTCATATTCGAACTTGTTATCGGATGGCTGCTGGCTGTCAGGATCCGGATTTCCCTCATTCGAATACTTTGGCTGGACGTATTCCATTCTGTCGAGCTCGACAGGCCATCCGCCAATGGTCTTCATATTCAACACCTGAATGCCGATAGCATATGTTCCGTTATGTACGACACCTACCGACTCTCCAATTGATCCAGCAACCGTCGTGGCATAAGGACCCCAAATGACGGCATCGACATCGCCATCAACACGTTGCACTTCGAATGTCGCATAAAGCCCTTTTTCTTCGATCAAAACATCTACTGTCGCACCACATTGAGCAAACTTAAACTTGACCATACCAAATGCCGAATCAAATTCAACTTGCGACGGCATCTCCGTTCGACCATGCGCGACAACCCGAATCAGCGTTGACAGATGCATTGCTGATTCATATTGATTGCCGGTTGTCGTATCGGTCAGACCAACCAGATTACCTTGTTCGTTCATTTGAATCATCAGATTTCCCGCCGAAATGTTTACCATTTGAGTCTCATCTCCATCACTTTATAATTTGAAATATTAACGACTCAAAGAATCTTCCCTTTTCACTTCCAGAATGGCAATCTCATAGGGTTGAAGTGTCAACGTGACAGTGCCATGGCCACGTGAATCCAGTCGTATCGCTCCGATGGTATCGATGTGTGCCGTTTCGCTGCCAGCAAAACCTGCATATTTCAGCGGCAACTCCAGCATGATGCTTTTCTCAGCATGGACCGGATTAAAGACGACGATAACAGCGGGAATTTCCGCTTCTGTCGATACATGCATGACCGCATCCGGTTCATAACCGTTCGGCCGTGCCAAATGGACCATTTCTCCGGCCAATGTTTGTCGATACTTCTTATAGAATGAAATCCATTTATCGAATATTTGCTTCGTTTTTTCCCCGAAATACGTATTTCTTCCGTACAATACACCGCTATGCCCATATCCGAACATCCCGCCAATCGCATGGTCGTAAGTAGCCGGGTTTTCTTCTGATGGCTCGATGCTGTGACCGTGGTACAATTCCAGATTACAAGACGTCCAGGTCGCACAGGCCGGATCTTTGTATCGCGAATCATATACGAATGCTCGCGTTTGTGTGACAAGACGCATGCCGCCCATCACATTCTGATCTTCTTCGCGATAGCCGCCTGGTCGTTGGCACAAGCCAAGGAACATGGACTGCATTTCCTGCGGTGCGGTGATCATTTTATTGCGTTCCGTAACTTCCTTGAAAAAGCGCTTTTCCCACATCCAGTTCATAAACTCAACACTTTCTGGATTGGCATGATGATGATCGGTCGCCAGACACGGAAGTCCATGATATGGACCATCAATGGCAAGACCATCAAATCCGATGTGATCCAACAGATGGAGCAGCTTTTCTCGAATATATCCGCCCCATGGCGACTGATAGCACATATTGCCCAGCCCTTCCGGTGAATAGCGAAGGCCGTCGGGTCCTAAATACTGCCAATCCGGATGTGTCTTGCAAACCTCGGTAGAATGCCAGGCGATCGTCGTCGAGCAGTACGGGAGAACTGTTATTTGCTTGCTGTGGTAATAATCAACCAGCTTCTTCATATCTTCATCCCCATTAGGGAAAAGATCCGGGCGCGGGATATAATCACCCGTATTCGTGAACAGCTGTCCTACGAATAACTCGACCGATTCGAAGCCGTCTTCGGCGGACTTGTCGGCCATCTCGATTAGCTCTTCGTATGAATTGCAGGAGTCAACAATCCGCTTGATTTGCGGCGTTGTAATCCAAGGCGCAATTTTTTTGTACAGCCGATGCAGGATGATGGAAGCTTCATCTTTATTGCCCGATGTTACCGCTTCGTAGCACTTGAACGTTTCAAAGTGCTGTCCCGGTAATAGCTCCATGCCGATCGGCTTCGGAAATTCGAATCGAGTGAACGGAACGTAATAATCGTCCTCTTTCTGAATGTTCCAGTAATAATCGCTGAATACGGACAGTTCGATTTTCCCTTCGAACAATCTGGCGATGTCAACGGTTACATTATCAATGACAATAGGTGACGATGATGTATTGTGAACTTGTACGGTTTTGGTCAGCAAAGGCAGATCGTCGGCAATTTCATACTCGATAACAAGTTCAACGGGCGGTATTCCCTCATGACGCCCCACGCAGGTCAAACGCAGCGTATCGCCAAAACTGCCTCTATCCTGCTCGACTTTGGTAACAGAAAAAGCCCCTTCTCTGTCCCAATTCAACCGGTGCTTCCACGGTCCGGCTTCATAGGTTTGGCCTCCAATGCTCACAGCCGCTTCATAGGGAAGATTCGACTCAAAAGAAAATACTGGGTACCAGAAATCCCCCCTCTGTTCACCGTTCGGACGAATATGATAGAGGGTTGTCGCCAAACCTGCGGAAATATCGATTTCTCGATGAATGAAATCATTCCGGATAACAATTTTATGACCTTGAATGGATATGCTCACAATTCACTGCTCCTCTCAAATGGATACTAAACCGAATTAATACATCAACACAAAAAACAGAAAAAGATCGGCTGTACTCATGCGGCCTTCGAATGAAGGCCGCCCGATCTTTTCTCTGCAAGTTCGAGAGCTTACTAGAAACCATTGTTCATCTTATTGTTGGTTTAACTTTTCAAATGCCTGCTGCGCTTCTTCCATGACCTTATCGCCGCCCTTTTTGTTCCACTCCGCCACGTAGTTGTCAAACTCGCTGATCGGTTTTTTGCCGATAATCATATCGAGGAACGTTTGCATCGTCAGTTTATCCAGTCTTTCTTTATAATCATTGTAGATAGGTCTATCAATCGGCCCAAGAATATCAAATTTCCCTGTGCCCAATTCCATCAGCTTACTTCGCAGCGGCAGCATAGATTTATCCTTGGTATCAAAAGTCGACAATTCCTCATTGTAATCGTCATTCCATCCGCCCGGAACAGAATAGGCGCCTCCAAATCCGTATTTCCACCGTTCTTTTTGATCGTCGTAAGGTTTAATGTATTCGAATCCCCCATCCGCTGTTTTCTTGAATGTTTTCCCTTCTTCGCCATAGGTTAGCGCGATTTTGGATTCCACTTCAAAGGAAGTGAATTCGAACACCTGGAGGTATTTGATCATCTTGTCGTGGTCTTTCTCCAATTGTTTGCCGAACATGATATCGACGCCGAACAGCGCATTTCCCTGCTGCATACCGTAATCACCATTCGGTCCTTTCGGTCCCGGAATCATGGCAAAGCTTGCATTCGGGTTCACCTTGTGCAGTCCCGCATAGATGTCATTGCAGCAGAATACGCCATCCTGAGCGAGCCCGAACCAATAGGTCGCGACTGCTCCGGATTTTTCTTGAACCAGTTTGTCCTGTACGTTATTTCCTTTATTCACAATAAATTCAGGATCAATCAATCCTTCTTTATACCAACGATTTAATACCGTTAAGGCTTCTTTCGCCGCAGGCAAAATCTCGCCTCGTACAACCTTGCCATTATCTTCCGTAAAGGCACCAGGATAAACGCCGTACGCCCCAAATATGAAGCTGAACAAATCCCCGATTTGCCCGGCAGTTCCAGTAATGCCGTACGTATCCTGTTTGCTGTTTCCATCCGGATCGTCATTCCTGAATTTCTTCAACGCTTCCTCCATCTCATCCAGTGTCTCCGGCGTTTTGGTGATCCCGACCTTCTTAAGCCAATCTTCGCGGAACCCTACAACGCCACCATGAGGAGCCAAATCCCATATCCCAGGCAATCCGTAAATTTTACCGTCTCTGCGTAAATATTTGAACGGATCATCTCCTAGTACTTTATGCAAGAACGCCAAGTATTTAGGTGCATACTTTTCCAGATCCTCCATTTTAATTTCAGCAACGACGTCTTGTTTGATCAGCTTGTCGTATTCCTGGAAGCTAAGGCTCTTCCACCAATCAGGGATGTCGCCGGATGCGATCGCTAGGTTCAGCTTTTCTTTGGATGTATCAGAAGAAGCAACATAAAACTCGGCATCAAAATCGAATTTGTTTTTGAGGAAGTTCATGAAATAACCGTCTATTTTGGTTTGTTCGGGGTAATATGTCCAGAATTTCAACTTCGTTTTCTCTGTACTTGCTTTTTGTCCGTCTGCCGACTGGGCAGTTGGTTGATCCTTCGGTTTATCCGAATCTGAACTTGTGCCACATCCGCTCATCATCGTAGCCAACATAATGAAGCAGATGAGTGCGGTTAACCCAAACTTCTTTTTGGTCATTTGTAAACCCTCTCCCTTTTAACATTTTATAATCTATTACAAGGTCCACATGTTCGGTCAACCTTTAATAGCACCCACCATAATGCCTTTTACGAAGTATTTCTGAATAAAAGGATAGACAACAAGCATCGGAAGGATCGATAACATGATGACGGTGGCCTGAAGCTGCATTCCCGAATATGGATTTTTTTCTTGCAGTTTCGCTAAAATGTCAGTAAATTGAGTGGGGTTGTTCTGGATAATAATTCTTCGAAGCACTAGTTGCAGCATCTCTTTATTCGTATCGTTCGTATAGATCAAGGCGTCGAACCAGGCATTCCAATGCCCGACTCCCACCCACAGCGCTTCCGTGGCAATAATAGGCATGGACAGCGGAAGAATGATTCTTATAAAAATTCTCAAAAATCCGGCACCATCCACCATCGCCGATTCTTCTAAGCTTTCTGGTAGAGACCGGAAGAAGTTGCGCATGATTATCACATTGAACGTGCTGATCATACCGGGAACGACAAGCGCCCATATGGTGTTATACATCCCAAGATATTTGATTAATAGATAGTTAGGAATTAAGCCGCCTCCGATTATAAATTGGATCAACATAAATCGCGTAACCCATTTATTGAGCGGCAAATCTTTTTTGGACAATGGATAAGCGGTGATCGCAGTTGCCAGAATGCTAATCATCACGCCGAGGCAGGTCCGAAGGATCGTATTTTTATAACCGACCCATAAGGCATCAAAATCAAATGCAAGCTTGTAGCTGTCAAAGGAAATCGAACTTGGAAAGAGTTTAAAAGTACTGTGGGCGGCATCTCCGCCATCCAACGAGATGATCACTTGCGTCCAGAACGGATACAACGTGATGATCATTACGCCTGTCATGAACGCATACAGCAATATATCTGCGATTTTATCCCCATACCTTACCATAATGTATAATCACCGCCTCCCATCCTTCTCGCCAGTCCATTCGCCGTCAACATCAAGATGAGACCTATCGCCGATTTGAACAAGCCTACCGCTGTGGCATAACCATAGTCCATATCAACCAAACCTTTTCTGTACACATACGTGTCGATAATATCGGCGACATCATATACTTGCGGATTGTACATGTTGAATATTTGGTCGAAGCCGGCATCAAGAATTCCTGACATGGACAAGACGAGCATAATGCTGATAACCGGCATGAGCAGCGGAATCGTAATATACATCATTCGTTTCATTCGACCTGCGCCGTCAACGACAGCAGCCTCGTGCAAATGTGGGTCGATGCCCGAAATTGCGGCAAAATAAATGATCGAGCTCCAGCCGAAACTTGCTAAGATTGACGATATAACAAGAATAGATCGAAAATATCCGGTATCCGCCATAAACAAAATGGGATCGACGCCGAAAAGGCCAAGAATTGCGTTGATCGGCCCTTCCATTGATAAGATACTCATGAAAATCCCGCCCAAAATAATCCATGAAATAAAATGAGGCAGGTATGAAGCCGTCTGGACAAACTTCTTGAATTTCATGTTTTTGATTTCGCTGAGTAGCAGCGCGAAAATGATCGGAATGGGGAATCCCCACAGCATGCGGTACAAGCTGATCAGCACCGTGTTTTTAAGCACCTGATAGAAGTACGGATCTTGAAACGCTTTCTCAAAGTTCGCGAAGCCCACCCATGGACTCCCGAAGAAGCCTTTCGTAATTTGAAAATCCTCAAAAGCAATCAATAGACCGTAAATCGGTACGTAATTGAAAATGATAACGTACAATACGGCAGGAATCATCATGATTAACAATACCCGGTATTTTTTGAACGCATAACGTTTGGATTTGGCGTCCCTGGTTTTTGACCGTCTGTTCCATTCAGGTTGCCCGCCCAACACTGTCGTTTTGCTCACCCTTCTGTCACCTTCCTTCATTCTATGAATGCGCATTCATTTCTTATGGAAAGTATAACATTGGGGTTTATTGGCATCATTATCAGTTATTTGACTTCCTTATCGATTTTCTGACCAATCCAACTGTGCTGAGTCTTGTTCGGTTTGCGGGATGGTGATCGTCATCGTTGTTCCTATCCCCGCTAGACTCTGAACGGTTAGACCGTAACCTGTCCCGAAAAACAGCTCGATTCTTTCTTGCACATTTCTGAGACCATAGCCTCCAGAGCGAAATGCCATCATTTTGCGGACCTGCTCCTCATCCATACCCGGTCCGTTATCCATGATGGAAAACTGTACGGTACCTTGTCCAAGCGAAGCCGAAATCGTGATGGTCCCTCTCCCTTCTGCCTTCTTGTGTACGCCATGTTTGATCGCATTTTCCACAAGCGGCTGAAGAATCATGTTGATCGTGTACAATGGATAGACATCGTCGTCGATCTCGTAGATGACATCGAAAAGATAATCATTGGTAATAAGCATAATGTCCAAATACGATTTCACATTCTCCAATTCATTCCTGACGGTCGTATGGTTATCTCCTTTGTTGAGCGCCGTACGATAGTATTTAGACAGCGATGTTACAATATGGCTTATTTCATAGGATCTGGTCTGCAGCGCTTTCCAATTGACGGATGAAAGGGTATTGTATAAAAAATGCGGGTTCATCTGCGCTTGCAGTCTGTGCAGTTCCTTCCGGCGCACTTCCTGGATCAGCTCTTTAATGCGAGATAACATATTGGCAAAACGGTTTATCAGCTCGCCGATTTCGTCATTGGACGAATGTTGAATGTTCAGTTCAAGCCCGCCGTTCTCCACCCGTTTCATCCAATAGTTCAATTGGTAGATGCGCCGCAGCATCCCATTGGCGAACAGCGAAATGATGATCAGCATAATACCGATACAAATGCCGATCACGATAAAGGTTGCATACAATATAGGCGCAGGGTTTCCCGATACTTGATTCATCGGTACATAATAATGGATCGTCCAGTTCGTATTCGGAATTTGCTTCTGGATACCCATCAGATGGGTCCCGTTGGTCTCGCGTGCATTCGTGAATAGCGGAGTGCCATTGGAATCCGAAATGATAAGGCCGTAATCGCTCAGCAGATTTACGGAATCCATCAACAAGCTTTCCATACTCATGCGAATGAATAATACATGGTGGCCCGATGTGAAGGTTTCTGGAAATTTGCATACCGCATAAGCGGCATTTAGTGATTCGTCATAATACCAACGGATGCCGAATTTGCTCACTGCAGCGTTATACCAGCTTTGATCGGCTACCCTTTTAGCTGAACGTAAGTAATCACCATACTCCGGAAGCTGACTCTCAGTATATATGGTCAACTTGTCAATTCCGTGATAGGTTGATAGCATCATACTGAAATAGGGGTCCAAAAACTCTTTTAATTGATTGGCCAACGTGGATAAATCGGCCGCCTCGCCATTCGAAGCCGACACGATTTTTTGTATCGTGCGATTGGCGACAATCAGGTGAATTAAATTGTCGTATAAATCCATTTTATACGCGATGCTGTTCACGGCCGTACTAATGTTTCGCTCGATCCCCTGCTTCGCTTGATCATTAAGCAGCTCCCTCGATTGACCGTATGAATACACGCCAAGAACCATCATCGGAATGATCGTTACGATGAGATACGACATAAACAGCTTTTGCTTAAATCTGAACCGTGCGAAGATCCTATTCGGTTTTTTCATCATAGGCCATGTTCTTCTCTGTACTGGGATGGCGTTTTCCCGTAACTATTTTTGAATAAAGAGGAGAAATAAGCAAAGTTGGGATATCCGACCTCCTTGCCAATATCCGTTATTTTCTTATTCGTCGTAAGGAGAAGCTCACCCGCCTTTTCCAGCCGGATCGATGTGATATGTTTTATGATGCTTTTCCCCTTATACTTCTTGAATAACCGGCTCAAATAACCCGGACTCAAATACACTTGTCTTGCAATGCTCTCCACCGTGATTTCACTGCTGTACTCCCGGTCGATGAGTTGTACGATGTCTTCAATCACTCGGCTAAGCAATTCTTGGGGCTTTTCAACGCTCGTTACCAAATCTTGAGCGATCGACTGCATCACCTTCAACAGTTCATGAAGCGAAGCAGCATGATGTATCCTTTCCAAACCCATCATGTATCCGCTTACATTTTGTGGTGTCTGACGACCAAGTATCGACTTCAATAGATCGGTACACACAAATTTTACGTAATTTTCCGAGACGGTTTTCCCGCCTTGAAGCAGCTCGATCAAAAAAGCGATTTTACTGCTATCCACCTCGATTTCCTTCAACCATGACATCATTTCAATAAGAACGTTACGCGTATATAGTGAAACATCCCGGTCTCCCGCAATGACTTCCCCCGTGTAGAGCACCGCCCCTTGTTTCATAAAAAACTTATTTGCGAGCATGGTTTCCATCAGATTATATTCGCTGCTGATTTGCCCGAGATTTTCGATAAGTCCACTAGTGACAATGGTGACGTCTATGCTGTAATTTTCCTTGAACAATCCAACCAGTAACGTTCCCATCTGTATAATATCTGCTTCGTTTTCTTCCGGTTTGCCTTCGTACAATAGAACGCTCTGCACTTCATTCAAGTTCACGAAATCGGCTTTCCCAGCGGTTAACTCCGTCAGCACCGCTTCCGCATCCAGATCGATCATGTCAAAAAAACGACTTCCGGTATGTATCATCACCATCCGTAAATAACGGTACCCGCTAAAGTGGATAACCGTACCCGTGTTCTCGTTATCTTCTTCCGCGGTCATGCCCCTTCCTTGAATGAGATCGTATAGAAATTTTTGTTTCTCGTAGCGGATTCCTTTCCAATAAACTTCCTGGATTCTTTCATTCTTCATTTTTTCTTGCTGATCTTCGTCGCACATCTGTATCACGTTCGACACAACGCGCATAAACTCGCCGATCTCCACTGGCTTTAGTATATAATGAATCGCTTTCAAATCGATTGCTTTCTGGGCATATTCGAACTCCCCGTAGGCGCTCATAAAAATGATTTTGGTATGCGGAGACAACGCCTTGACTTGATGCGCAAGCTGCAGCCCGTCGAGCTCTCTCATTCGTATATCTGTAAGCAATATATCGATAGGGTTGCCATCACGGATGTACGCAAGCGCCGCTTCCCCGCAATCCGCTTCGGCGATTTCAAGATCCCAGTTAAACTGCTTCGTCAAAAATTTGACCCCTTCCCTCTCGGAACGGTCGTCGTCGACAACTAATATTTTATACATCGGCATCCACCCTTTCCTGCATCATCAAGTTCGATCGTAGCATATATTTCCAGCGACCATCAATTATAATTTTATACATAAAGAAGATGACTCCTGTATAGTACAGAAACCATCTTCTTCAGCGTGCCCGCTATTTACACAGCTTGATCTTGAAGCCGCAGCTGCTGGGTGGCAAACTCATTGTACATCGGATGAGTCACCAGCAACGACTCGTGTGTTCCAATGCCGGTGACTGCGCCTTTCTCAATAAATACGATCTGATCTGCATCCACGACGGTGGAGAGACGATGCGCGATAACAAGTGTCGTACGGCCTTGCATCAAGTTATTCAGCGCTTCTTGTACGACGATCTCGGACTTGCTGTCTAAACTTGAGGTAGCTTCATCCAACATCAAAATCTGAGGATCCCGGAGCAAGGCTCTTGCAATCGCAATCCGCTGTCGTTGCCCGCCGGAGAGCTTCACGCCGCGTTCGCCGACTTCCGTATCGTAACCATTCGGCAGGCCATCGATGAACTGATCTGCGTAAGCCATCGCAGCTGCATGCTTCAGCTCTTGCTCCGTCACGTCGCGATCTACCCCATAGCAGATATTATCCCGGATCGTGCCTGCAATGAGCGGACTCTCTTGCGAGACATAACCAATTTGCCTCCGCCAAGATTGAAGCGAAAAATTCTCAATCGCACGATTGCCTAATGTAATCGATCCCGATAATGGTTTGTAGAATCGTTCGACGAGCGAGAATAAAGTCGTCTTCCCACCGCCACTAGGTCCCACGATCGCTGTCACTTTACCCGGTTCGATCGTGAAATTCACTTTACGCAGCACCGCTTCTTCTTCTTCACTATAGCCAAATGCAACATCCTTCAATGTGATCGGCTGGTTCGGGTTGGTGAGCCGTTCACCCGTTGCATGGTCTTCCTCATCCGCTTCAAGTGTAGCCACGATACGTTCCGTCGCACCAATCGCCTTCTGGAATTGCGTAAAAAATTGTGTCAACTGCGTCATCGGAATAACGATTTGGAATAGATAGAGAATGAATGCAACGAGTTCCCCTGCTGTTAAGGCACCCGATGAGACACGCATCCCGCCATATCCTATAATAACGACAAGCAGTAACATCATAACGAAGGAGACAAGCGGTGAGATTAAGGCTTGCACCTTGCCTTCTTTCAATCCATAACGGAACAGGTTCGTAATCCCTTGGCTTCCCGTCTCATATTCACGCGCCTCCGAATTGGACGATTTCACAAGTCGAATTTCCGACAAGACCTGACTCAGCACAGAGGTGAATGATGCTGTCTCATCTTGTAACCCGCGAGAAATCTTCACCATTTGCTTGCCGAGCGGCACGAGTATCAAAACGCATAATGGGATGATTAGCAGCATAATGAGCGTCATTTGCCAATCGAGATAGATCAATACAGCAAGTGAACCAATCACCGAGATGATCCCGCCGAAGAAGCCTGTCAGATGCTCTGCGATCAAGCCTTTGACAACGCCCGTGTCATTCGTCATTCGGCTAATCGTCTCGCCCGTGCGGTTGTTATCATAATAGGAGACAGGAAGAACAAGTAGCTTCTTCCATAACCGATCTCGCAAATTCGCGACAATACGCTGCCCCACATAGTTGAGCATATAAATCGATACGCCCCCTGCGATCGTCTGTGCGATGAACGCAACAATCAGTCCCACAATTTGCCATGTGCTCAGCGAGGATACGGAGAAGCTATCCACCAGCGTCTTCGTGAACATCGGAATCACTAACCCTACGAGTGTTGAAATAACACTAAGTCCCAAGGCGACCGCAAGCATCCATACCGATGGCTTGGTCTGCCGAATCAAAGCGAGAAATTGCCGCCAATCCCCATTTTTCTGTGTCCCTCGTACGTCCTCCATATGTTCCAGCTCCTTCATTTCTAATCCTCTATGTTCTATGGAGGTAACAATACATGACGAATGTAAACAGAATTTAAACAGCGATCATCTACCGATATTTGTCTTATGAAGATCGAAATTTCGGTGCGAATCGTGATATAATTCATGTGAATTGATTCTTATAAAGGAGTGAAATGCTTGCTATCCGCATTAACACGAATGACAGCCGGTCTCACACTTGTACTTATGATTCTACTCGCGGGATGCTCCAGCAAGACCGCGGAACATGAACAGCATCAACTAGCAAATGGAGATTTGCAGGAAACGACTTCCTCTCTTACCACGCTGCCAACCTTTCTCGATCAAGCATCTGACACCATCCGTTCGGCATACATAACGGCTTCAACAGTAAAGGATACACTTCCATATATGCCTTGCTACTGTGGGTGTGCCGACAGCGCAGATCACAAGAGCAATCTAAACTGCTTCATTCACGAAGTCAAGGAAGACGGTTCCGTCGTCTGGGACGATCATGGCACAAGATGCGGCGTGTGTATTGAAATCGCGATAACAACAGCTAAATTGAAGGAAAAAGGAATCTCCGACCAGGACATTCGTGCATACATCGATCAGACTTATGCCGAAGGTTACGCAGCACCAACACCAACACCAACACCAACACCAACACCAACACCGATGCCATCCTAAGCGAACCACAAAATATAAGGAGGATTAACGTACATGACCATCAATAACTATGCATTAGAGACCATTAAAGGCGAGCAAGCCAACCTATCTGATTACCAAGGTAAAGTCCTTGTCATCGTTAACACAGCGAGTAAATGTGGGTTCACTTCGCAATATGAAGGGCTTCAGAACCTGTATGCAGCATACCAATCACAAGGACTTGAAGTTCTCGGTTTCCCGTGCAATCAATTCGGTGGACAAGAGCCCGGAGATAACAACGAAGTGGATTCATTCTGCCAGATCAATTACGGCGTGAACTTCCCCCTCTTTGCCAAAATCGATGTGAAAGGCGCTAACGCACATCCGCTGTTCCAACAATTGACGGAAGAGGCACCGTTTGCCGGATTTAATCTGGACGAACCGGCTGGCGCACGCTTCCATTCGATGTTCGAGAATAATATGCCTGAAGAGTTAAAATCCAATGCTATCAAATGGAACTTCACGAAATTTTTAATCGACCGTGAAGGCCATGTCATCAAGCGGTATGAATCTTATGAAACGCCGCAAAGTATGAAGGAAGATATTGAGAAATTACTATAATTAAAGGCACAGAAAAAAGACGCGCTCGATCTACTCGAATGCGTCTTCTTTTTCCTATTATATAACCACACGATTGTTGCTCACCTGTCTGTAGATTCGAAGAATCTGCTCTTCCTCCTGCCGAAGCGTCCGTAGACCGTTCGATACGTCTCGGATCTGTTCGCTTAATATCTCAGACGAATCAACACCATCCAGATACCTTCCTAGAAAATGGATAAATACATCCAGCTTACGAAGACGGATCAATAACGGAATCGCTTCAATCTCTTCGTCGGTAAGCGAGACGATCGAGTCATAACCACGTATAAAATCTTCTACGAGCGGCCAATCAGGCGACTCTGACAAATAACCAGACAAGACTACGGCAGGTTCAATCGCTCTCAAATCCCATGTGCAGAATTCGAAATCAAGCACCGCAACCACTTGTTCAGGATCCGTCTTGGATACTAACAGGTTAGAATGATTGATATCTCCATGCACGAGTTGATGTGGTAGCTTACGTAGATGCGTCAGGTTCGCATGGAACATCGTGAATTCTCCGTAGATCAAGACCAACTCGCAGGATTGATGCCAAAACGCTTCCGGCGGAGACAAGCAGAACGCTGCGATCCGTTCCTCTGTACACGTAGGATGTGCAGCTTCAAGCTCATAATAAGGCGGATATTCCGTTGCACGCGAGACCTGAACACGAGCTAATGCACGGGACAACATCCCCGTTGCCACGCCAATAGAATGAGCTATCTTTGGGTGCTTCCGACTTGGCCTTACTCCGTCGATGTAACGGAACATGCATGCATATCGATCCGTGCCATCTGCTAACATGGTATAGGTATGACCATCAACTGTCCGCAGCGGATGTGGAACTCCACAGGGCAATTGCTGTTCAACAAGCGCTAATAAGACTTCATGCTCGAATTGGATTTTACCGAGGTCTCGATGCGTCTCATAAATACGTAGGACAGCGGTTCCCTCTGCTGTAACGACAAAGCGTGTCGTATTATTCCAGCCGCTCTCCCCGGATACCAATTGCCACGAAGCATAAGGCATATATTTCGATATAATATGGTTGAATGGCATTTCCATTCTCCTCTATGAACCGTTTATAGATTGAATGCTTCCGCAATCAATTGATAAGAACGAACTCGCGCGTCAAAATCGTGAATTGGTGAAGCAATCATAATATCTTGCGTCTGAAATCGTTCACTAATCGCTAGAATCTCTTCCTTCACTTGTTTCGGCGTCCCT
This sequence comes from Paenibacillus terrigena DSM 21567, assembly GCF_000374845.1. Classification (GTDB taxonomy): domain Bacteria; phylum Bacillota; class Bacilli; order Paenibacillales; family Paenibacillaceae; genus Paenibacillus_K; species Paenibacillus_K terrigena. Next base: position 791,662 of record NZ_KB895413.1, on the reverse strand, counting down.
ACAATTCGACGCTGACGCCCTTGATGAATTCGTGCAACATCATAGTCTGAATAAGGGAAATTCAACGCTGTCTGTACAGACGGGAATGCGGGTAGCTCCATCCCTTTCTCCAATTGCAAGAAGAACAAATTCGTACTTGCCGCCAGTTTCTGGGCCTCCATCTCGTCTTCTGCACAAATTGCTAGAACACAGACAAGCGGTTTCGGTTCTGCATACAGCGTGGATGGCGTGAAATGGTCTCGATACAATTTCATCGCCATCTCGCCACCTGGCACACCGAAGAATTGCGCGTATGCGAACGGCAACCCTTGCTGGGCTGCAATTCTCGCACTACCATCACTTGAGCCGAGGAGCCACAGTTCTGGGGCAGTTGATAGGATCGGAGCGGCACTAAGCTTCTCAAACGAATGACCAGACGGCATCGCATCATGAAGATACCCGTTCAAATCTGCAATCTGCTGTGGATAGCCGTCAATCCCAGAATACGCGCCATTCTGCAGCGCTCGTGTCGCAAGAGGCATTCCGCCTGGGGCTCTTCCAAGACCTAGATCGATCCGTCCTGGATAGAGGGCTTCCAACAACCGAAAATTTTCAGCAACTTTATAGGCACTATAGTGTGATAACATCACACCGCCAGACCCAACACGAATCTTGGAAGTTGCCGATGCGATATGTGCAATGAGTACCTCAGGACTGGAGGACGCTAGTGCTCTTGTACCATGGTGCTCTGATACCCAATACCTGGAATATCCTAATTTCTCAGCCTCTTGCGATAATCTCGTTGTATCTCGCAAAGTATCTGCGGCTGTCTGCCCTTCACCAATATGTGAATGATCAAGTACCCCTAATGTAATCATTATGTTCACCTCTTAATCTAGTGTATCTCATCTCTATACCCGATTCAAATCATGAAGGAAGCAGCATAACAGCTCCCCCTGACTACAAGGAGAGCTGCGTTATTCGCAAAAACTTAAATATTTTACTAGCTTCATTGTGCACACGACTAGGGAACATGCTATAATAGAGGTTGCGTCTAATTGATGGGGATACATAAGTATCTCACTTAACGAAAGTGGATTCGTATGAATAAGAGGGGGCCTGGGGATGTTCGCGAAACGACTTAAACAATTGCGTAAACAAAGAAAATTGACCATGCAAGAAGTAGCCGATTTCGTAGGCGTTGCAAAGAGTACCTATGCAGGGTATGAATCGGGATATCGCCAGCCAACGTTAGAATCCATCCATACATTATCCCGGAAACTTCGAACTACTTCGGATTACCTTCTTGGGCTTACGGATTATCCCGAGCAACCGGAAGAACTAAATCATAATGCAAAAGAATATTTAAATTACAAACAACTTCATTGGGATGGGATTCCTTTGGAAAAGGACGATCTGGATCTCATTCGGATATTGCTCGAACGTGTGATCCGCGATCGCAACTTACCAAAGGACGATAATTAACCTACCCCCACCATTAATTTTTGCAACTTCTCTCTCGATTCATCTTGAAGTTTCACGATTAACGCGTTATACGTTAGTGTCCACTCATCAATAATACTCGCAGACACAGAGTCCTTTTCTGCTGATTGGATTAGATCTAGATAGTTCCTTTCACATGCAGACTGGGCATTAGACACTTCTACCGTTATCTTGTCTTGCCATGATTGAACCTCAGTGGGATTTGTCTTATCCAGCTTCGAGAAACTCGTTTCCGCCCCTTCTAAGATGACATCCATATCCTTCATACATTTCGCCTTCAGCTTTAGCAATTCTTGTTCATATTTAGATTCCTTAGACGCTATTGTCTCCGACTGAGAACTTGAATTGGAGTTCTTGTCCGTGCTGTCAGATTTGCCAGACGGCTGCTTTGGTGTATCTGACTTCGCTTTACTTGGCTCATTCGATTTCGTCACAGGTCCTTTTGTCAGCTTGGCTGCTCCCGGCTGCTCCGTTTCGATTACATTCTTGACCGCTTTTGACTGCTCCGTCTTTATTTCCTGCTTGGCCGCTTCCGGCTGCTTAACACCGTCTGATACTTGTTGTTCACCTGCTTGGCCATTCGCAACCGGTGTGGTCTTTCCATCCTCTGAACCGATTGGTGGTAATGCGTCAAGCTCATCCCAATTCATTACGTACTCTTCCTTCGGATCATTAAGCGCTATCTTTGTAGACTCCCTCCAGTACAGTCCTCCCCATACGAATAACAATATGATCGTAATCGAAGATAGAATAACTATAGGAATATTCTGTTTTTGAATGCGACGGCGTCTTTTTTTTCGTATCCGTTGTTGTCCCATCGTTATGTTAACACCACTTTCTTATGAAATATGGAATAGGCCAACCCTCCTTCTTCAAGGAGGGTTGGCTCATAATTAGAATTTCATTAAACGATCGATGATCAAATCAATCATCTGATTAACCTGTTTTTTCACCTTATTGATGGCCTCGTTCTTTATCCCTTTAGGACCTTCTACTTTATTAATCTGCTCGAAGCTATCATTTCCAGCTTGAATCACTTCTAGAATGAACTGCACCTTCTCCGAATCTGTCGTTGCAGCATCGAATCTCTTTTTAATATCTGCTAGCTTACCTTCGAATGTCTTCAGAATATTTTGGATCAACACTTTTGGATCATTCGCAGCATCTTCGTTGATAAGTGTGATCTCTTTCTCAAAGATAACCTTCGAGCTACCCCCTAAGAAATCATCTAGCGATGCTTGAATAACTGCGGTTTCTGTCGCAACTTTCTTGGAAATGGTTACTTTACCATTCGAATCCACCTTAACATCCTTGCTTCCTGATACTTTCTTCCACTTCAGACTAGAGGAAGGTAGTTCAACGCCTTGGACAGTCAAACCATATTGATGCTGACGTCCGCGATCAGAGATCTTAACCGTTGATTCCGTCTCGGAACGAATAAAGGCTGCACTCATTGCTTTAATGGCTGCCTCATCATGTTTAAGCTTGTCCTTCCACCCAAGTATCATGGAAGCTGTATCTGTCGGTCTGACACCCAGATTAGTCAATGCTTTGCTTAGCGCATACCCCTTCGTATCATTGAGTACTTTGGCCAATGCTGTACTTTGAATGATGGCTAGCGTATTTTTGCTGCTTAATACCTTGGCTAACTCTTTTGAACTCATCGAAGCTAGCGTGTTACGTACGATTGCTTCTACGCCACCATTACCTTTGCCATCACCGAACATCATGATGAGGATATCGTCGATGTTAATCGTCGGAACTCCAGCAACTTTCCCGATCGTTTTCAGCGCAGACCGGTACTCTGGATTCGCTCGAATCGACGCCAGCTGAGACGCTTCGACATCAAATGGGAGTGCTCCGACTTCTTGAATCATTTTCAATAAAGTTCTCTTCAGCGCTGCTTGATCGACGGAATTTGGAAGTTTTTTCGCTATCGGTTTCCAGATCGGATCAATCAATGCTTGGTTCTTCGCTAAATCAAGTCCCATCATCTCATCTAGCAGCTTCTGAACGCTCTTCACATCCGCAGAGCCACCTGCGATTAGCGCATTTCGAATCTTTTCCAGTCGTTTCAGGTATTCCTCCACCGGGAACACATTTTCTTCCGAAACGGAAGTATCTGTCAGTGTCACTTCTTTCTCGAAGATCACTTTGGCAGGTCCTCCATTTGGACTGACAAGCTTCGCTTGGATTACGGCGGATCCGCTCGGAACCCCTTCAGGTATCCTGACGATCCCGCTAGATAATACCGTTACATGCTCGCTACCCGATACCTTCGTCCAGTTCAATACAAAAGAAGGAATATCCACGCCAAACAATTTCAATCGATATACATGCTGACGTCCATTCTCACTAATCTCTGCTGATGCCTGTGTGGATGAACGGATATAAGCAAAGCTTAACGCTTGCAGTGCGGCATCATCATTCTTAAGTTGGGCCTGAAGGTTCATCACTAACGTTCTAATATCTTGCGATGAAATATCCAATTTCTTGAGAACTGAACTGACTTTATAGTCATCTGGTTGATTGAGCTGTCTATCCATCGCTTGTAGCACAATCTCCGTTATCCCTTTACTATTGCCTACTAATTGGATCAATTGAATAATTGACATTTTTCCAAGCGTGTTACTAACTTTTCCTTCCAAGCCCTCGCGACTTCCACCGTCACCAAATATGAAAACAAGCAGGTCATCGACTCGAAGGTTCTCGGCCCCGGCAGCGGCTGCGATCAGCTTCAGCGTCGCTCGAAACTCAGGATCGGACCGAAGAGCCTCAATATCCGCAATGGATTGGATCGAACCGACCGCATCGACCACACGGAATAAACTTTCCTTCAGTTCCTTCGGATCGATATTCGCTGGAAGCTGAGCAATCACTTTTTTCCAGATCGGATCTATCCATTCCTTATTCGCCATCCAATCAAACTGGGCCAGTTCATCCCGCAAGCTCATGACAGCTTGTACATCTTGCGGACCTCCGGCTGCAAGGGCAGCATACCACTTTCTTATTTGCTCATATAGGGATGCCGACAAAGGTGATACCTCCGCAGCATTCACCGTTTGAATCAAGTTCAACTTCTCTGCGAAACCTTTCTGACTAAGTGGTATTCCTCCGAGCGTAGCAGCAAGCATAGATAGAGCAATGGTAGACATGGTCACTTTCTTCGTCAACGTCAACTTATTCAAGATTTCAACCCCTTACTAGATATTTGGAATTACAAAGCAGGCATTGGTTCTTTAACACCTTGGTTGAGATTAGGACGACCTACGGAATAATAGATGAAATCCGTCCCTAACAAATCCTCCTCATTAAACACATTGCGGCCATCGATGAGAATCGGCTGTTTCAATACGTTCTGCAATTGAACCAGATCAACCGATGCGAATTCATCCCACTCCGTTAATAAGCACAGCGCATCCGCATCTTGAGCCGTTTCTAGCGCTTGCGACCCCCATTCAACGCCATACTTACCGAATAGAGCTTGGAAGCTATCCATCGCAATTGGATCGTAGGCTTTTACTTTCACACCATGATCAACCAAGTGCTGAATGATTTCTAAAGCCGGTGAATCGCGTACGTCGTCTGTGTTTGGTTTAAAGGCTAACCCCCATACAGCAACCGTCTTCCCTCTCAACTCGCCATGAAATATGGTCTCAAGCTTACGAATGACATTAAATCGCTGATCCTGATTCACTTCGACAACAGAGCGTAGCAATTTGAACTCGTAATCAACATGACCCGCAATTTGAATGAGCGCGCTGGTATCTTTCGGGAAACAGGATCCTCCATACCCAATTCCTGCCTTCAAGAACGACGGTCCGATCCGTTTATCATGGCCCATCCCTTCCGCAACCTTGGTCACGTCCGCACCGACCTTTTCACATATGTTCGCAATTTCGTTAATAAACGATATTTTCGTAGCTAGAAATGCATTGGACGCGTATTTTATCATTTCGGCACTACGAATATCCGTTACAACGATTTGCTCCGTCAACGGCTTGTGAAGCTGCGTCATCATATCGGCTGCGCTCTGGCAATCAGCTCCTACCACGATCCGGTCGGGATGCAGCGTATCCTCAATCGCAGATCCTTCTCGCAAGAATTCTGGTAGCGAGATGCTATCAAAATCGCAACTCGAGCGTGACCGTATTAACTCTGCAACCCGCTCATTCGTTCCGACAGGCACCGTGCTTTTCACAGCGATGATTTTGTAACCATTCATCGCTTCTGCGATTTCAAGTGCGACTTGATCAATAAAAGCAAGGTTCGCTTCACCGCTTGGCAGCGGAGGCGTTCCAACCGCGATGATGATCACGTCCGATTGCCTAACCGCATGTGCTAAATCTCCCGTAAAAGATAACTTCCCTGCTGCGCGATTGGCTGCAGCCAACTCCTTCAATCCCGGCTCATAAATCGGGATATCCCCTGCGTTCAACATCTCAATCTTGCGTGGGTCCTTATCCACGCAGATGACCTGATTGCCGATCTCCGCATAACAAACGCCTGAGACAAGCCCTACATACCCGGTTCCGATCACCGTAATGTTCATTCTTAACACTCCTTCATTGGATTCGTATCACGCACTAGGTGCACAGTTGTTTAATTTCATTCCAATCAAAGGCGAGCCTCACAATATCCTCTTCGATAAGCTCCGTCCCGGTCTGTACCTCGATGATTTCCATTTCCGATTCTGCTCGCAGACTATGTCTACTGTCTTTGGAAATGACTAAGACATCGCCAGACTTCACCAAGAAGTGCTTGCCATCGAGAACCATCTCGCCCGAACCTGCAATGACCGTCCATACCTCGTCCCGAAGCAAATGGTATTGATAACTTAAATTCTGGCCCGCTGAGACACAGATGCGTTTGGTCAGCACTTCTTTGCCATCGGGATACTTCAAATAATCAAGTACGCGGTAACGCCCCCAGCGCCGCTCTTCATACATCGGCCGCTGATCTGAATGTTTCATGACTTCTTTAATCATTGGACTTGCAGCCTTGTCCGAGACGAGAATGCCATCCGGACTTGCTGCTACGACAACGTTGGATACGTTAAGCAGCGTAATTGGTATGTCAAGTTCATTGATGACATGGGTATTATGAATTTCTCCGCTAAGGATTCCTTTACCGATGAGAGAGCTCTCAATCTCTTCCGTTAGCGTGTTCCACGTACCTAGATCCTTCCACTCCCCCTGATAAGGTAGCGCGACGATATGATTCGCTTTCTCCACGATTTCGTAGTCAAAGCTATTCTTCGGAAGCCTTCCGTACTGCTTCGTCATCTCTTCGTATTGGATCGGATAGCCATTCTCGATCAGCATATTAATGAGGAAATCAAGCTTAAAAGCAAAAACACCGCAGTTCCAAAGCGCAGCCTGCTCAATCATGGCTACCGCTTCTTCCTCGCGGGGTTTCTCTCGAAAACTTTGAACGGTTATGTATGGCTCTTCAGCATGCGTACCGATTTTTGGGACGATATAGCCATATTTCTCTGATGGATACGTTGGTGTCACGCCCATGAGCGCCAAATCCGCTCCCGATTCGTTAAGAACCTGATCAAGCTCCTTCGTCTTATGGAAGAACGACTCCTCCACATACGGATCAACAGGCATAACAACAACGGTCTCATTTAGACTAACGCCTTGTACCGAGTATAAATATGTAGCTGCCAAAGCGATCGCAGGAAAGGTATCCCTTCTCTCCGGCTCAACGATGACTTCGATCTCATTGCCAAGTTGGCAGTGAATCATTTCAACTTGCGATTTACTCGTAGCGATATAGGCATGATCGCGAAGTCCAGCTCTAGAAATCTGCCCCCATACGCGCTGCACCATCGATTCTCGCTCACCATCCGCATTTCCCAGGACCTTCAAAAATTGCTTGGAGCGTGATTCATTCGATAACGGCCATAGGCGTTTACCTGATCCCCCGGATAGAAGAACAATTTTCATTAATGATTCCTCCTAAAATTTTTGTGGAGCGTTTCTTCTTGATTATCATCGCAACAAAAATTCACTTCTTAAGCATGGGCTTTGTTTTGTTTAGCGTTGCTTCTTGCTGTACTTCGCAATAAAAATTCACTTCGTAAGCATATGCCTATTTTTGTGGAACAAAAATTCACTTCGAAAGACTCAGCTTCGTTTTATTAAGCATTGCTTCCTCATGCAGTCTCGCAATCTTGTGGGTTTGCACGGCAAGTTGTGCGGTTTCGATTTCGCTGGTCCACGTATGATAGTAGTTAGAGTTTTTACCGTATGAGTTATCGAGCAGCATATTGGGCTTGTCCATCAAGCAAGCTAGGATATGACCATGGAGCCTTGATGTCTGTATGGTCCGATAATCACTGAAGCGCTTAACAGCTTTGTTCACCAAGTAATCGCTATACTTGTCCCAGATTGCATACATCGGTAACGGTCCGCTACCTTTTTTCATTGCGCTCGCGATCATTTTGATCGATTTTCTCTCCACGCGGTTGTATAAGGAAGCCCAGTCTAAGAAATCTCCCTCGCCATCCGATTCGAACTGCAACTGATCCTTCGTTTTCTCGATATCGGTACGGAAGAAGCATAGTTGTTCTTTGCTTGGGCTACTTGTTGGGCGAATAGGCCACAGTTGATGTGCCATATCAGGGGATAAATAGACTCTGCACCCGTGAAATTTCTGAACTGCCTTCTCATAGGTCAGTGTATCCCTTACGAAGAGATGTACATCACCATGTTGATTAAATAACTCCGCCGTCCGATCGTATTCCGATTCTTCTTTAAAAAAGATCGTCTGCGGCAGCAATACAATCCGATTGTCCGCATATTCAGCAACGATTTTCTCACGCAATTTCTGATGTGCGGGATACAAATCTCCAAAGTTTCCACCGCCCTGAAGAACGATGATCTGGTCCTTCGGAATCGTTAGCTTCTCAGGAAAATCAAGCACGCTGTAGCGCGCTTGAACGTGAATCTTATGATCTCTAAAAAACGTCTCCGTGCCCTTCATGATCAACAAATCCCCGCCATTGTTATACACAGGATAATCGATATAATAAATGCTTGATCTGGATGGGATGACACTCAAAATAAGTCTAAGCCGTTTTTTCAATGCGTCCATCGGATGGAAAGTCGGTTTCATTTGCATATCAGCGCGCTCCTTTACCTTTTGTTTTTTCTTTGATTCGGTCCATTAGAAAACGAAAATCGTTCTTATCGAAAAGCATACCGCTTATCTTCACCTGAAAGACGATCCGCATCGATGCCATCGTCACCGCCAAACGAATGATAGAGCCAATCAGTAAAGCAATCGCAATGCCGTTCAATCCGTATAATGGCGTAAACACGAAGAACAACCCGATCGTTACGGCCAGGGCAATAAGCTGACGTACTAATACCAGCCCTGGTCTTCCCATCGCATTAAATGAGGAGGCTAGAATCCATGAACCACCTCCGAGAATACATTCAATAGATAGAATGTAAAAGGCCCCACTAGCCTCTAGAAAAGGTGCACCGAACAATACACCCATGAGATATCGACCGATGAACATACATGGAACAACCACAATCGTCATCAAGAGCATCGATAGCCGGAACGCCCGACCTACCGTCGCAAGGATCGCATCCTTAGCCATACCGGTCACCTTCGGGAAAATCACGTTCGTAATGGCTGTCTGCACAACGTTGAATACACGTGATAGCGCATAGACAACGGTGTATAGTCCTAATTCTCTTGCCGTTAATAATGAAAGAATAATAATTTTATCGAATTGAGAATACAGCGTCCCGAGCAGCTCCACGCCAAATACTTTGCTACCGTAGCCGAACAATGTCTTTGCTGCCTGCAGATTACCTAATCCCTTGAACCAGCTGATTCGAAGCTCGTCTCTTACGCTGTATAAGGCCCACAATATGACAAATACACTGGTCACAAGAAACACCAGTGCAGCAGAATGGAGGCTTAAATTGTTCATCGACCAGAGCACCATAAGTCCTGCCAGATTCATTAATGGGAAAAATAATCGAATACCGTTGTATACGTTAAATTTCCCTGTGCTCTGTGCTAGTGCAGAAATCAAATTGACCGCTAGCAAGATAGGAAGCATGAGTACCGTGTACCACCTGGCCGTCTGAATAACAGCCTCCGGATAATTCCCAAGCCATGCCGGCAGCCAGATCCAAGCGACGATACCAACAATGACGCTGACTGGGATCTGAAACAGGAATCCAGCCCTTACGAAATCAGCGCCGTTACCTTTATTTTGCTTCAGGTTATAGATGAGTGACGTTGGAAGACCAAATCCGACAAGTCCTGCGAGCAGCGTCGGCCAAAACAGAATAGCCGAAAACTCCCCTTTGCCCACAACCCCGAACATACGAGCCGTTACAATGGACGTCAGCGTACTAATGATCATCACCAGAAGATTCGTTGCACTCGTACGAAGTATCGTTTGAAAGAGTCCGCTACCCTTCAATGTTTTATGCATGGTGAGCTCTGACATCACTTAACTTCAACCCCTACCGTTATATCGCAAAATACCTACGAGTGATCCGTTGCGGTAACATATTTTGACCACTTGCCTGATAAACGTCTTGAAATGAAAGATCGAGAATAGCGAAGATAGAATCGCCTGGAACATACGAACCGTGTGCTTTAGGACAGCAATGGAGCCTGTATCGTTACGTTTCACCGCATCACTTACACCCTGCCAGAAAATCCGCTTCAAGAACCATTTCTTTGTCGTACGTTCTTTAGCGATTTTGTGTTGCACCGGTGCGAATGGTGTATAGTACACCTTGTATCCCGTACGTAATCTAGCAATTAGCTCGCTTTCTTCGCTGGATAATAGATTGGTTCCGACACGTCCCAAGTCTTCACGAAATAGCTTGATATGAAGGAAGACGCTCAATCGAAAAGCAACATTCGCACCATATGGGATGGATGGAGCCGGCATTTCCTTCACTTCATTTGCATAATCGAGAATCGTGAATACCGATCGATGTTCCTCAGGAATCCAGTCTGGCTCCTTAGCTTCCCAGATCGGATCGATTCTGCCTCCGACACATCCAATCGTCGGATCACTTTCAAATACTTCGACGATGTTTCGTACCCAGTCACTCGAAGCCAGCGCATCATCATCCAGAAAGAGTATGTATTTACTCCTTGCCTCCCGAATAGCTCGATTCCGCGCAACCGATAATCCAAGCTTATCTTCGAATATGTATCGTATTCTGGAACCGTGCCGCTTCCTTAAATCATTTACCACCTTAGCCGTATCATCCGTCGATCGATTGTCGACCACGACAATTTCAATTTCCTCACTAGCATAATTTTGCTTCAAAACACTCTCTATGGCTTCTCCTGTATCCTTCGCTCGATTATGCGTGCAGATAGCTACCGTTACTGTGATCATCGATCATCCACTTCCTTGATACACGTTTTTAATCTGCTCTGCAATGGTGCTCCATTCTAACTCCTTCAGTACTTCATCGTAATTTGGTGATTTGTCCTCATTTTTCACATTCACTGCCACTTTCATCGCATTCTTCAATCCGTTATCCTCTGCTGGATCATATCGAACAACCATGTCTTCCTTGAAATATTCTTCAATGAAGTCATTGTTAGGCATGACGATCAGCTTCTTAAATGACAGACCGAGGATGGCGGAGCCCGAAGTCGTAATTTCTTTGTAGGGCATGACCATCACATCAACCGCACTGATCAGATCAGCGATGGATTCATTCGGAATAAAACGTAAATCCAAAATGATATGATCCATATCTTGAACACGCTTCAGATACGCTGTCATTTCTTGATCAGCTTTGCCTGCGATGATAAGATAACTGTTCTTCGTCTTCACGGCATTAAATGCTTCAATGAGATCCTCGACACCTTTATAAGCTTGGATGGCACCAAGAAATAAATAGACATCGGCATCCTCACGAATATTGTATTTTTCTCTGATATTAAGGCCATTCCGCTTGTATACGCCCAAATAATGGCCATGTTTCACCACGAACAGCTTCTTCGCTGGAACATCAAATTCGGCAATCACTTTTCGCTTGATCGACTCCGAAGCTACAATCAATTTGCTGCAGAAACGGCAGATCAGCCGGCGCATGAATCGCTCCATCTTGTGATGCTTCACGTTATGCGGGTATAGATTATGAATCGTCCAGATTAACTGGACATTCCGCAGCTTCAAATACACCAACGTCATCATAAAGAGGAACGATTTCACCATAAACAACAGCGGATTTCGATTCTGATATGCATGATGCATCCAGTGAATGTGGACAATGTCGCCTGGTTTCGCCTTACCAACTTTTAAGAACAACTTGCCATGCTTCAAATCCTGAATATCAATTCCTACACCGCATAACGAATCCGTTAACAAATTATTATAGAAATTCAACTCGCTTGATTTCGGCCACATCCATACTTTCATCATATTACTCTCCCTAAACTTGCTAGAATCAATTCCACCGGACATCGCTTTTTATCACCTTGGCCGGTATCCCTGCTACAAGTGTATAAGGCTCTACATCCTTCGTAACGACGGAACCTGCAGCGACTACAGCTCCGTTACCTATCGTTACGCCTTTTAGAATAGTTGATTTGCAGCCGATCCATACCTTATCACCAATGACAATTGGCTTCGTCGATACCGTTCCTTCGATCTCATGGTAATCCGTATCCGAAATCACGACGTCCCATGATATCGCGCAATCATTACCGATCTTAACCAAAGACTTCGACATGATCTCCGTACGACGGTTGATGTATGTTCGATCGCCGATCACAATTTCTGCACCGGACGCATCCAGATAGAAATTAACTCGGTCATAGAGCATAACCCTATTTCCAAGAATCAATCTCGTCTCCTTACATTTCGAAATGATATGCGAACCTGATACTTGAAGCATGGAGCCACTTTTCGTTACTCGAAGTCCAAAGAGAACTCCTCTAAGCACACGGTTTGCCTTCTTAATGACATGCTTAACATGATGTGCAACCATGCGCGCGCCTCCTCTCGTTACTGCTTCATTGTGTTTCGCATGCCTTATCCCGCCGTTTCGACTTCATGCGATTAGCGAGTAGCGCTTGGTAGGTGTGCTCAACTTTTCGGGCAATCGTGCTCATGTTGAAATCATTCATGACACTGGCATGGCCTTGGTTCGAAAGTTCCTGGTAGTTGACATGGTGATCGTAAACGCGCTGAAGAGTCTGATACAGCTCTTCAACATCGCCATCCTTTACGATAAACCCTCCCTTTGTCTGGTGAATAATTTCTGGTGCACCGCCGGAATCGGATACGATGACGGGTGTCTGAACTAACATCGATTCAATGATCACTCTCCCAAATGGCTCATTTAACGAGAAATTAATGGTTAGATCGCATTCCTTCATGACATCAAGCGGTTTCTTACTGTATCCATAAAAGATAATTTTTTCTTCCAAGCCATATGCGATCACTTGCTGAATCATATCGTTTAAATAACTCTCCGAACCATCAACGGCGGTGTCTCCTACGATCAGCAGCTTCCAGTTATGCCTCTCATGATCAGACAGCTTCTTGACTGCTTCGATCATCAGATGATATCTCTTCCACTCGACGATCCGCCCAAACGTCCCAATAACGAGTGTATCATCCTCCATAAAACGCCGTGTTTTCATACTTAATGCAAGCCCTGGATCGACGCCATTGTAGATGATCGTCTTATTATCCCCTTGGATCGAGTTAGAGACAAAGCGTGAAATACATATTACCTGATCGAAGAATCGCGGTAATATCCGATTGTACATTTTCGATTGCATGTAATCCCGGTGATGCCAGATTATTTTGCATTTCGTTAGTAATTTGAGTGGTGCGGCGTACCACGGCGCTCGCCAACCATTGGCATGGATAATATCAATGTGATTTTTTCTCACAAACGACTTGATCCGAAACACGGTTTCCAAATACCCGAAGCCAATTTTTCTCTTAATGCTATTGAGGCGGAGCGGAAAGTGCTGGTACTCCGTTCGAATCTCTCCTAGATACTCCGCATTTCTAGGAGCTAATAGGAAGATCCGATATTTTGAAGTATCCAAGTAATTGATCAAATGAATCAGACTTTGCTCGGCACCTCCCTTTTTATCCGCATGGGTTATAAACATGACATTTATTTTTCTTTTATCCATTCATAGCACCTGCTTCATGATAACGTGGATGTAGCGAATTGATGTAGCGTTGCAATACCTCTTTATGATCATAATGCGTGCGAATATACCGCTGTGACGACGCTAGTAGCTTTCTCGCTCTTGGCGGATGGTCAAACAGCAGCTTTATTCTTAGATAGAATTCCTCCGGACTGTCAGCGACCATGATGTGCTCGTTATCCACGAGTCCAGTGCCCTCGCATCCGATAGAGGTCGAGACGACAGGCAATCCGTTCTGAATCGCTTCGATCGTCTTTAGCTTGACACCCGCTCCGTTCTGCATCGGATTCACGAACAGATATCCCTGTTTGTAAATGTCATCCAGATCTTCTGGCGTATCATGCACGATAACGTTCGTCATATCGTAACCTTCAAGCCAGCTCAAACCTTGTTTTCTACTATTTCCAGCTACAATAAACTTGTACTCGGGTTCCTTGAGCATTAAGGGATGAATATGTTCCAAATACCACTGAATCGCTTCACGATTATTTGGCATAAATAAGGACCCGATAAATACAACATGTTTGCTCTCAAATGAGCTCGTAAGAAAGGTCTCCTTCGTGACAGGAGGTGGTAGAAATAGGCTTTTTGTTGTAGGATGAAGGGTTTGGAACGTTTCAAACTCCTTATTTGAGATAAATAGATACTTATCTACCTTCTTCAGCATTTTCTTCTGCAGCATCCTGAACTTGCTGCTCTCCATATGATAATAAAGTTTATGAATCCGATTGGTTGTGCTTCTAGCCAGTGCCTTGAAATACACCGCTTCATCGTTATGAACTCTCAAAATGGCATTCGCATGTTTGATTAATGGGTTCTTGAGGATGGGATACACGTAGTCGCCTTCCAGCAGCACATAATCATAATCCTCATCAATATTCACATATCGCAGCTCATTTCGCGATTGCACCTGCATGGGAACAAGGTAGAGTAGATCCTTAAGCTTACTTCTTCGCTCACACAGCTTGATATCTTCCACGTAGCGATAGACCACATTCATATCCGATGGGGTAGGCATTTGTTTGCCGCATACGACAAGATGGATCGTCCATCCGAGCTCGGCAAGCACCTTAATTCGACCCCAAGTATCGACTCTGCCGCCATGATCGGCGGGATAAGGAAAATCACTGCATACAACAAGTATTTTCATTTAGATACCCCCGACATATTGGAATGATTTATTTCCTTCTCTCCTAGAAAAGAACTGATAAATGCGAACAACATCCAGATCTCATATTTAATTTCAAGAGCCACAAAAAGTAAGGAGAGCAGCATGAAAATAAGTGCCAAGAACAGAATGATGCTCGATTTCACTTTGACAATCAAGTTTTTGGCTAACAGATAGAAAAATAATAGTGAGAAGATCCCCCCAAACATAAACCATTGGAAGAACCCTGATTTGACACCTAAATTCTTAGCCGTTCCCGTGTATTGGAGCAATTCTCCTGCATTGATCTGGCTTATTCCGAAGGTGTTGTAATAGAACCTACTCATGAAGTTAATCGAGTCATTTAAATAGTCATCGAAATACATTAAGTAAGCGCCTGTTCCCACCCCGAACGGGTGATGAAAAACAGTTATGATCGCGATAACAATCGTTCCCATCCTCGTATATGACGATGTATAGTTCTCGATATCGTTACTGAATGAGCTGATCAACCCTGCTGAGAAATACGTAATAAACATATACATGGCTACCACCACGCCGATGAGCACAATAAAGTTTCTCTTCTTCCTGAAATCCATAAATTTCATCATCGTTACAATTAACGTCAATAAACATACGATTAGAAACCCTTTTGATCCCGTAACCGATAAATAGAATAGAAAAAAAATAGCGACATAGATGTTCGACAGAATCATGGCAACACGTTTTAAATATTGGCTCAAATAGACTAGAATCGCAGAATACGCCACAATAATGGTTCCCGTCGTACTACTTTCTGACGTAAGCAGCCTCACCCTCCAGTAGGGCTGACTCCCTGAGTGCAGGAAGGTGATCGCATTAGGCATCGTAACTAATTCAACAATCAT
Organism: Paenibacillus terrigena DSM 21567; assembly: GCF_000374845.1. Classification (GTDB taxonomy): domain Bacteria; phylum Bacillota; class Bacilli; order Paenibacillales; family Paenibacillaceae; genus Paenibacillus_K; species Paenibacillus_K terrigena. The sequence continues at coordinate 775,960 of NZ_KB895413.1, read as the reverse complement.
AATCACGAGCAATAGACTCACCGCGGCAAAAAAACTTGCATACAGGAGCTTATAGCTTTTTATTTTGGAGAACACCAATTGCATATGCCTGATATACAGCAGAATTAATGCGAAATAAATTAAGACCTTAAACCCTTTACCGAGTAGGCCCTCAGACCAGAAGCTATAACTCCCCTGCATGAATTGAACAAGAATGTATCCTAAGGTGATAAAAGTTAAATAAACAATAAAAGCGAACAAGTATTTCTGCAGCTTAGGCGCAACCATAAATCGCTTATATTTAGCAAGCATCGCAATCTCACAAAAAACAAACAAAGGAAGCAGCAGGATAATAGGCGATCTGCCAATCTCTCCGATCTTGTTAACAAGAGGGAAGTCCTGGTAGGCAGTCAGCACCAGCAAGATACCAAGATAAAACGCCAAAAAGTACTGTCCCTTGCCTGGCTTCTGCTCGGCTAGTTCTTCATTTATCGGAGGATTGCTGTGTAAGGTTACGTTCATCATCTCTTTCAACCCCGTAAATCTAGACGTATTTTTTGACAGTTACGGAATATCGATCACCTTGTTTCTTCAAGGCATCCTCGTATAGTCGCTCGATTTGCTTGTTCATCTGATCGGAATGGAATTTCTCATTAAATATTTCCTCACCGTTCTCGCCCATCCATTCGAGCTTATTCTTCGATAGCCCCTGAATGATGTTAACCAACTCTTCTTTGTAGTCGAAATCAAAGATGTATCCATTGACACCATGCTGTACAATCTCTGGCAGTGCGCCACGATTACTTGCAATGACTGGCTTCTTATTCCGTAATGCCTCGATCGCAACGATACCGAACCCTTCCCAGCGGGATGGAACGATGACAGCGTCACAGGCTTTCATATAACGATCGATTTCCGAATTGTCTACCCATCCGATTTTGACCGCATTACTTGGAAAATCGTATTCAAAATCTTTCAATACCGTATCGCCTACTAAATAAAGATTAACATCTGTGAATGGATTCTCACGAAACACTTCAAGCAGCAAATCAAAGCCTTTTTGTCGATCGAAGCGACCTACATAGAGTAGATTAATCTTGTCTTTCTTCACATCGAAAGGTAATGCATTCGAAGACGGCGCATTCGATACGCCGTTATACACTACGACCGATTTCTTGGCAGACAACCCATAGTTCAGCGACATCTGATATTCATGTTTTGAAATGTTAATAATGAAATCCGTCCGCAGCGACAATAATTTCTCTACACTCGCGAACACACTTCTCTTCCACGACTGCGTGTCCATAAGAAACGCCCAACCATGCGCACAATAAATCACGACGGGACGCTTCTTCTTGAAAAAAAGTAACGTCCGCAGGAAGAAGCCTGCGAACGTTCCATGGACATGCACGATATCCGGATTTATTTCATTGATCTTTCGATGAATCGATTGCATCGCTTTGAAGAAATATTGCGGGCTCCTCTTATAAGGATACAGTTCCAATCGATCTGAACTAATCTGTAACGTTTTGCTGTTAGAGTTTTGTTCCGATGCTAAGAGATAAATATCGTGTTTCTCCGATTGATACTTCAATACTTCATTAAGATGGGTTTCAATACCCCCCTTTGTAAATTCCGATACATGAAGGACTCTTACCATGATCTCCCCTCCATCTTTTCATTAAAACGCATCTTTGGAACCAAGCATCGTCTTCACGGTCTGCAACATAATGCGAATGTCGAACAGAATGCATTTTTTCTCAATATAAGTTAGATCGAGTTCAACCATTTGTTTGAAGTTCAGATTACTTCTTCCACTAACCTGCCATAGCCCCGTGCATCCAGGCGTGACGGACAAACGCTGCTTATCATACCTCGTATATTCTGTAACTTCTCTTTTAAGAGGTGGTCTTGGTCCTACCAAGGACATTTCCCCCCGAAGAACATTAAATAATTGCGGAAGCTCATCAATGCTCGTTTTCCGTATGAATTTCCCGACCTTTGTCACGCGCGGGTCATCTTTCATCTTGAACATCGCTCCACTGATCTCGTTCTTATCGAGTAGATCCTTCAACTTATCTTCCGCATCGGTATACATGGAACGGAGCTTGTACATCCGGAATAGTCTCTCATTCTTCCCTACTCTCGTCTGATAGAAAAGGACTGACCCTGATGGATCCTCCAATTTGATAAGTAAAGCGACTAGCAGAAGCAGTGGGCTTAGTAGAATTAACCCCGCCAATGAACCGATGATATCAATGGTCCGCTTAAGAACCGAATATAAATTCATCCCCTCTTCTCTCGTTCTTGTATTTGAATAATAATCCACAATGCCTACAATCGCTTCTTCCCGATATTGTGAATACCTCATCCTTAAACTCTCCCTCCCGTCATTAATGCCTTACTAAGCTCACGCTCCATGATCTCCTCGAGCCCCGCCATGAGTTGCGGTCTAAGCTCATTATTCCGAAGCGCAAAGTCGATCGACGTCATAATAAACCCGATTTTCTCTCCCACATCATAACGAATCCCTTGGAAATCATAAGCATACACCCCTTGATCCACGTTTAATCTCTGGATCGCATCCGTAAGTTGAATCTCACCGCCCGCACCAAGCTCGTGCCTGCCCAGATATTCAAATATGTCAGGTGTCAGAACATATCGTCCCATAATCGCTAGATTCGAAGGGGCTTGTCCTTGCGGCGGCTTCTCTACGAAACGATTAACCTGGTAGAGGTTAGCCATTCTCTCACCTGGATCTACGATTCCATAACGATGCGTTTGATCTGCCCCTACCGTCTGAACACCAATGACTGAACGTCCCGTACGCTCATATTGTTCAATCAGCTGCCTCGTGCATGGGACATCTGCTTCGACGATATCATCTCCAAGCAGTACGGCGAACGGCTCGTTTCCGATAAAATTACGTGCACACCACACGGCGTGTCCAAGACCTTTAGGCTCTTTTTGCCGAATATAATGAAGATTTACATTGGACGACTTACGCACTTTCTCCAAAATGTCTAGTTTTCCTTTTTCCTCTAACGTGTGTTCTAACTCAAATGCGATATCAAAATGGTCTTCAATCGCCCGTTTACCTTTACCTGTTACAACGATGATATCTTCGACGCCAGATTCAATCGCTTCCTCCACGATATACTGGATGGTTGGCTTATCGACGATGGGAAGCATCTCTTTGGGCATCGCTTTCGTTGCTGGTAAAAAACGAGTACCTAGTCCTGCAGCGGGGATAATGGCTTTTTTTACTTTTTTCATTTGGAATCACCCTATCCTATTTTTTTTATTCGCATTGTAACGCGATGCTAAAAATGCGAGCTATGCCCTCCTTACGATGGAAAGCATAGCTCGGACTTTCAGATACCAAATCCGAGGTGTTACTAAAAACAAGGGCATTGAACCCTACCTCACATCACACCCTTGACGACGAGCGTCTAAGGTCAGTTGACCCACAGTGTGACCGAGTGCCTCCGGTGATAGAGGTGCAGGAGACATTACCTTCTTCATTCTTTGCTTTTTAGATAATAGAATCAGACTATTCGTCTTTTCATTCTCCGTAATAGTAGGAATAAGAATAGGAATCTGATTGATTTCGATTAATGTTATTGAGGACAGCACCAATAATCTTGGCGTTCACGTGCTCTAGAGAAGCCTTTGCTTTCAAGGCTATATCTTTCTTCACGGTTCCCGAATCAACGACAAGCACGACTCCATCACTATAGGTAGCTACAATTTGAGCGTCTGTGACGGACAAAATCGGTGGCGTATCGATGATAATGACATCGAACAATTCTCTTATCGTTGCTAGCAGATCAGCCATATGCATGGATGAGAGTAACTCTGATGGGTTAGGCGGTGTAGGCCCAGCATGAATAATAGATAGGTTCTGCGTATTCGTAGACTGAATCACTTCCTGTAGCAATTTCTGCTTAAACAAAGCCGACGTTAATCCGATCCGATTCGATGTACCGAAGATATGATGTTGAGATGGTTTTCTTAAATCTGCATCGATCAGGAGTACACGTTTGTTCGCTTGAGCAAAAGCAACCGCCATATTCGCGCAGGTCGTGCTCTTTCCTTCATTTGGCTTGGATGAGGTTACCATGATGACTTGTAGTTTCTGGTCGATCGTCGAGAATTCGATGTTTGTTCGCAGCATCCGATACCCTTCAGAGATCGGTGATTTCGGATTGCTTTCCGTAATGAGTTTTTTAGGCATCAAGCGAGACATTTACATCCCTCCCAACTGTTGGCGTTAGCGGTTCCTTATGAATTTGATCGATATCTCTTGCTGTAAACTTCGGTATAGAAGTCAATACCGGCATCCCTAACACATTCTCAATATCTTCTTCCGTCTTGATCGTGTCATCCAAGTAATCGAGCAGGAATGCAATACCTACGCCGAGCATCAAAGCCAGCATGAAGGCAACAGCAATATTCATCTTTGGATTTGGAGCAACCGGATTGTGCATTTCTTGTGGGTCGGCTTTATCCAGAACAGAAACATTGTCCACCTTCATCAAACTAGGAATCGTCTTCTGGAAAACGACGGCAACCGCATTGGCAATATTGGCTGCCTTCGCATAGGAATCATCCCGGACGGATATGGACATGACTTGCGTTTCATTCACGGAGCTTACACTGACTTTTCCGATAAGCTCACCATAGGTCACATCTAAATCAGGATACTCTTTGACGACAATTTTCATCATTCGCGGTGTTTTAATGATTTCTTTATATGTTTTGATCAGTCCAATTGTTGAATTTATGGATCCAAGATCTATGCTCGGTAACAATGAACCGCTGTCCTTGTACTGATTGACAATTAACTTCGCAGAAGCTTCATATTGTGGCGTGATGAAATAATTGGAGTAGATCCCGATCGATAAGCAGCTTACTGCGATAATCAATGCGATCAATAACATCCTTCTTTTGACAATTAACCAATATTGTTTCAGTTCCAAATGGTTCCCTCCGTTGCTAGTTAGGTAATGTCTCATATAAGTCAGATAAGATAATAGTTCTTTTTGAATTACTATTTTTATTATATTATTCAAAACGCGACCTTTTAGGTGTGATTTATCCGTAAAAACGAACGACTTTATGATAATCATTCGTTTTGAATTGCAAGTGCACAACTTTATTCATTTCGCGTACTTTCAGGCATAGTTACACCGGATGATTCAAATCTATTGGTACAAGCTATCCCTGAAATCGTGACGATGTCTCATTATTCATGAAGTCTTCGACCTTTCCACCACGCATGATGTACTCCATCATATCTTCTGATCCGGATGCATGTCCTATCTTTCTTAGCAGCAAGGATAACAATTGAGCCATATCAATCGAATCATCGCATTGCCGATAGCCTGAGACCATTAGAAGCTCTGATAACGGTCTCATATCTTTTTGTCCATTTTGATTTCGTAGAGAAGGATCTTCGGATAGTATCTTCAAAAATTGCTTCAGCCTTACTCGCTTCTGCTCCCGATCCGAACCATTCATCGCTTTACTTCCTCCATTCATCCAGTTATACGTTCATTTACATTGAATAATGGAGATTCACTATTCAGTTCTACCACGCTAAATCGTAGCAAACCTTTAATTATTACAATTTTGTAAACAACTTTAGTTAGGATGATGCCAAGATTGAATATCCTTTGATTACTAGTATGCCACAAATGGTAACTTTTCTTGAGGGGATAAAGACATGGTTAAGCGCTCCTAATTTATTTAAAAAACTAACATTATTTTCACCGATCCAGTACCAAAACTTAGAATTTTGTCATAAAAATCCGGTTTTTAAGTTGAATGATTATTGCTGTTTTGGGATTTATTTGTGGGTAGCGAATTACCACATCGTTCCCTTATGGGATAAGGGATTTCGTCTATGAATCAGATAGAATATTTTTGAATATGTACAGAAAATTCCTCTCATTTTGTTCGGAACTAGGGACTATTGGTCACCGTCCTATAAAAACAGGACAAAAAGTAAATTTCGACAAATTTTGCAACAACATATTGATTAAAAAAACTTTATGAAAACGCTTAACTATTTCAGAAAAATAAAAAAACCAAGCTTTTCCATGAGATCATGGAGGTGCTTGGGTTACAAATTTTCATTAAAATCCTGTAATTTCTGTTTTCTTAGTCACACTTCCTTACCAATGGATCACGATTCAGGATAATTGCGCAAAAACCAGGATAAATTCGCAACTTCAGTAATATAAAACGGCTATCCTATCGTTACTCTATTCCCAATTTATCCATTTAAAGCAGTGCAGCCGTCCTATACCTATCGAAAATAGGAACGTATTCGTTGCATGATCCCTTCCGAAAAAGGTTCTTCCTCTGGCTTGCTCTCAAAAGGCAAGTCTTCAATAATACACTGCGCATTATTTAGAAAATACTTCTCCCATGGCTGCCCCATACGCTTACGAATAACTTCGTAGGCTTCACGCAATCGAAATCCTCTACGTTCCACATGATGGGCATCCGAAGAAACGATATGAATAAGGCCTCTTCTGCAAAGTAGCCAAGCCGTTTTCTCAATTTGTCTTCCAAAGCCACCAAGTAATGAATGTGTTGTCACCTGTGCGTATGCGCCTACTTCAATCAGCTGCGCCAGTCGATCTGGATACCTCACAATTTCCGCATTTCGTTCAGGATGAGCAATAATGGGTTTTAGCTGCATGATGTTTAGCTCATGGATCAACTCAACCAGCTCCTTCGGAATGCTTGAGGAAGGCAACTCAATCAGCACATAACGTGATTCGGCCAGTGGAAGTAATTCCTTTCTAAACCAAGCATCTAATAGATCCCTATGTAACCGAATTTCTTGTCCTGAGCGAATCGTAAGAGGCACGCCCATGACTTTGAACTGCTCGTTCATATGACTTACGTGCTCTACGACTCCCGATGCGGTATTCGTGTATCTTCCATTTGCATGATGTGGCGTTGCAATGATCGTCGTTATGCCTTCTGCTACAGCCGCTCTAGCCATATTCATCGCATCGTTCCAATTCGCTGCCCCATCATCTACTCCAGGGAGTATGTGCGTATGTATATCAATCATCTTGGTATCACTTCCTAGAACGATAGTTTCAACTTACCTGAGGGCAAGCTAGTGAATATTCTATCACACGATTGTTAGATCGTCAGCTTGCGATAATAATGTACCCCTTTGATGCTCATACGGTCTGTAGAATCCCCTTCTTTATGCACACATATAAGGGAATATTTGTATAATTAAAAATAGTTAGAAATTATACAAATAAAAAAAGGGGAAAAGAACCACGGTAAGCCTGAATTACACGATAAAGGTTTACTTCTAGCAGAAAGTAATATACCTATCCGTGAACTGACAGAGAAATATATGGATCTGAGTGACGAGCTAGGAGAAAATAGAATGGAGATTGTTGTTAGCTATCGGAAAATATGACGCTGTAACGTGTGATAACCACATTGAATTCTTTAAAAATGACGCTCTCAATGGTGAAATTCATGTTTTTGAACATAGTGGACATACTCCACATTATGAAGAACCAGACAAATTCAAAAAAGTAGTAATAGAATTCTTAAGTTAGATAGGACAGCTTTACAACAAATAATAAGCATAAAAAGACCACATTTTGCGGTCTTTTTCTATACCTAAACGTATTAGTGTCATTTTTTTACCATTAAGCTACCATTAACCGGCTTTGCCGAGGAGCAGACTGATAATCAGAATAATGAAGACAAGACTTGTAATGCCAACATACAGATAATCCTTCGCCTTTACAAATACAAGAATTGTAATGCCTACGCGAAGCACAGGAGTCAAAATAAGAAGGAACAACCCGAATAGGATCACAGCGGCAGGTTTCAAGCTTCCTGTCCCCTGCAAGATTCCAATTAGCGTCGTTGGATACATATCTGCAGGATAGCCGCTATCTCCAGCAGCAAGATATAAGATGAGTCCCAGCAGGATGACGAAGCCGCTTACGAGTACACCAATACGCAGCACTTTGCTGACCACAATTTCGGCTGAGATGATTTTCTCTTCACTTCCTTGATTTTCCATTCGTTCTTCACTCATAATAATTTAATCCCCAATCCTTGCAGTATCATTTGAATCGCAACATAGGCCATCACCGGGATGAAGATTTTGCGAATCGTACGACTTTTCATTCGCTGCATAATTCTCGCACCGACCGTTGCCCCAATTAATACACCGAGCGCTACCGGCGCGGCGTAGAATGGATTGATTTCGCCTCGGAACAGATATACTCCCGCACTAGCCGCTCCGGTTACGCCCATCATGAAGTTGCTCGTTGCACTGGATACTTTGAGCGGCAGCTTCATAAACACATCCATCGCCATTACCTTGAAGCTGCCGCTTCCAATGCCGAGCAGTCCAGAAATGACGCCAGCTCCATACATGACACCAAATCCACTGTATACGCGATCCACATTATACGAAACGGACTTCTGAAGCGCCTTATCGTAATACTCCCCTTGCAAATTTAAGCGGGCAGCTACTGGATGAAGCGGTACCTCTTGCGGAAGCTCCTGCTTTGTCTTCTTCAGCATCGCGTACGCAGAATACATCAGTAATACACCGAAAATAATATAAAGGACACTCGGAGCCATCAATCCTCCGATAAATGCACCTGTAATCGCACCAACCGTCGTTGCAACCTCCAGGAACATCCCTACGCGTAAATTTGTAATCCGATCTCTTATGTACGCAATCGCTGAACCGCTTGAAGTCGCAATGACAGATATAATGCTCGCGCCAATAGCATGCTTAATATCGACCCCGAATAGCATCGTCAGTGCTGGTGTTACGACGATCCCGCCTCCAAGCCCAAGGACGGATCCGACAATACCTGCTAATATGGCAATGCCGAAAATTTCGATCACCATCATGGACAATTTTTTCGCCTCCGTTTGCTATTTATTATGCATGCTCCATTGTAGCCCGAACCGCCTTAATGAACAACCATATTCCACATTTAATTTAGCACAGCCGTAGCAAGATCTCTCCCCAGTATTACCATCTACCCATCACCCTATCAGCGATCATATAGACTGTACATGCGAAAAAAACCGGGGTACCTGCCATTTAGACAAGACCCCGGTTCTGCTCATCACGAAATCTGTTATTTATGCATTTGCTCCATTTAGCTGCATAAGCAGACCATCGAGCATTTCATCCGTAAACGCCCCTTGTGCAAAAGCGAGCAATGCACGAATTGGCATATCATTCATCATCGCCAGCATCATTTCTGGCGCATCATTTTCGAGACCATCACCAAGCCCTGATTGCTCTCGGAACTTCCGAAGCAATGGTTCTGCAATCTGCGCTCCAAATGGATCTCTCATTATATCGCCGAACGTCGAATTCCGGGTGAAGCTGCGCTTCAGTTCTACAGAAGATTCCACATGAATGCGCTCCTGAAGCTCGATTTGCTGCGACGACTTGCCAATCAAGATATCGAATTCACCGGTCTCAACATGCCAATCTTTCAGCTCAACGTTATAATACGCAAAGGCTCTGCGATCGAGTGTGAAGCTTACGACTTTCTCTTCCCCAGACCCGAGATCAACTTTAACAAATCCTTTCAGTTCTTTCTCTGGACGAATCACCTTCGATTCGACATCGCGAACATAGAGCTGAACGATTTCCTTCCCTGCGATACTGCCCGTATTCTTCACATTCACTTGAACCGTAACCATATCTTGATCCGACATCGACGTACGATCCACAACCAAGTTCGAATATTTGAAGGTCGTATAGCTTAGACCATATCCGAACGGGAACAACGGCTCAATATGCTTCGCATCGTAATAGCGATAACCGACGAAGAGCCCTTCTTTATATTCAACGATATCGCCAACCCCTGGGAAGTTCAAATAGGATGGGTTATGCTCCAACTGCATCGGGAAAGTCTCCGCGAGTTTACCGGATGGATTTACAAACCCGAAGAGTAAATTCGAGATGGCACCACCTAACGCTTGCCCGCCCAAATGCCCTTCAAGCACAGCTTTCACGGATTGGATCCATGGCATCTCAATCGCTGATCCGTTCATGAGCACCACAACGATATTCGGCTGCACCTCAGCAATCGCTTCGATGAGTTGCCGCTGGTTGGCTGGGATCTTAAGATGTTTGCGATCATACCCTTCCGACTCATAACGATCAGGCAATCCTGCGAATACCACAGCAACATCGGCCCCCATGGCTGCTGCTTTCGCTTCTTGTACGGCCGCTGCATCGATATCATCGTTGTCTAAGTTATAGCCTGGAGCATAGGTGATCTGCGCACTTGCGCCAGCAAGTTTGCAAATCTCATCGTAGACATTATCGAGTTTCGTCGGATTGATATGCGAGCTGCCTCCACCTTGATAACGCGGATTTTGAGCGAATGCCCCGATAATAGCAAGTTTGCCATCCGCATGAAGCGGTAGAATCGCGTCCTCATTCTTCAGCAGCACCATACTATCTTGCGCCACCTCCATCGCAAGACGATGATGGGCCTCCTGATCCACAGTCGCATCCGGATTCGCGTTGTCCGCTGCTCTGAAAATAACTTCTAATAGTCTTGCTACCGCATCATTCAAGACCTCTTCAGCAAGTTCCCCATTTTGTACGGCTTGCACGATCTTGCGGTCTGAATATCCGTTCGTCGACGGCATTTCAAGCTCAAGACCTGCTGCTAACCCTTTCACACGGTCCACTACCGCCCCCCAGTCCGAGACGACGAAACCATCATGCCCCCATTCTTTCTTCAGAATTTCTGTAAGCAAGTATTCATTCTGTGATGCAAACTCGCCGTTCACTTGGTTGTAAGAACACATGACGGTCCACGGCTTGCCTTTCTTCACAGGGGTCTCGAAACAAGTCAGATACAATTCACGCATCGTGCGCTCATCGACGACTGCATTGACCGACATGCGGCGATGCTCTTGATTATTCACAGCAAAATGTTTCAACGACGTACCCACGCCTTGGCTCTGTACCCCAAGAATGTGCTCCGTTGCCATTTCTGAAGTGAGGTATGGATCTTCCGAGAAATATTCGAAATTCCGTCCACAGAGTGGTGAGCGCTTCAAGTTCACACCCGGACCGAGCAGTACCCCAACGTTCTCAGCCTGACACTCCTCACCGAGCGCAACACCGACTTGATACATCAAATCGCGGTCCCAAGAACAGGCCATACCTGCAGCTGAAGGGAAGCATGTTGCAGGAACGCTATTCAGCAGCCCCAAATGATCGCTATTCCCATCCTGTTTGCGTAGGCCATGCGGCCCGTCCGTTACCATAATGGATCGAATGCCAAGACGTTCAACAGGTTTTGTATGCCAGAAATTAAGTCCCGAGCATAACCCCGCTTTTTCTTCCAATGTCATTTGTTCGATTAGTGCAGTGATCTCTCTACGCATCACAATCACCCTTTCATTGTTATTAATCCCAATCGATAGAGCGCTTACAATAATGTTATAGCTCTCATCTTATTCGATTCACAATTATTTATATGGTATTTTTTCAATGTATTTAGGATTTTTAGATAACAAAAAAAGCGGATTACTCATGGTTCATGAATAACCCACTTCCGATAGCATTCTATTGTGCTAATAATGCCCGAATATCATCCTCGATATTTTTCGGCTCAACTGTTGGAGCATATCGACGAACAACCTGCCCACTCCGATCAACAAGGAATTTCGTAAAATTCCATTTGATATCGTTAATGAGCACGCCCTTCGCTTCCTTCTTCAAGAACTTGTACAGCGGATGGGCCGAGCTTCCATTGACATGAATCTTGGCGAACATGGGAAATGTAACACCATAATTCAATTGACAGAACGATTCGATTTCCTCATTTGTACCTGGCTCTTGCGACATGAATTGGTTCGTTGGAAAGCCTAACACTTCAAACCCTTGATCCCGGTAGGTACGATACAATGACTCAAGCCCTTCATATTGCGGCGTGAACCCACATTTGCTCGCTGTATTCACAATGAGCAGTACCTTCCCGGTATAATCGACAAGCGCTTTCTCTTCACCCGTAATACGTGCTGCAGAATAATCATAGATCGATGTCACCCTAATTCCTCCTTTTCCTGGACTAATCGTTCCTTCACTATAGCGAAGCCACCTGTTTGATGTCAACACAATGAAACGACTCTCCATCTCGACCGTATGTATTACAATCTCAATTAGCAAAGGAGCTTCTAATGGACGATTACACCCCATTTATCATTCTGTCGCTCATCATCCCGATTCTTGTATTGCTTGGCATGATCACCGTGAAAATGATTCGTCGCAAGGAACTCCCGAGCAACAACTACACCCCGTTCGATTATATTACGGGGCAATCGGCCGTAGAATTCCACATCGAGAAGGAAGAACACGAAGAACAGGATGATCAAGGTGATGATAAGGATAAAAACACGCGTCGTTCTTGATAAGACCTACACCCCATCAACCTTCCGGTTATATCCGTGCATGATCTGTAAGAAAGCGCTTTTCACTTCAAGCAGCACCGCCGCATTTTGATGGACTTCTGCAAGGACGAGCGCTCCTTCAAGGGATGAGACGAGCAGCACCGTCGTCGATTCAATCGGAAGATGGGCCGACCATGTCCCTTCTTCCGTCCCTTGCATGATCAAGGATCGAAATACCAGTGATTTCCGCTCAAAAAAATCATGAATTTGTGTTCGAATTAATCGTGCATCTATCGATACTTGATTCCATAGCGAAATGAACGGGTTCCCCCCAACACAATTCCGTTCGTTGATTTCGCGATATAACATCTCGAATAAGATATCGATCTTATTCGCAACCCCTAGCTGCAGCGCATTGAGTTCATCGATCAGCAGTTCATATCTTGCAATGCGCCACGCAATAACCTCTAACGTCAATTCCTCCTTGCTCTTGAAGTGATAGTAGATATTAGACTTGGACACGCCGCTTATCGCCACGACCTCATCCATACTCGAATCATGATACCCTTTGTGCAAGAACAATTCAGCTGCAGCTTCCACTGCTTTCTGACGGTTGGACTTTTTGGAAATATTTGTTGTCATCATAACTAGTACTATAGATAGCTAATCTAGGACTGTCAACGGATAAAATCGCATCACAAATGGGTAAAATTGTATAATTAAAAGCCACCTTCTGCTTGAAGGCGGCTCATTGTCTAGGTTATGGGTTGCTTTTCAATACGTAAGTGATGATGAGATCCACTGTTCCCGTGCTCTCATCTCTTGCGATAATGGCTGAGAAATCCGTTCCGTCTTTCTTACCACCAAGCGTTGCTGATCCATCCACAGCAAAGCTGCTAATGTCTTTAAATCCACCAGCGTTCAAATAATCTGTAATCTGCTGAACCACCGCATCAACCTTCGCTTCGCCACTGCAGGTGACCATCACAGAGATATCGCCGTTTTGTTCCGACCTGGCTGAGCCCTTCAATTGAAACCCTTTCGGAATCGGAGCATCTAGTGGGAAATCCTTGGGCATTTCAGTCGTAGAGTATTCAGACTTGATTTCTTTCCCATCACTAGTCTTGCCGGTAATGGACACGCTATCCCCGTTCTGATCGCCTGTGACTGTCATCGTGCCCTGATCCGTCTTGATTGTCGTTGACTCTGAACGTCCGCATGCGGAGAGGACCATCATGCTGCTGAGCACGATCACTCCCCACATCCTTTCTTTCTTCATGGAACTACTCACCCTTTCATGATGTCAATAAAACATCATATGTGGAGAGCTCTTCCAACATACTAAGATTCTGCTGTCAATCATCTGCCCAGCGCATTAGAATGAATCATTGATACATGTTCAAATGATGCTTATCTGTTCGGCTAATTGATGACTTTCCAAGACCTGATCTGCGCGAATGCTGCATTGCTCCGGTGTTTTCAATGTCGATAGGAAATGATGCACAGCGCCTTCGAAACCTCGACGTCGTAGTACCGTATCCCAACTACCGAAGGTGTGGTGGATTGGCGCGTTGCCTTTCTCAGCCATAATAGCTTGTTCCATATTCGTCACTTCCGCGGAACGTCCATGCCCATGCAGCTCCAGCTTCTCCAGATCTGCCCCTGCAAGCCGCACCATACTGTAGGAAGCATCCGAATGGTCAAAATGAAGCATGCCCGATGCGTTCAGCATTTTTCCTTCTTCATTGATACGAAGTGATTTGGTACCCACCTCATAGTTCGCTCCGCCAAGCCAGATCATCATATCTAACATATGAATGAGATCATCGTATATCGTCATTTTAGCATTGTGAGACTGTAATCGTGTCCGATGCTTCTGTACTGCGAGGTACTCGATGCCGCCTTGTTCTTCAAGCCACTGCTTGGCCTGTACATACTGCGGCGCGAATCTGCGATTGAAGCCCACAGCGAGTAAAACTCCCTTCTCCTCGGCTCGTGAAGCCATCGCAATGGATTCTGCTAGATGGTAAGACAGCGGCTTATCGACATATACGGGAATCCCTCGATTCAAGCACGCTGTAACAAGTTCATAATGCGATTCCGTTGGACTATGGATGAAAACAGCATCCAAACCGCGATCTATTAATTCCTCGAAGCGTGTTGTGCCGAAGGACAGCCGGTACTGGCGCATCATCCGATCCACCGTCGCTTGCGTCGTGCTCATCACACCCGCAATCTCAACATCTTTATGTACAGACAAAAGCGGCAAATATACCTTCTGTGCAATGTCTCCTAGACCGATCATTCCAATTCGTAGTGTCATTTCATTCCCATTCCTTCCTCTACATTCAGCACATCTCTCTTATCTAGAGTACAGGAACCGTCCCAATCGAACAAGCCATCTTGGTTCCCGCCCTAGGATAAATCTTCGAAATCCACTATAATCATCATAAGAAGACCATAGCGAAAGAAGTGAATCCGTTGAACATCCAGAAAATAAAAGACCGACAAGAGCTGGAACAGAAGGTGCCACGATTCCCTTGGTACGTTCAGCAGTTTATCGATTATAAGCTGCCGGACCTGTCGCCATCCACCCTCTTAGAATATACGCGTGACTATGAGATCTTCTTCTCCTGGCTTATGGCCGAAGGACTCACAACAGCTCAACTAATGAAGGACATTACTTTACAAGACCTTGAAGTATTACATATGGAATCGATCGTGAACTATCGAATTTTCCTGTCCACATTTAAGGAGAATACGAACGCAAAAATCACCATTTCGAGGAAACTCTCCTCCCTTCGTTCGATATTTCATTATCTAAGCCAAATTGCCGAGGACGAGCAATTCTATCCCTTGTTAAAGCGCAATATTATGGCCAAAGTTGAGATCAAGCGCATACATAAACCAAAAGATACCGCATCCAAGCTCAAAGGAAAACTGCTCGAAGAACATGAACTCACCGCATTCATTCAATACATACAAGAAGGTTATGGGCAAGATGTTGCGAACAACAAACAAGCACTATATGCCTATGAACTGAACAAGCAGCGCGATGCATGTATCACCAGCTTGATTCTAAACTCTGGCTTGCGGGTATCCGAAGTCGTGAATTTGAACATGGAAGATGTCGACCTCAATAACAAACTTGTCTATGTCTATCGCAAAGGGAATCACGATGAGACCTTCAAAGCCCCCGTATACTTTCGCGAGGAGGCGAAGCCTGACCTAATCACCTACATGGAGATGCGGCCTGTACGCTATAGTGCACCACGTAAAGAGAAGGCTCTATTTCTCGCAATCCCGAATGGGCAGCAGGAAGGGAAACGTATGACGAAGCGAGCCATGCAGGAGATGATCATCAAATATGCCAAACGGTTCGGGAAGCCCTACTTGACGATCCATAAGCTCCGCCACTCTTTTGCAACCGATTATTACTTACAAAATGATATTTATAAGACCAAGGAGCAGCTTGGGCACGCCTCAACAGAGACCACCGAGGTCTACGCGCATCTCACCGATAAGACGATGTCCGATGCGATTGAGCGCCGGATTACACAAGCATAAACGCCTTCGGCGTCCACGAATACTTACCAAAAAAACCTTTGCTACCGCAGCCTAATCTTGGCTGACATGCAAAGGTTTTTCTCAGTCTCAACCTGCGATGCGTTAGCTTATCGCCTGCCTCGCTTGGAGATTCTACCGCTTCCTGACTTCGTCCTTGGCGCCTTCGATTTTGAAGGAGAGAAGAACGAACCCGATCCGCTGCTCTTATTCTTGGAGATACTGCCTGAAGACTTCTTCTTGCTGAACAGTCCGCCCGAATCATCCGATTTCGAAGAACTGCTGCTTGAGCTTCCCCGTTTGAAAATAGAGCCTTTTCGTTCCACCGTCATTGGAGGAATCGATTTTTTCTCATTGGTGCTAGGTGCATGGTATTGTTTATTCGGCTTATACTTCTCATAGCTCGTATAACCGCGATAATTACCATATTTCTTGCCGCCGAATGAATCAAATAGATCGCTTACAAGACTACCAATCAGATAAGCTTCCAAAAAGCTTGGGTTATAATTGCGCTGGACGTATTCTTTCGAGTCAACCTCAATGAGAGAATCCTCTGGCTTCTTCTCGTCCTTCATCACATGAATCCACTTGTCCGAGTAGACAAGGAACATATGATCCGGATCTTCCTTCGATTTCTGCTCCGGTTTCTGCTGGTCGGACAGCTCCGACGCTACAGCCGGAACGGTCTTCCCTTCTGCACGATAGATATACGAGGTCTCTGAACCCGATTTATTCACAGATTCGAGCGGATACGTATCGCTAACATTCGGAGAACCGCAACCCGTCAGAACCGAAGCCATTAACGCAACGACGAGTACACTTTTAATAATATACTGCAGCCATTTCGACACTTGGTTCACGCTCCTTGCTTCTAGCGGTTGTTCAAAAAATCATCGCCGACTTGTTGACCTCTCAATTCTAGCGATTACGTTCCTCTAAGGACCTGCACATCTCCAGAAATCACTTTGTCGCCCTCATATAACATAAATCTGCCATTCTGCCATTCGATGCGCAGCAGCTTATAATCATCCGATTGATACTGCCATACATATTGCTCCCCTGCTTGCATGAATGGCGTCTTGCCCGTTACGAGCACATTACCGGAATATTGCTCTTCCATGTAATACGTACGATCTTCCATTTCGATGGTCGTCGGAACTTCATCCGGTTCATCGAGTCGGCCATCAATTGGCTCGTACAAAGCATAGACGACTTGCTCGCGTTCCTCAATATGCAAATAACGAATCGTATTCCCATCCTGCAATGTCAATACAACGGCATTCCGTTGACGGTTATTCGTTCTTCCCGTAATTTGATAAGTGACTAATGATACTTCTACAGCATCACCAGGCCCAAGCTGCAGGATGCTCCGCTCCGCTTTGGGCGGCTCAGGCTTCGCTAGTATGTTCTTGATACGATTGAATATACTCATGTCTTACGCTCCTTCAATCTTAGATACCGTCGATTTCATTACAGACAAGCGGAGATGATCAATGCTCCGACAATATGCAGAGAACCTGCGAATAATGCATGCGGCATAAAGCCTTCCTTCGTGCCTTCATCCAGCTTCAGACCGAAGCTTCCACGCAATACCAAGCGAACAATCCACTCAAGCACGAGCAGGATGACAAATGATACGACCGAGATGACAAGCCCATCCCAGAGACTATCCGTCTTTGCGATCGATGAGGACAGGATATAACCTTGCGCGAGCAGCTTCATGACGAAACGAGTTGTTACGGCTGTATTCCCCTTCTTGATCTCTTCCATATCTTTATACGGTGTAAACAGTGAGTCCACGAACATAATGACACAGAGTAGAACCGTGCCCATCCCCGTCCAGACAAGAATTCGCAGAATATCCTGAAATGCGATTGTCATGTTAAGCCTCCTCCAAAAAGGTTCCATTCATTGGGAAAGGAAGAAAAACGCCCTCGCGCTCCCCTTCCTTCCTACAACCATCGTACTTATCTTATTTATTTATTCTCGTATTGTTTCATAAGCGCTGCAAGCTCATCATCAACAACTTTGTCTTTATTCAGTGCCGCAAACTCATCATCGAGCGATTTGTCTTTGGAAGCCATCTCATTACTTGCTTCAGCCTGTGCTTCCATTTGCAGCATTTTCTCTTCCATCCGTTTTAAGCCCGCTGCTGCTGTATCAGAACCAAAGCCAGTCATCGCTTTATTGATTTCATTTTGCGCTTTCGCCGCGTTGTAACGAGCAATCAGCGTCTCACGCTTGTTCTTCATCTCGGTTAATTGCTTGCGCATTTCTTCAAGCTTACCGCGAAGGTTATCTGCTGCAGCTTTGTTCTGATCATAACCAATTTTGAACTCGTTCATCTTCTGCTCAGCAGATCTCTTCTCTTCCAATGCACGGCGGGCCAGATCAATGTTTTGCGCTTGCGCCGCCATGTGTGCTTGCTCTTCACGCTTCTTCACGAGCGCTACTTGCTCTTCATATTGCTGCTTGAACTTCTTCTCAATCGCGATTTGTTGTGCAACGGCTTTCTCGGCATCTTCCAAGTCTTCCGTCATGTCACGAATATATTGATCCGTCAATTTCACTGGATCTTCAGCTTTCTCAATGAGAGCATAGACATTCGATAGAGTTAGGTCGCGTAATCTTTTGAAAATAGACATGTGGTACTCCTCCTCAATGGATCTGTTATTATGTTTATGTTACTGTATTACGTCGTCATTTGGAATCCGGTTTCGAATTTTTTTCATAACCTAAATAAAATCATTCATAAAGTGCGCAGACATGCCTTGAAACCTGGATATACCCCGAATAAATTACACGATATTGTTCACGCATTGGAATGTATTCTATTCGAACTCCGTTATTAAGAAAAATAAAAAACACAGGAATCTACTCTCCCTGTGTTGATTATGTTCATTATAAGATCCCACGAATTTCTTCCAGCGTAGAGACATTCTCTTGTTCCATCCATTTCTTGATACCTTCTGTCATCTGTTCGCCTGCACGTGGGTTCATAAAGTTGTACGTGCCGATCTGGATTACCGAAGCCCCAGCCATAATAAACTCGATGACATCACTCGCAGTCGTAATCCCGCCCATGCCCATAATCGGAATCTTCACATGCTGAGCCACTTGGTGTACCATGCGTAAGGCTATTGGCTTAATCGCAGGACCTGACAAGCCTGCATAGAGGTTGTGGAAGACACTCTTGCGAAGACGCGTATCAATCTTCATTCCGGATATCGTGTTAATGAGTGATACCCCGTCCGCCCCTTCTACTTCACACATATACGCCATCTCTGCAATGTTCTCAGCGTTGGGCGATAATTTCACGACGAGCGGCAGCGATGTCGCTTGACGAACTTCTCGAACAACCTGTCGTGCTGTCTCCGTCTGAACGCCGTAGGCGATCCCGCCTTCCTTCACGTTCGGACATGAAATATTCAACTCGATGATATCGATGGAACAGCGTCCAACTTCTCTCAGCTTCTTCTCATGCGCCGTAATCAGCTCTGCACCGATTCGATAATCCTCTATACAGCCCCCGCCAAGGTTGACGATCCGTGCCGTATCCAGCGTCTCCCAATAAGGGGCTTCTTCTTTCAGAAAGTAATCAATCCCCGGATTCTCGAGGCCGACACTATTCAGCATACCAGAAGGGGTCTCCCAGACACGAACACCAGGATTTCCTGCCTTCGGAGCAAGGGTCAACCCTTTACCTGAAATACCGCCAAGTCGATTGATATCATAGAGCTTGGCATATTCTTTACCGAAACCAAACGTACCTGACGCCATCACAATTGGATTCTTAAAAGGTACACCCGCAATTTTACACGCCATGTTCTGCATCAAATCGAACCTCCTCCGCAGCAAATACCGGCCCATCTACACATGCCTTTCGATTTCCACCTTGGCACATGACGCTGCATACAAGACATGCACCAATCCCACAAGCCATCCGCTTCTCCAGCGAAACATAGACTTCTGCACCCGATCCTTGCGCACGTTCCACCAAAGCTTGCATCATGATATGCGGTCCGCACGTGATAATCGTGTCATACTTTGCGTAATCGATTTGATTCACAATAATTCCGCCCACATCACAGACAACGTCGCCTGCGAAGGGCCTAAATTCATCGACCAGATAGGATTCTCGGCTAAACCCAAGATATATATCGGGTTGATGCAGCTGCTTCGCAGCTAGATATAATGGCGCGATACCGATTCCCCCACCGACGAGCGCCACCTTGCCTTGAGCCTCAGGGAAGCCATTGCCATACGGGCCTTCCAGCTGAATTGAGTCCCCCGCTTCAAGCTGCTTGAAACGTTCTGTCCCTTCCCCAATGACGTGATATAAGAAACTAATCTCATTCTTACTGAGATCATAAATACTGATAGGTCTGGAAAGCACAGGGTAATCTGACCAAGCCCGAAGCATGTAGAATTGCCCCATTCGCCCTTCAAACTGCCCTTCGATTTTCATCAGGTATACGTCTTTTGCGATCTTGACATTCGATTTAACAATATTCACATGCGCCCTCCTAATATACAGGGTTTTGGCCTCCTTATACTATGACTTGCGATGCTAGCATTAGCTGTGACAATGTTCACATTCGAGCTTGACTCCGTTGGTAACATTCGCATAATTCACCATTGAAAAGGACATAACAAGGAGACGGATTCCGAATGTGCATATTAGAGTATGAAGGGAGGGGATTCGCTTGCGTTCGTGTTGTATATTGTTCCTAGTCCTGCTGGTTCTCTGTGGCGGTTGTTCAAATTCTTCAAATTCCTCACCGCTTCCCAAGGCACTAGAGACATCCCCCGTTACACTTCATTCCGAAGAAACGGATCATAAGCCTGAACCAGGTACGACAAGACAAACGGTCTCACATCGCAAGAAATCTGAGCGCACTAAGTCTAAACGACAATCTCGTGCTGAAGAAAGCTATCGAGCATTATCCGCTTTGCGCCACAAGTACCCTGCGATCTTCAAGAATAGCGGAGCTTCCTATTCCAGACGTGTATCCTTAACTTTCGATGACGTGCCTGATGAATTCACAGGTAAAGTGCTAGATGTGTTAAAAGAATATAACGTGAAAGCGACATTTTTCGTTATGGGTTACCGAGCAGAAAAACATCCTGATATCATAAGACGTATGGTGCGAGAAGGACATCTCGTTGGCAACCATACCTACAATCATCCTCTGCTCACGAAATTGTCCATGGTCAAATTCAAACAGCAAATTTTGCGGACGGACGCCATACTGCATCGAATTATCGGGTATCACCCCAAGTTCATTCGCCCCCCTTATGGGGAGATCAATGAGCAGCAAGTAAGGTGGGCTGGGAGCCAAGGGTATATCATTGTCAATTGGAATGTTGATTCGCAGGATTGGAGAGGTCTTAGCGCTCAAAGGGTCATGAGCAATATCTTAACGACAACCCGGCCGGGTTCGATCATTTTGCAGCATGCTGGAGGGAATGTTGGGGGCGTCTTGAATGGAACGTTGGAAGCTCTGCCTCGCGTGATTGAACGATTAAAAAATAAGCGTTATCAATTCGTCACACTCACCGATATGTTTCATGTGCGTAAGAACAATACATAACGCGATGAACGCAGAAACGCTTCCTCCATCCTTGTTCAAGGATGGGAAGCGTTTTTCGCATTTAGGATAATACAAATACTTTTACATTTTGAATGCCGAATTTACTTGCACTCGATTGCGTTGTATCTACGAAGATATCAATGCGATTCCCTTTTATGCTGCCGCCAATGTCATTGGCTCTACCGACGAACCCACCGGCTGGCAGACCGTTGAATGAATAACCCGTTACGAATACTTTAGTACCTAGCGGAATCATATCAGGGTCTACAGCAATGGTACCATGCGTTAATTGATTACCGAAATAATCTTTTCCTGCCCATGATCCATTCTCACTAGCAGCTGCTGTATAGGCTGTCGCTTTCACATTTAAGGATTTCTTGTAGCTTGTAGGTTCTCCAGAGATATGGACCACATTATCCGACGATGCAGATGCAGACACTGCTGCTTCCTTTTTCTTCGGTGCTGGTTTCTCTTCTTTAATCACAGCAGGCTCCGATGCAGATTTTGCAGTCACCTTCGAATCTGCCACAGGCGGTGCTGAGGCAACCTCAGCTTTTGTTTCTTTGGCTCCAGGAAGTTCAATCTTTAATCCTTGATAGATATTGAGGGGATCGACGTTCGGATTCGCCTTCATGAGATCATTCATATCGATGCTGTTCGTCTTTGCGATTTTGAAGAACGTATCTCCGTCTTTCGCGTAATAAGGCGCTGCTGCAACAACAGTAATCGATTGAATAGCTAAGAATGCAGTAAACAACGTAATGGACAATTTCTTCAGATTAAAAATTTTCATAATTCCTCCTTTTCATACGCCTACGAGGTTAGTTGTCGGGTTTGGGTTGAGGATACAACCCTACGCTCACGGCGCTTCACCCCTAGCTGAATCGATTCTTGTGGATTTTGGTATTATCCATTCAGCTGTGAATCATCCCCCGCACTTCAACAAGCGAAGTTTCGGCTCAATCAATATATCACAATTTTGTAACCAGTGCCCAAGCAAATTTTAACAAATCGCGCAACCACGCGGTATATCAGCATTTTTTGTGATTAACTTTTTGATACAATTACAGCAAAAAGACCTATTCTTCGAGTTTTGAGGCTCGAATCGAATAGGTCTTCCGATGATAAAACGACTTTTATTTAGCCAAAAAAGGTACTGTATAACAGATATGCATTCAATACAATGATGACGATGGTTACGAACCATGCCGTCCATTTGATCCAAGACTTATTGACAAACTCACCCATTTTTGCAGGATCGCTTGTAAATTTCACGAGTGGTACAACTGCGAAGGACAGCTGGAGCGAGAGAATTACTTGACTCAGGATGAGCAAATCACTAACACCCTTCTCACCATACATTACCGTTACGATAACCGCTGGAATAATAGCGATCATCCGCGTAATTAAGCGGCGCAGCCATGGTTTGAGTCGAATATTCAGGAAACCTTCCATGACGATCTGTCCTGCTAACGTTCCTGTTAACGTCGAGTTCTGGCCCGATGCTAGTAGAGCGACCCCGAAAACGATACTGCCTAGTGTTGTGCCGAGTAGTGGTGTCAACATATGATAGGCATCTCCGATATCCGCAATGCTCGTCATGCCCGCTTCATGGAAGGTGGCAGATGCAATGATCAAAATCGATGCATTGATGAATAACGCGAATAATAGGGCGATGGATGAATCCCAAGTCGAGTATTTAATAGCTTGGCGTTTCCCTGCCGAGTTCTCGTCGTAGCCCCGGGTCTGTACAATGGATGAGTGCAGATACAAATTATGAGGCATGACGGTGGCCCCTAGAATTCCGATGCCAATATACAACATCGTTGGGTTCGTAATGATCTCAGCACTAGGAATGAATCCACGTGCAATTCCACCAAGATCCGGTCTGGATAAGAAATATTCAACCGCAAAACAGCCGCCAATCGTTACGATCAATAAAATGACTAATATCTCGATATATCGAAACCCTTTGTTCTGAAGAAGCAGAACGATGAGGACATCCACTGCGGTGATTAATACGCCATATACAAGTGGAATCCCGAATAACAAATTTAACGCTATCGCTGCCCCGATGACTTCGGCCAAATCACAAGCGGCTATCGCAAGCTCACACAGCACCCACAATACGAAATTCACTGGTTTCGTATAATGATCTCGGCAAGCTTGCGCAAGATCACGCCCCGTTACGATCCCTAGTTTGCCAGCAAGTGCCTGCAGTAACATCGCCATCAAGTTGGAAATGAAGATAACGGACAATAGCGTATAGCCGAACATCGAGCCGCCGGCAATACTCGTCGCCCAGTTCCCCGGATCCATGTAACCTACGGCAACAAGATAACCTGGGCCCGCAAATGCTAAAAACTTCTTGAGCCATGAACCTGTCTTAGGAATTTTCATGGAACGATAAACTTCAGGTAAAGAATGCTGATCCCGTTCTTGACGCCATGCCTTCTTCGTAAAAGCTGGTTCAGTCAATGGTTTCATTTCTACATTGTTCTCCATAACAATCACTCCTATCTTACTGGTGGTACTTTCCTCATACCTGTCTATGTCAATTGTGTATTGGACAAAATATTTTTCCTTAGTGCAACTTTTAGGGTAAAAATAAAAGCCACTTCAATGCATCTTATTCAGAGGAATCATAAATGTTCTACTAATTAAATTGTACTAGGGAAACTTTTTTTGTCAATACCTAAATTTCGGCCCCTAACCAACAATTGATAAAAATACCTGTGTCACTGGGTTCACATACAAAAATCCCCCGTCCTTGCTTGGACGGAGGATTGTAAGAACGACTCGATTAGAGTACTTTGCTAAGAAATTCTTGCGTACGCGGATGCTTCGGATGACTGAATACCGTCTGCGGATCGCCTTCCTCGACAATATTCCCGCCATCCATGAACACGATTCGATCACCGACTTCGCGGGCAAATCCCATCTCATGCGTGACGATAATCATCGTCATCCCTTGTGCTGCGAGGGACTTCATGACATCCAGCACTTCCCCGACCATTTCTGGATCAAGCGCTGATG
The DNA here is from genome assembly GCF_000374845.1 of Paenibacillus terrigena DSM 21567. Lineage (GTDB taxonomy): Bacteria > Bacillota > Bacilli > Paenibacillales > Paenibacillaceae > Paenibacillus_K > Paenibacillus_K terrigena. The sequence goes on along the minus strand of NZ_KB895413.1, from coordinate 751,337 downwards.
TCGGCTCATCGAACAACATCACATGCGGCTGCATAGCAAGCGCACGAGCGATCGCAATACGCTGCTTCTGCCCACCGGATAATTGCGAAGGATAAGCATTCTTCTTATCTTCGAGCCCCACTTGCCGCAGCAAATCCAGAGCAATGTTCACGGCTGATGCTTTATCCATCTTTAAGATTTTGACCGGCGCCAATGTAATATTATCTATCACAGTCATATGAGGGAATAAATTAAACTGCTGGAACACCATGCCCATTTTCTCACGCGTGGCATTGATGTTATGCGATTTATCGGTAATCAAATTCCCCTCGAATTGGATCGTGCCTTTGGTTGGAATTTCTAACAGGTTGAGGCAGCGTAGAAATGTGCTTTTCCCCGATCCACTTGGACCGATCACAACGACAACTTCCCCTTTTTCGATATTCATATCAATACCTTTAAGAATTTCGAGCTTACCGAAATGTTTGTGCAGGCCTGTTACCTTAATCACTTGCCTTCAGCCTCCGTTCTGCGACTCCAAGTAGCTTAGAGCACGTAAATGTAAGAATGAAGTACAGCACAGCCGCAATGATAAGCGGTGGTAACCCTGCATAAGTGCTTCCACGTACAACTTCTTCTTGGAACATAATATCTGTAATCCCGATCAGGGAGACAATGGACGATTCTTTAATAATAACGACGAACTCATTACCGATCGCCGGAAGCACTTGCTTCAGAGCTTGCGGGAGAATAATGTAACGCATCGCCATGCTTTGGCCCATCCCGAGTGAACGTGCAGCTTCTAGCTGTCCTTTGTCAACAGACTCAATACCTGCACGGAAGATCTCCGCAAGATATGCCGCACTATTGAGGGATAATGCTATCGCACCTGCAATGAATTTCGGGAACTCAATGCCAATGGAAGGCAATCCGAAATAAATAATGAACAACTGAACCATAAGCGGAGTCCCGCGTAAAAACTCAATATAGGCTATAGCCAACCACTTGAATAGCTTGATTCGAGAACGGCGCATTAGAACTAGAATAACACCAAGAATGAAGCCGAAGACAACGGTAACAAGCGATAAGAGTAACGTCCACCATACCCCATTAAGGAATGTAGACTTGTACTGCATGAGGATCGTCCATATGTTGGAATCACCTTCTTCCGCAAGCTTCGTTGCATCTGTTACATATTTCTTCACTTTATCTTCGCTCATCAAGCGATCAATGGTCTTATTCATTTGACTCACAAGATCTTCGCGGCCCTTCTTCACGGCAACTGCATAACCGTTATCCTCTGACTTCGGGCGTGCGTCTGCAATAGCGAGTGTTGAACGGTTCTTCTCGTAAGATTCTGCAACAGGCAGCTCCACGATTAAGGCATCAACGCGTTTGGATTCAAGGCTAAGAAGGATATCTGACATTTTACTCAGCGCATCAACCTTGGCATTCGGAACAGCTCGGGCAATATCTTCATAAATCGTCGACTTCTGAGCCCCAATGCTCTTCCCGATCAAATCATCCATCGTCTTATACTTATCTTTGTCTTCAGCACGTACCAAGACGGCTTGATCCGATGTATAGTAGATCGTTGAAAAGTCTACATTCTTCTTACGTTCTTCCGTTGGATTCATGGCCGCCATGGCGATATCAATCTTACCGGAGTTTAACGCGAGCAGCAGACTGTCAAATTTCATATCTTCTATGACGAGTTCTGCACCCATATCTTTCGCGAGCTCTTTCGCGATCTCAATATCAAATCCTACAATTTCATCCGTACCGTTGATTTTCTTATGAAACTCATAAGGAGGGTAATCTGCACTTGTTCCAAGTACCAATTTTTTACTGTTTGTTGATTGTCCAGACGCATCGGAATTCACTCCACTACAACCGGCAATCAACATGATTGTTAATAAACATGCTAGCAATGCGTTAATTCTTTTCATTCAATCAATCCTCTTATGTCTTATTATCATGGCGCAAGTAGAATTATACGTTATGATGCATGAATATACAACCATTATATTCGACAAAATTCGAGCAATCCAACGTTTTCCTGATTCAATACAAATATAACGTTGGTCAATTTTCAAAAAGATGGAATTTATCAGGTTATCTTCGTCATTTTAGGATGCCCTTCAGCGACAAAGACATGCGCTAACGCAACGGGCAGTGATATTGGAGACTCCCAGCTTCCCCGACAAATAGGTGAGTACTGCCGTTGCGAAATTTCCATATCATGCCAAAAAGGCGATACTTATAAGTATAAGTATCGCCTTTCATATAAGGTAGGTATATGATTCATTTCTACACGTTATCGATTACACATCAGACTCGTCCTGAATGATCTCATGCATTTTATCGCATTTCGGCAAAGATACGATGACGGACGTCCCTTCCCCCGAAATACTCGTGATGGTTAGTGTCCCTCCATGCTGCTCGACCAATTCTCTCGTAATCGCGAGACCAAGTCCTGTGCCCCCGCCTAACGGATTCACCTGGTAGAACTTCTCCGTCACTTTGGTGATGTGATCTTGAGTAATTCCGATACCTGTATCACGAACCGTTACGATACATTCCTTCGGCTCATATTCGATATGAATGAAGATGTTCGATTGGACATGCGAGAACTTAAGGGCATTATCGATGATATTTAAGAATACTTGCTTCAATCGATTGAAATCACCAATGATCGGTTCCGGTACGCCGCTCACATTAATCGTAAGCCGTACCTGCTTCTGTTCCGCTTTGGTCCGAACTTGAAGCTTCGTCTCTGTCAGGAGCCCTATTATATCAACAGGATCTTGATGCAGCTTCACTTCTTTCTGCTGCAATCTTGAGAAATCCAACAGTTCTTCAACAAGCCCAATCAATCGATCTGTTTCCTTAGCAATAATCGTCATCCCTAGCTTCGTCTCTTCAGGATCAGAGAAATTGCCAGATACGAGCGTTTCCGTCCATCCTTTGATTCCTGTCAACGGTGTGCGGAGCTCGTGGGAAATCGAAGATACGAAATCATTCTTCACCTGATCGCTGCGAACGATTTCTTCAGCCATATAGTTCAGTGATGAGGCTAATTCACCTAGCTCATACCTGTACTCCCCTTCGACTCGCACATCAAACCGTCCCTTCGCCATCTGCGCAGAGAACGCCGTGATGTTGTTGATCGGTTTGACGATCGAATTCGCAAGACCAAAGCTGATCAGCAGAACCACCGCGAGTACGACGATGCCCACAGCGACTGAAATGAGTATAATGTTCGATATTTTATTGTTGATGGCTTCGAGCGACGTCACGTATCTCAGAATATACAACGTCTGGCCTTGATCCTTAAGCGGTGTCGAAACAGCCATCACATGCTCGCCCGTGCCGACCTGACTTCCAATCCATGTTTCTTGTTTGCCATGGACTGCTTGCGCGATGTCGGAAGTCTGTATTCCTTTCTCCACTTGGAACCCTGACGAACTAATCAGCACATCTCCCCGCGTATTTAAGACTTGCAGCTCGGTATTCTCTAGATTGAACATTTTTAGAATATCTGGCAAGTAATTCGGGTCATTCTCCGATGCATAGGACACACCAACGAATTTCTGGTAATACGATGTGGCTTGATTCGCATGATTCGACATGTAGTTCGATATTGTATTGTAATAATAGGACTGGATCGAGATCATGAAGATCACCTCGACGATCATAATCGTCAAGAATACGACGATGAAATAATGCATGACGACGGATCGCCGCAATCCTTTTTTAAACATGTCGGCTTCCCTTCCACTTGTATCCATGACCCCATACGGTTTCAATGAACATCGGTGTGGACGGGTCATCTTCCAGCTTCTGACGCAATCTTCGAATATTTACATCCACAATTTTGGGATCCCCCATGTAATCCTTGCCCCAGACATGATCCAGCAAGACATCGCGGCTAAGCGGCACATCCTCGCGCTCCAGGAATAATTGAATCAAGGAGAACTCCGTTGGCGTCAACTCGATAATTTGATGATTTTTCTTGAATTGTTTGGCGATCAGATCGAGTGTGAATGGTCCTGATTCGAAGCTAATCTTCGCACCGGACTCACTATGCACATTGACCCGTCGCAATAAGGATTGAATCCGAGCGATTAGTTCTGTTGGACTGAATGGCTTGCTCACATGGTCATCAGCACCAACGGAGAGTGCATAGACTTTATCCTGTTCCTGAACCTTAGCCGTCAAGAAAATAATACCGATCCGCTCGTTCGTCTCCCGAATTTTACGACAGACCTCAAATCCGTCAATGCCTGGCACCATTACGTCGAGTAGTGCAATATCGAATGTCGGGTCGGCGTTGAATTTCTCAAGCGCTTCTTCTCCGGTCGCCGCTTCAACAACCTCTAGTCCATTTCGTTTTAAGTTAATCACGATAAAACTGCGAATCGATTCTTCATCTTCAAGAATTAGAACTTTACTCATGAAATGTCACCTCTTTGTTATTTCAATTGGCGTGAGTTCAACATTGCCTTTCCCTGAACTCAAATCATAACTGCTGCGAAGGCCAATAATATGCTCTTCGGTTCTCGCAAGCATTTTCCATCCTGTATGGTTCTTCTCCCATGCAGATAACGAGAAGAATCGGATCTCTGCCATCGTCTCGCCTGTATCGATATTGATGAAATTGAGGTATTCTTCCAATTTGGATCTTCGAGAAATCGTTACTTTATGATGCCATTCCGGCGGGAAATTGAAATAGAACCGATCTTGTAAATCCCGATACTGCTCAAGAACGAACTTCAGCCCATGATCTCCATCCCATTTATGATATGTTATGAACCATGGAATACCTGCGAGACCCTCATCTTCCCAACCATATGGCGTCTCCAGCATGGCAATCTCCAGAATACCGTCCTTATCTTCATCGGAGCTATAAGTTGCATAAGGTTTATATGTCTGTTCCGATGAGAGCACCTTTGTAAGCTTATTATCCTTCATTATAATGACGTCCGTATACGCGGAATGTGCACCTACGGAAGCATCGAGCACAATCCCTTGCACATCTTCAGATACTTTCCCGGTCACGACGTTGTAATACGTATTGACGGTTGGATCCAACTTCAGTGAACTTAACGGTTCGAACTTCCCTGTAATTTCATTGTACTGAATCGAAGTCAGCTCGGCTGTCTGGCCCTGCTTGAAGTTCAAGAGACTAATCTCGAACTTTCCATCCCCGTTCAAATCATTAATGACATACGAGGAATATGATTTTTCCAACATTTTAACCATTTGATTATCTTTGTAAGAATAGACAATAAGGCCTTTCTGTACTTCTGTATCACCACTTGAATAGCCGACGATCATCTCGATAGTCCCGTCATGGGTTACATCAACCAGATCAAAGGAATCGAGTTCAAAGCCTTCTCCATCGAAATCCAATTTTTTACGCCATGTATCTCCATTATTCTCCCAGATCATGCCATGAATTCGAACCGGTTGATCTGGAGTTCGATAGAATACTACAGCTTCGCTGATCCCATCATGATTAAGATCCGTAATTCGAATGGCACTCGTATCATTAATATTCGTCGGCCGGATGATGGAGCCCCCTTCGGGAAGATCTTCCATAATCAGGCTATACAGATTTGCCTTATCTTCAGGCAAGCGGGGGATGCTCATTAATGCCCGAGGATCCTTCGTAATTTCACAGCCGCTCAGCACGATCATCAGGCAGCTAAATAGGAGAATAACGGACAACCTACATTTCAACCTTGATCACACTCCCTTATTTCACCTTGCCCTTAGCCTTTACTGAATTGAATCGGTTTAAGCGTCTCGTCTAGCGTCTTGAATTGATATCCGCGATCTTTCAAGAATTTCAACACTTGCGGTAAGTACTTGAGCGTTTCCTTTCGGTCATGCATTAGGATAACAGGCGAAATATTCTTCTTCTCGAGTCCCAGTACTTCTTTCTTCACGGTATCCACGTAACGTGCATCCCGGTATTTCCAGTCAAGGCTATCGACATTCCAATCCCATAGTGTAAATCCAGCATCTTTGACAGCCTTCATATAGTCTTTCGTCATATATGGCGCACTACCATACGGCGTGCGGATAAGCCAAGTCTCTTCTCCTGTCAATTTCTGAATTGTCTTCTGCCCTGCTGACATCTCACTAACAACAGATGTCCTGGATGCATAATATTTCTTCACTTGATGCGATACGCCATGCATCGCGGGCATATGTCCCTCTTTGACTAGACGCTTCACAGCATCCGGGTACTTGCGCATATTCGGTTCTAACATGAAAAAGGTTGCTTCGACATCATACTCTTTAAGCACGTCGAGTAATCCCATCGTATGCGGACTCGCTCCATCATCAAATGTTATATAAGCTATTTTACCGACAAGTGGTTTCGTCGCTTTGTTAGGCTGCTTCATTTCCGGTTGTTTCGGCTTATCAGATTCTTTCTGTTGATCTGATTTATCCGTCGGCTTCTTCGTATCGGGTTTGTCCTCTTTCGAACGCGGAGGCTGAACTTTCGAACCCTCTTTATTCTTCTCGCTATCCTTCTGCGGTGTCGAAGGCTCAGAAGGCTCCATAGCTTCACCAGGATTATACGTAGAAGTTGTTACGGTCGGCGATGGCGCCTCCGTTAAATTGCTTTTCACCTGAACCTTTGATGAATCTCCCAAAACAGTCATTTGAAAAATAACATAGGCACACGCGATCAGCATGATTACTAACGCAATTTTCGTCTTGTTTTTCATATTGATCTCATCCTATTCTATGTAATCTACTCTATCACTACACTTCTCAAATTATAGAGTAGCACAGCAAAAAAAGAGTGACAAAGACATTACAATGCTCGTCAATTCGATCACTCTTTCGACATAAATATTCATCATCATCTATCAATCATATTAATTGAAAATCTTATTTTTCTCCGCCTGCATCAGACGGCGTCCCTTCACATCGACGACAATTTTCCCTTGTGAGAGTCCTATCAATCGACTCGCATAACGTTCTGCTAATTCAACCTGTTGAATAACGGCAATAACCGTAATCCGTTGCTCACGACATAACTTCTGAAGCTGCTGCATGACTGAATCCACGGATTTCGGGTCGAGACCTAATACAGGCTCATCGGCCAGAATAACTTTCGCCCCATGCACAAGCGCACGCGCCAACGCAACACGCTGACGTTCACCGCCGCTTAATTGTTCAATCTTGAGCTTCGCTTTATCTAGCAGCCCTACTTGCTCAATCGTATCCATCGCACCCATATAATCATCAGAACGAACCATCCCCGTCGCCATACGCCAGAGCGGCGTTTGATGATATTGTCCGATCAAGACGTTCTTAAGTGCCGTTTTCTTCGGATGCAGCGTCGGACTCTGCTCGATATATGCGCACTCCCGTCGAATTTTACGTGTTCCTGCGAACTTGTTCGCGAAAATATCCGTATCATCAACCATGTACTTTCCCGATGTCCATTTCTCACGCATAGCAAGGCATTTCAGAAAGGTTGATTTACCACTGCCGCTCGGACCAATAATTGCGATAAACTCCCCTTCTTCTACTTCTAGACTAATATGATCAAGGATTGTCGATTCGGGTATTTTTTTCAACAATTTATCAACTTTCATCATCACGTTATTCTCCTTCTGCGGATCTATCGTTATACTGAACATAATAGTGGACAATTGGTTGTAAAACAAGCCATAATAACAAGAGCAGTTCTTCGGACTGTGACTTGTATGGGAGGAATTTGTATCATGAGTTATCAGATCAAAGTCTATCATTCTTCAATGTATGAACTATTGTGCAGCTTCTTAATATATACGACACGGAAGTGGACTGATGATTTAGATTGGGGTCAGGAGTGGATTGATGACGTATCCTGTCGACTCGATCCAACCATTGTCGAACAAATCGATACATTTCGTTCATCGGAAATGATAGACTACGATATCCTCTATTTGTGGACAATCCAACGTGAGCCGAAGACGGATATCCCATCATGTATTCATTATCTAGAGACTTGCGATTTGGACGAGCTGTACGCACAGACAACCCCTTATGTCGATCATGTGGCCAAAGAGGACGTTGCACGCATTCGCGACTCTTATACACCGTTAATCAAAGCATGGTACGAGCAATATTTTGCCGAGATTGAGCATACAATAATACCGTTTCTTGAAGAAGATGCGAAGGAGAAGCAGCAGCTGATCTCCAAGATGGATCCGATCGACCTTGTCGAATATGCGACGAATGGTGTCGTCGTTGAGCCCCTAGATCACTTACATACGATCATACTCATGCCTATGATTCATAGTCGCCCTGTGAACTATTATGTGAAATTGAACGGGATGCTGCTGATTCAATATGCGATTGACTTGCCAGAGACGAATGAGCATCAAGTTCCCATTGGTCTCGCTCGCTTCACACGCGCACTATCCGACCCAAAACGTTTGTTGATATTGCGTTATCTTGCGCAAGAGCTGCGGTCAACATCCGAAGTCGCTGAGATTATGCAGATGACTCCCGAAGCTGTCGGCTCACATATTCGAATCCTACGCGTCGCAGGCTTGCTGCGCACACATCTTAATGATGAGAATGAGAAATACAGTATCCGTGCAGATGGGATTGCTGAGATGCAGCTCTTCCTTGAGTCGTATCTGCGCCTCTAGCCATCAACGCTCATCATAGAAGCAACTGCTTAAAGAAAGGAGTGAAATCACGATGACACAGCAAACAACACAGCAGAATATTATCTTCGATCTCGACGATACGCTTATTTATTGCAACAAATACTTCTACCTCATCATCGAACAATTCCTAGATCTTATGGAGACGTGGTTTCACACGTATGATATCAGAACGGAACACATCAAGAAAAAGCAAATCGATATTGATCTCGAACGCGTAAATCGAGACGGATTCGTTAGCGAGCATTTCCCCGAGTCCTTCGTTGATACGTACCGCTATTTCAGTGTTCTACACGGAAGACCTGTGCATCCGAAGGAAGAAGAGCAGCTAATGCAGCTCGGGCGCAGCGTATATGAGCAGCCAGTTGAGCCTTACCCTGGGATGTTCGAGACATTGTCGCATCTCCGTGAAGAAGGACATACACTCTCCCTCTATACTGGCGGAGAGATCCTCATCCAACAGCGCAAAATCGATGAGATGAAGCTGAGAGAGTTCTTCCATGATCGTATCTACATTCGTCAGCATAAGAATCGAGAAGCACTCGAATCGATCTTGTACGAAGGTCAATTCGATCGGCAGAAGACTTGGATGATCGGGAACTCGTTGCGGACGGATGTCACCCCTGCACTTGAAGCCGGACTCAGCGTCATCTACCTCAAGCAGCAAAATGAATGGAAATACAATATGGTGGACTACACGCTTGACCCCGACGCTACTTTGTACACCGTCACGTCATTAAATGATATTCCAGAGGTGCTGAATCAGCACCTGCTATCTTAACCAAAAAGCCTCTAACGTAGTTCGCTACGCTAGAGGCTTTTTGGAGTTACGCAACATGAGGAACAGACACCATCCGATTGTACACAGCATCACAGCTATACAGACAGGCAATAGCCAGAAGCTAACCCCGTGATTTTCCCCTACAGCGGTCTGCAGCATACTCCATTCAATATAACTAAGCACAAGGATCGTCTCAAGCTTCAGCCAGCTGACAAGGAGTCTTGATAATGTGTACTTCTCTTGTACATTCTCAGCCGTAATGACAACGGGATAATTGAATCGATGCGGATAACGGCTCACAATCGAAAATGCAATGTACAAGATGAGGCTGACTCCCGGCAAGAGCAGTAGAATGGTTCTGCTCCCCCATCCATCAGCGTCCCCTTCTGCATTAAAGTGGATTGGCACTTGACTCGGCAGACTATTCCATAATAAGCCGATGTAAAGAATAATGACACATAAGACCGCAATGGAAATCGTGTCATGCCATATTTCAGAATACGTCTTAGGAATGGAAATACGAATACGCTGTGAAGCCACGGCACTATCCTCCTCATGTTCGTTCTAACTTCAGCTCCCCTGTCTCAGGGTTCGAGAGTATCATTCGTGCCTTGTACGTCGTTCCATCTTCCGCTTTGAAAGACAGCGGTTGTGTGCTCCCTTTACTAAGCAGGGATCGAATCATCGTATCTGTCATGGTCTTGCCAAGGCTCGACTTCCAGATAACGAACTTGCAGCCTTCCTTAAAGTGATTGCAGCCATATCCTTTCCGGCCCATAATAATGGAGCCGCCACAGCCTGTTCGCGGGCAAGGCCCGATTGGTTCAAACGTCAATGCCGTAGCTGTATTCGAATCCTTGGTCGATGATTCGGGCTTGGATGCTGCAGTTGAAGCCTTGCGCTCCGTCTTTTGCGTTGATTTTCCCTTCGTCGGCTTCGCATGGTCATTCGGGTCACCGAAAGCTTCCTTCGAGACTGGGCGCTGCACTCGAACTTTATCAACAATGAACATCGTAAATTTCTTCACGTTCTCCATAAATCGCTCGTTCGATGCTTCACCTTTCGATATTTGATTCAATCGCCGTTCCCACTGACCTGTCATATCCGGCGAAGTCAGAAGATCAACCCCTGCGTGACGAATGAGCTCGATAGCCATTCTGCCTTTCTGGGTGACGGTAATTCGTTTGCCTTGCATCACGATGTAGCCGACATGCTTCAGTCGTTCAATCGTCGCCGCTCGAGTTGCTGGTGTGCCTAGTCCTGCATCCTTCATTGCATCCCGCAGTTCTTCATTCTCAATTTGCTTGCCCGCGCTTTCCATCGCCTTCAGCAATGTCCCTTCGGTATAAGCTTTGGGAGGCTGTGTGTTCTTTTCTTTAATCGTAGCCTCGATACACTGCGTCTCTGCATCGGGATTGACCTGGAAAGGCTCCGTCGTTAATTCCTCTGTTTCTTCCTCTTCACCGTCTTTCCCTGCCGATCCTTTACCTTTCGACTTGCCTCCCGCCTTACCCTTGGGCTCGTCTGAGACGACAGCTTTCCAACCGATGAAGAGGAGTTCCTTCACATTCGTCTTGAACGTCTCCCCTTCGACCTCTGTAAGCAATGTATGCTGCTTATATTCAGCAGGTGGATAGAACTGCGTGAGGAATCGACGGACAACCAAATCATAGATCTTCTGCTCATCAGGTGCTAATGTGCCCGGTCGCTTTAAGGTCGGAAGAATCGCATGGTGATCTTCGACTTTACTCGGATTACAGACGGATTTATTATTCACATGCACGAGAGAAGGCTTCGCACCTTCTGCATATTCCTTGTACGCCGTCGATTTGAGCATATGTAGCGTCTTATGCATCGGTTCGATGTTCTGTTCGGTAACATAGTTCGAATTCGTTCTTGGGTACGAAATCACTTTATGCTTCTCATACAGCGCCTGTGCCAAGTCTAGTGTCTTCTTCGCTGAGAAGCCGAATTTCGCATTCGCATCCCGTTGCAATAACGTTAAATCATACAGCTTGTATGGGTATTCCTTCGTTTCTTTCACGTCATAGCTTGCCACGGTCGCCGGCTTGTCCTTTACCTTTGCTGCGAGTGCATCAGCGGCCTCCTTCGAGGTCATTCGTTCGCCTTGCCAAATCCCTTGATACGTCGATTCTGGTTGAGCGAAATCCGCGATGCAATCGTAGAAGGTTAGAGAATCAAAGGCTTCAATCTCCTTCTGTCGATCATAGATCAATGCCAGAACAGGGGTCTGTACACGCCCTACAGACAACAGATTTCGATGTTTGGTTGTAAATGCACGCGATGCATTCATCCCAATAAGCCAGTCTGCTTCACTCCGCGATCTTGCAGCGAGCGTCAGATTCTCGAAATCCGCGCCAGCACGAAGGGATGCAAAGCCGTCGCGAATCGTCTCCGCCGTTAAATCCGAAATCCAGAGTCGTTCGACTGGCTGGTGAAGCTTCAAGTACTGCTGAATTAACGCAAAAATATACTGCCCTTCTCGCCCAGCATCGCATGCGTTAACCAGGTGATTGCATCGTTTAGCAAGCTCACCAATCACCTTCAATTGATCTTTCGTCTTCGCATTGGCGATGATTTTGAAATGATCCGGTATAATCGGCAGATCAGAAAAATTCCATTTCTTATATTTATCATCATACAAATCAGGCTCTGCAAGTCCCACGAGATGCCCGATTGCCCACGTAATAATATATCTCTCCCCTTCAATATACGTTCGGTTGTTCTTGCCCTTCGGCTCGATGACGGCGGCAATCGTCCGCCCCATATCCGGCTTCTCGGCAATGACTAACGTCTTCACGGTTCAGCGCCTCCCCTTTCAATCCGCCTTTCACTTGCCCTCTTGTTCCTGCAAGGTCGATAACGGACAAAAAGAGCCGCGCCCTGCGCAGCTCCATACTTACGTACATGATCTAATTATGACTGAATTTAAGGCAAAAGGGAAGAGCCCATCAAGAATTTGTCGACTTCACGTGCAGCTTCGCGTCCTTCGTTGATCGCCCAGACGACCAAACTCTGACCACGGCGCATATCGCCGGCAGCGAATACTTTCTCCGCGCTTGTCTGGTATTTTCCATATTCCGCTTTCACATTGGAACGGCGGTCTTGCTCTAATTTCAATTGATCAACGAGCGTCGATTCCGGACCATCAAACCCAATTGCGATTAATACAAGCGACGCCGGGAATACACGTTCTGTACCTGGAATCGGCTGATAGATTTTACGGCCCGTCTCATCGACAATCCGCTCGATTTGAACCGTATGCAGTTCCTTCACGTTGCCTTCCTCATCCGAGGCGAACCTCGTCGTCATGATCGAGAATTCGCGTGGATCGTTGCCGTACAATGCTTTCGCTTCCTCTTGTGCATAATCGAGTGTATACACGTTCGGGAATTGCGGCCAAGGATTCGCGATGGAATCACGTGTCAGCGGAGCCTTCGTATGCGTACCGAATTGTGTTACACTGCGGCATCCATGTCTTAATGCTGTCGCTACACAGTCCGTTCCTGTATCACCGCCACCGATGACGATAACATCTTGATCTTTTGCAGAAATGTAGTTACCGTCTTCTAGATTGGAATCTAGATAGCTCTTGATCGTTCCGTTCAAGTAGTCCATCGCATAGTGAACGCCCTTCAGCTCGCGACCTTCGATATTGAATTCGCGTGGTTTCGTTGCACCACCGCAGAGCACAACGGCATCGAATTCATCGACAAGCTGCTGCGAAGGAATATCTTTGCCGATCTCTGTATTGGTTACGAACTTCACGCCTTCCGCTTCCAAGATCTGAACGCGACGCTCCACAACCTTCTTGTCCAGCTTCATCGTCGGTATGCCGTACATCAGAAGGCCGCCAATACGATCCGCACGCTCGTACACCGTCACTTCATGGCCTGCTTTGTTCAACTGCGCTGCAGCAGCTAAGCCAGCAGGACCCGATCCTACGATCGCCACACGCTTCCCTGTGCGCTCAAACGGTGGTTGCGGTACAACCCAGCCCTCGTCAAATCCGCGCTCGATAATGCTGTTCTCAATATTCTTAATCGTCACCGGACTTCCGATGAGCCCTACCGTACACGCCCCTTCACAAGGTGCTGGGCATACACGACCAGTGAACTCTGGAAAGTTATTCGTCTTATGCAAGCGATCGAGTGCGTCTCTCCATTGATCGCGGTAGATTAAGTTATTCCACTCAGGTATCAAATTGTTCACCGGACAACCCGAAGCCCCGCCGCTCAGCTCCATGCCTGTATGACAATACGGCGTTCCGCAGTCCATACAGCGCGCGCCTTGACTGCGCAGTTCTTCGTCTGATAAGTGCAAATGAAATTCTTCCCAGTCTTTAATCCGTTCAACCGGATCACGATCTGCCGGAAGCTGCCTTGTAATCTCCATAAATCCTGTCGGTGTTGACATGTTCGTTCCCCCATCCGATCTTGTATCTCTACAATCCCAAAAGAATTTCTCATTATCGTATCATCCGGCATTCCGTTCTTGAAATGGATTTTCAAGATAACAATTTGTACTATTTACCTATGATTTGGACAATCTTTCATAGACCACGAACTCGTGCGGATAGATACTTTTCTCATCCACAATGCCCTTCGTACGCTCGACGACCTTCCATTCCTCCATAGGAAACATAGGAAAGAACGCATCCCCTTCGAATGACGCCCCAATCTCTGTCACATGCAGACGATCGGCTATAGGGAGCAGTTGCTTGTAAATTTCGGCACCACCGATCACCATGATCTCTTCGTTCTCAGCGAGGCGTACGACTTCATCGAACGAATGAATCACTTCACACCCTGGCGCTTCAAAATCCGTATTTCTTGTCAAAATAACGTTGCGACGATTCGGTAGCGGCTTGCCAATAGACTCGTACGTCTTACGTCCCATCAGCACGGTTTTTCCTGTCGTCACACGTCTGAAATAAGCCATATCGGAAGGTAGACGCCACGGTAGCTTGTTATCTACCCCGATCACGCGATTCTGGCCCATTGCCCATACAAAAGATAATCCCATTGGAATGAACCTCCTAGATCGCTACCGGCGCTTTGATCCCAGGATGATGCTGATAGCCCTCGAATTCAAAGTCATCGTACGTATATTCGAAAATGGAATCTGGCTTGCGCTTGATGACAAGCTTCGGCAGTTCGAAAGGCTCACGCGATAATTGGCGTTCTACTTGTTCAAAGTGGTTCGAGTAAATATGAACATCGCCGCCTGACCATACGAACTCCCCAACTTCTAGGTCACATTGCTGAGCGATCATATGGGTTAATAACGCATAGCTCGCAATATTAAATGGAAGCCCCAAGAACGTATCAACCGAACGCATCGTAAGCATGCAGGACAGCTTTCCGTTCGCTACATAGAACTGAAACAACAAATGACACGGAGGCAGCTTCATGTTGTCAATTTCGCCTACGTTCCACGCGCTAACGAGAATACGACGTGAATCTGGATTGTTCTTAATCTGATGAATAACATTCGCGATTTGGTCAATTGTACGACCATCTTTAGCTTCCCAATTGCGCCACTGCGAACCATAGACAGGACCTAGATTACCTTCCTCATCCGCCCATTCATCCCAGATCGTAACGCCATTTTCTTTCAAATATTGAATATTGGTATCGCCTTTCAAGAACCATAGCAGTTCATGCACAATCGATTTAAGATGAAGTTTTTTCGTTGTCATGAGCGGAAATCCCAGCGACAAATCGAAGCGAAGTTGACGACCGAACACGGAGATCGTTCCTGTGCCCGTACGGTCTTCTTTCTTCTCACCATGATCTAGAATATCTTGTAGTAAGTCTAAATAGTTTCTCAAACGAAACACCTCTTTTTCCAAGCATCAGTAAAAATACTTCCTCTAGTTTAGCATAGAATAACTACGCTGTTGATATAGATTTTCTCTCACCCGACATACAATTTCTGTTCAATCTACAACGACTTATGTCTTCTAAGTTTACGTTGATCATACCGTTCTTGTGCGGTTTCGAACAGTCTCTTCTCTTCCTCGGTCTCTGGAATAATCGGCGGAACAGGCGTCGCTTTCCCGTTCTCATCTACAGCAACGAAGGTCATGAAGGATGTTACCGTCAATTTGCGTTCCCCCGTCATTAGGTTCTCGGCGATGACCTTCACATATACTTCCATCGAACTTTTATGTGTCCACGTCACGAAGGCTTCTAATTCAATCGCTTCTCCCACGCGTATAGGGGCCAAAAAATCAAGACTATCACTGGATGCCGTCACTGCAGGTTTACGGGCATGGCGCATACTCGCGGTGGCGCTGATCTTATCGATATATTCCATGACAATGCCTCCGAACATCGTCCCATGCATATTCGTGTCAGAGGGAAATACCAGTTGTGTAAGGATTGAACGTGATTCACGGACATATTTGGGTTCCATTTTTTTCCTCCATCCTATATTGTTGAAAAAAAGAGGCTCGCGCTATGAGCGACAAGCCTCTTCCTTATGTTATGATGACAATCCTCGTTCTAGGAATATTAGCGAACGATGGAGTGGATTGGGTGGCCAAGCGCCACTTCTGCTGCTTCCATCACAAGCTCACCAAGTGTTGGATGCGCATGGATTGTAAGAGCGATATCTTCAAGCGTCAATGCGTTCTCGATAGCAAGAGCCACTTCCGAGATTAAGTTCGAAGCTTCGATACCAACGATTTGTCCACCAAGAACAAGACCTGTCTCAGCATCCGCAACGATTTTAACGAAACCTTCTGCACCATTCAAGGACAATGCACGGCCGTTACCTGCATATGCGAATTTACCCACTTTAACATTGATGCCTTTTTCTTTTGCTTCTGTCTCGTTGTATCCAACGCTGGAGCATTCTGGATCTGTGAAACATACCGCTGGGATACATTTGTAATCCACAACGCTAGGCATTCCTGCAATCGCTTCTGCTGCCACTTTACCTTCATAAGAAGCTTTGTGCGCAAGAGCTAAGCCAGGAACGATGTCCCCGATTGCGAAGATGTGCGGAACGCTTGTGCGACCTTGGTGGTCAACTTCGATCAAGCCACGATCTGTCATTTTCACGCCGATCATGTCAAGGCCAAGCTCTCCGTCTGTATTTGGACGACGTCCCACGGTAACGAGCAAGTAGTCAGCTGTAACTTCTTGTTCTTTGCCATCCACTGTGAATTTCACAGTTACGTCTTTGTCTGTTTGAGTTGCGCTTTGTGCTTGTGCTTTTGTGAAGATTTCGAAACCGTGTTTCTTCATGTTCTTCGACACAAGTTGCGTCAAGTCTTTATCGAAGCCAGGCAATACCATATCTGCACCCTCGATGATCGTTACTTTCGTACCGAATTTCGAGAACATTTGGCTAAGCTCAGCACCGATGTACCCACCGCCGATAACGATCAAGCTTTTTGGAATTTCAGGCAATTCCAACGCTTCTGTCGAAGACAAGATGCGGCCACCGTAAGGGAATGGCTTAAGCTCGATTGGACGGGAACCTGTTGCAATAATACAGTTCTTGAATTTGTAACGTGGAGCTTCTTGATCGTTGAACACGCGTACTTCGTTCTCATTGATGAACATTGCTTCACCTTTGAACATTTGTACTTTGTTACCTTTTAGAAGTCCTGCTACGCCGCCAGTCAGTTTACTAACGACACCGCGTTTGAATTCTTGAACTTTCGAGTAGTCCACTTTTACATTTTCCATTGTGATACCCATGGAAGAAGCATTTTGAACGGTCTCATATTGATGCGCTGCAGAGATCAACGCTTTGGAAGGAATACATCCGCGGTTCAAGCACACGCCGCCCCACTCGGATTTATCCACGATCAATACGCTTTGTCCTAATTGTGCCGCGCGAATCGCAGCAACATAACCACCAGGACCTGCACCGATTACGACTGTATCAATTTCTAAAGAAGCATCTCCTACTACCATTGATTACACCTCCATAACTAATAGATCTGGGTTAGCGAGCAACATCTTGATGTAGTTCATGAAGTTTTGTGCTGTCGCGCCGTCGATTAGACGATGGTCGAAGCTTAAGGACAATGCCATCACTGGTGCAGCAACGATTTCTCCATTTTTAACAACGGCTTTCTCGGAAATACGTCCAGTACCAAGGATCGCAACTTCTGGGAAGTTGATGATCGGTGTGAAGAACATACCGCCAGCGGAACCGATGTTCGTAATTGTAATTGTGCTACCTTTCAACTCGTTCGGACCCAATTTACCGTCACGACCGCGTGTTGCAAGGTCTTTAATGTCGCTAGCTACAGTCCAGATGTTGCGACGATCTGCGTCTTTGATGACAGGCACGATCAAGCCATTGTCTGTATCTGTTGCGATACCGATGTTGTAGTATTTTTTGTAGACGATTTCGTTGTTCGCTTCGTCGATCATTGCGTTCATCGCTGGGAACTGACGGCAAGCTGCAACTAGAGCCTTCACGATGAATGGCAAGTAAGTTACTTTAACGCCTTTCTTCTCAAAGACTGGTTTCATGCGAGTACGGAATGCAACCAATTCAGTAACGTCCACTTCGTCCATGATTGTAACGTGCGGAGCTGTGTAAGCCGATTTAACCATCGCATTCGAGATTGCTTTACGGATACCTTTGAATGGTACGCGCTCTTCTTCGCCGTTTGCTGTTACAGCTACATTAGCTGCTGCAGCCGCTGGTGCCGCTGCTTCTGTTGCCGCCGCTGCCGCTGGAGCTGCTGCAGGTGCGCCACCGTTTGCAAATGCTTGAACATCTTCACGTGACACTTTGCCGTTCTTACCTGTTCCGTTCACTGTTGCAATGTCAACGCCTTGCTCACGAGCGAATTTGCGAACGCTAGGTGTTGCAAGAACTTCTTTATTTGGCGCCGCTACAGGAGCTGCTGCCGCTTGAGGTGCCGCTGTTGCTGGTGCTTCAGCTGCTGCCGGTGCAGGTGCTGCTGCAGATTCAGCTGGAGCCGCTTGCTCAGGGATATCCCCTTCTGCATCGATGATTGCTACCACTTGACCCATGTGGCATACTTGACCGTCTTTAGTAAGAACTTCAAGTACTTTACCGTTAACCGGGCTTGGTACTTCTACAATTGCTTTATCGTTCTGAACTTCCATGATGATATCTTCATCTGTGATGATATCACCTGGTTTAATGTGCATTTTAATAATTTCGCCTTCGTGTAAGCCTTCGCCCAATTCTGGGAACAAATATTCAAATCTAGCCACGCGAGAAACCTCCCTTATCGATCTTCTACGTTAGTTAAAAGTTAAGTACGTTATTTACACCTGCGATAATACGCGCTGGGTTAGGAAGCCATTGATCTTCGATTTGTGCAAATGGGAATACAGTATCCGGACCAGAAATACGGAGAACCGGAGCTTCCAAGTGCAAAATCGCTTTTTCGTTGATTTGTGCGATAACTTCAGCGGCTACACCGGAAGTTTTTTGTGCTTCTTGAACCACAATCGCACGGTTAGTTTTCTTAATGGATGCCACGATCGTATCGATATCAAGCGGCATTAATGTGCGCAAGTCGATGATTTCAGCAGAGATGCCGGATTTCTCAAGCTCTTCCGCAGCTTTCATCGCTGTACGAACCATTAAACCGTAAGCAATAATTGTTACGTCTTTACCTTCACGAACAACGTTCGCTTTACCAAGCTCAACCGTGTATTCACCTTCTGGTACTTCGTCACGGAATGCATGGTAGAGGTTCAAGTGTTCCATGTAGAATACAGGATCATTATCACGGATTGCAGCGATCATAAGACCTTTCGCATCGTAAGGGTTCGAAGGAACAACCACTTTGATACCAGGGGTTTGAACGAGCAAACCTTCAAGTGAATCTGTGTGAAGCTCAGCTGCTTTAACGCCGCCGCCAAATGGCGTACGGAATACGATTGGCGAGTTGTAACGACCGCCAGAACGGAAACGCATGCGCGCTGCTTGAATGCAGATTTGATCGAGTGCTTCATAGATAAATCCAACGAATTGGATTTCTGCGACTGGACGGAAACCTTGGATACCAAGACCTACAGCCATACCGCCGATTGCGGATTCAGCCAGTGGTGTATCGAATACACGCTCTTCACCGAACTCTTTTTGTAATCCTTCTGTTGTACGGAACACGCCGCCAACATGACCTACGTCCTCACCGAATACTAACACATTCGGGTCACGTTTTAACTCAACGCGAATCGCGTCGCGAATTGCTTCTTTCATATTCATCTGTGCCATTGCTTCGTTTCCTCCCTTAAACGTGTTCGCAGCAATTTGCCGAGAACTTGGTTGTCATGCGTTCTATATGTCGAATCATTTCAATCGAGTTTATTGGAAATCAGCTTTTTGCTCTTCCAAGTGCTGTGGCGTTGTCTCGAACATGCTGTCGATCAAGCCGGAAACCGTCATTTTCTCTGTTTGCTCTGCGCGTTTGATTTCTTCGTTCACTTTTGCTTTTGCTTCTTCTTTCACGCGAGCTGTTTCTTCGTCGCTCCAAAGACCTTTTTTCTCAAGGTATTTACCGAAACGAACGAGCGGATCTTTGATAGCCCATTCAGCTTCTTCTTCTTTCGTACGATATTTCGTTGTATCATCCGCCATGGAATGCGGACGGAAACGGTAAGTTAATGCTTCGATCAATGTTGCGCCTTCGCCTTGACGAGCACGTTCAGCGGAGAGTTGAACCGCTTTGATAACAGCAAGAACGTCCATACCGTCAACTTGCAAACCGCGAATACCTGCTGCAAGCGCTTTATGAGCGATCGATTGTGCTGCTGTTTGTTTTGCAAATGGCGTCGTGATCGCATAACCGTTATTTTGCACGAAGAAAATAACCGGCAATTTGAATGCACCTGCATAGTTCAGACCTTCGTAGAAGTCACCTTCCGACGAACCGCCGTCACCTGTGTACGTGATTGCAACTTGTGGTTGTTTTTTCAATTTGTAGCCCATAGCAATACCCATCGCATGCAAAATTTGCGCACCGATGATGATTTGCGGCATTAATACGTTAACGCCAGCTGGGATTTGACCACCGTGTTGATGACCACGGGAATATAGGAATGCTTGGTATAGCGGAAGACCGTGCCATACGATTTGCGGCATATCACGATATGCTGGTACAACGAAGTCTTCTTTTTGCAATGGGTATACACTACCTACCATCGAAGCTTCTTGACCGGATACTGGAGCATAGAATCCTAGGCGTCCTTGACGACCAAGGTTAACTGCACGCTCGTCCCAAGTACGAGTAAATACCATACGGTACATAATTTCTTTTAACTGCTCATCTGTAAGAGAAGGCATCATTTCTTCGTTAATAATTTCACCATCAGGAGAAAGTACAGATAATGCTTGAACATCTTCTGACTTTACTTCGAAAGAAAGCTTACTCATTTTCTTCACCTCAACAAAAAGTTTGAAAATCATTTTCCTCTGTTATAGAATTTATTATACACCTGTTATATGTGTTTGGTCAAAAAATATCGCTTAATACGACATATTTTGTTGTTTTGTATGTATAACAGTTGAATGATTTTTATAGTACAGATTAATACAATCGTGAATATTTTGTAAAAATCTTTACCCATACACCCCTATTATTTACAAATTAGTTGCATACTACTACGAAAAAGGTGATTCTCCATGACAGATGCCAGATATTTGAAAAGAACGATCGTCAAAGAAGAAATTGAAAGTAACTACTTAAATGAAAAAAGAACGCTGCGCGTGTACCTACCTCCGGGTTATCAAGCTTGGATCAGCTATCCTGTCGTCTACTGCCAAGACGGCGAAGATTTCTTTAACTTCGGAAGAGTCGCAACGCTCGCAAATCAACTCATTCTTGATGAGGAGCTAGAGCCCTTCATTATTGTAGGCGTTGAAGTGGATAAAAAAGTGAGGACCTCGGAATATTCTCCCGTTGGCGAGCGGCATCAGTTATATGTACAATTTTTCGCTCATGAATTGATTCCTTATATAGAAGGTAAATATCCGATTCGTTCGGATCTGGATTCCAGAATTCTGGCGGGCGACTCCCTCGGTGGTAGTGTCTCCGTTCATATTGCACTACAATACCCGAACTTATTCCAGAACGTCATTTCTTTATCAGGTGCGTATTATCCCGATTCTCAATCCATTATTGCAGCAGAACCAGATTTATCTTGGCTGCGGCTGTACATGATCGTTGGGCTTCAAGAAGATGTAGTCGTTACAGATCACGGTACATTCGACTTTGTAACGTTCAACCGCGATACAAGAGACATCTTCCTCGCAAAATCGTCTGACGTCCATTATTTGGAGCGCGACGGCCAGCACGTTTGGGGTTTCTGGCAGCAATATATCCCTGATGGATTGAAACATTTCTTGAAGTAAGTGGACCACGCATCACTTTATCTAAAGTAGCCAAAATGAAAGCGACATGCCATGACGGATGTCGCTTTTCTTTATTAAGAATACTCTTCTATTATAATTCTTCTCGTTCAATACGATCCAACAAGGCTTTACATCCGGCCTGAACTAAGCGATACACTTCTTCAAAATTGCCGGTATAATACGGGTCGGGTACATTCTCTTCTTTCTCATCCGGCAGTAAGTCCATAAACCGTATGAGTTTGGAATGCTGATCGCTACCTGGTAGTGCATGTACGTCGCGAAGATTGTTCGAGTCCATGCAGACAATATAGTCAAAGTTCTCGAAATCTTGTTCCGTGAACTGACGTGCCACCATTCCTTCATAAGAAATATGATTCGTATCTAGAATGCTTCTTGTCCCTTCATGCGGCGGACGACCAATATGCCAATCCCCCGTTCCCGATGAATCAATAACGATCTTATCGCTATACCCTCTTGCATTCACCATATGACGAAAGACCGCTTCCGCCATCGGTGAACGACAGATGTTCCCAAGACAAACAAACTCTACTTTAATTTGGCTCATATTTTTCTCTCCTCTTCTATAGACCAATAGATCAGTTCATTTTCTGCAGCGTGCGACGAGGCAGCTTCCATTTATAATAAACCGAGAACATTCTTAGAATAATGACGATAAAGAACAAAGCTAACAATTCGATCGAGGATGTAAACCACCCAAGACCAATTACCAATCCGGCGAGCATCGCCCAGACCGCATAGATTTCATCATGAAGGACAAGTGGCTTGCGACCTGCGAGCAAGTCTCGAATCATCCCGCCTCCCATTCCTGTAAGACATGCAGCGACCATAACGACGGTAACCGGGTGATTCATATGTGTTGCATAGAGTGCACCTTGGATCGCAAAGGCGGATAAGCCGATTGCATCAAAAAACGCTTCCATTCT
The DNA here is from genome assembly GCF_000374845.1 of Paenibacillus terrigena DSM 21567. Taxonomy (GTDB): domain Bacteria; phylum Bacillota; class Bacilli; order Paenibacillales; family Paenibacillaceae; genus Paenibacillus_K; species Paenibacillus_K terrigena. The sequence continues at coordinate 728,559 of NZ_KB895413.1, read as the reverse complement.
TCGCCAATGGCGAATCCATTTCAGAGGAAGGATGAACGCAACAGCTGCTGCGATGACACCGATTTTCAAGAATAGTCCTTGATTCCAGAGCGTCGCCACAGGGATACCGATCAATACATTCCTAATGACTCCACCACCAAATGCGGTGACAAGAGCAAGGATGAACACACCAAGAATATCATACTTCTCTTCCATTGCTACAACTGCGCCGCTCATCGCAAATGCAATCGTACCGATAATGCTGAATAGTTCAAACACTTCCAAATCCAACGTCAAGCATCCTCTCTCCATCGATGATGAAATTTCATAATTGCGCATTCCCTATTTTATATGCTAATTTGACAAATGCCAACAAATAAAATAAGCAAAATACAACCATAGAATATTGCGATAATGGAGTGAGATTGGTAAGCTAGTCCCATGTACTTTTTGGGTGAATTGTTAGAAGAATCGGAGGCAAACGATCGCTATGTTAGATCATCAATCTAGAATTATAATTTTCTCAGGCGGAGAACTTACTCCAACTGCTCTAAATGATATCAAGCCGGGAGATTTCATAATAGGTGTGGACCGAGGATCGGCATTCCTAATGGAACACCAGATCCCCATGCATATTGCCGTTGGCGATTTCGATTCGGTTACGAAGGAAGTAAAGGATCAGATTGCATTATGCAGTGAACGATTTATCGATTGTGATCCCATCTACAAAGACTTGACGGATACAGAGATGGCTTTGGAGCTTGCGCTTGAGCAGAATCCAAGCGAGATCGTGATTCATGGCGCTCTTGGGACACGCATAGATCATTCACTCTCGAACATCCACCTCTTGCGTAGAACGCTCGAAGCCGGAGTCCATTGTACACTTATCGATCCACATAATGAAATTTGTATCATGGATGCGAGTCGTCCTTATCATGTAAAGAAAACATCATTTACATATGTATCCTTGCTTCCATTATCCCTGCAAGTGACTGGCGTTACATTAGAAGGATTTAGGTACCCGCTTCACCAAGCAACCTTGACGATTGGGAAGTCCCTATCTGTTAGCAATGAACTGGAGAAAGAGTTAGGGACCATTACCATCACGGATGGGTTGCTGTTAGTGATGTTGACAAGAGACTAGTTCATAGAAAAAGGTTGTCGAAGCTTCCTTCGGCAACCTTTTTTATTTGGCGTATCACGTGGATGCTACTCTGATTGGGTGATTAGCGTCTTATGTAATGCTTTAACTTGACGCATATCTTTCCGCTGCGAATCAATCATTTGATCAATATGATCCGCAAAGTTCTTCTTCATTTTATCCAATGCTTCACTATGCGCCTCGATCATCGTCTTCTTCAATTCATCACGCGAAACCCCTTGCGCAGCGGCAATCTGAGCTAACGTCTTTCCTTCCTTCAACTTTTGGCGGAATGTCCTCTCATCAAGCTTGAGCAGTGTTAACAGCTTCTCACTAACGGATTTCTGTAATCGATGTCCCCGTTTGGAATGCCCCTCATGCGGATGTGCGATTAATGCTGATTGTATTACCGTCGGTTCAGCGCTATTCGCTTCTGACTCTTGTCCCGCGGATGCATATGCACTTGCTGGAACGGCGAGCACGAACATCGTGAACACAGCCACTCGAATCCAATTCTTCTTCATTACCTGTCAACCTCCTTCATCTCTTGTGTGCTTCATGCACACTGACATTATCAGTGTCGACCAATGTGAAGAAATTAATATGAGTACAAGCTTAAAAAAAGATAAAAATATAATGACAATTCTGTCATCAATTAGAACGCAAAAAATCCTTATATATCAATGACTTAAAGATGATTTGCAACCTTGTAATCGTTGTCAAGAAAGAAATTATGACTAAATTTTCATCATTTTTTAATAATTGGGCGGAAAGCCTTACCAGTCCTAGATTTGTACTATATGAGGTAAATATTAGGTAATCCATGAAGTGCTATACTCCCATCATACCAGACAACACCACTACGACATGACGGAGGTCACAATGAAAAACAACAAATTCATCAACAAAATAATCGTACTTGGACTATGCGCCACCATCGGATTGGCTGGATCATTGACATTCCAACCAACGAATCATGCCTATGCAGCAGAGACAAGCACTGCCATTACATCTGCACTATCTTCAAGTGCGAAGGCTGCAAACATCATTAAACAAGGTGAGAAGTTTATGGGACGCAAATATCAATTTGGCGCACCAACCACTTCGACCAGAACATTTGATTGCTCATCCTTCACACTCTACTTATATAAACAATACGGCGTTAATCTGCCTAGGACTTCGATCAATCAATCTAAAGTTGGCAAAACGGTATCCAAATCGAATTTGAAACCCGGAGATTTGGTATTTTTCTCGACAACGAATCGGAACGGCAAAGGGAAAGTAAACCATGTCGCGATTTATGCAGGGAATGGTCGACTCCTTCATACTTATGGATCACCCGGTGTAACATATTCCAATATGAACACAGGTATATGGAAGAGTAGTTATGTAGTTGCTAAGCGAGTCTTGTAATAAAAATGGACAAGCCCTTTGGAACCCGTCTAAAGGCTTGTCCTTCTCTATTCATCACGCTCAATGGGGTCCTGATCACTCTCTTGCAGAGAATACCCTATTCCTCGGATCGTCTGAATCAACTTCTTTTTACGTCCTTTATCAATTTTCTGACGTACATAACGGATAAATACATCAATCACGTTCGTATCCGCCATAAAATCGTAACCCCACACCGCATTTAGAATATTTTCACGGGAACAGACTTTGTTCTTATTCTTCGCTAGATAGAGGAGGAGATCGAATTCTTTGGGCGTAAGATCAATCATATCGCCCCCTCGTATCACCTTTCGCGAATCGGGCTCAATTTGTAAATCATCGATTATAATGGTTGCATCCTCTGCCCCTTCCAACCCAACATGGCGGAAAATATCCAGCAGGTTGCGTACACGCACAAGCAATACATCGGAGTGAAAGGGCTTCGTGATATAATCATTGGCACCAATCTGGAAACTCTCAACAATGCTCTCTGTCCGATCCAATGCCGTAATAATAATAACAGGTGTCTTCCTCCCTTGAGCTCTATAAGCCTCAAGGACTTCAAGACCACTAAGACCCGGCAAACTCAAATCGAGTAGAATCAAATGCCAATTTCCTTGTAATGCGATCGATAATCCTTGTTCTCCATCGCTAGCCACTTCCGCCTCGTAACCACTTGAATTGATTAGCTCTTGAATACAAGATGAAATATCTTGATCATCTTCAATAATTAATATCCGCTCCGACACCTGAGACTCCACCTGTCAATCCGTAGTTTTTCATAGTGTGTCATATTCATTTTCATTCCATGCATGCAAAAACCACCCCGTGCATCGAGCATCAGAGTGGCTATGTGTATTATTTAGAAGTAGGATGCATAGACCATTGTTCCACGTTCCACGTCTTCGTTACCCAATCTTCATAGAATTCAGGCTCGTGCGATACGAGGAGGACGGTCCCTTTATATTCTGTGAGGGCACGTTTGAGTTCTTCCTTTGCCACCACATCCAAATGGTTCGTCGGCTCATCGAATAAAATCCAATTACTCTCCCGCATTAGCAATTTACAGAGGCGAACTTTTGCTTGCTCTCCCCCGCTCAGCATACTTAACGGTCTTGTGATGTGCTCATTCTTCAAGCCGCAACGGGCAAGGGCAGCACGCACTTCATGTTGGTTCATGGAAGGGAATTCATCCCATACATCATCAATTGGCGTTAAGTTACCCGCTTTAACTTCTTGTTCGAAATATGCAGGCTGCAAGTAGTCGCCTAAATAGGTCTTCCCGCTGATCGCTGGAATTTTGCCAAGGATCGTCTTAAGCAGCGTTGATTTACCAACGCCATTACACCCAACAATCGCAATCTTTTCACCGCGCTCAATCGTCATGGACATTTTAGGCAGCAGTGCGTGAGAGTATCCTATCTCAAAGTCAATCCCCTCGAATACGATTCGGCCACTTGCTCGGGATTCCTTGAATTGGAACGTCGGCTTCACTGCTTCTTCCGGACGGTCAATCCGTTCAATCCGTTCGAGCTGCTTCTCACGGCTCTTCGCACGACTGGATGTGGAATAGCGCGCTTTATTCCGTTGGATGAAATCCTCTTGTTTCTTAATGTACTCTTGCTGCTTCTCATAGGCTTCGATATGTTGGTTCTTGTTCATATCCGCCATGGTCAAGAACTTCTCGTAGTTCGCGGAATAGCGTGTTAACTTCGCAAACTCAAGATGATAGATCACGTTAACGACCTGATTCATGAACTCCGTATCATGGGAAATCAACATAAAAGAATACGGATATTCCTTGAGATAGTTCGTAAGCCAGTTAATATGTTCGACATCCAAATAGTTGGTTGGCTCATCGAGTAGCAGTACCGTTGGCTTCTCAAGTAATAACTTGGCGAGAAGAACCTTCGTGCGTTGTCCCCCACTGAGTGCAGCGACATCGCGTTCTAGACCAATCACATCCAGGCCAAGGCCATTCGCCATCTCTTCCACTTTAACATCCAACATATAGAAGTCACCGATTTCGAGCTGCTCTTGAATTTCACCCATTTGCTCAAGTAATAATTCAAGCTCTTCCGGACTGGCATCCGACATTTTCTCGGTGATTGCCATCATTTCTTGTTCTAGTTCTAGAAGCGGTAGAAAAGCATCCTTCAGCACATCACGAATGGTCTTGCCAGGTGTTAACACCGTATGCTGATCCAAGTACCCATAACGCACCTTTGGCATCCACTCGACGCGGCCTTCGTCTTTCAACAATTTACCTGTCAGAATATTCATGAGTGTTGACTTCCCTACGCCATTCGCGCCGACAAGTCCCACACGCTCGCCAGCTAACAGGCGGAATGTTACATTCTTAAATAGCTGTCGTCCTCCAAAATTATGTGCAACGTCTTCAACCGTTAATAAACTCATATTTGAATCAAAGCTCCTTATCCAGGTCGATACTAACTTTACTTGAAATTACAACAACACATTGTAACATATCATGTCGTGTTTCCATAGCTATTTTTTATCCCAATTCTACATAGATAAAAAAAATCCTAACAGAAAGGGAACCTGTTAGGAGCCGAACCGGGGGATATTACATAATGCCTGTAGACTTGAAATCATCTAACATCGATTTATCGCCATCATAGAACATGACGTCTCCATCCTTGAGCTTGAAGATACCGCCGTAGGAATCCGTTACAGTATATCTGAACCCTTCACGTTTCCATTGATTCGTAAGCGGTGCGTAGATGTACTGCAAGTGCGGATTTTTCCGATCGCCCTTACGCAGCGTCTCTATATTGAAGTTCACGATGAGATATCCGTTTTTCAAGAAAAACGAAGCTTTGTCATTGAAACGACCTTGTTGATATACATTCAACCCTTTCGGAACAATGTACGATTTCGTAGGAACACTGTACTCTCCATACCATTTCTGTTCCGCTGCATGAGCTCGAGGAACACTGACGCCAGCCGGGACTTGCATTGGTCCGAAGAATGTCCGCATGGGTTGGGAGAGATCTAATCCATGGAATCCACCGATTCCCACTTCTCGCTGTGCCAATTGTAAATACCTTTGAATAAACGCTAAGCGGTCATTTGCACCCCCTTGTGCTAGACCTAAATCGAAGAGTGTTCCTGCTGTCATCGATATTTCGTTTTGCGGTACATTTCGAAGCCTTGTATCAAGAGTGGCTTTGATTGGAAAGACATCGTCCTTGGAGCCGACTTTCACGAAATACTTGTTCTTGGTGTGATAATAAAGATCAACCTCTTGCCGATTTTTCCCTTTCGCATCAGCGAAATAGAAGGTTGGTGTAATTCGAATGGTATCTTGTCCTTCGAACATATTCCCTTTGGTTTTCAGATCAAATTTGAATTTATATCCCTGCTTGACGGTAATATTAGAGTGACCTTGGAGCGGATTGCTTCCCTTTAATATTGGGAGTACGAAGGGTTCTTGATTCCCTCGCAGAGCGCCATCAATCCCATTGGTTCCAACCCAGTAGTATTTCCCCGTATGCGCCTGATTGCCCTTACCCGTCCGAAATACTCCTTCCCAGAGGTAATCTTCTACATCCGTAACTCGGAAATCATAAACTCTGCCTATAACTTCGACATCTACGGTATATGTTGCTACATGGTTCACGAGATTGAGATTGGCATTCGTTTGCGTCGTAAATCCAGTTCCAGGTGAATTCTCTGCAAAAGTGCGGAATAGTACCGTATAATCGCCCTCGTCCACCCATACAGGTAGGTAGAAATTGGATGATTGATCGCTTACCGGTATGCTGTACCATGTTTTCTTCGGAATGAACGTGCCCGATTCTGTCTTCACATCAAAAGGAAACCAGACTTCCTTCAATTTAATATATTTCTGATAATCTCGGTTTCCGTAGCCGGGTATACTCCTGTGCTGACCCTTCGTTGGCATCATGATCGTAAATGGACGGTCCAAGATGATCGCGGACCTTGCTGGATTCGGCTTGGTCTTCTGGTTATGCTCTTGATCATCGCTTACACCAGCATAGATGACGGTTGGGGTGTGTACGGTTACGGTATTAATGCCGTTAATTGGGAATTGTGTATTTGAACCGCCGTTAATATTATTCGGCAATAAATCGTAATAGATTGTCCCGGTGCTGGGCGTATCAGCTCTATTCAACAACGTGCTACTGATCATATTATTCGGCTTGTAGAGCACATCGCGCATTATGGTCGTTGGATTAGGGATATTCGCTGGCGTAGGGCCGTCTTTCGTCACTTCGGAATGATCCATGATCGTATTATTATTAAATTTAACCATGTCGTTATTTACTTTGCTTTCGGGAGTGTTCGATTGTGCCATACCTTTTAACATATCCGTATCATTCGGTAAGGATGGCGGAGAATTCAAACCACCCGTTCGAACAGGAGGAGTAAATTCGAACGATGCGGTTTCTCCTGGTCTCACATGACTGTTAACAGAATCATCATGTTTAGATTCTAGACTAGGAGGTGAGTACCCAGAAGGGTTCATCGTTACGATTCCACCCGGCAAAGCATAGTTGCTCATTGACGCCCGATTGATCTTATATACCTCTAAATTATTGATTTGCCAATACGAGTAGTCGCGAGTAAATGAAAATGAATAAGTTTTAGATTGTGTATCGCTTTCAGGAACAGCTGGTCCAGGTTTACATTTGCCTTTGTCATCACACACTTCCGGTCCTGGAACCGTCCATTCTCTTTTATAAGTTACATCAGCCGAACAATTATAATCGATCTTCCCGGACATTTTTGCCCAAATATGCTTAAATAGATAGTTATCTGCGAATGCATTGGTAAATAAAGATTCCGAAGTGGGAATTCCTTTTAAAACATCGAACTTTTCAGAGTCTCTATTGTCCGCTTTAATAACTCCATTTGCATTTGGGTCCATGTCACTCAAATTGACCGCAGAGGATTGCATAGGGCTTCCTATCGTAAAGGTACATTGCCCACTTCCGCATGGTTTACCGCCACAGCCGGGATCATCTGGTTCAGTACCTACACCAATATTAGCTGTAGTTGTTAATTGATATCCGTCTTTTTCCCAAAGTATTGTAATGGTTGTAGTGCCCTTGTTTACAGCAGTCACTAAACCAGAAGCACTTACAGTAGCAACTGACTCGTCAGAGGATCTCCAAGTAGATGTACCTCCACTACCGGTATTAACATTTGTTTCAGGTCCGAAACTTCCATCCCCGGTTTTAGTTTTTACAGTGGCATTGAGTTGTTTAGTCTACCCTTTTGTTAATGTTCCCCCACCGGTTAGGTTGATTTCTTTAGTCACTTCCGCAAGAGCTACCCAATATACATCAGTATGAAATAGATAATCGGCCTCAAATTTTGGGTGATCTTTTGGGTGATCGAGATTATATTGTCTATAATCCGATGGTTCAATGGCTCCCCCGATTTGTATAGTGAATTTTGCTTTTCTGCCAATGAAAGAATCTACACTAACCAAAATTGGTGTTCCAGGTTTGTAGTGTCTCGTATTATCCATATATATAGGACGTAATGAGACATCAGTAAACTCACTTTTAGGGTGCACTTCGTTAAGACTATCTTGATACTTGGTGGGCATATAGATTGGATGATCTAAATCAATAATTTCACAAACCACGGATGAAACAGGTTTGTTTGTTGATGGATTGTTATCTAGAAGTTGTCCATTACATGACCCATCCACTTTCCATCTCAAGTCATCCTGTTGATAAATGTAAGTGCCTGGACTAGTTTCTGCAACACCTTGAACCGGACTTATTTTTTTTTGTGATTTTGCTGGAACCGCCGGTTCAAAGTGAGGAGGATTTAATAGGGGTTTTGAACCTGGTCCTCCAACAGCAAAGACAACATTGGAGTAAATAAGTATAGGCAATAATATTAAACTTATGGCTAACAAAATTGAGAAAGACTTTTTATTTTTTTGGGGATTGCTCAATTATTATCATCCTTAATCAATTAGTTCGGGGCGAGATAATATACAGTACCATCTGTAGCTTTGAGTTCTACCTCAGGATATAATGATTTATCAAAATGTAATAAGCCGATTCCCCAATAATGAGGATTATTTACTGTAAAAACACCTCTACTCTTAGTAATATCATGGGTATGAGGTAACGAATATTCTTTATAAGCTTTCGACTTAGGTGATTGTAATGCATCAATGGTAGGGGAATTCATCAGATTACCAGCTTGTGTTTGACTCATAGAGTCCCCCTTAATTTTCATATCAAACTCTGCGAAGGAATAATACGATCCATGTAAGGCGGTATCTCCCTCATCCATAAAGACGGGATAGTAAATACTACGCTGGTCACCTTTTGCATATGGACTTACGACAATCCAGTTTTTCACTTTTACTGTTGCATAATCCGCGCGCGTAACCAATTCTTTATTTCGAACTTTAGAAAAGTCGTCGGTTATTTTGCTGTAGTCGTAGCTTTCTGGCAATCTCTCTTTAGGCCATTTTACATAAGAAGGCGCGGCTACATTCAAGTTTGTGCCGGTCAATCCTACAGCGCGTAGTTCTTGCAAACCTTTAAAGTCATCCGGTTGTTTCTTTGCAACAGAAGTATAACGTGCAATTAAAGTTGCAACCTCCGCTCGTGTTGTGGTCCGATCCGTTCCAAAGTTTTTATCGCTACCGACACTCATTAATCCAGTTCCCATTGCTACAGCAACGCTATTTTTTTGTGTTTCAGGTAGTTTTCCTGTGAAATATTCCTTTGCAGGGATAACTGTATTCGTCACATCGGAAAGTGCCTGCTTATAGTCAGGACTCACCGCAGCCAGTCCTTGCGCTAACCAAATAGCCATCTCACCACGGGTTAAAGCTGCCTTCGCATCTAACTTCCCAGCATATTTAGATGGATCAATAAATCCCTTTTCTACGGCTGCTAGAACGCCTTCGGTTGCCCAGTCAGGAATATCCGTAAAACTCGCACTGTTCCCTGTTGTTACAACAGGTTGCTCAGTTAACCGTCCAAGGATCGTAGCCATTTCAGCCTTCGTCACTGGAGCACTTGGTTTAAATGTTCGATCGGTGTACCCTTTGAAGTAGCCATCTTGGACAGCTGATGCGATAGCAGAAGCAGCCCAATGTGCAGCCGGAACATCCTTAAATGTTAGACCGTTATAACTTATTGTGTTATCTAGAACACCCGCTTCCGCTTTCAAAGCTGGTTCTGCCATATTTCCAGCCAAAAGAATAGCTGCGGCCATTGTTGAGATCATTACCTTTTTCATTATTTCTCCTCCTAAGCGTCGATGGGTTTATGAAGAAAATCTCGGATTCTATCATTAAATAACGCTAGAATGCACGAAATTTCTTCAGCATACAAAATAATATCGGTACATTCACCCGATATTATTATGCACATATTTCCCATTATTTCATTTTATAACCTATAAATTATACCATAATATGACATAAACAAACTCCATTCTTGTTACAATTTGTCACTATCCGCTAGCACCGCTTCAGAATGTACCCTTCCGCCGCAGCTTCCCTTTGTGAAGAGAAGACTTTCTCAGGATTAACAGATGTGCATTTACTAGGATAAACATATTTGATGCCATTCAGAGTAACTCCATAATAGAGAGACGCTTTGAGAATACGAGATCCACCCAGCGCATAGTTGTTATACACCCCACTACCCATCGGAAGACCTTGAATAAAAGCAATAACACCCACATCATTAATACTGTTCTGCCATTCTTCATCCGGTATGGTAGGAAGTGTAAACGTATAACTAATTCCATTCCTTCTAGCTCTCTCATTGTGCTTATTGATGGCATAAGCAAGCTCATTCTGAATATGTACGATGATCGTCTGCCGACGAACTGAATCGAATAACGCAGCATCCCTTAACAGAGGGATATCAATCCTATCCTCCAATTCCTGCCTGTACCCACGAGACCACTGCTTTGTGCTCGGATTATAGACGACCACATAATCATCGAGCGTGAATTGAAGCACATTTCCTTTGTCATCCACATGCGTATACGGCTTGAGTGGCCTCATAAGATGCTTGTAGTAGCTCTGTCCGGAAGCCTGATACTCTTCTTCCGTATACAAGGTGAACCCATCATATCCAATGACACCTACAGCAGGGATGTAATGTTTAATGGACTCTTGAATCACTTGATCTTCAACAGCATTCATATTGATGAAAATGGTATTAAAAAATGTACTCACAGCGAGTTGAACATCTAGGCTATACCTTTTATCCGAATCGTATCCAGAATATTGCTCGGATTGCTTAAGCTTAGAGTGAAGTGCATAAGCTGCATCATCCACAGCCGTATCCAGCATCGAATTATATGCCGTCTCCGTTCGTAAATTATTAGACTGTTCTGAGGCATGGAGCCTATTCAGCCATGTAAAAGGGAATGCAATAAGCACAAAAATAATAGCCAATTTAGTGATCTTCATTGCGCACTAAACCTCCGTATGGAACCACAATGTTATGATTTGCAGATATCCCCCCGGTTAGCGCATCCATCATGACCGTTGCAGCTGTTCGATTGGTATTTGTTACGGTCACACCGAAATAATCTCCAATATTCATTTCATACTGCCTCGATTTATCGTCCATGACTTTCGTGTTATCCGGAAATAGGATTGCTAGTATATCCACGCGACCATGGTATTCATAATTCAGCAGAACATCATCCTGAAAAGTACTCACATCCGTAGGATCGAGATAGACAGGGTCATAACGCTTTTGTCGATGTTCCATTTGAATATCATAAGAATTCCCTGTCATAGCCAATTCATTGAAAAAGTCATTATACATTTGTGGTGTAACATAACCGATGTCTCTCGCTGCATCTACAAAGTTCGTAACACTCTTATAGACCAGCATGGAAGATATTTCATCCTGCCTTTGGTATAAATCTTGATTAGGAAAAACGAATAACAATAATACGGCTAATATTAACCCCGCAACCTTCGCTATCGAATTGATCATTATCGCTTCCCCTCTCAAGATTCATAAATAATCAACCTAACCGCGCCATATGCGCTTCGTTCAACCTTCTCGGTATACTGCATCTTTACTTCGATGTGTGACAAGTCCACATCATCTACATGAATCCCAGGACTATATCTGATTCCATCAACAAAGATAGGAGCATCTAAATGCTCAAGTAATCCTATCATCGCTACAATGTCTGCACCCGTCACCTGATATTGCCCTTCGATTTCAACCGTTGTCTTCAGATCTCGATCACTGGAAGCATTCACTTCATACACTTGCTGCAGTCCCTTTTTAGTTATCCCAGTCGATGCAAAGAATAAATCCATGGCGACGAGAAAAATGATTACCGCAACAGATAACTCCAACATGTGCCTGACGCGTTCATCCATAGATAGGCACCCTCTCTAACCAAATGGGGAGTCTTTAAGACCCCCTTTTTTGCTCAAAACCGTTAATTCTGTTCAAATACGATGCCTCGAATGACATTACTGCTGTCCATGATGATCCTCGAACGGAATTTCCCGCTCGGGTTCACATAATCCGGCTTCGCTTCATTGATCGCCTCGGCCATTTTCCCTGTAGGTGGGATATTATCAACTACTGATCCATAATTAGGGTCATCTATTTTGCTCGCTGTATCAATTGTCTTACCATACCAGGAACCTGAGCGATTCTTCCCTGTCATAATTTGAATCCCGAATTGATCCTTATCTGAAAATTTCCTTAGTGCATTAACCACTTGAGAGCCACTAACAACGGTATTGTCATACACAGTAAAAGCAGTCTGCGAGAGCTCCGTTTGGATATTCGAGAAATTGTTCTGTGCTGTCTTTGTTGCTTCCTGTGCGGAAATGAATAGGACCACCGCTATCGTAATCAATGCAATCGCCAAAAAAATACCCGCTGCCATCACTAGTGCTTTTTGTGCATTACCCATAATTCCCAACTCCTAATTTATTTTTTGAATTTGATCGTAATAGTTCTGCATTTGATTCATGCTCGTATAGACGAGCGGAATAACGAGATATAAGAAGATCAGTGCATAAAGCGGTGTGAAGCCGATCATTTGACCCCAATTGGCTTTCGCATTGAGCACTCGCTCCATCTCTTGCTTGCGCAATTCTCGATAGTAAGATTGCTCCGATTCAAGATCATCAAAAGCTTCTCGGACAGGGATCTTATCCACTGCAAGCTGTAATTTCTCAATCGTTCGCAAGAATGGAACATACGACACCTCTTCTTTCAAATCTTCTAGCGCTTGCTCAGCGCCTGCTTCATAGTGCAGAAGGCATCGCTGAAGCGGTTCTTTGAATATTGAAGAGAATCGTTCAAGCCATTCCAGTATGCTCTCAACTGAAGTGCGGTCCATTTCACACAAAATTCCAATCATTGTATGGAATTGATCTACTTCGTTCTTCATATCCATTTGACGCATTCGCTTCTGGAAGTAGAGCAGCCCGATCGGAATAGAGTAAGCGATCCATCCAATGAGTAGACTCACCAGTAATTCCCACCACTTCAAATATTCATCACGCAGTCGTTCGATCTTCGCTACGATACGCTTCACGGTGCTTTTCTGATCTACTGCATTCTTGAATTGTATTGTACTGCGTTCCACAGCCTCAGCAACCTTCTCATGCAACGATTCACGCTGGCTTTGCATTTGTAATGTGATCTCGCGTTCGATCTTTAGCCCCTCATCCGCTTTAATCTGTTCCTGTGCATCTACACGTCCTAACATCATGGCTGGATTGTTCGTCACATTAATAATCTGTTGACTTCCAACGATGTGCAGATATATGCATAGAATCAACACAACAATTCCGCTTCCAACCGCATAGACCAATCGATGCAAATACAACCATTCCATTGGGAGCGGAGAATTACCGTCTTTGAGAAGATTTTTAATGCGTTCATAAGTCTTCGAGAATAGTGGGGGGACAAGCCTATCGACGAGTATCCGAATCCAAGGAAGCTCATACAGCACCTTCTCCCATTTTCTCTTCCGCTTGGACCTAGCAAATTTCCCTTCATCATTCTCCTGAATTTTACGCAACAGGACGTACGCGACGATAATCGTAAGATAGACAACGGCTTTCATCATCAGCCCGAACTTCGAATCATAGAATTGTCCCATAACGGCAAAATGATCTCTTGCCCAACGCTCGATAGGATCGGTAAATAATACGGGTGCCACAGCAATAATTGTCAAGCTTCGTAGCAGATAACTCAGCTTCTCCCTTCGAAGCAGCTCCATCTGGACTTCTTGGGTCAATTGCGAAAGTGCATTCAGATAAAGTGAGCCCGATTTCAGAACCTTGTCTCCATACTCTGAAATGAGATGTGAAATCCCTGCGAACCCTTTTAGGAAGCGATTCGGTGCGACTTCATAATAATGTTCCAATAGAACTTCTGCCTCAGCAGAGGTTAGAATGTCATAAATCTTCTTACCATGCTGTTCTGCCTCGTGTGTCGCATGCTCGGACGCGTCCCAGATTGCCTCTTCGATCATTCCATGTGCATGATAGTAATGCCTGACATCCCCAAGAAAATGGACAAATCGCTTCAATAGTCGGTTCTCCACCCGATGAACGAACATATCAATCATCATATTGTTGAGTATTAAGAAAGTTAGCCCCACCACGACCAATGATGTTAAGCTCTGATGCATCATGATGAGTAACCCAAACGTAACCATCACTAACAAAAGCGTAATTAGTACGATATGGACCGTCTCACGCCGCATCGTCAGTTCATCATAAGCATGAATACTTGCTATTCGCCGACGGATTTTGTGCACATACTGACGCAGCACAGGGATTCGACCGAAAATGAAGTAACAACGCTGGTAAAGTTGACTCAGCCGCTCCCCCCATTTCTTCGTATGCAGCCGCTCCCATAATTGCCTAGATTGAAGTTGCCCATGGATCGTACTTCGCTGCCTGCGCTCGACAATACGGTAGACAATAAAAAGGAAAGAGGCCAGCAATATGGAACACCCTACGACAAGAAGAAGGATCGATTTAAGCTCCACAACGTTCCCCCCAATGTTTCTCCACGAAAGCAGCAAGTTTTACAGCATCCTGTTCTGACATCTGTTCTGACATCTCTGTTATACTCCGGGCGGAAAGCCGATTTACGGCAACATAAGCACCTTCTCGGTACTCCACAATATTGAATGCTTCGTATGTGTTCTCACACGCTAAATCTCCTGAAGGAACACATTCTGTAATCCGCTCAATATACCGATGACCATTTCGATCCATCCGAAGATGCACATCGAATCCAATAACACGAACCACTTGCTGCTCCGCAATCCGTTCATTGGAGAAGACCCCGATTTTAAGCAATGAATTTCGCAGTGAGAAGATAAGATCATTGAAGGTCTTCGCATGGTGTGTGAACAAGGTGAACAAACTCGCCACCTGGGAAGATTGAATCACCCACGCTGCTACGGGGTCGGTCGCTGCTTCGCCAATAATATTAACCGCGCCGTCCGTCTTTTTCTGCACATCTAACCCATCCTGTCCTCGTATATGATCTGTCTCACGGAAGCTGAGAATATTACGATACGGATAAATTTTCCGAAGATGCAGCTCGAACGCCATTTCCTGAACACGAAGCGTCAACGTCCCATAGATATGGCGAACAAGCGCCATGAGCAGCGTTGTTTTGCCACTCCCCTGTTGCCCTGTAACCGCGGTGATCCTTGCCCCTTTCATCAAATATTTGAGCAAATTGATCACAATCTCCGCATTCTGATCCTGAATTAAGGATTCAAGGGATGCATTCGGAATATCGAACTTCCTGACGAAGAATGCCCATGATTCTGCGAAGTGCGGGCGAACGACCACGATACGTGACCCGTCTTTCATTTCGTTCACTTTATAACCAACAGTCTCTGATAACTGCCCCGGATTGTTGTACTTATAGATGTTCTGGCATACCCGTTTCAACTCGATTTCTGATCCAAAGCTGAGAAAGGACATATGAATCGATTTCCCACGATAGAAAATCCATACACTATCATAGGATTTAGGTGCATCGATTGAAGATAATCCCGACCTTCTACCCGTCATCATTTGTTCTTGTAAATGCATGAATGAAATGGATCCCGGGACCCCAGATACCCCTCCAGACACGCCATCAATCCGCATATCCCGAATTTCATCCACGACACTGAACCCTTTGTAAGATTGATAAATGCGTTGGACGATAATATGTAACTTCTGTTCGAACGTTAACGGCCGATACTCATTGATGTAAATGAATCGTATATCTTCTGCCGTAATCCGATATCCTTCCGTATCTTGTTCTTCATTCAGCAATCTCAGCCCATCCAATTGATAGGTCTGAATTAGCGTAGATAGTGCATTAAGACCATAATTTCCTTTATACCAATATAGAATAATTTCGAATAAGTCCTGATCCGTACAACGTTCTATTTCTTCAAAAGGGATCACCTGGTTAATATTGCGTTCATTCAGTCCATAGGTTGTCACGAGCAAATCATAGATCAAATCCTTCACGAACTGCTTATCTTGAAGATCCCCGTATACACAGCCTTTCAGTGCCCGGCGCAGCTCCAGACGCTTATTGTTCCGACGCCTGAGCTCCTCACCCGATAATCCTAATGCATAAATATTTTCATTTACATGTTCATGAAGATACTCTCGAACATAAGCAGTCATCTGAAC
The DNA here is from genome assembly GCF_000374845.1 of Paenibacillus terrigena DSM 21567. Classification (GTDB taxonomy): domain Bacteria; phylum Bacillota; class Bacilli; order Paenibacillales; family Paenibacillaceae; genus Paenibacillus_K; species Paenibacillus_K terrigena. The sequence continues at coordinate 712,309 of NZ_KB895413.1, read as the reverse complement.
GATCGTAAATTGTTGATCCTGCATCGTCTGGACAGATTGCTGCTGCGAGAGCTGCTTGACATCAGGGCTCGACAGCTTCAATTTCAGCAATACACCTACGATTGCGATGATGAGCAGGATCAGCCCAAGATTCATCACATACGATACATCCATCCATCAAGCCCCTTTCTCGCAAAAGAACTCCGAGTCCACCCCAGCGTGCTTCAGAATGGTATTCGCAAACCGCCGAGTTTCTTGAATAAATGTATAATTCGGGTGACGTGACCCGACATTACGATGGCGAAGCACGAATTCAAGTACACTGTGATCATTACATGCATCCATAAAATCCACACAGCGTGGGATCGTACATAATTCTTCAACAAACTTATATTTTCGTGCGATATTACGTACCGTATATTTTGATCCTGGCTCGTATTGGCCCAGGACAAAGACACATGATTTCGTCTGAAGGAGCTCAATTAGCTCCTGATTTGCACTGAATTGCTCCAGAATGGCTGCATTCTGGTTCAAATTAATCACAATCACATCTGATGCTTGGAGCATTTGCATCGTTCCAGACTGGCGAATACCACTATTCTCATCAAGCATAACCAGATCATAGGCTTGCTTCGCATGTCCTAGAATCATTTCCCACAACTCAACATCAATGAGCCCCTCCTGAGAATTCTTGCGCTGTGAACCTCGAAGGATGTCCAATCTTTCATACAATAGTGGAATCGTGTAATCGGATAAATTCATCGCGGTTAACCGTTGATTAAGGGCCAGTCGCTCGAGCGCATCCAATCCTGACCGTTGAAAAGGTTCTCTTCTAAGACGTTCCGAGGGCTTCAACACAACCGATTCCATCGTCGAGAAGGCTCCCTGCGTACTACCAATCAGTGTTCGGATCGGTGATTCGAAACCGATCATGCAGGCTGCCGAAATACAATTTGAAGTCGTTCCCATCTGTCCATGAACTGGCCCCCAAAAGACTACTTGTTTGCCCATTCCATCATCTCCTCCTTGCTATGCGAAAAGCTCGTTTTACTTGATTCATCTCTAGCATGGAAATACGATGCACAAATGCAATGATTTGGCGTCTGTAACTTCTTGATAGTCGTTTCAGGTTCAATCGCTCAGCGAACTGTCCATCAATAAACCGCTCATACAATCGCTCATCATAATGAATTCGAAGCTTATCATCTGACCATTGAACAGCGAGCTTATTGTATCGTTCTTCGATGTACTCTTCATGAATACTGCACACCACATACGGCACGTACAGCCCGACAAAAGGAACCACAGCTCTCTCTGTAAGACATAAATCTGTAAGAATCTGCTCATTTCGCTGGATGCTTCCTTTATCGAATTGCGTCAGGATAACATGGACGTCCATCGCTTCTAGAGAACATCGATCATAAAAATTTCGATCATCCGATTGAATAATAACGAAATCATAACCACCTTGATCTTGGTCCTCCAACCATTTCATCACATCCGCATAGGTCGAAAAGTGAACTGCGATATCAAAACCTTCAAATTCGACGATCTCCCCGACATGGAGGAGGGATGAAATATAATGCGTCGTGCTACGAGATCTCGATCCATCGATGAAGAGTACGCGCCCATCTGCATGGGATAGCACCTTGCACACGAGCAATAGGAAGTCACTCTGTTCACAGCTGCCGATGACCATAATTTTGCGCATCACTGACCACTCCCTGCATCATCACTAGATATCGGTGATTGCTCGAATAGGTGTGTCTGCTCTTCATTGGTCAGTGCTCCATCTTCCAACTTGTCGATGGTTGGTGCCCCCGGTGATGCTGGTTGCGGATTGCCTACTGCCGGTTGTGGTGTCACAGATGATCTAATGGCAACATCCCCATAGAGCACTTGTTTCTCGGCTAGCGCCGCCTCCAGCTTCTTACGAGCCACCTTCGCGAGCGCGGTCTTCGCTACCTCCACAATATTGGGGTTGGTCTCGATCAACTCTAGAACTTCGGCATTCGACGGATAATTCACAATCGCGCCGGACTGCATGCCTGGATCAACATACGTTAAGCTGTAGATTGAACCGCGATGGATCAATGCATCGACCATCGCACTCGACATCATCAAGATTTCTTGTTCCGTCAATTGCATACTGATTGTATTCGCTGCGATTTGTTTCACGCGTTTCTTGGACAGAACAATATAGTCTTGGCCTGTTGGGAACTGAATTCGGACATCGACGACATCCTGATCACGCAAATTCAAAGGTAATTGGATCTGAGCAAATTGTTCATTACGAAGATCATTCGGTGTTGCTTGTCCATCATAGAACATGGATGGAATAAGAACGGTATTCACGGACAAGTCGATTTTAGATATTTTACCGACGACCTTCTCTTTGCTGCTTATCAAATTCGCAGGAAGATGATTGAGGTCAATCTCTTGCGACTCAATATGTTGCGCTGAAATTCGTGTGCCAGCAGGCACGTTGGCTTTCAGAACCCACACGCTGCGCTTCTTAGCTTGCTGCTCCTGCTGAGCCGCTTGCAGCGCGGATATTTGCTGTTCGTATTGCAGCTCTGTATCCCGCTTTATTTTCTGAACGTGTAATTGCCAGTAGACGGCATAACTGAGGAACAAACAGCCCATAATGGCAGCGCCAATGAGTCCCGCGATCCATAAGTTTTTCGTCCGTTGTCTAATTTTTGACATCCCTTCTGCTCCTTCTTGAGAATAAAAGCTTACCGATCCCTTGCCGCCACTTCGTAGGGGTCTGTTCAATCGGCAAGACGGCCTGAAATGCTAACCGCGCATCTTCATCGATGTGGAACGGATCTACATGATAGGGGATGGCATGCAGCTGAGGAATCGCTGTTGCCTGTTCCATATCACGAATCACCTGCTGCGTTGCGAGAGGAATTAGCCCCATAAAACTTGCTGCGGTGTGAGTGAATCCTGCTTGCCGAATAAATTCGGATAAATCTTCTTGCCTCCAATCCGCACCAGAAGCGACGACAAACGATAAATTCGCCCTTAGAAACTCAGCGTACATGGACGATTCTCCATAAACACCCAGATCCAGAACGATGGCATCATAATCTGCGTGGAGTAAAGGGATGAGGCTGCGCGACTCGAGAAAAGGATAATAGTCTACACCATGAATCGTGAATCGTTCTCCCGTTCTCCTCATGGGTTCCCCGTCAAAAATTGACCGAATACGGTAAAATGCTTCAGACCGCATACATTCCACAAGGGCAACTCTTTGCTTGGAATGAGCTAAGTAATGCGCCATCATAATCGCCGTATGTGTCGTCCCTACCCCGGAATGAACCCCCATCAGTGCAATCGTGCCTGTCCCTCGCCATCGTAGCGTGCTTGAGGCTGGTTGGTTTCCTTTCCAAGCTTTGGCCAATTCCACATGAATCTGCTCCAGCTTCTCTCGGACTTCACTAGCCGTCTGGATTCGTAGATTCGGATCTCGTTCTAACAACTTCTGCAACAACTGTCGGAATGCCGCTGGCACCTCTTGCGGAATAGCGTCCATCCCTGCCTTCCCAAATTGGCTCGTCCTCCCTCCCGTTACGAAATGCATCAATAATGCGCCAAGTCCATAGAGATCACTGCGTGTGTCGCTTTGCTTGCCTGCATACTGCTCCGGAGCTGCGAAGCCAACCGTACCTAGACAAACGGTGTCTTCCTCCTGATTCGGCTTGAAATGTCTTGCAATCCCAAAATCAATCAGCCGGATCTGACCATGCACATCCATCATGACATTCGATGGCTTCAAATCCCGATATACAATTGGCGGCTGGCATTGATGGAGATATTGGAGTACTTCGCAGAGCTGAATACCAAGTCGAAGGATATGATCGAACGTTAGCGATCGTCCACGTCTCTCAAAGTCTGCAGCAAGCGTCTCCCCTTCGATATAATCCATAAACAAATAAATGTAACCCTCTGCGTCTGGCCCGATAAAATCAACAATTTGCGGCAAGTTTGGATGATTCAGCCGAATCAGCATGGCCGCTTCCGCCGCTACCCCCACCGCATCATCAGGCTGCAATAGCTTCGTTTCCTTTGCAGCCCAACGTTTACCGACAAGCTTTAAGTCTTCAACCAGATAGACATAACTCATCCCCCCTTCGCCAATTTGCTTGATGACCCGATAACGCCCTCCCAGCACCTGATGTACGCTCACCTTAGACATCCATTTCATGAGCCCACCTCCTTTTGGAACAACAAAAAGGGAAAGCCTCTCGAATCATGACGATCGACGCTACGGTCGAACGACATGGTTTCGGGATGCTTTCCCTATCCATTTCATATTAGATTGCATTGGTCACATTATATATCATCTATTCCAGGATTGTCCATATGCAAATTCATTTTTATACACCTAATTAATATTTCACCATATACAGTGTGATCTCATCGCGATTATGCACCAGCTGCTTCATGCGTCGAATTTCCATATGTTCGCTGAATTTTTCCGTGATATCACGAATGGTTTGCAGCGGCTTTTTGTGCATCAGCTTCACTGTAATAATGGCTGTACCGCCCGATCTGAGCGCATATAACAATTCCATCACGAGACGTACCATTTGCATTGGACTCCAGCTCATGTCACAAACAATAAGGTCGAATTGCGATTCGTGGAATTTCACCTCAGACGCATTTTTCTTCAACACAGTCAGTCTACGATTCGCAGTCAAAGATGGATGCATCTCTGCAGGATCGATTGCGGTCACCTTCAATCCCCGCTCTAGCAGCAGCGAAGTCCAACCACCAGGAGCTGCGCCGATATCAAGCCCTTCCGAGAATGTTGCCAGATCTAGGCCAAACGATCGCTCCGCTTCTAACAACTTGAATTTGGCCCGAGAAATTTGACCTTCTTCCCGCTGGAATCGCAGCGCACCGCCGGACCAATCACTTAGATTGGCTGCTGGCGTCGAGACGCCGACGTAGACGGAATCTTTTCCCACAAAAATCGATACAATCCAATCGGAGTCACGCGTTACCGTCTCCAAGCCAGCATCGTTAAGACCTGCCTCAATCGCAGATTTCATAAGGCCTAAGTCTATAGGACCCGCTTCATTCGAACCTTTACGAATTTGAATCGCTACCGATTGACCGCTCTGGAGTTCATGATGGGATTGAACGAAACTGACGATCGCAGTGTTCAATTCCTCCAGACCAGCTTCCGAGAGATTAAATTCTTGCTGTACCGGCTGAATATGACGTAAGAAAATAAGCGGGTCGGTCTGCAACTCATGCAAGACCTGCCCTCCATCCGCTGGCAATGTAACAAGAATGACTTCGCTAGGCATGAGAACCATCGCCTTTACTTGTCCAAAACGGCGACGAAGCTCCTCTTGTGCATAGGCAATAAAGCCATGATTGGCCGTACAAATCCATTTGGATGTGATATCGTGCTGTTGTTCTTGTTGTTCGTGTTGTTCCTTCAACGTTTATTGACCTCCAGCGTGCACCCGAATCCATGGCCGTCCATCTACCCATTCGAGCGAGAGCGGCACTTCGTATGCTTGTTTTAATATTTCAGGGGTGAGCACCGATTCTTTCGTCCCGGCAGCCACCAGTTTTCCTTGATGAATTAATGCGACGTGTGTAAATAACGGTACGATTTCTTCCAGATGATGTGTAACATAGACAAGTGCAATATCTCGATTCTTCAAAATATTAATCTGATCAAGGAATTTCTCTCGCTCATACAGATCAAGTCCTGCACAGGGCTCGTCCAAAATGAGAATTTGCGGATCAGCCATCAATGCGCGCGCCAGCATAATTTTCTTCCGCTCGCCTTGCGATAATGTGCCGAGTAGATTGTTCGCGACATGACCAAGATTCATTTCCTCAATCAGGCTGTGCGCCTTAGCGACAACCTCTTCAGGAATCTCCTGATAGAACCGCAGAAAACCATATTCTCCTGTAGCGACCACTTCCCAGACGGGATCACGTAGGGTTAATTTCTCCATTAATGATTGGCTGATATAGCCTATCTTCTTACGAACCTCTCGAATATCGCATTGTCCATAACGATTGCCCATGACATCAATTTGCCCCGAGCTTGGGAACATATAACCTGTCATCATCTCGAGCAGCGTCGTTTTCCCTGAACCATTCCGCCCAAGGATCACCCAGTGCTCCCCTTCATTCATCTGAAGTGTAATATCATCTAGAATTTGCCGCTCTTCGCGTCTTAGCTTAATATGCTGCATCGAAATCATCGAATCACATCCTTAATGATGTTGAATAAATGTTCTACGGATCGCATCTCGTAGACTTGCACCGGTTCGCCTCTCCTCTTCGGGTCGAATAAGAACAGCCCAGGCACACTCCGTACTTGATATCTCGCCACAAGACGAGGGGAAAAATTCAAATTGATCTGCAATAGCTCGATATCCGGCAACATGGCTTCGACCACGTGCATCATCCGCATGCCCGCCTTACATGTGCCACACAGCGGCGTATATAGATACAATCCAAACGGCCTGTACACCTCTACATGTTCGAGTCGTTCGAATAGCGCTTGCTCATTGATTTCTTTCATGGGAAGCCTCTCGAATGCGCGTCAACACTGCTTGCGGCATCGGACCATTATGCAGGATGACATGATCGGGTTTGTTCTGATAGAACAATTCATACATCGTTCTCTGACCGGATAAACTGGAGGTATGTAAATAAATTTCCCGCGGATATAAGCCCCGAAGTACCATTTGCTTCACAAGCTGAGTCCCATTGGGCTGATTAATGCCCAGATCATGATCCAATGATAGTATATCTACTTCCTCTTCTTCCAGCAGTATGAGGCATTCTTCAGCCGATCGCGCATAGACGAATCCCTCCGGGCAACGGCGAATGTCATCTAAAAATACATGTATCATGCTCATTCCCCCTCAGATTCGAGTCTACTGTTCTTTTTGACAGTTCGCGCAATAAAACGTTTTTCGAGAACCGACTTCGGATTTCTGAATCAATGACCCGCATCGCTCACAAGCTTGCCCTTCACGTTCAATCACACGTACGTGCGATTTATAGCCACCTGTAAGGTGATCCTGCGTATTCAGCGGCTGCTCTCCCAAGCCCCCATACGCAATCGCATCATGCAGTACGGTCAACGTACTGTGATACAGTCTTTCAACGCTTTCCTCCGTTAATTCCTGTAATTTCGCCGATGGCAGCAACGCTGCTTCGAACGCAATTTCATCCGCATAACCGTTCCCGATTCCTGCAATGAACGACTGCTGGACAAGCGCTGATTTCAGCATGCCACGTTTACGGGCGAACAACATCCGGAATTTCTCCAGGTTCATTTTACGATCCAACAATTCCGGGCCTAGATCGCTTAGAAGCTGATCTGCTTCTTTCGCACTGAGAAGATGGACATACCCTTGTCGAATACCATGTAAACGAAGCACTTGTTGACCAAAATGAATCATCACTTGCGCGTCCGATGCTGTTCCACCCCCATCTTCCGTCCCTTCCGTATCATATTGAATCTGCCCTGCAACACCAAGGTTTAGCAGCAGTCTTTTCCCATTATCCAAGTGAAAGAGCAATTGTTTCCCGCGACGCTCAATATATAAGACTTCTCGTCCCTGCAATTCCTTGGACCATTCGGAAACTTCGCAATTCAACAGCTTCTCTTCCTTTACAGTCACATCTGTCATCCGTTTATTGATGATTTGCTCAGAGAGCAATTTTTTGTAGGTTTCTAATTCCGGTAGTTCTAACACGTATATTCCCTCCATGTTGCGTACGAGATGATGAATCCTATAGGTAGGTATGTATGTATTCTATTGCGATTTTCTGCCCGATGTGACAGCAGCAGCCTCGTACAAATCCTTACAGATCATCGATGGCTGTACACCCGCTAGCGCCAACAATTGGTCCTTGTTCGCTTCTGTTGCTAGTCCGGTCAATACAAGGATTGTATCGCAACCTGCAGCCTGTCCCGCCCGCAAATCCGTAAGCGGGTTATCACCCACCACGATCGCATTTTGAGGTTCACAATCAAGCCTTGCGAGCGCGTAATTCATAATAATATTGGAGGGTTTGCCCATGACAATCGGCTCCCTCTGTGTTGCAGCTTGAATGGCAGCTGACAATGTCCCTGCACCCGGCATAATACCTGTATCCGAAGGCAAGAGAAGATCGGGGTTGGTCAGAATATACGCTGCACCTTCACGAATCCATTGAACAGCTTGTGTTAATTTGGCATAGTCAAAAGATCGATCTATCCCTTGCACGACAATTTCCGGCTGATCCTCAGTAATCTGAACCCCAATATCGCGCAATGCCGTCTCTAAACCATATTCTCCGATAACCGCCGCTCTTACACCCTTCGGATAATGTTCTTTTACATATTGTGCTGCAGCCAATGCGGACGTGTAGACATCCTCTTGCGTTGCAGGGATACCCATCTCAACCAAATGCGCAGCAACATCTTCAGGGGTGCGCGATGAATTATTCGTTACGAACAAATAAGGTATATGAAGTGATTGCAATTCTTGAATCCATAAGTCTGCACCGTCGATACGATGCTTCCCGTGATATAATGTACCATCCAAATCAATTAGTAGTGCTTTATTTGAATTCCGCATATCGGTATATTCCCTTTCCTCTGCCTATCTAAAAAACTCCTTGTACACAGTGCCTCTATCATAGCGAATTCCATGCAAGGCTGCAATCCATTAGGCCTTCGAACGAAGAATCTGATCGATCCACATTTCAGCATGCGCTGCATCCTTCATCGTCGGAGCAAGCCCCTCATTCACCCATAGATCTTCACCAATATAACGGTGCAGGAAATGGTTTAAGGCTCCAAAGTGACTATCGACGAATACGCCCATGGTTGTTTTGTCATTTGGAATAAGCTGCAGACTCGATGGCACAGGTAGCGCTGGTGTCGCACCCGACAACATGGATACTTTCGGTGTAATATCCTTTTCAAGATCACAAGTGATACTTCCCCGGGTTCCAACGATCTGCACACTGAAACGATCCGATCCCCAAGCGATACGAGACACTTCGCCCGTCCCCCTGACACCACTCTTCGTCGTATAGAAGAAGCTCGCCCAATCGTCTACCGTCATTTGCACACGCTCATCGGATCCTAGTGTTTTTGGACGCTCTTTCACAAAAATATTCGTCTCTCCGTGCACATCCGTTAGTTCCCCGAACAAATGTGCGATCAAATCGATCACATGGATGCCCAAATCCGTAATTGCGCCACCGCCAGATAACATATCATTTAATCGCCATGAGACAGGACGCTCAGCATTCAGATATCCTGAACGCAGATAGGAACAGTTGCATTGAAGAATATCTCCAATAATTCCTTCCTGCAAAATGGCCTTCATCCTCATGACAGCAGGGTGATACCGATAGACAAGCGCAACTTGCTGCAGCGTGTTTGCTGAAATGTGGCTAACCAGCTCTTCCGTTCTGCTATATGTCTCCGTCAGGGGTTTTTCAAAATAAATGGCCTTGCCTGCGGCCGAAGCAGCCGTCCCTTCTGCAAAATGCATCGCATTAGGCGTGCAGATATCAACAATATGTACGGAAGGATTCTCGAGCGCCTCACTGAGATCATTGGTCACCTTCTGAAAACCCATCGCAAGCGCTTGTTCACGATTGGCATCCGGATTTCTTGTAATTAACGTATCTAATACGGGTACAAAAGAAGCTTTCTGAATAACTGGCATAGCGCGTAGTGCAACAATATGGGTTTTGGCAATGGCACCCAACCCCGTAAAAGCAAAATGTATCGGTTTCATTGGATATCCCTCTCTCTATCAAGTATTTCCTATTGTAAAAGATGCGCAAACGATGTTGCAAGGCATCAATCCTTGTCAAATCCTGCGCTTTCCCGGGAAAGTATTGCCTTGTAAAAGACTGAAAGCTTGTATGCGATCAAATGAACCCAGGCCGCATCAAGCTTCATTGGAACTTAGCGAAACATATAAATAACGTAACCTACTATACTCAAGAGGATCAACAATATCGCAATGACATTTAGGAAATTCCGTCTGTTGCCTGGGGTATCGAAGCGATTTCTGCGGCGATCATCAAAGTCTGACATCGGTATAGCCTCCTTTTCATTCTTCTTCAGGTTGTGGTGTCACGACGCTTACGAACTGGAATTAACTCCAGTTGTTTCGCTGCAAGAGTATTGGGAAAAATCTGTTTGGCTTCTTCCATAAGCGGCTCGACATCACTATATCGTGCACTGAAATGGGTCAAGATGAGTTGTCCAACACCTGCGTCTCGCGCCGTCTCGGCAGCTTGTCTTGTTGTACTGTGGTAGAAGGACTCGGCTAACGACTCGAGTCCTTCCATGAATGTCGCTTCATGAACGAGTACATCCGCACGCTGCGCCAGGTATCTTGAGCCCTCACACGGCCTTGTATCCCCCAGAATCGTAATGATCGTTCCAGGGATTGGCTCACTGATGTACTGCTGTGCATAGATCACAGAACCATCTTCAAGAACGACATCTTCCCCCTGCTTCAACTTGCCATAGATCGGCCCCGGCGGAATGCCTGCCTTTGTTAAGGCTTCGACGTCGATCCGTCCTTGGCGATCTTTCTCCACCACCCGATAACCGAAGGATTCAATCCGATGGTCCAATCGTGAGGCCTCGACCTTGCACTGCCCATCTTCAAAAACAATGCCTTCATCAATCTCTGTGATATGGATGTCATAATTGAGATGAGACTGACTTAATTGTAACGACGTTTCAATATATTGTCGAAGCCCTACAGGTCCATAGATTTCAAGTGTCTCCGTTCCACCTTGGTGAGAGCGACTAGATAATAACCCCGGGAGCCCAAAGATGTGATCTCCATGCAAATGGGTAACGAATATTTTCTCAAGTTTACTCGGTTTAAGCGGCGACTTTAATATTTGATGCTGCGTTGCTTCTCCGGCATCGAACAACCAGAATGTACCGCGCTCGTCGAACTTTCGAAGTGCTATGGACGTGACATTCCGCTCTGTCGTCGGCATTCCTGCACCTGTCCCTAAGAAATAGAGCTCCATTGGCAATCCCTCCATCCTGCACCAAGAGCCTCCAACTAGGGCGGAGGCTCTTGTGTCTTTAATCTATATTATACTTTCTCAACGTTAAAATATTGCGCTTGCGGATGAGCAAATACCATCGCAGATACAGATGCCTCTGGTTCCATCATAAACCCTTCTGTCAGTTCAATGCCAATATCCTCTGGTTTCATGAGCTCGAACAGTGGTCCTTGATCTTCAAGATCCGGACATGCAGGATATCCAAAGGATACCCGAATGCCTTGATATCTTGCCCCATGACGCTGCTTCATCGTCATCTCCTGCGGATCCGGGTAACCCCAAATATCACGCATCATATGATGAACCCGCTCTGCCAGACCTTCTGCCACTTCTAGCGCTGTCGCTTGAATCGCATGGGATTTCAGATAGTCGCCCTCATCCTTATACTTCGTCGCTAGCTCACGGACACCGTTACCGGCCGTCACGACTAAAAATCCGACGTAATCCATGATTCCACTCTCAACCGACTTCAAATAATCTGCTAGACACAGGAATGGCTCCACTTGCTGCCTTGGGAATGTGAAAGTGTGAAGAACTTTCGTTGTATCCTGTGGATCATAGATTATAATGCTATCGCCTGACGATTGTGCAGGGAAGAACCGATACATGCCTTGCGCTTTGATCGTACCATCCGAGATTGCATTCTGCAATATTTCATCGACCGTCGCTTTAAGCTCGACCGCTTTCGGATTTTTCTCCGCAAGCAACTGTTCTACTGAACCTCGTAGACCGAGATGATGCCCAAGCAGCATCTGCATGTTCACATACGGAATGATATGTCCTAATGGATAGTCGCGAAGAATATGACGATCGAGATCAGGCGGTATAAATACCGGTGCATCTTGAGAAATGTTGGAACGTACTGCCCGCGTTAGCTTCGGCAGAGGCTTCTTCTCTTCCTCCTCTCCTGCACTTTCCAATATTGCCGCCGTTTCTTCAACCATGCGTTGACGATGCGTCGGATCCATCAGTTTATTCGCAAGATCTAGGCCGTCCATCGCATCTTTCGCATAGAGAACGAGCCCATTATATTCGGGCAAAATACGCGTTTTGGTGAACTTCCGTGTCAGCGCTGCACCGCCAACCATAATTGGAACATCAATATTCGCATTGCGTAAATCTTGCGCGGTTAGTACCATCTGTTGCGCTGATTTCACGAGTAGACCCGATAGGCCAATGGCATCCGGCTTCTCTTTGCGATAGGCTTCGATAATCTGTTCAGGCGGAACTTTAATTCCTAGATTAACGATTTGAAATCCATTATTCGATAGAATGATCTCAACCAAGTTCTTTCCGATATCGTGCACGTCGCCTTTTACCGTTGCGAGCATGATCTTCCCTTTGACAGAGGATTCATTCTTCTCCATAAATTGCTCCAGATGTGCGACAGACGCTTTCATCACTTCCGCACTCTGTAACACTTCAGCAACGATCAACTCGTTATTATTGAACAATCGACCGACTTCAGACATCCCTTCCATCAGCGGTCCATTAATGACTTCAAGCGCAGTGTACTTCTTAAGTGCCTCGTCCAAATCTGGAATAAGGCCTTCTTTCGTTCCTTCGACAACGTAAGATGCCAAACGCTCTTCTAATGTTAGGTTCGAAGCTTTCTCTTTCTTCACGACTTTCTTATCCCGGAACGCCGCTACAAAAGCAGAAAGTGTCGCATCATTCGTATCGTACAGCAATTCCTCGGACAGACGACGCTCGTGTTCAGGGATCGATGCATAACGTTCTAACTTTTCCGTGTTTACAATAGCGTAATCAAGTCCTGCCTTCGTACACTCATACAAGAAGACAGAGTTCAGCACCTCACGCCCTGCTTCCGGTAATCCGAACGAAATGTTACTAATTCCTAGAATCGTCTGACATTCCGGCATCGCTTCCTTAATGAGGCGAATCCCTTCAATTGTCTCTTTTGCCGAGCCGATATATTGTTCATCCCCTGTTCCAACTGGGAAGACGAGCGGGTCGAAAATAATGTCTTCTGGCTGCATTCCGTATTTGTTCACAAGAAGATCTCGGGAGCGCTTAGCAACTTCCAGCTTATCTTCCCGCGTGATTGCTTGTCCGCGCTCATCTATCGTTCCGACAACCGCTGCTGCACCATACTTATGAATCAATGGGACGACATGTTCGAATTTCTCTTCGCCATCCTCTAAATTAATGGAGTTAATAATTGCTTTCCCTTGCGAATACTTCAGTGCCAGATCGATAACCTTCGCATCCGTTGTATCGATGACGAGAGGTACTTTGACCTTCTTTACAACGAGTTCCAAGAATTTCATCATATCCTCGGATTCTTCACGATCCGGGTCCTGTACACAGACGTCAATGACGTGTGCACCGCTTTTCACTTGCGCACGTGCGATCTCGGATGCTTCCTCATACTTTCCTTCTGCAATCAGTCGTTTGAACTTCCGGGAGCCTAATACGTTCGTCCGTTCTCCAACCATGTAGGGTCGGTTCTCCGATTCAATGTATACTGTCTCAATTCCGGATACAGCAGGAGGATGTGTTCCAAATGCGCTCCGTGGTTTGAATTGGCTCATCGTCTCCGCTAATGCGCGAATATGATCCGGTGTAGTTCCGCAGCATCCACCTGCAATATTAAGCCAACCTTGTTCCGCGAATCCTGCCATTTTCTTCGCTAATGAATCCGGGGATTCATGATAGTGACCATTCTCATCTGGTAACCCCGCATTAGGGTAACAACTAATTGCCGTATCTGCAATTTCAGACAATGAACGAATATGGTCACGCATAAATTCTGGGCCTGTTGCACAGTTGAGTCCAACCGAGATCGGCTTCAAATGCTCTAACGAGATATATAAAGATTCAATGTTCTGCCCGGCAAGCGTTGTACCCATCGGTTCGATCGTCCCAGAGATCATCAATGGTAGTGTCTTCCCCGCGGTCTCAAATGCACGTCTAATTCCGATACTGCCCGCTTTCACATTCAATGTATCTTGCGACGTCTCAAGCAATATTGTGTCAACACCGGCCTCGATTAATGCTAGTGTTTGCTCATAATAGGAATCTACAAGCTCATCGAACGTGACACCACCCGTTACGGACAAGGTTTTCGTCGTTGGGCCTAATGCACCTGCAACATAACGCGGCCACTCCGGCGTAGAATATTTGTTCGCAGCATCTACGGCGAGCTTGGCAGCAGCCAAATTAAGTTCTCTTGCTCGGTCCTGCAAATCATATTCGGCAAGTACCACACTGGTGGCACCAAACGTATTCGTCTCCAAAATATCCGCGCCAGCCTCAAGATATTCTTCATGAATCTTCTGGATCACATCCGGACGCGTTAGAACAAGAATTTCATTACAACCATCAAGTTCCTCGCTTCCGAAATCATCCTCTGTTAAGTCTTCACGCTGAATCATCGTTCCCATTGCGCCGTCAAGGATAAGGATTTTATGTTTCATTTGTTCTTGTATGCTCAGCTTACTCATGCCTAATCCCCTTCCTACTGCAAAAACGTTAAGAATTAGTTTAACAGAATACCAAACTTTAGAAAAGTGTCTATGCATTAAAAGTCGACAGCCAGCGATAAATCCACTATAATACAATCAATATCAAGTTAATTTATAGGAAAGAAGGGATTATTTTGGCTGAAATTTACATTCGCAATACTGGGGAGCGCATTTCAGGCGAAGAAGAAGTTCGTGCATTTCTAGCGAACCAAGAAGTATTATATGAACATTGGGATGCAACGAAGTTGCCAGAAAACCTTCGCGAGCGTTTCGTCCTCTCCGATGAAGAGAAGGCCGAAGTTCTCGCTACCTATGACGCAGAGATTCGTGATCTAGCTGCACGTCGCGGCTATCAGATCTGGGATATCATCACATTATCGGATGCGACACCTAATCTTGAAGAACTGCTTACGAAGTTCGAAGACGTCCACACACATACAGAAGATGAGATCCGTGCTATTACTGCGGGAAAGGGAATTTTCATCATCAAGGGAAAAGACGACGTAGGTTACTTCAACGTCGAATTAGAAGCTGGTGATGTGATCTCCGTTCCTGAGCATACACCTCACTTCTTTACTTTGATGGATAATCGTCAAATCGTTGCCGTTCGCCTCTTCATTGAGAAAGATGGCTGGATTGCATCTTCCTACAATGACCCTGCGTTCCAAAAGGCATAATTCAATCGATCTTACGCCGAATAATCAAAGCCCGCTTCGTCTTCTTCAGACACAAGCGGGCTTTTTCTTGTTATTTCGTTACTTCGAATTTCTTCGAAGGCATCGAATGCATTTCTCTAGCTGTGACATGCGCAATCATCGTATATTCCCCAGGTTCAGCGAATTGTTTTTCAATTTGATAAACCCCATCATTCGTAAGTTTTGCTTCTGTCTTCTCATGCTCCTGCTCGTCTCCACGCCATACCTCGAACATGACTTTCTGTGCATCATCGACAGGTTTATCGCTTTGCGTCACTTTCGCTTGAAGCACAAGATCTTTATTCGCATCAATCTGCTCCGGCAGAATAATCTCTACTTTGATCGGATTCATTGCATCCTCGTTCATGTCCATATCCATGTTCATTCCATCGTGATTCATAGCTGATTTAGATCCTGAACAACCCGATATTAAGGCAATCAGGAGGATACAAGCAACAGCCAGAGTACTCCAATTTTTTAATCTCATTATTTGCATTCCTTTCTTGTCTGCTTCCATCATCGGTTAGGCTAAATCTTTAATATCCTTAATGATCTGATCATAAGGAACATCTTCAACACCGTCATACTTCTTCATAATATATCCTTCTTTGCTCACCAGGTAGAACGATGTGCCATGAATCATCTGATCTGAACTCGGTTCCTTCTCTACAATCGTCTTAAATGATGACTTCGCGAAAGCCTTAATATCTTCAAGTTTATAATTCGTCAAAAAGTGCCAGCTCGCAAAGTCCACGCCGAATTTGTCAGCGAACGCTTTCATAACCTCAGGTTTATCACGGTCTGGATCTACACTGAAGGATACGAACGTGACATCCAGATTTTCCGCTTTGATTCTCTTCTGAAGATCTGTCAAATTGAACGTCATCGGCTGACAGACTGACGTACAATTCGTAAATACGAAATCGGCAAGCCACACTTTACCTTTCACATCTGCAAGTCCGAACGCTTGCCCAGCCTGATCGGTATACGCGAAATCTCCGACTTTCATGGAGCTTGTCTGCTTCGCTCCACCACACGCTGTTAATAACACTACTACCCCAAGCATTATTACCATTAACTTCTTCATCATAACCCTCTCCTCTATATAGCCAACAAATTCCTTTTTCATTATAAAATGATTGTACACGAGAAGAATGACTCATTCGGGCTATCTTTGTCAATTCTTTGTGACGATTTTGTATCATATGTCATAGCAGAATATAGAAAACCCTTGTTCCGCATCCGGAACAAGGGCAACCCTCTTTTTATGCATGTTGTTCAATAATTTTGTGTAGTTCAGAGAGATGTGTGATTTCATAATCAGGAACAATTTCAGTCGAGCGCTGTGCATCATGTCGATTGACCCAGACAGCATGCATCCCAACACCTAGAGCGCCTTTAATATCGGTTGTAAGCTTGTCGCCCACCATAAGCCCCTCATGAGGCTCAATCTCAAGTGCAGCCATCGCATGTCTAAATATAGATGACGCTGGCTTACCTTCTCCGAATGCACCAGAGATCACGATATGATCAAAATAAGAAATGATATTAGGTACTCCGTTAAGCTTCTCCTGTTGCAAGTCAGGCGATCCATTCGTTAATAATAGAAGCTTCACGTTCCCTTTCAATTCATCAAGAATCTGAAACGTCTCTTCATATACGTAAGGACGCGCTCGACGTTCTGTCGCGAATAATAGACCCAATCGTTCGCCAAGCTCCGCATCTTCAACCCCTAACGACTTCAGACCACGTGTCCACGCTTCTGTTCTGTAACTAGGCGCTAAGGCTTGTAATTGTCGAAACTCTTGTTGTTCCCCATGCGTGAAATTCGCCCACAGACCTTCAAAAGGATTAATTCCAATCATCTGTGTGAACGGGAATGTCGGAAAAGATTCATAGAGTGCTCTAGCTTCACGTCTTACCGCTTCTTCCAACGCAACAGGCTGAATTTGAGGATATGCTTGAGTTGCAGCAACACAAGTAGCTTCAAACGCTTCCTTCACACTGCGATCATCCCATAATAAAGTATCGTCCAGATCGAATAATACGGCCTTAATCGTCATCTCTCTTCTCCCCCATACTTTTACAGTGCTCTATATAATTAACGCTCTTCAAAAGGAACATTATTGACGCGTGCATACTCTTTCAACCGCTCACCGATCACTACCGTATCGTAACGATTCATCAATCTTGAGAACACCCAATTGGAACCTTTAGCCTTCGTACCAATGACGACGTAACCTTTTTGCACGGTGATATCTTTGATTTGGCTAGCATCTAGACGAACGTCTCGATTGAAACGACGTGTCCCTACAGAAGATTTATCTACGCTGATATAAGGTCTACGCAGGAAGATTACAACGCCAAGGAATATGTATAACCCCACCGTTGCCCAGAACAGGGCTGGCGAGGTCTTCTGATCTACAGCGGAATATAGTAGTGCATACAATAATCCGAATGCTACTAATGTAAGAGGTAGGATCAAGTTTCGCCCAACATAACGATCCACACCCGATTTCGCATCTCTACTCGCACCGATCACCTGCTGCCCTTGCTTCTTGCGAACTTTATTCACATTCTTCGTGTTCTTGCGTACCATTCTTTCCCATGAACGGGCCATCGAAATTCTTCCTCCTTGGAAGTTTTCCCGAAAGAAAACTTGCTTCATCTAATGTTTAATTGTTGGATTATTATCATCCTCATCAACTAACTCGATATTATCCAGCTGCTGCTTCAAGGAACGTTTGAACCCATCAATATATTGTTGACGAAGCGCGTCCCGTTCAACCGTCTCTTCCGGTGTCAAGCCTACCGTTTTATGTTTACGAGCCAATTCATTAATTCGCTCTACAATCTTGTCGAAATTCATCACTATCCCCCCTATTCTGTCTATATTACTTTGACATTTACAATAGAGGTTGTCAAGGGTAACCCCTCCACTCTCAGCAGGGCCTATGCCCTATCGAGCATACGAATTAACCTTTTAAAGAACTGGTAATTTAATCACTTCACCTGATTGAATGGAACTGTTCCGTTTACCATTCAGGTCTTTGATCATTTCAATATAATTACGAACATCCATCCCAGCTGGCTTATGTTCATTCGCAATCGCCCACAATGTATCACCTGAAGATACAACAACCTGCAACGGAACGTTCGCATTACGTTCCCCTTCACGCGTATCTGCAGCAAATGCATTCAATAATCCCATACTCGTCAAACTGCATACAAGGACTAAGAACAATACAACCTGAACAACCTTCTTCTTAAGAAAAGAGTCTCTATTCACGACCTCGGAACGGTTATTATACACACTTTGATATGAGCTATACTTTAGCATAATCAGCACCCCAAACGTTTGTTCTGTTTTCTATGTCCATAATTTAACACGAACATTCGTTTGTGTCAACACTATTTTAGAACGTTAGTTCCCCTCGTTCTTACATTTTAGAACTAATGTTTGTACGAACGGTAGTTCTATGCTATAATTTTGTAAAAGTCTACTAATGGAGTTGAACCTCATGTCTAAAATATCCAATAGACAACAAGCTATTTTAGAATTTATAAGGAATGAAGTACGATCTAAAGGTTACCCTCCTTCTGTTCGTGAGATTGGAGAAGCTGTCGGTCTAGCTTCCAGCTCCACTGTGCACGGCCACTTGGATCGATTAGAGAAGAAGGGTTTAATACGCCGCGACCCTACCAAACCGCGGGCCATCGAACTCCTGAGTCAGGAAGAATCCGAACATACGCATCTCTATACGCAGATGATTGCGAAGGTACCGATCGTGGGGAAAGTTACTGCAGGTGCGCCAATTACTGCGACGGAGAACATTGAAGATTATTTCCCGCTTCCAGAGCAATTCGTACATGACCAGAACGTGTTCATGCTGTCCGTTATGGGGGAAAGTATGATCGAGGCAGGTATTCATAATGGAGATTTTGTTATCGTCCGCCAGCAGCAGACAGCGAATAACGGCGATATCGTCGTAGCGATGACAGAAGATGACGAAGCTACTGTCAAGACTTTCTATAAAGAAAAAGATCATATTCGATTACAACCTGAGAATTCAACGATGGAACCGATTCGATTGAATCACGTTACCATTCTTGGTAAAGTTATTGGCTTGTTCCGCAATATGCACTAATTGCTATACATATTAGCTTCGCTGGTTATCCCAACGAGATGCTAATTTATTATGAAGAGTCTCCCGAGCGATCGAGGGACTCTTTTATGCTTTTATGTAGATGAAATCAGCGTTAGTGTTTAACATTTTTTCTGTCACATGAGTGCTCAAATACCCATTGGTGAACTTGCATTCTATACATGTTTCATCCGTTTTGTCATAATAAACTCAACGGAGCCGTCCACAGATAGTTTACCAACCTGGTTCATATCATCATGATTGCAACACTGCATTTGTATAGCTGACCATTCGATCCAACGATAAGAGAATTCGGCTTTGCTGCCCATATGACCTCAAATCGCTGGAACAAACAAAAACAGCCGCTACAACGAGGGCTGTTAGGTTACAAATATTTCAAACAAAAACCCCTAACACTTACAGTGCTAGGGGTTTCATCATTTTAGTAAAGCGTAATGTATTGATCGCGTTCCCATTGGTGAACTTGCGTACGGTACATATCCCACTCGATTTCTTTCAACTCATAGAAGTGAGTCAATGCGTGCTCACCTAGTGCACTGCAGATGACTTCGTCATTCACAAGCTCTGTTAAGGCTTCACGAAGATCGGACGGCAAGCTAGGAATACCTTCAGCGATACGCTCTTCTTCGGACATGACATAGATGTTACGGTCCGTAGGTGCTGGAAGCTCCATTTTGTTCTTAATGCCATCCAGACCTGCTTTGAGCATCACTGCAAGCGATAGATACGGATTCGCAGCCGGATCCGGGTTACGTACTTCAACGCGTGTTCCGAGACCACGAGATGCAGGAATACGAATCATCGGGCTACGATTACTAGCGGACCATGCTACATAGCAAGGCGCTTCATAACCTGGAACCAACCGTTTGTAGGAGTTCACCGTTGGATTCGTAATCGCTGCGAATCCACGGGCATGTTTCAAAATACCTGCCATGTATTGACGAGCTGTTTCGCTTAGACCCAGCTTGTCACTCTCATCATAGAACATATTTGTTTTGCCATTGAATAGCGACTGATGACAGTGCATACCCGAACCATTCACGCCATATAACGGTTTCGCCATAAATGTTGCATGTAGTCCATGCTGTCTAGCAATGGTCTTAACAACAAGCTTAAAGGTCTGAATTTGGTCAGCAGCTTTAATCGCATTTGCATATTTAAAATCAATCTCATGTTGTCCCGGAGCAACCTCATGGTGGGAAGCTTCGATTTCAAATCCCATATCTTCCAGCGTCAATACGATCTCACGACGGCAGTTCTCACCAAGATCTGTTGGCGCAAGGTCGAAGTATCCGCCTTGGTCATTCA
Organism: Paenibacillus terrigena DSM 21567; assembly: GCF_000374845.1. Classification (GTDB taxonomy): domain Bacteria; phylum Bacillota; class Bacilli; order Paenibacillales; family Paenibacillaceae; genus Paenibacillus_K; species Paenibacillus_K terrigena. The sequence goes on along the minus strand of NZ_KB895413.1, from coordinate 691,576 downwards.
GTTCAAGTGTAGGGTTGCCTTTCTCATCCGTCTTGAAGAGGAAGAATTCCGGTTCTGGACCAACATTCATCGTCGTGTAGCCCATTTCTTCCGCTTCTTTCAGCGCACGCTTCAGAATACCGCGTGGATCCCCTTGGAATGGCGTGCCGTCTGGCATGTACACATCACAGATCAGACGAGCGATGCGATCTTCAGTCACCCATGGGTAGATCAACCATGTGTCCAAATCCGGGAACAAGTACATATCCGACTCTTCAATACGTACATAACCTTCAATCGAGGAACCGTCAAACATCATTTTGTTATCAAGCGCCTTCTCCAACTGACTCACTGGAATTTCTACGTTCTTGATCGTTCCTAGCAAATCAGTGAACTGTAGACGAATAAATCTAACATTTTTTTCCTTGGCAATGCGCATAATATCATCTTTTGTAAAACTCACGGTATTCCTCTCCTTTGTTAATCATAATTGATTATTATTTATTATAAAATCGAGACAATTCACCTTGAATCAAGGATACTTGTCCCGGTCTCTTACCGTTAAGCAGCTGCTGCTTGAGTAATCGGTGCAATTGAGAATCCGATAGTTCTTTCCGTTTCACTTCTGTATCCGGTGTAAGGACAGTCGCTTCTTCCGACTCCTTCGACATCGGAACCATCACCTGCTTAATTCCAGCAATGTTCACGCCCTTCTCGATCAACGACTTAATCTCGAGCAATCGCTCAACATCATTGAAAGAAAATAAACGCTGGTTACCAGAGGTCCGAGCAGGAACAATCAACTCATGTTGTTCATAGTAACGAATTTGCCTGGCTGTTAAGTCCGTCAGCTTCATTACGATGCCTATCGGGAATAGAGCCATGTTTCTGCGAATATCATCGCCCATTCTACGCATCCCTTTCTCTCATGGATATGTTAATATCATAGCTCCATCCTCACGTCGTGTCAATAAGATGTTAGATAACTTCACAAAAGATGACTGTTAATCATCTGATCTAGTGCCGTTAACACACCAAACTTGACATGAGAATACGTCAGACCACCTTGCATGTATGCAATATAAGGTTCTCGGATTGGCGCATCGGCGGACAATTCCAAGCTTCCGCCCTGAATAAATGTACCAGCTGCCATAATAACGGGATGCTCATACCCAGGCATGTCCCATGGTTCTGGTACGACATGAGAATCCACGGCAGCTGCTAGCTGAATACCCTGAACAAATCGAATCAAATGATCTGCACTTGTAAATTGGATCGCCTGAATCAAATCCGTACGCGGATCGTTCCAGCTTGGTTTGGTAATAAATCCTAGCTGCTCGAACATCGCTGCCGCGAATACACTTCCTTTGACAGCCTGTCCAACGAGCGTCGGCGCAAGGAACAAGCCTTGGTAGATGGCTCGCGTCGTTCCGAGCATGGCCCCTACTTCACCGCCAATCCCTGGCGCGGTTAGTCGATAAGCCGCTTTCTCCACAAGATCACGTCGACCAACGATGTATCCACCCGTCTCCGCAATGCCTCCGCCGGGATTCTTAATCAGCGATCCCGCCATCATATCAACGCCAACTTCGGTCGGCTCCTGCATTTCCGTGAATTCACCGTAGCAGTTATCCACGAATACAATGACGGATGGATTAATCTCCTTCACCCGGCGAACCATCTCACCGATCTCTGCAACCGTAAACGAAGATCGCCAGGAATACCCACGTGAACGTTGTATGCCGATGACTTTCGTATTCGGTGTCATTCGTTCACGCACAAGTTCCCAATCTACTCCACCATCCGATAGCAGATCGACTTCATCATATTCGATCCCAAAATCCTGCAGTGACCCTGCACCGTCTTGCGGTTTGCCAATGACTTTGTGCAATGTATCGTAAGGCTTCCCTGTAATGTAAAGGAGCTTATCGCTAGGTCGCAGCACCCCAAATAATGCTGTTCCAATCGTATGCGTTCCGGACACAAAATGAGGCCGCACGAGTGCCGCCTCTGCTCCAAACACCTTGGCATATACTTCATCCAACACTTCGCGCCCGCGATCATTATAGCCATAGCCCGTCGATCCCGCGAAATGAAAGTCACTTACTTGATATTGCTGAAATGCACGAATTACTTTCCACTGATTCGCATCCACAATGCGGTCAATCGCATGAATACGACCAGCTATAAGTTCTTCCACTTGCGCCTGCATTGTCGTTAATCGTTCTGAAAAGATTGTCATGATTCTTTCGTCTCTCCCTGTTGCTATCTTAATCACTTGCTGATTTCTACTCTTATGCTCGCCCTGATTTTTCTTTCTCAACCTTCAGGTCATCGTTCTTCAGCGTCATGAGCTCCGATCGGCTCGGTGATTGATGCTGATATTGATTGAGCAGCCTTACGGCTTGGTTGCGGATCGACTTCTCGATCACATTACGAACGTATCGTGCATTACTAAATGCATGGAACGAATCGTTCTTCTCTTGTATTAAATGTTGTCTTAACTTCATGATCGTCTGCGGCATCAAGGTGTAATCACGCTCTTTGACCATCAGCTCAGCGATTTGAATTAATTGATCAATGGAATAGTCAGGAAACTCGATTTGAATCGGGAACCTTGAAGGCAATCCTGGATTCGTCTGAAGGAAAAATTCCATCTCATTGGAATAACCCGCCAAGATTAGCACGAATTGATTCTTCATGTCTTCCATCGCTTTAACTAATGTATCGATAGCTTCTTTTCCAAAATCCTTCTCCCCGCCGCGCGCAAGACTATACGCTTCATCAATGAACAGAACACCGCCAATCGCCTTCTTGACGAGGTCCCTCGTCTTCTGCGCTGTATGCCCGATGTATTCGCCCACCAAATCAGCTCGTTCAACCTCAATCAAATGCCCTTTGCTGAGCACACCCATCTGTTGAAATAGTTTGGCCACAATCCGTGCTACTGTTGTCTTCCCGGTACCTGGGTTGCCTTTGAACACCATATGATAGACATGCGTACTGCTTAGAAGCCCAGCATCCGATCTCATTTGTGAGATTTGCAGCAGCGCATATATTTCATAGACTAACTCTTTAATATTATCCAGACCAATCAATTGGTCCAATTCCTTCTGCATTTCTGCAAAATGACTGTTATGCACAGCTGCTTTGGCCGCTTGTTGCCCCGTACTCTCTGCTTCTGTCGTTGACTGAACTGCAGCATTTGGTTCTTGGTTTCGTAGAATAACACTGATCTGTCTTGATGGTCTTGTCTCGCTCCGTCCATTTGTTGAAGCCACTACTCGCCCATTCATGCTTCATCACCTCATTTTAGTCTAGGTGCTGACCCTTTAATCAATGTATTCTATCTTCGTCCACGATATTAGCAGTTTTGGTCAACCTTTCATTCCTATCGTTATCCACAGTTGGTCCAGCTTCCATTTCGTATACGCTAGCGACTCCCGCATCTGGTGCCACGCCATATTCAGCACTTTCGATTCCGTGGTCGATACAACTGGGCTCTGATACCCTAGGAAATTCGCTATTTCTAGTGATCTTGCCCCATGATAGCGATGCGTGATGATAACAGCCGATTTGTAGCCATGATCTTTCATGATCTCACGACTAAAGAGCAAATTCTCATAGGTGCTCGTCGCTTGATTTTCTAGCAGAATGTGGTCAGAGGGCACGCCTCGCTCTATCAAATACGCCGCCATACCTTGTGCCTCCGTCAACCGAAGAGAAGGATGATCCAATCCGCCCGTGACGATAAACGTATCGAAATGACCTGCTTGATACAGTGATAATGCATGATCCAACCGTTCTACGAGTGCCGGACTCGGCTTATTATCCCATAATACTGCCCCAAGAACGATACCAACATCGGCATGAGACAATTCGCGTCCAGATGATTTGTTATGGATAACCCATTGCGTATACACAAACCAAATAAGTCCGCAAACGACGAAAAGGAGCATAACTCTGAAAATCATGCTCCCCTTCATCTTTGATCCCGTTCTCAACATATAGGCCCCGGCGCCGAAGCGTCTCCAGGATGAGCATCATGACCAATACCGAACTCGGACCTTAAATCACGTTCTGACATGACGAAGTAAGGGAATAAATGTGCCGTAATAATCCGCAGCAATTGTCTTGCCGTATCTGTCGCCAGCTCGTAATCCTCTTGCGTAATATCGCCATCGATAAGCGCATCGTCCAGTTCATCTTCATCCATCAAAAAAACAGCCCCGGTAGGCAGCACTACAATATCTAAGAACAAATCATCAAACCACGGAACCCCTTGTTCCGTTACGCCTTGCGACTTGCAGATGTCAATGTACCATTGAACAATACGCTGTTTGTCATCAAACATCGCCGTCACAATAAAATTCTCATTCTGCGGAAAGTATTGCAGCCACGAATAACCTGCATCAGCAAGACACAGCTTCTTGCCGTCGTATTCTTTCCAGAGTGGGTCCCGAAGCCGCTCGATCGTATATAAAGTCACAAAGCCAGTAAACTCCGGTTTATCCACAAATTTCGATGTAAAGTGCTTACTGATAATTCTTCGCCAATTGGCGCGATCCGAAAATTTACGTTTCATGGGAATGACCCTCTCCATACGTTCTACTAAAAATCTTACCACAATTAGTAAGCCTACACCAGTCATCCCCTACAGCCACATACAAAAAACATTCATGTCAATCGAATTCATGTTCAAAAGTAATGCGTCAGAGCAAATAAAAAAACGTGCCAGAGGCACGTTTTTTTAGGAATTATTGTTCCGTTATTTCTATCGATTTAATGGTCACTGACTCCATCGGCTTACTTTTTTCCCGACCAGAATCATCGAGCTCCGTCGGCGTAGCAGCAATTTTCTTCACCGTATCCATTCCCTCGGACACTTTACCGAAGATGGGATAATTAGGTGTGCCATTCAATGAATCGATATCTGCACCTGTTCCAATGAAGAACTGACTGCCAGCAGAATTCGGAGCCCTAGTCTTCGCCATCGCCACGGTACCAACTTCATACTTATGCGGACCGCCTAATTCATCTTGAATTGTATATCCCGGGCCGCCAGCGCCAGTCCCTTGCGGGTCACCTGTCTGAACCATAAAGGACTCAATAATCCGATGGAACGTAATTCCATTATAGAAGCCTTCCTTCGCTAAGAACACGAAGTTATTCACGGTGATTGGCGCATCCTTCGCGAACAATTCGATGGTGAACTCGCCTTTCGATGTCGACACTTTCGCCGTATATTTCTTATTCGTATCAATCGCCATTGCTGGAGCTTCTTTCCACGACTTCGACTGCTGTGTCTCAGGTGTTGGCTGCGGCTTCTCCTCAACCGTATTTTTACCCCCACAAGCACTCAACATGAGCACCGTGGTTAGTACCACGACCAGCGGAAGCATCCAACGGTTCAACGGTTTCTGCATCTGTTAACACGCTCCAAATTCGATCATATTATGGGATTTGTAATGTATCCATTGTAGCCGTATTTGCTTGCTTATCCTTGCCTTTGTCTTTGTTTTTATCTTTACCTTTGCCATGGCCCTGATTATCACCGTTGCCATTCCCATTATTATCTGGAACGATCGTCCCTTGGTCAGTTGTCCCTGTACCCTGATCTACCCATCCGCCATTCGAGTTATCCGGTGTTCCTGGGTCCGGTGTCACATTACCATTGCCACCGTCTGGGTTCTCAGTGGATGGATCCGATCCATCTCCGATTCCCCCATTTTCATTCGGATCCGTTACTGGATTATTCGGATCTACGGGCGGCTGCTCGATGTCAGGTAAATCATTATCGATTTTGATACTGACCTTAGCAGACGGATCTGTCTCTAGATTTACATTTGCTAAAAACGCTGTGACATAGTACTCATATTGCGCATTCGGCACAACCTGAATATCTTCATAACTATTGGATGTAACCTCACCAACCATGGAGAACTTCGACTCCGTAGACTCCTTGCGGTAAATCCGATAAGTTGGCTGATTATCTCCACTAAGCGCAGACCAGTTCAAGGTCACGGACTGTGTAGCCGCAGCATAAGAAGCAACCAGGCCATTTACTCTATCCTGCTTCACCTTCTCTTCAACGACTCCGGTCGGCTTTGAGAATTCACCTTTTTTCTTGTTCGCGAGCGCCTTAGTCATGACTTTCTTAAAGAGTGAAGCCGCTTGACTTGAGCCCTTCTTCACAAGATGGTCACGATCTGTTTTATCATATCCCATCCATACGGCACCTGTCCATTCAGGTGTATATCCAACAAACCAGACATCCCGGTTGCCACTGCTCTTGAATCCTTTAATCCCATGCTGTGTTGTTCCTGTTTTCCCTGCTGTAGGTCGTCCGCTGATTTTAGCGGATTTCCCTGTCCCGTTATTAACGACCTCTTGCAAGACATTGGTCATGTAATATGAGGTCTGCTCTTTCATGACGCGCTCGCCTTTACCTTCATCGAAGGAATATACCGATTTATTATCCCGATCGACAACCTCAAGGACCGAGTGTGCAGGATCATAATATCCGCCATTTGCAAATGCGCTGTAGGCTGTCGCCATTTGAATTGGTGAAGCACCGTATGTTAATCCACCTAATGCAATCGTCAAGTTGCGATCTTCAGGTACTAATGGAATACCTAATTTCTTAGCAAAATCAAATCCTGTCTTCACGCCAATCTCATTCAATAGCCATACCGAAGGCAAGTTAATCGATTTCTGCAAAGCATACGTGAAACTCACAGGACCAATATACTTATTGCTTCCTAAGTCAGATGGACTGTAGTCACCAAAGCTCTGTTTGTCATCACGCAGCGTCGACCACGGGAAGTAATTCCCAGTATCTAGAGCTGGACCATAACTTGCAATCGGTTTAAACGTTGAACCTGGCTGACGAGGTACTTTCGCACGGTTTAACCCCTTACGGATGTAATCGCGACCTCCGGCCATCGCAACGAGACCACCGGTGTGTTGGTCCATGATGACCATCGAGCCTTGCATCTGCTGATCGTCCTTACTTTTCTCGAAGTTATCATCATTCGCGAACTCTTCCTCTACGGCATTCTGAGCTTCAGGAACGAGTGTCGTATAGATCTTGTATCCACCACGATAAAGTTCATCCTCTGTTAATCCCGTCTTATCGCCGGCTTCATCAATAGCATAATCAATAAAGGCAGATGACACACGCTTCGTTTCGGTCTGTGCATCTGGATTATAATCCGCTTTCGCCGCTTCATTCATTTGTGCCTGCGTGATGTAGCCTTGATCCGCCATCAGCTTCAAGACCACGCCCCGACGTTCCTTAGACTTTTCCGGATTGGATAATGGGTTGTACGAAGATGGCGCCTTCGGCATCGCCGCGAGTGTTGCAATCTCCCAGATCTCTAGATCCTTCAAGTCGCTTTTCCCGAAATACCGTTTACTTGCCGCCTTAATCCCATATGCACCTTTACCGAAGAAAATCCGATTCAAATACATTTCGAGAATCTCATCTTTGGTCTTATGATTCTCTAGCGCAAGGGCAATCGACACTTCCGTCGCTTTCCGGAAGAACGTCTTATCGTGCGACAAGAACAAGTTCTTCGCTAACTGTTGAGTAATCGTACTACCACCCTCGACCTTACTGCGAGCAATAACATCCTTCACAGCCGCACGTCCGATGGACCATAAGTCCACACCTTGGTGTTCATTAAAACGACGATCTTCCGTCGCAATAAATGCGTTGCGCACCATTTCTGGAATTTCATCAAATGTCACAGGCTCACGGTTTTCTACATAGAGCTTCGTAACTTCTTTCTTATTCACGTCATAGATAATTGAAGCTTCATCCATGACCTCGTATTTATCGCCATTCTCTTTCAGAATTCGTTCCCCATTAAGAATAATCCATAAATACCCCGCAATTGCGCAAAATACAGCAATCGCAATCGTAAAGAATAAGAGCAGCAATCCCTTTTTCCAAGTGAACGGTTTTCTCCCTTTACTCTTACTCTTTGGCTTTTTAGCCGCCGTGCGCGATGAACGGCTATTGCTTGGTTCATTAGGCATCTCTACCGACTCCCTTTCAGCCTATTTCTCTCTAAGTAGTATGATGTTATTGATTTTTGTCGCATGAATGAAAAGAACAACCCGTCTCAGGGTTGCTCATCCAATCCATGACTATTTCATTTAACGAAACTCATTATGAAAAAGTTTCAAAAAAGATTATTCGTTCGAGCTATTATCCTGTACTAACGATACATTTCGCTGCGGTGTAAACGTGGAAATCGCATGTTTGTACACCATTTGCTGACGCCCTTCACTATCAATCACAATCGTAAAATTATCGAATGCTTTGATCACGCCGCGAATTTGAAAGCCATTTGTTAAATATACCGTAACGGGAATATTATCCTTACGCAATTGGTTCAAGAATGTATCCTGAATATTAATGGATTTGTTCATTAGCCGTACCCCCACATATCATTTAGATTGTTTTGAAATATATTCAAGATCGATGTGAAACTTTCCTGCTATTATATCACGAATTAGTTCCTTCTTCTCAGAAAAATTTTCTGGATTCGTTACATCGACCCAGTTAATCTCTTGCATATGATGGAACCAGGAGAGCTGTCTCTTAGCAAATCTTCGGGTATCTCGTTTGAGTAATGTGACCGCTTCTTCGAACGAACATTCCCCTTCGATAAAGGCAGCAATCTCCTTGTATCCAAGCCCTTGCATTGAAACGAGCTGCCTCGAATACCCTTGATTCAATAGACGCTCCACTTCCTGAACGAGCCCTTGCTCAATCATTTGATCAACACGTGCTTCGATCCGTTGATACAGAAGCGCGCGATCCATTGTGAGTCCAATAATACACAATTCAAATGGCGAAGTCTTGGTCTGTCCCGCAAGCTGCTCGGACAATGGATTACCTGTAAGGTGGTACACCTCAAGCGCACGGATAATACGGCGTTGATCATTCGGATGCAATCGATCGGCAGAGACCGCATCAACTGCTCTTAACTTGTCATGGAGCGCTTCGGCGCCGTGCTTCTCGGCATATTGAACTTGCTCTAGCCGGAATGCTTCGTCAGCCCCGCTCTCTGTAAACTCGAAGCCGTAGCATACCGACTCCACGTAGAGCCCCGTACCCCCGACGATGAATGGAAGCTTGCCGCGCCCCTCAATCTCTGCTATGAGCGTCGTACAGCGTTCCTGAAATTCCGCAACGGAGAACGGCTCGTCCGGCTCATGAATATCGATCATATGATGTTCGATACCTTCCTGCTCCGCAGGCGAGAGCTTTGCCGTCCCGATATCCATCTGTCGATAGACTTGCATGGAATCGCCTGAGATAATCTCGCAATTGAACATTCTAGCGAGGTCAAGACTTAACGCCGTCTTGCCCACCGCAGTCGGCCCGATCAACACGAGTAAGCGCGGTTTATGATTCGTTGTTGTCAATGTGTATCACTCCGTAAGTAATTTTGGACGGGTTGCGGTGAACACAAGAGAACCCTAACCGTTCAAACTCTGAACTGTCCCGCTGTTCCTTTAATACGACTGACTTGCGTGCAACGCGCTTCGCATGCTCAATGCTCTCCTCTGTCAACGCTGCATGATTCGCAAGATCTCGCAGCGAATTGAGAGCACTTGAATCCATTAATGGTTCCCTGAACATCGGGTCGAAATAGACAACATCCACACTACGATCCGGAAGTTCTCTCAGATATGCATCATGGCTCACATGCTTCATCTGAATCCGGCGCATCGCCTCGTTCATCGCCTCAACCTCTGTCTGATACGTCTGAAGCCCTTCTCTCACGAGTGCGAATAGAGGGAGCTGGCTTTCAAGCGATATGACCCGCCCACGTATGCCAACACCATAAGAGAACACGATGGAATCTGAGCCGAGGCCTGCCGTACAATCGAGTACCGTATCTCCTGGTTGAATGTCCGCAATGTCAAGCATGGGATCATTCTCACCGCGTAGTAGACGTTTGACTCTGACGAACGACATGCTCGGATGGAAATGCATCGCGGGCTTCTCTGGATGAACATACCGAATTTCTTGATCCGTAATGATGATCATATCAGAGTCCTTGTAAATGGAATAGAGCTTCGAGACTGAATGCCTCTGTCTCGTAACATAGCGACATTGGAGCTCTTGCGCAAGCATTTGAGCCCGTGCCACGGATTGCTCGGAAGACGAATCTGCCGTCGTAATGATCATAACCTCACCCTTATTATAAGTCTAACAACGGGTATTCTCAAATTTACATCACCCGTTTGAACATTTTTTCCAATTCATAGGTAGAAAAACTAATGACAATCGGTCGTCCATGCGGACATGTATACGGCTGTTTGCATGCTGCAAGCCGCTCGATAAGGACCTCTGCTTCTAACGTCGTAAGCTTCTGATTAGCTTTGATGGATGCTTTACAGGAGCACATAATGGCTGATTTTTCACGCAGCTTTGCAATATCTACAGATTTCTCCTGTAAGACCCAATCTGACATTTCTTGAATAAGCGATTCAGCTTCGCCTTCTGGGAACCAGTGCGGATAGGCCCGCACGAGGAAGGTCTGACCTCCGAAATGCTCGAGCAATACACCCGCCTGCTCAAAGAGTGGAATCCGTGCTTTAATCATCTCCGATTCCGTGGGTGTAAATTCAAGCGTAATCGGGAGCAGCAATTCTTGCGAAGCTGCCGCTGGATTGCCGAATTTCTCATAGTAAAACTCATAGTTGATGCGTTCATGTGCCGCATGCTGATCGATCAGATACAATCCGTTATCATTCTGAGCGATCAAATACGTGCCATGCATTTGACCAATCATCGAGAGTTCTGGGAATGCTGGCAATGACGTGCTCGTCTCTGGCGCCTGATATAATTGCTCCATCATCGGAGATGATAATTGATTCGATGCTCCTGGATTCACACCCGCGTACAATCTTGGGTTTGTATTGCCACCGCTTGTATAGGGACCGCGCTCTCTTAACGTCGGAATCGGTTCCTGCTGGCTTCTGCGATCTGCATAGAACGGCGTACGATCCGATTCTACCTCAGGCATTCCCGTGTTTACACGTACCTGGGCCGCGCTTCTCGATCCTAAATCTTCGGAATGTACCGGAAATGGCGATGGAGTAAGCGTCGATTGCGAAGATGATGCTTCTGCCTGCATCCCCATCCCCGTATCTCTCCTCACAAATTGCAGCTGCTCCTGAATATACGCACTCTTCTCCCCGCTCTTCGGTTTCGCCGCAGCCGGGATTAGAACTTGATCTTGCAAGGCTTGTCCAAGGGTATGCTGCACGAACTGGCATAGTTCGGCTTCTTTGCTGAATCGCACCTCGAGCTTCGCCGGATGCACATTCACATCGACCAATGTAGGGTGCATTTCAAGATGCAGGACAACAAGCGGATAACGATTGATTGGCAATAAGGTATGGTAGGCCTGTTGAATTGCTTGATTCAGCGCATAATTCCGAATAAACCGGCCATTCACGACCGTTGATATCGCGTTCCGATTCGAACGTGTCTGCTCTGGTTTGCATATATACCCTGTCAACCGATAATCCAGCTGCTCCCCTTCCACGGGGATCATCGATTTCGCGACGGAAGTCCCATAGATTGCAGCGATGACTTGGAGTAAATCCCCATTACCTAACGATTGCAGCAGTATATTCCCATTATGTCGTAAGGTAAAAGCAATCTGCGGATGCGCAAGCGCCATACGATGCATCGTATCCGATATATGCCCGAGTTCCGTCTGGATCGTCTTCATATATTTCAATCGAGCTGGCGTATTATAGAACAATTCCTTCACGGTAAAATCAGTCCCGCGTGAAGCATTGGCGTCACCGTTCATCTTCAGCGTACCGCCTTCGATGACAATACGACGCCCAAGTCCACTATCTTCGGAGGAAGACGTACATTCCACCTTCGATACCGCCGCAATACTCGGCAAGGCCTCTCCGCGAAACCCTAGGCTTCGAATTTGGAATAGATCGCGACCATTTGCAATTTTACTGGTTGCATGACGATAGAATGCTCTCTCGCAATCCTCCGCATCAATGCCCAAGCCGTTATCCGTGACCCGAATCATCTGAAGACCGCCCTCTTCTACGGTGACATCGACTCGCGTACTGCCCGCATCGATCGCATTCTCGACAAGCTCCTTGATGACTGATGCAGGTCGTTCGACGACTTCACCGGCAGCAATTTGGTTGGCTATATGCTCGTCCAATACATGAATTCTCGACATCCTTCATCCCCTCTTCCCTCGTCCGTTACGATAAACCTTTTGCTTGCTGCTTCAGTTCATTCAACAACTGCATCGCTTGCAGCGGCGTCATATTCATGATATCCGCAGCTTGCAGACTCGCGATGACACGTTCCGCACGTGCATCCGCCTTCTTCACAGGCTTCGATGAAGCGAAATCTTCATCGCCGAAAATGGACAATTGCACAACGCCCTCACTCCGCTCAACTTCCTGGAGTTGCTCCTCCTTGACCGGATCAACCACATTAATCGTTGGGTCCGTCTGTGCCGGTACTTCAGCAGCTGACGCCGTCTCACGTACGGCTACTTCTCTCATCTCTTGCGTTGCTTCTGCATATTCGAACCCTTGCAGCAGGGTATACGCCCGATCAATAATCAATTCAGGCAACCCAGCAAGCCGCGCACAATAAATCCCGTAACTTGTACTCGCTGCACCGGGAATCAATTTTCTCAAGAAGGTCACATCATTGCCATTCTCTTGAACCGCCATACAATAATTGCGGAGTCCACCTAGACTGCTCTCCAGATGCGCCAGTTCATGGAAATGTGTCGACACGAGTGCTTTACAGCCAATCCGATCATGCACATATTCGATGACGGCTTGCGCAATGGACATCCCTTCGCTCGTTGACGTGCCGCGTCCTAATTCATCAATGATGACGAGACTGCGCGGCGTAGCTTTCTCCGTCATCACTTGAATGTCCATCATTTCCACCATGAACGTACTCTGACCGCCAATCAGATCATCAGCCGCGCCAATTCGTGTGAATATCCGATCGATCATCGGGATCTCCGCGTGCTCTGCAGGAACGAAACATCCCATCTGAGCCATAATGCAGATGAGTGCGACTTGACGCATGTAAGTACTTTTACCCGCCATATTCGGCCCTGTAATCAATAGAATCTGCTCTTGGTCACGAATCAGCTTCGTATTATTGGCGATAAATGTTCCACCGTTCATGACGGCTTCAACGACAGGGTGTCGGCCTGCCTTTACAATAAGATCTCCGCTATCGGTCAATACCGGCTTCACCATACGGTGCTGTGCGCTTACGGTTGCAAGCGATTGATAAACATCGACCTCAGCAACTTTCTCAGCAAGCTTCTGCAATCGTGTAATTTCGCTCGCTATCCGGTCCCGAAGCTGTACGAATAGACTATATTCCAGATCCACCATTTTCTCTTCTGCTTCCAGAATCAGTGATTCCTTCGACTTCAGCTCTGGAGTCACATACCGTTCTGCATTAGCTAGTGTCTGCTTCCGCTCATAGCGGCCTTCCGGCAAGGAACCAATCTGCGATTTCGTTACTTCAATATAATAACCGAACACTTTGTTAAACCCGATTTTCAGCGATTTGATACCTGTTGCTTCCCGCTCACGGCGCTCCAAATCCGCAATCCACCGTTTGCCGTTCACATTCGCTTCGCGCAGTTGATCCAAATGTTCATCATAGCCCGCCCGAATCAATCCACCATCTCGTACAGAAATCGGGGGCTCATCCATCACAGCGGCCTCGATCCAGGAGAGCACATCGGAACAACTATCCACATCGGCCGCCAACTCCCGCAAAGTTGTCGAAGGCGAATTCAAGCACAATTCTAGCAAAGCCGGAATCTGCTGCAGCGAGGTCCGCAGTGCAACCATATCTCTACCATTGGCATTCCCGAAGGCAACGCGACCTACAAGACGTTCAAGATCATAGATTTCTTTCAATTGCTTTCGTATATCTTCTCGCACGATAAATTGATGGAACAGCTTGTCTACCGCCTCGAGACGGGATTCAATCGCCGCCCGCTGCATTAATGGCTTATCAATCCATCTGCGCAATAATCTCGCACCCATTGACGTCTCCGTCTGATCCAATAGCCAGAGTAGAGATCCCTTCTTCGCTCGTTCGCGTACGGTCTCCACCAATTCGAGATTCCGCCTTGTGAACGGATCCAGAATCAAGAAATGCTCCGGCTCATAACTGCGAATCTGCGTCAGCTGCCCGAGAGACCGCTTCTGCGTCTCATTCAAATAAGCAACCATCCGCGACACGACACGCCGACGCACCGTCTCCAGTCTGGACCATGCCGAATCGCCAAATTGGCGCACGACAAGAGCATCGTCGCTCTTCAGCCACGACGTTGTGAGCACCGGCTTCCCCGCTAACGTAAATTCTTGTCTGACATGTGATAACAATTCCTCGTCACATAAAATTTCGGAAGGGGTATATATGTTCATTTCATCGAGTAATCGCTCATTGGAATAAGGGAACGAAGTCACATATAACTCACCCGTTGATAAGTCACATGCGGATAAGCCAAGTTGTCCATCCAGCACAGATAGACAGACCATATAGTTATTGGCAGATTCATTCGAAGTTCGGCTGTCCATGACCGTCCCCGGCGTCACCACACGCACAATCTCCCTGCGCACGACGCCTTTCGCGACCGAAGGATCTTCCACCTGCTCGCAAATCGCCACTTTATATCCTTTTTCAATTAATCGGTGAATGTAGTTTTCAGCAGAATGATAAGGAATCCCGCACATCGGAATTCGCTCTGTTGCGCCGCCTTCACGGCCCGTCAATGTGATCTCTAATTCTTTCGAAGCAAGAATCGCGTCATCGAAGAACATTTCATAAAAATCGCCCAAACGGAAAAATAAAAACGCATCCTTAGCGTCAGCTTTAATCGATAAATATTGCTCAATCATTGGCGTATATTTGGCCATGTCCGAACCTCCACCTCTTTCATTACCGTCTCATTATAACAGAAATGACGAGACAGATCATTGAAAGGGAGGGATTTTCCACAGCTTGCGAATATCCTGCTGCTCATCCCATGGAACACGTTGTCTAATCCGATCCATGAGCGGTTCAATATAACGGGCATATTTCCCGTAGGACGGGAGGTGAGATAAATCATCATATAACGGTTCGAAATAATCGGCAAGGAACTGTGAATTGCCTTCATAAAAAGCCTCTACGACACGGTCGTCATTCGTATATCGACGCGTTAGAAGGCGATATTCCAATGCGACGAGCTGCGCAAGGGCAATAACCCCTTTGGTCACAACAGGTGAGACCAACCAGCTCGGTAAGGTTCGGTATTCGAAGCCACTATGCGGTTGAACGCGAAAATCCCCAAGTATACCATACCTTGGTCTTCGTCTCGCCGACGTTTTGGCTTCAATGATCGCAATTGGGAGTGCAATATAATTGTCTAGCACACGAAGCAGCTGTGCATTTAACCACAAACCGCTAAAATGAATATGACCACCAATTGCAAGTCCAGGCAGCGGCATGCCGCCAGCCAGCCAGCGTAGATTGGAATCTGGAATCGTTCTTGCCGCCAATTGCATGGTGCGCATTAATTGAATGATCAAATCCCGCGGCTCTTCACGCGGTTCAGGCCTGAGCTCAACCAATGGATAGATCGGTGAATTCACGGTCACCGTCTGCTCTATCCCTTCATCATCCAAGCGATTTCCGTTGCTTCGAACCCAGACGGCATCACAGCCGACAGGCCCTTCCTTTGGCAGAAATTTCGATGCAGATACGGCCTTGCCTTGGTCCGCATCATATAGTATAAACTCAGGGTCCATCCCCAGCATGGCAGGTGTTGATCGCTCTGCTTCATCACGAAATCGATCGCGATCATGAAGCATCGCTTGGGCATAATGCCTTGCTAGTTCCTTGGAACTGAGCTCTGGCGGGGATAGCAATGACTCTACCACTACCATCCCACCGCTCTGCTGCTGCTCAATATGAACTTCCCCAATATCCCAACCAACGCAATAGAGTGCGCGAATTGCCAATCGGCAAATACGACGAATGACAGCATCTGAGCGGTCTAAATCGATAGGCTGATCCGAAGATAGGCCACTTGGCCCTAAAAGGACACAACGAAAAACAGCGAGCACACGCAAATGATAGACATGTACTTTATAACGCCGTATGCCCTTCTCTTGCGAGATAGGTACTCCATGCCGAGCTAATATTGTGCTTAGATCCACGTCCTGCCGGCGTTGTAATTGTGATGCATCACAGTTCGTTCGGTAAATGAAGGATTGCGGTTCATGGAACCGTGCAAGCCATTTGGAGGTTGTCGCATCCGTTCCTTCCCAACGAACCCACATCAAGGTTTTCGTTGCTTGAGACGACCTCATGCGGGGCACCGGATCATCTGGTTGTCTTGTCACTTTTCCCTCCATGCCGCTAACCTGTCGAAGCGCGTGTATCAGTTCATTTGGCGGATGCATACTGGCAAATTCGAGAGCCATTCCTTCTCCGTCTGTCCATATCCAAGTATTCATCAAGCCACCACCCCGTCTCACGCACACCAAAGCTTCTGGCAAGCAGCTGCCCCGAAACCCACATACAACGCCATTCGCATTCAACCCGTGAATTTCATTGATTCGTGTAACTGATTTTTATATTTCAAAAAAAAGGAGGGCTCCTGCCCTCTACACCGCCCCTCTAGATGCATATATTAGACTAACGAGTCCCTTACACTTCATCATCGAGCAAATCCGGATCCAGATCATCATAATCGCCGTCTTCGTAGCTGAAATCGTAATCTTTGTCATCATGATCCGCGCAACCATTCGGGCAGACCTTGACGCAGACTTTGGTCTCAGCGATCATCTCAACGGCAAACTCGCGTTCCACACGGATCGATACACTCGACTTGTTAGAAGACACGCTCGCCTCGACGCAGTTCGGTTCTTGCGTTGCCTCCGCAGCAACCTCTTGCGTCGACGCTCTATGTTTCGGATCCAGATACGACAGTGGAACGTGTTCTACATATGATACCGTTTCTTTGGCTACATCAGTTTGCGAGTTTTTGTCGTATGAATACCAAATGTTGATATCGTAAGTACCAATAACTTCAATGCCGTCGCCTGCACGAACTGCTTCGTACTGATGGTTTATAACCCATGCCCCCAGGATGCTGGTTGGATTATGAGGCGGAGTCACGGTATGTGTTACGGTAGAGAACTTACGACCCTTGCCGCAGATTGCTTTCGTAATAATCTCTCTACATTGATGTTTATCTGCTAATGCCATCCTTTTAACCTCCTCCATACAATCATTCATTTAAAGTGTATGCAGGATATAGGCGAATGTTGATAAAATGGTCAAACATAATTTTATATGATTCTCATCTAATTAAATAGGATCATGATTGACGTTGCTTATCCTTCCGTGCAATCGCCAGAAACTGTTGTAACTCGCGGCATAATTGAAGAATGGCAGAGCGCACCTCGAATTCCGAACGCGTTACAGGAAGCGGCATTTGCTTCGCTTCATCAATGAATTGATTTAATTTCGTCTCCGACAATCCAGTATAATAGCTGATTTTGACGTCATCACTGAGCAAATGAAAGAGATCTGCTGCCTGATCGCCTTGCGGGAGATTCTGATATACATGGGAGAGCAGATCGAGCATTCGTTCTACCGAGTTCAGCTGCTGCTGTCGCATATAGAAATAGATATACCAGCCTTCATCGGTACGAAGCATCTGATTGTCAAGTCCACGCTTCGAGAGCGCAATTCCTTTCGCTACAACCCGCTCCACCGCGAGAAGCTCTTGACCATCCCAGGCATAGTTCACATCGCGCAGATTCCGTTCGATTTGCACAAAAATATCGGAGAACAACTGGTCCACTTGCGTCCGTAAAACGATCAACTGCTTTTCCATATTCGGCATATAGAGCAAGTTCACGAGCGTCGCAGATCCAAGTCCAATGCCTACGGACAACAGCTCATACCCTAGTGTATGAAGCGTCAACGATTCCGCGCCAAAAATATGGAATACGGCCACCGTACTCGGAATAATGCCATCCTTCATCCCGAAGCGAGATAAAAGTGGAAATGCGATTAAAATATAGACCGCTAGAGCAAATATTTTGAAACCGAGTATGTAAAATATGAGACTGCCCAACAGTAGAGCAATGATGGAAGCGCAGAAACGCTCCGTGACGACCCGGATGCTCCGTTTCCGTGTCACATCGACACCTAGAATTGCAAGCAGCCCCGCTGACAGCGGAGCTGGTAATCCAATCCACTGCGCGATAAGAATCGCAAGCAACGTGGCAATGGCTGTTTTTACTACACGAAATCCCATTCAAGTCAACCCACTTTACAAAAGATCATTGAACTCTATGGTACTCTATTTCGCGCGAAGGAACAACTTGGGGACATCTCTCAGGTTAGCTTCCGTTCCAGATAAGCGACGAATTGATACATCACCGTTGCGACGACGGCAATCAGGACTAACGTGGAGAGGACCAAGGTGAAGTTGAATACCTGGAACCCATAAATAATAAGATAGCCAAGCCCTACCTTCGAGACAAGGAATTCCCCCACGATCACACCAACCCAGGCCAAGCCGACATTGACCTTCAATGTCGATACGATAGCTGGGAATGATGCCCGCAGGATCACTTTATAGAAGACATCCCGTTTGCTCCCTCCGAAGACACGGATCACTTTGACGTAATTCGGATCAACCTCGCGAAAGCTCTGATAGACCGTTAATGTTGTAATCATGACAGTAATGGACAAGGTTGTAGCAACGATTGCCATAAAACCCGGTCCGAAACCTACAATAAATAACGGTCCGAGCGCAACTTTCGGCATACTGTTGAAGACGACCATATAGGGGTCGAGTACTTTCGCAGCAAAATCCCACCACCAGATCATCGCAGCAAGCGCCGTTCCTAGCAGTGTCCCGAGCACAAATCCGACAATGGTCTCGCCTACCGTTGCGCCTAAGTGCACCCAAATCGATCCATCTAACATATCATGATAAATTTGGGTAAACACTTTGCTTGGATAACTAAATAGAAGCACATCAATCCATTTATTGCGGCCAGCGACTTCCCAAATAGCAAAAAATACGATTAGAATCAGCAATTGTGTACCCAATACCTTCCGCTGAATTTTCCGCTTGCGAAGCAAATGCGCTTGATGAAGCTCTTGAATCTGGCCGTTACCCGCTGAAGTCGATTCCATTACGTCGTCCTCCTTTCCGTCGATTCAAGCTCTTTCCAGACTTCATGGAATAAGGCATTGAAGCCTTCCTGCTCGCGTGCATAGAAAGGTTCGGCATTCCGAATGGCATCCGGAATCTGGAATTCCTTCCGGAATCGGCCTGGATGAGACTCGAGTACGATCACACGATCACTGATCGCGACGGCTTCCGAGAGGTCATGCGTGACAAGAATCGCCGTTTTCTTATGCTGCTTCATCGTGAAGGCCACGAGATCTTCAAGCTGCAGCTTCGTCTGATAATCAAGTGCTGAGAAAGGTTCATCGAGCAGCAGAATATCCGGCTTGGTCGCGAGCGTTCGAACCAAGGCCACCCGCTGACGCATGCCGCCAGATAATTGATGCGGATACAAATTGGCCGTATGCTGCAGACCCATCTCTTCTAATAGATGTAAGGTATAGGCGCGAGAAGCATCATCCTTCTGTCCCGTGAGTTCCAGTCCGATCATCGCATTCTCCAGAATCGTACGCCATGGGAACAGATAATCTTGCTGGAGCATATATCCGACGACGGGCGTCGGACCTTGTACGGCTCTTCCGAGCACATGCACCTGACCCGAAGAAGGCAGCAGGAGACCTGCTATCATTGAGAGGATTGTCGTCTTGCCACACCCACTCGGCCCTACGAGACTGACGAATTCACCGGTTTGTACCGTGAGGGAGAACCTGTCAATCGCAAGCGTTGCCTCCCGATCTGTAACATATACCTGTGTAACGTCTTCAAGACCGACCACGGGAACATCTGACATGGTATCTCCCCCTCCTCATTACTTCATGGACTTTGCTGCAAATGACGTATCTACAATGCTCTTGTACTCGACCTTGGATTTCAATTCCCCTGCGGTCGACATGACATCCATCAAGTTATTCCATTCGGACTCATCCAGTATCGGATCCGTTGCATAAGAGCCCTGTTCCTTATAGCGCTTCACAACCGAGACGGCAATGTCCCGATCCGTATCCTTGAAATACGGAAGAATCGTATCCGCAATCGCTTCCGGACTATTCTCCTGCACCCACATTTGCGCTTTGTGCACCGCATTCGTGAATTTCTGAACGGTATCGCTGTTCTTATCGATGAAGCTCTTCTTCGTCATGAATACGGTATATGGCAATTTACCGCTCTCTACACCGAATGAAGCGATGACATGCCCCTTGCCTTCCTTCTCAAAAATCGATGCCTGCGGCTCGAACAGCTGCACATAATCTCCAGTACCGGAAGCGAAAGCCGTAGCAATATTCGCGAAATCAATGTTTTGAATCAAATTGAGATCCGCTTGTGGGTTGATTCCGTGCTTCTTAAGCGTAAATTCTCCCGCCATTTGCGGCATACCGCCCTTTCTTTGACCGAGAAAAGTAGAATTCTTCAACTGATCCCAGTTAAACGAATCGACCGGTTTTCTGGAGACCAGGAACGTACCGTCCGTCTGCGTAAGCTGCGCGAAATTGATAACAGGATCATCCGCCCCTTGCTGCGCAACATATACTGATGTCTCCGAACCGACGAGTGCAACGTCAATGACGCCCGATAGCAGCGCTGTCATCGTCTTATCTCCGCCTGCTGTCGTCTGCAGGTCCACATCCAGCCCTTCATCCTTGAAAAAGCCTTTGGCCAGCGCAACATATTCCGGCGCGTAGAACATGGAGCGCGTCACTTCACCGACTTTGACCTTCACTGATTCGCCTTTCGAGCCTGAGCATGCCGACAGCACCATACCGCTGAGCATCACGACCAGCAGCAAGCCAATCCATGATTTCCGTTTCAAATAAACCCCTCCCTGACACATACTTTGGTATTAACAATGTATGCACTCGCCTAGGAAAGGGTTAATTGACCAATAGCGAATAATCGGAGATGAGAAAAACTTCTATCGATGTATTCTCGAAGATGAGCGACCGCGTTCAGCGGTTGTTTTTATCGCCAATCAAAAAGAAGTTTTCGCTACATATGCGAAAACTTATACTTTCTGATGTGGTAAAAAAAGAGCCCGCTGTTCTAGACAACGGACTCTCTACCCCAATCGGGATATTATTTCATTATTGAATAATCTTCTGCGCAATTGCCGCCAAGTCGCTAATATCAATTACGCCATTGTTGTCAAAGTCAGCCATGCGCAGTTTATTCCAGTTCGGGCTATCCTTAGTTGCGCCATAGTTTGCAGCAGCAATCGCAAGGTCACCGATCGTGACTTTGCCGTCGCCGTTCAAGTCGCCATTCGCAACCGGCTGTTGCTCCTTCACCACTTGTACGGTAGAGCTCGCATTTCCGATGGTCATCTCTGCTCCTTCGGCATCCGAAATCATGACCTTCGTCATCGAAATGACACTATTTACCGACGCCTCAGCTACTTCCTTCGCTTTGAACGTCAGTTCTAGGACATTCTTCGTGCCTGTTACGGCATTGCTCGGACCTTCGCTTGCGACGATAAACCGCAGCTTGCCATCCGGCGTCGTCTTCTTATCGATGATGCTAACCCCTAGAATGAGGGATTTCGCAGACAAGAACTCGAGCTTAGCCGGATCGAACTCGACTGATAGATCTTGCGCATATACCCCTTGCGTTACGCCGCTGAGACCGACTTGCACGTTGAATGTTTTGCCAGCAGTTACGGTAGCTGGCGCCGTGATGGAGCTGGACGGCGCAGCCGTTGCTGCGGCATCATCGAAAGCTTTAACCGCGGATTGAAGCGCTGCGATTCCGGCTGTCACGTCTGCCTGCGTTGCTGCTGTATCGACAACGCGCTCTGCTACTGCAATCGCTGTTTTCAACGCATCTACAGCTGCTTGCGGATATTGGCCAGGCTGATTACCAACGACGGCATGATCCACTTTGACTTGAGCTGCTGCAATCGCTGCCTTCAGCGCTGTTGTATCCACCACCGTTGATTTAGCGCCGTAAGCTTCAAACTCACGGAAACCTGCCCACAGTTCCGGATATCCCATAACCGTTACCTTGATATATTGGGCACCCTTTGCCGTCCAGTTATCTTTTCTAACTTTTTCGATGTTGGTTGTGTTATTCATATGGTCAATTACGGTGGTCCAAGTTGCAGCGTCGCTTGAAACCTCAATTTTATACAACATGGCCTTCCCGCCGTTTTCAAATATGACCTTTGAACCTGTTACATCATATTTCCCGCCAAGATTCACCAGCCAGTAGTGTGGATTCTTATCATCCGCTACACACCAACGCGTTGACTCATTCCCATCGTTGCCTGCTGATGCTGGATTGTTGCCCTGCTGGCTATCTGAAGTAGCAGGTTTGTTGAGTACAACATTGCTTGATTCCGGTAAGATTACACTCTTCGTCCCACGAACTCTTATTTCATTCATCGAAGCGATTCCTTCTGTAAATGTTACCTTTACATACCTTACTTCTTGATTTGAGACTCGATCCGTTTTCACCTTGCTGGATTCTGCATCCTTCGTTCTATCCACTGCTTGCGTCCACACCTTGTTATCACTCGAAATTTCAACCTTGTACTTGCTTGCATTTTCTGCAGCCCATTCAAGCTCGATTTCAGTTACGTCATACTTCTCTTCCAAGTCTACCGTCCAAGTCTTCATCGGATCATGATCTGCAGCCTTCCATACGGTAGCTAGATCGCCATCGTTAGCCTTCGAAGCCTCATGGCCTGCTTGTTCACTGCTTGCTGCAGCTGGCTTATTGTCAGATACAACCGGTGTGGAATCTGCATAAACTTCAAACTCACGAAAACCCGACCACACGGCCGGATTGCCTGGCACCTTAGGACTTCCTGGGAATGTTATTTTTATAAATCTGACATGTTGAGCCGACCATTTATCTTCAGTTGCTTTTTCAGTTACAGAATGACTGTCATACCGGTTCACTACCGTCTCCCAAGTATTACCATCATCAGATACTTCCATTTTGTAATACATTTCTTGATTATCAGATTCCCAAATCAACTTGGAACCTGCAATATTATAGGTGTCTTGTAGGTCAACCTTCCACCACTGCACTTGAGAAGGCGTATTACCACACCATCTGCTTTGTTCACTGCCATCATTGCCATATACAGCTAAGTTATTTCCTTGCTCACTGTTCGTTGTTACTGGCTTTTTCAAAGCGATATTTCGCTTGATTGCCTTTATCGGCTTTGACTGCATACCTTCTTTATGATCTTTGACAGCGGCAACCTTATAATAAATATTTCCCAAGGAGGCATCCGCACCGATATCCTGATATTTGGCAGCAGTTAAATTGGAAGCATATAATTCATAAACTCCGCCCTCAACCATATGGTACAAGTTGTAGGTTACACCTGAATCTGCAACAGCATTCCATGTCACATCAACCTTGTGGTCATCCAAGCGGTATGCTTCTAAATTCGTTGGTGCAGTTAGCCTCATTGGAATGTTGTTAATTACATATTCTGCATCCTTTATTGTGTTCAATTCAATCGTATTCGCATCAATGACAGTAAAATCAACATTTGCCCCGTTTGACTTTACCGATGCGTGACCAATTCCAGGGTATCTTACTTTTAAAGGCTTGCCAGAACGAGAACGAACCGTGAATTGATTCAAATTGTTGTCTGACCAGACCGCATCACATTCAAAGTTGCCAATGGCTTTAAGCCCTGTATATGACCCTGCAGCCCAATCTTGCGGCAATGCTGGTAATGGCTTGATATATCCTGCGTAGCTCTGGATCAGCATTTCGGCTACACCTGCGGTCACACCACCGTTAGCATCCATCTGATACACAAAGCCCAAAGCACTGCTCATTAGGTTCTGCAGCATGGCATATTTAATCGCATCCTGGTAAAGTGTTAATGCTCTATCGCCATCTCCGATCCGTGACCATAACAGCATTCTCAATGCCATACTCCAACCGTTGGCATCCCAGCCCATGTCACCTCTTAGTTCTAATGACTTTATCGCTGCATCCATCTGCTCTTTATCTTCTTTCGTTATCATATCCCCATTGTAAAGCCCCATTAATTGGCTTAAATGTCTGTGTGTCGGGTCACCTATGGATGTTCCGTCGGTACGTTTGTTGTATTCATCCTCTTCACGCCATTCTTTGATCTGACCTGATTTACCGATTTTAATAGGATCCATTTTGGCTAAAATGGCTTCAAGTTCAGCTCTTAAATCATCATCCTGTCCCATGACCTTACTAGCTTCTACTACATCTTCCAACAGCATATATGCGAGAGACATATCATATGTCGTACCAACTCCTACGGGACCATGTTCGGGCGAAGTTGAAGGAGCTGTAACATACTCACCTGTGTTCGGATCTAGAACTAAGAAACCTTTCCAGAATTTCGCCTGATCTCGAAGGATCGGGTATATTTGCTTCAATATCTCTCCATCTTGCGTGTACTGATAGTAATCCCAGAGGATCATGCTAACCCATGCTGCAGAACCTGGCGCTAGCCCCCAGTCAATGCTTTCTCCTGGAGCTGTCATACCAAAAATATTCGTCGTATGGTTGACGACCCAACTGCCATTATCTACACCAAAATGTTCTTTGGCAGCGACTTTACCAGGAGCCATTAAAGAACGAAGGAATGGAATCACTGGATTAGCCGTTTCATCGATATTAGTTACAAATGCAGGCCAGTAAATCATTTGCATATTTACGTTCAAGTGGTAATCGCTTGCCCACATCGGTTTATTACTGTTATTCCATATCCCCTGCAGGTTAGCAGGCAATGAATTTCTGGATGATGAAATTAATAAATAACGTCCAAACTGGAATAACAGCGTTTCAATATATCTGCTTTCCTTTTTACCTGTCTGATAGTCTCTCATTAATTCATTGGTAGGTCTATTCGCATCTTCAATACCACCTAAGTTTAAGCTGACCGTATTGAATAGGTGTTGGTAATCTTGCATATGAATTGCTTTAAAATCGGAGTAGCTCATTTGCGAAACGGTGTCAATTCTAGCAGCAGCTTTGCTCATGGCCACATCACCATTCGGGTCGTGATCATCAAGATAATCAACCTTCTTAAATGAATCTATACTTTGTATCAGCTTACTTTCTGTTTGATCATAGTTTGTTCCGGCAGTCATATACAACGTAACATCTTCACCATTTGCGACAGTTACTGTCCCATCCGAATTCGTCGTAATGTCTGCATTGGGAGCAACGACCTTCATTTGAACAGCAAACTTCATTTGACTTCCCGCAACCGTACCCTGGCAGCTAATAACACCATTTCGAGCTGTTGTTGTATAGGTTTTCCCTACTTGAGAATAGGGATTGGCACTTGCATCAGGCGTTAATTTCAACTTAAACCCGATTGCATTATCCTTGTCAGATGTTAAGTGAACAGCCATCACATTGCCTGGATTGCTTGCCAGATATTCACGTGTAAATTTGATACCATTGTTCTCATAAGCAACCCTTGCAATTCCCTCATTCAGATCCAATTCACGCCGATAATTCGTTGGATTTGGGGTACGTGCGTTACCTGTAAAGTCAAGCGTAAAATCGCCTAGATTTTGATAAGCCTCCAAGCCTCTCCCTGTTCCAAGTAATTTCTTCGATCGCTCATAAGCTTCATCCAATTTCCCTGCAAACAAAGATTCTCTTACTTCAGGTAAAGCCTTATACGCATCCTTTACAATGCCTCCCGTATAACCTGGAGTATTGGGGCCGCCCGTCCATAACGTGATTTCATTCAACTGAACTTTTTCTGTTTCCGTCCTACCTAGTATCATGGCACCCAAATTTCCGTTGCCGATGGGCAATCCATCGTACAACCAATTGCTACCAGGCGTCTGATACCATAGCTTCATCGCATTACTGTTATTAGCTGAAGAATTTGTATCTCCGACTCTTGTCTCCGGTCCATCTGATGGAAGGCTTTGATAAGCCATCACTGGTGCAGACGTAACCATCACTGCCGAAGCTAAAAAGGCAGCAAACCATATACGCAACTTGTTTGTCCTCATTTATTATTCATCCTCCCGACTCGATTGGAAATTGAATATTAGGATTGCATCATTAGCGAAGAAGACCGCCTGCACGAGTGCTGACGATCTTCTTCGAAGGAACTTTCTATTCTTTTGCTTATCGCATTATTGAATAATCTTCTGCGCAATCGCCGCCAAGTCGCTAATATCAATGACGCCATTGTTGTCAAAGTCAGCCACTCGCAGCTTATTCCAGTTCGGGCTATCCTTCGTTGCGCCGTAGTTCGCAGCAGCAATCGCAAGGTCACCGATCGTTACTTTTCCGTCTCCGTTCAAGTCACCCGTCGCAACCGGCGGTTGCTCCTTCACCACTTGTACGGTGGAGCTCGCATTTCCGATGGTCATCTCTGTTCCTTCGGCATCCGAAATGATTGTTTTTGTCATCGAGATGACACTATTTACGGCCGCTTCAGCTACTTCCTTCGCTTTGAATGTCAGCTCAAGGACATTCTTCGTGCCTGTTACAGTATTTCCTGGTCCTTCGCTAACAACGATGAACCGAAGCTTGCCATCCGGTGTCGTCTTCTTATCGATGATGCTAACCCCTGGAATGAGGGATTTCGCAGACAAGAACTCGAGCTTAGCCGGATCAAAATCGACCGATAGATCCTGCGCATATACCACTTGCGTTACGCCGCTGAGCCCGACTTGCACGTTGAACTCTTTACCAGCAGTTACGGTAGCTGGAGCCGTGATGGAGCTGGACGGTGAAGCCGTTACTGCGGCATCATCGAAAGCTTTAACTGCGGATTGAAGCGCTTCGATTCCAGCTGTCACGTCTGCCTGCGTTGCTGCTGTATCGACAACGCGCTCTGCTGCTGCAATCGCTGTTTTCAACGCATCTACAGCTGCTTGCGGATATTGGCCAGGCTGATTACCAACGACGGCATGATCCACTTTGACTTGAGCAGTTGCAATCGCTGCCTTCAGCGCTGTTGTATCCACCACCGTTGATTTAGCGCCGTAAGCTTCAAACTCACGGAAGCCTGCCCAAAGTTCCGGATATCCCATGACAGTGACCTTGATATATTGGGCACCCTTCGCCGTCCAGTGATCTGTTCTAACTTTTTCAATGTTAGTTATGTTATTCATATGGTCAATTACGGTGGTCCAAGTTGCAGCATCACTAGAAACCTCGATCTTATACATCATGGCCTTACCGCCGTTTTCAAATATGATCTTTGAACCTGTTAAATCGTATTTCCCGCCGAGATTCACCTGCCAGTAGTGTGGTTTCTTATCATCAGATACACACCAACGCGTTGACTCATCCCCATCGTTGCCTGCCGATGCTGGATTGCTGTTCTGCTGGCTATCTGAAATAGCAGGTTTGTTGAGTACGACATTCCGTGATTCCGGTACGATTACGCTCTTGGTACCACGAATTCTAATTTCATCAATGGTAGCGGTCCCTTCCGTAAAGGTTACCTTTACATACCTTACTGCATTGTTTGAAACGTTGTCTTTTTTAACCTTGCTGGATACTGTATCTACCGTTCTGTCAACGGCTTGCGTCCACACCTTGTTATCGCTTGACACTTCAACCTTATACTTGCTTGCGTTTTCAGCAGCCCATTCAAGCTCGATCCCTGTCAAGTCGTACATTTCTTCTAAATCTACAGTCCAATTCTTCTTCGTATCTTCAGTTGCAGCCTTCCATGCCGTAACTAGATTACCATCGTTAGCTTTTGATGCCTCATATCCTGCTTCTGCACTACTTGCTGCAGCTGGTTTGTTGTCAGATA
This sequence comes from Paenibacillus terrigena DSM 21567, assembly GCF_000374845.1. Classification (GTDB taxonomy): domain Bacteria; phylum Bacillota; class Bacilli; order Paenibacillales; family Paenibacillaceae; genus Paenibacillus_K; species Paenibacillus_K terrigena. The sequence continues at coordinate 663,589 of NZ_KB895413.1, read as the reverse complement.
TGACCGGTATGGAGTCAGCATTTTGATAAATGTTCATTTCAGCAGCAGAACCAAAGCCATTATGACCAGCCAATACTTCAAATCTCAAGTAATGAGCCTGCGTAGGTCTAAATGTTACTGTCTTTGGCGCAGAATCGCTTGCAAATGTTCCTTTTTCCTTGACCAAGGTGTAGTTTACTCCATCCATACTTGTGTAGATGTTGTATTTGGTTACAACACCGTTATCTCCACCGGACTGTCTTGGAATATATTTCAGCTTATATACGTCATACGTCTGTCCTAAGTTGAAATCCAACGTATGAGGAGGCATATTTCCACCATTCCACTTGGTATGCCAGATCGTGTCTAGGTTTCCATCCAAGACATTTGCTGCCTTATTATCTTCGGCTTGAGTTTCTTCGCTTGAAGCAGTTACCGTCATGCTGCTCGAAGGAATCATTTCCGGGTCGGCTTTGGTTGTGATCTTTACACCCTCACTCCATTCACTGAATCCCGCAAAGTTCTTGGATCGAACCTGAACGGTATACGTTGCTCCAGGAAGTAAGCCTGTTTCTGAAAATGAGCTTGTCGCATTGCTTATAATCTTATTATCCATTTTAATGTCATATTGCAGTGCCCCAGGTACGACATCCCATGTGATATCAATCGTTGAGCTGTTTGTTGAACCCACTTGAACATGAGCCGGAGCTGCTGCAATCGCTGGATAATCGGCTGATCCGAACATAAACCAGTTGAGCTTGCATATTTCCTTATCCGCACCGTTAAATACCAGGAATATTTTTTGCTTTCCTGTCACGATTTGGGTAAGCTCTGCTTTGGCATTTACATACCCATTCATATCCCCTGTATTCGGAATTTGCAGCGTCGCGATCGTCTGAGCCGGATTGCCTTGCGCATCAGCCAGTTTAACCTCGATCTTGCCACCCTGTTTGTTGCTTGCTACTCTAGCATTGAACCATTTCGCCGCACCATCGCCAAAATCTACTTGATCGTAACGCAACCAGTCACCGTTCTTGATATTCGCCATACTTTGGTCATATCCGTCGTTTACATCATCATTTGTCCACTCTGTTTTTGCGTTGATCGTTAGATTCTTATCTGTAACATAGTTCTGATCATCATAACGTTCAGCATCAATCTTCTTATTTATGCTAAATAAATTCCCTTGATTCTCAGTCGTTGTCAGTTCAAACGAATCAACATCAATATACCCGCCAAGGGCTTTTGTTGCATAATTGAAAATACCAAACCTCATACCAACGTAGGTTCCGTAACGCATGTCATATCTTCCGCCCAATCTGGTAAAGCTCACTCCATCAAGGCTATATGAGAACTCCGTTCGATATTCAAATCTTGGGGTTGTAGCTCTAAACCAGATATTCGTTGTTCCTTCCGGAAGATCAATCGATGCCTGTTCTGTCCATAAGTCTTGCACAACGATTCTCTTCTTTCCATCTTCATTCTTAATGCCGATGTAGTTCGAATTTCGTTGTATGACAGATAACCCAGCTTGATCACCGTCAGCCATATGGCTGATGTCCATCTTTACAGTACCCGTACTGTCCGGACCAATAACTCTTTGAGTAAGTGTGTTTCTTGCAAATGTTAATGAATTTGTCACACTTGATGTTTTAATTCTCATATGTCCCGGGTTTTCAGTTAAGCTCCACTTATCAATATCAGGATTGTGATTCCATTGCCATTGAAGACCTAACTTATCACTATTAAAATCATCTGAAGTCGCTGGAACCGTTGGTTCAGTTGTTCCCAAGCCAGGAATATTAGGCTTTTTCAATGTAACAACTGCCTTTTCTCCATCAAATTGTCCCAGATATGGCCATCCATCTTTCCAGTTAACCGGCTGTAAGGTAGGAACACGTCCAAGTTTCCCTCTATCCTGGAATATGATCATCCACCATTCTGAAGTTCCATCTTCTTGAGGAACATCAACCATACCACCTTGGTGTACACCATTGCCGGTAAAATTCATAAAGCTAGTCATGATATCCTTTACTTCATAAGGACCATTCGCCAAGTCTTTTGTTCGTATGGCTATTTCCTTCTTTGAACCTTTATTCCAAACAGGAGTGCTTAATATATAATAGTAGTCATCAATTTTATATGGGTGCAAACCTTCAGCATACCCTCCATAGTTGTATATCATCTTGCCGTTTCTACTAGCACCTTGTTCTTTCTTAGATACAATTGCAACTTCACCTGTTTCTTCATTTACTATTTCTAGTTCACTCAGCCATATTTCTGATTGACCATGCGTAACGTATATTTTTCCATTATCATCAAATAATAGCCCTGCATCATATAATTCATCTGATAACTTATATTTAGTCCAAGGACCTTTTATATTATCTGCAATGCACATATATGCAGTATCCCTATTGACACTAAATAGGTAATAAAATTTGCCATTATTCTTGTTGTATCTCAGACTTGCTCCCCACACACCCTCATCATAAGCTTGTAACCCATTCTCAAGGTCATACATGTCACCTTCCATTCTTTCAACCGCATAACTCTCATATTGCCAGTTAACTAAATCTTTTGAACTCATAATCGGAGCTCCTGGGAAGACATGCATACTTGTTGATGCCATATAGTATGTATCTCCTACTCTGATCACGTCATTATCCGGATAATCCCCCCACATAATGGGATTTGTGTATGTACCATTTCCATTGTCTGCAGCTCTAGCAAAGGTTGGAAAATTGGCGAACACTGTAATTATTGCGATCAGTACCATTGCTTTCCTTGCCTTTTGTCTAAAACTAAACATTTTAAATCTCCACCCTTCGAACTAGAAATGGGTTATAGAGGACTAAAATTGCAGAACAGAGTATTGGTTAATGACGATAATTTATATTTCTAGAGCAGCCCAAGATCCCCTTGAGCTGCTCTCATCTCGTCATGCCATTATAAATTTACAGTGATGTTATTTCATTATTGAATAATCTTCTGCGCAATTGCTGCCAAGTCACTAATATCAATGACGCCATTGTTGTCAAAGTCAGCCATGCGCAGTTTACTCCAGTTCGGGCTATCCTTGGTTGCGCCATAGTTCGCAGCAGCAATCGCAAGGTCACCGATCGTTACTTTGCCGTCGCCGTTCAAGTCGCCCGTTGCAACCGGCGGTTGCTCCTTCACCACTTGTACGGTGGAGCTTGCATTTCCGATGGTCATCTCTGCTCCTTCGGCATCCGAAATCATGACCTTCGTCATCGAGATGACACTATTTACCGCCTCAGCTACTTCCTTCGCTTTGAACGTCAGTTCTAGGACATTCTTCGTGCCTGTTACGGCATGGCCTGGACCTTCGCTTGCGACAATAAACCGCAGCTTGCCATCCGGCGTCGTCTTCTTATCGATGATGCTAACCCCTAGAATGAGGGATTTCGCAGACAAGAACTCGAGCTTAGCCGGATCAAACTCGACTGATAGATCTTGCGCATATACCGCTTGCGTTACGCCGCTGAGACCGACCTGCACGTTGAACGTTTTGCCAGCAGTTACGGTAGCTGGCGCCGTGATGAAGCTGGACGGCGCAGCCGTTGCTGCCGCATCATCGAAAGCTTTAACCGCGGATTGAAGCGCTGCGATTCCGGCTGTCACGTCTGCCTGCGTTGCTGCTGTATCGGCAACGCGCTCTGCTGCTGCAATCGCTGTTTTCAACGCATCTACAGCTGCTTGCGGATATTGGCCAGGCTGATTACCAACTACGGCATGATCCACTTTGACTTGAGCAGCTGCAATCGCTGCCTTCAGCGCTGTTGTATCCACCACCGTTGATTTAGCGCCGTAAGCTTCAAACTCACGGAACCCTGCCCATGTTGGATCAATACCCAAAGCAGTCACTTTAATAAATTTAACATTCTTAGCAGACCAAGTATCTTCTGTAACACTTTCAGTTACTGGAGTACTCCACTTATCCACCGTTTTGTTCCAGGTTTCTCCATCCGAAGAGACTTCAATTCTGTACTTCATCGTGCCTGTTGCTGATTCCCAAGTTATCTTGGAACCCGTAACATCGTACTGTGCTCCGAGGTCAACCTTCCACCAGTGTTCAGTACTTGGATTGCTTACGCACCAACGCGTTGATGTTTGGCCGTCATTACCCATCGCTGCCGTATTGCCTGACTGCTGACTGCTTGCCGTTGCAGGTTTTCTGAGTGCAATGTTCGGATCTTCTTTGACTGTAATTTCAGCAATAGTTTTCTTCTCAGTACCCTCAATCGTACCATTTACAGTAAACTGACCTACTTTGCTGATCTGCTCATCTGTAATGAGATCCCACGCAACCGATACAAATCGCTTCGATTGATCGCTCATCGTTACTTCGATCGTACTTGGTAACACCGGTTTTACGCCAATAACCGTGCTCATTTTTGTTGTAGGAATTACAACAATTACAGCTCTTGAATTTGTAACGATAACAATGGCCTGAGCCTTAATATTCGTTCCTGTTACTGTGCCCGCTACGCTGAATGATCCAACATTTTTATAGCTGTTGTCAGCAATTGCATCCCAAGTGACAGGCACTTGGATAACTGTACCGTTTGAAGTGACCATCTTAGCCTTTTCTGGCATAACAGGTGCAGTTCCTACCGAAGTGTAAACATTCATTACTTTGGCATCTACGATCTCTGCTGCTCCACCAGCTGTAACGGTTACAGTCGCTGTAATCGCTGCATCCTGAACGCCATTAATGTGGCCTGTAACTTCAAAGGTTCCTACCTCGGCATATTTGGAAGGGGCAATTGCTGGCCATTGAACTGGCAATTCCATGACTGTACCATTGCTCATTGTTGCGTTTACTGTTGAAGGCATTTCCGGATGCATGCCAACTGTCGTGCTGACTTCTGCTGTCTTTGGTCCAGTGATGGAAGGAGCTTGTTGAGCAACTCTCATCTCAGCGACACTCGCCCAACCATTAATACCTTCTAATGCTGTTAACTTCACATGAGTTATTGGCTTTGAACTATCAACAGCAATTTGTTTCGTTGCAATAGTCTTTTCCCATGTTCCATCTGCAACTTTCACAAAATCTGCCGCATCTGCATACTTCACATATAATTCATATTTTGTAATAAAACCATTACCATTAGCTACACCACTACTATTCGTCTGCTGTCTTGGTGTAACATCTACTCTGTTTACATTGTAAGCTTTACCTAAATCAAGCGTAATGGATTGTGGTAATTTATCACTTCCATCCCAAGCTGTGTGCCACAATGAACCTGTGTTTCCATCAAGAACATTTTCAGGGTTATCACCTTCTTGATAACCAGTTGCACTTGCTTTGATCCCCTCTACAGGGATAATGGTTAAGTCAACAGGTGAAATTTGCGGCGGTTCGATGGTAGCATCCTTCGCTTCTTTCACAACGAGATCATCAAGGATGAAGTCCCCTGCCGAACTGCCAACCGTATTTCTTGTTCCGATCCAGAAATCTTCAGTGCTTGCTGTAAATTTAACCGTAAACGGCGTAGGAACGGTTGCCTGCGGCATCGGTACATTCAACACTTCCTTCGTGCCGTTGCCTACAACGAAGTTAATCTTCTTATCGAACTGGCTCTCATACTTGAAAGTTACTTCGTACGTTGTTCCTTTATCGAATCTTAAAGTCTGCGGTAATGTTCTCATGATAAGACCGCCGCCAGATTTATGGGTCTTAATGGACCAGTTGCCGTTTAATACGTCATCCGTTTGGTTGCCATTCCATCCTTTTTGCGTGTATGGCGCGTGTAATTCAGATAAGTGCGTACGTGGATCACTTACGCCGTCAGCATCTGCGATAACAAATGGCGTCAAACCTTGGTCCACATTCTCAAAATCTTCAGCTACGACGACATCTGGAGATTGCGGTACAACTCGCTTGGTCGGAACACAGCGAACATCGTCAAATGTTACAGCTGCTGTTCCTGGAGCTACTTTCAAGTACAATTTCGCTGTATCCTGTCCTGCTGCTACATCAAATACGACTCTCATTCTCTGCATATTGGTGCTGTGCTTGGAGTCTGCTGAGATATAGTTTTTAAGCGGTGAGCTTTCCGTATAATTCGTGATGTCTGCTCCGCCGAAATCTTTCACGCCAATCGTCGTTTTACGTTTTGCATTTCCTGCTGTGTTTGGATCACTTGCATTTGGACCGTTTGGTGTATTTCCTACCTGCACATATATGGATGCTGAGTAGGTTCCAGGATTCAATCCTGATAACCCAGTCTCAAGTACCGTTTCTTCCGTATTTTCTTTGACTACTAATTCGTACTGTCCACGATGGTTGCGTTCTACTGCTGCTGCACCGCTCTTTACGTTCCAGTTATCCAGCTTTCCACTGTTGAAGCTAGGGTCCTTGGCTGGCATGGCGAATCCCCAATTCATCTCTTCAACCTTTGGCGTAACAGCACCTTTGTAAACAACATAACCCTGTTTTACTTTCGCATCAATCGTGATTTTGCCGTCAACGACGTTGATGACTTTCTCTTCTTTCTTACCCGTATCTGTTAATGTATACAACTTTACTGTTGATACATTGTTCCAGCTATTTGGAAGCTCCCAAGTCGATGATCCGCCAACCTCATTATAGTGATACAGTTTTTCTTCAGCACCAGCCAATTCGCTAGCTGTCTTATCGGTATTTGGCGACCATGGCAACAAATATTTAAGGTTTGAATAAGTGACCTTATCGTAAATGTTACCGCCCTCAGAAGCTTGTGTAATTGTTACATTTTCTTCAAGAAGCTTTTTACCATCTTTCGTAAATGTTCTCTTTCCGTCTGATGTTCTTTCGGCAACAACATTTCCTGCAAATTCAACTCTTCCAACATTGTTTTTGACATCGTATTTCGTCATTGGGAAGCTTTGTAGATATTTCGTTGGCAGGTTTGTTTTGAATACAATATTGATCATTTCATCGTAATCTACTCTACCCTGCCATCCTTCCGCATCATTTGCCTCCGTACCGCCAAGGATCGGATGACGAGCGATCCAAGTGTCTTTCTGATGATTTCTTAAGAATCTTGCGATATCACTGCTATAGCCCTTGGTGCCCTTACCTCCGTAATCATAGTCAACCGACCAGTGATTCCACACAGCTTCATCTTCCAATACATTTGGAAACTCCGTAGTAAGCGTCCATCCCAAGGAATTCACTTCTCTAGCAAATCTTCTTCCATTAAAGCCCTGTTCATACCATGCGTCAGCATAGATAAAATCAAGCGTCGGCGCATCGTCCTTTAACATTTGCAACCGGTTCTTACGATTTCCGGTGGTGACTTCTCTACGGTAAGTCGGATCATCAAAGTCATAAGATTGGTCAAGCCAGTCCCAACCGCCCTTGTTAAGATTAACCAGTTCATTATCAAAAGCCTTTGCTTCTGGGTGTGCCCCTGTGCCGCTAATATGTACCCCCATAAACGCATTATATTTCTGCGCTTCTCTTACGAGCGTATCCATATCCTTCTGTCCGCCCTGACGCACACCGATATGCCCGCCGTAATCCGGATGTGCGGAGTCGTGCCCTTCTGCTTGGTAACCCTTTAACTCCACCCACTGTCCAATCCCGTCTGTCGATTGATAGATTCGCTTTGTTTCATCTAATGTCTTTAAGAATGGGTTGGTTGCCTGGCTGCCAAAGTTCATCGGTATACGGTGTACAACAAGTTCAGACATCCGATCGCTTCCTACGGGATTGTTCATGATCTCGCGATATGCAACGGCTGCATCCTGCCAATCCAACTTTGCATCGCCATTGGCGTCCGCTGTGATTATGACTTTCGTATGAGGTAACGGCTCCGTAATATCATTTGGCATGTTATTCCCGCGGTATACCCACGAAGCACTCCATAAAGCCGTACGGGAGTAACCCGTTTTCGCTGTCGTCTGCTTCACAATACGGTGGTTGTCATTGTCTCCATCCGCATTTGTATCACCATATGCATTGGACCAAACCCCTGCTGCCAGTTGATCATTGTTAATGAACGAGTACATATAGTTTCTTGGGGTAGTATCTACCGCAGGAGTTCCTGACACATCTTGATACACATCGCCTTTTTTATAAACTGCGGTTTCCATTCTGGAACCAGCAAATTTGGCGCCCGCTTCCGTACTTCTCACCGATACCAAGCTGTGGTTTGGAATTTCAATGGTATGTATCCTTGCTGAACCGTTTTCTTTCACATCGGTAACAAGGAAGTCAAGCGTATTGTCTTTTACCGTGATGGATAACTTCATGACGACATCCAATTCGCTAATCGTTAACGTATAATCCGCCTCGTTTTCGCTTTCCGTGTAATCTACTTTGGGTACATAGTCTTTACCGTTAATTCTTATTTTGTCCAATACATCTTCTGAGCCGTTCAACACTTTATTGCCCAGCTCATACTTGATGACGCGTGGGAATTTCTGATCTACTTGAACTTTCATTTGATTGGATTCTATGATTCCATCATATGCTGCAGCATCCGCAGTTCCTGAAAATGCAGGTATCGTAATGCTAATCATCTGTACAGAGGCTACCACGAGTGCTAAGTTTCTAATGACTTTAGACAGTGACATTTTCATCCTCCTTCGAGTTCAATCTATGACTTGCCAATTACTCTTAATTGATCTTTCGTACAATTGCCATCGATCAAGCATCACCTCCTTTGAGTCGAAATGATTGAAAACGCTTACAATGCTACTGGTACCATTGCTTGTCTTGCTGACTGTTGAAGAGATCACTTATTTTTCGAGAATCTGAATATAACGTTGAATTCATGGAAGTATTCATGGGAAGGAGCATTCTAATTACAAAATGCTAAATATCTGTTAGGTGTCATTCTTAAATGAGGCAAGGTCATTGGGTGTAGGATTTCAAGTACCTTGATCGATATTGTGAAGTTAGATGAGTCAAGCGAGTTTATATGTTTACATCTTACTCTCCGGCCACTGGGAAGTTAATGATGATAATTTGGATTTCTTGATAAATTTTACGGAAATCTCCAAATAAAAGATCTTATTCGTTCGTGTATCAAAAAGCGAAACAAAGAAGATCGCCTATACTCGTGTAGGCGATCTTCTCCGAAGTTTTATTTTGCGTTTAGCATCGCTAGAATCAATGTGACTGCTTCAGCTCTAGAGGAAGAGGCATTCGGATTAAATTTGCCATCCCCATTCCCCTTAATTAAGCCTGCTTCTGCAGCTGTTGCCACATAAGGTTTTGCCCATACTGGAATCTGGTCAGCATCCGAAAATACAAGTTTTGCATTTGGATTTACTTCAAGACCCAGTGCACGAACAGCAATGACTACCAATTCAGAACGTGTTATTTCTTTATTCGCACGGAATGTGCCATCTTCGTATCCTGTCATGAAACCAGCTTTTGCAATGGCTTGAATGAATGGCTTAGCCCATACTGGGGTTTGCTTCTGATCTGCAAAATTAAACTCACCTTCACCAAGTTCCAATTTCAGCGCTCTTACTAACATCGCTCCAAACTCACCACGTGTTACCGTTCCATTCGGACGGAAAGTTCCATCTTCATAGCCAGTTACAAAACCAAGTTCAATCGATTTTTCAATGGAAGCCTTAGCCCAATGATCCGCTAGATCCGTAAGCTTTACTTTTGAAGGTTCAGGCTTCGTTGGTTGTACTGGATCTTTTGGCTCAGTTGGCTTACTACCATCTTCTGGTTTTGGCGTAGGCTTTGGATCTGGCGTGGGCTTCGGATCTGATGGCGGTGTCCAGCCACCTTCAGTCGTTACCGTAACACTTGGACCATTCTCGCTCCAGTTGCCTGCCGCATCGCCTGCTTCAACTTTGAAGGTATACGGCGTGCCAGATGACAGGCTGCTGACGGTATAGCTCGTCGTATGACCTGCTAATGTAACGAGTTCGCTTCCGTCCTTAAAGACTTTATAGCTTGTTACTCCCGTATCATCCGCTGCTATTGTCCATGAAAGCGTAAGGCTGGTTCTGCCAACATTTGAAGTCGTTAATGCTTTATTATCTGACCATGTTGGTGCAGTTGTGTCTACTGGTGTTACATCCTTATAAGTTGCTATTACTTTAACGGCTTCACCAGGCATGACAAATGTAGTAGATGGAGCACTTGCATCTTTGAATACAACGCTAATTTTATCCGTCATCCATTTGTCAAATTGTTGACCTTCTGGTGCTCCATAGGCTGCTATTGTAACGGTGGATCCTTGAGTATAATTTCCTCTGCCCTCACCATTTACGACTTCAACGGCATATTCTTGACCAGGATCTGTTACGTCTTTATACGTTGCTGTTACTTTAACGGCTTCATCAGGCATGACAAATGTAGTAGATGGTGCACTCGCATCTTCGAATACAACGCTAATGTTATCCGTCATCCATTTGTCAAATAGTTGGCCTTCTGGTGCTCCATAAGCTGCTAAGGTAACGGTGGCTCCTGGAGCATAATTGCCGCTGCCTTCACCATTTACAACTTCAACGGCATATTCTTGCCCTGGATCTGTAACGATAACAATCGCCTGTGCTCTGACAATCGTACCTTCTACGGTTCCCGTTACATTGAATGATCCAACATTCTTGTAGCGATCTTCAGCTATAGAATCCCAAGTGACAGGTGCATTGATCACTGTACCAGTCGAAGTGATCATCTTAGCCGTTGCTGGCATCATCGGTGCTGTTCCTGCTGTCGTGTAAACCGTCATTACTTTGGCATCGACGATATCTACTGCCCCACTAGCTGTTACTGTAACTGTAGCTGTAATCGCTGCAGCTTCAACGCCATTAATGTGTCCTACGACTTCAAATGTTCCTGCTTCAGCATATTGGGAAGGAGCAATGGCTGGCCATTGCACTGGCAAATCCATTTCTGTGCCATTGCTGAGTGTTGCCTTTACGGTTGCGGGCATTTCTGGATACATGCCAGCTGTAGTACTAACATCAACTTTATAGGTTCCAGTTATGGATGGCGCTTCTTGAGCAACTCGCATTTCAGCTATACTCGCCCAACCATTAACACCTTCTAACGCTGTTAGCTTAACATGAGTTATTGGCTTAGGATTATTAATATTTATAGACTTTGTATCTTTACTAACTTCCCAATTACCTTGTGCTACCTTCTCAAAGTTCACTCCATCGGCACTTGTATATAACTCATATTTTGTTATCATTCCATTTTGCTGACTTTGTCTTGGTGTTACATCCACTCTGTTAGCATTGTAAGGTTTACCTAAATCAAGCGTAATGGATTGTGGTAATTTATCACTTCCATCCCAAGCTGTGTGCCACAATGAACCTGTGTCTCCATCAAGCACATTTTCTGGTGCATCACTTGGTTCATAACCCGTTGCACTTGCAGTGATACCATCTACAGGTATAACAGATAAGTCGACAGGTGTAATTGGTAGTGGCTCAATGATAGCATCTTTTGCTTCTTTAACCACGAGATCATCAAGGATAAAGTCTCCTGCTGAATCTCCAGCGGTATTTCTTGTTCCGATCCAGAAATCCCCGGTGCTTGCTGTAAATTTAACTGTAAACGGTGTAGGAACGGTTGCCTGTGGCATAGGTACGTTCATAATTTCCTTATTACCATTACCAACCACGAAATTAATCTTCTTATCAAACTGACTTTCATATTTGAATGAAACTTCATACGTTGTTCCTTTATCAAATCTTAAAGTTTGCGGTAATGTTCTCATGATGAGACCACCACCTGTTTTATGAGACTTAATAGACCATTCGCCATTTAATACGTCATCAACAGCTTTTCCATTCCAGCCTTTTTGCGTGTATGGAGCGTGTAATTCGGATAAGTGAGTACGTGGATCACTTACGCCATCAGCATCTGCTATAACAAATGGAGTCAACCCTTGGTCAACATGTTCAAAATCTTCAGCTACGATTACATCTGGAGATTGTGGTACAACTCTCTGGGTAGGCACGCAGCGAACATCGTCAAAGGTTACAATCGCTGTTCCTGGAGCTACCTTCAAGTACAATGTTGCAGTCTCCTGTCCGGCTGCTACATCAAATACGACTCTCATTCTCTGCATATTGGTGCTGTGCTTGGAGTCAGCTGAGATATAGTTCTTAAGCGGTGAGCTTTCCGTATAGTTCGTGATGTCTGCTCCGCCGAAATCTTTCACACCAAGCACCGTTTTACGTTTTGCATTTCCTGCCGTGTTAGGATCACTACCATTTGTACTGTTTGGTGTATTCCCTACCTGAACATAAATAGAAGCTGAATATGTTCCTGGCTTCAATCCTGATAAGCCAGTCTCTAATACAGTCTCTTCTGTATTATCATGGACTACTAATTCATACTGTCCACGATGGTTACGTTCTACTGTTGCTGCACCGCTCTTTACATCCCAATGATCCAATGTTCCGCTGTTGAAGCTTGGATCCTTGGCAGGCATTGCAAATCCCCAATTCATATCTTCAACCTTTGGAGTAACGTCTCCTTTGTAAACAACGTAAGCCTGTTTTGCGTTCGCATCAATTGTGATTTTGCCATCAACGACGTTTAATACTTTTTCATCTTTCTTACCTGTATCTGTTAATGCAAATAATTTCACAGTTGATACATTGTTCCAGCTATTTGGAAGTTCCCACGTTGTAGGTCCACCATTTTCGTTGTAGTGATATAGTTTTTCTTCGACACCTGCCAACTCGCTAGATGACTTATCGGCATTTGGCGACCATGGTAACAAATATTTGAGATTATTGAATTTTACGTCATCATACACATTACCGTCACTTGTTCCTTGTTGAATGGTTACATCTTCTTCAAGAAGCTTTTTACCATCTTTCGTAAATGTTCTCGTTCCGTCTGATGCCCTCTCTGCAACAACATTTCCTTCAAATTCCACTCTTCCTACACTATTTTTCACATCGTACTTCGTCATAGGGAAGCTTTGTAGATATTTCGTTGGCAGATTGGTTTTGAATACTTCATCGATCATTTCATCGTAATCTACTTTACCCTGCCATCCTTCAGCATCATTTGCCTCCGTACCGCCTAGGATGGGATGGCGAACAATCCATGTATCTTTCTGGTGATTTCGCACAAATCTTGCGATATCACTGCTATAACCCTTGGTATGCTTACCGCCATAATCATAGTCAACCGACCAGTGATTCCATACGGCTTCATCTTCTAATACATTTGGGAACTCCGTCATAAGCGCCCAGCCAAAAGAATTCACATCTCTTGCAAATCTTCTTCCGTTAAAGCCCTGCTCATACCATGCATCGGCATAAATAAAATCAAGTGTTGGCGCATCGTCCTTTAACATCTGTAAACGGTTCTTTCTGTTGCCAGAATAGACTTCTCTACGGTATGTCGGATCATCAAAATCATAGGATGGATCAAGCCAGTCCCAACCGCCTTTGTTGATATTAACCAACTGATCATCAAATGCCTTTGCTTCCGGATGAGCACCTGTTCCGCTAATATGTACACCCATGAAAGCATTGTAGTTCTGCGCTTCTCTTACAAGCGTATCCATATCCTTCTGTCCGCCCTGACGTACACCGATATGCCCGCCATAATCCGGATGTGCAGAGTCATGCCCTTCAGCCTGGTAACCCTTTAATTCCACCCACTGTCCGAGCCCATCCGTTGAGAGATAAATTCGCTTTGTTTCATCGAGTGATTTCAAGAATGGGTTGGTTGCCTGGCTGCCAAAGTTCATCGGTATACGGTGAACAACAAGTTCGGACATGCGATCGCTGCCTACAGGATTGTTCATGATATCACGGAATGCAACAGCTGCATCCTGCCAATCTATTTTAGCGTCCGCATTTGCATCCGCTGTAATAACGACCTTACTATGTGGTAATGATTCTGTTATGTTATCTGGCATATTATTACCACGATATACCCATGAAGCACTCCACAGAGCTGTACGGGAGTAATCCGCTTTCTTGGTCGTCTGCTTCACAATACGGTGGTTGTCATTGTCTGCATCAGCACCGGTATCACCGAATGCATTCGACCAAACACCTGCTGCCAGTTGATCATTGTTGATGAACGCGTACATATAGTTTTTGGGTGTACTATCTACCGTAGGCGTACCTGATACATCTTGATACACGTCACCTTTTCTATAAACAGCGGTTTCCATTCGGGAACCGGCAAATTTGGCAACCGAATCTGTACTTCTTACGGACACCAAGCTATGGTTCGGAAATTCAATGGTATGTATTCTTGCTGTACCATTTTCTTCTACCTTTGTTACTTCGAAATCAAGTGTATTGTCTTTAATGGTTATTGACAGCTTTATGACTACCTTTAATTCGTCAATCGTTAGTGTATAATCAGCCTTGTTATCGCTTTCAAAATACTCTACTTTTGGTATATAGTCTGTTCCATTAATTCTTATTGTGTTTATTACGTCTTCAGAGCCATTCAACACGTTATTGTTTAACGTATACTTTATGATTCTTGGGAAATTCGGATCGACTTGAACTTTCATTTGATTGGATTCAATGATTCCATCATTAGCTGCAGCAGCATTCGCATTCCCAGAAAATGTAGGAATTGCAATGCTAATCAGCTGAGCAGAGGCTACCACGATTGCTACGTTTTTCATTACCTTTGATAGTGACATTTTTGTACTCCCTTCGAGTGCAGTCTGCTTCTTACCAAATACTATGAATTAACTTTCGTGCACAATAGCTATTAATCAGCATCACCTCCTTATTCGTTCATTTAACTGGAATCGCTTACAATTTTACGGGATATTGATGGGAAGGAAGATTTGACAAAACACGACAAATCTTTGGTGTGAAGATCGATGAATCAATCGATTTATATTATGATTACATCTTACTCTCCCGTTAATTGTAGGTTAATGATGTAATTTTCGGTTTTTTGATATATTTTAAGGTAAGCCTAAATCGATTCTTATGTATCGTAGAACATGAAAAACCCCCTCCAGCGCACTCTCAGCTCATGCGTTCAAAAAGCTGCATTCGCGTTATGTGCTTGAAGGGGATTAATCTATTAAACTATACTAGCGACTCTTCTCTAACTAATAATCTTCTGCGCGATCGCCGCCATATCGCTGATATCGATGACACCATTGTTGTCAAAGTCAGCCATGCGCAGCTTACTCCAGTTCGGGCTATCCTTGGTTGCGCCATAGTTCGCAGCAGCAATCGCAAGGTCACCGATCGTGACTTTGCCGTCGCCGTTCAAGTCGCCCGTCGCAACCGGCGGTTGCTCCTTCACTACTTGTACGGTAGAGCTCGCATTTCCGATCGTCATCTCTGTCCCTTCGGCATCCGAAATCATAACCTTCGTCAGCGAGATGACACGATTTACCGCCGCTTCAGCTACTTCCTTCGCTTTGAACGTTAGTTCAAGGACATTCTTCGTGCCTGTTACGGCATGGCCTGGACCTTCACTTGCAACGATAAACCGCAGCTTGCCATCCGGTGTTGTCTTCTTATCGATGATGCTAACCCCTGGAATGAGGGATCTTACAGACAAGAACTCGAGTGCAGCCGGATCGAACTCAACCGATAGATCCTGCGCATATACCGCTTGCGTTACGCTGCTAAGACCGACTTGCACGTTGAACCCTTTACCAGCAGTTACTGTAGCTGGCGCTGTGATGGAGCCTGACGGCGCAGCCGTTGCGGCCTTCTCGAAAGCTTGAACCGCGGCTTGAAGCGCTTCGATCGCTTCTGTCACTTCTGCTTGTGTGGTTGCTGTACCTACAACAAGCTCTGCTGCTGCGATCGCTGTTTTCAGTGCATCTACTGAAGCCTGCGGATATTGTCCTGGCTGATCACCGACGACGGCATGGTCAACTTTGACCTGAGCGGCTGCAATCGCTGCTGTCAGCGCAGTTGTATCCACGACCGGAGATTTAGCACCGTAAGCTTCAAACTCACGGAAACCTCCCCATAGTTCCGGGTATCCCATGACCGTTACCTTGATCTGTTGGGCACCCTTCGCCGTCCAGTTATCTGTTCTGACTTGTTCCGTGTTCGTCGTATTACTCATATGGTCAAGCACTGTCGTCCACGTTGCAGCGTCGCTTGACACCTCGATTTTATACATCATCGCCTTACCGGCTTTTTCAAAGATGATTTTCGAGCCCGTTACATCATATTTGTCGCCAAGATTCACCTGCCAGTAGTGCGGACGCTTATCATCCGCAACACACCAACGCGTCGACTCATCCCCATCGTTACCTGCGGATGCGGGATTGCTGCTCTGCTGGCTGTCAGAAACAACAGGTTTGTTTAATACAACGTTGTTAGATTCCGGTACGATTACACTCTTGGTACCGCGAATTCTAATTTCATCAATGGTTGCGATCCCTTCTGTAAATGTTACCTTTACATACCTTACTGCATTACTTGAAACGCTGTCCTTTTTGACCTTGCTGGATACTGTATCCGCCGTTCTGTCAACGGCTTGCGTCCAAATCTTGTTATCACTCGACACTTCAACCTTGTACTTGCTTGTATTTTCTGCAGCCCATTCGAGCTCAATCCCAGTCAAATCATACTTTTCTTCCAAGTCTACCATCCAAGACTTCTTCGGATCTTCAATGGTAGCTTTCCATGCGGTAGCTAGATCACCATCATTAGCCTTCGAAGCCTCATATCCTGTTAGTTCACTGCTTGCTGCAGCTGGCTTCTTGCCAGACACGACTGGCATGGAGTCTGCATTTTGATAAATATTGATCTCAGCGGCGGAACCGAAACCATTATGACCAGCCATTACTTCAAATCTCAGGTAATGAGCCTGAGTGGGTCTAAATGTTACTGTCTTCGGCATGGAATCGTTTACAAATGTTCCTTGTTCTTTGACCAAAGTATAGTTAACACCATCCAGGCTTGTGTAGACGTTGTACTTGGTTACAATACCGTTATCTCCGCCGGACTGTCTTGGAATATATTTAAGCTTATAAACGTCATAGGTTTGGCCCAAGTTGAAATCCAATGTATGAGGAGGCGTATTTCCACCATTCCACTTGGTATGCCAGATCGTATCTAGGTTTCCATCTAAGACATTTGCTGCCTT
Organism: Paenibacillus terrigena DSM 21567; assembly: GCF_000374845.1. Classification (GTDB taxonomy): domain Bacteria; phylum Bacillota; class Bacilli; order Paenibacillales; family Paenibacillaceae; genus Paenibacillus_K; species Paenibacillus_K terrigena. The sequence goes on along the minus strand of NZ_KB895413.1, from coordinate 646,551 downwards.
ATTATCTTCGGCTTGCGTTTCCTCACTTGAAGCAGTTACTGTCATGCCACTGGAAGGAATCATTTCCGGGTCAGCTTTGGTTGTTATCTTTACACCCTCACTCCATTCACTGAACCCCGCAAAGTTCTTGGACCGAACCTGTACGGTATACGTTGCTCCAGGAAGTAAGCCTGTTTCCGAAAATGAGCTTGTCGCATTGCTTATGATCTTATTATCAATTTTAATGTCGTACTGCAATGCCCCAGGTACGGCATCCCATGCGATATCGATCGTTGAGCTCTTTGGTGAACCCACTTGAACATGAGCTGGAACTGCTGCAATCGCTGGATAATCGCCTGACCCAAACATAAACCAGTTGAGCTTGCATATTTCCTTATCTGCACCGTTAAATACCAGGAATATTTTTTGCTTTCCTGTCACGATTTGGGTAAGCTCTGATTTGGCATTTACATACCCATTCATATCCCCTGAATTCGGAATTTGCAGCGTCGCAATCGTCTGAGCAGGATTTCCTTCCGCATCAGCCAGTTTAACCTCGATCTTGCCGCCCGTTTTGTTGCTCGCTATTCTAGCGTTAAACCATTTTGCTTCACTGTTCCCGAAATCTACCTGGTCGTAACGCAGCCAATCGCCATTCTTGATATTCGCCATACTTTGGTCATATCCGTCGTTTACATCATCATTTGTCCACTCTGTTTTTGCGTTGATCGTTAGATTCTTATCTGTAACATAGTTCTGATCATCATAACGTTCAGCATCAATCTTCTTATTTATGCTAAATAAATTCCCTTGATTTTCCGTCGTTGTCAGTTCAAATGAATCCACATCAATATATCCGCCTAGAGCCTTTGTTGCGTAGTTGAAAATACCAAACCTCATCCCAACATAGGTTCCGTAACGCATGTCATATCTTCCGCCTAATCTCGTGAAGTTTACGCCGTCTAAGCTGTATGAGAATTCCGTTCGATACTCAAATCTTGGAGTTTCAGCTCTGAACCAGATATTCGAAGTTCCATCTGGAAGATCAATGGATGCCTGTTCTGTCCATAAGTCTTGCACAACGATTCTCTTCTTTCCATCTTCATTCTTAATGCCAATGAAATTGGAATCTCGTTGGATGACAGACAACCCAGCTTGATCTCCATCCGCCATATGACTGATATCCATCTTTACAGTTGCCGTGCTATCCGGACCAATGATTCGCTGCGTCAGTGTATTTCTTGCATAGGCCAGAGCATTGGTTACGCTGGATGTCTTAAGTCTTATAAAGCCTGGTCTTTCTGCAAGACTCCACTTTGCATCGTCAGGATTGTGGTTCCACTGCCATTGCAGACCTAACGCACTGCCGCTGAAATCATCTGATGTTGCAGGCGCCTTTGGCTCCGTTGTACCCAAACCTGGTATATTAGGTTTCTTCAAAGTAACAACCGCTTTTTCTCCATCCAGCTCTCCCATATACGGCCATCCATCTTTCCAGTTCACGGGCTGCAAGGTTGGAACACGTCCCAGCTTCCCTCGATCCTGGAATATGACCGACCACCACTCCGATGCCTTGCCTTCACCTTGAGGGACATCTACAATCCCACCCTGATGAATGCCATTGCCCGTAAAATTCATAAAGCTGGTCATAATATCCTTTACTTCATACGGACCGTTAGCCAAGTCTTTCGTGCGGATGGCAATTTCCTTCTTCGAGCCTTTATTCCAGGTAGGCGTGCTGAGGATGTAATAATACTCTCCAATTTTATAAACATGTGATCCTTCGTTGTAATAACCGCCCTTATAATCGTAGATCATCTTTCCATTTCTTGATGCGCCGGGGGCTCTTTTGGAAGTAATAGAAAGTTGACCCGTTTCTTCATTCACGATTTTCAATTCGCTTAGGTAGAGTTGACCTTGACCATGTACAACGTACACCTTACCATTGTCGTCAAAAAATAGACCGGGATCGTAGAGTTCATCCTCCAGCTTGTAAATTGTCCAAGGGCCCTCCGCGCTATTGGCAACGCTTACAAATGCTGCGTCACGATTAATGTTATACATCAAGTAATATTTCCCATTATGATACCTTAAGCTTGTCGCCCATGGGCCTTCGTCGTAGGCATTCTGTCCATTCTTGAGATCGTACATGTCTCCTTCCATTCTGTCGACAGCGTAACTCTCGTATTTCCAGCTCACCAAATCTTTGGAACTCATGATGGGACTACCGGGAAAGAGATGCATACTCGTGGATGACATATAATAGGTGTCTCCCACCCTGATCACGTCGTTATCTGGATAATCTCCCCACATGATCGGATTTGTGTACGTACCGTTCCCATTGTCTGCAGCCCTGGAATAGCTTGGAAAATTGACAAGTAGTGCAATTAATGCTGCCAGAATGATTGCTTTTCTTGCTTTTTGTCTGGAACTAAACAATATAAATTACCTCCTTCAAACTAGATATATGATTATAAAAAACTATAATCCCGGAATAAGAGAACTGCTTATTTCCTCTAGAAACTGAATATATAGTTGAAGTAAGTCACTGGTCACTGGTTGATATGTAAAATTGGGGTATCATCTTATTCCCCTATTTAAGTGTGATTCATAAATGAGGAAAGATAATAAAAAAACGATTTATGTCTACATCTTACTCTCAAGCCATGGAACGGTTAATGATGATAATTTGGATTTCATGATCAAATTTACGGAAAGATAGCTATATCGAAAATAGAGCAGCCCAAGATCTCCTCGAACTGCTCTCATCTCGTCATCCATTACAAATTTACAGTGACGTTATTTCATTATTGAATAATCTTCTGCGCGATCGCCGCCAAGTCGCTGATATCAATGACACCATTGTTGTCAAAGTCAGCCATGCGCAGCTTACTCCAGTTCGGGCTATCCTTGGTTGCGCCATAGTTCGCAGCAGCAATCGCAAGGTCACCGATCGTTACTTTGCCGTCGCCGTTCAAGTCGCCACTCGCAACCGGCGGTTGCTCCTTCACGACTTGTACGGTAGAGCTCGCATTTCCGATGGTCATCTCTGCTCCTGCGGCATCCGAAATCATCGCCTTCGTGATCGAGATGGCACTATTTACCGTCGCTTCAGCGACTTCCTTTGCTTTGAATGTCAGTTCAAGGACATGCTTCGTGCCTGTTACGGCATTGCCTGGACCAACGCTTGCGACGATGAACCGCAGCTTGCCATCCGGCGTCGTCTTCTTATCGATGATGCTAACCCCTGAAACGAGAGATCTCGCAGACAAGAACTCGAGCGTAGCCGGATCGAACTCGACCGATAGATCCTGCGCATATACCCCTTGCGTTACGCTGCTGATACCGACTTGCACGTTGAACGTTTTGCCAGCAGTCGCTGTAGCCGGCGCCGATATGGTGCCAGACGGTGTTGTTACGGTTACACCATAGATGAATTTGGCATCTGCCCAGTCAACGTGCGTATTGTACCTCGCTTCTGGATTGCCAGGATTGTTATTCCATTCAGCAACAAGCTTAATCTGCATGGCGCCTGTGATATCTAGATCGATCCATTCACAGTTGTTATCTCTCATCTTTACTGGGCTTGTGTAGATGAGCTCATTATCTTTAAATACTTTGAATATCGCTTCTCCACCCATTTTAGGGGCTTTCTTGTCAATGCCCACATAGGCTTGAAATCTTGCATAACCACGACCATCGACTTGATAGACGACTTCTGAATTGGTATCTGCTGATAATCCTTTGGTAAAGGTCTTAACTCCTGTTGCAGCGTTCAAGTCAAGGGTGGAACCGCCATATTGTGGCTTATCCTTAAGTACCGCATTATAATCACTGTGCGCCGAAACCCATTCCAGATCGCTAGCATAGTCATACTCTTTTTTCTCTGGTTCTGTATAGTCCTGACCATATAACACCAGTTCCGCCATACCAATTCTGAACCCGCCGCCGGCAGTGATGTCCTTCATCGTTATACGAACATATTTGATGTTGTCATACGGCTTAGCAAATTTTTCGGGTGTGAAATGCTGTCCACCGACGTAACGATTATCGAGCGCCTTTTGCCATGCTTTACCATCGCTAGATACTTCTAAATCATACGTGTACCAGTTACTGTCCTTCTCCCAGAAAATGCGGCTTCCAACAACCGATTGAGGTTTGTTAAATTTGACTGTAACGGACTGAGGAAGAGTTAGTTCCTTGGACAACCAGCCTGTTCCTATTGTCGTTATACCATCTCTAAGCTTATCGGTACCTCTGTCAGTTTCACTTGCTGAAGATGATGTGATGGATTCAATTTTTGCATCCGTAATGATGTCACCAGGTTCTTCATTGTCCGAAGGGATGATTTTAAATTCATATAAAGAAGCCCAATCTCCATTGGTAATCCGATCAACAATCGTTAATCTTACATATCTCCCTTTTGTCTCCGTCAACATCGTCTCTTCATATCCATTAGGTGTGGTGTTCGATGTTCTATCAATCACTTTTTGCCAATGGGTCCCATCTTCTGATACTTCAATATCATGCTTGTAAACATTTGTACTTCGCTCCCACATGATCTGAAACCCAGCTATAGAGCTGCTCTGTTGTAAATCAACCTGTATCCACTGCGGTAAGGATGATCCATTGGCACACCATCTTGTACCTTCGTCATTATCTACTGCATTTTTTGCATAGTTACCTGATTGTTCCGAAGAACTTGTAATGGGTTTACCCACTGCAATATTTTTATAGGTCTGTTCTGTGGTTTCTAGTTTATCAACGCCACCAACCCATGGCCGATGCTGTCCATCAGGAACAAACTGGCCTTCGTAGGGTTGTGTACTTACTGTCTTATCTCCAGCTTGGAGTCCTTCTGCCACAGCATGAATGTTGATATCTCCACTGACATGTGCAGTTCTTACAAATGCAAAACCTATACCACCTTCAACACTCTGTTCTTCAACACCGATTCTTTCAATATTTTTACCAACGAGTTCCCCATCACCTGTTACAGAAACTATAACCTTTCCCTCGTAGTTCGGTACGACTGTTCCATTCTCATCAACCACTTTGAAGTATACAGGGATTACATCTGATCCATCTGCGACTGGCATGATTCCCTTGTCACGTACTTCTATTTCGATTCTAGCAGCTTGACCCGGTGTTTTAACCGTATGCGTTTTGACAACTTTTCCATCTAAAATCGCTTCGGCTCGAAGCTCGCCAGCTGCAAACTTGTTTAATGTAAATGTAAATATAGGGCTGCCGCCTTTTTTAGCGATATTCGGAACAGACTTCAGAGCCTCTTCCCTCGTCATTTCTTTCACCAGTTCATTATTCTGATACAGCTTAATAAGGTCACAGTTACTGAATACGTTAATATTGAGGCTCGAGGCCTGCGAATATGTGCTTGCGATAAACACCATTGGACCAACAGCCGAATTTCTAGCCGATTGCATGGACTGCAGCCAGTAGTAATCATATTTTTCATATCTGTCGATATCGACCGTTCCACTTCCTAACGTTTTCGTTGTTGATCCGCGTGCGTAGTCATTCCAGCTCCATAAGAAGTATCCACCGATTCTGTCATTTGCATCTAGGCCACCCCAGTCCGAGTAACCATCTCCATTTAAATATCTCTGACGTGTCAAAATCTGAGTATTCATCGCGCCTTCGCCTTCTTTTCTCAGCGCCTTGCTCGATTCTTCAAAATCGCCCCATTCACGAGTAAAGAACGGCTTTTTGGGATCAAAATCCGTCCATTTGCTAGGATCTGCTTGCCAATTGGTATCAACGGCTTTGTAGTTCACATCATAAAAAGATCCCTGAAGCCCGTGGTCCGCTGCTGTATACATCTGATTGCCAGGATACTCTGCATGAGCGATCGCAGTAGCTTCTTTTGCCCATTGGGCTGAATAGCCCGTCTCGTTCAGTGAAGTTTCCCATAGGATGACGGACGGTCTGTTTCTGTCACGTCGGATCATTTCACGGGTATCTCTTAATGTGAGATCATAGAACTTTTGACTTTTGGTGAAGTTCTGCCAGCCGGGCTGACATTCAATAACTAATAACCCTAATTCATCAGCTGCATCTAAAAAGGCCGGATCATTAGGATAATGCGTAGCACGAACCGCATTAAATCCATTTTCCTTGATTTGCATGACATCACGGTATTGCATCGCGTTAGGGGCTGCATCTCCAATATTCTGATATGCCTGATGACGGTTGGCTCCGCGTAAATATAATCTCTCACCATTGATATAGAATCCATCAGCCTTGTACTCTATAGTTCGGATCCCGATCTTAGTCGTAACCGAATCCACTAAAGTTGGCCCATTGTACACTTCACTAACCAAGGAATAAAGATAAGGTGAATCGGGATGCCACAAATTGGGATTGGTTACCGTTAAATCCTGAGTAAACTGCTTATCCCCACCTGCTGGGATACTTGCAGCATCAGCTTCACCCTGCGCAACTGTATTTCCTTTCTTGTCTACAAGCTTAGTTACAACCTTCGTATCTGCTGACGTATTATTTTGGTTTACAACATGCGTTTTTACATTCACCTTGGCATGAGTTTTGCTCACTTCTGGATAAGTTACAAAAACTCCGCCACTAGCTGTTTTGTCAGTCTGTAATGCATCTGAAATATGTAAATTATTCGTAATTCTCATGGTTACATCTCTGTAAATACCACCGTAATAATGGAAATCAAGATTTGCTATTGGCTTTCCTGGCGGAGTATCTGGACTATCATTGCTAGATACCTTTACAGCTAAAACATTTGTTTCACCGAATTTCACTTTATCTGTAATATCTACAGAAAATCCGACATAACCACCATTACGCGTATAAATTTTTTCTCCATTCAAATAGATATCACTGTCAATCATGACACCTTCAAAGTCAATATTGATTGTATTTCCTCTGTACATCTCGTCAATCGTAAAATAACGTCTGTACCAGCCTATTCCTTGATATACGGCTCGCCCACCATTCGCATGCTTCTTCTCCAGTCTCATGGTGTGTGGAATCGTAATATTAGCAAATGCCTGATCATCATAGTCAACGGCCTCTGCCCCTGCTAACTCGCCTCTGTAAAAGCCCCAATCACTATTAAAATTCAGGACTGTTCTGCCATTTGTATTCTCGGTTGTCTGATCACGACTCCCATTCTGCGCGTGTGCAACTGTGTTTGGGTATTCCATTCCGAAAATAAATGAGAAAGCTAGAAGGCATATCATTATTCTCTTCATCACTACACCTCTTTAACATATAATATAAGCTTTAGGAATTAGGATGCCGTTGCAGCCTCTGGCCATCTAATTAGGTTCTTATATTACTTCACCTCCACATTAGGGTGTGTATAAATGGGTGAATAGCCATGCACTTATGCCCTATATAAGTAGAAACGGATACCATCCTTTGAGACGGTATCCGTTTTTGTTAGCTGCCCAACTGTTATCCTTCTTATCCTTTCACTGCACCTGCAACGATCCCTTTGAAGATATACTTTGAAAATAGAAGATAAATCAAAAGTGTCGGCAGCATGACCAAGATAATCGCAGCACTGAGATAATCCCAACTTCCAAACTTTGAACTACTGAAATACATCAAGGTCGTCGTCAACGTTCTAAGGCTGCTTGAAGGCATGTACAGATATGGAACATACATATCGTTCATCACATCAACCGCTTTAATAATACCGAGTGTTGCCGTTGCCGGTAACAGAAGCGGGAAGATCATTTTATTGAAGACTGAAAAGTATGAGCATCCATCGAGCATTGCACTCTCATCTAATTCTTTGGGAATACCATTGATGAACTGTGTATAAATGTAGAGTTGAACCAAATTCGCTGCTGCGTAAATTACGATTGGGGCCCAAATCGTATTATAAAGTCCAAGATTTTTAATAACTGTAAATCGTGAAATTTCAGTAATCATACCGGGCATGATCATACCGGCTACAAAAAGACCGAGAATGATCTTCTTCAAGCGAAAATCAAATCGATTAATCGCGTAGGCTGTCATTGTTCCTATTAAAGCATTAATGACAACACTGACTGCAACCAGGAACATCGAATTACCAAACCCCTGTAGAAACTTCCCTTTCTCCAATACAACGCCGTAGTTATCGAAATTAAAACTTGCTGGCAGCTTGAGCGAAAATTCAGAGCCAATCTCCATTGAAGTTTTAAATGAAGCGAATAACGTTATGAGTAAGGGGAGGAAGACGATTAGACAAATCGCAATTAGAATGACATACACGGCGAGCTTCTTCACTGCTACTCCCAATCGAGGCGTCATTCCTCATCAACTCCCTTCAGGTTGAACAGCCTCTTCTGTATACTATTCAGGACAATAATGAGAACTAACATCGTAATCCCCATCGCTGAAGCCATACCGAAGTTGTTAAATTTGAAGGCTGTCTCCAAGGTATATAATGTGAATGTACTACTCGCATGACCCGGGCCGCCCTGTGTCATAATATATGGAATATCGAACACTTGCAGCGCCCCAACGACATTTAAGAACAAAAGAACCTCTAGTACCTTTTTCACACCTGGAACGATAATATACCAAAAATTCTGAATGCTGTTCGCGCCATCGATTTTGGCTGCCTCGAATTGATCCTGAGGAATGGCTTGCAAGCCTGCTAGGAATAAGATGACATGGAAGCCTGAGAATCGCCAGATCGATACAAACACCAAGCTAAGGTTCACGATGGATTCATTCGTCAACCAGTTCTGTATGAGCGACTCTAGCCCCAGCGCTTCAAGAATGCCATTTAACCCACCATTAATAGGACTATAAAAGAAGGCAAACATATACGAAATAGCAACCCCGTTAATAATATAAGGCATGAATACGATTGTCTTAAAAAACTTGCTGGCACGAATCTTACTGTCCAATACAACCGCAATCGCTAATTCAAGCGGAATCATAATGAAATGAAAGAGGAAGTAGAATCCGTTATTGCGAAGGGACAGCCATACATCGGATGAATCGGTAAACATCTTGATGTAATTGTCGAAACCAATGTACACTTGCTTCGCATCCATTCCATTCCAATCGGTAAAACTTAATCGAATAAGTTCGAATAGCGGGTACAACACGAACATCAAAAGCAGCAATACAGGAACAAACAAAAAGCTGAATAACAGTATGTTTCTTTGCATAGAAATCGTTTTCATTCCTACCCCTCCATTTCTTTATATATAAGGAAAGTGGCTAATCCAAATGGTAGCCACCTTCCTCATTACTCAACTTTCACATTGAGATTTATTTTAATTTGGAACGGGCATTTTTCCAGCTGTTATTCATATCCTGCATCATCTTATTGAAATCTTTGCCTGCCATCATATCCTGACCCATCTTCTTCACATCGAACTTAATGGCCGATTCAATCTTCTTATAACCCTCACTGCCGCCTTTATACAGCACATAATTCAGATTGGACACGTCAAAAGCACCCTTGAACATTGTACCTAGATCAATCTTAACATCCTTCATCGTCGATTGAAGCTGAGCCTCAGTCAAATATTTCGAATACCATTTATCACTGAAGAACCAGTTAATGAATTCTTTCGCTTCGTCTGGATACTTCGACGTTTTTGGAATCGTGAAGAACGTATCTACCATCGAAATCGTATTAAACGGATCACTTTCGGAATTACGAACAGGTAACAAGAAAGCACCTACATCATTCAGATCCACATCTTTCATCGATTTCAAATCACTGCCGAACCATTGACCAAGTGCAATCATCGCCGCCTGCTTGGAACCGAACATCAACTTGGATTGGTCAAAGCCAACACCGAGGGGATCAGGACCCATCAATTTACCATCATACAGTTCCTGAATTTTAACATAAGCATCATAGAAGGCTTGACCTTTCGTAAAAGGTTCATCCATCGTCGCCATCGTTGACCAGTAATCCCCATCTCCTGCTACAAGTGAAGGCATAAATTCGTTGAAAGGATAATTCGGCCAAGCGTCTTTACCGCCCATGGCGAACGGCATATATTTGCCGCCGTCTTTAATCTTTTTAGCTGCACTTACGAACTCTCCCCAGGTCTTAGGAATCTCAAGTCCATATTCCTGGAAGATACTCTTCCGATACCAGACGAACTCATTGAATTGGCTTTCGGGTACACCATAAATATGATCACCCACCTTGAAATCAGCTGCGAACATATTGTTCTTGGCTGCATCCAAGTCATCAAGAGGTAAGATATTATCCTTGAAATTAATCAACCAAGACGATTTCAGAGGCAGAATATCCGGCAATTCGTTCGCTGAATTCCGGATCTTCATCGTATTTTCATACTCTGTGTCCTTTAACAGCTCCAATTCAATGGTGACATTCGGATGTTCCTTTTTGTATTCGTTTACAAGATCCAGCTTCGTAAATAAATCCTCTGTAATCGTAGACCAAATTGGGAATTTTAACGTTACAGGTTCCTTCTCATCTACTTTCTGCTCCTGTTGCTTCGTATCTGGCTGAGCAGTTTTCCCCTCGTCTGAACTCCCTTTAGATCCACAAGCGGAAAACATTGGCACCATTAGGGCTGTGATCATTAGCGTACATAAAATGCGTGTTATACGTGGTCGAACTTGTTGCATATAACATTCCTCCTATACTTATTGGATATAAGCTATTGCTCATTTGCTGTCTCTATTATAGCGCTTCCAAAAAGCGGTCAGAATGATAAAACATTCGAAATCATGATAAAGTTTTAGGCTATTTGGCAACCGATCTTATGAACTGATTGGGACTTATGCCAGTCGCCTTTTTAAAAACCCGGCTAAAGTGCTCCGTACTCGCATATCCAGTACGCTCTGCAATCTCATAGATCTTGAGATAAGGCTCCTTCTTCATGCTTTCCATGGCCTTTTCCATGCGTACTTTGGTAACAAATTCCTTAAACGTCTCTCCTACTGCCTTCGAGAACAATGTACTGAAATGACTTTCACTTAAATGTACCATTTCACTTACTTTCCCTAGCGTGATTTCTTCCCGATAGTGTTCCATGATATAAGCTTGCGCAATGGCCACAACCCGATTCATCTGGCCCGCCTTTTTATCACTCTCTTGCAGAAGCTGAAGTACAAAATTTGAAATCGAGTCTTGCAAGCTATCAGCTGAGTCAACCTGCCAAGCCATGCGATACACATCTTCGATTTTGTCCATTTCCAGGCTATTGACGAACTCGTTATCATACATGAACTTTACCAATATCATTAACAGTTCCATATACCGGGCGCGCAGCACCTCATTTCCCATCGAAGCAGAACGCTTGATCAATGCAAACATATGGTCTAGTTCTTGCAGAACCGCTTGCTCTTCACGCTCCTTCAATGCATCCAGCAAGGCTTGCTCTTTCCCGATCAGGCTCTCTCCCGACTGCTTCAAGAAATGGTTAGCATCCTCTGGGTAAATGACTCGATGCTTATTAATTACAAAGCGCAAATCCGCATTTTTGCGAGCTTGAAGATAAAACGCCGGGATTTGCTTTAATTCTTCACACAGCTCACTCACTCCGATCGTGACTTGAATATTGATGTATTCCTTCAGTACAAATATGATTTGATCCATGATCTGCGAAATACTCTGCCTGACATACATTAAACTGTTTGTTGCAAACGATAAGAGCACCACGTATTCATACGTGTTCCAGCTAATGACTTCACCTGTTCCGGCCTCCGCGAGCACCTGATCGATAGACTTTAATACTGAACTTACAAAATCCCCAATAGCCGAACCATACCGCTCCTGAACCTCAGCAAAGCCCTCTACTCGAATCATTGAAACGGTTATATGCGTCCATTCCAGCCTCATTTTCAAATCTTCTAGAACAAAAGGATCGAACTGCGAATTTACGCCAATTTCAAGCCATTCACGAATGGTTTGCTGTTTCAGCCGCATCCTTTCCCCATTGCGAATTTCTATCGATTTCCTTGACATGTTCTGTTTCACTTCGCAGTCATGCTTGATCCGATTAAAGAGATCCAGTACAATATTCGGATCCATCTCCGATTTTAGAATATAGTCCTGAACCCCCCTCTTGAACGCCTTCCTTACGAATTCAAAATCATCATACGCGCTCAAAATGACGACATGCGGAGAAGTTCCATTCAACTGATTAAGCTCATCAATCAGCTCTAGACCATCCATCACAGGCATCTTCAAATCCGTAATCATAATGTCAATTTCTCGGTTTTCTTTTATATACTCAAGTGCTTGATAACCATTACTCGCTTCATACACAATCCGAAATCCGTTCGATTCCCAATCAATCAACGTCGTTAAAGCTAATCTCATAATCGTCTCATCTTCAACGATCATCACGTTCATCATATGGCTCATCCTCTCTATGAAGTATTATGTTAATATCAGTGGGAGCAAAATCGTAATGATGGTCCCTCTACCTAACTGGCTATCAATCTCCACACCGTACGGATGACCATAATTAAGCTCAATTCGTTGTAACACATTATGTACACCTATCCCGCTAAAATTGCCACGCTGGTATTTCTCACCCTGCTGCAGCAATCCCCTAATTTGTTCGTCTGTCATTCCTTTACCATAATCCGTGATCGTAAAGCATACGCCAAGCTCATGCCGAACCGCCTTCACTTCAATCAACTCGTTCATCTGTTGCTGATCAAGTCCATGAAAAATGGCATTTTCTAGAATCGGCTGAAGCAGCATTTTGGGCATGCTGTAATTCAAAAGCGTATCATCAATATCAAATTGGATATTCAGCTTGCCTCCATAACGAACCTGCATAATATGCACGTAGGACTCTAGTACTTTGATCTCCTGACCAATCGGGGCTAGCGAGTTTGGTGCACGAAATACATGCGTCAGAAGGGCAGATAGGCTCTCAATAATTTTACGAATATTGTCTGTTTTTGCGATCATCGCCATAAGCCGAACGGAATTCAATGTATTCGATAAGAAGTGTGGATTAATCTGTGATTGCAAAGCTTCGATTTCAGCCTGGCTGCGCGCTCGTTCCTTCAAATCCCGTTCTTGCATAAGATCTCTGATCTGAGAAACCATGCGATTGAAGGAATATCCTAGCCGCTTAATCTCACCTCTTCCGTCTGCCTTTACTTCCGTAAAAAAATCGCCTGTCTCCACCCTTCTCATCGCTCGAATGAGATTCTGCAATGGCCGAAGTATATCTTTAAAAAAACTTAATAAAAACAATAGAAATAAAGCAAAACTACCAAATATGAAAATGATGGAAATTTTTAAAAATTGATTTGCATCCCTCGTAACTATGTTCTCATCTAAAATATTGACGATACTCCAACCTGACTTCTCAAATGAATACAGCTTTATAAGCTTATTCGCTCCATTAATATTAATAAAGGTGTAATCCTCATCACGATTATGAGTTGGCTTCTTCAGCATCTTGGATAGTTCCATTAAGATTTCTGGATCTACTTTATCATGATTGTTCTGATTCACAATTCGATTACCGTTCCGATCAATCATGAATTGTTCAATATCTGGATTCTTATGAATGTAGTCTGGCAGAGAGGCGTGGGTAATCAAATAAACCATCTCAACCTCTGTTTCGAGCGATTGATCCGGATGAAGCAATAAGGTAAACATATCCTGTTTATCTGAAGTAATCCCGTTCAGGCTATCAACAATGACTGCTGTTCCATTACTGTTCCTCAGCGTCTCTTGATACCATGGCAGATTGCGAATGGAAGAATCGGAAATCGTAGGAGGATTCTTAAAATAATAGTAACCTCCATCCTTCAACGTAAAGATAACGCTTACAATCTCATTGCTATAATTCGAGATAATATTTAAGTAGGCATCGATCTCACGCGTAAGTTGAATTTTCTCTACTGAACTTGAGCTTCTGCTCCACGCTGAGACTGCATCCAGAATCGTGTGGTCATTTACATTCGCGATTGTAGAGATGGTAAGGGAGGCTCGTTTCAGCTCAGAGTTCATATTGTTAGATGCTGCATCCAACTGCTGAACCATTTGATCAATGGACTTGTGAATTAATGAGGTTGAATAGTATTTATAGAATATATTAATAAATATGATGAATGGAATAATGATAATCAATACAAAAGTTCTAATAAAATGCATCGTAATCTCTCTATCTTTTTGTTTGAACATGGAAACCCTCCATACTTATGCCAATTATTATCGGTTACTTGCTAACAATAATATGCCAAAAAAAGATCACCTTCAATAGAGCAAAAGTGAGGCGATCTACTTTGCTTAATAACAGTTTAAAGATTCAAAGAGATCATTGTAATGATATTTCTTGTGGTTACATGATATATTTTCTTTATTCACTCAAATATCCTACCATATGCCTAGGATAATTTATCAAACATAAAAAGCACCCCGGAGAGTGCTTTCAATCACTACTTGAAATATCTTATAAGTTCTGTTGCAGTGGATTTCTCCCTTGCTTGTTCTTGCGAACAACACCAATGACGAGCGTTGTTGCGAACAATACGATACAGATCGTCATAGCGGCGTAAAACAAGCCATGATAGCCTATCCCTACGACCTCGTGAAGCGCATCCATCAAAGCTTTCTTCGTCGTTGGATCCGGAATTTGAGCAATTCCCGCTTGTATCGTGCTGAAATCCGTTTGTGTCGGTATGTTCGGCAATGCACCTGCACCAGCTTGAATATGCGCTTCACTCAAATGCGACTTAATCGCATCCCCCATATGCATGAACGAACGTGCAAGGAATCCCGCGAACAATGTTGGTGCGAGCGTCAATCCAATCTGACGAGACAAAGACGTTGTCGCTAGTGCAACCCCCTTGTTATCGCCTGCATTCTCTGTAGCGAGAATATTCACTGGCGCACCCAGCATCGAACCAAACCCAATCCCTACAAGACAGCTCGCGATGACCATCTGCCAGATTTGCTCCACCCATACTGCGAATAACAAGAAGCCTAACGCAGCAATCGCACTTGCTGTCAGCATCGTGAAGACAGAACCTTTACGGTCCACCAGTCTGCCTCCAAACGCGGCGCCAGCCCCAGCTGCTAGAGCGAGCGGCGTGAACCAATAACCCGAGACCGCCGAACTTACACCTAAATATTGTTCAATGAAGCCTGGAACGAAGATAATGGAAGCAATAATCGTCCCCGAGAGCATCGCATAGAACAAGGTCCAACAAAACACCCCATTCTTAAATAGAAAAATCGGCAAGATCGGATCCTTTGATGATTTCTGAACGCGGCGTTCCGTTACCACGAGGATCACGAGCAGGACGAGTCCTATCGCAATAAATCCAAGAAACGGTCCCGAAGTCAGACTGTCGACGAGGTTAACACCATCAAGCTTCGTTAATCCGTACATCATAGAGAGTACAGCCAAGCTTAGAATCGCAACGCCAGCATAATCAAGCCGTGCTTTGATCAATTTCTGCTCTTCATGAATGAATTTCATCCCCAGAATCGCGAGAGCTATCGCAATCGGAACATTGATCAGGAACAACCAATGCCAACTCCCTGTCATATTTAATATGAATGATCCGATATTCGGGCCAAGGACCGATGCAATTCCGTTCATCCCACCGAGAATCCCGAGCATCCGCCCCTGTTTCTCACGTGGAAATGTATTTAAGACAAAGGAACTTGCAATAATAAATATTCCGCCGCCACCCATGGCTTGGATGAATCGACACACAAGGAACCAGGTGAAATTCGGACTTAATGCGACGAGTAATGATCCTAGACCAAATAATGAGACCTCGAATATGAACAGTTTCTTGCGCCCGTATCGATCAGAAAGTTTGCCAATAATCGGTACACTAATCGCCAGACCCAAGGTATATACTGTAATCGTCCAAGCTCCCCATGTTGGAGATACTCCAAAAGATCGATTCAACGTTGTGAGCGCTGCTGTAATAATGCCGTTATCCAATGCGCCCATAAATACGCCAACAGCAAAAATAATTAAGCTCCATGTTAAATTCCGTTTCATCCCTCTCACTCCATTCAACGTACTTGTTGAGCGTCAAGCGCTTCCCATGTATAATGTCAGTATATAGTCACATGTGACTAAACTACTTATATCGTAAGTTTACCACTTACACGTATATAGTCAAGTGTGACTAATCACCTGTAGAATAATTACTTCTAGGAGGGGCACAAATGGACGAGCGTACACTACTCATTCTAGGGCTGTTAAAATCCCAAAGTCAGCATGGATACCAAATTAATGATTTTATTGAGCGCAATCTGGGGCGCGTATCGGATATGAAGAAGGCAACTGCCTATTCGTTATTGAAGAAGCTAAATGAATCGGGTCTAATTGAAGCGACAACGGAGCAAGGCGGGAATCGGCCTGCCAAACAAGTCTACTCCATTACTCCAGCGGGTGAGGAGAAATTCTATAAATTGCTGCGCATGTCCCTGGTCCAAGTGAATGATTACTTGCCGCATGGCGATATTGGCATCTGCTTCATGGATCAATTACCGAAGGACGAAGTCATCGGATACTTGAACGAGCGGTTAGCGAAAACGGAGGAATTGCTCGCATCCTATGAAGATGTTCCCCCCCATGTAGAGCATCTACATGGCGTTAATCTAACGATTAGACACCGAATTGCACTGTTTCGCTGCGATATTGAGTGGATGAAACAGACAATTGAAGAGCTTCGTGCGAGATCGTAGGCTATCCTCCAATTCGGAAAACGAATTCGAAATCCATCAACGTTCTAGTTAGCAAGGCAGCACGAAAAAGCTCATCTTCCCTAACAGGAAGATGAGCTTTTCTGGTTCTTAAGGCTTTTATTGCAGGTTGTACACTTCTTTAAATTTATTCTCTAAGTATTCGATCAAATAGGTAGGATTCAATTCCTCGCCTGTAATGCGCTGAATGATCTCGCCCGGCGTCTGGCTCTTACCATATTGATAAACCTTATCCGTGAGCCATTCTTTGATCGGTGCCAATCGGCCTTGTTCAATATAGCTATCCAGCTCTGGCATCTCTTGACGCATCGTATGCATCATCTGTGCAGCATACATGTTACCGAGAGAGTACGATGGGAAATAACCGAAACCTCCGCCTCCCCAGTGAACATCTTGAAGAACGCCCAAACTGTCCGATGGAGGTGTGATACCAAGGTATTCCTCATACTTCGCATTCCATACCGCCGGCAAGTCCGCAACACTTAATCCTTCATTGAACAACATTTTCTCAATTTCATAACGAATAATGATATGTAGGTTATAAGTCAACTCATCGGATTCCGTACGAATGAACGAAGCCTCCGAACGGTTCATTGCGCGATAGAACGCATCTGCAGATACATCGAGCTGACCTGGGAATATACGTTGAACATCCTTATAATATCGATTCCAGAACAACCGGCTGCGTCCAATCATATTTTCCCAGAACCGGGATTGTGATTCATGAATCCCCATCGAAGTTCCGGTACACAGCGGTGTTCCGATCAGATCCTTCGAAATGTTCTGCTCGTAGAGTGCATGTCCGCCTTCATGTAATGAACTGAACAAGGAATTCGGTAGATCCTTCTCGTCATAACGTGTAGTAATACGTACATCTCCCGGATTCAAGCCTGTCGCGAATGGATGTACACTCACATCGAGACGACCCGCATCAAAATCATATCCCATTTGCTCTAGCAAGAATAGACTGATTTCTCGCTGTTTATCAATATCGAATTTCTGTTCCAGGCACGACATATCCGGTTTGTCCTGCGATGCCGCAATAGCAGCAACAAGCGGAACAGTTCGCGCACGCACTTCACCGAATACTTCATCCAACTTCGCAACAGTTAATCCAGGCTCATACATATCCAGTAATGTATCATAACGTGTTTCTTTCGCACCCCATAGATCGATGAATTGCTGGTTATAGGCTACAACCTTTTCTAAATAAGGCTTGAACATTTCGAAATCATCGGCTTCCCTTGCTTCTTCCCAGACATTCTCCGCTTGTGTTGTTAACACTACGTATTCCTGATACATTTTCGCTGGGATCTTCTTGCTCTTCTCATACTCTTTCTTGCATTCCTGGACGATCTTCTGATTCATCTCATCCAGCTGGGCATATGCCTCTGGCTCTGACAATGACGCAACATATTCACCCATCTCATCGGATGTGGATAATTTGAACATTTCGGTCGATAGAACGCCGATGACCTCAGAACGGGCTTCCATTCCTTTTTTAGGCGCACCTGTACGCAAATCCCAATACATCACACCTAGTGCTTCCTCATAACTCTTAATTTTTTGAACCAATTCGCGAAAATCTTTCACTTGTTGTTCAATCTCTGGATTCATTCGATTACCGCCCCTCGCAATATATTCTAATTCGTTGGTTTTCACTCCCCTCTTGATGATACTTTTTGCAAAGCGTATAATCAACTGTTAAGAGAAAAAGATGACATATGTCACACAAGGGAGAGGAGAACCTGCATGTACATTCATCTGACAGACGAAGCACTCGAAGCGATTAGTGAGCGAATCGGCACGGGTTCTACAACCTGCTATCTCAAGCTCGTCTACGACACCGAAGGTTGCGGCTGCAACGGACTACCTGCGCTGCATTTGGTCTCGGCCATCGAAGAGACCGATATCCTTGTGGACTCGAACGGGCCACCTATGGCCACGGATAAAGCGCGGATCATTTTTTTTGAAGAGCGTATGAAGATCGATCTTAGCGGGTCGACCAGCTTCAAATTATCCAGTGATAGCCAGATTTACAGCTCCAATGTTAAGCTAGTGGATCGTAGAGCTTAGCCAATTGAATTATACAATTTCCAGATATAATGAGGAGGAATCCCTGTGTCAAATCTTGAGACGATTCTAGAATTCAACCAAGCCTTCGTTGAGACGAAAGGTTATGAGACCTATAAAACGGACAAGTTCCCGGAGAAAAAGCTCGTCATCTTGACCTGTATGGATGCTCGTCTTGTCGAGCTGCTGCCAAAAGCCATGAATCTGAAGAACGGCGATGCTAAAATCATTAAAAATGCCGGAGCGATCATCACCCAGCCTTTCGGATCGGTCATGCGGAGTATTCTGGTGGCTATCTACGAACTAGGAGCTGAAGAAGTCTTAGTCGTAGGCCATCGCGGATGCGGGATGACGAAATTAAACTCCGAGAATATTGTGGCACAGGCTATAGAGCGTGGAATCTCAGAGACCGTTATCTCAACACTTGAAAATTCCGGCATCAAGATGAACCGCTTCTTGCGTGGATTCGAAAGTGTTGAAGAAGGCGTCGTGAGCAGCGTCGCGATTATTCGCAACCATCCACTTATGCCAAGCAGCGTCCAAGTTCATGGTCTGATTATGGATTCGGAGACTGGCAAGTTGGAAATGGCTGAAGTGAATTAATCCTATTGGGTGATAACAAAGAAGCACGCCTCACGAATACGACCGTGATGGCGTGCTTTTCTTACTTCTTATCAATTGTAATATTACCAGATGAAGTGCGTGCTTTCACCATATCTTTCGTCGTAAACGTCGTATCCGGTATTTCGATTTCTCCCGAATTCGTCTTCACATCATAGACCCCATCGAATGCTTGCGGAATGGTCAAATCTACATTCCCCGACGTCGATTCGAGACTCACTTCCGGTGTAATCTGCAATTGCGTTAATTCGATATTCCCCGATGTTGTACGAAGATTCGCCGTCCCCACATGGTCTTTTACGTCAATATTGCCCGAAGTAACAACTGCCACGATATCTCCAGAGAGCTGATCCAGACGAACTTCTCCCGATTTCGTCGTTAATTCGACCTGACCTTGTAATTCTTGCCCCTTGATGTTGCCCGATGCCGCTTCGAGCTTCACCTGTTCTGCATCCAGTTGCTTGACATACAAATCGCCTGATGTTGTCTTCATCTTTACCGACTTTGCTCGTGCACGTTCCACATCGATATTACTCGACGTGCTATTAAGCTCCATTTGATCTAGGACTTCACCTTGTGGAAGAGAAATCACAAGTTTCTGATCTGATGAGAATGAAAAATCAAAGACTTGAAATTGAAATCGTGAATCCCGCTCAAGATCCAGATTCAAGCTTGCACTTTGGATTTCAACTTTTTCAAGGGACGCAATATTCTCCGGGGGAAGCTTGCCAGAGAGTTCTACGTAGCCTGACTGATCAGGGCTCTCCCTAAATTCAACATCGATATCATAATCACTATTAAGTATGAAGTTCTTGAATTCCGCCGCCTTGAAATCCCATTTTTTCGTGTAAGCCACATCCTTCACAGTAGGGTCTTTGACCCCATAAACTAACAATCCTATGACACCTATGACAATGCAGCATGTCGCTATGAAATAAGTAAATTTGCGAATCATCGTCTCTCACTCCCCGTAACAGTATTCATATTCCACTGGATATAGCGCAGAGTTCCATGAATAATGCCTTTCCACATGTTCTTCACGCCAAACACCATAAATAAGCCAATACCAACCATAATGAGTGCCAAGAAAATTTTATACATCACAAACTGCCCATGAATGACGAAATCCGCAACGACGATCAGCGGCGCAGACAGACAAGCTACGAGAATTCCCGTGATCGCAACACCCAGAGAATAGAGCGCAGCTCCCATCGGAATCACGAGTAGAATATTCAGAAAGAATAATCCGATCGCCTTGCCCATCCTGCCCCCTGTCGATGATGGACCTGGCGGCGGAGAATATAATTGAGGATCCACATAGCGATCACCCAATATTTCGTAGGCAAGCTCGACAGGATGCCCTAACTCCTGAGCAATGGCTTCCTCCGACTTCCCGTTCTGACGCCCAAATTCGAAATGGGCCGCATACTCCTGTAACAGCTCATTGCGTTCATGTACCGGCATTAAGACGATATGTCTCTCAAGTAATGTCATAAACTCTGCTTTATTCAAGGGTCTCATCCTTCCCAATTAACTTCGTTACACTTCCAACAAATCTTCGCCATTCCGTAATCATTTCTTTCAAATAAATCTCACCCATCGGCGTAATCTGGTAATACTTACGCGGCGGTCCTTCCGTTGATTCTTGAAGATAGGTCGAACAATACCCATCATTGACGAGTCGCCTTAATAAAGGATAGAGCGCGCCCTCAGCCACCTCAATATGCTCCGATACTTGCTGCGCCAATTCGTAGCCGTACTTATCTTGTTTATGAATCAAGTAAAGGACACATAACTCCAATACGCCTTTTTTGAACTGTACTTGGACGTTCACTCGGTTCACCCGCTTCATTTATTGTATTAGGAATCCATTAATCAGTACTGAATATCATTCACTACCTAAGAAGAGTATATAGCACACTACTGAATAATGCAAGGTACTGAATTAAAAAAAAAGAGCTTATAAAAAGCTCTCGTTTTGCATTTATCTAGCAAGCTTCATGGAGGGAATATATATATGGATTGGAAATGATTATCCTAAGTTACGCATTGTTCGCATGTCTGGCTGCGAGCTGCCTCTTACGCTCTGCAATGACTTCAGATCGATCGCGAAGCTTATGCCGATGAATAAGCTCCACATTCGAAGTATCACTTGGTGCACACCATGTCAATCCTGCTTCTATGCATCGCTGCTCACAACGCGCAATTAATCGAACATCTACAAGGGGTATATTTAGATCAGTAAAGAGTGCTTCCTGCTGCTGCACAAGTGCTTCGTAACGTATTTGCAATGCTTGAATCCACGCTGTAGCATCGATTCCTAATTGACTTAACGGCTGTGGATCACTATGCTTAATTGCCGTATGGAGCATTTTCACTGCGCCTGCTCGATTCCCCCGTCGGTGATGGTAGCTTGATACCGCGACTTGAATCAGACCTAACCATGTCACTGTTAACGGATCCTGCGCGTCCTCTTTCCAATGCTCCTCCATAATCTCATGGCACTCAAAATAATCTCGTGTCCCGTGGAATTCCACTAAATAGTCAATATATGCTTCCGGGTACTTCACGATCGACTCCCCACTCTCGTCAATTAATAAGATTATTTTAATCGATTTATTGAAATAATTGAAACCATGTTCGTTTACGTCCGTATGTAATGTGAAGAATATCATACACAACCTACAAAGGGGAATCAGAAAGCATGCGTAAATTGGTATTAGTCATGATGGCTTTCTTACTCATGATGGTCGTCGTTACACCAAGTGTTATCGATGCCAAGCCACGTGGCGGGTTCAAATCGGGTACAAAATCGTACAACAACACGCCGTCAAGATCGCAGAACAATGTGAACAAATCGGACAGCGGTTCGAGATCTAAATCCGGAACGACTGCTACTACGGGTAAAAGAGGATTTTTCAGTGGCGGTAGCTTCTTAGGCGGATTGATGATGGGTGGACTTGCTGGTATGTTATTCGGAAGTATGTTAGGTTCCGGATTTATGGCAAATATGTTCGGCCTACTTATTAACGTCGCAGCAATCTTCATTATTTTTGCAATTGTACGCTCTCTGTTCACTTACTTCAAGAACCGTCGTAAAGTAGCAGATGGCGATCGCCATAGAAGGTACTAAGTTATGCGCTTATCGATGGATGAAATCGTTAATGCCATTTGTACTCACATGGCGGAACGCAAACAAGTTCGACCTACAGATGTACTCGTTGAATTGTGCTGGGATGAAGAGAACGGGTTTACCGCAGAAGTGACCATTCAGGGCCGTCTGCAATATCTCGTCGAAGCCAATATGCTTGAGGCCATCGAACGTTATATGTTTTCCGAATACAATCGCCGCGTCTATCGTGATCAGATCCATTTGGATGTCGAAGACGAGATGTGGGCCGATATACATGATTAGAGAAGAAGGCAGCCGAAATGGCTGCCTTTTTTTTGTCATGCTGCGAATCATCTTCTTTTGCATCCTGTGCCCTCATATATCGTTTAAATATTCCTTGACAGGAATATTCTCTATGATGTATATTCAATTCAACAAGACGATGTGCAACTCTTGCATTAGTTGCACAACAAGGAGAAATCATAAGTTCATTCAAATATTGAGGAGGATTTACAATGTCAAACAATTCAATGGTTTCGAGTGTAGAAAACGAACGGGTGCTGGTGCTGGAGCGCGTTTTCGACGCGCCGCGCGATCTCGTGTACGAGATGTTTAAAGACCCTGAGCATCTTAAGCGTTGGTGGGGACCAAGAGGCTGGGAGATTCCGGTTTGCAACGTCGATTTCCGACCGGGCGGCGTTTGGCACTACTGCATGAAGTGTGTCGATCAGAATCTAGGTCAATTTTACGGCATGGAATCTTGGGGCAAAGCCGTTTACAAAGACATTGTCGAGCCGAAGACGATCAACTACACAGATTACTTCTCGGATGCCGAATGTAATACGAACGAGAACATGCCATCGACCGAGGTCACGTTGGAATTCATCGATCTGGACGGCAAAACGAAGCTGGTCAACCGTGGTGAATATGTGTCCGCAGAGGCCCTCAAGACCGTTATGGACATGGGCATGCTGCAGGGCATCACCGAAACTTGGGATCGTCTGGAAGAGCGTCTGAACGAAGTAAAGTAAGGAAAAATAGGAACGGCCGCCTGGCTTTGAGAGCCGGCGGCTGTTTTGATTTTGGCGTTATGATTGAGATCCGAGATTAATCCTTTACCACTCACTCGTTGCCGCCCATTATTTTTCCAGAACATTCTTATAAATATTTGGGTTGACCTAACCACACTTCTGTATTGTACATGACTGTGATTTGACCATTTATTGCAATATCATTAAATCGTTGTTTATGTGCTTCTTGAAATGTTACAAACCAATCTTCGCTTACATTTGGCGATTCCATACCGGAGACAACTGCTCCCCAATATTCATCCCATGTCTCGTTATGTTTTTGTTCAAATAAAAATCTACTTGGCGTTGAAGCGCCATAAAAATATTCAACAGGCTCCTTATACCTCGTAGCAGTTATTCGTTTATTGTATTGTTCAATGTTACATACACGCATTGTATCTCGAATGAAATTATAGTCATCATGATATGAGAAAATAGCTAACATTCCATGTGGTTTAAGTATTCTTTTAAATTCTTTAATTGTGTCCTCCGGTTGAAATCTATGATATGCATTTGCCGCTACAATTAAGTCTATTGACTGGTCCAGAAGCTTTGTTTTCTCAGCCACTCCATCTATGTATTCAATATCCTGTCTTTCCCCAATTAACTCATGTGAAATTTTACGCATTTCAAATTCAGGCTCTATTGCAAATACCTTCCCTACATTGCCAACAAAATGCTGTGTCAGAAGTCCAGTTCCTGCACCAACATCTGCAACAACACCTTGACTTACTTTCGCTGTATCAATGACAAACTTACAGGCCTCAGTCGAATAAGGCAAGCGATACTTGGCATATTGTAAGGCTTTATCACGTGTCATTTGATTCATTGATTAGGCTCCTTTGAATACTTACTTAAATCCATCTTATAATTTCATTAATTTGTTTAATATGTCTTTGTTCATGCAAGTACACTGATCTAACCCATTCAATCAATAACATCTCTTTAAAGACTGGGTGTATAAAATGCCTTCTACTCAGCAGTGATGGGTCTTCTACTGTGTTTAATATGTCATATAACTTCACTCTTGAATTGTTTAATTTTTCAATGATTTCTTGATATTCTAAAATTTCATCAGTTGGTTTAGCAATCTCAGGAGCTTCTAACTTTATACTTCTATCAAGTAGAAATTCTAATGGTTTATTCTCTATGAATGAATCTTCCTTGCTCTTTAATCCTTTCTTTATTGCTACGACATATAATTCTTCTGTCTTAATCAAGTGATGACATATCTGACTAATACTCCAACTGTTTGAACCTTTCCGTTTGTTTAATTGATCTCCACTCAATCCATTCAGAATTCCTAGTAATTCGTCTCTTGTTTCTTTTAATTTTTGAATGATTTCTTGCAGTTCCATGAAAAACTCCCTTTCTTTAATTATTTGCGGATATTTCCTATAACGTTCTTGTATCTGTACCCGAGAGATTCACTCTCAGGATAGTCCTATATAAGCTTTATAGATACTATATACTCCGAATCCCAATAAAATGAGACTTGATATCATAATAATTAACTTCATAGTTCGATTACTAATCATTTGTCTAAACAATCCGACAATCGTACTTAATAATAACCACCATAATGCTGAGCCTAAGAATACACCTAAGACTATATTTACTGATGATTTGGATACAGGTCCTATCTCCATTCCTGCAAATGGAAAACCCGAGAATAATTCCTTTAATTAAAGGTGACATTTCATTTTCTCCTGTTTGAAAATTATTAGGTCTTTGCGTTGTCCGACGGACTTTGTTCTTCTATTTTCATAAAGATTCTTGAGTAAACCTCTTCTATGTTTTCGTCGGTTTTTTCATCATTATACAAACTTAATCCCCAGCCCTTTAATGTATCGTCTTCGTTTGATTTATAGACACCGACAGCATAGCTAACACCTGGAGACCAATCCCAAATCTCTCCATATTCAATATCCTTTTCAGTAAAAGGTATATGACTTGTAGTTGAAATAAAAAAGATTGGTATTCGTGAATTTGAATAGATGTCTGCATATTGTCTTTCTGCTGCTTGGTAAAGATTTTCTCTCATAACAAAAACAGCATCATACGCTTCTAAGGCTCCTTTATCCAAATCATCAAAAGAAATTTCTTTGAAGTTAACTTGCTCTTCTACTACTTGCGGAGACTCTCCAATAACTGCTATATTTAAAGACTTTCCTTCGTATATATCAAATCTAGTACTCGTGCAAGCTGATAGGCCAAACAATATAATTAATAACAAAATAATTATATATTGCTTTCTTTTATTTGCCATATAGCCCCTCCTAGTATTAATTCTCCGTAATAATCGAATCTACTTCTAACTACTCATATTCGCTTCTTAGAATACTCATACATATGCTGTCCCAGTATTTACCTTTCTTGTATATCTTCTTTCTATATCTTCCTTCTTCTTTAAAGCCACATTTTAGATAACATTTATAGGCTCTTTCGTTGTACTCGTATACTTCAAGCTCTATTCTATTTAAATTTAGTTCCTCGAAGGCAAACTTCTGTAGTACTCGAATTGCTTCACTGCCATAGCCTTTGCCTAAATATTCTTTTCTTCCTATGACAACAGCCAAAAGAGCAAATCGATTCTTCCAGTCAATCTTATATAAATCAATTTGACCGATGTATTCCAAAGAGTCTTTGACTGCTATGATAAAACTCTTGCTACTTGACTTTCCTTCAACCATCGTTCTAAAGAAGAACTCTGTCTCATACTTGGAATGAGGATATAAGAAATTATCTGATAAAGTGTTGGTTATTTCTGGATCATTAACCCATTGTCTTATATGATCTAAATCTGAATCTCGGTATTCTCTAAGAACCCTTCTGTTTCCAAATATATACGGCATAAGTAATCATCCTTTCGAGGTTTTACCTGTTTTCGTCGGTTTCACATAACCTTCTTGTATCTACGAACCCTCACTGCCTTAAGGGAGTGATAGCGACCGACCACGACACGGTTAGGTAGTGCAGGGTTGTCTGTTTGATTCCTCTCCTCCGAATTATCCTCTGGCAGACCAAGGAGCGTTAGCTACGCGGCGTAAATACGGTGTTAGACGAAGTTGATGGCATTTCGAATGCCCTCACAATTATTTTATTTCAATACTGTTAATACCGGTCTGCGTATTAGGTAGATATTTTATTCTATACTTTTTACCGATTTCTAGTTGAGAATCAAATAAAAAAGAAATCTTTACTCCACTCAATACTACATATTCATTTAGATCTTTTGATTTATGGTTTAAATCTTGGACATATCCTTCAACAACAATATACTGACCTGTAACCAACCGAAAACTATCTTTCAAAAAAGGAATTGAAGTCCATACTAGAAATAGCACTACAATAACACAAAAAAATCTACCTAGAAGAATAGTAATCGACTGTGTTCTAACTGATACTTCTCTTCTCCACTTCAAGTTCTCAATCTTAAATATTGAAGTAATAAAAAAAGTAATCACAAAAACGTAAAGAACTATAGTAAGAGGCATTGATAAGTAATACATAACATTCAAAATGGGGCATTCATTCCTCTCAAATATTTCTCCATCAATTGCGTATAACGTTATTATATCTACGAACCCGAGTGGCTTAAGGCGCATCGCGCCGGGTCTGACGGACTTAGCCTCACAGGGTTGTTCGCCGATTCTGCTTCCTAGCTTACCGCTTCTTGCGAACCAAGGGCGAAGCCGCAGCGTAGATACGCTGTTACGCGGTACCTAGCTCCTTCGAATCAACCAATTAGTTATCACTTTATTATTCCTTTTTACCGTAAATAATTTCGAGAGACTTATAATCATCTTTACTAAAACACATATCAGGAACATTATCTAACCAAGAAACCATTATTTCATTAAATTCTTTCCTTTCTATCACATCATTGGAATTACTATTATTAATTCCAATCCGTCTCCATTTTACAAGATCACTTGTCATTTCAACATCAACTACAATTATCGTACAAGACAAATCACAGTCATCTGGACACATCAGAATAGGTATTTATCTTCATTAGTTGGTTTGAGTAAAAACAATGTTGAACGAGATCAACTTCTTCTTCCAGATCTATCCATTCAATTAATGTCGGAACTAATCCTAACAGTAATTCATCAGGATATAACTCATGGAGGAGCATATTCAAAGGTACACCATCAATTATTATGGTAGGATGTTTTTCTTTTACATACTGGCTATTCAAATTCTCAACGGTCAGTTTGTTAATGGCTACTTCCTCCTTCGAGTTACTAATATTGGTTTCTAGGTAATGCGTATAACGTTCTTGTATCTACGACCCGAAAGGCTTAAAGGAGCGACAGCGACTGGGCGGCTTCGCCACTTTGCCTTGCAGGGTTGTCTGCTGATTCCTCTTCCTCGAAAAATCCTCGGCAGACCAAGGAGAATAGCGACGCAGTGTAGATATGGTGTTATGCGAAGTATGACACTTCCTCGACAAAACTATCAATATCATCCAAATACACTCTCAGATAGGATGTCTTATTGCAAAAAGAAAATTGTTCTGCATTGCGCTCATAAAAATCTTTAGATAAATTTGGTTTGAAAATAAGATCACAAAATTCACGATTAAGATTTTCGCAATCTACATTTGGATACTGTTCAATAAGTACGTGAAGTTCTAGTTCCGTATTGTTTTTCTTCTCTTCTAATTTCGCTAATATTTCTTGTTTTGATAGTATCCTGTGATTCAATAATAATCTCGATGCTTCGATATCATTATCTCTTCTTTGTGAAATCAGAATTAATTCTTCTTTTAATTGAGTTATATATTCTGTAGACCATTCATTAATTATTTGAGAAAATATCCATCCTATCCAAATATCATCGTCTGAATGTTGTTGCAAAACATCTCTTATAAAAGGAATTAGTGGACTGCCAATTGTTTTTAAAAAGTCTGCAATTACCATGGCACCTGGCCAGTTCAAATCTTGTATCCATTCAAGTAATCCTGGAAGTATAGTCTGTACCCTTGGATAGCCTAAGCTAACGATTACTTCTGCAGCTCCATCCCAATGTCCTTGAGTTAAAGGCTGTACTAAAAAATGAAGATCTTTATCATTAATCTTTTTTAGTTGTATCTTAGCATTTGATTTTTCTTCATCCGGAGCATCCCAAGAGAGCTTTTCTATTAATTGCATTATTTCATTCAAGATAATCGCTTCTTTCTATTTGTCATATTTCGCATAACGTTTCTTTATTCACGAACCCGAGAGGCTTAAGGCGACGGAGTCGCCGGGTGGCTCCGCCACTTTGCCTCGCAGGATCGTCCGCCTGGATCCGCTTCCTCGATATTCCTCGGGCGGACCAAGGAGCCGTAAGGCTCCGCAGCGTGAAAGCAGTGTTAGATGAAGTTAATGCCCTCTTAAAGTTACCCCAAAAATGCTTTTGGATATTTAAGCTCACCTTTAATTTTGCTTAACTCATTACTTTTAAGTTCACAAACCATAAATACATCATCCGATACCTCGAATTGCGTTAATTCAAGTCCAAACTGTCTTGCCTGTTTAAATTCGAATTTAGGATAATAAGTTGGATGCCCTATCAGCATTACAATAAAATACCCCATATCCTTACATCGGTTAAATGCTTCCAATATTAATTGCTTTCCAATCCCTTGATTTTGATGACCAGGTTTAACAGCAATGGGGGCTAACACAATGACTTCATGAACCATATCAGTATCAAATACTTCAGCCTTACTCAGCAAAATATGACCTATAATTTCATTGTTAATTTCAGCGACTATCGATAGGTTTGGAATAAAATATTCTGATAATCTAATTCGATCAACTAATTTTGCTTCATCTTCACGATTACCAAATGCCTGAAAATTAACATCCCAAACTTGACTGTAATCTTCTTTTCTTTCGGTTCGAATAACTATGGACATAGTAGAACTCCTTTGGTTTATGGTTTTGCGAATTTGTAATTCATTAATTGCGTCTAACGTCTAAATCACGAACTTCGTAAATAATCCCATAGTAGAGTATTCGTGAAATTATTTAGCTATCCTGCCCATTCGTATTATGAGAACGCCATGCTCACGCATAGAAATTCTCAACTTCTCAGGAATTCCTCCCAACAACCGCAGGAAGGGTTATTTGCTACTCATTTTTCAGTATAGCACCTTCGATTATGTCCATTATGTTTTAAAAATTAACAAGCTATTTGCTAACCTGCTATTGACCTTAGTGCACAAAATCCTTTCGATATGCACTTGGTGTACAACTGTATCGTTGCTTGAATGCCCTTTCAAAGTGAGGCACTGTGTTAAAGCCAGATGCATGGCAAATCTCGGTTACTGTTAGGTGGGTAGAACGAAGAAGTGAGCAGGCAAATTGGAGTCTTAGCTTCTGTAGATAAATCTGGTATGAAATGCCGGTTTGCTGATGGAAGCATTCACTAAAATAGTTGACGGAAAGGCCTGAATGAGCCGCTACTTCACGCAAAGTTAGCTGTTCTCTGAAGTGGTGGTGCATATAAACAAGCGCCCTTCGAATTGAAGGATGCATTGGCATGGAGTCGTTGCGTAATATGTCGCCTGTATTGGAGCGTGTGCTGCACGCGCGGCTAAGGTCAATGATCATTCGCTCTAATGCACCTTGAATGACTAATTCTGATCCGAAGTCCGTCTGAGCCGATTCCTCCCAAATTCTATTGCACTCCCTCTCAATTTGACTTGAAATCTCATCAGGAAAAATATGCATATACTGCGTTTCCGCACGAAAGATCATTTCCAGCACCTCGTAACGAATAAATCGCTCTTCAAAAATAAGATCATATAAACAGATCGTTTCACCGAAATCCGGGATTATTTTGTGAAAATCAGCAGGTGTGAGAAGGAACATCATGCCTCGCTGTAAAGGCATCTTCTCACCATTTAATAAATGCATGCCTGTACCGGAAACGACGAAAGCAATTTCGAAAAACTCATGCCAATGTGTATCGATATCTCGGGTAATTGTATGCTGAAATATTCGAAACGGGGATGAGACCGTCAAATAGTTCTCATTCATCAATCGTTCCGGGGTAAGATTCGAATTCAAGATGACTGCTCCTTTCCTGATTTGATTCTTACTTTATCAGAACATCTGAAGATATGCATACTTTTACCGATGCTAAGTGTAGTCCTAATGACAGTTGAATCGTTATGATAGGCCTATGATAAACATCACTGACAATGTCAGAAAGGATATGATACCCATGGTAAAGCTTACACAAGAAGAAGTGAAATATTACGAGGAAGATGGTTATCTGCTGTACAAGAAACAATTATTTAAACCTGAACAAATGCAAGAATTATCGAACATTTTCGAGGAACAATGGGCAGCGGTAGGCAAGAAACTGAACAGTGAGCTCGATACGCCGCATTTTCGTGACGAGAGACTTCTGAAGTTTCTGCTTCATGATGACGTGCTGGACTTAGTAGAGCCGTTAATCGGTCCGAATATTGGATTGTGGTCAAGCCACTTCATTGCTAAGGAGCCTTTTGTAGGCAAGCAAACACCTTGGCATGAGGATTCAGCTTATTGGAACGGCAGATTGGACAGATTCGATAACATCGTTACCGTTTGGCTTGCGATTGACCGAAGCAATAAAGAAAACGGATGTATGCGAGTCATCCCTGGGACTCACAAAGGCGGTTTTTCAGAATACGAAAAGGTGAGCGAGGATAGTAATATTTTTAGTACCCAGATTAAAAATATCGACGATTCCAAATCAGTATACTTCGAGCTTGAACCGGGCGAATGTTCGCTACACGACTCGCGTATTATACATGGCGCCGCAGCAAATACAAGTCCGTATCGTCGGTGCGGTTATACAATGAGATATTTTTCTACGGAAGCGAAAGTCATTCCCGACAAAAATCCAAACTTCAAGATCTGGCTTGCACGCGGTAAGAACATTGCTGGTAGCAAGTTTGTAAACGAATAAAACATCTTTCTCACCCTTTCCCTATGCAGTCGTCCAAATACATCTATACGTCCCTGAATAAGTTCAGCGAAAATCTCCATAATAGGGAAGTAAACCCACTACCGAATGGAGGATCCGACATGCTCGATAATCTAGAGAGCCATTACAACTGCGCGAACGCAGGCGATGACCTGCATCAGCTCAAGCAAGAGCTCGCAGATCTTCGTGGACGGGGTACAGAAGATGCCGAATCGCAGGAAATGATCAACCGACTCGAGAATCAGATTTCTTTCATCATGAACAAGTGCGACATTAATCATTGATTGCGTACGCGTTCGAGTGCGAAAAGCACCATCCTCACCGCGAGACGGCAGAGATGGTGCTTTCCAATATCATCTGATATACATGATGCTTCTCATTGAATGCCTTCAGCTTGCAATGATCCTAACACTTCATATGGAGAATCTTTTTGACATGTATTTAGAAAAAAATTTTGATCTCGAAGAATTCTGTCCGTTAAAGCAATAGGCTGCCGAACCATGCCGACAGCCCAATGCTAATTAAGTATTTAATTATCATGTATAAGGTAAAGCGACACCGATGAACACTAATTTTACGAAAAACTAAAAGAAAACGAATCAGGCTTACTTACAACCCGATGTACGATTGAAAACAAGCGTGTTGCAATATCACCTTTAACATTAAGTCTATACCCACCTCGGACTCTATCCACAAAACCGAGTTCAATACAATCTATGATTACTTTGTCAAAATTCATGTCCGTGGGTAGTCGTGAGCGAAGTATCGAATCTTCAATTGGAGTGAAGTCTGGCTGTAAGTTTTCATTATTAAGCAACAGCTCATATAGAACTGTAATTATACTCGCAGGTAAAATATTCATTGGAAATTCTACTGATTCATGCATTGATTCAGTAGCTTCGTTTAAAAAAAGTGAAGTAGCAATACAAACTAATCTATCTTTTGCCCACAGACCCAATCCAGTTGGACCTAGTTGGATTTGAGTTAGTGCGGGGTGTGATGCAGGCGTCATTTCATTGTGAGATGCTGCATCAATCAGCTCGCCCATAAAATTTATTTTCTGTTCTTGGGTCATCTTCCGAAGTTCCACTCTTATCTGAGGCAACATGGCTTGCAAATTGCTAGGTCTTCCGAGCAAATAGTCTGTTGTGCAATCAAAAACGTCTGCCAACTTCGTTATAAGAGAAATGTCGGGCAAGGAGTCACTTTTTTCCCATTTGGAAACCGCTTGGGCAGAAATATTAAGTATCAGCCCTAATTGTTCTTGTGTGATACTTTTGCTGCGACGAAGCTGACTGATTCTTTCACCAAGATTATTAGCATCTTCTAGCATGGCTTAGAACACCTCCATCAATGTATACGTTGATTATATCGTAACTGAATTTCTATGGTATTGAGGTGTATTTTACAACTAAACCAGTGGTTGAATTTCTGTATCAACGGTAGAATCAAATAACATATCCGCGGCGATTTGCTCCTTGTTTTGATAATTAACTATCGTGTCCCGTCTTCCTGTTCCCTACACTCATTCGATAATAATGACTTCTCCATCCCTCAAAGCTTTAAAAAGGATTTTATGATCGATCATATATTCAACTGCTTTATCCATATCTTCAGATTCTTTATGGTCCGACTTATAATGTGGGGCAATAGCATAATTCAAAATATTTAATCCTTCCCAAATGGTTTGATGTTGTTCTCCGTACGGCTTCTGATTGGGGTCATCTACTAGGTGAATTCCCCTTAGTGTTGGTCCTAGGATACATATACCTGCACTGTATCCCCCATAGACAATATTTTTACTGTCTCTATGATATTTCTTAATAATCTCATCAAAACCACTCAATTTCATGGCTTGTGCCAGAACGAATGTATTGCCGCCTCTAACCCATATAACATCGTAATGTTCGAGTTTTTCTTCCAGTTCTTTTGAGTTATTAAAATACTGTTTTAAGTCTAAAATATCTACATTAAAACCCAATCTCTCAAGATCAGAAATGTTCATTGCATCACTTTTATTCCTTCTTTCCAAATCAGTAGCAAAGTCTAGTGCATTGTGTATAAAAGCAACATGATTATTTCCACTTTCTGTCATTTCTTTCAATCTTAATTCTTCAGTTCCAAAATTAAATGATGATGATAAAAAAAATTTCATTTTAATCCTCCTTGAGTCATTATGTATGAAATGTTGTCGTTTTAATCTCGTATTCCCTCGTTGAGCGTCAGCTCATTATCATAACAACGAAAACCCTAAAAATGATGACTCCTTGATTAGGGATAATCGCATTTCATCAAGATACTTTAGCTGTTGCTCTGTCAATTGGCTCTTATCCGAGTAAAGTGAGTGATACGTATATGAGAATAGATGCCTATAGTCAATAAAATAATCAATTTGTGAAATGAACTCAGTGACTGAATTGCCGCGAGAATATCCGCTCATAAAAGAGTTGAAAAAGGATTTGATGAACTCCTGCCTATCTGGTCGCATCTGTTCGGCTTGTGCAACATGGTAGATCGCAACGGCTATATCATAAGCGAACCAATGGTACTCACTATCACCAAAATCAATAAGTGTTAACTCGTTGCCACTAAGAATAAAATTGTGATGATGGAGATCACCATGGATCAATCCAAAATTATCTTGGGTTGCGCTGCTTCATAAAACAGATTGTTTTGAAACCAATGAGGACGCTCGTTTTTTGCTCTATAACTTTTTGCAAGTGAGTGAACCCTTCCCATGGTCTCTCCCCATTTTTCAAATAGCTTTTTATTCCAAACTTTGTTGTCTTGAGGACCAACGTGCACACCGTTAACCTTTTCAAATATGACAAAATAAAAATCGTCTGATATGTGATGAATGTATTTATCTGCGTATAGGCGTAATGGCTTTACCACATTAAGTCCATGTGCATGTATATACTCTAACCATTCAATTTCAGATAAAAGACTCGTAACGGCAGTAACAGATCTGTCCAGAATTTTGACTACAATATCTACACCTATATTAACCTCGAAAACATTACTGTTGTATCCTCCAAGGAGTTTAGCATCTGATGACTGACAACCGAGTTGGGCAAAAACTTGGTTCTTTATAGTATCCGATATCATAAAACCTACTCCTTTATACATCCACGTCAACTAAATTATACCAGTTTTAGTGATATTTTCTCCACCTCATCAGGGATATTGTTGAACTTCTCTGCCGCGAGTTGAATCATCATAACATGACGAGAGCCTACTAAAGCTGAACCAAATATACCAGATAGTTCATAATCACAATGACTTTTGCATACGAATTCCTACTACATATTCGTCTGATTGTCTCCGATCCCAGAATAGTTCAACTGGGTTAAAACCTTGTTTTTTATAGAAAATTAGACCACGTGTGTTAGTATTTTGACATATCAACTGTAAAGTATCTACTTTAAACGCTTCCTTTGCAATTGTTGATAATGCTTGAAGAAGAAATTCAGAGACTCCTATTCCCCGATATTCCGACGATACAATTACATTACCCAGGGAGCATGTATTCTCTTGAATGTCATAGAGACATGCAAAACCAACGACATTATCATTATGTAATACGACGGTTGGCTTTAATCTGCTTCCGATTGTTTCGATAATCTGATCCGGTGTTAATGGAAACACCGCTCTTGGGAACGAAAATATCATTTCCTCCTCGGTTTGAGGAAAGGAACAGATACTGGATAGATCACAGGTTTTCAGTTCACGCAAAGTATACATCGAATCACCCCATATTTAATCCAAATTGGTTATTTAATACCTTCTGGATACGAATTTCACTATCGTATGTAATCCACCCACCAATAACGGCTATCTGATCGATAAAGAGAGTGGTTAATCTTTGGTTAGGGAATTTTTTTATTTATTTCCTTATTCATAAATAAAGATTGTTAGTCAATTATTAAACAGGACTTTAAGCCAGCAATGCTGATTATAAAAAACTTAAGATAAGGTGAACAGAATGACAATTGAAAAGAAAAAAATTGGATATTATATAGTTGATTTAGTAGTAATGCTTCTAATTTTTTATCTTATTTGCACCAATATTAGGAGTCTTGGTATAGGTTTAATAATTTCTGTTGTTGTTTATAATTTTGTTACAAGACCTTTGGTGGATAAGGCTTTTAAGCTGAGTTATAAAGTTTAAAATTTCACAAAAGGTGACCTTTGATGTTTTCTAGGGTCACCTTTTATTTGTTCTTATTGTTAAATCTATGACCCAGCAATTAAGAGCCAATGATTTAATTATAATGTTCGCTCGACGCATTCGTTATTATTTACGGGGACATACAATAATTGATCGTTGACCTCATAGAATGAATGGTGCATAACACCATTCGGAGAGGTGAACTTGGTTGAAGAAGTTGTTCGTTACCGGTATTCTTTTTACCTTGCTGTGGATCATCTTTTTTCCTGCGTCTAGTCATGCGGAAGCCGCCAAGCTGAACAGCAAGTATGCGGAATACACCCAATTCATAGTCATTGATAAGTCGACGAACAAGTTGACGTACTTCGAAAAGGGGAAAGCCATCAAATCCTTCTCTGTAGCAACAGGCAAGAAGTCATCGTACACGCCTGAAGGACTCTTCCCAATTCAAGAGAAAATCAAAAACAGGCCTTACTACAAAGATAAAATCAAAGGCGGTGATCCGAAGAATCCCCTCGGAGACCGCTGGCTAGGCTTGGAAGTGAAGAAAAACGGGCACACGTCGTATGCGTATGGCATCCATGGCAACAACAATGAATCCTCCATTGGCAAATATGTATCCGCAGGCTGTATCCGGATGCATAACAAAGATATCCGTTGGCTGTACGATAAGATCAAAGTCAATACGCTGGTTCTCATTCAGAAATAATACACTGCATAAATAAAGAGATGACCTCTGAAATCGACGGGGGTCATCATTTTTTATGCCATCCTTCACTTATTGCTCTTCACCCACTTGAATCCTACCTTGATTTCGAGATGGTTGAAAATGGTCTAACCGAATCTCTCATCTGTAACAAGACCCCTTTCGAGGGGTCAATTTTCATTTCCAGAAGCATGTACGAAGTACTTTCGGCGGAACTCTTTGATCAGATCGAGGACTATTTCCTTCTGCTGAGGGATGAGATGGAGGATGAATGTAGCAACAATATCTTCGGTCCAGAGATCATTATTACGTTAACTTCAACAAAGCAAGAAGGAGCTGCCTCCAAGCAAGCCCCCTATCTCTCGTGTTCTGTAAGTTAAGTAATATGGACTAAACAAATCCTATCGTTTTCAAAAAATCATCAATTTTAAGAGTGGTATCATAATATGACTTATTTGGGTGGCTTCCATAGTTGGGGATACCATGCTCCATGCCTTCATATGTAACAAACGTCATGTCATTACCTTCATTTATCATGAGATTAACGAAGTTTTTATTTTGCTCATATAGTTCATCGGCTGTTCCGCATAGCCATAAGGTTGTAGGTAAGCACTTTTTAATATTGTGAAGAGGTGACAGGTCCATTGCCTTTTCAAGCAGTTCCGGGTAACGTCTCCTCATGATATCAACACCATCCATTCCAGCACCGAAAACGACTAACGCATTTGGAATATAGTTTGTACTTTGATTATCACTGTCATCGTTTACATTCTCAAACATAATTGAGGACACAGCAATGTATCCACCCGCAGATGAACCACACACAACGATTTTATTGGGGTCTACTCCCAAGTCATCGGAATTCCCCCTCAACCACCGAACAGCGGATTTAACGTCACAAATTGCTTGAACTGGAGAAAAACCTTCATCATGACCTGTCCTATAGTCAACACAGATTGAAACTATACCCTTTGAAGAGAAATACTTTGCTTGATGTTGAAAATCTGCTGGCGTTCGTGGCCCCTTTCCAAAACTACCACCAACGAAGAATAAAATAGCTGTTCTGTCCTTTTTGCGGGATTCAGGCTCTAATATATAGAATTTTAATTTACGTTCCCCTATTTCTTTATAGGGTATTTCATTCACAGGATAATCAAATTTGACAACTCGCACAACCAACTCCCCCTTTTGATAAATGCTTTAATAATTATACTATAATATTCCAATTCACATCCAGTAGGATAGGAACCTACAAGTACTCAAGGTTGTTGAAGATAACTGCCCGTTCGTTCAACAAAAGCAACCGATCGTGCCGACCGGCTGCCGTCGTGACTTTATAGTGGAATTACTATCTCTATTATCAAAATCATACATTATTAACAAAAAAGAATATGGTTCCGTAGTATTTCATAAACCTTCTATAATCGTCATTTCCTTTCATAACGATTATGGTCGGGTAAGCATTTACTTTACGTTGTTTTAATACGTTTAATAACTTCTTCTGAACGATGCAATGAAATTTGCCTTCTTCGTACTGAACAAGAAGCGGTGGCGGAGCGGCTGCATGGTCATCATCTTCAGCTTCATGGTTTTCCTCGGTCTCTATTTCATCACGCTGAATGAGACGCAGTGGAAACTTTACGACTCCGATATATAGATGATCTTCCTTCACGAAATCATGTAGAATGGGAATAACTTTTCGGGTTAGCAGCAGATAGCATTGAATCCATTCTTCCAACATCCCGTCATTCGCATACTGTACAGCTGACTCCAAAGTCGGGGCATATGATAAATGTCTATTGTTCTTCTTCGAATAGATGATTTTTTTTACGGAATCCAAGGATAAAAAGTATTCGTCCGCAAGTTCCGAAACCGTAACGCCATGAGCATACTTATTGCGAATCATGAGGTTGCGTTTCTGGAGTTGATCTCGGTAACCGGACGTCTCACCCCAAGCCTTTTTTTCTTCACCAGTAGGAATATAAAGAAGTTTGCCTGCCGCGTATTTCTGGATTTCTTTCAATAGCTCCTCTGGTATCACATCGCCAGCATTTTCATATTTCATATCATCACCATCTATAAGGCGTATAGTCGATCTTTCAATTCACTGATCGATTTCATGATGGACATGCAGGATTCCGTGTCATCAATCGATGCATGCCAACGCAAGGTATCGATCCCTTTATAATAAGCCATACATAAGTATCTTTCTTTAAAATCCGGTATGACGATATCCCTTTTCTTACAATACTCAGCTAACAGTTCTGGTATGTTCAAGTAAGGCTTATTTAAGTCCATAATGGCAAAATCCAATAGGAAATCGCAAATGCCGGATCTACTCCAGTCAGGGAAACCGACAATCGTCTTCCCATCGGTAATCATATTCTCGAAAAACGTATTATTATAAACCAAATAACGATTTCCTTCACAATAACGCGTTCTACCCTCCATTTCCTTAAAGTATTTCTCAAAGAAATCACGTTCTAACACCGTTGTTTCGAACATTTCCCTCCAATTAAACCAATACCCCTCATGATCATCTGCAAATGTATCGATCAAAAATTCCCTGCAGGTCCTATATTCTGTTTTACAATCATCATTAAATTCACCATAGCCTTCAACTCCCGCTATATCTGATGAACTGATCTCAAGAATCTTGTCAAAAAACAATTCGTAGCTATCTGCAAACTGTTGTAGGCTTAAATGATCTGCAACAAATCCATTAGGTGTCATACTTACCTTTTCAGAGAGCATCGCTTTAATGATATTATCTTTACCCATCATTTGATCGTCCCTTCCATTTTCACATTGTAATAACATCAGCTGCGCATCTGATATGAAAATATCATAACATTGGGAAATTGCTGGGTTATAGGCAATGAATACCTTTACTTAACTTTACATATATGACGGCACAGGGGCTTGAAGCAAAAAACAAAAGCCCGCTTGGAGCTGTTCCACCGAACTTGGCCCATTCTAATCCAAAATTAAACTATCCTACCAGTTAGCTTATTAAATTGCTTTTTTGCCACTCTATCCACTTTTGAGCAATACCGAGTCTTGTCTCGGTACTTCTTTCCGAATACCAGCACTGACCTTCTCGCCACTCAGGCTCCGAGTCGAAATTCATACCGGTAATCTGTTCAAGCGTATTGCATCGTTGACCAAAGATAGAGACTCTTTGATTTAACGCATCATTCTTCAACCCTGAAATGAGAGGTTTTACAAAGAAAGGATTTTTCACTCTCGCTGCAAGATTCATTGAAAAATATTGGATATTTAAATCAACATCAGAAAAAAGACAAGCAAGATCCTCAATCAATTCTTCCCACAAGTCCGGACACCTGCTGAATGCATGTAGAGCTCCCATTCGCACATATCTGTTGTTATCTTTAAATAATTGTCGTAAGTCATCATTTGTTACAAACTCAGGGTTGTAAGACAAAAGAATAATTGACGCAGCACGAATTTTATATGAAGAGTGTTGTAGTAATGTGTGAGCATGATGAGACATTTCCAACGGAAGAGTCTCGGAAAAATAAGATAATAACGCTGTAAGAGCTTCCTCATCATCCTGACTCATTACTGCGGATAACCGTTCTGTATCCTCTCTTCTTTTCCAGCTCTTCCATAGTAAATATGGCGTGGTAGCGGGCAGTAATTCATTTTCGAACGAAAAGCTCACTGCAGCAGAAACATCTACTAGCCCGGACCGCAGCTCGTTCCATACATGTGGAGAAATTCTACTGCACCTAAGGAGGGCTAGTTTTACTTGAAACGCGGACCATGACGGCTTAGCCTCCCAGATACATGCAGCGGCACCCAGTATGATCGGGCCTGAGAAAGATGTTCCTTCCGTTCTCGCATAATCAGCAGGTAAGCCATCGTAAGGAGCTGTGAAATGATTCAGCCGTTCTTCTTCTGACTGAAAAGGCGTTGGCAAAACAACGTTTTCCGCAGGAGCAAGGATCTCTGGCACCCATTTATTCTCAAAAGTATTTCCTCTGCACCCATGATAAGCTTGTGCATGATGAAAATCTGCATCAATTGGAACAATGACACCACCAACAGACAGTACAGAGGGAGATGCTGACGGACCATTACAGGTTAACTCTTTCGTATTTCCGGATGATGAAACAACCAATAGCCCATCGTCAACTAATTCCTCGCATAAAATACGAACAGGGTCTGCTTGCCAAGGTAGTAATCCTGTATCTCGTGTTGCTGCGACTGTCAATACAACACCACGGATTTTATATGTACGCCAATTTTCTCTTAGCCATTCCAGAGCCATGCCAACCTTTTCTTCAACTTCATCAGGAGTATAGAATGGACCTGTCTCCAGCAAGTAGAGATTAGCCGCTGGTGCTGCACCCGAATAATAACCATTGGAAAGTTGCCCGGATCCGGCTGCGGCGGCAGAGCCCGAAAGCCCGTGCAATCCTTTATTCCAAGGTCCTTCATTTGATAGCATTAAAACAGGCTGTGTAAGAGGGTCTGAAATTTTTACAATGTATGTATCACGTTGCTGATTTGACGATATATCTGGATGATTTGCAAACCTACTATCTATAACCGCAATATTAACATTCTTTCCAGTAAGGTTTTCCGGGATATTCAGAAACGTTCTAATTGAAGCCCACGCCATACAATCATTCCCTTCTCAAGATACCATATCCTTCGCTTATCAACATATCTGCCCAATAGCATAATACAATAAGGAGCAGCTGCCGCGGCATCCTGCTCCTTGTTTCTATTTAGGATCGTATATCCCATTTGTAACGATCCCAAGCTTATATCGCTTTCGTAGTTCAGTGAATAAACTTATTAACATCTCATCTATTAATTCCGTTTTGGGAGAAACATCAAAATGTGAAAAAGCAGACCTCCATCTTGCCCTTGTAAATTCTCTTGTTGTTAATTCTCCTTCTTTAAACATGTCCAATAAAGACTGTGGGACATGTAACATATGCTCAATGAATTTATTCTTTTCCAGTGTAACTGAGAGAGGATGCAATCCTAGAGTCTGAATAATACCATTTTCAAACCAAGAAGAATGAAGTAGAGTATCGTCTAAATCAAATAAGAGCAAACTATACTTTCTTGATTCCAACGGTATCCCTCCGATATAAAAGATGTATCTTAATTATTTTTGAACCTCAATTTAACCCTCCATATTATTATTAAGATTGCTGCTACGATTAAAAATGAAAATATCAGAAAATATTTATTTCCCCATTCGGGATTGGTTAATTGGTTTAGGGCTTCAATATCTTTGCTTGCCTCAGTAATCAGTTTATTACCACTGCAAAGACTGGTTAATTCTTTGCCTTTATGATTATATGTAAAAATTAAATATTTTTTTCCGACATCAAATTCAGTCCCACACACCCCATAGAAGCCACTGTGCACATAACCATCTTCAAGGTTTCCCTTCCAGACCTTATCTACACTAAAAATATTTCCGCCTTCTT
Source organism: Paenibacillus terrigena DSM 21567 (assembly GCF_000374845.1). Taxonomy (GTDB): domain Bacteria; phylum Bacillota; class Bacilli; order Paenibacillales; family Paenibacillaceae; genus Paenibacillus_K; species Paenibacillus_K terrigena. The sequence continues at coordinate 604,681 of NZ_KB895413.1, read as the reverse complement.
TATCTTTACTGACTAAAGTTCCAGTCAACACGACGCTAGATTGCTTGTATCTTTCTTGGACGCTGGGTTCGCCGCAACTACATGCGAAAACCTTGTTAGGGCTGAGTACACTAACACTAACGATCATACATATAAACAAAACAATCGGTAACACTTTTTTCATGTATCTGACACCCCACAATTCGTCGGTATGATCATGGTTACAGATGGATAATTGAAAATATAGTTGCGTTAACATCCGAGTAAATGGCAAACAGAAATTGATCTCCCACATTGGTTGTAAGGACATAGAACGAATGGTCCGGTTTTATTTTTTTGTTAACGTACTCTGACCATTAACTAAGAAAGGCATCCAACACAAAATGCCGGCTGCCTCCAGAATTCTTATTGAATTTATGTATCCCCATTAGCAGAGCTAGAATGTCTTTTTTTATTCTCGCTTTTTATATTCAATGTACTCGGACTAAAGCCTTGGATACGTTTATTAGCTTCATACAGTTGCCATAACTCACTTAAAATCATAAATAATACCTCCCATATGAGCTATTAAATCTAGTTTTACTTCTTATGAAAGTTTTTAATCTATTAAACTAGCGTTCTCCGTTAGTATAAACAACTAAATTTTCTACGCTCCCGACCCAACTGTTCACATAACGTCGTCAAGCTATCGGCCACAGTTTGATGAGCTGTGTCGATGACGATGTGATCTCGGTCCCAAGCATCGTACTGTCGGTTCATGACCTTCTCCCACGTGGGTAGATCAAGGCCGGGAATATCGGCTACACGTGTTTCGATGCGATGCCTGTGTTCACGATCGTCAGAGCAGACCACTTCGATTTCCACAAACGGAGTTTCAATAGATTCCGCTACGTTGCGCCAAGCTTGGCGCGTTACTTGGATGGGATTGACTGTATCTGCTATCACATCGAGGCCCAACTGGAGGTTCTGCGATGCAATCGCATAACACACGATGTAACCCGCAGGTCCATCGACCCACGTTCCAGCATCCCGCATAGCCTGCTCGACGACATCAACCCGGAGATACGCGGCCTGTAACTCTCTAGCCAAAGCTGACGATAACGTGGACTTCCCGGTGCCTGGCAACCCGCTAAATATATATAGCATTAAACTCGTCTCCTTCACAAAACTGTCCGTTAGCGAAACGCAGCTCCGATCTAAGCCGGCAGCCAAGTTTTCGTTATTTTTTAAGCTATAGTCCCCCCGTTAGGATAACGTAAGATTCCGCGTCCGTGAGGATGGGGAAAAGGAAATCATTTACAAAGTAGCGTTTGGTAGCATATGATTTTAATATGGGCCCAACGGGAATTGCATCGGATTCCAGCCTACGTCTATTGGGGCCGATTACGTCGGCAATGAAATCAAGCTGAAGGAGATAAATAAAAATGAAGAATAGATTCGAATTTACTGCGGTCGTCTTAATAGGCAATGGCGAGTTAACAGACGACTTTACCATCGATCTTGCCAAAATGGTTGACCGTTTGACCGCACAGATGGAGATCGCCAAGATAGCGCTTCACACCATTGCGGAGAGTTCAGAGCAAGGTAACGAGGCATCCAAGACCATTGCCACAGAAGCTCTAGAAGCGATTGTTGAATAGGTATGTTTTTGTCACAGTTCGGCAATGTATAAATATTAAACTATCAATTTAACCTTGATTCGCTAATTGAGTATTGGATTCTTGATGAATCATTTCTACCACCGCATCGTTAGGACAACTAGAGCTTCCGGAAACATAACGCAGAAAGCAACCGTATTCTGGCCGGCTGCCTTCATGTCTTAATTGAACGATCGTTCCTCGTTAACGCAACGAAGCTATCGAACGATCTGCGGCAGCTTCGTGGTGTTGTTTATTGAGCTCTCATCTCCTAAGTTGTTGTGTATTTTTTCATTAATATTGAATACTAATTTCCGGGTAATCGGATGCCGCGCCAGCCGCTTACATCGCATTGGCCATATTCATTATCACCCACAGCAACCACCGTACCGTCCGATTTAAGGCTGATGGTATGATTACTACCCACCGCTATCGCCATAATACTGCGCCAGCTGCTTACATCGCATTGGCCATGTTTATTCAAACCCACAGCCGTTACCGTACCGTCTGATTTAAGACCGATTGTGTGAAGATAACCCGCCGCGACTTCCACAATATCATGCCAGCTGCTTACATTGCATTCACCTTCATTATTTCGGCCCACTGCTACCACCGTGCCATCCGATTTAAGCCCAATGGTACGACGCCAACCCGCCGCAACCGCTACAATATCGCGCCAGTCGTTTACATCGCATTGGTCATACTTATTCCAACCCACAGCCGTCACAGTACTGTCAGATTTAAGACCAATTGTATGAGCATTCCCCGTGTTCGTCGCCATATGAACATTACCAGCCGCGACCGCCACAATATCGCGCCAGCCGCTTACATCACATTGGCCATATTTATTATCACCCACAGCCGTCACCGTTCCGTCCGATTTAAGCCCAACGGTATGACGACGACCCGCCGTTATGGTATCTTTAGGCCACCGTTTCACCTTTAACATCGCTTCTTTCGGTGAAGTGTAATCCATGTTTTACCTCCTTGAAAACATGACCTATTTTTTTATATATACGTTTCATCGTGGTCAACTGCACTGCGAGAGTTGTACGTTCCATACTATAATAAGTGAATTACTTTTATTCATAATAACCCCTCCACTTCTAGGTCATAACCTAAGTTAGAAAATATAGTCAAAAAAGGTAAATTATGATTTTATAAGAGTACATAAAAAATTTGGATTATAGGAGTCTGCTTAATATGAGTGATTTAGTAAAATTACCGAAGGCTGCTGTCTTTGGAGCTGCAAATGGCGTAATGTTCATGACTTTTTTTGGAATGCTTTGGGCTTCCATTGGTATTATTGGTTCACATGAACTTGGAGCTCCATGGTTACTTGTTCTTTCGGGTATTGTGACATTAACCTTACTGATCGGAGCCATTTCGCTATTTGGTAAAGCTCGTAACATGAACAATGCTGTTACACCGAACGAGAGGGAACATTGGAAAAAAATAAATCGAAAATTTGGTTTGATCTTTGGTCTAGAAGGTCTTGCGATCTTTATTGCAAGTATAATTTGTAACATAACCAATCATTTTGAAGTCTTTTTCCCTATCATGGCTATCATTGTTGGTATTCATTTTTTTCCTTTAGCTCAATTGTTTCGAGAAAATTTTTATTATGGTACAGGTGTAGTGCTCTGTATTCTAGGCATCATCACTTTCTTTTTACCAATGAACGCCACTCTTGGCAATGTATCTCTGATTGCGACGTCTACTTTTATCGGTTTTGGGTCTGCTTTGACGCTATGGGTGACAGGTTTGAGAATCTGGATAACCATACTCAAACAATTGAAACAAATATAAAAAAGAGCGATGGGTGAACTGTACCTCCAATTGTTAGATACACATAACAATTAGAGGTGCTGTTTTTTTATTATGACCAAGTATTCTTAAGAAGCCAAATTAAAAGCTATTGCGTGCGAGGATACTAGTTCATATAAAGAAATTACCTCCCCCTTCATCAATTCGATCAAACTTTAAAGCGTAAATTACACGTTAGTTTAGCACCTAATATTCTAATAAAGATAACGGTTTGGAAAGTTACTCTTTATGGATTACAGAGGAGGCGAACTATAAAATGAGCACTAAAACCAACCCCAAAAAAAACAAACCAAAGCATAGCCCATCACGATCAAACGACCCGAACGATCAAGGAAGATCTAGAATACAAAATAATTCGAAGTAAAGCTGCAAAAAAATAAGTTTGGGAATTTTCAAAAATGTTAACGGAGGTGATAATTATGCCTACAAGCCGGAATCATCAAGGGGCGCATGGGATAGGACAAGTTGAAGAGCAATTGAACTAGCAGGCAAATGCAACGGATACCATCCAAGGAGGAAGTAAAACGGATCGTGAAATTGCTAAAGTGGCAAACCGAGATGCACAAACCTCGTTAGATAAGATTATCGATAGTTAAGAACGAGGGGTTTAGTGAACTGCAGGCTGCCGACCTAGCGGCAGCCTGGTTATAACAATCTGCTGAGAATACACACTTCCCCACTTATATGCCAATAGCCTTCTGCTTAGGTACTTGTACTCCAGTAAAACCATATATATTATCTTCTATCGTAACAGTATAAATGCAACTTTTATCATAATCTGATTTTGGATTGTTTGAACAACCTGAAATTATGAACAAAGCTAATAAATTTGTTGTCTGTTTTTATTGAGTGTCTTCGTCGCTTTTGTACTCCAAAATATCACCCGGCTGACAATCCAAAGTCCTACATATCGCTTCTAATGTTGAAAAACGAACCGCTTTTGCTTTCCCGTTTTTCAGAATGGAAAGATTCGCCATAGTAATTCCAACCCTCTCCGAAAGTTCTGTTACGCTCATTTTCCTTCTTGCTAACATCACATCAACATTGATGATAATCGCCATGATATTCACCTCAGATCGTTAAATCATTTTCTGATTTTATATTAATAGCTTCTTGTAAAAGTTTTTGGAGAACAGCAGCAAAAACGGCGATCACCATAGAGGCGAAAATAATGGTCAATCCGATTGGTATGAAACTTGGAGGGTCAACTCTCTTTGCCATGAGATAGTAGAGTGGCATACCTAGCAGGTACAAGGTACTGATTGTGATGGCACAGTATTTTATATTCTTTAAAGCCTTTACGGATAATTCCGAGAACGCTTGGTTCTTATCAATATAGCTTAAAAGTTTAAAAGCTTGATACAGAGCAAAGTAAAAAGGTATCGCTGCCGCGTACATATCGATTAAAACGAGAGATTTCATATAAGCAATATCTGGATACAATTCTCCAGCAAAATTCCCGATCTTAGGCACCAAAAATATGCACAATGCAAGAACTGGGATTCCAATAAGAATATCAGCCATCTTCAAAAAGAGTGTTGTTCCCCGTTTCATAAAGAGCACCTCGCTAATTTAATAAAATGAATTTAACATATAATTTATTGTTTTACAATAAATTTGTATCGTTTTTTATTATATTATTTATGGAATATCCTTTTTATTTTAAGCAAAAAAATAAAAAGCATTTCTCATTACAAAGAAATGCTCTTACATTAAAATGTTAAATTTACTTGTTCAACAAAACTGCCCATCCCTCATGCATCCTCTACAATGCACCACAGAGCATGAAAGTTGACCCGTTCTTTCATGATAGTTGAGAAAAGGCAGCAAATCACAAGTAGCCTACTGCCTTCAAATGTCTTTATTGAGCTATCCTTCCCCTTTAGCTTAACAATGAACTAGGGAACAACTTCCGAAGTGACCCATAAGCAATCGCTATAAGTATCATAACAACCTCGCATTTGTCGACCTTGTAAACCAATTAGCCTCTTGCACGACATATTCCTCGTAGCAGCCGTAATTGCACTATCGTCTCCGTTAACCATCCATGCATCAGCTTTTCTAATCGAAAATTAAAGGAAAAGTAAATGTAACAAAAGCTGCCCAAAGTCCATAGACCGGCAAATACTTAGTAACGGCATCTTGGATGGTTGAAGGCCCGGTTTTGTTTCGTAGAAAACGCATATAGGAGAGCATAATCCAAATTAGATTGGCCCAGATAAGTATGTTTACACCTAAAACCACAAGTCTGTTGGGCGTAATCCCATATGAAGAAAGCCTGAACACTATTGCTGATAAAGCTACACTGTCAACGATAAGAGCAAGAAAAATAAGGGTAAAATTTATATAATCAGAAATGCTTCTTTTCTCGTCTATGCCGCTTTCGGTAATGGAGAATATGGTGACGGCCAATACACTAATGAGTATTCCGTTAAAGGATATGAGGAAATTGCGATCCAAGAATGGATTTTTTCCGACCCAAATCACCGTTACAAGATAGACCAACAATGTGATTAGTACAAGAGGACTAAAAATTTTGGCTATATAGGGTGCAATATTTTTTGAAAGTTTAAGGTTCCTTGATACCAGGTATGCAGTAACAATAGCGAGAGCAGCAGCACCAAATAAAACGACATTTTTAAAATAAAATTGAGATATATCCATGCCGACAAATCTAAATAACTGCATGGTTAATGCTGTTAGCAGCATTCCGCTGATTGCCATGCTGGCGTAGAATATGCCACATTCCCCATTAAATTTAAGATAGGCTAATCTAGTGCTGCCATTTCGATATTCATTTCCTGTAAATGCAAGCCCTAATACTACCCATAAGAAAATGGGAAGGTGTAGATAAGCCAAGATAATACTGTCTTTATGCTCTAGTGGCAGCATATTAATGTAAAATCCGGAGATTAGGAATAACGATGCAAGGGTGTAAAGAACATTTTTTTTGGGGGTACGATTATATACAAAATAGGCTGCAATAAAAGGAAGTATACCAAAAATAAGGTTGATAGGGGCTATCGCTTGCTGTTCGACAAAATGAAAAATGATCCTGGTACTTATCCCAGCAAGAATTGCTAAAATGCCCATGGATAAGAAATTCTTTTGAAGCAAAGAAGCTTTTTCTGTATTTGCGGTCTCCTTGAAATGCAATCTTTCATTCCAAACGGCAAGAACCTGCGAATCAGGGTTTTGTTCCCAGGCATGTGAGAATGAATTTTTAAAAACTTCGGGTTCTTTTCTAAATATTCTCTCCAGCTCATGGGGGTTAGCAATATTTTTAATAATCAGGTTGTCCATGATATACCTCCCCTAATAAATGTAAAATTCGTTCCTGCTTTCCTTCGCGATGTTTCTTATCCAAACGTTATGATCCTTGACTGTCTTCGTCACTTTTGTATTCTAAAATGTCTCCAGGTTGGCACTCTAATGCTTTGCAAATTGCCTCTAAAGTGGAAAGCCTAATTGCTTTTGCTTTTCCATTTTTCAATATAGAGAGGTTAGCCATTGTTATTCCAACCCTCTCCGAAAGTTCTGTTACGCTCATTCTTCTTTTAGCCAACATCACATCAATATTGATTATAATCGCCATATTCCTCACCTCAGACCGTCAAATCATTTTCTGATTTTATATCAATAGCCTCTTTTAAAAGCTTTTGGAGAACAGCAGCAAAAACGGCAATCACAATGGAGGAAAAAATCATGACCATTCCGATAACTATGATACCTGGGGCATCGTCTTTCTCCACGATAAGATAGAAGAGTGGCATGCCTAACACATACAAGATACTGATTGAGATTGCACAGTATTTGATATTCTTTAGAACTCGTACGGATAATTCCGAGAAAGCTTTGTTCTTGTCAATATAGCCTAATAGTAAAAATGCTTGATACAGAGCAAAGTAAAAAGGTATCGCCGTTGCATACAAATCGATGAATACGAGATATTTCAAATAAGAATGATCTGGATACAATTCTGCCGCAAAATTCGCTATCTCTGGCACCAAAAATATGCACAAAGCTAGAACTGGTATTCCAATAAGAATAACAGCTATCTTTAAAAAGAGTGTTGTTCCTCGTTCCATAAAAGTCCCTCACTTATTATTAAAATTAATTAGACTTTAACACACAATTTATCGTTTTACAATAAATCTTTAATGAAATATGACATATTATTGTTGTTATAAGGGAATGCTCTTTTCTAATCAAAAAAAAAGCATTCCTCCACCAAGGCTTAAAAGAATGCTCCCTTTCCATCTCAATTCTTATATAAAATTTTGAAGAATTATATTGTATTGGTCAGTCCCCATACTCCTCCCCATTTTCAATCTCACGTAGTCATCTGCTTTTTCTGTACCCCATAAAGGCGAACTCTTCGAAACCGTACCGAGGCAAGACAGCAAAATTGGGCCTGTGTGCAGCGAATAAGGCGATCACTTTCCAGTTAATGACTTGATCTGTTTAGTCATATATAATAGATTGATAGTCAATCATAATGGAGGAGGAATATCCTTGGACTCTACCTTGCAAATGTTAAAAGCCCTAACCGACGCCAACGGCGTACCCGGTCACGAAGACGAAGTGCGCGACGTTATGCGGGAGCACATTGCCCCTTACGCTGACGAAGTTACGGTTGATCATCTCGGCAGCTTAATCGCCAAAAAAACGGGCACGGCCTCGGACGGCCCTAAAATTATGGTAGCCGGACATTTGGATGAAATCGGTTTCATGGTGACGCGGATCGACGACAAAGGCTTCCTATACTTTCAAGCGCTCGGCGGCTGGTGGGAGCAAGTGATGCAAGCACAGCGGGTGACCGTCATGACTCGCAAGGGGAACATTCCCGGTGTGATCGGCTCGAAACCGCCGCATATTTTATCGCCGGAAGCCCGCAATAATCCAGTTGACAAAAAAGAGATGTTCATCGATATCGGCGCGGAAAGCAAAGAGCAAGCTACGGAGTTCGGCGTTCGCCCGGGCGACTCCGTCGTACCGGTTTGCGAATTTACCGTGATGAAGAATGAAAAAATGCTGATGGCCAAAGCATGGGATAACCGCATCGGCTGTGCCATAGCGATCGATGTGCTGAAGCAATTGAATGACGTCAAGCATCCGAATACCGTTTACGGCGTCGGCACCGTTCAAGAGGAAGTCGGCTTACGAGGAGCGAAAACGGCCGCAAATGTCATTCAACCCGATATCGGTTTCTCGGTTGACGTAGGGATCGCCGGCGATACGCCCGGTGTGAGCGAGAAGGACGCCTTGGCCAAAATGGGCAAAGGTCCGCAAATTCTCATTTTTGACGGATCGATGATCTCGCATCGCCGTCTGCGCAACTTCGTTACCGACACAGCGGATGAGCTCGGCATTCCTTATCAATTCGACTATGTCGCAGGAGGCGGCACCGACGCGGGCGCCATTCACGTGACAGCCGGCGGCGTACCGTCGCTTGCGATTTCGATTGCAACGCGATATTCACACACATGCGGCGATTCTCCACCGCGAGGATTTCGAAAATGCCGTGAAGCTGATCACCGAAGTAATCAAACGATTGGATAAAAACAAAGTGAAGGAACTTACATTCGGCCAAGGGTAAGGAGCGACTACGCGCCGTTTTGCCTATTTAGTGCCACGTGCGATCGAAGAATTGAACTATCGTACTCATTCATATTATGAGGTCAGCCAGTTTCTTGGCTGACCACTTTTATTTCTGGTGTATTTGTCAGTAGGCGGGGGCAGATCAATCGTTCCCTTGTGTCTATATTCGATCCAGTTTGCTCTCCAGGAGTGAACCGCATAGGCATATTTATTACTCCATTCCCTCTCGATTTCATCCAAAGCCGCTACTGCCGAATTTTTATTTCCTTAAGTATATAGAAAAGTACCCCATAGAGTAGACCTTTTTTAGGTGTCTACTCTATGGGGTATAGATCGGGCTTATCCTTTTTCATGCATACACTAATTCACCATTTCATGATAACTCTTTTCATCTACTACACGCCGAGCTGTAACATAACGATCTTGGTAGTACGTTTCCGTCAACTTGCTTATTTTTACTCCCTTACTGCTAGAGGAGTGAGCGAATTGATTGTCACCTATGTAAATTCCTGCATGGGAGATACCCGTACCTAAGGTATTAAAAAACACTAAATCTCCCGTTCGTAGGTTCTTTTTAGCTATCGGTGTCCCTACTTTAGCCTGTGACTGGGATGTGCGCGGTAGGTCAGTCACATCAAACTTTTTTAATACATACAAGATAAATCCGGTACAATCAAACCCTGCAACAGTGGTACCGCCCCATAAATATGGTGTCCCCAGTACGTGGTTCACTTCACTTTCTAGCTTAACCTCACTTGCAAATGTACTTGGTGCAGCGGCAGTGAATACGACTGCAGCTCCTAATAAAGATAAGATGAGTTTCTTCAGAGCCTTGTTCTCCCTTCGATGCCTACGGAGTTAGCTGAGGGTTCGGTTAAAGGTTCCCTATATTCTCTTGCTTACAAGAATAATTCACCCGGGATGGTTCCCCCGTTTTCAAAAACGAAATTCGGCAATTGGTTAATATTTTGTAACTATTTATACTTTAATATACCGAGTAATCGATGTCAACCTTTTCACAAATTCAATATTTTTAATTTTTATCTATATATTTTCTGCACTACCATATTATACAATGCACTATTCATGAGCTTTTCATCAAGAAAATAGCCTCTCAAAAGCAAATCAACTCCTACTCGTGGGGTCTATCCTCTTTATCTTTCCTGTCTAGACGCATACCGATATACACCAATAAAAGATACAAAAATGTAATAATTAACCTGAGACTATTATCCTCAAGATAGCTTGCAAAATATATCCACATTACTAACAAATGCCTGCATGTCATACCACCTCTTCTTTATACGTCCACTTGGCTGGAGCAGTATTTTGGAATATACCCTGTTTACACAAAAAAACTCTAAAGCAGTCCACCCAACTGGGTTGAACTGCGTTTAGAGGTAAGTTTTTTCATACTATAAGCCGTTTCTATCACATTGATAAGAATGTCGTTCAGCATTCCATCTTTATGAAGGACGACGATTCCCGCAGCACGAGCTCGAACGGCAGTAGCACTTTGAGCGGCAGCGAATAGTGACCTTCAAGGTAATCAACCAGCGTTTTGGCAGCTACTTCGCCGATTTGCGTTTTCGGCACTTGTACGCTCGTGAGGGGAGGCGACGTATACTGCGCGAATTCGATATCATCCATGCCGACGAACGCGATGTCCTGAGGAATGCGATAGCCTTTCTCTGAGGTGGCGCGAAGTGCTGGAATCGCCAGTACGTCGCTTGCGCAAAACATTGCCGTCGGCCTCTCATCCTCCTTCAACCGTACGAGCATGTCCGACATTAAACTGTAGCTCATATCAACTTTCCAATTGGTATTTATTATCCAGCTCCGATTCAACCCGAATCCCGCTTCGAGCATGCCATACTTGTAGCCTAAAAATCGCTCATCCCCTTCCAATTCTTTAGAGAACGTTGGTCCCCCAATGTATCCGATTTTCGTATGTCCCTGCGCAATCAGATGCCTGACGGCAGCACGGGCGGCCGATATGCGGTCGCAGTCGACAACGGGTACGGACAAGCTGTCGTAGTTCAGGCTGACGCCGACCACACGCACGCCTTCTTCCTGCAAGACCTCGAACTGCTCCTTATTGTACCAGGCGATTGCAAGTATGCCTTTCACTCCCGTTTCCCGGATCAAAGAGCGCAGGTATTCGGGGCTCCCGACCTCCTCCATCGACATGAAGAACGCAGGAGTGTGCCCGAGCTCGTGCATCTTCTTGCGGAAGCCGGACATAACGGACGTAAAATACGGATGAAAATCAAAGAATGACTGCGGCATAATGCATCCTATCGATTTCTCTGACGGATGATGTTGTAAGTTCTTCGCCTGCGGTGTCTGCTCTTCCTTTATATCGTAGCGAATCTCACTCGCTACTTCTAACACCTTGCGCTTCGTCTCTTTGCTTACTGGGCGAGTCACATCATTGCTGATCGCACGCGATACAGTGGAAATCGATACCCCGACCCGCTCGGCGATATCCTTTAATGTCGGCAATTCGACACCTCCTTAATTATTCATAATCATTGCTCCTCTATGGACGCAGTTCCATACCCTTGCAGGCGAATGGCAGCTTCATCCATGGATTCTTGGATGGAAACCACCTCTGTATCAAAATCCCGTGATAGGATGCCAACTAATTCGGATAACGTAGGAATCTCCAGGTTTAATATGAGGTGGTTCCGGATAGTCCTGAATAGTCCGTTTACTATACATAATTTCTCCCTATTCAAATTAAGGAGCGTGATAACATCACGCTCCTTCGTTCAACTCAAGTTTTATCCATTATTTCTTAAAAGTCTCGTCATAGGCTTTATTGATTAGTTCCAGAGCTCGGTCAGATCCAAGTTTTTTAACCTGTGGAATAACTTCCGAATCCCATTTATCAATGCTTTGTTTACCGATAATCACGTTTACCGAAGCTTCCTCTACATAGGTATCAATAGCCGTTTTGAGGTCGGTATATTCTTTTTTCGCATTCGTATCGCTAAATTTTGCATCAAAGACTGCCTTGCCAAAGGCGTGGTTTTCTTCCAAAAATGCTACCGATTTTTTCATGGCAGCACCATTTAACTCAAACGTATTAATAGCAGATTGATTTACAACAGCGAAAAGACTTTGGTCGTTTAGCCCCGTATTCTTGATGGCACCATTTGGTGTAGCAGGAGTTTGAAAATCCTTTAAAAATTTCACAGTACCATCGGAATTCTTTTGATAAGATTCGCCTTCGATACCAAATTGCATGGCATCGATACCTTGCGGGCTGTACAACCAATTCAGAAAATTAACCAATTCATCTTTGTATTTAGATTGGGTTGAAATTACTTTGTAGCTTTGGAAATAGCCGCTTAAAACACCGGTACCAACTCTTTTATTGTTGTACGCAGGTTGAAGCATAGCCGTAAATTCAAAGCCCTGTGGAATTTTGCTTCCCATTTGTTGAACAATCTCGTCGCCAACTTGTGGGTAGTCAAAGGTCACAAGACCTTTGCCAGTAGCTAAGAGTTCATTCCATTCTTCATCTGTAATCGTAGCAAAGTTTGGATTTAATAAGCCTTCGGAATACAATTTATTCAAGTATACCAACGTTTCCTTGTAGGCTTGGCTTTCTGGACCGAATAAATATTTTTGCTGAGCATCGTCTAGATAGAAAGTGTTACTCGTTCCTCTATAGTAAGCTTGGTTGCCAATTAGGTGAGACGTCCCCCATCTTACAAAATAGGGGTAAGAATCTGGGTAAAGTTTCTTCAGTTGAACTAAGGTATTGTATAAATCGTCAAACGTTTCGAACTTCGTGGATAGATTGTTTTTTGCGAAAATATCAGTTCTTCCCAACATAACTTCATCGGCACGATATGGCACATCATACATTCTTGGGGCGCCATAAAATTTGCCGTTAGGCGAACGAGTCAGATCCATGGCAGGTGGATATTTATCCAACATTGCTTTGTAATTATCAAGCTTACCTGATTCCATATAAGGCGTTAAATCTAAGAATGCTCCTTGTGGACCATAACGGTCTGCATTATCTCTTGATAACGTAATCAAATCCGGTAGTGATCCAGATGCTAACATGGTATTCAATTTTTGTGTATAGTCTGCACGGGCTACGCTAATGGGTTTGATTTTAATATTTGTGTACTTTTGAATTGTCTTAAAAATTTCTTCGTCACCAGTGTATGGGGTATTGGCCATTAAAAACCAAGTAACTTCAATTGGTTTTTCGCTAATTTTTTGTTCGGCGGCATTGGGGTCTGATGTCTGTGGCGGCTCTGTGTTTTTGGTAGATTCACTTGGCTTGCTGCACCCTGCAACTAACATCATGATAGCTACAAATAAGACCAAAAATCTTTTCATGATAAATCTCTCCTTATTGGTAAATTTCATCAATTATCCTTTTATTGAGCCAACCATAAGACCCTTGACAAAGTACTTTTGTATAAAAGGATAAATACACATAATAGGAAGGGTAGTGATGACAATGGATGCCATTTTTAAAGATTCCGTTGCCGAGTGATTTAATTGAGCATAAGCGTCTTTTTCGCTTGGATTGAAGGTTGCAGCTACCAGAATACTTCTTAAAATCATCTGCAAAGGATACTTTTCGGTGTCATTTAAGTAAAGCAACGCATTGAAATATCCATTCCAAATGCCAACAGCTGTAAATAAGCCGATGGTTGCCAGGATTGGCTTGGAGAGTGGCAAAATGATTTTTACTAATATTTGAGGATCAGTCGCCCCATCAATGTAAGCAGATTCACTTAGGCTTTCCGGTATATTCCTAAAGAAGGATCTCATGAGAATAATGTTCCATGCGGACAACGCTCCCGGAAGAACCATAACCCAAATGGTGTCTAATATATGCAGGGACTTATAAGCCAAATAGGTTGGAATCATACCGCCACCAAAAAACATGGTTATCAGGTACACCTTGGAGAGAAATGAACGCATTTGAAACTTTTCTTTGGAAAGTGGATATGCTGTTATAGCTGTGAAAAATAAGGTGAAAAACGTTCCAAGCGCAGTATACACAATTGTGTTTTTATATGCCGTAAAAAAAATAGGATGGTTTATCATGGTCTTGAATGCACCTAGGTCAAAACCTTTTGGAAAAAAGGCAACTTTCCCCGCAATGACTTCTGCGGGATCGCTAATAGATACAGACACAACGTATACAAAGGGATAGAGCATAGCTAGTACAACAATAGCCAAAATGACGTACACAACGGAAAGAAAGACCCGATCTCCCATTGGTTCTTTGATTTTGTAAGGATTTTTTTTCATGACATCACCATAAACTTTCCTTTAGAAGTTTTCTGGAGAAATAGTTTGCTCCGAATACAAAAACAATGGCAACCAAACTGTTAAACAACCCAATCGCACTTGAAAATCCATAATCTTGGTCGATTATACCTTTACGGTAAACATACGTAGAGATAACATCGGCAACATCATATGTGGCAGGGCTATACATTAACAGAATTTTATCGAATCCAACGCTGATAATACCGCCAATGGATAAAATTAGCAAAGTAATGATGGTTGGGCGGAGGCTGGGCAGGGTGATGTGAAAAATCTGTTTAAACTTAGAACAGCCATCCATCTTAGCCGCTTCATACATTTCTGCGTCAATTCCTGTAATGGCCGCCAAGTAGAGTATGCTGGAATAACCAATTTCCTGCCAAATACCTGAGCCAACATACAAGCTTCTAAAGTAACCGGATTCGTTAAAAAATTGGATCGGGTTAACACCGAAATTTGCTAACAATTCATTTACAATACCATTACCACTAAAAATGGATTTCATAATGCCCACAATGACAACAACCGAAATAAAGTAAGGTAAATACGTAGCAGTTTGAATAAACCTCTTCATTTTGGGATGTATCACTTCGTTAATCAACAACGCCAGAATAATGGGGGCGGGAAAAGCCCACAGCAAGTTAACAGAACCAAGAACAAACGTGTTTTTAATAATTCTAAAAAAGTTAGGATCTTTAAAAAATCGAATAAAGTTATCAAAGCCGATCCATTCCGAGCCACTAATTCCTAAAAACAAACTGAAATTTTGAAAGGCAGTTACAATACCGACCATGGGGTAATAAGCAAACAAGGCGATCATGATTAACCCTGGAAGCGACATCAGCATGAGAAAGCGGTTACATTTCCAGTCATGTTTAAATTTTGAAATAAACGACATTTTAGTTATCTTTTCCGTAGTCGTCGACAAACGCTCACCTCATTGTTTTACACTTATTATCGCTATATGCCCATCTCTGTCAGTTACTTTATGTTCGATCCTCTCCTTTTCATCCTTACTTGAAAAACACATCTTGGTTTCATTTGGCGTATCAGTCAGAATTCATTTTTTTGCCAAAATTACCCCTTGACACAGCAATCATAATTGGACAAAATACCATTTGTCAACGGGTTTTTGGATCCAAATTTGTAATGACCAAGATAAACGAGTCGATAGCGCTAAAGGACCAGATCGTATTCAGCAAATATTTTTTGACTACCAGACAAGTCGGGATAAATCCAACGTTGAACAGCATGGTCAAAACGACTAAATGGTTATTGCGCGGTATAGTGTCCTGCTAGCTTAATAGCTTTTAAATTAACTCAATATCTTTTCATTAAACTGCCTGTTACTTCAATGAATTTTTCTAAAAACACAGCAAGACTGCCGTTCAATATCGGCAGTCTGTACAATTATCTATTCTGCTGAACCTTAGTAACGGGAATCCATAATTCGACATCCAATTCTTCAGTAAACACCTGTTTTTCAACGCCAATTTGGATTTCAGGACCAACCTGTATCATAGGTCCTTCAACTTGCTCATATCCTGAGGAAGGAAACCATTCCCCATAGATGCGATGCCATTTTTCTTTTTCCCAAGGAACTTTCATTTCAAATACGACCCATGTCTTAGCTGGCACAATGAATTGTGAGAAGGTTTCGGGGCAAGGGTTCGTAGTTGCTACGGCCAAGTAATAATCATAATCTCGCTTCTCACGTACACCTTCTCCAAAACTCACATGAAGAATTCCGTAAGGCTCTTGATTGTTAAGGGATTTTAGTTCGGCATACGTTTCATTGTCTGTTGATTTCCAAACCTGTTCTACACCTGGATGCTCCCCAACATCTACTGCTGTAACACGATTCGTGATCCCAACCAGTTGAAACGAATCCTTATACTCAATCCTATACTTCATTGGCTCACTACCTCCTATAGATAATCGAAAGGTCATTGGAGGATATGCTTTTAGTGAACGGTTGTTAGTTCTTGCTTCGGTTGGGGTTGTTCCATGTAAGCTTAGAAATGCACGTGTAAACGCATCGGGTGAACTGTATCCGTATTTTACTGCGATGTCGATCACCCTGAGCCTACTATTTCGCAAATCAAAAGCTGCAAGTGTAAGGCGTCTACGACGAATGTATTCTTGGAGAGGAATACCCGCCAAATATGAAAACATCCTCTTGAAATGATATACAGAACAATATGCGCGTTTAGCCACCTCATGTTCATCTATTCCATTCTCAAGATTTTGTTCAATGTATTCTAATGCTCCGTTCAAATTTTCCAGCATATTCATTCAATGGCCTCCTTTCTGCTATAGATTAGCAGGGTCCCATATTTGACATCCGACTTTTCTAGTTCAATTTTTGCAGGGTGATAATTAAGCAAAGTGCATCTTCAGCTATTGTTACTCTCCAAGATTTTTTAAACACTTAATAATTCGATGCAATCTAAATATTACCTTCTATCTAATTTACTAAACTGCCCGTTAGATAAGAATAGGCTGCCATATGGCAGCCTTTAAGCATTGAACTATCGTGCTTCATTAGCAGAGCGAGCTTTGTGCTTATCCCATTTGCTTTTCCTCAATACGATACCATAACTCACAATACTCAAAACCGTCTTCGTTTGTACAATACATTTCGAAATTGCCGCCATCTAAAACATTAAACTTTGATGTTTGTAGCCATTCAGAAAATATCCGATTTTTTAATGAGCGCAAATCATAGTTGCCGCTGCCATTCCCATCATCTAATGTTGAAAATACCGCCCAAGTCGATGCTGGAACATTAACAACGGTATATCCATCGACCTTACTATTCTCCGATTTATAACACCCGATAAGATAAGGGAAAGTGGTATTACTTGTGAATTTGTAAGAATCGTATGCAAAAACTGCTCCAAGTTCCTTGCTGAAATTGCCTTCGCACCACCAATCCCCAATAACCGACTGGCGTAATCTATCAAACTCGCCATTCTTACATATGTTTTGCCATACCTCCGGGATCGATACGCCTTGTTGGTTCGCAATATCGTCTATATTGTATATATCCTCTAGTCCAAAAACTTGAAAAGCATCCCGTTTCTCAATTCGATAATTCATCCCTACAACTCCTTTTAATATAATTTGAAAGGAGATGCGAGGATAGGCTTTTAGCTGACTTCCGGCATTGCGCGCTGATGTAGGAGTCATACCATGCATATTTTGAAATGCTCGTGAAAATGATTCTGGCGTTTCATATCCATATTTCAAGGCTATATCAATCACTTTATTCTTTTTGTTTTGTAAATCAAAGGCGGCAAGCGTAAGCCTTCTGCGCCTGATATATTCTGATAAAGGTATTTCAAGTACAAATGAAAACATACGTTGAAATTGATAAACAGAACATAAAGCAATTCTAGCAATCTGTTCATAATCAATATTATTTTCTAAGTTGTCCTCAATATATTCAATAGCATGGTTCATACGTTGAAGCCAATCCACGGCGATCCCTCCTTTCAAAAGGAGCATATCATGGGGTAGATCAAGTCGCCTGACTTTTCATGCAGCAAAATATCAGATGATTGAAAAGTTCTACTTTGTAATAATTCTTTAATTATTTGAATTATCCTGCCCCATCGGAAATATGTTAATCGCATCAGTACGATGACCATGCGGATCTATATGAATTAACCTTAGTCGTCCGTTTGGTTCGATTCGGAATTCTATCTGTTCTTTTACGTGCAACGTAGTACATACTAGGAAGTTATCTTGTTTTGAGATCGGAACGATTTCGTACTTAAACCATGCACCTTTATTTTTTTGCATGAACAAGTAAATGGTATCATCTTCATAGGTTACTACAACGGTTTTTGAAGGGTCGATGCCGTGCTGGTCAAATATTTCATAAAACAATCCGACGGCGAATTTAGGCTTATCGATACTTGATAGTTTATCCAAGGCTTCCCTTAACTCAGTCGCCCTTGCGAAGTTTTTAATAGTTGTCTCCTCTTCACCAATGTTATAAATTCCAGCAAATTTTCTTAATTCATCGGAGGCTATACTTATCCGAGATACGGGATTTGGTGGAAGGACTTCTTCACCCATCACTATTTTCGCTAAACACTCGCAGATGACATCAACAGGTGTAAGGTTCACATTGCTCAATACAATAATAGTGATATCCTCGTCTAAATAGCGATTAAATTCCCCATAAAAACCATTCATGGTCCCACTGTGCCATGCCCGTTTTCTTGGCTTGTTGTTGATGAATTGTTCTGTGACTACCCAACCGTAGCTGCCAAATGGCGAGGTATTACTCCCGAATAATTGCTCCCATTGCTGCTGACTGAGAATTCCGTTCCTAGATAAAGCCTGGTCCCAGAGATAAAGATCCTCGACTGTGGAATACATCCCTCCGGCCCCTGCATGCAATGACATTTCTACATACTCGGTTGGGATAATTCCCTTACATATTGAGTAACCCGAAGCGCAATGTTTCAGAAGTGTTCTGCCATCTTCAACCCCCGTATTTCTTATATTCAAAGGGATTATGATATTATCTGTTATATATTTTTGATACGACATCCCTGAGATCTTCTCGATGATGTAACTTAACAAAATGAAGGGCGAGCTTGTGTAATTGTAGCCTTCCCCTGGCGCAAATTGCAGCGGTTTATCTTTAAACGATTCAATTGTTTGCTCTATAGTCGAATAAAGTCTCATTGTCTTTTCCCAATAAAAAGGAAAATTTGGATAATCTTGAATCCCTGATGCGTTGGTAAGTAAATGATCTATGGTTATGACATTTCCATTTGGATAGTTCGGTATGTACAAATCGATTGGATCATTGACGCTAAGTAATCCTTGATCCTGTAACTGGATGATAGCTATTGCTGTAAAACTCTTGGTTATTGCACCGAGACGAAACTTCGTTGTTGAAGTATTTCGTATATCATGCTCAAAATTGGCCATACCGAAACCTTTACTCAATAATATCTGGTTTTCCTGAGCAACCAGTACCGCTCCATTGAAATATCCTTGATCCTCTAATGTATTCATGTAAGTATTTAACTTTTCACTTACTTCAGTATGGATAGATGTTTTCATTTTTCTCCTCAATTCGGATTAATTGATAGCGCTTCCTACCAAGTAAATACTTGGACTTCGAATGTAATCATAATCAAGGTTGTTAAAGAAATATATAGATAATACATTTTAAAAAGTACTTTACCTACGTTTGAAGTGCAGATTTTAAAGTTCTGTAAGTATGTGTTTTACTTCCCGTTCACTTAATAAAATGAGCAGGCTGCCACAGCCTGCTCATTATGTTTTATTCAACTATCGTGTTTTGATTGCGAACCACCTTAACCGACAAAGACTAGCCTTGGAATGTGAGTGTGGGTTGTACTGCCCCTAGTACAGCTTTGAGGTCCGAAGGGATATAAGTCACGGCTTTCAACTCCGTAATGACTTGGGTGTACATTTTGTCAGGATCAGGCTGCACGATTCTATATTGAATCGTAGCTATGCCTTTCGAGAATTGGATGCCCGTAATCTCGAGTCCATATCCAGAATGAGGAGCCAGAGTGGATAACGTAACTCGGGTGACAGAATCTGTTTCTTTGTCCGAAGTGATTTTTACTTGGCCAAAAGAAGGATCAGGTGTTTCCGATTTTGTGTTTTGAATGAATTTTAACGTTTTACTGATCATATCGGCAGCTTCTGCGCGAGTGATATAGCTCTTAGGATAGAAGCGTTGCTTGCTGTCTAGGGATACGATCTTGGCAATGAGCAACTTCTGAATACTGTCCATGTACCCGTTTGTCACTTGGTCGGCATCCGAAACGCTTTGGAAAATTTCGATCCATGCATAATCTCCCTTATGGCTTAATGCCCCAAAAAGCCATTTGGCGAATTGCTCCCGGGTGACTTTAGCGGAAGGATTAATGTCTTTCGGAATTGCTAGCCCGTTTATTTGAGCGATGATGAAGTATTCCGCGTATGAGGAGTCGTTTTTAACCTTCGTAAAATAGTCGCTCGCCTCCGGTTGCTTGATAAATTTAATATTGTCGATGTTTAAATCCAAGCCTTTTACGATCATGGTCACTGCTGTTGCCGCGTTCAAGCTGTCCTTCCTGTCTTGTTTACTCTCATTGTTCCCTTTATGAGCAAAAGCGGAACCGCTAATGCCCATGCTGAAGATGGCGATTAACATAAGCAGCATCAGTGGTTTTATCATTACATTTCTCATCTTGTTTCCCTCCGTATATCATTTATTCTCCCCTAGACGTTTATGCTCTGGAAAATGTTACAAATATGAATAAATAATAAGTTAACGCGAACAGGGAGCATATGCTTTGTCTTAGTTGATCATCGTTGAACTATCGTTCCCAGTTAGTTCAATGACCCGTACTGATACGGTTCTCCGCGCTGGCTGTAATGGCAAGTTTTAAGGCCATCCTTTGTGGGGATGGCCCTCTCTTGAACTCACGTTATTTCAACTATTGTTTTCAGTTAGCAAAATCAAATGATCTTTTTCCTAATAAATATAATTGCTTATCATTCCCAACATGGTGTGCCTGTAAATAAAAACCCTTCCCCATTTGCATACCTGCCAAATTCACGAGATGCACACTTTTTCACATGCGTCGGCAGCCAATTGTTCGATTCAGGTATACCAAGAGCGTTCCTCATCCCGATTAGCACTAGCGAAATAAATAATGCTTCTATTTGCGCCACATAATCATTTGGTAGCGGAAAGTGCTTTCCATACCAATCAATGTATTGCTGTCTGGCATTGGGATGAATAAAGGTAAATGTGATGGCCAAGTCAGTGAGAAAAGGACCAAATCCACACGCGCCAAAGTCAATGGGATTTGCAACCCCATCTACAAACACGATATTGGGAGGAACGATATCACCGTGCAATACGCCCCAAGTCAACTTATTCTTAGGGAGAGTGTCGAGCAGGACCATCGCTTTTTCCCCAGCGGCTTCAAGGATCTGAACATCGTGTGCATCTAATAACCCTTCCCGCACGGGCTGCTTGAGCAAGTCCAGAGCATTCTGTATGCGTGCACGATTAACCGTTGGACGGATAAAAGATGAAGGGGGCTGCCACTTACTGGCATGATGGTGCAAAGCTGCCGTCATTTCAGCGGTGGATTTCAATTCTTGTTCGCTGGTAAAGTATTGTTTTTGCTCGCCTTCCACCCAACTGAGCATCGTGCAATTTATATCGTCCACTTGTGTAACATATGACCCTTGCTTATTGCGTTTTGGCACAGGGAGGGTGAGACTAGTATCGCGATTAAGTGCATCCAGCCATACCAACTCAGAATCCAGCGCATCTGAGCGCGTCCATATCTTTTCAAGCGTACTGATTTTAGATTTGTGAACACGTAGGCTGTATAACAATCCACAATTATCTTCAATTTTGAAAACCGCAGCGCCGCTTTGAGCTACTGGTGATACGGATACAACGTTAATATCGTACTGCGTCAGCGCATGTTGAGCGATGATTACATTATCCATTCTGTTCACACCTTCCAAAGGAAATCGCCCCTAACACTAAGGTAATGATATGGTACTATGCCTACGACTCACTTTTTTAACGACAGGGATCCAAACTTCCATTTCGTACATGCCGTTGCCTCGATCATAGGTCATTTCAAGCTCAGGGCCATTTGCAAATTCGTAATTAGAACTCGGAAACCACTCACCCCAGATACGCTTCCACAATCCATGAATATCATTCTGTCCATCGGGATTGATTCCGGTTGTGAAAATCGCGTAAAGAATTCGCTTTACTGTTCCGTCGGAAATGCACCTCTCCCAAAATTGATGTATTTCAATATACGGATTCACGCCATCGGCATTGACCAAAGTTGAAACGCCGAACATTTCAAAACCTTGTTTTTCCTGAATTTTGTAATTCATCTCCACATCTCCTCGAATAGAAATATGAAAGGATAGCCGAGGATAGGCCTTGAGTGAAACGCCTTTGTCGCGCGCGGACATCGGCACCACCCCGTGCATTTTTTTGAACGCTCTGGAAAATGCCTCGGGTGATTCGTAACCATACTTCAA
The DNA here is from genome assembly GCF_000374845.1 of Paenibacillus terrigena DSM 21567. Lineage (GTDB taxonomy): Bacteria > Bacillota > Bacilli > Paenibacillales > Paenibacillaceae > Paenibacillus_K > Paenibacillus_K terrigena. The sequence goes on along the minus strand of NZ_KB895413.1, from coordinate 582,257 downwards.
TGCAATATCGATGACCTTGACACCAGTGTTTTGCAGCTCAAATGCGGCAAGGGTTAGCCGCCTGCGCCGAATATACTCCGCCAGCGTAACATTTGTGATGAACGAGAACATCCGCTGAAAATGGTAAGTTGAGCAGCAGGCTAATCTAGCCACTTGGTCGTAATCGATTGCTTCAGACAGGTGTGTTTCGATATATTCCATTGCGTTATTCATGCGGGCTAGCCAATCCATTCAGATCCTACTTTCAAGTATAATTATAAGTAATGGTGCGAAATGGAGCCTTGCAATTCTTGCACAGAAATATCATGTTTGCCAATATCTAAACACAGGTTTGAGCAAGTGATAATACGACTCCTTTCACCTCGCTCTACTGCCCGTTACTTAAACAAACTACTCCCAGTAAGGAGTACCGCTAAACAGAAATTCCTCTTTATTCAAATAGGACTTAAATTCACGACTCGCTAATTTACTAATATGACCTGGTAACCATTCTTTAGACTCAGGCAGTCCAATCCAAAAATGCATGGTTTCGAGTTGGGCTACTACAAAGAAGCCTTCCAGTTGTTCAACATAATTATGAGGCAATTCGAAGTGTTTGGTATAAGCTTCAAGCAAATGACTTCTGAAGGCAGGGTGAATATATGAAAATGTCCAACCTAAATCGAATAAAAAATAGCCAAGCCCGCAAGCGCCAAAATCAATGGCTCTTACTTCTTGTTCATGAAAAAGAAAATTGCTTGGAATCAAATCTGCGTGAATGACTCCCCAATTGCCGGATGTTCTTTCAATGCCGTTCATCATAGAAATTGCACGTACTCCAGCTGATTGCACAATTTCCACATCATTTATATCGAGTTCATCCCTATTAGCAAGATGTTTGAGTTTTTCTACTGATTGTACAATTCTCGAATGATCAAAAATGGGTCGGGTAAATGATGACGGGACCATCCAAGATGATGATTGTTTATGTAATTTCCCAATCATTTCACCTACGTACCCTGCCTCCTTAACGGATGGCACAATTTGTTTTTGCTCTCCCTCTACCCATTTTACCAACGTACAGTTTATGCCGGCTATTACAGAAACATAGTCACCGTTGTTATTTTTTATAGGTGATGGCAGCACCAAATCCGTATCTCTTGTTAATGATTCCAGCCAAATCATTTCGGAATGGATGACTTCTCTCTCAGACCAAATACTCTCCATTGCATCATTTCTGGATAGGTGGATTCGTAGACTGTAGCAATTATTATTTCTATCAGTCACCTTGTAAACGGTAGTTGCATTTTGTCCAATATGAGCTATGGAATGATAAGGAATCGAATAGCAATTAAGTGCTTCTTTTGAAATATCCTGCACATTCTTCACGGCTATCTTCTCTCCCCTAGGTACAACTGAATACGATTATCGTACCATAATATCCCCAGATTATTTGGGTAGAAATCTCTTATAATCATTGTTTCTCCACTAATTGAAATATAAAGGTAAGCTGTGCCGGCGGATGGCCCGCATACGCTATCCCGTTAGTTTAGCACCTAATATTCTAATAAAGATAACGGTTTGGAGAAATACTCTTTATGGATTACAGAGGAGGTGAACTATAAAATGAGCACTAAAACCAACCCCAAAAAAAACAAACCAAAGCATAGCCCATCACGATCAAACGACCCGAACGATCAAGGAAGATCTAGAATACAAAATAATTCGAAGTAAAGCTGACAAAAAAATAAGTTTGGGAATTTTCAAAAATGTTAACGGAGGTGATAATTATGACTACAAGCCGGAATCATCAAGGGGCGCATGGGATAGGACAAGTTGAAGAGCAATTGAACCAGCAGGCAAATGCAACGGATACCATCCAAGGAGGAAGTAAAACGGATCGTGAAATTGCTAAAGTGGCAAACCGTGATGCACAAACCTCGTTAGATAAGATTATCGAAAGTTAAGAACGAGGGGTTTAGTGAACTGCAGGCTGCCGACCTAGCGGCAGCCTGGTTATAACAATCTACTGAGAATACACACTTCCCCACTTATATGCCAATAGCCTTCTGTTTTTTACTTGGACTATCATGTCCCGTTAGCTTAACTTATTCTTGCCCATCGGTAATAAACTTTCTCATCATAGCTTACAACCGCTACGGTCTCTTTGATTTTAGATCCCTTGATTTTATAAATCACGTCTCCAGGTGGAGCTTTATATTCTGAGACACTACATGCTATAGGTTCAATTTCAATTTTTTCGCCTATTTGCTCTTTAGGTACTTCTACTCCAGTAAAACCAAATATATTATCTTCTATCGTCACAGTATAATTGTAACTTTTATCATCATCTGATTTTGAATTGTTTGAACAACCTGAAATTATGAACAAAGCTTATACGACAATCAGTAATGCTTTATTCAAATTAGTCCCTCTTATAATCTAAATCCCCAACTTTGGAGTATTATTTAGACGTTATAACATTCCATTTGTTGCGCTATCCTGCCAGTTAGTTAAGAATAGGCAGCCGATCTCAAGAAATGTCTTATAATTAAGGTGATGGAAAAACGGCAGTCAGAACCTATACTTCCCGTTCTAATTGCCGTTTCGCTATTCAACTACATTTTTTTCATCCAAAGCTTATAATAATCTACCCACCCTTGCGCATTGATTGTTACACCTGTTAACGCAGGCTGTGAGCGCATCGTAATTAAATTACGATATAAGGGCAGGTACCCGTACTTAGTCAATAAATGGCCTTCTGCATCTTCCCAAATTTCATATCGTTCTCTTCTATCTTTAGTCGCGTATAACTTCTGTGCAGTCTGTTGGATGAATTCACGTTGTTCTTCATTAAAATGCTGATGGAGAAAGCTATTCCCTGACAAAAGAAGGTGTAACACGGACAGCTCCACATCTTCCCCGATCGTAGCACTATCATGGATCAGATCTGCTTCCCTAATCCGTTCTGGCGTTAGTAATTCTTCAGTGGAAAAGTGGAATACTTCTAGCTTAATACCATACTTAGCACACCTGGCTTTTATCCACTCACCATCCTGTCGATGATCTTCTTCCTTAAACGTGTAAAGACGAAGCGTTTCGCCTTGATAATTGCTTTGTAAAAGCAAATGTCTTACGGATTGTGCTAGCTCTGCCATCTCCTCAATATTTCCGCCCATTACACGACCCACTTCGCTCCCATCCATCCCAAGGAGTTCATGTGAGAAGAAACGATCCGTGGTCTCTGCACGTTCTCCCCCTACCTCTAAAATCAAATGCTTGGCATCAAGAATCAGAGAAAGAGCTTGTCTGAAATACGGAGAGGATAGAACACCTTCACGCATCTGCTGAAAGCTGAGAAAAGTAATATTACACTCCATACGTGCAGTTCGCCTGTCCCCTTCTATTCCTACCTGACATAACGCATCTTGATCTACGGATGGGACACTTTGCAGATCGTAGGTGCTCTCCTGGCTATCTATCGTGTCTTCGTAAGTTGGTACGATCCAAATCTCGACTCTATCAAGCAATGCTCGCTCACGAAAATAGGATGAAAAAGCCTCCAGCACAACCATCGATTCATCATTTCGGACTAAACGGAATGGGCCTGTCCCAATTAAATGATTTCTGCCATTCATCTGGGATCGTCTAGCAGCATGTTCTTGCATAATGGACAAATGTGGACTACAAACAAATCGATCAAACCAGTAGCAGGGGTACGCAAGCTGAATACGTAAGGTGTACGCATCCAGTACGTCCATTGTTTCTATTATCTCTGTCATCCATGTATAAGGGGAATTTTCTTGCTGTACTCGCTCAAAAGTATATAGGACGTCCTGTGCATCAAGTTCTTTTCCATCATGAAATTGCACACCTCTGCATAAATAGAAGGACCAGATCCGTCCATCCTCACTAGACTCGACATGATGAGCCAGATGAGCTCTCGTACTCATCGTGCGTGGTTCATAGTGCAGCAATGTATCCGTAATTTGCATAACAACATGGCAATCTGAACGCAGATACATGTGTATGGGGTCCACAATATTAAAAACATCGTCATAACGTAAACGTAACGTATCATGCGGTTTATTGTTGCACAAATCTTGCTGATAGCCAAACTGTGTGTCAAACCAATTTTGGAACTGTTCATGGGCAAGAGGAAGCGTTTTTTTATAGGTATGATGAAGCGCTAATGCATCTTTAATTTTACCTTGGTAGACAAGCTCTTTTGCAATCTTTTGATAGATATCTCCCAATTCGACGAGAAAAAATAGCTGAGAGCGATTCCCTCTTCCTATGCCGGGAACCCATCTAATCAGCCCCTGGTCCACTAACTTGCGGATAATCAGCTTGGTATTGCGATCGGTACAACAGAGCAGCTCAGTTAATTGATCAATAGAAATCGTCATTCCTTGATGAAGAGGAATATGCTGATAGGTGGTACGTATCCGATAATAATCTTCGAGTAATTGCATCATCATGGTTCCTTTCTAAAAAAGCTGTAAAAACCATGAGAAATCTCTTCCCTTTTTACGTTTATTCAGCTGCTTTACAATGTAAAAACAAAAGGGGGACTACTCATGAATAAGCTGAAACACACCTGGAACTATATCGTGCAAAACTATCATACCACGCTGCAAGTCAGAATGTTTGGAGAGTTGCTAACAAGTCTAACTGGTTCGATGCTGGCGCCCTTTCTACTCTTGTACTTATACGAGAAGTTGGACGGTTCCGTTCTGTTGCCTTTGATTATCGTCGGATTGCAACCTTTAGCAGAGATTGCAGTTACGATCGCAGGCGGCAGTATTACGGATCGTTACGGGAGAAAGCCCATCATCTTATTTGCCTTGTTCTTACAAATAGGAGCGATGACCGGATTTATGCTTGCAGATTCAGTTTGGTTATTCGCATTTTTATATATCCTGAATGGAATTGGTCAGTCCCTCTACATTCCGGCAGAACGGGCTCAGATTGCCGATATCGTCCCGGATGAGAAGCGTGCGGAAGTATATGGTGTATTAAACACCTTGGGGTATATCGGGCAAGGACTTGGTCCCGTACTCGGTTTGCTGGTATTTGTCTTGGAGCCCGCTCTCGTATTCGGTTTGCAAGCATGTTCGCTCCTCATCTACGTGCTTGTATTTTGGAAGACCACCCATGAGACTGCACCGCTAAATCACCTGAATGAACCTTTGGCAACGGTCGTTGTTCAAGATTCTCAGACCGATCGTTCTATAGATAAGTCACGATCTGTATTCAGACAAACAAAACAGTTCGTATTCCTTCATCAGCATGTAATCCTTCTTATGTTGTGCACATTACCAATCAGTTTCTTTTATGCACAGACAGAAACAACTTTTCGTATACATGTGCAAGCTATCTTTACCAATCACTTGTCTGTGATCGCTATTCTGGCTACCGTAAAAGCTTGCCTATCTGTTGGACTGCAAGTCTGGCTTATCAAAAAAACGGAGCATGTGTCGCTCATAACCATCATGTTAATCACTTGTCTCTGTTATACCATGACATCACTTTTATACGGGTTCTCCTCCGTGTTGTGGCCTTTACTGGTGGCTCAATTGACGATGACAATCGGAGAAAGCTTAGGACTTACCAGGCTTCATCAGTACGTCGCTGGTATTGCACCAGTTACGAATCGAGGGCTATACTTCTCAATTCATGGAACACATTGGGATATATCTCGTTCCATTGGACCTTATTTAGGCGGTATAGTATTCATCCAGACAAGTGGCGCTGTATTATTTATAATCGTCTCTATACTACTCGTCGTATCATATCTATCATTCCGATGCCTATTATCTCGTAATGTTCGCGCGGCTAACAATCTTTAGGGAATTTAAAGGTTAGTTGAATAGTCGCTTATTACTCGCTTAAACTTACTATTAGTAGAGTAAGAAATGGTTGCAGCCGGTGGTAATTTCTTTCCGTCACCACGCATAAATGCATCAACAAATACATGGAGCAGCTGCCACCGGCAATCTGCTCCATGTATTTGTTGAACTATCGTGTCCCATTAGTTCAAAAGTTGGTTAAAATTACTTTTGATTTTCATATTGTTCCTCTTTCCACCTAACTTGTCAAGGACTCCAAAGCACAAATAGAGGACCTCCTTTGCATTTCACATTGGATTGATATCATGACCATTTTCTTAATGCATCTTCGGCAAGATTACCAAATTCCTGAATATCCGAAAGATAATCAAAATTATTTTTTCCACCAAAAGTCCAAAGGCTATTTGTCATCCTTACTACCACCGCATTATGTTTCGGAATCACTGTACATGAACATCCCGATGCCCCGAGAATCTGAAAAGTTTGTTCCGGTAAACTTGGTCCAATTTCACAACTCTCCACCATTGAATTTTGAATCCACCAGAAGAAGCCAAGTCTGGGTAAATGAACTGGCAATGAATCTGGGGTCTGAACCGATGTAACAATATCGAATACTTTTTCCGGAAGCAGTTGTTTACCTTCATACATCCCCTTGTTTAAATGTAAATTTCCCCAATGAGCTAGTTCTCTCGCACTTACGTAAAGATTACGGTCACTACCCTCATTAGATTCTAATCTCAAAGTAGGGAAACTATGGGGATCATTAATATCGCATACTAAAGTTTCTTTTCCCTCTGTCCTCCATTCAGTCCGTGTAAAATTCATAGGTTTAAAGACTCTTTCATTTATGATTTCAGAAACCGTTTTTCCAGTTGCATTCTTAACAATAGCGGCAAGGATTTCAGGTTTTTTTCCTTCGAATGCTGTACCCGATACAAAACCTTTTACTACACTTTTCCCTTTAAATTGCAGACCTGTTGTGCGTGTGACTAAATGCCTTAGTGTCGTGTTACCAAGAATATCGTTATCAAAACCAACAAGATACTCGCTTAACAAACTATCCAAGCTTTCTATATAACCATCATAAAGAGCGATTGCGGCAGCAAGACCCACGTATGTAACCCTCGTTGAATAAACATTAAACTGTGATTCTGCTCCCGTTTTTCTCGCACCTTTATGGAAGTGATGAAACCCGGAATACCATTCATGTATGATTTTGTTATCCTTAATTACGCATAATGCTCCTGCTGATGCAGCAATTCGATTTTGAATTTGCTCCGTATACTCGTCTAAAGTGCTAAATATATTATTATTTAGATTCATTTTTCTCCCCTCTCATTATACAGAACGTTAGTTCGCTTAAATTGCACAACAGATTTCATGTTTTGGGAATTATTAGTTGAAGCATCATGCCCGTGAGGTTAATAAAAAGCAGGCATCAGCAGCCTGCTCAACAATGTGTGTTATTCAACTCCCGTGTCCCGTTAGTCTTACCGCTTTTTGCATACTATAGGACATCCCTCGATATTATTTGAACAAGATGGAGGTATCTCGAGAATCAAGCATCTCTAACGAACACTGCTCCAATAACGTAGCCATTTTACGGTACAATGCTCCTCCTAAACTTAGCCGTCTGACTCCCAATTTCCGCAAAGTGGCAACATCCGTAAGATCGGGAAGTTAACTTAATAAAATGAGCAGACTGCGGAAGCCTGCTCAATAATGGTTTGTTATTCAACTATCGTGACCCGTTAGCGCAACAAGGTGGAGCGGAAGTTTGTGTGGTATTACTGCGGCTGCTCTCCTGGGACATTCACTTGGAAAGTAACCCCGAACTTGTCCTTTACGATCCCGTACAAGGGACTCCAATCCATCTTCTGAATGGGCAAGACGACTTGTCCGCCGTCTTCCAAAGCGGCGAAGATTTCTCTCGCTCTTGCCTCTTCTCTGGGATGGATGGCAATCTGAACCGTATCGCCTGGCTGATAAGGCGTGCCTGGGAAGTTATCGGTGAACATGAGATCCGCGTCGCCGACTTTCAAGTGCGCATGCATAACGCAATCCTTCATGTCATCCGTCAACGGATGATTCGGGTCCGCCGGCATATCTCCGTACGTCATGATGCTAATCACTTTCCCGCCCAGCGCTTTCTCGTAAAAATGGACCGCTTCTTTCGTGTTACCGTCAAAAATCAAATACGGGTTCAAACTGATTGACATCATTTAACATCTCCTTTGGAATAATTTGGACAACCTCATTCATTATACACCAAAAAAGAAATGCGTGATTTCTTTTCGATTGCTAGTTTTGGTGAACCTATTGAGGAAATCACTTATCCGTAGAGGAAGGAAAATCAGAAATGGACGAGCGTCCGGGCGCACTTCACTATCCTGCCCTTTAATTAAGCAAAGGCAGCCGACACAAAAAGCCGACTGCCTTCAAAAGTCTTTATTGAACTATCGTGTCTCGTTAGTTGAATCACTTATCCAAAATGATAATCACCATCACCATGCTTTTACTACTTTCCCATGTTCGAATCTATCAAATAGGTATGTTAGTATTCTTTCCGCAGCATAATTTGTTTTAGCTAACTTGATTTTACTCGCACGTTCATCAGTTACCACTGATTCTTCATACATCTGTGTATCTGTTGCCCCAGGTCTAACACCCATAATTTTAACATCACCTTGTTCTACTCCAATTGATTTCACAAATGTTTCGAGACCTGCTTTAGATGTTGAGTAACAACTTAACATTGGTTTCAAATTAAATGATAGTCCAGAAGAGATATTCATGACACGTTTGTCTACCTTTAATGTTTTAGTATACTTTATGAAGCTTGACGTTAAGAGCATAGGAGCAATTAAGTTAACATTCATATGATCTATGATCCCATTAGGTTCACTCTGGCTTATGAATTCAACTGGCTTAACCACTGCAGCATTATTAACTAAGTAGATGGACTCAATAATAGATGCATTAATTTTTTGGATAATTTGATTCATTAAATCGTCGAGCTTATGGACATCCTTTAAATCAACATCAAAGTAATCCATTGAAACATTGTTGGATTCTGCTAAAGAAAGTAACTCATTATTTACTTCTCTTGATATACAAAATAGATGGTGGTTTGGTGACAAAAGCTTTTCAGTCAAAGTTCTTCCAATACCACGCGATGATCCAGTAATTATGAAGTATTTCAATTGGGTAACCTCCATTTTTTAATCCTTAACGATTTCCCAAACTGCAAATCCCATTTTATCTATAAGTTAGCTGAATAAGCTGCCAATTGTGCCGACAGCCTGTTCTCATTATGCTATCGTTTTCCGTCCCAATCCATTGTATGCTATACCGTCAATCATCATAAGACAGTCTGAATCAATGAACTCTGTTGTGGATGTCATTCTTGCAGGGAAATCCTTTTCAAAGTAATCAAAAAATACTTGTTCCATTTCGGGTAGATCCTTAATACTTTTGAGGTAGACATTAACTTTTACAAGGTTTTGAAGTGGTACATCAAGTTGAATAAGTGTGTCTTTTAAATGTGAAAAAGTATCATGTATTTGCTCAGTAAAGGTTTGTCCAAAACCTCTATGTAATCCAAGAAACACATAATCTCCTGCCGAAACAGCTGCTGAGTAGCTAAATGGTGTTGAAATCCGGTTTATCATATCATGAACCTCCTATGAGATACGATCACCACTCCATGTTAGAACGTATGTTCCGAATTGTAAATGATTTTTTAACATGTATTTCCATGAAATATTGGAGAATAACTTATATCCTTAAAATAAAAAATCCCCCTTAAGTGAACACCATACAGCCTTACTTTGTATGTGTCTACTTAAAGGGGATAATCTCAAATTCTCGACAGCCCGAGGGCACCATGTGTTTCATTATTTAATGATAAAGGATACAATCCCTAATATTATGCATAAAATCCCACTTAAGAACTGTCCAATCCCTGAGGCTTGTCCAAGTATTAATAGATTAAATAAATTTTTTCTCTTCTGATTCTTTCCGACAAACGCATCATCCGTTTTCATTCTATAGATGCCCCATAATACTAAGACTACTCCAAATAGTATAAATAATAATTTTAATGCCATATTTTTGACCCCCATGATGTATGATTTCTTTATATAATTTTTCCCACTAATTATTTTTGCATACGATGATCAGTCATCTTCCTCAAATATAAAAACCTCTTCGATCGATAAGTTAAACACTGAAGATATTCGATAGGCTAGTAAAACAGATGGATTATATTGCTGTTTCTCTAAAGATATTATTGTTCTTGAAGAAACACTTACTTGATCAGCTAGTTCTTGTTGTTTGATACCACGTTCTATACGTAACTCCTTTATTCTATTTCTCATAGCCTACTCCTAATTAAAGAACATGATTATAATATTTTTTAGCTAAAAAGTTCGTACACGCACACAATACGATAATCACAAATAAGGCAGTATTCGTTGGGATTGCAAGCCAATTTGAAAGAAACATCATCAGAAGCGTCACCAACATGATAATTCTCATCGTAAATAGTGAAGCTTTTCCATCAATGATATCATCTCGTTCGTCATATTCTTTGGACATTTCTCGGTCCATCTGTTTTCTATTCGCCTTATATTTAACGTGAGAAGTTATAGCGAAAGCTATAAGTCCTACTCCTACCAACAATATTGAAACCCCGGAAACCAATCCATCTGTTGTATTAGCTTTCGTGTGATTCCAAATGATTTCAAATAACCCCATGATGAGAAGGGCTGATGAGCATAAATATAGCTCAGTAAATCTATTTTTCAAGCAAGTCACCCCTAACATCGTACAATGTGAAGTTTATTTCACATGAAGTTAACTTCATATTACACAGTCTAGATGGAATAGTCAAAAGTTAATTTACTCCATCTAATGGTTCTTGTATCTCTCGTTTCCCATTCTTAATTTTTCGAATCTAACGTTTGTTGACTATAGTATCAAGTTTGTTATCTAGAAGCATCGAATCTTCCTAATATACAATGAACTTAACAAGTGAAATACAAACGAGAAAACACCGGAAGGAGTGACAAACATGAGCTCTGCAGCTGAACAAAAAAATAAACGAAAGCGCTTACAAATCCGATGGCATAAGCAGGATACGGAATTAACCCTCCTAGCATTGCCGACGACGATTTGGTACATCCTATTTTGTTTCTTACCGATGTTCGGGATCATTATTGCCTTCAAAAACTTCAGAATTAGCGGCGGCTTCTTCAGCAATGTGTTCAATAGTCCCTGGATCGGCTTCAAGAACTTTGAGTTCCTGTTCAAGTCGAATGACGCTTGGATCATTATTCGGAACACCATTGGATATAACATTATTTTTATCGTCCTAGGCATTGTGCTGCCCGTTCTTTTCGCGATTATGATCGGACTGCTCCACAGCCGCAAAGCCAGCAAAGTCTATCAGACGATGATGTTCCTCCCCTATTTCCTATCTTGGGTTGTCATATCCGCTGTAGGCTGGGCGTTCCTGAGCTTCGATAAAGGGATTGTCAATCAGATGCTCGTCAGTATGGGCGGCGATCCGATTAACTGGTATATGGAACCGGCATACTGGCCATTCTTTCTGATTCTCTTAAATGTCTGGAAAGGCTTAGGCTATGGCATGGTCATTTATCTGGCAACCATTACAAGCCTTGACAGCACCTATTATGAAGCCGCTGTAATGGATGGCGCTTCCATCTGGCAGCAGACGAGATATATTACGTTGCCTATGCTCAAGCTCGTCATCGTCATGCTGTTCATTTTGGCCGTTGGACGCATATTCTACACCGATTTCGGCTTGTTCTATCAGGTCACGCGAGATTCCAATTCACTATTCAACGTATCGACCACCATCGATGTCATGGTATTTAAACAACTGAAGTCCGCTACGGTAGGTATGGCATCTGCTGCTGCATTCGTACAGTCCGTCCTGGGTTGTGCAACGATTCTAATCGCAAACTGGATTGTACGAAAAATTGATCCTGAGAGCGCGATGATGTAAGGAGGTAAATCGATGGCAACTCAAATTGAATATACCACAGGCCTAGATAAATTTAACCGTACCAGTAACGTCGTTAACGTCTTCTTCCATCTCATTTTTATCCTATTGGCGCTGATCTGCATCATTCCCGTCATTGTCGTTCTCTCGATTTCGTTCTCTAGTGAGGCCTCCATACGTGAATCAGGGTATCACTTGATTCCGGTTGCATGGTCCGGAGAGGCTTACGCCTATATTGCCAATCAAGGCTCCATGATTCTGCGGGCGCTTGGCGTATCAGTACTCGTGACTGCCGTTGGTACGGTACTCGGCGTATTACTAACGACCTCCATGGGCTATGTGCTCTCTCGCCCATCCTACAAGCTGAGGGGATTTCTGACCTGGGTTGTGTTTATCCCCATGATTTTCAATGGCGGTCTGGTATCCAGCTATTTCATCAATACGAACCTATTAGGGTTAAAAGATAGCGTCTGGGCACTTATTCTCCCGCTTGCTGTCTCATCGTTCAATGTAATCATTTGTAAGACTTTCTTCAAGAGTACGATTCCTGATGGGCTGATCGAATCCGCTGAGATGGATGGCGCAAGTCAGCTGCGAATTTTCTTCTTTATCATCCTGCCGATCTCTTTGCCCGTACTCGCGACCATCGGACTGTTCCTCTGCTTCGCCTACTGGAATGACTGGTTCCAATCGATGCTCTATATCGACAACCAGAACCTATATTCTCTGCAAGCCCTTCTCAATAGCTTGATGAGCAATGTGGATGCGCTAGCAAAGAATGCTGCAAGCATGGGCGTCAGCTATGCCGTACTTGTCGCGACGATGCCGAAGGAATCTGCTCGCATGGCTGTGGCCATTCTCATTGTTCTGCCTGTCGCCTTCGCTTATCCGTTCTTCCAGAAGTATTTTATTTCAGGATTAACGATCGGCGCTGTCAAAGGATAAGGTACGAAGTAAGCCAAGCAAGCTTGGTTTATGATAGATCACTGTACAACATTCACGGTGATATAACTTCAAAAAGGGGGAAATGAAATGAAGAAATCTTGGAAATCAATTTCTACAATGTGTATTCTTACACTCATGGCGACGGCTTTAGCGGCTTGCGGCGGTACGAAGACTGATTCTACAACAGAAGGTTCTACGAAGACGACAGATACACCAAAGGACACCCCAGCAGTCAGCAAGGAAGTTCCGACATTGGTCTGGTGGACGATCGGCGGCCAAGTCCCTAATAACTTCAGTAAAGCGATTGATGCAATGAATGCATACACAGCCGAGAAGATTGGCGTAAAAATTGATATCAAGGTCGCCAGCTGGGGTGAATGGGATACCAAAATAAACACGATCGTCAACACGGGCGAACCATTCGACATCATGTTCACGAATAGCGGTAAATACAGCAAACAAGTTGCTCTGGGAGCCTTTGCCGATATCTCGGATTTGGTGCAGAGCGAGACGCCTGAATTATACAAAACGATCCCTCAAAAAGTATGGGAAGGCACGAAAATTGGCGGCAAGTATTATTCGGTTCCTACCTATAAGGATTCATCGTTAACGCAGTATTGGGTATACGATGATAAATACGTGCAAAAATACAATATCGACATCAACAATATCAAAACATTGCAGGATCTGGATAAGCCGCTGCAGGCGATGAAAGCTGGCGAAGGCAAGAGCTTCTACCCGTTGCCAATGACGCAAAGTGAAGGCTTGAATGGTTTCTTTAACGATTATGACGATTTAACCCTCGGCTTCGCTCCAGTTGGTGTCAAGGCTGACGATGCATCGCGCACGGTAGTCTCCGTTCTCGAGCAGCCAGATGTGATGGCTAACCTGAAGCTCCTGCATCAATGGTATCAGGCTGGTATCATCAACCCGGATGCTCCGACGAAAACAGAGAATCAGAAAGGCAGACCATTCTTCGCAGCACAGGCATTCCCAGGTGCAGAAGTAAGCTGGCAAATCAATGATGCGGTTCAAAAGTATGATATGGTTCAACACTATGGGCCAATTTATACGACGAGCACGATCCAAGGCTCCCTTAACGCGATCTCTGCGAATTCGAAATATAAGAAGGAAGCTCTTAAATACCTCGAACTCGTCAACACAGATCCAAAACTGCGCAATATGTTGGCCTTCGGTGAGCTTGGGGTAGATTACAAGAATGTTGATGGCGAAAAGGTCATTGAGCGTACCTCCGATACTTGGCCGCTAGCTGCCTACACGCAAGGCACATTCTTTAATCTAGCTGTAACCAAAGGTGCTCCCGTAGATCAATGGGAACAAGTTAAAAAGCTGAATGATGTTGCAACATCTTCCACGATACTTGGTTTCGCACTGGATATCGGCAATCTTCAGACCGAAGTGGCGAATTGCCAAGCGGTATGGGATAAATACAAATATGAACTCATTACGGGCGCATCCGATCCAGAGAAGATGATTCCGAAGATTACGGCTGAGTTGAAATCCGCTGGGATGGACACGATTATGAAAACGGCTCAAGAGCAAATAAATAATTACTTCAAGTAAGATTAAATTCAAGAGAGCATCCCTTATTGAAACACTCAGTATGGGATGCTTTTTTCTTGCTATCTATGAAGCTTTGCTGAATCATGTTAAAGTGGTAATGTAACTGCTTACATTCAACGAGCTACTGCAATTGAGGTGTCGTATGAGCTCCTTTTTACAAATCAAAATTTATCGTCACAAGTTTATTGCTTATGTCATTTTCGTCGTGACCATTGGACTCACGCTTGGCATTCTGACCTGTGCAATGCTGCTGAATCAATGGGTTGGTGACGCCCGTATAGAGGCTGCTAATGCTTTCGCTGGTGTAGAGAATGAGCTGCAGTATGATGCCGACCGCATTGAATCCTACATGCAGCGGATATACTCCAATCATAGTCTGATGGCGGATGCTCGCAGCTTCCTAAGTAGCAGTGTGGAAGGCTACTTAACCAATAGTCTGCAGAAGAGCCAATTCTCGCAGCCGCTGGTATCCTTTCCAGAGGATATTAAAACCTACCTGTACAGCTGGGCGCGAGGTGAAATAACGCAGATTAGTCTGCATACCAACCAGTATGGCAATGTCGTACGATTTAACGATAACGGAATTGCAAGCTTCATGTTCGGTCTTCCAAATACAGATGAGGCTTTTCACGATACCATTCTAAAGGGATTCGTATATCGCAAGAAACTATCGGATGGAGTACTGGGCCCTAAGGAATTCGGGGAGCTGCGCTTCTTGGTCAGCAGTGATCAAATCTTTAAATCTATACAAAATCATCGATTAGGAAAGGCTGCTGCAGTCAGTGCTTCTGGTGAGATATACCTTATCGGTAATGGACCGGACCAAGACTTGATGGAACTATCCCGTCTTGCGACGGCGAATGGACGCAGTCATGGTTATATATCGAAGGGTTTTTTCAAGCATATATTTTTCGTCACCTTTCCATCCACCAAGTTCAATTTCAAATTCGTTAGCATCGTTGATTTATCAATGCTGATTCGGCAGCATGCTAGGATGCTAATCACCATCTTTCTAATCGTATTAACGACCATCATTAGCGTACTGTTGCTCATTGTGTACAATTTGCGAGATGATTCCCGCTTCCTGCACCGCATTATTCTATCGATTGGACGTGTGAAAACAGCCAACTTCACCCCTAATCGCCCTGCTCGTTATCGTCGAAATGAATACGGCATGATCGCAAGGGAATTAGACGATATGATTCAACAATTAGATAAACATATCCGTAATGAATATTTACTTAAGCTTAAGCAGCAAGAAACCGAAATGAAAGCGCTTCAACACCAGATCAACCCCCATTTTCTTTACAATACGTTAGAGGTTATCCGCTCCACTGCTCTTGTTAACCGGGATATGGACACCGCTGATGCCATTGCTACCCTAGGGGCGCTCTATCGTGATATGGTCAAAAAGGAGAATATTATTTCGATTGCTAGTGAGCTGGAATTGCTTCAGAAGTATTTAGAGATTATGGAGTTTAAGTATCCAGAGCGTTTTTATTATCAAGTCAATGTAGAGCAGGCCCTCCTCTCGATCCCTACCGTGAAATTCTGGATGCAGCCTTTAGCTGAGAATTTTTTCATCCATGGCTTTAACGCCAGTCATGAATTTAACCTGTATGTCGTTAACGGCTGGGAAGCTGAAGATCATTATGTATTGGAATTCGTAGACAATGGACGTGGAATGAACGCCGAGCGTTTAAATACAGTTCGAAGCACACTCTTGAGCCATGATGATACCTCTTCCAATAGTATTGGTCTGCGCAACGTATGCACACGACTTCATTACTTCTATGGGAACAACTTTTCTATAGAGATTGCGAATAATGAGGAAGCTGGAGTCAAGATTTCAGTACGTATTTCAAAAGAGGTGATTGAACATGTACAAGCTGATGATTGTGGATGACGAACCTCAGATTTTGGAGGGGATGAAGCGAATCCTGGACTGGAAACGATACGGCTTCAGTCGGATCGAAACCTGCGAATCTACGGAGGTGGCCATATCCAAGGCTGTAGACCTGCTGCCAGATGTCGCAATTTTTGATGTCTGTATTGGCAAGAATCTTGGATATGAAACGATCCATAGACTCAACGAGCTCCAAATCCCTACGAAATATGTTATTATGAGCGGCTATAGTGAGTTCAAGTATGCCCAAGAAGCCATTCGCTGTGGTGTCAAAGACTATCTACTCAAGCCTATAGAACGTACAAAGCTGCAGCAAGTGATTGAGAAGATTATCGTGGAAGATCTCCATGGTACGGTAGGAAATATGAACAGCGAGAGTCTGAACAAGGATCCGGTGCTGGGTGTAAGTTATGACAACTTATCCAAGCTGGTCAACCGCATCCTGCTGATGATCAAGACGGAATATGCTCAGAATATCACCTTAAAATCAGTGGCAGAACGCTTCCAGATGAACAGTACCTACCTTGGACAATTATTTCTTAAAGAATCCAACATGAAATTTTCAGAATACCTCATGGCTTACCGAATGCTCCTCGCACAAGAACGAATTCAATCGACAGACGAGAAGATTTCTTATATCGCACTTTCCGTTGGCTATAACAACCTCAATTATTTTTATACGCATTTCCATAGCTTTTTCGGAAGATCTCCCTCTGATCTGCGGGGAAAAGGTTAACAACGAACTTGGCAGAAAGGAGGATATCGATGCTAAAGCACTCTAGACACAGATGTATCTTCATGACAATCAGTCTTATACTGCTGCTCACAGCGTATACGACCGGTTGCTCCCGGCAGCCTAGCAAAAACACCAATGATAAATATCAAGGTGACACTGAAAATCTGATTTATTACACGATTGGAGAGCCTGACAAGGATCTGCAGCTCGTAAATGATAAAATCAATGAAATCATGGCTCGTAAAATTGGCGTGACGGTCACCTATATCAAGGTAGGTTGGCAGGAGTATGAAGATCGGCTGAACACACTTATATCAGCAGGAAGTCCTTTCGACATTGCTTTTGCACCCAATTATGCAACCACCGCTATGCGCGGCGCATGGCTGAGACTTGATGACTATCTTACGAGTCTGGGTAAGGATTTGTACGACACCATTGACCCAACCTTTTGGCAAGGAGTACGAATGAATGATGGAGGCATTTATGGTGTACCGACCAATAAAGAGCTGGCCGTGCGTGATCATTGGATGTACCCTGCTTCAATCGTGAAAAAGTACAATATCGATATTACCAAATACAATACGCTGGAATCGCTTGAACCGTTGCTCCGGATGATTCAACAGAATGAGCCTTCATATGTCCCTATGGAATTAGATCGGGATTCACAGAATTTCTTCGCTCTCTATGGCTATGAATATATTGTGAACCATAAAGTTCCCTTGATGGTGAAATCACTGGACCCTAACGCTAAGGTCGTGAATATCTTCGAAACAAAGGAAGCACGGCAGGTATTAAACACATTACGGCGTTATTATAAGGAGGGCTTCATTAACAAGGACGCCGCGCTGCGGGAGACTGGCGGACTTAAGCGTTGGGATAAAGTGTTCTGGAAGTCTTCAGGTGGTGGCCCACTCTCAGAGACGACTTGGAGTAAGGATCGCGGCTACAAGGTTGTATCGAATCCCGTAACCCCTAGCGTCGTCACCACGGAATCAGTCCGTGGAGGAATCATGGCTGTTAATGCTAATACCAAGCATCCCATTGCGTGTATTAAGTTTCTGAATCTACTCAATACCGACCCTGAAATACGAAATTTATTTAATTATGGTATTGAAGGAGTCCATTACACGTTAGATGAACATGGGCAAGTTGCCCCAATTCCCGGCAAAGACAGCCACGGAGACCCGATCCCGGATGCACCAGCAAGCTATGCAGGAGTACAATACACACTCGGCAACTGGTTTATCCTGAAAACCATGGGCGGTGATAACCCGGAACCCCTCGACAAATGGGATCAGTTCCGCAAATACAACGCTGAATTAATCAAGTCCACCGTTCTCGGCTTTACGCCTGATCTATCCAAGCTGACCGCCCAAACCGATAACATCGAGATGATTTGGAAGAAATACTATCCAAGCCTCATGACTGGTACCGTCGATGTTGACACGATCCTCCCTAAGTTTAACGAGGAGCTCAAGCAAGCAGGCATCGAAGAAGTACGGAAAGAAGTGCAGAAGCAGTTGGATGCGTGGCGGGGCGTAAAGAGGTAAGAGGTAAGAGGTAAGTGCTATAGCGGCTCCCTCCTCCCGCCAGCGGATCCGGGTATAGATCGTAAAATTCTCCCGTAAGCGGAACAAAGGGCTGCCACTTGGCAGCCCTTATGTATCGAACTATCGTGTCCTATTAGCTGAAGAAGTGACAGTTACTGTCGAGTATTTCCTGATGATATTTTATTATTGGAATGTGCAATATTATTAGTTCCCATCAAAATGATAAATTAGTTGTACAACGCCTGAGGAGAACGTTCTTGTATTAACCATTTTTAAATTCAACCGCTGTTTTATATCCACAAACAGCGGTTTCCCTTCTCCCAAAACAACAGGGTGAACAGATAATCTAAATTCATCAACAAGTCCTAAATTGATAAAAGTTGTAATAAGGCTTGCTCCACCATATAGCCAGATGTCTTTACCAGGCTTATTCTTTAATTTTATTACTTCTTCAAGAATATTATCGTTTATGAATATTGCTTTACTATCCGTCCCTTTTTGCGTTCTGGAAAACACATATTTTTCTTTACTATGAACTAACCCCCACATTTCTTTTTCATTACCAGAATGTTCCATTTCTGTTGTAAATTGTCCCCATACATCATAGCTTTTCCGCCCATATAGAATCGTGTCAATTTGATTTAAGAAATCAATAAACCCCATATCAGCGTCCATAATGCACCAATCAACTTCACCATTTTTCCCTTCGATAAAACCATCTAAAGTAACGGCTAGATCCAGAATTATTTTTCGTTTCATGAGTGGTTACTCCTTTCGTTGATCTACCACCTATTATAGACCTTTAATATGTCACCTTGTGTCATATTAATAACTGAAAGGGTATCTTTGCAACTATGCTGCCCGTTACTTCAACAAGCAAAAAGGAGCTGCCTCCAAGCAAGCTCCTCAACTCTCGTTCCCCGTTTTAGTTCTCCATTTCTTTTATCCCGACTGTACCGACAAGTCCTTTCCAAAATCGAGGAATTCCACTTTTTGAGCGAATTTTGATTCTAACAGGCAGAATGGCGGAGGCGTTGATCCGAAATATGGCATCAGAGAAGACGGGAGCCGACGGCCAGCTGATAACCGAGCCGACCGTCTTCAGTAGGGGATAATCGGAGCGTGTGTTCCTAGAGTAGGCGGAGGATATCGCCCTATATATCTCCGGATTCTGCAAGCACCGGATAAGGAAACAAATCCACGATTCGGAAGCTTTGACCGTTTTCGTTCGTAAACACCACATGTTCTCGCCTTAATTCGCGGGGACTCTCTAAGCCGCAGGCGGCAGCCAGCGAAAACAAGCCTTCCCTCATCTGAAGAATATAGTTCATTACGCGCCACTGTTTCTCTTCGGGCGCCAGTGCCTCTTGATACTTAGAATCCGTAGTCGTAATCCCTGTTGGGCACTTGCCCGTATGACATTGCAGAGCCATGATGCAGCCGTTCGCCATCATAAAGCCGCGTGCAGAGTTGACGCAGTCCGCGCCCAGCGCCAGGGCGATTGCCACTTTGTCAGGCGTAATGAGTTTGCCGGAAGCGAAGATTTTGAAACGCTCGCGCACGCCGAATTTCCTTGCGATGTCGTCAAGGATGAGCAACGCGTTAAAGAGCGGCAATCCCATGCCATCTGCCATTGCTTTGAACGTAGCTCCAGAACCTCCCTCGGAACCGTCTACGGTAATAAAATCCGGGAAAATCTCTAGCTCAACCATAGTCTGAAAAAACGGCTCGAGCCGTTTCGGATCGCCGACAACGATTTTGATGCCCACGGGTTTGCCGCCTTCTTCTTGCAAGGTGCTTATGAAACGAAGGGCTTCCTCTGGATTGGTTAGAAATTCGAACCGGTTCGGTGAATTCACTGTTTTCCCGATAGGCACTAAACGAGCTGCAGCGACTTTTTCGGTGACCTTAGATCCTTCGAGGTGCCCGCCGCGTATTTTGGCACCCTGATGAAATTTCAGTTCGAACGCCTTAATGTTCGGGATGCTAGCTTTGTGCTTGAATACTTCAATGGAGAAGCGGCCAGTGTCATCACGGAAGCCGAACAAGCCTGGCCCGATTTGCGAGACGATATCGACGCCTGTGGCAAGATGTACATCCGCAACTCCTCCTTCACCTGTATTGATCCATGAGCCGCCTGCCATGAATGCGCCACTTCCGGTAGACTGAATATAATGCTCACCTACTGCTCCGTAGGAAGTAGCTGAAGCGCCGAACATGCCTTTGAGCCGCCATGGGTGTTCACTGTTTTCGCCGACCATAATGACATCATCGTCATGTAGAAGCCATAGTTTGACCTGTTCTTCTACGTATTTTTCCTTCCTTGTAAACAGCCCTTCGTCGGTAATGACATATTTCTTTCCTGGTACGAGGACTTCGTTATCCACCCTTAGCTCGCTTGTCAATTTCGTGAACATGGCATTGGATAAATAGAAGCCGGGCTTTTCATAATCGCGCCTGCCGCCGAAGGAGATAAGATCCGTCCGGTATTTCGCAGCATATACGAGACCGACAAAGTCGGCCCGCGAGAACGGCTTCCCTTCCGTATCGCTGTCAAACCAATATTGACGGAACTCAGGCCCCAACTTTTCAAGCAAATAACGTACCCAGCCAAGAAACGGGTGTGAGCGAATGATGGAATGCTTCGGTTTTTTGGATAAGGCATACATATAACCGATAAAAATGATCGGCGGCAGTATAATGATAACAAGCAGTAGAACCAGCAGGACAATTTGTAACACTGTATTGACCTCCCCGTAATGATAATCGTACATAGAACATTGTACCACTAATTTCCAATTATAATTCTGTTATATATAGTAATCGATCAGAAACGTACCGAATAAAACATTGCTATATTGGAACAGGATGCCGGTGAATGTACCTTCAGAATTAAACGTTCAGATGGATCACATCTTCCTCTATTAAAAACTTCAGAATACGCTTTTGGATACGATGCCCTAAACTACTTGGCTTCAATCGATCAGATTGTTTTGCTAAGTATCCTTTAACAGCTGTAGAGTAACATCTGAAATATGGATTTCGCCAAGTTTATTAACCAACATTTTATACGCTTATCGGCTTCATACAGTTTCCACAATTGGCTTATATTCATAATAAAACCTCTCATTAGTCCTATTAAATCTAGGTTTTCTTCTAATGAGAGGTTTTAATCTGTTGTATTGAACTAGCGTACTCCGTTAGCTGAACAACATCTCCATGACTAGTGATACTTTTGTTAAATGAATCCAACCCAAGCCAGGGCCGTTAAAGAGGGTGTTTGTATAGTTCGATCACCATCTGCTCGGCGAATGCCGGGAGGCTATTTTATTATTTGAAGGCGCTGTAATCGTTGAAATAGTGCACTCCGTCGTGAGCGGTATCACCCGGTTTTGTTCTTCGATTGGTGTTGAACCAGAGTTTATCTCCGTTGGCGATTCCGACGCCCTCTATCTCAAAAAGGTCAGGGTATGCAGCGGACGTAATGCGGAATGACAGGTTATTATCTGTATTTTTTGTACCCGAGGCAGTAGATATATTACGATAAACAAGTACAATGCTGATGTTTTTATATGTCAGGGGAACATATATTGTGTCGTTATAATAACCAAAACCCTGGAAAGCATACGAGGTGATGTTAGATATGGTACTGCCGTTGACCCGTGCATCTTCAATATTTAGGTTAAAGCCATCGGTTACATTAATTGTACCGCTGTTTGCGGTCAGTGGGAGTGAACCCCTGTATAAGGTTCGTCCGGATTTGAAGAGAAAGTATATGCTGTTAGCGTCTTTGCTAGTAATTTTCACACCCGACATTGACTTGTCTACACCTTTGTATTTGATTGTGTAGTTACCAACTTTGTAATATGTCGTTCCTACATACTTCAGTTTCACGAGACTCATACTGCCGGCGTTCATGGTGACGACGAACATATAATAATTTCCGTCGATTGTGCTAAGCACCAAATCGTTGGCATGGCCCAAGTAGGTAGTATAAGATGTCCCATTATCACCGTTTGTCATGAGCATAGTGGTTCCATCGCTCATTTTGGTACGGTAAATGACTGCCTTAGTGTTGTCACTGTTGACTTTTACGGAATAGGTGTAGGTAGATCCCACTGCAAATCCCTGTGCGGCGTAAGAATTATTTGCATTGTCGAGCGTTGCGACGGTGGTGTAGGTGTTGAAATATGCTGCACTGGCTGTGATGGGAATCAACATCGCTGTGCAGAGGAAAAAGACTACAAATAGAGTAAAACGTTTCACCGTTCCTATTCTTCTTGTAAACATACTCTTCATACACTATACCTCCATACTTCAACATGTCCTGTTAAATATCCAATCGCACCACCAATTAATACACATGCAGCCATAATTAAACCAGCATTCATTCGTCATACACCCCAAATCACCGTTTTGTAAAATCACACCATACGCTTACCTCTAATTAATCCTCCCAACGCACTAAACTGCCCGTTAGCTCAACAACCTACGGATTTCTGCAACACAGAAATACTTTCCTGGAGGAACGCTTTATTTTTTTCAATTCCCCTGTTTTTACACCATACAACAGCGCTAAATGCGTCGTAAAAATCATAAAAGGGAAGTATTGTCTCCAACTCCATTAAGGGACGAATTGTTGAATACCCCTCTTTATACGAAACTCTACTTTGAGGATTTACTTCCCAAACATATCGATTAAGTTTTGTGAAATCTATTTCAGAGGATCCTCCCCGTGCACTCTCAAAGTCAATAATTCCAACGACTTCATTATTATTTGTAAGTATATTACCTGGTCGGAAATCCATATGTACGACACATGGTCCATCAGGATGAGGTAATACGGAGAAAGCACTCTCAAAGTGATTAATACATTTTTCAAAAAGCCCTCTCTCAAGGACTTCCTTACAAGGTTCTGTCAACTTTTCAAAGTTATTTTTTATGTAAAGTCTCCAATTGTTCTGATGAAGAAATTGAAAACCGTCTATTCCTTCAACACCATACCTCGGCATTTTAACATCATGCAACTTTGCATGATGTACTCCGATTTGAAATGCCAGTTCATCGTCAATATTACCTGTACACGGTATTCCTTGAATCTGAGATAAAAGTAAGGCACCAGAAATGAAGTCATCCCCACTCCAGAAGTCTAATACTTTTGGAACCGGTAATACCTCGCTCAACATTTCAAGCATACGATATTCACGATACAGTTTATCCCTATTATAAGGAATCTTCGCGTATACAGTTTCTCCACTGGTAAGATCCAATTTGTATACTTGTGAACTAAAGGACTCAGGAACATTATCTATACTTAAAACATTAAGGTTAAATCTTCTTATGATGGTTTGTATTAAGTTCAAATCGCACCTCACGTGTTTTGAATGATCTCTTAATTAGTTTACCTACCCTTTCTACATTATTTCAAAAAAATCCTGTCCGTTACTTCAATAAAGCAAAAAGGAGCGGCCTCCAAGTAATATGCAGGGGATTCCTTTCTATGTGACGAAATTATACTGCGATCATGCTAATTAAATTTTTTCAATGTGACCGTATGATTTTCAACATTGTACACGTCTTACATAAGGAAAACAGGAAGGGATGGATACCATGTCCGAATCTTACGATCCGATTATTGAAGAGACTCGAGCATTACATAAGAAATTCGAGGAGCTGATCGAGCCGCACCGCCCATCACTTTGGAGATATTGCCGTTATTTAACGGGTTCTCCTTGGGATGGAGAGGACCTATTTCAAGAAACGTTATTGAAAGCTTTTGCAACAATGGCCCAGATCTGGCACCCACTCGCATTAAAATCTTACTTGTTCCGAATTGCTACAAATACGAGAATTGACGGGCTTCGGAAGAAAAAGATATCAATGGATACGTATTCAGAACTGGACTCCAACGATTTTCCCGAAGAAGCGGTTGATCCGATGGAAATGATTGAGGCACTTGAAGTATTGGTCCAATATTTGCCGCAAAGGCAAATCGCTGTTTTCCTGCTCATGGAAGTATACGGATTTACCGCTTCCGACGTAGCCGGGATGGTACGAATGACCGAAGGATCAGTCTATGCAGCTCTTAGCCGTGCGAGAGCCAATATCCGCAAGCAACGCAACATATTACCGGATCAAATTCACCTAGAAAATATTGAATCAAACGCTTTGTTACTCGATACCTTACTTCAGGCAATGAGAACCGGCGATGTGGACAGTATTCTTGGAATGTTTGAGGAAAGTATTCATAATGATGCAAAACCCGGATTTCAGGAATATTCGAAGAGAGAAATGCTTAATGGTTCTTTCAAACACAGAGGGCCGGTTTTGCATGTTTCGTTGGAACTTTTGTGGGGCCGGAAAGTATTCGTGGTATTGGCTGAAACCGAACAAGGGCTTGCTCTTCACGATATTCGTGAATTTGATTTCGAAAGCAATCAGATTGTGTATCATCGAGGTTATTATTTTTGCAAAGACTTGTTGCTCGAAGCAGGGAAAACACTTGGCGTACCGGTGCAGCTGCAGAAAGCTCCAAACCTAGATTGGCGCGAGTAAAGCAGTCTTTTAAGCTCAAAACAAGGAGGAAGACCACAATGATGAGACCTGTAGAAAGTAAGAATCCCATTCGTAGTCAGATCAGTTCCGTAATTCTATGGTCCAGAAATCTGGATAATTCGGCAGAGCAGTACAGCAGGCTATTTAACCTTTCAAGCGAGCAACAGGAGCGTTTCGGTCACATGCATATCCTGCATTTGCCGAACGGAACGGACGTTATGATCGATGCCAATGGAATGGACAATGTTCCAATTCCAGATAAGGCTCCGCCGCTTTGCTTCGTACCCGCTGATGATATTGATGAAGCGGCTGCTTTAATAGAAAGTTTGGGATTCCAAATCATTTATGGTGGGATCATCCGGAACGAGTTCGTATCTTTCTTCAATATGCGTGATGATGATTTTAATGTGATTACGGTATGCCAGAACCATAAATGATAAGGGATTAAGGAGCAGGTTGCCTCAAAGTCATCCGAGATGACGTTTGAGGCAGCCTCTTTAGTGTTAACTTGATTTTTATTTTTGTTTGTAAGGTTTAGGATTCTTATATTTTAGTTCCGGATGCTTTTTAAGTAATTTTTCAGCCTTTGCAAGTTCGGACTCAGGAATCAAACCTTGATTGTAATCGGCAATGATCGTGAAACATCAAATTAGATTCCTTTTTCCCGCATTTTCGCTGTGACTATTTCCATCCTGTCATCAATATCTGTGCCGCTGAATTTCTGAAGTCGCATTTCGCCCACGATTTTTCCGTCGCGCATAAACATAATTCGTTCTGTCCGCGCTGCAATCTTTGCATCGTGAGTTACGAGCATAACCGCAGTACCTTCCGCGTTGATTTCGGAAAAGATGTCCATGATCTCCTGCGCAGATTTTGAGTTAAGTGCGCCAGTCGGCTCATCACCGAAAATAACTTTCGGATTGCTCATAAGCGCGCGACATATTCCCGCACGCTGAAGCTGACCTCCCGATACCTGTGTAATGTTGCGCTTTTCAAGCTCCGCAATGCCTGTCCTTTTCATAAGCGCTCTTGCCTTCTCCGTTATTTTTGCAGCGTTTTTTCTGTTACCGCGCATGGATGGAAGAATGATGTTGTCGAGGATATTCAGATTTTTTAGCATCGTTGGCTGCTGAAAAACAAATCCCATTTTTGTTCTGCGTATATCTGCAAGCTCATTCTCCCCGAGCGCCGATAAATCCTTGCTGTCAAAAACGATCTTTCCGCTATTAACGTCATCCGTTCCGCTCAGCGCAAACATCAACGTCGATTTTCCCGAGCCCGAAGGTCCCATAACCGCAACGAACTCGCCCTCGTTTATTTCAACGGACACTCCGTCGAGAACATTGCGCTTCTCATCGCCCTCGCCGAAAGATTTTACGATATGATCACCGATAATAATCTTCTTCATATGCCTACTCCTTTATATGTTCGGGAATTTTAATTTGTCCTGCGCCCGATGTGCCGATCATGGTTGCGATAAGTACCGAGCCTATCATCATCAGCGGACTAAGCAGATACGCCGAAAGCGGATTGACCGCAAAATGAAATGTCGACGCTCCAAACGTGGAGATGACCGCGCCCGCGAGCATCTCTCCGAGCGTGTTCGCCAGAAGCGTGCCGAGAACAATTCCGACAATCAGAACGAATACCGAACGCGAAACATACTGCGCCGTAATATCCGAGTTAGTAAAACCGAACGCTTTCATGACGGCAATGGAATACCTGTCTTTTGCGACAAGCATTTTCATAAACAACAGTGTAACCAATACCGTTATCATCAGTGCAACAGCAATTGCGGCATTAGAGGCCTTTTTGACGGAGCTTATTGTCGAGCCGAATGTCTGTGCAACAAATTTATCAATGTCTGAAACTTTTGCAAAAACAAACCTATCCCCATATTCCGAAGTTTTTTCGTCGACAAGAGATGGATCCGAAAGCTCCGCGCAGATAACAAACCACATGATGTTGGCCGAATTGTCGGTGAAAACAGCCTTTGCGGTTTTCCCGCCGTTAGTGATGTCGGAATAAATTCCGCTTACCGTGAGATTTTTCTCCTTCCCCTGAATGACCAGAGGAATGACTTCGCCAACTTTTTTGCTCAACTCATCGGCGTTCAAAGCCGAAAGCGCAATTTCGTCTTCTGCGGCGGGCGCTCTGCCCTGGGAATATTCTATAGGGAATATCGAATGGTCGCCGAGCTCAATTTTTATATTTTCTTCCGACCCGTCCGCCGTCTTTGCTTTGAAAGTTTTTGTTGTAAGCACGGCATACTGTGAAATGGCACTGTCGCTTTTCATCGTCTTTAATATTTCAGCGGCTTGTTCAGATATATTGTCGGTCTGCTGAATGTCAATACGCATATCGTAGTTTCCTATCCCCATATAGTTGATGAAGCTTTTTGAGGAAATCGTGTTGTAGAGGTTCTGAGGAACAATCATGATAAATGCCGAAATCACCAGCACCGCAAGCATTGTAGCATAAAGTCTTTTCCTTGCGAGAACATCCTTGATACCGAGAAAAATATTCGTGCCAAAAAGCCTGTTTCCGCTTAGGGAAAAACGATTTGCACCTGCGGTTTTTTCCTGTGAAGTGCCAAAGCGTATGGCTTCCGCAGCGGATATTTTCCGAAAACGTCTCAGCACTCCGCTTACATAAGCAATAATTGCAAGGAATACAAGCAGTATGCCGATTATTCCGAAAGCCACGGCAAAAGAAGAATTATCGCTTTCACCCATATAAAGCCGTATATTTTCGAGAAGCATGCCTTTGAATACGAACGAGAGTGCAAAACCGAGAATACAGCCTGCCGCCGCAATAGCCGCGTATTTGGCAAGATAAATCTTCTTTATGTCGGAAACACGCAGCCCTATTGCCTTCATAACGCCTATTTCGCGGTAGTCGTCTTCGATCTTCGCAAGCAGCGTAAAGCGTATGCACATAAATGCGATAGCAACGACAAGCACGCTAACAAGAAGGATTACCCCAATCATCATCCCGTCGGAAATTGCGTTGATCGTTTTGAAAAGCGGATATGTAATCGTTGGTCCGTTCGCTTCAAGTCCTGCGGAGGCATAAGCGGTTTCGAATGCGCCGAGTGCCGACAAATCCTTTAACCTGAACTCAATCAGATACTCCATACTTCCAAGGTTTTTAATTTCCGCGTAATCATTTCTACTTACAAGAAATCTCTTTGAGGAAGAGAGCGTGGAATTCATCTGCGAATCGCGGAGAAATCCCGCAACGGTAAATTCCTTCCCGCTTATTACTGCCTTGTCGCCGACCTTTGTGGTGTTATCCCTCATATAATTTATTGGAACATAAAGCTCGCCGTCGGATACGTTTATGATGTTTCCGTCAAGATCAAGAAGATAATCGAATTTTTCGCTCTGGAAGCTGAATCCGTTATCCTGAACATTATCCGCAAGCGAATTATCGCCTAATATAATCCGCGCGCCGTCCATATTGAGGAATTCTAGCACCTGAAATTCATCGACATTGCTGTTCTGCTCCGCAAATTCCGTTAGTCGATCAGTATCCATTTCACCCGAATGCATCTGCATAAAATGCGGAGTTTCTGCCCGCGTCATAAGCGTATCTATCGCGCCCGATAGATTGACGACGAGTATCACCGCGAGAGAAACAAGCATCGCCGCGGCAGCAACAAATATCATGGTTGTCAACGTGATCAGTTTGCTTTTTGATATGTCATTGCGAATTATTCTGAAATACATAAGTCACCTCTGTATTCAAGCTTTTTAACCGATTTTAAGTTATACAGAATGACCGAAGTCACACATAACAGCATCCCAGCGATGATAATGAGAAATCCCGTTCCTCTGCCATTGCCCGTGCCGATGACCTTTCCCACACTGTCAGCAAGCACGCCACCTTCAACGAATAAAGGAGTGAACACATAATCCGCCAGCACACCCGAAAGTGCATAAGCGGCAACAAATCCAAGCTGAGAAATGATTCCGATAAGTGCCCACGCTCTGCCCTGAACGGAATTATCAATGTTGGTGCGAACAAGAAAATCCAGACTTACGTTTGCAAACGGCATCATTGCAAAAAAGAGAAATCCCGAAATACAG
This sequence comes from Paenibacillus terrigena DSM 21567, assembly GCF_000374845.1. Lineage (GTDB taxonomy): Bacteria > Bacillota > Bacilli > Paenibacillales > Paenibacillaceae > Paenibacillus_K > Paenibacillus_K terrigena. The sequence continues at coordinate 553,031 of NZ_KB895413.1, read as the reverse complement.
ATCAAGATAATATTTTCGCGGAATCCGAACGCTGCCATAAATATTCCTACACAAAACAGCGAAATCGAAAGGATTTTCACATAGCCTTTTTTTATTGGAAGAAATCCTATAATCACACTGGATACGAGCATTCCCGAAGCGACAATGGTTTCAAGCGTTCCTACGACGGAGCTGTCCGTAAAAGTAAGCAACATCGGTATGGAAAGTGTTTCAATAACTCCAAGGAAAAATGTCAGCACCGATGTCATGATCACAAGAACAAGCACACCTCTGTTTTCAGAAACTGCGCTCCAACCGTCTCTGAATTCGTGGATAAATGATTTTGCCTGTGCGATTGTCTTGGAAGCAAGACCACTGCGTACAGCAAGAGTCGTAGTAACGGTGACAAAAAAAGTGCAAATGTCAATGACAAGCAATAGCTTTATATCCGAAACAGTAAGCAAAAATCCCGCTATTACAGGAGAGATCAAAAATTTGGCCGAGCCCGCCACCTGGACAAGACCGCTTGCCTTCGTGTACTGCTCCTCGGTAAGTAAATCTGTAACCGTAGCTTTGTAGGCGGGTTCAAGCAGCGATGCAAACACCGAGCTTATTGTAACTCCCACACAAATTTGCCATAGCTGTGCTTCTCCGCGAAGCATACAAATTAGGATGAATACAAGTCCTATCGCGGAAAGACCGTCACCTAACACCATTAATAGTCTACGATCATAGCGGTCCGCAAGCACTCCCGCAAAGGCGCTTAAGAGAAGCGAAGGCATGAACGCAAGCAAGGTTACAAGTGCCATTGCCGATGCCATTCCCGTCTGCTGGTAAACATAAATCCCCAGCCCGAACGACGTAAGCCCGCTTCCTATTGCTGAAATAAGCTGTCCCGACCACAAGAGAAGAAATTTTCTAAAAGATTTTCCTGACTTATTCATCGCTGCTTCCATCACCTCTACCAAACATCTGCATAGTCTCCATAAGACTTCCGCTTTCTGCACCGAGCAGCCTTTCTACGTTGCAAACAAACGCCAGCATTCGTGAACCGCGCTCCTCGTTCGTCATTGTAACCATATCATCATCAAAAACGGTATTCGCATAGATCACAACCATCTCCATGCATTCATACGGAAACGGTGTGCTGAACATTCCCTGCTCAATGCCCTCGCGGATGATTCCCGTTAGTATCGGCGGAAGTCCGTTGATGATGACCTTTTGTATTTTCTGATGCATAAGCGCGTTCTGCGGCTTGTGAATGTGGTCCATAATTTCCTTGCTGCTTCCGCCACTTATGTTCAGTGCCATTACAGCGCGGATCACGCGCTCGATTACGGGTATGCTTTTATCTACAGCGATTTCCTGCGCCGCACCTAAAATACGGACATTATACCGCTCAATCAGCGCGTCCATAATATCCTCCTTCGACTTGAAGTGGTAATAAAGCGTTCCCCGCGCAATTCCGACCTTTTCGAGAATATCGTTTGTACTTGTGCCGTCAAAGCCCTTCTGACCGAAAAGCTCATCCGCCGCGTCAAGTATTTCGTTCCTGCGTTCCTCCGCTTCTTTTACAACTCTCATTTTTACATCTCCAATCTATAGACCGACTGCCTGTCGGTTATATATTAACATACTTTTGGTTAAAAATAAAGTTCGATTAACAATCTACTAGAAAAGGTTCCATGCTAAAGAGCGACAAAGAAAATCAATATTTTAATATATAATTTTATTTAAGATATCAAACCGCTTATAACTGCACGTTCGCTAATAAAACAAGGAGCAGATGGCGCGGCGCTCTGATCCTTGTTTTGATTAACTATCGTGTCTTGATGTATCATGCTTGAGTTTTTCGACGGTACCCCTCATCTAGGATTTGTTTCAGGCCTTGAGTCCTTTTGTTAATAAATGTGTTCCAAAATAGCTTTCCTTTCTCAGCCAGTTCCTCGTGTGAATAACTTCCTTCTCCAAACTTTCCCCAACAACCATCCTGAGTTAGTTTATCCCATCCTAAGTAATCTGCATAAAGACGGTTTTCTGAAGGTATATCTGAACCCATTGATATTGTTTTAACTAGTTCTGGGCAAAGCCACATCGCTGTACAAACGGACAATAGCCCACCGTGCATTTCGTTTAAGCCTTGTAACCCTGCCGTTTCAACTGCTTCTTCCCATGCACTATGATTGTTATGATTTGCGGAAATTAAGATAATCTGTGGGTACTTGTAATTCATATGCTTGACGAATGCTCCCTCCCAATATGAACCACCGTGTCCAGTGCAGACCAAAAACTTCTTAAAACCTTGTCTTATCAAGTTAATCATAACTTCTTCGAGCATGGCTGTTAATATATTGGGGCTTACCGTAACTGTTCCTTTGAAATTGGCATGTTCTTCAGAGGTATTAAACGGAATTGTAGGTAACACGTAAGCATTTAATTCTCTTCCATAAGCATCGGCGTATAGCTCTGCGATAAGCGTATCTAAATGCATTGGCAAATTAGGTCCAAACTGTTCCGTTGCTCCAACCGATAGAACAACTGTATCAATCCCACTATTTGAAATTTCCGTTGTCGTGTTCTTATAACTAAGCATAATAGCACTCCCTAAATACGTTCAATTTTTCTTGGCAAAAAGAACCGCCATTTTGTAACGGTTCCTTTTGGATTTTACCTATTATTTTTTTTTGCCCTAAAGATCACTTAATCCTTGTGCCTAATAACGGTCCCCGCAATAAAATCATAAATAGTTTGTCTATTTTTGTTCATTAAGGGACTTATCAGGTAAATAAACACCAGTCCATAAACCGCGATAAATAATGAATATATTAAATAATCTGGATAATCAGAAGGGATGACAATATGCCAAATGGTGAAATGAGCCAGTTCCCATGGGATGAATTTTATGGCAGAGCGTAAAAGAGAGTTTCCAAGTCCGATTGGTTGACCAATCACGTCCGTAACCACAATCCCCATTTTTTGTTTTCCCCATGTCGCATGCGATTTCGACCCCTCACTTAAGGCAAAATAAAGATATACAGGCAACGTAATCAATAGAAACCCTGTAATTTCTCCTGATAAAGGGCTTGCCCTAAACAGTGGAATCAGCAACGGTTTTACCAGAAAAGATACTCCGAACAACAGAAAGAGATAACCCAAAATGATAACATAATCCCACAAAAAGGCGATTAAGCGGGTGCTAACAGATACACTTTTTAGATTTTCATGCCTTTGTACCACTCTATCCCTCCTGACCTGAATGAGGAACATATCACTATTGTATTATTCGGGATTTTATTCAATTTTCCTGCCCGTTAGCGGGAAAAAGGCAGGCTTGCCAAACGATCTTACAGTTCATTAAGGGCACGCAGGATTGGTGCATGCTCGGCCGGTTTTCAGATAAGTATGAGGTATTCGTTGCGCTCCCACGAGTGTCTCATGGCCAATGACTCGTAATTATTGCGGTATTTTAATAACTTCCTTCCGAATTTCATCCTGTCGTGTCAGTGTGATTGTCCCGGAAGAGTCCTTCACCCCTCCTGCCACCTCACTTATAAAGCCTGTTTGGGTAGCTTTACCACCTATACTGATTTGGCCGGATTCCTCCCAACTGCTATCCCCCATAATGCCGTGGCTGTAGTATAAAAAGGATTTATTGATTTTCGGTGTCGGTCCTGTACGATCAATGAGATTATCCTTCAATAATTGCTGAATGGAATCCTCTCCGTTCTTATTGAGATGAGCCTGCCAGGTCGCCACGAGCAAATCGTCCTGATATTCAAAATGTGTTACCGTTTCATTCCCTTCAATTGCAAAAAATCGCAATACCTCTCCCTCGGGGAAGATGAAGGTCGTACTGTAGTCCTCGTGCGCATGCAAGGTTTGTAATGGCATATGCTCGTAGTGACCAAATCCTGAGTGCATCGCATCCATGACAAATTTTCTACTCGTCTGCAGGTCACCTGAATAAAGCGCGGCTTTTTGATTCTGATCCAGCGGTGACTGAATGGAGACCGTATTGTTGTTCCAATCGACCTTATAGCCATATCGCTCCGATACAAACCGAAGAGGAACATACACACGATTTTTGAAGGTTTTTACAGAAACATCCAAGTTGATCTTCTCTGATGAATCCCCTGTGCCTCCTTCTTTTCCAACTGAAGCTGTCTTTTTTCCTACGGTTAGCATAACGATCTCCGACCATTTGCGGACTGTCACGGTTTTGGATTTCTGATTCCAATCTACCGTGGCGCCTAGTGCTTCAGAGACTGCGCGGAGTGGAACCTGTACTCTGCCTTGATCGTAAATGGGCGGACTGTCGGTTGGTAATTGTTTATTTTTTACCGTAATGCATATTCCCCCCGTAGCGAATACAGTTGAACCGATAGATATTGCGCCAATCATTGCAAATGTATATAGCAACTTTTTCACTTGTGTTTATCCCCCATCGAATAAATGGAACGTCCCAGTTATCACATCAAATTGTGTCCAATCAGTCGATATATAGCGGTCTACGTTTAAATGTTAGACGTTAGATACATGAAAATGTTTCCAGAATAAACAAATTCAATCATACTACATTAACCAGCCAGTTAGCGTAAATAGGATACCGATCCATGCCGGCAGCCCCGTCTTCGTTACTTATTTGATCTCGTCTTCGTGTTTTCACCTGACGCGACAAAGATAGACTCTTGCCTGCGTATTATAATGACTGCTTACGGAATGACGAGCCAGAAGCCGGATACCGGTATGAATAAAACACCAATCAAGCTAAGTGCCAGCATGTGGACGCCGATGACTTTTGGTACATTCGTCCCTTTGACCCGAAGCCAGTTCATTAATGGGCAAGCATTTAATCGTTTCTCCTCTGTCGATTGGCCCGTTACTAACGAATTTCAGAAGCTTTCAAAAATATAAATGTTTAGTTATATTCTTTTCAGTAATTTTCCATTTGTTGCATATCTTCTCAACCGTATGTACGCTTGTATTATCAATAGGAAAGAATGAACATTGGTTGGTCCATTCCTGACCGTTTAAAAGATAATACAAGACATTAATGACACCTCCATGTGTGACTATCAATACATTCGACTGGATTTCTTGATTTTCAAGCTTCATACATAAGTTATCAAATGAATTTCTAATTCTGTTATAAAAATGTAATGGAGTTTCGCCTCCCGGAAAAGGAGTATCCATCTGAAGAGTATTAAAGTAAATCCCTGGATACTTTTCCTCGGCTTCTTTATTAGGCATTCCAGCTAGCACTCCGTTATTCATTTCTCTCCATTCTTCTGAGTAAATGGCCTCTATTTTAAGAATCTGTTCAATTTCCCTTGTCGTTTCAACAGCACGTGTAAGATCGCTGCTCAGAATTGTATTGATACCGTATTTCCCTGGATGACGATATAGATCCTCACCAAGTTTCCTCGATTGAAGGACGCCCTGGTCAATTAACCCCCTGTTACTCCAACCTCCTCGAAAACCATCTTCATCCATGCCGTGCCTTACTAATAAAATCTTCATTGTAATGTCTCCATCTAAGTTTAGTTTTCAAATTAATCGTATTTAGTTGTATTCGCTCAGTTATTCAGCTCTCCTGCCCTTTACTTCAATAAACGAGAAAGGAGCTGCAAGCAAGCAGCTCCTTCACTTTCTTATTCTCCAACTCAAGTTCTACTATACTTACCAGTGTCTTCGGCATATTCCCGAAGAATCCAACCACATTGGCTGCAAACGTTTCTTGTGACTCCTCTAAGGGCTTCATTTTCAATGTGTTACACTGATCCGAACATTTTTTTACCACGAGGCTGATCTCCCTTGTCGTCCGGTTCAAGCGTAATCCCGATCCGATCAAAATTGGGAGTATCAGATTCCATCGGCAACGTCAGCATGCCGACACCGGCACCTTCAGATACAACCCGAAACGTCCCTGCGCTGGAGCGAATACCATCCTTAATGAGCCAGACCTGATAGGCTTGATCACCGGTCGTTGGTGTGGCTCCGTAGACATATACCACGAACTGCTTGCTCTTCCCTTTGTCGAGGATGTAGGCGATGCCGGAAGCCTTGGAATCATCAAGAGATTGAGATTGCAGCGGAATAGCTATTTTGATCTGTGATGGGTCTACATACTGCATTTCAGCAGTCGTTGACATGTTTATACGTTCACGATACAACCAGAAGTTCCATGCCGAACCGAAAAGGAACATAGCAATCATCGCAACGGCTGGAGCTTTTCGCAACCAGCGTATTTTTACACTTCGACGGTTTGTCTCAGCAGCAGGTTGAGCTTTTGTCGTATCCTCAGCAGCAAAAGCCGCCTTCATCACTTGCTGCTTCAAATCTTCTGGTGGTTCGATTTGTTCCATATCTGCGGACATCCTCTCCCATACGGGTTGTAGTTCAGCGGTCTCCGCTTGGCAGGCTTCACAGCCTGGCAGATGACGCTCAAAGACAATGCGCTCTTCCTCAGTGCATACACCAGATAAATAATCCAGGTACAATTCGCAAACGGATTGTGTTTTCTCGTCCAAGGTCATCCCTCTCCTTCTACGACCAGATGTCTGCGTAATATTTTCAATGACTGATGCAGTCTGTTCTTCACGGTGCCCAAAGGCTCCCTATAGTGCTCGGCCAATTCTCTCAGGCTGTAACCTCGCCAATAAAAATCCTCTAGAAGCTCGATCTGTTGCTTAGACAAAAAGCGATAGGCGTTGCGAATTTGCTCCTTGAGTGACTCTCTCTCCACATGTACTTCAGGCGTGGCCGCTTGATCAGGGATGCTTTCCATTTCTTCGGGGAGATAAGGAATAAGCCCATTGCTGTGCCTGCGCTGCTGGCGCAACCAATCCATCGTCAAATTTCGGGTGATTGTAATTAGCCAACTTGTGAACTTTCCCTTATCTGGATTGAATACCGAATCCGTCGTCCACAGCCGGACGTAAACGGATTGGACAATATCCCGTGCGGCTTGTTCGTCTCGAGTCGCTTTGCAGGCGAAGGAATAAATAAGGGACACGTAGCGATCGTATAAAATGGACAACGCTTCCTGTTCCTTCTGTTTCACGAGCAGCATTAATTCGTAGTCAGATAGATGGTGCATACGGACGAGGCCTCCTTGGTCGCACCGGTTCAATATTTCAACCTGGTTTTACACGCGCAATATTTTTATGGGTAAAAACAAGAAGACATCAGCAAGGAAACCGATGTTACAGTTCCCCTGCTGATGTGGGTAATTACGATTCTGGCAAGTCTATGATATCACTAGTTTATGTTCTGGTTACGGTCTACTTAGCCGCTGGTACACCATTGAATTTACCGGGATCAATCACGAACCATACATCCTTCACTTTCTGACCCATTGTGTCGCCATGCTTGACGTCTTTCGCAAAGTAATACAGCGGGGAGCCTTTGAAGGTCGCTTGCTTGGTGCCGTCAGGACGTGTGATGGCGCCGAAGTCTTCCTTATTCAGGGTTGATGGCACACTGCCTTCTATGGTCCCATATACCGGCCAAATCGCAAGACACTCGCCTTCGCAAGCGCTCATTTGCGGCTTATCTTTCGTAAAATAGTATAATGTCCGACCTTGATCGTCTGTCAGATACGGACCTAACTCTGCGTTGGAACCAAGCATAACACGGTAGTCCGGCTTAGCCGCGAACCATACGCCCATAACGCCTTCACCCAGCGTATCGCCAGCTTTTTTATCTTTTGCGAACGTATAGAGAGGCCAGCCTTTGTACATCCACTGCTTCGCACCTCCCGCATGCGTCACAACGGTAAAATCTTCAGGATTCATCGAAGCTGGAATCTGCAGTTGATCCGCACTTAGGATAGGCCAATTCGCAAGACACGGCCCTTGACAGGCATCTAAATTCTGAGCATCCTTGGAGAAGTAATATAGTGTACGGCCTTTACCGTCTACGAGGACAGTTCCAAGCTTGGCGTCCGTACGCATACCAATTCGCTCAGGTAGCTTCGCGGAAGCAGGAATGATTCCGTCCTTCTGTAATTTATCAAAAAGCTTCTGTCCATCAGACATCGATCCATATAAGGATTCAACAAGTGCTGTGGAGACATGATTATTTATCAACGCGGAGACACCAGAGATTTGGTTCATCCCTTTGTCGGCAGCAAAGGATTCTGTATCCTCGTAAGCGAAGTCCTTATCCGATTTATAACCTAGAACCTCAAGCAGCACCTTATACAACTGTTGTGAGCTTACAGGTGCTAGTGGACTGAAATGATTCGCTCCATCGCCCTTCCAACCGTATTGAGGGTTGCTGTTCAGATAAGCAAGAATAGCTTGGTTGTTTGCTCCTACCTGATTCGCATCGTCAAAGTTCTTCTTCCCCGTATATGCGCTTGCCTCATCAAGCTTCCCCTGCAGCCGCAGCGAGATAATAGCCGCTTGCATACGCGTCGTGCTCTTGGCTAAATATTCAGCGTCAACGCCATTACGGTCACCGTTAAGTAAACCAAACTCAGCCGCCGTCGGTGCGTCCGTTTTTACGTCACCTTTACCTACTGTAGCCTCTTCAGCCATAGCGAGCCCCGGTACCAGCAGCATTGCGCTTAGCGTAACTGCAAGAAGCAGCTTCCCCATTTTTTTCATCCTTTGACAACCTCCTATGAAAATATGATGTTATTAAAAGGTAACGCTGGAATGAACCAAGAGGTTTGAAGGTACAGAAAAAAATATTATTTTAAGCATATCTACGATTTTTGAGCATCTCGCCTCTTCAATTGTATATAAATTGGTATAGTACACGAGGAATACGAGTTAAGGAGGACTACCCAATGAAATACAGAAGATTAGGCGGAAGCGGACTTAAAGTCAGTGAAATCAGCTTGGGAAGCTGGCTTACCTATGGAGGTTACGTCGAACGCGAAAATGCAGTGAATTCGATTAAAACCGCCTACGATCTGGGTATTAATTTTTTCGATACGGCGAATGTCTACGAGAATGGAGCCGCGGAAGAACTCGTCGGAAAAGTACTCAAGGATTATCCGCGTGAATCCTACGTACTGGCTACCAAAGCATTCTGGCCCATGGGAGACGGTCCTAACGACCGTGGATTATCACGAAAACACATCACGGAGCAAGTGAACGCAAGCTTGAAACGTCTCGATCACGATTACGTCGACATTTTCTACTGCCATCGCCACGATCCAGAAACACCGCTGCACGAGACACTGCGGGCCATCGACGATCTCATTCGCCAAGGCAAAGTGCTCTATGCCGGCGTAAGCGAGTGGCAAGCATCCGAGATCGCGGAGGCACTCGGTGTTGCCGACCGATATTTATTGGACCGTATCATCGTTAATCAACCCATCTATAATATGTTCGATCGCTATATCGAAAAGGAAATCATCCCACTTAGCGAACGTTCCGGCATCGGTCAAGTCGTGTTCTGTCCACTTGCACAAGGCTTGTTGACCGGCAAATATACGTCCATCACCAACATCCCGCAGGACAGTCGTGCCGCCAAGTTGGAATGGGTGCGCGAGGGGATCACGGATGAGAAAATTGCTAAAGTAGCGCAGCTTGCAGTAATTGCTGTGGAACTCGAGATTTCCGTTGGAAATCTCGCATTGGCCTGGATTCTACGCAATGACAACGTAGCAAGTGCACTTGTCGGAGCCAGCCGTCCGGATCAGATAACTGGAAATGCGAAAGCATCAGGCATTGAACTGAGCGAAGACGTGCTCAATCGCATTGAAGAAATCCTGCAATAAGTTCGACTTGGATAGTAAAATGCTGCTGAAAATGAAGAAGACGTTAGTCAGATGTATAACATCCGTTAACGTCTTCTTCGGATAAGCATATTGCGTTATCCCCTCTCGTCTCAGAGCTCAGCAATTCGCTGCTCTATGCGCGGGAACAGTTCAAAGGCATTCTCGTAAAATACTCTCTCGTGGTGCTGCTCAGGCACGAGACGGCGGACGAATTCCGCATACAGGTCAATTGGCGCAAGCGGCCAATCGGTCCCGAACAACATTTTCTCGTAATGATCGGAGTATACAAGAGCCCGGCGGAAATGATCCATGAATAGGGGCTCTTTCATAAACCGCTCAAAATGAGGTCGATCACCGACGACGAGACCGGACAAATCGGCATAGACGTTCGGATTCTTGGCGACGACTTCCGCAGCGTCCATCACCCATGGATCCCCCAGATGACAGATCATAAAGTTCACGTCACGCTGCTGATAGGCTAATTCATCCACGGTGAGCGGATGCGAATACTTGAGCAATCCATTCTTGGAGTATGTATCACCGGTATGAATGACCACCGGCAGTCCGTATGTAGCCGCCAGTTCATAGATCGGGGTATAGATTTTGTCATAGACATAATGGTGATAGTACCCGGCATACAACTTTATTCCCGCAACCTCAGGCGCCTTTAGCCGCGCTTCGATTCGGTCCAACTCCTCTTGCGCGTTCTTCCCTATGAGCATGTTCGGATTGATGCCTACGCATTCCATTAAGAACGGTGGAACCGTACCTTCCAAGTCAAGGCCCATGGGATTAGGTGAGGTATAGTCAGGAAAGGCTCCTTTCACTTGCTCCGTAACACCCATGCCAATCCCGAGAATCACGTCGTTCTTATCAAACTCGGCCTTGAGGCCTGCCGCCGTGTAATCGACTTTGGACAGGTCCCTCGCCGTTTGATGAAAGCTATCGATATCCGATAAATGGATGTGAATGTCAATGATCGGCATTGGAAATCTCCTTATCGTCAGTTGGATTAGTGAAGGTCAGCTTCAGCAGGTCATGGAGATCTTCTAGATGCAACGTCTTCTCCCCACACAGTATAAAGGTCGGCTGTGTCCAAGCGGTTTCTCCATTCCGTATTGGTAGCTGGTGATTTACGCCATAATTAAACACCTGATTGTTCACGTAGAAAGAAGCAGATTGAGTAGGATAACGAATGATCGTATGAAGCATGTCTTTACGCGTATCCGCACCGATTCGCAAGAGTCCTTTGGACTCAAGATTACCTTCCACCTGTCCGAGAATAAACTTGCCTTCGTTCGGAAGTTCCATCCATCCTTCAGAATAGACTGGCGATGGTTTAAAGTACTGCTCATCCGAAAGATTAAACTGCGGCAAAGCCATTCCACTTCTGTTCGTCGCCGAATGCAGGATGCATAGGACCGGCACGCCAGGCAGCATCAGGTAATGCTGGTTGATTGTCATCCCCCGGTTAGCTTCCTGCTTCTCAATGGAAGTCGTTATTCGGAGTCCCTTCCAGGTGTTCCCGTGAACATCTGTGCGCTCCGCCCAACTCATCGTTCTCGGCTCCTGCTGCCGACTGAATCCGCTGATACCAGGAATATCGACACCAAGTCCGCCGTACCACGGATTCCACCAGGAACGCGGGACCGCTTCCGGGTAGGAACTATCAAGCCATTCTTCCCCACCATACTTCAGGGAATGCACGCAGCTCCCGAAAGCAGGCGCAGCCGCAATAGAGATCACGCCGTTGCTAACCGCGTAGACGGGCCCTCCTGGTCCTTCCTCTATGTCGCAAGCAATGGTCGATGCCGTCTGAGGCAACCACAGGCCCGACCGCTTCTGAACGCGATCCTCACCGCGATATACGGCCCGAACCTTCCAAGCAGATCCGCTATGTTTTTGCAATTCCGATGGCAGAGGCATATACTCGCAGCTTGCTGCGCGCATATCCTTCTCACGACCCAAATCCATGTCAGCGACCTTCCTCTGCTCTCCGTCATCGCTCTGGATGAACAATTCAAGGCTCCCAGCAAGCGGAATCATCTTCCGTTCGCGTAGTTCTGCCTGAAGTACTCCCGCAGCGAACGGATTCCCGCCACCGATCGTGAATGCAAGATGATCGTCGAGCACCGGGGTGACTTTATCCCGCTGCTTCCTTGCGAAGGAGCGGAAATCCGACCAATTCGCAAAGGTATTCAGTGCAAACACCGTTGTCTTCGTTCGCACAACTTCTCCAGCGGCAATGAGGTCAAGATGATGCTCAAGCCCAAGTGTGTACTCTGGTCGAAGCAGCTTCAGAGAATCATCCCAGCAAATCCCGCAGGTGATGTTCTCTTCCTTGCAGAACAGCCAATTCTCCGTGATCTGTGCGCTGTCCCAATGACTCGGATCGCTGGCATAAGCATCGCCCATATCCACGTAATGGCCCTGATATGGCAGGATGAGGCGCTTACCGAAGAAGCCGAAATTCGTTAAAGCGTACATAGGCTCTTCCAGCGCTTTTCCGCTGTTATTGCAAATTTCGTTATGAAACTCGGCGATTCCATTAGCATACAGCTTGACCACCGTTCTGATCTCTACGCCCGGGAACTCTTCCGACGCGTAAATTGCTTCGAGCACCTGGCTCTCGTTTTCCGAATAAATCTTCACTTCGCTGGCCTGTTTCTTGGAGAATTCTTCAGCGAACGGCTTGCCTAGCTTCGGATAGGTCCACCAAAAGTTGTGGCTTGAGCCGGGATATTCGATCCACATGCTATTGTCGATCTTGTTGAGGTGGAGAGAATATGCGCCGTTCACGGCGACCCACTGATCTCCGTTCTCCCCTCCATAGCGCCCATATCTTCCCTTCACGAGAACGGATAGTCTGCTATTGAAAGAGACCGCGCGCTCACCCACAGGAACGGCCGTCACCTCAATATCGTGTGCGTAGAGCCCATAAGAACGCAGGATGAAGGGTACAGGGATAGAGGCTTTGCTCTTCGCCGGAACCTTGAAGCGTACCGCGCGGTCAGTCCATTCCATGCATTCATCTTCCGGCAAATTGAGAGCGAACTCCGCGTCCGAGGTGAAATTATTCTCCACGTTCAGATACAATTCGGCCGGCGAACCCGGATACAATTCACGGGTTGGAAGCTCCATTTTCATCTTGAGCGGGAATTTGGGCGCGACACCGATGCGGAACGCCGCCCGTCTACCACCGATAACCCATTCACTCTTTACGACCGGATGTGTCTTCTTCGCGTTTTGTTCCTCCCGAACGGGATCCAGTGCAAACTCGCTTTCCACGATGACAGTCTCGCCTGGGGCAAGTGTTCGCACAGCCTCTAGGTCAAACCGAATATTCTTGTCGTTCTGACCATTGATCTCAATCGCCAGATCCGATGCAGAACGATTCGTGATGTGGTAGCGAATCTTATAAGCGGAGCCAAACACAAGATCATGATCATCCATCTCTGTGAAAATTGCATAGTCAGGTGTGTCGAGGGCAGTTAATCCGCGACCCGTCTTCTCAAATGATGCTCGCAAGAAAAGATCGCCCTTTTGCCAAGTATAATCAAAATAATCAAACCCCCGCTCCTGGCGGCCATCCGGCTCAATGACGAGTTCGCGCGTACTGTCGGCATACCAATCGAATTTCTCGAAATAGGGAGCAAGGGCTTCGGTTTGCAGTACGGTAGGAATGAAGTTCATCAAATGGACGTAATCATCACTTTTTTCCCAGAAGAACCCGCATTTCTTATACATCGGCACTGCCTTGGTATTACCTGGCCAAGTGAACAGATCAAGGCGAGGCCACCCCGCTTCGACCGTTCTGCGGACGGCGTTCAGAATCAAATTGCGACCGACCTTGTGACCGTGATAATCGGGGCGCACATTCAACAGCGGTACATACAACGCGCCTTCGTCATGACGATAGTGCGAGAAACTGCAGAATCCAACTACCTCTTCGCCATCGACGGCGATAAATAGGTGCAGGTGAGAAGAAATCTCCAACTCTCGACGCACACTGTCCTCTGTTCTCTGATCGGTTCCACCGCCCCAACTTTCGTTGCTGCGGTTCCACATCTCTGCAAGCGCTCCAGCGTAGGAAGGATCATATTCGATAATGCGGATGCGTTCCGCGGTGATATTTGAAGTCATGAGCTCATCTCCTTATCTTTCATTAAATGATTATGAATGAATCAGACCCTATTAAATTCTTATTATACTATTATTTGGAAGGAGATTACGAGCGTTAGGTCTCCTCATCCTACAAATAACATCCGCCTTCCAAAATCACTAAAGTTTCTAATAAATAGACCCCCACGTACCTGACATCAATGAGAGGTACGTGGGGGTCTATAATGTTAGTTATACAATAGTTTGAGACAAATAAGCATGATAAATTTTCATCAGAGACCATAGAGAAAATATAGCATACTAGCAAATCTTTATAGACAAAAGTAATCAATAAGTGTTATTTTCAAAATAAAGGAGTAACCATGAACAGATGTATTTATTTTACTAATAATGCAGAAAATTTAAAATATTCAAAACAAGAGCACATTATCCCCGCAGGATTGGGCGGCATTACGAAACTGCCTCATGGATATGTCTCTAATGAAGCAAATGAGTTTTTTTCACCGTATGAATTGCGAGCATTTAGAAATTCGTTCTTATCAATTAATCGTAATAACAATGGTCCAGGACGAAGAGGTTCTTTGAATGTACAAAATGTTCGTAACCCAGTTATTCAGATCTTTGATGCGGTGGTTCCCGATAAAGAATTGGATACTATGCTCGTACCATTTCGATTAGGTTTTTTATTTTCGGGGATAGTAAGAATCTTACCACAAATATATATTCGCTTTGATGAAATGTGGAACATGAAACGTCCGCTTTATGTAGCTGATAATTATTCACAGAATCCCGAAGAATCCTTGTCACAATTTCGTGCTATGTTAGGGGGATTTCTTAATGACAAGAATAGAAAATTCATTTTTATAGAAGCACCACACTCTGTATCTACCAGATTTGTTAGTATAGGAAACTATAACAAAAAGTATTTCATTTGCTCCTCTATACAACCCTTTCGATTAGATAACTTTGCTAGTCTTTTGCAGTTACGCCCTTTACCTGAATTATCCCCATATCTATTAAGTTCAGCTTCCGACTATCATTACAGTTACACATTGGGGGATATCAATGATCCGGCTTTTCCAATGGTATATATAAAGACTGCATTTAATACACTTACCTATTTAATGGGCCACTCTTTTGCATTACAATCGATTTTCGACCGATTACGTCTTAGTATTCGCAATACAGAAAATCTAGACCAGTATTGGGCTAACAGTGTAATGCCTCAATGGTTAATCAATTGGGTAAATATAAATGTTCCTGCAAAAGCACACTTTGTAGTTATTCACGGAAGTGAGACTACAATAAAAGCATATGTAAGTTTTTATCGTGAACCGTTAAATTCTTATATACATTTAGCTTCAAATTATACTGGGGAATCTTTTAAATTGGGTTTTGTTTGTGACTGGCAAACGCACGAAGAACAGAAATTTTTAACGATAGATTAAGCTGATATGGCACAGACGAAAAATCATTCTCAAGTCAGCATGATTTTACTATGAGAGCGTTGTTAATTAACCACAATGTCCCTTTCCTAACATAAAGGAACCAATTCACCGAATTGTGAGCATGTTGCAGCAGGTATGGGGACTTTTCCTTGGCTAATCTATTGGGTACTTTTTGAGTTGTCATGGGGCATCACCTCCTTGGTTTTGCTAGTTTTTTCTAGCATCAAGTTTAGTACAAACAGACTAGCACACCAGCAGTGACTCAACTCTGCCAATGATTATATAAAACACTATCTTCTACTGCTGAATGGAACCCCCATCGAATACCCTACGCACAATTAATTACTTGGGTTATAACAAATATAGCCCGAACTCAAGAGAATTCGGGCAGGAAGGCTTTTTACAAATAGGTAAATGTGGCTTAAAATCAATTACTTCTCACCAACAACACACAGCACTCCACATGTGTAGAGACAGTGGAAATGACCTCCAAAAGTCCTCGCTCTTATTTATAACAAACAGTCAACTCCACCCGATTCCCTTCCCTATCATACACATTCCGCTCCAACAGCTTCTTCAATGCCCGATTCTTCTCTTCACTTGTCACCGCATCACTCCACAACTCCCTAAACTGACCAACTCGCTCATATATCTGCTCCACATTCGGATAATTATCTTCATCTACTACAACTTTCCGCAAATCCTTCAACTCTTCTTCCAGCTTCTGTATCTGCCTAGACCGGATAGCTTTACGCTCCAAAAATACTTGCTTCGTTATCATGTCCTCTTCGTATGACTCATGTAGGCTTGTCCAATGCCCGTTTCTGTTTCTTTAATATCTGTTCCTTCACCTCAATGATCGAATGCGTATCATTGTACCTACTTCCATGCAGTTTAATCTCCCGTAAAATGTTCGGATCTACATTGATAATCCGATTATAAAGAGCATTGAAAAAAATCAACATCCATTTCTTTGCCAAAATGCTCACATTTGCTGCCATCTTTGTACTGGTGATAGCATAATGCGCTCCATGCTGCACTTGCTTCTTATTCTCACCTACTCTAAATCTCATCCGTGAACCGCATTTCAAAACAGAAAGCCTGACAAAGGAAAAATGTTACGCCTTGAATTTGGGTTCAGCACTCAATACTTAAGCAGCCGCTCCATAATCGCTTCATGTTCTTCCGGCGTTTCCATCTTTTCATGTGTTCACATGACTTTAACCCGCACTTCTTCGGGTACAAGCTCCACCTAACCACACTTGGAACGGGTTCTGCCATAAGTAATGTAACCCAAATGGATTTCAATCGCCGTAAACGTTACACCGTAATGTTCGAGCAGCCCTTGTTTTTTCCATCCCTCTTGATGCTGTATGGCTTGGGTATCTTGTTGTCCGTTAACCAAAAGGAAATATTTGTGGACGAAGACCGGATTATCACATCTGCGGGCATTTCGGCGAGTATACATATGGCATTCCATATGGTTCAGCGGTTGCTCGGCAAACACGTTGCTGCTGACACGGCTAAAATAATGGAATTCGATAATGATCTTGAGGATTGATGGAGCAAAAAGAGCCTAATCTTTCTTTAACCGAGTTGGACTGTAGCTTACCCGTTGGCCAAACAAATGCTGACATATGTTTGGCCAACGGGTAAAAAATTTGCATTTTTCCTTGAAGAAAATTAGATGAATAATGGCAAACCATCCAATCAATCGCCCTTCGACCTTCCTCCACAATTTCAGCGCTCATGCCCTTACATCTGCGGAAAAATCCCTTCATTGTTATCCAAGCGGAAGAAGTCATTTGAGGGATTCAAAATTGCATTTCAACCAAAAGTTATCTATATAAAGTCGAAACGTTGTATTATGTTTACAGAGAGTTCTAGAATAAAGGTAATGGAAATAAGAGGTGTGTCATTGATGTATAGAGTGGCTATTTGTGATGATGAGGACAAACAAAGAGAACTCGTTAAAAACATTCTGATTATTTTGTCGATAAAGACAAATATCGATTTTGAAATCGGATTATTCAGCTCGGGAGAACAGTTAGTAACCTATTATGAGCAGCATAACACGCCATTCCATATTCTAATTATGGATATTGAAATGGCTGGAATGAACGGGATTCAAACAGCCCATAAGATAGGAGGGTTAAATAACCTGGATGAACAAATTATTTTTCTGACAAGCTACCCCGAATATATGGTGGAAAGTTTTGACGTCATGACATTCCAGTACTTGATTAAACCCATTGCCCCCATCATTTTGGAGGAGAAAATCATCAAGCTATGCCAATACTTTCAAGCACTTGATAAAAAGTTTATGGTCATCAAGTCAGCCTATGAAGAAATCGTTGTAAAACATGATGACCTCATCAGTATTGAAGCTGCCAAAAGCTTAACTATAAAAAGTAAACTGCATTTTATTACCACGAATCAAACCTATGATAGCAAAGGCATCATTTCAGATTATGCTGTGGCCTTAAAAGACTGTAACTTCTTGCAGATCCATCGTTCCATTATTATTAATCTGCTTCATGTGAGGAAGTTTGCTAGCGGAGTCGTTCTCATGTCCAATGGGATGGAGCTACCCATAGGCCGTTCCAAAATGAAAGAGGTTAAAGATGTTTACACCAAATTTATGATTATGAAGGTCGATTGATATGATTCAAAATAATTTTCTTATTGTCTTTAGCATTGTACTTCTGATGGGTATTCAAGTTAATTTTTTCTTCAACTCGATTTTTGATAAATCAGCTAAAAAACAAAACCGATTCATTTACTTCATTATCTTTGGGTTGCTCGATTACCTATATCTAGTTATTCCCGTCACTCCTATTTTATCTTCGATTCTCACCTTGCTAATGATATTTAGTTTTTCGCTATCTTATAAAGTAGAATTTAAAACCAAGTTCACTTTTTCAATACTTTACGCTGTATTAATAACTCTCACTAATTTTATATCCCTTTATCTTTTTTATACCATAGATTCAGTTGACTTTAGCTTTGATCCTGTAAATGAACAAGATCAAATAGCCAACACGAAAGCTATTATACTCGGTTGTGTGATCATGTTTGCAATCATTCAGATCATACGACTAGTTGCAAAACGCAGAAGCTTATCTTTGGATAATCGTTACTACATATTATTCTTGGTTATTCCTATCGTAAGTATATACCAGCTGAGTATTCTAACTTATAAGGACGTTTATTCTTTCATTTCCGTTATTGGATTTCTTTTCTTAAACGTTATGATTGTCTATATTTTTGATCATATCGTTGATAAATTTCAATTCATGCATGAGAATTCGCAGTTGCAACATCAGATGGACTATCAGGATGCGAATTATGAAAAAGTCGTTCACAGCTTCAAATCCATTAAAAGAATCATTCACGATACGAATCAACAGTTTCTGTATATTGAAGAGTGTATTAAGCGAAATGAGTTATCAGCAGCCATGGAACATATTAAGACGACATTAAATAAAGTCGAGGGAGCCTATCACCGGGTGAATACGGGGAATCTGGTTATCGATGCTCTTGTCACGAATACGCTTAATATTGGACAAGCCAATGGCATAAGAATAGATACGAAGCTTAACTTATGTTCACAAGAAGTCCATATTGACCGTTATGACTTATGTGTTGTCATTGGTAATATGCTAGATAACGCAATAGAAGCTTCTAAAAAAGTAAACATTGCAGAGGATAGGTACATTCATATCAAAATACATGCTACTGAATCAACCCTACTCATTCACATCTTGAATCATATGGAGAATGAAGTTGCGCACTTACACAGCCAAAAACCCAACCCTGAATATCATGGTATTGGATTAACCAATATCGCTAGAATCTGCGACAAGTACGGTGGTCATATGACCATTGAAACGAAACATAACGTATTTCATAATATGGTCCTACTACCATTTTAAACGGACAATCCTTAAACAACATGTTGTTTAGGGATTGTTTTTTTCGTTTCAGGGTGATTTTTCATATAACAGCCTTCTTCCTTGTATGATGAATTCAGCAAGTCACATCTAGAAAGAATTCGAGGAGGAATTATTAATGAAGAAGATGGTTTCTGTATTCATGACCGCTGTACTTATTGCAATACCGGTCACCCCTGCTTTTGCTCTAACGAACCATGATACTGTAAAGGAAAAGGCACAGGAGCTGGCTTCGAAGATCATGTCTGATTATGGTGTAAGTGGATTGCAATATGCAATTATGGATCATGGATCCATTGTTCTATCCGATAGCGCTGGTGTATACGATAAAGCGACCAAAAGTCCGATCACCAAAGACACGATGTTTGGAATTGGCTCGGTAAGTAAAACGTATGTGTCTGCTGCAACGATGATACTAGCTGATTCTAAAAAAATTGATATTGATAAACCGCTAACCACGTATATCAAGGACTTTAAAATGGCAGATGAACGATATAAAGAGATTACGCCACGCATGTTGATGAATCATTCTTCAGGAATTTACGGTAGTCACTATGCGAATAGTGTATTGTTTGATGATCATGATGCGAAAAATCATGATGAATTATTGATCAAATTACAATCAGAACACTTAAAGTCAAACCCCGGCGAGTTTTCGGTATATTGTAATAATGGTTTTCAGCTGCTTGAACTCTTGATTGAACGAGTGAGCGGTTTAAGTTATAGCGAATTTCTTGCAACCTATATTAGCAAACCTCTTCAATTAACCTCAACCAAAACACAACGTGATTCATTTGATAGAGACAGGCTCACAAAAACTTATTTTCCAGGGATCGACCAGTCTTTACCCGTTGAGAATGCCAATCTCCTTGGGACAGGGGGCATCTACTCCACAGCTGAGGAATTAAGTAAGTTCGCAGAAGTATTAATCGGGAATCGAACAGATATTTTATCCGAGAAGTCAGCAAAGGCCATGCAAAGTCATGAGTATAGAAAAGGGGTGTGGGTTTCTGAAGAGACAAACACCGTTAATTATGGTCTTGGTTGGGATGCCGTCCGTTTAGCGCCGTTTAGTGATTACGGAATAACCGCATTATATAAAGGTGGAGATACGTTGATGTATCACGCGGCTTTGACTACCCTACCCGAACATGATATTTCTATAGCTGTGCTTTCATCGGGTGGGAGTTCTTTGTACAATAGTATGCTTGCATCTAATGTTCTATTGGAATATGCAAGAGCCAAGGGCATCATTAAAGAGATCCTACCTGAAAAAACATTTGAAGCTCCATTGAAAGTGGATATGCCATCGGATTTGATTGCTTACTCTGGACTATACGGTACCGTAGGTAAAACGGTAAATCTGGAGATAAAGAACGGAGAGATTGATCTACCAGCTCTAGGAAATGGATTGCTGCCGCCTCAAAAATATGTATATACGGGCAATGGACAATTCAAAAACAACGATGGGAATGTAACTCTAAGCTTTGACCAACCGAAGAATGGAAAAACCTATTTAAAGCTTAACGCTTACATCAATATTCCAGGACTAGGTCAAACGGTTATGGTGATGTATGAATATCAAAAGTTAGATTCTAATTCTCTAAATCAGTCAACTAAAACGGTATGGGAAGATAGAAATGGAAAAAGTTACTACGCCTTGGATGAAAAGATAACTTCAGGCATGTATCTTACCAAAGCACTGGTGGCCAAAAATATATCCGTTGATATCAACCATGGATACGCATCCGGTACTAAAATTGTTGATAAGAATAAAGCAATAAACGTAATGAGTATTCCTATTATGAAGGGAAGAGATACTTTTGATTTGAATTTCTATAACGTGAACCATGCAGAGCATTTAGTGATCGACGGACAATCTTATATCAGAGAAGATGCGATTCACCCCATTTATGATGGGAATGATTCATTCTGCAACATACCATCCAATGGTCAAGCTGTGTGGTATAAAATTGATGGAAAATCAGCCAATCGAGTCATGAACGTTGAGACTCCGGTAAGTGGGGGATTTGCCGTTTATGACGCGAATGGAATGGTTGTGAACTTTTCAAAGGTAACGAACAATCATTCGGTAGTACTACCTGAAGGTGGGATGATCGTTTTTGGTGGTAATAAGGGGGATCGATTTAAAATTAATTTGAAGAATAAATAAACGTGGAGCATCTTATTCATATTGGTCGATGAGGCCTCTCACAACATTTTCAAGTGTTGCCACGATATGAATAAGAAAATGTCCAATCGTTACAAAAAGGCCGGGTACTACTCCAAAATGGGAGCTGTACCCGGCCTTTTTTATGACTATTCCTCCAGATAGAGACTTACTTTGTTTTGAATACTATTGGCAACCGTTTCAGCCGATTTTTGCCCGCTAAAGAATGGTTCTGTTTCGTCGATTAAAATTTTCTTGATTTTCGGATCGAGTCCACTATACCGCTTCAACTGCGGAAGAAGTCATTTGAGGGATTCAAATTTGCATTTCAACCAAAAGTTATCAATATAGAGTCAAAACGTTGTATTATGCTTACATAGAGTTCTAGAATAAATGGAATGGGAATAAGAGGTGTATCATTGATGTATAGAGTGGCTATTTGTGATGATGAGGACAAACAAAGAGAACTCGTTAAAAACATTCTGATTACTTTGTCGATAAAGACAAATATCGATTTTGAAATCGAATTATTCGGCTCGGGAGAGCAGTTAATATCCTATTATGAGCAATATGGCACTCCATTCCATATTCTAATTATGGATATTGAAATGGATGGAATGAACGGGATTCAAACAGCCCATAAGATCAGAGGATTAAATAACCTAGATGAACAAATTATTTTTCTGACAAGCTACCCCGAATATATGGTGGAAAGCTTTGATGTCATGACATTCCAGTACTTGATTAAACCCATAGCCCCCATCATCTTGGAGGAGAAAATCATCAAGCTGTGCCAATACTTTCAAGCACTTGATAAAAAGTTTATGATCATCAAGTCAGCCTATGAAGAAATCGTTGTAAAATATGATGACCTCATCAGTATTGAAGCTGCCAAAAGCTTAACCATAAAAAGTAAACTGCATTTTATTACCACGAATCATACCTATGAAAGCAAAGGCATCATTTCAGATTATGCTGTGGCCTTAAAAGACTGTAACTTCTTGCAAATCCATCGTTCCATTATTATTAATCTGCTTCATGTGAGGAAGTTTGCTAGCGGAGTCGTTCTCATGTCCAATGGGTTGGAATTACCTATAGGCCGTTCCAAAGTTAAAGAGGTTAAAGATGTTTACACCAAATTTATGATCATGAAGGTCGAATGATATGATTCAGCATAATGTGCCAATTGTCTTGAGCATTATCCTTGTGATGGGCTTTCAAATGAACTTTTTCTTCAACTCGGTATTTGATAAATCAGCTAAAAAACAGAACCGAATGATTTGCTTCATGATCTTTGGGCTGCTCAGTTACGTATATTTGGTTTTTCCCATCTCTCCGATGATAAGTTGGTTTCTACCTTTGCTTGTAATCATTAGTTTTGCGCAATCTTATACAGTAGAATTTAAAACTAAAATCGTGTTTTCTATGCTTTACGGTGTTTTAATGTCTATCACCAGTTCTATATCTCTTTATATTATTCACACCCTAGATTCCGTTGACTTTAATGAAGCTGTGAATCAACAAATAACCTACATGAAGGCTATTATACTCAATTTCATGATCATGTTTGCGATCATTCCGATCATACGACTGCTTGCCAAGCGTAGAAGTTTCTCTTTGCATTATCGTTACCACTTATTGTTTTTGGTTATTCCGATCGTAAGTATATTCGAACTCAATATGATTACTTATGAGAACGTCTATTCTTTCATTTCCGTCATTGGACTTCTTTTCTTGAATGTGATGATCGTCTATATTATTGATAATATCATTGATAAATTTCAATTTATGAATGAGAATGTTCAACTGCAGCATCAGATGGACTATCAGGATGCGAATTACGAAAAAGTCGTTCACAGCTTCAAATCCATTAAAAGAATCATTCATGATACGAATCAACAGTTTTTGTATATTGAAGAGTGTATTAAGCGAAATGAGTTAGCAGCAGCCATGGAACATATCAAGACAACATTAAATAAAGTCGAAGGAGCCTACCAACGGGTGAATACGGGGAATCTGGTTATCGATGCCCTTGTCTCAAATACCCTTAATATTGGACAAGCGAATGGCATCAGAATAGATACCAAACTTAACTTATGTTCACAATCCGTCCCCATTGACCGTTATGACTTATGTGTTGTCATTGGAAATATGCTAGATAACGCAATAGAAGCTTCTAAAAAAGTAAACCTTGCAGAGGATAGGTACATTCATATCAAAATACATGCTACCGAATCAACTCTACTCATTCACATCTTGAATCATATGGAGAATGAAGTTGCTCACTTGCACAGCCATAAACCCAACCCTGAATATCATGGTATTGGATTAACCAATATCGCTAGAATCTGCGAGAAGTACGGTGGTCATATGACCATTGAGACGAAACATAACGTATTTCATAATATGGTCCTACTGCCATTTTAAACGAACAATCCTTAGACAACATGTTGTTTAGGGATTGTTTTTTTCGTTTCAGGGTGCTTTTTCATATATCAGCCCTCTCCCTTGTATGATGAATTCAGCAAGTAAATATAGAAAGAATAACGAGGAGAGAAATGAACATGAAGAAGAAGATGGTTTCTGTATTAATGACCGCGATACTTATTGCAATACCGATCACCCCTGCTTTGGCTCAAACGAGTCCAGATACTGTAAAAGAAAAGGCACAGGGGCTGGCTTCGAAGATCGTGTCCGATTATGGTGTAAGTGGAATGCAGTATGCGATTATGGATCATGGATCTATTGTTTTATCCGATAGTGCTGGTGTATACGATCGAGCTACCAAGGCACCAATAACGAAAGACACGATGTTTGGCATCGGCTCGGTAAGCAAAATGTATGTTACTGCTGCAACGATGATGCTAGCTGATTCTAATAAAATTGATATTGATAAACCACTGATCACATATATTAAGGAATTTAAAATGGCTGATGATCGATATAAAGAGATTACGCCACGCATGCTAATGAATCACTCTTCAGGACTTTACGGTACTCACTATGGGAATAGCGTGTTGTTTGATGACAATGATACGGAAAATCATGATAAATTATTGGCAAGATTACAGACAGAAAATTTAAAGTCAAACCCAGGCGAATCCTCGGTATACTGTAACGATGGTTTTCAACTGCTTGAAATCTTGATTGAACGAGTGAGCGGGTTAAGTTATAGCAAATTCCTTGAAACCTATATTAGCACACCTCTTCATTTAAGCTCTACTAAAACACCACTTGATGCATTTGATAGAGGCAGGCTCGTAAAAACTTATTTTCCTATGATGGAACAGGCTTTACCCGTTGAGAATGTCAATACAATTGGAGCAGGAGGCATCTACTCAACTGCAGAAGAACTAAGTAAGTTCGCGGAAGTATTAATCGGGAAACAACCGGATATTTTATCTGAGAAATCAGCAAAGTCCATGCAAAGTCATGAGTATAGAAAGGGCGTATGGGTTTCTGAAGAGACAAACACCTTTAATTACGGGCTTGGTTGGGATGCCGTTCGTTTAGCACCGTTTAGTGATTACGGAATAACGGCATTATCCAAAGGCGGGGATTCAATCATGTATCACGCTGCATTAACTACCCTACCAGAACATGAAATTTCTATTGCTGTACTTTCAACGAGAGGCAGTTCCTTCGTGAATAGTTTGTTTGCTTCTAATGTTTTATTAGAATACGCAAGATCCAAAGGCATCATTAAAGAGCTGCTACCTGAAAAAACATTTAAGCCTTCCTTGAAAGTGGATATGCCATCGGACTTGCAGTCATACACCGGATTATACGGTTCGGTAGGTAAGACTGTAAATCTGGAGATCAAGAATGGAGAGATTGATTTACCCGCTCTAGCAGGTGCACCGATACCGCCTCAAAAATATGTCTATACAGGCAATGGACAATTCAAAAACAAAGATGGGGATGTAACCATAAGTTTTGACAAACAGAAGAACGGAAAAACCTATGTTAAGCTTATTGCTTATATCAATAAACCAGGATTGGGTCAAGCGGTTAAGGCAACGTATGAATATCAGAAGTTAGATCCCAATCCTCTTAGTCAGACAATGAGAACGGTATGGGAACATCGAGATGGGAAACAGTACTACGCTTTGGATGAAAAGATATCTTCAATCTTCTATTATCTACCCTCAGGGCTGAATGTGTCGATTAATATCGATCATGGATACGCATCCGGCACTAAAATTGTTGACGAGAATAAAGCCGTAAATGTATTCGATATTCCTATATTGAACGGTACAGATGCATTTGATTTGTTATTCTATAACGTGAACGATACAGAGCATTTAAGGCTCGGCGGACGAACCTATATCAGTGAAGACGGTATTCAGCCCATTGATAAAGGAAACTCCTCGATTTGCACCATACCAGTAAGTGGTCAGGCTGTATGGTATAAGATTGATAAAAAAACAGCCAATCGAGTCATGACCGTTAAGGTTCCGGGAAGTGGAGGATTTGCCGTTTATGACGCGAATGGAATGGTTGTGAACTTTTCAAAGGTAACGAACAATCATTCGATAGTCCTACCTGAAGGTGGGATGATCGTTTTTGGTGGTAATAAGGGGGATCGATTTAAAATTAATTTGAAGAATAAATAAACGTGGAGCACATCAATCTTATTCATATTGGCCGATAAGGCCTCTCACAACATTTTCAAGTGTTGCCACGATATGAATAAGAAAATGTCCAATCGTTATAAAAAAGGCTGGGTACTACTCCAAAATGGAGCTGTACCCGGCCTTTTTTATGACTATTCCTCCAGATAGAGACTTACTTTGTTTTGAATACTATTGGCAACCGTTTCAGCCGATTTTTGCCCGCTAAAGAATGGTTCTGTTTCGTCGATTAAAATTTTCTTAATTTTCGGATCGAGTCCACTATAACGCTTCAACTGCGGAAGAAGTTCCTTTGCCGCTTCAATAAATTCAGGGCTCAGCTTCATATCTTTGTTTGCTGCCGAAGCATCAATTTGAGCTTGACTTGCTTTTTTATTCACAGGCAGTCCTTCCAGCTCCGGCGAGGATTGCATCTCCTCCGAGATTAAAAATTGCAGGAACGACCAAGCTTCTTTTTTATTCTCCGACTTATTATTAATCGAGAGCAGCATATTCGACTCAAACGAATTTCCATCTTTGGGTTCGCTTGTAGGAGCTTGATAAAGCAATGGTTTGTCGTAAAACATCGATGCGAAGCTTAGACTTGAATAGGTCGTTATTTCAGACAGAGAGAGTGCATCCTTAAGTCCCAGCGATTCTCCCATTTTTATCGCCTTGCCTGGCCCCTTTGGTTGCTCTAGTGGACTAATAATTTTCAAATCGTAAAAAGACTTCGCTTGTTTAAGCATGTCGATAAAGGCTTGATCTTGAAATTTGGCTTTCTTCTCGTTGACATCCAAAAATTTGTCCATATCCTTACTAACCATTTCTAGGAGCAGTTTATCTGGGTTTAAATAGCGAACGAGAGGATCTTTACTGCCGTCATTTGCAAGAGTTTTCATTTTTTTCTCGAACTCATCCCACGTCCATGCTTTAGCAGGATCGAGATTCAAGCCAGCGAGACGTTCCTGATTGCCAAACCATACGCTAGTCATTACGCCATAAGGCAGCGCATATAAACCATCTTTATTCTTTAATGCGTCTAATACATTCATAAAATAGTCATCTTGGTTAAAGCCGTTTGTTTTGTCCATGAAATCGATTAAATTAGTCAACAGCCCTTTTTCTGCATATTTGTTATAAGCCAGTTCGTCAACCGCAATAATATCAGAAGCATTGCCGTTCATCAGCTCTGCATTTACAGTCGTCACAAACTTCTCAACCTCAACGGGATTGATCCCGCCACCTCGTGCAACTGTAATTCTGCCACTGACTTCTGGTACGGTATAAGAGGGCTTGATTTCAATTTTAATAGTCGGATTCGCAGCTTCAAACTTCTCTTTTGCCAGTTCAAGGAAACGAGTGGACTTTATAACCGAAAGCGTAATTACTTTTTTCTCATTCGAGTTTGGTTTATCTGTAGCACTTTTTTCTTCATTTGAAAGACTATTTACTGGGCTACTTGCAG
Source organism: Paenibacillus terrigena DSM 21567 (assembly GCF_000374845.1). GTDB lineage: Bacteria > Bacillota > Bacilli > Paenibacillales > Paenibacillaceae > Paenibacillus_K > Paenibacillus_K terrigena. The sequence goes on along the minus strand of NZ_KB895413.1, from coordinate 525,542 downwards.
AAGGATTTGAAGAGCTGCATGCCGAGAGCACTAGCATAAGGGTAATAAGACTTAAAATAAAACCTTTCTTGCCAATCATTTTATGTTTCATTTCAAACATCCTTTCGTTTGGGTTGATTATAAATAGCGGCGATGATACAAAATCCGAATACGGTAATCCATAGTCCGGGCTGAATCACCTGCGGCATTCCAGCAAGTATTAAGGTAAATGCCGTAAAGGCGTAACAGGCGGCCATGCAATAAAAAAGTCGAGTGATTTGACCTTGCTGCGAAAGACCGACCAGTCGCCATTCGCGAATGCCCATAAGAAACAACGGCAATCCAAGAAGAAGACCGATCACAGTAAGTATAGGTACAAATGAACGAAGTCTTGACTCCATTAGCTGAAATTGAAAAGCTTGCTCAGCGAGTACAGGCTTTTCGCTCCAAAATTCGAACAACTTCGTTTTAAAGAAATTTAAATCGATCCATCGCTCTGGTATCATTTCAGAAGGAATATAGAAGGAATAACGGGTGTACTGCCATAGCATAACCACCATCCCTGCAAGGCTCAAACAAGCTGTGACCCGCGTCCATATAAATCGGCGTTCTTGTCTCAGAGCATCACTAGCATAACCCGTTTGCAAGGCTGAACGTAAACGTCGAAATACGTGTAGGAGCAGCTTACGCATCAGAAGCAAGGTTAGCCCAATAACCAAGAAACCCGCCAAGGATGGAAGTAAACGCGGCAATTGTTGCATCAAGCGCATTTTGTGCTCCCCCATTTGAATCGTATAACTGTTAAGCGGCAATTGGTTTGCCTGCAGCACCACTTGCACATCACGCTCACCGCTCACGATGGCATCGGATGCTTCAAGCTCGATAGTTCCCACTCGCAAATCTGGCAATACATCGCTCAAAACCCCTGCTGGTAGTAACACTTCCGGCTTGGTGCCACTTGTCATCCATTCCAGTAAATGATTATCCTTCTGATAAACACCTATAATTCGGAGTTTTTTATTCCGTATTGTGATTTCCATACCAATGACGTCAGTAGAGCCAAAGAGTCGTTCTGCCAAGTCTTCGCTTAGTACAACAACATTGGAATCCTCCGACATGGATCTCTCCGTCATCATGCTGCCTTCCGATAGCCATAACGTTGTAAAATCAGTATATTTCCCGCCGATTCCCGCAACTTGAACCGCTTCTGAACGCTTCCCTGCTTGCACGAATACATCCGCCTGCATTTTATAGGAAGCCTTTCGTTGCCAAGCTTCAATAAGCTTGTTCGCCTCACCATTCGTAAACCCTGGAGCTCCATCGTTGCCTTGCACGGAGTTCACCTGCATGATAATTCTATTGGAACCAACCGAACCGCCAGATTGCTTCCATGTCATGATTGCCGCTTCGGAGAACCCGCTGCTGAAGCACATCAGCAAGATGCCGATAGCCGCTAGAAATGTTCCCCAGCGCATCGTTCTCACTCCTCTCCCTCTCCACCTGCAAACAATACTCTTTGGCCTTCTTTGAGCTGTTTGTTGCTAGATATGACGATTCGCTCGCTTCCATTGAGGCCATCTTTGATCTGAGAATTCAGATCGTCAGAATCCTTTACAACCACCTTTGTTTTGCGAATGAAGTATTCCTTGCCAAGTGAACCTTCCCTTTCACCGATGTAATATACAAACGTACCATCCTCCTCGCTTTTCCTTATAGCATCATTAGGAATGAGAAGTCCCATCATATCGACATCCGCATCAGTTTCCTTCTTCCATTCAAAATCCCCATACTCACCTCCTTGAAGTCGTTTGTCATTCAGAGCAACGCGAATCTCCTTCTGCCTGCTTGGAGGCCGCGACTTGTCAGACTCTTCTTGCTTTTTGGTTTCAATGGCGCTTATTTTCCCTTGAACTATGGCATCGTCCAAGCCTGGGAAGGTAATATCGATTGATTGACCAACCTTAAGATATTTTGCTTGTTCTTCGGACACATCAGCTTTGAAGACAAATCCTCCGATTGACTTCTCTGTCACGGTAAAAGCCGCTGTACCGGGAGGAATAGTCATCCCAACCGTCGCCAGAACTTCTTCAACCGTTCCGTTCACGGTCGAAGTGAGCTTTGAGTTTTGTTCGATTTGTTTCTGCAAATCATTTATTTTGCGCTTCTGTGCATTAAGCGTCAATTTGGCGCTTTCGATATCAAGGGCGATGCTGTTTAGTAGCTTTTCGTCACCGCTTTGATTCGCTTCCTTGTAGCTGGTTTGCAGCTTTTCCAGATTAATCTGCTGCTGGTCGTAGCTGAGCTGTTCATTCGCGATCGCTTCCTCAGCACCCTTCGTATCGAACTCAATCAACACTTGTCCTTTTTTGACTTGGTCTCCGACCGCTACCTTGACTTCTTTTACCGGCCCTGACGATTGTGCGGAATTTATTTTGACCGTTTCTGCCGATTCAACAGCTCCCGATCCATTCACCTTAAAATTCAAGCCGCCAAAAGTCGGCATTTTAGCGGTAATCCTCGGCAAAGAATATTGAAGCAGTGTGTTGGACATCAACGTGAGCACCAGCATCATCAGAATAAAAGCAATGATTAGCCGACCTGTTGTTTTCCTCGTTGACTTGCCTGAAGTGACAGTTTCTTCTGCAGTAGCTGCTGCCATCGTTATGATCTCCTTTCTATCCTTTTATTCCTGACAGTTGGACGCCTTCAACAAGCTCTTTCTCCGCATACAACATAAGGAGAATCGCCGGAAGCATATACAAGACCGATGCCGTAAAGGCAATGCCAATATCCGCTTCATTGATATAGCTGAGATAAACAGATAACGGCTGCTTCATAGCATCCTTTAAAAAAATAAGAGGCTGCTCCACCATGTTCCAATTATCGATAAATGCCAGTACCGCTAGCGCCGCCATGCCGGATCGACACATCGGAAGTACGATGGTTAACATGATCGTGAAGTGACCTGCCCCATCCATACGAGCGGCTTCCACATAGCTGTAAGGAACAGCTTGCATAAACTGCCGCATCAGGAACACGCCAAAGGCACTAAATATGCCGGGCAAAATAATCGACCATTCGCTGTTTATCAGTCCCATCCAATTCGCCATAATATAGTTCGGTACAAGCGTCACCTGAAAAGGCATCAGCATCACAACGATATAAGCGAAGAACAAAGGCTCTCTCAGGCGAAACCTTAGCTGAGAGAACGCATATCCAGCTAATAGGGAGACAATAAGCTGCCCGGCAACAATCGGTATAGTCATCTTCATGGAGTTCCAAAAAAGAAACAAAAATTGCGGCTGCCTTAGCAATATGTCATAGTACGCATTCAGAGTTACTTGAAAGGGAACCCAGTGCAAGCGAACATATTCACCTTCAGACAGCATTTTCACGAGAGAGTCTGCGTTTTCCTCATCGGATTGTGCCCCCAAAATCGGCGCAAGCTCTATTTTTAATTCGCTTGGAGACATGAATGAATGGGTGACCGTAATGACGATAGGGAAAACGATAACGACAACAAGCATCAGTAGCAACAGCGTTAGCAAGCTTTTGTAGATCGTACTTCCAATACTTGCTTTCCGTTCTCGCAAACGCCTTATGATATCCATCCATCTATCACTCCTTCCACGAATCTAGTTGTCATGCGACTAGAGCCAACGACTAAAGCGCCGTTCCACCATAAAGAGGATCATAACTAACATTACGATTACGGTCGCCATCATAAAAGCAGCCGATGTCATCTTCTGATAATCCAGCTGTTGAAACATGTTGTTCATAAAATGCTGAAGCATATACAAGCTAGGATGCGGGTAAGGGCCAGCGAGCATATACGTTTCTCGAAACACCTTAAACGAATTGATAATCGACATGATAAAGACGAAAAAAGTCGTGGGCGTCAAATAGACAAGCGTAATGGATCGCCATTGCCTCCATCTTCCCGCGCCGTCAATACGCGCAGCTTCATAATGATCGATTGGAATGTTTTGCAGCCCTGCGAGAAACAAAAGCATGTTATAGCCGACATTTTTCCATACATAGATCATGATCGCGATGTAAAGCGCTGAACCACCCTCCATCCAATCCTTAGATGCCACGCCCCATGCATTCATCCAATTGTTCAGAATTCCATTCAAATCGAAAAAAATTTGCCAAATCAATACAATGGATGCTACCGGAATAACAAGCGGCGATAAAAACGCAATTCGAAACCATCGTTGGCCGAACACCCGCCCATTTAACAACGAAGCGAGAAGGAGTGATAGCAGCATATTCATGGGCACGCACAGGACGGTGAACAAAAACGTGTTCCATATCGCTCTGCGAAAAGAATTGTTTCCAAGAAGATCAACATAATTCCGAATCCCTACGAACTTCCCGTCAATCGGTGTATCCACCAGCGAGTAATAAAACCCGATTCCAAACGGCAGGAAGAAAAAAATAGTTACTCCCACCAAGCTCGGGATCAGAAATATGGCGGCATGTGTCCCATCCGATCGGATCATTCTTACAACCCAGCGTCTAAGATTACCGATCTTTCCCAAGAACATCAGCAGCATCCTCCTCTGGCAGCGTCAGCCTGAATGCAACCCCGTTATTTTTATGAATAATCTCGATCTGCGCTCCAATGTTATTTAAAATTTGCTTAACTATCGCCAGGCCAAGCCCGAATCTACCATGAGGTCCCATTTTAAAAGGGTCGAACACGTCCTGAAGCAGTGACTCCTCCATAGGCGGACCGTCATTGTATATTTCTAACGTTAATGCCCGGGATGTCGTACTCCTCTGCGCTGAAATCAAAATTTCGCTGGAAGCATAACGGATTTGGTTGTCGATAATATTTTCGAAGACCACCTTCCACTGTTCTTCGTTTCCATTCATAAACCAAACGGGCATTTCAACAGACCATTTGAGTTCCGGACGCCGATAACGAAGCCGTTCTACAACATCCACCAGCACTTCCTTTATATCCATTGGTTTCATCGTTGATTGACGGGATGTGGACCTGATGTATTGCAGCCTGTTCAAGCTCAGCAAGCTGTGAATCTGCTTATCCAGGCGCTCTGCTTCTGAGATAATCGTTTCAATACTATTTTCAATAGATCCCTTAGGATAAAAACCGTCCTTAATCGATTGAGCATAGCTGTGGATAACCATCACCGGCGTTTTTAATTCATGGGAAGTATTTTGCAAATAAGATTGCTGTGCTTGATCCTGTTGAACGAGCCGCTGACGCATCGTCTCAAAAGCTGTTGCTAGTCTTCCGATTTCATCCTTCCGTTCCATATCGAATGGCTCATGCCAATCATGTTCCGCAATGCGGTTTATCTGCTTTTCCATAACAGAAAACGGCTTGGACAAATAACGAGCGAGCCACATGCATGGAAGCCAGCTTACCAGCATTAAAGCGATCAGCAGCAGACTGAGATTTCGGAATAACGTTCCGATTTGTTCCTCCCGATAATTGTTCCATGTATACGAGATTAGGGAGCCTGATTGACGATCTTCCGACTTTTGGATGATATATAATATTTTTTGTCCGCTAATTTCCCCTTCATAAGTCTCCGATGGATTCTTCTGCGATGCCATCTCCAGCTTGAGCTTCTGGATAAAAGAATCAGGCAATTCTATGCCGCCTACCACAGGAATTAACTTATCCTTATAGAAAAACAAATGATTAATATCTGCTCCTCTGTGTACGATAGTTGTTCTACCAAGTGATGGCGTCGCCGGAGCACTTATATCCGAGTTAGTGCCCACTTCTAACTTAGGCCTTTTAGCAATAGATACCGTCAGAAAAGATTTCTTCTCGTTCCCATCGGCTGAGATCGTGATGGCTAGGCTACCATCTTCCTCGCTTACCGTAAATCCAGCGAATAGCTTTTGCGAATCTTTAATCATCCCATAGATCTGCCCGGTAAAAAAACTTCTGAGCATAGAAGGCATCAACAGCGATACGGCTAAAAATAGACAGAGTATAACTGCTGCAAATACAGTCCAGATTTTTACTGCCATCGGCCAATGCTTCATGTCTTCACCAGCCTATAGCCTGAGCCGTATACGGTTTCAAGCCGCAGTTCCGGCATTTTTTTGCGCAAACGCCGGATTAGATCATCGACAACACGGTCTGTGCCGTAGTAGTCATCTCCCCAAACCTGCTTCAAAACCTGCTCGCGCTGTATCAGTTGTCCGATATGAAGGACAAAATACATTAACAAATCAAATTCCTTTGATGTTAGATCAATTGTCCCATCCAACCCGCACTTCACAATTCGAGCTTGACCTTCGATGACATAGGGTGCGATCTCTATGCTATGAATCGGTGCGATTTCCTTTACGAGATGGCCATAGACACGATCCAACAGCTTACGGGTACGGATGACTAATTCACGAGGCAGGAATGGTTTAGACAAATAGTCATCGCTCCCAAGCTCCAGACCAACAATTCTATCCAGATCAGCATCTCTGGCGGAAATAAAAATGATTGGCGTGCCGTTATTGTCCTTTTTAATTTCTTTCAGCAACTGATAGCCGTCCATTCCAGGGAGCATAATGTCCAGAATCCACATATCCGGCTTTTGCTGAATCATTCGCCGCGCTTCTTCACCATCCTTAAAACTGCTAACCTGCCAGCCTTCCTGCTTCAAGTAATAAGCAAGAATCTGATTCAAGTTCATATCATCCTCAACAAGGTAAATTGTGTACATCGCATGATCTCCTTCATCTCACTGTGCCTAGTCTAACAAATGATTATCGCAAAATTATTAAAAAATTATGTGAAATTGTGTGAAAACAATTGCCAATCCAAATAACATTTAATACTTCAATTAATAAGTTAAAAAGATTCGAAGAAGTTACAATTATACTGCATAATGAGTAATAATAAGGGGCGTCATTGTGCTCTTGCGCAAAAACAGTATTTGATTGGTTTCAGACTTGTCTATGTTTGAACTCAAATACATGGAACTTACTTCGTGTATTTTACTGGTAAAAGCCAAATGTAACAAAGATTCGTTTTCATGAGATTAGGCATACCGTTGCAACACTCATGTTAAGCCAGAACACAAACCCAAAAATTGTCACAGAGATCTTGGTCATGCCGATATCCGAACCACTCTGGATATGTATAGCCATGTTTTACCTGATGTCCACAAAGAGACCATAAAATTAATCACATTATGTACTATATTCATACTTCTCTTCCTCCATAAAAAACAAAAAAACGCTTGGGAACCCAAGCGTTACGCGGTTGTTTTATGGTGGAGCCTAGGGGGATATCCGCTCGTCAACTCGCTATCCCTTTCGATTGGATGTCCCATTCCTGATTTAACTTGCTGCCGATGATGACTCAATGTGTGGACTACCTTATAGGTAGAATGAGACGCCGTGCTCCTTTATTAGAAGTTCTATCTTCGAAGCATCGTTAGCCAACCTTGACCGCTTGCCGCTACAAGAATCATGTGGGATTCGATAAACTGCAGTCTTAATTCCCAATCATTTGCTTGGTTACTGATATGCTCAATTTCTCGAAGTTTGAAACACATTCCTTCGAGCGATACATATTCATTATGTTTAAAGTTCTTTTCTATCTCAACCAAGCCATCTCACCGTCCCCATCTTAGCTAAAAACATTTTAGCCCACCATTTTTCTTATCGCAATTTCCACGTACGATGAAATGGAGAATTTTACGGGTGCTAAGCAACATATATGCGAAAAAAAGGCTCCCGCCGATTCATTCAGCAGAAGCCTCCTGTTCATTCATAAATCTTTATAACCCCAACTTATGCCCCTTCTCCAAGCGCTGAATCTGCTGTTCCCCGGTGTCTGCTAGTTCCCGGAACTGGCTGATCGTCTCTCGCATCTTCGGCAGTGCTTCCTGTTTGTAGGTGCTGATGGAATCTAGCGCCGATAACACATCCGTAAATGCTTGTTTCAACGTCTCCACATTGATATTGGCTTCGAGCGCTTGTTTATGGATTTGAGCCCCTTGATCTTTGAGCATCCTCGATGTGCCGGCAATCAGTTCATTGGTCGTTTGGTTGAGAAGCTCAATCTTCTTCAAGACGATCTTCTGATTGTAGAGTGCGCTCGCAACCGTTACAGAAATTTTCAAGGCCGAGATGGTCACGTTCTTGGCTCTGTCGACACCGCGAATCAATTCTTTGTTGTTGCGGGTGACCACTTCAATTGCCATTATCCCCTGCTGATTGACGACCATCATTTGCTGCATATCCATGACCCGTTGACGAAGTGGGAACAGCACTTCTTCGGTGATGAAGCGAATTTTATCCGGGTCTTCATTCCGTGCCTTGGCCGCTTCGATCTGTGCTTCAATCGATGCATCCATTAATGTACCGAGCTCGATTTCCTTCTGAAGCTTCTTCGTCAGATCGCGCAGCGCCTGCTGCTCAATTTCAAGCGTCGTATTGTCATTCTTCAAGGTCGTTTTACCTTTATCTAACGAGACGACAATATCGGCGATCATCGCATCGGCTTTTTCATACTTCAGAAAATATGCGCGTAACGGATTGAATAGCTTACCGAGAAATCCCGTTTTCGTAAAATCAATGACGCTGGGGTCGAGATCTTTTAGTTGCATATGCAGCTCGGTTAATCCTTTGGCGACTTGACCGCCGTCGTCTCCCGTTTTGGACAAGTTACCTACCGATACCTGAAGCAGATTGTTTTTATTCGAAGAGGTTCGCATCGTATTCATCCCGAACGTATCGATCGATTGCAAGATCTCTTTTCGCTTCTCCAGTGAATCCAGATCTAACGACATAATGGAGGCAACATTGGAATCAGCCAATGCTTGTAGCTTCGCGACTTCCTCGGGAACGGGTTTAACCTCTTGCTCGATCGCTGCTTGAATTTCTTCCGGGTTTACGACTTCCATCGAAAATGACATAGGAATCCTCCTTTGATTATAAAAAGTTACATTTGAACGTTAAACAGGTTTGCAATTTTATAGACAACATCATCGGTATCGGCATTAATACTCGCTGCTTCATTAATGCTCGATATGCTCTGCAGCGCTTGAATATCGGCATTGTAGCCAATGGTGTAGATCGGCACTTTGTAGGTTGCAATCAGATCCTTGATATCTTTGAGGGAATTCCCGCGATTGGTCTCCCCATCACTCAGCACGAAGATCATCGGCTTAATCGATGGATTTACGGCTTTCTCATCCTGGAGCATTTTTAACGCAACGATAATGCCGTCGAATGTAGCCGTACCGCCATCTGCTTGTAGACTCTCTACCGCTCCAACGAACATCGACTGCTGTGTCGTGTCATACTTCTTAATTGGCAGATTAATCGTGACATCATTAGAATAAGAGACAAGCCCGATGCTATTGTCTTTTCCTAGATACTTTTGTCCTTTGAGTAACGATTCCTTTAATCGATTAATCGGTTCTCCGGCCATGCTGCCCGAGACATCCGTTACGAACACAGCGGCAATCGGTTTACTTCCGTTTTTCTTCTCTTTCCATACCTTCTGTGCGGAGGAGAGAAGTCCACCCTCCACGACTGCAATTTCGGATTTATAATCATTTAATTGATTGAATCCTTTGTCTTGCGCCATCTTCTGATATTTGTCTTGCGTCACAAATTCAGCAAATTTCTTAATAAGATCAATTTTGTCCTTCGGGAGATCGCCAAGCGCGTATAACGGACTGTCATGTCTCATCCCAAAGGGGGTAAATACGTACCCGCTCTTCAAATCAGCTGTGTTCAGGTAAGACTGATATTCGAGCACGAACCCATCTAACATTCCGGACTTCGCTGCATCGCGCATTTGAATCGTGGTCGAGGCTAGAAAAGGCACATTCGCTTGGAATTTCTCGAAGCCTTGGATCGCTTTTTCACTTAGAATATTCGAGCTGTCAAACGTATTAAGGGCTGTGATCAGGAAGTTCAGCCCTGTTGAGCTTGCAAAAGGATCCGTATAGCCCATTGCGAATTCATTATTCGCGATCGCTTCCGTCACGGTCTTAACATTCACAGATCCATAAGAAGCGACAAGCGCATCATTCTTGGCTTTCGTAATCACAATCCCAGGAACGTTGCCAACAAGCCGCTTGGTTATAAGCTGCGTCTTAACCCCACTCGCCTTGACCATTTCGCCCCATAACTCATTCGAAGGGGTATAAGCATCAGGAATATATTTGCCGGATTTAATATAATCGGCAGCTGTACCAGACGCAATATTACGAATTTTGACGGAGACGGGCTTCCCGTTCACTTGGATATTCGCCTGATTGAATTCTGTTGCAACATCCGCTAGCCAACTATCCATCCCTGTTCCTGACTTTTCCGTCGAAGAGAATATTTCAACGAAATTATTGGTCGTATTGTTCACTGTAACCGGAAACTTCGAAATATCCGGCAGCGTCTCCCCAATATCCGCAGGATTGATATCGATTTGACCTTTTACCGGGGTATCGGTCGTCACAGATATGTTGTTGTAGAGCTTGTTGAGCTGCTTGCTTGCGTCTTCCGTAGTAACCTGAGATTTCGTTTTGCCCAAGTTCGAGGTAAAGTTCACCCCAAGATAGACAAGGATAAATACAACTACCAAAATAAAGACAGATAATAGAAACTTACTCTTTCCAGTCATTCGCTGCACCTCTCACGATTTATAGTATTTGGTCTGCTTGATTAATGCGTCCAATTCCTGCATGCAGGACAGTTGTTCAATTTCACCGGGCTCAATTTGATCTAGGCTGGAAATTTCTAAGAGGAGTTGATCGAGCTTTACTAGAATTTCTTCGTTATTCGCAATGGAGCTCTTCATGGATGTGAGGTAATCGTTATACACGTTCGCTTTTTTCTGGAGAAGTTCAGTGGAGAAACTGGATGACTTGCGTTGAATCATACGATTATATTCCGATTCATCAAAGACGTTAAGGATGTTCAATATATTCCTGATGTTCAGATAGAATAGATTCTGGGCGGCTTGGGATACGGCTGCGAACTTCTTAAAGCTCAACTCCGTCTCTTCAAATCGCTGCTTCAGAACCTGGAGCAAGGTACTCTTCCGCTTCTGCAGCCGCTCCATTTGCTCTAAGGCTAGGTTCATATCGCTTTCTATTCCTTTGACATGGCGATATCGAGATAAATTATCGACATATTCTTCGTGCGTTTTGATTTCCTTAACAGGGATAATAACAGGTTTCTTGAACAATAAATGATAAATGCCATAGATAAGAGCACCTGCGCTGGCAAACAATAAGGTGACTCCCGTTGCTGTGGATAGGGCGCTTGCTCCAATCTGAACACCTAAAAATCCTGGTGAGAGCACGAGGATGTTCACAGCAGCTACGCTAACCATAAGACCAATGAGTTTAATGATATTTGTACTCGACAATATTCAATCCTCCTCTGCCTTTCTTCAGGATGGGTTAACTTCAAATATGCTAGACTTCCGTTGCCTTACGATGGCGCCTTGCGATGGTCGATAAAGATTCCATACTGGATCCCTGATGATACACAGGTTCTTCGAGAATAGCACCTTCCTGAACGAAGTACGTATGTATTTCCATCCATTGGTTTTTCATCACTGCATTGTATCTACGTTGCATGCCAGAAAAAGTCACAAGTAATATGCCATCTGATTTACGAATCTCGCTCGGGCTAAATTCCCCTCGCTCTAGCGCTTTGCGAATGGTCGCACCCCCGCCTTCAATCCCCCACAACCGGGCCGCTTCCGATAAGCCGAACACTTCATTGACGCTGATGCCATTCGGGGGGTAGGACGGAATAGGACCTTGAATGATCGAGAGCTCATTTTGCGCATATACCCGTGTATGGCCTTGCAACCTTTCCCCTTGCGGATCGTAAGCAATAACAGAAATACTAACTTCTCCATCACGTTCTACACATTGACGAACTGTCAGCAAATCTATTAACGCTGCATTCTCCTCCTGGGTAGGAAAAATGGATGCGGGCCACAGTCTTTCTCCATTCGACAAAATGACTTGATAACACAACAGATGCCCCATAAACTCCTCCATGATCGTTCCAAGTAATGGTAATAGAACATGAAAATTTTACCATAGTCACGAAATCGTGACAACCAAAATATTCCTCACCATGTCCCATTGTAAAAACACCGAAAACCTAAGAAAGAAGGAGAAACAAACGCATATAAGCCCCCCATCCAATTAAGGACGAGAGGCTGTCATATAAAGTCATAGAATCCTCACAGATTGTAGATCGTTAATCATGTCCTAACGTTTCTTGAAACGGTTTACGATCACCCATTCCGTAATGACGATATTGATGACCAATCCAACCCAGATATTGACTTCAAGCACTTGATTCAGTATAGGTTCAACGCCTTGGAACGGCACACCCCTATGTCCTGCGAGGTAGATCAATATGCACACCGGCGTAACGATGCGTGCACTTGCGGCGACAAGGGTCATGGCATAATTGCGGGTCATCCATACACTGTGGGCCTCGAATTTTCTATGACGGGCTGACCGATATCCTTGCCACCCGGTAAATAGCCATAACGCCACCAAGCTCAAAAAAGCCATTTGCCGGATATAACTTGATGTATACATCCCCACAATCAAACCGGTTATGCTGCCAATGGCTACGAATGCCAAATAACTTCGTCCGACGATCCGGTGGACGTGGGGTCGTCTGGCTCGCAGGCCGGGAAGAAATTGCAGCCACCCTACAATAAGAGCAAACAGCGATGCGAAAATATGGACGAGCAGGAACGGGTAATGAAGATTAAACGAAGGGTTAAGCGATACTCGACTTTGCACAGGATCAAATAAGACATAAGGAGCTATGGCAAAACCGGCGGCACCCAACGTAAGCACAACGATAATCATCCACCCGATCTTGTTTTTAGAGACGTTCGACATATGCTCCTCCTTGACTAATTTGATATTTCAACAACGGCGTGAAATGACGACGAATTCGGAATCGATTTCATCATGTAGTCAGCCAAGTCCGCGCGTGAAATCCCTTGTGCCTTAAGTAGTGGCTTATTAAGAGCCGTCCGGTACGTTCCTGTTTTCGATCCATCCGTTAACCGGGGAGGACGAATGACGGTCCAGTCCAGCGATGATTTCCGTAATATAGCCTCCATTCGAGTCATATCTTCATAAGCGTATTTGTACATAGGCTGAATTACAAGCTGGATCACTAGCCTTTGCAGCAAAGGAGTATCGGGTGGAACCACCAATCCCGCCGAGGATAAGCCGATCAACCGACGTACGCCTGCTCCCTCCATCGCCTTGACGATATTCCCTGTTCCTTCGGAGTATACGGTCGTAGGCTTGCGATGATTTACGCCAAGCGCCGATAGAACCGCATCTTTGCCGATGATCCATGGACTGAACGAAGATAGGTTCAGAACATCTCCCCGAACGACTACCAACTGTTCATGGCGAATGTCAACCGCTTCTGGGTTGCGAACGATTGCGGTCACTTCGTGACCGAACTCAAGTGCCTGCATGACAATTTGACGCCCGGTGCCGCCTGTAGCTCCGAATACGACGATTTTCATCCCGCTGTTCCACCGGTAAGTTCTTCAACAAGCCAGCGCACGATGGCTTGATGTCCTTCAATCGTAGGGTGGAGTCCATCCCATCCAATGAATTTCGGCAGCGCCGGTTGCCCGAATCCTGCTTGCGTATCTACGACAGCATCAGGCATATTACGTATCATGTCGCCGACCGATAGGATGTCTTTGTTACGCCAGCTTAATTGCCCCATCTTAAAATATGGGAACGCGTCCATTCTCTCTTCATCGAAAGTCGGCGGCGTAATCCATACCCATTGAGAATTGGTACGCGCTGCAGCAATCCGCCGAATCTCAACTAAGTTTTTGGTAGTTTCTTCTAAGCTGACTTGCGTTTTGGTTGACTCAGGCCCAACGCGCAACACATCATTGCCCCCGATCATACAAAGGATCCAATTCGGCTGCTTCTGGGCAATGCCGCTGAACCGACCGAGCACTTGGGTTGAGGTGTTGCCTGATATCCCTTCATTGATCAGTTGTATCTCGTCCTGTGGTCTTTGCAGTTCAAGCAGGTGCCTAAGAATTTCAAACCATGATAGCAGATCATCTGTCGTACTCTCGCCAACGCCGATAACGGTTTCACCTGCTTTGAATGGTAATCGATCGATCCGATCGGCAAAATCAGGGAGTTCCAGCAGTTGCTCCGCTGCATCTCTTGCCTGTTGAACCAATTGATCTTTGACGGCCTGGTACGATGCCAAATCCATACCGTAAATGGCAGCTAACAATTTGTCGTCGAGATGACGCGCAAAGCTCAGCAGCTTATCAGGATGCTGCATTTGAATCAGTTTGGCCCATTGCGGGTTTAATGAAGTTTCCATCGCTCACGATTCTCCTTTTTATATGAATCTCTTTTATTCGTTTGAATTAACGGATTATCGCATGTACATGCCGCCGTTGATCTCAAGCGTCTCTCCAGTTACGAAAGAGGACTGGCCTGAAGTCAGGAAGAGCACGCCGTTCGCCACGTCTTCTGGCAGCCCTTCCCGCCCGAGCGGGATACCGTCAATAATGAACTTGCGAATCTCCTCCGTTTTGAACCGATCGTTCGAAGTATTGGCAATCACGCCGGGAGAAATGGCGTTTACGCGAATGCCTTTACTTGCGTATTCTTTTGCGATGTTTTTCGTAAAGGTGAGCATTGCGCCTTTCGCAGCCGCATACAGCGCGACACCCGGACCTCCACCACTCACAGCTGCAAGCGAAGCGATATTCACGATATTCCCTCTTCCTTTTGCTATCATCGCAGGAAGTACTGTCTTGGATAAGAACACGCAAGACTTGAAGTTGACATTGAGCATCTCGTTGTAATCGTCCTCCGTCAATTCAATCAACGGTGTCCGGCGGCTCATCTGACCAGCATTATTAACCAGAATGTCAATAGGCGCTCCGAATGCAGTTTGAACCTGAATCACCAAGTTGTTAATCTGATCAATCGCGGTAAGATCGGCATGAAAGGCCTCAGCCTTTCCACCAGTCTCGCGGATCATACGAACCGTCTCATCTGCCCCCTCCTTATTCCGGAAGTAATGGACAGCGACAATCGCTCCGCTGGACGCGAGTCGCTCTGCGATTGCGCTTCCGATGCCTCCACTTCCTCCCGTTACAAGTACCAGTTGTCCGTCTAAATGTATATTCATCTTTAACCCTCCCTGTAAAATGGACTCGCTATTTTCCTTACGATGCTCTTCTTACCGTTCTGACTGAGCCCCAGAACATTAGCAATGCGATGACCGGGTGAAGCGCTGCAATCACATCGACGGATGAGAATACTTGAATCGTTAGAAACTGCACCACGACGAGCACAAATAAACCCAAACTGATCCATCGCTTAAGACCCTTTATGTCACTTACGAACGTTAGCAGGAACATGATGAATGGAACCAAAGCGAACATCTTCACAAACGATTTGTGCACCGACCAATTTGCGGCATCTGAGAAAGTCGCCATCCCGGCAATGAATACTTGCGCCACAATACAAGCTAAAAATAACCAAGCTAATATTTTGTAAATGGTGCTCCCGACTTGCATGATAACCCCTCCCCCCTCAGATTTTCGTGTATCAATAGGTATTACAATACCTTCTGAAAATCACGAAATACGGGGTGAAAAAGTCACAAAACGATCAACGAACAGGTACATTCCAGTCAATCAGACCACGAGCGATAACGGATATGCTACAATATTGCCAAATCGTTTTTTACTACATGGTTGGAGGAAACGACATGAATAGCAGACGGACGGTATTGATCGTTGACGACGATAAAGAAATCGTGGAATTAATGAGGGATTTCCTCGAAGATGAGCAATTTGAAGTGGTTGAAGCGTACAACGGTGCACAAGCGATAGAAGCATTGGATCGTCAGCGTGTCGACTGCATCCTGATGGATGTGATGATGCCCGGACAGAGTGGGCTGGAGCTATGCAGACAAATTCGGAGGACACAAGATACGCCGATCCTTTTCCTTAGTGCACGGGGAGAGGATGTGGACAAAATCCGCGGCCTCAGCATAGGTGGTGACGATTATATCGTAAAATCCGCTACGCCTGAGGAAGTCGTCGCCCGCATTAAAGCAGTGCTCCGCCGGTCTGGCAAGCATGAAAAAGGTCTACAACTCGTGCTCGACTTCGGCAGACTTGTCCTTGATGTAAAGGCACATGAAGCAAGAGTTGATGGTCATCCAGTATCCATGACGCCCAAAGAATTCGATATTCTCTGCTTATTCGCAGAGTATCCTCGTCAAGTATTCACGTATGAACAGCTGCTGCAACGCTTCTGGGAGGGGATCGGCGACAAGCATTCCGTCACTGTACATATTGGAAGGATTCGAGAAAAAATCGAAGAAGACCCTAGAAAGCCAGCATTTATTACCAATGTGTGGGGCGTGGGTTATCGGTTTGAAGGGGTGCGAAGATGAAGGCGCTCCGAATTCGCCAATGGATGGTCATCGGTATGCTCATCGTACTCATCCTACCGCGGTTATTCTATGAAATTCCAGGTCTATTCGATCGTTCTGTCGGAGAGAGTAATAAGCATTCACGGCAAGAGACGGCCATGGACACCTTAATGCGTGAGGTTGGCAAGGAAGACATCGCACGCTGGCGCGATCCGAGCTGGCAGTCAGCACTCGGGAACATGCTCGCCACCTCGCATGTGGGAATCATCTTACTCGACGCTTCTGATCATGAAATCTATCATTCCGTCCCTGCAGGATCTGAATCTACCGCGTATCGTGAATTAAGCGTCATGGAGCAAGGGCAATTGCGGGGGAAAGCTCTCTTCTACGTTCCGATGCAGACGAGCCACTTGGCGACAGCATTGGCTATCATCGCAGGATTATGCGCCATTCTATTTATCGGATGGCAAATGGGACGTGTGGTCGTGAAGCCATTGGAAGCGATGAGTGCTGCTGCTAGACGAATCGCTGGCGGGGATCTGGATTTTCATCTTCCCGAATCTACCGTTCTGGAAGTAGCCGATGTACGTGCCGCATTCCATGCGATGGGCAAGGGGCTTCGTGATTCACTAATTCGTCAGTCGGAATTAGAAGAAGAACGGCGCTTCTTTATTAGCTCGATTGCACATGACTTAAGGTCGCCATTATTTGTTTTGCGAGGATTCTTAAATAGATTGGAACGCGGTCTAGCAAGCCATCCAGAGAAGGCTTCTCGGTATGCTGCCATTTGCAGCAAAAAGGCAGAACAGTTGGAGCATCTTGTATCCGATCTTTTTTCTTATAGCCAGCTGGCATCCTTGGAGCAACGGCTTCGACATGAGCCTTTGGATATCGCTGCTCTTCTCACAGACATGGTTACTGAATATTTGCCGGTAGCCAAGGAAAGAGAAATAGATTTGGTGTACAATGCATCGGCGACGGAACATGTACTCTATGGCGATGCTCATATGCTAAGGCGAGCGATCGGAAATCTGATCGATAATGCCCTTCGTTATACACATATCAACGGTATCATTGTCATCCGCTTGCACGTGGAGGACACACGAGTCCTCTTCACCATTGCAGATTCGGGTCCGGGAATTCCTGAGCACGCATTGCCTCATATTTTTGAAGCCTTCTACAGGGGCGATGATTCAAGGAATCCAGAATACGGCGGTACCGGGCTTGGACTCACGATTGCACAGCGTATTCTAAGAGCACACAAAGGCGATCTTACGGCTCAGAATCACAGTCAGACGGGGGGCGCAATTTTTACTGGCTGGATAGCTTTGCACACGACTACATTCACATAAAAAAGCGTATTGGATAAGGCGAAATCCGCTCCTAACTTAGCATCAGCACTCAATATTGGTGCATTTAATCTCGGAGGTGCGGGAGGTGCATGGCTCGGTGGGATCGTGATAGATAGCTCTTTGGGACTCCAAGCCCTTCCTTGGGTAGCCGCATTGGTCACGCTGCTTGGATTAATGATCACGATTACAAGTAAGTTCGCAGATAGATATCGGAAATAAAACAACGCAATGAACAGAGCTCCTGTGACCCAGTCACAGGAGCTCTATTCATTTGTATTCACGTTGTCATCGTAAATGCCACGCCGCTCTATTTATCTTAACGATAAAGCGACCTCTTCACTTGAACGAATCTGACCGATGCGAGGGAAGATATGTTGGCAGACATAATCATGCTCCTCTTCCGTTGAAGCCGTCATGGCATCCTCCACGAATACTTGATGATATCCATGTTGATAAGCTTCTCTTGCCGTCGTATCCACACCGATGGAAGTGGATATCCCGCACAGCACAATGGTATCGATGCCACGGCGACGAAGCTGTAGATCGAGGTCCGTACCATAGAACGCTCCCCATTGCCGCTTCGTAATGGTATGCGCATTGGGCGTATCCGCGATTTCTGGAATGAATTCATCCCAACCTGCTGCGTATTGTGTAGGATTCATTTTCATATCTGTTTTTGGGGTTAACATATCTTTTCCATCCAATGAAGAGACTCTAACAAGTACGACAAAAGCACCTTTCTCCGTGAACGCTTTGACGAGTTTGCTTGCATTCTGAACAACTTCTTCAACCGTATGCGGTGCTATCGGTCGGCCGCTGCTCGCAATTCCTTTTTGCAAATCAATAACGACCAGTGCCGTTTTGTCTGCGCTCCATCCCTCAGCCTCTCTTGATTTCAACGCTTCCATGTTCATCTCTCCCATACCTTTTATTTACTTTGTAATACACCCATACCGCGTTGATCAGCAGCAATGCACTTGTAATAAAGAACACATCGCGAATACTAAACCAGGCTGCCACTTGCCCACCTAATACAGAGCCAACAAATATACCTAAATACCCTGCTGACATATTGAGCCCGAACACTCTGCCCGTCAGTGAATCCGGTGTAATCCGTTTGATCAAGATATTCACGGAAGGGATCAAGCCCGCTGCAGCTAATCCGAATAGAAATCGTAAACCCATGAGCTGCCAAGGGTTCTGGACAAAGGCCTGCGGGATGAATAGAACCCCTGCTACGATCAATGCGACAAGTATCACTTTATTCGCCCCAATTCGATCCGACAGCTTCCCAAGCCTAGGAGCAGCAAGAATATTCGCAAGACCCGAGGCCGAGAAGGCTAGTCCGGCTAACAGCGTGACATGACTGGTATTACTGGACAATTGAGTGATATAGACGGTAATGATCGGCTCTACCGAATATAAGGCCACTGTCAGCACGAAGAACGTGACGAACAAAGTCACCGTCAAGCTTTTTTCAGGCACAGCCCGCCATACCTCCTTCATGCGGAGCGTCTTCTTATGCTCTCGGATAAAGGATTCATTCACGAATAAGACGGTTGTAATAAAAGCGATCATCAGCAGTGCACCGGTAATAAAAAAAGAATTCCGCAACCCAAAATGCTCTGCAACAAAGCCGCCAATCGTGGGTCCAATGAGTGATCCTGCAATATTGGCCGTTGAGAGGGTGCCTAGTGCATACCCCGCATGTTCCTTATCCGTCTGCGTTGCAATTAGCGTCGTGCAAGCTGTGCTATAACCTGTAATGGTGCCTTGCAGCATTCGAAGTCCGATTAATCCATAAACATGATGCACAAAGCCCATACAGCCTACAACAATCGCCATGCCAAGACTTGCCCGCAGGAGCATCGGTTTGCGTCCAAATTTGTCCGCCGCTTGTCCCCATATAGGTGAGAAAATAGCTGAAATGATAAAGGTAATCCCAAAAGCGATGCCGGATAATTGTGCAATGGATGCTGGATCGTCGACACCGAGCTGCTTGATATAGAGCGGCATAATCGGTGCAATCTGACTCATCCCCACGCCTGTTACGAACATCCCGAACCAACACACGATAAGATTTCTTTTCCATATCGGCATCATCGTTAGCCTTCCTTCTGCTGAACAATCCTATCCTCATGTTATCCACCAGAATGGCTATATACTATGCACGATTCTAAACCCCATGGACATTTTTGTTATAAAATTCCGATGGACTCATTCCTTCCATCCTTTTGAATATTCTGCTGAAATAGAACTCATCCGTAAATCCGACGGCCTCTGCGACCTCTTTTATTTTTTTATCGCCTTCTAGCATCAATTCTTTCGCTTGATCAATTTTCATCTTATTAAAATACTCAATCATCGAATAACCTGTAATTCCCTTGAACGCTTTTGATAAATAAGTAGATGACAACTGCACCATATCTGACAGCTCGGTTAAAGTGATTTTCTTACTTATATGTTGCCGCATATAATCAATAATTTTGTCCACCTTATGCGAAATAGCATAATTCCGATCTTGCTTTCTCGTGTTCTGCCAAATGGCGATGAGCAATTGCTGAAGCAGCGTCTTCGTCATAAACTCATATCCCGGCAGTTTTGCGTTCCAGGTGTCCACTAATTTTTTGAAGATATCCTCTACTTGATAATAATCCTTTAATGCTTGTCCCGCGGGCAGTGCGAGCATTGGCGCCTCATTCGTAATATCCAGGCGCGTATCATTGAAGGTAACCCACGCATAACTAAAATGTACCGTTAGGAAATTAGGCGGCACTTTCGTATCAGGTTCAAAAGAATGCAGTACGCCTGGAGCAATGTAGTACAGCATGCCTGCTTGAGTCGGATATTTGCGCCCTCCGATGACCACGTTCCCATTCCCACCTGTCACAAATACGAGCTCATGATGCTGAAGAGTTCGCGTCATTGGGCGAAGTAGTCTTCTTGTATCTTTCAATTTCCTGCCATTGCAATAATGAATGTGAAAATAGTAATGATTGATGTACATGTTATCCTCCATGACGTTATCGAATCGTAACTATTGTAAACCTCCCCACTCAAAAAACAAGACCTTAACGGTCGTCATCGACTTGCTATAAAATCTTGCAGAGGCTTCGCAAAACCTTTCCAGCTTTCAGGGATCGATGCACGATCATGGACATAAACATTTCGTATATACTGTGATATATTCGTCACCCGCTCCTCTATTAATATTTCTTTGATGTCGGATGCTCTGGAAGGCCAAGTTGTATTCGATCCATCTACATGAAGGAATTCGTTCAAAGGAAGGAACATGTTCGGGCTTTTCTTATAAGTACAATGCTTGGGGAACCTCGGCGAGCTTCCGGAGTCATATTTGGACAGCTTCACCGCTGAAAAATGAGCTAACAATAGATCGTGAGCATCGAATTCCAGAATCGCAAATGCTTCGCTCGGTTCCCTTCGGGTATAGGTATCCAGCATCTTCAGACAATCCCTCATGGTAGGCCAGAAAAAGACATGTCGATCCAGTGTTGCCCGGAATTCCTGCATGGTGGTCGATGCATCGATCAATTGCTCAGGAATGCGAAGATGGGCATTGATCATGACAAGATTTTCACGAAATGCTACTTCCTTAGGATGTAATCGGCGCTCTCCTGCATCGTGTGAGTGTATGTGATAACTGGAGCACAGCGTATCCAATTGAGCTATCGTCTTCAAATTCCGTCCCCTTGTAAAATGATATAGCGATTTTCTGCCTTTCGATTTCGTTACGATGTTGACAATGTCCTCCTGATCGTTCAACGCCCTCACTCCTTCCTCGATTACCTTGTGCCAACCCAAGGAAATTTATGAAGCGCGCAAATAAAAACAAGACCCTGACAATTCGTCAGAGTCTTGCTAATGATTTTGGTACTACAACTCGCTTAGGACAAAGCCAACATTGCCTGCATATCTTCCTCAGCGGTTGTAATCAATTTCAATCCGAACAACTCTACAAGGGCATCGAGTACACCGGGCGAGATAAACTCCGGCGGCTTCGGTCCAATCCGAATATCTTGAATGCCAAGGCTGAATAGGCCAAGAAGAATCGCAACCGCCTTTTGCTCGAACCATGACAATACGATACTGACCGGGAGCTCGTTCACCGTACAACCAAAAGCATCTGCTAATGCAAGGGCAATTTTGACCGTAGAACCGGAGTTATTGCACTGACCAAGATCGATATAACGTGGTATGCCAGTATCTCCCACGGTACCATAATCGACGTCATTAAAGCGGAACTTGCCGCAAGATGTTGTCAAGATGACCGTTTCATTCGGTAAAGAGGTCGCGAGTTCACGATAGTAATTCCCGCCTGTTCCCGGTGCATCGCAGCCTGCAATGACGAAGAAGCGGCGAATATGCCCGTCTTTGACGGCTTGAATGATCTCTGGCGCAAGGCCAATCACCGTCTCATGGTGATATCCTGTCGTGAGCACTTGCTCGGACTCGATATTCGCCACAGGCAGTGATAATGCCCGTTCAATAAGTGGAGAGAAATCGTCTTCAACGATCTTCGTAACACCCTCTAGGCCTGCAACTTCATAAGAGTAGAAGCGATCTGCGTACGTGCCTTTAATCGGCATGACACAGTTTGTGGTCGCTAGAATCGCACCTGGGAACTGTTCGAACAGTCTGCGTTGGTCGTACCAAGCTTTACCGATGTTGCCTTTCAAATGGGAGTATTTCTTGAGCGCTGGATAGCCATGGGCAGGGAGCATTTCCGAGTGCGTATAAATGTTAATCCCCTTACCCTCGGTTTGGCGCAACAATTCCTCCAGCGCATATAGATTATGTCCTGTGACGACGATGCAATGACCTTCAATTTTATTCTGACTAACCGTAATCGGCTGTGGAATACCAAACCGAGTCGTATGGGCATGATCCAAGACGTCCATGATCCGAACCGCAGCATTTCCGACTTTCATCGCCATGTCCAGATGCTCTTGCAGATTAAAGTTGGAGTTCGTTAAGGTCATATATAAGGCTTCGTGTGTAATCCGATCGACTTCGGGATCCGTGTATCCTAGCTGTCTCGCATGGGTCGCATAGGCTGCAATCCCTTTTAGCGCAAAAATCATCGTATCCTGCAAGCTCGCGATGGTCTCATCCTTGCCGCATACCCCAACGACGGTGCAACCGCCGCTTGGCGTCTGTTCACATTGGTAACAGAACATATCATTGTCCTCCTTCAAGAACATCATTTGTTACCCACAGCTTAGCAGAGCACCCGAGCGTGAATTGTGATTACACGCACAAACTTTTTGAACTTTTCATGCCAACGTCAATGCAGCAACTTTTTCCATTATTTCAGCGTTATTTAATGGATATATACGGAAAAGGCGGTCGATCTTTGTGAATCTGGAAAGTCTCAAACGCATCAAGTTCTCCCGTGCGCTCATCATCCTAGGACTAGTCATTTTAGTTGGTTGCGTCATGGCCTTTGCCAACACTTATTTCTCCGAATCCGTGTTTTATGTCAATGATTACAAATATAAACAAGCGAATGAACAAGGGAATCTGGTGCGTTATACGGCCGGATCCGTTCCATCCATCGACGTGCAAATCGATGGCCAGAATCGTAATGTCATTATTCATCAAGAAACCTATTCGATTCACAAGAGCATAGGTCTCTATGAAAGCAACCAATATCGCCTCACTTACCCGAACGGGCATCAATACACAGTCAATGATCAATCCGGCTACCTTATGAGCTTTGATGCGAAGGGAGAAATCGTGGGGCCGCCCGTCTATATTGGCAGAGAGAGACGTCTTCTGGATGGAGAAGAGAAATATTACCCAAGTCAGCTTGTTACAGCAGCATATTCGGAATATCATACCGCACAAGGCAGTTCGGGCCTTTTTATCCTCTCCCTCCTGTTATTTATTTATGGGTGGTGCGGATTCCGATACGAGAAATTTCAAAATTTTCTATTCTTTATTTCGCTGCGCTGGATATGGGTGAACAACGCGGAACCTAGCGATTTTCACTATTTCATGTGCAAGCTAGGCGGTGTGATATTGATGATTGCCGCTGTCTACTTCGCTGTCCAATCATTTTGGGTTCAGTAATCGAATGAGCTATGAAACGCTTTTGCCGATGAACCCGCTTCGCATGAGTCCAGGGATAAAGAATAGTGGGTATATCAGCAGAAACAGATTAGGAATCCACCACATCAGATCATAATCCTGCTTGATCACCCAGAATGCGATCGCTTGCAGCCCTGAACAAGAAGTAAGAACCAGTGAAATCAGTACCATCGGCTTCCAGACTGTATTCGACTTACGATTATAATAAAGACTCAATAACCCGGTTACTGAGATGAGAACATCAAGGGGAAAGAAAGACCAGTTCCAAACCACGAGCATCACATTGGTATAATCCTGATACGCATAACTAGGAGGAATCAGATGAAAATAGGTGACAAACCAATACACCAGGAAGGATATATCCGTAAATAAAAGTAATTTCCTTAGTTTACCGCTCATTTTTACAACTCCCTCATCTAGGTTGTATGCAGCGATTGTTCTTGTTGCATTGAACTTTCAGCATTCCCATGGCTATTGCTCCCGAGATTTAATCCCACGACACCGGCTATGATCAGGCATATGGAAATGAGCTTCAACATGGACAATGGTTCTCCAAACAATGCCCAGCCAATGCCTACGACGAGTAGCGTTCCCATGCCTGACCAAATCGCGTACGCCACGCCGATTGGAATCCCTTTTAACGCTAGATTCAGTAAGGTCAAACTGAGCAAATAGAAGACGATGAGCAGCAAGGATGGCACCAGCTTCGTAAATCCCAATGAAAGCTTCATGAACGTAGTACCCGCCACCTCAGCCGCAATCGCAAATATTAACAATATCCAATGCATGGACTCACCTCATCCTTATCCCATCGATCATCATGTCTACCATCTCATTTAAAGCTTCTCTAATCGTTAATCCGATCTGATTAACATAAGCTTGCTCCATTAGTCGATTCAACCCTCCAAGGTATAACTGTATAAACAGCATCCGATTGAATGTCCCGAGCAACCCTTCAGCTTGAGCCTCTGCAACGATTTGATCCACCCCGTCCCATTGCTCTTCCATAAAAGAATTTAAATACTCCCATACTTCCGGATAAAAACGCTGCAGTTCATACAGTCGCTTCATATCAAAAAACTGAAAGTCTCGAGGAAGCATGACAAGTAATGCCTTCAATTTCTCCATTCTGTTCAACGTATGATCCTTCAAAATAGCCTGTTCAAGTTCTTTGATTTCATCGATAGCGTGCTGCACCATATCGCGAATCAGATCCTCTTTGGAAGGATACCATTGGTAGATGGTTTTTGTGCTTATACCGCATTGTTTGGCCATATCGGCCATCGTGAATCGAAAGCCTGATTTATTAATTTCCTGTTGCGCTTGTTGCATGATTCTATTCTTCAAACAAATACACCTCACAAGATAAACTAAGGAAAATATTATGTTTTCTTCATTTTCCATAGAGTATCCTATTCCTGCATCTCTGTCAAATTTAACAAAAGATCTGCACACTGAGTAATACGCAATCTCTGGATGATTATTTATCCAGCTATGAACGCAACTGGCCACTCGGTGGAACCATATTGATTGCTAGACATGGGGAAGTCGTCTTTAAGAAAGCCTATGGTTACGCAAACCTTGAACATCTCATTCCTAACACCATTGACACCAAATTCAGAATTTGGTCCTTAACGAAATCATTTACCGCAATGGCCATTATGATGCTTTATGAACAAAAGCTTCTGGATTTCGAAGATAGCGCCAGCCTCTACTTGCCTGAACTGAACCCTTTGAAAGATATTTCGGTTGCACATTTGTTGACTCACACATCTGGACTTGCCAATTACACCAGTCTCCCAGAGTACAACCAACGATTAAATAAACTAAGGCTCAGCCATCACGACGTACTTCAACTATTCATTGATATACCACTAGCTTTTACACCAGGTACTTCTTTTGCCTATAATAATTCAGGCTATTTTTTGCTTGGTATGCTCATTGAGAACATCACGGGTTTTACTTTTGATAACTTTATATGCGATAAGATACTCGGATGAAAATACATCCGTAATGATGTTGACAAATTATGATTTTGTTCCCCTATTTAAACTTACCGAATCATTACCAGGGATCCTATTCGGAGAGCAAATATCCGTTCCGACTCGCCCACACCCTTACTCACTCGATGAAAAAATCTACGCGAACTATATGGGTACTTACGAAGGATATGGATGCAAAGCTACCGTCGCGCGGAATGGAGATCAATTATATTTTGTATGGAACGAGGAAACCGTTATACCCTTCTATCCTATATCGGAGACATCATTTCATCATATTTGGTACGATTGGGAATGTACGTTTACTTATGAGCGTGACGGTGAAATCTCGTTTCTTGGATTGAAAAAAACGGCGTAAGTTACTCGGGCAAGTAACTAGAGCCCGTGTCTTTACCACGTAGACACAGGCTCTCCATTGCAATTTCGAACACCTTCGAACAACACTACCTAGATTAATGAGCTTTTGGCGGGTTCACATCGGTGCCGTTAACTTTTACGCCAATCCCGTCCGAGTAGACCATTTTCCCTCCATAGTAACCTGTACCAAGAACCAGTGTACAGGAAGCGATGGATAGGATGAGATAGCTAACCAAAATGAACTTCGTAAAAGGCCGGTTGCCCCGAAAGGTCTGCCATAGCCTCCATACAACGAGGAGCGTTACCACCCAAGCCGTCAAATCTGCTAATGTCGAGTGAACATCGAGATACGTTGTGTTCCCTCTTGCATCATCCTCTGGACCCGTGGCTACTGACAACCATGCGCCTAAGGCGGCCGTTAACCACAACCATATTCCCTGATTCGGCATGAGGGCGCGGTTTTTCATTATTTGAATGACGTCATAGCATAATGCGATGACTATTATTGCGATCGGGAAGTGAACAATTATTGGATGAAGATGGTTGAAAATCTCAGATATCATGGCTGGTGCTCCTTTGACTTTGAATTTTTCTTCGCTCTGGTAATCTCACGATAAACGTTGAACCTTGATTGATTTCACTTGTTACAAATATTCGCCCCCCGTGATTACGCGTAATTTGGGCGGCGATCGACAGACCTAGGCCTGTCCCCCCCCAATGCCGTGACCTCGCCTTATCAACGCGGTAAAAACGCTCGAACAAATGCGGCAGACTCTCCATCGGGATCCCGCATCCCTTGTCTTCTATAGAAATATCCAACTCCATTTCTCCGTATTTGCACACTCGCACCGTTACAGCCGTACCGGTAAACGAATATTTGATTGCATTGTCCAACAAAATGTAGAGCAATTGATTGATCTGGTCGGGATCTCCCGTATATAAAACCATTCCTTCCGGCAGCATGTCCTCAACACAAATTTCAACCCGATGTTCCTTGGCGATCGTCTTCATTCGTTCTGTCACTGCATTCACCATCAGACGCAAATCGAAAGACTCCTGTCTAATCTGCTGCAGCCCGGAATCTGCACGAGCAAGCATTAGAAGCTGCTCGGTTAGGCGAATCATCCGGACAATCTCGTCCTTCATATGGTACAAAACGGTCTGATGGACATCAGGCAGCTTCTCTTTTTGCTCTTCTAGAATTTCCACAGATGATTGCAGCACACTGAGTGGCGTACGAAGTTCATGCGAGGCGTCTGCAGTAAACTCCTGCTGTCTTTTGAGCGAGCGTACAATCGGGACCATCGCCCGACCTGCAAATATATACCCTGTCACCGATGCAATAAGCAGAAGGACGATGGTTAACCCCGATAACAGCCACTTCATTTCACGCAGCAAATTCATCTGTTTGCTAATATCCTCACCAATGTAGATAACGCTTCCCTTCCCATCATTGGCGGCTACTTGGTAAACGGCATATACTTTACGGCATTCGGACACTTGTCGCTCAATATGCATATAAGAAGAGCTATCCCCTCCCATGACGAGCTGCTTGTTGATTTCATCATCAACAAGGGGATTGCGGACGCCTGATGTGGAGATTATTTTCCCCCGGTCATCGTGCACAACGGCGAATTGGTCATTCTGCAAGAACTCCCATTCCATTCCGCCTGGACGGCGATGATCATCAATTTCTCTCTTGCCGATGCCCGTCGTGTGGTGAAGCCACTCCTGCACCGTTTTTTCTGCCGCCTTTTCTAGACGACTATGCTCATCCCTGTTCACAACACCCGATAAAATGAAGTAAAAAGAAGCCGCCATAATAACGAGAATCAGCGCAATGATGCCGCTATAGATGAACAATAATTTTTGGCGTGTACGCTTAATCATGGCCGTCTGCTCCCATATCGACCAATCGATAACCTCTACCGTGAATGCTTTGGACCAATTTGAAATCGAAGGGCTCGTCGATCTTCCTGCGCAGAAGCTTAATCGTAGCATCAACCGCATTCAGCGTTACTTCGGCGCCACTGCCCCAAACGTAGTTCAGAATACGTTCCCTTGACAGCACTTCTCCCGGATGTCTCATCATGTAAGCCAGCAAATCGAGCTCCCGCTTCGTCAAATAGATAGACTCCCCATCTCTGACCACTTCCTGTGTTCGTAGATTTAGCGTAAGTCCACTTATTGAGTAAGCTTCATGATAGCCGCTTAACTGCTTGCGCCGATCCAGCGCAAAAATTCGGGCAAAGAGCTCCTCGAAAGCAAAAGGCTTGATTAAATAATCATCAGCCCCCTGAATTAGACCGTTCACTCGATCCTGAATCGCATCACGAGCGGTTAGCATCAATATCGCCGTATTGTCCTGCCCCTCTCTCCACGCTTTGCATAAGTCGAGACCGCTTTTTCCGGGCAGCATCCAATCCAATATATAAAGATCATAGCCCCCTGTATCATGAAAAGCTTCTGCTTCCTCAGCAGTTTGCGCCCAATCCACTTGATGTCCTTCAGAGCCCAGCTTGTATTGAATCATAAAGCCGAGTTTGGCATCATCTTCAACCAATAGAATGTGCATGTCTACCCCTTTCAAGCTTGTTTATTGGAATAGTATAAAAGAACGAACATGAAAAAATAATGAAAAATTGATCGATATGTCTTATTTTTTTCTCTATTTTTAGTATCGGGAATTTCATGATTTTTTCATACTCGAATCCTATGATTAGTGATATTCAAAATTTGAAATGGAGAGGATCGCATGGCCGCCAATGGCAAAGCTTTTATCTTAATGTGCTCGACCGCCATCGGCATCATTTATGCCGCCGGGTATTCGGTCACCCAGTCGCGAAACGACTCTCAACAGTCATTCGCTACACAAGCAACACAATCGACATCGTTGCCATCCACACCTATGTCGAAATATAAGGACGGTACTTTCTCCGGCTCCGGGACCAACCGATTTGGGACGGTTGAAGTGAATGTGACGATCACGAATGGGAAAATCGCTGCGGTCGAAATTACACGCAGCGCAACACGATATCCTCAGCGTTACATCGACTCTTTACCTGAAGAAGTCATTGCAAGCCAAAGCGCTGATATCGACACGGTAAGCGGAGCAACGCGCAGCTCACAGGACTTCATCAATGCCGTGCTCAACGCGCTCAGCCAAGCGGAGCGATCGTAATGGGGACGCTACGCACCGTCACCCGCTCCTTCGTCTGTATGGATACGATCATCCACATCAAAGCGGTCTCTTCGATATCGACGGAGGCGGTGAATGCAAGCATCGACCGTGCATTTGCCGCATTCCGCTATGTAGAGGAAACGTGCAGCCGATTTGACAGCAATAGCGAACTAAGACGACTCTCGCTAAAGCCTGGAGTTTCACAACCCATAAGCCCACTGTTATTTGAAGCTCTTCGCTTCGCTAGACAGCTAGCCGAGATTACTGGCGGAATCTTCGATCCGACCGTCGGTCAGTTGCTAGAGCGCAAAGGCTTTGCCCGACATTATTTGACCGGGTTCCCCCCTGCGCCAGTGCCTACTATACCACCTACTCCTGTTTCTTATCAGGATATTGTAATAGACGAGTATGAACAGACCGTCACCCTAATAAAACCTTTACTTCTTGATTTGGGGGCTGTCGCTAAAGGATTAGCTGTCGATTTAGCCACACGGGAACTGGAGAAATACGATGGGTATCTAATAGATGCTGGCGGTGATATATTTGCCGGCGGGCGGAATGAACGAGACGAACCCTGGCAGATCGGCATTCAACATCCACTGCAAACAGACCAAAATATCTGCGTCCTACGAATCTCAGATATGGCAGTATGTACTTCTGGCAGCTACGAGCGAAGAAGTCCGCTGGACGGAGCTACACATCATCTGCTCAATCCTTACACAGAGAAATCTAGCGGTGAACTGATTAGTTGTACGGTAGTCGCGCCGTTTACTATGCTCGCCGACGGTCTTTCCACTGCCGTATTTCTGTTGGAACAGCGGCACGGACTGGAGATGCTCGAATCCATGAATTTTGAGGGATTGACTGTTTCTTCAACTTTAGACCTTACTATGACAACTCAAATGAAGAGGTATGTTTATGAATAACAACAATTTGAAGAATCAGACCCGTCTAACGGACGATCAGAAACGCAAAAAAAAGAATCCGAATTTCTTCGGCACACCAAAAGGAATCCTCCTGAACGTGCTCGTAGGGCTTGCCGTAATTGTCTCCACGGCGACTGCCTCGTATCACGGTTTGGTGAACATAGGGATTACAGCCGCTGCTTCAACCCTGCTTGATTATGCAATCATTCGCATACAGCGAAGAAAGCAGCTTGTTCTAAGCGGCGCCCTGCTCACTGGCATTATTATCGGGTTGATTGTAAGTCCCGCCACCTCTTGGCCGATCGTCTTTCTCGCAGCGGTGATCGCGATCGTCTCCAAGCATGTGCTCACGATCCGTAAAAAGCCGATTTTCAATCCTGCAGCTTTCGGACTGCTTGCCGTATTTCTGCTTTTCTCGACTGGTGAGGATTGGTGGGGTGGGCTGCCTGATTTACCAATCTGGTGGCTGCCTCTGCTTCTCACGGGCGGTTACTGGATCACATTCAGGGTGCGTAAATTCCCGCTTACGTTTACTTTTCTCGGAATCTATTTTTCCGTCTATCTAATAATTGCCTTGTTCGGCGCAGCAGATGTGAGCGACATGTTCCGTGTTCCTTTTCTTAACTCGGTATTGTTTCTTACGTTTTTCATGCTGACGGATCCCCCTACGTCACCCGCCAAACCTATTGAACAAATACTGTTTGCGATCGTTGCGGCTGGCGTAAGCATCTGGATCAATTTGATGTTCGGTGGTTTGTCGTTCCTGCTAGCAGGCCTCCTTGCCGCTAACCTCTGGCATACCGTTGTGTCGGCAATCAAACGGGTATTAGGTAAAACGCGTCAACCAGTCATTCGGAGCCAATAAGTGCATCTCGGTATGCTCATAGCAGTTCGGATGAAATCGCATAAAGTCAGATTAATCAAGCACCAAGAATTCGGAGGTGAAAACGTAAAAGTTCTCATGCTCGTCACCCGTTCACGTCGGTAGGGAATGTATTCTACCAACGAAGGCTCCGAAGCGGCTTCCCGTACCTCACTAGAACATGCCACAGGAGTTTTAATTCCTGTAGCACTTCCGCATGCGTGCCCCGATCGCGCCATGCTGCAGGATCTTGCCTTAAGTGCTTAGCAGCTGAGCCAATCATGCTTGCATCGATATAACCGTGATGAGCAATACGCGCAGCCAGAGAAGGCATCGCAGGACCTCTAAAATTTGAAGACACTTCGTCCACCGACAACGCAAAACCCCCATGCCAATAAAGATCAATGGAATACTGCACACATAATTGCTCCAAGATTCGCCCAATCGGCATACCCTGGAATGCAGGATCAGCAATAAGTATTTCAACATCATTCTCTAGACGAATATCCCCATGCACCTGCGCTTCAATATAGTGATTAAGATTACGTTTGGGCTCCATTTCAGAAGGATCAAGGAAAGCGTTCAAGAGGTTCACACGCAGGTGGTCGACTAATTTTTGTGGTCGAAGATTTGCTTCACCTAGCGCGGAATCTCTTAAGAAAATTTCCTCTAGTAACGCCGCCATCATATCATCAAATGCTGCATATGTCCCTTTCTGCACAGGATTTTGATGCGAATCCATATAGGTGTATGTACTACGGTAAGAAACCTTCGGTGATAGGAGGAAATAGCATGAGCCAAAGCGCGGAGCCGGCCCATCTGGATGACGCATCAGATCTAGGGCCCCATATTTAGGACGTTCGCTTTTCGTTGTACCCTCTTGTTGATATGCGCCGCCAAATAATCTATCCTCCCACAAATCACGTTGCCCACCAGGATAGGCTGATACACTGCCACTGGATAATAAAGTCTCAAATTGGCTCTTATACACGCCTTGCTCCAATAACGCTTCTGCAACACTTTTATCCGTTGGGTCTAAGCGATCAGGATGGAAGTGCATCGCAATCCTCGCATGAGACTTTATTTTAGCGACAGCATCTTCGAAGGTATCAAGGCCGATATTCGACATTTGCAGAATGTCATGAATTGTGTGACGGGCCCCCTCTGTACGGTTTCTCGCGTAATCCGTCACATATGCCAAGGCTGCATATTGTGCAGGTGAAAGTTCGTTTCTCTCCATGACTTACCGCCCTCCTACTTATAGCTGTATTTTAATAATCGTATGATCGATCAACCCAACTTGTAATAAATTCAATCATTTTGCGAGCTGCTGGTGAACAGTCTTTCAATGATTTTACCGCGATCCCAATCGAACGATGATACTCTCCTTCTAAGGGGCGAATACATACATGATGTGGACAGCTGGAAAGCATTAATTCTGGAAGGATACTGATGCCTAATCCATTCTGCACCATCGCCAAAATCGCCTGATCGTCCTCTAATTCGAACTTGATGGTAGGATTGATGTGGTTCTGGGTGAAAATCCGCTTAATATCGTTATCACATCCTGCAATAGGCATGATGAAAGGCTCATCTTTTATTTGATCGATACGAATGGAGGATTCATTGCATAACGGATGGTCGATAGGCAATACACACTGCATCTGATCCTGTTGTAGAGGAATCACTTCGAGCGATGTATCTGTCGTCGGCAGATTAACGAATCCAAAATCCGAGATCCCCGTTGCAATCGATGCTTCAATCTCATGATAGTTGCCATCGAATAACTTGATATCGATCAGCGGAAATAGCTCGTGAAATTGCTTTATGATCCCAGGCAGCCACTGAATGGATACGCTGGAGAAGGTTCCTATTTTCACCGTCCCCCTCTCAATCCCTTTAATCGCAGCAATCTCTTGATTTAGCTTCTCATTTAATTGTAAGATCTCTCTAATAGGTTGAATGAGTCGTTCTCCATTATTCGTTAACTGAACACCCGATCGATTCCTCATCAGAAGGCTAAGGCCAAATTCACGCTCCAAGCTTGAAATCGCATGGCTCACTGCGGATTGAGTTAAATTCAATCGCTCTCCGGCTTTTGTAAGACTTTCACATTCAACAACCTTGCTGAAGATCTCGTATTTGATCAGATTCACACTTACCTCCATATGACTTATGAAAATTATTCATGTATAACTTGATAAACATTCATTTTATTTATCTATATTGTATCGGTATAATCGAATTTATCAATTATTTTCTTATAAAAGGAGTCCTACCATTGAATCACAACGAACATACACCGAACGAATCACATTATGCGGTTATCTTTACGAGTCAGCGCACGCCTGGGGATAACGGCTATCATGACATGGCTGAACAAATGGACCGTCTTGCTTCCTTGCAGCCAGGTTTTCTCGGCGCAGATAGTGTAAGAGACGCTTCAGGCGCAGGGATTACAATCTCATATTGGGACAGCCTTGAAGCCATTCGCAATTGGAAACAAGAAGAATCTCATCTCGTCGCCCAGCAGCGTGGTAAGAAAGAATGGTATGAGCACTATGAGGTGAAAATTTGTAAAGTGGAACGAGCGTATTCTTCCAGCGGGAGATCGAACTAAAAAAGAGACGCCTGGAACCAGGCATCTCTCACGTATACTACTATGAACTTTTCTCGACAGGAATCCATATTTCACTTCGATAATTCGGCGATGTCATATCTTTATGCTCGTTCCATAACATCTCTGGCCCGATGGCCAATTCATAGTTTGAAGATGGGAACCATTCCGAATAGATACGCCCCCATACGTTCTGAAGCGTCTCCGGAAATGGACCTACTGCTTCGAAGACAGCCCATGTCGAAGATGCGATTTCAAGCTGTGACAGATGGGCTGGACAAGGATGCGTTGTTGCCACGCCGATATAATAATCGAGCTCTCCCTTCTCCTCCATTCGCTCTTCAGAGAAATTCGTGGATGCACTAAGCAAGCCATGTGGCGTGATATTCGACAGCTCCTTCAACGCTTGAATTGCCGCTTCGTCTAAGGTATTCCACATCGCAGCAATGTCCGGGTTCACGCCATGGAAGATGATCGGAACTCTTTTCTGGATCCCAACGATACGAAATGCTTCTTTCTCCACAATCCGATAGTTCATTTCACTGCCTCCTTGAATCGTTAATTGAAAGGTCATTGGGGGATACGATTTGAGCAATTGACCTCGATTTCTAGCCTCAGATGGTGTAATGCCATGTAAACTTTGAAACGCTCTTGTAAAAGAATCAGGTGATTCATATCCGAATTTCAACGCAATATCGATAATTCGGTTCTGCGGATTGTTCAGCTCAAATGCAGCAAGCGTAAGTCGTCTGCGGCGAATATATTCCGATAGCGATACCCCAGCTAAGAATGAAAACATGCGTTTAAAATGGTACTCCGAGCACATGGCGATTCTCGCGACTTCCTTAAAATCGATCTCCTGCGTCAGTTGTTCTTCAACATACCGTAATGCGTTATTCATATTCTCCAACAAATTCATGATCAGCTCCCTTCTACATTTCTAGCATAGCAGAAGTCATCTGCGCAGGTCCGACATTACGTGCACCATTTTGAAGGGTCGAAAATCTCAAAAAAGCTGGTTCCAGTACAGATCTGGACCAGCTTAATCAGATATTATGACGACTGGTTACTTTCGTGTATAACTGTAGCACTCTCCTGATGTAACCAACTCTCTATATGAGGAATCATTTCCGCATAGCGCATAATCGCATTGATCGTCGCTGTTACTTGCAATGTCCCCATCTGCTGTTCTTCCTCATCCGAGCACTCCAACCACAAAGACCGCTTCAAACTATATTCCAACCACTCTAATTTGCTAATAAAACCATGTTCTAACACCTTGCGCCAATCCGCTTGAATGGCTCCAACTTTCATTTTATAGCTACGGATAAATATTAAAAATCTTTCTTTATCCATGTCGCCGAATTCATCTTCAGACCAATATAGCGCCGTATCAATCAAATCTTGCATAGGGTTGATTTCCCCCGCCGACTCCCAATCAATCAGGATAGGCTTGTCATGATCCCACAATACATTTTTAGGATCTAAATCCCTATGGCTAATTATTCGATCTGATGCAAGGAATTGTGCTGAATGATTGGCCCCAGCATCCCATTCGTACAACGAGTCCTTGATTTGAAGCAGTTGGTTCGCCCAAACCGAGTTATTTTCATTTCCTTGATGAGCATAATCATCCCAAGGTATTAACGTTGCATGAAACTCCTCTTGCGATAAGCATAACGCTGAGAAATCCGTAAGATGGATATCTGCCAGGATAGAACCTATTTTTTCGCAATGGAGACCCGTAACTTCACTAGGTTTTAGACTCTTCCCTTCCATCCAATGAAACACGAGAAAGAATTGATTATCGATTTCGTGTATAGCTGATCCATTCGATTGAATCGCTGGAAGTGCTGGTATATGGCTCTCTGCCATCGTAGCTATACGTTCTGAGCGAATGAAATTATGCATTGCAGCAGGTCTTCGCATGATTTGGGGATTTAAGGCTTTTATTGCGTATTTTCCTTGTGTGGTCGATATCGAATACACGCGATGTAGGAACCCGCCCGATATCGCTTCAGGAGATTGTATCAGCGCGCCAAGATGCAGCTTGTCGCACAATTTTTGAATTTCCAAATGGTATAGATTGTCACTCATGATTAGATCCCCCTTGCAGAGACTTAGGATTTATGGTTGACTCACTTGTGTCACCGCCCGAACTTGAACATCAGAGCGTCTGAATTGAATTTGCAATTGCGCATCCGCTGAACTTGGCGCCCATACATTCTCGTAGTACGTGACTCCGTTAAGATCCTGGAATTCCACGGTAAATTCGAGCTTATCATTCTCCATCCCTTGCGTAGTAATCACCTTCACGCCCAGCGATTGAATTCGTTCAATGACTTCCCGATCCGCCTTATCATCGGTAATGAGGACGTCTAGATCCTCAATCTTACCCGCTTTCGCAAACCCATCATTTCCTAAGACTTGATGTGTCGCAATACCAATACGTCTTCGAGATAACGACGATACCGTTCTCGCAAAGGCGGCGACTTCTGGCGTAGCCACGAAAATCCCTTCATCGGATATACCTCCACCTGTTACGAAACTCATATCAAACTTGAACTGCCGTATAAATTCAGTAGCGAGCACATCTGTAATATTGCCTGATGCCTTGACCAAGCCGCCAACAAAATACGTATTAATCCACTCCCATTCACGCAATTCGTCAGCTACACGCATACAATTCGTCACGATTGTAAGCGGCATGTGATCAGGCAAATGTTGTAACAGCACATAAGCAATGGACCCGCTCCCGATAAATATCGTATCTTTATCTCGTATATACGACACCGCTAATTTCGCAATCGCATTCGCTTCAGGTGAACCTTCTCCATATCGTTGTTCCGGCGGCTGGGGCGATTGCCGAACCTTCATCGCAGGTATCGCTCCGCCATGTGTTTTCAGCAGCAGTCCTTGCTCTTCCATCATCGACAGATCGCGACGAATTGAATCAATCGATACTTGGAAGGTCTCGGCCAATTCCTTCGCCAAAACCCGCTTCTGCTGGTGCAATAAAGCAAGAATTTTCTCACGACGCTCCTCAGCGAACATGCCTGTACCTTCAATTGTCATGCAGTATTCCTCCTGTATTTCCATATTTTCCCTGATTAATCTCAATTATATTCTGTTTTGTTCATTTTATCAACCAAATATTTCCTATATACGCAAAAACAGTTTCATTTTTATTCAGTTATAATCGGTAATATTCAAGATATAACAAAAAAGGCAAAGGGAATCTCCCTCTGCCTCTTCGCATCATGCTTTATTTCTATTCAGACTTCGCAGCGTCCTCCATGAACCACAATGGGTCCATACAGTCTTCTTCGCCGTTATAGTTGATCAGAATCTCATCCCCTGCCTTAATGTCCGTATACGCATAGAAATCAGCGGTAAGTTGATCAAAGTTGAGATCATACGAGGCATTGGGCTCATAAGAATGATTAAATAAACTTCCGTATCCTAACAGAACTGCCGAATGGTTCACACCAAATTCGAATACATAGTCTGCGAGAGCGGTCTGCTCGATGTGCTTATGCTCTTCTTCCGGATATGGAAGAACAGGTGCTTCATGAAAAATAACACCTTTTGGTATATCACAAGTTGCGAATACACCTCGATTGAATTCGCCTTTGCTTAACTTGGATTGCTTAATCTCGATCATGCTCGTCACCTGCGCGTCCTTAGTCTGTATCAATATGATAGGGTTAGAAAGGATCATTTTAACCCACCTTGACGAAAAGCGCAAACCTGAAGTACTTCATTCTCACGCAAAAAAGCAAGCGGCATCCCATGAAACATGGATGACTCCTGCTTTTGGTGGAAAAACTTATGCTTTGAACCCCTGATCTTCATTATTCGAATTTACACATGTGCCTTTGCATCAGAAGCATCGTGTTCCGTAGAACGATAAGCAAGCAGGACAACTTCAGATCCTGTCTTATCCCGAATCTTCGACTCGAGGGATTGCAGCATTGTAATCATCGATTCATCCAGGTCCGCGGGGATCAGGTGTGTGGAATGAGTGTTCATCCCTATGCCTCCTTCATTTCATCATCACTGTACTTCCTGCCTAGTGTACCCATTCCTGTTCCATTCAACCCTAAGCATGCATGCTGATAAAGTCCTAAGAGGTACCATGCAAAGTTAGGACTGTCACCATCCTGACGGAACTTCTACAATAACTGTAAAGAATGAGTTGAATTCAATGAAAAGGAGTGAACTATTGTGCAACTGAATCCTATGATTTACACCTCGGTTCAGTCCGATCCCAGCTTTCGAATGTATCATTGGCCGCATCTCGTCTGGATCATCCTGCTGTTAGCCCTCATGCTTATCCTATGGCTCTCCAGAAGGGTCATTCAGCAGAACCAACCTATCCGTGTCTTAATTCGCTGGGGCATAATTGGCGCTATGATTATTCCGGAACTCATCTTATATAGCATCTACTCGATACATGGAACATGGGACCTGAAAGTTCATTTACCGCTTGAATTATGTAGTATTTCGTTATATCTTTCGTGCCTCATGCTCATGACTCGCAGTTATTTTCTGTATCAGATCATGGTGTTTGCAGGGATCGGTGGAGCAATGCAAGCGATCTTGACCCCCAATTTGCTCGTACCTTATCCGCATTTCATCTACTTTCACTTCTTTATCTGTCATCTTGCCATTGTACTAGCTTCATTATATATGACTTGGGTCGAGGATTATCGGCCGCGACTTCGTTCGATTGGCATCACGATGCTCTTCTTGAATATCCTTGTCATTGTCGTTGGAACGGTGAACTGGATCTTGGATGCCAACTATATGTTCCTTGCCTACAAGCCCAATACACCATCCATCTTGGATTTTCTGGGACCCTATCCCTATTATTTAATAGCTGAAGAATTCGTCGCTTTACTCCTCTTCTGCCTGATCTATCTGTTAATCCGACGAAAAAGCGGGCTTAACCGTGATGTTCAATGTCGCAAGCAATTCTGATGGTTACTCACACACTCCTGCATCAACCGGCTCACGACGTGAACATAATCCAGTGAACGTTCTATATCTGACAGTTCAGGTGTAATGATATACGATTTGCCTGTTAAGAGGGTAAAAACCTCCATACGTTGCGGCATCACACCGAACATTCGCGTTGTGAACAAGAGACAGATGTGCAGATACGATTTGATGAGCTGAGGTTCATCATGAATGAATAGCTTCCGCACAATGTAGGATGATTCCTGCGGGGCGCCTCTCCATTCAATGACCTGGAACAGCATCGTCAGGTGTGCCCCAAGCTCTTCGATCATCGTCGTCATTTCCGTTAGCAGATACATCGGATTCTCACTTCGTCGAAGGTCGGTAAGCAGCATTTTCAGATGCATTGTAATGTAGGTTTTGATGTGATGATGCTGTTCTTCCGATTCGAATGAAAGGTTTTTCTTCGTCCATCTTCTTTCGATGATCTGCGCGATGGTTCTTTCTGTCCTCTGTTCCGGTATCATCGCGTAGAAATCAAGCAATACATCTTGAATACTCTTCTCGACATGCTCTTCCCATCGAATATGCGACTTCGACTGCTCTTTCAATTTCCGCTCATAGCAGCAAGGGCAGCGAAGATACAACTCGACATCCTGTTCATGAATGACCCTGTCATACACGGAACCAACAATCCACTGCTGATTATACATCATGACATATCCTTTCTTATTCCAGACCGAGCAAGCGTCTGCCGAGTTCCTTACACTGCTCTTTCTCTTCTGCCGATGGGCTGAATTCTACCTTTAACCCTTCTGCGACAACGGTACAGCCACGTTCCTGCAGCTTTGCGATCAAGATATCGACAGCTGCCCCAAAGTGCGGATAACTGGAGTCCGCCGAGCCGAATACGACGGCTTTTTTGCCGCTTAGATCCACATCATCCATTTCTTCGTAAAAATCTAAGAACTCATCCGGCAGCTCTCCATCACCCCATGTATACGCACCAAGCACGATTCCCTCGTATGCTTCAAGTTCTGATGCATTCGCATCGAACACTTCTTTGACCGTAATCACTGCATTGCCGGATACTAACCCTTCCCTTACCGCATCCGCCATTTCTTCTGTATTGCCCGTCATACTCGCAAACACCATTAACACATTATTCATCGATCCAAACTCCTCTTTATATGTGATTGATAATGATTATCATTTTCATTAGGATTATAACGCCATCTCTTTCTGATTTCAATACCAAATTCATATCGGGATCTGCGAAACTTAATTGGTGTACGAAACGTATAAAGAATAATTATCCTCGTGGAAAGGAGCACAATTACGTATGCGTATCTTTCGAGAGGCCATGCGATGGGTTTTCTCTATCGCGGTGTCCTTCATCCTAGCTCTATTCGTTTGCACGTATATTATCCAACCGACCAAAGTGAGCGGACACTCCATGGAGCCGACCCTTCACGACACCGAGCGGTTATTCATTCTCAAATGGACACATACCTTCTCGATGACCCCGAATTATGGAGATATTGTTGTTATTGATAGCAGGATCGACCGAAATCGTACTTTCTCAGACGAGTTTCTGGACAACCCTTTCTTCAATTTCCTAACCCATAATGATGAACACGAGATATTCTTCATCAAGCGTGTGATTGGCAAGCCAGGCGATACGTTGGAGATTCGAGATCATCATGTGTATCGTAATGGCCAATTGCTGAAGGAACCTTATATTAAGGAGATGATGTTAGACCTATCGGAACAAACCTTCGTTGTTCCTAAGGATCACATCTTTGTTATGGGTGACAATCGCAATCATAGTAAAGATAGCCGGGATATTGGCTTCATTCCACTCTCCCATGTCCTTGGCAAGAAACTATAGTCTCACGTGAAAAAGAGAGCTCTTCAAAGAGCTCTCTTTTTTGTGATACATTACGTAACTAATGCTATATTATTTTGAATTTTATATGAATTTACACTTGACATGATACAAAATGTATCATAAATTACTAATAGTAGGTTTTCGTTAATAACGATGAAGGAGTATGCCAATCATGACAATGGGTGAACGTCTCAGACAACTACGATTGCAACGGAAAATTTCGCAAGAAGAAGTCGCACGCACGATCGGAATCACTCGCTCTGCCTACAGCCATTACGAGATTAACAATCGCCAGCCTGTCTATGAGACGCTCATCAAACTATCAACTTTTTACGAGGTGTCTCTTGATTATATTGTCGGTGGAGATACATTCGGCCCAGCCTCCAAAGATACACATGAAATGATCCGCATGCTGGATACGATGGATCATGTAAAACGTAAGAACACCATTAACTTGTTGATGGACGTACTAAAAAAGAATAATAATGTTATGTAATAGGCTTATGAGACGTTGCTGGCAGCGTGATGTAGAAGTGACAGCCTTGTCCCAGTTCACTCTGGACCCAAATCGCACCATGATGGGACTCTATGATTTCTTTGGCGATTGATAAT
The DNA here is from genome assembly GCF_000374845.1 of Paenibacillus terrigena DSM 21567. Taxonomy (GTDB): domain Bacteria; phylum Bacillota; class Bacilli; order Paenibacillales; family Paenibacillaceae; genus Paenibacillus_K; species Paenibacillus_K terrigena. The sequence continues at coordinate 484,249 of NZ_KB895413.1, read as the reverse complement.
CCAATCCCGCTTCCCCCACCCTTCGAATTACGTGAATAATCATTTTTATAGAAACGCTCGAATATTTTGACCGTATCTTCCTTCGACACACCGATCCCGGTATCCATACATTGAATACAGAACTTCTGCTCCTCCTCCAAATAACTGAAATGCATGCGTATCTCGCCACCGATCGGTGTAAATTTCACCGCATTATAGACTAAATTGTTAAATACCTGGAACATCCGCTCCAGATCGATATGGATAACCAATTGACAATTTCGCTCGACATTCTCGAAATGCCTTACACTATAAAAATGCAACCCCCGATTTTCCACTTCAAATGCATAGGTTTGTTCTACTTGATCCATGAACTCTTCAATGGGCATTTCTTTGATATGAATCGGTACTTGTCCTGATTCTAATTTGGATAATTCGAACACATCGTAGATCAAATGATTCAGTCCCGTCATTTTGCGCAGCATGAGCTGCATATATTTCTTCCGCTCATCAGGGTCTACGATTATGTCATCATGAAGCGCTTCAAGATACCCTTGAATTAATGTCATCGGCGTACGCAAATCATGCGATATATTCGTAAGCAACCTTCGCCTTGCATCCTCCATACGCTCTAAATCCAGATTCGACTGCTCTAGGCTAGCATTCATCTGCCGCAATTCCACGGTTCGGCTCTCAATCCGTGTCTCCAAACTATTATTCAATTCTCGCAACTCGATTGTTACATCTTCTAACTCATCCATCATCTGAGAGACACGCTTCGAGACAATCATACTCTGCATGATAACGAATAGGAGCAGTCCGTAATGTGTAATATCACCGGTGTACCAGATTTCATTGTAATAGAGCACATCATTGATTGTAGAAGCTGCGAAGATGAATACTCCCCCGAGCGCAAGAACGGCATTAGGACGACGATGTCTGACCGCACGGATCATGATGATGACAGATACAATCGAAATAATTCCGAGTGATGCTTGGAAAACAATAATATATTTTGAAAAAACGATCGGTTCTGTGACCAGAACGAATAAACTCAGGGTTCCTGCCACAGCGAGTAAGATCTTATTCATTCGCGGGTAGGCTTCCTGCGGAAACATATCGCTAACATAGTACATCCCGCATACCGGTGCTAACGCAAGACAAATGTATTCCACTTGAAGAGATACTTGCCACGGAATCCAAGGGAACCATTGAACGAGGAAACAGTCTCCTAATGTGAGCATCCGAACGCCTATTATAATACAGACGAGACCAAAGTATAGCGCCGCTCGCTCTTGTCTACGCAAGAAATACAACCAGAAATGGTATCCACCCATCATGAGGATGATGCCGAGAATCAGCATGTCTCGTGATGTGACAATGTATTGATGATGTACGACTTGTTCACTTGCTCCATATTCAAATTCCTTCCATATACCACCTCTTCGGTGATGAAAGTTAGAAACTTGAATCACAAGCTCATCTTGATCACGGTCCCCGGACATAAATACAAGTTTGGGCATTTGCTCCGGAATCGCTTCGTTTACCGACGTTCCTACTGTGCCAGCCGAAGCCACTTCCTTCCCATTCAACCACATCCGATACGAAGTCAAAATATTCGGAATGCGAATTGCAAGGGTACGATCCATCGGATGATGCAGTATCGTCAACCGATAGGTAGCATAACCTTGTGGAGATACCTCCTTGCCCTGGAACTTCCAAGAACCTGGTACTTGGATGAAATTCTGCTGCTGTTGTGTCTTGAAATCCGTCGGTTCCAGCAGCTTGTTCCACACGAATTCCCACTTCCCCTTCATCATCACGGTACCCTGCTGATCGAAATTCCAGCCTCTTAAATCAAGAACCCCCGACTCTGCAACAGGGAATGGTGTTGTATGCTGCTTTGCACTGCAGCTGGTTAAGCCCGCTAGAAAGAAAACCAAGAGCAATGCAAATAGTCCTAGATAACGTCTGATCAATCCCGTTTTCCCCTCCTGCATTTTACTTATTGTAATAGAATAAACCTGAATTTCCACAATTTATTTAAATTTTCGACGTATACATTGCCTTCCCATCCCACAATTCGCTATAATGTTTTAGCGGAGGTGTAGTGATTGGGTCCCATGAACATTCTTATCGTCGATGACGAAATCGAAATAACAGAACTCATCTCTTTATATTTACGAAGAGAAGGATATCAGGTTTATGTAGCGCATCACAGTGATCAAGCCCTCAACATTGTGAATACATCCGAGCTGGATTTAATTATATTGGATATTCTACTGAAAGATAAGGACGGCATCGAAATTTGTCAAGAAATTCGTGAACACTCCATGGTACCAATCATCTTTCTGAGTTGTAAGAGCGAGGATCAAGATATTATTCACGGTTTAACCGTTGGCGGGGATGATTATATTACAAAGCCCTTCAGCCCAAGCCAACTCGTCGCTAGGGTCAAGGCACAATTAAGACGCAATCGTTTCCCATATATCAACCGTGAACGTCAGCCGCAGCAAGTGTTATCTTTTCCACAACTGGAGATTGACCTTGCAAGTCGATCCGTCAGACAGGAAGGCCGGGCGGTATCGCTCTCAACGAAGGAATTCGATTTATTGGTCTATTTAGCACAGACACCGAACACCGTCGTCAAAATCGATCACCTTTTCCAACATATCTGGGGCTCGGAGAGTTTTGGAGATACTCGAACACTCATGGTACATATCAGCAATTTGCGCAAAAAAATTGAACCAGATCCAGCTAACCCTACTTATGTAATCACCGTTCGCGGTGTAGGCTACAAATTCAATAGCGAAATATCTTAAACAGATGACAACAAAGACTACTTTAACTGAAGGATGGGGCAATAACATGCATTTAGCAAATCAATGGCAAGATTATGAACTACTCGATACGGGGGACGGTGAGAAGCTGGAACGCTGGGGAGATATCATCCTGCGTCGTCCGGATCCTCAGATCATCTGGCCTCTGGAACAAGAAACGAATGAATGGCGTCAAGTTCATGGTCACTATCATCGCAGCTCATCAGGCGGCGGTCAATGGGATTGGAAGAAGCAAATTCCAGAACGCTGGACCGTTCGCTACGGCGATCTTGCCTTTCATATCAAACCAACAAGCTTCAAGCACACCGGTCTATTTCCTGAGCAAGCGGTGAATTGGAGCTGGATGATGGACAAAATTAAGAATGCAGGACGACCAATCAAAGTCTTGAATCTATTCGCCTATACGGGCGGTGCGACTGTTGCATGCGCTTCGGCAGGTGCTGAAGTATGCCACGTCGATGCGGCTAAAGGCATGGTTCAATGGGCCAAAGAAAATATTCAACTCTCTGGACTTGGCGAGCGCCCTGTTCGCTTCATTACAGACGATGTCTTCAAATTCGTGCAGCGTGAAGAGCGCCGCGGCAATAAATACGACGCGATTATTATGGACCCTCCTTCCTATGGAAGAGGACCTAACGGAGAAATGTGGAAGTTAGAGAACAACCTCTATCCATTCCTGCAATCCTGCACACAGATTATGTCGGACAACCCTCTGTTTGTACTCGTGAACTCGTATACGACAGGCTTATCTCCAACCGTATTGCATAATCTGCTTAGCATGACAATGAAATCACGCTATGGCGGCACGCTTACATCCGGTGAGATTGGGTTACCAATTTCCCGTTCCGGACTCACTTTGCCTTGTGGTATATTGGGTCGTTGGGAGGCTTAATTTTGAAGCCTGTGCATATATTATTTGAAGATAACCATCTGCTCGTCGTGGAGAAGCCCGTTAATATTCCTTCGCAAGAGGATGCAACAGGCGATCCCGACCTGCTAACCCTCCTTAAAGAGGATATTAAGATACGATACAACAAGCCTGGGAACGTCTATCTCGGGCTCGTTCACCGCTTGGATCGTCCTGTCGGCGGTGCGATGGTCTTCGCGAAGACTTCCAAGTCAGCATCACGATTATCAGAGAACGTACGCAATCGTTCACTGCACAAGCAATACCTGGCAGTCGTTCATGGAGCCCCCCCTGCCATGCGTGGCAAGTTGGTTCATCATTTACTCAAAGATGTACGAACCAATATCGTATCCGTCGTTCCGAAGGGCACACGCGATGCCAAGGAAGCGATCTTGGACTATGAAGTACTGGGCTCACAGGATCAGATGAGTCTGGTACGTATTACGCTTCATACGGGTCGTCCTCATCAAATCCGTGTACAAATGAATACAATCGGTTGTCCATTAATTGGCGATCAAAAATACGGGGCACATCTCAATAAGCCGGGGCAGCAAATTGCACTATGGTCTTATGAACTTGGATTTCCACATCCGGTCACCAAAGAACCATTGCTATTTCATTCCTCGCCTCCAGACATGTTCCCATGGAATCGTTGGAGTGAATTGCATGTCTAATTTGAACAACCATAATAAGCGCGAGTCCAGACTTGCGCTTTTTTGTATCTTTCTAGGGATGATCTTGCTGCTAGTAAGCTGTCAGATGCCCTCTCAAGAGGCTCAACCTAAGGCAAATGCAAGTGCGCAGGTCGAGCCTCTTCCTGTGCCTCCAACACCGGCTGAGACGCAGGAGCCAGATGATACGGCCATTCAGCCTGACTCGTCCGAGGTAGATCAACCTGTTGAATCCTATACGACGGAAGCCAAACTTGTCGCTGTCGGTGATGTCATGATGCATATGCCGCAAATGCCTGCATATTATAACAAGTCGACAGGGAAATACAATTTCAATCCCTATTTCACACAAGTAAAGCCGATTCTGGAGCAGGGCGATTTCGTCTGGGCAAATCTAGAGACCCCAATCGCTGGTGCCGATTTACGTTACTCAGGTTTTCCGATGTTCAATGCACCGCCAGAGCTGGCCTCAGCGCTCAAATATGCGGGGTTCAACATCGTTACAACTGCGAATAATCATGCCATGGACCGTAAGGAAGTAGGTGTGATCCGCACATTAAAGCGACTGAAAGAACAAGGATTTGTGACAAAAGGCACCGCTGCATCCGAGGAGGAAGCCAAGAAATTAACTATCATGACGAAAAACGATATCAAAATGGGCATTCTTGCTTATACATACGGAACGAACGGGATTACACTCCCCAGAGATAAACCTTATCTCGTCTCTCATCTAAGCCCCCTTCGCATCAAGGAAGATATTCGAGCACTCCGAGAAGCAGGAGCTGACGTCGTCGTAATTGCGCTGCATTTCGGTATTGAATATCAACGGGAGCCGAATAGCACCCAGCAACAGCTTGCAAGGTCACTGATTCAAGCTGGTGCAGATATCATCTTGGGATCACATCCGCACGTCATTCAACCGTTAGAACAAGTCAAAGTTACCGAATCCGATGGATCGATTCGTAAGGGATATATCATTTACTCCATGGGCAACTTCATCTCGAACATGAAAGACGAATATACGGACTATGGTGTCATCTTTAGCGCCGATATTCAGAAGACCTTCCCTAGCGGCAAAATCGAGATCCGCAATGTTGATACCCAGCTTACCTGGACACAAAAAACCGGCAAAGGAAACGCACGTAAATACGTTGTCCTGCCGGTAGAAAAAACAATCCAAGAACATCAACTCAACTTATCCGTTTCAACATATCAAGCATTGAAAAAGAAACAGAAGGAACTAGACCAACACATTCATTCTCTTGCAGTTCCAGTGCAAGTCCAAGCTGAGACTTAAGCGTTATTCGATATTTTGCCTAATAGATAAATAAATAATTGCTGATTATGAGCCGAGATGCGATTCAAGACGTTACTTATGTATTCGTTGCGAAGTTGCGAGCCTCGGCTCTTCTCATGCAAGCCGCGGTCTGTAATCTGAATCCATACGATACGACGGTCATTTGAATCCCGCACACGCTCAATTAATTCGTTCTTCTCCATCCGGTCGAGCAATGTCGTGATCGCAGCTGGTGTTGTTTCTAAGTACGGTAATAGATCGGATGGTTTCATCTGCTCATGCTGCGCAACCACTTCCAGCACTTCAAGTTGAGATTCCGTCAATGTAGGCGCAAGATGATCCTCCATATGATTTTGATAGTCTTTGGATAATTTAGACCAAAGCTTTACAAAGTCCGACGTATGCATTTGATACCTCTCCCCCTAGAACATATTCTGCGGCAGCTCTAGCTCGTCTTATTCTCCAAATTATACCACAAGGTGTCACTGGAACATAACTGAACTTTTTAACATAAGATGTGATAAAAACCTATATCGAGGTCATTAACGCTGTAATAAAGTTTTTAAACGCATCAGTCGAAGGTTAAAGGAGGGCTCACAATATGGACCTGAAGAAGCGTACAATCGGCTTAAAAGCCATCGAAGCCGGACTCATTAAGGACCCTGAGTGGTTAGATCGATTGGATGAACCAGCCCCGTTGTGGCTCATCCTAAACATTGCACTGCAGCTGAAAGAAGATTTGGACCCTCCGCACAAACCATTTGATTAATATATCGGTAAAACATAAACAAACGATGAACATCAAAGACCCCTAAGTCGGGTTTGGAGCTAGAACGTTATGCTCTAACCCAAACCTACTTAGGGGTTCTTCATGACATGGAATGCTGTCTATACACGCCAGATATCAATGATGGTCTCTTTCTTATCCAGAGGCACCAACGATTTACCAACTGACTTGCGTTCATCAATCGGTGGCTGCTCGGTTGAGAAGGTATGCAACTTATGCTCACTTGTTGCAACCGTCAATACATATGATTCTCTGCAATAGAATGCCCTTACGATCTCACTTCCGTTCGGACGCACACGTTTGCCCTCTTTGAATTCAAACGTAATAATCCCTTTGCCACCGCGGCCTTGCACAGGATAATCAGCGAGTAACGACCGCTTGCCGTACCCTAGGTCTGAGACAACAATCACTTCACCCTCGTCACTATCGACCCATAACGCAGACACCACTTCATCTGTGTCTTTCAACTGAATGCCTCGAACACCGCCGGATACACGACCCATGCCGTTCACTTCAGATTCTTTGAAGCGAATACTCATGCCTTCCTTCGTAACAAGTAGCAGTTCCTTCGCACCATCGCTAAGGGTTACCGAGATCACTTCATCTTGATCGCTCACCTTGCATGCCGCAATCGCACTCGAACGATTCGTCATATATTCTTTCAGCTCGGTCCGCTTCACCTGTCCCCGTTTGGTGACGAATACAAGCGATTGACCTGCTTCTTCGAAGTTCTTGACCGGGATCATATTCACGATCCGATCTTCCTTGGCAATAGGAATGACATTGACGATAGCCGTTCCGTTATCTTTCCACTTGAACTCTGGAATTAGATGGATAGGCAGGGAGAAGTATTGCCCCTTCGCCGTAAATAACAGCATGGAGTCAATCGTATTCACTTCCATCAGATACTTCACGTAATCGCCTTCTTTGACCCCTGAGCTCTCAAGCTCGCCTCCTGAACGGGTGAAGGAGAGCATGCTCGTCCGCTTCAAGTACCCTTCATTCGACAAGGTCACAAGGACATCTTCCGGTGTCACCATCACTTCAAGGTTCACTTTAATTTCTTCCACTTCACCTTGAATGATAGAACGGCGATCAATGCCGTATTTCTCGCGAATTTCTAACAATTCATTCTTGATCACACCGATCAACTTCTTGCTGCTATCCAATATCGAACGCAAGTAAGCGATCTTCTTCATCAATTCTTTATGTTCTTTTTCAAGCGATGTAATCTCTAGATTCGTCAGACGATAGAGCTGCAATGTCAGGATTGCATCTGCTTGGCGTTCTGTGAATTGGAATTTAGCTACCAAGTTGTTCTGCGCATCTTGACGATTCTTCGATGCCTTGATCGTCGCGATGACTTCATCCAGAATATCGAGCGCCTTCACCAAGCCTTCGAGCACGTGAGCCCGGTCTTCTGCTTTCTCAAGCTCGTACTGTGTCCGAAGCGTCACAACTTCTTTCTGATGATCGATGTACGCGCTCAGAATAGACCGAATGCCAAGCTGCATTGGCGTCTTGTTCACAATCGCAACCATGTTGAAGTTGTATGTAACCTGTAGGTCCGTCTTCTTCAGCAGGTAGGCTAGAATGCCTTGCGCATCCGCATCTTTCTTCAGCTCAATTACAATTCGCATCCCATCGCGTCCACTCTCATCTCGAACTTCGGTGATCCCTTCAACCTTTTTCTCGAGTCGAATGTTCTCAATCGCCGTGACAAGGCGTACCTTCACAACCTGATAAGGAATTTCCGTAATCACGATTTGTTGGCGGCCGCCACGTAAATCTTCAATCTCTGTCTTCGAGCGAACGTATATCCGGCCTTTCCCTGTACGGTAAGCGTCACGGATTCCTTCCTCACCCATAATAATCCCGCCGGTTGGGAAGTCTGGACCTTTTACGATCTGCATCAGATCCTCAACCGTCATATCTTCTTTCTCCATCAGCGCGATACATGCATCAATGACTTCTCGTAGATTATGCGATGGGATCTCTGTCGCGAAACCCGCTGAAATCCCGCTCACCCCATTGACGAGCAAATTCGGATAGCGGGCTGGTAAGACGACAGGTTCCTTGGTCGTGTTATCAAAATTATCTTTGAATTGAACCGTACGTTTCTCAATGTCACGAAGCAGCTCGATCGCAATCGGCGAAAGTCTTGCTTCGGTATAACGCATCGCTGCTGGTGGATCATCATCGATCGATCCCCAGTTCCCGTGTCCATCCACGAGCATATGCGCCATCTTCCATGGCTGTGCCATACGCACCATACCATCATAGATCGAAGAGTCCCCGTGTGGGTGATAGTTACCCATAACGTCCCCGACTGTCTTCGCAGATTTACGGTATGGCTTGTCCGGCGTATTGCCTGAATCATACATTGCATACAGAATCCGGCGTTGTACAGGCTTGAGCCCGTCACGCACATCAGGAATCGCACGGTCTTGAATAATATATTTGGAATATCGGCCAAATCGATCACCGACAACTTCTTCTAATAATGCAGGTAAAAACTGTTCCGATAAACTCATCAGTTCTCCCCCTTCTACTCTTCAAACTCTGTAAAATCAACGTTCTCAACGATCCAACGTTTACGTGGATCGACCTTATCGCCCATGAGCGTCGATACGCGGCGCTCTGCCTTCGCAGCATCCTCGATCTGCACTTGTAGCAAGGTACGCGACTCTGGATTCATCGTCGTCTCCCATAGCTGATCAGGGTTCATCTCCCCAAGTCCTTTATATCGCTGCAGTTCGTAATTCTTGCCGAATTCTTTCAAATAATTCGTTAGCTGCTCATCCGTCCACGCATAACGCACCGTCTCCAGCTTTCCAGTCTTCCGCGTGATTTTGTATAGCGGCGGTTGAGCAATATATACACGTCCAGAAGTAATCAACGGCTTCATATACCGATAGAAGAATGTCAATAACAATACCTGAATATGCGCACCATCTGTGTCCGCATCCGTCATAATAATGACTTTGGAGTAGTTGCTCTCTTCGCTCTCGAACTCTGCTCCAACGCCAGCGCCAATCGCGCTAATAATGGCACGATACTCGTCGTTCTTCAGAATATCAGCTAGCTTTGCTTTCTCTGGATTCATCGGTTTCCCTTTAAGCGGAAGGATTGCTTGCAGCTTCGAATCGCGGCCCTGCTTCGCTGAACCACCCGCAGAATCCCCTTCGACGATAAAGAGTTCTGTTCGTGTATAGTCTTTGGATTGCGCTGGTGTCAGCTTACCATTCAGATTCGAGCTTTCACTGCGCTTTTTGCCATTACGAACATCCTCGCGAGCTTTACGTGCGGCTTCACGGGCTTTCGAAGCTTGAACAGCTTTCTTAATGAGTGTCTGAGCGACCTGAGGATTCTCCTCTAAGAACAATGCCATCTTATCTGATACGACAGCATCTACCGCACTACGTGCTGATACGCTTCCGAGTTGGTCCTTCGTCTGTCCGACAAATTCAACTTCAGACATTTTAATATTAATGACCGCCATCATACCTTCACGAAGATCATTCCCATCGAGATTTTTCTCTTTTTCCTTCAGGAAATTATTCTTACGCGCGTACTCATTCATCGCACGTGTATATGCGGTCTTAAACCCAGTCTCATGCGTTCCCCCACCCCGCGTCGGAATGGAGTTAACGAATGAAGCAATCGTCTCGGTATAACCGTCATTGTATTGAAGTGCGACTTCGACCTCGATTTCCTCTTTCTCCGCAGCAAAGTGAATGACATCATGCAATACCGATTTATCTTCATTCAAGTATTGAACAAATTGACTCGCACCGCCTTCATAATAGAACACGTCTTGCTTATCATTTCGCTCGTCCTTGATCGTTACTTTCAATCCCGAGTTCAAGAAAGCAATTTCTTGCAATCTCTCCGCTAATGTATCGTAATTGAACTGTATTCCACCCTGGAATACACGAATATCCGGCTTGAACGTTACTTTCGTCCCTGTACGGTTCGTGTTCCCGATCACTTCAAGTCCTAAACGTGGTTCGCCGACATGTTCTTTCCCATCTGCATCAACCCAATATTCGAACCGTTGACGATGAATCTTCGCGTCCCGATAAATTTCGACTTCGAGCCATTCAGACAATGCATTCGTAACCGAAGCACCAACCCCATGCAACCCGCCAGATTTCTTATAACCAGAGCCGCCAAACTTACCGCCCGCATGCAGTATCGTGAAGACAACCTGCGGGGTTGGAATCCCTGTCTTATGCATCCCCGTAGGAATACCGCGACCATTATCAAAGACAGTAATGGAATTGTCTCTATGTAATGTAACGTCAATTTTCGAACAATATTTTGCTAAGTGCTCGTCGACCGCATTGTCGACGATTTCCCACACCAAATGATGTAATCCCGATGTGCTGGTACTGCCGATATACATACCCGGTCTTTTCCGTACGGCAACCAGCCCTTCGAGCACTTGAATGTCGTCAGCATCGTAGCCAGTTACGGAATTTCCGCCCTGTGCAGATTCACTGTTGAAAAAATCGATCTGTTCGACCATTCATGCTCCCCCTTTAAACGTCATAATTGTTCATTCTAATTCAATATATCCTGTTTCGTAAAGACACGGAAGCTAATGAAGAGCGCTGCCAATGCCCATATGCTAAGAACCATCAAGGAAAATGGCAATGTCATTCCTTCAATCGGTGGCGGCGAACCAGCCAAATAAGTCGTTAATTGTAAGTTCACCATAAATAAATATTTGGCACTCGGCCAGGATGAAGCCATATTCGTCAGAATGCTGCCTGCGATAATCGCTGCCATCATGGTTACAATACTCGCTGCGGTACTACGCACCAACACCGAAATCATGAATGCCAGAATCGCCACGACCATACTGGAGAACCAGATGAGTCCAGTTTGCATAATCAAATACAGCCATTGCGGCACGGGATGAACGCCTGAAATATCCACTTCGACACCGGTGATCTGAAATCCTGTAAATACAGGCTGATTCCAGCCATTATATCCAAATACACTGCCTGAGATCAAATAACTTAGTACGAATGTTGTCAATATAATCAATCCGACGAAGATCGTCAACGTCAATAATTTACTAAGCAAAATTCTCCACCTGCGGACTGGCCTCGTTAGAAGCATTTTAATCGTCCCCGTCGTCCGTTCCGAGGATACAATATCTGATGCTATCGCCATCACGAGTAAGGGAATAAATAACGATGAAGAGTTCTCCATAAAAGACTTCACAAATGTAACGCCATTCGGTGAGCTCGGATCAACATCATGATCTAAATAATATTGCCATTGCTGCACCATAATCCGGCGGAACTTTTTCCATTCCTCTGGCACACGATCACTTGCTAAGGAATTCTGATTGTCTGTAATCTGCTGCTGCAACGTATGACGCCAATCTTTGAATTTCTCTCGATTATTCTGCGCAACCTTCATCTGTGCATAGGTAAACACCGGAATAAGCACGAGCAAGATTAGAATAACAACAAGAAACCTTCTTTTCTTCATCATCTTGATGGTCTCGTTCTGGACTAGAGGCAAGATTCTATTCAATGGATTCACCTTCTGTCATTCGCAAGAATAATTGCTCAAGCGTGGGATTCATCTTCTGTACGGAGTGCACCTGAATTCCTGATCCAACAAGGACCTTCACCACATCGGAGATGCGATCTGGATCCATCTGGGTTACCCATACATCGCTATCCATCCCAGCGAGCATCGCTTCATCCAGCTGAATATCTGCCACATGGACGAGCTCTATACCTTGTTGCGCTTGGAGTACCACTCGACCTTCCTGTGCCGGCTCAAGATGCCACACCACATAATTGCTTCCTTCTTCGATGAGCTCGTTCACCTCGCCTACGGCAAGGACTCGACCTTGATTAATGATCGCAACGCGATCACACATCAACTGAATCTCCGACAAGAGATGACTTGAGACGAACACGGCCATCCCTTGATCTGCGAGCTCACGTATAAATGCACGAAGTTCCTTAATACCCTTCGGATCCAGTCCGTTCGTCGGCTCATCCAAGATAAGAAGCTTAGGTCTACCGAGCAATGCCTGTGCAATACCAAGACGCTGACGCATCCCGAGCGAGTATGTCTTCACTTTATCATGAATACGGCCTTCCAGTCGTACGATATCGACCACTTCTTGAATCCGAACATGATCAATCCCGGGCTGCATCCGCGCGAAATGCTCTAAATTCTCCCAACCTGTCAAATAGGTATACACTTCAGGATTTTCTACGATACAACCAACATATTGGAGGGCTTGTTCCGGGTCACGATTTACATTGTAACCACATAGTTCGATTTGGCCTTCCGTCGGTTTGATCAAATCGACTAACATTCGAATGGTCGTTGTCTTGCCCGATCCGTTCGGGCCTAGAAATCCAAAGATTTCTCCTGCTCGCACATCAAAGGAAACACCGTGAATAATCCATTTCTTCCCGATCCGTTTCTTCACCTGATCAACTTGTAATACAACTGGATTCTCGTCCTTAAGCACAGATTTTCCCCCTCCTCACGGCGCAATGCCTTGTACGATTCGTGTAGCAATTTGTTCGTATCCGAGCGCATTGGGATGGAAGTGATCTGATGAAATCACCTGGGAGAGCGTGCTCTGGAACAGATCCGCTGTCGGTACTAATGTCATATTCGGATGTTTATTAATCGTCGCATACGCGAGATTGTTCCATCGTTGTACAACCGTGTTCCCAATTTGGCGCATATCTTTCATATCGGCTAATGGATTGTATAATCCAACATAGACAATTCGGGCATTCGGATTTAGTTCTGATATTTGTAGCAGAATCGTTTTCAAATCTTTCGCACTGTCATCGACCTTCTCCAGCATCTTGTCAAGCTCAAAGGACTCAGAGGAAAAGTCTCCCTCAACTGCACCACTGAACAGATCATTCCCGCCAATCGTAAGCAAAATAAGATCCGATTCCATGATGGCATTCTTAAAGCCCTTCTCTTGCAATTTATGTACAAGTTCATCCGCACGCAGTCCATTGATACCTAGATTATTAAGCAATTTTACAGGCTTATTCCATTTATCCCCGAGCATTTTGATAACATTGCGAACGTAGCCATTCCCTGTTGAATCACCCGTGCCGCGTGTCAAGGAATCCCCGATCGAGGTGACTTGAATCGTGGATTTCTGTGATAAATCAGATGTTGTTGGCGTTTGCGGCTTCGGGGCCACCTCATCTGTCATCGTGACGCCCCTAGGGTTCAGGATATCATTCACACCATAACCAAATCCAACCATTAATAGCAAAGTTGATACAACACCGGTAATGGCCGTCAACCGCCAAATCCGATTCGATTTCATCTTATCCCTCCTAGCACATCAATGAACACTAAACTATTCCATCTCTTAAGAGGTTGTTCAAAAAGTCCTCTTTTGATCACGAAGTATTTCATGGAGCGTATTCGACATCGAATCTTGCGTTCCTCCTTCTTCGGATTCTCGCAACCTTCTCGGTGCTGAAAAGCCGACTTTTTGAACACGCACTTGAATTTAAAAATAATCGTTATTTCAGCATTTTGCAAATTCTGCTGAAGAATAAAGGTCTGGGTTTTTAGTATAGAACATACATTCCCGTTTTGCAAAAGAAAAAGAGCCATCCAAGCACTGTTTCTTCTTGAGATCGCTCCTCTAATCGCAAATAACTAATTATTCATACTTTACTTCTATTTTGCTCGCTGATGCCTTCGCTTGTATCCGTGCTGTCTCAACATCCTCTGCCGAGCTAAGCGCGACAGCCATCCGGCGACCAACCTTCGTCTGCGGCTTGCCAAAAAGCCGGACTTGCGTATTCACACCCGCTAGCGCCTCTTCAACACCATGCAAAGAAAACGTATCCGATTCACGATCTGCTTTTACAGTGGCTGACGCGCCTGGCGTTAGAAGGCGAATCGAAGGAATTGGAAACCCAAGAATAGCACGCACATGCAGTGCGAACTCTGAGAGATCTTGGGTCACAAGCGTAACAAGACCCGTATCATGAGGTCTCGGCGATACTTCACTAAATACGATGCCATTCTTCGTGACGAACAATTCAACACCATATAATCCATACCCGCCAAGCGCATCCGTGATCGTCTTCGCAACCTGCTGTGCTTCTGCGATCATTTCCGGTGTCATCGCATGCGGCTGCCATGACTCGACATAGTCGCCATCCTTCTGAATATGCCCAATCGGCTGACAATAGGTTGTTCCCGATACAGAACGAACCGTCAGTAACGTAATTTCCGATTCAAATGCTATAAATTCTTCGATGATAACGCGGGTTTTCTTCGCGCGTCCGCCTTCCATGGCAAGATTCCAGCAAGCTTCCACATCTTCTGGCGTTCTGCAGACGCTCTGCCCTTTGCCGGAGGAGCTCATGAGCGGTTTGATCACACATGGCGTTCCAATCTTAGCCACAGCTTCTTGTAGCTCAGCAAGGCTATCTGCGAATTCATATTTCGCAGTAGGCAACTGCAGCGTTTCCGCTGCCAATCGACGAATCCCTTCCCGATCCATCGTCAGACGCGTTGCATTCGCTGTAGGAATGACACGATATCCTTCTTGCTCTAGCTCCACTAATGTTGCCGTGGCGATCGCTTCAATCTCCGGGACGATAAAATCTGGCTTCTCGGCTTCGATAATGCGGCGAATTTCTTCGCCATCCAGCATATTCACAACATAACTGCGGTGCGCGACATGCATGGCGGGTGCATGCGCATAACGATCCACAGCAATCGTCTCCACCCCGAGACGTTGAGCTTCAATAATCACTTCCTTGCCGAGCTCACCTGAGCCGAGCAATAACATTCTTGTAGCGGATTTCGAATAAGGCGATGATAGCATTGTTCCTGAACCTCCACACCGTAATATTCTCCATTGTGCTTCGAATGCCCCAAAATTGCAAGTTCATGATATGATAGAATTATAGATTTTCGTTGACAAGAAAGTGGGCGATCAGCATAAAACCATCCATCGTCATTGCTGGCGGCGGCATTGCAGGGTTAAGCACCGCGATTGCGCTCCAGCAGCAAGGAATACAAGCCACTATCTACGATGCCCAGGATCCGAATTTCGTTCCAGGCGCAGGGCTCGGTATCGGCTCAAACGCCATTCAAGCCCTTGATAAACTTAATCTTAAAAGCGCATTCATGCAGCAGGGACGTGCTCTTTCTTCAATACAATTCATTTCCGCCAAAGGCCGCAAACTGAACACAACGAATTTCGCATTGCTGCCTTCGAATGAAGCGCAATACATCTCCATCTTACGATCGGAGCTGCTTGAATTGCTGCGAAGTAAAATCGACGATCCGAAGAATACGATCATATATGAGAAAAAATGTATTGGAATTGAACAAAACCATCATAAAGCCATACTACGCTTTCAGGATGGTACAACAGCCGAAGCAGACGCTGTCATTGGCGCTGACGGCATCCATTCTGCGATTCGAAGTCAATTATTCCCGACTTCCCGTATACGTTCGGCAGGGTACAGCTGTTGGACAGGCGTCATATCACAATTACCAGACGGGATTGATGATACGTATGCTACAGAGATATGGGGACCAGCCGGTCGTATAGGGACTGTGCCGCTCTCGGGTGGCAGAGCTTATTGGTTCATTTGTATCAACGATCCTATAGGCAAAAAGGCAATCGAGACATTAGATGAGTTAATTGAACATTTTAAAGGGTATCATTCAAGTGTGATCGACGTCCTGCGGGCCAGCGACCCGAATCAAGTCTCTTATCAGCCGATCATGGACTTACAGCCGATGCCTCAATTTACGAAAGGGCGAATTGCTCTGATCGGGGATGCAGCGCATGCTGCAACACCAAATTTAGGCCAAGGGGCGTGCCAAGCCATCGAAGATGCTGTCATACTAGCCAAAGAAATAGGGCGTCAGTCAACCGTAGAGCAAGCGCTGAGACGGTTCGAACTATTACGTATGAAGCGTGTGAACAAGATCACCCGCATATCACGAATGCTTGGTGTTGTAGCACAAATTGAAAACGAATTCATTACGTCCGTGCGCAATTTCGTTATGCCCATGGTTCCCGCTTCCTTCAACAACAAACAGCTCGAGTTCATCTACCGGGTAGACTTTAATGATTGATTCGTGCTAGTTAACAACGAATAGCCCCCGCTTATCTCACTAAGATAGGAGGGGGCTACATAATGCTATATCATCAATAATTCACGAATATCATCTTCGGTTAAAGAAGAAACTGAACCTTCGCCAGTCGTGATCACTTCGTCGATGAGATCTTTCTTCTTCTGCTGCAATTCATACATCTTCTCTTCAACCGTGCCTTGCGATACGAGGCGAATCACTTGGACCACATTCTTCTGACCCATACGATGAGCTCGGTCAGTCGCTTGCTGTTCGACGGCAGGATTCCACCACAAGTCATACAAAATCACCGTATCTGCGCCTGTCAGATTGAGTCCGGTCCCCCCTGCTTTGAGCGAAATCAAGAAGATGTCATGTTCACCGTCATTGAATCGATTGCACATGTCCAGCCTCTCTTCCACGGGCGTATCGCCCGCCAAATAAAAGCAAGATAATCCCATTCGGCCTAACATGTCGTTGATCAGATCGAGCATTCCTGTAAATTGCGAGAAAATGAGCATTCTGCGGCCGCTGCCAAGACATTCCTCAATAATATCGAAAAGCTGCTCCATTTTGCTCGATGAACCTTCGTAATCCTCGACGAATAACGCCGGATGGCAGCATAATTGCCGGAGCCGCGTTAGACCGGCTAATATTTTCATCCGATTCTTCTGGAAGCCTTCCTGTTGCATGTCTTGCTTCGTCTGCTTGCGCAGCTTCTCCAAATAAGCCGTATACAATTTCTTCTGTTCCGCAGACAACTCTGTGACCTGCAGCGTCTCAATTTTCTCTGGCAGTTCAGTTAGAACGTCCCGCTTCATCCTACGCAAGATAAATGGTCGAACCATTAGCGCAACTTGCTCCGTTGCAAGCTCTTGAAACTTTTGCTTATAACCGAATAATTCCGGGAAAACCGCATCAAATATCGACCATAATTCTTCAAGCGAATTCTCAATCGGCGTACCTGTTAATGCGAATCTTTGCTGCGCCTTCAACTGCCGTACGGTCTTCGATGTCAATGACGCATGATTCTTAATCGCTTGAGCTTCGTCAAGGAAAAGAGCCCTGAACGTATGCTGCTCGTATTGATCGATATCACGACGCAAGAGCGGGTACGAAGTAATGAGTACATCAGGACGCTGACCACCATTTACGATCAGATCGGAGTTCAACGCATCAATCTGCGCTCCACGCTCCTCTTTGTCACCAACAACGACGGATACACGCAGACTCGGTGCGAACTTCTTGCATTCTCGTTCCCAATTATAGACGAGGGACGCTGGACATACGATTAAGATCGGTCGCCGCAACGCCTCCTCCTGCTCTTGTTCAGATAACATGAAGGTGATGCTCTGTAGCGTCTTCCCAAGACCCATATCATCCGCAAGAATCCCTCCAAATTGATACATATCTAGCGTCTTCATCCACTGGAATCCATCGTGCTGATAATCACGGAGCGTCGCAGCAAGTCCCGTTGGAATTTCAAATTCCAGCCTTTCTGGATGCCGGAGTTGGTCCACAAAGTTACGAAATTCCTTGCCGAATCGAACACCCTGGTATTCTTCTTCATTGTGTAATCGCAATCCGCGTAAGACTGGCAGCGCAATTTGAGGTCCGCGGACATCGGCTGTGGTAACGCCCAATTGATCAAGTAGACGACCTGCTTCAAGGAATGCCTCTTGATCCAAATTCACGAACATTCCCTTGCGCAGACGATAATACTTCTTCTTCTCTATAATTGCTTGCACCAGAAGCTGTATTTCCTCCCGATCCACATTATCCATTTGGAACCCAACTTCAAGCCACGACCCTTCCCCTTTTATGCTCACAGTTGTTCGCGGACCTGCTGTAGAGCGACTTGGTGTGTACATGACTTCCTGCACCGCGGTTGTCGCATAGATCTCACAATAACGTTCAAGCTCAGGAAGTACATGATACAAGAAGTTGTACGTATCTTCTTCATGCTCGAACAAATATCCCTGCCGATATGGCTTCGCCGGAATACTTTCGATTAAGGCCGTGATCAAACGTTCTTTGTCCGAATCGCGTAACAAAATGACGTCTGAGCCTATGGCAGATTTTGATTCGCCTGTTTTCTGTGCAATGACCTGACTGCCGTAGACAAATTCCGCACGCACAATCAACTGATCTTCTGCGCTGCGATCCAAATACATTTTTGCTTGCAGAGGGATGTATTGGAGCTTGTCCTTCATTCCCTCCTCAATCTGCACAGTGCCTACGTGATCCAAAAATGGCAGTACGCGTTCCATGAACGAACCCATTTGGTCCTTCAATATGAGAAGTGTGGATTCGTGCTGAATCACCTGTTGCAATCTCGCAAGCTGCTGCACGTCTCTATCCCTGAGGGCGTACCATTTTCCATCCATGACGGCATATCCATAAGGCGCAAGCACCAGGAGTTGATCTATCCCTAGTGCATTCAAATAATACCCCTTCGAAGCCCCATCTTGAAACAGAAACGTCATCGGTAGTCGTTCATCCGGTTGCGCGAGGTTGAGCTGACCCTTCTTAACATGGTTCTGTTCATACATCGCTCCGGCATCCACTAGTTTAGGCAGTAATTGCTCCCACAGATGGGGCGGAACGATTAGTTCCCGCTCCTGATCATAAGAAGTCAACGCAGGCTCAACACCCCAGCTGTCTCGGTAAATTCGTTCATTCCGTTCGATTTCCATTAAAATTTGAATGACGGCTTGATCGTGTTCATGAAAGAAATGCTGTGCTGGATCGTACGTGAACATGCGAGAAAACTCCAAAGGTTCTCCTTCATCATGATGTCTCAGGAACTCCCTGATCGTCTGCACCGCATACAGCTTCTTGGGACCCATCCGCATTTGAAGGGTTACAATCGACGGCCGCAAAGGATCTGTTATCGCATGACATACAAATTCAACTTGCAGCATCTCAAGCGGCATGATGTTCGAATCCTTCCGCTCCTGTGAATCAAATAATGCTAGAAATTGATCCGTCAGTAGACGCTTCCCTTGCAAATCCCTCTGCTGGATAAGCTGCCCTTGCGACGGAATAGAATTCCGACTGTCATTTGCTCTATTGTCGATCATTCCCCCGTTCTGCTCAGAGGCCATCATGCCGAACATTACCGCCGCGATATGTTGACAGTTGGTATAATACTTTTGGAATGCAGCACATTCGCACGCAGCCTCCATATCTCCGAATGGATCCAGCTGGATTTGTACATGGTATTTCGCTTTGCCAGAGACGATGGCTTCATAACTCATAATCTCAGCATGGTAAGTGAGCTGCTGGACACGCCCTGCTTCATAATCATCCTGTCCCCGCTTCCATGACGCCGTCCCGCATAACTCCATAATTAGTTCACTTGTCATCTTTGTTCGATTCATTTGATTCATAAGTTCCTCGCATTGATAAGATTTACATTTCTCTTATTCTATCATCTGCGCAAGCCTTATAACACTTCCGATTGCATACGTTTCGTACGTGGAACAGGATCCGGCCGTTCCGCATTACGTAGTTTCTTCTGTCCTTTCCAACGAAACAGTACCAGAATGCCTCGCAAATACTCATCTGTGATCATACAACAATAAATTCCGATAAGTCCCCATCCAAGATGTACGCCGAGCGCATAAGATAATCCTGTCGCAATCGACCACATGGAGAGGATCGCAATCGTCATCGTATACCTCGAATCACCCACTGCATTCAGCGAGTTCCCCATCGCCATATTCATCATTTTGCCTGGCTGCAAGATCAGGTTCAGTCCAAGAAGCGATGCGCCAAGCGCAATAATTTCATGATCGGTTGTGAAAATGCCAAGAAATTGTCGCCCGAACAAATAAATAATGAACGCATTCACCGTTACGAGTACAAGCCCGATTCCCAGTGCCCGGTACGCACTCCGATAGGCCTCATCCGTACGTTTACCACCAAACAGATGTGCAACTTGAATTTGCAATGCCATCGCGACGGAGGAACCAAGCAAGAAGCAGAATGACTCAAGGGTGTTCATATAGGTTCGTGCTGCCATTTCTTTAGGACCCAGCATCGAAATAAAGGAAAAAATAATGAGCTGCGAGAATACCCAACTTGCCATATTCACGCCTAACGGCCAAGCAATTCGCATGACATCCTTGAACAGCTTCGAATCGAAACTCCATATATCCCGCCAATTTACCCGCCGTTCAAACGCATTCAAGAACATCATGAACAGCAATATCGTGCCCAATATACGGCTCAGCAAGGTGGAGATCGCAACTCCGGTTAACCCCCATTGTGGGAAGCCGAACGCGCCGAATATGAACGCATAGTTAAAAAAGATATGAACAACATTCATCCCAATGGCCGTGAACATTGGGCCTTTCGTATTCCCCATACTGCGAATGACCGTACTTAACGTCGACATGATCGCCGTCAGGACCATCCCCCCGCCAACGATGGAGATATAGATTTTCCCTAGCGGCAGCAATGGTTCAGGCATTTGGAGCATTCTTGCAATCGGAACTGGAAAGAAAATAAGCAGCAGGCTAAGCAGCAGCCCTATCACAGTCCCGACATTCAGGGCCATCATGCCGATGGTGCGTGCATGCTCTTGTTGCCTTGAGCCGATTTTCTGAGCTATGAGAATCCCAGCACCGCTCGCAATCGTCGTGAACAGAATCATGAGCGCATTAAATAATTGATTGGAAAAGCCGACAACGGCAACAGCATCGTCCGATATCCGACTCACCATTAACGTGTCTGCCGTACCCAGCAGAAACTGCAAGAAAACCTCAATAAATATAGGCCAAGCTAACACCCACAATGTAAATTTCTTATCTTCCATATCGATAATACAAACCTCCTGATGTTCATCTTGCACATGATAGATCGTCTAAATTATAAATGGTATACTGTGGATTGAATATTAAGATACCAACGCATATTTATAAATTTCAAACCTAGCAACTGACTCGAAAAAGGGGATCCGATGCCTATGCTTAAATTTACTGCCCCGCCGCTGCCACATTATATAATAAGCGGACCACATACCCTATTGAAAGGCCAGAAGCACCCGAGCCGCTCGAATATCCAAGTATTTGACCTACTCGTTATTAAAAGCGGATGCTTGTATATGGGAGAGGAGCAAGAGACATTCGAGGTACGCAAAGATCATGCACTCATTCTTCTGCCTGACCGTTATCATTACGCTACAGCTGCGTGTGACGTAGCCACGGATTATTACTGGCTGCATTTCCAGACGGACGGGCCTTGGTCACTTTTGCAGCAGCAGCATATGGATCCGGTCACGGACGAAAACTCCAGAAAACCCGTATCCAAATTTCTTACCCGTACTTTTGACCTATATTTGCCGCAATTTACCTTACTCGATCAACCGAGTAAAGTTTTTGGCATGATCGAACAATTGATTGCATTAGATCAAGGGCTTGATTCACAGCAGGTTCGTTGGCAGCAGCAGGTCGTATTTCAAGAATTGCTTCAGCACCTCTATGCTTCCATGAAAGCACAGGGATCGAATACTTCAACGCACTGTGCAGAGCTTGCCGCCGCTTACCTAAGGCAGCATTATCGTGAGGAGATCTCGGCAGCCAGGCTCGGTGAGGATACGAATTTCCATCCTGTCTATATCGCTCGTTGTATGCATCGGCAATTCGGCTGCTCACCTACGGAGTATTTGCAGCGCTACCGCATCGAACAATCCAAGCTGCTGCTCTTGCAGACGGATGACTCCATCGCGAGAGTCGCAGAAGAAGTCGGTTTCAATCAAGGCGCTTACTTCACCTCCTGCTTCACAAAGCTAGAAGGCATCTCACCTAGCAAATATCGGCAGCGATTTCGATCTTAGGACATCACAACAAAAAAACGCTCACCGTCCCTTGTAAGGGCGGTAAGCGTCAAGTTGAAGCAATGAATTATAAGAAGCGATATTGTGCTTCAATCAATCCGAAATACGTTCCCCGCTGCGTCATTAACGATTCATGTGTACCTTGCTCTTGGATTCTACCGTGATCTAGTACAACGATATGATCCGCATGACGAATCGTGGAGAGACGGTGCGCGATAATGAAGGATGTACGTCCTTGCAGCAATGTCTTCAGCGCTTCTTGAATTTTCACTTCGGTCTCAGTATCGATACTTGCAGTCGCTTCATCCAGAATAAGAATACGTGGATTCGCTAGCAAAGCCCGTGCGAAGGACAAGAGCTGACGTTGTCCCATGGAGAGGACATTCCCACGTTCCTCAACTTGCGTATCATAACCGTCAGGCATGTTCGTAATGAATTCATGTGCGTTGACGGCTTTAGCTGCTGCTTCTACTTCCTCATCCGTCGCATCCAACCGTCCGAATCGAATATTATCCCGGATCGAGCCGGAGAAAATAAACGTATCCTGCATCACAATCCCGATTTGCGAGCGTAGACTCTCGATCGTGACATCGCGAATATCGATGCCGTCCACGAGAATTTGCCCCTCAACCGGATCATAGAACCGACTTAACAGGTTGATGATCGTACTCTTACCCGAACCGGTATGACCGACGAGAGCGATCGATTGACCTGCTGTGACATCGAGGGAGATCCCTTTCAAGGCATGACGGCCTTTCTCATATTCGAATACAATGTTCTTGAAATTCACATCCCCGCGAATTGGCGGTAACTCCTTCGCTTCCTTGCCTTCCGCAACATTCGGTACTTCGTCCAAATATTCGAAGATCCGCTCCGAAGAAGCCATCGCAACAAGCAGCTGCGAATACAATTGTCCAAGACGGTTAATCGGATCCCAGAAGTTCCCGACGTAGTTCGCGAAGGCTACGAGCAAACCTACAGTCATCGCTTCTGACTTTAGAAGATACGCCCCGTAGAAGAACAAGATGAACGTTCCGATCGCACCAGTGATCTCAATGACAGGACCGAACGTCTGGTTCATCGCCGAAGCTCTGTCCCAAGATTTGCGGTTAACAGTATTCATTTCTGTGAAGAAGCTGATGTTTTCTTTCTCTTGTGTATACGCTTGAGTTACACGAATCCCTTGAATGGCTTCGTTCAAGTGTGAGTTAATACGTGATTGCTTCACACGAACATCCTGCCACGCCATACGGATTTTCTTCCGCAGCTTCGTCGAGACGATGAACATGAGCGGAACCGTAATCATAACAGCGATCGCCAGCTTCCAGTTCAGGAACAACAAGATGACAATAATCCCAGCTAGCTGTACACAATCGATCATCGAGTTGACGACCCCGTTCGTGAACAAATCTTGCAGCGAGTTGACGTCATTCGTAATCCGTACAAGTACGGAGCCCGCAGGTCTTGTGTCATAGAAACGGAACGATAATTTCTGTATATGCTTGAACAATGCTGAACGTAGGTCATAAATGACACGCTGTCCGATAATGTTCGTAAATTTAATGCGGTACGTATTCGCTGCCCATTGGATAATATAGAGCACGAGCACAACACCGGTGTAAGTATAGAGCAAAGAATAAGTCGGATTATCGATACCGATTTGTGGTGTTATCGCTTTATCAATCGCGAGACTGATCAAGAGCGGTACGGCAAGTCGTGTAATGGTTCCTAGAATCATCATCACGATAATGACCGGAAGCATTTGCTTCGCATACGGTTTCATAAAAGCGAATAATCTCGTGAACTGCGTCCAGTTAAATGACTTCTCGATCTGGTCATCATCTTGATAGATGAATCGCTGATTCACGCCTCGCTTCGTTTGTGCTTTCTCCGCCTGTACACTCATGATATCACCTGCTTCCCTAATGCAATCGCTTCAAGTTCGGCGCGATCCGCATACTGTATATCATAGACGTCTCGGTAAGGACCCGATTTTGCAATCAATTCTTCATGACCACCACGTTGTACGACGTGACCTTGATCCAAGACGAGGATCTCATCCGCATGACGTAACGAGGAAATCCGATGCGCGATAATAAATGTCGTTCTGCCTTGCATGACTTCACGGAAACCAGCTTGAATCTCATGCTCTGTCTCCATATCAACGGCGCTTGTCGCATCGTCAAGAATCAAAATCTTCGGATTGATCAGGATCGCACGCGCAATAGCAATCCGCTGCTTCTGACCGCCTGAAAGTCCCATCCCCCGTTCGCCAACAACCGTGTCGTAGCCTTCAGGAAGTTCAGTAATAAATTCATGTGCCTTGGCAAGTCTTGCGGCACGTTCGATTTGCTCTTCGGTCACATCACGAAGCCCGTAAGCGATGTTGCTGCGGATGGTCGCTGAGAACAGGAATGTTTCTTGGAATACGGTTGCAATTTGACTGCGCAAGCTCTCGATTTCTAGATCACGTAGTTCGACACCATCAAGTGTTACTCGACCTTCTTGCACATCATAAGCTCGCATAATGAGCGAGATGATCGTCGATTTCCCTGCGCCCGTACCGCCGAGTAGACCGATAATTTTGCCAGGCGACGCATCTAGCGAGATATTGTGTACCGCATGCGGCGCATTGCCGTAGCCGAAGGAAACGTTCTCAAAGCGGACATGCCCTTTGACTTGATCAGGATGCAATTGAATCGCATCTTCGCTGTTCTTCACATCCACCGTATGATCGAGCAATTCGAGAATCCGTTCACCAGATGCCTTGGATTGCGTGTAGTTGTTGATATGGTATCCAATCCCCCACATCGGTCCGATAATGTACCAAATCATACTGAAGAATGCAACCAGCTCACCAAGTGTCAAGCTTTTCTGGATTACCTGTACGCCACCAAACCCTAACAAGATGACGACACTCATACAAGCGAGAATTTCCATCACAGGGAAGTAGGTTCCCCAGAGCATCGCAGTGCGAATTTGATTCGCTTTGTACAGTTCATTTTTCGTACCGAACTTATCGACTTCATGTGCTTCACGAGCGAACGACTTCACCGTCCGAACACCTGTAATATTCTCTTGTACCGCTGTTGTCAGTTGACTCATCGCTTGGCGCATCTCGCGGAAAGCGGGATGAATCTTCTTCTCGAACCGAATGGCCGTGAAGACGAGTAGCGGAATACATACCATCGTGATCAGAGTAAGCTGCCAGTTAATCGACACCATCATAATCGTACCGAACAAGACCATCAAGATCATGTTCAGAATCTGCGCAAATCCGAAACCTACAAAGTTCCGCAGCGCTTCTAAATCGGCTGTAAGACGTGACATCAAGTCGCCTGTCTTCGCCGTGTTATAGTACTGGTAAGATAAATACTGCAGTTTCTCATAACAAGCATTTCGGATGGAATAGGCAACTCGATTGCCTAGTCGACCCCCGAAGTAACCGTGTAGAAATTGCAAGCATCCTTTGATGCTCACGACAACCAGCACAGTCAGGGATAACGGTAACACGATGCCATAATTCTCTTTCCCGATCACATCATCAATCATGATCCGCAGCAAGTTGGGGTACACCAGACCTAACGCCGTTGCTACAACCAAGCAAAGAATCGATAACCCGAGAAAACGTCTTTCCGGCCAGTAAAAAGTTTTAAGTCTCCTGAAAACGTCCATTCTCTCTCTCCTTTTTTCGTTAAAACTTCTTTAACTTCATGCAGTTTAACATCATGCACAGATCACTTCAAAGAGCATCTGAGGTCATTTAATCCCTGTAACCAGATTGTGATGGCGAATTAAGGAACAAATGTACGATGTTCTCTTAAATCATCCAAATACATCGCTTTCTTTGGCACATTCAATTCATAAAAACACAAAACCCCGTACAAATACACGCTTTGTACGAGGCTTTGACATTTTGAAAATTGGGTTAAAATCATGATGCCGTTCGAAGAGCTCGTATAAGCTCCTCAAGGCTTTCAGTATCCGTCTGTTGGACTAACGAGCTTCGAATCCCTTCGCATTGCTCTGCTGCTGCATCATGCATTTGCGCTGCATAATGCTCAAGGACTTGTTCCGAGAATGCCGAGTAATGGGTGACGAATCCACGCTCATGTTCCTGAACAGCTGCTTGAATTGAATCCACATAGGCCGATTCCATCACTTGGCGAAGACGCGCTTTGCCTTCCCCTTCGAAGAATGACTTCGGGTTTTTGAAAATGGACCAGATTTCTCTGAAATCCACTTCCGGTGAACGCAAGTTCTCATCCACAACGGGTGGAGAACTCTGTGGTGACAGTAACGCGCCCATCTCGAAGGACGGAAGCACGGCCTGAACGTCTTGGATCGCTTGTTCGGCATGGCGTGCAGCCATTTTTAACGCAGCTTGCTCAATCCGGATCGTCGTTGCAAGCAGCTCTTGAGACAGCTCCAACGCGATCAGTCGATGGATTTCGAGGACGCAGCTCTTCAGCGCGAGCTTCAGATCCTGACTGTCACTCCGCAGCGTTGCCGGGTTGAATGCATAATTAAACAAATCACTGAACCGATAGCGAATCCGTTGCTTCACGTAATAGAGCAGCTCCTGCGTTTCCTTGGTCAGCAGCGGCGCATCGACTGCAGCTTGTCGTTGTAACCCGGCGCAATGTTGTCCCGCTTGCTGTTCGCTAAGTTGGAGCTCTGCAAGCTGGCGCTGCTTCTCTTGCTCATCCGCTTGTGCTGCATCGATCCATTGACGAATCATCCGCTCTGCTCGGACTAGATCTTGCTCACCCGATTGAATCGCCAATTGTCCCAGCTCCTCAATCGTAAACCGAATAAATTCTTGCTCGAATGCAGGTAGGCCCGATGCGATATATCCCGGTTCATCGCTGTTCAATTTCGCGTCAAGGGCTTGAAGGCTAGAGACAGGGTATAACCTTGGGAACCGAATGCCATATTCCAAAAGTTGGTTCTCAACATAAGTTAATACTCCCTGCAATTCGTCATCAGAACCCGCTAAATCCGCTGCATTTACAATAAAGAACATTTTATCAAGCTCAAATGCATCTTTCACTCGTCCAAGCTGTTGTAAGAACTGCCGATCCGCTTGGGAGAATGCATGATTATAATAGGTAACAAAAAGAATCGCGTCCGCGTTCTTTATATAATTAAACGACACACCTGTATGACGCGCATTGATCGAATCCGCTCCCGGTGTATCCACTAAGACGATCCCTTGATCGGTTAGCGGACAGCTGTAATGCAGATGAATTACGCTCACAAAACAGGATTTATCTTCCTCTGCGACATAAGCGCGATAACGCGGCAGATCCGCTTGGAAGCTCTGTCCGAGAAGTGATTCCGAAGCAACCCAACCTTTGGCCACAGCCTTCAGGAAGCTGTAATGCGGACGGCCCGCAGGCTGCACCTGCTCCGGCTTCAGGCTGCGGATGGTCTCCAGCAGGCGGCCTTCGGACGGCATCTCAAGACCCAGCATGGATAACGAGAAGGCGATATCCTCGAGCATCGCTTCACGGGTCTTCATGATAATCTCCGCGGTCCCATGCGGAAAGTCTTCAGTTGGTGCCATCAACTGATTGATGGCAGCCGTCGTCGGGTTCGGCGATACCGGCAGGACGTCCTCGCCAATGAGGGCATTGGCAAAGGAGGACTTCCCTGCGCTAAACGCGCCGAACAGCGCGATCGTGAAGCGGCTATCCTCGAGCCGCTCCGCTTTGCGCGCAAGCCCTGCCCCGAGCGATTTCATCGCGGGGTAGGGCGCGAGCAGCGCCTTCGCGCTGCGCAGCCGCGCTGCCGCTTGGCGCGCGTGCTCGCGTGCGCGGGCCGCGGCGCTGGCCGCGGGCGCCGCCACAGGCGCGCCCTGCGCCGCTGTGGCGCGCTGCGCTGGCGCTGGCGCGGCCTGTGCCGCAGCGCTAGCGGCGCCCTGCGCAGCTGCGGCCGCGTCGGCGCTGCTGCGCGCAGGCGCCTGCGCCACATCCGGCAGCATGCCGGATGTGGCTGCGCCCTGCGGCGCCGCGCCAAGCGCACGCAGGCGCTCCGCGTGCGTGCGCTCGCTGTGCTCGAGGCTGCGCAGCTCTGCGAGCGCAGCCGAGCGGGCGAGCAGCTGCATATGCTGCTCGCGAACAACAGCAGCCTGCGCCTCCAGCCCTCGGCGCAGCTGCTCGAGCAAATCATCCGCAATCGCTAGCGCCTGCTTGCGATAGAGCGCCTTGGCGTCTGTGCTGATCTGCTTCGAATAATTCATTGTATATTCATTCGTGAACGAGGCACCCTCGCTGACACGGGCTGCAAGCCACGCCGGTGTCATTTCCTGCGATAGCTGTGCGAACGTCGACGCCCAGTCCGCTTCCGGCACACCGGATAGATCCGATAGCTTCCGCAGCAAATCCCCCACATGCCAATCAACATGGGCAGTAACCTGCTCCATGAAATGATCATACAGCGCCTTTAAGCGCCGTGTCTGCTCTTCGATCGTCTTCCCCGCCGTAAACAAGAATCCGACCTTGAAGCCAGGTTTACGACATTGCAGATACGTATCCGCCAGATCGCGCGTCTGAGCAGGGATAATGTTCGCCTGATCCAATAGACGATTCAGATCGTCCCTGAATTGTGCTTGAACGCGGCTTGCTTCACCCGCTAACCGCTGCTCTTCCGCCTCTAATGCTGCGAGCTCCTCTGCAAGTCGAGATGCCTGTTCGGACCCGCCCATTCGATCCATCAATTCCTGTCTCTTCGGCTCCTGCTGCGAAGCATAAAGTCGCAAATGTGCTTCAACGACTTGTGCCGCAGAACCTACAATACTATGCTCTCGCAATGCCTCCTGACGTGTCATCAAGGCACCCATCAACCAGTTTAGCTTCTCCCACTCATCGTGAGGATGTTCTGGATGCTTCAGAGACAGATAGAGAATACCCGCCGGCTTAATGTTCCATGCCGCAAAAGCCTGCTCCACCCCCGTACGGTACGCATCGAAGGACAGTTCCCGTTCTCGATGCTTGTCAATTTGATTCACGATCAGATAGATCGGCTTACCCCAATCCGCCAATTGCTTCGCGAACGTAAAATTAATTTCGGATTGAACATGATTATAATCCATGACATAGAATACAACGTCAGCCAGATGCAGTGCCGACTCCGTCGACATCCGGTGCGCATCATCTGTTGAATCCACACCAGGCGTATCGAGCAACGTCCCACGTTCGCCAAGGATTGCAATTTGCTCATAAAGATCAACGGATTCAAATTCTACCCCGTTCACGCAGTACGCTTCCAGATCATTGAGAGGTACAGAGATTTTCTCCCCTACTGCGCCTGGGTTCGTCGGCATCTTCGTAATTATCGCTTGTGGCTGGCCATTGTGAATCCGCACCAAGTTGGCGCTTGTCGGTATCGGACTCGAAGGTAGAATACGTTTCCCGCAGATTCGGTTAATCAGACTCGATTTCCCTGCCGAGAAATGCCCACAGAACGCAATCGTAAATTGTGCCTGTCCCCACTTCTCCATCAGGTCCTTCATTTTCCCTGCATGAACCTCATCGCCCGCTTCTGCTAGCTGCGCTGCGAGCGGCTCTAGACTTAACTTGTAAACATTTTGTAGTTCGTTAGTAGTAAGTACACGCATCGCTATTCTCCCCGACAAAAAAATAAAACCGAATCTCACGGCATTCGGTTTCCCTGAATTTTCCGTAAGATTTCGGTTTCTAGTGTACCATATTTTGTTCTTCTGGAATAAAGATTTCAAAAACTTTTCCATGTTGTAGAATCGTAATATTGCCCGCTTTGACTTTCATCACGACAACTTCAGGCTTTGCTTTCATTTTCTCAAGGTAATTTTCAGGCACGCTTCCCGAATCACTCACCGTTACGCCTTCAATTTCAGTCTCTTCGTTTTCTTGTAAGTTCGTCCCCATTACGGTCTCGTAGATGTCAGAGAACAATTCGAAATTGTCCGTGTACACTGAGATGCATTTCATGTCATTCATCCTCTTCTTTGTTAGATTGCTTTAATCCTTATCTTTCCTTACTTGGATAGGTTTCATACGTTTTTTGCCTTCACGGCAAATGCTGAGCAACGGACAACTTTCACATTTCGGGTTCTGCGCTTTGCAGTGATATCGACCGAAAAATATGATTCTATGATGCGTGAGCGTCCATTCTTCCTCGGGCACACGTCGCATCAATTTTTTCTCCACTTCAAGCACGGAATCCTTCCAATTCGCAAGGCCAAGTCGTTTCGATACACGTTCAACATGCGTATCGACAGCGATCGCCGGAACACCAAATGCATTCGACATGACGACATTCGCTGTCTTTCGACCCACACCTGGGAGCTCCACAAGCTTATCATGCGCTTTGGGCACTTCGCCATTATAACGCTCTAATAGCATCATGCACAAGTGTTGAATGTGTTTTGCTTTGCTGCGAAATAATCCAATGCGGCGAATATCTTGCTCTAATTCCTCGATCGGCACCGCGATATAATCTTCAGGCTTCCGATATTTCTGGAACAAATTCACAGTCACCTTATTCACCGTTTCATCGGTACACTGGGCTGACAACAATACAGCAATCACTAATTCGAACGGATTTGAATGATTCAATTCACAATGCGCATCAGGGAACATTTCACCAATGGTATCCAAAATATGCCTCACGGTCGCGTTATTCATGTCTCATTCTCCCCTCTACTTGAACATAAAACCGCCTTGACGCGGGGCTACCACATCAAGACGGTCATTCAGATGCAGCCTAAAGGTAATTTAATTTCCTACAATTTCTCAATCTCGATGACCTGATTATTGTTGAAGACGAGTAGAATTTGATCTGCATCAGTCAAGGACTGCAGATTTAATAGGGAATCCCCTTTATGAACATAAACATTCGTCACAAAATTGAATTTATAGTTATTATCCGAAAGTGACGCGCGTTGTACATAAATTTCATTCGTAGAAGCGGTGTAGCGAGCGAATTTGCGGCTTAACGTATCTAAGACACGCACAACCGTATTTCCATCCGCATCAAGACGCACTTCGACACGATCTGATGTCGATAAGCTATTGATGTTCGTACTGATCGCTTGATTGCGAATAATCTGATAGCTCGCTGTCAGCTTCATTTCTTTCTTCTGACCGGAGAAGTCTTTCAGCGTAATCTTGGAGTTCGCAGCATCAATAGATTCCACTTTACCATAAGTGAGTGTTACTTTGCGAACCAATTCAGGAACATTTCCTGAAAAATTCACATTTACGATTTGGCCCGGAGCAAAATCCGATGCTTTGAGCGCTGTACCGTTCTCATCGAGCAGTGATACACCATCATTCACCTGTTCGATATATCCCGTGCTGGATTTAATTTTGAGCATATTTCTGCTTGCATCAACCGAATAGACTTCGAATTGCGCTTGCGATTTAATAGAGATACGGCCGACTTTATCTTGCGTTGTGCGAAGTTGTGCCGAGATCATATCGCCAACTTTCACATCCGATAACGATGTGCCAGTGCTCTTACCATAGACGAATACAACGGCTGAGCTATCATATGGCAATGTGATCGTCTGACCCGCATCCGTCATAAGCGTTAACGTCTGTTTCCATGAATCCAAGCTGAGTAATTTCCCATCATATTTATACACTTTTTGCAACGTTAGAATTTTATCGCCAAGAACGGTCAGATTGACTTTCGTCTTCTCTGGAAGCTGTGCTTCAAGATCTTTGAGCGTAACATTCCCTGTTCCAAAGTCAAATTTCGTCGTCTCTGTCGCGTAGAAGGAGAAGGCTTTACCTTTCGCATTCGTTACCGTCAACAATTGCAATTTGGTATTGTATCCAGCTACCGTTAATTCCTGCAGCTGTTCCATTTTACGACCAACCACTTGGATTTTCGAGATACGGTCATCTGGTGTAATGGTCATTTCAATCACGTCGCCATTCGTATCATCCGCGATCAAATCTGCAATCGTCGGTGTCTTGATGCCGTCAACTACAACTTCAACTTTGTCTGCGAGGAGATTCACTTCCGGACGGGAAGTCCCTTCCTTCACATAAGTCACCAGCTTATTCGCTGTGCTGATGTTGATTAATGTACCACGTACGGTTCTCGCACTGGTCTGTTTCACTTCAAGCTGCGTCACTTGACCATTCTTCACGACATAGGAAATGACGTCATTCACTTTCAATTCAGCTAGACTTTTCAGACGTTGATCTTGATAGAGCAGCATGGCATCCGGCGAGAGTGTCAAGGTCTCTTCCACGTTGGATGCATCTCTTACTTTGAATGTCTGTTTCGCAACATCGATCGACGTCACAGTACCTGCACCCGTCTTATTCACGGGTGCAGATTTCACTTGAACAAGAACAACTTTCTTCTGACCGGAGAACGTCTCACGCTTAATATCTAACGTACTGTCTGGCGCAAGATCCTTCGCAGACATCGCTTTGCCATTCTGATCTAAGAATGCTGTGCCTGCATCAAAATCATACGTAACATAATCATCATTGCTCAGAACTGTAAATTTCGTACCTGTGCTATGCAGACGTTGGAATTTGCCCTCTACGGACTCCAGTTGAATCTTCGAATCGATCACTTCAACATAGCCTGCTGTACCTTGGGTATCAATCACTTTCACTTTCGTATAGGCTTGTACGGTCGTTGCAGGTACGGATGTCTCAGAATCAGCTGTGTAATAAGAAGTTCCTTTTAACGTAAAGTTATGAATCTTGCCATCCTCACCATACAAGCTAAGCTCGGAATCCGACAAGCTCGTAATGACACCCTGATAGACATTGTCATATTTGATATTCGTATGTTGATCCCCACGACTGAAGAACGTAGCCAATTGCGCACGCGTTACATTCCCTGCTGGGTTGAATTTATTACCTTCCATCCCCGTTGTGAGCTTCAAATCAAGGGCTACATTAATATAGCCGAGCATGGAAGGGGAGATTTTGCTGTTATCTGCGAATGTCGTTGCTTTATTCATCGCAACCTTTGCCTCAGCCTGTTTGTTCAATGCGCGAACGAGAATTTTCGTGATCCATTCGCGTGAAGCTTTTTTCGAGCCCCATGCCTCTTTGGAACCTGCAGGTGTCATTTCTTCATTTTTATCAAGAAGACCTTTGGAGAACGCAAGCGCGACATACGGTTTGAAGTAGTTGTCCACTACGAATCCGCTCTGGAACGCTACAGACGAAGTCGCATCCAAATCCTTCTCTAGATTCATATAACGAATCGCCATCGTGACCGCTTCTTGCTGCGTAACCGGATCGTTTGGTCTGAATTTGCCGTTATTTCCAAGAAGAATCTTCTCTAGCGCAAGCTTCGTAATATGCTTTTCTGCCCAGAACCCACTCTTGACATCGCTAAACAGGGCACTGCCGCTGCCTACGGATGT
The DNA here is from genome assembly GCF_000374845.1 of Paenibacillus terrigena DSM 21567. Classification (GTDB taxonomy): domain Bacteria; phylum Bacillota; class Bacilli; order Paenibacillales; family Paenibacillaceae; genus Paenibacillus_K; species Paenibacillus_K terrigena. The sequence goes on along the minus strand of NZ_KB895413.1, from coordinate 450,403 downwards.
ATTGGTTGAAGATCCGTTTGTAGTTCCTGTATTTCCAGTATTACTTGTGTTATTTGTATTTCCTGTGTTCCCTTTATTCGCATCTGATGTCGAATTATCTTTGCTATTCGTTGTCGAAGTAGATGAATTTCCATTAGCCGGTGTCACCGCTGCGTATGCACTTCCTGCCGCACCGAATACGAGAACCGCTGATAGAAACAATGTGACGAACTTTTTAGACATGATGTGACTCCTCTCTCTATGTAACCTATTAAAAAATGCTAAGTATAATAAATTCAACAAAGAAGCAGGAAGATCCTGCTTCTTTCTCTTAATTTCTGCTAAAAGGATGTTCTAATTCGACATGACCCATCAAAGAATCGACAGATTTTCCATCAACAAGAATATCCACTGTTTTCACTTCATCGAACTGAAAGCTCGTCTTGAGCAGCGATTGAAGTGCCAAATCTTCTCCTGATGCACCCAAATGCGCATCTTCTGGAATTTTCACATCAACGGTTAATGCACCATCATCTTTCAGCGTTGCAGATAGGAATTCGGATTTATCCCACAATGCAATCAGCTTCTCGTCATCCGTCTGTTGCAACGTCTTCAATGCAGCCAGATACTTAGCTTTCGCATCGCTGAACTTGATTTCCGTGTCCTTCGGTACGAGATTCAAGATCTGATCATCCGTATAGAATGATTGAATTTTCAATGTCTGCTCAGCTGGCTGCACAACCTCCGTCTGATCTCCCGGCTGTGGATCGGCAGATTTCTGTCCGCATCCAGCCGCAATGGCTATCGTTAATAATAGTGTGCTAAGTACTAGAATCGTTTTCTTCAAAATTCTCACCTCGTATTAGGACTTTAATCCCAAATATTGTTTAATCCCATCTTTAATGGATTGGGCCACACGATACTGGAAATCTTCCTGGTAGAGAGCCGATTCATCGGTTTGATTCGTTAAGTAACCTACCTCTAACAAACATGCCGGCATATTGGTCTCACGTGTTACATGCAGACTTTGTTTGCGAACGCCTCGATCCGGGAGTTCGGTGCCTTTTACAAGGTTGTTGTGCATCACTTGCGCGAATGCCTTGCTCTCATCATCTCTGGAGTAATACGTCTCCGTACCACTGATCGATGACTTGTTAATACTGTTCGCATGAATGGAAACAAATAAGTTCGCTTGATGCTGCTTCGCAAATGCAACACGCTCTTTAAGTTCCAAGAACGTATCGTCCGTACGCGTAAGAATGACCTCTACGTCAGGATCGTTCTTGAACACTTCTGCCACCTTCAGCGCCTGTGCCAGATTGAAATCCTTCTCATTCCGCTTATTAAGGCTGATCGCTCCAGGATCCTTCGCACCATGCCCTGCATCAATCACAACGATATATTTGCCAGAGTGCGGCGGGAGCGTTCCCGTTCCATTGTCCTTTCCCGGGTCCGGACTGCTGCCATTCAGATCAACGACAACGGTGTTAGGATCCTTCGTTGTATATACGGAGAAGTTTTGACTTTGTTTCATATCAATGACGACCCGAACTGTGGCTGGGTTATCGCTATATTGCGAATAACGGATTTTCTCAACAACAGGATGATCCTGAACAATGAATTCAGCTTGTCCACTCGAGGCGAAATTCTGCGTCTTCGAGAAGGTATCCGAGAACTTTGAATTCGGAATATCGACGACGATACGATTAGGACCGGTCAACCGTTGTTGCGTTGGCTTCAGATCCCCTTTACTCACCCCAATAATCAATCGGTTATCTTCAAAGGACATCGTCTGGATTTCGGACAAGTCCACTTTTGAATCATTGCCTGCGTTGCCATTGTTCGAAGAATTATTTCCTTCATCTTTGCCTGTACCTGTCGAACCGCCTTGATCTGGGTCCGGCTGTGTTACCGGCGGCTTCGGCTGCGTTACTTCAGATCCAAAATCCGATGTGAAGAGGTATACCGACTTGGTCTCATTCTCCCAATCTACAACAAGTCCCATCGTCTCACCAACGAAACGAAGGGGAACGAGCGTTGTATCTGACTTAATGATTGGAGCTACATCAAGGTTTACTTTCTTGCCATTGACTGTTGCCCATTTCTGGGACACTACGAGTTCTATCGTCTTCTTGTCATTATGTATGGTTACCGTGCGCGTCTTCTTATTCCAGTCAACCTGGAAGCCAAGTTCCTCAACGACTACACGAATTGGAATCATCGTCGTACTCTTAATCATCTGCGCTTCTGCGGACGGAGAGAGTGACACACCATTGAGATACAAATGCAATCCCGCACTCGCATGACTTAAACTCGGTAACATGAACAACATCAAACAAAAAAACACCAACGTACCAATTTTCTTCATCCTTCACCCCTGCTTTTCATAGATTTACTTGCGTGAACAACGGTATCGAACGCCTCGACACCTAACAAATAATTAGACGTCCATTTGTCGACAAAAGTTGCGGTAACTCAACAAAAAAATGAGCCCCAACCCTTTATCTCCAAAGGAATTGAAGCTCTTCCATAATCTATCAAATCGAATTATGCTTGAAATCCTAGATAAACATTTATCCCGTCTTTAATCGATTGCGCAACGCGATTTTGGAACTCTTCCGAAAATAACGCCGCCTCATCCGAGAGATTCGATAAGTACCCAACCTCTAACAACACGGCTGGCATAGTCGTCTCACGCGTCACATGCAAGCTCTTCTGGCGTACACCGCGATCAGGAAGCTGTGTCGCTTGAACCAGCTTGGCATGCATGACTTGTGCGAATGCTTTACTGGCATCCTCTCGCGTAAAATAGGTTTCTGTCCCGGATATTGTAGGTTTGTTCTCTATACTATTCCCATGAATAGACACAAATAAGTTCGCCTGAACCTGCTTCGCTAACGCTACACGATCAGTCAGTGTTGGATATGTATCGTCTGATCTCGTCAGAATAATTTGAACATTCGGGTCATCACGGAATAAATCTGCGACTTTAAGGGCTACTGGTAGATTGAAATCTTTCTCGCGTCGGTTGTTCGGGCTGCTCGTACCCGGATCATTACCGCCATGCCCTGCATCTATGACGACGATATATTTGCCTGATTGCGGTGGAGTAACAGGCTGTCCCGCACCTGGGTTTGTCCCTACGTCAACATTCGCTTGATTAAAATCAACGATGATTGTGTTGGGATCATTCGCGGTATATAGACTAAAATTTTGGTTTTGGTTCAAATCCAGCACGATCCGCACGGTCGATGGATTGTTGGAGAAGAGCGAGAAACGGATTTTACTGACAACGGCATGATTTGGCACTTGGATTTCTCCTTGTCCGTTCATGCCAAAAGTAGCGCTTTTGAAGTACGAATCTGCAAATTTCGCGTTCGGTAGATCAATGACAACACGATCCGGATTCGTCAACCGTTCCTGCTTAGGTAGTAAACTGCCTTTACTGACGCCGATAATAAGACGGTTATCCTCGAATGTGACAGACTGTACGTCTGTGAGTTCACCCATCTTCACCTCTTCAGATAAATCCTTGTCACTCGATGCTCCTGAATTTGCAGGATCTACTACACCGCCCTGATCTGGCTCTGGCAATGTTGTCGGTGGCGTGGGCTGCGTCACATCGGAACTAAAGTCGGAGGAAAATAAAAAAACCGATTTACTCTCATTTTCCCAATTGACGACGAGACCCATCTGTTCTCCGACAAAACGGAGCGGAACAAGCGTCGTATCCTTTTTGAGTGACGGCGGCATATCCAGTGTGATTTTCTTATCGTTCACTGTCGCCCATTTCTGATCAACGACGAGCTGAATCGTCTTCTTATCATTATGTATAGAGGCCATGCGCGTCTTCTTATTCCAATCTACCTGGAAGCCAAGCTCTTCGACGACAACCCGGATCGGGATCATGGTTGACCCCTTAATCATTTGCGCTTCTGCAGACGGCGAGACAGACTCTCCATTGAGATATAACTGCAACCCCGCTTCCGCATGCATCATACTCGGCAACAAGAACAACATCCAACAGAACAATACGATAGCGCCTATTTTTCTCATCCGATTCTCCTGATCTTCATAGATTTATATTCTATCAACACAAAAATGATAAGACATGACACCTTCTCACAAGAATAGACATCCAAAACTTTACAAAAGTTGCGCGTTATAGTAAATATAAAACAAAAAAAATAGAGCTTCAACCCTCTAATTGTGAAAGGATTGAAACTCTTTCTATTCAATAGATAAAAATTGATCGTTTATGCAAGATTACGCTTTTGCTCGTAAGCTGAGATTTTATCTTCGTGCTGCAGTGTTAGACCGATATCGTCAAGTCCTTGAAGTAAGAATTGACGGCGGTGCTCATCCAAGTCAAATTGAATTTCCAGACCGAACTCATCTGTAATTTTCTTATTCTCAAGATCAACCGATAGCTGGTAACCTTCGTGTTCCGCTGTACGCTTGAATAAATCTTCCACCTGCTCTTCTGACAATTTGATCGGTAGAATCCCGTTCTTGAAGCAGTTGTTGTAGAAAATATCTGCGAAAGACGGCGCGATTACGCAGCGGAAGCCATAATCCAAGATTGCCCACGGTGCATGTTCACGGGATGATCCGCAGCCGAAGTTCACGCGAGAGACCATAACGGAAGCTCCCTCGTAGCGCGGTTTGTTCAATTCAAACGCTGCGTTCACATCGCCATTCTCATGGAATCTCCATTCATAGAATAGAAATTGACCGAAGCCAGAGCGCTCAATACGTTTCAAAAATTGTTTTGGAATAATAGCGTCCGTATCCACGTTTACGCGATCGACCGGTCCGACAATCCCTGTTAGCTGTTTAAATGGTTCCATCGATTATTTCCCCTCTCGTCCATCATCTTCCGAATCTATTCTATTAGTTCGCTGCTTTTAGTTCCCAATCACGCACATCGACGAAATGTCCTTTGATCGCCGCTGCTGCTGCCATCGCTGGAGATACCAAGTGCGTACGACCACCGCGTCCTTGACGTCCTTCAAAGTTACGGTTCGAAGTCGAAGCACAACGTTGTCCAGGTTGTAATACGTCTGGATTCATCGCAAGACACATACTGCATCCTGCATCACGCCATTCAAATCCTGCTGCTGTGAAGATTTTGTCCAAACCTTCCTTCTCGGCTTGAATCTTAACACGACCAGAACCTGGAACGACAATCGCAGTTACATGGCTCGATACTTGGTAACCCCGAGCGATTTCTGCCGCTGCGCGCAAATCTTCAATCCGACCATTTGTGCAAGAGCCGATAAAGACATAATCAATACCGATCTCAGAAATAGGTGTTCCTGGTTTCAGATCCATATATTCAAGAGCTTTCTCAGCTGCTTTACGTTCATTCTCGGAAGAGAAGTCATTCGGATTCGGTACCGTTGCCGTAATATCTGTACCCATTCCTGGGCTTGTTCCCCAAGTCACTTGAGGGATCAGGCTGTCGACATCGAAGTCAACAACTAGGTCATACGTTGCGCCATCATCGGATGCAAGCTGTTTCCAAGCCGCTACCGCTTGATCATAGGCTTCACCTTGCGGTGCGTATTCACGGCCGCGCAGATATTCGAATGTTACTTCATCCGGTGCGATGAGACCCGCTCTGGCACCCGCTTCAATCGACATGTTGCAGACCGTCATACGTTCTTCCATCGTCAAGGAACGAATCGCTTCACCTGTGTATTCGATAACATAGCCTGTTGCGAAGTCTGTACCGTATTTCGCGATAACGCCAAGAATCATATCTTTTGCCGTTACACCTGGTTTACGGTTGCCGACAAATCGAACTTCCATCGTTTTGGCTTTCGCTTGTTGTAGACATTGTGTTGCAAGTACGTGTTCTACTTCACTCGTACCGATCCCGAATGCCAATGCGCCGAATGCGCCATGCGTTGATGTATGGCTGTCGCCGCATACGATCGTTTTACCTGGATGCGTTAATCCAAGTTCTGGACCCATTACGTGAACAACCCCTTGATCCAAGCTGTTCAAGTCAAAGCAAGTGACGTCGAAATCTGCGCAGTTCTTCGATAATGTATCGATTTGCTGCTTCGAGATGGGATCAGTAATGTTAAAACGGTCTTTCGTTGGTACGTTATGGTCCATCGTTGCAAAAGTCAGCTCTGGACGGCGTACTTTACGATTGGACAAGCGAAGTCCTTCAAATGCTTGTGGAGATGTTACTTCGTGAACCAAATGAAGATCAATATACAAAACACTTGGTTTGCCTTCCTCTTGATGAATCACATGATTTTCCCAAATTTTCTCAAACATCGTTTTTTTCGCCATTATCATTCACCTCTTCATCGAATCGAAACCATATAGATTTGCGGTTATTGCTGATTTCCGTACGCAAATCTTTTCTTTGAATGAATCATAGCATTTCCATTTCGATTGCTCCAGTATATAATAACTATAAGTGCTATAGGTTTTACTTATAGAGGAAGTTCAAAAAGTCATCATTTGATCACGAAGTCATTCAAGAAGCATTATCGACATCGAATCTTGCGTTCACCTTCGAAGTCCGGTACTCATTTAGGTTTCGCCTAAACTCCGTTCCTCCTTAAAGTTTTTCGAAGAAAAACTCGCTACGGAAGCATGGCTTCAGGTTCTCGCAATCTTAGCATATGCTTCCGAGGTAAGTTTTCTTCGAAAACTTTCAGGTGCTGAAATGCCGACTTTTTGAACACGTAATTATTTGTCTCAAATAGGAGGTTCACCCCATAATGGAATTACGTCAATTACAATATGCCATTCAAATCGCCGCAGAGCGAAATTTCTCCCGGGCTGCCGAGAAGCTTCATATCGCACAGCCTTCCCTTAGTCAACAGCTCTCGAAGCTCGAGAAGGAAATCGGTGTCCTCTTATTTCAAAGGAACACCAACTCCGTCGAGCTAACGCATGCCGGTGCAGCGTTTATCAATCAAGCACAGAAAATTATCGATGCCGTCGATCAATTGAAGCAAGAAATGGCGGATATCTCCAATATACGAACAGGAAAAGTTGTCGTTGGAAGCATGCCGATCACGGGTTCTCATATTTTGCCGCATGTACTGCCCGTCTTTCAGGAGAAATATCCCGATATCGAAATGGTTCTTGTCGAGGATACATCCGCAGATTTGGAGAAATTGACGGCCAACGGTCAGACCGACTTCTCTCTGCTATCCTTGCCTCTCCAAGAGCCGTCTTTGGCATACGAGCCTGTTATTGAGGAAAAAATCGATCTGGCCGTGCCGCCGAACCACATCCTTGCTGCTCTCTCCAATTGCAATCCGGAACGGCTCATCCGCATCGAAGATCTGAAGGACGAGCCATTCATCATCCTGAAGAAAGGGCAAGGCTTCCGTCAGATTACGATTGAATTATGCCAAGCGGCCGGATTTACACCGCGTATCGTCTTTGAGAGCAGCAATATGGAGACGGTACAGTCGCTGGTCGCCGCCGGCATGGGCATTGCATTCGTCCCTCACTTCATCGCACGTGCGCGCCGTAGTGAGTTCATCCCAACCTATCTGCCACTGGAAGATCCGTCGCCCAAACGAACGCTCGTTATTGCCTATCGGAGGGGACGTTATCTTTCCAAAGCCGCCGAAGCATTCATTGAAGTGTTCAAGACGACCATTCAACAACAATTTCAATCTTCATAAGATAGACCTGAACCTACATCAAACAACGTCTGACCGCTTTGATCAGGAATTCGAACGGGTAGCTTACCCGTCGGCATATTCAATCCGAGCAATGTACGAACACCTGCGGGTAGATTCGCCGTTGCACGATCCCCGTAGACAGCGACGAATGCAGGAATATCAGGGATATATCGAATATCATAAGGCGCGCCGACTGCGAGGACGGCCGCTTTTTGCTTTGCTTTTCGAAGCTGATTCCATACCTTGCGCACCGCATCTCGCTGCTTCTTATCCGTGTTCAGATTCCTTGTTACAAGGAGGATCGAATCCGATGCTCCGATCTGCTGCTGCTGTGCGGCTGTTAATCCGCTTGTGATAGGAAGGGTTACAATTTTCTTGAATCGTGCCTGTCCTTCCTTCGCAATAATCGCACTAAACTGTCGCTGCATTTCTGGCAGTAAAGCCGATGGACCTAGAATGTACAATGTGGTGTTTGTATTGATTGTGAAAGGCAAGAGATGATCTTGATTCTTGAGCAGTGTCGCAGCATGCTCCGCAATCGCAAGCTCTGTCTGTCTTGCTTCTTGGTCTTGCATCGCTTTTTGAGCTAAGCGGAATTGATCAACATAGGAGGCTGGCTTATGGGCTTCTAGCAAGCCGTACTTTTGTTTCAATTTCAAGATTCGCGCCACACTGGCATTGATACGATCCTCTGTAATGACACCCTGCTTTACCGCGTCTGTTAGCCACTTGACGGAGGCATCAGGATTCGGTGGCATCAATAACAAATCAACCCCAGCCTGAACCGCCTGCAATATGGCCTCCTTTTCACCGAAATTCGATGAGATGGCTTGCATCTCTAAGGAATCAGTTACGATTACGCCTTCAAAACCAAGCTCTTCTCGAAGAATCTTGGTTAGAAACGTATGCGATAATGTCGCAGGAATGTGAACTTTTGCACCGTCTTTTTTCGATATAACCGTCTTCTTCTCAATCTTTGGGAATGTAATATGCGCCGTCATCATCATATCTACACCTTGATTCATTGCCTCACGAAATGGAACAAGCTCTACTTGGTCTAGACGATTTCGATCATATGGAATGGACGGCAGTCCAAGATGGGAATCCATCGAAGTATCGCCATGCCCTGGGAAATGCTTCACGACGGAAGGCATCCCCACCTCTCGCAAACCTTTCACCATAGCAATCCCCATCTCGGCAACTTCTTCAGGCTCCGAGCCGAACGATCGAATGCCAATGACCGGGTTGTCGGGATTATTATTTATATCTAATGAAGGTGCGAAGTTGAGATTAAACCCGAACGACTCGATCTGCTCCCCGATCAATTTACCCGTCTGCTCCGCGTAGTCCGCATTCCCTGTTGCTCCTAGCGCCATATTGCCGGCAAATCGCGGCAGCCATGGGAGACGTGTCACGACACCGCCTTCCTGATCAATGGCAACCCAGATCGGCACTTTCGTCGAAGCGGATTTCAAATCCGTGATCAGCTTTACGGTCTGTTCAGCTGATTTCAGATTGCGTTGGAACAAGATCACCCCGGCATATTGCTGCTTCCTAAGTTGGGATCCCACCGCCTGATCGGCTTCGCGTTCTAACGTGTCTAGATCGACGATCATCATTTGAGCAGCTTTTTGAGCAAGCGTCATGGACGTAAGCTGGGCTTGGATTTCAAGATCCGCGGGATCTGGTGATGGTTCAGTATGAGATGGCTCCTCAGATTTCGTCTCTGAAGGGTTGCCTGAATGACCTGAGTTATTTATATTTGTTGCCTGTTGTGCTGACGTCTGACCGAATATCCACGCGGGCTTTTGTACATAAACCATAGCCGAGATGACGACAATAAGACAGACACTCGCGATGATAAGCATTATTTTTCGCAATTTCCCCACATCCTTCGACAAGATTTAACGATATGAATTTATTTAAAACGGAATATATGCTATAATTTCCTTTTAGCCCTTTTTTCTAGGAGGTACTCGTACTCGTGATTCATAAAGTTGGAAGAAATGACCCTTGCCATTGCGGCAGCGGTAAGAAGTACAAAAAATGTTGTATGAACAAGAGTGAAGAGCAAAGTCAGGATACGAAGATTATTATCCCTGTCGCGCATAAGAATGCACAAAGCGTTCAAGCTCTTGTGGAAGAATGGTTCGCAGAATCTCCTTCCTACCACACGGTCGCAGAGCAAATTGTCGAGCATATGCAAGTCAGCTACAGCTGGGATCAAATTACAGAAGCACTTCATATCTGGCACGCTTATGCAACCCAGACGTCTCCGACGATTCGGAAAGCAGAAACGTTAACCGCGGCGATCGAATATTATGTAGCCCAGACGCATGGTCTTGAGCAAGTGACTCAATCCAGTCTTGGCACGAAATATAGTATATCCCCAGGAACCGTGTCCCAACGCGTTCAGCAAATTCGCGAATATATGAATGAGCATCCGTGCTATGATCCGTTAGATCAACGCATTCCACAACTTCGACATATGCTAACGGAATCCAAAATGCATCATATCGAAAAGCTTCTTGCAGAGCAGAAATTCGCTTCGATTGATGAAGCCAAAGACTATATGCTACAGCTTATCAATCAAGGGAAGATAACTCAAGGCATGAAGACGGAAACTGTTGCTGAGGAAGCACAAGAATTGCTCTACGAAGCTTGGGAAGAGCCTTCACCTGTTCGTCGTACGGAGCTTGCGAAGCAGGCGCTCGAGCTCGATGCGAATAGTTGCGATGCATACAACATTCTTGCAGAGAGCGCTGTGACAACACCTGAGGAAGCTATCGGATATTATGAAGAAGGAATGCGCGTTGGCGTTAGTGCACTAGGCGCATCATTTATTGAACAGAACAAGGGACAAGCATGGGGCAGTGTTCGAATTCGCCCATACCTTCGTTCCAAAGCAGGATTCGCTCGCAAGTGCATGGAGCTTGGACGTATGAAAGAAGCAATTCTGCATAACGAAGAAATTATCAGACTTGATCCAACAGATCATCTGCATGTGCATAATCCTTTAATTACAGCTTTTATCGAAATGAATCAATTGAAATCCGCAACACATCTCATTGAGACCTACGCTTCGGACAAATCGGTTGCGTTCGTCTATAATCGTGTACTCGTCGAATATTTAGCGAATGGCATTACACCGCAGCTTACTGCGCTGTGGACTGAGGCAGTTCAAGCTCATCCAATCGTATCTGAATATTTACTGCAATCGAAGAAAATGCCTGCCTTCAAAAATGAAATGGTACAATATGTGCAATCACATATGCACCTCTGGCAGCAGCATGATGCGCTTAACGCTTGGGTTAAGCAACAATGATAAAGATAAAGCTGCAATCCGCGAGCGGATTGCAGCTTTTTTGGTGTGGAACAATACGATTCTAATAATGCTGCGGCCTGCGGTCTTCGAACACAGGAATTCTGCCACGTACTTCATCAACTAAGGACAAATTAATCGTCGCTGTAAGGATCTCTTCATGACCTTGCCCTTCCACTAATACCTCGCCCCACGGATCGATGATCATCGAATGACCGAAAAACTCCGTTGTACCACTCGTACCGACACGATTGCAGGATACAACGTACATTTGATTCTCAATGGCACGCGCTGTAAGTAAGGTACGCCAATGATGCAGACGCGGGTTAGGCCACTCAGCAGGCACGAACAATATTTTCACACCTGATAAAGCTAATTTCCGTGCTAGTTCCGGGAATCGAATATCATAACAAATCATCATCCCAGCCTGCACGCCTTCAGCTTCGAACGTGCCGATATGATTACCCTCCGCTAGATACTTCTCTTCATCCATCAAACGGAACAAATGAATTTTGGAGTAATCCGCCACCACTTCGCCAGCGCGGTCAAAAACATAGATCGTGTTGTAAATCTGATCACCACGACGTTCTGCGATGGAACCCGCGATCACATGCACTTCATGCTCCTTACAGAATGAAGAAATTAACGCCTTGGTACGTTCCCCATGGACATCCGCAAGCTCATGAATTTGCTCAAGGGCATACCCTGTATTCCACATTTCAGGTAATAGAATGCAATCCGGCTTCACATCTGTCTGAACTGCTTGTTGTAATAGCTGCTCCACCTTCTTATAATTCTCATCTGGCTGCCCAATCGCAACATCCATTTGCAGAACGGACAACTTCCATTTTTGCTCGCTCATTGATCTCGTCCTTCCCTTAGTTCCATACGAACTCCTTATAAAAAATGCCAATATGCTTTGTAATAATCATAACGTGTGATGGTTCACTGTCAAGATGGGTACTATAGAACCGAAGCTTGTAAACCTGACTAAAGGAGACTATGTAATGATACGAAATCCGTGGTACAAATCATTAGCTCTATGCTTCTTATTGATGGCGTTAGGCATGGGGATGTTCATGCCTCCATCCTACGCTGCCGCAACGATCGCTCAGCCCAATGAGTTACAGCCCGTCCAGCAGTTCGAGTTGAAATCAGAGAAAATTATCAAGGTTGTTCCGAACAATGACGCCTTTCAGAAGGAAGCACTGTCTTGGCTGAATTCCGCAACAGGATTATCGACTCAGCTCAGCTTGGATGACAAATGCGGATCCATTTACAAAGTGCCGCTGAAGGAAGAAATCACCAAAGAGTTCAAAGGACTTACGTTTGTTGTGAGCGAAATATTCTTGATCTATTGCCCAACCAAAGATCCGCTTATCCTCGTCTTTAATAAAGAACGCAAACCTTTCTTGCTCACGTTCAGTGCAGATGTGAAGCCGTTCATTACCATGGTCGATAAAGCCCAGTAATGCCGCGTCTCACGCTTGTCCCTCACTCTATACACCTTAGGTAAATCGTGCTAAATTAGGTGTATTGTACATCTCGAAGGATATGGAGTGAAGTAAGACATGTTAACGACAGAGAAAAGCGAGCAACCGGATAGACGCGATAACGCAGCATCGGTCCACATTGAACCCGCGAAGCGAATGCAAGGACTGCCCGCTCAGTTCTTCGCGAATCTCGTGAAACGCGCGAATGCGAAAGCAGCAGAAGGCCATGATGTCATTAATTTAGGACAAGGAAATCCTGATCAGCCTACACCTACCCACATTGTATCGGCCTTGCAGGAAGCTGCTGCAAATCCGATGTATCATAAATACCCGCCATTTAGCGGATACAGCTTCTTGAAGGAAGCCATAGCAACAAGATACCGTGAAGATTACGGTGTCGAGCTCGACCCGGAGACGGAGGTTGCCATTCTATTCGGCGGCAAAACAGGCCTTGTCGAGATCAGTCAAATTCTTCTCAATCCCGGTGATGTGTGTCTCGTTCCTGATCCGGGATACCCTGATTATTGGTCCGGTGTTGCACTAGCAGGTGCTGAAATGGTATTCATGCCGCTCGTTGCGCAAAATCAATTTCTTCCGGATTTCAGTGCAATCCCTGCAGAATCGCTGGAAAAAGCCAAATTGATGTTTTTAAATTATCCGAACAATCCTACCGGAGCCATCGCAGATGAAGCATTCTATACGAAGACCATCGAATTCGCTCGCCAGCACAATATCGTTGTAGCGAGTGATTTCGCCTATGGCGCGATCGGTTTCGACGGCAAAAAACCTAAGAGCTTCCTAGAATTACCGGGTTCCAAGGAAGTCGGCGTCGAATTCTATACACTATCCAAAACGTATAATATGGCAGGATGGCGCGTTGGCTTTGCACTTGGCAATTCGGAAGTCATCAAGCTAATTAATCTCATGCAGGACCATTATTATGTGAGTCTCTTCGGTGGCATTCAAGCGGCCGCAGCGACGGCCCTTATTGCTCCTCAGACTTGTGTGGAAGAGCTTGTCGCAACGTATGAAAACCGTCGGAATGCACTTTACGATGCGCTAGATCGTATTGGCTGGAGAGCCGTGCGTACGCCTGCATCCTTCTTCTGCTGGCTGCCGGTTCCTGAAGGATTTACATCTAGTTCATTCGCTGACCTGCTGCTCGAACAAGCGCATGTCGTCGTCGCACCTGGCATTGGTTTCGGTGAACATGGCGAAGGTTATGTCCGCGTTGGTCTTTTGGCATCAGAATCTCGACTTGAAGAAGCGGTGGAACGGATCGGTCGACTTGGCCTTTTTTAGCGCCGAATTCGTCCCTTTACAAACCTCAATTTTCCATGTATCCTATTAGGAAATGAAGATCTAAACGTATTGACAGGACCAGTATGAAAGAGACGTGACGATAAGAGAGCAAGCTTCATCGGCTGTAAGAGCTTGCCGCCCACGCTTTCAGAACCCTATCCTCGAACGGTCGGCTGAAAAGCTGAACAGTGCCTTCTGTTACAAGGCGTTCAAGTTGGATGAGCAATTCATCAATTAAGGTGGTACCGCGGAAGCAGAAGCTTTCGTCCTTTAGGTTTAAAGGACGAAGGCTTTTTTTGTCACCACATAGGAAAGTTTATTAAAGCGTTGAAGCGTATAATGACTTTCCTATTGGCGATAAAAACCACCTGCTTCCGAAGCGAGTTTTGCAAGCAAAACTTGTAGGTCGCTCATCTTTGAATCGACCTCGGTAGAGGTTTTTCTCATATGCAATGATTTTCAAATGAATAAGGATGTGATGAAATGCAGCGTATTGTAGTGAAGATTGGCAGCAGCTCCCTCACCTCTGACGAGGGTGGCCTGAATCGCTCAAAAGTCGACTTCTTCGCCAGCGAGCTAGCAGCGCTCCATGCTTCAGGTGCTCAGGTCTTACTCGTTACCTCAGGTGCCGTGGCCGCAGGGTTTCGACAAATCGGATATACAACACGGCCCAAGTTGCTGCATGAGAAGCAAGCTGCTGCCGCTGTCGGGCAAGCACTGCTAATGCGTGCATACCAGGAAGCATTTGGTGCGCAGCAGATCGGTGCAGCTCAAATTCTACTAACCCGATCGGACTTTAGTAATCGGCAACGTATCCAGAATGCTCAAATGACGGTTGAAGAGTTATTGAAGCAAGGGATCATCCCGATCATTAATGAGAATGACACCGTCTCCGTGGATGAGCTGAAGTTCGGCGACAACGATACATTATCAGCCTTGGTTGCGAACCTCGTTCGAGCAACAGGACTCATAATCATTACGGATACAGATGGTCTATATACCGCTGACCCTCGAAACAACCCCGATGCAGTGCGCATCGAGCGTGTTCAAGAGATCAACGAGGATATTATCGCAGGTGCCGGTGGCTCTGGATCTCTCGTAGGTACGGGCGGCATGCGCTCCAAGGTTGAAGCAGCGCGTATCGCGATGCGTGGCGGTGTGCCGGCATTTGTAGGTCGTGTTCTTGAGCCGGGTGACCTCGATATGGCTTCGCAGGGACACGGACGTGGAACGTATTTCGATACAAAGCTCCATTCGCTCTCCACGAAGAAACAGTGGCTAGGCTTCCATTCCACACCGAGCGGAAGAGTCTGTGTAGATGCAGGCGCCGAACAAGCCCTGTTAGCTGGAGGCAAAAGCCTGCTCCCCGTGGGTGTGCGAGAAGTGGATGGCGACTTTCATGCGGGTGATGTGATCGAAGTATATAATCTCCATAGCCAATTGGTGGGGCGCGGGGTCGTCAATTATTCAGCCGACCAAATGCGGAACGTCGCAGGGCTGAGCACCGATGAAGTACAGAAACGTATCGAGGTTCCTCGCATTGAAGTGATCCACCGAGATGAATGGATTTCATTGAAATGAACTAGGATAAACCATTAGGGAGGCTGAAAAATATGAGTGAAGTTCGGGAGAAATCGTCGTTAGCGAAAGGAACGCTAGTTACACTTAATCGTTTGACTGCAGCGGAGAAAAATGATGCTTTGATGAAAATGGCAGACGCACTAGTCGAGAAGCAGCATTCGATTATTGCAGCGAACCAAGAAGATTTAGAGCGTGGTCGTGCGAATGGGACCAGCTCTTCGCTACTTGACCGACTCGCATTGAATGAATCCCGAATTGCGGGGATGGCGGAAGGGTTACGTCAAATTGTAGAACTGCCGGATCCCATCGGTGATGAACTCGAGCATATCGAGAGACCCAATGGACTGAAGATTGAGAAAATTCGAGTTCCGCTTGGCGTGATCGGGATCATCTACGAAGCGCGTCCCAATGTAACGGTCGATGCAGCAGGCCTCTGTCTTAAGACGGGAAATGCCGTCGTTCTGCGCGGTGGTTCATCTGCGATCAGCTCCAACAAACGCATCGTCGAGGTGTTGCAGCAAGCTCTTGCGAATTCAGCCATCCCAGTAGCAGCCCTTCAATTGATTGAAGATACAAATCGCGCATCCGTTGATGAAATGCTGAAGCTGAACGGACTGCTTGATGTCGTCATTCCTCGCGGCGGCGCCTCCTTGATTCAAAATGTTGTCCAGAACGCGACCGTTCCTGTGATCGAGACTGGCGCAGGTATCTGCCATACGTATCTAGACGCAACGGCGAAGCTTGATATGGCCGCGCCGATTGTGATCAACGCAAAAGTCCAACGTCCTTCCGTCTGTAACTCGATGGAAACCCTACTCGTTCATGAAGATTTCGCTGGAGCTCATTTGGGTACGATCGCTGATCAATTGCGCAGCAACAATGTTGAATTACGTGGCTGTGAGCGTACAGCGCGTTATATCCAGCTCGATCAGAACGCTACAGCGCAAGACTATGCGACCGAATATAACGATTATATTTTGAACATTAAAGTAGTGAACGATCTCGACGAAGCATTGGAGCATATTCGTCAATTTGGAACCATGCATTCCGAATGTATCGTGACGGAGAATGCAGCACATGCAGAACGTTTCTTGCAAGAAGTTGATGCTGCTGCGGTCTACCATAATGCTTCCACACGATTCACGGATGGTTACGAATTCGGCTTCGGTGCCGAGATCGGCATTAGTACCCAGAAACTACATGCGCGCGGTCCGATGGGCCTCCCTGCGTTGACGTCGACGAAATATCGGATTTACGGCACGGGCCAGATCCGACAATAATATCAAGTTATGTTGTAATCGAAACTACTATTTTGAGAAGAATCAGGTGAAGTAGCTATGAAATCATCCATCGCAGGACAGCAAATCTGCTTCTATGGTGCAGGTTCGATTGCGGAAGCAATCGTTCGAGGCTTACTCGATAAAAATATCGCTGCCCCAGAGCAAATGACGCTGCTCAATCGGCAGAACCAAGCACGTCTTCATGAGCTTGAAGCGCGTTATCACGTGCAGACGACGAATGAACCCGCGGCAAAAGAGCAAGCTCTACGCGAAGCATCGATCATCGTACTAGCTATGAAACCTAAAGATGCAGCCGAGGCGTTAATGGAGATACGCCCACTCGTAAATCCGCAACAGCTTATCATTTCGGTCATTGCTGGATTATCGATCGGAACCATGCAGGAGCTGCTCGAGTCTCACAATCCAATCGTGCGTACGATGCCGAATACGTCAAGTACGATTGGGCTTGGAGCAACGGGCATGTGCTTCTCAGCAAGCGTGAATGCGATCCAACAACAGATCGCGTTAAATATGTTCGAAGCCATCGGCGTCGTCAGCATTGTTGAGGAGAAGCAGATGGATATCGTGACGGGTGTTTCTGGCAGCGGTCCTGCTTACGTCTATTATCTCATCGAATCGATGATCGAAGCCGGAATACAAGGCGGACTCTCGACCGAACAAGCTAGAAATTTAACCATACAAACGCTGATTGGCGCTGCACATATGGTACAATCAACAGGTGAAGACCCAGCTGAACTCAGACGAAAAGTGACTTCCCCGGGAGGAACTACGCAGGCAGCTATTGAAACACTACAGTCGTTCCATTTCACCGAAGCATTAATATCTGCCATACACCGCGCTGCGGATCGTGCAGGTGAGATGGGCGCTCTGATCGGGAGGAAATAAGGAAATGAGACACACATGCATCGCTACCTACCGCTGCTATGACGATAAAGCAGATTTCCATAAGAAAGCTGTATCCATCGCAGTCGGATTAACGGTCGGAAGCTGGACAGAGCTGCCTGAAGCGAAGAAAAAGGAAATGGAGCGTCATTTGGGGCAAGTGGTCCAAGTGACAGAACATCCTGCAATGGAAAGTAACGAGCGATATGCGGATATCCAAATTGCTTATCCTGACGTCAACTTCAGTCGCGATATCCCTGCGTTATTGGTTACCGTATTCGGCAAGCTGTCGATGGACGGCAAGATCAAATTGATGGATTTGGATCTCTCA
This sequence comes from Paenibacillus terrigena DSM 21567, assembly GCF_000374845.1. GTDB lineage: Bacteria > Bacillota > Bacilli > Paenibacillales > Paenibacillaceae > Paenibacillus_K > Paenibacillus_K terrigena. Next base: position 432,545 of record NZ_KB895413.1, on the reverse strand, counting down.
GAAGATTTCTTGTCCGCTTTCCCAGGTCCGAAATTCGGGATCGAAGGTATTCGCAGCCTACTCGGCGTTCATGACCGTCCTCTGCTCATGAGCATCTTCAAATCCGTGATCGGCCATGATCTCGATGGCTTACGGGAGCAGTTCTATCAGCAGGCGCTTGGCGGTGTCGATCTCATCAAAGATGACGAGATTCTATTCGAGAACCCTCTAACGCCAATTGAGCGGCGCGTGCAAGTCTGTATGGACGCAGCGAAGCAAGCTGAACAACAGACAGGCAAGAAATTGCTCTATGCTGTAAATTTAACGGGGCCCACTTCGAAGCTCGCGGTTCAAGCGCGCAAAGCCATTGATGCAGGCGCAAATGCGCTATTATTCAATGTGTTGTCCTATGGGTTCGACGTCCTGCATGAGTTAAGTTCGGATTCGTCGATTAACATTCCCATCGCCGCGCATCCAGCGCTGGCTGGAGCATTCTATCCATCTCAGCATTACGGGATTGCCGCTCCACTCTTACTCGGTAAGCTGATGCGTATCGCCGGAGCCGATCTATCCCTCTTCCCTTCACCGTATGGCTCTGTCGTCATGCCAAAAGAAGAGAATATGGGCATTCGAGATGCGCTGCGAAGTGATAAGTTATCACTCCGCACAACAATGCCTGTACCCTCCGCGGGCATTCACCCGGGACTTGTCCCCCTAATTCTGCGTGATTTCGGACGTGAAGTGGTGGTCAATGCTGGTGGTGGCGTTCACGGTCATCCACAAGGAGCTGCAGCTGGCGGACGCGCCTTCAATCAAGCGATTGATGCGACATTGCAGGGCATTTCGTTGCAAGAGTATGCCGTAACCCATCCTGAACTCCATGCTGCGATTGACATCTGGGGGGTTAGATCATGATACAGAACGGATCCAAGCAACCTATCGTCTTCTGTGATTTCGACGGTACAATAACAATCAATGATAATATCGTTGCGATCATCCAACATTTCGATCCACCCGGTTGGAAATCCATTGTGGACGATGTCATCGCGGAGCGTAAATCGGTTCGCGTCGGCGTCGGCGAGATGTTCCGATTGCTGCCCACTTCACAACGTGAAGAAATTACCCGCTTCGCCATCGACCAAGTTCAAATCCGTCCTGGCTTCGCTGAATTTCTTACGTTCTGCAAGGAGCAGCAAATCGAATTCTATGTCACAAGCGGTGGAATTGACTTCTTCATCTATCCGATCTTGGAGCGCTTCGATATTCCAAAGGAACGCATCTTCTGCAATACCAGTGATTTCTCCGGCTCGCATATCGAAATTCTATGGCCTAATGCTTGTGATGATGTTTGCGACAATGATTGCGGCATGTGCAAGACGAAGATTATTCGTTCCTACTCCAATAGCGAGTATGATCGATATATTATTGGCGATAGCATTACCGATTTTGCTGGAGCAAAATTGGTTGAACATGTCTACTCCCGCTCTCACCTCACGACGAAATGTGAGCAGCTTGGGTTAGCACATGTACCTTATAACGATTTCTTTGACATTATCCGTCATATGGAAGCGATGAAAGTTGGTGCAGCATCATCATGACATTTGCAAAGATCCCATTAGAACAGAAGCAGCGCGCCTTGCATGAGCTGCGTGAGATTAAGACCCAGTTCGCAGCAAGAAATTGGTTCCCTGGCACAAGCGGCAACTTATCCATTCGTGTCGGTGAGCATACACCGGATGATTTCCATTTTGCGATTACCGCGAGCGGCAAAGATAAATCCGTGAATACGCCGGAAGACTTCTTATTCGTGGATGCTGAAGGCAAACCTGCTGAAGCCACTAGCCTTAAGCCAAGCGCTGAGACACTCATTCATTGTGAAATCTATCGAATGACAGGCTGCGGTGCGATTTTCCACGTACACACGGTATTCAATAACTTGGTCTCGGAGTTGTTCCATGAACGCGGATCCATCCCTGTGAAAGGCGTTGAATTGATCAAAGCCTTCAATATCTGGACAGAAGATGCGGAGATTGAGATTCCAATTGTGCCGAATTTCGCGCATATTCCAAGCATTGTCCCTCATGTGACAGAGAAGCTCAATCCACAAATTCCTGGTATCATCTTACGTAATCACGGCATCTACGCCTGGGGTGCCAATGCATTCGAAGCGAAACGTCACCTCGAAGCGTTCGAATTCCTATTCGAATACGTCTACCGCTCAGAGCTACTTAAGCGTTAAGAAGACCAAATCCATAACAGCACAAATAGGAGGGGGCGATCAGCCCTCTTCTATTTTCTCTTCAATCCTCAAAATCAAATCCCTAGCCTTCCAACCTTCCATGCACCGGGTAATTTCATTCCATATCGCTCACACTATACCGACGATGAATTGGCTGATCGAGACCCTCCAATTCATCCATCGAAACACCATCCATGTTCATGAGATTGCTATATATTCGACATGCTTTTGATGAAAAGTAAAGCACGTTTTTCACTTGCCGAATGTTATGATGAGAATGATTTCGTGACAATCATCACACATAACACAAGGCTAGGAGGAGCAATCATGTGGAAGCCCGATCGTTACAACAGCCTTCCTATCTATCAACAAATTGCCGATGAAATCGAACGAAGAATATCTTACGGGGAGTTCCCACCAGGCAGCCTGCTTCCTTCCGAACGCAAATTAGCCGAGCAATTGGGAGTGAACCGAAGCACGGTTATTCTTGCTTATGCGGAGCTTCGTGCCCTCGGAATCATCGAGAGTCGTACGGGTAGCGGTACGAGGGTTAGTAAATATAAATGGAAAGCAACGCCAAAGCATACCCCGAACTGGCATCGGTATGTGGAAGGCGGCAATTTTTTGCCTAATTTACCTTTCTTGCGCCGCATCCGGGAAGCACTTCAACAGGACAACTCATTGATTGATTTTGCTAGTGGCGAGTTGGGAGCAGATATTTCACCCGTTACAGAAATCAATATGCTCATGGCTGAGAACCACCATACCGAATATCTCGGATATAACAACCCGCAAGGCTTCATTCCCCTGCGAGAAGCACTCGTCAGTTATCTAAGTCGATATCGGGGTATTCAGACGGCAGAATCTTCCATCCTCATTACATCCGGATCCCAGCAATCCTTGTATTTGATCACACAATGTCTGCTCACCCCAGGGGATGCCGTTGCGATTGAAGATCCATCATATAACTATTCGTTACCGATGTTCCAATCGGCAGGTCTTCGGTTGTTCCGACTTCCTGTAGATCAACATGGAGCCCGGCCTGAAGATGTTCGTGCGCTCTATAAGAAGCATCGGATTAAAATGGTGTTCCTAAATCCGAACTTTCAGAATCCCACAGGTGTTCGACTGGCTCAAGAACGTAAAATCGAACTGCTCAATGTAGCAAGTGAACTCGGACTGCCCGTCGTAGAGGATGATCCGTTCAGCTTGACAGCCTATGACGGCGTGCCCCCGATGCCGCTTAAATCGATGGACACCGTCGGTTCCGTACTGTACATTGGCTCGTTCTCCAAAATCGCAGCTTCCGGGTTACGCGTGGGATGGATGGTTGCTCCGCATTCGGTTGTTGAGCGGCTCGCCGATGCTAGGCAGCAGATGGATTACGGACTCAGTGTTGTTCCTCAGAAGGTTGCTGCGCAGTTCTTGAATTCTCCGTTATTCCAGCCCCATCTGGAACGATTGCGGATGAATCTCATGTATAAGCGGGATTTATTAATCGAAGCACTTCAGAAGGAGCTGCCAGACCTTGTCCAATTCTCTATTCCTCAAGGGGGCTTACATCTGTGGTGCAAAATCATCCCCAAAGTGAATGATCATCGATTGTTGGAGGAAGCCATTCGACAAGGTATCATCTTCGTACCCGGCAGCGTCTACGGATCCGATTCAGGGTATGTTCGGTTCACTTATGCAAGACCACATACGGAAGATATTGTGCAAGGAATATCCAAGTTTGCTGCGGCACTTCGCAGTGTTCTTGGCTAAATGAAAAAGGTGAATGAGAGCTTGTCGCTAAGTACAAGTGCTTCATTCACCTTTTTTATTCTTGTTTATGTTACTCTTGCAGCGCTTTGATGTCTTTCATAATCTGATCGAAAGGCGTATCTGTCATCCCATCGTATTTGGCAACGACCATACCTGCTTGATCGACCAAATAGAACGATGTACCGTGTATGACTTGATCCGATGCCATATCTTTGGCGATGGTCGCTCGAAATGATTTAAGAACAAATGTCTTAATCGATTCAAAATCATAGCCCGTCAATGCATGCCAATTCGAGAAATCGGCATTAAATTTCGATAGATAGTTTTTCAGTGCAACAGGATCATCCCGCTCCGGATCAACGGAGAAAGAGATCAACTCCGCCTCTACGCCTTCAGCCTTTAATCGCTTTTGCAATTCTGACATGTTTGCCGTCATCGTCGGACACACCGTTGAACAATAGGTAAACACAAAGTCTGCAACCCAAACCTTGCCTTCTAAATCAGCCAAAGCGACCGATTTTTCGTCCTGATTGATGAATTCAAAGGGTTGAACCTGCATATTCAGCTGTTTGGACTTGCCATTGCCGCACGCGGCAATAACGAGAATCATCAGACCAAATATCACGCCCAAGGCTGCTTTTTTCACCTTTATCCCCCCTTGCAGCTATTTATTTTTCGAGAGCCATTGGGTAAGCGCATCAATTTCCTCGTTGCTTAACGATTTTTGGAACGCCGGCATGCCTTTTGCGCCATCATGTATGATCGTGTACAGCTGCTCTTGTGACAATTTGGAGCCAATCTCCTGTAAACTCGGTCCAATTCTCCCGCTTAGGTCGGCAGCGTGGCAGGATAGACATGACTTTTTGTACAACGCTACGGCATTCGCATCTTCAGGAGCTGTTGTTCCAACATCCATCCCCTGCGAATTGGTACCTTGTCCGCACGCAGGAAGAACGAGTAAAGTCAACAAAATAAGAGATATTGTCATTTTTGCCTTCATTCCGATTCCTCCAACCTTCTGCATTAAAATGGACGCCCCGCCGTATCGACAATCATCATCAGAAATACAACCATCAAATAATTCACCGAAATCAGGAAGTTCGTTTTGGCCCATTTCTCCGTGTTCGTTGATGCAGCACCCTTTAACGTATGCCAAGTCCATACAATTCCTGCTGCCACAGAGACCGTGAGAAAGACAGTGCCTGCGTATCCGTACGAGTAAATCAATACGACTGTGGGAAGTAGTAGGACGACGTAAGGAATCATTTGCAGCTTTGTCCGCCTTACACCTTTATGGACGGGCAATAGCGGAAAACCTGCCGCCCGATATTCGTCCACCCTGCGAATCGCAAGCGACCAGAAATGAGCGGGCTGCCAAAGAAACAGCAGCGCGAATAAGAGTACGGCTCCGGCATCTATTTCATTCGTAAAGGCACAATAGCCGATGATCGGCGGCATCGCTCCCGATATGCCGCCAATGGATGTGCTCCAAGTTGAAGTCCGCTTGAGCCACATCGTGTATACGACGATATAAACGAACATCCCAAGGACCCCGAGCCATCCGCACAGGACGTTCACTTTCATAAACAAGATCATTTCACCCAATATCCCTAGAAATAGGGCGTAAACCAGTACGCTCCACTTATTCAAACGTCCCGTTGCTAATGGTCGATCCTTCGTTCGATCCATCCGCTGGTCCAGCTTCCAGTCCCATACATTATTCATGACGCACGAGGAGGCCATCGTGAGTACGGTGCCTAAGAGCACCCACAACAGGGCACCCCAATCCACCGTCCACTTCGATGCTAGCCAATACCCGCCAAACGCAGCAACGAGATTCAACTGAAGAATTCGCGGCTTTGTCAGCTCGATCCAATCTCTGATCATAGTGCGACCATATTGTACATCATGATCCACATGGATCCGATGACGATAACTAGTAAAATAATCAAACCTAGGATCAACGTCAGCAGGTTATATCGCGGCTTCTTCTCTTCGCGCAGATGCATAAAAAATATCAATTGAACAACGAGCTGCAATACAGCCGTTACCATCAGAATGATCGCGCTTGCCTTCCCAGCGAGCCAACCACTCATCACCACGGTAATCGGAATGATCGTGAGCAGGATCGAGAATACAAATCCAATGGTGTACGACTTTAAGGAGCCATGGTTCTTGTCCGCATGGGAAGGACTCATGTCATGCTGCATCTAGCTCACCCCCATCAAATAAACAATTGTAAAGACGAAAATCCAGACCACATCAAGGAAATGCCAGAACAAACTAATGACATTGACTTTACGTTTCGTAACCGGTGTAATCCCGCGCTTCGCAATCTGCATCATCAGTGCAATCATCCACACCAATCCAAGCAGGACGTGAAGTCCATGCGTGCCAACCAAGGTAAAGAATGCGGATAGGAATGCACTCGTACTGATCGTCGCTCCTTCATGCACCAGATGCGTAAACTCATTGATTTCCATGATGATAAAGGTCGCACCGAGTAATACGGTTGCCCCAAGCCAACCCAACAAGGCTTTCTTATTCCCCTTGTGCATCGCGAGCACCGCTAGACCGCTTGTATAGCTGCTCGTTAATAGAATGAAGGTACTTGCGATAATACCTCCCATTTGAAATAAGTCTTTCGGACCGGGTCCGCCATTTGTGTTACCTTGCAGCACAATGTAGACAGCGAACAATGTGCCAAATATAATGACATCGGTCATCAGATAGATCCAGAAGCCGAAGGTGCGCATTTCTTCCATATCCGGATGGTCATGATGTTCCGTATGAGACACCTGGTGACCGGTTAATCCGGAATCGTGTAATTGAGCCATTAGCTCGTAACCCCCCTTATCGCAGATTCTGTTCGCTTAATTTCTTCAACAGGGATGTAGTAATCCGTATCATAATTAAAGGAATGAACCAGCATACATGCCGCTACGCCTACAAGTCCGGGGATCGCTAACCAGAGCCAATCAAATATGAAGCCAAATCCGGTGAAGAACCAGAACATGGACATCACGATTGGGATTCCAGAGTTTTTCGGCATATGAATCGGTTCTATCTTCACTGGTGCAGGAGCAGGATGTCCTTGCAATCTTCGCTGCTTCTCCTCCCACCACTCATCCTGAGATGTAACGTGAGGCAGGGTTGCGAAGTTATACACCGGCGCAGGTGAAGGAATTGACCATTCCAAGGTCCGTCCGTTCCATGGATCTCCCGTTTCATCTTTTCGTAGATGCTTCACGCTATATACGATTTGCCACACTTGGAACAAGAACGCTATACCCATGAGCCCCGCTCCAATGGTGGATACCAAGTTCATTTCCCACCAGCCTTTGTCCCATCCATAGGTTACAACACGACGTGTCATCCCCATCAGTCCGAGCGCATATTGCGGCATGAAGCAGAGATAGAAGCCGATATTCCAGAACCAGAAGGCCCATTTGCCTATCCGCTCATTCAGCTTGAAGCCGAACAATTTAGGCCACCAATAATATAAGCCTGCAAAATATCCGAATACGACACCGCCAATGATGACTTGATGGAAATGCGCGACTAGGAAATAACTATTGTGAAACTGAAAATCAGCCGGTGCTACCGACAGTAGAACCCCTGTTAGTCCCCCTACGATAAAGCAAGGAATAAAGCCCATCGTCCACAGCATCGGGGTTTCGAAAGTAATTTTCCCGCGGAACATCGTAAAGAGCCAGTTGAACACCTTCACCCCTGTCGGGATTGCAATCAACATGGTCGTCAGTGCAAAGAAGGCATTCACATCCGCGCCGGAACCCATCGTAAAGAAATGGTGCGCCCACACGAGGAACGACAAAATACTGATGATCATCATGGCATACACCATCGATTTATAACCGAACAGCTTCTTCTTCGCAAACGTAGATACGATCTCCGAGAAGATCCCGAAGGCAGGTAATACGATAATATACACCTCAGGGTGTCCCCACATCCAGATCAGGTTAATATACATCATCGGGTTTCCGCCGCCATCCAAGGTGAAGAAATGCGCACCTGCATAGCGGTCTAGGAATAGTAGTGCTAGCGTTGCTGTCAAAATCGGAAACGAAAATATGATCGCGATACAGCTGGATAGTACCGACCAAGGAAACATCGGCATTTTCATTAACTTCATACCCGGTGCACGCATCTTCAGAATGGTGACGATAAAGTTAATCCCCGTCATCAGACTTCCGATCCCTGAGATCTGAATCCCCCAAATATAGAAGTCTTGTCCGACGCCTGGGTTATGCATAATGCCCGAATATGGCGGATAGGCCAGCCAACCCGCATCTGGTGAACCACCAATGACGAAGGATAAGTTAAACAGCATGGCGCCTGAGAAGAATAGCCAGAAACTTAGCGCATTCAGGAACGGATAGGCCACGTCGCGCGCGCCGATTTGCAGCGGCACCATGACGTTGAACAATCCGAACATAAATGGCATCGCCATGAACAAAATCATGATTACGCCGTGCGTCGTGAAAATCTGATTATAGTGGTCCGGCGGCAGTAGGTTCATCTCTGGTGCGGCCAGCTGTGCACGCATTAGAAGCGCGTCGACCCCACCGCGGAATAACATGATGAAGGCAGCTAAAATGTACATGATGCCAATCTTCTTATGATCGACAGTCGTCAGCCATTCCCGCCATAGCCAGCCCCATTTATTGAAGTACGTCAGTCCAATTACAATACCTAAGATGGTGATGACGATGCTAACATCTGCCCCATATATTAACGGATCTCCCGTTACAAAAAACTCAGAGGCAAAGGTTTTCACTCTTTCCCACATGGATGATTCTCTCTCCTTACGTGTCGGATCAAAAATCCGTTATTCTTGTTTGTCAATCTTCTGAATGTCCTTCCAAGACAATCCATGGTTGTGCGAGGAGGCATACTTCGTCACGGTCATCTCGAACAATCCTTCTGGGAAAGCCGAGAACGTTCTGACATCCGATGCTGCAGGCTCAACCAGCTTCTTGTAACCGTCCAATGTCAATGCAGGCGATGACGCCTTCACCTCACTTACCCACGTGTTGAATGCTTCCTTCGAAGTCGATTTCACATCAAAATACATTTTCGCGAAATCCTTCCCGGTGAAGTTGGCGCCTGATCCCCAAAAATCTCCCTGCTCATCCGCTTGCAAATGCAATGTCATCGCCATGCCGGACATCGCATACATCTGACCGCCAAGCTGCGGAATCCAGAATGAATTCATGGGTGAATCGGCTGTGATCTCAAATCGAATCGGTACATCTTCTGGAATCTGGATGTAATTAATCGTTGCAATGCCTTGTTCCGGATATTGGAATAACCATTTCCAGTCCAGCGATGTCACCTGGATGGTCAGCGGTTTTTCTTCGGATGCTAGCGGCTTAGAGGGTTCCAGCGCATAGGTGTACTTCACGGTAATGACCGCTAGAATGGTAATAATAATGATCGGTATCCCCCACCAGATCACTTCTAGCTTCGTGCTATGCTCCCAGTTCGGCGTATACTTCGATGTTCTACCCTTTCGATCTCGGTAACGCCATACAATAATCGCGAACAAAATCAGTACAGGTACGATGACAATACATGTCAGTAGCAATGAAGTGAGCATTAAATCACGCTGCTGTTCGGCAATTGGCCCTTTCGGATTAAGAATGATCATTTTCTCCGTGCATCCGGTGGCCGTAAGCAGCAGGATCAGCAGCATAGATAAAGAAGCGAACCAGCGGCGTGCTTTAGGTAATTTCATGTTTGCGGCTCCTTTCGATTTGCATAAGTACGTTATAGCCACGTCTTACGATAAGAGGGATTGTGATAAATGTCACCAACCACTACAAGAGCCGTTGAACCAACCATGTTCAAGGTTTCGAAACAAATCATGGCCCAATTTTCAAAAAAAAAAGAGCTCTTCATTCAAAATGAAGAACTCTCTTGATTTATCGTATACGATGTTTCCACGAACGGATGGCGATATCCGTCAGAATGCTGAACAAGGCCGTGGCCAGTACATTGTGGAGCAGACTCGCAAATAGATACACATCTTCGTTGTTGATCGTCGCATTAAGCAGTCCGCCGCTTAAAATTTGCGCCAACACGAAAATAAGTGCATACATCCCAGCCCTCCTCATGACGGAATGCTGTCCTGCCGATTCACTTCGGCGAACAAGAACATAGAATGCGGCGATGAGCAGGAATAAAATCGCTGCAGCAACACGGTGGAGGAAGACAATCCCTGAAGCACCCTCCAAATAGGGGATGACTTGCCCGTTACACAACGGCCAGCCCATACATCCCGCTTCCACATCCATATGCCGAATGTACGCCCCAAGATAGACAACAACATAACAAAAGATCCATATCCCCCAAGACATCAGATAAATCGATCTCGGCATCGTCACGAAGACATCTGAATCGCCAGCCCGTTCCTGCCGCCTTATCCAGACGACCAGCAGCATGCTACTAGAAACAGCGAGCAATGAGATCCCGAAGTGCAGTGCCATCACAGCTGGCTGCTGAGGCCAAATGACCGCTGCCGCTCCCATGATCGCCTGGATCACGGTGAACAACAACGTTCCACCAGCATAGATTAAGGCTTCGGTATGATGCTTCAGGTAACGCCATGTATATATAAATGTGATGAGGACAAGGATCCCCACAATTCCCGTCACCATACGATGGGAATACTCAATCATAGACTCTAGTGTATAAGCAGGTACAAATTTCCCATTACACAAAGGCCAATCATCACCGCAGCCTCGGCCAGAACCTGTCTTCGTCACCAAGGCTCCTGCCAGCAGCACGAGGAACATCCCAATAAATGTCGACCAAGCTAACCATCGATAACGGGAAGATATCATATGATTCCCCCTCTTCCATCGACAGTACGATGCGCGAATACCCTCAATAGCATTGTCTCGTTGTCATTCATGTTGGTTCTACTTCCTTTCAAAAACGATTGCTTGTTGCTCATTGATCGTATCGGATCAGGGTATGATCGTAACCATCCACTCCATCGTTTTCTTCACCAACCATTGGACAATAAAATCGAAGCGCATATCAAAAATCCCCCTCGACCAAGAGTCAAGGGGGGTCTCATTTCTATTCTGCCTTATACGTTCCGCAATTCCGGTATAAGCGCAATGTCCGGCTTGCCTTGCAGCGCATGGACTAGATTTCTGGCTGCTAGACTTGCCATTTCAAGACGTGTCGCCGCTGTGGCAGATCCGATATGTGGCAAGGTTACGACATTCGTAAGCGTAAGCAGCGGGTGCGCTGGATCGATCGGCTCCTGTGCATATACATCGAGGCCGGCGGCGTAGATCTTACGCTGCACGAGCGCATCGTACAAGGCGGATTCGTCGACGATCGGACCGCGTGCGACATTCACGAATACGGCAGTCCGCTTCATGAGATCGAACTCGCGCGCACCGATCAACCCTCTCGTCTCCGGCGTCAAGGGCAACATAAGCAGCACATAATCCGAGGTCGCAAGCAGCTCGTCCAATTCTGCATATGTGACACCCAGCTTCTCTTCGATATCCGGCTTCCGATTCCGATTATAATACTGTACATTCATCTCAAATCCGAGTCGAGCACGTCTAGCAATCGCTTCACCGATCCGCCCCATCCCAATAATGCCAAGCGTGGTATGGTGAATATCGAGTCCATATAATTCTTCTTCCTGCCCCTTCTCCCATTTGCCTTCTCGTACCCATTCATGCAGCTCCGTGACACGTCGACCAGCAGCTAGAATCAATGCAAACGCCAGATCAGCAACCGTCTCATCGAGTACATAAGGCGTATGCATCGCCAGAATTCCACGGGCAATAATGGGATCAAGCCGCAAATTGTTGTAGCCTACGGCAATATTCGAGATCGCTCGCAGGTTCGGTGCAGCCTCGATCACTTCGGCCGTGACCGGCGTCCCACTCAATAACAAGCCTTCAGCATCGCCAATTTCATGAACGAGTTGATCTTTCGTAATGGATTCTTCCCCCGTCCAATATCGAACCTCGCAATGTGTCTCCAAATATTGCGCTACTTCACTTGGTACCGGTCGTGCGACATAAATATTCGGTTTCATATTCTGCCCCCTCCATGATCTGTATACCTGTTACCATCATAATCCATCCTTATGCAAAAAAACAGCCTGAACCACATGATCCATGTGACTCAGACTGTCTCTTAATTCCCTCGTGCTCCGCGGAATTTCTGTGCATAGGCTCTTGCATCCTCTGCCGTTCGGACGCGGTTACGCATCCATTCAAGCAAGATACGGTCGATATAACGGAAGTGAACCTTCCCTGCGAATACCGCTTCTTTCAGTGCCAATAAGATGAGTTCCTCAGGATACTGATCTTGATCGAGCCACCCCGAGATCGTCTCACACTCCATCGGCGACAGCGGACGGCCGAACTCGCGTTCGAAAATAATGAAGAGATTACTCTCTTCACTCTCCCCTGCTGCAAAAGCTGTACCGCTTCCTTGAGATTTGCCGCTTCGCTGTTCTTGCTTCCGTTCTTCCTTTACATCATCGGATAAAAGCTGTCCCAGCTTCTCATAAATTCCTGAAAGGTTGTAACGCTCATATTGAATCCCCGTCTGCGGATCGAATTCTTCATCAATCGATAAGTATTTCTCGCGCATGAGCTTCTGTATGGCTTTGATGACTGTATCCGGTGAAGCGCCCAAGCGATCCTGCAATTCTTCAATCGTCGGAAATGCATTCTGCTCCATTTGCTGGAACCCGGTTAATTGAAGAATGAGCATCATTTCCGTGTCACTGAGCTTCATGCGGCGATAATATCGAAGAAGCGCGTATGGTAAGTGAATCGTACCCACTTCCATACCCAGCGTAATCCCCTTGGCAAATGCCCGCCATGCTTCATTGCTCATGTCAGCTCACCTCCATCCCCTCATCATATCATCGATTGAGGCTTATGGATACAAACGATAGAGCATCCGTGGGAACGGAATCGTCTCCCGAACATGATCTAATCCGCAAATCCATGCGACCGTACGCTCAAGCCCAAGACCGAAGCCGGAATGAGGTACCGTACCATATTTGCGAAGATCCAGGTACCATTGATACGCTTCTGTAGAAAGCTCATGCTCGGTGAAGCGCTCTTCGAGTAATGCAGGATCATCGATACGCTGCGAACCGCCAATAATCTCACCATAACCTTCTGGTGCGATCATATCGGCACATAGTACAACATCCGGATTGCTCGGATCTGGTTTCATATAGAATGCTTTGATCTTCGTTGGGTAATGCGTGATGAATACCGGTGTCTCATATTTCTCCGCAATGGCTGTCTCGTGCGGCGCACCGAAATCTTCACCCCAAGGAATATCATGACCTTGTTCATTCAAGAATTTAATGGCATCATCATACGTGATGCGCGGGAATGGTCCCACGATTTTCTCCAATTTGGAAATATCGCGGCCAATCGTCTCGAGCTCGCTGCGGCAGTTATCCAGAACGGATTTCACCACATAAGCAATGAACGACTCCTGCACACGCAAGTTCTCTTCATGATCTACGAACGCCATTTCTGGCTCGATCATCCAGAACTCGATCAAGTGACGGCGTGTCTTCGATTTCTCCGCACGGAACGTTGGTCCGAAGGAGTAAACTTTACCAAGGGCCATCGCTGCAGCTTCCATATAGAGCTGACCACTTTGTGTCAGATACGCATCCTCGTCGAAATATTTCGTATGGAACAAGTTCGTAGTACCTTCACAGGAAGAAGGTGTAAGAATCGGCGGATCGACTAGCGTAAATCCGTTATTATCGAAGAAATCTTGGATCGCTTTAATAATTTGCGAACGAATTACCAGAATGGCACGCTGTTTCGGCGCACGAAGCCATAGGTGGCGATGATCCATCAAGAAATCGATGCCATGCTCTTTTGGCGTAATCGGGTAGTTCTCCGTAATATGAATCACTTCAATCCCCGTTACCGTCATTTCGTAGCCTGATTGACTGCGAGGCTCTTCACGAATCTCACCCGTTACATACAGAGAGCTCTCCTGCGTTAAGCTTTTCGCCGCATCCCATACCTCTTCAGGCACTTCACTACGAACGACAACCCCTTGTATATAGCCTGTGCCGTCACGCAATTGCAGGAATTGAATTTTACCACTTGAACGCTTATTGTGCACCCAGCAGCCGATTTTAACAGGCTGTCCGACGTGCTGACTTACTTGACGAATGACAGTTTGTGCAGCCATCCTAATTCTCCCCTTTAACAACAATTGATATTGCTTACTTCGATTCTAACACCAAGCGATGTGTATCGCGAGCGATGATTAATTCTTCATTCGTCGGTACGACAAGCACTTGTACTTTCGAATTAGGAGTTGAGATCAGTCGAGGCTGCTTCGAACGTACTTTGTTCGCTTCTATATCGAGCTCGATGCCCAAGAATGTTAATTGTTCAAGGACACGTTCGCGTAATACAACTGCATTCTCACCCACACCAGCTGTGAAAACAATGGTATCTACACCGTTCATTGCTGCAGCGTATGACCCGATGTATTTACGAATGCGATATTCGTACATGTCAAAAGCCAATGTCGAATTAGGTTCTCCTGCCAGCATGCCGTCGATAATTTCACGCATATCGCTGCTCACGCCAGAGATGGCTTGTAATCCACTATGTTTGTTCAACATCGAGTTTACTTCATTCACGGTTAGATCTTCTTTATTCATGACAAAAGGAACAATCGCAGGATCCAAATCCCCGCTGCGTGTACCCATCATCAAGCCTTCAAGCGGTGTCATCCCCATCGACGTATCGACAGATTGACCGTTCAAAATCGCTGTTACACTACCGCCATTACCAATGTGGCATGTAATAATCTTCATGTCTTTAATATCACGGTTCAAGAATTCAGCAGCCTTCGCACTTACGAAATTGTGAGATGTTCCGTGGAAGCCATAACGGCGAACTTTATGCTTCTTATACAATACGCGCGGAATGGCATACAAATACGCTTTTTCCGGCATGGTTTGATGGAAAGCCGTATCGAACACAACGGTTTGCGGAACGTTCGGCATATTCTTTTCTACCGCTACAATACCGGACATATGTGCTGGATTGTGAAGAGGCGCCAAGTCGAACAGACGGCGGATTTCTGACTTCGCTTCCGGCGTAACAATTGAAGACTTGCTAAATGATTCCCCGCCATGGACGATACGATGCCCTACAGCTTCAATTTCATCGATGGATTTAATCACACCGTGCTGCGGATGTACGAGCATATCCAAGACTTTACGAACCGCTGTTGTATGCTCGAGAATTTCGCTTACTTCGCTCACTTCTTGGCCGTCAGTCGGCTCATGCGTGAGGATTGAAGAATCCATTCCGATACGTTCTACAAGACCTTTCGCAAGAACAGACTCATCTGTCATATCATACAACTGATATTTCACCGAAGAACTACCTGCATTAATAACTAAAATCTTCATACTCGATCCCCATCCTTATTGTACTTGAAAAATCCTTCGCCTGATTTCACGCCTAAATGACCGGCACGAACCATCTTCTTCAGCTGTACCGATGGACGGTATTTCAAATCGCCAAACTCACGGAACATACGCTCCATCGCTGCTAATACGGAATCCAGACCAAAACGATCCGCCATCTCAAGCGGCCCATGTTGGAATGCATAACCGATACGCATCGCATCATCAATATCGTCTGCTGTTGCAACGCCTTCTTGCAAGACATGCAATGCTTCATTAATCAATGTTAGAATAATACGCGATGTTACGAATCCAGGAGATTCGTAGACCATGATGCCTTTTTTCGACACAACTTCTTCAACAAAGTGCTTCGTCTGGATGAATGTATCATCCGAAGTCTTCAGACCGCGAATAATTTCCACCAAATCCACTTTCGCAACAGGGTAGATGAAGTGCATACCGATCACACGCGATGGATATTTCGTCGAGCTCGCAAGCTCTGTAAGACTGAGTGTAGACGTGTTGCTCGCCAAAATAATATGACCTGGACATACAGCATCCAGTTCTGCGAATACTTGCTTCTTCAGTTCCAAGTCTTCCGAAATTGTCTCGATGACCATATCGCACGTTCCAAGCTCTGCAAAATGCGATACTTTTTGAATGCGGGAGAGAATTATCTTCTTCTCCGATATCGTAATGCCCCACTTCTCAAGCTGTTTATCCAGACTTAATTCAATCATGCTGTATGCGTAATCT
Organism: Paenibacillus terrigena DSM 21567; assembly: GCF_000374845.1. Taxonomy (GTDB): domain Bacteria; phylum Bacillota; class Bacilli; order Paenibacillales; family Paenibacillaceae; genus Paenibacillus_K; species Paenibacillus_K terrigena. Next base: position 416,328 of record NZ_KB895413.1, on the reverse strand, counting down.
AATTTCTCAGCCGATTGCTCCACTAATAATACATCAAGTCCACGAACCGCCAACATTTCAGCGATCCCTTGACCCATGGTTCCCCCGCCAATGACGCCAATTTTCTTAAATTGCATGGTTATAAACCATCCTTTCCGACAACTCTGTATATATCATCTCTCAGAACTCCGCCATCTATTTTAACATGTCGAAAAAAATTAGACAAAAAACCAGCGCACATTTTACGCTGGTAATTGTATGTTGTCACAAAATATTCTTCTAAATTGGTCGCCAGATACTACTTCTTCCGAAATAAGGAATTCCAAAGCCTTCTCAAATACCATTTTATGGGATTCGAGTTCATTGCGCGTCCGTTCGAAGAGCTCATTCATGATTCGTTCATTTTCTTTCATTCGCTCTTCTTGCGTCACGATCTGAACATTGGTGATCCCTAAATTGGTCAATCCCGCATTCATCATTGTCTCGACAATTTGCAGCGATTGCTCGAAGTCATTCGAAGATCCTGTACTTCGTCCGCCGTAGAAAATTTCTTCCGCTGCAGCTCCGCCTAGCGCAATCATAATCTGACTTTCTAGAAACTCTTTGGTGTGCAGATATTGATCCTTTAATGGATTATGTCGAACATATCCAAGCGCCTGTCCACGCGGACTAACGGTCACTTGTGCCACACTGCCAGGTCTAACAATTTCAGCGATAATCGCGTGTCCCAATTCATGAATGGCGACACGTCTGCGTTCTTCATTCGTCGCTTCACGATCCGTCTTCTCACCGAGCATGACTTTATCGATCGCCATGGTCAAATGGCGCTGCTCGATCTGCTCCAGCTTCTCCCGCATCGCATAGATTGCAGCTTCATTCATGACACTTTCGAGCTGTGCGCCGGAGAATCCAAACGACTGAACGGCAATCGTGTCCAGCTGCACCGAATTATCCATTGGTTTATTTTCTGCATGAATGTTCAGGATGTGCAATCGACCTTTTTTATCCGGCAAATCGACACGAATATGGCGGTCAAATCGGCCTGGACGCAGCAATGCGCTGTCGAGCATTTCCTTCCGGTTCGTCGCAGCAATCACGAGCACACGAGGGGTAGAATTCGAATAAATCCCATCCATTTCGGTTAGAAGCTGATTGAGCGTCTGATCATATTCCTTCTGCTGGCCGCCTTCCCGCTTCCCGCCGATGACATCGATCTCATCGATGAATATGATCGCATTTTCTTTCTTCTCTTTCACGGCTTGATCTCTTGCTTGCTTGAATAAATCACGGATACGGCCTGCACCAACCCCGACATACATCTCAACGAACTCACTGCCGGAAGCTGCAGCATACACCGCATTCGAATAATGCGCTGCAGCTTTTGCCATTAACGTCTTCCCGGTTCCCGGAGGGCCCGTTAATAGAATACCTTTCAACGGCCTGATCCCGAACTTCTTAATCTCCTCGTGGTTGATGAGGAAATCCAACGCTTCAATCAATTCCTGCTTCGCACGTTCTTGACCGCCAATCTGTTCAAAGGTCAAGTAACTAGGCTTAGACGACCCGCCTACTCGTCGTTGTTGTCTTCCAACCGTCAAGCTGCCCCCACGGCTCTTCATGGCTAAATAGATAACTCCGATCACAAGGGCGACACCAACAAAAGGCAAGATGTTCACCCCAATGATGCCGAGAAAAATAAATAACGCGATCACAAACCCAATAACGACTTCTCTCCACCCTTTAAGCATTAGGCCACACCCCCACGGGCTCACCCTTGCGAGGAAGAATAATATACTTGCTTGCCTTGCCATCGGTAATGGTAACATATACATTTCGTTCATCCATCTCAGCAGATGTGTGAACTTGTGTTAGGTTTAACGACTTGCTCGTCTTTTCTAATACTTGTGGAATCTCTGAGTATTGCTTATTCTCCATCGCTTGTGCGACGCCGAACAAAGCATGAGACCACCAATCATCAAGCAGTGGAGACGATGGATTACTTACGGTAATATTCAATTTCTTATCACCAATGACTTTATTACCGGACTGATATATATGTTGAACGATTTCTCGCAAATTCGCATCGGGCTGAACTTGAATGACGAGTTGAACATCATTTCGCGTAATGTTTGCTTTCGCAGCAGATACTGTCGATACTTCTTTGGCTACCTTCTCTACAGGACTTTGTACAGCTACATTCTGATAGAAGAACCAGCCGCCAAAAAGGACGGCCATCGATCCGACCAGTGTCAGGACAAGTGGTTTAACACGTATTTTCAATGTAACGCCCTCCTTCATTTCGTATATCACACAGTATATCATAGGATATATACGATTGAAGAATGTAATGTGTGGAAGCCCTGCCAACCATCGCTCGAACAATTGAAAAAGAGCCTGCCTTAGAAGGCAAGCTCTTCAAATTCCGCTGTCACTTCGAATTTCTCGATGTACGCATCTCATTGATATTCACATTTTTAAAGAGATTGATCAAGAGACAAATGGCGCTAAGGATAAGTAGTGCACCACCTGCACCAATAATCGGTCCCCACGGCGTCTCTTCTTTTGTAAGCAATAAGGTGATTAGAGAGCCCATCATAATGATGACACCTAAATTCATTAACCAAAAATGCCACTTCGCCAGAGCACTGTTATCCGCCCTAGGGAATAATATATAGATCACGCCAGATACCGCCATAGATAGCCAACCGATTAGATTTACGTGCGCATGAACACCTGCAAGCACATAATCTTTGGCCATTGACATATACATCCCCAAACCCATTGACAAGATAAAGTACAGCACGCCAATCTTCAGAAATCGAACGCCCATGGATCGAACCAACCCCTTCCGATCAATATGACCTTACTCGGTCGGGATTAGTATATCGACGAGATCCTTATTTTAGAATACATTTTTTCCGAAGGTTTTCTTACCGATTAGGCAAGGTATACGTTGTCAAATACCCTGCATCCGAGAAACGGTAAAAATCATAGTAGTAGTGTACGTTTTCGTTCGGTTTGGACGCTTTATAGAACACTTGCCATACATACTGCTGTTCCCAAATGCCTGGTACGATTGTAATGATATCTGCGCCAGGCGATCGACTTAATACTTTCGCTTGTATCGCTTCCTTCGTCGAACCTTGCTTCAGTTGCTCCGTATGTACGGAAGTTCCCTCTTGATTGACCCACACCACTAAATTCTGATCCTGCTCATCCAGTCCATTGACGATATAATATACATCTTCCCATACAGACTTCTGTATCCCTGTTACCTTCTTCAAGGATGATTGCTCTAAGGCAGCTTTCGTTGCCCGATCTTCTGCAAGCCATTCACCGCTCTGTACATTCCGATAATATAAATGTAGTCCGAGCAAAATCAGTATAATGACAGATATGATAATAACGATCCATCTTCTTTGCATCTGTAACTCCCTTAACGCGCTAACAATCCGTCGAAGCAAGCTTGTGCTTCACGCATAATTTTCTCTTCGTCGAGGGTTAGACATTCACGGTTCTTGACGACCTGTTTGCCATCTACCCATACATGCCAAACATCTTGTGCTGCACCCGAGTAAATCACATGGGAGATCAGATCTGTATGCGGCTTATAGTGCGGCTGATCAATGTTAACAGCGATGAAATCGGCTTTCATCCCTGCACGAAGCAATCCTGTCACATTATCCAGCCCAATTGATTTCGCTCCATATTCCGTGCCTAAGCGCAAGGCTTCCAAGGCAGGCACAGCTGTCGGATCACCCGATACCCCTTTATGAATTAGTGCAGCAAGACGCATTTCTTCAAGCATATCGAGGTTGTTGTTGCTCGCTGCGCCATCCGTACCAAGCGATACCGTTACGCCTGCTTTTAACAAATCCGGTACTCTCGCAACACCGCTCGCTAGCTTCAAATTGCTGCCAGGGTTGTGCGATACACTTACGTTGTAACGTGCAAGCGTCTCAATCTCATCATCTGTCAAATGTACCGCGTGCGCAACAAGCGTCGGACGTGTGAATACACCTAACTTCTCTAGATGCGCCACAGGACGAAGCCCATACTCATTCACATTCTGCTGTACTTCCGCTGCCGTCTCCGACATGTGCGTATGCATTGGCAGGTCTAGATCATGCGCTGCTTGTACGAACTTCTCAATGAACGCAGGAGGACAGGTATAAGGCGCATGCGGCGACATCATCGTCGTAATTCTGCCATCCGCCTTGCCATGCCAATCCTTCGCAAATTGAACCGCCTCCGCAAGCTTCGCCAGCTGGACATCCTCAGGACATAGACCAATTGCTCCACGCATCAGCACCGCGCGAATACCTGATTCGTCTGTCACTTTTGCTACTTGATCCATGTGATCGTACATATCGAGGAAGGTTGTCGTTCCACCTTTTAACATTTCCAGGACAGATAACGATGTACCCCAATAGACATCCTTCGAGGTGAATTTGCCTTCCATCGGCCACATTTTCTCTTGGAGCCATACTTGCAATGCAAGATCATCACCATGACCGCGCAACAGGGACATTGCTGCGTGACCATGCGTATTCATTAAACCAGGCAAGAACAATAGCCCTTTGCCATCCATAACCTCTACATCTTCAGGAATCACCAAATCCGCTGGAAGCTGCTCGCCTACATACCGAATTTGATCCCCTTCTATCACCATAACCCCGTGAATTACAGGTTTATCTGCGTTCATAACGGCGAAATAGCCGTTCTTAATGATCCATAGATTCTTCTTCATCTTCGTCCATATCCTTCCCATTGTGCAAGTAGTACGCCAAGCTCAATAAATCCGTTGTAAAATCAGCTGTGTGCACACGCACATGCTGAGGCACTTTTAAGATGACCGGTGCAAAATTCAGAATTGCTTCTACACCCGCATTCACAAAAGCGTTTGCCACATTTTGTGCTTCCATCGCAGGAACGGTAATAATACCGATACGAACATTATGCTCACGAACAGTCGCTTCTAAATCCTCCATCGGCTGAACAACAATATTATTAATCTTGCTGCCGATCTTCGGCTGATGTGCATCAAAAACAGCTACAATTTTCATATTATCCTTAAGATATGTATTGTAGTTACTTAATGCTTGGCCAAGATTACCTGCCCCGACAAGAGCGACATTAATCTGCTGATTCAGCTTCAAAATTTGGCGGATTTTCTGAATTAAATAAGCAACATCATAGCCAATCCCTTTACGCCCGAACTCGCCAAAATACGCTAAATCTTTACGGATTTGAGCTGGATTTAAATCCAGCTTCAATCCGAGATCCTGCGAGGAGACCGTAAGGACTTCACGCTGCTGCAATTCACTCAAATAGCGCAAATAAATGGGAAGACGGCGTACAACTGCTTCAGATATTTTCATTGTTTTCATGGATGACTCCCCTCTCTTCCTCGTCCGACAGCCATTCTTGCATTCGAGGCACGATTTGATCTAGCCGCATATGCTCCATCTTCGGACCTGGTAAAGAATATAAGAAATACTTGCCATAATAAGATTCAATAACACGTGTGTCATAAATAATGACGATCCCACGGTCTTGCGCGGTACGTACCAATCGCCCAAACCCTTGCTTGAAGCGAATAACCGCCTGCGGAACTGACAATTTCATGAATGGATTCTTCTTCTCCTTCTGTAGCAGCTCCGACTTCGCTTCAATGAGCGGATGATTCGGCGGCTGGAACGGAAGCCTCACAATCGCCAGACAGGTTAGCGCATCACCAGGAATATCGACGCCTTCCCAGAAGCTGCTCGTACCGAGGAGAACGGACGCCGATTGATCCTGGAACCTGCGAGTTAACTTACTCCGATTCCCGCTGTCAATGCCTTGTCCGATAACCTGAATTTGATGCGGGCTTAGAAGCTCCTTGAGTGGATCGTACACCTGCTTCATCATCCGGTACGATGTGAACAGGACGAGCATTCTGCCATGCGTAGCCACGGCTGCGTCAGCCAGAGACTTCACTAAGGTCTGCACGAAATGTGCATCCGGATTCGATCCTTTGAGCATCGGGAAATCGCGTGGGATCACCACTAGCGCCTGTTTACGATACTGGAAGGGCGATGGGAGCACCATGCTCTGAAGCCGTCCTTGATCCTGTGCTTCCTGCAATCCTAACTGCTCAATCATGTATTGGAAAGATTTATCAACCGATAAGGTTGCTGATGTGAGCACGATACTTTTCTTCGCATCGAAGAAATATTCCTTCAGCTGAGCGCTGACATCTGCTGGAACAGCGAATAATTGCAAGGATTTACTACGGAAATGACTGCTCGCTTCCATCCAGAATACGACATTCGGCTCCTTCATTTTCATAAAGTATCGGATATCATCACGCGCACGCGCCAAATCCTTCACCGTTCCGGATAAATCCGTCACGGCCGCTTGAATCCCATATTCCTCCTGTATATCCCGCAGATCTTGCAGCAATCGCTCAGATTTACGAACGATTTCGTTCAAGAGGGCATTCAGCTGATCTTCGAGTACAGAAGCAGCATCCCAATCATTTGGCATTTTTTCTGTCTGAAGTCGATATACATATTGGCCCTGCTCTTGATTCGCATCACTTGTCCGCTGCGGCATCATACTGAACAGAATTTCCGTTAACTTATCCCACATCTCTTTGGCATCAACAAGCTGCGTATAGGAATCTTCAATAATTTCACATGCCATTTGCGCCTTCTCATCAGGAATAACATGGAGACGATTGCGCAGCGTCGGCAATTGTCCATTCTTACTATCCTTAAGCAAGCGCAGCAAGGTATGAACAAGACTGAAATATTTCACATGCAGACCGAGATGCTTCCCGGCGACTTCCTCGAGATGATGGGCCTCATCAATGACAAGATGATCATAAGCAGGTAAGAATCGATGATCCACCTTGATATCTGTAAATAATAAGGAATGATTCGTAATAATCACATCTGCGATATTTGCTTCATGGCGAGCGCGATGGTAGAAGCATTTGCGGAACCAAGGACAAGCTCGATTCAGACAAGAATCCGTATCACTAGCAACCGTATCCCAGAAATCGGCTCCTTTATTGCCAAAATGCAGCTCTTCATTATCGCCATGCTCTGTCTCGGCAATCCAGACCAGCATCTGTGCTGCTGTAATAATATCTTCCTTTGGCGTAATGAAATCTTTTGTATTTATTTTATGTTCAAACTTCCGCAAGCACAAATAATGGCTGCGACCTTTTAATACCGATACTCTGAAATCAACCGGTAATATCGTCTTGAGAAGCGGCACGTCTCGCTGTCGAATCTGTTCTTGCAGATTAATCGTGTGTGTACTGACGACCACTTTATTGTCATTCTTGACACTGTAATAAATCGAAGGGATCAAATACCCTAAGGATTTACCCGTTCCTGTACCCGCTTCCAACAGAAGATGATGATCATCCTCTAGCGCTGAATTCACTTCATGGAACATAATATTCTGCGCTTCACGCTGTTCGAATTGAGGAAGGAATTGTCGTAGACGATCAATCGAATCGGTACAGAACTGTTCGAAGGTCTGACCTTCTAGCGGGTTGGTAAGCAGTTCTTCTCGAGGCGGAGGAATCTCCGTCCAATCCTCAATATGGAGCGAGAACTGACGAAATGAACGACCACTATCATCGGTAATGACCGGACGCATCTCTCGGTCAGCCAGCAGTTCATGCATGAACCAGTTCAGATCGCTGTCATCTTGCGCGAACAAATCAGCTAATCGTTGAATAGCTAAGAGCGGAAGATCATCCAACTTCTCCAGACACTTCAGTAATACATGAGCAGTAGCTAAGGCATCGCTGTCCGCTTGATGAGGACGCTCGTGCGGAATATCGAACCACGATGTTACTGCGCTTAATTGATACGTCGTTAATGCAGGAAAGCAAATCCGCAAGAAATCGATCGTATCCAAGATTCGACCTGTGAATGGCAAATAACCCGTCTGATCCAGTGCCTGCTGCAGAAAGTTAAAGTCGAATGCGACATGGTGTGCCACCAGCACGACATCACCAAGGAGAGATACCATCTCCATCATCACATCATCTAGCGTTGGTGCATCAGCCACATCATCATTTGATATCCCGGTTAACTGGGTAATAAAAGGTGGGATATTCGTGCTTGGTTTCACAAGAGAAGTGAAAATTCGATCTATGGATAAATCATGATCTATAATAACAAGCCCAACCTGAATAATTTCATCGGTGGGCTGGTTTCCTGTTGTCTCAAAATCGAGAACTGCGAATTTCATCGTAATAAGGTCCCTTCGTTCCAATGATCTCTTAAGCATAACAGATCACCCGGAATTTTGGAATCAGAATGGATTACATAAAGGAAGTTAATTCGCTGCCATACTGATAAGCGCCTTCGTATTCCGTGCTTTCGCATAGCTTCAAATTGGTGAGCGGTTCTTGAAAGGTCGGATCTGCTTGATGGGCATGATGGAAATATTCTTGCGCTTTCTCGATATTCTGATTTTGCGCTTGAATACAGCCTAGAGCATTGTAAGAGATGGCCTTCAGCTTCTTGCTCTCGGTAAGGGGAATAATAAATTGAAAATGTCGATAAGCATCATTGAACTCATTCAGCTGCAGGTAAGCCATGGCCAAATAAATACGTCCAACCAATGAATCGGGATAATGCCGGATCACTTGCTCGAACGCTTCAGCGGACAAATCATACATACATAATTTGTAATAACCTTGTCCACGTTGAAAAGCTTCACTCTGGCTCTCAGGAAGAACTGTCACCGATGCATGATCAGGCTGACTTTCACGCAGCACTCCCATCTTCTCTTCGAACCGGAGCCATTCCTCGACAATCCCGTCACTCATGGATTTCAGCAAGGTTAATTTTTGCTGCAAGTCCTGCTTAGCCCCACCTTGAGCCTTTGGATAATGCACAAGAATCTCATCCAACATTTCGTTCATCGTCGCAAATAAATGTTGAAACATAAATGCACCCCACCTCTAGCGAAAGTGAAATAATGATGATGTACAACAGCTACATGTTCATTTTTCGTAAAGGCGGGGCTTTTCATACTGGAAACCAACGATTAAAGAATGGTGGCGTGAATTTCCTGATTGGTCTGGCTTACGATTTGATTATTCGCACCAAGAATTACAACTTGTGGTTTATAATTCTTGGCTTCTTCATTCGACATCATCGCATACGAAATAATAATGACCTGATCGCCTGGTTGAACAAGTCTTGCGGCAGCGCCATTCAGACAAATCACGCCTGACCTCCGCTCTCCAGGGATGACATATGTCTCTAGTCGTGCGCCATTGTTATTGTTCACGATCTGTACAAGCTCATTCTCCCACAAATCCGCTGCTTCCATTAAATCGCGGTCAATCGTAATGCTTCCAACATAGTTCAAATTCGCTTCGGTTACTGTCGCCCGATGCAGCTTCGATTTCATCATATTTCTCATCATATTCCGTCAACCCCTTATAAAATTCGGTTATCGATTAAGCGTGTTGTGCCAAATCGAACCGCGAGTGCGATGATCGCTTGACCTTTATGTGCTTGAAGCGATGCATTAATTCCCAGCTCCGTCAATTGTGGAAAAGATAAGATCTCAACATAATCGATATCGGCCAAAGGCGATGTCTCAATATGTTGGATAATACGATCCCGTAATTGGGATACGGTTGAGACTTCTTCGGATTGCATCCACGCATCAATCCGGCATAAGGACTGTGATAAGACAAGTGCTTCTTGACGCTGTTGTTCCGTTAAATAGACATTGCGTGAGCTAAGTGCAAGGCCATCCTCTTCACGAATAATCGGACATGGCACGATCGTTACTGGGAAATTCAAATCAGAGACCATTTGCTGGATAACAGCCACTTGCTGTGCATCCTTCATGCCGAAGAAAGCATAATCAGGCTGGACGATATTGAACAATTTGGAGACGACCGTCGTAACGCCATCAAAATGTCCAGGGCGTCTAGCTCCGCACAGGAGCGTCGTCACTTCATCGACTTTGACTTTCGTCTTCGTAGGTGTCGGGTACATTGAATCCACCGTTGGCAAGAAGACAAAGTCCACACCTAACCGCTTAGCGAGTGCTAAATCACGCTCCGCATCCCTAGGATACTTATCTAGATCTTCGTTCGGGCCAAATTGAATCGGATTGACGAAAATGCTCAATACTACGATATCGCACTGCTCTTTCGCTGCTTGTATTAGACTTGCATGGCCTTCATGTAAATAGCCCATCGTCGGCACAAAGCCGACTGTTGAGATACGTCCTTCATTTGAACGCTCTTGACGTAAATGAGCTAACTGATGGCGTAGCTCTGTAATTTGCTCGATTGCGATCATTGCACGGTTTCCGCCTTTCGTTCCTGCTTGCGTGCGCCATAGAGGCTCTCTACAACGGTATCTTCCGCTGTAAAGACATGCTCAGGCGCTGGGAAGCTGCCTTCTTTGACCTCTTGCACATATTGTGAAATGCCCTGCCGGATTAACGATCCAACATCGACATAGGTTTTGACGAATTTCTTATTTCGATAAGGTGATGCATAGGTGACCACATCATGGAATACGAGCACTTGCCCATCACATCCGCGCCCTGCGCCAATGCCAATGGTTGGAATATTTAGCTGCTCTGAGATGTATGTCGCCACTTCTTCCGTTACAAGCTCCAAGACGATGGCAAATGCACCGGCACGTTCCAATGCTTTGGCATCCTCGAGCAATCGCTTTGCATCCTCCGGGACCTTCCCTTGTACACGGAATCCGCCAATTTGATGAACCGACTGTGGTGTTAAGCCAATATGTCCGACGACAGGTACGCCTGCTTTGACGACCGCATCCACAGCAAGGGCAATCTCTGACCCGCCCTCCATCTTAACCGCATGCGCTCTACCTTCCTGCATCAACCGCGCCACATTGCGAAGCGTCTGATCTACACTGCCGTGATACGTCATGAACGGCATATCAGCGACCACAAAGGTGTCCTGGGCACCACGAACGACGGAACGGGTATGATAGACCATATCATCGATCGTCACCGGAAGTGTTGAGTCATAACCAAGAACCACATTCCCCAAGGAATCTCCTACGAGGATCATGTCTACCCCGGCTTCCTCCGCTAAAATCGCAGATGGATAATCATACGCTGTAATCATGGTGATGGGGTTCTTATCCACCTTCATTTGTTTGAACTTCGGAATTGTCAGTCGTTGTTTACGTTTCATTTCTGTCATGTTCATCATCCCTTCTTTTTTGTATTGTGCGCAAAACAAAAAAACCTTTTAGCATTTCCACTAAAAAGGTCACCGTACAAAAAAGAATCATGGTGCTGATCCTTCTGTCTCGGTCCCTTCGGCTCAGAGCAGAATCCATAGTCCACTAAAATATAGAGTTCAATTGGAATGCTAGTACGAATCTGTCAGAGTGCAGTTCAATATGAGATTGATACTGCCTCTATACAGACCAGTATAACAAATTCAATGCATATTTTCATCTGTGAAATTCCACATCGCCTGAGAAAATTTTGCGTCGTTCGCCTGTTGCCGATTCGGTAATCCATAGTGCGCCAAGCTCGTCCAGCTGCTCTGCGATCCCTATCACCTTGCCTTGCAGCGTATTAATGGTAATCGGACGGTGCAGTGAGATAGATAATGCCTCCCACAATGTACGGATGGGCGCGAAGCCTTGTTCGTTATAGAGCGCGTACAGCGTCTCGAATTCCGCCAGGAATTCCGTAATAATCGCTGTACGATCTACCTTAGAGCCAGATTCAATCTTAAGCGAAGTGGCAACCTCTCGCAGCGGCTCAGGGTAGTCTTCCGGATCCAAATTCACACTAATACCTATGCCTGCGATACAATAGCGGACCCGCTCATCCTCTGCACTTGACTCGAGCAGAATTCCGCTAATTTTCTTCGTTCCCACGAGGAGATCATTCGGCCATTTGATGCCGATCGATATCGGAACAAGTCTTTGAAGGGCACGGCATAATGCCACGGCAATAAGTAATGTTAATTGTGGTGTGAACTGTAAAGATGTCTGCGGTTTCAGGATCAGACTCATCCAGATTCCTTTACCGGATGGAGAATGGAACGCTCGCCCCATACGGCCTCGCCCAGACGTCTGTTCTTCTGCGATGACTAGAGTTCCTTCCGGCGCTCCTTGCTCAGCCATTTGCTGAGCTATGATCTGAGTTGAGGGTGTCGATTCCAACAATTTGATCTGCTGACCCATCACCGATGATTTCAACTGACTGAGCAGCATAAGTGTATTTAATCGGTCCGGCTTCTGCTTCAGACGATAACCGACACGCGGAATAGCGTCGAATTCATACCCCTGATTCCGCAGTTTGTTGATTTGTTTCCATACCGCCGTACGGCTAATTTGCAGCTGTCGGCTAATTTCCTCACCTGAGATGTACGAGTTCGTATTGGCTAACAACAATTGTAATAAGGGTTCACTCATATTCATGGATCACTCGATTCACTTCGTCTAGGATTGCGCTGCGAGTATTCGGAATCTCTCCGGTCGCAACGCGGTACAACATTTGTTTCAATAGATTCCCAAGCCATGGCCCAGGCGATTTCTTGAGATGCTTAACAATATCTTGTCCTCGCACGGCAAGGTCAGCTAACTGGCTGATCTCAAGTGCCGCTAACCATGCTGCTCCGTGTACATTCAGTTCATGGATCAAGGTTCCTTCTTGTTCACTATCCTTGAACCGGCGCAGTACAAATAGCTGATCAGCCTTAAGTAGATCTAACATTCTTCCTGCAGTTACTTTGCCATAGTCCACGATCGCACGCGTCCATATTGGACGTACCAGTCCCTGTACACCTAATTGCTGTGCAGACTCGACTCGCTCTACCATCTGCAGCAGCTGGACGATATTCGCAGCCGTATGGTTAGCAAATTTCAATCGCTGCATCAGACTTCCTGCCGTCCCGGGTGAGACCTCACAGCGTGTGAAGAGTAGAGCCCATCGCGTAATAGCATCTGCTGAACCATCCCATGATTCTCTAGATACCGTATCGCTGGCCAGTTCAATCCGAGATTGGAAGATATCATCGTCTATAACAAGCTCGGATAGAGATGACTTGGTACAAGATAATAATTCACTTCGAACGAGAAGCTTCATCCCTCGTACAAGGCTCAAAAGAGACTTCTCTACGATCTTCTCCAGTTCCGTACGCACGCGCTCCATTGCAATAAATTGCAGCTTATCTCGGTGCATCTGCAACGCATGCCAAGTCGGTTCGTCGATCTTGCAATCATAACAGGCTGCAAAACGGATCGCACGAAGCATCCGAAGCGCATCCTCCTGAAATCTCGCATCTGCCTCACCGACGCATCTGACAATACGATGCATCAAATCACTCTGCCCCTGAAAAGGATCGTGGAGCTTACCTTTGACATCTAATGCCAGGGCATTAAAGGTAAAGTCTCTGCGCTGCAAATCGCCATCAAGATTCTGAATAAAAGCAACCTCCGTTGGTCGTCGATATTGCTCATATTCAGATTCTTCGCGGAATGTGGTTACCTCGAACAAGTTATCGTCGATTACCACCGTAATCGTTCCATGCTGAAGCCCTGTTGGAATGGTATGGTCGAAAATAGACATAACCTCTGCTGGTAACGCAGAGGTTGTAATGTCTACATCATGAATGGGTTTATGGAGAATGGTATCTCGAACACAGCCCCCAACAAGATAGGCTTCAAATCCAGCCTCATTTAACTGCACAAGCACGGATTTCGCTCCCGCAATCAAAGATGCATCCGCTTGAATTTGATCCCACATTTACGTGCAGCCCACCTTTATCAAGGACTCTGGAATGGGACGCCCAAGTACACGATAATAGATTTTCTCATATTCAGCTGTAATAAGATCATTACAGAAGACATTGCGAGCCCGATTGAGACAATTTAGCCTGAATCGTTCCATCAGTTGCGGATCGGTTAAGAGACGCAGCGCATAATCTGCCATATCATCTACATGGCCAATCTCTGCCAAGTAACCTGTCTCGCCATGCGTGACGAGTTCAGGAATTCCTCCAGCGATTGAACCAATCGTTGGAACACCGCACGCCATTGCTTCTAATGCAACGAGACCGAAGCTTTCCTTCTCCGAAGGAAGCAACAACAGGTCTGCAAGGGAGATCACCTGTGCGACATCGTCCTGTTTACCTAGGAATGTCACGCGATCTTCTAAGCCGAGCTCACGAATTTTAGACTGAACTTTCGGTAAATCCGGACCTTCGCCAACCAGCAACAATCGTGTCGGGGTCTTGCTCTGAACCTTCGCGAACACATCAATTACATCGCTAACGCGTTTGACGGGACGGAAGTTCGAGATATGCATCATGATCTTCTCGTTAGGCAAGGCAAACTCTTTACGCAATCCGTTACAGTTACGCGGATAATATACACGTTTGTCCACGAAGTTGTACGTGAGATCAATGTCCTTCGTGATATCAAGCAACTCATGCGTCTCACGAATCAGATCCTTGGAGACCGCTGTGACGGCATCACTCTGATTAATTGCAAGCCGAATCAGGTCTTTCAAGGACTCATCTTGAGCAAGTACCGTAATATCGGTGCCGTGTAGTGTCGTGACCACTTTCAAAGGATGATCACCAACCATTTGCTTCGCGAGATAAGCACATACCGCATGAGGCACAGCATAATGAACATGGAGAATATCCAGCTGCTGCATCTTAGCAACCTGAGCCATCTTCGAAGCTAACGAAAGATCATAAGGTGGATATTTGAATACATAATAATCGTTCACTTCGACTTCATGATAGAAAATATTTTTCTGAAATGCTCCCAAGCGAAACGGAATGCTGTGCGTAATAAAATGAACTTGATGTCCTTTTTCTGCTAATAGTTTTCCTAATTCTGTCGCCACAACACCCGAACCGCCTAGAGAAGGGTAACAGGTTATTCCAATTTTCAACGATTCTCCCATACTCTCGGTCCTCCTAATAACTAAAGGGTCTTAGCTACAAAATTATATTCCGTCATTCTCTAAAAAAGATTAACCAAATAAGGTGGCTTGCTCACAAAACCCTCTGCATAGCCGACAAGACGCTTCTGCCCAAGCATCCGGTCACGAGCCTCCACCCGCTCCAAATACCCTTGATTCAGCGGTGTAGCAACGATATCATTCCCTGCCTTTGGCGCTTCGAATTGAGAGCCATATGCACGTAGAGAGTCCATCTTCTGATCGTACACTTCTGTAACATCCACCATCATCGTCGCAGGTCCTAGATCGTTAATAAAATAAAAATAAAACTGCTCTACCGTCCATGGAGATACCTCAGGCATATAGCGACGAAGCTTGGCATTAAATACAGCCTCTTCGACCAACCGTCCGCATTGAACATGATCGGGGTGACGATCTTCCCAGTAGGGTGCGAACACGATTCGCGGACGCAATCGACGAATTTCTGCTACGATCTGATCGATCTGCTCCAGAACCGAACGAAGTCCTCGGTCCGGTAGTCCTAGAATGCTTCGTTCTGACAATTGCAATACTTGGCTCGCAGCCTGTGCTTCTTGTTGTCTTAATTCTACATTCCCATTCGAGGACATTTCGGCAAAGGTTAGATCACAAATCCCAACACGCTGCCCTGCCTTCGTATGCTTCGCAATTGTCCCCCCCATGCCGATCTCCGCATCATCTGGATGCGCACCGAACACGAGGATATCTAAACCTACACTCATTCTTCTACACCTGGTTTATATTTATGGACAAGCTCTCTCCATGCAAAATCCCCACGGCCTAGCGCCTTCACAAGAATCTCCGCTGTTGCAATATTGGTCGCAACAGGAATGCCTTGTACATCACATAGACGCAGCAAAGCAATAATATCCGGTTCATGGGGCTGCGCCATCAATGGATCACGCAAGAAGACAATCAGATCCATCTCATTCTGAGCTACAAGCGCACCAATTTGCTGGTCTCCGCCAAGCGGACCCGACATGAAACGATGGATATCGAGTTCAGTTTGTTCCATAATACGAAGTCCTGTCGTCCCAGTCGAATATAAATGATGTCCTTTAAAAACCTGCTCGTAGGCAATAACGAAATTCACAATTTCATCTTTCTTGCGGTCATGTGCGATAAATGCAATCTTCAACATGTCTCATCTCTCCACTCTCTTATCTATTTCCAGCCTCATGCTGGATCAATCAATAAAATGTTCAAAACCGTAAATGAGTCCTGTATATTCCATTACTTTATGCACGGCTAAATTGACACCCGGCATATAACCCGCACGCTCATAAGAATCGTGACGAATTTTGAGGGTCTGGCCAAATCCGCCAAAAATGACTTCTTGTTGAGCAAATACACCCGGCAGGCGTACGCTATGTATGCGGAATCCATTATAATATCCGCCACGTGCCCCTTCGATCGTCTCATGCTCATTCGGGTTGCCCTGACGCAGTTCCTCGCGAACCTCCGCAATTAGTTCCGCCGTCTTCACCGCTGTACCTGATGGTGCATCGAGCTTCTGATCGCCATGATACTCAATAATCTCAAGATTCGGGAAATATTTTGCTGCTTGTGCAGCAAACTTCATCATGAGAATCGCGCCAATTGAGAAATTCGGGGCGATGAGTCCTCCAATGCCCTGCTGCTTACAGTGCTCGTCCAACTCTGCAATTTGTTCTGGGGTGAACCCGGTCGTACCGATGATCGGACGAACCTTATGCTGAATGGCTAAGCGAGTATTGGCAAGGACCGTATGTGGGGTTGTGAAGTCTACCATCACATCAGGTTTCGATTCCACCAGTGCAAGTTCAAGATCCCCTGTGACCTCCACCCCACAAGCCGGCATGCCAACCATCGTTCCTGCGTCTTGCCCGACCTTGCTTGGGGAAATGGCTGCAACAAGCTGCAGCTTCTCATCCTCTAACACCATTTTAACGACTTCTCTACCCATACGGCCGCCTGCTCCAACAACCGCCACGCTAATCGTCTGTGACATAGTAACTCTCCTTCGATATATTGTTCAGATCCAAATGTAAATGATCTTTATACTGTTCCAATAAATTTTCAACCGCCCTATTATAAGGATCTAATTGCTGGGCTTCTTTGATCACTTGAATGGCTTGGTGATAATCCTTCAACTCCGCATAAGCCATCGCTAGCATGATATATGACTCAATTGCGAGCGGATCCAGTTGAACGGCTTCTCGCAGCAGCAGAATGGCATAATGGGTCTCACGAACTGTCTGTGTGAGCACCTTCTCTGCCTCCTGTGTATGCTGCTTTGCCAGAAGGAAATTCAAATGCGTGCGAAATCCTTCATTGCTCGGGTCATATTGCAAAGCTAATCGCGCCTGTTCGAGCGCATTCGACAGACGGTTGCTGCGCATATACGTCATCGAGAGTTTATAATGATGATTGGGATTATTCGGATCAAGCTTGATAGCCTTCTCGAACCAATCGATCGCCTGTTCGAAGTCGTTCTGTAATATGGATTGAAATGCTTTATGAATACACTCCTCCGCAGTCATACGCTCACCTCTCTATCAGTACACTTGGTTAAGCATATGATGCGAGGATGGTTTCGGTGTATCCTCCACCTTATTCTTTTGCTGCGTTCTCAATCTTGGTCCAACGGTTTGCATCTCGTGTATTAAATTTATGCATGACCTTATTATGCGCCTCGGTCAGATCAATGCCTAATGAATTTGCAAAACAAACCGTAATGAATAAAATATCTCCGAGCTCCAGCTCAATGGAGTTATCGGCTTCGGATGCTTTTTTCTTCTTCTCGCCAAATTCATGGTTCACCTCACGCGCCAATTCCCCGACTTCTTCGGACATCCGTGCGAGTAGTGCGAGCGGGCTGAAATACCCTTCCTTAAACTGCGAGATATACTGATCGACTTCACGCTGAATGTCAGCTAATGATTTCTCTTCCATCCGGTTCTTTACTCCTATCGCATTGTTGTCAATTCATTTAACTCATTTTGACCACTTTATGAACATGTACTATTATCCATATGTTACTTCAAAGCACCTTTGAAAACAAATCATTTTTTAAACAACATAAAGAAGGTATACTAAAGATATTATGAACAATATAGAGAGGGATCCCATGAAATTACATAACTTAGGCAGCACAATCAAGACCGTCATTCCAATCCTATGCGGTACGGCAATCTATGCTTTCGGACTCCTGTATTTCATTATTCCGAATCAGTTGATGGAAGGCGGTCTGACAGGGATTGCGCTTATCCTGAACTATGCCTTTAACGTCAAGCCATCATTATCAACATTACTGCTTAATATCCCTCTGTTCTTCGTGGGGCTAAAAATATTAGGCAAACGTTCTATGGCCTACACGATTCTTGGCGTGTTATCGTTATCTTTCTTCCTCTGGTTAATTGAACTGCTCATTGCAAACGGTGTCATCGATCCATTCAACGCAGAGCATGATATCATTCTAGCTGCCTTATATGCGGGTGTAACGCTTGGGGCAGGCCTTGGAATCGTATTCCGATTCGGAGGAACGACAGGCGGCGTAGATATCATCGCGCGAATTCTAAATCGTAATTTTGGTTGGAGCATGGGTCAAATCATCCTCATGTTCGATGTTATCATCATTGGATCCGCCTTATTCTTAGTTCCGAAAGAAAAAATTCTGTATACCTTCGTGACGGTATTCATTGCTTCTAAGCTGATTGACTTCATTCAAGAAGGTGCTTATGCAGCCAAAGCCTTTACCATAATAAGCGATGAGGCTCCTGCGATTGCCGATATTATTACGAAGGAAATGGAGCGTGGGGTGACGTTAATCCCCGCGATTGGCGCCTATTCAAAGCAGGCGAAGCATATGGCTTATTGCGTTATAGCCAGATCCGAAATGCGAACCTTACAAGGCATCATCCGGTCCGTAGATCCACGCGCCTTCATTATTATTAATGATGTGCATGACGTCCATGGTGAAGGATTTAAAGAAGAATAACGACTCCGTCCTGCATTCCAAAAAAAGAAGCCTCAGGAGCCACGATTTACAGTGGCATTCCAGAGGCTTTTTTCTATATCATAAAATTTATTTATTACGATCCGTGCGGTTACGTAACTTCTTCTGTCGGGCAAGTTCCTGCTCATACTGATATTTGCGAAAGCCCACGTAGGTCAGAACAGTGACAACAACCGCTCCAATGCCTACGATCCAGATCCAAGGGTCTTGACCTGTACCAACTGGCGGAACAAATGTCGGCTTATCCGTTCGTTTCATAAATAACTCTTGGATTAACGGTTTGCCAATGGATATGGCCTCCGATGCTTGTTGCCCCTGGAATGGCTCAGCTTGGGTTGCCGTCTGCAAGAAGGACACATAGGAATCGAACTTCTCGACGAAATCCGCTGGATGTACAATAATGACAGCTGGACGAATGAGTTCGTAATGCTGCTGTAATCCTCTAAAGGCTGAAGCGAACTTCTCCTTACTCGGTGCTTTGGCAGCAGCCTCTAACTGATCCATATCCTCAATAAATGCCTTATAATATTGTGTCCACAACCCATGCTTAGCGTTCACCAGTGCATCTACAGCAAGCCTCATCTTGGCCGTCGTGAGCAACCAACGATCTGGATTTAGACTCACCGCATTTACAGTTCGCTTCGTCTCTATAATGGTGTTCGTCAATGCTCTGATACCTTCGACGGAAGTCAACTGACCTAGCGGGATCTGCTTCAGCATGAGTTCAATCTGCGCGATTTCCTCACGAACCTGAATCGTTTCACCTGATATGGCTCCCTTATAAACCTTCTCCGCCTTTGCTGCGAACTGTTCCAAAACCACCTGCTGATCTTTCTTTGTTGGCACGACTTGTTCGACAACAGGTCGGAGTTCTGTATTCGAATCCGATTTGGAAGTAGCATTTGGCTGACAGCCCACTAACAAACCGCATAATATAATGACCATAAAAAATCTTGAGAACATGGACATCCCCTCCCATACTTACCCTATGTGAGGTTGTCCGCACTTAGAACACTTACCGTGAGAAAGGTTGTTAGCGTTTGGAACGGTGATTGCTCCGTTGTGGACGAGCAACAAAATATGTCATCCATCCCATCAGAAAGCTAACAATCGTGAGGGTAAATGTAAAGTTACGTACGACTGTGATATACGACTCTAAACGATTTGAAAGATATGGATATATGCCAAAAGTATAATCCATGGTGTCATTTAGCAGCGTCCACAAACAAGCGATAACCAGTGTAGCTAGCCCAAAAGTAAAAAAGGGGATATAAATCAGAGCTTCCACAGCCATTGTTAAATGTGAAGCCATAAGCATCCAGTGTTGCCATACAAGTGGATCGCCAAGTGCCGCTCCAGCAAGAATCATCGTAATGGCCCAGATGCCGTATTTGACCGAAGTCACTACAGCTAACGCTTCAACCAGCTTGCGTATCCCTCGCCATAGCTTAGACGTTGGCGGGAAGAGCAGGAACCCTACAGCTATGGTAAAAAACAGTGAAGCCGTTGGACTATCTGGAACGAATATAATCTGCCATAACGGCTTATTATTCAGCGTTTCAATCAATTGACTCTTATACCAGTAATAGCCATAGATCGTCCCAACCCCATTCGAAATAAACAAGGCCCATAAGATCAATCGATTCAATAAGATCTGCTTGCAGTACCACAAGAAAGATTTCACGTACGCGTCTCCTTCCATACAAAGAGAACCTGACCGCCTATACGATCAGGTTCTGTCTAACTATAAGTTTACTGTGCTTTTTTTTGCTTAGCAAGCCAAGCTGCAATACCCGTGATCTGTTCATCGGATAGCCCACTCGATTTCGCCGTATCATACATGGCAGGCATGTTGCCTTTACCATTCTTAATGACACCTAGAATATCGTCTTGAGTGAGCGTATCGCCAATCCCGCGAAGGGAAGGTCCTACTTGACCTTTCAAATCAGTACCATGGCAACTCAAGCAGGTTGCAGTCTTCATCGATTCCATAGCAGGATCATCCGGTGCAACGAGGGCAACTTCAACCGTGCCTTTTGCCGCATTGCTCTTCGGAGGCAGTCCTTCGAGAGCCCGCTCTCTAGCTTCTTCTTCACGTACGATATGCTCAGGCGTTGTTCCAGTAAGCTTCAATTCATCTTCATATCCCATCCAAGAAGTAACCGTTAAATAGATTACCCCGATAAGGCTTAGGAACATGAGCGACGAAGCGATCGGTCTTCTATAGAACCGTCTTTCCTTACCACGATCCAAGAACGGTGCAAGCAGAAGTGCTCCGAACAATACGCCCGGAATACCAACAACACCAAGAACGACAAAGTCTCCGGATGCATAGGGCATTTTCAAAAGCTGATACAAGAACAAGAAGTACCAGTCTGGTACTGGAATAAACGATGCATTCGTTGGGTCCGCTGGATAACCAAGCGGTGCCGGTTCCGAAATCGTAAGTACGAGGAAACCGACTAACATGACGCAGCCTACCATCCACTCTTTCAGTAGAAAGTTCGGAATGAAGGCTTCGGATTTACCCGGATAGGATGTATAGTCCGGCGGAGTCGCAATTTCGCTTCTTTTACGAATACGCGAATCTCCAACATAGACAACTTTTTCTTTCGAATTATGACCATGTGCCACGCGTGCTTCCTCCTCTCTTATAGTGGTCCCGAGATCCCTTGTTTACGAATCATGAAGAAGTGTCCGCCTAAGAGTGCAAGGAGTCCAGCCGGTAAGAAGAAGACGTGCAAAGCGAAGAATCTCGTCAACGTCTGTGCTCCGACGATTGTTCCCCCTTGCAGGAATTCTTTTACGTACGGACCAATGACCGGTACGGAATCCGCAATTTGCATACCTACTTTTGTTGCGAAGTATGCTTTGTTGTCCCATGGTAACAAATACCCTGTGAAACCAAGTCCGAGCATTACGAAAAGGATCAATACGCCAACTACCCAGTTCATTTCGCGAGGCGCTTTGTAAGATCCTGTAAAGAATACGCGGAGCGTATGTAAGAACATCATTACGATAACAAGACTCGCACCCCAGTGGTGCATCCCGCGAACGATTTGACCAAATGCGACTTTGGTCTGCAAGAACTCAACGCTCGCATAGGCATTAATTATGTCCGGAACATAGTACATCGTCAGGAACATACCGGACAAAATTTGAATTACAGTGATAAAGAACGTCAATCCGCCAAAACAGTATACAAATGCGGAGAAGTGATGCGCAGGGTTAACGTGTTCAGGAACCTCGTGATCTGCAACGTCTCTCCACATCGGCGTAATATCAAGACGTTCATCTATCCAGTTGTAGATACCTTTAGCCATCTGATTTTACGCCTCCTTATTTAACTCTTGTGTTATCCATCAAATCGCCCAAGTAGATGAAACCGTTCTCGATTTTCATCTGATACTCTTTTAGCGGACGAGGTGCAACAGCCAAGTTCTTGCCGTCTTTGGTGTAGTGAGCCCCGTGACAAGGACAGTGGTACTCATTCGGGAAATTCTTATCATTGTTCCAACCAATCGTACAGCCTAGATGCTGACAAATCGGGGACAATGCAAAAATCTTACCGTCCTCACTTTTAGATATGTAAGCAGATAATTTGGCATCGCTTTCGTACCAACCATCAACTTGGTGTCTTTGGAAAGAGAATTCTTGAGGTTCATTCGTTATTTTGGTTTCTTCGATAACCTTAATGAACGACCCTTTTTCTTTCTTTTCCAATAACGGATTTACGGCAAAACGAATCATCGGAATTGCTACACCGCCAGCCATAAATGCCGTCGTACCCCCAAGTGTATACGCAAGAAATTGACGACGTGTCATCTCCTTTCTTGCGTTCCCCTTCTTCTCATGTTCATTATGGTTACTCATTCTGTGTTCAACCCCCTTTGCCAACCATAGTTCCTTACGTTTCAATGAATAAAATCACACACTAACTAGGACATAATTATAATATCTTAGGACCTGTATAGCGTCAAGAATTTACCAATACATTTCTAGGAAGTTCACGGAAAGCCACAGGTAAATGTTGCGAATTTGTCACAATTAGTCTAGACATTTTTGTGCCAAAGTTGCTGGATTTTGCGGGTCATGATATGGCTAATATTCTCTTCCTCGGATGGGTTTACAGTGGCTGGAGACAGCGCCAGATCAGCATTCTTAACCATTGCTTCCGTGAGAGATAATTGCGCTGAGATCAGAACTACGTAGGTAAATCCACCTTCTTTGAGATGTTGACAAAATGCATTGACTCTTTCACAATCTTTCTCTTCAGCATAATGGAAAGCAGGATAAGTTACCATCCGTCCTTTGAACGGAACTTCTACCTCGTCCATCCAATCCCTTAGCTGCTCTAATGCCAATGTTGCTTCATATGGCGATTCCTTACCGGTTAATCCTGTGACAGGGAGGAGGCAGGTGTCAAGATACGGCTGCAATTCTTCCCATTGATCGCTTGCTATTTCACTAAATTTCATGGTATCACTCCTCTCCCATCCATTATAAACATAATTTTCCCAGGGACAAGATAGACCATTCAGATCTTCATAAAATTTTTAGCATAGAAGTTCTAACAAAAATAAAGAGCCGCTGGCGCGACTCTTCAATTCATGGATTTCAGCTCATCCGTCAGTATGCGGAAGGAGATCCGATCCCCGGTTGCCAAAGCTTTGTCAATCTCCAGATAAATTTGTTCAGTTCGATATTTGCGCAGTGCCTCATCAAGCACCATTTCAGCTGTTAAACTTAACATCGCTTCATAAGTAACTTTCATTTTATCCATAGGATACACCTCCACACTTACGTCCAAGAGATCCTATATTCCTTTCCTCTCACCGCATCTTTCCATTGTTCGACGCTTATGCCCAATCATCATCTGCCATTTTTGGACGACCTTGGCGGGTGAACCTAGAGAAAGAGTATAGGCAGAAAATTCGTTTACCGGGTGGCACGACCAACTGCCCTTAATAAAGCATATTCAGCGTTTCCACGACCGTTTAGTGCATTCGCCCCCCATTGCTTTGAATGTACTCTCGCCTAAGCGATACACAATCTTATAAATGTGATGGCAGCACAATTTTATCTTCATGGGGAACGTAAACCCCTTGTACAACAGCTCTTCCCATTGTTGTCATCTGGACCATCTGGCCATTTGATTCATCCTCACCGAATCGAAGCAGCCCCAGATGCATCATCATTCGCAGAATTCGCTGTTCCATAATCGAAGCAGCATCGTCATAATAGAACGGCTTAATGAACGGTCCAATAACTTGCTGTAAGGATTGTACAGTTACCCATTCCCGAGTACAACTCTCAATCCAATGGACAAGTGATAGCAAATTGGGAATAGCATTTTTATAGAGACGGAGCCAGAATCGATACATATTCGTGAGCAGTTCCTTCTTCCCGAGTGCAAGCATATCTTGACCGGCCGAAGTCAGAATTAAGCGCTCCTCCCGCTCTTCCAGCAACCCTTGGTAAATCGCATAGTCGTACAGAAATGACAATCGATTGGGATATTCCTTAAACCTTAGACCGTAACCGAATCGCCATCCTCCTTTACCGACGAGTGATTCTGTTACCGAGAGACTCTCAAGCAATTGCTGTTGACTTCTCCGGTACATGACGCCCTCTCCGTTTAATGGGATCGTATGGTTATGTACGAATTTAAGCAGTAAATGCAAATCTTCAACAATCAGCATCTGCTCATCCCGATAGACGGGTGGTTCAGAGGTATAATGCAGCTCGGACTGAAATTTACGTTCCAGAACCGAGCGGAAGCGGTCTTTAAGATCTAGAGGAACTTGGAACAAATAACGCGTCTGTTGAGAGAAGCCGTTAAATAGCCATCCTAAATACTTAAATTTCACAATGGTATCCCTCGGATTCGACGAAAGTATCGCGTCAGGTAGATCGAATTTCGTCTGCTGAACATAGGCGACCAGCTCTTCTAGACTTAATGTCTCGCGATGATCGAACAGAATAGAATTCAAAAATCGCAAGTCTTCTATATTTAGCCGTGTTACATGATCCTCAAAGATGTCCTTACGGCTGACGGTGGAAAGAATGGACTGGATTAGCTCATTCTTCGAGTTCTCATTGCATTCGCATTGGTAGTGTTGTGCAATTCTCGTGAGTTGATGAATATCAGCATAACTAAGCATGTCTGCAAAATTCATTCGGGTTCCTCCGGTCGGTCGCTAACTACGGTTCATGTTCCGTGTAAAACAGGGTCTTTTACATACCATTATGGGGTTTTTATCGAATTTTATTCCCTAGAACGTAAAAAAACGTCCAGCTCCTCATGAGCTAGACGTTCGTCTCTTCTAAATGTCGCGTGCAATTATAAAGGATTGGACTCCACTGAAGATCTCTCTTCTCCAGTACGGTAAAGGAAAGATTCTTAATATTCTCTTGGAATCGTTCTTGGAAGAGCGCGAGATACAACTGCGCAAGAAAACTACCGTGACTTACCATGAGGATGTTCGAATTCGAATGCTGTCCGCTCATATCCTGCAGGAATTGCATCGCCCGAGCACGTACCTCATCATTCGTCTCTTGACCAAGATCCTGGTCCCGCCATTGGTCTCCCCAACGCGCAACACGTTCTTCTTGCGTTGTCCCTTCAACTTGTCCATAGGAACGCTCTATTAGTCGTCCATCCGGAGGAAGTAAAGGAATATTCAATGACTTGGCGATAATCGATGCCGTCTCTTCTGCACGTTGCAACCCACTGGAGATGACATAATCCCATGTATACGTATCCTGTGAGAGTCGATCCGCCAGTAATTTCGCTTGATTTCTTCCGTTCTCGTTCAGCGGAATATCGGTCCGGCCTTGTATTTTCCCAATTAAATTCCAGTCGGTCTGACCGTGTCGTATTAAGCCAATTAACAAGATCTCCGTCTCCCTTATACAGTTTATCAATAATCAGCTGTTAAACTGATCTTGAATCTATATCTATATAAACAAATTGATTATTTGCATATGTCGTCCTAAGAATTCCTATTTTCTGACTCTTGCTAACCAGTTCAAGAGCAGCAAGGAAAAAGTAATTCCTAACAATGAGAGAGCGATCCAATAATGCGGATATGTAGGCACAACTTCTAGGATCGGCGGATCGCCGGCGTAAGCTACTGCAATTTGACTCAAATTAAAATTGGTTGAAATGTTCATATCTCCACCAACGAGCGCATTAATCTGATTCAGTTGGTCTGTATCCGATGGCCCGCCAGCAATCATTAAATATAGAAAACTACATAGGAATATAGCCATAAATCCAGCAATACATGCCGTTGCATTCCGTCTTAGCTTCATTGAGAACGAGTAACTTCGACTCGAGACAGGCATCAGCCAATCTGACTCTGTATAAATTCGCTCCATAACATTTCTGCTTAAATCCATATCGGCTCCATAGATTGTGTCAACGGGCGCCGTAAATTCTTGAATCAGCGTCTGGCTTTCTTCCCATATTCTGAATTGCTGAGTACAATCCACACAATGTTCAAGATGTCGGTCTACATGGAGACGAACAGCATCATCCTCAGGCAAATCCCAATACTCCCCTAACAATTCTTGGACTTCTTCGCACTTCATCTGGATTTCATCCCTTCATATTCCTCGTAAATCGGTTCAGCAAAATAGGGTTCCAATTGATTCTTCACACTTGCTCGTGCACGAAATAACAAGGATTTAACGGAACTCACCGTTTGCCCGAGAATATTAGCGATTTCTTGATAATCCATCTGATCGTATTCTCTTAATATTAGGGCCGATCTCTGCTTCTCTGGAAGATTGTTAATCGCCTCGCGGACTAAGCTAACTTTCTCACTGCGCAGCACCTCTTGCTCTGGAACAATATCACTGGACGCAACAGGCACATACCCGCTCTCATCTAGAGATATACTCGCAGCCTTCTGCTTGCGCAATTCACTTAGTACCGTATTTCGAGCAATTGTATACAACCATGTCGAAAAAGAAGCATCCACCTCACGAAACGAATGCAGGCTGCGAAAAGCCTTGTAGAACGTCTCGGAACATAAATCCTCAGCTAGCAATTCCATTTGCGCGCTTTTGAGCATATGAAAAATAAATGCAACAATCTTGCGTTGGTAACGCCTCATTAGCTCTGCATAGAGCTCGACGTTCCCCTCTTTAATTTCACGAATAATCTGGGAATCGGTCATGAAATACGACCCTCCTTGCCTTTCCAAGAACATCCCAGCTCGTTACATAGTTATACCGAACTGAGTATAAAAAGTTGCGGTGCATTCATCACTTTATTCGAAATCCGCACTTTTATTTACGTTTTTGATAATTTAATCCAGATATTAGGGTAAGATACCTAAATTTTATTGTATCATATCTTATCCTATTCAAAGATAAAGATTTTTTAAGAATTGCACGTCATTCGATGAAAAAATAGTAACTATTGCGTGATATGACCTAAAAAGCCGCGACAATGGAAGTAAATACATAAGATGGTTATAAGACGTAGATAAAGGTCATGATCTGAGTTAAAATCGCGGATACCTATTAGCTATGATGGCTATGGGTAAGTCAACAGGTTATCTTAAATATCGCACAATGTAAAGGCATTAAATATAACCAATAAACCACGGATATCGCAATTTATCACATCAATTATGTAAATGAACAAAAAAAAGACCGCCTAACTTGTAGGCGGTTGCACAAAGTGCAATTATTTGGATAGGAGTGGAGAGAAACCATACTGTACTTTTATTATATGTATCCGTTTTCATTTTGTCAACATACTTTTGCCAAAAAAATACTTCTTCAAAAATTTAGACGTATACTGTGAAGCCTAGTATTGGCAAAACCTGCTGAGCACGGTCCCAATCCTTCTCATTGCGGAACGACAAACGGAGCACGCCCGGAACATCTTCACGGCTCTCGATAATCTGCAGATTGCTGAGGTTCAAGTGTTGATTCCCGAGCTCAGTCGCTATATGACCAATCACACCCGGCTCATCCGGCACATCAACATAGACGTCATACAGCGAAGTGATCATTCCCTTGCGTCGTTCAGGCAGCTGACTGCGGAAGGCTCCCGCTTGCGTGAACTCCTGAATGATCCCCTCCCCATCTTCACGATTCAGAATATCGATAAAGGACGCCACTTGATCGTTCCAATCCTTCAACAACCCAAGCAAGACATTCTTATTGTTGAGTAGAATATCACGCCATATATACGGATCACTGTTCGCTATGCGTGTGATATCACGAAAACCACCAGCCGCCAGACTCTGATATAACGGGTTGGTGTCATTGTATTGTCGAACTTGATTCACGAGCGCAACCGCAATAAGATGCGGTAAATGACTGATCGCACCGACAATATCATCATGAAGCTTCGGATCTACCCGTACAATTTGAGCTCTCGTATATTTCAGAAGTTCTTCTAGGCGATGGTAAGCCTCTTCTTCGACATCTTCTTCTGGTGTGAGCACATAATACGCATTCTCGAACAATAAGGTTGAAGCCGCCTCAACGCCGGATCGTTCCGAACCTGCCATGGGATGGCCGCCGATGAAGGTGACACCCATGCTGCTCCAATCAGTCCGCCGCGCGCATGTGGCAATGGAAGCCTTGGTACTGCCGACATCCGTGATAACGCAGCCTGACTTGAGTGGCAGCTCGCTTAACCGCCGCAAATACTCTTCGAGATTACCTACAGGGACACAGATGAAAATAAAATCAGCATCCAGCGCCGCCTCTTCAAACGACGTCGTCGCTATATCGACGACATGGCGGTCTAAATATTTCTGAGCTGATTTGGGGTTATTGGAGTGACCAATCACCGTGATCCCTGGCTTGCCTTTGAAACACAAGGCCAGAGATCCACCGATCAGTCCTACACCGTAAATTGCAATTTTGATCGACATGTCAGTTCACTTCTTTTATGAAATATAGTCACGCTAAAGATTCTAGGAAATCTATGCTTCTACAGCAACTTCCTGCAATACTTCTTCTAGTGCTTGAATAAATTTGCGATTCTGTTCTTCACTGCCTACAGTCACGCGAATATAGGTTGGATAATATTTATGCCCTGCACGAACAATGATCCCTTTACGCATCAACTCGTTGAAGACGGTCATGGCAGGACGCTGTACATCGAACATAACGAAATTCCCGTGTGCAGGGAACGACGACAGTCCAAGACGAGCGAATTCTGCTTGCAGATAAGCAATTCCTGCAGCATTCGAATCACGGCACTGCCGAATGAAATCTTGGTCACCAAGTGCAGCAAGAGCAGCAGCTTGAGCGAAACGCGATGTATTAAAGGGTTCACGAACCTGATTAATCAGCTTCACAACCTCAGGATGTCCGATTCCATAGCCGATCCGTAAGGAAGCTAGGCCATAAATTTTGGAGAACGTACGCAATGTAATGAGGTTCTCATAGTGCGGCAAGAGTTCAAGACCATCTGGGAAAGACGGATCTGTCACATATTCACAGTAGGCTTCGTCAAGTACAACCAACACATGCTTCGGCACTTGATTCAGGAATGTGACTAACTCTTCCTTGGATACAATTGTACCTGTCGGGTTATTCGGATTGCAGACCCAGACAACCTTCGTCTTCTCTGTGATCCGAGCTAACATGCCAGGGAGATCATGCTTTCCATCAATAAGTGGGACCTGAATACATACGGCGCCCTCAATATCCGTATTATGCTTATACTGCGGGAACGTCTGGTCCGCCATAATCGTCTCGTCACCCGGAACGATAAATGCGCGGGCAATCATAAGAATGATCTCATCCGAACCTGCACCGTACACCAACTGATTCGGGTTCACATTGAAATGCGCCGCTATCGCTGCGGATAATTCTACGGCAAAGCCATCCGGATAAATACTTACTTGCGATAGTTCATTCGCGATTGCTTGCTTCGCCTTCTCTGAGCAACCGAATGGGTTCTCGTTGGACGCCAGCTTGATCACTTCCGCCAAGCCTAACTCCCGCTTCACATCTTCAATGGGTTTACCCGGTTGGTACACCGGTAAATTTACTATATTTGATTTAGGCTGCATCGTAATCATCCTTTCAAATTTATGCCTTTAATTGTCGCACAAAATCTTGGATATGCAAGAACGCTGCATTCCTTGTCGACGGTGAACCAAGGTTCGGCAGCTCATCTTCAATTTTCCGCACAATGGCGCTTCCTACGACGACACCATCACACATTTGTGAGAACATACGGAACTGTTCATTACTTGAAATTCCGAAGCCAACAGCAACAGGCAGGTTCGACGCTGCCTTCACAGATTGAATAAAGGATTCGATCCCTTCATGGAAGGACGAACGCTCACCCGTAACCCCAAGTGAGGATACACAATAAATGAACCCGCCAGCATTACGAACAATGCGTTCAATCCGATCTTGCGATGTCGGTGCAACGAGCGGAATTAAGTGAATATTCGTCTTAACAGCCAATTCACGGACATGATGATCTTCTTCTACGGGCAAATCCGGAATAATAATGCCGCTGATATCGTTCTCAGCAAGCAACTCGAAGAACCGCTCTAGACCTAATTGAAGCACCGGATTATAGTAAGTGAACAAAATGAAGGGTAAATTTACACCCTGCTCTCTAGCTTCCCTCGCAACATGAATACAATCCAGAATGGTAATCCGATGTTTCAATGCTCGGGACGATGCACGTTGAATAACCGGTCCATCCGCAAGAGGATCTGAATAAGGAACTCCTAGCTCTACCATATGTGCCCCTGCTGCTTCCAGCTCCTTAATAATTTGAATCGAAGTTGGGATATCGGGGTCCCCGATCGTTAAGAAAGGAATAAGTGCTGTTTCTCCTGCCGCCCGCAGCTTCTCAAATGATTGATCAATGCGATTCGTTTGCATCCGCGCTACCTCCCAAGTATTTCATGATGGATTCAACATCCTTATCACCGCGCCCAGATAGAGACACGACAATAATCTCATCCTTACCCATCGTCGGAGCGACCTTAACAACCTGAGCGATCGCATGCGCTGACTCTAGTGCCGGAATAATACCTTCCGTCCGACATAATAATTGCAGAGCCTCTAATGCT
This sequence comes from Paenibacillus terrigena DSM 21567, assembly GCF_000374845.1. Classification (GTDB taxonomy): domain Bacteria; phylum Bacillota; class Bacilli; order Paenibacillales; family Paenibacillaceae; genus Paenibacillus_K; species Paenibacillus_K terrigena. The sequence goes on along the minus strand of NZ_KB895413.1, from coordinate 385,278 downwards.
TCATCATCGCGAATTGGAACATATTCAGCTCTTCCTGTATCTTTGAGATAGGAATGTTCAGGTCCAACGCCTGGGTAATCCAACCCCGCTGAAATGGAATGGGCTTCGATAACTTGTCCATATTCATCTTGTAGTAGATAACTCATCGAACCTTGGAAGACACCCTTGGATCCTTTTGTCATCGTTGCGGCATGAAACTCTGTGTTCACGCCTCGGCCTGCAGCTTCAACGCCGATCAATCGAACGGATTCGTCTTGCACGAACGGATAAAAAATTCCCATCGCATTACTGCCGCCGCCAACCGCAGCCACAATCGCATCCGGCAGACGTCCTTCCGCCTCCAGGATCTGTGCTCTCGCCTCATCCCCAATGACACGTTGGAAATCCCGAACCATCATTGGATATGGATGCGGACCTACAACAGAACCGAGGATGTAGAAGGTATCCTGCACGTTACTAACCCAGTATCTTAACGCTTCATTTCCTGCATCCTTCAATGTTTTCGAGCCGGATGTCACAGAAATCACTTCTGAGCCGAGTAATTTCATACGGAAAACATTTAATTGCTGACGTTTCGTATCTTCTTCACCCATAAACACTTTACACTCAAGTCCAAGCAGTGCTGCGACCGTTGCCGTAGCTACCCCATGCTGCCCTGCGCCTGTCTCTGCAATTACTTTCGTCTTACCCATGCGTTTGGCGAGCAGTGCCTGTGCAATCGTATTGTTGATTTTATGTGCTCCCGTATGATTCAGATCTTCGCGTTTCAGATAGACTTTAGCTCCGCCTAAATGCGAAGATAAACGCTCTGCATAATAGAGTGGTGTCTGTCTGCCGGAATACTGCTTAAGCAAATAATTTAACTCTTCGATAAATGTTGGATCTTGCGTATATTGATGATAAGCTGCTTCCAATTCTAATAATGCGTTCATCAATGTCTCAGGAACGAATCTCCCTCCGAATTCACCGAAACGTCCATTCTGATCTGGTACCTGGTTCATTGTAACTTCACCCTTTCTACAAATGCTGTCACTTTCGCGATATCTTTCACGCCATCCGTCTCTACGCCGCTGGATACATCTACCCCGTCTGGCGCTCGTTCTACGATTAATCGCCGAACATTATCTGGGTCTAGCCCGCCTGCAACGATCAATTTAATACCTGCTGCTCTCGCCCACGCTTGGTAAGGAGCAATTAGTTCCCAATTAAAGGTCTTGCCGGATCCACCAATATATACAGGATCGTAACTATCCAGGAGAAAAGCATCGACGACACCTCGGTAGGCATCCCATGCTTCAGCTCCTTGGTCATCCTCCTGATCTAATTTCATCGAATGTGTTTTATAAATTTGAACATTGCAATTATCTTTCAATGCCTTGCAGAACTCGGGGCTTTCTTGTCCGTGCAGTTGCACGACATCCAGCGGAACCGTACGTAATAATTCCACGACTTCATGCAGATCGGGGTTCACGAACACGCCAACCGCTAAGGGTCTAGACATATTCTGCTCACGCATATAGGCGATCATCTGGGCGGCCTGCTCGAGACTAACTCGTCGTTTACTTCTCGCGAATACAAATCCAATTTGATCGATAGGTAAGTGTATCATCGATTTTAGCACTTCAACGCTTTGAAGTCCACAAATTTTCACGGTGGGAACTTGGACGAGTTGTTCTACATTCATGAGCGCAGCCCCTTTCATTGTACTTCGCCCATCAGATCAACGATAGCTTGTTCTACTGATTTCTGACGCATGAAATGCTCACCGATCAATACGGCATGGGCTCCGATAGACTGTAAATATGTCATATCGGCTGAGCTTGAGATCCCACTCTCGCTTACATTCGTAATCCCTTGCGGCATGAGTCCAATCAATTCTTCCGTCGTTCGAATGTTCGTCGCGAAGGTATGCAAATTCCTGTTATTTACCCCGATTAATGTTGCTGTCCCCAAATCAAGTACCGTCTCAAGTTCCGCACGGTCATGTACCTCGACCAACACATCGAGTCCGATGGACTTCGCTGTTGCAAGATAGCTATTGATCTGCTGTTTCGTAAGAATCGCAGCTATGAGGAGCACGGCATCCGCACCGATTAAGCGTGCCTCATAAATTTGACGTTCGTCGATAATAAAATCTTTCCGGAGTATCGGTACATTTACCGCTTCCCGTACGGCGCTTAAATAAGCATTGCTTCCTTGAAAATATGGCGTATCGGTCAGTACAGAAATGCAATCAGTTCCCGCTTCTTCATAACCTTTTGCCAAAGCGACCGGATGAAAATCCGGACGAATTAATCCTTTGGACGGAGAGGCTTTCTTCACCTCAGCAATTAATCCCATTGCGCGATGACGTCCCGTCGACAAAGCTTTCTCAAACCCTAAACATGCCGGCATGGCTGCAATCTGCCGCTCTGCAATCGATAACTGAAATGATTCCGCTAGTTGTTCCACTTCCAACTTCTTCGTTGCTACGATCCGATCAAGAAACATATGCGATTTCTCCTGTCGTCTTAATAAGTTGTTCTAATTTGGCGAGGGCTCTGCCTGAATCAATCAGATCACCAGCTAATTTCACGCCTTCCTGCATTGTCGAAGTCTGTCCTGACACATAGATGCAAGCTCCTGCATTCGCAAGCACAATATCACGATATGCCCCCTGCTCACCCTGAAGGATGTTCCGTATGATCATGGCATTGGTCTCTGCATCCCCGCCCATCACCGCTTCTAGCGAATGAGTACGTAGTCCCAGCAGCTCCGGATCAATATCATAGGTCTGTAGGTCACCGTTACGAAGCTCTGTAATTCTCGTAGGAGCTGAGATACTAATCTCATCCAGTCCATCGTAGCTCGACACGACCATCGCTCGTTTAAGTCCAAGTTGACTCAATACTCCGCCAATCGTCTCCGTCTTGGAACGATCATAGATACCAAGCAATTGACGGTCAGCACCTGCCGGGTTCGTCAGTGGACCGAGTATATTAAAGATCGTTCTAACACCCAGCTCACGACGCGGACCAGCCGCATGCTTCATCGAAGGATGATAGACCTGAGCGAACATGAAACATATGTTAATGTCATTGAGACATTGGGCTGCAGCATCACTCGTCAAATGAATGTTAACGCCTAGCGCCTCCAGCACATCAGCACTGCCTACACGGCCGGATGCCGTACGATTGCCGTGTTTCGCCACACGTACGCCATTCGCTGAAGCGATGATTGCAGATACCGTCGAAATGTTAAATTTATGAATTCCTGAGCCGCCTGTACCGCAAGTATCAAGCAGTTGGTGCTGTTCTGTCAACACACGGTTCGATTTGGACCGCATCACTTCCGCGAAGCCAGCGATTTCGTCAATCGTCTCTCCTTTTATCCGCATAGCGGTGAGAATGCTGCCGATTTGGGCTGATGTCGCACGCCCTTCCATAATCTCATTCATGATCCCCTGCGCCTCTTCACGCGTTAAATCATGACCACTTATCAGTTTATCAATCGCATCAATAATAACCTGATCTTCTCTACTCATCTCTGCTCCTCCTCAAACTTATCTCAGCTACGGGCTATGCTCTTACGAAATAATCCAAATTCGTATATTGAACTTCATCTTTACGTTGGTTCGGGAAAATCGCTTCTGCCATCCGAATGGCTTTCAAACAGCCCATGGCTTTGTTGACTGTCTCTTGGTACTCATTTTCGGGGATAGAATCCCAGACGATACCGGCGCCTGCTTGCACATAAGCCTTGCCGTTCTTGAAGATCATCGTCCGAATCGTAATGCATGTATCCATATTGCCGTTAAACCCAAGGTAGCCGATTGCCCCCCCATACGCACCGCGTGATTCCCGCTCCATCTCGGCTATGATCTCCATCGCTCGAATCTTAGGTGCACCAGATAAGGTTCCCGCCGGCATACAGGAGAGCAGCGCATCGAAGAAATCTTTATCTCGTCTGAGCTGACCCGATACGTTCGAGACAATGTGCATCACATGTGAATAACGTTCAATCTCCATGTATGTGTCGCAACGTACCGTTCCAAACTCGGATACACGCCCGATATCATTCCGACCTAGGTCAACCAGCATGAGGTGCTCAGCTCGCTCTTTCTCATCTGAGAGAAGTTCGCTTTCCAATGCTTCATCTTCTTCCGGTGTCGCTCCCCGTGGTCTCGTGCCTGCGATCGGCTTCGTCTCGATCCGCCCATCTTTCACTTTTACGAGCGCCTCTGGTGACGCACCTACAATAACCTCATCATCCATTTTTAAATAATACATATAAGGAGAAGGGTTCATCGTCCTGAGCACTCTATACACCTGCAACGGTGAAACCTCTGTCTCCAAATGGAAGCGTTGCGATAAGACCACTTGAAAAATATCTCCTGCTCGTATCAACGCTTTGGCTTGGTGCACATTCGCGATATACTGCTCTTTCGAAATATTCGAGGCGACGTCGCCAAGGTCAACTTGTTCTGGAATCGGTTGGCTGCTCATCATAGCATGTGGAATGGGCTGTCTTAAGCGATCCATCATGGATTCGATTTTGCGAACCGCTTGCTCATAGAGCGTCTTAATATCATTATCTAAGGCAAATTCCGGGATATGAATGTTAGCCATAACTTGAATCTGTTGTTTCATATGATCGAACGCAATGACCTGGTCGCAGAACATAAACTGGATATCATTCATGTTCATATCATCGACAGCATGCGCCGGTAAGTTCTCATAGTATTGCAGCAGGTCATATCCGAAGAACCCGATCGCCCCACCTGTGAAGGGAGGCATTTGCTCATTGGCTGGAGATCGGAAGGAACGCAGATAAGCTTTCAATGTCTCAATGGGCTTCTCTTTCACCCGTTCCACATGACCATTCTTCTCGATTTCAATTGAACCATTCTTACCACGAATCATCAGGAAAGGATCTGTTCCAATAAAAGAGTACCTTGCCCATTTCACACCACCTTCGACACTCTCCAGCAAGAACGCTCTCGGCTCTTGATAGAAGTGTTGGAAGATCCGAATGGGTGTCTCGGTATCCGCCATGATCGTACGAACCACAGGTATGAGGTTATACTTCTCAGCATATTGCATGACTTGTTCTAAACTCGTATTGGTCATATCCATTCACTCCTCACATTCGTGGTATTTGCCGCAGGGTATACAAAAAAACCTCTACCAAAGGTAGAGGTTGGTTAGACTTCGATAATAATTGCCCAGGAGTATGCGGAATACAAGCTAAGCCCATGCCATGATACGACAAGAACTATAACTATACATTATTCCCATGTACTCATCTCAAAAAATAACTAAACTCGACTGGACACTGCTCATCTCAACTCATCTAAACTAGCTCTGCTCTGGCTCTGCTCACAAACACTTACATAATATGAACACTATAACGTATCTGAGGAATACCGTCAATCCGTTCCCAAGAATTTAAATGAATGGGTGAAATCTGATGCATCCTGAAATAACAAAAAAACCTGATCCTCAAGGACCAGGTTCCAAATAGGCTAGATCTGTTCTACGAGATCCGGGCGAAGACGCTTCGCCTCATTCAAGTAGACATGGCGGACTTCATCTTGACGTTTTGTCGTATTTACTTGAACCATGAGTCGGATACAGCGCTCTAATCCACCCTTAACAGGTATTTCAATGGAGCACATGAGAGGGACAAGCTCCCATCCATTCATTTGCCGAATGGCTCTTGCGGGGAATGTAGCATCCAAATCCGTCGTCATCGTCACAAACACAGAGCAAATATCTTCAGGAACGAAATCGTTCACCCGTACAATTTCATTCAACAGCACAATTGTCTCGGACAGAATTTCTTGATCATCATTCGCCGTTACGGTCGTCGCACCACGTATGCCGCGTACCATCACTTAGATTTCCTCCTTCAATTCTATTACCACTTGACGGACGAGTTCCGCAGAGATATCCTTCATAATCTCCACCTGTCCAATCGCAGTCGGTACGACGAAAACCATCGAACCTTCTTTGAACTTCTTATCATGCATCATGGCATCCATGATCTGCTCCACATTCAAATGCGGAGGGATCGATGTCGGCAAGCCAAATTTCGTGAAAATCCGCTTCGTCTCTTCATGGATCGATGCATCAAATCCTAAGTGCTTCGCAATCAGCGCGGAACCCACCATACCAATTGCGATGGCTTCCCCATGCAGCAACTCATTATAACCGGACACCGCTTCAAGCGCATGACCGATCGTATGCCCTAAGTTCAGAATCGCGCGCAAATCGTTTTCACGTTCATCCTCAGCAACGACGCTCGCTTTTACACTGCATCCTTTGTACAATCCATAGCTTAACGATTCTGGTTCCAACACCAGCAAATGCTGCACATGCCCATCGATCCATGCAACAAACTCAGCATCCCAGATCAGACCATGCTTGATCATCTCCGCAAGTCCCGAAGCCACTTCACGGGCTGGAAGGGTGCGAAGTGTATTCAAATCATAGAGCACCATCTCCGGTTGATGAAATGCGCCGATAATATTCTTCGCAAGTGCATGATTCACACCAACTTTGCCGCCAACACTGCTGTCATGTGCAAGGATTGTCGTTGGCACCTGTACGAATTTGATGCCGCGCATATAAGACGCAGCCACAAATCCTGCAAGATCTCCGACAACACCGCCACCCAAGGCAACCACGGTCGAGGAGCGATCCAGCCCTGCTTCGAGCGCCACGGTCACAATTTCTTCGAGTTGAGACAACGACTTCGACTTCTCTCCCGATGGGACAATATAGCTAACCGTACGATAGCCACCCGATTGAAGAGCAGCTTCGAGTACCGACAAATAATGAGGCGCTACCGATGAATCTGTTACGATCATGATTGGACTCTTCGATGTAATGCCACGTTTCGTAAAGAACTGCGCCGCTTGGTGGAGCAATCCTTCACCAAAATAGATCGGATAAGATCTTTCCCCTAAATCAACTATCAGTTCTCTCATATTAGTAACTCTCCAACTGTGCTAAGTAATTGTTCAAGTTGGCACGAATTTCTTCGATGGAATCGCCACCAAATTTCTCTAAAAATGCTCTCGCCACTTCCCACGCAACAACATGCTCCATCACGACGCTTGCGGCAGGAACAGCACAGCTATCCGAACGTTCAACTTGTGCAGTGAACGGTTCCTTCGTATCAATATCCACACTAGCCAATGGCTTATACAACGTTGGAATTGGCTTCATCACACCACGTACGACGATTGGCATGCCATTGGTCATTCCGCCTTCAAACCCACCCAGACGGTTCGTTGCACGATGGTAACCTTGTTCCTCGTTATAAAGAATCTCATCATGGACTTGTGAACCACGAATCTTGCCAGCTTCAAAGCCAATTCCGATCTCACAGCCCTTGAATGCGTTGATAGACATGACCGCTTGTGCAATGCGTCCATCCAATTTACGATCATATTGCACGTGGCTTCCAAGTCCAACGGGTACGCCTTCAATGATACATTCCACGATCCCGCCGATAGAGTCGCCTTCCGCCTTAATCTGATCAATATAAGCTTCCATCTTCTTCTCTGTCTCTTGATCGACAACGCGAACGGAAGACTCTTCTGTAAGTCGAATGAGTTCATTGAGCGGCAAATCATTCGCAGGGGCTTCAATTTCCCCAATACGGATCACTTGCCCACCTACTTTAATGCCGAACTCAGCTAACAGCTGACGAGCAATCGCACCGCAAGCCACACGTGCTGCCGTCTCGCGAGCACTTGATCGTTCAAGCACATTGCGCAGATCCTTCAAATTATATTTCAAGCCACCGTTCAAATCCGCGTGCCCTGGGCGTGGACGATGTACACGACGCTTCTCTTCGTCCGTACCTTCCATCGGCTCAATGTTCATGATCTTCGTCCAGTGTTTCCAGTCGTTATTCTCGACAACCAACGCAACAGGGGCTCCTGTTGTCTTCCCGTGGCGTACACCGCCTACAATATTCGCTGTATCTTTCTCTATTTGCATCCGGCGTCCGCGGCCGTAACCTTTCTGACGACGATGCAATTGGAAATTCAATTCTTCGAAATCTAACGTCAAATTACTAGGCAGTCCTTCAATAATTGCTGTAAGCTGTGGTCCGTGGGTTTCTCCAGCTGTCAAATAACGTAAACTCACGTTGCTTTCCCCCTTTAAACTGTAAAACTGCAATTGGCTAAAATCCGTTAATATCTTGACTCATTATAGTATAGGCGGATACGTTTGACAACCAAGCGATACAAAAACACCTCCACCACGCAAACTCGCGTAAGTGAAGGTGTTCATCATCCGATTTCATTTTCCATGAGGGCCTTGCTATCCGTTAGCTGAATGTTTCTTAAGTGCAATCGGAACATCCGCGAATTGCGGATCATTCATGATCCCTTTCATCTGCACAGATTCAACGCCTAATATTTGCGCACATTCTTGAATCGTAAGGAATCCACGACGATATGCAGCAATGACTTTCCGTTTGTCCATTCTGCGAACCCTCCAAATTTGGCACTTGACCATAGTATTGGCAGGAATCCCGCGTATTATACATCCATGTGGAATTATTTCTTTCGATAGAAGAATGTCTCTGAGGATTCAAGCGAATATTGCGCTGGTGTGAAGATCTGCTCCGTGCTTCCTACGAACAATACGCCGCCTGGTCTTAATGCTTTAGCGAACTTGTGATACAGCTTCGACTTCGCTTCTTCCGTAAAATAAATCATGACGTTGCGGCAAATGATCAAATCATATTGTGAATCGAAGGTATCCTCGAGTAAATTCTGTTTTTTAAATTGAATGGATTGGATAAGTTCAGGTTTGACATGATAATAATCGGCTTGCTTCGTAAAATAACGCTCTACATAATTCGGCGGAACTTCCTTTAGGGACCGTTCCTGATATAACGCATCTTTCGCACGCTGCAAAGCGCCATCATCAATATCCGTGGCATGAATCTGACTAGACCGGAGCAAGCCCGCTTCGGCCAAGATCATCGCTAATGAGTAAGGCTCTTCACCCGTGGAACACGCCGCGCTCCATAATTTCAACCGTGGGTTAGTTTTATATAATGTCGGCAAAATATTCGTTCGCAGAACATCCCACCGATTAGGGTTTCGCCAAAATTCCGATACATTGATCGTCATCCGATCCAAAAACTCATAGAACAACACTTTGTCTTTCATCATCGCATCATAAAAAGCGACAAACGTGTTGTATCCATGTTTAAGGCGAAGCGTCGTTAGACGACGCTTCATTTGTGCCTCTTTATATTGCGCAAGATCAATACCGGATTTCTCCTTAATCTTACGTATAAATACAGTATAGTCTTCATCTCTCTCTAATAGGTTCTCCATCCAAACATCACCTTTCGGACTAGATCCAAGGTTTAATTGCTCTCTCATAGCTGACTAATTCATGAGGTTCAAAGAAGTTGTTAATCTCACGCTCTGCACTCTCTGGTGAATCGGAGCCGTGGATTAAATTGAAAGCCGTGTGGACAGCGAAATCTCCGCGAATCGTCCCTGGAAGCGCATCCAATGTATTCGTCTTTCCAATCACCGCACGAGCTAATGGAATGACTTGATCTGCTTCCCATACCATGGCGAAAACAGGGCCAGACGTAATAAAATCGACGAGTTCTCCAAAAAACGGTTTCGCCGCATGCTCTGCATAATGAAATTCGGCCTTCTCGCGCGGAATTACCATTAATTTAGCCGCGACAAGTTGAAACCCCTTCTTCTCAAAACGACTTACGATTTCCCCAATGAGACCGCGTTGTACGCCATCTGGCTTAACCATTAAAAATGTTCTCTCCACAACTTTCACCCCTCAAATTAGTCAAAAAAAACTATATATGCAATCGTTCACTACCTTCATGTTAGTAGGAACGCTTCGCAACAAAGTGAGCGATGTCGGTTAAATTCTTCTTCGCCTTGCTATTCGGCAATCCTTCCAAAGCACGCAATGCCTTGGCGATATATCGATCCGCCATTTGCTCAGCCAGATCAAGACCTTGACTGCCACGAATCATTCGAATCGCAGTGGACGCATCATAATTGCCTTCCTGTCGTTGAATCTCTGCGATCTCGGACAGCAATGGTTCCCGAAGCTTGTCTTCTTGGAGCGCGAGCAAGACTGGCAATGTAATGTTGCCTTGACGCATATCACTGCCAGGCGGTTTGCCAATTTGCTTCTCCGTCCCGCACAAATCGAGCAAATCATCGCGGATTTGGAAAGCCATTCCTACATTGTAACCGAATCGATATAAAGCTGCACTAATTTTTTCAGAAGCGCCCGAAGCTACTGCTCCTAGCTCACAGCTTATTGCGATCAACAAGGCTGTCTTACGCCGTATTCTGAGCAAATAGTTACGTATCGATTGATTCGTATTAAAGAAATCTCTTAACTGCTCCAATTCACCGATACACATCTGGACAATGGCCTTCGACAAGATCTGGTGAACCTTTGGATTATGTAATTGGGTGACAATGGTCAATGCCTTGGCATAGAGGTAGTCCCCCGTGTACATGGCAATTTTATTATCCCATTTGGATTTGACCGTGAGCTGTCCCCGTCTTGTATTCGCATCGTCAATCACATCATCATGAACGAGCGTAGCCATATGAATCATCTCGAGTGGAACAGCAACATACTTCAGCTGCTCCAGATCATAGGTCCCGAACTTGCCAGACAGCAGTACGAAGACAGGGCGAAGCCGTTTCCCCCCTGCCTTAAATAAATGCAATGACGCTTCGCTCAGCAACTCATGGTCACAGCGAATCTCCGACTCAAGCTGATTCTCGATGAATTGCACGTCTTTCTTCATCGTCGTATAGAGTTCCATTAGTTTCATTCTTTCACCTGTGTGACCGTATTATCTGACCAAATGCAGATTTCAACTTCCTTATCGATAAGCCCGAGTTCCTTGCAATATCGGAAATACAATTCTAACCCATTTTGCTGCGATTGTCCAAAATCATGGCATAATCCTCCAAAATATCGACGCCAGTAAGTTGGTGTACCTCCAATTTCAATGGTAGCTTTACGTACGATCGGCTCAACATCTTGCTTAATTCGCTCTCTGCTGTCATGGAATGCTCGCAGAATCGAACGCATCTCTTCTGGATAGTTCTCCGTCACTTGACGAGACACAGCCCAGACCGCAAAAGTCATCCACTCGCCAGTAAAAGCATTCCAACGTTCACCCAGATCCATCACTTCATAATCGGTATGCTGCCAATCTGCTCGAATCGCATGATCTCCAATGAGGAGGGCCGCATCCGCTTGTTCCATCATCTCAGGGAGCGACGGATCCATCACGAGATAAGTGGGTGAACCGCCATAGAATTTCTCGATAATAATCTTGAGTAAATTTACCGATGTTGCTGAGGTATTCGTTAGTGCGATCGTACCATGCAGCACCTCTTCAAGCGGTTTCTTCAAGAACAATAGAATCGATCGAACAGGACCAAATGCGCTTACTGATAAATCAGGGAAAAGAACATATTTCTCCCAAGATGCGCCATAGGCAAACGACGAGATCGGGCCCAAATCGATTCTTCCTTCGAGCATTGCTTGATTGAGCTGTGCTGGGACTTGATGCGTCGTCTCCACGTTAATTCTTAGTTGCTCTGGACAAAAATGATAAAACACCGGCCAGACATTCGTATAATTAATCTCTCCGATGCGAATCGGACTGCTTGACTTGCTGCTCATCCGAATCCCCCCATCTGATGTACAATTCATGATCGATATGGACCTGATCGAGCACCTTACCAACAAGGAAGTTCACTATGTCGTCCAAGGTCTGAGGCCCATAATAGAATGCTGGCATAGCCGGTACGATTCGAACGCCCAGCCGTGCCAATTTCAACATATTTTCTAAGTGTATTGCGTGCAGTGGTGTCTCACGTGGAACGATGATGAGCGGACGCCCTTCCTTGAGCATCACGTCAGCAGCTCGTCCCATCAGATTATCTGATGCTCCGTGAGCGATGGACGATAACGTCCCCATCGAACAAGGCATAATAAACATTCCGGCTGCGCGGAAGGATCCACTTGCAATGCTCGCGCCGATGTCTTGTATCGGGTGATAGATATAGTGACCTTCATAATGCCCGAACTTCTGGTTCAATACATCTTGGCGCTTAACAACTTCCCACCCGAGCTCTTCTTTGATCACACGCCATCCGGCATCCGTGATGATGATATGCACTTCAAACCCCGCTGCAAGCAGGACCTCGATCAACCGAATTCCATAAATCGAGCCGCTAGCACCCGTGATTCCGACAGCCCATCGTTTCGATTGCGGCATGATGTTCATCTTAGTGGAACACCACCAAATCAAGGAATGTAAACACAAATACGACGACGCTTAAGATTCCATTCATCGAGAAGAAAGCCGTGTTCACTTTGCTTAAATCATGCGGCTTCACCAATTTGTGTTCGTAGAAAAGAATCGCATAGGCAATAATCATGCCGGCAAAGTACATCCAGCTCAAATCTGTCATCAGGTATAACGAGATGAATCCAATCGCTGTTAGAATATGAAAACCGCGAGCGATCCATAGTGCACCTTTCAGCCCGAAGCGAACAGGTATAGAATGAAGACCCTGCGACTTATCAAACTCATAGTCCTGGCACGCATAAATAATATCAAAGCCCGCTGTCCAGAATGCGACGGTAAGATAGAATACAATGGCCGACCAATCAGCACTATTCGTAACAGCCACCCATCCGCCTAAGGGAGCGAGTGCGATGGTGAGTCCAAGTACCACATGGCATAGCCAAGTAAAGCGTTTCGTATAAGAATAGAACACAAGAAAAAAGACCGCAATTGGCAATAAGCGCATTGCAAGCGGTTCGAGTTCAGCTGCCGCCCAAAATAATAATCCGAATGAAACGATGGTAAATAATACGACCTCTCCGATTTTGAGCAACCCCGCTGGAATAGCTCTACCTTCCGTACGCGGGTTCTTCTTATCAATCGCTGCATCAATCAGACGATTCAAGGACATCGCTGCCGTTCTTGCCCCTACCATAGCGAGTAAAATCCAACCAATCTGCGCCCAAGAAGGTAAATGATGATGCACGACAACCGAGCCAAGAATGGAGCCCATGAATGCAAAGGGTAGTGCAAATAATGTATGTTCGAACTTGATCATTTCTAGAAATATAGCAATTTTCTTAAACATTGTTACGCTCCTTCATCCCAATATGAAGCGCAGCAATACCACCGGTCAGTGGATAAGCTTGAACATCATGCAGTCCAATCTCGCGGTATATTTCCGCTAGTTCATATCGACCTGGAAAAGCAACTAAGGAATCTGGAAGCCATTTATACTGCTCATAACGCTTCACAAGATATTTGCCAATGAGTGGAAGAACCTTTTGGAAGTAGAAATAATAAATCCCTTTGAATGGCTGCCAGGTCGGCTTGGATAATTCGAGACATACGATCATCCCTCCTGGCTTAACAACTCGCTGCATCTCCTTAAGTACCCGTTTCAAATCCGGGACGTTGCGAAGGCCAAAGCCGATCGTCGCATACTCAAATTGATTATCTTCGAAAGGAAGTTCCATCGCATTCCCTTGTACCAAATCAATTTGCCGGGTTTTTCCTGCGCGATCCACTTTCACTTTACCTACATCCAACATATTCTGACTAAAATCAAGACCGACAATGTTCCCTGTCTGACTAGCCTCTGCAATACTAATGGTCCAGTCGCAGGTACCGCAGCACAGATCAATCGCCGTATCCCCAGGTTTCACATTCATCTTCTTCATCGTAAATTTACGCCACGCCTTATGGCGCCTAAAACTCAGGACATCGTTCATCATATCGTACTTCGGTGCAATATTCTCGAAGACGGCGTGAACGAATTGTTCCTTTGTTTTGGATGAATTCGTATCCATCATTTCCTCAACCTTCCTTCACGACTGTCAGAGGCTCATGCGTTATTCGAAGGAATGGCTCTGCAATACTCATAAGGTCTCGATGAATCTTCTCTGAGACGGGCTCGCGAAGCATGTTCTGAATATCAGCAATGGTCTGACGAAGCTTGTCTAATAATAAATTGTGTATATTATATTTCGTCCATAAGGACTGGATATGACGAACTTCTACTTTGTTATCCCGCAGCAACAGTTGGTCTTCTTCTGTTCCCTCTTGCAGGATATGCCAATAGGCCCATGAGCCTTTGAACGAACGTAATTCGTTATTCTTGTTCATTTCTTCACGAACAATTTCACATTGTGTGAAAGCACGGAGCATATCCGGCCAAGTCTTCTGATTCACCTCATCCATGACGGACTGGAAAGCGGTGAGCAAATACATCTTGAGCTGAACGAGAAGTGATAAGTATTCATCGGTTGAGAGCAGCAATTGCTTCACACGCATGTATAAATTCATCTTCTGCCGGTTCACCTCACACACAGCATCACTTAACTGCCTCACCATATTCACTTCACCCGCTTGTGCGAGCAACTGGTAAAATCGACTACTGAAGAAGTCTCCAGCTAGTACGTTAACTTGACGCGTTCGCATCTCTCGCTCCGATTTCTTCTCGTCATCGGTATCGATCAGGTCATGGGTGTCAAGACCCATCTGCACCAAAGAAGAAGCGAGTGCATATAGCTCGCTATTCCGCTTGATAGTTGGGTTTTTATCCAAGTAAACAAACAACAGACGAATGCGAGCGTCCGGGAAATCGGGCATCTCCATGTTGCTGCTGATCATATCATGTTTCATAGCCTTTTCGGCCAATTCTGGAATCCGATATCGTTTCATTAAGATGCCTCCGAGCATACTGCGAGTACAAAATTCTGTAGACCGAGCAATCTAAATTATTATAGCATAAGTTATTTACCCACGCACTGAATCTCATTCGCTTTTTTTGACAGAAATTAATCCTTAGATCCGAATTTTTTATTCCATAATGCGGTATATCGTAAATGCAGCTTTTCTTCAACTTCAGGAGAAAGTCCGATCGTTAATGTACGAAGCATCTCCAAGTCCGCACGATCCCAATCATCTCGGCTTGCATCTGCTGCAAGAAGTAGACGCTTCGTCGAGGTGGATCCGTCATCCGGCGTTACAAATCGTAGAAAGAGCTGCTTCACATTCGTTGTTTGGGTGAAACTGAATAAAATAATCTGATGCATATGCTTATAGATGTCTTGAGCCGTATCCGGTGTATTCCCCACATTTAGATCGAGGGTAAGCGTAGTTCCGCTCCAGACCACACGACCAATATGCATTTGAAGAGGCAGCTCTGCAAGGACATCTACCAGATTATTCGATTGAATGTCGATCGGTGCTGCCTCGGAAAATACCGGCAGCGTCTTATGATCAGAAGGAGGTTGCATATCCCCATGTACGAGCAAAGAAATCATTAGTGTAACCATCAGTGATCCTGTACATGCAAGTAAGATCGGTCTAATTAAACGCATAAATAGCGCCCCTTTCGCATGGACCTGTTCGTCCATGAATAACCCCTACTGCATTGTACAATCAAAAAAAGCAGGCTATGCCTGCAAATTTTCTAGCTGTCTGTTTCCACCGTACCATATTTGGTCAATACCGTTGCACTGCCGCGAATTTTGATCGCTGAAGTGTGGTCTGTAAACTGCGCGATAAGCACTTCACCTTTGTCCAGCTTCTCGGTGTGATGGAATCTTGTATCTTGTCCACGCGTTAAGCCAATGACTTGGACGCCTTGGGATTTGGCCTTGACGATAATATACTCGGCGTTGCTGTTATTTTTCTCTTCCACCTGCATGACACTCCCTTCGAATCTTCGGTTCTTCTCCCTCATCCATCGAATAGAAAAGAAAAAGCCGTGAACAACAGTCACGGACTAATTCTAAAACACTCTAATATGTACAATCGTTTATTTAATTCCGTCTTTAAGTGCTTTACCCGGTTTAAACGCTGGGATTTTGCTAGCTGGAATTTCGATTTCTTGACCCGTTTGCGGATTGCGACCCTTACGAGCGGAACGTTCACGTACTTCGAAGTTACCGAAGCCAACGAGTTGAACTTTATCGCCGCTTTGAAGTGCTGCAGAAATGGCATCAAATACTGCATCTACTGCTTTAGTCACATCTTTCTTCGAAAGCTCAGTTGCCTCAGCTACTTGTGCAATCAATTCAGATTTGTTCATGCTCTTTTCACCTCCCCAGAAGGATTATGCTCCAATATCATACTGTCTTTACCGTTTCGCTAAAAATTATACATATTGCTTGGATATTCGTCTTTCTCAAAACGGCCCGGCACCTTCGTGCAGGCAGGAACAAACTTATAGTAATACACTGTGCCCAGAATTTCAAGTGCCCACGGCCGTTTTAGCGCATAATACGATTGAAAAACCCAAAACTTTGCTTAATTCTTCCCTGATCTGGTCCGATGCAGGTAATAGAACGTGACTGCAAGAGCGAGGATAAGGACGATACCTTTAATAATATCATGCATAAAATACTGCACATTCATCATCGTTAATCCGTTCACAAGTACCCCAATCAAGACAGCGCCGAAAAATGTCCCGATCACATTTGGTTTCCCCGCGCCCATTACGGAGAATCCGACGAATACCGCTGCAACAGCTTCCATCAGGAGTGGCGCACCCGCATCGATCTGCCCCGATCCAATCCGTGCTGCGAACAGGACACCTCCAAATGCTGCGAACATCCCGGAAGCGATATAAGCAAGCGTACGTACTTTTTTGACTTTAATCCCAGACAACCGTGCAGCCTCTTCATTCCCACCAGTGACATACATTTGTCTGCCGAAGCGCGTGTACGTCAAGAAAATATGAACAACGGCTACGGCGATAATAAGCAAGATGACGGGAATCGGAATCCCAAGCCATTCGCCTTGTCCTAGCCATAAGAACGATTCACTGAATTTACCCGGCGCTTTCGTACCATCTTGGAACTGCATGTTGTTATAAATGGAGTAGCCGGACGTGTATGTCTTATGCAATCCAGATACGATATACATGACCGCAAGCGTCGCGAGTAAGTCTGGAATGCGGATTTTCACGATAAAGAAAGCATTGACACAACCAATGACGGCCCCGATCAACAGCGGAACCAAAATGACGATATAGAGTGGTTGCTCGTACCATACCATCAAGGATGCCGCAACGACGGTCGAGATCGAAACGGTCGATCCTACTGACAAATCAAATCCATCCACAATTAGCGAAAGGGTTACCCCGATCGCTACGAAGGTTACGATTGAAATCGAACGTAGAATATCAGCCAAATTCGCATAACTGAAAAAGTGTGGAAGTGTTAATGAGAAAAAGAGTATAACACCAAAAATGACAAATAATGATCCATACCGAAATAATAATTGCAGCACATTGTTCTTCATGCCTGTTCCTCCCGACCTGCGCTTGCGTAATACAATAGTTTCTCTTGTGTTGCCTCTTCTTGACGGAATTCCTTCACAATTCTGCCTTCACACATCACAAAAATCCGATCCGCAATACCGATGGCTTCAGCAAATTCACAAGTGAAATAAAGAATGCCTTTGCCTTGCTCAGCAAGATCCCCAATCAATCGGAAAATGTCGCTCTTTGCCCCAATATCGACACCTTTCGTCGGCTCGTCGAAGAGAAATACATCCGCTTTGGTCTCTACCCATTTCCCAATCGCAACCTTCTGCTGATTACCGCCGCTTAGAAACTTCACTTGCTGCTTCATGGAAGAAGTCTTCACACCCAGACGCTCAATGAGGCGACCCGCATGTACCTGTTCCATCGCGCTGCGAACGAAGCCGAATCGGCTAAGCTGCTTGAGCAGCGGCAAGCTTAGATTGTGCTGTACGGAGTCTTCAACCATAATCCCATGCTTGCGACGCTCCTCAGGCACGAGCACGATCCCTGCATCTATCGCATCTGTAGGATCTTTCAGCCTAAGTGAAGTCCCTCGTAACTGTACGTGTCCGCTGTCACTTCGCAATGAGCCGAATAACACATTCGACAGCTCCGTCTTTCCTGCGCCGACAAGTCCGACCACGCCCACGATTTCTCCTTCACGAACCTCAAGATTGACCTGCTTGACCTTGTTTCCCGAAGTCAATTGAGAAGTCTTGAGCAAGACCTCACCGATAGGTACCGTCCGCTTCGGAAACTCTTCATCGAAGGATTTGCCGAGCATTTGCCCGATCACCTCATCAATGGAAGATCTCGACGTGGATTCCGTATACACATGCTTGCCATCGCGCATAACCGTCACGCGATCACAATGCTCGAATACTTCCGGCAATCGATGAGAAATAAAGATACAACCAATCCCTTCCTCTTTCATTTGCTTCATGACACGGAATAGATTATTCGTCTCTTCATGGCTGAGCGGTGCCGTTGGTTCATCGAAAATAATAAACTTCGCTTTCTCCACCAACGTTCTCGCGACTAAGATCATTTGTTTCTCGGAAAGACTCAGTCCTTCTACTTTTTGACGAACATCGATCGATGCGCCTAATTTGGCTAACGCTGCTTCTGCTTCCTGATAGATTTGTCCCCAAGAATGCCATAAACCGCCTTCCCTGTTGGAAAGTCGGTCTAGTAGGATATTCTCGGCAACGGTTATCTGCGGCACAAGCGCGGTATCTACCTCTTGGTATACACAATGAATGCCTTGTCGTTTCGCATCCGATGGCGACTGCATCTGAATCTCTTGTGAACCAATCGTGATCGATCCGGAATCTAGGGTGTAGGCACCGGACAATATTTTCATCAATGTACTTTTGCCAGCTCCATTTGCGCCGAGAAGCGCGTGAATTTCACCGCAATGAACGGTGAAATCCACTTCGCTGAGCGCCGGAATTCCCGCAAACGACTTCGTGATGCGCGTTAGACGTAACGTCTCTTGGTTTGCAGTCATTGCATTCGAACCTCATTTCGCTCTGTTGTTCAATGTACTATTCCTTATTTCTCGTAATCTTTCATCCAATCTTGTAATCCTTGGGAACTGCTGCCCCAACCTTTAATATATTTGGACAGATCAGTCGTCGATACTTGCTCCGCAGGAAGCGCATCACGGTGAACGAATACAGGGTCAAGTACTACCGTATCATCTGTCGTGTCACCATGCAGTTTCTGATAGAGATAACGAACTTGGACGCGGCCGATATCCTTCGGATCTACTGCAGCGGATGCTACCCATGGATTCGCTTTGTCTTGAATCATCTGCAAATCCTCGTCGCTCATGTCGATACCATATACTTTAATCTCATCGCGGCCTGCTTGTTGAATGGCACGTGATGCACCTTTCGCGAATTCATCCCAAGCTGTCCATACCGCTGAAATGTCACCTTTGTTCGGGTATTGCTTCAATATCGCTTCCATTTGAGCTTGCGTATCGAGCGCTGTATTCGCGGACGCTGCACCGAACGTTGCAACCTCTTTAATATCCGGATTTTTGCTCAGGAAATCTTGATAAGCGACTTGTCTGCGTTCCATTGGAGCAAAACCTGCAACCCATACTTTAACGATATTACCTTTACCGCCGATATCTTTGCCCATTTGCTCAAGCGTCATTTCTGCCATCTTCTGATCGCCTTGCTGAAGCACAGTGACATCGGGAATTTTGACATCCGCGTCAAAAGCAACCACGGGGATCTTGCTATCTACAGCTTTTTGAATGCCCGACTGAAGCGCTTCAGCCGTTCCGTGATCCGTTAGAATCCCGTCGAACTGCTGTGTAATCGCAACATTCAGATTCGAAGCCATTTTCGTCAAGTCACTATCTGCAGCGAATACGCTCACTTCACCGCCGAACTTCTTCACTTCTTCCTTCACGCCTTCGATATATTGCTGCGAGAATGTACCGATGTTAAATTGCATCACGAGTGCGATTTTCTTTCCTTTAAGCGGTAGATCCTTCGATGCATCTGCTGTTTTCTCTGAGCCGGCATCTGCTTTGACATCACTTGCTGTATCCTTTGCACCGCATGCACTGATGATAAACAACATCAAGATCAAGGAAATTAACGTCAACTTTTTACTTACTGTTCCAAGCTTTGCTTTCATTTTCATTTCCCCCCGTAACAAGTTCTTAATCTAGTAATCTACAGGAACCATTTCCCATAGATTCGTTAAGCAATACTATAACCTTTAATTCCGACCTTGTAAATTGGTTTTATGAAAGTTTTTGGCTAATTTTCCCGGAAAACGACAAAAAGACGCTTATGTAAGCGCCTCTTTGCTTAAATATAGAATGAAATGGTCCTATAAAATGATTGCGATCAAACCGCCTGAGCCTTCGTTGATGATTCGTCCAAGTGTCTCCTGCAGTTTATATCTGGCATTATCCGGCATCATCGCAATTTTGCCTTGAATGCCTTCGCGCACGATGGAGTGCAAAGAGCGACCGAACATATCTGAATCCCATACCTTGATCGGATCGTTCTCGAAGTCTTGCATTAAGTAACGTACCAGTTCCTCACTCTGTTTCTCGGTACCGATGATCGGTGCGAATTCTGATTCAACATCCACACGGATCATATGAATGGACGGTGCAGTTGCCTTCAAGCGTACACCGAATCTTGAACCTTGACGGATGAGCTCAGGTTCATCGAGCTGCATCTCAGCAAGCGTCGGCGCTGCGATTCCATAACCCGTCGTCTTGACCATTTCCAGCGCTTCGGAGAAACGGTCATATTCCCGCTTCGCATGGCTGAATTCCTGCATCAACTGCAAGAGATGGTCTTTCCCACGAATTTCAACGCCGACGACTTCCATCAAGATTTGATCATACAGTTCATCCGGTGCATATAGGTCAATCTCGGCAACTCCTTGACCCATATTCATTCCGCTCAGTCCTGCACGATCGATAAAATCATATTCCATAAATTGAGCCACAACGCGATCTACATCACGCAACCGGCGAATGTCCTTCACCGTATCGCGAACAGAGTTCTCGTAGTTGCTCCGGAGCCAGTGGTTATCATTCAGCACCATCACCCAGCTCGGAAGATTGACGTTCACTTCATGCACTGGGAACTCGTAGAGTACCTCGCGCAGTACGCCCATCACATCTTCTTCACCCATCGTGGCGACGCTGAGCGTCATAACAGGAATATCGTATTTGGTAGCGAGTTCGGTGCGTAATTGCAATGCCTCATCACTTCGAGGGCGCGTGGAGTTAATGATTAAGACGAACGGCTTGCCGACTTCCTTCAATTCAGCGATGACTCGCTCTTCGGACTCAACATAGGAGCTGCGAGGAATTTCAGCAATCGTACCATCTGTCGTTACGACAACGCCTAACGTCGAATGCTCCTGGATGACTTTGCGCGTACCAATCTCTGCTGCTTCTTGAAATGGAATCGGTTCTTCGAACCAAGGCGTAGAGATCATGCGAGGTCCATTCTCATCCTCATATCCTTTGGCACCCGATACCGCATAGCCCACACAATCCACAACACGCACATTCACATCAAGGCCTTCAGCGACCCGGATTTGTACCGCATTGTTCGGTACGAATTTCGGTTCAGTCGTCATAATCGTTTTGCCCGCAGCACTCTGAGGTAACTCATCAATCGCTCTAGCGCGGTCTGCATCACTTGTTATGTTGGGTAAAACAACCGTCTCCATAAACCGTTTGATAAAGGTTGATTTTCCCGTGCGGACCGCACCGACGACCCCGAGGTAAATATCCCCGCCGGTACGCTCAGCAATGTCCTTAAAAATGTCCACTTTTTCCACTGATATCCCCTCCTAAAATTTCTCTGATAGACGAATCTACCAGAAAACTTGATCACTATTCACTGCAACGTATGAGCTGTTGCCGTTGTCGCCAGTGTTTGCCGCCGCTAGGAATCAACTATGCGAAATGCGCGCAATGCGACGTTAACTCGTACATGCATTTGGACTAGTAACATCTTATGAGCGAGTGGAAAAAATATGACGTTTGTTTGTAAAAAAATAGATTCTCGTCATCTCTCTCTTCGAGGTGTTACCGTCCATGAAGCCTTCCAAGTATGATATATGAGCGGAATGGCAACCATATTCATCTTATTTGCCTCAAGAAAAATAAAAAGCCCTTCCATACGGTTACCCGTAGGAAGGACTTGCTAGAATATTAATTATCGGCCTCTTGGTCACGCGCTCCGCGTCCGATAATGATAAGTACGATGGCAATAAGAACAAATGCTGTTAAAGCCAGCATAGGAATCGTAATAAATCCGAACCAATTCAAATAGTCAAAATTGCATGGAATACCCACTTTGCATGGTGCCAGCTGTGCAACTCCAGGAATCTTCTGTTCGAGAATATGCCAAGTCGAGATGGAGCCGCCAATCAGGACAAGCGGCAGTGCATATCGGGTAATACGTGTATTATGTTCATAAGCGGCAATCCCTAGAATAATTACGAGTGGGTACATCAAGATGCGCTGGAACCAACATAATCGACACGGTTCATACAACAGTACTTCACTCATGTATAGACTTCCTACGGTTGCAATGATGGAAATGAGCCACGCAACATAGAGCCCATACTTCAGCATCCATTGTCTCATGAAGAGCCCTCCGTTATTTCGCCAGCTCGGCTTCAATCAATTTGGAGACACTCTCTAGAGATGGTTTGTCAATCGGTTGACCATTGACAAAAATGGTCGGGGTTGACGTAATGCCAAGCTGATCTACAATCTTATGATCGTTCTCCAATTCTTTATCGTACAGCCCTTCTTGAACCTCTTTCTTGACTTTCTCCACATCAATGCCCGGGATATCCTTCACGATATTCGAGAGCATCTCTTCTGTTGCCCATATTTCACGTTCATCACCTTGCTGCTCGTATAGATGTTGGTAGTACGTCCAGAATGCCTCTGGGTTCTGTTTATATACCGCTTCACCGAACAGTGAAGCACGCTTCGAATCGTTATCTGACAGCTTAAATGTTTCACTCATGAAAGAGAAATTGATAAAGCTTATTTTCGCTTTACCCGTATCGATATATTGCTCTTTCAGTTTCGGGAACACATCCGTTTCGAACTGTCGGCAGGATGGACACTTGAAGTCACCGAACTCCACAATTTCTACTTTGGCATCTTTATTTCCTAAGACCGGCTGCCCTACAGTCGAGATCTCATACTTCTTGCCTTCGACTGGCGGCTCATCCGCTTTGGATGGGGAGAGGGCATTAATGGCTGCTAATGCTCCAATTAGTAACACAACGACAATCCCTAGAAACCATCCAAAAAATTTGTTGTTCGGTTTCGACTTTGACTTATTCCCCTTATATGTTGACGAATTTTTCTTAAGTTTGCTCTCGCCCATATTGGTCACCTCTCCAATGATTTATTCTTTACTTCGCACAGGAACGGGCTGCTCATTCACCCAATGATATGCTGTTGATTTTACCGGTGAATAGAAGGACGCCTCGACCAAATATTCACGTAAATCGTCTACCTTAGCATTCACATTTCCCCCTGCCTTCTGGATTGCAGTTACAATATCTGCAGCATAATCGACATAGACTTTCCCCTTCTTGTCGATCATGATTGGTGCCGCTTCCCCGGAATAGACGCTCTTGATCTCTGGCATTTTACCGTTTAGCTGCTTTGCATCGATTTGATAGAAATCTGGATACAATTCATTCCCCAGCGGCAAGGTATCTGGATGCGCTTTCGCGAACTGATCGACGAGCTTCTGAATATCATTCATATGTTGGTAGACCGTCAGATCCATCAATTTTACTGCAGGCTTGGTTTCCTCGTTGATAATGATGAAGTAACCTGGACCGCCCTTTTCGTAAGAAGCATTCGGCACATCGCTCAAATATTTCCCATCTACCAGGGGTTCGAAGTTAATCCGATATTTCTCGAACTTCGGAACATCTGTACCGCTCGTCATAATGGGTAATATACCTTTCTCTTTCTGATATGCCTCTACTGCATTCTGCACAAGCAAAACCGTCTCACGATAAGAGACCTGGTTCTCCGCGCGGAGTTCCTTGGGATACAGACATCCCGTTGTTGATAAGGCCAGCATGATGAGCACCACCATGATCCCGGCTGTTCGTATGTACTTGATACGTGCTCTTGCAATCACAACCAGTCATCCTCCTGTTTCTGACGGGCAAGCTGCTTCCGAATCGCTGCTTTGAGCGGATCTTCCGGGACGTTAACCGACGTATCACCGCTAACTCGCGCTTGACAACCAAGCCGAATACCACGTTCGACGAGCGAGCCCAGTTTTAATTTTTCTTGTTTCGTCGGAGGCATTAGCCCTTCTTGATTCAGCACTTCAACTTTACACATTAGGCAAGAAGCCCTTCCGTCACATCGCGTACGAATGGCGACTTTGGCGCGTCGTGCTGCATCTAATATGGAAATGCCAGGTCTCACTTGTATTTTTCGATGTTCCGGTTCAAATGTTACTTCGCACTGCATCGGTTATGCCTCACTTTGTGAACTTCATGACTAGAAGTATGTTTTGTTCTTGGCGGTAATGGCGCCTACCTCACGAATGATCGCTTGGCAGCCGAGTCGATAACCCTCTTCGATCTCTTCGTCATCCAGACGATTCCGTTCCGCATCCGTCGGCGGCTCCAGGAACTCTGTACCTGTCTCAATAGAACACCGGCAGCGTGCACAAGTACCCCGTGTACAGGAGAAACCCCAGTCCACATCATGCTTGATCGCCAAGTCGAGGATCGACTTTCCAACTTCTGCTTCGATTGATTTTGTGACTTTTTTACCGATTAACTGTATTGCTTGTCCCATAATAGCCCCCATTTCTCTGCTGTCAACTATTTATATCATACAGGCCCCACAACATTATAGCACTCAAAAAAAAAGAACAAAAGATGACTCTTCCAATCTCAGAGTCCACTTTTGTTCTTCGGAACCTACTTCTTCATCAACATCTTCATCACAGACTCCATATTGCTCAAGCCGCCGCTGTTCTTTACGGATTTAATGATGTCATTGACGGTTGCTTCCGATACTGGAATTTTAGCCATGTTCGATACTTGCTTAATGAGTTCCCGCAGCTGGGATTCGCTTTGCATCGTACTAGGTTTCACATTGCTGGCTAATTTTTTAATTTGATTCTCGGTTATACTTTTACCGGTCTTCTCTTTCACTTTATTTAATATATCCTTAGACACATTTTTGGCCATCGTACCCCTCCTCTGACGTAACTTCTACACATCATATGAGGGGGAAAGCTGCTTGGTGTAGGCGTACGAACAGAGCCTACAATTTTCTAAGCCAATCTTCCTTCTGTGTCTTCGCTATTTCCTCAATCTCATGCCTTCGCACACGACCCATGAGCGCTTCCACAGCTTGTTTGCTTGGTTTATTCTCGAATAGCACTTGATAGAGTTGATCTGTGATTGGCATATCCACATGATACTCACGCGCTAACGCGTAAGCAGCTTTGGTGGTTCGAATGCCTTCGACGACCATACCCATCTCCTGCAGCACGGTATCAATCGATTTGCCCTGCCCGATCTTCGACCCTGCCCGCCAGTTTCGACTATGTTGACTTGTACATGTCACAACAAGATCTCCGACACCAGCAAGTCCTGCGAAGGTCATCGGATTCGCACCCATCTCTAGACCCAATCTTGCAATCTCAGCTAATCCACGAGTTATCAGCGCTGCTTTCGCATTATCTCCATAGCCGAGTCCATCTGAAAGTCCTGCCCCGAGCGCTATGATATTCTTGAGCGCACCCGATAACTCGACTCCTAGCACATCCGGGTTCGTATAGACGCGGAAAAAGGAGTTAATGAATAAATCTTGTGCTTCTTCAGCTGCTTGAAGATTTGCCGACGCGACGACAACTGTTGTCGGACACAACCGTACGACTTCTTCCGCATGGCTTGGCCCGGATAAAACAACAATATCTGAAGCATCGCATTCTAATTCTTCAGCGATCACGGTAGACATACGCTTCAGCGTCTCCGTCTCGAAGCCTTTTGTCGCATGAATAACCAAGGTATCAGCCTGAAGAAACGCCTTCAACTCACGTGCCACAGCTCTCATTGCAGATGACGGAGCAACAATCAAGACAGCCTCCGCATCACGAACAGCTTCTTCCATCGAAGTCGTCGCTTCGATCCGAGGCGATAAATCAACCCCGGGCAAATAACGTTCATTCCGATGCTGTTCATTAATCTGGTTCACTTGATCGGCATTTCGCGACCACAACATGACATGATGCTCGTTATTGGCAAGGACGCTGGCTAGTGCAGTACCCCAGCTTCCTGCTACAAGGACAGCTACTTTTTTAGACAACGCGACGTTCCCCTTTCTTCGCACCCAGCTTGTTCTCTTTACCCTGAACAATCTTCACGATATTCGAACGGTGTCTGACGAATGCGAATACACACAAGAGTAGGCTCGCCCATAATATTTCATACGGACGATTCATCACAATGAGTAGAATAGGCAATACCGCGGAGAGTATTAATGAACCAAGTGATACATACCTTGTTACAGCAATGACAATAATCGCCGTAATTCCCGCGAATAAGGATGGCAAGAAGGCAAGGGTTGCCATGACACCAATCGTCGTCGCAATCCCTTTCCCGCCTTTGAACCGAAAATAGATAGGCCAATTATGTCCGACAATCGCCGCAATACCACATAGAACGGGAACCCAGGCCGAAATATCGCCCATCCACTTGCCTAGCCATACTGCTAAGACACCTTTGGCCATGTCCAGCAATAATACACAAATTCCCGGCCCTTTACCAAGGACTCGTAACGTGTTCGTTGCACCTGCGTTGCCGCTACCATGCTGGCGAATATCAATGCCTTTCAGCCATTTGGCAATGACGACACTGAAGCTAATCGCACCGATGAGATAACTTAGAATGATTGAGATAATCGCTAGAACCACGGTTCTCCTCCCTTTAATCCTCTATTCTTGATCGGTCTTCCGCCGTGTAAAGATACGAATCGGTGTGCCTTCGAACGTAAATGCAGCCCGAATCTTATTCTCAAGGTACCGTTCATATGAGAAATGCATAAGTTCAGGATCATTGACGAAGACGACAATAGTCGGTGGTTTCACGGCCACTTGTGTCACGTAATTAATCCGCATTCTGCGACCCTTATCTGTCGGTGGAGGGTTAATCGCAATCGCATCTGAGACAATATCATTCAGAATATGCGTCTGGATGCGCTGTGCATGCTGCTCGGATACATGCTGAACAACAGGCAGAAGCTTGTGAAGGCGCTGTTTCGTCAGCGCGGACAAGTAGACAACCGGACTATACGTCATGAATAGGAAATGATCGCGAATCTTTTGCGTAAATTGTTGCATGGTCTTATCATCCTTCTCGACAACATCCCACTTATTCACGACAAAGATAGACGCTTTCCCCGCATCATGCGCATATCCTGCGATATGCTTATCTTGATCGATAATTCCTTCTTCCCCATTGATGACGACGAGTACAACATCTGCTCGCTCAATGGCTTTAATCGCACGCATGACACTGTATTTCTCTGTCGATTCGTAGACTTTACCTCGTTTACGCATACCTGCCGTATCGATAAGAACATACTTCTGTCCATCACGTTCAAATGGTGTATCAATCGCATCCCGAGTAGTCCCCGCAATATCACTAACGATAACGCGTTCTTCCCCTAGAATTGCATTCACGAGCGATGATTTTCCGACATTCGGACGCCCAATCAATGCGACGCGGATGACATCCTCTTCATATACTTCTTCTTCTTTCTCAGGTAGAAGCTCTACAACGACATCGAGCAAATCGCCAAGCCCGGTTCCATGCGAACCCGATAGTGCAACAGGATCTCCTAAGCCAAGGCTGTAGAATTCATAAATCTCATCCATACGGCTTAGATTATCGACTTTATTAACGGCCAAAACAATCGGCTTACCGGAGCGGAACAATAGTTGAGCTACCTCTTCATCCGCATTCGTAAGGCCACTCTTCGCTTCACACATAAATACAATCACATCAGCCTCTTCGATCGCAAGCTCAGCTTGTACACGAATCGACTTCAAAATAACATCCTCGCCATCGATTTCGATACCACCTGTATCAATTACACTAAACGGAACACCATTCCATTCCGCTGTACCGTAAATACGGTCACGTGTAATCCCAGGCTTATCTTCAACGATTGCAAGACGGTCCCCGATAATTCGGTTGAAAATCGTCGATTTACCAACGTTAGGACGTCCCACGATGGCTACTACGGGTCTAGACATAATCCATTTCCTCCTATATCGAATGCTTCACTGTTATCATGAAGCTAAATTCCTACTAAATTTTCTGATCCCCGCCAAAGTATTCGGAATCAACTGCAAAGCTTCTCTTCACTTTGATGGGTCTTTTTTATTTCTTCCAGCTCTTAAGCCGTTCGTAGAAAAAACCAGCCGTATTCTTACCGAGCAGCATGACGCTCTCCAAAGACCACGCACATAATCTTGCTGTTATGATTGAAATCCACCATTGATCGTACCATGCAGCCGTCCCCAACGTGATTCCTGCCCCACCTGTCATTCCTTGCATAATAGCATCACCAAACAAGAAACCAACCGTGATAATGATTAGCTGTTCTTCAATGGTTTGTACCGCAAGAAGAACGCAAGCCACCGATACGATAACGGGATCCCATCGCGATGACACCCAGATAAAGATCGGATCCAAGATGACGAAATGCCCGAACAGCGCATATACGACGCCAATTAATAAGGTAACCGTTATGACATAGATTTTACGATACCATGGTTCCAGCTTATCCAAGCAATATACTGCTGTTACAAGTAGAACCACCACCCCCATATTCAAGGTCAAGGTAGAGTGAATAGGTATCGTAAATAACGCAGCAATGGGAAAAAGAATCATAAACAACAAACAAGATCGATAGGACAATGATGAAATAAATACTTCTCTCCAACCACTGCTAAGTAATATCAGAACAATTAAATACACCAATAACGCGATTGTACCAGCGTTCAATAGGATCACCTCAACTGCTCCTATTATCTGTCAATCGAGTCTATTTTAACCGAGGATCCTGCCTTTGGGCGTAAGCCCTAATATCGATTCCTCGTGCGTAACACCAATGCGCCGTTTCCCCACCAATGATCATCGGTACATCCCACAAATCGGAGATTCTTGATGCGCCAAGCCCGGTCATGATGAGTGATAGCTGATCATTGAGATTGGTAATCTGCTGAATTACCGCATCTATTCCTTCTTGGTTCAATGTCTTTAAGAACGTTCCTGCAAGTCCTGCAGCTCCGGCTCCAATCGACAGCGCTCTGCATAGATCAAGTGCATTGTTAATGCCTCCGGAAGCGATAATCCGGTTCGGTAGAATAGCCTGTCCTATTTCCAACAAAGCGCAACTTGTCGGAATTCCCCAGTCATTCAGCCATCCTATCGACTCCTCACGCCGAGCGTTCTCGATCGCAGCGAAATTCGTTCCGCCAAATCCCCCGATATCGATCACGGATACCCCAACATCTCGAAGCTTTTTGCCCGCTTCAACGGTCATTCCGAATCCGACTTCCTTCACGATGACAGGAACATCGATGGCGCGCACAATTTGAGCAATGCGTTCAAGGACACCTCGAAAATCCCGATCCCCTTCCGGCATAATGAGCTCTTGCATCGGATTGATATGAATTTGCAAGGCATTCGCACGAAGCATATCGACAGCCATTTTCGCTTGCTCAACGGTTGCCTCACTTCCCAAATTAGCGAATACCAGACCACTCGGGTTCATCTCTCGAACAATCGTATAACTAGACCGTACTTCCGGATGCTTAATCGCAGACATTTGCGAACCGACCGCCATGGCAATACCTGTCTCTCTCGCCGCTATTGCTAGATCACGGTTAATTGCCTCTGTCTCACGTGCTCCTCCAGTCATCGCATTAATAACAATCGGCGAACTCAATTTGAGCTCGCCGATGTACGATTCGAGTGACACGGAAGAGAGAGACTGCTCAGGCAGACATTGATGCACAAACCGGATATCCGAAAGTCCGTGTTTTCCGCTCTGACCCGTTTGCAGCGCATGCTGCAAATGCTCAACTTTGCGCGAAACACGCATCTCTCCATTCCCCCCGTATGAATTGTTCTAGTTTTTGAATTTGCTTAGTTTGTCGCCGAATTTCTCTGCAAGAGAGAAGCTCATGCCTTCGTTGCTAAGCGATACGTTAGGGTTGTTCAATTTAATCTCTTCTCTAGGCGCTCTAGACGAAGATCTTGGTTGTTTCTCAGCTTTAGGAGCTTCTGCAGGAGCTTCTTCTGTTTCTTTGATGCTGAGGCTTACACGTTTCTCAGCAACGTTCAGATCCAAGATTTTCACTTGAACGCTTTGTCCTTCTTTCAATACTTCATGCGGAGTACCAATATGACGGTGAGCGATTTGAGAAATGTGTACAAGGCCTTCAACGCCTGCAGCGATTTCTACGAATGCACCGAAGTTCACAAGACGTTTAACTGTTCCTGTTACGATATCGCCGATATTGAATTGTCCAGCTGCTGTATCCCAAGGACCTGGTTGAGCAGCTTTGATGCTAAGGCTAATTTTGCCGTTCGCAGGATCTACTTTCAATACTTTAACGCGTACGCTTTGACCTTCTTGAACCACATCAGCAGGCTTCTCAACATGCGTCCAAGCAAGCTCTGACACGTGAACCAAACCGTCTACGCCACCGATATCAACGAATGCGCCAAATTGCGTCAAGCGTTGTACTGTACCATCAATTTCTTGGCCCTCTTGAATGTTTGCAATGATGTTTGATTTGTTCGCTTCGAACTCTTGATCCAATACGTCTTTTTGAGACAAGATCACTTTGTTGTTCTCCCGATCCAATTCTTTAACTTTCACACGAAGCGTCTTACCTTTGTAATCGCTGAAATCTTCAACGAAATGACGCTCAACCATCGATGCTGGAATGAATCCGCGTGTGCCTACATCAGCAACAAGGCCACCTTTAACGACATCTGCTACAACAACTTCGAAGACTTCTCCGCTGGCAAGTTTTGCTTGCAATTGCTCCCATGCGTTCTCACTATCGATTTGACGCTTGGATAATACCATTTTTTCGTTTTGATCATCAATTGTCACAACTCTACACTCCACTTCTTGGCCAATTTGTACCGCATCCGCTGCATTGTCAACTTGTACAGAAGACAACTCACGAATCGGGATAATACCATCATATTTATATCCAAAGCTAACAATGGCTTGGTTATCCTCAATCTTAACGATTGTTCCTTTCACCGTGTCCCCTTTTTTGATGGATACGATGTTGTCGAGATCTGCTTGATTCTCAACTGCTTCAACTTGCACATTTTCTTCCGACATTCGTTATACCTCCTCAGTTCAAAGCCCCATTTATTTAAACCTGCCACAGTGGGCAGCGTTCAAAACCATTAAAATGTAGTATCTTTCCAAAATAAAAAATCATGCATGAAATCATCGATATTGATGCTTTAATTGATCAATTCGATTCATGATCTCATCTGTAAGTGTATCCACTGCAGTCTTCGGATCTTCCTGGAAAGGAGTAACGTCAATTGGCTTGCCGTATACCACCTTCACTTTACCGAATAACCGATAGCTCCCGATAATAGCTACAGGTACGACAGCGGCGCCGCTTCGAAGTGCAAAGCTTGCAGCCCCTTTCTTCCCTTCACCTTCAGAATGCCGGGAACCCTCTGGGAATATCCCCATT
Organism: Paenibacillus terrigena DSM 21567; assembly: GCF_000374845.1. Lineage (GTDB taxonomy): Bacteria > Bacillota > Bacilli > Paenibacillales > Paenibacillaceae > Paenibacillus_K > Paenibacillus_K terrigena. The sequence continues at coordinate 353,583 of NZ_KB895413.1, read as the reverse complement.
ACTTTGCCATCACGCAGGATATTGAGTGAGATCTTGATCGACTCTTTACTCACCCCACCACGCTTAACTGGGAACGCACCTAGCTCATGAATTAATTTCCCGAGTAACGGAATCTTGAACAATTCCTGCTTGGCCATGAAATGCACTTTGCGCTCCAAACATATCCCCACCGTTGGCGGATCGAATAGACTCACATGATTCGAGCAGAGCAATACGCCACCTTCAGACGGCACATGTTCTATGCCAATCGCTTCGAGACGGAATAATAACCGATATAATCCGCGTAAAAGGCCTCTACAAAAATTATACAACATAATTTACTTCGCTCCATCCGTTTTGGTTATGCAATAGTCAATAATCTGATCCACAACTTCATCAATGTTCATAGAGGTTGTGTCCAATGAAATCGCATCTTCAGCACAGACGAGCGGTGAAATTTCGCGTTGTTCATCTTGGCGATCACGTGCAGCAATATCATGCATGAGCTGCTCCAGCGTAATCTGTTGACTATCTTTAATCTCTTGATAGCGCCTCTGAGCTCTCTCCTCAACACTTGCTGTGAGGAAAATTTTCAGTTCAGCTTGTGGCAACACATGTGTACCTATATCGCGGCCATCCATCACAACGCCTTTGCTCGCAGCCATCTGGCGCTGAATGTCGACGAGGACGGATCGAAGCGGACCAATCTTCGCATAACTGGATGCATGCTGACTAATCTCGTTCGTACGAATATAGCTTGTTACATCTTCACCATTCACGATAACCTGTTGTGTCAGTTCACCGGGAATTAATTCAATATGTAGCTCTTTCATGGCACAAAGAACACGATCGGTATCACTTGCTGAAATGCCGTGGCCCATCATAAACCATGTTACAGCTCTGTACATCGCTCCTGTGTCAACATACACATAAGAAAGCTTCTTCGCGACCTGACGAGCTACCGTACTTTTCCCTGCTCCTGCAGGGCCATCAATTGCAATGTTGATCTTGTCTAGTGTACCTTGCTGCGCATTCAACAACAGGTTGCTCCTCCTCAAAACGTTCCTCAAGTCGAAACGACTTCATTCATCCTTAAATTTCAAGAAAAAAGCAGGCGTTGCCTGCGACGTGAAAATTATACCACACAAAGAAGAGAGATGCAAAAAATAATCCGCTATGGAAGCGATTTGTTCGGTATTTTTTGGCTTGAAATCGGAACCCCTTCCAAACGATCGACACCTGAGATAAACCCGCGTACCATAGGGATTCGAAGCAGAATTTGACACACGATGAGCAGGCAGCAGCATATCCACAGCCATCTTTTCAAATGCTTCTCAATACGGTTCGCAAATTGAATAAATAATTGCACATATTGTTCCGCTTGCTGATCTTTATTCCTACGCATCTAATTCACCCTCCAACACGAATTGGAGGCTATTGTTTCCAAATTATGTATGAATTATGCCTGTTATTTTTTACGATAATCAAATTGTTTCTCAAAACAAAAACGAATGATCTTCTGCTGTTCCGTCTCGCTGACTTCACTAAACTTCATCATCACGAGCTGCTTGTCATGCGTGAGTGGCTTGACACGTACGGCCTCAGCAGTGAACTGTGCGTGTTCAACCGCACCGTTACGATAAGGAATCAATAACCAACAAGATATTTGCTGACCCGGCTTCACATTCCATTTCGCGTCACAGCGAAACGATATACCTCCCCCGCTCACATCTTCCGTAATCGCGATGAACTGCACTTGATCCATTAATTTCACGGCAAGCTCTAATTCAGCTGTTACGCGCAAGAAATTACGACGTTGAATCTTCGAAATGGATTCGAGTTCCGGCTTCTTAATGGCAACCATTCGGACAACATCCTGACGTGTCCCACACACATAAGTATTGAAGTAGTTCTTAACGCCGCCTTCCGTAAGAAAATATACAGAGAGCTCATCACCTAGATGAAGCGGCTTATATCGCCCCGTTCGCTCATCTAACGGAATTTCAATGAATAGATTAGTCTCATCCATTTCTACAATGCGGGACTTATATTCGTGGTTCGCTTCCTGTTCATCTGTTGAAGCCACTTGAATATAAACCAGATCACTTACTCGAGGTAACAACCGAATCACCTGCCATATCTAAATTTCTTCTCGTCTAACCCTCGATCAATGAATACAAAAATCTAGCCATATTATAACATATTGCGTCAATAGCAAAAGCCCTTCGACAGGATTGTCGAAAGGCTCTGTTGGATCTTTTTATGAAGCAGGATTTTTCTGTTTCATCCCTTTAAGCTCTTCAATGTTCTCTTCCATGCCTGTATTCGCATTGAGATAGATCCGGTAGGTGGCGCTGTTGACATCGCCGACAAACTCATAGCAGAGGGTCGGCTTTCCTAGCTCGTTCTCAATCATCACCAAGCGGTTGAATCTCTCCTTGAGATCCGGGTTCAAATATTTCCGCGCTTGTTCGACGCTTAGCTTCGGCTTCGTATTTTTCTTATCAAATACATGCTTCTTGTATTCATAGTCACTCGCTTGAATCCCTGTCACTTCGCCATTGTCCAGCGCAATACGTACCGTAATACGTTCTGGATAGAATATAATCCCTTGCTGCTTGTGCGCAAAGATCGTGCTGCCAATATTATCGTATTCGTCATAGCTTACCGGCACCATTTCCGGATAATTATGCTCATTCAAAAATTTCTGCGCTGCTTCCATCGCTTGATCCTTCGAAATCTTCTTCGCGCCAATGTCTCGTGTATCCATATAACTGATCAAATGTCCGCCACGCTTCGTATAATCCAAATGAACGACCGTTTGCGTATCTTTGCGTTTCCCTGTAACCGAGTAAGAGGCGTATTCTGTCTTTGCCCCGTTCTCAACCACTTTGACATCCGTAATCTTATGATCGCCGAGGAACGTGGATGCCTTCTTCTTAATCTCTTCCTTCGTCGCATTCTGGCCTGACAGCATCGTAACGGAACGTTTGCTATACACGCTCGCTACGGCTGGTCCCCAGTTAATCTCAGGATAGTTACCGACCTTTTTGTCAACGGTTTTAAATCCATCGATGATGGAATTATCCAGCTTCTGAGTCTTGCTCGCCATGACTTGCTCCACATCCAGCCAGCGCAGATTGTTCTTCAGTGCCGTTGCCTGCACCTTTTGAAGATCGTTCGAAATCTGCTCCGAATTGCTATAGAGTGTCTTGAGCATTTTCATTTCATCCTTCGACAAAGGCTCCTTGGTCATATCACGCATCGAAGCCTTGTACGAGAAGTTCGAAATATGGGACAGAAAATCTTCCGTTTTACTAAAAGGCAGCAGTGTCAATGGAAGTTGATTGATCTCGCTCTGCGCCTCGCTTGTAATTCTCCATACATTAGCCAAACTCTTACGATGCATCCCTTGAGAAGCTGAATTTACTGCGAGCGCATTACCTAATTCGCTATGTAATTTCTCAACATGATACGAGAGATCATGGAACGCTCTCTGATACTGGCTCTCCGCCTTTAAAATGACCGCATTTTTCTGCTTGTACTGTTGATATCCCCAGTAAGCAGTCGCAATCAAAATTAGGGCGACAATCGGAAATAACACTGCACTCATTCGCTTATACATTGTACAAACGGCTCCTTTCTCATCACAAACTGACGTTAGTGTGATTCAAAAAAGGAAGCTTTATGCATTTCCCGATCGATCGCCCTAATAACGGTCTTCTTCGATTTCAAAATCTTGGGTATTATTACAAAGACATTGTTTGAATCCTGTTTCAATACGGCCGCGTTCTTTCTTCCCTCGGAGGACAAATTTCTCTCCGCAGTTCCTGCACCGAATTCTAACTTTGACCCGCATCCGATCACCTCATTATGAAGTATAACCGGATTTTAATCGTTTAATCTTGTATTTCTTCACGTTTTAATAGACGAAAAGGAGAACGAGAGTTCGCGCTCCTCACATTCATCATTCCGCGATACCATAAATACACCATGAGAGGAACGATGTACCAAATCCAATACGTTTTGACGGTGAGTAAGACGTAGTCATACACACCATGCCAGAAGAGCGGGATGACCACCGCATAGAGTAAGTACCGTCTCTTGCGTTTTCCTTCTGAGAATTTCGCTTTACCGAAATAATACCCCATCATGACACCAAAAAGTGCATGTCCAGAAACAGGCAGCAAAGCGCGAACGAGCAAGGTACCAAACGAAGGATGGCTATACCATGCATACAGTAAATTCTCTATGGTTGCAAATCCGAGCGAGACCGCGACAGTATAGAGGATACCATCATAAGGTTCATCGAATTCCGTATGATTATAGACAATATGATAGATCACGAACCATTTGACAGCTTCCTCAACCCCGGCAGAAATACCGAAGGAGAACAAGTAAGGATTATTTCCTAACCACAGCTGTATCCCATGTTGGATCACCATAATCGGCAGTACAATGAGAAATCCGAGTAAAAATATTTTGACCACCATGGAGATCGGTTCACTGTCATATCGATCTTTGAGATAAAAATATACAAGCAACGCGATACCCGGCGCGATTGCTGCCGTTAGAATTGAGAACAAAGGCACCGAATATGACCTCCTAAAAGTTTTGCGAAGCAAAACTGACTTCGTAAGCATGAGCTTAGTTTTACAGAGTAAAACTTTGACTTCGTAAGCATAAACCAAGTTTTGCGAAGCAAAACTGACTTCGTAAGATTATTGCAGCGGTGTGAAATGAGCGCAAATCGTACCAATCGCATTGGAAGGCATAACGACTTTGGCATATTCATCAAGTACCGCTGGGGTCACAGAAGTCGCCTCTCCATATTCCGCGAGAAGAGCAATAAGCGCATTATAAGCGCTTTGTTCTAAATCCTTGGGCTCTAGATGTAGAATATAACGATCTTTGTAATAATATAACTTTCCTTCCTCCTCGACATGCGACGCTATCAAATGGGCCAGATCGATGAGGTGCTCGAAGTCGGCGAATGCATACATAATGGTATCGCTTTGCTCCATGGTTACTTCCATCTCATAGACTTCCTCTTCTAACTCATCTTCTAAATTCACACCTAGTGAAGGGACATCATATTTTCCACGGGTCACGATGACCACCATTCCTTGTGCAGGCAGTGCAAACACTTCAACAGCCAACGGTCCTGTTGGATCAAATCCTAGCTCTGTATAGGCTTGATCCATCATTTCGCTGAATAATTCATGAACTTTGGGGATTTCTCTCCACATATCTTCTTTTTGGATTCCGCGCTCTGACAAGTCATCGAACGTAAGGAAAATCCGTATCTTATTTGTACTTAGACGTTCTATTTTCATGACAGGATCCTCCTTAAACAATCATGCTGATAATATAGAAATCATTAAATGCATCTTCCATTATACCATTGAAAGCATCGGTTATAACAGCTTATGAAATTACATATAATGTGTGCTCACAAACGCCCTCAAATATCATGGTAACACTAAATTTCCTCGTTTGCACTAGTAAGTTCGAACCGAGGATAAAATAAAAACGCACAAAAAAAGAATCATATCACACATTTCTCATGTGCAACATGATTCTTTTTCAACCTATATGATTTTACGCTACTCACGAATAAACTGTTCTTATAAATCCGAAGATACGCTTATCGCCTGACTAAGGCTGATAAGCGTATCTTCTTGGTGCATCTTATAAGGAGGTGTTATTTTCTTTCAGAATGGCGTCCACTTCACGTTTGACAGAAGCTGATTTATTAATCAGATCCTTCAGCTGAGTATGGCTGCTTGCGCTTGCTCCTGACGACTGATCTGAACCGAATTCGGTATCAGACATGGTTGAGGATGCAAAGCTGGAAGTGGCTGATGAAGAAGGTGTAGACGATGCAGAGCTACTTGGGGCTTGGCTTGAGGATGACATTGTTGAAGTTGCTGAGGAAGCTGTCGCATCCCCGAACGCTGGGCTTAGCGTCACTTCAATTACTTTATCCTTCGCTTTACTCATCCAGTCATTCACGGATTGACCCATATCACCTGCTTTGGCCATCATCATCTGCTTGTTATTGCTAATATATACGGCTGCAGCCGCACCAAGCACACCGCCAATCATAAAAGCTGTCATTTTCACGACGAAAACCTCCTCTTTATGATAAGATCATTACATATTGTGACCCTTCAGTTAAAACTCATCCCGTTTAAAATAAGGAAATGGAGCTAACAAACATGAAGCCTGCAACCTCAAAATGGTTCATTCTGCTCACCCTCGTCATCAGCCTCACGGCTTGCGGCCAAAAAAGTGTTGAACAAGACAAAATTCCGGTGCAGCCAATTGCCAGTACTGAAACTCAAGCACCTGCGAACGATACCCAAACCCCATCATCAGAGAAGCCAACTGACGAGCCTGCAAGCACAGAAGCCCCAATCGCCAAATCTTACGTTATGAACAAAGTCTATAACATTGTTCCTGCACAGGAAGGGATTGAGAAGAAGGTAGTTCTGCTGACCTTCGATGATGGTCCAAAAGATGAGAAAATGATCAATAGTCTGATTGATACTTTGGACAAACATCAAGCCAAAGCTATATTTTTTGTCAATGGATATCGTGTCAAAGCACATCCGGAGCTGTTAAAGTTAATCCACGACCGGGAACAAATCATCGGCAATCATAGCTGGGATCACATTAATCTGAAGAAGGAATCCGAGGCCAATATCAAAAAACAAATTGAAGATGTACAGAAAATTGTAAAAGATACGATCGGAGAAGCACCGAAGTTCTTCCGCCCCCCATTCGGTATTGGTAACGACACGGTACGCAAAATTGTCAAGGACAACGGGATGTTGTTCATGACATGGTCGAATGGATCCCTCGATTGGGATTCGAAGAACAAAAACAAACCTGATGCGGTAATTAAAAATGTATTGGAGCAGCTCCATCCTGGCAGCAACATTCTGATGCACGAATTGCCTTGGACCGTTGAAGCCTTGGATGAATTACTGACCAAACTAGAAGACAAAGGGTACACGTTCGTCAACCCGCTAGCCATTGATTTCGAGAAGGTCATGAAATAAAAAAAGCAATCCAGAACCTCTAATTAAGGTGTTTTGGATTGCTTTTCTTCTTGGTGGAGCGTAATGATATGGACCTCTGCAGGACAAAATAAACGAAGTGGAAGATGGGATGTACCAAACCCTCTGCTAATGAAAACCTGGATAAGCTTGTCGCTTCCCTTACGAATAATTCTGTCTAGTGTATATAATCCACACGAATATTGACGGTATATCCCATGTGTTACAAGTGGGCCGATCCCAGGCAAACGAAATTGTCCTCCATGCGTATGACCCGCCAGTATCAGATGAATCGGTTCGTCATGCAATTGCTGAATGATGCCGGGATCATGAACGAGCATGATCGTAAAGGCTGGCTGTAATCTCGGCTCAGCAAAAGCTAGCCTCAAATTCGCCCGATCCGTGAGCAGATCATCTAAACCGACGAGCCACACACCTTGATCTTCTTTTTCCAGCCATATCGCCTCATTATCAAGCACTTGAACGCCGCACTCCCGAAGCACAATATCCAATTGTCTGTAATCGGCATTGTAATCATGATTGCCATGCACTGCATACATAGGTGCGATCTTCCGTAGTAACTGCATATTATGCCTCACTCGTTCAAGCGGCACCCCACGCTCGGTCAAATCGCCTCCGATCAGCACCAGTTCAATCTGTGGATGCTTCACAATCAAAGCTTCTACCCATTCCTCCGAGATTTTACGTCGATGAATATCGCTGATGAACATGAACGTCGTATCGGTCCAATGTTCCGGTAGTTCGGACAGCGCAATATGTTCCTGTTGAATCACCGTATGTGTTGCTTCATAAATCATTCGAATCAGAACGAACACGATCAATAAGATGAATATCGCAATGATTACCCAGAACACAATAACTTCTTCCCCTCGCTCTTGATTATGCCATCATCTTGCGTCCCCAATATAGTAAACCAATTAACAATAGAATAAAAAGTACGATAAGCGAGTGATAGAAGAGCCGCGTTAGTCTCCCGCGATACGAGGGATGAAGTTCCCGTCTCGATCCAACTTCTGCGGATTGTTCCGAATCTAACGGACGCTCTGTTTTTGTTTTTTTCCGCCCACTATTATCTTTGCGCGCACTACGACGCCCGTACTTTTCAATTCGACTTAACTGCTTGCTCATGAATCATGAATCCCTCCGGTAACGAATGATCAGTCCTAATACGAAATCGACGATGAAATGTGTGATGATGGGTGCCCATAAGGTCCCTGCTTGGATGTAAATGTACCCCATTCCGTAACTGATCGCGAACACGAGCCCTGTCGGAATCCAATGTCTCAAGTAACGTACATGTATCACAGCGAATAGAATACTCGTCCAATAAGGACCTAAGGTATGCTGAATCGCACCACGAAATAACAATTCTTCACAGATCGATACGACCGCCGCAATGATGAAAATATGCCAGAGCGGCCGCTTCTTGAAGAGCATGTCATTAATCCCGCCATCATTCATGGCCTCCTCCGGGACAAATCGCCCCGCCAGAAGATCTGCAGCCAAGACAAGAACAGAGAGACCGACACCCCAATATAGAAATTCGATGCCCTCTGGCCATGATAATAGAGATAACGGATTTCTTCTCTGAAAAATGAGCCATATAATACCGATAATAAGAGTAAGAGCTTGCGTGATATACAAATTAATCAATAATAAGCGGTCATTGAGATCATTCACCGTCACTTGTCTGAGCTTGAAGCGTTTAAAGTTGATTTTTTTCATCATTGTCCTGCCTGTTCTAAGTATTGTATTCTAATTAAACTCAAAGTAATCGAAGGAGCGCTTCACATGGAAAAAAGACCCTCTAGAATTTATCTCTTTTTCAGTCTCGGATTCATCTTCATGCTCATTTGTGCGGTTGGATCCTTCTTTTATGGCTTGAAAGTTGGGACCGATCGGACGGAAGCCACATTTGACGCGAAGACGGCTGCCACCAAGCAAATAAAGCGAGTCGGAACGTATCCGCAGCAAGATCTAGTATCATTCTATCACACAGTTCTACTGCCGTATCGAGAATTTCAGAATACGTGGTTCGAGGACATGGACCAATTAAATGCAGGCGATCCAACAACGGATAATGCCTCGATCGTTCGCGCACTTGGCAAACTTGCCGACGAACAATATAAACAAGCGAATCAAAGCGCGATCAATGGCACTTCTCCATTACTTCAAGATGCCCAGACCAACTATCTCAAATCATTAAAATTATTCAGTACGGGTACATCAAAATACATTAGCAAGGCGAACTCCATACCCGGGTCACTTGTAGTAGAGCAACTCGCGAAGGACGAATATATCAAAAGCGCTATGAATTACACCTTACGAGCCCAAGAACAAATGTATTTTGCCATATTAAAATGGAGTTCTACCATGAATTCGGAAATTCCTAAGCAAGTTGTATTCCAGCCGAAAGTCTCGATTACAGAGTGGAAGAGTTATCCGATTGCGGTCAAGAATCTTCTCATCACCAATATACTGCTAGAGAAGAATATGTATCAACCTTACTACCCACAAGATATTACGACGAAAATCGATCAAATGATTCAAAATGGACAAAGTGGCGAGTTGAACGTCCAATACATTCATCAATTCGTCGATTTACTACTTCGTACCGATGCGATAAAAGCCAATGAGTTTAAGAAAAATAAAAACCGGTACTATAAAGATGAATTGCTGCCACAGCTCCCATTCTTCTACGAATAAGTGGGAAACACAGTAATAGCATCATAACAAACCTAGGAATCACTATTCAAGTTCGCTTCGAATCAAGGCTTCACATGGCATATCATTACCAATATCGAAGATTGTGTGACAAACATCACAGTTCGGCAAGTTCCTATTGACACTATTCAGTTCCGATGATACATTATTGGAAATAAATTGTGAAAAGCATTGATGGAACGAACGCTAGGGCAGCCTACAGAGAGCCGATGGTTGGTGGAAATCGGCGGTATGCAACAGTCAGTTCAGCAGTCCTGAGTTATTGCATTGAATCGAAGTAGGTGCAGTCGGCAGAATCCGTTATCGTTCATGGTCTTTGGACCGATTGAGGTTGCTAGATGGTTTAGCAGCGAATTAGGGTGGCACCACGAATTGAACTCTCGTCCCTTACTACGGTAGTAGTATGCGGATTGAGAGTTTTTATTTTTTTTAACCAATAAAGGGAGGTTTACACAATGTACAAAGTATTAGTATCGGATCCGATCAGTGACATGGGTATTCAGCAATTGGTTGACGCCGCCGACATTTCGGTTGAGAAGAAGACAGGACTCAGCGAAGATGAGCTCGTCGCGATTATTGGGGAATATGACGCCCTACTTGTTCGCAGCCAAACTCGGGTCACTGCTCGCATTATGGAAGCAGGCAAAAATTTAAAAGTGGTTGGTCGCGCAGGCGTCGGCGTCGATAATATCGACCTCGAAGCAGCAACCAAACAAGGAATTATCGTCATCAATGCACCAGACGGCAACACGATTACAACTTGTGAACACACTTTCGCGATGATGATGGCTTTGTCCCGCCATATTCCGCAAGCTTACATGAAGACTGTTCAAGGCGAATGGGACCGTAAGTCCTTCCTCGGCGTTGAGCTTCGTAACAAGACACTCGGCGTCCTTGGAATGGGTCGCATCGGTAGTGAAGTTGCCAAACGCGCTAAAGCCTTCGGGATGGAGATCCTCGCTTACGATCCGTTCCTCACGGAAGAGCGTGCAGAGAAATTACAAGTGACTCTTGCAACAGTGGATGACATCATCCGTTATGCAGACTTCATGACGGTGCATACACCATTGACACCAGAGACACGCCATATGATCTCGGGACCTCAATTTGAGGTTATGAAAAAAGGAATGCGTATCATCAACTGTGCTCGTGGCGGCGTAGTTGACGAACTCGCACTCGTTGAAGCGATCGATCAAGGAATTGTCGCTGGTGCCGCATTCGACGTATTCGAGGAAGAACCTCCTCGTGCTGATCATCCATTCTTGAAGCATCCGAAAATCGTTGTTACGCCGCATTTGGGTGCATCGACAATCGAAGCGCAAGAGAACGTGGCCATCGATGTATCGGAGCAAGTACTCCATATTCTACGCAATGAGCCGTACAAGAACGCCGTAAATATGCCGCAAGTTCCTGCGAACGTGCTCAATAAGTTGCAGCCTTACTTCAAGCTTGGTGAACAGCTAGGCGTATTCGTTGCTCAAATGATCCATGGTCCAGTACAAGAAATTCACGTGAAATACTCCGGCGATTTGGCAGATTTCGATACACAACCAATCACACGTCATATTATTAAAGGTGTACTATCTTTCCATCTCGGTTCGGATGTGAATATCATCAACTCCATGCATCTTGCCAAAGTCCGTGATGTAAACGTCGTGGTGCAGAAGTCTGCAGCAACAAAAGGCTTTACGAACCTGCTTCAAGTTACGTTGAAGTCTTCTACGGAAGAACGTCTCGTTGCCGGAACGTTACTGAACGGTTATGGTGAGCGCATTGTTCAAATTGACCGCTTTACCGTAGACGTTGCTCCTGAAGGAACGCTCATCCTGATTTCTCACACCGATAAACCGGGTATGATCGGCAGCGTTGGTACAACCTTAGGAAATAACGATGTCAACATCGCAACCATGCAAGTAGGTCGTTCTGAGGCTGGCGGTAATGCAATTATGGCGCTGTCTGTTGATCGCAGATTACCAAAAGACGTGATCGGACAATTGCTTCAAATTGACGGCATTCTGAAAGCCAAAGAAATTACACTCTAATGAAATAGGTTCTTAATACAATGCCCTCCACGCACCACTCCCTGGTGTCGGAGGGCATTTCTTATTATCGCGATGTTCCACGAACAACAAGATTTTATTGCCTCCTTCACCAAAAAACACAAAAAACACCCTCATAACGAGAGTGTTTGTCATTTCAAATTAGATTTCGACAGGAAACGTAATTGTGAATGTCGTGCCTTGACCAACGGTGCTCTGAACCGCAATCGTAGCACGATGTGCATCCACGATATTTTTGACAATTGCAAGTCCAAGCCCTGTTCCCCCGTTCGCTCCGCGCGTACGAGCCTTGTCAGCCTTATAGAAACGCTCGAATATAAACGGCACATCCTCCGAAGGAATCCCTTGTCCCTGGTCAGCTATCTTAAGCACCAACATTCTGCCCTTCGACGTCTCCGTATAACCCGCGGAAAGAAGTATCTGAAGCCCTGCATTCGTATGACGAAATGCATTGTCTAGTAAGTTCGTCAGCACCTGCTCTAATCGATCCTCGTCAGCAGCTTCCAAGATCATCGGCTCCGATGGCGCTTCAAGCAGCAAATGGATGTCACGCTCCTTCGCGAGTACCGCGAACTTGCGGTATACGCGCTGGATCAATTGATCCACTTGGACGCTCTCGTGCTGCATCTCGATATGTCCTGCTTCCATACGCGCTAGATCGAGTAGATCCTTCACCAGTCTTCCCATCCGCAGCGACTCATCGTGAATCACTTGGACCAGCTCTTGGCGCTCCTCCGGCGATGCAGCAATGTCATCCATCAATGCCTCACTATAGCCTTGAAGCATAGAGAGCGGTGTACGAATCTCGTGAGAGACATTCGCCACGAAATCTTTACGTAACTTCTCAAGCTTCACTTCCTCTGTTACATCACGGAGCACAGCAACGGCTCCACGAACACTTTCCTGCGAATGAAGTGGCGCCATAACAACGGAGAACACGCCTTGCTGCACATGGAGCTTGTCGGTCAGATCACTACGCGTCTCAAGTACGGCTTGGAATAAGGCTAACAACGGTTCAGGAATATGGAATGAATCAACTTCCCGTTCAGCCATGTCTCCATCCCAAGATAAGTCGTTCCAAGCGCGAAGAATATCTTCGCCCCTCGGATTTGCTAATACGACTTTGCCTTCGGCATCGAAGGTAATAACTGCATCAGTCATACTCCGTAGAATGCTCGACAAATGCTCCTTCTCATGGTTCAAGTCCTGGATGGTGACTTGCATTTCTTTCGCCATATGACTGAACGTATGTGCCAGCTCCCCGATTTCATCGGTAGAACGGATATTCAGACCATCGGTGTTATACTCACCTTTTCGAATCCGATCCGCAGCTTTCTTAAGCATCCGTAGAGGCTGCGTAATTTTATAGAACAAGAAAAAAGCAAAGACCGTCGTGAGTGAAAACCCGACGATCCCTGTAAAAATAAATAGCCGCTTAACATCATAGGAATTCTTAAAGTGATACACATCGATATAAGGTAACAGAAAGACACCCAAAATCATAAGAATCAGTGCAACAAGACCAATGATGGTCATCCATAGCTTACCTACGACACTTTTCCACAACATCACGTTATTTCGGCACCTCAAGCTTGTAACCGACGCCCCAGACTGTTGTAATCATTGCTGCAGATTCAGGAGAGACTTTATTCAATTTCTCACGCAACCGTTTGACATGGGTATCCACTGTCCGTAAGTCGCCGAAGAACTCATAATTCCATACATCCTTAAGCAGCTCTTCCCGTGAGAATACCTTATCCGGGGAAACCGCCAAGTAATGCAGAAGCTCATATTCTTTCGGTGTAAGGCCGACCTCTTGTCCGCCTGCCGTTACACGATGCGCATCATGCTCAATGAGCAAATGCGGGAATACGATATTGTTGCTTGAATTCGCTTCTTTCGATAAGAATGCAGTTGCGGAAGAACGGCGCAGAATGGCCTTCACACGATAGATGACCTCTCGCGGGCTGAAAGGCTTGACGACATAATCATCTGCCCCCACTTCAAACCCCTGCACACGGTTAATTTCTTCTCCTTTAGCAGTTAACATGATGACCGGAGTCGCTTTGGATTGACGCAGACGTGTGCACACCTCTACCCCATCGATCCCTGGGAGCATAACATCGAGCAAGATAAGATCAAAGTCAGAGTCGAGCGATTTCTGCAATGCCGTCTCGCCATCCTCGGCTTCCTCGATAATATAACCTTCCTTCTCCAGATACATCTTCAACAAGCGGCGAATCCGCTCTTCATCATCGACTACCAAAATCCGATTCAATTGATCCGTCATGTAGGCACTCCTCCAACAATTTATGTAGAACTCTATTTATCTGCATTGGAGTATATTCGACCTATCCCCTCTATACTCCTGCGTAAGAATGTAAACCAGCAATAACAAGATTGACGCCGACAAGTGTGAACATGACGACTAAGAAACCTATGACGGCAAGCCATGATGATTTCGTTCCTTGCCAGCCGCGCGATAAACGCAAATGTAAATATGCACTGTAGAACAACCAAGTAATAAGCGCCCATACTTCCTTCGGATCCCATCCCCAGAAGCGCGACCAAGCGATTTGCGCCCAGATCATAGCGAAGATAAGTGCTCCTAAGGTAAAGAGCGGGAATCCAATCGCAATGGCACGGTAGCTGATCTCATCCAAATCTTCCGGATCAATGCCGTCCATCGCAGGATGAATCGCTGCACCAAGCGATTTGCGTACAATAAGTCGCAGCAGACCATAGAGGATGAGACCTGAGATTACGGCCCAAACGACTGTGTTAAGCTTCCGTCCCGCATTTGCTCCATTCATCCAAGATGGAGCTTCGAATAGAGGTTTGCTCATCCCCAGGAAGGAGTCGAATTTCACGGTTTCGCTATCATAAGGGGCTACAATGGCAGGCAGCTTGTATTTGACCTCTTCTATTTTACTACTTTCCTGCTGCTGGCTGTCAACTGTTACAATCGTTTGTTTGAAGACAGCTTCATAACCCATCGCTCTGAACGTAAATACAGAGGCGATAAAACCTATAATAATGAGTACTGACAACAATGTGATCTCTACCCAGCGCTGCGCTCTAACCGCTTTTTTGGTCTTCGAAGCAAAGTCAACTGTACGTAGAAGATACATCAGTCCTGCAGCAAAACCAACCGCGAAGAAAGCTTCCCCCGTTGCAGCTGTCGTCACGTGAATTTTGAGCCAGATACTATTGAGCGCTGGAATTAACGGCTGTACTTCTTGCGGGAACACCGACGCATAAGCCATGACGATAATCGCAACAGGTACTGCGAACACGCCTAATACCGCAGTTCTGTAAATTAAATACACAATCGTAAATGCAACCATGATCATCATGGAGAGAAATGACATGAATTCATACATGTTACTGGTCGGAATATGGCCTCCGCCAATCCAACGCGTAAAGAAATATGTAATTTGCGCGATCGTACCAAGCGTTGAAGTTGTAAACGATATCACTTTCCAGCGCTTCAAATGTGCTGCCGGGTCGGATTTCTTCCACATCTTCCCGGAGATTGCAATCACGTAGAATACGAAGGCCAAGCAATATAAGAAAAATGCCGCTAAAAAAGCATCACCACTAAAGTCTAATAAAGATTTCATCGATTTTCCCCTCCGTTATCTAGCGATTTTGCATCCACTTCGATATTCATTTGCTTCAGCAAATTCGCCACATCGCTTCGCATGCCATACCAGTTCTTATTCGTATGTCCTCCGAGTGTTAACTGCTTCCCGTCAAAACGCAGCCAAATTCTACGATGATTCCAGTAGAAGCCCATCACGAGACCGAGCATAGAGATCGCAGCACCCACCCAAATAAAAGGCATCGCACTATCCACGCGGATCGTTAAGAACGACGTCGTGCTTAGTCCAACATTTTTCATACCATTGACTTTGATCTCGAATTTCTTCGCGAAGTCTCCGCTTAACTTGGCATTGAGAGCCTCTTGATCGAACCGTTCCTTGTCAATCTGAAGCGGGAAATAGAAATACAATTCACCTTCCTTCGCGAGATCAGGTCCAGTAATGAGGAACAAGAAGGCTGGCGCATTTGGTTCCTGCGATTTGGTCACTGGTTGTCCTTCCTCATTTAATCCGAAATCGAGATATTTCTCTTTCAGCTCCAAATGATATGGCCCCACGTCATAGGACAGCGCGGAGTCACGCATTTCCAATTGGAATTCGCCATAGACCTCACCGGTCTCTTTATTGCGGAATTCCGGTTTGACCGATCGCAGGCGCAGTGTCGGATCATAATCCGTCTGATACGCCATAAACCCATTGTAATCCAGCGGTTTATTCACTTCGATATTATGACGAGTCACTTCCTTAAGCACCGGCTTCTTCGACGGATCGTCACATTGCTCCACACATTCGTAGAGCACTGCATTCGTCTCATACAATTCGGCGATCAACCGATTCTCGCCCTGCATTTCTTTCGGAAGTTCGGAATCCTTATAATACTTGACCGTGAATTTCTCATTCTTCAGATAATAGTTCGTATCCGGAATCCGCTTCACTTCCCCTTCTGGAAAAGCGATATATTGATCCATATACCAGCCTGGAATTCCTCGTGCAAGCACCGCTAATAAGAAAATAATCAGTCCAATATGATTGATATAAGGACCCCAACGGCTAAAACGATACTTCTCTGCGAGCAGCGCAGAGCCGTCTGTATGTACGCGATAGTGTCTTCTGCGAAGCGGCTTCACCGCCTGTGCAACCCATTCCTCAGCGGACCCTGTTAGTGCGATCTCTTGTTGATAGACGACCTTCTGTCTCGTTAAGAATCGCATATGTTTGCGAATCTGCTGCTTGCTAAGTGCACGATAAAGTGGTAGAACGCGATCCAGACTACAGATCACAAGTGAAGTCCCAATCATTACCAGCAACGTAACAAACCACCAGGACGTATACGTATGTGATAGACCGAGCGTGTAATATATTTTCCCGATCGTCCCGTAGGTTTTCTCGTAATACGTCGACGGATCCCCATTAATGAAGGTGCTCTCTTGAGGGAAAATCGTTCCGAGCGTCGCACCAAGCAGCGTAGTAATAATTAAATAGACCGCAATCTTAACCGATGAGAAGAAATTCCAAACCTTGTCGATAAGCGACGGGTTAGCTTTCTGAGATTTCCGTGCGACGCCGTCATATCGCATTTCCAGCGGTTCATTCGCATCCTCCGCATCATTCAGCGGTTTACCGCAATATTCGCAGAGCACCGTGCCAACATGATTCTGATGCCCGCACTCACATTTCGTATTTTGAAACACTGTGAAGACCTCCTACTGATCCATAACTCGAACTAATGATGTACACCCTTTCAAAACATGCCAAAGAAACAGTTAAATCCAGAGTTCAAAAATTGGAATTACCTCTTAGTTTAACTGTTTCAGTCGCTCTTCAAGCGTGTCTTCGTCCAGCATCCCGACATAGATATCCGTGATCTTCCCTTTGCTGTTTACAAAATACGTCGTCGGCATTGGACCGATCGCATATTTCTTCGTAGCGAGCTTATCCTTATCTAATAGGATCGGAAAATCTACACCGAATTGCCCAACGAAATTTTTGACCGTGAGCTCATCTTCACCAACATTTACACCGATAATCTCAACGTTCTTATCTTTCATAGCTTTCCACGTTTTCTCGAGCAGCGGCATTTCTTTGACGCACGGTTCACACCAAGAGCCCCAGAAATTGATGACAAGGCCTTTCCCTGTGTACTCATCCAGCTTATGTACTTTGCCATCCAGACCAACTAAAGAAAAAGCGGGCGGTTCACTGCCACGTCCAGGTTTATCATCCGATTTGAATACGGCAGACCCGATAGCATAACCACCCAATATGAAAACGCCAAGCAAAATAACAATCTGTACGATTCTTCTCGAATTCTTCATCTGACGTCCCCTTCAATGATGTACATCACACCTTGCGATGTATTAATTAGATATCCTATGAACATTATAGCTAAAATTCGGTTATCGACATCTGGGGAATTTTGAAATTTATGTGTACGAGATCGATTACTTCCGGCGTTCTTTATTCTTTTTCGATAAGGCTAATTGCTTCAATTCATTGATTTCATTCGGCGTTAACGGGCGCGTTCTACCGCGCTTCAAATTCATCAGCGACAAATCACCGAATTTGATCCGCTTGAGCCTGATGACTTTATGAGAGATCGCTTCGAACATCCGGCGAACCTGACGGTTCCGACCCTCGTAGATCGTAATCCGAATCGTCGCCTGCTTCTCTTCAACATTGATATCCTGATACTCCAGCTCGGCCGGCGCTGTCATGCCATCTTCCAGCATAATGCCTTCCTTAAGCTTCTCGAGTTTATCGCCATGAGGAATGCCTTCAACCGTTGCGAGATAAGTCTTAGGTACATGATGCTTCGGATGGGTGAGCAGATTCGCGAACTCTCCATCGTTGGTCAGCAATAACAAACCTTCCGTATCATAATCAAGACGGCCTACAGGGTATACCCGCTCTTTGATCCCCGTCACGTAATCCGTAACAACTTTGCGTCCTTTCGGATCGGTAGCGCTCGTAATGACACCCTTCGGCTTATTCATCATTAAATACACTTTACTCTCGGATTGAATAGCTCGTCCATTCACAGTAATCACATCTTGCGTTGGATCAGCCTTGACCCCAAGTGTGTTTACCGTCTCGCCATTCACTTCTACTTTGCCCTCTAGGATTAATTCTTCGCATTTACGACGAGATGCAACCCCGGCAGCTGCCAAAATTTTCTGTAATCTTTCCATGCTTTATCCTTCACCTCGATCTAATGATACCTATCCTGCTCCGAAATCACAAGTTCATTCCATGGGAAAATGGATCCGGGGCATAATTCGGTATGCGAAAAGAGCTGATTGGGATCAATCTGATACAATGAAGCAAGTGTGACCAGGAGTTTCTGGGCAACAAAAAGCTGCTCCTGATGGGCAGGAGCCAGATCAACGATCTTGGAATAATCACCCTCAAAACAAATATGGATGTATTCCTCATCCATGGGGGTGGTAGCAGGAATAATTGTGGCATCCGCACAAATAAAAAAATCAAACCCTTTGCCATTAATCGAGGGGCAAACGGAATGATGAATAATAAATCCTTGAATCTGCATACAGTCCGCCTCTTTTCTCGCGTTACGCGAAGTAGAACTGCTACAGTATATGGTTGATATGATCTGTTGGTGTCCAGTCTCTTGATGCTCTATGCGAACACCAAGAAACAGACCACTATTGCTGCAACGAAACCGATTAGATCGGACAGCAAACCAACTTTAAGAGCGTACCGTCCTTTCTTAATGCCCACCGCACCAAAATAAACGGTAAGGACATAGATCGTCGTATCCGTGCTTCCTTGGATCGTCGAAGCCATACGCCCAATTAAAGAATCTGGTCCGAATTGTTGAATAAGATCCGTCGTAAAAGCGAGAGAGCCCGCACCTGTAATCGGTCGAAGTACTCCAAGCGGAAGCACCTCGCTCGGTATACCGATCGCATCGAATAAGGGACGGACGAATCCGACCATCAAATCCATGGCACCTGAGGCTCTAAATACACTGATTGCCACCATCATCCCGACCAAATGCGGAATAATCTGAATCGCTGTATCGAATCCATCTTTCGCACCGTCTACGAAGGTCTCATAGACCGGTACCTTACGAAAAAACGCGTATAATGGGATAAACACAATAATGGCAGGAATGGCCCACGTTGAAATCGTTGAAATAATCGAATACATGTCAGATCACCCTTTCATGTCGTCGATGTCGGGGCAGACCGATTCGGTGGTGGTGGCGTCTTCGGCAGCGGTGGGATCGGTCTAGATTTATAATATCGATGCCTGTACCAACGATCAATTAACATCGCGGCACAAGTCGCAATCATCGTGGCAATCAATGTTGTACCGACAATCTCTGCGGGGTTCGAAGACTCGAATTTCAATCGAATCGCGATTAAGGTCGTCGGAATTAAGGTAATACTTGACGTATTCATGGCAAGTAATGTACACATCGCTGGCGAAGCAGCATCCTTGTCCGGATTCAATTTCTGAAGCTCCTGCATCGCTTTGATCCCCATCGGCGTCGCCGCATTACCGAGCCCGAGCAAGTTGGCACTCATATTCGACATGATATACCCGAGCGCTGGATGGTTCTTCGGGACATCAGGAAACAGAAACCGGACAATAGGACCTAACAACTTCGCAATCTTCTGCAGTAACCCTGCATCTTCCGCGATGCGCATGATACCGAGCCAGAAGACGAGAATACTAATGAGTCCAAAACAAACCGTTACACCGGTCTCAGCCCCCGTAAACAGCGCCTTAGTCACATCATCCACTCGGCCCTGCAGTACGGCAACTATAAATCCAACCAATATAAAAAATAACCAAATGAAATTGACCACGTTTTCCTCTCCCCCTATCCGTCAATCGAACGCTGTGAACAATGCGTTGAACACCGCTCTCGCAACATCAATCAAGCTTCCCCGAGCTTGATGGGATGAACGGCTTGCATAGGCTGCATTCACTTGCTCATTCGCGAACACAGATCGATCCTTCGTCATTAACAGCGTACTGTCCTTCTCATATAGTGGAATGACCCCTAATTGTTTATCACCTAACAATACATACAGTTTGCCGCGTTCCCCAAGGGTGTAATCCATCGATGAGCGGACCGTTACTACGAGCTTCGTCCGAAGTTGTTCCAGTTCCCCTTCTGCAAAAGGATAGGAGAATGACTTTCCAATTTGATAAGGGTAATTCTGTACCCCTTGTCCTTTCTGATAAATATCCTTGAGCGGAAAGTGTTGAAACCCATAATCGAGCATATGCTTATGGTCAACCCAGTCCGTACCATCATTCAGTGTTACAGCAACAAGCTGTTGTCCTTGGCGGGTAGCAGAGCTGACCAAGCAGCGAAGCGCTTTTTTGGTATACCCTGTTTTCACACCATCCGCACCCTCATACATTTGCAGCATCTTGTTCTTATTCAGCCAGCTATAATCCCAATTGTCATTCGGATTTGGCGCTTTTTTCACCTTCGTCTTTACAATATCACGGAAGATCGGATTTTTAAGCGCATATGCCGTTAATACAGCTAAGTCATTCGCAGATGAATAATGACCCTCCGCATCCAAACCATGCGGATTCATGAAGTGGCTATTATGCAGCCCTAACATTTCTGCCTTCTGGTTCATCATCAGTACAAATCCTTCTTCAGAGCCACCGATATGCTCGGCGATCGCTGTGGCTGCATCATTTCCTGAACGAAGCATGAGCCCGTACAACATGTTCTCTAGGGACATTTCCTCACCGATTCTCAAATAGATCGATGATCCTTCCTTGCCTGATGCGCGTTTACTGACCTCAACCTTATCAGACAATCGTCCATGTTCAATCGCAACGATCGCTGTCATAATTTTCGTTAAACTTGCAATACGCATGGATTCGTCGCCATGACTGCTCCATAAAATACGCCCCGACGTGACATCAATGAGCGCAGCTGCCTTTGCATTCGTCCGTACTTCGGTTTCTATTGTCCGGTTACCTGTCGCCCAAGCAGAGCCACTCGTAATTCCCCAGAACAATACGAAGAATATCATCATCTTCGGTAAACTTATGGCCTTTCTCATTTTCACCCTCCGTGTTATAGGTTCCTTGTCTTCTCATCTATATGCTTATCCACATCAGAGTATGTCCTATTCAAAAGAACTGTATCCTTAAAAATGGAAGCTCATGGTACAAAAAAACCGCTCCGCGATCTTTTGCCGCGAAGCGGTGTTCTTGTTAATTCGAGAAATTCGGAGGCATATATCCGCTTGGTTCGGGTGGACTCGTCGTTGAATCCGCACTCGACTTCGCGTTCGATTTATTCTCCGTCATAGTCTTATACTTCTCCATAACTTGCGGAATTGAATCGATAACCCGTTCAACAAGATGTGTCTGGTTATCCAGCGATACGATACGTACACCATGTGTCCCTACGACCAGGAAGGCCATTGGTGTGATGGATACACCACCGCCGCTACCACCACCAAAAGGAAGTGCTACATCGGCTTGATCATGTTTTGGATCGTTTGATTTGGACTTTGCACGATCCTCTGTATGAAACTCACTACCGCCTGCAGCAAATCCGAATCCAACCTTACTGATCGGAAGAATAATACTGCCATCCGGTGTCTGAACCGGCTCTCCTACGATGGTGTTGACTTCCACCATTTTCTTAATATTTTCCATCGAAGTTTGCATCAAACCTTGAATAGGATGCTCTGCCATAATTTCAGTCCTCCTTTCACTTTCACAATGCGTACAAGAAGAACAACGCCTGCAATCATAGCGTGTCCGAAGCGAATTTTCGCTATGCAACGCAACTCAGTGGTAAATTGCGGGTCATTGAAATGCGTATGTACCTCTAGCCCAGGCATATGCTCTAATCGAATCGTATGCGACAACCAGCCCATAATCGTTCCTTTCAGGGCCCAGGTGATCCCTGAAGCCATCCCGGTTTCGACGACATCCTCAAACCCGATATGCGTCTCCCAGGTGAGAACATCACAATGCACACGTCGAAGCAGCTTCTGCACCCAACGTTTAAAATCTGCCGTAAACCGAATGATTAGCAAAATATGATCGTAGATGTTCTGAATAAAATCAATATTAAGTTGAATATGATCATGGGAGTGTCCTAACACGTTATCCTTCTTCTCCCGCTTCATAAGGAATCCTTGATCGAACCCCTTGAACTTAATTTGTCGAATTTGATAATTGAATTTTACAAGACCGAAGAGCATTCGTACTTTAATCGAAAGATAGTCGTCTCTCTCCACTTTATTGAACAAAATTTTAATATCGACATACGTACATGCTGCAATCAGCACGGCGATAAGGATACAGCCTATTATTCCTAGTACAATCCAAATCCACACAAGCAAGAACCCCCTGACTCTTTTTCCCTTCGGATAGTATGGCTGATATTACTTCTTTTCATGACAAAAACAGCCTATCTCGGTTCAACCGAGATAGACTGTCTTGGGTGTATAACCTATTTCATATCATCAATCGTCATTTGATGACCATCGAGCTTCTCGAAGAGCAATTGTGTCTCTTCATCCAGATCCATATCACTCTCAAATTGAGAAGAATCCGGCAGCCCTTTGAGACTATCGAGTCCAAAATAATCCAAAAACGATTTCGTCGTCCCGTAGAGGATTGGACGGCCAATGGCTTCTGCACGCCCTACTTCCTCAATTAGATCTTTAGACATCAAGGTCTGCAGTGCACGATCGGATTTCACACCACGGATCTCTTCAATATCTACACGTGTAATCGGCTGCCTATACGCAATAATGGATAACGTCTCCAGCGCCGCTTGGGATAATGTGGAACGCGATGGCGAATAGGCCAATCGTTCGAAATAAGGTGCATGCTCCGGTACTGTCGTCAATTGAAAGGCATTTGCGATCTCAGTAATCTGAATACCTCGCTTGGAACGCTTATAATCCCCTTTTAAATCATGAATCACATCAAGCACTAAATCAAGCGGTTGTTCGACGACTTCGGCGATTTGCCTTGCTGTTAATCCTTCGTCGCCTGCCACAAATAATAGTCCTTCAATAATTGATTTCATTAACTTGAAGTCCATCGATGCTCTCGTCCCCCTTCCATTCGATCACAATATCATCAAATAATTGATCTTGATAACATCGGATCTGTTTCATCTTCATCAGCTCTAAGATGGCTAGAAAGGTTACGACAATTTCATGCCGGTCCATCTCTTCATTTAGCAGCTTCGAGAATAATACTTTACCGCCTCTGCCTACCCGATGTAAAGTAGAAACGACATCTCGAATGCGATCTTTCACCGAAATTTCATCACGATGGATTCTTGCAACGGTATTTCGGCGCGTCGCTTTGCGCAATGCCTTTTGAAAGGCCTTGATCAGATCCGCTGTATGAAGACCTTCGACTGGATTTTCTTGCACCGTCGGCATAAAAGGCGTCAAATCCTCGGGTTCACGCGAGAAGATCAGACTCCGCTCGAGCTCCTTCTCCCGGAGATGATCCGCAATTCCTTTATACTTCCGATACTCAATCAGCTTCTGAATCAATTCCGCACGTGGATCAAGCTCATCCTCAGGATCCATATAAAACTCTTCATCCCATTCAATAACCGGAGGTTTCGGTAGCAGCAGCTTGCTTTTCATGGAGAGGAGCGTCGCCGCCATCACAAGAAATTCGCTCGTCACATCGAGCTCCAGCTCCTGCATCGTATTTAAATATTCCATATATTGATCCGTAATTTCACTGATTGACACGTTCTGGATATCAATTTCCGCTTTATCAATGAGATGCAGCAGCAAATCGAGCGGTCCTTCAAATGTCTCCAGCTTATACGTTACCGTCGTCAAAATGACTTCCTCCCGCTTATCTTCTTATTAATAGATAAGCATTATTTGAACTGTTTCGTCAAGTTCGCCATTTCAATCGCAGTCACAGCCGCTTCCCAACCTTTGTTCCCTGCTTTGGTACCTGCACGCTCAATAGCCTGCTCGATGCTATCTGTTGTGATGACACCAAAGATTGTAGGAACACCTGTTTTCAGGTTAATTGCACTTACACCTTTCGCTACTTCGCTGCACACGAAGTCAAAATGTGGTGTTGAGCCGCGAATAACGGTACCTAGGGTAATCACTGCATCATATTTGCCGCTCTCCGCCATTTTCTGTGCAATTAATGGAAGCTCGAATGCGCCTGGTACCCAAGCAACATCAACTTCATTCTCTTCTGCACCATGACGCTTCAGTGCGTCCAACGCACCGCTTAACAGTTTTGTCGTTATAAATTCATTGAACCGTCCTACAACGATCCCGTATTTTAATCCACTAGATACTAAATGTCCTTCGAAAATGTTCGCCATGCTCCAACATTCCTTTCTTTGTCTCCGATTTTTATATTATTTCACTTCATTCTGCTCGACATCATCGAACTTGAGCATATGCCCTAGCTTCGCTTGCTTCGTATGCAGATATTTAGTGTTATCTTTGTTTTCTTGCATCTGAATAGGGACGCGTTCAATGACTTCAAGGCCATACCCTTCCAGACCTTTAATCTTGCGTGGATTATTCGTTAGAAGACGAATTTGGCGGATTCCCAGGTCCTTCAGAATTTGTGCGCCAATGCCATACTCACGAAGGTCAGCAGGAAAGCCTAATTTTAGATTCGCCTCCACGGTATCCAGCCCTTGCTCCTGCAGTTTATACGCACGGAACTTATTAATGAGCCCGATCCCACGGCCCTCTTGGCGCATGTAGAGCAATACCCCTTGTCCCTCTTGTTCGATTTGACGCATTGCCGCTTCGAATTGCGGTCCGCAGTCACAGCGATGGGAATGGAATACATCGCCGGTCAGGCACTCCGAATGCACGCGCACGAGCACGGGTTTCGAGGGATCAATCTCGCCTTTTACGAGCGCGACATGTTCTTTACTGTCCACTTCATTCGTGTAGGCAACTGCATGGAACTCACCGAAATCTGTTGGGAGCTTCACTTCAACTTCACGTTTAACCAATTTATCCTTCTCATTCCGATAATGGATCAGTTCTTCAATCGTTATGAGCTTCAGGTCATGCTTCTTCGCGATTTCTACGAGATCCGGCAGCCTTGCCATCGTACCATCTTCCTTAATCACTTCGCAGATGACACCTGCTGGGTAAGATCCACATAGACGGGCCAAATCAACAGCCGCTTCCGTATGCCCGGCACGACGCAGAACCCCGCCTTTCTTCGCAACCAAAGGGAACATATGACCAGGCTTGCGGAAATCTCCCGGCTTTGACGCTGGATTGATCAGACCTTTCACCGTACTGGAACGTTCAAAAGCCGAAATCCCTGTCGTCGTATCGATATGATCGACCGATATCGTAAAGGCTGTGCCATGGTAGTCCGTATTATGAGATACCATCGGTGCCAAGTCTAGTTCCTCTGCACGCTCTTCCGTGATCGGCACACAGACAAGACCACGCCCTTCCGTAATCATAAAGTTAATCACATCAGGGGTCGCCTTCTCCGCAAGCGCAATGAAGTCCCCTTCATTCTCACGGTCTTCATCATCTACGACAATAACGACCTTACCCATCATCAGATCATATATAGCTTCCTCAATCGGATCGAACCGATAGCGTTCTTCACTCATCTTCCAATCACCTTCGCTTTCTTCCAGATTTATATGAACCCATTCTCTGCTAGAAATTGTTCGGTCACTCGGCTACCAGGTTTAGTCTGTTCTCCACTTGAACGGTAGTGCAGCAAATGATCGACATATTTGCCGAGCACATCGCATTCGATATTGATGGTTGACCCAGAATTCTTCTCTTGCAGCACAGTCTCTGCCAAGGTATGAGGAATGATTGATACGGAGAAGACACTATCCGCTGGGTCAGCCTTGACCACCGTTAGACTAATGCCATCCAATGTAACGGAGCCTTGCGGGATAATAAATTTGAACATCGCATCTTCATCCGGCTTGATCTCGAATACGACCGCATTCGCATCTTCGGACCGACCGATAATCATTCCCGTTCCGTCCGCATGTCCTTGAACGATATGGCCGCCGAATCTGCCATTCGCCTTCATCGCTCGTTCTAGATTAACCCGACTCCCTGGTTTCAGCTGACTCAAATTCGTATGTCGGAATGTCTGTGGCATAACATCCACGGAGAAGGACGCCTGATCATAAGCGATCACCGTCAGGCAAACCCCATTTACAGCAATACTGTCCCCGAGCTGCACGTCATCCATAATCTTAGATGCCTCAATGTGTAGAATCATGGCTTCTCCTTTGCGATAGATGCGCCGCATAGTTCCAATCTCTTCGACCAATCCTGTAAACATCGTATTCTCCCTCCCTTCCATTCAATTCGTTAGACTAACCGCGGGCAGGGTATCCTGTAATACATACATTATCCCCGAGCTGTTCCACCGTTATTTCCTTTAATGTGATGGCCTCACTCATCTTCTCAAATCCATCGAAGACGATATTTCCAGGTGCTGTGAAGCCCCCAATAATCTTCGGTGCAAAAAAGAGCATGACCTTATCAACACAACCTGCCTCAAGCATCGAGCCATTTAAGCGTCCGCCGCCTTCGAGCAATATCGAGCTGATCTCCAGCTCGCCCAATCGATCCATCGCTAGTGCCACATCGACATGGTCTCCAATGCCGCAGCGAAGCACTGTAGCCCCTTGCGCTTCAATCTCTCGCACACGTTCCGGATTTGCCTGATCCGTTGTAATAATAATCGTTGGCGCAACCCCATCCTGAAGGACTTTAGCATCCTTCGGAATACGAAGCTTCGAATCCACAACGATTCGTGTTGGATGCAGACCTGGTACGGGCAGTCGAGTCGTTAGACTTGGATCGTCCGCGAGTAGGGTTCCGATCCCGACCATAATGCCTTGATGCTGATGGCGGAGTGTATGTACGATTTCGCGAGCCATCTCGTTCGAGATCCACTTGCTATCGCCAGTCTTTGATGCAACTTTGCCATCTAATGTGCTCGCTGTCTTCAGCGTTACGAATGGACGTCTTGTCGTTATATATTTAATAAATTTCTCATTGAGTTTGATCGCTTCAGCTTCCAAGATACCTACTACAACTTCGATTCCTTGCGAACGTAGCATTTCGATCCCTGTCCCCGCAACTTGTGGATTCGGATCTAGACAAGCGACAACGACGCGTTTCACGCCTTCACGGATCAACCGTACACTGCAAGGCGGCGTTTTCCCATAGTGACTACAAGGCTCCAGCGTCACATATGCGGTACTTCCTACAGCTTCTGCTCCCGCCATATTCAGTGCATGGACTTCAGCATGCCCCGTGCCACGCTGCAGATGTGTACCGAGCCCGACAACACGCCCGTCCTTGACAACAACACATCCAACAACCGGATTAATTCCCGTCTGGCCAACGGCTCTCTCAGCCATTTGAAGTGCAAGTCGCATATAAAATGCATCATTCATGACTTCCACCCTCATCCCCACCTTTCTCTCTCCAGTTCTCTTCTTAGCATGGCAAAAAACCCCTTGGTGCATGCCCAAGGGGTTAGAAGTTCGGTTCAACGTCAGACTCATACCTATGAAACGAATCCAGATTCATCTTTAAATAGACGTCACCAAATAGAGTCAACGCAATCGCCTTTTATAAAAAAAGCGCGTGAACTCCCGCAGATTCGATTCTGTGTCTTTCGTTTCCTTCTCCCATCCAGACTTTACTGTCGGTCTCGGATTTACACCGAGTCAGCCTTCACCCGTCTTGCTGCCAAGACATGGATCCGGGTCACGGACTTCACGAGTTTTACGCTCGTATCACCGCCGGTTGGGAATTTCACCCTACCCCGAAGGAACATCACATTTTCTCACACAGCTTATCATCTGCGCTTACAAAAAGCAAGCACATCCATCACTGCAAGAAGGCCTGAATCATGTTATAGAGAGATGATCCTCAAGCCGCCACATAAAACAAAAACCCCGCAGGCCAATGCCTACGGGATCTCATGTATGCGTAAAATTTAGACTTCAGTCACTTGAACCGTTTCCATACGGTCTTGGCCTTTGAATGTATCGACATGCTCCATACCTGATACAACTTTACCAAATACAGTATGTTGTCCATCCAAATGCGGTTGTGGTTGATACACGATATAGAATTGGCTGCCGCCTGTGTTACGGCCTGCATGGGCCATAGCAAGTGCACCGCGCTCGTGCTTGTTCGGATTAATTTCGCAATTGATTGTGTATCCAGGGCCGCCTGTTCCTGTTCCTTTTGGGCATCCGCCTTGCGCGACAAATCCAGGAATAACACGGTGGAAAGTAAGTCCGTTATAGAACCCTTCATTCGCTAATTTTTCGAAGTTCGCTACTGTATTCGGTGCATCCTTTTCGAATAATTCAATTACAACTTCTGCGCCATTCGCCATTTTGATGTTTGCTTGTTTAGCCATTGTATAGAACACTCCTTATTTGTTATGTAAAAATCTACACCTTAGTTTACTATGAATAGGCTGGATAAGCAAAACTTCTATGAGAGTTCCATTGAAAAACATAAAACGGCCCCCCTTCTACCGAAGGGAGGCCCCTGCAAGCTCTCAATTACGATTACTTCGTTACTGCAACTTTCTTCATCCGCTCAGGAATCATGTCATTCCCGACGATATTATCGAACGATTCACGTGCAACCACGATGTCCGCTTGCCCATCCTTCGCGAACACAACAGATGGGCGACGAATCCGGTTGTAATTGCTCGCCATCGCATAGTTATACGCTCCTGTACAAGCAACAGCAAGCAGATCCCCGCTGTTCACTTTTGGCAGGTCTAAATCCCAGATCAACATATCACCGCTCTCGCAGCATTTCCCAGCGATTGATACGGTCTCAACCGTCTCTTCATTAGCACGATTCGCTAGAATCGCTTCATATTTGGATTCATACAGCGCTGGGCGCGGGTTGTCCGTCATGCCGCCATCAACAGCGACATATTTACGTACACCAGGGATCTCTTTGCTCGTACCCACGGTGTACAACGTCGTCCCTGCATCCCCGACGATACTGCGGCCTGGTTCGACCCAGATCTCAGGAAGCGTATCGCCTAATGCAGCGAAATGCATCTTCACGCCATCCGTGATGGCTTTAACATATTGCGCAACTTGAAGAGGCGTATCGCCTTCCACATAACGAATCCCAAAACCTCCGCCGAGGTTCACCACTTTAAATATCACATTCAGTTCATCACGCACTCGAAGCGCGAACTGCGCAACACGTTCAACCGCCATCTGGAATCCTTCCACCTCAAAAATCTGGGAACCAATATGCGAATGAACGCCCAACAAATCAAGATTCGTTAGGCTTGAAGCTTCACGTACAGCAACAAACGCAGACCCGTTACCAATATCAAATCCGAACTTCGAATCCGTCTGGCCAGTCGAGATATATTCGTGGGTATGTGCTTCAACGCCAGGTGTTACACGCAAGAGAACGTTCACACGCTGAGCCTTCTCAGCTGCGATGGAATTGAGCAAATGCAATTCGATGAAGTTATCGACGACGAAGCAACCGATACGTGCATCAATCGCCATCTCGATCTCTTCGATCGTCTTATTATTTCCATGGAAATGAATACGGTGTGCTGGGAAACCCGCTTGAAGCGCTGTATAGAGTTCACCATCAGATACAACATCAAGTGACAAGCCCTCTTCATCAGCTAGACGGCACATCGCCATGACACAGAACGCCTTGGATGCATATGCAACCTGAAAATTCAATCCGGATTCACGGAAAGCTGCAATATACTCACGGCAACGTTTGCGAACTAATTCCTCATCCACAATATATAAGGGGGTTCCAAATTGCGCTTTCAATTCCGTGACGTCGCATCCTCCGATCTCTAAATGTCCTTGGGAATTAATCTGACTTGTGCCATGTAAGTACATATCATATCTCCTCTACTTTTTCATCTATATGTCGGATTGGAAATGTTTACGTTCCAAATTTTACAACATTATAGCAAATAATCTGTAGAAGAAGAATGGACTAATTTGCAGATCATTTGTATTTTTATTTATTCGGATTTTTGCTTTCTCATTTTCGTACTATCGACAGTTTGGTTGTAACTCGGGCGTTTTTTCATATTTAGCACAGGCTTACGGATGATAATATTGAGCATCGCCTTTGCATTAAATGGTATGAACGGCCACAGGTACGATGAGTTGTAAGACCGATGCACTGCAAGAAACAAGATGACGATTGTTGATCCGACAATGAATCCAGCTCCTCCAAAAATAGCCACTGCGATCAACAGTAGCAATCGAACAATCCGGTTGGCAAGGGACAATTCATAGCTCGGTGTCGCGAACATCCCGATGGCGGCGACGGCCATGTATAAGATAACTTCGGGAACGAATAACCCTGCCTTCACCGCGACATCACCGAGGAGAATCGCCGCCATTAACCCCATCGCTGTCGAAAGCGGTGTCGGCGTGTGAACGGCAGCCATCCGCATCAGGTCTACCCCGATTTCTCCAATGAGAAACTGGACTATTAAAGGCAGCTTACTCACTTTTTGCGCTCCAATAAAATTAAACACAGCTGGTTTAAATTCAGGATGCGTGGCCAGCAACAACCACATCGGCAGCACGAAAAGTGATGCGAATATACCAATGAATCGCACCAACCTCAAATAGGTCCCCATAAATGGCGTCTGCCGGTTCTCTTCCGCATGCTGACACAAATCGAAAAAGGTCGTTGGTAGGATCATCACAGAAGGGGAAGTATCCACGAATAAGACGATGTTGCCTTCTAATAGTTGAGCTGCAACAACATCGGGTCGCTCCGAATATCTTGCGAGGGGGAAGGGATTCCAGCTCTTGTTAATAATCGCTTCCTCCAGCTGTTTATCAGCTAGCGGCAGACCGTCAATGTCAAGCTCTTTTATCTTGTTGCGTATCGATTCCACATCTCTGGAACTGGCAATATCATCGATAAAGGCAATAGCAACATCCGTCCGTGTTCTTCGGCCCACTTGAATAAGCTCGTAATGAAGTCCTGGATCCCGAAGTCTGCGACGCACGAGCGTGACATTGGTTAGCAGCGTCTCTGTAAACCCGTCACGCGCACCGCGTACGACCCGCTCCAGTGACGCCTCTTCCGGCCCTCTGCCGGGGAAGTTCTTTACATCCATCACTATTGCAATCGATTCATGCTCGATGAACAGTGCACTCCCACCCGCAAGCACTTTGTTAATGGTTTCACTCATCTTATGCACTTTCTCTACTTGAATGTGAGGGATATAGCGTTCAAAAATTGCTTTTACCGCATTCGCGGTCAATTGTTCGGGCTTAAGATACGTTAATCGTTCCAATACCAAGGTCATCACTTCGTCTTTAGCAAATCCATTCAAATAGAATAGCCCCGTTCGACGATCTCCGAAGGTCATCTCCCGAAATATGACATCAAAGCTTTTATTAAGGCCAACGACATGCTGCAATGTCTTCTTTACTTGATCAAGCCTCTTTGCAACTTGATCATCCGATTGCCAATAAATAATCGCTTCCTCAATGGTATCCGATTTCTCGCTATTCCGATGATGAGTCTGATCATTATTCTGGTCCTGGTTCCCTTGATCATGACCTTGCATATCCTGGCTACGGTGGAGGTCGGAATGCAAATGTTCTGGAATCGGGTCTGCATCATTCCCCATGAGATTCATGGCTTCATTCGGAACATCATTTTCATGGGGTGTGTTGTTATTCGTCTGCATGCTAAATCTCCCTTTATCCTCATCTCAATCTTGTTTAGTGATAAATTAACCAATCAAATAATGACCCAGTTACTTTACCAAGTACCATTGCCATTAATAATCCGAACATGTAACGTACGATACCTAGTCTTTTGGCTAGAATCGGGAGTACATTCAGTACCTCTGTTAGAGCTGCAGCGAGCAATCCGATAAATAATCCATGGAGAAGGCCTATCGATCCAGACAATATCGGTGTGAGCCACGCAATTCCGAATTTGAAATCCCAGAAGTCAGCGACTGTCCAATATAATGAACCGCAGACCATCGCCCCTTCGAACCAATGTACTTTATCGTAAGAGCGCGTTAGTTGGGCTAGCCTCGGTATAATATCCAGCACGATAAATAACGCAACAAGCCCACCTCCCACTGCGATACCTCCAGCCAATCCGATGAATAGATTACTGAATATCACAAGCGCATCAATCACGCGAATCACCTTGCTTCTGAAGCCGATCATATTCTCCCGTCACAACAAAATGATTCAAATTCTCTTGATACAGAAATATCTCAAGCTCAAGCGGTGTCGGCTCCTCATTAAATTTCTTCTTAAATACATGATTAAAAAACACAACCATACCAAAACCTATTCCAATCGAATAGGCAATCTGGAACAAGATAGGCCGCTGCGTCTTCTGTCCCGAAATCAGCTCGACAATGCGTTGTTGAACTTCGAGCATACTCACATCCGCATGGAAATTCATTATAGCGAGTCCAGAGCCGAAGAATAGCAATAACCACACTAGAATGAACAGCAGAACGCTTGGCTTCTTCGGTTGGGTTACAATATCGATCAACACATGAGGCTCGCCAAAATACTCAATTTTCATTCCTGGCTCTATCTGATGCACGGCGCTCACAATGCGCATCATATCAATCATAATGATATTGCCATCTTCTTTCCGAGGATGATATAACACGAGCCCTGACAGCCTGTCGTACCAAGTGGGATCGATGAGCAGCTCTGCAATATGGCCAAGGGTTATCGATTTTCCTCGCTGAAGTGAAACACGTCTTCGAAGACGTAAATATAGTGTAGGGGGGGATCGAAGTTCCATCCAAAAATGATCCTCCTTTTTTCGGATTTCGTTCCAAGTGTACCCTTAGTATGGGAATTGTTGTTGAAATCTAGTCACATAAATCTCTTGCATCCATCGACAAGATGTATTACATTATATGTATAGATACTCATATATTCATTAAGGTGGTGTACATACCCATGCATGATCCTAATCAACGTTCCGAAGAATCCCTTCCCTGCACGACCTTGGATGAGGAAACGCTATTCATGGTGTCACAGACATTCAAAGCGCTGTCCGATACGACACGAATTCGCATTCTCCATTTACTCTCACAGCGCGAATGCTCAGTCAATGAAATCGCTGAAGAATTATCCTTACTTCAATCAACTGTGTCCCATCAATTAAGATTTCTCAAAAATCTAAGACTCGTCAAATTTCGCCGAGCCGGAACAACCCTATACTACTCGCATGATGATCAGCACGTCATGGATTTACTATCTGAAGCGATACACCATGCATGTCATGACTAGCTAGAACCAAGAATAGCATGAGAGGTGAGCTGTTATGGAACAACAACAATTTCGCATACGTGGACTTAGCTGTGCGAATTGCACACGTGAAATGGAAGAAGAAATACGCACGCTCGAGCATGGCGCTGAAGCGACACTAAGCTATAACACAGGTAAATTAACCGTCAATTCGAATATAGCGCTCGATCAAGTTGAGCAGATTCTACGTCGTGACGGTGCACGAATGGAGCCGCTCCATTCATCGAATCATATCGATCCAACGGAACATAATGAACATGAACATCATCAGCACCATGCTCACGAAGATGGAGAAGACAATCAACATCCAGGCCATGCCCATGATCACGGGCACGACCACCACGCACATAGTCATGATCATTCGCATGCGGGCGGACAACGCTTACCGATAATTCTCATTACTTCTACGTTGTTATTTGGTATCAGCGCAATTTGGGGCAGCGCCATGGGAAATGCCGTATCCATCGGAATGTACCTGATTGCCATCGTACTTAGCGGATACAGCACCTTCATGCAAGGTGCTCGCAACGTCCTTCGTTTGAAGTTCAATATTGATACATTAATGACTATTGCGTTAATCGGGGCTATTGCGATTGGGGAATGGAAAGAAGCGACGCTCGTTGCAATCCTATTCGGTCTGAATGAGTGGCTTGAAGGACTCGGAATGGAGAAAGCTCGTAGATCGATGGAGGCGCTGCTTCAAGTCGCGCCGAAGCAAGCCACACGCATTCGTGATGGTGTGGAATCCATCATTCCGATCGCAGCTCTTCAGGTCTCAGATATCGTTCTCGTCCGCTCTGGTGAGAAGATCCCCTCGGACGGAACGATCATGGAAGGTCACAGTTCCGTGAATGAAGCAGCCATCACCGGTGAGTCGCTGCCAGTTGATAAGCGTGTCGGCGAATCAGTATTTGGCGGAAGCATTAACAATGAAGGGGTCTTGAAAGTTCGAATCGACAAAGCTTATGCGGATTCCTCTCTCTCTCGCATTCTGCACCTCGTTGAGGAAGCGCAAGAGACGAAGACGCCGACCGAACTGTTCATTAATCGATTTTCAACCTATTACACGCCAGCAGTCATTGTCATCGCCATACTCGTTATGCTGGTACCTCCGCTATTCCTCGGTGCGAGCTGGGGAGCATGGTTCTATCAAGGTCTTGCCGTACTCATTGTCGGTTGTCCATGTGCACTTATTCTCTCATCTCCGATTGCCATTGTGTCCGGGATTACACGCAATGCACGTAACGGTATTTTGATTAAGGGCGGCGTTCATCTGGAGCAGTTAGGCAAGGTCGATACCCTTGCATTTGATAAGACGGGAACACTCACGAAGGGCGAACCGCATGTGGAGAGAACCATCACCTATAATCATGATCGGTTCTACCCTGTTGCCGCGGCGATTGAGAAATCATCCTCCCATCCGCTCGCGAAAGCGATTATGAAAAAAATCGCGGATACGGATATTGAAATGCAGGAACCGGACTCTATTCAGACTGTACCTGGGCAAGGGATCGTCGCAATGATCGAAGGAACAAGATACCGTGTAGGTAATGAACGAAGCTTAACGGATTTCGTTATCCCTTCTATCGCTCAGAAAGATATTGAATTGTTAAAACAGGAAGGGCTCACGCTAGTCCTAATCGCGGATGACGATCACATTCTAGGAATGTTCGGGATTGCGGATGAAATCCGTCCCGAAAGTGCACAAGTAATTGATGAATTGCATCGTCTAGGCATTCGCCGTACCGTAATGCTGACAGGAGACCATGAGCGAACAGCGAGCAAAGTTGCAACCGCGGTTGGTGTGCGTGAAGTTTACAGCGGGCTGATGCCTGAAGATAAAGTGGCACAAGTTCGAACCCTTGCTGCACAAGGGACGGTTGCCATGATTGGGGATGGAATCAATGATGCGCCAGCTCTCGCATCCGCTCAGCTCGGTATTGCGATGGGTAAAGGGACAGACAGCGCCATTGAGGTGGCTGACCTCGTCCTCATGCAGGATCATCTCGGCAAATTACCAGAAGCCGTGCGCATTGCTCGCCGCGTCAATCACGTAATCCGCACGAATATTATCTTCGCGCTCGGACTGAAAATTATCGCACTCCTCCTCACCATTCCAGGTTGGTTGACGTTATGGTTCGCCATTCTCTCCGATATGGGGGCGACGATTATCGTCACTTTGCTCAGCTTGACGATCTTAATCCAGAAGAAACGATAACATGGAATAGAACACATGAAGAACCTTCGAATGATTAACATTCTAATGATAAAGAGGCTGTCCCTTTAAGGAACAGCCTCTTTCGCCTGATCATTATTCAACGAGTTCACTTAAGACGCTACCAATGCTATCCGAAATGACGAGGTCCGCCATACGATCCATCGGGGTTGAACTTTTATTAATGAGGATGAACTTGTTGCCCCGATACAACCGGACTAGACCGGCTGCGGGTTGAACGGTCAGCGAAGTGCCGGCAACGATCAGCATATCGGCTTGCTGAATATCATGGGCCGCGCGACCAAGCAGCTCCATATCAAGACTTTCTTGATATAATACGACTTCTGGTTTGATCAGCCCTCCGCAATTCTTACAATAAGGCACGATTCCTTCCGATGCCATCACCGCATCCAGTCCATAACGCGATCCGCAATCCGTGCACCGGTTCCTGTGGATCGAGCCATGCAATTCAAGCACGTTTTGGCTATCCGCTTTTTGATGAAGACCGTCAATATTTTGGGTTATAATCGACTTGAGCTGGCCTCTCTGCTCGAGCCTGACCAACGCTTCATGCGCTTGGTTCGGCATCGCATCGGTATAGACCATTTTGGACTTATAGAACGTATAGAAATCCTCTCGCCGTTCCCAGAAGAAGTCCCGGCTTAATATGTCTTCCGGTGCATATTTCTCATTCGTCCCTGTGTTATATAGACCACTCGCCGATCGGAAATCAGGAATTCCGCTTTCCGTCGAGGTCCCCGCGCCGCCGAAAAACACGATGTTCCGACTCTCGCTGACGAGCTTCTTCCATTCATTCAACTGCATACGACACCTGCTTTACTCTTTTCTTCGATCCTTCTATTGTATCAGACCTCGACTAGATCTTAAATTGCCCGGCCATCTCTCGAAGCTCTTCTGCCATCTGGTGCAGGCGCTCGGAAGATTGCGATATTTCCTCCATGGATGCGAGCTGTTCCTCCGTTGTTGCCGAGACGGTCTGGGAAGCCTTCGCCGTCTGCTGAGACATTCTCTCCATCTCCTGCATCGATATGGCAACCTCTCTACTGCTGCCTGAGATCTGTTCCGACACCGTCGCTGCTTCTTGACATTGTTCCACGACACGTTGACCCGCTTCCAGAATACGAACGAAGACATGACTTGTCTCTTGAATGGCACTGACGGCTACTCCGAATTCTCGCTTGCCTTGATCCATGGATGACTTCGCCAGCTCAACCTCTTG
This sequence comes from Paenibacillus terrigena DSM 21567, assembly GCF_000374845.1. Classification (GTDB taxonomy): domain Bacteria; phylum Bacillota; class Bacilli; order Paenibacillales; family Paenibacillaceae; genus Paenibacillus_K; species Paenibacillus_K terrigena. The sequence goes on along the minus strand of NZ_KB895413.1, from coordinate 316,332 downwards.
CTGAACTTGAATAATGACTTCGCTAATCTGTGCTGCAGATTGATTGGAACGTTCTGCGAGCTTGCGAATTTCTGCCGCAACAACTGCAAATCCTTGTCCGTAATCGCCAGCACGCGCCGCTTCAATGGACGCATTCAGCGCGAGCAAATGGGTCTGATCAGCAATTTCACGAATCATTTGTACAATCTCATCAATCTCCGAAGATTGTCCGTGCAGCGCAGAAATCGTTGTACTTAGACCCTCCACCGTGCTAGCAATTTGATTCATTTGCGTAAGGGACTGATGCAGATGCTCATTCCCTTGTTCCGCTTCCTTCATGGATTCTTCCGATGCGTCGTAGGATTGTGTTGATGTTGCGGCGAGCTGTACGATGCCCTCTGAAGCTTGTCCGATTGCTCGCGTCGCACCGTGCAAATTCCGCGCTTGATTTTCGTTCATTGACGCAATTTCAATGATCGAATCTGCGGTATGTCCTGCGCCTTGAATGGACTCCTTCAACACTTGAGCTTGGCGATCGGACTCATGAGATAATGTATCCGCATTCACAGATATGCTCGTGATCAACTCATGCAGGCTCGTCTGCAATTGGTTAAATGACTGCACAAGCCGCCCACTCTCATCCCGATTCTCGCAATACAGGGACTCTCCGGTAAGATCTCCCCGCGCAATCCGTTCCGCTGCAAGCGTTACACTACGAATCGGTCTAGATACATGTCTTGCGAAAATCGTTAGAATCCCTGTACCCACGAGGAGGCAGATCACCAGTGTAATCATAATCATCTTCAGGATATGGATTTGGCCTTGATTGAAATCCTGCATGTAGGAGCCGGCAGCGATGACCCACCCCCACTTGGGGTCTTGATCTGCATAGACGATCTTTAACGCTTCCTTCTGCGCATTCCCCTTATCGTCTGTCTTCGGCAAAGGCCAGTTATAGAATACGGACCCACCTCCGTCCTGTGCCTTCGCAATTAATTCCTGAATATAGAATTGACCATCCGATGTCTGCTTGTCCCATATATTCTGACCTTCTAACAGCGGATGCGCGAGAAGGCTACCTTTGGCGTCTAATACATAGAAATAGCCGTTCTCTCCAAGATCAATTTCTTTGTTAATGGGACGATGTCCCTCACGATCCTTCTTCCCTAGAATAATCTTCTTGAATTTCTCCTGTGCCTCCAGCTCGGTCATATCACCGCGCTCTACCCCATCCTGGAGGGAACCCATCAGCTCCATGGCAAAATGCACATTATTCTTAATGTCCCGCTCAATCAATGCATTACTCTCTTGCTTCGATGACTGATAGCTTACGATCCCTAAGGTAATAATCGGAAGAATAAGCAGGCATAACCCGACGGTTAATAGCTTGCTGCGAATCGTTAGCCCCTTGTAACGGAATATGGGTGTTCTCATCTCTCTATACCTCCAAATCCAATGTCCTGCTGCGAATAGTAAATAATGACAGTCAGATTCCTATATATTACATGAAAGTACATCATTTGAATATTGCGATTTCCTGAAAATTTAAATGATAAAAAGCCATGACTGGATTCCAGCCATGACTTCTCTTTCCCTATTATTGGGCGATCTGCTCTTTGATGAGCTGCAATATTTTCTTCTCTAGCCTTGAGACCTGTACCTGAGAAATGCCGAGGCGTCCTGCCACCTCAGACTGTGTCTGATCTCGATAATATCGAAGGTAGACAATAAGCCTCTCGCGTTCGGACAATCCTTCAATCGCATCACTCAGCGCAAGCTTATCGAACCACTTCTCTTGCGATTCATCCGCAATCTGATCCATGAGGGTGATTGGGTCACCGTCATTCTCGAATACGGTCTCATGAATCGACGTCGGAGGTTTGTTCGCCTCTTGTGCGAAGACCACATCCTCCGGTTCAATGCCAAGCGCTTCAGCAACTTCCTTGACCGTCGGCAGTCGATTCAGCGTCTTCGACAGCTCATCCTTCATCTTACGGACTTTATTCGCGAGCTCCTTGAGTGATCGGCTCACCTTGAGGGTACCATCATCACGCAGGAACCGCTGAATTTCGCCGATAATCATCGGCACTGCGTAAGTGGAGAACTTCACATCATACGACAGATCGAACTTGTCGACTGATTTCAGTAGTCCAATACAACCGATTTGAAACAAATCATCCGTCTCATAGCCCCGGTTCATAAATCGCTGTACAACTGACCAGACGAGCCGGATATTGCAATTAACAAGTGTATCTCGTGCGATCGAATCACCGCTTTGGCTCAGCGCGATCAGACGTTTGACTTCCGTATCGTCGAGATAACTTTGCGAAGTTTTCTTCAAATCGACATCCATTCGTCCAACCCCTAATTGTATAGAGCTTTCTTAGATTCAATCCGTTTCTTCATGCGGATCCGTGTGCCTGAGCCGAGCTCACTAATCACTTCGAATTCATCCATGAAATTCTCCATTATGGTGAACCCCATCCCTGACCGTTCAAGCTCAGGCTTCGAGGTATAGAGCGGCTGCTTCGCAAGCTCTAAATCCTCAATGCCATGGCCGTTATCTTCAATCGTAATCGAAATCGTCTCCTCTATGATTTGCGCGGAGATCTTCACGATCCCGTTCGGATCATTGTCATAACCATGAATGATACAGTTGGTTACGGCTTCTGAGACGACCGTCTTCAAATCCGTCAGCTCGTCCATGGTTGGATCAAGCTGCGTAACAAAGGCTGCTACAGCCACCCTCGCAAATGCTTCGTTCTCCGAACGGCTGGCAAATTGCAGTGTCATGAAGTTTCCGCCGTTTTGTGTTACATCCTCTAGCTTTTCGCTCATGATACGACCTCCAATTCTGTGAGCGCCGAACGCTCGTTTTCGTAGATGGCCAATATTTTGAAAAGCCCAGATAGTTCGAATAGACGGTGAACCGAAGGGTTCACATGACAGACCACCATTTTACCGCCTAAATTCTTAATTACTTTATATCGTCCAAGAATGACACCAAGACCGGAGCTATCCATAAAGGTCAAGTCTTCCAAGCTTAATACTAAATGCTCCACTCTACCCCTCTGTATCGCCTCATCCATACGTGTACGAACCGTCTCTGCGGTATGATGATCCAATTCCCCGCGAAGTCGCACGATGAGCACTTGGCGGCGCTGCTCAAGCTCCAATTGTAGATTCATGTAGCTCATTCTCCTCTCCGATTGCATGGTTGGTTACTCCGCTTACATTTCTACAACGGAAAAACCAATTCCTGCCTCCCGACAAAACTAGAAGAAACGCGCTATTAATCTACAAAAAACAACTTCTCACAGGTCCGCTTGAACAGTGTCCAGTAGCTGGCTTTACTTACTACTGCAGGTGCTTCAAGAGAGAATTCCTTCACGACCTCATCCCCTTGATAGACGACGAGCTTTCCGATCGGATCTCCCGCTGCTATCGGTGCTTTGAGCTCGTTCGGAACGACCAGTTCATGCCGAATATTATCGGAAGACTGTTTTCCTTTGCGAAGTAGAATACTATATTGCTGCTTTGCAACGATCGAAAGGGACTCTACGCTGCCCTTCTCAATTTTCACAGAACCAATGGTATCACCGACTTTAAAAATCGGATGATTCGTATATTGCGAGAACGCGTAATCGAACATTTGCGTCACTTCTTGATTCCGAGTCTTCGTGTTCGGTTCACCCATCACGACTGCGATTATTCGCAGTGAATCACGCTTCGCTGTGCCCGACAAGCAGTATTTCGCTTCCGATGTGAAGCCTGTCTTCAAGCCGTCAGCCCCTGAGTAGAAACGAACGAGCTTGTTCGTGTTCACCAGCCAGAACGGCTTGGCTGAATCTTTGCGAAGATAATCCTGGTATACGCCGGTATACTTCGTAATCCCGTTATATTTCAAGAGCGCCTGTGACATTAGAGCGATATCATGAGCTGATGTATAATGATCCGCTACAGGCAATCCGTTGCAATTCTTAAACTGCGTATCCTTCATGCCGAGTTCTTTCGCTTTTGCATTCATCATTTGAACGAAGGCTTCTTCTGTTCCGGCTATTTTCTCTGCCACGGCCACCGATGCATCATTACCGGATGCCATGGCAATCCCTTTGAGCATCTCATCCACTGTCATTTCTTCACCTTGTTCGAGGAAAATCTGTGATCCTCCCATAGAAGCCGCATATTCACTAGTCTGTACGCGATCTGTCAGCTTCAGCTTCCCTTGATCGATGGCTTCCATCACCAATACCATGGTCATAATCTTTGTTATACTTGCTGGTGGCAAGCGATCGTGACTGTTCTTCTCGAAGATGACTGTACCCGTATCCGAATCCATGAGCACGGCAGATTTTGCGTTGGCTGCTAGCTCTGAAGAAGCAGCGGAAGGCTCTGCTGCAGGTTTCTTCGCAGGTTCTGCATAGACAGACCAAGGTACCGCAATCGAACTGATCATAAGGATACAGCTCCATATCATTAACCTTTTTCTCACAAGAATTCCCCTCCTAAAATAATATGGCCACAAAAAATATAAGTGCAGTCTTAGACAGACTTGTATGGCCATTTTGCTGCTTCTCCTCAGTGTTGGCTATTTGATTGGAAAATATTCCATTGCAAATGTTCAATTTTTCTGTTATTCTATATAGATTCACCGCAATAAAATATTTATTTCCTCTAGAAGTTCCTCTGGAAAGTTAGATCACGATGTAACACAAACCCACTTCAGATTTTCGTATCATCTTTTCTCAAAATGAATTTCATGGTTGTATTCGTACTAATTCTCACTGGCGCGGTCTTCGGAGCCGCAAGGATGGAAGAGAGGTAGGGCTTTCATTGTTTTAGTTAGGCATGTATTTCAAACAAAGGAACAACAACATACGCAAATAAGAAGAAACGACTTCGTTGTCCTCCAATTGGACGTTAAGCGTATCTTCGAACAAAAAAAAGATCCGATACGCGCAAGGGACACTTGCAACGCTTCGGATCTTGTCTATTATATGCAGCTCTTTTATGGAATAGGCTCCCATTGATACGGGTTCCCCTTGACGCCGAGATGACCTCTCACAGCTTCTTCATACACCTCTCGAATCCAATTCAACTCGACCAAGCAATGCTCGTAGGAACTTCGATAGACATAAAGCTGCGACAATGGAGCGGTGGATAACGCATCGTTATACAACTGCTTCATCTCCTTCATCCGCTGCTCCGTCTGGATCAAGTGCGTCTTAAGCTTCTCTTGAAACTTATCCGAATCGGCATATTCCGAGAAGGTCAATACGCCGCAGATCGGCTTCGAAATGGATATCGGCATCTCCATTTCTTTATGAATGGATCGCTTCAGCAATTCGATCCCAGAGGCAGTAATCCGATAGATTGTCTTGTCTGGTCGGTTACATCCCTTCTGAACCTCACACACCTCGATATGCCCATCCTTACGCAATTGATCAATAGCATAGTATAGAGAACCTTCTTGGATCTTCATATAATACGCCATGGAACGCTCTTTCATGCGTTGCTTGAGCTCATAGGGGTGGCTATCTGACTCCATCAGCAGTCCGAGGATGGCCAGCTTGATCGACATGATTGTCACCTTCTTTGCCGTCCTTGGTCTTGCCTGGTACTTCGAGCCTTGCATTCCCCATCAAGAAAATGAATATCGCCGCGAGTGCTGCAATAACAATAGACCATTGGAATACATAAGCGATCGAATCGGCAAGTCCAGACAACAGCTGATGCAATGCATTCGCTGGAATCATCTCTCTAACTTCCGGTTGCAATAGCCCGCGACCATCACCCAATTTCGCAGCAAAAGCGGGATCAATTTTGGATTGAATCGCATCTTGCAGATGACGGGATTGGAGCGTTCCGTAAATCGTAACGCCAATCGCTGAACCAATCGTCCGGAAGAACGTATTCAAGGAATTCACCGTACCGCGTTGATGGAACGGAATATTCGTTAAGGCTGCAATCGGAATGGTCGAGAACGACGCCCCGATACCAAGACCCATAATGACCATATACATCGTAATCATTGATTTGCTTGTGTCAATCGTAATCGTACTCAGCAAAATCACGGATAGAAGTACGAGTGCAACGGATACACTCAAGATGGCACGATACGAAAACTTGTTAATCAATCGGCCGCCTACAATACTACTGATGACATTGGAGAACATCAGCGGCATGAGTACCAACCCCGCACTCGTCGCCGAGCCTTCGAATACCCCTTGAATGAACAACGGAATATACGTTGCACCCGCTATCATCAATGCGCCGTAGAAGAAACCGACTGCCATACAAGATCTGAACAATTTGTTCTTGAATAGCCCCAGTGGAATAATTGGTTCCTTCGCAATCGTCTGCTGCCAGAGGAAGAGTGCTAATAACACGACAAATCCAGCAAACATACCGATGATCGGCCATGAATCCCAACCATAACCATCCTTACCGCCAAGTTCAAGCGCGAACATTAAGCAGAGAATCGTCGCAATCATGAGAATCGTTCCGATCCAATTGATCTGCTGTTTCTTATTATCCTTCGATTCATGATACGCAGACAGGATAATAAAGAATGAAATGACACCGAGCGGTAAGTTGATGTAGAAGATCCACGTCCAATTTACATAATCCGTGAAGAATGAACCCGCGAGAGGACCCATTACCCCGGAAATACCAAATACGGCACCAAATAACCCTTGCATCTTCCCACGTTTCTCCGGTGGAAAAATATCAAATATAATCGTAAAAATAACCGGCATCAATGCACCGCCGCCGATCCCCTGAATCGCGCGGTAAATGATAAGCTGGTTCATGTCCTGTGCCATACCACATAATGCGGAACCTGCCATGAAGACAATCAACCCGAACATGAAAAACCGCTTTCGACCGAACATATCAGACAGCTTACCAAAAATCGGCATCCCTGCCACACTCGCGATCATATAGGCTGAGAACACCCATACGAATTTATCCAAACCGCCGAGTTCTTTCACGATCGTCGGCATCGCAGTGGATACAATCGTCTGGTCCAGCGCTGCAAGAAGCAGTGCCAGCAGCAAGCCAGTTACGATCAGCGTCTGATTCCCCTTTTTAACTTCTGTAGACATCCTTCATTCCTCACTTCTTCTCACAAAATCAACCACTTTATTAGTATACTCAAATTTGAGTAACATACAAGCGTTTTCTCATGTGATTAGAAGCGCTGAACGCCATCTTTCGTGACTATAGCGTATACTAGCGGCTTCATTTCTCCGCGCTGCTCCGCGATCTGATAAGCTTCACGCACACGTGCGATGGCCGTCTCGCGCTGTGCTGCATTTTTACCATTCACATGCAGCGTTGCAAGCGTCTCACCGACCTTCACGGCATCCCCAATCTTCTTGCGAAGTACGATACCTACAGCGAGGTCAATCTGAGAATCCTTCGTCTCACGCCCCGCACCTAACGTCATCGCCGCAAGACCAATTTCCTCTGCCTGAATGGCCGTTACATACCCATCAGCTGTAGCCGTGACATCGATAAGTTCTGCAGCCGTAGGAAGTTTCGATGTATCTTCAATTTGCGAACTGTCACCTTGCTGCGCTTCGACCATTTCTTTCAATTTCGACAATGCTGTACCGTCTTGAATCAGCCCTTCGAGCTTCGCTCTTGCTTCCTCAACCGTTGCAGCTTGTCCGCCGAGCATCACCATATACGCTCCTAAGATCAGCGTCAGCTCCTCTAGATCTTTTGGTCCTTCGCCACGCAGCGTCTCCACCGCTTCCTTCACTTCAAGCGCATTCCCGATACCGAAGCCTAACGGTTGGTCCATATCACTAATCAGTGCAATCGTGTTCCGTCCAACTTCCGTACCGATATCAACCATCGCCTGCGCAAGCGCAATCGAATCATCCAGAGACTTCATGAATGCCCCGCTCCCTGTCTTCACATCGAGGACAATCGCATCCGCGCCTGCAGCGATCTTCTTGCTCATGACGGAGCTTGCAATGAGAGGAATACTTTCTACTGTCGCTGTCACGTCTCGCAGACCGTAGAGCTTCTTATCCGCTGGCGTAATATTGCCGCTCTGACTGATCACGGCTGCACCAATTCGGTTCACTTGGGCAAAGAACTGTTCACGTGTTAATTCAACGGAGAATCCCGAGATGGATTCGAGCTTGTCAATCGTGCCACCCGTATGCCCTAGGCCACGACCTGACATTTTCGCAACGGGAACGCCTGCAGCCGCAACGAGCGGTGCGAGTGCGATGGTCGTCTTATCTCCAACACCGCCTGTGGAGTGCTTGTCTACTTTCACCCCGTGCACTGGGCTTAAGTCAATCACATCTCCTGAATGAGCCATTTCTAGTGTCAAATCTGCTGTCTCACGAGCCGTCATGCCTTTATAAAAAACAGCCATGGCCCACGCAGACATCTGATAATCCGGGACGCTCCCATCGCTATATCCTTGGATCAGAAATGAAATTTCTTCCCGTGTTAATTCTTCGCCGTCTCTTTTCTTCTGAATGATGTCTACTGCTCGCATTGTTTCAGCCTCCTGAAATGTTATAATGTGACAAAATTGTGAACGATTAAATAAAGGATTATAGCTGCTAGAATCTGGATAAAATGATAAATATCAAATATCTAGGAGTGATACCGATCGAAGCTCATATGAACGCTGATGATGTCATTGACCAGATTCGAAGATTACACCAAAATGGAGAATCTTTGAATAAGAAAAGTATCAAAAAGTCTCATCCCGAGCTGATGCAAAATGCACTCTACTACTATCCCAGTTGGGATCATGCCTTACAGAAAACAGGCATTCAGTAAATTCCGACAGCTATCTAACCCAGCCCAGACGCTTCACATAGGAAGTTGAAAGAACCGGCAGGTCCTGCTTCAAGCGGAACCTGTCGGTTCTTTGTTGTGACAGTTCTCGTACTAAATGCGTGGAATGAGGGCAACGACGAGCCGCAGAAAGTTATCTTTCACGCGACGAGCGACGATCACTTCAGCTGTTGCAGGAAGCTCGTGCCATGGTATGGCGGGTTCACGTCGAAGTTCTCAGCGATCGTCGCGGCCAGATCAGCGTAGGTCGATCTTACACCAAGTGATTCTGGATGCTTAAGCGCTGGACTATAGACCAGAACCGGTACATATTCGCGCGTATGATCTGTTCCCGCATGAATCGGATCATTTCCATGGTCGGCTGTGAGGACGAGCATATCCTCCTCACCAATCCGCTGCATGATTTCAGGCAGCCGCAGATCGAAGGCCTCCAATGCGTGTCCATAACCCTCAGGATCCCTACGATGGCCGTATAACGAATCAAAGTCCACTAAATTGGTGAACAGCAGCCCTTGAAAAGGTTGATCCAGCGCATCAATCGTCTTCTGAATACCGTCATCATTGCTCTTCGTTGGATGCGTTGCGGTAACCCCTTCTCCCGTAAAAATATCATTGATCTTGCCAACCGCAATAACATCTCGGCCGGATGCTTGAACCGCATTCATGACTGTCGGCTCCGGCGGCTTCACGGCATAATCATGACGGTTCGGCGTCCGCTTGAAGGATCCAGGCTGCCCTACATAAGGACGTGCGATGACGCGACCTACAGAGAATTCAGGCGCCATCGTCAGGCGGCGGGCAATTTCACAGGCACGATACAATTCATCGAGTGGAATAACATCTTCATGAGCAGCCAATTGGAATACACTATCAGCTGAGGTGTAGACAATCCATGCGCCTGTTCGCATCTGCTCCTCACCAAATTCATCCAGAATCTCTGTACCTGAAGCCGGCTTATTTGCGAGTACTTTGCGCCCTGTCTCTTCCTCAAATTTCGCGATCAACTCGGGGGGGAACCCATTCGGATATGTATTGAATGGTTTATTGATCTTCAGCCCCATGAGCTCCCAGTGTCCAGTCATCGTATCTTTGCCGACAGAGACCTCAGCCATTTTCCCGTAATATCCTGTAGGGCTGGCTGCAGGCTTGACTGATCCCAGCGGAGCAATGTTCCCTAATCCTAATGCAGCCATGTGCGGCAGCTTAATATTCGGCATCCGCTCAATAATATGCCCTAAGGTATGGGAACCTCGATCCCCGAATTTATCGGCATCAGGCAGTTCTCCAATCCCGACACTATCGAGCACAATGACACATATTCGCTTGAATGATTTCTTCTGACTCATCGCTGTCCAACTTCCTTTCAGTCTTGTCATCAAGTCAATCGCGCTCTTGGATGCGCATGTTCGTATACATCCTTCATGCTTCGCTTGGACGGCAGCATATACATTTGGGTTGTGGAAATATCTGCGTGCCCGAGCATCTCCTGCACCGAACGCAAATCTGCACCATTCTCAATCAAATGTGCAGCAAAAGAATGCCTCAGTGTATGCGGCGTTATTTCATGTTCAATCTCCGCTTCCTTCGCATACTTCTTAATAATTTTCCAGAACCCTTGCCGTGTGAGCCTTGTCGAGAGCTGATTGACGAACAATGCTTGCTCCTCCCCATTTCCCTTCAACAACTTCTCACGCGCTTCATGAATATACTCTGCTAATTGCACTGCTGCAATTCGCCCGAGTGGAATAATCCGTTCTCGGCCATTTCCTGCGGTACACCGAATAAAGCCGAGATCCAAATGTACATGATCTAAATCCAGCGAGATCAGCTCAGAGACCCGGATTCCCGTCGCATAGAGAACTTCTAGCATCGCCTTGTCTCGGATGCCTTGCAGTGTCCCGCTTGGAGGCGCATTTAACAGTCTCTCAATTTCCTCAACTGTTAATACGTTAGGCGCCTTCTTCTCCAGTCGGGGCGCTTCCATCTCAATCGAAGGATCTATCACAATTCGCTGATTACTTAACAAGTAATGAAAAAAAGACCGTATCGATACAATACTGCGCGACAAAGTCGACGGTGCGCGTCCCAGATGCTTAAGGTGCATGATGTACTGTGCAACATCCGTCTTCTTAATCGCCCCAATATCGTCAATATGCGGCTTCTGATTCATATAGGAAATAAACTGTGTGAGGTCGCGTTCATAAGATTCAAGCGTATTCCGAGATAATCTTTTCTCCTCCGAGAGAAAATGTATAAAGGCTCGCAGATGTTTGTCCATTCAATCAAGCTCCCTTATCATTATCATCTCTAATTCATTTCAACATCGAGCCTTTAATCTCCTGCACCGGAAGGGGATTCACTCGCCATACCAATAAAAAAGTTTCAATCTTTCCTTCATCGATTCATGTGGGGCTTCAGACATATCCTGATGAAATACCTTCATCGCTTTGCCTTGCGGCTCACGATAACGATCGACTGGCGTAATCCATGCGGACACAATACTCAGAACTTGGACCATGAAATAAGTGAACGCGAGGAATAGAATTAAAAACCGGAGCCGCTCCAACCATTTGCGTACGGAGAAGATCATTTCAATCCACCTGCTTTACGACAGAGTTATTTACCACATCGTATGACAAGTCCTACGGATTTATGATTTTACTCAGACGCTTAGACGAAGATGAAGCAGCTCCCACATCTTAAATATTCAGCGGTGCATATGGTTTGCCAACCGCCTCGGCAACGGCACGGTACGTCACTTGACCCTTATATGTGTTCACGCCAAGAGATAATGCAGGATTCCCTTGCAAGGCAGCTACAATCCCTTTGTTCGCGATTTCTAGGGCATAGGGAAACGTCACATTCGTAAGTGCAAAAGTTGATGTACGAGGCACAGCGCCAGGCATGTTCGCAACAGCGTAGTGAATAATGCCGTGCTTCTCATATACAGGATTATCATGGGTTGTAACGCGATCAATCGTCTCAATTGAACCGCCTTGATCCACAGCTACATCCACAATAACAGCGCCTTTCTTCATCGTACGAACCATCGCATCCGTCACAAGCCGAGGGGCACGTGCACCTGGAATCAGGACCGATCCAATTAATAAGTCGGCTGTCTTCACGGCTTCGCTAATATTATGCTGATTCGACATTAACGTTCGTAATCGACCACCAAACAAATCATCCAAATAACGCATTCGATCGGCGTTTCGCTCAATGATTGTTACACTCGCCCCAAGCCCAATCGCCATCTTCGCCGCATTCGTTCCGACGATCCCTCCACCTAGAATAACGACCTCACCCACAGGTACCCCTGGAACACCACCAAGGAGAACACCACGTCCGCCAAAATATGCCTCTAAGAAGTGGGCGCCAACTTGTACGGACATTCGGCCTGCGACTTCACTCATCGGTGTTAGAAGCGGCAAGCTGCCATTAGGCAGCTGGATGGTCTCGTAAGCAATACCTGCAACGTTCTTCGCGAGCAGTGCATCGGTTAACCCGCCTGCCGCCGCGAGATGCAAATAGGTGAACAGAATCTGATTTTCTTGAAATCGATCATACTCCTCTGGCAATGGTTCCTTCACCTTCATGATCATCTCTGCTTGCTGCCATACTTGTTCGACAGAACATACAACGGCCCCCGCCGCTTCATATTCAGCATCCGTGAAGCCGCTCCCAATGCCGCAGCCTTGCTCTACGAGCACCTGATGACCGCTGCTGATCAATTGCACTGCACCGCCCGGAATAAGCGCTACACGGTATTCATTGTTTTTGATTTCCTTCGGTACGCCAATAATCATTTGAACGCCTCCACTGTTATCATAATAATCAGACTCTATCCTTGTAGCACCCCATGGCTTTCGTCCACATACGCTAGTGGTAATTCATTCGTTGAAAAGGTGGGATTTAAGCCTCATGGGGAAACTGCACTCAATGCTTGCTGCTGCGATTGAATCAAAGGCTACAAAGCACAGTCAGCGGAAAATCATTATTTTTAAAGACAACAAAAGCTATCATCAGTGTGTGCGTTTTTTGAAAAACAATAACATCATTCCGCTCAAACAAGTAAAGACAGCACGTATGGTCTGCTGTCATGTTCGAAATCCGAAACAATTGCATGACCTTTCTAAGCATCCCAAAATTCACAGTATCGAGACCGATATTCCCGTCAAAGCACACGGCAGCGTCAAAGCTGGAAAACGGTTATTAGCTCGTTCCTTCAAAATTCCTTGGGGAATACAGCGTATAAAGGCACCACAAATATGGCCCATTTCACGAGGTCAAGGCATCCGGATCGGCATCATCGATACAGGAATCGGACCGAGTACAGATCTGTTCGTCTTCGGCGGCATTAACACGATCAATCCGAAACAATCCTTTCGTGACAATAACGGCCATGGAACTTTCGTCGCTGGGGTCACAGCTGCCCGAGGGAATCGCAATATGATTACAGGCGCTGCACCTTTTGCTAAATTATATTCGGTGAAGGCGCTGGATGCTTCTGGCAATGGGTTCGTCTCCGATATTATTGAAGGGATCGAGTGGTGCATCCAGCATCGTATCCAAATCATTAATATGAGTCTCGGACTCAACCAACATAGCGCGTCCCTTCGTCGCGTTGTTCGCAAAGCCCATCGAAAGGGAATTGTTATCGTCGCTTCCGCAGGGAACAGCGGTAAAAATTCAGGAGGAATCGATGAGCCAGCGAAATATCCCGAGGTCATCGCCGTCGCTGCGTCCAATAAACGCAATCAAATTGCAGATTTCAGCAGCCGAGGCAAAGGGATCGACCTAACCGCACCAGGCGCAGATATCGTATCACTGCGGATCGGCAAGGGAACGACCACTGGCTCAGGCACTTCATTCTCTGCTCCGCATGTCACGGGCAGCTCAGCCCTTCTCCTGCGTCTTAATCGACGATTATCCCCGAATCAAATCAACAAATTGATGACATCGACTGCCGTTAAGTTGAAAGGCTATTCCAGACTTGCTCAAGGCGCCGGCCAGCTACAAGTGAATCGCTCAGCACTGAATCTCATTAGCGCCAGCAAGAAGCGCAAGCGTTAGTTAGCATATTCTCTATTGCCAAAGGGATGAGAAATACTCTATCGAGTTCCATTCAAAGATGAGCGACCGCGTTTAAAGGTAGTTTTTATCACCAATAGAAATTTTTTTTAACACGCTTTATCGGTTTAATAGTGTTAAATTTTCCTATGTGGTAACAAAAAAAGCTCTTCGGGTCTCATGACGAGACTGAAGAGCTTTCGTGTTAGGAATCCATCCCTTTATTCTTTTCCTTTTCCTTGCATCTGCTGCATATGCCTTGAAAGTCAAGCCGATGGTCAAGCACTGTAAAGTTGAACTCGGCCTCGAGACGTTCTTCAAGCGGTCCAAGCCAGTCTTCACGAATCTCATCCATAGCTCCACATTGTACGCAAATTAAATGATGATGGTGGTGTTTGTTACTATCCGTACGAAGGTCGTAACGGGCAACTCCATCGCCGAAATTTAATTTCTCAACAACATGCAGTTCACTGAGCAGCTCAAGGGTTCGGTATACAGTAGCCAATCCGATTTCAGGCGCTTTGTCTTTGACGAGCATAAAGACATCTTCCGCACTGAGGTGATCGTCTTCATTTTCGAGCAATACCCGGACTGTTGCTTCACGTTGCGGGGTTAGCTTATAACCTTGCGATTGAAGCTGCTGTTTAATTTTATCGATCCGCTCTTCCATCATGACCCCCCTTTACACCTTTCCGCATGCCTTTTCATTGTTTTCATTATAGGGTGTTAGGGCGAATAAAGTCAATTCATTTACTAGATTCGACCCCTTAGGCGGCCTCTAATAACATTGGAGCAACCCACTGCATCAAGGTCGGAGAGACCCAAGTCTCGAATGCCGAAATACCGAGCAATGTGACAGCCATTGTCGCTGTTAAGGTCACGTACGTAAGAAATGGTTGTTTAATCATGAAATTCCGACGCATCATCACACGACTCCGGATCATATACAGGGAGAAAGAAATCGCGGCTACACTGACGATGAAGAGCACGGGAATCGCAATCATATTCTGCGGTGCAATGGAGACGAGTGCGAATAGGACCCCTTTCCAAGCAAATTGCCCTGCGAGCAGCCCTACCGAAAATCCGATTAAGACCCCTTTCACGAAGTCCAGTACAAGAATAAAAGGCAAACCGACCACAGACAACCCTAGAACCCAGATCAGCAGTACCCATTTCATATTATCAAATGCGCTCGTCCAGAACGTCTGCGAGGCATACTGCGTATTCTTCCCATCCATTGTATGAATGAAATTACCGACATATCCGCTAAGTTCCTGCTGCTGCTCAAGCGAGAGCGCATTGACCATCAGCGCCCCGAATACGACCCCTACAATAAATAAAACGGCCACAAAAACATATAAACTCATCTGATCGCGAAATGTCTGGCGAATTAACTGCACCATCGTTGTTCCCTCCCTTGTACATCTATTACTAGATTATGAGAGGGAACGATAGAGTATGATTAAAGTTGTCTGAACCTTTTCATATTTTCGTAATTTTGCCGTAGGTTCCCCCACCGCCTGCTACAATGCCTAGTTTTCCTGTTCTTGCTTGAATAATATCATCCGCGAGCACTTCTCCCACAACCTCAGCCAACTCCTGTGCAGTTGCTCGATGCAGAATATGCATCTCCGTACCGAAGCGAGCAAGAAGTGCCTCCCGTTTCTTCGGACCAAATCCAGGTAAAAATTCGAGCGGTACCTGATAGTGATACGGAGGGCGGTAAGCAGGAAGGATAGGCTCCTCACGATCTGCAATATCGCAAATGCGATCCATTACGCCACGTACGAACTTCGCTGCACCGCAATAAGGACATCTAGCCGCTGTCGACGTGCCTTCATCAATAATGGATTCGCATTTTTTACAGTAAGTCCGATGATATTTGCCAAGCCGCGGGTTCAGCCCGTAATTCGCCGCCACATGCCGATCCGCATCTCGGTTCAATACCCGAGCAAACTCCTCAAAGTTCGGCGCTGCCATCTGCAGCACATTGTATTCTCTTCCGATCTTCGCCAGGGAATGCGCATCGGAATTCGTCAAGAAAGAATATCGGTCTAGTTCAGAGATGAGTCCAGCCATCTCCGAATCCGCGCTTAACCCCAATTCAACCCCATGAATCTGATCCAGATCCAGCAAGTCCGCCATCCGCGCAGAACAGCTACCGTAGACACTCTTATGCGGCGTAAAAATATGAGCAGGTACAAACAATCCACCCCGACTTACGACCTCAGATTGCAGTTCTCGTGCTGTCACATAAATACGCTGCGAACTGAGCTCTACATTCTTCATATGACGTGACATCCAGGAGGTGAACTCCTGCATGTGGGTCAATGTGGGCAAGTAAATAAGTAAATGCGCTGCACCCATGCCAGGATCACGAACCTCAATCTCACTGCCAAGCAAGATCGTCGTATCCTTATAGCGAATCCCTCCGCCATCTATTTCTTCCATCTCTCCTCGATCCAGACAACGCATAATATCCGTCTGAACGGAAGGCGCATGGCTGTCTATAATACCAATCAATTCAATGCCTTTCCGATTGGCCGCTTCATGTGCAATATTGGCAAACGTCAAATCCCGACTCCCACTAATCTTCACCGCATTCCCCTGCTCGGTTCGGCCAATATGAATGTGCAGGTCAGCAAAGTAATGTCGAAGTGCCGTTGGATCCTTACTGTGCTGCATCATCCGATTTGCCCTGTTAATGTGTAGAGCTTCCACGCGTATACTGCCATCATGGTCTTCGCATCCTGAATACGTCCATCAACGATATATTGCTCAGCTTGAGCCAATGTGATCACCTTCGCGTCCACGAATTCATCTTCGTCGAGGTTACGTTCACCTTGCCCTAGTTCCTCAGCAATATAGAGATGGATCATCTCATCAGCAAACCCTGGTGAAGTATAGAACGAGCTATGATGCCGAATTTGACCGCAGCGATACCCCGTCTCCTCTTCTAACTCTCTTCGAGCCGCATCCATCGGATCTTCGCCGGCATCCAGCTTCCCAGCAGGAATCTCAACCAGTGAGCGGCCTAGAGGCTTACGGTATTGCTCGACGACCAGCATCCCTTCCGGAAGCAATGCAAGTACGCCGACAGCGCCAGGATGCTTTACGATTTCTCTCTTAGCCGTGTTCCCATCGGGTAGTCGAACGGTATCCACTTGTAATGAAATGACTCTCCCTTGAAAAATAGGCTCCGTGCTAAGTGTAATCTCTTCGAACTTCTCCTTCTGATCGGTCATGGCCATTCAACTCTCCTTATTTTTTCATTGATTTTTGGATTGGGCTGCATAACTTGTCCCATGTGTTCATATGACTGAATTATATCAAATTGTAAGCCCAAGACCTAAACCTTAGGAGGACGATCGGATGAAAATTTATATCGCTCAAGAACAATTGCAAATGGTTGGTAAAGCATGGGAAATTCGTCATCATCTACGCCAGCTGGGAAAGGGGCAATCCGGTCAGCCATCGTTACATGCCGTTCTTCAATCCCGTACCTCATCGCCTAAAAATCCAAAAACTCCTTAACGATGAGCATCATCGCTAAGGAGTTTACAAATTTAATCAACGAGTTTGACGATTTCGATGACGAGCTTAGTCAAGCCCACCATATCTTCCACCTTGATCCGTTCCTTGGTTGTATGAATATCTTCATAACCAACGGACAAGTTCACGGTCGGAATGCCGAAGCCATTAAAGATATTCGCATCGCTCCCACCGCCAGTATGGAATGTTCGAGGCGTCTTGCCAATATTCCGAATCGCCTTCATCGCAAGCTGTACAACCTCATCTTGCTCCGTGTATTTGTACGCCGGGTATAGAATGACATGCTCAAATTCCGCGCGTGCTCCCATATCTGCCGCAGCCGATTCCAGAGCCTCTTTCATCGAAGCGACTTGAGCCTCCACTTTGTCTTGGACAATACTGCGCGCTTCTGCGTCAATCTGCACGAAGTCACACACGACATTCGTTGCACCGCCGCCTTCGAACTTTCCGATATTCGCTGTCGTCTCATGATCAATTCGGCCTAATTTCATACGTGAAATTGCCTTGCTTGCCACTTGGATCGCACTTACGCCATCCTCTGGGTTCACACCCGCATGTGCGGACTTGCCGTAGATTTTCATAAAAATCTTTGCTTGCGTCGGTGCAGCAACTGCTATGCCGCCGATTTCACCGTTCGAATCAAGTGCATAGCCGTATTGCGCTACCATATGCTTCGCATCCATCGAACGAGCCCCGAATAAACCGGACTCCTCACCGACTGTAATCACGAATTGGATTGGTCCATGAGGAATGTTGTTCTCCTGCATCACATGAATCGCTTCGAACATCGCAGCAAGACCTGCTTTGTCATCTGCCCCAAGAATGGTTGTACCATCACTGCGTATGTAGCCGTCTTCTCCGATGCTTGGCTTAATCCCTTTGCCGGGTGTTACGGTATCCATGTGCGATGTGAAGAAAATCGTTGGGAGATGTTCTTGCCCTGCCGTAGCCGGAAGCATCACGAACAAATTGCCTGCGCCATGACCAGTTTTCTCAGCTGCATCATCTTCCGTCCACGATAATCCGAGATCCGTAAATTTTTGTTTTAACACTTTGGAGATTTCCTGCTCGTATTTCGTCTCGCTATCAACTTGAACCAAGCTAATAAATTGCTGTACTAATCGATCTTGTTGTACCATCGGACTTCCCTCCCGTGTCATCATGCGTTAAAATAGAACTCAACCCCGAACACTTACACAATCAATTCTAGTTAAAGGAGAATACATCCTAATGAATCAAAAAAAATGGTTTCGCGTTGTTGTTTATCTCATGCTGGCAGCCATGGTGGGATCAACCCTCTTCATGGTCATTGAGCCGTTCTTATACTCCTAATTATTGCTGGACAAGCTCAAATCCGAACTCTTCCAAGAAGTATGGAATGATCTCGGAAGCCACTTGCTCCACGGTAAAAGGCAAATTCGTGATATCTTCAAGCGAGGTCACGCCGAACTGCTGAATGCCGCAAGGAACGATTCCGGTGAATCCTTCATACTGGATTCCCGATTTAATGTTAAATGCAAATCCATGGCTCGTCACGAAGCCGCGCCGGTGTCTACGTTTATTGAACTTGACTCCGATCGCGGCTATTTTCGTATCTCCAACCCACACGCCTGTATAATCGGGCTTACGACTGCCCTCAATATTATATTTCGCTAAATAATTAATGATGACTTGCTCCAGGTGTCTTAAATACCCGCGCAAATCTAGTTTTTCCCCATCCAGAATGACAAGTGGATATCCCACCAATTGACCCGGGCCATGGTACGTAATATCGCCGCCGCGATCAATTTCGAATACCGAGATACCCTTCTCCTGCAATTCAGCCTCATTCAAGAGCAGATGTTCTGGATGTCGCTGTGAACCAATGGTATAGGTCGGTGGGTGCTCGAGCAGGATCAGAGAAGAGGAAGCCTCTTCTCGATCGATTTGCTTGACGAGTGATTTCTGCATATCCCAAGCCTGGCCGTATTCCATCATCGGATAGTAATTGACTTGTAGTGTCTGACTCATGTTATTGTTTCACACGCTTTCCAAAGTACACTTATAGGTTGTTCAAAAAGTCATCTTTTGATCACGAAGTATTTCATGTAGCCAATCGACATCGAATCTTGCCCTCACCCTCGAAGAGCCTACGCTTACGAAGTATGTTTCCTCTGGAAACATTACAGGTACTCATTTAGGTTTTGCCTAAACTCCGTTCCTCTAAAGTTTATCGAAGAAAAACTCGCAACGGAAGCATAGGCTCTTCGCGTTCACGCAACCTGAGCATATTCTTACGATGTAAGTTTTCTTTGAAAACTTTCAGGTGCTGAAAAGCCGACTTTTTGAACACGAAAACTTAGTACAATTTAGTATCGAGATCATAACTTTCCATGTTCTCTTTGACGCGCTGCAAGAAGCGACCGCAGATGACGCCGTCTAGAATCCGATGGTCTAGAGACAAGCAGAGGTTCGCCATCGAACGTATAGCAATCATGTCATTAATGACGACAGGACGTTTAACGATCGACTCGAACGTAAGAATCGCCGCTTGTGGATAGTTAATGATCGGATAAGAGAGAATCGAGCCAAAGGACCCGGTATTGTTAATGGTAAAGGTACCGCCTTGCAAATCATCCAATTTCAACGTACCTGCACGCGTTGCCTTCGCAAGGCGATCAGCTTCACGAGCAAGTCCGGCGATATTCAGCGTATCGGCTTTTTTAATTACCGGCGTAAGTACTGAATCTTCCGTTCCGACGGCAAGGGATAAGTTAATATCCTTTTTCACAATAATTTTGTCAACGGCCCAAACGGAGTTAATGATTGGATAGTCTTTGATCGCATTGACGACAGCTTTGAGTAAGAACGCGAGATACGTCAGGTTAATGCCTTCACGACGCATGAACTCATCTTTGTACTTGTTACGAAGTACCACAAGATTCGTCACATCGACCTCAATCGTCGTCCAAGCATGTGGGATCTCTGTTACGCTTTGGCGCATATTGCGCGCAATCGTATTACGAATCGGCGTAACATCGATGAAATATTCGTTACTTCCGACCGTCTGCTGTTTCTCCACTTCAATCTTCGGAATACGCGGCGATTCAGACAAATGCAATCCGGAGTGACGGACCGGGTTGAATGATCCCCCTTGATTCGAAGGTGCGGCTTGCTCCGACGCTGTATTTTTGCCCGCCGATTGGCCTTGTTCCACGAACTGCAGTACATCTTTGCGTGTAATGCGCCCGCCTAAACCTGTGCCGATCACTTGATTCAGATCTACACCATGTTCTCCTGCAAGCTGTTGTACAGCTGGCGAGTAGCGGTGTCTCATGCTCTGATCGCCTTGTAATACAGGCTCCTCACTTGCCACCGTACTGCTAGAAACTTCCGGTGCTGTATTGGCTCCTGTACCTGCAACTTCAACATATGCAATCACTGTGCCGACATCGACAGTCTCTCCAGCTTCCACGAGAATTTCACGCAGAACCCCTTCAACCGTCGATGGCAGTTCAGCGTTTACTTTATCGGTAATGACATCACAGAGGGGCTCATATTGCTCCACCGGATCTCCAGGCTGCTTCAACCACTTTCCAATCGTCGCTGATACGAGCGATTCAGCGAACTGCGGCATCGTGATCTCCACGAATGTAGTAGGTTTTGACATACTCTCATCTCCTGAACTTTTTCAATATACGTCACCCAGAGGCAACGATTGAACCATGAGAAAACCTCCAATTCGGGGCACTCCAAGGATGAGCGACCGCGTTAGAGGTAGGTTTTATCGCCAAATAGAATTTGAATGTTCCGTTTGCTGCGAAACGAATCAATTTTATTTGTGGTTAGAATAATGCCAGCTTACGCATTGCCTCTTGAACTTTATCTTTATTGAGCATGAAGAACCGTTCCATTGGCGGACTAATTGGCATCGCAGGTACATCTGGCCCGCATAGGCGCATAATTGGCGCATCAAGCTCGAAGAGCATTTCCTCGGCAATAATCGCGGACACCTCGGCCCCGACTCCGCCTGTTTTGTTATCCTCGTGAATAATGAGCACTTTGCCTGTCTTCCTCGCGGCTTCTAGAATCGCTTCCTTATCCAGCGGTTGGATCGTACGCAGATCTAGAATATGAGCGCTAATGCCTTCCTTCGCAAGCTCTTCAGCAGCCTGCATGGCAAAATGAAGCGGAAGACTGTAGCTGATGACTGTAATGTCTGTTCCTTCACGAAGTACATTTGCTTTGCCAATCGGCACCACATAATCGTCCGCAGGAACATCGCCCGTAATCAGCTTATAGCATTTCTTATTCTCGAAGAAAATAACTGGATCCGGGTCACGAACCGCTGCTTTGAGCAGACCTTTCGCATCATACGCGGAGTATGGCGCAACGATCTTCAGACCTGGGGTTCCTAAGAATACCGATTCAGGACATTGCGAATGGTATAGACCGCCAAAAATCCCCCCGCCAATTGGCGCACGAATCACGACAGGACATGTCCAATCGTTATTCGAGCGGTAGCGGATTTTTGCTGCTTCACTAATAATCTGATTGGTTGCAGGGAACATGAAATCAGAGTATTGCATCTCAGCAATCGGCTTCAAGCCGACCATCGCCGCTCCAATCGCAACACCCGCGATCGCAGATTCGGCTAGCGGTGTATCAAGTGCTCTAGCTTCCCCGAACTGTTCCATCAAACCTTTCGTCGTCGTGAACACGCCGCCTTTCGTACCCACGTCTTCCCCAAGAACGAACACATCTTCATCGCGCTCCATCTCTTCTCGCATCGCTAGACGAATCGCATCAATATATTCTATGACCGGCATTATGCATTCACCTCTCCATCTTCAGCATACACGTGAAGCAGCGTATCTTCCGGTTTCGGGAATGGTGCTTGATCGGCATATTCCGTTGCTTCTTTGATCTGCTTGGCAATCGACGCTACCAGCTCTACTTCTTGCTCTTCAGACCAGATTCCGCATGCCATCAAATATTTTTGGAATTGGACGACACCGTCTTTTTTCCAGTTCTCATCGACTTCTTCTTTCGTACGATAAGCAAGATCATTGTCTGACGTAGAGTGCGGAGACAAACGATACATCATCGCTTCAATTAACGTTGGACCCTCACCGGCAATGGCACGTTCACGAGCTTTCTTCATGACACGATAGACTTCAAGTACATCATTCCCGTCAACTTGAATACCTGGAAACCCATAACCAAGCGCACGGTCACTCACTTTGCCAGCCAACTGTTTATGTACCGGCACCGAAATGGCATATTGATTGTTCTCACACATAAAAATGACAGGTAATTTATGAACACCCGCGAAGTTACAACCTTCATGGAAATCCCCTTGGTTGCTGGATCCCTCACCGAATGTAACGAATGAGACATGATCTTTCTTCTTCATCTTCGCTGCGAGTGCAATACCTACCGCATGCGGCACTTGCGTTGTTACTGGACTTGAACCCGTAACAATACGAAGACGTTTGCTTCCAAAATGTCCTGGCATTTGACGGCCGCCGCTATTCGGATCTTCCGCTTTGGCGAAGAGCGAGAGCATCAATTCTCTCAAGGTCATGCCAACGGCGAGTACGAATCCATAATCCCGGTAGTACGGAAGGAAATAATCTTTCTCGCGATCCAAGGCGAAGGCTGCAGCCACTTGCGCTGCTTCTTGACCGATCCCTGACACGTGGAAATTAATTTTCCCCGCACGTTGCAGTACGAGACAGCGTTCATCGTACATCCTGGCCATACGCATATATTTGTACATGTCAATGACTTGTTGATGACTAAGTCCGAGCATTTCATGCTTCGATTGTTGTTGTACGGAAGTTTCTGAATTCACGTAAACACCATCCTTTTTCTTCCCGTTTGGTTTTATAACCTGGTACTAAGACTAGGAGATAAACATATTATAATCCCTTTTCAGAAAAAAAGAAAATGTTCTTTAATCCAGACATGCCTAGATCCCTGTCGCTTTTCCATCAATTGCAAGCATGGCTTCACCCATAATTTCTGATAAAGTCGGATGCGGATGGATGGATTGCCCCACTTCCCACGGTGTTGCATCGAGAATCTGCGCGAGTACAGCTTCCGAGATTTGATCGGTTACATGAGGACCAATCATATGGACACCCAGAATATCATTCGTTTCTTGATCCGCAATCACTTTCACGAATCCATTATTATCTCCATAGACAAGCGCCTTACCGATGGATTTATAGGAGACTTTCGCCACCTTCACTTGTCTTCCTTGCTCTGTCGCCTGCTTCTCCGTCCACCCTACACTCGCCACTTCAGGACGTGTATAGATACAACGCGGTACAAGATGCGGTTCTGCCATGTGCGGATGGAGACCTGCGATGCGTTCCGCTGCAACAATCCCTTCGTGCGCTGCGGCATGAGCGAGTTGAAGCCCGCCAATGACATCGCCAATGGCATAGATATGTGGTTCTGTCGTCTGCATGTATTCATTCACGACGATGACGCCGCGATCCACTTTAATATCTGTATTTTCCAGACCGATTTGATGAACATTGGCTTGTCTGCCGACAGATAAGAGCAGCTTCTCAGCCTGGAGCGTCTCTTGCGATCCTTTTACTGTCACCTGAATATGGACGTGTCCATTCTCTGTGCTGTAGCTCTCTGAATGAAGCGTTGCTCCGGTAAGCACACGCACACCACGTTTTTTCAGTAACCGCTGCAATTCACTGCCTAACTCTTGGTCTTCCGTCGGCAATAAATGGGCAGCCATTTCTACGACAGTCACCTCGACACCAAAATCGCTTAGAAGGGATGCCCATTCAGCCCCGATCACGCCGCCACCGACGATGATGATCGATGTAGGCAATTCCTTCATGTCTAGCGCTTCATCACTTGTCATTGCATATTGTCCATCAATCTCGATGCCGGGTAGTGTGCGCGGACGTGAACCCGTCGCAATAATCAGATTCGTGGAAACAATCGTCTCCATCTCCCCATCCTGCAACTCGACAGCGACTGCACCGCTCTTTGGTGAGAAGATCGAGGGTCCGATTACGCGCCCTTTTCCTTGGATAACATCGATCTTATTTTTTTGCATCAAGTAAATAACGCCGCGATGAAGCTGATTTATAATACCTGCTTTGCGCTGCTGTATTTTATCAAATTGTACGGAAATGTTGTCTGCAAAGATACCAAATTGCTCACGTTCCTGAAGTGTTGCGTACACCTCTGCACTCCGCAGGAATGTCTTACTCGGGATACAGCCTCGATGAAGACAAGTGCCCCCAAGTAAATCTTGCTCAATAATCGCCACTTTCTTACCGAGTTGGGCTGCGCGTATCGCCGCCGTATAGCCGCCGATCCCGCCACCAAGTACTGCTACATCATAGTTCAATGCCATCGTTTCTCGAACCTCCCGATATGTACACATTCATTTCATCTTCGTTTTCCTGTGACTATTGTACCTTGTTTTGAGATGTTTACCAAGCAAGCTTCTTTCATTAGACAACCTTTCCCAACCATTGTATGATAGAAATATATTCAAATTCAGGGTGAGGGCAAGTTATGAAACTAATGATCTCCAGATTTATCGCAATTCTGCTGCTCGTAATCCCCGGTCTTGCTGCGACCTACGGATTTCTTCTTATGAAAGATGCCTTATTCGGCTATTTCTCAGAACATGGCAATACGGGAATATCGCCGGACTTTACATGGCTCCCATTCCTTGGTGGGCTTGTCCTCTTCGCCTTCGGCATCATCTTCATTGGAGGATGGACATTCTATCGCGATCGTAAACGGAATTATGTGGCACCACGATTTAAGAAGAAGCGGGCGAGACCGCAGGGATAATTTATTATCAATCAGACCCCTTGTTACATTTCCATCGTCACCTGCGATGCGAAAGAAGCAAGGGGCCTGTTCGTCATATTCTTCGTTTTTTCTTTTTCTTCGACTTGACCACATCTTTCTTTTCAACCGCGTCTCGGTGCGGCAGATGGTGGTGTTGTATGTGAGAATGTGTTGCCTCTTCCGCCGCTTCTAATGCTTCGAACAACGCTAATGAACCATCTGTCAGATTATTCGGCGAGAATGCGCCCGTCATTTTACTGAAATCTCCTGCCAGAATTACTTGAATCGTTTTATTCCGGTTGACAATGACAGATTCGATGAACAGGGCATTTGAGAATAATGCAATGATCACAGCCCACTGCTGTATCGATAAATCGAGATAAGGGTGACGTTGATTGGCATGCAAGTGATTATGATCTCGATTAAATAAATCATTTCTCTGCGTATCGGGATGTTGACTTGATGCCATCGTACACCTCACCTCCTCCGGTTCATTTCTTCCATCTATTGTATTCTGCCTCCAACAGGAGGTTCCCAGCTATAAAAAGCCCTCTGATTCCATTTCTGGTTCAGAGGGCTCTCCACAATACACTTCTATTGAACGACACTACCGCCGTATAAGAAACGATGTTCCCAAGCTGTATTCTGGATTGAATCGATCCGAACACCGCCTGATTTGGTAGAATACGTGTGCAAAATTTGATTATTTCCAAGGTAGATTCCCACATGAGTAATCCGTTCCGTGTTCTTATTCACACCATTGTAATCGGAAGCTTTGGAACCTTTATAGGACATAAAGAACATCAGATCTCCGCGTTTCAATGAGCCAATACTTTTCTTCGCTGTTGAATTGCTCTTCACCCAAGCACCCTGCTTGCGAGAATCCGATGGTAATACAATACCTAACGCTTCCTTATAGGCTTGTCTGACAAAATCAGAGCAATCAAAGGTTTTAGTCGTATTACGATCGGATCCGAACTCGTAAGGGACACCTAAATATTTCTTTCCTGTAGTTATGACTTTCTCGACTTGAGACGAAGACGGCGTTGGAGCAACCGTACCGCCAATTGCTATATATTTACTGCTAGAGCTTATGTAACCAACCTGACCTTCTCCATCCCATACTTGCAACCAATTAGCATCGGCTTTCTTCAGTATGCCTACGACATGGCCAGATTCTAATTTCTTAATAATTGATCCATTCGTTGATGGTTGGGTTCTTAAATTTACTCTTGCGACAATTCGGCCTGACTCTGCGTTTCCCGTAATATTAAGATATTTCGCTGCGGTGCTCAAGTATCCGATATTACCTGAACTGTCTTGTGCATGGTACCAGCTTGCATTCGCTTGACCCAGAATTGTTATTTTCTCACCTGTTGGCAGATTGCGCAGTACCCTTGTTGCTGTAGAAGGTCCTACTCGCAAATTCACATTATTTTTCACTGTTGCAAGTTTGGCGCCGGCAGCTGTCTGAACTGCTCTAGATGACGCCGCCGCAAATGTCGATACCTCTTCCAAGTTAGGCAGATCCGGATCGCTTTCATCAACTAGCAAGTTCGCTGTGTTTGAACCTTGTCCCAAATTCGAGCTTGTCTGATTTGCGACAGGTGCGCTCGCTGCACTGATTGTCGTTGCACCCATTTGGAATGCCATAGTGCACATAATAAGGCCTAGTAACATCTTTTTCATGATTAAGTATCCTCCCTGATGTCCGATACTGCGATTTACAGTACCGCTTATGAATGTGATGTGTTTGTAATTAAACTGTAAAAATATTGCAACATTGACTTTTACTATTGAGTTGTTGAGTTCAATTCCAATTACTCTATTTACTATACCAGTAGTCTTCTAAACCTACTATCGGACCAAATTCATATAAGTTACGTTTTTGTAACTATTAAATTAGGACTTTAGTCTCTAAAACCACTTGTTTTTGTAAATAAAAGTTAGATACTGGATTCCATGAAGAAATGAAAAATTACATTATTGTAAATAAAAGATCGAAATAGGAATCTCTATCTAGTAACAAGTTGTAATAAAAATTCCACTTATCGTGCATGAAAATCACAAATCGTGGAAACCTATGGCTGTTATGGAATGAAGGAGGTGTCAACATGAACAATAATTCTCACAATCAAGCTTCAAAAGCGGAGGTTCAATCCACAGAACTCAATAAAATGCCTGCTGCGAATACATCCGATACAGAGTTCTCTGCGGAAGAAGCGGCTGAAGCTTTTACAAATCAATCCTCGGCTGCTGCGCAATCTGCTGAAGACCAACAATAAGTACAAAACAAAAACCGTCTAGTACATGTACTGGACGGTTTCTACTTGAAAATACAATTCATTATAGATGAACTATCTCTCCACAAATTTGGCATTCCAGCGCAGGAGCATCTGCACGTAGTACATTCCCATGCTCATCGTAGATGGTGTCCTTAATTTGTTCCATTTGATCGACAGCCCCGCATTCCGGACATACTTTACGCTGCGAGGGAACTGCTGCTGTAGGCTGTAGTATCATCGGTTCTGCTGTCAATCCACCGACAGATACAACACTTGAATGAGCTGCTCTAGGTTCATGATTCATGATTGAGAGCATCTTCATGGATTTCATCTCTTCCCTAAGATCATTTAAATCCGTTTTTAATTCCTGCGAATAACCATTTTGTTTCAAACAAAACTCCAAGATCACATTTAATTTCTCATCTAACGCATTTATTTGACGAGTGAGATTCGTTAGTCTCTGATCAATGTTCGGTTCATGATGTTCCATATCAAATACTCTCCCTATGTACATTATGATGGAGCATGTAAATGCTAGTTTAACTGCCATGATACATGATATTCAACGGAAAATCCAACAAACATCATGTTATTGAACATTATATGTACACGCTTCTGATAACGCAAAAAAGGCTGCGAATTGCAGCCTTTTTATTTTCTATTATTTCACTTTCAGCTCACCTTATGCTCAATCCGCAGCTTATCCGCCACCATCGCAATGAATTCTGAATTGGTAGGCTTCGACTTCGAGATATTGATTGTGTAGCCGAACAAGTACGAGATGCTGTCGATGTTGCCACGCGTCCATGCGTACCAAGGGCTGAAGGTGTTCGTATGTATGCGAACGGATGCCGATAAGTTTTCGGGAACGACGTATTACGTTTTGTCAATTGCGATAAACTCCGTAACAAATATTTAGCCACTTTATCGGAACGATGACCGCTAAGTTTATCGCTATGGAGGTTGTTTAAATGTCTACGAAAATCCAACGATCGGACCCGAAATTTACGTTTATAACTAAACGGGAAGCATCCGTTAATATCGATTTATTTGCGGAGAAAGAAAAATATTTATACACAAAACGGATCGAAAAACGGGCGCCGAAGACAATCGATGCATACCGTCAAGTACTCGATCAATTTACGAAATGGTACGCTGAATCCGAACATTCCGAAATTAATTCGGAAGTTATGCGTGAGTACATTCATTACCTTTCCTTCGAGAAGAAACGTTGGGATGACCATCCTACGAGTCCTACCGGTGTTAAAGGCTTATCTACTCGTACAATTAACAACGTTATTCGAAACTTAAAAATATTCTTCAACTATCTTGTTAGTGAGAGGATTATTCTTAATTCACCGATGGATTCCGTAAAATACCAACTTGAAGAAAAAGACACGTTCGAAGTTTTTACGGACCAAGACGTAATAACGCTACTTAATGCGCCAAATCGACGGGTATATACTGGACTGCGCGACTATGTAATGATGTTGGTATTAGTGGATACAGGGTTGCGAATAAAAGAGCTGACGGGATTGTTAATATCCGACATAGACTTCAAACTGAATCAAATCGTGGTAAGGGCCGAGATAGCAAAAACAAAGATGACTCGCGTTGCTCCGATTTCTAAAATTACTGCAAAGGAGTTAGAGAAGCTGATCTCATATATGAACGTCGAGGATAATGATTACCTATGGCTTACTCAATTCGGTGAGCGTTATTTTGGTGATACATTTGGTAAGATGTTAAAGCTGTATGCAAAGCGAGCAAAATTAAAAGGGCCGCGCGTATCCCCTCATACTTTTCGTCATTACTTCGCAGTTAAATTTTTGAGAAACGGCGGCGATCCAATTGCTTTAATGAGAATATTAGGCCACACCGACTTAGCGATGACGGAGAAATATGTACGTTACACGAAAATGGATCTGAGTGAACAACATATCAACGCGAGTCCAGTTATGAGCCTAATAGACAAAGGCAACGAGAAAAAGCGAGGGAAAGCTAAATTCAAATAATTCACAACGCCCCGATCCTGGGGCTTTCTTTCTATATAATGAAGCAAAAATTTGACCTTGCAATTATTAAATGTTATTATACGAATATATGTTCGTGTTATTTAGGAGGTATCTACGTCTATGGCAGCACCAAGGATGAGCAACGAAGACTACTCACTAATTAAAAGCTTCTTGATAATTCCGGTTGTCCTATCGGTATTCGAACGCGACGCAAATATCATCGGTAAGTTCAGCATGCTAAAAACGCCCGATCCGTATGTCGACGTAATCCAATGCGGCATGCAGAGGGCGACAACTGTGCTGGCGGAGGTGCGACGAAATATGCGTAACAGCGGAATCAAAGTTTACGAGGTGGTCCGGACGGCAAAAGGGATCGAGGCCAAGTATCAATGTCGCGGCTATCACAGTGAATTTTCGATGCTTTGGTCGCTAGTGCAGGCGGACGTTTCGGTGCGAATGCGTTTGTATATGGGGCTTGACATATCCGAATTTGTACGCCATGATTTAGAGGAACATGAGCAAGTGATTATACATTGATAATAAAATGCTCTAAGGAATTGTTGAATTCTTTCTACCACTTCGTTATACTTTGAATTAATTGAATAATAACCATTAAATCGGAAGCACCGATAAAATCCTATCTTTGGGTTTTGTTGGTGCTTTTTTTCTTTTTCTTTGAAAGAAGGTGATATGTATTTAGAATCAAAGCAAGTTCATCAATTTCTTAGGAGGAAGCACGAAATGAACTCAGATTTCTTATTTTTAGTTGTACGTCTTATGACGGCGTGTGGATTATCATTCGTATTTGGGTGGATGGTAAAATTAGAACTGCAATACTTAGCAACTGATCTTGCTCCAATGAGGATCGTTTATTTATCTGTTATCTTGCTTATCATGTTTATTGCTCGAAAGCTCTCGTTATTTAGTCTCTTTTTAGAAATTCTTAAAAACTTTTACGTTTTACTTAAGAAACAAAAAAGGTAAATTTAAAACAGAAAAAGCGCCCATCAACGAAGTCATACGTTCAACTCCGCCAGTGGGCGCTATTCTAACGTTATTCAGTTTTGTTCGTTCTCTTCCCGTCAACATACGCTTCAGCGAAAATGTACGCCACAACCGCACCGACTGCGCCAATAATGCCGACAACCTGCGTCACTGTTTCCGCACCTGCACCACCGGCCACCAATACGCTAGTACCTAACGCCGCCACCAACGCCCAAAATTTCCGACTCGCCAATTTACGTTTCCAATCCATCTATACCGCCCCCTTGACGTTGAAAGATCCTTGCCGATGCATAACTGTGATTAGCCGGTAGAAATCGTACGAACCACCAGCCGTCGTATCGAGTACGCCTGCACGTTTAGCGGCCACGCACGCATCAACAGCCCACGTCGGAATCTCCGCCATTTTAGCGTTGCCCTCCAACGTTGCGATCCGTTTGGCTTGCGCCTCTACCGTTTCTTGTAACGACTTGAATGCTGCTCTCTCTTCCACTGTCATTTCGCAATCATCTCCTTTTACTTTCGTATATGCTGCGTTAATCTGAGCCTGAGTAGGAAGCTTGCCTGCGCGAAGATCAGCGGTAGATAGGCTGAACGTCATCTCGAAGTGCGGATAATCCTTAAACGAACGCCAATCGCCACCCCACTCAAAGCCGAGTGCCTTCGCTTCCGATACGACATCGCCCCAGTCCTCTATACCGTCGCAGTTGCCGTCGCGCTTTATATCCCATGACACCGATTTTCCGTCCGGCATCAATAGCGCGAAATCGATCGCCATACCGAAGTTGTGCTTCGAGTAGCCACCGCGAGCGTTTGTTACGATCTGGCCGGGCTTGGTGCGCCCCTGTGCGTATAGCGAGTCCTGTTCCGCAATCGTCCGGAGGCCTTGCGTAATGACGATCGGTATACCACGATTGAAGCACCGATCAATAAGCGCTTCTGTGGCCGCCTTAACTACGGGAAAAAGTCCGACCAATCTAGACGCGGACCTGGAACGTACATATTCAATTGCGAGCGTCATTATAGCGTCACTCCTTTCCGTGAGGGAATCGCTCTTTAATATCGCGAATCTCCGATATAATCACGTCATACTTATCGCTAAATTTATCGAGCAAATCTTGTAGGCGGCCTTCACGATCCTTATTCGCACGCATAACGTAGACTAGCAGCCACACGAACATCACGGCGAACGGTCCCTGCGAGAGGAAGTACTTAAATATGTCCATTTCCGTCATCGGCGGTCTCCTCCGTTTTTGATTCTTCTAGCGCAAGTAATGCCGTAACTATTTCGTCGTCAATTTGGCGCAGGACATCCGCGCGCTGGTCGACGTTAGGGATTGCGGATAATACTGCGGTGATTACTGCGGACAATTCCGAAACTGGCTTCGTCACGTCTATCGTACATTCTAGTAATTGGCGTAATTTCATATGTGTGCTCCCCTCAGCAAAAAATAAAAAGCCCGCAAGCTATTTGCGGACTTCTAAATAATTCAATCTATTTTTATGTATCTATCTCCTTTTAAGACCATCCTTTTCTTGCACGCTTTACATGTTATCCCTGGCTTCTTAGTTGTTAAGACCTCGAAACCACACGTCGGACAGATAACTCTATAGTTAGTAAGGTCCTTCTTCTTTGTAACAAATGGCGATATAATGCCCGCAAGAATTAATGGAATACCCAATAGAGCGCCGATTCCTGTAAACGAGATAATAATACCAGTCGAGATCAGAGTAATTCCCAAAAAGCAACCGACGTACTTACTATTAGATTCGTCTCTACGTTTTTCTTTACCTTCTAACTCAACAATCCTACCGTAATTTTCTTGAGATTCCACTAAAACCACCTACTCAAGCAATTATTTTATTTATATGCTATTATTTCAACTTACTTAACTCGCTGTTCAACGTTTCGATTTCTGCTTGAGCGGCGGTGATTTTTGCTTCGTTTGTTTTGATATCCTCGTTAGCTTTTGCTATTTTTTCGTTAAGCGCGTTTACTCCAAGTTGATAGATAGGATCATCTTCGCGACCTTTTGGTATCATAGCTTTAGCTTCGGGAATCCTTTTCTCATAATCAGAAATCTCACCCTTTTTAGCTTCAATATTTTGTTCATACGTTTTTATGTTTGCCGATAGGATGTCGATCTGTCCTTGTATCTTTCCTCTTTTTTGGTTAATAGCGTCAACTTCAGCGTCTGTTAATCCTTGAGTTGTTGTGTCAGTCAAATATATCCGCTTCCCTTCGACGTTAACATTCATCCCTGCAATATTACTCATTTTACGTACAGGAAGGTACGTAGCGCTATCGATAGAAGGTGCATCACCTATTTTCTTTCCTTGGTAATATACCTCAAAAGTACCGTCTACCTTACTCCCTACCAAACTTTTAATAGAATCAGCAAAAACAGTTGTACTAGCAAATATACATAGTCCGACAATCAATCCTGCTAAAAATTTCTTCATAAAAGTACCATCCCCTTGATTGAAGTATTTCTCTCATTATACAACATAACCCAACCAACGGGATGAAATATATTACCTCTGATTATGTGAGTGAGAGGGAACGCCAGCCCAAGTATATACTGCGCCATCGGTAGATTTGAACTGAGTTCCTATTGGAATTCCACAATTATAAGGACCAGCCGAATCTGTCTGCGACCCTTTTGATGCTTTTCCGTCAATCTGAAGGCGTATCGAGGTAAGCTCCGTGTCTAATCCAGTTATTGAGCTTTTAGAAATACCACTTACACTTGCGTTTCCAAAATCTACAAAGCCGTTCATTGCAATTCGCGGACTATATAGATTCATCATCTTAGGCGCCTCAAGGTAAAGGCCTTCATATACGCCGTAGACACCGCCCCTAAACGAACCGCTCTCATCGCTCAACTCAACGCCAGCCACGCCATATTTACCGGATTGTGCGATAGATACGCGTATTCTATTGGAACTGTCTTTCGCGTAAAGTCCGCTTGCATCCAATTCAATACGCTGCCCACTCGCCGCCGTACGGATTAATGCGCCGGTAATCGTACCACCTGTTATCTCTCCCTGCGCCGTAACATTACCCGTGAAGTATCCATCTTTCCAGGTTGACCCGTTCACGTTCGACGTATTGATTTGTGCAGAGTTGGCCGTCAACTTATTGAATACAGCGTTACCTTGCATGTCAATACGGGCAGGAGCCGAGTTGAAATCTGTGTGGCCCGCCGCGATGCCTTTCGTATTAATCTGCGTGACGTTGTTTCCAGAACCTATGAGCAATGACGCAAAGTTACCGATTTGACCGACGATAAGTTCCGCGACAATCTTCCCGTCAGTAATAGCTGCTCTAGCGGTCTTCATGCCGTCAGTCGATACAACTATACCGTTGGAGGTAAGCGCAACTTGATTCCGATTGTCTAATTTGCTTATCAATATAATTCCGCGCTCATCGTATTTGATTTCCGTCTTGGATGCGTTAATGTCCTTGATCGCTTGATTCGCGAACGCCTCGAATGCCTCCGTCCGTATCTTGCCGCCGCTGAACAGGTTATCGACGATATTCTTCGACTTTTCAAGGTCAGCGATGATATCCGTAAAGTCCCGTATCATAGCATTGGATACCGTCACCTGTGCGTGCTTCTCTGTTGTGTACGGGTATTCCGTTATCTCAGTTATACGAGCGCTAACGTCGACGACGCCCAACTCCGGGTCTATCAACGTAACAATATCGCCGAGGCTCGGTCGCGGTTCCGTCTTATCGAGTTTAAATAGATCCGCCGCCGATACGGAAACTTCTAACGCAGGAATTTCGTTCTTACGCAAAGCCGTACGCGCCGCATCAAGCAATTGGACGGGGTTCTCGATATCCTGCTCGATAATCTCACCGTCGAAAAACGGATTGGTATCGTTGGCCCACGTCGACTGATATGGTGATATCAAGTAGTTTACCGCTAACTTGCCGTCGACTACGGCGCCAGGCACTTGCGATAATAGACCGCGTTCTTCGTCCGTCAATATCGACGCAGGCTGTCCGATCCACGTTCGGCCGTCCTTCATCTGCGCAAACATGCGCGTGACTAGCGAACCGGCATCGTCCTTAAAATTCGTCGACACGACGTTCTTGCCGAGCCGATATTGTAAACCGTTATCCGTGCCGATCTTCTTACGAATATG
The DNA here is from genome assembly GCF_000374845.1 of Paenibacillus terrigena DSM 21567. GTDB lineage: Bacteria > Bacillota > Bacilli > Paenibacillales > Paenibacillaceae > Paenibacillus_K > Paenibacillus_K terrigena. The sequence continues at coordinate 281,618 of NZ_KB895413.1, read as the reverse complement.
GATCGTAAAATTGTCCGGCTCGACTTCGCACTCATACATCTTGATTACGTCGTTGAGCGCTTGGAGTGCATTGCCACGCCCCCAATCTTTGACGTCATGTAGCGTGAAAGTATCGTCGACACTGAACGTAAACTTGCCGCCGGTCGCCGCCGAAATCACGTTAAGCAACGTTGTGATATGGACGCCGTACGCTTCGGATATATATGATGCATACGGAATCTTATAATCCGTCAGCTTAAACATAACGTGCGAACACGATACGGATGCGGTTAACTTTCGCCCATCTCGCACCCGCTGGCGCGAATTAATAACGTAATACTGACCGCGCTCGTCCTTAACGTGGCCCTTGAGTTGAAGCTTATCGCGGAAGTCGGCGGACGTCATCGGAACTAAAAAAGACAGCTCATAATCGGAATTGAGCCGTCTCTTTCGTTGGATATCCGTTGCGTCAACAAGCACGCCGGTACGCCGTCTATTTTTATCGTATGATTCGAGATACAACGAACCACCTCCGTTAGTATAAGAATTTGTCGCGATGCGTGATGCGCGTTAGAATGTCGCGGGCCATCTCGCCGTCAGAATACGTAATTAAGTTCGTACCGAGGACGAGTGAGAAAAAGTCGCCATCAACGAGGTGCATCGCGTTTTGTCCGTTGAGCGTCACCGTCATTTTCTTCGTATCAATAACGAGTCGATCGCCGGGCTTAAAGTCGCCAGTAAACGAAATCGTATCGACGTGGGAGTGCGTTATTTTTACGTCAAATTCCGTTGATGAATCTACGCTTACTCCGGCTAACCGTTCGAGTACAAACGCGGTCAGCAACTGGGTCGCAGTACCGAATACACCGGGCGCTAGCGATATCTCGCGAGTATAATTCGCGAAAAAGTCCGATTTCGAGTCGATCGTGACATATGCCGGCATATCGATGCTTAACCGTGAGGAGGCGTCCGTTGCGGAACCTACTGTGACGTTAAAGTAAATCTGAACGTAGGACGGACGATTGTATGGCGAGAGATTGAACGGACTTAGATTAAACATGCGGTATTACCGTTTTGAGTTTATTCATTAATCTTTACCTCCGTTTATCGGCATAAAAATAGCGCCTACCATATTGGCGGCGCTTAAGCTGTGATTAAATCTTGTCTATCCTTACTCGTTAAATACGCATCAATTCCTACCTTTAGGTCAGGACGCTTGCTGATTACATAATCGTAATCCTGAGCCTTATCAATGATACGCTGTGCCATGTATGCCGCCATATTATAGAACACCCCCAAGAATTAGATCATCCATAGCTGTCTGCATAAGGTCCTGCTTAGCTCTTAACTCCGCATTCTTTGTAAGCAGCTCTTTTACGTATGGGTTCTGTTTAACTCCAGAGTATGAGGTTACGATGCCGTCTTCGTTGATATCGTTGATGATAAGATAGAAGTTAATTTCATCACCCTCTTTGAACCCAGTCACTTGGACAACCCTCATGCTCTCATTGCTGTTTTGAATCTCAGTCTCTTTGATCTCCAGCACTTCATTACGTTCATTAATTAATGCGTACACGTACATAGCACACTCTCCCTTATTCACATATTAGGTAAATAGTTTTAAGCTTAGTTGTCATTTGATTTGTATAGCCTGCTACATTTATAACCAAATCATTATCACAAGCCACATAGTGCATCCCAATAATATCACTGACATTGAAGTATACAAAGTTCGCATAGTCATTCGTTTTGGAGCTGTTCAAATAGCTAGAGTATTTTTTAACCATATTACCATGACCCGCAGTCATGCTACTCTTCAATCCAAATTGAAAGGTTGCATTGCCATCTGAAACCCCGCTGTACCCCGTTGAAAAACTGAACACAATATATCTTACGTTAGTGAAGTCTATAGCCCTAGTAAGAGTAACGTCAAGTTGACTCGGCGTCGTTGTACTATTGACGGTTGCAATAATCTCAACCTCGCCATAGCCGTTAATGGATACGTTACCGATAGGTGCTACTTGACGGACTATCGTGAAGGGTATTGGGTTAATATTTTTATTACTTGTTTGGCTCTGACTTGACTCAAGCAGTGTACTATATTCTGGACCCTGTTTTGCGGTTCCAGCCAAGCCAAAAATAGTCGTCCCTACTACGATATTCCTCGCCGCAAATGTTCCTTCGGCCTGTTGTAGCTGTGCAGTGTTAACCTTTATTTCCCCATCACCAGGTCCGCCTTTTTGATACCCCTGCTCTGGGTAAACTGCCAATGCCCCATCGGGCCACCTACTGGCTCCAGTAGCGATTCGTATGCCTGTCAAGTTAGGCATTGTGCCAGTCTGAACAACTCCGCTATCACCGGTAAATGACTTAGGACTCAATACATCCGCAGCCGTTGCGTTACCTTGACCGCGTATAATCTGTGCAATCTTATTTACCAATGATGTCATAGTCTCTGACGCAGATGCAGTCACGCCTTTCGCGGTCAAGTTTGTCGCTGCGGTCGTCTTGATCGTATTAATCTTCGTCTCCATCTGATCCGCTGTATCGGTTGCAGTTAATGGTGCGCCAATAGCCCCTGCAACCTTGGATTTAAGGTTATTGGCAAGCGACTTTAAATAGGCGAGAACATCCGAAAGCTTTGGCATGGCAGGAAAGTTAGCCGTGTCGCTGTTTGTGATGGCAGTCGTATCATGCGCGCTTAAACTCGCTTTGTGATCCTTGAGGTCCTTTGCATTATTCTCTGCCATGGCTTGGATGTACATTTCAGCGTAATTCTGCGCGTCGTTCTCAGTGATCAATCGTGCAATGTTGTTGACGTTATCTGACACTGTACCGTTAAGCCCAGCCTTATACTGTACGTCCACTTGCGTAACGTTTGCGGATAAAGCGTACTTGTCCAGTAGCAAGTAAGTCACAAAATACTCTTTAGTTGAGTCATATTTTTCTTTCGGCATTTGGGCGATTTGTTTACCGTAAGCATAAAACGTATCGTTAATAATACTCCAGGATGGATCTAGCGACGCCCCTTTGTACACGGCTAGAATCCGACTATTCTTGTACTTTAAATTTGATGGTGGTGTTGTTCCTGTATAGTTAATGTTATAGAAATTTGTTCCCGCGACGGGATTTGCCTTCTCCCGGATAACGACGCCAGATTCAACCGTGATCATGTTACCACCCGGATGAAGCGAAATCGCCCCGTCTGCATCGGTTACTTTACTTATTACTGGTGTAGCAAGTGCATAATCAAGGGCAGCAAATCCAATCCAGTTTGGCGCTTTGTTTGCAGCGACCCATGCAACTGTATTCGTAGTCGGCACACTTCCATCAAGTATAGAAGTCCATGAAGTATATGCTGATCCATTATTAGCATTAGCTTTCCATCCATTTAATAGAGCCTTCATCGCACTGGAAGTCGGCTCTATTGTGTCAACCCATCCTGATTCCGAACCAGCTATAGAGAATACAAGACCGTTATAAGCTGAATTCACCCGAAATGTATCAGGCTCATTGCTGGCATTGTTGACGTTATCTTGTTTCATTGATACACCGTTATATTTCACTAAGCGCCCGTTATCGTTAGCGTAACTAGTTGGAAGTGACAATTTGACACGTTTATACCCAGTATGATTAGACTGGAAGTATGGTGACAAAGAACCATCGACTAAATAATCCTTTTCTACACGCTTCGTCAACGTCGCTTCTGTCCCTCTTACATCGACCGAATCACGTACTCCGCCGACCTCTCCGAGAGTGACAGGCAATAGGATTCGTTGGTCTTCACGTGGTTCGAATGGTGTTGCAACACTTCCAAGCTCCAATTGCACTTTTTCAAATCGCTTTTTCTGGACTGTACCTGTTGAGAGATTACCATAGAAATAGAGAACTACCTCAGTCTCGTTGGCAGTGTTGAAAGTCAACGAAGTTAGACCTTCACCCTCCAGGTTGTTAAAAATAGAGACACCCGGATTGCTTCCTTTTCTTATGCTTAGCCGTGGAATATCAGCTCCACTCACATTCGTTAACACTGCACTAATTGTATAGTTTGTGTTTGGCAATACAGGTATACGGCTTGAATCAGCACGGCAAAACGTTGTCGTCTCAGACGTGACTTCAAGGCTATTTACGCCTAGTTTCGAAAAAGACGCCTTATTGACTTGAACTATTTCGCCGTCAAAGTTGTTTTTACCACGATTAGTGATCACTACACCCTGTACATGCTTACGTCCATCAACATGCGGGAAATAGTCTCGGATGTTGCTCTCTGTGATTGTGGTGCCGATGGCGTTGTAAATTGCATCATCAACCTCGTAGAAATCCACGTCCTTGAATTGTACCCATCCATCTTGCCCAGCAGTAATACGATTGTAGCAGGCTACATTAGCATTATCCGCATCGACAGTTGCATACACCTTTACAAAATGCGTCTTATTCTCTGTGGACTGTGAACTCGCCGCACCATTAATATTTCCTGTCCCCATCGAGACAAGCAAATTGGCTGGAGCTACGCCATCAGTAACAATATCAGCAATGAAAACATATTTCTTTCCGGCTTTAACACTAATACCAAATTTCGCGACATATCTGTCTGCTGCTGTTGAAGTAGTCAACGATGTTAGTCTCTGATAACCATTCACAAAACTGTAATTGATAAGAGTGCTGCCTTTATTGAATCCATCTGCTAACCCGTCACTATTGCTATCTTTTAATGTGCCATTGTCCCCTAACAGGTTTGTCCGTGACGCCCCATATACCGTCATATCTAATGCTGATGCTTGATCTGCATTGATTAGGTTAGCACCGGGGCCGATGGTTTTAGTGAGCTGCACCGTGTCCAATTGTTTCGATATCTCTTCGATGTTTCCTTTGAACGTATCGTGGTCGTATGCGGTATAGTACCGCGCTACTTTCGCCCCTGCGCTCCATGACTTCGCCGCACCTTGGAATCCACGTTCAACTGTCAGAACGTTCCCGTTAATCGCAGTGTACCGAATCGTTTCAGCCGTTTCATCTGTGCCGATCGTTGCCAAGTTTGGCGCCGGTGGCAATGTAGATCCATTTACAACCGTAATACTCGTAGCAGCCGCCGTTATATTGCTCGTTAATTCGGTTCCTGGACTATTTATCATAGCTGAATACATTGCTTTAGTCGTCAAATGTATGACCTCCCTTCTCTCTATTGGATGAATCGAACAATTGTACTATCTTTTAAAAATTTCACTTTGTCTCCGTTCATAATTGTCCGCGCGTTATCAATCGCCTTCGTCCACAAAAGATTCCCACCTGTTAACGCCGTCCGTAATCCAACGTGAGTAATCAGTCCCCAATCAGACGTAGCAATCGGAAACTCAACGTCAGCCATATTTTTCACCGTCTGGTTTCCGTTCTCCAACGCAGGCACACTAAACGTGATAGGCAATCGTTTATAAGAGCCGCCCGACACTTCCGTCCCTGTGTCCGCTTGCGTAGGGTCCGACGTATAAAGCGCTAGATATATCGTACTTGGCGGAGTAAACGTCGTATTGCGTAAAGCTGCATTCAACATCGCCGCTGATAACCAATTTGAAATATTCATATATTACGCCTCCTGAATCGTATATTCGTTCTTTATCTTGAAGCCGCGTATTGTAGTTGCCCCTGTATTAGTCAGCACTAGAATCGGTTGAGCACGTACGTCTCCGATGGATTCTATCGTCACGAATTCCGGTGATTTCGTAATAGTTGTCTCGTATACTCGCTCGGAACTCTCCGGCCACGGATCGTTAGCTTTGAGCGATACGTTGACCATTCGACTACCGACCTGTCCGTCCAACGCAAGGGTCCCGTTATTGACAACGCGGTATATCCGGTTAGGTAAGTCCGAAAACTCTAGCGTCATCTCTTTCCGATTTCCGTTAAATAGGCGCGCCAACTTCGCGAGCGCTGTGTGAAATTGATTAGCCGGAGCTTCGATATACAACGTCAAGTCAATTCGTCGCGGATCGTACGTTGAACCGAACGAAAGCTCACCGTCCTGTCCCGCAATTTTCACGGTCGATTCGCTAACTTCCGGTAAAATAGGAAGACGCCGCTCAAAGAGAGCAGCGCCTAACGTTGATAACCATATTCCGTTGATTTTTACGTCATACTTCAAGCCGTCTTCACCCCCGTTGATCGCAGCCTTGTCGCCACTCGTTCGCGCTCGGAGTACATCGTCTCAATGTCCGCACGATCTTCGAGCACCACGTCATTAACGGACATATCGATATGATTCGTAATTTCCGTAACTGGCACCGATCGCTCGAACCGACCCGACGAACCTGTAATTGGTGCGTCGAGTAACGCGAAGAGACTCGCTAATTGCCGCTGATTAAAGATCGCTTCCCCACCGTGGATGATCGCCTGCATCGGTTGACCGACAGCACCTGGAACAACGCCACCAACGTCGAACGACGGAAGTTTGCCAGTATCCGACGAGATCCCATAAAGCTTACGCAGTTCTTCGTTTCGTGCGTTTAGCCTCGCCATTTCCGTCTTATCTCCGCGCGCTTTTGCCGATGCCCAAGCGTCCTTATTAGCGTTGTATTCCGTGAGGTCAGGATTAACTCCGGCACCTACCGATTGGATCGATGACATTTTAGCGTTATACTGCGCAACGAATGAATCAAGGTCGGAGAGAATTTGCGCGTTAGTTTCAACGTTAGACTTAACGCGGAAGTCAGCAATTGCGGATTCGATCGATTTGACGTCGCCACTGAACGAATCGAATGCGGACTTTAACGCATCATACTTCGCTTCGACGTCGGACTTTTCGCGAGCAAATGCGTCGTCACGCTGAGACTTCTCGTCTTGGATCGCTTGCTTCTGCGATTCCAATTCGCGCTTGCGTATATCTCGGTCATGTTCGAGTTGCATGCGTTCGATTTCTTTCTCTATGTCTTCGCGTTCCTTAATCCCGTCAGGTCCGACCGCAGATTGGAGCAACGCAAGCCGCGCACGTTTTTCGGCAAGCTTCGTTTCGTAATCGGCATCAGAGTTCAATTCCGCTTCTTTCGCCATCAATCGGTCGATTGCGTCAATACGCGATTTATAGTCGGCTTCGTACGCCTTCTTACGTTCTTCGATCGCGGCCAGTTCCGCTTTCTTGGCCTCGTCAACGTTAACCTTTTGCTTCTTCGTCAATTCGTCGGCTAGTTTCGTCTCTAAAGCGATTAGGCGCTTCTTCGACTGATACAGTTTTTCGTCGGCTTTAACGTAGTATTCCGTATCTTTGTCGTAACGATTGCGGATGCGCGCCCATGCTTCGAATTTCATCCGCTCGATTTCGGCTTCGGACTTGCCGGCCTCTTCCATTCGACGAGATTCCGCATCAACCCACGAAGATGAACCGTCGAATTGCGCTTTAACGAGTTGCTTGCGCGCCTGGTACACTTGTTCGTCCGCTTTCTTATAAAACTCCGTATCCTTACCATAGCGGTCGCGGAGGCGCGTCCATGCGTCAAGTTTCGTCTTGGCAACGTCCTCTTCCGACTTGCCTGCGTCTTCGAGCCGGCGCTGTTCTTTCGCAATCCATTCGGAAGAAAAGTCATAACGTGACTTGGCGGTATCTTCGTTTAACCGTTTAATCTGCAAGTTTAACGTCCGTTCGTCATCCAACGTTTCCTTCAAATGTTGCTTATGATTGGCGCGAACCTTTTCGTAAGCGGCGATTTGCTGTTCCGCAGACCAATCGTACATTTCCGCTTGATAGTTAATCGTTGCGATATCGGCGTCATATGCCTTCTTACGGAGGTCTTTCGCGATTTCAGCGGCAGATTTACCGGACTTCTTAGCGCCCTTAGATTTACCACCACCTCCGCCGCCTTTATCTACGTTGATAAACTCACCGGACTTGAGGTTTTGAAGACTACGCTGCATTTCTTTCTCTTTTTCGATGAGTACAGCTTGTTCATCTTTCTTTGCTTGGAGTTCCTTTTCGAAACGTTCCGTCGCTTTATTAGCCAATTTATCCGTAAATCCTTGAGCAGCAGGATCTGCTAATGGTCCGAATTGGGTCGACTGTGATGCTGCAGCGCTCATAACCTTTATTAATTGCATATAGTTGTTGATCTGCGCTTCAATTGCCTTCTTATTGGCCGCCGTTACTGCAATGAGGTTATTTATTTGCGAGGTTGCTGAATTAGTCGAAGCATCTAGCAACTTCTTCTCCGCGCCGATCTGATCATCTATTACACCGATGTTTGTTATCCGAGCACGTCCCTGTGCGTCGATCTCCCAAGTTAAGTCTGGATACTCTTTCTTGAGATCGTTGATCGTCTCTTTAAGCTGGTTGTTTTGTTCGTTCGTCAACTTACTCTCGGCGTTTAGCTTCTTATAACGATCCATTAACGTATCAATCTCGGCTGAGTGACTTCGTTTTGCCGCGAGCGCATCGTATTCTTCCTTGTTCATCTCGAACATTGCTACGGATGACTTTTCGATCTCCTCACGCATCTTACGTAAATTAACGGCCGCTTCGTCAGAACTGCCGTGTCCTAACGTTTTAAGCTGTTTATCAATCTCTTTGAGTTGATCGTTCAGCTTGACGGCCTCCACCATTAAATGCGGACTACTCTCACCGCTCTTACCCATCGCGTCAATCTCGTTAAGTCGTTCCTGCACTTTGGCACGTTCTTCGAGGATTCCCGTTAATTCTTTCTCCTGCGATTGTAGCTGTTTCAAATCGTTAGCATTACGCAGAGTCGGCGATTTATCTAATTGATCGTTAAGCTTGCGTTGAGCATCCGACATTTCCTCGGCTGCTTTCACTGCATTACGTGCGTGAGCGGTATATGCCGCCAGCCCACCGACGATTGCGCCAAGTACGCCTATTGCGATACCTACCGGACCCATCGATAAACCGAGTGCAGTAAATCCGACTTTAAGTATCGGCAATATCGTGTTAATCGTTCCGAGTACGCCAACTAGTACCGTAAATGCACCGACAAGTCCCGCAACCGTAGCGGCCGCGCCAACTAATCCGGATACTAACGTTTTATTTTCGACGACCCATTCCGCAATAGCTTGGATAATCGGCGTTATCGTTTCGAGCAACTCCGCAAATATCGGCTTAATCGCGTCGCCTACGCCAGCCTCTAACGTTTGCATAGCGACGTCATATTTCGCAACCGTTCCGGCGTAATCCGCCATTGCCGCCGACGCGTTGCCTGCGAATATTTGCGACTCTTTCAAGAATCCGTTATATGCCGCTTGTACCTTTTGTGCGTCAGTCAGCTTTCCGGATGTCGTTCCGATTGACTTCGCGTACTCTTCTTGCATGACGGAGAGGTTTTTCGTAACGCCGACGGAATCGGTTAGGGTACTATTACCGTTCTTGATACCCTCCATCGCAACAACGATCGACTCGCCCCACCCGTAATGAGCTTGACGGTTATATGCCGCCGCATCACCCATTGCGTTGATGAGTTCGGTAGTCTGCTTGATATCGAGACCCATCGCCAACGCCGTCTTATACGCCTGGGCCGCCTCGGTCGCGTTCATAAAGCCTTTCTTCGTCATATCCTGGACGGCCGATGTCGCTTCGCCAACGTTATAGCCGAGATTCTTCGATACCTCGATGAGGCCCTTTGTTGCGTTATACATACGTTCAGACTCCGCAACTAGTTCGCGCATTTCGGAGATCAACGATTTAATTGCGGCAGTTCCGCCCAACGCCATGAGTGCGGATTCCATACCGCTGATTGACGTTTTAGTCTTCTCGCCTTCGCGCTGAACTTGCGTCAACTCTTGCGTTACCTTATCGATCTCATGCGAGGATAGTCCGAGACGCTTCATTTCCGCAGTTACTTCGGCTATTTGGCCGCGTAGTATTTCCGGATTTGCGTTTTTTAACGCATGATCTACTTTCGCGACTTCGGCGTCACTAAGACCTAGCTCTTTAAGTTGCGTTGTAAGCTTTTTTAGATCGCCACCGGTGATAACCGCGCTCTCATCGATATCCCATATCTTTTTCGCTATTTTATCTGACGTATCAATGAGATGGTTTAAGGAGGCCTCCGTACTCAAAATTTGACCTTGGAGCTTCGTTTTCCTATCGTCATTAAACGCACTATCGTACGATTGTTTGAGCGCGGCCAGCTTAGCCCGTTGCAACTCTATCTTTGCGTTTACGTTATCTAAAGTAGACGTTAGTTTTCCAATCTTATCTTTGGCTGATCCAACATCATTAAGCGCGGTCTCTATCTCTTTAAAATCGTCAGCGGCCTTCTTACCTTGCGCGCCCAACTCTTGTACTTTTTGCTTCGCTTTGTCGATCCCCACGTTGTAGCCAGAAATATCCACCTCTAAACTTGCCCTAATCCCGCCTACATCAACTGCGCCGCTAATTATATTCACCCCCTAGATTCCCATTTTTAACTGCATCTTGAGTGCCTCGAAACCAGCCTCGTCAAACTTCGATTTAGTTACGACACCTAATCCAGCCTCTTTTCGCAGATCCCCGATAAACTTACGGAAATCCTCTTCCTGCATATTTGGCGCAGAGTTGACGCTAATTTGCTGTAGCCAATTTGTCGCGTCTATCTTACGTTGTGATTCGAGTACGTCAAACAAGTCCATAACGTAATATCCGTTTTCAAACTCGATCTGCGTTTTGCCGAGCCGTGCCGCACACTCAATAAAAAATTTATCTAACGTTAAGTTGCGTCTTGAGTCCGTACTACTTGCGGAATCAACGTTCCCAAGACGCTCTGCGCGTTTTTTAATAGTTCGCCGAAATTATTCGCCTTTGCCATAGCGGTATAGTACGCCACCAGTTCGTCAATCGACGCATTTTCATCGATAAATTCTTCGTCTAGCCCCGTAAGAACCGACGTCACGCGAACAATATCATCGAATGATTCACGTAAGGCCAAAACAAAAAATCCGGCACGTTCGGACGCTGGCGCCGCCATGACGGAAATTATCAGTTGCGGAATCGCTTGAATCGAGTCGAACAGTTCGCGCCATTGCGCAATCGTAACTTTTCGGATGTGGACCGGCCTTCCTCCGATGGATAACGTCTCTGATTTATTTGAACGCTTAAAAAGCATTTATTTTCGCCCCCAATTAAAGAAATAAGGCGACGTTTCCGCCGCCCTTAAGTTATGGTGTTGTTGCAGTCACTTTTTCGTCGCCTAAAATCAAAATAATGTCTGCATCGTCAGGCGTGGAAGATAACGTGATGTTGGTGATACGTTCTTTATCGTTGTCGTAGTTGTATTGCAAGTCGGTTTCCGGATATGCGAGTGGTAGTGTAGCCCATTTCGACGGATCGTCCTTGGCGGCAACTGGTTTGATTACGACTTTCTTCACTTTCGTAATTAAGTCCTGACCTACTCCCGTCTTAATCAACACTTTTTCTCCAGCAGCACCTTTAACCAACTCTGCACCTACCATAATCTTCGGAATTGTCGACAACTCGTACTCCGCAAACGGTACGGTAACTTTCGCATTTCGACCGGTAATACGTTTCGAAACGACTGTCTCGCCTTTCTGGTCGATCTTCTGTTCACGATAAGACGTTTCAACCGTTAGTACGACGCCGCCGATCGTAGTTTCAAATAGCACCTTGTCCGCAGCGTCTCCGTATTCGACGATAGCTGGCCCAAGTTCGATTTTCTTAACGTTACTTGCCATTTAAGCATTCCCCCGTATTAGTTAATAAAAAGACGACCCTGTGAGGAATCGCCTTAAATCGTTGTTACTGTGAAATTAATCGAATATAGCGGTCGCCCATTCGCATCTTTACCGAGATAAATCGGACTAGATTGGTCCGCCATACATTTGATAATCCGGTTAGTCCCGAAGCTAAACTCCGTCTTACCGTTAAGCTCCTCGTATATCTCGTTAGCCCTCGCATCTGCCGTTTTCGCCGACTTCGCGCGGAGTACGATTTGGAACGACGGCTTACGTTTCGACGTCCATTGTGACGGGGCATATCCGCCAGTCAACCGCACATATGCGCAATCGTCCGTATCGGTAGCGCCAAACTCGTTGGCGACGTATGTGTACGGAACAGATCGACGTAGGTAGTCCGTAATATCCGTAATCGATAACATTACGTCAGCTCCCTTCGTATGCCGTCCACAACCATCTGCTTATACCGTTCGGCATTTTCTTTCAGCGGCAGTTCGAGATACTTCGGCTGCGTGCCTGGCGTCGATGGGTTCTTAAACGATTCTCCGAGTTCATGCGTGATTAGCGCGTAGTTGATGCGCTCACCAGACGTACTTTCCTCCGTAGCGCTAAAATAGACTTCGCCGGTAACGTTCGAATCGTCGACGTCTACGTTCTTGCCCGACGTCTGCCGCAACGTTCCGCCTCTTAACGGAGCCAGGTCGCGAGAGATACGAAGCAAATCGTCCGCAGCGTCGTGCATACCTTCCTCCGCGCCCTGCCTTACCGCATCTTTCGACCAGTCCAGCGACTTGAAGAACTCGTCAAAATTAAAGTCCATTATCAAACGTCCACCTCCGTTAATAGCGGCTTACCGTTGAGCGCCCTTCTAACGCTTATTGCGATTGGCGTATACGTTCTCACCGTACCGTTCTCGTTTGTGTACGTAAGTCGGTCGTTTATGGAGATGATCGGCAACTTGTCGAAGATAAACGTTCCTACGCTTACTACCTCGTCCCCCCGCTGATTTCGTACGAGCTTTGCAGCCTCTTGAAAACGACAATCCTCGTAGTAAGGAGTACCGTAAACCAGTTCGTTCCAGTCCGGATCGGTGCCGGCGAATGGTTCGACGACTACCGCTTGCTTCAATGGAATAATCGCCATCTACAACACCGTCCATTTCGCCTGGCGCGCGCCTATCTTTACTCCGTTTTCGCCACCGATAATGTCGAGCGCTGATTGCGGTATCCAAGCCTCGACCCCCGACTTCGCCCAGTCCTTAAACGTAAAGCTCGCGACCCCTGTGACGGAGTATGACGCAATGCCTTGCATCTGCAACCGGTTCGAGTCGTTAAACGCAATAGCCAACTCGTTCGAAAACTCGTACACAGCCGCATCCGGTATCGTTAATTTCGGATACTTGGTCGTTAATGTGCGGTGGGCGACGTTGATTATCCGTTGTTTTTTCGCCTCATCACAGTCTGTCCAGTCCTCAATATCGATACAGTTCGCAGCGATGTACGTATCTGCGTCCGTTATATTAACCGCCACTCGATCACCTCCCTTATTTAGCGGAGGCCTTACGCCTAGTGGTCGGCTTTTCCTCCGATACTACTACGTTAACCTCTTCGTCAATTCGCTTGACATCTAACATCGTATCCAGTACCGCGATAATCTCATCGTCATCGGTCGAGAAACTTCCGCTAGAAAACGAATGCTTCACGCCAGCGACGTAGAAAGAGAGTTCGCGGTACTTCGAATGAAATACCGCCATTTACTCGTCCTCCCTCCGATTACTTCGCGCCTTTGATACGTGCGTGAGCCGCTTCTTGCTGGAACTCTAGCGTGAATTCGCCGACGATTTGACCTTGGAAGTAGTCGCCTTTCTTGCCGAGGTACTCGTGTCCGAAATCGCGACCTTGTAGCGGACGGATGAACATACGGTTCTTATCGACAATCAACGTTTCATCAGCGTTAAGGTTATCGTTGATCGATACGTTGAACTCACCGAAATCCGTCACAAGACGATTAACGACTGTTCCGCGCGTATTATCCGCTTGCGGAATAGATACGAGGCTCTTATCGAATTTACCGATGACGCGCTTTTGTTTCGCAGGAACGGTAATCTCGTACATACCCCCGTTCTTGAATCCGCCTTTCGTATAGATCGACTGCAACGAGTCGTTAATTACGTCGATCGTCAAATCGGAGCCCTTCAAGTCCGTCACGTTAGTCTTAATCATGTTGCGTACACCGTTCATTTGGCGAACAGTTCCGTTTTCATACTTAACGCCACCAATAAACGCTTTCTCCGCTTGTAACGCCAATTCAAGCAACTTCTTCGCTTTCTCGTACTCGTAAAGATCGTCGATCCCGTATTGAGCGACCGCTGCCGCTGTGCCGGAAATTTCTACGGTCTCGTCGAAAATCTGTGTAATGTTCGACTTACGTTCGCGCGGCTTGAAGCGTCCTTGGCGAGCGTCTGCACCTTCTGCGCCTTCTACGAATTGGACTTCGATCTTTGCGTTTGCTGTGATAGCCGCCGCAGTTGTCCCGGCATATCCGCGCATTACCGCAAGTTTCTTCGCAACCTTATCGACGCCAGTAACGAGGATTAATTCTTCGCTGACTTTAACGACTTGATTGGCGCGGAATGGTTCTACGTCCGCTACAGTTAGTGACGTTACATCGACCGCAGTCGCCGTAGTTACGATGCTTTCTTCCGCAAACATAGAGTCCTCAAACCACACATGCTCGACCTGAGTTGTTGGCGTACTGAAGCCCAACATAGATAGTAGCGGTGTTTGATAAGCATTCAAAAGCAAGATTTGATCCGTAATAGACTCGCGTTTACCAATTAGTTCACCTGACAAAATTTTAGACATTTAGATTCCTCCGTATATTGGTTTTTGGGTATTAAAAAAGACGATCCATTGGGGACCGCCTTGGCTATAAACCTAGTTCTCTTTTCAATTTGGCATATGCCGCCTGATCTTCTAATTTCCCACTCACGCGTGCCTTATCCGCAGCTTCCTTCAGCAATTGTTCCGCTGTCTTCTGCGCCGGCGGCGGATTATCCGTCGGACCTCCGATCGTCCTCGGTTGCGTCGGCTTCTGCTCGACTAGGAACGGTTTTGTTTCGACAAGCGATTTGATTACGTCATCTACTCCTGTAACACTTCCGTCATCGCCAACATTGATTCCCGTCTTATCCGCAAGTGACCAAGCATCGTCAATGTACGCAATCTTTGCGGCAGTCGCCGCCGAGGTAAACGCGTTCCGAATACGTTCTTGTTTTACGGATTCCCGCAACGAAGTCAATTCGGATTCTAGCGTTTGTTTAGCACCAGATTCACGCTCCAAGTCCGCTTTAACTCGTTCGACCTCTGAAAGCTCACCGCGCTTGCGTTCGTCCTCAGCGGCTTCAAGTTCCGCCAATTTCGTTTTGAGATCGTCGTAGTCAACGTATTTCTTACGTTCACGTTCGAGCCGCTTGGTGACAACATCATCGAGTTCGGCTTGCGTAAATGTCTTAGGCGGATCGGTTGGGTCAGCCGGTGGATCTTGCGGATCATCGGTCGGTGTCGGATCTTCCGCGAATAATTGGAGATTAAGCTTATGTCTAAATCGGTTAGTTTCGTTATTCATCGTTTTACCTCCGTTTAAAGTCCGTGTCGACTATCGATTATTACCCGAAAGTTTACCGACATTTCGTAAGTCCGAAAATGAGCATAAAAATAGCGCCAACCATTATTGCGTGATTGACGCTAACCCATAAAATCTATTGCCTCTTGAATATCATCGGCAAGGTTTAGTTCTGGAAACTTCTTGTCGAGCTGCAATAGACAGTGGATGTATTTTGAACTATTCAACTTTGCTGAAATGTCTTCGAAAACTTCACTGATCCAATAAATATCCACCTCGCTACACCCATTTAGAAAGGAAATGGTGAACTGCTCGTCGATAGAAAGTTCGTCGGCCAGTGATTCCCAATATTTCTGAACTCTTGGATCATTTTCTCCAAGTTCAGACCTTTCTTTAATAATATTTCGAATCTTATCAGCTCTCTCTATCTTAATCTTCTCCTTTCAAATGAGATTGCCTACCGTCGGGGAATATCGTAGTAACTACCTTACCTTCAACATAAACACCAACGTCGACGTTCATGTACGTTCCATACAACGCACCATATTGACCACGTCTAGGATTAGGTAGGTTAGCAACAAACTCTCCTGCTTCCTTAATTCTATCAGAATCCCAATCTTTAGGAAACCAAGATTGTCCTGTACCGGTCTTTTTTAGCTTCTCTTTATGCTTTGGAACGTTCCCAATCCTTACCCCATTAGAGTAAGTCTTGACGATGTTATACTCTAAGCCCTGCTCTTCAAGGAAATCGATGTTGCCTTGCCCATGGCCTCCACCTTTCATATTCTGCAAAGCTCCGGTCCGTGGGTTCCGTGTGAAATTACCGATGACCGCATGCTCTAGTGTCTCTTCGGTTGGCTGGGCTTCGTATTTTTTATCCTCGACTGATTTCGGATCACGTATAGGCGTAACAACATGGCGGCAACAAGGATGAAATATTTCGTTCCTAGGAATATCACCGATATACGGATAATCGCCGGAAGCATCCGGAACTAACTTCACGACTCGACCTTCCCATTTACGACAATCATCTTTCGCCCCATGCCGAGATATAACGC
This sequence comes from Paenibacillus terrigena DSM 21567, assembly GCF_000374845.1. Taxonomy (GTDB): domain Bacteria; phylum Bacillota; class Bacilli; order Paenibacillales; family Paenibacillaceae; genus Paenibacillus_K; species Paenibacillus_K terrigena. Next base: position 265,299 of record NZ_KB895413.1, on the reverse strand, counting down.
CATAATATGCTTTTCTGCCTACCGCTTCGTTGATCGTCGCTTCCTTATGCGCTGCTAACGTCTTTGTTCGCGTAATCATATCGACGTATACTTCTGGCTTCCAACGTCGTCCCGCAGCGTCAATGATGCCCGTATTAACGGAGTCCCCGAGCTTCTTTCGCAGCCCATCGAGGATATCGCGACTAATTGTTTTTCGACCGTTAACCCCTCGCGCCATGTTCGCCCGCATCGATTCGGCCGTTACCGTACGGACTGCGGATCGGACACGCCGTTCGACGTTTTGAGTGACCGCCAAGAGATCCGATTGAGTATCCGCAATAACTGCGTCCACCATTCCGTGATTCATCTTGTTAAACGACGCCACTTTCTCCGCATCCTTAACGTCCAGCGAAACGAGAGCGGAAAGTACGCCGTCACGCGCCGCGATCGGAATGTTCTCCGCCACCCATTGCGCAGACTCTTCGTTGATTGACGCTAATATCTTCGCAACTTCCGTAAGAATGGCGGCAGTGTTTGCTCGCGTCATATTCGATATATCGATGCGATCTAACGTTGTGAGAATATCGTTTATCGCCTTCTTGTACACCTTGACGAGTTTCTCCGTATTGTAATCGTATTTCGGATTAGGAATATTCGGCATTAACCGCCACCGCCATTAAATACCGACGAGTCAACAGTCCCCATCGCGTCCTTTTCGTCCTGCGCTATCCGAGTCATGATTGCGGATGCGTGTGAATCATCAACGCTATCTAACCGTTTAATCGCGGAGTGAACGTCAAGTGTAGACTTGCCGCCCGTGCGGATTTGCGCTATCTCCGCCTGCTCTTTCTCGTCGACCGGAATTCCGTCGCGCCAAGCGATCTTCGGATATATCGCTTCGTACGGCTCAAAACTGTCAACGTCTTTATTCGCAAAGTTTTCGAGTTCCATCGCTGTCCATAGCGCGTCACGGAACGCTCTATCTACGTGAACACGAATACGGTTGACCTTCGCTAAGATCGGCATGAAGCGTGCTTTAATTGCACCACCATCCGTATGCGACGTGCCAGTTCCGCCGCCAGAATCGCCAGCCAACGTTGTACCGAACAGCCATTGCGGCGTCTCCGACATCTGGAAAACCATGCCGAGGAGATAGTCGAGTTCCTTAAATGCACCCTCAAGCTGCGAATTCCACACCATATAGCCCGGAGTCGCGTCGTCTTTACCTACCGGAATATACTTACCGCCGAACCTAACGGAAGAACCATCTGCCTCCTCGATGTCATCCGGTCCATATGCGGTCGGGTCCGAGTGCTTCCACAGTATATAGTCGATCTGCACGAGCCGATCGTTAATCGCGGCAAGCAACGATTCGATTTTCTCGATACCGCTAACGCCTTCCCATCGGTCATCTAACGATTTGTACGGAATGTGGAATACGAGCGGCCGCGCAACCCCCGTTTCGACAATGTCCAAATCTCGACCGGTAACGACCTTATTACCGATAGTGAACGTCTGGATCGGTACACCGTAAGTCGTATCGACCCCGCGCTCATGCAATTCATAACGTTCATATAAGATATATCCCGGCAAATGACGCTCAACGTTAAGGTACGGAACCGCTTCGTATTTCTCGCCAGTCAACGTTGCGATGATGGCGCCATTCCGCGACTCTACCCATTCGACCCAAGCGATATTAATCGCACGGAATCGCTTCTTGCTTCCACGTGCCAATTCCGGAAATACCGTTGATGGATCGACCGGTTCGACAATTGCCTCCGGTTTAATATCCGCGGGTAATTCGAATCCTTCGGGAAGTGCGGAAAAGTCCTGCGCGTAATCGTAGCGCACCTTGACGAATGAGTCCCCGCGATAGCCTGCCCCGATTACCGTCTCGTGAATTCGTGCGGTCAAATCGTTCTCTTCAACGATCCGATTAAGCGCTTGTTGTTCGGGTGAATCATCGGGCTTACCGGATTCGTACGTTGGCGGTTCGCCTACAAGTAGATCGGACGGCTTCGTTAAAAGTACGTCGACAATATTGCACGCGATATACAGTTTCTTGAGTTGAGGGGCCGCCGGCGTATCTCGAAGCAATGCCGCGGCTCGTTCGTACACTTCGAATAGCTTACCGTCGAATATCGCTGAGCCGCGTTGGTACTTCGCAAGACGTTCGATAGAGCCGGTGGGTGGGAATTGCTTACCAACAGATATGGGTTTGGCTGAGTTCGTATTAATTCACCTCACTTTTTTAAAAAAACAGTTTACAAATTAATTTCCTTGAGTATAATAAAGATATAACATAATAATGGGGTATCTCTAACCTCTTGACACGATGTCATCACATGTTTTATAATCATGACATCAAATCAATGGAGGTTATTTGTCATGTATACAACGAACGGAGTCACTGGTGATTATCATGGGAAGAGCGTAGACATTCATAAAAGATTTACGATTCATAAAGGCTCTTATCTACCAATGTGCAATTCAAAGAAATCAAACTTTATAACAAGAACACTTGCATACTTGCTAAATAAAGGTGATATCATACTGCAAAATAATAAGTACCTCGTGGTCTCAGACATTCCTTGCAGCCCGAGTGGTGGAGCAGCGCTAGCCATGGGTAAGCACCCTGGCAGTGGTTATTTTCGATGGAAAAATTCACTCGGAGAATACTTAGACAAATATCGTTAAATCCAGCTAGGTTTTCGTCTTATCTTCTTTTTCCCCTTCGCAACGTTCTCTACCGCAAGTTGTAGCGCATCCACGGAATCAACGTAATCGCCAAATGGGTACTGCGCCATCTGATCGATAAGCATCGTATGCGATCGGTTTAGTACCAACGTTTTGTTATGAAAAAGCGGCTCCAACGATTCAATTCGCTCCTCCTTCGAGGATTTGTGCGCTTTGATATCATTGAGCCGCGTTTTTGTTACGCCTGCTTTCCGTAATGCTTCCTGAAGCTGACGGTAGAATTCGTGCTGTGCGTTAATTGTCTCGACGCTGAATACGTTGTGGCGCCATTCTTTGATCTTCGCGACGATAAGGTCGATGTAAACGTGCGGTTGCTCTTTCGATGCATACTCGTCCAATACGAAGATATGACCGGTCTTTTCGTAGCGCCCAACCGTAAGCACTGCGTTATAACACGAGCGCGAGTTCTTGCCTTGCGCGATATCCCATGCACCACTTATCGTTAGGTCACTTACGGGGATTCGCAGGTCCTCGTAGACAACGTAGTTACGTCCATGATCGTACTCGAATCGATAATAACCGTAATTGTCTGGGAAGAAGAACTGCTCATCTTCACTAAATGCTAGGTTGCGGTACTCGGAATTGTACGCCCGCGTTCCCATATTGACCTTTTCGTGCATTAACGCCCGATACGTCCAGCGCCAAGGCCACGCAAGTATGACACCTGTTTCGAGGGCGTCTCGGTTCTCGTCGTAGAACGCATTCACTTCGGATATGTCCTCGGCCCTCGCGTAAACTTCGCAGTACTGATCCCACAATTTCGGGTTGCTCGGCTCCTGGATAACCGCGCCATGAAACGATGAACGGAAGTCCTTACGTTTCAGAACGTGATTTAGCAAGCCAGTCGCGCTGACCATCGTACCAACGAGGATAATCGCTGTCGACTTCGTCCCGATCGGCACCACGACGGAATTGAACCAGTGAACGAGCTTCTCTCGCGCCTCTTTCGTTCCTTCGTTATTTGTCGAGGAAGGATCGTCCACGATAACGAGATCCGGACGATATGAACCGTGTCGCTTACCGCGTAGTTGCTTGCCGGACGACGACGCTTCGATTAACGTGCCGGTTGTCGTGATGAACGCCTCTTCATTGTCCTTCTCGTTCAAGTTATTCCGCTCAAACAAAAGAGGACCGAAGTCCTCTCGTAGTTTATCGTTATATTTGAGCTGCTTATTGATCCATCCTATTAGCTTCTTCGACAACGTATCCGTCTCGGAGATTTCGAGAATATAGCGGCGCTTCCGAAAAACCGTTTGATGCAGTGGAAATGAGTTCGAGAACATCCCCGACTTCGAATGTCCCCGCGCCGCCGCGATCGCCAGACGTGCGTTCCTCTCCGTATGGTCGACGTAATCACATAAGTCGAAGAACTCTCGGTGGATCGGCGCGATATCTTCGATCGAATCGTGCAGAGTACCATCTTCCGCGTTACGAACGATGTTATCCTCGTTTTCCGGATTGCCGGCGTCGGACAGGTATTCGTACGTAAAGTAAGCGACGTCTTCTTCCGCTCGATGAATACGTCGGAGACGCTTCAGTTCCGCGATGTCTCCACGAAGGACTTCCGCATGGTAGTCGGTAGATCGCCCCGTTTCGATTAGCGCCTTCAACTTCGTAGCTCTTTCGGTTACGACGGCAATGCGCTCGGCCCGTTCATTACGGTCAAGCCAACGCGAATCAACGTATGCCAAGCGAAATCACCTCCGTTATTCTTCGATTTTTACGTCTGCCAATAGCTCGTCCAATTCCGCAATATCCTTCGTGATGTCTTCGGTACTGCGGCCGCCGGCACCGTCCACTGTTTCGACAACGGTATGTTGCGTGATAAGTCCGTGACGTTTGAAGAATAAATCGATCCCTTTGATTGACGGTTGTGGTCCGCTAATCGTCTTCATGAGCTGCCGATAAACGAACGCTCGCTCTGACGCCAGGAAATCGTCCGCCAGCAGATTGACGTATTCGATAAACGTCTTATTTTGCGTTCGCCATTGGTGCAGCGTCTTCCGCGAGACTCCGATTTCCTCCGCAATACTGTCGAATGTCCTACGCTCCTCTTCCGAAGCAAAATCGCGCTCGACACATAGCAGCGCAGCCTTCCGTTGTCGTCCGTCTAGCTTCGCCTCTAACGCTTTCTGTTTTAGCGTTGAAATAATCTCCGCCTCCTTTCGCTTGATTTTGACGTAGGATTACCGTGGATTTAGCGGCTTTCGTACGTTTGATGAAGATTTATATTACCGCTGGTATGATGCCGCCATTTACGGAGATTTTACGTGTGATTTCGTAAGGCCCCGAGTTTAAAATTTTGTGCGCAAATTCTGAGCGCTTGTTGCGGGCCAAAATCGGACCCCCTTGGGGGATTCGCTCTTTACCGTAGTACTGCACGAAACGGTACTAACCGTATCGAAAATCTACCTGCATAATCGATGTATAAACGCCGCCAGACGCCCCTGCCGACCATCCAAACGTCAGACAACGTCAAACGTCCTAATCCGCACAACCACGCGCCTTCTCCGCCCTTGTTGCATAAACGATGTATAATCGAAATCCTGACGTTCTCTGCTTATCGCCGATAAACCGCTTAGTGACGCGGAGTACCGAAAACGGACATGTTCATAAAAGCAGGTGTTTTGTACATATGTCTTCGTATAATCGTTGCATAACGTAAAGTCTTCGATTAACGTCAGAATGTGCCGGATCGTAGCATTTCTGTGGTCAGCGCCATCGACTCCGTGAGTTTTCGGAGGGCGTCCGGTCGGAGCCATCCAGCCGTAGATACTATCGTTAATATCCGCTATGCTCGTCACTACTCGTAACCCCTACGTTCCCATCCACTCGATAATCGCTTCAATAGGTGCGTCGATATAAGGACGCTAACGAATTACGGTTACAACGGTTAGGCATGACGTTGTAATGGACGGGAAGGTACGGGAGAGTAACGGATGTTCACGGCGTGTCTAAGACACATCGGGAACTAAAGAGCGTGACTTCGGTGCGCTCGCCCCTTGTCCGCTTCGTCACTACGTTCCTAGCGACTATATTGATAACGTTGAACAAGAATAAAGACCAACGTTACAGGTAGGATATGTACACGAGGAAGGCGGAGCCGCCCCGAAGTGTTCGGCGTAAGCCGATATCCTTTTCGTCTTGTCCGTTATTCTCGTACTAGATTGCGATAATTCAACGTGCAAAAAACTGCACCTATTTCCGTAAATTGTCCGCTAACGTAGAAGACTAAGAAATAATTTCGCACCTCAAACGCTGAAATCCGTTGTGGCACTAAGGCGAATCGCCGTTTTTAGGTGTCCGACAGAGCGCACACATTTCGCAAAAGTGTCCGAATCAGCGCACACTCACTTCGCTTTCACACGAAAAATTGTCCGTAGTGTCTCGTCCGGCTGCGTCATCTTACGATAGAAAATCCACGGATTGAACATGTACGAATCAACACCGCCTACCGATACTTTAGCGATGACATATTCGCCGTCTACCGTAAACGTCGGAAATCTCCGGCTAATCTCGCCAACTGAAATACCGAGAACCGACGCCAACTCTTTCCGATTAAGCGAGCGTACTTTCTCCGGCACTTGTTCGCTCGGATTCGCACATAGCGTATTCGATCCGTAGTGCGTTAGCTGAAGCATTGTATAGATCAGGCCGAGGTCTTCTGGGCGAGTCGTTCCGTACATACGTTTAATTTTTGCTGTGTACGATTTGATTACAGATAACCCGGTCTGTGATGTTCCTCGGAAGTGATAGCGTTCGTTAACGGAGTAAGAACCGTCCTCGTTCGCCAGGATAATGCCATGTTCTACGCATCTGTTGAGGAAATCGTAAAACGACGACTTCTTACGTCGTCCATCCATCTTCAGCGCCTTGCGCATGTCTTCAGTTGTCATCGGACTCTTGTTCGCGCTGATGAGGCGACCGTCGTCGTAGTTGATATAACACTGTAACAAAAATAAAAAACCACGTTGCGCACGAGTTAGTACGCTAGTGACTTCGTGTAACGTCTCTAATACGGAGAAAGTAAAATTATCCTGCCTGCCTCGGAAAGATTTGCGTTCGCGGTGCGCGGTATATTGCGATAAACTCACGACTCTATGTGTGGCAGCTGGCGCGTAGATTAACGCCTCACCCGTTTCTGGATCGTAAGCCGTCCCTGTACCTGTAAATGCGATGTGTTCTGCTGTACTACCGTTTAACATTGCGTTGCTCCCTTCGCTAATTAATAGCGTCGGACGTTCGGAGTATGCCCGAATCATTCGTTCACCAACGCAAATAAGCGCCAATCTCCCGAAAGAGACTGACGCTGTAACGCTCTATACCTTCTTAGTCGTTAAATTGAATGAATTACAGGGTGTCTTGAAGGAAACTTCACCATTAATGTCGAATTTTACCGTTGAGGTGATACGAATGCGTTATAAATACGGACATGACGGATTCATGCCGTTAACATCCGCTATCCATTTGCACACGGCAGCACTCGAAGAACGGCCGATCCTCGTATTCGCTGGCGGTGAGCTCGTAGGTAGCGGTAAAATCGAAAAAATCACAGAGAATGCCGTCCATATTAACGGTGAGCGGTATCTTCGCGCTAATAATACGTTTGCTTACGCTAAATGATCGATGAGTGTAACGTTGAAGTCCGATATGGAACTATTTGCGGCGGCGCTTGCGGGAGTTCGCGTGTATATCGTCGCTGACAGTAAGATCGTAGATTATGGTGGGATCGTCGAGGAGTATACGCAGGATTACGTGAGGATCGGTGGAACGTGGTATTTGCGGGAAAGCTGTGAGTTTTTTGGCAGTAAATTTATGCCTGAATCATAACAACTAAGGTGTAAATTTTTACATATTTACTACAAGATACGGATAAGGAGATGGAATCGGTGTATCAAGGAGAAATAAGAAATTCGCAAATCCAAAGACTTCTTGAGAAAGTAACAAATCAAAATTATGGTAAGTATCTTCAGAGATTACGATTACATAAAGTAAGAGGATTTGAAGGCCAAATAATAAAATTTGACTTTCCAGTCACGGCGCTAATCGGCCCTAATGGCGGAGGAAAAACAACCATACTCGGCGCTGCAGGAATAATATATAAGAATATAAAACCCAGACAATATTTTGCAAGAAGTGGTCAATTGGATCAAAATATGAACCAGTGGAAGATAGAATATGAAGTAATCGATAAGTCTCTAAACAAAAGCGAAACTCTAAGAAGGAGCGCAACTTTCGGCTCAAAAAAATGGTCACGCGATGCATTGGACCGCCAAGTTGCTACTTTTGGTGTTTCTAGAACAGTACCCGCACTTGAAAGACTGGAATTATTAAGAATTGCATCAAAATCTTTTGTATTTGATGGCGCTGCGGTTCAACTAGACGAGAACATCTCCAATGCGATCGAAAAAATATTAGGTAAGGACGTGTCTGGATATAATTATATTAACGTCAACAAAGATGGTACTTTGCAATTCTTAACAGGCCTTACTGATTTCGGAATTAAATACTCTGAATTCCATTTTGGAGCAGGAGAATCAAGCATCATAAGAATGGTTATGAAAATTGAATCACTAGATGATAATTCACTTATCTTAATAGAAGAGATTGAGAATGGTCTGCACCCAGTTGCAACTAGACGAATGGTTGAATATCTAATTGAAGTTGCGGAAAGAAAAAAATCTCAAATTATCTTTACAACCCACTCAAATGACGCAATATCTCCACTGCCATCAAAAGCAATATGGGCAACTTTTAATGGCAAGACTGTCCAAGGTAAGTTAGATGTTCATTCTCTTCGGGCGATTACAGGGCAAATCCAAGCTAGTTTAGTTATTTTTACGGAAGATTCCTTTACGACTGACTGGTTAAAATCTATTCTCAATGCCTATGGAAATATTGCAGTCGATAGTGTGGAAGTTCACCCTATGGCTGGTGACGGAACTGCCGTTAGTGTAAATAGAATGCATAACATTGACCCAAGTTGTAAATATCCCTCTGTATGTTTCCTTGACGGCGACTCAAGGCAGTTAGAAAATAATCAAGATAAGGTATTCAGACTACCAGGTGAACAGCCGGAAACTTACATTTATGATAAAATATTAGATGCGCTGGATAACAATGATATTGCCGGTATACTTGCTGTTGCACTACATAAGAAATATGAAGATCACGAAAAAATTGCTTTTATTGTAAGGGAAGTGCGTCGCCTAACTAGAGACGGTCATCTTTTATACTCACAAGTAGGTAGAAGATTAGGGCTCCTCCCTGAGAACGTAGTTAGAAGTGCATTTTTCCACATTTGGGGTCTCTCTTTTCCAGATGAAGTAGCTAAAATCATTGAACCTATCAAAGGATTACTACCATTGGAACAAACTACTATTCCTAATAAAGAGGAGCAGCATAAAGAGGAGCAGCTAACATTCTTTTAGTTTTACGATTAGTAAATTATACTAAGAATTCTACGAACACCGGCGTCCGCAGCATCCCCGCCTTCGTCCAGTTCCGTATTTTCACACGCGCCTTAATACGGGGCTGGACGTAAACATACTCCGCATCCTCACCGATAACAATCTGCTGACACACTCCGTAAAATGCCATCTTCTGCGTCGGAGAAACGCCGTACTCGATAATCCCCGCAGGCCGCACTCCGCCAGCCTTCGTCTCAACGCCCGCAAGCCATCCGAAATCACCTTTCCGGTATCCCGTAATATAAACGTTCACATACGTCCAATTAATCAGCTTCAACCACGAATTGGAGCGCCGGCTTTCGTAGATACTATCCTTACGTTTGGCGACGGTGCCTTCCAATTTTTTAGCGCGGATTTGTGAAAATAGTGCCTCGCCTTTGCCGTCAACGAACGGAATCTTACCGAAATGGGCGCCGGGTAGCGCAAGTTCGTCTAGTACAGCTTTGCGTTCCATTAACGGACGACTCCGTAAGTCCACACCATTATATCGGAGAATGTCGAAAGCAACGAAATTGGCAGGTAACTGGTCCGCTAGCCGACGAATCTTATCGGAGCGCGACGCCTGGAACCGTGTCATTACTGACTCGAAGTCTATGGCGCCAGACTTCGGATCGGTACAAGCGATCTCGCCGTCAAGAATAACGTTGCCATTAAAAGAGCCGGAGCTCAATTCGGGATACTGACGTGTGCAGTCGTTGTTATGGCGTGTGAATAGGCGCGTCGTTCCGTTTGAATGCGATAAGACGGCGCGATGACCGTCGATTTTCGGTTCGAATATATAGTTATCGTCAGAGAACGGTGCCTCCGCCGTTTCGAGTAACATTGGTGAAATAAACACGTTGACCACCTCTATACGATTATAGCGCGCTGGCCGGCTCAAATGGGCGGTAAGTGTTGGCAACGAAAAAGTCTCCACTTGATAATCGAACACCCATTCGTATATAATAAGAACAAACGTTCTTGAACGGAGTGTTATATATGAACGAAATCGCCGTTAACCAACCGCCAACTGCCGAAGAAATTACCGCCATTTACGATTCATGCATATTACCGATGATCCAACCGATAGTCCAACGCAATAGAACGAGCATCGCCCGCAATAAACACGCCTTAACGAAGCTCTTCGTCACATCAACGGACCTGCTCCTAGCGCAGATCGCTCGTGATATAACCGATGCAAAGCGGATACTATCACGTCAGGACATCGTTGTGCAATCCGGTCCTCAATCGGAAGGCATCGTCAAGTATCGGTACTCCTGCCGCGGTTTCGAAGCCGAATTCGAAATAACACGTGATAAGGCCAAGGCGGAGATTAGCACAAGGATCGCGAGGTATATTGAGGACCTCGTAAACGTAAAAAGCGCCACCCTCTGGTGACGCCTTCTTTCGCTATGATATGAGTCGCCACCTCTCGCCGAGCCCGTGGCATTGTACGAAAGGTTCCGTCAACTCGCCACCATTCTCTCGCAAGTTGTACGGTACGACTCGTCCAGGCGACGTATCCTTTCGATACTGGTCGGCGCGCTCCTTATTACGTATTTTTGCAGATTCATCGGAGGTGATGAGTTCACGTATACTCCGCGTTCTACGAATTGGACGCCGATAACTTCGTCCATCAGCGCCTATCTGAGCACCTTGACCGCTGTGATACTTATCTGAGCCCTCATCGTATGTTTCGAACGCTGTTTCTCCGCTCATATTAGTTTGCTGGGACCCCCTACTACCGAAACGACGTCTATCCATTTGAACATTACTTAGTATTGGGTACTCAGTTTGTGAGACTTTGTGCGGGTTAGGATCAGTCAGATCCTCAAGTAGAATATAATCTGTCAAACGTTCGAGTTGCGTTGAGTCCGGTCGTTCTCCCGTCGCCGATACGTACGCTTCAATTAAGTCGTTAACCGCCGCCGTACGTTCCTGTTGGCCTACCGATTTCACCGCCACTAACTCCGCTACTTTCTCCGCAAATCTTACTTTATTCATCTCTTTTCCCCCTTCGTTTGTCCTTACTCTATAGTTGTCGGAGCATCTATGCGGATAGTTGCGGAGCCTCCAACTCGACCGAAATCTCGCCGTAATCCCAACGTGAAAACACCGCCGCGATCCGTTCTTCAGCAGCGGCCAAACTCTCGCCTACCGTTTGCTGCGTTATTCCCATAATTCGGGCAGCCTCCGTCTGTGTGGCGTCAACACCGTACACCCACGCAATGACCTCCGCTTGGCGTTCGGTTAGCTCCGCCGATTCAATAGCGCTATGTAAATCGATGAGGATATCGGACGCAGCCGTATCCCCTTTGAAACGTCGGTTTGCGATCTGGTGACGGTCTCGGAGCAGCGCCTTAACGCCACCCGCCGTATTCAGTGCGTATTTTTGCGTATAACTCCGTTCCTTTGCGTGAATATCTATTTTTTTAACGTGGCCCATCGTTTATGCTGCCTCCTTTAGTGTTGCTTGCGTATATTTCCGTAACTGCTCCGCTAGCGCGACTCCGATAATGTAAGAGACGCGGGATGCGACTCCGTTACCGACAATTCTGTACTGTGGACCTAACGCCATTCCTTCGGGCATAGAGTACCAGTCTGGTACCGATTGAAGTCGCAAACACTCCCTTATTGTGAATCTACCAGGATTTCTATCCGGATGAATTGGTTGTCCCGTGTTATGGTGAGCTGGAATCGTATTAGACGGGCCTCCCCACCTCATAACTCTGTTAGATTGGTCGTAGTTGTACTTCTTTTTCGGCATATAATAATCCCCGTTAACCTGGTTCTGCGGATCAGGAAGATCGGAGATTGCGTCTCTTATTGTTTTACTCCGGTACTCGTCTGGTAGCGGTGTTGGAAACTTAAATGTAAACCCTAAATCTTTTCGTACCCCTACGATAAATACACGTTCTCTGATTTGGGCCACGCCGTAATCCCACGCATTTATAAGTTGATACGAGATGTTGTAATACCTTGATAATCTTTTGATAAACCGCCGAAAAACCTTGCTGAACTTTTTATTAAGCATGCCTTTCACATTTTCTATCCAAAAAGTACGCGGTTGTTTAACTGTAATGATTGCAATTGAGCGCAACATATGTTTACCTCGCGGGTCGCTTAGTCCTGCCTGATCACCGGACACAGACCAGGTTTGGCAAGGTGGTGACATTATATAGGTATCTGCGTAGGGTATTTCTTCCCCTCTTAACTTCGATATATCAGATTCCTGCAAGTACCCGTCTCCATGATTATGTCGATATACCTTACTGGCAGTTTTATTCCATTCATAGGCTCTAACAATCTTAAACCCGGCTGCCTTAACACCGACTGATTGCAGTCCGCCACCAGCGTAGAACTCAACCGCAGTTAGACCGTTCACTGATAATTGGGGAGTTACGTTATAATTTGCGATAACTATTCAGCCTCCAATTCCATCTTCGTACTATTCGTTTGATCTTGCGTACATTTTGCGTATAATTAAGTCATAACTCGTTTAAACGGAGGTACTAACGTATGTCACTCGTTCCTTTTTCGAACAAAACGAACCGCAACGGCTCCCTTACGATTACCGTCGATAAAATGGGCCGCCTGTGCCTATCGTCTTCACTACGTCGCGAGCTCGATACTGACGGGAAACCGATCAGCCTATACGTCTCGTATGACAAAGTCAACAAACGGATCGGCATCGCGAAACCCACCGTTGTGCGTCTAACCGACGTCATCCCGTACAAGTTCGACGGACCGCGTGGTTATACGATGGCGCGCAACTTCCTAAAAGCGAACCAGATCCAGCACGACACCGCGTATCGATACGAATATGACGGAAAAGAAAACGGTTGGCTAACGTTCCGCCTCGAAGGGTACGAAGCACCAGACCAACCGGACGCGTAATTGCCTATTTTACGCGTCTTTTTCTTCGCCAAATTCGCCTTCTTCCGCCCGCCGCTGCTCTAACTGCGTTCGGTCGTCGTACGGTTCGTCGTGGAGTTCGGCATGGCGTCCCCAAAAGTACCCTGCGCGATAACCGATATCATAACCCGAAGTATCTCCCACACTTAGGCGGCCCCTTTCCGATGAATTTGCGTCATAATCTCGTCAACTTGCGTATATAGATCCGTTAGACTGCCGTTGTTCTCGATTTCATAGTCGACTTCGAAGCCAGTGACGTGTGATTCCGTATCGTGGCGAAGGTCGGCGTAGTTGAAACGGTCGCCCGACTCGACTGCGCGATTAATGCGGATGCCCTCCGGAGCCGTGACGCGGATGATTACGTAGCCGGCCGCCTTCAGTGCTGAAAATTCGTTTGGTTGACGTAGGTCTGAAACCACTGCACGGAAATCTACATCATACTTGCTCGGCATATTAATCTCTGCTAAATCCATTGCGTCGAAGCACTTTCGTATCCATATGTTAGGATCGCGCTCACGCATCACCTGACCGAACCATTGGTACAGCTCACGTTGTTTACCGTCAGTTTCGCCAAACAATTCGTGTGCATATCGCTTCAACTCGTCACCGAACGCGAACCGTGTGTATTCGTACTTTGACGATAAGTACTCGGCGACCGTATCCTTGCCGGATCGCAACGTTCCGCACAGGGCGATCATTAGGCAGCCACCTCCGATCGGATGACGTCGGTATCGCGGGAATCATCGATTATAAGTCCGATTTGACGAATATAAATCCAGTCCGTACGAGACTCTGCGTATCTAAACGAACCGTCGGTACGGCGCCCTATTAAAGTGAATCTTTTATCTTGTGAATAAGGTGCTTGTTCATTCGGGCTACTTCCACACACAATGTCACCAACGTGCGGCTCAGTCGGCTGCGGCGCCGTTACGTACTCTTCCGGAATCTCTAAACCGAGAGCGCGGCGGAGTGCGATCGCCTTACCGATATGAACGTTGAAACAATCGTCAGGTGCGCATTTTGCGATACCCTTTTCGAGTACTGTTCCGTTACCGTGTCCGTAAACAAGCGCTGTCACTACTCGTTTCTTACGATTCACGTGGAATTTAACAGTAGTAACGCGATGCCTAAACATATAATTTCCTTCCTCATTTTTCGCATGCGAGGACATACGCGCTTGTAGTGAAGCAACGTCCCCTTTCGTACGTTCAACGATCTCATCGCGAGATGGTCCGGAAACCATAGTTAAATCCTCACTAACGCCTTCTTCGATTAGTACGATATCTTCGCGTGCTACCTTTAATTGCGTTTCAGCTTCGGCAAGTCGACGTGCAAGGTTAGCGACTGTTTCGGTAAGTCCATTAATTTGCGTAAATTGCTCGTTGAACTTGCGTGTGAGTTCGGATAGTGTAAGAGCGACAGGTTCCGTTACGGCTTCAAGTGACTCGAGCACCCGATAATATTTACGAAGTACATTATCACCATTCAGTATTCCGACTGCCTCTCTGGCGAACTCGGTTTTTTCGACTACAAAAGATTCTCCTGCCCTGAAATACGTACGGTTTTCCGTTACGATAACCCGTTCACCCACCGAAGCCTTCCGTTCAACCATCCGGAAACGTTCGCCATTGATTCGTACGATATCGGTCGGTTCGAGAACAAGATAAACATGTCCGCCGTTTCTTCGGCCCTCCATATACTGTCTGCTACCGTGACCGTCTCGTTTCCCTTCAAACTGAGCGATGCCGTATTCTACTTTTCGCACCTTTAGAATATCACCCGCATTACCGTGAATATAATCGTACATCTTCACGAATTCACCTACTTTAGCATCACGCTTAATTTCGCGATATTCCCGTTGAACACCACCCAACTTTTCATCCGCCAGCACCGTAATCTTCTCGTCCGCCAAAATCTTCAGCCCCTTTTCCCCGATAATATGACGTTCACCATTCGCTGCTTCGATGATCCATAACGTTCCCTCGCAAGATCGTTGGTGCGGTCCGCTTACCAGCAATGTAACGATGACGCCGTTTCGTAAAGAAGTCCGCTTATCGTTCCAGTCCGACTCTGCCGCGGCCTCGGGATAGCCGTACTTTTGCGCAAAATCTCGGTACGTCGTATACTGGTTTCCCTTGTCAACAATCTCCGCTTTTCTGCCGTCAATAACCATATAATCGCTCCCTTATCGGATAATTACGGAGCTTTGCGCCCCATCTACTTATTACGTTGCCGGTCGGATGGCTTTCGCACACTCACTCGCCTAAAATTCGTATTTTTCGCTTCTGGCGCCCGAAACGTTGCGCCTCATCAGTATCACGGATAAATACGTCGATGCGCTTGCCTTTGATGGCGCCGCCTCGATCGTGGCAAGTTCTGACGCCGACGCCGTCAATTTCAATCTCCGTGCCGAACGGAATAGACTTCGGGCAAGCCAGCGTTTGATCGTCCGTAAATGGCGCGCCACTTGCGGTAATCGTCCAGCCACCGTTTTCTTCGGGCGCGTCCGTATATGCCGTCAACTCCCACGTTTCCCATGCAGGCTCGATCGATACCGCATTAGATACGTCTACTTGCGTTGAATTTACGTTGAGTAGCGCTATAAGTATCAACGCGATATAAACGGGAATATGACCGCCTCCTGTTCGTATTATTTGAAGAACTTCGCTGTCCACGGATCGACTTTGACGACTTCTTCGCGCAGTTTCTCCGCCAGGTCCGCTATTTCCCATTGAGCACCGTTACCTGGACGTCTCTTTGCGTAAAAATCGAGCAGCGCACGAAGGTTGACCGTCAGAACGAGATTGCACGTAGCGGCGTTTGGCAGGACCATACGTGCGTCTTCGGCTGGGACGCCCATTCCACGAAGATGGTTATAGTACGCCTGTATTGTTTGCATCATTCCGGAGAATACTTCGTCCCCAGTCCTGCCGCCGCACATTGTCGCCTTTTCCGAAACGCTCGGAGGCGTCACGTACCCGAAGCCACCCGACTTGTCACCGCTGCCGAAACGCACATATCGTTGACTCTGCACGGAATACGAGAAGCCGACGCGATGGCGCGTGAGCTGCGCGAGTAACGACCGGCTGACGCCTTCGATGGCGAACGTATACGTGATGTGCTCCAACGTTGATGTGTGTTTGCTTGCGATGATGTGGCGGATCAAACGGTCGGCTTCCGATCCTCCCTCGCCGTCTGACGCGGATTGGCCGAAGTATTTAGCGCCTTCCGTCGAGACGATTTCGGACGGCTTTAGCGGAGAGTAACATGTTCGGACTGCGGTGAGGGCTACAATTTGACTAGCGGAAATATCCGATAGGTCTTCCGTGTAAATACTGTCTAAAAAACCTTCGGATAGTTGTGTGTGACCTAATAATTTAATGTTCAAATTTAAATCCTCCTTAACCGATATATTCCTTAAAAAGGAAAGAGGGATTATATGTTGAATTCTGTAAATAGATTTTTATACGGAGTGAAGATACCTGTCTATTTTGCCATTGCTGGTTACACTATCATTCAATTCAGTCTCAAACCCGACCTACCTACATTAGAGTTTATAAGAAATGCCTTATCTGGACTGCTGGGTAAACTAGTTGTGCTAGTTTCAGTTCTCGAAGCAATCCATAATGCAATAGGATTAGGTTTATCTGCAAAAAGAAGCAAAGAATAAAATCACCTTGACGACATGCAATTGAGCTTAGTTTGCATGGATAAAAGTCCTCCTTAATATAATTGCTATTGAGGTGATGTATAGTGAAAAAATAAGATCGATGAATTAGGATGGCGGCCGCAGTTCATCAATATCTATTCGACATCTCCGCAAACCTATCAGCAACTTCACGTGCCTCCTCTTCAGGCAGCCGTTGAACCTCGGCCGCCGTCAGGAGAATCGGATGCTTACGGATCGTCGTTAGTATCTCGTACATGATTATCGATGCCATACGTAAGCCCTCCGTTAATTACCGTATTGGGCACGCCCCGCCCTCGCAACTATCTGCACCATCCAAGTCGCTCGTCCCGTCCGTCTCGTAACGATGAAGCACCGCCGGATCGAACGGCTTCAGTGCTGCCGCCAACTCTTCGTATTTCTCTTTCGTAATCGCCTCGTAAGGCGCCAATGCATATGTACCGCCATCCAACGCCAAGAACGATACCGCTGTAAACTCGTTCCACTTTTCATAAACAATACGTTCAACCTCGCTCCACTCATGCGGCCGCACCGTGATCGTATTCGACGAATTATGTTCGGTGTAATGACGTTGGAATGCGAAGTACGTATCGAGTTGTTCCGCAGCCGAGACGTCCTCTTTCGTTCTAGTCGCGCCACTAGCGACGGGGAAATCGATGACGTGGGTTCTTGCGTTGGTCATTCGTTCTTCGTACGTTCCACCTTGCGTGCCAACTTCGGGGTTTACCGTCCATCTAAGATCGATAACAGCGCGTGCCAACGGATCGGCTGCGTTAATGCGAATACGACGGATATAGTACGGAGAATGCGACCAATGAAGACCAGATGAAACTCCGCCGGCCACTTGTGACAGCGTCCCTTCGGGCTTGACCGTTGTGACGAGTAGTGGCGATGATACACGGAGTTTCTTTGCGTAATTGTCCGCTTCTTCTCGCGCAGCCTTACCTAATTCCTCAAGTAGAGACGCTTCCTGCCACTCTTTTATGCCGCACGCAGCGAGCGCATCCTTTACACCGGTCAATGAAGTACCCAACAGCCTGTCACGTTGCTGAACCGCATTCCAGTGTGGCAACTCTAGTTCTGCAAGCGTCATTCGTAGACCGGCACGTGCAGATAGGCGTTGCGCCTCCAACAACTCGTCGTAGCCTGGCTCGTCCTCTTCAACAAAGGCCATCATGTTTACCGTCGTCAGGTTACATACACCATACGAATCGAGCAAAATCTCGGCGCATGGATTAAGTCCTTCGGCGTTCGGACGCCGTCTCCGCGCTTCTTCGAGATTTACGAAGCCTGGCTCGCCTTCTCCCTGCATCATCTCGAAAATAAGGTTCAACATTTCACGCGATGGCTTCGACTCAAACGCGATCGAGTTATTTGACATTCGGCGGTGATGTAACGGTCTGGCATTCGGATCGTTCAACGGAAGACTTTCGAGGAACTGCGCTTCCTTTTCGAGACCGAGCGCGCGAGTCTTAGCGATAACCTTGGCGTGCTTTTCCGCATCCCAAATTCCGTTAATTCCGTACTTGGCGAAGATACACTCGTAATCATCCGCGTCGAATAGCGCAATTTCGGCGGTACGTCGCACGCCTCCAACCACAACGTTATTTCCGATAAGATTTGCGATATCAAGGATATGAATCGGACGGGCGTAGGCATATTCCGTCGGGTGACCGTAATCATCCCATACGTGGACCATATCACGGAGCGACGGATCAATCCGATTCTTCAATACGTTGTCGATGCCTTCGAACATCTCACGAAGCGGTTCCGGACCGGACGCAGTCCCGCCAAACGTATTCAAACGCGCGCCGTTAGGACGTACGGAGTTGTACGAAATCTTAACGGTATGGATATGTTCGTAACGCGATTCCGTTAAGATTTCGAGGTAGATACGTAACGACTCGACCCAGCCTTCCTTCGAATCGCCGACATAGATCTTCGCGTATCCGTTCTCCATATCACGAAGTACCGAGTGTTCGTAACGTGCGGATTCCGGCACAGGCTCGTATTCGGAGTGCAATAGCGTCGTGTTTGTACGGATTGGTTCCAGACCGGCTGCGAATGCTTTCGTGACCTTGAAGCCAACGCCTGTTCCGACCATAAGAAGGTAGAACAAGTCGCCTAAGTCCGACCACGAACGTATATTGACAAATGAGCAATTGAAGTTAGAGAGCGGATATTTCTCGGCAACACCGTTCTCCGCACCGCCGACCCACAACGTCCGCCCCGATAGGAATTGGCGCAGGTTGAACATATTATCGAATAGCAACTCCGCCTCGTTACGGTGCCACTCGTAATCAACCGGAAAGCCGATCTTCTCCGTATGCCTAACGCCGAGCTGAACGTTGTACTCGACCGCACGCCGGCACGTCTCTTTCCACGTTTCACGGCGCCCCTCATTCGGCAGCCAACGAGAATATGTACGGTAATATACAAACTGGCCGAGTGCGTTCATATGATCGGGGAATTCCGGATACTTTGCGATAAATCCGTCAGATAATAGCTGGTTAATTGCAAATCTCTCCCATCTCGTCTAATGTACGTTCAACACTCGCAAGGGAGCGTTCGGCGAGCACCAACTTCGCCTCATAATCCGCCGCCAATCCCGTGAATACTTCGACCGAATGGCGGTAGCCCTCAACTTGAGCACGATAATCGTCGCGTGACTTACGTAGTCGTTCTAAGTTCGTATCCGACCGAATCATACGTCGATCAGTCCTTCCGCTATAAGGTAAGCCAGCACAACGGCCGCTGCGTCGCTTTCGTCATCGGTCGCGAACTTATAGTCGTCAGATAAGCGTAAGATCCGCCGGACCGCCGCCGCCACTTCCGGTTTCTTGGCCGTCCCATTTCCGGTCACCCTTTTCTTAACGTTGGATGGCGTTAGGTTCGCAGCCACTACGAGGTCAAGGCGGGCCAGCGCGCGATCAACTGCCGACCACGCACCGTGCACCTTATCGTTCAACTCGTAATTTCGCGAAGGCGGCCAAATCTCGCGAGCAATGCCGCCGTCCGGCCGATATTGGCGGAAGAAAAGCAACGCGTGCGCCTCGATCAATTCGTACCGTAACGGCTGAGCCTCGTCGGAATCCGTCTTGACGTGTGATAGAGCGACTAACGAGGGGCGGCGATTTTTAACGTCGACTACCGCGAAGCCTGGCGAAGTTAACGAGAGATCGAGACCGCCGTAGCGTTTGGTTTCGGGTTTAGGCGCCAGAAGACGTCACCTCACTTGAGTGGAAGCCAAAGTCGTTATCAACGCAAAACGCGTGTAGTGCTTTCGCTAATTCCTCCGTGTATAGCTCGTCTTTTTCTCCCCAATCAATTCCTCGCTCATGAGTGAAAGCGTGAATCAATTCGTGAAAGAACGTACGTTGCATGTTCTGCTCTGAATGAAACGGCACGTCGCGAATCTCAATTGATTGTTGACTGTACATAATTCTTCCGTAACATTCATGTTCGCCGACGGTTAACGGATGATTAACGCGGTGGACGGTGTAAGTCATTCCGCCCACTTTTACCGTTTGTGGGATATTCACGCAGCCACCTCCTCAATGAAAGCCTTGACTTGTCTATGCGTTTGTTTCCCCGCCATACTTCCTTTCGCCATTTGCACTTCCGCACGTTGAAGTTTCGTCAAATTACCGTCAGTCATCGTAATTTTACAGTGACCGCGGAATTGGCAGAAACCGCATTTACCGGTCATCTCAACGGAAACGTCTGGAACCTCGCCAGTCTCACGAGATTCATAGACCAACGTTGACTGCCGCGCCAGTTCATCGAGGAGTTCACGCTGCATTTGTTCCGTTATCTTGACGTAAAATGCACGCATGTCCGGTAGTGGAGCGCCCTCTTTCCAGGTCTTTTGCCCTTTCGTTACGCTCGAACTCTCCTCATCTGAAAACCACGACGGCTTCTGCGTAGACTCATACACGATGAGTGCTTCGTTAATTCCGAATACAAGCGATTCCGCGATAACCTGCCGCTGGTGATCGTCCTGAGCGCCCTTATAGTCTAGCTTTCCGTTCATGGCCCTCAAACCGCTTGCCTTCGTTTTGTACTCGAAGATTACGCGCGATCCATCCGGCGTATACTGAAACTTACCGTCAGGCTTGGCCGTGATTGCGAACGAGACAAGTTCTCCGGTTTCTGGATGCGGATGCGAAAATACTCGCCGTTCCTGCGCAGCTTCCTCAAAGTCCCATTCGCCGTTATCACGCACAGCCATACGAAATGACTCTGCGCCTTTCAAGCGCTTAGGCATGTGTAGCAAGTCAAGCTGTACATAATCAACTATCGCGGTTCCCTGTCGTCGTTGGCGTCCTCTGAACGGAATGTCCGCTGACTTTTCCGGCCGCGTGGCTTTATCGTTCTTGAATACGAGTTGACGATCGCACAAATTCGTACCTGACGCGCCAAACGTGACGAGTCCGTCGTTAGGGTACGGCTTAAATCCAATATGGCGCAGCTTTTGTTCGAAGAACTTACGCTCAATCGCGTTGTCATAGAACGAAGTATCAGGTGATGAATAGTAAGCGTCCATTTGCGTCAGAAAATCGTGTACTAGTTTTATTCCTCGATTCAATTAACCGCCTCCTTATTATTCACAACGCACCAACCATACGCCGATCCTTTCTTCGTTTCCTCCAACATCAACTGGCCGAAATTCAACCCGTTAATGAAGCGGAATACATCGGACATGTAAATCGGATAACGTTTGCCGGCGGAGTCCTCAAGGATTAGACCGGCGCTCGATCGCGAAGAGAACCAGTCTACGACGGTGAAATCTCCGCTGACTTGCTTCTTATCTCGGGTAACCATCGTATAATACCGATGGCATTTCGTGCATCGCCGGAAATAATGTCCGCCGCCTTCATCGCCACATACGGGGCATTGAGGAACGTTAATCTTCTTGCTCGCCATTTACACAGCTCCTTCGCTGATATTTTCGGGCCAACTAACCCGACCACTTATTACGTTGCCGATCAGAAGCATTTCGCACATTAAGAGGAATATTTATCGGCGAATTCCGGTAGTGGTCGGCCGCTTTCGAAATCCCACTCAGACGCTTTGTACTCCCGCATCCAGTGTGTTTCTAAAACAGTATCGCAGTCCAACGGACATGCAAACGTAGCTGTATTAGTCATGATGTCGGTATATAAATCGACCATTTTCTGCGTTACTTGTTCCGCGGGCGCCGCATGCTTCTGTTCGTCATGCAACGTTAACGTAAATTCCCATCCGCGCGCCAACGTTAGCTCATAATAACTGCGGATCATGCACAGTTTAAGGACGTTCGCGCCCGATCCTTGAATCTCGTGGTTAAACGCAGCCCTCTCGTCACGTCCCGTTAAGCGAATAAGCTGCCAGAATTCCGATCGCAAATCGTGCGTCAACCTACGCGATTTCTTGCCAAGTTCCGGATCGTTCTTATCTCGAATGCCGGCGCGCTTCATCAACGTACAAAGACGCTGCCAGTTCTTACGATAATCAGGAAACCTACGTTTCTGCCCCCACAACGTCGCCGTCCATCCATGTTCACGCAGATGTTCGAAGGACGCATTAACCATCGTACTAAAGCCTGGAAGGATTTCGTCGAACTTGGCGTATGCTCTCTTACCGGACACTTCCGTAATCCCCCGCTTGACGGCGGTCTTAACGAATTGGTCTTCTGCCTGTCCGTACCCTTTTGCGAGGAACATATCTTTTGTCAACTTACGGAATGGAATCGAAGTCAGTCCGGCCTTATACGCAGACTCGAAGCATAGTTCGCGGTCAACTTCAAACATAATTGCCGCAAACTCAACGTAAGGATCGAGACCTTTCCGGTACATTTCTGCGAATATCTCGTCACCGTGCTCGATTGCCATCTTATGAGCCTGAAGTCTAGGTTCAATAGACGATAAATCGCTACCTAAGAATATATAACCTGGGGGCGGTACGAACATATTACGTACGCGTTCGCCTTCCTTCGTTCGCGCCGGTATGTTTTGAATGTTGGTTCCCTTCGCGACAGATTTCTCCGGACAATCAACGAGCCGTCGCATAACCGCGAGATAATTTGCATCGCTTATGTTATCTGCGCGCAATTCATTCGGCTTTCCCAAATAGCCTTTCGAAGAATAACGTCCGGTCGACACGGTATCGAGTTGCGTATGAAGGCGTCCGTCAACGTCGAGTGCGTTCGGTATCTTATCGATATACGTTCCGAGTAACTTCTCAAACGCTGACACATTCGCGAGCGGCTTGAGCGCTTCTTCCTCCCCGAAGTAACGGTCGAGTACGTCCTTAGAAACGGCACGTGTCTTCGATTTATCTTTAACGATTTGCTTCGTCCGATCCTCGATACCGAGATGATCATAGATGAGGTAACGCAGATGGTTGTCATTTGTGAACGAAAACTCAGTTATGAATAAAGGCGCATGTTCTTCGGTTGCTGGCGTTAGACCTTCCGCGACCAACTCCGTAAGGCGAGCGACTGCGTTCGTATACCTCTTGAGCGTTGTTTTGCCGGTGGCTTCACACTCTGCGATGATCTCGCGTTGTTTCTTCTGCGCCTCTTGATTCCGCTCAACCCTCTTACGCTGCGCATCACACCAAGCCGTAATCTTCGTCGCGTTAATAGTGCGGTCCATCTTGCGAATAAACTCCGGATCTGTAACGCCGTACGCTTCGGCTACATCCGCCTGGGCTTGCTCAAGGCGCGGCCGCAGTTCATCGCCTAGCGCTTTAAGTCCGTCGATATCAATTACGAAGCCCGTCCGTTCGATATTAACGTTAACCTCCGATAGATACTGGTTAATCTCAAAGAAAGCTACCGCAAGCTTATCCGTTTTAACAAGATTATCTATTTGCCAACGCGTCAGCCACCAACCTTTGAGCACGTCCCATATCGCATAGATTCCAACGACTTCGATCGGATGTAGCATCGGAGACTCATTTGCGAATAAGTCCTCGAAAGTATAGTCCGGACAATCAACGCCGATTACCGTCTTATATTTCGCTATCAGCGGTTTCAGCGCGTAAGTCTCTTCGTTATCGTTAAGTGTGCGCTGTGCGGCAACGGAGTCATAACGGATACCTTGCGGTTCAAATCCGTCGTTCAGCATAATCGCCAAGTCATATTCCGCGTTATGGAACGATTTTATATGCGCAGGTAACGCCATAAATTGTGAAACGGCACCGAGCGCTTTCGACCGTGTGCATTGCTTCTCGTCGGTCAAATGTCCGTACGCTACGTAATATCCTTCGTTGAGCAACGGAAGCCATAACGAATAGCCACCGCTTAGGTCGATCATTTTGTCCAGGCCGGAAGTCTCCGTATCCCACACGGTTAACGAGACCGCCGCGGGAATATCAATACCGCGCTCTGCCAGTTTCCGACGTATCAACGTATTATTGAATAGTCCGAAGACTTGGCGGAACCAGTCGTCATTTTGCTGAAGACGTACCTCCTCGCGGAGTCTTTCGATCATCCGCGGAAGGTCTTCGTCACTCGTAATTATTCGGAAATTATCCGGCTTATCACTTAACGTTTCGCGGATACGCTGTTGGCGCAACATATCCGCTTTTTCCCGTAATACTTTCGCCCCTGCCGATAGTACGTCACCCTTCGTCCACTTGGCGCCGTCGGAGCGGAAACTGCCTATCTTTCCGCTCTCAAACGCGCTTTTCGCCGCTTCGAACTGGGTCCGCTCAGTTAAGCTTAACGCCATGCCGCCGATACGTTCGAATGCTTCCTTTGAGGTTTCGGGTTGGCTCACAGCTTTCCGCTGGACCGCCGCTTTAACTCGTTCCGTTGCTGAATCGTCCTTTACCGTCAGTGGACGGATATTTAACGATAGCTTGACGTCCATTAGGCGGCCGCCTTCGTGAAAAACGCTTCGACTGGTGCAATAAGTTCACACCAAGCAGTGTCTCCCGAAAAATTATGGCCCACACCGAAGGTAAAATCACATCCGTTTACTTCACGGATAACAGCAATCGATCCAGTTCCGTAATTTGTTGCGCCGGTACTTTCGGTGAAGCGCACTGCATCTCCATCTCTAAACTCACCGACTTTACGACCAATCTTCGCCCACTTTTCTATCTCTGCGGCTTCCTCGACCGAGATTTTAGTTAGCTCTGAAGCTTCAGCTGTCCAATGTGCATGTTTCGGGAAGTTGACGTAAATTTTTGATCCTTCGATCTTTCGGATTACTCCGACGTCTCCGTTCGATGCATCACCCCAACCGTGTTTCGGATAAGTACCGTTAGCAATCGTTAGCTTGACATGATCTCCTACCGAAAACTCTAGCGCCTGTATTTCGTCAGCCGTCAGTTTCTCGAGTTGCTCCACCAAAGCGTACGCAGTCGGCTGTCCTCCTCCAGTAATTTCGATTTTTCCCGTGTGATATTTCGGATTACTTACGGTGTAAACTCCTCCATCATTGTAATCACGTAGTCCCGAAGTTTCCCCACCACTAATCAACCGCACCTTATCGCCAACCGCAAATTTGCTGCGTGGATCTAGCGCCACCTTCGCTGCTGCGACTTCTTCGTCGGTTGCGCGGACTAGCTCGGATTCATAGTACCAGTTGCCTTCATCAGTGCCTAGTAGTTTTCCTCTGAACGGTTGGCGGTCATGGGTATCCTTAATGATCTCTACGATTTTTCCTAGACGACTTTGACGCATCGGCTTAGGGTTGACCACCTTCGCGTATTCCCCGACCTTTAAACGCTCGCTCTCCGCCTTCTTACGTTCAAGTTCCGCCAACTCCAGCTGCTTCTGCGAGATAAGAACGTCAATATTCGCAGGTTCGAGGACAACGTACTCACGGTGGAAGATCCCCTGCTCAACTTCCGCCACTCTAACGGCAACGTCATCTTTCAGACCGCAATGCCCCGTTTCGTGAGTAACTGTTAGAACCGAACCAAGGCCGTAACCGATCGCCGCCACTGGGTTGGTAATTTTAATCCGCTCGCCTTTGTTCGCCATACGCTTAACCTCGATGTACTCCGTAACAGGCAACGCGTCCGTTTTCCGTTTAAACGTCGTATACTCCTCTCCGGCCAAATCAAACTCGTCGCCGTCTTCGTCAATGATTTGCGGATCATCACACGAATCAATACGTACAATTTCGTAAAATGCATCGCGGGTTACGTAGGAACTCCGATCCTCAAAGCGGATGATATCACCGACCGCCGCCTTTGCTTCCGATGCCCCGTACTGCGCACCACTATACTCGATCGTTTCCGCTGCACTTACCGTTTTAACACCGTTTAATTTCGCCATATTCAAAATTCCTCCTCGTATATTATCGTAATTTTTTCGTTGATTTACGGATTATTCTTCGTTAGCTAGCGATCTGCAACGACTCAACTGGTGCGATTAACTCGATGTGTTTGAACGACGTGTACGTGCCATAATCGGACATTACAAACTGCGGTTTAACTAATAGGGCAAGGTCTCCGGTAATTTTGTCAATTTTCGTGAAGATACCGTCGTATTCGTTCAAACCATTAATACTATCGTGCTCATTGAATTTGACGAAATCACCGACTTTGAACTCGTTCAACTTACGGCCGAACTTCGCAAATTGGAGTTCTTCCGAAGGAATACGTTCCAACTCGTCCTGACGATAGAAGTCGAAGTTACTACCGTCAAGTAGCTCACACCGGAACGGACGGCCGTCTTCGTCGTCACGCGTAATTTTAACGATACTTCCTACGTCAAGATCTTGATTGTCCGTTAACACACGTGCATACTCTCCGACCTTGAAGCGTTCAACTTTCGGTGCCGGTGTTGATTCTGCCACCAGTTCGACGAGTTGACGTTGGCTGTTATTAGTCGTGAAATAACGGTCGTCGCCTGCTTCGTCTTCGAATACACCGTCTCCATCGCTGTCAATTTGTGCTATCTCGTACACTTGACCCTTTTCCAAGTCTTCATCGTCGGTCAACATTAGTACGTAGTCGCCGACTTTATGCGGACGGTCAACCTTCCGATACTTCATGCCATCGACCGTAACGATATCGCCAGACTCGACGATAACTTTCGTATAGACTTTGTACTCATCTCCGCTTAGATCATATTCATCTCCGTCTTCGTCCGTAATCTGCGGATCGTCACACGAGTCCAGCTCGTCGACCAAGTAGAACGCACCACTCTCCACGTAGCTAGGTACGACGATATCAGTCACCTTTACGATATCGCCCGCCTTTGCATCGTCACCCGTCAAAGCATATTCCACGCCACCTACGAGAATCTTCGAACCATCTTCGCTAACAAATACCCCGTTTAATTTCGCCATTCAATACCGTCCCCTTTTCGAATTAGTTGATTTCTCCGTCCTTACCGATAATGCCCGCCGCATCGTACACACGCTCCATTGCGTAGGTGGTCGCACACCGATCGTGTACGTATCCCCCACCGTCATCAATGCGGCTCACTTCGTCACCTTCGTAGATATCGCCGCCGCACTGAGCGCATTCGGCAACTACGTAAGGCTCCGGTATATCTTCGTTAAATCTCGCCATTGAATAACGTCGGTCCATTACGCAGCCTCCACGTATAGTGACCGATTCAACGTTAGGGGCAGTTCAATCCACCGTTCGGACGCACGAGCCTCGCTTGCCCAATACTCGCCGATCTCTCGATTCTCGAAGATCCACACGCGGGGCAGCTCGCCCTCCGTTGCCAAGACGCCAACGATACAATCAGCGTCGGACTTCGTGTAAATCTCGCCATTCCCTTTCTTCGCGCATACTACGAGCTCATTGCCGCGGTCAACCCGTTGCCTAATCGTTTTGACCTGGATGCGGACGTACTCGCCAGTGAGCGGCTCTTGCGCTAGAACGTCGTATGCTTCGTCTGTGTCGGATCGATGCGTCGTCCATCCGTTAGCCATTAAGGCGAGGCGCGCCGCCATTTCCGAAAACTTGCCGACTACTTCCGATATGTGGGCCGTTGTGACCACTCCCCATCTAATTAAATTCCGAATCTTGCTCGGTTAAAACTTAACCAAAGTGCGAATCGTAATTTACGCCAATATCTACGTAGCAATTACGTCACCTTCTTTCGTTAAAATCCTACGTCGGGCTCGGTGGCTTGCGTCTGTTGTTCGCTCGATCCTCCATACGTCAGCCCCAAGCGTCCGATGTCGAAGCCGGCAATTACGAGATTCTTCACTTGCTCCGCCTCATCCGCTACATATAGGCAGCTTTCGAACGTTTCGAAATTGAACGGAGCCTCGCCAGCCTTTGCGAAATTAGCACGTTCAGCTTCCGTCAAATCTTCGTCCATATCGAGAATCGGCGATAGGCTGACGACTGTGTTCGTAGATGAGCCGGACTTCGTTAGTTCGAACGCTAACGTGCTGATCTTTTTCTCGTATTTCTTAATGGCCGCGAATACTACATTCGCCTGCTTTGGCGTCAAATCTACGACGATGTCCGCGCCAGTTTCGAGGTTTCCGAAACCAACGAGATACTTCGGTTTACCTTTGTACAGGTACGCTTGCTTGCGAAGATCCTCCGCTTTCGTTTCGTCGCCCGCCGTTTTAGCTGCGTTGGCATCGGCATATAGTAGGTCCGCCGCTTGATCCCATACGGTAGGGTTCGTGGTAATGTAACCTTTCACATTCCGTTCAGCGGGTTCTTTCGGAACAAACGTATTTACCTTACCGAACATGCTGTACGCGTAATACTCCACGGAATCGGCAACGCCCTTTACTCGGACTTTCAACGTTGTGCCCGATCCAAACGGCACAATCGCACTTTCCTTCGTTTCCTTTTCCGTTTGGGCAGCGGTAACCGCATCGGTCCCACGCTTAGTAAACATCGACATCTACACAACACTCCTTCGTTTTATTTGCGGGCTTTTACCGTTTAATTACGTACGGTATCCGTTACCGCTTCGGACGGCTTATTTCCTACGTCCGCAATACGGTACTATCTCTAATACCGTCCGGCCGACGTAAGATCGGCTTATACTTATTACGTTGCCGCTCGATTTCATTTCGCACACTCGGCGGAAACTTTTTTCTATACGTAGGCGGCGATGCTCTTCATTAGGTTCGTTTTCTCACGCTGGGCATCGATAAGATCACGCTTTAATTGCGCAATTCTTCCGTCAATCTCCGAAATCTTATCGTTCAAATCGGCGATCACTCGATTTGAATCAGTTTTAGCCAGGCGCAATCCTAAATTCGCACGCTCTACCGCTAGTTCCGCCATATTTACGTTGATTCGCTTGACTTCGCGGACTTCGTTACGTTCCGCTGACTTGATGACGCGTTGGATCAGCTTCTCAATCGGATTACGAATAACTGCGTTCGCCTTGTGTTGCGGGTATAACGTAAATACGGTAGATTCCGTTGGATGTACGATCAATACAGTACGTTGATAGGCGAACATGCGCGCAGGCTTACCGTCTTCATCTATTACGTGTTCAGACACAAGCGATGATTTACGTAGAATATCCATTACGAACATTGGCGCAGCGGCACGGTCAATGCCGAAATGCTCAACGGCGCGGTCACAAGCGTGTGGCTTTACGAATATCTTACCGACAAAGTGTGTGCCAGCTTTCGGATCGATAGCGATGCTCATGCGATGCGGCCCCCTTTCAACGAGACATGATCGGCGGGATCTTCGTATGATAAGAATCCACCGTGATATAGTGCGTCGATAACGTTGATTCTGCGAAGAACTCTATTATTTGGAGCCGAAACCATTGCGTCATTATTGCGTATATATTTACGTAGATTATTACGTGTCATATGCGTAAACCTCCTATTGACATGTTTTAATAGACTCATGTATAATTAGCACGAGTAAGGGGATACTGATATTGGGTTGTATTACCATTACTGTCATGAAATGAAACTCATTACCTCAAAAGCAGGCATATGATATAATGTAAGTAGGTCTCGTAAATCGACGCAATGCCTATTCGCCGATTTACGTCTCCTATAACTGTTATACGGCAAGATATTCGTAATAGTCTCCAAACCGATTAGCGTCGTAATGTTTGACTAACGAACGTAACTTCCGCATAGCAGTCTCGTGGTGGAGTCCTAGCGCTTTAGCGAGCGCCGTCATGGACTTCGTACTACAATCATCATTTTTAAACTTCGTAACGATTAGCGTCGTTACAGGATCGTTAGCGCGATCCAAGAGGAAATCGATCAGTTGGCGCTGGTCGGTTTCTTTTTTTATAACCTCATCCTCTACGATATGGCTTGACTTGAGGACGATTTTCGGGTTTGGCGACCCTTGTTCATCAATGTATGTATCGTCGAGTGATCCTTCAATCTTGATATTGTTATTGCGACGCTTGATTGTTCTGAATAAATGAAGTCTTTTCAAGTTCAGCGCTGCGATTAACATCTTACCGAAATTGATAATATCGTTTCGTTGCAATAACTCCATGATAGCATCGTCAAACAATTCATCTGCGTCGGCCGCATCTCCATAACTCGACATTGTAACCTTTAGTCGATTTGACCTTTTGATAGGCGCTGCTTCATCGTACAACAATCTAAGATGTGCCTCGTCGCCGGATACTTTATATCGAGCAGCCAAACTATTAAGTTGTGTTAAATCCAAACCATTCACTCTCCTATTTTTGTCGTTATACTAATTACGTTGCCGCTAAATTCCATTTCGCACACTTCACAGAAAAATTATTCTGAAATATTTATGCCGATAGTTTAATAGGCTCCAATAACGCCACTTTTAACGTGCTAATCGCCCGCGCCCTCTCGATACACTTCGCTAATGCCGCAGTCCCCTCCGCAACAACGAGCTCATTTACGTCCTTATAACATTCCGGATACTTAACGAGCTTCAGCGTCATGTGTGGCGCTAGTAATTCGATAGCCCTCGCCAGAAACGCTTGTCCAGCTTTGTCGTGATCGGGCGCGATCAATATTTCCTCGATAGGCGAACGTATGATTAACGAAGCCTTTTCGTCAGTGAACGCCGATCCACCGGTTGCTATCGCTGGAAACTTCGCCGACATAATCGACATGCTGTCTATCTCAGCCTCTATCAGCGCAGCCTTTCGGATGCTTTTTCGATGGATTACGTCGATACCGTATACGAGGTCGCCGACTGGATTGCCGCCTTTTTCGTACCAGAACGTTTTAGAATTAGTCTTACGGTACTTTACGTTGGCAAGCGTGCCGTCTGGATGGCGCCAGGGCAGCGTTATCGCCTTCGATCTTTCGGAGTATCCTACGCCCATCAGACGCTGGACTTCCGTTGATATACCGCGACCAGTCAAATACGTATAATCACGTGTATTGACGTCTATAACGCGTTCATCGAGCGTTATTCTACGTTCTTTGTCGGTGTGCAATCTAATCGGATTAAGCCGATAATCATCGGGATCGTCCGTCTCATATTCACCGTACGTTTGCTTCAGATAGGCGGCCGCTTCTTCGTATGACACTGCCATCAAGAATGCGAGCAGCTTCGTAAAATTGCCCGACCGCCATTCCGGATCATCGGCGTCGCTATCGTACCAACATCCGTAATACTCTGAGTCCTCACGAAGATCAACGAAGAAGCTTGGCGAGTGATCTACGCGGAACGGACTGCATGAAGTGAAGCGTGGTCCGTCGAGTCCGGATGGTTTCGAAAAACGATGGAGATGTTGTTCTAGTTCTGCTGCGACAGTTGAAGTCTTAAAAATTTCGTCACCCCCTAGTGCTGATCCCAAAGTTTATTTGAATGCACAAGCATGTTTCGATGTTTTTTCAGCTGAGCTAAAATACTCTTGAGACCCATAATTGCTTCTATCTCTCCCATTGATAATGTAATCAAATCTTCTTTAGATAGATTCAATTGTTGCTCCAAACCACTTCTCTCGATAAAGCCCCATAATTCTAATACTTTATTGCCTATTAAATCGATTGATACCCTATTTGGATAAGTTTCTTCGACACTATACGTATGTTGGTTTTCAAAAATAATATCGGACGGAGAAATCTCTATATCATGGAGTGAACTATCACTTGTGGCTGATACTTCAGATTTCGTCTTATCTTCTTTACGTATTAACTCTTCAGTCGGAAAAAACAACACAAGTCTTGCAGATTTCTTGACTTTCTTTACGTACCTTGGTTCTAAGTCTTCCAAATTCCACAAAGCATTTTTTATTGTATGCTCACTTTCTATGTGATAGCTGTAGGACATCATCCTTTCTGTCTGTCGAAAAAGCTCTATTTGTCTTATGCCTTTAGGATATTTAGCTAAGATACTGAGAGCGAACATTCTTACATCATCTGGTGTTAGAACTATCATCGAATCACCGCCTCTATTATCTTTTAGATAAGATATCTTCTATATCTAAAAGATAAGTTATCTCCGCCATATTGTCAATCAAAAATTACCAACAAATTTACTAGAATCGCTTTCTTCCGACAATTCCCGCACGATCCCATAATTCGGAAGATACAGAAGCTCAACGCGCGTGTCCTCGCCACCATTACGTCCCTTCCCGATTTCGATAATGCCGCGACCCTCGTGAGCCAACGTATCAATACCGAAAACACACGCAGCGTCTTCGAGTACCGCTTTCGTCTTCTTAATCTCCGCGCGTTTTGGTGGCTTCAGCTCGCGATTGCCTTCGTCATCCTTTTCGTTGCCATTTTCGTCAGCTTGTGTAATGACGTGAATCACCGTTTTAGTACGACCGGCTAGGTGGCGTAGCTTTTTCGAAGTGGCTGCAACATCACCGCCAGCGGTTTTGGATGTGTTGGCTTCGAAATCCATATAGTAAATCGGATCAATAACGACGACGTCCGCCTTAGTTTCGATAATATCTGTTTCAAGTTGGCGAATGCTTCGATCGGTGAAGTCCGTATGATCCGCTGCTCGTAAAGTGATATTTCCGGGAATTATTTCGTTGAGAGAACGCGCAAATTGTTCGAGGCTTTGTTCGTATTCTCCCGTGAGGCGCCCCATTAATAACGATTTGTTTTCGAATCCCGCCGAGTAATCTACGCCTTCTATATTTGCGGTAAACGTACCTAGCCTAGCGGAGATTGACGAGTAAGCCCGTGCCCACCACTCGAATTCGGACATCTCCAATGCCCACACCAAAACGTTCGCACCTTGGAACGCCGCCTCTATCCCTTCTTCCATTGTAACAACGGATTTACCGCGACCGGATCGTGCATACCATGTATAGACGTTTGATGAAAGGTAACCGCCTATTTGTTCGTTTATAAGCGGAAACTTACTGCGCCAGATTCGGAAGGAGGTGCCTTCCTTCCGTGCTCGGAATTCTTCGAGAAATCGTTCGTGAGCGGTCTTGATATTCACATAAACAGGAACATTTGTTCGTATATTTGAACCTATTGTAATCCGTTCTACCGATTTAAGCAAGAAATTTCCGAATTCTTCCGATGTCATTTCAGCGAACTTCTTCGAAAGCTCCCCGCCATTGAACAACTCCGCATACATCCGTTTGCCTGCCGCGTCTTTCAGCTTACCTACGAGGAACTCGAACGAATCCGTGACTCCTGGTACGTAATCAAATCCGTCCATCTCAGCCACGACAGTCACATACGAAGGAGCTTGTCCGTTATTCTGTTCCGCATATCTACGTATATAGTCGTATGTTCTCCGTTCGATTTCCGTAGCAAAGTGATCTCGTTCGACGCCGTAAAGAGTGTAAATAGAAACGTCACCGATATCGATAGCTTTCGAGTGAATACAAGTTCCGTAATTTGGCACTAATTCCACCGCCTATCTGTATTATATTTTATTCAAATTTATCATTTCAAATTGGGCATGTGTCATTATCGAAATTCGGGAAATGTAAAATATGGATTTCACTCCCATCTTTATACAGATAATTGCCTGTTTGTTATTTGTTTTCGATATGATTCTGAACACGAAGAGGAGTTCACTTTACATAATGTCGAGTGCATCCGACTATTTATTTCCAGTATAAAAATACATACGATCTTCTTATATCTCGCGATTACTCGCTTATTCTCACTATTTAATTCAACGAATTCCCCGCTTACTCTCGCCAACGAACGGAACCACCGCGCACATATCCCGCACTCGATCCGCTAGTCTCCGATCGAAACCCTGCGACAGTCCTTCGATAGATACGTTAGACGTATATATGGTTGTTAGTCCGTTGGTTGTACGGTAGTTAACGATTGAATGTAAGTCACCGCGGAATCCCTCGCTTGCTGTGCGTACGCCGATGTCATCCAAGACTACGAACGGCGACGATTTGGCGCTCGTCATTTGCCGATAATATTCTCGCGATGCCGGTTCCGCAATGTCTTCAGGAACGTTAGGACGTGTGAATTCCGTATATAGCTCCTGCCACGCATTTACGTCGAGGAAGTACGCTGGCGTCTGAGGCGGCTGCCTATCCCGTCTCAATGAGCCTACGTAATTAACAATGATGTACTCGTGGAGCAGCGTGATTGCCGACGTTGTCTTCCCCGTTCCTGGTTCGAGTGAGTACAGATACAGCGACTTAATACGCTCTCCTTCCGGTTCAAATTGGCGTGTAAACGTTTTGGCGTATTGATCGAATATTGCGTAAGCGGCCGGCTGATCTTGCCGTGGTGATACCGTCTTTAGCGTAACATTGCGATATTCTTCAGGTATCTTTGTAGCTCCGATCCGTCCGCCGGCGCCATTGTAACCGTGCATGGCGATGTACGACGGGCAAATTACGTTGCAGGATTCGGTATCAACGAGGGAACACACGCTTTGTAAAATACAACTCTGAGAATGTGCTACTATTTCCCTGCACCTCCTAAAATAAGTTTACGCTAAAACTAGGTGAATTGTCGGAACATCCAAAAAATAAATGTGAAGATTTAGAACATTTCTATCTTTTTTGATATTAAAGTGTTGTACTTACTATGAAAAACAACCCTGCCTTCGAAATTCATAGCCACGCCGTAATCTCCTCAGTCGTCAGGTCACTATTTGCAAGCCCTTGCGCCTGGTTGCGCACCTCATCCTCCGCCAGTAACTTCGGCATAATCGAATTAATCCGATATGCGACGCAGAATCCGGCGGTCAACAACGGAAACTCTCGCGAAGGTCTATACGTACGGAAACACTCGTCGAAT
The DNA here is from genome assembly GCF_000374845.1 of Paenibacillus terrigena DSM 21567. Lineage (GTDB taxonomy): Bacteria > Bacillota > Bacilli > Paenibacillales > Paenibacillaceae > Paenibacillus_K > Paenibacillus_K terrigena. The sequence continues at coordinate 230,407 of NZ_KB895413.1, read as the reverse complement.
GCTTGCTTAAGGAGGTCCGCACCGTACGTTTCTAATGCTCGCTTTACGACGCCTTGCTCGAAGCGCCAGTTACGCATTGGTATGTAGGTTTCTATACCGAACTGATCACGGTTCATGTCAGCGAAATATACGTGGATCGAGGCGACATTCCATTGGTCGAGCGGTAGGTTGCGCCAGTCCTTACGTTGCTCTGCGGTGACTCGTGGTTTCTTCGCCATTACACGTTCACCCCTTCGATTTGGATTCCGAGCTTATCCAACGAGAACATTATTCCGTTAGAAAAGTCGTACCCACGCCACCGTTCGTATGCTCGGCGTATCTCAGCATGAATGCGTTGTTCTTGCGTCAATTCACGTTCATATCCGTTAATTAACGCGGACATTAACGTGTTGAATCGTAGTTCAATTTCAACGCACACCCATGACGCCAACGCCTGACTTTCCGGCATATCCCCGCCTTTAAGCGCAAAGAGCGAAATCGCTGCATTACTTACGCCCCTATCACGGAGTCTCTCGATAGCATCCGCCACTTCGTTTGGTATCGTTACTTTTCGGCTCATTCTACGTCCTCCTTCGTTAATATGATTCTAAACCAGGCGCGCGATTTCGGTCGAAGGCCAAATTCGGCGATTAACCTATTTTCGAGAATTTTTAGTGAAACTCGTATATTATCAATATTTTTGCGTATTATCAGAAATTAATTTCGCTTTATCGGAAAAGATTTGCGTATTATCGTCAATTTATTAATATAACGTATTAGTTGAATTATTCGTGTTATCTCTGTTTTTCTCTTCATTTCTCCGTTATTCTTAGTTTTTAGTTTTCTTACCGTAATATTCGAGAATATCGTCTACCGTACGCAGTTTTCCGTTCATACACTCACCTCCCATGTGATATCACGAACTTGAATGTTCTCCATGATATAAACTTCGTAACCATACTCAGACCTCGCCCACGCCAACGCCTGTTGAAACGAATTTGCATACACGACTTCAACGATCCTCGTTCCTACGTAAATAACAAATGTATTGTGTGCCATTGGTTTCCCCATTCGAATCATTTCGACGCCTCCCTATTATAGTTATACAATCGTGCCGCCGAATCACACGCTATTGTAAAATTACCGTGAAATTAGCGCTTATCATTTCGCACCTACCGAATACCCTCCGCCTTAATTTGGACGCCTAAATCGACGGTAATATCACGTGAAATTGCCGTTGTCATGGCGGTATGAATACTTTCGGAAACTGACCGTAGTGTTCCGATTAGGTCCGCTAATGATTTCGGACGACCAGTGATCCCCGTTTTCAGAATGACGTATTCGATCGCCAGGATCAGCGAGTTTACGCTGATTCCGTAATAGGCGATGTCGCGCCAAACTTCGCGCGGTGTTGCGTCTGCGTTCGGATTGTCCGCGATGATGCGTGACCAGTTCGGTGCTTTCGTTGGATCAACGATACGGCGCTCCTCAACGATAAATTGCATACCGTCCGATTTAATGCGATATTTTTCGGTTAACTGAACGTTCATAGTAAGTCCTCCTTTATGTTTGTTTCACTCAATATTACCTTATGGAAATGAATATACACCAATATTGCCAAAAGGAAAAACTCATTGTGTCCTCATTTTCGACCGAATTCGTATAAATACGTTTGTTTTTCTGCACTTTCGCCGATATTCTTTACCTTTTGGAAATATCGTGATAAAATCGTTACCAACAGGTAAAAGAGAAGGGTGATTATACCATGTCAAAAGATTTTGGAAAATTCCTTAAAGAGCTAAGAGAACAAAAAGAATTAAGTATTAATCAACTTGCTCTTAAATCGGGCGTTAGCGCTCCGCAAATTTCAAGAATTGAGACTGGTACTAGGGGCGTGCCAAAACCGGAAACTATAAAAAAACTATCTACAGCACTCGATATTTCTAGCGAAGAGATGATGAACGTCGCTGGTTATATTGATACTTCAATTGAAAACGAAGTACCTAACTGGGCAAACTCGAAAGATAAACGCGACTTTAAAAAGATGTTGGAAGAGGATTCCGGTCTCATGTTTGATGGAGTGCCCATTGAAGATGAGGATCGCCAACGCATTATGGACATCCTCACCGGACTATTCTGGGACGCTAAGCACCGCAGTAAAGAAAAGTACACCAACAATCGATATAAAAAAGATAACAGCGACTTGGACTAGGAGTTGGTATTTGTTGCAAACCAAAGTGGATATACTCGTACGCAAACACCGCACTACATGTCCATTTATGCTAGCTGAAAAACGAAATAACATCGTCGTATTCGAAGACCTCGGTGCCTCAACGAAAGGCATGTACTTTACGAAGTTCCGTCAAAAATACATAATCATCAACAATCGTCTTTCCGACGTATGGCAGCGCTTTGTCTGCGCCCATGAACTGGGTCACGACGTCCTTCACGCCGGTATGAACCGTTTCTTCATCGATGACCATACGTTCCTTATTTCGGGAAAATACGAACGGCAGGCGAATACGTTCGCTGTTGCGCTGCTAACTTCGCCTAATCCGATAGAGGCCGACGAGACGATTTCCGCGTATTTCCATCGGATCGAGATCCCCGAGGAGATGTTGATATACTATAAGGGTGCCTTGAACTAAGACGGGGGCGCCTTTTCTTTTGTCTTTTAATACCAACGTCTCTATACTTATACATCTACTACGTTGAGATCTTTAGACAATATCCCTTCCTGGATTAGTTCTTTCGTTTGTTGGAAAGTGCTTTTCTTTCCGACAACGGCGAGAGGAGCGTAGCGACGAAACGCATTCCGTATTATTTATCTTGTTAAAGATGGTTCTTGTTAAAAGAATGGTTCTTGTTAGTGTCTTCGTTCACCGTATCGGCGTTCACCATGTCGGTATTCACGGACACGGCTACGTTGTAATAGGTGTAGGCTCTGAATCGAATATCGTAAGCTGACTGATCGGAAGCACTGTATACCTCGTATTTTCCCATGTCCCCCCTTTACTACGGCCTTGCGTTGCTCTCAAAACGGCCTGTCCGTTCCACCGATACGTCAGCAGCCTCTTAACGTAACGATTCGCCGTCTGACGATTGACTCCGAGCAACCCCGCGATTTGTTCCTGCGTTGGATAACAGTTTCCTTGCGCATCCATAAACGAAGCGATGATACAAAGCGTTGTCCAATTTTGCGGCCCCATATCGGCGATTAGACCGCACTTGGCGGCATCGACGTACATCTTAACGAAAATGCGCGTTTCGGTAGTACCGGACGTTACGGAGTATTCCGTTTGAGTTTCGATTGAAACGAGATTGTTAGTGGACAACTTACACCTCCTCCTTCCGTAAATTTTCGCTTACACTCCATACGTTGCCGGTCGGGGACGTTTCGCACAATCTGCGCAAAAAAAAAAATAACGCCACCTCCGAAGAAGTGACGTCTATTTTTTAATATGTAGTTTGTTGCGTCGATCGACTCATTGCTTAAGAGACCTGACGCCTTACCAGACAATACAATCGTGATCTCAACTTTTTCGAAGCCCAGTAATGCGTCATATATTAGGGAAGTTCTATTATTAGAATGCTCAATCGCGGCATAACTCATCCACATTCATATCATCCAATATATTCTCCAATAAACCGAACAATGATTGTAAAATTCAAGATATCGTTCGCATTTTAAAAATAACCAACGCCCACTTCCCGAAGTTTATCGGAATAGTGAGCGTGTATTCTTATACGTATTTAGTTGTATATTCTGTATAATAAATGTTCGACCCCATCCGGTACATCTTGCGCTATATAACGCTTTACGCTAAACTGACGCTAGGTTGCCGTCTGTATAGTGAATTTATAAGCCGGAGGTGAATCGTCAGGTTTATCGCAATGATACGAAATTGTTTATCGGAACGATTACGACAGGTGCCGATAAGTTTTCGGGAACAAACGTTTGATCCAACGCTCGGAAACCGCGCCACTACGCCAACTACGACACCTTATGCTCAATCCGCAGCTTATCCGCCACCATCGCAATGAATTCTGAATTGGTAGGCTTCGACTTCGAGATATTGATTGTGTAGCCGAACAAGTACGAGATGCTGTCGATGTTGCCACGCGTCCATGCCACTTCAATCGCATGACGGATCGCACGCTCGACACGTGATGGTGTCGTTTTGAATTTCTCAGCGATCGCCGGATACAACGTCTTCGTAATAGCACCGAGAATTTCGATGTTATTGTAGACCATAGTAATCGCTTCACGCAAGTATTGATATCCTTTGATGTGGGCAGGTACACCAATTTCATGAATAATGGATGTGATATTCGCGTCTAAGTTCTTACCGCCTTTGGCGATTGGTACTACATTGCTCGACGACTTCACGGTATTCGAGATTGACATACTGCCGGAAGACGAACTAAGGCTTTGTGTACCCACCAATTGACGAACACGATTCGCAAGAATTTCCAGATCAAATGGTTTTAGTATGTAATAGGAAGCTCCAAGCTGAACAGCGCGCTGTGTAATATTTTCTTGACCAAATGCGGTCAGCATAATTACTTTCGGCTGCGGGCTCAAATTCATCTCACGTAACCGTTCTAGAACACCAAGTCCATCCAAATGCGGCATAATGATATCGAGGATAATCACATCTGGCACTTGACGGGATTCTTCAATGATACGTAATACTTCCTCCCCATTATAAGCTATACCTGCTACGCTCATATCTCCTTGCTCCGAAAAATACTCTGCCAATAAGTTTGTAAACTCCCGGTTGTCGTCTGCTAACAATACCTCAATCTTTTGCACACGATATCCTCCCTTAATTCCTAGTAAAATTTTTCTTTTTTACCTGTCCGAGAATAGAAATTCGACATACACCATTAAATTCCTTCTGTCGAATAATTATTTTCTTTATTTTTTTCACAAAATATTTTATAATAATTATTTTGCTACATTTCACAACAACGTTCGTTTCAATTCGACAAAAAATCTTAAGGCTGCTAGCTCGCCTTAAGATTTGTGTTCGAGGATCGCAGCATCACACCTGCGTCCTGCAGCATCCATTCAATAAAGCATCCATAGCCGGATTTCGGATCATTTACAAATACATGTGTTACGGCACCGATCAGCTTCCCATTTTGAATAATCGGACTACCGCTCATGCCTTGTACGATCCCGCCTGTCTTATCAATTAAACGTGGGTCAGTAATCCGGATAACCATCCCTTTGGTCGCAGGACTCGACTGATGTGTGACATGCGCAATTTCGATATCAAAGCGTTCTACCTGCTGACCGTCAATAACGGTAAGGATCTGGGCAGGACCGATTTTCACATCCTCTGCAAAAGCAACCGGAATACCTTCCTTAAATAAGCTGTGATCAGGATTTTCTTTCATTTTGCCAAAAATACCGAAATGCGTATTTCGCTCGACATTCCCAAGAACTTTACTCTCTTTGAGGAAATAAGCTTTTTTCTCACCGGGTTCCCCATTCTGGCTCTTAGAAATGGAGGTGACGTTCGACTGAACAATTTCTCCGTCCCCAACAACAATCGGTGTCTGCGTATCCATGTCAGTGATGACATGCCCTAATGCACCGAATACACCTTGATCAGGAGCATAAAACGTCAGCGTTCCTACACCAGCTGCAGAGTCCCGGATATAGAGTCCAAGACGCCATGTCTTCTCTTCTACATCATAAGCGGGTGTTAATTGGGTTGTAAACTCGGACTGATTCCGCTTAATCGTCAGTTCAATCGGTTGTTTGGATTCCCCAGCAGCAGTAACAACAGGTGCTACTTTGGTGACATCATTCAGGAATTTCCCATTCATTCGAGTAATCAAATCACCCATTTGAATGTTTGCATCCTCACCAGGAGACACTTTACGCTGACCATTCACAGCAACCAGATGATGCCCGACAACCAGAATACCGGCTGATTTTACTTTGACACCAATCGTCTGCCCGCCAGGAATGACCTTCAAATCAGGCACAACATTCACTTTAACGGTCTTCAGTGGAATCTTGCCAAATAAGCGAAGCTTTAATTCCGCTTGACCGCTTTGCTGTGTCTTGAGACGAATTGGCTCCCTCAGGGAGACGTTCAAAGACGGCTGTGCTGTTCCATTGACCGAAATGATATCGGGGTGATCAATCACCGCCTGGGCCATTACCGGCATATTCAGCCGAAGTTCCTTTTGCTGTCCCGAGAATAACCTAATTTCACTCGGAAACGTCGAGAAATACTGAAAAGGTGCCGTTGTACTAAGCATACAAACGAAGAAGACAAGTAAAAGACCAAGAAATCTTTTGCTCTGCTTGGAGTTCAAGGTGTCACACGCTCCCTTTCCTTCTATCGCTTGACGAGAAAGGTTGTCGCCAATTGCGTACCTTTAAGATAACCTTGGCTAGAGCGTTTTATTACTGCAAATGATTCCTAGACCGCTTTCCTTGTATCCGCTAAAATTAACATTTCTTGTGCGTGATGCAGCGTTTTTTCGGTGATTTCCACGCCGCCGAGCATCCGTGCCAACTCCTTGATCCGACCCTCTTCCACAAGTTCTTCAACCTGTGTCATCGTGCGCCCTTCAACGACAATCTTCTGAATTAAATAATGATGATCTGCCATACATGCCACCTGTGGCAAATGTGTAATCGAGAATACCTGACACTGACGGGATAAGGATGACATTTTCTCAGCGATCGATTGTGCAGCGCGACCACTAACTCCTGTATCCACTTCGTCGAATACCAAGACAGGAACACGATCAATCGTGGCAAAAATCGATTTCAACGCAAGCATCATCCGGGACAATTCCCCACCTGACGCAATTTTATGTAATGAACGTAAAGGTTCTCCAGGGTTCGGAGAAATCAGGAACTCCGCCGAATCATATCCATGTTTCGTAAATCTTACAGGTACCCCATCGACATCAAGACCGTCAGGGGCTTCCATTCGTTCCAATTTAACCTCAAGCCGCGTACGCTCCATCTGGAGGCTCTTGAGCTCCGCTTCCATCTCAGAGGCTAATTGTTCAGCACATTGCTTACGAAGCCCGCTAAGCTGTCCTGCAAGCTTAACAAGCTGTACAAATTCTTGATCCACTTGCTGCTGCAGTTTCTGGATCATTTCATCTTTATTCTCAATCATGTCCGTTTCTTTACGGATTCGTTCCAGATAGTTCAAGATCTCTTCCACATTGTCCCCATATTTCCGACGGAAAGATGAGATCAGATCAAGACGCTGCTCTACTTCTTCAAGCCGTATCGGGTTGATTTCGATCTCTTCACGATAATCCCGCAGTTGAAAGGCGACATCCTCAATTTGATAAAAGGCGGACTGGAGCTGCTCCACAATCGGTCCAAGCCGCTGTGAATCGAAGGCCATAATATCCTCTAATTTGGAGACAGCCTTACCGAGTGCATCCAAACCTTTATTACCATAGACTTGTCCATAGGCGTCGTTTACGGAATCCATCATCCGTTCCGCATTCGCAAGCTTGCGTTTTTCCTCCGCTAACAATTCATCTTCACCGATCTTGAGTCCAGCATTCGATATTTCTTCGATCTGGAACCGATATAGATCAAGCATCTGATAGGCCTTCTGGCTGGAATCCTCGAGCTCCTGCAGCTCTCTACGTAACTTAGAATGACGAGCATAGACCTGCTGATACGCATCCTTCACAGGTCCGATGGTCGCTTCACCGAACGTATCCAGCAAAGATAAATGCTTATCGACCTTCAGGAGCGATTGATGTTCATGCTGACCATGAATATTCACCAAATGCTCACCGATCTCTCGCAGCATCGATAAATTCACCAGCTGTCCATTAATGCGGCTCATGCTCTTTCCTTGCGAGCTGAGCTCACGACGAATCACCAAATGCTCCTCAGCTGACGCCATGATGCCTAGATTCGCCATCACGGACCATACCGGATGATCGGGAGGCAGTTCGAACAGCGCCTCAACTTCGGCCTTATCACACCCATACCGCACCAAATCTGCTGAACCACGTCCGCCGATGACTAAACTTAACGCATCAATGATGATCGATTTACCTGCACCGGTCTCCCCTGTCAGTACATGAAACCCGTTATGAAAAGAGACGGTCACCGCCTCGACCACCGCAAGATTTCGTATTGATACAGCCGCTAACATCCGGCCACCCCCAACTTAAGAAAATTATGAAATAAAGGACATGATTTGCCCGACGATCTTATCACTATCTTCTTTCGTGCGACAAATGATCAACATCGTGTCATCCCCACAAATCGTCCCCATAATCTCAGTCCATTCAAGATTGTCCATAAGGACGGCAATCGAGTTCGCCGTTCCTGGCAAACACTTCATAACGATCAGGTTATTCGTCGAATCAATATGTACAAAGTTGTCGACGAGCGCCCGCTTTAGTTTCTGTACCGGATTGAAGCGTTGATCTGTTGGCAATGAATATTTATACCGCCCATCATCCATCGGTACTTTAATCAAATGCAATTCTTTCATATCTCTAGATACCGTCGCTTGTGTCACATGAAATCCCGAAGACCGTAATGCCTCGACCAGATCGTCCTGCGTCTCAATTTCTCGGTTCGTTATAATTTCACGAATTTTGATATGACGATTTCCCTTCATAAAATCCCTCACTCTTCTTCAAGTTGAAAATGAATTTGTTGTAATTGCTGTTCCTTCTCATCTACATATAGGATCCCATCAATATCACTGTACAGCAGAAAATAAGGCAACAGCCGATCTCTCACGCTGCTGGCTGTCCACTCGATGGGTTTACGATCGCGAGCAACCTTTACAATGTAGGTCTGTCCATCTCGCCTCGCTACGTAATCCACGAATAACCGGCTATCTAATTGTATATCATTCACAAGAAAATAAAATGGGATTCGAACCTTACCACCGATGATCTCATAACCATCCTGTTCCATCAATTGGAATGCGACGGTGTTCTCATTCATTTCGGTATGGATTGGCACGCTTGAGTAGTTCGTACGAAGTGGGGAATGCAGCCATCTTCTAAGTCCAAAATAAGCCCATAATACAGCGATTACCACGATACCGACCATGACAATTTCATCACTGTGTCCCATTACGAATCACCTCGAGAATATATTCGAGGCTACGGATCGATTTCCTTTTTTTTCGAGGAGGATTGGGCCTTTCAAACAAAAGAAACTCACCCTTTGGTGGATGAGTTTCCTGTAAACGTGTTCGCTGCTTCTTGGACGACAGCCGCAATTCTCGCTGCATCCAACGGTTCAGCCTCGCCCTGCACATCGGATGGTCTCTTCCATTCCCAACATGCCAGGAATTCAATATTCCCTTCACCACCCGTAATGGGGGAGAAGGTTAAGCCTTGCAGCCTAAATCCTAATCCGGCCGCGTACGTCAAAATCGAAGTCAGCACTTCTTCATGAACTTTCGGTTCACGCACGACGCCTGACTTCCCGACTTTCTCACGCCCCGCTTCGAATTGCGGCTTAATCAGTGCCACAACTTGTGCTGGCTCCTCAAGCAATTCAATGAGTGGCGGAAGGATAATCTTCAGGGAGATGAAAGATACATCAATGGATGCCATATTCGGCCGCGGCCCCTTCAGATCTGCCGGTGTCGTATACCGGAAATTGGTGCGCTCCATGACATCAACACGTTCATGATTCCGCAGCGACCAGTCAAGCTGATTGTAGCCTACATCAATCGCATAGACATAGCTTGCGCCATGCTGCAATGCACAATCAGTAAATCCACCCGTCGAAGCACCGATATCCAGCATGACACGTCCGTTCATATCGATCTCAAAATAGCGCAGCGCCTTCTCTAGCTTCAGTCCGCCACGCCCCACATAGGGATGCAACTGGCCCTTCACACGAAGTTCAGTGGACCTAGGAATCTTCGACCCGGCTTTCTCTTGCCGTTCCCCATCTTTGTTAAATACGATACCCGCCATAATTGCGGCTTTCGCCTTCTCACGACTTTCAAAAAAACCTTGCTCAACGAGCAGAACGTCAATCCGTTCTTTCTGTTCAGACATTCATTTACCCTCTTCTACTTCGCACGCGACCGAATGCGCGGTTTCATATTCTTTATCTCAGCCATCACGTGTTCAACCGTAAGACCAACCTCTTGACGCTGCTCCTTCACACTACCGTGCTCTACGAAGTAATCTGGAATCCCCATGAGTTTGACACGCATATCGTAGATGTCATGTTCTGCGTAGTATTCCAGAATCGCGCTGCCGAGTCCACCCATTTGGGCGCTTTCTTCCATTACGATCAGATCTAACCGATCCTTGGCGAGCTGCTGCAGCATCGCGCCATCTAATGGTTTAATGAATCTTGCATTGATTACGCGAACATTCAGCCCTTCGCGTTTCAATTGCTCTGCGGCTTCAAGTGCAACTTGAACCATAGGACCAATTGCAGCAATCGCAAAGGATTCGCCATCACGCACAACTTCCCACTCACCGATCGGAATCGAAGTCATCACAGGATCATAGGCTACGCCAACACCATTCACACGTGGATAACGAACAGCGATTGGCCCGTCATTATAATCGACTGCCGTCTTCAGCATATGCCGAAGCTCGTTCTCGTCTTTCGGCATCATCATGACCATATTCGGGATATGGCGCATGAATGAGATATCGTAGACCCCTTGGTGCGTCTCGCCATCTGCACCAACGAACCCTGCACGGTCAATCGCGAAGATGACATTCGCATCCTGACGGCAAATATCATGCACGATTTGGTCATATGCACGTTGCATGAACGTCGAGTAAACCGCATAAATCGGTTTCAGTCCTTCCATTGCGATCGCGGCACACATAGTCGCAGCATGCTGCTCGGCAATGCCGACATCAATCATTCGATCAGGGAAGCGTGCTGCAAATTTCAGAAGTCCTGATCCGCTTGGCATCGCAGGGGTCACAGCAACGATCCGTGAATCTTGTTCCGCAAGTTCAATGATCGCCTCACTGAATACTTCCGTATACATCGGATTGCCTACAGCCTTCACGACTTGACCGGACTCGATTTTGTATGGCGTAATGCCATGCCATTTATGCGAATCTGCTTCTGCAGGAGAATAGCCTTTTCCTTTGGTCGTAAGGACATGGACAAGAACAGGTCCATTTACCTGACTTGCCTGCTTGAACGTATCTTGCAACGATTCGAGATCATGCCCATCCACAGGACCCAGATATGTAAACCCGAGTTCCTCGAACAGCACACCGGATACAACGAGATATTTCAGGCTGTCTTTCAGACGTTCTGCCGTCTTCGCTAGCGCCCCGCCAATTGCAGGAATTTTTTTCAAGAAACTTTCAAGTTCTTCTTTGGCGCGCTTATATGTTTTGTCCGAACGAATTTTACCTAAGTAATGATGCATCGCGCCAACATTCGGGGCGATCGACATTTCATTGTCATTCAACACAACAATCAAATTCTTCTTCTCATGCCCAATGTGATTGAGCGCTTCAAACGCCATCCCGCCGGTTAACGCACCATCACCAATCACAGCAATGACACGGTTATTTTCCCCTTTAAGATCACGCGCAGTCGCCATACCCATTGCTGCTGACAAAGAAGTACTGCTATGCCCTGCTTCCCATACGTCATGTTCACTCTCTGAACGCTTGACGAAGCCACATAATCCTTTATACTTGCGAAGCGTATCGAATTGTTCTCTACGACCTGTTAGTATTTTGTGCACATAAGCTTGATGCCCAACATCAAAAATAATTTTATCTTTCGGACTATCAAACAAGTAGTGCAAAATAACCGTGAGCTCGACTACACCCAAATTCGGCGCAAGATGTCCCCCTGTGACCGATAGTTTCTCGATCAAAAATTGACGAATCTCTCCCGACAATTGAGCGAGCTCCTCAACCGAACACTTCTTTAAATCGTTTGGTTGATTAATCTGTTCGAGTAACACGTTATTTTCCTCGCTTTCCATTGTTCGGTTTGCTTTTTTTCTTCGTGAAAATTCGAATGTGGAGTCTTCGTTCCAGTAGATCGAAGAACTTCCCGATCGAGAGCACGATAGCCGTGGAGTAGTGAATCGCAAAACTTTTGCCAACCGCCTTACCTCCAACCGTGAGCGCAGATACTAATCCCGCAAACACAACGCTCGTGACCATTCGAAACATTTCATTGCCTTGATTCATGGAGAGAAGCAAATTACCGACGACGAGCGCGCTTGCAGCACCACTGATGACCCCCGTCATATCGCCGATGACGTCATTACAAATATTCGAAAATCGATCCGCATTTCGGATAATATAAATCCCTTGTCTTGAGCCCCTAACTCGCTCTGCAGCCATCGCGTGAAAAGGTTTCTCGCTCGCAGCCGCCGCTGCTAGGCCCATCATATCGAACACAATGCCAATCAAGATCAGCAGCAAGACGATGATGACGCCTACGCCAAATCCGACACCCGATAAAACCGTTGTAGAGATGACCGAGAAGATACAGGCCAATAGGAACGTAACAATAGAAATAAAAATACTCCATTTCATGGAGTGCTTCAATGAAAATTTCATTTCAATCTCTCCCTCTATAAGAAAGAGATGAGTGGTAACTTCGAGAGTAAACGCTGTGGCTTAGGTCCAGTAGGTTTTCCCAGACAGGTCTCCTTCACGTTGCCGATTAGGCGGTTTCCCTTTATGCCCATCTTGACGTCGTTGCCGAGCATCAGACTAGATTACCACTTAGTCCACACTATAATCCTCAAGAAGTCTCACGTACGCAAACAGTCTAGGAGTTTTCCTCAGCAATCCTGAACCGTTTCATATCCTCTTTTGCAGACGAACTTTCATGCAGCATCCGAAGGTTAACACTTTGGCCGAAGCGCTAGCCTCGTACACATCTGCAATCCCTGTGAATCCGCTCAAGGCAGGCTACGCTGCAAACAAGTCATCCTTAGATATTGCTTCTACTAATCCATAGATGAGTCAATCCCGACTCGCAATGCAGGTTCATACCCCAAGCCGTAGCAATTCATACGAGGATGTCTTGCCACATACTTGGGCCTCCGCGGAAGCGGGGTCAACGCCCACATGCCATTGTGGATCGCCCCACGACCTTAACTCCCAGCATCAACCCCCGACTGGGCGTCAGAAGCCAACACCAGGAACTTCATCGATGTGCCCTTTAGCGAATTTTTAGCCCCGCCTTCAGAAACGGTAGACTGACTAGAATACTGCACCACTCTACGTACGACTTATTATATCATAATACTGTATTTTATACGCAGCAATTAATGGTCGCGTTTCATTAAATAATCAGCTAGCTCGATTAGACGCTGTGGACTCGCTAGGTTCACGCCTTCAATTGCTTCCTTCGCTTCCCGTGTAAGGCGTTCAATTTCCACCTGAGATGCCTCAACACCGATAAAGTATGGATATGTCACCTTACTCTGCGCCACATCACTTTGCGTCTTTTTGCCAAGCTTCTGTTCATCTCCAATGAGGTCCAATACATCATCTTGAATCTGGAAAGCCAGCCCGATTTGTCGTCCGAAAGTCTCTAGTGCAGTGAGTTGTTCTTCCGACGCGCCTGCAACTCGGCCACCAGCACGTAGTGAGAATACGATCAAATCTCCTGTCTTATGGAGATGGATGTATTGCAGCTGTTCAAGCGATGTAATCCCCTGCTCGCCGATCATATCCGCTGCTTGTCCACCGACCATTCCCCTCGCGCCAGCAAGAACCGACAGTTCCTCAATGATTGCAAGCACTTGATCCGTTGGAACCTGATGCTTCCTTGATGCTTGAACCACTTGATGAAATGCATGTGTCAATAGCGCATCCCCGCCGAGTATGGCCATTGCTTCCCCATGCACTTTGTGATTCGTGAGTTTCCCACGTCTGTAATCATCGTTATCCATCGCCGGCAGATCATCATGAATTAACGAGTATGTATGAATCATCTCAATCGCACAGGCAACTGGCATAGCCGATGGAACAAGCTCTGCTCCACCCACAGCTTCGGCTGCTGCTAGAACAAGGATAGGACGAATTCGTTTTCCACCAGCAAGCAGGGAGTAACGCATCGACTCACGCAAAGAGGCAGGCATCTCCCAATCAAGGGGAATGCTGCCGGATAGAGCTTCTTCCACTGCTGCTCTGGATCTTGTCATATATTCTGTAAATTCTTCTGTCTCATTTAACTTAGCCAACAGTATCCCCCACATCGTCGGTTATTCCCGTGAAAGGTTTCTTGCGGAACTCCCCATTCTCTTCAACCAGTGCTTCGATTTTACGTTCAACTTGTTCGAGCTTCTGGCCGCAGAGCTGCGACATCATCATGCCCTCTTGGAATAACTCGATCGCTTTCTCGAGTGGCACGTCCCCGCTCTCGAGTTCTTCGACGATCAACTCAAGCTTCTGAATTGCTTCCTCGAAGCTTACTGGAGCTTCTTTCTCGACCTTCTTAGCCATGCATGTCCTCTCCTTTCATTGACCACACCTGACATTCCAATTGTCCGTCATTTACTTTCACATGGACCATGTCACCTGGCTGCACATCAGCAAGTGACTTAATCAAGCGCTTCTCCTGTTCGTCATAGACAAGACTATATCCACGCTGCATGACCTTGAGCGGACTGAGCGCATCAAGCTGCTTCATCCCAGTCATGAGCTTCAATTTCTGCTCCTTCAGCATCGCTTGCATCGATTGCAACAGCTGGTGCGTTTCTGACTGAACCCTTTTCCGGGCAAAAATAACTTGTTCCTGCGGATTACGTCTTACAAGACGATGCTGCAACTTCGACCAACGTTCATCGGACTTGCGCATCAACCCTTGCGTACGGTAATGAAGCTGTTCCGTCAGCCGATCAAGCCGCTCCGCATGCTGTAGCAAGTATTTACGGGGATGCACAAAGTAAGGAGAACGTCTCAATCGTTCAAGACGGTCACGCTCCTGCTGCATCCGCATGGCTAACGCATGCGCCATGCGTTGCTCAAGCCGGCGAAAATGCTGCTTCAGCTCCAAATGATGCGGCACTGCAAGCTCCGCAGCCGCTGTAGGCGTTGCCGCTCGCAGATCGGCCACAAAATCAGCAATCGTAAAATCAGTCTCATGCCCGACTGCAGAAATCACCGGAATGCCGGATGCATAAATCGCTCGCGCCACAATCTCTTCATTAAATGCCCATAACTCCTCTAAAGAACCTCCACCACGGCCTACGATCAATACATCGGCCTCTTGATGCCGATTCATCCCCTCAATCGCCTTCACAATGGAAGGTGCCGCTTGTGTCCCTTGAACGAGAACGGGATAAAGGAGAATCGGTACTGTAGGATAACGTCGTTGGAGTGTAATAATAATATCTCGAACGGCAGCACCTGTCGGCGAGGTAATGACTCCGATCGCTCTCGGGAACTTCGGCAGCGGTCGTTTCCGATGTGCCGCAAACAGTCCTTCTTCATCTAACTTCTTCTTCAATTGTTCGTAAGCAAGATATAAACTTCCGATCCCGTCCGGCTGCATATGTGTCGCATAAAATTGATACTGACCGTCTCGTTCATACACCGATACATTGCCCCGGGCAATAACCTTCGTCCCTTCCTTCGGACGGAAAGCCAGCCTCTGGTTGTGTGATGCGAACATGATCGATTTGATCCGACTGTCTGCATCCTTCAATGTGAAGTACATATGTCCGCTGGAATGGTGGGTAAAATTCGATATTTCCCCTCGAATCCAGACGTCCTGCATCAAATCATCTGATTCGAGCTTCATCCGAATATATCGATTCAGATCTTTAATGGATAATATGCGCTCTTCCGCCATCGACTTCACCCTTATTTCAGGCCGTGTGCTCTACGAGCCGCGATCAGCGTATTTTGCATCAGCATCGTGATGGTCATCGGACCAACACCACCTGGTACCGGTGTTACCGCTCCAGCTACTTCGAGCACATCTTCATAATCAACGTCACCCGCTAATTTGCCGTTATCCAGACGGTTCATACCTACATCAATGACAATCGCGCCCGGCTTCACGTACGTATGGTCAACGAAATTCGCACGGCCGATAGCAACAACAAGGATATCTGCTTGCTTCGTAATCTCGCGCATGTTCGATGTTCTGGAGTGACACATGGTCACTGTTGCATTCTCACGTTGGAGCAGCATCGATACGGGCTTGCCGACAATATTGCTGCGACCAATCACAACAGCATGTTTGCCCGCCATATCTGTACCTGTACGTTTAATTAACTCAATCACACCTGCAGGTGTACATGGCAGTAGACTGTCATCACCAATCATCAAGTTCCCCACATTAATCGGGTGGAACCCATCTACATCTTTCTCAACGGCAATTGCATCAATAACCGATTTCTCATGAATGTGCTTCGGCAATGGCAATTGTACGAGAATGCCATGAATGTCCGCTTGGTTATTCAACTGATCGATCAAGGCGAGTAATGCCTCTTCCGTTGTCGTATCAGGTAGACGATGAACTTCGGAATAGTATCCTAACTCGATGCATGCTTTTTCTTTACTACCTACATATACTTTCGATCCTGGGTCTTCTCCAACGAGTATGACCGCAAGCCCTGGCTCGATACCTTGCTTCTTCAGACCAACAACTTCTTCTTGAATTTGTCCTCGAATGGACTCGGATACGGCTTTACCATCAATTTTTACAGCTGTCATGGTTTTCTCTCCCCTTCATGTCAATCGCGAATCAATTGGTTTTTTGATCTGTCAACAAAGCTTTGAAACACTTGTACTACTCACACTTTGTTTACACAATGAAAAAGCCAATTAATTGGCTTTAATCTGCTCTAGCTCACGAATCATCTTCCCTAGAACACCGTTCACGAACTTACCGGATTCATCAGTACCAAAATGCTTGGCCAAATCAATCGCTTCATTCACGACAACCTTCGGCGGTACGTCTTCGCTGAATACCATCTCAAAGCATGCGAGGCGCAAAATTTGACGATCAACACGTGATAGACGGTCCATCTGCCAGTTCTTCAAGTATTCGGACAACAGCTGATCGATCCGTTCTTTGTTCGTCCAGGTGCCATGAACTAGACTTAAAACATAGGTGTTCATTTCGCTGAAATTGCGAATCTCAATCTCAGTCTCGTTCTCCTCTTTCACTTCGGTAAGCACCATGGCTACTGCTTCTTCGGCTGCCACACCGTTCATTTCCATCTGGTATAAGCTCTGTACTGTAATTTCTCTAGCTAAGCGCCGCTTCATATTGTTCCTCCAAAAGTTATAATCGTCATCACGAATCCATCCATACGCTCTATCCTAGTATGGGTCGGTTGTGATATAAAAAAACCTATGAACAGCTCCTAATCCGATTCCATGGAAGGCGGAGTCACAAAATTAGGAGTCGCTCACAGGGTTCATTTAAACATGCTCCATCTGCCCGTCAGCCATTCCCATATCCGAGCCCATGGAAATAAGCTGCCCAGCTTCAAATCTCGTTGTTTGCCCAGGGTATACCCAATAAAAATAATCAATGCGAAGAACAGCATGTCCCAAAAACCGACGATAAAATAAATTAAGCCCAGAAAGATCCCTGCTGTTACTCCGAGTATGCGTCCCCCGTGACTTTCCCAAATCTGCTTCAACATTGGAAAATCACCTCTATTCTACTCTTGACTTAAAAGATTGTGTCTGAACAATATTCGCAATGAACACCGAAACCGTCGCCACCGGAATTCCTGTGACCTCCGTTACTTGCTCGCGAACCTGACGTTGAACTTCTTCAGTCATTTCTGGAATAGATGTATCGCCATCAACGAACGTGCGGATGATGAGTTCAAGACCCGCTTCAGAGACACGGATTTTCACTTTCAAATCTTTCACACCGCGGACTTTAGCTGCTGCTTTGAGCGCCAAGTTCTCAATCGTCTCCATCGAAATATGAATATCTCCATGTTCATTACGCAGATCAATCGATTGGTGATTTGTACGATCTCTTCGAACAGATATATAGAAGAACCGTAAACTAATTAGAATAATGACAGCCGCGACAGCGATGACAATATTATCAAGCCATAACTCCGTATCCATTAACAGTGATCGATCCAATACATTTGTAGCGTAGAGCACAGCGCAGACAGCAACAGCTCCAATGACGATACTATAGAAGAATAACAGGAGCCTGTCCAAAATTTTAATCATGCAAATGCATGCCTCCTTAAAATTAGAGCAAACCCCTGACGCATCATCGGCCCGGGGTTCTCCATTTGTAAAAGGTGACTCAGTCCAGCATAAAGCCATGGATGGCTGAATTACCTTACCCTTTGTTGTAATTCTTCTTCTTCAGGTTTCTCAGTTGTCTTAAAATGCACGCCATGGATATGTACGTTCACTTCTACAACATTAAGACCTGCCATCATCTCAATGGAATGCTTTACGCTGCGTTGAATTTCAGCAGATACTTCCGGAATGCGATGACCGTATTCCACGATGATGGACACGTCAACCGCAGCTTCACGTTGACCTACCTCTACTTTAACACCTTTGGATAAGTTCTTACGCCCTAATAATTCAACAATTCCACCTGCAAAGTCTCCGCTCATTCCAGCTACGCCGTTAACCTCAACCGTTGCTAAGCCAGCGATCACTTCAATAACTTCAGGAGCAATCTGTATTGAGCCTAAATCTGTCTTTTCATAATCCATAGGGATCATATTCATGAATGTAAGCACCTCCAATAAGTTCGCGATGCAGTTCCGATCTTTTCGCATCTTATTATACATACTATATCATTTAGCAGGAATTATGACAAACCTAGGCCTATCCCACTTCCTGCGCTCAAAGCCTGTATAACTCGCGATTAAACCTCGTAATCTTCAAGGAATTTAATATCGAAATCGCCATCAATAAACTTCGGATGCTCGAGTAGACGTTGATGGAATGGAATCGTCGTATGAATTCCTTCGATAGCAAATTCGCCGAGTGCACGCTTCATTTTGGCAATAGCTTCTTCACGTGTCGCTCCCCATACGATAAGCTTCGCAATCATGGAATCGTAATGCGGTGAAATCGTATAACCCGGATAAGCTGCGCTATCTACGCGAACGCCTAAGCCGCCCGGTGCAAGATAAAATGAAATATTCCCTGGTGATGGCATGAAATTACGATCTGGATCTTCTGCATTAATACGGCATTCAATCGACCATCCTTGGATCTCTATATCCTCTTGGCTAAATGATAACGGATTGCCTTCCGCAACCGAGATCATCTCCTTGATTAGATCCACGCCCGTAATCATCTCTGTTACCGGGTGCTCTACTTGAATCCGAGTATTCATTTCCATGAAATAGAATTCACCGTCTGGAGCAAGCAAGAATTCAAGCGTACCTGCGCCAGAATAGTTCACGGCAAGTGCTGCACGAACCGCTGCTTCCCCCATCTTAGACCGAACCTCAGGCGACAGCACTGAACACGGCGCCTCTTCAATGAGCTTCTGTCTACGACGCTGCACAGAGCAATCCCGCTCGCCGAGATGCACCGCATTGCCATGCTTATCAGCCATAATTTGAATCTCAACGTGCTTCATGCCCGTTAAGAACTTCTCTAGATAAACGCCGGCATTCCCGAAAGCTTTCTGCGCTTCCTGTTGTGCCATCGTAATTTGCTGAATTAAAGCTTCCTCGTTCTCTGCAAGACGGATTCCTTTACCACCACCGCCTGCCGTTGCTTTGATAATAACAGGATAGCCGATATCGCGAGCGATCATCATCGCTTCATCCATATCCTCAATTAATCCGTCCGAACCTGGAATAACAGGTACGTTCGCATCCTTCATGGTCTGCTTCGCAACAGCCTTGTCACCCATGCGACTAATCGCATCCGGCGATGGACCGATGAACGTCACATTACAAGAATCACAGATTTCTGCGAAGTCTGCATTCTCTGCCAAGAACCCGTATCCCGGATGGATGGCATCGCATTCTGTTAACGTAGCAACGCTCATAATGTTCGCCAAATTCAAATAACTATCTTTGGACAACGTAGGTCCAATGCAATAAGCTTCATCAGCTAATCTTACATGCAGCGAATCACGATCCGCTTCGGAATATACAGCAACGGTTGAAATTCCCATTTCACGCGCTGCACGAATAATACGAACCGCGATTTCACCGCGGTTAGCAATTAATATTTTCTGAAACTTCATGTTCGAGGGCCCTCCCTTTTATTCGGCTTTCACTAAGAAAAGAGGTTGTCCGAACTCAACCAATTGACCGTTCTCCACGAGCACTTCAACGATCTCGCCTTTTACTTCTGCTTCCAATTCATTCATTAATTTCATCGCTTCAATGATACATACAACCGACTTCTCCTTCACCTTATCGCCAACGCTTACAAAAGCGCCCGCTTCCGGACTAGAAGCACTATAGAACGTCCCTACCATCGGTGACACAATTTTATGTAGATTGCTATTCGTCTCTTGAGCTACAGGTGCAGCATCTGCTTGAACTTGAACCACTGGTGCAGTAGTCGCAGCAGGAACAACCTGTTGTTGATACGTTGGCTGAATCGGTGCAGCATGAACATTGACAACTTCGGTTTTACCTGGTTTGCGAATGAAAAGTCGTGTACCTTCGTTTTCAATTTCTAGCTCCTGAACGGATGTCTGATCAACTAACTTGATCAATTCTTTGATCTCGCTCAATTTAAACATGTATATATTCACTCCTTCAGCTTTGTTAACCCATTGGAAATAAACGGTACAGCCCTGACACTTATACCGTTAGTATTATATCATAAACCTTTAAAATGGAAAGAGCCCAGTTTTTCTGGACTCTCCGCATTTTCCTGCTAATTTATGGAGCTACGCGTTGTACGCTGACCTTGTCTTGCGTTACATTTAATTCTTTGACCAGCATGTCTACGATGTGTACGGCTTCGGCAATTTCCAGTTGATCGCTTGCAACAACAACTTTGAATTTATCTTTCTCCTGTTTGATCGCGGCTTTCCCAAATTCTTTGCGAAGCTCTTCTTCAATGGTTGTAATCTTTTGTTCTTGACTTTCGATTACCGTCATTTCTTGCTCTGCTTTGGTGTATTCATCAGGGGATTTGTTCATATCATTCACGATAGCTTGAAGCTTATCCATTTGTGCGCTGTAATTTTGATTCCGCTCTTGTTGTACCGCCGCGAGCGTATCCACCGTATTGGTTCCCTCTTTACTCAGCTCATCTAGAATCGCCTCATCTGTTTTATCGGATGCCAATACTTTGGAGTCTGCCGATGTTCCTGCTTTGGAATCCGTAGCCTTATCAGTCCCCTTCTTTGCATCAGATTCTGTTTTTTTGCCTTTGTCCGCCCCGCCATCTTTCGCTTTATTCGCATCTTTCGTTGCATTCAGGTTCGGATCTGTCACTTCATCCACCTTCACTTCGGTTAAACTGTCTGGCGTACCTTTCGTACTTGCTTCTGTTGCATTTTTCTTCGTCTGTTCGACTTGACTATTCTGCGCAACCTTATTCGTATTTGAGTTCGTGCTTGCTGGTTCTGTGAACAGATAGTACGCAGATAATACCACCATAATGCTGAGCATACTTACGAGCCAAATCGTTTGTCTTTTTGTATTCATTTTCATATTCCTCCTAAATAATTATTATCGTTATTGCGCTTGTTTGCGCGGGGCAACTGAAATTTTGGAATAGGGAACACTGAAGCCTTTCTCGATTGCATCAATAATCAGATTTTTTACAATGCGGTTCTCCGCACCCTTTGCTACAATGACAACCCCTCGTATTTTCGGTTTGACTCGTTTCACGATGGCAGGTGTCTGATTGCCTGATACTTCGAGCGTTACGATCTCACCATCGCGTGAATATTGCGTGACATGCCGTTTAGCGCCATTCGGGTCAGACTCTTCGGTGACCTGCTGACTGTCTTTCATTTGCTTCTGATACACAATTTCTTCTGTCGAATCAATCGTAACGACCGCTTCAACATCGCCAACACCGACGATATTCTCAAGAATGCTCTTCATCCGACTTTCCATCGCCTGTTCAATGGATGTGTACTGCGATGTATCTTCCGGCGTGGACACGGCAGATGTCGGCTGATCTCGCGGCGGTTCCCTTCCTTCATTCACGGAATCCACTTGCTTCACATTCATATGATTGAAGGCTGCGAAGAGGAGCAGACCAACGCCGATGAGTCCTAGAATCAGCAGCCAGCGGAAGGTCTGAACCCGTTTCGTTCCTCCAGGTCCACCGCCGACCCATTTCTCGATTGATTGCAGCCATTTCGCCATACATTTTCACCTCCAGTTTGGTTAGTCGTAAGATCTCTCAATGGAGCTTCGTATCTCGCCCCATAAAAATATTGATTCGATTCACGGAGACGCCCCAATTCGTCTTAAGGATGGCCACCGCACGATCGCTAAGAACTCGTTCTTCAGGTGTCGTCTGCTCTTCCACGGGATCTGCTTGTACTGGCGTCGCAGCATCTTCATTTGATCCGATTGGATCTAATTGAATGTCCACCTTCACCCCTTCAATCGGCTTCATCGCAGCGATTGGATCACCTGTTTCTTGTTGCTTCAATTCTTGCTCACGACTTGGATCAAAATAGACTTCGACGGATTGAATATTCGGTTTCTCCATTTCTACATTAATCTGCTCGGTCATCGTGGCTGACGGCTTCGTGTCCTGCGTTAAGTTGCCGATTTTCACATGAACCTGCGTGACATTCGATCCCGTCTCTTCTTCCAGTTGTGTCTTGATCTGCGCTGCCAACTGGGTCTCTACAGATTGAATCACTTTCTCCTCTTGCTTACGTTTGAGTCGATCCCCTTCGCGCATAATTTGATCCACGCCGACGAACTTCCTCCCCTGACTCGTCCGCTCACTCATCTCGGTGTAATTCTCTGCGAGTTGATCAGCGAAGCTGCTGCGGAATATCGATAAGATCGGCGTCATGATCGTTACTAGTATCAGCAAGCTGATGACCAACTTGACATATCGTTGCATGGAACGATTCGGCAGGATCAGATCAATGAACGTCGCGAGCAGGATAATGAAGATAATCTGCTTCAGCCAGCCACCTAGCCATTCCATCATGGATCATCGCTCCCTTGAGGCAATCGCTCTCGCTTCATCGCATCATCACCGTCACATTCGCTGCCGTCAGCATGATGGTGATCGCTAGGAAGAACATGAGACCGACCGCTGCCAGCGCCGCGAAGACGTAGATCATGCTTTTCCCAATCGTCTGCAAGCAGGTTACGATCGGACTATCTCCTAGCGGCTGCATCACGGCACCTGATATGTTGTAGATCAGCGCAAGCGTTAATATTTTGAGCGCTGGGAATGCGCAGAGGAACAAGATGATAATCACACCCACCAGGCCAATCGCATTCTTCACCAGCAGGGAAGCAGAGATTACGGTATCAGCGGCATCCGAGAACATTTTGCCGACGACGGGTACGAAGTTGCCTGTAATATATTTGGCTGTTCGGATCGTAACGCCATCAGCCGCTGCGCCTGTAAAGCCTTGTACGGAGATGACTCCAAGAAATACGGTAAGCAGAATCCCGAGTAAGCCTACACTAACGTTGCGAAGCAAATTCGCTAGATGGGTGACTTTGTACTTATCAGACAATGTACTAACGATGTGCAAGACAGCTGAGAAGAATAATAACGGGAAGACCACCGCATAGATCATGGTTCCAACCGTGTTAATCATGAATATAATCAGTGGATGCATGACAGATACCGTTACAACATTCCCCATGGAGGCGAGCAGTGTGAATAGTAATGGAATCATGGCCATCATGAAGTGAATCATGCTCTCGATTGCTTCTTTCGCATATCCAATCGCGACATTAAAGCTATTAATCGCGATGATGACAATGATCATGTACGAAATGGAATAAGCGACCTTACTCACTGCATTTCGTTCAAATGCGGTCTGCAGCGTCTCGAGAATCATACTGAATACGGTAAGGACCACGATGGTAACAAGCAGCTTGCCATTGTAGATGACTTCATGGAGCAGGAATTTCAACAGGCCTTGGAACGCATATTTCAGACTAAATCCTTTCCCTTCAGGTAGAAGCATGTCCATGAAGCTAGGCGACTGCTGATCTGGAAAAAACCCACCATACTGATTCATCAATTTGTCCCAATATTGCTCGATTTCACCCGTCGGCAAATCTTTGGCTTGGCTCTGAACCAACCCATCCATCGGCGCAGCTGCAACCAAGTGCGTGGTCCAACTAATGAAGAAGCAGAACATGAAGATTAACACCATGCGTAGCTTTGTATGATCTTCAATTCTTCGGATCATGGTTCCATCTCCATTTCATTTAGGCCGGCAGCAATTGAATGACCGTCTCGATGATGATGCTAATAATGGGAATCGCGAGCACCATGATCAGCACTTTTCCAGCAAGCTCGATCTTACTCGCAATACTCTCTTGCCCCGCATCTTTCACGATCTGCGCTCCGAATTCAGCGATATAAGCGATTCCGATAATCTTAAGAATCGTCTTCAAGTACACAAGTTGGATTCCCGAGCGTAGGGCCAAGTCTTCCAGCACTTGAATGACCGCTTCAATCTTCCCGATTAGGAACAAGAAAATCGCGATACCTGTGAAGGTGGTGATTAGAAAAGCGAACATCGGTTTCTGCTCTCTTACGATAAGAACGAGTACCGTAGCGATCAGTCCAAGGCCGACCATTTGAATCATTTCCATCTCATCACCTACTGAAAGAGAAAGATCGTCTTAATCTCTTGAAATAAATCATTGAGGAGCCGAACGACCATGAACAATACGACGACGAAGCCGATGACCGTCACCCAATGTGCCATATCCTCTTTGCCCATTTGCTTCAACACTGTATGAATCATTGCAATGATGATGCCGATTCCTGCAATTTGAAAAATTGCGCCTACATCTATGTTCATCCCTTTGGCACCTCTCCAAATCTACTTCTCTCTTATGCAGGTGGAAGTAGATTGTTAGTAGATCAAAATAACGATTAATGCACCGGCGAGAAGTCCGAGGCTTCTGCACATTTTCTCATAACGACCTTGTTCATTCTGTGCCGCTGCTTCTTCATGCTGCAATTGATTGATGGCAAGGCGTATATGCTTAATTTGGTCGTTCCTATCACTTGTTCCAAGGGTGAAGCCGAACTGATAGATGATATTCTTCTCACTCTGTTTCATCGCAGTGTGTTTCCACTGTTCTTCAACGGCGAACTGCCAACTCTCTTGGGCAGTGACGCTCGACCGATGATCCGTTAACCGCCTCGCGGCTTCTGTAAAAATCGACTTCAACGGATCTGTGAGCTGCTGCCCTATTTTACCCAGTGCATCCGCTAGCGGTGTGAAGCCGTACAGGATTTCCGTCTCCAATCGCTGAAGTGCCAAGATGAAGGCTCGAATTTGTTTCGGTCGGTTCGCGAATTGTGCCGCTTGATAGAAGCCGAATAAAGTTCCTGATACGATCACCAAAACAGCACCGATTAATTTAACCATCCATCCCGCCGCCCTTCATAGCTAGTCCATCGGGGTGCAGAAGTCTTCGTCTAGCATCATAGAAGCGTCTGCTCATCCCTCGACCAGAACGTCTGAGTACAACGTAAGACTGGAAGAGTTCGTCCGACATCAGCTTGTTCAGAACCGGTCTGCGGAGCACATCCTCGAGTTCTCCGCCGTGTGCGGTTGCAATGACTCGAATCCCTGCATGGAGTGCTTCACGAATGGCCTCTGCATCTTCAGGGCGGCCAATCTCATCGACGAGCATGACATCTGGTGACATCGAGCGAATCATCATCATCATCCCTTCGGCTTTCGGGCAACCATCCAGCACATCTGTTCTCGGGCCGACATCAAAGCTTGGTACACCTTTCATACAACCTGCAATCTCGGAACGTTCATCGACAACGCCTACCTTCAATCCCTTCCATTTCGCTTCTGGATGTCTCCACTGGCCAGTACTCATGAGCCGAGCCAAATCACGAATCAGGGTCGTCTTTCCATGTTGAGGCGGCGATACGATCAACGTGTGATTGACCGTCTGGTGCCGAAAATCGAGTAAGTAGGGAATAATAGAATCTCCAACACCCTGCATTTCACGGGCTATCCGAATATTGAAGCTTGTAATATCGCGTAAGTGATCGACATGTCCCTTCGTGAGTACGGCTCGTCCGGCAAGTCCAATCCGATGGCCGCCTTGAATTGTGATGTATCCCTTACGAAGTTCCTCTTCCATCGTGTACAAAGAATGGTTCGTGATGAAATCGAGCAGCCGATTGCCATCCTCTCTTGTTGGTCTGTATCCCTCATGTGGTACATCCGTTAACACCCCGCGCCGGCTTACGTAATGGAATTGCCCTGCATAATTCAGTTCCAAGGGGCGTTCCTGTCGCACGCGAACTTCTTCAATGCGATCAAGGATGGGCTCAGGCAATTTGCTCAACAACTCCTGAATACTACTTGGAAATATGGATACCCACGTTGTACTTTTCATCGAAAGAACCCCCATAGTTGTCCTAGCGTTTACCACATATGTATGCTTGTTCGAAGCTTTTATGCCTAATCTCGTCCTATTTTTTGAAGATTCCAAAAAGAATGAAGCTAATGCCGAGCAGTACCCAACCGATCTTATCCCACGAGAGCTTCTCCGCGACCCCAACAAATCCAATCGTGGTGGTTGTAATTAAGACGAGCGGTCCGACTAATGCAAGCGAACTATTCACGATCAATGCTTTCTCCACTTGATTAAATCGAAGCATCAGCAATGCTGCGATAATCTCGAGAGATCCTGAAATCATGCGAAGCGTTGCCATACTGAGTACAATCTTATTCAGCATTCCATACACCCCCTTCCTTCGATTTCATTTAATGTATGCACGCTTGTCTTCAAATAGGTCAACTCGTTCATGTCGAAATTAAGATTGGAATAGGCACCTGACTAGGAGAAGTCGCATATATTGCTTGCATGAATTCATTCAGGCAACATGAAGGAGCGTTGAATATGGAAGTCATAACTAGTCCGTGTTGGCATCCCCGTCTAGCGGATCCCTCCAATGTACGTATGCAAAAACCTAGAACAACAGGCAAAACAATGGTGATTGATAAGGGGCTTGGGCCGCGAGCATTCGAAGATTTGATGCACACCGTCGGTGGTTATATCGATATCCTCAAGCTTGGTTTCGGAACATCGCCGTTGTATCCTGTTGAGATTATTCGACAAAAAGCCGAGTTAGCCAAAAAGTACGGCATTTGTCTTATTCCGGGTGGAACTTTTCTTGAAGTTGCCGTACAGCAGGGTGTCGTATCTTCTTTCTTTGATACGATCGTGGATTTGGGATTTACAGGGGTAGAAGTCTCCGACGGTACAATCGATATCTCACGTCAGCTCCGAACGGAACTGATTGAGCGTGGAATCGATCAAGGACTTCATGTGTTCTCAGAATATGGGAAGAAATTAACAGGCCAGAGCATTGATTATACCGAGCTGTTAAATACAATCTATGAAGATCATGATCACGGCTCGGAGTTAATTACCATTGAGGGACGGGAGTCCGGGATGGGTGTAGGTATTTATAATGAGCAGGGTGATTGTAAAGAAGAGGAATTCGAACGGACGCTGCTGCATATACCCAATATGGACTGGGTATTGTGGGAAGCACCGCTGAAGAGCCAACAGCTCTATCTCATTCAGCAATTGGGTCCAAAAGTCAACCTCGGCAACATCCCTCCGCAAGAGGTTATGTCGCTTGAAGCGCTGAGACGGGGACTGCGATCCGACACGTTCGAGCTTCTACATCAATCCTACGATTATAGTATTTAACTTATTTAGGAGTGAAAAATCATGCAGGTAGATGTGATCGCCAGTGTTAACGAGGCGAGATCGGATGATTTTATTCATAAAACAGCGATCGTCATTGACGTTCTACGCGCGACGAGTACGATTATTACCGCATTAGCACATGGCGCGAGCGAGGTTCTGCCTGTAGAGACGGTTCAGCAAGCAAGATCTTGTCAACAAACGGGCGACATTCTCGGAGGTGAGCGATTCTGTCGAAGAATCGCTGGATTTCATGCGGGGAATTCACCTTATGAATACATGACGGAAGAAATTCTAGATAAGAGAGTCATTCTCACCACAACCAATGGTACCCGAGGCATCCAGAAATCACACAAAGCGTCGCATATTCTAGCGGGTGCGCTCATCAATGCTTCCGCCTGCGCAAATGTTGCTTTGCAGCTGCGTAAAGATATTGTCCTTCTCTGTGCAGGCGCACAAGATGTATTCGCTCTGGAAGACGGTCTCTGTGCAGGATTGATCATTGACGAACTTATGAAACAGAGTGATTTGGATGCCGTGATTCAAGTGAACGATTTCGGATTAGCCATGCATAGTGCATATATCCAACATGAAGATCGCATTCTGCAAGCCCTGATGCATTGCGCAGGCGGGCGAAGATTGACGAAGATTGGGTTCGCTGAGGATGTCGAGTACTGTGCTGGGGTGAACTCCGTTCCGCTTGTTCCTTACATCTCGGGTCAACCAGCAGCGATGAAGCCATTCGCGCAGAATTCGCCACTATTATTCAGGTAGTCTCTTCCTACGGGTAATAGTTCTAAAACAAGCTGCTGTTCATACACTTACTCTATGAAATCCAAGTGGGACAGGGGCGTTACGATGAACGGCGAAATCATTATGGTTGTGCTTATTATCATCGGCTTAATTAGCCGCTCATCTATTATAACAACAGCAGCCTGCCTGCTCTTGATCGTGAAGCTGGTCCATCTGGACCGCTATTTGCCGACAATTGAACGTCGGGGTCTGGAGCTTGGGCTGCTATTTCTCACGATGGGCGTACTTGTCCCTTTCGTATCTGGGCGCATTGCAACTAAAGATGTCTGGGCTACAATCACATCTTGGCCAGGCCTCGTCGCCATCGCGGGCGGTGCAATTGCGACCATTATGAACGCCAAAGGGCTTGAAACATTAAAAATAGACCCACAAATCATTGTGGGTCTAGTACTTGGTTCAATTATCGGTATTACGTTCTTCAAAGGAATACCTGTAGGTCCCTTAATGGCTGCGGGACTTACTGCGGTCATTATGAAGCTCATCCAGATCATCCTCAACCGCATCCTCTAGAGCGGCGGCTTATGATCACGATGTATTTCAGGGATGCTGACTCGACGTCGAATCTTGCGTTCAAGTTCGAAGTCCGGTGCTCATTTAGGTTTTGCCTAAACTCCGCTTCTCCTTCTTCGGCTTCTCGCAACCTTCTCGGTGCTGATAAGCCGCTAGCGGCTTTTTATAAATTTATAATATTAGCGACGAACTTGCGGGCCGCCAACAACGGCCTGTTCTGCTGTGTCAAGACCATAAGCTGTGTGCAACGCGCGTACGATCTCATGCAATTTCTCGCTATCGATCACGCAAGACGTCTTGATCTCGGATGTACTTACCATCTTGATGCTTACCCCTTGCTGGGAGATCACTTCGAACATTTTCGCTGCTACCCCTGGGTTGCTGACCATTCCTGCACCAACGATCGATACCTTCACCAGATTCGTCTCCGATGTGACATGATCATAAGGAACTTCCTCACGAATACCACGGATGACTTCGATCGCTTGTTCGCAATCCGTCAAGTTTACCGTAAAGGAGAAATCTGCCGTTCCGTTCTGAACACCACTCTGTACAATAATATCTACGTTAACGCCTGCATTCGCAAGTGCTGTAAATACTTGTGCCAATACCCCCGGCAAATCCGGTACGCCAAGAATACTAATTCTTGCCACGTTCTTATCAAATGCGATTCCGCTTACCACTACGCCCTGTTCCATGACTGTCTCCTCCTTAACGACCGTACCCTCATTATCAGTAAAGCTTGATCTAACCACTAGACATACATTATTATGCTTCGCATATTCAACAGCACGCGGGTGAAGTACCGCTGCGCCAAGATTCGCTAATTCGAGCATTTCATCATACGAAATCTCATCCAATTTACGAGCGCAATTGACAACTCGTGGATCTGTCGAGTAAATTCCGTTCACATCCGTATAAATCTCACATACATCAGCCTTGATCGCTGCTGCCAGCGCAACGGCCGTCGTATCTGATCCGCCGCGTCCAAAGGTCGTAATCTCACCCTCATCGGACATGCCTTGGAACCCTGCCACGACTACAATCTTTCCTTCATTTAATGCTGCATCGATACGTTCGGGTTGAATATCTGTAATCCGTGCTTTTCCGTGTACAGCCTCTGTCCGGAAGCCAGCTTGCCATCCAGTAAAAGAAATGGCTTCATGACCTAACTGATGGATCGCCATTGACAATAGCGCGACTGAGATCTGTTCTCCGGTCGTGAGCAACATATCCATCTCACGCGCAGGTGGATTCGGATTAAGCAATTTGGATTGATCGATCAGATCATCCGTGGTGTCTCCCATGGCAGATACAACAATGACACAGCGGTTTCCAGCTTCTTTTTTCTCTACAATTCGTCTAGCAACGCGCTTCATTCGCTCCGTGTCTCCAACAGAGCTACCCCCAAATTTCATGACGAATAAAGCCAATGTTGTCTCACTCCCTATTGAACAACTGTATAATAATTTTGAATATTATAACATATTCCTTCCGTGTTGTGGAAAAAAACAAGAAAAACGCGATATTTTCGTAATTTCTCACATACTTTTAACAGAATTTTAAGATAGTTTTAATGTTCGCCCTGTACAATAGGGTCATAAGTTCAATAACTTTATCATTTCGGAGGTGTCTCCTATGACAAAACAACTTATCAACTTTCAGAATAAAACAATTCCTGTATTCTACACATCGATGAATAAAAAAACACTAACTGCATTATTAACTGCCCTTGATTCCAAAATGAAAACCGGAAAAAAAGCGATTAAAAAATGCTTGGATACGTTAATTAGTATTGAAATTATCGGTTGTGAAGCCATTCTTCATTCGAAGCGCGAATCGGATACACTAGCACTTTCCTTGTTCTAAGGACCCCGAGTGCTAAACTTCATTCAGGTCTCTATATCCCCTACATATAGAGGTAGTTATACAACAAACCCCTTTCGACACCATCGGTGCTGAAAGGGGTTTGTTGT
The DNA here is from genome assembly GCF_000374845.1 of Paenibacillus terrigena DSM 21567. Classification (GTDB taxonomy): domain Bacteria; phylum Bacillota; class Bacilli; order Paenibacillales; family Paenibacillaceae; genus Paenibacillus_K; species Paenibacillus_K terrigena. The sequence goes on along the minus strand of NZ_KB895413.1, from coordinate 199,308 downwards.
ATATATTCCTTATGCGCGGGAGCTGTATTTACCTTCACGTGTATCGATGATAAGGACATCGCCTTCATTGATAAATAGAGGCACTTGAACGTTATGACCTGTCTCCAGCTTCGCATTCTTCGTTGCTCCTTGTGCGGTGTTCCCTTTAACGCCTGGCTCTGTCTCAGCGACTTTAAGCTCAACCGTTGTCGGCATGTTAATCCCGAGGATTTCACCTTTGTAGCTAACGATTTTTACATTCATGTTCTCAAGCAAGAAGTTCAATTCCCATTCCAACTGATCTGCAGTCAAGCTGAATTGATCATAAGTCTCATTATCCATGAATGTATATTCTGTACCACTGTTGTATAAGTATTGAACTTCACGGTTATCGATTTGTGCGCGACCAATCGTCTCGCCTGCACGGAATGTGCGCTCAACCGTATTGCCGTTGCGAAGGTTTTTCAATTTCGAGCGAACGAAAGCCGCACCTTTACCTGGTTTAACGTGTTGGAAGTCAATGACTGTGAAAATATCGCCTTCTACTTCTACGGTAAGTCCTGTCTTAAAATCATTTACTGAAATCACTAAAAATTCCTCCTAAAATTCGTATCCTGCCTAGCCCATTCTTACATATCTAATTGTAGATAGTCTTTCTTCGAATGAGTTAATATTTTAATCCCAGTCTCCGTGATGACAATGTCATCCTCGATGCGTACACCGCCGATACCTGGCAAATAAATGCCTGGCTCTACAGTAACGACCATCCCGGGTTTTAAAACCATATCACTGCCCTTGGCAACGCGGATCGATTCATGAACCTCCATTCCAAGGCCGTGTCCGGTACTATGGCCAAAATATTCACCATAACCATACCGTGTAATGATATCTCTCGTCAAGGCATCTGCCTCACTGCCAGTCATCCCAGGTCGGATGTTCTCGACCGCATGGAGCTGTGCCTCAAGAACGATATCATAAATTTCGCGATGCTTCGCAGACGGTGTTCCTAGAGCGACTGTACGCGTAAGATCCGAGCAATACCCTTTGTACAGCGCGCCGAAATCGAACGTAATCAATTCATTCCCTTGAATCACACGCGGACTCGCTACGCCATGCGGAAGCGCAGAGCGTTCCCCAGAAGCTACGATCGTGTCAAAGGAAGAAGATGTCGCACCGTTCTTACGCATGAACATTTCCATCTCTAGCGCAAGTGACTCTTCAGTAACACCCGGTTTGATCATCGGAAGAATATGCGCGAACGTAAGGTCGGCCAAATCGCAAGCCTCTTGCATAATCGCGAGTTCTTCCTCATCTTTGAAATTACGGATATCCTCAACAAGGTCTGATGTCGGGATTAGTTCAATCCCTGCGAGTTGCTCCGCATACTTCGTATACGTCCCATAGGACACATGAGCTTGTTCGAATCCAAGACGTTTCACTTGTCCGCCTAACAATTCGCGAACGCTATCCATGACGACCGCCTTGTGCTGAACAATATCATAGCCCTGCACTTGGTTGTTCGCTTGCTCTACATATCTGAAATCCGTTAAGAAGTAGGCTTTATCCCGTGTGATCAAGACATACCCGGAACTTCCTGTAAACCCCGTTAAATAACGGCGATTATATTCGTTCGTAATTAGAATTGCTTCTAATTGAGCAGCTTGCATCGCTTGTCGAAGCTGAACTACGCGTTTATTGTCCAATTGTTCCATCCTCTTTTCATCCCAAATTGAAATGCCAATGATCTGTCTTTAATGTGTGTTCAAAAGTCGGCATTTCAGCACCGAGAAGGTTGCGAGAACCTGAAGAAGGAGGAACGGAGTTTAGGCGAAACCTAAATGAGTACCGAACTTCGAAGGTGATCGCAAGATTCGATGTTGATTATGCTTCTTGAATGACTTCGTGATCAAATGATGACGTTTTGAACTACCTCTTATGCAGATAAATGACGATAGAGTGCGAGTAGGCCTAATTCGTAACTTACAGCACCGAATCCGGCAATCTGTCCAATGACGACGGGTGCAGTAACAGACACGTGCCGAAACTCTTCCCGCTTATGGATATTCGACATATGAACCTCAACCGTTGGAATGGCTACACCGCTAATGGCATCACGAAGCGCATAACTGTAATGCGTAAGCGCCCCGGGATTAATCAGAATCCCATCAACCTGTTGATAAGCTTCTTGGATACGGTCAATCAGCGCACCTTCATGATTCGATTGAAAGAAATCCACAGCTAGTCCAAGCGATTCCGCTTGCGAGCGCAGCATGGATTCAATATCCTTCAATGTTACCGAACCGTACACGCCTGGTTCTCGAATTCCGAGCATATTCAGATTAGGACCATTGAGTACAAGTATTTTTTGCATCCGATTTCATCACCCGTCTTATGTACAATGTGGAACGTGTACCACACGATATTTTACCATAGGTCGGGGTAATTTGAGAAGCAGTCTCTTACGAATTCGTTGCTCCTTCAGGTTGAGGGTTATGACCTACGTTTTGGTGATCCTGACCTTTCTTCGCATGACCCGGTTCTCTTCCTCGTTCATCCGTGTATTCCACGGCTACCGTATATCCAATAAATAGCCCCCATATCAAAAACAGACAAAACTCCGTTAAAATCGTCGTCCTGCTTAATTTTGTAAGCATGGGCATCATATGCATCATAGGACCAATAAAACCATAAAGAATCACCCACCAGACAATCCCATAGCCAATTCCAGGCCATGGGCCTTTCAATTTGCGCAAGCAGAAAGTATAAATCATGGTTGCTAGGATCGACAATAGGATGAAATAGACCCATCCCACCATTTGACCACGCATGGTCATCAAATACGAATGCTTATAGAACGGCTCGGCCAAATAACCTGGGGTAATGGTCGTGAATTGAAATATGTAAAACACCCACCTAATGCCGCCCCAGATCAATCCAGCAAAAAAACCGATTTGGATGGCAAACCGCAACGGATTCGTCAATGTTGATCTCGTCTGCTCTTCATGTTGCAACATCTGCATTCAACTTCCCTTCATCATTTATATGTTCGCTAGTATGTGCAATTGCTGGAATCGTAAACAAGTGGAATTTCAACGTTAAATTCGTTACAATAGGAAGGAATCCGTTATTGTAGTGTGATGATGATCACGACTTGTACGATTTGAATATACTAAGGAAGGTGAACTCGTTGTCGAATAACCAGAAAGCCGCTGTATACGGTGGACAAGCTGTGCTCGAAGGCGTCATGTTTGGCGGTAAAAATGTCAATGTGACAGCGGTTCGGCGCAAGAATAACGAAATAACATTTTATGAAGTACCGAAAAATGATAAACCTTGGGTCAGCGCCCTTAAGAGAGTCCCCTTTATCCGTGGTATCGTGGGGATCGTTGATTCCAGTGCAAAGGGCTCGCAGCATTTGAACTTCTCTGCCGAGATGTATGCCGAAGACGAAGTGGATGATCCGGAAGAGAAGGCCAAGCTCAAGGAAAAGGAGAATTCCGGGTTTAACTTGGCGATGATCGTCGGGGTTGCAGTCGCAGGTATCATTGCATTCATCTTTGGAAAAGTTGTTCTAACTTTAGTTCCAGTTTTTATTGAAAATCTGCTCTTTGGAAAAGCATTCGATAATAAAATATTACACAACCTTATTGAAGGCATTATCAAAATCATTTTACTCTTAATTTATTTGTGGGCGATCTCCCTTACGCCGCCAGTGAAGCGGCTGTTCCAGTACCATGGTGCAGAACACAAAGTGATCAGCGCCCATGAAGCAGGTCTAGAACTGACGGTTGCCAACGTCCAACGTTTCAACACGCTGCACTACCGTTGCGGAAGCAGTTTCATTATTTTATCGGTCATTATTGGTGTTATAATCTATTCCTTCTTCAACTGGGATAATTTAACCGAACGAATCATTCAACGTCTCCTGCTCCTGCCAGTCGTACTTGGTGTATCGTATGAAGCGCTCCGCTTCACGAACATGCTTCGTGACACGCCAGTGCTCAGATACCTCGGTTATCCGGGCCTATGGCTGCAGCTGTTAACGACAAAAGAACCGACAGATGACCAAGTCGAAGTATCAATCGCTTCCTTCAATCGAATGAGAGAGCTTGATCAGCAAATCTCTAAAGGGTAATTCATTTCGAGAGGATGATGTAGTATGGTGAATCGGCATCGAATTTCCTTTATTGTCATCATGGCTTTAGCGGCGCTCGGCGTAGTGTATTCTATTGCCAAAGGCGAATACAGGCTGCTCATACCCGTAATCGTATTCGGAATTGTGTTCCTGCTCCTGAAATTCCCGCCAGGACGCTATCGGAAAGCACCGAAGATTAAGGTATCTCAGCGGACAGAAGCGAAGTATGCGAAGTCGCATAAACCAAAACGTAAGACCGTTCCTTTCCGCGTGATTGAAGGATCCAAAGGTAAAGATGACGGTGATGATAACATTCCTCGGTTCCACTAAACTCAAAGAAAGCTCCTCATCTGCATGCAGCAGACAAGGAGCTTCTTTTTTTCATTTCTTCCACGACATTTCCGCTTGGAACTTCTTAAATTGAACCTCATACCCTTCATAGGTCCATCGTTCAAAAAATTGCGTTCCCGCAAGTAAGCCTGAATCATATAAACTAGTACTTTGCTCCGTCGAAATCTCAAATTGCGTATTTCGGATACCGAGCGTAGGAATCTTAATGGTCCGATATCGATTATGCTGTTCGATATACCGTTCATCATGCGCAGACATCATCGTCTCGAACATTGCTTCGAACATCGTAAATGGCCCTCTAATCGAATGCGGCTGTTGATCTTGCTTCCCCACCATCTGAAATCCAATGGTCGGAATCAACTGCTTGGTTCTTGGATTACGATCTTTCTCGAATAACCAGAGTGGGAAATTACTGAGCAACCCGCCATCCACGATGTAAGAAAACTGCTTGGAGAATGGCTTAGAACCGCCTTGTACGTTCCAACTCCGGATCATGACTGGGTCGAAAAAATAAGGAATGCTGGTGCTCATCCGAACCGCCTTGGCGATTTCGAACTTGTTCGGATCAATACCATAGAGCTCAATATCGTCCGGGAGCACCAGCAGCCTGCCATTAGAGATATCTGAAGCAATAATACGAAGCTTTTCTGGGGCAATGTCTCCGAAGGTTCTAATATTTTTCTTCAGCAGCAGTTTCCGAATCCAGGTCTCCAGGGCTTCACCCGAATATAACCCTTTTTTCAACAAAACACGTGTAATCGGTCCAATAACTTTGATATTAAAGATAGGGGCGCGCTTCAAAAAGGAGGTGAAGGGTGTGCTCATGATGATCTCACGCATCTCCTCTGCTGTATACCCCGCTGCGATTAATGAGGCTACGATCGAACCTGACGATGAACCTGCTACTCGATGAAAGGTCACCCCATGATCCTCGGCTGCACGCACCGCCCCTGCCAGCGAAATCCCTCTGACTCCGCCGCCTTCAAACACCGCATTCACTAGCATCCGCCCACCCCCTCCGTGGCAACTGACATAGGTCTTCTACTCTATGTATATGCCGGAGGTGGTTGTCACTATGTTAACGAGAATAGTAGGCTTGTAACCGATCTGCAATGCCAAGCACATTCGATTGAAGGGTCTTCGCTCGGAAGAATAGACTTCCTTCAACGCCGCCGTTTTGACGGTTATAATCCAGCTGTTCGATGATCGTATTACTGCTAGACCATCCCGCTTCCGTCGTCCCTAACTTATAGGCAGCGTGGCCAACATAGAGCTTGACACCGGTACCCTTCGTCTCGTTGACCCACCAATCCACTAACTTATCGTATGGCGCAGCCTTCGTCCCATTGTTCCAATAGATTTGAGGGGCAATATAATCAATCCAACCGTTCTGAATCCATGCTCTTGTGTCGGCATATAGATCATCATAGCTATTCACACCTGCATTCGTCGCTGAGCCTGTTGGATCGAGCTTGCTGTTACGCCACACACCAAATGGGCTGATTCCATATTTGACATGACGTTTGGCTTGATGAATTTGTTCACCGAGGGTTCGCACGAACTGATTCACATTATCCCGGCGCCAATCACCCTTATTGTTGAATTGCCCATTATTATATGCTGCATAACTTGCATCATCTGCGAAAGGCTCTTTATCCTGACCGTAAGGATAGAAATAATCATCCAAGTGAACGCCATCAATATCGTAATTGTTCACAACTTCCATGATCGCTTGAAGAATGTGCTCACGGGCTGCCGGGATACCAGGATCGAACATCAGCTTGCCTTGATGGCGCACGACCCAATCCGGATGCTGAACCGCTGGATTGTCAGCCGAGAGACTCTCTATTTTGCTGTCCACACTGACCCGGAACGGGTTAAACCATGCATGGAATTCCATTCCTCTCGCATGTGTCTCCTCGATCATAAAAGCAAGTGGATCATACCCAGGGTCTTTCCCTTGTACCCCCGTTAAATATTTGGACCATGGTACAAGCTTCGATGGATAGAATGCGTCTGATGCAGCACGCACCTGTACGAATACTGCATTCATGCCCATCCCTTTCAGATCATCTAGCAATTTCGTAAACTCAGCCTTCTGCTGCTCAACTTGAAGACCTGCCTTCGAAGGCCAATCCAAATTATAAACGGTGGACACCCAAGCGCCACGTAAGTCCTGATTCGGGTATGTATCATTATTATCATTATTATCATTTGAAGAAGTCATCGTAATGGTACGGGTGACGCCATCCCATACGACCGTTACGCCTAAATTCTCAGCTACAAATCGCAGTGGAACGAGAACGCGGGAATCTCGAATCGCTACCGCTTCATCCAGCTTCACCTCATTGCCATTTACATTCGCAACTCGATTCTTCTCTCGTAAAATCAACGTATTATTGTTCTGATAGATTGTCGCCGTTCTATCCTTCCAATCTACCGTCGCGCCAAGCGATTCGCTAATGACACGCAAAGGCACCATCGTCACATTCGTACGCGGCGTCAAGTAAGGCGGCACATCCGTTGCGATGCGTCGGTCATTTAGGAACAGGGCTATTTCTTTCGTCTGACCCGCAGCGAAAGCTGTCCATGATGGGATCATAAGTAACATAATCAGTGCAACAAGAATCATTCTACTAAACTTCATTCTCTACCTCCTGTTTCTAGTCATCTTTCTATTATAATCGTCCATGTAATAGACAGCAAAAAAACCCACAAAGTTGCGATAAGCGGGAAAATGACTAAATTCATCATCAATAAAGCTAAAAAACGCCCATTCCAGAAAGGAATGGACGCTTCTTCTAACGCGTGCGAATCAATATCATTACGATTAGGATTCGTTATTCAACTCGTGATGTATTTCTTGCAAATGACGTAACCGCTCGGGATCACGCTTGAAGTATTCGACCAATGTCTCGATGCAAGTAATCGAATCCCAGCTCAAGTGATGTTCAATCCCTTCGACATCCGTATAGATATTCTCATGCTGAACACCAATGATCGTTAAGAAATCCTCCAACAAATGATGACGTTCAACGAGACGTTTTCCCATCTTCTTCCCTTTGTTCGTAAGGATCAAGCCACGGTATTTCTCATATATGAGGTAATTATCTTTATCGAGCTTTTGAATCATTTTCGTCACTGAGGAGGGATGAACTTCAAGACCTTCTGCGATGTCAGATACCCGTGCATAGCCCTTTTCGTCAATCAGTTTGTAAATTCGCTCCAAATAGTCCTCCATGCTCGGTGTAGGCATTGGTTCCCCTCTTTTCCAACATTATAAATTGTACTTCAATATGATACATGTTTTACAGGACCAAATGCAAGTCTGTCCGAACATTCACGACTTTAGAACTTCAACCAACTTGGCGTAATGGACTGCAGCCAGATCGTAATTCGACTCATCTGATCCGTAAATAAGAGGATTGCCATCAAAATCATGATCACGCCGCCGATCTTCATCAGACGGTTCGAATACTTCAGAATCCAACGCGTCGAGCCGATGAAGAATGCAAATATAAAGAATGGTACGGCAAAACCGATGGTGTACGCTGTAATCAGGCGCAGCCATGCATTTGGTTCCGTAGCAGCAAGTCCAATGATCGCCGTCAGAATCGGCCCTACACACGGGGACCAACCCGCAGAGAATCCGATACCGAATACGAAGGAACCAATATAACCAGCCGGCTTAAATTTGAACTGAAATTTCCGTTCTTTCATCAGGAATTGCGGCTGGAATAATCCGACGAGGAATAACCCCATCACTAGAATTAATATCGCGGAAATCTGACGAATTAAATCTTTATAATCTACAAATAAGTCCCCTACTAAACTCGCACCATAACTTAGCGCATAAAAAACAACCGAAAACCCTAATACGAAAAAGAACGTATGCGACATGACGCGCATCCGTACTTCACGTGTGTTCTGTTCTGTCTTCAGACGATTGACGGACACACCTGTTATGAATGATATGTAAGAAGGATATAGCGGTAAACAGCAGGGCGAGATAAAGGAAGCCAGCCCCGCCCAGAATGCAATCCATACGCTCATGTAGAATCGTCCTCCTAAATTTTAAGACCACGCTTTACCGTCATGGTCACGATGAGAATCGTAATTAAGATCAATACAATCGTCGCCCCCGGTGCGAGACTCCATACCCCGGCGACCAAGAGACCGGCTATCGCCGCAATTTCAGCTATGATCACAGAGAAAATAATCGATTGACGGAACCCGCGTGCAATCAACAAGCTGCACGCCACTGGAATCGTAAGCAATGCGGAGATAAGCAGCGCACCGACAATTTTGATGGACACACTAATAATCAGTGCCGTAAGGACTGTAATCATGATGTTCAATGCACGGACAGGCAGGCCCGATACTGCTGCTGCATCTTCATCGAACGTGAGCAGGAACAGCTCCTTCCAGAACACCGCAACGACGATGAGGACGATAACCGCAACGATTGCGACCACATAAATATCAAGATCAGTTAATGTATAGATGCTACCGAACAAGTAACTTGTCACGTTCAAGTTAAAGTTCTTACCTAGCGTGAAGAAGAGCGATGCCAGCGCAACCCCACCCGACATAATAATCGCGATGGACAGCTCAGCATAGGTCTTATAAGCTTTACGCAGCCGCTCAATCGCAAACGAAGCGAGCAATGCGAAGATCAATCCGACGGCTAACGGATAGACCTGCAGCAGGAACCCCAGTGCAACACCGGCAATCGTCACATGCGCAAGCGTATCCCCGATCATGGATAGCCGTCTTAACACGAGAAAAGTTCCCATCAGCGGTGCAACCACCGCGATGAGAACGCCTCCGACGAACGCCTTCAAGAAGAAACCGCTTGTCATTAACTCTATAATCATATTCAATTCCGTTCGTCCCCTTTAAAGTGATTCTGTCTCTCGAACCGTGAGTGTATGCGATAGATTCACAGCCTCGCAGTTCTCAATCTCATGGGAGTGCTTCACAAAGAACTTTAATTTGCCACTCTGCTGTGCAGGTTCTTGTCCCAAGTAGGATTCAATCATATCCATGTCATGAGATACCATCAGGAACGTCATGCGATGATGCTGATGCATGTGCTGTACGAGCTGGAAGAAATCATGCTGTGTCTCAATATCAATCCCTACAGTCGGTTCATCCAAGATAAGCAGTTCCGGATTATTAATAAGGGCGCGAGCCAAGAAAACCCGCTGTTGTTGTCCGCCTGAGAGTTGCCCGATCCGTTTGGACGCGAGATCTGCAATCCGCATCACATCCATGGCATCCGTACATTTCTGAATATCTTCCTTCTGAATCCGTCTCGCAACATTCCGCTTCCCATACACCCCAGATTGGACAACCTCACGAACGGTTGCTGGAAATAGAGGGTTAAATGAATTTTTCTGTGGTACATAACCGATTCGCTGCCAGCCGTTAAATTGCTCTATAGGTTCTCCGAATAACTCGATGCGGCCGCTCTTTGGCTTCAAGAGACCTACAATCATTCGCATTAACGTTGACTTCCCTGCACCATTAGAACCGATGAGCCCGACGAAATCCCGCTGCTGTACAGCAAAATTCAAATCACGAATGACCGATTGATCTTGATAGTCAAATGAGACATGCTCGAGCCGAATCACATCTTGATGGCACCGTGCATTCGTAGATGATTCAATCGTCATTATCGCATTCCCCTTTACTTGTTCTCACTCTATTGTAAAGCCTTAACTAAATTTTGCAAATTGCGTTCCATCAATGTAACATAATTTTCACCAGATTTGTCCTGCTCCGGTGTTAGGCCTTCGATTGGATTCAATACCAATGTCTCAACCTTCGCTTCACTCGCTAGCATCTTCGCAATCTGATCCGATACCAATTCTTCGAAGAAAATATATTTCACGTTATGTTCTTTCACATATTTCGTTAATTCAATAATGTCTTGACTGCGCGGTTCTGCTTCCGGTGACAATCCCATCACGGCTTTTTGCGTGAGACCGTAGTCGCGAGCCAAGTATCCGAACGCTTGGTGCGATACGACAATCTCTTTCTTGCTCGTCTTCGCAAGTTCTATCTCGAACTTCGAGTCCAGATCTTGCAGCTTCTTCTCTAACTTCGCATAATTCGCTTCATAGTCCGCTTGATTCGCAGCATCCACTGCAATGAAGCTATCCTTGATATTCTTCGCCATGATGAGTGCTGATTTTGGACTTACCCACGTGTGCGGGTCCAGATACATATCATCACCGTGTGCTCCATCGCTGCCATGATCGTGCTCGTCTTTATTGCCCGCTTCCTCGCCATGGTGATGCCCGTCATCGCCCTCAGCATGAATCATGTCAATCCCATGACTTACTTCAACCGTTTTTAACGGTGTGTCTTTTCCCAGCCCTTGCAGGAAATTCGGAATCCAGCCTTCAAGACCTGCACCATTATAGAGCAGCAGCTGCGCTTTGGATGTTACCGAGATTTCTTGACTTTTCGGTGTCCAATCATGCGGTTCGACGCCTGTCGGAATCAGATTCATCACATTGGCATGATCGCCCCCAATTTGCTTGGCAAAATCATAAATCGGGAAAATCGTCGTAACGACATTTATTTTCCCCTCTTCCAGCTTTATGGCATTATTCTGTTCGCATGCAGTAAGCATGATCGCAAAGATCATTATGACTGCCCCAATCATATATTTACGCATCGATTTCATCGTCAATCCCCTCCCAAGGCTTTACTCTTAATCGTAAACATTACTGTTAGGATTATAAGGAGTTTCATGAAACCTGTCAACACCTAAATAACACCACAAAGTAGTGCATTGGCCCCGAAGCGATTCAGGTACTTTTAATCTCACCACTATGAATCCCCTTCATACCTCTGCCTTCCGTGCAAAAAAGACCGATAAGATGCCACTTCCATGGCTCCTATCGGCCTTTCCTGATATGATCTTACTTATTTCACAATGGCACCATTCGGCATGGAATCTGGTACCGTCGCAAGTGTTAATTGATCTCCAGCAGATGCCGCAAGGATCATCCCCTGCGATAACTCACCACGCAGCTTCACAGGCTTCAGATTCGTGACGCAAATAACCTTACGTCCGATCAATTGTTCAGGTGTATAGAACTTCGCGATACCCGATACGACTTGACGCTGCTCATAACCAAGATCCAATTGGAGCTTGAGTAATTTATCCGCTTTCTTCACAGGCTCCGCCGCTAATACTTGAGCTACACGCAGATCAACTTTCATGAAATCGTCAATCGCAATCTCTTCGACATCAACCGGAGCTTCAATGACTGCAGCTTCCGTTGCTTGCTCTGATGCCGCTTCCACCACTGGTGTCACGCCGCCTGTCATCGATTGCGCGATGTAAGCCACTTCAATCTCTGCATCCAAGCGCGGGAAGATTGGATCGCCTTTCACGAGCTTCGTTCCAGCAGGAATCAAACCGAACGTATGGGTGCTATCCCATACAGTTAATTCGCCTGCTTCCAAGCCGAGCTGTGCCCAGATCTTCACTGGCGTCTGCGTTAAGAATGGCTGTAATAACACGGAACTGATCCGCAGTGCTTCAACCAGATGCACCATGACGGATGCAAGCTCCGCATTCTTCGCTTCATCTTTCGCAAGTGCCCACGGCTGCGTCTCATCAATATACTTGTTCGTACGGCTGATGAATCCGCCAATTGCTGTTAGGGCCACGGAGAATTCCATCGTATCTAGTGCTTCTTCGGCCTTTTGCACCGTTTGAAGTGCTGTTTCGCGTAACGTCGCATCGAAGGCTGTAACATCACCAGCATATGCCGGAACTTCGCCGCCAAAATACTTGTCAACCATCGCAACTGTGCGGTTCAACAGGTTCCCAAGGTCATTTGCAAGATCCGAGTTTACACGTTCAACGAAGCCTTCCGGTGTAAACGAGCCATCCGAACCAAATGGAACTTCACGCAATAAGTAGTAACGAAGTGAATCGAGGCCATAACGGTCGATTAACGTTACTGGATCGACAACATTCCCTTTGGATTTGGACATTTTGCCGTCTTTCATGAGCAACCAGCCATGCGCGAATACTTTCTTCGGCAGCGGAAGATCCAATGCCATTAGCATGATTGGCCAATAAATCGTATGGAAGCGTACAATTTCTTTACCAACAAGGTGTACATCCGCCGGCCAGTAGCGGTTGAATAGCTCGTCATTGTCGGAACCGTAGCCAAGCGCCGTAATATAGTTCGACAACGCATCGATCCATACATAGACGACATGCTTCGGATCGCCTTTCACTTTCACGCCCCAGTCGAAGGTTGTACGGGACACAGCAAGATCTTCAAGACCGGGCTTGATGAAGTTGTTGATCATCTCATTTTTGCGCGATTCCGGTTGAATGAAGTCTGGGTTCGCTTCATAATACGCGAGAAGACGATCCGCATATTTGCTCATCCGGAAGAAGTAGCTCTCTTCTTTGACTAGCTCTACAGGGCGTCCGCAATCCGGGCAGTTGCCATTCACGAGCTGACGTTCAAGGAAGAACGACTCACACGGTGTACAGTACCAGCCTTCATATTCGCCTTTGTAAATATCGCCTTGCTGCAGCAATCGATCGAAAATAACCTCTACAATTCGTTTATGACGGTCTTCTGTCGTACGAATAAAGTCGTCATTCGAAATGTCTAGCTTCTTCCATAACTCTTGAATGCCCGATACGATATCATCTACGAACTGCTGAGGCGTCTTCCCTGCTTCTTGTGCTTTACGTTCGATTTTCTGACCATGCTCGTCCGTCCCTGTCAAATAGCGTACATCAAATCCACGTAGACGCTTGTAACGAGCCATTGCATCCCCTGCAACTGTAGTGTACGCATGACCGATGTGCAGCTTGTCGCTTGGGTAATAAATTGGGGTTGTAATATAGAATGTGTTCGCTGGTTTACTCATTGAGAAAGACATCTCCTTTAATATGATGAAAATACAAAAAAACTCTCGCCCGCAATGGGACGAGAGTATGCTCACGTGGTACCACCCAATTTTCCTCTCTATTTCGCAATAGAAAGGCTCAACCAGTCCATGTCGGACTGTCCATTAACGCTGGGCACGCTGCAACCTTACAAAGTTCTACCGCATCATCATCATTCGAATGCTTGCGCATAAACTTTGCTCGAGAGCAAATCCTCCAGGACCATCTTCCATATCCTCACCTATACCGGTTCTCAGCTTCCCCGGCTCTCTGATCTAGGCTACTTACATGTACTTATCCCTTCCTCGGATAACATATATAACATGAATATAACGAGTCCGGCTTCCAATGTCAAGACAGTGGGTTTCCAGTCGACTCTGACTTCGACTTCGGTGGAGGAACCGGATCATAACCGCCTGGGTGAAAGGGATGGCATTTGCCAATCCGTCTGATCGCGAGCCAGGACCCTTTGGCAGGACCATGTACATCTATGGCCTCTAGCGCATAAGCAGAACATGTCGGATAGAAACGACAAGTTGGCGGCTTCAGCGGTGAAATCACTTTCCGATAGAAATGAATTGGAGCCTTCAGCACCCATTTCATAGCCCCTACTCCGTACGTGCAGCAGACAGGCTGGATTGACTACCTGAATCTCCAGCTTCAACCGCAAGACAATCTTTGCAATAACCGAAGACTTCGAACTTATGCTTCACAACCTGAAACTGATCGGGTACGTCCGTCAATTGCATCGGGCAGAACGTGATCGGATACGTCTTCTCACATGTAAGACAGATCAAGTGATGATGGTGATGATTCTCTGCGCAGCGCGCTTTGAATTTCACACCTTCTTCGAACACAATCTGCTCTAATGCGCCAAGCTCCTGCATCACGCGTAAATTTCGATATACGGTATCGAAGCTTAAACCCGAGTAATGCTTACACATATATTCATACACGTCTTTAGGTGTTAAGTAGCCCTCGGACTCTGCGAACAATTTCGCCAACGTTCGGCGCTGATCGGTGATTCGCAGACCTTGTTTGGACATGATCTGCACAATTTCTTCTGTCTTAAGCAACCTCCATCCCCCCATCTGTTCACTACGTGTCCATTTATACATCCATCCTCTAATAATGCAACATTATCGAACACCCGTCAATCGAACCCCATTGGGCTCTGAATTCCGTACAAAAAAAAACCGTGAAGCCCTTCAAACGAAGGACCTCACGGTCGTGGGTAAACTTAGGATTGTGGTTGCTGTGCCAATGGTAAGAACAGCATGCTTACAGGCAAGTTACTACCGGATACAGGTGTGAAGAGAATCGTTACCGTCTCCTCTGCGCTTCCTGTACGATAGACCACACTCGCATCATTGCTGTTCACGAGCGTTCCATTGCTAGGTGCTTCTGTCATTTGCCCATTAACGACGAAAATTCCTTTGTAGATGCCGCCACGTGGGTTGAATGCGATCAACGTGTTCGGTGCAACATGGTTGAGTCGGATCGTGTACATCACACCGTAGTTCCCCATATTGATGCTCGGCATGCCGTTCGTATTATCAATACCGTTCAGATACAAATCATCATTGTTATCTGCTAGTGAAATACGGGAAGGCTTATCACCAACGACTTGATTGAGCTCGATCAGACGATTCGCATTCTCATAAGTACCACGGATATGAATATTATCGCGATTTAGCAACGTTAAGCTTGGCAAAGTCTTCAAAATGTCTTTGTTGCTTGCTACGGCTGCAACTTGATAAGTCACTTCCGAATCCGAGCTCACATCCCCCATTAAGCTGACGACATGACCTGGCTTCATCGCTTGCGCGCTAAGCTCAGAGAAGATTACCTTCGTCTCACCTGGCTGCAACGTTGTTGTCTGACCAAGTGATCCACTATTTAGGGATTTGAAATAACGCTCTACAGAGGATTTACCTGTAAGGGATTCGTATTCATTCGGACCTGCAAATCCAACATCTTTCACAGTCACATTCGTTGGCATCGTGCCTGGGTTCGTAACAACGACATATACTTTCAAATTCTGATTTGAAATATTCTTATGATGAACGAGGAATCTCGCTTCACCTTGAATCGTATCGCGGAAGACAATCCCTTCCGTAGACAGACTCTCTGGACTGTTACTGCGAAGTAATGTCTGCTGAGAATCCGTCGAAGAGAATGGCGCTTTGGCAAGATCCAAAATATTATTTTTCTGTAATGTGAACTTCTCACCTACTGGTGTATATAACTTGAAGAAGTCATCATGCAAATACATCGTTTCATTGGTGATGGTAATGGTCTTCTGGTATTCACCAACTTGACCCAGACGGTCCGTTACGCGTAATGTAATTGTCTTCTCGCCTGGTTCGAAGAAACCGATAGATTTGTTCAACCATTCGGTTTTCGTAATCTGTCCTTCATCATCTGTACTCTCATCGGTAAACGTAATCAATTCACCCATTTTGTACGAATCTTTGTCCGTTGTGAACATCGCCACTGGCGGCAAGTTCTTCGGCTTGACTTCGATGGTTACGGAATAAGGCTCACTCCATACGCCATTTGCATTCATTACCCAATGGGTAATCGTGTGCGTCCCTGGCTCCATGAAGATGTTCTCATTGCCTTCCCAGCGATGCTGTACAATCTCTAGGCCACGCGGGTCTGAAGATTGATCCTTGTATGTCACAGACGTCTGCTCTGCGAATATTTCAGCAGGTGAGACTGTGAAATTCGCTGTTGGCGCGGAGTAGAGGTTCAACGTAATTTTCTTCGCTACATTATCTACGCTATAAGGGATATTTAATGCCTTTGTAATCGAAGTCAGTGGAACCATGAATACATCTTTTTGTTGGTAGGCATTACCGCTTGCTTTGTACGATTTGCCATTAATTGTGTATGCCGCACTATTCGTCTTGAAGCGAACTTCTTGCTGGCCGCTCTTAAGGATTGTCTCTTTCGTTACCGCGTCATACTTAACGATAAACCCAGCTTGCTCTGCGATCGATCGAAGCGCAATATAAGAAATCCCTTTCGTCACCGTTAAAGGTTGAAGTGCCAACACCTCTTGACCATTACGATACATTTTGTTGCTGTTCATCATCAGTACAAGCTGATCGTTCGTCTTCACCGATTGAACATCTGGATCAGGCGTTACTTCGCCCGTTGGGTTGGTAGGACTGGTTGGATTTGTTGGATTTGTTGGATTTGTTGGATTTGTAGGATCTACAGTACCACCCGGCTGCTGATTGTTTTCTGTTTCCGTTTCCGGCGTTACAGCCGATCCATCATTTGTCGAATTTTGCGTTGGGTTCTGCGATTTCTGCTGCGTATTATCGCCTTGTGTCGTACCTGGCGTCGTGCTTCCATCGGCAAATGCCGGCAAAGCAATGCATAATTGAGCGATAATAAATGTCGATATGAGTGCTGTTTTAAATACTTTCATAAAGAACTCCTTCTACACGTGTCTACATTTTTGTGAAGCGCCGTCGGCTTCTTTCCAAGTATATAGACGTTGAAAATTCAAGAAAGTTTCTTGATTATTAAAATATTATGAAAAGACCGACATCCGTTGTCCCATGGATATCGGTCTTTAGCCTCTATTATTGCCTAGTTAACTGCCATTCCAAACGAGTAATCAGGTGAAAGCGTCACAGGAAGTTTGCCTTGTGCAGCGATGTTACCCGTCAACACTTTGGCTAATGCTGCCATCGTCATGGGTCGATTCTCATAACAGCATACATAGCGCTTCACTTCAGGGAACTGATTCAAATCGTATGGGTTTCTAGTCGATGCGACGGTCAAGTTCACATTCGGTCTTGCAGCTATTTGTCGAACGATGGAGACTTGCCCTTCATGCAGTTCAGATACCGCGTTATATGTAACAACGACGATTTGTTCATAATCTGCAGCTAGTGCAAGCGCCGAAGCAATCTCCTCTGACGTTGGATGTGTACTCACACGAAATTCCTTCACATCCACCCCCAGCTCAGCCAATGCAGGCCCTAAGGTGTATGCTTGCTCAATCGGTTCGTCCACTTCGGTATGATGTCTCACTTCCGGCCAGATCACAAGCGTAGGTGCAGAAAGATCAAATGTTGGTTGATCTTCATCCTTCACAATCGTAATACTCTTCTCCGTAAGTTGACGGATCACTTTCTTGCTCTCAGGCGTTCCGAACTGCGCAGCAACCCCACCCGTTAATGGATGAATATCTGACATACGACGTTTTTCTTTGAGGGATAGAATACGTTCAACAGAAGCATTAATTTGCTCTTCGGATAGACGGCCCGATTGCACCGCTTGCATCAAGGCTTCAATTGCAGCAACTTGCTCCTCCAGCGTATGGCTGACAAGGACAATATCTGCACCGCCTTCAATCGCCATCACTGCGCCTTCCGCAACACCGAATTCTTTGGAAATCGCATGCATTTCGAGACAATCCGTAACGATAACACCATCATATTTGAGCTCAATTCGAAGTAAGTCATGAAGCACTTTGCGAGATAACGTGGCAGGAATCTCTCCAGGCTCGAATGCTGGGAACATAACATGTGCCGTCATAATCATATCCACACCAGCTTGAATCGCACGAATGAACGGCGCAAGCTCAAGCTGCATGAGACGCTCACGATCATGAGGTACGGAAGCCAATCCATAATGTGAATCGACAGCGGTATCACCATGTCCCGGGAAATGTTTGGCTGTTGCCACAACATCCGAAGATTGATAGCTTTCAATGGTCGCAATGCCTAACTCGCTGACAAGTTCAGCGCTTTCTCCATAAGAGCGAACGCCAATGACGGGATTCTTCGGATTATTGTTAATATCGAGACTTGGAGCAAAATTCACATTGATCCCCATAAGGCGAAGTTCTTTTGCGCAAATCACAGCCGCTTCAAATGCGAGCTGCGCATCGCGCGCAGCGCCGATCGACATATTGCCTGGAACAAGGGTGACTTCATCGGTATCAATCCGCGCTACCATGCCGCCTTCTTGGTCGATACTAATAAAGAGCGGGATATCAGAATTCTTCTTGTTGAACTGCTGCAACGCATAAGAGAGGTCTGCCATTTGCTGAACGTTCGCATAATTGCGGCGGAAATAGATGACGCCACCAATATGATGTTTCTCAATTAACTGTTCGATATGCGCATCCGATGTGTAAGCATTGAATCCGCATATCACCATTTGACCGATTTTTTCTGCTAATGATAAATTCACTATTTTGCTCATTATTCTTCCGCCTTTCTCTCCCGATAATCTGAAGGGGTCATACCTGTGTACTTCTGGAATACTTTCGTGAAATATCGGCGTTCCATGTAACCAACAAGCGATCCAATCTGCGTGATGCTCTTATCGCTGATGACTAATAACGATTTAGCGAGCTCCATCCGCTGCTTCGTTAAATATTCGACGAAGGTCTCTCCGAAGTAATTTTTGAATAATAGACTAAAATAACTACAGCTAATGCCCAGATGATCTGCAATCTCATCAATTCCGATATCGGAACCTAGATTGCGTTGAATATAGTCCTTGGCCGAGATCATCAACAGTTCACTCGACTTCTTACTTGACGTTACATCAAGCGCACGGTTTACGAGCTCTGTAATGACGACGAGCAGCTCCTTCAGGCTTACTTTATACCTGAACTTCGCCCATACTTCTTCCTCTTCTGCAGCAGATAAGACGTCCATCTCTCGCATCTCCCGCAATAAATGAATGACGATGTAGTAGAAGAACTTCTCTGCCTGCGCAAGCGAATTATCTGCCGATACGATCAGACTGGTCTTCAGTTCGTGCAAGGACTTCTCAATTTTACCTCGATCACCATGCCGTAAGCCAGAGACGATCTCTTCAATCAATTCCCACTGAGAACCCGTAGGCTCTGTCTGACTCGGAACACTATCACCCACAGAGATAATCTGTTCTTGATCTGGATTGGTGAGCAGATATCGCTGAATATTCTTATAGGATAGAGCAAGCTCACGAATTAAGATAGGACCTCTATCATAACCGACACTCACGGTCATTTTGACGTTTTCTTTTACAGCCTTCTGCAGACAGGTTACCCACTTCTGAATCTCTTCCTTACTCACATGGAATGAATCATGGTAGAACTGAATGATGAGACACCATTCCCCTTCCCGGGTCTGTAATGCCGCATATTTCAAGTGGAATTCTTTGAGCGCATCCTGAAGCACATTACTCACAGCGAAGTTCCACAATTTCCGTTCATTATCATTCCAAGTCACCGATTTCACCGAATATTGATCCAAATCGACGATCATCACAACATACTCTAAATCCTCAATCCGCTGATCTTCATGGGAAATGAAATAATTCGCGTCTCCGTTCGAGTACCCCATGAGCACGTCGAACATCATTTTCTCATAGGCCAAGTCGATCATTTTGCCCCAGCGGCGCTCCGCCATCTGCTTCTCCATGCGAGCTGTTCGGATCATGCCGGCAATCCGTCTCACCACATCTTCCAAATTCTCATAATTGATTGGCTTCGAGATATAATCGCGCACCCCGTGCTGCAAGGCAACACGAGCATATTCAAACTCCTCATACCCCGTGAGCATCAAGACTTCACATTCCGTATCAATCTTCCGTAGCTCGCGCAAGAAGTTCAGTCCATCCATAACAGGCATCCGAATATCGCACAGGATCAGATCTGGCTGCTCTTGCTTCACAACCTCAAGCGCTTCAACACCGTTGCGTGCCAAAGCCACGATCTCGATATCCATCTCATCCCATGGAAGTACCATCTTCAAGTTGTTCAAAATGTGGATTTCATCATCAACGAGCATCGCTTTTAGCTTCATACACTTCACCTGGCCCATACTTCGGAATTCTGACTTGAATGGTCGTTCCTTGATTTTCTTCTGAACAGATATAGACACCATATCGATATCCGTATTGAATTCGAATACGATCTGCCACACTCCGCAGCCCCAGGCCGCGGCGTTCATTCATCACGATATCTTGGCCTTCAGACGTGAGCGTATCATCATTTTTCATGTACTGAAATTTACGTAATTGCCGATTCGATATCCCAATCCCGTTATCTTGAATTGTGATCACAATATCGTCTCCCTCGACGTACCCTGTCACCTGTAGGAATCCTTGATGTGTGATCCCTTCAAATCCATGTTGAATGGAATTTTCGACGAGCGGCTGCAGCGTTAACTTAAGAATCATCGAGTTCAAGACTTCATTAGGCATCTGAATATCGAAATTGAACAATTCATCGAATCGGAACTTCTGAATCTCTAGATAACTGCGCAGATGCTCGATTTCCTGGGAAATCAAAATCTCTTCTTTATCCTGAATGCTAATCCGCAAAATATTGCCAAGACGATAGACCATCTGGCTAACCTTGCGTCCTTCATTCTGTATCGCCAGCACGTTAATCGATTCGAGGGTATTGAATAAGAAGTGTGGCTTGATCTGCGCTTGCAGCACTCGGAGCTCCGCTTGTGCTTTATGCTTCTGCTCTGTCTTCACCTCTTCGAACAGGTTATTCACCTGGCTGATGAGGCTGTTGAATCCTTTCGAAAGTAAAAACAATTCATCATTACCCTCTTCATCTACACGAGCAGACAAATCTCCATTCTCCACCCGGCGCATGAACCGCACAATACGAATGATCGATTTCGTAATCCGATTCATGAATAACCAGAAGAAGAGGAATGCGGCAAGTAAACTAATGAAAAGAATCCCAACAACCCATTTCAGGAAGATCCCCATATCTTGCGAGAGCGAGTTCCAAGATGTCGTGGATACGAGGTACCACTGCTTATCCTTCAACTTATTCACAGAGACAACGCTCTCATGGTGATTAAAATCATCACGATAGCTTTGGTAGCTGGAATTGAATTTCATCGGCTTACCGAGAAACGGGTTAATATTTTTGCCGTTGTATTGTTCTTGTGTGTCATAGAGAATTAACCCGTCTTCATTCACGAGAAAAAAGCGGGTGTCTTCTAAATTTTTACTATAGCGGAAGTCATTAAAAATGCGCTCAATCTCCCAGTTCTTAATCTGAGTAATCAGCACACCGATATTTTTCATCGTCGTTAATTCTTTGACCATCCGAATTTGCGTGAACACAGGATCCGCACCTGTAATCTCTTTGTATTCATACGGACCGACCCATTTGGGCGCTCCGTTCAGTTCGACAACCTCTTGATATAACGGTTCGCGCTTGAATCTAGCAAAAGGCAACGCTGTAAAGTTCTCTTTCGTAAAGATCGAAGCGATCGTCGCATCCTTGAGATTATAAGCAAAGGCAAAGCTAATCGTCGGATGGCTGAAGAGATTGACGCGGAAGTTTCGTTGATTCTCATTCAGCTTCAGCTGCTTGGCATCCGATAGATCAAGTTCACGGGAATTGACCGCACCGATGGCGGTCTGAACCACATTCCCTGCGATCCCATTCTCCGTGACCTTGTCCATTTCACTGAAGACGAACTGAATGTTCTGGCTAATCGCCTTGAGTGAGAATTCTGCTTGTTGACTATACTTCTTCTCTATCAAATCGAAAGTGACGAAATAAGTGATAACCCCTACGAGAACGAGCGGGATAATGATGAGCGTTATAAATGCTGTAAATAATTTAAGTCTTAAATTCATCATCCTAATCCCACTCTCCTCCGGTTACCCCTTCACACTACCAGCCGTAACCCCTTCGATAATCTTCTTTTGTAGTACAGCATAGATGACCATAACCGGCACGACACTATAGACGATACCCGCCGACATCTGCGCATAGTTCGATTGATACGCATCTCGGAATTGAACCATACCGGTCGGAAGCGTTCTAAGCTCATCATTCGAGATGAAATAGTTCGATAGTAAGAACTCGTTCCAGTTCCCTAGGAAGTTCACGATAAATACCGTTACAATCGCGGGAATCGTGAGTGGCAACACCATTTTAGCAAAGATACCGCCAACGCTCAACCCGTCCACGACAGCCGCTTCTTCAATCTCGGAAGGGATGGACTTCATGAACTGCGCCATAATGATGACCGTGAATGGAATCGCATTTGCAACATAAGGAATAATGAGTGCCAAATGCGTATTCAGAACGTTCATTTTCTGCATCAATAAGTAGATCGGCAGCATCAACGATGTATTCGGAATTAGCATACCAAGTAGGATCAACTGGAATAGTAGCAAGCTAATTTTACCGAAGCGCATCCGTGTCACTGCAAAGGACATCATCGCTCCAATAAGTATCGTAATACAGGAAGATAGAACTGCAATGTACAAGCTGTTAAGGAAATACACGTTGATCTTCGCATTGACCCATGCCGTTACGTAGTTGTCCCATACGAAATGCTCTGGCAGACCGAATGGACTTAACGCAATCTCGGAGTTATTGAGTTTGAAGGATGAGAAGACAACGAAAAGAAACGGGAACAAAATGATGAGCAAATAGCCCATTAGGACGATGTGGTTAATACTTTTCTTCAATGCTCTCATCATTAGTATTCAATCCTTTCGCTCCGTCTCGCAATCAAGACTTGATACAAGACCGTCAGAATCATTGTAAATACGAAAATGATGACCGAAATCGCATTACCGTATCCATATTTGAAGTTCGTGATTGCATATTTGATCATATATGTCGCCATAACGTCCGTCGATCCTGCTGGACCGCCTTTTGTCATAACGATAATAATATCCGCTGCTTTCATTGCACCTGCGATCGAGAGCATAATAACAACCGATACAACCGGCATAATCAGCGGCATTGTTATTTTCATCGCTCGTTGGTACCCTGTCGCTCCATCAATTTCTGCCGCTTCATCTAGATCTTTAGGAATCGAGAGAATGGCAGCGAGCACCATAATAATGTAGAATCCAGTCCACTGCCATCCATTCGTGATCAAGATCGATAGCATGGCAAACTTCGGATCACCTAACCAGTCAATCGCTTCAGCACCGAAGAACCCTAGAATCTTGTTAAATAAACCAACATCATAGTTGTAGATAAAGCCCCATAGAATACCGATGACCGCCGTCGACATTACCGTTGGCATAAATACAGCCGTTTTGTACAAAGATTTAAATCGCTTCACGTTCGCAATCATCAAGGAACTAATGACGATAATGGGAACCTGAATGAAGCAAGAGAAAAGAATAAAATATCCGTTATTCTTCACTGCGTTCCAGAACGTCTCATCGGTTAATGCTTTCGTATAGTTCTTGATTCCCCAGAATTTCAAATGATCTGAAACACCGTTCCAATTCGTCAGACTGTAATATACAGCATTAATTAGCGGGTAGATAAAAAACATTACAAATAACACTAGGGCCGGAATAACAAAGAGCGCGTATATATAAGGGTTTCTCATCGCTTTGTTCATAACAGTATCCGCTCCATCCTCCAAAAAAATTGTAAATCGTCGTGTCAAAAAGTGAAAAGGGGCGCCACCAGTCAAGTAGCGGGTGGCGCCCTTCTTATCAACACATTCTAGAATTATTCAGCCGAAGCGTTGGCTTCTTCTTGAACTTTTTGAATGGCTTCTGCTGCTTTCTCAGGTGTTGTTTGGTTTCCGATCAGTTTCTGGATCTGAACGCCAATTTCAGTATTCACGTCTGCTGGTACGATCGAATCAAATGCTGCGTAAGAAATATTTACATGTGTCAATACACCAGCGATTTCTTTCATTAATGGATCTTTAACCGATGCATCAACTTTTGTTTGATCTACTTTCATCGAAGGCAATACGCCGTCTTCAACCAAGCCGCGGATTTGCATATCTTCGTTGTACAAGTTTTTGATGAACGCTTTAACAGCTGCTAATTTTTGCGGGTCTTTCGCAACTTCAGCGGAGAAGCCATAACCGTTGTTCACGTCTTGCATCAAGGAAGTTTGGTCCCCTTTACCGTTCGTGAAAGCAGGAAGATTGAAGAATCCAACTTTACCGACCAACTTCCCACCGTCTTGACCTTCTTTGAACAAGACAGACGCCCAAGTCCCGTCGAACATCATGACAGCATCACCATTGAAGAATTGTGTGCGCATATCAGCGTACTCAAGTCCGAGCTCGCCTTTTTTGAAGTAGCCTTTGTCTACCCAATCTTTATGTGTTTTGAACGCTGCAACAACGTCAGCATCTGTCCATTTTGCATCGCCTGTGTTGAATTTCTCTGTTACATCCGAACCAGCTGTACGTGACCATAGGTTGTTCGTGATCATTAGCGGTACCCAAGATGCTTTGGACCCAGCTGCTAATGGAATTTTTCCATCCTTTTTGATTGTCTCAAGCAAGGTTTGGAATTCATCGAATGTTCCAGGTATTTTCAAGCCTTTTTGCTCGAAGTATTCTTTGTTATAGAATACTGCCTCAGCGGATGCACCGATTGGCAAACCGTATACTTTGCCATCAACTGTCCAAGGGCCTAAGTTCGTAAATTTATCTTTAATACCAAGCTCTTCAAGGATTGGCGTGATATCAAGCATTTTTCCTGCTTTAGCATATGTTTTTGCATCTGGGCTACCGAATGCATCGAAGATATCAGGTACGCTGCCGGATGCCATTTCGCCTCTAAGTTTTTCTTTACGGTTAACGTCGGAGTCAACGCCATCTAATTTGAAAGTAAGGCCTGGGACTTCACCTTGTGTCTTCTCTACAACTTCTTGAAGCATTTTAAAGCGAGTTTTCTTTTGCTCCCCGACTTGTGTATGACGGATTGTCATTTCGAACGGCTTCGCTTGTTCTGGCTCTTTAGCTGGTTCGGTCGTTGTTGTGTTATTATCCGTTGTCGCAGGTTTTTCTTCTGCTGTTTTGGATCCACAGCCTGCTAGCGCGATCGAAGCAACGAACACGAATGTCAGTAACATCAATAGACTTTTCTTCATTTAGAAGACCCTCCCAAAAACTTTTATTTGTTTGCTACACCTTTATTATAGGTCTTACTGCTTATTATGTAAGGACGTCATTTCGATGATCGAGGGATAAAATCATCTACAGTCCAAAATCCATTAGATAAAATGACAACAAAAAGAACTGTCAATTTCTAGGATTAGAAATCAACAGTTCTTTATTCAAAACTTTATATTTGGACCGTTTTACCTTCTTGTTTTCCTTGCTCGATCAACCGGTACGCCTGCTGGACTTCATCTTCTGTCGGAGAAGGTACACCTTGTAGCGGGTATTCCCGTCCAAGCTGTTCCCACTTATAAATCCCCATCTGATGATATGGCAGAATCTCGAATTTCTCGACATTCTTAAGCGTGCCGATGAATCGACCCAGGTTCAACAAGTCATTCTCATCATCATGGATGCCTGGTACGAACACATGTCGGATCCAGACTTTCTTCCCATGATCAGATAACCAACGTGCCGTCTTAAGCGTATGCTCAACGGATTGCGAAGTCAGCTTCATATGCTTCTCGGGGTCAATGTGCTTGATGTCGAGTAACACGAGATCGGTTACTTCCATCAAATGCTCCATACGTTCCGATTCGGGATCATTGAATCCATTCGAGTCCAGTGTCGTATGCAGATCCCACCGCTTCTTCACTTCTCGGAACAAGGCCGCAACGAAGTCCGCTTGCAATGTTGGTTCTCCTCCGGAGACGGTTAGTCCGCCCCCAGAGTTTTTGTAGTACGGGATATATGGCTCAATTTCTTTGATGATATCTTCAATCGTAACATGCTTGCCTTCGGATGTATCCCATGTATCGGGATTATGGCAATACTGACATTTCATCGCACAGCCCTGCATGAATAACACGAAACGAATACCTGGTCCATCAACGGTGCCAAAAGTTTCTAGTGAATGAATACGTCCCTCCACTCGCTTCACGCATCCTCTCTGCAATGCACTGTATAGCTATAACAGTTTGCTATTGATATTACATGGATCCATGGAACGTACGGTTAATAACGTCCATTTGTTGTTCTTTCGTCAACTTAATGAAGTTAACCGCGTATCCAGATACACGAATCGTAAGCTGCGGATAGTTCTCTGGATGTTCCATCGCATCAAGCAATTGCTCACGTGCGAATACGTTCACGTTCAAGTGATGCGCTCCACTGCCGAAGTAGCCATCCATCATGGATGTCAGGTTGGTTTTGCGTGACTCTTCGTCCTTACCAAGTGCTTTTGGCACGATCGAGAACGTATTGGAAATCCCATCAAGGCTGTGCTCATACGGTAATTTCGCTACAGAACTCAAGGAAGCAAGAGCACCTTTCTTATCGCGTCCATGCATTGGGTTCGCACCCGGTGCAAATGGCTCGCCCGCTTTACGACCATCTGGTGTAGTACCTGTTTTCTTACCGTATACAACGTTCGAAGTGATCGTCAGAACGGATTGTGTTGGCAAGGAATCACGGTATGTTTTGTGCTTACGAATCATACCCATGAATGTCTCAACAAGCTCGATCGCAATGGAGTCAACGCGATCATCATTGTTACCATAGTTCGGGAATTCGCCTTCCACTTCGAAGTCAACGGCAATCCCGTTCTCGTTACGAATTGGGCGAACTTTCGCATATTTAATCGCACTTAGGGAATCGGCAACAACCGACAATCCTGCGATACCGCAAGCCATGGTGCGAAGAATGTCTTTATCATGAAGCGCCATCTCAATACGCTCGTAAGAGTATTTGTCATGCATGAAGTGAATGATGTTGAGAGTGTTGACATACAACTTCGCAAGCCATTCCATCACATTGTGATAACGTTTCATGACTTCCTTGTAGTCTAATACTTCAGATGTGATACGCGGGAATTCTGGGGAAACTTGAGCACCAGATTTCTCGTCTACACCGCCATTGATCGCATATAGTAATGCTTTGGCAAGATTGGCACGTGCGCCGAAGAATTGCATTTGTTTACCAATACGCATTGCAGATACGCAACATGCGATACCGTAGTCGTCACCGAAGTATGGACGCATCAAATCATCATTCTCGTACTGGATGGAGCTCGTTTCGATCGAAGCTTTTGCACAATATTTTTTGAAGCCCTCTGGCAATTTCGTCGACCATAATACCGTTAAGTTTGGCTCTGGAGCAGGACCTAGGTTGTACAATGTGTGCAAGAAGCGGAAGCTGTTACGAGTAACACGTGTCTCGCCATTCACACCCATACCACCGATGGATTCTGTTACCCACGTTGGGTCACCACTGAACAATTCGTTATAATCTGGTGTACGCAAGAATTTAACGATACGCAATTTCATAACGAAATGGTCAACCAATTCTTGTGCTTGTTCTTCGGTCAACGTACCTTCTTGAAGGTCGCGCTCGACATAAATATCTAGGAAAGATGAACAACGCCCTAAGGACATCGCTGCACCATTTTGTTCTTTAATCGCTGCAAGGTATCCGAAATACAACCATTGGAACGCTTCTTTCGCATTCATAGCTGGCTTCGAGATATCTAATCCGTGCATTTCACCCATTTTCTTCAGCTCGCCCAATGCGCGAATTTGTTCGGAAATTTCTTCACGGTCACGGATAACATCCGACGTCATGGAATCAAGTTCCAAGTTCTTTAGGTCTTGTTGTTTTTGCTTGATCAAGAAATCCACACCATATAAGGCAATACGGCGATAGTCACCGATAATCCGTCCACGGCCGTAAGCATCAGGCAAGCCTGTAATAATACCCGCTTTACGCGCTGCTCTCATCTCCGATGTATAGGCATCGAATACACCTTGGTTATGTGTTTTGCGAATTTCTGTGAACATGTGGATGATCTCTTGCGGCAATTCGAAGCCGTATGCTTTACATGCATCAATCATCATTTTAATGCCGCCAAATGGTTGGATCGAACGTTTAAAAGGCTCATCCGTTTGAAGTCCGACGATTTGCTCTTTATCTTTATCTAAATAACCAGGGCCATGGGATACGATCGTTGAAGGATGATTCACATCTACATCCAGCACGCCGCCATTCGCGATTTCTTTTTTCGTAAGTTCGGATACGATCTTCCAAAGGGCCGTTGTATTCTCTGTAGGGCCTGCCAAGAAAGCTTCGTCACCAAGGTAAGGCGTAATGTTCAGACCGATAAAGTTATTTACATTTACCTCTCTGCTCCATTTACCGTCTTTAAATCCACGCCATCCGTTTTGTTGTTTGTCCATAACTTCTTTTTCGATCACCGACATCGAAATCCCTCCGTTATTTCTATTTTCGCCGCTCATCGGAGCAGCTGGCAATACTTTGTAACTTTTTTCACTATCTCGTTACATCCTTATTCTAGCGCATTTATTACAATAGAGGTGTGACATTCATCACACCTCTACGCATCCAATTCCTACATCAGAGAAATCGTAAAACTTTATTCAAATTTACCGTAGAAGGCATTGCGATAGACATCTGCAAGCTCGGTTACAAGCGGCAATTTCGGATTGGCTGTTGTACATTGATCTTCAAATGCACGATCTGCCAAATAATCAACCCGCGATTCAAAATCCTTCGCATCGAAACCAATCGCTTGGAACGATTCAGGAATATCTAATTTTCTGTTCAGATCACGGATTGCATTGATCAAGCTATTGACGCCTTCTTCCGTCGTCTTCGCTGGCAATCCTAGAATACGCGCGATTTCTGCGTAGCGCTCATCCGCTACGAAATGGTTATATTTCGGGAACGAGGAGAACTTCGTCGGTTTCTTCGCATTATAACGGATGACATGCGGCATCAAGATCGCATTTGTACGTCCATGTGCTGTATGGTATTGACCGCCCCATTTATGCGCCAAGCTGTGGTTAATGCCTAAGAATGCATTCGCGAAGGCCATCCCTGCAATCGTCGAAGCATTATGCATTTTCTCACGCGCAGTTGGGCAAGCTTCGTTGGCAGATTTCTCCAAGTATTGGAATACCAGCTGGATCGCTTTGATCGCAAGACCATCGGTAAAATCGCTCGCCATCACGGATACATAAGCTTCAATCGCGTGCGTTAATACGTCCATACCTGTATCAGCAACAGCTACTCTAGGCAAAGAGTATACGAACTCTGGATCGACAATCGCTACGTCTGGCGTTAACTCGTAGTCTGCCAAAGGATACTTCGTATTGCCTTTTTCTTTATCCGTAATAACCGCGAACGATGTTACTTCCGAACCTGTACCTGAAGTCGTCGGAATCGCAACGAATTTCGCTTTTTGTCCGAGACGTGGGTATTTGTAGATCCGTTTGCGGATATCCATGAACTTCTGTTTCAAATCGTTGAAGTCGGTATCAGGGTATTCATAGAACAACCACATGCCTTTCGCAGCATCCATCGGCGATCCACCACCAAGTGCAATAATGCAGTCTGGTTGGAAGCTGTTCATGAGCGCTGTTCCGCGTTCAACCGTTTCTGTCGATGGATCTGGCTCAACATCCGAGAAGATCTCAATGGCAACTGGTGTTTGGCGTTTACGCAAATAATGTTCTACTTTATCAACATAACCAAGCTTCACCATCATTGGATCCGTTACGATCAAGACGCGGCTAATATCCGGCATTTTCTCAAGGTATTGTGTACTTCCTTTTTCAAAATAAATTTTATCCGGTACTTTGAACCATTGCATATTCACGGTACGATGCGCCACCCTTTTCACGTTAATGAGATTGACTGCTGTAACGTTCGAGGATGTCGAGTTACGTCCGTAAGATCCACAACCAAGCGTGAGCGATGGCATGTTCGTATTATAGATATCCCCGATTGCCCCGTGTGTCGATGGAGAGTTAACAATAATCCGACCTGTCTGCAGACGATCTGCGAATCGTGCAATCACATCTTGGTCGTTCGAATGGATCGCTGACGAGTGGCCCATACCGCCGAATGCGACAACTTCTGCTGCGCGATCGATACCTGCTTGAGCATCTTTAACCTTGTAGCAAGCAAGAACTGGACTTAATTTCTCAGCTGATAATGGATATTGCGTGCCTACACCTTCAAGCTCAGCGATCAAAATTTTAGTCCCCTCAGGAACCTTGATACCAGCCATCTCTGCAATTTTCGTTGCCGGCTGTCCAACAATGACGGGATTTACCGCACATTTGTCACCTTTCATCGCACTGCCTGTTAATTTCGCTGTTTCTTCTTTGGATAAGAAGTAACATCCATTATCTGTCATTATTTTCTTCACTTTATTATAAATCGGCTCTTCAATGATCACGGCTTGCTCCGAAGCACAGATCATACCGTTATCGAATGTTTTGGAGAGAATAAGGTCGGTAACTGCTTGTTCAATATTCGCTGTTTTCTCGATAAATGCTGGCACGTTACCCGGTCCAACACCAAGTGCTGGTTTGCCGCAGCTGTATGCCGCCTTCACCATGCCTGATCCGCCAGTTGCTAAGATAAGCGCAACATCTGGGTGATGCATCAACGAATCTGTTGCTTCCATGGAAGGGAACTCGATCCATTGAATACAATTTTTCGGTGCGCCATGCGCGATTGCTGCATCACGTAGAATACGAGCGGCTTCAACGCTGCATTTCTGAGCGGATGGATGGAATCCAAAAATGATCGGGTTACGTGTTTTAATCGAGATCAGAGCCTTGAACATGGTTGTTGATGTCGGGTTAGTTACTGGCGTAATCCCCATCACAATCCCGACAGGTTCAGCAATCTTCTGGAAATTATCGAATGAGTTGTCTTCGATCACGCCAACCGTTTTATCATATTTAATACTGTGGTAAATGTACTCTGTAGCAAAGATGTTCTTCGTAATTTTGTCTTCGTATACGCCACGTCCTGTTTCTTCCACGGCCATTTTAGCAAGTGGCATATGCTGATCCAGTCCTGCGAGCGCCATCGCCTGAACGATGGAATCGATCTGCTCCTGGTTAAATCCCATGAACTCGTCAAGCGCTGCTTTCGCGTTCATTACGAGGGAATTGATGTGCTCTTGCACAGTAGGTACAGTTTTTTCTGCTTTTGTCTCTTTAACTGCCATGGTTCTCCATCCTCCATTTAAACTTCATATATTTTACAATTCCGCTTACAAATTGATCATAACATATTGTTTCCCGATTATCTACGTGAAATTATTCACAAAGTGTGAACATATTGTGAAACAAATCACAATATCACTGTTTTCAATGTGCGCTCACTGTTCGTCAGTGATTTTTACCACAATGTTTACTGAATATTCAAATTTACTTAAAAATTAACGTTATGATGTGATCAAAAACGTGATAAAATAAGTTTGTGAAGAAATGCACATCATAGATTTTAACAACTAAAAAAGTGCATATCAGAGGAGGGAAATGATATTATGACACTTCTATCTCCAACCGATGTAGAAAGAACAGGTAATACAAGCGTATTCTCGGACACGAACTTCAATCGGTTATCTGTCGTAATGAAAGAACGTATTTTTCCGGAGGGATCCCATCTATTCTGGGAGGGCGATCCAACCGACAAACTGTTCTATATTAGCAAAGGCCGAGTCAAAATCACAAAATCGACAGATGAGGGCAAAGAGCTCATTATGTATATGTACCAAGCTGGGGACTTAGTCGGAAATGTCGATCCCTTCAACCAAGGCAAACACAGCTTCACAGCTGAAGTGATGGAAGAGACGGAAATTGGTATCGTGGAGCAGAAAGATCTTGAGCTTCTCCTCTGCCAACATTGCGACTTCTCCATTGAGTTCATGAAATGGATGGGACAGCATCATCGGCTCACGCAGACGAAATTCCGCGACCTCATGCTCTATGGCAAGCCTGGCGCCTTATGCTCTACGCTTATTCGACTAAGTAATTCTTATGGTGAACCGCACGGAGAACACACGATTATCAACAAGAAAGTAACACATACGGACTTATCCAATATGATCGGTGCGACACGTGAAAGTGTAAACCGGATGCTTAGCGACTTGCGTAAGAAAGATGCCATCGAATACGAAGGCGGACTCATCGTCATTAAAGATGTTGCGCAGCTACAGGAAATTTGTCATTGTGAGAAATGCCCATTATCGATATGCCGCATTTAATAATAAAGACCGCCTAGTCAGAAAGCATAGGTGGTCTTTATTTTATTTTATATTCAAATGTAAACCTCGCACCACCATTCGGTGATTCCAGACATTCGACCTTCGTCTGCAGCTTATCTGCAATATGCTTGCAAATCGCGAGCCCAATTCCCGTTACTCCCGCTTCACCGATATAATTCCGTTCGAAGACAGATTGCCGCTCTGCGATGGGCACCCCGGGACCATCATCATCAACGATGATACAAAACCCACTTGGCGTCTGTTCCAGTGTTACTACCACTTCCGTCGCGGCATAACGAACCGCATTTTGCAGAAAATTAATGGTCAGCTGAAAAATTTGCTCCGCGGGTATGGCCAACTCCATCGCAGCAGCATGCGTTTCGATCTTAACCTGACGCTCACTAGCAGCAGGTCCCAACAACTGCACAGCCTGCTCAATCAACTCTTTCAAATCCACATGCGTCATTTTCCATACTTCGTCTAAGGTCTCAAGTCTTGTAAGCTGCAGCAGCTTATCGACTAATTGAATCAGCCGTTTGGATTCCGTCGATACGACCTCTACCCCTTTTTCTACGGACACCACCTGATCTTTAATCGCCTCCGCATATCCCTGAATAGACATTAAAGGCGTACGAAGTTCATGAGATATGTTCTGCAGGAATTCTGTCTGCTGCTGATGATGCAGCCTAATACGTTCGGACATGGTGTGAAATGTATTCATTAACTGTCCAATTTCCGTGTCGTCTCCCTTCGGCATCCGTGCGCCTCGATACGATGGTTCAAATCGGCTCACCGCCTCTTTAAGCTTCATAAGCGGTCTCGTCGTATTCCAGACTAGCCATAAGCCGACGATGAAGATGACGACGAAGCTGATAATGACCGATCTTATCGAGATATGGAGAATTCGATCTGAAACTTGATTCAAAATATCCATTGGTGTATAGACAATGATGCGCAGCCCATTTTTTAGATTTTGATGCGTATACATCATTTTCTCTTGGTTCAGCTCGAAGAAATGATCCTGTCGCGCCATCGAAATATGCGCAGTTCGACCAATCATTTCATCATCGCCTGCGGCTATGATCTTATCTTCTTTGTTAAGGATAAAAAAATCAGCATAGTACATCCGATCCCGAAAGCGCAATTCCAAATCATCTGTGCTTAAATCTTCGGGGTCGCCCCCTTCAATAATTTGAATCCCTTTCTCCATCTGAATACGTAACTGGTTCCTTGCTTGGTCCATTAACATACCATCGACGAGCCGATCTACCATATAGACGGACGTGAATACGGAGAAAATCATAACAATAATGAGCGCAATAAAAATTCGACCTCGAATCGTACGCATCAGCTTTTCACCGTCGCCTTATAGCCGAAACCCCACAACGTATCAATATGAAAAATTGCTCCTGCGTCGCCCAACTTCTTACGAAGCCGCTTAACAAGATCGTCAACAACGCGAACTTCGCCCAAGAAATCATATTTCCAGACCTGCTGAATCAGCTGTTCTCGACTGAATGGACGCTCCATATGAGTCGCTAGGAATACGAGCAAATCATACTCACGAGAAGTGAAGGATATCTCCATCCCCTCCACCTCGACACGGCGAAGCTCCTCACTGACTTTCATATTCCCAACCGTTAAATACGTTCCATGTTCTGACGTCGATGCGTCCACAGATTTATGCATTTGAACGAGACGCAGCATACCTTTCACACGCCCAACAAGTTCACGGGGATGAAACGGCTTACGAAGGAAATCATTACACCCCAGCTCCAGACCAATGATCCGGTCCTCTTCCTCCCCGCGTGCTGAAATCATAATAATCGGCATCTCTGTGAATGTACGAATCGTTGTAAGAAGTGACAATCCATTCACGCCTGGCATCATAATATCTAGAATCAGACAGTCCGGCGCCTCTGAACGAATTCGGTCCACAAGTTCGTGACCATCAGGGAAGGATGTCACTTGAAACCCATCCTTACGCAGATACTCTGAAATGAGTTGTAAAATATTCGGATCGTCATCAACAACAAATATATGTGACACCACATGCTCCCCCCTTCGTCTACTTTCCCTTCACTCTAGCAGAAAGCAAGAAAGACAGGAAGACTCCGTCCTCCCGCCTTTATGGATCAATTGCTTACTTCTTGCTACTCGTCGTTGTTTTTGCGTTTGTCGTTGTTTTTGCCGTTGTTTTTTTTGCTTTTTTAATGGCTTTGTGATGATGTTTTTTATGTTTTGATACATGTTTTTTAAGCTTCGCAGCTTTATGTTTCGATTTAACGGCTTTTTTAACGACTTTCACCGTTTTAGCTTTTTTAGGAGCAGGTGCTGGTTTAGTAACCTTCACAGCTTTCGTTGCTGCCGTTTTTGTCTCTACCTTTGCTGCTGCCTTCGTATCTACTTTCTTCGCTGTCGTTGGTGCATCTGCAGCAAAGGCTGCTGTACTAGCGCTAACCACCATCAGTGCAGCTGTCAAAAATGTTACAACGGTTTTTTTCAAATTAATCATTTTGTAACTCTCCTCTCGATTGGGTATAACCTAATATTA
Organism: Paenibacillus terrigena DSM 21567; assembly: GCF_000374845.1. Taxonomy (GTDB): domain Bacteria; phylum Bacillota; class Bacilli; order Paenibacillales; family Paenibacillaceae; genus Paenibacillus_K; species Paenibacillus_K terrigena. Next base: position 164,382 of record NZ_KB895413.1, on the reverse strand, counting down.
GCGCCCAATCATGTGAGGATTATCGAAAAATGATGTGAAAAGTGTATGAAAATCAACGTGATTTATTTCGTTTTCGTTTCTTTCACTACGATCTCTAGAATATCGTCTTCTTTGATGACCATATCCATCCGTTTTCCGCTTGTCAGCGGGTTACCATTGAGTAGAATTCCCCAATGGAGCCGCGAATCCAAGGCGACTTCGTTCACAGATACGATATCTTTACCATCTGCAGTTAATTTGATGACACCACTGCCCTCAAGAAGCTGCCGCAATGTGATCCCTTCTTTATACTTACTTAAAATGGATTTCGTAAGATTCGGAACGATATTCCCACCATTAATACCAATAGCAATCGTGGGAACCGTGTTCACCTGCGTACTCTTTAGTACCTGGGCTTCAGAATCGAGATGATCTGTTGTAGAACACGATATGATGAATAAACTTAACATCAATGCGTAAATTCCGAGGATTAGTTTCTTTGAATTCATCGTCGACACTCTCTTTCCGCACATAATCTAACGATTCTATTATGATACAGTTTGTACGAAAAAGGGTATCAAAGCGATTACAAAATGATATCACTCGTTCAAAAGTCCCAAATCAAGGAATTACTACCATTTCGCCTTCTGTAATCGTAAAGCATTCAACACAACCGATATAGAACTTAGCGCCATAGCTGCTCCAACAATCCAAGGCTCTAGCAAGCCGAAAGCCGCAATAGGAATCGCAATCGTATTATACACGAGCGCTAAGAACAGATTCAATTTCATATTGTTCATCGTCTTATTGCTAATCTGTATGGCATCTGCAATCGAGTTCAAATCTTCTCGCATAATGGTGACATCCCCTGCATCCATCGCCACATCCAAGCTCGGTCCAATCGAAATACCAATATCTGAAGCGGCTAGTGCAGCTCCATTATTCGATACGTCACCTACCATAGCGACCTGATGTCCTTCCGTCTGTAACGTTCGAATGGCTTCTGCTTTCTCATCGGGATGCACTTCCGCAAGGACATGAACAATCCCAACCTCATGCGCAATGGCGTTCGCCGTCCGACGGTGATCTCCTGTCATGAGGACCACTTCAATCCCCATTTGCTTCAATCGTGCAATGGCAGACGCCGTCGTTTCTTTCACCTCATCCGATACCATAAGTGTACCTACATAAGTTCCGTCAACCGCTGCGAGTATTGCTGTTCTGCCCGTTGATTCTAGTGCAGCCAGCTTAGGCTCTGCGACACTGAAGCCAATATGATATTGACTGAGCAATCTTCTGGTACCGATCACAAGGTCATGCCCATCGACAACAGCACGTATCCCATAACCTGCATAAGACTCGAGATATTCTATCGTAATCGTATCATCTGCGAGGCTTATACCTCGTTCTTCGATCCCTCGAACGATAGCAGCAGCAATCGGATGAGCAGAACTGCGTTCAGCAAGCCCAATCCAACGCAGCAGCATTTCCGCATTCAGTCCGCTTTGAATTTGATCAAGATTAGGCTCGAGCGCTACCTCTGTCAGCGTAGGAAGTCCCTTCGTAATCGTCCCCCGCTTATCTAACACGATCGTGTCTACTTCATGCGTGGATTCGAGGAACTCGCCGCCCTTGAATAGAACACCAACTTCCGCTGCACGACCAGAGCCAACCATAATGGATGCAGGGGTAGCCAGACCAAGTGCACAAGGACAAGCAATAACCAATACCGATATTCCCGCTTCAAGCGCAGCAGCAAGATTTCCGGCCTGGAAGACCATATACCATAAACCAAACGTGATGATAGCAATCATAACCACAATAGGCACGAATACACTCGCAACAGAATCCGCAACCCGCTGAATCGGCGCTTTCGATTGCTGCGCCTCCTCCACCACTTTAATCATGCGGGACAGTACGGTCTGTCCACCGATTCGATCTGCTCTCAGATAGAAGCTCGATTTATCATTAATCGTTGCACCAAAGACACGATCACCACTTTTTTTGGAGACAAGGCTCTTTTCTCCAGTTAACATTGATTCATCGATGAACGATGCGCCTTCCACAATCGTACCATCTACAGGAATCTGTTCTTTCGGTTGAACGAGCAGAATATCATTCACTTGGACATCTTCAATCGTAACATTGACGGGCTGACCGTCCCGCATAATCGTCGCTGAATGAGGTCTTAAACGCATCAAGGCCTTCACTGCCGCAGAAGTCTGCCCTTTCGCTAGAGACTCGAGCAGCTTACCAATGAGTACCAACGTAATCAATAGAGCACTTGTCTCAAAATAGACGCCTGGCATATGGGAATATTGGTTCGTCCATTTGACCATGGCAACTAGGCTGTAAACGTATGCGGATGTCGTACTTAACACGACGAGTACATCTAGATTCGCAATCCCACGTCGCAGTGCTTGACAAGCGCCCACATAGAAGGAACGGCCAATCCAGAACTGTACCGGGGTCGCAAGAAGAAATTGTACCCACGGATTAAGTAAGAACGAAGGAACATACATGTTCGTCATCCAAGCAAAACGTGAGATCATCACCCATAAGAGAGGCAAAGATAAAATCACGGATAGAATCAGATTCTTCTGCTGTTCCGCTAGAGTATTCTTCATTATTCGATTGTCCAAGGTGGCACTCGACTTCTCGAATGCATCTATATTACGAACTTGCAATTCCTTCTTATCCATCGACACAACCTCATTCCATCTTGCATTGCTCATTCTATTTATTTCGATTTTTCAACCGATTCATACCTTATTCCTTTATCATAACAACCCCCCATGCCCCGTGCAACATGTTTCACAGTGGGAAATGGAGAAAGCTTAGTTCCGAATGAAATAAAAAACATGCGGATAGATCTCCGCATGTTAGATCAATGCACTATGAAGAATAACTTACGAGAATACCGCCTTCACCCGCATACGTTCCGATGATTGGGCCCATATTCGTAATAATCACTTTATCGAATGGATATTTGCTCACCAAATCCTTCATGAAGGCTTTGGCCCGCTCTTCACAATTCGAATGGGCGCATGCAATCCAGGATTTATCGGCATGATGCCAAGTTTCCCCAACCTTTTCCATCAAATGCTTCATTGTTTTTTGCGTCCCGCGAAGTTTCTCTACGACCTCGACCGCTCCCTCTTCACTCGCCTGCATCAGCAGTTTTATATTCAGAACCGAAGCAACCTTCCCTGCCAGGCGGCTCATACGCCCCCCGCGAATGACATTTTCCAATGTATCTAAAGTAAATAAAGTATGCGAGGATGTAATAAGTGCTTGAATTCGTGTAAGCAGCGCCTCAAATGCCATCGTATGTGCCCATTCGGACGCGCGAATCGCAATTAATCCGAGACCCATGGATGTCGTCTTCACATCGATCACTTCCAATTCACCTGTGAAGCCTTCATCACGATACATTTCTTTCGCCATTAATGCATGCTGATAAGTACTACTTAAGACGGAAGATAACGTCAATACAAGAATGGGCTGTTTCGGATCCGCCGCCTTAAATTGGGTTAGAAACGCCATCGGCGAAGGACTCGATGTCTTCGGAAGCTCTTCGGACGCTTGCATCTTGGCATAGAACAATTCTGAGTCCATATTGGATTTGAACTGTTCATGTCCAAATTGGACGCACAGCGGTACTAATGAAATGTTGTACTGTTCTGAGAGCTCCTGTGTAAGATCTGAGCTGCCATCTGTAATGATTTTGATCGTCATAGATTCGTGATTCTCCCGTCATCATGATGTACTACGTATCCGTCTCATTATACTGACATCATGACACGAGTTCAATACTAGGAATTTTCCTAATCTCGCAATCGATTCATAGGATTTAAGATTTCAAGACATCGTGATCCACATAACGTTCGTCGTTCAATTCACTAATAATGTTAATCGCAACCTTAGCGCCGTCACCCGATGTAATAATCGTATGGACACTTGTACCTGCTACCGTACCCGCTGCCCAAATGTTCGCTTGGCTCGTCCGTCCGTCAGCATCTACCGCTATAACTGTCTTAATACGCGGCTCACGGCCTTCTTTTAATTCAAGACCGATATGATTCGCGAGGTCTGTCAACGCGCCTGTTGCAAGCAGAACATGCTTACCCGTATAGTCATCGCCATCGGTATGTACTTGAATCCCTTCTTCTGTCGTTGTCACATTCGTTACTTTCGCTTCCACATATTCCGCGCCAAAGCTTGCAGCCTGCTCAAGGCCTTGGGCAATGAGATCTGGTCCTGATATTTCCTTAATGCCGTAATGGTTCAGCATCCATGCACGCTTCGTCATACTCTGATTGCTATCAATAATCAACGTAGATTTCCCTGCTTTTGCTGCGAAAATCGCTGCACTTCCGCCTGCCGTACCGCCGCCAATAATAATTACATCATACATTTCCATCTCTCCCTTATCGAAATATGTTCCTTATACAACTTAATTATACGATCTTTCGGAGTGGGTTTCTAGTTACTTCCAATTACGACAGGGACCTCGTTACGCAGAATCGAGTACAGCTTGACGCTCTCGAACCGACCTTGGATGAAGAGCTGCTCACGAATCACACCTTCGTAGATCATTCCAATCTTCTGCATCACCCGCTCCGAACCCATATTCTCCAGATTACAGCGTGCTTCTAGACGGTTCAAATCCATTTTCTGAAATCCGAATTGAAGGACCGCACGCGCAGCCTCACTCATAATCCCTTGATTCCAGTATTCTTCCGATAATGCATAACCAATCTCTGCTCGTTGATGTTCCGGCGCCCAGTTGACGAATCCACACGTCCCAATGAATTTGCCATTGGGTTTATATTCGATCCCCCAGTTCGTCACCTGCCCCTCCCGGTAGCGTTGTTCAATCGCATCAAGAAAAAGCTCCGAATCACGCAGCGTTCGGTGGGTATTCCACATCGTATAACGTGTCATTTCTGCATTGGAGGCATAAGCGAATAAATCCCGCGCATCGCTTCTCCGCATTTTGCGAAGGATCAACCGTTCTGTCTCCAACCGTGGCAAGTTCCTAAATAATTCTTCCATGCTCAGCATCAGCAGCACCTCCACTTATGACTTGCTGTCTGTCGCGATCGAGTTCCTCAATTCGCTGAATCAGTACCTCAAGCGGTAGATCCGCCATCGACATGAGCATCACGTCCTGGATTGTAAACGACAAACGATGGGTTAGTGCATTGGGAACAGCTACGCCGTATAATCCCGCGGCTTTGGCAGCCGTTAACCCATTGACTGAATCTTCGAAGGCGATCGCTTCATGTCCCTCAACCCCTAGCTGCTTCAAGGCAAGGCGATATAATGCAGGATCTGGCTTCACTTGTTCGACGTCGTCAGCGGTACAGATGCATTCATAGTAGTCGTAAATCTCATATTTCTTCAAGTAACTCTCTACCCATGCCCGTGGTGAACTCGATGCAAGACCGATCTTGAGACCCGCACGCTTAGCCACGATCAGGTAATCCAGGACACCTTCGCGAAGCTTCTGCTTCTCCATTTTGGATAAGAATAATTCGTGTACTTCTGTTCGCAGCTCCCTTTCATCCGGTTGTCCTTGCAGTTGATCAGCCAAGTAACGGTAAGGATTGAAAGCCTCATGACTAGCTCCGATCGCATTGTTGAACAATTCTTCTGGAAATGAAATACCATACTTCGCATTCACCTGCTGAAGCGATTCGTACCACGGGGTTTCCGTATCCAAAGTTAATCCATCAAAATCAAACACCACTGCTCTAATCAATGACTTCCCCTCCATCCACAATCTCTAAATTCTTATAATTGCAAACACATATAGTCTTCATTCCAATACAGGTCGTTCCATCGCATCGCACGCGCCTCTTGACCGTACACCTGAAACCCTGCTTGCTCATAGAGACGTCTTGCCGTCTGATTGGTTGTAACAATCGATAAGTTCAATTGCTCCAGTCCGACAATGTTACGTGCATGTACAATGGCCTGCTGCAGTAATGTTCTTCCAATGCCATGACCTTGCTCGGAAGGTGTCACATACATGCCCCAGATTACGCCTTTGTGACGGAACTTCACACCGGATTCCCGGTAAAATCCGATCACTCCTACCAATTCTTGCTCTTCCGTCCACGCACCAAGCACGAATCGATCTGAAGTACTCACGATTTTCGATCGGATTTTTTCCATTGGGTTTTTCATCGCCTCTTCCAGACTTTCGCCGAAGTATTCCGGATAGAGGCGTAATCCTTCGAGACGTAGATCTGTAAAGGCTTCGACGTCTGTCTTTTGAAGTTGTCGAATATGGATCGTCTTCGATGTCGTATCCTCATCTCTTACATGCGTTATCACTTCTAACTTCGGCCATAAGTAACGCCAATTTTTCGACTCAACACGCTGTAGGAAATACTCCACATCTTCAAAATAGGGTCCACGCCGTACCAATAATTGAAATAAATCATCCAGTCCGTGAGGAGCAACAATCTCAATCCGATCTTGGTCATTGATACGAACCGCGACAGCCGTAGCCGTCTCAGGCCACCGCAGCATCGCGTCTGCGATCGAGTGATATGGCGCGTGATGATTGCGTAGATGCATGCGCGCCTGGTTCTTCACAGACCATTGATATTGCGACATCTGCTTCATGAGGTCCTTCTCGAATCTTCGATCCCGCTCCTCTGACTTCGAACTTGCATCATAATAAATGACATCCACGTCATTGAGCGGTGTACGCGCACCAAATCCATGAAGCCGATCCCAGACGTAATTGCGAATGAACCCAGCTGCGATCGCACCTTCATTCATTTTGAGCGCCCGGACAAGGCGAAGGGCATCGATCATATCCTGGTCCTGCGAAATCCATTGCGTCAGCTGCTGTTCCCAATTCATTCAAGCCACCACCTATGCCTGTTAAGTGCATTTATTATAATCCAAAACAAAAATCAAATGTGTATTTATTTGGAAAAAAAGACAGTTTTCTTGGATGCGTCAAACGCCAGAAAACTGCCCTTATTGCTCACTTGTAGGATGAAATTCCTAATTTCTTGCCTCTGCCTGTTGTATAAGAAAAGCCTTATCTGATACAGTCATGATACGGGGATATTTACCCCAAAGCACACGATATTCCTGCACATGTCTTAATGCCGGTCCTAATTGAGTCGCAGAACGATTCCCAAGCATGCATGGTTCATCCAAACCTGTTACAGGAGGTTAGAACAATGAGAATTTTCGCTTCCAAGCTTCGCGTATCTCTTGTTGTGTTGGTGTCCATCTGTCTGCTCGGTACCCAATCTTCGCTCGCCCAAGACCATCATCTGGTCACTCGTAAATCGTAACACTAAGACCAGCCCATACGCTCTCGCAAAGTCGTAATGTGGGCGGTGTGATGCTTGCCGTGCCATGCACATATATTCCTAAGTTCGTCGCAAGTTTCACTTCGCCCGAATCTGGATGGAGAAAGGATTTCTATGCCCAAGCTGCTTCCATGTTCATTACCCCTGTACTAATCTTCTTCCGTTATATACTCACAGCGGAACCGCTCTACTCCAGGATACTTCTCTCCCAGACTAAATACAGTAAAACCAATATTACGATAGAAATCTGCTGCACTTTCATCCGTCTCAGAAACAATCGACTTCGGATTCGTAAGACCAATCAACTCCAGCATGATGCTGCGTCCGTAACCCTGTTCCCGATTCTCAGGTCGAACCGCAATATGCTGCAAGATGAGATTTTGATCTTCATCCATCGAAAAACCGACAATCCCTATTACTTCATCTTCTTCAACCGCGCCGTACAACTGCAACTGATCCTCTTGCTGATAGCGTGCAACCGCTTGCTCTATCCGGTCGGGATCAGGGAAAACGGAGTAACCAATCAGTTCACGAATTTCTTCCTCATTAAGTCGATGTTTGATGTGTTCTAACATGATCATTCACTCCAGTATAGGTAGATTACGAAACTTCTTCGAACCCCCATTATATACGATTACACGAGCTGATAAAATATGAATCATAAGACCTTAACATGGCGCCATGGAACAACTTCTCCCTAATAGCGCGCTAGCCCTTGAAATAAAGCTCATATGTATAGTAATGTTCATCTCGTTCATATCCAAGTGATTCATAGAGGCGCTGGGCTATCTTATTGTCATGCGCAGTGGACAAGGTCAGTCCTTTCGCGCTTGATTCAAGTGCAAAGCGATAGGCCATATCCATGAGTTGACGTCCAACACGCTGCTTCCTTGCTTCAGACGTTACGAAGAGATCGTTCAAGATCCACAATCGCTGCATGGAAACGGAAGAGAACGAAGGATATAACTGAACGAAGCCAAGACCACGGCGATCTTCTGGTGATGAATACGCGATGAATGCCGTAGATTCCTTGTGCGTAATCCGCTCCTCTAGAAAGGTTGCTGCGCCATCCAAATCTGACGACTGACCGTAGAACATCCGGTATTGATTAAATAATAGAGCTAAATAAGGGACATCCTCTACCCCTGCTTGCTTGATCCATACGGAATTCTCCATTTCCTCTGCCTCACTTTCTTCCTCTTAAAATAGTCAGATCCGTGCCGTCATCCATTCGATCCATACGACAGCAGGCATGAAGATCACTTGCCCCAGCAATGTACCCACAAAACGAGACATCATCATGAGTCCATACACCTTGCCAAGCCGATCCTGATCTGCTTCATTACGAAGTGCTCGATCGGTCATGAGCGCAATCTGCGGATCAATTAGCACGGTCATAATGATCGTCGCAATCCCATTAATCAGTCCCGAGGACTGCGATGCAGCGATACCAGATACTGCCACGAAAGAGGCATATAACGCAGCTAACACCCCAACGGTATAGATCGACGTAACGACACTGTTCAATAGGAGCAGCCTTTTGGGAACATTATAGATTCGCAAGGCTCTCAGCATTTTCAATGTGGGTCTGCGAAGATGGGTCCGGGCATGCTTCAGCTTATCCAGCGATACACTCGTGAGCAGCTTCGGAATCGAACCTGACACCTCTAAGTGTGATATCATACGACCTGCAAGAAATACGACAGAAGGAAATAACAGCATGGCGAGCACCGTGCCAATCGACGCCGAACCGATAATCAGACGGAAATATTTCTCAAGAGGGAATCCTGCGTTGAGCTTGGCATAGTCTATCATCTTCCCGACCATAACGCCTTGCAGCATGTTGGAGGTTCGGGCGACGAGCACAATCATACCCGATAGGGTTAGCGATACTGCTAGCTTTCCTGTTCGAACACCCGCAAATCGTACAGCATAAGATAACGTTTCCGAGGTATGAATTATCATCGTGAGCAGCGAGACGATCAATAGTTGTTGCAGCATCATTTCCCCTCCAATGTACACAACACAACCCACCATCGAAGCATTCTCGTGGTGGACTGTGAGTCGAAGATGATCTAGTCGTAAACATCGTAGCCACCAAGAGTCTATACGCCCTCATTGTACCACTTTTTACCACCAGTGATAAGATCATATGTTCTGACAAAATGTATTGTTTTTTGCACAATTTTATGTACCAGAAACCACAGAGACAAAATGTTCAACGACAGGGAAGGGGTCATAGTAATGATGCAATAAGGCTTTCCATGCCAAATATTCTTCTGATCCCCGGAATCCTATCGTATGATCCTCAAGTGTCTCCCATCGCACGAGCAGTACATATTTATTCTCCTCCTTCAGACATTTCTGCACTTTGTTATATACGAAGAGAGCATCCCCCTACCCTAAGGCAGCACGGGATGCTCTAATCGTAATTTCCTTATTTAGCTGGTGTTGTACCTGTCTCTTTTGGAGCCGTTTTGTCGAGTGTATTCGTGATTTTCGCTTTATCGCGCAAGCCTTGAATGTATTCATTCGACATTTCCGAAATTTTCTGCTTTGTCAATTGTTCTTTAATCTCTACTTTTTTATCGTCCAGCGTAGGGTTAACCGCTTCTTTTTTATCCGTTAGTTTAATAATATGGTAGCCAAATTGCGACTTGATAGGTTCGCTGACCTCGCCCACTTTCATCTTGAAAGCTGCCTCTTCAAATTCAGGCACCATTTGGCCTTTGCCGAAGAAGTTCAGATCGCCACCATTTACCTTCGAACCGGTATCTGTTGATTTCTCTTTTGCAAGAGCTGCAAAATCTGCCCCGCCCTTCAATTCCTTCTCAATGGCATCCGCCTCTTCCTTCGTCTTCACAAGAATATGGGAAGCACGAACTTGCTCTGGCGTGGACATCGAAGCTTTATTCGCTTCGTAGAAATCTTTGATCTCCTGATCCGTTACATTGACCTTCGGTGTAAGAAGCTTCGTTAATTGCACTTGCGGTATCATTTCTTTGCGCAGCGCTTCGACTGTTAAGTTATACTGCGCCAGCATTTGATTGAAGCCTTCATCACTGCCAGCGGATTTCTTAATATTGTCTACTTCTTTGTCAAGATCTGCTTCGGAGACTGTAATATTCGTTTTCTTCGCCTCTTGGTCGACCACCTCGTACATGATCAAACTATTAATTGTATTCGTGCCACCCGCTTCAAGCATGGCGTCATAGAGCTTATCTCTTGTAATGTCCGTGCCATTAACGGAGGCAACGACTTCTTTCCCTTTGTCTAAAGGCGGCTTCAAGGTCACGAATACAAGACCGATCAGTAGAACAGCCGAGATCACCATCCAGACCGGCGTCATATTCCTTCTTGATGCCGCTGGTACCGTTGCTATGGCATTCTGATCTGCCGGGGCTACCGCTGCAGCGACTTGCTCCAATGCAGGCTCCTCTTCTTGCGCTGTCACTTGTTGTACCGACTCCAATTCGTGTTCTTGTTCTGTTGTATGCTCAGCCTCGGAATGGGCTTGTCCAGCAATAACCTCAGCTTCATCGCTCGATGGCGTGTTCTCTGCCCCCTCTGAAGCTGCTGATGCAGCTACCTCCACTTCCGTAAGATTCTTCTTTTCTTTATTATCCACGTCATAACTCCCTTTCAACTTTCATGGTATGAGTATACTTTCCACAAACTATACCAGAACACCTTTCTCCGAACCTTAAACTCAGATAAAAAACCACTTGCTTTCCTTAAGGCAGCTTTAAGGTTTACGCTGTCCGATTTGTAACGGACCGCCACATCAATTATGATAAAGATCACAGTAACCCACTTAGAAACGGAGTGAAAACAACCATGTCATCTGCAACGAATCAAGCGTTAGCGACCTTTGCCGGTGGATGCTTCTGGTGTATGGTATCCCCCTTTGATGAAATGCCAGGAATCCATCAAGTCGTATCTGGATACACAGGCGGACTTACCGAGAACCCAACGTATAAGGAAGTCTGTTCCGAGACGACTGGTCATTACGAAGCCGTCCAAATTACGTTCGACCCTGCAATCTTCCCATACACGAGGCTGCTCGAACTCTTCTGGCAGCAGATCGACCCAACCGATGCTGGCGGACAGTTCTATGACCGCGGATCTTCTTACCGGACCGCCATCTTCTTCCATTCGGAGGAGCAGCGTGAGCAAGCCGAAGCATCGAAGCAAGCTCTCGCAGCGAGCGGACGTTTCGATAAGCCCATTGCCACCGAGATTCTACCTGCAGCTCCATTCTATGCAGCAGAAGATTATCATCAAGGCTACTATCGAACGAATCCATCTCATTATAAGCGTTACCGTACAGGATCTGGACGCGACGCCTTCATCGCAGCGCATTGGGGGAAGGCGATAAACAAGGATGAACTTCATACCAAGCTTACGCCAATCCAATATGAAGTAACACAAAACAACGGAACAGAACCACCGTTCCGCAATGAATTCTGGGATCATCATGGCGAAGGGATCTATGTCGACATCGTCTCCGGCGAGCCGCTATTCAGTTCGCTAGACAAATTCGATTCTGGATGCGGATGGCCGAGCTTCACGAAGCCGCTACGAGCCCATCAAGTCGTCGAGAAAGTCGATATGAGCCATCTCATGATCCGTACGGAGGTCCGAAGCAAAGAGGCCGATTCGCATCTTGGCCATGTGTTCAACGACGGACCTGGGGAGAATGGTCTACGATATTGCATCAACTCCGCTGCCCTTAGGTTTGTTCCTGTCGATCGCCTGGAGGAAGAAGGCTACGGCATCTACAAGAGTTTATTCCAAGCCTAATGCTGATTAGCCGTTGCTGACCCAACAAGAAACGCCGAAATCCGACCCACTGATGAGGGAGGATTTCGGCGTTTGCACTATGCTGACGGCATGAAGAACTTGATCTCCTCCCCTTCGCAATCAATCGTTAGGTTATGGCCTTCGAGGAACCATACATCCTGCTCTTCCATGTAGAACGTAATATGATTTTCGATAGCCATCAACCCGATGAACATTGGACGATCATGCTGGATCCCCAGCCAATAAGGCCCATCCTCACTCATTCCGCAACAACGGACAAAAATACGAACGACATCCCCACGAGCAAAGCCCCATTCCTTCTGAAAACATTCCACAGCAGATGTTGTCACATGCAGCTTCATCGGTTACCCTCCTCCATTCAATGGCCTTATCGTTATATATTCAAGATGTAAGCGGTTAAACCCAATATTTTCATAAAATGGCCATCGTTATTGCATACATATCTTTGTTTAGAGGGTACACTGTATGAGGACCTATATCATCTTACATACCGAGTAATAAGCTACAATTTTTTTGAAAATGGGAGTGTTTTTCATGAATGAACATCAACAACGTGTTACACGCGTCGCCTTAATTGGCTCCGGATTCGTCGGTGCAAGCTATGCTTTCGCACTATTAAACCAAGGCATTACGACTGAACTTGTCATTATTGATAAGAATGAATTTAAAGCGGAAGGGGATGCAATGGACCTGAACCACGGCATTCCATTTGCACCTTATATGAAAATATGGGCGGGCGATTATGAGGATTGCGCAACAGCCGATCTCGTGGTCATTACGGCAGGAGCGAACCAAGCACCTGGCGAAACGCGGCTAGATTTGATCAATAAGAATGCTTCGATCTTCAAAGGCATTGTCGATGGAGTCATGAAGAGCGGATTCCAAGGGATCTTCCTCGTCGCAACGAATCCTGTCGATGTCTTAACCTATGTCACGCAGAAGTACTCTGGATTGCCTGCGGGCCGTGTATTCGGTTCAGGTACAATCCTCGATACGGCGCGTCTTCGCTTCTTGCTCGGACAAGAATTCGATATTGACCCGCGAAGCGTGCATGCTTATGTCATGGGTGAGCATGGGGATACTGAATTACCGATTTGGAGCAACACGAATATCGGGGGCCGATCACTGCGTGATTATCAGCAGAAGCAAGGGTATCCATCGCAGGAGAAGCTGGATGAAATCTTCATTAATGTTCGCGATGCTGCATACCAAATTATTGAGCGCAAGGGCGCAACTTACTACGGTATCGCCATGGGGCTCGCCCGATTAACCAAGGCTATTCTGTGGAACGAGAATGCGGTGCTCTCCGTGTCGACGCTGCTAACAGGACAATATGGGCTAAATGACGTATACCTCGGTGTGCCTGCTGTTGTTAACCGTTCAGGCGTAAGAGAAGTGGTCGAACTAAAATTAGCCGAGGATGAGCTTCAGAAGCTGCACCACTCGGCCAATATTCTTAAACAGGCACTTCAATCCATTAAATAAATTTAGGTAGGTAATCTCCATGGGCCTCAATCAGTTCATCACACATCGCGATGATATCATCCATCGACAGCTCTGCAGCTGTATGCGGATCTAGCATTGCGGCGTGGTAGATGTGCTCTTTGCGGCCCGTCATTGCAGCTTCGATCGTCAGGAGCTGCGTATTGATATTCGTACGGTTCAATGCCGCACATTGCGGTGGAAGATTCCCGACATACGTTGGCGTTACCCCGTTACGATCCACAAGACACGGCACTTCGACACAAGCTTCACGCGGCAAGTTCGTAATCAATCCCGTATTCATCACGTTACCACCGATCCGGAACGGCTTATCTGTCTCAATTGCTTCCATGATGTGTGACGCATATTCATGCGTACGCTTATGCGTTAGATCGTTGTTATTCACCAGCGATTCGCGCATTCTCTTCCAGCCTTCAATTTGCTCAATACAACGGCGCGGATATTCATCTAATGGAATGTTGAAGCGCTCAATCAGCTCTGGGTAATTGCGTTTAATGAAGTACGGATGGTACTCCGCATTATGCTCCGAAGATTCCGTGATATAGTAACCGAATTTCAGCATCATTTCGTAACGAACCTTATCATGATGGCTCTCTTGCTGCTTAAGTGCTGCAAGGCGCTTGATCTCTGGGTACAAATCCTCTCCATCCTTCGTTACGTTCAGCAGCCATGCCATATGGTTAATGCCCGCGATTTGGTACTTAACACCCTGCGGTTCCAGGCCTAAATCATGGAACAAGCCTGGTACGCATGCTTGAACGCTGTGGCATAGACCTACCGTCTTAATACCCCCGTACGTATTCATAACATTCGTAAGTACAGCCATTGGGTTCGTATAGTTCATGAACAACGCATCAGGACATACCTCTTGCATATCTCTTGCAAAATCGAGCATAACCGGAATGGTACGCAAGTTCCGGAAGATCCCGCCAATCCCAACTGTATCGGCAATCGTCTGGCGCAAACCGTATTTTTTCGGAATTTCGAAATCCGTAATCGTACAAGGGTCATATCCACCCACTTGAATTGCATTTGCAACATACTTTGCACCGCGCAGCGCTTCTTTGCGATCGGTATAAGCCACAATTCGGCACGTGCTTCCGAGCGTATTTTTGAGATTATTCAGCATTTTCTCCGAATCTCTTAGACGCTCCAAATCAATATCGAACAAGGCAATTTCGAATCCTTGAAGCGCTGGGGTCATCATGCTATCGCCTAGGACATTTTTGGCAAATACTGTACTTCCCGCACCGAGAAATGTAATCTTAGACATCTGTTTCCGCCTCCATCAGGTTCATCAGTCAGGTCCCCTCAACCACTTGGGCCTCTTGTATTAACTATACTCAGCCCAAGTTCTTGGCACTATGGAAGGAAACAACATGAATATGGAGAAATGCAATATTTTATAGATTATCTACTCTTAACAAGCAGCTGAACCGCTTCCTGTATAACCTCATCCGGGTTATTCCCTTTGCCCAGCTCTTCCTTCACACACTCCGCTAGATTCGTTCCGACGACAAGACCTATCGTGCGGTCCACCGCGGTACGAATGGCCGAGAGCTGCGTAATGACATCACGGCAATCTTTTTCATTCTCCATCATGCGAAGCACACCTTGCACCTGTCCCTCAATTCTTCGCAATCGATTGCGCATCTGATCCGTATATTCCATTTTCCGACACCCCTCTTGTCTAAATAAATAAATTCAAGCCTGCATCTTCCGCATCGCCAAGGTAGGTTGCAACGCCGCCGTATTCTACACCATCGATTAATTCTTCTGCCTTGATCCCCATAATGTCCATACTCATCGTGCACGCTACGAGCTTAACGCCAACATCTACAGCATTCTTCATTAGCGTTTCCAGCGAGTCGACATTTTTGCGGTCCATCGCATATTGAATCATTTTAGCACCCATGCCGCCCATGTTCATCTTCGATAACGGCAGCGCCTTCGGTCCTTTAGGCATCATCATTCCGAACATTTTCTCCATCAGGTCCTTATCTACCGTCGTATCGCTTGGCCCAGACTTCCGCAGCACATTCAGTCCCCAGAATGTGAAGAACATCGTCACCGGTTTCCCCATGGCAGCCGCGCCCGTCGCGATGATGAACGATGCGATCGTCTTGTCCAAATCTCCGCTGAATACGACCAGTGTCGCACCATTTTTGACAGTACTAGATTGTGATTCCACTGCGTTGTTCACACTGCCTTTCTGAATCAACACACGACAGACTTTATTCTCGAAGGATGATTCCAGCAACGTATTGCCTGTCTTCTCACACCATGATGCGATATCGCTCGAGAACCCTGGATCGGTCGCAGTAACTTCAGCAATCTCGCCATCCTTCATATGACTGATTGTCTGATATACCTGTAGAATCGGACCCGGACACTGCAAGCCGCAAGCATCTACCGTTACCTGAATGGTGCGGGGCTGCGTCACAACCGATTGCACCGTCTCCTCAGCTGCAGCCACAGTCGATACCACCTCTGCGTCTACCTCACGCTTCTGTTTTCGCTTCTCCATATCCGCTTGTTCCCTCCGAATCACGCCATAGGTTTTGTACCCACCATCCACATTCTTCACTTGGCGCCCATGTTCACTCAGAATCCGTGCTCCGAGATAACCTCGCAGTCCAACCTGACATGAGACGTACACGGTCTGATCCGCAGGAATGTCCTGCATTCGATTGCGCAGCTCACCAAGTGGAATGTTGATTGATCCCGGAATGAAGCCCGCTTCCCGCTCGATTGGTTCTCGAACGTCAATAACGAGCCCGCCTTGCGCGATAATCTCATCGATCTCATGCCACTGTACGGTTTCTACGAGTCCATCAACGATGTTAGAAGCGACGTAACCTGCCATATTAACAGGATCCTTCGCCGATGAGAACGGTGGTGCATAGCTCAGTTCCAGATCTGGCAAATCGAGAACCGTCAAGCCACCCTTGATCGCCGTGGCAATGACATCGATTCGTTTGTCTACCCCATCGGCTCCTACAGCTTGAGCGCCATAGATCTGCCCTGTCTCCTTATTGAACACCAGTTTCAAGGAAATCGGTGAAGCGCCTGGGTAATAACCGGCATGAGAGCTCGGATGGACATGAATCACTTCATAATCGATACCTAACTTGCTCAGCGTCTTTTCATTGCTGCCTGTCACGGCAGCCGTGAGATCGAATACTTTCACGATCGCTGTACCTAATGCCCCGGCGTAGGCAACCTTCTTGCCGTTAATATGGTCAGCGACTAATCGGCCTTGACGATTCGCACCCCAGGCGAGCGGCACCATCGTCTTGAAGCCATGAATGTAATCGTTCACCTCGACCGCATCCCCGATTGCATAAACAGTCGGATCACTCGTCTGCATGGATGGATTCACTTGAATAGCCCCTTGAACCCCTAAATCAAGTCCTGCGTCTTTGGCAAGCTGATTCTCCGGCTGAACGCCAATCGCAAGGATGATCATATCGGTGTTTATTCTTCTGCCGCTCGTTAATTGAATCGTCTTCCCATGTGCTTCAAATGCAGCAACACCGTCTTCCAGAATAAGCTCGATCCCTTTCGCCGTCATATGCTGCTGAACAATTGCGGCCATCTCCACATCCAGCGGTGCCATGACCTGATTCTGCATTTCAACCAATGCCACTTCAAGACCGCGTTCCCGCAGATTCTCCGCCATCTCCACCCCGATGAACCCGCCGCCAATAACAACCGCATGCTTCGGCTGCGCTTGATCAACATAGGATTTGATGCGATCCGTATCGGGAATGTTACGAAGCGTGAATAAGGAAACTTCTGCTTCCTCAATCCCTGGGATCTGCGGACGGATCGGCTTCGCTCCAGGCGATAAGATAAGGAGGTCATATGCCTCTTCATATGTCTCACCCGTTACGACATGACGCACTTCCACAACTTTACGATCCCGATGAATCGCGGTGACTTCACTATAGTTACGAACATCCAGATTAAATTTACCGGACATCCCTTCAACGGTCTGAACCAACAACTTCTTACGATCCTTGATTACATCTCCAATATAATAAGGCAGTCCGCAATTGGCGAACGAGATATGCTCCCCACGTTCGAACATGACGATTTCGTCCTGCTCACTTAATCTCCGCAAGCGCGCTGCTGCACTCGCACCTCCAGCTACGCCACCGACAATAACAATCTTCTTCCCCATCATGTTAGCTCCTCTCTGCTTAACCTCGAAATAATAATAATAAATACCCCACGGGGTATATTATAGAGCATAACCATTCCCAAGTCCAGCGACCTGTGGTAGGCTGTCCGTAAGAGACTTTGTGAGGTGACATCCATGTATCGAGAGCCCTTCGTCCGAATGGTCGTCAATCCATATCCGGCTCCTGGCGAGCTCGAACCATTATTTAGCGGAGAATCGCAAACCGAGCCTCTGCATCATATGGGGCCAACATTTATAGACTATTACCTTGTACATTACGTCATTTCGGGACGTGGAACATTTCAATTGCGTGGTCGAACGTACGAATTAGGCACAGGTGATAGTTTCTTCATCTTCCCAAAGGAAATGTACAAATATCAAGCGGATGAAGAAGATCCTTGGCATTACTGTTGGATGGCCTTCCTCGGTACGGGCGTTGACCCGCTCTTGCAGCAATTGCAGATCACGCCCCAGAATCCGATCGTGCATACCGTAGATCATCGACGAATGCATCCCTTATATCGTAGGTTATACAACACCTTGCAACAAGGCGATCCCTTATGCGAGTTGGAGAGTACAGGCTATATGAAGCTGATATTCGCAACTTACGGACGGTCTCAAACAGCCTACAGCCATATCCCACCGCTCGACGCCAAATCGGATATTGAACGCCAAGTAGAGCAAGCTGTTCGTTGGCTGACCTATCAATACGCAGAACAAGTGTCCATTGAACAAATGTCACACGCATTAGGTTATAACCGCATCTATCTGTCCAAAATGTTCAAACAAATCATTGGGATGTCACCCATGCAGTTTCTAACGAAAATCCGCATGGAACGTGCACAATCCATCCTTGGCACGAAGCTTACGATTGATCAGATTGCTTCATCTGTTGGCTTCAAAGACCCACTATATTTCTCCAAGCAGTATAAGAAATTTCATGGCATTGCGCCTTCCGAACACCGTGCACTTATGCACAGCAGAACTTCCAATTGACTCCAACCTGTTACAAAAAGAAGCGGCCCGAAGTTTATGCAACTTCAGACCGCTCCTGCTATTAATTCCATTTCTTAACGGGTTCATCCCATTTGGAGCCATGCTGGTGAAGACAACGGGTATTGAACAACTTCGCCATGATGACCATAATACACCCGCAAACTCTGCATTCTCTACCCTCATATTCCTGACAACGCATGCAGGATGCGAGTCGATGATGATAGGTGTCATCATCGACTAGATTAAATGAATCCGAACACTCAATCCTCTTGATCATGCGCTCAATTGCCTCATCTGTTATCATTCGTGAATCAGTACAGCCTATGCAGTTTCCATTCATCCATACTCACCGCCTATCTTTCCATCGAATGGGATTGGAAATATTTTACGATAACTACAGATGATTGGCAGTAATATTCCTCACAAAAGCGATATGAATGCTTGTATCCGATCTTATTCCCGATCTAACAGCGCTGCGCCAGCAATGCCTGGATGCGTCATTTCAAATGGATCCAAGATGATATTTAACTCCTCTTCACTAAGAAGGTTATGCTCTAGAATCAGATCCCGCACAGCTCTTCCGGTCTCAATCGCAAGTCGTGCGATCCGTGCAGCCGCTTCATAGCCTAGATGCGGATTAAGCGCAGTAATGATCCCAACGCTGCGATCCACATAGTCTTTGCATTGCTCCACATTCGCTTCAATGCCTTCCACACAATCTTTGCGGAAGACTTGGAAGACTTGGTTCATGATCCGAAGGGATTGCAGCAGGTTGAACACAAGGACAGGCTCCATCACGTTCAATTCGAGTTGTCCCGCTTCCGATGCAAGACAAATCGTGTGGTCATTACCGATCACTTGGAACGCTACCTGATTGACGACCTCACACATGACAGGATTCACCTTGCCTGGCATGATGGAAGAACCCGGTTGGCGGGCCGGAAGACGAATTTCGCCAAGTCCTGCGCGTGGACCTGATGCCATGAGCCGAAGATCATTGGCGACTTTGGACATGTTGATCATACAGACTTTGAGCGCGGCAGATACTTCGGTATAGGCATCCGTATTCTGCGTTGCATCAATCAGATCTTCCGCATTTTCCAGTGGGAATCCGCTGATCGAAGCCAAGGTCTCGACGACGCGTGTAATATATCGTGGGTCAGCATTCAGCCCTGTCCCTACAGCCGTTGCACCCATGTTCACTTCATATAGATGTTGTCTTGTCTGCCCAATCCGATGAATGTCGCGCTGCAATACTCTCGCATATGCTGCGAACTCTTGCCCAAGGCGAATCGGAACGCCATCTTGTAGATGCGTTCTACCCATTTTGATGACATGATCGAATTCGGCTGATTTCTTCAAAAAGGCTTCCCGAAGTTGTTCCATCGTCACGAGCAGCTTTTCGATACATGCTAGTGTTGCAATATGAATGGCTGTTGGGAACGCATCATTCGTCGATTGCGCCATATTTACGTGCGTATTCGGGCTAATCGCGAGATAATCTCCTTTTTCCTTACCCATCAGCTCCAAGGCGCGATTGGCGATGACTTCATTCGCATTCATGTTAATCGATGTCCCCGCTCCGCCTTGAATCGGATCGACCACGAATTGTTCGTGCCACTGTCCTACGATGATCTCATCTGCCGCTTGTACGACAAATTCGCCGATATGTGCAGGTAACCGTCTAATCTCCATATTCGTAAGCGCCGCGGCCTTCTTGACCATCACGATCGCTTTAATTAATTCCTCATCCATACGATAACCCGTAATCGGAAAATTATCGATTGCGCGTGCTGTCTGAATACCATAATAGACATTCGCTGGCACTTCCTTCGTTCCTAGAAAATCCTTCTCAAGACGTACTTGTGCTTGTACCATCATTCATTCCCCCTAATAGGTCAGAGCAGTTATGGAACGGTTCCTGAAGCGGTGACGAATCGTTCGTAAGCGTTTACAGGACCATTATATCATATGAAAATTTTAAATCTAGTAAGGACCCCAAACATCCTATGATCTTTGGAGTCCATACGAATCTTATGCCATAGCGTTAAGCCTTTATCGTGCTCGGCTCCGAATCATGACGGATATCAATCGAACGTTGACTACTCATGACAAGTGCACATATCCCGCTCAACACCGTAAGAATCGCGAGGCTAATCATATACGTTGAAATGCCGAACCAGTCCAGACATGCGCCCGTTGCGAGCAGCGCGACTTGGAACATGATCCGGTCTAACATTCCGCGAAAAGAAAAAAATCGTCCTTGCGCTTCTTGAGGGATTTTGATCTGGAAAATCGTCGAGATCATCGGGAAGAAAAAGGCGACAGCGCATCCGAAGAGTGCAAATGAGCCCAATACGGCGAATCGACTCTCGCTAAAAGACAATCCAATAAATGCTAGAGCGAATAGGAACATAAAGAGATTCGAATAGAACATCAAATTCCGCGTACCCATCAGTCTTTTGGCTAACAAACTAATCAGTAGAATACTCATGCCTTCCACGGTATAGATCCAGCCCATCAAATCGGGTGAATGCTGAATCGTGCTGAATTTCAATACGAGGAGATTAAATCCACCTAGGAATAATGTCAGTACTCCAGCATTCATCAGCGTGATCAGGATAGCAGGTTCCTGGCGAATCATCGGAAAAATTTCCTTAAACTTCATCTTCTCGCGTTTGCGAGCTGCTGATCCTTCAAGCCGCGGGATGTGAAGCAAAGGATTCAATATGACGAGCACCACATAGAAAATGAGCGACATCAGATAGAGCGTAAACAAATCAAACACGAGCACCATAACACCAGCAAGTGCGGTACCTCCAATACGCGCGATGGTCGTAATATTGAAGTAAAGACTGTTCGCTTTGAGCAGTTCATTCTTCGGTACAATCGCAGGCAATGAGGCTTGAACCGCCGGCATATACACCGTAGCTGCAAGTTGCATGATGACGACCGAGATCAACATGAATGCAATGGATTGGAAATGCAGCGCTGCAAACATGGAGATCGGTGCAAAACATCGAAATATGCTTGTAAATAACAAAATTTTACGTTTGTCGTACTTGTCGACCCATACGCCGGCTTGAGGAGAGATCAGAACCCCTAAAAATAGGCCGACCATCAGAATTAAGCTCTTCCCAAAATCCGAGGGCACCAAGTGCTGCATAAATTGCAGATTCGCGATTACGCTAACCCAGATGCCTGTGCCTGCAATAACCTCACCCAACATCAGAATCATAAATGTTCGATTTCGTAATAAAATACGGTTCACCTCCCCAAAAAAACATATTTATCCATTATATCACTTACGGGAGGTGGTCAAGAGAAGATTTGTAGGTAAGATTGTTCCGCAGCACAGTCTGTCTTAATCTCGACGTCTCCACGCGAACATCTTCCGCCATCGTGATGGTTGATACCACAGCAACCCCATCGGCTCCGGCTAGCAGGACGGCATCTGCCCGATCCGCCGTGATCCCACCGATACCAACGATCGGAATGGTGATGCCTCGGGCACGCAGCTCGCGAATCAACCTCGTTCCTTGTACGGCCTGGGCATCCAGCTTCGTTGATGTTGCATAGATCGGACCGATCCCAAGATAATCCGCCCCCTCATCGATTGCTCGCTCTGCTTCTTCGAGGTTATGCACGGATACGCCAATAATTCGGTCGCTGAGCCGCTCACGAACTTCATGCAGCGGGGCATCCTCTTGACCAATATGGACGCCATCGGCCTGTAAGGCCGCGGCCCATTCGATATCATCATTGATGATGAATGGGATCCCGTGCCCCTGACATCTGCTCTGAACTTGTCGTGCAAAACCATCTCTAGCCTCGCCTGCTAACGCATTCGGGCCTTTTTCCCGCAACTGAAACAATGTAATACCCCCTGCAATTGCTAGATCCACGACGTCTAACGGGTTCAACTTACAATTCGAGCTGCCCATAACCAGATACAACTTCATCCAATTCCGAATACGCTGCACATCTGCTCTCATGCCCTCACCAACTCTCTGAACGCGAAATGATTCGTAGGTCCATGGCCATTGCCAATACTAAGGGAGTGAACAATCGCGGCTTGAATAAAAAATTTAGCGATGGATACGGCATGCAAAATGTCTGTCCCTTTGGCGAGTTCAGCGGTTAGAGCCGCTGCAAAGGTACATCCTGTTCCATGGGTGTGGCGTGTATTCACACGGTGACTTGCGATCTCTATGAACTGCGTGCCATCGTAGAAGAGGTCCACGACCTGTTCGCCGCTCATTTCATCATGACCGCCTTTTAGAATGACATGACGCGTGCCCATATGGATCAAAGCTTTACAAGCTTCTTTTCGCTGCTCCATATTGCGAATAGATAGACCTGTTAATACTTCAGCTTCTGGGATATTGGGTGTAACGACATAGGATAGTGGAATCAGCTCCTCTCGAAGCGAACGGATTGCTTCGGTCATTAGGAGCGCAGAGCCACCTTTTGCAATCATCACTGGGTCCACGACGACGCGCTTCCAACCAAATCTCCGGACCTGCTCCGCAACCCCTCGAATGATCTCTGAGCTAAACAACATGCCGGTCTTGACTGCATCCACACCCATGTCGGTGGCGACGGACTCAATTTGCTGGTGCACTGCTTCGGGAGACATCGGATATACCGCTTGAACCCCCAGCGTATTCTGTGCCGTTATGGCCGTTATGGCTGTCATACCATACACCTGCAGCTCTTGGAAGGTCTTGAGGTCTGCCTGTATGCCAGCACCCCCGCCACTGTCCGAGCCCGCGATCGTTAATGCTTTTGCTATGGAATGCGTTGTAGAATATGGATCATTCATGTATCGCCCCAACCTTTCATGCCTATCAGATCAGGAGACGAGGGCAATAACGCAGTAAGATTCGAGGCTAGAGCTCCCCTCTCTCCTCAATCGAAGAGACGTGAGCGCCGGACACGATCTTAAAAAACACTATGCGGGAGGCATAGTGTTCTTAAGTACACACGTTCTCTTCCTACGCTGGCATTACCCAACAGGTTCAAACGGTCTACGACGGATTAGTCATACTCTCAGCTTGCTTCCACAGGCTCCCGATCTGCATATGCTATTTTTTTGATTAAGCACGCAGCACTTACAGTGCCGTATCGTCCACCGCGTTCAACCAATTCTCGATCACGTCGATGACCGATGCAACGCATCCATCCTCGAATGGAGAGATGAGCTTCGCTTCCTTCACAAGCTCAAGGAACGATTTGCTGCCCCCTTGCTTACAGAGGTGCAAGTAATCCGACCATGCTTGCTCACGGTTCTCGTGCATCTTCTTCCAGAATTGGAATGCACAGATTTGCGCTAAGGTATAGTCGATATAGTAGAACGGTGAACGGAAGATATGTCCTTGCTGGTGCCAGAATCCACCGCGCTCTAGGTACGCTTGATCTTCATACTGGCGATGCGGCAAATATTTGCGTTCAATGTCGCGCCAAGCCTGTTTACGCTCCGCTGGTGTCGCATTTGGATTCTCATAGACGAAATGCTGGAATTCGTCCACCGATACCCCATACGGTATGAAGAGCAAGGCTTCTGCCAAGTGATTGAACCGGTATTTATCCGTATCTTCCTTGAAGAAATATTCCATACAAGGCCAGCAGAAGAACTCCATACTCATCGAATGAATTTCACAGGCCTCATAGGTTGGGAACGCGTATTCCGGCGTCTCATAATCACGGCTTTCGAATACTTGGAACGCATGACCTACCTCGTGTGTTAACACATCGATATCATGCGAGGTCCCGTTGAAGTTGGAGAAAATATACGGTGAACGGTAACCGCTAATATATGTGCAATACCCTCCGCTTTGTTTTCCCTTCTTCGCAACAAGATCCATCAAATCTTTATCCATCATGAATTGGAAGAACTCATCCGTCTCTGGCGACAATTCTGCATACATCTTCGCACCATTCTGAATAATCCATTCAGGATCGCCCTTCGGCGTCGCATTGCCAGATTTGAAGCTGAATTTATCATCATAATAGTGTAAGCTATCCACGCCGATCCGGTTGCGTTGACGTTCTTTCAATTTCATTGCAACGGGTACGATCTTCTCTTGCACTTGCTTGCGGAAGTTAGCGACCATTTCGGCATTATAATCCGTACGGCTCAAGTTCGCGTAAGCCATTTCTACATAGTTGTTGAAACCCAGCTTATGCGCCATTTTGGTTCTGAGCTTCACCATCTCATCATATATACGATCAAATTCTGCTTCATGTTCGGCAAAGTATTCATACTTCGCTTCAGAGGCTCTGCGGCGCATGTCGCGATCCGTCGAGAGTCCGAAAGGCGCCAATTGCGACAGCGTACGCTCTTCCCCTTCAAAAGGAATGCGAGCGGCAGCAATCAACTTCGAATATTCCGTACCTAACTTGTTCTCTGCTTGCAGATCTTCAATAATATCTGGATGGAAGGTCTTCAGCGACAATTCTGCTAGCTGGAATAACTGGCGGCCCCATTTCGCTTCCAAGCCTTCACGAAACTTCGAATTCACAAGTACACGGTAATAATCGGTTATGTATTCTTGAATGACGGGACCCGTCTCATCGATGAAATCTTGCTCTGCCTTATAGAATTCATCATTCGTATCGATCGAATGGCGAATCATCACGAGCTCGAATTGGGTACTCACATCACTGCGAAGCTTGTTGATTTTGCCGATTAACGCATCTTGGGCTTCCAGGGATGTTGCCTCATTAAATTCTTGGATTAAAGCTTTGAATTGCTCTTCAATTTGGGCAACATCAGGTCGTTCATAACGATACTCACTAAACTTCACATGGACACAACCTTTCACTTAAATTGAATAAATTAGGAAATATCTTCTATTATACGATAAATATGTGCTTCCTTCTAATAGTAATTTTGTATGATAGATTCTTATACAGCGTCCCGAATATCTATGCAAAAATAAATGTTTGACGGATTTGTTAACGCCTATTAAACTATGAATAATATTATTTACCAATGTCAGATTTTTGATTTTTTTTGCTCTATTACTTTATGGAGTAAAAGGGTAAAAGCGTTAATGAGACAAAAATAGAAAAGGGGTAATTGGAATGAAAAAAAAGCTAAGCTTGATACTCATGATGACCACTCTCCTTATCGCTCTTGCCGCTTGCGGCCAGAAGACTGCGAGTGATACTCCAGGTAATGGCGGTACGACTTCTGAAGGGGCAGCAAGTGAATCGAAGACTTACACGATTGCGATCTCGCAAATTGTTGAACATCCATCGCTGGATGCTACACGTGAAGGATTTATCGCTGCGCTCAAAGATGCAGGAATCGTAGAAGGCACAAATTTGAAAATTGATTACAATAACGCACAAGGCGACAATACGAATAACTTATCGATTGCACAGAAAATTGCCAGTGGCAAGAACGACCTCGTCTTCGCGATTGCTACACCATCAGCACTCGCTGTTGCGCAACAAGTGAAAGACGTCCCCGTTGTATTCGCTGCAGTGACAGATCCGCTTAGCGCGAAAATCGTAAGCAATCTGGATCAACCGGGAGGCAATATTACAGGGGCTTCGGATACGAATCCGGAAGCAACGACGAAGCTCGCAGATTTCATTGCAAGCAATTTCCCGAATGTCAAGAACATCGGGCTCGTCATCAATGAAGGTGAGCCGAATGCCGTCGTCATGGCGAAGAAGGCAGAAGAAGAATTCAAGAAGCACAATATCGGCCTCGTCAAAGCGGCTGTGACCAATACATCGGAAGTGAAACAAGCTGCTGAATCGTTAATCGGCCGCGTCGATGCGTTCTATATTACGCTCGATAATATGGTTGTAAGCGGAGTAGATGGTATTATTCAAGTAGCAAATGACAAGAAGCTTCCTTTCTTCTCCAGCGATCGCGATACGGTTGAGAAAGGCGCATTCGCTACAGTAGGCTTCAAATATTTCGACCATGGTTACCAAGCAGGTCAAATGGCGGTCGACATTCTGAAGAACGGCAAAAAACCAGGCGAGATGAAGGTATCCATGCAAGAGAAGCTCGATCTGATCCTGAACTTGAAATCCGCAGCTGCACAAGGTATTACCGTAACGGATGACATGAAAAAGGCCGTACAAGACCCTGAAAAAAATATTATTCAATAATGAACTTTCCAGTGGAGTGAACTTCAAGCGAGTTCACTCTTTTTTCTAACTAACTTAGGAGGTTGTATGTATGGTAGATTCGTTAATCGGAGCGATAGAACTTGGTCTTCTATATGCTTTAATGGCTGTTGGCGTGTACATCACGTTCCGTATTCTCGATTTCCCCGATCTAACCGTAGACGGTAGCTTCGCAACGGGAGGCGCGATTGCAGCGGTCATGGTCTCACATGGATATTCGCCGATCTTGGCAACCATCGTAGCACTGATTGGCGGGATGCTCGCTGGTGCATGTACTGGGCTGCTTCATACGAAAGGGAAAATTAACGGATTGTTGTCCGGTATTCTCATGATGATTGCCCTCTACTCCATCAATATGCGCATTATGGGCCGACCGAACATTTCCTTGCTTGGATCGGACACGCTCTTCACTGGAATCCATCCATTGATCTTGATGCCCATCGTTGTCATTGTTGTGAAGCTGTTACTGGACTACTTCCTGCATACAGATCTCGGCCTTGCTCTACGAGCAACAGGCGATAACGCACGCATGATCCGCAGTTTCGGTGCTCACACCGACAATACGACGATTCTGGGCCTCAGCATTTCCAATGGATTAGTCGCATTATCCGGCGCCTTGATTGCGCAGCAATCCGGCTTCGCGGATATTTCAATGGGCGTGGGAATGATCGTCATCGGCCTTGCATCGGTGATTATCGGGGAAGCGATCTTCGGTGCAAGAACGGTATTCTGGGCGACACTCGCCGCGATCCTGGGCTCTATTGTCTACCGGATTGTCGTCGCCTTCGCCCTCCGTGTGGAATGGCTCGATGCTTCGGACTTGAAGCTAATTACAGCGGTTATTGTTATTGTCGCTCTCTTCTTGCCATCCTTCCAACGCTCTGTGCGGCAGAAGAATATCGCCAAGAGACGCGCAGCTGAATTATCATCCATCGCAGCCAAGCAGGAAGGGGTTACACGCAATGCTTCAAATTTCTAACGTCTCCAAGATGTTTAATCCCGGAACACCGGATGAGAAAATTGCACTAACGAATATCCAGCTGCAGTTGAACCCAGGTGACTTCGTTACCGTCATTGGCAGTAATGGTGCAGGCAAATCCACGCTCATGAATATTATCTCCGGCGTGATGACCCCGGACTACGGTGACGTACGAATCGACGGTACAGCGGTTGCTCATCTTCCAGAATTCCGCCGCAGTCGCTGGATCGGCCGTGTATTCCAAGATCCGATGGCCGGAACAGCCCCGCGCATGACGATTGAAGAAAATCTTGCAATCGCGTATACACGCGGTAAATCTCGCGGATTGTCATTCGGAGTAAATAAGAAGAAGCGTGAATTCTTTTATGAGCAGCTCCAGCGTCTTGGGATCGGTCTGGAGAATCGCTTACGCGCCAAAGTCGGGTTATTGTCCGGCGGTGAGCGTCAAGCGTTAAGCCTATTAATGGCGACGTTCACGAAGCCGCAGATCCTACTGCTCGACGAGCATACAGCAGCACTTGATCCGTCTCGTGCCGAGCTGATTACGACGTTAACGAAGAACATCGTACGCGACATGCAGCTCACGACGCTCATGGTGACGCACAATATGGATCAAGCGATCCGTCTTGGCAATCGATTAATTATGATGGATAAAGGACGCATCATTATGGATGTAAGCGAAGAACGCAAGAAGACGCTCACCGTCCCGCAATTGCTCGGCGAATTCGAATCAATCAGCGGACAGGCACTCTCAGATGATCGTGTTGTCCTAGGATAATATAAGAAGCCCCTATCGCCTCGTATGCGATAGGGGCTTCTTTATGCCTAGATAGCGTAGATCAGTTTCGTCCAAGAAAAAACTGGATGGTCTTGTCCCAGAATCCCGGCAAATATTCATGCCCGAAATCCGGGAATATCTCTACCCGCTTCTTCGACTTTATTTTGTTATAGGCAGCAAACTGTGTGGAAGGCGGACAGATCGTATCAGCCAGACCTACAGCCATCATGACTTCCCCTTGGATCCGATCGGCCAGATACTGAATATCAATGTACCCCAGCTTCTTAAATATCTCCGACTCCCGCTCATGCTGAGGATCAAACATTCGGAAATATCTCCGAAGCTCCTCATAGGCATCCTTCGCCAAATCCATCTCCCAGACCCTTCGATAATCACATAAGAATGGATACATCGGCGCCAATTTCTTCACTCGCGGTTCCAGTGCCGCGCATGCGATGGTTAATGCTCCGCCTTGTGACCCGCCACAAGCGAACAATTGCTCCGGATCGCATTCCGGCAAATTCAAGGCAATACGTGCGAGCTGTGCGGTGTCCAGGTAAATATGCCGGAACAATAAATTGTCTGGATGATCGTCTAAACCGCGAATAATATGCCCATTGTGCGTATTCCCTTTTACACCGCCGACATCTTCGGATAATCCCCCTTGACCGCGCACATCCATGGCAAGCACGGAGTATCCGAGTGATACGAGCGCAAGCTTATCGGCCCACTCCCCGGCATTCCCGGTATATCCATGAAATTGGAGAACAACGGGATGCTTATCCGTAACTTGCCTAGGGCGCAGATACTTCGCATGGATGCGGGCACCTCGCACGCCATTGAAATACAAGTCAAAACATTCGGCTCCCGGTGTCTGGAATTGGCTCTGCACAAGCTCAGTTTCCGGATCGGTCGCACGCAGTTCCTTCAAGGCACGTTCCCAATACGCGTCAAAATCATCGGGACGTGGATTGGTTCCTTTATATTCGTACAATTGCTCTAATGGTAAGTCTATTAAAGGCATATCGATCATCCTTCCGACAATGTAATCATTGCTTATTCCCGATGTTACGTTGTCTTCATATGCCTGTCAATATATGGATCAACGTCATTTCAATAACGGTTCGTATTTTTGCAAGAGAATCACAGCGTTATGTCCGCCAAATCCGAAGGAGTTCGACATGCCGATCTGTACATCCGCTTGACGCGCGACGTTCGGGACGTAATCCAAGTCACAGGCGGGGTCCGGTTGATCCAAGTTAATCGTTGGAGGAATGACCCCCTCCATGAGTGTCTTCACGAGAGCAATGGCTTCGACCCCGCCTGACGCGCCAAGCAAATGACCGAGCATCGATTTGTTCGCCGTCACAGGGATGCGGTATGCAGCCTCGCCGAATACACGCTTAATTGCAGCGGTCTCGGAGATATCACCGAGTTCGGTGCTCGTCGCATGTGCACTAATCACATCGACCTGATCTGGCGTAATTCCTGCGTCGCTTAGCGCCTTCGACATCGCCCGCGACGCTCCTAACCCTTCGGGATGTGTCGCAACCATATGATACGCATCTGAGGTTGCACCATAACCGATTACCTCACCGTAGATCGTCGCATTACGGCTCTGTGCATGCGTAAGTGATTCGAGCACTAAGATTCCTGCGCCCTCTCCCATCACGAATCCATCCCGACCTTGATCGAACGGCCGGCTTGCTTGTTCGGGCGTATCATTCCGTGTAGATAAGGCTGTCGCATTCCCGAAGCCAGCTAACGATATTTCCGTTATTGCTGCCTCTGCACCGCCTGCTAGGATCACATCCGATTCACCCGATCGAATCGAACGAAAGGCTTCCCCGATCGCTGTATTGCCTATGGAACAAGCTGTCACAGGTGACATTGTCGACCCTAACGCTTGATATTTCATACTGATGAGCGCCGCGGCCATATTCGAGATCATCATCGGCACAAGCGTTGGACTTACTCGTTCAGGTCCGCGCTCTTGCAATACGCCGTCTTGTTGTAATAAAGTCTGAATCCCACCGATCCCTGAGCCGACGTAGACGCCAAACCGTTCATGATCGATTTGGTCCATTTGTAGCCCAGATTGTTCGACCGCTTGATCTGCTGCAGCAACGGCGAATTGGCAGAATCGATCCATACGTCTCGCTTCTTTGCGCCCAAATTGCGCCTCCGCATCAAAACCTCTAACTTCACCAGCGATTTTCGCTTTATGTCTTGCTGTATCAAATGATTGAATATGCGAAATACCAGACTTCCCTTGAACCATCGCATCCCATAAGGTGTCGATATCATTCCCTAGCGGCGAGATTGCGCCCATCCCTGTAATTACGACTCTTTCCATACTGAGAGCCTCCTTTGATTCGTTCGTATTGACGTTATTTTTGCACAGGGATTATCATATTACAAGTTGTTGTTTATCCTAGTATAATAAGTACCAGGTACTATGTTAAAGGAAACCATTTGAAAGGCGGAACGATCAATGAACCATCGTACACGACTGCAGGCCCTATCCGAATTTTTGACCAAACAACGAGCGAAAGTTCAACCGGATGCGCTCGGATTACCGCTCGGCACACGCCGCAGAACACCCGGACTCCGAAGAGAGGAAGTCGCTCAACTGGCTGGCGTCAGCACCACATGGTACACCTGGCTGGAACAAGGCCGAGACATTAAAGTGTCTGCTTCAGTCTTGGATTGTGTCGCGAATGCCCTTCAATTAACAAGCGATGAACGCAAATATCTATTTTCTCTCGCACTCGATTCAGGCAACCCGCAGATACCTATGACCGCAGAACAACCGGAGATCAGCCCTTCCTTGCAGCACATTTTGCAAGAATTAACCTATTGCCCGACGATCATCTCGGATCGCCGTTTCCAAATCGTTGGCTGGAATATCGCGGCCGCGCATGTATTCATAGACTTCCAACAGATTCCACGCGAGGAGCGCAATCTGATTCAATTGTTATTCGCACGTAAAGAATTCAAGAGCCTTGCTGGGAATTGGTCCGAGTTCGTGAACGGATTCTTATCGATTTTCCGGACGTATTATGGTCAATATGTGGATGATCCTTGGTATGAACAGTTTCTACGTGACATGCAAACCGCGTACCCTGAATTCGAACAGCTCTGGAATCAGAGCCAAGTCAGTTCTGCACCCGATGTCGTCATTGAATTTAGACATGCCAAAGCAGGCAAGATGCTGTTCCATCTCACCTCTTTGCAAGTTCAAGGCACACAAGATTTGAAGTGCAGCATTTACACGCCCGCACCAGAGTCCAATACCGAAATTAAACTACGAAAACTGATGCATCCGAAATCTGGGCTCGCGGAAGCTGAATTGTAAATGCAAAATGTCCCTCGTTGTGCCGTAATGTAATGTCGCCGCTATGCAGCAAGGCAATGTTTCTCGCGATCGATAGCCCAAGTCCCGAACCGGATTGAATAGCGTTCATACTTCTCGCATAATCCGCTTTATAGAATCGATCGAAGATGTGCTGCTCTTGCTCGATTGTCAGCGGCGGCCCATCGTTCTCAATCGTAATTAATACGTTTGAAGGCTCCACATGGAGCGTCGTCTGTATGACTCCGGGTCTTCGCGAGAACTTCAGCGCATTGATCAGCAGATTATCCAACGCACGAATGATTTTCTCTGGATCTGCAACAATGTATTCTGGGTGGCTGCCCAAGGACCATCGTATTTCGACCTGATATTCTTCCGCAATCGGTTCAAATTCCGTTAGCAACTGCTCCAACATTTCCCTGACATCCATCGGTATTTTGTTCACCGTGACATCATGCGAGGTTAATCGCGTGTATTCGAATAAATCCTCAACCAAGCTCTGAAGCTGCGTCGCTTTTTTATACGTATTCTGAACGAATCGTTCATGCTCTTCTTCATTCTGGTACGATTTGTTTCGAATCAATCCTAAATACCCGATGATGCTTGTTAAAGGCGTACGTAGATCGTGGGAAATCCCGGTAATGAGATCCATTTTTGATTTCTCCAGCTCACGCTCTTTGTTCTGCTGCTGGAGCAGCGCCTCAGCCATCTCATTAATACGCTGCGCAACGGTCCCTAACTCATCTTCACGGAGAACGGGCACGCGATAGTTCAAGTCCCCTTGAGATATCGTCTTCAAACCCTCGGCCATCTGAAGCACATAACGAACAATGGGCCGTGTCATCGTGAAGAAAATGATCATTAGCCCGCCGAAAAAAATGATTGGATCCAATACCACTAGGAATCCTTTTCCTTTCAAGGGTAGTATTTGCGTGAAAAACTCATACAAAGAAAAAAACATAAACAAGATGATGATACTAATCACAAAACGCCACAGTATTGCGACACGGATGCTCTTCTTGCCGCTGACACGATCCCAGAGTTTATTGATCAATTTTATAACCAACCCCCCATACGGTCTTGATATATACGGGGCTTCGGGGGTTTACTTCAATTTTCTCGCGAAGATTGCGGATATGCACCATCACGGTGTTATCCGAGAACCCTGTTACTTCCTTCCAGACGAGTGTATAGATCCGATCCACATTAAATACCTGACCGCGATGACTTGCAAGTAATTCCAGAATCGAGAATTCAATCGGCGTCAGACTTACGACCTGCCCTCTAACGATGACTTGGTGCTGCACACGATCTATGGTAAGATCCTGCACTTGAATAACTTCGTCGCTATTTAACGCCGAATGCGAGAGAGACAACCGGCGAAATTGCGCTTTGACTCGAGCGAGAAGCTCCAATGGGTTGAATGGCTTGATCATATAATCATCAGCACCCGAGGTGAGACCAGTGATTTTATCGATATCCGCATCTTTAGCCGATAACATAATAATCGGAATCCCTGAGGCTTCCCTTATCTTCATACATGTAAGAATACCATCCATTCGGGGCATCATCACATCGAGAATCATCAGGTGGATCCGTTCACTACGTAGTATATCGAGTGCTGCCACCCCATCTGCCGCTTCGATCACCTGATAACCTTCATTCCGAAGATAGACATGAATGACATCACGGATATCCGGATCATCATCCACTACCAACACGGTCGGCATGACAGCCCACCTCCTTTACGATTGAATATAATAGCTGGCCTTAAGCCCTACGATAAAATAAACGCCAGTCCAGAGCAGTCCCGCAGTCGCAGAGAATGCTGCGTACTTGCGATAAGACATCTGATGCATTCCTACCAGATAAGGTAAGATATGACGAACCCCGGGAATAAAATAACTAATCAGCAGTGCATACCCGCCATAGCTACTGACCAGCCGCTCTGCGTGCTCGACTGATCGTCTCAGCCGTTTCTGGTTACGCAGCCTTTCCAAGATCAAGGGTCCGCAATATCGCCCAAGCACATATCCGATCGATAGACCGGTAATCACACCGATGTATGTCAACATAAACGCAGGGAACGCATGCAGCAAGCCCGACTGACTAACGGCTCCACCAGTCATGACAATTACTTCATCGGGGATCGGAAGCCCGACAATCCCGAGCCATAAGGCAAAGAATAATGCGGCATAACCGAACTGCTCGATCCAATGCAGCAATTGATCAACATTCATTGTCCATAGTCCTTTTTTTACGACAGACATATATACAAGCAGGCGGGATATTCAAAGCCACGAACTTGATCTTCTCAATTTCAAAATATCGACTCAGCTCCTGCTTCATTTGCAAGGAATATTGAAAGGCGATGAACTGTCCCCCCGGTCTTAACGACCGATATATTTCGTCCATGAGCTGGTTGCGCAGCAATGGGCTGAAGTTGAAGAATGGCAGTCCGCTCAGGATGCAATCATAGGATTGAAGATGATGTTGCCTTGCTTCTACTCTCAAATCTAATGCATCCTCAGCAACTTGAAATTGCGGATACGCTGCAGCCAGACGATTTCGCATGACCCTGTCTTTCTCGAACAAAAATACCTTCATGTCTTCTGGCACGCTCTTCTTCTGAGCCACGATCTCAGCCAAATGCGCCGTAATCGCGCCAGTTCCCGAACCTAGCTCACCAATACAATGCGTAGATTCCCAATCCACCTCATTCAACATGCTGCACGCTAGAAATCTGGAGCTCGGCGTAATGCTTCCAATCTCTCTCGGGTTCACCATAAACTTCTGCAGGAATAACCACTTATCCTCGGCCCAATTCATCGCTATACACTCCCTCTCTAAGTAAGACTAAGTGTATCGACCAAATCTGAAGTTCTGAGAGAGCAAAATCTAAAGAAATGTTGAAGACTTCTTCCTAGCACAAAAAGCCGCTCCCGTACGACATCCCGAGCAGCGACTTCTTGAAGACTTGCCTATTCTATTAGTGCGTGTTCAAAAAGTCGGCATTTCAGCACCTGAGCGTTTTCGAAGAAAACGTACATCGTAAGCATATGCTCTTCGAAGGTGAACGTAAGATTCGATGTCGATTATGCTTCTTGAATGACTTCGTGATGTATAAACCTTTATCGAAGTAACTCCCTCGATGAGCGACCGCGATTGTAATGTAGGTTTAGACGCCAATCAGAAAGAAAGCCACTTTCTGATGTGGGCAAATGATGACTTTTTGAACAACCTCTATTAAGGTTCTAACATATACATGTTTTTTTCTTCATACCAAGACTTCCTCTTGCGGCGATCTTGTTCATATACTCCGTAGCAAGCGGAACTTTACATGCCGTCTGGCCCATATCGACACGAACGGGGCCGATTTGTTCTGCAACGCGCATCGCGTCTTCATGAAGCTCTTTCACCGATGCACCAATGGAAATGACGAAGCTGTTCATCGTGTAACGGACCCGATTCCGCTCTGTATGGATCGATTTCGCAATCTGCTGCAGCAGCTCGCGAATCTCTGCCATGTCGAGCTGCTCATCTGGCGTAATCATTACATGATTCGCATAGGTGCTCCAGCCGCAGGTCGCGATCATCTCGGACGGAGACTTCATCCACTCTCGTGCCAGCTCAAGCGCATACGGACTCTCCGCCGCAATATTCGCAACTGTATATTCCGCGGGCGTATACCAATACGCTTGCTTCACCCATTGCTGCAGCATGTCCTTTGTCACCGTCTTAGGGTTTACGGTCAGCCCTGCCAAATACATCGCGTCTGCATTACCCGTATCATAAAGGGCTTTGGCTAATGCT
The DNA here is from genome assembly GCF_000374845.1 of Paenibacillus terrigena DSM 21567. Taxonomy (GTDB): domain Bacteria; phylum Bacillota; class Bacilli; order Paenibacillales; family Paenibacillaceae; genus Paenibacillus_K; species Paenibacillus_K terrigena. Next base: position 128,469 of record NZ_KB895413.1, on the reverse strand, counting down.
TGATCCTTCTTCACGTCCTTAACGAGCTTCTTCATATCGCCAATCCGAACCCCAAAGAGCGGTTCCTGCGCACCATGGCGAAGGAAGGTTTTCTTCGTCTGTTCTGTGCCCATGGCTTCAAGCTTGTCCATCACTTCTTCTAAAGTTAAGGTCACCCGCATCACAACTCCTAACGATTCATTATTCCACTGCTCTTCCTATGTGCCAAACCGTTGTCGATACCCACATTTCCGACATAATTCCTCGACGACTTCGCGACGTGAGAATCCATCAACCATGCGATTCGCTCGATCACTCTCGATAATCTCGGAGAAGTTCGTCTGGTTCACATTCCCCAGATTAATGACACCCTCCCCATCTAGACAACAAGGTATCACCGTGCCATCGACGAGAATCCCGGCTTGATTGCGCAGCCCATGACAGAAACCCGGACCCTCAATTTCAGGTGCTTGAAGGCTTGGCCATTGGAATTCATGATCCATATTAATATAGACACGATCGGCAATTTTCAACCCGCTGCCGCGTTTGAACTGCTCTTCAATGCGATAATCCAAATTGAATTCTTGTTCAATCAAGGACAAAATCTCACGATTCCGGCTGCGCTCCAGATTCGTCTGGTTATCTTCATCCAGATTCCAGAGCCGCAGCGAGAATATAATTTCCGTCTTCTCCAGTGCCTCTTTGACGAAGTCAAGCACCATTTTGACATAGCCTTCTTTATCTATTGAGCCTTCATGTCCATCGAAGCTGTGCAGCGAGAAATTCATCTGACGCAGCGCAGGCTTGCCAAGCAGCTTCTCCCTGTTCTTATGAAGCAGCGTCCCATTGGATGTAATATTGACTTTAAACCCTTTCTCCGCGCTAATATCGAGCAGCTCATCGACTTTCGGATGAAGGAGGGGCTCGCCTTTGACATGGAAATAAATATACTCTGCATGAGGTTTAATCTGATCAAGTATATTCGTGAACGCGTCCACCTTGATAAAATTCGCCTTGCGGCCAGTCTGTGGGCAGAAAGTGCATGCCAAATTGCATATACTCGTAATCTCTATATAAAATTTCTTAAACTTCTTCACGTACCGATTCTCCGTTTCCAATGTTGACTTATCTATATCCATCCTATCAATCATGACATAAATGAATTCATAAGATCAATAGTGAAAATATCGGCAGTAGATAGCCATTACATATAAATACTAAAATCAGCCCCGTAGGGAACGAGTTTACACTTCTGCGCAATACGCTGTGAACCGATATTATCCCATGATGTACTATAGAGCGCAATTCGCCCTTGCGCATGAAGATGCTCACACCACCGAGAGACGACGCGTGACGCATATCCTTTTCCACGAAACGGCTCGGCTGTATAAAGACTTGCCTCTGACGCCACCTCCGAAGTTCTCGCACTACAGCAGACAGAGACGGCTTGGCCTTCTACCACGTATCCGAAGACTGGGCTTTTGGCTTCAATCACATCCTGCAGCTCTGCGAAATACGTTTCTAGTAATAGGCTATTGTTCTGCGTAATCTGTACGATACGTTGATCTTCCATCCGAGGGGTAGAATGCCCCGTGTAAACATAGGCAGGACCCATCCAGATGTTCTGAATGGGATGATACTGTTCAATGATACGGCAGAGCTGGTTGATGGAGATAGGATCGCAGATCGCTTCCTCCAACTCGGTTACTAACGAATCAGACATCTGCTGATGGTAGTAACACTGGATACGATCCTGCGTCTTTCCTATGAACAACAGCGGCGCCCCGGAAAAGTCACCCTCATTTATTCCCGTTATCCTCTCCTCTGCATTCCATCGATAGAGGGTTCTCGCTTGAATCTTCATGAGCTCTGCATCGGAAATCATTGGCTTCAAATGAACTCGACCACCTTCGGTGGCACATACGGATAATCCAATTGCTGCTTTACTTCAAGCATCGCGTCTACCCCTGCTAACCATTCTATGATGTATAAGCCTAGATCAATCGAGGTCGCTACTCCGCCACCTGTGATGACGTTGCCATCTCGGACAATCCGCTCCTGAATGACATCACAATATTCCGTTAGCAGATCGTATGCTCTTGGATGCGTTGTTGCTTTTTTGCCTTGCAGGACGCCTGCTGCTCCCCAAAGTAACGATCCCGTACAGACTGATACTTTATATTTCACATCTTGCGCTTCGCGCAGCCAACTCACGAATGTCTCATCGAATCGAAGCTTCCGCGTCCCTAGGCCACCGGGCACGAACACCATATCATAGTCTGCCAGATGCGGCCGAATTTTCTGGACTTTCACCTTCATTCCGAGCTCGTCTGTAATTTCGTCTGTCAATCCACAGATATCCCAGGTGACGCCCTTGGATGATTCGAATTGATTCAAATTATAAATCACATCATAGAATCCAACAAAATCTAAAAATGTCACACCGTCAAACAAAACAAATGCAATTCTCAACTTGCATCTCTCCTTTTCAAGTACAATGGCAGCTCTTGTAAATGGTTATCTATAATAAAAGTTCTTCCACACGTGTCATCCAATCGCCTGTCTCATCGGATAATAAGGTACGCCAACCTAAGGCTATAGCAGGTGCGAAGTTCTTCTGCTGGTCATCCACATAAAGAATAGATCCGTTCCTAAGAAGCTTCTCTTGAACACTTTGAAACATCCGTTGATCTGGCTTGCAGTACCCCGTCTCACTTGAAACGGTCATACTGGTGATGTAACGTTGAACGGGGTGTAGTAGAGGAGTAATCCACTCTGTGCGATGATTCGTGAGGAGATGAAGATCTGCCGACTGGCTCCATCGTGATAGACGTTCCATGGCGGGCAACGGTACGAGATGAGAAGGATACGCTCCACTTCTTGGGCGTGTACAGCGGGGATTTGGGCCGAGATCCACGTGAAGAACGCCGTATCCGGAACAGCCCCGCTCCACAAATCCTGTCGGAGCTCTGACTTGAAATGTCTGCGCAAATCCGTCGCTGAACGCTCCTCGGCATAAGTCACAATCTCATCCCAGAACTGCGGGGAGAAGTTCGAAATGAGTACACCTGCGACATCGAAGATCACTTGCGGCCTATTCTGCAAGGAACACCCCCCTTTTTCTGCATACTTAACCTGTTGTTATTCGAACATCGATGACACAATCTTGCTCCATATCGAGCAGTAACCAAGAACGATCCAAACTGAAAACACTTCGTTCTAATCCGAGGCGATACGTTAGTTGAGTGGATTGGTCACGATACGTTAAAACCGTCGGTGCCCCGAGCACTTCCTCGACCTCGTGTCGCTTCAGCCCCTTAAGATCGCGTGTGCTTAATAAATCAGACACCATACGAACCCGACTTTCTGGATCACTCAGCCACCGCGCAGCGTTGAAATGGGAATAATATTCATTGGATGCAAGCTGTACAAACGTAACCAGCATAGCTAGAACAGCACTTCCGCTAATCATTCTCCTCCCCCAGCGTCTAGTATCAACCCTATCCCAACAATACCGTAAGAGAATGAACCAGACGATCCCAGGCAAAATGACGATACCTAGAGATCCCCAAGAAATTGTAATGTCCAGAACCCGAATGACGGACAGCATCAAAGCATACCCTGCTAGATAGATGAGAAAAGATATCCCAATAATGATAGAAAAGAGCTTATACTGAAAGTTCACTTTCTAACCTCTCTTCGTCCTATGATTTATTCCCTTCTAGAGCTTTCAACTACTACCCGCCGAATAGAATATCCATGACGGTGCTGAGCTGTCCTGTCTTATGGCCTTCAAGCACGTCTGGATCATAGATCTCAACGAATCCACATACCAGACAGGAGACAAATAGAAAGTGATGGTGTTCAATATCGAACAATTTACTAAGTCCTGTTCTTGTCATGGCGACTTCCTTCGTACTACAAGCGGTACCCTTGCACTTTGCGCATTTGAAGCGATCTTCGATCATATCCACGACACTGCATTCTTCGAATACCTCTTCCTCGTCCTCATCTAGCATCAACGGATCCTGAGTTTCTTCAAAATCTTCGTCTGAAATCTCATGCAGCTTCTTCTTGCACGCTGGCATCTCCCGTGCTTGATCGTAACTTCTTCATGACACCACGGACACTCGATCATCTGCATCCCCACCTTCTTCCTAGATCGACTTGCCTATTCATGATGGATATCCAAAGCAAGCCGGATCATATCACGACACGGAATGCCATTCTCCTCAATCGCTTCCTCATAATGTCGTACGAAGAAATCCACATCAACACCCACAATCCGAAAGCCGCATTTCTGGTACAAATACAACTGCATCACGCTTGAGTTCCCCGTTCCAATCTCGATGGTCTTCGCACCAAGCCGCTTGGCTTCTTGGATGGCTTGCTTCACTAATCTTTTCCCGAACCCTTGGCCTTGGGCGCCATCATCGACTGCAATATTCACAATTTCTACCGTAGCCGGCCGCGTTGGAATGAGGACGAACTCGCCAACAAGGCGATCTCCACAATAAGCTAGCACACAATGTCCGCGTCGAAAATAATCATCCACCATTTCTTTCGATGGATCTGCAAGTAATAATAAATCGTATGGGATTGGATCAGCTGATTCATAAGTTTTATACGTAAGCTCCAAGTTCCACACTCCCTCCACTTCAATCAAAATATTCCTGCCACTTTCACATACCAAAACCGGATGATATTCTAGTATTTGGAAGGAAATCTATTCCTAGTTTACCATAGATGAGTTGATTTTTTTATGCAAATAATGGACAAAAATGGAGGAGAGTTGCGTAATGATCATTTTTATCGGCATCATCTTTCTTGCGATTGGCATACTCCGATATACATATCCATCCATCACATGGCGGCCGAAAGAACGCTGGATGGTGAATAGCGATTCCGAACCAAGCGATACGTATCTGTCTATAGCGAGGTACTTAGGATTTATTATGATACTTGCTGGATCGATCTTCATCCTAATCGGAATCCTCACGATAGGATGAACAGCAACAAAGACCTTAGACAATGTCTAAGGTCTTCTATGTTGATCAGCGCAAATCAAGCGTATAAATACCAAACCCTTGGTCATCGAGCCTTCCCGTATATTGAATACGAGGCATGTCATCCAAGTACTTCACCGCGGCCGGTGCGCTTCTAAACGTAACTTTCACTGGAGCTTCAATGGAGGCAATTCGCCAATTGTGATCTGCAGTAGGATCGAGATGTCTCTCTTGAAGCAAATAGTCCATCAGCACTTGCTTATTCTCATCTGCGGAATCGATGACCACCTCTGCGCCTAGAATGCCTGGGAAATTGCCGCCGCCATAAACCCGATAGTTATTCGAGACCACAATGAAATCATCATTCCGTTCAATCGGTACGCCGTTCACCTTCAAATTGACAATTCTACAGGCATTCGCGTCGTTGATTGTACCGTCTGGATTGTATTTGGCTGGTTGGGTCACGTCAATCTCATAGGTTACGCCGTCGATAATATCGAAGTTATAGACGGAGTACAATGGGTTAAGCAGCGGTTGCTCCTCTGGATTCGAAGGATCAATTTGGTTATAAGCACCTGCTGACATTTCCAACCATTCCCGAACTACTGCTCCTTTGACTTTGACGGCCTTTAGCAGGTTGTCATACAAGTACAAATCACTAGCACTCTTAATCGCAATCGGACCTGCGTCGATATCGGTGTATTCGGAAGGCCCGTTCCTCCCAGCCTTAAAAGGCGAGCCAACCGATAGAATCGGTAAGTACCTGTCCTGCGGCCGATGTGTCTCGATATAACGTTTGGCATACCACGTCTGCGCGTTCGTCACCATTTGAATCGACGGATCATCTTGTACAAACGCAAAATAACTATAGATCGGTTCACTTGTCATCCCGATCGGCGCGTTCGCATAGTCTACCGTTGCTTGATGCGCTGACGCAATGCATTCTACCAATCGCGAATCAGGGAATACGAGCGGCTCTCCTGTTTTCCTGTCATAAATCGATTTGTTATGAGATTGCGAATCAACGACCGTCCACCTGCCCTCGCGCCAAGCAAGAGTCAAATCAATGACACCTAATTCAGCCCCGCCATAACCGGCCTGAACTGCCGCTACGCCATGAATGGTCCCTTTCTTATAATCTATATCAGGCAACGGATTTCCCTGCGCATCTTTGAACGAAATGTCTAAGGACTGTAAATCTCTCGTCGGGAACACCTTATGTGTATGTGAGAACGTGATGGCATCGATTCCAGAGACTTGACTAAGCGACAACACCGTATTCTCCGCACCCTGTCCCCCCGTATCCGCTCCATCAAAGCCTGTATGTGCCAAAACGACGACAACATCAGCCCCCTCCGATCGCATCCTCGGCACGAAATCCGCCGCCGTCTTGACGATATCGTCTACCGTTACTTTCCCTTCCAAATTCGCCTTGTCCCATTCCATAATTTGCGGCGTAACAAGACCGATCACTCCGATCATAAGTTCATGGACCGTACCATGTTGATCGATACAAGGTTTTTTCAGCAAGACGTAGGGCTGGAATTTGTTGATACGTTCTGTCCCTTCGGCAACGTATACGTTGGCATTGACATAAGGAAAATCAGCGTCACCAACCACTTGCTCCAAATAATCCAGTCCATAATTAAACTCATGGTTGCCATATGTCGCCGCATCATATCCCATCGCATTCATGATGGAATAGACAGGATGTATCGAACGCTGTTCAATTTCATGATTGATTTTCGCAAAATAAGTGCCAAGCGGCGTACCTTGAATCAAATCCCCATTATCTACAAGCAATGTATTAGAAACTTCAGCCCGAGCCTCATGCACCAGCGAAGCCGTCCGCACAAGACCAAGCTCAGGGGCTGGGACATCTCTGTAATAGTCATAATCCATCAGATTCGCATGCACGTCTGTTGTCTCCAAAATTCGCAGCGTAATCAACGGCTCCTTACGTATTATATTGTCCATACGCTTCGTCATTCCCCTCTCTGGCACTCCGTCATTGCATCGTTTTATACCTACTATAACTTGTTTTTCATCGCTTGTAATTTACATGGAATTCACATCTTACAGTCCGATAACAATCTTCCCCATTTTTCATATTCATTTTACACAAATGCCCATCCCAGTTAACCCTTGCATCTTTGCACTATGTTACGCTCCTATATGTCAGATGAATCCATCTGATAGATGCTAATAGAATATATATGAATCCTGGAGGGGAACTTGAACATGTTCAAAAAAGCAATGACCATCTGCATGACGATTATCCTGGCGACAGGCCTTGCCGCATGTGGATCCAAAAATGCAAGCAGCGAAACGACTGTGAATGCCGATTCCTCAAGTTCAGCAGCAAGCACGGCCTACGTTCCAAAAGAACTTAACGTACAGTTCGTCCCATCACAAAATGCCGATACGCTTGAAGCGAAGACGAAGCCGCTGGAGAAATTGCTCGGCGACCGCCTTGGCATTCCGGTTCATGTCTCTGTCTCACCTGACTACAATACAATCGTCGAGGCCATGGCTTCGAAGCAAGTCGATGTCGGCTTCCTGCCTCCAAACGCCTATGTTCTGGCACACGATAATAAGAAGGCGGTAGATCTTCTACTCCAAGCACAGCGTTTCGGCGTAGATGATGCAACAGGTCAACCGACGACGGAGAAAGTTGATTTCTATAAAGCAATGATCGTTGTGATGAAAGATTCTCCAATCAAGACACTCGCTGACTTGAAAGGTAAAAAAATAGGTTGGCAGAACGTAACTTCGTCCGCCGGATATGTTTTCCCAGCCGCTGAATTGAAACAAGCTGGAATCGACCCAGACAAGGATGTTCAAGGGGTAACGATTAAAGGTCATGATGCAGCGCTGATGGCGCTTCTGAACGGTCAAGTCGATGCTGTCGCTAACTTCCAAGACGCACGGAATACGGTAGCGAAAGACGTTCCGGACGTATTCGAGAAGACTCGTGTGCTTCACTTCACGGCGAAGATCCCTAACGATACCGTAAGTGTTCGTAACGATATGGACCAAAGCTGGAGAGACAAGATCAGCCAAGCGTTTATCGATATCACGAATGATACTGAAGGTGCTCAAATCATCAAAGATATTTACACGCATGTAGGTTATGTCAAAGGTGACGACAAGAACTTTGAGCCTGTGCGCGAGTACGCAAAAGCCGTGGGCCAAGAAATTAAGTAAGCGAACACGGAGCAGCACCGTTCATGAACCTTCATGACGGTGTTGTTTCTATTTACACTATATTGATAGAGAGCGAGTGTTACGAAAATGATTACTTTCGAGAACGTATCCAAAACGTATCCTAATGGAACAGCAGGACTTCGAAATGTGAACTTGACGATACATGAAGGCGAACTGGTGGTCATTGTCGGATCGTCCGGCGCAGGCAAATCAACGCTGCTGCGTTCCATTAACCGATTGAACGACATCTCAGCTGGCGAGATCAAGGTAAATGGCAAATCCGTCACGCGTGCCACAAGCAGTGAGCTTCGCCGGATACGTCGAGATATCGGAATGATCTTTCAGAGCTTCAACCTTGTCAAAAGATCCACTGTCCTCCGTAACGTGTTGTCCGGGCGCGTCGGTTACCACTCTACATTCAAGACGATGTTCGGTCTTTTTCCCAAGGAAGATGTCGAGCTATCACTTCATGCCCTCGAACGGGTCAACATTCGCGAGAAGGCTTATATACGTTCAGATCAATTATCCGGTGGGCAGCAGCAGCGCGTATCCATTGCTCGCGCCTTGGCACAGGAAGCTCGGATCATTCTTGCAGATGAACCTGTTGCATCACTCGATCCTCTGACCACACGCCAAGTGATGGACGACTTGAAGCGTATAAACCAAGAAATGAACATTACAACCATCATTAACCTTCATTTTATTGACTTGGCACGCGAATATGCGACTCGGATCATCGGACTACGGGCCGGGGAAGTGGTATTTGACGGTACGCCGGCAGAAGCAACGGATCAGGTCTTCGCCGAAATTTATGGTCGGCCAATCCTTCAGGATGAACTACTTGGAGTTGGAGGTGTATCATGAGGTCTTCTTTATCACAGACTTCAGCACATCAACCATCGTCCAATGCACCGTTAATCGATCGTTACAAACGACTCGCCACATGGCTGCTATTCATTTTCGTACTGATCGCATGCTCCATTCGTACTGAGGTCACACCCTATCAGTTAGTTGTCGGCTTACCACAGATGGGCTCACTCTTGCAAGAAATGTTCCCGCCGGATTGGAGCTACCTGCCGACCATTTGGGGACCCATGCTGGAAACCATCCAAATCGCGATCATGGGAACGACGATTGGCGGTTTGCTTGCGATTCCTGTTGCGCTATTGTGCGCTTACAACCTCACGCCCAATCGATGGATATCGATCCCGATGCGCATGATCCTAAATCTTGTACGGACAATCCCTGATCTGCTGTTCGCCGCCGTATTCGTGGCGATATTCGGGATTGGTCCTTTTGCCGGGATGCTGGCGCTTGTATTCTTCTCGTTCGGTATTATCGCGAAGCTGACCTTTGAAGCCATCGAAGCCATCGATCCAGGACCACTTGAAGCGATGACCGCTGTCGGGGCCAACCGGATCCAATTGATCATCTTCGGCGTCATGCCGCAGGCATTGCCCTACTTCGTCTCCTACTTCCTGTATACCTTCGAGGTCAACGTCAGAGCAGCTTCTGTGCTTGGACTTGTCGGTGCCGGCGGGATCGGACTGCTGCTCGATCGTGCACTTGGTCTATTCCGTTATGACCGGGCATCTATCATTATTCTATTGACGCTAGCCATCGTTCTCATGATCGATTACGGCAGTGCTGTGATACGGAGGAAATTGCTATGAAACTAGATACAGATACATTGCAGAGACCCATCAGTTCACGCATTCGCTTCTGGGTGATTGCAGCATTAATGATTGCCATCTATTATTGGGCCATTCAAGGTATGCAATTCGAAGGATTACAGAAGACAGCCGGATCGGTCTCGAAATCCATCCTTACTGGCTTCCTGCATCCGGATTGGTCCTTCGTCTATATTCCTGAAGGTGAAGATTTGCTGCGAGGCTTGCTCGATACCCTTGTCATCTCAATACTAGGAACCGTTGTTGCGGCTGTAACCTGCATTCCCTTCGCATTCTGGGCCTCCTCCAATATGAGCCGTCAGTGGGCCGTCTCGGGCAGTGGTAAAGTCGTACTTAGCATCATTCGCGTATTTCCCGAAATTATCGTAGCGATCTTGTTCATCAAGGCCGTCGGTCCCGGCTCATTTGCGGGTGTTCTCGCGCTCGGAATCCATTCAATTGGCATGTTGGCCAAGCTCTATGCCGAGACGATTGAGAACATTGATCCTGGTCCCGAGGAAGCCCTGCTCGCCTGTGGTGCAAATCGCCTTCAAGTTTTGCGGTACGCCGTTCTGCCGCAAGTTATCCCGCAGTTTTTGTCCTATTCGATTTATCGCTTCGAGATCAATATCCGGTCTGCGACGACACTTGGTCTCGTAGGCGCTGGTGGGATCGGCACACCGTTGATTTTCGCGCTTCAAGTACGGAACTGGAACCGCGTCGGTATCATTCTGCTCGGCATTATCCTACTGATTATCCTGACTGACCTCGTATCCGGTTGGCTGCGCAAACGCATCATATAATCGACTCGCCATAGCAGAAGAGGGAGGTCTCTAAGAGACCTCCCTCTTCCAATTAACAAACTTCTGCACATTCTACAAGAGACTCTGGAGCCGAACAATCGCTTGCGCACGATCCACCACATCTAATTTACCATATAGATTACTAATATAATTACGAACCGTACCTTCGGCGATGAATAATGCTTCCGCAATTTCCCGGTTATTCAACCCTCTCATCATGTGCTGGGCAAGCTCCTTCTCGCGTTCCGTCAGACTGATTCGCCCAAGCTCTGAACGCTCACGATACGCCATATCCTGTGCAAATCGCGACATTCTCGCTGCTAATTTGGCCGCGACGGCAGCTGGAAGGATGAATTGTCCGGTCACGGTATCCCGGATTGACGCAATCATCTTATCGCCATCCATATCTTTAAGCATATAACCGCTGGCGCCATTCGCCATCCCTTCAATGATATATTCATCCTCAAGGAACGTCGTGAGAATGAGCGCGGCTGTCTCCGGACAAGATCCCTTGATATGCTTGAGTGCCGTGATTCCATCCATCACTGGCATCCGGATATCAAGCAGCACGATATCCGGCCTGAGCGCTTCCGCCATTTCACAGGCTTCTTGTCCATTCTTTGCGACACCAATGACCTCGAAATCCTCCTCCAAATCAAGGATCGTCCGAAGACCCTCCCTCGTCAGCAGTTGATCATCTGCGATCAATATTCGAATCATAGGCATCCACCCCCCCCTGTATCTCGCATCGAATAAGGTAATTCTATTCGCAATAGACAACCTTGGTCAGGTTCAGAATCGACGACAAATTGGCCGCCGAGCTGCTCCACCCGCTCACGCATTGCCGTGAGTCCAAATCCTAAATGGATCTCATTTGCACCAATACCGCAATCCTTAAGTTTCATTTTAATCACCGATTTTACGTACTCCAGGGTGAAATAGAATTCCTTGCTCTCACCGTGTCGAATACCATTCGTCAGCCCTTCTTGCACAGCATGATATATGGTTTTCTTATACGATAATGTTAGCTCAGGAAGCATACCGATAGAGGCGTGTATAACAGCCCCCATGTTCCGCTGCGTCTCTTCGATCAGCTGATGCAGCGCTTGAACAAGGTCATAATATTTGTCCTCTTTCAACATATGCACCGAACTTCGAATTTCATGGAGACCGTGACGTACAAGATCTTGCGCTTCCTTCAACCGTTTCGAAGCTTCTTCCCGATCTTTGTTCAGCAATCGCTTACCTGCTTCAATCTGGAGAATCGTCGAGGTCAATGTGTGCCCGACAATATCGTGAATATCATGTGCAATGCGATTCCGTTCCGCATAGACGGACATCTCAGAGAGCGCCGCCGCCGTCTCGCGCATGGATCGCTCCAGACTTCGAGTTCGCTCCTCCACTTGCTGTTCAAGATGATCTTTCAAATATTGAATCCCCGAATAGAGCTGCGCATTCTTAATTGAAATGGCACACTGAGAACCTAAGAGCTTAAGCACATCCAATCGATCCGAAGTGAAGACACCAGGAGCAAGCTTATTCTCCATATAGAGCAGGCAAATCAGTTTATTCTGATGCAATATCGGCAGACAAAGCACGGATTTCAACTTATTGCTGCTGATGTATGCATTTTGCATGAACATCCCTTCATTCGAAGCGTCATGCAGAACCAATTCCTCTCTTGTTCTAGCGACATATCCGATCATCGCAACCGGAAGGATATCGGATGCATCTTGTAACGAAATGGACGCGATGTTCATTTCTTCTACCGACCCATAAGCTTCAACGACCCATCTTCCTTCTTGAGCGAAAATAATCGCACCTGATTCCGCCCCTGCATTATGCAGCATGATGTTCATTAACGTATGCAGCAGCCGATTCATTTCCATCTCACCGGACAATGCCTGTGCAGATTTAACGACGGAGAGATAATCGATTCGCGCAAGCTCCGATTCACGCTTCACTTGCAAGAGGTGTGGATACTTCTCCTCTAAATCAGCCACTTTGGCATGTGCTCCCCATTGCGAATACGCTTCATATGCTTCCGTCATATACATTTTGGCCAGCTGCTGTCTCCCATGACGAAGACCATATCGCCCATAACCCTCTGCAATCATCGCAAGATCATGGATTAACCCATTCGATTTCGCCTGTTCGATTGCTTGCTCGTATAGAAGCTCTGCCTGTTTGTTCTGCCGTTTCAGACGCGCGATCTCAGCTTGAATCCATAAGTATTTATGCGCATAATTTGCTGGACTTCGCTTCGCATATCGCCGATACATAACCATTCGTTTACGCAGCTTCGCCATATATTCACGCTGCTCCTTAAGGCTAGCCCCCTCATAGAATTGCGCCCACACAAGAGATTCGTATAAATAATGAACCATATTATCGCTCTCAAAAGGAGATCGCGATGCAATAATCGCAGCCGCCTTTGCCAATGCTGCCTTCGCTTCCTCGTATTGACCGAACACATATCCTGGCAAATATTGAAGCGTGCATACAAGCTCTTGAACCAAGTGCGTCGGATCCCCATGCAATGATTCTGCAAAGTCTGCAATCAAGACGTCCGTCTCTGCGTAAGGATCATCCGGTGAGCGGTAACCAGTTAATCGAACAAGCAGGGCCGCAAATACTGCAGCTTGCTTCCAGTGCAGGCTGTTATTATTGCGCCGAATGCTCCGGCCATGTGCAATCAATCGCGCATAAATATCTCCCAGCGGATGACCGTAATGCAATAATATGCTGCAATGAATTAATACACTCTGATTGCTATGCCATAGATCCCCGGATTCTAGACCGACATAACCTGCCTGCCTCGAAAATGTCTCCAGCAACGAAGGTGCATATTGGCGCCAACTATCAAAACAAAGCGAAAATGAAGTTAATACCTTCACATACAATACGGAGTGAGGCTTCGCTAATTCGCAAGCAAGCATTCCCCACTTGGCAGCCTCTTCTTTCTGATGGAACATATAATACGTGAAAAGAGCATATCCAACAAATCCAATCGATGCTTCGGGTGACATCCCCTCATCAAGCGTCATTTGAATCAAGATTAAAGTGCATGCGAGCCAACCCTTCTTATTGGTTAGGAACAAGGCATTCGTGATATGTACTAGAATAGACATCGCCAGTTGAAGCTTCTCATCTGTCATCGTCTGTAATCGCTGGAGTGAATCCAATGTTTGCCTGCTTAATTTACGCTTCACCTTTAGCCAATGAGCCAGCAATTCGATCGTACTTGGGTTAAAATGATGATTCATTCCCAGCAATTTCAGCGCTGTGCGACCTAACGCAATCACTTCATCATAGTTGTCACGATTCGCCTCAATTTGAATCTTCATTTTATAGACACGCGCCTTCTCCAGATCGGATACCGCTTTGCGTATCAGCAGATGAAACAGATCGTTTGCCTCAGCGAAATGCGCACATAGAAATTCTACTTCCGCCCGTTCTTGAAAAGCTTGAAGGGTCAATGCATAATGAGATTCCCATCCTTCTTCCCCCAGTAGATCCGTTGCATTTCGCAAATAACCAAGGGCCGTCTCGTACGCAGTCGATTGTTTGGCCTTCAATCCTGCTTGCAAGCTCAGTTCTGCGCCGAGAAGGCGATGCTCTGAATCCATGATGATCTGTTCCGATACCAAATGAAAGTGATTTGCCGCTTCAAAAAGAACTTCCTCATGACCTTCCTTCATTCGATCAGCTAGCAACCGTCCGATTTGCAAATGAACAGATGATCGTTCGGCATCAGACACGAGTAAGTAGGCGGACTGTTGAATCCGGTCATGTTGGAACATATAAGTCAGTCGTTCCTCACCAATCACTTGAAGCAGCTGCTCGTGCACAGCAATTTGCAGCGCTTCAGAGCATTGCGATGGCGTCCGATTCGTTAGGGCGGCGAGCATGTCCAGATTGAATTTACGACCAAGGATCGCAGCTCTTCCAATCACGAATACAGTCTCCGTAGGTAAATGTAATAACTTATCCGATATGTAAGCAGCCACATTATCCGCGATATTCATCTCGGTAATTCTCTCCAGATCCCATTGCCACTTCCGGCTGGGCTCGTGTAGATAGATATATTGAGCATCCACTAAATCCTGCAAAAATTGCCTCACAAAAAACGGATTACCCATCGTCTTGTGGCGCAGGATCTTAACCAATTCCTTCGTATCCTCCTGTTCAACTTGCATCGCGTCACCGAGCAGTTGCTGCAAATCAGTTATACTTAGCGAGGTCAGTCGAATATGTTCCGCTTGTCTCGCACGGGATTGCACATGCTCTTGCAATGATTGTAGAGGAGATGGAGAGGTGTCTTGAACAACATCGTCGCGATACGTCCCAATCACGAGCAATTGTCTTGTCTCTCGATCCTCTAACAGAGACCTTAGACATTGCAGCGTCTCATCGTCGCTCCACTGCAAGTCATCCAGAAACAACACGAGTGGATGCTCCTGATGCAGAAATAGCTGAATAAACCGAACCAAGACCACATGGAACCGCTGCTTCGCCTCAACGGCTGGGAGCGGTGCGACAGTTGGCTGCTTCCCGATCAATAATTCCAGTCGAGGAACAAGCTCGATCAACAATTGACCATAACCTGCTACAGCATGGGCTATACGCAGCTTCCATACATCGACAAGCAGATCATCTTCGATGAGCACTTGATCTACGAGATGATTGATCATTTGAATCCATCCTTCGTAGGGTAAGGCGGTATGGTGCGGATCATATTTGCAAGAACCGACATAACATACCCCAGAAGCACGGAAAGTTTCATTCACGAACGACGTTTTACCAATCCCGCCGCTCCCGCTTACCCAGACAATCTCCGTTGATCCCGCTGCGGCTCGCTTTAACGCCTTAAGCAGCCGAGCTTGCTCCATTTTCCTCCCATAGAAGCCATCTCCAGCAAGTCTCCGATCCGGCAGATCCTTACTTCCAAGGACGAAGGGCTCGATCTGACCGGATTCGCAATAACTTCTGTAGCATTGTTCCAAATCATATTTTAATCCGTATGCACTGGTATACCTTTCCTCCGGCATTTTGGCCATACATTTGTCGACAATCGCCGATAACATATACGGAATGGTTAAATCTTTTGTTTTCATCGGTTCTGGCTTACTGGCCAAATGATGGTAGACGGTATCCGCTGCATCGCGCGGCGAAAAGGGCAGCGTGCCTGTAAACCACTCATAGAGCACGATCCCAAGCGAATAGAAATCAGATCGATGATCAGGCATCAGTCCCGTCCTGCCTGTCAGCTCAGGAGAGATGTATGGGAGCAGGGAATCTAGTCTCGCATCGAATCGCAAGGGTGTTCCGCCTTCACGGCTTGTGCTCATGCGGATATCGGCAATCGCGACTTCATGCGTATCAGGATTCACGATGAAATGCAATGGAGTCAATTCCTGATGCGTGATTCTCTCTTGATGTAGCTGTAGCAAGCAATCAACAGCACCAAGTGCAATGACGATCCGGTCCCTTAGTTTCAGATCACAACCCGAAGAATGCAGCAGATGAGCCATCGTGAACCCGCCATGATCCCGCATCATGAGGACGGGACGCTCGCCATCCATAATGAATGCATACGGTTCAACGCATCCATTCCCTTCGAAATGACAGAGAAGATCATATTCCTCTTGAAAAGCGGCAATCATCGACGAGCCTGGATAAGTATCCCGGGTTGTTTTGGCAATCACACATATGTTGTCTTCTATCATAATCATTCGGCATAGAATAATCTCCTCGTTGCTTCCGATCCATTCAACAAACTGATATCCTGCGAATTGCAGCATTGCACCGCCCCCATTGTCTGTTATGATTCTATTGTTCATATGCCGATCAACCCAATATTCTCCTTATTATACCATTCCCATTAGAAGTATGGATGATATTAGCAGAATGCTTACCATCTCTTCATTATTCTCGATAGTACATTCTAGAGATAAATGGCATTGGCCAGTAGTGACTGCTGTCATCACTTTGTCATATGACTATGAATCGGATTTCAATGAATTTGTAATCCATGACACCCTGTTGTCAGGTTTTCAGATTATAATGAGACTAAGAATCCTTATCTGAGGTGAAATGATGTCTGCGATCACTCTTACGAAGCAACAGGCCAGAAAGTTTTTATTGTACTATCATGGTTTAAGCCGTGATGCTGCTTATATCGGCAAGGAAGGCATCCTCGCCTACATTCGCCAAGTGGGTTGTATCCAATTCGATCCGCTGAACGTCGTCGGCATGAATCACGAACTTGTCCTGCAATCGCGAATTTTTCAATTTGACCGCAGCATGCTCGGGGAACTGCTCTATCAAGATCGCAAGCTGATCGATTATTGGGATAAGTGCATGTCGATCTTTCCAATGGAAGATTGGCCTTTTTTCGTAAAGCACCGGAAACGTTATCAAGTTTGGTGTGATCAGAATCAAGAAGCTGTCCATCGCGTACATGCCGAAGTTGAACATCGGGGCGTTCTATGTTCGAGCGATATTAATGAAGAAGAGAAGGTCGAATGGGCATGGGGGCCAGCTAGACTATCACGGGCTGCATTGGAAGGAATGTATCACGCGGGTCATTTGGTCATTCATCATAAAGCAAAGACGCGCAAGTTTTACGATTTATCCGAACGGTGGATTCCAGCGGAGCTCTATGGTTCGCCAGACCCTTTTAAGACGGTCGAAGATTTCTACGCATGGTATGTGCTGCGTCGGATTGGCAGTGTTGGATTGCTGTGGAATCGGCCGAGCGATGCCTGGCTTGGGATTGGCGGGATGAAGAGCTCTCAGCGGAATGAGGCTTTTGCAAGCTTGCTCGATAAGAAATGGATTACGGAGGTGCAAGTGGAAGGCCTGCAATATCCATTATATCTTCGTACTACAGATCTTGATTGCTTGGATAAAGCCCTATCCTACGACCCACCTGTGAAACGCGCTTGTATTCTAGCACCACTCGATAACTTGCTGTGGGATCGGACACTTATTCATCAGTTATTCGATTTTGAATATCGCTGGGAAGTGTACAAGCCAGTGGCGGAGCGCAAATATGGTTACTATGTGCTTCCTGTCGTGTATGGTGATGACATCGTCGCTCGATTCGAGCCGGCCAAGCAACGGGGAAAGTCCCCATTAACCGTCCAACATTGGTGGTGGGAGGATCATGCTGTCGTTGATTCAGCCATGAAGAAGAGTATCCTAGCATGCTTTGAGCGGTTTGCCGCTTTCCTCGGGACGGAATTTGATCGACAAAGCTTGCCGTTGTAACGCAGCGTGAGAAAACCTCTATCGAGGCTTATTTCGAAGATGTGCGACCGCGGTCAAAGGTAGGTTTTATCGCCAATAAGAAACCTGTTTTCGGATGCCGAAAACTTAAACTTTCTATTGTGGTAAGAAAAAGCTCAGACGATTGCCGTCTGAGCTTCTTTGTCCTGCTTTTCTATTCCTTCAAAGCGGGGATTCTTCTTTAAACCTCCCCAAATTATGTATATAATGATTTCACACTTCTGTATCGAAAAGAAATCGAGGCGGTGAACCATATGTTGAAAGCACTGATCGTAGATGACGAAAGGCTTGTTCGCAAAGGACTCATTTCCACGATGCCATGGGAAAAATACGAGATTCTTATTATCGGGGATGTGGGGAATGGCCGAGCCGCGCTCGAATTCATGGAACAGCATCCGATCGACTTATTGTTCGTTGATTTGACTATGCCCACAATGAGCGGTTTTGAACTGATGAAGGCCGTGCGTATCCAACATCCGAGGACAAGTCTTGTCGTCCTTACTTGCCATCAGGATTTTCATTATATCCAAGAGGCGATGCGAGCTGGAGCGATTGATTATGTCGTCAAAACGCAGCTGGACAAGGAAAATATGGACGATATTCTATGTCGCATTGTTCAAAGAATCAAATTTGAGCAAGCGAATCAACTATCCAGCAGACCGCTTTCCCATCCCAATGCAGATGAAAGAACCCAAATGTTGATTGTCGCACGAAATCCACTCGCGATGGATCACCTGTATACCGATTTGCAGCGTGCAGGTATTCATTCCATCACAGCCATGGGCGAAAATGTATGGTCGCTAACCTCTACTGTGCAGGAATCGGTGATTCGGCAGTTCATTGCAGAGACGAATGAGTTCGTTCTCCTGCAGGTGTACGGTCATAAGCAGCCTTCTGTATCGGCTCTACGGCGATACCTGTTTTACGAATACGAGCCGCATCGGAAAGTATACGACGTACTGCTGCCTGCGCCGCCGGAGGACAAGAAAACCGATAAGGACCAGATCATACTCGACGAAATGTGGTTCTCCTTTCATTGGCTTCATGAGGAGACAGCTTGGAACAACCTATGCGCTTTCATCGAACGGACCAAACCAGGCGCCCCCCAGCTGCAGGACATGCTGCGAGAATTGCTGCGTCTTTGGTGCGAGTTGTCCCCCATCGGTGAATTGGACGTGAACAGGACAGACCCGATTTCTATAGGAACCTGGCGGGAATTCAAGGCATGGATTAACGAAATACGCAACCGGATTCGGAGTAGAATGAAGCAGCTTGATTATTTTGACGAGATTATCATCTCCGTCATGAAAGCGCTTCACATTATGAGGAAGCTGGAGGATTTACATGTCAATCGCGACATGATCGCGGCCAAAATCAATATGAGCAGCGGTTATTTCAGTGAATGCTTCAAAGAGATCACTGGGAAAACATTTGGCGAATATATGAAAGGTTTGCAAATCAACAAAGCGAAAACTTTGCTCGAGACAACTGCTTATCCGATTTACCGGATTGCCGAGTTGTCGGGCTATAAGGATGATAAATATTTCAGCAAAATCTTTCGCGAACGCGTTGGCACGGGTCCGATGGAATACCGGAAGGCATGTGAGAGGAGCGGATCGAATCTATGATTTTCACCTCCTTAAAATCTCGGCTGGTAGCCACCCTCTTGATGAGTACATTGATACCGCTCCTTCTGCTGGGGGCCATTTCTTATTTGGCCTTACAAAATGTGTTCCAGCAAAAAATCGAAAACGGTATTCAGAACTCGCTGGCGCAAACACGTATCAACCTCGAAAATACGCTCAGCAATATGGAATACGCATCCCTGCAGCTATCACAGGAAGGAAGTGTTGGACAATCGTTGTCCAAACTGCTTACGTCTCAAAGGGTATTCGAGCAGATGCAGTTGACGACAGAGATTCAGCGGAACATGAACCTGGTCAATTTTACGAATCCATATTTGGGTGTGATGCTCTATTATTTTTCTGATCCGAAGGAGATCCGGTTTGAAAACAGAGATATCCGCACAGATTTTGCGATCGAAGCGCTCCCCTTGTTATCCCGAGTAAAGGGTGCGTCGTTTTACGGTCCCCACACAACAGCCTACAAATACAGCCGCAATAGCGTTTTTTCCATGACCAGACCTATCGATGTACCCGGGATGAAGCCGCAGTCGGTTTACGTGTATCTCGAAACCAATCTGCTCCTATTCGAAAAAATCATTCATAAAAAACAATACGGTATGAGCGCCTCGCATATTCTCTTGGATCAAAACGGAAAAGTCGCGTACAGCGACGACCCGAGCCAGTTCCCTCCTAACTCTGATTTTTCATTGCAGAGTACCGCCAGCGATTACTTCTTCCAAGAAAGCAGTGAGCAAGGTTGGAGCATCGTGGTTGCGATTCAGAGGCGTGATTTCGAAAAGGAGTTTCGATCCTGGCTTTTGAAATACGGAGGCATCAGTCTGGCTAGCGTTGTGATGAGCATCGCACTTGCGCTGTTGGTGTGGCGAACGGTGTATCGGCCCATCCGTAAAATTTTGAAAGAAATCCGCCTGATGTCCGGCAGCAAATTTAATTCTCAGCTTAAGCTGACAAATATCCGTGAATTCGACACGGTATTGTATGAGTTCGACCGGATGCGAACGAATATCAAGGAGCTGTTCGCCGAAATTGAGCAAAAGGAACGGACGAAAGCACATTTGGAAGTGGAGAAGCTGCTTTATCAGATTAATCCCCATTTTATTCACAATACGTTAAATACAATTCAATGGATTGCACGTATGAACGGGCAGGATGAGATCGATCGGCTCGTCTCGATTTTTACTCGTGTCCTTCATTACAATCTCGGCAAGGAAGGCGCAATCGTCACACTGAATGAAGAACTCGGAGCATTGAAGGATTATGTCGCTTTACAGCGCATTCGATACGATTACCAATTCGACGTCCGGTTCGAGATTGACGAGGCGCTGCTTGTACAGACGATCCCGCGGTTTATTCTGCAGCCGATTGTCGAGAACGCCTTGTACCATGGGCTTGGAGATGAAGCCGGAGTCATTGAAGTAACCGTTGTCACACAGGACGGTTATATGAATATTCAGGTGAAAGACAACGGAGCGGGAATGACCGAGGAGGAAGTATCGCGGCTGCTCTTGCATCGAAGCGACACCAGAAAAGCCGGACTTGGCATCGGGCTGAATTATGTGGTGAGAATGATCGATGTCCATTACGGTGAATCAGGCCGTTTTCACATCGAAAGTCAAATCGGACAAGGCACGGCGATGATCCTTCAGATTCCGATGACCTCGCGTGGGGAAGGGCAAACGTAGGAATTCGGTCGACACAGGTAAGAAAACAGTCGCTGATCATGCATGTCGATGCAATCTTCGGATCGTTTTCACCCTGTCAATGACAGGATTCCCTCCCTGCTGGAACAAGCCGCATATTACAATCGAGAGGCAAGACGAATTAACTCTATTGGCAAAAAAGGGGGAAACGGAATGAAGTTGAAATGGATCGTAGGATGTCTCGTGGTGCTCATGCTTCTCACTACGGCGTGCGGCAGCAGCGGCACCGAACCAAACCCAGATACAAACCAGACCGAAGGAACAAAGGATACAGAAAAATCGCCGGACAGCGGCAAGGAAGATCCATTCGGCAAATATGATGAGCCAATTACGCTCACCTTGGGAAAATCGATCAGCACGAAAAACACCAATCTGCCTAATGGGGATACCGTCGACAACAACGAATACTACCGATATATCGAGAAGAAACTGAATGTCAAAGTGACGCATGCATGGCAGACCGAGACGCAAGAGGCTTACCAGCAAAAGCTGTCCGTATCGATCGCAAGCCAAGATCTACCCGATGCGTTCATCGTGAATGAGAAGCAGTTAAAGCAGCTGGTCGAAGCTGACCTGATTGCCGATCTGACAGACGTGTACAACAAATATTCAAGTCCGCTAATCAAAAGCTACTATGAATCCTACGGAGATCGCGTGTTGAAAAGAGCGACTTTCGACGGCAAACTGATGGCTTTCCCTGGTACTGAAATCGGCGGTCAGCATAATATGACCTGGATTCGGCAGGACTGGCTCGACAAATTAGGACTGCAGCCACCCAAAACACTCGATGAACTGCTCGCAATTGCGAAAGCGTTTACCGAAAAAGACCCGGACGGCAACGGTAAGAATGACACTTACGGATTTACGGGCCTCCCAACCTTGGCAGGCTGGAACACAGTCAACGGATTTGATCCGATCTTCGGGGCACTGCATGCCTATAAAGGTCAATGGCTAAAAGATCAAGCAGGCAGCACTGTTTACAGCTCCACCCTGCCGGAAATGAAAACCGCTCTGGCGAAGCTTCATGAATTGTATGCTGCGGGCATCATCGACAAAGAATTCCCGGTTCGCAAAGATTCAACCGAATTGATTGCTGCGAATAAGGTCGGCATTGTGTTCGGCCCGTGGTGGATTCCGTATTGGCCACTTCCAGATTCGGTCAAGAACGATCCGAAGGCCGAATGGAAACCTTACACCGCCCCGCTTGATTCTGACGGGAAATTCAATACGTATGATCAGAACCCGACAGGATCGTTCTTAGTCGTCAAAAAAGAGTACGCGCATCCGGAAGCGGTCGCCAAAGTACTTAATATGGAATACGAAGGTATTCGCAAGTTGGATCCGGCAGCGAAAGATATCTATAAAGATTTGAATGTAAGTTGGGTTATCTGGCCATTCGCGATACAGATTGGTTTCGAGGACGATGCCTATCGAGTCCATCTGGAATTAAAAGCGGCATGGGATGCAAAAGACCCATCCAAACTCAATGATGAGCTCAAAATGTGGTACGAAAACGTGAAGAAAAATGCCGAAAATCCGAAAAAAGATCTCGCAGTCTGGTCTGATTCCATGTCGCGCATGGACGGTTCAGCTGAAATCGATCCAAGCAAGCTTACTGTCATCCGCAACGTTTTCTTCGGGCAAACCAAAACAATGGAACTCAAGTGGGCCATTCTCGAAAAAATGGAGAACGAAACGTTCCTGAAGATCATTCTCGGTGAAGAGCCTGTCGATAAATTCGATTCTTTTGTCCAGGAATGGAAGAAGCTTGGAGGCGACCAAATTACCAAAGAAGTGGAAGAAGCGTCCAAGAAATAACGGCAAGTTGATCTATTGAGCTTAAGGAAGGCGCCGAGGTGTAAATACCTTGCGCCTTCACTACTTCTTGCGGGGGTGCGTGCCTATGAAGGACAAAAAAACGTTGTTTCATTATCATCTGATGTTGTCTCCCGGCATCCTATTGTTGTTCGTATTCAGCATCATTCCGATGCTCGGCATCGTTATGGCATTTCAGAATGTCATTCCGGGGAAAAAAATTTGGAAACAGGAATGGATCGGATGGGACAACTTTGCATTTATGCTGCAAATTCCAGACATCAAGCAAGTGGTACTTAATACGGTTCTGATCGCCTCGATGAAAATTGCCGCCGGCATTATCATACCGGTTGTCTTCGCGCTGCTGCTGCATGAAGTTCAGGTTCGCTGGTTCAAGCGCACCGTGCAGACGATCGTATATTTGCCCCACTTTATGTCATGGGTTATTTTAGCTGGCATCATGGTTAATATTTTATCCCTCGACGGCATCGTCAATCAGATTGCTGGTTTGTTCGGCATGGAGCCGGTTATGTTTCTGGCCAGCAACACATGGTTTCGCCATATTGTAGTCTGGAGTGACGTATGGAAGGAATTCGGCTTTGGCACAATCGTCTATCTGGCCGCATTGACCGGGATCAATCCATCCTTGTATGAAGCGGCGGAAATCGATGGAGCAAGCCGGCTGAAGAAACTCCAATACATTACACTTCCTGGTATTATGCCAACCATCATATTGTTGACAACATTAAGTCTCGGCAATGTACTCAACGCAGGCTTTGATCAAATCTTCAATTTGTACAACCCGCTTGTCTACTCGTCTGGAGACATCATCGATACGTATGTCTATCGGCTCGGTCTTGTCCAGATGCAATACGGTTTGGCTACTGCCGTTGGTTTGCTCAAATCGGTCGTAGCGATCCTACTGATTGCAATATCGTACCGATTGGCTTACAAATTCGCCAACTATCGGATTTTTTAAGCATGAAAGGAGGGTGGCTATGGTCAGATCTCGAACATTATCCAGCCAGCTCGCTGACGGCATCATCTTGTTAGTATTGGTCATCATTGCACTGACTTCCCTTTATCCGCTGTGGTATACAATTGCTCTCTCTTTCAGCGATCAGGCCGCTGCGAATGCAGGCCAAGTGACAATATGGCCAAGTGGATTCAACTTGACGTCCTATCGAATTATTCTTGATGATGAGAAGTTTTTTCGGGCATTCGGGGTTTCTATCAAACGGGTTCTTATTGGAGGGGCCCTTAATTTCCTATTAACCGTCATTATGGCGTATCCTTTGTCGCGAAGTGCCAAACAGTTCCCCGGCCGAAACATTTACATGTGGCTTCTCGTATTCTGCATGTTGTTTTCCGGAGGCTTGATCCCCTTATATATCACCATAACAACGCTTGGGATGCAAAATACGATCTGGTCGCTCGTTCTTCCGGGAGCCGTACCGATCTTCAATGTAATTCTAATTATGAATTTTTTCCGCAGCTTACCGAAAGAATTGGACGAAGCGGCCGTTGTGGATGGTGCAGGGCCATGGTATTCGCTCTTGCGCATCTATATTCCACTTTCCGTTCCCGCGATGGCAACCGTTACACTGTTCAGCATCGTAGGTCATTGGAATTCTTTCTTCGATGGGTTAATCTATATGAGCAAGCCCCAAAATTATCCACTGCAGACATACATTCAACAATTGGTCGTGAATATTACGCCGGATCTGATGAAAGAGATGACGACAGAGCAACTGATCGAATTGATGAAGGCATCGAACAAGACCTTGAACGCAGCCAAACTGATGGTCGCCATGATCCCGATTCTACTCATTTATCCGTTCTTACAGCGATATTTTGTTCACGGCATCGTATTGGGGTCTGTTAAAGAATAATCGAACATTAAGGAGAGGGAAATCGTGGCAGCCTACAAAAGAGTTCATGTTATTTTCAAAACCCATCTGGACATTGGCTTTACCGATTTAGCAAAGCATGTTGTCGAGCGGTACATGAATCAGTACATTCCACAGGCATTGGATTTATCCGAGCGTTTAACTGAGGAAGAAGGAAATGCGAATTTCGTCTGGACGACCGGTTCGTGGCTAATACACGAATATTTGCGAACGGCGACGCCGGATGCTCGCAGCCGTATGGAGGAAGCGATACGTCAGGGCCGAATCGCTTGGCATGGATTGCCGTTTACGCCGCATTCCGAATTAATGGATGCGAAGCTGTTCGAATACGGCTTGTCTCTTTCCAAGAATCTTGATCAGCAGTTCGGAAAAACAACGATTGCGGCGAAAATGACAGACGTTCCAGGGCATACCATTGGCATCGTGCCGATCCTGGCAAGACACGGTATTCAATATTTGCATTTGGGCGTCAATCCGGCTTCCAAAAAGCCGCATGTACCCGATGTTTTCGTATGGCGCGCCGCCGACGGCTCGGAAGTCATCGTCAATTATGCTGCCGATTATGGCAAGCCGTTAGAGATCGATGGACTGGAAGATGCTTTGTATTTTGCCCACACTGGCGACAACCATGGTCCTTCCAGTATCGAAGCTGTACGCGAATTGTTTGTTCACTTGCAGCATGAATATCCAGGAGCGGAAATTATAGCATCCACCTTAGATGCTTTTGCAGAGAAGCTGCTCGCATTGAAAGATCGCCTACCGGTCATCCACGAGGAAATTGGCGATTCATGGATTCACGGCGCCGCTTCCGACCCTTGGAAGATCGCTCGGTACCGGGAACTGCTTCGGTTAAGAGACAAATGGGTCGCTTCCGGCGCTTTAGACCCGAAAAGTGAATCATACTCCTTATTTTGCAACCGATTAATGCTCGTCCCAGAGCATACGTGGGGTATGGATGAAAAGGTGTATTTAGGCGATTACAGCGCCTATGCTGCCGCCGATTTCGCCGCTGCCAGAGTGAGCGATGCCGTGAAAGACAGCACTACATATAAATTTTCTTATCTGCAGCACATGGCAAAGTCGGACCGATCGTTCAGCTTGTTCGAAAGCTCGTGGCAAGAACAACGCGAATATATCGACCAGGCTTTATCCGCATTGCCTCAGGAGCTGATTAGTGAAGCGCTGGCTGCATTCGAAGGGCTTGCTCCGGAAGACAGGATCGTTTCGGATTCCAACGCGGAGCAGCTTGAATGGAATACTTGTTATGAATTGGGTCGCTTTCGCGCAGCCTTTGCTCCAGATGGATCGATTCATCAATTAGTGGATCGTAACGGAAAAGTATGGGCAAACGATGCTCACCGGTTAGGAGCCTATCGATACGAGACGTTCGACCAAGAAAATTACAACCGATTTTATAAAGAATATTCTAGAGATATGAGACTGCACTACAGCTGGGCAGAACCCGATTTTGGCAAACCGGGCATGGAATATGCGGAACCGCGGCCGGAACATACAAGTTATCAGGGGGCGCTAAGGACGATTCGATTGGAGAAGCAAGCGGATCGCGATGTTGTACGGATCGAACTAGCTATGGATGCGATCGTCTGCGAACAGTACGGCGCACCCCGCAAGTTGATCCTGGTCTATGCATTCCATAAGCAAGAGCCGCAAATCGATGTTGAACTTCACTGGATCGGGAAAACTGCCTGCCGACTGCCAGAAGCAAGCTGGTTCTCATTCGTGCCGCTCGTAGATAACCCGAATATGTGGACAATGGATAAGCTGGGGCAGCTCCTCTCTCCATTAACCGTTGTAAAAGACGGGAATCGCAATATGCATGCCGTAAACTCCGGGCTCTATTACGAGGGTGCGGACGGAAGCTGCACGATCCGAACGCTAGATGCGCCGATCGTATGTCCTGGCGAAAGAAGACTGCTTCAGTTCGATAATACATTTGCTCCTTTGGACAGCGGGTTTCATTTCAACCTGCACAATAACGTGTGGGGGACGAATTTCAGAATGTGGTTCGAAGACGATATGAAGTTTCGTTTCCAATTGCTGTTGCAGTCGTTCGGCAAGTAGAAGGAAGCTTTGGTTCAGAATGAGACTGAAAAAAAAGAAGCTCTGGCGATTGCCGTTCGAGCTTCTTTGTCTTCTTTGTCGTGCCATATCGATGCAATCATTCCACTTATTCAGCGAACGTTAATACATAGCCATTATTGTCCACGATCGCAAATTCTTTTGCACCATAAAATGTCGTATGGATCGGTTTAATGACTTCGGATTTGCCGGTAATTTTCGCGAATAGATTTTCCAGGTCATCGACTTTGACGAACAAAGTTAAACAGCCGGTTCCGCTCTCTTGTTTCAGCATAGGATATTCTTCTTCAAGGTTTTCTTTTTCTTGGAACATGAGCTGTGCGCCGCCGTTTTTCACCATTGCCCAATTCAGGATTGGCTGATCCTCATCCGGCACTGTCATCAATACCTCAAAACCAAGAACATCCTTGTAGAACGTCAATGTATCTTTTACATTGTCTACTTTTAGATTTACGGTGATATGCTGCATCATTCGAACCTCCTTCGTGTTTGTCCTTATCATATCAGCAGGTCCGGATTATTGTATTGGAAAAATAGGACATGGTTTCGTTATCAGGTGTCCCGGCGTGATACCATAATGTTTTTTGAAAGCATGGATGAAATGTGACTGATCGTAGTAGCCGCCTTGTAATGACAGATCAGACCAATTCACAGGGGATTGGCTCTGTTTCAGGAGCCTCAATACACTTTGAAATTGAATGATACTAGCATACTCTTTGGTGGAGACACCTATGAAGGACTTAAATATTCTAGCGATTTGCCGCTCTGATGTTGTGAAATATTCCGCGAGCTCTGCTCTTGTCACAATGCCGCCCCGCTCCAATATCACACTCAACATCCCGTTGAACCTTGGATCCAGAACATGATGCTTGAAAATGATCATTAATTCTTCTTCAATCCTTTTTACCTGCTGGTTCCATGATTGTTCCGGCGTGATTATATAATCATTGAACAATGATTTGTTTCCGAAGATGTCCACCACATCTAGCATGTGATTCACAAGAAATGCTGCGTCGCCTTTTAATAGAAATGGAATACTCACGGGCAAAAATCGGATCCCCAGCAAATGAACGTCTCCGATCAATGGAATCATGTCGACCTGGTTCATAATGCCTGCGAAGTGTGTCTCGCCTGAAGTAAGATCAAATAATATATCCACGCATCCGTCGGGTATAACACGATGAAGGATTACCTCTTCTAGACGGGATTGGGATGTTAGCCGCCAATAGCATGCCACATACGGTTTTAATGCATCGCTCGGCAGCATCTCGGAATAGTTCAACTGAGGATGGACGAGCGTTTCATCGATGAATTGAATGGGTACATACATGAATAACGTCTCCTCTCTTCAGCTGGTAAGTGGCTATGGACTTATTTGGTCAATATCCGCATTAAATAATCTACCTCTTGCACCCAATACCCTTCAGGTAAGTTCACATCCTGCAGCATGAGACCGGTCACGACAGAGAAGTAAAGGAACAACAGCCGCTCCGCACTGCCCTCACGGAACTCTCCAGCCTGCTGACCATTCATGAAGATCGGGACGAGCAGACGAATCGTGTCTTCCGAAGAGTATTGCTCAAGAAGCTGCTTCGCTTGCAACGGCACATCCTTGGAGGTTTGCGCTTGACGGAGCAGTAGGAAATACTGCTTATGATTTTCGTCGAGCATCTGGATGGTCAATGCTTTGATCTGTGCAAGCGGCGAACCCGGAAGCTGATGAATCTGTTTGATCGCCGTTTGCGCCTCCTCAAGCGCATCTTGCACGAGCACGACAAAGAGCTCTTCCTTTGAGCTGAAATAGCGATAGGATAAACCTTGGCTAATGCCGGCTTCGGATGCGATCATACTCATTTTCGTGCCGGCAATTCCCCGCTGCGCAAAAACTTTGAGCGCCGCCTTCTTAATCTGTTCCCTCCGCTCATCCAGAGGCGATTCGGGTTGATTTTCATCGCTTCGTTTCGTTGCCATATATGATAATCACCTTTCTTATTTAGACTATAAATTCTACGAGAGATCCAGCTGTTCCCTGCTTACTTCCCACAATCGCTTAGCGGCTTCTTGATTCTGTGCAGGCTGAGCCGGCACGGTAACTGCCATATCAGTATAATAGCAACCGTTGTGACCGTTGATCTCATCCGTATCTGCGAGCCATACCAGCGTCTCGGCCCCTTTTTCCGGGGTGCGGGAAAATCTATTCATCATCGCCATGGTCATCCGAGCCATCATGCCATTGTTCTGGTTGAAATTCGTAGCAACGAGCCCTGGATCAAAACAATGTGCCGTTACGCCTGTACCTTCAAGCCGTCTAGCCAATTCCGCTGTGAACATGATGTTCGCCAGCTTCGTCTCAGCGTAGCGAAAGGTAGAACCTCCCATAAATCTTTGCGGAAAGCTGTAGAGGCGTATAGCGTTCAAATCGTCGAAAATGATGCCTTTCTTCGCCATCTTATGGCCATGGGATGCGGTCGTCACGATACGGGCAGGCCCACTTTCTTTCAGCCGATCAATGAGCAATGTCGTGAGCAGGAATGGGGCCAGATAATTGACCGCCCAAGTCATCTCGAAACCGTCGACCGTCATTTGATGCTTATCAAATAAAGCGCCTGCGTTATTGACCAGTACGTCAATTCTCGGACATTTCTCTAGGATTTCGCTGGCCGCTTCACGAACCGATTGCAGAGAAGCCATATCCGCGATAAAAATATCCACGGTTGCACGGCCTTTTGTTATGGCATGGATTTCATCTACCAGATCCTTCGCCTTCGCCTCACTCCGTGCCACGATCCCAAGGTTAGCGCCGCGAGCTGCAAGCTCTTTCGCAGCTGCCAAGCCGATGCCGCTTGTTGCCCCCGTAATGACAACATACTTGCCTGCTACTGTCCACTTTTTGTTCTCATTGGATTTTATCACGTTTATCGATCTCCTTTGAATAGATTCGACTTTTTATGAATGAACCATTCATTCATTTCTTGTGTATATCATATTCAAATTGTTAATCATTGTCAATTACTATTTTGTTTTTGCGCCGCATACCAAAAAAACCACAGCCTCGGCTGTGGTTCTACATATCTTCAATTCCTATATTTTTAAGCTCTAACCTCTAACCGGCCTCTGAAAAACAGCTCTGAAGGATCGACAGTATCCATCTCACCATCCAAAATCCGCCGCACATCTTCTAGCGTGTCATAGAGCGATAACCACTCGCCAGATTTCTGCGTATAAGGTTCGGCGACAAAAAATGGCTGTGCAAGGAAAGATTCTAGTCGCTCGCCACGCTTATACAATTGTGTATCAGCCTCTGATATTTTATCCAATCCATGTGCAGCAACGAGTGATCTTAATTCGCGGTAGCGGCGCAGCAATTTCCGTGCACGCTGCTGTGTTGTGAGATGAATCGCGTCCAAATGCGCACCTTCTAATACCGTGGAGGTGGAGGCAATTGGATCAATGGCCGGATAAATAGAACGAGAAATAAGGTCCGCATCGAACCGCCATAACGTATCCAGAGGTCCATAGGCATCTTGCTCATCCACAACCTCACAATTCATATCGACGAGTGCAATCGTGATCGGTCTAGCTCCAACTTCCTTAAGACTTTCACGGAGAGAGAACAATTCGCCCGATAACACGGTACTTCGATCCACACCTAACACGACATCCTTCTCATCTCGAAGACTTACGATCCGCTCATAGATCTCTTCTCGCGTACTATGCTGGAACTCTGTCTGCGCAAGAATATGATTCATTCCTGGAGCATCTGAACCTGGGTTCCAGAATACCGTTGCGAAGCCGCGTTTTCTCAATCGAAGCATAAATTCAGCCAATAATACGAGCTGCCCCATATTCGGATGCGCCACAAAACCAACCGTACCTCCGCGAACAACCGGTGCAAGTAAATCCAAAGCCTTAATCCCCGTCTCAATCATCCTTATCCCACTCCCTCGAATAATGAGTTCATCCAGACTACACCCTGCAAGTGTCGCAAGGGCTACTAACGTTTTCACTTCAGCCCGACCGATTGGAATTTTGCCTGTACATAAATTGGAGACGGTCGCAGCTCTTAGACCAGCTGTCCGTGCCGCAGTTGTTAGGTTCGGAACACGTCTTCGTAATAGCGGAACGTTAAGCTGTAAATCTTCATCCATTTTTTAACACCTCCTTACTCTATATAGTAATAATAATTACTCCGTAACGCAATATGTATTTTGAAATTTTAAATAAATAATAATGACGCAAAAGGCTCATTCCAGCTGGAATGAGCCTTTTCTCATCTTCGTCGCATATGTCCTACCGTAGCAACCGAAGTCCATTCAGAATAACCAGAATTGTACTACCTTCATGCCCTACGACACCCAGCGGAAGTGGAATGCCTGAGATAAAGTTCGTTGCGATTAAAGCTACGATAACCGTAATTGAGAATACGAGATTCTGCTTCACAATCCTACGTGATCGTCTGCCTAGAATAATCGCATCGCGCAGCTTGCTCAGGTCATCATTCATCAATACGAGATCAGCAGTTTCGAGTGCGACATCACTTCCCCCTGCACCCATTGCGATGCCGACTGAAGCGGTCGCGAGTGCGGGTGCATCGTTCACACCATCACCGACCATGGCTACATAGTGGTGCGACTGCTTCAATTGCTTAATAATCGACAGCTTATCCTCAGGCAGCAAATCGGCGTACACCTGCTGGATTCCAGCCTGTCTGCCAATCGCTTCTGCGGTCTTCTGCTGATCCCCTGTTAACATGATGGTATGGATGCCAATGGCCTTAAGATCTCGAATCACACGCGACGTATCTGGGCGAATCTGATCTTGTAGTGCGATAATACCTGCGATTCCCGATGGGTTCTGTAGCACGACGAGCGTCTTCCCTTCATTCTCCATCCGTTCGATATCCAACATGATATTTTCAAATAAATAATCGGATTCCATAAAAGCCGGTTTACCGACTTTCCATGCGATTCCGTTCCGATTGGCTTGAAGACCAAAGCCTGTGATCGACTGAAAATCTGAAATGGAATGTCCTTGCAACGCATCACTTCCCGCATGGTCAACAATGGCTTTCGCAATCGGGTGATTCGAGTAACTCTCGAGTGATGCCGCAATTTCCAGCACTTCCTGTGAAGTCAGACCTTGATATGAGACCACTTCCGCAACCACCGGATGTCCGATCGTTAGTGTACCCGTTTTATCGAATGCAATCGCTTTGACACGGGACAAATTCTCAATATGCGCTCCACCTTTGAACAGAAGACCTTTACGTGCACTATTCGATATCGCGGAGAGCATTGCAGGCATGATCGAAGCGGCTAATGCACAAGGAGAAGCGACGACAATAAAGACCATCGCGCGATATAACGCAGCACTCCATGTATCTTGGAAAACAAGCGGCGGAACGACAATCAACAACGACGTCGCGAGAATGATAATCCGTGCATACATCCGTTCGAATTTCTCTACGAAGACTTGCGACTTTGGCATTTCTTGCTGTGCTTCTTGAACCATGCGAATGATTTTGGAGAATAGGCTGGATTCACTGGTCTTCGTCACTTGGATGAAAATAACACCTTCGCCGTTCAATGTCCCTGCGAATACTTCATCGCCAACCATTTTATCTACAGGAATACTCTCACCTGTAATAGAAGCTTGGTTAATGGAAGAACTTCCTTCGGTAACCATACCATCAGCTGGAACTCGCTCACCTGGTTTGACGAGCAGCACATCATCGATTTGCAATGCTTCAATGGACACGAGCATTTCCTGTCCTTCACGAATAACGCGGGCATTCTCAGGTTTGAGGTCCATCAGTGCCGAAATATCTCTTGAGCTCTTGTTCATCGTGTAGGTCTCAAGGGCACCACTCAAGGCAAAGATGAAGATCAGCATCGCGCCCTCCGCCCAATATCCGATAGATGCAGCACCTAATGCAGCAACGATCATAAGCAGGTTCACATCGAGATCCTTCTCTTTCACAAGCGTCTCGAGACCTTCCTTCGCTTTCACGTAACCGCCAACGATAAATGCCGCTGAATATAAGATGATTGAGAAAATAGGCCAAAGATCAGTCACGAACCAGGCACCAAGCGCCATCGCACCACTCAGCAATGCGGCTGCACCCTCACCATATTTCGCTTTCCATTCCTCCCAGTGCGAGTTCACTGCTTTATTGTCTACCACTTGGTCCGCGAGATGAGACATTTCTACGGATTGATTCATCATGATTATCCCCTTTGTCATTGAGAATGAGATTCGTTGTTAATACCCTAAATAAGACGCATGCTGCTTCCCTGGGTAGGAAAGCAGCATGATTGAGAATGATATTCATTTTTACACTACGCAACAAAGTTTACTTCGTGAAACTTATTTATAATTATTATAATCTAGGAATCAGCAGATGTAAACAAAAAAAATCCCCAACAAATCGACATGACGATAAATCGTTCATGCCATCTGTTGGGGATATGTATTCTCACTGCATCGATGCGGTGACTAGGAAACCACGCTACGGCTCTTCTTGAAGCTCTGTCTCATCCGCTGATCATTCTTCATCGAAATGAACATACATACAGCGCCTAGAAGCAGCAAACATGATGATGTTATCGGAAGCAAATATTCCACGTCAACCACACCTCGCATTACTTTAGAATGATAATCATTATCATCATTATAACGGATTTGTAGTCGATTGCAACCCTTTTTTCATAAAAACTGAAATTCATTCTCAGTGAGAATACCACCATCGCTTAGACTTTTACAGCTTCCGTTCAAAATGTTTGAATCGGGTCCCTTGATAACGTACTTCTCCAACATCACCTTCAACAATTAGCCCATATTGCTCATTTCGAATTTGAAGCTCGAGCCTGGAACGATCCTCGAACTCAAAGGTAATGAAGTAATCTGTATTGGCGCTGAAATCACCGGATCCGCCCCAGACCTTGGAACGCTTCGCGACGACCTTGCATGGTCTTGTAACCAAATCTGAAGCATTATTCGATGACCACTTCCCTGCTGCACCAACCGCATTAACGATGAAATAAATAAATGCACCTATGAATCCCAATATGACAATTGTTTTTACGACTTGAACAAAAATAGACGGTCCACCAAACCCCAGTCCACCAAAAGGGTCCCTTCAGACTCCCTCCTTTTATATCTAGCCAAGACCCGCCAAATCTACAATTCGGTTCACGACTTGGTCTGTCGTTATTTCATCTGTATCCATATATTGTTCGAATATCGAGGACGAGAGTCCTTCCATGCAACGTTCAATTTGCTTCGCAGGCCATGATTCTGGCCCATCACCTCGCTGTGCTAGACGCTGAAGCAATACTTCTCTCGACACACGGAGTGTAAAGTGCTGTACGATCACACCGTCAGCTCGCAATCTCCCGATAATCTCTTCATAATATTCGGGATTCACCAAAGTCATAGGAACAATGGTCAATCCAGAATACGATCGTTCCATTTTGGATAACATCGTATAATTGATTTCGCGCCACTCGGGATGATGCTGGAAATCATCCAGCTGAAGCTCCTCTGGCAAGCTTGCTCTAATGTAATACCCCGCATTCTCCGGATCATAGACGAATGAATTCGGAACCCTCTGATGAAGTGCATTCGCCGTCTCCGTCTTTCCTGCGCCAAATGCGCCATTAATCCAAACAATCACACTATTCCCTCCTTATATCACCCATCAATCCCTAATAATACCACTTATTACCTGGCGTGAACATGAAAAAAGCCAATACGCTGCTCATAGAGCCCACATATTGGCTGATCCAATATTGATCTAGTTCGTTAATATCGCACGTGCACAAAAATCGTAATAATTACGATTTAAGAAGGTGAATAAACACTATCCTTGCTCTTGCAGCAACGCGTCTACCGGCCAAGGTAGCGGATTCTCAAATTGCGACCAGTCTTGCAATAGCTCTGCTTCATCGACGAGACAATGATCGAGCTGGTCTTCAATTTCCGCTTGATCCATCGCTATACCAATGAACACAACCTCATTCATCCGGTCCCCCCAAGTGGGATCCCATTTCTTCAATACATCGGGTTCCGTGCTTAGAATATATTCTTGATCCAGCTTCGGCAGCGACGCAACCCAATATCCTGCTGGCCCAAATTGAATCGATGAGCTGGCTTGGCTTAGGTTGGCAGCGACATCGTCTTTGGCCGCGAGCCATACGATGCCTTTCGCCCGGACAACCTCTTCTGGCCAATCCGACATAAAATCAGCGAACCGCTCAGGATGAAAAGGTCTTCTCCGACGATAGACGAAGCTGCTAATGCCGTACTCATCCGTCTCTGGTGTATGATGCTCCTTTTGGAGTTCTTGAATCCAGCCTGCGGACATACTGGCTTGTTCGAAATCGAATCGTCCTGTATTCAAAATCTCGCTCGGATCCACCTGACCGTTCACCGTCTGAATGATTTTAGCATCCGGCTGTAGCTTACGCAGCACGCCCACTAACGTCTTTAATCCTGCTTCATCGACAAGATCGCATTTGTTCAAGATTAAGATATCACAGGTCTCAATCTGATCAATGAGCAGATCCACGACGTCCCGATGGTCCCCTTCACCGACAGCCTGTTCACGATCTAACAGCGTCTCACCCGAGGAGAAATCATGCCAGAAGCGATTAGCATCCACAACGGTCACGAGACAGTCCAACTTCGCGAGCTCAGGAAGATTAATGCCCGACTCCGGGTCTTCGTAACTGAACGTCTGTGCGACAGGCACCGGTTCACTAATTCCGCTCGATTCAATGAGAATATAGTCGAATCTCCCATCCTTTGCAAGCCGTTCAACTTCGACCAAGAGATCATCCCGCAATGTGCAGCAGATACAGCCATTCGATATCTCGACTAGTTTCTCATCTGTCCTCGATAGATTGGTGCCTGACTTCACGAGTTCGGCATCGATATTGACCTCACTCATATCATTGACGATGACAGCAACCTTCAAGCCTTGTCGATTATTGAGCACATGATTGAGCACCGTCGTTTTACCGGAACCTAAATACCCGCTTAATACGGTAACCGGAATTCTATTTTCTGTCATAGTACACTCCTTATCATTTCTTAATGGTAATGTTTACGATTAATGAATTCATTATATATCTATCACCTACCCAAAAGTCAAGAAAAAAGAATTAAATTATTGAACACAAAAAAAGCCCGCCAGAATCCTGGCCGACCTTATTCAATCCCTATGGATATATCTTCTCCCCAGCTTCCAGCATGGCAATGAACTGGTCCAACCGCTTCTTCCGCGTCTCCGGCTTCTTGGCATTCTGCAACCGGAACGTGATCGCAAATCGGTTCGTACGGTTTAGCGTCTCGAAGAATGCCTTAGCCTTACTGTTCTGATTCAGAGCAGCCTCCAGATCCTCAGGCACCTGATTCTCGCTCTGCGGGGCGTATGCCGCATCCCATCGTCCATTGGCCTTCGCCTGTTCAATGGCTTGCATGCCTGCAGGCTTCATTCGACCTTCCGCGATCAGACGTGTCACCTTATCTTTGTTGACCTGGGACCAGATACTCCGAGATGATCGAGGGCCGAATCGCTGAATATAGAATTCTTCGTCATAACTCTCCTTCTGACTGTCGATCCACCCGTAACAGAGCGCGCAATCCAATGCTTCGCTATACGTTGGCGTCGTTCGGGTCGCACCTTTCTTCGCAATCTGCAGTCGCACGCCAGTCGAGGTCGCATGATGATCTTCCAGCCATGTCGTCCATGCCTCTGGATCGGCCACATACAATAACGTGTACTCGTTTCCTTTGTTCGCCATCGTCATCGTTCCTTTCACGTTATTTTTTACTAGGCCTTTGCAAGTGCTAGCAATTTATTAACGGTCGCCCAGTTGCGTGTCGTTGCGGCCACCCCTAGCTTCTTCTCCATGAAATTATTCGAATAGATTGATTTGCCATAGCTCTCGCGACATCGAATATAGACCTCATGCCCAGAAACCTGAAAATCATCGACTTCACTCTTGAACGTCATGAGCTGTGCAATATTCGATTCCGATGGCAGTGCAGACAGAAAAGTCACATATATTTTCTCCTTCTCACCTTGCTCTTCGCCTGCATACGGATTTCTTCCGATTACCTCCGCAAGCTCCTCCGATGATCGGACGACAGTTCGTACGTCATAGCCCAGCGAATCGCGAAGTGTCTGTTCAATCTGTGCCGATAAAATATCTGTCGGTTGTTCTTCTGCCTCAAAGAGCACATTGCCGCTCTGAATATACGTCCGTACGTTATGCACCGGCAGAGCTTCGAATATTTGCCGTAAATGCTCCATCTTTATTATTTTTTGACCACTGACATTAATCCCTCTCAGCAGCGCTACGTAAGTCGTCATACATCATCTTCCCTTCACAAAACGTTCACATCTACCATCATATACCAATTTTTGCTCGACACCAAGTCCTATGAATAAACAAATCCTTTTACGAAAAACAAAAAGCCACCCTCCCCAAGACAGCTGCACACTGTACTAGAAAAGAATGACTCCTGCTGCGGCCGAGGCCAGAATAACCATGAGTGGATGCATTTTGAACCGAATAATACCGTATAGACATCCTGCGCAAATAAGCAATGTAGCAAGCGTCGACCAAGTTAATCCCGGCTCCGAGCTCGATAATAGGCCAAAATGAATTGCTGCATACGCGATAAGGCCTGTCACAATGGGTCTGAGGCCATAAAAGGAAGATTTGACAAATCGATTATGATGCAGCCGCCCAAAACATGCTGCAAGAATAATGATAATAATTAATGATGGCAAGATCATGCCGAGTGTCGAGCTAATCGCACCCCCAATCCCTGCCGTTCGATAGCCGATTAAGGTCGCACTATTCGTTGCGATCGGCCCTGGTGCCATACCCGCCAACGCAACAATTTCTTGAAAATCAGATGCACTCATCCAATGCCTGAGATTGACTTCATGCTCAATAATTGTAATAACGGCGTATCCGCCACCAAAGGAGATCAGCCCTACTTTCATAAAGACGAGAAATAATTGCCATAACATGCCATTCACTCCTGTTAGATGTAATACTCCGGATAGATCGGCTCAGGTTCCTGTTGCTTGGATTCACGCTGCTCTGTATACACTTGCATGCCTAGATGCTTCTTCACCTGCACAGCAACGAGACCAATCACAAGTCCGATGGCAATCAAATAGATCGGATGAATAGGCGTCATCATTAACATAACAACCGTACTAATGCCAACGGCTGCTGTTGTCTTATCGAACAGGGCTGTCTTGGCCATTTTGTAGGCAGCAATAATAATTAGAGCAATCACGCCGCCTTGGATCCCTTTAAGCGCCGCTTCGATTTTCGGATGATCCTGAAACATCGAGTAACCCCAGCTAAGCGCGAACACGATAAAAAACGTAGGCAATGCAATACCCGCAACAGCGAGAATGGCTCCCATCACACCAGCGAGACGGTATCCAATGAACGCTGCCAGGTTCACCCCCACGCCGCCAGGCGCAGATCCTGCGATCGAGACGAGATCACTCATCTCTTCCTCTCGCATCCATCCGTGTTTCTCTACGACTTCTCGTTCAATTCCTGGGATCATGGCATAACCGCCACCAAACGTTGAGGGGCCGATGCGGCAGAAAGTCCAAAATATTTGTGTATATATTTTTAATTGTTTCGATGCGGTTGTTCGCACATCCCCACCTCCAAGTCATGCAGTCAAGTTCCTCTTTTTATAGTATACTATCTTTATTCCATTCTGACATTAAGTTTGTGATAAACAACCATTAAAGAAAGTTTATACCCTCGATACGAACTTCTTATACCATTAATTCCGAGTTGTTTATAATGAAATGGAATTAAGTTCATAGTGAAAAATCATAGGCTGGAAATCTCTGCAATCTAGCGGTATAATTATAATATACATATCCTACCTGATTACTTGGTTAATAGATGGGCGGTGATGCATTTGAACTTAGCAATACCAACGACGAAGAAACTCATATTCGACTATATCGCAGCACGGGATACCGTATCCAAAGCGGATCTCCTTCAGGCCTTCGCCGTCACGAGCAGCAGCTTAACACGACTATTGGAAGAGATGATTGTTGAAGGCATTATTGAAGCTTCGGGATTCGGTAGTTCAACCGGCGGTAGGAAACCGATCCTCTATCGAATTCATGCAACTTTTCGATACATGATTGGATTTGAAATCTCTCGGATAAGTTCGTCCGTCGCGCTCTATGATCTTCAGATGAACCGGTTATCCTATACCCGCTGGAAAATGGATGCGCAAATGACCCCTACAGTATTGCTCGAGCGCGCCGCCGATCAAATCGAAGAAATGCTGCATCAGCACGGCATCCATCCAAGCCTTGTCATCGGCATTGGCATCGGCGCTGTAGGCCCGCTCGATCAGACGAACGGAATGATCTTGACACCGCTTCACTTCCCTGCGGAAGGTTGGCAGCATGTCCCGATCTGTGAATGGATGACGAGACGACTCGGTATTCCTGCCCAACTGGATAATGGTGCGAACACAGCGCTCATCGGCGAGCATTATGCGCTGCGTGCCGAGCAGATGAAGCATATGCTCTATGTTCACGCGGGAGTTGGACTCCGTTCAGCCATGATGTCTGATGGCCAGATTGTTCGTGGTGCATTTGACTTGGAAGGCTCCTTCGGACAAATGATCATCCAGACGGATGGTCCACGTCTGCAAGAAGACGGCAACTACGGCGCGCTGGAGGCTTACGCATCCATTCAAGCCCTCGAGAAGCAAGTGCGAACACAAGTGAAAATGGGGCGGGATACCCTCTTGCACATCTATGAACCGGAAGCAATCCACTTCGACTTGCTCACCCACGCACTTGCTGAAGGAGACCGTCTCGTGAAGGAGCATTTCATTCAAGCCGCAACCTACTTAGGTATCGGTGTCGCGAACCTCATCAATGTTCTCCACCCTGAGCAAGTGATTCTGGGAGGACCACTTATTCATGCAGATCCTGTCATCTACGACACGATCATGCATGTGGCGAAGAAAAATATTTATTACTCTCCTGCCTATCAACCCAACTTCTCCCCAGGTGAGCTGGGAGAAGACGCGGTAGCGTCTGGCGCAGCCGTCATGGTAAGAAGAGACTGGGACTGTGAATGATAGAAGGCCTCGCAGCGAATACGCTACGAGGCCTTTCTCTGTATTTAACGGTTGATCAACCCTGCTGCACCAAACACTTTCTCGAATCCTTGTCTGGACCGCTCTAATAATACCTCTGGCGAATCCGTTGGCGCCGTTGGCGTTAGGATTTCCTGGGAAACAACACCCTTATAACCAATCTTATGTAATCCCTGTAAGAACCCGACCAGGTCAATCGCACCTTCCCCTGGGTACAACCGGTCATTGTCCAACACCTGCTCCACCGGGACAGGCGGCGCATCATTGATATGTACATGGACAATCTGGTCCGCACGCAGCTTCAGAATGTCTTCGACGGTCAGCTCATTCGTATAATAATGATAAGCATCGAACAGGAGACCCACATTCGGCTCTCCAATCGCATCGATCAGATCCAATGTCTCTTCGAGCGTCCAGATGAACGGATTCGCCCATGCTGTACGCAAGTGATGCGGTCCAACGAATTCAAGACCTAACCGAACGCCATACGCACCTAGAATTTGTGCACACACCCGTAGTCTTCTGATCGCGAGCGCCATGAAATGCGCTGATTTCAAATCTGTCGATGGTAGAATATAGGTACAACAGCTTGTGCATCCTAGCGCAGCCGCGGCCGCAGCTTCTTGTGCCAGACGCTTCAGGCCTTCTTGAAATGCATCCTCGCTTGTTCTCCACTGTACAGACAGACTAATTGAACCGATCCGCATCCGATTCCCTGCTAATAATGCCTTCGCTTGTTCCATGCCGTTGCGTTCAATGAAACCAAGTGCTTCCAGATCTACAGCCTCAAATTGATATTGTGCAGCCAATTGAATCAAATGCTCGTCACTTAAGGATCCACCGATTCCCGCACGCGTAAGCCCTTTCAACAATGACATCGCCTCCCCTAGATAAGAATATCTCTATCATCATATCCAAGCCGTACACGAATGACAAATCCCCCTCATCGCTGAGGAGGACCTAATAGGTGATGGAATCGCCCTTTCTATCCCTTCATCGCATCGGTGCGCCGAGTTTCATGATTTTCTGGGGCTAATTGCTCGTTTAGAATACAATACTAACAATAATGGCTGATAAGAAGCTAACGAGTGCTGCACCATATAATAATTTAAGACCGAAGCCTGCGACCACGTTGCCTTGTTTCTCATGAAGCCCTTTCACCGCACCAACAATGGTACCAATCGAACCAAAGTTAGCGAAGGAAATGAGGAATACGGAGACGATGGCATTTGTACGCTCACTGAAATCACCTTGGATTTTGACAAAATCAAGCATGGCTACGAACTCGTTCGCTACAATTTTCGTCGCCATAATGCTTCCAGCTTGAACCGCTTCGCTCCAAGGGACACCCATTAGGAAGGCAACCGGAGCAAGTACATAACCGAGAATTCCTTGGAACGAGATGCCGAAGATTCCGCTGAAAATTCCGTTAATCATCGCAATGAGCGCAATGAATCCGACAAGCATGACGCCAACGATCACAACCACCTTAAATCCATCGAGAATGTATTCCCCGAGCATTTCGAAGAAGGTCTGCTTCTCTTCTTGCTGGACTTCTAGCAAATCCTCCTCCGGTTCCACCTTATAAGGGTTAATGATCGATGCAATAATGAATCCGCCGAACAAATTGAGTACGAGCGCCGTCACAACATATTCCGGCTTCAACATCGTCATATAAGAACCAACGATCGACATGGACACCGTGGACATTGCAGACGCGCATAAGGTATACAATCGATTCTTAGGCAGCAACCCAATTTGCTTCTTGAACGAGATGAAGACCTCGTTCTGTCCCAAGATGGCGGAAGCTACCGCATTGTATGATTCTAACTTGCCAAGACCATTCACTTTACTAAGCGCAAGACCAATGTACTTGATAATGAACGGTAAGATTTTGTAATGCTGTAAAATCCCGATAATCACCGACATGAACACAATCGGCATTAACACGTGGAAGAAGAACGAATGAATCCCTTCATTCACTAAGCCGCCGAATACGAAATCCGTTCCTTGATTCGCATATCCTAATAGTTTGGCGAACCCATTCGCGAACCCCCGAACCAGATATTCCCCAATGCTTGTCTTAAGCAGCAGCAGACCAAAGACGATCTGAAGCACGATCATGATCAGGATGGGACGATATTTAATCTTTTTCTTGTCACTGCTTGCGAGCCATGCCAGGAGTAGAACAACAACAAGCCCGATTAGCGCGATACCATATTTCATGATAGTAGTTCCCCCATTTCCATATTGTGTGAATCCATTCACAATAACTGTGATTGAAACGCATCACACATCTGCAATGATCGTATTCAGCGCAATTTCTGCCATGCCGTTAAACGATTGCTCACTCGTCTTATGCGATGAACGTTCATTCGTCAAGAGCTGGCTGCCGACCGTCAGTATGGTCAATGCTCGAACCCCATATTTTGCTGCTAACGTATACAACGCTGTGCTCTCCATCTCCACCGCCAGGACGCCGAATTCCATGAATTTATGCAGACGATCTAACGTCTCGCGGTAGAATTCATCGGAATTATAAATGTTGCCGACATGTACCTTCGCTTGCTGTGACTCAGCTAATTGATACGCTTTCATTAACATGTGAAAATCTGCAGTCGGCGCATAATTGCAGCCATGGAATATTTTTTCCGTCATGTTGCTATCGGAGGATACGGACTGCGCTAACACAATGTCACGAATCTGGAGCTCCTTCTGCATCGCTCCGCATGTCCCGATCCGAATCAGCTTCTTTGCCCCATAGTCCTTAATCAACTCAGTCGCATAAATGCTCATCGAGGCATTGCCCATCCCTGTTCCTTGCACTGAGACAGGTACGCCTTTATAGATTCCGGTATAACCGAGCATCCCTCTCACTTCGTTATAACAATAGACATCGTCCAAGAAATGTTCCGCGACGAATTTGGCACGCAGTGGATCGCCTGGTAGTAAGACGCGCTCCGCGACCTGACCGACTTGTGCTTCCATATGAATACTCATGTTGTTATTCCCCCTCATCATCTTGCTATCGAAATCGCTTACATGAACATCATAAGAAGAATCCGAGGAACAAACTAGACCAAAAGTTGGCGTAAGCTACGGAAGAAAAAGGACCAACACCTTCACATCAGCAGCTCTTGGCGGATATTATCCAGATCTCGACGTGTCGGAATCGTCGCGATAATCACGGTAGGAACGCTCTTGATCGATAGCGGGAACGTGCTGATAATAAAATCAATCTGCCGCTGCTTCACAATGTCATCGGTTAACCCTTCCATAATGGTCGTATGAATGGTGAGTTGATCACCAATTTCTTTTTTGATGAGATTCGCGACGTAATGGCGGACGGAGAACTCCTCTCCGATAATAAGAAAAGCGTTCTTGCTCTTATATCGCAGACTGGAGCTGACGAGTAAGGTGAGCTTGGTCAGATGGAATTCATTCAGATGGATCAGCGAAAAATAGTGATTCCACTGCGCCATACAGCGCTGCACCTCATCATAGACATGCTGACAAGACTGCTGCACATATGTTGTAAGATG
The DNA here is from genome assembly GCF_000374845.1 of Paenibacillus terrigena DSM 21567. Lineage (GTDB taxonomy): Bacteria > Bacillota > Bacilli > Paenibacillales > Paenibacillaceae > Paenibacillus_K > Paenibacillus_K terrigena. Next base: position 84,619 of record NZ_KB895413.1, on the reverse strand, counting down.
ATTCTGGGAGACATCCATCAGTTCCGGAATCGCATTATCGATGATCAATTTTTCGAAGAATTCACCCATCTCCTGGATAAACCGCTCGTCCATATGCAGTGTAGGAAAAGATTGCATCAATAGCGGAAAAAGCTGATTACGCATCGATATCATGAGCTCCTCCTGCCGAGAATGCGTACGTGCTGCAGAGTTAACTGAGCCCTGATTGTTATATTGACTCAAGCTGAATAACGAGGTTAGGATTCGATACTTCTTGTGGAAAATATTCTGCGAAGCATATGCCTATACAGGATGGCCATTTGCAAATACCGATTTTGATACATTGAACCATTTCATTACCGAGATCGAAGCTGAGAACCGGATTGTGTATTTCCTGAATTCCAAGCGTAATTTAGCTTTCCTGATTGCGATTGTAATCGAACGGGTTCGACAAAGACATACGGTGCACATTGAGGAGGAGCAATATGAATGGACAGAGAGCCTATTTCATCGACCGCTCATCGAGCTAGCCAAGAAGTTAGAACATACATACCAGATTTCCCTGCCAAAAGATGAGATTTTCTTATATGAATTTCGTGGCCTTTGAACGCAGGGGTCGCATATGTGATCCGCAGATGAAAAGGTTTCAGCTCTTGGTTATTCAACTGTACAATGAATTTCTTAAAGGATGAGGTGCTCATGAACATCGATTCCGCAATTTCCTCCGCACGAATGCGTCCCCCTTGTGTGAATAACAGATGCATCAACCGATAATAAGAAGTCTGCTTGAACAACTGGGCAATGACTTCCTGGATCGTCGTGCTTCGGCGGTCACGGTGCAGAATCATGCCCCTTCCACGCGACACTTCAATGGCCATCGCAGACAGCAATTGCTGACTCAACTCCTCGACGAGCTTGCGAATCGTCTTATCGGATACCATGAGCTCCTTCTCCATTTCTGCAAAAGTAAACCAACGCTGCTCCGTATCCAACAAGGTCAGTAATCCTCTGGCCAGAATAAAATCCTTATCCATATCAGCACCTAATCCTTCTGTATCAATGATGTTATGTTCTTCTTCGTCTCACGGAATCGGCCTGGCGGCAGCTTCTTGTCCTCCATGAACACCCGTGTGAAATAATGAACCGAAGAAAATCCAGTAAGTTCAGCAATTTGCTTAATCGGCAGATCGGTACCGAGCAAGAGTCGAGTCGCTTGACGTACACGCTCATGCCGGATGAAATCTGTAAAAGTCTCGCCAATTCCAGCTGAGAATAGACGCGATAAATGCCGTTCTGAGACATTTAAATAACGAGCGACATCCGTGAGGCCGATTGTGCCAGCCAAATTATCTCGTATATACAGTTTGGCTTGCTGGAGCAGCATATTCGTATTCTTCCGCTGCATATTGGCCATCCCCTTTTGTGTCTGTACGCCAAATAACGTAAGAAACGATAGGATCAAGGAATAGGCTACCGTGCCAATCGCCGCGGCAGGGAGATTCCCTGTCATGCCATCCTTCAGCATCAAAGACTTCCACAATAACGCCGTTGGATGAAGATCGTCCTGATGCACACATACCGCAGCATATTCACTCAGCGCTTCAAAGGCCTCGCGAATGGTGCCGTGAGTTAACGATTCATCCAATTCAAAGGCCACATAGAGAAGAAACAACCCTTCCTGTGTACGAATTTGATGAGTAACCCCTGGCCTTGAACAAAAATGTGTACCGCTCTGAATTGGATAGTCCACCCCATCATCAGTATACGTTCCTTCGCCTGTGAGGACATAGCAGACTTCGAAGAACGAATGTTTGTGAACCGGATTATCAAATAACTGTGGATTCACGCCCCAGTAGTGCACCTTAAAACAAGCATCGTTCGTCTGCAATACGGTTGCGATTTCATTGAGCATGGAATTGGTTTCTTTATACAGGTACATGATATTCCCGCCTAACTGATATGACCTTATTTTACAAAAAAATGTCCTTTTTTAAAAAAGACAACAGATCATTATAATCTTTATCATTATACGTGTAATCAACCAAAATTGCTCGTATCTAATCCAAGGAGGCGTGTAGATGATTCAACCCGTAGATGTGCAATTTTATAAAGAGAATGGATACTTACTCGTGAAGGGGGTATTCAATCTTGAAGAAGTCGAGGAGATGCGCGGGGCGGTTGAGCGAATTATTCAACGCGCTGCACAGTCGAAGGCTGATTGGAACGCAGCTTGGCAAGGTGAGTATCTCCCGCCAGAGCAATTGAAGAAGCTCGTACTGAAAGGATTTCATGATGTGCATTATCATGATGCTTCATTTACGCGTGCGGTTGTGCACCCGAATATGCGGGCGGTTCTCACACAAATCATCGGTCCCAATGTCCAATTGCATCATTCCAAAATGCTGGTCAAACCGCCTGAGAATGGCGCCGCATTCCCAATGCATCAAGATTACCCCTACTTCCCGCATGCGAATCATTCGATGTTAGCGGCGAGTGTCCATCTAGATTATGCCGATGAAGAAAACGGTTGTCTGCGCGTCATCCCAGGCTCACACAAGGCTGGATCCCTTCCCCATGTCGGCTCCCATTATCTGAATCACAAGGAATATCCGACGAAAGACGGAACGCCTTGCATTGCCGAAGCAGGGGACGTATTGTTCTTTAATTATTTGACCATCCACGGATCGGACCCGAACCGCAGCTCTCGAACGCGGAGAAACGTCTTGTTCCAATACAAAGATGCGAGCGACTTTCCGACGGAAAATGTCCATTTCGACTGGGGCATGGGACTCATGGTTGCTGGGGAGAACCCGCATTTCTTGAAAGCGAAGCCGAACTATACCATTACGTAATCATCGCATAAAAGGGGCTGTTCCAATCTGTAGGTTCTCTCTACAGTGGAACAGCCCCTCTATATTGGATGTGAATCTTTATCCGTTCTGAAAACGCTCGCGCACTCTACCTGCCATCCATTGGTTAACTTCGAACAGATCGGCTACAGGTTGCCCTGTATAAGGAATTCTCGGCATATAACCGGGAGGACCGAATTCAGGGGTCATCGTCGTGACATGATGCCCTTCCATTTTTCTGCGATGTAGAATCGTCTCCCACCAACCTTCGAAACGCTCCAATGCATAGGCATATTCAGGCGCGGCTGGATGCGGGACCTGTGGCCCTTGTTCGAACCCGATCCTTGCATGCAGGTGAATCGTCCGTTCCATAATGATAGACATATCCTCTTCTTGATCATGGAGGAGGGATTCGCAGACGCACGTAAAATGGCTGTAATCTGCGGTAATCCGGAGTTCTGGAAATGTGCGAAGTAGTCTTGCCGTCGACCTCGGCGTGAACATGGTCCGACCGCGATGCGTCTCATGGCCGATCGGCACCCCGAATTGTTTCTCGACTTGCACAGCATTAGCGAAGAACCGATCTTGTTCTTCCTCACCCCAATAATCTTTGCCGCTATGCGAATTGATCAATTGCGGACGAAACTTCACAGCACGCTCCACTTGAGCCAAGAAGGATTCTTCATGATTGCCATGCGTATAAATCTGCGGAATGTAACCAAGCCCCAGCTCCTCGCGAAGCTCATTGAACTCATTCTCATCATCCTGTGAAGGAAGCCCCACTTCCACCCCGTCATATCCATGCTGCGCCGCCCGTTCCATCTTTTCTCGCAATGTCCCTTCCATGCCCCAGAACGCGTGATACATCTTCAATTCCAACTTAAACTCCCCTTTACTCGCTTATTTATGGTGCCCCCTTGGTTTCTTCCCGCTCCAACGTTCATCGACGAGTTCTGTAGCCGATTGATACCGCGCGTCCACGCTAATGCGATATTGATTGGTCGTATTCTCCAAGGAACAATGCATCAAGAACATGCCGAAGATCAGCACATCTCCCGCTTCGAACGTCGTTGTCGCCCATTGTCCGCCGAATTTCTCGGTAATCACGAGCGGATCGTCGGTATAATGTCCAATGCCATCTCGATCCGAATCCTTTGTACCGTAGGAGTTCTTGAGACTGTCGAATCGATGCGAGCCTAGACACATCGCAAGACCGCCCATCTCGTAAGAGATATCGCCGATCGGTGACCACACTGTATATACGTTATGCGTACCGCGTCCCATATAGACGATATCATAATGCGCTCCAGTGAAATCGCCTGAGCCTACAGCTCGCAGCCATTTGTAATGATACGTCAGCGATTGCTCGCCAAGTAATTCATCGAAGAAGCGCATCACATGATCTCCATTCAATACGTTCAGCAATTCTGGCAAGTCTTCATTCGTGCCACCCATGAAGATACTTTTGCTGCCATCGGCAATGACGCCTTCTTCGAGGAGTGTGTCTCGCTCCAGCTTGCCCATCTTATTCATTTTCTCTAAAATCGCTCTTCGCGCTGTTAGCACCTGCTCCCGATCATGAAATCCACGAATGAGTAAATATCCGTCTTCTTCCATTCGTTCACGAAGCGCTTGTACATCATCTAAAATATCATTCGAGCTTCGCAACTCTGTTAAATGCGGTCCATTCAGTTCTAATTCACGACTCCCGACTTTAACCATCATTGTCATTACCACCCATGATTTATTTTAAATTCGATCGATTGATCACCTTCAATATAAACGGGAATGGCCAGGTTGTATTTAGGGAAATGAATTCGAAATTTACTAAAATCGCTCCGAAGGTTCGCCCATCCCCTTCTCCCCTTGCTGCTCTTTTCTCCATTTAGAGGGAGAAGTCCCCTCCATCTGTTGAAACCAAGCACTGAACAGGTGAATCCCCGAGAAACCTAGCTGTTCCGCGATGCGCAGAATAGGTTCGTCCGAAGTACGGAGGAGCCATTTGGCTTCAGATAATCTATGAAGCTGTTGATATTGCTTCGGTGATACATGATAGACTCTCGTAAACTCCTTGCGAAAAGCCGACACCGATAATCCTGACATACGAGCTAATTCCGTTACGCGGACTTCTTGATGGAATTGGTTCCGAATATAATCGGCTGCACTCGAGATCGACATGCGCTGTGGCTCATTTCGAGTATGCTGCATCAATGTTAACAGGAACAAATCTATCCACGTGGAGATAACAACATCGCGCTCCTCCAATGGCCCAGAGATGATCTTCAGCCAATTGCGAAATAGAGATTCATAGATTTCTCGATTCATCGGCGATAAGTAAATCAATCTTGGACGTTCAGGCTCCGCTAACTGATAGAATCGTTGCACGAGCTCTTGAGGGATCGAGGATACTTGTAAGACCCCGAATCGTACGGAATCCTCGGTCCAGAATCGGTGTGGTACATTCGGCGGGATTAGGACAACGGCTCCTTTCTCCATCACATATTCGCTACGCAGGCATTCCATCACAGCAGAACCTTCAAGCACGATGGATACTTCATAATCAGGATGATGATGCGTCTCCATACTCCACTGATTGGCATGCGATGCGATCGCTGTACTCACATGTATGTTCATCGTCTACCTCCCGCTGGCGAAGTTCATTTCATCCTCAGATATACAAAGTTTACCATGGAAAAGCAATACGTAAAGTAGGATTTTTGCATCGTGCAGGCAGCCATATGAAAAAAGCTTACCAACCTCTAACGATGAAGCCAGAGATAGGTAAGCTATGGATTAAAATACTTTCGTCGTCCAAGATTCACAATTCCATGTTTCTGTCACGACGTCGCGATAAAATTCAGGTTCGTGCGAAATGAGAAGAATGCTGCCTTTGAAAGCCTTCAGCGCACGCTTCAGCTCGTCCTTCGCATCGACATCCAAATGGTTCGTCGGCTCATCGAGCACAAGCAGATTGGTCTCGCGGTTGATGAGCTTGCAGAGACGGACTTTCGCTTTCTCACCACCGCTTAATACCGCAATTTTACTCTCGATATGCTTCGTCGTTAGACCGCACTTCGCTAGCGCTGCACGAACTTCAAATTGCGTGAATGCAGGGAACTCTTTCCAGATCTCTTCGATACACGTATTATAGTTGGCATCCTTCATTTCCTGCTCGAAATAGCCGATATCCAGGTTCTCACCACGTTGGACGTTACCTGAAATGGCTGGAATCTCACCTAGAATACTGCGAAGCAATGTTGTTTTACCAATACCGTTCGCGCCGACAAGTGCAATTTTCTGACCGCGTTCCATTCGAAGATCCAGAGGTCTCGACAATGGACTGTCATAACCGATGACCAGGTCCTTCGTCTCGAAGACCATCTTGCCGGAAGCTCTCGAATCTTTGAAATTGAACTGTGGCTTCGGCTTTTCCTTCGCCAGCTCAATGACTTCCATCTTATCGAGTTTCTTCTGTCTGGACATCGCCATGTTACGCGTTGCAACACTCGCTTTGTTCCGGGCAACGAAATCCTTCAAGTCCGCAATTTCTTGCTGTTGGCGCTTGAACGCCGATTCAAGCTGCTGCTTCTTCATATCGTGAACTTGCAGGAAGTAATCGTAGTCACCCACATAACGGGCTAATTCTTGATTCTCCATATGATAGATCAAGTTAATGACACTATTCAGGAACGGAATATCATGTGAGATTAGAATGAATGCATTCTCATATTCTTGCAGATAACGCTTGAGCCATTCGATATGCTGCTCATCCAGATAGTTCGTCGGCTCGTCCAAGAGTAAAATGTCCGGTTTCTCGAGCAACAGCTTCGCAAGCAAGATCTTCGTCCGCTGGCCCCCGCTCAGATCATGAACATCTTTGTCCAGACCGATATCCGTAATACCGAGACCGCGTGCGGTTTCCTCGATTTTCGCATCGATCATATAGAAATCCTGATTCGTCAGTGTATCTTGAATCGTTCCTACATCCTCAAGCAGCTGTTCAAGCTCTTCCGCCGATACGTCGCCCATTCTACCGTACATATCATTCATTTCTTGTTCCATATCGAACAAGTATTGGAATGCGCCTCGTAAGACATCACGAATCGTCATCCCTTTGTTAAGTACCGCATGTTGATCCAAATATCCGACGCGCATACGCTTGGACCATTCGACCTTTCCTTCATCCGGTTGAAGCTTGCCTGTAATAATGTTCATAAAAGTGGACTTTCCTTCGCCATTCGCGCCAATCAGTCCAATGTGCTCGCCTTTCAATAAGCGAAAAGATACGTCAGTGAAGATCGCCCGATCCCCAAAGCCGTGACTTAATCGTTCTACGTTTAATATGCTCATGCATGACACCTTTTCTTCTAGACTTTTTTCCTCGTCCTATTATACGTGGTATTGTGGGTATAACTCAATCAACAAACGTAAAAAACGGCGACTTTATAGAAGAAAAACAAGAACGCCCTCCACTTGCCAAGTCGGCAACATAGAGGGCGTTATCATTTTTCGCAAGAATCCTGAGGAAATCCCAGTCGCTAATTCATCATTGCTTGGAAAATCGATGCCGGAAGCCACAGCTGATTGTTCTTGAGCTCAGCCTTGACCGACACTTTGATTCCCTTAACGAGCGCACTGTCCGTGTTCAAGACGTATGAGGCTTGGGCAGCCCCTTGGGTCAATGTCACCGTCTTGGTCTTCCCATCATAAGTTACTGCAATGCCTTGTGCGCCAGCCGTCTCACGAACCGGAACCAATTCGGAAGATACAGGGTTTGGTTCCGTTGTACCTGCTGGTTGTTGCGCTTGGACTTTCGAAAGATCCAATGTAAATTTCGCAAAGCCATCTTTTTCTTCACCAACATACTTCATACCGCCAAGCTTCGCCGCTGCATCTTTCGCCTTCGGCGAAGTTCTAAAAGTTATATTCGCATCGCCTGTAACCGGAACGAATGACCAGTTATTATCGGCTGTAGGATTAATCTTCTTATTCTGCGCGATATAATCAATCAGAACCTGACGTGTTTCGTCTGGAGACGAGATCACAATATTAGACCCGTCCAGATTCGGGAAATTCCCACCGCCACTTGCGCGATAATTATTCGTAACCACGAGGAATTGCTGATCCTTGGTGACAGGTTTGCCGTTGAACTGTAAATTGACAATCCGGTGCGAATCCGGGTTCACAAGCTTCCCTTTGCGCTCATAACGCGCAGGCTTCGTCACATCAATTTGATACGTTACGCCATCAATCACGTCGTACAAATACGTAGGGAAATCCTCATTGATGAGCGGCTGCTCCTCTTGCTTATTCGGATCAATCTGGTTGAACTGACCTGCGGCGTGCTCAAGCCACTCTCTTACTTGATCCCCATTCAATTGCACAACATTTACAGTATTCGGATAGACATATAAATCGGCTGCGCTCTTCACGGCCAGCGTTCCTGTAGGAATATCCGTGAAGTAGTTCGGGCCCCAACGTCCGCCAGCTTTGAATGGTGCTGCTGCTGACAATACCGGGATTCCTTCATAGGATGTGCCTTGAATGTACTTCTCCGTGTACCATTTCTGTGCATTTGATACGATCTGAACCGATGGATCATCATGAACAACAGCGAAGAAGCTATTGATTGGCGCTGTCGTCTCACCGATCGGCCCACGCACATATTTGACGGTCGCTTCATGCTCTTCCTTCACCGCATCAACGATTCGCTCATCCACCTTAGCCAGCGATTTCTTGTTCGCTTTATCATAGATCGGGCGAGCCTCCGCTTGGCTGTCTTCCACTTTCCATTTTCCGTCCATCTTCTGTAGCGAGAGATCAACGACACCGAGATGATCTCCCCAGAAGCCCGGCATGACGGCAGGCACACCATGAATCGTACCCTTCTTAATATCTATGCCTTCCAATTTATCGAACTCCGCACTCGGGAACACCTTATGGTCATGACCGAACAAAATCGCGTCAATGCCAGGTACTTTCGCCAAATGAACGGTTGCATCACTCATATTCTCTTTGTACGGACTGCTGTCAAACCCGGAATGCGGAACCGCGATAACAAGATCCGCACCTTCTTGCTTCATCTTCGGCACGAATTTGTTAGCCGTTTCAATAATGTCCTTCGCTATGACTTTACCCTCCAAATTGGCTTTGTCCCATTCCATAACCTGCGGCGGAACGAAACCAATGACACCGATCTTCAGCGTTACCGGCGTCCCCTTCTCATCCTTGAACGTTCTCGTCAGAATCTCATACGGTGTGAAATAGTTCTTATCATTGTCTGGGTTGTTATCATGGTCATCTATGTAAACGTTTGCATTTACATGCGGAAATTTAGAGCCTTTCAAGCTGCGCTCCAAGAAATCGAGACCAAAGTTAAACTCGTGATTGCCGATCCCTGCTGCATCGTATTCCAGAAGATTCATCGCTTTAAATGCTGGATGGACTTGTCCATCTTGAAGCGGCTTGATCTTCGCCACATAATCCCCTAATGGATTCCCCTGAATGAGGTCGCCGTTATCGAACAACATGCTGTTCGTTACTTCTTGACGCGCTTTAATGATCAATGAGGCCGTTAACGCAAGACCAAATTCTTCAGTCGACTGGTCTTGATAATAGTCGTGGTTAAGAATGTTCGTATGAATATCAGTCGTTTCCATCAATCGAAGCTTCAACGTTGCTCCTTGGTCGCTCGCGTCCGCAAAGGCAGACATTGAGAAAGCACTGCTTAATACTGCCGCAGCCAACAAACTTTTCAACATTTTCTTCTGATTCATTTGTAGTTCCCTCCCGATCAACAACATGATTAAATCAAATGATAATTATCAAATTACTTTTTTTCAATTTCACATTCAATCCTTATCACTTTTATGCTTAAAAAGCGATTCACCTCCAGTATTTATCGCTATATCCAGATTTTCGTGAACATAACGTACTTTGATTTTATCTTTTGTTCAGTCTTTACGCAATGACTTATTGTAAAATGTTTCTGTATCTTTGCAATCGTCTGCTAGAAGCCAAAAAAAAGACGACCACGTCGTCTAATTTGGAGTGACAGCAACATCGAGCGCAAGCTCGATCATTTCGGTAAAGGTGCTCTCACGTTCTTCGACCGTTGTCATCTCCCCTGTCAGCACAAGATTGCTCACCGTAAGAATGGACAACGCATTAACACGATGCCTCGTCGCAAGCGTATACAATTCTGCCGTTTCCATCTCTAGCGCAAGCATCTGATACTCTGCCCATAATCGAATTTCATCCCAATTGTTAATATAGAAGGTATCGGTAGTCATCACATTGCCGACTTTCACCGACAGCTTCTTCGCTTGAGATAGATCATAAGCTTTCCTCAGAAAGTGAAAGTTGGCGGTCGGCGCAAAATCAATCCCATTGAACCTCCGTTGATTAATCGCGGAAGACGTCGAAGCACTCATCGCGATCACGATATCTCTTAGCTTCACATCATGCTGAATCGCCCCGCAGGTGCCGACACGAATCATATTTTTCACGCCGTATTCTTGTATTAATTCATGCGCATAGATGGACATGGATGGGACCCCCATCCCTGTGCCCTGCACGGAGACTCGTTTCCCCTTGTAAATCCCCGTAAAGCCCAGCATGCCGCGAACACCGTTATAACAATATGCCTCTTCCAAGAAGGTCTCTGCAATGAATTTCGCTCGAATCGGGTCCCCCGGCAGCAGAATGGATTCGGCGATATCACTCGGTGAAGCTCCTATATGTACGCTCATATGATTAATCCCCTCCCATTTTCATCACGTAATATGCCTATTAGTACAGTGGAATGCCTGAGAGTGGGAACGCTGTGGAAGGATTTATTCTGCTCGAAGCATCATGATCCTTATCCAGTAATGATTTGGCGGTAAATTGATCGGTGATGAGCACATTCGCATATCTGCCTCTTAGCGCGCCATAAATGGCTTCAACCTTCCGAGCTCCTCCTGCCACAAGAATCGACCGCTCCTTGCGTTTTAGCGCTTCCAATTCAATTCCAATTGTCCGTGCATTCAAATCCGGCACGCAAATCTGTCCGCTGGTATCGAAGAACCGCGAGCAAATATCACCAACCGCCTTACTATAAATGACAGTCAATTCTTCCTCTGAGAAATACCCCATTTGCAAAAATAACGAATCCGATTCCGCAACACCTACCGTGAACAATGCGATATTAGCCTGCTCGCCCATGTCGAGAATTTTGCGAATATGCCGATCCGACTCCATGGCTTGCTTCACAAGCAAATGATCTACGATAGCAGGAAGAGGCAGAAAATGCGGATACGTATTATACGCTTTGCCAAATAAGTGCAAAATTTCAGAGTTATATGTATTGGTCTCTAGATGACTGACGCCGCCTTTTAATTGAACGACATTCACCTGATTGACATGTTTATGCCTCAATTTTCTCGCAATCTGATAGATTGTAGAGCCCCACGTGACAGCAAGTGTATCGCCATCCTTCACAACCTCGTCTAAATATTGTGCCGTATCTTCAGCCAAATATTCTTTGATTACGTCGTCTTCATAATGTGGAACGGGTACGACAATCACTTTTTTGAGGTTATACTTCTGCTTCAATTGATAGGCCAGCTTCGCTGTATCTTCCGACGGGTCCATAATTCGAATCTGTACGAATCCCTCTTCCTTGGCTTGCTGCAAGAACCGCGATACCGTAGGCCTGGACACACCTAGCTTATCGGCGATATCCTGCTGACTGTAGTCCATAAAATAATACATTTTCGCGGCCTCAATCATTTTCCTAATTTTATCTTGATCCATTTGAGCCACCCATCTATCCATGATCTTATCGCTACTAACATATTATTCAATATTATACCATTATCCCAGTATCTTATCATTTACAAGACCATATGCCTATCGATGTTTTTGACGCTGTAAAACAATAAAGACCCTTGGATTCCCCAAGGGTCTGACCACATTTACGAAACGGACTCACTCATCGGTACTGCAACACTTGATCTTGTCTGCCGCCATCGAATGGAGACCACTCCGCAGACCAACGCGAAGAGTACGAATACCACACCAACCCATGCATTGTAATACACCGACGCTTGCTCAATCACAACGCCACCTACGGCTGATCCGAGTGCGATCCCGACGTGCAGCGCTGAGCTGTTCAAGCTCTGCTGAATATCTGCAGATTCGGGTGCTGACTTAATGAGATAGCTCTGCAGTGCAGGCGATACCGACCAGCTGAGCATGCTCCAGATCATCATAACAATAAGGCAAGCATAAATCGAGAATGTCGATAGTGGCATCAAGAACATCATGACTGCAAAGGCAACAACGATGAACAGGATACTCTTCTCTGGACCGAATTTATCACTGACCCAGCCGCCAATACCTCCACCCGCTACAGCCGCTATCCCGAAAATAAAATAGAACAAACTGAGCGTAGATGCGCTAAGATGCAGCGTCTCCTGCAAAAACGGTGTTAGATAAGCATATAAAGTCAAATGACCTGTCAACATTAAGATCGATAGCAAATGCGCAAATACAATCTTACCATCCTTCAGCGATGCCAATTGCTGCTTGAGCGGAACAGATGGCGTAGGCTGAGCCTTCGTCATAAATCTTCCAACGGCAATCATCGCGAGCAATGAGAGAACCGTAATCATCATGAATGGCGCACGCCAACCGTATGCATTTCCGAGCATCATGCCAATCGGTACGCCAAGCACGAGCGAACCGCTTACCCCCATATAGATTGTCCCGATCGCTCTCGCACGATACTTGGGCTCAACGAGCTGGGAAGCCATCGTAATCGATAGGACGACGATGAGCGAGCTGCTCGCCGCAGACAATACGCGAGCCGCGAGCAATATACCAAAACTCGGACTAAACGTAGAGAGCAGATTCCCTATAATAAAAACGAGCAACGTGTACATATACAGCTTCTTACGTTCCACAGCTGCGGTCGCAGTGAGCAAAATCGGACCCGCAAGGGCGAACGCGATAGAATATATCGTAATCAGTTGACCCGATGCGCTAAGCGAAATGTTCAAATCCTGCGAGATTAGATCCAGGATCCCTCCCACAATAAGCTCCACCGTTCCTGTCACAAAACAAGCGATGGCTAAAAGATAGATTTTAAAATTCATCTGTAATAAGAGCTCCTTTCTTATGTCACGAACCACTATGAAAAGTTACTACGGTAATAGTAACCTAATCAACTTTTCAAATCAACCCCAAATTTGAATCAAAAAAAGACGGATAGATTCGCTCTATCCGTCTTCCTGTACTCACATAGGAAATGGTTAATATTTCAACTGCATCAACCGGTTCATAATATCCTCGTCCTCCATGAACACATTAATATACTTGGAGGTAATGACTGTAAGAAGCACATCATGGTTGAAAAATTCTGTAAACACACGTACGAGCGGCTGAGACTTCGTCTTGATCGCATGCCATTCCCGCTGCTCAACGCCAGCGAAGATCATCTCGCGATCATCCACAATCAACAACCGGAAGCGCTCCAACGTTACATGTTCTTTGCTCGGCACAAAGTAGGCTAAATTGGTCAAATTAGACTCCACCTCACCAACGACATGCACCTCGACCGTCACGCCTTCCCGTTCCTTCGCTTCAAGTAAAGGCATGTATTTCGCAATATCGTCTTTCCAAGCCGAGAATCGAATGGACTTCGTTGCCTCCTGCAGCACCTGGCCCAGCTGAGGCTCGATAGAGGAATTCGCCTTAAGACTCCACACTTGGTCGTCGATGAACGCTTTGGGTGTTGCTCGTGCCTCTAACTCCTCCAGATCCGATTGGAATTCCGCGGTCAACTTCTCGATGACGAGCGGCAATGCTAATGCGAAATACAGCTTTTTCTTCTCCGAGATGGATTCCAGCACCATCCCTTTCTCAATCAATCTGGATATGACTTCATATATTTTTGCTTTGGGTACGCCGGATACCTTCACGATCATTGTGGCATCCATCGGCTGCAAGCTGGATACCAGCGCTTCATAGACCTTACTCTCGTATTGTGAGAAGCCAAATTTATGTAACATACGTCCCCCACTCGATTTATCGCACATTTTTTATTAATGTACCATAGATCCCCTAGCATTGCTATTTCATGCAATACCTGAGCACAAAAAAGAAACTGGCACGAGGCCAGTTCCTTTTCTATCATTTATTTTTTCTCAACAATACGATTCTCGACTTTAGGGTTAATGACTTTCACATTCTGCAAATACTCTTCTACGACATCGTAGAAGGTGTAGCCTGTGTTCAAGACTTCATCCTTCTTCAGCATCGAATAGCCGTCGCCGCCCGATGTTATGAAGTCATTCGTCGCTACCGTGTACGTCTTCGCTGGGTCAATCGGTTGACCTCCGACTTTCACTTCTAGTACGCGCTCGCCAACCGGCTTCGTCACGTCATAGACATAGGACATGCCGCCGATTTGCAAGAACGAACCTGGTAAGTCATCTTTCTTCTCCACGCCTTTGACCGATACTTCAAGAGCGGCCTTGATATCCGCACCTGTTGCTTTGACAATGGTTAATGTATTCGGGAACGGTAGAATCGAGTAGAGATCCTTCTTCGTCAGATCTCCGGCTTTCTTACTCGCACGGATCCCGCCGCCATTCACAAGCGCTACATCGGCTTCGTGGCCTTTGATCGTCTTCGTCTTCGCAATAATGGCATCCGCAATGAAGTTGCCTAGGTTCGTCTCTACTGCGCGAACTTCGCCTCGCTCACCATGCAGATCGACTTCAGTCTTCCCAATGACGGCACCCATCGCTGTATCTACTTTCTTCACGACTTCTTGAACTAATTTATCGATTTCTGGATCAGCTTTGACGGACTCATCATACTCTACTAATCCACCGCTGAATCCTACCAAATCTTTGTTATAGTAATATAGATCCACGCGTCCTAGCGACTTTCCGTACTCCCAGTCTTGTACGATATACGTACCATTAACAACTTCAGGTGTGCGAAGCGGCGTATGGGAGTGACCACCAATAATTAAGTCGATCCCCGATACATTTTTCGCGATCTCGCGGTCTTTCTCAACACCGATATGGGAGAGGATGAAGACACGGTCCGCTTTTTCTTTCATCTCAGGCACGAGCTTTTTCGCAATATCCACAGGATCTTTGAACGTCAAGCCAATAACATTATTCGGGTGTGTAACAATTGGCGTCTCTTCCGTTACAAATCCGATAAATGCGATTTTCTGTCCGCCGACCTCTGTTGTATATGTAGGGACAAGAAGATTTGTACCATCCGCTTTGTATACATTTGCATTGATCATTGGGTACTTGAGCTGATCACGGAGCTTGAGCAATTGCTCATAACCAAAATCAAACTCATGGTTCCCCGCTGCCATCGCGCCATAACCTAGCGAATTAAGAATCGGAAGAATAGATTCCCCTTTGAATTGGTTCGTATAAATCGTTCCTTGGAACGTATCACCCGCATCCATTAAGAGAAAGTTCTTATTCTCTTCACGCCACTCTTTTACAAGCGTAGCAATTTTGGCATAACCGAACTCTTTATCTTTGCTATTCTCTTGAATATGTCCATGCACATCATTCGTATGCGCAATCGTGACATGTTCTGTTAACGCATCACCAAGTGCTTGCACGAAATCGCCGCGAGTCACTTGCTCGCCAGCTGGCAATTGCAGTTCAAGACCAAGTTTTTTGGCGATTGCCGTTAATCTATCTGCAGCAGGGAAGCTTCTATCATTTGCTTTCTCGTCTTTCGTAATAGCCCCTTTGCTATAAGCCCAAGTCAAATAATTCGTTGCCCAATAGCCTTGCGGCTGTGCAACCTCAGCTCCTGTACCTCTAGCAATAAGAGCAACCGCTTCCCCAAGAGATACACTACGCTCAAGCAATAGTCCTCCTTGATCAAAACCGTTGATAATCTTCTTCTGCTGCATCCAATCATTATGTACGACAGGATGCAACGGAGCCGCGAAGGCCGATGCGGCAAATACCGTAGATAATGCCCCCGTTAATAGAATTGTTTTCGCTTTCATTTTCAATTTCAAAAAAATCACTCTCCCCTTTTGAATATCGATGAAATGTGAACAAATGTAATATTTCCGAGAACATTTGTCATTTCAAAGTATACACATGCAGACTGAAAGTGGTCAAGAAGGAACTGCACATTCAATCGAAGATAAAATCTGCTATAATAATGAATAGCGAACCCGATTCGACTCTAGTATTACTAGTACATTCCTACGGAAAGGATCTGCTGCAATGATTGAAATGACAGAGGTTCCCATTTTCTCCGAAGTCCCCGCCGACGAACTACACCATATTGCTCCCCTGCTGCGAGAACGTAAATATAAGAAGAATCATGTATTCATGTTCGAGAACGACCAGAACGAGGGCATCTTCATTCTGCGAACCGGCAAAGTGAAAGTCTACCGGATTCATGACGGCAGGGAAATCGTCATTGGGATTCATCTCCCTGGCGATATCATTGGCGAAGCCGAAGCATTAACCGGTGACACATACCGCGTCTCTTCCGTCGAAGCGCTAGAGCCTGTTGTTGCATGGCATATCACAAAGCAGGATTTCTTAGATATCGTTCATCGTTATCCTTCTGTTCTGCTCAGAGCCTATCAAATTATGTTCGCTCGCGTCCGCGTTCTGAACCGTATGATTCGTTACTTGACCTTTCTCGATGTCCGTACGAAGATCGCCAACTTAATTCTGGATCTCTATTATAATTTCGGGAAGCAGGTCGATGGCGCTTACAAGATTGATATGAAATTCAATCATGCCCTGCTCGCGAGTATGGTCGGCAATACACGTGAATCCATCTCCAAGACGCTCAGTGACTTCCAGAACGAAGGGCTGATCGATATTCGCGAGAAATATATCTATCTTCTTGATATGAAACGATTAGAGCGGATGTGCTACGAGACCGAGGAAGTTCCCGAACTCCGGATCTGGAATCATGGATAGTTGACGGAACGGAACGGCGACAGAAAAAAGAAGCCTGATCGCTCAAGCTTCTTTTCCTGTACTTGGAACATGTTCTCCTAGTGTATCCCCAAAAAAAGCCCTTCGCACAAACAGATGGACTCTCTCTTCAGCAACAACGGAATTCGATAGGATTAGTTCATTCCTCCATCGCTGCTTCGCTCCAGATCTCTTGAAAAGCTTTTAATTGATGCAGTGCATCTTGCTTGCACCATACGACGCTCTCAGGTAATACAAGCTGAACTTCATATACAAAAGTGCATAAAAAAGATAACATCATTTGATAGGCGGTGCGCCGTGCACGAGGACGAAGGTCCATTGAAAGTTCATACCCGTAGCCTTTCATAAAGCTTGCGTGATTTTCATAAAGGATGAATTCATACTCACGGTCAGCATAAACAGCCCGATCCGCATCAATCAGGGCAGCAATATGCAGCTCACCATCTTCATCCCGACGAACTAGAACATTCGGATCCCACAGATCATTATGTACAAGGGACGGCACTTTAATCTCATCAAAAAGCTCACAATTCGCGCTGAAGATGGATGTAAATTCATTCAAGACTTTTTCTTCAAAAACCTGATATGCCCTGCATCTCTCAGCTACTTCAGCACTAAGCTCCATCAACATCCTACTCCAAGACGTATATCCGCGAACCGTTCCATCCCGCTGTGGCCATCCAAAACGATCTGATGTAATCCCATGTATTTGACGTGTATATCGGCCTAGCTCTTCCTTCAGCCGAGTATATTCCTCCGGTGTAATCGACGGGTCGTTCAACTGGATACTATCAATAAACTCGATTAATAAATAGGGTCTTGCGATCAAGCGACCAGAATCATCATAACGAATCACGTGAGAGCTTGGAATGTTCTCTGCCTGAAGCAGGTTGTAGATATAAGGCTCGACAGCCATCATCTGTTTCTCAAAAGAGTACAAATGCTCAAGGTCTTGCGGCGCGAGTCGCAAAACCCACTTTCCCACTGGTGCTTCGGTTTCAAAAAAATACGTCGTATTAAATAGCCCTCCCTTGAGTAGAGAAATATGCTGTACACAACAATCCGATCCGAAGGTATCCTTCGCAATTGCGATGATTGCTTCGTCTGTTATCGGTGCGTAAAGGCTGGAAATATTATTGTTGGCATTGGACATATTATGGCACCCCTCTCATATTATTGGCAGATCGGTCTGATAAACTTCGATCTTATCGATGCTACAATTAGCCCTACACAAAAGCCTGAAATCGGTGCAACGACGAGGATCCCTAGTCGGTTCTGGCTTGACGTAAACAACAACTTGATACATGTAACGGCTAGAGCGATCGCAATGACGATGATCCAGTATTGAAGCTTCTTCTTCTTCGTCACATAAGGTGTTACACGTGAATTGTTCGGATTGCTCCGATATAGGTTACTCAAGATGACATAGCCGATAACAATTAGCCCTAGCAACGAGAGGCTGTGCTGAAGAATTTTATAGACGGATATATTCCATACGACCGATTCCCGCAACATCGCATATCGTACGACAAAATAACCGCCAACATGGGTAAACGCATCGATCAAGACATGCGTTATGAAACCGACCACCACCGATCCAAGGAAGATCAGCCACGCTAGCGATCCTCGCAAGCTCCAAGCTCCTCGGATATGGTAGGCTCGCTGATCTAACTGCCATATCGCCGGCAGATGGATCACGAGGGCATCTTTCACGATATAATGAAAGATCAGGGCGAGTAATGTACATAACGGGAGGGCTTCGAAGAATAGCCCGACCATCGAATGACCGATCCAGCTGTAAGGTTCCAGCATCAGGAAATATTCGAAATCGGGCGCCATGCTTCCGAGGACAAGGCCTGTTAGGCTGAAGTATTTCGGTTTGATATATTTTAAGGGATAGGCATAGTAAGGGTGAGCGAATGTAAAGGGCATAAGGGCACCTTCCTCTATCATTCTTCGGGTAAATTTCCTTTTATCGTATCATAGAATTCTGCCCGAACGAAACTTGCTACCTCTCGAAGCTTCCATCCTGACTTATCGCCAATAGAATCGATACAGATCGACTCTTCTCGTATGGTGAAATGGACATCTGTGCGATCGCTGTTCATTGGACTAATGTGTGAAAGCTAATTTTACTCACAGTATGAACAGTTACATAACTGCTGCTTTTTGACAGTTATTTAAACGTTTCGTGCTGGTGGCGAGTTAATTAACTGCTTTTTGGCAGTTATTTGCGCGATTCGTGCGGGTAACGAGCGATTTAACTGCTTTTTTGCAGTTATTTGGGCGATTTGAGCGTGTGACGAGCTTATTAACTGCTTTTTAGCAGTTATTCGGACGATTCGTGCGGGCGACGAGCTAATAATCCATACCCAAACAAAAAAGAAGATGAGAGACTTTAAGTTATCCTCTCACCTTCTAAGTTGTAACTACTCTCTACTAATCCAGCTTGGCAAAGCTGAGCGTCACAATCTCAGCCGGTCGAACCGGCGCCGTAAGCGCTCCATCCTCAGCTTGCACCAATCGCTCCAGCTGACGTTCTAGAATATCACTGCGATGGACCACGATTTCGTCGTCCGTACGAAGCGTCACATTCAACGCTTGAACATCCGTCGATACATTATACCAGCGCATTATGACATCGCCGCTCGCTTCCGCCACTTTCATCGTCGAGAATGCAAGTGACTGTCCTTCCCACACCGCAAAGCTATGCACCGCAGGCAAGCTGCCTTCATGCACTTCTGTCTGCTGCGTGGACCATGGCACTTGGAATTGATGCGCCTGGACAATCGACGCAAATGCATCATGACGTGGATCCGCATCCGTACGACTCGTCACGGAGCCAGCAAATGGGATAATGCTTAGCTTCACCGTATGTTCGCCAAGACACTGGGCTTCCGGTGTCGGGAAATACCCCCAATCGCCAAGCTCGCCTACCGCGCGAAGCAATGTCACAGCTATCGTGTCATCTCCCGCTTCACCTGGAATGACTTCATATTCATTCAATCCTTGGTTCGCAATCGTGAGCCCTGCTTCCTCACCTGCAACCGTAACGAATGCTTGCTGATGATGGCAATTGCTCGGATTCTTCCATTCCTCGGCAGGTGCATTGCTGCGTTCCGGCACTTCGAAGATGGAGTCCGCATAATGACTGCCAACTTGAAGTCCTGTTGGGAACAACATCCGCAGACGATGATCCTTCGCCTGATTGTTGAACGAGCAAGTGACCTCGACGCCTTCGCCATGGCGATCCAGTGATACATACGTAACGACACGCATCGTCGTCACACGGCTCGAACGGCCAGAGCGACGGCCCGTGAACCAGACGATTTCTCGCTGTTCCATCTCGAGCAGATCATCCGCAGATACTGGGATTTCAAGCTCATGTACAATTTCAATTGTTGCACGATACGGCGTATCTACTGCAACACGAATGTCCGCAGGTAATCCTCGGGTTGTAATCGGAACCGCGCCATTCGCTTCCCGATACATATATTCGTTACCGATATCGCCAGTATCTTCCAACATACCAAGTCCGGAATAGACTGTTCCGCTAGATTTGTCCGTTACCGTCAAGGTGCCGTCAGCTTCAACTGAAACAACCAGCTTGTCATTTTCCATCTGATTCGATCCTGTGATGAGCGATTCAGCAGCCGCACCTAGCGTTGCGCCTTCTTGGCGTACGAATCCATACGTTCGATAACCAAGCGCCAGCACCGCCACCGCTTCGAACGTGAGGCGTACGGACCTTGCGAAATAAGGCTGTCTGAACTGATCTTCCGGCAGATCATAGCCGAATTGGATACCTAGATCCTCGATCGTACATGGGATCTGAGTACCTTCCGAATCCACCAAGACGAATCCATCCAAGCTATACTGCTTTACCTCTTGGCGCATCTTGTCAAAATCCATGCCGCTGCGGAAATAGATCCGCTTCACTTCTAACTCCACCGTTAAGCTGCCGCTGCGTTCCCAACCTGTCGTGTTCAATACTAAGAAAGGAACCGCGTCCGATCCATATGCCGCAAAAGTCAAAGTATCTACACGGCTGGAAATCGCTGTAAGGCTCTCATCCGCAATCGCTTCCGCCACATGTCTGCTCTTCTCGAAGCGCGTCATCATCTCAGCATGCACTTCATCCACACTGCACCCGCAGATGCTATCATGCGGATGATTCTGCATCAATGTCTTCCAAGCATAATTGAACAAATGGTGCGGATAGCTCTGTCCAAGCATATACGCCATCGCAGCAAGCGGTTCTGCAACCTTTTCCAAAGCTGTCTGACCTTGCTGGTTCTTCTGCTTCATATAAATACGCGATGACGCGGTGTTCACGAGTGTGGACCAGCCGTCTGTATGCTGGCTGCGAAGCTCACCGCGAATAACTGAAAGATCTTCCGGGAGCGCTCGCTCCACTTCTTGCAAATAGCCATCGAAATTGGAATGCACGAAGGTTGTGCCTGGATACAGCTGTTCTGCTGTCTTCATTGCATCCGATAGGTCCGTTTGCACAGGCTGATGATCACAGCCGTTCATGAACAGCAAATGCGGCGTCGAAGCATATTTCTCCGCATCCGTAATTTTCTTATCCCAATAGGTCTTCGCGGCTTCAGGATCCACTGGCACTTCATTCCCGTTGCTGTACCAATTGGCGAATAAAATACCGAGCACCTTAGAGCCGTCCGGTGACTCCCACCACATCTCAGAATATGGCGATTCATATGCGCTAACATCCGAGACCTCATTATTAAATCCGGTTGGCTTCACCCCGCGTCCGAACACGGCATGGTGAATACCTGCTTGCTTCAGCATCTGAGGCGCCTGCCCCATATTACCGAAGGAATCCGGAAAATAACCAAGCTTCGAGATCGTTCCATAAGCGGCGGCGTCTCGATGCCCGATTAACAAATTCCGAACGTTGGCTTCACTGCTCGTCAGGAACTCATCCTGCAGAATATACCAAGGACCAATATGAATGCGGCCCTCTCGAATATAATGTTCTAGCTTCTCTCTCATTTCCGGTCGAACCTGCAAATAATCCTCTAAGATGATCGTCTGACCATCCAGATGAAAACTGCGATAATCCTCATCGCGTTCTAACGTCTCCATCAACGTATCCATCAGCTTGATCAACAGGACATGATGCTTCTCATAGGGCAAATACCATTCCCTATCCCAATGTGTATGGGAAATAATATGTACCGTTTTGGACTGTGACATCGATCGTCCTCGTTTCTATTCGTTATTAAGAGGGTTAACTTATCGTCAACCCCCCCGTCATCTTCTCTATCTAACCTACCAGTCCCGTACGCTCCACACTTTCTACGAAATAGCGTTGAACGAACAAATATAATACAATCAGTGGCGCCATCATGAGCAGCACGCCTGTATTGAGCAGCATCGATTGATAGACCGGATCCGGTTCCTTACCAAGTGCCGGCCCCATATCTGTCAATTGGGTTGCGAGCACCTTTACCTTGCTTAGGAACAAGGACACATAATAGCTATCATTCCACTGCCATACGAAGGAGAAGAGCAGCACTGTAACAATCGCCGGAAGAGCATTCGGCAGAATAATCCGGTAGAACGTCTTGAAAATACCTGCACCATCCACCAGCGATGCCTCTTCTAACTCCTTCGGCACCCCACGGAAAAATTGACGGAAGATAAAAATGTATAGTCCGTTCTTCAGCCCCATAGCTGTTCCTGAGGAGATCAGAAATGGCCAGAACGTATCAATCAGGTTGACATGCCCCTTCTCCGTGAACCATTTCAATATCCCGAACAAGTCGAAATAACGATACGTCAAGTAGAGCGGAATCATAATCGTCTGCGGCGGAACCACAATCGTGAAAATAACGAGTGCGAACAAGATTCCGCTGCCCTTAAATTTCAACCGCGCAAAAGCATAACCCGCTAACGCGCAAGTCGCGAGTTGAATAATCGTCGTCGTGGACGAGATCAGGAACGTATTAAGCAGCGCTGAACCATATTTGGTTGCTGAAATCGCGAGTTGCAAATTTTCCAGTGTGAAGTGCCTTGGAATCCATAACACGGTCGGATCATAAATATCGACCTTACTCCGGAATGCTACCGAAATCCGAAGGAAGAGCGGGAATAGAATAATATAACAAAAACCTAAGATCAATAAGGTACGAACAGCAATCCAGGTCCAAAGCTTCGCCTTTTCCTGCGGACTTTTTCTACTTAGCCATTCACCCATTCGAGCCGCCTGTACTCTCATATTCGCCCCTCCTTATCAGTCGTAATAGAACACTTTTCTCGAGATCAATGCCGTGGATACGAACAAGATGATCGCCACGATGATAAAATAAACCCACGACATCGCCGCACTTAACCCGAAATCAAACGTCTTAAACGCGGTCTGCGAAATCAGTGTATTGATCTTGTTGCTGCTGAACGAATCAATGATAGAGTAGACCAGGTTCGTTAGAATTAATGGCGTCATCATCGGAAAAGTCACTTTCCAGAAAATCTCATACCCTGTCGCACCCTCGATTTTCGATGCCTCATAGAGCGATGGCGAAATCGACTGCAGACCTGCAAGGAAGATCAGGATCTGCACACCCGAGGAGCTAATAATCTCGTAGATCCGATCGACTGCACCTGTAATGTAGTCCACAATCGCAGGTCCCATGCCGGATTCGAGCAGCATCTTCTTGAGTTCGAAGCTCTGCAGCAGATTAGCCCCGCCGTCCCCGCCTCCACTCATCGCAGTACCGCCGACGAAGCTGCTAATATCCAGATTCGCGATGGCACTGGAAGCGAGAATAACCGGTAGGAAGAAAATTGCCCGGGCAATAGAACGCCCTCTGAACTTCTGATTGAGCAGCACTGCTGCGAACAAGCTAAATATGATGATGATCGGCACGTTCACGAGCATATGGGCAACCGACTCTGTCAGGCTGCGCGGATAATCCGGATTCGAAGTAAACAAACTGATGTAGTTCGTGAATCCTTTATATTCCGTCGCAAATCCACTCTCTACGATATGAATCGAGCTTAAGCTAAATCGAAACGACTGGATGAGCGGCAGCAAGAAGAGCATAATCATCCCGATAATGAGCGGCGAGGCGAATAAGACGCCGTACCAAGCTTTTTTCTGTTCTAATGTCAAACTTTTTCTCTTCATGTTACTCACCGCCTACCCAATAGCCGAGCCCGTCGATCGAATGACCTTCGGCTTGTATCGGCGTGTTGTTATAGTTAATGATTACTTTGGTTCCATTCTCGTATGAAGTCTCTACCACACCATCCGCCAGCTTGTGATGAGCCGTAATGGTCTGATGACGGACAGCGCCTAAATGCGACTTGACTTCTTGGTAATTCGTAACCGCTTGATCGAGCCAATCCTGATCGTGAAGACCGTACAACCCATTGTAGTCCGAGTCTTTGACGACCGAGGCATCTGCCGCGTACCACTGATAGAATAGATTCGAGCCTGTCTCCAATGCCCGAAGCAATGGAATTCTTGGATCTATCGTATTCTGTACGTTCATCGGCTCCCCTGCGAGATCCACATACCCATGAAGCGCCATCTGATAGAAAGGAATATCTTCATCGGTAATGTTCAGCTGACTGCTGCGAATCGGCGCATTGACGATCATGCTGACACTCGGAAGCGTATAGACGTTCCCGCCATCCACCATGACATTTTTCGTCTGCTGCTTCAGTTTGCCTACTTGTTCTACCACGATCTGCTGCGCTTCCTGCCGATTCACAGACTGATCCTTCGCGAAATCCGAATGCAATTCATTGCCCAAATCGCGTAAAGATATGCCAGGTACATCATACGATGCATATTTAGAAGCAAATCGATCCACGGTCTGCCCTAGTACCGCTGGCGATAACAAATAATGCGAAAATTTGAGTGTATCCTTGACGTACATCACGGGATCGTATTCGTAAATCCGGGCATTCTGACCATCTAAGAAGGTCGCCGCATCCGAAGATCCCTTATATTTCTCTTGAAAAGCAACATCTGGATACAGCCCGATGTTCTCTTGCTTCGCATAATCGACCAGCTTACGGAAATCGCCATTGCCGCCTAGCGCTCCTACAGCCCCGACCGAAGTCGGTGAGGTATGGCGGATGCCCCCATTGAACCAGCCAACATAACGCAAATCCACCTGTTGTATGCCTTTTTCCTTCAAAGTGCTTAGCAGCGTACGCGCCTCATCGAATGTCGTTAAAGACTCCGTTGATTGATATGGCACGCCAAGGAATGACTTCTGCTTCTGGAATGCACCTTCCACTTCCAGTACCATCGGTGCTTCCGGCTTCGCATCTAATTTCTTAAGATCATACTTCTTCACCAAATAATCACGGTACGCTCCCGCCATCCCGGAATAATCGGATTGGCTGCCCGACAAGAATCCGTAACGGACCGTATAGTCGCCTGCATATGGCTTCGTCTGGAACATCGGCACAGAACTCGTCTTCGTACCCGATGTCAACGTGTAGAAATCCATTGATACCAAGCTGAATTTGCTTGCGACCGTATTATAGGAATCATTTCGTCCGCCAATATCTGCAGTAATACTAGACAAGGCATCGCCTGCTTCAATGATACCGATCATCGCATGATCATTCTGCTTCATCCCAAAGACGGGCATGCGCGTGACTTCATTAGTCTGAATCCGCTCTTTTACATCGAATGTACCGTCTGGCCCATAGACAGGCATGTCGTACGCTTCCGTATTCTTCTTGTTGTTGTTCAAATGAATCAGTGCACCCGAACCATCCGGCACGAACATGTAGCCTTGCTTGTTCTTGTCTGCAGCGCCGAAGTATTTGAGCACTTGCAAGGTTGCAATCGGATACGTCTTGGCATATTGAATTTCCTTACTTGGTACGCGAGCGACGAGCTCATCGCCGTCCAACACATACTCGAGTGGTATCGTGAACTGAGGACCATCATCAGCAGCTGCTTCCGTGACCCTATTCTCTGCATTGTCTTTTGCAGCCTCTTCATTCGTATAGCCAATTTCGGTAAGCTTCGCAGAGATCTCTTCCGCGACGAAATCTTTCAATTTACGTACTTCATAGATTTGGGTCTGCTCATCGAGCTTGAACTTAAACGTCATCGAATCGCGAGCATCTTGATCCGGCAGCTTGCTTAGAATCATCTCATCGAACCGCTGCTTGCTGATCTTCTGCGGGATGTTCGGGAAGGACTTCGAGATTTTCCCCAGCTGATAGACAATTTTGACGCCATTATCTACGTTCGTGATCTTAAATTGCTTCTTATTGACACTGTCATCGAAGCTATTGAAGGTATTGATTTGCCCTTTGCTATTGTAATAAGCGACGAGCAGCTGAGCCGACATCTCGGATTTGTACAGTGGTGAAGCAATCGGATCTTGATCCCGATCTGCGGGATTGGAGAACCAGATATATCCGTCTCGCTTATCCTTGACCGCAATCTCTGCCGTTTCTTCATTCACGTAGAGCATTAATGATGCATTCTGAGTCACCAGCTTCATCTTCTGAAGCGCGGCTTGCTCTTCAGCCGTGTTCGCCGTAACCGTCTCCGAACCAGATCCAACCGTACTCGATGCCGAAGCTGTCTTCACATTCTGGGTAGATTTCATCTTGATGGTGTTGCTTCCGATTTCTTGAACCGCTTGATGCGCTGTGTGATCCATCGAATCGGATTCAGGCATGCCTAGCGCGATCAGGCCACAGATCACCATTCCGGCGCTCAGGATGCCAAGGGATATTTTCAACTTACCGGACATGTTCATCCCTCCTTGTTAAGTTGCAATCGCGCGCAGCTAGAATCTGAACGACAGCTCGCGGTAAATTGAGATTATAAAGTTGGCCATTTGCTGCAGCATGCTGAAGAACAGAACGCCGAGGAAGACCATAATGCCAATCACGACTAAGGTTAACAGCATCGTAACAACCGTCTTCGAAGCCGAATATTGATGTACCGTCATCGTACCGACGAATAAGAGCCATATAAACCAAATGAGCGCAATCGCATCGAGGATATAATAGAACGAACTCTCACTGCCGGTAATCAGATTGCTATAGAGCGTCTGTGGCAAATAAATAATAATGAACGGCATCAAGGCATACCCTGTTGCCATCACAATATCTTTGAATTTACCTTCGCCGTCCATCAATGTCGTTAAGGACCAGTTGGCCACGCACCACAAGATGAAAGGCAAAATAATAAATTTCAATTCATTAATACTGTTCAGCTCATTCGGATTGTTGAAATTGACGACGAATCCGCTATATTGCCGTTTGATAATCGTAAATAGGACGAGCAAGGCCACCATAATCAAGACGATTTTGAGTTTACCTTTCTTCTCGTACTTCATTTCCCAGAATCCGTTGAACGGATGCACCATCGTGTAGAACGGACTTTTCACCGATCCGACATCGACATAATGCTGCTGAGCTTTACGACGGCCTGCTAGCTTCATCGCCGCGATACTGCCGCCAATGACAAGCGCAATGGTCAGGACAATCATCCCAAAATATTCGAAGACGATTTCTTTCCGATAGCGCTTGAACGCTTCGGAGTAGTTCTCCCGGTTGTTACCCAGCTCGAAATATTTCATCGCGCCATGGTTGTCGCCGTTCTTAAGCAGCGACTTACCAATACCGATATAAGCAACTTCGAGGTTCCCGTTCAACTGGAGCACTTTCTGCCATGCGGCTGTCGACTTCTCGGCCTGCCCGTTATAGAGCGAGATCACGGCTTCTCGAATAAGGCTGCCGTAATGTGTCGGCTGAAATAAGGATAGACGATTGTAATCCTTGTCAAGTACGAGCAGCTTGTCGTCCAGCATCGCAATCGCGGATGGCGTACGGAATTTCCCTTGCTTGCTTCCTAATCCGCCGAATACATAGAGTAAATTCCCATCCTTATCATAGGTGAAAATACGTCCGCGTTTGGAGTCGAGCGCATTATAGATGCCGCCTTCATCCGATACAACATCGACGAAAATCGAACTTCCCGGCGCGCTGCCGATATCGAGCGTATGGATATCCCCTTTGGGTGGGAAATAGCCTTTATCCCGCAAAATATCAACACCTGACGCATTCAACCGCTTAATGGGTTGATCGGACTTTTCCTCCGACGTTGTCGTATAGATAAAGCCATCCGCATCAATATCCATGTTGTTGAATTCGAGCGGAATGAAGAGCTGCATCTGCTCCCGCTGCGATTTTGTTGAAATCCTTTTCCAGAACAAATCAACAGGACTGAACTTGACACGGTTCGTACCAATGAAGCCATTGAACCCGCCATCCGTATCAAATTCCATGATCCCTTCATAGGAACCGCGGCTGATCACATAGATCCGCTGCGCCTTATCGACTATGACTTTGATCGGAGAGTATTGGAACCCTTGCCGAATCAAGGTCGATTTCGGATCACCGATCTGGCGAATGAATTCACCCTTCTCATTCAATTCAACGATCCGCTTGTTCTGCGTATCTGCGATGAACAAATGATCGTCATAGCGGTTATAGAACACGCCCTCAGGCTTGTTGAATGTATCTTTCTTTCCATCATGCTCGAATTCTGAGATGATACGCGCAGCTTCGAATTTATCATTCAGGACAATAATACGGTCATTGCCTGTGTCAGCAATATAAATGTGACGATTGCTCCCCACATAGACATCCTGTGGAGAAGATAAATCCTTGACGCCCCAGTCTCTTCCATACATCACTTGCTGCTCTTCATAAGGGCTGGGCGCCGGAACAGTCTGCCCCCAATAGTTATAATTGTAAGTTTCATCAGGTGCAGCTTGTGCTGCTGGAATAGCATATCCGGCGAAGAGCGTCATGGCGAACAACAAGGCAAGTATTCTTTTCAAGTGGCTCCCCCCTATCTACTCTTTCAGACCGGATGTGGACATCGTCTGCATAATGTTACTCTGTGTCACGATAAACACGATGATCGGTACGGACATCATCAGCAAGGTAACGGCGGCTACCGGCCCTGTGCGTACCAGACCTCCGCTTGCAATTTGTCCGAACACATAGTCAACGGTCTTCAACTGCTCGCTATAAATGTACTTGTGGCTGGTCACCGAGCCGTTCGTCCATAAGCTCTGCAAGGAGAAAATAATTAATGTCAACCAAGCAGGCTTGACGATCGGCATCACAATGGTCCAGAATACCCGATATTCACTCGCACCATCGATCTTCGCCGCTTCGAGCAAGGCATCTGGAATTTGTTCCATGAATTGCTTCATCAGATACAGCCCAAGTGTCATCCCGAAGGATGGCAGTAGAATCGCCCAATACGTATTGATCAAGTGGAGCCAAGAGATCGTCATATAGTTCGGCACCTGCGTCACATAAGCCGTGAACATCAGGGACATCACGACGAGACTGAACAAGAAGTTACGCCCAGGAAAGCGGATCTTCGCGAGCGGATATGCTGCAGCGGAAGCAATAATAACGTGACCAACTGTACCCGTGATCGCAATAAAGAACGTATTAAAGACGTAACGTGAGAACGGCACCCATGAGTCTGAGAAAATATTGACCAAATCCGTAAAGTTCTTGAGCGTCGGATGACGCACGAGCATTTTGGGCGGGAACACGAAAATCTCATCGATCGGTTTGAACGCATTACTAATGGTAAAAATGAGCGGAATCGCCATGAAGAATGCCACGCCGCCGAGCAGCAGGAAGAGCATAATATCGACAGCCCACGAACGATTCAGTCGCTTTGTCATTTTCAATTTCATATTCATCTGATTATTCACCCACTTTTCCCAGCAGCTTCCGTGTCAGGAGATTCGTACAGAGCATCATGGTGAACAAGACTGTTGCGATTGCGGATGCATAACCCATTTCGAACCGAATCGAACCATAGTCAACCAAATGCGTAACAATCGTATGCGCAGCATAGTCGACACTCGGGAATCCAATCATGTAGATAGAAATCTCCGCGACGGAGAAAGCGAGTGTAATCTGGATAACCGCACCGAATAACAACTGTGGACGCATCGCTGGCAGCGTGATGAACCAAAGTTCCTGCCACCGATTACGAATACCGTCAATCGCTCCCGCTTCATATAGCGTGCGGTCAACATTCTGTAATCCTGCGATGAACGCTAGGAAGGACGTACCAAGACTTAGCCAGAGCTGAACGAGAATAAGAATACCGAGCATAAATCGCGGATCCTGCAGCCATTGAATCGGCTCCATAATGACGCCCCACTTCATTAAGAAGGAGTTCGCGTATCCGTACGAGTCACTCGCGAACAACGTCTGCCAGATCAAGTACGTATTCCCCGAGATCGACGGAGCGTATAAGATCAGCGTTAGTAGTGCTCGCGGCTTCGGCGGCAATTCGTTAATCAGCCAAGCGAACAAGAAACAAGCCATGTAGCTGATCGGTCCCGTAATTAGGGCGAATAGCAATGTATTCTTGAGCGCGATGAGAAAAATATCATCTTGGACGAACAATCTCGCATAGTTATGCCATCCAACCCACTTCGGGGGCTCCAACATATTGAAGCTCGTAAAACTAAGTGCGAGCGACATCAATACCGGAAATACGGTAAAAGTGCCGAAAATTAAAAAGTAAGGCGCAATGAGTGCGTAAGCGTGCTTATTCTTTTTCATTTCGCGAAATAATCGACCAATTCTAGCGGGTAACGCTCGAAGTGCTACCACTCTGCTAGGACTTCCTGTCTCAGGAGGCCCGATCGGATTCGGATTCATGACGGTCTGCTTCAGGTTGACCCCCTCATTTCTCAGTAGGAAGATTGAATTCTTGACGCTTGAGCATAATTTCTTCATTAATGTATCGAACGTAGTATTCGAGTGACTCGCGCGCATCGTCCCCTTGCACAACAACACGGCGGAACGCATTCTCAATGTTACGACCTGTCAAGTAACCGCCTGGAACCTCGGGTACACCTCGAACCCAGCTCATTTGCTCTTTGAGGATACTGAAATCTTTGGTTGGCCAAGGTAGTGCAGACAGCGCTTCTTGGTTCGCTGTTGGGTATCGTGCGGAAGCACCCATACGAATTTCCATTTGGCGTCCGAAGGCGATTTGCGTTTCTTTACTCGTCCACCATTTCATGAATTCCCAAGCGGCATCTTTGTTCTTCGTCTTCTTGAACATCACGGTCGCGGAACCGCCACTGCCCGTTTCACGGCGAAGGTTGCCATCCGCTGTCTTGGTGCCCGGGACGGGTGCGAATGCCCACAGCCCTTTGATCTCTGGGGCAAAAACGGATAATTTGTTATACATCGTATAGTCGATGACCCCAATCGGCATTTCCCCGGTACGGAATCGGTTCGCGAAGTCCGCTTGAATTGGAATCTTGTAATTCACGTAGAAATCGGTCCATTTCTTGAATTGCTGAACCGCCGTCTCGGAATCGAGTCCACTGTGCATCCCGTTATCTCGATAGAGTTCACCATCATGCTGGTAGAGGAACATGGTGAGCGCCGGATTCGGTCCGATCGTAATAATGTCTGTCGTTCCTGCATCATTTCCGAACGTGTTCAGCCCTCTCTGGGGCAGTCCGAATTCCAAATTATGCTTCTGGAGCACAGGCAGCATTTCATAGACATCATCCCATGACTGCGGTACTTTCAGGTGCAGCTCATCTTCCAAGATATCTTTCCGATAGAATAGAACCGGGAAGGTCTGAGTCTCAGGCAGCGCATAATACCCTCCGTTATACGATACGGGGACCATCGCGCTCGGATTGAACCTGGATTTGACTTGTTCGAAATCCGGGAAGACGGATAGATCCTGCATCGCATTCCGCGTCGCATAGTTCACAGGCAGCTCATTGCCGACTTGAAGCGCCACATCAGGGCCTTCGCCTGCCACTGTGGACGGCAGTAGAATATCGGATGAGACGAGCTTGATATTGATCGGAATTCCAGTCTTCGGTGTAAACGTATCATCGATGAGCTTCTTCACCGTCTGCGCTTGATCTCGCGCCGAGGTAATCCACACGGTAACCGACTTATCACTCTTGTCTTCCGAAAAGTCGTCATAGTTCTCGAAGAATGAAGCGACAAACGCCATCGTACTTGACTTCAGCGACAACCATGTCGATGCTGTAGGGTTCGGCAGTTTCGCCTTCGGTGCACTGACCATCAGATAATCAATCGCTAACGGCTGTTCATTGACAGATAAGAGCCATGCGCCCAATGAACCGACATTTGTCTTGAACTGATCGACACGGCTCGGAACCGTCTCAGGGCGATCTGCCATATCTTGCAGCTGATAAGCCAGCGTATTGAGCATCGCCGTCCGGTCATCGTTCTTGCCATCCGGTCCGGTTAGCGCCTTCGCAACGCGATTCAAAAGCTCACTCTGTTTCTTGAAGCCTTCGGCCATATCGGGAATCCGCTGCTCCAACTGGTAATCCCGGAACGTATCCGGTACCGTACCCGTGAAGCTGATAATCTTGCGGTACATCGCGTTCAGTTCCAGAATGCTGGACTCGACCGCCGTCAAGATCGGCGCCAAATCGCCTAAAGTAACTTCAAACCGAATGCTATGCTTCCCTTTGGTCAGGTAGAATTCATACGGATTCTCGGCATCCTTGCCGAGCACCGTCATCTGCCAATCCGTGTTGTAAGGGAATGGGACATGGCGTACTTCTTCGAACGGCACTTGTCCATCAATGTACAAGGTTCGCAGTGCAGCCATGCCGCGCAGGTAGTTCTGATGATTTTTCAGCGCAATTTGATATAATCCATCCTCGGGAACATCGAT
The DNA here is from genome assembly GCF_000374845.1 of Paenibacillus terrigena DSM 21567. Classification (GTDB taxonomy): domain Bacteria; phylum Bacillota; class Bacilli; order Paenibacillales; family Paenibacillaceae; genus Paenibacillus_K; species Paenibacillus_K terrigena. The sequence continues at coordinate 52,040 of NZ_KB895413.1, read as the reverse complement.
CTCCCACTCGATCCATTGACCTGGCAGCCGCCAACCCCAACCGCCCATCGCATTATTACGAAGCTTGGACACATGGAACGGCTCGACCGCCGGACTTGAATGATCATTGTACGCGAGGAGTGTCGGCGAAGATTTATAAGATGCATGCTCAGCTTGAATTTTCATCTCTTGCTGTGCTGGCTTGTAACCACGCTCTTTATATGTTCTCGCGATCGTCTCATAAGACGGCGTTATTTGCGGATTTGTCAGCTTAATCGATCGAATGACAAGCGGTTCCTTCACCGAAGTCAAGGACAGGGCGTGTTCCCCTTTCGTGAAATAGAACAGATACGGTTCCTCCACATAGCCTGTCGCATCTTTCAACAGCATGTCTTGCCACATCGGAACTTCGATTTGTGACGGCAGCAGATCATTATCGCGCTCGTCGCGCTCAAACGTCGCGCTCTCATCCTTCCAGATCCGCTGGAACGTGATACTATTCGCTTCGGTAAAAGGAATTTTTCCGTCAATTCGCAGCTCCCGCTCAATATCTGAATCTTTGCCTTTAACCGTGAAGTAGTTCAACCCAATGTTGTATAAGCCGTCTTGTGGGACGGAGAACTTCCATTCGATGGAACCCGAATCCGAGGTAAGCACAGACTTCCCCGTCGTTCCTTCATAGCGATCAAATACGGTCACATTCATATTTTGCGTCCGACGAAAGGAATCCGCTTCAATGACAATATCTTCACTTGGGCGATTCGCCTGTTTGTACGATGCTGCATATTCTCGATAGCTGCCTTTCTTGCTCGTTCCGGTTAAGGTTGATAAAAGCGCCTTATCCAGGCCACCGCTGCCTTCCGCAGATGCGACTTGCTGCGCCTCCCCGCCTACCCACCAAAGAGGTGTGCATGCTATAGCTATACAAGTTACAAGGATGAATACTGTTTTCTTGCTAGATCGACGCATACGTTTATTTTCCCCCTCCTCTTAAGCAATTCCCCTAATCACCGTAGAACCAGCGAGCTGGGACAGGATTAGGGGATCATATCAAGAGCGGAATTTAATTTAGAGGTCGTTCAAATTTGATGTTATTTGCTTGAATCCAACAATTTCTTGATGTTCGCTTCGAATTGTGGTTTCGCTTTATCAATTGCTGTTGCTGGAGATACTTTACCTTCCGTAATCTCCTTCACAACGCCTTCGAACAATTTCTCACCGTCTGGAATCGCATAGTAGGAAATGTAGTCAATGTTACCTGCCATTTGCTTACGCGTATCCATTGACTCTTTGTTCGGATAAGAAGTCTGCCAGGATTCTTCAGACAGCTTTCTTCCCGCTTCGTTCAAGCTAATTTCGTCAATGATATGAAGTGCTGCTTCTGCATTCTTGGAATATTTCGATACCATCCACATGTTGCCGAACGGTGTGTAAGATACATATTTATCTGCTTTCGGACCTTTCGGGAAGAACACGTAGCCTAAATCTTGACCTTTCATGTTCTCAACGAATCCGCCAAGCTCCCAGCTGAAGCCGGAATACATAACGCCTTTACCTGCAATGAACTCTTTGCTTGCATCGTCTGGAATCGGTTGTTGAATCGATTTGTCGACATTGAATAGATCCGATACGTATTGCAATGCTTCAACTGCGTTAGGACCATTCAACGAGAACTTGATTTCGCCGTTCTCATCCTTGTCTACAGAACCTTTATTGGTATATACCACTTGCTCTGTGAAAGCTTTGAGCTTGCCGTAAGCACCGGATAGACCCCATACATCTGTTTTGCCGTCGCCGTTCGTATCTTGTGTTGCTTTCTTCGCGAACTCACGGAACTTATCCCAAGTCCATTCACCTTTTTGTTGAAGCTCATATGGATCTTCTAGACCAAGCTTCTGAACAAGTGTCTTATTGTAGAAAATACCGTATGGGGATGGCGCGGAATCGACGATGCCGTATTGCTTGCCTTTGTAGCTGCCGCCCACTCTCATCCAATCGATATACTTCGCATCCTTCACATCGATCCACTCATCAAGCGGTTGAATGAATTCTTTGTTTACTAGCTGAGGGAATGCCCAGAACAATTCCAATCTCACGATATCCGCGAACGGTTCACCAGATAGGGAAGTCACCGTGAAGTTCTCCACGTATTTACCATAGTCGCCGAATTTCACAAATTCGATCTTCGCGTTATACTTCTTCTCTGCTTCTTCGATCAGTTTGATCTGTGCTTCTTCTGCAGGGCCTTTTTCTTTCATCGTGCGAGGATCAGCATCGTCCCACCACACACCAATCTTCACGGTCTGACCATTCAAATCGAATTTCTTCTCTGTTGCAGCTGGTTCTTCTTGCGCAGGCTCAGTCTTCGTTGTGTCTTCCTGCTGTGCTGCTGGCTCTGCAGCCGGTTTCGTGTCGGTGCCCTTAGAGCAGCCGATCACACTCACGATCAACATGAGCGTTAAGAAATACGAAGTAAATTTAAGCGCTTTCATCTGAATCCCCCACGATCTGATAAATTTGGACTTCCTCCCTAACCGATAATTAGCGTCCTTAATAAAAACGCTTACATATCCAGTTAAAGAAATTGGAACAACGGGTTATATCAACTGTGTTCCATAATCTGTATTATACGGAGGAGTACAAATTTTGTAAATACATTAGATATACCTTTTTTAAAAAAATAAATATTAAGTATATTTAATTTCGTTAATTACGCATAAAATAAGCCTTCTCCTTGATGCATATCGCACCTTGGAGAAGGCTTACCCTTGGTCGTTAACACCCTATATCATACCATTACACCGATAAATTCGAAGGCTGCCCTGTCGATTCACGCTCAATCAAGCGAATAGGCACTTTCACCTGTTGAGGTTCTAGCTCCGGCTGTTCAATACGCTGAACAATCGTCCGAGCAGCCTCGTATCCGATCGCATAGTAATTCTGGGCAACGGAGCTCACAGGTACTTCGGCTTGCCGGGATACATCATGATCATCGAATCCAGCAATGGCGAGCTGCTCCGGCACTTGAATACCCTTCTCTAGACAACACCGAACCAGATCCACAGCAAGATGGTCATGCTCCGTCTGAATCGCGGTCACATCCAAATCCAGCAGTCGATCGATCAGCGTGTTATAGAATGTACTCGCATGCGGCGAATACATCTCCGTATGGAAATCCGTGACCAACAGCTCAGTATCAATGACAATACGATGGTCTTTCAGCGCTCTGCAATAACCCAAGTATCGATCCCTTACCGAACTTCGGTATTCGACACTGACGCTTGAGACGAACGCAATACGTTCGTGTCCCAGCTCAATTAACCGTTTCGCTGTCTGGTATCCTCCCTCGAAGTTGTCCGATACAACACTGCTGATCGGTAGACTATCGAAATATTGGTCAATCGTCACGATCGGAAAATCGTTCGAATAGATCGCATGCACCACGTCGATATTACTAATCGTGCTGATCGGATAGAGAATGATCCCGCTTGGGCCGCTCTTCGGGATTTTCGTTATAATTTCACGTTCCTTATCTTTCTTCCAATTGCTATTGTGAATCGTAAGAAAATATCCTTTGGAATCCAGATAATCATGCGCTCCCTTGATGTAATCGAGTTCACTCGTCGCCATGTAGGGTAGGACCATCGAAATAATCCGATGCGCTACCGGACTTCCCGTCTCCCCAGCTAGGTTCGCGTCTTCCGGATGCTTCACATAGCTTCCGCTGCCGCGTTTGCGGTAGATCAGACCTTCCCGCTCTAATTCGATCAAGGCACGTTTGGACGTAATCCGGCTCACGCCGTATTGTTCCGCAAGGTCCACCTCGGTTGGAAGCTGCTGCTCCGGCACATATTGCCCCGTACGAATCTTCTCTTGCAAATCGCCCAAAATTCGCATATAGAGTGGTTTATTTTCCGATTCCAAAATCATCACGTCCAGTCGTTCGTCCATCTACAAATATAACCATTTTATCACACTTAGAGGAAGTGATAAAACCTCTATCGAAGTCATTTCAGTGCAGAACGACCGCGATTAGAGGGTGGTTTTATCGCCAATAGGAAAGGTATTATCTTTTCCTATGTGGTCAAAAAGTCGTCTTATGTCACCATCTATTAATGCACAACGCTCGCGCTAATCCCCTTAATCACTTGCAGCGCCTCTCTACCAATACCTAATTTATATCCGGCAGATTTGTAACGAATCTGTCCCTCTTGGTCAATGACGAATACAAGCGGCAGACTTTGCGACTGTGCGGCTTCGGCATCCCCCGTTACCTGAATCAAACCAGCATCCTCCGCATCGATTGCGAATTGTGTCTTGGTTGGAAGATCTGCATACGCGCTTGGATCAAACGCTGCTGTCCGGTTATTCTCGCTAATGACAAGACTAATCGGGCCGCCCCATGCTTCGAATTCTGCGGTAAGCTCACGCAATTCACGAATAAGATGCTTCGATGGTTCCCGATCCGGCTCGATCCATGCGAGCAGCATGCCACCATCTTTAGCCAGCGATTTCGCTGCACTTGCAGCTCCTGAGAGGAAGCTAAGTGACAATTGCGGATCTATTTCACCGAGTACAGGAAGCTCGATGGTTTCTTCACGGAAGACAGGCGTAATCTCGATCGTCTGGCCTGGCTCAACCGTAAACATATGCATCCGAATGAGCACAGTACCACTGCTTAACCGTGTACCCGTTGTCAGGCGGTAAGACCCGGATTTCACCTCTAGCGTTTCGCCGTTCCAATCCGATTTGCCGTAAGGATATTGCAGCGTCTTATAGACAGCGTTATCAAATCTAGCAATCGAGAAGTTGCGGAAATACTCCATTGTTGTGCCTTCAGCTTGGTGTAGCTTAATGTATCCTCCGTCGTTCTCACTGAGCACTTCGACCGGATCCATGTCACCTACGAGAATCGAAGTCACTTCTTTCCATACACCCGCTTCCATAAATTGAGGCAACCGCTCACTTGGATCAAGTCTCGCAGGAATACCGAAGCTGCGCGCCATCGCAACGAATAATAGATAGACAGACAGACGATCAGCCTTACGCAGTTCAAAGCTGCCGCGCGGTGTCGCAGATCCTTGGTAGTAGTTATAGTTCTCAAGTACTTCCACATGATCTGCAATCCACTGTGCAAGTGCAACCGGCTTCTGACGGAATTGCTCCTGCTCCTCCGCTGTAAATTGCGATAGGAAGAATGCTCTGAATGGTACAATCATCTCCGTGTTGATTCGCGGACACAGAATGTACCGCATAAACGTCTCATCCTCATGCGTAGAAGCGAATGCGGATGCATTCACCAAGTGATCTTCCAGAGCATTGCGGAACGTATCCGTTAAATCTTTGACATTCAGACTCTCGAGCAGCTTAAGGGACCATTCGCCGAATTGTGGTGTAAACTCCTTCAAATATGCTGCAATTTCATGGCTATTCCCGCGCGCTCTGCTCAGCATGTCCCAGACCCTTGCCGACGGTAAATCTAGCTCTGCTGCGAGTGCTTCTGCCTGCTCTTGGTTCACAAAGGTATGCTCATAGGAAGCACGAATGGCGGCACCCTCTTGCACCCGACGCGTATTCTCTTGCTTCTCTTCTTCGGTAATCCCCGTATTGGCTGAGTCCGGTTGTTCCATCGGAGGCACCATATCGAACTCCAAGAAACCGCTCTCAGGAGACTGCTCCACGATACAGATTTCCATCTCACTCGCATCCGCGACACGAAGCTTCTTCGTTCCCCATCGATTGCCGTTCACTGCATGAATCCACAAATCCCCATAACCTGTTGTAAGTGACGCCTGTCCCTGCTCATCAGTCGTAATTGTCGCGATGGGGAAGAATTCTGCCGTGTTATAGAGCTGGAATTGAACCTTCGCGCCTTGAACGGCTGCCCCTTGCTCATCCTTCACCGTAATCGTAACTTTCTTGCTCTCCGCATATGTCGGAAGAACATTGATTTCGGTGTACCACATCTCGGATAAAGTCGCTTCCTCTGGACCTGGGTAGTTCGCTGGAACACGTGTGTTCACTAACATCGCACGCAGTGCAGGCGCACGGAACCACCCTTCATTCAGTCTTGCTTCAGGCTCGCAAGCCCCTAGGAAATACCATGTTCCATCCGCATAAGCTTCGACCCATGCATGGTTGGAATCACAATGCGCCCAGCGCGGTGTATAACATTGACGTGCCGGAATACCTAAGCTGCGAAGCGCTGCCACTGCTAGCGTGGACTGTTCCCCACATCTACCGAGTGTCGTGCGAATCAAGGTAAGTGGCGATACGGTTCTTGGGTCATTTCCGATATACGTCGCCTTTTCATGACACCAATGATTAATCTCCAGAATCGCTTGCTCCATCGATAGATTTTTCACGCGATCAAAGATTTGATCGAAGAACCAACCGCGGCAATCTTCAATATTCTCATTGTTGACTCGATACGGCAGGACAAAGTGAAGGAACAGGTGATCCGAAATTTGATGCCCCCAAGGTACCTTATTCCGAATTTCAATGGAAGTTCGTACATGGCTCAAGAAGAGCTCTGCGTCATAATCCGCCAAATCATTTAATGGCATATAAGCATATAAAAACTTAAGCGCGAACCGTTCTTCCTCACTCATTGGCTGCTCTAAAACATCAAAAAGTTCCTTTTCTTTCGCTTGCGCCAATTTCTTTTTGATTTCAAACTTTTGTTCGATGTTCTGAATTTGACTCTCGTCTAATGAAAACGGATTCTTCATTTCAATCCACTCCCTCACCCATGATTAAATATGAATATCAAATTATATTAAAAGAATATACCTTTTATTCTATTCTAATCAATTTGATATACCTAATTCAAGCCCCTTGAATCGTCTCTTTTTCCAAAATCCAACAAAAAAGAGACTAAACCCAAGGTAGCTGGCTTCAGTCTCTTTACGAATGCTTACATCGATTTTGTACCGGAAATCGGCTGCATCATATACTCTTGGATAATATCCGCTTGCTGGATCATCATGCCTTCTTTTTTCTTAAATCCGATCCCTTTACCGAATGCGATGAATTGCGTGTTGCTCGAGCCTTTCACAATAACAGCATTATGGGAAATAATTTGAACGATCTCACGATGCATCCTGTCATCTCTCCATTCCTATAAAAAGTTACTCCTACGAGCCTCTAACATCATCTCCATCTAATTGTAATTGAATTCGCTTTCATTTTGAACTTATAAATGATTGAAAATTTCTTTATTTTGATTGAAAAAATTACTTTTTTAGGGTACGGCGGCGTCCAATGTAAATTGAGCTGCGTGCGGAAGCGGCTAACGAACTCAAGAATGCCTATTCCATCAAAAGCATATAGTTTTTTATTCTAACGAATCTCATAAGCTCTATTTGATGTCAAAACACCCTTTTTCCTTCAAAAAGAGTTCAATAGCGTCACTAGAGTTCGTTAGCCCGAATTTAAGCGCTTTTTCTCACAAATAAGGCTGCTACGATTCGTTAGAAATGACGCGCCAAAGCTGTTCGAGGATTCGCAGCATGCATCGGTTACTCCTCCCTCTGACGCCCCTCATATCAATAATCCCGCCAAGCTCAAGTCTTGGCGGGACCACTTTTACACGCTAGGTTACAAAACGCTATCCACGTATACGTTCACATCAGCCGATGCAGTCCAAGGCTTGCAATACCGATCTCCCACCCAGGATTCCAATCCTATGCTTGCTCGGTCAGCGTCCAAAGCGGAGAAGCAGGCGGATTCAAGTGGAGCGTGGCGACCCTCTGTCTCGCCTCCTCTGTCATCGGGAATCCCCAACGATCGAAGAACGCTACAAGATCGCAGCCGCTTACTTTGGAAGCCATTAGCACAAACAGATCGATCTTCTGCTGCTCATCCTCATCTTCGTCCATCGATACCTGCTCCCTCGACAGCTCGCGATAAGCAACATGTAGGTTCGTGTAGAACTGCCAGCCAAAGGCCATTTGCAGCTGCTTGATCATGACGAGTCGCTCGAAAAAGCCGGTATGCTCGAAGTTTTTACCGGTATAATCGCTGTTCACGAACTCGATCGCTTTGTCGTAGTACGTTTTCCCGCTCTTATCCGTCTCGAACAACCTGGATCGGTTGCCATAAGCGAGCTGAATATGAAGTGAATGCAAGTTAACGGACACTTCGACGATTGGCTCCCAGAACCACGGAATTTGCTGGTAGTTATGGCCGAGCTCATGCCAGAAACCCCATGCATTTGTCTGGATAACATCCACGTCTACCGCTTCCTTGGATGTAACACCCTCGAAGAACATAATGGGATAACCGGAATGCATCCAACCTGCGCTAATCTGAATGTCCGCCACGAGCCGCTGCGGATTATCCGGGCTTCGGTGCGGAATGTCCCGGTCTTGCGCAACACCAACCAACTGATCGTAACGTTCGGCGATTTCATCCCACTTGGCCATCAATTGCTCCGGATGCGTAAGCGTCAGTGCATCAGCAGCCGGAACGGTTACGATGATCCGTTTCCCTTGCAACTCGGCCCAAGGAGCAGGATAATGCTTGATTGCATCATTCCATTCCTGATCGGTCGTCTGACCCAGTACGAAATACAGGGCGCGCACTGCACCATGGATCGTAACGCTTAACCTAACGCCCTCCTCGGACTTCCTCGGGATGAGGTAAATGAGCCCTCCGTACGGGCTATTCAAGCGATTGACGCCCGGATGAAGTCTTTCCTTCAACGCAACGATCGGAGCGCGGTCCCATTTGGGGTTATCACACAGATTGTCGGTATGGATGCCGATTTGCGCGTCAAGTTGCAGGTGGCCCGCATCTTCTGGAACGACGATGCTTATTATGCTGCCAGCCGGTGCGTATAGGCCGGTGCTGTGCCAATTCTCCGGCGCGCTCAGCATGCGCATATAGCTTAAATCCAAGTAATCGAAATTAATCTCTACGACTTGATCGTTTACGATTTCTGCATCTTCGCGGATAGCCCGTGGAAAGACGTCGGCATACGGCGATTTGACGTTGTCCGGATCCAGCGTAACGTCTTGGAACGCATAGGACAAAATCGTCGCGGTATAGGGCAGCTTCGCTCGATCCAGCGGCAGTGCGACCGGCTCGATGACGGCCGCTTCCTCGCGAATGGTCCGCAGCAGCGGCGCATCGCCGGGTAGTGCGCGAACGACGCCATCGACAATCGCTGTCATGACCCGCACTTTGTCTTCGACGCTTGCATCCGGCTTGCCGATCCCGAGCTGCTCGAACGACAATACGCCGCTTTCGATCGCCGCCATCTGCTCCCACAGCTGCATCACATGCGTATGGATCGCTTGATCACCGCTTAGCCTCGGCAGCTTATCAGTGGGCCGCACGTACCACTGTGCGACGCTGTCGAGTAGAACTAAGCCAAATTCATACAACAGCTTTTGCAGCGGATAATCGCCCAGCTTCTTAGGCCGTCCAACAGCGCGTGAACTGAACGCTTCTGCAGGAGATGCACAGAGCTTCCAACCTTTTTGAGCAACGATGAGTGCTCCACCATTGCGTACATAGGTAGCAAGCACAGGCACATCTGCGTCATTGATGGAAGCATCCACATACGCGACAGGATACCGAATCGGATCAAGATCGGCCAATGCTCCATTGTCGAGCTGAATCGGCCCGATCGGAAGTGCCATGTCTACCGCGAGTGTGTCCAATGCTGTTGCGAGCATCAAGCTTCCTCTGCCTTCCAATGCATGGCGATATACGCCTGTATCCTCCGTAAGCCATAGCAATAGATTTCGAGCAAGCGTACCACATACAGCATCGGAGCTGGCAAGATCGAAATAGGACTCGTTGCCGAGCGCAACGACACGGCCTTGACCATATCGCGCTGCTGCGATGATTGGATTCGACTCCGGTGCGACGAGCACGGAGAACGCCTCGCTGCCGATCGCGGCGACCCCGCCGCTTTTTACAAACACAGGAAGCGATTCGATATCCCGGTAGATCAGATTTAAATCATCTTTCAATCTTGCTGCGTTTTTTTGTGCCACTTCGATACCCATTTCAACACCCTCCCGCGTCGGCTTCCGTCCTTATTCATTATTTATCGCTCATATAACGGTCGTACGCTTGCTTATAAATTTCCATGTAGCGATCCAGATTCATTTTTTTGATCGTCGAAACGTATTCATCCCACTTGTCTAATGATTCGTCGCCGATTATGAACTTGTCTCTCATTTCGCCTACATACGTCGTAATGTCGTTGGCAATCGTCGTCAGCTCTTCGGTCTCTTCAGCCGTATAGTTGAACGATGGCCACACGTCGTCGATCTTGATCGTGAACGGCTCAGCTTTCTTCGCATTGTCGACTGAGGTTGGACGCCCTTCCGCACCTTTGAAAAATTTCTGCTTCACGATGCCCGGATAATAACCGCCCGGCCACATCAAGTATTGGCTGATTGCTTGATCAAGGGTCAGGCCTTTCGGATTTTTCGTAATTTCATCCGTATATTCGAACTCGCCGTTCGGCATTTCTTTGTACGTCAAGTCTTTCCAACCGAGGAAGAACATCTTGGCCCCTTCATCGCTGTAGAAATGGTCCATCCATCTGACCATTTCAGCTGGATACTTGTTGTTAGCCGTCAATACGAACATACCAAGCCCACCTACTGGAGAACCAAGCATCGTATTGATCCGGTCGCCATGCGGACCTTCGAGCACCGGTGATCCAATGTACCCCTCTTGGTTAAATACCGCCGATGGATCTACACTATCAAGGAACGCGTACACGCCGGTCGAAGCTTTGGACGTAAATTCCGTATCTTTACCGTTCAACGTGAACAACTCGCTGTCGAGCAATCCGTCTTTATAGAGCTTGTGCGCATATTCGAGCAATTCCTTGTAACGCGTATCCGTCGGAATAAAGCGCAAGCTGCCGCTGCTTGGATCCGTATCCACATAAGGATGTGTAGAACCGTGGGTCCCAAGGCCGAACGAGCCCTTTAGGAAACTGATGAGTCCGTCTGCGCCATATCCGCTGCCCCAACCGATTTCATCAGCTTTGCCGTTCTTGTTCGGATCTTTCTCCTTGATCGCTTTCAATACATTATAGAAATCGTCAAGCGTTGTCGGCTCCTGTAAGCCGAGATTGTCAAGCCATTCCTTCTTCATCCACGGCGTGCCGTAGAACAGTGACTTAAATTCCGGATCGTAAATCGTCGGCATCCCATAGATGCTGCCATCCGGCATCGTAATTGCTTTTCGCACAAGCGGATATTTCTCCATAATGGCCTTAAAGTTCGGCGCATACTGGTCAATGTAATCGTTCAGCTTCAGGAACGCGCCTTCTTGACCATATTTAATCAAGTCCGCTCGTGGAATCGCTGCGGCGAAGAACATATCAGGCAAATCACCACCGCCCAGCACGATATTGCGTTTCTCCTTCAAGTTCGATTGCGATGCAACAGTCCAGTCAATATGGATATTCGTCATCTTCTCGTATTCCTGCCACAGCTTTAGCGTATTCCAGTCAGCAAAGTCATACAGCTTGGAACCAAACCCTTTGATCGTAATTTTATCTTTGACGATCGGGAAACCTTCCTTTGTCGCATTATCCGATGCCGTATCGGTCGTCCCTTTTGCTGTATCTTTGCCCTTCTCCGCGGCCGTATTGTCTCCTCCGCTGCAGCCTGCAAATAACGAAACCATTAGTGTAAGTACGAGCAGTAGTAGACTGAACTTTCTTCCTTTCATGTCGATACCCCTCCATCAATATTTTCATATGGTCTTACGATGACTAACCCTTCAACGCCCCGATCATTACGCCTTTCACGAAATACTTCTGCAAGAACGGGTACAGCAGCAATACCGGCAAATTGGCCACTACGATAATGGCATATTTGATCCCTTCCACACTCATCGCCTGCTTCGCGACCGCTTCCTGCGTCAGCTTCACCATATCCTTCATCGAGTTCTGAATGAGCATTTCCCTCAATATAAGCTGCAGCGGGAACTTATCCTTGTCATTCAAATAGATCAAGGCATTAAAGAACGCGTTCCAGTGGCCGACAGCATAGAACAGAATCATAACCGCAATGACAGGCATTGATAACGGGAGCACGATCCGAATCAAAATCTGCCAGTTGGCGCAGCCGTCGATCATCGCCGACTCCTGGATTTCATGCGGAATGCTGGATTGGAAGAACGTACGCATGATGATAATGTTCCAGACCGATACAGCATTCGGAATCACCATCACCCAGAACGTGTCGAGCATATGCAGTTTTTTGATCAGCAGATACGTCGGAATGAGACCGCCACTGAAGAACAGTGTGACCACCATCATCGCCATTACGAAATTCCGGCCTGCAAAATCTTTGCGAGACATCGGATAAGCAGCAAGGATGGTCATCAACAGATTGATCGATGTTCCGACGAGCGTATATACAATCGTATTTCTGTAGCCAATCCACAAATCTTTGTTCTGAAAAATTTTCGAGTACGCATCCAAGTTAATGCCTTTCGGCAACAGCCACATTTCGCCGCGCAGTACAAAATCCGGTTTGGAAAAAGAGGCGCTTAGTACAAACACCAACGGATAAATGACAACGGCGGCGATCAGCGCGAGCAGGATATAAATGATAATCTCGACCAGACGGTCTCCACGGCTTTGCAATCCCATAGCATTATTTCACTCCTTACCACAAGCTGGTATCATTCACTCGACGAGCCACATAATTGACCGTGACGAGCAAGACGAAATTAATGATTGAGTTGAATAGATCCACAGCAGTCGAAAAGCTGTATTGCGCATCCAATATCCCGCTGCGATAGACATACGTTGATATAATATCCGAGCCTGACATGTTCAAGTTGTTCTGCATAAGGAGCACTTTCTCGAAGCCGATGCTTAAGACCGAGCCGAGATTCAAGATCAACAAAATGACGATAGTCGGCATAATGCCTGGAATATTGATGTGCCAGATACGCTGCAGCTTCGTCGCGCCGTCGACTTTGGCTGCCTCATGCAGCTGCGTATCGATGCCTGCCAAGGAAGCCAGATAAATGATGGAGCTCCACCCCGCTGTCTGCCACACATCTGAGAATACATATAAGGTCTTGAACCATCCCGCACTTGTCATGAATGCGATCGGGTCACCACCAAAAGCTTGAATGATATGATTAATTAGGCCGGTTCTAGGTGAGAGGAAGATGAAGAGCATCCCAACGATCACAACAGTGGAGAGAAAATAGGGTGCATAAGTAATCGTCTGAACGAATTTCTTGAACCGGTTCGATTTGACCTCGTTCAGCATAAGTGCAAGGATAATTGGAATTGGAAAGCCGATCGCTAGGGAGTAGACACCTAGTAGGAAGGAATTGCGAATTAACCGCCAAAAATAATAGCTGTCAAAAAAGCGTTCGAAATGTTTGAAGCCTACCCATGGACTGTCCCAGATGCCTTTGAATGCGGAAAAATCTTTGAAAGCGATTTGTATGCCATATAACGGAAGGTAAGCAAATATCACAAAGAAAGCGATTACAGGAATAATCATTAAGTATAAATCCCAATTTCGTTTGACCGTTTTTAATAGCGGAGAGGATGCTGTGCGGGTTCGGTCTTTGTGGATTGGGACATCAGGCGTAACTTGTTCCAAGAATTCATCGACCCTCTTTCATAAAATAGGGTATTGGTGCGACCTCTACGACACGACCGCCTGAACGATTCGGTGGCGGCGCATATATTTGGGCACAAAATATGATAACGTTTGCCCTATAGTCACAGGAAATGACGGGCATCTTGGTTGACTGATCTTATGACCCGTGACTGCCTTTACTCATTCCTCTTATAGTCTGAAGACTGGCGTACAATAAGCTCATACGGCATTAATAACTGAAAGGATGGCTTGAAATCGCTCTGCATATAGTCGATCAGCGTTTTGACCGCCGTCATGCCAAGCTCGAATTTCGGCACATGAATCGTCGATAATGGCGGCGAAGTATATTGCGACAGTTCAATATTATCGATGCCGATAAACGCAATATCTTGCGGGACGCGGAATCCCCGTTCAATGGCCGCTCTCATGGCTGGAAGCGCCAATCGATCGCTGGCCCCGAATATGGCTGTAGGCAGCTGCCTTCCTTGGCTTCGCTCCAACATTTCCAGCATCCAGCTGTAGCTCCGATCAACGACCCACTTCGTATTGACGAGCCACTCTTTACGGATCTCCAGACCGGCTTTCTGCATCGATAGCTTATATCCAATATAACGCTCATCGCTCTCGAGATCCCCGTCGCAGCCATGCCCGCCGATATAGCCAATCTCCCGATGGCCTTGCCCGATCAAATGGTTAACAGCCGTTTCCGCAGCGGCGATATGGTCGAAATTAATATTCTGAATGTCTGGGCTATCCGACATGACACCAACGACAGCCGGAATATGCTTCTGGATCAAGCGGACAATGTCATCCTCCTCGTTGACATCCCCAAACAAGATCACCCCGTCGACCCGATGCTCATTGAGCATCTTATGTAGCGTCACTTCATTACGAAGTTCCTTGAACGTGAGCACGTAAGCGAACGTATATCCGTAGTCCTCGAGCATTTTTCGCATGCCGGCAAAAATCGTGTTGAAGAACGGATCCTGCTCTGCTGAATATAGCGTCCAAGAGGAGATGAACCCGATTTGCATCGATGGCTGCTTCGTAGCCGAATTTTTCTTCATAACCAGCTTGCGCGCAGATTCATTCGGCGCATAGCCAAGCTCTTGAACGGCACGCCATATTTTGCTTCTTGTCTCCTCACTGACATGTTTGGTCACATCGCTGTTGATGACGCGGGATACGGTGGATATCGACACGCCGACAGCTTCTGCTATATCTTTTAAAGTTGTCACTTGCAATGCTCCTTTTTTGCCATTCATTAATGATTTCAAACTGCACCCTTCCATTGTACTGGAAGCGCAATATCAAATCATACCCAAATGTTCTGGCACAAACACCTGATTATCCGCAATCACCGCCCCAACATTTGCCCAAAAATTCGGGCAAAAATGTATAAAATGTCATTGATTTTTCACCCAAATGTTTACAAGGATCATTCTATTATGAATACGCTTACACGTCAATCACTTTTGTTCAAAATATTTGGGAATAATCAGCAAAAAACACGAATTTCAGAGTGTGCTCTCAAATCCGTGTCGTAACTAAACCACCTATTCTGTACGCAGATCCAGCCATCGGATCTCCTCCCTGGTGAGCTCCAATTCCGTCGCGATAAGACATGACTTCAATTCCGCATCGTTGCGAGGGCCAATGATAGCGCCTGTTGGGAAGGACTGATTAAGCACATACGCCAATGCAATCTGCGTCGTTGATACGCCTCTCTTCACACCTAGTTCCTTCGCACGACGGTACCGTTCCCAGTTCGCATCATTGTAGAAAATCCGCACGAGATCAGCATTCGAGCGATCTTCCGGGGTGTACCGTCCCGAGAAGAACCCCCGCCCTAATGCAGACCAAGACAAAATAGGCAATTGACTGCGTTCGTGCCATGCTAGCATATCCTCATTGACACTCACACATCCCGGCCAGAATGGCTCCATCGCCTTCGCAAGGCATAGATTCGGACTACTAAATGAGAAGCCCTTCAACCCATGGTCTGCCGCATATTGATTCGCTTCGGCAAGGCGCGCTGCACTCCAGTTCGACGCACCGATCACACCAATCCGCCCCTCTTCGAGGTGCTCATTCAACGTTTCTAGAATCGCACCGACCGGTTGATTCGGATCATCACGATGCAGAGCATAAAGTTCAGTACGTTCCGTCTGAACACGATCTAAGCTAATCAGCAGTTCCTCGCGAATGGCCGCTTTATATACACGGGGACCGTCTTTGTTCGGATGTGCGCCTTTCAATAGAAGATTGATCTCTCCCCTATTCTTTCTCGCTTCAAGCCACATGCCGATCGCTCGCTCACTCTTGCCAGCTCCATAATGATAGGCCGTGTCAATCGTATTGCCGCCAATGGCAACATAACTGTCGAGCACCCTGCAAACTTCTTCGAAGTTCTCCGGTTCGAAGAAGTCGGAACCCATAATCAGCATGGATACGTTCTTTCGAAGTCCTTCGAAAGAAATATGCTTCATTCTGTCATCTCCCTTTGGCGATTCATATGAACGAAATTTTATCCTAGACGCACCTTTTTTATTCATATCGTAGGGCAATAAAACTTGAATCATAGTGGAGATATAATAGACTCGATCTTTCTTAATCTTTAACACTAAGCTATAATACAGTATGATAGGTATAGAAATAAGGAGGACCCTTACGTTGCAAAAAATTAAAAAGATGCAGCTGCATGAGATCGCAGCACAAGAAATTGTGCATTACATTCAAGAGAATGGCCTGCAGAAAGGGGACAAACTTCCCTCACTCGAAGAGATGAGCAAATTGCTCGATGTTAGTCGCACTTCAATTCGCGAAGCCCTCCGATCTCTCGAAGCAATGGAGTTTGTCAAGATGGTCAACGGAAAGGGCGTCTTCGTCGATGATACTTCTTCCTACCGCTTCTCGACCAAAATCGATGTCAGCAATGAGAAAACGCTACTGTTGCAAGCTTGCCAAGTTCGCAGGGCTCTTGAAGGACTCGCCGTTGAACTCGCAACAGAACATGCTACAGAAGAACAAATCGAACGAATGTTGCATTATTTGAACGAGATTAGGAGCAATCCAGATGGTCCGATTACACGTCTGGCTGACAAAAATTTTCACCAAACGATATATGAAGCATCCAGAAATAAAGTTCTACAAAGCATCATCACTTCAATGTCCACGTTGTTCGACACATTCTGGGAGACCGCTCCACTCGGTCAAAATAGATTGTTCACAGATACATTCCCATTCCATCCATGTATCGCTGAAGCCATAGCTAACCGTGATAAGAAACAAGCTGTTGTACAATTCAACTTACTAATGGATGCGATCGAGGGCAATATTCAAAAAGTACCCACGGAGAACAAATGAGAAAAGTCCTGATGACAACGCAACTCGTGCTGTCATCCGGACTTTTTTTGATGCTTCTTTACTTTATTCCACAACCGATGCTGTCAAACGCTTGTTCCATATCGCGAATAAGATCATCAGGCTCCTCCAAGCCGATATACAAGCGAACGATAAACTTACCGTCGGATAGTTCCTTCATATAGATCAGACTTTCGTAACCGCCCCAGCTGATCCCTTTACGGAATAACTGCAGGGAATTCGCCCATTGTCTCATGTTATCCATGGAGATATCTGTTTCAAAAGACAACAGACTGTTGCTTCCGAGCATCTGTGTCTTGAATAAATCATGCTGCGGATGATCGGGAAGCCCGGGATGATTGACACGGATAATATGCGGCCTTGTATTCAGGTAACCCGCAATTAGCAGCCCATTCTGCTCATGCTTCTGCATCCGCAGCGGCAGCGTCCGTAATCCTCGCATAAAAATAGCAGCACTCTGCGGATGAAGAATCCCTCCCAAGAGCTGAAATTCGCTAGCGAACAATTCATCCATATGCTTCTGCGACCCAATAATAACACCACCGACCAGATCGCTATGACCGGAGATGTATTTCGTCATCGAATGAACGACCAGATCGATCCCGTATTGAAGCGGATTCTGAAACATAGGTGTGGCCCAGGTATTATCGATAATCGTTGTTGCCCCGATCCTTGCAGCAAGCACAGCGCACTCACGTAAATCCTGCAATTCAAACGTTAAACTGGTCGGACTTTCTAAATAAATGAGACGGGTATTTTCTTGAACGGCCGCTTCGATCTGCGCGATATCTTTCCCATCGACAAAGCTCGTCTCAATGTTAAATTTGCTTAGATACTGCTCCATAAATTTCTTCGCTGGCCCGTAGGCACCATCCACGCAGACAATGTGATCGCCCGATCGTATAACGGATAGAATAGCTGTGGAAATAGCGGCCATACCCGAGGCGAAACAACGAGCCAGTTCCCCGCCTTCCAGCTTCGCAAGCTTATCTTCTAGCATTGCCACAGTCGGATTGTTCCCTCTCGTATAAATCATTGAACTGACTTCAAGAGCGAGTGCCGTCTCTAACTCTTCATGTGTTTTAAAGGTAAATAGGCTATTCTGATACACTGGAAACGATACAGCTCCATAATGCCTTTCGTCATGCGGATCATGCACGACGATCGTCTCTTTGTTCAGGTTTACGGGTTCCCGCATGTTCTTCCATCCTTCCCTAGTACATATCACTTGTAACCGAACTATCCCTTCTCTGCGCCTTGCGTTAATCCACCCACGATCATTTTCTGACAGAACGCAAAAATAATGATCGTCGGAATAACGGATAAGACAGCGCCTGCAGACATCGGACCCCAATCAATATTAAACTTCGTAATGAACCCGTTAATCGCCACCGGAATCGTCTTCGAGCTTTCCTGATCGATAAACATAATGGACAGGAACAATTCATTCCAATTCTGAACGAAGGCAAAAATAAACGTAGCTGCAATACCCGGAAGCATCACCGGTAGGATCACGCGAAGTAGAGCCGACAAGCGAGAGCAGCCATCGATCATCGCAGCTTCTTCCAGACTTGACGGAATCCGCTGGAAGAAACCTCGCAGCATAATGGTACAGAACGGAATTAACCCCGCTGTATAGACGATCATCAAGGAATATAGCTTATTGAGCAGCCCGAAATGAGACATCATGATATACAGTGGAGCGAAACCGATAAATGCAGGGATCATTTGCGTCAAGAAAAAGGCATACATAATCTGTTTATTTCCTTTAAAATGGTATCGGGCCAGTACATAAGCACTGAGTACCGCGATCATCAGCACAACCAGTGAAGCCGTCAGCGAGACAATCAAGCTGTTCATAATGTAAATGTGAAAATTAGATATATTGAAAATATTAATAAAATTGTCAAAGGTAATATGCGCCGGCCAATATTGCAGCGGGATAGAGAAAATCTCGTCTGATGGCTTTAACGAAGTTATCGTAATCCAGTAGAGTGGAAAGACCATGACGATCAAAAACAAACTCAAGAAAAGAACCTTCAAAGAGATTCCTAGAGACTGAAGCCGATGTTTCATTAGAAGTCAGCCCCTTTCCCAGACTTCGTCGCCGTCAGGTAGAATATGGTATACATTGCTAAGAGAATAATCATGATGACACCTGCCGCTCCGGCTTGACCGTAATCCCCGCCGAACATGATTTTGTCCATCATGTATGTCGCCAGAATATGTGTCGATCCTGCCGGTCCCCCATTCGTCATCGCATAGATGATATCCGGGAAGTTGAATATCCATATCACCCGCAGCAATGTCGACGCAATAATCGTCGGCATAATGTACGGAATGGTTACGTAGAACAGCTTGTGGAACCAATTCGCCCCATCGATTCCTGCAGATTCATACAGATCGTCTGGAATCGATTGAAGTGCTGCGAGCAGCATGATCGCAAAGAATGCAATACCGTACCATACATTCGCTACGATGACGGAAGCAAGCGACCATTTCGGATCGGACAAGAATCCGATGCGTTCCTCGATTAGACCCACTTTTAACAGCAAATCGTTAATAACACCAATTTGTCCATTCAACATCCATCTCCAGATGATGCCGATCAGGAATCCAGACATGGCCCAAGAGTAGAATATAAAGCCTTGGTATACGCCTCTGCCCTTAAACGGCTTTTTCAGCAGGAGCGCTAGAATAAACCCAATGACAAATTGAAAGATCAAAGATACGAACACCCAATAGAAGCTATTGGATAATGCTTGCAGAAATTGCGGCTGTTCGAAAATCGTCTTGAAATTGTCCAGCCCAATGAAGTGGATGTCCGTTAAGTCGAATAAGGTATAGTTCTGAAAAGCCATCCCAATGCCCCGAAAAAACGGATAAAACGTAAACATCCCAACCATGAGAATAGCCGGAAGCAAACAGAAGAAGATGAATTTACTTTGACTAGATACAGGTTTTCTCGCTTTTACGGTGTTCTTCATTTCTTTCCTCCTCTCGATGCCAAGACGGAGATTGGAGACAATGCTCCAATCTCCCCTATTTAATGCTCCATTTATTTCTTCTGATTTGCTTTTTGATCCGTCCAATATTTATCCCAGTTTTTCAAGACATCGTCGACCGAACGTTGATTCAGAATCAATGCTTGATTATCTTCCACTGCGATTTTCTTAGACTCGCCATAGCCCTTATAATCTGTTGCATCACGCATCATAAAATACTGATCCGATTTGCTATTCATATCAATGAATGGTTGATACGCGCCTTTCTTGAAGAACTCATCTTCGGCAGCTGTCGTATGGATTGGAATCAATCCGACGGCTTTCGCGAAGACCAAATTCTGATCTGGATTCGACAAGAATTCAATCAGCTTCCAAGCCTCTTCTTTATGTTTGCTGTAGGAAGTCATTCCCCAGCCCGCCGCGCCTACAAACCTTGGTGCTTTCCCTGTTGGACCGAGCGGGATAGGTGCCGTAGCCCATGTGCCTTCTTTCATCTTCTCTTTGGTTACGGCGATGACGTCCGGATCATTGATCAACATCGCTGTTACACCCGAAACAAAGCTCTCCACAGTTTCCGAGAATGCCCAGTTCGTTGAATCCTTCGGAGAAGCCTCTTGATAAATTTTTGTGAATAAATCCATGGCTTGCTTGGATTCTGGCGTTGAGAATATCGTTTTCCCGTCTTTGAGGAACATCGAATCATCCGGATTGATCTGATCTGCGTTGAACGCTTGAGTTATCATCAGCGTAAAGTTATCGCCACCTGCACCGCCACGATAAGCATAGCCATAACGGTTTTGAGCAGGATCTGTTAGGGCCTTCCCTTTCTCATACACTTCCTGCCATGTTGCCGGCGGGGTCAACCCTTTCGCATCGAAAAAATCTTTACGGTAGAATAAGATCTTCTGATACAGACCATATGGGATGTAATATGGTGTATTGTCGATGTAATTCGCCGACATCTTCGCACTGTCATTCAACGTCTTATAGTTTTCCCATTTGCTTGTATACGCTTTCAAATCTTCAATGAATTTATTGGTTACAAACTGCTTTGCCGTAATATCGCGTACCTCAAGCACATCTAGATCTTCTTTTGCGGCGAGCATCGTTGCAATCTTCGTATCTGCGTTTTGCAGCGGTGGGGAGATCAGTTCGACTTTAATACCAGGATTCTGCTGTTCGAACTCACCCAGCATTTTCTTTAGTACTTCCGTCCTTTCCGGACTAGTCAAGCTTTCAATCATCTTGAGCGTGACGGTACCTCCGCCTTTGGAAGCGCTGTCATTGCTGTCCTTAGAAGATGAACCACAACCTGACATCACCATCGAGGTCAGCATAACACATGTTAAAACGAATAAAGCCATTCTCTTTGTACGAACCATTCTAGAAAACCTCCCCAATTTTTTTAGAATTAGTACAGTTGAAGTTATACGATCTATGACGAATGCAATCAAACTATATAACTGTATACCTGTATTACAGGTAAATATAGTATAATAAATATACGCTGTCAATATCTCTTCAAATTTTATGTTTTTAATAAATTTTTACTGAATATTTCGATTGTTTTGGTTTTCATCGATTGAAAACGATCAATTCAGACTCTATAAATTCAATTTAATATGTTTTTTGGAATAATATTACTTAAAAATATACTCTTAATATGTTTGTTGTCAATTTATTTTTACTAAAATATTGTATATTTTACTATCAAAAATTCGAATAAAAATACAAAAAATCCCTGTCGGGCCATAAAAGGCACCCACAGGGATCTCGACAACTTTCAATTTTCAGTACGACCTTCTGCCCTTCAAGGGAGAACATCCCCCCTCTGCCAGGCACGACGTCGATGATCAGCTGCGTATTACGCGAGATCGATCACATTGCGATGGACTTTGACACTGAGCGCGAGCCCGATAGCAATCATGTTACTGAGGAGGGAGCTGCCTCCGTAACTTATAAATGGCAACGATATCCCCGTTAAGGGCACCAGACCGATATGCATGCCAATGTTAACGAAAATCTGAAATACAAACATGCCGATCAGCCCAATGACGAGGTAGGAGCCTGCTAAATCTCTACTCTCCATCACAATATGCACTAAACGATATATCAATAAAAAGTATAACAGCAGCAGCACAGCCGAACCTACGAACCCATACACTTCGCCGATTACAACATAGATCGAATCGGAATAGGCATAAGGAATGAACCCTTTCCGTAAATATGCTCCGTCACTGCCGCTCAATCCGCCTGAACCGATCGCATTCATCGCATTCTTCACATGCCAAGATTTATCTGGATCCGAAGTGGGGTCTAGAAAAGTCTGTATTCTCGACATTTGATGCGGCTCAACAATCTTGGACAATAATTCGAAATTCGCATAATAAAGCCATAAAATCGTACCGACTACAATAGCCACAAGACTCAAGAACAGTATCATATAGGTTGCTCGAATGTTCCCCATCCACAGCATACTGAGGAGAACGCCAACAAAAACAAGCGATGTCCCTAGATCAGGCTGCTGCATAATGAGAATCGTTGGGATGGCGAAAACTATGCCGATGGGCAATAAATCTTGAATCAATCGAAGCTTCTCGCCTTCCCTCTTGCTCAATAAATGCGCAATCAACAAAATCGTAAATATTTTAGCAGGTTCCGAGGGTTGAAGCTGGAAATGACCGATACTTAACCATCGCACCGCACCGTTAATATTCTCTCCGGTAAATTTCACAAGAACGAGCATTCCGATGCCAAATCCATAGAAAATATAGGATAGTTTGCCGACCAATAGCTTGTAATCTAGCAACGCCATTGCTAGCATCGGAACGCAGAAAGCCGCGAACAGCACTACATTACTCATTTCCAACCCTTCTAAATTCGTCTGTGTCGTTGCTCCATAAATGGCTATCGTCCCAATAGTAACAAGACACACCATAACGATGATTGTGATTGAATCTAGATTTCTAATTTTTTGCATAACACTCATCTGATAACCTCTATTTATCTCGTATTGAATTCACTCGCTTGACGTCTCCGATGATTGTCCCTAGATATACTTAGTAGGATTCCCGTACTCGCCAGGCACAATATCAATGAAGAACCGCCATAACTGATGAAGGGTAGCGGCACTCCCGTAATCGGCAGACTCCCTGTAACAGCACCGATATTTAACAGAAATTGAATACATATCATCATAACGATACCCATTCCCAGCATAATCCCAAAGGGATCGTCGCTCTTCAGGGCCGCATTGATCCCTCGCCAGATAAATAGGAAGAAGACCATGATGAATGCGAATGAGCCTACGAAACCGAATTCCTCCCCAACCACTGCAAAAATAAAGTCGGTATGTGCTTCAGGCAAATAAAATAACTTTTGCACACTCTTCCCGAGTCCCGTCCCCGTCATACTTCCATGACCCAGCGCATAAAGAGACTGAATAAGTTGATATCCCGATCCTTGCGGGTTATCAATTGGATTTAGAAAAGAGGTGATTCGCTGAAGACGGTAGCTCTTACTTACAGCAAGATAGATAAAGACCGGGATTAGTCCAAGACTTAACAGAAAGATGTGACGAAGATCAACGCCGCCAATTACGATAATCGTCGCGGCTATACAGAGTAGAATTAACACGGTACCAAAATCGGGTTGCTTCATGACAAGCAGCAACAGGATACCAATCATGATGAAAATCGGGAGCAGGCCTTTTCGGAACTTCCGTATATGCTCACCTTTTCTGCTAATAATCGCTGACAAGTAGACAATCATGGATAGCTTTGTGAACTCTGCCGGCTGCAGATTGAACCCGCCGAGCACGAACCAGCGTCTCGCACCATTTATATTTACACCGAAAATTAATACCAGAATAAGCGCGATTAAGGCGAACAGCAGCAAGAAAGGCGCTGTTTTTTTCCACCATCGATAAGGAATATTCATAAAAAAGAGCATCACAAATAATCCGATGAGCGCAAATATGCCTTGTTTCATAACATAGTGCCACGGACTATCGTGTTTGATCATTGCTATCGGCGTGCTCGCGCTAAAAATCATCAGTAAACCGAATCCTACAAGCGCAATCGTTACGAATAGAAGCAGAAAATCTGGGCGGCCTCTGGATTTACCGCTCAATATCACAACACCCCTTACTCTTACGCCATGCTCTGTCCGACGTGACGACGATTATTCGAATTCCAGTTTGCCATGATACTCCTGCTTAGACAGCAGCTTCAGTGCATTGTCGCTCCATTCATATATATCCATGCCATTGCCAGCAGCTCCTAGAGACCAGCTTAATACGAGCTCGGATCGACCATCATGATTGAGGTCTGGAAACCCGGCATATTCCAAGCCATAGCCAAACCCTTTCATTTCCGAAATAATGCGCCACTCTTCATTATGCTGCTTGAACACCGCGGCTTTTAGCATTTTTCCTTTGGTTCCCGGCTCCTCATACACCACTACTGCTTCATTAACGCCGTCTCCATCCATATCTCCATAAGAGATATCATTCCCTTGTTTCCCTTGGATCGGGGATTGCACTTGTGCTTCAACCGGTAATAGACTGAACAATTCTTGCGTGGTTTTGTCGTGCTGCATGCTTTCTCCCGTTAATGGGGGTTTAATCAAATCCGCAGGCATCGAAGGAACCCCGCATCCTCCAATCATCAATAATCCAGTGAACATGATACCTTGCCGTATGAATCTATTGAGCATGATGATATCCTACTCCTCTTGTTACTGTTATCTCCTATTCTATCTACGAAAGCGAATAAAGAGGTTATGAAATAGTTAAATTTGACGGCAGAAAGATTTGCACCGTCGTTCCCACGCCGATCTGACTCGTAATTCTCAATTCACCATGATGCAACTTAACGATCTGTTCCGAAATAGAGAGACCCAGGCCGCTGCCGGGCGCATGCTTATCCACTTTATAGAACTTATTCCTTACATTTTCCAGATCCTCTTCCCCGATGCCTGAACCAGTATCTTGAACGGAAATGACAACTCCTCCTTGTACAGAACTTGCCTGTATAAGAATACGCTCATAAGGATCTGTAAATTTCAAGGCATTATCGATCAGATTCAGCATGACCTGCTTCAACCGATTCGAATCAGCTTGAATGACTGGCAATGTTTCTTCAGCTTCGATTTCGAACTTAACCCCCTGCCGTGCAGCTCGTGGAGCAAGCTGTTTGCCGATTTGATGCAAGAATTCGGATACATGGATCGGGCCAAGTTGTAATGTGATTCTTCCGTTATCTAATTTCGAGAAATCCAACAATTCATCGACCATGTCCGTTAACCGTTCGCTCTCTGACTCCATAATATCAAGACCTTCAAGAAGAAGAGGCTTGTTCTCCCCTCCATTCGATTTCAAGGTAATGACCCAACCTTTGATCGATGTAAGAGGCGTGCGGAGTTCATGAGAAACGGAGGATATGAATTCATTTTTAAGCTTTTCATTTTGGACAACTTTGGATGCCATCATATTCAATGTCTCTGCAAGAGATCCGAGTTCATCTCGATATCGAATATGAGCCCTTACAGAGAAGTCTCCTTCGTTCATTCGGTCAGCAGCCCGTTTGAGATCTTTGATCGACTTCGTAATCGTTCGAGACAAGAACACACTAAGCGACGTTACCATCACAATCACGATCATGCCAGCAACAATGAGGATCATTGAAATTTGGTTCACGGTACGATTCGTCTCGGTCAAGGAGGTCACAAATCGAACGATACCTACGGTTTTGTCTTTAGCAATAAGGGGGAACGACACGGCTAGAATAGGCTCCTGGGTGACAGGCTCTGTCCCCTTCCAGCGGCCGACGACACCTTGAGAAGCAGTTAGTACATCTTGAAATTGAATCAGGAGTTTCGTGCTTTGAAGTCCTGTGGAGTCTTGAAGAAGGTTCCCCGATGCAGTTAGGATCTGTACTTGTGCATCCGAATTGTGTGCGAACCCTTTTAATAAACGCTCTGATTGCTTCTCTACGTCCTCATCGGCGAAATATTGCTGAAAAAAAGAAGCGGATAATTCCCCTTGATTCATGAGAAACCGCTCGACATTGTGATCATAGTAATATTTCACCGAGACCAATAGGAAAATTTCCAGAATGAGTACCGTAATACATGTAACCAGAAGGTAACTACCCACCAATCTTCGCTGAATACCCAATTCACGGACCTTCCTTTCTAAAGCGATATCCGAGTCCCCACACGGTCTCAATCCAATACGGCTTGGAGCAATCATCTTCAATCTTTTCCCTTAACTTGCGGACATGTACATCAACCGTCTTGGGATCACCAACGTAGTCATCTCCCCAAACGAGGTTCAACAATTCATCGCGCGATAATGCTGTATCGGGATGTTCGAGGAAGGCTCTGATCATCTGGAATTCCTTCGGCGTCAATTCAATGGAGATGTCATGCTTGTACAGCTTATTCGCACTGAGATCGATCCGAATCGGCCCAGATTGAAGCACCTGCCTCTGGGGCTGCGAGGCTAATTGCATCCGGCGCAGTATCGCATGGATTCGCGCGACCAATTCCAATGGGTTGAACGGTTTGACAATGTAATCATCCGCACCCATTTCCAACCCTTTGATCTTATCCAAATCTTGGCCTCGGGCCGTCAGGAAAACAACCACGATCGCTGGATCGATCTCCCGAAGTCTTCTGCAGACTTCAAAACCGTCAATATCTGGCAGCATTATGTCCAGAACGACGATATTCGGTCTATTGGCTATGAAGTTCTGTACCGCCACATCACCCGATGCGGCCTCATGCACAACAAATCCGTTATTTATCAAGTTTATCGTGACAAATCGTCTGATGTTCGCATCATCTTCAACGACAAGCACTTGATTAAAGTTCGATGTATCCATAAGTTACCTCCCAATACGCTATTATTAGCCAAAAAAAACAAAAATGCTCTCCCCGTAAAGAGAGAGCCGTAGTCGTAGATCCTAGATTCGTTCCATGACTTCGTAATGGAATTCATCCCACATGGATATTACTTCAAATGGTTCAGAAAGTCAAAAGCTCTTAAATCGCCATTGATCCCATTTAATATGGAATCAATGGCCCTTTTTAAGCTAATTAGATTCAAGACTGCACGGTGTTCTTCTATTGCAAGATCGCTTTGGCAACGATGGCAAGGTCTTCAATATCCACTTTACCATCATGATTGACATCGGCTTTCGCATTCCAGCCCGGCTGCCCCTCTTGCTTGCCGTAAGCCGCTGCCACGATCGCCAAGTCTCCGACCGTGATCCCGCCTTTTCCATTGACATCGGCGGAGATTTTCTTGCTTTCGAACACTTGAACGGCCGCTTCCAATGCGGTTTTCGCGCCATCCACCTGCTGTTGCGTAACATTCGGATCGCTCTCTGTCGCACGCGCAGCATTGATCGCCGACTGCAATTGCGCTTTGGATCCAACCGCATACAGACCGTGCCCGTTTCCTTCCACGGCAGCATCGTGCTTAGCCTGAGCGCCAGTGATAGCAGCATTCAATTGTGACTTATCTACAGAGATATTCATATGCAGTTTATGGGAGGTTCCGTTAACCTCCAGCTCGTTCCCCTCACCACTCGCAATAGCAACTTGGTCTACTGCAACAGTCGTTTCGGTTCCTTGTGCAGCTCTTACGGTAAATTTAAAGGTTAGTAAATCGCCTTGTACTTGCACGCCTTGGTTCGCACCCACGCTGGCAGCTACAATCCGGATGTGTCCTGGCACGGCCTCCTTCTGATCGATGACCTGAAATCCGTCTTTCAGCGATGTGACTGATTCGAACTGCATGTACGCCGGGTCATAATGAAACGTCAGATCTTGCGCATACATGCGCTGATATACGCTTTGTGTCACGCCGCTCAGTCCCATCGTCAGATGGAACGTTTGGCCAGGGCTAACCTTATCAGTCCCGGTTATCACCGTCTGCGGCCCGCCCGTTGTATCTAGTAGTACATTGATTTCCGCAGCTGAAGCCCATCCATTGACGCCCGCCGTTGCTTCCAGCTTCACGTAGGCTGCATCAATAGGCGCAAATACCGCGTATTTCAGTGTGCTGTCATCCGCCCAACTCCCGCTCGCCGCCTTCGTAAAGGTCACCCCATCTGTGCTTACATAGACATTGTAGCCCGTAATGATACCATTCGAGCCGGATTGTCTTGGCATATACGCGACTTGATTGATTTGATATGTTCCGCCAAGGTTTAATGTAATGGATTGCGGGAGAACATCGGATTTATCCCACTTCGTATGCCACATCGTCTGCGGGTTTCCATCAATGGCATTGGAAGCCCGATCATTTCCGCTGCTCGTTTCCTCGCTTGTTGCCGCTACCTTCATTTGTGACTGTGGAATTTTATTGACCGTGACACGAACGCTTGTGGTCAATGGAACGTTATCCGGGTTTACTATTTCAGAAGGCAGAGTTACAATTCCTGTTACAGTAAAAGTCTGCCCCGTTATTGCCGTTGGATCGTAGTTTGTGCCGTTCATATCCCATGATACATTAGCATCCACCACTCCCCCATAAGTTAGAAGTGATACTTTATCGGGCAAGCCAAGAGCTGCCGCTGTCTTTGCTGTTCCGATCGCCAAGCCCATTATCACTGCAGGTGTTTGGATGCTTTTTAGTTTATTATCCACGGGAACCACTTCAGAGAGAACGATTCGATCGAGATCCGGCGTGTATGCAGCATCATTATAGAATTTAATCGCGTTATTACCGCTATTGAGTTGAATCGTGAGCGATACAGGGGACGCAGTTTGGCTCCAGGAGCTTCCCGTCACTTTAACTTCCTGAGCGGCTCCGCCATTCACGCTAACAAAGAAAGATCTCGTGCCCGACAAAATGCTATAGATCGTCATCTTGTACGTGCCTGCTGCAGGCACATCGGCTTTTAATGTCACAAAGCTATTCGAATCATTGCCAATATTTCCAACATATTGGCCGCCGGAAGCTGCCGAAAGATTCCCGATCTTCGCATTTCCGCTGATCGTGCCGCTCTCCCCCTCCATGCTGAGATCATAGCGCTCTACATGGATCGCTGCGGCAGCAGCTAGATTCCCCGAAGCTGTAATCGCCGTAAGTCTTACATACTTGGCTGAGACCGGCGTAAAAGCCGCCGTTTTCTCCGTTATATCATCGGCCCAATTTCCTCTTGCGACTTCTGTGAAATGACCTCCGTCCTTACTTGTTTCTATGCTGTACGAGGTAATCATTCCATTGCTTTGTCCGTCTAATCTTGGTAAATATCTTAGTTTCGAAATCGTATAGCTTCCACCAAATTCTAGCGTGATCGATTGAGGCAGGTTGGCTGATGGCGACGATGCCGACTGCCAGAAGGATGCGCCTTCCCCGTCGACGGCTTGATTCGCCACATGACCGTCTTGTTGACTGGTTGCGGTTGCGGAGATTTGATACCAAGGAATATCGTTCGAAACCAGTGCTTGATTGTTGCTTCTCGTCACGACAAATCCTTGTTCAGGATCAACAGCATCGTAATTTGGATACATGTTGTAGAAATTTATCTTCTTGGTTACGCCGCTCTGCGAGAAGGTGTTGCCGGCAACAGCGACGGATTTCGAGCCTCTAAAATCAAGGCTGAGCCCGCCTTCCTGCACCACATTATTCGTAAAGCTGAATCCATGAACGCCCTTGCCTTGTATATTTGCCGTACCGTTCATTTTGAAGATATTCCCATCAACTCGAATATTACTATGTACGGTTTTAGCTGGGTCCGTGGAAGACGTGCTTGGATCAATGTCGATAACTGCATTTCCCGTATAATTAAACGTATTATTGCTGATGGTTACGTCTCTTACCATCCCCGACTCATACCAGCTGCTCGCATCGTCAGCGATTAAAATGGCGCTCATTTTGGTTCGATGGAAGGAATTATGATCGATAAGCACTTTCCCCCGCGTTGTCACGAGAATGCCTCGCGTCGGAACGGATTCGAACGTAGAGCCTGTGATCGTCACATTCGGGGTCCAGGTTGCGTTCTCGACCATATATTGATTGACGGTGACCGAGCTGGGGACATTTCGATCTAATGTCAGAAGGATATTATAATTATCAACGCGTGTAACTGCGGTAACTACCGCATGATCAACTGCAAGCAGACTTGAAGCATTAATGTACTCAATAGCGTCGTTCACGGCAAAGGCGTCGAAGCCCCAGCTTTGATCATGCTTAAATTGTACTTTAATCTGATTGGGAGCCGGTTTGTCGACGATCTGAAGATGCGTGCCGTGCACATTAATCGGATCATCATGCGCTCCGAAAAAGTTCGAATCGTTAACCTTAATTTCGCCCTTACACCCGGAGAACTGCATGAAATCCGCCATGGATGCGTTGGTACGTCCGCTTCCCAATCTCGGCGCAAAGTTAAATTGCTCGAAGGATAGATTTTCACTATATTGCGCGACGATACCCAGCCCGGGAGCAGTATAGAAATTGACCCCAGTCCATGTGATATCCTTGCTTCGATAGATGAAGGCGCCTTGCTCCTTGCGAATGTCGTTGCGGAACTGAAAGGTGTGCCCGACGGTTAGGCTTGGAGCGCTATTATAATTGAACCGCACTCGCCTGTTCCCCAAATCCTGAGCGCTCGTCACGCCCGATAAAGGATTCGATCTTCTCCAAGTCTCCTTCGTAACCGGATCATACTCCTGAACTTGTGTAATGTTTGAATATCCGCGTGCGGTCCAGTTATCCAGCGGATTGCCGCTGTGATCTACTTCACCGGTCCATTTTAATTGGTTGTTCGATATACTATACAACGAATCCTCATGAATATCTGCTTCGATCGAAGTGCCAGACACAGCGTGTACCGTCAATTCGGACACAACCGGCCGCTTAAAATCAAAGCTTATATTTTGCATATTTACATTCGTGACATGATCAAATACGATCGGCGTAACGACGCCATGGAACATGAACGTGGAGTGGTTTCCCCGAATCGTCATGTCCTGGATGTCTTTAAACAAGATGGCGACCTTCTTAGAAGCACCATCCGGATTACTGCTCTGACTTGCCGTATTGGACACATAGTAATCCGCTGTGATCGCAGATGCATCTTTGAAGTGATATGTGCCTGTTGGAAAATCCAAGATAACCGGCTTCGGAGCGTTTTTGGCGGCAGCGATTGCTTCTGCGACTACAGGGCCGGCGTCGTCTCCTCTATATTGAACCGTAATGACTGTATAATTCATACCATTGATCGTCTCCATGCTCTGAGTATAATTTGTTGCGGCGTGCGCCGGATGTGACTGGAACGTGAACGCAAATGCAGCAATCAAGATTGTTAAGGAGGAAAGCTTGAAAGCGGAAACTCTACAACTACAAAGCAACCATTTCAACAATAATAATACCACCTTTCACATCATCTTTATTTCGTTTAAACGTTGAAAGCGTTTTCTCCAGATCATGCATTAATAATTTGGCGATTCCTCCTATCCCCCTCTCATACTCCAACCTTCCCTATATTATATCGATCTCAATTTATAGAGATAATATAAGATCCTCATCAGTTCTATGAAAATTCAGATGTTTCATATGTCGTTGATGAGGTTCCGGTATTCTGATCATAGTTATTGAACCATGCAATGCAAAACTCGAAAATTAATAAAAACTATAAATATGATAGAAAACATACATGAAAAAAATACATTTTCTCTAAAAATACGTCTTCTTCACATAAAAAAGCCGCTCATTCCTATTGGGATCTGAGCGGTGGCGTTCATTTACGATTTGGATATCGTTTGTTTCAGCACATGTTCACTAAGAATCAATCAAACCCAACATTCGCCGTTCTTCCTCCGTGAATAACCTTGACCGCGTCAGAAATCGCTTGCCTTCCGGTCCTTCAAGGGAGAACATCCCCCCTCTGCCAGGCACAACGTCGATGATCAGCTGCGTATTTTTCCAATAGTCATATTGTGCTCTACTCATATAGAAAGGCGCTCCGCCAATGTCCCCCAGACATACATCGCTATCCCCGATGAGAAACTCCCCTTGTGCATAGCACATGGGAGAACTGCCGTCACAGCAGCCGCCAGACTGGTGGAACATGACGGGACCATACTTGGCTTTCACCGTCTCGATCAGTTCTAATGCAGCATTGGTAGCAATAACCTTGTTCACTTCTATCATCGAGAACCGCCGCTCTTAGAAGAATCCGAGTGCGTCAGGACTATAGCTTACGAGCAGGTTCTTGGTCTGCTGGTAATGGGAGAGCATCATTTTGTGATTCTCGCGCCCGATCCCCGAGTGTTTGTAGCCTCCGAATGCTGCATGAGCAGGGTACGCATGATAGCAATTCGTCCAGACCCGGCCAGCTTGAATGCTGCGGCCGAAGCGGTATGCTGTGTTCATGTCGCGCGTCCATACGCCTGCGCCAAGTCCGTAGAGCGTATCATTCGCGATGGCCAGTGCCTCTTCCTGATCCTTGAACGTCGTAACGGAGACAACCGGTCCGAAGATTTCCTCTTGGAAGATTCGCATCTTATTATGACCTTGAAGTACCGTAGGCTCGACATAATAACCGTCAGACAGTTCCCCATCCAGCGCAGCCCGGTTACCGCCGATAAGACACGTAGCACCTTCCTGCCGCCCGATATCGATATAGCTAAGAATCTTCTCGAGCTGCTCAGTTGAGGCCTGGGCCCCAATCATCGTATCCGTATCGAGTGGATTCCCCTGCTTGATGGCAGCGACCCGCTGGAGCGCTCTCTCCATAAATTGATCATAGAACGATTCCTGAATTAATGCTCGAGACGGGCATGTACACACCTCACCTTGATTCAAGGCGAACATCGTAAACCCTTCGAGTGCTTTATTGAAGAATGCATCGTCCCGCGCGAACACATCCTCGAAGAAAATGTTCGGAGACTTCCCACCCAGCTCCAAGGTCACCGGAATGATATTTTGCGATGCATACTGCATAATTAGGCGCCCTGTTGTCGTCTCACCGGTAAAGGCAATTTTCGAAATTCGACTGCTCGACGCGAGCGGCTTGCCTGCTTCAAGTCCAAAGCCGTTGACGATATTGACGACACCTGGGGGCAGTAAATCCTCAATCAGTTCCATCAGCACCAAGATCGATGCAGGCGTCTGCTCTGCTGGCTTCAAGACGACCGTATTGCCCGCAGCAAGTGCAGGGGCAAGCTTCCAAGTCGCCATGAGCAGTGGGAAGTTCCAAGGAATAATCTGCCCGACAACCCCTAGCGGCTCATTGAAATGATAGGCCACCGTATTGTCATCCAATTGACTAAGTGAACCCTCTTGCGCGCGAATACATCCTGCAAAATAACGAAAATGATCAATCGCGAGCGGCAGATCGGCATTGAGCGTCTCTCGAATCGGTTTGCCGTTGTCCCACGTCTCTGCAACCGCTAACATTTCTAAATTGGCTTCGATCCGATCGGCAATTTTATTCAGGATCACGGATCGCTCCTGAACGGACGTACGGCCCCATGCATCCTTCGCAGCATGCGCAGCATCCAGAGCCAACTCGATATCCTCAGAGGTAGAACGTGGAATCTCGCAGAATACGCGATGATTGACCGGCGATACATTCTCGAAGTATTCACCCTTCACAGGCGCCACCCACTGGCCTCCAATAAAATTCTCATACCTCTTCGCAAAAGTTATCTTTGCTCCTTGTTGTCCTGGTTGTGCATAAATCATCCTATTCAGCCTCCTCAATATCCTTTTCACATTACTGATGTATATAGGACAAGACCCGAATGTAGTACGAATTTATTGCTAAGCAATACTCTTCTCAACCCTTGAGCTGAGGTGTGAATCGTCCAATTTTGAAACGTGGTTCGTTGTACCTGACTGCGAAGAACAGATCTGAATAGTATATATCATCACAGAAGGGAGGAAACAATAATGCATAGATTCTGTCATTGCAAACATGAAAGACATCACGAAGAGTGTGAACACCACCACAAAAGACGCCGCCACCACAGAAAACACCGCGTTGTCAAAAGAATTACTGTTAGAGTTGAATTTATTAGAAAACACAACAGAAAACGTCGTTGTTTCTAAAAATTTACAATCAATAAAATGTAGTAACTATCACACTCCGACACGCCTATATCCATCATTTTCCAAAATATCTGAAGAGCCTTGTTAGCGCTTGCTGGCAAGGCTTTTTTTATGATTTTAGAGCTTCTTTTGAAAGTCCAAGCTCCCTATGAATTCGATAAATTGGTGAAGCACAAAATTAAACAAGCTGACTCCTGTCGAGTACAGGAATCAGCTTATAGACTAGGTGTTTTTATGATGCCCACTAAATGGGGTCTTGACCACTTTTTTAGGTGTCTTCTCTATCACCACTAACCGCCTAGCTAATGCTAGGTACCAAGATTTTACGTGCTACTCCGCTATTTAGCGCAGCCTTAGCAACGGCCTTACGGATTCTTTCTACCACACGTGTATCAAACGCATCCGGAATAATATAATTTTCATTCAAATCTGCTGGATCAATCACGGAAGAAATGGCTTCTGCAGCTGCAAGCTTCATCTCATCGGTAATATCCGTAGCCTCGGGGAAATTGTTTTAGGAATCGGTAGTTTATCAACGAATTTTTGCAGTTTTATTTTTACTGGCATATGCGTCAGGACCTCCACACGGTTAAATACCCTAAGAAAGCGTATGAACAACAGATGTCCCATTATGTTTATTTGTGGATCGCAAGTAACTAGGCATGAAAAAGGTACTTTAATTACATGCCGTTGGAAACATGTAATCTAAGTACCTTTTTACTTCTGTATCTCACCGTGACGAATGGCCAGGATGGTGATATTTATTAAATGACTAGATTTAAAAGTAGTATACCGCCTAGAGAAACAAATGATGCAATTAGGCAGGCTGCAGTGAAGCTCTTAAACATATCCGGTAACGATAATCCTAAATATTCTTTGACGAACCAGAAGCTCGAATCGTTGACATGGCACCAGCCAATCGCTCCGGAACCAATGGCGAGAACGATAATTTCCGGACTCACACCAGGATAAGCAGCCAGCATAGGTGCCACCATACCTGCAGTACTAATCATGGCCACCGTAGCGGAACCGATCGCAAGGTGCATGAGCCAAGCTATGAGCCAAGCAAGAATAACGATGTTCATATTTAGCGACATCAAAACCTTAGACAATTCATTACCTAACCCACTATCGACTAATATCTGATTAAATGCTCCACCGCCACCAATAATCAGCAAGATGCCGGCAATCGGTCCAAAACATTGTTCTGTAAGCGTTAACAGGTTTTTCATTTTTAAACCACGAGAAAGACCTAACGTATAATAAGCTACAAATACCGAAATGAGAAGTGCGATAATTGGATTGCCTAAGAAATTAACAATAGGCAATAACGCAGAATCTTTTGCGAGAAACATTGTACCAACCGTTTTTCCTACCATAATGATTAGAGGCAATAGGATCGTAAATAGGGTAATACCGAAGCCTGGAAGATTCTCAGATGGTGTTGCAGCACTCGGCTCTGATTCTTTTATTACCCCAGTCTTGCACTTCTTACTAATAAACTTGGCCCAGATTGGACCCGCTAAAATGGCCGTAGGCGTTCCTACAAGAAGGGCATACAGAATGACCTTCCCTACATCAGCCCCCAAAGTTGTAGTAATTGCAAACGCTGCCGGATGTGGAGGCACCATCGAGTGAACGACCATCAGCGATACGGCCAAAGGAATTCCTACACGGAGTAACGACATCTTAGCTTGTTTGGCAACGATGAAAACCAAGGGAAACAGTAAAACAAATCCTACTTCAAAAAATACGGGGATGCCGCAAATTAACCCGACAATTGTCATCGCCCAAGGAGCTCTTTTTTCTCCCATTGTTTCTAGTAAGGTTCGTGCAAGGCGCTCCGCGCCGCCGGATACTTCCAACATTTTACCTAAAATTGTACCAAAACCGATAACGGTGGCCAGAAAACCTAACGTTCCAGCCATACCGTTTTCAATGGAAGTAGCAATCTTAGGAAGAGGCATACCTGTAGCAATTCCCACAAATATACACACTATAATTAAGGATAGAAAGGGATGTATTTTAACTTTAAGAATGAGAAAGATGAGAATTGCTATAGATGCGGCTAATACTAGCATCATCATTGTTGCAGTGTCCATTGTCTTAACCTCTCCCTATACGATAGAGTAAATTAGCTGATTGCGCCTTTACGGTAGAAATCATCCATAACATCTTTCGGAACCATGCCGCCGCCAGTAGCCCAAAGAATGTGCGTGGCATTTTGCATCTTCTGTTCAAGGTGATTATTGTTCAAATAATCTTGTCCCATGGAAGAAGCGTTCAGTTGAACGGGTCCGATAAATCCTGCAACTGCCGATGGTTCTAAGAATATTCCTTCTGAATCGGCCAGCTTTCTAAGGATCCGATAGAGGCAATCGTCTTGAACCGTAAAGACACCGCTAATATCTTTCTCTAGTGCTTTGCCCACAAAACCTGACGGTCTCCCTACGGCAAGCCCATCTGCAGCAGTAATATTATCAACGCCAAATTCCTGAGCGGATACCTCGCTATGCTTACGTGTCATTAAACCTAGCAACATGGCCGGTGAATGGGTTGGCTCTGCATAGAAGCAATGAACATTGTCTCCAAATACGGTCCGCAATCCGAAAGTAATTCCGCCAGGAGCGCCGCCTACACCGCAAGGTAGATATACGAATAGAGGATGATCCTGATCGACTGGAATCAACATGTCGTTGAGTTGCTTTTGAAGCCGTTTAGCTGCTACGGCATAACCAAGGAATAACGTTTTAGAATTTTCATCATCAACGAAGTGGCTATTGGGATCTTCCTGTGATTGTTCTCTGCCTGCTTCTACTGCTTTCCCATAGTCGCTATTGTGTTCGACGACGATTGCGCCTTTTTGCCGTAATAAATCTTTTTTCCATTCTTTCGCGTCAGTAGACATATGCACAACAACTTTGAAGCCTAATTGGGCACTCATAATACCAATACTAAGACCTAGATTACCGGTTGATCCGACTACAATCGAATAATTCGAGAATAGCGTCCGGAATTTTTCATCTGCCAGAACGGAGTAGTCATCATTTATTGACAGCATGCCGTGTTTAAAGGCGATCTCTTCGGCCACTTTTAATATTTCGTAAATTCCTCCGCGAGCCTTTACAGAACCGGAGATAGGCAGGTGACTGTCACATTTAAGATATACATTTCCCGCTATTTCCTGATTGAACATTTCTGATAACTGCTGCTGCATTTTAGGGATGTTGACTAATTCAGATTCGATGATTCCGTTTTTTTCTTTGGTCTCCGGGAATACTGTTGCTAAATAAGGAGCGAAGCGAAGCAGTCGTTCTTCCGCATCTTCGATATCAGCGATGCCTATTTCCGTGTTAATAATTCGGTTGTTGCAGCTCTCAAGCTGCGGGTTTCCCCAGAAAACTTCCTCAGTATCAATGATTTTCTGCAGTTCCGGTAATTCATTTTTCCATTCTTCGATCGTTTTTCCAGCAATTAAGTTAGTCATGGTTACCTCCGTACTAAACTGGATATATTTTAAATCCAATAGGTTATTTTAATTTTATTTTTCTGCGATGAATTCGATTTCAACTTTGGCTCCCTTAGGAAGACCTGCAACCTGGAAGCAAGAACGTGCGGGTTTGCTAGACTTGAAATAAGAGCCGTAAATTTCATTCAGACAAGTAAAGTTGGCAAGATCGGTCACAAAAATAGTCGTTTTTACAATGTCCTCGAAATCGTATCCTGCTTCGTTCAAAATTGCAGCGATGTTCTCCATCACTTGTTTTGCCTGTATTGCAAAATCATTATTCATTTCACCTGTCTGGGGATCAATTCCAAGTTGACCAGATGCATACAAACGTGAAGCGCTTACAATTGCTTGCGAATAAGGTCCAATTGCAGCGGGTGCTTTATCAGTCATAATTGTTTGTTTCATAAAAATTCCATCTCCTTGTTTTGAGGCAACATTCCCATTAATATCTAATTGCAGTTCTAATTGCAGTGTATTAATATATGGGCACCTCCATTGTTAATGATATTTTCATCGGAAGTCTAAAAGTTAAATCAGATTTAATAAATTAACTATAGTTGAATATTAGCACTTCACGTTTATTTATTCAAGCGTAATATTTATCGATTTTTTTGGTAAAAAAAACCGCTTCCGTATTTACCAGTGTGAAATACACTTGTAAATACAGAAACGGTTTATGTTTGTAATCTAAAATGTCGGAGGCGTAATAGCAAAAATAACGGTTGCTTCTTGATCCGATTTATTTTCCCACTTATGTTGCATTCCAGGTGGTATTTTTACACTGTCCCCATGATATAAAGTCTCCACATCGTCCCCAATAAATAATACGACCTCACCCGCCAATACATAGGCAACTTCTTCACCAATATGTCTCATAGGTTTTTCGGCAGACTGGGATTCAGGCGGTAATTTCATGAGAACCATCTCGATTGAGCCGCTTAAATCCGGAGACAATAATGAATATTCCCAATTGTTCGATGATGGAATAATGACTTTTTTTCGGGAATTTGCTCGAGTAATTAAATTTTTGGTTGGCACAAATTCGGTAAACAAACTAAATAAAGGAATTTCTAACGCATCGGCAATTACACGCAGCGTGTTCAGTGACGGACTAGAAAGTCCTCTTTCAATTTGGCTTAACATGGATGACGTTACATTCGTTAATTCTGATACCTGTTTAATCGTATAATTCTTGCTTTTGCGAATTTTTGCGATTGTTATACCTAATTCTAGATTATCCATAATTCATCATACCTCTTAAAAATACCTCAAATTTAATTTATATGCCGTTCCTGAGCTAAATAGCCTATAAATATAAAGATATCATAAATCTTAGAAATATTAAAGTTTGGCTACTCTTATGTCAGCTTATGGGGAGATCGTTCCCTGCCAACGCATGAAAAGCATATGCGGCAAATGAACTCCCTCCCTAATTTCGGATCAGACCGGCAGTAATAACTCTTACAAATTTATTACCGAACGAAAAACTCTCCTGTCAGTGGAGCGTCGTCCGAGTTAGGTCCGACCATCACCTCAAATTTACCCGGTTCCACAACCCATTCATAGTTTCTGGTCAGTGTCCGGAGTTGTCGATAACCCAGCGTCAGCGTGATGCGCTTGGTTTCGCCTGGTTCAAGATGAATTCGCTTAAAGCCCGCGAGCTCCTTGCACGGTCTGACCGTGCTGCTGAATTCATCCCGGATATAGAGCTGGGCAACTTCCTCCCCTGCGACGGTTCCCGTATTGGTTACGCTAAACGATACGTTTACTTCCCCATCCGGAGCAATCTCCTGTGCGGAAATATCAATATCTGAATACGCAAATGTCGTGTAACTCAGGCCATACCCGAATGGGTACAACGGTAGCCAGTCCATTTCAACATATTTATGTCCGTAGAACGGTCTCCGATTATAGAATACAGGCAGCTGGCCTACTGATCTCGGGAAAGACATCGGAATGCGGCCAGCAGGATTGACATCTCCGAAAATTACCTCTGCCATGGCATTTCCGCCCTGCTCCCCAACAAACCATGCCTCTACAATCGCGTGCAGATGCTCTGCCTCCCATGTGATCGACATCGGACGTCCATTTTGGAGGACGAGAACAACAGGCGTTCCTGTCTCATAAATTTTCTTGACGAGTTCAAGTTGTCTTCCCGGAAGATTCAGGTCCGCTCGGTCTAGGTTTTCTCCACTAGTCTGCTCATTGTCACCCACCGCAACGATGGCAACATCCGCCTCTTGCGCCGCTCTCACCGCTGCGTCCATATCGTTGTTGCCAAGGCTGTAACCGAGGATGACCCTTACGCCACGTGAATCGTTGAGATACTCAACCTTAACGTCGTACTCCTCGCCTTGGACGAATTGGAACGCCACCATTTGATTGGCGTCATGCTCTCCCCAACCGTCAACAATCAACTTGCCATCTACCCACAGACGCATGCTGTCCATGCTGCTGAGTCCAATGTAACCATCCACGGTAGCGTCCGGTTTAATTTTGCCTGTCCAGCGAACGGTAAAGTTGTCCGCGTTGACGCCGTCAGCAGGTTTGGTGTAAATCCAGTTGAAGTTGATCAGCCGGTCATTCCGCACGCAAGCAGGTTCTCCCTCGAACGAAAGAGAGTTGTAGTATTCACCCAACAGCCCATCGTTGCCGGCATGGTCCTTGAGCCATTTGTCAGGTAACGGCATAAGGTCGGACTCCAGAATCTCGCATCCTTTGGCATAGATCACTTCGGACTTGTCCGAAACGATGTTTTTGATACCCTGCAAAAGTGTAACAGCATGCTCAGGCACCACAGGACTGCTGTAATCTCCGTAACGGGGAACATCGGCGCTTGGTCCGATCACTGCAATCTTGCCGATGTCTTTTTTGAGGGGGAGCGTATTTTTGCTGTTTTTCAACAGGCTGATCGACTTTCTTGCAACTTCGAGTGCCGTCTGCACGTGCTCCTCACAGTGGACAACTTTCGAAGAAAGTTCGATATCCGTATATGAATTTTCAAAGAGCCCTACTGCAAATTTAACGGTAAGGACCCGTCCTGCGGCTGTGTCTACAACCTTCTCGTCCACCTCACCTGATTTTACAAGGTCAATGATGCTGTCCTGGTATATATCATGCGGAAAGTCGTAAAGCTGCATATCAACGCCGGCTTCAAGGCCCATTTTGATCGCTTCCCGTTTGCTCTCGGCAACATAGTGACAAGTATGCAGCATGGAGACAGCCGTCATGTCCGCTCTTACGAAGCCCTTCATGCCCCACTGGTCGCGGAGTACACCGGTAAGCAGCGAATGGTCGCTAGCCACAGGCGTGCCGTCAATGGAGTTATAGGAACACATCGTATTCATGGCACCCGCTTGGAAAGCAGCCTCAAATACAGGCAGACAGAAAGCTGCATTATCATGATGCCCCATCATGGCCGGAGCACAATTGTGTCCTCCCCTAGGTGCACCGTATCCTGTAAAGTGTTTTGGTTCCGAAACCACGGCATCGGGTCTTGTGAGGTCATCTGTTTGAAGCCCTCTTACCATGTTCTCCGCGAACAGAGACCCTAGATAGGGATCCTCTCCGTATCCTTCTTCCACTCGTCCCCATCGGATTTCCCTGGCAAGGTCGAGAACCGGTGCCCAAACCTCATGGATACCAAAGCTGCGCGCCTCGGAAGCGATGACTCTCGCTTGTTTATAGCCGAGTTCAGGCTCAAATGTTGATGCAAGTGCAACCTGTTGAGGGAGCACAGTACAGCCTCTCCATCCAAAACCGTGAAGTCCCTCTTCGCTGAAGAGTACCGGAATCCCCCATCTTGTATTTTGGATGATATACTCCTGAATTTTATTGGCTGTCTCTGCTTTGGAATTTCGGTTTTGGATGCATCCGATTCCAATGCCGGCAGATACCTTTTCCATTTTTTCGTAGTTAAGCGCATCTGCATTTAAGCCTTCTACGGAATCGGAAATTTCATTTCCCGAATAAATATCAAGCTGTCTTACCTTCTCTTCAAGTGACATTCTCGATATAAGGTCCGCAACTCTCTCTTCAATAGGCAAGCTTGCATTCATATAAGGGTAGTGTTGTAAGTCTTTTCTTGTGCTCATCGTTATCTCCTTTTATCTTTCTAAGTGCTTGACACTTTATTTTCATGATTTCGGTAACATTATACTTTCATGAGAACCACTTTGTCTATCGAATGAACAAAGTTAATAGAATTTATTTTTTCTACTCAAACTCAATAGTCGGGCGCCGGACATTTGTCTCATTTTATGAAGTAGAAAAATGTGCCGTCGCGTTCGTTAGAATACTTTTTATATACAGGAACAAACAAACAGGCATCTTTATGTGGTTGGTCATATACCGTTATGGATGGACTTGGAGGTGAGGGAGATGCACCAGGCTTCTAACGGGTTACAAGGGGTATCTATTATAACAAGCACTAATCGCCCACATTTCTTCAGTAATATTCTTAAAAATTACAAGGCTCAGCTTTACCCGGTAAAAGAACTGATTATTATCTTGAATAAAGATAGCATGAAATTAGCGGAATACCGAAAAATGACTCAGCAATATAAAAATGTCTCCGTCTATAAGATTGCCGAAAAAGAATCTTTAGGTCGTTGCCTTAATTATGCTGTAAGTAAAACGAAATACCCGTTTATCTCAAAATTTGATGATGACGATTTCTATTCACCTTTTTATTTAACCGGACAAATGAAGGCTTTACACCAATCAAACGCTGATGTTGTGGGAAAACGGGCATATTTAGCGTATCTTGAAGCAAGAAAGGTGCTCATCCTTCGCTTTCCCAAGCAACAGAATAAGTTCGTTCGTTTCGTTGCGGGAGGGACCATCTTATTTAGAAGAAGTGTTTTTGACCACGTACGATATCCCCATGTGTCATTAGGAGAAGACGTCTCATTTTTAAGTAGATGTCGGGCTAAAGGGTATAGAATATATGCGCCTAATCCGTATAATTATGTGCAAATTCGAAGAAAAAATAAAGAATCTCATACATGGAAAGGGAGTGATAACTATTTACAAAAGGGGGGGCACATTATTGCGAAAACAGATCAATTCAGGAAAATTGCTACACGACGGGATTAAAAAGTGAGTAGCAAGTCGATAACCGCTGTTCGATGGACAGGTTCAAGCGCGGCGGCGGCGCACGCTATTTTATAAATGAGCTATGTTATTCTGCCCGTTCGCACAACGCGGCTGCCGATCATGCCGGCAGCCGCATTTTAGTCTTTTATTAAGCTATAGTGTCCCGTTAGTTCAATGAAATTATCTTTTGTAATAACCCAAAACTGCCGCTATGGTAAAGTATAAACGTTCCAAGCTATGCTACTTACAATCAAAATAGGCAGAAAATCAAATCAATCTGATATTAATTTGGAATAGATATTGAGATCATTAAACTTTTCTTCTACTCTTTCATATTGTCTAAGTGTTCCTTCAAACGTAAAGTTGAGTTTTTGTAAAAGCTTTATAGAATTCACGTTTTCGGGGTCAACCTTTGCTTCGATTCGATTCAGCTTTAAAGATGAGAATGCGTGATCTAACAAAGCACAGATAGCTTCTGAAGCGTATCCTCTTCCCCAAAATGATTTAGCAATGTCATATCCAATTTCTGCTTTTTCATTTTCAAAATCAAAGGAATTATAACCACAAGAACCTATAATTTCATTGGACTCTTTTTTTATTATGGAGAAACGAATAGCCTTACTGTCTCGAGAAAGATCATCAAGAAGATTAATCATCTCTTTTGCTTGATTTTCATCAGTGAAACGACTAACATTCATAAATTTAGTAACATCTGGATCAGACCAAATTTTAAACAAACTAGACGAATCCGATACCTTCATTTTTCTCAAATGTAAACGTTCTGTGTGTAACTCTGTAATCAATACTTTTACCTCCATTATCTTTTAATGTCAGGTTAGGATATTGACATCTGCGCATAGTTCAGTCCCTTCATTTTTGAAGTTAGTTTCATTATACGAGAGCTTATAGGATTTATCTACGATCGGCTTTTGTTGTTAAACTTTTCCATTAGCCTTAATTCACTGCTAATTTTGAAGCGGCTTCTTCAGCTTCTTTATAAGC
This sequence comes from Paenibacillus terrigena DSM 21567, assembly GCF_000374845.1. Lineage (GTDB taxonomy): Bacteria > Bacillota > Bacilli > Paenibacillales > Paenibacillaceae > Paenibacillus_K > Paenibacillus_K terrigena. The sequence continues at coordinate 8,378 of NZ_KB895413.1, read as the reverse complement.
TTTTTTTAATACTTCATCTCTATCCAGTTTATCAGTACCTTGCACTCGAAGAATTTGATAATCTTCAATACCAAAAAAATTGAACATCGACTTCAAGTATTTATGCGAATATTCAACTTCTGTATACCAGTCATTATTGGTATAGATTGCCCCACTTCCTTGTATCACAAACATACTTCTTCCATCTTTAAGAAGACCAACTGATCCCGTTTCTGTATATTTGAAGGTCTCCCTTGCGATCATAATATTATCCATATAATCCTTTAACTTTGATGGCACATTAAAGTTATGCACTGGATAAACAATTACATACTTGTTTGCACTTTTAAATTGTTTTAATACATCATTCATACGCTCTGTTACTTCTTGTTCTCGACTTGTTAGTTCTTGACCTGTTTTTAATTTTCCCCATGCACTTAAAACAGTTTGATCTATCATTGGTACTACGTCCTTGTACAAGTTAATTTGTTCAATAACTTCATCATTAGAATGCTTCTCCTTATAAATTTTCATAAAGTAATTAAATACATTTAGACTAAATGAAGAGGTGGAATCGACTTCTGGATGTGCATTAATGACAAGCAGTTTGCTCATTGGATGTTTTCTCCTTTAAATTTAATTTACTTAATCTTAATTATCGATACTATTAATCGTCGATAAATTAAATCGACGATTAATACAATAGACAATATAAAGGTTTCATAGCCTTTTGTCAAACTCTATAGATTCTAAAGTTAGTTTTTGCTAATTTACACAAAAACATTTAGGGCTTATAATAATTGTTTTGATAGCCTTTTACAATGAAAGCAGGTGAGTCTATATGCAGTATAGTGTTATGGTTGAATATGCGTTGCATAGCCTTGTTTATTTAATAGACGTACCCGAAGAGGATAGTATTGGAATAAAAGACCTTTCAGAATTTCAAGGGCTTTCAGAAACATATCTCTCAAAAGTTTTTGGTAAATTATCAAAGGCTGGTATCGTGAGTTCGACACCTGGTGTAAAAGGTGGTTATAAATTAGCTAAGTCCCCCGATGAAATTTCTTTTTGGGATGTAATAGAAGCAGTTGAAGGAGTAAAACCTATTTTTCAATGTAAAAATGTTTTGAAAAATAATCTTATGCATTTAGATAAAGAATACTCTTCCTGTGCTTCCGCCAATTCTTCTTGTACGATTAACTTAACTATGCTTGAGGCAGAAGAATATATGCGTGAGTTTCTTCGTAATAAGACCCTTGCATGGTTAAATGATGAACTTAATCACGTTTTACCTGAAAAATTGCGGACAGATAGCCGAGAATACTTTATAAGTAAAAACTCAAACTAACTCATTTTAAAAACGTAATTATTAATATAAACAAAGCCCTGAAAATCTTCTGCAAATTTTCAGGGCTTTATATATTTATTATCAGTTACCAACCTCGACATCCGAAATTTTCGGATTATCGGATAGGAAACATGAATAATTTTATGATTGAAAAGGGTGGCTGGAGAAGCATCCACAATCAGTAGATTACAAAGCATTAGTAAAATCTTGAAAGCGCCGACCTCCTTTTCAAAAGTGTCTATCTTCCGGGTGATACGAGCATAGTTTTATTTTCTGATATCTACAGGAACCGATATTTTCTTGTTGTAGATCTTAATATATTGATATCCCTCTCAACGTTTCCCATCCAATTTGAATAACTGATTCAAAATACGGCATCGAATCGCATAAAACGAAGAAATCCTCTATTATGAGGGTTTCTTCGTTTTATGCACATGATGGTTTAATCCTATTGTCAATACCGACTCGCAGCCTGACACTCTGGAAATTTAGTGATGCAATGATGCAATGAGGCATTGAATATGTCCACAGTCACTGATCGAACCTCTAGACATATCTAGTTATCTTCTACCATTTCTTAATCGAAAATAAGTTCGATTTGTTCCACTATCCTGCCCGTTAGTTTAAAAAAGCAGCCGATCAATGAGGGTTATAACCTGTCTGAATATCGTAAATTCCTTGGCATCTCGCTCTGGTACAGCAATGCGGGATATTTCAGCTTTAAGAAGCTAAGGTGCCTTTAGCTCCTCCTCAGACCGGAATCTACCGTATACATTGTTATAAATGCTTCGGAACGAGGCTGTTCAGTCTAAGACTTTATATTTCAGTCCACAACATTATTATCACAAAACTTTATTATTTGCGGACAGTTCATCCACCATACATGCATGAGGACGAGCATTCTGCATCGGAATAAAGAATTCTCTTACCTCACCCTATTATCATGCAAAAGTTTAAAATTTTCTATTTTCTACTTGAAACTATCGTAACGTAATGGTTTACGCTATGGATACCGGTAAAAACCTCGCGCGAAAGAAAGGGGATGATCATGAAACGGGAGTGGAAAGTTGGAGAACTTGCAAAATTAGCAAGATTAACGGTTCGAACATTGCGATACTACGACCAGATCGGTTTGTTCTTTCCATCCGGTCATACTGACTCCGGACACAGGATCTATACAGGATCCGATATTGCGCAGCTGCAGCAAGTTCTGTCATTGAAGGAGCTCGGCTTGTCGTTGGATCAGGTCAAATCCGTTATTGACGGCAATCATTTCACTCTGTTCAGACCATCCCAGTGGAGGACAAAATAAACCATGAAAGAACGATCTGTAAAGTACTCTACCTTGCAGTCAGGCGACGGCACTCAACTCATCTATACCGAACAAGGAGCCTTTTTCGATGGTCACGATACACCAGGACAGCGAGAGCACGGCACAAAATTTATGTTAGATAAGTTGGGCTTGGAGCTGCAGAACGAATGAAGAAAGTCTTGCATGATCACCGGCACACGTGAAGCCTTTACCAGCGGGATGCACGCCGTTGCGGCAGCCAGTGGCGCTAAACGTACGCTAAGCTTAAAAATGAGAGGGAGTTGAAGCGAATGACGAAACAAACACGAATTGGCAAAACAGATTTAGTTGTCAATCCAATCGGACTTGGAACAAGCGCTGTAGGTGGGCACAATATTTTTCCTAATTTAAATGAAGAAGTAGGAAAAGATTGTCTATGGGCTGCGATCAACCATGGAGTGAATTTTTTTGATACAGCGTTTTTTTATGGAACAGGACGTTCAGAGGAGCTAGTAGGTGAAGCGATAAAAGAATCAGGGAAACGTCATGAATTCATCCTTGCAACAAAAGGCGGCCTTACACTTGCCGGCAATGATATTGCCATGGATAATTCGCCTGCTTTTTTGAAACAAGCCGTTGAAGGTAGTTTGAAAAGGCTGCAAACAGATTACATAGATTTATTTTATATTCATGTTCCAGATCAGGATACACCAAAAGATGAGGCGGTTGGAGTCTTAAAACAGCTGAAGGACGAAGGTAAAATTAGAGCAATTGGCGTTTCCAACTTCTCACTTGAACAATTGAAAGAAGCAAATAAAGATGGTTATGTCGATGTATTACAGGGAAACTACAATTTGCTGCAGCGTGAAGCGGAACAAGAATTCTTTCCATATACGACAGAGAATAATATCTCGTTTATTCCATACTTTCCGCTAGCATCAGGCATACTGGCTGGTAAATACAATAAAGATATGACATTCAATGATCTACGCAAAGATATGCCTCTATTCCAGGGCGATGTATTTAAAAAAAATCTAGAAAAGGTAGAGCAGCTCCGTAAAATTGCAAATGAAAAAAATGCCGAAGTTGCTCATGTAGTCCTTGCTTGGTATTTAAGGCATGATTCAATTGGTGTTGTCATTCCCGGAGCAAAAAGAGCAGAGCAAGTGCTGGATAATTTAAAAACATTAGACGTCCACCTGACAGAAGAAGAAATCAACGAAATTGATCGTATTTTTAAATAGGTTCCTGTGGCGAACACATTCATGCCGATCCCCAAATTGCTTGGGTTTCCGTAGCAATTTGGCTTGGACATCCAAGCTCTCACCAAAATCATTTCCTCTCTTTCAACGAACAATATTAAATCAGAGCTTTACACTGTCCAATACCAATCAATTCCTTAAATGATTAGACTATAGACACCCCGTAATTAAATCCTGAGACTGCCCGTTAGCTTAATAGGCTGCCATTATTATGGCAGCCTGTTGGAAATTGAACTATCGTTTCCGTTGAGTAATAAATATCCGTGAAAAGTCAGAATCTTAAGCAGGGGAACTTCATTCAGCGGCAGCCACAATGTTATGGTTGTTGAGCTCTTAATCCTGGGATGGATCCTCATCCATGCCGACGGCTGTATCAAATACACTATCCTGCGGAACGCTCGTTAGATCTAGCTTTTGCTTCACCTGGTCATTGATATTCCCATACCAGGCCTCAAAGGAGTCATCCAACTGCTCCTCTCGATTACGATCCTCGTTCACATCCGAATCAACTTCGACTTTATTACCTAATACCCCATAGTCGTCTTTGGGATGGGTCATATTTTACTTCAGCTCCTTCGTATACGGATTGAATTACAATTCCCTATAAAACCAATTTTATACATGGTATATTGCTTTTCCAGCTTCGACGAATAAATTACTGTAAATCAATCTTTTTTCAGTAACGTTGCACCGTTATCAAGCAAGTGACGGATATTTCGTCCTATTGGTTGAGTATATTCCATTCCTTACACCTTACAATTCATTATTATAACCTGCAGTTACTATAACAGAACATATGACATCCGCCATCTGCTCCGCTGACATGGTAATGATTTCACGACTCCACTGGGTAGCAGCTCCAAAAATTGCCCAGCCGACTATATGTGCCTTCGCGTGCGACTCCTTGGAGGAATCTGAGCTTTCCGATCCTATCAAACAGGCAAGATAGAAGGTTAACTCATCACGAATGGCATTTTCAAGTAGCGCTGACGGAATCCGTGACGAGGGTTGCCGATGGCGGTACTTCTCTTCAAAGCAGTTCAACACCGTCAAGACAATGAGCCGTAAAGTTCCCCTCTCCCACCGCGGCTGGTGCGGAACCGCATCTCGCAGCATTTTTTTGAAAGTATCACGGACGATTTCATCCAGCAGCATGTATTTATCATTGTAATGAAGATAGAAGGTGCCGCGATTCACGTTTGCCCGATCAGCTATGTCCTGAATGTTCATGGAATCGAAGCCCTTTTCCCTTATTACTTCAATGAAGCCCCTCCTTAGCAACTCGCGCGTACGCTGTATTCGCCGATCCTCTTTCCTTGTTACATCCACCATGGAGGCCTCCTTTTTTCCATTCCGGTTCACACTTTTCTACTGAGTCCTTTTTTCAACAATTTCTCGTTTTTGTTCACTAAAAGACACGCAAGATCGTTTGATTATTGCCCGACGGGTCCACTGTTCTTACTATGAATAGTAGTTCGATTCAATGTTATTTAAAAGGAGAATGTGTAATGAAGCAGCCAATGGAAAAGCCATTTGACGTCGCTGTGGATTCACTTAGCGATATCGCACGAAGTTATCATTATGCCGGAAATTCATCACTCGCATTAAAAGTACTGCACGCTTCGATCCAGTTGCCCGAGCTAAGCGATACTCATCTGCTCAAGTTACTGCTTATGGAGGGTAAGATTCGTGTTTTCGAATATTTATCTACAAACCACAACCCTGAGCTTATGTTTGCTACTTTGCGAAAGACCAGGCAGCTTACCGAGGAGGTCCAAGACCGCAAGCGGGCTGCGGATTCCTTAAGTTTGCTTGGAATCGCTCATTATTTTGCCGATTTGAACGCGAGTGCGTCCGTAGTAGGTACACAGGAGAAGTATAAGGAAGCACTGGACTATCAGCAACAGGCGTTACAGATTCGGGATGAATTAGGGGATTCGAGGGGGATCAGTGAATCCCTTTTTCATATTGGAACGGTGTTCGAGCGGTGGCAAGAGATTGAAAAAGCATTGCATTTCTATACCCAAGCTTTCGAAATTGCCGACCTTTCCGGTCATATATTCGAGAAATCGGAACCCGTCCGACACTTTGCCTACAATGCCTTGATCAAAGGCGACTTGGACCAAGCTTTGTACCAGGCCCAGCTAGCACTGGAGTTACGCCAACAGTCTGGGTTCATGCCCTATCAGCCACTTGACCATTTATTGTTAAGCGATATTTATCTTAAGAGGGTAGACTTAGAAAATGCCCAACTTCATGCAGATAAGGCGCTTGCGCTTGCTAATAAAATGGGATATCAAAGATATGTCTCCTCTTCCCTGCTGACTCTCGGGGATATCATGGCATCTCGACAAGAAACGGTAGAAGCGGTTAGTGCTTATGAAGAAGCGCTTCGTTTGGCGCAAGATCTTCAAATCCCTCTGCTCGTTACAAGAGCCATGGAGCGTCTCGGATTGGGAGAATCATAGAGGAAGAAGCATAGGCTCCCTGATCCATCCAACTATCCTTCCCGTTAGAAATTAAATCGTTGAACAAGATAATTAGCCTTAGTTTTTTCGGAGTTTTAAAATCGAAAAAATTGATATGACAAGACCAAGGAATAAGAACAATAACCATGCGTCGTAAGTAATTACTAATACTAATTCCTACATATTTGTCGGGCCTGAATTAGGGCCATCGCTATACGGATAGGCATATACAGATGGAATAGCAGAATAAACAATGAAGGTAACTCCAACTAACAGAGAGATAAGAAATGACGCTCTTTTCATATACAACCACTCCTTTGTCCAATTTACCAAAGTATAAATTAACTTTATATTCCATTTTAGCACAATCCATTCCATTGAACATGACTGCCCGTTAGCGGAATAAAGGGCTGCCACTCGGCAGCCCTTTTGGTACTGAACTATCGTGTCCCGTTAGCTTAACAATATGTAGGGCACATCATTGTTTTGTTTTAGCTGGAAACTGAATTTGTTTGAAAATAGTATCAACCACCCATAAGCCTGCTGAGGCAATAAAAACCGAGTAACCCAGAACACTGGCATACTTAAATTCGGGTTCGCTAAGAGAATACAAAAATACAATAATTTCCGCTCACAAAAGATGTAAACTTAACCCGACTAACATTCCGAGTATTTTCCCTTTCACTTTCAAGACAATAATGTCTGAAATAACAGAGCAAGGTAAGCCAATTATTGAGAAACCGATCGCAGTGTACAAAAAATAGATGGAAAACGGGGCATAACCATGAATTCTAACGAGAATAATCGAAAGAATTGCTGCCATGAGTATACTGGATATCAACTTCCTGCCAATCCAAACTTTTGTGACTATTGTGAATTCCCCCTTCATGAACCGTTGAGCATTGTTATTCAATAGTATACTTTTAATATCTTTTGAAACTGAATAATTGTCCTTTATTCATGTGATAAACTGTTTCTTTAAAGACTTCAGGCTTTATCCTCTTTATATACAAATCGTTCCAATAATAAAGACGTAAAAAATATGTAATAGTTACGTAATCCTGCCCGTTAGCGCAATGATCTACGACGATTTTTGAGGATTTTCCGGAGTCGGCACGGCGGGCTCATTTTCCCCTCCCATACGGCGGCGCGACGTCTCCATTTTGCCAACAGCCGGAATGTGATCCGACACCTTCGCAAGCCCAAACATCGGCATATTGCCGTATACGCACTCATACTCGTCTGCTCGTATCTTATAGGTTTCATGGTAGATTCCGACTGTTCCATCCGTTCCGACCTTGCGATTGAAATTTCGCCAAGCGGTAAGATGCTGCCCTCCGCGGGCATACGCCTCCAGTTGCTCATACGAATCCCAATATTGGAGCAGATGGACGCTGCGCCAGCCCAGCATGAACTCCGTGCCACGGAAGCCGAGCTTGCGATTGGTGTAAAGTTCCCGCAGCATGGGTCCCATTGCAAGAAATACCGGGAGCCATTTATGTACAGCCCAGAGCCGATTGACGCGCATGCCGATTAGGAAAACGACGAAATCCCCCTCCTTACGAGCTGTGTATCTTCCCGGTATTACTTTCGCCATTGTGATTCATCTCCCTCAACATTTCGTTATTAATTAATAAAAAGGATTAATTCTTTTTTATATTTCGCAACCTTCAAACGGCATTTATTTCCTTATAATACCATATTATACTGCCCGGTAGCGCAACAAGGCTGCCATTTGAGCTGGCAGCCTTGTCATTGTTAATTATTGTTGAACTATCGTTTCCCATTAGCTTAATCATTTTTCCGTATACCGCAGATTTTGATCCTTTACGTCTAAAGCCATTACAAATTAAAATGGAGGAAGCATTTAAAAGCCCCTCCATTTACTGAACAAAATAATTAGTCCTTTTTTTGAGTCAACTCAATGATCTTTATTAGGAGCGTGAGCAATGCAAGGATCTCCAGAAAGCTCATGCTATCTCCTCCGATCCTGATAAGATGACTCTTCATCCGGACCTCCCTCTCCCATG
>NZ_KB895412.1:319055-870264 GCF_000374845.1 Paenibacillus terrigena DSM 21567 | reverse complement strand
GTCATGCGACCAAGCTGATTATTCGGTCTTAGCTACCGTTTCCGGTAGTTATCCCGATCTTACAGGCAGGTTACCTACGTGTTACTCACCCGTCCGCCGCTAAGTTATCCCCGAAGGAATAACTCCGCTCGACTTGCATGTATTAGGCACGCCGCCAGCGTTCGTCCTGAGCCAGGATCAAACTCTCCAATAAAGTGTTTGACTTGCTCATTTTGAAACTGACTTGCTTGCGAGAACCGAAATTCTCGTTATTCTTTCAATCATTCGTTGTTCAGTTTTCAAAGATCAATGTCTTTCTTGTGATCACCGCGTTGTTCTCTCGGCGACAACTTTTATAATATACCACGTTTCAACTTTATATGCAAGCTTTTTTTGAAATTAATTTTTGTCAATCTCATTCATGCTTACTTGTTGTTGAAGCGATAAATTAGACTTTACCACCATCGCCCACACAATGCAACTAGTAAAAAAATACAGTCACACTCGACGAGGCATATTTTCAAAAAGCTTCATTATATGTGCAAAAACAGATAGAAGTATTCCACTACGTATTAATATTGTTACTGGTAACTTTTAAATGGTGGTCCATTATCCGGATTCGTACTCGCTGCAGCGTTCTTGCCACTCGTTATGTTCGGACTGCATCAAGCATTGATTCCGATCCACGCCGAGTTAATCGCGCAATTCGGCTATACAGCACACTCTTGCCGATCCTTGCGATTGGCTGTTGCTGAACAAGAACAAGTTGGTGCAGCCATTATGCGCAATCTCATTAAAGGAGTTCTTCCTTCGGTTTCTTAGGGATCGCTGCTTCGATCCTCGGTTACCTGCTAGGACTTCTCGTTTCTTATATCTCTGGATTCCTGCTCACTTACTTCTTTGGCTTTACAAAAGAACTGATATTAGAGCATAATAAAGACAACTGAGCCATAAAACAATACATGAAAAATAGGGCATCTTGGAGCATACTACTCCGAAGATGTCCTATTTTCTTCATCCATGTTATAGAACAAATCGGAGGGCCCCCGCAATGATGGGAAGTATTTTGACGCAAATTCAGGCTTTGTACAATAAATTACCGCAATCGGAGCAGAAAGTAGCTCGCTATATTCTTGACCATCCAGAAGATGCGGCGAAGATCAGCATTCATGAACTCGCCGTAAAATCGGAAACAAGCGGCGCATCCGTCGTCCGATTCTGCCAATCGCTGCATGTCGATGGCTTCCCCCAACTCAAAATAAGACTCTCCTTTGATATTTCGAAGAATGAGCGGCCAACCTACTACGACTTCGATCCAAGCGATGAGACGGAATCGATCATTAAGAAGACCTTATCGAATAGCGTTCAAGCGCTGCAAGATACAGCCACTTCTCTGAACAGTCACACCATTGATCAGATCGTAGAAGCGATGGCACAAGCGCCGGCCATCTATTCGTTCGGGATCGGTGCTTCATCCGTCGTAGCCGAGGATATTGCCCAGAAGTGGATGCATCTCGGAAAAACAGCTTTCTCATTCCATGATCTTCATGTTCTGGCTGTCAATATTGCAAATGCGCCTCCAGGTTCGATATTCATCGGCGTATCCTATAGCGGGAAGACGAATGAAGTCGTGCAATCTACGCGACTCGCGAATAAGTACAAGCTAACAACGGTCGGGATCGCCCGTTACGGAGATCACGAACTCTCCGCGACCGCTAAGTACATGTTATCTATCGCCCATGAACCCGAGGCTGTGTTCCGAAGCGTTGCAACTAGCTCACGACTGGCGCAGCTGCTTGCCGTAGATACCCTATTCTTCGCTTACGCTTCATTACAGCATGATGCGACGATCAAACAGCTTACGGAGACCAGCCAAGCGATACGTATTTTGTATCAACAATCATAATCAAATTCCTAAATATATCCCATTCTATCTTATCAAAAAAGCCGAGCGTATCGTCACCTTCCTGACGATACGCTCGGCTTATTTTGAATCCATATGATAGATTTAGCCTTCTCCGCCCATGAACACGTAACGTGCAAGAACCAAGATGAACAAAATCCACATTAACCAATGAACCTTATGATTGCTCTTCCCTGTCATGTTACCTACAAATGCGAAGATAACATAAGAGATGATACCTAACGAAATACCGTTCGCAATACTGTATGTGAAAGGCATGAATGCAATCGTCAAGAATGCAGGAATACCAATCGTCATATCTTTAAAGTCAATTTCGCTTACCGATTGAACCATTAGCACACCAACAATGATTAATGCTGCTGCTGTTGCCGATCCTGGGATCAACGCAACCGCTGGTGCTAAGAACAATGCTGCTAAGAAGCAAAGACCTGTTGTTACGGAAGTCAATCCCGTACGTCCGCCTGCTGCAACCCCTGCAGAACTCTCTACGAATGTCGTTACTGTACTTGTACCTACAGCCGCGCCGCCTGCTACAGCGATCGCATCGACGAACATGGCCTTACCTACACGTTTGTTGCCTTCTTCTTTGTCCTTCATGAATCCTGCACGTGTTGCTGTACCTACAAGCGTACCAAATGTATCGAACAATTCAACGAATGTGAAGGTAACAATAATGGATACGATACCAACACCCATCATCCCCTCGAAATCGAACTGCCAGAAGTTCAACTGACTGAAGTCAGGCATCCAAGTCGCTGGCGTTGTGCTGACTGCTTTGAGATGATCATAAAATAATGCCCATCCGATCAAGGACGTTCCAATGATACCGAAGAAAATCGCACCTGGTACACGAAGCACCATAAGAATACCGATCAACGCGATACCAATGAGCGCAATCATGACATCGGGATTCGTAAAGCTGCCCATCGAGAATACCGATTCAAATCCAAGAAGTGGCGTGAATGCTCCAGCCTTGATATCCTTCGTCGATTCAACGGCAACAGACAAAATACCGCTGTTCTTCAAGCCTACAATCGTAATAAAGAAACCAATACCTACCGTAATCGCATGCTTCAGTCCATCTGGAATTGCGACCAAGAGTAGCTGTCGAAGCTTGGTAACCGTTAAGATGAAGAAGATAATACCGGACATAAATACCGCTGTTAACGCGATTTGCCAAGTCACCGGATGATTACTCGATGCTGTCGAAATAATAACCGATGCAAAATATGCATTAAGGCCCATACCTGGTGCAAGTGCTACTGGAAAGTTAACGAAAATCCCCATTGCGATTGTGAATACGCCCGCCGCAATTGCTGTCGCCAAAAATACGGAGTACCATTCCATGCCTGTTTTACCAAAAGCTGATAAGATGTTCGGGTTGACCGCCAAAATGTAAGCCATGGTCATAAATGTTGTGATCCCCGCCAAAACCTCAGTTCTGACATTTGTTCCGTTTTCCTTTAACTTAAAGAAACGATCCATTGTAAAGACTCCTCCTAAAAGTTTTATAAGCGCCAAGCTTATGAAATAGGGAACAACAAAAATAACCTAGGATAAAATATCTCCTAGGCTCGCATCCAAAAGAAATCGAAGCACACCAAATCAACAGGGCACACTTCTTCTCTCTTTTCGTAGCCAGATCATTTACGGTGACCTTGTAGAGACTCTCGGGCCGATTCCCAAGATTATACGAAAAATCGCAATCAATTTTGTTATTCATCTATATTGTAGAGGATAGGGTCGAATTTTGTCAATGGAAAACGCGAATATTCTTATGTTCAATTAAAGTTAATGTTCGGGAATCGTTAAAATTCAAAACAAAAAGACGACCAGGAACTGCCCGTAGACAACCCTGATCGTCTTGTAATCCCCTATCCTTTGATTCCCGTTGTTGCAATACCGCCGACAATATAGCGCTGTGCGAAGAAGAACAAGGCAAGCGGCGGGATACAGATGAGGAACGTAACTGCCATAATCGATACCATATCGACGCCGAACATCCCTCTGAACTGCGACAAACCAAGCGTAAGCGTGTATTTGCTCTGATCATTCAAGAAGATCAATGGACCTAAGTAATCATTCCAGCTGCTTAGGAAGTGGAACACGCCGACTAGGATTAACGCCGGAGTCATGAGCGGAACGATTAATCGAATAAAAATCTGGATCGGGTTCGCGCCGTCGATCCGTGCAGCTTCCTCCAGCTCGACTGGGATTCCCATAATAAATTGGCGTAATAGGAAAATGAAAAAGGCCGATCCGAACCATGCTGGAATAATCAGCGGTTTCAGCGTATTGATCCATCCCAGGTAGTTAAATTCCATATACTGCGGAATCATCGTCACTTCCCACGGAATCATCATTGACGCGAGCAAGATCATAAACAGCATGTCTTTTCCCTTGAACCGAAACCGTGCAAACCCATATGCTACAAGGGATGAAGAAACGAGCTGACCTACCAAGGATAACCCTGTGACGAGCAAAGAGTTCTTCAAGAAGACATTGAAAGGCTGCGATTCCCATGCGGTTATGAAATTGTCCCAATGGAAGACGGATGGGATCCACTTCGGCGGGAATACGTACAGCTCCTCCGGCGACTTCACAGCCGTTGTAATCATCCAGAAAAATGGTGCTATGAACAATAGTGAAAAGAAAATAAGAACGCCGTAAATTAATATTTTTCTCATCGGTATCACCCCGTTTATACGAATCAGTCTAATCTAGTACAATGTCACCGCATACCCGTCTATTTCTTGCCTTGCTTCATTTCCCCTTCATAGTAGACCCACGCGGACGAAGACTTGAAGACAATCAGCGTTAGCGAGAGCACAATCGCAAACATGAACCAAGCATTGGCGGAGGAATAGCCCATTTTGGAATATTTAAAGGCATTCTCGTACATGTACATCGCGTAGAAATAGGTAGAGTTCAGCGGTCCCCCGCCTGTCATCACAAGGGCTAGGGTCAGCTGCTGGAATGCAGCAATAATGGTCGTAATCAAGTTGAACAAAATGGTCGGGCTTAACATCGGCAATGTGATACGCGTGAACTGCTTCCATTTGCCGGCACCGTCAATTGCTGACGCTTCGTACATATCCTTCGGGATGTTCTTGAGTCCCGCTAGGAAGATGAGCATCATGGAACCTTGTCCCCATAAACTTGCGATAACCATCGCAACAGGCGCCCATGTTGGGCTAATGAGCCACTTCGGCCCTTCAATTCCGAACACGGAGAGAATATAGTTCAGGATCCCGTATTCACCATCGAATACCCAGGACCAGATCATCGCGAGTGCAACACCGGAAATAACGGATGGTAAGTAGAATGCTGTCCGGAAAAACCCACTGCCCTTCACGTTCTTGTTCAGCAACATTGCGAGCAGCAAGGCAATAATGATATTCAGCGGCACGAAGAGAACAGCGAATTTCATCGTCACGCCGAGAGATTCCCAGAACAACGGATCGTTCGTGAACATCTCTTTATAGTTCGCTAACCCAATGAATGTCTTGTCTCCAACAACAGGCCATTCATAGAAGCTAATTATGAGGGAGAAAATGAGCGGTCCCAGTGTAAAGGCAAGAAAGCCAATTATCCAAGGCAACGTGAACAAATAAGGAATACTCATTTGCTTGAATCGAGCAGGCGTCCGCTTTTTAATAGATTCCATTAATATCGTTCCTTTCAGGAGATGTTCGGGAAGGCCCGTTAGACATCGTTGGTGTGGTTTCATTGTAGTCTGAATGAAAGCGCTTTTACACGGTCATCTGTTTCCCAATAGGTGGCACTTTGTTCGAGAAAAATGTGGAGCTTTTCAACGTGTGGAGGGAGAATGTTCGGATGGTTTCGTTCTTTTGTTCGGTGGGAAAACATGCCCTCAACAATGCAAATTTCTATCATAGAAGTCAAAGGACAAGAGCCCGCTCCCTACGTGGGTGCTAGCGAGGTGCCTGGTGATAACGTTATGCTTGGTGCTTACGCGGTGCTAACATCTTGCTTGCTACTAGCGTAGTGCTTACTGCATCACTCTGCCTCTGGCTCCCCTCTCCCCCACTTTAACGAGAAAAAACCCGGCGAGATGCTCACCGGGCTTTAGATCCTATTTTTTATCGATATATTTCTTCGCATCTTTCACAGCTGCATTCAATGCATCCTGCGCATTCTCGCCGAGCATGACGGAATCGATCGCCGTCGTCAAGTAACGGTTCACGAGTTTCCAATTCCGGTTAAGCAAGAATGCAGGTGTGTTGTCCGAACGCTCCAGCATGTTGTAGAACGGTAAATACAGCGGGTTCTGATCGAACTTCATCTCTTGCACGAGACTCTTGCGGATCGGCAAGTCGGAATTACTGCGCATCTTGATTACTTCATTCGAGACGAAGAATTTCGTGAACTCCCATGCAAGATCCTTCTGCTTGGATTGCTTCGCCACCGAGATTGCGCTTAGTGCTACGATACCTTTGACCGGCTTGCCAGGGAAGACAGGCATTTCAACAGTACCAAAATCCACCTTCGCCGTCTTGAAGCCTTCCAACGGCCATACGCCGCTCTCCCACATGGCGATTTTGCCCGCTTTGAATACATCGTCGCCACTCATCTGGTTCTTGCCCCCTACGAGTGCAGCAGAACCATCCTTCAGCATATCGCCGAACTGCTGGATCGCTTGCGCCGTCTCTGGGCTGTTCATTTGACCTTCAATGTCTTTGCCATCGGCGCTTACGAAGCTGCCGCCGTTACTCCAGACGATGCCTTGTAGATCGTACGGGTCATTCGAAGTACGAATGCCGAATCCATATTGCTTCTTAGCTGGGTTGGAGAGCTTCTTCGCTGCTGCCTTGAAGTCATCCCATGTCCAACCGTCTTTTGGATACGGAACACCCGCATCATCGAACATTTTCTTATTGTAATACAATGCGCGAGTCGTAAATCCGCTCGGCAGACCATAGGTCTGTCCATCGACTTTCACGTAATTGAATAGACTTTCATAGATGTCATCGAGTTTCAAGCTCGCGTCTTTTGACATGAAGGAATCCAATGGCTCCAGGTTCGTGTAGTACGTCGGGAAATCCCACATCAGCATGACATCCGGCGGGTTGCCTGCACCGAAGGACGCAGCAAGCTTCTGGTCGAATCCGTCTGCATACGGTTCAATCTGAACTTTGACGCCTGGGTGCTGCTTCTCGAACAATTTCGCGATATCCTGTTGGACCTTCAGACTGTCACCTGTATCCCATGTTGCAAAACGAAGTGTTTTCTCTGTGTCCTTGCTTCCCGAACTTCCCTCGCTGCCTTGGTTCGATGTTGCTCCCCCACCGCCGCCGCAAGCACTAACCGTTAATGCAATCAACAATAATAGCGTTGTGACCATAGAACGTTTGTTACTCATGGATGATTGCCCCCCCAAACCATTTTTATCAATCAATTGATTACTCTCACTTTAAGAAAAATAAAGCGTTTTCAAAACGGCTTTTTGTTTCATGGCAGGGGTTATTTTGTCTTAAATTTTAACAGGATTCTTCTTTTTGTTCGGCCCGATATTGCGAGGGAGTCATCCCGCAGTAACGTTTGAACCATTTGCTTAAGTATTTGCCGTCCACCATACCGATCTGTTCCGCAATCCCTTGCAAGGTCATGTTCGTATTCGCCAGTAGATCCATCGCCACGCGCAGACGCATTCGGTACAACAGCTCAATGAAATTCTCTCCGGTGACCTTCTTGAACAGCGTACTGAAATGACTGCGGCTCAGACCGATCCGGTGCGCGACATCGCTAACAGACCACGGCTCCCGCAGATCCTCCGCCACAAGACGTATCGCATTCGTAATGGTCTCCGGCCAAGAATGGACCTTCAGCTCGAACTTCTTCTCAAGCTCAGCTTCCTGATGCAGCTTCGTCACGGCCTCCAGCCAAGCGTCCATCCCTTGTAACGGTCCCGTCCCGCTCCAATGGAACGATGGAATACGGCTCTTCACGTCCTTGAACAACGCCTCAAGCGCCTCACGATCCTTATAGCGTATAAAATAGAACGTTCGATCCGTTCCGCACAAAATGCTCTCGCAACCGACTTGCAGCCGACTCTCGATGTCAGACCAAATTAAATTTTCTTCTGTTACAAAGGACTTCGCCAAATAGACGCTGTGCGGCTCTTCCATCCACGACCAATGCGACTCCCAACGCGCCTGCAGCTCACTGCGGAATTCATTGCGGAAGCCGCATAACCAAGCATAGAAAGAAGCATTCCAACGGGCACGATCATCGAGAACAGACATGCTGCCTGCTTGCTCCGTATCAATGTCTTCTTGGAATTTGCGCAGGAACTCATTCAATTCTTCGTCTTCGAACGCTGTCTTGAGCAGATAGCCAGAGGCCCCTAACGAGATCCCTTGCTGGGCAAATTCGAAATCACGATGGCAGCTAAGAAGAAGGATCCGGGTCGACGGCGCTTCCTTTTTCACCCGCCGAGCGAATTCGATGCCGTTCAGTTCCGGCATGACGATGTCCGTAATAATCACATCGGGACGCAGCTCCGTAAAAGCCTCCCAGCCCTTCTGACCATTCGGCACATCCGCGACGACCTGCATGTTATAGCGCGCCCAATCGACGGTTGCAACCAGTCCTTTGCGCACGATACTCTCATCATCAGCAATTAATACTTTAATGGGTGATTTGGTTGTCATGTTCGTCCTCCTCCTTCTTCGGCCAACGTATTGTGATGACCGTGCCTTGACCAACAACAGATTGAATATCCAGGCCATATAATGGTCCAAAATGAAGCTTGAATTTCTGATCGACGTTGTTCACGCCGAGACCTCTGCCCCGCTTACTGCGATACGTCCCTTGGAGCAATTTTTGCCTATTCTCCTCCGTCATGCCTTTGCCATTGTCCGTTAGTCGAAGCACGAGATCCTCACCATCCTCTTCAACCGTGACACGTATCGTACCGCATCCATCCTCGAACGCATGGAAAAAAATATTCTCAAGCAGCGGCTGTAAGCTCATCCGTGGAATGACATAGTGCATCAGCGATTCATCTACCTGCTGCTCATAATTCACTTCATGCTCATAACGAATCCGCTGAATATGGAGGAAGTGATCGATAATATCCAGCTCCTTGCGCAGTGTAACCAGCTCTTGCGTGATATCCAGATTACCCTCGAGCAGCATGGCCAGATGATAGAGCATTTTACGAATATCCTCATTGCCTTGCAGCCTTGCTTTCCATTGAATCGAATTGAGCGTGTTGAACAACAGGTGTGGATTGATCTGATAATGAAATGCTCGCAGCTCTGCTTCTTTCTTCAACTTCTCTGTGATTGTAATCTCTTGAACCAAATCTTGAATTTGCCCGATCATGCGATTGAAGCTGTGTGCCAGCACCCCTAATTCGTCACGATCCTGTACGGGTATTCTCGTCTGCAATCTCCCTTTCCCTGCGAGGAACATCGATTCTTTGAGCCGTTTAATCCGGCCCGTTACACGGGATGAGAATAGGAAGCCAAGCAGCAACGCAAGCAGACCCGAGAACAACAGGCCGACGACGGTATACGAGCGAATGATATTCGAAGATTGGAAAAAGGACTTGTACGGCAGTCTCGCTTCCAGTGTCCAATCATTCAGGGATAAAGATTTGGACCATACAACATCATTCTCTTGCGGCTTAAAGGCATGTGCAGACTGATAGATCAGCTGTCCCGTACTGTTCTTGATCGTAAGCATCGCCTGTGTGCTCTTCTCGAACAAATGGAATAATTCATACATCTTATCCGCATTCATCTCGATGAGAATACGGCTATCCTTCAACGCCCCCTGCTGATTGCGAATCGGTACGACGAGGCCGAGCACCTTCTCATTTTCAGCAAATTCCTTGTAATGCCTTGGCGTGTAGAACCCCGGCCAATATTCCCCGGCATAATCGGCGGGAATTGCCTTCCACCAAGTCTGCTCCTTCAAGATCGTCGTCTTAATGGAATTCTCCCCGTAGAAGTAGCCGGACTTGGTAATAATAAATAACCCCCTCTGTTTCACAGTTTTAAGCGCTTTCAGAAAATCTTCTAAATCACTCTGTTCATGCAAATCTGAATACGAGCGCGGGATTTCTCGATGTATAGCGATCCGTGAGGGGTTCAACAAGTATGCGTGTACATATTCGGTCACGAGCTCCATTTGACTAAGTTCCGAATCCAGCTGGTATTGCAGCTGTGTCACCGCATTGCTCCCATACTTGCCTAATTGATCCTGAAGCAGCTCCGAGGATTTCGTGAATGACAGCCAGCCGAACGTGAAGAGCGGCAATAGTGCAGCGATAAGGAATAGTATAACGAGCTTCAGCCGAAGACTCCGACGCGGTGCAAGTAGTCGATGAAAAATCATTTGTATCCGCTGATAGTGCATAAGTTGCCTCCTGCTCTGAGCATGTTCGTACCCTAAAGTAAATGAAGTTTATCACACACCTACTTCGCTGACAATCCAGAACATCATTCCAAAAATATCCCCACAAAAAACAAAGGAATGTCAAGCATAAGCGACTTCGTCGTCCTCTATAGGACGATAAGCGTTTAAGAGAGAAATATAAGAACAGTTTATCCGTATAAAATCTCCAAAAGCGCACGATTCCCATAAAGCTTAGAAACGTGCGCTTCTTGTTATGCGTTCACATATTCATTCGCAAGCATTAGATAGACACTGGAGGTCCAAGTAAAGGCACGATCACGGAGTCCTGTACCATGAATGGCATCGAAATTCTCTGCCATGCCATGGGTGTTCGCCATCCGGCAGAACCGCTGCGCTGCAACACCAGCCAACTCGGTATATCCCCCGCGGCTGAGTCCATCGACGAGCAGCATCATGACCGGTGCCCAAATCGGCCCGCGCCAGTATCCATCCGGTTCATAATGCGGGCTGTTCATGCTCTCGGTTGCGAACCCATTCGGAGATAAGAATCGCTCCTCATCAGACAGCGCTTGAATGAGCGTATCTTGAACCTCTTGCGGCAATCGCTGGCCCAGGATGATAGGCATATAATTGATTAAACTCTCGCCCGCTAACCGCTCATGCGTACCTGTTCGAACGGCTCTAAGTTCACCATTCTGCCAGAAGTGCTCCAGCATACGATCGAGTGTCCGCTGTGCCAAGGCATGCCATTCGGTGGCTTCGTGTGTCTTTCCAAGCTCCTCTGCAATCCGGCCAAGCGTCTCGCATTGTAGCACAAGATAAGCACATAGATCCGGGCTCTCCACAGCGCCACGCTCATGGAAAATCGTACTGTTATCCCAGCCGCTGTCATTACCATGGTTGTATTGTGGAATACCATCACGATCATCATCCCGCTCGTTATACCACCAACGGGTCCAACGAGCGAGTGGTTCATAGACTTCGCGAAGCTGTACTTCACCAATCCAATCGGTACGATCCATCATCCACGCTAACGTCCAGCCGTGAATCGGCGGCTTATTGCAGTTCCACAAGGCATATTTATCATTCATAAAATCGGGCAGCAGCCCGCTCTCATCTTGACGGTCAAAGAAGATCATAAATTGATCCCATGCAAGTGCTGGGTTGGAGCTGACAAGTGCCATCGCATTGAAGCAATGATCCCAGCTCCAAATGTTCGTCATCCAGTTCTTCGACATATACATCGCAGGGCGTGTCAGATATCCATCCGCAGGGACAACACAAGACCATGTTATATATGAAGCTAGCTCTCTGCCTGCCGCATAGGCTTCATCGGACGGCAAAGTCGACTGCCTCCACGCTTCATATTCTGCAGCGACATACTGTACCCCTTCATCGAATAATGGGAACTCTCGCTCAAGCCACGTCGTGCGGTACTCTTCCACACGGAACTCGGTGATGTTCGTCGCTACATCAGGCACAAAATGCGCCTTCACATGTGTACATTTCGTCCGCACCCATGGGGCATCCATCTCGATCTGTCCTTGAACCGAGGTGAGCATGAACCGTACTTCATTCAAGAAGCTGTTCACTTCCCAGCGGTTGTCCTTCATTCGCATCGCATAATCATAATCGCCACCGGATAAGGTAAGCCGAACGCCAACCCCCTCCGCCCGGAAGCCTACCGTGCGGCCATCGAAGATACAGATCTCCGCATAC
Source organism: Paenibacillus terrigena DSM 21567 (assembly GCF_000374845.1). Classification (GTDB taxonomy): domain Bacteria; phylum Bacillota; class Bacilli; order Paenibacillales; family Paenibacillaceae; genus Paenibacillus_K; species Paenibacillus_K terrigena. Next base: position 858,254 of record NZ_KB895412.1, on the reverse strand, counting down.
CCGCTGCTCGACTCCATTCGAAGGCGTGATGGTGTTGCATGCGTTGTGTAAGGAACATCCTCTCCTTGAGCAGTCAACTCAATACGAAAAGCTGCCCCGCTCGTCATATCTCCGCCGCGTACCGTACGTAGATAGACTCCTTCTGGACGATCTCCCGAAGCACGTAAATACGATATAGTTAGAAACGAGCCGTAACGGCTGAATGGAATAGTACGAATATCATAAGTGAAAGTCATGAACTGCTCCTCCTCTAGTGCGATAGCGCTTACAAATATTCCGATAATACACCCATTGTAGGCCATGGAAACCGCATTGCAGTTGCACACCCGTACGGATTTGCTCGTATGTCTGTTAGAAAGGTCACGCTTTCAAGTCATTTATTCGTCTATTTGTTAGGTTATATTCGTCTATTTGTTCGATACGGGGTAGTTCTTGGGGTAATGGCTAATAGAACCGGGTGCTGGGAGGATATGAGGATCAAGTGAGCGAAAACTGCTGCTTTTGGGCAGTTATTTGCGATGCATGGAGCTCAATTGAGCACATTAGCTGCTTTTGGGCAGTTATTTGCGATGCATTGGAGCTCATACGAGCCTTTTAACTGCTTTTTAGCAGTTATTTACAATGCATGGAGCTCATACGAGCCAATTAACTGCTTTTGGGCAGTTATTTGCGATACATGGAGCTCATATGAGCCTTTTAACTGCTTTTTAGCAGTTATTTGCGATACATGGAGCTCATACGAGCCTTTTAACTGCTTTTTAGCAGTTATTTGTACTCCTGCGCAAAATGTGGCGCCCCCAACAAAAAAACCGCCGTAAGCTGATTGCTTACGACGGTCTTGTCCATTTCGTATATTAACCTATTCCCACTCGATCGTCGCTGGCGGCTTGGACGTTACATCGTAAACGATGCGGTTAACGTTCTCTACTTCGTTAACGATACGAACAGAAATTTTCTCTAAGATATCCCAAGGGATACGCGCCCAGTCCGCTGTCATGCCGTCGATCGATGTTACCGCACGGATACCTACCGTGTAGGAATACGTACGCGCATCACCCATGACGCCAACGCTCTTCATGCCCGGAAGTGCCGTGAAGTATTGCCAGATCTCGCGGTCAAGACCTGCCTTAGCGATCTCCTCACGCAGAATCGCATCGGACTCGCGAACGATCACTAATTTCTCTTCTGTCACTTCGCCTAGCACGCGGATCGCAAGACCCGGACCTGGGAACGGTTGACGATGTACGATCGCATCTGGCAAGCCGCACTCCGTTCCGACTTTACGCACTTCATCTTTGAACAATGCTTTGAGCGGTTCAATCAACTCAAAGTGCATATCTTCAGGCAACCCACCAACGTTGTGGTGCGATTTGATTGTGTGGGCCGTTGCAGTACCGCTCTCGACGATATCTGTATAAAGCGTGCCTTGCGCTAGGAAATCGAATTGACCCAATTTCTTCGACTCTTCATCGAAGCAGTAGATGAATTCGTTACCGATAATTTTACGCTTCTGTTCTGGATCCGATACACCCGCTAGTTTGCCTAAGAAACGGTCGCGTGCATCAATTTTCACCACGTGCATATCGAACTTGCCAACGAACGTCTCCATTACGCTCTCAGCTTCATCCTTACGCAACAAGCCATGGTCGATGAACATACAAGTCAATTGATCGCCGATCGCTTTGTGGAGAAGGATTGCAACAACCGAAGAATCTACGCCGCCGCTAAGTGCGCACAGAACTTTACGGTCTCCCACTTGGTTACGGATATCGCGAATCGTATCGTCGATGAACGTCTCCATGCTCCAGTTGCCAGTGCAATCGCAGACATTGTACAAGAAGTTGCGAATCATTTCGTTCCCGTGTACCGAGTGACGCACTTCCGGATGGAATTGAACTGCAAAGAAGTTCTTCTCCGCATGAACCATCGAAGCGATTGGCGCATGCTCAGAGCTTCCAGTTGTCTTGAAGCCTGTTGGAAGCGCAACGACATGGTCTCCATGGCTCATCCATACCGTCTGCTTCGCATTAAGATCTGCCACTAAGCGGAAGTCTGCTTCGAAATCTACATCTGCTTTACCGTACTCGCGTTTGTTCGCACGTTCAACTTTACCACCAAGCTGGTGCGCCATCAGCTGCATACCATAGCAAATGCCTAGAATTGGCAATCCCAATTCGAAGATTTCTGGATCAACTTGCGGAGAATTCTCTTCATATACACTTGTCGGTCCGCCAGAGAATACAATTCCTTTCGGAGCGATCTCACGAATGCGTGCAGCAGACGTATTGTAAGGCAATAGCTCGCTGTATACCCCTAAGTCGCGGATACGTCTTGCGATAAGTTGGTTATATTGTCCCCCGAAATCGAGAACAACAATAATTTCATTCGGTTTATCCATTAGTAACGTGCCTCCCTCAATTCATGAAGTTAATTATACGAACCGAAAATCCCACCGTCAAGGCAAGTTCGCTTCGAAATACTGCTTTCGAGGGAGCATAGCGCTTATCTGTCAACCTCGATTCTTCCCCATGCAAAATTGAATCAGTCGATTCCTCGTTAACCGATCATACTGATGGGGGTGGAATGTGATCGCTTCCATAGCAAACACCGCTTGCATCAGCGAAACCTTCTTATTGTCAGCTTTGCCATCCAGCCGCTCAATATATTCACGCATCGTTAAATCTTGCGACTTCGCCCCATACTGCTGAATCCATGTCTGCCATAAGAGCCATGCTACACGCTCGATTCGTCTTGGATCCTCATGGGATGTACGGAAGCGGAGGACTGCCCAGTGTAATCGGATGTACAAATGATATCGAAGCCAGAACCATACCCCTAGAATAATGAAACCTAGGATCCATCCGCCTGTTAGGATCCAGCTTGCGTTCCAGTTCTGTGCAGCATCATAGAGCTCTGACAATATCACCTTCAACCCTTGAAATGCCTGAATTAGTAAACTAGAAGCTTGAGGTTTAGAACCCGACGTTGTCGCAGTATCAACCGATGGTTGGTTTGAACTCGTCTCTGTCTGTGTGGAACTTGCTAGTGCGGGTGGCTTAGACTGCCCTGCTGCGAGCTGCTCTGATCCAATGCCCTTTTCTTCGTCGCCTGGCTGAAATCCTGGAGTAGGCTCAAATGGAATCCAACCCGCTCCTGGAAAATACACTTCAACCCATGCATGGGCATCGCTCATCCGCACGGTATACACATTCGCTGTATCTTCGGAAGGTTCACCCGGCGCGAATCCTTTGACCCATCTTGCTGGAATGCCTTGCGTGCGCAGCATCACAACCATGGCGGTCGAGAAATGATTACAGTAGCCTTTGAGCTGAGTGAACAGAAAGTCATCGACGAAATCTGCGCCTTTGGGCGGTACTGCTGTATTCGTTAAGGTGTAGGTATAGTACGTCCGTAAATATTGTTCAATGGCTTTCACTTGATCATAGCGATTCGTCTGGCCTGAGATGATCTGCTTAGACAGCTCTGATACTCTGTTCGGCAGCGAAGCAGGCAGCTGAAGATAGTCACGTGAAACGGACGCAGGATCGGATCCTTTGATCTGCCGGAGCTTATCAGGAGCTGCCTCAGGCATTCGCACATCAAGCATATATCCTGTTAACAGCTTCCCTTGCCCGATCGTATCTACACGTAATGCACCATCTTCCGGATGGACCTGAATCGCTGCCTCTGATGCATTCGCTTGACGAATGGCTGAATCGGCATCGGATCCCGACGCCTTTACATGCAATTGACCCAAACCTGTTATCTCTCCCCCTGCAAATAAAGGCCACTTCTGCATCGATATCGGGTTAGAGGACGTAAACCGAATCGACTGCTGAATCGATGGCAACGTGTTGCCCTCCTGATCGGGCGTTATAGGCGCAATGGGATCCCATTGCTGAAGGGGTTCCCATACATCGATCGATCCCGTCCAGCCTCGACCATCATAGACGCGCCTCGTCTCACCACGCCAATAGGATCGAACAGGAGATGTCGCTTCGAATACAATCGAAGGATCGGATTCGAGAGCTCCTCCCAGGGTCTGATCATTCTCGCTATATCCCGTCTCTCCTGATGTCTTCGCAAGGGAAGCGGTCTGTGTCTTCGCTGTATCCAGCCAATTCACAAGATCTGTCCCGATCGTCTCCGACGCCCATTGTTCCAGTCCAGCGAATTCCTGATCCCAAGCAACAGGCTTCACATTGGCTTGTTCAGCACGCCCGGCGAAGAGATATCCACTTCCTAAGCACAACATCACCGCAACGAGTGCGCCCGCCATCCATCGTCTCGGCCAGCCGAGCAGCATGGCCTGATTCCGACTCCAGCTCTTCGCAGCACGCCTCCCTTGTTCCAGGGTAATGATACGCAGAAGCGCAATAAGCAGCAGTGATTCCGCCACCGTTCGAATCATGCCCAGGGTGGTATCCATGCCGAAGCCCCAGAGCAGAATGATTTGATAGATCAAGGTGATGCTGATGAACAGCATACTGCTCTGGCGATGAATCGCTAGCGTTTGCACCGATGTTACGAGCATGGCCCATCCGATCAATAAGAGACCTGTACGGAGCTCGCCGCTATTCACGAACCCACCGCCACTCATTTGCAGCAGTAGACTCAAATTGGTAGCGAGTGAAGACATCATGCTCCCCAGTGCTTCCAGCCAGGAACTGCCCGTGGATGCGTAGATACTGATCCAAGTTCCGATGCAGGTCAGCGTATACAAAGACATCCGGATCGCCGTATGAAGCGTTAGGCAGCCGATCAGGAGGAAGCACGCGAGTGCTGCAAATAGCGGTGAAATCCGGTAAAAATCAATATTCTCTTGCAAGTGATACAGTGGGATCAACCATTCAGCGAACAGTCCGAACAATAATAATGAAATCATCGCACTTCGCATACGTTGACTTGTCTCATGCACTGACATCTTCCACACCTCCTCGCGGGGTTGGCAGCAGACCTTGCTTCGGCTCGATCCGATATAGTGTCGCTCCGATACGCTCCATGCGTTCGAGCCACATCTGTTCGTCCGGACTCACCTGATCGCGTTCCATCACCCACACCCATTCCAAGGGATGCCCTTGCGTGAAAAGCCACTGTGCGACCTCAGCTGCTTCCTGATCCATTCGTTCCGATACAATAGAAAATACCGTTCCACGCGGCTCACGCATTGCCGTATGCCTGATAGCTGTCAATAATGATGCTTGTCCCTTCGGCCCCACCTCAGCAAAATATTGCATGATCTCTGCTGTCATAAAGTTTTTCAGCAGCCACGTTCGACGTCCATCTAGCTGATGGCTGACGAGTGAAATTTCCGTTCCCATCGACAGGAGCTGCTCCAGCCGAGCGACACTCCAAGCAATCATCATTTCGAATCGTCTCCGCTTGCCTGAAGCCGTATCCAATATAAAACACACATAAGGTTCCCCCACACGATCTGGCAATCGGAGCTGCCATCTTCCTTGCTTCGCTGAGCTCTTCCAGTGGATTCGCTTCCAAGGATCTCCCGGAACATATTCCCGCAGTTCGGTTCCGAGCGTTGATGACTCCATTCCCGTTCGAGGCAAGTTCTGCTCCTCCGTGATGGAAGGCACGGAATATCCTGTTAACGCCTGTGGCCAACCGATCCGAGCCGGATAGATCAGAATCGATTCATCTGTCTTCACCTGTTTCTTCTTCGTAAAAAATCCAAATAAGTCTCCCGAACAGACCTCCATATCTGCAAAAGCATACCTCCCCCGCGCAAGCCCACCGACGCGGTAAACATACGTGATCCGCGATCGAAAACCTGGCAAGCAGAGATGGGGATGGGTAAAGATCGGTTGCGGTTGTATACCCTCTTGAGCGGATGTATGCACTGCACGTTCCGTGAGTGTGAGCCAGAACAACGGAATCCAAGAACGAACTATCACATCCATCGTCACCGTAAATGACTCACCGGCATAGAGATGATTCCGTTCAAGACGTCGAACGACTCGGATCTCGCGCAGTGCAAGCATCTGAATGAGGATACCGGATCCGATAACGCACGAGAACACGGTGAACAGGAACCATTCCACCGCACCATCTCGTAAGTTCGCTATAGCAAAGACGGCACCCCATAACGCAAGTGCCGCGAATCCCTTCCCTATCGTTCTCATGCTCTTCTCGCCCCCGAATCCGACTTGAACATCGGTACCGGTGCTTGGCTGATGAGATGCTTGAGCAGCTCTTCACACTGCACGCCCATCATTCGCGCCTGCGGCACAAGGGTCAGGCGATGTGCTAGGACGTCGACGGCGACAAGCTTCACGTCGTCGGGCACTACATAGGCGCGCCCATGCATATACGCATGGGCTTGCGCCGCGCGCATCCACATCAGCGATGCGCGGGGGCTCACACCGAGCGCAAGGTCTGCGTGCGCTCGTGTGGACTGGGCGATCAGCACGATATAGTGCTTGATCGCCTCATCGACATGCACCGCGCGGACTTCGCGCTGCATGCGAACGATGTCTTCGGCCATCACCAGCGGCCGAAGGTCATCGATGGGGTGGAGTTGCTGCATGCGATTCAGCAGCTCCACCTCTTCCATGGGCTCCGGGAAGCCGAGCTTGATCCGGAGCAAGAACCGATCCAGCTGCGCCTCCGGCAGCCGGTACGTGCCTTCAAAATCTTGCGGGTTCTGCGTCGCCATCAGTACGAACGGCTCGAGTAGCCGACGCGTGACGCCATCGACCGTTATCCGTCGCTCTTCCATCGCTTCGAGCAGCGCGGACTGCGTGCGTGGCGAGGTACGGTTGATCTCATCGGCAAGTACGAGATTCGCAAGTAGCGGCCCTGGGCGATATTCAAACTGCAAGGTCGCAGGATTATAGACCGAGACCCCTGTAATGTCCGACGGAAGCACATCTGGCGTGAATTGAATCCGCTGGAATGAACCGCCGATCGATTGGGCAACCGCACGCACCAGCATCGTCTTGCCCACGCCAGGGACATCTTCGATCAAGACATGTCCGCTGCACATCATCGCGAGGAATGTCTTCATTATGGCATCTCGCTTGCCAATCATCACACTCTCGACGCGTGCAATCATTTGCTCTACTAATTCAACAGGGCGTTCTTGACGAGGTAGAATCGGATTTGAATAAGACATTTTGGCGAAACCTCCATCTCTATGAGAAAAGTTCATTTCTAATAGTTTCGCCAGTTCAAGCTCGATTTAGACCTCTTAATCATCGATTATTCTGCTGTTTTACCGTCTTATTCCACGGTAACCTCCCGCTTCTGCCCATCATCTATATAGCTGAGGACCTTCACATTCATAATGTCCATCAAATCTCGTAAATTCAGCTGAGTACCCCCATCTTTCATCACATAGTCAAGCGATACTTCCATATTCTCCTCTCCTGGCCGCTTAACGATCGCTACATGCTTGATCATGTTCATTTCAGCTTGCATATCGCCAACTTTCAGAATTACGGTCTGCTGCTTGCCATCCCATTGAATTTCTCCGCCCATTCGGCTCGTCATCGTCCGCAGACTGACATAGAATTGATCGCGGATCATTTGATACTCTCCGGTATTCAACTGCCAAGTAGCTGAACCAAAACGTACAAATAACGGCAAGGATCGATTCATGACTTCACTCAGCGAAGCGTCTGGCCACGAGGCCGCATCCTGCATCATCATTCGATCAGCCTCCTCGGGTGACAATGCTGCCTTCACCCATTTCGACTTCTGCGCTAATCGGAATTGGACAGGTTTCACCTCAGACGTCAGTGCTGCGAACTGATATCCATTATTTTTGTAATATTGAATGATGGTCGGTAACGCCTTCACGCTCTCACTATGACCGGTACCATCATGCATCAGCACGGTTATATGTGACTTCAGCGGCCCCGATTTCACGCCCTTAATGATCTCCGCTGCAGGAACATTGCTACGTTTCGAATCCCCGCTATCCACATCCCAATCATGAATGATGAATTCGGCCTGGCCGAGGTGTTCGAAATAGCTGGCATCGAAATTTCCATACGTCCCTCCCGGTGCACGCAGCAGCGCAGGTCGCTGGCCAACGATTTGGTTCAGAACATTCTCGGTCTTGATGATTTGCCGCCAGAATTCTCGAAAATCGGTATATAATGGCTTGTACGCATGATTGTATGAATGATTGCCGAGCTGATGCCCTTCTTGGACGATTCGCTTAACGAGGTCAGGATAACTTTCTGCCTGCTGCCCTAGAACGAAGAACGTTGCCTTGATCTTTTCTTTAGCCAAAATATCCAGCACTTCTGAAGTGTTTTTGCTCGGCCCGTCGTCAAATGTTAAATAGACCGTCTTCGTCTCGGATGCCTTCGTCGACTGTTCCGCATTGGCAATTCCTGCAAACAGTGTATAGTTAAAAAGGAGAAGCAGCACCATGGCCCAGCCTCTCCGATTCCATTTCATACTAACGTTCTGACGGTTATTTCGTTGATTCTTCATTCCATACCCTCCCAAGTGTCTACGAAATCATTTATTTGCTAGAGTATATGGGAAGGTATGAAGCTCTATGACTCGGTCTACAATATTAATTGCTAAACTCATAGTGATAGAGGCACAGGGACGGCTGAAAATCATTATTAAGTTGATTCATATAGGAGGATTCGCTGGATGCACCAAATTGAGCAGTTGTTCCATGAATACGGCTATTTCGTACTCTTTTTCGGACTCCTACTTGAGTTCATCGCACTGCCTTTTCCCGGAGAGACGACGATGGCCTTTGCAGGGTATTTGTCCTATATGGGCAAGTTGAATTGGATGATCCTCATCATTGTCGCATTTTTCGGTACGACGATTGGGATGACCATTACTTACTTCATCGGACACGCGGTTGGGATGCCCTTCATTCGCAAATACGGTAAGTGGTTCTTCCTAAGTACAGGGAAAGTTGAAAAAACAGAGAAATGGTTCGGCAAATACGGCAATGGACTTATCTTTATCGGTTATTTCATCCCCGGCGTGCGTCATTTCACAGGATATTTTGCAGGCATTATTCGATTGCCTTTCAGAAAGTTCGCGATCTACGCTTATACAGGCGCTTTGTTCTGGGTCATTGTATTCATCTGGCTCGGTAAATTTTTCGGACCCCAGTGGAACAGAATCTTCAAACTCGTCGAGCACAATGCGCTGTATGTTGCCATTGGCGTTATCGTCATTTTGGTAGCCGTCGTACTGATCAAATATCGCAAACGGCTGTTCGGAAAATGAAATGAACGCTGAAGTGTCGGCTAACGAACCCAGCAGACCTTATTCGGCGAAAAAATGGCGATTTTCTGCTGTAACGAATCTCAGTATCGCTATTTTAAGAAAATGAGCCGCGAAACGCCCGTATTTGGTCAAATAAGCACTCTGGGATTCGTTAGCTCCCAAGTAGACCCCACTTCTCGGGTAATAAGCACTCTACGATTCGTTAGCTACATATCTCTCGACAAAAAACAGGGTATGTCGATGACGTCGACACACCCTGTTTTTTTGGATCATTTATGATTTCATCTGCTTCACGGTTTCCAGTACCGCTTCCACATGCCCTTTGACGCGCACTTTGCGCCATTCCGCAGCTAGTCTTCCCTCTTCATCCACTACGAACGTCGAACGGACGATACCTTCGAACTCATGGCCGTACAGCTTCTTCCACTGCCAGACGCCGAAGAGCTTACTAACCTCATGCTCCGTATCCGCAAGCAGCAGGAATGGCAGCTCATTTTTCGCGATGAACTTCAAATGTGCCTTCGTCTCGTCGCCGCTAATCCCGATGACCACCGTATTATGCTTAGCGAACTCCCCGCTGAAGTCGCGGAACTCACACGATTCCTGCGTACATGCAGGGGTTGAGCTTTTCGGATAAAAGTAAATCACAAGCTTCTTCCCGCGATAATCATGCAGCGAGACCTGCTCTCCGTTCGATGCGGGCAGTGTAAAATCAGGAATGCGTTGTCCTACTTGCAAATCTGCCATTCTATTCCCTCCTTACTCATTTGACCGTTGCTTCATCAACCGCTCCGCACCTGAATCGTACTTCCGATCGGCTGTTGTCTTCAGATTTCTTGATTGGACTGAACCTCACAAGGGTGAAATCCGAAGACAAAGGCGAACGCTATCGCTTCTCCAGTACGATTTCAGTTGCTCCGCTCCGTGCTTCTGAGATGTCGTCGTCCAAAGCATTTTAACCTACCATTCTTAAGACCCGGCGCCGCGATATTTCCGCACGCCATAGTTCCAGAACAGGATGCCGCCAGTTAGGAACACGATCCCCATCACCGGCGTCAGCAGCGCGAACGACTTCGTGATCTCTTGATCAAGGAAATACGACGCCGGGTAGACGCCTACGAAGGCGAACGGTGCAATCCAAGTCAACACGACTTGAATCAGACGATTATAGATCGTAATCGGGTAACGCCCGTACCCTTGAATGTTGAACATCAACGGCAGTATGCCTGTCGGTGCATCGGAGAAGAACGAAATCGCCGTTAAAGCCGTATACACGCCGGTATAGATCATCACGGAACCGATGACCATGACGATGAGCACCAGCAACTCCACGATTCCGAACGGAATATCGAGCTGTACCCAGCAGATGCCGAGAATGACCGCACCGACGAACGATCCAATGATGGATGGCGGATCGATATTTTCCAAAATCACCTGAAAGAGACTATGTGCGGGACGCGTCAGGACACGGTCCATCTCTCCTTTGACAATATAGCGTTCACTAAAACCCCATAAATTAATGAATGACATGAAGATCCCATAAGGGATCATGAAGTACCCATAGACGAACACCACTTCTGCTTCCGACCAGCCACCGAGCGAGTCGGTATGCTGGAAAATGACCAGAATAAAGATCAGATTCGTCGCTTGGAACAATAAGTCCGACAGCACCTCGACCCAGAAATCTGCACGATACGTCAGCTTCGTCTTGATATAGTTCTTCATATATTCCCAGATTAACGATGTATAGAATACCATGCTCTAACCCCCCTGTACGAACAACCGATGCCGCGCGCTGCGCCACATGAGGAAGATCGGAAGAATTAGAATCGTAAACCATAACAGTTGGATCCCTAGAACTTGCCAAATGCCTGTTCCTTGAATCCGTCCCGTGAACACCGAACTCGGCAAGAACGTAATCGCTTGGAACGGCAGGAACTTCATGATGCCGGACAACCAGCCAGGGAATAAGCTAATCGGCACGATCACGCCAGAGAACAGGTCAACAAGCACGCGTTTCATCCGCATCATACCTTCGTTGTTTTCCACGAAAAATGAGAGCAGTCCAGTGAAAATATTAATTTGTGAATTAATTAAGAAGCTCATTAATAACATAAACAGAAAGGCTGTCCATGCCGCAGGATCGGTCGGCAGCTTCACGGGGAACAAGATGCATGCAATGATCATCCCCGGGCCCATGAAGAGCAATAGGCGGAACAAGCCTTCGCCAAGACCTTGCATCATTTTGACGAAGACGTAGTTATAAGGCCGTATGAACTGAATCGCGACACTGCCATCCCGAATATCGTTCGCTATCTCCCGATCCAAGTTATTGAAGTAAAATGCACGGGCCATCCAAGACACCGCGACATAGGTCGTCATCTGATCAGCGGTGAACCCGCCGAGCGTCTGCTGCGACCCGTAGATCGCCTGCCAGGTGAAATAATAGACACCAATATTGAGCGTATAAATGAGTATACCGCTATAATAATTGACGCGGTAAGCCAGCATCATGAGGAAGCGAATACGGATAAAATCGAGATAAGCGCTAAACATTCGACACCTTCTCTTCACCCAGCAAATGCAGCTTCGACTCCTCTGCAGACCCTGACTTATAAATCTCGCGAACGATATCATCGGTATTCGTCTCGATAATCTTAATGTCCGTAATCTCCGTCGTGCCGACGACGCGACTCAACACATCCGATACGTTCACTTCGAGCGGAATCCATACTTTGGCGGTATATTCGTTCTCAATGGACCAAGCTACCTCAAGCCCAGCGGTCAAGAATTGTAGCTGCTCCAGCTGGAAAGGTGCTGCGAATTGGAAATGAACTTCACGTCCTTTACCCCACTTCGCCTTTAGCTCATCCAGACCTCCATCGTAGATAATTCGCCCATCATCGAGCATAATGACGCGCGAACAGAGGGCTTCAATATCTTGTAGATCATGTGTCGTGAGCAAAATGGTCGTCTCATAGCGCTGATTCATCTGCTTCAGGAATTCCCGAATCTCCGTCTTCACGACGATGTCGAGACCAATCGTGGGCTCATCCAAGAATACGATCGATGGGTTATGCAATAAGGAAGCAACGAGCTCGCAACGCATCCGCTGCCCGAGACTAAGCTTCCGTACTGGGCGATTCAGCAAGTCCTGCAACTGTAGGCGCTCGACAAGCTCATCTAACCGCTTCTTGAATTCCGCTTCGGGAACGCGATAGACTTTGCGAAGCAGCTGGAACGACTCGATCACACCGATATCCCACCATAACTGACTCCGTTGACCAAATACGACGCCGATCCCGCGTACGAACTTCTCACGCTCTTGATAAGGAACGAAGCCGTTCACCCGAATATCGCCAGAGGTCGGTACGAGGATCCCCGTCAGCATCTTAATCGTTGTCGATTTTCCTGCACCATTCTCGCCAATATAACCGCAAATTTCGCCTTTCGGAATCTGAAAGGATATATCTTTCACCGCACGGACCTTGGTATATTCACGACGGAACAAGTCCAGCATCGCGCCCTTGACGCCTTCACGGTTCTTCTGCACATTAAATTCCTTGCGCAAATCTTTTACATCTATGGCTAACACGATTCTAGCAACCTCCTGGTACAATGCCTAAAAAACGACAATTCATTTGATTTTTCTCCAAAAAAAAAACTATAATGTAATGATACTTTAAATAGATCATCTTGCAAAACCATTTATTATTCTTAAAATTCATAGAGAAGAAAGGAATGAAGGCAACATTTTATGAAAAAGATGAGCAAACGGGCAAAATGGATTACCTACTCCAGCATTACAATACTTGCTATTGTACTGATTTTTGCCGGCATCTATGCGTACCGCATGTACAAAGGTCTCGACAATATGAACAAGAACCCAGAGGACTCTATCTTTAAAAATAATACGCAAGTCGAAGAAATCAAGCCTCCGGAATGGACAGGCACGGAGCGCGTTAACATATTACTCTTAGGCGGCGATTCCAGGGGGCTCGCGAAGAACGAGGTGCCTCGTTCAGACTCCTTGATGATTGCATCCGTTGATCCCGTAACGAAAAAAGGAACGCTATTCTCCATCCTTCGGGATACGTATGTTGATATTCCAGACCATGGCAAAGAGCGGATCAATGCCGCGCTAGCGTATGGCGGACCGAACCTTGCGATGAAGACCGTTAGCGATGTCATGGGAATTCCGATTCAATATTATGTCTATGTTGACTTCAAAGGCTTCATTGCGTTGATCGATGCGATTGGCGGCATTGACTTCGAGGTCGAGAAAGATATGAAATACAGCAGTAAAGCGGATAAACACGAATACGATATTGATCTTAAAAAAGGGATGCAGCATCTCGACGGGAAATCAGCTCTCCAATATGTTCGATTCCGTCACGATGCGATGTCTGACTTTACCCGAACGGAGCGTCAACGCGAGTTCTTGAAAGCCGTCGCTGCGAAAATGCAATCGACATGGTCGATTATGAAATTGCCGGATATTCTCGAGCAAGTGAATCCGTTCATCGAGACGAACCTTACGGTCGATGATATGTGGAAGCTCGCAGCGCTTGGCTACGATACGAAGGTCGGCAGCAGCGTGCAGATTCCTCCAATGGATATGATCTCAGAAGAGAAAGCTGGCGGTGCAGCCGTCATTGGCGTCAAAGATTTCGACAAGTTGAAGGAATTCGTTCAAGAGACCTTCACGAAAGACAATGCACCTGAGCCGCCAGCAACGACGGACGCAGGTGGAAAAACGACAGACACAGGCACAACGACGAACGGAACAACGGAAAAGACAGATTCGAATGCCAGCACATCTAAGAAGTAACACAACACAGACATTATATATTCGAAGTTTTAAGGAGAATATTCAATGAATCGAGAACGTTCAGAACATTGGTATCAAGAAGCTTTAACCCATATCGTCGGTGGGGTGAACAGCCCTTCCAGATCCTTCAAGGCCGTTGGCGGCGGCGCTCCCGTCTTCATGGAACGCGGTCAAGGCGCTTATTTCTGGGATGTTGACGGCAATAAATATATTGATTACTTGGCGGCCTACGGCCCCATTATCGTTGGTCATGCACATCCGCATGTTACGGAAGCCATTACACGCGCAGCACAGAACGGTACCTTGTACGGTACACCGACGACGCTTGAGGTCGAATTCGCGAAGATGCTGAAGGATGCGATCCCTTCGCTCGATAAAGTGCGTTTCGTCAACTCAGGGACAGAAGCGGTTATGACAACCATTCGTGTGGCGCGTGCCTATACGAAACGGAATAAAATCATTAAATTCGCCGGGTGTTACCATGGGCATTCCGATCTTGTGCTTGTCGCTGCGGGATCCGGCCCTTCTACGCTGGGCATTCCAGATAGCGCTGGGATTCCAGCAAGTATTGCACAAGAAGTCATCACGGTGCCATTCAATGATCTGAACGCCTTGGAAGCCGCGCTTGCGCGCTGGGGCGACGATGTCGCAGCCGTGATGGTCGAGCCGATCGTCGGCAACTTCGGTATGGTCATGCCTGCACCAGGCTTCTTGGAAGGCCTCTGTCGCATCACGCGGCAGTTCGGCGCGCTGGTCATCTATGACGAAGTCATCAGCGCGTTCCGCTTCCATTACGGCAGCACGCAGACGTTCGCTGCGTTCGATGATTTTGCCGCGATCGAGCCGGATTTGACGGCGCTCGGCAAAATCATTGGCGGCGGCCTACCGATCGGTGCGTACGGCGGCCGCAAGCACGTCATGGAGCAGGTCGCACCGCTCGGACCTGCTTACCAAGCCGGCACGATGGCGGGCAACCCAGCCTCCATCGCTGCAGGGATTGCATGCCTGCAAGTCCTGCAGGCACCAGGCACGTATGAGCGTATGGATGCACTTGCCACGGCGCTCACAGTCGGCCTCGAAGACGCTGCGCGCAAGCACGGCGTACCTTTGACCATTAATCGTATTCGCGGTTCATTCTCTACGCATTTTTGCGACCATCCTGTGACAAACTATGAAGAAGCACAGCAATCCGACGGCGAGCTATTCGCTCAGTTCTTCCGCGGTATGCTGTCCCAAGGCATTTGCCTCGCTCCTTCAAAATATGAAGCCTGGTTCCTAACAACCGAGCACACAGAGGATGACATCGCAAAAACGATTGAAGCTGCTAACACCGCTTTCGATCACATGTCAGCCCGATAATCCGCCAATGTAACATCAATTTGTTATATTTGAAAGATTGAAAAGCCGTGACTTGTGTGATAGGATAGAGACAATTCAATACGTCTCCAAAGGGGAGTAGCAAGTAACAGTAAAGTCGTCATTACGGGAATCATCTTCCCCGGCTTTATTGGCAACGATCATGTTGTTTGCGAGACCTTTGCCACCTATGGTAAAGGTCTCTTTTTTATTGTCTAGATTAGACGCCGTTACCATAGAGGGTAACGGCGTTTTTTATTATATCTTGATTGGAGGAGTTGGAATTATGGATTTTTTCTCAATGGAGTTCTGGTCAGCATTGCTCGCAATCGTCATGATCGACCTTGTTCTCGCAGGCGATAATGCCATCGTTATTGGTCTAGCGGCACGTAACTTGCCAAAGGATAAACAAAAGAAAGTGATTATATGGGGGACGGTCGGAGCCATTGCGATTCGGGCCGCAGCAACATTAGTTGTCGTCTGGTTGCTCAAAATCCCAGGCTTGCTTATTGCGGGGGGACTCGTCCTTCTCTGGATCGCCGTCAAGCTGATGGTCGAGGAGAAAGAACACAACGTCGAATCCGGTCAGAGCCTCTGGGCAGCCATTCGAACGATCATTATCGCAGATGCTGTGATGGGTCTCGATAACGTGCTCGCTGTCGCAGGTGCAGCTCATAACAGCTTCTTGCTCGTCATTCTTGGACTCGCGATTTCGGTACCGATCGTTGTCTGGGGAAGTACAATCGTCTTAAAGTTCATGGAGAAGTATCCGATTATTATTACCATCGGTTCAGCGGTCCTCGGTTGGACAGCATCGAAGATGATCGTCGGCGAATCGTTCATAAAACCATTCTTCACGAATCCCGCCATCAAATATGGATTCGAAATTCTGGTCGTAGCCGCGGTCGTCATTACTGGGCTTCTCATCAAACGTCGCAGAGCTGGCGTCAAGCCGCATACAGAACCTCAAGCATAGGATTAGAAAGGCATCTCATGCACTAGAAAGTCTAGTCATGCGGTGCCTTTATTATGTTCGCTCATCTTTCTTGGTGAAGGTAGGTTCCGAATCCAACATCATAAGTGACTTGAATCCCTTCCCCGCTGCTCGCAGCAAAGTGCTGTTCATAATAGGCACACATCGTTTGAAATAAAGCACGACTACCGCCTACACTATCCGTTTGCTTCACCGCATTTGATGCACCGACTCGCTTCACGCTATGCAAGAACGCCATGACATCTCGATAGGTGAGAATGTACTCCTGCTGATCCCAACGAAATAAGCCCTGATCGCCAAACATCTGCTGCCAATCTGATCCGTTCGGATAGGATTGCCCATGCGGTATCATTGGTAGCCCAAGCTTAGATTCAGCTGCGGCGAAGGATCGGTGTAATTCATGAAATGTCTCGCCTGCGAACGTAGCAAAAGCGAACAACCCGTCTAGGGCTAACAATTGCTGCAAGGATCTACAAGTTCGCTTCGGGTCATTAAACCATTGGAAAACCGCAGACGACACAATAACATCATATGTGATTTTCTGCGAAAGGTGAGCCTTCTGGTCTTGCAACATTTGTGCGCACGCCCACTCCTCCGCATCTGCGACGATGAAAGTTACATTGGATGCATCTTCCCCTAACCTCTTCCGCGTCTCTTCGACCATACGCTCGGAGAGATCAAGCGCCGTGATGTGCGCCTGTGGGAATAACCGGCTGAGCTCTGCTGTAACAATCCCTGTTCCGCAGCCGATTTCTAGGATTCGCGACACGCTTCGTCCCTTCGCCCAGTCTGACACATAAGCAAGCAGTCGTTCTGCCATCCACCGCTGAACGACGGCGTATTGGTCATATTGTCCGGCATGGCGGTCGAAGTTGCGGCGAACTCGCTCTTTATCCATTTGTAATGTTGTTCCCATCGCGAAGTCTTCTCCTTAATGTTGTTAAAAATAAACCCCGTTGAACATGAAAAGGCATATGCCCTGCATTTGGTACATATGTAATCTGTTCAGCTGGAAGATTCATCGGTACAGCGCCAACTGGACACACATCATCTCGCGTGCCGTGAATCCAATGTAAATTCACCGATTGCTGCATTAACTTCATCCAGTCTTCGTGCAAATCGGTATCGAGCAAATATTGCAGCCCCGCAACCAAGCCTGCCCCCGTATAATCATGCGGCATCGTATGACGATGACCATCTTCCTGCGCGTCAATCAGCTGCGCCCGTTCTTCATCAGTAAGCAGCGAAGCTTGAAAAGCCTTCACTGTCGCCTCCGGCTCCTCTGCCATCTTCTTGCACATCCGTTCGACGACGCGTCTTGGCCACCCTTGCTCTCGGTTCGCCGTAACGAACTGAAGCGACGAGGCAACAAGGATCATCGACCCGAGTTCCCTTGCCAGTCCATTCAGATCATCATGCGCTAACGCCTCAATCCCGAGCATGCCGCCCATCGACCAGCCGATGATATGCAGATCCGCTGGCTTCGTGGATTCGAGGATACCTTGAATGTCCTCCTGCACGGCCTTACGAAAGTCCTCAACTGTATAGCAAGTTTGGAAGCTAGCAAATGAGTGATTGAACTCCGTTAACTCCGATACGACATCCTTCCACACCTCCGATGAAGTGCCATAACCATGAATCCAATAGATATGCGGCTTCGTCATATCATATCAACTCCATCTGCTGGCCAAGTTCAATCATGCAACGGGCTGCCCAATCCAAGTCTTGTTCCTTATGCGTTGCCATTAACGTGAAGCGGATCCGGGATGTCCCTTGCGGCACGGTAGGTGGCCTAATCGCCACAGCTGCGATTCCCTCCGCTTGCAGCGCCTCGCTATAGGCGATCGCCTGAGCATTATTTCCTATCATTAGCGGTATGATCTGACTCTCACTTGCTCCCGTATCGAACCCTGCTGCCTGCAATGCGGTGCGGAATTGCTGTGTCCGTGCCAGCAGAGCCTTGCGCCGCCAAGATTCTTGCCTAGAACGCAACCAATTCGCTCGCACGGCATAAATAACCATTGGCGGTAGTGCAGTATTGTAAATGAACGTGCGTGCACGATTGATCAGGAATTCAATCAAGATCGCATCTCCCGCAACATAAGCACCACAGCCCCCATAGGCTTTGCTGAACGTTCCCATCTGTACTTCAACGTGATCTTGCAGCCCCATCGCATGGACCAAGCCTTGCCCTTCGCTGCCATAGATCCCGCCGCTATGGGCTTCATCCACCATCAACATAGCTCCGTAACGATCCTTCAGCGTAACAAGATCATGAAGCGGTGCAATCGTGCCGTCCATACTGAAGATGGTATCCGTGACGATCAATTTGCGTGATTCCTTCGGCGCTTTCCTCAGCTGACTCTCCAGCTGGTTCAGATCCCGGTGACGATAACGCACATGTTCCGCACGACTTAACATTATCCCATCCACAATACTGGCATGATTCAACCGATCACTGAAGACGTAGTCATGCCTTCCTACGAGGGCAGGAATAATCCCCATGTTCGCCATATACCCGCTGCTGAACAACAGACATCGCTCTGTTCCTTTGAAGGCAGCAAATTCTTGTTCGAACTGCTCATAAATCGGATCATTCCCTGCAACAAGCCGAGAGGCCCCTGCTCCAGATAGGGAATTCATATTGGATAGTTCCGATCGATCTGCCGATTCGGATGCAAGGCCCAAATAATCATTGGAAGCCAAATTGAGCATTCGTTGCCCTTGGCGTTCCAGAAAGCCTTCAGGATTGAGCTCCGTTGCCACCAACTGCCGGCTCAGATGCTCCCCTTGCAATCGATCCAGTTCCTCCTGCATCCATCCCCACTTCACAACATTTACAGCGCACATAACTCAATCTCAAAGCCCATATCTTCGATCATGCGATGATCGTCTGTTGCTTCTTGACCCTCTGTCGTCAAGTAATCACCGACGAAGACCGAGTTCGCGGCATACAGCGCGAGCGGCTGCAGCGATCTTAAGTTGACCTCGCGACCACCCGAAGCACGAATCTCCTTATCCGGACAAATAAAACGGAACAGCGCAAGTACTTTCAGACAGTAGCGTGGATTCAAATGTTTAAGGGATTCAAGCGGTGTTCCTGGGATCGAATTCAAGAAGTTAACCGGAATGGAATCGGCATCGAGCTCACGAAGCGCGTAAGCCACATCAACGACATCTTCCTTCGACTCGCCCATCCCAACAATGCATCCTGAGCAAGGAGACATCCCAGCTGCTTTGGCACTCTCTACCGTCGTTACACGATCATCATAGGTATGTGTCTTCGTAATGCTCGAGAAATGCCCCGAACTCGTGTTCAAGTTATGATTGTAGCGATCAACCCCCGCTGTCTTCAGACGATTTGCTTGATCCTGCGACAGAATGCCAAGGCATGCACAGATCTTCATCGGCATCGTGGATTTGATCTCTTCGACAGCGGCAATAACTTGATCTAATTCACGAGGTGTCGGTCCCTTGCCGCTCGCTACGATACAGTAGGTTCCTGCCTGCATCTCCATCGCTTTACGCGCACCATCGATGAGGACACCCTTCTCAAGCAGCGGATATTTCTTCACCGGTGCTGTGGAGACAATCGATTGGGAGCAATAACCACAATCCTCTGGGCATAGCCCGCTCTTTGCATTGATGATTAAATTCAGCTTTACTTTCTTGCCGAAATAATGCTTACGCACACGGAATGCTGCATTCATAATTGCGAGCAATTCATCATCGTCTGCGGTAAGTACTGATAATGCTTCTTCTTTTGTTAACCGTTCTCCATTTAAAGCCTTGTCGGCATATGTATTCCAATCGATTTTTGTTAGTAATTCGCTCATTTCAATTCCTCTCCAATCCAATAAGTTGATGCAAATTCACACGTTCAGCAACCGTTGCGGCCCAAGCCATTCGCCATGCATCGTCAGCCTCTTCAGCCATCCAAGGCAAAATCCCAAGCACAGGAACATCCCCGAACGCTTCAATCATCATCGCGTTGTCTTTGACATTCGCTTCTTCCCCATCTTGATATCCATTCAGAATGATGCCTGCGATCTCGATCTCTGCCTGTCTTGCATACGCAATCGTCTGCAAGGCGTGATTCACAGTACCTAACCCCGCTCTAGCTACGATCAACAAGGGAAGCGCTAAATCCTTCGCCAAATCTAATATCAGATGCTGCTTGGTTAACGGAACGCCTAATCCGCCAGCACCTTCCACCATCCACATGCCGCCTTGTGCAAGTCTTGTCTTGCCCTCTTCAACCAAGTGATGATAGTCCAGCGCTAAACCGCTTCTCCGCGCCGCGATCCAAGGGGCTAAAGGATCTGGCAAAGTAACCGAAACGATATCTTCTTCCTGCTGATTCCCGATCCGGCTTCCATGGCGTAATCGATAGCTATCCGCATTTTCTTCCCCGACGCTTACCCCCGTCTGCACAGGCTTCCACAGCCTAACATCGTCGATGCCAAGATGGTGCGTTAATGCCGCAGCGACGCCGTAAGCCACTTGCGTTTTACCGACATCGGTATCGGTTCCTGTTATGAATAATCCTCTTCTACTGTTCATCGCTAATGCACCTCATATTGTCGTCTATGAAATTCTAATTGTCAACCAATTATAATATATTGGGTTAACAATTAGAATAGACAAAAAACTTCCGTTCACCACACGTACCCAGTGCAATGACGGAAGTTCTTCGGAATTATGGATTAATAAATACCGTATGTGCTTTAGTCCGATTCTCAATCTGGAAGCCTAATCCGTCAGCGAGCAGACGGAGTGGAACATAGGTTTTCTGTTCTTTCCCAACCTTGAGCAGGAAGGCTGGAGCATCGACGACAAGCGGTTGACCATTCACCGATGCAGATTTCGAGCCGATCGGCAGTGTCAGGACGCGGTCGCCATAGAAAATCGTTGCGGTTAATGTTTTGTTATCCCACTTGGAGGTTGCCCCCATCGCATCGACGATGTCTTTGATGGCCACGAATGTCCGATTGTTCCTTATCGTTGGCAGGTTTTTTGTTACGATCTCTTGCCCTTTCACAACAATCGTCGTCGCTCCTGTGCTGTCTGGCTTCGGTACACGATAGGATCCCCAGATCGACTCTGCGAACGACTTCGCCATCAACTCATACCCTTTTTGCGTCGGATGAATGTCTTGTTCCATCAAGTTAGTATGCGTTAACTCACCTTCTCTGCCTTTGAACAGTTCAGCAACATGTGCGACTTTGATCTCCGTCCCGTCATCCGAGAGGGCCTTCGCCATGCCGTCAATGGTGCTTGTAAATTGGTCAGCGACAGCCATCAATTTCTGATACAACGCTTCACGCTGGTATTTCGGCAAAGGCTGATATTGATCTGCGATAATAATCTTCGCCTTCGGATTCATCGCTTTGAGCATTTTCACCGTTTCCGTGACATTCAATGTGTACTGCTCGATCAGACGATCAACCAATCCATTAGCCTTGTCATCTGCCAAATCACTCATTTCGTTCAGTAAGGCACCAAAATCATTACCACCGATCGTAATCGTAATGACATCGGCTTGCTCAATATCAGCCTTGGCCTGTGCAATGCCTTGCTCGATTGAAGCTGCCCGCGGATCTGCTACGACGGACTTGAGATCGGCATACTTGAACGCCTGACCGGATTGAATCGCCTTCACGTAAATACGCAGTCCTTCGCTCGTTAACCCGAGAATGCCATAATTGCTTAATTTCGCTCTGCCCTTGTACAATGCTTGCTCCAAGACCCGATCAACGAAGCCATAAGGAACGGGGTTCTTCTCCTTGAGCAGCTGCGGCTCGAATCCTACGGTGAGCGAATCGCCTAGCGCGACATAACGCAGCTCAGACACAGCAGCTTGAGCATCCTTCACCTCTACTGCACTTCCCGCAGGAACGGCCGCGTAGGCACCACCCGCCCAGCTCATGCAGAGCATACACGCCATCACTGTCACCGCGATAGCTCTACGCTTCATTCGTGGTTGATATTTCATTACATTTCACCTCGACACCAATCTATGAATCTATCGATTTATTATATCATAATCAGGTTCTGCTTTACTTATGGTCTGCCATGTATGACGCTGCAACATAGCCAAATGTCATCGAAGGCCCCAAGGTCGCTCCCGGCCCTGGATATGTCTCTCCCATGACGGCGGCAGAACAGTTGCCTGTGGCGAATAAACCAGGGATCGGTACCCCAGCCGAATCTAGGGCACGCGCATACTCATCCGTTACGATACCGCCTTTCGTACCAATATCGCCCGGATAAATTGGTACAGCATAGTATGGACCGTTCTCAAGTGGAGCCAAGTTCGGATTTGGGTAGTTCGGATCGCCATAATAACGGTCATAAGCACTATCGCCGCGATGGAACGCTGTATCTTTGCCCTGCCGTGCATCACGATTAAATCGTTCGAATGTTGCTGTCAGCTTATCGGCAGGCACCCCCATCGCTTGAGCCAGCTCAGCGGGCGTATTTCCTTGCTTGATGAAGCCATTATCGAACCATTTCTTAGGGAATGGCTGACCCGGGAATAATCCTAAGAAAATATACCGGCTCTTCGTCGTCTTATCGATAATGATCCATGACGGTGTCGTTCGTGCTTCCGGCTTATCGTTCTTATACATCTGATCCACGAACTCATGATAAGGCACTGCTTCATTCAAATAACGTTCACCCGCTCCATTGACGACCATCATGTTCGGTAGCGCACGCTCTGCGACTAGGAAATACGGTGCCTGACCCGGAGGTATAACCGAAGGCGCCCCCCATACCCGATCCATGAGATCCAGCGTAGCACCAATACGTAACGATGCCTCGATCAAATCGCCTGTCTGCCCTTCCGAGGCTGAAGTCCATTTCTCTGACGTCGGAAGCGGAAGATATTGCTCACGCATTTTCTGGTTGTGAGAGAATCCGCCCGAAGCCAGGATCACGCCTTTCTTCGCTTCAATTCGCATCTGCTTGCCATCCCGCACAGCATTAAGGCCGACAACACACCCATCGTCCATCACATAATCTTGAAAAGCCGTCTTCACCCAGACTTCTCCCTGCACATCCATTAACGATCTACGCAGTCGGCCGATCAATGCTTCACCAAGTGAAGACAGACGAGCACCTGTCACAACGCTTCGGATTAATCGCATACCGAGTTTCAACGAGGTTTTTTTGCCCACCCATGTTCTTGTAATCATATTTACTTTATGAAATTCAAAGGCATTCATGACAATACCATACGTTGGCAGATTGGCGCGTCGCATATTCTTCCGTTCTTCACCGAGTTTGTTCAGATCGAAGATCAGCGGTTCTACAGAACGTCCTTGCGGAAATCCACCCGGCGCTTCTGGATAATAATCGGAATAGCCCGGGATGTACTTGAAGCGAACATGCGCCGTATTATCGTGGAAATAACGCACCATCTCCGCACCGCGTTTCACATAAGCCTCTTTCCGAACCTTCGGTACACGATCTCCAACCGTAGCATCCAAATAAGCTTGTGCTTTCTCCCACGTATCGCCTAGACCCGCTTCCGCCAAATAGTGATTCGTCGGTACCCAGATGGCCCCGCCCGATAAGGAGCTAGAGCCACCGAATAAAGCGGTCTTCTCAATAACTAGTGCAGACAGTCCCTTCAATCTTGCTGTCAACGCTGCCGCTAATCCCCCTGCACCCGAACCTACGACGACGACATCATAGCTTGCATCCCACGTATTGCCCATCGACCGATCTCCTTTCCAATTATGTATACGCTTACATAAAATGATGGGATTTGACAGCGTTGCTGCTGAATCCGATTGAATCGCTAATCTTGATGTGCATCAAGCAGCTTCTTATAAATGCGGAGCAATTCTTGCACTTCGGACTCCGTCAAATCTTTCATGAGATCATCAATCATGATAGTCCGCTGCTCTTGCAATTCGAATAGCACCGCTCTACCCTTCTCCGTGATTTCGAGCATAACAACACGCCGATCATCCTCTTGCATGACACGCTTCACCAGCTCGTTCTTCACCAGTTTGTCGGTCATCACGGTGACACCGCCAGAGGTAATCGCAAGCGTGTTCGCGAGTACCGTCGCACGTTGCGGCCCTTCCAGCTCCAATATTTCAAGCGCCATAAAATGCGTATGAGGTACATTCATGGTTGTACGCTTATTCCAATCCGTCATCCATCGCCGTCCAAGGACGTTATACATGTTGTAAATGTGATGAATATCTTGCTTCTGGATGCGGTCCACCCTCTTTCTGCGAGTCAAAAAATATCTTACTAGTAAGAATTCTACTCGTAAGATAAATCGTTGTAAACCCATATTTATCTAAATAAATGCACTTCTCACAGCTAACATCGGCACGTGAAGAAGCGGTCTCTGTATGAGACCATCCAAGTACAGTACTCGTCAAATAGATCCACACAGAAAAAGGCACTTCACTTCATCGATATCGATGAAGGAGTGCCTTTTTTATCCTACGCTAAGCGTTAATATTTACCCGTCTTCCCTTGCCTCTTCCCCCCGTCCAAATCCAGATACTGCTCACGACTAACACGGCCAGATAGAGATAGGGCCCATATGGCAACAACGTGCTGCCAAAGTGTACTACGACGAACGGGACGATCATAAGCAGATAAGGCATGATCCCCCACCCTGAGGCTTGCTGGGATTCTGCCATGGGTTCCGAGAACGGCAGCGACTTGGACATATATTTGTAGCACAGGCTCGTATAGACGATCGCATTCAATATGACGATGAAGAGATCGAGAATGATATGGCCTCCGAACAACGCGATGAAGATGATCGCCTGCACCAGGAACACAGGCATGAACATCCGCAGCAAGACCGCTTTGGACACCGCGCGATGGAATGCCGTAATATCTTGAACTGGAGCCACATGATAGATCCAAGCCCCCTTATGTCGACCAGAGAATCTCGCCATTGCGATACAGGTCGGGATAATCGTTAGACCGAAATATATCGTATAGTACAGCGAACTCGAGCTCAACTCTGCGAACCCCCCGCTCCGCAGCGTATTGAAGAGTAGAATAAACGGCAGTATGAAGGCGATCCCGAGCGATGGATAGACTTTGAGTTTAAACTCCCGCTCGCTCCCGAACATTCGGAGTACAAACCGGAAGAAAGCTTGCTCTTCCCGCGATGTACAGAGCACCTTCGCCAACGCGTGCTGCACAGGACGGCGCGCTCCTCCTCCGCCTTCCCCTTGGTAGGTCAACTTCATGAGATGCTGCTCGAACCTCGGGAGCGTACGGATATAGACCGCCACCGCAAGAATCGGAACGCAAATCGCGAGGATCGTCATCGCAATCAAATACGAATCTGTCGCTCCTTGGAGCAGTGCAAACGGCGCCGCATACCAAATTGGTGGCAGCAGCATGTTCCACCAAGCCGGCACCCAATCGAAATTAATCTGAACCAGATCGAACGATCGAATCACAATCTGATAACCAATGACGAGTCCGACGGAGAGGCCTATTTGCACATAATTAATCATATCCTTCAGCTTCTCGCCATCAAAGATTCGGAGTACGCCGAAATAGACCAGTGCAGTAAGAACAAGAATGAGTAGATCCAGTAGAATAATCTCTACGAGAAAAACCACCCCAAAGAGTACACCGTACCGGATGATTGACACAATCCATACCGGCGCCATCAATACAGCGGTGATAATGACCAGATAATTGCCGATATGGAGCGCCTTCGCCATACTAATCGTTCGCGGGTGGACAGCCTTCGTACTCAGAATGGACTTATCCCGAACATCGAGCAGGACCGAAGAGAAATCGGAGATCATTGAAGTCGTCATCATGAACAACATCATACTGAAGATAATGCTCATCTGGACCATCGGTTGGTTGCCGAGCATCAGAAACGGAATCATCATGCACCCAATAAACCCATACACTAATAACGATTTGCCAAAATAGTTCGTCTCCGTCAGCATATCGTCCTGCTGCTTCTTCTTGGACATCATCGTGAGCACCGTCGGAACTCGCCGACGATCCATCAGAAGCTTCACTTGTAAAATTTTACGCATGACAGGATAATCAACGCCTACCTTCGCGAATAACCCTTGGCAACGATCTAAGATCTTCAACACTCTGAATTCCTGCATCGCTACACATCTTGCACGATGGATACGAAATCCTCGGCAATCGATTTGTGCTCGTGAAAGCCTGTCAGTTCATTGAAGATCTCTTCCAAGGTTCCTTCGTGATTGCGTTCCTTCAGCTCATCGAATGTCCCGTCTGCGACGATCCTTCCGCCATTGAGCAGCACAATTCGGTGGCTAATCTTCTCAACGACGTCCATAATATGCGAGGAATAGAAGATCGTCTTCCCTTGAGCTGCTAGCTGCGCCAGAATCTCTTTGACGACCATGACACTGTTCGCATCCAATCCACTCAAGGGCTCGTCTAAAAATAGCAAATCCGGATTATGTAACAAACTGGAGATCAACATTACCTTCTGCTTCATGCCTTTGGAATACGATGCGATCGGCTTATGAAAGACATCTGCCGCTAGGCCGAACTGCTCCATCAATCTGCTTGCTTTGCGATTCGCATGCTCCCATGACATCCCATACAACTCGCCAATAAACGTTAAATATTCACTCGCCGTTAAATTATCGTAAATATCTACAACCTCGGGCACGTATCCGATCCGGTTCCGATACTGTAGATCCCCCTTCGCAATATCTTGACCGAACAGTTGAATTTCGCCCAAATACCCCGTTACAAGACCTAACATAATTTTCACCGTCGTGCTCTTGCCTGCCCCATTCGGCCCAATATAACCAATGATCTGCCCTGGATAGACATCAAGATCAATGTTCTGGAGTACGGTTTTGGTCCCATAAGCCATATACAAATCACGAATAGATACTACGGGTTGTTCTGTGTTCATCCCCAAATCCCCTCTCACGCCGTCCTCATAGACAAAAAAGCAAAGAAACGTAAGCCTCTTTGCTCTTCTGGTGCGCTATTCTTTGTCTTTCACATATCGATCATATCGACCGTCGACTTCCTTCGCCATGCTGCGGAACTTCTTCGTCTCTTCTCGAATGGGATCCAGCTCCGTCTGAATTCGAATTTCGTATTTCGGAGATATTTGTTCGCGTTCTTGCGCTTTGCGATCAACCGCTTCCATCTCGCCTTCAGTCAACATGTCGCTCAGCTGCTGTTCTAGTTCTTGAGCCGATTGGTTTTGACGTTGTTTATCCATGTTTCAGAACCCTTCCTTTGTCTACTAAATATGCGTTGTTCTGCAACTTACTACGCATATAGTCTTCACCGGACTAGCTCAATCGATGTGTGAAATTAACGATCTAACCCTGTTACATTGGCTTCTGCCAGCACCTGTTGCAACTCCTCATGGATATGACCATTGGTTGCCAGGACATGACGCACCCCAAGATGATACGGATTGCCTGCGGTGTCCGTCACCTTGCCGCCGGATTCCTGAATGAGCAATACGCCAGCTGCCAGATCCCAAGCATTCAAATTCAACTCCCAGAATCCGCTTAAGCGGCCTGTCGCCACGTAAGCAAGGCTAAGCGCGGCAGACCCAATCGTACGAATGTTGCGAACGCGCGGTGCAACCGCTTGAATACCTGCCAAATTGAGCGGCAGCAATACATCTCGGTCTGTTGGGAAACCTGTTGCGATCAGGCTGCTCACAAGCTTCTCTTCTTGGGAGACCTTCATTCGTACGCCATGAACATATGCTCCCTTGCCCTTCTCCGCGACGAACAACTCATCACGCGCCGGATCATAGATTACGCCTACAATGACTTCCCCTTTATGCGCTAACGCAATGGAAACCGAATATAGCGGTAGTCCATGCACAAAGTTCGTTGTTCCATCGATCGGATCTACGATCCACAAATAATCGGACTGCTTCACTTCATTCAATGCGGAAGCTGCTGCAGCTGCGCCGACACCCGTACTCTCTTCACCTAGAAAAGAGTGATCGGGAAAATGTGTCATGATTAAGCGGCGAATGAGTTTTTCTGCGCCTTTATCCACTTCAGTCACTAAATCGTGCGACGAGGTTTTTATATCCAATTTTTCATAGTTTCCTAATTTACTCTTAATCCATTCTCCTGCCTTCGCAGCGCAATTAATGGCCACGGCGGTAAAACTTTTACTGCTAACCACATACGGCTCTTGGTTCGTTTGATTCAAGGCTATCACTCTACTTTCCTATTGAATCTCCTATCCATATACAAAGTATACGCTCTAGGGATCAGCAAGTTTCGTCACGATTACGATATGCGCGCAGAAACCAACTCATGCACAACTCAAGTGATCATTATGGTTACGGCCTGTAGCCTGAGAGCAAAAAAGTCCGTTTCTCCTAAGCGTCTCAAAGGCGCTATGTTGTAGAAACGAACTCTTGAACTTGAATGGCGAAACGCTACACGCCTACGATGTGGAACCCACCATCGACATAGATTACTTCGCCTGTAATTCCGCGGGATAACGGGCTAATTAAGAACATCGCCGTATCACCAACTTCAGCCGTTTCTGTCGTACGACGAAGCGGTGCTTTCTCTTCCACTTCACGCAGAATCGAGTTGAAATCTTTAATCCCTTTCGCAGCAAGCGTACGGATTGGACCAGCCGATACCGCGTTCACGCGAATGTTGTATTGACCGAGGTCATTGGCAAGGTAACGAACGGATGCTTCAAGCGCTGCCTTCGCAACACCCATCACGTTGTAGTTCTTCATGGCACGCTCTGCACCAAGATACGTCATCGTCATGATGCTGCCGCCCTCTGTCATTAACGGATACAATCGCTGCGATACCGCAACAAGCGAGTACGCGCTAATGTCATGTGCTAACGCAAATCCAGCACGGGATGTATTCACGTATAATCCTTCAAGCTCTTCCGCCTTCGCGAATGCAATACTATGTACGACACCGTGAAGAACGCCGAATTCTTCTTTTAGTTGTGTTGCGAGGATATCAATTTCCTCATCCACCGTTACGTTGCATGGAAGTATAATTGAATTCGGGATTGTAGCTGCAAGTTTACCTACCCGTTCCTGTACCCGTTCACTCTCATATGTAAATGCTAGACGTGCACCTTGCGCCGCTAAGGATTGTGCAATCGCCCATGCGATACTGCGATCGTTAGCGACACCCATGACTACAATATTTTTACCTGCTAATAATTGACTCATTTCTTCCTTTTCCTCCTCTCACCGATTCCTAGCTTGTCCATCCTTCGAATCGTACGAGCTAACAATCAGTCCTTTGTCCAAATTACCTTATTTACAGGCGAATTTCAAGTATTTTATACGTTATATGGTTATTTTACCAAATTATCCCTCGATTTCAACACTAGCTTGATCCTTTATCGTAACGCCATCATTCGTGTATTGCTTCAGATCGTCCATAAGCTTGAATAGCGCATCATCCTTCATCTTCGCTTCAATCATCACATCCAGATGCGTCGTGATTGGAGCAATCGCCCGCAGAAAGTGAAGCAGCGGCCCGACTTGCACATAGTCGGCATGTCCTCGAAGATCTTTATCACTCTTGGGGCTAGATACATGAATTTTGGGCGGAAGGACTACATGTTCCTCACGCCATGTCGCGTGAATACGCGGCCATAGCTCTTCAGGACGTTCGCCTTCATTATTCACCCATTGATGATGAATATCGAGCACCATGGGCAGTCGTAGCTTCTCACTGATCTGAAGGGTCTCTACCGCATTAAATGTCTTATCATCATTTTCTAATGTCACTCGCCGCTTTAGTGTGGGGTCAAGCTTGGAGAACTGATGAATGAACCGTGCACCTGCTGTCGCTTTGTCCCCGTATGCACCGCCAATATGAATATTATTTTTCGCGCGATCATCCAATCCCATTGCATCAAGCATCCTAACATGATGCGTTAGATCGCGAATTGAATGACGAAGAACCTCTTCTCGCGGGGTACTAAATACGGTGAAATGATCGGGATGGAAAGACAGACGCATGCCTGCTTGATTCGCATAGTCACCAATGGCCGAGAACGCTGGTTTCAGATAGGGGAAAGGATCCCAATCCTGAAGGGATTGATGTGTCGCTAAGGGGATCAGCTTCGATGACATCCTATAGAGATGAATGTCATGCATTCGGTTATGCTTCAGCAGCCGCAGCGTATTGTGCAGGTTCTCTTCTGCTATTCGTTCTAATCGACGGTAACCCGCTTCGATGTCATCCAGCTTCTCGAACTGCTTGTAGGTCATCGTCCGCGAAGGCGATGCGTTCTTGATTACCGTAGACATCGCGACGTAGCCGATCCGAACCTGCATTGCCTTCTTCACCGCGTGGGCCTCCTTATTGTACGTTGAAATTCACATACTTCTAAGTGTGCCCAGATCCGATTACTTTTTACCGGGATCACCAAAAAACATCTCGTACGCGAGCGCTGTCTGCACACGCGCTTCTTCATCATTCAACTTACGGATTAACTCCATCTCCACCTCGGTCACTTCTTCCCCTTGGAAGTTGATCTCTGCAATGGATGCGACGATCTTCACGATCGCAATGGCTTGGTTATCCGGTGTATATGCAATGACCTTCTGACCTGTCGGGAATACGCGGAATCCGCTCTTCACCATTTTACCGCGGCCGTATTCTAACAGCTCGTACAATTCTTGCTCCGATTTGAACTTGCACACTGAATTAAACTCCGTCTGAAATCCCATTAATCGTTCCTCCTTATAATATGGTTAAAAATAGAGCAGGGAAGCGAACACCTCCCTGCTACTATAAATCCGTTTATTTTACGACATGAACCTCTTAGACAACCGTCTGTGGTTTGTTATTGCCGAAATCGATCTGCTGCTTCTCTTCAAAGCGTTCAAGCGCGAGCTGGATTAATGTATCTAGCAGTTCCTCATACGATACACCTGTCTCACGCCACATGAGCGGATACATACTGTACGGCGTAAAGCCCGGCATCGTATTCACTTCATTAATCATAATCTGGTTATCATGTTTCTGCACGAAGAAGTCAACGCGCGATAGTCCCGAACCATCAATCGCCTGGAACGCACGAATGGCAAGTGAACGAAGTTCCTCTGTCAGCTCTGGCGAAATGTTCGCCGGAATCATCATTGAAGAATTCCCGTCCGTATATTTGGCTTGGTAATCATAGAATTCACTTGAAGACGTAATCTCGCCCGGTACCGAAGCTCTGGGCTCCTCATTCCCAAGTACGCTAACTTCAATCTCACGCGCATCAATGAACTCTTCGACAATGACTTTACGGTCGTAACGAAGCGCAAGGTCGATGGCTGCTACGAGCTCTTCCCGGTTGCGCGCTTTGGAGATGCCGACACTGGAACCAAGATTCGCTGGTTTGATGAAGCAAGGATAACCTAGCGATATTTCGATCTCCATCGTATGATAGCTCGCGTCTTTCTCCCATTGCTTGCGTGTGAAGTAACGATACATGCACTGCGGTAATCCCGCCTGAGCGAACAATTTCTTCATGATGACCTTATCCATACCCACCGCAGAAGCGAGAACCCCTGCGCCAACGTATGGCACATTCGCAATCTCGAACAGACCCTGAATCGTACCGTCTTCGCCAAATGTACCATGAAGCAGTGGGAAGATCACATCAATACTCTGTACGCCGCTGCTTCCTGCTGGTTGCCTTGCATCTGTGAACAAGGGCATAATTGCTGATCCTGCCGGTTTATTCTTATCTGCTTCATACTGCAACAAACCTGAATGCTCTACTGGCGCTTGTAGGAGCGGACCATTCCGCCATTCGCCGTCTTTCGTTATATAGAAAGGCACGATCTCATATTTGTCGTAATTAAATGCCTTCATCACTGCAAGTGCTGTGGATAAAGATACTTCGTGCTCGCCTGATTTGCCTCCGTAGATAAGACCTACGCGTGTTTTCTTTATGCCGCTCATGACTTTCCTCCGCAATAGAACATGTTTTGTAGCCCGATTGGGCCCTTTATTTCATTGTTTGTTAGACATTAGAACCAATCCATAATATGAAAAAAACGATATTGTGTACGCTCCGTATGCGCATAAGAATCCCGGTAATCCCAGTAGCGATGTCTACTATTCGTCGTGTGCGCATTAACAAGCGGCATTCCGCCTGCATCGAACGCTGTGACGATCGCGCTATGTTGGTATCGACCATCGCCATCCCAATCATAGCTAATGACATCGCCTAGCTGTAAATCCGACGGCCGTTCTACGGGAACAGCTTGCAAATACGAATCACTATGATTCAAATAGTTGTTCAGTGCATTGGCGACAGCCCAGCTGTAACTCCAAGCTTCCTGGTTGTTCACCATGCCCCGGTACCACCAACCTGTCTCTCTTTTACCAGTATAGTGGATTGGTCCCCCCCCTGCAACGAGACATTGTGATATATAATTCGTGCAATCGACTTCAAAGGCTAGAAATTCTGGGTTATTTCCGTTCCACCACTGATCCGCATATTGCACCGCACGTTCCCTCGCATAAGACTTCGCACGCCAAGATTTGGACATCCCGAGAACATCTGTATTTAAGAGAGGGATTGATGGGATATGCTCGGATGTCTGCTGTTCAGGGTGACTCACAATCTCCTCCTTCTCCGTTCTTCGTTCCTCGGGATGACGCTCAGGAATATTCTGCTCAATGCGGGTAATAATCCACGTGTTGCCATCCTTGTTCATCGTAATGCGCTCTTGTTCTAATCGTTCTTCGACGTGGGCAATATGGCGTTTCTCATAGATTCGGCGTGTCTGGAACTCCAGATCGACGACGACCTCACCTTCACCTTCACGTGTCCGCAGCAGCTTCGTCCGCGTCTCATTGCGAAGCGGCGTTGACTCCCGCGCTTGATACCATTCCTTTAGCATATGCATGCGGTTGCTTTTGCGCATTAAATGATCTAAATCTGTCACCACAACTTGATCTGCGGGCTGCCTATAATCGATTTCTGTGCGGTTGAATTGATTCACATAGGAATAAAGGGCATTTTTCCAATCTTTTCGCATACCAAAGGACCTCCCCAAAGATTTTTTACCGTAAGCAAGGTTGGTTCAGTATATGACATGCTGGGGGGAAATATGAGGGGGGGGAATGGATGATGCTCAAATTGAAAAGTAGATGGCTGAACTTCTACATTGGCGCGTTGGGGAGGGGTGGATATGGGGTTCCAGCCGCTGTTGAAATTCGTGTGAATTGGATTGGATGGTTAGTGGTTTTCACACGAATTTCAAAGGCGGGCGCTTCGCTCCTCCACCCTATATCCATCCCCTCTTCGGAGCTACGGTGTGCGGGGTACCACTTTTCAATTGAGCACATCCATGGAGGGTGTTGGGGGGAGCGGCGTGCCGTAAACAACTGCATTTCTGCAGTTGTTTACGGCCATCGGGGCCGCAGAGGGCGAATTAACTGCGTTTTTGCAGTTAATTTAGCCACTTGGTGGCGTGACTGGCCAATTAACTGCGGATTTGCAGTTATTTCAGCCACTTGGGAGCGTAACGAGTCAATTAGCTGCGTTTTTGCAGCTATTTCAGCGACTTGGAGACGCGAGGAGCTAAATAACTGCATTTCTGCAGTTATTTCAATTACTTGAGAGCGTAATGAGTCAATTAACTGCATATCTGCAGCTATTCAGCCACTTGGGAGCATCAATTAACTGCGTTTCTGCAGTTATTTCAGCCACTTGGGGGCCGCGACGAGTTAATTGTGCTGACAAATTGTAGAGGTACTTATCAAGTCCTCTAAATTCCGATCAATTTGCCCCATATATAAGGCGGTGAGATTACTGAAGGACTTCGCGATTTAATTGCGGACGACCTCGATGGCGTAGAAATTGTTGTAGAGCAGGAAGACAATAAGCGGGAGCATGACGATGAGGAACCCGAATATCAACTTGAAACGAATGAACTTGAATAGAAGCTTCTCGAAGAATGGCATATCAGTGTCTCCTTCCTACCGCTTCAGCATCCTTGCGGGGTGTGGTCATATTCCATTCATTGTAAACATTTTTATGATCGATTCATGGTAAAATCTTCAGGAATTATCGATATTTTATTGAAAGAATCCTAGAGGATCCCCAGTGAAAAAACCCTTTACGACGAGAGATTATGCAGGTATACTTAAGGTAAATCAATAATTTGAAATTGCGTTTCACTAGATGAAACGAATATCATTTCAAATTGGACTCTTGATCGAAGGGAACTCCTTCGAGAATAAATTTAGGAGGCGCAGCATCATGTCCAAAAAGGATCACTACTCCGTAGCCCGCGACCTGCAAGTGAACGGGAAAAGCTACCGCTACTACAGTCTTCAGGGTCTTGAAGAGCAAGGTATCGGCAGCATTAACAAGCTTCCATTCTCCATTAAAGTGTTATTGGAAGCTGCTGTACGTCAATTCGACGGCAGAGCCATTACAAGTGAACATGTGAAGCAAATCGCGAGCTGGGCGGAAGGCCGCGACGACAACAAAGAGATTCCGTTCATTCCTGCACGTATTGTATTGCAAGATTTTACTGGCGTTCCGGTTGTCGTTGACCTTGCAGCTATGCGCGATACGGTCAAAAAAGCTGGCGGGGATCCAAAACAAATCAATCCGCTTGTACCGGTTGACCTTGTTATCGACCACTCGGTCATGGTAGATGCATTCGGATCTCCCGACGCGCTAGAGTACAATATGAATGTCGAGTTCGAACGTAATGAAGAACGTTACCGTTTCTTGCGCTGGGCGCAAACGGCGTTCAATAACTTCCGCGCGGTTCCTCCGGG
This sequence comes from Paenibacillus terrigena DSM 21567, assembly GCF_000374845.1. GTDB lineage: Bacteria > Bacillota > Bacilli > Paenibacillales > Paenibacillaceae > Paenibacillus_K > Paenibacillus_K terrigena. The sequence continues at coordinate 823,063 of NZ_KB895412.1, read as the reverse complement.
CACAGGTATCGTTCACCAAGTGAACCTTGAGTACCTTGCATCCGTAGCTGCAACGAAAGATGTTGACGGCGTGACTGAAGTCTATCCAGACTCCCTCGTCGGTACAGACTCCCACACAACCATGATCAACGGTCTTGGCGTTGTTGGCTGGGGTGTTGGCGGTATCGAAGCAGAAGCTGGTATGCTCGGCCAACCGCTCTACTTCGTTACACCGGAAGTTATCGGTTTCAAATTAACAGGTAACTTGGCTGAAGGCGCAACAGCGACAGACCTTGCGTTAACAGTAACGCAATTGCTTCGTAAGAAAGGCGTTGTCGGCAAATTCGTAGAATTCTACGGACCAGGTCTATCCAACATCAGCCTTGCAGACCGTGCAACAGTTGCCAACATGGCACCAGAATACGGCGCAACGGTTGGTTTCTTCCCAGTCGATGATGAGACATTGAACTACATGCGCAGTACAGGTCGCGCAGAAGAGCAAATCGAGCTTGTAGCAAGCTACTATAAAGAGCAAGGCATGTATCGTACAGACGCGACACCAGATCCAATCTTCTCCGATGTGATTGAGCTGGATCTAGGATCGATCGTACCAAGCTTAGCTGGACCGAAACGTCCACAAGACCGTGTCGAGCTATCGAACATGAAAGAAGCATTCAACAGCATTATTCGCACACCAATCGATAAAGGCGGCTATGGCTTGTCCGACGAGAAAATCGCACAATCCGTTCCTGTCTCCCATCCGAATGGCGAGAAGAGTGAAATGGCTGCGGGTGCAGTCGTGATCGCAGCGATTACGAGCTGTACGAATACATCGAACCCTAGCGTTATGCTCGGTGCAGGTCTTGTCGCGAAGAAAGCTGTTGCGCGCGGACTCAAGAAGCCTGGCTATGTGAAGAGCAGCTTAACACCAGGATCCCTTGTGGTAACTGAATATCTGCAAAAAGCTGGCGTATTGGAATCGCTCGAAGCACTGGGCTTCCACGTAGCAGGTTATGGTTGTGCGACTTGTATCGGTAACTCCGGTCCATTGCCGGATGAAGTGGGCCAAGCGATCGCGGATAACGATATGACGGTTGCAGCCGTTCTTTCCGGTAACCGTAACTTCGAAGGACGCGTTCACGCTCAAGTGAAAGCGAACTACCTTGCTTCCCCGCCGCTAGTTGTTGCTTACGCACTAGCAGGTACGGTGAACATTGACCTTGCGAACGATCCGATCGGCTACGATCAGAACGATGAGCCAGTGTACCTCAAAGACATCTGGCCAACATCGCAAGAAATCAAAGAAGCGGTAGCAACCGCATTAACACCGCAAATGTTCCGTGATAAATACGAGCACGTATTCACACAGAATGAGCGTTGGAATCAAATTGCAGCGCCACAAGGTGAATTGTATGAGTGGGATGAGAAATCGACTTACATTCAGAACCCGCCATTCTTCTCGAACCTAGGCACAAGCCTGAATGATATTACAGACATCAGCAGCGCGAACGTGCTTGCATTGATGGGCGATTCCGTTACGACGGACCATATCTCCCCTGCAGGTAACATCAAAGCTGACAGTCCAGCAGGTGAATATCTCATCGAGAACGGTGTGAAGAAAGAAGACTTCAACTCCTACGGTTCCCGTCGTGGTAACCATGAAGTGATGATGCGCGGTACGTTCGCGAACATCCGTATTCGTAACCAAGTGGCTCCGGGTACAGAGGGCGGCGTAACGACTTACTTGCCGAATGAAGAAGTCATGTCGATCTATGATGCATCCATGAAATATCAAGATGCAGGTAAGAACCTCGTCGTTATCGCAGGTAAAGAATACGGTACAGGAAGCTCCCGTGACTGGGCTGCCAAAGGTACATTCTTGCTCGGCGTCAAAGCGGTTATCGCTGAGAGCTTCGAGCGTATCCACCGCAGTAACCTTGTTGGTATGGGCGTCCTTCCGCTTCAATTCCAAGATGGACAGAGCTGGAAGACACTTGGCATTACGGGCCGTGAGACATTCGATATCCTTGGCTTGTCCAACGAGGTACAGCCAGGACAATCGGTGAAAGTTATCGCGACTCGCGAAGATGGCAGCAGCTTTGATTTTGAGGCTATCGTGCGTCTAGACAGCATGGTGGACGTTGACTACTACCATAACGGTGGTATCTTGCAGACGGTACTTCGTCAAATGATCGCGAACCAATAAAGAACGAACTCATATCATATGTTAAGAGCTCCGAGATGTCTGATTTATAGGACATCTCGGAGCTCTTCTTCATTCTCCCAACAGCTCGTGCGCTGTCACTTATTCTTCTGGCTTGCGATCCAGAATGCGAATATAATAAGCGGGATCAGAATAAACCAAGGGATCGTAATCCCCCCAACGAATATGGCTAGTATGAAGATAAGTACGAAGCCAATGATAATATACAGACAACCGCGGCCGAACGTCTCCATGTATACCGTCTCCCTTCAGGAGGATTGGATGGGTGTACTTCTAGTATACAAAGGCGATGCTCAGATATATGTTAACGAATTTAACAAAATGTCGAAGCGTGCATGTAAAGACGAATAACCGCCCATCCTAAAGGACGAGCGGTGCGCCTGAGCTAATGTCGTGTTACAGATCACATAGATCAATGAGCATGAATCGTGCATCATGACTCGCTTCAATCTTCAGCGTCGTGATATCGGAAATCCGAGCAGAATCTCGTGTGCCAAGCTTCGCCTCACCATTTAAGGTGACATCCCCTTCGAGGACAAAGACGAAGATTTTGCGATCGGCAGTCGATATGTGAGAAATGGATTTCCCCGCATCCAGATCAGACAAATAGATCGTCATATCTTGATGAATCTTCGCAACGTTCTCCCCACCTTCGGTTGAGACAACAGGCAGCAACTGATTGCGCATTTGGCTCACATCGAATTTCGAAGTCTCATAGGACGGATGTAGATTCGATTCATCGGGGATGAACCACATTTGCAAGAAATTTAAGGTTTCATCGCTCGAAGCATTGAACTCTGAATGGAAGATGCCCGTCCCCGCTGACATCCGCTGGATTTCACCAAATGAAGTAATCGCCTGATTACCCAGATTATCCCGATGCTCAAGCTCCCCCGATAGCACGATAGACACAATCTCCATTTCACGGTGAGGGTGCATACCGAACCCCTCTTGCGGCGTAACGAAGTCATCATTCAGCACGCGCATTGCACCGAAATTCAAATTACTCGAATCATAATAATCTGCAAATGAGAAGCTGAAATTGCTCTTCAGCCAACCGTGATCGGCTGTATATCGTGATGCTGCTGGATAAATATTAATCATCATAGACCCTCCTCACTCCGATGAAATTAGTTCATCAATGTATATTGCCCGCCGCCGATCAAGGCGATACCTACAGCAACAGCAATGAGAACCAGATTATATTCGTAACCGCCTGCGGTGATCCACAATCCATTCTTACCATGAACCGTAATGATCGAGACCAGCATCGTAATGACGATGAGTGCAGCGCCGATCGTTAACCATACCCCCGAAGCGAATAACAACCCGCCTACAAGCTCGCCGCCGCCAGCCATAAGTGCCATCAACATCCCTGGCTTCATGCCAATGGATTCAAGCCATCCTGCTGTACCACGTAATCCGTGTCCCCCGAACATCCCGAATAATTTCTGAGCGCCGTGACCGATAAATAAAAGACCAATCACCAAGCGAATAATAAGAATACCTACATCTAACATGTGTAACTCTCCCCTTAACACTTATATTTTGTTTGTTACTTACTAAAATTAATATACACCCCTTAACTAACTTTTGTCAAGCAACTAAAAATATTTTTAAATAACCTATTTTTCTGACATTAGATATGTTAAAATTATGACAAGGACATTGCACATTGCATTTGCCCGGAAAAGAGGTGTTACAATGGATTACTCTAAAATGTGTCCAAAATACGAGCACGCTTCTGAGCTGCTTGGCAAGCGTTGGACAGGTCTAATCATTCGCGTACTGTTAGGCGGTCCACGAAGATTCAAAGAAATTAAAGAGCAAATTCCGGAAATGAGCGATAAAATGCTGACGGATCGGATCAAGGAGCTGGAGAACTGCGGCATTCTCGTCCGAAATGTCTATCCGGAGACCCCGGTTCGTATCGAATATGACCTAACGGATAAAGGTAAAGATCTAGAACCCGTTATTGAGAAAATTCAATCCTGGGGCGAAAAATGGATGTGAATCATGAACGACAAAAAAGAGCCGATACCATGCAGTCTCTACTGCAGTGATATTGGCTCTTTTTTAGTGCTCTTCATTCCTATTTGGCGCTCTTCCTACCGTAACATCTTCCCCATGCGCTTCGCTGCTTCAATGACAAGCGGCGCTTGATCCTGCATCGCCTGCAGCGAGAAGCGGTTCACAGGTCCTGAGACGGATAAGGCCGCCGCCAAATGGTGAGATCTGTCGAATATGGGTGCAGATAGGGCTGCAGCACCAGATTCACGCTCTTCAAAGCTCGTCGCATAGCCCTGCTCCCGAATCTCCAATAGCTGACGGATATAGTGCTCCTTCTCCGTCTCAGACGTCCAGTCTAATGACTGGATTAATTCTGCTTGCATGGCCTCATTGGCATATGCAATCAATACTTTACTCGATGCCCCCACCGAGAGCGGCGCACGCATACCCACAGGAGCTACCCTGCGTATCGCATGATTACTCTGTACGGCTTGAATTCGGATGCGCTCTTTGCCATCACGCAAGTACAAGCTGATCGTCTCTCCGATGAGATCACGCAGCCGCTCCATTTCCGGCAGCAGTATACTTGCTGGATCATCCTCTTGGGACAAGTTAGCAGTAAGTTCCCATACTCGCATGCCTAGCCGGTACTTCTCCGTCGCTTGATTGCGCGTGACAAATCCTTTTTCCTCCAGTGTCGTTAACAACCGATGCACGGTACTCTTATGCAAGCCGATCTTGCTGGAGATTTCCGTCAAGCCCAAATCCGTATCCGATGTAAAGCAAATCAGTATATCTAAAGCCCGCTCGACGGCTCGAACCGTTAATTTACGTTCTTCCAAGAGAGGATTCCCCCTTAAAGTAGTTTCATAGAATGAAACAAAGTTACATCTAGTATAACGAAAATCTACTCTTTCGTAAAGCTGAGATTACCTCTGTTACAGGTAGATTACAAGGACCTTACAAATTACGACCACCCATTGACCCTAGACCTATCTCATCATACGATAGAACTACCAAAGATTTATAAAACGCTTTCATAGATCTCTATATAAGGAAGTTCAAAAAGTCGCCTTATGATCACGAAGATTATTCAAGAAGAATCTCGGCATCGAATCTTGCATTCACCCATCGAACTCCGTTGCTCATTTAGGTATCCCTAAACTCCGCTACTCGTTCTTCGGGTTCATGCAACCTTCTCGGTGCTGATAAGTCAACTTTTTGAACCTGATCTTAGCTTCAATAATAAATTCACATCTAAGATTCTAGAGGAGGTATACGCAATGACGACATCTACTTGGACTGAACCTGTACTTCAAGGCGAAATTCTACAGCCTACTGCACCTGCAATACCTTATCGTCGTCTGCGTCTGAGACATGTCATGATCGCACTTACTCTATCACTTGTCACACTCCTCGTCTTTGCCTTTCTAGCATTGCATGGATATATTGCATGGGTGTTGTCCAATCCAACGGTTGCGGACATCACTTCCAATCCCTATCAAGCCAAACGCTTGCATTACGAGAATATTACATTCCCTGCTTTAGATAACAGTACGAATTTAGAAGGTTGGTATATCCCCGCTGCGAACTCGAAGAAGACCATCGTATTCAGTCATGGCTATGGCGCGAACCGCGAAGAGTTGTGGGTACCGATGTACGATCTCGCACAATTCGCACATCGATTGAATTACAACGTCGTTATGTTCGATTACGGATTCGCCTCCAAGACCCATAAGCTTGCCGCAACGGGCGGCGCCATCGAAAGTGAACAACTGCTCGGCGCCATTCAATATGCGAAGGAACGCGGATCGCAAGAAATTGTCGTATGGGGCTTCTCTATGGGTGCCGGCACGGCCTTACAAGCCGCGCTTAAGACAGATGACATCGATGCAATGATCTTAGATAGTACGTTCCTGCTCGAGCCGGATACTCTGTATCATAATATCAGTCAACATATGAAGCTACCGCGTGATGTATCGCTGCCGATTCTAAGATCCTTATTCCCTATCATTAATGGCACGAGCTTGCAGCAAATTCCTTATGAGGCCGTGAAAAATCATAACTATGAAATGCCGATCTTCTTCATTCACGGAACGAATGATGAGAAGGCTCCTTATCCAATTGCAGAGGAACTCGCAGCGAAGCAGAGCAATCTCAACTCCGAGGTTTGGATCTCGAATGGCGCATTGCATGAGATGATCTATCGTCAACATCCCAAAGAATATTTGAAGCGAACTGCTTCTTTCTTAAATGCCGTATCTTAATCTTAGAGTCTACCCTGACAGCATGGCATAGGCATCAACAACTTGGAATATCTTGAATAGAGATGTTCTGAGGGAGGTGCTTATGACATGCTGTTTGTATATGGTACGCTCATGCCCGCGCGCGTACTCGAAGAAATTCTGCAATGGAAACGACAAGAGAAAGATAACATGGCCTTCATTCCTTCCGTGCTACCCGCACTTGAACCGCAATATGTCACTTGGCTTAACGAATGGGAACGACTCGTGCACCGAACCATTCACTATACACAGTTCTATATCCATCCTTTTCGCCATACCCATCAGCCCTATGCCCCCGAACTTCAAGAACAAGTCGATCATTTATTGAACGCTTCCCTAGCCCATTCGCTAGCATGGGTCACACAGCTTCGCGAAGTGATTGCCGCAAGCCCTGCGATTCAACGAAATATTCCAGCGCAGCAGACCCTACGCCGTATCATTGAACAAACCGAGTCTTTCATCCATACCGCGCAACCGATGGTACATCCGGGGATCACTGCTCCCGCAGTTACAGACCAGTCTCCCATCACTTCAGAGGATTACCGGATGAAGACATGGTCCGATATGCTTCCCCCCAAACAACCGGAGCCCGTTCCTATCGGTGGTCATCTACTGCCGCCTCTCGCCTACCCTTACGATGCACTTGAACCTTACATCGATGAGACAACGATGCGAATCCATCACGATAAACATCATCAAGCGTATGTCGATGGTCTTAACCATGCAGAATTAGCACTTGCCAATGCACGTGAAGACGGGAACTTCGACCTCGTTAAATATTGGGAAGGCGAGTTGGCCTTTAATGGTGCTGGGCACTATCTACATACCCTCTTCTGGGAAATCATGAACCCTGAAGGCGGCGGGAAGCCTGAAGGAGACTTAGCCGAGCAAATTATCCAGGATTATGGCAGCTTCGAGAAGTTCAAGGCCCATTTCAGTGCTGCAGCAGAGAAGGTAGAAGGCGGTGGCTGGGCGATCCTCGTCTGGAGCCCTCGTAGCGGTCGTACGCAGATTTTACAAGCTGAGAAGCACCAGAACTTATCACAGTGGGATAACATTCCCCTCCTCCCAGTCGACGTCTGGGAGCACGCCTATTATTTGACGTATCAGAACAATCGCCGCAAATATATCGATAATTGGTGGAAAGTCGTCTATTGGCCTGCGGTAGCAGCCCGCTACAAGCAAGCTAAACAATTGAGATGGCAGCCGTGGTGAACGGCATGATGACAACCCGCGCAGCTTCGCAGCTGCGCGGGTTATGTTTTGTTATAAAGCGGCGATACCTCGCACGAACTGCTGTTAACGTATAGGCTTCACAGGCCGCTGCCACCAAATATACGCTTGCACCTTCTTCGTATGCGTTGCGAGATGCGGCGAAGAAGGAAGAGCGATACCAAAGGGCTGAAGCAGTGAGTTCTGTTCCACGGACACCTTTGCAGTCTGGACGGACCAAGGCGAGTGCTGAATGTCGGTGATGATCAGTTCACTGCTCACAACACCTTTCGCTTGAAGCGGCACGGGATGTCGTTTATCGCTATACTGGCAGTAACGCTCTGTAAGCCATTTGGTTAATGGATTAGTGACCGCGGGATAAGGACTCGAGACCGGCGTTGCATGCAGACGCAGCTTGGTATGGTCCGAAAGACTGCAGTCGATACGTTGATCTGGCGGATGGCTCAATTGCAGCTTGTCCGGATGCATCGGATCGATGCGAAGATCGGCATGAATGAACGGCATATGCATAAATGTCGAAGCGCCTAACACAGCCAAGCGACTAGTGGCACCGATACGCAAGAAATAGACCCCGGGTTTGCCTTCACTAGATCGAACATAGGTGCGAATATTGACCTGATTGAAGTCCATCATGCCCGGTATGGGCGGCATGAAGCGTAATCTCAGGTGATGCACCTGAAGAACGACAATGCTGATCCAAGCTTGGTCATTATAGGTATCCAGTTCAAGTCCTTTCGGGATGAACGGGTGGAGCATATTCGAGTCCACCGCGTAATGGATGAAGGTGAGGTCACGCCATTGCTGCGACATGATCCACGGTGCTTGAGGCAGTGGCCAAGGACGCGTGGGATTCAGCTCTGATAATTGCATGAATAAGTCAGTCCCTCCAATACGCGTATACTCCGGGATGGTAGGATACACCATGTCATACAGTATTGGAATGTAGGATGCGATAATTTGATAAATCTATACAAGAAGCCTCGTTTTGCACAATAGATAGAACAGTCTATTTTATCAAATACCCTAACGCACACCTGGAATGATACGCAGCAAGATCTCTTGCAAATTGTTGATCCGGGAAACCACGATGCAGCAGCTTTAGGCCACCCGCCGTTAAGGAGATGTGGTAATAAAATCGGTAAAAAGCCATTCGGTTCGGATCAAGCGTATCATGCTTAAGATACCGATAATATTCGCCGAAACGGAGTTCAAGGAAGCTATGTTCAAGCTCGATATCATAGAATTCCGCTCCCTCGATATCGATCAAGTAAGGCTCCAATTGCTGATTCACCAATATATGATCGGGACCCAATTCGCCATGGATAAATCCATAACGGTTGCGAGGTGCTATGCGTGATGCGAGCACATGCAGCATATCGAGCAGCTGGCTATAATGGGCCTTGATTGGCTCGATATACTGGGAGGCATACAACAACTGATTTTCGGCATCCTTCTTCTGAAGTAAGTGGCAATTCTCTCTAGCTTCTTCCCGATCATTCACCTTCCCAAAAGTCTGCCTTATGTTCCCATGCATGCCAGCCAGCATATCGCCGATCTGATGGAACAATGCATCCTGTACCCGCGTATCTGACTCGTGAAAATAGACCTCCGCTTTCTGCCCTTCCATGTATTCTACGAGTGCATAATCGAACGGATACTTCGTTTGATCCTGATTCAAGTCGTACAGAGCAGGCGTTCGAATCCCCTGTTCCTTGAAAAATCTATTATTCATCGCGAATAAATCACTACCATACGATCGATGATCCGCACCATTGCTTTCGATTTCCTCTTGAAAGAAATTCATTGTCAGATCCCACACATAGAGTACACAGGAAAATCCATTGCTACAGTTCAGCCTATAGATGACCTTCTGTGCACCGCCGTGCAATCTCACCATATCCGTAACCCGATGATTCGTTCCAAACACGTTCCCTACATAAGTTTGCAAATCAGATAAATCGAGGTGAAAATTCCGTTCCATCTTAGCAACACTCCATTTCTTAAGTTATTGCCGGCACTTCAACTGTAGCGGAAATTTCCCTGAAAATATAGACTGTTTCTTCACGATTTGTTATGATGTCGAATAAGGTCTCGATAAAATTAATAAGCCTTTGGAGCATGTACTCCAAAGGCTTTTTTATAGCCATATGCATCCCCAAGGGAGGAAGCATGAGTGAAAAATACATGGATCATGTTAACTTCTGTAGTCGTTTTTTGCCTCACAATAGCAATTCTAGTAGCTTTTATAGTAAATCGTTATGACGATTATAAAGCACATATGTATTTAATCCCCGATGGTTATGTCGGATGGGTCGAAGTGGAATATGACCAACCTGGATATCCCGAGTTAAAGCAGGAGAAAAATGCGCTCGTCTATGAAATTCCGCCGTCAGGGAAATTAATAACTGCTAGTCCAAATGCTTCAGGTCCCGTCACCTACTATTATGTCCTTGCGGACGGTACCAGGAAGAGTATCCCTTTTGGCGAGAGCGCCATGGTTCATCACTTTGGCACATCGTCATCAAGTACACTTCACGGCGATGGAACGACAGTCCATACCCCTCAGACGGTCAAGTTCTTTGTCGGAACCACCGAACAATTGGATGAGGCGCAGCGCAGCAAGCCATAATCATGATGTAAAGAGCTGACCACGAGGTCAGCTCTTTTTTATCACCGTACAATCGTTCCTTATCCCCTACATCATCGCCTGTGGATCTTCCTTGCGCAAGAGCTCCTTCTTCTCCCAGCTGGCGAAGAAATCCTCCCAGATCACTTGACATCGATCTTCTTCAATGCCCATTACAATCCCAACCGTCCCGTCCGTCACGAATACGACGCGATCCCCGACCCGGAACATGGCGCTCACCCTAACCGGAAGATGATCCCGTGACCACCTTTGGGGTATACCCATTTGATATTCTCATGCGGGCATCCGATCCGGCAGCTGCCGCACTCATGACAGCCTTCATAGCCGACATGCATCCGAATGTCTTCCCACTTATACACTTCCGCAGGACAGAAAATCGTACAGATTTTATCCGGACATTTGGTCGCGCACGTATCATAGTCCAGCACATGCAGATGCGAATTGGTGTCGGCCTTGAATCGGATCAAATATTGCTTCTCTTCAATCGATTGCCCTTTCGTTCCATCACTCATTTCATCACCCTCCAAGCTTGAAACAAGTCACGAGCAATTTTGATTTTATCCCCGACTGTACCGATGCCTTGCCAGATCTTCCGCTGCTTCTCCCGTTTCGAGGTTCCATCGACGGTAAACATCTGGCTCGCCGCTCGATTGATCATCGGAATATATTGCTCGAAATAGTGCGGGTATTTCTCGAAATGATGCGTTGCATCCTTATATTTCTTCAGGTCTTCCCCAACGAACGAATACATTAATCGCTGGCGATAGACATCCAGTGCCTTCTCGGAGAAGTCACCTGTCGACTGCGCCTCGATAATCGTCTCAGCCGCAATGACACCGGAGGTCATCGCCATATTCGATCCTTCTCGATGGATGGCATTCACCATCTGTGCCGCGTCGCCAACGACGAGTACGCCATCGCCGACGATCTTCGGCATGGACCGATATCCACCCTCTGGAATGAGATGCGCCAAATACTCCTGCTGCTCTGTTCCTTGAATGTATGGACGAATCATCGGATGCGTCTTCACATATTCCAGCAGTTCATAAGGCTTCAGCTTATGCTTGATGAGCCCTGACAGCATCGTGCCGACGCCGATATTGAGACTATCTTTGTTCGTATAGAGCCATGCCGTACCGAGGATTCCCTTGGTCGAGTCGCCGAAAATTTCAATCGTACAACCTTGGTCCCCCTCCAGGTTGAACCGGTCCTCGATCACTTTCTTATCGAGCTTCAGCACCTCCATCACGGCAAGCGCCACCTCATCCGGCTTGAATTCCTTGTGGAACCCAAGAGACTTCGCGAGGAGCGAATTTACCCCATCCGCAAGGACCACGACATCGGCATAAATATCGCCTTCCGGCCGATCCGTTCGAACCCCGACGACCTTACCATCCTTCACGATACATTCGAGCGCAACCGTCTCATTAATGAGCAGTGCGCCCTGCTCTACCGCTTTATCAGCGAACCATTGGTCGAACTTCGCACGGAGCACCGTAAAGTTGTTGTAGGGTTCCTTCCCCCACTCCATCCCCTTGTAGCTGAAGGTCGTAGCAGATTCCTTATCCAGCATCATGAACCGCTGCTCCACAATCGGCCGTTCGACAGGTGCTTCCTTATAAAAACCCGGGATGACATCCTCCATCATCTTACGATAGAGCACACCGCCCATCACATTCTTCGATCCGGGATATTCCCCCCTCTCCAAGAGTAAAACGCTTACACCTTGCTTCGCTAAAGTATATGCGCATGCGGTCCCCGCTGGACCGGCGCCAACGACAATGACATCAAATTTCTCAGCCATGTTCCACCTCTTCTCGCAGCGCTTGATCGAAGGCCTCCGTTAACATCGGCACAATCTCGAATGCATCCCCCACAATGCCATAATGACAAGCCTGAAAAATAGCCGCATTCGAATCCTTATTGATCGCGATAATTAAGCCCGAGTTCTGCATGCCGACCAGATGTTGAATCGCTCCTGAGATGCCGATCGCAAAATAAATTTTCGGTGTCACCGTGACCCCTGTCTGTCCGACCTGTCGACTATGTTCAATCCAGCCCGCTTCCACCGCATCCCGACTTCCGCCAACCGAAGCGCCGATTCGCTTCGCGAACTCGCCGATCATCTCGAAGCCAGCTCGGCCGCCAAGCCCTTTGCCGCCCGCCACGATAATATCCGCTTCATCGAGTCGAACCTTCTTCACCGTATGCCTGACAATATCCAGTACCTTCGTGCGGATATCCTCTTCACGAAGCTCTACAGGCTCTTCGATGACCTCACCCGTTCGCTCAGGGTCCCGCTCCAGCGCCTTGACGACCTTCGGCCGCACCGTGGCCATCTGCGGGCGGTCCTTCTTACAGAGAATCGTCGCCATAATATTGCCGCCGAACGCTGGTCGACTCGCCTCCAGCAGCCCGGTCTCGGCGTCGACATCAAGCATCGTCGTATCCGCCGTAAGGCCTGTCGCGAGGTCTGTCGCTACAGCACTCGCCAAATCTTTGCCCGTCGAGGTCGCGCCATAGAGGAAAATTTCCGGCTTATACTTCTCGACACAAGCAATAACCGCCCTCATGTACGATTCTGTGCGGTAATGGTAGAATATCGGATCATCATACACATAGACCGTCTCCGCACCATAAGTGATTGCCTCTGCTGCTAGACCCTTCACGCCATCGCCAATAAGAATCCCTGATAGCGGAACGCCGCGTTTGTCCGCAAGCCGTCTGCCCGCGCCGAGCAGTTCAAGGGAGACCGGGACAATCGCTCCATCTTTATGCTCGAGAAACACCCAAATACCGCAATATTCTTCGATATTCATTGCACGCCTCCTTCCTCTGTGGCGCCTGACTTATGGAATAGTTCCTTCTTATTCATCAGAATACTGAATAACCGATTCACCTGCTCCTCGCTGCTCCCTTGCAGCATCTCGCCGCCCTTTGGCTTATCCGGCGGCCATACTTTGGCGACGATCGTCGGCGAGCCTTTAAGCCCAAGCTTCGTCCGATCCACGATCCCCAAATCTTCAACCGACCAAATCACCGGTTGATACCGCGCAGCTCGCATCATATTCGGTAAGGTCGAATACGGAATTTCATTAATCTCCTTCTCTACAGACAGCAAGCAAGGCAATGTCGTCTGAATCACTTCATACCCATCCTCGAGCTTCCGATGAACAACCGCATAGCCCACTTCACGATCAAGCTCGACCACCTTATTCACACTCGTCAGCGGCGGAATATCCAGCCTCCGTGCAATACCGGGACCTACCTGTCCGGTATCACCATCAATGGTCATTTTCCCGCAAATAATCAGGTCAATCGGCTCCATCGTCCCGATCTTCTCGATCGCCTTGGTGAGTGAGTAGCTGGTTGCAAGCGTATCTGCCCCAGCAAAGGCACGGTCCGTAATGAGATAGCCTTCATCAGCCCCAATCTCAATACATTTGCGAATGGCTTTGACCGCTGGCGGCGGACCCATCGTGACGACAGACACCTTTCCGCCATACCTCGCTTTTAAGCGGACAGCCTCCTCCACCGCATGCGCATCGTAGGGATTGAGGATGGCAGGGGCACTGGACCGATCCATGGTGTTGGTCTTCGGGTTCATTTTAATAATTTTCGTGTCAGGTACTTGTTTGATACAAGCAACAATGTGCAGCATTTGCAGCCACTCCTTTTCACGATACATCGTCACAACTCTTCTTATCACTTTATTGTTCAACAGGCGGTTCTATACCGTTCCGGAAACAAAAAAATCGCCCGCAAAGCCTCTATGTAAGAGCTTTACGAGCGATTCTTCTACCCAACAATGATTATGATTTGATTAACGATAAAAATTCGTTGCGCAGTGTCGAGCTGCGACGGAAGCTGCCGCGGACACCGGACGTTACCGTCTTGCTGCCCGGCTTCTTCACGCCTCGCGCGCACATACACAAATGCTCCCCTTCCACAACAACCATTACGCCGTGCGGCTTCAGCACTTCTTCCATAATATCAGCAATTTCGGATGTAATCCGTTCCTGCACCTGCAATCGACGCGTCACCGCTTCAACGAGGCGTGCGAGCTTGCTAAGACCCGCAATTTTCCCACTAGGGATATAACCAATATGGATCTTCCCGAAGAAAGGCGCCATATGATGTTCACACTGACTGTAGTAGACAATATCTTTGACAATGACAAGCTCTTCATGCTGCTCATCGAATGTCACACCGAGCACTTCACGCGGATCGACTGCATATCCAGCAAAAATCTCCTCATACATCCGAGCGACCCGAGCTGGCGTCTCTAGCAGACCTTCCCGCTCTACATCCTCACCGATCAATTTCAGGATTTGCTGTACATGATATTCAATCTTCTCGTGATTCTGCTGTACGTGTTCATTCACATAATCCTTTACTCCTGACAAGATGCACCCTACTTTCAATTACTTAAATTTACGCCCGCCTTTTTGACCCTTCATCATTTGCTGCGCTTGTTGCATTTGCTTATTGTTCAAGTTATAGCCCATTTGCTTCGCCATCTTCTGAAGCATTTGCGGGTCACTCTGCATCTTCGTCATTTGTCTGCGCAAGTAGAATACGCCGATAATAAACCCAAGAATTAGCCCCACGATTAATGTCACAATTGGAATAACAACATTCATTCGATTAAGTCACCTCATCTATTTAGTAACATCCCAAAGCTTACACAGTCTAAGCGAGCCTTGATCAGATGTATATTTGCAAATATCATAGCATGTCCACTATTCACTGACAAACGGTAAATCCGTATTTTTCTGCTCAAGTGCGAGCAAGATCTGCTTCTTATCCAACCCGCCGCCATACCCGACCAGCTTGCCGTTCATCCCTATCACGCGATGACAAGGTACAATTACCGATACCGGGTTCTTATTGTTCGCGCCGCCAACGGCACGTACCGCCTTCGGCTGACCGATCCATTCGGCAATTTGCTTGTAGGACCATGTCTCCCCATAAGGCACTTCGGTTAATGCTGACCACACCTGCAGCTGGAACGGCGTTCCCTTCATGTCTAGCGGGTGATCGAACGCCTTGCGCTCGCCAGCAAAAAATTGTTGCAGCTGCATCACGATATCTTTCATCGCAGCATGATTGCGAATCAGCTCAGGTTCCGAATACCACCGACTTGCCCATTCCTGAATCGATGCCTCTTGATCTGCGTATGCGCCGAATTCGATGCGGCATAGCCCTTGCATCGAACGCACTACCGTTAACGGCCCGATCAGCGAGTCCATCTCGGTATACAATAATGGGGTCGTATGCTGCCCTAGCTTCGCTCTGGCTTGCCTAATCGCCGCAATCACATCACTGTCCGCTTCACGGTGCAGCATATCCTCTAACGCTTCCATCGATGCTTGTCCTCCGATCTTGCCGAGTGCCCAGCCCGCTGTGATGCGAAGCTCCGGTCTCGGATCTTCCTTCATGAGTGCATGCAAATGCGGTACGGCCGTAACATCCTTGAAATTCCCCAGTGCGATAATCGCATTCCGCTGAATCGGCTTCTTCCCACGCCAGGAAGATGAGTTATCGCCGAACTTTGCCTTATACTCCTTGTTACTCATCGAGAGCAGTGGAATCAGCAGCGGCTTCACAATCTCGGGATCTGGCTGCATCTCGGGATGCTGCGTCCAGTTCTTGCCCCGATTCTCCGGGCAGACGATCTGACAAGTATCACAGCCATAGAGACGATTCCCGATCTTGGTCATAAATTCGTCGCTGAGCACACCCTTCGTCTGGGTCAGGTATGAAATACAGCGCTGTGCGTTGAGTTGCCCTGGACCTACAAGCGCATTTGTGGGACACGCATCTATACATTTGGTACATTCCCCGCATCCTTCTGTTACCGGCGTGTCCGGCTCGAACGGAATATTCGTAATCATCTCGCCAAGATAGATCCACGATCCCAATTTGGGCGAAATAATCGAACAGTTCTTCGCACTCCAGCCAATGCCGGCACGTTCCGCAACAGCCCGGTCTGAGAGTGCCCCTGTGTCGACCATGCTCTCCATGCGGGCTTCCGGCACACGCTCTGCAATAAACGCTTCTAGACGCTTCAAGCGGTCCCGGAGAACATGATGGTAATCCCGTCCCCAAGATGAACGCGCCAATATCCCTCGATAGGCGCCCGGCTCCGACTTCGGCGGGTTCACCAGCTTGGAAGGATAGGCCACGGCGATGGCTATAATCGACTTCGGACGGTCGAACAAGAGCGCAGGCGTGACACGCTTGTCCAAATCCTTTTCCTCAAAACCCGATTCATGCCCTTTGGCGCGATGTGTAATAAGTCGATCTTTAAGCGTCGTGAACGGATCCGCCGATGCAAAGCCGATGCTGTCGATGCCGAGGGAGGTTGCTGCTTCTAGGATGTCTGACTTGAGCTGTGCCCAGCGCTGCGCTTCTGATGGCGCATCGGTCTTACGTAAATCCGTCACTTCTTTCACCTCGTTGATTGTTATTTAATTGATTCTATTACAATAATGGTCAAAAAATTGGCTTTTCAGCACCGAGAAGGTTGCTTGAACCCGAAGAAGGAGGAACGGAGCGTAGGCGAAACCTACGTGAGTACCGGAGTTCGAGGGTGAATGCAAGATTCGATGTCGAGACTCCTTCTCGAAATACTTCGTGATCAAAAGCCAACTTTTTTGACTTCCTCTAAAGCCAGGTGAATTTATTGAAGGGCCATATGATGAGATCCGCCCTCCCAATAATAAGGTCCCGCTTCACCGGTCCGAACCGCCGACTATCCTTGCTCTTCTCATGATGCCGGTTATCCCCCAGCACGAAATATTCATCCTTTTCCAAAAACGTATGCAAAGGTTTATCATCTTCAATCCAAATATCTGTGTAACCCTCTGATTGAACAACGCCGTTCACAAACAGCTTACGGTCACGAATTTCGACCTCATCTCCCGGAATCGCAACAACCCGCTTCACAAGGAACTGTCTGGCCACATCTGGTGAAGGATCTTGCAGAATAACGACTTCACCGCGCTTCGGCTCTGCGAAGGCGTATACAATTTTATCGACAAATAACCGATCTTGATCATGCAGCGTGGGCTGCATCGACTCCCCTTTCACCTTTGACAAATTAAATACATACGTCTGCAGCAGTATGACGAGCACAGCCGCAATAATTAATGCATTGAGCCAATCCCTGAACACCAGCTTCCATCTGCGCGGAGGCTCTGTCAGCGTCTTCGGCGGCTCATTTCCCGTCGGTAACAAGTTATCCATAGGCTCTTACTCCTTGGCGAAATGTTGTCTCCATGCATTGTAATACGACACCACGAGACCGTCTTGAAAGGGAGCCTTCTTATTCTGGATGCGATCTAACAGCTGCGAGAGGCCCGTGGCCACTTTTTGATCTACGATCTCAGGGTAGTGATAACTTGCCTTATGCCGCTCATATTCATCACGGTCTACAATATCTATATGCCCGCTTACGTAAAGTACAACATCCAAATCGTAATCGATATACGTCACGACGTCTCTGGCCAGATAAGGTGGTGAGGCAATATTGCAATAATAGCGCACACCCGTCTCTTCAATTAAGGCCACGATATTGTACCACGCACCCGGGATAAAAAAAGAAACCGCGGGAACCTTACTCATCCACTGCTTACCGTCGGCTTCCTTAATAGGCGTCTGAAAATTGATTAATACGACCATACCTTCGCGCTGATGCTCAGGATCGAGGAGCTCCTGGGGTACAAGCCAATTCTCTAGCCACTGCCGATGTAAATGTCCATTGTGCTTGAAACTTTTGATTAATGTAGGAGTGTACGTTAGATTCTTCATAATAATAGAAAAGCATATCTTTCCACCATTTGCAATGGCGTGGAAAGATATGCCCTATAAAGGATGATTCCCGTAATTAACCCGTTACAATACGGAGTTTCTGAAATGCTTGAAGAACATTCGTTGCGTCAAATCCCATCGATGCGAACAGCGGTAATATCGGTTCGTTATGCTCGTCCCCCGCGATGCAAATTTTGGATACGTTGCGGCCTTGGAAACGCTGCTGCATCGAGGTAATCAGCGATTTGCCGACACCTTGTCCACGGTAAGAAGGATGAACAGCCAGTCTGTAATAGCATCCCTGGTTATTATCGATCGTTCCAATAATGGCGCCCTTGATTACATCGTCTTCTTGGTGGATCAGTACAAGATCGCTATCCCAAGATAACTGCCTTGCAAAAGCCTCCATCGTCTGCTCGTAACATAAATCCGACAGCGACTCTTCAAATAGCTGAGTCACACGCATATAATCCGACAACTGAAAGGAACGAACCTGCATACTTCAATCTCCTTTATTATTCAACTGTACTGCCCCGTGCTTCCTGAAAAAACATATTGTTATAATACAACAAAATTCGCGGAAAATCTTCTATTTTCTTAACAAAATCTACAATAAACTTGATAATACTCCGTTTATCTCGTGAAAGCGCTTAAACTTAAGCGCTTTCAAATTATACCAAAAATCGACTTTGGATCTAGAGCGCCAAGGGTTTCCTCTTCATCCAAGTACGCTACCGCTCACGGATCGTATTTTTTTCAGTGGAAGAAGTTCACAACGCCGTCTCGACTTTACATACATAAATGTTGATTTATTATGTTAAATAGGTTTTAATAAAGAAGTGAAACTACATATTTACGGGAGGGTATTTAACGATGGCACATCAATTACCAGCACTACCTTATGCAAACAATGCACTTGAGCCACACATCGACGAAACAACAATGATGATTCACCACGATCGTCACCATAACACGTATGTAACGAACTTGAACGCAGCACTGGAGTCTGCTCCTGAGCTTCAAAGCAAGAGCGTTGAAGATCTAATCGCTGATTTGAGCAGCGTTCCTGAAGCAATCCGCACAGCAGTTCGCAACAACGGTGGCGGACATGCGAACCACTCCTTGTTCTGGGAGACAATCGCACCAAACGCTGGCGGCGCTCCAACTGGCGCACTTGCTGATGCAATCAACAATGAGCTTGGCGGCTTCGATAAGTTCAAAGAAGATTTCGCAAAAGCAGCAACAACTCGCTTCGGCAGCGGCTGGGCATTCCTTGCACTATCCAAAGAAGGCAACTTAAAAGTATACAGCTTGCCTAACCAAGACAGCCCGATCATGGATGGCGAAACACCATTGCTTGGTCTTGATGTATGGGAGCATGCTTACTACTTGAAATATCAAAACAAACGTCCGGATTACATCGCAGCATTCTGGAACGTTGTGAACTGGGAAGAAGTTGGAAAACGTTACACAGCAGCGAAGTAATAAGCAATTCGCACGTAAAAAAAAGCTCGACCTCTGCGCTAGCGTAAAGGTCGAGCTTTTTTTCTTCATGTGATAAGAATTTCCTTGAAGTACGCACGCAGAATACGAATGAACACATTCGGGAACGCGAGCTCATCCATATCCTTCTCTTCAATATATCGATAAG
Organism: Paenibacillus terrigena DSM 21567; assembly: GCF_000374845.1. Classification (GTDB taxonomy): domain Bacteria; phylum Bacillota; class Bacilli; order Paenibacillales; family Paenibacillaceae; genus Paenibacillus_K; species Paenibacillus_K terrigena. The sequence goes on along the minus strand of NZ_KB895412.1, from coordinate 803,219 downwards.
ATTCGGGCAGAGAAGTGTTATCAGGCAGCTTCGATGCACAACGGTAGACTCTCAAATGCCAATGAATATGGCTGAAGATATGATCCGCTTCCATCACGAAGTCATCTGGCACCATGGCGATACCTTCCTCATGCATCGCGCCTCGCAGCATATCCATCTGCACGGGGTCATCGGCACCAGCAAGCGCGGCTTGCTGTGGGGCAAGAATATGTGGCAGCTCCCACATCCGGGCAAGCAATCCTTCCGCAGGACGCTGACGCACGATCACTTTGCCTGCATTCGCCCCCGTCCCTTCGATAATCGCGACAGATCGATACTCAGGACGCGGCGGCTTCGCTTTTGTCTTCACGGGCAACGATTCCTCCATGCCTGCGATCCGGCCCGCGCAATGTGCCATAACAGGGCAAGTCAGACATTGCGGTGATTTCGGTGTACAGACGAGCGCACCTAACTCCATCAACGCTTGATTGAAATTCGACGCTTCCCCTTCTGGGATGAGCTCGACGACCAACCCTTCCATAAAGGCACGCGTGCTCCCCTTCATAATATCTTCTTCGATGAGGAAATATCGCGATAACACCCGCATGACATTGCCATCGACTGCAGGCTCTGGCTGATTATAAGCAATACTGAGCACCGCTCCTGCTGTATAAGGGCCTACGCCTTTCAGACCTGAGATTTCTTTCTTCGTGGCAGGGACCTCTCCCCCATACTGCTCCTTCACTTCACGCGCTGCGGATTGAAGATTGCGAGCACGGGAGTAATAACCAAGTCCTTCCCAGCTCTTGAGCACGTCTTCTTCCGGCGCATCCGCTAACGCTTCAATCGTCGGAAAACGATCAATAAATCGGTGAAAATAAGGAATGACGGTATCAACACGTGTCTGCTGCAGCATAATTTCGGAGACCCAAATATAATAGGGATTGCGATGACGGCGCCAAGGCAAGTCTCTTTTGTACAAGTTGTACCATGCGAGCAGCTCGCGGCTAAAATAATGTTTGGCTTCAATAGATGATTGCATAATTTCTATAAAAACTCCTTCTATACGAGGCTAATGAATTTAGATTGAACAAGTGGTGTCATTTTCCTCAGTAGGCTTGTAGGGTGCTCCCTACTAACCTATACTGATTGTAAGATCTATACATGGAGGGAAACCCTGTGATATTACATAGCAAATTACGTACGATCGGTGCATCCGTCATACTCTGTACGGCTCTCCTCGTCCTCTCCGCATGCGGCGCAAGCGGTGGAACGGCGAAGAACGAAGTAGCCCTTGAAGGACCTGAAGAGACCGTTACCCTATTCAAGAAAAAATGTATGAGCTGCCATGCAGCGGACTTGACGGGACGTATGGGTGCAGATACCAACTTAACAAAGGTTGGCGCGAAAATGACCAAAGATGAGATTGTCACTCAAATTGCCGAGGGCAGCAACAAAATGCCTGCATTTAAGAAAATGCTTGAAGAGCAGGAAATTGAACAGTTGGCTGACTGGTTATCGACCAAAAAATAAATATGTGTTATCTCGGGTTCGGGCAGGCTCTCAAGCGTAAGCTTGACTGTCCTCCCTGCGTTCGACAATCGCCATGGCCGATGCAAGCGATCGCTGATGTGTAATACTAATATGAATCGTGTAGCAGGGCTCGTCCATCCATAGTCTGCTCCATGCTTCCTGCGAGAGTGTACAACCAGGCTTGCCGAGCGCATCCGGTAAAATCTCAATATCCGTAAACCCGACCTTTTCTCCAATCCCGCAGCCCAGCGCTTTGACGACAGCTTCCTTCGCAGCGAACCGACCCGCCACGAATTCAATGATCCTGCCTCCACGCTCCAATGCCAGCTCACGCTCTGCATCCGTTAGTACCTTATGCAAGAACCGTTCCCACGAGGACCGCTCACGCATATCCGCAATCCGTTCGATTTCTAGAATATCGTGACCCATTCCAACGATCATGCTGATCCCCCTTGATTTCCGACGTAATGAACTATTACATGCGTATCATTATAGCAGAATGCCAATTCGATGCCTATTTGAAACCAGTAACGCCCCCTTTCCATTCTCATTTCCATCCGTATCCGATGCACAAGCGATCTTGCAAAGAACCGTACAGAGGATTAAGCTTGAACATGGACTCGTCATTTGTCCTGTATCGGATAGGAGGTTACAACAACATGGAATCACAATATAAAAAAGAACTGCTCGCGAAGGATCGCCAATATGTATGGCATCCGTTCACGCAAATGAAAGATTATGCCGAGCAGGATCATCTATTGATCACACGCGCTCAAGGTATTGAACTCTTCGATGCCGAGGGCAAAGCTTACTACGACACGGTGTCCTCATGGTGGTGCAATGTGCACGGACACGGCAATCCGCGTATCAAAGCAGCCATCCAGCGCCAGCTCGATCAATTCGACCACATCATGTTCAGCGGTCTGACGCATCAGCCAGGCATCGAGCTTGCAGAGAAGCTGGTACATATCACACCTGAAGGGCTAAGTAAGGTCTTCTATTCTGACAACGGTTCGACGGCTGTCGAAGTCGCCATTAAGATGTCCTTCCAGTATTGGCAGCAAATCGGGCGTACGTCGAAGACAGGCTTCGTCTTCATGGAGAACAGCTATCACGGCGATACGATCGGTGCCGTCAGCGTCGGCGGCGTCGATCTGTACCACGCGATGTTCAAGCCGCTGCTCTTCAGCGCGCATCGCGTGCCTTCACCGGACGTGCGCGTGCTCGGCAGCGCACGAACCCCTGAGCGCGAAGCCGCCCTCGTGGCGGATGCGCTGGAAGCCGTGCGCGCGCTGTTCCAGGAGCTCGCGGACACAATCGCGGGAATCATCGTGGAACCGATGATTCAAGCAGCTGGCGGCATGGTGATCTACCCCGCCGCCTATCTTGCAGGACTGCGCGAACTCTGCGCGCAGTACGATGTCCACCTCATAGCTGATGAGGTGGCCACAGGGTTTGGGCGAACCGGCACGATGTTCGCCTGCGAGCACGCGGGCATTAGCCCCGACATCCTTTGCGTCAGCAAAGGATTGACGGCGGGCATGATGCCCCTCGCGGCGACGTTGTGCCGCGAAGAGATCTACGCGGCGTTCTATGACGATTACGCCACGCAGAAGACATTCTTCCACGGCCACAGCTTCACGGGGAACCCCGTCGCGTGCGCTGTCGCCTTAGAGAGCCTTCGCTTATTCGAAGAAGAAGGCGTGCTCGAACAGTCTCATCGCGCAGCCGCTGAGCTCTCCGCACAACTGCGTGCGTTCGAAGCACTGCCGCAAGTCGCCGACGTACGCCAGATCGGCATGATTGCCGCGATGGATTTGTATCAGGATGCGGCCAGCCGCTCGCCATTCGAATCCGGAACGCGCATCGGCAATCGCATCTATCAAGCAGGGCTCGAAGAAGGATTAATCCTCCGCCCACTCGGCGATACGATCTATTACTGGCTTCCGCTCAGTACGACGCCAGAGCAAGTTGTAGAGATTACCGAACGCACCTTGCGCGTATTCCAACGCGTGTTGGGTTCATGATTCGAATATAAATTGTCATATCGAGAGAGAGTGAGGAACCGACCCATGATTCGTCCGCTTCAATTGGGCATCATGATTAGCTTGACGATTGCCGGGCTACTGCTCGCCTATTTCATGCACATTCCGTTAGCGTTTGGCTTCCTGCTCGGCCTTGGATCGCTGATCTTCTTCACGATCCAGGCCGGTACATCCTGGAGCTCGCTGGGGCGGAGCATCAAGTCAGGCGTTCTGCATACCAAAGAGGTAGTCTGGATTCTCCTCTTCGTCAGTCTTATTATTCCGGCTTGGACGGAGAGCGGCACCATCCCTTACCTCATCGAGCAAGGGCTGCAGTTGATTGACCCCACCTACTTGGTCACACTCTCCTTCGTCTTCTGTGCGGTTGTCTCGATGATTCTAGGCACGTCAACAGGCACGCTTAGTGCCATTGGCATTCCACTCATGGGGATGGGGGCGGTGCTTCAAATCCCGCTTCCTCTGCTCGCAGGAGCTTTGGTCTCTGGCGTATTCGTCGGCGACCGGACCTCTCCCTTTTCCAGTGCCCATCAATTGCTTGCCAGTTCGACAGGCACGACGGTCCGCAAGCAATATCCGAAGCTGATACCAACGACGATAGCAGCTGTGCTATGTTCGCTAGCCTTTTATTGGATCTTTGACCTACGAGGGGATTGGAATGCACAGCATGTCACCATGCCGACGACGAATTTCAGCGCCCATTTTGAGTTGTCCCCCTGGCTCTTGATCCCTGTGATCATCCTGCTCGGAGCGAATGTATTCCGTCTCAAGACGAAGTACGCGTTCCTCCTGTCCATCGCCGCCAGCATCATCGTTGGTACCTGGCTGCAGCAGGTCTCCTTCGTCGACTGGCTCCATTCCTTATGGCGTGGATACAATCTCGCTGAACTGCCTTCCCTTCATACCAAAGGCATGCTTCAAATGCTGGACTTGGTCCTGTTGATCGCACTCGCTGGAGCGTATAACGGGATATTGGAGAAAACCGGCACGTTACAACCTTACATGGAGAAAATACTAGGCACAGCACCATCCATGACCTCAGGTACGCTGCGGACCGGTTTGTTCGGCATCATCTTAGGCTTGCTATCCTGTACCCAAACGCTGCCAATCATGATGACCGGACGGAATCTCCTCCCGCTCTGGGAGCGGAAATTCCCACGCGAGCACCTATCCCGTGTCATCGCAGATACAGCGCTCATTGCAGCCGCTATGATTCCTTGGAATCTGCTCGCTGTGCTGTGCGGCACCATTATCGGCATCCCAATCGCTTCGTATGTGCCCTATGCGATTTTCCTATGGAGCTTGCCGCTCCTTACGGTGATCACTTCTTACATCATCGATCTGGTCAATATGAAACGGATTTCCTCATCACGCCAAAACGAGCTATCCCAGTAAAGGATAGCTCGTTCTTTTTTTCTTTCTCTATCATACAAAATTACTCAGCGCTCATTCCCGTCTCGCCCTTCCGATTCGGCGCCTGGAACTTGCTGTTGCCGATGCTCAGCGCTACGATAACGCCAACGACCGCCACACACAAGCTCAGAATGAAGCCTTGATTAATCGCAGATCCCATGGAATCGCGCAAAAAGCTTAAGATGGTCGCTGGAATTTTATCTGTCGCATGCATTAACACTTCCGGATTCGCTAGCGTATTAATTTGTCCCGCTGGAATATGATTCTGGGCTGCACCCTGCTCGATAAATCCCTTGAGTTGTTGATTGACGATCACCGCCATCACCGATGCACCCATTACACCACCGATGTTGCGCCAGAAGCCAACAATGGATGAGCTGACGCCCATATAACGTGGATCGACGCTGTTGGCCATCGCATTCTGCCCAATACTCATCATCGGGCCAATCGCACCGAACCCAAGTAGAATCATGATCAGGATCATCTCGAAGTTACCGATCTGACGCGATGCTGTAATAAGCAGAATTGACGTCACTACGCCGAATAGCATCGAAATCGTCATCAGCGTACGATATTTGAACTTCATCATGAGCATCCCGCTCACGATCGTCCCACATATCATCGAAGCCATCATCGGGGTTAAGACGCTATTCGTATTCGCATGATTGAGCACCGCGACCGAGAAGATCGGCAAATACGTAATCGCGCCGAACATCATCACGCCTTGGCAGAAGCTGATGATACTCGTGCCGAGAACCACTCGATTCCGGAAAATTTCAAGCGGAAGGACAGGCTCCTCTGCTCGCTTCTCTACCTGAATGAAAGCGATTAAACCGATCAGCCCTACACCGAACAGACCAAGAATTTGCCACGAGCTCCATGCATAATCCTTGCCGCCCCATTCCATCGCGAGCATTACCGAGAGACAAGTCATGACGAGGAGAAACGTCCCTAAATAATCGACTTTCGGCTTCCGTTCCGAACGCGTCTCCTTCAGTGCGAACAATAAGACGAGGAACGATGCAATCCCGATAGGTAGATTGACGTAGAAGCACCATCGCCATCCCCAATGCTCGGTAATATAGGTGCCAAGCTGCGGTCCTGCGACGGAGGACAGACCGAAAATCCCTGCCATTACGCCGCTTAACTTCGCGCCATCCTTCGGATCTTTGAAGATCGTGAATATGATCGTAAAGCTAATCGGAAAAAGCGCCCCTGCGCCAATCCCTTGAAGCGCACGGAACCAAATCAACTGATCCATGCTCTGTGCAACGCCGCATAATGCGGAACCCAAGATGAACAAGCCGATCCCAATGAGATAGAATAGCTTTCGCCCGAATAAATCCGACATTTTCCCAAGGACCAGCATCGTGCTCGTCGTCGCTAACATGTATGCCGTGAATACCCAAGATAACTGGCTGAAGCCTCCAAAATCGTCAAGAATTTTGGCAATGCTCGCCGATACAATCGTGTTGTCGAGGGAAGACATTAATAGTCCTAACGCCATCGCCAGAATAATGAGTCCTCTTTTTTGTTTGGAAAAATCCATCGGTTCTCCCACTCCTCTAATTCTTTTTCTACACTTCTAATGCACGAATTTCTCGAAGCCCTTTCTTCAGGAACTGAATCGCATGGGCGAGTGACTCCATCCCATATTCCGCACATAATCGCTTCGTAGGGCTGCACAACCTTGCAAACTCCTGATACCCGCCGCTAAGCTGCTGATACTGTTGTTCCTTCTTGTCAATTTCGCGTTCAAACCACCCAATCACCACTTCCTTGTCGACAAATTCACCAAAAAACATGCGCATCAATAAATCGGATCGGAAGCTCTCTGGCTCTATCTCACTATGCATATACTGCATGAACGCAGCACGCCCCTGCGCCGTAACCGCATAGACATTCTTGTTCGGCTTCGCCTCCTGTACGACACTCTCCTTCGTGATTAGTCCATCCTTCTCCATTCGACTTAAGGTAGGATAGATGGTTCCATAACTTGCATCATAGAAATAAGAAAACACACTCTGAAATACTTGCTTCATATCGTATCCCGACATCGGGCCCTTGAGCAGCATCCCGAGAATGACATCCTGACTGTTCATTTCTGTCCCTCCGCATACATGATCTGTAATTTATTCCCTTCTTAATGGAGATAATATATCATTTCGATATATATCAAGTCAATATATATAAAATGACACAACAAAAAAACCACCGACCTTGGGTCGATGGTTCCTATGCCAATCTTATATTCAATTTAAATCCCCGGAATCGCAGAGCGCTTATGTTCGGTCTTCAAATACTGCTTCTCCAGCTTTTCGCGCGCCGCTTGCGGGATGTCCTTCCCTTCGAGGTAATCGCTGTTCTCATCATACGTGATCCCAAGCTCGCCCTCGTCTGTCTGGCCTTCCCATAGTCCTGCGGTTGGTGCTTTATCCAGTACGCTCTTCGGCACTCCGATATGTGCTGCAAGCTCGCGAACTTGACGTTTGTTGAGCGTGCTCAGCGGCGTAATATCAACGGCGCCATCGCCCCACTTCGTGTAGAAACCAGTAATCGCCTCCGAAGCATGATCCGTTCCAACCACGAGCAAGTTCAGGTCAAAAGCAAGCGCATATTGCACGACCATCCGTGTCCGCGCTTTAACATTGCCTTTGCCAGGAATGCTGATGTGGCGATGGATACTTAACGCTTTGAACGCATGCTCCGTCTCAAGCGCGATCTCATTGACGGCATCTTCAATATTCGTCTCCACCGTATGCTTCAGGTTGAATGCCTTAGCCACTTCATAGCTGTGATCGATGTCTTCCTGTGTGCCATAAGGCTGGAATACCCCGAGGGTCATATATTCGCGCCCTGTCTCCTGGCTGAGCTCGTCTGTTGCTTGTTTACATAGTCCTGCAACCACGGCACTGTCGATCCCGCCGCTAATCGCAATCAGAAGCCCTGTTACGCCTGACTTCGTTACGTACTTCTTTAGAAAATCTACCCGCTTCCGAACTTCTTCCTCTACTCGAATGGAAGGCTTGACTCCAAGCCGTTCAATAATCTCCTGCTGCAAACTCATGTCGACACCGCCTTATTCTAAGTTACGTGTTCTTATGTACTTCATTAACCATATTAAAATCCCCGCCGTTCACGAGTAACGACGGGGAAGCATCTTATTTGCAGAAACGATCAAATGCTGCCGTCAATTCAGCCGCAATGTCATCTGCACCACGGTTCTCAATGCTATGACGTTCAACGAAATGAACCAATTCGCCATCCTTCAATAGCGCGATCGAAGGGGATGAAGGAGGATAAGGCAATAAGTACTCACGTGCTTTGGCAGTCGCTTCTTTATCTTGCCCAGCGAATACCGTGAATAAGTTATCCGGTGTTACCTCATGCTGCAACGCTTTTGCAACACCTGGTCTACATTGGCCTGCTGCGCAGCCGCATACGGAGTTAATCACGAGAAGTGTTGTACCTTTTGCAGTCGGTAATTTCTCTTCAACCGCCTCCGGTGTTGTTAATTCTTCAATTCCAACACGAGTAAGATCGTCTCGCATCGGTTGAACCATATCTTTCATATATCGATCAAAAGACATTGACATTTGCTTTCACTCCTTACGAATTCTTAGCAACAAACTTATTATTGCTACCCTTTATTATACATTCATAAAGAATGAAAGCAAGGGAAAACCCTTGCTTCACAAGGCTGAGATACGCCAATTGGCGCTCCCTCTTCATGTGATTAGGTAGCCGGACGATTTGGGCTGTCCACGTCCGTTTTCTTATCCATTCCATCTTGGGAAGGTTTGTACGGACCTGCATTCCGATTTTTAGATTTTTCCTTATCTTTTGCCACGAAATCGGCCTCCTTTCCTTGAGCTCCCTCCTATTATGTTCCGCATCAGGAGGGATTATCCGGCTTCATCCGCCGCTTCAAGTGAAGGAGCCACATCCCAATCAGGGCTATGCCGACCCAGCTGCACTGGGCTTTTGTTAAGCCAATCCAGGTGGTGATCTTCCCTAGCGATCCGCCCAGATGTGGCTCCACGATGGACAGTGCCATGCCGCCGATCCCAAGCCCCACAAGAAATATCGCCAGATGATTTCCTTCTCGCAATGTACCGCGCTGGAGCAGAAGCACGATCAAGAGTCCGAGCGGCAGCAGAAGGCGTACCGCACTCAGGAGCGATGGATCCCAGAACCATTGCAAGGCATACGCGGAAATCCCCATCACCGCGAAACCATAGGGCAAGATATTCGCGAGGACGCGAAAAGACAGTAAGCCTCGACTCATCCCGCGATAGGTGAATGCCAGCATACAGAAGACCCCGATGACCCATCCCCCAGTCGATCCGCCGCTCATGAACAGGATAACCCGAGGACTTCGAAGCAGAATCCCTGGGTCATCGAATAAGAAACCAAATTTATAACATAGGACAACGATCATCAGATAGGTTGCGAAAATATCCAGCCATACCCGAACCTTCTCACCATCCAAGTACAGCCTCCAGAGCATGACAGCAACCCCTACGAACGTCGATATCACATACAAAAGTGTCGTTTGCGTTAGAATAAAGGGACCTAGGGACCACGCATAATTCATCTTCGATGCTTCCCTCCGATCTCTTGTTATGCGACATCTGCTTGGAAGGTAACGACGAATGTCGTCCCTTGTCCTTGTACAGAATCAACGGCGATCTTGCCTTTATGCCGCTCTACGATACTCAGACACAGCGGCAGACCAAGGCCCGTACCCTTGGATTTCGTCGTATAGAACGGTTCGAACATTTTGTCCAGCGTGTCTTGTGGGATGCCTTCCCCTGTATCTTGAACAATGAGCTGAACCGCATTCTTCACCCGCTTCGTCTCAATCGTTAGCGTCCCCTTGCCATTCATCGCTTCCATGCCATTACGCACTAGATTCAATATCAATTGCTTAATTTCCTTCTCATTCAAATGCAAATGTGGAACATCTGATGCAAAACGCATATCGATCCCGAGTCCGCGCAAATTCGCATCCGCCCACAGGAGAGGACTTAAATCGTTTACAATATCGTGCAGATGACTCTCTTCCGTCTCCACAATGCGATTCTGCGCCAAGGAGAGGAAGTCATTTATAATCATATTCGCACGATCCAATTCTTCTAACACAATGCGATAATAATCATGCAGCGATTGATCGCTCTTCTCGCGCATCAATTGGACGAACCCTCGTACGACGGCCATCGGATTCCGGATCTCATGGGTAATACTCGCCGCCATTTGCCCAACTAGACTAAGCCGCTCCAAATTGCCAATCTCCGTGCGCAGCATTTGAAGCTCCGTCACATCATGCGCCATCCCTACCGCACCTACAACTTCATCTGTCTTCGGATTACGAATACTCGAGATCGTGGAGATGAGTATTTTCTCGTTATATTGGAGCACTTCTGCATTGGTCTTCTCGCCTTGCAAGGAACGTGCCAACTGAATATCCGGATACTCCATGCCATAATGCTTGCGCAAATAATTGAACGGCTTCCCAATCAGGTCTTCGCTTCGTACTTGGCCCTGCACTTGGAATAGTCGCAGCATCATATCATTAATCGCCGTCACATTCCCCATCTTATCGACCGACATAACGCCGAGCGGTGTGGCATCGATGAGCTGCTTCATTGTCTGCGCTTCTTGATGGTATTGGCCCGATACTTGGTGGAGCTGCTCTTGCAGTGACATCTTCTCTAGAATACTTTCAATGAAAAATAGCAATAAATAGGCTGTAAGCATACAAATCCCGCTGAACAGCACCTCAAATAGAACTTTAGAAAAATTCAATTGAACCATCATGCTGCGAACACTAACTATGTAGTCGACATAAGAAAAAATCATCCCAACAACAACGATATACGTAACAATGCGAACACGCTTGGATGCATCACCTACTCGAAATTGAGGAATAAAATACATGGCGATAGGAATGAGATAGAGGCCAACATCACTCGGAAGATTCCATAACTCTCCTTGATCAAAGAACAGAAAATGCGCACCGATATAAATCGCAGCCAATGCGAAACTCGATCGAAATCCAGTGTACAGGATGCCAATCAATAGAGGTACCACTCGGAAATCATAGTAAAACTCATCGGGCGTACAATACGAGAAAGCCATGGATAATAGAAAGGCAATCATGCAAAAGAATGCAAACAATATTCTGAAATTACTAAGCAGACCAGATAATTTGGGTCTCATTGTCCATATTTGAAGCATAAATGCAGGTAACAATGCAATGAGTTCTTGTAAGAAGGTTTCTTTAATTGGCGTAAAAATCACAGAAACGATCACCGGCCTCAGGAATATATATAATTACAAAAATTAAATCACAAGTTACAGGTTTTTACAATATATGCGTTTTAGAGTTTAGAATTTTAAACAAGAACGAAACACGTTACAATAGAGTCATGAAAATGAATTAAAGGAGCACATCATCATGAAATATGACGTCATCGTCATCGGCGGGGGACCTTCGGGACTCATGGCCAGCATCGCAGCTGCGGAGCACGGAGCTTCGGTGCTATTGATCGATAAGGGGGACAAGCTCGGACGGAAGCTAGGGATTTCAGGCGGCGGTCGCTGTAATGTGACCAATGCGAAGGAGATCGACGAGCTGATTCAATATATTCCGGGGAACGGCCGATTTTTGCACAGTGCATTCGCACATTTCAGCAATAAAGACATCATTCGATTCTTCGAAAATTTAGGGATTGCCCTCAAAGAAGAAGATCGCGGACGGATGTTCCCGGTCTCGGATAAAGCCAAGACCGTTGTGGATGCTCTGATTGGCAAGGCGCGAAAGCTCGGGGTTGAGATTCGCACCAACCGTCCCGTCGACAAGGTTCAATATCGCGACAATGTCCCCGTCGGCGTACGGCTCCGGTCAGGGGAGACAGTAAGCAGTCGCACCGTGATCATCGCGACAGGCGGAAAGTCTGTTCCTCAGACCGGTTCGACAGGTGACGGTTATCCTTGGGCGATGGAAGCCGGTCATACAATAACAGAATTATTTCCCACGGAAGTCCCGATTACTGTCCAGGAGCCATTCATTCGCAGCAAGGAGCTTCAAGGCTTGTCGCTTCGTAATATTACACTCTCGGTGTGGAATCCGAAGGGCAAGAAAATCATTGAACATGAAGGAGATATGCTGTTCACCCACTTCGGCATCTCGGGTCCCGCAGCACTTCGCGCAAGCCAGTTCGTCGTCAAAGCACAGAAAAAATTCGATACCCGCTTGATACGCGTGACCGTCGATTTATTTCCCAATATGTCCGTTGATGAGCTCTATCAAGCATCCTTGGATTTAGCACGAAAAGACCCGAAGAAAGCGATTAAGAATGTCCTTAAACCACTGCTTCCTGAACGGCTGATACCTTTGTTCCTGAAGCTTGCTGGCCTTCAGGAAGATACAACTTTCGATAACATTCCGAAGCAGCCTTGGCTTACGCTTGCGAATCTAATGAAGGAATTCCCGATGCAGGCGAACGGGACGCTCTCCATCGAAGAAGCCTTCGTCACCGGCGGGGGCGTACATCTGAAGGAAATCGATCCGAAGACCATGATGTCCAAGCTCGCGGAAGGGCTCTTCTTCTGCGGTGAAGTCATGGATGTTCATGGATATACGGGGGGCTATAACATTACGGCGGCCTTCACAACAGGCTATACGGCTGGGATGAGCGCAGCTCAGCGATGTAAATAATACAAAGAGGTGGCGGATCATTACGATTCGCCACCTTCTTCTTATGTGTAGAATTCAGAAAGTTTCGGGTTCCCCGCGAAGCACCTGAATTGCTTCGAAGCCAATACATCACTTTATGGGTACTTCGCTATATTTTTACTTCACCTGAGAAATGATCCGTTGTCTCATCAACATAAGCCAAATGATCTTCATCTCGCAGATCTAGATTCTCATAATGATCGGCTTCGCGAAATGCCGGACCGTCTGCATAGCCATCCACCCAATCCTCGTTCACCACATGAGCAGGAACGGGGATGAAATGGTCCAAGCCGTAGGCTTCATCATGAACAGCCATTTCCGTCATCTCAGCTTGCTCCTGTAACTCGCCGCCATACGCTTGAGCAATCTCTAGCGCCGATGTTAAATCGGTATGTTCCACATGAATATGCAACTCCGTCCCTACAGCATTGTCGAGCATCGGCTCGTAGCCAAGTTCTTGCATCATATCATAAGCTAGCTTAGCGCTGTGAGGGTCACGGAATTGAAACGAAATTGCTGTGTGTTGCATCGAATCCCCCTTCTCATCAAAATTCAATACCTATCCGATACTATACCCTTTTCTAGGAAGATTCATGTTCGTAAGAATCATTAGATGTGATAAAAGTTATTTAAATTTAACCTATTTATCCCGTAAGATAATCGCATAACCAATCGTATAAAGGGGGTGCAGAGTTTGCAGGAACTTGAGGAAAGACGATTAGATCCATCCGTTCAATTATTCCACGTATTCGCCAAAGCGTTCAAAAGCGTATCTGAGCATTTCAATCTAAGCAGCAAAACACAAGGCTTCAACCCTACCGCATTCGCTGTATTAGAAGTATTGTATCTGAAAGGATCTCAACCCGTCCAACAAATTGGTTCCAAGCTGCTCCTCCAGAGCGGTAACGTAACCTATGTCATTGATAAACTCGAACAGACTGGACTCTTACGGCGCAAGCATTGCTCCAAGGACCGCCGTGTCATCAATACAGAACTCACAGATGAAGGTAAAGCCGTGATGGACAAGATATATTCCGAACATACTCGTGCGATTGCGACAGCTATGAGCGGTCTAACGGAAGAAGAGAAGGCATTAACGATGCGCCTACTCAAAAAATTAGGTACTACAGCGGATCGAACAACTCCGTCTACAATGAAAAGAACCTGACCTCTGGGGGTCAGGTTCTTCCTGTCAATGCTGCGGTATAGATGGACGCAAATACATCCGCTTCCATTGGTTTACTGAACAAATAACCTTGGAATTTATCGCAGCCGCTGTCTCGCAAGAACGCAAGCTCCTCTTCTGTCTCAATTCCTTCCGCTGTCACCGCAACCTCAAGACTATGGCCGAGCTGGATTACTGTCTTTACAATAGAAGCATTCACCTGATCAGATGGCAAATGACGAACGAACGATTGATCCAATTTGATCATATGGATCGGTAGATTCCGCAACCGGCTTAATGAAGAATATCCGGTACCGAAATCATCAATCGCAATCTGGATACCACGCTCTTTCAGCTGTCTCAAGACGTCAATGGCACGTTCCATATCGTGATGTACATAACCTTCCGTAATCTCTAGTATTAGATACCGCGGATCAAATCCCGTCTCTTGCAATACACGATCTACCGATGCAACAAAATCATCTTTGGAAAATTGCCGCAGGGATACGTTCACACTCATCTGAATTTTGGAGAGGCCCTCCGTAGCCCACGCTAAATGCTGTAGACATGCGGTCCGAAGCACCCACTCCCCAATCGGTATTATGAGTCCGGTCTCTTCAGCTAACGGGATGAACTGCGATGGCGAAACGTAGCCATGAATCGGATGATTCCACCGAATCAACGCTTCTGCGGCAATCAATTCCCCACGATCGTCGAGTAATGGCTGATAATGCAGCAGCAATTCGCCGCGTTCCTGGGCCTTGCGTAATTGATTCTCCAGCATCATTCGTTCCGGGATATGCTCCGTCGTCATCTCATGATAATACTGATAACAGGAGCCACCCTTGTCCTTCGCAACATACATCGCCGTATCGGCATTCTTCAGCATGGATGTTAGACTATCGCCGTCCTGCGGGTATAGACTGATCCCAATGCTTGCCGCTACGAACAATTCATGAGACTGAATCAAGAAGGCCTTTGATATGTTCTCGATAATCACTTCGGCATAATGGTCAATTTCACTCCGCTTCACGTCTTGCAAGACGACGACGAACTCATCCCCACCTAGCCTTGCACAGCTGGATCGCTGCATCCGATCATGGAAGATGCTGGCCAATCGTCTGGATACATCGGCGATCAGCATATCCCCGACATCATGACCGAGCGTATCATTCACATGTTTAAATCGATCCAAATCAATAAACATCACAGCGAGGTCCTGCCCATGCAATGAAGCTTCGGTGATCGCCTGCTCGAGATAGACCGTGAATTGATAGCGGTTCGGCAACCCTGTCAAAGAATCGTAGTACGCCAGCTGCTCCAGACGTTCCTCCGACTTCGCGAGCATCTCGGTCTGTTCGATTAACTGACTGTTCATATGCTGCATTTCATGGAACATTTCGACTACGCGATCCGACATGATTCGGAAATTCGTCACCAAGGATCCAATCTCGTGGATCGCTGTTCGAGGCCATGCGAATACTTGCTGACGCTTCAATTTCTCAGGTAAATCCGTCGTCATCTTCATCAATTGATTAAGCGACAACATCAGATATGAATTGAAGAACAGCGAGACAATCGCCGCAACCAAGCAAAAGGTGAACATCATAATAAACTTATTGGTATAAGCTAGAATCGTTCCCTGCTGATAATACGATATCGGGATATAGGCAACGACCTTGCTTGGGTTCAAGCCCTGCAGCTCCGTAATTAACACATAATAACCATGGTTCCACCGCCATGTCTCATAGCTGTAATGCGTATTGACCGGAATCCATTGATAGAAGTAACTCTTCGTATTCAATTTGGTGCTTACCACGCCTAGCTCTTCCAGCGAAGCTTCTGATTCAATCTGCGTCATTTCCTCGGCCTTCATGCGATTGTAGTGCTGCAGGAATGTGTTGCCGTCCGTCGAGCCCGCAAGTTGGCCGTTCGAGTAGAACAATCCAATCGAGATCGGGCCATTCGCCGATTTATTGACCAATTCTTGTACGAGGCCCCCTGCAAGAATTGTTTTTTGAAGTGTCGTGCGTTTATCTCTCGCTTCTTGCTGGAGACGTTCGATCTCATTCAGCATATGCTGCATCTGCGTCTGCACCAACAACCTAGAATCGTGTTCCACCCGATTTCGAATTTGGAAGCTATCCATATACATATTTAAGAGAAAGGGTCCGATGACTGCCGCAATGGAGAGATGCGTTAATAGCTGATTCAAATATATGGAGCGTTTCTTCAGCTTCGGGAATAATCGCCTCCATGGTAGATAGGTAATCATGACATCTCCAAGTAAGCCGTTCAATAATCCGCTCATTGCAATCATAAAAACTTGCAGATACATCTCTGAAGCATATGTGCCCATCTGCAAATAATAAATTAGCCCTGCTAACGGCGCCCCCAGGAAAAGCCAAAACAGCCCATCCCATATGAACAGGAATCGCTTCTTCTGCGTAAATACGGTACTGACAACGATGACTTCAACACAAATTAAGAGCACATATATCGAGCTTTCCAGCACAAAATAGGACACCATGCTCACGACAATCGCTGATGCGCTTGCCCAGTATGGTCCGAATAAATATAAGATAATAAATAGAAATGCGCTACAGAAGAAAATTCGCGCACCATACGAAAAATCAATAACCCATTGCGTCCCGAGCATCGCTAATCCAATACAACAGACAAGTGCGATCAATGAGCGATAGGTAGAAAGCGGATTCAACTTGTGAGACAGATCGAACACCCTCTATAGCAAAATTATGGAAAAACCTTACTTTAATAGGTTCGACATTTAATTTGTTTTTCCTACTTATTGGTTAATGAATCCCTATATTTTTCGCTTTTGACCGCTAATGAATCAAGCTGCATCGTCCGGGTCACCCACGATTCGATCCACCGCTGATCATGTGTAACGACGAGGATGGATACTCCGTGTTCCGCCATATCCGTACAGAGTTCGAACATCCGCTGCGTATTCGCTAGATCCTGGCCGCTTGTTGGCTCATCCAGAATGAGCAGCTTCGGATCAGTCAACCACATCGAAGCAACACTCAAGAGCCGCTTTTCCCCTTGGCTCAACTGGAACGGGTGCCGATCCCGCTTCTCATACAATCCAATCCGATCTAGCATCTGCTTACCTTGCTCCTCCATCAAACTCTGATTCGATGTCTGATCTAGACGGCGCTCTCGCATCATACGTAAGCTATACATACACTCTTCCATGACCGTATTCGCAATAAACTGATGTTCTGGCTGCTGATGCACATAACTAAGCCATTTCGCACGATCATAGATTGAGGACTTGCTTATATCCTTACCCTGCATACGAATTGTCCCTTTAGCTGCCGGGAGCAGACCCATAAGCAGCTTCGTCAGCGTTGACTTTCCACACCCATTCGGGCCTGTGAGCGCCGCAATCTCCCCAGGGAATAAATTGAATGAACAAGGCTTCAGACCAACATGACCATTCGGGTATCGATACGTAAGCTCGCGCACCTCGATGATCGGCTCAACGGCAATATGTCGCTTGGATTCCGCTGTCTTCACGGATTCGAGAGATGATAGGAATACGGGTAATTGCTTCACATTCGTAATGGACTCGTCCGATTGAATCTCACCCGATTTCATCGTGATTAATCGCGTTGTCCCGCGAGGAATCGCATCGAATCGCGATGCGGTCGCAATGCAAGTGACCCCTTGTTCATGCAGGGCATGCAGTAGCTTGAAGATGGATTGCTTGCCTGCTGCATCGAGACTCGAGGTGACATCGTCTAAGATCAGAATAGGTGTCTTCATGGTTAGTACAGCGGCGATAGCAATCCTCTGCTTCTGTCCGCCAGAGAGTTGATGCACATGGCGATCTCGATAATCCTCCATTGCAACCTGACGAAGTGTTTCTTCCAATCGCCGGATGATCTCCGCTCGCTCTATGCGCAAATTCTCTGGAGCAAAGGCAAGTTCATCTTCTACGCTGCCCACGACTAATTGTGCATCTGGGTCTTGAAAGACAAATCCGATCTGCGGCGACAACTGGTGGACTTCTTCTGCATGGCCTTGCAATTCGTACTCTTGTACGGTCATTTTGCCTTGCATCTGTCCGCCCATTTGTCCGGGAATCAAACCATTCATCATCTGACATAAGGTCGATTTCCCGCTGCCATTCGGCCCGTAGATCGTTACGAATTCTCCTTGTCTAATCGTCAGCGACACATTCCGAACAGCAGGGCGCTCCTCCCCCTCATACGTATATGTCACGTGATCACATTCGATCAGAACTTGCTGTCGTGTCATTTGGCATCTCTACCAATATTGAAGGTTCGGAGTAACCCCGTACGTGCCATCGCATCCCCGATCATTTTGCTAAGCCATCCACACAGGATGATCCCGCTAATGCAGCGTACGATGAGTGCAATCGTCAGTTGCGGCAGGCCCCATTTCAGATAGCCGAACATATTCGCGGCGAAAATAAACCATAGCGGTACAGCACAGAAGCCAATGGTCATCATAACACCTACGTTCCATCGTCTATATCGGAAGAGCATGCAGATCAGCTCAACCGCCAGTGCATAACATAGCGCAGCCACTACAGATGCAGCCATGCCATAAGAATTTCCGAGCAGGGTCTGAACCGTCGCACCTAACATGAACGTAATAAATGCTGTTCCCGGCTTACGAATGATATACATCGCAAGTACACCATAAATCATATAGATGCCAACGATGGTAGAGGTTGCAATCGGTCCTCCAAGTGTCGTTAAGAATTGATTCACCGAAGATAGGAATACGGTTAATACTGCATTCGCCATAGCCAATATCGCCATCAATACAATCTCAATCGTTGTAAAACGTTGAAGTTTGGTTGTCGGAGTAGACATGCTTTCATCTTCCTTTGCTTATAATTTAATATGATAAATAAAATTAAAAACGATATAAACAGAACGCCGTTGCTGCTAGGTATACCCCCATGGCAACACACGAAAAAATGGAAACGGGGTTCTCTCGCCAATATGTCCGATCCGGGTAAGCACCGAACCCTTTGGTATCCATCGCACTTGCTGTCATCTGCATGCGGCGAACCGAATTCGTGAAAAGCGCGATCGAAAATCGCTTCCATGCCTGAACATGCTCCCGTACACCCCTAGGCGGCTTCATCCCACGGATCTGATGGGTTGTGCGAATGGTCTCCGCTTCTTCGGACAAGATAGGCAGAAACCGTAGGGCAAGCGATACTGCATAGGCAAAGCGGTACGGCACACGAAGCTGCTGTGTCAACATCAGCACGACATCCCGGGGCTCGGTCATTGCCATGAACATCGCAGAAGTAAGAAATAACGTCATCAGTCGGAACGTAATCGCAGCGGCATAATTGAGTGCTTCATAGGTAACCTGCAGAGGCCCCCATGTGAACCAAGGCGTGCTGCCAGGAAGCCAAATCCATTGGATGAAAAAGAACGGAATGGCGAATACGAGCAAATAACGTGCCATTTTACCAAAAACACGTCTTACATGCTTCCCAAGCGATAACCCTATGGCCACAACTACAAGGAAGATGACCCCTTGAATCATAGCAGTGGAGTACGTGAGTACGAGAATCGTAGTACAGAGAACAGCTATTAATTTAGCGAGTGGATGCATCAGTACAACTCCGTCGTTCATTTTCTGTGTATCAGTATGGAGGAAACCTGGATAAATGTCTATCCCCACAAGCATAAACGCCTTCGGCGTCTTTCCAAAGGACGTAAAGCGTTTAAGCGAGAAATATAAGAACAGCTTATCCGTGAAACTTATAAATTCTTATATTTTAAGAAAAAAGCCAATCCCCCTACACCAGGGAGATCGGCTTCTTCATTTTGCGAATCACGACTTCATAATAACGAATCGTGAGCCAATTGCTAATCCATATCGCTCCAATCATGATGAACACCGGCATCATGAACTGAAACCAAGTCAGATCCTCAGTACTTAAACGAATAATCATAAAGAACGGCGCCGAATAAGGGAACATCGACCCTACTTTGAGCAGCAACTCATGATCTACACCAGGAATGAAGAAACACAACATGATCATTGCAATAAATAGAATGGTTACGATGAACATCAACAACAGCATATAGCTTTTTTTCTGCACCGAACCGATCGTGACATATAATCCTACATACTGCCCATAACCGAGGACGAAAAATAACAGCATAAATGCGAATAAGGATGGCGTCAAATGACGTAAATCTAGCCAAATTTGCGAATTCAGCATTACGGCCTCAAGCTGCCAATAATCCAATAACACCCGAGATAAAATGACGATAACCAGGAGTTGGATCACACCTGCGGTACCAATCCCGATAATTTTCCCCATAAATATCAAGGCAAAGTCCTTATACCGTTTATGAACTTTTATCTTAAATAGCTCGCGATCACGATAGATTGATTTCCCAGCCGATACCCCACATTCCACGATAATGACGAATAATACGACGAGTAAAATATAGATGGGCAGATACACTTCCCCTTTGGAAATAGGAAGTTCGGCAAGGGATTGTCCGTCGGCCGCATAGCATATACCAATGACGAATAGACTCATGAAGAACGTTGTAACGAGATAGAATCGCGTACGGATTTGTTCCATGAAAGCCCGCACGATCACGCTCCCAATCAATCTCATAGTTCTTCCTCAAAACATATCATCATATCCCCCGTCTCTATCCATTATCAACGTTCGTTAACTACATAAACTCTTGAATATGAATTAATCCAAGCCGTTTGGCTACAATAATCGCCTCAGATCTTGATCGTACATTCAACTTCTCAAATATCCTTGTTAAGTTATATTCGACCGTCCGCTGGCTCATAATGAGCAATCCTGCGATCTCTTTATTACTTAACCCGTTGGCGACTTCTTGCAAAATTTCTTGTTCCTTCTCATTGATCGAGACATCTTCAACTTTCTGGCTGAGACCCGTTCCAGAACGAATGTCATTGCGTCTTAGCTGCTTCAAGAGCGAAATTGGAATGACGGCTTCACCCCGCAGAGCACATCGAATCGCCGCAATCAACTGCTCACGAGACGAAGTCTTGCTGATGAATCCTGCCACACCAGACTCGATTAATATATTGTAGTGTGCGCTAATATCGTAGCCAGAGTAGATCAGAACCGTGAACCCTGAATTGATCGACATCACCCTGCGCGTCAACTCGAGTCCACTGATCCCAGGCATATTCAGGTCGAACAACATAATATCGTATTTATTCTCTCGAATCAGTTGAAGCGCTTCGAGACCTGAGAAGACCACCGTGACATTCATATCCGGTTCCTTCTCAATCATGATCTTCGTGCCTTCTCCAACAGATGGATGGTCATCCACTAGCAAAATTTCAATCATTTACGACCCCCCTGGCAATGGCGTACTGGCTGCTCGGCACGGTCTGATAAGGCAGCGTAATAATGACCTCGAATCCTTCACCGACGGCAGAATGGAACATCGTCTCCCCTTCGAACCCGGATACCCGTTCACGAATTCCGGACAGCCCCATATGACTGAAGGAAGACTGCAGTTGGACCATATCCATCCCAACCCCATTATCACGATAGACATACGCGATATGCTCATGATTCTGACGCAGTAATATTTCGACATTTGACGCTTTGGCATGCTTGGTCGTATTCCGCATTAACTCTTGTGTAATCCGATAGATCGTCAACACGTATTCATCGTCAAGCTCTAGATTAAAGCCATCATAGTTAAAATCAACGGAATAGTTCGAATGGAACTCAGCATAGTTGCACAGATTCTCAATCGCTTCGACAATCCCCATTTCCTTCAGGAACGGTGGGCGCAGTTCATTGCACGTCTCTCGAATCTGGTGTACGACATCCAGAAGACCTTCTTTGATCTGAGTGAGTCGTTCCTTCACTTCTGGTTCAAACGCTGTCTCCTCCAGAATCATCTCGAGCTTGCGATACCACAGCAGTTGGTCCTGAAGCGCAGAGTCATGTAGATCCGCAGCAAGCCGCCGTCTTTCTTTCTCCGTTAATTGAAATAGCATCCGGAGCACCCATGCAGGAGCCTTCCCGTGTGAACGCACTTCTAAATCCATAATGACTCCTTCAATTAGTTGTAAATTCTCGTACACCATGCTGACATAATTGGAAATCGTCTGTAACCACACCAGTTCATCACGGTTAAACTGCACGCGATTCTCTTTGCTGCATATCCATAACAGGTTATGCCCTCTTTGATGTTTGCCGATGACACAGCAAAGGCCCGAGTCAATCTTAATGCAATCACCGACGGCATAATCATGAATCTTGCCTTGTAATTCCTCCGTTAGTCTCTCTTCTTGCGCTGGTAGAAAATCACCTTGCGATCGGATAAATACAATGTGTCCCTCATCATTCTTCATCTCTAGCAGTGCAGCTGACTTCACAGGAAGCACGTCGAGCACTTCACGAAGCAGCCGCTCCTCTAGATCCGGAACCTTCATCATCTTGCTAATCTGACTAGAGAATCGATCTAGACTCGATTGAAAGTTATAGGTACCGATGAACAACTTCTTACGGAACCTGAAATCGAGCATATCTTTGACATATAAAAACAAAATAACTCCGATATATACAAATATGAACATTTGAGCCCACTTGATGAATACATCCTCACGCTGTCTGACTAAAAAATAAACTCCAATGAGAATAACCGACGTTGGCATAACAGCTAATAGACAGTAATAGCGCAATCGATCGAGCACAAACTCAATATCAAGCAAATGATTGGCAGCCATCAAATATACATAAATAATCGGTAATAGAAACAGAAATATCGCTGCCGTACTCGCCGAGATAATCTCGCGATGGATCAAGATCCACGGGAGCGCATACAAAAAAACAAAAGGAAAAAACGACATGAAATTACCGAATAACATGAATTTAAACAGCGGACGATACGTCGTGTTACGATATTTGCGATAACTAATGATTAGGACGAGAATACTGATGACCGTCCCGATCGTGAACGAAATGAGCAGAACCTGCATCGCGAGTCTGCCGAAAAAATAGTTCCCTAGATTTGTGAATACAAGCAAGCTGATAATCGCTAGAATAATCCCATTAACCGAGTACATACCGACAATCACATAGAATTTCACAATCTCCAGTTCTCTCTGATTGAAATACCGATACAGAAAGTGGAGAAATATGACTGGAATTTGCAAGATGGTAACCCATAACGTAAGCATGCCCACATAATCTTTACGTGCGGACGCCCCTGCACTCACATAACTTATCGCTACAGCGAGAAAAAAGAGGATCAGCAGATGTGCCGCAGCATCCTCTCTTTTCTTATGCAATAAAAATATGGATAGTAAAAATAATACCGTATACAAACAGATGGGTAAGATTGTCTGTTCCATCGATACCGGTTGTTTGACCGCATCATCGAACTGGTAATGCATGACCTGCCCGTTGCGTTCGGTCTCAATATAATCAATAGAAGTCAACATTCTTTTGTTAGGGTAATGCTCGACGTTCGTATGATCGATTGAAATAACATGATCACCTTGCCGAATTCCTGCTTTATAGGCTAATCCGTCGGGTTCAACATTCCATATGATCCACTGGTTGTCGTTTGCTTTCTCCACTTCCATACCAATATAGGCGACCCTCAAATCTGTGTACAAAAAGTACATCACGAGAAGTGTTGCTGCAATTAGTATGAAGAACATTCGATATTTCCTAACGTAACCCATCTTTTGCTCCAATCAAATATTATTTACGCGAACCAGTAGCTTCTTCTTACGCCATCAATTTCAGTCCATTTGCCGCCAGTTATGGTGTCGACAATTGTCTTTTGTTGCGCTGGTGATACACCAACGAGACTTGCTTGTCCATTCATAACAAGTTGTGGTACTTGCGGGTTATTCGTGAGGTAGTTGATCATTTGTTTAATCATTTACAACTCCACCTTTTCGACTATTTTTTCACTACATTTTTACTATACCATCATCGTCTTCATTTGAGTTCGCAAACGTTATTGCGGTTTTCCGCAATGCACGTTGCGGTGCTTGCGCGATTGGTAGTTTTATATAAAACTTTCCAGTTCTTGCTTCCAATGAAGATCAATGGATAGGCCCTCAATATAGGTATGACATTCTTGCTGAAGAAATTGTATATGTACCTGGGTATATGGGATGCAGCCGCCGCGCTCAATTTGGTCCATAATGACGTGTTTGTTCGCGTATAGCTGGTCGACAGTTGCTTGTCCTGCATAATAATCCCGAAGGACTTGAAGCTCCGGCGCCGAATCATCTAGCAAATAAAGAACAGGTAGCGTCCGCTTCCGATGAATAAGATCATTCCTGGTATCCCATCGCAAGATACCTTCCATATCATTGCGAAGCTGCGCGGACATGCCGAACAACTCTCCATAAGCGCCAACTTGATCATTCATTTCTCCTGTCGCAAGTACGCTTCCTAATTGGCAAGCGCAAGCCACAAGTGCACCCGACTTCGCTCGCATCATTGCAAAGCATTCATCTTCTTCGGTAATGGCATTATCGACATCGATGTATTGCCCTCCGACAGATTGATTCAGTCGATGATGGAGTAGTTCGACTGCGATCGACTTGCGGGCCTCATCGAACTTCGAATCTATAATGACCTTCGTGCTAAGTGCTAGAAATCCGATCGCAGCATTCATAGATTGCGCATGATTGTGCTTCATCCATGGGACGCGGTCATTATCTTGATCCTGTAGATCGTCAAAGATATCCAGCGCAAGAACAAGGAATTCAATCGCTGCTGCCCCTGCATACCGTTCTTCTGAAGTCCCTCCGAACATGCTGTAGTGCAATAATGTCAGTTCCCCGAACACGGTAGATTCCGTCATTTTGTATGCAACATAAGATTCCATCAGATCCCGTAGTGCAGGTGGCGTAACATGGCGATGTATGACCTGCTTCATTGCTGATTCCATATGCAATCTGTCCACAAAGATAGCCCCTAACCTCGATATAATTAACCCCATTTTATCGCGTATGTCACGATTAGGCTAGAACAATTGCAGATTTTGGATTATTTCTGCCCTGCATATTCGACAAAAACGGGCTTGCCTTGCGCTGCATAAGCCATGAAACTCTTATTCATACGATGAATGACCTTGCGATAGGCTTGCGCATCGTTCGAGCGAACATCGAGAGTGCCGTGCCCTTCCTCGAGAACTTGAAACATCAATCGACCGGAGAAAACATATCCATCGCAATTCACGCAAATGCTGCCATGCGTCTGTCCGGCGGTATGAATAACTTCTAGTGTCTTGCCTCCAAAATGCATCAGGTCGCCATCCTGTAGACCGATATCGATATCAGCATACGACTGGCGATACTCCATTAAGAAGTTATCCCGATAGATTTGCTTCGAGACGGCCCATTTGTCGTATTCATGCATCGCTACCTGTGCACCTGTCGCTCTCTTCAATTCTTCCAACGCGATCATATGATCTGCATGCGCTTGTGTTACTACAATATATTTAATCTCTACCCCAATCCGTTCAACAGCCGCCCAAATTTTCTTAAATCGTGAACCGGGGTCAATAATGACACCAACCCCTTGGCTATGAAGAATGTATGTGGCAGATCCTGTGATTCCTTGCGGGATATAGACAACGTTGACTTCTGCTTGATCGGTTTCGCTCGCAGCCTTCGCCGGTGCAATATCTGAGCGCACACGAACTTGGTTCCAGAACTCACGTGGGACGGATAGATCGCTTGCCGGATGTTTAATCCGAATTGCCGGCTCTTGATGTATGACCGATCGCCGCTGCCCAATGATAAACCGATAAACATTCTCTTTTCTCATGATTGCCCCTTCTTCCTATATTCTCGGTGCTTATCTTTTCACTACTCTAAGCATAAAAAAAATATAGGACTTCTGCACCGAAAACTATTTGTGAAACACCCTAATTTTTCTTTGCGGGACGAACCGCCAACCGCGCAAGATTAAATTGCGGTGACCGCAAGAAATTTGTCGAATAATCCCAAAAGAACCTTTTAATGCGTCTATTCTCCCAGATAGAACTATCCTATAAATCCAGTACACGACTAGAGAATTCGTTCTCCGAACAAGGAACAGATCAATTCCATGACTAATGTCGAAGTTTGTTGATTTACGTCTAACGTGGGATTCACTTCAACGAAATCCGCAGAAGTAACACAACCGGATTCCGACAGCAATTCAAGTGCCAAATGTGCCTCGCGATAGCTTACACCACCACGTACAGGCGTCCCAGTTCCAGGAGCTTCCCTTGGATCTACACTGTCAATGTCGAAGCTTAAATGTACGCCGTCCGTCCCATGACTCGCGATGCGAATAGCCTGAAGTATGACGGCCTCCATACCCATACGATCGATCTCATGCATCGTATAGCAGGCGATGCCCTTACTGCGAATAAAGTCCTTCTCGCCTGGATCTAAGTCCCTCGACCCAACAAACACGACATGCGATGGATCGACCAGGGTATATTGGCCTTGCGCATCTTCAATTCGCCAATCGGTCCATCCTAGCGCCGCCGCAAGTGACATGCCGTGCACATTCCCCGAGGGACTCGTTAGGACCGTATTTAGGTCCGTATGCGCATCGAACCAAATGACACCCAGCTTGGGGCGCATCCGTGTCGCCCCTGCGATACTCCCCGCTGCAATGCTATGATCTCCGCCCAGAATCAGAGGAAACGTCGAATCGGTTATCGCCTTAGCAACCCGATCTGCGAGTCTTCCGCATACATCCATCACTTCAGGAAGATACCTCGCCTTCGGGTTAACCTCCGCTGATGTGGTAGAAGGCGGCTTGATTTCGCTAACAGCAGCTACTTCGATACCATCCTGTTCGAGCCGCTCCATTAACCCTGCTTGTAAGATGGCTTCTGGCCCAAATTCCGCACCCGGGCGTCCTGCCCCCAGTCCGAATGGCACACGAATGATCGTTACTCTTGGATTAGCCATACTCAGAACCTCCTCTACCTGTTAGGCACGCTTCTTTATGACTTGCTCAATTCTTATGAGAGCCCAGTCGAGCTGCTCCTTCGTAATGATGAGCGGCGGGGCGAATCGAATCGTCCGTTCATGTGTCTCCTTGCAAAGAACGCCTAGCCCCTTCAGCGCTTCACAATAAGCTCTTGCGGGGACCGTTAATTCCATGCCAATGAACAAGCCTCGACCTCGAATCTGGTGGATGTACGGCGATTCGAGCTTAGCAAGTTCACCCATAAAATAAGACCCAAGTGCTTCGGATCGTTCTGCAAGACGTTCCTCCTCCAACACATCCAGTGCTGCGATGGCTACGGCGCAAGCGAGTGGATTACCACCAAAGGTAGAACCATGTGAACCGGGTTCGAAGACACCCAGAATTTCTTCGTTAGCTGCGACAGCCGAGATCGGCATGACGCCTCCACCTAGCGCTTTACCAACAATATATACATCGGGAACAACCTGCTCCCAATCACAAGCGAACTTGCGTCCCGTGCGACCAAATCCGGTCTGAATCTCGTCCGCGATGAATAAGACGTGATGCTGCCGGCAGCATGTGTAGGCCTGCTGCAAATATCCAGCTGGCGGCATCAGAATACCTGCTTCCCCTTGGATCGGCTCGACAAGGAAAGCAGCTGTATTGGGCGTGATCGCGGCCTCTAACGCCTCCAGATCACCGTATGGAATCACCCGAAATCCCGGTGTGAAGGGACCAAATCCTTCACGATAGGAATCCGTTGAGCTAAACGACGTTACCGTTACGGTACGCCCATGAAAGTTATCGCTGCACACGATGATTTCAGCTTGATCTGCCGGTATCTGCTTGTGCTGATACGCCCAGCGTCGCGCTGCCTTGATCGCCGTCTCTACCGCTTCCGCCCCCGTGTTCATCGGCAGCAGCATGGGTTTACCCGTATAAGCGGCAAGCTTCGCATAGAACTTCCCTAATGTCTCACTATAAAATGCGCGGGACGTAAGTGTAACGCGATCCGCCTGATCCTTCAAGGCCTGAATAATTTTCGGATGGCGATGGCCATGGTTCATCGCTGAATATGCGCTTAGCATGTCCATGTACTGCCGCCCTTCCATATCCTCTACCCATACGCCCTCCGCTCTCCCAATGACGACAGGCAAAGGGTGATAATTTTGCGCGCCATATCGGTCCGTCTGTGCCATGATGAAATCTGATTGTGACATGGACATTCCTCCCTTTGGGCTGATTTCTTATCTCACTCCTATAATATATTCACGCGGGCCATTTATTCGTGCACAACAAATACCCCAGGGAACATCCCCCTGGGGTATAATTGTCGTTCACAGAACATGGCAAGATCACCATTATATTTGGATAGCACCCATGCCCAGGTGATAAGCAATTTTCAATCATATTGAGCCATTCATGTCAACCATTTCAACCGTGTACAAGCCCATGCAACCCTATTTCTAGGGCTACATGGGCTTGTCTCACAAGAGCTATGTTATTTTTTCACCGCTGCTTTCAGAATTTCAATCTTCTGCTTCCTGGATAAATCCGATGAAGTCGAAATACTGTATCCGAATTTACCGCCATCGTGCCAGAACACGTATTTAGGAAAAATGTGCGCAGGGAAGTCATCGTCAATGAACCCTTTGTCCTTGCTGCCATCCTCGTCCACCGTATACTTCGATAACGTCAACGTATCTTCTCCGTTCGTATACTTCAGTCGGATCGTTGCAGCCTCTTTCCAATCCAGCTTTTTCGTGTAAACCGGTTTGCCGCTCTTTTTCCCTTCATTCCTTAGATCATCAATGAACTTTCCTTCTGTCGGACCTTCAATGATCGCTTTGGTAAACGTATAGCCCGCTGGCAGGTTGGAAGGCTGCTGCATGATGGAGCCCTCCAAGGTCGAAGCTTTTTTCAAGTAATCCTCGTAAGAAGAAAACTCATGGTTCGGTCCCCAAAAGCTAAGATCCAATCCGCTGTTTAAATCCTTATATTTATGATAGATGACATATGTATCACCAGTCTCTTTAACCAATTCCTTCACGCGGTTGATCTCATTTTCGATATACGTTTTTTCCTCTGCAGTTAGAGCCTTGGCTGCAGCAGCTGCTTTTTTTATCGCTTTATCCATTTCTTGTTTGTACAGCTCACGGTTCACCGAAGAACCCATAACTTCATCGGGATAGATGATATCAACGTCTTTACGATCCTGCCCCGATTGTACGGTAGTTGCTTGTGGTGTGCTCCCTACATCTTTCCCCTTAGCATTGACCAGCGTCACGCAGCCAAGCGCGAGAATGATTGTCATCCCCAAAATGGATAGACGATAGGATTTTTTGTTGAATTGTTTGATCATAATAAGTCTCCTTTTCATTTGTTTATGCGTCGCGGACAGACCGGCAATCCCCGGCTGTTGATGTTTGCCTGCAAAATGCTCCAGCACATGGATGATCGTCTGCCCGTATGCACTGTTATGCTGCGGTCTGATCCGATTCAACGCACATGCGTCACAAGCCATCTCTTGATCCTGTCTTGCTCTTCGTATTGCAAACCATACTAGCGGATTAAACCAATGGAAGATGAGGATGAAGTGCATGATCCAATTCACTGCGACATCCCAGCGGCGGATATGGGCGAACTCATGCGCCAGAATATATTGAAGCTGATCCTTTTTCAGTGTCATAAGCAAGCTTGGAGAAATGACGACGACTGGATTAGTAAATCCAACCACTGCAGGTCCGGGAATGCCCTCCGAAGCTATAAACCGTACTTTACGTTTCACACCCATAAGCTGCTTCGTCTCGTGAAACACAGCGGATAATAAAGGTGTCTCAATGGATTTGCCTGCACGAAGGACTTGTCTCAATCGAAGCTGGTCGTATACCGTTTTCGCGGCAAGAAGTAGTACACCTGCAAGCCAAACCAGTGTCAATACATTGGCGAGGCTCATCGACTTCATCTCATTCCACCACAAAATACTCTGCACAGTTCCCGGTTCAGGTGGATAACTCGCCCCTTCCGCGCTCCCCCCTACCATGCTCTTCTCCAGTGTCAATGTACGCTCTTCGTGGCCAGTCTCACGATTACTCCCCAGTCCTCTCCACCATTCGTGCCAAGCTGAAGGACTTGACGTTTGCTGTTGCATTCCGGGCATGAAAGACTCCAGAGATATGAAATTGTATAGGCTAAGCGAAGATTCAGGCGCCCATGGGAGTAATAAGCGAACTGCTACAGGTATCCATAGTAGATATTTCCACCTGCCTTCAAGCCTATTTTTCAATAAGAATTGCAGGATCAAGACCAATACAATCAGGATGCCGGCCATGAACGATCCACGGATTACCCAACCAAAAATCGAAAATAAACTTGTATGCAGTGAGGGGCTCATTACATCTCTCTCTTTTCTTCATCGTCGTTGCGGTTCTTGTCAAATAATGCCTTCAGATCTTCAATTTCCTGTGCATTCAGCTTTTTGTCTTGTAAAAAATTCGCCAGCATCGGCTTTAATGCCCCGCCATACAGCTTTCTCATAAAGGATGTAGTTTCGAATTGCAGGTACTCCTGTTCACTGATGAGAGGGTAGAACAGTTGCGTGCGCTTTGAACCCTTCTCCAACTTCGCTCCCGCCGCTTCCTTCTGCACCAATCGATTCAGGAGCGTCCTGGCCGTATTTGGGCTCCATCCCATTCGATCTGTCATTTGTTGTACGACCTCGCTGGAAGGGCAATCCGGATTTGCCCACAATACCCGCATAATTTCGAGCTCAGCATCCGTAATGGATGGTATTTGGTTCATGCATGAAACCTCCTAAATCATATTGCTCAGACGTTATAGAAAACGAGTTGCAATAAATCATGCAACGCGAGTTCAAAATATTATTTTTTTACCGCAGCTTTCAGAATTTCGATTTTCTTTTCTCTTGAAATATCCGATGAGGTTGAAATATAGTAACCGAACTTGCTGCCATCCTGCCAGTAAACATACTTTGGAAAAACATTCGCCGGGAACTTATCGTCAAAATAACCTTTATTTTTTCTGTCCTTAGTTTCTACGGTGTATTTATTAAAGGCCAACGTATCATCCCCGTTCGTGTACTCCAGTCGGATGTCTTCCGCCTCATTCCAATTCATCTTTTTCATATAAATGGGCTTTCCACTCTTCTTGCCTTCTGCTCTCAAATCATCAATGAACTTTCCTCCCAATGGACCTCCAATTCTAGCTTTGGAGAACGTATATCCCTCGGGTAAGTTGGAAGGCTCCTGCAAGATGGCACCCTTCAAGGTCGTAGCTTTTTTTAGATAGTCTTCATATGTGGTGTATTCCTGTGTCAGTCCCCAATAGCTAAGATCAAGTCCGCTATTAAGCGCCTTGTATTTATGATACAAGACATATGTATCACCTGTCTTAATCACCAGCTCCTTCACTCTTTTGATCTCTTGTTCGATGAATTTTTTTTCCTCTGCCGTTGGAGCTTTGCCGGCTACTTTTTGGGTAGCTGTTTTTGGGGATGGCTTGGAGGATGCCGCCTCCACCGTGAAGTTCATAGAAGAACCCAACAATAGAATACTGCTAAGGGTTGCGATTGCTACTTTTGATGCTACTTTCATTTGAAATACTCCTTACACATTATTATTTTAAGATACATCTGCAGTTGCACTTTAATACTACAATTGTAGTTCTATTTAATACTACAACTGTAGTTTTGTAATGTCAACACGTTTTTTGCTACATTCGAATCCAGCAAAAAAACAGCAGACCATCCTTCGCCTATTCGGCAAACGACAGTCTGTGCATCAAATCTATCTATTCCTCGATGAACCTCAAGCATTCCAAAGGGTCTGTGAAGATAACACCGATTGCCTCATAAGCCGTTAAGCTTGACGAAATACCCTACAATAAATAGAATCCAAATGTGGACCGGATAAAACGTGTAAAACATATATTTCGTAAACTTCGTATTCGGTCCACGTCCCCCGTTATACATGAGGATAGGGATAATCGCGAAGATCATCATCCACTGCGCATCGAAGAGAAACAGCGCCTCGTAGGTGAAATCCATTCCGAGCCCAATCGTCAGGACGAAGCATACACCCACATACAATGCAGCCATAAGCCCTTTTCGGTTACGGCAGAAATAGAATACAAACGTCATGACCACGCCATATAGCGATGCTTCGGAATATAGAAAAGCAACCGCGGCAGCGACAACAGCAAGCGGCACACCAAGGAGTAGTCCCTTACGATCCCACTTCGCCCATTCCAATCCCATCATCATGACAACCGAAAGGGCAAGCGATAAGAAAATATTGTTATGAATTGGGGTACTCTGTGGAAAGCACCATGCTAGCCATTGAGACCCGCCGAACATGACGGCAGCCCAGCCGAACAGTCTGCCTGCATATCGCATGCGATTTCTCGTATAGAAGAATCCTTCGACCACAAAATAGAAGAAAATCGGGGATACCAATCTACCAAAATAATTGAGCCACATCGGCATATCCGGTATAAATTGATGAACATGGTCGAAGACCATGAAGACCATGGCGATGATCTTGAGTTGAAATGCATTTAATCTTAGGAATTGCATGTTGTCTTTCCTCCTGTCTGTCCTACTCTATGTTTTTAGACGTGTGACTAGGACAGATCCCCTGCACAATAATATTAGGAATGAATACCTTCATGTTTCTTACAATGAGCTGACATGAGCTCATTCATCTTCTCCCCTGCCCACCTTCAACAGCCATCCGGAGTCTTTGCAGATGGCTGTTCTTGCACTGAATTTCCCGCGATGAATCATCCTATGAGGGAGGAGGGAATATCTCTCGTAAGAGTTTACGTTCGGCATTTGGCAGCCCATTCCATCCTTAAAATCTGATCAAAGGAATGGGCGAACAAGAGCCGACTGGAGAGAGATATCCCGCCGGACCTACGTGGATGATTCATCACCCTTCATGCGCAAAAAAGCCATCTGGAACAAGTCCAGATGGCTCATATCTCATTTAAAATTCAAATACGAAGTCTTCGTCGCGAAGCGGCTCCACATTCGTCGTCCGAACGTAGCCGTTCCCTTTCTTCGAGAAGAAGTCATGCTGCTTCGTCTTCGTGCTCAACCCGTTCAATACGATCGGGTTTACTTCTTCTTCTTCGAACTTTGGCTCAAGACCGAGGTTCATGAGGGCTTTGTTCGCGTTGTAACGTACGAACGATTTCACATCTGCCGCCAAGCCGATCGCGGTGTAGATCGAATCCGTATAGGATTCCTCGTTCGCTTGCAGCTGCTCCAGCAGATCATACAGCTCGCGCGTGCATACCTCCTGTTCTTCAGCTGTTAGCTTCGCAAATACTTCTTGCGCCAAGACGCCCACGTAAACCCCGTGGATACTCTCATCGCGAATGATCAAGTCGATGATCTCGCCGCTGCTCGTCATTTTACCTTGGCCGGCAAGGTAGAGCGGATAGAAGAATCCGCTATAGAACAAGTAGCTCTCGAGCAATACGGAAGCGGCCATCGCCATGTACAGATCGCGTGGCGTTACGATCGATGTGTAATACCCGGAGATCAGCTTCGCTTTCTTCTGTAGATGCGGCTCATCTTCCACCCATTTGAACAGTTGATCGATTTCCTCACTGTTTGCTAGCGTTGTGAAGATGCTGCTGTAGGACTTTGCATGGATTTGCTCCATCATGGCCATGAACGCGAGTACCGCTTTACGCTGCAAACCATCCACATGCTCAAGGATCTTCGGCATTCCCACGCCGCCCTGAATCGTATCCAGAAGCGTTAGGCCACCGAGCACTTTCATATACGTATCACGTTCTGCTGGCTTCAGCGCCACCCAGGACATTTTATCATCCGAGAGTGGAATCTCCTCATCCGTCCAGAACTGCATAATATTCTGATTCCAAAACATTGCTGTAAAATCGTCATCCGGACGATTCCAATTGACTGCTTTCATGTCTTTCTTCCCCCTAGTTCATGAACCTATGAACCTCTATTATACCGAACAGCTAATGCATTCTTCTACAGATAAATGATTGGTTCTCGTGTAATAGAGCGACTTCAGCCCTTTACGTGCCGCGTAGAGGTAGTATCTAGCTAGCTCACGTGTTGTTACATTACTATTCACGTGCAGAACCGTCGAGATCCCTTGATCCACATGCTGCTGAATTTCCGCAATGATATCGATAACCTTGAACTGATCCATTTGATACGCGGATTTATAGTAGAAATAGTTATCCTTTGCCAAGTACGGCATTGGGTAGTAAGTTGTTGAGTTCGCATACGTCCGTGTCTCGATGTGCTCAACGATCGGCATAACGCTCGAAGTTGCATTCTGAATGTAAGAGATACTTTGCGTTGGCGCAATAGCCAACCGGTAAGCATGGTACAAGCCGTGGGCTTGAACTTTGGCTTTGAGCGCCGTCCAATCCTCAGGTGATGGAATCTCCATGCCAGCGAACAGCTTCAGAGCCTTTTCTGAGCGTGGGCGGAAGTCTGTCTCTTCATATTTTGTAAAGTAGTTCCCGTTCGCATATTCCGACTTGTCGAATTCACGGAATGTCACGCCGCGATCGCGGGCGATTTCCATACTTTTCTCCAAGGAGTAGTAATTCATCATCATGAAGAACGCACTCGCGAATTCCTTCGCATCATCGCTGTCATAGGCGATCTTGTTCTTCGCTAAATAACCATTCAAGTTCATTGCGCCTAGACCAACGGAATGCATCTCCGTGTTCGCCTTACGTACACCTGGTGCATTTGGAATACTCGTCATGTCGCTAACCGCCGTTAGTGCTTCGATCCCTTCATGAACGGATTCTTTGATCTTGCCGTGTTCCATCACGTTCACGATATTTAATGACGCTAAGTTACAGCTAATATCGCGGCGAATCACATCGCCTTCGCCATAGTTGCCGATCTCGGATGTCTCTTGCAGTTGGAAGATCTCCGTGCATAGGTTGGACATCTTAACCGAACCGATGCCTTTGAGGGCATGCGCTTCATTCGCATTGGTTTTATTCATAATGTACGGGTAACCGGACTCTAATTGAATCATCCCGATCTTCACGAGCATATCGCGTGCGCTCATGATGACTTTCTTCTTCACTTTATCGTTCGCCAGTAATTCATCATACATCTGATCCAGATCCATATCATCCAGATGAATGCCGTATTCTTTGTAGACCGAATAAGGTGCAAATACGTGCAATGGTTGGTTCTCTTCCGCTAGACGGTAGAATTTGTCCGGAACGATCAGCCCGATCGAGAGCGTCTTGATCCGCAATTTCTCGTCCGCATTGATTTTTTTACAATCAAGGAACTCGACAACGTCCCATCCGAAAATATTGTAGTACCCTGCGCCAGAGCCCTTACGTTGTCCCATTTGATCCGCATAGGAGAATGCATCCTCCATTAGCTTCAGGACAGGCATGATGCCTTTCGCTGCGCCTTCGACGCCTTTGATCGCCTCTCCGCGACCGCGGAGCTTCGAGAGGTTAACGGCCACGCCGCCACCGATTTTCGATAATTGCATACATGTGCCAAGCACATAGTTAATGGAGTTAAGTGCATCATCCATTTCGAGTAGGAAGCACGATACCATCTCACCGCGGCGCTTCTTACCGGAGTTCAGGAATGTTGGTGTTGCAGGCTGTACGCGCTGCTCCATCATCGCAACCGCAAGACGTTTGGCTTTGTCGAAATCGCCATCACCTAAATGTAGAGATACCATCGATACGCGATCTGAATACTGCTCAAGGTATTGTGTGTGGTCATTGCTCTTCAAGGCATAGTCGACATAAAATTTAGAAGCTGCCATGTAGGACTGGAATTCGAACCCCGATGCTCTCGTTAGTTCAAAAAGTTCCTCGACCTGGGCAGCCGTATATTTCTCATAAACATCCTCGTAGTATTCATGCGCAATCATATATTCAACTTGCTCATGGATCGTCTCGAACCGCAAGCTCTTACTTTCTACTTCTTCCATAAATGCTGTTACCGCCTCATGGTCACGATCCAATCGGAAAAATCCGTCCGCGTCACGAAGCATCAACTGGTTATTTAACTCAATATGCCGCAATGCTATTCACTCCCTCTACAAACCGTTGCACATCATTTGTCGTGCCCGATAGTTCAAATTTCGAAATGACTGGTACATCATACATCATCGCAATCGTATCTGCGCTCTTCGCAAAGCTGGTTCCCCAGTTCCGGTTCCCGCTTGCCGATACGCCTCTCATATACGAACCGTTCTTCTGTAGAAAAGATTGTACCTTATCTGGAACTTGACCGAACCCTGTCGTATACGTAATCAGCACGAATGGCTCATCCATCTGTGTCTGCTCGTCGATCTCCACAGTCCTCATGTTCAATTTATGTACAAATCTTTTTACGTTCCCGGTCTTAGAATCAAATGCGATGACCATTTCGTAACTCAGTCCTCTCTCTTATGCTCATAAAATACCCCCACAAAGTGACACACTACCTTCGAATCCGACTCAGGTACTTTGTGGGGACCTCAAAACTTATACATTTTACTCATTAAAAAAAGCGCATCCGGCACAATGAACCGAACGCACCTTAACGATAGTTCACTCATTAAGACGACGCCAGCACGTTCCTATCTCCGTAGGGATGACATGTGCAGATGACAGGCAGGTCTCCTGACTCAAGGATCATCGTGATTGCCGCCTTCCCGATTTGTACTAATCAGTGGCTCTCTAGCAACCGCTCCTCTATTACAGTGGCGGGACCGCGCCGGATTTCAACCGGACTTCCCTATTAATCTTTGCACTCTAAGACTAGAGGTGCAAAAAACCTGTACATCACGATATGTAGTTGTGCTTAATCAATTTACATCAATATATTGTGCTTGTCAATACAATAACATGCCTATATTTTGCGTTGGAAAGGGATACAATCGGCGTAAAATAAGGGTTTCTATTCAATAAAAAATATTATATTTTAGATAAATTTAAGATAAAAATAGAGAAGAGCCTTACACCGTCACCAAGACGGAAGTAAGACTCCTCCACGTGATCGTCATTCCTACAAATCAACTTCAACATCTACATCTTGTGTGTTAGAGAGATATTCATTACAATTCTTATTCCGTTAAAACACTGACCTTTTCGATCCGTTCTTTATGCCCATACAACTCCTTGATCACCTGTTCAATCGGCAGCGCATCGATCGTCATATCTTGCAGCGTGCAGCGCTCATTCATCAGCTGAATGAACCGCTTGAGCGGTAGACAATCCGTGTCGAGCTCCAGCTCCGCATCTTTGGCTGAATGCAGCTTAAGCACGGTAACACCCTCAATCCCATACCAATCCGCAGGCTGCTCGGTGACGATCCGAACTTTCTTCTTCGCGCCGAGAAAATTGCGCAGCGCCATGATCGAATCATCAAACACGATTTCGCCATCATTAATGACGATAACACGACGTGCAAGCTGTTCAATATCCTCTAGATCATGTGTGGTTAAAATAAACGTAACGCCTTGCTCATTCATCTCCTGAATAAAGCTGCGAATTTTCTCCTTCGCGATGACATCCAGCCCGATCGTAGGCTCGTCGAGGAACACCACGGATGGGCGATGCAACATCGCCATAATGAACTCACATTTCATTCGTTCTCCGAGCGACAGCTGCCTTGTCGGCTTCCGCATAATCTCCTCGACCTCAAGCAGCCTGGAAAGTCTGTGCAGTGTTTCTTCAAATTCGGCATCCTCGATCGCATAAATGGCTTTGTTCATATAGAACGCGTCAAGTGGGGGGATATCCCATAACAATTGGGACTTCTGCCCGAATACCGCTCCAATGTTGCGCACATATCGCTTGCGTTGTTTCCACGGTGTGCACCCTAAGATACGGACATCCCCTGAGGTAGGGTGCAGGACCCCCGTGAGCATCTTCAGTGTCGTCGATTTCCCCGCACCATTCGGTCCGAGAAAGCCAACGATCTCTCCAGGTTCTACCTTGAAGGTTAGCCCTTTGACTGCAGGTACGAGGACGGTCTCCCGCTCAAATAGACTGCGCAGCGTTTCCTTAAACGACGACCCACGGGTATACGTTGTATAGGTCTTATATAAATTGTGGACTTCAATCATTTCGTGTCACCCCCCTGCGCTCGTATAATTGCGAAGCATACCATGCCAGAACATAAGACCTGCTCCACAGAAAACAATGCTCATCCCCATCGATAGCCACGCCCCATCCGCACCTTTTCCGAGCAGCGCAGACGCTGGCAGGAAACCTATCATGGCAATCGGAATGACATACGTGAAGAGTTGCTGGAACACTTTCGAGAAGATCGTTCCCGGATACATTCCAAACATCGACATGGAATCGAACATATCATAAACACGACTGCTGCCTACCCATTTGAACAGTAGTCCCGACAAGAACAACGAGAACGCAAATAAGACAAGCAGTGAGCAGAGGAACAGGACAGCGAACTGAATCCAATGCAATGCACTAGGTGCAGGCACCCCTGACAAAGCGAGACCAAATAATACACCACCGCTAATTAGACGACCGAAATCGTCCAAATCAAAAGCATTCATCATCGTAAGAAATAGAATTGGCCGCGGCTTCAGCAGGAAGACATCGAACGAACCTTCACGGACATGATAGAGCGTCGTCGATACAATTCCAAAGAAAAATGGAAATGCGACCCCCTTGGCGAGTGTAAACACGGCCTGAATAAGCAGCGCCTCCTGTAGTGTCCATCCCGGAAAGCTTGCTCCTGATCGATAGACAAGCAGAGTGACCAATGGGATCATAAAATCACCTAAGAGCATAAGCAGCACGCTAATGGCAAAATCCGTTCGATAAGCCATCCGTTCTGCCAGCTTCGTCTTGATTACCGCCCTATAACAAGCGAGCAATGACTTCATACCCCCACCCCCGTAAATTTCCGGGCACCCAGGTGAACCAGGAGCTGACATACACCCCACATGCAGAGCACTGCGATCGCCTGCAACCCGACAACCTGCGGAATCGACATCGTGATCCCAGCAAGCTCATAGCTGCCAATATAGACGCGTACAGGGACATACTGCATGAACTGGAATGGCAAGTAAAAGAGAACATTCTGCAATCCGTCTGGAAAAAAGGAAAGCGGCACGAATACACCTGCGGTAATGTCACGCATCAGTAAGAATACACGCCTGACTCCTTCCGCATTCGTCAGCCAGAAGGCGGTTAATCCAATGGAGTAATTGACGAAAAACGTCATCAAGAAACCTAAAATAATGGAGAGCACTGCCCAGAACGGCTGCGGAGGCAGCAGCTTGATTTTGAAAATAAAGAGATAAATCAGAAAAACTGGAATGAATTCCATCCAGAACCCGAGCGTGCGATGACCAACCTTCTGAGCCAATGCGAACCCTACATGAGAGACTGGACGTAAAATAAACGTGACATATTTCCCTGTACGGATGAGCATCTGTAGATTCCAATCGGCGAAATCGAACGTCAAATAGGTAATAACAGACATGACACCGTAATATGTCAACATTTCTGACAGTGTAAATCCGTTCAATATATCTTGTGATGCATAAACCGCATGCCAGATGAAATACTGTACTAGAAAGTACACAGGACCGATGAAGATTGAAACTGCCATATGCGAGCGGTAAGCCGCCCATTCTTTGTACGTCGCGAAGGCTACCGCACGTACGAACCGTAAGGATTGCATTATTGCAATCCCGACCAGATCATATTTTTAATGCTAACAATCGATTCGGGAACCCAGCCATTCGCTGTCGGTACGAAGAACGAGACGACGAAATCTTCCTCTGCATCGACCATTAGTGCACAGCGCCCTGCCCCTTCATGATAGAACGTCCCAGACTTGAACGGATCGAACACACGTCCTAGCTGGCTGCTAAGTCCATAGGGCATATCCTTCAACCGGTCCCCCCAATTGAAGGCTGGAATACCTGCCGGAAATTGATTCTGTGCGAGACGTTCTACGGACCTTCGGCTAAGAATACGCGCTCCTTGATAGGTTCCTTGGTTCAGCATCATCTGTCCGAAGCGATTCATATCTGCAAGGGTCGAATACAACCCACCACCTGCCCGAGGCGGTGACCAGCCCCTATTCTCTGTCCTTGTTAATCGATTTAAATCCCAGTCGTCAACCGTGCATACTTCATGATGAAGCTCCACAGGCACTTCGAAAAACGTCCGATGCATCCCGAGCGGCTCCAGAATCGTCTGACGCACATAATCGTTGTAGGACATCCCCGTGATCTGGCTAATGATATCCCCCAAGATCGAAAAGCCGGTCGAGGAATAGTTCCAACTCTCCCCTGGCTGACAGACCAGTGGTCCTGCTAGTACAGACTTGATCCACCTAGACCTGCGATAAGCAATGTCCTCCGCTTCTGTACGTTCTGGCTTCGAAGCATCCGAATCATCGCCAAATGCAAATTCAATATCCCAAGGACCAGACGGATAGGGCTCGGTGAAATAACCCGGGTCCGGTGCGAGCCCCGATGTATGTGTTAATAAATGTGTAATCGTAATCCGTTCATAATGGCGATGATCAAATTCTGGGTACCAATCCTTCACAGGCTGTGTTAGATATAGCTTCCCTTCTTCCATTAACCGCATGATCGAGACGAGCGTGAACCACTTCGTGACCGAAGCAATCTTCCGGATCGACTGCGGCTGCAATTCACTTGCAGGGTCTGTGTGCCGAAGCGCGCCTAGCGCACGTACCGCGAAAGTCTGTCCGCCGCGCGCGAGCATATAGGAAGCGCATTGCAGCTTCCCTTCATTAATTAATCCCATTAAGAATGTGTCGAGCTGTTGCAAGGTACTCTCTCGGTACCCTGCTTCCGAAGGTGAAATATCGGTCAGTCCATGATGTATACCAAGGCTCATATCGTTTCCCCGTCCTTTCTTTCTTCCATTTCAGGTTTATCGTCGCTCACTATAGCAGTGCTGACCAAATAATCGCTCGCGGATTAATGATGGCTTGCGGCACCCAACCCGTTTGGCTAGGTACCATAAATGCATAGACGAGCCGTTCAATAGGATCAATGAATAGACCGCAATGTCCTGCACCCTCATGTGCATACGTTCCTGGTGAGCAAATATCTTGATGACTCAGACTCCAGCCGAGCCCCATCTGAAAATTAGGATTTTTATCGCCCCAGCACGTCGATGGAACGTTATTAAGCTGATTCGAGACCATCATCCGTACTGTTTTGCGTCCAAGAATACGTTGTCCATGAAGTTGCCCATCATCTAACATGGCTTGTCCAAGCTTCCACAGATCCTCAAGGGTTGAGAATAGACCATTACCAGCCGCTGCTGGAATCCCTGTCCGGTCAAAGGAATCTTGCACTTCTTTTTCTTGCCAAGGATTCACAATACACGTCTCTGCTCGCAAATGTTCCGGAACACGCAGGAATGTACGTTCCATCCCTAGAGGCTCCGTAATCCGTTCGCGAACATACTGCTCATAAGACATGCCTGACGCACGTTCGATAACCAGACCGAGCAGCGCAAACCCTGCCGTACAATAATTCCATTGTTCACCGGGTTTACAATACATCCGCCCGCTGACAATCGTCTTTATCCCTTCTTCGAGCGTCCATGCATCTGCACTAGACTTCTTCTCATGCAGCCACCACTCGTACCAAGGAAGCGTGTAAGGCTCTGTCTGGACGCCAGGATCGCCCATAAGACCTGATGTATGGGTTAACAGATGCCAAATCGTAATGCCGCGATGCTGATCCGTATTCAGCTCAGGGATCCATTCGCTCACACTCTGTTGGTAGAAGAGCTTCCCTTCTTCTGCTAATTGTGCGATGGCAATGGCGGTAAACACTTTCGTGATTGAATAAACTTTACGAATCGAATTCGGTAGAAGTGCTGGACTGTTCTCTTCATATGTCAGATGACCTTGGGAACGATGAACGACAATTTGGCCGTCACGGGCAACCAAGTAACTTGCCCCTTGAATGCGACCCGCTTCAATAAGCCCACGGAAATGCTCATCAAGCAGCTGCAGCCGTGCTGCATCAAGACCTACCGCGTCCGGTGCAGCATCGGTTCTGCCTTCATGGATGGATAGCGTTGTTGTGATCAATGCGAATTCCTCCCTTAACTGCGAATATAGAATTGAAAATACTGGTATCATTCTATCGAATCCCTCTATTTCCGTAAATAGGAAATATCATATATGTCTGTATACTCTCTAAAAAAACGTATTTCGGCGCCGGACAGCCTCTTCGAGCACATTAGCTGCATTTTTGCAGTTATTTCGGCGACTGGCAGCCTCTTCGGGTATATTAGCTGCATTTTTGCAGTTATTTCGGCGCCGGACAGCCTCTTCGAGCATATTAGCTTCATTTTTGCAGTTATTTCGGCGACTGGCAGCCTCTTTACGCTCTTTCCATGAAACTTCTGGCTTCATGAAGATCCCCCCAACGATCAATTTGTGTATCCGCTCGTGCTGTATGGTTGGTCACTCCTCCATGTAATCCCTTACAATTCGAATTATATAGAATTCCACCTCAGTCAACTTTCCGATCTAAACCATGTCAATTTTTCTGCTTATCCGGAGCCATATGGAACCGCTCTCATCAAACAACAAAAAAGACACCTTCGAACCCCATCGAAAATGTCTTTCCTTTTTCATTGAGAAAACCTCTATCGAGACCTTCTTAAAAATGTCGCAACGGCCTCAGTTCATAGAATCGAACCTCATGTGGACTCAATGTATACTTGAATGTCGCAGTAGTGCCGTCTAGTTCAATGATCTTATATTCTTGCAAAGGCACGGCCTTCTGGTTCAAATAATCGACCATACCCCGCGACAGTTCCGCTGGCGCCCCCATGGTAAGCCACGTATCATAAGCGCTTCCATGTTCACGATTGACATGTATGCTGCGAAGTTCATAGGTCCCCGCTGGGATCCCTTCACAAGTGAAGCTCATCTCCAGGTCGTTCATATCTTGGAAGACATGATACCGGTTCAGTGATTCGATCCCAAGCGAATCCTGCATCTCATAGAGCTTGTCGTAATGGCAGTAATGATACATCAACAATTGGTAGCAATCCCCCCGCTGGGTCAGGCAGTACCCTCTGCCGCGATCCCGAAGCTGGTCTCCCAGCTGGCTTAGCATGTGATAAGTATAATACCCCGGTTTCTTGATCCCGTTATTCGTGATCAGCCCAAGTCCCCCATGAAAGGTCTCACGTGGGGGCGGCAGCTCTTCCAGATGATCCGTAAGGGTCCAATACGCAAGCCCTGTTATATCCTCCATGTTCTCGACAATATTCTTCGCGATATAAGCCGCTTTGAAGACAGTATCGTTCGTCAGATCCCGATGATCCCCTGTTGCATTCCATTCGGTAATATAGATCTCGGGCATCTTGATCTTCTCCTGTCGAAGCTTCTTCTTCAAGACAGCCAGCGTCTCGGCTAGATAGTCATTCGCCCTGCTGGCTTGGAACCACTTGATTTCCCCACTCTCTCCTTGAACACCTGTCGGGTAACTATGGAAGGAAAAAAAGTCCGGCATGCAATCATAGCTCCGACAGAAGGCCCAATACGATGTTAGCCAATCCTCTTGGTAGATCGTATCCGAGATGATCTCAGGACCCCCGAACTTCAAGTCCGGGCAGATCGACTTAACCGTACGGTAGGTCGCTTCATACATCGCATAATAATCTTCCACCGTGTCCGTCCAGAACAGGTAGAGATCCGGCTCGTTCCAGCATGTATATTTCCAAGTGCGAAGCGTCTCAAGTCCGTACCGATGCTCACAATGCATCATAAATTGCCTGATAAGCTCTGACCATTTGTCCAAATCCTTTGGTTTGCTCACGTTACTCTTCTTATAGAAGATACTCTGATCGCCACTC
This sequence comes from Paenibacillus terrigena DSM 21567, assembly GCF_000374845.1. Lineage (GTDB taxonomy): Bacteria > Bacillota > Bacilli > Paenibacillales > Paenibacillaceae > Paenibacillus_K > Paenibacillus_K terrigena. The sequence goes on along the minus strand of NZ_KB895412.1, from coordinate 759,468 downwards.
GCCAGATCCGCTGGCATAAATCCGAACTCGATATAAGGCTTGAGCCCGAGGCTCTGGAGGAAATCGAATAATTGATCCACATAGAAAAAATTATACAACGGATTCCCATCCTGATCTTCACGGTATACCATCATTTCATCATCGAAGATGCCATGGAATCGAATATATTCGAACTTCATCATCGACTGAATCGACTGTAGATGCTGCTGCACCTCGTAATAGAGCCCTTCCTTCGCTTTGCCGATCGTGCAGATTTTCTGCCAGTAGGGCTTCATCAGTTTAGGGCTTCCGGTTAGCTGGAGTTGAATTTCCCGTGTAACAACACCCTTGTCCGATGTCCGATCGACCCGATCCCGATTACGATCCGGCAAATATTTGAACAACGCCCCATAAGCATTGTCGCGATCAAACTCCAAATAGGAAGAGATTTTCTGGCCTGTGGTCACTTTCCGTTCCATATGATGCTCGTCCTGCAGCTCTTTCCGATACTGGTTCGGTGTTATATTGTAGACATCCTTGAAGGCTTTGTGAAAAGACTTCAGATTCGGGAACCCATGATCCATCGCAATCTGCGTAATCGAATAATCGGTATAAGCGATATCCTTCACCGCATGGTTGAGACGAATCTGATTCACATATTTCGTGAACGACTGACCCATATGCTTCTGAAAAAAATTCGACAGATAGGGCACAGACAGATATTCGTGCGCAGCGAGCTCGTTCAAATTCAAAGGTTTCATGTAATTCACTTGAATATAATTCGCAATGCGAAGCATTCGTTCCATGTGCTTCGGACTAATCCTCGCGCTGTCTTCGCTCTCTCCCTCTTTGAATTTCCATATGAGCAAATAGAGGAGCTGGAATAACAGCGATTTCATCTTAAGCTCGTAACCGTAGCTTTCCTTATTGTAGACCCACATCATTTCGGCGAGAAGCATCCGTACCTCATTGAATCGCTCTTGCTCATCCGGCGCATACATGAACGATTTCAGATGGAACGATAACGATTCCGCCTGTCCGAAATGATCGCTTAAGAAAGAAAGCGGAATCTGCAGCACAAGCAGCAGGTTATCTTCATCGGCAATGATCGAATGAATCTCATTGCTGTTAATGAGGATCATATCTTCTTCATGAAGTGTATATTTCTTGCGCTGAATGTACATATCGACATTACCCTTCAACACGAAGAACAGCTCGAGGCTATCGTGCCAATGATCATGGACATATTTCGCACGATGCAGAAAAATATTGATCTTTAATTTCGCATCCAACGGGATGCTCTCATAAATATAATCCATACGGATCACCTCATAGCTTCTCTCGTCATCTACGAATAACTAGTATTCCTAGTATGACTTAGCAAAGAGGACAGGTCAAATGACCTGTCCTCTTCATCCTGCTATTCGTGTCCTAGTACTTTCTTCCCGTTCTCGACATAACTTTGATCGCCAACTTTGCCTACTTTGAACTCACCATTCTCATACTCAATGATAGTCAAGCTGGAGTTCGGCAAAGCCTTCATGCCCCAAGCTTTTGGATCGAGTGCATTGACGAGGCTCACGGTGGACATCCCATGGGTTACGACCATAATATTGCCATTCGCATCTTTGTATTTCGCCGCAACACTGCTCAGGAAATCCTTGAACCGATCCACAACCTCTTGCGTGCTCTCACCTCCCGCTTTCTTGTAGATGTTCGGGTTCGTGAGCATATCCGGGTTGGCCTTGAAGATGTCCTCCCCCTTCATGCCTTCCCATTCACCATAATTAAATTCTTTGAGGCGTTTATCGAGCTGCAGCGGAAGATCCCGTCCGTCAAGGGCTAACATGCCTGTATCGACGGCGCGTTCGCTCGTGCTGCTATAAGCGGCTAAGAACGGAACGTTCTCCAGACCTTTGCCCAAATATTTCGCAACTTCAATGCCTTCCTTCGTAAGCGGAGAATCGGACCACCCTTGCATCAAGCCTTGCACATTAAAAAGGGTCTCGCCATGTCGTACGAAATAGAACCGAAGCTTCTTCTCGCCCTTCTCGGCATAGCTCATGTCGCCCACCTTGAGCACTTTAAACTTGCCGTCTTTCCACTGAATCGTCGTCACGCTGGAATTCGGCAGCGCCTTCATACCCCATGCATTCTTATCTAACGCGAGAAGGAGATTCACCGTCGCCATGCCATGCGCTACGACCATCACATTGCCGCCTGTCGACTTATGCTTCTCCGCAATGTCTGTGAGCGCTGCCGTCATCCGGTCAATCACTTCCTGTGTGCTCTCACCGCCCGCTTGCTTGAATACGTTCGGGTTCGTTAACATATCCGGATGCTTCTTCAGGATGTCTTCACCCTTCGCGCCTTCCCACTCGCCGTAGTTAAACTCCTTCAAACGCTTATCCGTCGTGAGCGGAATACCTCTACCCTTCAGCGCAATGTTCGCCGTATCCATCGCGCGTTCGCTTGTGCTACTGTATGCTGCTACGAATGGAATATCCTTCAAACCTCTGCTTAAATTCTCTGCGACATGGATCCCTTCCTCGGTTAATGGCGCATCCGACCATCCTTGCATCTTGCCTTGGACATTGAACAGCGTCTCCCCGTGACGTACGAGGTAGAAGGTCACTCCCTCATTCTTCTGTTCCGCTGGCTTAGTCGCCGCTGCTGTCGCTGCCGATCCCGCTGTAAATGTCGTGAATAGAAATGCCGCCATCATGATAGACAACAATCGCATCATGTTCTTCTTCATTGTTGATCCCCTCTCAACAGATAATTAGAAAGCGTTTACAATTGTTATTATAGAAAAGAACCTTCTACACACAATATCCATATTTTATGGTGTATTAGGGCAATTTTTATCTATTTCTTTATCCGATCTGAAGGGGACACTAAAGAGCATAAATAACGACTGTGGGGGCTGGTGACGATGACGCGGAATGCATCGGAGTGATTCTTAACATCTGAGCTAGGGTTAACGAACCGTACAAGTCTTATTAGGTATAAATCGCGTGATCTATCATTCTAACGAATCTCAGAAGCGTTATTCCTTGCAAAAAGGGATTATTTCGTCCTTGGAAAACTGAATAGCGCTTATTGAGTTCGTTAGATTTGATTTAGCTTCATTTTCGCTGATATAAGAACATTATGGTTCGTTAGAGAGCTCCACATGAGGAGTAACTAGAATCACGCTGCGTTACCCCTTCATCCCGCTCCCATTCTAGCTCTGCTGTCGGCCACGCTTACATGCTCCAATGCCCCTATGATCCTCGTTTCATAATTGATTTCTTGCTGTGTTCGGTACTCTAGAGCACATGATTCGATACCATCGAAATCCCTTTATATCATTTGAGGATCTCAATGGATGCATCGCCGCCATAAAAAAAGCCTGCTGGGATTCCCCTTGGAGGGAATCAGCAAGCTTTCGCATAAAGAAGTGCAAGAGATGATTAACCGCGTAAGAAACGAATGATTTTGCCGAAATGATCGCCGCTCGTATGATGACCGTTAAATGGATAGACATGCATTTCCTTCGGCGATGTTATTCGGTTATAGACCGCGAAGACGGTCTCGGGCTGGCAGATCGGATCTTTCAATCCAACCGACATGAAGATCGGCTTCGTGAGACGATCCGTCAGATTGAGAATGTCGAAATAACTGAGCGTCCGCATGACTTCCTGCAAATGTTCAGGGTAAGTCATGACAAAGGATGCCGCCTCTGACAGCGAACCGACAGAATTGAAAATGCCAAAATCCATATGGCACATGTTCGGAATATCTGCGATGACTTTGCATGGGATATCACTTAGTGCCGACGTGATCAGCGCGAGTCCTCCGCCCTGACTTGCCCCCGCGACAACAATGCGTGAAGCATCGACTTCCGGCTGCTGCTTAGCCCATGTGAGCGCCTGAAGCGCATCGACGGTAATCGCTTGGTAATAGCTCTGTTCGGGAGCGAGAAGTCCCTGTGTAATCCATCCTTTGGTCATGCCATACGACTGCGGCAGCAGGTTCCCTGTCTCGCCGCCTTGCCCACGCACATCTATCGCAAAGACGGCAAAGCCCATCATCAGCCAGTTCGCATAGTTCTCGGGTACGGATTTACTTCCATGATAACCGTGATAATGTACGACACAAGGAAGGTCCCGTGCGTCTACTCCAACGAAGTTCGGCAGGATGTACCACCCGTGAATCGGTGTCTGATCATAGCCTTCGTAAGTGACCTTGTATGTTGTCATATATGGGGAGAGGCAAGTTACCTGCTCCCGGCGATCATTCAACGGTTTCTGTGAGGCGAAGTGTAAGGTACGTTCCCAGAATGAATCCAGATCCTCTGGTGCCGTCTGATCCGGCATGTATTGATGCAATTCAGCAAGCTTTTTCTCGATAAAATTCATCGTGACCATGACCTCCAATCGTTACTCTAGTAACGCAATCTCCTTCTTCTTACTCGAATAATTCACACAATAAATGCTGATGACAATCAAGACCAAACCTAGCAGTAAGGAGTAGGTAAAAGGTTCATGCAAGAACACCGTTCCCGTAAGGACCGCAATGAGTGGAACCAGGAACGTAAAAGATGCGACCTTGCTCGCCTCTCCCGTATTCATCAGATGAAAATAGATTACAAAAGCGATCGGAATCCCAAGGGTCGCGCCGAACCCCAATCCTATGAGATAGGTTCCGTTCCATGTGATACTAGACCAGCTTTCAACCCCCGTACCGAGCGCCGTTAATAGGCCCCCACCGATCATAAATTGAAAAGCGACCATCCACATGGAATCGACCTTCCCGCTCTCTTTCTTGACGTAGATCACGCCGAGCGCCCAACTGATTGCAGCTAATAAAGCCAAGGCTACGCCCACGAAGGAGACTTGTCCTGTGAAGCTGCCTGAGCTCACGGCCAAGATCCCGATAAATCCGATCAGAAGCCCTGCGACTTTGACGAATGTCATCCGCTCACCCAGCCACATCCATGCGAAGAGACCTATCAATACCGGCTGAAAATAGACGAGCACGGAGAATAAACCACCCGGCAAGTAGATGAGCCCCACCGTCTGCAGCCCGTAGAAAAATGCAGCATTTAGTAGCCCTGAAATGACGTACCGGAACCAGTTCTCACGCCACTTCAATTTTTTCCACGTCGGCAGTAAGAAAAGAGTCAGTAACAATCCCCCTAGGAATGAACGCATCCCTGCGAATAAAATCGGCGGCGTATAGTGCAGCGTTACTTTATAGATGGACCACGATAACCCCCAGATCAAGACTAGAAATGCAATCGATAGAATTGTTTTTGTTGATGCTTTCGTGTGAGCCACGTGATGCGCCTTCTTTCTCTCTGTTGTACCTCCATAACTATACTCCTTTTTTAAAATTTTTCTAGCGTCTGGCAGGATGGATTGACTATAATTTTCCAATGAGATATCATTGAACTGACTAGTCAGTTCAACTTAATCAAGACACGTAGAGAGGCTACCAACCCATGAGTAGAATCAAAATTATTCAAGCAGCAGAAGCTGTATTCTCTGAACACGGGTTCCACCGCGCAAGTATGGATGAAATCGCTCTACGGGCGAATGTCGCGAAGGGAACCCTGTACTATCATTTCAAGAGTAAATCCGAATTGTTCAAGACGATCGTCGCCGATGGATTGACGGAACTAATGGATCGTGTCCATGCGGATCTCTATGCGGACCTCCCCCTCGAGGAACAAATCATGCGGATCATTAAGCATAATCTCGATATTTTCTTAGAGTCGAGCGGCTTCGCCCACATCGTATTCAACGAATTATCCAATGGGCTCGATCCGGAGGTACTGGAGGAAGTGCGGAAGATGCGGCTGGATTACATTTATTTCGTCGCCGATAGCCTGGAACAATCTCAACGCTCCGGTGTCATGCGTGATGGGAACTGCAGGCTCGCTGCATCCGCGCTGATTGGCATGATCGACAGTGGATGCAGGTATTACATGAATCATCAGGATGAATTAACCCGGGAACAGCTGGAGCAGTTTATGTACACGACGATGACGACAGGCTTATTCCTGACCACAACGTAAACCCCTATTCTGATCAGAAGGCGCTGGTGAATACTATGGAATGGTTAAAGGCAAACAATGAATTAATCCCGTTATCTTGGTTCGAGCAAATGCGGTCGAATACGCCCGTATCCTTCAACGAGGAGTACAATAACTGGGATGCATTTCGGTATGAGGATATCAAAGCCATGTTCACGAATCATGAAGTCTTCTCCTCTCAGTTGAACGACACCGTAAGAGAGCCGATCGATGCCAGCATTCTCTTCCTTGATCCACCGAAGCATAGGCAGCTTCGCATGCTCGTCTCGCGGGCTTTTACCCCGCAGGTCATCGAAGCTCTAGGTCCTAAAATCACTGCTATCTCCCATGAGTTATGCGATCAGATCGAGCAGCGCGGCAGCATGGATGTCGTCCATGACTTCGCAAGTCCGCTCCCGATGATTGTTATCGCCGAAATGCTCGGGATACCCGCTGCGGATCGGTTACAGTTCAGGGAATGGTCCATCGCACTTGTCGGAAACGACTACGAGGCCTTCGTAGCATGCCAACAAGAGATGAGTGAATATTTCACCGCCATTGCCAATGATCGGCGTACAGCACCACAGCAAGACCTCATTAGCAGCCTCGTTCATACCCATGTCGATGGCGAACAGCTGACTGACCTTGAGATCATTGGATTCTGCGTGCTGCTGCTCGTGGCAGGAAATGAGACGACGACCAACTTGATCTCTTCGTCGATGCTCTGCTTCGATAGTGAACGAGACGCGCGGGATCAGCTGATGGCGGACCCTACCCTCTTCCCGCAAGCGATCGAAGAGGTGCTTCGCTACTGCTCACCGGTTCAAGTCACGAGCCGTAAAGTGAAGCAAGCAACAGAGCTGCGCGGGCATTCACTGCTCCCGGGTCAACAGATCAACATCTGGATCGGATCGGCGAACCATGATCCAGACGTCTTCGAATCACCGAATACATTTAACATTCATCGTAGCCCTAATCCACACTTGGCCTTCGGGCACGGCATCCATTTCTGCCTAGGTGCGCAGCTAGCCAGACTGGAAGCTAGAATCGCGCTGCGAATCCTCTTCGAACGCTTCCCGAATTTCCGACGTGATCAGCGTATGACGTTAGAACGAGCGGATAGCACGATGATCTTCGGGCTAAAATCCTTGCCATTCTTCATCGCATAAATCGAAAAGGGAGACCGCTCCGCATTCGGAGGGTCTCCCTATTGTCATGATGAGCAAGGATCATGGCCTCATCTGACCTCAACCATACTTCTAATGAAATACTGTTCCATTTCCTCAACTGACAAAGGCTTGCTGAATAGGTACCCTTGGACTTCATCACAAATTTCATCGCGCAAGAAATGCAGCTGCTCCTCCGTCTCAACGCCTTCCGCTATGACCTGTAAATTCAAATGGCGAGCCATCGAAATAATCGTCGAGACGATCGCTTTATTATTCAGGTTCGTCGGCATATCGCGAATAAAGGACTGATCAATTTTTAGCTTATCCAATGGGAAATTCGTTAGATAAGATAATGAACTATACCCGGTTCCAAAATCATCAATGGCGATATGGACGCCCAGTTTCTTGAGCTTCTCCAGCGCATCGGTTGAACGCTGAACATCCAGCATCGTACCTTCCGTGATCTCAAGCTCCAAATAATCCGGCGCAAGTCCAGTTTCTTCAAGAACATTCTCCACGAATTGCACCAGGTTCTTCTTCAAGAACTGACGGGCGGATAGATTCACAGCGACACGCATCGGCGGGAACCCTTGAACCTGCCATTCTTTATTCTGTCTGCAAGCGGTCCGCAGCACCCATTCCCCAATGGGAACGATTAACCCCGTCTCTTCGGCATGTGCAATAAATTGATCCGGCGGGATGATGCCTTTCGTCGGATGATTCCAACGGATAAGCGCCTCCATCCCTGCAATCGATCCGTCCTTCATACTAATCTGCGGTTGATAGTAGAGGATTAGCTCCTTATTCTCTAACGCACGATTCAATTCGTTCTGAAGGAATATTTTCTGATCGGTTACCAGCTGCATCGCCGGCGCATAGATCCGATAATTGTTCTTTCCTTGCTCTTTGGCCGAATACATCGCCGTGTCTGCACGCTTCATAAGCGTTCGCGAATCGGCTCCGTCATCGGGATAACGCGAGATTCCGATACTCGTCGTGACATAGAGCTCATGCCCATCGATAAGAATCGGCATTTCGATCAAATGAATGATCTGATCGGCGATGTGAAGGGCTTCCTGCTCTGTAATATCTTCAAGAATAATCGTAAACTCATCGCCCCCAAGCCTGGATACGACGCCATTCCCTTCCACACACTGAAGGATTCGGCCCGCGACCTCCTTCAGCAGCAAATCGCCGAAGTCATGTCCGAGCGAATCATTCACCAGCTTGAACCCGTCTAAATCCAGGAACATCACGAAAGCTTCCCGCTGCTCTTCCATTGCCGTAGCAACCGCCTTCTGGAGCTTCTCTTCGAAATATCTACGGTTCGGCAATCCTGTTAGTGAATCGTGATAGACCATATGGTTGATTTTCTGTTCCGCTAATTTCCGTTCGGTGATATCTCGGATAATGTTCGTAAAGAATATTTGATCCCCCGTCTTCCACGAGGCAAGGGAGAGCTCGAGCGGGAACTCCGTACCATCCTTCCGTAATCCAACTAATTCAACCGTTGCTCCAGTGACCTTTGGAATCTCCGTGTGGACGAATCGTTCGACACTACTCTCATGCGCGGAGCCGAATCCTTCTGGAATGACTGTGGATAGTGGCTTACCTAACACTTCATGCTCCTGATACCCGAACATGGTCTCGGCGCCTTTATTCCACGAGATGATCATGGAGCGATCATCAGATATGATAATCGCATCTGTGGCCGATTGAATGACGGAGCGCAATTTCTCTTCCGATTCCTGCAGCTCGCGTTCGGTCTGCTTCCGCTTCGTGATGTCCCGAACGATCATGAACACGCCTGCAATCTCTTCATGGAGAAATACAGGAACGGGCGTTATGCTCAGGTCTAATGTGTCCCCATGGCGATTCGTCATCACCGCTTGACACTTCTGTGCTTCACCTTGAAGAGTCCGCTCATAACAACGTTCCAAACCCGCTACATCTTCCGGGCGGCACATTGATAAGAACGCAGTGAACGAGATCTTCTGCTCACCTGTTATGACAGTGGCCCTTGGATTCATATTCACGAACCCACCATCCTTCGTAAAGGACATGACCCCGTCTAAATTATGTTCAAATAAAGAACGATACCGCTCATCGCTCTCCATCACTTTTCTCGTCTTCGCCGTCAATACTTGATCGAGGTACGCCGTAACTAACGTCGCACTCAGAATGATTAACGTCACAATACCGATCACATAGCCCATAAGCGTAAAATTCATCGACATCGATGAATGATCAATATGGTCATGATGCGAGACAAAGGTCGTCGCATACATGCCCGTATAGTGCATACCTGCAACGGCCGCCCCCATGACACATCCGCTTAGCAGCTTAATGAGCGTGCCCATGAGATTACTGCGCGCTGTGCGCAGCTTGAATGTAATTAGCAAGGCAACAGTCGATACCAGAATCGCCATCAGAATCGAGACCACGAACCAGAATTTGTTATAGTGGATCGTGGCAGGCATGTCCATCGCGGCCATTCCCGAATAATGCATCGACGCAATCCCTGCCCCCATGAACAAGGAACCTATCGTCAGACGGCCTATCGTAAGCCGCTTACCTGTCACGACATATAAGGCAATACCGGAAGCAACGATCGCATATATAATCGAGATGAAGACTTTCATCACGTCATAATGAACCTCGATTGGCAGATGCATCGCCAGCATAGCAATGAAATGCATTGACCAGATGCCGAGCCCCATGGAGCAAGCACCGCCGATCAACCAGAACAAGCGGCTTTTCCCGCGCGCATCATTCACATGCCGCCCTAAATCGAGTGCCGTGTAAGATGCTATGACCGCAATCAAATAAGATACAATAACAAGCGCCACACTATATGTCTGCGTTAATTTCTCCATAAGATTTCCCCTATTGAACGATTGGTGATTTCGGTAAAATCCGACATCAACCCACTGACTTTACCACAATTCCCCTGGCAAACCAATCCCTTTTTTGTCCGAATATTTGGACTATCCGTATACCTAAAAATCCTGAAAGAATCAACAATGTTGACCCTTCAGGATTCCTATTCGAACTTCTATTTCAGATCAACATCGAACAAGATCAAGGCGATCTTTCGCTTATTCATTATCTTCTTTGCGTTTATTCAGCATCATGTCTAGTATGAGTTCATCCATCTTCAAGGAGCCTTCATTCCCAAGTCGACAGAAGTTATCGATACTCTCGTCCAATCCCTCACCAATGATCCCGTTCGTTCCAGGAACCCTCATGCCAGACGTCGCGAGTAATGCGGATTGTACCGCTGCTCCCGTACAAGTCGATACTTTCATGGCACAGCCTGCCTTCGCGCCATCACACAGCATCCCGGTGACATTGCCAATTACGTTCTGCATCGCAAATGACATTTGATTCACATCACCGCCCAGCAAATACGTTATGGCTGCCGCCGCACTCGCTCCTGCCACCGTCACACCGCACAGTGCAGATAGGCGCCCAAATTTGGATTTGATCCAGATCGCGAGCAGGTGGCTAAAAGCTACCGCGCGAATCATTTTTTCTTCACTGGCTTTTATTTTCTCAGCGACAGCGACGACTGGCATCGTGACGGCAATCCCTTGATTCCCGCTCCCCGAGTTGGACATCACCGGCATCATGACGCCAGCCATTCGTGCATCCGATCCTGCTGAGGTGAGCGCCATCGCATGCGTAATCACATCATCCGATAGTAGCCCTTTGGTTACGTTCTCTTTGAGAATCTTCCCGACTTGGAGACCGTAGCTCTCCTTCAGTCCCTCCATGCAAATCGCTCGGTTTAACGTAATACTTTCTTTTACCAGCTCCAGATCGTCAAGAGATATGTCCTGAATATATTGATAAATCCGCTCAAGGCTCAACTGGCTGTATAGATCGGATTCTTGATCTTCTTGTTCATGATAGTATTCACATGCTTTAGCGAAAATCAAATCATCCCCGACTTCTATACGCGTAATATTCGTATGCACATCTTCGATGATGACTTTGGCTTGTTCAGTCGCACTATGCACGCATAGCTCGATATACAATTTTTTCGGCGAATCCGTTAGCTTTATTTGTACTTTATTGGCTGCGATGAAGGCTTCAGCCTTACCCTCTGCCTCAGCAGGAACACCCGTCAGCACTTCGAGCTTGCGATTCGGATCCCCTGCGATGGCTCCCAACGCCGCGACGAAATCAATTCCCGTCTGCTTCATACCAGGAATCCCAACGGCCATCGCATTCTTCATCACATTCGAGCTGATCGTCACATCCATATGCGTCATTTCACCGTGCACATGACTTCTCGCGACGGACGCCGCCCATGCAATCGCAACCGGCTCGGTACATCCTAGCGCAATGACAAGCTCTTGCTGCAGCAGCTGCGTAATTTGCTCATTCAGATTCGTCATGGTACCCACCCTGTTCTTAAATTTTCTACCCTCTATATGGATCATAAATTATTATTCATCGCTAATCGACATCTTTTTTCTAAAATAACGAAAAACCCTGTTGGTTCAGAGCATCGAATCCATCAGGGCGTATCTGAAATTGTGTTATTATCCGGGCTTTCTAGTCCTGTACTTGGACCAGTCTGATCATCGCACTATCATAGTCTCCTGTTAAGCTTAGAAGTATACCTCGCGACATCCAGCCTTGCCCGCTTCGGACTTCGCCCGTTTCTTCATTTCGATACGGTATGAACGGCTCCAGTCCGCGCAGTCTCACGGGAAGAGCGGGATGTCCGAATTGCTGTGCATGCCGGAACACGAACACGACCGCTTCCTGCCCATCCCTCCCTACGTACTGCACCAAAGTAAGATCCGACTGCTCTGGCGGGGAAAGCCGATAGCAGAGCCCTTCCTGAACGATAGGCCGTATGGCTTTATACTGCGCGATATAACCTGCGGCCTCTACCATGTCCTGTTCGGTCAGATGGTTCAAGTTCATGCCGATGCCCAGCGTTCCCATCATGGCACAATGAAAACGGAACTTAAGAGGAATTCGGCGTCCATTCATGTAGTTCACCGGTTCGGTCACCCAGCATACCATCGACTTCGCCGTATACGCGTGCGAGTATCCCCATTGAATCCGCAGCCGGTCAAGCGCATCGGTGTTGTCACTGGTCCAGAACTGATCCGCGAACCGCATAATCCCCATGTCTACGCGTCCGCCGCCTCCAGCGCATGACTCAAACTGCACATGAGGGTGCTTTTCCTGCAGCCGCCGCCAAATATCATAAAGCGCGTTCACATGTCGTACCCAGATCTCACGATCGCGGCCATCTGGCGCGCCCGGCCAACCCGGCTCGCTAAAGTAGCGATTCATATCCCATTTGATGAACGAAATGGCATGTGTAGACAGCAATTCATCAACCGCGTTATAGACAAATGCCTGCACATCTTCGCGGGCTAAATTGAGAACAAGCTGATTTCTGCCCTCCGTACGCGGACGATCCGTGAAGTGATAGACCCAATCCGGATGCTGCCTGTACAGGTCGCTGTCCGGATTCACCATTTCAGGCTCGACCCAGATGCCGAAGTCCATGCCAAGCGACGTGACATCGTCAATGAGCGGCTGCAGCCCGTTCGGAAACTTGGTCTTGTTCACATACCAGTCCCCTAAACCAGCCTTGTCATCATTGCGCTTACCGAACCAGCCGTCATCGACAACGAAGCGTTCAACGCCAAGCCGCGCAGCCTTTTCCGCAAGCTGCTTCTGGTTCTCTTCGTTCACATCAAAACTAGTCGCTTCCCAGGAGTTATATAGAACTTTGCGAAGCTGCCCGCTGTTGCGTAAAACGTGCTTTTGCTGATAGCCATGCAGCTTGTGGCTCGCATCACCGAACCCTTTGGTGGTGAACCCGCCCACGCTCACGGGTGATACGAAGGTTTCGCCCGCTTCCAGCAGCCAGCGAAAATCAAAGTCATGAATACCCGCCGCGATCTGCAGCGTTTGATACGGTGTTCGCTCAGCGACAATCTTCCAATGGCCACTAAAGGCAAGTCCTCCAAAATACACAAGACCGTATTCTTCCGTCGTGTCGCCAAAATCAACGGCAAAAAACGGATTATTGTTATGTCCCGTAATGCCTCTGCGGGCTTCAATTACTTTTTTCCCCTCTTGAAGCATTTCCCGGCGAAGCTGCGTCTCCGCCCCCCAATGACCTGTCAGATACGTTATCCTATAGGATGGATACACAGGAAGATGCCAAATCGCGCTCATCACCTGCTCGATATTCACCGGGCCCTCGCCTGTATTCGTCACTTCCACCGATCGCTCAATCACATCAAACTCGTCATAGATGCGGTAACTGACCGTGACTTGCAATGACTTTAGAACATCTTTCAAGGCAATTCGCAGTGTATCCCCTTCGATGCCGGCCCCGTCAAACGTGAGGACGAGATCCCGCGTTCGATCTGCAAATTCGACCTTTAAGCCTGGCTCTGCAAAGCTTCGTTTGCCCCACGGCATACATTCTTCCCTGCTGTTGCCTTCCTCCGGCTCCCAGATCCAGGCATGCTGACCTGCCGTGCTCGGATACTCGTCCAGCAAGTTCAATGGCTCGCCCCAATATAGATGCTGAAGCGCTCCGCTTTCATCGACACCGATGGCATAATCGGCATGGTTTGTCCGTAGGACCCAAGCTTTTCGCTCAGGTATGGTGAATATTGACATCCTCAGTCCCCCTTTTTCCAATACATTACCCTTTCACAGCTCCCGCTGTCATCCCCGAAATGATATATTTCTGGCCTAGCACATAAACCGTCAGAATGGGAACCAAGTTGATCAGCATCGCTGCGGATACTAGATTCCACGAACTAATATATTGACTGAAGTAATTATACATGGTCATGATCATTCCCCATTTGCTTGAAGAATTCAAAAAATAAAGGGGAAGCACAAAGTCATTCCAGCAGTTCAAAAAGTTAATAATCAGCGCTGTCACCGACACAGGTTTCATCAGCGGGAAAATGACCCGGAAAAACAGACCGCTCCCTCCGCAGCCGTCAATCACCGCCGATTCATCGAGTTCTTTCGGGATTCCTCCGACAAAGCCGTAAAACAGGAATACGGTAAAGGGAATGAACGTCGCCGAATACAGCAGGATGATGCCTGTAAACGTATTAATCATATGAAGCATCTGCAGTACTTTCATGGTGGTAATATAGTTCATCGGCACAATTAAGCCTATGAGAAAAAGGATATATACATATCGATACAGTCTCGTTCGATTTCTGGTCATGACGAAGGCTGCCATCGAAGAAGTAATGATCGTAATCACCGATGTAACGGAAGAAATCAGCAAGCTGTTACCAAACGAGCTGAATATTTTCCCATCCTTAAACACAGTTATAAAGTTATCAAAATGAAATGAGGTAGGCAGCTTTAAGCTCATCGCAGCCGATTCCGTCACATTTTTTACGGAGTTCAAAAGCAGCATAGCGATAGGAACAAGGATCACTAGACTTAAAATCCACATGCTAATCTCTTTCAAGCCGTTGATCGTCGCAGTTCTTCTCGTCATCTCCCGCTCACCTCAGGTCGTGTAAATATTTTTACCAGGCCAATAGAAATGACCGCCAAGAACAAAAATAAAATGACGCCCAGCGCAGTGCCATATCCGTAGGTTCCTAACCCAAATTGGTTGAATATCGTTAAGTTAATGACTTCAGAAGCCCTTCCCGGACCGCCATTGGTTAAAGCGAAAATAACATCGAACACCTTTAAACCCGAGATCACATTCAGCATCATATTGATGGTGATGGAGGGGATTAAGAAAGGTATAGTGACTTTAATCAGTTTATTCCAATAATTAGCGCCATCCATATCAGCTGCTTCGTACATATCTTTAGGCACCATCTGTAAACCTGCCAGAAAAATGACCATATTAAAGCCAGACGCTTTCCAGATCTCAACGCCCATACTGGACCAGATCGCAAGCTTGGGATCGCCGATCCAGGACTGACTGAACGCGCCAAGGCCAATCGCTTCTAGAAATCCATTTAGAATGCCGGTGTCGGGGTTATAGATTTGTTGAAAAATAAGCCCCACAATTAAATTAGAAATCACGACGGGCATGAAGAAGATCGTTCTTAAATAATTTTTGGATTTCACGCCTTCGTTCAGCATCAATGCCAGTCCTAATCCGATAACCGCTTTTAAAATCGATGTGACAATAGCAAACATAAGCGTGTTATAAATGAACCTAAAGTTCGACTTATCCGTAAAAACCTCTATGAAATTGTCCAGACCTATAAATTTCACTTGATCGCTCATGGCATTCCAGTTCGTCAGCGAATAATAGAATCCCATAAGATTGGGAACTAGAAATAATACAAAAAATAACAAAAATGCAGGAACGATAAATTTCCACGAATACAGTTTTGATGCATACATATGGGTTCCCCTCTCCGAAACTTATGCCCACCATCCAAGCATAAACCCTACGGCGTCCTTTCAAGGACACAAAGCGTTTAAGCGAGAAATATAAGAGTAAATAAGTCATTAACAAAACTTATAATTCTTATATTTTGTACAGGCGAAGGATGCCCAGTTTCATAAGCCGGACATCTTCGCCTTTATCTATTTCATTACTTGGCTGTCGCACTAAACAATTTTGCTCGGTCTTTATCAATAGATTCCAATACTTGCTTAGGCGTTAATCCTCCCAGCATCATATCCTGAATGTATTTGCCGACTGTCGTATTGTCCCAATACAGCACGCCGTATTCCATATCCATTCCATCCCCGCCAGGTGCATTTTCAAGGAGCGATTTTCCGCTCGCTGTCGGCTTGGCCGGCACATCCGTGAAAGAAGGCGCAGGCTGAATATCAGGGCGAGCTTCGTAATACTTCTTCAAATTATCAGGTCTAGCCAAGAAATCAAAAAATGCTTTTACACTATCCAGGTTCTTCGAATCTTTGTACGCTACACGCATGTTACCGCCGGCAGAATGTGAGAACACGTTATTTCCCGCCATAGGGATTGGAAACATTTTCCAATCATTTGCGCCCGAGTCTGCAAATTTACCAGCTACCTCATTCTGATAAGAAGTATAGCCCAGGAATGAAGCCGCCTGCTCTTTACCCATCGCTTCATAGCCGGAATCCCACGTGTTCGATATCGGATTCTTACCAAAATAACCTTTGTCATACATCTCTTTAAATTGAGTCAGGAAAGTTTCAAATTCCTTAACATCTGCATACTTGATCTGATTCGAATTTAATTTCTCATACAGACCAGGATTGTTTTTCTCGGCAATTGGTCCCATTTGCGATAACCAAATGCCCCAATGCCAAGCTTCTTTACCTACTTCATAGACAGGCGTAATGTTATTTGCCTTCAATGTATCCAACGTTTTCGTAAATTCATCAAATGTTTTAGGCACTGTCAAATTATTTTTTTCAAATATTTTCGTGTTGTAAAGCATTCCCCATCCGTCTACGGACCAGGTCATGAAGCCCATGACCTTGCCGTCGATGGTGCTGCCCGCTTTGGCATATGGCACATAGCGAGATACCCACTTCTCATTCGATAGATCCGCGAAATATTTGTCCGGAAGGAACTTTTGGGCACCAACTCCAGCACTAACCATGAAAATATCCGGTGCTTCACCCGATGCAAGCTTCGTTTTGAGAACATTCGCATACTGATCATCTGGAATGACTTGCATGTCCACTTTAATTCCCGTTTCCTGTGTAAATGCTTCATTAAGTTCTGAATCGATTTTGGAGCCCTTGTTCAACCAGTTTTGTGAACCTACGAACGTAATCGTAATATCTTTCTTAGGAGCAGCAGCCTGTTCTTTGTTGTCTCCCCCGGTTGGCTGATCCTTTTGCGTGGAACACCCTATTAATCCGGAAATACTGAGGAGTGCCACGAGGGTTACAGTGAATAATTTAAGCGGTTTCAAACGGTGCATTTACAAACCTCCCTTTATTTATTATTGTGTTGTTGTACGGTACATTCTTATTATTAATCATGGATAGCGTGAAAGGGAATGAAGAATAGTGACTGCATGATGTGGATAAAATTGACCACTGCGTTTGCATGATGGGAGGATTAGACGAATGAATCGAATCAAAACGGTGCAAGCCAAGCTGTTTTTGGTATATGCTGGCCTTATTACATTCATCATCGTCATTTTTTCGGCTTCTTTTTATTTGTATGTTTCCCGAACTTTAGAGCAAAAAGCTTCGGAATCCATTCATCAGCTGTCCCTGAACATCTCCGATAAATTTGATGCTGAGCTTCGCAGCATGGATGCGATTGCCGGGCGAATCATTACATCCGACAATCTACGAACCTATTTTTTTGAAAACGCAGATAATCCCTCCAAAGAGCTCTATAACAGAAGGAATCTCAATAATACCTTATTTTCAATTACCGGTTATCCGTTCCAGTTCTATCAAATTCATATCTTTGGCATAAATGGAAGATTCATAGAATTTGGCAAAAACTTCGATGTATTGCAGTTATCTCCCGAAACATTCATAACCAGAGCCTGGATTCATGACACGCTGGTTGAGGATGGACGCAGGGCCATCATTCCTCCGCGCAAGAACGATTGGGATCATACGAACACAACGGTCTTGTCCCTCAACAGGGCCTTTACCGAGGTTTTGGGCGAACCGCTTGACAGCATTGTAGAGGTTCAGCAGGACTACCGCATTTTCGAAAATATTGTCAACCGGTCAATTGCGATTCCTGGGGAAGAAACTCCTCCTTCGACCAAGGTATATGTGTATGACAAGCATGGCGCTTTGATTTATCCATTTGAAGGTTCGCTGCTTCCAACCGAGACCCATTGGAAAGAGGTCAGCAAACTTGCAAATTCAAGCGGGATCTTGAAACCTTCATCTCTATCAATGATTCACGACACATCATCCACTCCATCTTCCGAAATTGTCGCTTACTCACGATCCGAATTCAGCGGCTTGACGGTGCTGCTCGTCGAATCTGAAATCGCTTTATTACAGCCTATACAAGCATTTCGCAATCAAATCATTCTGATTGGCATTGCCGCACTACTGCTTACGATGATGTTGACCTATTATGTGTCCAGAGGACTGACGACTCCCCTCAAAGCCATTCGAAAATCGATTGCTAGCTTGAATCTGCAGACGCTCCCGCCCCAAAAAATGCCGGACACTCCCTCTCATCTGAATGAGCTTGAGGAGCTAAAATCGGCTTTTGTACAGATGTGCGAAAGACTCGAAACGTCATTGCAGGAAGCCGTAGAGGCGAGATCCCAGGAGATTAAGGCGCGAATGCTGGCCCTGCAGGCTCAGATGAATCCGCATTTTCTATATAATACGCTGACCGTCATCAGCATCAAAGCAGACAACAATCACCAACAGGAAATTGTAAAGATGTGCAGCGATCTTTCTGGCATGCTAAGATACATTGCGGTTGAGGGATCGGCTCCTGTCACGATTGCGCAGGAAATGGACTATACCCGGAAGTACCTGAACTTAATGAAGACCCGCCATTCCAATCATTTTACCTGCAGCATCGATGTCCCCATGGAGATGAATCGGATCCGCGTTCCAAGACTCATCATCCAACCCCTTGTTGAAAACTGTTTTAAACATGCTTTTAACAAAAGACCCCCTTGGCACATTCACATTGAAGGGAAAATGAGTGATGTCGGGTGGGAGATCGTAATTACGGATAACGGGATCGGCTTTGATGAGCAGATGTTAACGGATATTGCTGCAAAAATTGAACATTTTGAACAACCCAAGGAAGACCATGACCCTCATATCGGACTATTGAACATAAATCATCGATTAAAGTTATTTTATAATGACCAAGCCGTCTTTCAATTATTGAACACTTCCGAAGGTGCAATGGTACGGATTGGAGGACCCTGTTCAGAGGAGGATGTCAATGCCGAGAGATCACGCATTCAAAGTCTTGATTGCTGAAGACGAACCCATTATTCTGGAGCACATTGCGGAAAAAATAGAACAGATCGACCCCAGCTTCCAAGTCGTCGCCACAGCGATGAACGGGGAAGACGCGCTGGAGCTTGTGAAAACCTATCAACCGGATGTCCTGTTTACCGATGTGAAAATGCCGCTGATGGATGGGATTGAATTAACGCGTCAGGTGAAAAAGCTCTTTCCCGAAGTCCATATCGTTATACTGAGCGGCTTCGATAATTTCAGCTTTGCGCAGCAGGCGCTAAAGCTTGGTGTATTTGATTATCTTCTGAAACCGATGACCGGAGAAAGCCTGCAAGACACACTCGATGAGATCAAGATCAAACTCGAACAGCGCAACATGATCCAAGAAAGGAACATCATTACGCAAGATTTAAACGGACTTGGGCCGAGTCTATCTGTTCCCTCTACCTTAGAAAACAGCAAATTAATGCTGTATCTCATCTGTCTTGGCAATCTGAACAGGCACACCATGGATGAAATGGACGTGCATCACATCAACAGGATCTGGGACATGGTAGAGTGGACACAGTTCATCAATGAGCATCTGGCATCTGCAGCAAAATGGTGGGTCATCGATGATAAAAGCTGTAATGTCAAGTTTCTCATCATGACATGGAACCCTCATGAAGCGACGACGAATAGGACCATTGAGATTCAAAATGGGATTACCACCTTTATTCAGCATGGGATTCCCGTCACCCTCTGCACACACAATGAGCCTGTCCACTTTATCAATTTATGGGAAACTGCTCAGGAACTTCGAAAATCGCTCAATAAAGGTCTTATTCCCTGTCAATCATCGATCATTTTAACTCACGACACAGAGCCACTGCAGAGACGGATCAGCCATTTAGATCCGGTTACCACAAGCACAATAGAAAGGTTTGTTGAACAAAGAAAATTTGATCCGCTTATCCAGGAGCTCTCACGTCTTTTTGAGGCATGGAAGCCACAAAAATTTACGCAGGATCAACTTGAGAGATCACTGATTCAGCTGGCCAGACTCCTATTCGAACCTCAGGATGATCAACCTAAACAAACCACGGCTGCGATTGAATCAGGCATTTATCATATCGTCGCCGCTGCCAAGGATATCGATGAATTATATCAGGACGTTCTACGGCTGCTCATCCATCACTTGCCCACGCAAAGGAAGCTTGATTCGGCTGAGGAACTGTATACCATGCTGGAGGATTACATTCGTTTGAATTTTACCAAAGCCATTAATGTGGATCATTTGGCACATAAATTCCAATTTAACGCCTCCTATATCATTCGGGTATTCAAGAAATATAAAGGGATTCCTCCACTGCAGTATCTCATTTCACTGCGGATTCAAGAGGCCAAGCGATTGATCGAACACAACCCGGATATGGACTTCAAAGATATATCCGAAATTATCGGTTATACCGATCAGCATTATTTCAGCCGTGTATTCCGGAACTGGACCGGATTAAACCCTTCTGAATATTGGGAATCCATTCACAAGAAGGGATAGATTCAAGCTAAAAAGGTGCTCCTCTCTTTACGATCAAAGAGGGAGCACCTTTTCCTTGTTCAGACCGAGTTGCTATGTGTGTTATTTCAGCAGCCTTGCATTGGCCCAATCCGCATGGTCGCTGTTGATCCCGTCTCCCGCATCGCTTACAGTAAGCATCAATTGGTTAACGCCTGCTACACTTACGTCGATGGATTGGGTCGCACTTGTCGGATTCATCGTCTGGCTGTCGAATATTTTGCTGCCGTCTGCCCATACCTGAAATACGACCGTTGCATTCGCTCCAACCTCATCATCAACCCCTATATCCGATTGAAATTTTGTATATTGTCCGTTCAGGTTGTATGTAATATTGCTTACGGCATGGGTTCCGAGTCCTTTGGCGTAGGTTGTTCCGTTCAGGGTTAACGTATTTCCATCCACGCTCTTATCCTTCTGTACCGTCCCCCAACCTGCTGTTGCAGATTCCCAGGTAAGATCGCTCAAAAAAACTGTTTCTGGCTGCTGCGTGCCCTGTGTGGTTATATCTACCGTATTGCTGGCAGCAGACAAGTTACCAGCCGCATCCTTCGCTTTTACCGTAAAGCTATAAGTTGTTCCTGCAGTAAGTCCTATAACCTGAAAGCTTGTCGTTGTTGACGTACCAGCTAACGTATTCCCATTGTATATCTGATAGCCCGATACTCCTACATTATCGTTAGATGCTGTCCAGTTGAGCGCTGCACTATTCTGAGTGATATGACTTGCAGCAAGATTCGTAGGCGCCGTCGGTGCCTGCGTATCGGAGCCATTTCGGAAGAGCTCAGCATTAGCCCAGTCAGCATGGTCATGACTATTGCCGTCTCCGGCATCGGTAACCGTAAGCAGCAATTGGTTGACTCCTGCTACACTAATGTCAATGGATTGGGTTGCGCTTGTTGGTGTCATCGTCTGGCTGTCAAATAGTTTGTTGCCGTCTCCCCATACCTGGAAAACGACGGTACCACCGACCGTACTCTCATCGTCAACCCCAACGTCTGAGGTAAATCTTGCATATTTTCCATTTAGGTTATAGGTAATACAGCTTGCGGCATGGGTTCCAATTCCTTTGGCATAGGTAGTTCCGTTCAGCGTGATCGTATTTTCCCCCACGCTCTTATCCTTTTGCACCGTTCCCCAGCCTGCTGTTGCTGATAACCAGTTCAGATCGCTCAAAAAAACCTGCGGCAAAATCGGTGTCGTTACATCTACCGCATTGCTGGCAGCAGACGCATTACCAGCTGCATCCTTCGCTTTAACGGTGAAGGTATAGGAGGCGCCATCCGCAGCAAGACCTGTAACCGTGTAGTTGGTAGAGGTTGTGCTCCCGATGACGGTTGAGCCGCTGTAAATATCATAGCCGGTTACCCCGACGTCGTCCGTGGATGCCGTCCAATTCAGCTGCGCACTGTTTTGGGTTACATTGCTTGCTTTCAAGTTGATAGGCGCTGTCGGAGGTGTATAATCTATCATTTGAGGTCCGACACGATATGTTTCCCCGTTGTTCACCTGCACCTCAACGTAGGATATCGTTTGACCGTAGAGTGATTTCGTTTGAGCCGTAAATGGGGTTCCATTAACATAAATCGTGGCATGGGTTCCATAGAATTGAGCTTCCCACGTTATGGCACCGCCTGAATTGTTCGTCAATGTAGAGTTTGTAAGTCCATTATGTTTGATGTTGAGATCGTTTGCTCCAACCTTGATATGGTTCACTTCCACCCATGGTACATCGGCGGTAAGACGTGATACGGTAGCCACTTTGTGTGCAGGGGCATCCGGCTGAACGCCCATCATGCCGACCATGATATTGCTTATCGCGGTGAAAGCAACCTCCGGATAGGTATCTTTTTGAGTCAAAATTTTGCTTAACCAGGCCCAGCCCTCTGCATATCTGTTGTAATTGTAGTACATCTCTGGAAGATAGGTGGTGGCTTCGACATTCATGCTGTCATCGTTCGCACTAATGTAATCCAGATACGTATTTGTTCGTGGACCAAAGTCGCCAAGCCCTTTCAGCGGCATGAAAAAGCTGTTCTCCTGACCCCAGTCACTCTTGGGGCGACCACTTCCATCGATCCCTCGTATATACCGACCGGTAGATGCATCAAACCAGTGTGCCTCATAATAGGCTTTCAAACGGTCCGCACGGTTTTTCCAGAGCGTGCTGCCGTCCGTATCTCCTTTAGCCTTCAGTATTTGCGAATACGCTAGCAGCGATTGGTATTCCAATGCAAGAGAATCGCCGGCAGAAACAAGTCTGTTCGCAGTATCTTGCGGAGTATGTTCATAGTAAGTAGACGTGAATTCACCTGGCTTCATCTTCACAACAGGCTGTTCAATGGATGGATTGGCTTCATTCCAGACGACACCATGATCGGTGAGGAATGGTCCAACGGTAGAATCATAGTAAGCAGACAAGGTCGGATCGTTGATCCACTTGGAATCTCCCGTCCAAAGATATTGTTGATAGGCCTTATGCATGACATCAAAAGGTGACGGCAATTCTCTAAATCCCGTACCATCCATGTAATACATGATGCCATAGGAACTATGCGCCCACAGCGGCCAGCCATTCTGGCCCGGTAATGTGATATCGCCGGCAAATGTCTTCATCATATTAAAGGTTTCATCGCCCAAACCGAGCAAGTGCCCTGCATCCGACTGATGCGAAATATCTCGATTATAAAAGCTTTCACGGTTCAAGTAGGCTCCCCAATAGCCGGGTGTGAGGGTGGTGTGCGTAGAGTCAGTAAGCCGCCACCATTCAGACTCGTGTCCCAGCATCGGGTTGCCAGGGTAAAAGGTGAGGCCAAGTGCCCGATTTTTCGCCCAGTTAAAACCGTTGTTTAGAACAGCGTTCGGAGAATTAAGGGCTAACGTGCTTGTAGGCGGCCCTTGATACGTCTGAACGGTCAACTTGTCAACACGCGCTGCTTCACTGGTAGACACAGCCGTCAACTTGATGACATCACCCGAACTAAGTGTAACCTTGCTGGATGTATGGTTATCGATGTTACGCGGGTCTGTATAATCTGGGCCGTTTCTTTGCGAAGAGCCCCATTGATCAACGGTGCTGCCGTTGATTGCGATCGTATAACTGACTCCACTCGGGACCTGCCCGACAAAACGCGTAATGATATCATAAGTACCGGATGTACCGTTAAATACCGTACTGGCCGAACTTGTCTGACCTACTGCGCCTTGAACAAATGTCATCGTTTCGAGGGGCTGATGATTGATATAGTTCATGTATGTCACGGTATCTGTCGTGAAATTCGTTAACGCCATGTTTTCAGCTTCAAAAACGTACTGTCCTGCCGTAGCAGAAGCAGTAACATGAAAACTAAAAGTACCGGCCATTAATGTCATGATTAGAACCAATATTGAAAAACGACGCATTTTCTTCAGCTCCTTTTTTAAGTCATACCGTTATTAGCACAACAAGAAGGAATCACTTCGTCTACGTTTACACGCACCTACCCCCATTTCCACAAGTTTGGTTATAACCCTTATTTTGTTAAAATCAATCCTGCAAAAACTATTCTAGAGCATGCTCTTTACGAGTAAAATGCACAAAACTGACCTCCAGAGGTGGATAATACTGAACATCCACCCCCTAGTTAATCGCCATGCGTGACACACCAAAAAAGCCAGTTAGATCAAGATCTGATCTAACTGGCTTTGAAAGATTGCTATTTGTTCGAGACATACGTATCGAAGTCTTTAATCACTTCACGGGTACGCCCCGCTTCAAAGATGTTCTCAATCAAATTCAGCACACGGAGTACTTCGTGGTTCTTCACGATCGGTTCCGCTGTACCTTGCACCACAGCTGCAAAGTTATCATAGAAGCTGCTCGCATGCTCAAAGGCTGCTGGCAAGGTTGTTGTGATCGTTGCTTCCTCGGAAGGCGGAGCCATCGTCTTCGTCAGCCCCACACCGGCTTGGATCGGCTTCGGTTCTACTTTACCCACTTCATTGTTGCGAACGACAGCACGTCCTTTGAGCGACCAATCTTCGATGACGGCCGTTCCCTCCGTACCTTTCACATACCAGCGTGGAAGTGTAATGAAATTGGTCGTACCCACTTCAACAATGGCCGTTACACCATTCTCGAATTCAAGGATGGCATCAAATCCGTCATCGACTTCATCGCCCAGAATAAAGCTGAGGCGACTCGATACGCTAGTAATTTTGCTATCAATCATGAATAAAAACTGATCTAGTAGATGAACGCCCCAATCAAGCAGCATCCCGCCGCCATGCGCTTCCAAATGGCGCCAGTCCCCAGGAATACCATTCGCACCATGTACTCTTGATTCAATCTGGAACAAATCACCGATCGTTCTCTTATCGTACATGGCTTTAATGATGCGGAAGTCCTCGTCCCAACGGCGGTTCTGATGTACCATGAGTACGCGTCCCGTCTCTTCTGAAACCGCCATCATTTCTTCAAATTCTTCGGCATATATCGTGACAGGCTTCTCACAGATGACATGTTTGCCGTGCTTCATAGCCGCGATAGCCAGTTCTTTATGAACATCATTCGGCGTAGCGATCAGAATAACATCCACGGCCGCATCGTTTAATACTTCTTCATAGCTTGCATACGCTGGATATCCATCCTGCTCTGAAGCCGCTTGACGCTCCGGCAGGACATCATACGTTCCTGTGACCTTCAGACGCGGATTTCCAGCAATCAAATGTTTCGCATGGTAGCTTCCCATGCCGCCATAGCCGACGATCACAATAGAAATGGTGTTTGAGCTCAAGATTTCCCCTTCTTCCTTTCGCTCTTAGCAGCGATATAATTTGAAAACTTCATACCTCTATCGTAAAGGATTAGAATCGCGGTTAAAATGAATTATCTCTATAAAACATGAACTATCCTGTTATTTTTATCGTTGAACTTCCTACCAGTCGAATCATAGCAAAAAGCCTGCTAGATCCTTAATCGGTCTAACAGGCAGCGAAGAACGTTCATTTTTGAGATCCATCCCTTTTTCATCGACAATACTTATCTCTTAACGACAACGTATACTTAACGGATTGCTCCGTACCCTTCTCTTGATCTTCAATCATTTGCTCCAATAGTTCTTCAGGCGGATAGTAATAATCCAACGGTTTAATCAGGCTTAATGGATATGGAGGCTGCTCAACCTTAAACGCGCCTTCACCGACCTGCGATACTCCCCCTGTTCCGGACTCTCTTTTGAAAGAAACAGCATAAGGAAAACACATCTCCACATTAATGCGGGTTAAGGTCGATTGGTCAACAAGTATTTTGAAGCATGCTTCCGTATCAATATGGCCCGTTCCCACCGGAACACCACATACGCGGTAATCCTCGCCATCATGAATAATGATGTGGTCTTTAAAATGGGTCGTAAATGCATATGGTGCCAATGCCCTGACAGCCTCAACCGGATCTTCCCATGCCATCATCCCGTTGCCGATATCGCAGTGAGCGCCGACCCAAGGACTGTTCACCTTCTTGATAATTTGAATGACTTCATCCGCAAGTTCTTCCTCATGGTTCTCCACAGCCAGTCGAATTCTGTATTTCTTCAGCAACGGGACAAGCTGTGCAATGTCTTGCGGAGCTCTACTCAATTGATCCGGATCAAATCCGTCCGTGCACACGTAAGTCCGAATG
This sequence comes from Paenibacillus terrigena DSM 21567, assembly GCF_000374845.1. Taxonomy (GTDB): domain Bacteria; phylum Bacillota; class Bacilli; order Paenibacillales; family Paenibacillaceae; genus Paenibacillus_K; species Paenibacillus_K terrigena. The sequence goes on along the minus strand of NZ_KB895412.1, from coordinate 733,138 downwards.
ACGTCGGCTCCTATTTGATGAGCAGCTTCAATCACTTGCGTTAAATACCCCGGATCCGTTCCTCGCGTATCGATTTCAGCAAAAAATCCGTATTTCCGGATTTCGTTGCTGACTTTCGCCAAATATTCGGGATCAAATGATTCCAGAACTCCCCATCCCGGCAGCCCCGGCCAAGGATTAATATTCAGCATGACCCCGTCTAATCCCAATTCGGCTGTCTTGCGGATAAATTGAAATACATCCATGCGGCCTGAAATGAACTGCAGGTGATAACTTTCCGTTTCCAACCCAATTTTCATGATCACGCCTCCTTATTCTGCCAAATTAATCCACCATTCTCCGTAACGATATCCCCGACTGAATCTATGATGAGATCCGCTAGTCCGCTCAGCTGGCTAGTTCCGCTGACACCGGAGAGAACACCGATCGCGAGTCCCGCCGAACCGTTTCTTGCAAATTGAAGATCGACAACCGTATCGCCGGCAACAGCCACTTCTTCAGCGCTGATATTCGCAATCTCGCAAAATGCTTGAATCATGCTTGGATTTGGCTTTTTCTCGAAATAATCCGATGTGCCGATAAAATCAAAATAACTTTGAATGCCGATCTTATCCAAAAAGAACTTCGTAGAATCTCTATCATCCGCTGTTGCGATGCCTATTTTTATACCATGCCGGCGGAGCTGCACAAGTAAACCCGGCAAATCGGCTGTCGGCTTTAGATTGTCCCGGTTGGCTTTGATTAAGCTGAAAAGCTCTTCTGTCATCCAATCTAACAGCCCATTCAGCTTCTCCTGACTCACATCCACGTTTATAAGCACCTTAACAAACGCGCCGTACATATCCTGTGTCGTGCCGCTGGCAAGAAATCCACGGGGATCGACTTCATTTTCATGAAGACCGATCGAAAAGAGCAAATCATTCTTCAGTTCAGGGCAATAGGTGATTTCTAGCTTTTCAAACAAACGATCCACTAGCTGCGTGGCCACCAAGACCCAACTGGAGTAAAAATCCATTAAAGTTCCGTCTTTGTCAAATAAAATCCCTTTAATCTGTTTCACTTGATTGTCTCCTCATCCGCCGTAATCCATTCAACATTCTCCAAGGAAGGGCTCCACGATTGCGGCGCTTGTTGGTCACATACGATAACGTTTATCTGGTCAAGCTGCGCGAATTTGCACAATGCTTCTGCACCGATCTTGAAATGATCCGCAAGGATAATTTTCTCCTTTGCGACCTGAATCATCTTGGCCGATATCGACGATTCTTCTAGCGAATATTCCATAACACCTGCAAGCGAGAGACCTCCCGGCGAAATAAAAGCTTTATTGACACAAAACAGATCCAGCATTTTCTCACAAACAGATCCATAGGTCGAATACTGTTCCTCATTCAATTCCCCACCTATTAAAATCACTTTTCCGTGAAATAAACCTTGATTTAATGAGTCCATGAGCGTATGTGACGTAGGTACGGAATTGGTTAGAATCGTTACTCGATTGACGCCGCGGAGCGCATGAGCCATCTCCAGGATCGTTGTCCCTCCCCCCATGACGATGGTGTCTCCGTCTCTGACCAGTTGAACGGCTTTCTGGGCTATCTTCTTCTTGCTTTCTAGACTGACACTTTTCCGCTGATAGAACGGGGGTTCTCCCAACTGATAATTGATTTTGACGGCGCCGCCATGTACACGCCTAAGCAATCCTTCCTTCTCCAGCATATCAAGGTCACGTCTGATCGTTTCCATGGATACGTCAATGAGCTTAGCTAATTCCGCTGCGTTCACTTTCCCGTAAGCCTGCAATCGATCAAGAATTAAGTTTTTACGTTCTATCGACAGAACCGACATATCAATCACCTTCTATTCTAGTAAGTTACATTCATCTTCCGAGAGCCATACCTTAATGAACAACCCCTCATCCAAAGCGCTTTTTTGAGGTACATTCAGTTCGTCCACCCATAAGGTTATATCCTGTGCCTGGATCGTGTAACGCCGTACATTGCCACGGATGGTCATATTGCGGATGATCCCTGAGATCCACATACCGGACTTCTGCTGCTCGGATAACGAGTCATGCGGATGCAGTTCCATAACCTCCGGTCGAATGGCATAGTTGCCCGATTTGAAAGAATGTCCCGTCATACAGTTAAGTTCCTGACTCGTAAATACGTTATAGCTGCCAATAAATCTAGCGACGAACTCATTCTTTGGCGATGCGTAAATGTCTTCCGGCTTGCCCTGACGAACAATTTCCCCGCCATTCATAATAAAAATGCGGTCGGAAATCGTCATCGCTTCTTCCTGGTCATGCGTAACGAAAATCATCGTCATTTTCAATTCCCGCTGAATGTTTCGCAGTTCGATTTGCAGGCTTTTCCTGATTTTGGCATCCAGCGCACTTAGCGGCTCATCCAAAAGCAGAATGTCCGGTTCTGTAACAAGCGCTCTCGCAAGCGCTACACGCTGCTGTTGACCGCCGGACAATTGGTGCGGATAGGAAGATGCTTTATCGGACATATGGATTAACTCGATAATATGTTTTACCTTGTCGGTAATCTCTTTTCGAGGCCATTTTCGCATTTTAAGACCGAAGGCAATGTTATCGAAGACGGTCATATTAGGGAACAGCGCATAAGATTGAAAAACCATGCCCACATTTCTAAATTGCGGCGGGAGGTGGGAAATATCGTTCCCGTTAACGTTGATCGTCCCGCCGTCCAGCTTTTCCAGACCGGCGATGGAACGGAGCAGCGTACTCTTCCCGCAGCCGCTTGGTCCAAGCAGGGTAACCAATTCACCTTTTTCAATCTGTAGAGATACTTGCTTCAGTACGGTAGAATCTGCATATTGCTTAAACGCCTGATCGATTTGGACGTAGCTCATGATATCTTCTCCTTGATTTCTTCTGTCTTCCCAAAACGCCTGCCTAATCTCAGCATCATCCAAGAAATCGCCGCCACTGTAAGGAAGTACGTAATCACAATACTGCTAGCTAAGTGGCCGTTTTCATTCAAACGTCTCATTAAATAAACTTGAATCGTTTCATAGTATCCACCGATTAGAAAATTGGCTAGAACGAATTCACCGATCAGGATCGAGAACGATAATAGAGCGGATAAGAGAATGCCCGTTACCATGTTAGGCATGATGACGAATGCAAAACCCTTGATTTTGCTCGCGCCAAGCACCTCAGCGGCTTCCATCAGCCTTTTCGCGTCAATCGTGCGCAGATTGTTTCGGATACCTTGATACATATAAGGAAGAACCAGTACATAATACGCTCCGATTAAGATCCAGATCGTCCCGGACAAGATGATCGGCCCGCTGGAGTACACCTTGATCAACCCTACGGCAGCAACCACACCAGGAACGGCGAAGGGGATCATCACAAGCGCCTGCAGGACTCGCTCCATTTTAGGCAAATACATGAATACGACAAAAGTGGCGGTCGCCATCGTAACTACACTTAAAACAAGGGTTATACCAGAGATGAGAAGCGTTCGCCCGACTGCTTGTAAAAATCGGGGATCCGTGTACAAATTCTCATACGCACTGAACGTATACGATACCGGCAGAATCGTGTTATGCCATTCTTTGGCAATCGAATACAAGAACGTTGCCGCGAGCGGCAAGAAGAGATATAGAAAGACCACCGAAATGATAATGATATGCACCCATTTTTTCTTCATCGCAAGTCTCTCCTGAATCGCCGCATCATTCGTTCATTACACCACATCGCGACAACCATCATCGTTCCTAAAATTACAGCGAGCGCGCTGCCGAGTTGAGGTCTTGTGACAACATCCCCCGCTACGAGCGCGCCGATGCGGATGGGCAGCAAATTATAGCTGCCCCCTACTAACGCATAAGCTGTTGCATAGGCGCCCATGGCATTGGCAAGTAGAATGCTGAATGTACCGACTATGCTGGGAATCATGACAGGGAGTCCGATTCGCAGCCAAAATTGAAAAGCCGATGCTCCGAGCAACGAAGCGGATTCACGCCAATGTTTATGAATACCGGAATAGGCCGGGTATAGAAGCAATATAGCTAAAGGTACTTGAAAATAAACATATACAGCCACCAAACCGCTCCAACTGTATAAATTGAATGAATCCGTGATGTTCCATCCCCACTCTTTAAAAAGGAGCGTAAACACGCCGCTGTTACCGAGCAAAATAATAAAAGCAAAGGCCAGCGGCACGCCGGAAAAATTAGACGTTAAATTCGAGAAGGTCACCAGCATGGACTGGATCTTTGCAGGCATTCGCGTCATGGAATAGGAGGCGGCGATTGCGATCGCCATACCGATGCAGCTCGCATATACAGAAATGAGCAGGCTGTTCAGCATTCCTTTTGTATAATAAGGATTGGTTAAAGCCGTAATATACTGTTTGAACGTATATGTGACCCCATCATCAGCAAGAAAGCTGTCGCGGATCATAGCAGTCAGAGGTAGCAGCTCGAACCCGACGATCAGCAGAGCAAATGGAAGCAGCGCAATGACAGCGAACAGCGTAACTTTATGATTCATTCGGACAAACCTCACTTCTCGTTACTTAATGTTAACCAAAACTTGTTCTTCCCACATTTGCGGCAATTGCTTGGCTGTTTCATCCCATGATTTAAAATCCGTGATCGGCTTCGCATTTGTATACTGTTCGCTCGGAATCAGCTTCTTGGCGACATCTTCCGGCAATTTGACATTGCTGCGAATCGGACGAGCGTAGCCTTTGGCTAGATTGATCTGTCCTTCGTCACTCAGAATATATTCTCGGGCAAGCTTCGCGGCATTCGGATGTGGCGCATACTTGTTAAGGATCGTTGCATAACCGCCAATGACGCTGCCTTCCTTCATGATGTTGACGTCGAACCGGCTCGGATCGATTTGGTCTTTAAAGCCCAAAGATACAAAATCCCAAAGAATCGCAACTTGCACTTCCCCTTTTTCCAAATCGGCTTTGGTTACGTCTTTGGTAACCAATCTGTTCTGCTCGGCCAATTTCGCAAAAAAGTCCAATCCAGGCTGAATGTTGCCCTCATTACCCCCGTGCGCGATCGCCGCTGCCAGTACGCCCATCTGTGCTTGTGAAGACTTAGTAACATCCGGGATCTGAACTTTATAATCGCCCTTTGCGATGTCGTCCCATGTTTTTGGCGGATTTTTCACTTGCGATTTATCAACAAGTACGGAGATTGTCCCTTGATAACCAACCAGCCAGTGGCCGTCCTTATCCTTCGCCCAATCCGGAATCTCGTTCCAGTAAGAAGTTTTATAAGGCATGGTCACGCCCTTTTGCACGGCGATCGGACCGAATGCCATGCCTACATCCCCGATATCCGCCGTTGGGTTGTTTTTCTCAGCATCGAATTTGGCGATTTCCTCTGAACTTGTCAAATCCGTATCCGAATGCGTTAAACTGTATTTGGAAGTGATATTGCCCCACGTTTCTTTCCAGTTGGCCCAGTCATCAGGCATCCCGACACTGACAATTTTGCCTTCCTGCTTAGCCAGCTTTTGAATCTCTTCCAAAGTCTGTTCTTTGGCCGGTGCCGGAGTGCTCGATGGAGCGGATTGTTGAGGCGTACCGCACGCCGAGATGCTCAAAGCCATCAAGCTGATCATTAAGGCAGACTTCAATGAAAGATGTTTTTTCACAATGAATTCCTCCGTATTTTGGTTATTTGTGTGTTTAAGTTGTTTTTAAGGACAATTTGATTGTAGAATCGCAATGTTTTCAACAAATCAACTGAACGTAAATATTTTGTAAAGAAAAAAAGATTACTTCTCCCCCATTTCTCATCCATGGGAAAAGTAATCTTTAATACTTGAATACACTATGTCAATATTTAAAGCCAACAAAAAGGACAGGCCGAATGCAATCATTCGTCTGTCCTCTCTCTACTATAAACCTATCACCTTAAATCTTATACGCCTTCATCGCTTTGCGAAGCTCTTTCCACGATGGACGTTTGCCGTACATCAGTACACCCGTGCGATAGATCTTCGCAGAGAGCCAGCCGAAGATGAAGATCGCTACAAGCAAAAGGACGATCGAGAGCCATACTTCCCAGTAAGCCACCTCACCAAGACCAAGACGCAAGATCATCGAGGTTGGCGACGTGAACGGAATGAAGGATGCGACCTTCACCAGCATCGTGTTCGGTGTCGCTAGGCTGAACATACTGATGTAGAATGACGCCAGTGATAACAGTGTAATCGGCATGATTGCCTGACCAAGGTCTTCCGTACGGCTGACCATTGAACCAACCGCTGCGAACAGCACCGCGAACAAGAAGTAGCCTAGAATATAGAATACAAGTCCATAGATTAAGAGCATCGGGTCAATTTGCGACATATCAATATGGGCTTCTTTTAAGACCGCGACGTTATGCGGCAAGTTTACGTTCACTGCGACAGCAGCGACGAAAACGGCAATCTGCGTAAGACCGACGAGGAACATCCCCATCACTTTCCCGAACATTTGCGATAACGGCGACACACTTGTAATCAAGATCTCCATGATGCGCGAGCTCTTCTCTGCCGTAACTTCCGCTGCAATCATATTACCGGTCATGTAAGCCGTCATGAAGAACAAGAACAACATCACATACACCAGGATATTCGCAGCAATCTTCTGTTCCTCCGTCTGATTCGTTCCAGCATTGCCTTCACTTACAGCGACCTGCTCCAGACTCATCGTGATTGGTTCAGACAACTGCTTCTTCTGCGCATCGGTAAGGGAATCCGCCACGATGAAGTCCGTCTTCACCGAGCCAAGTGCGGTCTCGAGCGATTTCGTCGTCGAATCTCCAGTTACTCGGATATTGCTAGATTTGTAGATGAATTTCGGAAATTCTCCCGCTTTCCCTTCGCTTGCGACCAAATACCCTGCAATTTTCTTCGCTGCAAGATCCTGCTTCAGCTTCGCTTCGTCCGTTGCCGGATCACCCGAACCATCATTTACTTGAATGGACAATTTGGAGTCTGACTGCTTCTTATAATATGCCTGTAATGCAGGTGCGACCCCTTCTGTGTCATTGACCATAGCGACGACTTCCGCTTTTGCCGGGCCGCCTTCGTCTTTATTGAACAGCGACATCACATAGAAACTATTGATCCCTGCCGTCACGAGTAATATGAGAATGATTGTCGTGACGATGAACGATTTTGTTTTTACTTTATTTTTAAAGGTAAACCCTACGATTGTCTTCATATTACTCATGACGCTCACCCACCGCCTTAATAAAGATTTGGTTCAACGTCGGTTCCACCACTTCGAAGCGATTCACCGTGCGCTGCTGCATCGCCGTTCTAAGAATCTCCTGCGCTGCTTGCTCATCCGAAATGCCAATCTTGTAGCCCGTCTCTAGGCGATCCACCTTCGTAACACCTGCAATTTGCTGGAGCCCAGTCACTTCTCCATCTGTTCCAAGCATGACACTCTCACGCGGGAATTGGCTTTTGATTTCTTTCAGATTCCCTTGGAGCACCGTGTTCGACTTATGCAGGATCGTGATGTTCTGGCATAGCTCTTCGACATGCTCCATGCGATGCGTCGAGAACAGAATGCTCGCTCCTTCGTCGCGAACCTCTTTGACCGTCTCCTTTAACAGCTCCACATTGACCGGATCGAGACCACTAAACGCTTCATCCATAATGATGATTTGTGGCTTATGAATCACCGCCGCGATAAACTGCATTTTCTGCTGATTTCCTTTGGATAACTCTTCGATCTTCTTATCGTAATATTCTGGTACGTTGAAGCGATCTAGCCAATACTTCAAGCTGCGGTCGGCATCCGCCTTCGACATCCCGCGCAGTTGTGCCAAATAAACGAGCTGCTCACTGACTTTAATCTTCGGGTACAATCCCCGTTCTTCCGGCAAATAACCCATCAAACGGTTCAGTTCCTTGCTATATCCCTTCCCGTTATAGCGAATGTTGCCCTCATCAGGATAGATTAGACCTAGCACCATCCGCATCGTCGTGGTCTTCCCCGCACCATTGGCACCTAAAAGCCCATAAATTTCGCCTCGGCCCACTTCAAGATTGATCTGATTCACCGCACGTTTGTCCCCATAAACTTTAACCACTTGTTCCACTTGCAATGCATTCATCCCATTAACCTCCTCATCCGAATCCTTCTAAAAAATATACTTAAGATTGCTGAATCAAATACGTTAAAATTTCATCCAACTCCACGCCACCGGTACGAAGTACACGAAGCCCAGCTTGCTCTAGCGCCATCTCAGTCATCGAGACATCTAACGTTACAATTTTAACAACATTCCGGCTTTCATTCTCCAGCGCCATCACACCGCCAAGCCGTCTTAACGATACCCGATCCACCACTTCTGGCGAAGCTTCTACCCACAAAGCCTTCCAGTCATCAATCAGTTGGTCCTTCTCATATCTACCCAGCAATTTCCCTTTGTGCATAAACACAACATAATCGGCTAATCGTTTGACTTCATCGATGATATGTGAGGCTAGAATAACAGCACGATCTCCACGATCCATATACGCTCTAATCTCATCTAACATGAACTTCCATGACAAAGGGTCTAATCCGGAAGAAGGCTCATCCAGCAGCAGTAATTCCGGCTCATGGACAAATCCGATAATGAACTCACACTTCCTGCGGGTTCCCTTAGACATTTTGCCGAACCGCTGCTTCGGATCGATCTCGAACACGTCAACCATTCGTTCATAGAGCGCCTGGTTCCATGTTGGATACCAATATTTCATTTCTGTGACGATCCGCTCGAGCGTATCTGCATTCTGATCGTTCCATGACTTCTCCATCACATAGCCAATTCGTTTCTTTAACTCCCACTGATGTTCTCCTGCAAGCGTATGACCAAGCAGTTCAATCTGCCCTTGATCGGGATGGACGAGCTGCATCATCATATTCATCAAGGTGCTCTTCCCTGAACCATTGGACCCTACGATTGCGGTCACATAGCCGCTCGGAAAGTCCAGATCCATCGGCCCAATCTGGAGCGTCCCTCGCTCCTTCACAATGCCTTTCATACGAACAACCATATTTTCCATGCGCTCACCCCATATTCAATCATTGCATTTTTTGCCGTTATCCCTTATATTTCGCATCTAATACTTCTTTGAAAATCGCCTTGAGATCTTCCTTCGTACATTGTACCTGCATGCCAACATCCACGGCCGATTCCATCGCCTCAACTACCGCTGTTCTACGATGTCTGTCTCGTTCATCGGATCCAACCTTGGCTACAAAGGTTCCTGTGCCTTGCTTTGTACGCAGCAGCCCTTCAGATTCAAGATCTTGATAGACGCGACGGACGGTGATCACACTGCATTTCAGATCATTCGCGAACTCTCGGATCGATGGCAGCAGTGTCCCTTCCTCCACTTGGCCGCTTAAGATCAATGACCGAAGCTGCACTTCAATCTGGTGGTACAAAGGCTCTGCACTATTCTCATTTATCTGAATGGGGATCCACACCTTCCCACCTCTTCTCTTCCGAATCTCTTGTTATGGCTTATGGCTACATTAGGTCTCGTATCTTCAACTTCCGTCTGACGGCGGTCAAGGATATATACATAGCCAACCAACTTGCTATGACCATGATGATTGGCGTTAACACCGGACTTTGCTTCGCGATGTCTACCGTGAACACCATTACGCTAACTTTGGCGAACCAACAAATGAGAGCTGCGGCGACGTTGCAGACCATCATGACGATCGTTACCATGAGATATCTTTTGCCGCTTTGCGTTAGTTCGGAATAAATATATACCGCCGATACCAATACTGCATATCCTAACCACATCACTGCATAACTTATATATTGTGCCAAGGTCATGCCATCAAATACTCGCTCCGCGAACAGATACTGTACGGTAAAAAATATCGTTCCGTTCACGGCTAACGGTATAATCATCTCGATAATCCGGCTGGCTATCATGGCTTCGAACGAAATCGGCATCGTACGCAAATGCGCCAGATTTACGGTATAGGAATCGTCTCGATGATAGTTGATCGATTTCTTGTTGAAGAAAAAACCGAATATGGGTACAAGCGTTAAGAAATAGAAATCAATGAAGACGTATGCGAGCGACGGTTCCTTATCTATCGCATGAATGCCACGAGTCAGTGGAATCGCCATCAGCGTAATATAGGCAATCATGATGAACGAGAATAGATTTCTATACCTTAATCCCCCATATTCCATTTTCGTTAAAAACCATGCATCTCGTATGACTTGCACGTATATCATCCTCTCAAGCATTTGACTAAGTAATTTATGTTTCATCAGTGTTTATACTGTATATATCTTTATACACAGTATATAGTGTGCTTATCGCACTGTCAACACTTTCCACCACACTTTTGATCCATAATTTTTCGTTCCATTTTCAATAATTTATGTAAACGAATTCATTCCTTTCACAGCAAGGGGTTTCTTATTCCCTATGCAAGAAACCTCTATTCAAGATTTATGGTATTCCAAAGTTTAAACTTAAATGGGTGTGATGCATCGCCTTGACTGCTGATCATAAAACCAACTAAAATCGATAACTATAACTAAACATTAAATTTAATGCACTAAAGATATAATGTCTTACTGTATACAGACGAAACGGAGGAACCATCTTGACCACCCTACAAAACGACCTTCCTCATCATGCACACAAGGAAAAGCATCCACCAGGCTTATATATTCTGTTCTTCACCGAGATGTGGGAACGGTTCAGTTACTATGGCATGCGGGCGATGCTCGTCCTCTATTTGACTGCAGCATTCATTAGCGGCGGGCTGGGGTTCTCCGAGAGCTCTGCGATCTCTGTCTATGGATTCTTTACTGGCGCCTGTTATTTCACGCCGCTACTAGGCGGATATTTAACCGACCGGTATCTAGGCCGTCGCAAAGCGATCACGATCGGTGGTATAGCTATTGCACTCGGCAACTTTGCTTTGTTCGCTTCACAGAGTGTTCCCGCCTTGTATAGCGGTCTGGCGCTAATTATTATTGGGAACGGCTTCTTCAAGCCAAATATCTCTACCCTTGTCGGGGATTTGTATCCGAAGAACGACCGACGTATCGACTCGGCCTACACGATTTTCTATATGGGGATTAATGTAGGGTCACTCATCTCTCCACTCATCTGCGGCTATCTTGCCGAGAATTATTTCAAGACGAACATGATGGATACGATCGTATATGGCTACAAATACGGATTCCTTGCATCCAGTATTGGAATGGTTATTGGGCAGATTATTTTCAATATTCTCGCTCCGCGTTACCTAGGTGATCTCGGTACGAAGCCTGTAAGCGATATGGCTGCCATCAACAAGGGCGGGAAGAAATCCACTGCCCCATTAACGCCAAAAGAGAAGCAGCGGACTACGGTAATCCTAATCATTACCTGCTTCGTGATTTTCTTCTGGGCCGGATTTGAACAAGCTGGCAGCTTGCTCACCTTGTATACGAATCAATTTATCGATAAGACGATCTTCGGCTGGGAGGTTCCTACCGCTTGGTTCCAGTCGATCAATCCGTTATTCGTCATCCTGCTTGCTCCCGTTGTATCAATGCTCTGGATGAAGCTGTCTCAGCGCAAACGCGGCGACCTTAATATCCCGACGAAAATGGGTCTTGGCATGATCTTACTTGGTGTCGGTTACACCGTATTAATCCTTGCCGTGCTACGTACAGGCAGCGATAGTGAACATATCGTGCAGAAGGCGAACATTCTATTTATTATTGCAACATATTTCTTCCATACGGTTGGGGAACTCTTCCTGTCCCCTGTCGGACTATCACTCGTGAACAAGATCGCACCCGTCAAGCTCACTTCGCTGCTCATGGGAGTATGGCTTGCGAGTACGGGGATCGCAAACATCGTCGGTGGACAATTCGCATCCAAGATCAATACACTCGGATACTTCAATGTATTCAGCACAATTGGCGGCCTATCCATTGTTCTCGGTATCATCCTCTTATTGCTATCGAAAACATTAACTCGAATGGCCGAATAAATACCCCACAAAGTGGTGCTTTGACTTCGAAGCGATTCAGTTACTTTGCGGGGACCCCAGAAACTTATATTCGCTTATACAAAAAGCCGATGAGCTCTTGCAATGCAAGAATTCATCGGCTTTATTACCTTGGAACACTTATTCTTTTCTAGAAACCAAAAATGGCATCAATCACAGGTTTAGTGTGACCACCTGGATAGAGAACATACAGTAGCACATAGACCGCAACGCCTGTAATCGCTGTAAAGAACCAAGTAACAGCCGTGACGCGCCCCCATTTGCGGTGCTTCCCGAAATTCTTCTTGAATGCCAAGGTGAGTGTCGTTAGACCGAACACCGCAGCCACTGTTGCAAGCGTAATGTGGAAGATCAAGAACACCTGATAATATAATTTCAGATCATCTGGCCCACCCCATGCCGTATTACCAACAAAGACCGTACGCGACATGTAGATGATGAAGAACAACAACGCCGCAATCGCTCCAGCGATCATCGTCTTCTCATGTTCCTTCCGCTTGCCCTTAATAATCTGTACCCAACCGATCGCGACGAGTATCGCACTAATCACAATAAAACTTGTACTAATCGTCGGAAAAATCGTAAAAATATCCACGCAAACCCTCCGTTCTACTCCTCATCACCTTATGCTTTATTCCAATTCTCCGAGCCCATGATCGGTAGTTCGTCCATATCATCGTCCCGGCTTTCTCTTCTTACCCAATGATAGAAAATATAAGCCAGTGCTGATCCGTTCACAAGCTCCTGAATGAACTTCATCATGATGCCGCCCACTTGTTGATCTTGCATCGGATCTAAGATATTAAAGAACGTAGGCCCATCGAACAACTCGAGCAGAACCTTCGGATCGCCCGAGAAGCAATATCCCATGGCCTGAGCCCATACATTCGGATCATTATACGTCGCATACATCGGTTCTCCAGCGAAAATAATCAAAGCACAAGCCGGTGTAATTAAGACACTATTCACAAAGATATACGCCATCTTACTAACATCCTGCAGCTTGCCACCTGGAATCGGGCTGAGAATTGGCCACCACATCATCATCGAGGTAATTAATAATACCACATAATAGATCCGATGGACTACAAAATGAAGCATGACATAATCGTGAACAGCGGGAACATGATAGAGTGAGAACAGCGCATTGAACAGCACTGCGGTGAAAATGGGATGCATTAAAAACTTCAATTTATGCAGCGGGCGATAGCGGAATACCGAGCGCCATAACCACGTTGGAATTCCAAGTATAATGAGCGGTGGCACAATAATATAAGATAATGCCATCGCGAGCATGTGGAACGTGAACATCAAATGGCTTAAGAAATTGACCGGACCACCTTGCGCCAAATAGAATAACACCATCCCAGCTACAAAACATACTTTCTGCCCTAACTTCGTTGTCCCTTCTTCGGTAAATCGAGTACGAAGCGGACCAATGATCACAAAATATGCAGCTGTAATCACGATCATAAGCATTAAAAACCAAGGACTCCATAAATCCGAGAAGCTAAAATATTCTAAGCCGAGCATACCTTGATCCCTCCTTAATTGAACGGACACTGCCGTCCGAGAGGGACGGGCTTCATCCATGAAAAGAGGGGCAGCAATGACTGCCCCCCTCTACTTATTTTACCACCAAACCCAATATACGGCCATGATAATAGCTGTAAAGGCAATCAAAGCTCCGCCAAAAAGGAAAATGATTGGCATCAAATGCCCGCGGTCTTTCATGTGCATCCAGTAAGCCAATTGAACAATGACTTGCAGGACAGCCATCACGATAATGATGATGTACGTAAATGTCTTGTTCACTTCTCCTGCCATCACCGCTGCGAAGGCGATTAAGGTCAGAACAATGGAGAAAATAAATGCTACGATATGTTTTCCAGGTCCCTCGTGGCGATGACGGTGCTTCGCCGAGTCAGAAGCGGAATGCTGTGTTGACATTCGTTAGCCCACCTTTCCCATCAAGTAAACAACTGTGAAGATGAATACCCACACGACATCGATAAAGTGCCAGTAGATACCTGCTACATAAATTTTAGGGGCGGTTACGACCGTTAACCCTTTTTTGAAAATTTGAGCAATGAGAATTCCGATCCATACAACCCCGAATGCTACGTGAGCACCGTGGAAACCAACTAGCGTATAGAACGAAGAACTGAATGCGCTTGTCGTAAATTTATGCCCTTCATGCACATACTCGAAGAACTCATAAATCTCTAGACCCAAGAACCCTAATCCAAGAATAACAGTAACGATCAACCAATTGATCATTGCTTTGACATTGTGACGATGAAGCGCTTGGGTAGCGAATACGCTCGTCAAACTACTCGTTAAGAGTATGAACGTAGCCAGAGCCACTGTCGGTAATTGGAACAACTCTGTTCCCGGTTTACCGTCTGCGATCTGATCGCGAAGGGCAAGGAACGTCGCGAACAAAGTTCCGAACAATACCGATTCCCCGCCGAGGAACAACCAGAATCCAAGGACTTTGTTGCGTCCTTCCAGGGTCGCCTTCTCCGGCTCATGAGGCAATTGGCCGTCTAAATGTTCTGCGTGCGAACTCATGCTTTAACCCCCTTATCTTCAAGCTCCTCCGGTTCAATATGCCAACCATGATCATCAAATACGGAACGTAAGAACATACCGCCGAATGTAATAACCAAACCGAGAATTGCAACGATATAATTGTTGAACAACATGCCTACGAAGCTGCTTGCGAACTCATCCTTCGCGAACATGAATCCAAAGCCTGCGATGAACAATCCAACCGACATCATGAATGGAATAATCGATGGTGAAGGCATATGGATCGAACCAACAGGCTCAGCTGCTGGAACTTCCTTATTACCCGCCATTTTTTCTTTCCAGTAAGCATCCAAACCACGCACGAGCGGCGTTTGTTTGAAGTTATATTCCGGTGCAGGAGAAGGAATCGTCCACTCTAAAGTACGACCATCTACCCAAGGATCGTTTGGTGCATTTTTCGGCTTCGCAGCTGTAACCGCGATGTTGATCAAGAATGCGATCGTACCTACACCCATCAAGAACGCGCCGATGGTGCTGATTAAGTTCATCGTATCAAAACCTTGGTTCGGCAAGTACGTGAACACGCGACGCGGCATCCCCATTAAGCCCAAGAAATGTTGAATAAAGAATGTCATATGGAACCCGACAAAGAATGTCCAGAACGTCAACTGACCAAGCTTCTCGTTCAATACGCGTCCGAACATTTTCGGCCACCAGTAGAACAAACCTGAGAATAGTCCGAATACGAGACCACCGACGATAACGTAATGGAAATGCGCTACGACGAAGTAGGAATCGTGGTACTGGAAGTCAGCTGGCGCAGATGCAAGCATAACCCCTGTGACCCCACCCATGACGAATGTTGGGATAAATCCAATAGCGAACAAACTTGACGTATTGAATGTTAACTGACCACCCCATAGCGTGAACAACCAGTTAAAGATCTTAATCCCTGTTGGTACGGCAATGAGCATCGTCGCAATTGAGAACAATGCGTTCGCTACAGGTCCTAGACCTGCCGTGAACATGTGATGGGCCCATACCATGAATCCTAAGAACCCGATTAAAATCGTCGCGAATACCATGGAGCTGTATCCGAACAACCGTTTTCTTGAGAACGTTGAGATAACTTCTGAAATAATACCGAATGCCGGCAAAATCAGGATATATACTTCAGGATGGCCAAAGATCCAGAAGATATGCTCCCATAGCACTGCGTTACCGCCATTGGCGATTTCGAAAAAATTCGCACCGAATAGGCGGTCAAATGTAAGTAGAACCAAACCTACAGTAATCGCAGGGAATGCGAACAAGATCAATGCTGAAGTAATGAATACCGCCCATGTAAACATCGGCATACGCATGAAGGTCATGCCTGGCGCACGCATGTTAATGATGGTAACGAGGAAGTTAATCCCACCGAGCAACGTACCGATACCGGCAATCTGCAACCCGATGGAGTAGAAATCCACCCCGTGGTGGTTACTGTATGTATTACTTGCAAGCGGCATATACGACGTCCAACCTGCATCTGGTGCTCCGCCAACCAACCAGCTCAAGTTCAAGAGCAAGCCGCCGAAGAAGAATGTCCAGAATCCGAGTGAGTTCAAGAACGGGAACGCTACGTCACGCGCACCGATCTGAAGCGGAATAATCGCATTCATCAAGGCGAAGATGATTGGCATGACCGCAAGGAAGATCATTGTCGTTCCGTGCATCGTGATCAATTCATTAAATGTCTGTGCGGATACAAAATCCATTTTCGGCTGCATCAACTGAATCCGAATGAGAATCGCTTCAATACCGCCGATTAGAAAGAACAATCCGCCGGCGATAAGATACAGAATACCGATTTTCTTATGGTCAACGGTTGTGAGCCAATCCATTAACCCGTGATACCTTTTTACCGAATGAGCCAAGGTTATTGCCTCCCTTACTTCCCGTTGTCATATTGTAATTTATAATTCGCAAGATACTTCGAAATGCCATCCAATTCTTCTGGTGTCAAAGTAACTTTAGGCATTTTGGAGCCTGGTTTTACTTTCACTGGATCTTTAATCCATGTCTTCAAGTTCTCTTCAACAGGCGCCTCATCATTCAGTAATACACCAGCAACCGCTTGTTTATTACCAATGCCTGTTAAGTTCGGACCAAGTGTGCCGCCTTTATCCCCTACAGCATGGCAAGAAAGACATTTCTTCTCGAATGTTGCTGCGAGCGCAGGATCTTGAGGCAATACAGCTGGAGCCTTCATTTCTTGAACCCATGCATCGAATTTCGCTTCATCTACTGCTTTGACTTTAAAATCCATCAAGGCATGAGACTGACCGCATAACTCCGCGCATTTCCCACGGTAAACGCCAGCTTTTGGCGCTTCAAAGTACATTTTATTCGTATTACCTTCAGGGTTGGTATCGATCTTACCGAACAAAGATGGAACCCAGAATGAGTGAAGCACGTCAACCGTGTTTAATTGAAGAGAAATTTTCTTCGTCGTCGGAATCACAAGTTCTTGACCGGTCTTAATTCCGAGCTGAGGATAGTCAAATTCCCACCAATATTGGTGCGAGGTGACCTTCACCTGAATCGCATTCTTATCCTTCGTGTAATCCTGTGCAAACTCAAACACGTACTTGACGGTAGGCACAACAAGAATCACCAATAGGATGATCGGAATTACGGTCCAAATGATCTCCAATTTGTGACTGCCTTCGACTTGTTTCGGTATTTCCGTCTGCCCTGGGCGTCTACGGAAGCGAATGAGCACGTAGGCTAAGATCAAGAACACGATCACGACTACGACGGTCATCATACCAATTGATAATTTCATTAAATCATATTGCTTCTCTGCAATAGGTCCTTGCGGCTGTAACGTAGACAGATCCGCACGGCCGCAAGCCGAAAGTAAAAGCGTCAAACCTGCCAAAATTGGAAGGAGCCGCTTTACTGCATGCCACCGATTCATCATTGATCAACCCCACTTTTTACATTTTCATAGATTGCGACGTTCCCCAAAATAAGCAATCTACGTGCTTTAACACGGATGCTAATCGCTTGTCAATTAACAGTATCACGTAATTAACTATAATTTCCGGGGGAATTTTTGTCAATGTTTATACACCAGTTCACAAATTGTTCTAAAAGTCAGAAAAGTCGCACCACTACGCGATTTGTATGCGCTTTCAATATATTTTCGTTCCGCTTTCACAACACCTAGACCCCTCCGTTTTGACTCCAAATTCTTCCGTAATCCACCACATCACAACACTTTATCGACACACTTCGCGAAAACCTGAAATCGAATTTTACATTATATAGGTATATGCAAATTTCACAAAAAAAACCGCCTGTACGAATGTTTTCATTCGCGTAGGCGGTCTGTATTTGATTAAGACTGTAGTTTTACCAATTCATGTTCAACAATCGTGGTCAGCTCTTCTTCATAGCCTCCCATAATATGGTACTTTCGGATATATTCTTTCACAAACTTACGAGGATCTTTAGGTCGGAAAATACGTGCCATTTCTTTAATACTTTCCCTTACTTCATTGTGTCCCTTCGTTGCCATGAAAAATTCCCTCCCAAAGCTTTGTAGACATGCTCCGTTTTAGAGAACGCGGAAAAGATTCACCATTTCCACATATTACGTTTTTTATTGGAAAAACCCTCCTAAAGAATATTATATCATAACCATGCCAAGTTTACAGTGGATTATAAAAATTCCATTTATTGAGGGAAGCGCAAAAAGAACCGCTGCCCTCGTCCCATAAGGACGGACAGCGATTCTAAATTTAATATTAATTAATTAATTTCTCTTGTTTTGAATCGAACGATGCTCAAAATTGCGAATAGTGCAATCGAGAGAATGAGTATTGTCAGAGCAAACCACATATTCACGCCTAATGAATCCACGGCTCCTTTGGCATAAGGCGCAAGACTTGTATACTTCAACACGACATATTTGGACCATTCCTTCGTACCTGCCATTAAGCCGAACATGCTGCTGAAGATATTGATGAAGAGTCCGATTCCGATGGATAATCCAAGGCTTGTCGTAAATACGCCGGCTGCAAAGGATACCGTGAGCAAGAAAATCGAGAAAGGTATGCCATACGATACGGAGACAATCTGATCAACAATGGAACCTTCGCCTACACCAAAAAGTACGGCACCAATCGCAAATCCTGCAACGATCATCACGACATAAGTCAATAAGAACATCCCGATCGCTGCAACATATTTGGACATGAGCACAGAAGCTCGACTCGCTGGACGGATCAATAGCTGCTTAATCGTACCATCCTTGAATTCATCCGTAACAATCTGCGCCCCGATGACAACCCCGAACAGCATAATGATCATCGGCATCATTTGGGACAGTAAGGACAAGAACATGTAAGCATCCATCTCTTCCGAAGCACCTTTAACGAAGAGCTTAATGACCAGCCCAATTCCGCCCATCAACGCGATGATGAACAGGTTGAAGTACAACCCTTGTCTCTTGCTGTTCATCTTCATCCATTCATTCTGAAATAACTTCATAAACATTAACGTTCTCCCCCTTTGGTCAACGACAAGAACATATCTTCGAGCGATTCTTTCTGCGTCGCCACCTGATAGATCCGTACATGATGCTGCGCAAGTTGTGCGATAACATCAGGAATCTGACCCTTCTCCAAATTAACGACAACAATATTCTGTTCGATATTAATAATGTCGTAAGGTTCAAGGAGCTGCTTCGCAAGCACGCGGTCATCCACTTCAATCGCAACCGGCTGCTTTTGATGTGTTAAATCAACGCCTTTAATCGTACGCTCATCAACATACTGACCATTCTGGATAATGACGACACGGTCACACATCAACTCGATCTCGGATAACAAGTGACTGGAGACCACGACGGCAATGTTCTCTTCGGAAGCTAGCTTACGCAAGTAATCGCGCAATTCATGTATCCCTGCTGGATCAAGTCCGTTCGTCGGTTCATCCAAGACGAGAATCGATGGCTCGTGCAGGAGTGCCTGCGCAATCCCTAGACGCTGCCGCATCCCAAGGGAATAAGTTTTCACTTTCTGATGAATCGCCTTCTCCAGATCGACGAGCTTCACTATTTCTTGAATCCGCTCTTTGCTTACCGGCGTTGCGCTCATCCGGGCAAAATGGATCAAATTTTTATACCCCGTCATATATTTGTACATCTCAGGATTCTCTACAATTGCGCCAACATAGGACACGGCCTTCGATCGTTCTTTACGTACACTATGACCCTCAATGTAGATTTCACCCTTCGTCATCGAGATGAGTCCGAGCATCATGCGGATCGTTGTTGTTTTACCGGAACCGTTCGGGCCTAGAAATCCGTATACTTCGCCGCGCTCAACGGAAAAGGATAAATCGTTAATGATTGTCTTTCCGCCAATTACTTTGCTTACATGTTCGAGCTGAACCACAATATTATCATTAGACATGTTCGTCGACCTCGCTTTAGTCAATTTACCTTGCATGAACCATGCATTTCACTTATTTCCAAGTATAAAGCTTCTATTCGATCTGAAACACTGATTTACCTTTCAGAAAAGGATGGTAACCTTACATTTCTGTAATGATTGATTATTTTTCATTTGAACGCCCATCGTGTATATTAAAATTATTGGATATCGCTGCCATGAGCTGCATCATTTAAAGGAGATTATACGTTGTTATGCTGAAAAAGAATACATTGTCCATGGGACTTGAAATGTGGCTGCTCGCCACCATTCTATTCCTTGTTGAGTTCGTTCGCGGTGCGGCACTCATCAGTTTCATTCCGATTTACGGTAAAAATATTCTCTTCATCCCTGTTGCAATGATCGGCGTCGCTGTGACTGCCCATTATTTGACGGATACGGTACTCAAATCTGTGATCGGTTATTTGCTCGATCGATTCTCGATCCGCTTCATTGTTCATACCGGCTTGCTAATCACATGTGCTGGGATGTTTCTATTCCAATATGCCCATACGGCATGGGTTTTCGTTCTAGCTTCAGCTCTTTATGGTATCGGCATCTCTCCCATCTGGATTGTCTGTCTTACCAAAGTGACGGAAGAGAACCGCGCCACGCAAATGGGTTTTCTCTATACGATCTGGCTTGTCGGCATGGGTCTTGGGCCTGTTGTCTGCAATCTTGTTATCGAACACCATCCCATCCTTACTTATTGGATTCTCGTCGCGCTCTCCATCTTGGCATGGATTCTATCCTTGTTCATGACGAATAAGAAAGTCAATCAAGTCAGGGCCATCCCGTTCCGTGAGCAGCTTATGATTCTTAAGGATCGACTTCGGGCTATGAAGCCGCTCTTGCCAGGGATGATTCTGCAGACGACCGGGGCGAGTATGATCGTGCCGATCCTGCCGAGCTTCGCAGAAGAATCGCTGCATCTCACGAATACGGAATATACGCTGCTCCTGCTCTTCGGTGGAGCTTGTACCGTTATCGGATTGATTCCAATGGGACGATTGTCCGATCGGTTCGGCAAGAAATGGTTCCTCGTGCTGGGGTTCTTGATCTTCGCCTTTGCCCTCTTCTCCATCTCTCAAGGTCCTAGCCTTGGCATGGCTTACGTATGGGCCATTGTACTCGGCATCTCTTACGCTGCCGTGCTTCCTGCATGGAATGCGCTGCTGGCACAATATGTACCACCGGCGCAGCAAGGACTCGGTTGGGGGATATTCTCGACGGTCGAAGGCATAGGCGTCATGATTGGTCCGGTGCTTGGTGGTTATCTCGCTTCCGTTATGAGTACACAGAAGGTCGTTCTCATTAGTTCCATTCTTTTCGGGCTCATTGCCCTGTTCTACGTATTCTTTCCATTTCGATTACTTGCACACCAACCTACAAGGAGGAAGTAACCGATGTCTGAGCAAGCGCCGCACTACAGCGATACAGTGAACTGGATCGGCACAACACTGTCCATCGCGGTTGTTGTTATCATCCTCATCATTTTTTTTATTATTATTAAAGCGACGACGGACGACTCAGACAAACATTCAGAAATAAAGAAGTATGTGGAAGCCCTATTCGGTGGCAGCCCACAAGCTTCGGACAAGCAGAAGGTAGAGGAAGAAGCTCGGTCACGCGAAGCTGAACGGGTGGCCAAGGAGCTCGGACCGTTCGAGGATACATGCCCCGCTTGCCATTCCTTGGTGACGGATCGGCATATCGATTGTCCTTCCTGCGGATTACGATTGTTATAAGGTACCTGATGCATAGCTCTGCGATTGGCTGGGGAAGTTAAGGGTAATGAGTTCAGTAAGATTACCTTTGATTGAAAGGGGCTAGATTGCATGGGCAAGGAGAAAGACATGAATCCCGTCACGCACGAACGGGTTGAAGTTGACGGCATCTATACGAATGAATTAGGACAAGAAGAGCATCTCCATCGCGGACAGACTTTCCCGGCTAATCTCGTTCTCGGAACAACCGAATGGGAACTCAAAGAGTATATGTTCGGTAACCACCACGAAGGTAAGACGGACCCGCGGCTGGTACCCAAAAAAGATGAAATCGAAAACCAAAAGAAACAAGTTCATCCAAGGCTCCATCAAGATCAATCGGATAAATAAATTCACGATTAGCAGCAGCGCCTCCCCTCTTCGGACGGGAGGCCTTCTAACGTTCATAAGAGTTTAGGATTGCGCGTACCCAGGTCTGTTCCTATAATGATCTCAAGACATGACAACTGGGGAGCGATTTTACTTGTATTTCTTCATCATCAATGAACAAGCCGGCAACGGTGCAGGCGGACGCGTATGGGGCCAGATCGAGCCTGTCCTACAGGCGCGAGGCGTCCCCTATCGCTACGCCATCACCTCTAGCGCGGCACAGGCGCAGCAGTGCGTGCGCGATGCGATTGAAGAGCATCCGCCCACGCTCGTGGCGGTGCTCGGCGGTGATGGCACGATCCATAGTATCGTGCCGCTGCTCTCCGCGAGCGGCATTCCGCTCGCGGTCATCCCTGCGGGATCGGGGAACGATACCGCGCGGGGGTTCGGCATCCCGCGTAAGCCTCTGGCTGCGCTGGATGTGGCTCTGTCGGGTCGTATGCGCAGCATCGACCTGATCGGCACGGCCGGCGGCGAGCGCACGCTGACGGCGCTCGCGGTCGGCTTCGACGCGGAGGTCGCGAACGCGGTGAACGCGAGCGGCTACAAAGCTTGGTGCAACCGCCTAGGCATCGGACGGCTTGCTTATATTATCGGCGTGCTGCAAACGTTGTTCCACTATCAACCTGCACGGCTTGAACTGCTATTGGACGACGGCACAGCACAGATATTCAATGAAGCCTGGCTGGTCGCGGTCACGAATACGACCTCCTACGGCGGCGGATTGCGGATCTGTCCGGAAGCTCGTACGGACGACGGCCTGTTAGATGTATGCGTCGTGTATCGCTGCACGAAATGGCAGCTGTTGCGACTATTCCCTACTATTCTCTTCGGTAGACATACGAAGCTCCCGTTCGTCACAATGCTCCGTGCCTCGAAGATTGAGATTCAATCCGAGCTGCAGCGCATCGGCTTCGGCGACGGTGAACAAGTCGCGGTAACGCCGCTTACCGCTGAGATCCAGCCAGGTGCGCTTCAATTGATGACGGCGCACGGTTAGCATGCTTCGTACGCACTCATATCTATTTAATTAATAATGCCACTGCCCTTCCTATCATGGATTTGATACATTGTAGGGATTACATTTCGACCGTAACTCCTACCTACGATGTATATTTGCAGTAACTTTTAGACTCTCAAGCGCTGATTCGTGCTTTTTGCGCCCGCTATCCTGCAATTATACAACTTAGCTCTGCAGTTGCATGAAAATATCGGCTCTACACTGCAGATATACAGGAAAGACTTAGAAAAGCATGAAAAACCCCTCTTTGCGTCTACCGCTTAGAGGGGTTGCGTTTATACTTCTTCCGTATCTGTCGGTTTGCTCCGACGCAGAACATTAAATAGAATGTTAAGAATGATCGCTGTAAAACTTCCTGCAACGATACCGTTTTCCGTTAGAATCTTCCATTCACCCGGCAACGCGTGGAACAGATTCGGCACAACCGTAACCCCAAGACCCATCCCAACCGAACAAGCAATAATCAGCAAATTCTCATGATTGTTCAGATCAACCGACGATCCGAGCATCCGAATCCCGGATGACACGACCATTCCGAACATCGCAATCATTGCGCCACCTAGAACGGAGGTCGGGACAATCGTCGTCATCGCGGCGATTTTCGGTACGAATCCGAGTAGGACGAGAATCCCCCCTGCCGTCACAATGACATCTCGTGTCTTCACGCGGCTCATCTGAATGAGACCTACATTCTGCGAATAAGTCGTATAAGGAAAAGCGTTAAATATACCGCCAAGCATGATCGCAAGACCTTCTGCGCGGTACCCTTTCGCCAAATCCTTCGATGTAATCTCACGGTCCATAATTTTGCCGAGTGCCATAAAGACCCCTGTCGACTCCGCAATACTTACGATCGCGACGATAATCATCGTCAGAATAGCAGACGGCTCGAATGTCGGTCTACCGAAATAAAACGGCTTGATCGGATGCAGCCAGCTTGCTTCGAGCACCGGATGAAGATTAACTTTGCCCATAAAGCCAGCAGCGATTGTACCCAGCACCAAACCAAGTAAGATCGAGATCGCACGCATAAATCCTCGGGTGAAGCGATTGATGAGGATAATGACGATGAGAACGCCAAATCCGAGTATTAAGTTCTGTGGACTTCCGAAATCTTCCGCCCCTTGTCCACCGCCCAAATCAGTCAATGCAACAGGAATCAAGGTAACTCCAATCGTGGTCACGACCGAACCGGTTACGACAGGCGGGAAAAATCGAATTAATTTGCCGAATAAGCCGGAGAGAAGCACGACGAACAAGCCTGATGCGATAATAGCGCCATAGATTGCGGAAATGCCATACACTTTTCCTATCGTAATCATGGGTGCTACCGCTTGGAAAGCACAGCCCAGAACGACAGGCAATCCGATACCGAAAAACCGGTTATTCCATAATTGCAGTAATGTCGCCACACCGCACATTAATAGATCAATACCGACCAGATATGTCAATTCTGTTTGACTCATCCCGAGATTTCCCGCTACAATAAGCGGTACAATAACGGCGCCAGCATACATGGCTAAGACATGTTGAAACCCAAGAGATAAGGTCTTGAGCGGATGGCGATTCAGTTGCATGTTACGCTTCATCCTCTTCTACGAACTGGACTTGTCCATCTTCCAGTCCAGCAATGCGAACGAGGGATTTCAAGCGATAACCCGCTTCGATAAGGTTCTTCCCACCGGGCTGGAAGGCCTTCTCGATCACAATACCGATTCCCGCAACGCTCGCTCCTGCTTGCTCGACGATACGCGCTAGACCGAATGCCGCTTCCCCATTGGCCAAGAAGTCGTCGATGATCAGTACGCGATCCGTTGCATGGATGAATTTTTTGGATACGGTCACTTCATTCGTCTCTTGCTTCGTAAAGGAATAGACCTTCTCTGTGAAGATATCTTCGCGAAGTGTTAGTGATTTCTGCTTGCGTGCAAAAATTAATGGAACGCCTAGCTCTAATGCCGTCATGATCGCAGGCGCAATCCCTGAGGATTCAATCGTCAAAACTCTGGTCACGCCCTGCTCTGCGAATAGTCGAGCAAATTCCTTGCCCATCTCCTGCATGAGCACAGGATCCATCTGATGATTCAAGAACGAATCTACTTTCAAAACTTGATTATTGAGTACGATGCCATCTGAGATGACTTTATCACGCAGCAATTTCACAATGGTTCCCTCCGTTATTTGTACACTATAAAGTAGAAGTATACCGCATAATTCGACATGGTGAAAGAGGATTCGTTCGGTTTTTGACGGTATTTTCTAGGATTACCTTGTTTTAAACAAATCAATTACACCCTATAATGTTAATATTGGAATTAGCTAGTATGGGTAAAGGAGAGATTGGATTCAATGAAAATCATGAAAGAATTTCGAGAGTTTGCCGTTCGTGGGAATGTGATTGATCTCGCAGTCGGGGTTATTATTGGGGGAGCATTCGGTAAAATTGTAACTTCGGTCGTCAATGATGTCGTTATGCCACCGATTGGACGATTGCTTGGTGCGGTTGACTTTAAAGATTTATATATTCCGCTTGAGGCGACCAAGATGATCAATGGACATGAGGTTAGCACACTCAAAGAAGCAAAAGATTCAGGCATGGCCGTCATTGCTTATGGTCAATTTATTAATGTACTTATAGAGTTCCTCATTATTGCTTTCTGCGTCTTCATGCTGGTCAAAGGGATCAACATGCTGAAGCGTGAACAGATAAAAGAAGAAGTGGCTGCAGAGCCAACAACGAAAGATTGTCCTTATTGCTATTCTTCGATTCCGGTACAAGCTACACGCTGCGGACATTGCACATCACAATTGACGAAGACGGAGCCTTCTGCGGGAGTATAAAGGAGATACGAACGGCATGGCGGCAATCACAAATGCGAAAGATGAAGAGCTATTCGATATCTATGACGAAGCCATGAATCATCTCGGCGTAGCGGCGCGGTCCGAAGTACATGCGAAGGGCTACTGGCATCAATCCTTCCATTGCTGGATCGTTAGCGGGGAGGGTGCCGATCGTCAAGTCTTATTCCAGCAGCGCAACGCGCTGAAGGACACGTTCCCGAACTACTACGATATTACGGCAGCAGGGCATCTCGCAGCCGGCGAGACCGTGCGTCAGGCAGCGCGAGAGCTCGAAGAAGAGCTTGGCCTCGCGGTCGCGTTCGAAGCTCTCACCCCGCTCGGGGAGGCGCAATACGAGAACACCGGCGAAGTACGCGGTGTTTCATTCATCGATCGCGAGTACTGCCACCTATTCGGCGTACGCTGCGATCAACCCCTCACATCCTACCGCCTCCAGGCGTCGGAAGTGGCTGGGCTCTACCAAGCATCGCTGCGCGAGATGCTTGAACTGCTCGCTGGCGTGCGCGAGTCGGTCGACGCGCGCGGCATCGCGTTCCCGCTGGGCGAGCGGCCAGGCCAGCTCGACCCTGCGGGGGCGGAGAGCGCCGACGGCGTGACGGCGCTCTCCGCCTGTAGCGTTCGCCTTGGGCGGCACGACTTCGTGCCCCATGGCGATGCCTACTACGAGCGCGTGCTGACGGCATTAGCCGCGCTCTAAAAAACAACGAAACCCCGCAAGTGCCCATGAATCTTAGGCCTTTGCGGGGTTTCTATATTATCTTACGCGAGCATACGGCTCGCTGCGTTCGAGATGCGGTATGCCTTTGTCCTTCGCGACTTCGCGGTCAATAGCCTGAATTCGCTCTAGCCATGCCTCTGGCGTAACTTGGAGTTGACGTGCCTGAACCAATCGTTCAGCATGGTCATAGCAGGGATCATAACCGCCCAGTTTACGAATGACACTTATATATTGAACCACCAGCTCACGTGCTGCTCTTGCCGTAAATCCAAAGCCTGTCATCAATGCATTGACAATTCCACGTTCATAAGTGTTCAGTCGCACTTGCGTTTTCATGATAGACCCACCTTCCTCCTATATATATATTATATCCAACAAGACGAAGAAATGACTCCCATTTTTCTGACGAAAATACGACTTGATTGCCCAAATATAGCGAATCTAGTCTTCTGCCTCGCATCGACCTCGTAATTTGGTCATAGAACCATTGAGCGTCTCTATTTAATTGTATCGCTTCCTGCATGATTTTACCAGTGTCACTATCCGCCATCGGTCCAATAATAATATCCGGGTGCTGTGTGCAAGGATCCTGTCCTTTCACATCGGCATTGCGGTGCGCCATGATGAACTCGGCCCATGCGATCGAATCACTCAAGAAGATACGGGGTTCGATGTCCACCGGCATCGCCAGCAGCTCGATCTCGAGTACGCAAGCTCGCACTTGGCTTAAAACGGAGCTTCGCGATATTTTATGCGCCCATCTTCTCGCTTGTGCTGCAGAGATCGTGGTATAGAAGCCCTCTCCGAAATCGCGTCCTGGACGCCAATACTGACTATTCAGCAATTTATTCTGAAAGGATGGCACGTATTGATCCGTCGTACCGTGATACAACCTTTGCGGGGTGATGATATTCATCCGGCAACCTCCTGATTGAACTAAACTCGTCATTTAGTTCCATATTCCATAGGAGGTGCCAATATTCCTTTATTTTCCTAATTATCGGCTTTTAATCACGAAGTGTTTCAAGTAGCGGATTCGACATCGAATCTTGCGTTCACCCTCGAAGCGTTTACGCTTACGAAGTATGTTTCCTTCGGAAACATTTCAGGTACTCATTTAGGTTTCTCCTAAACTCCGTTCCTCTGAGAGCTTTTCAGAGAAAAGCTGGCATCGTAAGCATTAGCTTCAGGTTCTCACAACCTGAGCATATGCTTACGGTGTACGTTTTCTTCGAAAACTTTCAGATGCTGAAAAGCCGACTTTTTGAACAAATAAGCTATTTCACATTCGCAAGACCGCTCTGAAAATATTTCCGGTAAATGCCTTCAAAGTTCGTACCGAACCGCTCACGCAGCTCAGGACTTAATTCATGCTCCACTTCGAAGAGCACCAGCTCTTGCGCGAAATGATTAAGCAGCAACTCGAGTAGCGCCGGATGTTCCGTCACAACCGCTTTCGTCGGGATCTCTTCCCCCCGCATGCCAAGCATGCTCCATTTGCGGTCAATGACAATCGAGAATTTACGCCCTGGGTGCAGATCCGCCTTCGATCCATCCCCCTCTAACGAGGAATGAAGCTGAAGCTGCATTCTCCGAAGCCTATGCTCCTCCGCGCTGCCTACTACAGACCAGAAGACTTTGACGCCGCGCTTCTCGGCTTGCTCTAATTCTTCACGGAACAGCGTTGCCTCCTCGGCCCAGACATCCACAATAATCTCTTGCTTCGCCCGTCCCAGCTCTTGCCGAACGCGTTCAATAACCTTCTTCTCACTATCTAGACTATAAAACTCCGTCACATCACTCGACTGCTTCGGCATCATCTGTTCAACATGACGAATGGAATTCTGCAATTGATCCCCGATCATACGTGTCAGTTCTTCCACACGAAGCAACGTATAATGCGTTGGCTCCCCCTTACTGCACAGCACAAACCCATGATCCACCAGCTTCTGCAAAGCGGCATATACATTCGAACGGGATACACCAAGACGCTTGGCTACCTCATAGCCTGACATCGAGCCTTGCTCTGCAAGGACGATAAGCATTTTGGATTCCATCTCCGTAAAACCTAATACTTTTAAATGTTGTACTAACTGCTCCATCACCTTATGTCCCCCAACTGTTCCATGTCCAAGAAATTATATCATATCGGACAAGGTTCGAGCGAAAGTGATAGATTTTGCAGGACGGCAGCGCTCAATTTGGTTATAATAGGTAGAAACGACTAGTCGCAAGAAACTTATATATTCATATTTATCAAAATACATGATTTATTCAATGGAGGTAGAAGCATGGGATTGTTCTCGTTTATTAAAGGCCAGTTCATTGAGGTCATCGAATGGATCGACCAGACCGATGAAGTCGTACATCAATTTCCGGTTTATGATCATGCGATCAAAATGGGAGCGAAGCTGATCGTTCGGGAATCCCAAGCAGCTATTTTCCTAAATGAAGGGCAGATTGCCGATGTGTTTGGTCCTGGAACCTACACACTCAGCACGCAGAATATGCCTTTACTCACCGCGCTGAAATCCTGGAAATACGGCTTCAACTCTCCGTTCAAAGCCGACGTCTATTTCGTAAATACCCGGAACTTCACCGATCAGAAGTGGGGAACTCAGAACCCGATTATTGTGCGTGATGCAGATTTAGGCGCCGTACGGTTACGTGGTTTCGGGAGCTATGCTTTTCGCGTACAGGATCCTGCACTCTTCTTAAAAGAAATTTTCGGCACGCAACCTTCCTTCAGCCCCGATCAGATTGGCGGATACCTTCGGTCCATGATCATCTCAGGCGTCAGCGATCTGTTAGCTGAATCACGCATCCCGATTATGGATCTTGCGCTGCATTACGACGAGCTTAGCGAGGCAACACGCTCGAAGCTTGAACCGACGATTAATAGGTTTGGGCTGTCCTTAACCGGCTTCTTCATCGAGAATATCTCCTTGCCAGAAGAGGTTGAACGCATGATCGACCGTAAATCTTCCATGAACGTCGCAGGGAACCTGGATCAATATATGAAATTCCAAGCGGCCGAATCGATCCGGGATGCGGCGAACAATCCGGGCAATGGATTGGCCGGTGCCGGGGCTGGGATGGGTGCAGGGATGGCGATGGGGCAAATGTTCCAACAAGCGATGAATGCTCCTTCCAGCGCACCGAATCCACCGCAAGCGAGTGAACCGGCGCAGCCCGCCGCTGCGAGCCAAGAGCCTTGCGGTGCCTGCGGCCATGGCATGAAGCCGACCGACAAGTTCTGCCCGGAATGCGGTACGCCTCGTCCCGAGAAGAAATTCTGCTCCGAATGCGGTCAGTCGCTTGCCTCCGGCGTGAAGTTCTGTTCCGATTGCGGAAATAAGGTATAGGAGGAACGACATGGCTGCATCAGAAGCACCGATTCGATTTCCATGCAAGAGCTGCGGGGCGCAGATGACGTTCGACACGGAGAGCCAGCAGATGAAATGCGGGTATTGCGGCACGCTGACCCCGATCACCCATGACGAGGAGGAAATCTACGAATACGAGCTCGATTTCCTCGATGATTCCGACGCTTCGCGCATGGACTGGGGCACCGAACAGCAAGTCGTCAAATGCGAGAATTGCAGCGCTCAGATGCTCATCCCTGCGGAACAGACCGCTGGACTCTGCGCATTTTGTGGGTCGCCGAAGGTGCTAACGCAGGGCGATCCAACGGGGATTCGGCCCGAATCGCTTATGCCTTTTCACATTTCCAAAGATGAAGCCAACATCGCTTTTCTCAAATGGAAAAAGAAGAAATGGTTCGTACCGAATGCCTTCAAGAAGCAAAATACGCGCTCGAACGTCTCTGGAATCTATATCCCTTTCTGGACATTCGATGCAGATACCGAGTCCTCTTATTCGGCAGAACGAGGCGTGTACCATTATCGGACAGAGACGCGTACCCGTGTCGTCGACGGGAAGACGGAGACATACACCGAGCAAGTTCGCTATACCGTATGGCATTGGACGAGCGGCGATTATGATCGTTCCTTCGATGATATTCTTATCCCGGCATCTCATCAGCATGATACGAACCTGCTCGATCGATTCCAGGATTTCGGTTTAAAAGAGCTCATTCCTTACCAGCCGGAATACTTGAGCGGGTTTATCGCGGAACGGTATACCGTCCCTCTGCGCGAAGGCTGGGATGAGGCGGCATCTCGCATGGATGACCAGCTGGAGCGCGAAATCCGGGATGAAATCGGCGGGGATGAGATTCGGAATCTGAGCATCTCGACGCGCACGTCCAACGAGACCTATAAACATATCTTACTGCCATTATGGAACGCGACTTATACGTATAAGAAAAAAACCTTTCGGTACATGGTGAACGGCGAGACCGGTAAAGTATCAGGCAAGGTGCCGCGCAGCGGCTGGAAGATTACGTTCTTCACGCTGTTCTGCATTCTAGTCGCCTTAATCCTGGTAGCCGTATTTGCTCAACAAGCACCACCAGCCTGATAAGACAAAGAACACCATGGGTTCGCCCATCGTGTTCTTTTTTTGGCTGCGTCTATATTAATCGATTAAACTCAAACCAAACCGCTTCATCTCAATAAACACACCTTCCAGCTGCCTCCCTTTCTCCGTCAATGTATATTCCACCCGTGGCGGTACTTCCGGATACACCGTACGCGTCAGCAGACCGTGATGCTCTAATTCTCTGAGTCTGAGCGCTAGCGTCTTCGGACTAATGCCATCCATCGATTTCAGAATGTCGCTGAACCGCATCGTCCCTTCGATCAATAAATCATGAAGAATTAAGAAGGTCCATTTCGTCCCGATCACATCAAGCGTTTTCTCAATGGCACATGTTTTACCGAACGGGGCTTTGGTTAAAATAAGGTGTTCTGATCCATCCAAGGGGTCGCCCTCCTCTACTTATTTTCGCGCTTTTACCTGAATATATCACAATACTTCCCTAAGGGAAACTATATGTAAAAAATATCACTACTTCCTTTTTTAAAGTAATTTATTTATAATTCAATTACAGCAGCTGCAAGTTAAAGAACCTCATTCCAATAGATACAAAGGAGAGAATACCATGCCACATTTAACCACATCATACAGCCTGAAAGGCCTTGAATTAAAAAATAGAATCGTCATGCCTCCGATGTGCCAATATTCCGTTGAAGCAATGGACGGTACACCGACAGACTGGCATTTCGTCCACTACGTATCTCGTGCCGTAGGCGGAACTGGATTAATCATTATGGAAATGACGGATGTTGAACCCGATGGACGAATTTCCAACTATGATCTTGGATTATGGTCGGATGATCAAATTCCAGCCTATCGCAGAATTATCGATGAGGTGCATAAATACGGAACGAAAATCGGTATCCAAATCGCCCATGCGGGACGCAAAGCGATGGATGCGCTCGTTCCTGTCAGTTCTTCAGCCATCCCGGTGACAGAGAAAGATAAAACCCCTCGTGCGCTCACGACCGATGAAGTAAAAGAGATGGTCAGCAAGTTCCAAGAGTCTGCGCGTCGTGCCGTCGAAGCTGGCGTGGATACCATTGAGATTCACGGAGCACACGGCTACCTCATCCACCAATTCCACTCCCCTGCGCTCAATCAGCGTACGGATGAATACGGGCAAGATTTCGCAAGATTTGGCGTCGAAATTATTCGAGCGATGAAAAGTGTCATGCCGGCTGACATGCCGCTCATTATGCGCGTCTCCGTGATCGAATACATGGACGGCGGTTATGACATCGACCATATGATCGAGATTTGCCGTCAATATCAAGAAGCTGGCGTGGATCTCTTCCACATCTCCACGGGTGGCGAAGCGCCTGCGGGCAGCAAGAAGCCAGGCAACTATCCTGGCTATCAAGTTCCAATGGCACGCACGATTAAGGAAGCATTGAATGTCCCTGTCATTGCTGTTGGGATCCTCGATGATCCGATGCTGGCAGAAGCCACTGTAGCGAACGAAGATGCCGATCTGGTCGCTGTAGGCCGCGGCATGCTGCGGGATCCTTACTGGGCACTGCATGCGATGCAGGCGGTATCGAAGGATGTCGTACCTCCGAAGCAATATGTAAGAGGTTATTAATCGTAACGATGCTAATTCATACGAAAAAGCGGAGTCCAGCAATACTGGATCTCCGCTTTATTAACGTTATAGTGATGCCATATGAAGCAAATGCATAAGCCCGTACACTAGTCCTGCGAGCAAAATTGAGCCGATAAGACCTGCGCAGAACGACTTCAGTCCGAAGCGTCGAAATGAACCAAAGTCTACACTTAACCCGAGCCCCGCCATCGCCATGGCGATGAGCATATAAGCAAGAACCACGATGAAATCCGCGACCGCCGTCGGAATGATCCCAAGCGAGTGGATGCCACTCACAGCTAGAAACCCTACGATGAACCACGGAATCGGGATCGAACGCCATTCGAATTTCCCTTGATCCCCACGCTGCTTTCGTTCTAATCGGCTCGCTACAATACCAATCACGATCGCTACAGGCACAAGCAGAGCAACGCGCGTCAATTTCTCAATGACGGCCAGATCGACTGCCGCTTTCCCTCCCGGTGCTGCCGCTGCAATCACGTGAGCAATCTCATGCAGCGTTGCCCCCGAGAACACGCCGTATCCTAAATCAGATAGTCCAAGAACCGGGTACAATAATGTATAAGCTAGCGTAAAGATTGTCCCAAGAATCGCCACGACTGCTGCTGCAATCGCTGTCTCTTCTTCTTTCGCCTTCAACTGAGGAGCGATCGCAACCACCGCTGCAGCCCCGCAGATTGCCGAACCACATGCCGTTAGAATACTCAGCCTCTGTTCCACTTTGAAAAGTCGTGCGAGCCCATAGACAACCGGGATGGTAAATAGAATCACCACAACAGCTAGCAAAAGAACTTTCGGCCCCGCATGGACAAGGTCCACAAGATTCAATCGCATCCCTAGCAAAATAATCCCAAAGCGAAGCAGTTTTTTACTCGAGAAGTTCGTTCCAACGGCAATGCGTTCCGGCACGACGATCATTGATCGCAAGACCATCCCGATCAGCAGTGCAATAACGAGCTGGCCCATAATATTTAGGAACGGGAGCGCCGATAACCATTTTGCCACGATAGCAATTACAAATGTTAATCCTATCCCAACCATAAATCCGAACGGTATTTTTCTTTTTTGCTGAACAGCAAGAATTTGTGCTTGTTCCATGCTGTGTACCCCCTGTCTATATATCGCTTATTTCACGTGCTGATCGTTCATCTACAGTTCAACTATAAGCTTCGGGTTACGTAATGTGAAATACCGATCTGCTATATGTATCATTAGTAAAACTTATGATAGAGGCAGAGAACAAGTTCATCGATCCTAAATAGACGGTTTAGAACAAAAAAGAAGACAGCCTTCGCTGTCTCCTCATCACCGATAATTAGATTAAATCGTCATAAATCGTTGCTTCGTGCTTCTTCGGCCAATGCGTCCCTCTTTCCCAAGCGAGAACAAAAGGCTCTCCACGCGTAAGCTCATTCTCAGGAATTTGCTCTAGATTACCGAATACCCGCTCAATCGAAAAGATCTGCGATTGGTGCGCCCGTAACGCTTCCGCTTTCATGGGCCAATGCGGTTCCACCGAAATCTGTAGTGTGACGCCATCTGCAGTTCCACGCATCGTAAATGGAGCATTGTAATATAGCTTCTGAACACTCGGGCAGCGTCCACTAAAAATCGCTTCATTCGTCGCATGATGAATCGCGACATGATCCAAATGACCGCTTATCCCATCTTCAGGGAATGTCACTACAACCGCCAACTGATGCGTATGGATAAAATGGACGATATGCTCCACAAGCTCTTCTCTCGGAACATCCTTTAGCTTACCGTCTGGGTAGCCCAAATGCTGAATCACCGTAAGCCCCATAATATCACCGGCTGCGCGAAGCTCTTGTTCACGCAATACTGCAAGCTCTTCACGCGTCATTTCCCCTAATCGGCCGGTCTTCCCCGCATCGCCACGCGTGGCGCAGAGCAGTACGGGTTCGCCACCTTGATCGGCAAGCTCCCGTATGAGGCAAGCACACCCGAATGTCTCATCATCGGGGTGCGCATAGATAAATCCTACTTTAGGCGTTGTCATCCGACGATTCACCCTCCCTGTATCTCTAGATATTTCATTATTGACGATAGATCCATTATACCTCTTCAATCACACTGACAACAAAACTTCTCTAGGAGAGAGGCTTCAATTTCTGGAACCAATCAAGGGAACTCCATAAAATAGGGGTTCCCTTGTTTCATTGCTCGAAATAGTGCTGACAAAAAAACCGAAGGCTCCCGCCTCCGGTCCTATCGATCGTTCTATTTGCATTTCTTCGAATATTCGTCAACCCAAGCAACCGTCTGCTCTAACGCCTGCTCGGCACGCGTGATCGCAGCTTCCACTTGAACCGTTGCCGTACCGCCGTATACATTACGGGCATTCACCACTTGCTGCGGCTGCAATACCTCGTAAATTCGATCATCGAACAAGTCTGAAAATTGCTTAAACTCATCCAAAGACAAGTCGAGGAGATATTTGTTGTTCTGGATACAGTACAACACTGTCTTTCCAATGACTTCATGGGCTTGACGGAATGGAAGTCCCTTGTTCACGAGGAAGTCCGCAATGTCCGTCGCGTTCGAGAAGTCTTGATTCACGGCTTGGCGCATCCGCTCTTTGTTGACCTTCATGGTCTCCACCATCGGCGCGAACAATTGCAAGGCACCTTGCATCGTACGAATTGTATCGAACATACCTTCTTTGTCTTCTTGCATATCTTTGTTGTACGCAAGCGGCAACGATTTAAGGACCGTTAATAGGCCGAAAAGATTACCGTAGACACGTCCTGTTTTACCGCGAACCAGCTCAGCAACGTCTGGATTCTTCTTCTGCGGCATAATGCTGCTGCCTGTGCAGAATGCATCATCCAGCTCAACAAAGTGGAACTCGGTACTCGACCAGAGGACTAGCTCTTCGCAGAAGCGCGACAAGTGCATCATCACCATCGCAGCGTTGCTTAGGAATTCGATGATAAAATCGCGGTCACTTACAGCATCTAGGCTATTCTCGTAGACACGATCGAAGTTCAACTGCTGGGCCACGAAATGACGGTCAATCGCGAATGTCGTACCCGCCAGTGCACCTGCACCTAATGGAAGTACATTGATGCGCTTATAGCTGTCTTGGAGACGCTCAATGTCGCGCTCGAACATCGAGACATACGCCATCAAATGATGTGCGAACAGAATCGGCTGCGCCCGCTGTAAATGCGTATAGCCTGGCACAATCGTATCGAGATTGGCTTTGGCCTGCGTCAATAGCGCTTCTTGCAATTTACCCAATAGCCCGACAAACTCGACGACCCGCTTCCGTAAATACAAGTGCATGTCCGTCGCCACTTGGTCATTCCGGCTGCGTCCGGTATGCAGCTTCCCACCGACCGGTCCGATCTCATCGATCAGGGTCTTCTCGATGTTCATATGGATATCTTCGTCGGAGACGGAGAATTCAATCTCGCCACGGCGAATCAAGCCTTGTACTTTAAGCAAGCCTTCGCGGATTTTCTCCACATCTTCCTCTGGCAAAATGCCGCATTTGCCGAGCATCGCTACATGCGCCAGACTGCCTTGGATGTCTTCCTCTGCCAGTTCTTTGTCGAACATAATGGAGGCTGTATATTCTTCTACCAACTGATCGGTCTGCTTCGTGAAGCGGCCGCCCCATAGTTTACTCATGATAAGAATCCCCTTCCGTTCGCGAAGGGGTGTGGAGTTGAAATCTATAAATCCTATGGACCTCTACCGCAGCACTTTCTCTTTCCGTCGCTGTTGAAATCTGAAAATTTTGATTGGACTGTTAGAGGACATTTTCAGATTTCAAAGGCGAGCGTTTCACTCTCCAAGAGCCAGTGCTACTTACGAGGTTAATAGGATATAGATAAACACTCCACCCCCATCGCTCTCTCCATCTTAGCGCTTCGCGCTTTGCTCCACGCCGGAGCCTACTTTCAGACGCAACGCGTTCAGACGGATAAAACCTGTCGCATCTGCTTGATCATACGCTTGTGTTGGATCTGCTTCCATCGTCGCGATATCCGGGTTGTACAAGCTCACAGGGCTCTTTACACCTGCGCCGATTACGTTGCCTTTGTACAGCTTCAGACGAACGGTACCCGATACGTTACGTTGGCTCTCCGTTACTAATGCTTGCAATGCGAGACGCTCTGGTGCGAACCAGAAGCCGTTATATACGAGTGTTGCATACTTGGAGATCAAGGAGTCTCTCAAATGCATCACATCACGGTCCATCGTTAAGGATTCCATTTTGCGATGTGCTGTGAACAAGATTGTGCCGCCTGGTGTCTCATACACGCCACGGCTCTTCATGCCGACGAAACGGTTCTCGACCATATCCACGCGTCCGATGCCGTGCTTGCCGCCGATTTCGTTCAACTGCTCCATCACTTGCAATGGGCTAAGCTTCTTACCATTGATCGCAACGCAATCGCCTTGCTCGAACTCCAGCTCAATGTATTCAGCTTGATCCGGTGCATCCTCAGGGGACACACTGAGAACGTACATATCTTTGTTCTCTTCAGCGCTTGGATCGAACCAAGGATCCTCCAGCATGCCGCTCTCGAAGCTGATATGCAGCAAGTTGCGGTCTGTGGAGTAAGGTTTCGCTGCCGACGCTTGAACCGGAATGCCGTGCTTCTCCGCGTATGCGATCATTTCTGCACGACCTGGGAATTGATTACGGAACTCTTCAGAACGCCATGGCGCGATTACTTTGATCTCAGGCGCGAGTGCCGCCGCTGCCAATTCGAAACGCACTTGGTCATTCCCTTTACCTGTCGCACCGTGTGCGATGGCCGTTGCACCTTCAGCGCGAGCGATCTCAACCATGCGCTTCGCGATCAATGGACGTGCGATGCTCGTGCCGAGCAAGTATTGACCTTCATATAACGCACCCGATTGGAACATCGGATAGATGAAGTCTTTGGCGAACTCTTCCGTCAAATCATCAATGTACACTTTGGAAGCACCTGTCGCTAGCGCTTTTGCTTCGAGTCCATCGAGTTCATCCTTTTGCCCGATATCAGCTGTGAAAGCGATGATCTCCGCGTCGTACGTTTCTTTTAACCATTTCAAAATAACGGATGTATCCAGACCGCCCGAATAGGCCAGTACGATTTTTTCTTTTGCCATTGTCCATTCTCCCCCATGATTACAAAATTTCTATAGGATCGCCGCCATAACCGCTTTCTGGGCATGCAGCCGATTTTCTGCTTGATCAAAAATAATCGAGTTCTCGCCGTCAATGACACCCGCACTTACTTCTTCCCCGCGGTGTGCTGGCAAGCAATGCATGAAGAGATAGTCAGGCTTCGCATGCTTCGCAAGCTCTTCATTCACTTGGAAGTCCTTGAACGCAGCTTCGCGCTCTTGCTGCTCCGACTCAAAGCCCATGCTCGCCCATACATCCGTATAGATGACGTCTGCATCTTGGACCGCTTCCTTCGGATCGCGTGTAATCACAATTTTGGAGCCTGTGCTCGCTGCGATATCCTTCGCTTGGCTAATAATCATCTCATCCATGTCATAGCCTTCAGGCGATGCAATGGAGATGTGAAGTCCAAGCTTCGCTGCGCCGATCATTAAGGAATGCACCATATTGTTGCCGTCGCCAACATAAGCCATTTTTAGACCCGCAAGCTTGCCCTTGTGCTCCAGAATTGTCTGGTAATCCGCTAACGCCTGGCAAGGATGCGATAAATCCGTTAAAGCATTAATCACCGGAACGGTCGCATAACGCGCCAGATCAATAATCGTGCGGTGTGCGAACGTACGGATCATGATGCCGTCCAAATAACGAGACAATGTCTTCGCTGTATCGTGAATCGTCTCGCCGCGGCCCATTTGAATATCGTTTTTGCTCAGGAACAATGCTTGCCCGCCAAGCTGATACATCCCAACTTCGAACGAAACACGTGTCCGCGTGGATGACTTCTCGAAAATCATCCCGAGCGTTTTACCTTTTAGCGGTTGATATACTTCACCGTTCTTCTGCTTCTTCTTCAGTTCGATTGCTAGATCAATCAGATAACGAATCTCTTCGGAAGAAAAATCGCCTAGGCCGAGAAAATCCCGGCCTTTCAAGTTAATGCCAAGTTCTTGTGTTGTGCTCATATCTATCACTCCTGCACCAATTTCTATTGTTTCACCGCAGCCTTTGCGGTTAATAGTTCATTTAGAATGCCAACGGCTGTATCGATTTCTTCACGCGTGACGAGGAGATTCGGCAATAACCGAACGACATTCGGCCCTGCAGATACGGTAAGTAGCCCCTTCTGCTGCGCTTCTGTGATAATAGCTGCTGCTGGCTCAATACATTCAATGCCGATTATCAGACCTTTTCCGCGAATGCCGCTCACATACGTATTCCCTTCGAGCTTCTCCTGCAATTGCTGCATTAGGTAGTCGCCCATCTCTGCAGCACGTTCCGGCAAGCTTTCATTTACGATCGTCTCGAGCGTTGCAATCACCGCAGCCATCGCAATTGGCGTTCCACCAAAGGTAGAAGCATGACTGCCCGCTGTAAATGCATCACGCAAGTAAGCTTTGCCAAGCATGGCACCAACTGGGAACCCGCTACCGAGCGCCTTCGCTAATGTGAAAATATCCGGTTCAATGCCGTAGTGTTCATAGGCAAATAGTTTGCCCGTACGACCTATTCCCGTCTGAACTTCGTCAATGATGAGCAGCAGGCTATGCTCTTTGCACAGCTTCACAATGTACTGTACAAATGATGGTTCCACAGGAACGATGCCGCCTTCGGCTTGCACCAATTCAAGCATGATCGCACAAGTATGCTCGCCAATCGCAGCTTCGAGCGCCTCTTCATCATGCATCGGCACATGCTTGAAGCCTTCAGGCAACGGCAAGTAGCCTTCCTTCACTTTATCCTGTCCTGTCGCCGTTAAGGTCGCAAGCGTCCGTCCATGGAAGGATTGCGTGAACGTAATTACTTCATACCGTCCATTCCCGAGCACCTTCTGATGATAACGACGTGCAAGCTTAATCGCTGCCTCATTCGCTTCCGCACCGGAGTTGCAGAAGAATACTGCATCCGCACAGCTATTCGCAGTAAGCAGCTGCGCTGCTTTTTCCTGATTCGGGATCTGGTAGATATTCGACACATGCCACAATTCGTCTAACTGGGCAACCAGCTTCTCCTTCACTTGCTTCGGTGCATGCCCTAGACCGTTGACAGCAATACCGCTCGTGAAATCAAGATATTTGCGACCTTCCTGGTCCCAAACATAGCTCCCTTCTCCCTTGACCAAGGAAATCGGATATCTTGCATAGGTTGGAAATAGAGAGCTCTGTACCTGACCTTGACCTTGTTCCTGCGTTCCACTCATCGTGAATTCCTCCTCTCAAATCGCCTTGCCTATTCCTAGCATCATCTATTTATGCGGTCACAATTCGCGTTCCAATCGCTTCACCGTGCAATGTTCGGCTTAGTACGTTCGGCTCTGTGCCATTCACAATAACAACTTCCTTCACATCGCCTTGGATACATTGCATCGCAGCGCGGACTTTCGGAATCATTCCGCCATATATTTCACCGGTTGTAATCATCTCTTCAATCTCAGCTACCGTAATCTTCGGCAGGACCTCGAGTTCACCATTGATTTTCTTCATAATCCCAGGGACGTCCGTCACGACGATCATCTGTGCCACACCAAGATGTGAAGCGACAGCCCCAGCAGCCGTATCGGCATTGATATTGAAGCGCTGCGTACCATCTGCCGAAATCCCGATCGGAGCGATTACCGGCATATAGCCCATACCAATAATGCCTTCGATGATTTCTGCTCGGATACCAACGACATCCCCTACGAACCCAACCTCAGCCGCATTCGATACGGGCACCGTCTGCATCAGGCCGCCATCCACACCGGAGAGCCCTAACGCTTTCGCGCCGCTCTTTCCGATTTTGCGAACAATTTCTTTATTAATCTGCCCTGCAAGCACCATCTCGACGACATCCAGCACCGCATCATTCGTCTTGCGCAGTCCGCCTACGAATTCCGTCTCAATTCCGAGCTTCGTCAGTGTCTCTGATATCGCCGGACCGCCGCCATGCACAATGACCGGAATCATGCCGTCCGCCTGCAGCCTGCGTAAGTCCTCAAAGAATGCATCCGGCAACGCAGCCAGTGTGCTGCCTCCGCATTTCATAACAAATCGTGTATTCATCTGTTTCGTCATCGCTCTTCTGTCCTCCGTGCCTACGTCCGATATGCCGCATTAATGCGAACATAATCATACGTTAAATCACAGCCCCATGCTGTCGCGACACCTTCGCCGTTGTTAAGTGCAACATGGATCGTTACCGTGCTGCCTTTCAAATATTCAAGCGCGATATCCTCATCGAAAGGAACCGGTCTTGATTGCGTTAGTACCGTAATGTCGCCGAGGCGAATATCAACGGTCTCTGGATTGACAGGTTCGCCTGCACGGCCCACTGCCGCTATAATGCGTCCCCAGTTCGCATCTGCACCGAATACCGCCGATTTCACCAAGCTCGAACCAATGACGGTCTTCGCAATCGCCCGTGCGGATTGATCCGATACAGCGCCGCTCACGTTCACCTCAACCAGCTTCGTCGCTCCTTCGCCATCTCTCGCAATCGCTTGAGCCAAGTGTTCGCACACATGGCGGAACGCTGCCGCATAAGCTTCCCAATCCGGGTGATTCTGCTGAAGTGTCTCATTACACGCAAGACCGCTTGCCATTGCCACGAGCATATCATTCGTACTTGTATCGCCATCTACTGTAATCATATTGAATGTGACATCCGTCGTCTGACCGAGCAGCTGCTGCAATGCAGCCTGATCAATCACCGCGTCTGTCGTCATAAAAGCCAGCATCGTCGCCATATTCGGATGAATCATGCCTGAACCTTTGGCTGCACCGGCAATATGGACGGTCTGTCCGCCAACTTGCACGGCAACGCAGATTTCTTTTTTCACCAGATCCGTTGTAAGAATCGCTTGGCTGAAATCTTCCGCACCCTTCGCATCACTGGATAGACGCACTGGTAGTTGTGCAATCCCCGCACTCACACGGTCCATCTTAAGCAATTCGCCAATAACGCCAGTCGAAGCAACCGCGACATAATGGTTCGGAACGCCGAGCTGTTCAGCAATTTCATTACGCATTTGATATGCATCCTGCTCGCCCTGCTGCCCTGTGCACGCATTCGCGTTCCCGCTGTTCACGATAACGGCTTGCAGCTTGCCTTCTAACGCAATACTCTCACGCGTTACCTTGAGCGGTGCCGCTTGGAATACGTTCGTCGTATAGACCGCCGCTGCCGTCGCTGGCACCTCACAGAGGATAGCCCCTAGATCATTCCGTTCCGTCTTCTTCAATCCGCAATGCAGGCCCCCTGCTCTGAATCCCTTCGGGATGGTAACCGAACCATGCTCCACCACCGTAAAATGCTGTACGCCCATGTCTCTTCTCCCCATTCCTTCTACTTATGGATAGACAGGCGTGAGGGAAAGTCCTAACGTCTCATCCCAGCCCATCATGATGTTTAAATTCTGTATTGCTTGCCCTGCAGCGCCTTTGACAATGTTATCAATGACCGAAATGATCGTCACGCGTCCCGTAC
The DNA here is from genome assembly GCF_000374845.1 of Paenibacillus terrigena DSM 21567. GTDB lineage: Bacteria > Bacillota > Bacilli > Paenibacillales > Paenibacillaceae > Paenibacillus_K > Paenibacillus_K terrigena. Next base: position 690,603 of record NZ_KB895412.1, on the reverse strand, counting down.
GCTCATCGACGGAGAAGCCGATATCGCAATAATTAGAGCCGTAAACTTCCTTCGTCGCCGGCCATACGCCTGCTTCACGAACACGGACAAACCGTCGTCCTTCGTAATACTGCCTATACAACTCGACCAGTTCCGCTTCGGTATGCGTTCCGTTCAATGTGGCATACATCGTCGACATAATGCCGCGCGTCATCGGTACCATATGCGTCGTGAACGTCACGGTCACAGGTTCCCCAGCCAGCACACTCAATACCTGCTCAATTTCTGGTGTATGTTGATGTTTGTTCACTTTGTACGCTTTGAAGTTCTCATTAATCTCTGCGTAGTGCGCCATTAGGCTTATTCCTCGTCCTGCACCCGATACGCCCGATTTGGCATCAATAATGATGCTCTTCGGATCGATCCACCCTGCCGCTACAGCAGGGATCAAACCAAGCAACGTTGCTGTTGGATAGCACCCTGGATTCGATACGAAATCAATACCCTCGACCTGATCTCCGAACACTTCGCTGAGCCCATAGACGGCTTGCGCCAACAACGCTTCATCCGCTGGCGCGTGTTTATACCATTTCTCGTAGACTGCGCCATCTTTTAACCGGAAATCACCCGATAAATCAATGACCTTCAGACCAGCTTCAAGTAATTGCGGTACAAGCTTCGCACTCACCCCATGCGGCGTCGCTGTGAATACAACATCGGCTTTGTCCGCAATAAGCGGGATATCCACCGCATCCAGTGAATCTGTAATAATCTCTGTCAAATGTGGAAAGCCGTCCGATAGGCGCTCTCCGCTGCTAGATGATGAAATAACAGATGTAATCTGTACCTTCGGATGTCCGATCAAGAAACGGATCAGCTCTACGCCGCCATACCCCGTCGAACCGACTATCGCTGCGCGTAATGTTGTATTCATGGTTCATTCCTCCCCGATATACTACTATATGTCATGTGCAATATTTTCCATTATACATCTCGTAGACTTGCTTGGAAATGCTATCCGAATTTGAAATTACGTATCATTATACACCTCTATTTATATTTATACAACGGTTATTTTCGATAGCTTCGACCAACACAAAAAAGCCGCAAAACCCAATCGTGGCAAGGCACGAACAGATTTTACGACTCTGATAAAATATGAATTATGTATGAAGTTTGAACCCTTCACCTAAGACTTCCTTCGTATCACTAATAATAACGAATGCGGATGGATCGACCATCTTCACTAGCACTTTCAGCTTACTCACTTCCGTCTGCGATAGAACGACCATTAAGATCTTGCGCTCTTCCCCCGTGAAGCCGCCTCGCCCGTCCAGCTCGGTTAATCCGCGGTCCAAATCATTTAGAATCGCTTGCTGCAGCTTCTCTGCCTCATTGGAGATGATAAAGGCAACCTTGGAGACGTTGAACCCGGTCTGGATGGCGTCGATCGTCTTACTCGTTACGAATAGACCAATTAGTGCATAGAGCGCCTTCTCTGGCGATAAGAAGATTCCAGCGCTTAAAATAACAATGCCGTCCAACATTGGTACAGCGAGGTGGTAACTTAGCCCTGTAAACCGGTTGATCAACTGCGCGACCAAATCCAAGCCACCCGTTGACCCTCTCGCTCGATATACGAGCCCTAGACCAAGTCCGATTCCGAGTCCCCCATAGATGGATGCGAGCAGTGGATTATCCGTAGGCGTTGGCCAATCTTTCGTTAAGAGGATGAATAATGGAAGGATGAACGTCCCGACGAGCACCTTGAGACCAAAATTTTTGCCTACAAGCATGACGCCAATAATAAATAACGGGATATTAATGATCCACTGCGTATAAGCCGGCTGAATTCCTGTAAAGTGCTGCACCAGGATGGAGATCCCTGATACCCCGCCAGAGGCGATTTGATGCGCCAGCATGAATATGTTAAAACTCACAGCAATACTAAAGCTTCCGATAATGACAAGCGTATATTCAATAATGCCGAGTAATACCGGATGCAACGGCTTTACAATCCGTTCGTTCCTTTTGTCTACTTTCCTCACATTCATGCTGTTCGCTCCTATTTCGTATTCCTTCATTACTCGAGCGCAAAAAATTCCCACACTATACAGAAGTGTAGGAATTTCTGGCTATCTTTATTCGTGCCGAATCTGACTGCGCAAGTATCCATCAATAAAGGCATCCAGATCGCCGTCCATCACTGCGCCGACATTACCTGTCTCCACAGATGTGCGATGATCCTTCACCATGCTGTAAGGATGGAATACATAGGAACGAATCTGGCTTCCCCAAGCGATATCCGACTGTTCTCCACGAATTTCATCAAGCTGCTTCCGTTGCTCCTCGATCTTACGCTCATATAACTTGGAACGAAGTACGGTCATTGCCCGCTCACGGTTCTTAATCTGTGAACGCTCGGTCTGACACGTTACGACGACGCCTGTCGGGATATGCGTAATCCGAACAGCGGAATCCGTCGTATTAATGTGCTGACCGCCCGCACCACTCGCACGGTACGTATCGATCTTCAAATCCTCTGTCCGAATATCAACTACGACATCATCTGAAATCTCTGGCACAACATCGCAGGATACGAAAGAGGTGTGACGGCGACCCGATGCATCGAATGGTGAGATCCGTACGAGACGGTGTACGCCCTTCTCTGCTTTGAGGTAGCCGTATGCGTTGAAGCCCTTGATCAAGAGCGTTACGCTCTTGATCCCTGCCTCATCACCCGGAAGATAATCGAGCACTTCGACTTTGAAGTTCCGCTTCTCGGCCCAGCGAGTATACATCCGCAGCAGCATTTGGCCCCAATCTTGGGACTCTGTACCACCCGCTCCCGGATGCAGCTCAAGAATCGCGTTGAACTTATCATACGGCTGGTTCAGCAGCAGCTGAAGCTCGAAATTCTCCAGCTTACTCATCAGCCCTGCCACATTAACATATAGCTCTTTCGCCAAATCTTCATCCTGCTCTTCTGCCGCAAGCTCGAGCATCATCGTCGTATCTTCATACTCTTGATTCAATGATTGATATTGATCGACGGCCGATTTGACCACATTGAGCTCAGCAATAATGCCTTGAGCACGCTCATTGTCGTCCCAGAAATCGGGTGCAGCCATCTTAACCTCGAAATTTTCAATCATCTCTTGCTTCATATCTAAGTCAAAGAGACCCCCTAAGGTCAGATAATCTCTTTGCAATTTCGCGTAAATCCTGTTTCACGCTTGGTTCGATCATTCCATCCACCTCATCTGGCTTCACATTCGTCGTTAGACGGGAAGATTACTTCCCGTGGCATTGCTTATATTTCTTACCGCTACCGCATGGGCATGGATCGTTGCGTCCGATTTGCGGCTCGTTATGCACTGGTTGCTTCGTCGCAGGTTCGCTGCTGCTGTTCGTCGAAATTTGGCTCTCTTCCACGACAGCCTGACGCTCTTGGTTGCGTTCTACTTGTGCTTTCATGATATACGTCGCCACATCCTGCTGGATTTGGCTAATCATCTCATGGAACATTTCGAAGCCTTCAAATTGGTACTCGCGAAGCGGATCCGTACCACCATATGCACGCAAGTGAATCCCTTGACGCAGATGATCCATCGCATCAATGTGATCCATCCATTTGCTATCCACGGCGCGAAGCACGATAACCTTCTCGAACTCACGCATCATTTCTTCGCCCATGATTTCCTCACGTGCTGTATAGCGCTCTACAACAAGACCCATGATGAATTCCACGATCTCTTCTTTTTCCTTGCCCCAAATGTCGTCTTTCGAAATTTGGTCGGCTTCGAGGAGCGTGTTGTTCGCCCATTCTACAACTTCATCCAGTTCCCAGTTCTCTGGAATATCTTCCGAACAGTGTGCTTCGACAATACGTTCGATGGTCGGCTTGATCATATCGAGCACAATTTCACGAATATTATCGGAGAACAGAATCTCGCGGCGCTGCTTGTAAATAATCTCACGCTGCTGGTTCATCACATCATCATACTGAAGGACAATTTTACGAACGTCGAAGTTGCTGCCTTCAACACGTTTCTGAGCGGACTCAACCGCACGTGTAATAAGACGGCTCTCAATCGGTGATTCCTCATCGAATCCCAGACGATCCATCATACCAGAGATGTTCTCTGCACCAAAACGTCTCATGAGCTCATCTTCCATCGACAAGTAGAATTGCGAGGAACCTGGGTCCCCTTGACGTCCCGCACGACCCCGGAGTTGGTTATCGATCCGACGGCTCTCATGGCGCTCTGTACCAATAATATGCAGACCTCCAAAATCGGAGACACCTTCACCTAATAAAATATCCGTACCACGGCCTGCCATATTCGTCGCAATCGTAACGGAGTTCGCAATCCCTGCATCCGAGATGATCTCCGCCTCTTCCGCATGGTATTTCGCATTCAAGACTTTATGCTGTACACCTTTGCGCTTCAGCATTTCTGAGAGAAGCTCAGAGTTCTCGATCGAAATGGTACCGACAAGCACCGGTTGCTTATTCTTATGACGTTCCACGATTTCATCGACAACCGCTTTAAATTTACCCATTTCCGTCTTATAGACGACATCCGGCATATCTTTACGTACATTCGGACGGTTCGTCGGAATTTGAATAACTTCAAGACCATAAATCTTCTTGAATTCTTCTTCCTCCGTCTTCGCCGTACCCGTCATCCCCGCCAATTTGCGATACATCCGGAAGTAGTTCTGGAATGTAATCGTCGCAAGCGTCATGCTCTCGTTCTGAACATCGAGATCTTCCTTCGCTTCAATCGCTTGGTGAAGACCATCGCTGTAACGACGTCCTTGCATGATCCGGCCCGTAAATTCATCGACGATCAAGACTTCGCCATCTTGAACGACGTAGTCAACGTCACGACGCATGATCACGTTCGCTTTTAACGCTTGTAACACGTGATGATTTAATGTCACATGGCTTTGATCGAACAAGTTCTCGACGCCAAACGCTTTCTCTGCCTTCCCAACACCGACATCCGTCAACGCAACGGATTTCACTTTAATATCAACCGTGTAATCCTCTTCTGCCGTTAAACGACGAACAAATCGATCCGCAGCAAAATACAGCTCCGTCGATTTCGCGGCTTGTCCTGAGATAATGAGCGGTGTTCTCGCCTCATCGACGAGGATGGAGTCCACTTCGTCAATAATACAGAAGTATAATGGGCGTTGAACCATTTGCTCGCTATAGAGCACCATGTTGTCCCGCAAGTAGTCAAATCCGAACTCATTGTTCGTTCCGTACGTAATATCGCAAGCATAGGCAGCTTGCTTATCTTCATGACTCAACCCGTTCAGGTTAACCCCAACCGTCAAGCCAAGGAATTCATAAATTTGAGCCATCAATGCACTATCCCGCTGTGCGAGGTAATCATTGACGGTGATGACGTGTACGCCTTTACCGAGCAATGCATTCAGGTAGACTGGCAAAGTACCTACGAGCGTCTTCCCTTCCCCTGTCTTCATCTCTGCGATCTTGCCTTCGTGAAGGACCATACCGCCGAGCAACTGTACATCAAAGTGGCGCATACTGAGCGTCCGAATCGAAGCTTCACGCACCACGCAAAAAGCTTCTGGCAATATGTCATCTAGCGTTTCGCCTTTTTCAAGACGCGCTTTAAATTCCTCCGTTTTCGCTCTCAACTCTTCATCCGAAAGCGCCTTGTACGTCGGTTCCATTTCGTTGATTTGGTCAACCGTCTTCATGAGGCGTTTCACTTCGCGCTCGTTCTGGTCGCCAAATATCTTTTTAACAAGTCCTAGCATGGGTAGACCCCTTTCGTATTTCGTACAAACAGATGGTTTGCAATAAATTGTAACAGTTTGTGGGTATTGTCGCAACAATCGAGTATGGACATTACGTATATACTTACGCGCTAACAGGCCGGATTGTTTCGAAAACTTTCCATCAAAAATATTTCCATTCTGTGTATATCTTAAAATTGTAATTCCTATGGGTCCTAAAGCTAGAAAAAGCTTGACTCCCCGGAAGGAGTCAAGCTTTGTAATTCACTTCAATGTATATTCATTTCAATGTTTGTTGAAACTATGATTAATCCTGCTCGATCAAGCCGTATTTGCCATCATTGCGACGGTACACGACATTCACTTGATTCGTGTCCATATTGGAGAAGACGAAGAAGTTATGTCCCACCATGTTCATTTGCAAGATCGCTTCTTCCACATCCATCGGTTTCAATGTAAAACGCTTCGTACGCACCAGCTCGAGAGTATCCTCTTCATCCTCTAGTGCAACTGCTGTGGAGCCTCCATCAACGATTAGGGACTTCAAGCTGCCCTCTTGACGGAATCTGCGGTTTAATTTAGTTTTGTGTTTACGAATTTGACGCTCTAACTTATCGATCACAGCGTCAATCGAAGCATACATGTCATCTGTCTTATCTTCGGCGCGGAGCATCAAGCCTGGTAGAGGAATCGAAACCTCAATGCTATGTTTGTCCTTGATTACGCTCAATGTAACATGTACCTCAGAGGTAGGCGGCACTTCAAAATACTTTTCCAATCTACTTAGCTTTTTCTCTACATACTCTCTTAAAGCATCTGTCACTTGGATATGTTGGCCTCGAATGCTGTATTTCATAGGGCACTCCTCCTTTGCTTAGCTCTATTATAACACAGCTCTGGGCATACTTCAAAATTCCTTTACAATGAAAGTGGCGTAGTTGTTTCCTTTGATGGGTGCTTGTCAAAGACTGTTCAGAACTATTACAGAAGTGTTGCAAAAGTTCTAGAAGCAACAAAAAACCCTAGAACTTGTCTAGGGCTTTCTCTAGCTAAACTATCGATTTAACCATCGAACCTTATGTAGCTCGGCATCACTGCCGGTATGATTATAATTTAATTACGTTAGCTGCTTGTGGTCCGCGAGCACCTTCAACGATGTCGAACTCAACGGATTGACCTTCTTCTAAAGTTTTGAAGCCTTCAGATTGGATCGCGGAGAAATGTACGAATACGTCCCCACCGTCAGCAGTTTCGATAAAACCATAACCTTTTTCTGCGTTAAACCATTTCACTTTACCTTGCATTCAAATACATTCCCTTCGTCTTCAAATGAAAGTGGAGTACGTCCACAAGGTTGAATATACCACCGTATGGAAGCGGTGTCAATGATTTTGGGAGATATTTTGTAAGGGTTTACATTTGTGCCCAGCTTATTTAGGGCTGTTCTCTTATAGATGCAAAGTAACAGCCCTAAATCATTCGATTAATTATTTAGATTCTACATTTTTATTAACTTTTCTTTATTTAAGATATTTTGCTTAATACTAGATGATGATATTTCTGGAGTTCTTTCTAAGTACAGAACATCACAGTATTCACTCAAATCATCAAACTGCCCTTTCCAATCATCTCCCATTACAAAAATAGATACATTGTTATTAATAACATCTCTTGATTTTTGCTCCCAATTATTTTCTGGAATGATCTCATCAATATATTTAATGGCAGATAATAGATCCACTCTTTCTTGATACGATAGAACTGACTTCTTTCCTTTTAATTTGTTGAATTCATCAGATGATAACCCAACTATTAAGTAATCCCCTAATGCTTTTGCACGTTTCAGTAACTGAATATGACCGTAATGCAATAAATCGAAGGTACCGTAAGTTATTATTTTCTTCATCACTTAAATTCCTTTCAATTCTTTCCCCTTAATCTTATATTCCGTTACTTTCGCCAAATCTTCCATTCTATATAAATGAAGAGCAGGCAAATGTGTATCTACGTACATTTTAAACCCTATAGCAGCAGCTCTAATACAGAAATGTCTATCTTCTCCCCAGAAGGATAGGTTCGGAATTTCTTTAAAAGAAACACCTTTTTCTAATGCATATCTTGAGATAAGAGTGCATGCTCCTAATCCTCCAACTTTTATATGTATCTAAAATCACAAAACTAAACATCCCATTCAACCAGTTTAACATCCGCGATCCAAACTTAATATACATCTCAAGCAAAAGTTCAGTATCGGATTCAGTAACCATATTAATTGAATGTTGTTTCGCTAGCTCTCTAAAATTATAAATCTCACCATTATATACAATAATGTATCTTCTGTCCTTTGAGAAAAATGGCTGATTAGATCGTTCATTTATATCTATTATACTTAACCTATTATGTCCTAGCATATAATCCTCATGTTGATAAAATCCAAGTGGTGCATCAGGTCCCCTATGTACTATTAATTTTAATGCATTCAAAAAGTTTTCTTTCCCTTTATTTCCTGTGCCCGAGAATAAAATACCACACATAAATATTCACTACTTTCTAAAATACAAAATTTTTTTCATACGTTAGTCATTCAATGCATAAGATTCTCTCAACAAAATCCCATACTCTTTTAGAGCTTTCTCCATCATTATATTTATTAATATAATTACATATCTGATTTCTTTCTCTCTCATATCTTTTATTGTCCCGTAATCCATCTAAAATCGAATATTCTAAGTCATCTTGTGAAAATACTTTGTCACCAGGTGTCCACTCTTCATAGGGCTCCATTAAAAACCCTCGTCGATCAGTATATTCTTCAATATCAGTTGGAACAAAAATAATAGGTCTGTTTAATAATAAGTAATCAAAATACAATGATGAATAGTCTGTAATTAACACATCTACACAGTTCATAAACTCGTAAAAATCAATTCCGTTGTTATTGAGTATTTGATCTGTCATTAAAATTGTGTTTTTCATGTTTCGCTCACTTATTTTTTCTTTCAACATTTCTTCTTCAACAGGATGTAGTTTTATTAATAGAATAATATTATGTTCTATTAAAAAATCAGAGAATTGATTTTCATTAAAGTGATTGAATCCAAAAATATTATCTGTTAACCGTTCACCGTCGTTTCGTATATTATCGACAGAAGCTTTTCTAAAGGTAGGAGCATACATTATTATTTTATAACTTGATAAATCTGAATCTAAAATTCTTTCTAAATGTTTTTTTCCACTAGATTCAAACAAATAATCATTTCTTGGGGCACCTGCGATATAATATTGATGCTCATACAATCCTAAGCAACCATTAAATATCGTATTAAACATAGTAGAATAAGAGATTACTGTATCGACTTTCTTCCAATTATTACTTATTAAAAAAGGACTAAAGTGGGGTCTTTTTTCCATATTTCCCAACCCTTTAATTGGAAAACCATGCCATAATTCAATAGCGTATTGCAAATTATTGGCTAATGGATTGCCATGTGCAGTAAATATTACATCATACTCCATATAATTTTGGGGAACTACTTCTTCAGCATAGAAATCAACTTGACATTGCTCTCTAATTCTGTCGGGTAATCTACTGAATAATGCTCTTACATTACATCCGGATGTAGTATGTTTACTCCAAAGTAATAATTTTGGATAACCTGCTTCTTTTTGCAACATTTTTACTCTATTAGCTAATTGGGTATATCCCACCGCTATTAGTTTCCTTAAATAGTAAATTGCTCTTTTAGAATTATGATTCATTTCAAGCACATTAGCTAAAGCTAAGGTTAGTTCGTAATGATTAGGATAAATTATCAAAGATTGTTCCAAGCATAGAACGGCTTCATCAAATCTTCCCATATTATTCATCGAATTAGCCCGATAAATAAAAATCCCAGGAGTCGCTCCAGATGTATCTAATATATTACTTGTTATTTTTACGATAGAATCATATTGATGGTTTGTGTATAAACGCGCTAAAACAGCATCTATTGAATGTATATTCTCAATGTATGATTCCTCAATATCAGTATACTCTTCTAAGTATTTTTTTCTATCATTTTCATAGTTCTTTACACTTACATAACCGCAATCATGAATACACCATGGCTTTTCTTGCCTTATTACTCCGTTTTCATAGCCAACTCTAATAAATTCTATGCACTGAGATACATCATAACAATGCCAGCCATCAAATAGATCTTCTCTCCATGCTACATCATACTGTGTAATTAAAATCAACCCATCTAATGCGATAACTTTTTCGTATTCATTAATAGGAGTTTCAAACTCCAACTTTTCAATCGATCCTGTGTGACTATCAAACACAGATCCCACTTTCTGTGACGAGTCCCACCAAATACCGTTAGAGGGCATCGTCTTAGAACCTACAACCCCTAATAAACCTAAATTAATATTTTTACTAAACACCTCAAGAATATCACTAATAAAATTTTTATTAATAATAAATACGTCTTGATGCAAGTAAACTTTATATTTTGCATCGGTTTTTCGTATAGCCTCGTTATACCCTGATGTCATACTCTTAGCATCAGTAACAGATAGAATCTCAACAGTCATTCCCTCTGGGACATTTAATCCCTGAATATAACAAGTCGACTCTTCATATAACGAAAAATCGTTGACACACGTGATAAAACATACCTTATGTTCGTCTAACAATGGGTCTCCTCCTTAGCACACGCAATCATCTGAAGAATATCATCAGTTTTCTCATCCAATTGCATAAGCAAATGGAAAGCCATTTCAAAATCCCCTATATTAAACATGACTACACCCAAATTAGTCAATGTCACCTGATGCGTTTGATCTATCTCAAAGGCTTTTTCTAATAACGGGATTGTCCATTGGACTAACTGATTTTCATAGCAAAACGCTGCCAGTTTATTGAGTAATATTACCTTTTCAATAATATCGTTATCTATTACTTGGTAAATTTGATCTAATGTTATTGTATTGTTTGTCATAATCTGAATGATCTCTTGCATCGATTCTGTTTCAAGCATATCATTCTCAATCCGACGCAGTAAGAACTTTAATCTATATTTCCCATACGATAAAATCTTCTCTTCCTGTTGAATCTTCTCGATCCAGTTCAAGACATACTGATCTTTATTCTCTATCAAACTTAGCCATTCGAGCGCTAAATTGTTGTTACCAAGTAAATGCATAGCTGATCCCAGGTTCATCAAAGTAGAATGTACATTTGGTTTTAATTCAAATGCATAATTCAAGTAGGGTAATGAATCTTTTACAGTAGCGTATTCAATGATATATGCCGATAAATAATTGAGTATTTCAATGATCTGATCATTATTAGATGACTGGATAATCTCAATTACTTGATCTGAATCATATTCAACAAGCTTCTTGGTATAGTATGGTAAAGACTCTTTTAGTATAAGTGCATTAATCGTCGACTTTATCTCTTCTTCTATACTTTTTTTCGATGCCTTAATAAGATAGCACGACGTTTCTAATAGAATTGAACTTTGTTTACCATGAATCTCTGCAATTTGATCAATGGTCTTCCGCCCAACATTATCCAGCGAGTCTATTATTCCTGTCATTTTCGTCTGTTTAAATCCTATGCGCTTAAAAAGAGGTTCAATCTCTGCCAATTGAATTGTTTTGATCCAATCACGATTAATGTGACCTCGTAATAAATCATGTACTACTGAATAAGATGATACATTGGGTATCGAAACGACCAGTTGTCCATCATTAGTTAAATATTCGGAATATAATATCAAGCCATCCTCTACATTTACCCAGGAAAGTACGTTTTCACTAATTAATATCACATCAAATAGAATTCCATCCAAAGAAAAATCATTTATCTTAGCAATCATTGATGAAACTGATGCAGCAGTTTCATCTAGCTCTATGCCATATAACTCAGCTTTTGGATAGCGATTACGCATCTCCATTAAATTAGTCCCCAGTTTACACCCAACTTCTAATATTCGTATATGTCGATTTGGGTCTAACTGCAACTGATTAATCGCATTCAAGTTTAAATTGGCTAGGAATAACGGTGAAAAACCCCACTTATCTTCAAATTTCTGTTGATTCGTACTGAGTAAAGCATCATATTTATCGGCATTTTCTTTAAAAGATGTACTACCAAAATGATGGATAAATGTATCCTTACAAAGCATCAATCGATATCCTGCTAATCTGATTCTTAGACAGAGATCATCATCCTCATAATTACCCGGTGAAAATCGTTCATCTAAATCTCCAATTATCTCAAGAACTGATTTCTTAATTAAAAGATTATACCCAATTAATCTAGGGCGTTCCTCCCATAATGAGGAGCTAGAGTTGTTGAACTTTTGTGCAAAATCTTGCATTTGTTCAAGATTATCATAATTGACTGCTATATCCTGCAGATTAGAGCAATTATTCGTAACAGTACCCACTGCTCCAATCAATTCGTCACTTGTAAGCGCAATAATCATATTATCAAGCCAATTAGTTGTAACGATGGTGTCGTTATTAAGAAGTAATATAGCATCTCCACTAGACAATTCTATTCCTTGATTACATGCTCTAGGGAAACCCATATTCTCTGTGTTATATACAGTGACAATATCTTCTTGTTCTCTTAGCCAACCCACGGTTCCATCCGTGGAATTATTATCAACAACAATAATCTCGTAATCGAGATGGCTCGTATACTTACGAATGCTTTCAATACAAAGCTGGTTGTATTCCAGTTTATTAAACGTAGCAATGACGATGCTAGTCTTCATAATGATTCCCCCAAATTCATGGTGAAGATAATATAGTAGTTATATCGACATAATTCTACATAAAACTTAGCCATTTCATACCCTAAATTCATAGATAAGCTATTAAAATTTATTAATTTGCCAAGCGATAACGGCCGATATACTGTATAAGTAAATGTTTTTCAACAGGAGGAAGGCATGAATAAACTACTATCACTATGTATGATTGCAAGAGACGAAGAAAAAGTTATTCGTCGTTGTTTAGAGAGTGTACAAGGATTGGTCGATGAAATCATCGTTGTAGATACAGGATCAATGGATTCGACAAAGGAAATTGCTTTAGAATTTACGGATAAGGTCTTTGATTTCACGTGGGTTAATGACTTTTCTGCAGCAAAAAACGAGGCGATTAGAAAAGCAACGAGTAAATGGATTCTTATTTTAGATGCTGACGAATACGTGCAGCCTGACAAACACGAAGAATTACGGGAAATGTTAATGTCGGAAGATCACACTAAACCGAAATCATTCATTTTACCGATCTTCAATATTTTGAATCAGTCCAAATCAGGGAATTATGTAGAATCCTTTGCAGCCAGAATCATTAATAATCATCCAGATGTGTACTTCTACCGCCCGATTCATGAGCAGGTCATTTACGCGCATGGCGAGATCCCTACACCTCGATACTCATTCAGTATTTTTCATACGGGATATACCAAAGAGACGAAAGAAGCCAAAAATAAATCAGAACGAAATCTGTCTATCTTCACTGCAATGGGGAAGCAGAAAAAATTTGAGGAATATGATTACTACACACTTGGAAATGAATACGATGGTCTACAGGATTATAAAAAAGCGCTCTATTATTACAAACGAGCCGATACGAAAAGGACCTACAATCAAGCTTTTATCATTCATTGTAAATTTAAAATCATATCTATTTCTGCACTACTAGGTTATTTTAAAGAAGCTATCCAAATGAACGAAGAATGCCTTACACGTTGGCCACAATACGTAGATTTTCATTATTTAAAAGGAAACTTTTACGAACATTTTGGTATGTATGAAAATGCACTGCAGACCTATAAGCATTGTATTTCTCTTGCCAATCAAAACTCTAAGGACGGCAATAACTACTGGCTGCTTACTCCAGCCTACGGGAGCATCAAACCGTACAAAAAAATGTTATCTCTTCATATACGTATGCATAATTACCAAGAAACAGTTTCTGATCTCATCAAATTAATAGAGTTAAAATGTGATGAACTTACGCACCTCTACTTATTAATTCAACTACTTTCAAAAACGGATGGTCCGGAAACCATCATAGGATTTCTCGACAAGCTACTGCCTGAGAATGAACCAGCCAATCAACTAAGATTGTTTCAGGCGTCGTTATTGGCTGCTCATTCCGCGTTAAGTAAATACTATTATGAGAAGTGCATGGCATCGGGCATCCTCAATGAATCGACATATCACATTCAATATGCGATCCTAACCAATAATAAAAAAGGCTTTATTGAATTAATGTCCAGCAATAGTCTGAGTGATATATCATCAAAGTATAATAATCATCTTGTGGCACTTGCATCAATGGCATGGCATGATAAGCATCTCTTAGATTCGTCAAAATCTGTAGATTCATCCCTAATAGATGCATGCCGCAAAATGATCGATGGAAACAGCGATCAAATCAAATTTAATTCCCAAGAAGATCTTCAGCAGATCGGGGAATTACTGGCGGATCTATTTAAATATGGCTATTACGAAGCATATGATTATATCATTCAGCTACTCCCGGATCAGTTTAAAGTATTGGCAAATTCACTAGGTAATTATTTCTATAGTCAAGGTCATTTGGAGCTAGCCCTAGATTACTATGATACTCTAATACAAAAAGATGAATTATCTGCACAAGGGTATGAAAATATTGCTCAATTATATTTAAATCAGGGTGACTCAACCGGAGCGTTAGAATTTCTAAAAAAAGCTATCGAGTTGTCACCGAAGAATATCCCATTGTACATTCAAACACTCTCTCTCCTGGATGATCCTTCCGAAAAACAAATATATAAACGGCTATTCATGGATCACTTACCTGAGCATAAAGGTGTCCCGATCATTCGCCACTTGCTTGCATAAAAAAAGGCAATTCTTGCGACCGAGCATTGGTCACATTGAATTGCCTTTCTCTCTATTTCTTCTTATCGACAAAATAACCTTCCGTTTGATGAAATACGCTACTGTATGCATTTTTAGAGCGTGTACCAGCTTGCATGCGTAGTATCTGGTCTTGTGCCTGCGCTCGCTGGTTTATCAACTTTTCGCCTAGGCGCTGTTCAAGGAAAATGCATTCTTGAATAACCTCTTTTAAATTTTCATCTTTCATGAATCTCGGCATCCAATCCGTTAATTCTTCTCTCAACTTCTCTTGCTCTTCCTGCAGAAGAGAGAGCATTTCCAGATTTTCTCCATCTTCTAAATCGAGTGAATATAACTCAATGGAGATATCCTTCAAACGAAATATTTTTTCTTGATCGATTACTACACTCATGCATTCACCCTTGATGTATGCAGTGTCTTCATCGCTTGGACCCATGTATCTCTTAATTCTGTGAGCATTACAACACATTCTTGGATGAAATCTACATGATTCTTAATATTGGCTTGAAATAACTGATCCTTCATATACGTATATAATGAGGCCAATTGATGAGCAATATCATAATCTCGATTTAGTGTAATCGTAAGCTCATCAATAATATCAACGGATTTCTTAATATATAGATTTTTCGCTTCATAATCTTTGCGATTAATCGCATCCATTGCTTGCTTCATGAACTTTATACACCCGCTAAACAAAAGAGTTGTTAACTCCCATGGTGCAGCTGTCTGAACTTGCATACGTAAATACGTTTCTTGCGCTTGATGATTGATCAAGGGTCATTACCTCTTTTCGTCTATAATTAACCCGGATAATTCCTGTAACTTCACGACAAGATCGATGATCTTTTCAGGTGGAACTTCTCGAATAACCTCTTTCGTATCTTCGTTGATAACTTTTACCATAATATCGCCAGTGGTTTTGTGTACACTATATTCTAGACGGGTTTCGATTCCCTTAAGTACTTTATTAACTTTTTCTAAGGCTTTTTGAAGTGCTGCATCCGATATGGATAGTTCATTTGCTTTCTTATGTAATAATTCTGTCGATGTAATGACTTTATCAACACTTGATTTGCCCTCAGTATTGTTGCTAATATCTACGGTTGACTGAACTCGGATGCCCGACATAGAATTCATTACCGATTTATCCAACAACTGATTCACGATCCTCTCTTTTTATCTACCATTTTGCATGAGCCAATTTAATTGTGAATTATTTTTCGAAACTGCTGAATCCATTGCGGCGAACATCTTATAATAATATTCCTCTTTCCTCGCCAATTTTGCGTCGAATGAAGTAATTTGTTTATTAATATCTGTAAGTTGTTTTCCTAAAAATGTTGTAAGATTTTCAGCTGGAGATCCTACCCCTCCAGCCTTTTCAACCAATCCAGAAATGGACTTATTTACCTGATCATAAGTTTTACTAGCAATCCCATTGTTTTGATCAGTAAATAACGCAACAATACTTCCGGCATCTTCTGATATTTTTTTGCGCAGTTTCGATTCGTCAATAACTAACTTACCTGAATCCTTCGGCGAAGCTGCATTATATGGCATCGTATCAATTCCAATATCAGACAGCGTTTTAAAATCTTTTGGGTTTGAGGAAACAACACCATTTATTATTGATCTTAAATCTCTAAGTGTTGATTTAATAATCTCATCATTGCTTAATAGCCCTTTCTTTGCTTGTTCCTCCCAGTTTTTTATGTCTGTTTCTTTCATATCAGACTTTTGATCTTCTGTTAATGGATTAAAACCCTTAGATTTTTTTTCTTTGGTTCGTTCATTTAATAAGTCAATCGTTGCATTATATTGATCTACAAACTCCTTAATCTGATTAATCATTCCATCATCGTTGCCTGAAACATTTATTTTTATTGCTTCTGTGGTCACTTCTTTAAAACTATAAGTAATTCCATTAGCCGTAAATGTGTTAGAAGCTGAAGAAATTGTAATCCCTGGATCTGTTGGGCTATTTTTGCCCTTGTCAAAGATCACTTTTGCATTCTGACCATTTGCTAAAGTAGTAGAAATCCCTACAACCCCTAATATTGGACCAGTCGAGCCAGCTAAATCGAGCTTCGCCAAATCTCCTGTATCTTTCGAAACGATTGATACTTGCTTTGTTATTTCGTCATAATACATCCGCGCCCCGGCATCTGATGCATTCACTTTATCCATTACACTCTTAAGTGTGTCTGATGCTTTATATTCTATGGGTTTTCCGTTAATAATTAAATTTTCCGTACCATTACCACCTATAACTACCTTTGAAGGATCGAAGTTATCTGCCTGCTTAGCCCCTGTAATCATTGCTCCTGTAGCTAACTTTTCGACAAATACACTATGACTTGTAAGTGGGACACCTGCTTGGGCAGTAGCACTAACAGCATTATCATTAGATGATGATGCTTTACTGTTTTGCCAATCACCGGTTAATCTGATATTGTTTGCAGCTTTTCTTAATGATGTTAATTTCGTATTAACCTCACGATACAAATCACTTGTCCAACCGACTAATGTTTTCTTCTGTTTCAACTTATCTAATGGGATGCGCTCAGCTTTCATAAGGTCCGTAACAAGTTTATCAATATCTAGCCCAGAACCCATTCCCGTAATACGTATTGGCATGATAATAACCTCCCGTGTCTAGTTATTCCTTATACTATATATCGAAATATTTGACTAGGAATTAAAGACCTATCCTAAAAATACTAGCCTATCTCGTGCGGGTTTAAACCCTTGTTTGGCGCTATATTCATAATATTGCTTAGCCTTGCTCTTCTGTCCTGTCAGTTCATTAAATAAGCCCAAATTAAATGAGGCCTTGAATGAACCTGTACCC
This sequence comes from Paenibacillus terrigena DSM 21567, assembly GCF_000374845.1. Classification (GTDB taxonomy): domain Bacteria; phylum Bacillota; class Bacilli; order Paenibacillales; family Paenibacillaceae; genus Paenibacillus_K; species Paenibacillus_K terrigena. The sequence goes on along the minus strand of NZ_KB895412.1, from coordinate 673,068 downwards.
AAAACAGAACTGTATTTAGTGGAATCACCAATTGTTAGGGCCAAAAGGAAAAATCGTTCGATACAATCAATTTTTCCTGTATCCATAGCAAGCAAGCCTAGCAAGAAGGGGAGATCAGGAAACTCGGGATATAACGTCAGATATGGATTCAATAATTGCTCTGCTTCTAGTGACTTCCCTTGTTCTTTTAGCACGTAGCCTAACATGACTAGCATGACAGGAAAATAAAGTCGATTACGCTCATGTTGCATCAATCCACGTTGTAAATAATATTCTGCCGTCTCTATCTGCTTCATACTATAATATAGCTTCCCTGTTTGATATAACATATATCCATCGTCGGGATATTGATCAAGATGCTTTTGATAGAGATGCAGATATCGCTCAGCTTTCCCTTTGTCTAGATAATAGATTGATTCGTATCCAAAGTGCTGTATCGTCAGATCCATAGGAAGATAATCAGCCGGCTCTTCATTTTGAAAAAGCCCCTCATGTACTGCACCTTTGAATTGATACTTCGAATGATTAGGAAAAAAACGCACCATACGATGTCGATTAATTTCTTGATCAATCATATTTTCAAGGACTACAGCTCCTGGATGGTTAGGATGAGCTTGGATGAATTCTTGAATATTTCTATCCACATAAACAGGTAATTTCTCATCAGCATCCATAACAAGAATATATTTCCCCGTGCAATAAGAACAAGCAACATTTCGAGCTTCTGCGAAATCATCATTCCATGGATGAAAAAACACTTTCGCACCCTGGCTTTTTGCCAGAGAAACTGTATCATCTGTTGACCCTGTATCTAGGACAATTTTTTCGTAGGAACTCGGAATACTACTTAGTGCTCTAACAATATTGGATGCTTCATCTTTTACAATCATACATACGCTAACAAGCATAAGATCCTCCTAATTATGAAATAGAAGCCCATTACAAAGTAATGGGCTTCTGACTTAGCGTTAATGTTTAAATTAACGAAGCAATTGAAGAACGCCTTGTGGAGCTTGGTTAGCTTGCGCAAGCATCGAAGTGGAAGCTTGTTGCAAAATGTTCAATTTAGTATAGTTCATCATTTCTTTAGCCATATCAGTGTCACGGATACGGGATTCAGCTGCTTGCAAGTTCTCTGTTGTTGCACCTAAGTTGTTGAATGTGTGTTCCATTTGGTTTTGAACCGCACCAAATGCAGAACGAGCAGTGTTAATTTTGCCAATTGCTCCATCAAGTTTAGTCATCGCAGCACTTGCAGTTGAAGCGGATTTCAAATCTGTACCATTAATACCAAGTGCAGTCATTTGAATGTCTTGTAGAGAGAAATTGATAGTATCAATATTTTTATCTCCCATTTGGATTTGAACTTTTGCACTGCTGCTATTTAACAACTTAATTCCGTTAAATTCTGTCTTTGTAGCAACGTTATCGATTGCAGAACTCAAAGCTTTGTACTCTGCATCGATAGCATTCAAGTCAGAACCATTGTAAGTTCCGTTTGCCGCTTTAACAGAAAGTTCTTTCATACGAGAAAGCATATCGGATACTTCGTTCATTGCACCCTCAGCTGTTTGTACAAGAGAGATACCATCTTGAACGTTAGTTTGTGCTTGGTTCAAAGAGCGGATTTGTGTACGCATTTTTTCGGAGATCGAAAGACCTGCTGCATCGTCAGCTGCACGGTTTACTTTGTAACCGGAAGACAATTTCTCGCTGGATTTACCTTGAGCGATGTTGCTGCCTTGCAAGTTGCGGTGTGCGTTCATTGCGTTAAGATTGTGATTGATAATCATTGGATATTTCCTCCCTGAAATTGTGATATTCCACTTCCATGTGGATTGTGAGTGCTTTAAGCCTCATGATACATATATCGGATGGTGATTTAGGTTTGTTTAGAGGATTTCGTCGAAAATCCAAAAAATTATTCGTTTTTTATCAAATTTCTCAATAGGTCCATAGTCATAGTGGAAGAGATGGCTTCCTTATTGCTCTGTTCGATGGCTTCAACGACTTCCTTGCGGTAAATCTTCATATGCTTCGGGGCATTTATTCCGACTTTAACTTGATCGCCATCGACAGAAGAGATAATGATCTCGATATCATCATTGATAATGATCGACTGGCCTTTCTTCCGAGTTAAAATGAGCATCTATTGGCCACCGCCTTCTGCCGCGATCTTTTCAGAGATAGGAGTTCTTGCACTGTAGTCGTACTTTGGAGGCAGGACAAGCTGCATACCTCTCATATTCGCGATATTCACGACAATCGGTGCCATGAGGTTCATCGTAGAGCTTTTAAATGGATTACGAAGGGTCAAAATACCAAGGACAAGCGCATCCTCATGCTGTTCTAGTTGTAATTGTTCCTTTTCTTGTTCAGGGATCTCAAACGTGAACTCCTTAAAGAAGTTAAATGGCGAAGCGACAACAAGTCCAACCCCTTCCTCCTCTTCCGATTGAAGCAGGGCAAACAGCGGATTTCCCTCGATAGTACGGATGGTAAATTGATTCAATGATTCGAATCCAAGCAGCGTCCCATCCAGTTGTATGATCTTCCCGTCTAATTCTTGCAGCATGTTGTCTCCTCCTTGAAAATAAACACAAGACTATAGCAGTGCTATAGTCTCGTAGGTATCATGATTCCCAGTCCCATGAATAATCCGATACGCGGATATTGATGGTATAAGGTTGTTCGACATGGATATTCACTTTCCCTGCTTGGTACTGCGCTTGCACCTTCTGCGGCGTGTAGCTCATGTTAAATCCTGCAGGCTGCACATCCGGCTGATAGGGATGCGGCTCATAGTTCATTTTCACATTTAAGAACGATGCTTCTCCTACATACTGAATCGGCCCTAACTTCTCTTGCGATGCACTCTTACCGATATCCGCAAAAGCGTTCTTCTTATTCGTAATCATGCCCATACGATGACCGTCCTCAACCTGCTTTGCGATCGCTTGCAGAGCGATTTGATCCATCTGGCTATAAATCCGATTCAACCACTGCATGTGCGATCCCTTACCCAGGGCATCCCACGCCGCAGATGAATCAATGGTCAAGGTACCTGGTTCATAGTTCGCCTGAATCACAGGCTGCTTCGTCTCGATCGATAATTCACCGCGAGGGGACTCAATCGTCTGCTGAGCATTCTCCGTGTCCATCCCTAATCTGCCGTAAGTCTGGCGAATCGATAAGCGTTGAAGCTCCATAATGCTCCCCCTTATCTAACTTATCTCAGATAGTCGAGCAAGCTCGGTTGGATAATTTTCGCGCCGCTAGACAAAGAAGCTTGATAAACACTCTCTTGGGTTTGTAATTTAATGATCGTCTCGGCCATATCTGCATCTTCCGTCTTGGATTGCAGCTCTGTCAGGTTCGTATTTAAATCTTTGAGGCGGTTATCCATGAGATCAATACGGTTCGAACGTGCCCCTACTTCAGAGCGAACATCTAGGAACTTATCAAATCTCCCCTGCAGTTGGCTCATAAGCCCACGCGCTGTGGTCTGATCTCCGTTCTTAAATGCGGTCTGAATAGATTTAATCACTGTGAACATGTTGTCAGGGTCTGTACCCTCACCAAACACTTCATTTCCTGATACATTGATCGGAATCAAAACTCCCGCTGCGGACTGGAAGTTAATCTTCTGAGTATCTGTAGATTCACCGCCTGCCTGATAAGGTTCAACATCCGTCATTTGTCCATTAAAAATATATTTGCCGTTCATCTGATCATTTCCAAGGGTAAGTAATGTATCATAAAGCCCACCGAGTTCCGCACTAATGGCGTCCAGCGCGGATTGCGGGTTCGAGCCACTTACGCCGCGGACCGTCAATTCACTGGCACGCTGCATAAGATCATTAATCTGCCCCATGACGGTATCCGTATGCTCCACATAAGATTTCGCAGCATCCATATTCTTCTGATACTGCTCGTTCATTGCAAGCTCACTACGGTATCGTAAAGCATAGGTAATGCCAACTGCATCGTCAGACGGCTTATTGATTTTGCGGCCTGTTGACATATGTTCTTGATACTTGTTCATATTGTTATAGTTACTCGTAATGTTACGCAATAACTGATTCGTCATCATACCTTGTGTTACACGTATAGACATTCTTTCTCCCCCTATCGTGATTCATGGCCCGTGCTCAGTGATTACCGACCAACGATTCCCATGTTGTTAATTACTTTGTCCAATACTTGGTCAAAAGTCGTCATCGCTCTAGCTGCTGCAGAATAGGCATGTTGGTACATGATCATATTGGACATCTCTTCATCTATGGATACGCCGCTCACCGACATTTTGTGAGAAGCGATCTGATCTACCAATGCTTTCTGGTTCGTTGTGTTGCGGTTCGCTTCACTTGCCTGAACACCCAGTTGACCCACGATGGAACGGAAGAAGTCATCAACCGTACCATTCGAGACGACAGTACCTGAACCTACAGCACCGAAGGTAAAAGAAGAATCTTTCAACTGCGAAGTTAATAAAGCGAGAACGTTGTTCCCTTTGACAACAACTTCACCTGATGCTGTAGTCTCAGAACGCATGGATGTCGCTATCCGTCCAGGATCATCAGCGATGATCTTGTTCAACTGAAAGTTCGCGGCCGTAATCGGTGAACCATCCTTAGAAGTAAAGAAGTCGACTCCCTGCTGTAACGGGCTGTTCAAGGTATAACCAAGCTTCTGAAGTCCATTCAGACCTTGCACCGTTACGGTAATATCCGAAGCTAATGGTCCGGTATAGGTTGTCCCATTCAATACCGTACCTTGTGGGAGAACAGATCCTTTAGGAATCGTGATCTGCACATCTCCGTTCGCAATGGTATTCGCGAGCGTATTTAACTGGTTCTGATAGTCGGCCACATAACGGTCACGTGCCGTAATGGTCCCGAAGACCTCCCCACTATTCAAATCGCCAGAGCCAACCGCATCCGCCAGGGAAGCAGCTGTCGTCGGTGTTGCTGTATCAAATGTAACAAGATTAATGCCACCCATGTTAATGGTATAGCCATCTGGCATTTCCGTTACCTGAATATTCACAATTTGTGACAACTGATCCGTCAACAAATCACGTTGATCTCGGAGGTCATTCGCATGATCGCCCAGTCCTTCAAGACGATGAATCTCATCATTCAATTTCCCGATCGTTGATGTGATCGAATTGATCTGATTCGATTTCACTTCAATGTTATTCGATAGATCGGCACTCAAATCGCTTAACTTCTTACTCGTATAATTAAAAGCGTCCGCTAACGCCATAGCGTTCTCACGAACAACTTTGCGTCCCGTCACATTCTCAGGGTTCTGACTCAGATCCGACCAAGATTTCCAGAAGTTATCCAATACGGTACGAATACCGGTATCGGACGGCTCGTTAATAATGGCTTCAAGCTTGCCCAGTGTATCGGACTGCACGTTCCAATTGCCGAAGTCTTTGCTCTCATTGCGGAACTGATCATCTAGAAATTTGTCGCGGACGCGCGTAATGCTGTCATATTGAACCCCAGTACCCAATTGGCCAGCTGCATTACTCTTCGTAAATCCAAGTGCCTCAATCGGACGCGAAGCAGAAGCATTCACCCGTTGTCTAGAATACCCTTCCGTGTTCGCATTCGCTACGTTATGACCCATCGTCTGCATAAATGCCATCTGTGTGGACAAAGCACGTCTACTCGTCTCGATCCCATGAAATGTTGAAGCCATAAATTCCCTCCTTCGTATCTTCCTATATGGTTAAATCCTTGAGTCGAAAATGCCTTTACGCTTCGGAGAGTAACCCGGATGACCCGGATGTTGATAGACAACTTCGTCTTCCGGGCCTCCTGTTACCAAATCGAGCGTATAGTTCACGATCGTCAATGATTGTTCTATCAATTGTTGGTTCAATGTATTGAGCTGTTTGAGCGCATTCAATGTATTCGTCAGCTTCTGCTGCGCATCCATCAGTCTACGCTTCTCTTCCGGGTGGAACACCATCCGAAGCAGCTCCGTTACATTCAGATTGAGATTCGATTTAATCCCTTTTTCCTGTAGAAATTCATATACTGCCTGCTGGCGAGCTGCATCCAGTTCAACAATCTGTTTAATGAACTTCGTTTCTTTATTGACGATTCGCGTCAGTTCTTCCACATCATCCTGGATAATCGCTTGTTTCTTCCGTTCTCCAAGCTCCAGCATCAGTGTATGCTGCGCATTCATCTCTTCTAAGATATCGATCAATGTCTGAATCGCCAAGTTCGTTCACCACATTCCTTCTTCATTCTTGTTACTTCACTATTTGCGGAAATAAGGCAACAGCTTCTCCGCAATCTTATTCGCATCGACATGGTAAGTACCTGTCGCAACGGATTGCTTCAACTGTTCTATGCGCTTGGCATGCTCAGGATCTGATACACGGGACTGCGCATCGAGCATTTCCTTTGCTTCAGGGGATATCGATACCTCATCCAATTGGCGTGCTTTCTTATTCACGTGGCCTCGCGCTTCCGTATTGCGCTGATATTGATTCATCGCACTAATTCTTTGGGATTCATTAATTTTCATGATTGCTTCCCTCCTTCATCGTCCAACCGTTCTCTTGTTATACTATTTATCGGTCATTGGTTTACATTATTTTATAGAAAAATCGCCAATAACATGAAAGACATCATTGTAAAATGCTTCAGTATGACTATCGTTCCATGTTCCAGAAAGCTTACCATTTAAGTAAAAAAAGCAGCGGCAACTCCCCTTCCGCGGCTCTTCGTTGATATCCATTCCTACGTCTATTCGCGATCTCTAAAACGATCGACTACGCGATATGCATGCGCGTCCTTATTTTGCTGCTGTTGCTGAAGTTCCCTTCTACGCTCATCTTCGGATAGATGGGTGATATCACGTGTAAGTCGGCTCCGGCATGCATCACATAGATGCCCTTCACGAATTGGCGTATTACATGACTCACAGGGATAGGACATATTCGGCGAATTTTTCATAGAGATCCGACCCTCGCGAAGGAACTTCGTAATCTGCCTAATCGACACTCCTGTCTCTTCCGAGAGTACCTGCATGGTCGCTTCTTTATGCTCGCGCAAATACTTCACGCAAATCTCGTATTCTTCTTCAATATCCCGATAACAGTTCGGGCAAATATCACGAATCCCTTTGGCAAAAATTCTACCGCAGCGCGGGCAATTTTCTACATTCATGGGTGAACCTTCCCTTCATTGCAATACTACCTATAATATGTCTATTTTATCAAAGTATTGGGCAGTTTTTCTATTACTAATATTATCGTCATTCTCCCGTCAAACCTTTATAGATTCCTAAGATCGCGCCCATGTAAGACTTGAAATTAGTATGCTTGTATTCAAATCGTTCGATAGCTCCGATAGGGACTTGGCACAGGCATTTACCGTGCTTCCTGTTGTGTATACATCATCAATGAGCAAGATTCTAATTGGCCTCAATTGGGTTTGGGCTGTCATATGATTCAGATTGAGCTTTGAGAAGAGCTGCTGTCTAGAGTCGATATGTAGCGAAAATACATCCTTCATATCTTCAATCCGGTCTCCGCGGGATTTCATACTTTGTTTGACGGTATGACGATTCCTCTGAAGCAATGCAATGACAGGGATTCCGGTATACGCGTGAAGGGTTCTAGCGAATTGCTCAGCCTGATTAAAGCCGCGTTCTTGCAAGCGAGATGGGCTGACTGGGACATAAGTGATACAGTCATACTTGACTGGCATGTTATCTCTCGTTTGTTCGCCACACAGTTGATAGTAAGCCGTTAACAGCATCGAACCAAGCAAAGGGAGGTACCTCTCATCGCCCCGGTATTTATAAGCAGCTAACCAATCCCGCATTTGAGGACTGTAGGCAACAGCACTTCGATTTTGTTGAAAATAGGTATGATCCTTACCACGACGACTGCAATCCGGACATCCGGTTGCTCGGCCACAGACAGGGCATCGAATAGAGCGGATCCATGGCATGGAATGCAAGCATGTGTCACACAGGTCGTGGAACGGATTGGTTGATCGTCGCAGCGCTCGTACCATTGCGTCTGTATGAGGAATACCTAGGACTGCGTTATGGTTGTTTGAACGATGAATCGCGCGATGACAGGATAGACAATTTTGGATTTTCGGAGCAAGCAAGGTTGGAAGAGACCGGAATAAATTTTTGAATAATTTCATATTCCCTTTCTCCTCTGCGATGTAGTGTTCAGATACCCTTGCCGCCGGGCGATTCGGTTCATCGACGTAATTTGGCGAACCGCATGTTGCTGGGCCCTGTTCCATGACGATGCACAGAACATGACATTTCCAGCTGGATCCTCCAACGATCTACCTGCTCTTCCTGCCATTTGGACTAAAGAAGCAGCGTCGAAGAGTGCACTATCTGCATCCAAAATAAAAACATCGCTCTTCGGAATGGTTACGCCACGTTCCAAGATCGTAGTCGTCACGAGCATTCGGCTGACACCTTGACGGAATCGTATTACCTTCTCAGCGCGCTCCGTATCCTCAGAGGATGTGCCTTCAATCGGCAGATTCGGGAAATGGCGACGAAGCAAGTCTACTAAGGGATCGACCTGCTTAATTCTTGTAATAAAAATAAAGACCTGTGCCCCTCGTGTAATGGAGGTGGTTAACGCTTTGATGAGTGGGATAGGTAATGCCCTCCGCTCCAAATACAATCTAAGCGGTTTTAAGGTAAGGCGTTTCGGTACAGGTAGCGGATGTCGATGGAATCGTACTGGAACTTTGGCATGAGGCAGCCGTCCTTGACGTACGTCCCGTTGCATTCGATCTGGCGGAGTAGCAGAGAGAAGTATGAAGCGTCCATCCGGTTTGCATGCCTTCTTCGCTGCATATTGCAGCTGCTCATTGTTGTGATACGGAAAGGCATCGAGCTCATCGATGATCACTAGATCGAACATGTGATAGAACCGCATCAATTGATGCGTTGTGGAGAGCGTGATCTCCGCTGACATCCAGCGATCCGAGCTACCGCCGTAGAGCGTCGCTAGGCGGCTGTCTGGGAAGGCTTGCGCGAGCCTTGGCGCGAGCTCTAGCACAACATCGCGCCGCGGCGTCGCGATGAGCACGCGTTGATCCCGCTCAAGCGCATGAGCGATGAGCGGGAAAATCATTTCGGTCTTTCCTGCGCCGGTTACGGCCCACAGCAGGAAAGACGGCACGCCCGCCCCGCCACGGGCGGCGGGCGTGTTCCCTGCAGCGGCGCACGGCTGCTGCAGGAAGTGAAGCGCAGCACACGAAGCGTCGTGCTGCGCTTCACTAAGCCGCCACCGCGCCCCGGGCTCGGTGGCGTGCGCGTGCGCGCGGCCAGCGGCGCGGGCACAGCCCGCCGCGACCGTGCCGGCGGCGCCGTGCGCCGCAAGGCGCGCTGCTGCGGTGCCATGCAGCAGCAGCACGCAAGCCCGGCTGCGCCCCATTGCGAGGCAGGCCTCGCAGTAGGCGCAGCCAGGGCTGCCGCACGTGGCGCATGCCGTGCGGCGGTGCGAGCCTGCGCGGCTACCGCAGCGCAGGCAGCGGAGCTCCCGCTGGCGACGCAGCAGCGGGAAGCGACGCGGCGCTTCGCGGACGACTAGTCCGCTCCGCAGCTCCACTAGACCCTGTACGTACGCGAGCTGCGCAAGCGTACGCCAATACAGCGCAGCATCCTCCATCCCGTGGGTTGTAAGATAGTCCTGCAATTCATGCGCCAACAGCGAGCGCCCCTGTATCCCTACAGCCAATCGCAACGCAACCCGCTTCAGACTACCCCAGTCGATATCATCCCACAGGTCTCCATTCCAAACCCCCTCCATAATCATCCCTTCATTTCCATTTCCATTCCCGTTCCAGCTCTTACTCCCAACACCCCAATCGCTAACTCCCAAACACGCCACTTCCTGCAACCTCTGCGCACTCCGACAGACATCCTCCCTTTTAACCTGCTTAATCTGCAAATCCCCCTGAGAAACCCACTCCATCACCTGGGGATCCGCTTCTTGCAATAATCGAATTAGACGCTTTGGTTCCAATGGCCCCATCTCCCATTGCTCCGTAACATATACTGCCAGGCCAAGAGGAATTGACGACACAGTCATCCATACCTCCACACCCCGCCCTTCATAAGCTCTATTCTCGCCTAGCCTCGCATCTTCACCTCCATTTCTCCCCTCAATTCCTCCTGCCTGTCCAGCCTTCTTCCCGTACCAAAACCTCAAATCTACACGCCAATCCAGCGACAATCGACACACCCACTTGTCTCCAACCCGTACGGTATATACATAAGCTCGCATTTCGTACCCCCCCTGTCCAACTGAACTTCATATCTTCGTGGAGCTTTAAACGCAAAAAAGCACACCCCCTCAGCTTTCGCTGAATGAGGTGTGCTTCACACTCATTTACTATTTTACCGCCTTAATCATCAACAACATAAAACCTTATTCATTGTAACCGGTTACTACACTCATCCAGCAAAGGGTATTTTTGCCCAATCCTCCGCTTCATTCAACCGAATACGAATAGGCTGGCGCATATGCTGCATAACAGCGTTCGAATCCCAATCCGATGCATCTATAATCAACACATCGACACTTCGATGCATCGTTAATCGCTTCACGATCGGAATCGTTAAATCGGTCGATTGATCATCAATAATCGTCAACCGTAACCTTCCGCCCCGCAGTCCTGCATACATCATGAGTGCTCTAATGACCCATTCAATCTGCAATTGATTTTGCTTGGTAACCAGCACATACTCCAATTCTCGTCCCGTAGCATCGAGACCACGTTTCTTATGCCAATGCCATGCAACATGGACTGCCGCGACGGCCACAGCATAACATACAATAATCAGACATAACGTTAGTAACATCGAGGCTCACCTCCCATAGTACACTATATGCGCTATGGAAGAAGCCGGTTCTTCGGACAAGAACTCATCTTTGATGCCATGTGGGGTTATCTTATGTACCTCGAATCACTCAACGGGACCCGAAGTGTTCTTCGAAGAAAGATCTTGCTTTACAACGTCACCCAGCCCTGTTTAATGGAGTTAATAACCGCTTGTGTACGATCATCCACTTCCATCTTCTGCAGGATACTGCTCACATGGTTCTTCACCGTCTTCTCACTAATAAAGAGATATTCGCCAATCATCTTGTTGCTCTTACCCTCTGCCATCAAACGAAGCACCTCGGCCTCACGGCGTGTCAATGGGTGATCATCCGATGCCATGAATTTAACCCCAGCTTCGCGAGCTACATCATTGCCATCGCTCATGACGCCGATTTCATCCAAATACGTCATCCGACGTAACTGTTGAATCAATTTCCCAGTCACCTTCGGATGAATGTAAGCATGGCCGATAATGACCGAACGGATCGCTGTGATCAATGACTCAGCTTCCATATCTTTAAGCAGATACCCTGAGGCACCTTTACGCAGCGTCTCAAATACATAGCTCTCATCATCATGAATCGATAGAATTAACACTTTAATATCAGGGAACATCTCGCGTAATCGTTCGGTTGCAACAACACCATTCTCGATCGGCATATTAATATCCATTAATACCACTTCTGGCTTGGTATGATTACAGAATTCAAGGACTTGAATACCGTCCCCACACTCACCGATCACCTCGAGGTCATCTTCCATGTTCAGAATTCTTTTGAGACCTTCACGAAAAAGCTGATGATCATCAGCTAATAAAATTTTAATTTTTGTCGTACCTGTTGTTTTCGTATCCATCCTGCAACTCCTCTCTACTGTTAGCATTCGTAGGGATGACGAATATGATCTTCGTTCCCACATTTTCGGTGGATTCGACATCCATCCTCCCCTCTAATAATTCAACTCTCTCTTGCATTCCAATCAGACCAAAATGCGTATGCTTTTTCTGTTTCTCCGACAATAGATCTTTATTAAATCCTTGACCATTGTCTTGGATCACAAGCTTAACCATTTGGACTTGAAATGTAATATCAAGTGAAACGTAAGAAGCATGAGCATGTTTCATCGTGTTCGTAAATGCTTCCTGAACCAATCTGAATATGGCAGCTTCCATTCCTGAATTTAGACGAAGCTCTTTCCCTCTTACTTCAAAGGTCGTACGGATGCGAGTCTTCTCCTCAAAATCATGCACAAATTTACGCAGCGTCGGAATAAGTCCTAGATCATCCAGGGCCATAGGCCGCAAGTTAAAGATCACTTTGCGAATTTCTTCCAGACCGGAACGGATTTGTGATTTCAAATCTATTATTTCGTCCAATACCTGGGTAAAATCCTGCTTATGCATCATCCTTTCGACAATTTCCGTCCTAAGCACTAGATTTGCCAGCGACTGCGCAGGGCCATCATGAATTTCTCTAGCAATCCGCTTCCGCTCTTCCTCTTGCGCCACAATAATTTTGAGTCCGATGAGCTGACGGTTCTTCGCAGACTCGAGAATTCGGGTGACCTGATTCAGATCACCCGACAAATATTCCAGGACCACATTCATTTGAGAACCTATAGTTTCGGCCCGTTCGATCGATTTCTCCACATTACGTACCCGTTTCTGCAGATCATCGCGGCGAGCACGGAGATATATTTCTTTTTCACGAAAAATCATGAGATCGAGTTGTATCTGTGTTGCCTTCTCATATGCAGCTTTAATATCGGCCTCGGTGTACCGTACAAAATCACGGCTAACTTCAGTCAGGCGAATCCGCGCCAGTCGATAATCTCGTTCAAGAATATCCACCCGATCCACGGTCTCCCCCGCTTCCTTCATGACATGTTGTAGCTCCTGATTGAGCGAACGCATCTCTGAACGCGCGTTATCCAGAATTTCAAAGATTTGATATTTGCTGCTCTCCATCACGCTAATCGCATTCTTTATGACACGATCGATCACATCAACTTGCTCCACAAGAGATCTACTCCATTTCTATCACAATGTCCAAGAAGTTAATAGTATCATACCACATCATTGTAATGTAATGGACTTGTTTTTGCCATCCCACTCGACTTTAAGGCCGATTTGCTCCGACACGAGACGTAATGGGACATAGGTACGATTTTTGTAGATGATCGGCGACACTTCCGAAGTATTGCGTTTTCCGTTGGCAATATAATCCTTTTGACCCACCCATAGTTCCATCATCCGATCAGCGCGTAGGACCATGACTTTTTTGATCGAAGATTCCCAACGCGCACTTCCGCCAAACTCATCCAAGATGACTTTAACTGGCACATAAGTCACGTTTTCCTTCACAAGAGGTGCAACTTCAATCTTCTTGTTCTTCCCATTCACGACTGCCGTCGTATTGCTCACCTTGAGTACAACGGTTGGAGTTGGTAAAGCGAGAGAGTTGCTAGATGCAGGTGACTTGAACTGAATATTGTCAAAAGCAACCTCACCCGTTAACTGCCGCTCATCCTGTCCTTCCGGTACATTCACGACATAGACCCGCTTCAATTTCATAGAGCTGTTTAGCTTGGAAGAGCTGAGATCAATATTGAGCGTTTTCCATCCTGACCAGTCAATCGCTTTGTCTAGATCCACATAGATGGATTGATTATTCGCATCAACGAATTCTGCGCGCAGCCAGTTCAGACTGTTATCCCCCATCACATCGATACTCATCGAGCTTGGGCTGCCTTCTAATGCTTTACCATTCTTGCCGTTCAATTCCGCATAGGCATACAATTTACCTGATGCCTTCGTCATATCGTATTGCAAATCGAGCACTTTGGACTTCTCGCGTCCAGTCACACCAGTCACAACCGCTGCGCTGCCTTGCACTTCCGCTGGAGAACCTGTGAACTGAATCGGATACTTCACATTCTCGAAATCTTCCCACATTTTTGTCATTCCAGCTTGCAATGTCATCAATGCGCTAAAGCCATCATACCGCGCAATCGCATAGCCGATTTGGGCATCTTTATTCACTTCATCGACCGTAATGGTGTTCCCTTTCACAGAGCCTTTGAACCCAATGAACTCCCACTTCACGGATTCTGCTGGAAGCGACAACGTACGGCCATCGATTAATTTCACCGTAATGTCTGTTGCATTCTGAGTACCTGCTTCAAGTGTACCGACGGCGTTACTCAGATTCATTTCCGCCAGTTGGTTGCCACCGACCACTTCAACGTTCATGCTGGTCTTCGCATTCTGGGATTTCGCAGTGACTTCCGTCTTCCCTGACTTCATCGCTTTGAAATTCTGACCTGTCCACTTCATCGCTTCCGATGAAGCACTCCAGTTCACAGCAAGATTAGATGTATCATAAGGATTGTAGTACGAGTCATACCCTTTGAGTGCATACGTAGCTTCTTGACCGACGAATAGGGTATTCTGTCCACTAACCATGAGACCCTTCAGCTCACCCTGAGGCGCTGTTGTATAGATCCCAAGACCGTTCACAACCCCACGTTGCGTTTTACCATACTCTGTGTCGAACGTGAGCGAGGTATCTGTATCCCCAAGAGGTCTAGATACCATCGTCGTCGAGCCGCCACCGTCTAAGTTAACGGCTTTCCAGATGCCGATATCTTTCATGAAGTTTTGTAGCTCTTTGAGCGTCATGCCAGAACTCGTTCCATTGTCTTGCACGGTCACGACATACGAGGTCTTCTTATCTTGGGAATATCCTACAGCCGTACGCGCACGTGCGCTTCCGCCGCTAATTGAACTTGTACTCCGTGTAAAAGCAGATGGTTTCCCATTCTCGACGAGCAGCGTATGCCCACCGATCATCATTTGGAGCGAATTTGGATCGACTTTCTGCCCGTTCGATGACGCCACGAGGTTATAGTCTACCTGCAGCTTCTGACCAATCTGAACATGCTCACGAATGAAATTGGCTGCTTGTCCATGTGTACGCAGAATGTATCCATCGCCTGGTACCGGCATTTCAAGACGCGTGCCTTCTGAGATTTGCATCACGACGCCGTTCTGCACCAACACTTCGGTAGGCGTTGTCGATGGATCTGTCGGGCGACTCAGCGACTTCCAAGCGCTTGTGTACACATACATGGCATTCGCATGGCTATAGGCGTTATTCGGCTCTGTCATATAACTCGCTTTATTTACACCTGCAAGAGGGAAAGTCGTACCGTCTGGTGCTGTCACTTGCCCTTCGAACGTGAAGAGATCGATCACAGGCTCCCGATTCGCTGTTAGTGCAAAGGCATACATTCCGCTCAATTGCGAGGGACTCGACATAAAATCATTGTTAGCAACTTGCGCACCTAGAGGGGCACGATCAGCACCTGAACCTGTCTGGAAATAATCCCCGTTCACCCCAGCGACTGCCCCCGTCTCTTTTGCCATGCCGCCTACCGATTGTGTCGTTGTAAACTGACCATTCTGTCCCGTCATAACATCCATCTTGACATTGGGATTCGTAAGATCAACTTCGATCACATTGACTTTCGCCGTTACGTTCTTATTCGAACGTGTCCCTGACCATTGGTATTCAACCATCTTCGCACCAGAAGTGATCATTCCGGATTGAACCTGGACGATATGATCGTTTATTTTCTTACTTGTGGTTGATACCCCACTACTAGAGCTCGAAGCCCCATATACGCTGCTATCCGCCCAAATAGGCTGCAAGAGCAACACGCCTGCAACCGTTAATATAAACACTTTCTTCCCGATCACGTATACGCCTCTGCGCACCGTGTTATTGCTGTTCTGCATCATGTTTCGTAGCTCTCCTATTCATCCCATGGTCTGTCAAAATCATCTACCATTATTCGATATATTCTTCTATTTCGAGATTACTCTCTTATAATAGACTCTTTTTTCGCCAAAAAGTTACGTCATTTCCTAGGAAATGAGCCAAATAGCCCAAAAAACCGCCGAAATCTCTCTCGGCGGTTCTCATTCTAGCTCTATTTCATTGTTTTGCTAGTTTAAATATTGGATCGATTGCATCATTCGTTTCAACATCACGACAGCTTGCGCACGCGTTGCATTTCCTTGCGGATTGAACGTGTTCGCTGTCATCCCGGCAATAATCTCGGATTGCAGTGCCTTCGCAACGGCGATTTGAGCACTCTTATTAATCTTGCCGCGGTCCGAAAACTTCTTCAGAAGCGTACTAGAATCTGTATCCAGTACAACCCCTTTGCCGACATGGTCCATCGCACGAACAACCATCAGCGCCATTTGCTCACGCGTAATTAAGTTATTCGGCTTAAATGTCCCGTCCGTATTCCCTTGAATAATTCCGGCTTTGGATGCAGCACCGATATAGGCACCTTCCATCGTGTTTGATGATACATCCTTGAATCTTGCTGCGGATGCTTTATCGCCAGACAATCCAAGCGCTCTCGCCACGAATACGGCAAACTCCGCACGTGTGATCGAAGCGTTCGGCACAAATGCCGTACTCGAACGTCCTTCTACAACGAACTTCGAGGCAAGCTGCGTAATATCTGCTTTCGCCCAGTGGGTCTGTACATCAGCGTAGTACGCGTTATTGCTTACGATCCGATACATGTCGTTGCTAGGGCCGGTGAAGGTCGCATAGGTCGCTGAGGTGTCTTTCCCGAATAATGTCGGTACATAACTAATTTGTCCCGCAACACTATCATAACGAATCGCAGCCGACTGATCTTCTTTTGCAACTGTTCTCAATTTCAGCATGTGATCCATACGAATATTCATGTCCTGTGACTGCTGAGATGAGCTGTTCGCAATAATACCAGAGATATGAAAGTCATAGGGCTCCGATACGGGTTGAATACTTCCTTTATTGATCTGAGATACAATTGGAATTGCCGAATTGCCCGAACTTTGTTTCTCAATTTGCATCAAAATTAAAACATTGTTACCCGATGAACCTAAGCCTCTTGTAAGCTGCCCTACATCCATACTCTTAAGTGGTAGCGTATAGGTCGCTTCTCCGAATCGAATCGAGAGATATGTATTCATATTCTGTGAACGAATCTCTTCCAAAGTTTGCACCGGTATAGCAACTGCAGCAGCACGCTCAGTAGTTGACACATCAAAAGTTACTACTTTATTTAACGACGGGTCTTGTTTAATTACATATAAGAATGCTTCTTTGAGTTTTGCCCCATCCAATGTATACCGATTAATCGGCTGACCTGAGCGAGAACGATCTGAACTTATCTGTGCAACATCTGATTTCAGTATATTTAGCGTACTTGCATACGGATTATAACCCTGTTCAGATTTCAGAAGATCAGAGCCTGTAACCCCTGTTGTTCCTGACGGACCCGTCACTGCCATATTCGTAAAAGCTTTTAGTTCATTACCATCAAGGTCTTTGATTGGATAATAACCTGGAGTGTAGCTCACTATTACAGATTGCCCGGAAGAAGGAATGGTCGACCCTAATCGAATCGTTATCGTATCATTGTAAGTATTTAAAGTCACAGCATTGACGGTCACCGCAGCATTATTCGCACGTACAGAAAACTGTGATGAGCCTAAGGTTGATGCTGTAGATACTTTCTCAGACATGGTAAGCGTAATAATATCTCCATTCAACACAGCAGATTTGACATAAGGAATACCTGTGTTGTTTCCATACCCTACTTTCTCGAGGTTGAATGCAGGCGCGTAGTTACCATTCAAATCACGGAGTCTTGGGTCCCCAGGTGCATAGGACACTGTGACTGTCTGATTCGTCGCTACACTCGATGCCAGCGTCAATTCAACAATGTTCTGGTTAATGCTAATGGCTGTCACATATATTGGTTTATCGTTTACCAAGACAGAATAATGACTCTTCATAGGCACAAAAGAACTATCAATGGCTTCATTATAAGTCAAGACTAGCTTGTTACCATTTACGCTCGTCGACTCCAGCTTCGGCGCTACATTATCATTGTAGTTGCGAATAAAGAAATCCGAGAATGAACTAATCGGTGTACCATAATAACTCATCAATGGATAAGATCCGGGTGAATAACTTACTTTAATGACTTCGCCATTACTTACCGAACTATCGAGTGTTAAAGTAATACTGGAACTATTATATGTTGAATTACTGCTAATACTTTTCGTACTGCCATTCGCTGTTACTGTAAATTGCGTATATGCGTAAGATGAGAGGTTATTTATAGAGTCACTGAACGTCAAACTTAGCGTACGACCGGAAATGTAACCACTCGTAACCTTTGGTAATGTCGTCTCGACTGTATTCTGCACAACTTGATTATAGAAGCTGCTTGCTTTATTTCTTGCTAAATCTTGAATTGGCCTTACCCCAGGTGAATAAGTCACCTTAACATATTGACCTACGGCAACGCCGCTCTGCAAGTATACATACACGCGATCTCCACTTACACTAACGCTGGATACGCCTCGACTCTCGTCATTTATACTTACTGTAAAATTTGATGTATAAGGCTCTGAGTTCTGATCTAAATATTCATTATATTGTAGGACGATGGCATTATTGTTATACATTTTTATCGATTGTAACACTGGTGCTGTATTATCCTGAATTGTCGTTGTGAATGTCCAATAACTTGTTCCCCATCTAGCGTCATTCGGATTACCTGCCAAGTCCCTCACAAAATCACTCGGAATATCAATCGCGTAAGTCGTACTGAACCCCATACTGGACTGAGGGATAATGGTCACCGTACGACGATCGGAACTTAGCGATGTACGACCTGTAATTGTGTTTGCATTCGTATTAATTGGACGCAGCGATATGGTACTGGTGTTCAATTGAACATCTTCACTAAAGGTTAATGAAATTGTTGCTCCAATAGCCACATTACTTGATCCGTCCGAAGGCGACTGACTAATGACATACGGCTTCGTCGTATCCGTAGCTACACGGAATGTCCAAGTTGAGGAACTCGAAATTCCTGCGTACGGGTTATACGCCTGATCCGTAAAAGCACCTGCATCGATTAATACGTAATAACTAGTGTTGCTGTTCAAAGCACCACTTGTTGGGTTAATCCGGATAACCGTTGTGCCCCCGCCAGTCACTTGCAATGAATTGGCAGAGATCGTATCTACAGGCTGGTTGCTAGCGTTGAAAATTCTAATATTCCCGCTACCTGGGTAAACGACTTCATTAAAAGTCAGGGTTAGCGAGGATGCAGAAGACACATTCGTGCCATTCGTTGGATAGTAGCTCGTTACGACTGGCGCTGTAGTATCTACCAATCTCACCGTATTAAACGACCATGATGTCCCCGATAATCCTGCAAATGGCAAATCTCCACCATCGGTCGTGTTCTTGATTGCACCCGGGTCGATCGTAACGTAATATCTCTTATTAGCGACGAGTGCTTTATTCGAAATAGATACAAATTTACCACTAATGCTTACTTCACTCGTATTCACGTCGATCTTCTGATATTCACTACTTGCGGATTGATCCACAATCGTAATATAACCCGATCCTTTCGTTACAGGCTGATCAAACACAATATCCAATCGCGTATTTACACTAACTTCTGATGCATTATGTGCGGGTATCGTATTCAAGATTTGAGGAGCCGAATATACCGCATTCGTCACACTCGCTACTTTTACCGCAGACTTGCTCCCCGCTTTTCCTTGGCTTCCAGCTGCCGACACAGGTAACAGTCCAATGACCAACTGTATCACCATCACACAAGCCAACCATAAAGATACTTTCTTTCTCATTTCATCCGCTCCCCTATGTATTGTTCCATTGATCACGCTAATTCGCATGTGATTGTATGTAGAAACGGCCTAATTCTTATGGATGAAAGTTCTTCATATCATAAAATAGACACTCGTAATTATATTTTCGGTAGAATCACTCTATAAGTTTAGATAGAACACCCCATTCTTGGCGATAAAATGCAAAAACCCCTGCGTGACAAGCACACAGGGGCAGTTCTTCAACCCTTAGGTTTATTTATTCGATTAAGCGTTCGCTTGTTCTTTCAACAATTCCGCTTTGTCTACGCGTTCCCACGGAAGATCTACATCGGTACGGCCGAAGTGACCATATGCTGCAGTCTGACGATAGATCGGTTTGCGAAGATCCAACATTTTGATAATGCCTGCTGGACGAAGATCGAAGTTGTTCTGAATCAGTTCAACCAGTTTCTCTTCGCTCACTTTACCTGTTCCATACGTATCAACATTAATGGATACCGGTGTAGCTACTCCAATCGCGTAAGCAAGTTGGATTTCACATTTATCTGCAAGGCCTGCTGCAACCAAGTTCTTCGCCACGTAACGCGCTGCATAAGCTGCAGAACGGTCAACTTTCGTAGGATCCTTACCGGAGAATGCGCCGCCGCCATGACGAGCATAACCGCCGTACGTATCCACGATAATTTTACGTCCTGTAAGACCTGCATCCCCTTGTGGTCCGCCGATAACGAAGCGTCCTGTTGGGTTAATGAAGTATTTTGTCTTATCATCGAGCAATTCTGCTGGAACGACAGGCAAAATAACTTGTTCTTTAATGTCTTTTTGGATTTGCTCCAAAGTGACTTCTTCTGCGTGCTGCGTCGATACAACGATTGTATCTACACGTACAGGTTTACCATCAACATATTCAATCGTAACTTGCGTTTTGCCATCAGGACGAAGGTAGTCCAATGTACCATCCTTACGCACTTCGGACAACCGACGAGCGATACGGTGGGACAAAGCAATTGGTAATGGCATCAATTCAGGTGTCTCGTTCGCTGCAAAACCAAACATCAAACCTTGGTCACCTGCACCGATACTTGCCGTCTCTTGGTCCATTTGAGCGGGGTCACGGTCCTCAAGCGCTGCGTTAACGCCTTGAGCGATGTCTGCCGACTGCTCATTTAGGGAAGTCAGAACGGCACATGTATTATAATCAAAGCCATATTTCGCACGTGTATACCCAATTTCCTTAATCGTATTACGTACGATGGCTGGGATGTCCACATATTCCGATTTGGTGCTGATTTCTCCAATAACAAGCACAAGGCCTGTTGCAACAGAAACTTCACACGCTACCCGAGCGTTCGGGTCATTTGTTAGAAAAGCATCCAGTACCGCATCCGAAATTTGATCGCAAATTTTGTCCGGATGTCCCTCGGTAACCGACTCTGAAGTAAATAAGCGTCGTCCATTTAAAGACATCAGTTTTCAACCTCCAACTCAATAATATTATTATGGCATTAATCTATAATACCTACACATAAAAAGGACCTTTCCCGGTTGGAAAAGGTTGTATTACATCCTTCGACAAAAATATTACTTCATTTGGACTACAATGTCAACGAATGAATAATGTAAGATCATGCCAGTATACTATGGTTATACTTGAAGTAATGTGCGCTGTGCTTCCTGAATTAATCTCCGGGTAATTCCGCCGCCGACGAATCCTACATCCCTCGACGACAGGTGTCCCCAATCATCCTTCGTTGCATAAGCTTGGCCACCCATCTGATCGCCTAATTCTCCAGCAAATTCCGAAGAGAAATCACTTGAACGACTCTGCGGGTTGGCCACGCTTAATCCTAATTCTGCAGCAATCTCATACTTCATTTGATACAACGCATCACGGCTGGCTGGTACCAGTTTACGATTTCGGCTTGACATGAAAGCTACACCTCCGTAGTGGATTCAGTTGCAGCCTTAGTATGCCTCACTTATTTAATATCGTATCCGCCACGCACCATCACGGTAAGACCGTTTTTCTGCTTCGCATCTGGCATCACACCGCGTCCATCCCGCGGAAATAGCAGCAAATGATTGTTCACAACGGCTTGCTCATTGGAAATATCTTTACCATCTGTCAGGTCAGATATTCCATTCGCATCTGGGCTATATACCACAGCTTTACCAGCGCGTACAATAAATTCCGCTCCGGCTTTTGCAATAAGCTTCTCTCCGCTCTTAATTGTTACAACCTTCAACTCATTGCTTTCAGCGTTCTTATCCGTGTCTTTTCCGGCCCCACCCGTCTGCTTCGCTAGTTCAGCCGCTACAAGCTTCTGGACCTGCTCATCAACGTAACTCTTGGTTACGACGGGATCATCCACAGAGCCCGGCTGAGAGCCACTAACTGTGGCTCCGTCGGCGCTGGTGGAAATGACACTGCCTAGTAAGAGAACTCCTGCAATTACAGTAATACTTAATGATGAATATTTTTGTAGTTTGTTCATTTGAATCTCCTAATCATGGTTTCGATTCAGGTTTTGCGTACTATAGTAGTAACCTTGCGATGCTATCAACACTTTTTCACCTTGGAATTGATCGTAGATGTTGATTTTGAAGGATCCAGACTTCAGGTTCGCAAATGCTTCATTATCGAAACTTGCCGAACCACTTAAGTTCGTTCCTACTTTTAGTTCCCCAGATTCCAATGTAAGCTCTTTACTGATCAACTTACCAGTTGATGTGTCTTGCAGTTCCATCACGACTTTATGTCCGTATTCACCCATTTCGTAATCTTGGTTTCTAGACAAGTCATAATCGAAATCTACTCTTACGGATGATGTACCTGATAATGAACCTGCCAAATTCTTAATCGATAGCTTGTAAGGGAACAAATCAAGATCCATAAGGTTAATTTTTGATTCAATCTTCGTCTGGCTTAATTCAAATTTCACTGCATTTACATATCCTGTAGCATCGCCTTTTGGTGGTGTCATCTTATCGTCAGACACACCTTCTCCGATAATTAGCTTCAACTTGCTACTATCAACACTTCTAGGTAACTTCGTCCACAACATCACTATATTTCTACCATCAGGACTTGTAGAATGATCTACTTGGCTAACAGAGGCTTTATAGTATTGGTTGTTGTCTGTTGCATAGAAACCAACGATGTGAGATAGATCTGCTTGTCTATCTTCGATATTTTTCATTTCTAGCTCCGTATAGATAATATTCGAGCCAGTTCCAGGGTAAATAACTGTACGACGCTCAATGATTTCTGATTTCTTCCCTGCTGTATCAACCGTATAGATCTTACCATTCTCTATCGTCGGGATTTTGCTGATTGATCCTGTGTTAGATAATTGAATTAAATCATTTGAGTTCTCTCCAAGTTTCTCACTCAACAAAATTTGCAATTGATTAAAGGATAAATCATATGGAACCTTCGTTGAGAGGTATAGATCCAATTCTTTCCCTGGTCCTACGAGTAAGCTGCTATTACTTTGAACCATTTTGGAGCTATCTGCATTTTGAATGCCATCAATCTTAAATAGGCCTTCAATTTTAGGGATTTCGATAGATTTAATGAGACTATCATTTTTAATTTTGATTTTGGCCGTAATCATATCGCCATCCGACCAAGGCAAGCGCTGAATCGAGCTCAACTTCAGACTAAAGTTGCCTTTAGCGTTTTGAATGTAATAACTAGAGCCAACTGAAGTTTGATTAGCTTCTACTTCAGGAACACTGAATATCGCTACCGGATAACTAATCGCATCCTTCTGAGCAGGGTCTGTAGGTTGGTTCATGAATAACTTCAAATTCTTGAACTGCATGTAAGAAGGAAGGCTAACATTTAATCGAATATTCACTTCTTCTTGTGGTTTCAGAATAACATTATCTAACGCTTTTGTGGTCAGTGGGAGTGTGTAACCCTCACCTGTATGGACAACAAAGTTGTATTTTGGAATCGTGACTGTTTGAGCACTCGAATTCTTAATATTAAGGCTAATCGTTGCTTGAGATTCCGAATTGCTCTGATTGAGCCATACATCAGAAATCTTAGATACAACAGTACTGTTACCGATCTTAATCTTCTTTTCTACCTCATTACCTTGGTTGGTATTCTTCGATTGACTTGGAAGTTGGAAGGTTGCTACAGCAATTGCAGAATTTACTCCTTTTTCCGTTGAATCATCTTGAAGAATTTGTAATTGCAGTTTATCTGTTTTTGCACTCGCGGGAATGAGAGCAATTAGATTTAATGTCTTGCTATCTTTGGGTTGTATTTTAAAATCAGTTCCTGTTGTATCTGCTTGTAATGGATAATTGCCACCATCCGGTGTTTTCACTACGAACTTATACTTAGTATCCTCGAGAACCTTGATCCCCATATTTTTTAATCTTAACGATACATTAACATAGTAATAATTATCAGACTTATACATAAACGACTGATCGATAATGGCATTAACAGATACATCATTTATTTTCATTGCCTTTGCCTTACCGGATGGTGTTTCCGTATTGTAAGCTGCAGGGACATTGAAAACGCCGAGTTTCTTCTCATAGTTCGCGGCACTAAAATCCCACTTCACCATTTCAATATTAAAATCACTTATCTTAGAGATATTACCGACCTTGGAATAATATGTAATACTCACTTCAGATTGCGGTGCAATCTTCTTCTTATCTTTATCCTTTGTCATTAAGTTACTTGAGAAGGAAGTACCTGCTTTTGTCTTTACCCGTGTCCAAAAATCAATAAGTGATAATTCTTTGTTATCACCATTCTTATACGTCAACGTATAGGACAGGACGTTCCCATCATCTTGAGTCAATAAATTAATGTCCGTTAGTCGAACTGAGCTTTTCGCAGAAAGACTTACAGATTTCAAATTGGCTAATGAAAAAGAAGTGTTTTTATTGTTAGTAACAGGTGCCGCATTGGTCGTGGGCAATCCAGCTATGGATTGTCCCATAAAAATTGCAGCTGCAAGTACGAGCGCAATCTTACTTGGTCTATTCAATTGCATTTCCTCCTTAATATAAAGCAATATACTAATCTATATTATAAACGCATCATAGACGCTATTAGTTTCGATTTTGTTATATAAACCATGGTTTTTCGTAATTTTAATGAGATTACTTAAATTCCGTAAACAGGGTTAGACAAAAAAAAGGACCTGCTTGTGCAGGTCCTTTTTTAATAAAGATTAGTTAGTTGCTGTCTCTGGAATGTACGCTTGCGAGAACTTATCGCTACCGCTTACTACATTTCCTCGAGTAGCATCTTTAATGAAGATTGCGTTCGGTTTAACGCGAACATCAAACATTTTACCCAATTGTTTAGCGTTGTAAGGAACAGTTACGCGAACTGTCTTAGCATCAACTGCAGTAACATTGAAGACATCAGGGGATACTACATCGCCATCAATTTTAACTTCAAAGTCATATTTTGCGTTTGGTACAAGAACAACAGCTTCAGTGAATTTAACATCTACATAAGTTCCTTGAGTAACAGATGCAGTTGCTTGAAGACTTACACTATCAACAGATGGTGCAATTCCATCAAGAACGATAGCAGATGTAATTGCAGCAGTTACTTGTTTGCCAGCTGGTGTAGCAAGGCTGCTATTAGCTTTAACAGTAACATCTAGTGCTTCACCTTTGTAAAGACCGTCTGCATCAAGTTTAGTGTTATCGGACAATGTGAGCACAACATTTTTACCATCAACTTCAGCATTGATTACATCAAGTTGATAAGACTTAGTTTTCACATTAAAGTCAGATGCATAAGCACTACCGGATTGCAATACTTGGTTAAATGGTACTTCGATTTTCACATTTGAAGTAGATTTTGGTGCGTCAGTACCAAATCCAATTGCGCTAGCTTGTGTAATTGCCAGCATATCAGTAGAGAAGCCCTCGATAAAGTTATCTGCTGCATCTTTAACCAATTGAACTTTAATTCCTGTAACATCTACACCTGGTTTCAACTCAGATGGGAACACGATAATTGCCGATTTACCATCAGGTGTAGTATCGATGTATGCACCACTTGGAAGGCTTTGTGGTTTACCATCTTTATCCTTGTACAGATAGTTTTTCTTTTCAGTGATCGATCCTTCACCGTCAAGTTTCATTGCTTTGGAATAAGTTACGATAACCTTTTGACCATCATAAGTAACTCCATCAACTTTTGGCTGTGCTTTATCAGCAACATCAAGAGCTTTCGTGAATGGCATCATAACATTTTTCAAAGTAGTGTTGTCAGAAACTCCACTAACTTCTAATGTGTATTTTTTGCCACCTTCTAGTTTTTGGTAAAGGTAAACAGTTACTGTTTTACCATCAGTGCCAAGAGTAGCTGTTTTCAATACAGATACTTCTTTGCCATCGCTATTTTTCACAACAAAGTTAGCTGTTTTTTGAGCTGAATCTTTATCAAGTGATTTAGAGAATTTAACAGTGATAGTCTTCATATCATCTTTAAGTTCAGTTGTAACTACTTCTGGACGAGTTGTATCTACTACAGGGTTAACTTCGATTTTAGCATCGTTAGCAATCACGTTACCGGAGTAGTCTTTCACGCCAGTTACATACAGGTTAGTAGTGTACAACAAACGATCAGATGTGTTGAATTCGAATTCATACGTATCATCTGCAATAACGTTCACTTTGCTTGCACGTTTCTTGCTATCACCTTGTGTCCAGTAAACGTTAGAAGCCAATACAGTAGACTTATCGATCGCTTCACTGAATTTCAAAGTAACTTTCTCGAAAGAAGCCTTAACTACAGAAGAAATTGTTGGAGGTGTTGTATCTTCAACAACCGTAAACTTAAGATCTGTAGATAGGTTTTTCAAACCAGAGTAGTCTTCTACACCACTAACAGTTAGTGTGTGTTCAGCATTTTCCATTTTGTTGAATGGTTTGAAGATAACAGTGCTTCCAGTGATGTCAACAGTACCTGCTACATTTTTACCATCAATTTTGAAGTTGTTGGAAGTAGCAACACGGATTGGTTCGCTGAATGTAATACGAACTGCTTTGTTACCCAAAGCTTCAGTTTTAGTTGCTACAGGCAATGTAGCGTCTACTGGTGTGAACGCAACATCGTTAGCAGTAATTACTTTGCTTCCTGCACGCACGTTAGCTACAGATAGTTTGTATTCTTTTTGGTTTGTCAAAGCACGAGTCTTATCATCGCCACGTTCTACTGTCAATGTAGCAACTTTCTTGTCAGCAGACAAGGATACGGAGATGACTTTAGGGTTGCCATCACCTTTAAGCGAGTAGTTGCTTTCATCGTTTGCAGTGATGGAGTCAACTTCACCGTCGAAAGCTACTTGAACTTCACGAAGGTTATCTGCTTTAACAGATTCAACTTTAGTTGCATCAGTTACAGTCCAAGTGAACTTAAGAGTTTTCTCTTCGCCATTTGCACGTTTAACTGTTACAGTGTTCTCTTTGTTAGCTTCAAGAGCTTTTTCAAGTTTGAAGGATTCTGGTTTGTCTTTTGCATCAGAGAAAGTTACTTGGATGTTGTTAGCATCAACAACTTTTACTTCATAAGAAACTTTTGCTTTCTCGATTTCAACGCTTGCTGTGTAAGCAGCAAGAACCAATTGTTCACGAGTAGCTGCCGCTTTGAAGTTAGCGTCTGCAGGGATCAATCCAGCTTTAACAGCTGCATCAACATAACCTTTAGCCCATACGGAAGCGCCGTTTTCAGCAGTTGCAGGAACTTCAAGTTTCAATGCAATTACAAGGACTTTAGCCATTTGTTCAACAGTTACGTTACCGTTGAAATCAAATGCCAATTGACCTTTTTGGTTTTTCGAACCTTCCATCAATCCAGCTTTGGATACGGAACCGATGAATGGAGCTGCCCAGTTGTTAGCTTTTACGTCAACATACTTGGAAGCGGATGCTGCATCATCTTCAAGAGTAAGAAGTTTTGCAACAACTTTCGCGAATTGACCGCGAGTCATGTTTTTGTCAAGACCTGCAGTACCGTCTGGGTAGCCAGAGAAGATACCTGCTTTAGTAAGTGCATCATATTTGTCTTGTGTAGAAAGTTCTTTGTTGTCTGCACCGAATGCTACAGATGCGAACATCGAGAATGCCATTGCTGTGGATAATGCGATAGATAAAAATTTCTTCATAACCTTTATTTCTCCTCCTTGAATATCTTTCACTTTATAATTTTTAGATAAATTGTAGCTCTTGTTACTCATCGCCGATTCACCCCCTTCCTCGAGTTGAGCAAAATTCCTATAATTCATGTCTGTAACATGATAGTCACAGAAACTAGTAAACAATTAACATGATAAATAGATGTAGATTTGTAACCCACCCTAACATTATACAATGCGGATATACTGCCGTAAAGGCATAATTTCAAATCTTAACCTATTACTTTGTCAAAAAATGACTGTTTTGCGAAGCTAGAGTCGATTATTCGCTGCTCTGTTGTATTCACATAATGTTAGACGTCTGAGTTTCTAAAAAGTTGCGGTTTCTCAAAAAAAATTTTAAAAGATAATCAGAACTTGCTATCAGCTTCAACATCAACATTTTCCATATAAAAAAGCCACGGTTGTTAGTATATCATTCTGCTATACGACAGTCATCATGAAAAAACTGTAAATAATATAGGAATAAAAAAGACACCTTGCAGGTGTCAAGGTGTCTTTTGCTATTTAAATATAAAATAGTTATGTGAATCTTATCGAATTCTCATCGCAAGATCAATGATTGTAGCGCGTGCTTGAGGATTGGTATCCAGGTTCTGATACATCCGATCAAAGCTATCTTTATTATCAAGGTAAGTCTTCTCACGTTTGATTGTCGTATGAGACCAGCTGATCAATTCATTCTCCGCTATTGTCAGCGCATTAAACGCATCGTGGAAGCCTGTTTCCTGAACGAGCTCTTCCATAACCTCTTGTGTAATCTCACGCAGCACTCGAGTTTCTTCGATACGTTTCTGCATAACCTGCGATTTCTCTTCGAATTTAGCTTTCGCTCTTTGATAATCTACTTGCGGTTTGGCCAAAATTTTATTCATATGTCGAACTCCCTTAGTCGTTTTTCAATTATTGTATCCCAAAGTGAGAAGAATTACAAAGTGTACCTAAAATTTAACATTAAAATCATGAATAGCGAAAGGGAGCCAAAAACGCTCCCTTCACATATTCCTATTTGATTTTCTTCAACTTCTTCATAATACGCTCTGCAATAACAGCAGCATCCGCACGTTTCAAATTCGATTTAGGCACGAAACGATAGGTTGGTTTCTTCTGGCCCTCCACTTGACTAGGAACACCCTCAATATACCCTGCCTTAGTAATCGCAGATACTGCGGTAATCATGTAAAAATCAATTGTTCCAGCATCTGTAAATTGCTTTTGTAGCTTCGGAAGATCTTTCTCTGGTGTAGCTAATTTCAGATTCAATGCCCGTGCAATCATGGTAGCAGCGTGTTCCCTCGTCAGATCCCCATTAGGATCAAATATTCTTGGTGCAACACCACGAATGATACCTTTGCGAACTGCTGTTTCTACATATCTGAAATCCCATAAAGAATCAACATTACCGAAATCGCGTACATCCTCAAACGTCGGATTATTCACATCATACTCTAATGGAATATCCAGCATTTTAACTAGCATTGTTGCGAACTCACCACGTGACACGTTATTATAAACACCGAACTCATCCGAGGATACAGGCTTCATAATACCATTAGCCAGCATTAACTCTACACTATTCCGTGCATATGGATGACCAATAACATCATCGAATGTGTAACGTATTCCAAATACAGCATAATATCCAAACCCATCGAATGGGGCGCTGATTGTCTTACTGCTCGCGTTGATTGTTCCCCCTAGGTTAACCCACTTCTGATCGCGGTCTACCCAGCGCCAAATGGCTAAATTACTGGAAATCGCATCAACAATCTTTGGATCATATTTCAACTTAATTGTCCCACGTTGTGTGGGCTCCATCCATTGACTGTTAGCACGCTCATAGAAATTAGGCTCTCTCATTGGATCGCTAACTGCTTTGTACGGGAGACTACCTTCTACGACCTCCGTGACATTTCCTTGGCTATCCTTCTTCAAATAACCTGCATCCATCCAGTATAAATCTGATGCATAACTATAACGGCTTGGAAGGGTTAGATACTGTGTCGCACTTAGATCTGCAGGAATGTCTTTCATTGTACCATCAAGCGGGCGACCCGATAGTTCTTCACCAACTGCATTATACTTCTTCACAATCCGACCGTCTTTACGATCTGCAATACCGAAGAGAATTTGTTGACTATCGAACATATTGATTTCAGGAGGCGCTTGGCCTGGCGTCGTATTCGACTCTCTCAACAAAGTACCTTTAGGAAGCTCCAGTGCTACATCGCCTTTAAACAAAGATAACTTGCCTGAAGTCGGAATATTTGTCTTAAAAAGGCCACCTACCAGTTTCTCTCCAGCATAATTGACGGTAAATTGACCATTCGTCTTCTGATTTCCTTGGACTACTGTAAATTTAATCGTATTCTTCCCGACTTTTAAGTTCTTGACCTCAGCACGGAAGATATCATAAATAGAATCTTTTTTCATTACTTCTTTACCAAGCAAGATTTGTGTTGCCCCATCCGCCTCAATACTAACCTTCAAAAAGTTCTGATTGATTACACTCTCTTCAGGAAGCTTCGGAGAACGGATAATGTATGCCCCACTCTCACGAACGATAGTTATCGTTTGTGAGACATTAGCTGAGCCTTTACGAGCTGTAATCATAATACTTTTCTCACCAGTTTTCGGTAAGCTCAATGCATCTGTCGTATCATTTGGTTTTTTAATTAATCGGAAATGGTACAGATACACCGTTTTACCGTTCTCATCCGTAACAGGTGTCTTATTCACATCATCTCCAAGTACTGGCTCGAATGAAACAAGTTGGAACACCTTCGGGTCAATATTCCATCCAGCTGCCTCAAGTTTTGCAGAAGCATAGAATTTTCCATCAACTTTAACTTCAAAACTATCCGCACTTCGAACTGTGAATAACATTTCGTATGCTTTTTCGGAAGTTGAATATTTACGATCCGATACAAGCTTAAACAAACCATTCGGATCTCCTGTCTGCGGAATCGGCGCACCAGAAGGATCTACAATATAAGGTATCGGGAACATGGATGTAATCTCAGGTGAATACTTCGCGAAAAGGAACAACGAAATTGTTGTCGATACAGGTACGCCGTTCGCAACACCAGAGACGGTTATTTTATTCTGTCCTGGAACGATTAAATCTCGGTCCGCTTGTGCTGTTGTGTACTCTAAATTCCCGTTAACTGTTGTATAGGTAAATGGTTTCTGGTTACCGTTAATCGTTAATTTAATATTCGCTAAGTCCGTGCTCGAAAAATTCGTATGTTTCACAACAATTTTATCGAATTGATCCGCCTTATAAATCGTTTTGCCGTTAGGAATATTAATGATTTCTAAGTAAGGCGCTGAGACATAGGTTACTGTAAACACTTTTTTATCAGCAGCCTTATCTGGAGTTATCTCTAAACGTTGCTGTCCCGGAGCCATGCCTTCTATTTTGAATACATATTCATTCGCTGCACCATTTAAAAGTTTCCGAGTATCTTTGATAAACGCGCCCGATGGTAATCCATTAATAACTGATTCCATTTTTAATGAACTGGTAGCTCCACTCGTCTTCACAAGAATGTATACAGGTAAACTCATAAACATCGTATTATCAGTTAGAGGAGCACTTTTGTCATAAGTAACATTCGTCTTATCATCAATGACATTAAAAATTTGCTTAACATCTGTAATAAACACATCATTAGTAGTTCTATTATTAAAATCGATCACAAAAGCAGATGTTTGCTTCCCATAATCGCCTTTAACTTGCAATTGATGCAAACCGGGTTCACTTACTGTTAAGTTACTCCCCACGCCTGTAGTATAGTTAAAGACAATAAACCGTCCATCCTTCTTCACAGATGTAACAGTTGCATTTAGCTCTACCAAAACACTTTTCGGGTCGGTTAATGAGACTTTAAGTTTATCTACCTGATCCGTAACCGTTGAATCTTGACGGAAAGCAATTGAACCGGCAACTTCCCCCGTTGGATTGTTCACGACACTTCCACGATTAACACTTGTTCCACCGATTTTTGTATCAAATGCAGTTGGAACGCCTGCATAATAAATAACGTCACGAGTTTCAATAATCTCTTTTGTACCATTATTCGCTCTAATTACAAGAGTATTTCTTCCAAATTCAAGTGGAAGGTCAGAAGCCACGAAACTTTTCCCATCTCCTGAATACATTTTCTTACCATTAACGTAAATTTCCTTCGCATTCTCAGCCTTCAGAATAATGGATTTAGTATCAATGACCGTTGGGTCTGTCGTATCCCGGAGTAAACGGCCATCTGGTGCTTTTATATCATACAGCATAGGTGCATTTGTATATCTGACGTATACGACCCCGCTTACGATATTCCCTACCGAGTTGGTCCCTTTCAACGTAATCTGATTGAGTCCTGGCTCCAACTTTACGGATGCAAAACGAAATGCATTGTTATTAATAATTTCTGGCTTAACATCCGTCCCCCGCTTATTAGAAACTTCTACAATGTTAGATCCTTCTAGTACAACCGTAACCGCCTCATACGAAATACTGCTTGGTGCAACCCCTATAAAAGTTCCTGTTAAGTCAATCGACTCGGTATTCACTTCACTTGGAGCAGTAGCTGACGTACTATAATTCGCGATCTGGAAATAATCCGTTGCTGAATCCGCAGCCTCCGCCTTATCCGGCGAGAACGGAATCAGCGTCACCAATAGTGCGATCGCCATAATCATTGATAATATCTTCTTCAAAAGTATGTCCTCCTTTAGTAGATTAACGATGAATTCAAATACCCTCCATGGATTAGTCTATGTAGTGTAGTTATCGGTCACATCGTGCCGAATTTTTAGAGATTTGGTAGGAAAAAGTAGATGACGAAATAACCCCACCAGGTGGGGACTTGGCTTCGAAGCCGGTTCAGGTACTTTGCGGGGGCCCCGGAAATACAGAAAGCCCCTAATCGCTAAGCGATAGGGGCTCTTAAGAATATTCTATAATATTATGATTTCGATTGCGTTTCTGTCTCGGTCTTCATCAAGATTCGGCTGAAGAAGTGAATGACCGGTTTCTTCGACTTGTCCACGATGCCGATGACTTCGGCGCCGATTTGCAAGAGGAAGATTAAGATGAATGCGACGATGAATGTCACCCAGTTCGCTGCATGCGCAGCGGCAACGGATTGGATTACCGCGAGTACACCGAAGAAGGTGGCAATCGCGTAGATCACTAGCACGGTTTTGCGGTGACTTAGTCCTAGCTCACGTAGACAGTGATGCAAGTGTCCTTTGTCTGGCGCAAAGATTGGTTTCTTGTTCCGCCAACGACGGATAATTGCGAAGAATGTATCCGAGAGCGGCACCCCGATAATGAATAGCGGTGTTAAAAAGGATACAACCGCCACCTGCTTGAACCCGAGCATCGAGAGCATCGCAAGGCTGAATCCAAGGAACAGGGATCCCGAATCACCCATGAAGATCTTTGCCGGGTGGAAGTTGAAGAATAGGAACCCTACAATACTTCCTAGTAATAAAAGACTAATTAGGATAACGGTCGTGTTGCCCATGATGAAGGCCATCGCGAGTATTGTAGAAATCGCAATACCCGATACACCTGCTGCAAGACCATCCAGTCCATCGATCAAGTTAATCGCATTCGTCACGCCAACGATCCAGACGATTGTTAGTGGAATCGCGACCCAGTCCGGCATCGAAAAGTAACCATGGCCGAAAGGGATATTGACGAAGTCTACTGTAATGCCGAAGCCGAAGACCACGACACATGCAGCAATAATCTGCCCTAGTAATTTTACTTTAGCGGATAATTCAAATCTATCATCGAGTGCACCGATCAATACAATAATCGATCCACCTGCGAACAACGCTTTTACGAGATTACCTTCTCTGCTTGCAAACATATTGTCTGGCAACCAAGGCAACAGTAATAGAAAAGCAATTCCAAATGCGAAGAAAATTCCAAGTCCGCCTAATCGCGGCATAATGCGTGTATGCACTTTACGAGCATTCGGCATATCCATTGCGCCGACCTTCACTGCAAATTTCTTCACTAGCGGCGTAAGCACGAGCGCTAACCCTAATGCTAATATAAAGCCGATTCCGTAAACCATTCCCATTGGTCTTTTCAACCCCCATTTTATCTACCGGAATGAATTATACTCTGTTCATATTCGAAATGCTATCCCTGTTTTTATCCATTTCGAAGAGATTTTCAGAGGATTTCATCGATAATCTCATGGTTTTGTGACGTTTTCTTTCTCGCGTATCACTTTCCACATGAATTCCGGGAGCGCAAGCATTCTTTTGAATCGCCAAGGCTCCTTCATGAGACGGTAGAACCATTCAAGCCGCATTTTTTGGAATAGCCGCGGTGCTCGTTTGAGCTTACCGGAAATGACATCAAAACTGCCGCCGACCCCCATCATAACCGGAACATTCAATTCATTCCGATACTTAGCAATCCACGGCTCTTGTGTCGCAGCAGAACGTGCAACGAACAGGATATCCGGCGCAGCCTCTTGAATCTGTGACACCACTTCGTGATCCTCATCCTCGCCAAAAAATCCATTCCGTACGCCTACAATCTGCACATTCGGATATTGCAGAGCAAGTCTACGCGCAGCTTCGGTAATAATCTCCTGCGAAGTGCCTAATAGAAACACACGCCACTCACGCTCATCCCCGAGCTTCATGAGATGATGCAGGAGATCAAACCCCGTAACACGTTCCGGAAGCGGACGATTCACATAATTCGCTGCCCATACAATGCCAGCACCATCCGGGACGACGAGATCGGCCCGTTGCATGATTTGCAGCATTTGAGGATCATTCACTGCAGCCATCACCATAATCGGATTCGCCGTAATAACGTGATTCGATTCACGCCGTTCAATCGCCTCTGTTAAATATCGCACCGTATCCTGCATATTCATCGTTGAGAACGGTACGCCGAAGATCGGCAATTTCTCCACTGTTACTGCTTGCTGTTGACTGCTCATGTTCACGAATAACTCATCCTTTGGGTCATGATAATATGATCTCAGCGGCTCCCTACCTTATTAACGGAAATATTCAACGATTAGTTCTGCAGGTTCGCTCGCTTGTTGTTTTAAATTTTCGATAGATTCACGTTTCTCAGCTTGCCATTGCGCTCGGTTATTTAATAGATAGGAAGCTTCGGCCGACATCAGGTCAGGATTCAAGACATCTGTCGTACCTACTGGCTCCATCTGCAACCGATGCAAGAAATGATCGATCTTCGGATCATACGAAATTCCGACCATCGGGACTTGCTGCGAAGCCGCATAGATCAAAGAGTGCAATCGCATGCCAACGAGCAGCTGACACCGACTTACTTCCGCTAACATCGCTTGCGGTTGCTCATGCGGCGGACAGATGGAAACTTGACACCCTAATTCCGTAAGATCCCCCATCCGTTCGATGATATACCTTGAAGCTTCTTCATCACTTGGCAGATGGAACGGCAGGAATCGCAAATGGACAGGACGTTCCTCACATAACAATCGAAGCGCATCCGCAATTCGATGCATGTCGCCACGATCCTCTTTCCAGAACCGTACGGAGACGCCCACCATAGGCAGCGTCAGCTCACTCGCATCCAACTCTTCCGCATGGATTTCAGGATCTATGGAAATCGGCAAACCCATTACTGGGTCAGGAACCACGTGAATACGCTCTTCAGCAAGTCCCATCGACTGCAAAAGTTCGCCCGATTCGATATCACGAACCGAGACGAATTTGCTGCGCTGGAAGGCGTTACGAATAAACGGGAAGAAAGCCTTCCGATTCACCGGTCCTACGCCTTGCGAATAAATAAACGTCGGCTTCCGAAGCCACTGCGCGAGCTTAATGACACCCAAATAATACGGAATCGTCTTCGAGCCTGTCGCATCCTGCAGCAAGCTTCCCCCGCCGCTGATAAGACCATGGCTCGTCCAAATCGCACGGAACACTTTACGGAAGTCCATCCGATGTACCGCTTGAACCTGGTATAGACGTTTCGTTAACCGCGGATTAATCGATAACACAATTGGAACAATCGGAACCCCTTGAGCCTTCGATTCTTGTTCCAGCGCCGTCAAAATGGATCTGAGCACCGCTTCATCCCCGCTATTGTTGAACCCGTAATATCCTGAGATGACTATTCTTCGAGGAGTGGCGACCATTTTTTCCAACACCTTTCAACGATTTGCCAGACCAGAATTGCGACCAACCCGATAATTAAGCCAAGACCAAGACCTAATAATCCACGAATGAACGAAATAATGACTGGCGAGTGAATATGCGCGAAGGTATCGACCATCGATAATTGCCCCATCACTGCAATAATAAAGAAGAAACGTCCCCACGCATAACGAAGTGAAATGAAGAGTCCCGCCATAAATAACGGATGCGCAAGCAAAAATTCTTTATTCCGTGGACGAACGCCCATCAAATTCTCAAGCAGCGAGCGGAAAGTCAGTTCTAATGAAGATACATTACCGCTATTTCCTGTTCTCGTTAAATAGTAGTACCCTGCTGCAGCTGCGAATACGAATGCAACGACCATAATAACCGTAATCGGCATACGAAGCCATCTGCGTATTTCTTTGACCACGGAATCCCCGCAATACAAGAATACATACAATGCCACGAGCCCGATCGGAGCCAAGTGCAGCAGACTTACGCCGCGGAATTGGTTCAATACCAAGCTGTAGCTGATATTGTTGAGCAGCGCAATCATAAATGGAACAGCCATCAAAGAGATAATCGCTGTCTTCACATACTGAATAAGGGTATGAACAAGACGTGTCCCACTTGATAAGTTGCTGTTGCCCTCCCGAAGGCTTTGCGTCTTACGAATAACGAGAATAATCGCAATCGTCGGTGCACTGATCGAGACGCCAAGCGCTAATGCTTGTTCGAGCATAGCCGGCTTCAATTTGTACAATCCCGCTGCACCGATCAGCCCAAGAATGAACGCCGGCGTCATCAAAAGTGGTATGAAATACGAGATTAGTAACGCAATAAACGCAACCGCTCCAAGCACCACGATAAGCTTCAAATAATGCTGCAAGCTTGAGTCTGCTACTTGGAAAGGCTCAGCTTGTCCCATCGTAAACCCATGTTTCTCAATATCACGGATCGCATGCCCCGGTGCTTGTAAGCTGCGCACCAGATTATCGAGGGAATTCGTCAATTCCGCCTTCGTCAAATCCTTCGCTGGAGCTGTATTCAGATACAACATACGGATATTACGGTCCTTCGTCGCAAGTGAGAAGCGATCAGAGATGGTCGCCGGCGATAAGGAAGAATCCTGTTCACTCAATGAGTAAAGTCTAACTACATTGTAATCGATCAGATAGGAGAGCTTTTGGATGCCCTTCTGCGGCTTCTTCAAATTCTCAATTGTAGCAATCCCAATATTATGTTCCTTCAATCGGTTCGCAAAATCCGTGAGCGTGCCTTTGTCCGCTTCATCCGTAAATCCTGTAACCGACTCCCCATCGAAAATAATCCGGCTAACGCCCAAATCGGAATAGGTCGATAGCAATTGTTCTGTCTTCTGCGAATCGTACGGAAGAGCATCCGTCAGACGCGGTACGATATGAAATCCACGATCGTGGAGCATTTTCATCGTCATAGGATCTTGTGGCATCGGTTTGATCAGAGCCTGATCTGGTGAAGCTTCAATCACAAGCCCATTCTGATCCTTGAAGGACCATGATCTTACTTCGTAACCTAGACGGGTAAACGTATCCCGAATGATCGGCGCCAAAGCTTTCTCATTCTCTGCACTTGTAAACAACAAGTTCGTATAGTTCTGCTGCAAATTGACAGGCTGTCCTGTTAATAAAGCCAACTCATTCGCATTAAAGAGCTGAATCTTGCGGCTGGACTTGAATTCAGATAGTGTACTCTCGTACATTGACATGGATTGAACGCCAGCATCTTTCAATTTACCAAGCCATTCTTGAACAAAAGCGTCCGGGTTCGGCTGAACCGCAGCGACATCTAATAAATCGCGATAATCAAAAACAATCTCAACTTTTTTCGAAGTATTCTCCGTCTGGATACGGTCATAGACAACAGGCATCGCAGCGATGATGGCCACAATAACAATCCACCATAACCATGAGCGAACACGTGTATTCCAAGGATGCAAACGTTGAAGCACAGAAAAACCTCCTAAATGATGTACATAAAATTTCAATACCTCTCCAGAAAAATCGAAGATTTTCCGGAGAGGTCGTAAGTTTGATGCGTTTAAATGGTACTTAGGGCTACAAGCGCTCTACAACAGCCTCGACAAGACGGTTTAGCGCCGCTTCAGACTCGCTATAGGACTCGTCCTGAACCGCAAAATAGATCTTGATCTTAGGCTCTGTGCCCGATGGGCGAAGGCAGAACCACGACCCATCCTCTAGAATGAACTTGAGTACATTCTCAGGCGGTAAGCCGTCAACGCCAGCAGAATAATCGATGCATTCGTTGATGTTCACACCTGCAATCGATTTCGGTGCTTGCTCGCGCCATGTTGTCATGATCGCTTGAATCTGCGCAACACCGTCAATTCCCTTCAGCGTACG
This sequence comes from Paenibacillus terrigena DSM 21567, assembly GCF_000374845.1. Taxonomy (GTDB): domain Bacteria; phylum Bacillota; class Bacilli; order Paenibacillales; family Paenibacillaceae; genus Paenibacillus_K; species Paenibacillus_K terrigena. The sequence goes on along the minus strand of NZ_KB895412.1, from coordinate 634,673 downwards.
TGACTCTAGCTTCTCCATAAAATATCCAAAGGATTCGTACAATTCATGCAGCACGTCGTACAACGTCTTCCCTTGGCTCTTATAATAAGCAGCCGCTTCACAGATCAACATTGCGGCAATGACCGCATCTTTATCTCGCGCATAGTTTCCTGCAAGATAGCCGTAGCTCTCTTCGTAACCAAATAAATATGTATAATTTCCTGATTGCTCGAACTCGGACATTTTCTCGCCAATATATTTGAAGCCTGTCAACGTATTCATCACGGTCGCACCATAGTGACGTGCAATCGCCGCACCCATCTCACTCGTTACGATCGTCTTCACTACAGCACCATTCGCCGGCAATTGCCCCGCCGCTTGGAGTTGGCTAAGCAAATAATTGACCATGATCGCACCCGATTGATTGCCTGAAAGGACAACATACTCGCCATCTGCATTCTTCACAACAGCACCCATCCGGTCAGCATCGGGATCCGTACCTACAATAATGTCAGCATCCACTTCTTCCGCAAGCTTCATTGCAAGCGTAAAGGCTTCACGCTCTTCCGGGTTCGGCGATTTCACAGTTGAGAAGTTACCATCCGGCTGCTCCTGCTCGGCTACAACATGAATATGCTGGAATCCAATCTCCTCGAGCACACGGCGTACAGGCATATTCCCTGATCCATGCAATGGCGTATAGACGATACGGAAATTCTCCCCGAGTCCGCCTTCTCCAGCAATCAATGCACGATTACGGCTCTCAGCGGCAACCGTCTGGATGTAATCTTGATCTTCCGCATCCCCTAACCATACGAGCAAGCCTTTCGCTTCTGCTTCTTCTCTTGAAATGCTGCGAATGGCTGCAAAAGAAGGTACAGACCCAATTTCAGCGATAACTTGCTCCGCTTCATGAGGGACAAGCTGGCCGCCTTCTCGGTTATAGACTTTGTAGCCATTATATTCTGGCGGGTTATGGCTTGCTGTAATGACAATCCCACCCGTTGCACGCAGTGCGCGAACCGCATACGATAGCTGTGGTGTTGGGCGCAGCGATTTGAACACTTTAGCTACAATCCCATTCCCTGCTAACACGAGCGCCGCCTCGAGCGCGAACTCTGGCGAATGATTACGCGAATCGTAAGCAATAACAACGGAAGGTTGCTCGGATGCCCCTGCCTGTTGCCCCAGAATGAATGACGCAAAGCCTTGGGTCGCACGTCCAATGGTATATTTATTCATCCGGTTCGTTCCCGCACCCATAATGCCGCGCAAGCCGCCCGTACCAAACTCTAATTCTTTATAGAATCGTTCTTCAATTTCACCTGGTTGATCAGCAATTGCATGTAATTCTTGCTTGGTCACTTCATCAATGAGTGTATCTTGAAGCCAGCTTTCATATATTTCTTGCGCAGTAAGTGTTTCAGTTGTCATTAGAAATAAGCTCCTTCCGTATTTTAGGTTTTATCTCTATTGAGTACATACTCACCTTTGCCATTAAGCAAGGGCAAACATGATTTCTCCCTCACATACCACTTTATCGCCAACGGTCGCGACAGCTTTTCCTTTACCGATTGGCCCCTTCAAGCGGATGATCTCCACTTCAAGACGCAGTGTATCGCCAGGCGTGACTTGATCGCGGAAACGGAATCCATCCAGCCCAGCCAAGAATCCAATTTTACCTTTATTCTCTTCTTTCATTAGGATTGCTGCTGCACCCACTTGAGCAAGAGCTTCAACAATAAGCACGCCCGGCATGACAGGATGTCCAGGAAAATGGCCTGCAAAATGCGGCTCGTTCATCGTTACATTCTTAATCCCTACTGCACGTTTGCCTTCTTCCACTTCGATAATGCGATCTACGAGTAGGAATGGGTAACGGTGAGGAATAATTTCTTGAATTTGTTGCGTATTTAACACGATTTTTGCCCCTTTCGAAATTCACGCCCGATCAGCGTATGAATAAAAACCCCATGCGATGCAAAAGCTACCATCGTCCTTCATGTGCTGCAGAATGTGAAGGTTAAGATAAGGAGCTTATTTCGAGTGCATAACTAGCCTCTGAATAAGCTCTTTTTGACCTGTAAAGATGCTCATGAATGTAGAAGCACTTAAAGACGTTCACCCTTATTGACGGATGAGATCGGGGCTTCCACTTGATTTAACCCTCTAAATTGTATGATATACATGATGGAAGTTACAAATGAAAAGATGATCACGCCCCATAGCAGCATTTCAGCATATGGGAACTGGAAGAAAATCCACATGATTGCGACGTATAGCAATACCGTAGTCAGCTTCCCCATCCAATTCGCTGGAACGGTCTGAAGTCCCCTAAAATGAAAAAAGGCAGACCCAACAATCATACCCAAATCACGAACGGCCATCGCCGCCGCTGCACTCCAAGAGAGATCTCCTGACCATAGCAAGGAAACCATCACGGCGAGCATCATGGACTTATCTGCGAGGGGATCTAACATGACACCTACTTTGGTAATTTGATTCGTTCTACGCGCAATATAGCCATCTACAATATCCGTTAGTCCCGCTACCAGAATGATGAGAAATGCGATATATCTAGCCCCATAAGCGAAGACCAAGATATAAATGGGGATTAGCATAAAGCGGGCCAACGTCATTAAATTGGGCACATTCAAACTAGGGTCCCCTCCATTGTCTCAGTTCTCCCAATCATTATACAACTCTGGTAATAAAAATAAAACTCCCCGGTAGGAGGAGTTTCATACTGGCCAAAATGGCCTATGCTCTATTTGGCAAAGATGAGATCGAATACATGTTGCCATGTTGCCCATTGAAATACATCTCCAAGCGGTCGTTTGCCAACGATCACATAACCGACGGATAACCCGGCATAAATCACAATAACCCATACCGCAATAAAGATCAGAATACGCCAAGCTCGCCATGCGGGCTTACGCTTACGTTTCTTCACCGTCGTCTGTTTTGGTTTATTCACACGAGCATCCTGTCTCATTTCATTACTAGCTTCATTCATTGGACTATCCCCACTTCAACTGCGCTAGCCGCGCAGATTATTCGCGAGTCCCATCATCGTATCACTGGATGTTAAGGCTCTTGCTGTCAATTGATACGCGCGTTGTACTTGCATGAGATCAACCATTTCATTCGCAAGATTGACATTCGATTGCTCTAGAGCACCTTGCCGAATCGCAATGTCTTTCCGCGTAAATGGATCAGAAGGATCCATATTGGCTAGGTCTACAGTCTGCATAATCGTATTCTGCGCCCCAACGGGGAGCACATATAAATTCTGTTCGGTCTGTTGGAGCAGATTCGGCTGCGTTGGTTCAACTACTTTCAAAAACCCGATATCTTGAATATCCGAAGAACCCGGCTTCAGAGCCGTAATATGTCCTTTGGGGTCCACTTGCATCACATAGCCATTCGGAATACGAATCGGATCATCGTTGGTATCCATAACCATATATCCATGATCAGTCGTCAAGTAAGCATTCTCCAGATCACCATCAACCATGCTAAGTTTGAAGGATCCGTCACGGGTCCAAGCCTTATTACCTTGCGCGTCCAACTCAATCTCGAACATCGCTTTGCCCTCCACCGCAAGGTCTGTCGGAACGTCCGTTACCTTTAGTGATCCTTGTGTCGCATCTTCCGATAGTGCGGTCATCCGTGTTCCCCAAGACTGCGTAAACCCAAGTGGTGTCGAACGTCCCGGTTGCTTCATCTTCGAGTCATGCTGCTGGATATTCGTCAGTACGTCTTCGAACGAAGCTTTCTTCGCCTTGTATCCCGTCGTATTCGAATTCGCCATATTATCGGAAATGATATCGAGCTTCTGCTGAATGCCTGTCATCGATACCATAGCGGAAATCATTGAGTTATTCATTGATATGTACCCCTTTCACGTGAAGCGGAAGTCTCCGCGATACCAAAGAATGATCTACTTCTAGACACGTCCCACTTCATTTACGGCTTTATCTAAGCTGCGATCGTAATACTGAATGATCTTCTGGTTCGCTTCATAAGCACGTGCTGCAGCCATCATGTCAACCATGGATTGCGCGGAATCAACGTTCGATCGTTCCACCGATCCTTGGCGCACTTCCACAGCATCTCTCAGCCCAAGTGGTCCTGCATTATTCGCAGCATCTTCTTCGGTCGTGAATTTATAATTGCCATCGCCTTCGCGAATCAGCAAATTCGGGTTCTCTATCCGGGTAATCCCAATCGCATTCATCCCCACCACAGGCTGTCCTGTTGCATTATCCAGCCACTCGCCCTTCGCATTTACACGGAGGTTCGAGATTGGGACTGAATTCCCCAATTGATCTTTTAACTTAATCGGCTGACCGTTTGCACCGAGGACTAGTGACCCTGTACTGCTAAGCAGATTGTCATCCTTATCAACCTTGAATCTTCCGTCTCGGGTATAGCGCGTCTCGCCATTTGCATTCTGCACTGCAAAGAACGCCTGAGGCTTGTACTTCACTTCGCCGTTATCTAGGACTTTCCGGCCATTCGCATCAAAGACAATCGGCTCATTGGTACTCGGATCAATTGCTTCAAGATCCGCAAGCAGAGCAAAATCCGAACCATTTCCTGTCTCCGTTACATCGCCTTGCGTATACTGCGGCAGACTCTCCTCCGCGAACACACCTGTGTTCAGCTTCCCTAAGGAGCCGCGCGGGTTATGATCGCCCCCCATTAACGAGACGAGCATCTCTGGAAAAGACCGTTCCACAGCATTGACTTGTTTGTACCCCGGTGTATTAATATTGGCGATATTATTAGTTACTGTATCATGTCTACGCTGCTGACTAATCATCCCTGCGGCAGCCGTATATAAACCTCGAAGCATCGTGGATCCCCCTCATCTAAATCGATTGATGCTATACACACTCAAATCTACGTATAAAGCATATATCGGTTTATCTGAAGTTTTTCTTTACGACCTTGTCCAAATTATCGAGCATAATTCCCGTACCTTTAACTACGCAATGCATCGGGTCCTCAGCAACAAGCACCGGCACTTTCAACTCTTCGGCGAGCAGCTCGTCCAATCCGTCCAATAATGCGCCGCCGCCTGTTAGGATAACCCCGCGATCGATGATATCGGCAGACAATTCCGGCGGTGTCCGTTCCAATACCGACTTCGCTGCTACGACAATGCTCGTTACCGATTCCCAGAGCGCTTCCCGTATTTCATTCGAATTAATCGTCACCGTAAACGGAAGTCCAGATACCATATCACGCCCACGAATGTCCATCTCGGATTGGCGTCCATGCGGATAGACTGTTCCGATATTGATCTTGATATCTTCGGAAGTCCGTTCTCCAATTAACAATTTATATTTATTCTTAATATATTTCATGATCGCAGCATCGAACTTGTCCCCTGCGACTTTAATAGAAGAGGCGGTAACGACGTCGCCCATGGAGAGCACAGCTACGTCCGTTGTCCCGCCGCCGATATCAACAACCATGTTCCCGCTAGGCTGGAATATATCCATTCCAGCCCCGATTGCTGCTGCCTTCGGTTCTTCTTCCATAAAAACTTCCTTCGCACCGCACCGCTCTGCCGCCTGACGAATCGCCTTCTGTTCAACCGAAGTTATATTCGTCGGCGCACAGATCAGTATGCGCGGGTGACTGTACCATTTGCGACCGCCAACACGATCGATGAAATATTTAAGCATCGCTTCCGTAACTTCAAAATCGGCAATAACTCCGTCCTTCAGAGGGCGTATCGGAATGATATTACCCGGTGTACGACCGACCATGCGTCTTGCTTCTTCACCAACCGCTAGTACCCGTTTTGTTTCACTTTCGATTGCTACGACGGAAGGTTCGTCAAGCACGACACCTCTACCCTTTACGTGAATCAGCACGTTCGCTGTGCCGAGATCGATCCCGATATCCTTGCTAAGCATAATTGACCATGTCCTCCAAAGTATACAGTTTTAATAAAGGCAGTTCAAAATCACCTTTTGAACCCACGATAATATAAAAGCATTCGACATTACCCGGGAAATTCCTTCAAAAAATGTCATACCTCTATAAATTACCACACTTTAGATTATATGAGCAATTACGACTTCACTCCTCACGGTTCTAAGACTTGCCTGCGACGATCACTTCGCGCTTTTTGTTGCTCGTTTTCTTGTACTTAATCTTAGTTGCCTCTCCTCCCCGCAGATGTCTAATCGATTTGTGGTATTCCAAAATGTGCTTTACTTGGTCAGCAAGCTCCGAATTGATCTCCGGCAGTCGTTCGGTCAAATCTTTGTGCACCGTGCTTTTTGACACTCCAAATTCCTTCGCAATGGTTCGAACCGTGTTCTTCGTTTCCACGATACAACGGCCTATTTTAATGGTGCGTTCTTTGATGTAGTCGTGCACGCTCCCGCCTCCCTACTCGAGATAGTTTGGTACATTATATGAGGGGCGTGCCTATATATTCTTTGTTTCCAAGACAGACAAGCTGAAATCTGTACAATTATTTTCTGAAAACCATGAATTCGATTCTGTAAAAAGGCTGCAATCTCTTGACCAGACTGACTTTGCACGCCAAAAAGGCGAGCTCATCCCGGGATACCCTAAGGATGCTCTCACCTTGAACTTGATTCAAGTTACTTACTTGATTTCAACAAGCTGAACACGCTCAGCTGAAAAGTTGGATTCATATCATCTACGACGAGGAACTTTTTCTCGTGCCCAACCATTTAATTGACTTACAAGATCGCTAACATTTTTGTAAGCATGAAGTTCGACGCTTTATGGCAATAAAAAAACCTCCATCCGGCATAAGCCGAATGAAGGCTGTTTGGTTTGACGTTATAGCATTGTTTATTGTTTGCCTAATAGAGTCTGTGGATTGACCGGCTTGTTGTCTTTATGGACTTCAAAGTGAACGTGAACGCCAAGATCTTTCTCGAGTTCGTTGCGACTGGCTGTACCAATCACATCGCCTTGCTTGATCTCCATATCTTTCTTCACTTTCAAGTCTGTCAAGCTCTGATAGATCGTTTTCGTACCATCAGCACTTTGAATCTCGACCACTTGACCCGCAACAGGGTTCTTATCTGCTCTTGTTACTTTACCGCTGAGTGCAGCAAGAACTTCGAAAGGTTTGTCGTCTTTACGTGCTAAGTCGATCCCCACATTCGGAATGAATGTGTCGTTGTATTCGACCATTGCATCCTTATGTACTTCAGAGGAATCGTTCGTATCATAGAACGGCATAACGACTTTTACATCTTTCTCATTCTCGACAGGCCATGCGATTGGTTCGCTGTTCGTAGCAACTTCCGTCGCATCCGGTGTTTTTCCATCCGTGGTCGCATCCGTTGTCTTTGTACCGTCTACATTCTCGGTGATGGTGCTCGTGCTGAGGTCTGGACTAGTTTTGGATCTAGCCCCCTGGTAGACGACCAATACGGTCAATAAGATTGCGATTGCTGCCATGTACACTGCTGGAAATACCCATTTCTTCGACATTGCTCTTTTCCATGAAGAAGGCTTCGCGCCCGTTACCCCTAGTGAGTTTTTAGGAGATTCTTCATGACCTGCTTTGTTTTTGTTTTGTTCATTATTCATTCTCTATCACCTCAATAACCATTGTTACCAAGGCTTTTTCTTTTATACGTGATTGGAAAAGTAATTTTTAAGATTCATAGTGGAGGGGAATTACGAGCATGTTTTGGGAGAAGGTAATTCTAATGATATGAAAAGTAGATCCGAAGAGGTGTTCCACTCCAGCCGGCTCTTGTCCGCCCATTCCCTTGATTAGATGTTATGGATGGAATGGGCTACCAAAGGCCGGACGTAAACTCTTACGTGGAACACCTTCTTCTCCTTTTTAATTTCATATAGAAGAAGGGACTTGGCAACATGCTGCAATTCGGGGGAGCAAGGGGGCTTGCGGGGCTATTGAATTGAAGCCCAGACAAGCTTGTTAAAGATAGATACATCTACCCCCGCCTGCTAGTTATTCCTGAGGCAGGAACTCTGCAGATTGTTCCAAAGAGATGCCCGTATAGTAGTGTCTTAGAATCTCTTCTACCGACGCGCCCTCTTTTGCCATCCCATTCGCTCCCCATTGACTCATCCCCACACCATGGCCATAACCGTATGTCGTGATCTCGATATTGCCATCACGAATCTTCCATGTAAATTCACTTGAGCGAAGGCCCAGTTTCTCTCGCACTTCCTTGCCCGTGTAATTTTTGCCGCCAATCCGGATGAGCTTAATCCGGTGCCCTTCGGTCTTGGATAATACGCGAGGCTCGACGGCGTTCGCATAAGCCTGCTGTTTCCGCGCCACACTTGCCGAAGCCGGTAAGGAAGGCAGTGACACGCGTAATCGTCTCATAAATTGATCGAGCGTCATACGGACGGTATCCGTGTAATGCGGCGCAATCGCCTTATCCCATGGACTCGACACGCTGCGCAGATATGGTATTTTATTCGACCACACATCTTCGGAATTCTCGGTATACCCGTTACTCGTCGAGAAGAAGGATGCCTCGATGGGTGAACCTTTATAAGTCATGACGATTCCGCGTGTCTCACTGACGGCTTGGCTCAACCGAGCGAGCTTTTTGCGGTTCTCGTTCAACTTGAGTGTCTTGATCGGCAAATACGCTTGATGGGTGACGGTATCTGTCACATCCGCCCCCTTCACAGGAACGCCGGTTGTATCTTGATCCGCCATCCGTCTAACAATGAAGGTGCGCGCTGCAATCGCCTGCGCTTTGAGGGCTTCCATCTCGAACTCACTCGGCATCTCGGCGGCAACAACGCCGCGGACATATTGTTCGAGCGTGACTTTCTCGATCGCTTGGTCGCCCGCGAGGTAGACGCGGACAAGCGGTTCGCGCGGCACAGCCTCTTGCAGAGGCGGGCTCGGCGCGGGTTTGGGTTCACGGACGGCGACTGTCTCGTCCGTCACAGGGGTGTGCTGCCGCTGCACGAGCAGCGCGGGAATGATCATGCACAGCAGGAGCATTCCCGCCGCCCAGGCGAGCGGCCCCCGCCGCGTCAGCCTGCGCGGCGGCTTGCGTCCCGCGCGGGCGACGACTTCGCCGCGCGGGACGCGGGGTTCGCGGGCGGGTGCTTGCACGCCCGCGGTGGGGCTAGCGCTCACGCGCACAGTGCGGTCCGCACGTGCGCTGGCGCTGCTCTTAGGCCCGTCCTCCGCAGGACGGGCGTGATCCTCTGAAAGCTTCACCGTCATTCGTGTCATTGCTAGGTTCCTCCGTCTGCTTGTCTTTCTACTCTACTTATTAGTATGAAGCGAGAAGACATGCTAGAACTTCGAATAGAATCGATTTCACCTTACCGTGCTTAGATTCACGTTCTATGATCTAGTACTAAATAAGATGTCCAACACATCCCAATCTAGTATTCCCCAAAAAGAACCACCCTAGTATTTCACGATTTATTCTAAAGCCTCACTCCGACTCCGTTGCAACAACACAAAAAGACCGAAACGACAAATCGTCATCTCGGTCTCTACATTCAAAGGTTAAGTTATGCCCAAGTAGGCTGCACTTGGAACAGCGGTTTCTTCTCTTCTTTCTTCTCCACCTCGAGTGGATTCAGCTTAGATTCATCGTAGGATACACGATAAATATCTGCACCCAATTTCGAGAGCTTCTCAGCCAAGTTCACGTAGCCACGGTCGATATGATGCACGCCGCTCACTTCCGTCGTACCTTCTGCAACCAATCCTGCACAGATTAAAGCTGCACCTGCACGTAAATCCGTTGCCGTTACTTTCGCACCGAAGAGCTTCGATCCCCCGCTAACGACAGCCGTACGGCCATCGACTTTGATAGATGCGCGCATGCTCATGAACTCATCCACATGCATGAAGCGGTTCTCGAACACCGTCTCCGTTACAACCGATGTCCCTTCGGAGATGAGTAGCAACGCCATCATCTGGGATTGCATATCTGTCGGGAATCCTGGGTAAGGTAAAGTCTTCACATCAACTGAACGAAGTGGACGATCCGCAGTAACACGAATGCCATTCTCGTCTGGCTCTACCGTTACGCCCATCTCTTGCAGCTTCGAAATAACTGGTCCTAAATGATCGGCAATAGCACCCTCGACGTAGACATCGCCACCTGTCATCGCTGCAGCAATCATATACGTTCCCGCTTCAACACGATCCGGGATTACCGTATGCTCCGCACCTTGCAGCTTCTCAACACCTTCAATTCGAATGATTCCCGTTCCTGCGCCACGCACCTTCGCACCCATCGCATTCAGATAGTTCGCGAGATCCACGATTTCAGGTTCTTTGGCTGCATTCTCAATGATCGTCACGCCTTCAGCTAACGTCGCTGCCATCATAATATTTTCAGTTGCCCCTACACTTGCGACATCAAGATAGATCTTCGCACCGCGTAACCGGCCATTAATTTTCGCTTCGATATACCCTTGGCCAAGGCCAATTTCCGCACCCATCGCTTCAAAGCCTTTCAAATGCTGATCAATCGGTCTTGTGCCGATCGCGCAGCCGCCTGGCAATGAAATACGAGTGTGGCCCAATCGTGCTAATAAAGGTCCCATAACAAGGAACGATGCACGCATTTTACGAACATATTCATAAGGTGCTTCGCATGACTCAATGTTCTGTGCATTGACACGGATCGTTTCATTGAGATATGTAACCTCTGCCCCTAATACCCCTAGTACTTTATTGATCGTCATAACATCGTCAAGAGGAGGTGCGTCATAGATCACGCTTACTCCATCTTCCCCCAGTAGAGAGGCAGCGATTATCGGAAGAACAGAGTTCTTTGCACCATTGACGCGAACACTTCCGGTTAACCGTTTGCCGCCGCGGACGATAAATTTGCTCATTCTGGTTCCCTCCGCGATAAATTTTTACCATTTTCTCCAAAATAACAAAGATAATGACACGCCTGTTTTGCTCAAAGTTCATATTACCATTCAACCCTAAAGACTTACAAGGGTTATTTTCGCGATCATATCAAGAACTTATTAAAATAGTTACAAAATCGTAACATTTCTATTCATTTTCTTATTTACCAGTCTTCACACAATTGTTCGATGTTATTCGACACAACTTGCAGACTGCAGATTAATCATGGCTCAATTTAGAACAAACCCTTAAGCCGCTGTGTCCACTCCCAATATTGGAGCACGAATTCAGACACCCAGTGACCGATAATCACCGATAGGAACACGTGTAACAGCTTTCCTTGGGGCCCCTTGGCATTCCTCAAGAACAAATCAAACTTCACCGCTTGAAGCGCCCACCAGGCGAGTCCAATACAGCCTAACGTTACGATAATACCGACCAATCCACTTAAACCAACCAACGATGTCATCGAATCATCCATGCGCAGCTCCTCCTTCCGATTTCAACCCATTATTTAACCAAAATTTCGTATAACATGGTCGTGAATTCAGCCCGGCTCGCCGAAGCGTCCGGCTTAAAAGATCCATTACTGTAACCTTTCAAATATCCACGTGATTTCATTTGACTCAACATCGGGGCAGCCCAGTGATTCACACTCACATCGGTAAAAGGACCTTTACCGCTTCCTCTCGGCTTCTCCTTCATCGCATTACCGATCATCACTGCCATCTCCGCACGTGTAACGAACCGGTTCGGCGCGAAGGTGCCATCCTGATAACCATGTACAATCCCTGCTGCTTCAGCTTTGGCGATATCGGCATACGCCCAATGCTTCACATTGACATCGCTATACTGAACCGCATTCCCTGCTTTGAACTTAAAAGCCTTGCTTAGGATGGAGACTGCTTCCGCCCGAGTGATCCCTCGATCTGGCTCGAAGCGATACCCATCATACCCACCAATCCATCGCCGCTCCGTCAAAGCCGTAATCGCTGGAACCGCCCAGTGGCCTTTAATATCTCGAAATCCGGCTATAAGTGTTTCTGCATGCATTTTGAATTGATAGTATTGTCCATTAAACATTTGATTGGTCGACAATCGTACGAGATACGTTCCCGGCTCCATGATTCGTGCTGATTTGAGCGATGTATTACCTAAGCTATTCGACATCTTGAATAATGCCTTCTGCTTGCGATCATATACGTTCATTGTAACAACACGGTTCGAAGGAATGCCTCTAACACTTAGCTCCACATAACTCTTCTGGTCTACACGATATTCGAACCAGTCCACATCTGTATTCGATCCGAATACGCCCATATAATCGGTATCTGACACTGCTGTTACCGCTTGATAGCTCTTGTCATTCGGTTCATTGGGATCCGTATATTGCGTAACGTATTGGATGGATAGCTTATATTCACCGGCAACAGCACTTGCTTTTGGCGAAATCGCATTATAGACCCGCATATAATACTGACCCGGCTTGATATCCACAAGCGTAATGCTCTCACTGTCTGAGCTATCCTCACTGAAAGAATCGATTGTTAATTTCTCCATCCCAGGACCGCTGATCTCCATCGCCGGATCGATACGTGCCGTATCACTATCGAGCTTGAGCCGTAATGTTCCTTGATCCGTCACACGGAACACGAACCAATCCTCATCTCCGTCCTGATGGAAGGTTCCAATGACCTCCTGACTTCGTGTCGGAAGTGTAAAAGCCTGGTATTGCTTATTGTTATGCTCGTATGGGTCACTGTATATCGTAAATCTTGAAATCAATTTGTACGTTACAGGTGTTTTGGACTTCATATTTGTCAGCTTAAATTGCAAAATATTTTTGCCCTTTTTCACTGGAATCTGTGTCTTCGTATTCGTTAGACTTGCAACTTTGGTTCCTCCGGCTTTCGTCGAAGTGTAATAGGTCAGCTGCAGTGGCGTTCCGCCCTGAATAAGTTGTGTCTGAAGGGTCAAGGTCCCATCATAAGGTGCATTGACATAGAACCAATCTTCATCCTCTCCTTGCAGTACAGCAGACATCGAAGTATCAATCGGAAACGCCTTCGCGATCTCACGACTTCCGTTATCCTCGTAAATATCCTCCTTTGGTTTCATCGTCAATGCCCGATCTGCGCGGAGTAGACCGTACCCCGTCTTCGCATCCCATCCCATCGTTCCAAGATCCTGTGCCGACTGGCGAATTAAATTGCGAATCTGATAAGGCTTCATATCCGGATATTTGGACCAGATCATCGCTGCGACAGCTGCAACTTGCGGCGCAGCCATCGAAGTTCCTTCATCGCTTGTGTAGCCTCCACCTAACGCTGTGGTATAGACCCGCCATGGAGCAACGACATCCACTTCTGGACCATAGTTCGAGCGTGGCTCTGCGGTCTTCAAATCAGCTGTCCCACCGACAGCGATCACTTCGGGATATGCCGCAGGATATTTCACGGCTACTTTTCCGGCCAACTCCGCTCCATCATTCCCCGTTGCTGCGATGAGTAATACCCCTTTGCTCTCTGCGTATTGCACGATTTGCTGCATATAGGTTGAATACCGATACAAGCCTACGGATAGCACGACGATCTTCACATCATGTTCAATCGCATAGACAATCCCTTCGCCGAGCTTATCTTCATCACCCGATCCCGAGGAATCCAGCGCCTTAATCGGCATTACTCTTGCATCCCATAATATGCCGCTAACGCCCAATCGGTTATTCCCCACGGCTCCAATCACACCCGCGACACTCGTCCCATGTCCATTATCATCCTGCGGAAGCTGGCTAGGCTTAATCAGATTAACGCCATCCACCAAATTATCTCGCAAATCCGCATGCTTCAAATCCACCCCGGTATCCACGACGCCGATCGTAAGCTTGGTGTTACCTGTGACTTGTTCCCAAGCCGAATCAGCATGAATCTGGCGCAAATATTTCTGACTCTCATAATGGGTATCGTTCGGCACCTTGAGCACCGTTACCGGATTATTCGACTGCACATACTCCACTTCGGCAGATTCTCTAGCCCGTGCCAACCAAGCCATCGGTTCAATCCCCTGCTTCAGACGTACAACATAGACATTTACAGCCTCTTGCTTGCTTAGAACTTCTGTATCATGTAATAAACCCTGATCTTGGGACGAGCCTTTCCATTTTACGATCCAGGATTTCGGTTGATCTTCTTCGATTTGTGCTTCCTGCGCAATCTGATTGCTATTCGTTGAATGCAGCTGCGACTGCTCTGCCTTTGCTGTCATCATCCCTGTTGTTGCTTCACTCATGTACTGCAGTAGCAGCATACACATCACTACGACGACGATGCGGTATCGTAATCTTTTCATTGCTTCTCCTATTCTACCATCCATTTACCTATCTCATGTTTCTTCTAAAAATGAGTGTTCAAAAAATCGGCATTTCAGCACCTGAAAGTTTTCTATGAAAACTTACATCGTAAGCATATGCTAAGGTTGCGAGAACCTGAAGGGCATATGCTTCCGTAGCGAGTTTTTCTTCGAAAAACTTTTAGAGGAACGGAGTTTAGGCGAAACCTAAATGAGTACCGGACTTCGAAGGTGAACGCAAGATTCGATGACGGTTATGCTTCTTGAATGACTTCGTGATCAAATGATGACTTTTTGAACAACCTCTAAAAATAGGTACCTCTACTTCTTCGATACGCCGGACTTAATCCCCTTTTACTTTGTAGAAGATTGCATCTGGCAAAAAAAGCCTTCCGCGAAGGAAGGCTCTCTTCAATACTTTTATCGACTAACTCCCTACTCGAATGAATAAATCAAACGAAAGGGCAAAAAATTTATTGATCACATCTAGCACCGTATTCGGCATAACCCCGAGATAGATCGTTGCAGCAACACAGATCCATACCGTAATCCCAAGTGGTGCTGGGAATCGAATGGAAGGCATCTCACCCACCGAACGCATATACATTTGACGGATGATTCCGAAGTAGTAGTACAGTGAGATGACGCTGGTAATGATCATGATCGCAGCGATCCAATAGGCCTTCATCTGTGCGGCCCCGAGAACAATGAAGAGCTTTCCGATAAACCCGCCCGTAAGCGGTATGCCCGCAAAGGACAGGAGCAGGATCGTCATTCCCACCGCGGTAAAAGGAGCCCGGTAGTACAACCCTGCGAAGCCGCTGATCTCATCATGGCCCGCATCCCGACTCACAATCATCGCCACGGCGAATGCGCCGATGTTCATGAATAGATAGGCAATAAGATAAAACGCGAACTCGGAGAAATTCGAGACATGCAGCGGTGTCATGGATAACCCGATCGGTACGAGCAAGTACCCTGCGTTCGCAACACCGGATAAGGCCAGCAATCGCTTCATATTCCGTTGACGAAGTGCTGCCGTATTCCCGATAACCATCGCGATCGCAGCGACGATCAGGAGCGTGAGCATGACATCACTGCTAATATACAGATATTCTTGGCTCGCGAGCGGGAAAAATACGTTATAGACGATTCGGAATAAAATCGCAAAGCCAGCTGCCTTGGAAACGACCGCGAGGAACGCAGTAACTGGCGTCGGCGCCCCTTGGTACACATCTGGCGCCCATACGTGGAATGGGGCAACCGCGATTTTGAACCCGAATCCTGCGAGCATCAAGAAGAAGCTGACATAGATTAAGACTTTGAAATCGTCCAAATGCTGCGATAACATCTGAGCAATCGTAGCAAGATCCGTCGATCCTGACATCCCATAGAGAAAGGACATACCATACAATATGAAGGCGGAAGAGATACTTCCAAGTACGACATATTTGAATGCACTCTCATTGGATTTGAGATCATTTTTCTTAAGCGCTACGAGCACATAGGAAGTGATACTCAACAATTCAAGCCCAACATATAGCGTAATCAGATCGCCAGAGGATGCCATCATCATCGCACCGAGTACCGCAGGCAGTAGTAAGTAGTAATACTCACCCTTATGCGGAATCTCTTCCTCACGAATCGATCCTAGACTCATGAAAATAATAAGTGCCGTTCCGCCTAAGAAAATAATTTTCAGCAGATTCGCAAAATCATCAACCCGGTAACTCTGCCCCAGTAGATGCAGCGCCTGAGCTGTTGAAGCCGTCTCTGCCCCGCTGCTCATATCGATCATCCGCCAGACGACAAATCCGAGGGAGATCAGTACAGCTACCAAGGAGAATACACCTAGCCCATCACGATTGACCCTTTTCGGTAAGAATAAATCTAGCAGAGATAGGAGAATTGCCGCGATGACCAATGTTAATTCCGGTGCCAAGGTGGCAAGATCGGCCCATTGCAGTGGCATGATCGTTTCAGTTGGATTCATGGGACTAACCTCCTACCTTGATAAGTTCTAGAAATTGGTCGAAGCTATGCTGCAGCGGATCAATGAGTATCGTCGGATAGACACCGAGCAATACGATCAATGCAGTCAGAGCAATCATGGGCACAGCCTCAATTAGACGAGCATCACGGATGCCGATATAACGGTCTTCCATCGGACCATAGGTGATACCCAGTACCCCTCGTAGGACGTAGACAGCGCCTAGAATAATTCCAAGTGCACCTACAACCGCAACAACTTTCATCGTACTGAACAAGCCTAGGAAGGAGAGAAATTCTCCAACGAATCCCGATAAACCAGGCAAACCTAAGGATGCAAGACCTGCAATAAGTAGAATCCCACTCATGAAAGGCATGCTTCGCGCAAGTCCGCCAAGCTCATCCAGCTGCGTCGTAAGCGTCCTTTCGTAGAGACTGCCGACAATCAAGAAGAACAATGCGGAGATAAATCCATGCGAGATCATCTGATACATCGCGCCTTGCAGACCGATTTCATTCAGTGCCGAAAGTCCTAGAAGAACAACACCCATATGACTGATACTCGAATAGGCCAGAACAAGCTTGAACTCCCGTTGGACGAGAGCCAGCACGGCACCGTACAGAATATTCACAACCCCAAGAATAGCTAACGTCGTTGACCACGATTCCGCCTGATGCGGGAACAAGAAGAGTGCAAATCGAATGAGTCCATAGGCTCCCATCTTCAGCAGAATCCCCGAGTGAATCATAACGACGGCTGGTGGCGCTTCATTATGCACCTTGAGCATCCACGTATGAAACGGGAAGAATGGAAGCTTGATACCAAAGGCAACAAGGAGCAAGACGAAAATAGTTGTCTTCATCCCTTCCGACATGAAGAAAGCACTCGTCATTTGCTCTGGATTCATATTGACATAGGAATTCGGATCCAACAGGTTCTGCATAATGGTCGATAAGCTGCCAGAATACATATAGTGCCCTTGCGCATTCGCAGTGGTATCGATCGTAAATCCTGCCGTTGCAATTAATAGGACGAATGCGATCAGCATGAGCGCAGATCCAAAGCCGTTATAGATCAAGAACTTATTCGCCGCTCGCTCGCGGCCTCCGTAACCCCAAATCCCGATTAAGAAATACGTTGCGACCAAGGTCACTTCGAAGAATAAGAAGAATAAGAACAGGTCTCTCGCCATAAATACGCCGAACATGCCCACTTCAAGAAGTAAGAATAAGATGAAGTACATTTTCGTGCGCTTCTTAATGTGAAACGAAGCAAGTGCTGCCATCACACTGACGACCGCCGTCAGTAGGACGAGGAGAAGCGATATGCCATCCATCGCAAGATGATAATTAAATTGAATACTGTACGATGCAAACTGGTCAGCCATGAACTCTTTGTTCAGCGCAATATTGATCCATCGTACATTTTCTTCATAGGCCGTGCCCTTACCGCTGTATTCATAGGCTGCATACATCCAAGTGGCAAGACCGAGTGTAAGCACCGTTGAAGCGATGGCAATCACTTTCATCGCTCTGCTCTTATCCTGCGGCATGAATAATAAAATGAGTACCCCGAGCAGCGGAGACAAGGCGATGAGCGTAAGAATCGGAATATTGGCAATCATCTACCATAACCTCCTTCCGACAATACCCAAGATCAGAATGACGCAGCCGAGCAGTGTAATCAATCCATAAGTCTGCACCTGGCCGTTCTGCATCCGTGTCGATGTCCGTCCTGTTAGGACCGTCAACCCGGCTACGCCGCGAACGATACCATCCACGATCCATTGATCGAAAGCGGAGAGCGCGAGTCCGATCGCACGCAGTGGTGCTACAATGATCACTTGATAGACTTCATCGATATAATACTTATTCGCGAGTAATTTCGTAAGCCATGGCGCACTGGAAGCAATCGCATCCCGCGAGATTGATTTTTGACGATAAATGAGCCAGCCGAGTCCAATGCCAAGCAACCCAACGACCGTCGATAGGATCATGACGATCACATTCGCATGCTCCTTCGTCTCCGTGCCTTCCAGCCATGTTCCGAACCAGCTATTAAATGGTGTGAAGACGAAACCCGCTACGACAGCTAGAATGGCGAGCAATACGAGTGGAATCGTCATTGTCGCTGGAGATTCGTGCGCATCTTTAGCGGCTTCCGATTTGCCCGTGAAGACCAAGAAGAAGAGTCTCGACATATAGAACGCGGTGAAGAACGCAGCAATGAGCCCGATAACGAATAATCCTTTGTGCCCTTCCCATGCTGCGGTCAGAATTGCATCCTTCGACCAGAATCCGGAGAATGGCGGAATACCCGATAATGCTAATGCGCCAATACCGAACGTCCATGCCGTTATTTTCATTTTGGAGCCTAAGCCACCCAATTCATTGACATCTTGCTTATGAACCACATGAATCACGCTACCTGCACCAAGGAATAACAATGCTTTGAAGAATGCGTGCGTAAACAAGTGGAACATCCCTGCTGTTACGGACCCGATTCCCAGTGCCATCATCATATAGCCGAGCTGACTGACCGTCGAGTACGCAAGGATCCGTTTGATATCATTCTGCGCAATCCCGATTGTCGCTGCGAAGATCGCCGTGAACCCGCCGACATATGCGACGACTTCCATCGCCGCCGGTGAGGCATGGAACACTTCGAAGGTTCTCGCCACCAAGTACACACCCGCTGCAACCATCGTCGCGGCATGGATCAGCGCACTAATCGGTGTTGGACCTTCCATCGCATCAGGCAACCACGTATGTAGTGGGAATTGACCGGATTTGCCGATCGCGCCTACGAAGATTAGAATCGCAATAAGCGTAGAGATCCCCGCGCTAATGCCAGCAGCGGTCATCACCTCAGGCTGTGTGAACACATTATGGATGGATGCGAAATCTAGTGCATGATCCGGCATGTAGACGTAGAGCAGCAAGATCGCGATAAATAGGCCTACATCCCCAATACGTGTTACGATAAAAGCCTTCTTGGCAGCTGCTTTGGCTGCCGGTTTCTGATACCAGAACCCAACCAACAGGAAGGAACAAACCCCTACAAGCTCCCAGAAGATATAGAGCTCTAGTAAATTCGACGAAATGACCAACCCCAACATGGAGAAGGTGAACAGAGAGACATACGCGAAGAAAATATTGATCCGGTCATCGCCTTTCATATATCCTCTGGAATAGACATTAACGAGTAAACTGACGAACGTCACGATCATGAGCATGAGCGCATTCAGGTTCGTGACTTCGAACCCGACTGTTAGATTCACATCACCGAATCGGATCCAATCCATATTTTTGGTATAATCCTCTGCCTGACCGCCGATTCGCTCGATTCCTATTAATAATGCATATATAAATGAAGCGAGCGTAAATACTATACTGATCCATCCACCGATCTCTTTCATCTGCCGACCAAGTGCCGTAAGAATCAGGAAGGCGATCAGCGGGAGGATCGGAACGACAAAGGCATATTGCGAGTAGACAAATTCCATTGCATTTCCTCCTATTGGTTATCGCTTCATCTCATTGAATTCATCCACATTCGCTGTTCCCTTATTCCGGTATAGCGCGATGAGGATCGCGATACCTATTGCAGCTTCCGCAGCAGCAATCGAGATGTTAAAGAGCGAGAAGATTTGGCCCTTCAGTCCAGGAACAACCCCATATTTCGAAAAAGCGACGAGGTTCAAATTCACCGCGTTCAGCATCAATTCAATGGATAATAAGACGACAACAGCGCTCCGTTTCGTTAATGCACCGTACAGACCAAGGCAGAACAAAATGGCAGCGAGCATCAGATACGAACCTAACATTCCGCTCATCTTAGTCCTCCTCCCTTTTGGCAATCACAATCGCCCCGATAAAAGCAACCGTGAGCAGCACCGACATCAATTCGAACGGTATCACGTGCTCCGTATAGAGCAGCTTACCGATCTCCAGCGTATTGTCCTTCGGAGGATCCCAAGCCGCAGCAGGCAGCTCTGTCGCGCGAATGGCGTAGAACAACAATCCGAACAAGGCTAGACATCCAACCGCCGTAATTGCTTCGTGCCACGGTCTTCGGATCTCTTCATCCTTCTGATCATGCCGCGTCATCATAATACCGAAGATCATCAGGATCGAAATCGCTCCCGCATAGATGAGGACTTGCACGAAAGCCACGAATTCCGCATTCAAGAGTACATACATCCCGGCAAGCCCGATAAAAGCAAAAGCGAGTGAGACCACCATGTGAATGACTTTACTGAAACTAAGCATTAAGACGGCACCTGCGATAATACAAACTGCAAGGATAAAGAAAGCAACATATTCGCCCGTAAGCTGGAAGCTCAAATCAAACATCTTTCTTGACGCCCCCCCTCGTCGTCATCGCCGAGTTATTCTCCTTACGAATATGGTTGTTATTCTCGTACAACCACTCTTTATTTTTGAACAGGTCATCACGGCTGTATGCCGCTAGCTCAAAGTTATTCGTCATAACAACCGCTTCTGTCGGACACACTTCCGTACATAAATCGCACAGAATGCAGAGTTCAAAGTTAATATCGAACGTATCGATGACTTTCCCTTTTTTCTCTGGATCCGGGTTCGGTTTGCCTGTCAGCGTCAAGCATTCTGTCGGACAGATCTTTGCACACTGATTGCACACGATACATTTATCCGGCTCAAAATATTGAATACCACGAAAGCGATCCGGCATTTCGAGCGGTACATCCGGGTATTTATAGGTTACTTTTTTGGAGGTCATCGTCTTGAACGTGACTCCCAGCCCTTTAAGCAATCCCTTCATCGGTACTCTCCCCTTCTATTTGATGAATAGTTCCATGTAGATAGCCGTAATGAACACATTCAGGAGCGATAGTGGGAGCAGCACTTTCCAACCGAAGCTCATGAGCTGATCCACACGAATACGCGGCATCGTTGCGCGTAGCCAGAACAAGAAGAACACACAGAATGTGAATTTCAGGATGAACCAGATCACTCCTGGGATGAACGTTAAGAACGGAAGCGGCGCATGCCATCCACCGAGGAATAGAACCGTCGTAAGCGATGCAATAGCGAACATGTATACATATTCTGCGAGCATGAAGAATGCAAATCGGAATCCACTATACTCGACATGGTACCCTGCAACGAGCTCAGACTCAGCTTCCGGCAAATCGAATGGTGTACGGTTAAGCTCAGAGACCGCTGCGATGATGAACACCACAAATCCGATGATCTGCGGAAGGAAATTCCACTGCCAGAACGCATCGCCTTGCCCATTTACAATGGTACGCAAGCTTAAGCTGCCACTGACCATAATGACACCAACCACCGATATAACCAGTGGAATCTCGTAACTAATCATCTGGGCTGCTGAGCGCATGCCGCCGAGTAAGGAGTATTTATTGTTGGAAGCCCAACCGCCCAGAATGATGCCAATCGTTGAAATACAAGATAACGCGCCGTAATACAACAAGCCTACATTGAGGTCTGTAAAATAAAGTGAATTCGTATAAGGAATCGTGACTAGAACCGCAAATGCAGGAACGTACGTAATAACGGGTGCAAGGATGAACAACCAACGATCCGCTTTTCGTGGGATCGTATCCTCTTTAATAAGCAGCTTCAGGATATCTGCAACGGTCTGGAACAATCCGAATGGACCAACCCGGTTCGGACCAATCCGCCCTTGCATCCAGCCTATGACTTTGCGTTCATAGTATATGGCATAGGTTACAAACCCCAATACGATAAATAGAAATACAATGCTCCAGGCTAGAAATATAGCAAAATTCGTCCATGTTAACGATTCTTGCAACCAAGCGCCCATTAACAGTCAACCTCCCCAACGACGATATCAACGCCGCCTAGAATCGTAATGAGGTTCGTCATGGTCTCCCCGACGAGAAGCTTCGGTAAAATCTGCAGATTCACGAAGGAAGGACGTCTGAACTTCAAGCGATACGGTTCTGCTTTTCCTTTAGAGACGATATAAGCACCAATCTCACCGCGCGGCGATTCAATACGCGCATAGATCTCGCCTGCCGGCGGACGGATGACACGGGGAACCTTGCCCATAATCTCGCCGTCTTTCGGGAATTGCTCAATCGCTTGCTCCAGGATACGCAACGTCTGGCGCATCTCTTCCATTCGAATGACATAGCGGTCATAGCAATCGCCATTGGTACCGAGCGGTACATCGAAATCGAACCGGTCGTAGATGCTGTACGGCTCATTTTTCCGCAGATCCCAATTCACCCCGGTACAACGCAAATTTGCCCCGCTTAAACCATAATCAATGGCCGTTTGCGCATCGTATTTGCCGACCCCGATAATCCGTTGCAGAAAGATCTCGTTACCGCTCACGAGATTATCGTACTCAACAAGCTTCTTCTTCATATAAGGGATGAACTCTCGAACCTTATCGATCCAGCCAGTTGGCGCATCCCACTTCACACCGCCTACACGCATGTAGTTATAGGTAAGTCGTGCTCCACACAATTCGTTAAATAAATCGATGATGATCTCACGATCCCGGAATGCATATAAGAAAGGGCTCATGGCTCCAATATCAAGCAAATAGGTCCCCCACCATACCATGTGACTGGCAAGACGCTGCAATTCCATCACGATCAATCTTAGAAACTCAGCACGCTCCGGAATTTCGAGCTGCATCATTTTCTCCACCGCATCCACGAGCACATAGTTGTTCGTCATGGCTGACACATAATCCATACGGTCGGTATATGGAATGATCTGCGTATAGTTCAAATCCTCTGCCAGCTTCTCCGTACCACGATGCAGGTAGCCCATCACGGGCGTTGCTTCTTTAATCACTTCTCCGTCTAATTTCACGACGATCCGAAATACACCATGTGTACTGGGATGCTGCGGTCCTACATTCAATAGAAGTTCTTCTGTCCGAATCACGCGTGATTACACCTCCGAATCTAGCGGTACATAGTCTTTGCGCAGTGGATGCCCTACCCAATCATCGGACATCATAATTCGGCGCAAATCGGGATGACCCGGAAATGCGATACCGAGTAAGTCATAGATTTCACGCTCATTCCAATTGGCCGTTTGCCAAATCGGCGTCACCGAATCGACGGACGGCTGATCACGATCCGTCTTTACACGAATGCAATATTCGTGCTGCGTTGTGATGGATACCATATGATAGACCACTTCCATATGCGTCTCATGATCCGCACCCGACACATTCCGAAGATAGTCGCATTGAAACTCCGGATCATGCTTGAGAAGTTCCGCACATGTATACCAATGTTCGTTCTTAATCGTAAGTGTCGGCAAGTGGTTGTTATTCTCGTTAATCGAGGACTCTTCCACCACATCTTCGGCTATTTTTTCTTTCAGAATCGCAATGGCATGATCTAAGCGAGGCTGGTTATGGGAAGGCTCCTTCGGCGCAGCCTCTGCTGCAGCTGCCTCGGCTTCTTCCTTGGCCTTGGCTCTGGCTGCTCTCGCTTCAGCTGCAGCTTTGACCTTCGCTTCTTTCTCTTCATCCGTTAGCACTTTGCGCTCTGGTGTGGCTCCAGCAGCTCCATCTGCCGCCGCTTCTGGTGCCGGTACGTCGCCGCCTCCAGCTTCAGCCTTCGCACGTTCGCGTGCTGCTCGTGCTTCGGCAGCCGCCTTGACCTTCGCTTCGCGTTCTTCCGGCGTCATGATCTTGCGTTCCGGTTTGTCAGGTTTCACCTCTTGCTCATCACTCATTGGTTCGTCACCTGCTTCCCGGTCTTCGCTTCATAACGAATCTTCTCTTGCAATTTATTAATGCCATAGATCAAAGCAGCCGGGTTCGGTGGGCAGCCCGGGATGTAAACATCGACCGGTACAATTTGATCCACGCCTTTCATCACGGCATACGATTTCACATAAGGACCGCCAGCCGTTGCACATGATCCCATTGCGATAACCCATTTCGGCTCTGGCATTTGGTCGTACAAACGACGCAATAAAGGACCCATTTTCTTCGTTACCGTCCCTGCTACGATCATCACGTCAGATTGACGAGGCGATGTTCGGAATATAACGCCAAATCGGTCCAAATCATAGTGGGATGCTCCCGTTCCCATCATTTCAATCGCACAACATGCAAGCCCGAACGTAAGCGGCCAGAGCGAGTTGCTTCGCGCCCACGCCTTCAATTGTTCCAGTGTTCCCATGAATACATTTCTTTCTAGCTCCTGACGTTCCTCAGGACTAATCGATTCTAAATTGAGTTCCATTTGAGCACCTTCTTCTTCCAAGCGTATATAAGCCCCACAAGCAACAATGCGACAAATATCAACATCTCAACAAGTACGAAGAGTCCAAGCTGCTGATACGCCACGGCCCACGGGTAAAGAAACACGGTCTCCACATCGAAAATAACAAACATCAGTGCGAATAGATAATAGCGGATATTAAATCGTACCTGCCCTACCCCTACCGGCTCGTTCCCACTCTCATAGGTCGATTGCTTGATTTCGGTAGGTTTGCTAGGTCTTAGAAATCTTCCCACTGTAAGCGCTACCACTGGTAGCAAAATTCCCAGCGCAATGAAGATCGCTACAATGACATAGTTATTCGAGTATTCCATGTCCTCTCTCGCCTCCGTTCACAACTATATAATTTTATTATACAAAACGAAAAAAACTGTAATAAACCCGTAACAATTATAACAAAACCTACCAATATCGTCTATCCAAAACCTGGGTTTTCATTTGTAGTTTTCGGCGTATTTTTTAATGTGTCTAACAACCCTTGTACTTGCTATATATGCGGGGGAGAGAATGCAAATTCGTGAAGAGTTTGTGACTGAAAGGATGCTGGTAGCTCGATGGAGCGTGATGGAGATGAAAATGTAGTGGGGGAACGCAGGTGTATCGGTTTCCATCGCTGTTGAAATCGGGAAATGTGATTGGGCGAGTTATTGTATTTTCCCGATTTCAAAGGCGAGCGCTCCGCTCTCCAACCGATAATGCAGTATTCCTGTCCCATGAAAACTGGAATTCGTGCTCTTCCTCGGTTAACACTTGCAATTATTGGCTCGTCCTTTGTGCCAACGTCGTGAACCTCGAACTTTTACTAATAAGCGCTCATGGGTCCGTTAGAGGGTGCTTCGTCAGTAAATCCCCTTAAAGGCGACTATAAGTAGCCCAATTCATTTAGGTCAAGTGTCACTAATCCTGTGCAGACATAATATGAATTATTCAAAGGTGAAAGGAGAAAGTCAATGAATCAAGAAAAACTTAGTGTTCAAGGATCTCAACAAAGGGATCCCGATCCACAATCCCATTTACATCAAGGTCATGAACACATGATGCATCATCCCCAATTTCATACCCAAAGTCATCCACAAGCTCATCACTTCGTCCATCATCACCATCATTATCATTATCATCATATGATGAGTACTTCTCAAAGATAGTATTTAAAAAAAAGATAAATGGCGAGAAAAAGTGCGTCCGGCTCAATATTGCATTCATGCAGGCGTGCGTGTCATTCTCGCCTTTTACTCTGCTTACCCAATAGCTGCTCTCCGCCCTCGTACTCCTTTTTACGAATATGCTCGCAAATCCTGAAATGAAGTAGGGACGCTGGTTTTGCATAGCAAAACGGCCGTACCGGGGCGCTCATTGCACACTCGCGCTCACAACCCGCCAACCGCCGCTCTCTCCGCTCTCCGCTCCCCGCTCTCTTCGAAAGTACCACATGCAAATCCTGAGAGTAAGCGGGTGCGCTGGGGATGCCGCAGGCAGCACAGTCGCACAGTGAGCGTTCCTTGCACGTATTACCTCACAACCCACCAATCGCCGCTCATTCCACCAATCCGCTTTGAAGAAACTAAACACCGCCAATTGAAAGCGAAAAAAGCCTGATTTATATTGCCATAAGGCAATATAAATCAGGCTTTTTAGTAGCGCTCCACCCACCATCCGCACCTAAACCCGCGCAACCGCAGCTCATATCGCCCAGTTTACGGGGTCCAGGGGCGTCAGCGCCCTGGGGTCCCCCTTCAATGGTGAAGGGGGATTTAGGGGGAAGCTAGATAGCTAGATTTTGTGTTCACTCACTTCGATACGAGCAAGCGCTCTTTGGAGAGCAAGCTCTGCACGGCGATGATCAATATGGTCTTTCTTATTGGCAAGTCGGCGTTCTGCCCGTTCTCTTGCTGCCTTCGCACGGTTATAATCAATATCCCCTGGAAGTTCAGCCGTTTCAGCAAGAATGACCACTTTTTCTTTACCAATTTGAACAAATCCACCATGAACTGCAATTTCTTCCGCTTTGCCGTTCATTTTGATGACCACTGGAGCAACCTTCAAAGGTGTTACGAGCGGGACGTGGTTCGCTTGAATACCAAGCTCACCTTCCATCCCTTTCACAATAACCATATTGACTTCCTTCGCGTACACTTTACGCTCGGGAGTTACAACTTCCAATAAAAAGGTACTCACATGGAACCCTCCTAAAACTTACATACTTACAGCGTTTTAGCCTTTTCCACGGCTTCTTCGATCGTACCGACATACATGAATGCCGCTTCCGGAAGATCATCGTGTTTACCATCAAGAATTTCTTTGAAGCTGCGCACTGTTTCTTTAACTGGAACATATTTACCCTTAATCGAAGTAAATTGTTCTGCCACGTGGAATGGCTGAGACAAGAAACGTTGAATTTTACGTGCACGTGAAACTGTCAATTTATCATCTTCGCTAAGCTCATCCATACCGAGGATCGCGATAATATCTTGCAATTCTTTATAACGTTGAAGAATACGTTTAACGCCTTGTGCTACGTTATAGTGCTCTTCCCCTACAATATCCGGCGCCAAGATACGGGAGCTGGAAGCGAGCGGATCTACCGCTGGGAAGATACCCATCTCGGAGATTTTACGCTCCAAGTTCGTCGTTGCATCCAAGTGAGCAAACGTTGTAGCTGGAGCTGGATCCGTATAGTCATCGGCAGGTACGTAAATCGCTTGAATCGATGTTACAGAACCTTTCTTCGTCGATGTAATACGCTCTTGCAATTGACCCATTTCCGTTGCAAGTGTCGGTTGGTAACCTACCGCGGACGGCATACGTCCGAGTAGTGCTGATACCTCAGAACCTGCTTGTGTAAAGCGGAAGATGTTATCGATGAACAAGAGTACGTCCTTGCCTTCTTGATCACGGAAGTATTCTGCCATTGTCAGACCCGTCAAGGCTACGCGAAGACGCGCACCAGGAGGTTCATTCATTTGACCGAACACCATCGCTGTTTTGTTGATAACACCGGAATCCTTCATCTCGTGGTACAAGTCATTACCTTCACGTGTACGCTCACCAACACCTGCGAATACGGAAATACCGCCGTGCTCTTGCGCAATGTTGTTGATCAACTCTTGAATCGTAACGGTTTTACCTACACCCGCACCACCAAAGAGACCGATTTTACCACCCTTTGCATATGGAGCAAGCAAGTCGATAACTTTGATACCTGTCTCAAGAATTTCCGCTTGTACAGAAAGCTCATCGAATGACGGAGCTTGACGATGGATTGGATTCTTCACTTGCGCACTCACATCACCAGCGTTATCAATCGCATGACCTAGTACGTTAAATACGCGGCCTAGTGTTGCTTCACCTACAGGAACAGAAATTGGAGCACCTAAATCTACAGCTTCTGTACCGCGAACAAGACCATCCGTTGTGGACATCGCGATACAGCGAACCATGTTATCACCTAAGTGAGTCGCAGCTTCTACGATTAAGTTAATAGAAACTTCGTGCTCGGATTTCGCTGGTTGTTCAATTTTGATCGCGTTCAGAATTTCCGGCAATTGACCACGTTCGAATTCAATGTCAACAACCGGACCCGTAACGGATATAACGCGTCCTTTTTTCATGCTTTACCCTCCTAAACCCATCTATTAAGACTGAGCGTTCGCTCCAGCCACAATCTCGGAAATTTCTTGCGTAATCGCAGCCTGACGCGCACGGTTATACGTCAATGTCAATTCATTGATCATCTTCGTCGCATTTTTCGTTGCGCTACCCATTGCTGTCATTTTCGCGCCCAGCTCACTTGCTTTTGCATCAAGTACCGCACTATAAATTAAAGTCTCTGCATATTTAGGAAGCAGCACATCAAGCACTTCTTCCGCAGAAGGTTCATATTCATAGCTAGATACGCTTCCTTCAACCTTCACTTCGTCAAGCGGGAGCAGCTTTTTCTTCACAGGAACTTGAGTCAATGCATTCACAAATTCATTGTAGAAAATGTAGAGCACATCATATTGTTCCTCTTCGAAAAATTGTACCGCCTTGGAAGCGATCGATTTGACATCCGAAAAAGTCGGAGAATCGGACAACTCCGTCACTTCCTGAACAATCGGAAGTTCTCTGCGACGGAAATAGTCGCGTCCTTTACGCCCGATGACGAACAACGAGTATTCATCATGCGATTTATGATTTTCACGAATCGTATTCATTACAGTACGAATGACGTTGGTATTGGAGCCACCACATAGTCCGCGGTCGGATGTGATGACGAGATAACCCGTCTTTTTCACATCGCGGCTTTGCAGCATCGGGTGTTTTATCCCTTGCGTTCCTGCTGCAATACTGCCGACCACTTCTTTAAGCTTCTCAGCGTATGGGCGTGAGGCTTCCGCCTTCTCCTGCGCCTTTCTTAGCTTTGCAGCTGCGACCATTTCCATTGCTTTCGTAATTTGCTTTGTATTCTGAACGCTTTTAATCTGGCGTTTTATATCGCGCATTCCTTTTGCCATGATTTCACCTCTTTCAAACTTAGCAGACAAGGTCTAGTGCTAATAAGCGAGCGACCTTGTCCTAAGCCAAGTTAATACAGGATACCGATCCGAGCAGGCTCGGTTCTCGTTACGCCGAGACGTTAAAGCCTTTTTTGAATTTATTGATCGCATCGATCAATGCCTTCTCATTATCCGCTGTAATGTCTTTGGTATCGACAATAGATTGAAGAATTGCTGGCTCATTCGACTCCAAGTAGAATAAGAATTCTTTCTCGAAACGAAGAACATCGTTAACTGGGATATCATCCAAGTGACCTTTCGTTGCCGTGAACAAGCTTACAACTTGTTTCTGAACCGGCATCGGTTGGTTAACACCTTGTTTTAGAATTTCCATCATGCGGGCACCGCGGTTCAGACGAGCAAGCGTCGATTTATCCAGATCGGAACCGAACTGAGCAAATGCTTGCAATTCGCGATAAGCAGCAAGGTCTAGACGGAGTGTACCGGCAACCTTCTTCATCGCTTTAATCTGCGCGGAACCCCCTACGCGGGATACGGAGATACCAACGTTAACCGCTGGACGTTGACCCGAATAGAAGAGGTCGGACTCAAGGAAGATCTGTCCGTCTGTGATGGAGATAACGTTCGTCGGAATGTACGCCGATACGTCGGAAGATTGTGTCTCTATAAATGGCAACGCCGTAATCGAACCGCCGCCTAGCTCGTCGCTGAGTTTCGCCGCACGCTCTAGTAGACGGGAGTGCAAGTAGAATACGTCCCCTGGATACGCTTCACGACCTGGAGGGCGTTTGAGTAGCAAGGAAAGCTCACGATAAGCTGCCGCTTGCTTGGACAAGTCATCATAGATAATAAGGACATGCTCGCCTTTGTACATGAAGTACTCAGCCATTGCAACACCTGCATAAGGAGCCAAGAACAATAGTGGTGAAGGCTCAGATGCGGAAGCTGTTACAACGATCGTGTAATCCATTGCACCGTTGCGGCGAAGCGTTTCTACCACGTTCGCAACCGTAGATTGCTTCTGTCCGATTGCAACATAGATACATTTCACGCCATTGCCTTTTTGGTTAATGATCGTGTCGATCGCAATTGCTGTTTTACCCGTCTGACGGTCACCGATAATCAACTCACGTTGTCCGCGGCCGATTGGTACCATCGAGTCAATCGCTTTAATCCCTGTCTGCATTGGCTCATGAACCGATTTACGGTCGATTACGCCTGGTGCATTGTTCTCAACAGGACGGAATTCCGTCGTTGCAATCGGACCATTGCCGTCTACAGGCAATCCGAGCGAATTCACGACGCGACCAAGCAATGCTTCGCCGACTGGAACTTCCATGATACGGCCTGTACGTTTAACCTGGTCTCCTTCGCGAATGTCCGTATAAGGTCCAAGAATAACGACCCCAACGTTGTTCTCTTCGAGGTTCAATGCCATACCTACAACGCCGTTTGAGAACTCAAGAAGCTCACCGGACATCGCATTCTCAAGCCCGTGGACGCGAGCGATCCCGTCACCAACTTGGATGACCGTACCTACATCGACAACTTGAATCTCGGATTTATATTGATCAATTTGATTTTTAATCAGCGTGCTGATTTCTTCAGGTCTAATACTCAATTCGCTTCACCCCTATCTACAGTGCTTGAGATTACTTTAACGATTTTTCCAAACGCGCCAATTTGCCGGACAAGCTGCCGTCGTACAGACGATCACCGATACGAACTTGGATCCCGCCGATGATGCTCTTGTCGACTACGTTTTGAACGCGAATCTTTTTATTCACGATTTTACCGAAATGGCCGGCTACTAACTCTATTTCCGGTGTGCTCAAAGCATAGGCGGACACGACAACCGCGTCATCTTGACCTAATGCTTCACCCGCAACTTTGATATAAGCTTGTAACACTGCGCCGAGGGTATCTTGTCTGCTATTCTTAATTAGAACGGAAATAAGACTAATGACTGCTTCAGCCAGCTTGCCTTCTACCGCTTTATGAATAACGTCAACTTTGACCGAAAGGTCGATATTAGGCGCATTCAAAAAACGAGTAATATCCACATTACCATCAATCGCTGCTACAACAGCTTTCAAGTCTTCTTCGACTTGAGCAATGTTGTTGTTCTGCTGAGCAACTTCGAATAATGCTTTGGCATATCTTTTCGCTACAACAAGGTCTTGGCTCATGCTTTGTCCCCTACCTCTTTAAGGTACTCTGCAACCAATTGCTCTTGCGATTTCTCATCGATTTGCTTCTCGATAATTTTGGATGCGATCATGACGGACATGCCACTAACTTGACTGCGAAGTGCAGCAACCGCTTTGTTCTTCTCGCTCTCGATATCGCGAACAGCCTCTTCTTTCAGACGGTTCGATTCCGATTTCGCTGTAGCGATAAGCTCATCAGCCTGCTTCGATCCAGTTGTTTTTGCTTGCTCAATAATATCGTAAGCGTCTTTACGCGCAGCTTGAAGCGCAGCTTTCTGATCTTCAAGCAATTGCGACGCTTGTTTGCGGTTTTCCTCGGCGTCCTGCATTTGTCCGAGTACGAGTTCTTTACGTTTCTCCATGATGCTGAATAACGGTTTGAACGCGTATTTGTTCAACAGAACATACAAAATAATAAACGCGACTAACGTAAACACTGTCGATGTCCATTCAATTTTCAAACCTAGTCACTCCTTTCTGAAGCGGTTAATCAACCAAAAGGAAGGCGCGGATAGCCTAAGCCTCCCCGCCAAACCTTATATCTTGTTTTATTAAGCTCCTGCGTAGAACAAGAATGCAAGTACGACTGCGATGATCGGCATCGCCTCGACCAAACCTACCCCGATAAACATTGTTGTTTGCAATTTGCTTGCGGATTCTGGTTGACGCGCAATACCTTCAACTGTTTTACTTACGATCAAACCGTTACCAATACCTGCTCCAAGTGCTGCCAAACCGATTGCAATTGCCGCTGCGATAAATGCTGATGCTCCCATAATAATATATCCTCCTCAAGAATAATGTTTTTTGTTTTGTATCTACAACCAAGCTATAAATTAGCTTGAATGGAGTCCTAATGCTCTGCGCTATGATCCTCAACTGCATGTGAAATGTATACCATGGTCAACATCGTAAATACGAAGGCCTGGATACATCCGACGAAGATACTAAAGCCTTGCCAAATGATCAATCCTGGAATCCCGAATACGCCAGCTCCGAGCAATACGGAGATGAGTACCTCACCTGCGAAAATGTTCCCGTATAGACGCATACCGTGCGTCAATAAGTTCGAGAAGACCTCAATGAACTTAATGGGGAAGAACACTGGGAAAGGCTCGATATAACTCTTAAAGTAGGCTTTCGTATTTCTCGTCATCCCTAAGAAATGGACGATACAGAAAATCAAAAACGCCAAGCCCATTGTGACGTTCACATCCGCCGTCGGGGATTTCCACCAAGCGACTCCGATATGAGGATGTTCTACATCCGGCTTCTTCTCGTGAATGGCCTCGAACGCCGCTGCGTTCACCGTCGTAATCTCTTGGCCGAAGATTTTATGCCCCGGTTCAGAATATTCC
This sequence comes from Paenibacillus terrigena DSM 21567, assembly GCF_000374845.1. Taxonomy (GTDB): domain Bacteria; phylum Bacillota; class Bacilli; order Paenibacillales; family Paenibacillaceae; genus Paenibacillus_K; species Paenibacillus_K terrigena. The sequence goes on along the minus strand of NZ_KB895412.1, from coordinate 602,108 downwards.
GTCACAATCCCGAAAGGCAAGCCTAACAAGTTCCCTACGAGAATAAACATCATTAGCGTCATACCTAATGATACGAACACTTTACCCTTTTTGAAATCCATCGTGCTGGAGATCATTCCTTGAACGAACTCAACAGCCCACTCCATAAAGTTCTGCAGCTTCCCTGGATTTTCAACCGATAAATTACGTACCGCTAGTCGCGCTAGAATAAATACAACCACACAAGTAACAATTAACATGGTTACGATCGAAATATCGATGTTAAAACCGCCAAGTTTAATTATTGGTGCTTCATGCATGTTTCTCACCCCTTTCTCAGCCAGAACGTCTACTTGTTTTTGCGCGTTTGCGTAAACCCAATGAACAATATAATGAATTGCGCGAATAGCAGACCTGCTACTGTTGCATAAACATTAACGCTGTCAGACTTTACAGCAACCATCACAGCCAATATGGCCATCGCCACCCGAGTCAGGAGACCGAGATTCACGCGTTTCTGTCCCTCTTCGAGTACCTTCTTGGTTACGTTTCTAATTTTATAAGCTAGAAAATAGGAGTTCACCAAGCTCACAACTCCGCCAAGCACAAGCCCAGCTGCAATACTACGCACAGATGGAATTAAAGCCCAGCCCGTCAGACAAATTGCTAAAAAAATGAAAGTCACTCGTTGGAGCGCCTTAAGGTGGATCGACAAGTCATCCATTTGAATCCTCCAACACCTTTTTGATCAGAACAATGACATTGCTCACACCGATGATAAGACCAAGCAAAACCCCTGCTGCTGTACACAATGGAACGCTTCCAACTTTTTCTCCTAGCCATTTTCCAAAGAAGTATCCGGCTAGTGTACATACGGCAAGATCCAGTCCCAGCAAGGTTACAAGCCCCATTGCTCGCCATGGTGATCCGCCATTTTTCGACGTTGTCATCTACCAATCAATCCTTAGAATCCCAGTTTATTTTACTTAAAAAAAATGGGAATTGTCAATTCATTTATATGTTAAAAGTGTTTGAACGAAGCCCTAGAAACGTTGATATTATAGGGTTTTTGATTCACCAAAACCGTACAGTATCACTGTATGCTGTATTTGCGAGCCATTTGTTCGCAAATATTACAACTTTATGAACTTTTATTGGAATTGCTCAGGTCGCTCTGTTGTTCTGCCAAAATGATACAAAATCGCCTGAACAATGCGTTCCGAGGCTTTTCCATCGCCGTACGGATTGACCGCTCCGCTCATTCGGTCATACGTAGCCGTGTCCGTCAGCAACGTACGTGTGCGTTGATAGACATGCTCTTCATCTGTGCCTACAAGCTCTAATGTCCCTGCCTCAATCCCTTCCGGGCGCTCCGTTGTGTCTCGCAGAACAAGTACCGGAACTCCAAAGGACGGCGCTTCTTCCTGCAAGCCTCCCGAATCGGTCAGAATCAAGTGCGTATGCGGATAAAAGTTATGTAAATCTACGACATCAAGCGGCTCAATCAATTGAATGCGCGGATGATTGCCCAAGATTTCATAAGCCGGCTCTTTTACCGCTGGACTTAGATGGACAGGATAGACGATCGCCACATCTTCGAACTCATCAGCGATGCGTTTGACAGCGCGGAAAATATTCCGATGCGGCTCACCTTGCGATTCACGGCGGTGTGCCGTCATCAAAATCAATCTTTTTCCCTTCGCCCACTCGAGTACGGGATGGGTGTAATCTTGCTGTACAGTATATTGAAACACGTCTGTTACCGTATTGCCTGTGACAAATACCATGGACTCTGATTTATTTTCATTATACAAGTTATTGGCGGATATCTTGGTTGGCGAAAAATGTAAATCGGCAATCACACCCGTTAACTGGCGATTCAACTCTTCCGGATATGGCGACATCTTATTCCACGTGCGAAGTCCTGCCTCCACATGTCCAACTTTAATCTGCTGCATGAATGCCGCATAGCTTGCCAGGAACGTCGTTAGCGTATCCCCGTGAACAAGAATAATGTCCGGTTTGGCTTCTTGAAGCACAGGCTCCAATCCTTGCAAGACACGAATCGTAATCTCGTTAAGCGTCTGGCGGTCCTTCATCACATCCAAGTCAAAATTTGGATGGATATTGAACACTTCCAATACTTGGTCAAGCATCTGACGATGCTGTGCCGTCACGCAGACGATAGATTCGATTTGGTCCGGATGTTTCTCCAGCTCAAGAATGAGCGGAGCCATTTTGATCGCTTCTGGCCGTACGCCAAACACCGTCATGACTTTAATTTTCTCCATGTGTTACACCTCGCCTCATAGTCTTACCTTATCATACGTGTTCAAAAAGTCGGCTTTTCATCACATCAAAAGATGACTTTTTGAACAACCTCTAACTCTACTTCGTTCCGAACAAGCGGTCTCCTGCATCCCCAAGACCAGGCACAATATAACCATGATCATTCAAATGATCATCGAGTGCCGCAAGATAGATATCCACGTCCGGATGCGCATCTTGAACAGCTTTCACACCTTCTGGCGCTGCAATCAGACACATCAATTTGATTTGTGTACAGTTACGTTTCTTCAATACATCAATCGCTGCAATCGCGGACCCGCCTGTTGCGAGCATCGGATCAATGACGATCAACTCACGCTCTTCTGCATCCGTTGGCAGTTTCACATAATATTCGACAGGCATTAATGTCTCTGGATCGCGGAATAAGCCGACATGTCCTACCTTTGCTTTCGGTACGAGCTTCAATACGCCGTCTACCATCCCAAGGCCTGCACGCAGAATCGGAATGAGTCCAAGTGGACGTCCAGCGATGACTTTGGTCTCCGTCGATGTCACAGGTGTCTCTACCGTAATCGTCTCGAGCGGAAGGTCGCGTGTAATCTCGTACGCCATTAACATCGCAACTTCGTCGACTAGCTCACGGAAGTCCTTTGTTGTTGTTTTTACATCTCGAATAAAAGTCAGTTTGTGTTGAATTAAAGGGTGATCGCAAATTACTAATTTAGCCATTTTTCTTCCTCCTGATTGTCAATTGCTCTCGTCTGCAGATTCTTCGATGATTGCAGCAACATAACCTTCGATATTATACCATTCTAGGCTTTACACTGCACGCAATACCTGCTGATCTTTGTCATGTTATGTATTTTTTAAGAGAAATTTTGACAACTTCCCAATAAGCATAATACTATTTGTTCGCATTGCAAGGAAACCTTATTCATCATATTGCCAACCTTCCCCGCATCTTATCTAAATTGACACCCCTTCTCCGTTGGTGATATAAGTGAAAGCATAGCTATTTTCATTCAAAGAATTGAAGAAAGGATTGAACTGAGCAATGTCCCGAATCAACCGTATTTTTATAACGATGGCATTATCTCTATCCCTACTCACGGCAGCAACAATCCTTCCTGAACGCACGTATGCCGAATCTACTTCGAATTCAACGGCGATCCTGAATGAAGTCTTGCAATATATCGACGCTTACAATATCACCGATGCACAAAAGGAAGAACTTGTCCAAAAAGCGTTAAAAGGCATGGTCTCTGGGCTGAACGATCCCTACTCGCAATACTTTACCCCTGAAGAGAGTAAGGCGTTCCAGAATCAACTCAACCTTCAATATGAAGGGATCGGTATCGAGACTCACTTTGAAGATGGAAAAGCCGCCATTATGCGTGTATTCAAGGGATCTCCTGCCGAGAAATCAGGCATTCAGAAAGGCGATATCCTATCCCGAGTGGATGGCAAGGCGATTACTGACAGCTCCCTTGTGCAAAAATACATCCTTGGTAAAGCCGGTACTTCGGTAACCGTTACGATCAAACGCAGCGGTAAGCTGATGGATTTCAATATCAAGCGTGAGGCAATCCATATACCTGCGGTTGCAAGCGCTCTGCTGCCGGGTCACATCGGTTATATTCAGATTTCGAGCTTCACAAGCAAGGCCGATGAAGAGTTCGCCGAACACCTCTCCAAGCTGCAACAGCGCGGCATGAAGTCACTTATCGTCGACTTACGTAACAATCCAGGCGGCTATGTCGAGTCTGCCCAGCATATTGCAGAACATTTCATCGAGAAAGGCATCTTGATGTATACGAAAGATAACACCGGCAAGCTGCAACCTACAGAAATTCAGAACGGCTCAAGTCTTCCTATGCCTGTCGCAATACTCGTAAACAAGAATTCTGCCAGCGCTTCTGAAATTCTATCCGGGGCTTTGCATGACCATGGCATTGCAACCTTAGTCGGCACAACCACCTTTGGTAAGGGGCGGATCCAGTCCGTCATCCCATTGTCCGATGGGGGGCTGCTCAAACTGACAACCCAGCAGTATGTAACGCCGAACATGACGGACTTCAATGGAAAAGGACTCAAGCCGGATATCATGCGAACGGGTAACAACGTACAGTTATTAACAGCGATGAAGGTCGTCAATAACGGCAAACTCACCGTTACGATCAAGAATAATCAACTTATGGCGTTCGAGGATCTCACGCTTGAACCGATTCCTGTTATTCAAAAAGGAAACAAGGTCTACCTCCCATCACGCATTGTCGCGGCGCTCACGAATGCAGAGCCAAAGTGGGATAAAACCACTCAGACGCTCACGCTTCAAAAATCTGATTCGAGCAAATTGACGTTCACCGCAGCTTCCCAATCGGTGTGGAGCGAGAAAAATGAGACCTACCTGGAGCTCGGTGCCATCCAGTCGAAATTCCCTGCCTTCCAATGGAACTATAAGGACGGTACATTGACGCTGCAGATCGGGTAAACAGAACATCATCGAATATATGAATGCAAAGGATAGGCCTACCAATGCGCCTGTCCTTTTTGAGTTTCCTAAGAAATGAATGATTTACATCCTTTTCCTTTTCGTTCCTCTATTCTTCCGCTATCATTAGATTGCACTTATTTCGAATTAGATAGAGAGGTCCTCAGCATGACAATCAAATCTTTTCATATCCATCAATTAAGCAAAATGTCAGGCAACAACACCATTATCCCTACTATGGACTTGGTCTTGGAAGCCGGGCAATGTGCTGCGATACAATGCAATCCCGATATCGGATTTCAACTCATCGAGTTATTACTTGGCCTAACACCCGTTTCCAATGGAAGCGCGCGATGGAATGGCGTCGAACTCCATCTTGTCCATCGCAAGACGCCGGAGCAGATTGGCGTATGCTTGCGTCATGATGGTGTCTACGAACGACTGAAAGTGCATCAATATTTGCATTTCTTTTGCCAATTGTACGGTGTAGATGCGAGCTCCATCGATGAAATCATCCGCCGAATCGGATTATGGGACAAGAAGGAGCTGCCTTGCGGCAAGCTGACGTTCTCTGAGCAACGACGCCTTCATCTCGGCCGCAGCATCATTCATCGCCCTGAACTGCTTATTCTGGAAGAACTAGAGCAGAACATTGACCTCGAGAGCTGTATTATCGTCCGTCAGGTGATCGCACATCTTCAAGAACAGGGAACGGCGATCTTCATGACGACTTCGTCGATGGAAGATGCCCTTTCGATCACAAGCGAGGTCTATTCCCTGAAAGGTCAGCAATTCAAGAAAATCGAGCTTGAGGGCGCTAGCGAACCCGAGCCATCAAGCCCATCCGACACAGCCGTGACAGATGAGACGCCATTAGAACAGACAACAAGCATTGAACAAGCGGATATAGCTTCCAACTTACCGATCGCGGATGCATCGCCTGCACCTGCTGGAGAGTCCGATGCAGAGCACGATGAAGTCCGGGTAGCTCCTAGCGAATCACCTGTCCAGACCTACCCGATGCGAATCGAGAAAATTCCCGCCAAGGTGAATGACAAGATCATCTTATTCGATCCGACCGAAATTCTGTTCATCGAGAGCAATGAGGGAGTCTCTCAGCTCCATGTGAATGAAGGCGTATTTGCCTGCACCATCAAACTGGGGGATTTAGAAGAGAAGCTCAAGCTATTCGGCTTCTTCCGCTGTCACCGATCCTACATCGTGAACCTCCAACATGTGCGTGAAGTGATCACGTGGACACGGAACAGCTACAGTCTTATTTTGGACGATAAATCAAAGTCTTCCATTCCGTTATCGAAGGGGAAATTCGATGAATTACGTGCGCTAATTGGCATCTAAATGTGATTCATTCAAGTCCGAAATTGCAGGTTTCAACCCCTCGTATACTCTTTTCATCCCATATATAATGCGGGTTCTCGGGTTTTTCTCTAATATTGGGGATGTAAGCAAGAGACCTAAGCGAAAAGAGGAATTAAGCGATGGAGAATATCATTGAAGTCAAACAATTAATGAAATCATTCGGCAGCAAGACAGCACTCAAACATATTGAATTTAACGTACGCAAGGGTGAAATTTTCGGGTTCCTCGGTCCAAGCGGATCGGGTAAAACAACTACCATTAAAATACTTACTTCGCAACTCACACTCTCGGCTGGCGAGGTTCATGTATTCGGGAAAGACATCACAAGAACCAAAGATTTCTCTCATTTAAATCGAATCGGCATCTTAACCGATAATAGCGGATTATACGAACGACTTAGCGTGTACGACAATCTGGAGCTGTTCTGCAAACTATATGATGTGCCCCTGAAGCGCATTGATGAAGTCTTGGGCGAAGTGAACCTGCTTCAAGATAAGAAAGCTCTCGTGAAGCAACTCTCGAAAGGGATGCGTCAGCGGGTCACGCTCGCCAGAGCACTGCTCCACAAGCCGGATCTATTATTCTTGGATGAACCAACATCGGCACTCGATCCGAAAAATACGTTGCACATTCATGACAGCTTACGTAAGCTCAATGCCGCCGGGACAACGATTTTCTTAACGACACATGATATGTCGGAAGCCGAGCAGCTCTGCGACCGCATTGCCTTTATCCACGAAGGTGAAATTTCGGCACTCGATACGCCGCAGAACTTACGTCTTATGTATAGCGATCACAGCATTACCGTCGTCACAGAACACAACGGAAAAGAAATTATCGTTCAAGATGCAGCAGGCATCGAGAAAATCAATGAATACATGGTGAATGGCCAATTACAATCCATTCATTCCAACGAACCAACATTAGGAGATATATTCGTAAAACTTACGGGAGGGAACTTACAATGACATTTTCAATGAGAAGATTTCAAGCGATTGTTCAAAAAGAATGGAAAGATGCGATTAAAAATCCGCAAGTCTTATTAATGGCTGCGATGCCAATCATGTTCACTTTACTGTTCCAGAGAATGGGGATGGAAGCCGGTATTCTATTAAGCATGCCGATTCTATTCGTCCTGTCGATGACGGCAGCCTTCGTCCAAGCCAGCATGGTATCCGAGGAAAAAGAGAAGCATACGCTTCGCGTCTTGATGCTGTCCCCAGCGTCTGCCATTGAAATCTTATTCGGCAAAAGCTTCATCACAATGCTCATCTCGATCGTGGTCGTTGCCATTAGCGTGGTCGTCGTAGGCCCTACATTAACGATGGACTATCTCTGGTTAGTTCTTATGTTCCTCTTAGCACTTATCATGTTCATCGCGATTGGTACCATTATCGGTCTCATTTCACGTACGGTACAAGAGACGTCAATCTCTGGCTTACCGGTCCTATTGATCTTCATGGTCGGACCGATGTTCGCACCCATGTTGAAAAATGAGTTCTTGGAAACCATCGTATCTTACTTACCAACAGATCATCTGATCCATGCCTTAACAGAAATCACGAAGGGAAATGGATTCAGCGCTATTCAAGGCGACTTCCTGAACATCTTGATCTGGACCGCTCTATCGATCCCAGCCTGCCTGATTATCTACCGGAAACGTAGATTTGACTAATACGATATGCACGAAGGGAAGGGCTCTTAATCCGCGATGGATTCAGAGCCCTTGTTGTGTTGATTGCGATTCGACGATGCGGGGATAGGAATCAGCCATCGAAGACTGATCGCTAAGACAATGACAGCAGCGCACCAGTAGATCGAAGCCGTCCCCGTTGCTGCATCCAAGGTGTAGGCAAGCGTTGGCCCAATCGAGGCTCCAAGATCCGTCGTTACAGTGTAGGCTGTCATGATGGCCACTTTCGACGGTTGCGAGGCTGAGACCTCGGTCGCGAACGAATCTACGACGGTGGTCACGGCACTAATGACCAGCTGCAGGCCAAGCAGCAAGACGATCCAGACACCAAACGGCATTGGCATCGGGAGCATGGCAAGCAGACACGCCGACGCGAGCAGTACAGCAGCAACGACACGATGCGGACGTGCTGCGCGGTCAAAGCCTCTGCCAATCAGGGGCGCCAGCCACGGCTGCCAGCTCGAACGAATGGCTTGCAGGATACCTGTAAGCGAAGCTGCTCCAATCGTAAAGACCCCAATCGTCACGAACGTGGATTCATGCACTTGAATGAGTCGACTTAACGTGGCATTGAACATTCCTTGGAAGACTAGCGCTGTCGCTAGACCCGTGACGAGCATCCATAACACGGTTGGCACTCTCCATGGGCTCATTCTCGGCGCACCCTGCGATAGGTCCGTGTGAATCTCAATTCGTGAGTCTGAGATATGACGAATGACATAAGGAATACTCAGCAGGGCAATCGCGCCAAAAATGAGCGATACAGCTCGCATACCGAAATGATCGACTGCAAAGGAACCCACCAACATGCCGACAAGACCGCCAATACCTGAAATTCCATTATATGTACCAATATATCGCCCACGATTCCCGGAATCGGAGAGCTGCATCACCGTCAGGTATCCTCCGAGACGCAAAAAGCTCCAAGCAATGCCCCATAATATCCGCATCAAGAGAAGCACCCAGAAGCTTCCGACTATGCCATAAGAGGCTGTCGTAATCGCGGCGAGACTAACGGCAAGCAATACCCCCGTACGAGTAGAGATGGAACGGTACAACCAGCCAATCAACGGATTAAGCGGCAGCCGAATCAATCGATTCGCAGAGAGTAGAATACCGACCTCCCATAACGAGGACAAGCCGATTTCCTTCCAATGGATGGGGAGCACAACGTAGAGCATCGAATCCCCTAATAAGCAAATCGCAGTAATCCATGCAAGCGCTTGTATTCTTCGTTGGTTCTCCAACCGCTTCACCCGTCTTCCTGTTTTTGACAGCATAGCGAAAGGGTTGTGACGTGTCAATAAATTTCATCCCCACAAAATTCCCCCACAAAGCGGGGCCACTGCTTCGATGCTTATTCAGGTACTTTGCAGGGACCCCAAACCTATTAATATTCTATAATGTCAAAAAAACCGACCCCTATCAGTGAGGAGTCGGTCTTCAATCTACTTTTTAAGATTAGTATTTCAAGTTCGGGTAGAGCGGATATTGCGCTGTCAAATCACGTACCATACCGCGTGCTTTTTCCAATACAGCTTCGTCTTTCGGGTTCTTCAGCGTCAATGCAATCACTTTCGCAATGGTCTTCATCGCTGCTTCATCCATACCGCGGGAAGTGGCGGCAGGTGTACCGATACGAATACCACTTGTTACGAATGGGCTCGTTGGATCGAATGGAATTGCATTTTTGTTCACAGTAATGTTCACGGAGTCTAGCACATGCTCTGCATCTTTACCTGTAATGTTCAAGTTGCGTGTATCAATCAGCATCAAGTGGTTATCCGTTCCGCCGGACACCAAGTTCAAGCCTTCTTCTACCAATCCGGCTGCTAGCGCTTGCGCGTTGTTAACCACGTTCTGTGCGTAAGTCTTGAAGGATGGCTGCAATGCTTCACCAAGCGCAACAGCTTTCGAAGCAATCACGTGCATAAGTGGTCCGCCTTGCGAACCTGGGAATACCGCTTTATCAATCGCTTGTGCCCATGATTTGCGGCAAAGAATCATACCACCGCGAGGTCCGCGCAATGTTTTGTGCGTCGTTGTTGTTACGAAATGTGCATGAGGCACTGGGCTAGGATGCAATCCTGCAGCCACTAGACCTGCAATATGCGCCATATCGACGAAGAACAATGCGCCCACATCATTCGCAATCGCTGCGATTTTCTCAAAATCAATAATGCGTGGGTACGCACTTGCACCCGCTACGATCATGCGAGGTTTGTGTTTGAATGCTGCTTTGCGCAGATCATCATAATCGATGCGGAAATCTTCTTCGGATACGCCATAAGCAACAAAGTTATAGAGTATTCCGGATGCATTGACCGGACTACCATGCGTTAAATGACCGCCATGGGCAAGGTTCATACCGAGAACCGTATCGCCAGGTTTCAATGCCGCTAGGTATACCGCCATGTTCGCTTGTGCACCGGAGTGAGGCTGCACGTTGGCATGTTCAGCACCGAACAATTCTTTGGCACGGTCTCTAGCGATATCTTCCACGATGTCGACATGTTCACAACCGCCATAATAACGTTTCCCTGGGTAGCCTTCTGCATATTTATTCGTAAGAACGGTTCCCATCGCTTCCATAACCGCTTCGCTCACGATGTTCTCTGATGCGATCAACTCAATGTTGTTGCGCTGGCGTTGAAGCTCCAAGTCCATTGCTTTTAATACTTCAGGGTCTGCCTGTCTCAAATGATCTACCATTTCCAATTCCTCCTCATGATTAGCGGAGCAAGGCTCCAATATATTTAGTGCTAATTGCACGTATAAACTGCTCGTTCGCCGCCGATTAACTTCGGCCTCGTTCGGGCCATCGTCACGCGTGCCTGCCCCACCTGCTTAATCGATGGACGTATAGGAACAGCGACGCGGCGCAAATGCATACCAATAAGCGTCTCCCCAATGTCTATCCCCGCATGCGCTTCGATGGTCTCCACGAGACATGGCTCCGTAAGATGACGATACGCATATGACGCCATCGATCCGCCGGCTTTCACAATTGGTACCGCGGACACCTCATCGAGCCGATAGTATTCTGCCGCTGCGCGTTCGACGACAAGCGCTCGATTCAAATGCTCACAGCATTGAAAGGCGAGATAGAAGCCAATTTCGCTGCGAACCTTCTCAAGCCCAGCATACAATTCGGCCGCTATCGCCTCGGCACCGCTCGTCCCGATACGCTGACCTACGACTTCGCTGGTGCTCGTGCCGATCACGACGATCTGGCCTGCTCGAATCGGTGCCGCCTCGACAAGCTCACGTAGGATCTGCTCGACTTGCTGCTGAATAGATTCTTGTCCTTGTTGATTCATCGTAACCGTCTCCTTTCACTTCTTCCACTAAAAAAGAGTCTTCTAGGAGCGATATTGCTGCTCGATTTGATTCACTTTGTTCACACGGTTCACGTGACGCGGCCCTTCGCTAAACGGTGTATCGAGCCATACTTTCACGATTTCCTCTGCAATGCCAGGACCAATCACGCGTTCACCCATTGCCAGTACATTCGTATTATTATGTTCACGCGTTGCTTTTGCGGAGAAAAGATCATGCACCAATGCACAACGGATACCTGGAACTTTATTCGCTGCGATGCTCATGCCAATTCCTGTCCCACAGACAAGAATTCCACGATCAGCTTGCCCCTTCACTACTTGCTCACATACAGCAATCGCATAATCCGGATAATCAACTGAATCCGTACAATTGCAACCGAGATCTTCCACATCATGTCCTAATGAACGTATAACTTGAATTAGCCCGTCTTTGAGAAGCGTTCCTGCGTGGTCTGCGCCAATAGCGATTTTCATAGTCGTTCCTCCTGCTACCCCATCGTAATCGTATTCCATAACAATATGTGTTCAAAAAACCGGCTGACTTATTGAACAACCTCTTATAGTATACCTAATTTGTGGGGAAAAAACGAAAAAAAGAGCATGACGCGTCGAATCCACGTCTTTGCTCTTTTGCCCAGGCGACCGGCCGTATGTTCCGATGCTCCACCGTGGTAATATCCACTTCGTCGCCAGTTACATCGGATCTGTCTCGATAGGATCATCATATCTCAAACGATCATGAAAATCAATGGGGCATTTTCAGCCTTGTGCACGCTTCAGCAGCTTCATTAATGCGCTATGAATTTCGGCCAAGCAATGACGATATTCTCCCAGAGAACCGCCATACGGATCACTTATATCAAAGCTGGGAATGCGCTGTTGCAGCGCAATAATGGCTGCTCGGTCCGAATCCGGAATCGGCTCACCTAAGGCATGCTTCATCTGCCAGTCAGCAATGCGCTCTTCAAGCGTAATCAAATCTGCAATGACTTGCTCGTCCATTTCCACATATTCCTTGAGCGTATAAGTATGCTCAATCGAGCCAGGGAACTGTTGAACAACGTGCTGCTTATGTCCGCTCGTCATCGTCAGGATCAGATCTGCCCATTCGATTTCGCTATCCGTCAGCGGGGTAGACGTAGCTCCCGCAGCAGCAATCTGATGGTCTTGTAACGCCGTAACCGCATTTCTCGAGATGGACGCGCCCTGCGACGCTGCAACACCCGCCGAACGAACTTCGATATCCAGATTTGCATCCTTCGCAAGCTTGCGCAGCAGCGCTTCTGCCATCGGACTCCGGCATGTGTTCCCGGTGCATACGAATAAGATGTTCATCACACGCTCATCTCCTTTTTGCTTGCTAGATTAAATTCGTCTCATCGAATTCAAATTATAAAATAAATAATACGCCAAATGTAAATAAAATAACACCGCCAAACGCCTCGCCATATTCGCTTAGACGATGACTAACTTGGCTGCCAAGCATAAGCCCCAGGATCGACATAATCCCGCCGCACAGTCCAAAGGATAAAATCGTCAGCCATAAGTTAATAGGGAACATGCCTAAGGATACACCTACGGAGAAGGAATCGATACTCACGGAGAGGGAAAATAAAACAATCGCCCAACTGCTGCGATAATTAATGGATTGAACGGCATCTCCCCGCAGGGAGCTATATATCATATGTCCACCGAGCAATAGCAGCAGCCCGCCTGCAGCGAGCGTCGCAACATTACCGAGCAGCGCCCCCAAATACCGCCCCATGTACAACCCAGCAAGCGGCATCAAGATATGGAAGATCGCAACAACGGCCCCGATCTTAATAATCTCTCGCACGCGAATCCCTTTCATACCGATACCCAGTCCGAGCGAGAAGGCGTCAAACCCTAACGCAACGGCCATGACCAGTATGGTGATTAGCTCGCCCCAAATTGCTATGCCCGTTTCCATCCACGTTCCTCCATTGTCCATGTGATCTTGTACAACCATATGCGGACAGGGCCGGAAAGATACATTGAAATTGTGGGACAAGGGGGAAACAACGCAGTAGAACAGGGGATGAGTAACCGAAATTTAGAGCTGGATGATTCGGTGACCTGCAGCCTTCACGAGCCGGTTCATGACCGCAAGGCCAATCCCGTCTTCGGGACAAGCTTCGGCGAGAATCAACGTGACGCCCTGCTCGTCGAATTCACGCAGCGCGGCATAGAGTCGCTGCGCGGCATGCTCCAACGCATGCAAGCTGCCACAGGAGACGACGACATCCGCGCGATACGCGGCGATATGCTCGTCGAAGGCAAGTACGCCACTGCGTTCCCCGCGCTGCGATGCAGCATCGAGCTCGGCTTGAATCCAAGCCGAGACTTGTCCTGGCGCATCGCCCTTAACGATGCTCATGGTCCCGCGCGGCGCATAGTGCGCGTATTTCATCCCCGGCGAACGTGGGGTATGGCCTGCGTCGTCCGCAGGAGCGGCGTGCTCCGCTGTGCCTTGCGCTAAGGCGCTGTCGCCAGCATGGCGACTCGCGTCCGTAATCTGCTCCGTCGATGCCGCGATGGCATCGCTTGGCGCGATGTCGGACGTACGCGTGAGCGCCGGGTCGATCGTGACCTCGGCCGCGACCTCGCGCAGCGCCTCGACCGTGATGCCGCCCGGGCGCAGCACGTTGACGCGGTCGCCGATAAGCTCGACGACCGTCGACTCGACGCCGACGCCTGTCGGCCCGCCATCGACGATGCCGTCGATACGGCCCGCAAGGTCTTCACGCACGTGCGCGGCGAGCGTCGGGCTTGGGCGCCCCGAGCGATTCGCGCTTGGCGCCGCGATGGGGCAGCCTGCACGCGCGATCAACGCGAGTGCGACATCATGCGCCGGCATGCGCACGCCAACCGTCGATAACCCCGCAGTTACGCGGGGGGAGATGACGCCTAGACGTACAGGCAATACGATCGTGAGCGGTCCGGGCCAGAAACGGTCCATCAATTGACGTGCCGTCGAATTGTATGGCAAGACGAGCGTGTCTAGGTCGGCAATATTCGCGATGTGTACAATGAGCGGATTGTCCGATGGTCTTCCTTTAGCGGCAAAAATCTGTTCGACCGCACTTGTACTTCGCGCATCTGCACCAAGCCCATATACCGTCTCTGTCGGAAAAGCGACCGTCCCGCCCGATGCGAGAATCTCCGCCGCTTCATCCAGTGCCTCGGTTGAGGCCTCAAGATCTCGAACTTCCCAATATGTTGTGTTGCGTATCATTTCATTTGCTTGCATGAGCGCTCAGTTCCTTACTAATAAGTTAACCTTTATTATATCACAATTTGACAATCAACCGTTCTAGCTGAACAACCCCGCGATAAAGTCGAATATTTTGACAATCCAATCCCATAAGAAGAAGCGTACTTCCGTCTCTCCGCCACCATCCGCTGGAGTCGTCGATGTCGATCCTCCGTCAGCCACGAGCGGCGCACCTTCCGTATCCGCAGCTTGTGCAACAGCCTCTCCTGTCCCTGCATCGATGAAGCAAAGTGGAGGGAACAACACGCACCACCAGTTCTGACCTTCCCCTTTACCCAGTGTAATGCGGAGAGCCTCATAATCCCCAGCAGGATAGACTTGATCCCCGTACATCTTCGTCGGAAAAGGCACCACGCCAAGTTCAACCTTATACCCGTAATCCTGCTCGCGAGCCGCTAGCTCCTTGCCCACCAATTTCTCAATATCGGACAGGTGATCCTTAATCTTCGCACGCGCTTGCTTCAAACTCTGTGGATCCTCTAATGTTGCTACCCAAGTGTTCACTTGATCTACGACTTTATCACGAATCTCGCGCTTAACCTTCTGATCGAACGCCGAATCCGAATTCGCAAGAATGCGCAGCCGGATTGATTCTTTCGGAATTTCTTGCGTTGCCCCTACCTCTGTTGAAGCCGCCGATACGACAGCTGCCGAACCTACCAGATTTAAGAACCAACCTAATAGAATAAGAATAATCATGATCGAATAAGTGCTTTTTTTCTTAAGAATCTGAATAAGATTTGCCATGTGATGAAGCCTCCCCGCTCTATCCTTTGGTATTTCTCAGTATGTCCAGAACAGAGGGGGATAAACCTATCAACCTAGCATTCTATGAAAAAATAAATCCATGCAAAAAAGGGACGCAGAACCGCGTCCCTTTTCCCTATTCCAAATTGGCATGCCGCCCGAGCATCGCCGTATTATCAACTTCTCCGATGCCCATCAACTGCAGGATGATCGCATCAAATATAATCAGCAGCGACTGTTCGAACAAAGCCCCCATCGGCTGAATGGTCGCACGCGCCAGAGAGGTGTTCTCCTTAGACGCAGCCGGTACTTGAATGATGGTATGTGCAAGCTCGCCAATGGTTGATCCCGGGTGAATCGTGATGGCCGCAACAGATGCGCCAATGGCTCTCGCCTTCTCCGCCATCGCAACGAGACTCTTCGTCTCCCCCGATCCTGAACCAATAATAAGCAGCCCATTCTCCCCGAGGCCCGGCGTCACCGTCTCCCCGACAACATAAGCATTGAATCCGAGATGCATGAGCCGCATCGCGAAGGCACGCATCATCAATCCCGACCGACCTGCCCCCGCAACCAAGATCCGATCCGCACGAACAATCTGAGCGATCAAGGCGTTCATGGATGCTTCATCCACCGCTTGAACGGTGCGCGAGAGCTCTTCTAGAATCCCTGTCGCATAGCTCTGCATCGTTGTCTGCATCGACATCGGCGTTACCCTTGCTGAATCAATTGACGCATTTCGGCAGCCACTGATTTCTTATCCGCATGGCTTGTAATCCCGCCGCCAACGATAACGAGGTCCGGGTTCGCTTGAATCACTTCTGGCAAGGTATCGAGCTTGATGCCGCCTGCGATAGCCGTTTTAGCCTGTTTAACAACGCGTTTGATGGCATTCAATTCCTCGAATGAGTTTTTGCCTTCCGCCTGGTGGTCGTAACCGGAGTGCACGCAGATGTAGTCTACGCCCATCGCGTCGATCTCTTGTGCACGTGTCTCCATGTCTTTGACATTGATCATGTCGACCATCACTTTACGGTTCTGTTTCTTCGCTTCAGCCACAGCGCCTTTAATTGTCGAGTCATCGGATACGCCAAGTACCGTAATAATGTCCGCACCTGCTTCGGATGCTTTCATCACTTCATATCCGCCTGCATCCATGACTTTGAGGTCAGCCAATACTTTCAAATTCGGGAACTGCTCTTTCATCGCTTTTACCGCGTGAAGACCTTCGTTAATGACGACAGGTGTGCCAATTTCTACGATATCGATAAATGCTTCAACCTCACGTACCACTTCGATTGCCTCAGGAATGTTCACGAGATCCAGCGCTAATTGTAATTCCATAATGTTATATACCTCCATAATATCCATGATTGTTTATTCGGGAAACTAGGTATATTCTAGAGTCAGACGGATCAAAAAGGAAGTACGCACTTTGAAGTGGTGTAGTTACTTGAAGGATACTATTGGAGGAGGGAACCGCCTTGGCAACGGAACTTAAAGAACGAATCAATCTCAAAGAAATCAACTGTGAGAAGGAGCTTACCTTAGCGGTCATCGGCGGCAAATGGAAGCTCATCATCCTCTGGCATATGGGACTAGATGGCACTTTGCGCTTCAGCGAACTCAAGAAACGCATCCCCTCGATTACGCAAAAAATGCTGACCAATCAGCTCCGTGAACTGGAGGAAGATCAACTCGTCACGCGCAAAGTGTACGCGGAGGTTCCGCCGCGTGTGGAATATTCACTGACGGCCTATGGTGAGAGCTTGATGCCGATTCTGCAGATGATGTACAAGTGGGGCAAGGAGTATGGCGAAGAAGTGGTGTGGAAGGACTGAGGTGGTGAAATCCTCGGAGATCGTCGTCTGAAGGCCATGGGGATGCCACGTCCTGCGGTGTGGCCTAAGTTGGATATATGCAGGATAGAGCATCAATAAGTGCCTATTACGCACCTATGTTGGATATTTGCAGGATACGTAGGCTAATTCCTACGATATACCTTGAAATTCAACAGCTACAGTGCAATTTTCCAACATAGGCACTGTATTGGGGAAAATTGTACGGAAATTAGTGCAATAATCCAGTATAGAGCTTGCGTGACGGACAGCTAGACAAGACGATACGCCCCCCACATAGTGATGAATATTGTGTATTAAAAAGAAAGACCTCTTGCCCCACATCACAGTGGAGTTTGAGGTCCTTTCGCTTAAATTCGGGGCATTCCCCCGCCATACGAACAATGTGGGACAGCCCCTTTTTCTTATATACCGTTCATAACACGCTTATGCCTGCTCACGCACCGCGATCACATGCCGCTCAATGCCCGCGTAATCAGACACGATGTACACCGTGTCCCAATGCCCCGCCGCCTCCATCCAGGCGGCGACCTCACGAGCTTGGCCTTGCCCAAGCTCGAAGCCCACGACGCGCGGCACGGCTGCCAGCAGCGGCAGCTGCGCGAGCATACGGCGGTACGGATCGAGTCCGTCCGTACCGCCGTCCAATGCGGTGCGCGGCTCGAAGTCGCGCACCTCGGGCTGCAACCCCGCGATCGTCTCCGCGGGGATGTAAGGCGGATTGGACACCAGGATGTCCAATCTCATGCCCGCCAGCGGCGCCAACAGGTCGCCGCTGTGCCACGCGATGCGCGCCGCTGCGCCGTGGCGCGCTGCATTGTGCTGCGCTACAGCCAGCGCAGCGCCTGAGATGTCCGATGCGTTAACCTGCCACATCGGACACTGAACCGCCAGCGTCACCGCAATCGCTCCGCTCCCGGTGCCGATGTCGCAGACCGTCGGCTCGCCGTCAGGCCAGAGACGGCGCCCCTCCTTCACGATCGCTTCGACGAGCAGTTCCGTCTCCGGCCGCGGAATCAATACATCAGGGGTTACCTCAAAAGGAAGCCCATAGAACTCCTGCTCCCCTATGATATATTGTGCAGGCTCACCGGCCGCTTTGCGCGCCAGCACCATTTGCCATGCCGCCGTATGTTCCACCGGGAACAGCTCCGTCATTCGCATAAAGAACTCTGCACGGCCTAAGCCAAGCAAGTGGCAGAGCAAGAGCTCCGCATTATGCGACGGTTCCATCACTTGATGCTGTGCTAAAAAAGAAGAAGCCTCTAGCAAGGCTTCGCGAATTGTACCATTCATCTATATCCACGCTCTTTTCTCTACGAAAGATCATGCTCTCGAGCGGAGCTGTTACGCGTTGACTTTCTCCATCATTTCAGCCTGCTCGGCAAGCGTCAACGATGAAATAATCTCATTCATGTCACCGTTCATGATAGCATCCAGCTTGTGCAATGTTAGGCCAATACGGTGATCCGTCACACGGCTCTGCGGATAATTGTACGTACGAATACGCTCACTACGGTCGCCCGTTCCGACTTTGCTCTTCCGCTCGCCTGCATATTTTGCCTCTTCTTCTTGACGCATCACGTCGAAGATCCGAGCGCGCAATACTTGCAATGCTTTATCCTTATTGGAGTTCTGCGATTTCCCATCCTGACATGTTGCCACGATCCCTGTTGGAATATGCGTTACACGAACGGCCGATTTCGTCGTATTAACGGACTGACCGCCCGCACCACTCGAACAGAACGTATCTACGCGAATATCTTTATCGTGAATTTCAATATCGAGATCTTCAACTTCCGGTAGCACAGCGACCGTTGAAGTCGATGTATGAATACGTCCGCCCGATTCCGTTGCCGGAATACGCTGTACGCGGTGTGCGCCACTCTCGTATTTCAGACGGCTGTAAGCACCTTTACCATTGATCATGAAGATAACCTCTTTGTAGCCGCCAAGGTCGTTCATGTTCACATCCATCAATTCAACACGCCAGCCTTGTGCATCTGCATAACGCGTGTACATCCGATATAAATCCGCAGCGAATAACGCCGCTTCATCGCCGCCTGCCGCACCGCGGATCTCGACGATAACGTTCTTATCATCATTCGGATCTTTTGGCAGCAAGAGAATGTGAATACGCTCCTCCAGCTCCTTCTGACGAGAGCTAAGCTCATCAATCTCCATTTTGACCATTTCTTTCATCTCATCGTCGAGCTTCTCAGCTTGCATCATTTTCGCCGCTTCGAGCTCTTCCATGACGGTCTTATATTCTGTGTACGCTTCATACGTCTCTTGCAGATCGGACTGCTCTTTCGAATATTCACGCAGCTTCTTCGAATCGTTCGTCACATCTGGATCACACAATAACTCACTCAATTTATCATAACGATCTGCTAACGATTGCAATTTATCGATCATGATGGAATCACCTCAATTATTGATTATTTTCTACATATGCTATCTATTTGAACGGTCTCCAGCATATTGTCTATCTACACCGGAATCACCTGACTCTCTCACATTTTACGTACGGACCCAAAGTCCTTAACCATTATAACCAGAAACCATCGAAAAACCTAGTCATCTCTTGCAAAATTCGTCAATTATCCAAGCCAGCATAAATTCAAGCGGAAAATTGCCATACTACGTGTTATGATAGTCACCAGAATAAAAGGAGGACTTACGTTCAATGAAACCATCGAAGAACGGTCCTTTCCGTATTGCGCTCGCCCTAATCATCTTGATTCTCCTGACTAGCTGTCAACCTGAACCAAATAAGGAAGAGACCAAAGAACCGGAAAAACCGAGTGAGCAGGAACACCTCATGTACGACCAACCCCCGAAGCCGATTAAGTATACAGGTAATGTATTTCATAGTGAACAATGTCAGTTCAAATTTAATTTACCTACCAAATGGAAAAATAATTTCATTGCGATCGAGCGTAGAGGAAAAGAAATTCCAACAGCGGAATGGGAGACGGTATTCGTCTTCTCACCGGGTGGTAAGTTCACCCAAAAAGAAGCGCCTTTATTAACCATCACACGCCTTTCTCGCAAAGCTTATCAGAAGCTGCGTGCCGAAGATGGGCCGATCCCAGGGACAGTGCTGAAGAGTAACGAATCCTACGTCTGGCTGGGGATACTGCCGCAGTCCAATCCCTATGATCCGAATAGCCCTGAAGGTCAGAAATTCCAATCCCTCTCCATCGACTACCTGATCTTACGCAGCTACTTCGTCCCTTGAGGCGTCCCCAAATAGTGAGGAGGCTGAGGGCATCTGCCCCCAGCCTTAGAAAAGGTATACAAGTTCTATACGTTAAACCGGAAATGCATAACATCGCCGTCTTTAACAACATACTCTTTACCTTCGAGACGAAGCTGTCCGCGTTCTTTCGCAACGTTCATCGAACCTGCTGCAACGAGATCATCATAGGATACAACCTCTGCACGGATGAAGCCGCGTTCGAAGTCACTATGAATGACACCTGCCGCTTGCGGTGCTTTCATCCCTTTACGAATCGTCCAAGCACGAACTTCCTGTACTCCCGCTGTAAAATACGTATACAATCCAAGTAGACGGTAAGCCGCTTTGATAAGACGGTTCAAACCAGATTCCTCAAGACCCAATTCTTCGAGGAACATCGCTTTGTCTTCGCCTTCAAGTTCTGCAATCTCCGCCTCTACTTTGGCGCTGATCGGCACGACTTCTGCATTCTCGGCCGCTGCGAATTCCTTTACTTTGATAACATATTCATTGTCGTCAGCACTTGTGACGCCATCTTCACTCACATTTGCCGCATATAGAACAGGCTTCATCGTAAGCAAGTGAAGATCACGAATCACCAATTTCTCATCATCCGTTAATTCCACGCTGCGGGCAGGCATGTCTGCATAGAGAGCTTCTTTTACCTTCTCCAGCACTTCCACTTCGGCTGCGTACTGCTTGTTACCGCCCTTCATATTCTTCTTGGAACGTTCGATACGCTTCTCAACGCTCTCAAGATCCGCAAGCACGAGCTCCAAGTTGATCGTCTGAATGTCGCTGATTGGATCAACTTTGCCGTCGACATGCGTGATGTTCTCATCTACGAAGCAGCGCACCACATGTACGATCGCATCGACTTCACGGATATGTGCAAGGAACTTGTTCCCTAGTCCTTCCCCTTTGCTCGCACCGCGCACAATACCAGCGATATCGATAAATTCGAATGCTGTAGGTACCGTCTTATTCGGTGTAACCAACTCTGTCAATTTATCTAGGCGCTCATCCGGTACTTCAACGACGCCCACGTTCGGATCAATCGTACAGAAAGGATAGTTCGCTGATTCCGCACCTGCTTGTGTAATTGCATTAAACAAAGTCGATTTACCTACGTTCGGCAAACCAACGATTCCCGCTTTCAATGCCATATCTATTCGCAACTCCTTCAAGGTTCATCTAATCATTATAACATATTCGTCTAAAATATCTTTATCATTATAACCACAAACACATAAAAAGCCTAGTCATTGGCTAGACTTTAACTGTATCGTCTTAACTATCTCATAACCGGGGTGAAGCGCACAATGGAAAATAAAACACACAAGGGCAATTATACCGGTACCACGAACATGAAAGCCAAAAATCAAGACATGGCCTTCGTCAATGATACGATTGAAGGAGCCAAGTCGGTCACACCTTTCAACACAGGGAAGAAGAAGAAAACGGATTAACCCTGTTCGGCTAGTCCTGCATTCAAAAAAACAAAGTGCCCGCGTCTTAAGTGACCTTGGCACTTTGTTTTTTGGCGTATGAATTTATAGATCATCTTCCCAATTCAATTCTTCTGGTTGCGGCTGAGCAGGCGTTGTTGGCACTTGCGGAGGGTTCCACTTGGAATTAATGTAGGAGATCATGAAGCAGATTCCCCCTAACACAAGGAACACGACCACTTTGTAAATCGTCGCTTGTTCAGCAAGGTCGATAATCATCGTTTTTGCAGCAACAAGCAAGAGCACAGCCGTACCGAAAATCCGGAAGAACCATTGATTACTGTACGCTCCCCAGAGGAACAAGAGCAAGGAGTAGAGTGCCCATGAGATCGATAATGTTAATCCCACACCCCGGAATTCGTACACTTCGAATAACGTCTGAACTTGGACCGTTAGCAAGCCCCCTACAATAAAATGGCTCATAAGGGACAATACCGTTGACATCATTTTTTGTCCCCACGAACTTAACCCCTTCACATCCAAATGAAGCGACATATAGAAGCCGAATAAAGCAAGCAGCATCCATGCAACTGCTCCCCAGTTCAGAAAAGGGATGAATACACCGAACCATTCCCCGCGCGGCGTACTCCACGTGACAACGTACCAATAGAGACCAATGGAAGCCCAGATCGTCACGCTTGCGTATTTAAGCCCCTCTATCGCGCACCATTTCGCAGTAACCAGTACAGTTGCGGCAATGAAGACCCAGAGATAGACGCTAATCAGCGGTTTATATTCCCATCCTTTGCCGAATTGCGATGTTGCAATAATGACAAGCAGCAATCCGCCAAAAAGCTTCGTCATGACTGGCATACTCCATACCTTTACAAGCCGCTGCACCACAATGGCCGCTGCAATGTACAGAACACCCATCACGAACATAGGTACCGCGAATGACACGAAGCCTCGAACCAGCACGAGCGACCATAACCCGAAGATCACTGCGTTTGCAATTCCCAAGTACACATGCAAGCCATTGAATTTCAGCTGTTCCTTATACGAAGCGATGAACATGGCGATGAAATAAAAGCCGTATGCGGCAAGAGCATATAAAAAAGGCTTACTCCAGAACCTATCGACGTCCGGATGGAACAAGATGAAATACACGGCATAGAGAATCCATGTGCCAATAAAGCTAACTAACCGAAGCTCGAGCCACTTCTTCATGACGCTGATATACCAGAATGCTGAGTTAATAACGAGCAGATAGAGGAACAACGAGAATACTTGATCCGTCACCGGCTGCATGACAATAGGTGACAAAATCGCTCCGACCAGCCCAATGGACATCAAGAGTCGAGAGTTGAACCGAACTGCATAGGTACATGTACCAACGGTGATTGCGAGCATGGATAACAAGACAACCATCGAGTCCCACAGACTATAATAGACACCTGCGAAGGAGCAGGTCATATAGAGCAGTGCGATACCGAGTCCCGTAAACACCTCACTGATGACCGTGTTAGAACGCAGGGCCCCACGAAGACCTGCCACGACCAGTCCGCACCCCGCCAGAATACCTGCGCCAATCTTCGTCGAATCATGAATGAAGTCGAGATCAATGGAATATTTGAGCAATGTGATTAATGCAATGAATATGAATATTGCGCCGAGCAATGTCGGCCAGTTCCGCTCTATTCGATGAATCATCCGTTACCCTCTCCTCACCTGGAACTTTATGACCTGGTCATAATTCCATTGTAGCTTGGAATCCGATAACGAATAGTACCATCTTCTTATAGTACCTTCACCACAAAAAATAAACTGTTATACCAGGGGCAAATGAACAAGCAGGGCGGAGGCGTATTACGTATTGTATATTAATTCGGCTAAAGGAGATGAATTTAAAAATGAAACGTAATTGTGGAAGCAACATGAAACCAATGGGATATCCTTCTAATGTTAGTCCTGCGAACGTAGGCCCGTCGAACATGGGTCCATCCAACATGGGTCCATCTAACATGGGTCCATCGAATGTTAGCCCTTACGCAATGCAGCCTATGCCTATGCCTATGCCTATGCAACCATCCACATTGCCAGCGATTGTAGCTCCAACGCAAACGGTTGTTAACAACAAGTACCACACAGCAACACAACCGATCGTTCATCCAGTCAATGTCGTTAACCAACATCACACGATCCCTGTCCCGCAACATTTCTGCCACGTCACCGAATCAGACGTACACTGTGGCATGCGTGCCCGTACTAAAGCCGTTCGTAAAAGCACTCGCAGCAACCGTAAATCCCGCTAATCCCCATCCCGTACCTGCCCTGATTTAAGGGTAGGTACGGGCATCATGGCCTGTTCAATGAATAACCCGTAGGAGGAGGGTGTCTCTTGGAAGAGCCTGCGTTCGATCTTTGGGAGCCCTTTGCCACCGACTATTCCAATCATCGCAAAGGGCGGACAAGAATCGACTGGAAAGAGATACCCTCCCCGATCCACTATTCATTGCATACATGAAAAAGAGTACCTGCTCTTACATCAAGCAGGTACTCCTTTACCTAAAACAAGCCCATGTCCTTCGCCTTCTTAGCCGCTTCTTTACTGCTCTTGCCTGGCAGCTTCTTCAGAATATGGCTTACGTGATTTTTCACGGTACGAATGGAGATCACGAATTTATCGGCGATTTGTGTCTGCGTATAACCTTGGTCGATCATCGACAAGACTTGAATTTCGGCCGGCGTGATCAGATCCTTCAGCTTCTTCGCCTCATACTCTTGTTCCATCTGCTTCAAGCGGCGGAACTCCTCTCGGATTTGCTCGGCAACCTGCGCGTCAATCGGCGAACTCTCACGATAAGCCTCACGTATCGCCCCAGGAATCGCCCCAAAGTCGGACTTCACCAGATAATTAACCGCCCCCGCTTTGAACGCATCGAAGATCACCTGCTTCTCCGTCAACGACGAGAGCATAATAATTTTCGCCTCACACAACGCACTAATTTCGGCGGTTAATGCAATCCCCTCCATCGAATCAACCAGCATGATATCCATGAGGATGACATCCGGGTTCAAGGCTGGAGCAAGCGTACGTGCATCAGCCGCGTTTGCAGCCGTACCAATGACCTCCATATCCGCCTCTTTCGTGACATAAGCGGACAACCCCCTTCTCCAATCCTCGTCATCCTCCACGAGGAGCACGCGAATCATTGTCATGCTCCAGCCTCCCGACTTGCTCGTTTATTTTTGGCAAAATGTAAATAGACTGTTGTTCCGCCCGATGGACGGCTCTCGATTCGCATCGTCCCGCCATGCTTCTTCATCACTTGATAACAGTAAGCCAGTCCCAGCCCAAAGTTGTTCGAGCTGCTTGCCTTCGTCGTGAAGAATGGGTTCATCACCTTGCCCAGATGTTCCTTCGGAATACCGTCCCCTGTATCTTCAATGCTTACGATCCACAACCGCTTGGTCTCATTCCGTAGAATTCTCAGCTTGCCCCCTTGCAGCATCGCTTCAATGGCATTCATCATAATATTATGTAGTGTCTCATGAACTTGAGCGCGATCAATGACAAGTTCCATCAACGCTTGATCATCGCCCCATGACGTGCTGACCTCGATACCCGATTGCGTAAGCTTTGGACGAAGCATCTCGATCGTCTCCGAGATTAATGTCTCAAGTTGTACCGGTTCCGGTCTGAGGACCAAATCCTGTGTATTATGCTGCACACGGCTCACCATTTCCTGAATATGTGTCGCAGCACGCGCTATCACCTTCACATCTTGCCTCAGCTCATCCTGAGAATCTTTGTTTGGCGAAGAGATAAGCTTGTCGCAGTAGAGCTGGATTTTGCCAATATCATTCTTAATCGCATGATTTAGAATCGCTGTCCCGGAAGTAATCGCTCGGAGCGTCCGATCCATTTGGCGGCGCTCAATATAGAGCTGGACCCCAAGGAAGCCCGATTTGAACAAAGCGGTCACGAAGATCAGAAAAGCAAGTGTGATCGTCCAGACGTTATACCGCCACATCTCGTAGATGCCAAGCGCCGGCATCACATAATTCATCACCATCGCGAATAAGACAGCAGGAACGACCGCTATCATCGTCACCTGATGGGAACGCTGCTCCCACGGCTGGACACCGCGCTTACGCACAATAAGCACTGTCCCGATGACAATATAAGGTACCGCCCAGTAGACAAGCACGTTATAATCTGGTGGATAATAGTGATGAATGAGGAACATACCTACGACAGGTAATAGCAAGAGCCAATGGAGCGAGCGCCATTTCGGCTGCAGTTGCGGTAATCCATGGTATGTTCCCGCGAATCTTACATAACAGTAGGGCAATCCATAATAGCTAATTAACGAGAAGACCGTCATAGCGATATAGAGACCTTCATCCGTTGTTGCTGTTCCCCCAAGAACCGATACGACAGGCCGTATCACTTCTTGCAGCACGGATGCCAGGGCACCCGAACCACCGCAGAATGCGACGCTGCTCAGCCAGCGGGCCGAGCGATTGCGCCAGCCGGATAGTAGTAATAATAGAGACGCAATCCACAATACAATCAGCACAAAAATCAAATGATATTCCCCGTCCTCATAAACCATGCATTTTCATCATTATAACATAATCACTAAACATTCCCTGACATATCTTGGTGGAATTAGCGCCTATAAGAAATCCCTCACTTCAGCAATTTTCTCATCAAAAAACAGCCGCCCCATTTCTGGGAGCGGCTGCTCTGTTGTACGATAGTGATTATTCAGAGACAACGATGATCAATTCTGCATTTGTGATGCCTGGAAGAGATTTCGTCATGATCGGCGAATGGTAAGCTACGATTTTCGTTCCTGGCGTTAATTTCGCTTCGCCGCCATGGATATTCACGATTTTCGTTTCTTTCGTGATATTCAGAATCACATCATTCGACGATTCATTATCGGATTTCACATTCACATACAGCTGCTTATCGTTCGTACGATCTTTCATGATTGTACCTTCGATTTTCACAGTCTCATGACCTTTAACAACAATTTTGTTCGCATGCGACATCGCTGGGAAGCTCATCGTCATGATTGGGCCATACGTTGCTTCTACACTAACATTCGGTTTGATCGCATCCTTGCTAAGCACTTGGCCTTTTTCGTTCACGATCACAGTATCTTTATCGACAGTAAGAATAATTTGTTGTTGTCCACCTTGCTCAAGCGGATTGCCGACAACCGTCACGCGATCTCCGTTCACATCTGTCACGATGCCGTCTGTACCTGGCAATTGCTCTTGCTGTGCTTCAGTTACGATGATCAACTCCGCATTCGTGATGCCTGGTAGCGACATCGTCATGATTGGCGAGTGGTACGCAACGATCTTCGTTCCTGGTGTCAATTTTGCTTCGCCGCCATGGATGTTCACGATTTTTGTATCTTTTGTAACGTTCAGAATCACGTCATTCGACGTTTCATTATCGGATTTCACGTTCACATAGAGCTGCTTATCGTTTGTACGATCCTTCATGATTGTACCTTCGATTTTTACAGTCTCCTGACCTTTAACAACAATTTTGCTCGCATGCGACATCGCTGGGAAGCTCGCCGTCATGATTGGGCCATACGTTGCTTCGACACTTACATTCGGTTTGATAGCATCCTTGCTGAGCACTTGGCCTTTTTCATTCACGATCACTGTATCTTTATCGACAGTAAGAATAATTTGTTGTTGTCCACCTTGCTCAAGCGGATTGCCGACAACCGTCACGCGGTCCCCGTTCACATCTGTCACGATGCCGTCAGTACCTGGCAATTGTACTTGTTGTTCCTCAGTAATAACGATCATATTAGCATCTGTGATTCCAGGAATCGACATCGTCATGATTTGAGAATGGAAAGCAACAATTTTCATGCCTGGCTTCAATTCCACTTGGTTGCCATGAAGGTTCACGATTTTCGTATCTTTGTTGATATTTAGAACAATATCATTCACCTTGTTGTCATCCGAGTTTACGTTCAGATAAATTTGCGAACCTTTGGCAAAATCCGATTTCTCGATTGTTCCCTCGGCTTTAACCGATTCTTGTCCTTTAACAACGATTTTCGTTGCATTGCCCATTGGTGGCAAGCTGAATGTCATCGCTGGTCCGTAGAAGACATCTACGTTTTGGTTCGCTTTAAGTGTATCTTTCGTCAGCTTCTCGCCTTTTTCATTCACGATAACTGTGTTATCAGTCACATTAAGCTTGATTTCCTTCTGTCCACCTTGCGCTGCAGGCGTACCTACAACCGTGATTTGACTGTCATTCTTCTCCACGATCACGCCGCTTGTTCCAAGCTCTTGCACTTGTTGCTCCTTATTCACAATAATGTAGCTCGCTTTCGCTTGTGCAGGAACGCTCTTTGTTGTATGCGGGCCGTAGAACGCTTCAATGCTCATACCTTTTGTAATGTCTTTGCGCTCAATCTTCTTGCCGTTTTGATCCACGATTGGCGTGTGGCCTGTAAGCTGAAGCACAATCGTCTCTTCTTTGCCATTATAAATGTTCTTGCCTGTCACGACGACTTTGCTATTCTTCGCTTCCGTAACTTTACCAATAACACCGTTCATCGCTTGATCTTGTTCGATTACCGTTATCGCCGTGCCTCTTGGCGGCAAGCTCTTTGTCATCACTGGACCATAGAATACTTTTACCGCTTTTCCACCCTTGATGATGGAATCTATGCTAACCTTTTTCCCCTTGGAATTAATAATCTTTGTATCTTTTGTGATCGCGAGAATCATATCGCTTTGATCTTTCGCCGTAACGCCTCTCCCGACTACTGTTATGTACTTGCCGTTCTGATTATTTGTATAGTTCGTAATTTGGCCGACTGTACCAAGAACTTGTCTTTGCTCTTTATGTTCTTTATCTTCTTTATGTTCTTTATGTTCTTTATGTTCTTTATGTTCTTTATCTTCATTATGTTTGTTTTCTTTATTTTCTTTGTTCTCGTTATGTTCTTTGTCGTGTTTGTTCTGGTTGCTCTTCGCATTCGCATTCAAGATAGATACATCTTTCTTCAGATCCGCTTGATCAACTGGACCTGGAGGGCATACCGCAATGCTAGGTACTTGCTGCGATTGATGCGCGCTTGCCACAGGGACTGCTGCCATTGCTAGAATTGTTGCCGTAGCGAGTACTTTGTAAAATTTGTTCATGATGTAATTCCTCCATTGTCATCTAAATTTTATGGTTGCTGCTTGGTGTTTCATTCTTTTCATGGCCATGTTTCTATGATGTGCTCTTGCATACATACTCCTTAACGGGAGGGTTCCACAAAATGTTGCAAGAAAATACATAAAAAAATTTTCCCCCAGTTTAACTCAATCTTAATTTCATCTGAACAAGATGCGTTAGAATTCTCTATGTATACACATAAAAAAGGCGTCTACTCTAACCACGTAAAAGGGCTGTAGACGCTACTCGGTTCTCGCTTTATTTCAATAGACCAATCGATGATAACAAGATCAATATAATTAATAATGGAGCAATATACCGCAGTGTGAAAATCCAAGCTTTGAACCATCCCGAGCTAAGCCCTGCCTCTTCCACCGACCTCGTCCATACGTAACCGACAAAGATCGTAATCATGAGTCCGCCGAGCGGCAGCATAATATTCGAGGTGATGTAGTTCATCCAGTCAAAGACATTTTTGCCGCCTAACGTATAAGAACTAAGCACACCGCCTGCGGAGAGAACACAGGGTAACGCAAACACATAACAAACAATTAGTACAAGCGTGGCTGCTTTCTTCCGGCTCCACTGCCAACGATTCATACAATATGCAACGGGTACCTCAACCATCGAAATTGCTGAAGTCAACGCCGCAATGGCGAGCAGAATGAAGAAGAAGGCCCCGAACATGTGCCCGAAAGGCATCGATGAGAACGCAGCAGGAAGCGCGATAAACACAAGTCCTGGCCCTGAGCTTGGCGCAATGCCGAAGGAGAAGGTGGTCGGAAAAATAATGAGTCCGGCAATCAACGCATACACCACACTGCCCCCCGTAATCGCTACGGTTGCTTGACTGAGCGACTGATTCTTCTCCACATAAGCACCGTACGTCATCATCCCCCCGACCCCAAGTGAGAGCGAGAAGAACGCTTGACCCAGTGCTTGCAGTAAGGAATCCACCGTCAATTCCGAGAAATCGGGCTTCAAGAAGAAAGAAACCCCTTCCCCTGCACCAGGTAAAAATAACGCGCGCACCATAAGAACGACTAAGATGATCAATAGTGCTGGAAGTACGATTTTATTGAACTTCTCAATCCCGCCGGAGATCCCTTTGGCTACAATCCAGCCTGTAATGATGAAAATTATAATCTGCCAGAATATTGGCATCCATCCGCTCGTATATTGCGCAAATGTCTCCGTGTAATTCGGATTCGAATAGAGATCACCAACAAACGATTGCAGCGTATACTGCAGCGTCCAACCGGCAACGACACTATAGAACGTAAATAACAAGAATGCGCCGATAACAAGGAAAATTCCGCTCTTATGCCATATTCTGCGTGTGGTTAGATTACGGAATGAGGAAGCTGCATCCCCGCGCCCACCCCGCCCAATCGCAAGCTCTGCCAACAAGACAGGCATCCCGACGACGAGGAGACATAAGAAAAAGAGGAGAACAAAAGCTCCGCCTCCGTTCTGTCCCGTAATATAAGGGAACATCCACATGTTTCCAAGGCCGACGGAACTGCCGATCGCAGCTAGAATAAAGCCGGCACTACTGAATTGATCTGTGGCTTGTTTTGTCTCAAGCGCTGTTCTGTTGTTCGCCATAATAAATGCAATTTCTCCTGTCTGCACGAGTTGTCGTGAAGTATTATGCAATAAGCCCTGTGGAATACAGGAAGATAAGGACCACGAAGACGGGGACCACATAACGCAGTAAGGTGAGCCATACCTTGTTCATTCCCGGCTGCAGGTTCGCTTCTTGCGCCCCAGCTTTGGTGATATAACCAATGAATAATGTAACCCCTAACCCGGCAATCGGCAGGAATATATTCGATGCTATATAATCGAACAAATCGAACAGATTGAAGCCGAATAACTTCCATTCCGCGATAGGACCACCGACGGATAGGGAGATCGGAATCGCAAGAATCGCTGATAAGCAGGACAGCACGGTGACGGCACGACGACGTGTCCAACCTAAATGCTTGATGACGAACGCAATAATAACCTCCAGAACGGATACGCAGGATGTCAACGCTGCGAATGCGATAAGCAGGAAGAACAAACCGCCGAGCATATGTCCAAATGGCATATTCGCAAAAGCCGCTGGCAATGCAACGAAGATCAGCCCTGGGCCTGCCGTAGGCTCGAGTCCATACGAGAAGGTCATCGGGAAGATAATAAGTCCCGCGATAACCGCATAGATAATGTTCCCGACACTCACGGCGAGCGTTGCTTTGCCTAGCGATTGATCTTTCTCCACATAAGCGCCGTACGTGACCATCGCCCCCATCCCTAGTGATAACGAGAAGAACGCTTGTCCAAGTGCGACGAGCGTCGATTGAATCGATAGCTCCGAGAAATCAGGTTTTAGGAAAAACTCAACGCCTGCTTTTGCACCAGGAAGCGTTAAGGATACCCCCATTAATACAACAAGTAAGACGCCTAGGACGGGAATCAGAATTTTATTGAACAGTTCAATCCCCTTGGACACGCCTTTCATCAGCACGCGAGCCGCAATCACGACGGTCACGATCATATAGAAGAGAGGCCAGCCCCCTCCTGAGAACTCCTTAAAATACGCAGCAAAATCCGGTTGACGATATAACGCACCGGAGAATGATACTACCGCATAGTTGAACGTCCAACCCGTAACAACAATATAGAACGAATAGATCATAAATGCCGCGATGATGGATAACAGCCCAAAGCTAGCCCACAACTTGCGCTGCTTAACCGCCAATACTTGAAAACAAGTCATCGCATCGCCGCGACCTGCACGACCCAAAGATAGCTCTGCGAGTAGAATCGGAATACCTACCAAGACTAAACAAATGATAAAGACAAAGAGGAAGGCTCCCCCTCCGTTACTCCCGGTAAGATAGGGAAATTTCCACATGTTCCCGATACCTACGGCGCTGCCGATTGCAGCCATAATGAAACCAAAAGATGAGAATTGATCCGTGTTGTTGCGCTGCTGTGACTTCTTTGACATAAATAACCCCTTATTGTGTAATCTAAGATGTAGTGTGGGAAAACACTGCTTGATTCATTAATTCCTTCATATGATATGGTTCAAATAATTATCATACTTGTACCTTATCGATTTTGCAGTAAACTACCTCATATGCAATTACTTAGTTCGGATGAAACGAAGTTAGCTTATGAACTTCTTCTATGAGAATGTTTTCACAGTATGCCCTGATTCAATGATAATAGTCAATAGATAACTGGAAAACAATACATACCAAATCCACCCAACCACAGTAAAGGATATATGCTGTACCGCGGTAACAAGAAAACGGAAGATGCCGCCGCTGCTTGCTTAAGACGCCGCGCATGTTACAATAGCAACAGGAATTTATGATAAGGGAGCTCATCAATCTCATGACAAAACCATTTAACAAATTAGGCCTTCGAACGGAACTCGTCCTGAAGCTGCAGGAGCTCGGGATCTCATCCCCGACACCTATTCAAGAAGAGTCCATTCCATTTATACAAAATGAACATGATGTCATCGCCGAAGCGCAGACAGGTACGGGGAAGACGCTCGCATTCGTATTGCCAATGCTCGAGCGTATTAATGTAAATAATGACGGTGTACAAGGGCTTATCCTGACACCGACGCGTGAGCTTGCTATCCAGATCACATCGGAGCTGAAAAAGCTTGCTCCCGTCGTAGGTGCACGCGTCCTCGCAGCTTACGGTGGACAAGATGTTGAACGACAGCTGCGTAAGCTTGAAGGCGCTGTCCACATCGTTGTAGCAACGCCTGGGCGATTGCTCGACCATCTTCGCCGCGGTTCGATCACGCTCGGCAAGCTGAAAATGCTCGTCCTGGATGAAGCGGACCAAATGCTGCACATGGGCTTCTTGACGGATGTTCAGGATATTATTGTTCAGACGCCTACACGTCGTCAGACATTACTCTTCTCTGCGACGATGCCGCAGCAAGTGCGTCAATTAGCACAAGCTTATATGAAGCAGCCGCACCATGTGAAAGTGGAAGCGAAACAAGTTACATTAACGGAAATTACTCAAATTGCGATGCAGGTGTCGGATCGCTCGAAATTCAACGACCTCTGCACCTTGATCGAGCAGCAGCATCCGTATCTAGCTGTCGTGTTCTGCCGGACCAAGCGCCGGGCGAGCAAGCTGAATCAAGAGCTGCAAGAGCAAGGATACGCATCGGACGAACTTCACGGTGACCTGACGCAAGCGAAGCGTGAACAGGTCATGAAGAAATTCCGTGAAGCGAAGCTGCAAATCCTCGTCGCGACAGATATGGCTGCACGCGGCCTTGATATCGAAGGCGTCACGCATGTCTTCAACTATGATATCCCGGCTGACGCTGAGCTCTACATTCACCGCATTGGACGGACAGGCCGTGCCGGGAATACAGGTACCGCGATTACATTCGTGACATCGCATGATCGCGGAGCGCTAGAAGTCATCGAGCGCGGCATCCGCATGACGCTGCCGAAGCGCCAGCTCGGTGCCGCAGGGCTTGAGCGCACGGGCGACGCGAAGGCATCCCTAGCCAAAGCGGGACGCCAGAACCGCACGGACGCGCCGAAGGCGGGTCGTGGTGGTGGTGGTGAGCGTCGAGGCGCAGGGCGCAACAGCGAGCGCGGGGCTTCCCGCGGCAGCGCAGCAGGCCGTGGCGCACAGCGCGAGGAGCGCAGCGGCGGGCGCGCAGCGCAATCCGCGGGACGCGGCGAGCGCGACTTCGGGCGCGCGGCTCAACCCGCGGGACGCGGTGAGCGCGACTTCGGGCGCGCGGCTCAACCCGCGGGACGCGGTGAGCGCGACTTCGGGCGCGCGACTCAATCCGCGGGACGCGGTGAGCGCGACTTCGGACGCGCGGCTCAATCTGCCGGACGCGGCGAGCGCGACTTCGGGCGCGCGGCGCAATCCGCGGGGCGCGGCGAGCGCGACTTCGGGCGCGCGGCGCAATCCGCAGGGCGCGGCGAGCGCGACTTCGGGCGCGCGGCGCAATCCGCAGGGCGCGGCGAGCGCGACTTCGGGCGCGCGGCGCAATCCGCGGGGCGCGGTGAGCGCGACTTCGGGCGCGCGGCGCAATCCGCAGGGCGCGGTGAGCGCAGCAGTAGTCGCTCTACACAACCAGCGGGACGTGGCGGACGCCAAGATTCAGGCCGCGGTAGTCGTGGTGGCAACAGCGGGCGCGGCAGAAGATAGATTACACGTCTAACTTCGAGCACCCGCTATCATGGATATTTACATTAACTAAGGGGTTATTATCCTCCAATAGCGCGCTATCCTGTATTTTTGCACGAACTTTAGGCAGTATAAGTGGAACATGTGGCGATATAAAGCTTCTATCCTACACAAATACAATATAGAGGAACAATAGCCGCAATTCAGCGTCTTATCTTGGACAAAATCCAACATAAACCGCCGTTTTACTGCTACTAACTCTTCAATAACAACAAACACCCTCTGCGTCTTGATCCCTTATCTACAAGTGATCATGTCGCAAGAGGGTGTTTTTTTTCATATATCTTATTCCGGCATATTCCCTACACTCGGGTCTGGTACGTACGCCTTCTTATAATCCGAATAGTTCACCTCGGTTACCATTCCTGCGGAAGCATGGTGCAGATCATGGCAATGGAACATCCACTCTCCCGGATTATCCGCCTCAAATGCAATCACATATTGCTCTCCCGGCTTCAGGTTTAACGTATCTTTTACGAGATCGGATCCCTCAATAGGCTTGCCGTCTTTGCTGAGCACTTGGAAAAAGTGACCGTGCAGATGCATCGGATGGTCATCGGTCTTGGATTCATTCATCAACGTTACTTTTACCTTGTCCCCCGACTTTACCGGAATCGGATCCGTGTCTGGAAACACTTTATCATTGATCATATAGACCATCTTCCCACCCTTCATCGCCGTGTTCAGACGCAGGGTTAATTCCTGTGTAAAAGCTGTATTCAGCGATAGCTTCGCCGCGGCATCACGCTTCTCGCCATACTTCGTCAGATCAAATACGGGAAAGGATTGCGAAGCATCAGACGGTGAAGTCTTACCCTTATTTCCCTCATAGGCAATCGCGACACGCATATTGTCAGACCGCGCATCCACCCCATGCTCATCAATGAGCACATTACCGGACTGATCCGCTATAAACTCCACATCATATCGTTCGCCAGGTGCGATCGCCAGGAGCTGGTCGCGGATCAACGCGGGATTCATAATCGGCTGCCCATCTGTCGCAATGACTTTGAAATCATGGCCTTGCAGATGCATTTTATGTTCAATGTAGCCCGCGTTAACGAACCGGACACGGACGCGCTCCCCTTGCTTCACCTCAAGTGCAGGTATACTCGCCCCGGCTTTCCCGTTAACCGTATATATATTGTACATACTCATGTCATGGTCCATCCCGGCCATACCCGCCATCGATGAATCCTCAGAACCCTTCGAATCGCTTCCCATCTGCGAATGATCCATGCCTTCCATGCCGCCTTCACTCATGCCCGACATATCCATATTCCCATGGTCCATACCTGCCATGTCATTGCTGTCTGTCTCTGACTTTCCGTCATTGACCCATTCATCCAATACGAGTGTATAATCCCGGTCGTACTTCTCCTTCGGATCCTCTACGATCAGGGTGCCATACAGTCCTTTATCCACTTGATTCACACTGTCCTGATGGGAGTGGTACCAATAGGTTCCGGGAACCGTCGCTTTGAAAGAATACGTGAAGCTCTTGCCAGGGACTACGGCATCCTGCGTCACACCTGGAATACCGTCCATCTCATTCGGCACCGGATAGCCGTGCCAGTGTATCGATACAGGCACATCCAGTTCATTCTTCAACGTGACATGAATCGTATCGCCAACTTTAGCACGGATCTGCGGCCCCGGTACTTGATTGTTGTAGGTCCAGACCGGAAGCTTCACCCCATCCTTCACCTCCAGCGTGCTTGCCTGCGCCGTCAATGTAATGGTCTTATTGCTGGATACCTCTACAGGTGCTGTCACTTCGGTGCTCTGATCCTTACAGCCCGCAAGCAGAACCGCAAGCGTGCCGATCACGAGCAGCATACCAAGCTTATATGTTCCCTTCATCATTTCATCTCCTTCGTTCATTTCTGAGTCGGATTATATCGAACAATTATGTGTAAATGATGTAGATCACATACAAAATGTACATATTTCCTCGTTATAATGGAGAGGGAGCTCATGAATGGAGGTTGAAGCGAATGACCGCTAACCATATCCTCGTCGTCGACGACGAACCCCAAATGCGTAATTTAATACGGATTTATCTCAAGAGACAAGGTTATCTCATTTATGAAGCTCAGAATGGAATCGAGGCACTGCAATGGCTGAACCGGCAGCCGATCGATCTCGTCATTCTCGATATTATGATGCCGGAAATGGATGGCTATGCGGTATGTACCGAAATCCGCCGCATTCAAACCCTGCCGATCCTGATGCTTACCGCACGTAGTGAGACCAAGGATCGGATTACAGGGCTCAATCTCGGTGCAGATGACTATCTAATCAAACCATTTGATCCAGGCGAGCTCGTCGCCCGCGTAGGTGCATTGCTCCGCCGCGTACAGCAGTTGAATATACCAACGCCTTCACTGATCACACGGCCGCTGTCTTTTGAAGACATGACGATCTACCCTGACCGCCGTGAGATTCATATTCAGAACCAGCTCGTCGATTTCACGCCCAAAGAATACGATATTCTATATCTGCTTGCCTCGAATCCGCATCGGGTCTTTACGCGCGACCATATCGTCGAACAGCTCTGGAGCTTCGATTACAACGGGGATGTTCGATCGGTCGATAACCATGTGAAGAACATCCGTGAAAAAGCGCACCGTGCAAATTTATCATTCTCACCCATACAGACGGCATGGGGTGTAGGGTACAAATTCCAATCAGGAGGACACTAAGGTGAAGTGGAATCGTGTAGATATAAAACTCGGCGTTACAATGCTCTCCATCTTCCTGCTCGTGTTCGCCCTGCTTGGCTTTGTGACAGATCGCGTCATTACGAAATTCTATATCCAGAAATCCCATGAGGAGAATATGGAGCTTGCGGCCCATTTTCTGAAAATGGCAAATACGCAGCATGGCATCAATCCTGATGCCATCACAACGATGGCCGAATTCTCCAAGGTCGGCATTCACGTGCTCGATGCGACTGGCGCAATTGCTAGCCGATCTTCCAACATGGAGCAGCCGCTGGAACAATATCTAACGCCTTCCATGCTGCAGGTGCTACAGAAGGGCCAATCTATCGATACCGAGATTACGACTGCGGCAGGCCAAGGCTTTATCATCTCAGGACTGCCATTAATGGATCGCGACATCTTCCAAGGAAGTGTCATTATGACTGCCTCCCTCGCACCGATTGTTGCGTTCCTCCATAACATCCGACAACTGCTACTGATTCTATGTATCGTTGGCATGGTGATCGGTCTAGCCTTCTCGTTTGTTCTATCACGCAAATTAACGAAGCCCATACAACAGATGGTGACCGCGACGCGCAATATTGCGATCGGTCACTTGGACACGCGCGTAACGGTCAGCTCCAAAGACGAAATCGGTGCGCTTGCCGCATCGATCAATGATATGGCACGGGATTTGGAGCGGTATCAGAATACGCGGAGTGAGTTTTTTGCGAATATATCACATGATTTGAAGACCCCAATTACTTATTTAGAGGGTTATGCACGGGTCGTTGCGGAGAGGCTCTATGAGAGCGAGGAGGAAGAACAGCAATACCTCATGATTATCCATCATGAAGCGAAGCGATTAAATCGATTAATTAATGATCTGTTCGAATTATCGAAGCTGGAGGACGGCCAGATCCGTCTGGAACCCGAAACTTTGAACTTCGTCCCATTAATGGAACGCGTTCTCTCGAATGTATCTCTGAATGCTTCCCAGAAAGGCATTGAACTTTGCTTGCAGACACCAGCATCCGTCATCCAAATCTGGGGCGATGAAGGACGTCTAGAGCAGATCCTGATGAATCTACTCGACAATGCCATTCGTTATACCGATCAAGGTTCTATTACAGCGTCAATCGAGCCAGGTACGGAGCAATGCCGGATATCCATTCAAGACACGGGCATCGGCATTCCAGAAGTCGAGCTTCCCTACCTCTTCGACCGGCTATACCGTGTGGAGAAATCCAGATCCCGCCAGCACGGCGGCAGCGGACTTGGTCTGTCGATTGTGTCCAAGCTCATCGAATTGCATCATGGCCAGATTGAAGTGAAGAGCCGGTATGGACAAGGGGCTTGCTTCATTCTCACCTTACCCTATCGGCCCCATTGAAACGAACAGCGGCTCCCTTTTTACTGCTTCTCGCCAAATATCTGTTCAGCCAGCTTCTTGCCTGTCGGTGTCGCAGCTAATCCGCCGCGAGCCGTCTCGCGAAGCGCGCTTGGCATACCTTGTCCGATGCGGTACATCGCTTCAATGACTTCATCAGCCGGGATACGGCTCTTGATGCCTGCAAGCGACATATCTGCCGCAACCATCGCGACGGCTGCCCCCATTGCGTTCCGCTTCACGCAGGGCACTTCGACGAGTCCTGCTACAGGATCGCACACGAGTCCGAGCAAATTCTTCAATGCAATGGCCATTCCATGTGCAGACTGCTCCGGCGTTCCGCCTGACAGTTCCACAAGCGCTGCTGCGGCCATCCCTGTCGCAGAGCCTACTTCCGCCTGACAACCGCCTGCCGCACCCGATACGGACGCGTTATTCGCGATTACGAAGCCGAATGCCCCTGCCGTGAACAAGAAATGAACCATTTGCTCACGCGTCGGCTTTAGTGTCTCCCGAACAGCGAACAATGTTCCCGGCACGACACCTGCCGAACCTGCCGTTGGCGTCGCACAGATCATCCCCATCGCCGCATTCACTTCATTCGTCGCGACCGCCTTCGATACCGCATCGAGGATGAATGGCCCGGATAAGGTCTTCCCCTTTGCAATGTATTGCTGCATAAGGACAGCGTCCCCACCCGTCAATCCAGACAAGGATTGTACGCCTGCCAGCCCTTTATCGACGGCTTGTTCCATGACATCCAAATTACGCTCCATGCGAGCGACGACGGCTTCGCGGCTGAGCTCCGCGAACTCCATCTCCTGTTGAATCATGACCTCTGCAATCGAAATGCCTTGACTTTGTGCCTTTTCTACGAGCTCTGCTACATTTCGGAACATGTCCCTTCGACTCCCCTCATTCAAATGTTACTTTCCTTATTGCCTCTATTTCTCAATCCCGTTATGGGCTCATCCGCGTCACTTGGGTCACATGATCTAGCTTCCGAATCTCATCCAGAATGGCATCCTCCAAATTCTGATCCACTTCGATGACCATGAGCGCCATTTGGCCTTTTTCCTTCCGCGATACTTCCATATGCCCAATATTCACACGATGCTGTGTCAGAATATTCGTCACACCTGAGATCACGCCATATCGATCATCATGCAGCACAAGAATCGCCGGATACATCCCGTTCAGCCGCAGCTTGAAGCCGTTCAATTCCGTAATCTCTACTTTGCCGCCACCGATCGATATGCCAATGACCTCAAGGGATCCCCGCTCATCTTCCAAGCGAATTTTCGTCGTGTTCGGATGCTCCGGGACCGCCTCTTCTTTATGAAATTCAACAACAAGTCCCGCTTCCTTCGCCAGCTGTAACGAGTTCGGAATACGCTCATCGTTCGTATCGAAATCAAGCAGCCCACCTACAATGGCCACATCCGTCGCATGCCCGCGATAGGTCTCTGCAAAAGAGCCGTACAAATGAATATCCGCCCGCTTCGGCTCTCTTCCGAACACACTGCGAGCCAGACGACCGATGATCGCCGCACCCGCGGTATGGGAACTCGAAGGACCGACCATAATCGGCCCGATAATATCGAATACGCTGTTATATTTCATGATCCCGCTCACCCCTTCTTCCTATTAAAGTAACTCAATCTGCCCGCCATACCCCTGTTAACTTATAGCAACGGAGAGAACAGCCTTGCGGCCGACTCCAGGAAACGGACAACCACCTTCTTATTCGCGAATTTCTTCGAGTCAATACGGCTTGCAAACGTCATATCACGTTCAAAATCCTGCACCATCCGCTGCACACTTGCTGTACGCACTAAGAGCGCATTCACTTCGTAGTTCAAATGAAAGCTGCGCATATCCATATTCGCCGTACCAATGGATGCCGTCTCACCATCAATAATCATTAATTTGGAATGCAAGAAACCGCGTTCATATTCATAAATTTCGACACCCGCATCAATTAATCCACTGAAATACGAATGTGAAGCAAGGAACGGAAGCCATTTATCTGGTTTGGCTGGGAAAAGAATACGCACTTCGATCCCTGACAACGCGGCGATCCGCAATGCACTTAATATATCTTCATCAGGGATAAAATATGGTGTCGCCATCCAGATGGACTCCTTCGCCGATGTGATCATGGAGAAGAACAAGCTCTTCATCGTCGTCCATTCACTATCCGGGCCGCTCGGAATAATCTGCACCGCACCAGGCGTGCTCTCCACCTCCGCAGGGGAGAAGTACTCTGGCAGCATGAACGACTTGCCGGTCATGTACTGCCAGTCCTGCATGAAAATAATCTGCAGCGATCGGACCGCTTGCCCCTTAATTATCATATGCGTATCCCGCCAGAATCCGTACGTCTTGCTGCGGCTTAAATATTCGTCTCCCACATTTAATCCGCCCATAAATCCGACATTCCCGTCAATGACCACGATTTTACGATGATTGCGGTAGTTCAGCTTATTCGAGAAGGTCGGGAACTTCACCGGCATAAAGGACATCACTTCGATTCCCGCATTCCGCATTTCTTGGAGAAAAGATGACGGCAGTTGATAGCTCCCCACCGCATCGTACAGGAAACGAACCTCTACCCCTGCTCTCGCCTTCTGAACGAGAATATCTTTAATCTGCGTTCCAATGTGGTCATTTCGAAAAATGTAATATTCCATATGGATGTGATGCTGCGCGAGCTCCAGCTCCCGAATAAGCGCATCGAATGTTTTCTTCCCATTCGTGAGTACCTCGGTGCTGCTGCCTGAGAACGAAATCGTGCTCTTAGCGAGCTTTAGAGATAACCGAAACATCTTCTGCTGATTCTCGCAGTAATCTTTGATTTCTTCTTCATTGCGAAGAATTTGTTGTTTGTAATGCTGATAGGCTTCTTGATTTTGCATCCCCTTCTCAACATATTTGCGCCGTTTGCTTCGATACGTCTGGCCAAAGATCAAATAAAAAACAAATCCAACAACCGGCAATAATGCTAGTAGCAAAATCCATGCCATCGTGCTTGAAGGATGCCGATTCTCCATAAAAATAATTAGCCCGATAAATATTACCGTAAGCGAGGTGGAAATACTGACTGCAGCAGGTACGGTATAGCCGAATAAACCGATGCTCGAGTACACGAACATCACGCATACGAGGATGAAGATAAGCAGTTTCAATATGCGATTCATTTCAATTCCTCTTTCCATGGGGTTGTGCCATTGCATTAATACTATACCCCATGCTGTAGGCGGATGGAAGGGAATTACTTCTTACGCATGCGCATCAATCCATGGATCGTATGGCGTAAGAGCGCCATCGGATGATGCAGCACCATGCGAGGTCCCGCATACCGCATGACCGCTCGAATCTCCTCGCGCTTTGCCGGCTTATAGCAGTGCACAGAACATGCGCCGCAGGTGCTCTTCTGTTCTCCGAAGCGACAATGATTGAGCCGCACATGTGCGTACTGAAGCAATTGCTGGCATGAATCACATAGCTCTTCCTTACGGTGGTGTTTACCTCGACAAGCGATTCGAATCATTTGATCAACCGTTATTTTCTCTTGCTGAATACGTGGGCCAGTGTTCACTATACCCATTCACGCTCCTTTCTTCATCTACCATTCTCAATCTACCTTGAGTCCCCCAAGTTCGGCAGTGACTTCTATCAACTATGCATTGACATTCGAACATTTCATGTGCTATATTGCATTGTGCCTAACGAACGGTAGGTAGACAGCACAAGGAGGTACGTCGTACATGTCCACCGCAGCGCGTATTCAACAAGTTGCCTTAGAACATTTCGCCGTCCATGGCTATAGTGGAGCTTCTCTCTCACAGATCGCTGAAGACGTCGGGATTAAGAAGCCTTCCATTTACGCGCATTTCAAGGGAAAAGAGGACTTATTCCTGCATGTCTTGGATGAGGTGCTTCACGAGGAATATCAAGCGCTGATCCAATATATGCACGATCATTCGCACATTACGTTAGAAGAACGCCTGCATGGCGTCTTAGACTACCAGCTTCATCGGTATGAACAGAGTGAAGCCGCTAAATTCTTGCTGCGGGTATCCTTCATTCCACCGAAGAGTTTGTGCGATCAAGTCTCAGAGAAGGTTTATGCGCATATCGACCAATGGGAGCAGGCGCTGGTGAGGACGCTTCAAGCCTCATGTGACCAAGGAGAACTTCGCGGGATTGGGGCGGCACATGCGGCATCCGCTTTCCTGTGTCTATCAGATGGGCTGCAAATCGAGCTGTTATATAGCGGCAAAGAACGTTATCAACGACGCCTTAATGCGTCATGGATGGTTTTCTGGAGAGGTATATCTTCAGCTTAGAACAACAGATAGGGGAATGAATCATGAATAAACATTGGCTCATGGTGCTGATCGCTTCCATGCTCGAAGTGGTCTGGGTATCCGGATTGAAGCATGCTTCGACCTGGTATGAATGGCTTGGCACCGTCATTATCATTGCAATTTGTTTTACGGTATTTATGCGGGCATCCAAAGCATTGCCGCTTGGAACGGTCTACGCAGTATTTACGGGGCTGGGTACAGCTGGAGCTGTCATTGCGGAAATGTTGTTTTTCGGCGAACCTTTCAACTTAATTAAAATCTTGCTCATTGCCTTGCTAGTAGCTGGCGTGGTCGGCTTAAAATCCATTACGAAACCGAAGGAGGCTGAAGCATAATGGCATGGTTATCTCTTATTATTGCAGGCTTCTGTGAGGTGGCGGGCGTGATGGCGATCAACAAGATCAATCGCGACGGTAAATTCATCTCTTACGTACTCCTTGCCATCACCTTCGCATGCAGCTTCGGCTTCTTGTCCTATTCCATGCGCTCCATCTCCATGGGTACGGCCTATGCCGTCTGGACGGGA
This sequence comes from Paenibacillus terrigena DSM 21567, assembly GCF_000374845.1. GTDB lineage: Bacteria > Bacillota > Bacilli > Paenibacillales > Paenibacillaceae > Paenibacillus_K > Paenibacillus_K terrigena. Next base: position 558,888 of record NZ_KB895412.1, on the reverse strand, counting down.
ATCGGTACGGCAGGCGGGGCACTGCTCGGAATGTTCTTCTATGGCGAATCCAAGGAGTGGCGCCGGATTCTGTTCATTTCTATGGTCCTCTGTTCTGCGGTTGGCCTTAAATTGTTGACCTAATCGTTTACAACCCGCCGCACATCATCTATGCTAAAAATCGAAGTATTCATTAAATGAGGTGTGCGAGCCATATGGGTAAATGGGGAACGACAATCATCTTTATCGTTATTGCAGCAGTCCTAACATATATCATTCCGTTTAATTCTTATTTTAGAAATGTAGACACGATGATCCACGAATTTGGGCACGCGCTCGTCACTTTGTTGTTGTCGGGTAAAGTGCTCTATATTCATTTATTTAACGACCATAGCGGGGTAACCTATATCGAGTTCTCGGATTCATGGCGTGACATTCCGATCTCCATGGCTGGCTATACGATGTCCTCCCTGTTCACGGTGGTACTGTTCACCCTCTATGCTCGCGACAAAGCTCGTGTAGGGCTGATTTTACTGAGCGTTATTACACTCATTAATTTAATTTTCTTTATTCGTAATGGGTTTGGGGTCCTCTGGGGCATCGGTTTTCTCGCCATCAATCTCATCATGTTGTGGATTCCATGGCTCTTGGTTCGCGATCTGTATTTCGTACTCATTGCATTCATCTGCCTGGTCGAATCTGTCATTGCCCCGCTCTACCTCGTGTTCACCGCACTCCATTCACCGGGATATGCAGGGGATGCGACGAATTTGAGTGAAGCAACCTTTATCCCCGCTGTCATCTGGGCCTTGGTATTCGCTATCATAGCGCTCATCTGTGCACGTGTTTCTTTGGGACAATTCATGAAAGAATTCCGCAAATCAGCCTAATATGCCCTTCTAGTTTCACGATGAAGCAATGATTTGCTTTATTTTCAAATGAACGCCTTTACTAAGATCAATGAATTCACGATCGGTCTGGACTAGCGGATAGAACGGATCGATTGGATTCATCATCACGATCGTTGCGATTCTTCCATCACTTAAGACGACCTTATTCCCGATCAGCGACAGCATCAATTTATGGACGAATACTCCTAAGATCTGCGGATCAAGAGTTCCAAAGGCATTTTGTTTCAATTGATGGAGACTATCGTGGAAAGAGTGTGCACTTTGATAGATTCTGTGCGATAACAAGGCATGGAATATGTCTGCAATCGCGACGACACGGCTGTAAATGTCAATTTTGGCTGCGCCAACCCCAAAGGGATATCCACTGCCATCCTGCCGTTCATGATGTTGAAGTGCGACAAGCATTTGCCGGTGATTCAACCCGACGGTCTCGATCAGCATTTTATAGCCGAATATCGTATGTTTGCGCATAAGCTTCTGCTCCTCAACCGTCAGTTTCCCCGGTCTATTCAAGATCTCCTCCGGAATCCTAAGCTTCCCGATATCATGCAAAAGGGCCGCCATCGAGAGCGACGATAGCTCCCCTTCATTCATCCCCATCCACTTCCCTATTAACGTAGCAATCACTCCCACGCCGATCAGATGTCGATAGAGATAATCATCTTTGGACTGCAGTGCTGCCAGTAGACTCGCAACGTTCGTCACATCCGCTGCCTGCAGCATAACCGGCAAGAAGTGGTTGCGCATCTCATACAGCGGTATTTTCTTCGTCGGTATAATAAACCGAGTCATATCCTTCATTAGACTTACGCTGGCATCCATTTGCTTCACGAATTCATGATCAGGATCACCTGCAAATGCAGATACAGGTTCAATCATTGTATCAATATGACGGACCATACGAATCTCTCCCTCTCTGTTGTTTATCTCTACTCTACCAATTCCATCTCTCAAATTTCTCACAAACGGTACACTCCTTCGTCATTCTAATATCTTGTGAGAATTTCGTGAGTATGGAATGATAGAATACATTGGATAGTCATAATATGGATGGGGAAGATACATTGCGAAAAAGTCACTTTAGTCCACTCGTTGGCATTTTATTTATATTTGTTCTATCTATCGCATTTTTTGTTGGTGTGTATTCGCTTAGCCTAACCAATTCCAGCGCGCCTAAGGCTGTCCACGGCGTGTTAGACCTATCGAAATGGGATTTCCAAAAGGAGGGTGTGGTCAGTCTAAACGGAGAATGGACGTTCTACAAGCATCAATTGCTGGAGCCTGAGGATTTCAGTCATGGCGGTAGTCTTACGGAAGCATCCATCGATTTAACCGTGCCCCAGAGTTGGTCTGGTGAACCAGCCCCTGACCAGATGAGCAAGAAAGGTTACGGGACCTATCACCTGGCAGTGATCGTTCCTAACCGTGAGCAAATTTACGGGATCAAAGTGAATAACATTCGCATGTCGCATCGCCTCTATCTGAACGGTCAGTTGCTAGGAGAGAGCGGCACGCCTGCGAGTCGAGCAGAACTGCATGCGCCAGGGAATACGCCCTATACCGCTTATTTTCATGTAACAGGTTCGAAAATTGATATTGTCGTTCAGACGGCGAACTTCATGTTCGTCAATGGCGGGATTGTGAATGCGATTCAGTTCGGACACTACGAGGATATCAATACCCTGAGCGGTATTCAGCTTGGCTCAAGTCTGGGCACAATTCTCGTCTTAGGGATGTTCGGCATCTATCATATAAGCTTCTATCTCTTACGCAGAAAGGAGAAGCCTTATCTCTACAGCGGTCTCTATTTGCTTAACCTGCTCGTTACTCATCTGCTTCTGGGGGAAAAAATCGCGCTGCGATTTCTGCCAAATTTGCCGTTTGTTTTTACCTATAAGTTGCTTGAACTTAGTGAATTTCTAGGTCCGATCTTGATCATCATCTTCTTCTTTTCCATTGATTCGAGGCTGATGTCCAGGCGTAGACTTCTGCTCGTTATCTCACCGCTTATGGCTTATCTGCTTGCAGTCCTGCTCCTGCCCTATCCGGTCTTTATTGATATGAAGGTGTATGGATTTCAATACATAGCTGTCGTGACGTTGTTCTTATTCTGCCGCATGGTCTACCTATTCCTTCGCAAGGATCGGGATCATGCTGACCGTAAAGAACTGATTCTATTTATCGGATCCGTTCTGTCATTAGGCATCTATTTGGTATTTAGCGTGCTCTACGCCGAATATCAAGTTCATAGTGAAGTATTTGGTATCCTTGGCATACTTGGATTCATTATCTTTATGAATATCCTGCTCGCCTTGCGGTTTACGAACGCCTATGAGAAGACGGAGGTGCTCACGCACCAGCTGACGCTCTCTAATCGCCTTAAGGATGAATTTCTGACGCATACGTCGCACGAGATTAAGACACCATTGCATGGCATTATGAATATCACCTCTCATCTGTTGGATGATGATAAGAAGATGCTGACCAGCAAGCAGAAACAGAATTTGTGGCTAATTAAAGATACATCCCTTAAGCTGTCGATGCTGATTCAGGATCTGATTGATGTCACGCGACTGAATCATGGCGAGCTGCGGCTCTATCCCACAGCTGTAGATCTGAAAGTGGTCGCACAAATTGTGCTCGAAGTTCTGCAATTCGAATTGCATGGGAAGCAAGTTCAATTCGTTAATGACGTTGATGCCGATGTCTGGGTGCTTGCTGATGAGAATCGCTTGCGTCAAATTCTGTATAATCTCGTCCAAAATGCAATCAAGTACACGGATTCAGGGGTCATCAAAATTCAGGCGCTGCAGACAGACTCGGATGTTCTGATCAGTGTGGAGGATACCGGGACAGGGATCCCTGTTGAACGACACGAGACCATTTTCAACAACTATGGGCAGCTTGATTCCTTCTTAATGCAAGAGGAATATACGCATGAGGGGCTCGGGCTATATATTAGTCGCAAGCTGGTCGAACTGATGGAGGGCGAGATTTATGTGGAATGGTCCCTACTCGATATTGGCACACGATTCACCTTTACCCTGCCTGCCGTGGAACAATTCCAGATGCAGACCGAGATAAAATGGAATCAATATGCCGCTACCCGTGAAGAGATAGACAACGAGCCGCTGGACATTACGGATCAGCATGATCATACCGTCTTAATCGTGGATGACGAAGTCGAGAATATCCATACCTTGCGCAATATACTAAATCGTAATCACTATAATGTGATTACCGCATTCTCAGCAGAAGAGGCCCTACTCAAATTAAGCAGCCATGCTCAAATTGATCTCGCCATTGTCGATATGATGATGCCGAAGGTGTCCGGGATCGAGCTCAGTCAGTCGATCCGGGCGCAATATTCGATACTTGATCTACCCATCCTGTTCGCAACCGCCCAAGAATCATCGAAAGAAATCGCACTCGGTCTGCGTGCAGGGGCCAATGATTTTATTACGAAGCCGTTCGAGACGGAGACCCTGATGGCACGTGTTCAGAACTTAATTTCGATGAAAAAAGCCATCCGTGAAGCGATTCAGAATGAACTGGCTTTCCACCAGGCACAAATTAAACCGCATTTTCTGTACAATGCGCTCAGCAGCGTCATCTCCTTCTGCTATACCGACGGGGAGAAAGCCGCTGATTTGTTATCCATGCTGAGCCAATATTTGCGATATATCTTGGACATGGACCGTACAAGATTGTTCGTCCCCCTTCATCGCGAGCTCGAATTAATTCATGCGTATGTGGAAATTGAGAAAGCACGTTTCGGGGAACGATTCGATTATTTTGTTCATGTAGACGATGACTTGCTTGATATAGAAATTCCATCGTTATGCATCCAGCCCATCGTAGAGAATGCGATTCGGCATGGATTATTCGAGAAAGAGGGGTACGGTCATGTTAGCTTGAACATTTCAGAAGGCGACCAATATATCAAGATCATGATCGAAGATAATGGTACTGGAATATCCGACGATCAACTCTACCATCTACAGACAGGCAAAGGACGCACTGGTGGGATCGGCCTTCACAATATTAAGAAACGGATTGCCTCAATTCCAGGCTCCTCGGTATCGATTCATTCCGAGTTAGGCAGCGGAACGCAAGTCACCATCTATTTACCACTGACGCAGCAGGAATATCACGACGAGAGCCCGAAGGTGATGCACGATGGAGGGAAGTAATATGTTCAAGACCATTATCGTCGAAGACGAGAAACCGATCCTTGAATTAATGAAGCATGTTGTTGGGCAGAACCCTCACTACACGATCATCGGTGCTTTCAGCAGTCCGCTAGAAGCGCTGGAGCAGATCGCGACCCTGCAGCCCGATGTTGCATTTCTAGATGTCGAGATGCCGCGAATGAACGGGCTCGAGCTGGCGCAGATGATTAATGAGGTATCGGAGCACACACAGATTATTTTCACAACAGCTTACAAAAATTATGCGCTAGAAGCCTTCCAAGTGCAGGCGACAGACTACATCTTAAAGCCAGTGACGAAGAGTGCGATCGAACGCGTAACGAATCGACTCCATAAACAGCGAACGGTTGTTGTGCCCCCTGCTCCTTCTGTGAATCAGGCGGCTACCATCAAATGCTTTGGAGGACTGGAGGTGCGGAATCCTCGAGGTGAGCTTGTCCGCTTCCCAACACGCAAAACCGAGGAGCTCTTTGCTTATTTCCTCTGTCATCCGAATTACGAAATTAGTAAGTGGCATTTGGTTGAACTGCTATGGCCCGACCTCGAAGAAGAACGGGTCCTGCATAACCTGCACAATACATTGTACCGTCTGAAGAAGCTATTGAAAGAACAGGAGATTCACCTAGAGATCATCAAAATCAATGAGGGCTATTTGCTCCAAACCCATCAACAAACCTATGATCTGCTCGAATATAAACGTGACCATGAGGCAATGCAGCCTCAACCCCAATCGGTGGATCTGCTAATAACGGAAAAACGATGTTCCCTCTATCAGGGACCATTACTGGACCGCAAAGCGTATATCTGGAAGACCGCGCTTGAGGAGAAATACAGACAGCAATATCTCGCTTATATGCGCAGCCTCATTCTGTATGACGTAGAGCAGCAGAACTGGAAGATGGCCGATCAACGATTTAACCATTTTTTTAGCATTTACCCGCTCGATGAAGAAATGAATTTATATCAATTGCAAGTCTATTTCACGAGTGATCGGAAAGATCAGATGGAGAAAAAATACGCCGATTACGAACGCGCATACCTCGCCGAGATGGGGATAGGGCTTCCAGAGGAGATTGTAAACTGGGGTAAGCTTCATAGGGCGATGTGACACAAATAAGGCAGGGATCCATGACTTGGATCTCTGCCTTATTGATATATCCGATTAAGCTGTTACGCCTCCATCAACGTCCTCTACACGGCTTGGCGCGTTATAGACATTCACATCCAGATCTTTCGTCACTTTACTCGTGACCAGCCCCGCCGTCATGGAACCACTGACGTTCAATGCTGTACGACCCATATCGATCAATGGCTCGACGGAGATTAGAAGACCTGCAAGAGCAACCGGCAAGTTCATCGTCGACAATACGATGATCGCTGCGAAGGTTGCACCGCCGCCTACACCAGCAACCCCGAAGGAGCTGATCGTTACGACTGCGATCAATGTTGCAATGAAGTTGAAGCTGAATGGATCAATGCCAACCGTTGGGGCAATCATTATCGCGAGCATCGCCGGGTAAATCCCTGCGCAGCCGTTCTGTCCAATGGATAGACCGAAGGATGCGGAGAAGTTCGCGATCCCTTCCGACACGCCTAGCTTCTTCACTTGCGTATCCACGTTAAGCGGCAATGCGCCGGCACTTGTACGGGATGTGAATGCGAAGGACAGTACAGGCAATGCTTTGCGTACATAAGTGACAGGATTCAAACCATTTAACGCAATGATAATCAAGTGAATGATGAACATCACGATCAATGCAACATACGATGCGATAACGAATTGTCCAAGCTTAGCAATCTCAGCATAGTTCGTCGTCGCTGTGACTTTGGCAATCAGCGCTAGAATTCCATAAGGCGTTAGGCGTAGTACAATCGTGACAATTCGCATAACGACCGCATAGACAGCTTCCACGAACTTCGTGAATAACTCCGCTTCCGCCGGTTTCTTCTTCGCAATTCCGCGAACCGCAATCCCGATGAAAGCCGCGAAGATAACAACCGCAATCGTCGATGTTGGACGCGAGCCTGTCATATCGTCGAACGGATTGGATGGAACCACATCTAGAATTTGTTGAGGAATTGTCTTATCTTCTACGTCAGCGAGTTTACCGTTCAAGTATTCGCCGCGCTTCTGTTCCTTCTCCCCTTGCTCAATGTTCACAGCCTTCAAGTTAAATCCGAGTGCCGCCGAAATACCAACCGCAGCAGAAATCGCTGTTGTGAATAACAATAGACCGATAATCAATGTGCTTAGCTTACCTACGCCGCTCTTCGCTTTAACTTTAATAATCGCGGAGATGATCGATACCATGATCAGCGGAATCGCAACCATCTGTAACAGCTTCACATAACCGTTACCGACAAGGCTGAACCAATCCACAGAATCTTTGATCACATCCGACGATCTTCCGAAGATCAGCTGCAGCGATACCCCGAACAGAATTCCGAGTCCAAGACCCGTAAATACCCGCTTCGAGAAACTAACATGCTTCTTCTGCATGTACAAGAGTACACCTATTAGTGCGATAAGAACAACAACATTTACGATGGTTGACAACACTTCCATATCGAACATCCTCCCCATATTTCCCTTTAATCTAATGGTTCAATCCGGTGATTTGTTATTTAATGAGATTAATCTAACATAATAATTCCGACCTGTAAAGTATGAATTAAAAATAAATTTTTTTGTAAAAAAAGAGACGAACGATAACGTTCGTCTCTTTCGTCTTCTAGTTTATTAGCGAGATTTCTTCGATAGACTTAAAAATGCGCGTATGAACTGCACATAATTCCGGTTCCTTCCATATAGGCCTTGAATCATTCGCAGGAACAACGGATATTTGCCCACATAGGGATACCAGTGCAGTTCTCCCTTGTTACGACCCGGATCCTCGATGATCGATTTCTCGTGACAGAACATTTGGAGTCCAAGAGATCCATGAGAGCGCCCAATTCCGCTGTCTTTGACGCCGCCAAAAGGCAAATTCGGATTCGCGATACTCACATTCACATCATTAATGCAGACAGCTCCAGATTGCAGTGCATTCGCAACCCGGCGGCCCCGTTCCAGATTATTGGTCCAGACACTCGCATTCAGTCCGTATGTTGTGCTGTTCGCAAGCTCGATGACCTCTTCTTCCTTATCGAAAGGCATAATGCAGAGCACCGGGCCGAACGTCTCCTCCTGCATCACACGCATACTATGCCGCACATGCGTGAGCACGATCGGACGGAGATGCATTGACTTCTTCATCTTCCATTCGACCGGCCGCTCACCGAATTCGAGCACCGCCCCTTGTTCCAGCGCATCGTCAATCTGTCCACGCACAATATCAATTTGCTTCGCAAACGTCATGGAACCAAGATCCGTATCTTCACGATTGTTCTGCTTCAGCGATTCCAATTCCCGCTTCAGCCGCGCAATAAATTTATCATAAATCGGTCTTTCGACATAAATTCGCTCGATGGACATACAGACCTGCCCGCTGTTCGCAAGCGATCCCCATACGGCGCCACGCACGGTTCGTTCGAGATGAGCATCTTCGAAGACGATCATCGGATCTTTGCCGCCGAGTTCGAGCGTCGTCGGGATAAGCCGCTTGGCTGCTTCGACTTGAATTTTCTTGCCTGTCGCAACCGAACCTGTAAAGAATACATAGTTCGGACTGGCTGCAACCAGCGCCGCGCCAATCGCACCGTCCCCTTGGACGACTTGGACAAGCCCCTTCGGGAAGCCCGCTGCTGTGAATATTCGCTCCATGAGATGACCAATCGCTGGCGTCACTTCCGACGGTTTAATGATAACCGCGTTCCCTGCAATCAGCGCACTAAGAACAGGCACCATCGCAAGATAGAACGGGTAGTTCCATGGTGAAATAACGAGTACGACCCCTCGCGGCTCATACGCGATGTATGATTTTTTCCCGAGAAGCGTAATCGGCGTCTTCACCTTGCGCGTCTTCAATTCTTTGACGGCTGTTCGTTCGGTGTGGTGAATCCAGTCCAATAGCACAAGCACTTCGTTCGTTAGCGCTTCAATTTTCGGCTTGCCGGTGCTCCAAGACACGCTCTGTGCGATCTCGTCGGCATGATCGGATATATAAATGCGTAGGGTACGCAAGGTTGACACACGTTCTTGGACCGATTTGCTGCTCCAGTCCTCAAAAGCATCCCAAGCCTCCTCCATAACTTCTTCCACTTGATAAGGCTCAATCGTCTGTATTATTTCTCCTTCCTCACCTGTAGCTGGGTTCATTGCTTTTAACGCGCGCATCGCCATCCCCCTTGATTGAATTGTAATTTATTAAATATCTTATAGCATTTGCGGGCAAAGATATATATGTTTAGATCGAATTTGATGATCGGTGTAGGCCTGTGATAGAATCATTAGCATGATCTGAAACCCTGAGAGGATGTGTCCCTATGAACTGGAAAGAAATCACGACAGAGAGCGAATGGAACGATGTATTGCAACGCTCCGCAGAGCGCGGTCAGCTCATCATCAAGCACAGCACCACCTGTCCAGTAAGCGCAAATGCGCTGCGGGAATTCGACGAATACATCACAGGACAGCCAAATCAAGACGTTGATTACACGCTTGTCAAAGTCATTGAGAGCCGTCCGGTATCCAACCAAATCGCTGGAGATTTAGGAGTGAAGCACGAATCCCCTCAAGTTATTTTCATCAAAAACAAAGAAAAATATTGGACAACCTCGCACTGGTCCGTTACCAAAGAACATATTACAGCCGTGCTTGATTAGTATTCCCAGCCTCGAATCCTTTAGTGGATTTGGGGCTCTTTATTTACTCACACTTCCTAGTGTCGTCAGCTCATGTGCCTGATCACGCTGCCCCATCATATCAGCCAGATAGGGATTTAAGAACATGCCCTCTGGATCAAGCTGCTCGCGCAGGTCCATGAAGGCCTCCCACTTCGGATATACCATGCGGAACTGCTCCGCCTGCATCGTATGCATTTTACCCCAATGCGGTCTACCGCCATGCCGCCTGCAAATCTCCTCGACCTTCGCAAAATATTCCTTGTACGCCATCCCTCGGTACATATGTACGGCAATATAAGCAGAATCACGGCTATTCGCCGGACTCAGCCACAAGTCATCTCCACGTACATATCGGCATTCGATCGGAAAATGAACAGCAAATTGATCACGATCAACAGCATCGCGAATTTCTTCCAGCACAACCTTCATTCGTTCTGCAGGTACGCTATATTCCATTTCGTAAAACCGCACAAGCCTTGGCGTTGCGAAAATACGGTGGCTGTAGCCTACTGCCTGCACATTTGGCACACCGGCAGCAGATAATCGACTTATCGGTTGGCAGAGGCGTGGAATGAAGCGACAGCACTCCGACAAGGCCCAGAACAGCGCATTCTCCATCAGCATCACTTTCCAATAGCTCCACCTGCTCGGCGTTCCAGGGACTTCATCGGTTTCGTTCGTCAGCTTCACTTGGGCCACATCGGTATACGGGAACCAGTAGAATTCGAAATGGCGATTCTCCAACTTCAACTGTTCAAGCTGAGACAAGCACGCTGTGAAAGACATTTTTCTGCTCGAATAGCGCAGCACATAGGTCGGCACAACCTGGAGTTTCAGCTTCACGATAATGCCGAACATCCCCAAGGATACCTGCATCGCACGAAAAAGATCTTCATCCTGCTCAGGCGTACATTCTAGAATCTCTCCAGCTGCCGTCACCACCGTCAGTCCAACAGCTTGGGTTGCTAGACTACCCAGGCGCTCTCCCGTACCATGCGTTCCCGTGCTGATCGCCCCCGCAATGGATTGCGCATTAATATCGCCAAGATTCTCTTGCGCGACCCCATGCGCGTGCAATTCTTCGCCCAGACGGTCCAGCTTCGTACCGCCCCAGACCTCGGCAATGCCCCGTTCTTGATCCACAGCAATGACACCTTGCAATTGATCTAGCGAGACGAGCACGTCATCCGTCTGGACCAGTCGGGTAAAGGAATGTCCTGATCCAACGACACGCAGCTTCCTTCCTTCGGCCGCGCAAGACTTGACGATCGCGATCACTTCTTCCACGCTCGCCGGATATACGATACTTCGCGGTACACTTCGCACGAGTCCCGACCAGTTGCGCCACACTCTTGTATTACGCGCCTTCAAATCTACAGAAAACATTGCCCGTCCCCCCGATATGTCGTGGCTTCTCCAACAATACTGCCGTTCGATATATAGTAAAGCTGTGTGAAGCGTTCACAGAGTTCGCCTGCTTTGCTGTGACGCATGAAGATCGGGTCGCCGAGCTCCAGCTCCTCCGGTCCGTTATAACGGATCGGCGTCTGGACTTCGCCGGCGCCTTCCATCGCGAGGAGCTTCGCTCCTTGCGGCAAATACGGACGCGGCAGCTTATCACGGCCCGCGGCGCCTGAAGCGGTATACCCGCCGCCTAAGCAAGTATAGAGATCTCCGCGCGGCTGGCGCACGATCTCGATAGCGTACCCCGCCGCGGGGTGCAGGCTGAAGTCCCGGTAGTGGTCGAACAGACCGGGAGAATAGAACCCGGAGCCAGCCGTCACTTCGGTAACGGCTGGCTCTGCGCTGCTCGTATGCAGGCTGCCCGTGCCGCCTGCATTGACGAACCGCAGCGGCGGGAGATCGAGGCGCTGAATCGCCGAGACCAGCTCCGCCCGCCGGGCAGCGGCTTCGCGGATCGAGCGGCGTTTCAGCTGCCGCACGATCGCGTTCTTGAGCGCTTGGCCCGGCACGCGGTCGCCCATGCCGGCCACTTGCGCTTCGTAGCCCATGAGCCCGTCGAGCACGACGTGCTTCGAGCCTGCGATGCGCTCAACGAGGCTGAGCGCATCAATCGCCCGGCGTATGGGCGAGCGCCATACGCCGAAGTGCAGCCCCGGGACATCGATCGACATATCGATGTCCACACAGAGCGGCAGCCGCACGCCGTATCTCGCGGCGGCTGCTTCCGCCTGCTCGACATGCGCCTCGCAGTCGACCATCAGCGTGATGCTGCGCCCTTCACGCTGATGCATGGCGACGGACTCGAGCAAACGCGAGTCCGCCGCGGGGTAACCCAGCAGCAAGTCAGTAAAGCCTTGCTGCGCGAGATAGAGTGCTTCGGGCACCGTGAAGCACATCACGCCTTGGAACTGCGCATTCGCATCCAGAATGCGCCTTAGCACATCCACAGAGCGGATCGATTTGCTCGCGATGCGAATGTTCTTGCCATTCGATCGGTCTATGATGCGCTGCATATTTTCCTGTAATAAATCTAGATCCACGAAGGCAAACGGCATCGGTAAACCTGCACACACTTTTTTATAGTAATGATAATCACGCAAATCTTTCGTCCCCTTTACCCGGATAGATGCACAATTTCATGTATTAATAAATATTCTAACAACAGAGAGATAAACCTTTATTTTACAGGTATTTTTCCTTCAATTTGAAATCAAAAAGTCAGCTATTGTCCACATCAGAATCTGAACATTCTGATTGGTGAATAAATTTGAACACAAACTTTAATGAGTCGGCTAATGGGAGGCCTTTGCATGACCAAATATGTCATTATTAACGCAGACGATTTCGGACTTTCACGAGGTGTAAATCGCGGGATTATTGAAGCCCATCAGGCCGGCATAGTGACAAGCGCATCCCTCATTGTGAACAAACCGGGATTAAAGGACGCGGTTGCTCAGGCCAAGCGGAACCCCCGACTCGGTGTAGGTCTCCATTTCAATCTATCGGATGGGAAGCCCATCACGCCGCCATCTCTAGTACCATCGCTCGTGAATACACACGGCTCCTTTCATAACCAAAGTCATGAATGGCGTGAAGAAGATGTGGAACGCGAACTTCATGCCCAGTGGGAGCTTATGCGGCGAAAAGGCATCTATCCGACACATATTGATTCGCATATGCACATCCACTTGGAGTTGCTCCATGTCTATCATGCTGTTGCGAGACTAGCCTTCCGGGAGCTCGTTCCCGTCCGTTGCGATCTATCACAAGATTGGGTAACACCCCCGGTCCCAGTAAGAACAACAGATACGCTCATTCGTGACAAATACAATGAACCGGATAGCGTCGTGCGCCTCATTCGTCATATACAATGGATCCAAGACGGAACCACCGAGATCATGTGCCATCCTGGATATGTCGATGAAGAATTGAAACGGCACAGCACAATGATTGGGGAACGGGAAGCAGAGCTCACTCACCTCACCCACCGGGAAATCGGAACCGTCATCCGTGCTTACGGACTGCATCTCATTCATTATGGACAATTACCCGATCCGCCGACCTTCCATATGCCGCCAGAACCCGAACCGCTCCCCGAACAGAACAGCACCTTATCCAACTTGTTAGCACAGCCCAAACGCCGCTCTTCCCGCCCCCGTTCCCGCCTAGTTCGCAGGAAAAAGCAACGTGTAGAAGCACGTGTCAAAGCAAAAAAATGGCGTACCCGGGGCTTCTATTGATGCCTGCCTCAGAATCTTCTATACTGAGCGTACATTCGATTGATGAGTAAGGGGAGAGGTCCCAGTGAAAATCGTTATAGCTCCTGATTCATATAAAGAAAGCTTGTCGGCCAAAGCCGCAGCAGTCGCGATAGCTCGCGGTTTCCAAGCGGTGTTCCGAGAAGCCACAATTGTGCAGGTCCCCTTAGCGGATGGCGGCGAGGGGACGATGGAGACACTCGTGGATGCCCTTGGCGGGCAGCTGATTCCAGCCCGAGTGAGCGATCCGCTCGGACGCCCTATTGAAGCACATTTTGGCCTGCTCGGCGATGGCAACACAGCCATTATTGAAATGGCAGCCGCATCTGGCCTTGCACGGGTCTCTCCTGCAGAACGGAACCCGCTCCTCACCTCAACACGCGGCACGGGCGAGCTTATCCGTACCGCGCTTGATGCCGGAGCACGGAGGATCCTCATCGGCCTTGGCGGCAGTGCCACCAATGATGGCGGTGTCGGGATGGCTCAGGCACTGGGCTTTCGTTTCGTCCGGCATGACGGCACCGAGATTGCGCCTGGTGGCGCCAGCCTTGCAGAGCTGGACCACATTCTTCTTCACGATGTCGATCCTCGGCTTGCACACACGGAATTCATTGCCGCTTGCGATGTCGATCATCCACTAATCGGAGAGCAAGGCGCATCCGCTGTCTTCGGACCGCAGAAGGGCGCTACGCCCGCGATGGTACAACAGCTCGATATGGCCCTGACCCATCTTGCGTGGCGAATACGTGAAGATCTTCACTGCGATGTAGCAGACAAGCCCGGAGCCGGAGCAGCAGGCGGACTTGGCGCAGGCGTGCTTGCATTCCTCGGAGGCAAGCTGCAGCGCGGCGTCGATATGGTTATCGACGCCGTAGGACTACCTAGCCATATCCAAGATGCAGACCTTGTCATTACCGGTGAGGGTAGGATAGACGAACAGACCCTGCACGGCAAAACATTAAGCGGCGTCGCCCGCATCGCGCATTCGCACGGCGTTCCTGTTATTGCGATTGGCGGTTCTTTGGGCCCTGGCTCTGAATCACTGCAGCTACTTGGGATGGATATGCTGTTCTCTCTCGTCCCCGGAGTCTGCACCTTGGAGGAAGCCTGTCTACAGGCCTCCTCCAATCTGGAACGGACTGCGCAGCACATCGCAAGGGTACTGCAATGCGGGCAGCGTCTTTCATGACCCCATGTCATAACAAATAGAACCGTCACCAAACCCCCCAGAGAAGTTTGGTAACGGTTCTATTTTTTCGTCGGCGGTTTAAAGCCCCGCACGAAGCTAAACGTTCATCGGACCCTGAATCTGAACGTACTTCCGTACAAATTCTTGCACCTGTTCTTTGTATCCATCGACATCCGTCCAATATGCATTTCCATGTCCGGCATCGGGGACGAGAAACATCCGTTTCTCGCTGCTGCATGCAGCATAGAGTGGATACATCATGAAGGTAGGCACGAAATCATCTTTGCCCCCATGTATGAACAAGACTGGTTTCTTCGTCTTCTTCACTTGTTCAATCGCCGAGGCCTCACCGAAGAAATAATTGGCCCTGAACTTACAGATCAGACTTGTCACATGAATCAACGGAAACGCAGGCAGCTTGAACATCTGCTTCAGTTGATAGGACAGAATATCCTTGACCGAGCTGTATGCGCAGTCCGATACGATGCATTTCACCTGATCCGGCAAGGACTCACCGCTCGTCATGAGCACGGTTCCACCTCCCATGGAGACCCCGTGCAGCACGATCTTAACCTGTGGACCATGCCGTTCCAGCATCATATCGATCCATCGCAGCACATCGCACCGATCATGCCAGCCGAATCCGATATAATTACCTCCGCTCTCACCGTGCCCCCTCAGATCCGGCATGAATACATGATAGCCGAACTGCTCCCGATAGAGCTCCGCGAAGCATGCCATATCCTTACCTTTACCCGTGTAGCCATGGACCAGAATCACGAGATTGTTAGTTGGTGAAGGGGCCGCCAAATAGTAGCCTGTCAGCTGGATTCCATCTTTCGATGTCATTCGCAGCGTCTCATACGGCTGAGCCTCCATCCACGAGGACCGATCCTCCCACGGTTTGCCCGGCAGATCGGCTAAATCCGTGTTTTTCTCCATGAATTCCTTCTTACTGCGACGAATGGCGAAGTTATAGAAGTAATTCCCTGCTCCCATGAACAAAAGGGCAGCTGCAATCGCAGCCGCCATAACAATTCGTATGCCCATCATAACCATCATCTTCCTTCAGCTATAAGAGGTAACTAAAAAGTTGGCTTTTACCCTAACTATCTTATTTACTTCTTCACATCAAAAGAACTCTTGAGCGACACAATCAAGTTAAACACGATTTTGTCAGCTGTCGAATCCTTCGGATCCACATTGAAGTATCCATGACGGAAGAACTGGAATTTATCTTGCCCTTTTGCTTCCGACATATTCGCTTCAACGAATCCTTGAACCGTTTCGACCGAATTCGGGTTCAAATTTTCAATGAACGTCTCGCCGGTACGCTCTTCTTCCGGTAGAATTAACGGCTCATAAAGGCGGAATTCTGCTGGACGGGCTTGTGTTGCTTCAACCCAATGGATCGTCCCTTTCACTTTACGCCCTGTAAATCCACTGCCGCTCTTCGTCTCTGGATCGTACGTACAATGCAGCTCAATCACATTTCCCTCTGCATCCTTCACCACTTCGTTGCAAGTAATGAAATACGCGTGCTTCAAGCGAACCTCATTCCCTGGATACAGACGATGATATTTCGCTGGAGGAACCTCCATAAAATCATCTTGTTCAATATAAATTTCACGTGAGAACGGAATTTGACGATTGCCCATTTCCGGATTCTCCACGTTATTTTCCGCTTCCAGCATTTCGACTTGGCCTTCAGGGTAGTTCGTAATAACGACCTTCAGCGGTCTAACGACAGCCATTGTGCGCGGAGCCTTCAGCTTCAGATCTTCACGAATGAAGAAGTCCAGTTGTCTGGAATCCACTTCCCCGTTGCTTCTCGCCACACCGATGCTGCGGCAGAATTCACGGATCGACTCTGGTGTATAACCACGACGGCGTAGACCGGAAATCGTCGGCATCCGAGGGTCGTCCCAGCCTACCACATGGCCTTCATCCACCAATTGCTTCAAATAACGTTTACTCATAATCGTATTCGTTAAGTTCAAGCGTGCGAACTCATATTGATGCGGAACATGTTCCATTTCACACTCTGCTACGACCCAATCGTACAATGGACGTTGATCTTCGAATTCCAAAGTACAGATGGAATGCGTTACGCCTTCAATTGCGTCTTCCAGTGGATGCGCATAGGCATACATCGGATAGATGCACCATTTGTCGCCTGTGTTGTGATGTTCGGTATGCGAAATGCGGTAAATGATCGGATCCCGCAGGTTGATGTTCGGGGAGCTCATATCGATTTTGGCGCGCAATACTTTCTCACCGTTCGCGAACTCGCCATTACGCATACGCGTGAACAAATCCAAGTTCTCTTCCACGGAACGTGTACGATAAGGGCTGTCTTTGCCCGGTTCTGTTAGAGAACCGCGATATTCGCGCATTTGCTCAGGCGTTAGATCGCAGACAAAAGCTTTCCCCTTTTTAATGAGCAATACCGCACGGTTGTACATTTCATCGAAATAATCCGACGCGAAGAATAATCCATCCCACTCGAACCCAAGCCATTTCACATCTTCCTTGATGGCTTCTACGTACTCTGTATCCTCTTTCACCGGGTTCGTGTCATCAAAACGCAAATTGGTTTTTCCTTTATACTCATCCGCCAATTCAAAGTTCAGACAGATCGACTTGGCATGTCCAATGTGCAAATAACCGTTCGGTTCCGGAGGAAAACGGGTAATGATCTCTTGGACACGTCCGCTCTGTAGATCATCACTCACTATATTTTTGATAAAATTTGATGTTGTTGGCTTGTTTTCGTTCTCCATCCTGACCATCCCTTCATCTATTCCATTCCTACATATATTAAATAAATATACCCATTACGGCCCAAGAGTTCAACTCTGACGCAAAATGTTAAAATTACACAAACTGACGATTTCTATCAAATTTTCGCGTTTTACAGCCGATATAAAAGTATAAAACTCGGATATAGGAGGACAGACGATTGAAACAGCTTAAAGTATTGCTATGTATGATTTTGATGCTCGGGATGGTGAGTTGGGCACAGCCGGTAGCGGCGGCAGCTGCAGATCCGACGTTAGTAAATTTAGTATTGTCTGATACGAAATTATCACTTGAGACAGGAAGCTCGAAAGCCATAAAATCAACTGCCGTCTATTCTGATGGCAACTCCAAAGACGTAACGCTCGCGACGACCTGGAGCAGTGGCGATAACACGATTGCAACGATTACCAATGGTGTTATTAAAGCGGTTAAGGAAGGTACCGTGGTTATCGAGGGTAAGTTCGGAGCAGGTGCCACAACACAGACATCCTCCTTGACGGTAGAGGTTACCAAAAAAGTCACAACACTTTCCGTCAATCAACAAAAAGTCGATTTGCGCACGAATGGCGAGATTACATTACAATTAACAGCCTATTATGAAGGCGGAGCCACAAATCCTAATGCGGCTAATACTGCCGAATGGACCAGTGCGAATAATAAAGTTGCAACGGTAGCGAATGGTAAGATTACGGGTCATGACTCAGGCACGACAACAGTGACTGCGAAATTCGGTAACCAGTCTGTAACGATCGATGTTACCGTAGAGCTTGTCCAACGATTAGATACCTTAACCCCTGAAGTGAATATGCTTGTTAACGAGAAGAAAGCTATCGTATTGAACGCGACATATCCCGATGGCGGAACGCCCATCGATGTTGCCACCAAAGCGGAGTGGACGTCAAGCAATGAGAAGGTCGCTGACGTTATCAATGGTATTTTGAATGCCTATACACCAGGTAAAGCTGTAATCACTGCGAAATATGGTTCAAAGACAACTCAAATTCAAGTCGATGTCGATAAGACGAGCAAGCTTGAACTTAGTGTTCAGAACTTGTTCCTGAAAGTAAATGACGTCTACGATGTTACACTTAAAGCTACATACGCACAAGCAGCAGGCGCTGCTCCAACAAGTGTACCTGTAACAGACAAAGCGACATGGTCATCCAGCGATGAGAGCATCGTCTACGCTTACAAAGGCAAATTGACAGCTCTAAAGACAGGTACAGCGACGATTAAAGCCAAATATGGCGATAAAGAAGCTTCACTAACAGTCGATGTTGAAGTTCCTCGTCGATTGGAGGTTCTGTCTAACAATGTCGTTATCGATGATTCAATTGCGATGGATAAGAATAGTTCAATCAATGTTAAACTTCAATCCGTCTTCGCGGACGGTACGACAGGTGACCTTACAACCAAAGCAACTTGGACTTCCAGCAATGAAAATATCGCGATCGTTAGTATGGATGGCGGATCCGCGAAAATTACGTCATATGGACAAGGTGAATCCAAGATCACCGCGACATATAGCGGCAAATCGATTTCCTTTACCGTTAACATTGACGTTCCGCGTAAACTGAAAATCGTTGAGGAAATAACGAATCAGGAAGAGATCAAATCCTTTTCCCTGGATCCGAAAGGCACAAAACAGTTAATGGTCATAGCCTTAAAGGGGAACAGCAACACGGGTACGGAGTTAAAAGATAAAGCAGCCGTATGGTCCTCCAGCGATGAGAAGGTTGCAGAGGTAGCCTATGATGCCGTAACAGGCAAAGCAACCATTACGGCTTTGGACAAGGGATCAGCTACAATTACTGTGAAGTACGGCACGAAGTCGACATCCGTGAAAGTAGACGTTGCGAAGTCTGATAAGCTCGAAGCAAATAAAAAATTGATCTACATGATGATCGACGAGACGGCTGAAGTTAAACTAACTTCGTGGGATCCTTCTGGTAAAGATAGTATAGTGCTCCCAGATAAAGCAGAATGGAGCTCCAGCAGCGAGAAAATCGCCACTGTTTCGAACGGCACGATTACAGCTCTCTCTTCCGGTAAAGCAACGATTACTGCAAAATACGGCGGTAAATCGGTTTCAATCCCGGTTGAGGTAGAAGTGGTTCAGAAGATCGAATTATCGAA
The DNA here is from genome assembly GCF_000374845.1 of Paenibacillus terrigena DSM 21567. Classification (GTDB taxonomy): domain Bacteria; phylum Bacillota; class Bacilli; order Paenibacillales; family Paenibacillaceae; genus Paenibacillus_K; species Paenibacillus_K terrigena. The sequence goes on along the minus strand of NZ_KB895412.1, from coordinate 539,153 downwards.
GAAGTTCTTGTCTATGAAGAGCAAGAGCGATGATCCAAATGCGCCAGCGTCGGTTGATGTAACACTGATAGTAACGTTCTCAGACGGCAAGACCAAGAAAGATGTCACGAAAGAAGCCGAGTGGAAGACAAGCAATTACCGTGTCGTCGACGTAGTGGATGGCAAAGTAACCCCGGTTGGTTACGGTAAAGCCAAAGTAACGGCAAAGTACGGCACCAAGAGCCTTTCGCTTGATGTCGAAGTCGACCAGTTGAAGTATTTGAAGACGGATGTTGTTAACCTGTCTTTGAAAGTATCCGATAAGTCCTCTAACGTCAAAGCGACTGCCTACTATGCAGACGGCTCGAGCCTTGATGTATCTGCAGCAGGTCTTTGGAAATCTTCCAACATTAAGGTGGCAGACATCATCGATGGCATCATCACTGTGAACGGTAAAGGCAAGACCACCCTCACGGTAACCTACGGCGGCAAGAATACGAAAGTTTACTTAGTTGTTCAATAATAACGCAGGCGAGGGCAATGAAGCCCTCGCCTTTTTTTCGTTCTTTTGACAGCTGGATCGTTGCTACGATGGATTTCGTCCAGCATAGCGCCGACATTTCGCGATACCTACAGATTTACTGCATGATATAGCGGAAAATTAGGGGTTTCAGCTGCATATTCGAGTAAAATTCATGCAGAAATCCATCATAGATCACCACCGGCGGCCATTCCAGCCAAAGTTCGTGCAAATATACAGGATAGAAAGTGTGATGGGGGGTGCCAGCGATGCGAAAGGTGGAGGATGATCTCGGCCGTAACTGAGCACCTAATACAAAAAACAGCCGCCCAGCACACTGCAATCTGCAGCGCACTGGGCGGCTGTTCTCTATTCATCTCGACTCGCAGCAGACACCGCTTCCTGCAGCAGATGCTTGAGCTCCAAGCTATATCTCTCCCGCTCTTCAAAGGACCAATTCAATTGAATGGCCATGTAACGGATAACGGGTTCTCGCCATTTCCGTACCGACTCCACATCGAACAACATCGCTCCTGTACGGCGTATGAAGAAATCAGCTGGCGTCACAGCCATCTCATACTGGATCGCATAGGATAGCTCTGCAAGAAGACCAAGCGGCATATCGTTATAGCGCCGAAGCTCCTTCTGGCAAGCAGGCACCAGATCGAATATAACATCTACATTCGCACCATAGCGACGTGTTAATCGTTCGGCCTCCTCCAGCGTCAGACCAAAAGCTCTCCCCTGGTGCGCCCGATCACGCACAAAGGCTTCCCACTGCTTCGAACCTCCGAATTCCCCGCCGGATATCGGCAGCTGCTTCGTCTTACATGGACGTTCTGCCGTATCGAGTCCTGATTCGATCCGTCGCTCCACCACAGCATTTACGACATTCTCAGCCATATGGCGATATCCCGTTAATTTGCCCCCAGCAATGGAGATCAGGCCAGAAGGGGAATGAAATACTTCATCCTTGCGCGATATTTCCGACGGACTCTTCCCTTCTTGGTGTATGAGCGGCCGAAGCCCTGCCCAACTGGACTCGACATCTTCCACGGTAAGTTCTAGCGAGGGAAACATGCCGTTCGCTGCTGCGAGCAAATAATCGCGATCCTGTACCGTCATCCGCGGTTTGGTCATGTCCCCGTTGTATTCCGTGTCCGTTGTGCCAATATACGTCTTACCCGCTCTCGGAATAGCGAAGACCATCCGACCATCTGGTGTATCAAAATAAATCGCCTGGCGAAGTGGGAATCGCGATTGATCGAACACAAGATGAACACCTTTCGTATGATAAATCTTCGATCCCATCCGTGAATGATCCATGGCACGAAGATCATCGACCCAAGGTCCGGCAGCGTTAATTATCGTATGAGCTTGGATCGAGAAGCTCTGATCCGTTATCTTATCCACCGTCTGTACGCCGGACACCTGGCCCTTATCATATTGAAATGCCGTTGCCTGCGTATAATTCACCGCATAGGTACCAAGCTCAACAGCCTTCTTCAAGACTTCCATCGTTAATCGTGCATCATCCGTCCGATACTCCACATAGATTCCGCCGCCCCGAAGTCCCTCCGGCTTCAGGAGTGGTTCCTTCTCTAGCGCTTCTTCCCGTGTCAGCATCCGCCGCCGCTCATGCCGCTTCACACCAGCTAGATAATCATAGAATCGAAGACCTAGCGAAGTAGACCATTTCCCGAACGTGCCACCTGCATAGAGCGGCAGGAGCATCCACTCCGGCGTTGTTACATGGGGACCATTCTCATAGACAATGGCTCGCTCTTGCCCCACCTCAGCAACAACCTTGACTTCAAGCTGCTTCAAATATCGAAGTCCGCCATGGACCAATTTCGTTGACCGACTGGACGTACCCGCAGCAAAATCCTGCATCTCAATTAGCGCCGTCTTCAGACCGCGTGATGCAGCATCGAGCGCAATCCCTGCACCCGTAATACCACCGCCGATGACGAGTACATCGAAGGTTTGCTGAGCCATCTCTTTAAGCAGTCTTTCGCGCTGATCACTAGACAACGATTTTCCCATTCGGCCCACCACCTTTTCATTGTCATCACATACTGCTAATTTTTGAATATCATCGCCGCTTGAACCGCACGGGTCCACCCGGTATATAGCCGCTCCTGCACTTCCCGCTCCATCGCAGGCATGAAGACATGCTCCTTCTTCCACTGTCCCGCGATTTCACTGCGATCCCGCCAGAATCCAACGGCAAGCCCCGCCAAGTATGCTGCACCAAGGGCTGTCGTCTCCGGGTTCGCACACCGCTCAACGGGAACGCCGAGCATATCACTCTGGAACTGCATCAAGAAATGGTTCTGCACCGCACCACCGTCTACACGCAACGATTTCAGCGTAATCCCCGAATCCTCCTCCATCGCCATTAAGACGTCCTTCGTCTGATAGGCAAGCGATTCGAGGGTCGCACGAATGAAGTGCTCTTTCGACGTTCCACGCGTCAATCCGAATACTGCGCCGCGTGTATCACTGTCCCAGTATGGCGTACCCAGCCCAACGAAGGCTGGAACAACGTACACGCCCTCGGTCGAATCGACACGCCCTGCATACATCTCGGAATCCTTCGCAGACTTGATCATACGAAGTCCGTCACGCAGCCATTGTAATGCAGATCCCGCGACGAAGACGCTGCCCTCCAGCGCATATTCCACACGTCCATCGATCCCCCAAGCGATCGTCGTCAACAGTCCTTTCGCCGAGGCAATCGCCTGCTCACCCGTATTCATCAGCATGAAGCATCCGGTACCGTACGTATTCTTCGCCATGCCCACTTCGTAACAAGCCTGACCGAATAGAGCGGCCTGTTGATCGCCGGCAGCGCCTGCGATGGGAATTCCATGATCGAATAATAGACCGCCTGCTGTTACCCCATAGACTTCAGATGAGGACCGTACCTCCGGCAGTATGGCTCTTGGTACATCCAAGATCCGCAATAGTTCATCGTCCCAACGTAATTCATGGATGTTGTACATTAGTGTCCGTGAAGCATTCGAATAATCCGTCACATGCACACTTCCGCCCGTCAACTTCCAAATGAGCCATGTATCAATCGTTCCGAAGCATAGATCCCCTTGCTCCGCACGCTCCCGCGCTCCTTCGACATGGTCGAGTATCCATTTCACTTTAGTTCCGGAGAAATACGGATCGATCAGTAACCCGGTTTTGGCCCGAATTCGATCTTCATGTCCCTCATCCTTCAGTTGTTCACAGATCTCCGCCGTCTGCCGCGATTGCCATACGACTGCAGGATAAATGGGCCTTCCGGTATGCCGATCCCAGACGACCGTCGTCTCGCGCTGATTCGCAATCCCAATGCCAGCTATTTGATCTGGTCTAATATTCGATTTGGCGAGCACCGTCGTCATCACTCCGAGCACGGAGACCCAAATTTCACTCGCATCATGTTCAACCCAACCCGGCTTCGGAAAAAACTGCATAAATTCCTGCTGCGCCATCTCCACGACATCGCCATTTTGATTCACCAAGACGGCACGAGAGCTTGTCGTCCCTTGATCGAGCGTCAAAATATAGGTTTCTTCCATGAATGACTCCCCCTCATCTTAATCCGTGTGCCAAGTTTTTCCGATCTTTCTACAATCATATTTATTATAGCCTCTAATCGAACCCTCGCACAGAATGTTTGGCGAAAAAAACGAAAGGACCGCGGCACCCTTTAGTTGCGGCACAACGATCCATTTCAAGATAGGTTGACATGTATATAGGAGAACTTACTTCTTAGCTTCCTTCTCTTTATCTTTTTTCTTCTTCACTTCGTCCTCTTGCCAGCCTTTGTCTAAGCCATCCTGCAACTGCTTCTGGATATTGGCGATAGTCTGTTCCATCGACTGTTTATTATTTAAGAACTGTTTCGTTTGTTCATCAATAACAGTATTCTGCGTCATATAGAAACTATTCGGCATGGGATACTCTTTAGAATTGTAGGTTGTGAATTTCGGTGTAAGCAGATAGAATGCGGATAGATCATGATTCTCTTTGTCTTTGATAAACTCTTTGCGTGTCGGCAAATTACCCGTCATTTGCCTCGATTGCATACGTGCCATTTCTGGACCGTTAACGAATTTTACGAACTCCCATGCGGCGCGTGTGTTTGCTGATTTTGCATTCACACTCATAATTTCGCTTAAATACATATTGTCTGTCATATTCGGCTCAGCAGGATTGACGGGTGCCGTGACGACGCCCCATTGGAACGGTTTGAAATCCTTGATCTGGTCCTTCGCGCGACTGATTTCATTCATATACCATGAGCTGCTGACGGTCATCGCAGCTCGCCCGACCGTAAAAGGATTACGGGACATATAGCTTTCCATCGTATCGCCCGACTGCGGCATATCTCTATTTTCCTGATATATCGCCCCTGATTTTAACGCATTCGTAGCAAGCTGATAGACCTTCCGCCAGCTCTCTGCTTCGAACTGAACTTTCTTGCCTTCTTTGTCTACCCAGCGAAGATTCTCCGTTCGGCCCAAGTTCATGACGAGATCAGATGCTCCACCCATCCCTTGCATTTTAAGACCATAGATTCGATCTTTATCAGACCCACTCGTTGGGAAACGCTGCGCTAATTGCAGCACCTGATCCCACGTCATTTGATTCTTCGGCAGTTCTACGCCATTCTTCTGGAACAAATCTGCATTATAATAGAGCACTTGCGCTCCAAAGGTCGCAGTAAGCCCATACGTTTTGCCGCCTCCCTTATCTTTGAGCATTTGCATGACAGAAGGCAGGAAACTCTCCGTATCGAACTTCTCTTGCTTCATAATGGTATCGAGCTCGTATAATTTCCCTTCACTCGCAAGCTTCTCATACTGATCTGGCTGAAGCATCAATATATCCGGCTGATTCTCCTCGATGAACTTGTACATGGCCTCTTGATAGTCCTCATACGATTTCTCCATTTCTTGTTGTAACTTCGCGGTCGAGATGACCTCGAATTCAACATTCGGATACTTCATGGTGAAGTAATTACCATATTCCCGATAAAAATAATCCTCTTCCCAGAATAATACCTTCAACTTCACATTCTGCTCTGCATCCAGCGGTTCAAGTGCAAGCTTCTCAGAGCAAGCAGACAATAATAGGGTCAATGCTAGAAGACTGACCAGCAGCAAGCTAAACTTTTTACGCATCATTAACTTCCCTTCTTCTCTATTGACTGACAAATTAACCGTTTAAGTATGTACGTGTATGGCTCTTTACTTTTTAGCTTCCTTCTCTTTCTCTTTTTTCTTCTTCGCCTCGTCCTCTTGCCAACCTTTATCTAGTCCATCCTGCAGCTGCTTCTGGATATTTGCCAGGGTCTGCTCTGCCGACTGCTTATTATCAAGGAATAGATTGGACTGCGTCTCTAGGACTTGATTTTGCATCATATAGAAATTGCTTGGCACCTGATACTCTTTCGAATTATAGGATGTAAATTTCGGCGTAAGCATGTAGAAGGCTGAGAGATCATGATTCTCTTTATCTTTGATGAAATCCTTGCGCGTCGGCAGGTTACCGCTCATCTGTCTTGATTGCATGCGGGCCATATCTGGACCATTAATGAATTTTACAAATTCCCAGGCAGCGCGCGTGTTCGTCGACTTCGCATTAACTGCCATGATCTCACTTAGATACATGTTATCCGTCACATTCGGATCTGAAGGGCTGACAGGCGCTGTCACAACTCCCCACTCAAAAGGCTTGTAATCCTTTATTTGATCTTTCGCTTGGCGAAGCTGATTAGTATACCAAGAACCGCCCATCGTCATCGCCGCTTTTCCCATCGTGAACGGATTCCGAGCATAGTAGCTCTCCATCGTCTGCGCTTGATTATCTTGCGGTTTCTCGCGGTAGATCGCCCCGGACTTCATGCCTTGCGTCACCAGGTTGAAGGCCTTCTTCCAACTCTCCGATTCTAACTGAATCTTCTTCCCTGATTTATCAACCCATCGTAAGTTCTCTGTTGATCCCACATTCATAAGCAGGCTGGAGAACCCGCCATATTCCATGCCCAAGCCATAAATGCGGTCTTTTTCCGCCCCGCTGGTCGGGAACCGCTGCGCCAATTGAAAGAGCTCTTCCCATGTCATCTGATTCTTCGGCAGTTCTACCCCATTCTTCTGGAAAAGATCTACGTTGTAAAAGATAACTTGTGCGCCAAAGGTTGGAGCTAAACCGTAGATTTTGCCGCCGCCCTTATCTTTGAGCATCTGCATCACGGCCGGAATGATATTCTCCGTATCGAACTTCTCTTGCTTGATAATCGTGTCCAGCTCATACAACTTGCCTTCGCTTGAGAATTTCTCATACTGGTCCGGTTGCAGCATCAAAATATCCGGCTGATTCTTCTCAATGAACTTATTCATCGCTTCTTGATAGTCCTCGCCTGATTCAGATACTTCTTTCTGCAATTGATTCTGGGAGATGACTTCAAATTCAACATTCGGATATTTCATCGTAAAATAATTGCCGTATTCCTGATAGAAATAATCCTCTTCCCAGAAAATAACCTTCAACTTCACATTCTGCTCTGCATCTAACGGTTCAAGTGCAGCCTTCTCCCCAGAGCATGCCGCCAATAATAGGGCCATCGTCAGAAGACTGACTAGCAGCAAACTATACGTTTTGCGCATCATTAACTTCCTTTCTTCTCTATGAACTGACAAGATTATCCTAATTATATACGAATAATAGGTAAATTTGCCTTACATTTCCTAAAGATTAGATTAGTTTTTCTTAAAGATTCTTAAAAAACGGCATAGAAAAAAGCAGTCCCATGAAGGACTGCTTCTATCAAATCGGCTCAATATGAATATGCACATGCTGGATATTATGCTTCTCTAGCATTTGCCGTTCGATTCGTTCCGTAATCTCGTGGCTCTCTGTCACATTCAGATCATTATCTACCTGCACCGTAGCATCGACGAGCACTTGGTTGCCTAGTAGACGAGCACGGATATCTTTGAGCTGCTCCACACCCGGTGTGGTGATGATCGTCTCTTTGAGCTGCTCCAGCTCCTGTTCGTCGAAACCGTCTGTCAAGGAATGCGCCGTGCCGCGGAAAATCGACCACGCGGTCTTGCAGATAATCAATCCGACCACAATTGCCGCTACCACATCCAGCCATGGCAAGCCAAGGTTCGTGCCGACGATCCCGACGAATGCACCAATGCCGACCAAGGCATCCGACCGATTGTCTTGCGCTGCTGCCTTCAAAGCTTCGCTGTTTACTTTGTTCGCAAGTCGAAGATTCGAGCGGTATACCACATACATCACAGCCGCACACCCTAGCGCTGTCCATGCGGTAAGCATATTCGGCATCTGACTGCTTCCTGTTGCCAACTTGGTAATCCCTTGATACAGCACCTGAAGACCTACAGCCATCATGATAAAAGAGGCAACTAATGCGGAGAGCGTCTCCGCACGGAAGTGCCCGTAGGGATGATCCTCATCCGGCGGCTTGCGGGAAATCCGTAATCCGATTAATAACGCAATCGATGCGACAATATCGGTACTATTATTTAATCCATCCGCTAGCAGCGCCTCCGAATAGAATAACCATCCAATAATCAGCTTTACCGCGGCGAGACCCAGATAAGCAATGATACTCGTCCAAGCCCCGCGCTCTCCTTGTTGTAAATCTCGATATGCTTCTGTCACGGGTAACCCTCCACGTCTTCATCAATTCCGATAGAACTATCGTAACGGATGAAACCCGTGTGGGTCTAGAGAAACAGTGTTGGGTTGTGACTATTAACGTTGACGGGGTCAAAGAAGTTGGTTGAGGGAAATATGACGAGCCTTTGTGGGGTGGGGGAAATCGCCGAAAACATATTGCATGAACACTCCGGTACGGGGGTATCCGATTTCGCCGCTGTTGAATACCGGGAAACTTTGATTGGACTATAGTAGATGTTTCCCAGTATTCAAAGGCGGACGCTCTCGCTCTGCATCGGATACCCCCTGCCCTCCGTAATTGCAATATGCAGTCGAGCTCCCCCACCCCAAGAAGGCGTAGGTCATATTTAGAGAGGGAGCAGGAGGAGTAAGAAGAAACCGATCAAATGAACGTCTGCTGCAATGACGCCCCGCCGTCCATCGTGTAGCACGCGCCGTTCACATAGGCGCCATCGGGAGAGAGCAAGAACGCTGCGAGGCCCGCGATTTCCTCTGGCGTGCCGAAGCGCCCCACCGGGATGCGATGCTTGAGCTGTTCCCCAGCCTCCACGCTCGAGACCAGACGCTCTGCGCCGCCTGTGCGCTCGATCATGCCGGGTGCGATTGCATTCACGCGGATGCCATAGGCCCGGCCCCATTCCACGGCGAGCGTCCGGGTCATAGCGAGCACGCCTGCCTTCGCGCAGGCGGAATGAATGACGCCTGGTCCGGCATCCCAAGCATAAGTCGCTACCATATTCAAGATAGATCCTGCGGTTCCAGTTGCAATCCAGTGCTTACCAACCGCCTGGCTGCAATAGAAGGTGCCGTTCAGCACAATCTGAATGACGGCATTCCAGCCATTGACGCTAAGCAATTCTGCGGGACAGAGAAAGTTGCCTGCTGCATTATTCACTAATGCATCGATCTGACCATAAACTTGCAGCGTCTCCTGCACCATCCGCACCGCGTCTTCAGGCTTCCTGACATCCATCGTTACCGGATGAACGCACCCCTGCCCATCGCTGAACATCGCTATTTCGCGCTGCGCAATTTCTAGCTTCTCCGGCGTACGTCCTGTAATTACAACCGAAGCCCCTAATTGTACGAATCGAGCAGCCATCGCTTTGCCCATACCGCTCGACCCGCCTGTGACGATCACGACCTTCCCGTTCATTCCACCGCCCCCTTGAACGAAATAACTTCAAGAAAAAGGCTGCCGAAACGTCCGTTCGACAGCCTTTCCATGTATTATATGAGCTTCGCGAGCACATCATGTCAGTTCACGTGCGACCTCTGTTGGACGCGGTGCGTATGAATCTCGAAGCACAACCCGTCCTAAGATCAGACCCAATAGGAGCATCATAAAGCCCACCAAGGTCGAGAGTCCATACGATTGCATCCACGCCGGCATTTCTCGCAGCATCTCATAGAGCCATCCACCCAAGATCGGACCTAGGAAGGCGGCGAAGCCCGTTAATGCAGAATAGACGGCGATGAACATCGGACGCTCGCTTTTGGGCGTATCCCCAATAATGAAGTTGAAGGATAACTGGTTGAATCCCCCAATTCCGATCCCGAGTAGAGCATGGATCGCGATCAGAACCGCAACAGCAGGAAATACAGAGATGAAGCTCCACAGCATACAAGCCGAAGCAATGATGGGCAGCGTGCAATAGAGCAACCTTTTGTTGCTATATTTCATGTTCAGGTTGCCCCATATGTAGAAGCTGATCATCATGAAGGCCGTCTGAACGACCGTAATGATGGAGATCCAATTGTAGCTGATATGCAGAATATGCAGCATCACATACGAGAACAGCGGCACAATAATGCCTTGCAGGAACAGCCACAATGAAATGAACAGCGCGGCGCGCAGGAACGCCCGATCCTGGAATGGCTTCTTCAGCATGGGCAGAAACTCAGACTCCGTCGACTTGGCGAGCGGAATTTTGGGATAATTGGCAAAAGCGATAATATTGAGCACCGTACAAATCCCGATTGCGATGAACAATAAATTGAAGCCTTGCTGCCCCGGGAACCGATCCAACGCCTGTCCCCCAATGAACAACACCAAGCTGCCTAGCGCATTCAGCATTGTGTTCCGAATGCCCATGTACCGCCCGCGAATCCCTGCCGGCACCATATCACCGACGAGCGACGTCCAGACGAGACCCGAAATCGCATTCCCGAGGAATGCAATCGAATACATCGTAAGAAACACGGGAATCCAGTAATCGCTAGGGAAAATAAACGGGATCAATCCCGTTGCCGCCCAGCCAATCCGGTGGATCGCACTGAACGTGACGAGCACCCAATAACGGTTCGTAATCCGCTGCATCCAGTAAGCGACGAACACTTGAACCACATTGACGATGCTCGCCATCGAGAGCACAAGCCCGATCTGCTGGGACGTTGCACCGAGGTGCAGCAAATACCCTGTTAGGAAAGGCCCTCCTAACAGGGTCAACATAATAATCGCTGGAACACCTTCCAACGTTAACACCCATAAATTTTTTCGATAATCTGAGAACGATCTTGCATTACGCTTCATGCGTAAGGATTTCATCTGGGTTCAGCACTCCTTGTTAGTCAATACATACGTGATGATTGTGATTACCCCTTCATTCTATGGTCTATAGTGGATAAGGTCGATACGCTGAAATGATCAAATAACGATTAATTCCGCTTCGTTTGCGCATATGCAGCGATATATTGGGCCGCTTTCGCAGCTATGATCGAATAATCGCCTGTTTTCACCGCTTCATTCGTTAGATCAGATCCGATGCCGACAGCGACCGCACCCGCTTCAATCCACTCTCCCAAATTATCCAGCGATACCCCGCCCGTTGGCATGACATTCGCTTGAGGAAGCGGTCCTTTGATCGCTTTGATCATCGATGGCGAATAGAGGTTACCCGGAAATAATTTCACCACATCTGCGCCTAATTCGAGCGCTGTCTGGATCTCCTGAATCGTCATCACACCAGGCATCATCGGCACACGATAACGATTGCACAACTTGATCGTCTCACCATTCAGACAAGGCGCAACGACGAACTCGGCACCTGCCAGAATGGTTGCACGCGCCGTCTCTGGATCCAATACCGTGCCAGAGCCGATCACCGCATAATTGTCTGCAGAGGGATCCGCGCTTGAATAACGTTTCGCTAATGTCTCAATGGCTTGCAATGCGAATGGAACAGTCATCGTAATTTCGATGATCTTGATTCCTCCTTTGATAGCTTGTTCCGCCATGCTTACGACTTCCTCCGGTGAATTCCCACGCAGTACCGCAACGACACCACCGTCTACGATTTGTTGCACCAATCTCAGTTTTTTCATCTCTCACCTAGCCTCCTAGCGTTCAATATGCTGAATATTATGCAAGACGGCATTGGCCTCTTCCGCGGTCGGAAGCGCCTCCCAATCGCCTTCCATCTGAATTACCATCGACCCGATTAGATTTCCAAGACGTACCGCTTCTAGTAAGGACTCTCCGCGTACAATACCCGCAATAAACCCTGCACAGAATCCATCGCCAGCACCTACCGTATCTACGATGTGTGGTGCGCGGAAATAGGGAATCGCGTGCACTTCACCCGCTTCGAGCAGGTACGTACAATCATCGCCGCCTTTCACCACCGCAACACCTGGCAACGCTTTCAACCTTGCGATAATGGTATCGAAATCTTCCGTCTGGTAGAGCAGCTTCAATTCGTCTAGACCTGGTAAGAAATAATCGGCCAGCTCTGCAAGCTCTAGCAGAACCGGTCTCGCTTCGTCAATGCTCCATAACTTCAACCGCAAATTCGGGTCAAAGCAGATCTTAACCCCTTGCGCCTTCGCAATTCGAATCGCTTCTCTCAGCGTATCACGGCACGGCTCGCTTAACGCAGCGGTAATCCCGGTAATGTGTAGGATTCGTGCTTGTCCCACATAGGCTGGATCCAAATTCGCAGGCGTCATCCGGCTGGCAGCCGAATCCCGGCGGTAGTAATAGACAGATGATTTACCCGCTACCACCTCACGGAACATGAGTCCCGTTGCTGCGCAGTCGGAGAAATGCACGCGCGATACATCGACGCCTTCACTGCGAAGCGTCTTCGCAATGATTTTGCCGAACGGATCGGCTCCTAAGCTCCCGCACCATCCCACCTTGTGACCCAGCCGAGCAAGACCAATAGCAACATTGCTCTCCGCCCCGCCGAACAGACGCTCGAATTGGTTCGAATACGCGATTCCTTTCGTCCCGGTAGGCATGAATAAAGCCATCGATTCACCGAACGTAACGACGTCGAGTGATCTTTCATTTCGTTCCATATGGACACCTCATCTTCGATCAGTTCGTGTCTAGCTAGAATTACTGCCTTATAGTATAGCTTACTAGAGTCGATACTTCTATGATGGATTTTCATATCTTTTTGACATATATTTGCCTTTTTTCTTGTTATCGTAAAGAAGCCTCCGGGCTCCACATGTGTTCGTGGAATCCGAAGGCTTCTGTTCCATGCGTATTCGTTCACTTAAGGCTTGGATGTCATATTCTCTTCTCTGCGCAAATAAGCAACGTAATAGAAACCAGCGACAAAGATCATCCCGCCGACCAAATTGCCGAGCCACACAGGCACGAAGTTCCCAAAATAATCTGCCCATGTATAGTGACCCGCGAAGATCGCTGCTGGAATGACGAACATATTAGCCACGACGTGTTGGAATCCAATCGCGACGAAAGCCATCGTCGGGAACCAAATCCCTAATATTTTGCCGCCAAAGCTCTTCGCACCGTATGACAGCCACACAGCGAGTGCAACAAGCCAGTTACAACCAATCCCCGAGACGAACGCTTGGAGGAACGTCGCTTCAATCTTATGACCCGCGATGCTCACGGTTGCTTCTAAATAAGGTCCGCTCTCCGTTAAACCAACGACATGCCCGAAAGCATACGCAATAAAGATCGCACCAACGAAGTTCGTTAGCGTAATAAGAATTAAATTCCGGATCATCGCTCCGGCGGAAATGCGGCGTTTGAACCAAGCGAGCGGCACAGCCATCATATTCCCCGTTAATAATTCTCCCCCGGCTAATAACACCAAGATCAGACCAACGGGGAACACACTGCCGCCGATGAATGAAGTAAAGCTACCCCATGCCGGAGGCGCACTCGCAATAACGCGTATATAGAGCAAATACCCAATAGCAATAAAGGCTCCACCGAGAAAACCAAGCGTTAGCACGGCTGATATTGGATTATTTGCTTTTTTCACCCCGGTATCGACAGTCATTTCAGCAATTTCATTCGGTTTGTAATAAGACATCGATCAAGGCCTCCTCGATAATAATATTTAAAATTTTGGCCTTTTTCATTGTACCTCTGTCGATCCTTTGAGAAAGTTATAAAAATCACAATGTAGGGACGGCAACAATTTCTAGCATTTTATACCCTTGAACCGTCTTTCCGGATTGCTATGTGTCAACTTGGGCAGTTTCGCCCAATGCCCTTTAGTATCCTCGAACACTTTTCCAACATTCGGCTTCAAGCAGAAGGCATTCACCACGATTTTCGTAAATTCTGCACGTGTAATTCGCGCATCCGGTTTAAAGGTCCATCCGTACCCCATCCATCAGGTTTTGGGATTAGTGTGTTGTGATTCCAGGCGTATTATGCGAAAGCAAAGCCCGACTGCTCTTCCCTTCTTTTCCCTCCCCGCGCATGCGGCTTTTTTGCATTTGAACGTTGATCACCTTTAACAAGGGAGGAGGGGTGTCCCTCGGAAGAGCCTGCGTCCGGCCTTTGGTAGCCCATTCTATCCTTCTATCTAATCAAGGAATGGGCGGACAAGAGTCGGCTGGAGAGGGACACCCCTCCCCACCCTCAGGTGATCTGTTCACTTCGAAGCACAAAAAAAAAAAAAAAAAACGCCGCATGTTCAGCTCCCCTGAACATGCGGCGTCTCCCCTATTCTTCCTTAAACTTAAAGCCTCGCGCGATATATAAAGCCGGCGTCGAAGCGACAGATATAATAAATTTAAGCACATATGTCGTAATGAAAATATCGAACCAGACATCCCAAGAATACACACCTGCGAACGCAATCGTGCAGAAGACGGCGGAATCGACCAATTGACTGATTCCTGTACTACCGTTACTCCGGATCCAGAGCTGATTCGGCTTATTGAACATTTTTTTCAAGAACGTATAAATGCGTACATCCAAGAACTGACTAATGAAGTAGGCTGCAAGACTTCCGAGCGCTAATCGTGGCATTAAGCCGAAGATCATCTCAAGCGCGGACTGCGCTTCCATACCGGACTCATGTGGCTTGAACTGCAAGGCCATCTGCATCATAATCGTCGTCGTAATTAATGTGAAGAACCCGAACCACACGGCTTTCTTCGCTTCCTTCTCGCCATATTTCTCATTCAGCAAGTCGCTCGTCAAGTAAATTGTGCCGTAAATCGTATTCCCGAGTGTCATAACAAAGCCGAACATCTCGATATTTTTCGTCACTTGAATATTGGCGATGACCGTGGCAACCCCGACCCAAGCGTACAGCCCTTTTTTACCGAAAAATCGATAACAGATTAGAAATAGTGCGAAATTAACCAGGGCAAAACAAACCCCGAAACCCAAATTAAACAATTGCCTCTCCTCCTAGTTTTGATAACGCGGGATGGTTACGAACCGCGGCTTTGGGACTCATTTTTTACCAAAGCACATACCACTATATCACAGACTTCCAAGTGCTGACTAGCCTTGCGAACTTCGTTAAATTAATCCAACGCTTTGCCTTTCGTCTCTGGTACGAACAAGAGCATGAAGAGTAGACCGATCGGATAGATGCAGAAGATCAAGGACATCGCCCCCATGATATTCCCCCCGATTGCAATTGCGCCAATTACCGTTGGCCCGAAGCCTGCAAGACCTCGTCCTGTACCGAAAATAAAGTTCTCCGCCGTCGAACGCGCCTCTGATGGATAATGTTCTGCCAGAATCGCACCGAAACCGCCCATCATCCCGTTCGCGAAGAAACCAAGCAGCGCACTTCCCCATAACAAGGATGTAGCATCGTTAAGGACGAAGAAGTAAATAATGCAGTAGATCGTTCCACCAATATAGTAGATGGTGAAAGTCTTGCGGCGACCAATGCGATCCGCTAGGACACCGAATACCCCGATCCCAATCAACATCCCAATCGTCGAAATAAACATCCAACCGCTCGCCTTCGCGAGGGTAAATCCATACTTCTCAGACAATACCGTCGGCATCCAAGTAAAGATCCCATAGTAGCCGAAGTTCTGAACAAAGGACATGACAATAAGGCCGATCGTTGTCATCGTCAGCTTTTTATTCGCGAAAAGTTTGCGCAATGGGAACTTCTTCATCCCGTTCAATTCCACTTGCTCTTCAGGAAGAATCGTCCCTTCACGTTCTTTTTGAAGTAATAATTTTTTACGGTTTTGCTTCGCTTCCCACATTTTCGGTTCACTGAGGCTCTTACGCACGAAGATCGCGAGCAATGCAGGAATCAATCCGAACAAGAACACTGCACGCCAGCCGAATTGTGGCACGATTAATGCAGGTAGAAAGGAAGCGCACAATACGCCAAGCTGCCAACCAAATGCGACGCCCGATGTTGCGCGTGCACGCATTTTCTTGGACCATGTCTCTGTTACGATGGCCATCCCAATACCGAATTCCCCACCGACACCCATACCAACGAAAAATCTCAGTGTGAGTAAATGCCAATAGTCATTCGCGAAATAGATGAGCGCTGTTGCAACCGAGAACAATAGAATGGTCAACGACAACATCTTAATCCGTCCAAATAGATCCGCTAGGAAACCGAACAAGTATGAACCGACCAACATCCCGATCGTCGTTGCTAATGTCAAATTCCCGGCTTGCACCGTTGTTAGCGAGAAATCTTTAATAATAAATACAAGTACAAATGAGAGAAGCAGCATATCGAGCCCTTCTGCCGCATACCCAAGGATGGAGCCTGCGAGTGTCTTGATTCGCTGTCCTCGCGTCTCGGTTGGCTCACCTTCAAGACTGTTCTGACTTACTACGTTGTTCATAAGATCCCCCTGTAATCTCTTGCCTTATTTTCTGAAAGAATCAGATTTTTTGCACAAAACTACAAATATTTAACCACAAATGATTGCATATAACAACTGGATTTATATGACAAACATAACCTGTGAGCATGCCAAAAAGGGCAAGGCAGCTATCGATTCATCGAAGCCCCTCGCCCTTTATTCTCTTAAATTATTGTGCTTGCAATCCCGCTGTATTCAAGAAGTTCCACGGCTTATTGTAGTGTGGCTGGAAGAAAAAGTCCACAAATCCGAGTTGATCCACCGTCATCTGATTCTGGATACAGACCGAGATGGTGTTCACCGATTGGGTTAGATCCGCCTTCGAGATCAGCTGTGCTCCGATAATGCGGCGTGTCTTCGCATCGTAGACGACTTTAAGCGTTACATCCTCATACGTTGGCATGAATTCAGGACGATCATGTTCTTTGATTGTAACACTTTTCACATTCATCCCCATGTCGAGAGCCGCAGTCTCCGTTAAGCCTGTTGTTGCAATGTTCTCCTCGTAGATTTTGATTCCCGACGTACCTTGCGTTCCCATATAGGCAATCTTCTGCTCTACCAAGTTGCGAGCGACGAGCGTTCCCATCCGTACAGCATTTGTTGCGAGTGGAATATAAGCATGCTGACCTGTTGGATTGTAGACAATCGCACAGCTATCGCCTGCGGCGTAGACATCTGGCTGGCTCGTACGCATATATGCATCCACGATGATCGCACCGTTGTCCATCATCTTGAGCTGTCCTTTGAAGAGTTCCGTATTCGGTCTAAAGCCGATGCACAAGATGACGAGATCTGCTTCGTATTCACCTTTCGTTGTCACGACCTTCGTCACTTTGCCCGCTTCGCCTTCGAACCGTGTGACCGTCTGTCCTAGTGCGAGCTCAATGCCGTGCGACTTCAACGTCTCTTCCGTCTGTGCCGTGAACTCAGGGTCTAGATATTTGCTGAGCACACGCTCGGTGCTGTCAATCAAGGTTACTTGTTTGCCGTTCATCTCGAATGCTTCCACAAGTTCAATTCCGATGTATCCTGCACCGACGACGACAATGCGTTCTGCTTGTTTTGCTTTTTCAATAATCGTATTCGAATGGTTGAAGTTCTTCGAGAGTACGATATTATCGAGCTGCCAGCCTTCAATCTTCGGTAGAATCGGCCACGAGCCTGTTGTAATGATCAACTTGTCGAACGTATCTTCCACTTCTTCGTTCGTCTCCAAATTCTGTGCACGAAGGATCTTGTTATCGGTATCAACCGCGATCACATCATGACGCATCTTTGTCGTTACACCCAGTTCAGCCAGTTTCTCTGGCGAGGAGTAGAATAAACCTTCCGCATCCTTCACAACGCCGCCGACATAAAGTGCAATCCCACACGATAAGAACGAGATATTATCATTTCTTTCATAAACAGTAATTTCTGCTTCTGGATACAAATTTGCTGCATTCACAATGGCTGCTGTTCCTGCGTGTGTACATCCGATAACTGCGATTTTCATAAATAACGCCTCCTCGATATGGTAACCTCTAATGGGTAGTTCTTCATTTAATTTGTGAATAGATTCACATTTTATGATACGAGCAGTTCATGGTGACCCATCCTGACGTTCCATGACCTATTTGGAATCGTTCGTCTATCGTTACTCATCCTAGATCGTGAAACTTTTCACTTCTGAGGGTGCACGATGTGATCGCCTTGACTTCTATACTGCACGTTGCTTAAATCTCATGGCTGCTTACAACCGGAATCCCTTACCACAATCTCTTAAGATTTAATGTGACTTTTTTCACAACTTGTTGATGAACCAATCATATAGCACTTTCTCCAGAAAAACAAGTGGTGTTTTATAACGTTCAAACTTTGTTCATTATTTCACATATTGAATGTGACGAACGCACTATCCCTTTCACTTAAGGGCCCAAAATGTAGAAAATCCCCTCGAAAATATAACGTAGTATGTTTGAGTTGACGATACTTTGCCATCATTAGCGGAGGACAAGTTGCACTTTGACCCTAACGACATAGGATAAAATGCCAGAACTTATAGGCGATTGTCCCCATGAAAGGATGAACCCCATGGATCCATTCTCTTTCCCCGTGCAACTGAAGACCGCTTCGATTAAATCCAAAAACGTAAAAATATATTACCCGCAAATCATTAACTTACCGAATTCCGTCGTTGAGAAACGAATGAACACAACGATTAAGAATCAAACCGAATCCCTTATCAAAATGCAAAACTTTGATCCAAACACACCCCAATCTGACATGCAGGGCGGCTACGAGATCAAAACGAATGAAAGAGCTATTTTGAGCCTAACCCAAAGCAACTATGCATTCTATGACCACCAAGCCCATGGCATGACCTACCAGAAATCATTAACAAGCAATGTGAAGACCGGCAAGTTCTACAGCCTTGCTGAACTCTTCAAGCCAGGCAGTAACTATGTAGCGCGGCTGTCAGACATCATTTGCGTTCAAATCAAGGAACGTAAGATCGATTTGCTCGAACCGTTCACCAGCATTCGACCGGATCAAGACTATTATGTTGCGGACAAATCACTCGTCATATATTTCGAATTGTATGAAATTACACCGTATTATTATGGATTCCCGATGTTCCCCATCTCCGTCTATCAAATACAAGATATTATCAATGAGAATGGTCCTCTTGGCATCCTCTCCGCGAGTTAAGGAACACAACGAACGAACACCCCCAACCAATGACCGATTGGGGGTGTTCGCCATTCTTGAACGAAGCCGCAGCGACTAAGCTTCTTCCGATTCCTCCGCTGCTTCGTCTTCCGAATCTTCTTCTGATTCCTCATCCGCTTCCGCGTCCTCATCTGACGCCTCGGCATCTTCGTCCGATTCTTCCGATTCCTCAGCTTCCTCTTCGACGCTCTCCGCAGACGCCTCTTCTTCTGCCACTTCCGCCTCAGCCTCTGCTTCTTCCTCGGCAGCCTCTTCTGCCTCAGATTCGGAAACCGCTTCCAACTCCTCGTTGAGTTCTTCTTGTAACATCCGAATCACCTCCTCTCTTGGTACTCTTACTATATGAAGGTGATTAGCAAGTTAGAATACTTTGTCCCACTCTACATTTCATTTTTTTATACAAAAAAGAGGATACCGACGCCCGGAAGGCAAAATGATGATCGGTTAATCCTCTTGGTATGGTTAGACGAGCGGATTAACCTGTAAAGGGGCCCGTTCGTACATCGATATGGATAATGGTGAACTTTCTTCTAAGGTCAGGATGGCAGATAATGCATGGTACGGGGAATGCTTCCGCAAGGATTTGGCCCGCGCACGCATTTCTCGGATCCGAGTTGGATCTGTCATCATCCACGTAAATTGCATTTCAAGCTCCGCTTCTGTTGGTGCATATACGGCCATCCCCGTCTCAACAAGCTCTTGAACATTATCTTCCTCTTGCCCTGGCAAAGCTTTATACAGCAATAACGGCAGCTGCTGCATGAGTGCCTCACTGGTCGAGATCCCCCCTGGTTTCGTCATCATGAGATCCGAGCAAGCCATCCACTCATGAATCTGCTCCACATAACCAAGGACCGTAATCGATACTTCGCTATGATCGGCAACGCCCTGGAGTCGATGCCGCAGCTTCTCATTCGCACCGCAGATCACGACGAATTGTACGCGGTCTTTCCACTTTGGATTTTGCATCGAACGCAAGACGGCGTCCGGGATTAATCCCCAGCCTCCGCCCATGAGCAGGACGGTTAATTTATTCGGATCCAATTGATATTTACGCCGAAGCTGTTCACGGTCATACGTCTTATAGAACTTCGGGCGTACGGGAATTCCTGTGACCTCAATCGTCGAGCGGGCAATCCCTTGCTTCATTAAGGAACGCGCTACGCGCTCCGACCCAACCAAATACAAATCCGTTCCAGGGTTTAGCCAGAAGCTATGGTCCGTATAATCCGTAATGACCGTTGCGGTCTTACAGTTAATAGAGCCGCGCATTTTCAGCTTGGATACCGCAACCGCTGCCGGCGGGAATGTGCTGACGATCACCGAAGGCTTCTTTTCTTCAATCAGTCTCAAAAGCGCACGCAGGCTCGATCCTCGAACACGCTTCGCCTCTTTGACCATAAAATTCTCATGCCGTGTCTTCTTATATAAGTAACCGTAAATGCTCGGGAATGTCCGTACCCATTGGGCATAACAGAATGCACCAACCTGATGCAAATGCGGTGATGTAATCTCCATATAATCCACAATTTCTACTTCAATGTCGCTGCGAATTAACTGCGAAGCTTCTACAATTGATTTTGCTGTCTGCAAATGTCCGTGTCCCAGAGGACCGGATAGAACCAAAATTCGCGATGGCATCGCCGCGGCTTCATTTCGTATCATCTCAAGCTTCCTTCCTTTTTTAATACTTGATCCTAATAACATTGTAGTCCGTTATGAGAAGTTTCAACACTGACTTAAAGCGGTATTTCTTCCTAGACTTTGGTCGAGTTCGTACCCCTTCCATAGTTAAGACGCCGTCAGTAGATCAAATCCCTGCGTTACAATCGTGAAATTTACCAAGAAATGATATAATAACCGTAATTGAGTATTAAAGAATCCATAAGAACAGGTGGCAAACCATATGAAATTAACAATCGTAAACGCCGTGATGGAGAAGCGTGAAGAAGGATACTTCGGGTCTGTTCAATTCACACTCGAACAACATGCGTCCCTATACGAAATTTCTTTACACAGCAAAAGAGGCATCGATTGGGACTACAGCTTGAATTTCGCCAAAGAATCTGGAAGTGAAGAGGAATTACTGGCAGCAGATAGCCTCATTGAGACGGATGATGATTTGTTCAATCTAATCTTAGATGCAGCGGAGGAAGCGCTAGCCAAAGAATAAGCGGTGCAGAACGTGCATAAGGAGGGGGAACTTGGGCATGATTATATCACTGAACAATGTATCATGGCGGCGTGACACGACTATGATATTACGTGATATGAACTGGGAAGTAGCGCATGGACAACATTGGTGTATCGTGGGCCTGAATGGTTCAGGCAAGACAACGATGCTCAATATCGTGAATGGCTATATCTGGCCAACTAGCGGTGAAGTCGAAGTACTGGACCATAAATTTGGTGAAGTAGACCTTCGAGAGCTTCGCAAACGCATTGGCTGGGTCAGTACGTCGCTGCAGCAGAAGCTGTATGGTCATCAGACCGCGCTTAACATTGTACTCAGCGGCAAGTTTGCAACCATCGGTCTGTATGACAAAACCGAAGAACAGGATTTGAAGCAAGCCGAAGAATTAATGGGTTTCCTAGGCTGTTCTACGTTGGCTGCACGTACATACGACACCTTATCGCAAGGGCAGCGCCAGAAAATTCTGATCGCACGTGCATTGATGGCAAATCCAGACCTCTTGATATTAGATGAGCCATGTACAGGACTCGATATCTTCGCACGGGAACAGCTGCTGCAAATGATTGAGCGGATAACAGAGCAGCCCGGCGGACCTACACTGCTGTATGTTACGCACCATATTGAAGAGATTACTCCCTGCTTCACACATACGCTCCTCGTGAAAAATGGAGCGATCTACAAAGCGGATGAGACGACGAACTGTCTGCAGTCCGATGTATTGAGCGATTTCTTCGATACTCCAGTTGAAGTTCAAGAACATCATAACCGCAAGTGGCTCACCCTTGCCGCTGATATTTAGGATACCTTGCCCGAACATCACTTATACGACAACAAAGCTGCCAAGCATTAGCATGGCAGCTTTGTGTATTTTCTAGAAAATCAACTGATTTGGCGGACAAAGTCCGCACACCACGTTCGTATCGCCTGATCGATTTCTTGCAATTGGTCCAGACTTGCGTGATCGATATGCACGCCGCAGGATACAACCACATTCGCCCCGCGTGCGACAGCAATTTGCTGTGCAACGTACTTGGCGATCTCATCTTCCTTGTGCCCGAGCAATGTCAGTACGGATACCGAAGCACTCAAACGGCTCGAATCCGCTAGACTAGGACGAACTTGAGCAAGGGCGACCGCTCCGATATGCGGCTTGGTTCCCCCTGCAATCGTCACGCATAAATCCTCCCCTTGGGCAACAACCGAGAATGTAATCTCGCTGCCTACACAAGGAATAATCGATTGTTCAAACATCGAAATACGCTCCTTCAACCATTAACTGATGAGGCCATTTCGGTAATCGTATCATGCCAATGATCGATGATCAAATCGAGTTGGACTCTCGAAGTTTACGCGGCTGCAGATCATCCTTGCCCCCGAAGGAAGTGAACTGCGGAATCACAATCCCCACCATAATAAGAAGAATACCTGTCCACTGCAGTCCGGACACTTGCTCTTGCAGCACGAGGACGGAAACGATGACCGCTGCCGGTAGTTCCGCTGCGCCTAGAATGGTTCCAAGCCCCGGTCCAACCTTCGGCACGCCGATGGCGAAGAATATGACCGGAATAATGCTGCCTAAGAGCGCCTGTGGTACCGAATAGATCCATGCGCCTTGTGCGATCGAACCGTCGAACAAGAAGCTTGGTGTAAGAACGATGAACAGCACGATGACCGCACCACTAACCATAATGAAACTTTTCGATAATACCGGAACATTCGTCGCCACCTTACCGCTCACGAAGATATAGATTGCGAAAGTTAGCGCAGATAACAAGCCCATTGTAATGCCAAGCGGCGTATAGCTGCCCCCTGCTTGTTCCAATACGCCTCCTGCGAGTACCGTACCCAGAATCAACACGATAATGGAGATGATTTTACCGCGGCTCGGAAATTTACGTTCCCAGATGGCTTCGAGAATAACACCTATCCATGTAAATTGGAATAATAAGAGCACCGCAAGTGATGCTGGAAGCTGGGCTACAGCCACACTATAGAAAAGCCCCGTCAAACTCATTGGAATCCCTGCCAGCAGCAAGGCTCCAACTTGCTTAATTTGAACCTTTACCCTGGAGAATAGCAGCATAAGAATAAGCAGGATACACCATCCGAAGAAATATTGCCCGCCTAGAATTTGCGGTACGGTAAACCCAGCACCGAGTCCGAGCTTAAGAATCGTGGATAACACCCCGTAACTGCATGCGCCAAGGAATACGAGCGTCGAATATTTGAATCGTTCCATCAAATGACCCCTTTCTGTATCAACAATGATGTCAATTTTCCTAAGAAAACACGAACAAAAGCCCCTTGTTCAATAACTGAACAAGGGGCGAATGAAACCAAAGCGGATCACGCTTTGTTAAAATTTCGCCTTCAACGACATGGATGTCCACGCGTGAATTTAAAAGCCATATGATGCTTGCTGTTGATGTCTATTGTATGATGATTAACCCTTCAGGTCAATATGAAGGTATTGGTTAGTTGCCACTCGTCGCCGATTCATCCCATGCTTTCTGAAGGACGTCTCTGAAGACGTCCTGCGACTGCGCCCCTGATACCGCGTATCTGCGATTGAATACGAAGAACGGTACGCCTTGGACGCCCAAACGACTTCCTTCCTGTTCATCCGCGCGGACTTCATTAGCGAACTCATCGCTAGCCAGCACCGCTGAGGCCTCTTCACGATCTAATCCAACTTCTACAGCTAGAGCTAATAACATCTCCATGTCACCCAACGACTTCGATTCGGTGAAATACGCAGCGAATAACCTCTCGGTCAATTGTTGCTGCAGTCCACGAGTTGCAGCGAAATGTGTCAGGCGATGTACCCTGAACGAATTTAATGGCTTCATTTCATCGAATACATACGTTAATCCCACTTCAGCAGCACGAGCAGCAACATCAGAATTCATCGCCTTTGCCTGTTCAATGGACATGCCGTATTTTGACGCGAGCATCTCATCAATCGTTTCCTTCGGCTCTACAGGTACATTGGGATCAAGCTCGAAGCTCTTGAATACAATCTCAATGGCGTCTTGATGCGGGAATTGCTTGAGTGCTTCCTCAAATTGCCGTTTGCCCATATAGCAGAACGGACATTGATAATCTGACCATATTTCTACTTTCATATCGTGTCACACCAGCCTTATGTCATTTATATATTATGTTGTACATACTACGCTTCCTGGAGCACTGCTTCAACTTTACTTCGGCGGCTCCACACCATGAATCCAATCCAAGCCACCGCAGCACACACGACGCCCATCGCATACATGGCCGATTCCCCGATGTGCTCCTGAATCGCTCCACCGATCGAACCCCCGGCCAGTCCACCTAGACCGATGAATACCATACTCAGCAGTGCCTGTCCGGTAGCGACAATCTGCTTCGGCAATGCCGTCGAGATATACTCAATGGAACCCGCCCAAATCACAACATACGTGAACATATGTGTAACCTGCAAGGCCACAATCGCCCACGGTTCGGTAATGAACATATACAACCCCCAACGGATCGCGTATAAGAGGGCTGTTAAACCGAGCAATTGCTTCAATCGATCGCCTCGAATGATCTTAGCCATCACATAGAATCCAATGACCTCGCTCGCTCCAGCTACCGCCCATGCCCAGGAAATTTGACTTGAGTTGGCACCCAGATGTTCCATATGCAAGGACAAGAGCGTGTCATTCATCCGATGTGGGATAGCAACCAAGAAAATTAAGCCTAAGAAGATAAATAACGACGGATTCAACAGGGCCCGGCGCAGCATAGGCCGAGAAAGTCTAGTTTCGGAGTTCTCCCCAGCCGTATGCTCTATCTTTGGTTCACGCATGATCAGGAAGATCACGAACACCCCGATCCAGATTGGCGCGAAAATCCAGACTAACGCATGAACGCCACCCCACGCATCGAACTGCCCGCCAACAATAATAAGCGTCAGCATAAAGCCGACTGAGCCCCATAATCGCAGTGAACTGTAGGTCTCATTCAATTGTTCCGCATTCTTCACCATTAAGGCATCAAGCAGCGATACCGCTGGCAAGAAGAATACATTGAGGGCCACGACCGCAACCGCAGCAACGGACTGTTCCCCCGTCGTAAATAAGAGAAGCGCACTGATGCCCATCAAGGTCCAAAGCGCAATAAGGATCGGACGAATCGCACCGATCTTATCGCTGATCATTCCTGCAAGCGGCTGTGCGAATATCGCAATAAAAGGCCCTATAGCAAGTAGGCTTCCCGTCTCCATGGGACTAAATCCATGAGACTTCATCAGAAGCGGCAAATAGGGAATCAGAATCGCATTGGTTGAATAGAAGATCGCCTGTAAACATTTCAATAGTATTCTCAAAGATGCTTCCTCCCGCTTGACCAACTGTCGCACACTATCCTACCATAATGGTCTCCATTGTGCACGGGATGAATGTGTTAACACTCGGTATGGTAATCACTCCATTAACTGCTTTTTTGCAGTTATTTCGGGCGCGGGGCGCGGGGCCGTATGTCAGGTTGTCATTTGAAGAAAGCCCAGTATCGTAAAGATACTGGGCTCGTATACGTTAATATTATGCTGACTTGCTTCGAATACTACACCGAAGCTTCGATTTCCTTCACCATTTCAGAGACCGAAGCAAGGCCGCCTCCGGACAAATACCAGTAATCTGGATTCAAGTAGATGATCTTGCCATCCTTATACGCTGTTGTCTTCTTCACAATATCGTTCTCAATCGCTTCTTGCGCAGAGGATTGACTGTTCTTCGCTGCAACTTTATTGCGGTCTACAACGAATAATACTTCAGGGTTCTTCTCAGCGATATATTCATACGAAATGCTGTTACCGTGCGTCTGCTTCGGATCCAGTGAAGGATCCACGGCTGGATAGCCAAACACATCATGAATAATACCGAATCTTGAAGCCGGCCCATAGGCGCTTATTTTGCCTTCATTCGCAAGGATGATCAATGAATTCTTCTTGTTCGCAGTTACTTTCTCATTGAGCGCTTTGATGCTCTCATCGATCGAAGCTAATTCTTTATCGACTTCAGCTTCTTTGCCGAAGATTTGTCCAAGCGTTTTCGCATTTTCCTTAAAGGATTCCATGTATTTCGTTGTATCCACGCCCATGTAAATTGTCGGGCCTAACTTCTTGAATTCCTCATAGGAATCTGCCTGACGAGCTGAGATGATGATCAAGTCCGGATTCACCTCAGAGATCTTCTCGAAATCTGGCTCTTTCAATCCGCCTGCATTAACATACTTCGTATCTTTATACTTCTCTAGGTAAGATGGGATGCTCGTCTGAGGAACGGCTGTTACTTCAACACCTAACTTATCCAATGTATCCAGTGTACCGAAATCGAACACGACGACTTTAGAAGGATTCTTCTTCACGACGGTCTCGCCCAGTTGATGTTTAATCGTCATTTCTTCACTCTGCTGTGATTCGGTGCTGTTGCCGCTAGCTGGCTCTGATGCATTTTTCGTACCGCAAGCCGCAAGAGCTGTCGCTAATACGATTGTAAATAAGAATACGAATGTTTTTTTCATAATTCCACCTCAACTGATTTATTTTAATTAAGAAAAGTAAACACAGATTTTACGGCCCTCCACCTCCTGAATTGGAATGTCCATATCATAGATTTCCTGAAGGACGGGCGTGCTAATAATCTCATCCGTAGGCCCTTCTCGGACAATCTTTCCATCCTTCAAGGCCACGATATAATCTGAATAACAGGAAGCGAAATTGATATCATGAATCACGATCACAACCGTCTTGCCCAGCTCATCCACGAGTCTTCGTAGCGTCTTCATAATCTGAACCGAATGCTTCATATCCAGATTGTTCAGCGGCTCGTCGAGCAGGATGTACTCGGTGTTCTGTGCAATGACCATGGCAATGTAGGCACGCTGAGTTTGACCGCCGCTAAGTTGATCGAGGTAATGATGCTGCAGCTCACGCAGATCCATGTAATCGATCGCTTCATCGACGAACTTCCAGTCCTCTTCCGTTAACCGCCCTTGCGAATAAGGGAAGCGGCCGAAGGCCACAAGCTCGCGAATCGTGAGTTTTAACGTAATATGATTAGACTGCTTCAGAATGGAAATTTTCTTCGAAAGATCATTGCTCTTATATTCGCTGATCTCCTTGCCTTCGATCTTCACCTTACCGCTATCCATCTTAATCAGGCGGCTGATCATCGACAAGAGCGTACTCTTACCGGCCCCATTCGGACCGATGAAGGATGTCACTTGCCCTTTACGTATGGAGACCGATACTTGATCGACAACCGATTTATTGCCGTATGACTTGGAGACATTACTGACTTCTACCACGATTTATTCTCCTTTAGCAGCAGATAGATGAAATACACACCGCCGATAAAATTAATGATGACACTGATCGTCGTCGAGAACGTGAATACACGTTCCACGATAAGCTGTCCACCGACGAGTGCAATGATCGCAATCAGCATGGAACCGCCAATCAAGTAGCTGTGCCGATAGGTTCGCAGGAATTGATACGTCACGTTCACGACTAGAAGACCGAGGAATGTAATCGGACCGACGAGAGCCGTAGAGATCGAAATGAGAATGGCGACGATAATCAACAATCGTTTCACGACATAATCGTAAGGCACACCCAGATTCACAGCTTGATCCCGACCAAGCGAGATGACATCCAAATACTTCATGAATTTCAGGAAATAGAGCGTAACGGCAACGATTAAGATGCCAGCAATCAGAAGCACGTCCGTATTGATGTTGTTGAAGCTCGCGAACATCCGGTCCTGCACAATCATGAATTCATTCGGATCAATCAGCACTTCCATAAATGTCGTCAAGCTCTGGAACAACGTCCCGAGGATGATCCCGATCAATAACAGGAAATAAATATTCTGTTGATCGCGTCGGAACATGAATTTATACAGCAAGCCAGAGAACAGCACCATCACCATGACGGTAATGATAAAATGCATGTTCTTACTAACCATCGTAAGCGCTGATGAACCTAACAGAAAAATAACGGAGGTCTGAATCAGCATATACAACGAATCCAAACCGAGAATGCTCGGGGTTAAGATTCGATTATTCGTAATGGTCTGGAACACCACCGTCGAGAACGCAATCGCGCTCCCTGTCAGCATAATTGCTAATACCTTCGTCACACGCCGAGGAATGACGTACCCCCAGTTGCTCCCGACATTGATCAACATAAATGTAGCAATCAGCGCAAGTGCAAACACCGCGAGATAGATCGTCTTCCGTTTATAAGCCATATGCCTTTCTCCTCATCAATAAATACACGAAAATGATACTCCCGATAATCCCAACCATCAGACTGATCGAGATTTCGAACGGATAAATGATGATCCGACCTAATATATCGCAAAATAAGACGAATACAGCGCCGAGCAACGCGGTGTGCGGCAGCGTATTCTTCAGGTGATCCCCATAGTACAGGCTAACGATATTCGGAATAATCAGCCCAAGGAACGGAATCATCCCAACGGTTAACACCACAGATGCTGTCGAGAGTGCGACGATAATTAATCCGAAATTCACCACCCGCTTGTAATGAAGACCCAGGTTCGTCGAGAATTCTTCCCCCATGCCTGCCACGGTGAACTTATTCGCGAACAGATAGGCAACGATCATCAGCGGAACGCTAATATAGAGCAGCTCGTAATGACCCTTGATGATCATGGAGAAATCCCCTTGGAGCCAAGAAGACATGTTCTGGATCAAATCATATTTGTAGGCAAAAAAGGTCGCGACGGAACTCACGATATTCCCGAACATTAACCCGACGAGCGGGATGAAAATGGTATCCTTAAACTTAATCCGATCGAGAATCTTCATGAAGAGTAACGTCCCGATCAAGGCAAAGGCAAAGGCCACCAGCATCTTCTGCAGCGGCGTGGCGGATGTGAAGAGCAGCATTGCGATGAGGATCCCGAATCTTGCCGAATCCATCGTACCAGCTGTTGTCGGCGAGACGAACTTGTTACGGCTGAGCTGCTGCATGATCAATCCACAGATACTCATGCTGACGCCAGCTAGTATGATACTGATCAGACGGGGCAACCGGCTGATCTGCAATATATGTATCTGGTCTTCGGTAAGCGAGAACAAATCGAGCAGCGATATATCTTTGACGCCCACGAATACCGAGATGATAGAGAGCACAATAAAGGCAGGGATTAAGACCCTCAATTTCAACATGATTGAATCTTCCTTTTGCCGTGATAAGTTCTGAAACGGTAATGAATATCATTATCAATGAGAACAGTTATCATTATATAGAACCCTGCATAGCGGATCAACCGCTCTCCCATAAAACTTGTGACAAAAAAATGAACGCCCCCACCTGGAGACGTTCATCGAAAAAGAAATATGAATAAGAATAAGGATGTTGCTTAGAAGCGATAGACCCACAATCGCTCATGGCGATGGCGATCTTTGGTCTCTTGACTATAATTGCCGAGCATAAGTTGAAATTGCGTCTTATGTGCGCCAATCGCCTGTATTTTCAGATCAACGATATCGCTCACATCATTCACGAAATCCGGCTGTCCAAGTACCGCATAGCTTCCCGGTGTCATCGCAATACAGCGCGTAACCGGACGCTTATCGGCAGGCAGCTTCGCAACGGCGCGAATCGTGATCGCCCCGCAAGCATCATGGTCTGGATGTACGCCATGCCCCGGATAGAACGTATAGATAAGATCAGGCTTCACTTCCTCAATCACTTCGCGGACACGGTCTGCAACAGCCTCTTGATCCTCAAATTCAACCATTTTATCATGCAAGCCGAACTCGCGGACATCTTGAATGCCAATGAGCTGGCAAGCTTCCTTCAGTTCCTGTCGGCGAATCATAGGGAGCGATACGCGTGTCGCAAAAGGTGGCTTGCCCATATTCCGTCCCATCTCGCCGAGCGTCAGACAAATGTAAGTGATCTTCGCGCCTTGCTGCGCATGCTCCATGAGTGTTCCACCAATAATCCCTTCATCATCGGGATGCGCCAGTACGACTAATATTTGCTTCGGATCCATGTGTTCAGTCCTCCTCATGGCTTGAGAATGGCTCTTGTGCGATTTGCAGCGCAACAACCAGCTTCCCATCGGGATCGTGGCCTGCGGCAATAAGACGCGAGGTCTCTGTCTCATCCCAATGCGTAAGTCCTTGGGCGAAGACCCACCCATGCGCTGTCTTAAGCCCTACACGATATGGGCCATCTCCTGCAATGAGGCCCTGGCTGTATGTCACGGTAGCATTGGTGATGAACGCTGTCGCAGCCAGCTTGGCTTCCCCGCGATGTGCGGCATAAGCACCTGTCGTCATTTCTAAATGGATGTAGACTTCTTGCCCCTTCAATTGATCGAGCAATTGTTGAATACGGGCTGGTTCAATCGATTTCATCCGGCGTCCCCTCCTCATCTCTACCTCTGTAATATATACAAGTATAAACGACTTCGTCGTCCTTGTAAGGACGGGAAGCGTTTAAGCGAGAAATATAAGAACAGTTTATTTGTGAAACTTATAAATTCTTATATTTTGAAAAATCTTACTACGTCCTCGGACGAACGCGGTTCGTCGGAACGGCAGCAGATGGATCATCCGGCCAATAGTGCTTCGGATAACGTCCTTTCAAATCTTTGCGCACTTCAAAATAGGCATCCCGCCAGAAGCTTGCCAAATCTCGCGTGACCTGAACCGGGCGCTGCGCAGGCGAGAGCAAATGCAGCGTAAGCGGCACGCGCCCGTGTGCAATACGCGGTGTATCTTGCAGACCGAACATCTCTTGCAGACGTACGGCAAGGATTGGCGCCTCAGGGTTACGATAATCCACGGGAATGCGTGAACCGCTAGGAACGGTAATATGCGTAGGTGCACAATCATCAAGCTCCCGGCGCTGTTCCCAGCTCAGCAGCGATTCCAGGATATGAACCATATTCAGCTGATTCAAATCGGACAGCTTCTTCATGCCATAACAATGCGGTCCGAGCCATTCGGCAAGCGTCGAACCCAGCCCTTGATCCGTCGCATCCGGCCAGCTGTCCGGTTCATGGTCATGCATGAATTGCAGCCGTTCGCGGAATTGCGTCGCGGCCTTCGACCAAGGGAGCACGCGCAATCCCTCCTGCTCCACCCCTTGGAGCAGAGCGCGAAGCACCTCATCCGGATCGGGATCCGGCAGCGGCGCCTCCTTCAAGCGGATTGCGCCGAAGCGCAATCGTCTCCGCGCGCGGACTGACCGCGCATCCGCATCCCACGCGACGAGGCGCTCCTCTTCGATCTGGTCGGCGAAATGCTGCTCCAGATCCAAGAGCGAGAGCGGCGCCGCGAGCTGAATGCGGCTGTCCACGCCATAATCAGCGAGTTCCGCCAGCGCAAGGTACGGCGCCTGCGACAGCGGCTCTGGCCCCGGAAGCATGGCGCCGCGCCCGGAGCGCAGCAGGTAGCGGCCGTCCGGCCGCCGCTCGGCGATGCGGTCCGGGTAGGCGAAGGCGAGCAGCACGCCGCAATCGGCGAGCGCATCGCCCTCGGCGCGGTCCGCGGCGGCGCCCAGCTGCCGCTGCAGTGCGGCGGCTTCGGCGCGCACGCGGCGGCACGCGGCCGCGTCGACCGCGAGCTGCGGCGGGGCCGTGCCGCGCAGCGCCTCGACGCGCAGGCGCATGTCGGCGCCGGGCGCTCGTGCGCCTGCGCCAGCCGCGCTAGCGCTTGCGCCGCCGCTGCGCGCGATGTCGCGCTCGCTCAGCAGCGCCGCGAGCTCGCACGCGAGCGTGGCGCGGCCGAGCGGCCCCGCGCAGCGCACCATGTGCGCGAGCCGCGGGTGCAGCGGCAGCGCCGCGAGGCTGCGCCCGTGCGGGGTCGCGGCGCCCTCCGCGCCCAGCGCACCCAGCCAGCGCAGCAGCTCGTGCGCCTGCGCAAGGGCCGGCGCGGGCGGCGCATCGAGCCAGCGCAGCGCCGCAGGGCTCGTGCCCCACACTGCTAGCTCGAGCACGAGCGGTGCCAGATCAGCTTCGAGCATCTCCGGCGTCGTACGCGCCGCTAGCTCGCGATCTTCTGCTACCGTCCACAGGCGGTAGCAGACACCCGGCGCGACGCGCCCAGCCCGGCCGCGACGCTGATCCGCGGCAGCGCGGGAGACACGCACGGTCTCGAGTCGCGACATGCCTGTTCGCGGCGAGAACCGCGGCACGCGCATATACCCGCTGTCGATCACGACGCGTACGCCCTCGACGGTCAGACTCGTCTCCGCAATCGAGGTTGAGAGTACGATTTTCCGCTCCCCCGATCCACTCGGTAGCAGGGCCGCATCCTGTTCATCTTGCGTAAGCCCGCCATACAACGGTGCAATTCGAACGCGGAACGACATGCTCCGCACCCGCTCCTCCAACCAACGCATCGTGCGATGGATCTCGCCCGCACCAGGCAGGAAGACGAGAATATCGCCTTCATCCTGTCCCAAGGCGCGAATGACGGCTGCGCCAACCGCAGCTTCCATCGGAGCATCACTGCGACGATCCGTATAGACGGTCTCCACAGGGAAGACACGTCCTTCGCTCGTAATGACAGGAGCATTCTCTAACATCGCCGCCACCGGCTCTGCATCGAGCGTCGCTGACATGACCAGAATTCGCAGATCCTCACGAAACACACTCTGCGCCTCTAGTGCAAGTGCGAGCCCGAGGTCCGCATGCAAACTCCGCTCATGGAACTCATCGAAGATGACAAGCCCTACATCCGATAGCATTGGATCCTCCTGCAGCATCCGCGTGAGAACCCCTTCGGTCACTACCTCGATACGCGTCTTCGGACCGACGCGTGTATCATGACGAACACGATACCCAACGGTCTCCCCTACCTGCTCCCCAAGTGTTGATGCCATAAATCTTGCAGATGCTCTAGCCGCAATGCGGCGAGGCTCCAGCATAATAATCCGTCGACCTTCGAGCCAGCCTTCATCTCGCAGTGCAAGAGGCACCTGCGTCGTTTTCCCGGCACCCGGTGCAGCAATCAACACCGTATTCTGATGTATTTCAAGTGATTCTCTTAATTGCGGAATCACCGCATGTATTGGCAAGCTAACCATATCCTTCACTCCCACAAACCCTTCTCATCCATTGTACACCTTCATAATCATCATATCATAGTTATTCAGTCAAATAGCCTCAGCCCAGGCCGTGGATTTTCGCAACCTGTCCGGTCTTCTCAACATTTCAAAGCATACATTAGAACAAGAGGAAAATTTGTTAGATGGGAGGGGTGCACCATGGCCGTTCTGAATGTTTCGTTGAAATTTATCCTGTCTATTATGCTGGTGTTTCTGGTAATCGCCTTTCTTCCAGCGTTCCTCATTACAGATGATATCGGTATCGTCCAATCATTGCTCGACATCATCTTTCATGAATGACAACAAACGCCTCCGTGTCTACGATAGACATCGAAGGCGTTTCTTTTGTTAATTCTCTGCTGCTTTCCATGCAGCGACATAGGATTCAAACGTCTGACGGACCATCTGACCGATATGCAGATAGGCTTCATCATTTAGATTAGCGAGGGAGAAACGAACGGACCATTCCGGCCCTCGGAACCCGCCGCCATTCAAGAGCACAATCGAATGCTCCTCAGCAAGCCGGAAGAGTAGATCGAGCGAGGAATAGTTCTGTATTAAGTAATTGGCAAAAGATTGCCCATACTTCCGCTGCGCCCATTCCATCAAATCGAGCTCGAAATAATACGCTGCATCATGCGGATCTTCCCGCAGCTCCACACCAAGCCCTTCGAATAACAGCCTCTGTCTTCTTCGACAGATATCCATCGTCTGCCTCTTATAGACGTCTTCTCGATCCAGCAAGGAAAAAATCGAGAAGAGCGCCATTTGCACCTGCTGCGGGGTGGATAATCCTGCCGTATGATTCAGTGCGACGGCACGGCTGTCGGCGACCATTCGATCGATGAATCGCACTTCTTCCGGGTGCTCCGTTAAGGCGCCATAACGAACCGCGAGCCGATCAGTTTCAACCTTTGGCAGGTTTTTTAATTTCTCATCAAAAATATTATGTTCATGAACCGCTACTACTCCAAGCCGCCAACCCGTTACGCCAAAATACTTTGAGAACGAATAGACACCGACCGTATTATAAGGCATTTCCGTCATTAAGGAACGGAACTCCTTCACAAAGGTACAATACACATCATCCGAAATAATCATCAATTCCGGATTGTGCTCCGAGACGATTTCTTTCAGCTCACGGACCGTTTCTGGACGAATCGCGACGGACGGTGGATTGCTCGGATTCACAATGAACAGTGCTTTGATCGTCTTATCTTTCAGCTTCTCGAGCTCAGAAGTCGGGTATTGCCAGGTATGCGATCCATCCTCCCGCAGCTCAGACGCATGGATCTCGACAGTATCGAAATGATATCTCGGCAAATGCGGAACCTCCAAATACGGCGTAAAGATCGGAACCATAATCGCAATCCGATCCCCAGGATGAAGCAGCGCATTCGCAACTAACGTATCGAAAAGATAACA
This sequence comes from Paenibacillus terrigena DSM 21567, assembly GCF_000374845.1. GTDB lineage: Bacteria > Bacillota > Bacilli > Paenibacillales > Paenibacillaceae > Paenibacillus_K > Paenibacillus_K terrigena. The sequence continues at coordinate 504,404 of NZ_KB895412.1, read as the reverse complement.
CATCGCTGCCGTCGCCCCTTCGACGGCAAAAAGATCAAATTTGCCGATGTCCTTATCCCCATATACTTCTTGAATAATATAGTCGTTGACGATTTCCTCCATATGACGCAGCATCCGATCGGGAACGGGATAATTATCGCCGATAATGCCATCTACAAGCTCATGCACCCAGGCATCAGGATCAAACCCTTGCGTCACAATTCCGAATTCGACGGCTTTCCGTAAGAAATCCATGCCCGGATAATCAGGATGTTGATCGGCATAGGCCATGAACCGATTATAAATCCCCGGCTTCTTCGCCATCCCTGCCAAGTCGCCATCCTCCCACGTCATCTTCGCTTCCGTCACCGCATAATGCCCTAATGTAAAAAAAGCATCCCGCGGCGTGCTGGCGATCCAGTTCGGATTTCCCCGGCCTGCATTTAACATGATCTTCGTACTCTTACGTGAACCCTCTTCTGCATAGCTAATTAATTTATCCTTCAGCTCAAAAGGACTGAGCTTGCCGTATCGCTCCTCAATCTCGCGACGCTGCATATTATCGGTCATATCAAGTATCTCTCCTTTTCTCGTTGTCGGACCCTCTTCTTGTCTTTCTTCGTGATCATATGTCTAGAGTAGGGCTACGATAATGGCGCCCCAAATGGTGAGCAGGATATTCCCGATGGCATACGTCACCGTATATCCTAGAACCGGGACTTGGCTCTTCGCGACTTCTGTGATCGCACCGATTGCAGCCGTAGTCGTCTGCGCCCCTGCGCAGGCGCCAAGCGTAATCGCCGGATGGAACTTGAAGAAGTATTTGCCGATTAGCAGTCCGACGAGCAGCGGAATTAACGTCACGAAGATACCTGCTATGAACATACTGAGTCCTGACTGCTTAATGCCGGAGACGAACCCGGGCCCCGCCGAGATACCGACGACCGCAACGAAGGTCGTTAAACCGACATTGTTGAAGACCCAGACGGCCCCTTCTGGAATGCGCCCGAAGGTCGGGTGCAAGGATCGCAGCCAGCCGAAGATGAGCCCCATAATGAGCGCCCCACCACTCGTCGTCAGACTGATCGGAATCCCTGCGATATGTGCCGTTGGAATACCAATCAGACCGCCGAGCAGCACGCCGAATCCGACGAAGATCATGTCGGTCTCGCTTGATTTATGCGCAGCGTAACCGATACGTTTGGCAACCGCCTCCACCGCCGACTGAGGACCAACGATCACGAGCACATCCCCGCGATGCAGCTTCGTATGGCGCAGCGGAAGCTCTTCACCCTGCCGTTTCAGCGCTGAGACATAAACGCCGCGGGATAACATCTTGAAGCTCACGTCATGGGTCGTCATACCGATAACGGCTTTGCTCGTCACCACTACCTCCAATGTTTCAATCGGAAAGTCAAACAACTCTTCATCGAACATTTCTTCTCCTATGACGTCATCCACGAATAGATCCATGTTGCGCTTGGTCATCCCAATCACGACAATATCGCCCGCTTCCAGGACCATGTTCGGCGTCGCATCGATCATCCCTAATTTGGTCTTGATTCGAAGAATGAAGATCCGCTTGTCCTTTCCTTTGAATCGCTGCTCTATATCACCGACGGTCTGTCCAATATAATGCTCGTTCTCTACGACATAGGCACGATAGACATTGAAGCGGTAGCCCGAGCTAATCTCTGGATTTTCCTGTGTCACGCCAACCTCTTCTTCAAGCTGCTTGCATGCTTCGGCAAGGTTAATCCCTAGAATTTTGGGACCCATGGCAGACAAGAACCAAGCCGCCCCAGCGGTTCCAAATATGTACGTAATCGCATAACCGACGACGACGAAGCTGATCATCGATTTCTGTTCAGCTGCAGCAAGCTTTAATCCATTGATCGCATCCGAGGCGACCCCAATGACCGCCGATTGGGTTAGGGAGCCTGCGAGCAAGCCTGCGCCTTGACCCGAGTTATATCCCAAGATTCGTGCAGCAACATACGCAGCTGCCAGTCCCGTAACACAGACAATGACGGCGAATAGCACTTGCGGCAGCCCGTCCTTCTTCAACCCATGAACGAATTGTGGACCAACACGGTACCCCATCGCGAACAGGAAGAGGAGGAAGAAAATCGATTTGACCGTCGGTGAGATCGTAATGTCCAATTGACCGATGAGCACACCTGTCAGCAGAACCCCTGTCACCGCTCCAACACGGAAAGAACCAATTTTAATTCGGCCAACAGCATATCCAACGCCTAGGGTCAGAAACACAGCAAGCTCCGGATACTTCTGAAACAAATCATGCACCCATTGCATTCCAATCCGCCTTTCACTGCCTAATTTGACAACATTTCCTCTTAGCGTTTCCTACTCTACAACGCATCATGCAAGAAGAATCAGCACAAATGAGTTGACACACATATAGTTAGGTGCCATACTATATTCATGGCCAATAACAATAAAGAATCAGCTGACATGAATCTTATTCCCTCGCTTGCACAAACGCAGCGCCAGGTTGAGCGCTACGATCTAGACGTAGATGCACAAGCCGTGCTCGTCGCAGCCCGTTTGATGGCAGCAGGAGCCAAGCTTGGGCATGCCGCAGAAATCCATTTCTCCAGATTCGGATTATCGACAGGGCGATATCGATTGCTCGCAGATCTTGAAGATAACGATGGAGAAGAGCTGCCCTCACAGCTCGCGGAAAATCTAGGCGTCACACGCGCTACCGTCACTGGCTTAATCGAGATTCTAGAACGGGATGGACTTGTATCTCGTCGTACGAGCTCTGTCGATGGCCGTCAGAAGTCGGTCGTCTTAACAGAGGAAGGAGCGAAGAAGCTGCGTGATATGGCTTCGGAGCATTACGCTAGACTCGAAGCTATGGTCGGCTTACTAAGCATCGAAGAGCGAACCGTGTTTCTCGATCTGCTAGGGCGTGTTACGCAAGGAATCTCGGCGCTTACGGACGAATCACTTTGAATCAACAGAACCCAAATCATAGGAGCACATCCCAGAGAGGAAAAACGGGCTAGGTTAGCTAGCCCTTTTTAACCACCATATAGTTAGGCTCCTAATTATATAAAACAATGCTGTTCGATCTAAACAAGAAAGGAGTAATAACATGCGCAACATGAATGACCCACATCAATCAGAAGAGGTTTATGGGATTCGATCCGCCCGTTCTCGCAGGAAGCCTTTTGTGCTGTGGCGCGAATTGATTCCGGCTTATCTGGCCCCTGCCATCATGGCAGGCATTGGGGGACTCGTCACGGCCGACAAGGTGCTGCAAATACGAGCTTTAACGACGATTGGAGGAACATCCTTGCTAGTAGCTTTATTAGTCGGCCTCTGGCTGAATAGCCGTGGGAGCCGTAAACGATGGGTCGCGGGTGCACCACGCGTGGTTGTCGTAGGGGCGTTTGCACTTGTAGGTGCATTGTTCGGTCTATTCGCGGCGTGGGGGACTCCGATTCTGCTGGACCTTATCAATCCGAATCATCATTGGGTTGGGTTCGATCAAATCGGGTTTGATTTTCCACTATCAGGGGCAATTGCCTGCACAACCATGAGTTGGCGGTGGCGAGCTTCAATCACCAAATAAATTCATTTAGAGGAGAGATTTAAAGATGATCGCTATTATTGGAGCAACAGGTACAATTGGAAATGAACTTTTGAGACGTTTGATGGAGCTTAGCGTGCCAGTCCGGGCACTGACTAGGGAGCCTGATAAGCTTCGTCAACAAATGGGGGATTTAGGGTTGTCTAAGGTTGAGATTTGCGCTGCCGATGCGAATGATCCCGAATCGATGCGCCGTGCATTAGAAGGAGCCAGTCAACTATTCCTCGCTTTGTCCAACAGTCCAAGACAAGTCGAACTAGAAACATCGATCATTCAGATCGCTGCTCAAGAAGGAATCGAACATATCGTCAAAATATCCAGTCCAGCTTATGAGAAGAGTTCTCCTGTCGCTGTGGCGGGCTGGCATGCCGAAATCGAGCAAGCTTTGGTTGCATCCGGCTTGATCTATACGGTGCTGCGTCCCTATGCGTTTATGCAAAATTTACTGCGTCTCGCACCAACCATTACAACCCAAGATGTCTTCTTCGGCTGTATCGGAGATTCGCCATGCAACTTCATTGACTGCCGAGATATTGCTGATGTTGCTGCAGTAGCTCTGACCAATCAAAAGCCGGCTTGCGGCATCTATACACTGACAGGGTCAGAAACGTTCACTTACCCACAGATCGCAGATAAACTGTCTACCCTGCTCAATCGGCCGATCCGATTCATCAACCTGAAGCCCGAGGCGCTGCGGAGCGATTTGATCGTACATGGACACATGCCGCCTTGGCTCGCAGAACACGTCGTGGAAATTCAAACGATGTCTACCGCTGTACCGGAGAAGCCTACGAATACCGTACAAAGTCTGCTCGGCAGAGAACCCCGTACTTTAGATGCTTTTCTACAGGAGAATAGAAATAGTTTTCAGGCAAGACGTTAACCAGGAAGTAGGTTGAAGATATGATCGTGAAAAATCCCCCTAACTCGTATTCGTTCAAGGTTAGGGGGATTTTCATATCCTATGAATTGGTCTATCCTTTTACCCGAGGTGCTTTGAGATACCCTTGGTCTCCGTAGGGTTGCAGCTTCTCAGCCCACAATTCCTCTAGCACTTTAATCTCCGACTCATATTCCTTAAGCTCCTCCTCCGTGGAATACGTCTCAACAGAGGGCTTGAGTTGTTCGATCACCTCGAACGTAAAGGCTTCCTCCCCATATTGATTCCAATCTTGCTGCAGAGCCTTGTTCATATGCGACCCCATTTTCAACTGGAACGTGTGCCGATTCCAGATCGTGTCGAGATACATACTGCTGCCGAGTAGAATTTTGCCATTTTCCTTATTTTGAATTTGATACACGCCCATTGGACGCAGCGTCTGTCCGATTTGCTTCGCAAGTTGTTTGCGTGTTTGTTTCTCTGTCATGTTCAACCTTCCTTCCAGCTTTATTGAACCTTCACCCAATAGGAGCTCCCATCTTCAAGACGATCTAAGAAGCTGTATTCGATGAGGTATCTGCGGAGCGTAACGAAGTCGTCACTTGCTGTCTTCAGCACTTCATTCACTTCGTGCTCCGTATATTTGCGATTCCGTTCGAACCGCTGCATGAGATGCATTAGAATCGACATCTTGCGTTTTTCCTTACGCGGGAACTCTGTGAGTTTGCCATCTGTACCGTCTGGAAAATACTTATTAATGATAGACTCATGTTCTTGCTCCGTAATGGCATACCGCTCATCCAGGCTCGTCGCCGTACGCGGCACCGCCATGAATTTGGGCCGCTCTGCGCCGCCCTTCCCCTCCGCCAACTCCATAATCGCGAGGAAGATCCGGGCTTGCTTCATCTTCTCTCGCATCGAGAAGCGGTGGTTGCGAATCGTCGAGGCACTGCCGCCCTGCTCTTTGACGATTTCATTATCGTTCATGCCGTCGTAGAAGCGCTGCACCAAATCTTTCTGGAGATCGGTAAGTCCCGTCAGCTTCTTATCCATGCCGATCAAGACCTCGAACATGGAATCATGCTGCCGAGCAACATGCACTTGAGCAAACTTCTTCGCTTCATACATGACACCTTCATCGGTATAGATAATTCCGGTGGTGAATGCTTCACCACATACAAGACATATATATTGATCCTGAGCTGCATCATAGACATAACCTTGCTTCAATTGTTCAACAGTAGCGCTCCAGAACAATTCATTTACTTCACTCACATAAACACATCCTAATAACGTTTGTAATTTATATAGATATGATAACAAAATGTTTATAATATATCAATGTCCGATATGAGAAAACCTCTTTCGTAGTATCTCCCAGGCCTTCACAGACCGGGTTCCAGCTATTCTACAAACGGAAACAACAGCTTCTGATTTTCGCTCGAATACATATTTTCCTTGGTAATCACCTTCGAACCCGTATCGATTCGCGGGCTCACACGCTTCCCATCTATGGCCTCTACCGCCGTCTTTACGGCAGAATACCCCATGTTGAAAGGCTTCTGAATGACCGTCGCCAGCAGTACGCCGTCCTCTAGCATCCGAATCTCACCCATCGAGCTATCGATGCCGACAGCAACGACCTGCGATTGCATCTTCAGATCTTGAATCGCTTTGCCAATGCCGTACGTGGTTGGTTCGTTCAATCCGATAATCGCCTTCAAGTTCGGCTTCGTCTTGAGCAGCGACTTCGCAATATCATAAGAGGTCTGAACGGATCCATTGCTGTAGTACGGGCCGAGCAGGGTGTAGTTCCCGTATCGATGCAGAATCTCAAGCGCCCCGCTCTCTCGCTCCATTGCCGTAGCCGATTCCTTGACGAAATTAATCACCGCAATCTCCGCATGCGAATCTACATGCGTACGCAAGATTTCTGCCGTCCGCCTGCCTGCATCGGTATTATCCGTTCCGATGAAGCTCTTCGAGATCCCGCCATTGAGACCTGAGTCAACCGTAATGAGCGTGATGCCAGCAGCCACAATTTCCTTCGCAACGGGAACAATTCGATTGTAGTCTGTCGCAGCCAGAATAATGGCTTTCGGCTTCTTCTTGATCGCTTCTTGCAGCAGCGCAATCTGTTCATCCACATCCACTTCCGCCCTCGTCCCCATCACTTCGATCTCAGCATCAAATTCCTTCGCGGCGCTAGCCACACCTTGGCGCATCACCTGCCAGAACTCTATTGTCGGATCGATTGCCTTCGGCACGTAAATAATTGTCTTCTGTCCCGAGCCAAGTTCATGCGATACAATACGGAATCCGACCCAGCCCATGGCGATAACTCCGAGGAGCACAACCGAGATGAGTCTAATGCGTGTCCATCCCCTTCTCATGCATCACCCTCCAATCGCAGCAGGGGAATCCGTAAAGTTACGATCATCCCCTCTTCCAGTTCACTCTCGAACCTGAGCCCGTAAGCTGCTCCAAAATTCAGCTTGACCCGATGATCCACATTCACAACCCCAACACCATTTCCGCTCTTGCTTGCCACTTTACGTTCCAGTAATGTTCCAGCTTGCTCGGAATCCATCCCAATCCCGTCATCGATCACTTGCAATTCAATGTCGTTATCCACTCTTTTACCGGTGATTCGGATATGTCCTGTCTCTGGCTTATGCTTCATCCCATGATAAATCGCATTCTCAACAATCGGCTGAAGCACGAGCTTCAGAATTTGGCAGTTGCCAATGTCCTCGTCGACATCAATCGAATAGGTGAATTTTTTGCGATACCTCATCTTCTGAATGGTCAAGTAATTATGTATATGCTCCAGCTCGACGGAGATCGGAATGAGTTCATCCCCCTTGCTGATCGTCGAGCGAAGCAGCTTGGACAATGCCGAAGTCATATCCACGACTTCCTCCATCTTGCCCATCTCGGCCATCCAAATGATCGAATCCAATGTGTTATACAGGAAGTGCGGCTGTATTTGGGCTTGAAGTGCTTTCAGTTCACTCACCCGCTTCATTTCCTGCTCCTCAACAACCTGGTTCATCAACTCTTTGATCTTACTGATCATAATATTGAAGGTTCGCGCCAGCTTGCCAATCTCGTTCGTGTTATCAATCTCGACCCGAATATCGAAATCTCCTCGTTCTGCGAGCTTCATGTTCATTTCAAGCTTCTTCAGTGGCTTCGTGAGAGCATAGGAGAGCACAATGGAGATGGCGAGCGCCGCAATAAGACAGATGATCCCCCATAGTGCCGAAGTATACTGAATTTGCCGCTTATTTCCGACAAGCTCTTCTGGGTAGGTGACGCTGACAATTTTCCAGCCAAAACTCGTCGTATCAACGGTATAGATTTTCTTGTCACTCCCCTCCCCCAACGTCATCGAGCCATTCCACGTCTGTAATACCTTATCCAGCTGTTCCGACTTGAGCTGCGAATAGACGAGCTGCTGCTGTGGATGATAGACGAGATCGCCCGTCGGATCCACGATAAAGACATACCCGCGCTTCCCGAGCTCGATCTGCTTACAGAGGTTATTAATCAGCTTGTAATTCAGATCGACAAGCAAGACACCACCGATCGTGTCATCTGTAGCAGGCAGCTCTCTGCTGATCGATACAACCCATCGATACTCATCACGAAAAATACGCTGCACATGCGATGAAGAGATATAGGCCTGATCTGTCCCAATGACCTTTTTATACCAGTCCTGCTCCTTGATCTGTGCAATCGAATTGAAATCGGCCTGCTCACGATTCGATACGATCTCATCGCCTCGGTCGCTAATAAACAGGATCGAAGAGATATCATCTCTGGAGGTGACAATCGAATTGAAATACTGGCTCACCTGTTTCTTCATTAGAGGCTTCACGAAGGCAGGCTCGTTCTGCTTCAAATACCGCTGCAAATCGTTGCTTCGCATCGCAAGCGCAGCGATACTCTCCATATTGCTGATGTAGGTCTGAATGTTCACTTTGACTTGTTCAATAAGCTGAGAGGTGTATTCTAAGGAGTTGTGGGTCACGGCGTCTGAGGAGAGCTTGTAGGTGCTATAGCTGAGGAGTGCCGTTGTACATAAAATGAGGCAGGAGAATGCAATGGCAATATGGGTGTGGATACTGTGGTGTCTGAGCGGATTCCAGCCGTTCATACGACGCCGCTCCCTTTGTTCGTCTGTCTGAATTCCTTCGGCGTCATTCCCATATTCCGCTTGAAGATAACGCTGAAGTATTGCGGATCGCCATACCCGACGCGGGCTGCGATTTCGTAGGTTTTCAAGTTGGTAATGGTGAGCAATTCTTTGGCTTTCTCAAGCCGCACACGGGTCAGATACTCCACAAAGGTCTCGCCGGTATGCTGTTTAAAGGTAGCGCTGAAGTAGCTTATACTCATAAATATATGATTACATAATTGATTGAGCGAGAAATTCTCATCCCCATACTGCTCTCGAATATAGGCTTCGGCCAACTGCATCTGGGAGCTCGCCATCGTAGAACGCTGCTCGGATAACTGCTGAATCATGTTGTGACACAGTTCTTCCAGATAAGCCCGTGCCTCGTCGAGCGTACGGAAATGTTTCACTTGTGCGAAAGGATCGCCCTGCAGCATCGTCGATAACTCGAATCCGATGTCTGCGACGAAGTTCATAAGGGAGACCAGCAGCTGATAAATCGTGCTCCGGCATTGATCTATCGGACAGGAGAAGCTCTTCAGTTCATCGAACCAATCACGAAGCACCCCAGAGACAGCGTGACTCTTACCCGTTTTCATCGCTGCGAGCATGTTTCTCTCCCAAGCTGTATACCTTGTGTGATCCCACCCATTGCCATACTCGAGATCCTGAATGGAGATCACCTTATCCTTGCCGAGCAAGAACCGGTAATCAAGCGATGATAGCGCTTCCTGAAATGATTTTGAAATTTCAGCGAGATCTGTACATTTACGCCCGATTCCAATCGTGAGCGTCAGCTTCAAGTACCGTTCAATACTGCTGCGGACTTGCTCTGACCAGAGCTGTGCCTTCACTTCCAACTCTTCAAGGGGTCCGGACAGGATGGCTGCTATTTTATCATCCCGTGTCTGGAAGACGACTCCGCCATTTTCTTGCTCGAGCTGCTCTTGCATGATATTAAATGCCGCGAACCGCAGCAGCGCATCATCGCCTTTGTTATCGCTCACCTTCGTATCCAATTCACCTACCAATGCGATATAGGTCGGACCGGGCAAGGTAATCTGGAAATGCTGTAGCTTCGGCTCGAACACCTCCCGCTTCATCCGGGATGCCGTAAGACTCTCCAAGAACCGTTCCCGCAGCAGCGGAAAGCTCTGATTCAATTGAATTCGTAGTGCGCTCAGGTCTTCTCGCTGCTTACATTCAATATCAAGCTCCTGCTTCATCTTACCTAGAAATTCATTGAATTCCTTCGAATTAATCGGCTTGAGCAAATAGTCATTCACTTTTAGCTGAAGGGCCTGCTTCGCATAATCGAAATCTTCATAGCCGGTGACAATCACGACTTTGACATCTCGATAACGCTCGAACACCTCGCGCGTCAGCTCCAGACCATCCATAAATGGCATGCAAATGTCCGTAATAATAACATCCGGTCTTTGCTGCTCAATCGCCGCAAGTGCGTCTCTTCCATTATCATAATCACCGATGAATTCAAATCCGCAAGCCTGCCAATTGGTCTTTCGCTTAATACCTTCGCGAACTTCATCTTCATCGTCCACCAAGATGATTCGATACATGACGTGCCCCCTCTGCTCTCGGATTGGTCATATCTTAGCAATAGCATAATAGAGGCTGCCCCGATGGGCAACCTCTAATTTGTTCGGATGTATTCGGATTCGATTAATCGTACAGCAGCGGTTTGATCTCATCGGAATCGATGTTGTTCTTGTCATACCAGTGGAAGCCGGTATCGATGTTTTTGTCTACCGCTTCGCCTTTTATCGCCATGACAGCGGCTTTAACTGACCAGTATCCAATACCGATTGGATCTTGTGTGATCGCGCCTGCCATGGTTCCGCTGCGTACAGCATCCGTCTGCTGCTTCCCGGAGTCATAACCGATAATCGTAATCTGGCCATTTTTCTTCAGCTCGTTCACGGCATTGACAACCCCAATTGCAGAGCCCTCATTGGCACCGAAGAAGCCTTTAAGGTTCGGATGCGCCTGCATAATTGCCTTCGCGAGGTCGGTCGACTTCAACTGGTCCCCACCGCCGTATTGGATATCGACGATTTTAATATTGGGATATTTCGATTCGATCTGATTCTTGAAGCCATCGCGGCGATCGATGCCCGTGCGGCTCGTCTGGTCATGAACGACCAAGGCCACTTCACCAGAACCGCCGATAAATTCTGCCATCTTATCTGCTGCAAGTGCAGCCGCTTTGACGTTGTCCGTCGCAGCTGTAGCGACTGGGATATCGCTATCCACCCCGGAGTCAAAGCCAATGACCGGGATATTGTTCGATTTCGCTTTCTCCAGCAGCGGTAATGCCGCTTTGCTATCCAGCGCCGCGAACGCGATAGCGCTTGGTTTCTTATCTAATGCCGTCTGCAGCATTTCAATTTGTTTGTCGACCTGCGATTCGGTCTCCGGGCCTTCGAAGGTAATTTTCACGTCGAATTCCTTCGCCGCTTTCTCCGCACCGCTCTTCACCGCTTGCCAGAATTGATGTTGGAACCCTTTCGAGATGACTGGAATGTATGTCTTACCGTCCCCTTTGTCTCCACTTGAACAAGCGCCTAGTACAGTTGTCAAAGACAACATCATCGCCAGCAGGATGAACCATTGTTTCCGTTTCATGTTCGTTTCCCCCTCAATTATTATCATGTTCCTATATCACCCTGCACCGCAGAGAAGATACCTTACCCAGCTTACCTTTTCCGGCGACGAAGAATATCCGCATACACCGCAAGAATAATGACAAACCCGACGATCACCGTCTGCCACTCCGGTGCAACCGAGAGAATGCGCAGCCCATTCGTCAATACACTCATGATCAACGCACCGATGACGGTACCCAGAATCGAACCGGCGCCGCCGCTCAGGGATGTACCGCCAATCACGACCGCTGCAATCGCATCGAGCTCATAGCCGCTGCCGAGTGCAGGCTGAGCGGAATTGAGACGTGATGCCATCAAGATACCTGCAATGCCACTGAATACCCCTGTCATCGTATAAATCACGATTTTCCAACGAACGGTATTCACCCCGGATAAGCGTGTCGCCTCTTCATTACTACCGAGCGCGAAGGTATAACGGCCGATTAAGGTTTTCGTGAGAATAATGCTCGCGATCACGCCCAGCCCTAGGAAGATCAGAATCGCATTCGGAATGCCTGGAATCAGCTTCCCCATCGAAATTTTGGCGAAATTCGGATAATCATTGAAGTAGATCGGCTTGGTTCCCGAAATGACAAGAGATAACCCCTTCGTAATCATCATCATGGCAAGTGTCGCGATGAACGGCGGAATCTTCATCTTCGCGACCATGAGGCCACTCGTTAATCCGCAGATCGCTCCCGCTAGAATCCCCCCAACAACACCGAGCGGCAGCGGTACATGCCAGAAATTAATGATCACGCCTGCCATGACCGACGAGAACGTCATGACCGTACCAACCGAGAGATCAATCCCTCCGGTGATAATAACGAAGGTGGAACCGAGCGCGAGCACGCCAATGACGGCCGTCGATAGCATGATCCCTACCAGATTATCGAAGACGAAGAAATTGCTAGACGATAAAGAGAAGACGACAATCAATACAATCAAGCTGGCGAAGGCTAGAATCTTCTGCTTCGCACCAGACCCTGCAGTAGCCTTCTTCTGGTGCGTCTGAACTGGCTGTTTCTCTACAATGGTAGTACCCTTCATAACATGAACCCCTTCCCGTTATCCTTCTCTATCCACTGATTCGCATCGTAGCCAGCCGCATAATCTCTTCCTGTGTCGCCTCTTCTCTACTCAACTCGCCGGTAATCCGCCCCTCGCACATAACGATTACACGATGGCTCATCCGCAGAATCTCCGGCAGCTCCGAAGAGATCATAATGATCGACTTCCCTTCGCTTGCCAACTGTTCTAATAGCTTGTAGATTTCCGCCTTAGCACCAACATCAATCCCGCGCGTCGGTTCATCGAAGATAAGCACCTGACAATCCCGTGTCAGCCATTTCCCAATAACGACTTTCTGCTGATTGCCGCCAGAGAGGAACTTCACGGTCTGATGTACACCCGGGGTCTTAATGGACAAGGCCTCGGTATAGAACTCTGCGTTTCGGTGCATCTCCTTCGTTCGCATCCATCCAAGCCCTCTGAATCTGGCATAGTTCGAGATCGCGATATTCTCTCGTATATCCATATCCACGAGCAGCCCGTACCGCTTGCGGTCTTCGGACAAATAACCGATCCCGTGTCTTACTGCATCATGCGGATTTCGTATGCGCACCTGCTGTCCTTGCATGCGAATCTTCCCCTCATCCACGGGATCCGCTCCGAATATCGCACGTGCGACCTCGGTTCGACCTGCGCCCATGAGTCCGGCGAACCCGACAATTTCTCCTTTTCTCACATGGAAATGAATATCCTTAAGCTCCTTACCACGAGAAATCCCCTCCACTTCGAGCACCATCTCGGCATCCGAAGAAGTCTCTTCAATCTGTGCCTTGTTAAAGAGCTCGCGACCTACCATCATGCTAATGATCTGATCGATCGTTACTGATTCCGTGTGGACGGTATCCACATAACAGCCATCTCGCATGACCGTAATCCGGTCTGTAATCTGCTTAAGCTCTTCCATTCGGTGCGATATATATACAATGCCAACGCCTTTCTGGCGCAATTGTTCAATCATACGGAACAGCTCCTGAATTTCCGAGTCTGTTAATGCTGCCGTCGGCTCATCCATGATCAGGACTTCTGCTTGAAAGGACAGCGCCTTCGCAATCTCCACCATTTGCTGCTTTGCAACTGATAATTCCGATACTTTGGTCCGCGGATCTATCTTCACATTCATCTGATCGAGCAGCACCTGTACACGTCGATTCAACTCTTGGTCATCGACGAACAACCCGAGATAACGCGGTTCACGACCGATATACATGTTCTGTGCCACCGTCAGATGCGGCATGAGATTCAGCTCTTGATGGATAATGCTAATCCCTAATTGCTGCGCGGTCCGCGTATCCGGAATGTCCACTTCCTGTCCCTTGAAAAGAATGCGTCCCGCATCCTTCTTATAAACGCCTGTCGCGATTTTCATCATCGTCGACTTGCCAGCTCCATTCTCCCCGACAAGCGCATGCACCTCACCGGTCAATAGCTCGAACTGACATCGGTCTAAGGCGTGTACACCTGGAAAATGCTTGTCGATTCCTTCCATGCGCAGCAGCGCTTCGCTCATCGTTATATCCCCCCGCTATCTTGTAAACTTATTGTAGGACCAAAGTCACTGACATGAAATGGAATAATCTCTGCAAAAAAGTTTATTATTTTATGATTTCATGCTCTAAAAATAAAAAAGAAACGTTCCGATCGTCCCTTACTTGAACGATAAAACGCTTCTTTCGACTTACCATAAACTTCGAATCCATGTAAATAACCAAGCATAACACCCAATCAGTCCGCATCCGCCTAGTATTCCGGTAATCAATCGCCGCCAATTGGTTGATTCCTTCACCTTAAGCCGCTGAAGCAGCCAGTCGATGAACATAATACCTAGACCAATCACGCTGACACCAAGTGTGATCCGAACGGACATCAGCAAAAGAATGACCATACCGATTTGACCAAGAATAACCCCCGTACAACGTGCGCAGATCGGGAACTGATAACCTTGCCAGGCAAAGCTGCGGTCCGCTCGCTGATGACAACCGGATTGGCAGCCAATCCGCATAAGACGCAGCCAAATCGCATCTTTTCGTGACAAAGTGGTCGGTCCCATTACTTAAATCTGGCTCCACATGATACACACATCCGGGATGCTTTCGACTTGCTCTTCCCCATCCCGCATAGCCCACACAAAAAGCCAATTGGCCCGAGTATCAAAAATCCAAGACACCCTTTCCCTGCACCGAAACCTTTCGTCTCCGTCTCCGAGATAATTTGGATTTGATCACTGCCACACTTTGGACAACCCATCTTCATTCCCCTCTCATGTCTTAAACTCTCCAACAACTTATTATGTACCTTCCTCCCGTTCAAGCAACGACTGAATGAGGGAATTTATGGATAAAATCCATAGTTATAACATATCATAATCCCAGTTTACGCGCGATGAAAATGCGCGATATCTTTGAAAAAAATGTTGATTCATGTTGAAATTTACACATATATGAATTCTACAAATAAGGAGTGACAACCATGCAAATGCAACGCGGAAAATTCGAAGGATTACAGCAATTGTCCAATGAACAAGGCGTTATTGCCGCCTTAGCGATTGACCAACGGGGATCGATGAAGAAGATGATTCAGAAGGTTAAAGGCGACGATTATCGCATCGAGCAAGTCCATGCCTTCAAAGCAGCTGTCTCTCGCGAGCTAACTCCTTATGTTAGTGCGATTCTACTCGATCTGGAGACGGGTTCCGAAGGAATCAAGACCAAAGCTGCAGATGCTGGACTCCTCTTGTCTTACGAGAAAACAGGCTACGACGCTACTGAACCGGGTCGATTGCCTGACCTCATCACAGATCTGTCTGCGCTACGAATTCAAGAACACGGCGGGCATGCCGTCAAAATATTAGTCTACTACGATCCGAATGAACCTGCTGAGATTAACGAACAAAAGCATGCCTTTCTAGAACGTATAGGCGCGGAGTGCAAAGCCGTCGATATTCCGCTCTTCGTAGAGCCGATCGTCTATGATTCGGACATTGCCGATGACAAGAGCTTGGAATTTGCGAGATTGAAGCCGGCTAAAGTTAAAGAGACGATCAAAGAATTCACGAAGCCTCGTTATGCCATTGACGTGCTGAAGCTCGAAGTTCCGGTCAATTTCAACTATGTCGAAGGATTTGCGAAAGGTGAGATTGCTTATACGCAAGCTGAAGCAGCCGCCCATTTCAAGGAAGCCTCCGACCTTGCGACTGTTCCTTTCATTTACCTTAGCGCTGGCGTCACCTCCGAACTCTTCCGGGAGACAGTTGCATTCGCGGCCACAGCAGGCGCGAACTTCTGCGGCGTCTTATGCGGCCGAGCCACTTGGTTCGACGGTGTCGCTGCGTATGGTGAAGGCGGAGATGCAGGGCTTGCCACTTGGCTGCAAACGAAAGGGAAAGAGAATATCGATCTGCTTAATGCTGAGCTCGAGCGTGGCGCTAAACCATGGTGGTCCGTGTATGGATCATCGCTAGATGATATCGAAGTGATTGGTTAACCATTCCTTTCTAATAAATTGAAGAAAAAAGAGGCGGCCCTTGATTTAAGGACCGCCTCTTCTATTTATTTCAGTTCCGTCTCCAGCGCATGGAGGCACGGAAGCAATTCGGGCTGCTCGAACGTACGCAGATACGCGATCAGCCCTTTCATAATGAGCCGCTGTGGTCCCGGCTTGGCCCATTCTTCATCCATTACATCACAGCAAGCCAAGAGTTCGGCCTGTACTGGCGACGTGCCTGGCATGTCACTTACAAGCTGTCGTAACTGATTTAACGCTTGATCCACGGGCGAGATCAGCTTTCCTCGCCCTTCCTCCGCCATTTTCATGAAATTACGCATGTTGCCCATGGACAGGATCGGCTTCCCACCCTGCTTCATCATCCCTTGCACCACATCATCCAATCGCTCCATGAAGAAGGCGATTAGACGGACCGGTTCAAATTTCTTGCGATAGAGCAGCATGTAACTCGTATAATCAGCCACGATTGCTTGGATAATCGTTGACGCATCAATCGCATACGGTTTGGCCTCGTCGCCGTAGATCTCCACGATACTTTCATAGAACCAATATAATGTCGTGGACTTCGACTTGAACATGAAACGATGCATCTCTTCATTAATCTGGATCGCCTGCTCGTTCATCATCATCACGATGAATTCCTGATGCTGCATGATCTGCTCGAGCTGGAGCAGCAATTGTCTCGATAATCGATCCCGTGGCGAGAGGCTCTGATCCTTCGCCACGGACAACATTTCGCGTGTCATGAGATCATAATAATGTTCAAAGGCCGAGATCAGCACATCTTCCTTGGACTTGAAGTAGAAGTACAGCGAGCCTTTAGCGATGCCGAGCACGTCCGCAATCTCTTGAATCGATGTCGCATGAAACCCTTTCTGCGCAAAGCATTTCATCGCGGCTTCTAATATCAGCACTCGTTTTGAATTCAATTTGAACACGTCTCCTTAGATCATTTCCTCGCGTTCTTTTTTGCGGAACCGCATTAAGAATTCATACACGACTGGCACGATCACAAGGGTGAGCAGTGTCGAACTTGTCAGACCGCCGATGACCGTTACCCCAAGACCTTTCGATATAATCCCTGCACCCTCAAATCCGAGCGCTAACGGAATTAATGCACCAATCGTCGCAAGTGCTGTCATAAGGATCGGGCGAAGACGAGTCACTGCTGCTTCGAGAAGTGCTTCACGCGTCGTGAGTCCTTCTCGCTCTTTATGAATAACACGGTCGAGCAATACGATCGCATTCGTCACGACAATACCAATGAGCATCAATGCGCCCATCATCGCGGATACACTGATGGTCTCGCCTGCAAGCCAGAGCGCTACAAGTGCGCCAATGATCGCGAACGGCAAGGAAAATAGGATCGCCAGTGGAGCGAGTGCGCCACCAAATGTCACGACAAGGACGAAGTAGACAATCGCAATCGCTGCAGCCATTGCAAGACCGAGTTGAGTAAAGGTCTCTGTAATTTGCTCCGTTACACCGCCGAATTCAACCTTAACTGTCGAAGGCAGGTTCAGTGCGTCAATACTCGTCTTCAGATTCGTAGATGCTTTGGACACATCCGCCGTTGTCATATCCGCTGTGACACTGACGAACATCCGGTCATCTTTGCGTGTAATTGTGTTCGGCGATTCGCCTTCCTTCACTTCTACAACATCTTTGATCGGTACTTCCATACCAAGTGGGGATGTGATTTTCGTATTTTTGATATCATCAATATTCGCATATTTCTTCTCGTCTACTTGAACGTAGACCTTGTATTCCTTGCCTTCGTTCTCAATCGTCGTTAGCACAGGACGCTCCCGAACAGGACTTAGCTTCATCGCAACTTGCCCTGCCGTCAAGCCCAGCTTGCTGAGCTTCTCTTGATCCGCAACAAGCGTGTACTGCGCATACGTCTGCTTCATGCTAGACTCGACTTTTTCGAACGTCTTATCCTTTTTCATAACTTCTTCAATCTTCTCAACAGCTGGCTTAATGTCGGCCAGGGAATCCCCGTATACCGTCAAGGTCATCTTGCTGCCGCCAAAGCTGCCAGCACCCATGTCCATCTGCTTCCACTGCCCCTCGGACGGAGCCGCTTGCTTAATTCCTTCGACGAGTGCTTTCTGCTCCTCTGCGAAGTTCTTCGTCTTTGGATCGTAAATCACATAGAACAACGCGGAATTCGAAGACCCGCCACCCATACTCATCATCGGGTTGCCGCTAGAGCCAATCGAATATTGTATCTTCTCGACGCCTTCACGCTTCATAATAAATTTCTCAGCTTCAAGCGCATGCTTCTCGACATCTGCACGGAGTTCTCCCGGTGCTGGGGAGTACGTGACCATGACCATCTTCTCTTCTTGTTCAGGCAAGAAGCTCACACCGACCGCTTTGGTTAAGAACAAGCTGCCTACAAGCAATAGAATCGCTGCGCCGAATGTAATGAGCTTGTGGTTCAGACACCACGTCAACACACGTTTGTAGAAATTCCCCAAAACGCCAGGCTTCTCATCATGATTTTTCGCATTCTTGATGCCATTCTTGAACATCTGATGTCCCAGCATCGGTACGATCGTAATCGCTACGAGCAGGGAAGCAAGCAATGCGAACACCATCGTGAGCGCGAATGGCATGAATAACTCACCAACCATGCCGCTAACAAGCGCTAATGGCAGGAATACGGCAATCGTTACAATGGTCGAAGACATGATCGGCATGAACATTTCTTTCGTCGCTTCCAGGATCAATGCTTTACCCTTAAGCTTCTCGGAGCTTAACGTCATTCTTCGGTATATATTCTCAATAACGACAATCGAGTCATCCACGACCCGTCCGATGGCTACCGTCATGGCGCCTAGCGACATCATATTCAGCGTAATGTCCATTTCACGCAGTACGAGTATCCCAATAAGCAAGGACAATGGAATCGAAATGATGGATATGATTGTTGTCCGGAAGTTGCGTAAGAACAACAAAATAATGATGACCGCGAATAATGCACCGAATGCAGCCTTACTCAACATCGTGGATACAGATTGCTCAATCGGTTTCCCTTGATCGAGCATAACAACGAGTTTCATCCCTTTATAATCTTGCTCGAACTTTTCCGACTGCTTCTTCACGGCATTCACGACTTCAACCGTGTTCGCATCCGCGGCTTTTACAATTTGAATACTGATCGATTCCTTGCCGTTCGTGCGAGAGATCGATTCAGCTTTGCTCACCAATTGAATATCTGCAATATCCTTCAAGGCGACAGTCGGCAAGCCCGCAGGCATCCCTGCCGCTGCTCCAGCACCTGCCTGTGCCCCGCCTGCAGGCATTTGTCCTGCAGCTGCTGTATTCCCCGCTGCGCCACCTGCCGGCATTCCTGCTTTACCTGCGCCCATTGGTGCACCTTGTGCTCCGCTTGGTGTTCCTGCTGCGCTTGGGATGAGTGGAATACGAATTGCCTTCAGATCATCCAAGCTTTGCACATTCCCGTCGACAACGATTGTCTTTTGGGATTTGCCCATCTCGAAGAGACCAAGCGGCACATTGAGCGCCGATCCTTGCACAATCCCTTTTACAGTATCTTCTGAAAGACCGAGCTCCTTCATTTTGGCCTGATTAAACGTCAGCTGTACTTCCTTCAACTGCTGTCCAGCAATCGAAACATCGGAGACCCCATTCAGGCCTTCGAAGCTTGGCTTCACTTCGTTCTCGATGACCTTCGTCAGCTCTTCCATCGACAAAGATTCGTCCGATACACTGAGCGTAATGACTGGGAAAGTGTTCATGCTTATTCGCGAAATCGATGTATCTTGCGCCCCGTCGGGCATCGGTACCGTCGATGCTGCCTCGCGAATATCCGAGGCGGCCTTCTCCATATCTAGTCCATAATCATATTCCACCGTGATGGCGGACACGTTCTCCATCGAAGTCGATGTCACGGTTTTTACACCGGATAAATTTTTGAACCTTTGTTCGAGCGGTTTCGATATTTTATCGACGACCTCTTCCGGCGCTGCGCCTGGATACACCGTCATGACCTGTAGTACCGGCAGATCCAGATTCGGAAGCGTCTCTTGCTTCATCGTCATTCCCGCATATAATCCTGCCACCGTGACAATAATGGTCAGGATCCAAATCGCGAATTTGTTATTCAACGAAAAACGGATAATACTCTTCACGTTTCTTCCTCCCCTAAGCATTCTCTTTTTCAACCATTTGACCGGTTGTTCAATCTAATATTTAGTATATCTAATCGATTTCCATTAATCAAATTTACGCGAGTTGAATGACCGTTCAATACTTAGCATGCCTAAATTACAAAGATGTAAGAATCATGAAAGTTAAATCTATGGTTCCCCATTTGATTCCGTCGTAAGCTTAATACATCACAACGAGACAACAGTTTGGCACCATATCCACACGAAACATGGCGCTGACTTATCCCATTTTGAAAGGAAGATCACTATGCACACACTTATTATTCTCGCAGGTATAGCATTGTTTCTTATTCCCGCATTTCTATTCGTTATTCATATCGCACTCATGATTTGGGCTTTCCGAGATGCTTCCGAACGTTATCAAGATAACACGGTCGCTTGGATCATTACAGCCGTCTTATTCTGGTTCCCTATTATCGGCATCATCGTCTATATGTTCGTGCGCAAAGAGCGTCCACAACCGCCACAGCATCGTTTCAATAATCAAGAGCAATACATTTAATTTCAGAAGGGAGATTCAACCTATGAAAACATCGACCAAATTCATTTTTGTTCTTGCCGTAATCTTCATCGTGATGCTCGGGGGCGCTGCAGCCGTATCGAAATATGCGCCCGAGCACAATCCCTTCCTGAAAGGTAATGATTACTTCACGATCGTCGGTGATTCCTATAAGGAAAAGACCGATAAAGATTCAGACGGCAGAGAACATACCCGATATCTCTATAACCTGTCTGGCGTCGATAAAGACGGAAAAAAGCAGGATCTTGAATTTACAGCAAACAAAGTACTACGCAAGGATGCTTATCTCGCCGTTACGATCAAAGCTGATGTCGTGACCCATTGGGAAGAGGTCCAAGCGAGCGATATCCCTTCGGCAGCAAAACCTTTACTCGCGGCAAAATAACAAAGCAAATAAACCCGGCAGCTTAGCTGCCGGGTTTTGTTATTACGCTTCTAACCTATTGGGAATTCTATATCTTCTGACTTCGCAGAAAATAATCCATACGCTGCAAAGCCTCAGCCAATTGACTGGAGGAGGCCGCGTAGCAGCAGCGCAGATGTCCTTCTCCCCCCGGTCCGAACACATCTCCTGGAATTGCCGCAACGTTAGCTTCCTCAAGCAATCTCTTCGCAAACTGTTGAGAGCTCATTCCCGTATGAGCGATGGACGGAAAAGCATATAAGGCCCCTTCCGGTTCCTTACAGGGCAGGCCGATATCTTTTAACCCTTGAACGAATTTGCGTCTGCGTTGATCGTAGGACTGAATCATCCTGTCCTTCTCTTCCATACAGCCACGCAAGCATTCCAGAGCAGCAATCTGCCCAAGAACTGGCGCGCATATCGCGGTATATTGGTGAATCTTCGTCATTGCACCGATTAAATCAGAGTGACCGCAGGCGTAGCCGATCCGCCACCCCGTCATTGCAAAAGCTTTGGAAAATCCGCTGATCACAATCGTGCGATCCTTCATTCCCGGCAGAGAAGCGAGACTGATATGCTTCTGTTCATAGGTGAGCTCGGCATAAATCTCATCGGATAATACGATTAGATTATGCTCTTCAATAAGCTTGGCAATCGGCAACCAATCGTCATACGTCATAATAGCTCCGGTCGGGTTGTTCGGAAAATTAACAACAAGCACCTTGGAACGCGGCGTTATCGCTTGACGCAAAGCTTCTGCCGTCAGCTTGAAGCCTTTGGAGGCAGATAAGGGGATCTCGACCACCGTTCCACCATTCAGAAGGGCAATAGGTGTATAGACAACATAATTAGGAACAGGAACGAGAACCTCGTCGCCGGAAGTGATCAATGCGCGAAGCGCTAGATCAATCGCCTCGCTGCCGCCAACAGTGATCAGTACTTCCTTAGAAGGCTCATAGGCCAACCGCCAGCCTTCGTACAAATAGTCGGCTATAGCCTCCCGAAGTGCCATTAGCCCCTCGTTCGGCGTATAGGTCATGTTCTCCGCCTCCAGCATGCGCATGCATGCCTCCCTGGCGTGCTTGGGTGTCCGGAAGTCTGGTTCTCCTACGCCAAGTGAGATCACACGTGGATTTGCATTGACTGCGTTGAAAAACTGTCGAATCCCAGACGGCGGCATCGTACGCGCCAATGGGGACAAGAATGCACTCGTTCCGTTCATATCGTCCTACTCCTTTCTATCTCTTTGTTCCAAGGAATATATCATAATAAGCTCTAATAGCTCAGGGAATGAAATATTGGCTGCAGCCGCACTTTTGGGCAGCAAGCTATTCTTCGTCAGGCCAGGCAACGTATTCACTTCAAGAATATAAGGGATGCCGTCTTTCACAATCATGTCGATGCGAGCGTACACGCTGCACCTTAGTACCCGATAACAAGACAGCGCTGCAGCCTCAACCCGCTCATGAACCTCTTGCGGCAGTTGAATGACTCGTTCGTCAGCCCCGCCGTCCTCGTACTTGGATGTATAGTCAAAAAAAGTTCCTGCATTGGCTCGAATAGAGATGACTGGAAGCAGCTCACCGTTCAATATGGAACAAGTAATTTCCTCTCCTGCAAGGAACTGCTCGATCATTACAGAATCATCCCATTCCAGAGCGGCCTGCACAGCTGCCGATAGTGCTCCGGGATGCTCGACAATCTGAATGCCAATGCTGGAGCCTCCCGAATTCGGCTTCACTACCACCGGATACCCTAGACGATCAACATCTACTGCTTCTAACTCATCCATATGGCTTACTTGGACCGACTCCCCGGTATGAAGCCCCTCACAGCGCATTAATTTCTTGGACATCTCCTTATCCATGCATACGCTGCTAGCTAGGACACCGCTTCCCGTATAAGGAATACCGAGCGATTCCAACGTTGCCTGGACCGTTCCGTCCTCCCCGTATTTCCCATGAAGGGCGAGCAACGCTAGATCCAGCCCTGCTGTTTTGTCGATTAGATCCCGCTTACCGTTGATCTCAATTGGATATACCTCATGCTTAACTTTGTCCAGGTTACCCATCATTTCTTGCCCTGTAAGGAGTGAAATCTCCCGTTCCGATGATAACCCTCCCATAATTACGCCGATCTTCACACACCTTCATCCTCTCGTTTGTCTAATTGCTCCAGCTGTCTCGCCTATGATTCGAATCCCTTTTACAATGTCTTCATCCGTTACCCTGGAGAAACCTAGACGCATCGTATGACTGCCTTGCCCTCTGCCATTGACGTAGAATATATCACCTGGCGTGAACACCACACCCTTTTCCGTGCATGCCTCTAACAGTTCCCTAGCCTGGAAGGACGGTTCGAACTCGATGAACAAATGTAGGCCTCCATCTCCAGATAATCGAGCAAATGGAATATACGTATTGCAGCAGTGCAAGGCGAGCTCGTATTTTCTTTTGTATTCCGCCCGCGCACGCTTCAAATACTTTTCGAAGTTGCCATTATGAAGATACTGGTACAGCAAAGACTGATCTAGCGTAGAGGTATGAATGCTGCGCGCCCGCTTCACGCTCTCCAAGTAGCTGACCAATACTTTGTCCGCCAGCACCCAACCAACCCTCAGACCGGGAAATAGTATTTTGGAGAAGCTGCCTATATAAATGACATTATTGCTCTTGCCGACGCTTGCGATCAATGGCGCCACATGGGAGCCTGAGTACCTGAGCTCCTCGTTGAAGCCATCCTCAATAATAGGAACTTGGCTCCTGCCTAATAACCGAATGGCCTCCACTCGCTTTTCTGGAGACATGACAATCCCCGTTGGATTATGGTAGGAGGGAACCAGATAAGCCAGATCGAAGCGCTGTGCCGTTAGCTCCCGCTCCAACTGCTCCAGATTCATTCCGTCCGGTTCCATCTGGATACCTGTGATGGCGAACTGATGGAGCCTCATATTTTTAAGCGCAGTATGATGGGTCGGATTCTCGCAGATGGCATGGCCGCTGGACTTCCCAAGGCCGGTCAGCACAAGGTCGAAGCCTTCGGTGAAACCATCGGTAATGAGAAGATCTTTACCCGTCAGATCAACGCCTTTGTTCTCCATATACCGCAGCAGATAGTCAATGAGCGGCTTGTAGCCCTTGGCGTACCCGTAGTTGAGAAGCACTTCCCCCTCAATCGACATCCGATCAAGGAACGCCCGCTTCACATTATTCAGATCGAACAGCTTCTCATCCGGAGCGATGCTCGTGAATAGAATTGAACCCTTTTCTGCCCGTATGCCATGCTTCATCAGGTCCTCCTGCTCAGCCAATCGCGCATAATCATTGATGCGCTGGCTCCAATCCAGCTGATGTCCTGCTTCCTCGCCTGCCGGAGTCTTAACCTCTCCTGATGAAGAAGCCACGTAATTGCCCTTGCCCTTCAACGCGTAGATGAAGCCCTCCTCCTCCAGATCGGAGTATGCGGTCAAGACCGTGTTGCGGCTAACATTCATTAATACGCTCAATTCTCGTGTGGACGGGAGCTTCTGGTTCGCCTGCAACGCACCTTTTAGTATTAGACGCTTCATATAATCCTTGACCTGAATATACACAGGCCGATTATCCGCGAACTTGAAATCAGAATACATCCCCACACCTCCTATCCCTATCATGTCATAATTGCCGATACAGCAAAAGAACCACAGCAGGCGACTTTCGATGCGTGCGTGGCTCCCCTGTTTCATCTCCTTCACAATCGGGTATCTATAGATAACCAGCATTCTAACCCAAGCAATTGTAAATTAGGAGGATTAATCCATGAACTATATAATTAATATAAATAAAAAATGAGTCACGCAAAGAGAATTATACTCTTTGCGTGACTCATCCTAACAATACAAGGTCTCACAAAATATAGGTTGAACTAAAAAAATCCCCATGTTAAAATGGAGAGCAACGTTTTATTTTTATGAGTTTACGTTCCGTTCACAGTCTTTTCTAAATTAATTATAGCATAGCGAATTAGGGACTGTCAACATGGGATTTCCACAATTATAGAACCAAAGGAGTGAATCGAATGGGTACAGCAGAGCAAGATTGGCAGCAGCAGGAACAAGACCGTGTCCAGCAGGTCGTCACCGAAATCGATCAACGAATCGCGAAGCTGCAGGAGCAGGTGCTGCACGCCAGGGACGAAATCGTCGACATTCGCAAAAATTTCTGGGATGATGTCACGGTCAATTTCGAGGATTCCGCGGAAGCGGCGGAGACGTTTGCGAGCATGAAGCAGCAAGCTGAGGTGCTCTTCGAACGAGAATCGACGCACCGTCATGCACGCGAGCAGCTTAAGACACTGACGAAGCTGCAGCAATCGCCTTATTTTGGACGCATTGACTTTACCGAGGACGGTGATCCTCACACGGAGCAGATCTATCTCGGCATTGCTTCCCTGCTCGATTCCAGCGGTGAACAATATCTGATCTATGATTGGCGCGCTCCTGTCTCCAGTCTGTATTA
This sequence comes from Paenibacillus terrigena DSM 21567, assembly GCF_000374845.1. GTDB lineage: Bacteria > Bacillota > Bacilli > Paenibacillales > Paenibacillaceae > Paenibacillus_K > Paenibacillus_K terrigena. The sequence continues at coordinate 478,881 of NZ_KB895412.1, read as the reverse complement.
CGACTACCCTCCAGGTCCTGCGGAATATGAGACACCGAGCGGTACAATCCGCGGCGTTATGGACCTAAAGAGGCAATTCATTATTCGAAATGGCACGATCCGCAGTCTATTCAATACCGGTGTAACGATCGGTGACGAACTGCTGCAAGAGGTACTCGGCAAACATGCCGACAATCAGATGAAGACGATTGTCGCGACGATACAACAGGAGCAGAATCGGATTATCCGTAATGAGCGGAGCCGGCTTCTCGTCGTACAGGGTGCTGCCGGGAGCGGCAAGACCTCCGCTGCTCTGCAACGTGTCGCATATTTGTTATACCGGTACCGGAACACGCTGAGCAGTGAGCAGATCGTGCTATTCTCACCGAATCCGCTGTTCAACAGCTATGTCTCAACCGTCCTGCCGGAGCTTGGCGAGAATAATATGCAGCAGACGACGTTCCAGCAATATCTGGAGAAACGTCTATCAGGGTCCTTCCAGATTGAAGATCCATTCGAGCAATTGGAATATACGCTAAATGCTACCGATGCTCCGCAGGATCAAGCGCGTCTCGCAAGCATTCGATATAAGACATCAGCTTCCTATATGACATTCATCGAGCAATATGCCGATGGTTTGAAGCAAGCTGGTATGAAGTTCAAACCGATCCGATTCCGCGGGCGGGAACTCATCTCCGCCGAATCGATTGCAGATCAATTCTATGCACTCGACCATTCCATGCGCATTCCGAATCGGATGAAGCTCGTCGCAGAGTCTCTGCTCCGTGAGTTAACGCAGCTGATGAAACGAGAGAAGAAGAAACGCTGGGTCGAAGAGGCTATTGAATTACTTGATAAAGACGCCTATGCCGAGGCCTTCGAACGCTTGCGCCAGAAAAAGCAGTACACGGCGGAATCCTTCGATGACTATGATCGGGAACGTGACGCGCTTGCGACTATGATCGTCCAAGATCGGTTTAAGAAGCTTCGCCGGCACGTGAAGCTTCTCCATTTCATTGACATTCCTGCCGTCTATCGTCAGATATTCCGTGACGAACAATGGGTTGGTCGTCTGAAAGCGAGCAATGCTGATATCTCTTCAGCACAGTGGGATCTCATCTGTGAGCATACGTTAGCGGGGCTCGAAGAATCCAAGCTGTCATATGAAGATGCGACGCCGTATTTATATCTAAAGGAATTACTGCAAGGCTTCCACGCGAATACTTCGATTCGCCATGTATTTATTGATGAAGCGCAGGACTATTCGCCGTTCCAGTTCGCCTTCTTGAAGCAGCTGTTCCCGTTCGCCAAGATTACAGCGCTTGGCGATCTCAATCAGACGATCTATACACATGCCGCAGATGCAGGGGGCTTCGCCTCGCTGATGGCGTTGTTCGAGCCTGAGCATACCGAGACGCATGTGCTGAAGCGCAGCTATCGTTCAACACGTCCGATTGCCGAGTTCACGCAAGGCATGATTCCAGGCGGCGAGCAGATTGAACCGTTCAATCGTGATGGTCGCTTACCGACACTGACCTATGCTGCAGGCGTAGAAGATCTTGCAGATCACATCACCGGACGAATTGCTGCACTTCAAGCGGAAGGCTTGAATAGCATCGCCATCATCGGCAAGACCGTGGCGGAATGCCAAGAAGCTTACGATACACTGCATGCGCATACGCCGCTTCGCCTGATTGACAAAGAGACGGCGGCCTTCGAAGGTGGGACTGTCGTCATCCCTTCCTACCTTGCCAAAGGGATGGAATTCGACGCTGTTATTCTATACAACGCCTCAGCTGCACAATATGCGCATGAGCGTGAACGGAAGCTGTTCTACACAGCGTGTACACGAGCGATGCATGAGCTTCATCTCTATGCAATTGGGGATGTGAGTCCATTTGTTGCTGAGGTGGATGCATCGACGTATGTGGTGGAGAAGGCGAACATGTAGGTCCTTAACTGGCAGCCATTCTGGCAATCGCGTAGAATTCAAGGTAGGGGCATCACTTTCGCTTACCCGTTGAAGTGGTGCCGGGGGATTTGAACTTACCGAAAAGGTACTGAGCATCAGCGTCGATGGATCTGGACCCTATCCCCTGCGCCAACTCGCACCATACACTTCTGCTGCGTGGTCTATGTTGTATTTCATACAGGATAGAAGCCGAAATTCATGCATATGGCCACCTATCATGTATTCCTGCATTATAGAGTCAGGAATGAGTCGTATTTCTAAGGAAATCACTCAAAGTTACTGCAGGAATCCACGATAGATGATCTCAGTGGTCGCATATGGCACAAATTAATGCAAAATTCCATGATGGACACGCAGCACAAGTGCCCATCTCGAATTTAGGCTGGACTGCGCTTCATCCACCCAGTAAAATATAAACAGACGAAGAACGTCCATAGCCGGAAGGCAGATGGACGTTCTTTTTTTGTATGCATTTCCATGAAGGAGGCGAATAAATTGAGCTTATTTGAACAAGCGCACCAAGCATTTCTGCGCCAACACATTGAAAATCGCACAGGTGAACGGAAAGGGAGATTAATCCGTGGGCATCAATATGCCGAGAAGCTGGTGCTCCAAAATATATGGTGGCCGCTCTTCGGGAATTTCGATCATTTGCATCCAGAATACGAAGTCTATGATTGGAAGCGTAAGTCGCATTTTCTTGACTTTGCCTTTATCACCCCGTTTGGACGATTCGGTATTGAATGTGACGGCTACCAGAGTCATGTCAAAGATATGGATCGCGAGAGATTTAGCTACGCTCTGAACCGTGACACATTCCTTACGGGATTAGGATGGCGGATGATCCACTTCTCATTCGACGATGTGCAGCAGCACCCGGAGATTTGCCGCACATTGCTGCAACTTGCGATCGGACCCTATTCACTGCGCAACAACCCGATCGATAAGGTAACCAGAGTAGAGAAAGAAATTCTCCACCTCGCATGGCAGCTCGGCAGACCCATTCGACCTAAGGACGTGAGTCATGCTTGGGGGTTTGATTATCGCACCTCGCGCAAGCACCTTCAATCGCTCACCGATAAAGGGTTGCTATCGCCCTCCTCCAGAGGTCAAACCATGCGTTATTATGAAATACAAGAAAGCGCGCTAGAGCAACTCCTATAGTAGGAGGAGCTTGTCCTCTTCCTGCTCTCCCTTATTTTAACTATCTTAGGTTAGCCCTTCTTGTTGAAACAGCGAGTTCAAGCTTACTGCGCTATCTAGCGCCATCCTATCCTGTATTTCATACAGGATAGGAACTTATTTTCATCTAACGTGCCGTCTATCCTGGATTCTTGCAGTAACTTTTGCTATAACACGCCAATAACGAACAGAATCGGCACCTTATCCTACAATAATCCAACATAGCAGTACAACAGGGACATTTCAGCCCAAAGTTAGTGCGAAACTCCATGATAGGCTCACTAGTGCACACATCTCGCACTGCGCGCAGCTCCCAGCGCGCGGTGGTGCTTCATGACAGCGGTCGGTAGACAACTGAGTTAATCACCTATTGCATCCGGCATCCGGCCAGCACCTTTGTATCCGAACCCTTACCTGAGCACACTTCAACTAACAGATACGCATATCACAAGCACCCTACACCTCACTACACCGGCTGATGCCCATGCACCGCTCGACTGCGATTCCGCACAGTCACTACAAGATCTGCCAGCAAGATTAGCGCGAACATTGGCCAGAGTGTACCCCACACAACCGATACATGCGAATACAGCGTTTGAAATAATGGATGCAGCACGACAACCACAACCAGTGATAAGAGCACCCAACAAATCGAAAACGACATACAAATATGTCCTTGCAGCTGCAGCGGCAGATGTCTGTAGTCCCAGTAACGTTGATGAAACAATCGCTCCAGCAGCACGCCACTCGCATATTCGATCACTGTAGGAATGATGAGGCATAGTAGCAGCAAGAAGCTCCAATGCGTCGATTCATTCATCGAATACACAATAAGTACTGGCGCGAATCCATACATCGGCTTCAGCGGACCATAGAGGAACCCTTCCTTGAAGAACACCCCTGTCGTCACCCAGCTATACACATTCTCCAGCAACCATCCACCAAAGGCATAGCCGATAAAATAAAAGAATATCTCCGCAACATTCACCATTTGAACGCACACCGTCACTCTCTATCATTAAAGTTAGTTTAGTATGCGATATTTTTCCAAAAATATCCTTTCGGCGAACTGATTTCCTACATCATGCATAAAGCCCACCCGTAAGATTTAAACTGAACTCATGAGAAATGATGCCATACCATGGAAAACGGGGGACTTATGCGCCGAATATTTCTAATCTACGGAACAGATTTGCGTCATATATGCACAAATTGGGCAGCGGGTGTGATGATTTTGGGGCTCATTATATTACCCTCGCTCTACGCTTGGTTCAATATTGAAGCCTCCTGGGATCCTTATGGGAATACCAAGGGAATTAAGGTGGCCGTCTCCAATGATGATCAAGGCGCTACGATCATGGACAAGCCCATCAACATTGGTGAAGAAGTCATCGCCTCCTTACGAGAGAATCATCAGATTGGGTGGGAATTCGTCGATACGAAGAAAGCCATTTCCGGTACGGAGCATGGCGATTACTATGCGAGCATCATCATCCCCAAATCGTTCTCCGCCCGCATTGCCACCGTCCTATCCAAGGAGCCGATCAAAGCGGAGATTGACTATTACGTCAATGAAAAGATCAATGCCATCGCACCCAAAATCACATCAAGCGGCGCATCCTCCATCATTCAAGAGGTTAGCTCCAACTTCGTGAAAGAAGCGAATAAAGCGATCTTCAAGAAATTCAATGAAATTGGCGTCAAGCTCCACAAAGAGCTGCCCACGATTGAGAAGGTGCGCGACCTTGTCTTTAAGGTTGAGAAGGGTTTCCCTGAATTGGAGCGCATCTTGAAAGTTGCGCTCCAGGACGTCGAGACCGCGCAGAGCATTGTCAAAGAATCGCAGCACAGTCTGCCGATCCTCGCCGATGTAGCGCAGAAAGGCAAACAGTTCAGCCAGAATGTGAGCGAACTGCTTGATTATAGCCAGAAAGGCATTGAAGCGGCTGCTCCTTTTGTCAAACAAGACCTCAATTCTCTACTGCAAGCTGCGTTAGCAACAAAAGATCTAACCGGCGTACTGAAAGATACTACGGCAGGCCCTTCTGCCGTCAATCTAGCGCTTCAGCACGCTGCGTCCCGTCTTGATGGGGCCGCTCGTCTGGCAAGCGGTGCGCAATCCTGGTTCGAACAGTTGAACCAAATCTCGCGTGGCAAGCTATTCAACAGGACGATCGCTCGGCTCCAGCGCATCCATGATAATTTCGAAAAACAAGCCTCGACCGTTAAAGAAATTCAATCCGCTGTTAGTCGTGGGGAAGCCGTATCCGATACGTTACTCAACCGGTTGAACACCTTGTCTGATGGGGCAGCCACAGATCTACGCGATCTCATCGATCGTTTCGATACCGAGATTACTCCGAACATCGTGAACACCGTGAAACAAGCCAAACAATCGACCGATCAGATTCATACAATACTGGGGCAAGCATCCGCCCGTGTGCCGGATATTGAGAAACTGCTCAATGATGCAAATAAAGGACTCACCTTCGGTAATCAAGGGATTAAGGTCGTCACCGCAGATCTGCCGATGATTAAATCCAAGATTACCCAAATTGCGAATACAATTCGAGACTTCGAGAAGAATGGCAATATTGAAGAAATTATCGACCTGCTGCAGAACAATTTCGAGAAGGAGAGCTCCTTCTTCGCGAAGCCTGTCGTGCTGAAAGAGAACAAGCTTTTTCCCATTCCGAATTACGGCTCAGGGATGTCGCCCTTCTTCACCACATTATCTCTCTGGGTTGGTGCGCTGCTGCTCGTCTCGTTGCTCTCTGTCGAGGTACACCATGAAGGCGTCGAATTCCGCGGCTATCAAATCTATTTCGGTCGATACTTAACCTTCATGACCATCGCGATTCTACAATCGTTAATCGACACGCTCGGGGATATTTACCTCCTCGGCGTCTTCGTTCGCGAGAAGCTATGGTTCGTGCTGTTCGGGGTGTTCCTCAGCATCATTTTCATGCTGATCGTCTATACCCTGGTCTCCATCTTCGGCAATGTCGGCAAGGCGATGTCCATTGTCCTGCTCGTCTTGCAATTAGCTGGGGCAGGCGGCACCTTCCCTATTCAAGTCACGCCGCATTTCTTCCAAGTGATCCACCCGTTCCTCCCGTTCACCTATGCGATCAGCATGATGCGCGAGGCAACAGGCGGCATTCTCTGGGACATCGTCCAGATGGATTTCTGGATGCTGCTGATCTTTGCTGGGATCGCGCTTATCCTGGGTCTCGCATTGAAAACACCAATTAATAAGATCAGCGCAGGCATGGTTCAGAAGGCGAAAAAGAGTAAGTTGATCCACTAACGAAAATAACCCCACAACGTGTTGCTTTACCTTCGAAGTGATTCAGTGTTGCGAAGGACCCGAAATTAAATAGGCTGCCGCATCGCGAAAATAATCCTTCGCCTGCGGCAGCCTTTTTTAAACATATCACGATCTTTTCTCTGGGAGTTTCCATCCGAATTTCTCCGTATTGAATAATCGAACCCACTTCCCGTCCTGCTCGACCGCAATCGCATCCTCGGTACTGACTTGATCGATCGAATAGATTCGAGTGCCAACGATGAAAGCATTTGAAAAAACGCCTTCATCCGTGCTCGCCAGCTCATCCAATGCGTACGTTTCTACAACTCCAATGGGCTCTCCAATAGACTCTACTACCTCATCGGTAAGTCGGTAGGTCACATCATGCCAACGAATAAGTTCAAAAGCCCATGAATTCGAGATGGACTCCGGCTCTGGTTCTACCTGCTTGCCGCAGCCAACACCCCATAACAGGATGACTATCGTGAGAACGATTAGTGACAACTCACTCTTTCCCCAACGGATATCTATCCCCCCACACAAATGAACGGGTCCCTTGATCTATTGCTTATCTGCTTGCTGCTCGAACCGCTGTATAATGTCGACAATCACTTCTGTCGCTTTAATCATATTGTCTGCGGACACATATTCGAATTTCCCGTGGAAGTTCTCTCCGCCTGCGAAAATGTTCGGTGTCGGCAATCCCATATAGGATAGCTGCGAGCCGTCCGTACCACCCCGAATTGGAATGACAATCGGCGTGATTCCGAGCGACTCCATCGCTTGATGGGCAATATCTACGATATGTTTCACGGGCTCGATTTTATTCCGCATGTTGTAGTATTGGTCGCGCATCTCAAGAATCACGTTGTCCGCACCATACTTGTCTTGGAATTCGCTCACGATCTCCGCCAGCTTTTCTTTTTTCGCCTCAAATTGCTCGGTATCGAAATCCCGTATAATATAGCTCAATTTGGACTGTTCCACATCGCCTTGGAAAGAGCTCAGATGGTAGAAGCCTTCGTAGCCTTCCGTATGTTCCGGCGCTTGCTCTTGGGGCAGTCGTGCATGGATGTCCATTGCGATTTTGGCCGAGTTGATCATCTTCCCTTTGGCCGTACCGGGGTGGACATTCGAGCCTTTAACCGTAATCTTCGCCGCTGCTGCATTGAAGCTCTCAAATTCCAGCTCGCCTAGTGGGCCGCCGTCCATCGTATACGCATAGGTCGCGCCAAAGGCTGCTACATCAAATTTGTCAGGACCTCTGCCGATTTCTTCATCCGGTGTGAAGGCAACCCGAACCTTACCGCGCTTAATTTCTGGATGCTGGATCAGATACGCCATCGCTGTCATAATCTCGGCAATGCCGGCTTTATCATCAGCGCCAAGCAGGGTTGTCCCATCCGTCGTAATCACCGTGTGCCCGTGGTAGTTGCCCAGTTCTGGGAACTTGGTTGGCGAGAGGATCACCTTCAGCTCTTTGTTTAAGACAATGTCCCCGCCCTCATAACGCTCGATAATCTGCGGATTGACACCAGCACCTGTAAAATCTGTTGCCGTATCCACATGAGCTAGGAACCCAATCGTCGTCACATCGTGATCCGAGTTCGATGGGAGTGTCGCCATGACATAACCGTTCTCGTCGATCGTCACGTCCTCCATACCAATCTGCTTCAATTCATCGACCAGTTGGTTTGCAAGAGTAAGCTGTCCCGGCGTCGAAGGACAGGTCGTGCTGTCCTCATTCGACTGTGTGTCGACCTTCACGTAAGAAATAAACCGTTCCATCATTTCGGACTTTAAATGTGCTAAATTCATTATGTATCGATCTCCTCTCATTTCATTACACAAACTCCAAACCGTAATATCCTTATCATACCACTTCTTGGGAGCATTAATCTGTACCGCATTAAAGGCTGCCCACTAGCAATTTCGAAGTTTTTTTCAAAATGTGATTTGAATCAAACCTCGCTTCCACTTCCTTTGTTATTGTAGGGTCAGAGCCAATGACATTCTCAACACTGGGAGGGTATTCCGATGAGTGAAATGATAAACAATCGTGAACAACAGGCGAAGACTGCATCCGAACGCCAACAACTACTAAAGGACATCATCCACGAGCTGCATCAAGGCGCACCTGAAGAAGAGGTTCGCGAACGTTTCAAGCAAGCCGTCGGACATATTAGCGTCGCCGAAATTTCGCAATTGGAAGAAGCCTTGATGAAAGAAGATGGGATCCCTGTATCGGAGGTACAACGCCTCTGCTCTGTGCATGCTTCAATCTTCGATGGATCCATTGATGAGATTCACCGTTCCGATCGGCCCGAAGAACAACCCGGACATCCTATTCATACCTTCAAGCTAGAGAATAAAGAACTTGAATGGCTTGTTCAATTCAAGATTGAACTACACCTGGAGCAATTTCAGAAAGATGATTCTAAAGATCACATCTTCAAACTAATTGAGGATCTCAATCTATTATTGGACGTTGACAAACATTACAGTCGTAAAGAAAATTTATTATTCCCTTATCTCGAACAATACGGGATTACCGGGCCCTCTAAAGTCATGTGGGGCGTTGACGATAAAATCCGACGTATCATCAAAGATACACGCGAGCAGCTATTTGCATATAACGGAGACAAACAAGCGGTTATTGCTTCACTCAAACTTGCAATACAAGAAGTCATTCAAATGATTACGAAAGAAGAGAACATCCTATTCCCTATGGCTCTTGAGACACTAACCGAAGATGAATGGCTTAAAATCGCGCAGGAAAGTGCAGAAATCGGATTCTGCTTGATCGCCCCGACTGCAGAATGGAAGCCGACTCGCCACCCACTTGAAGGTGCTCCATCCGAAGGAGATGAACCTTCTCCTGCTTCCGATGGATTCATTCGACTCGAGACAGGAATCTTATCCGTTAAGCAGTTGGAGCTGATGATGAACCACTTGCCTGTTGATATTACTTTTATCGATCAGGACGATGTCGTTCGGTATTTCTCCCATGGCAAAGAGAGAATATTCGCACGCACCAAAGCCGTCATCGGTCGTACGGTTCAGAACTGCCATCCACCGCAAAGCGTTCACGTGGTCAATCAGCTATTAGAAGAATTTAAAGCTGGAACCAAAGATGTCGAAGATTTCTGGATTCCTTTTCAGGATAAGTTCGTCTTGATCCGGTACTTCGCTGTACGTGATGATGCAGGAACCTATCAAGGGACGTTGGAATTCACGCAAAATATTGCGCCTATACGCGAACTTGATGGTCAAAAACGGATTCTCTCATAATAGATCAAGGGACTGCCCTGAAGTCGATGATGTCGACAAAGAGCAGTCCCTTTATAATTAAACATATAATAGTGATCCTCGATCAATACATCATCAGATCTGCTTCTCGAATCGTGGACAGGCGATGGGCAATCGTGAAGCCGATGCGGCCATTCATGAGTTCCTTCATCACACGTTGATCTATACTTCAGTCCGCTTATCCACGCCGCTCGTCGCTTCATCATTTATCTGCTAGGGAACCTTTTTGACACCTTAATGGTCTTAGCCTATGAAACTCACACTGAACGAGGAGGTGCTCGAGGCCTTGAACGATCGGGAAATGTTCGAGACGTACAAAGAACAAGTCTATCGGCTATGCAGGCATATGCTTCAGCAGCAGGCGGATGCTGAGGACGTCTGCCAAGAAGTGTTCTTCAAAGCCATGACCGTAGATCGCACCGCAATAAGGGACATCAAACCTTGGCTAATGCGAATCGCTGTGAACGAGTGCAACACGGTATTGAAGCGCCGACTAAATGGGAAGCGCAAAGAGAAGCTATCCTTCCTGCTCTCCCTAACCCGCCCATCGATGAAAATCGAGGAGCACTACGAGCAGGTCGAGATCGCAGACGAATTCAGTGCCATACTTAGCAAGCTGCCCGACAAGCTGCGCGTTGCAGTCGTGCTCCGAATCGGGAACGATATGAGCATCGCCGAGACGGCGCAAGTACTCCGGGTCCCCGAGGGCACGGTGAAATCCCGGGTCAATCGTGGATTACAGATGCTGCGCAGCTTCATGAAGGACGCCCCTAATCTCATAAGCGAAGGAGATGCATGGACATGTACCCCATCCGTGAAAACGAAATAAAAGAACGGCTTAAAAAAAATGATGAACAATCACCCGATTATGAGACGATGTGGGCCAATATTGAACGGAAGGTTGCAGCCCATAAAGCCCGTCATGCGGACCCATCCAATACGCGAAGAACAGTTACACGCAAATGGGCGCCCGCCGCCATCGTCATTGCCTGCTGCCTGACGGTATCTGTCCCCGTCTTCGCAGACGTAAAGATCAATTGGAGCAATCTATTCGGCACGCAGACCGTACATTCGGCGCTGAAGAACGGAATCGGGCAGCAATATGATCTTCGGGAGACACAGCAGGGCGTCACCATGAACCTGCATGGGGTCGTAACGGACAATGATCAGATGAAAATCCTCGTCTCGCTCGATATACCAAATATGCCGAAGTACGAAGTCATTGATTTTGACAGCACAACCTTATCTGAATATGGACAAAAAGCAAAGCCAATTCACGGCTATTTCAGCAAAGACAAAGACAGTGGCAAGCTGCTCGGCATGTACACGCTGAATGATACCTTGAAGTCGAAGCAGAAGGACTATCATTTAAGCGCCAAGGACCTGATTTTCTACCAGACGGAGTCTGTACCCGTCCCCTGGAACGGTAAGTTGAATGAGAAGCTGGACCTGCCATCGAAGCCATATCTTTCAATCACTGTGCAGTCGATCATTCGAGATCAAGGCAAAGTGGCCATTCGCTACACCATCGCAACAGCCGAACCGATGGAGCAAGCGAGCAGAAATGACCCCAGATTAGAGTTGTCACTGCAGGGTCAGCGGGTTAACACGGTGTCCCGAACCCTTCTCCCTTCGGAGGGAAATGAAATGCTCTTGGAAAATGTATATCAACTGAACGACGAGCAGCTGAAATCTGCTGTTTGGAATGTTTCGTACCTCGCTGAGGCACAACGTTACGACGGTACTTGGGATTTCCATTTTGCCGTCGATGGCAAGAAAGCGAGCGAAGAGATCTACACCCAGCCGTTAACGCCGGATGCTAAGCTGTTAGAACATTCCGCGATTTCACTACAGAAACTTGTCGTCGCACCGCTCAGCATCCAAATCCCATTCGAACGGACCATGACTGGCCGCGACCGATGGATCAAGATCGGAGACGTCTCTTTCAAAGACATTACGCTGAAAGTCGGCGATCAGACCATCAAAGGATGGGTCTCACCCATCACAAATGAACGTAACGAGCTAACTGGGGAGTACTTCGGTTTTGAAACTCCAGGATGGTACCAAGACTGGTCCGGCGTACCGATGAAGCTGATCCTGAAGAAACCGATCGTTGACAAGAGGGATACCTCCCGCAATTGGATCACGCTGCAGACACCGAGGGAAGAGAAGCAGCAAGCCTCCGTCCGTATGCCGGAAGGCTTCGACATTCAATATACTTACTATCGCGATGGAGAAGACCTCATCGTCGAGTCAAGCTCTCCTTCACCCGTTTTTTATCTGATCAGCCAGAGCGTCCTGCGGCTTAAGGGTAATGACAACCAGATTCTCCCAGAATACCGTCCTGCAGGGCCGAACGCCATCGGCAAAAAAGTGGAACGCTACAAAGATATCCCACGCGATTCCACGATCGAAATCAACCCGGGCATCTACCTCTATCATGATCCGAGCCGTGAAGCTGAGATCCAAATTCAACCGTAACACGCAAAAAAAGGCTGCCCTACGGCAGCCTTTTTCGCATACTAACACCTATCTAACTAATCGACTTGCCTGTAAATTGACTGTTGTACAGATCCGCATAGAAGCCGCCCTGTGCGATCAGCTCATCATGGTTCCCTTGTTCAATAACGGTACCATGATTCATCACTAGAATAAGATCTGCATCGCGAATCGTCGACAGACGATGGGCAATTACGAAGCTCGTGCGGCCATTCATCAATTCCTTCATCGCCCGTTGAATATAGACTTCCGTCCGCGTATCCACGCTACTTGTCGCTTCATCCAGGATCAGAATCGCTGGATCGGCAAGAATGGCCCGAGCAATCGTGAGGAGCTGTTTCTGCCCTTGCGAGATATTCGATGCTTCTTCATTCAGCACCGTATTGTATCCGTCCGGCAGCGTACGAATGAAGAAATCCGCATGCGCTGCTTTTGCAGCACGAATGATCTCATGCTCGGACGCACCTTCTCGACCGTAAGCAATATTGTCGCGGATTGTCCCGTTGAACAGCCACGTATCCTGCAGCACCATTCCGAACATCCCGCGCAGATCGCCACGTTTCATATCCCGAATATCCACACCGTCGATCGTGATCTTGCCATCATTGATTTCATAGAAGCGCATGAGCAAGTTGATGAGCGTCGTCTTCCCTGCGCCCGTCGGACCTACAATCGCAATCGTCTGCCCTGGCAACACATCGATGTTCATGTCCTCGATCAGTACTTCATCCGCCTTATAACCGAATTTCACATGCTCGAATTTCACGAAACCTTTCGGTTCATTGACAAGCGTTGGCTTCGCCACTTCCGGCACCTCTTCTTCTTCATCCAGCACCTCGAATACCCGCTCCGCCGAAGCAATCGTCGACTGGATAATATTCGCGATATTCGCCGTCTGAGCAATCGGTTGTCCGAATTGTCTAGCATATTGAATGAAGGCCTGAATATCCCCGATTTCGATGGATTTCTTGGTCACCAGCACCCCGCCGACCACGCAGACCAGCACATAACCAATGTTCGTGATAAAGCTCATCAGCGGCATGATAATCCCGGAAATAAATTGGGCGCGCCATCCTGAGCGGTACAACCCCTCGTTTATTTCCTCAAATTTCGCTAGGGACTTCTCTTCGCGTCCGAAAGCTTTGACAATGCGATGCCCGGTGTACATTTCTTCGACGTGACCGTTGAGTTCACCCAGCGATTTCTGCTGTCCTGCAAAATAGACCTGTGACCGCTTCGCGATCATGATCGTTACCAAGAAGCTGAGCGGCAGCGTAATGACCGTAATGAGCGTCAGCAGCGGGCTAATCGTCAGCATCATCACAATGACCCCAATAATCGTAATGATCGACGTAATGAGCTGCGTCAAACTTTGCTGCAGCGTTGTACTAATATTATCGATATCATTCGTAACCCGGCTTAGAATCTCACCATGCGTGCGACCATCAAAATATTTGAGCGGCAGCCGCGCTAACTTATCATTCACTTGTGCCCGCATATCAAATACGATTTTCTGCGACACACCCGCCATAATATATTGCTGCAAATAGGAGAACGCAGCACTCACAATATAAAGGCCTGCCAAGATGAATAGAATGTCCCCGATATACGTGAAATCAATCGAAGCACCCGGTACGTGGTTTAATTTGCCCATCAGTCCTTCGAACAATTTGGTCGTTGCATTCCCCATGATTTTCGGGCTGACAATGCTGAAGACCGTACTCAAGATCGCCGTGATCAATACCGCAATCAACTGATATTTACGTGGAGCCATATATCCTATCAATCGTTTTAATGTGCCTTTGAAATTTTTGGCTTTCTGTACGGGCATACCCATGCCCATACCGCCACCCATCGGGCCGTGTCCGCCATGCTTCTGGCCTTGAGTTTCCTTACTCATGCGATCTCCTCCTCTGACAGCTGTGAGGATACAATTTCACGATAGACATCCGACGTATCCAAGAGCTCACGATGCGTACCGATGCCTGCAATGCGTCCTTCTTCAAGCACAATAATCTGGTCGGCATCCATGACTGTACTGACCCGCTGAGCCACGATAAGTACCGTTGACTCCGTCGTCTCCCCACGAAGCGCAGCCCGTAACTTCGCATCGGTCTTGAAGTCTAATGCGGAGAAACTGTCATCGAACAAATAAATCTCTGGTCTGCGAACCAGTGCGCGTGCAATTGCAAGCCGTTGTTTCTGACCGCCCGATACGTTCGTCCCGCCCTGTGCAATCAAGGAATCGTAACCATCGGTCATCTCACCTATAAAATCACTCGCTTGTGCAATAGCAGCGGCATGCCGCACCTCTTCATCCGTCGCATCCTCTTTTCCGTAACGAATGTTCTCGGCGATGGTTCCTGTGAAGAGCACGGCTTTCTGCGGCACAAATCCGATCTTCGAACGCAACTCGCTTTGAGTCAGTTGCTTCACATCTACCCCATCGATCACCACAGCCCCGCTATCGACATCATAGAACCGCGGCATTAGACTTAGCAGCGTTGATTTCCCTGAACCTGTTCCGCCAATGATCGCAGTTACTTGCCCTGGAGCTGCACGGAAAGACAGATTCGATAATGCTGGCTGCTCGGCCCCTGGATAACTGAACGTGACATCATTAAATTCGATATATCCACGACGTCCATCGGTGCTTCTACCTTGCGCAGGATCTTCGATCTCCGGCTTCATATCGAGCACTTCATTAATCCGTGCTGCGGATGCCGAAGCCCGTGGTATCAAGACGAACATCATCGATACCATCAATAGCGAGAACATAATCTGCATCGCATATTGCAGGAACGCCATCAAATCGCCGACTGCCATATGCCCCGTGTCGATACGTTTACTTCCGAACCAGATAATTGCAATCGACGAGAAGTTCATGACAATCATCATAACTGGCATCAGAAAAGCCATGATCCGATTGACACGGATCGCCGTATTCGTTAAGTCCGCGTTCGCATCGCGGAAGCGTTCCTTCTCAAAGTTGATCCGGTTGAAGGAACGAATAACCCTAATCCCTGTCAATCCTTCACGCAGTACAAGGTTCAAGCGGTCGAGCTTCTTCTGCATCGCTTTGAACAAAGGAATCCCGCGACTCGCAACTGCGAAGATGGCTAGGGCTAAGATTGGAATAACTATGGCGAGCACCCAAGTTAAATGCGCATCTTTGGAAATGGCCATAATCAGCCCCCCGATACACATCATCGGCGCCATCACCATCATACGCAGAATCATCACGAGCACCGTCTGAACTTGCGTAATATCATTCGTCGTCCGCGTAATAAGCGAAGCCGTACCAATTTTGTCGAACTCCTGCAATGAGAAATTCTCGACATGCTTAAACACTCTGCTGCGCAGCTGACGGCCATACCCCGACGCAACGCGCGCCGATAAATAACTAGCCGCAATCGCACATAAACCTCCGCCCGCAGCAACGAGCAGCATGAATCCGCCTATGCTCATAATGTAATTCGTATCACCTTTAACAATACCCGTATCCACAATGTCCGCCATCAAGGTTGGCAGGTACAATTCAGATAGAGACTGCAGGAACACGAGCATCAGCACAAACACAATGGGAAGCCAGAACGGCTTCAGAAATCGAAACAACTTGAGCATGCATGGTCATCTCCTAGATCCACAATATTTCGTTATTCTATTTATTAGATGGTCTAATTATATACACGTAAATATTTTCATGTCAACCAACAATCCCACACACTTATTTGGAAATAAATTGGACATGAAGATTTAAAAAATATTATATAGGTTGTATACTGCTTCTATATTCTATTCCAACCGTTAGAGAATTTTTCGTGAGAGAGGGAGCAAATGATATGAGCCGATTCACTATTAAAGAGACTTGGGTTCGCGAACGAATTCAGGCAGAGCAAGCGAGACCAGCGGATTCCGAGTCTGTTACCGAATTGCTGCGCCAGACAGCCTCTTGGCTGCAAAGTAAAGGATCCACCCAATGGAGCGGACTGCTCACGGGTGAAGATGTCCATGGCACCTCTGATGCCATTGCGCGGGGCGATGTGTTTATTTTCAGAGATGTCGAGGTGAATAAGCTGGCAGGTGTCGTCATCCTTCTCACAACACCAAGCCCTTGGGATCTAGAGCTATGGGATACCGTAGACGATCACAACACAGCAATCTATCTTCATCGACTGGCGATTAATCGGGATTATGCGGGAACAGGACTCGGCGAAGCTATGATGCGGTGGGCAGCGAACGGCATACACTTCGAGGGTAAAGATCGCATTCGCCTGGATTGCATTGCAACCAACGAGACCCTCTACCAATTCTACAGCAGCCTCGGCTATGTGCACCAAGGTACGCATCCGAATGGTTTCCATTGCTTCGAACAGCATTTACCTACCCTCTAATCATCCTATCCAAAAGACCCGGAGTATCCGTTTGTCACACGATCACGTGACAAGCTCGTGCTCACGGGTCTTTTGTCATATTAGACTGGTATCTATCACCGCGGCAAATAGCCTGAATATATTGAATAGGAGGTTTTATCTAGGCCGTTTACCTGTCTTTCCGTTTTCTAAAATCCTACATTTTACTATACGGGTGGTGATACACATTCGTCCGAGCAAACCGAAAAATCGAAAAGGAGCAGATCGCACTGTTCCATTAAGCCCGAAGATACACAAACCTAAAAAGAAACACAAACCAAGGCGATCTCCAACCGTTGTGATCGAATTAAAAACAGAAAAGAATATTATTGAACAAACGGAAGTACCAGAATCCACAGGACCCTCTAGCCAAAGTCGAGCTGGACCGACAGGACCAACGGGGGTAACCGGGCCGCAAGGGCCGACGGGGGACATAGGATCAACCGGCCCCGTCGGTGATCAAGGTCTAGCGGGACCGCAAGGGCCAATAGGGCCGATGGGCGGAACAGGTCCCGCGGGACCGGCAGGACCCACAGGGGTTATGGGGATGACCGGTGTTGCTGGGCCGACTGGATCGACGGGCCCTCAGGTGTGACTGGAACAACGGGACCGACAGGCACAAATGTCACTTCAACTCGCTGGATTACTGAGAGCCGCAACCTGTGGCTCTTTTTTACATATTAAACCTATCCCAGCATTAACCCATTTCCTTGAGCCGGAATATATATGTTATACAAACCAATGCCTATGTGCACAAAAAGGAGGACTGTATGATAACGATCAGTCTTTGTATGATTGTGAAAAATGAGGCGTCGACCATCGGCAACTGTCTGGAATCCGTCCTCGGCATTGCCGATGAAATCAATATTGTCGACACCGGCTCAACGGACGGAACAAAGGACATTGTTCGCCAGTACACGGACCGCATCTTCGATTTCGAATGGATTGATGATTTCGCGGCTGCCCGCAATTTTGCCTTCCAACAAGCCACCATGAGCCATATTCTATGGCTAGATGCAGATGATGTACTGCTCGAAGCAGATCGTCAGAAGCTCCTGCAGCTCAAACAATCGTTAGATGACGACATCCACTCCGTCACGATGATCTATCACTACGCTTTTGACGATCATGGCAACGTCACTGTCGAACTTCGAAGAAATCGGCTCGTGCAGCGACATTGCAACTTCCAGTGGCACGGTCCCGTTCATGAATATTTGGCTGTTCATGGCAAGACGTTGAATAGTGACGTGATCATCACCCATTGCCGCGTGCATCAGCACTCGGATCGCAATATTCGAATTTTTGAGAATCGGCTGGCACGAGGAGAGCAATTCTCCCCTCGGGATATGTACTACTATGCCAATGAGCTGGTGGATCATCAGCGATATGAGCTTGCCGCACAACAATACCATCAATTTCTAGATACGGGAGCCGGTTGGATTGAGGACAACATCTCTTCTTGCCTGAAGCTCGCTGACATTTATCATCAACGCAATGAAGAGCAACTTGAGCTTCAAATGCTCTGGAAATCATTCGATTATGCCCCGCCGCGCGCAGAAGCTTGCTGTCGTCTAGGCGCATACAAGCTACACCATGACGAGCTCACGCAAGCCGTATTCTGGTATACCTTAGCCACCAAATTAACAAAGCCTGAGAGCCTTGGATTTTTCGATGATGCCTACTGGACTTGGATTCCCCACGTTCAGCTATGTGTCTGTTATTATCGCCTCGGTAACTTCGAACTTTCTTATGACCATAATGAGGTGGCAAGGCATTATCGGCCGAATGATGAGAGTATTCGGAATAACAAAGCCATTTTGGAGGATCTCTATGTCCACAATTAGCCCCCCTGCCCCGACTCGCAAGAAATTGCGCATTGTCCAAGTCGCTCCCGATTATTACCCGGTCCCCCCGCTAAAATACGGCGGTATAGAACGCGTCGTTCATTCCTTGACCGAAGCGCTAGTCGCAGATGGACATGAAGTCTATCTCTATGCCCCTGCTGGGAGCAAGACGCAAGCCAATCTGATTGCCTACGAACATACCGATGCGAATCCGCAGTCGATCGCTGCATTCGTCGCCCGGACGCTGCCTTCCTCTATTGATATTATCCATGACCACACGCATAAATCCGCCGTCGGCATGACACGGCTGCCCGTCCCGACACTCTGTACCTTCCATGCTACCGTCCATAACCCCGTGGATTTCCCTGTCTACGTTAGTCAACACTCCCGTCTCGTCGCGGGCACCGATCAAGGCGAATATGCCTACAACGGTCTTCCTATCGATGACTATCCGCTAGCCGACCCTGCTGTGAAGCAGGATTACTTGCTGTACTTGGGCGTGCTCAGCTGGCACAAAGGGATATTGCAAGCCATTGACATGGCGGAGAGCACCGGGCATCGACTCATTATTGCGGGTCCCATCTTTGATTCAAGCTACTACACGACATATATCGAGCCCCGCCTTAAGCGGAATCCGAATTTACAATATATTGGCGAGGTCGGCGGAGAAGATCGCATTCGTCTGTTGCAACAAGCGAAATGCATGTTATTCCCGACTTGTTGTGAGGAAGCCTTCGGTCTCGTCATGATTGAAGCGATGGCTTGCGGGACACCCGTCCTGGCTCTAGCGAACGGGGCGGTACCCGAAGTACTCACAGGCATGCCTGAACTGATCTGCCGATCCATCGCTGAGATGCAAGATCGCCTGCGTAAGAGCTGCTTCCCTTCCCCAGAATCACTGCGTGATTACGTGGAACAACATTATTCCAGCACCTCAATGGCAGAGCGTTATCTGGAGCTCTATCAACACGCCATTCATCAATATATGAATGAGCCCGGCGACCTGCAAGTGCTTCATTCTGTATTTGCTACTACGGATGAGAAGTTAGCTGCCTGCGGGCGTCTTGCGCACACCTATTATGAGTTCAGTAACCTAGATATGGAACGGAATTATGTCTACCAAGCCTTTGAGCTTGATGCGCCTCGTGCGGAGTTCTGCTGCCGGCTCGGATATCAATATTTGAAGAGAAACGATCTGAATCAAGCAAGGTTCTGGTATGAACTGGCTCTGAACATCGATCAAATCTCCATCTCTGACAACAATGATGATCCAGAATATGAAGCATGCCGTACTTGGCTGCCGCATCTCCAACTCTGTGTCATCAACTATCGGCTCGGCAATCTTGCCCAATCCTACGCGCATAACGAGGCTGCACGGGCCTTTAGTCCGCTAGATCAATACATCCTGAGCAACAAAGAGCTCCTCGAGAATGAACTCAGAAGCATGACCGCAAATACTTCTGCCCCGCCCGTTGTTGAAGAAGATAAGCCTAGCTTATCTCCGGAGGAGCCATCCGTCCTTGAATCGCTCGGCCCTGAAGTCGAAGTCGATCTATTGAATGGTCGAGGAGAACTCTTTACATTGGCGTTGAAACTGCCTGGGTTTATTGAAGAAACGCTGTGTGCACAAGGGAGCTGGGAGCCCTTCCTTATTCGCAAAATATGTGAATATATGCAGCAGCCTGACGGTGTATTTATCGATATTGGTGCGAACATTGGCTATCATACGTTCTATCTTGCAAGCGAGTTCCCTGAGGCGACATGCCTATGCTTCGAGCCACACCCATCGTTGTATCAGCAGCTTGAGGAGAGTATTCAATTGAATGCTTTTAACCATGTTCAAGCTTTTGAGCTGGCTGTCGGGAATACGAAGGGAAAGATCGATTTCTATATGCAGGATGATTCCTGCTACAATCGAGGCATGTCAGGGATTCTATATCATTCCGAGATGGGGAACGCCGTGGAACGTGTTCAAGTGAACATCACGACACTCGATCAACAACTAGATCAGGCAGCGAAGAAACGTGTGCAGGTCATGAAAATCGATACGCAAGGCCATGAATTCGAGGTCATTTGTGGAGCACTCGATACGATCAGGCAATCGAAGCCAGTCATTTTCCTGGAATACCACAGCTATGCCCGCTATAATCTGCATGCCATCATGACGTTGTTACCTCATTACCAATGGTTCAAAATTCAGCCTTGGACAGGGGAAATGGTGACGCTCGATGAACCCGATCCGACGGGGTATCAGAATGATTATATCGCGATTCCGGAGCATCGCTGCAATCTAACAACATAACGTCCGAGCAAGCTAGTTATTCTCATTTATTTTTAACTATGCATCCTCCTTCCGTCTTGTTATGATGGAAATAACTAACATGGACTATCGGAGGATCACTTCATGCAACTTATTCAGAACGTTACGACGACCTGGAACGCGTGGAATCGTAACATCCGCCTATTCTTCATCGCCAATATCTTATTTCAGATCGGCACGGGCATGTTCAGTGTTCTATACAATTTATATATTCAAGCGCTGGGTTATCAAGATGATATGAACGGGACGATTGTCAGTGTTCAATCCTTAGCTACAGCGCTTATCTTTATTCCGATCGGTCTCATAAGTGATCGTACAAGCCGTAAGTCGCTATTGATCATCGGCGCTCTATTCACGGGGATCAGCTTCATGGGCCGCGCCTTCGCAAGCGGGGAGTCGGCACTCATGATTTATGCCGTATCTGCCGGATTGTTCATGGCTTTCTTCCAGATTATCGCGATCCCTTTCCTCGCTGAGAATGCGGGCAAAGAGCATCGGCTCAAGCTGTTCAGCTACTACTCTTCGATGGTTCTCGCAGCACAAGTTGTTGGCAGCATCGGCGGAGGACTCTGGGCTGACGTACTCCAAACTGCGGGAGTCAGTAAGATCTCTAGTTTACAGATTGCACTCTTGACTGGTGGCGTTGCGAGCTGCCTTGCCTTTATCCCGCTTCTGTTGGTCAAGGATTCCGTGAAGCAGCAGGCTGCCATGAAGCCAGATCCGTCTGCCTCGGTTGCAGTTCCACCCGCTCCGCGTGGAGATTGGAAAACGATCAGCAAATTTACCACCGCCCAACTACTCGTCGGATTTGGCTCTGGGCTCGTCGTGCCTTATTTGAATCTCTATTTCACCAATCGATTCGCCGTATCCCTGACCGCCGTCGGTATCCTCATCTCCCTCGGACAAGTGATGACGATCATATCGATGCTGATTGGACCGTACCTGGCACAGCGTGTGGGACAAGTGCGCGCGGTCGTCTACTTCCAGATGCTGTCTCTACCGTTCTTGCTGCTCACAGGCTTCACGAATATCTTCCTCGTTGCTTGCATCAGCTTCTTATTCCGGCAAGCACTGATGAACGCCGCGAATCCGATTCAATCATCGATTATGGTGGATCGCATCTCAGATGCACGGCGCGGCATCGCGAACTCCATGACGCAGACCGCCTTCATGCTCGGCTGGGCTACGATGGGTCCTGTGCAATCGCACCTGCTCAGCACCTACGGCAAGTATTGGGGGTACGTCGTGACCTTCTGCATGACGGGCGCGCTCTATATCTGCGCTTCGGCCTTGTATTACTTCATGTTCAGAGAGCGCAAGTCTGAATTAGCGAAGTCCCGCAATGTTCCACGCCTACCCACGGCATCGAAATAATGCCGCAACACCACGTTCCTATATCCGTTTTCACACAAGACAAGTCGCTTGTTGAACATACGAAAGACCGCCTTCCCGGAAGGCGGTCTTTGACAATGATTTACATGATCACACTGTCGAACGACGCAAGAACAAATACGACAAAGCGGCGAAAATAATCGAGAATGGTATGGTGCGAATCGCTAGGTCCAGCGCTGTTTTGTCCGCGAACCACTGGAACACGGCCATCCAGTCCCCAAAATACGTCATATAGAATGAGAATAAACTGCTAAGCAAGAACAATACGATGAATAATGTGAACGTTCCTGCTTTTCCGAATCGACGATGGTAGCATGCAATAATGAACCCCCAAAAGCTCAACATGAGCATGATCAAAAAGAACACAAGGAACTGTTGCAAGTAGCTTCCCACATATAGATAAGGCAAATGGAAAAATCCTAGCTTCACGCCCCAGCCGGATGTGGCCGCCTCGATCCAGGAGAGCAAAGACAGTACGATGGAGAAGACGAAGCTCAGTAGGGTTAATGTACTCGCTGTGCCGGTGAAATAATCCGATCTCCGCACCCCAAGTCCGAGCGCGAATGGAATCGTCTGAGGTACCACAACAATCCCCGCGACAAGCATATAAACAAAGATAGACATCACCCCGCCGGAGTAGAAGCCCTTCTCCTCTTGGATCAAGCCACCAATGAGTAAATTAACAGAGAAGGAGCCCAGACAGATGATCCATGGTAAATACAAGTAGCCAAGTTTATCACGAAGATGCATTTTCATTACACCTATCGAACGATTCATTATGCCTCACCAGCCTTTCTTACCGATCCGCCTGTTAAATAAACGATGAGCTGCTGCAACGATACAGGCGTAATGGTTAATCCAAACGATTCTGCCCGTTTGCGATCCTCCGTGCTTCCGGCTCCCATCACGGTTGCCGTAAGCAGTCCGCCGAAAGGCTCGCGGTGAATCACTTTTCTCCCTCGAATGAACTCCTCCACTTGCGATGCTGTTCCTGCCACAGAGATCGCCTGCCCGCGCAATACTTCAGTGTCTTCATTCAGGATCAGCTTCCCTTGGTCGATCACCATCACATGCTCGAGTAGCTGGCTGACTTCGTCTATTAAGTGCGTCGACAGCACCACAGTACGTGGATATGCCGCATAATCTTGAATTAATTGATTATAGAATAGCTCCCGTGCAACGGCATCGAGTCCCAAGTAAGGCTCATCGAAGAACGTAAGCGGTGCACGACTCGCGAGCCCTACAATGATCCCCACCGCAGACAGCATACCGCGAGACAGCTTCTTCACCCGCCGCTTGAGCGGCAGACGGAACGTTTCGATCAGTTCATGTGCAAAGGCCTGATCCCAATTCGGGAAGAACATGGACGCCACTTCCAGCACATCGATGACGCGGTAATTATCTGGGTACTTCTGACTTTCCTTAATGAAGCAGATTTGGCTTAACACACGATTATTCTCATAGGGCTCTTCGCCGAACACCTTCAGCTCCCCACTCGTCTTGAACTGCTGCGCCGTAATCATATGCATAATTGTCGTCTTGCCGGCTCCGTTCCGTCCGAGTAGACCATAGATTTTGTTCGCCTCAATCGTGAACGTCACATCCTTGACGGCTTCGAAATTACCATATACTTTCGTTAATCCCTTTACCTCGACTATACGACTCATGATCCTTTCCTCCCTGTACGAATCATCTCTGCCAACTGCTCGCTTGTAATTCCGAGCTTCTCAGCCTCTTGCATCATAGCAACGACATACTGTTCATAGAATTGATCTTTCCTTTTCTCCACTAATTGCGCGCGTGCACCTGTTGCTACGAACATCCCGATCCCTCGCTTTTTATATAGAATACCTTGATCCACTAGCAAATTGACGCCTTTCGCAGCAGTAGCCGGGTTGATCTGATAGAACGTAGCAAATTGGTTCGTTGACGGCACCTGCGACTCCTCAGGCAATCTTGTTTCAATAATGTCATCCTCGATCCGTTCTGCGATCTGCATGAAGATCGGACGACTGTCATCCATCGATATCATTTTTATCACCACCAAGTTGGTTCATTACTCATGTAACTAACTATATAAGTAATCAACTCTTTTGTCAATCCTATTTTCCAAAAATAGCCTTAAGTAGTTTGAAGACAAAAAAGAAACCTTCCTTTGGTGACACGGAGGTAACTCTACCCCCATCACTAAAGAAAGGTTTCTTTGTTCTTATTGGTTATCCCTCGATGGTCCAAGCAATATCCGCCATAATCGGCAAATGATCCGAAGGGAATTTACCTGCTAGATGGTCGCCTAGAATGCCATACGTCTGCACCGATACCTGTTCATTAACGAAAATAAAATCAATCGGCGAATCGAATTCAAACGCTGCGTCGCGCGTATGCTGGAACTCCCGAGGGAACATCTGCGCCGCCATCGCTTGACAATCAAATCCGTGGAACGTAAAGCCTGGGCCAAAGTGGCGGTACGCGGACACTACGGAAGCATCCCGCAGCTTCAACAGGCCTCCGTCTTCCTCGCACATGATGCGATACGGCAACGAAGAAGAAGTACAATTGAAGTCTCCTGTTATGATGACCGGATTCGCTCCTGCCACTCCTGCAGCCCGTTCGCGCAGCAGATAAGCGCTCTGCTCTACAGCAACAACGCCAACATGGTCAAAGTGTGTGTTCATATGTACGAATTCTGCACCATCCTGCCGATCGCGGAATTTCGCCCACGTCGTTACACGTGTGCAAGCTGCATCCCACCCCATGGAACCTGGCTGCTCCGGCTGCTCTGACAACCAGAACGAACCGCTCGTGAGCAGCTCGAACCGGTGCTTGCGGTACAGGATATTGACGAATTCCCCTGCCTTATCTCCATCATCTCGCCCTACGCCTACCAAACCGTATTCCGGAAGCAACCGCTCCAAATCCTCAACCTGACTCAGCAGTACTTCTTGAAGGCCCGCAATGTCTGGACGATGAAAACGAATCATCCCTGCCACCATATGCGCACGCGTCGACCAAGCATTCTCGTCTTGATCCCCATATGCATTACGGATATTGAACGACATACATCTCATTTCGTGCATCAACGCTTGTTCCTTCATGCCTCTTCACCTCATTCATATACTTTAGAAAAAAGAATGATTCATCATATAAAAACAATTCCAATATTGTTACTGTATGCCTCCTCACCCAAAAGTTCAAGCCTGCCTCTTGCACTGTCAACGAAACAGTGTTACGATGTGTGCGTAACATTGTTTTACTGACGCGAGTGAAGGAGGTTCAACCCGATGGAAGACAATCTCATATCTAAAAAAGACCTGCTGGAGCTCACTGGCATTTCCTATGGTCAATTATATCGATGGAAACGCAAGGACCTCATCCCTGAGGATTGGTTTATCCGCAAATCTACATTTACGGGCCAAGAGACCTTTTTTCCCAAAGATAAAATATTAGATCGGATCGATAAGATCTTGAACCTGAAAGACAATGCATCGCTCGATGATCTCGCAGATCTCTTCTCACCCAACTTGACCGAGATGGCCTTGTACAGCGCAGACCTGAAGAAACGCAGTATTGTATCTGATGTCTCGTGGCAGCTGCTCACAGCACAGTTCGGGGAGGCAGAAGTGCTCACCTATGAGCGATTAATTGCCCTTTATGTCCTGAATCAGATGCTGCAGACCGGTGAAATGAGCCTTGATGAAGGCCGCATTCTACTGCAGGTACTGAATGATCATTATAAGAAATTCGATGGAAAGAGCTGTGACCTGATTTTTATCCGCAAAATGGGGGTTGCGACATTCCTGCTCATCTCAGGCAGCAGCGAAGTGTACCTGGAGGACCATGCCAAACTCGTCCAACGTATCGCCCTATCCAACTCCATCGAAGCGCTCAAAACACGATTATCTGAATAGGAGGAAGGTATATGAATGATTATCCAAGCGGCGATATCCAGATCAATGGCATCGCAAGCTCCAACGGCGGCAGCTTCCGCCAAGTCTCTATCGATGGCATGGGGACAATCCACGGCGACGTGACTTGCATGGAATTCAGCTGCAACGGAACCAGTAAAGTCGAAGGGAATTTACGTTCAGAACGTGCCAGCATCAACGGCATTGCGAAAATTAAAGGCGCTGCGCATGCCGATCAGCTGCGGATTGATGGCAAGGTTACGATTCAAGGCAAACTCACAGGGGAAGACATCCAGATGAACGGACATATCAAGATCCATGGCAATTGCGAAGCCGAACGTTTCGAATCGAATGGCATCTTTATCATTCAAGGTATGCTGAACGCTGATATCATCGAGATTACTGCGCAAGGCGGTTGTTCGGCGCATGAAATTGTGGGCGAACAAATAACAATTAAACATGCAGGCTCTCAGTTCATGACGAAGTTGCTCGGTGTCTTCATGAACACGCATGTCACGGCAACGACCATCGAAGGAGACTACATCTCGCTCGAGCATGCTACTGCAACTGTCGTCCGCGGAGGCCGCATCAGCATCGGTCCCGATTGTATTATCGAGCGCGTCGAATACAAAGACGAACTTCATATTCATCCTAGCTCCAAAGTAAAATATCACACCCAGATCTAACGGGAATTCTGACAAAAGGAGGCAAAACCAATGAGCAACAATAACGTTCGAGATCTTCGTATAACGGGCTCTTCTAGTGCCGCTGGCGGTTATTATCGGAATGTCAGCATAACAGGCGAGGTTCAGATTACCGGTGATATTAGCTGTGAAATCTTCCGCTGCACAGGCGATACGAATGTATCGGGTGCATTCGAAGGCAAAATCACCCGTATCACAGGGACCACCGTCGTGAACGGTGATATCACAACCGATCGATTGAACCTTCATGGTGAACTTAAGGCGATGGGCAACGTTACCCTGAACGATGCCAAAATCGGCGGCCATGTCATCGTCAGACAGAACTTAACGAGCGAAGAGATTAAACTCCATGGCCTCATCAGCGTCGATGGCGATTGTGCCATTGACCACCTGCGCGGCAAAGGGGCATTCGAGATCCAAGGACTGTTGAACGTCGGCCAAATGGATCTCGATCTTTATTGGCCGTCACGAGCGCGTGAAATCGGCGGTGAACAGATTAACGTGCGTAAACCGCAAGGCATGGCCAGTATGCTGAAATCACTGCTCGACATCTTCAAAACGCAGCCGGATTCGCGATTAATCGCAGACAGTATTGAAGGAGATGACATTCACCTGGAGAATACGTCCGCCAAAATCGTCCGCGGCAATCGCGTCACTATCGGCAGCGGCTGTATCATTGAACGGGTGGAATACCGCAGCAGCTACCAACAGGCGCCCGATGCTTCCGTGGAGCAATGCATACAGACATAGATGGCTTCCCATGAAAGCCATGAACAATATATAACGTGGAGGAATAACCCGTGGTTAAAGGAAAAAATAATTTAGGGCTTGTCGTAACAGCCCTACTGCTCGGCATTCTCATGGCCTCGATGGATAACACCATCGTATCGACGGCCATGGGCACCATCGTCTCCGATCTTGGCGGCATGGATAAATTCGTATGGGTCACCTCGGCCTATATGGTGGCGGAAATGGCCGGCATGCCCATCTTCGGCAAACTGTCCGACATGTACGGACGCAAACGGTTTTTCATCTTCGGACTCATTTTCTTCTTAGCGGGCTCGATTCTATGTGCAACCGCTGAGACCATCACGCAGCTCAGCATTTACCGTGCTATTCAAGGGATTGGCGGCGGAGCGCTCGTCCCGATTGCGTTCACGATCATGTTCGATATTTTCCCTCCTGAGAAACGCGGTAAAATGGGGGGATTATTCGGGGCAGTCTTCGGTCTATCCAGTATTTTCGGACCGCTGCTTGGTGCATTCATCACCGATACCTTCACATGGCATTGGATCTTCTTCATCAATGTGCCGCTCGGAGCGGTTGCCCTACTGCTCGTCGTGCTCTTTTATCACGAATCGCATGAACATTCGCGGCTGCAAATCGACTGGGCAGGTGCTACGACATTGGTCGGCTCCATTATCTGCCTCATGTTCGCGTTAGAGTTCGGAGGAGGT
Source organism: Paenibacillus terrigena DSM 21567 (assembly GCF_000374845.1). Classification (GTDB taxonomy): domain Bacteria; phylum Bacillota; class Bacilli; order Paenibacillales; family Paenibacillaceae; genus Paenibacillus_K; species Paenibacillus_K terrigena. The sequence goes on along the minus strand of NZ_KB895412.1, from coordinate 450,596 downwards.
ACGTATGCATGGGATTCCACGGTTATCTTAAGCCTGTTCGCAGGATTCGCCGTCCTATTCATCATTTTCTTGTTCATTGAACGTACTGCCAAAGAACCGATCATCGCGTACTCAATGTTCAAGAATCGATTGTTCGCGTCTAGTACGATCATCGGTCTGTTCTCCGGTGCGGCGTTCATTGCGGCGGCGGTCTATATTCCGATCTTCGTCCAAGGCGTGACAGGCGGTACAGCCACGAACTCCGGCATGATTCTGCTGCCGATGATGCTCGGAACGACGGTCTCAGCACAAGTCGGAGCCATGTCATCGGTCAAATTCGGGTATCGGAAGGTCATGGTCGTATTCATGCTCATCTTCCTGATCGGGATTGCGCTGCTCACAACGATCACGACGGACACCTCACGAGGCATGATCACGTTCTACATGATTATTACAGGACTTGGGCTCGGTGCATCATTCTCCGTCCTTGGGATGGCGGCTATTCATCATTTTGATGCATCACAGCGCGGTTCCGCGAATTCTACGATTGCCTTCATCCGCTCCCTTGGCATGACGATCGGCATTACGATCTTCGGTATGGTGCAGAAGAATGTCTTCACGGATGGCCTGAAATCCTCGTTTGCCGGAATGGATTCGGCACCGCAAGGCATGGATATGCTATCCGATCCGCGAGCGATTCTATCGCCAGAAGCACGGGCCAGCATTCCTCCGGATATTCTAGATAAAATTACACATGCGCTCTCTTCATCGATCGTGCAGACATTTATGTGGGCACTCATTCCGACTGTCCTCGCGCTGCTATTCACCTTCTACATGACGAACGATCGCATGAAGAGCTACCAAGAGCAAGCCGCTGAAGCGAAGGCGGAAGCGGAAGCGAGAGCAACAACCAGCTCATAATCTTTTAGAATACAAGAAGGCACTCCCCAGGGTTCCATATCATGGATCCTGGAAGGAGTGCCTTTATTCATATCACATGGATCGATTACAGATCAAACCGCGGGAATAACACATTGTTCTCCAGATGCACATGCTCGAACGTCATCCCTTCCAACTCTTCCAAGCGGGCATAAGTGATCCGGTAGGTCGTACAAGCGTGCTCAGGCGGGGTGAAATCATTCGTGACGAGACGGAGCTGCTTCAGCAGGTTCCCGGCACCATCATGCTCGCCTTCCAGTTCTGCCACGACTGCCCGTACATCTGCATGCGAGACAGCATTCGCATCTTCTTCTGCTCGAATGATGCTTGGGAAGGAAGTCTCCTCTTCCTTGGCGATATGCGCCTCAAGCTCTGCTCGAAGCTGGCGGAATAGCTCTGCCATCTGAACAAGATGCGGTTGATCACCGCCATGCACATGATAGACGCGCTCCACATTCGCAGCGATCTGCGGCAGTTGGACTCGCAAATATTGATGATGCTTCTTCACAATATATTCAATCAACGCCCGTGAGGACATGTACTGCCAATCCATCCCGATTCCTATACTTGGTGCATCCTGCTTCATCGTATTCAGCTGATGAACAACGGCCGCCGCATCCAGTCCGCGTTCTTCCGCTGCTTCTTGGATCGGACGGTTGCCACCGCAGCAAAAATCAATTTTGAGCCGCTTGAACACATCACTCGCAGCTGGATATTGCAATACCGCATCACGAACGGTCATTTCTTGTGTAATCATAAGGGATTCGCCTCCAGTTCAATAGATCTTGGTTCATGCAAGATCATCATACGACGGAAGACAAAGAGCCATCGTGATCTCAGTCACTCTGGCCCCATTTTTCATAAAATCAATTCATAATAATCGTTCGCGCTAATCACATGGAATCCGCAATCCTCATAAATGCCAAGCGCGCGCGCATTCTCTACAGCGACTTCGAGTTCGAACCGCGTCTTCCCTTGTTCGCGCTGTAACATGTTCATGAGCTCGACAAGAATACGTCGACCATTCCCTTTCCCCCGTTGGAGCGGACTCACACAGAACCCATAAATAAAGGCACTGCCATCCTCGAAGGTAAGACCCAGCTTGCCGATCGGCTGGCCTTCAGCTTCTGCGATATACGTATATTCCAGTGGGCTATTGAAGGTACGTTCTACATAATCCCGCGAATCCGCTTCCTTCATATCGAATCCGTCAACATTAAGCTGAACCAACAGCTCTTTATCCGCTTCTCGCGCGACGTGAAGTTGGATGTTGTTCTCGCTCATGCCACGAACATGAAAGCCACTAAGATCTGCATCCGTCCGCTCACAACGCATCCAGTGCTCAGATACCTTATACTTCGTGCCCCGCGCGACCAGGAATGCTTGCCCCGCCGTAGAACGATGATGATTAATGAAGAGAATATTGCCGAATCCCCGCTGTCTGCACTCCTCCACTGCCGCATCCACAAGCTGTGTGAACATTCCCCGTCTCCGGTAGAGTGGATGAACCATTCCGCTAATTTCTGCCTCCGAAGATTGGAAGCTATAAATGCCTAAGTACCCGACCAGATCGCCATTCTCATAAATGAGAAAATCATTCGTCTCTTGTGTGGGCCGCGTCTGTAAGGATACCCAGTTCAATTTCAGCTTAATTCCATCCAGCGCATCACAAATATCCGCCAATATGCGGATGTCATGCAATTCTTGCTCGGTCAATCCTTGTCTTTTCCGTATTTCCATCAGGTAAACCCTCCCATCTATTCCCTATTTTACACCTATGGTCAACCCCTTCTGGATTAATCGATGCCATAGACCATAAATCTTCCCATTGAAAAAAGAAGGCTTATCCTAAGCGATATAAATCGCTTGAAGATAAGCCTTCTTCGCTATCCCTCTAAACACGCCCAACCGAATTCCCCGTCACGAGCGTCACATAAATCCGTTCATTCTCCACGGTTTCGCCTTGCAGCAGCTTAATCAATTGTTCTGCTGCGAGCGCGCCCCATTTTTTCTTCGAATAGTTAATGGTCGCAAGACGCGGCTGTGTATATTCCGTTAGTTCGATGTTATCAAACCCGACGATATGAATATGCTCCCCAATGCGATATTTCGTTGAAGCTACGTAGTTGTAGAATCCAATCGCCATCTCATCATTCAGACAGAATACCGCAACAGGCTCTGTGTACGCATCGATAATCAGCTTCGCCGCTTGCTCCCCTGCGGATTTGTTGAAATCGCCGTCGATCTCGATATATTCTACCTTCGGGTGGCGATCGAGTGTCTGCTTCGACGCTTGGAGACGCTGTCTAGCATCATAAGATCCCTTCGGGCCGTTCACGATATAGATTCTCCGATGCCCCTGTTCAAGCAAATATTCCGTCGCTAGCATCGCGCCTGCCTTATTATCCAACAGCACTTGATTCACGTTCGGATGGCTCAGCTCACGGTCCAGCACCACGATTTTATGTCCACGATCTGCATACTGCAGCAGCTCTTCACTATTGAACTGCTCATCCAGAATGATGGCACCGTCAATAATCCGCTCCGGCAGCATCCGATGAGATTCCTTTCCACTGCACACGACCAGATCATATTCCTTATCATTCAGAACTTCCTTAATGCCTTGCAGCAGACCGCCATAGAAAGCACCGTTGAAATCGGTTAAGAACACACCGATAATTCGGGACTCCTTCTTCTTCAGGGATCTGGCCGCCGCATTCGGAACATAATTTAATTCTTTAGCGATCACCAGGATTCGAGCACGCGTCTCCTCGGTTACCTTCGGATTCCCATTCAGTGCGTAAGATACCGTTGAGACGGAAACCCCTGCTTTTTTAGCGATATCTTTAATACTGACCAATACATTCGCCCCTATCTATCAAACCTTCCGACTTCATGTAAATTAAATATACCACAAAAGATTGGCGATCACAGTGGACCGCCAATCCGAACATCAATACAATTGTATTCACTTCGGCTTACTCAGGAGCAGTCGATCCAGCTTATGTAAAGAAGTGATGAAAAACAATGTGAATATCAGAAAACAGGGGGTATAATAGAGGTATACTACGATTCTTAAATGAAATGTCATCGATAATGGAAGAGGTGTTATGATGTTGAAATCTCTATGGGACAAGGCTATGAAGAAGGGATTCTCAGTCGAATTGGATCATCCGCCCAAGAACAAACAAGAGTTCCTAGATGAAATTGAACGTTATTGTAAGAAAGAGAATGTAACCTATACGTTTATAGAATACAATAGACCTGCCGTAGTCACGATCGACCATGTCGTCTATCAATGCCAAGTTGAAAACGCTGGAAGAGCAGGCTTTGTACTTCATTTCAAAGAAATATAATTTACAAAACGAGCCTTAGAAGAGAAGCTAACGGCTCGTTTTTTCATTGTCGGGGCTATGATAACTCTGATATAGGCGCAGTTTAGGTCATAGTTGATGCTAAAATCCATGATAGCAGCCAACCTACACTGAAGGAGATAGCTCTTCCACCTTCTACACACTGCACATCCTGCCGTACAGCACATATTACTGCGCCACGATCCAATCCACGCCAAACTTCTCAAGCGGTTTGACCCAATCCTTCGGCATATGAACATCGCTAATCACCGTATTCATATCTCGCCATTCCGCGATACGATAGAGCTGAGTAAGTCCTATTTTGCTGCCATCGGTCATGACAATGGATTGCCTGGAATTGCCCATCATCTTACTGACGAGTTGCCCACGTTCTGCATCAAAGGCGGTAATCCCCTTGCCCAGCACCATCCCATCGATGGAAATGAACGCCTTATCCGCATGGAACAGATCCACAATTTTCTCGGCGATGGAGCCGGTAATTCGAGAATGCCTCGAATTCACTTTGCCCCCAATCAGATAGATTTCGCCATTGAACAGTTCCTTATTCTTGTATTCAATCAGCTGATGCAGCGCCGGAATCGATATCGTTAGCACCGTCAGGTTATTCTTATTCATCAGAAAATCAATCATCGCAAGCGGCGTCGTCCCGTCATCAATAAAAATGACGTCATTATCCTCCACCAGTGCGGCCGCAGCCTTCCCAATCATTCGTTTCTCCTCGGCATAAATCACTTCGCGCTTGAGATAGGAAGGCTCTTCGCCGAGGAGGTTAATCTTCACCGCGCCCCCGTATACCCGCTTCAACCGGTTCTCGAGCTCCAGCTCCTCCAAGTACCGACGAATGGTCTCCGAGGACACACCTAACTTCTGCACGAGGTCAAATGTCTTAACCTGTCCCTCTGCGTTCAACTGCTCTAATATGATTCCTTTACGTTCTTCGCCAATCAACGACAACTGCGAATCCCCTCCGTCATACAACTTATCTTACACATTATAACTTTAGAACAACGGCTTCGCTATCCAGAACATGTAGAAGGGCGATGCAAGTATTGCACTCGCATCGCCCTTGACAGACTTATCAATCATCTACAAGCTTTTCGACTCCACACGACCAACAGCAGATACAAGCCGCTCCATATCACCGGGATAGACTTCGCCAATATTGCCGATGCGGAACGTGTCCGCGTTGGAGATTTTACCTGGATAGATGACGAATCCTTGAGCTTTGAGCTCCTTATAGAAGTCTTCGAACTTGAACGATGCGTCTGGATAATAGAATGATGTAATGATCGGAGAATGCATTTCATCCGCCAAAAGCGTCTCAAAGCCCAGATCCCGCATGCCTCGCACAAGGGTCTGCTGATTCTGACGATAACGCGCATATCTTGCTGCAACGCCGCCTTCTTCTTCAAGCTCCAGCATCGCTTCATCAAATGCTCTCACGACATGCGTCGGAGATGTATAGCGCCATTTGCCGCCATTCTGCTCCATATGATGCCATTGATCATACAAATCCAGCGAGAGTGAACGCGCTTGACCTTGGCAAGCCTGAAGCCGATCGATGCGTGCGATGACGAATCCGAAGCCCGGAACCCCTTGAATACACTTGTTCGCGCTGCTGATCAAGAAGTCGATACCGAGCTCAGCCACATCTAGCGGCACGCCGCCAAAGCTGCTCATCGCATCCACGATGAACACTTTATTGTGTAACTTCACAATCTGGCCCGCCTCCGCAATAGGATTCAGAATCCCCGTGGTCGTCTCACAATGGACCATCGCTACGTGGGTAATCGAAGGATCCTGCTGAAGCATCGATTCCAGATCATCCAAATCCGGAAGAGAGACTTCGCCGCTGTCGAGCACCACAACCTGAACCCCTAGCACTTGAGCCATCTGAACGATCCGTTTGCCATAAGCACCATTCGTCATGACAAGTAATTTGTCCGTACTGCCCAGTGCGCTTCCGATCACTGATTCCACGCAATACGAACCGCTGCCTTGCAGTAACACGGCGGAATATTCTTCAATACGCTGCGTTGCAAGCGTAACAAGCCGGCGACGAATGCTCTGTACCAGATCATTATAATCGCGATCCCATGTGCACCAGTCCTTGAGCATCGCAGCTTTGACCCTCTTGCTCGTCGATAACGGACCTGGGGTGAGCAGCAAATACGGATTATCATCTAACAGTTCAGTATTCATATCGTTACGCTCCTCGATTATGAAATGATGGATAGCATCGGTCTGTAACTAAACCAACACCTCAACGACCTCAGCTTGAGCAATACGTTCGTTAATACGGTCGATTAAGGCTGGAAATTCTCCGATTTGCTTAATCACATAATGCGCGCCTGCGGCCTTGAACCGCTCTTCAACCACTTGCATCCGAGCTTCCAGTTCTTCTGCCTGCATATTTGCTACTTCTGCCTCACTCAGACCTAACTCGCTGCCGCCTTGGATGACGCCTACACTCCACATGCCGGCATTCACGCCTTCCAATATATCGCTGATTGTATCCCCGACTTTGACCATCGCTCCCATCGGATAGATGCCGAGCAGTTCCGCGTTGCGGTAGCACATCCAAGGGTAAGGCCGTCCTGCGAACACATCATTTGGTGTGACGAGTGTATCTGGGAAATAACCTTTGCGTTTCGCTTCTGCCGCGACGATCTCCATCATTTCTGCCGTATAGCCCGTCGTTGAGCCAATTTTAAGACCGCGTTCTCTAAGGTTCGCAACGACTTCCAATGCTCCCGGTACCGGATCGGTATAACTTGCTAAATCTGTGAACAACATCGGCTCAAAATCAGCGTAAAGCGCATCGACATCGGCTTCCTCCGGCATTCTTCCGTAGCGCTCCTGCCACAATCCCGCAATACGTTCCATCGCGAGCAGCGCCTTAATATGATCACGCTTCAGCATGCCCATCGGCCCACGCGCTTCTTCGGCTGTAATCTCAATCTCCCACTTCTTAAATACATTGACGAATACAAGCAATGGAGCAAAACAACCATAGTCCACCATCGTCCCTGCCCAGTCAAATATAACGCCTTTTATTTTCCCTTGATACGGTAATGCCATCGCCACACACTCCTTTTATATGATTAGATTCGCCTGGAAAACAATTAATACCTAATCCATTAGTTTTATTTAATTGTTTTTAGTTGTTTTTACCTGTGTTTATGATCAAATCATAAGACACCACTAGGGTAGTGTCAATTGCCTACAGCCATATTTACGTAAAATTCATAATGCCTTGTCCGGGCGCTAAATAACCCGGGGCCCGAAAACAAAATCCCCTCCAAGCCGCTCACAACGCATATGAAATCCAATGCGCGTGGTCTGTCAACTTGGAGGGGATATAATCCACCTTACATGTAAATCTCAATCACGTTATCAGCTGGCTGAAGCCCTTGTTCAAATCACTCTCTCGAAATAAGAACGCCGCCTTAGCGATCGGCTAGAGATGAAGCGACTGCAGGCTCCGAACGAAGCTTGACCACGACGACGTATTTGCACAGTATCTAAGATGACACCTTGAAAAATTATAAATTTTACCAATATTTTGTCAGGTTGATGGCAGGTTTTTTATTTTTAGGTGAGAAAATGTAATGAAAGTAAAGAAGTGTATATCAAAAGTAATAAAATATCTATTTAGCACGCATGAATTTGTCTCATAGTATTAACTGTGAAGAGGCCTCTTGGAGTGAATGGGCGCCCGGGCAAATCCCATGTACTCGACTTGTAACAACGTAACTATCATTTCAATCTAAGAAATGGGGATGAAAAATGAAACGTAGTCAGGGGCATCAAAGACGAATTTCGTTGTTGTTACTATTTGCGCTAATCTTCTCGATTGTTTTATCGATTCATCCATCGGTAGCGAAGGCAGAAGGGGATACGCCGCCAGAGGCTACGCAGCCCGGGGATCAACAGACGTTACCCGAAATTCCTAGTCAGCCCGAGCCGCAACCGGAGCCTTCACCAGACCTTGAGCAGCCACTCGATACCGAAGCCGTTGCTGCCGCTGCGACGGGATATTTCCCTCCGAATACCGCAGCATCCGGTAACGTGAAGAATATGGCCCTGTTGTATACGGGATATTACGGCGGACGAACGACATACGAGGGAAAAGAACTCGGCACGTATGACAAAAATACATTATTGCCTTATGTTGCGCACTACAACAGCAGTAACACGATGGACGACACTTTTTTCGACTCATTTCTGTTCCTAGGAATCAATACCCCCGATTATAGAGATTTCGGCGATACAGCGGACTCTGCCAAGTGGACCTATAAGACGGATTGGGAGTGGTACATGAACCGCCTGTTCACCGCCAATCAACAACTAGATGCCCTGAATCAGGCCACCCAACAGGTTGCGACCACACTCAACCAACCAAGTTATAAATCCAAAGTATACATTATGATCCCTTACCCCAACAGCGAAATCACCAATTTCGGGGATGTCGATAACGACGGAATCAGCGAAAACCTGAATTCGACGCCGAGCAACATGACCAAGGTAATCAAATGGTATATCGACACCGTACGAAGCAGATGGAACCAAGCAAATTACAGCAACCTTGAATTAAAGGGGTTCTACTGGTTCAACGAAGATATCTACCCCTACTCCCCGTATGATGAAGTGAATGCGATCAACAACTCGGGCAACTATCTCCATACGCTTGGCCTGAAATTTTGCTGGATTCCGTACTTTGGCGCCGGGCAGAGCAACAACTGGCATAACTACACCTTCGATTTCAGCATTCAGCAGCCCAACCACTATTTCGTTCCAAGTTCAGACTATTCGAGAATGACGGCGGTAACCACCCAAGCCCAGACCTACAATGAAGGCATCGAGATGGAATTTGACGAAAGGGCGATGCACGACCTCGACTTCAAAAACCGGTTCGATAATTACTTAAAAGCTGGCGCGGAATACGGATATATGTCGGGAGCGGTCAAGGGCTGGTACCAAGATATCTTCGCGATATATAACTTCTATAAAAACAAGAACAACAGCGGCATAAACGGCATTTATGACGGTAGACAGATGTATGAAGACATCTACAAATTCACCAAAGGGACGTACACAATTCCAACCAACCTGGCATCCGGCAAAACGGCCGTCGCCTCTTCCAGCCAGAGTTCTTCCGTATCCGCTTCCAAGGCTGTCGACAATTTGTTCGGCAGCAGGTGGTCAAGCCAGCAGAATTCAAACAATGAGTGGATCTACGTCGATCTCGGGCAGGACTATAACGTCAACCGCGTCAGGCTGAACTGGGAGTACGCATACGGTAAGAGCTACAAAATCCAAGTATCCAGCGATGCCACCAATTGGACGGATGTCTATACGACAACGACAGGCGACGGTGGAGTCGACGATATCGGCTTCGCGCCTACAACGGGAAGGTATGTGAGAATGAGTGCGACGGAACGGGGGACGATGTACGGCTACTCCATTTATGAGTTCCAAGTATTCGGAGATAGCGTAGGATCCGGCTTAACGACCAATCTAGCATTGAACAAGACAGCTACGTCATCAACCTATCAGGACGCCACCTTGACGGCGAACAATGTGGTGGACGGCAACGGAACGACGAGATGGTCCAGCACATTCGCGGACCCGCAATGGATTACGGTCGACCTCGGGCAGGCTTATAACCTGAATCGCGTCATCTTGAATTGGGAGCTGGCCTATGGCAAAGGCTACAAGATCCAAGTATCCAACGACGCAGCCAATTGGACGGACGTATACACGACGACAACGGGCGACGGCGGTATCGACGATATCTCCTTTGCTGCGGTTAACGCGAGATATGTCCGGATGTACGGGACGCAAAGAGCCTACTCCTTCTACGGCTATTCCTTGTACGAATTCCAGATTTACGGCAAACCGAATCTAGCGCTGAACAAAACGGCAACCTCCTCTTCCAACGAGACAGCCGCATACACGGCCGATAAAGCGGTAGATGGCAGCCTGACGACCCGATGGTCCAGTCTATATTCCAACCCGCAATGGATCTACGTCGACCTCGGACAGCAGTACCGCGTCAATAATGTCAAGCTAAACTGGGAGTTTGCCTATGCGAAGGGCTACAGGATCCAGTTGTCGAACGATGGACTCAACTGGTCAGATGTGTATGTGACATCGGAGGGCGATGGCGGCATCGACGACATCTACTTCGAACCGCTAAATGCAAGGTATGTCAGGATGCTTGCGACAAATCAAGGCACCGGCTACTGGTACTCCCTTTATGAATTCGCAGTATACGGCAGCTGATTCGATTCGCAACGCGTAAAACCTGATATCGGGTTCTTACCCTAATAACAAAACCAGCCCATGCACGGGACACTGTGCTGGGCTGGTTTTAGCTTGTACCCCGTCCCTCTGTATTCATCCAATGGTGCCGCTCGCAAGGTTTCGTTCTACATCGTCTGACCATTATCCACGGTGATGATCTGGCCCGTCAGTGACTTCTGCAGCAGCATGGAGACGATTGACTCCGCAATATCCTCCGGTGTCGATATCCGCTGCAGCATGATGCTACCTGCTAACCGATGCATTTTCGCCTCATGGCCTGCCCACCATCGTGTGTCGACTGCGCCCGGGGCAATCGCATTAACGCGGATATCTGGCGCAAGCGCATGGGCGAGTGACTTGGTCAGTCCGTGCACGGCTGCTTTGGATACGGCGTAAGGCAGCGAGGAGCCGAGCCCTGTCGTTCCCGCGACGCTGCCGAGATTCACGATCGCACCCTCTCCATTCTTCTTCATATACGGAGCCACGGCTCTCGCCGTATAGAACATCCCTTTGACATTCACGGCGAGCAGACGATCCCACATCTCATCCGTCACGGCATCCAGGTCGCTCATCGGAAGCTGCGCCGTAATGCTCGCATTGTTCACCAGGTAATGCACAGTCCCATACTTATGCGCAATGTCCGCAATCATCTGCTGCACCTCTTGCTCATTGGATACATCCGCTTTGACGGCGATGGCCTGACCCTGGTTGTCCCGGATCACTTGGACGGTTGCAAGAGCCTCCGCTTCCGATCTGGAATAATTCACCGCGACGATGGCCCCTTTTCTCGCAAGCAGGATACTAGTTGCCCGACCTACGCCAGTTCCTCCACCCGTTACTAACACCACTTTATTTTGCAATTCCATTGAGACTCACCGATCCTTTCCTTTCGTTGCTGTCCTTCTGTTACCATCGTACTTCCCTTTGATCTCGTTGTATAATTGTTAGATATCATACTGACTATTAATAAAACTGATACCGGGAAAAGAGGGATTGTCATGGAAAGTCCTGAGCTTCGAATTTTCCAATGTGTTGCCGAAGAATTATCCTTCTCTAGAGCAGCGGATCGACTAGGCTACGTACAATCCAATATTACACTTCGCATTCAAAAGCTGGAGCAGGAGCTCGGCGTCCCCCTATTCGAACGAACGAATAAAGGTGTAACCCTCCTGCCTGCAGGCGAGAAGCTGCTCCACTACGCAGACCAAGTGATTAACTTACTGGAAGATGGAAAAAAAGAGATAGCTGCGACGCCAGCCCAAGCTGTCCTGCGGATCGGGGCTACACAGACCTTTGCCGCTCAGCGCCTGCCCGTCCTGCTTAGCCGATATAACCGCGACTTTCCGCAAGTACAGATATCCATGAAGACTGGTAATCAAATGGAGTTGCTTCGACATGTCGCACATAGCGAGCTCGATGGTGCGTTCATTAGCGATCAATTCCATGATGAGCACGTCGAAGCTGTCATGCACTGGGAAGAAGAGCTCGTTCTCATATCGTCATCGAGTGACCCTCATCCGCTGGAACAACCTATTATTGTAAATGCTTTTCCCGATTGTCCATACCGACGACGCTTGCTTGAATGGTTCGATCGACAGAATCACCAGCCTGTGTCTGTCATGGAATTCGATACGCTGAACGCCATTCTGACAGGTGTCAAAGAAGGCATGGGCACCTCCTTATTGCCGAAGAGTGTCGTCCCGCCAGATGTGAGTTGTATTCCTCTACCTGATGGATTGCGCCACGTCGGGATTCAATTTATCGTCAAGCGAACCCATGCTAGATCGATTGCGCTTACGAGTTTCATCCAGATGATGGAGAAAGATTCATAGAATCAACGGAAACAAAAAAAGCGGTACCTACGACTTCCATCGCAGGTACCGCTTTTGCATTATATATGAATCTGTGGACGATCCAACCGGTACAGCTTCGCATACCGCGGCTCCCGCTCCATCAACTCTGCGTGCGTACCTCGCATCGCAACGCGCCCATCTTCGATGAAGATAACTTCGTCCATCTGCTCCACACCCACCAGATGGTGTGTGATCCAGAGCAGCGATTTGCCTTGCAGTGCGTGGAAGATCGTCTGCAATAGATCGCGCTCCGTGCGCGGATCAAGGCCCACCGTCGGCTCGTCGAGGATGACGACGGGCGTGTTCTGCAGCAGTACGCGCGCGAGGGCGATCCGCTGCCGTTCGCCGCCGGAGAACCGCTGCCCGGTCTCGAGCATCGGCGTCGCATACCCTTCCGGCAGCGATGCAATGAGCTGGTCCAGCTTGACCTGTTGCGCAACCACCGCGATCTCTTCGTCTGAGGCATCGCGCCGTCCGAGGCGAATGTTGTTCGCCACCGTCGTATCGAACAGATGCGGTCGCTGATTCAGCACCGAGACAACCGAGGCAATCTGCTCCCCATAATGATGAGCGGGAACGCCATTGATCAGCACTTCGCCATTATTCGGCACCAGTGCGCCTTGCACAAGCTTGAGCAGCGTCGATTTCCCTGCGCCGCTGCGGCCGATGATCGCTACGCGCTTCCCTTGCGGCAGATCAAGCTGGATATCCTCCAGCGTCCAATTTGAAACCTGCGGATCGGCAACCTCTCTTGCCAGCTGCTCCGATGATGGATAACGATAACAGACATCTGTAAGCTGAATATACGCAGCTTGCCCCGCAGGAAGCGGTAATCCTGTCGCAGAAGGATCCACTCCAAGGTCCCCGCCGTCATCTCTCATCTCATTCAGACGTGCGAGCGAATCCCGATATTGCGGAATCTTCTCAATCGCCTCCGAGACCGGCAGGAACGCATCCATCAGCGGAAACACGACGAGCGTGAACGCCGCGATCAACGTCACGGTGAACGAACCCGAGGCAGCCTGTTGTCCAGACCAATATGCCATCGATACCACCGTGAGTCCCACGATACATTGTGCGATGAACATCCGTCCGCGCGCCCAGCGGCTAAGCGATCGTTCAATCGCCGCTACCCGCTGTTCATCGGCCTCATAGGCCGCCGCGAATTGCGCAGCACGCCCGCTAATCATCCAATCGCCCATGCCAAGCACGGCATCCGTCAGTTTACGGTATAACCGGCTGCGCTGCTGCTTCATCTGCTCATGCCGCGCATACGTGATCCTTAATGATACGCCAGGCAGTACGAAGACAAGAACGAACAAATACAACCCCATCAAGAACGCGAAGCCGATGTCGTACCAACCTAGCAAGACGACTACAGCAATATACATGATAAGCGCGACAACCGTCGGAAATACGGTGCGCAAATAGACATTTTGCAAATATTCGATATCGTCCGCGAGTACCCCAAGCACATCCCCCGTCCGGTACCGCGAACGGATGAACAAAGCTTGCGGTTCGAGCATGCGATACAACCGCACCCGCATCTTCGATAAGATACGTAGAATGGCATCATGTGAGGCCAGACGCTCCACATAATGAATGACAGCCCGACTGATCCCGAACGTACGCACTAAGACAACCGGGACATAGACGAGCAGAATATTTTCCGGACGGAGCGCCGATTTAGAAATCAAGAAGCCTGACGTGAACATGAGCGAGCTCGCTGCCAGCACAGTCAGGAGGGACAGTGCAATGACAATGGCGAATCGCCATCCGTGTTGCCGAATGTAAGGGCGGAACCACGATTCTTCTCTCACAATATCCCCTCCATTTCCGCAGTCATCAGTCCGTAATAGACGCCGCGCTGCAAGAGCAGCTCTTCATGTGTCCCCATCTCAGCCAGCCGTCCCTGATCCATCACCAGGATGAGATCCATATCCGTCATCCAATGCAATCGATGCGTCGCGAGGAACACGAGCTTATCGGCGAACAGCGGAAGCATGGTCTCTTTGATTTCCATCTCCGTCTCAATGTCTAGGTGAGCTGTCGGTTCATCCAACAGAATGACCGATCGATCACTTAGAAAAGCCCGTGCCAGCGCAACCCGCTGCTCCTGCCCGCCGCTGAGCTGCCGACCGCCATTTCCGATCACCTCGTTCATGCCATGCGTAAGCTGTGCCACCAGTTCTTGAAGTCCTGCGGCCGCAATCGCCTCCGCCACCTCTTCATCCGAAGCCTCAGGACGATAGAAGCGCACATTATCTGCGAGCGACATATCGAAAATATACGGGTGCTGCGGAATATACGTCGTCTCTCCGCGCCATGCTGCATCATGCAGCCCCGGGATGGTCACGCCATCCAATCGGAAGGTTCCCACATTCGGTTGCAAGAAGCCCCCAAGTACATCGATGAGCGTCGATTTACCTGCGCCGCTCTCCCCAATGATCCCGATGCGCTTCATGCCTGCGATCTCAAGCGATACGTCCTGCAAGGAACTCGGCCCTTCTGCTTCATGCTGAACATTCACATGCGATAACGACAGAACGCTGTCCTTCGTCCATGTAAAGCCAACCGGCAGTACGGATTCCCCGACCTTCAGCCCTTCCTCCGCGATCATCGCTTGCATGGCCTTGCCGGCTTCTTTCCCTTTGAGCGTCGCATGATAGTCCGCTCCGACCATTCGCACAGGCAAGAAATACTCCGGCGCAAGGATCAGCACGAGCAGCGCAACTTCAAGCCCCATCTCGCCATTAATGAGCCGCAGCCCTAAGCTGACCGCCACCGAAGCAACCGACAGCATTGTGAAGAAATCCAACGCAAAAGAAGAGAGAAATGCCATCCGCAGCGTCTTCATTGTCGCGCTGCGATAGCGGTCACTCACCTGTTCAATCGTATCCCCATGGGATCGACTACGGCCGAGGAACTTCAGCGTCTCGAGTCCGCGCAAGGAATCGACGAAGTGATTCGATAGCTTCCGGTAGGTCTCAAGCTGCTTCTCGGTATGCTTCTTCGTCGCGAGCCCAATCAAGATCATGAAGGCGATCAGAATCGGCAACGTTACGATCAGGATAAGCGCCGCTGTTGGGTCCTTCACGAAGATGAAGAGGACAATGAGCGCAGGCGTAATCGCCACGCCCATCATCCTCGGAACGATCAGCTCCAGATAGGTGCGGAACTGCGTTATGCCATCGAGCACGAGCGTCACGAGGTTGCCCGTTCCTTCCTTCTTCGCGAACCGAGGGCCAAGCTCGAACAGCTTCTGCAGCAGCTGCTGCTGCAAATCTCTGCCCGTCGTCTCCGCGAACCGATAGGCTAACTTCTGCATCGCAAGACCCGTGATTTGCCGCAATATAAAAGCAAACAGGAACATGGCCATTTTGCCATACTGTTCCTGCAGCGGTTGTCCAGCGAACAAGGCGGAGATGACCTCCGCCAGCCATGTCGCCAGCAATATAATAGACACACTTTGAACAAGGGTCAGGAAGGCCGTCAGCGCAAGCACCGACTTTGCCCCCTTCAATCCCATTATGTCTTTTCCCATTAGTATTCCAAGTGCTCCTTCTCGTGAACCCGTTTATGAAATACGAAGTAACTCCAAATCTGATAACCCAATACGAATGGCAGCAGGGTTAACGCTACAATCGTCATGACTTTAAGGGAGTACGCTCCCGATGCTGCATTATCGATTGTTAAGTTGAACGCTTGATCAATCGAACTAATCATAACACGCGGGAACAAACCAATAAATACCGATGCAACCGACAACACGATCACCGCACCCGTCATCCCGAACGCCCAGCCGTCTTTTTTCACTTTCATGAAGTAACCTGACAACAAGAACGCAATGAGGCCAACGACGCCGACCGCTGCAAGAATGCCGCCGCGAACTTCGAACACATCAGTCATTGTATACGTCATGATCCCGAAGGCTGCCAGCAACACCCCAAGTGGAATGAGCAGCATCTGTCCAAGCTTACGCGCTCTTACTTGCAAGTCTCCCACTGTACGCAATGTTGTAAACATCAAGCCGTGCACAAGACACAACATAACCACCGTTAGACCGCCAACGAGCGTGTACCCGTTCACCATATCGAACAAGCCCGCCTTCATTTCCATCTGTGCGTCAATCGGAAGCCCTTTGATCAAGCCTGCGAAGACAACCCCAAATAGTAACGGCGGCAATAAGCTGCCGAGGAAAATCACCCAATCCCACGTCTTTTTCCACTTCTCATGTTTGACTTTGCCACGGAATTCGAACGCAACCCCGCGCCCAATCAGAGCTAGCAATAGGAACACAAACGGCGTGTAATATCCACTGAACAAGGTCGCATACCAGTTCGGGAAAGCCGCGAACATTGCGCCCCCTGCGGTAATCAGCCAGACTTCATTCGCGTCCCAGAAAGGTCCGATCGAATTGATCAACACGCGTCGCTCTCCATCCGTTCTCGCGAGCAATTTGGTCGACATCCCGACACCGAAATCGAATCCTTCGAGGAAGAAGAACCCAATGAACAGCACAGCTACAAGTACAAACCAGAGATCATTAAGTAAGTGCATGCTGCTTCACCTCCTCCTTATCAAATGGATCGTGGGCATGTTCATCATGGTGATCATCCGGCGCATATGGCCCTTTGCGAATCACTTTGATGAATAGATAGACGAGGATAATCCCCAGAATCATGTAAATGGTTGAAAAAGCAATCACCGAGAACAGAACTTCACCTGCACTCACGCTTGGTGAGATACTATCTTCCGTACGCATTAATCCGAAGACCGTCCATGGCTGGCGCCCAATCTCCGTCATAATCCATCCGAACGTATTCCCAATAAACGGTAACGAAATGCCTAAGACCATCAAACGCATGAACCATTTGTTCGGCTGCTCCAGCTTCTTGCGCCATGCCAGATACGTACCATATAGACCAAATAGAATCATTAGTGTACCCGCTCCGACCATGATACGGAAGCTCCAGAAGGTTGTGCGTACCGGTGGAATATAGTTCCCCGGACCATAAGTCGCCTCATACTCCGCTTGCAGTTCTAACATCCCTTTAACTTCACCGGAAAATTTACTATACGACAAGAAGCTCAGCAGGTACGGAATCTGAATCTCCATCCCATTCTCTTGCTTCTTCGGATCAATGGTCGCGAAGACCGTCCAACCCGCAGGATCGCCACTCTTGCCCCACAAGGCTTCACTGGCAGCCATTTTCATCGGTTGTGTATGAATCAAATATTGTGCTTGTTGATGTCCCCATAGCGCAACGCCGACGGAGGAGATCAGGCCAATAATAATCGCAATGTGGAAAGACTTCTTGAAAAATTGTACATCTTGACGCTTCAGCAGCTTGTAAGCACTAATCCCTGTGATCAAGAACGCGCCTGTTGCAAAAGCAGCTAGAACCGTATGCGGAAATTCCACAAGCAGTTGACCATTTGTCACCAGTGCCCAGAAATCATTCATCTCCGCGCGGCCATTCTGAATTTGAAATCCAACTGGACGCTGCATGAACGAGTTCGCAAGTAGGATCCAGAATGCGGACATCACCGTACCGATGCTAACGAGCCATATGCAGGTCAAATGCACCTTTTTCGATAGTCGATCCCATCCGAAAATCCATAGACCGATAAACGTCGATTCTAAGAAAAACGCGAGCAATGCTTCGATCGCCAGCGGCGCCCCGAAGACGTCTCCGACAAACCTCGAGTAGTTCGACCAGTTCATACCGAACTGGAACTCTTGCAGAATCCCCGTAACAACCCCAACTGCAAAGTTAATGAGAAATAATTTTCCCCAGAATTTCGCCATGCTTCTGTATTCTTCTTTGCCTTTAACGACGTACATGGTCTGCATAATCGCAATCGTTAACGCAAGACCAATGGATATCGGTACGAAGATAAAGTGAAAGATTGTCGTCGATGCGAATTGTAATCTTGCCAGAAATACAGCATCCATCCGTTCATATCCACCTTTCGATAACATTTTAATTTGGAGGCGAAGGCTCCCCGCCCCACTTCCTTCCTGTATTCTGTCATGGCCTCGAATATTCTAATGTGATTTTTATCACATTATTTCGCGCGAATCCGTTTTCGCAAGGGAACATTCCCGATTTCGTCACACAATATCCCGAATAAGACGGAAAAGACGATTAAATGCACTTGCATTGAGAGACGAGTAGCCGGGAGAGGTGGAGCACGAAAATGCGAAACTCCAAAAACCCATACCCAAAGAAGGTAATAATTAGGCGGCGTCGAACTGTCTCATATAGAACTGACATCATTCGACAGGGGGAAAATCATTCAAATGTCTACCGACACACCAAGTAACACCATCCAAGCGCACGGGCAGCATCGCCGCAAGTTCGCCCGCCTCAGCATCATCTTGCTGCTGACGCTCGGCATGTATTTCGTACAATCCGCTCTTCTAGAACAGACTCGAGCAGCAGCCAGCACGGATTCGTCCAGCGATGCACAGGATCAACTCGACGCGCTAGCGATGCTGAATGAAATCCGTGCCCAAGTTGGCGTGCCTGCCCTCGTACTCAGCAAGGAGATTACACAAGCTGCAAGAAGCCACGCCGCCTATTACAACCGGCACGAACGAGACAAGAAGGTCTCTCTAAGTGCCCATCAAGAGAAACAAGGCATGGAAGGATTCACCGGCACGAGCGCAATGGATCGCATGAAGGCGGCGGGATGGAATCAGGCGGGCACCTACCGCAGCTCAGGCGAAGTCATGCATTTCAAGCAGAAGACGAGCAGACAGGCCATGCAGGGGTGGCTGGATACCGCATACCATCGCGCGATCATCCTTAGCCCCAAATACAATGAAGTCGGAATCGCACTCGTTGACGGCACCGCGGTCGTGAATCTAGGCGGCACTCGTGCGCCTGCACCGCTTCAGAACGGCATCGCCGCCTATCCTTTTCCAGGGATGACCCAAGCCCCTGTAGGCTTCTACGGCAACGAAGTTCCCAATCCGCTGAGCCAGTTGGGTGTGGATTATTCTGGTTATATTATCTCGGCTACAACGATCGATGCCATCGATTGGCACGAGGCAAGCTTAATTGACGAGAAAGGTGCAGCCATTCCATTCTATGAGGAAATCTATAGCGGTAATACGCTTTTCCTGTATCCGAAAACGATTTTGGAGGGCTTTCATACCTATCGCGTCCAGCTAGCTTACCGAACGGAGGGCTCGTCCGAAACCCAGCATCAATCCTGGTCTTTCAAGACGGGCGAGGGCCATAAATTATTGAGCATTGCCGGCTCTCCCGATGAACTCGTTATCAATGAAGGGGAAGAAACGTCTATACGCGTCACGGGCTTCTACGATGATTCCGTTACTGAACCGATCACAAGCCATGTACGTTATGTCAGCAATAACCCGGCAGGGTTAAAACCCGTATCCTCCTCCAGCTTCCAAGGAATCAAGGCTGCTAATTATTACATCACGGCGCATGTCGGAAACTTAGCCACCGAGCGAGTCCTGATTAAGGTGTTGCCGAAATTGAAAACCAAGACCTATCCACCGCTAACCGCGAGCAAACCAGACGCCGCGGTGACCGAAGCTGAATTCTGGACAATGCTGCTGAAGCAGCATCAGGTCGATGTGGATGCATATGCCCCGGCGAGCAAGAAACATGCGGCAGATGCCGCTTACCAGATCGCCGCAAGCCGCAATATTCCGTTACTCGGCTTAACATCCATTCCGGCTAGAGACAAGCCGATTACGCGCGTGAAAATCGCCGAAGTCCTCGCATCCGTGGATGGGGTTCATTTTACACAGTACAACGCCATCTGGTACGTGCTAGGCATGGGGTACCTCAAAGGGGATACCGATTCAACGATTTACGGATTCAATAACGAAGGCACAATGACACAACAGGAAGCCATACAGCTGCTCGCTGATCTGAAGCCGAAAATGAAATCGCTACGCGGAAGACCAATCAAACCAACGCCAGCAGAACTTTTGCCACCTCTGCCGAAGCGAGAGTCGTACAAGAAGCCTGCCGTTCTCAAGGATTACACGCTTATTGCAACCTATCATCCAGATCGCACATTAACCGTCGAAGGGAAATTCACCGTCATCGCCGGGCAACAGACGACATTGATGGTTCAGACTGGCGGGAAGAAGCCGAAGGCGATTGAAGAAGTTCAAGTAGCCATTGACCGTGAGGGCAACTTCAAAATAACGTCCGGCCCTTACACAGAAGATGCGTTGAATCTGTATTTGAGAACAGAAGGCGCGATGTATTGGATTTCGGTCGAAGAGAACGCCATGAATATTAGCGAATTCACGCCGTAATCCTCACAAGAGAAACGACCGCGGTTAGCGGTTCGTTCTCTATACACAGAACAAAACCCGCGTGCCGGTTGCCTGATGAGCATCCCTTGCACGCAGGTTTTGTTCCTATTCTAGGAAAAGATATAGAACTACGACGTAACTTTCTCCTCAATATCTGCATGTCCTGCGAGTCGATCCAGTCGGGCAATCTGATACCCGTATTCATAACAGGCCGCTGCAACAATCGATAAACGGCGGGAGCCATCATCGAAATGAATTTCCTGCATGACCGTCTGGAGGAATTTCTCGTTCTCGATCTCCATCTGTTCGATGCTCTCAAGCTCCGGCTTCATTTTATCGTCTAATTTCAACAGGACTAATTCATGCGCTTTCTCAAGCAGCTCTAAATGTCTGTCGAAGGCTGCATTGATCTCCGGCGTTCGTGTGGATTGGAAGTAATGATTATCGATCGTCTCCAGCACTTCAAGCCCTTTCTGGAGCGTGTTCAGCATCTGTTTGTAGACAACAATCTGCCGCGATCTGCGATACTTGGCGCGTTTGATCTTCTTGATCTCTTCTTCGAACAATTTAAATTTATCATGCAAGGACAACATTTCCGTCTCGAGCGCTTGATATTCGGAGCGGAAAGAGGATTCTTTCATCTCATCGGAGATGGCGGTCCTAAGGAGCAGCGACATCCGATTGAACACAGCATCTATCTGCTTCAAGAACTGTACATTCGGCTTCGGCGGGAAGAACAGAATGTTAATGACAAAAGCCGAACCAATCCCGACGAGCGTATGTAAGAACCGACTTAATGCGAAATCCCATTGCCCGGAAGCTTCCAACACGGCAATGACTGTCACGAGCGTCAGACCAATGGTCTCTTCCATTTTCATCTTCAGACAGATCATGATCACAATAATACAAGTTAAACCAATAATGAGTGGATCATTCGCGAATGCCATGCCGACGAGAAGTGCAATAGCTGCACCCAATGTATTCGTCTGAAGCTGGTCCAAGAAATAACGCCAAGAACGATAAATAGAAGGCTGCATAGCAAAGATCGCGGCAACGGCTGCAATAACAGGCGTCTGGAATCCAAGAAACTTACTGATATATAGTGCCATCGCGACAGCAATTCCTGTTTTTAATACACGCGGTCCTAATGCCATGTCGCACCTCCTTCCCTCTGTCAACGTGCTGAGTTCTGTACAGCCTAATATTACATGGTGCATCAGCGCGTTGGCAAGTTATGAGAAAAGGAGGGCTCTCGCCCTCCATCTGCTGCTTCCCTACCTATAAGATTACGACAGCTTCTCTTCCAGGTTGCGGAACTGGTTGTTGAACATTCTCGCGTAGACGCCCTCTTCTTGCAGCAATTGGTCATGTCCACCCTCCTCAGCAATCGAGCCATGGTCAATGACCATGATCGTATCGGCATCTCGAATCGTATTCAGCCGATGCGCAATAATGAAGCTGGTCCGCCCTTGCATAATGTTCAGCAGCGCATCTTGGATATGCAGCTCCGTACGCGTATCGATACTGCTCGTCGCTTCGTCTAGAATCAAGATCGATGGCTTCGCCAGAATCACTCGTGCAATCGCCAGCAGCTGCCGCTGACCTTGACTTAGATTGCCGCCATTCTCCGAGAGTACCGTGTCATATTTCTTCGGCAGCCGCTGAATGAATACATCCGCATTCGCCATGGCAGCCGCCGCCCGAATCTCTGCATCCGTCGCATCCGGCTTGCCGTACTTAATATTGTCCTTAATCGTACCCGAGAATAAGTACGTATCCTGCAGCACGAAGCCGAAAGCGCGTCGCAAGCTATCTCGCGTGTAATCCCGAATATCTCTGCCATCAATCAGGATACGGCCGCCCGTCACATCATAGAACCGTGTAATCAGGTTCACAATGGTTGTCTTGCCCGCACCTGTCGGTCCAACGAGCGCCGTACTACTTCCTGGCTCCGCCTCAAAGCTGACGTGACTTAGAATGGGCACATCCGGGCGGTAACCGAATTGCACATCTTCGAAGACGACATGTCCACTCGGATTCCGCAGTTCAATGGCTCCCGGTGCATCCTCGGGCTCCTCCTGCTCATCCAGCACCTCGAAGACTCGTTCCGCACCCGCTACACCCGATTGAAGCACGTTGAATATATTCGCCATGTCGTTGAGCGGGCGAACGAATTGCCGTGAATAGCTGATGAAGCCCGCGATAACGCCGACTGTAATCATCCCTTTCACAGCGAGTGCCCCACCGACCATCGCAACTGCGGCGAACCCGAGGTTATTGATCACGTTCATGATCGGCATAAGGAATCCTGACCAAATTTGCGCCTTAAGCCCAACTTTGAATAACTGGTCATTCACCGCATCAAAGTCCGCAATGGCACGTTCCTCATGATTGAACGCCTTCACGACTTCAATGCCCGAAATCGTCTCCTCAATATGTCCGTTTAATTTGCCAAGCTGAACCTGCTGTTCCTTGAACAATACACTCGTCCGCCGTGCAATCGTCCGGGTCAGCAGATAGACAAGCGGCACTGTGATGAGACTCGCCAAGGCCAGAATCGGACTTAACACGATCATCATGACGAGCGAACCTACAATCGTAATCGCCCCGGACATCAGCTGCGTCGTCGATTGGGAAATCGTGTTGCTCACATTATCGATATCATTCGAGAGACGGCTCATGACCTCGCCATGGGACTGCCGATCGAAATAGGCGACAGGCAGCTTCTGCAGCTTCGCGAATAACGCGCTGCGCAGCTTCATTACGATCCGCTGGGAGACCCCCGCCATGAACCAACCTTGGAGAAGCGTCAGGACGGCATCTATGAGGTAGGCCGAAGCGAGTACAATAATAATTACTTCGAGCAGATCAAAGTCTACACGGCCCTCTAGGCCCGTCATCGTATCAATTGATTTGCCGATCAAATACGGGACGAACAGCATGAGTAAAGCATCGACAACCAGGAACATGAAGATCGTCGTCAGCCAGCGGCGTTCGGTCCCGACATACTGCCATAACCTTGAGAGCGTCGCCTTGAAATTCTTCGGCTTCACGACAGCTCTCCCCGCTCCGCGTTGGCCGAAGCCTCCTCCCGGACCGCCTGGCCCCGGTCTTACTGCTGCCGCTGCTGTACCTGCTGCGCGGTCTGAGCCACTATTTTGCGGCATAATGATTCATCTCCTTTCCCAATTGGGATTGGAATATTTCTTGATATACCGTACAATCGGCCATCAACTCATGATGCGTCCCTTGCCCAACGATGACGCCGTCCTCCAGAACAATAATCCGATCCGCATCCATGACCGATGTAATGCGCTGTGCGATCAGCAGACAAGTGAGTCCTGCTGCGTATTGCTTCAACCCCGCCTTAATGCGGGACTCCGTCGCGACATCGACGGCACTCGTACAATCATCGAGAATGAGAATGTCCGGCTTACGGACAAGTGCCCTTGCAATAGACAATCGCTGCTTCTGACCTCCCGAGAAATTGACTCCCCCTTGCCCGATTCGGGAATGATACCCTTCGGGCGATTCCGCGATAAAATCATGCGCTTCTGCGATCCGCGCAGCCAATTCGATCTCTTCTTGCGTCGCATTTTCCTTGCCGTATTGAATATTCTCGATTACAGACCCCGAGAATAGTACGGTTTTCTGCGGTACAATTGCAATTGTCTCGCGCAGCTTCTGCGGATCCATTTGACGAACGTCAACGCCATTGACGCTGACCGTACCGGATGTTGCGTCATAGAACCTCGGAATAAGATGAACCAAGCTGCTCTTCCCCGAACCTGTTGAGCCTATGATCCCGATCATCTGACCCGGCGCACAGGAGAATGAAATCTGCTTCAACACCGGGTCCCCCGATGTCCCCGTATACGCGAACGTCACCTCGTCGAAATCGATCCGACCGCGCTGATCGGCTTGACCTTCTACCTTGCTGTCCCACGTCATCGCATTCCATGTGGAGAACACCTCGCCGATCCGCTCTGCGGAAGCCTTGGCACGTACGAACATGTTGAAGATCATCGAGATCAT
The DNA here is from genome assembly GCF_000374845.1 of Paenibacillus terrigena DSM 21567. Taxonomy (GTDB): domain Bacteria; phylum Bacillota; class Bacilli; order Paenibacillales; family Paenibacillaceae; genus Paenibacillus_K; species Paenibacillus_K terrigena. The sequence continues at coordinate 425,796 of NZ_KB895412.1, read as the reverse complement.
CATGAGGGAGAACAAAATTTGTGTCATATAGTTAATGAAGGCGATAATATGGCCGACCTGCATTTGCCCCTGATCCACGCGCAGGCCTCCGATCCAGAGCACCGCAATAATGCCGAGATTCACCGTAAGCACAATCTGAGGACTGAACACCGACATGACGCGCATCGCCGTCGTCGACCGGGATTGAAGCCCTTGGTTGGCTTGCTCAAATTTATCGACTTCCACATCGAAGCGGTTAAACGCTTTCACAACACGCACACCGGAGAGGTATTCGCGCATCACGCCGTTGACCTTATCCAGCGCCTGCTGTACCTTCACGAAGAAAGGAAAGCCAATTTTCATATTGAGAAAAATAAATACAGCCACGAGTGGAACTACCACGATTAAGACCACGGACAGCTGCATATTGAGCCGCACCGCCATGATCAGACTGCCTATACAGACGAGCGGCGCTTTGACGAAAATCCGCATCAAGCCGTTGACGAAGTTCTGCACTTGTGTGACGTCATTGGTCAGTCTCGTGACGAGCGAAGCGCGATCGAACTGATCCATGTTCTCGAAGGACAGACCCTGAATTTTACGGAATAAATCCGCTCGAAGCTCTGCTCCGAACCGCTGTGATACCCTGGACGATATAACGCTGCGCAGCGACGCAGTCAATGCGCCGAACAACGTAATCATGAGCATGAGGCTGCCCAAACGCAGTACAACATTCATCTCACTATTCGCTACGCCGTCATCAATAATTTTCGCCATAATCGTCGGTTGGAGTAAATCGCATAACGCCTCAATCATGAGGAAGAATACCGCAATCCCAAACAGCTTCCAATACTTTCGAATATAAGGCTTAAGAAACTTCATATGTCTCTCCTCTCCAATGTAGATTTCTATCCATAGCACAATCTAAATAAACCCTTCCCTTCCACGATACTCCTATATGTTGGAAAAGTAAAACGTCCATAAAGACTCTTTTAACGTGTTACTATACCGACCCCCACACAGGCACGCCGCACAAAAAAAGACCTTGCCGCAGCAAGGCCATTGTATCCGAATCAACTTTTTACGCTGATATAACCTCGTTCAGACCTATGATGAAGTGCTATGCTTAACTGCATATTTATCAAGCTTCTGCAGGAATGTTCCAATTCGTCTTTCGGAACGAATCGCCCATCGTAAATATTTTATGTTCAGAGGGAATCTTGGGAAGGGTGATAGCACGAGGTATGTTGTGAGTGGGAATCGCAACCATACTCGAATGAGTTCATAATCGTGTTTACTTAGTTTTGCGACCTGACGGTAACCGTTCAGAATCGCCTTGGCTATCGCGAAATCCCAATGATAGTCCTTGCATGAATTATAGATGACGCGATACAAGTCAAAGGCGCGTAAATCGATGTGCAATGTCTCGAAATCAATGAGATGTGTTCCTTTGGCATTACAGATAAAATTGCTCGGGCCTCCATCTCCGTGACACAGAACACCGAATTGACCAGGCTTTTTGCAGTACTTACGATAATCGCTAAGTCGCAGCAATGTCCTCGCTTGATTCGAGTAACGTAAAATTTCTGCACCATGCTCCTGCACAAATGAATTAATCGAAGGCCGAAATTCATTCCGCTTCGCTTTTTTTATCTTTTTTTTCAGAAATTTGTGCTGCGCTAGGAGCGTAGATTTCCAGGTCCTAATTCGGCTGTATTTCATCCCACCAAGGATTTCATCCTTCCCAGATTCATGCATTCGCGCCAATGCAGCACCGCAAGCTCGCATATCTTTCAATGATGTGGGAGAAGGTTCTCTTCCCGACAGCCAAGGCGTTAGTACGAAGGGCGTACCCTTAGCGGAAAGAACATAGAGCTTACTTCCAGCTCGCGTTTGAGGATTACGCCAAGAAATCAGCACGCCACGCTTCCTGATCCGTTGCAGCACCCGATCCGTCCATTTCAGCCGTGCAAGTCGTTTGGGCATACGTTTGAGGCTAAAGGACCGATGATCACGTGTGATAACGCGATAGATCCCTTTCCGGATTTTCTTCATACGACTGACCTCAAGCCCAAAACCATCTGCGATGTTGAACATCCGCTCATTCATATTAAATCACCTTCGTCATGTTCAAAAATAGCGATTTGTACTGACGGGCAATTGCACGCCAACGATAACGCTTCGCAGTGAGTCGAGCGTTTTTGATACGTTTCTTGGTCTTGGCAGGCTTGTTCCACATCGATGTGATCGCTTTAGCGATCGATTTGCTATCAACGGATCGTATAATTTGAGCATTCTTCGCATTTACGAATTCACTTAACCCGCCAGATAGGGTGGATACGAGGGGGACACCGCTAGCCATGGCTTCCAGGGCAACCAGACAGAATGATTCTTTCTTGCTTGGTACAATAACAGCACCATAAGAAGAATACATCGCAAGGACTTCTTCGTTCTTTCTGTTAGGGATCCAGTGTATGTTCTTCGAAATCCCTAGACGTCGTGTTAGGGCACGTGAACTTTTCATCGATTTCCCTTTCCCAACGATGGTTAGATGTACATTCTTGTGCGCACGTGACAATAAAGCAATGGCTCTGATCAAGGATTTGATGCCTTTATCAGGAATTATCCTTCCAACATAAAGCAATTCATGAGATGAACCCTTTAGTTTTCTCCTTCTCCTGACGCTCTTCACACCATTAGGAATGACACTGACCTTCCCCCGACTGCTTTTTGGATATAAATCCTTAATTTCAGCTGCTTGCCATTTACTTGGGACGACAATCTTTGCTGCACTGCGAATTAATTGGGTCTGATTCTTCCCTTGTCTGGAATGAATCCCTTTGGATGCAAGGGAATGGCAGGTATACACGAGAGGAATACCGAACTTGCTTGCCGCCGCCCTTGCAGCAGCTGCATATTCTGTACTGTGAACATGAATGAGGTCTGGCGGGTCAGAGGCTGTCGAAGTGGATAATCCTAATAGGGGTTTTGGTCTGAACGAACGAGAGGACTTACGGTAATGCTTCTTGTCTTTCGGAATCCTAATGATACCAATTTTTCCATTCACTCTCGATCTATCAAGCTGATTCTCGCCATCCTCACTCGTACATAACACCGTCACATCCATACCTGTTTTGCTCAATTTTCGGGTCAATTGTGTGGCAACAATTCCGAGCCCGCCAACAATGCGAGGGTGATATTCACTCGTCATGACCCATAATTTCAGTCTATTTCTGCTGCCCATTGGAATCCTCCTGTAATACTTTCGAGTATTTTATGCTTTAGAAACAAAAATGTACGAATTTTCTATCCATAAAATACTCTTAAGTTTAGGAAAGACTTCATTGTTCATTTAGATTGAAAAAGAACGTCATTCATGGATCGAGAACGCCAAAAGATATAGAGTCCTGCCCCACCACTATACAGCGTTATACCAAGTGCTAGTTGAAATGTATTGGATACATGATACGTCATCAGCGAATTCATCCCTAAAGTAACTACTAACATGAGTATGAACAAAAGGATCATATCGACGATCAAAGGTTTTAATCGTATACCTACCCTACTCAACTTTAATGCCCCAATATTCCAGCTTACGGTAACAAGCTCCAAACACAGAATGCCTACTGAAGGTCCAGCATAACTGAACCCAGGTACGGCTACCAGAAAATACTGAATGGGGATTGCTATGCAAATCCCTACGATAAGGCCCACAAGAGGTACCTTTTTGCGTTCCTGTGCCCATAACATGCTCGTCGTTAATTCTCGTAGTCCGACAAGAAGCGGTACAGCTGCCAGATATCGTATAGGCTCCGACGCTTCGTATGTACCGAAGATATACCATGAAATGTACTTACTGTACGTGAAGATGAGAATTCCCGCTGTACAACCCCACACCCATCCAAGCTCAAGCGCACAACGGGTTCGTTCATAAAATTTTGCTACCTGTCCCTCTTTCCAGTCGCTGACAATCTTCATTGTTAGGGTATGGGATAGCGCTGCTGTAACGATCGTCGGCATATAGACTACGATCATGGCCATCCCCGTAATGACCCCAAAGATCGATGTTGCTTCCGATGCTGTAAAACCAGCTGCTTGCAGGCGATTCGGAATGATGATGGCATCAATACAATCAGACAGTGGAACTAGAAGCCTCGTGAATGAAATGATAAGGGAAGTATGGAGAATCCAGGAGAACATGGAATTCCGATCTGTACGATGCTGGTACGGATAACCTTTATCTAGGCTGTCTTGCTGGATAAACCTGCAAGCAAATATTAATAGCAAGAATGAAACTAATGCCGCCAAGAAAGTACCTAGGATACCGCCTCCTACAGCGATCGGGGAACCTTTAGGGAGCAAAAGAATAACGATTACCACCAAGGCGCCCATTCGGACTGCTTGTTCGATGAGTTCAGAGAACGCAATGACGCTATAGCGCTCTAATCCTTGTAAATAACCCCTTAACAAGCTTAGCAAGGGGACAACAAATAGTGCGGGTGCAATGCAGCGTATTGCGAAGTGGAGATTTGGATTGCCAAGAATCTCAGCAATTTGAGGAGATAGCAAGAACGTAACATAACTAATGACCCCACCCAGACCAATCAATAGCAGGGAGATTCTTCTGAACCAGAACCATCCCTGTGCAGGGTCCTTCGCTGTAAGCATGGCCAGCACCGTTGGGAACCCGCCAACGATCACCATCAATGCTAGGCCATAATAAGAATATGCAATTTGGTAAAGCCCGATACCTTCTGCACCAACAAGTCTTATTAAAGAGACCCGCCCGATGAGCCCCATCATTTTCACAATAAATATAGAGCCGGTCCTTATTGCCAGTTGTTTCAACAGCAGCGGCATGGTCTCACTTCACCTCTATTTCATACTCGTCCTCATTATCCTATGACGATGAAGTTAGAGGTATGTCCAGTCGAGGCCCAAGTCCGCGAATTGCTTCAATCCCGAATGTGAATCAGAATGTATTTGGTATGCTTATCCCAGCCTAGATCGAAAGGTACGCGATAACGATCTGCTGTATGAGAATTAACAAGCGGGTATCCTTGATTATCATAGCCAACCACCACGGAGAAATGATCTACATCCCCATGCATGACAAATCCGATTAAATCGCCAGGTAACAGCTGTGACACAGCTCCATGAGGGAACTTTTCCGTTGGTTTCACGATGTCGCTAAATAAACCGCTGGCAATCATTTTCCCATACCCAGATTGAATCAAGAAACGGTGGAACGAATCCGTTCGGATCCAAGACTCACTCCCTTCTTTGCCATAAAAATAACGCCACTTGCTTGTCATTGGGAGCCCGCCGCCTTCCTTGGGATCGCCGATCACTTGCGAAGCGAAATTCGTACAGTCCCCACCTGCCGTGGTGTAATCTTTATAGCTTCGGTTATATCGATGACGGTTTCCTGCCCCCCATGCGATTCCTGCATATTTGTTGGCATAAGCAATTGCACGTTTGCGATTGTATTTGCTACCAGGTGGGATGTCCTGATGATTAGGAACAAAAGGGAGTGCGGAACCATCTGAGGTGACAGGGATCAAATTGGGGTTTTCTTCAAGAGGGTCTAAATACCACTCCTTATACAATAACCATCCGTGATTATTTTTCTTTAGTGTGAGCGCATGCCTTGTCCCTATGCCAAAAGATTGTGAAGGAGCATTCGATTGTAAATAAAAATAACTAAGTTTCAAGGATTGAACGAGTGATATTCTGGCCAAATCTCCATCGAAATGAATCCGGGTAATGCGAATATTCGACTTGGCATCGATGAATTGCATTCCTCTTTTCTCCCCCCATGTATGGAGGTATTCCGCTCGCTTGAATTCTTGACGCATCGCATAATCGCTGGCTTTATGTCCGTGAACATAGTGCTGCTCGATTTGGACCTGATGATTATGTATGAGTAAATTCGCCCGAAGAGCGTACAATTCATTTAGAAAAGAAGTAACGTTACGTTCCTCGTCGGAATTCGCTACCATCTTCCTAGGTTCCATGGAGAAAGAAACACAAACAAGAAGGAGAAAGATCATCCCTATTCTGAATCTATACTTGTACACTTACTTGCTCTCCCCTATTCGCTTGAAAATTTCACGTCTTTTTAGCCCGTGCAACGCTAACACTGCGACTGCCCGTTGTACAACAAGGGCACCCGTTATGGGCGCCCTTGTTCATCTAGAACTCCGATAATTCCTTAAAAGACTTGATTTTTCCGTGCGCATGCGGAGTTTGCTTACGGATTTTGTCGGCATTTTCACGACGATGTTTGGAAGTTGTCATAATTACAATTCCTCCTTCGAGATGAACTTGCTTAATCGATCTTCAAGAATGTCTCCAGCGGCAAAAACCGATTCACAACAAGTGTGCCCAAGTGATTGCGTGATGAAGTTATCGGAGCACGTCACTAATATGCGCAGAAAAGGGAATCAATATGTCATTCGGAGCAACAAATTTGGTATGCTAACACCATGAATCATTCCTATGTAAAAACAAGACGAAATGAGGCCCATTCCTGTGATGTTCGACCCTACTGTATTCGAAAATTTAAAAGTCGCTATAGAAAACCAAGTCTACGATCTAGATAATCTGGACGAGATCATCCGTGTCACAGACCGGGTCGACCGTCTGGAGCTGTCCGTCATGGCACGAGAATTTGCACTTCAATTCGTACTCATCGATCATCCGGATATTACAGCCGAGATCCGGCTCGACACTTCGCTGAAAGATCTTGCTGCTGAAATTCTAGAAATGCCTGGTGAGACGCCGGCTTGTACACTTCGCATACGATTCTATATGAAAATCGAGAATCCTGATTCCCAGTGTGAGCGTATTGCTGAGGTCGTACGGAAGATCTGGGAGCCTGAGCTGCCGGCCGTGCAGACACTAAGCTTCGAATATGGGCAAAATCGCCCTATATATCAAAATACCGTCGAACTGCGATTCAACCGCCGTATTAACGAGGACCAGATGGAGGATATTCCGAATTTGCTAGATCATATGCTGCAGACGCTGGCGAAGCTGGGGAAGCTGGGGAAGCTGTAAGCGATCTTATGCCAAAAATGCTCAACACCGATCATTTGCCCGTAGCCTTCACCTCATTTAATATCCGTTGGGCTTCCTTAGGGCTCTGAATCACGATGATCTTGGTATTCTCGGCATGATCCTTAAGCTTGGCGAGGATACCAGGTCGCTTATCCCTGCGGAAGTTCCATCCAAATTTGATAAAGGGCCAGTCAATCGACTCGGGACACCCTTCGTTTATGTCCACCCTTGTCTTCCCGTGATATTGAATTCTGCGCTTAATGACGCGATATGTGGTGATCCATGGAGATAAATCGAAGAAAAAAACAACATCCGCCGCTTGCAGTCGGATGTCTAGTGTTTTCCCATATAACCCATCTATGATCCATGTATCATTCGCGACCAAGCTTCGATTCAACGCAGTGAATTCTTCGGTTGGCGTCGGTACCCAACCAGGCTGCCAATAGTACAAATCCAAATAATGAATCGGTAAATCTAATATTTGTCCAAGCTCGCGAGTGAAGGTTGATTTGCCCGAACCGCTGGAGCCTATGATTGCAATTTTCATTGTTATATCTCCTCACACATCCGCCGCGCAGCGGAAGCCCATATGCCCCGTCGAGCTGTCCGGTGTATTCGACGAGCGCGCCGCCACACGGTAGCGGTTGCAATACGATTTGTGACACATATGCGAGCCGCCGCGAATAACGCGAGCTTCACCGCGCGCAGGTCCCTTCGGATTCAACAACTCGCTATGCCGATACGTATCTGCCCGGAACCAATCCGCACACCACTCCCACACATTTCCGGAGGTATTGTAGAGCCCGTATCCATTCGGCTTAAATGCACGTACAGGCGCCGTCCCAGCATAGCCATCGGATGCCCGATTGATTTTGGGGAAAGGTCCCTGCCAAATGTTACACTGGTGTTCGCCATCCACCAGCAGTGAATCGCCCCACGGATAACGTCGCTGCACCAGCCCGCCACGCGCTGCGAACTCCCACTCCGCTTCCGTAGGTAGACGTTTGCCAGCCCATGCGCAATACGCCTGAGCATCATTCCACGACACATGAACGACCGGATGATCCCATCGATCATCAATGGAGGAATCTCGGCCTTCCGGCTTCGCCCAGAACGCGCCGTCCACCTTGAGCCACCATGGCACGGACTGTACCGCACTATCGACCTCTTGCTTCACTGTCTCCGAGACGAATTGATAGAACACGAATGACCAGCCGAACTGTTCGGCTTCCGTCTGGTAGCCCGTATCCTGCACGAATTCGCGGAATTCCGCATTGGTTACTGTACAAGCATCCATGTAGAACGGATCCAGCTTCACTGTATGCACAGGTCCTTCCCCGTCGGCCGCGAAGCCTTCTGCATCGTTCGTCCCCATCAGGAACTCCCCGCCCTGAAGCAGAATCATCCTGGATGTATTTGCATGCTTCTTACACGTGTCCGAACCTTCCATTGCCGCTTGGGATACAGCGATTTCATCATTCCCCACACCTACAGTATCTCTTCGAACGGAGCAGCATGTGCCTTTTGGTGTCGTCATTGCGTTTCCTCCCTTTGGTACACCTTCGAATGTCTCTTTTTCCCATTGTCCCATGTACTGCATACACCAGCAACCTCTTTTCCACGCAAAAAGGAGCTGCATGCCGCAGCCCCTGTAAATCTTCCTATTTTCGCGTACAATAATCATCCCTATTTCTACAATGGTTCTTCTCAAGAAGCAAGATGGATGTTATGCTCCCGTTGTACGTACAATTTCACGCAAATCCCGCAGACAAGGATCATTAGGATTGTCGTCAGGATACTTCCCTCCACACCAAATGAACCGCCCGATACGAGCGAATTGCCGTTTACGAGGATGGACAGGATAGGCTTGGTGTCCGTACCGGATACCGCAAACCCATAGACATGCCCCTGGAAGAAGTTCCATGCGAGGTGGCATCCGATAGGGAGCCATATCCCGCCCGTCATGACTCGCGTCAACGCGAAGAAAACACCGATCAGGAAAATATTAATCATGGTAAAAGGCGTGCTCCAAATACCCGGATTGGCCCCATGCAGCAGCGCGAAGATGATCGAAGAAACCACAACACCCCAAGTAACGCCATATTGATGCTCTAGAAGACCTTGCAAGTACCCTCGATTGAACACCTCTTCGCTGATCGCGACCAAGGCGAACAACCCTACCCCTGCAAGGACAGAAGTCCACGTATCCGCATCCGTATGTACCGATTGAAACTCAACGCCGCCACAGATCCATATTGCTACCGCCCCAATACTGATAAGCAATATGCCGAGTCCAATGCCTTGTAGCGCACGTGTCATCAAATGAGACTGACGAAATCCAAGCGACCACCCCTTACCTCTCTCGAACAGGAAAAACATCAGTATTGCAGGGATCAGCATGCTCATCCCTGTTATGATGATTAGCTTCCATTCCGGGCTGCTGGATTGCGCCCCCAAGACCAAGCTGCTCACCATCCCGCCTAATCCCATAAAGAGTACAAGCGAAAGAAGTACTTTTCCAAGAACCATAAATCTACGCAATCGAACCAGCTCCCATCAAATATTTGAAACAATTTAACTACATTTCCAATTATAGACTATTAGTGGACAATTTTACTTTATTTTTTCATAAAAAAAGACGCCCCTTCAAAAAAGGAACGCCTCCCACTACAACAACTACATATCCTGCGCGACCAGCTTCTCCTCCGCTACTTTCTTCGACAGAATCTCGTTTTTGAGGAAGAAACAAACGACAAACGCAGCAACAGACATCACTAACGCAATCATATATAAATTCTGGAATGCCCCTGCGAAGACTGTCTTCGCCTGAGCCGCGATATCCGGCGCCAAATCCTTCGGAATGCCGCCTGTCGCGATCTTCTCCGCCGTGCCAGCTGGAAGCTTCAGCGCGCTTACCCCATTCGTGATATGTGAAGCCAACAGACTGCCGAACAAGCTCATCCCAACCGTTGTACCTAATGCTTGAAACAGCTGCACCGTCGAGAGGGCAATCCCGCTCTCGTTCTTATTCACGGATTCTTGTACGATCAGATTATCCCCCGCGAACAATACGCCAAGTCCTGCACCCATAATGACGAAATAGATGATAATGGCAGCGATGGATGTATCCACGCTGATTTGCGACAAGAAGAAGAAAGCAATAATCGGCAGAATAAATGAAACGATGAATACGTTCCGATAACGCAATTTCGTCAGCGTAAAGCCGTTCAACATACTCATTGGTATAGCACCGAGCATGAACGCCATCGTCAAGTATCCCGCTCCTGTCGGTGATAGCCCCATAATGTTCTGCGCATAGAACGGGAAGGAGGCGAAGCAGCCAATCAAGCCGAGACCAACGATAAACACAAGAGTCGATAACACCACAACATTCCGATTCTTGAACAAGTGTAATGGGATGATTGGTTCCTCGACTCTCGATTCAATCCAGATGAGAAGACCAATCATTATACAGCCGAATACGAGTAAGCCGACAATAACTGGAGAGCTCCAAGCATAGCCTTGTGTATCCTTCAGAACAGGCGTCAGGAGCAGTGATACCAGTGCAGCGAGGAGCACAGCCGCCCCGGCCCAGTCGATCTTCGGCTTGCCTTCCCTCCGGTTCTCGCGCAGCCCTTTCGCCATGAATATCGCCGATACAATCCCGATGGGGATATTGATCAAGAAGACGAAGTGCCAGCTCAATTGATCGACGATTACGCCGCCCACCATCGGGCCTAACAGCTGTGGCAGGAACATAATAGGTCCGATCATACTTTGAATTTTGGCCCGTTGTTCGAGTGGATAGGTATCGCCGAGAATAATCATCGCGAGCGGCATCATGCCACCAGCGCCAATCCCTTGAATCCCCCGGCCGATCAGCAGCACGTCCATCGAAGTTGCAAGTCCGCTAATAATCGATCCCCCGATAAATAACCCCATACAAATCATATAAATACGCTTGCGCCCAAATAAATCAGCCAGTTTGCCGAGAATCGGCATGAATGCCGTCATCGTAAGCATATACACCCCTGCAACCCAACCGTACAGCTGCAGCCCATGCAGATCACGAATGATCGTAGGCATCGCCGTCGTCACGATCGTCTCATCAAGCGCTGAGAAAATGATGCCAATGAGCAATCCAATCATAATCAAAGTCTTGTTATTCTCTTTCACCGATCCACCTCTATCTCTTGTTCTTACAATGCCGATCTGCCTAACTGCCTAACATTCTTCCATGTTGGCACTGCTTCTCTATTGTACTGCGCCGATGTGAATCCACCTCGGTCTCGAGACGGAAATTCACCTCCTACTGCAAATGGATTTTTCATTACATTCATTTTCCAAATATTTGTATAGAACGTATCCGTTGTTGACAAAATAACCCTAAAATTGAATTGAAAGGCGTGTATGCATCATGGCGAGAAACAGTAAATTGGTACCCGAGGCGCAGCTTGCGCTAGCCCAAATGAAAATGGAGATCGCACAGGAACTCGGTATTTCGCTGCCTGAGGACGGTTATTACGGCAAAATGTCTACGAAAGATATCGGCACGATTGGCGGAGGCATGACCAAGCGGCTTGTACAGATGGGATTGCAATTGTCGAAGCGGTAAGTCGGAATGAAGATCAAAAAAAGACCTCACCTGGGTTGAACGCCACCGTCCATCCTCCAAGCGAGGTCTTCTTGATGTTACGAGTTATTTCATCGATACCGATTGCTTCGCACCGCGTACCATCACGACATAGCATAATACCGCAAGCACGCCAAGTAATGCGATAATGAGGCCCATTGGCACCGCCGTATGACTGCCTGCGATACCAACCAATGGCGCCATAATGCCGCCAAATATCGTCGACATCAGTCCAATCAATGCCGATGCGCTACCAGCAGCCTTGCCTTGATTCTGCATTGCAAGGGTGAAGGTCGCCGTTGATACGATCCCCACGCTGGATACGACGAAGAATAGCGGGATGAGCAAGCCCATGATTCCGATATCGAGCAGAATCATCACGAACAGCAGAATGCCTGCGATACTTGCTTGTCCTAAGCCATAGTGAAGCAGCTTCGTCTCACTAACGCGACCCGCAAGACGTCCGGTCACTTGGCTCGCAAGGATAATGCCAATCCCGTTGATCGCGAAGATCAAGCTGAACATCTGTGGTGTCACCCCGTAAATCTCCTGTAAGACAAACGGGGAGCCTGAGATATACGCGAACATGGCGCCCAGCACAAGTCCCTGCGACAAGGCATAACCCATAAACACACGGTCCCGGAACAAAGAACCGAAGGAACGGAATGTGCCTGTAATCCCGCCTTTCAACCGGCGGTTCGACGGCAGTGTCTCACGGAGACCGAAGATGACACCCAAGAACATGAGCACACCGATCACACACAATACAATAAATACACCACGCCATGAGGTGAACTTAAGCAATAGACCGCCCGAGATCGGTGCGATAATTGGCGCTACGCCATTCACGAGCGACAGCATCGCAGAGAATCTAGTCATTTCGGAGCCCGAATACATATCTCGGACAACCGCACGCGAGATGACAATCCCCGCCGCACCGCCTACCCCTTGAATGAACCGAAGAACAATGAACGACTCAATTGAAGGCGCGAGCACACAGATGATGGATGCCACAGCATAGATGATCAACCCCACCATCAGCGGATTACGTCGTCCCCACAGGTCACTTAACGGGCCTATAATCAATTGCCCGAAGGAAATGCCGAACATGCAGGCGGTCAAGCTCATCTGTGCGAATGACGCGTTCGTACCAAAATCCTGCGCAAGCTCCGGCAGCGCAGGCAAATACATATCGATCGTAAGCGGCGCGAAGGCAGATAACCCTCCGAGCAGCAGGATAATCCATAATCGAGCGAGACGTCTGGGTGAATCCGCTATAATCGTCTCGTTTGTTACATTTTTCATTTCTAACACTCCATTATCTAGTTACTACGATTCCTGTAACTATTATAATTACAGATTACCAAATGATCAATCTTTCTTTATATGCTAGACTCCTGCGCGTGTAATCCAGCTTGCTTCTGATAGAATCGCCCGACATCGTAAGCCCCATCAACATGACGAGAATAAAACGCTCATACTACGATCTCCTTTTCAACAAAACATGACCCCATCTTACCAAATTCCATCCAAAAATAACTAAAAAAATGGGAAACATATTCCGATGATTTACTATTAGAGCCTCCAACCACAGGATCGACAGAACCAACAAGACATGAAGGAGAGAACACCATGACAAAAGGTTTTAAGAATTGGGCACGTAAACTCAGTATCCTGAAAGTAAAATTCATTGCAATCTTCTTATTCCTCTCATTAGTTCCGATGCTTGCCTTAACATTTATTCTAAGCGCTCAAGCCTCCACAGAGCTCAAACAGAAGGCCATCGATGAACAGACACAAGCAGCCCAGATTGGTGCCGATTTCATTAACGCATGGCTCAACGAGAAGATCAATTCAATCGAAGAACTGATTCAGAAAAACCCTGATTTTAAGAACGGCGATGTGAACAACATCCTCTCGAAATTGACGCTGGTGGAGCAAAGCGACCCCGATGTGAGTGTTATCACCTTTATCGACCGCAACGCCCAACTCACCGACACCAATGGCGATAAACTGGATGGAACGAAATTCGACAATGTCATGCAGGTCATGAAGGACAAGAAGGTCATGGTGTCCAATGTCTATAAAAACGCAATTTCAAATAAATATACCATATTCCTCGAGATTCCTATTCTGAGCAATCAGGGCGAATTTATCGGCGCCATTCAACCCGAAATCGATGCGAGCACACTGCTCGAGCGGATCAAGGGTATTAAGCTAGATGAATCCAGCTATGCATATCTCTTGTCATCCGATGGGATGTATATCGCCCATCCGGACGAGAAGAAGGTCGGCAAAGACTTCAAAGCATTCGCACTGCCGGAGAAAGTCTCTATTTATGAGAATTCCGTATTCCAAAATGAACATGGACATATGGCCTACCCCGAGAAGGAAGGCTCTAGATCTGCTGCATATTCGACAATACAAGCTGCAGGATGGAAGCTGATCGTAACGGCTCCTGAGAAAGATGTGTACCAGGGCGTGAAGCAAATTCAGATCAGAGCACTTCTCGTTATCCTGATCTCTGCGATTATCATATCCTTCATCGCTGTATACGTCGCATCGTACATGACAAGACCGATCCTGGATATCTCCAATATGATGGCCAAGGTATCCCAAGGCGATCTGACACTCAGGCTGCAAGTGAAAGGTAGAGACGAGCTGGAGAAGGCCAAGGAAAATATCAATCTCATGCTCAGCTCCTTCGCCGAGATGATTCGCAAGATTACGCAGACGACGGAGCACGTCGCCGCGTCTTCCGAGGAGCTGACCGCCATTGCGAACGATTCGACCCAATCGTCTGAACATATTGTAAAGTCAGTAGACGACATTGTACGGGGATCGGATATTCAGGTTCAAGGGTCGGAACAAACAAGCCTTGCAATGGAAGAAATGGCAACCGGCATTCAGACGATCACGGTCTCTGCATCTACCGTAGCGGATACGGCACTATCGGTCGTACAGGAGGTCACGGTCGGCAATCAAGAGATTCACCATGCCAAGGATCAAATGGCTAGAATGAGCCATACCGTCGCCAATACGGCGTCCATGATAGAGTCACTCGAGACGAAATCCCAAGCCATTCAGCAGACGGTTCAGCTCATATCCGAGATTGCCAATCAGACCAACTTATTAGCTTTGAATGCCTCCATTGAAGCTGCAAGGGCCGGAGAGCATGGCAGAGGATTCTCTGTCGTAGCCGGTGAAGTACGCAAGCTAGCTGAAGAGACTGGGCATGCGACGAATCATATCTCCAGTCATATTCATGAGATCCTGCGATCCATCAACCAAGCAGCAGCTTCGATGAAAGACGGACTGACGGAAGTGGATATGAGCGTCGTGCAAGTCGAGAAGGCCGGTACGACCTTTGAACGCATTCAACGTTCTGTCCAGCATGTGAATGATCAGATTCAAGAGGTTTCCGCTGTCACAGAACAAATCTCCGCAGGAACCGAAGAGGTATCCGCTTCTGCCCATGAGATGTCGGTCATTCTGAAGGACTCCGCAAATAAGCTAAGTGGGATCTCACAATCAGCGAATGATCAGCACCATTCCATGGAGGAGATTCTATCGGCTTCCGAATCTCTCAGCACCTTAGCTAACGAACTACAAGAAATGGTCAGTAAGTTCAAAGTATAATCGAAAACGAGCATAAGTAAACCGCCTGACAGCGCAGCACACTACGCATTGTCAGGCGGTTTACTTATGCTCCTATTCATGGTCAGACTCCGATTCGACTACCCACACGGCAATGGCTGAATAATTATCATGGCCGACTTGAGCATGTTTCACGATACGCTCTTCCATGCGCGACAGCCACTCTGCTGGATTCTGAGACTTCATAAAGTCAACCTCCATCTCCGGTTCAATGACGTACTCCCACCATCCATCCGTACATAGCAGAAAAGCATCACCCGGTTGCACCGAACAAGGCTTCAGCAAGACTTCCCCCCGTAGTTCACCTGCCATGCCGACGCCACACAAAAGCTGACTGCGATCCTCGTGGAATCGAATATCCTGCAGCATAATCTCACCGCGATCCACAAGCGATTGGCAGACACTATGATCCCTTGTATGTTCGATAATCCGCCCATCACGCAGATGATATAATCTTGAATCACCAACATGTCCCCAGAGCACGGTCTCATCCTGGCGACACAACGCTACAACCGTCGAGTTCATCCCCGATAGTGTATGAATATCGTGCTGTGCTCGTCTCACTTCATCATGCGTGTGTAGGAGCACCTTCGTTAAACTCGCATGACTCAGCGGCTCCACAGCCGCAAAAGCCGTCGCAAATGCACTCGTCACAATGGAAGCAGCTACTTCTCCTCCACGGTGGCCGCCCATGCCGTCCGCGACGACATAGCACCCCTTGCAATCTCGTACCCATTCCAACAAGCTGTCCTCATTCTGTGGCCTTCCACCCGCACTCGACCGTGCTGCAGATATCCATCGCAAAGGGCAACCCTCCTATTTCGAACTCCGCCAATATAATACCTTATTAGTCGGATGTCACATTTATGTCATTCGTGCGATTCGAACGACAAATAAACAAAAACCTTCAAAACCACAACTTAACGTGATCTTGAAGGTTCCTGGTTCCTAGGATGCGAATACTCGCTTCATTCCTTTAGCAATCTCATTCATACAATCCTCTGCCTGCGGGTATTGACCCATTTTATCCATAAATGCATGATCCATGCCGCTATATTGCATACAACTCGTCTTCACGCCTGCACGCTCTAGCTTCCTAGCATAAGCCTCATTCTCTAAACGCAGGTAATCGAATTCCGCCGAGATGACGAGGGCTTCCGGCATTCCGCTAAGATCTTCTGCAAGTAATGGGGATAAGTACGGGTGCTCCACATGCTCGTTACCTTGCACATAGACATGCTCCAGCATTTTGGTCGAGCCGCCCATGCCCATGAGCCCGCCCATGATCAATTCCTGATGATTATTGATGGTATATTGATCGATCGTCCATGCAAAGTCATCTGTTGTCGTGCCTGCCATATTCGTGGTTGGATAGATCAACGCTTGATACTTGATCATGTTCGTCCCTTGATCCCGATCCTTCATCGCACAGACCGTTGCCAAGTTGCCTCCTGCACTATCACCGCTAACCGCGATTTGTTCCCGGTTGACGCCGATCGATTCTGCGTTCGCATAGACCCACTTTACAACATCGAAGCAATCTGTCAGACCCGCAGGGTATGCATGCTCTGGCGCGAGGCGATAATCTACACTCACAACAACTGCTTCAGCACGTTCCGCGATCACTTTGCATGGATTCTCGACCACATCGAGCGTACCGCCCATAAATCCACCGCCGTGGAAGAAGATCATCGCAGGCACTTGTCTGCCTGCCACAGCAGCTGGTGTATAGATACGAACCGGAATCTCGACATCGGTGCCCGGGATCATTCTGGCTTCCGTACGAATCTCCGTCGTTGTGACGTCGAAGTTCTTCCAACCCATGAATTCACGCATCTTGAGCGCGAAGCTGACCATATCCATTTGACTTGGATCTGGAAATTCCGCACCAGCCATCGCTTTTGCAGCCTCTGCATTGATTTCGTACACACGCGGATCAAGCTCGCCAACTGAATCTGTATCCGGTAGCCTTTTAATGATGACTTCCGACCCTTTCCGTTCTACCACTTCCGTACGTTCCTGCAAGGACTTGACCCATTGTTCATACACTTCGTTCTTCACCATGTTCGCCATCTCCTTTATATATCTCATAAACATCTGAATGATAACGCTTTCTAATATTCTTAATTATACAACCTCTATACAGCCAGAACTTCCTCTTTTTTATGCAAAATAGGGCTGATTTTTATGATATTCAGACAATGCAAAGAGACGCCCCTAAATCATAAGCATGACTTTTGAGACGTCTCTAACAAACATGGCTACTCGTTCAAATAGGTCGTTACACGATTTTGAATCAATTTACTAACTTCGTCCGCTGACTTCGAACCGTCCATGAAGGTTTTAAACTCATCGCTAATAATTGTACTGATCTTCGGATCCATGGCCGACGGTTTGCCTGTATTATCTAACATAGATTTCATCTCATCCACGTGACGTGCGAAATCTTTCGGGTCATTGATTTGAATAGCCATTTTCGATGTACCATCGGCGACCTGCTTCTTAATCTCTTCGAATTTGGTGTTCACAAGTTCTTTGAGCATCGGGATTCCGCCAAGCTCTGGGGATTGCTGCATTTCAGGCGAGACCATAAATTTCAAGAACTGCCATGCTTCATCCTTCATACCCGATTTGGCATTGATCGAATAGGAACCCATCGGTTGGAATGGTAGCCCCGTAGATGTCCCTGCTGCTGTCGGAGGAAGAACGCTCTTCCAGCCTGGCGTGTACGAGAATGCCGCCAACATATCGGGTGTAATATAGGTATTCTGCACGAACATCAATTTGTCCATACTGTCTATACCTCCATCATAATTCGTGATGAACCCCTTATCGTATAGGCCTTTGACATGCTGCATCATTTGTCTAAATTCATCGGAATCAAAGTTCGCCGTCTTCTTATCGTGCTGTACGTAACGCTCGTAATCCGCCTCCACGATGGAATAGAGCAGCTCCCCCTTCGGACCATTTGTTCCTAACGCATACACTTCATCACTAGAAGACTTCTTGATCTTATCAGCAATATCGAAGAAATCATTCCATGTCCACTTGGCGTCATCCAGCTTCACATTCGCTTGCTCAAGCCGTTTGGTATTGACCATCATCGTGTTCACGAAATAACGTGTCGGCAATGCATACAATCCGCCGTTAATCTCGGTTGCCTTCCACAAGCCTTCGAAATAGTCTGATGTCTTGAACGCGTTATCCTTCTTCATCATCTCATGAAGATCGATGACCGCTCCCTTGTTCGCATAGACACCGAGCGATAGACCTGATGTATCCATGATATCGGGACCTTTGCCGGATAACACCTCCGTATTCAGACGTGAAATGAATTGGTCATATTCATCGCGTGTCATCACTTGTCCTGTCGCCATGCCACCACCGTCATTTTTCTTCTCTTCCGGTCCATATTTCTTGATCTGAATATCGATATCCGGGTGCTTAGTTTCGAACTTCTTCTCGGCCTCCTCCAAGAACCGGGTTGATCCGGGAGTCCCTATAACAACGATCTTTTTACCATCCTCTGTCAATTTGGGTCCTACTTCCTTGCCGCTGCTGCATCCTGCCAACATCATCACACTTGCCAATCCAATGAATCCCCATTGCTTTATCTTCATCATAAGTTCTCCTCCCTTTTTCCCTTAACGCTGCAAGTCTTTCATTTCACCCGAACTTCATTGCCATCTTGCAATGGTTCACTAGTCTCGACGATGATGTCATCGTCCGAATTTAACCCTTGGGATATAATGACCTTATCTTTCATCTCTGCACTAAGCCGCACCCTGGCCTTCTCAGCCACATAACTGTTGCCCAGCGGACTTTTCTTCGTACGGACAATCAACAAATACGAACCATCGGAATCCGTTTTTAGACGTTTTTTCGAAATGACCATTCCTTTCTCGCCAAGAGGTTTCGATTTACTCACGCTTGCGGACTCCCCGCCGTGCAGCTTCGGATGATTAACCTCCATGGTAACTCTCATCTTCGGTCCGCTATCCTCCTGGCTTCCTTCACTGGATCCTCCACGATCCGCCTTTGGAGCCCCCATCGTCGTGTCATCGCCAGAATTGCCTCCATCACCTGAACCCGAAGCCGCGTCGCTAATATCCGCTACTTTCCCTTGGACCGAGATCTCCTTGCCGCCCGATTGCTTCACTCTCACAGAGATCTTCTCATCTACAGCTAAGATGGACGCCTCCGCTTCCGGAACGGTAAACGAGAATTGATAGCCTGCGGATGCATTCATGACGCTAGCCAGTGCCTTGCTCGCTGCTGCTTTGTCACCTTTTCGGGCGTTCACTTTCTTGATAATACCGTCAAAAGGCGCTGTGACTTGACTCTTCTCCCCAAGCTCCTTCTCCATCCGGGCGATCTTCCGCTGTGACAACGTCGTATTCAGACGATCACTCTCTAGATCACGCTTCGCCTTGTCGATCGCAACGGGATCTCCTGTGAGCTGTGCATCAATAAAAGCCTGCTGCAGCGCCTTTGTTCCGAGTCCCGCCTGCTGAAGACGCGTACGCTCATCCGCAATTTGATCCTTCAAATCCGTCGCATCCAAGGTGAACAGCACTTGACCACGCTTGACTTTATCGCCTTCTTCTACCTTGACACCTGTAATCTCGAACCCGGTATCGGACATCACATCCTCCCGTGCTTTGGGCTGTAGTGTCCCTTTACCAGACAATGACACCTCGAGTTCCTGTACCGATGCGTGCTCCGTCGTCACCTTAGGCAGCATAGCTGCTGATATCGTATTGCTCAGAAACGCCAAAATGGCCATAACACTTAAGAAGATGACTGCAATGGTAAGGATCACCTTATTCCTCCGTGCCCCCATACGTTATTCCTCCTACTTTTCAAAATCGATTTAACCTTTAATCCCTGACATCTCGATTCCTTCCACAAAATGCGGCTCTGCGTACAAGAACAGCAGCACCATCGGAATCATGTACAGCGTAGAAGCCGCGAAGCTAACCCCGAAGGCCCCCTTCTGAATTGTTGTTAGGAACAAGGACAAGGGTTGGAGTGCTGCATCCTGCAAGAAGATCAACGGCTGCTCGACCATGTTCCAGTAATCCGCGAACAAGAGGACGACGAGTGCCGCAATCCCAGGTCGAACCATCGGAAGGATGATCTTCAGGAAGATTCGTAATGTGCTCGCACCATCCATTTTCGCCGCTTCCATATAACCAGAAGGTATATTCAGCATGAACTGCCTGAGCAAGAACACGCCGAACGGCGCGAATATACCCGGGAGAATGATTGATCCCATGTGATTGAGCAGACCGAGACGATCCACCATCATATAGTTCGGTACCAGCGTTACCTGAAACGGCAGCATCAAAGTAATTAAATAGATAAAGAATAGTGAATCTCTGCCTGGAAAATTTAGCTTCGCAAAGGCAAAGGCTGCCAGAGAAGCACAGATTAACTGCCCCACAATGATCGGAACAACCAGCCCGACTGAATTCCAGAACATCCGTAGAAATTCCGGCGTTTTTAATAACAATGTAAAATATTGGTCAAAGGATACCCAATCCGGAATAAGCTTCAGCGTGACCCACGTATTCATCGATGTCTGACCTAATGATGCATAATTGGCTGTAATCTCATGTTCTGTCATGAAGGAATTAATCACAGTCAGCAAGATCGGCGTCACGAGAATCAGAGCAAGTGATGCTAGGAACAACGTTCGCAAAATGGGTAATGCACTGGATAATCTAAGATTTCGCATGTTGTCTTCTACCTCCCCTCTCTTATTCCATGAAGGAACGGAATCTGCGTTCAACCTGGAACAGAATGCCGACGATGCAGAGAATCCCAATCGCCATAATCACCGCCGCTGCGGATAACTTCTCCATATCGAGGGAGACGAACATGTTATTCATGTAATGCTGCAGAAAATAGATCCGCTCATGCGGATAATTGCCTGCGAGCAGATAGGTCTCCCGGAAAACCTTGAAGGAATTCAGAATGGACATCAAGATCACAAGGAATGTTGTAGGAATTAGATACACCAAGGTGATCCCGAAGAACTGCTTCACCTTCCCTGCACCCTCCAAATCCGCCGTCTCATAATACGAAGTGGGAATATTCTGAAGCCCCGCAAGGAACAAAATGACGTTATAGCCAAGGTTCTTCCAGATATACATCAGAATCACGACCGTCCCGGACCAATTCGACTTCATCCAATCGATGCGTTCAACACCGAAGTACGACAATACGGAATTCAGTGCGCCATTCCAATCGAATGTAATCTGCCACAAGAGCACGATCGAAGCGACAGGAACGACGAGCGGAAGGACATAAGTGGTTCGCAAGGCATTACGTAGGTACACCTTCTGATTCAGCCACATCGCAATGAGCAAGGATAATGCGACGATGAGCGGAACAGCGGTGGCCGTGAACCAGATCGTATTCCCCGCTGCCTTGCGGAAAGAACTGCTCCCGAGCACCGCGCCATACTGTTCCAGCGAGAATCCGCCCGATGACGATTGAAAGGACGTTCCGATACTCTCCACGAAAGGGATCAAATAAAAAATTGCAAAGCCCAGTAAACTCGGCACTAGAAAGAACAACGCGATATAAATCTCTTGACGTGCTCGACGTGTATAACGCATAACTTCTCCTCCGATACGCCTTGAATTGAAGTGTGATTTTGAATTACTCCGTTGGTACAAGAGCTATCCTATCACCCGTATGTGTCACCTATGTGGCAACCCCATGATTCACAGAAATTGTGCACAAAAAAAGACGTTTAAGATCCAGGCTAGGACCCTAAACGTCTCTTAATTCATTTCTATGTCGATACCGCATCAGGCGGCGAATATACCATGCAATATTGCTCTAGCGTACTGCCTTGCAGTGGAATGACCTGCACCGTACGGAACTGATAACGTTCATAAATTGGAAGATTGCTCGGTGTCTGCGTCTCCAATGTGCACGGGATCTGCCTCGCATTGCATTCGGCAAGCAGCGGCTTCATGATCCATGATGCATAACCTTGTCCACGGTATGGCTCCTGCACGACCAGAAGCCTCGCGCCAGCACTTCGGCAGCTCTTGGAATGTCGTGACGACGGACGGTTAATAACGGATTACAAATAGTTCCACCTCTGATCATGATGATTTACAAATATACCCTTAAGCATAGAGCATGATCAGAAATGGGGCAAATGCAGGCGTTCCGGGATATCCATGGCGAGTGTCGAAGGAACGAAGCGGAAGATATAATTACAACTCTTGATGATAAGCTCCGATTCCGAACATTCGATGATTTCTTGATCGTCCAGTTGCTCCTTCATTTGTAGGAGGCGACCGAAATCCTGTACGCCGAAGGTTACCGTCATTCGGGGTGGTAAAGCAACCATTTGAATCGGAATCCAGCGCCGCTGCGTCGATACGACGACCGCATGCGCCGTCCCGCCAATGACGAAATTGAACCAATCCGACTCATCCCTTACGCGCATCTGCAGCGTTTCTCGCATCCACTGCGTAAGTTCTCGCACATCATCCACAGGCATTCCAATCTCACGCATATAGAGGATCTGCCAATCCCCGCTCGGCACAATGACATCCCCTTGCACATAGTGATGTGCAATCAACTCCAATAGATTCCCATCCCCATCGCGAAAATAGACATTGATCCCCGTCTCAAACGCCTTAACAGCTTCACCATCTGGCCAAGTCAGCAGCGTGATCCCCCTCGCGTGCAATTGATCCACGAGGACATCGAATTGCGAATAAGGAACCTCGAAGGCAAAATGTGCAGGCGATATCGGTTCATGGCTCTCTTCAAAGGTTAACGTCATGTCCGGTGTAGGCTGAAAGGTAATCGCATATTTCGATGAGGATTGAATCGGAAATCCTAACTGATGATGGTAGAACTGCTTCACGCCTTGTATGGATACCGTATTTAAGCTCAGTCCTGCGAAATGTGTAATCATGAGTATCACTTCCCTTGACGTTGATACCCTTATTTTACCAGCCGGGTATTCCTTGAACCTCCGTTAATGGATGGATATTTGCAGAAGTTTTTCTCAGGCTAAAGAAGGAGATGAGGTACATCTTTCGCAGGAGTGTTCCCATTATATTGAAAAAACAGAGGAAGACCGAAGATATCTTGCGATATCCTCGGCCTTCGGGGGTGTAATCTTTTCTATTGTAACCTATTTTAGGATTCCGACACAACGGTAAATCGCTCACCAATATGCTGCGGATGCTCGATCTCGTCGATCACTGCGATCGCATAATCTTCATAGCTGACATAACTCTCGCCTTTGCTGTTCACGAGGAGATGATCTTTCCCTTTCACATAAGAACCTGTGCGTTGACCTAATGCGAACAATGCGGATGGGCTAATGAATGTCCATTTCACATCTGTCGTTTCTTTCAGAATATCCAGGTTCTTACCTTGATTAGACGCTGTTGGGAAATAAATCGCTGGGAAGTCTGGCGTATCCATCACTTTCAAGGTTTTCGCCTCATCCACATACAAGCTGCCCGCGCCGCCAACAACGATAAGACGCGTATTCGAGCCTTTCAATGCTGCGATCAACACATTGCCAGCATCGACGTGCAAATGCTCTTGTCCCGGCGCCGCACCGTATGCATTCACCACAACATCGAACACCTGAAGGTCGCTTGCCGATAGATCGAATACGTCTTTCTCGATGACTGCAGCATTTCCCGCTACCTTCGAGGCATCGCGCACGATCGCTGTTACCTCATGGCCCCGATCCAATGCTTCTTTCATAATCCGGCTTCCCGCTTTACCTGATGCACCTACAATTGCAATTTTCATATGAATAACCTCCTCATGGAATCTTAAATATTGATTTCAATTTCTCAACCTGTAACCATTGTAGTTACATTTAGATGTTTTGTCAACACCCCGTGATTTATGATACAATAATTGGAAATTATATCTAAATGAGAAGAGGGCGAATCTTTGGGATTACGACGTAAACACTATCTTTTATTATGCGTTGTGATAGGATTCATTATGCTTATCACCGTACCCTCAAGCAAAAGACCTTCTGAGACTCCCATAATCCATGAAACATCTAATATGACGCAATATGTCGAGCTTAAGGCAGTAGATCCTGCTGTGGACTATTTCCCTATCTCAGGTTGGGAGATTACAGACCTCGGCCTAACATCCAAATCAGAGACAAGCAACAAAAACCTTCAGGTTACTGCGATAATCGATCTTGGGGAAGGGAAAACAGCCAAAGCAACAGCCAAGGTCCAAATACAAGAGGTAATGTTCGGCGGATCGATGGGGAGAAAATTCATAAATGTCGTTGATCATTCCGAGCAGCTCACTGCAACGACCACACAGGGTGAGAATCTGATCACAAATTATGTTAAGGGCACCGTACAGACGGATCAGCGATTGCAAATTTCGTATAATGGCTACTTGGAGAGTACCGAATACGAACATCAATTTTTCCAGGGTACAGGGTTTATCCAAGCACTTTAAGAGACAGAACACAAAAAAAGCGCGCCTCCTTACCGTCGTAAGGGGACGTGCTTCTATTTATTCAACTTATACTGGAGCTTCAACACCCATACTCGCCCATTCTTCTTTGGATGGACCGTATACGCCAGGCACTTGTAGACCTGCTTGACGCATTAGGATCGTCAACTGACCCCGGTGATGAATTTCATGCTTCAAGTAAATGTTCAATGTCAGTCCATTTGGCCAGATTTGACCGTACATATTGTTCTTCTCCTGCAAATTGGCATCGGTCCATTGGGATTCCAATGCATGAAGCAATCCAGTTGACACGCTCCGATATGCATCTGCGATGGCAGAAGCCGATATTGGCAGCTCGCTGTTCGCAGCAGGCGCTTCAAACTTAAGACCCATAGAGAGCAGCATCCCCTCATCATTATGGACGAGGTGCCACGCCAGTTGGCCTAATGACCGATACCCCGGAGCTACTTCCTGCTTCAAAGACGCATCCGTTAAGGCATCGAGTAACTTCTGTGTGGAAGCTGATTCGAGTCGATACTCCTCCATAAAACTTTGTAACGATTGATACATGCTTCATTACCTCCCATAATTTTCTTCAATGAACTTCTTCTTATCTCTACTATAAACCAAGAACACTGACAGATGGTTGTCAGTGTTCTCGGGGTCATCTTAAAATATTCGTGGCGCAAACTTTAATCCCTGCACGACATTTAGAACTCGGACAAATTTGCTAATTCGCGCCTATTGGGGCCAATCAACTGCCTTTTAGCAGCTATTTCGATCTCTTCGCGCCTGCTCGGGCCATTTAACTGCTTTTTGGCAATTATTTCGGGCTGACATTTCACTAGCGATCAATCCATAGGGGACTCACGGGGCATAGCGTCGCGAGAGCACACCCGCCACCTCGCCTAACATCACCTTCACGTCATCCGGCTCAATCACCTCTGCATGGATTCCCCAGCTTAAGATCCATGCGCAGGCTTCTTCGATTTTCCCGACATGAAGTGTGACAAGCAATCCTTCAGGCGTGCTCTTCATTCGCGTCACATCTGAGCTGAGTCTCTCTGCAATCGCATGGGCCATATCGGCAGCGAAGCGTACCTCAACAGCAATAGAACGGCCTTTCACAGCCGGACGTTGATACTCCACATCAAGAGGTCGAGTAAATATTCTTGGTTCAAGCTGCAAATCATAGATGCGATCAATATGAAATTGGCGAATCCCTTGTCGCAGGTGACAATAGCCAACCACACTCCATGCGCCTGCTGCAAAGACCAAGCCATATGGGTCGATCGATCGAACCGTCTCCAAGCTGCCGTCCGGGTAGGGTGTCCGGCGCTCATAACGAAACTTTACCGTCGTCTCCGTCACAATCGCTTGCCTTAGCAGCGCCATTGTTCCAAGCGTCTCCTCCTGATGCAGTGGGTGAATGGAAGCCCGCAACAACCCCGCACGCTGGCGATCGGCCTTGCGCTTCACCGCACCTGGAAGTACGCCCTCCACCTTACTTCTGACTTGTTCAGCAGCAGCATGGTAATCGCGCCCCAATTGTCCTGCTATCCAATCGATGCCGAGCAACAGCGTCAACGCTTCTTCAGCCGTCATACTCACAGGCGGAAGCGTTTCTTGATTCGCAAGCGCATACCCTCGTCCCGGCGCCCCGTAAATCGGTACGCCTGCATGAATTAGCGCATCGACGTCCCGATAGATCGTTCTCGCGCTCGTCCTAAATGTGGCGGCCAAGTCTTTCGCGCGCTGCATACCGCTCTGCTGCAACACCTCGATCAAGGCCAACCGACGTTCTGCTTGATTCATCTGATTCCCTCCTAGGACCGCTGCAGCGCGTGCAGCCAAGCCGCTCACACCGAAGCACTCTATAACATCCTATGAGGGACTCTCTCGTCTCTATGCTTCCGATCGCGGCATGACGGGCAGCATGAACGTGACTTCGACGCCCCCTTCTACATTGCCAATCGAATACATACTGCCATGCATTTCGAGCAGATGCTTCACAATTGATAATCCAATCCCATTCCCGGTGTCGCCACGAATGCCGGATTCATCTGGTCGATAGAAGGCATCCCATATATACGGCAGATGTTCCTCTGCAATCGGGATTCCCGAATTAAAGATAGAGACCTGAACCCACGACACTATCGAGACCCCATCGAGAGATCCAGGCAACTCACACCCCTCAGCAGGGCCGGATACAGGGCGTACCGTAATCTGAATTCGATCTCCAGCACCCGTATAACGGATGGCATTCGTTAACACATTGGTTAGAATTTGCTGCAGCCGCTGCGCATCTGAGCGGACAAGCACTTCAACTTCCGAACACAACCATTCCAGTTGAATCATTCGATCATTCGCGATCTGCTCCAAGGTCCCTACCACGAACCGAATATGCTCCCGAAGCGGTATAGCTGACCACTGCAGACGGAATTTGCCACTCTCGAGCTGTGAGAGATCAAGCAGGTCATTCACAAGCCTCGACATCCGTTCCGACTCGTGAATAATGACGGTAGCATATTTATCACGCTTCGCCCCCTGACCTACATTATCACGCAGTGCTTCCGCGTAACCCTGTATCAGACTAATCGGTGTCTTAAGCTCATGCGAGACATTCGCGACGAACCGTTTGCGCATCCGTTCAAGCTGCTTCTCTTTCTCAATATCCAGCTGTAGTTGGTCATTCGCTTCCTGGAGCTCCCCCATTGTGTCGTGCAATTCTGTAGCGAGATAATCGAAGGTCTGTGCAAGTTCGCCAATCTCGTCCTCACGCTTCATATCCGTACGTACGGAGAAATCCAATTTCGCAAGACGCTTCGCCGCATGGTTCAGCTTCACGAGCGGATTCGAGATCATCCGGCTGAACAAGAATGCGAAACCCATCATCATAATGACCGCTGCAATATAGAAATATCTATAGAACCCGCCGAGCAACGCCGTTGCATCCGACACCGGCTCTAACGTGGACACCGTAACCAAGTAACGTTCTTGCCCTTTCTCCGGAGGCAACGGGGCCATCGCAGCCCATACCCGCTCTTTATTCGAATCCACACCTACACCTTGATTGAACAACTGCGAAGTAATCCCTTGATCCATCGGACGCAGCAGCATCTCTGCAAGCTTCTCCTGCAGCAAGTCATTGAGACGCATCGCGTCCTGACTGTACCAAGAAACAGCAGCAACCGTGCGCATAGGCACAGCCTTTTGTGGATTCTCCGTATCAATGGGCTCAGTAGGGGTCACAGGCACGGCAGGAGTTACCTTCTGCCAAGGATCCGCCATAATGAGTTGAACCTCCATTGGCTCGCCGATCTGCGCTTTTGTTAGCGGAGATGCTTTTAATTCTCGCGTTCCCAAATATACATCAACAAGCTTCCCCTGCTTATGAACAACCCCTGTAAGCGAGTAATGTGCGACATCAAAATCAGCTAGCTTATTCATCCATTGCTCATTCAGCGGCTGGTCTTGAAGCTCTTCATACATGCCTCGAAAATCACTCTCAAGCTCCGAACTGCGCACTTTCAAAGAATACGGTTGGAAGAACACAAGCTGAAGAACCATGAACAACGTGACGAACCCAAGGAATCCGATAGCCGTCGTCCAATATACTTTTGTCGTTAATCGACCCGAGTTCCATTTTTTCATGTTTGATATTTATACCCGCTTCCCCTCACGGTGACGATCCGCTCCGATTCCACGCCAAGCTTGCGCCGCAGTCGTTTGATACTCGTATCGACCGCCCTTGCATCACCGTAATAATCAAACCCCCATATCACATCAAGCAGACGATCCCGCGTCAACACTTGATTCGGATGCTTTGCCAGATAGACGAGGATCTCGAACTCTTTACTCGACAGCGCTACGACCTCACCGCCAATTCGCAGCTCCATCGCCGCCTCATCCAGCACGAAAAAATCATCTTTCCCCGCCCCTAGCGCCGAGTCTGCCGCTCTGAACCGCTGCAGCAGCACATTAATTTTGGCAGACAACACCTTCGGACTGAACGGCTTCGTCACATAATCATCGACACCGCATTCATACCCCGATATCTTGTCCTCATCCTCCGATTTGGCCGTTAGCATAATGACGATCGCCCTAGAGAACGTCCGCAGCTCTTCACACACCTCGAACCCATTCATCCCCGGCATCATCACATCCAGCACGACCAAACCCACGGCTTGTTCACGCAATATATTTAGGGCATCGCGGCCATTCTTCGCCTGCAGCACCGAATAACCTTCATCACTTAGATAATCCGCCACCAACTCGCGAATCAGCTGTTCGTCATCCACAATGAGAATAACAGGCGACTTGCCCACATCCCCCATAATCCCCCTCCTCATCTAGCGTGCTTTTTTATAGCTACGCCATCCATATCGCAATGCCATACACGACAATCCTCGCTGCATTCATGATCACGAAGTTCTTCACCGCGAGCACGAACGTGTCTTTCTTCGTCTGAAGCTTCTCGAACTGGTTCACATGGCGATTCACCGGTATCAATGTACCTAACAATAACAGCAAGAGGATCGGATGCACGCCGAGATAAAACAACACAAACATATCCAAATAAGCTGAGTAATAAATCCATCGGAACAATCGTAATGCATTTCTTTTCCCGATATAAACCGGTAACGTATACCTTCGATTCTCAACATCATCTTCCATGTCGCATATATTGTTCGCCAGCATAATGTTCGCAATCGCGAGTACCGCCGGGATTGACACTCCGAACAGAAGGAGCACCTCCAGAATCTGAATATTCAGATGTGCGATGCCGTGATCAAATGCAAGCTCTACGAGTTCACTGCCAGGAACATGGATATAAGTAGATAAGAAGAGGATGACGAACCCCATGAACAAACCCGAGAACAGCTCCCCAAGAGGCATACGTGAGATCGGAATCGGGCCGAAGGAATAGAGAATCCCCACACAGAAGGATAATCCGCCTATGAAGAAAATAAGCCAACCCGTCTCCGCAACGAGCAGAATCCCCGCACCTACCGCCAAGATGAGCAGTATCGCGATGATTCCGACAACAGTTCGCTCCCGCATTCCGTATTTTACGATCGGATTATGCGTCTCATAGCCGTACCCTTCCGTCTTGATTGCTTTTTTATAATCATAATAGTTATTAATAACCGTCGTTGCCATATCAAAGCTAAGCAGAGAAACAAGCATCAGCATGAAATGAATCCCATTGAACGCATGAAAACGATATAACGCATAGAACGTCCCCATCAGAAAAGGAATCATGCTGGCCACTTTCGTCTTGATTTCCACAAGCTGTAAGAATCGTCCTAATGTCATTGCTAAACCCCTTGCTCTTGTTGTAGCTACTTCCGATGATAGAAGAAATTCGGCTTCACAATCGTATTGCGATACGGTTTGTGGAAAATATGCGTCGTCGCTGGCGATACCGGCGGGATGAGCCACGTCCAATTCCCTGTCACTGGGCGTTCCGCCTTCGCTTCATTCGCTTCGAATCGCATAAATTGCTGCGCAGCTGTATGATGATCGACAATCGACACCCCTCGCTCGCGAAAAGAGTGAAGCACCGCAACATTAAGCTCCACGAGCGCCTTGTCCCGCCATAACGTTGATTCACTGCTCGTGTCGAGCCCCATAATCTCAGCGACCTTCGGCAGCATATTGTACCGTTCTGTATCCGCGAAATTACGCGCCCCAATCTCCGTTCCCATATAGAAGCCATTGAACGGCGCCGCTGGATAGGATATCCCGCCAATGTCGAGCAGCATGTCCGACACCGCCGGAACGGCGTACCATCGCAGTCCTAAGTCTGAGAATGCAGGCCACTCCGGATGTGTGATGGGCACTTCCAGCACAGCTGACTCCGGCAGCTCGAACCACTTGGGCTCCCGCGACCCAATCTTCACAACGAGGGGCAGGATATCGAAGGCTCCACCTTGGCCCCGCCATCCTAGACTTTCACACAAGGCCGTGAAGGGAACCGAATGCGGGTCGCCGACAATCCCCTCATCGGTGGTATATCCCGCATAGCGAATCAACTGATGATTCAGAATACGGATCTCTTCCCTCGATTCCGCCGCAGGTCTAAACACCGTGATCGTCGGCCTGATTTTCCCTTCATTCGTCGCGAACAGCAAATGCTGAATCAACGCATCTGCGACCGCTTCCTCCGTGGTTACATGCCGGGCATCCAGCACCGTCAACGTATCCCAGAACAGGCGCCCGATACAGCGATTGCTGTTCCGCCATGCTAATTTGGCTCCATAGATTAATTCTTGATCGGTATGTTCATATGTCCCTTGCCGGGCGATCTCTGCTTCAATATTGGCCCAGCGTGCCTTCGCTTCCTCTTCAGATTTCCCCCATTCGTAATAACAGGTTTGTATGAACTGCATTGCTTCTTCATGATTCACAAGACCACTCATTTTGTTTAAATCCCCTATCCCATTGTCCGAATATATGAAACTTCTTGACTTATTATAAAGAAATCCCCTTCAAGTACGTGTTCAAAAAGTCGGCATTTCAGCACCTTAAAGTTTTCAAAGAAAACTTACATCGTAAGCGTAAGCTTAGGTTGAGAGAACCCTCGGATAATGCTTACGTAGCGAGTTTTTCTTCGAAAAACTTTCAGAGGAACGGAGTTTAGGCGAAACCTAAATGAGTACCGGACTTCGAAGGTGGACGCAAGATTCGATGTCGATTATGCTTCTTGAATGACTTCGTTATCAAATGATGACTTTTTGAACAACCCCTTCAAGTTAAAAAAACGCAAAATGACCTCATGGCGCAAAGGCTGTGATTAATACACCGATAGCAATGAGACCTATGCCAACACCGCCCCATAGAGATAACTTCTCCCCTAGAAATAACAAGGCAAACGCAACGGCAAGCACCACACTGAGCTTGTCGATTGGCGCTACCTTCGAGACATCCCCTTTTTGAATCGCAATGAAGTAGAACATCCATGAGAGCGCACCTGCCACACCACTTAGCACAATGAAGAGCATGGCCTTCTTATTCGCCAGAACGTCGCCGATCTGCGAGATCTTTCCTTGGAACAGAAGCACGCCTAAGAGGAACAACATCATAATGACTGCACGAATCGTCGTCGCAGTATTCGAATCGACCCCTTTCAATCCGATCTTCCCGAAGATGGATACGAGCGCAGCCATCACAGCCGAACCAAGGGCATAAACTAACCAACTTCCCATTCGAACACATCCTTTAATTATGTATCTACTATAGCTTACCCGATCTCCCGATGATTTTCTCCAATAATGGTTACATTAACAAGGCAAACTATTGAACAAGGAGGAATTTCTGTGGACAGTACCCGTGATTTTGTAGAGAAAGTGCATGATACGCAAGAGAAGGACCGCAAGAACAAACAGCATAATGGCCAAGGCAGCCAAGAGAAGAAACTGCCCGGCAAACAGCACAGCACCAACAAATAACATTGCGTCATGCCATATACGATCTAGGCCGCCATCCTATGGATGGCGGTTTTTCTATAGATATTGATCTCCATTCACCTTTTTATGTAATAAAACATAACATGTATTCATTAATAACGTTGAGATAACCCGTATTTTCACATTTATCGGACTATAACACATTAAAATTAGGTTCGATTTGCACTAATGAGATAATACTTTATATTATGATGTTAGTTATATTGACATTTTGTTTCATATTCAATAAGATACGAACATAATATCATTTATACGAAGTGATTGTCCGTCTTTGGGAACAACGTGGGTTGACTACATTATTATAGGAGAGAGGTAATGTGACATGGAATTAGGGATTAATGCAGTATGGACGATGTTGAGTGCAATTTTAGTGTTATTCATGCAGAGCGGATTTATTATGCTCGAAGCCGGCTCCACACGAATGAAGAATGCAGGTCACATTGCCGGGAAGACCGTCTTCACCATCGGTATCGTCTCTATGGTATTCTGGGCCGTCGGATACGCCTTTATCTTCGGCTCTCAAGGCAATCCCTTCATCGGATGGGGAGATTACTTCGGATTCAGCAGTATGTCCGTACCGGAGGGCAGTATTGTGGCTCCGACCGTGAACTTTATGTTCCAGCTTGCTTTTGCCACTATCTCGATGTCCGTTGCATTCGGCGGCTTCGCAGAACGCGCCAAGCTATCCGCTTATCTGATCTTCGCGATTGTCTTCTCAGCCATCATCTATCCGGTGATTGCGCATTGGATCTGGGGCGGCGGATGGCTTGCGAAGCATGGGGATCAAGACTTCGCCGGCTCCACAGTCGTGCATCTTACCGGCGCTGTCGCGGCGATGGCTGCGACCATGCTGCTCGGGCCGCGTCTTGGCAAATACAACAAGAACGGCAAACCGAACAATATTATGGGGCACAATCAAGTGTTCACAACGCTTGGCGTCATGCTCCTCTGGGTAGGCTGGTTCGGATTCAATGCAGGCAGTACGATTGCAGCAGGCGATGGAAGCTTCTTCGGATTCATCGCCATCAACACACAGCTCGGTGCTGCAGCAGGTGCAGTAGCTGCACTCTTAATCTCCTGGATGGTTACGGGAAAAGCAGATATCTCCGTTATGCTGAACGGCGCACTCGCTGGTCTCGTCGCAATAACCGCTTCCTGCGCGTTCGTCGAATCTTGGGCCGCTATTGTAATCGGTTTGATCGCAGGGATTGTCGTCTTCCTTAGCATGCGTCTGTTCGAGCGTCTTCGGATGGATGATCCGATCTACGCGATGTCAGCGCACGGCATGGCCGGCGTATGGGGCACACTCGCTAATGGTTTCTTCGCTACACCTGAACTGGCTGCCAAGGTCGGCGTTGGTAAAGCCGGATTGTTCTATGGCGGCGGATTCGAGCAATTAGGGGTTCAAGCGCTCGGCGTCATCGTATGTGCAGCATTTACGTTCGTCGTATCTTATCTGGTCCTCTACTTGATGAAAGTAACCATCGGCATTCGCGTGACGGAAGAGGAAGAGACGATCGGTCTCGATCTTAGTGAACACGGCGCGTATGGTTACCCTGAACAAATGAAGGAACTAGCACACACCTCGAGCCAAGGACACTCCGCCTAAACAACCTCGTTCGAATTGAAAATACCGACTGCAGCATGCAGTCGGTATTTTCTGTTATGATGGATCTAATTATGTTCAAATACACCATCATTTCAGATAGAGAAAGGATTTATTCGCGATGCAAGTACCGTTGACCCTGAAGCGAATTCGAGCATTATGCGGCGAGTCTGCTTATGAGCGGGGTGAAGCCTACAGCCTAGCTGGTAAAGTGCAGTTCGTTAACAAATATCCGCTAACCCCTTATTATTCGGCCACCGTCCAAGGCAACAGTGCGTATCAGGTGACGGTCGAGATCGAACCAAGCGGGGAAATTGATGCGGAGTGCAGCTGTCTTGCTTTCTACTCCTATGATCACTATTGCAAACATGCAGCCGCGGTCCTGATTCAAATTCATGATATTCTTCACGGCATTGACTCAGCGCCGACCGGAACTCTGATGCCAAGGGGTTCTGAAACCGTAGCACGCGATCAGCAATTCATGCAGAACATGCTGGGATTGTTCCGCGACAAGCCGGTTCGGTCAAGTGCGACAGGGACATTCCTTGATGCAAGAACTCTACTGGAAGTCGAATTTCATTGCCGACTGATCCCTTATGGTGCTCGCAAGTTTATGTTCGGTATCGAGTTAAAAGTAGGGCCTCAACGACTCTATATGGTGCAGCGCATTCGTGAATTCCTCGAACACATTGAGCGTGGGGCATCCTACGAATTCACCAAACATTTTACCTATAACCCCACCCAGTATAGATTCTCGAAAGATGATGACGCGGTCCTTCATGAGCTGATTCGCATCCACAATCAAGACAAGCTGTATCAGGAGCGCACGCTCATCTCTTCGACACCGACCAGACCAACCAGCGATAGCCGAACAATCTTGATCCCTCCCTTCTCGTGGGAGAGGCTGCAATCCCTCTTGCAATTGGCAACTTCCGTTAAGCTTGAACATGAGGGCAGAATCTACGAAGGAATCGAGCTTTCGAATGAACCGGTTCCGCTCCGATTCTCTTTTGGCGAAGGACCGGGTGAAGGCTGCGAGCTCGACATTCAAGGATTCGACGAACTTACGGTTCTGGAAGATTACAATGTACTCTTGTATGATGGGAAGCTATTGAAGATGCAGCCGCTTGAGGCCAGACGCATCGCCGAAATAAGGCATCTCATCGATACCGCTCGTCAGGAGCGGCTTCACATCCCACGCGCGCAAATCGAATCCTTCATGGAGGAAGTGGTTCCCGGCCTTCGAAAGCTCGGCACCGTTCATATCGCACAATCCATATCGGATCGAATCGTCAATACCCCGCTGAAGGCCAAGCTATTCCTTGACCGAGTAAACGATAAGCTGCTCGCAGGCCTCGAATTCCACTATGGAGAGATGATCTTCAATCCGTTGGAAGACCGAAGCCAGCAGCACGGGGACGACCGGATTCTGATCCGTGACGGCGAGAAGGAGCAGCGCATCTTAGCCCTGTTGGAGCAGAGCGCCTTCGCCAAGACGGATGCAGGGTATTATATGGAGAATGAGGATTATGAGTATGAGTTCCTCTACCGGATCGTGCCTGAGCTTGAGAAGCTCGTGCAGGTCTACGCAACTTCCGCAGTCAAGGTGAGACTCCACCTGCCGAGTGTGCCGCCGCGAATAACGGTAAATGCCGATGAACGGACCGACTGGCTGGAGTTCCAATTCGAACTGGACGGGATTTCCGATGCCGAGATACGCAAGGTCATCCAAGCACTTGAAGATAAACGCAAATATTATAAAATGCCGAACGGGGCATTCATGCCGCTAGAGGGTTCAGCATTCCAGGAAATAATCTATCTTATCAATGAAGTCGGCATTCGGAAGAGCGAGATTACAGGGACACAGCTTCGCGTTCCAATCGTTCGCGGACTTCACCTGCTGGATACCACGCAGCATAGTTCGTCCGTGAAGCTGGGCAAGTCCTTCCGCAAGCTGCTCGAGCACATGCGGAACCCGGACCATCTGGACTTCCCAGTACCGGAATCTCTCGCAACGGTACTGCGGGATTACCAGACGTACGGCTTCCAGTGGATGAAGACACTGGCCCACTACCGCTTCGGCGGTATACTAGCCGACGATATGGGACTGGGCAAGACGATTCAGAGCATCACCTTCCTCGTCTCCGTCTTATCCGAGATTCGAAGGGAGAAGCGGCAAGCACTAATCATATGTCCCGCGTCACTCGTGTACAACTGGCTGAATGAGCTCAAACGGTTCGCCCCAGAGATCCGAGCCATCATTGCCGACGGCAGCAAATCGGAGCGCAGTGGCATCATTCGTGCTGACGATTCAGAGGTCGACGTGATCATCACCTCCTATCCGCTGCTGCGACGCGATGTCTCGCTCTACACGAAGCGCTCATACCATACCCTCATCTTGGATGAGGCTCAAGCATTCAAGAATTATACGACGCAGACGGCGCAAGCCGTGCGTGAGCTGGATGCCCGCTATCGCTTCGCACTGACGGGTACGCCAATCGAGAATACGCTGGAAGAGTTATGGTCCATCTTCAGCGCCGTGTTTCCGGATCTGTTGCCAGGACTCAAAGCCTTCGGGGATTTATCTCGAGACACCATTGCGAAGCGCGTTCGCCCATTCTTG
Source organism: Paenibacillus terrigena DSM 21567 (assembly GCF_000374845.1). Lineage (GTDB taxonomy): Bacteria > Bacillota > Bacilli > Paenibacillales > Paenibacillaceae > Paenibacillus_K > Paenibacillus_K terrigena. Next base: position 389,278 of record NZ_KB895412.1, on the reverse strand, counting down.
CTGCGACGGTTGAAATCCGATGTGCTGAAAGAGCTGCCTGCGAAGATTGAATCGACACAAGCATCCGAACTGCTCCCGGAACAGAAGAAGCTGTACGCTTCGTTCTTGGCGGAGCTGCAGCAAGAAACATTGAAGCACCTCGCTGAGAAGGACTTCTACAAGACCCGCATTCGGATTCTGGCCGGTCTAACGAGATTGCGCCAAATCTGCTGCCACCCTGCACTGTTCATGGAGGGCTACGAAGGGAGCTCCGCCAAATTCGAGCAGCTCTTCGAGATGATCGAAGAATGTAGGGGTACGGGGAGACGTCTGCTCATCTTCTCCCAGTTCACTGAAATGCTCGGGATGATCGGCAGAAAGCTGTCCCATCAAGAGATACCGTATTTCTATCTGGATGGCCAGACGCCAGCCGTGGAGCGCGTAGAGCTCTGCCGCCGATTTAATGACGGGGAGCGCGACCTCTTCCTCGCTTCACTGAAGGCAGGCGGTACCGGACTGAATTTGACGGGAGCCGACACCGTTATTCTCTATGACCTCTGGTGGAATCCTGCGGTGGAGCAACAGGCGGCCGACCGCGCGCATCGCATCGGGCAGCGTAAAGTCGTCCAAGTTATTCGCCTCGTTGCCCAAGGCACCGTCGAAGATAAAATGTACGAGCTGCAGAAGCGCAAGATGAACCTCATCGACGAAGTCATTCAACCGGGGCATGAAGGCTTGTCTGCGTTAACCGAGCAAGAGATTCGCGAGATTCTGATGATCTAATCCAGGCGGCACACTAAAAAAGGATGATGCGCAGTGTATGGAACACACTGCGCATCATCCTTTTTTTATCATTCGTTGAGGAATCGAATTACGACTTCCCTCGCTGCGCCGGGATTCGAATCTGCACCGATGTGCCGATCCCAACGCGGCTATAGATCGATACGCCGTAAGGCGATCCATATTGCAGCTTGATCCGCTGATCGACATTGCGAACCCCGTATCCCGCATTCATATGTCCTTCAGGACCAAATAGCTGGTCGATGCGCTCTTGCTTCATGCCGATCCCATCGTCGATAACACGGAATAGAATATCTCCCTTGTCCATTTGTCCGACAATCCGCAGATGGATGCGATCCCCGCACCATGCATGCTTCAGGACATTTTCGAGGAATGGCTGCAGAATCAGCTTCATGGTCTCGTACGGCCAAATACCAGGATCGATATCGAACATAATCTCCATCCGGTCACCGTATTTGATCTTCTGAATCTCCAGATACGCGTTGGCTTGCTCAATCTCGGATGCCACAGGGATCATCGTCCGTCCTTCATTGAGGGTCAGACGGTAGAACTTCGCAAGCTCCAGTACGGTCTGCTGCACCTTCTCCGTCTCGCCGAACTTCGCCAGCCGGTTAATCGATGACAACGTATTATAGAGAAAATGCGGATTAATCTGTGACTGCAGCATCTCGAGCTCTGCTTCCTTCTTCTGAAGCTGCGTGAGATAGACCTTCTTGATCAGCCCATCAATATTCTCACCCATCTCGTTCAAGGCCGTTGCAATCTGTGAGAACTCATCTCGCCCTCGATAGGACATGCGTTTATGCAGATCTCCTTCGCGGAAGGCGTTCAACACCGATACGAATTTCTGAATCCGTACGGAGAAGTACTTCGAGACGAATACGCCGAGGAACGTAAATACAAGCAGACAGACAAGGCATACCCCCATAATGAATATCCGAATCTTATGTGCATCACGTTCGATAATCGTCGTCGGAATCTGGGCCACCAATTTCCAAGGGATACTGCTTAATTGTTCTTCAATCATCAGATAATGCGTTGCAGGATTCTCTGCTTCAAGCACCTGATTGGGCAAGGCCCCAGATTGATACATCACCCGTTCGTGCTCATCCCGAATCGAGAGTACGGTGCCCTCTCCGATTTTCTCAAAGTCGACGCTTCTAAAAATCTCCGGAATTTGAACGCTCAATCGCATGAAGCCGAACTCTTTGAGTCGTACGGGGTCCAAGCTGTCTACCATACGGCGCAATAGCGATATGCGGTTGAACTCGGCGTCACGTTCGATCTGTCGCCACTCCATTGTCTCGCCATACTTCTCTTCAGGGAACTCCTTGTACCAAGACTTCTCCGTAATCCGATCCAAATGATATAAATTATAAGTACGCCCGAGCAAATCGGGATTTTCTCGCTCATAGGACCCGTGATAGACCTCCGGAAGCGAGTCATTCCCAAGGAATACGGACATGGCGATATTCATCCCCGTCGCATTGACTGCAATATCGAACTTCGGCAGGACCAGCTTCGTTGTCCGTTCATAGCTCTCCCAGCCTTCCCGGAAGCTTCGTAGCTGCGTTGCCAAGGAATAATCGTAATAGAGCATCGAAGAGACACGCTTTACATCTTCGAGCTTGTATTCGATATTATCGCGAATCTGCAGCAATGTGCCTTGAATATTGTTCTCCGTCTGCGTGCGGATGGAATTCTGATACATCGAATTCGATACATATCCAATGACGATGACCGGAATCACGATGAACAACATATAGGTCAGCATGAGCTTGAAGCCGATCGGGAGGTACATCGATTTCTTCCTCTGTGTCTGTACTTGCATGCGACTATCCCCCGTTACCCTTCGCGTTTACGATATTCCATCGGTGTCATCCCGAACGTATCCTTGAATTGTCTACTGAAATAAGGCAGATACCGATAACCCACTTGATCCGCAATCTGATAGATCTTGAGCACCGGGTCCTTCAGCAGCTCGCGCGCCCGGTCCATCCGCATCTGAATGAGAACCTCACTGAAGGTCTTTCCGACCTCTTCCTTGAACAAATGTCCCAAGTAATTCGGGGAGAAGGAGAATTGATACGCAATATCTTTAAGCGTCAGATTTTCATGCAATTGGTCTTTCACCATTTTCAGAATCTCACGAATCAACTTACTGTTCTTCGAACTTGCCTTCTGGTGCAGGATTTCGGAGATCTCGAACACTTTGCGCACGAACCAAGAGCGAATTTCCAGCGTCGTATCGAATTGAAGGAGCACATCCAGGTTGTGCAGCTGCATGCCTAACATCTCGAACAAATCTTCGCCCAGCGTATGCAAATATTGATCCAGCTTCCAGACCATGTACATGGCGAGGTTGTGGACGGTAAACTTCGAGCGCAGCGCATTAACCGAGTAGAACAAATTATCGATTTCATCGTGAATACGAACCAACTCATAGTGCGACATTGCGTTGAACAAGGCATCTAGTCGGAATTCCAAGATCCGGGCATCGTCCAGCGCAGGTGCACGACGAACATCGACATAGTCGATGCGTTGTCCCTTGCCGAAGAACATTTTCCCGTCAATCGCCTCCAGCGCTTGCTGATAGGAAATATTCAATTGATCCAGACCATGAACGGCTTCGCCAACCCCGACGGTCATCGAACCCGAGAACAACGCCTTGGCGGTACGATACATATCACTTAGGCATTCGTGTATCCCGCTATCCGGCATCAGAATCGCAAGGCGATATCTGGACAGCTTGCATCCATGCTCCATGCCATGGCGTTTGGCAACTTCGTTCATCTCATAGAGAAACGAGTTCAGCATCTCTTGCTGCGCCGCACCCACATGCTCAACCGGCATCCATGCCAGAGCATCGAGCTCCAGCACAACAACATGCAGCGGCCACAGCAGCAGATTCAATCGATAGGAAACCGCGAGCTTCTGCAGCTTCTCCGATTGTCCCCAAGACAACTCCCCTTCGAACAGGCGAATCAGCAGATCATTCTTCGCCATCGGGATCATATCCTGATAGGTTTCCTCCGCATCACGGCGCTGCTTCTCTTCATCCAGCGCTTGCTTCACGCTAGTCAGTGAGGCAATCAACTCGTTATCATCCATCGGCTTCAATACGTAGCTAACTGCCTTTAGGGATAAAGCCTGCTTCACGTAGTGGAAATCCTGGTAACCGCTTACGAATAAAATGCGCAAATCACTTTTATATCCGAGTGCACGACGTGCCAGCTCAAGTCCAGACATGTTCGGCATGTTAATATCGGTGACTAATATATCAATGGACTGCTTCTCCATGACTTCGCATGCAGAGAATCCGTTATTTACGGCCCCGACGACTTCCATCCCCAGCTCTGACCAAGGGATAAACTGTTTCATCCCTTCCAAATCAAGCATTTCATCGTCCGCTAGCAATACTTTGTACATGGATGCAGCCCCCTTTGATTGTCCATTCGATCATTAGAGTTCTATGTAAAATACTCTACCAAGTATACCATCTCTTAAAGTTAAAGCGCTTGAATTTAAATATAAGAACAGTTTATTTGTGATACTAATAAATTCTTATATTCACAAAAACGAGGGTATACTAATGTGATTAGTATACCCTTCGCTTTAGCTCATTTCTGTCATGCTTATTTACCGCCGCTCATTTTCTTCAAGTTCTCTTGCCATTTGTTCGTCTCGAACTCTAACAGTTTAGGGAATCCTGCTGTGTCGGCATCCGCTGCCGCTTTGTCTAGAATCGCAAGCACTTCTGCATCGCTCTTCGCGAACAATGCTTTCGCTCTGGACTCTATGAAAATATCATTAATCCGTTGCTGTGCGATACCTTCCTCACTCTCAGGCATTGGAGACAAGTTCACGAGTTCTGTCGCATCGGATTGCGATTTCCATGTTACTGTACTTTGCCAGTGAGTTGCCCAGCTGCGTTTCTCAAGTGGTAATGTTGCTTCGTATTTCGCTTTCGTCTTATCTAGGAATACGGTGTTACCGTTCCACATCAGGTTCACCGTCTCACCTTGAAGCTTCGCGAGACCATCTGCATCCGTCACATAAGCGTCTGTAAATTTCGGCGTAAAGCCATCTTCCTCTACACCCTGCCAGTACTTACCTTCGGGTCCCCACATTTGAACCGATTGTCCTGCTGGGCCTGTATACCAATCCAAGAATGCGAAGATTGCTTCCGGATCTTTGGCTGCTTTGGTAATAACGGATACGTTCCATCCTAATTGTTTGTACGAACCAGGGAATACTTGATCCGCAGGTACGCCTTCAGCATGAACTGGAGGGATCATAATGTACCCGCCGTTAGGGTCTTTCTTCGCAAGGTCTGGTTGTGCCAGCTGTGCAATATCTGTCGGGCTGGATGTCGCATAGACAGCGACGCGTCCTGTCATCACTTTCTCTTTCTCTTGGTCCTTCGTTTGTGTCATTGCATCTTGTGTGATTAATTTCTCACGGAACAACTTGGATGCATAGACCATCGATTGACGGTACGGCTCATCCTTGAAGATCGAAGACAATTTGCCATCTACCGGAACGGCCATGAGGCCCTTCGCAGAATAGCCTTTGTTATCCGCTTTGAACGCGGAGTACAGGATATCAAGTCCTTGACCGTCTTTCGCAAGACCTGTCTCGAATGGAATGACATCTGGATATTTCGCTTTCACTTGCTTCAAATAGTTGTACAGATCCTCTGTTGTCTCGATCTTCGGTGAGCCAAGCTCGGTGTAGATCTTCTTATTCACAACATAACCTGCGTTACCATTTGGTTGGCTCGTATACCAGTTCGGGAACTGATACAATTTACCGTCCTCGGAACGCAGCATGTTCATACCATTCTCCGCGAACCACGTTTTCAAATTCGGATATTTATCTAGATAATCATCGAACGGCACGAGCATATCAGCCTGACGCAGCTTCTCCACATCTGGACCGCGGTCCATCCAAATCACGTCTGGGAGTTCGTTCGTTGCAATCATGGTATTCAATTTCTGTGCTGCGCTACCGCCGGATTGAATCGCTTTGATGTCGACTTTTTTATTCTCTTTAATCCATTTGGTTGCTTCATCTTGTCCCCACGTAGGCATCGTGTACCAATCATAGTGCCCGTAGAAGGTGAATTCGAGTGGCTCTTTGCCGAGCTCATACTTATCGCTTGCTGGTGTTACCTCTTCTGTCTTTGTACCCTCATTCGTCGTAGTACCTGACCCTTCCGCCTGTTTCTTCGTATCGGCGTTGCCGCCACACGCTGCCAGAAGAGATACGACTAGGAAGGCAGATAACACACACATAATCATTTTTTTCTTGTTCTTCATCTGACTGTTTCCCCTTTCAAAATTGGTTTTATGTCCAAAGCAAATGCTTCAAACGTCTCACGAACATCCCTTACTACTCTTTCAGGGATCCTACCAATACCCCTTTGACGAAGAACTTCTGTACGAAAGGGTATACCATAATAATCGGCAAAGTTGCCACCATCATCGTCGCCATCGAGAGCGATTTGCTCGTTACACTCTGCATCTTCGACATTTGGCTTTGCGCTGCTGCATCCAAGTTGGACATCTGCTCAGACATAATATTCGAGTTCAGAATTTGCTTCAGCATCGTCTGAATCGGAAGCAGGTTCTCATTGGTTATGTAGATACTCGGTGTGAACCAGTCGTTCCAATGGTAGATCGCCGTGAACAACGATAATGTTGCGATAACCGGACCGGAGAGTGGCAGTACAATGCGGAAGAACGTCCCCCAGTTGCCACAGCCGTCAATCTTCGCAGATTCCTCCAACCCTGCCGGAAGCCCATTGAAGAAGGTTCTGAAGATGATCATATTCCATACGCTGATAAGTCCCGGGATAATGAATACCCAGAAAGAGTTCATCATACCAAGGCTGCGGATCAATAAGAAAGTAGGAATAAGACCGCCGCTGAAATACATGGTAATGATACAGAGAATCATATAAAACTTGCGGCCCATTAACTCTTTCTTCGATAGACCGAAGGCGAAAATACTCGTTATCAGGATCGACAATATGGTTCCGATAATGGTACGCAACACCGAGACCCCAAAGCCGTTCAATAACCGTTTATCTTTGAAGACGACTTCATAGTTCTCCAGCGAGAAGCTCCTTGGCCAGAACGTCACGCCGCCCATCGCCGTATCCATACCTTTGTTGAAAGAGATAACCAGCGCGTTCCAGAACGGATAGAATGTTACAAAAGTAAGCAAAATAAGAAACGCGTATATAAAGATGTACATGATTCGATCCGATATTCCAAGTCTATTCATTCTTGACACACCTCCATGATGTCTTCATTCTTACCACAAGCTATTGCCTGATCGGCGCGCAAGGTAGTTCGCTATGGTGAGCATTCCTACACTAATGATGGCTTTGAACAAGCCGACAGCTGTGGCATACGAGTACCGTGAGTTCTGAATCCCGATCCGATACACGTACGTCTCGATGACATCGGATACTTCCCGCAAGACTGGATTGACACCGAGCAGCAAGATATCCTCGAAACCTGCATTCAGCAGGTTCCCGATCGCTAGAATCATGAAGATAATAACGACAGGCATGATAGAAGGAAGCGTAATTAGATAAATTTGCTTAAATTTGCTGGCACCATCCATCGACGCTGCTTCGTACATATGCGGATCAATACCCGCGATTGCCGCCATGTACACGATGGAACCGAACCCAATCTCTTTCCAGACGTTCGTCGTCACCAGGATGCTCCAGAACAGCTTCGGAATCGAGAGGAAATTAATCGGTTCATCGACCAAATTTAGATTCTCGAGCAGAATGTTCACACTACCGTTATCCGTCGACAAGAGCGACATGACGATCCCAGCAACAATAACCCATGACATAAAGTGAGGCAGATACGTAATCGTCTGCACGACACGCTTGAACAGCATGTGTCTGACCTCATTGAGCATCAGCGCCAAGATGATCGGTGCCGGGAATCCAATACACAGCTTCAGGAGACTGATGACGAGCGTATTCCGCATGACGTTGAAAAACTCCGGTGAGTTGAAGAACATTTCGAAATGCTTGAGCCCTACCCATGGACTGGCGGCGAACCCTTTGAAGATGCTGTAGTCCTGAAATGCCATCAATACGCCGTACATTGGAATATAACTGAAAATAATGATGAGCAGGATCCCCGGTATGACCATCATCTGCAGATCAATCTGCTGCAAAAACCGGCGGAGTGGACTGCGCTGCGTTGTTCGGACCTCTACATCCGTGTCTAACTCTGGTTGAACTTGCGCCATGTCATGGCCTCCCTCGTCTGAATTCTTATATGACAGTGCGTTCGGTGATCATTCATGCGAACCACTTGACGGCTCTACTGCTGCAACTTCCGAAACAGCTAGCACATTGACGTCTGTCTGTCCTCGTATGCTGTATTTCCATTGTAAAGTTTAAGCGCTTACACTTATAGGTGCTCAATCAACGAAATGTGATACTTTTCCATGAAATTTATGTTTTACAACGATTTAGTTGACAAGAACAGCAAACAGCGTTATATTATCTTCAAGTAAAGATATTTGATATAAAGATAAATGCAAAAATTAAACATATAATGGAGGATGACATCATGAACGGATTAAAAGGCATTCACCACGTAACAGCCATTACAAGCAGCGCAGAGAAGAACTATGATTTCTTCACCAATGTATTAGGGATGCGCCTTGTGAAGAAGACCGTTAACCAAGACGATATCCAGACGTATCACTTATTCTTCGCCGATGACAAAGGCAGCGCAGGAACCGATATGACCTTCTTCGATTTCCCGGGCATTCCAAAAGGGCAGCATGGGACAGATGAAATCTCCAAAACATCGTTCCGCGTGCCAAGCGATGCCGCATTAGACTATTGGGTACGCCGATTCGATCGCCTCGGTGTACAGCATACAGGCATCAAGCCGCTTTTCGGCAAGCAGACCTTATCGTTCGTCGACTTCGATGATCAACAGTACCAACTAATCTCTGATGAGCACAATGTCGGCGTGGAATCCGGTACACCGTGGCAGAAAGGTCCGATCCCGCTCGAATATGCTATTACCGGCTTAGGTCCCGTCTTCGTACGCGTCTCGGATGTGGAGTTTTTCAAGGAAGTCCTTACGAAAGTACTGATGTTCAAGCAAATTGCACAAGAAGATTCGCTCTACTTGTTCGAGGTTGGCGAGGGCGGCAACGGCGCGCAAGTGGTCGTGGAGCATAACGTGATTCTTCCACGGGCGCAGCAAGGGTATGGTACCGTTCATCATGCAGCCTTCCGCGTCGAGGATCGTTCGGTATTGAAGGAGTGGATTGGTCGTCTGGACAGCTATAAATTCCCGAATTCCGGCTATGTTGACCGCTTCTTTTTCGAGTCATTGTATGCGAGAGTTGCACCGCAAATCTTATTCGAATTCGCTACAGATGGACCTGGTTTTATGGGGGATGAGCCGTATGAAACGCTGGGTGAGAAGCTGTCACTCCCACCATTCCTCGAATCCAAACGTGAACAGATTGAGAAGATGGTTCGTCCGATTAATACGGTTCGGAGCACGATTGCATATGTGAAGGAATAATAGAGATCGCTAACGTAAACGCCAAAGACCTTTCTAAGGTTTTTGGCGTTTTTGGATGAAGCACAAATCCATGGAAAAATAGGCACCTCACACGCCCACATCTAATATAGTGTAGGGAGAGGTGGGGATAACGATGAGTGCGAACGGGTTTCAGGTGCGAATGGCTATTTTTCTAGCGGCTGTCTGTGAACAGACCTACAACCAGTATAATGACCCGAATGGCCAATTCGTCGTCCCCTACGGCTACCAAACCACGGCGGAAATCTCGGCCAAGTCCTTCCGCGGCGAATGGGAGCGCTTCGGCTTTGTGCTCGAATCCGAATCCGATCTCATTATCGCTTTTCGCGGAACCGTCTCGACTTCGGATTGGATCTCCGACGCCATCGCGGTGCAGACCCCTTTCAAATTCGTCAACAACGCCGGGCTTACGCACAAAGGATTCACTGATATCTACACTTCTGCGCGCACGCAAATTCTAGAGCTCTTGGGCAAGCTCCCTGCGGGCAAAACCGTGTACATTACCGGGCATAGCCTGGGAGGTGCACTCGCCACCTTCTGCGCGATCGATGTCGCCTCGAATACGCCGTTCACGACCCCTTGGGTCTATACGTTCGGATCGCCGCGCGTTGGGGACCCCGCTTTCTCCAAAGCTTTTATCCGCCTAGTGAAGGGCAGCTATCGCGTCAACAATCTGGTCGATGCCGTCACCCATATCCCGCCGTTTATCTATAAACTCCCGAAACGAAAAAAGACAATTTTCTATACGCATGTCCGCCATTCCGTGTCGATGCTGTTCCAGAACGGGTCACCGGGCAATAATCACATTATCGGCAGTTATTTTGAAGCCCTCACCAAAGAAGACCCGCTCTACGCGCGTCAGCTCTGCACGGGCAATCCCGGCTTCTGTCCAGTTTAAGTCTCATCCCATTGGTATCGTTCAAGATTCACACAGCCTGCCGTGTCGAAATGCACTCCTTCTCCTTCCAATAATGACTGCTGCACAGAACGGGAAATATCGTCTTGCAGCGCAATTCCTCCGCTCTTGTTCACAACGCGATGCCAAGGCAGATCATACTTCCCGCTTAAGGTATGCAGCACGCGCACGACTTGTCTTGCGGCTCGCGGACTCCCTGCTGCCCTGGCGACTTGTCCATATGTCATCACTTTACCCTCAGGAATTGAGCGCAGGATGCCGATAACAGATATAGTAAAAGGTTGCATGTCTCTCCTCCTCGATGATTCAGGAATTGTATCGTGCAAAATGTGTGGAATCCTCCCCATTATATCCTTTTACTTATCTGTACAGGTATACTAGTAGTAATTCATGAAGCAATTGAGGTGAGGGAATGTCATTGAACGTAGATAATTGCAAGCGTTGCGGGAATATTTTTCAGAAATATTTTTCGGAATTTTGCCCGGAATGTTATGCATTTATTCGATCCGAGCTTGAGCGAAGCAATACCTACCTGAAGAACAATCGGAACGTCAGCCTCCATGAGCTTAGTGAAGCCGTCGAAGTGCCGATTAGCAAGCTGATTAAATATATCAATGAAGGCAAGCTGTTTTCGCTCGATCATCCGAACTTGAGATATAACTGCTATTTCTGCGAGCATCAAATCCACCGCGGATATCTATGCAAAGAATGTGCTCTTCAATTCAAGCTGGAAGTCAAGCATCTATTCCTCGAGGACGGCTATGAATATGATGAACAGACGAACCAAGTCCGTAATGTCGCCAAACGGCCTGATTGGAACGGCAGAGATAAGTTCACGGTAGGCAAAATAAAGAAGCTGTAGATCAATACATAGGGAAAGACAAAAGAGGCTATCACTGATGTGATAGTCTCTTTTGGTTAGGATGCGAATTGTTGCTGCTCCCTATGTCGACGCGACCCAGACATCCTTAAAATTCACCCACCCTAGCGAATTTAATCCAACGCCACGCACACTTGGATGGGAATGGGTACCCATTTTATTATGCAATAAGAACAGAATAAAGCCATCATCCCGTGCACGCCGCTCTATAGCAGATAGACGAGCACGTCGCTCCGTCTCATCCGGCGTAGACAATACTTGCTCAATGCGTTCCCGTACCCAAGGATGGAATTCAGGCAACATAAATTCTTTGATAGAGCCCCCGTCTTGCTCATACATCTCAAGAAGGCAGACTTCATCCTCCGCAAGCACGATACAGCTCAAGATGCCGTCAGCCGTATGCATCACCTCCGGTTCACGTATGGACTGCCAAGTGGCAATTTCAATACGCACCTCGATCCCGTATGCCGCGCAATGCTGCTGGATCCAATGCACTTCCTTCTCATGACCCTCATGCGTCATGAGTGTGATCGGCGTACCATCATATCCCGCCTCAGCCAACAATACCTGAGCATAATCGGGGTCGTATGGATCCCCCTCATGCGGTGTCTGCTCATTCGGGTAGAACCCATAGGCAGGATATACCCAGTTATCTCCCAGCTCCTCGAGCATCCGCTGCCTGTCGATTATGGCATTCATCGCTCGACGGAACGCAATGGACCGCTGCGGCCCTTGCTTGCGCATGTTCCATACCACCAGACTGCAACCACGAGGCAGCAACTCAACCTTCGTCCATGCATCGTTAGGTTCTTGATGGAGTGAATCCTGACCGTAGAGCAGTTTCTGCCACTTGTTCGACTTCGTACGCGGAGCAGCTTCCCTCGGCACATAGGCCAACATCACGCCGTCCAAATGCGGACGGCCTTGGAAATAGCTCGTATGCGCTTCTAAGACAAATTGGTTCTCGCTCCATTCCTTCAACCGAAACGGCCCTGTCCCGATGGGTAAAGACCAGAATTCCTCTTCCGTCAACCCTCCGAAGTCATACGGTACAATGGACAAGGAAGCTGAGCAGAGGATGCGCAGGAACAACCAATGCGGCCTAGTGAGATGAATCCGAACCACATAAGACCCCAGGGCTTCAGCTCGGTCTAGTGTACGCAGCATCCAGCTCTGGATTTTATTACGCTCCGACAGCCTCGTCATCGAGAAGACCACATCTTCGGCCGTTAACTCGCGCCCGTTGTGGAACAGAATCCCTTTGCGCAAATAAAACGTCCAAATACTTGCATCCTCATTATGCTCCCAAGCGTGTGCGATGGAGGGCATGTATCGCTTATATTCCTCGCTGTAATAGACGAGCTGGTCGAACAGCTGACGAATCATATGACTATCAAAAGCGTAGACGAGTTCAGCCGGGTCGAGCGTCTGGATCTGATAATAGCTCGGTATTCGCAAAATGTCTGCTTGCGGCTTGCCCGCCCATGATTCCGTCTTATAGCCAAATTGGCTGTCGAGCCAATCGACAAATTTACTGAGCACTTGTGTCCCATCACTATACGTATGCAGCATATCAAAAGCTTGTTTATATTCGCCCAGCTCCGCACGCTCTTGCGACAATTGCAGTAGTAGACTGTCTTTGTCTACTTGGAAGGTTAGCCGTGACAAGTTCCCGCGTCCTCTTCCCGCTTGCCAAGTAATCCAGCCCTCATCTTCAAGCCTTCGGATAATCAACTTCACATTACGAACCGTGCAGTAGAGCACTTCGGCCAACTGATCGAGCGAGACCTCCACCCCCGCGCCCTTCCCGATCGGCATCGCATATTTATCGTATAATACCGCGTATCTCTCTAAGGGCAGCATAGGTACCTCCTTTCCCCTATTTGGAAAATATGATGTTAAAAGAGGAAATATTTTGATAAAACTATACTCTTTTTCTCCCCTGTTGGCGAGAGCATAATGAACTCAAGTAAAGGGGGAATTTGGATATGACACTGTCAGATATATATGTCAGAGAACAGCTGGATGAATTTATGAAATCCGAATTAGCACAGAAGGATCGACGTGGAATTCTCAGACACCAAGCGAACTTGGCTTCCACAAGAAAATCTTGGTGGTTACGAATCGCACAATCGTTGCAGAATGTCGTACATTTGTTCCATAATAGAACTAACTAACCGAACGTATGATTCGATGTTCAAAAGGAGCTCCCTCTGCCATGACGATCAACCCGCTAGACGGACTACGCAACATGCTGCTGCTGGATCGAACGAATGACTTGAATGAACCGAACGTGCTGTATCCTTTCGCGCTGGATGAGATCTTATGCCGACAGACCGGACGCGGCGGCCCTGCCATCTGCCATCTGTGGCGCCATCCGAACGCCTTCGTGCTCGGTCTGCGAGACAGCCGATTGCCGCAGGTGGCGGACGCGTGGGCTTGGCTTGAAGATCAAGGCCGTTCGACTGCGGTACGCAATACGGGCGGTGCAGCCGTGCCGCTCGATCTTGGTGTCATCAATATTTCGCTGATCTTGCCAAAGACCGCAGAGACGGAACGCCACTTCCATAACGATTTCGAACAAATGTATGCTCTGATCCGTGAAGCTCTTCAAGCAACTGGCGCACTTGTAGAAAAAGGGGAAATCCAAGGTGCCTTCTGCCCAGGCGATTTCGACCTTAGTATCGATGGGCGTAAGTTCTGCGGCATTGCTCAGCGCCGACAGTCGCATGCTTACATCGTACAGGCATTCGTCATTGCGGAAGGAAGTGGACAAGCGCGTACACAGCTGACACGCGGATTCTACGATCGTGCCACGGTCGGCGGCGACCCTGCACAGCTGGATTTCCCGCTCGTGGAAGCATCGAGTACAGCTAGTCTTCAAGAGCTGACCACCATTGGCGCAGATGCGTCACGCGTGTTCACCGATGCGGTGAAGCAAGTCATTCGCAGCCTTCAGACGAAGGAAGGCATGCAGATGGCTTCTTCTACGTTATCCCTTCCTTCCCCGGATGTCGTGCATGCGATGGCGAAGACTTTGAGCGAACGTTACGGTATTCACTAAAGATCGGAGGTACGTAAGAGAGATGAAGATCGATGCACCGAAAATCCCAGCAGAACTCCCAGAACTGCCCCCGATATTCACCTTGTGTTCGAAGGACGAATATCATCTTGGGGTACTATCCGACCTCACCATAGAGGAGCAGGATGCAAGTAGGGTTTCGTTCGAGAAAGTCCACTTCAAGAACGTTACGATCACAACGTCAACGCTGACCATGATGGAGATTACGGACGTGATTTTCGAATCCTGTGACCTCTCCAACGTCAACCTGACCGATGCCTTCATTCATCGGAGCTTGTTCGTGAATTGCAAGCTGATGGGGACGGACTTCACCGGAACCCGCTTCCAGAATGTGAGGTTCCAGCGCTGCATTGGCGATTATGCGAATTTCCGGCAAGCGAAGTTCAAGCAGGTTGTGTTCGAGGAGAGTTCCTTCAAGCAGGCTGACTATTGGCAGTCCACCATGATCAAAACTGCATTCGACGAATGTCACATCGATCAAGCCATATTTTCCGGCACCAAGCTGGAGGGGGTTGATTTAAGCAGCTGTGAATTCAGCAGTTTGGCCGTGGAAATTGAGGATTTGAGAGGATGTATCATCGCACCGAAGCATGCTTCCTCTTTTGCCGGACTCTTAGGACTTGTCATTAAATAAGCAACATAAGGAGGGATTCCATGTATCAGTATGTCGACGAACATTTTCAAGAAGTCATCTTTAGCGGTCGGGATTTACGGTTCGGCGAACTGATTCGCTGCACATTCGAACGCTGTAAGTTCCAGGGTACCTCCTTGGAGGAATTCACGACGACCGGTTGCCGATTCATCGAATGCAACTTTCACGGCGCGCAGCTCAATGGTTCAATCCACACCGACACGGCTTTTGAGAACTGCAATTTCAATGAGGCGAACCTCTTCGTGGCCAAATTTACGAACTGCAAGCTGGT
The DNA here is from genome assembly GCF_000374845.1 of Paenibacillus terrigena DSM 21567. Taxonomy (GTDB): domain Bacteria; phylum Bacillota; class Bacilli; order Paenibacillales; family Paenibacillaceae; genus Paenibacillus_K; species Paenibacillus_K terrigena. The sequence continues at coordinate 374,091 of NZ_KB895412.1, read as the reverse complement.
CGGGTCCGACTTCTCCAAGACCCAGATGGACGGCATCACGCTGGAGAAAGGCGACTGGTCCTATACCAATCTTCGATACACCCGACTCGCCAAGCAAGACTTGCGTGACATTCGATTTGTCGAGACGGACTTCTACGGCGCGAACCTGGAGAAAGCGAATCTTCGAGACTGCGATCTCACCCGAGCGCATTTGGCCAAAACCAATCTGCAAGGAGCAGATCTTCGTGGCGCCGTAATGGATGGTGTTGATTTCAAGTCCATGGAGGTCAAGGGTGCGCGCATGGACTTTACGCAGGCAGCTCAATTTCTACGTGCTTATGGTGCCAAGGTGGATTAAGGCGTTGCAGCGTCATACCTCCATCGACAAGCATAAACGACTTCGTCGTCCTTGTAAGGACGGGAAGCGTTTAAGCGAGAAATATAAGAAAAACAGTTTATTTGTGAAACTTATAAATTCTTATATTTTGAAAAAAAGGAGACCTCAATCGGTCCCCTCCTCTGCTATGCATTGTGACTAACAACCATCTGGTATTTATTCAGCGAAGCACCGAGCATGTATTCCTTACTATCCCCAGCACCGCGGTGAGATTCACGGAATGCCTCACTGGATGTCCAGTTCTTGAATGCCTCTTCATTCTCCCACACGGTGCAGACCTTCAGTTCTTCTTCGCCTTCTTGTCCGGCACCGAGCCACGCTTCCATCCGTACAAAACCAGGCATCGCCTGTACACCTTTCGCTTGTGCGAATCGCTCTGCGATTTTACTGCCGAATCCTTCTTTGATCCGAATCGTATTCGTTACAACTAACATCTCTCTCGCCTCCGCTATGAATGATTAGAGCTTATCGGCTGGCCCGATAGGTCCTTGAACCAGGATTTCCCTATCCATTCCATTATAGCGAATGATCTAGCCTTAGAACAAATTGAAGAACCACTCGAACAAATCCCCGATAATCGGAATAAGACCGAACCCATGCGCACCAATCGCCACGATTCCAAAAGCCCATTCACCAATACTGACGACCCCCAGTGCTTTCTCGGCAATCGCAACCGCGCCTAATGCCCATTCCCCAATCGCGACGGCGCCAACGGATATGCCGGAAGCAATCGCCACGGCACCAGCCGCGAGCGAACCACTCATCGCAACGGCTCCTAGTGCCAGCCAAATCCCGAGTGCAACTGCACCGAAGGACAGGATGCCGAAGCTAATTGCACCGCACGCGATTAGACCCACGGCAATGTCGCCAATCGCAATCAAGCCGATCGCAACCTTAGGACGCGGAGCAAATCCACTCCGGTGCTGATTCGCATTACTTCGGATACTAATCACTGGAAATTGCGGCGAAGGCCATTGGTAATCTATCTCTTGAAGGCCCCCGAACCGCCTCGTCATAAACGCCATCAAAGGATGCATCCATTGCATCATCTACTCATCCCACCTATTCTATCTCATAATCCGTCTTCAGTATTACTATTGTACAATCTTTTCTTGGGATTAGAATCAGACTGTAAAAGGAAAAAACCTCGGTCTAGAGACGGAGGTTTTTCATACCCTATTATGATATTACGATGTCTTCTGCGGACGAACAGCTGTATCTGCCGTGCTGGATTGCGGCGCTGCCACAACATAGGCGTTCTTGCCCGCTCCGAAGCCAAGCACTGCGAATATCGCCACCATGACGAAAAGCGTGATATACGTGACTGTCCAGCTCTGGGTAAGATCATGGAGCAAGCCGAACAGCATCGGACCAATCGCAGCAATAAAATACCCTACGGACTGGGCCATGCCCGACATTTCGGCCGATTCCTGTACAGTACGTGTACGCAGTGCGAAGAACATGACCGCTAGGCTGAAGCCAGCTCCGCCGGCAATCCCGATCAGACTCGTACCTACGACACTGAGGATCAAGCCCCCCATAAGCAGTAATACGTATCCGATACCAAATCCCGCAGCCACGAGAAATGCAATGATCCGTTGGCTCTTCAATCGTGCTGCAATGATTGGCGTCAAGAAGGACGCCGGGAGACTCACGAGCTGCAGTAAGAACATCATCCAACCCGCAGATTCCGTACTCATCCCTTGGGCATGTAGAATTTCAGGGAGCCACGTAATATTCACGTAGAAGAAGAACGATTGGACCCCCATGAACAAGGTCACGTACCACGCAAGTCCTGAGCGCCATAGATTAATACGGGGACCCTTGGCATTGTGGCTGCCTTGCTGCGGAACCTGCCGATGACGAAGCTGCGGCAACCAGGCGATCAACGCTATGACCGTAAGGACACCCCATATGGCTAGCGCTCCTCGCCATCCGAGGTTAGCGCCTTCCGCGAGCGGAATTGCAAGACCTGAAGCGATCGCTGCCCATAAATTCATAAAGGAAGAGTAAATTCCCGTCATAAGCCCTACCTTCTTAGGAAAGTCTCGCTTAATCATCGTAGGGACGAGCACATTCCCGACGGCAATCGCAAGACCCAATAAGGCCGTTCCGAGGAATAAGGAGACAGCCGACGGCAAAGAACGAACGATAACGCCAATCAACAATACGAACAGACTGACGACTAATGTCAATTCCATCCCTAACCGTCTTGCAATTGCTGGGACGAGTGGGGATAGAACGGCAAAGGCAATCAAGGTCAGCGTCGTGAGCAATCCGATAACCGTGCCAGATAGTCCCGTATCCTCTCGAATCAATCCTACAACAGGACCGAGCCCTGTAATCGGTGCTCGCAGATTTGCAGCAACCAATAGAATACATACAAATAATAAGGTCAAATTTCTTGTGCGTGAACTCATATGAATACTCCTATCTATATATCGAACGGTCTAAATGACACTTTCCGAAATTCGAAGTAAATGACGAAGGGTCGTAACAGCCGCTTCGGCATCCTGGTTAATAATGTGGTGAATCAACTGGGTGTGGACCTGTACATGCTGCTCTTCAATTTCCTCCTGTGTTGACTGATGAATCGTCGCCATCACAGCATCCGTCATATGTTCGTATAGATCAATGAGAATGGTGTTATGCGTCGCAAGAACGATGGCTTTATGCAGTTCCATATCGACATCAATATAGTGCGACTTCCCTCTCGAATCCAAGTAATTCGCGAGACATTGCTTCAGATAGACGACGTCTTCCTCCGTCCGTCGTTCTGCTGCCAGTCGTGCAGCTTCTTGTTCAAGGGCATACCGAACCTCAATAATTTCGATTAAATCGGCTTTCTTGAACCGTCGATTCAGCGCTGCACCTAGATCGCTCTTCGAGCATACATAGGTTCCGTCTCCTTGCCGTGCTTCCAGCAATCCCGCGTGAATCAACGCTTTGACCGCTTCACGTACCGTATTGCGACTAACACCGAGCTGTTCTACCAGTTCCGGTTCTGCAGGAATTCGCTGCCCTACAGGCCACGCACCAGATTGAATCAATTGATCCAACTGCGCTGCGATCTGTTCGGTTAATGTGACACGAGTGGCTTTCTGTAATTTCAATCGAATACCTCCAAACATAGGATGATTGGTTCTATGTTCAAAATTAGCACAGATTTAAACATTTGACAATGAAAAGAAACGCCCCCGTCCATCATCGGATGGAAGAAAGGCGTTTAGCCAAGACAAGTTCACTCTTTCTATTCCCTTATAAAATCGATCTCCCGAATCCTCCCGCTCACTCGGAATCCAATATGCTGATAGACTCGGTTTGAATCAGGATTCGCCCCGTCCGCGTACAAAATCGGGGTACGTCCTTCCTCCAAAATAATGCGGCACACCTGTGCGACGAGCGCACTCGCATACCCTTTCTTTCGGTGCGCCAGTGGCGTGCAGACTGCATTAATTCGCGCGTGGCGTGGTGTTCGACTCGCAATATTCGCCATCGATACGGGGGTGCCGTCTACCTTCCAGACATATAAATTACCCGATCCAATTAATCGATCAGCATCTTGCAGCTGCGATGACAATTCAACCGTCTTCCCGTACGCATCATAGGTGAACTCCACGAGAAATCGCGCAACTTCCAGCAGATCCCTCGCTGATGCTACTTGCAGCTCTCCCACTACACCTTCAGGGTTGACGACATTCGGACATTGATAAGCTTGCAGCTCCATGCGAGGTTGATGAGAAATGTGATGTTTCGCAGCATACAAAGCTGAGAATAATGCTACGACATTCGGATCCCCAGCTATTCCCGGAATCGGCGTATCTGGTAATACGTCGCACAATTCTAACAATCGACTCTCACGCTCCGCTTCACGAAGCTTGTCACTCATCCAAATCCATGCTCGATAACCCGGTGTCTGCGCATAAATCACAAGCCCATCCTGCGATTTATAGCAGATCGCATCTTCACTGCAAGTAATCGTATGTATTAGGGTATACTGCACTTCATCCTGTATAAAAGGTACCGATTGCAATACCTCATCTTGCGGTCCAAAAATCTTGAACATAACTGATCCACCCCCGACATCTTTCCTTATACGACGTCATCCTTTTCTCCCTTATTGAAATCCGCGCGTCAGACTCTTTGTCTCTCCGCAATCTGCAGATCTAGGAGCTGAATCCCTCGCTTGGCGAGTCGAATCAGTAGAATAAGCAAATAAACGCCTAGGCCAAACAAACCGACGAATTGATTAATATTGTACTTGGAAAATAACGGAATTAATACCCCCATACGAACACCATTGATTGATCCACGAATTCCAAATCCATCCTATCACAAAAGAAAGGATGAACAGTGCATCCTAATACACTGTTCATCCTTCAAAAATAAATTAGGACTTCATGACATACGTCGCGATGGAATGCGCTGGCAATGTATGCGAAGCGATGTGTTCACCATGGCCTAGTGTGAATGGATGGTCGTGATCCGATTCATTCATAACGACGACTGCGATACGGCCATCCGGGTTCAGGAATGCCGTCGCGTATACACCCTCTGGGTTCTGATCTGCCTGCAATCCGATCCGTACAGCTCCCGGTCGAATAAATTTGCTGAAATGCCCGATATAATAGAACGAGCTATTATAGTGAAGGGTGTCTGTCACCGTGTCCGCGATAATCGGCGCATCGCATAAGTTGTTGACATGATTCGGTCCACCTGTCTCATCAAGCACGATATTCCAATCGAGATAGCCCTCTGTCCAATTGTTCAGGTCTCCGATCATGTTACGCCCATAACGTTCACCTGTGAACCATTCACCAAGCTTCACGCCGCCCTCTTGGCAGCCTTCCGTGAACAACAAATGTTTGTCAGGGAACAGCTCATGGACCTTGCCGACATGCTCGAATGCCTCACTAACATACCAGTGGAGCCCAGTACCCCATATATATTTCGCTGCTTCCGAGTCTGAGAGCACCACCGATGCACGTTCCACGATAATATCACGATTGTGATCCCAGAAGAGGATGTTCACGTCCTGCAATCCTTCCGCATGCATCACAGGACCGAGGTGATTCTTAATGAAATCACGCTCCTGTTCTGCGGAATAGATGCAGGAATCCCAAATTTGAACCGCATCCGGCTCATTCTGAACGGTTATTCCCCAGATGGGCACCCCTTCGGCTTCATATGCACGAATGAATTTTGTGTAGTACCGCGCCCACACCTCAGCATACTCTGGCTTCAGATGACCGCCGTGATTCATCTCCCCGTTTGTCTTCATCCAAGCAGGTGGACTCCAAGGGGAGGCGAGCATCGTGAATGGACTGCCTTTGACATTCGCCGCATCTTGTACGAGCGGAAGAACCCACTTGTGATCACGCGATATATCGAAGGTCTTCAATTCCGTGTCATGATCCTCGACATACGTGTAATTCTCCAATGCAAAATCACAGCTATGAATGTGCACACGCCCAATCGTGTAGCCCAGTCCATTCTCCTGATCATAATAGCTGCGAAGAGCTTCCGCTCTTTTCTCCTCGCTCATACGGGACAGTGTGTAAGCTGCAGCTTCGGTGAATGCACCGCCGAACCCCAGGATTTCTTGATATCTGACCGTAGGATCTAACTCCAAATCTGCGGATTGGCCTGCTTGGCGCTGTGATACCACCGCCGTATTCTGCTCTTGGAGGCGCGCATCTGAATCTTTGGATGTGAGATAAGTTTTTAGAACCGTCATTGGCATACATCTCCTTTGTTGTAGGTATCGTCTGTCTGCGAATTCTAACCCTCGTCGATTCCATCTACCATTTGAACGTGACGGCACCTTCGTCGGAAAGCGAATAAATGAATGAGGCACCATCCACCTTGATCTGGAAGGTCTGTTCCTCAGCTGTTCGATTCGATACGATCAGCACCGTCGAACCATCTGGATTACGGAATGCTACCGTCTCCACGATATCGACGACCGTGTCCGAGCCGATACGTACCGCCCCTGGAACGACGAACTTACTAATATGACCCAACGTACAGTAGTCTAAATGAACCGTAATTTCTCCGGTTTGTTGATGAATGCCCACAAGTCCTCGGCAGGTACTGTTCGATAACACGGTTGGACCATTATGCTCATCGAGCGCAATGTTCCACCATACGACCGACTTGGACCAGTTCCGCGTGCTGCGGATCACATGTTTCATCTGATCCAAGAATGCCTCCCGGAACGGAGGAACCCATGCACCGCCGGACGCTTCGGTGAACCAGATACCTTTGTCCGGGTAAGCATCCCTTACCATTGACATCGCCTCATGCGCCCCGCCATAGCAATGCCATGCAGAGCCTGCAATATAACGTCTTGCCACAGGATCATGAAGCACTGTAAGCGGATGCTCCGGCACATCCCAATTATGGTCATAGCATAGAATTAATGCCGATATCCCTTCACGCTCGAAAGCGGGACCGAGATGGTGTGCGATGAAGTCTCGCTCTTCCTCAGGTTTCAGGATCATCCCCGAGTATTCCTTTGGTTCATAGCCCGGTTCATTCTGTATCGTGACAGCATAGATGGGAATGCCTTCGCGCTCGTACGCTTGAATGAATTGAACGAAATATGCTGCATACGTGTCGTAGCATTCCGTCTTCAGGGTCCCGCCGATCATCTGTCCGGACGTCTTCATCCAACCCGGCGGGCTCCACGGGGAAGCCATAATTTTGAGCTGCGGATTGATTCGCAGCGCTTCTTGAAGGAGCGGAATAATATACGCCCGATCATGTTCGATTGAGAAATGCTGAAGCGTCATATCCTGACTGCCTGCTGGCAGATCATTATAGCTGTACAGTACCGAAGCGAAATCGCTCGCCCCCATTGGCTGCCGCAGCAGACTTATGCCGATTCCTTCTTCCGCATTGAACAATTGCTGCATCAGACGTTCACGTGCGCCTTGCTCCAACTTGTTATACACCAGGTATGCGGAAGCATCCGTGAAGGATGCTCCGAACCCGTCCATAATCTGATACTTCTCCTGTGCATTCACATGAATCGTGATCGACGCTTCAACAACCACAGATGCGTCTAACATCTGGATTTGCGGCTGTACCGCCAGAAGATTCTGCTGGTCAATCGTTGTCTCCCATACATCTACCCGTTTCATGAGCGTGATTCTCCTTCAGAAGACTATTTCAATCCTTTTTCATCCGCGTAAGTCGCAACTTGTTTCGTTACATAATCTAGCACCGTATCTACGCCTGCCGTCTTCAGCTTATTGCGATAGGTCTCAATCGCTGCATCCACGTCGGGAACCAATCCCATCATAAGCGGCTGACCGTATTGCTGGAACACCTGGTTCACTGCAGCAAGCTGCGATTTCACCGGCTGATAATCCATCAAGATGGGCGCGAAAATATCCGGCTTGCTAATCGCCTTAAATTCCTCAATAAGCTTAGCTTCGCCTTCCCATCTGTCTTTAGCTGGATGTTCATTTTTGATATTTCTCCAACCCCAGCTCGCGATACCATAACCTTTCACTTTCGCTGGATCTTGACCCGGTGCTGGCGATACAATTGAACCGTCTTCGGTGAAATCGTAGTTACGGCCTTTAATACCATACGTCATCAGGTTGTAATACTCTGGATCGTTACGAAGCTTCTCGAGTACCATCAGCGAGCGCTCTGGGTTCGCTGCACTCTTCGGAATCGCCATTCCGTTATTGATACCAAGGTTCGGAACAACATAATTGTGGAAGTGCGTGAATGGGAAGTACGCTAGCTTGATATTCGGATTAGTTTTCTTCACATCCATAATAAAGCCGGATGCTCCCGGTGCATTCCTCCAATAAGCTGCTCCTGTACCTGCCTTGATGAAATCGCCTGCTTCTTGTTGAGACGCGAGCGTACTGGAAGTCCAGAAGCCTTTATCGGCCCATGTCTTCATGCGCTTCACAAAGGTGACGAATTCATCTGTGAATGGATAAGCAACGACATCACGCGGCGTATCATACGATTTTGCTACGATGATACCGCTGTCCCCGCCAATATTTTTAAAGTCATTGTAGTAATGGAACAAGGTATTGACCTCATTCCACGCTTTACCGTTGATCGGCGTAATCTTTTTCCCGTTCTTCACGCCTTCATAATACTGCTCCATCGTATCCAAATCTTTGATTTCTGGGAGATTGAGCTCTTGTCTCCAGTCATCGCGATAGACGATCCCGTCTGGTGTGTACTCGGGGTATGTGCTTGGCACCGCTAGAATTTTGCCTTGGACGGTTACATCCTTCCAATCTTGTTCAGGTACGGTCTTCCATGTCTCTGGTGCGTATGTAGGCAGCAGATCCTTCAGATCTAGGAAAGCGCCCTGCTTCGATAATTTGAAGAAATCCGACCACGAAGAGGCAAAGACCATATCGATTTTCTCACCCGATGCGAACAACAGATTGTATTTGGTCTGCCAATCATTCCACGTCATGAAATTCAATTTAACGGTTGTATTCAGATCTTTTGCGAGCATCTGGTTCCACTTCTCAATAACCTGCGGGCTGTCTTTGTCCGCATCCCCAACGAGATACCAGTTCAGTTCAACTTTCTTCGAAATATCCGGCTTGCCCGATTCCGTCTTCGGCGCTGCAGCTTTCGTTGCTGCATCATCACCGCTACCGCCACCGCATGCTGCTAGAATCCCTGTCATGAAAGAAACCATTAAGAACACAGACAACATCTTCGTCAGTCCTTGCTTCATTTCGAACGCCCCCAATAGATATAGATTTGATATGTTAGCCGGATGCCCGGGATTAACCTTTCACTGCGCCAATCGTTAAGCCTTTGACAAAATAACGCTGCAGGAACGGATACAAGAAAATAATCGGACCTGTTACGACAATCGCGACCGCCATCTTGAGCGATTCGGTAGGAGGCTTGAAATCAGCCGATAAGTTCGCAGCTACACTCGTCTTCAAGACCGCTGCACTTGCTAGAATTTTGTAGAGCAGAAATTGCAGTGGATATTTGGCTTCCGTCGTAATGAAAATGTTCGCAGAGAACCAGTCATTCCAGTAAGCAAGCCCCAAGAACAAGCCGATCGTCGCAAGCCCCGGTGTGGATAGCGGAAGAACGAGCTTCGAATAGATCGTGAACTCGCCTGCGCCGTCAATTTTGGCCGACTCAACAATGGACTCTGGAATCGATTTCATGAAATTTTTCATTAAAATGATATTCCAAGCGCCAATCATCATCGGGACCAATAAAGCGAGATAACTGTCTTTCCAGTCCAAATATTTCACAATCAAGATATACCATGGGATCATGCCGCCACTGAATAAGGTGGTGAAGTAGATGAAGAAGGCCAACGAGTTGCGGTATTTGAAATCTTTGCGAGAGAGCACGTAACCCGCCATGGAGATGAAGAATAATCCCAGTAGCGTACCCACTGCGGTAAGACTGATCGAGACAAGGTATGCTTTGAAAATTTGCTGTGGGTTGCTGAAGACCGATTGATATGCGCTGAACGTGAATTCAGATGGGAAAATCTTAAATCCATCCCGCACAATCTCCGCCTCAGACGAGAAGGATCCGGATATAATAAGCCAGAACGGAAGCAGACATAGAAGGCTCAAGATACTAATTACGACATATCCAACGATATTGAAGAGCAAGGTCGATCGCTCTGTACGAATTTTCATCGTGCACCTCCTAGAATAACGCGTAGTCTTCGCGTGTTTTTTTGATAATCCAGTTCACACTCATAATCAGCACGAATCCGAAGAAGGATTGGTATAACCCCGCCGCTGTACCCATGCCAATATCAAAGTTGACGGCGAGTGAGCGATACACATAGGTATCGATAATATCCGTCGTCTCATAGAGCATACCGTTACTGCCAATGATCTGATAGAAAAGGTCGAATTGGCCTTTGAGAATGCCGCCTAAGCTAAGCAAGATTAGCAAGATAAAGGTCGGTACGAGCATGGGGATCGTGATATATCGAATCCGGTGGAAAATATTCGCGCCATCAATTTTCGCAGCTTCATGGTATTCATCACTGATGCTCATAATCGCAGCCAAGTAAATGACCGTACCGTAGCCTAGCCCTTTCCAGACGTTGAAGAACACAATAATATATTTCCAAGGTTCGGTATTCATATAGAAGTCATAGGTATGCATCCCAAGCTGTTTCAACAGCGCATTGATGACGCCCGTCTCGGTGTTGAACAAATTGAAGACAAAAGCCCCCACGAGCACAAATGAGATGAAGAATGGCAGAAACATAATCGATTGCGTCGTCTTTTTGAACCATTTCCCTGTCAGCTCGCTAAGGAAGATCGCACAGACGATCTGAAGCAAATTCCCGATGAAAATAAACGCTAAATTATACAAAACCGTATTCTTGGTCAGTGAGAACAGTGCCCCGGATTCATACAGAAACTTGAAGTTCTGCATGCCGACGAAAGGACTGCCGAATAAACCGCCATCAAAATTGTAATTGGTAAAAGCATAGTAGACTCCGACCATCGGGAAATAGCTGAACACGACGAAAAAAACCAGTACGGGGGCAATCATCAAAAATAATATTTTGTTCTTACGCAGCTCCGCAATAAATCCGGACATCCATCTTTCCTCCCCTTCTCATCTGTTATCATTCAATATGTAATATGTGAAATCGATTTCATTTTGTCGTAAAAGTGAAGTTCAACTCATATAAATACCCCTTATTCCTCGAAGCATATGTCTGATTGAGGGCTATATTGAAATCGATTTCATTTTGTATTATAATAACAGTATGACTTGTTTGTCAAACATAAAATAAATCGGAATTGTGAGGAAGTGCGTTTATGGATGCAAAGATCATTGATGTCGCTAAAAAGGCTGGTGTATCACCCGCTACGGTCTCTAGAGTTCTAAATCAAACCAGCACCGTATCAGAAAAAACGAAGAACAAAGTGATGACCGCGATCGATGAGCTGGGTTACCACCCGAATGCTGCAGCCAAAAATTTGCGCTCTCAGAAAACACGGATGATCGGGGTCATCGTACCGGATATTAATACGTCCTATTTTACGGAAATCATTAAAGGAATCGAGAATATGGCTTATGCCAGTAATTACAACGTCATCATCTGTGATGCCGAGAACCAGGCGGAGAAGGAAATGGAGTATCTGAATCTGATCATGAACCGTACGGTTGACGGTCTCATTATGGTGGCGCCATCCATAGCGGACGAGCAGCTGTTCCAAATCGCTGACAAGGGTTACTTCATCGCAGTCATCGGTCGGCATGTGGAGCATGACCGTATCCCTTGCATTTATACAGATAATGTGAAGTTCTCTCGTACGGTGGTCGAACATCTGCTCGAGGGAGGCCATCAGGATATCGTGTTCCTCAGCGGCTATCCGACGGCGATCGATAGCTACGAACGACTCGAAGGTTACTTGAAAGCCCTTCGAGATCACCATATTCCATTCCGCCCCGAGCTCGTCGAGAACGGGAACTTTAACGAAGTCGGCGGCTATGAAGCGATGATGCGCTTATTCGAGAAGAAATTGCAGTTCACGGCCGTGTACTCTGCCAACGATGAAATGGCACTGGGTGTCTATCGAGCTTGCGCCGAAGTCGGTCTCACCATTCCAACGCAGCTCGCCGTTGTCGGCGTCGATAATAACCGGATTAGCAAATATATCACTCCGACGCTCAGTACGGTAAATCAGCCGAAATATACGATGGGTGCACTGCTCGTTGAGAAATTGATTGACCAGATGAATGAGGATACTTATCCAGAGAAGCGCGTATTTGTGCTCGATTCCGAGCTGATCATTCGCAATTCTTCGAATGTACCGATGAGTAAGTAGCGTTGGACGAATAAAATTACAATGGGAAGTGAAGAACCTCCGCCCCGATGTGAAGAGGGACGAAGGTTCTTTGTGTTGGATCGGTAGGAATTATACGATATTCAATATTTCTTCGATATTCGATAGGTCATGATGTGCACCTCATCCTGTGGACCCAATATTTCGTACATCTTCAATCGACCTCCGATATTTGATGTGATCTCTTACAGAAACTCATTACCGCCTTGATCTCCACGATTGAGATCATCGCGTCCGGTGCGTCTCTTCTCCGCAATCTGCAAATCAAGCAATTCAATCCCCCGCTTGGCCAATCGAATGAGTAGAATGAGCAAATAAATCCCTAGCCCGAGCAACCCACATTAACAAGAAACATCAAGATGGGAATGATCCCAAAAATAACACCACCCGCAGCAGATCCACTCGTCATCATACTACAACCTCCACCTTTCCTATTCTGGATTGCTTAACATTGTACTTGGAAAATCAAGATATGACCACCTAAAATGTGGAATTAAAGGAATAACTTTCGTAGATCCAAAAAGAATTAAAAAAATTTGTTCAGAAACCCTGACAGACAGATGTCAACAATAGTTGGGTATGATGGGTTCAAATACGGTTCACCCGTTACCATAACCGAAAGGATTGAAATTGTATGAATACGAAACACAACAAAGTAGGGGTTATTATAGCAGGGCTGCTGCTCGCGATCCTGATGGCCTCGATGGATAACACCATCGTCGCCACCGCCATGGGAACGATTGTCGGCGAGATGGGCGGACTCGACAAATTCGTCTGGGTCACAACCGCTTATATGGTCGCTGAGATGGCAGGCATGCCCATCTTCGGCAAGCTCTCCGATATGTATGGACGTAAACGTTTCTTCATCTTCGGGATTATTGTCTTTATGATCGGTTCTGCCTTATGCGGAACCGCTGAATCGATCACACAGCTAAGTCTGTACCGTGCGGTCCAAGGGATTGGCGCAGGCGCGATGGTATCCATCGCATTCACGATCATGTTCGATATTGTTCCACCAGAGAATCGAGGCAAAATGACAGGCATGTTCGGCGCTCTATTCGGCTTATCGAGTGTCGTCGCTCCGATGCTGGGTGGATTTATTACAGATCACTTGCAATGGGAATGGATTTTCTACATTAATCTGCCGCTTGGTCTCGTTGCGTTCCTCTTGGTCTTGATCTTCTACAAAGAATCCACAGTACATGCCAAGCAAAGCATCGATTTTCTCGGGGCGTTACTCTTAATTGGGGCTGTCATCTGCCTCATGCTTGGGTTAGAGCTAGGCGGCAAAGAGTACGCATGGGGCTCCCCACAAATCCTTGGCTTATTCGCAGGGTTCGTTGTTTTTACCGTATTGCTTATATTCGTGGAGAAAAGAGCTGTTGAACCCATCATCTCTTTTCGCATGTTCCAGAATCGTCTCTATACAACCAGCAATATGATCGCGATATTCAGCGGTGCTGCATACATGTCTGCAGCCATGTTCATTCCCATATACATTCAAGGTGTACTTGGAGGAACAGCATCCAACTCCGGACTCGTGCTGCTCCCGATGATGATCGGTTCAGTCGTTACGGCGACTGTAGGTGGATTCCTAATGGCGAAATTACCTTATCGGACCATCTTAATTCCACCGCTCTTCATCCTCATTGCGGGGTTAGCTCTACTAACAGGACTGACGATGGATTCACCACGCGTTCTCATTACGACCTATATGGTTCTCGTCGGCCTTGGCGTCGGGACATCCTTCTCGGTACTAAGCAGTTCAGCCATCCACTCGTTCCCAGCCACACAACGCGGCGCGGCGAGTTCAACACTGAACTTCAACCGCTCACTTGGTATGACACTTGGGATTACAATATTCGGTATCATCCAGAATCATTTGCTTACCAGTAAGCTGACCCAGACGTTTGCGAGCAAGGGAGCAACACAGATGCCTGCAGATTTTAATTACAATGACCCTTATGTCCTACTAAATCCTACACTCAGCAAGTCCATCGATGGGAATACGCTAAGTACCATCAAGTTGGGATTAACGGATTCAATCATCTCAACCTTCACGTGGAGCCTCGTTCCCGCCGTCCTTGCACTGATCGCAGCCTTCTTCATGAGTAGAGAGAAGCTGGATCCATCCCCGGAGGAAGACGGATACGCGACTACGCATTAATTCTGTACAAATGGAGGAAAAGACATGAAGCTCGAGCGACTGATGGCCATTACGATTCTGCTGCTCAATCGAAAACGGGTTCAAGCCCAAGAGTTAGCTGATCGGATGGAGGTATCGCTGCGTACGATTTACCGCGATTTGGAATCGCTCAATCTCGCAGGAATTCCTATCATATCGTATACAGGCGCAGAAGGCGGTTATGAGATCATGGATAGCTTCCGCTTGGATCGGCAGATGCTGTCCTTGGATGAACTCATTGCTCTGTCTACCGCGCTCCGCGGACTTCAATCGACACAGGCGGTTCACCATTCCCATATGGACCGCCTGCTCGATAAAGTCGGCGCACTGGTCTCGCAAGCGGAACAAGGGCGCCTATCTGAGCGGGAACAACTCATCGTAGATTTCACGCCTTGGCGGAAGAGTGAGGTGGAACGTGCCAAATACGAAGCATTGCAGCAGGCTATCCGTGAGACCAAACTGATTCAGTTCGGCTATACCGATGGTCAAGGAGAAGAAACGCAGCGTTGCGTTGAACCGATTGGTCTCGTGCTCAAGCGGTACACTTGGTATCTTCATGGCTATTGCCTGACCCGGGAGGATTACCGGACATTCCGGCTCTCTCGCATTCATCATCTTCAAATCCGTCCCGACACGTATGACCGAAGAGATGTCGCGCTTGCGAAGCTTAATGAACGGATGGATGCGCAGCTGCGGGCGGATCGCCATGAACAGACTTGTCGCCTTGTCCTGGAATTCTTAGGCGACGCCAAAGTAGCGGCTATGGATCATTTTGATGAGCAGGACATTGAACGCCTTCCCTCAGGATCACTGCTTGTGCGCACCACTGTTCCGCGTCAGAAATGGCTAATCGGCTTCTTGCTCCACTTCAAGACGGATGTCATTGTGCGCGAACCTGCTGATTTGGCTGCGGAAGTGAAGAAAGCCGCTCTCGAAATCGCGGCGATGTATTCATCATTCAAATGACGGAAGGAAGGGAATCAACATGATGCTTCAAGGTAAAGTAGCCATCATAACCGGAGGTTCGCGAGGTATTGGACGCGCAGCATCCTTGCTGCTCGCTGAACGGGGGGCGAAGATCGTCGTCAATTATGTAACGAATGTTGCAGCTGCTGAAGAAGTGGTAGCCGCAATTCGAACCGTCGGCGGGGAAGCCATTGCTATTCAAGCGGATGTTCGCGAGGCAGATCAAGTCTTGAAGCTTGCCGACGCTGCGAAGCAATCCTTTGGCCGTATTGATATTCTGGTCAGCAACGCGAGTATGGCTTTTGAAGCCAAAGCGTTTGCCGAGCTATCCTGGGAGTCATTCGCTGCTAAATTCCATAGTGAATTACAGGCAGCATTCGTGACGACCCAAGCCGTCATTCCTTATATGATGGAGCAGAAGTTCGGACGGATTATTTATATATCCAGCACACTGGGCAAAGACCCCTCCCCCTGCATGATTTCGCACGGGACGGCCAAAGGCGCTCTCGATACGTTCTCTACCTACATTGCACAAGAATTCGGACCCTATGGTATCTCAGCCAATGTCGTTGCACCCGGCCTTGTAAACACAGAGGCTACGGCGTTTTTGTCAGCGCAAGAGAAGAACGTGATCAGCGGATTTACGCCGCTAGGGCGCGTAGCCGACCCGGAAGATGTCGCGGGCGTTATCGCATTCTTAGCAAGTGATGACGCTCGTTTCTTGACAGGGACCTATACCCCTGTGACCGGTGGATTGTCGATGGAATGATAGCAGTTAAGCGTATAGATACCACGGATAAATCCCCGGATCAAAGGCTGGCATATGAGCGTAGATCTCCTCTGTCCATGCCTTTGGCACAAGGGATTCTCCCACGCCGCAGGCTCCGAGATTTTGGCCGCTATGCGCAGGCATGATTAGCAGTAAATCCAACTTACGTAGGTTACACGTTACCCCTACCTACGTAAGTGAACACAACATTCCTTTCAATTTTATGTCTAACTCGTGAATTTGTTTGTGAAAATATGTACAAAGTCGTCTGAATGCTATATAGTAGTTCTTGAGGGTAGCTACTATCAAAAGTCATCAATAATCATGTGAATTAAATCACAAATAAAGTTGTATTTTGAAAAGGAGGGGGCTCGCTTGGAGAGAGTCATTCAGTTGCTAAAATTGTTCCACTTCACGGAGTCCGAAACGAAGGTGTATATTGCCCTATTGAAAAATGGCGTGGGCACGGGATACGAGATTAGCAAATGGTCCTCCGTCCCCCGCTCCAAGGTGTACAACACGTTAGAAATACTTATGGAGAAGGGTTGCGCTGTCGTATCCAAGCAGACCAATCCGGTAAATTACAGTGCCGTTCCCATCGAGGAATTGATCAACAACATCAGAACTAACGTCGAAGAGGATCTGGCCGAAGTTCAGAAAGAGCTGACAAGCTATAACCAGACGATGGATCTGGAGACATTATGGTACATACGCGGGTACAGCAATATTTTCAATAAATGCCGGCATTTGCTGGAGGAAGCGAAATCAGACGTTTACATCCAAGTGTGGAGAGAAGATTTACCTTATATTCTCGAAGAGCTGCAGGCTGTGGAGAAAAGACTTGAGCAAACTGTCATCATTCTGTACAGCACAGACCATGATTATGATGTACCGCTTCATTATTACTACAGACATGGATTTGAAGAGGCGAAGCTCGAAGAGAGCGGCGGCAGATGGATTAACCTTGTAATTGATTCCAAAGAAGTACTCTTTGGACACATTCAGAATGATAAGAATGCCGAAGTGATCTGGACTCAAAGTCTCCCGATGGTATTCCTGACTAAGGAAAACATTAGCCACGATGCTTACTGCCTCAAGCTAATTGATGCCCTCGATGAAGATGCGAGAAAGCAGTTCGGCAAGGAGTTACAAGGAATACGAAGTATATTCAAACCCCATGACCATAACGATAAGAAAGAAGGCTGAACCTTATGTCAGCAACAGCTATCATAATAACGCTAATCGTCATCATTAATGTTATTTTTGCTTTCCGCTTCGTCTTTGACGTCATCAAGCATAAGGAAGAAATCCGGAAAGAGCCTGGAAATGGCTTTATGCTAGCAATCTCATCGACTGTTATTTTCTTCTTCTCAACCTTCGGTGTCTCAGACTTTGCGATTTCGTCGATTTTCTATCGAAAAACAAAGCTGGTAACGGACAAGAAGCTGCCGGGAACGTTAAATACGCAGTGTGTGATTCCCGTCGCTGTCATGGCGCTGGCCTTCATTACAGTAATTAATGTAGATATACTCACATTGGCTGTGTGTATCATCGCTCAAATTATCGGGGCATATATTGGACCACGGTTTGTCGTGAAATTGTCGCCGACTGTGATCCGCAGATTTATCGGAGCTGGGCTGGTCATCGCTACCTTCTTCATCCTAGCAGGTAAATTCGGCCTCATCCCTTCGGGCGGAACAGCGACCGGCTTAACCGGTTCGAAGCTCGTTATCGCGGCGGTCTGTCTGTTCATCTATGGAGCGCTTAACAATATTGGCATCGGCTCGTATGCTCTAACGATGGTAACCGTGTACGCCTTGGGTCTGAATCCTGCTATTGCATTTCCAATCATGATGGGTGCGGCTACCTTCTCCGTGCCGATCGGCAGCATGCAATTCATTAAATATGGTGAATACAGCCGCAAAATTACGCTGTTCACTTCGACCTTTGGTGTGATTGGGGTGCTGGTTGCTGTATACCTTGTCAAAGGCCTAGACGTATCGATGCTCCAATGGATCGTTGCCGCAATACTTCTTTATAGCGGCGTAAGCATGCTTATTGCCGAGTTCAGAAAAAAAGAGGAACATCTGCAGGAAGCGACGGCTTAAAAAGCGGCTTACTGTCAAATTTAAAATACTTACTACGAGGTGCTTACCATGCTGATGATATCCAAAGAACATACAAAACAGATATTTACGATGAAGGAAGCGATTGAAGCTGCCAAACTGGCGCTGAACATGTATTCTGCAGGTAGCTGCAATGTACCACTCCGCGTCAATATTGATATGCCGAAACAGCAAGGACAGAGCCTCTTCATGCCGGCTTTCGTGGAACCGCTGGAGGCTGCAGGGATTAAAATCGTGTCGGTGTTTCCGAACAATATTGAACTCGGCAAATCGTCGGTTCCGGCTCAAATGATTGTGCTCGACGGTAAGACTGGCGAAGTCTGCTCCATCATAGACGGAACATATTTAACACAGCTGAGAACGGGCGCCGTGCAAGGTGCGGCAACCGACCTTCTCGCCCGTAAGGATGCTAAGACCGCGGTGCTCATTGGTACAGGCGGACAAGCCGGCACGCAATTGGAGGCCATGCTGAATGTACGGGAACTGGAGGAGGTTCGCGTATATGACGTAAATATCGACCGGGCACGCGCTTTTACAGATCAGATGCGGAATCAATTTGCAGACACTTTCCATACCCGGATCGTAGTTGCTGAGGATCTGAACGCAGCGCTTTCGAACGCAGACATTGTTACGGCAGTAACGACGTCGCCACGTCCGGTATTTGACGGCACACGCATAAAGGCAGGCGCTCACATTAACGGCGTTGGCGCCTATACACCACAAATGCAGGAGCTGCCGGAGGAAATTGTTAAGCGCGCGGATACGATCATTTTCGATACGATTGAAGGGGTTTTGGCTGAGGCAGGTGATATAATCATCCCGTTGGAAAAAGGAATCATAAACCGGCAGGATATCGCGGGTGAATTAGGACAAGTACTGCTTGGTCAGATAAAGGGCCGTGAACGCGAGGAAGACATCACGCTCTTCAAAACCGTAGGCACTGCAGTGCTAGATGTAGTAACCGCACAGATGATTTACCGTAAAGCGCTGGAGATGGGTGTAGGGATTGAAGTTACGATCTAATTGCACAATAGCGAGAATTTGATTACAGGGACAAACCCTTAACACGAAGAGATCATGCAGACAAATCAAATCCCCTATGATGCTGGCGGGCAAAATCATAGGGGATTTCAATGTCAAATCTAACTCTCCGAGAACCGATGCTTCGAGAGCCACTCAAATGCGAACGCCACAGCCGGATTTGCCGACAACAGCTTGCAATCCGCGTTCGCAACCTTCCCATTCGCGACTTCACCGCCTGCTGCTTCATAATCCGCACCGAGCTGCGCAAAGTCATCCGAATCATAGTCATAGTCTTCGAACCACTTCCATATGCGCTGTCCTTCCTCCATGATCGCTGCACCCATCTCCTTCCTTGGCATGGCTGGATGCAGCGCCTCCGCCAAGTGAAGTATCGTGCAGGAGTCGAAGCCGATGCCGAGAAGAAGAATTTTAGCGTTATACGCCACGAGCTTACCGAGCGGCGAAGCCGTTCCGAACTGCGGCGTCAATGGATGATCCTCGGTGATTCCCTTGGCTAAAGGCCCTCGCGCCGAGAAAGAAACTTGCGGATGACTCGAGCGCAGTGTGCCTGGTATCGTCCGAAATAGTTCGGCAATGGCCCCCATCCCGAGAGTCGGGGTGATTCCCGGATCAAAGGCTGGCATATGAGCGTAGATCTCCTCCATCCATCCCTTTGGCACAGGAGGATTCTCCCACGCCGCAGGATCCGAGATTTGACCGCTATGCGCAGGCATGATTAGCGTTCCTGACGGCCCGAGCACCTCCTGCAGCGCAAGAATAACGGCATGTGCGCCCCCACAGACCCAACCCATGCTGGACAATGAGGAATGAACCAGTAAGACATCTCCTTCCTGTACGCCGAGGCGAATCAAATCTTGTGATAATGACGCAACCGTCACGGGGGACGGTGTAGATTCAATAATTGATAATTCACTCATGATGATTCCTCCACATTGCAGGCCTACTCTCTTCTGCCAGCCTAAGCGGCATAAGGATAGGCGCAAACTATACTAACTATTCTACCTTAACCCAAGCATGTTCCATAGTGTATAAATCGGACGCGCCAACGAACTCCCACTTTGCCCTATGTTGGATTCTATACAGGATACAAAGCCGATATCGGCTATGTAGCTAACCTATGTTGGAATTTCGCAGCATAGATCGCCAGAATCGACGCATTAGGGCTCATTGCCCCCCAAAAAAGTGGATGGAATCCAACATAGCGCATGTAATTCGTCATTCCGAGCCAAAGTTAATGCAAATATCCATCATAACCCTACTGATAGGCCTCAGGGTTGGCAAAGGGGTGGTCGGGAGCAATCCTGTATCAACATACAAAAACCTTGTCACATTCGCGCGAGGCAGGCTATCCAGCTCCCTATACGCGAACATGACAAGGTTATATCACTCACTAGCTACTTTTCCAATTCTACTTATTTCATACCCTCATGAATAGCATGCAGCAGACGATGCGTTGCGTCGCAACCGTACTCCCAGAACATCATGCCGCCCAAGTTGTTGTTCTTCACATACTTGCACTTGTGCGCAATGGACTCCTCGTCTTCATAGGAGATGAATGTGTTGCCATTGAACAAGTACGGCGCACATGCTTCCTCATCCCAGTAACGCTTGAATCCATTCTTGTCGATATATTCTGCAGCCAGCGCCGTGAAGTCTGGTCCATAACCGCCTGTCGTACCAGCCATTTGATGCAGACCGTTATTCCGAGCCGGAACCTGTTTCCATAGACGGGAGTAGAACGCCGCGCCGATAACGATTTTCTCACGCGGAACGCCTGCCTTAATGAACATGTTCACCGAAGCTTCCGTACTGATCCGGAACAGATCGCCTGTTGGTGTATACAGATTTGTATGGTGGCCCGTCAAGACTTGGAACCCGCCGCGCATATCGTAAGTCATCAATTGCACGAAATCGAGGTACTGCTGCACCTGATCCATCTCCGTACCATCGATATAATACTGATCTGCTCCTGCAGCAATGGATAACAAGTAATGGCGTCCATCCTGCGCACCCTTGCGGTCAATTGCTTCACGCATTTCTTTCAATAATAGTGTAAAGTTCGTCTTATCTTCTGGGCTGGAATGAATCTCTGCCTCGCCATAGCAAGGATATTCCCAGTCCAGGTCAATGCCGTCGAGCGGCAAATCCGTTAAGAGCTGAACCGCCGACTTCGCCATCTTTTGTCTGCCCGCTTCCGTCGAAGCGGCTTCCGAGAAGCCGCCCGCACTCCATCCGCCTACGGATAGAATAATGTTCAGCGATGGATGCTCCTGCTTGATCTTCCGCAGTACATCCGCATTTTTTAATTGTTCGATCGTAATGGCATCATTCCGCACATGTCCAAATGCGACATTCAAGTGCGTCAATTTATTCAAGTCTTCCTTCGTCATCTCCGGAAGCTTCGCATCCGCGGCGTAGCCTGCTACAATGTATTGCTGTTCCATACGTTTATTTTCCTCCATTCTCTCTCCAGAGCTTCCCATCCTCACGGATGTAGAACGTTGCGCTTCCATCCGATGAAGGCGTAGAAATCTGGAACATTCGGCTCGTAAGCTCAATCGTCGGTTGAATACGCCATGCATCCTCACCCATGAGCAGCTTCACATCGGCTGTAAAGGCGCCATGGCTCTCGTAATAATTGCGCTCCCGGTAATACAATCTCCGCAGCTCCCACTTGATGTGCTCATCCTGCGGAATCTCGAACGTGGTTGGACCATTTTCGTCCGTGAAAACGACATATCCCCACAGCTCCGGATAGTGCATATTGATAAGCCCCATCGGGGACCATACCCAGTTGTCTTCCGGATAGGATTTGCCCGTCTCCGGGTTGATCACTTTGCGGTACTCGCCGTCCACAACTTCGGTACGCCATTCGACGCGAGAGAAGTTCACGCGCCAGAACTCGCCCGCGAGCGGTCCGCGGCCTCCCGGCGCGCATTCCTTCAGGCTCTTCCAAGGAATCGCCACTTCAACGCTCCATCTCCGGTTCTCCGCAGCTGGGTTGTTCAATTCGCCATCAATGTATACCGCGGTTTTCAGTCCGTTAATATCCCAACCATTCACCGGCGGGCCGCCATCGCGATATGGCTTGACGAGCAAGAGATCCCACACCGTATTCAGCGCGTTGATCTCGAATTCGTAATATTGATGCGTATCGCCGTCTGGATCAATGAAGATCTCGAAGTCATTATCGTAGAAAATGACCGAATCCCGCTCCGTCAACGTCGCCCAAATCTGATCTTCTACCATATCCGCTGCAAAATAGAAATATTCATCATCCCACAGCATCTTCACGCGCGTCTGCTTCCACGGTCTTGGACGAAGATCGCCTTCGATATCGACGAAATCATCGGTCCAGTCCGCTGCCGCCCAGAATGGCTTGTCGACGCGACCGTCCAAGACGAGCGGCCCCGCCGCACGTCTGCACATATAATGTTTCGGATCGTAGGTAATATTCGGCTCTGGTACTCCGCTATAATTCATGGATTATTCCCTCCCGTCGAGCAAGCCTTCTTGCATCCCTTGGTATACAAGCTGTGAGAACAAACTGTTCGACCATGCGAACCATTTGCGTGTGAAAACGCTCGGATCATCCGAGTGGAATCCTTCGTGCATGAAGCCTGTGTCGGCATCCGTGCTCTCAAGCATCGCGATCATCTCAAGCTTCTCTTCCTTCGTTGTTGCCGTAATGCCCTGCATAGAGAGCGCCATGTGCCAGATGTAGCCCTCCGGTGTATGCGGGCTGCCGATGCCTTTGGCCGCTTTCCCTTCGAAGTAGAATGGGTTCTCTTTGGAGAGTGCAAATCTTCTTGTATTCTGATAGATTGGATCATCCGCACCAACATACCCCAGGTAAGGAATCGACATTAAGCCCGGTGTACCTGCGTCGTCCATCAGGCAGTAGTTCCCGAAACCGTCTGTCTCATAGGCGTAGATCGGTCCAAACTCGGGATGACGGTAGATCCCGTACAATTGAATCCCGTGGTTGATATCCTTCTCCAGATCTTTCAGTTCTTTCAAGAAGTCCATATCACGGAATACCCATTCTGCGAATTCTTGCATATGGCGAAGGGCAACAACCGCGAACATGTTCCCCGGAATGTTGTAATGGAAATCGCACGCATCGTCGCTGGAACGGAAGCCGGACCATACCATACCCGTATAGTTCACCGGCATGCCTAATCCGTTATTGCGCAGGGAATCCTCTGGAATACCGTTATCCCGCGTGAAACGGTAAGGCGACAGTTCGAAATGACGCTGTTCCGTCTTGAACAAGTCATAGATTTTACGCATCGCCGACTTGAAGCCTGCATCGAAGATGTCTGTCAGTTCGGTCTCTTTCCAGTACATATAAGCAAGTCTCATCGAGAAGCAGAGTGAGTCGATCTCGAACTTGCGCTCCCACACCCAAGGGGACATTTCCGTGATGTCTGCTTTGTTCCAGTGCCAGTCATTCGCTGACTCATTGAATGCATTCGCATACGGATCAATATGAATGTAGTTGATATGGCGCTTGATCAAGCCGCTCAAGATGCGCTGTAAATCCTTGTCTTCCTTCGCGAACGGTACATAGTGGATCACTTGCTCCACAGAGTCACGCAACCATGAAGCCGGAATGTCGCCCGTAATGATGAACGTCGTACCGTCATCCATCAATTTCGTTGTCGTCTCTAGTGTATTCGGGAAGCAGTTCTTGAATAATTGCAAGAGCTTCGGGCGATGTGCCAGCTTCTCTTCCGCTTCTTGCAGCACCGCTTGAATCGATTTCGGCAGCGGCAGCTGCGGCATCGGAATTTTCGGTAATCTGAATTGTTCCATATCTTTTAACTCCTTTATTCACCTAGCTTAAAGGGTGCATTCTTCCCAAAAGCGGCGTAAGTTGTCCATTGCAATGCGGGAGGCCGATTTACATTCTTCCATCCCTTCAAATTCAATCGTAATGTATCCGTCGTAGCCGGATTCCTTAATCAGCTTGACGATTTTGCGAATCTCGACATCCCCCTGTCCAACAATAGCTCCGCGTAAATAGTTCCCATGCGCAGTCAAGAACCAATCGCCATCACCCGGGTGCTGATCATATGGACGGAAATAGAAGTCCTTGAAATGCACAAGCGATGCGTAAGGCAAGTTCTTCTTGACGCCGATAATCGGATGCTCGTCCACACACATGAAATTTCCGATATCAAGCGTCGTCTTGAAATTCGGACGGTCCACGGCGTGCAAGACACGCTGTACCCGGTCGCTAGCCTGCACACTAAAGCCGTGATTCTCAATCGTCGTCGTAATGCCGTACTGCATTGCGTAATCGGCAATGAGCTGACTGCCCTTCACCATCAGATGCAGATTCTTCTCGAACCACGCAATGGTCATCTTCTCTTGCGGAATTGTAAATGCGGTCACATCATGCCGCATATGCTTCATGCCAAGTCGGTGTACAAGATCGACGTGCTGCTTAACCCGGGCAATCTCCTCATCGAATAATTCATCCGTCTCTTGCACGAAATTAGCCGGCATCGAATAGTTAGACAGATCAATGCCGACTTCCTTCGCTTTCTCCCGAACAGCATCCGCTAGCTCCAGGTTATCAACCAGGGTATAACCGTACGGAACAATCTCCATATGCTCTCCGCCGTTATCCGCAATCCACTGGATGGCATCAAGAATGGTCATATCGCCCGTCTTTAACACATTGAGCAAACTATATGAGCTTAATCCGATTTTCATGGCTCTTCCTCCTTAGGAATCATAGACACGATCGATGAACTAATTGTGTGTTACAACCGCGCCGGATCCGCCATACATCTCGATTTCCTCGTCGAATTCGAGCTTCACGACCGTCACCTGCTCGTGCGTATCTTCCGGTGTCATGTGAATCCAAGTCGTGCCCGGAATGTTGAACCATGGCACGCCGCCTTGGATCTCATGCGTCAGCTCTTTGCCCGAGTGCAATACCGTAGCTTTACGGATTTTATTGCAAAGGCCTTTTAGGCAGATATTCTCTTTTGGATCGTCGTAGACGAAGAGGTAGAGCGTCTTTCTGTCCTTCGAAATCGTACTTCCGCCCAAATAGTAACGCGTCATAATGCCCTCGTCGGTACCGAATACAGCTTCTTCGTGCGCACGAATCCAATCGCCAAGGCCAAGCAGAATCGCTTCTTGACGCGGATCGACCGTTCCGTCCTCCAGCGGTCCAATATCGAGCAGCATATTGCCGCCCATCGAGATACAATCACAGAACATCCGAATGATCTGGTTCAGCGATTTGTAATTATCATCTGCATGCTGATAACCCCATGAGCTGTTAATCGTCGTACAGAACTCCCACGGACCTTCGGGACGCGTAATCGGAATTCCCTGCTCAGGTGTCTTGTAATCCCCGTGTCCTTGAAGGCGTGAGTTAATGATCAGATCCGGGTTGAAAGACAGCAAGTAATCTTTGAACGCCGGCAAATTCCATTGCTCCGCGCTGCGCTCCCAGTCTCCATCGAACCAGAGCAAATCGACCTTACCATAGTTCGTGAGAATTTCACGCAACTGGTTATTGTTGAATTCCAAGAACTTCTGCCATTTCTCCTCATCCTGAATGCCGTCAACCGGACTTGAATGTTTGTTCACTTTGCTTAGATCTTCCGGCACCTTGCCGCCTTCGAACACGCTCGGATAGTCCGGGTGGGACCAATCGATCA
The DNA here is from genome assembly GCF_000374845.1 of Paenibacillus terrigena DSM 21567. Taxonomy (GTDB): domain Bacteria; phylum Bacillota; class Bacilli; order Paenibacillales; family Paenibacillaceae; genus Paenibacillus_K; species Paenibacillus_K terrigena. The sequence goes on along the minus strand of NZ_KB895412.1, from coordinate 348,090 downwards.
AGGAATAGTACATCCCGAGACGAATACCCTTTTTCGTAATCGCATCCGCGTACTCCTTAATCAGGTCGCGCTTCGCAGGGGTCTTTTTCACCACGTTCAAGTCGCTGTACTGCGTGTCCCAGAGTGCAACACCATCATGGTGCTTCGTCGTTAGCACCGCGTATTTCGCGCCTGCCTTCTCGAACAGATCCGCCCACTTCTCCGCATCGAATTTCGACGCCGTGAACCCGTCTAGTTGCTTCATATATTGTTCGTGCGTAATCCGTCCGTTATAGAACGACCAGGATTCTGACACACCATCTACCGCATAAATCCCATAATGAATAAAAATCCCAAGCTTCGCATCCTCAAACCACTTTTGCATTTCTCCTTACCCCTCTCAATTATTGAATTCGGAATACATGTGCAATCGGTGCCTTATCTTGCTGCTCCACCTTCGGCATACGAATCGCGACGCCTTGCTCTGTCCGGCGATAGGTCAAGTTGTCCTGAACGCCAATCAGATCAATCCGCTTATCCGATTCGAGCTGAATCGGCAGATGCATTTCTTCAGTAACTTTCTCTTGCTCATCTTTGTATAAATAGAACGCATATGTCGTGTCGCCCTTTTGCGTGAACTGGTAGCTGCCTACCGAATAAGGCGCGCACGTGCGTGTGCCGTAAATCGCTTCACCATGGACCTTGAGCCAATCTCCCATACCCTTGATGCGTGAGATCGCTGTCTTCGACAATCTGCCATCCGGCTGCGGTGCCACGTTAAGCGCCAAGTTGCCGCCCTTCGCAACAATTTCCACGAGCAGATGGATCAATTGACGTACAGGCTTGTACGTATCTTCATAGCGGAAGGAGAAGGCACTTCCCATCGTTATGCAGCTCTCCCACGGCACGTTCAGCGGACGTTCAGGAAGCGTCTGCTCCGGCGTAATCAAATTCTCGTAGGGTCCGCCTACCGTGCGGTCAGCTGAGAGCAGCCAAGGCTGGATTTCACGCGCACGTTCGACCACTTCACCCAAGCGAATGTCTTGTCCGCTCCGTTCACAGACCCAACCCGCATCCAACCAGAGCATATCAATTCGGCCGTAACGCGTCATGAGCTCCATAATCTGTTCATGCGTGAATTGAACGAATGCTTCCCAGAGTTCCGGATAATCCTTCGGATCATAGGAAGGACCGCGCGTCGTAAAATCGCTTCGCTCCATGCCCGGCGCCCAATACGTCGGCGTGTTCCAATCGGCCTTTGAGAAATAAGCGGAAATCGCAAGCCCTTTGGCACGGAACGCATCGAACAGATGCTGGCAAATGTCTGCATATTTGTGTGTATTGAACGGACAACTCGGATCCGTAATGCTGTAATCCGTCGTCTCTGTATCCCACATGCAGAAGCCGTCATGATGCTTGGTCGTGAAGTTCAAGTATTTGAAGCCGTTGTCTGCAGCGAGTTCAGCCCAGAGCTCCGGTTGGAAGCGAATAGGGTTAAACGTCTTGTTCAGCGCAAAATACTGCTCCTTCAGCTCCTCGTCCGTCACATCCCAGTCAATCTCGTTACGGGACCATTCTTTGTCCTTGTCAATCAAGGCCCAGGATTCAACGACACCCAGCTGTGAGTATGGACCCCAGTGCATCATCAGTCCAAGCTTCTGATCCTTGAACCATTCCAGACGTTCGAGCAGCAGGGGATCGGTAGGCTTCACCCACTCCTCTTCGCTGCTATAGTTGTGAACACCTTGCTCGACAATTTGATCCTCTACATGATTCTCACTCATACGATACGAATCCTCCATACTGGCGATCTATTCGCCTCAATTTCTTGCAAATTTCTGAATTTATTCTTCACCCTATCTCAAAACCTAAAATTTTTGGTATCATAGAATAGAATGAAGATTGGTTCACCTTTCATCCCTGTACTTCGATGGCTACCAATCAGCTTTTGTAGGACGCAACTAGAGGAGGCCACCAAGGCATGCAACGGAATTATTTTAAATCGAAGTTATTCTTGAAGTTTATTGGATCCTATCTACTTATTCTCCTCATTCCTCTACTTTTTGCAACCGTATTCATATATCGCAATGCCGTAAATAATCTTCAATCGGAGATTGAGCAATCACACCTCAACCAATTAACCCAGACCAAGACGGTTATTGACGGGAGAATCAAGGAGCTTAGCGAAATTTCTTCGCGAATCTCTTATGATCAACGACTGACACCTTATCGTGTCCATGACCCTTATGACAGCATGGAAGCGATATCGGCACTGAATAACTATAAAGCTACCAGTTCGATTATCTCGGAAGTTTTCTTATATTATCATAACGATGATCGAATCTACTCTTCGCAAGGGATGTCCACGCTCGATGTGTTCGCAGCCCGTTATGGCTTCACGAACTGGTCGCACAAGGATCTTATGGAAGAGCTGAATACAGCGAGATTCCCATTGATGCATCCCGCAGATACAGTGAACAGGAATACCTACTTGCAGGAGTCCATGCTAGCCTATACCGTGCCGATTACACCGAATAGTACGAATCCGCATGGAAGCGTGCTCTACTTGATTCGCGAATCGGAGTTCGCCAGTCTAATCAGTTCCGTACTCGGCAATTATCAAGGATTGACTTACATCTATGACAACAATGGTCAGGTCCTGACGCATTATGGAACGGGCGAGAAGCTCTCCGTCCAAGATACCCAATCCTTGACCAAGCTGAAGCCCGGCATTCATGATCAGAAGATTAACAACCAGTCGCATTCGATTGTGTCGGTCAAATCCGATAAGAACGGCTGGACTTACGTAACACTCATGGCCAGCGATCAATTTTTCAGCAGCATTATCCATGTTCGCAGCTTCATTATCTTGTTATTCTTCATTACCCTGAGCATTGGCGCTGCGATGGCCTATGTCCTTGCGAGAAGACAATATCACCCAATCTCTGAACTCGTCAACCTAGCAAGTGCCAAATCAGGATCGGTTCGTTCGACGGGTAATGAACTGGAGCATATTCGCAGTACATTGCAAGACTACAGCTCACGCGTTGACTTGCAAGAGCCCTATGCACGCAACCATGTCTTATCAACCATATTGAAATATGGGAGTGCTCGAAGCTTAACACCTGATATTCTGGAAGCCTTTGACCTGCGGCTTGATCAGCCGAACCACTTCGTGATGGTCTTCGGTTGGGAAGTACCCGAAGAGGAACTGAGCGAAATTCAAGATCGACAAGCCATGGTCGAGCTGCTTACTCGCATCGAATTCCCGCAGCTGCTTGCTCATGCTTATGGCGTAGAGCTGCCCCAGCTGAATCAGATTGCACTTATGGTCAGCTTCGACCACGATAATCTTCTTGCCAGCGAACAGCATGTCCGCTACATTGTCGAAGCCGTACGCAGCCATATGCTCGAGATGTTCGAAGAAATTCCTGCTCTTGGCGTCGGAACCTGTTATGCCAGCCCGGACCAACTGAACCAATCCTTTATTGAAGCTTGTTCAGCCGTAGAACTTCATACCGGACAAGGCGTAGTTACGTATTTCGAGAAATTATCCGGGTCACCTGACCATACGTTCTTAATACCGAATGCCGTCCTGCTGAAGCTCTCGCAGAGTCTGAAGCAGGGAAGCTATGATGTCGCAGAACAGATTATTAGCACAGCGATCCGTGACCTTCTTACATCAGAGCATTCAGCGCTGCTCACCCGCTGCATTTGCTATGATATTCTGAATACCATGCTGAAAACAGCGTCCGAGCTTGGCATTCACAATGTCATGCAGGAGGTAGCCTCCAATATGATGTCGAGCTCCTTGGATGAACTAGAGCGTCATTTCCATGTGCTCGCTGCCAAAATATGTTCAGAGGTCGAGCAGAACCATCAGAAGGAAGAACATTCTCTCATGGATCAGATTGTCGGTTATATTGATGAACATTATATGGACCATTCGCTTAGCCTTGAATCGGTATCCTACGAATATACGATTTCGCCTTCACATCTAAGTCGTTCCTTCAAGGAGAAGGTGGGTATCAACTTCATCCAATATATCTGGCAGAAACGAATGGAGGAAGTTCAGCACCAATTGAAGACAACCAATGATCCGTTAAAAGATATCATCATGCGTGTCGGATACCTCGACACACCAAACTTCATTCGCAAGTTCAAGAAGGAGACCGGTTATACACCCGGACAGTACCGGAAGCTCTATGCCGATCCGGCCCAGGTGGGCGATGAACTGCCTCCCGATGAACTCACATAGCTGATAGACCAACACCCGGTATGCCTTAGCATAACCGGGATTTGTTGGTTTGAGGCTATATAGGGATTCGATCTTAACGATCGTGAGCCGCTTGATACAGTTCAACGATACGGTCGCTGCCCATTTTCTTCAATTGTGCTACATATTTATCCCAGTTCGAGAGCGGTTCTTGACCTGTTACGAATTTCGCTTCCATCTGGATCACGTATGTGTTCAGATCCGATAACAATGCCGTTGCTTCCGTCTGCTCCGCATCTGTTAGGTACACGTTCGGGAATGGAGATTTCGCAATTGGAACCAGCTTCTCTTTGTTCTCTTTGTCGATCCATTCATCAAATGTGCTTCTTAAACCTTTTGTAAGCTCGCTGGAATTCATACCAGGAATCAAGATCGCATAGTTCGGTGTAATCGTACCTTTGTATTCTTCACGATCGCCGCCGCCTGGTACTGGAAGCCACTCTTTCTCATGCGTATCTTTGTTCTTGTATTTCCATAAGAGGTTCTCAGGACCTTGCGAGAACAATGTAGCACCTTCATAGCTGTAGATATAATCTACCCAACGCATGGTTGCTTCTGGATTCGGGTTGCTGCTCGTAATCGCAAATGTACCTCTTGTCGAAAGTCCTGGATGCTTACCGTATACAGGAGAGTCGGCAATTTCACTCTTCACTGGCGTCATCATTGGGTTGTCTTCGCTCGGCTCGCCGCCAAGGGTGAAGTACGGGAAGTAATCACTGAACAATGCCACTTGATTGTTTTTGCCTTTTGCTTTTTTCTGCTCATCTGTTTGCGAGAATGTCTCGTGGTCTAAGAGGTTATCTTTCCACAATTTGTTCATGAATGTTAGATAGCCTTTGTAACCTTCTTCTTGTGGTGTGTAGTGTACTTTGCCTTCTTTATCTGCATAGTAGGCTTCACCGTAAATACCCCAGAATCCGAGGAAGTACATCCGTAGATCGTCAAGCTTCACCGATGCAAGAGGCACTTCATCTTGTTTGCCATTACCATTCGCATCTTCGTCTTTAACACGTTTCAAGTATGTGTATAGCTCATCTGTTGTCTTCGGCAGTTCTGTTACACCAAGCTTTTTCAAGAACTTGCCGTTATACCACATCGGTCCACGGTACCACACAGCAGACAAGTCGATGTTCGGAAGCGCATAGATATGACCATCCGGTGTCGTGAAAGACTTGCGGATTTCTGGATGCTCGTCGAAAATTTTCTTCAAGTTCGGTGCATATCCACCGTCAATATATGGATCGAGCGGGATAAGAACGCCTTGTGTACCATACGTTACTTGCTCCGCCGGCTTCAAATCTGCCGCGAAGAAAACATCTGGTAAGTTACCACTCGCGAATACGAGGTTCTTCTTCGTCTCGTAGCTATCGAGCGGCGAAAGCTGATACTCCATCTTAATGCCTGTCAATTTCTCCATCTCTTGTAGGACAGGCATTTTATTCCAATCCGCAAGCCCAGCATCTTGCGACATCATCTTAAGTGTAAGCGGCTGGCTTACGATCGGAAACCCCTCTTTCTTCACATCTTTAGCCGCTTCAGACGTGTTCCCGCCTGCTGCGCTCTCTCCTTCTTTGGAGGAACCACATGCAGCTAACAAAGATGTTGCGAGTGTGAGGCATAGTAATACGGCAGATGCTTTACGTAATTTCATCATGTTCATACTCTCCCCTTTTCATATATGGATCAAAAAATCAGCCCTTAACGGAACCGATCATGACACCCTGAACAAAGTAACGCTGTAAGAATGGATAAACGGCGATAATCGGTAACGTAGCAACAATAATGACGGAATATTTCATCAATGCCGCAACCTCTGCCTTATTATTCATCGCAGATGCTGATGCTAAGTCGATCGCGCCGCCGCCTTGTGCCGCCATCTGTTGAAGAACGAGAATCTGACGCAATACAAGCTGGAGCGGAAATTTAGCCGCGTCGTTGAGATAGATCATCGCTGAGAAGTAGCTGTTCCAGTGGCCTACACCATAGAATAAAGCCATAACCGCGATAATCGGCGTCGATAATGGCAGAATAATCTTAACGAACATCCGCATATTCGTACATCCATCGATCTGTGCCGCTTCTTGCAGTTCCTTCGGAATCGAAGACTGGAAGAAGGTTCGCGACACGATAATATTCCAGATGGATGCTGCGGAAGGAATAATGAGCGCCCACATAGAGTTCACCATACCTAGTTCTTTGATGAGCAAATAACTTGGTACCAAGCCACCGCCGAAGAACATCGTCACCATGAACATCCCCATGAAGAAGTTGCGTCCTACGAAGTCTTTGCGGCTGAGTGCATATGCAGCTGGCAAGGTGACCGCTAAGTTAACCAATGTCCCTATAGCCGTATACAGAATGGTATTCCCATAACCTGTCCAAATCGCTGAATTCTCAAATACTCGCTTATATCCTTCAAAGGTTATGCCTTTCGGCAACAGCCACATCTCACCGGACCCGACATACTTCGGATCACTAATCGAGGCACTAAGCATATAGACGACAGGATAGAACACAATAATAAACGCAAGGAATACATAGATATAGTTGCAAATTAGAAATACTTTGTCCCGTCTAGTTTCTTTAACACCGGAAACCATCAGTCTCACCCCTCTTTTCTACCACAAGCTGTTCTCACTGCTGCGACGTACGATTTGGTTGACGGTAATTAATAGAATAGCGTTAATTACGGAGTTGAACAAACCGACTGCTGTCGAGAAACTGTACTGCGCATCCACAAGACCTGATTTGTAGACGAATGTCGAAATGACATTGGACGCTTCCATATTAAGTGGATTCTGTAGCAATAAGATTTTCTCGAAGCCAACACCGAGCAGACTGCCGATATTCAGAATGAGAAGAATCATGATCGTCGGTACAATGGTCGGAATGTTAATGTGAATCACACGTTGGAAACGAGATGCTCCATCGATGATCGCCGCTTCATGCTGCTGTGGATCAACGCCTGAGAGCGCTGCCAAATAAATGATCGTTCCCCAACCTGCACTCTGCCAGACACCGGATAACACATACATCGTCTTAAACCATTTGGGATCGGTTAAGAATTGCGGTGCATCGAAGCCTAGCCATGTAATAACGTGTGTAATCAGCCCTGTTGAAGGCGACAAGAACGTAATGATCATCCCTGCCATGACGACGACGGAGATAAAGTGCGGCGCATACGTGACGGTCTGAGCCATTTTCTTGAAGAAACCGTTCTTCACTTCATTGAAAGCAAGTGCCAGAATGATCGGGATCGGGAAGCCGACCACAAGTTCATACAAGCTGATGCTTAGTGTGTTCCATAGCAAGTCCCAGAAATAATAGGAGTCAAAGAATCGAGTGAAGTGATCGAACCCGACCCACGGGCTTCCGAGAATCCCTTTTGTCGGAATGAAGTTTTTAAATGCGATCTGTATGCCGTACATCGGACCATAATGGAAGATCAGGAAATACAAAAACGCTGGTGCAATGAATACATAGAGTTCCCAGTTCTGAACAATCCGCTTCCACAATTTTTTGTCTTTCGACTTTAATGTTGGAAGTGTGTTGCTCGTTAAGGCCCCATTGGTATTCTGCATAGGTGTCACCCCTTCCTGATGAATATAGTTGTCGTTAGCATCGTCATCCATACTTGGAATCGAACCTTGCTAGCGCTTACAACCAACATACCGAGGATTGGAATGACCGTAAATATGTCATTTTGGACGGTACCTGCGAACGCTTACAGTATACGTTTTCATCATTTTCACAAGATCGTTTCCACATACTTACAATGTGTTATTCTTGCTCAGAAACCGCGCCATTACGCCATTCGCAATTTTGGCCAATCGCAAAAACAGCGAAAAATCAGGCTTTTACAATGCACTGTGTTAGCGATAACAAGAATGACATGCAGCACTTAACCTTCGCCACAACAAAAAAAAGACGAGCAGCGTGCTTTCGTCGCACGACTACTCATCCTCTTTGGTCATCCTTCGTCTAACCTTTACCAAAATAATATTGAAGGCCTACGCCTATCATGGATAATCCCAATACAATCCCTACGACAATGCCATGGCGCTTGCGATTCATCACCACAACAGCTATATATTCACGAATCATCGCGTTCGGCCAATAATAGAGCGCTGTCTTCGCACCAATCCCTTGGCTGGATAACCCCGCTTGGCGAGCATACATTCCGGCACGGAACAGATGGAAACTGTTCGTCGAGAAAATGCTGTTATAGCTGCCCCCTTTTAGATCGTCCATGATCTTCTTGGAGAACCGCATATTCTCATAGGTATTCGTTGATTGATCCTCTTTGATGGTGTGCTCTACAGGAATGCCCTGCGCTACGGCATAGGCTTGCATGGCTTCAGCTTCCGACAGATTCTCATCCGACCCTTTGCCACCCGATAAAATGATGGTTGGCGGCGATCCGACAGCTTCCTGCTTGCGATAAAATTCAATCGCTTTAAGAATGCGATTCGCGAGCAATGGCGGAACCTGATTACGAATCAAACCGCTCCCTAGAACGATAATAAAATCTTGATCCAATCTCGGTTTATTGAACTGATACAGGAAATAGGCCGATAGGAAACTGAATAAATTCACCAGGAAGTAGAGGAAAATGAACATAACCCCGGGATACAAGATTTGAATCTCCTTCGGTAAATAGCGGATCGGCTGGATGATCGTAAGAATGATAAATAGTAAAATACCAATGCCCAAGAGCAACGTGAGATAATTCGAAAACTTCCGGCCTTCTTTGCGAATCAGGATTCTTGCATTAATGAATAACACGATGACCAGAGCGTACACGCCAAAAGTCAGCATGATCACGATCAGGACGATCGGGATAATTGCGAGAATCTTGAGAAATGTCTGATCGGACGCAAAGGCTGCAATAATGCTCGCAATTCCCGTCGAGCAGATGAAAATGTTAAATAAAAAACCATTTACCGTTCTTCTCGGGTCTCTTAGATAGAACCACAGGAAAAGAACGAATGAAAGAACTGGAACAATCCACAAGTAAAAACCCATGCTGCGTTAGAACACCTCTTCTATACAATCATTTCATCGAATCCAACGGCACCGTTGTCGTATCGATCGCTTCTTCTGCACGCGCGAATCGCTTCTCAATCCGCTTGCTTACCCATAAGGATGCCACAATGAAGAGAACGACATACAACAGCTCTATCGGACGCTCCATGAACCTTCTCATGTCATAACCGATATAGGAGACCATCAGGACCATGATCGCTTTGCCCATTCCACAGGCTAAGAGGAACGATCGGAATGGCATACGTGCCGCTGCTGCGGCAACGGTGACGGCGACAAACGGACCTACAGGTAATATGCCAAGTAAGAACACGTAACTAAATGCATTCTGCCGTGCCCAGCGCATCCCCCGCTGAACCTTCGGCTTCGACGTCCAGCGTTTTGCGAATCTGGAGCCGGATATTTTGGCTACGATCAGGTAGGTGACAGCACAGCCACTCACAAGTCCAATCCACGAATATAAGAATCCGAGCCAGAACCCATAGACAGCCGCATTTCCCCCAACCAGGACAATCGTCGGCAGTGGCGGTATGAAAGACTTCATAAAGGTTAAGAAGATTCCGGGAAACGGCCCAAGCGAGCGATACTTCTCCAGCAGCTCCACCCAGTTGCCGTCAGATATATAGGATAGAATATCAGCAATCATCTCTTACGATGCACCTACTTCTTGATTTCATTCCTCCTATTATAGCACCGAACAGAGATCCGTAGATATAATTAATCCTTACCATGAATACGCTCTATTTCATCCATCGACATCTGGTTCGAAGCTTGCAAGAAATCGAGGATCACTTGGAGCTCCTGCTCGGAATAGCGGGACAACAATTTCAATGTGTTGTCCTGTATGGAACGGAAGCGTTCGCCAATCCGTGCAACCTGCTCCGGGATGGCTCGCACAATGACTTTACGGCGGTCATTCGGATCCTTCTCTCTCCTCGCGAATCCTGCCTTCTCGAGCCGATCGATGATACTCGTTACCGCCCCTGTCGTAAGACCCGTCAATTCTGCAAGCTGTCCTGCGGTAACGCCTTCACCTTCACCTTGGCTAAGGAACATCAGGCACTTATGATCCGTTGCATTTAATCCGTATTCATCGGCAATCGCTTGATGGAATAGGACAGCACGTGCGCTGTTCTCTCGTATTTGTTCGATTAACGCCCTGTTAATCTGGGGCATATCGGGCTTATGATCCGTTGACATGGCAGAACACTCCTGTTATGATGAATAATATCTTAATTAGTTAAGATATTTAATTCAACTTAATAAGTTAATGAATGGATTACGTTAAATTTCATTTAGTATACCACAGGATCATGATAAGCAGAGAAGCCAATGAACAGTCAATTGGAGGATCGAATGGCGATTCACGACCTATTCAACCGTTTGGCACAAACTTGGGATGCAGGAGACGGAGCGGCCTATGGACAATGCTTCTCAGAGGATGCGGACTATGTGACGTTTAGCGGTGAGCATCTTAAAGGACGACAGGCCATTCATACCGTACACCAAAAACTATGGGATGGCGTACTTCGTGGCTCCAAGTTGATAAATCAGGACACAGATATGTCATTACGATTCATAACACCGGAGCTGGTGATCGCCCATGCAACCGGAGTCGTGCAACTGCGATTCCACAAAAAACCGCCGAAAGCCCGTCAATCCATCAATACCAATGTGCTGGTCAAAATCGATGGTGAATGGAAGGTGGCTGCTTTTCATAATTACCGAATCAAGCGGCCGAACTGGATTCGGCGCTGGATGATGCGTTCGAAATAACATTTCGCCCTGCTTCATTCCGTATTTCGTTTAAATGTTGTTTAAATAGATCGTGTATACTGCTTATATAGTTGGGTAGGAGGTTGTATACATGACTAACATTATGATCGTCGATGACGATGCGCATATTCGTGAGCTAGTCTGCCTGTTCTTGCGGCAGGAGGGATTTCAGACCTGTGAAGCAACGAATGGTCTTGAAGCGCTTGACCTGATTGAACGCACGAAAGTCGATATGATGATTCTCGATATTATGATGCCGAAGATGGATGGCTGGGAGTTGTGCCGCGAACTGCGGAGACACTACGATATACCGCTCCTCATGTTGACCGCGAAGGGAGAGACAACGCAGAAATTAAAGGGGTTCGATCTAGGAACAGACGATTATCTCGTCAAGCCCTTCGATCCCTTAGAGCTTGTCGCAAGGGTGAAGGTGCTGTTAAAGCGATACCAGATTACGGCTTCCCGCGTGGTTACCTTGGGCAAAATGCAGCTCAACCACAATACGCTTGAGGTGACAAATGGCCTCGGAGAGGCCACCACACTGCCGCCCAAAGAATTCGAGTTGCTCTTCAAGCTTGGGAGTTACCCGGAGAAGACATTCACAAGGGAACAGCTGATCCAAGACATTTGGGGCTATGACTTTGAAGGGAATGAAAGGACACTCGATGTGCATATGAATCGTCTGCGGGATCGGTTCCCGCAAGATGCCTATGGATTCCGCATTCGCACAGTACGCGGCATTGGGTATCGTCTCGAGATTGAGGCCGAGTCATGATCAAACGCATTCGAGAGCAGATATGGTTCCGTATCCTGCAAGCTTGCATCACAATTCTACTCTTCTTCGTCGGCAGCGGCGCGGCCGCTTATGGACTCTATTATTGGCTGCGTGGGACGAATATTACGCTGCCATCATCACCTTTTTGGGGCTTTATTCTCATTCAAGTGGCAGCTCTCATCATTATGGCCATGATCGCTACCCCACTCGCCTTCTATGCGAAGCGCAAGTCCGAGAAGACGTTTAACCTCGTCATCACAGCTCTGCAGCGAATTGCCAAGGGCGATTTCTCAGCCTACATCAACCCGCAAGAGCGAGTAGACGACGAATTCGGACGGATCATCATGAACATCAATGATATGGCCATCCAATTGAATGAATTGGAGAACATGCGGCAGGAATTTATCTCGAATGTCTCGCATGAGATCCAATCCCCGCTCACTTCTATTCGCGGCTTTGCAAGAGCTTTGCAACGGACGGATTTGGAGCCAGACATGCGAGCGCATTATCTCGACATCATTGAGACGGAGAGCGTGAGGTTATCGAGGCTGAGCGAGAACTTATTGAAGCTGACGTCGCTAGAGTCGAAGCATCACCCTTTTGATCCGAAGCCGTATCGGCTTGATCTGCAGCTGAAAGCGACGATCCTCGCCTGTGAACCGCAATGGCAGGAGAAGCAGATCGAGATCGAAGCGGAAATGCCTGAGTGCATGGTCATCGCGGATGAAGAGATGATGAGCCAGGTATGGATCAATCTGATTCATAATAGCATCAAGTTCACACCCGCAAACGGACTCATCACTGTACGAGTGGATAGCGACGATCCCCGTCACGGTCCTGCTCGCATACACATTACAGACACGGGGATTGGGATTGATTTAAAGGCACAGAAGCATATTTTCGAGCGATTCTACAAAGCGGATACCTCACGAAACCGGGACATTGGCGGCAACGGCCTTGGTCTGTCCATTGTCAAACGCATCGTGGATATGCATGGTGGGGGCATTACGGTGAAGAGTGCGCTCGGAGAAGGAACAACATTTACGGTCGCCCTTCCGGCGCCTGAAGAACAAGCACCACAAAAATAACAAAAAACAGAGGGAAAAACATGAAAGCAACAATAGACAGATTACAACATTGGATTACCGAAGTTCCTGTTAGGATCGAGTCATTGTCTGAACTCAAATCTTCCATACGACCACAACCTCACAAATGGTCCAAAAAAGAAATCCTCGGTCATCTGTGCGACTCTGCTCTAACGAATATGCAGCGTTTTGTACGTGCACAATATGAACCTCAGCCCTACGTCGTGCTTAAATATGCGCAGAACCAATGGGTGGAGCACATGAATTATCAGAATCAGCCTATGGGACAGATCTTGAACCTATGGATTGCATTAAATACGCAAGTGGTAAACATTATTGCCCACATTCCTGAAGACAGGCTGATATACACCTGCGATATCGGCGAAGGACAGATGGTCACGTTGAAATGGCTTATTGAAGACTACCTGAAGCACTTGGAGCATCATCTGGAGCAAATATGGGAGCGGTAATATCCCATCTTCATTCTGGTTATAGTAACCATGGGTGACGAAAATGAAGATGAAAAGATGGATTGTGTTACTTATGGGATGTGCAAGCCTGCTTCTCTCGATTGAAATAGCAGGAGCACGTAATACAGATGTATCTATGCAATTTGCTCAAGCAATACGTGTGAAAGACTATTCACTAGCTCAATCTTATATGTCATATGGAGTGACGCTTCCTGAAATCAGAGAAAATAGTCCGATAACTAGCTATCAATTGGTTAACTCTCCATTAAAGCATGTCAAAGTTCTGACAGCGAATTTCCTAGATGAGACGTTAGGTGGTGAACGGCTTGCCCTCATATGGGAGATAACTGTTGAGAACAATAAAATCACAAATATCCGAACGGTATTCGATGGTGCCAACCCGCTAGTAGACGAAGCGAAGCTCATCCACGATTACCAACAGTTATTCCAAAGAGAAATATATGTGCCTGCTCACTTCCCTTTTGAAATTACCCATTTCAGCGGAGAAATTCAACATATCCATCAGCGATTGGTCCTAAGATATCACAACTCGGCTATAAACGGGATCATCCAAATTTATATTATGCCCGCAACGATAGCGTTGGAGAAATACAAAGGATTCCACGATCAATTTCATACTTTTCATGATGGAACAAAGGTTCTTTATCGTACAAATTCCCACATCGGTTACGAGTTGCGATTTCAAAAAGAAGGCAGATTATAAGATAACCTTCGGTAACAAGGAATACCTGAATAAAAAAGATTTTACAATTGAAGAATTCTTCCGATTTGCAGAATCCATGAAACGAAAAGAAATGCCGCAAAATACGGCATTTCTTTTTCACTTCTATCCCTTCCACCGCTCCAGTTGATGCAAGTTGCGCGTAAATAGCTTGCCAATAAACCTTGGAAAATGGAATTCCTTCATCTTGCCGATCACCCGTTCACGCATCTCATCTAGCGTAATATTCGGCAGCGTAAATGCCCCGTTTTCATAACAATGGCTGCAATACATCGTACTCTTCGTGCCATCTGCTTCCGATCCGCCGCCACGCTCGTCACTAGACATCGGCATCCCGCAGCTCTGACAGTTTTTGTAGACGGTACTCATTCTGTCACCTCGTTCCTTTCCTTGCATTGTTCTTGATCTTGCACAAAGTATACTTCCCAGCTCGTCTAACCACAATCGAAATTTCAATTTGACATACAACCAAAAGGTTTCATATAATAAAAAGCGAAACCGAATGGTTTCTTAAATGCGAAGGAGGAGTCCTCTTATGATTACAAGCGCAAGCCCATTTCTCGTCGTCGAAGATGTCGAAGCATCCATACAATATTACCAAGGCCTATTCGGCGGTGAGGTGAAAGTCCTCAATGAACATCAAGGTATTCTAAGACACGCAGAGCTCTACATTGGAAACAGCCTGCTGCATTTCTCCAGTACGTATGGCGGTCATGTACCAAAAGGCCACAACATCAAAGTCATTCTGAACATCGATAGTGAAGCGGATATGCGCCGCATGTACGATAAATTAGTAGCAGATAACGGACAAGCTACCGTTGAACTGCAAGATACATTCTTCGGAGCACTGCACGGTGAAGTCACAGATCACATCAACGGCATCAACTGGGTTATGAATCATTTCCGCCAATAGTGTGTACAAATGGCTAACGAATCCAGCAACGCTTATTTGTGTCGAATGAGCCGATTTAAAATCGTAACGAACTCCATAATCGCTATTCAGCATAATAAGGAGCAAATTCACTCCAAAAAGTCACAATAGCGCTGCTCAGATTCGTTAGCCTAAAAAAACGCCATTTTTCCGGTCAATAAGAATTATACGATTCGTTAGCCCACTCAACACGATCTGTAAAAGTCAAAAAAGCCATGGGATGACTCATCCGACGGCATAGCCCTCTGACCGAAAAAAGTCTCCAAAACCACGTGGGCCGTGGCTCTGGAGACTTTTTTCATTCTTAGATATTCATTTTATGATTCGAACGAGTTCTGATACACTTGCTCCTTCTCCCGCGCACCCTTGCGCTTAAACGCATCTGGAAGGACCATCAGCGCTGGCAGCAGCATTGGCAGCAAGATGAAGCATAGGACAAGCAAGCCTACAATGACCGCTGTCGCTAGCTCAATAAGCAGAACAAGTCCGGATGGCATTAATGTCGCAAAGGTTCCGCCTAAGATGATCATAGCGGAGATGACCACGCCGCCGATATTTTTGGCTGCATGCACGATGGCATCTCTCGGTGCCATGGAACCATACTCTTTGTACCGCATCATGAGGAAGATACTGTAGTCGACGCCAACCGCGACGATGATAATGAAAGAGAAGAATGGTACGAAGGACGATACCCCATCCGCCTTCAGAATATATTCCGTCATGAAGTTCGATGCCGACATCGCGACATAATAGGACGCAACAAGCGAGAGAATGATATAAATCGCCGGCCAGAATTGACGAATCACAAGCAGCAAGACGAGGAATACTCCCACAATAACGATGATTGCTGTACTATTGAAGGAATCCACCTGCGCATTGTTCACATCATACGTTGTGGAGCTTGGTCCCGCTGCGCCGAACTGT
This sequence comes from Paenibacillus terrigena DSM 21567, assembly GCF_000374845.1. Classification (GTDB taxonomy): domain Bacteria; phylum Bacillota; class Bacilli; order Paenibacillales; family Paenibacillaceae; genus Paenibacillus_K; species Paenibacillus_K terrigena. The sequence goes on along the minus strand of NZ_KB895412.1, from coordinate 332,089 downwards.
GCATTGGCGAGCACCGTTCCTTTCAACGTACTCGCAACGGCATCATTGATTTTCTCAATCGTACCTAGCGCCGCTTGGGAATACGGGTCATTATCAAGCACAACGAGCAGTTTCGTAATTTTACGATCCTTCGACATGAAGTTATCTACCGCTTTGCCGAAATCTTCGCTCGTGAGTGCTTCGCGCGGAATGAAGAACGTTTTCGCATTATTTAGCTCCGTCATGAAATTGCCCGTCTTACCCAGTCCTTCGGAGATATCTCCAAGACCGTTGCCACTCTTACCAAGGCCATCCTTCAATTGGGACATGCCGTCGGATAAGCTGGTAAGCCCTACGCCCAGCTTCTTCTGTCCATCTTGAATTTTCGCAAGCCCATCATTAAGCTTCTTCATATTCGCCGTAATTTGACGATTGCCGGCAGCTCCTTTATGCAAGCCGCTCGCAAGCGCTGAAGCGCCTGACTCGAGCTCATCCATCCCCGATGCCATCTGTGTCTGTGCAGCCGCAACTTGCTGGAGTCCTGCGGAAGCTTTGGCGAAGGAAGTATTCAGCTGCCCATAATTCTTGTTCAGTTCCTGCATTCCGCCAACCATCTGAGCAACGCCGGATTCGAGGGATGCCCCAGTCTGCTTCAACTTCGCATAGTCTTGGTCTTCACTCACCTGGCTATACTTCGCACCCAGCCCACCGATCAACCCGTTCATGCCAGCAAGTCCTTGCTGGATGCCAGGAAGCTTCGCTTCAAGCTGTGTATATCCATCAGCTAGAGAACCGTATCCTTGCTGTAATTGCGAGATCCCTTGGCTTAGTTCCGTTGTCGAGCTCGAGACAGATTTCATCCCTGTCTTCAGCTGGGAAATCCCCTTCTTCAGTTGATCTGCACCATTCGCACCCTGATCGATTCCTGCAGCGACTTGATTCATCGCTCCCGTAATCTGATTGTAACCGTTATAGATCTCACCTGTTCCGGATGCCAACTTCGTGACATCGGAGAAATCTGGACTCACCAGTTTCTCGTTCATCTGATGAATCCCGTCTTGAATTTTGTCAACGCCATCCTTGGTTGCCGAAATCCCTTCCGCAACCGATTCCGACTGTGAACTAATATAGAATTCATCAATCGGTTTGGACTGCGGCTGCGTTACACTCGCAACCTTCTTCACACCTTCAATCCCTTTGATTTTATCCGTCAATTTATCGATCACAGCAAGGTTATCGTTATTATCTAATGCCTGATCACTCTTCAGGACAACGGTCGTCGGCAGCGCTTGACCGCGGCTGAAATTCTCCGCTACAATATTGAACCCCTGGGTAGAAGGGTAACCATTACCTAGCTCCTTCAATTGGTCGAAGGACAGCTTCTGTCCGCTCGTTAAGAGCACAGGAATCATCAGCGCAATAATGATCACTGTCGTAATAATCGGATGACGTACCGACATACCCGTCAGCTTCGCCCAGAACTTGCTCTCTTTATGTCCATCTCTGTTCTTCGAAGGCCAGAACAACCTCACACCAAGCGTCTTCATGAAGAACGGCGTCAATGTCATAATCTCAAGGACCAACACCGCCGTCCCAATCGCGACCACATTCGCCGATTTATAGATCCCGAAGCTCGAGAAGCTAAGTCCGGCAAAAGCAATGAACACGGTCAGAATACTATAGAAGATCGTCTTCCCGGCCGTCTGGTAGGAGACGATAATCGCTTCGTTCGTCGAACGTCCATGTGCCAGCTCTTCCTTGAACCGATTGAACAACAGGATGTTATAGTCCGTGCCAATCCCGAACAAGATCATGATGAGCAGCATCTGCGTAATGCTCGTCACCGGGAAGTTCAGCTTATCAATGACTTGTGACGCGATCCCCATGGAGACTAAGTAGGAGACGCCCACGAGCAAGAGCGAAATAAATGGAATCAATACCGATCGGAACATGGCGATCAAGACGAGCAGAATGAAAGCCACCGTTAGAATCGCACTCTTCTCCACGCCGGATTCCGACGCTTTGATATAGTCCTCTTGAATGAAATCCTCGCCTGTCAAATAGTAAGGGACATCCATCCCCTTCAACACATGATCGAATTCATTCTTAATATCCTTGATCTCTCGCCCTTTGCGATCCAACTCGAAGCTCACCATGAGCGTCGTCTGATTGTCCGAGATCAAGGATGATTTCGCATCTGGCATGGAGAACGGATCTAGAATATTCTCAAGTCCCAACTCAGACTTCTTGGCCGTTAAATCAGCGACGCCCTGCTCAATCTGCTTCATCTCGGCATCGGTCATCTTCTGATCCGTATGGAAGACGATAATATTGCTCCGCGATGTACCGCCACCACTCATTTCTTTAAGCAGGGCGCCCGCCACTTTCGAGGGGCTGTCATCAGTGAGCGGATCTTGACCTCTCTGCCGTAGAATCGCATTGACATCTGGCTGGAACGCGACGAGCAGTGCCGTCACAACAAGCCATGCCGCAAGAATTCCCCAGCGCCACTTAATAATTTTGTTCATCATCTCTCTCCACACTCCCTATCCATTAAAAGGTTAATGAACGCCTGTTCATTTTTAGAACAAAAAAATTACTGGCCGAGTCTCTGGCAAATCCCAGCCGAGTAAATGTGCAACAATTCATTTGCCAACCTTTGAACCGTAGCCCCATCTTCATGATCGCGCAGGATCATACATACCCCTTCAATAAGGGTGGATGAAATCATGCGAATCGTGTCTTTCAATTCCACTAGAGATGGTCCTGACAAATCTCGTGCCGCTAAGAAGAACTTCTCGATAATCTGGATGACAAATTCGATCAAATCCTGCTTCACATGCTCATACTTCGATCCCGCACTTAAATTCAGCATAATCCGGAACTCACTGCTCGATTCTTTGATTAGCTCCAGCAATGTATTCTGGATCATGTTGATATAATCGATCGGATCCGTATTCTCATTCGTACAGGTCTGCTCAATATTCAGCTGAATCTCCGCGAGGTATTGCAGGAACTGCTCGTATGTAGGATGCAGCAGCTCGTGAAGAAGATCTTCCTTACTCTTGAAATATCGATAAATATTCCCCGGTGTAATGCCTGCCGTATTCGCAATCTGACGCATGGACGCGTTCATGTAACCATGCCCCAGAAATTCGGACAAGGCTGCGCGAAGAATATTGTTTTTGACGTCATCTTTTAAATACTGCATTAGTAAACACCCGTTCACTTTCGTCTCGAATGAGTTTATTATAGCTAGTGATTTTTGTCATTTCAACCCCTATTTTATTGAACGTTCTATGAACATTTCCTTGTAACAACTCCCTAACCACTGTTAAAATAAGGTAAATATTATTACGGAGAGGAGAATGATCTCATGAATAAGAAAACGAAGCTTATCTTCAGTACGGTTGCAGTCGTCTTGGAATGGGGCGCTTGCGTAGCTATGTTCGGATTTTCCTTCCAGACCGTGCTCTACGGCATCCTATTTAGTATCGTTACCGTACTCGGCATCTTGTCCATTGAATCATCGATCGATACTGCCATTCAGATGGATAAGTTCAAGAATCCTCAGCATTAACGAACCTAGACTTTGGTCTAGTGTTCCTTCGCTCCCCAGTCTGAGGACAATACGGGACCCCCATGCTAAGATGAGAATCAACGACATGTACGAAATGATAAGGAGCGAACGAAAAATGAACCGAAATTGGCTAATGGGCGGCATTCTGATTGTTCTCGGGATTCTGCTCGTAACAAGCGGCGGAGAATCTTGGGGTACGGGCACGATATTCAAATACTTCTGGCCTACCATGTTCATCATCCCGATTGGTGTATTCCTGCATTGGCTGTATTTCTCCGTAACAGATCGCCGAGGGGTTGGATTATTAATCCCGGGCGGGATTCTAATGACCGTAGGGATTGTATGTCAGATCTCCATGCTGTTCGACAGCTGGGGCATCATGTGGCCAGGATTTATTCTCGCGCCTGCCGTCGGATTGTTCGAATTCTATTGGATGGGCAGCCGGAACAAATATCTGCTCATTCCGATCAATATTCTACTCGCACTATCTTTGATCTTCTTCGTGGTCTTCACGATCGGTTCCATCTTAAGCAAACTATCCACAGGCCAACCGATCCTTGCGATGCTGCTCATCCTCGGTGGTGCAGCGCTTCTCTTCTTCCGCAAGAGATCTTACGTGTAAACGGAACACACCGCATACAAAAGGGATGCCTCCTGTAAACCTGCAAAGGTCGTTACAGAGGCATCCCTTTTGATTGGCACGCACAAAAAAGAGGCACCCGCTGCGCGCGAGACACCTCTCCTTATCCTATATGTTCTTATGCTACTATTCTTTACACTCTTCGCCGTTAAGCTGCCACTGGATACCGAACTTGTCCTTCACCATGCCATACAGCGGGCTCCAGAACGTCTTCTGCAGTTCCATGATCACCTGTCCACCATCTGCGAGTGCATGATAGATCGACTTCAATCGTTCCATATCATTGGATACGATCGCAATACTCAGCTGATCTCCATATGTAAATGGCTGTCCAGGGAAAGTATCTGAGAACATGATAGTATGGCCATCAATCTCTATCGCAGCATGCATCACACGATTTTTAGCTTCATCAGGGATCGGGTGCTCTTCATTTGGCATATCGCCAAAACGCATGATTCCTTTGACTTTCGCTTGCAGTGCCTTCTCATAGAATGCAACGGCATCTGCACATTGACCATCCAGATTGATATAAGGTGCAATATTCATACTACTCCTCATCCTCTTTTCGCAGCATTGTATAGGTCGGACAAGCCGTCCCATCTCAAATTATTATATCCTGATTTTCCCTCACCGATAAGAGGGCTGAACAATTTTTACAAGTCATTTAAATTCTAACCACGTTCAGGACATATTCCCGTATACTAAAAGGATAGAACTGGAACTTACTCAGAGAGAAGAGGGATCACCTTGAAAACATTATTCGAATACAATTGGCAAGTTCGGGACGATTGGTTCCGCTGGTGTGAAGATGTTCCGCTGGATGAGCTGTTGAAAGTTCGGACCGGTGGCGTAGGAGGTATTCTACATACACTCTTCCATATCATCGATGTCGAGTGGAGCTGGATTCGCGCCATGCAAGGAAGACCGGATTTCCAAGAAAGCTTCGATGACTATCAGAGCATTGCACGCGTACGTGAGCTGGAAGCCGTATTCCGCCCCGAGGTGATCGAGTTCGTAAGTGCCTGGAACGAGCAGATGGAGAATCGGATTTTCCAAGACACACGACCGGATGGAAGCATCATGACAGATACCTGGGGTGAAATCACGCGCCATATTATCGCACATGAGATCCATCATATGGGCCAATTATCCGTATGGGCAAGAGAAATCGGGAAGAAACCTATCTCCGCCAATCTGATTGGCCGTGGATTGGTCAATAAGCCTGCGATCCACAATCCGTAATCATCCCACCCCACAGAAAAAGGAGTGGCGGCAATCCCACTCCTTTCATTAATCCACTTCGATGCCTGTACCATACTTGCCACAATCCTCACCGAGTAACTTCTCTCCGTGGCATCTTCTCTCTCTGCCCCGCCATTGAACGGAGATATCCCCGCATACATAACCAACATACGAAGGGGGCACTGCCCACGACAAGAAGCAGAATGTTCAAGACGAGCGGATCTTGACTGACAGATACCGTCACAATAAATAGAAGCATGCTCACGATACGCCCCGCACTCAGCCCCAACTCGCGAAGCACGATATACTCCTCCCGCTGCCGCACACTCTCCTCGTTCTGTCCAATTAAGTCGAAGACCGCCGAGGTCATGGGGACCGTATAGAGCGGAATAAAGAGTGAAGTCCCAATCCCGAAGATCAGCATCGTCATGTAGCTCATGCCGAAGAAGAACGGTAGAATCACCACGATCAGCGCCACGGTACCCAGGAGCATGGCCGGGCTCCGCCAAGACGGCTTAATCCATTTGCCCACGAAATAGAAACTGATGAAAGCAATCGCCGATGTAATCAATGTGAAGTTACCGAGCTTCATCTCACTCCCTGTCTGGATGTACACGAGCAGACCTATCATAACTCCGAATACAGATTCACGGAATCCTTGCGCCGCCAGTGCTCCGAGAATAGATCGCCACGGTGTCCCCTTCGTCTGCAGAATACGGGCAGGCAGTCTCCATTCGTAGACTCCCTCTGTTCGCCGCTGACGCAGCCATAAGCTAACGACAACCCCGGCGATGAAGGTACCGAGTGAGATCATGAACACCATACGGTAACCACGCTCTGCGTTCATATGCGAAATCAGAAGCCCCGAGCACCAAGGTGCAACCATCCCCGCAATCGCACCGAATATCCCCATCCAACCATTAAATCGATCCCGTGTATCGGGTTCTGTCACCTCGAAATAAATTACATTAAACACAAGCCAGAATAGCCCGGTAGCAAGCCCTTGCACAAGCCCTAACAGCCAAATATAGTGAACGGCAGACGTCCCGAGAAGCAAGACAATCGCATAGAAACCCGCGGAGAGGGCAATCCCTATTCGAAAACATAATAAGGAATAGCCTTTCTTCACCACATACCCTGCAATCCAGAATGTCAGCGCCATACACAAATGGGTCAAGAGCGTAAACCAGCCGATCGCCGCAAAATTATGACTTGCTTTCCAAAGGTATACACCGAGGAAGGTTCCCGATAGACTGCTCGCAATCACGAACAATGCGTTTACCGCGAGCAGCAGCCATGACTGGCCTGTAAGCCGTTCGGCACGGTCTGCCCAATGCGCCTTCTGCATCTGCAATCCTCCTACATCTGTTCTTCATTTGAACACCACTCGCATTAACGTACCCCAATTGGCATTAAAAGAACCACAATTCACCTATTTGCTCCCTGTGACTTATATCACTATACTAAGAAGTAGCAAAGTAGAGTCGCCGCACAAAATCATCCAACGTTAAATCCATTGACTCAACTTGGTTTTAATAATATACTTACTTACATTAAGTAACCAATAAGTAAGATTGAAAATTAGGAGCGACGCGATATGACTATATCCAAAAAAATCACAGATGTGTTGAAGCATAAAGTCCGTTATATACAAGATACCAACCAGTCCCTCTATTTGGCCGGCCCAATCAAGCTGCCGGTGAATCTACATGGGGAGACGCATATTTTTCAGTGGTATTGCTGGGTGCCTAGTGATGCACTGCCGAATACGACCCCGGGACAAGAGCTTCCGATTGAAGCCCTGGTAGCTCGGTTATCGCAAGCTTCACTTGCAGAGATGCAGCAATCCAGTGTACTTGTCTACGGCGATTTCGAACATGCGGATGATGCCATCATTCGATTCCACAGCATTTGCCATACAGGCGATATCTTCGGAAGTAAACGATGCGACTGTGGCTTCCAGCTCCGTCAATCGATGCAGATGATCGTGAAGCGAGGCGCTGGCGCGCTATTCTATCTTGCGAATCATGAAGGACGCGGTATTGGACTCTTCAGCAAAGCCCTAGCCTACTTGCTGCAGGAAGAAGGGCTCGATACGGTTGAAGCGAACCTACAGCTTGGATTCTCCGATGACTCACGAAATTATGAAGAAGCGATTCTCGTGCTTCAATCCTTGCGTTCCAAACCGGTTACACTCATTACGAACAACCCAAGAAAGCTGCAGGCTTTGCAGCAATCTGGCGCGAACCTATCTGGACGCGTTCCTCTCTGGGGTGATGTGTCCGAATTCAATGAGCGGTACCTGGAGACCAAGGTCGCTCGATCAGGCCATCTACGGACTGGCTCCGAATAATGAAGTCTACGCTAATGACTGTCATTCACCACGAAGCTCCTCGGTGAACGGCAGTCTTTTTTCGTGTAGCCAGCTCGTCCTTCTATTGCCCTGACTACTGCTGCATGGGATAATAAGGGAAATGCACGACCTGTATGTATTTAGAGGAGGAATAGCCATGAGCATATTCGATAAAATGAAATCCGGTCTGAACCAAGTGAAAGATAAAGCACAGCAAACAGTAGAGTACACGAAGCTGTACACCCAGATTGCGTCCAAACGCAAAGATATTCAGGAGCACTATGAGCAGCTCGGTGAACTCGTGTACCGTGCATCCGGGATGAGTACCGTCACATCCACTTCAATGGATGACGCTGAAGGGCGTATGAAGGGGCTATGCCGTGAAATTTCCGACTTAGAAATCCAAATTGTAGCGTTAGAACAAGAACTCGCGCGTGTCAAAGGAGAAAAACTCTGTTCCTGTGGAGAAGCCGCTCCTTACGAGGCAAAATTCTGCAGTCATTGCGGCAACCCGTTTAAAGAAGAAATTTATGTGGCTGAGGAGCCGATTGCCGTCACTCCCTCCTCGGAAGAAAGTACGGATCACGTGCACAGCAAGTCCGTTGATTCTGAGCCTGTAGACGCAGATGCACCGGAGCAGCCTGCCCCGGATCGCGATCCAGAGCGCCAAGAATAGTAAATGCTAGGCACCAGCCTGTATACCTATGATCGTCTTCGAACACTTGCAGCGGAGGAAATGCGAAAAGAAACATCCCAAGCGGGATAACGAATAAAGCACACCAGGACTTAATCGTTCCGGTGTGCTTTTTCTTTTAACTCCAAGCTGCTGCGAACACAGCAAAGCCGCCCTCTGACGAAGGCGGCTTTACCATCTACTTCTTATTCCATTAACCTGCAGTATGAAGCACAAAATTCATAACAAACAGCATTGCGATCACGTAGGATACGATGCCAACACTCTTCCATTTGCCTGTTGCGATCTTAAGGAGTGGATACGCGATGAAGCCGAATGCCATTCCATCCACGATACTCGAGGTGAGCGGAATCGCTGCAATCGTCAGAAACGCTGGGAACCAATCCGTCATATCGTCGAATTTGATCTCCCGAATGCCCTGGATCATTAGCCCTCCGATAATCATCAACACCGGCGCAATCGCGGAGCTCGGAATCATCTTGATGAGCGGAATGACCGCGATCGAGCTAAGGAACAGAACCCCTGTCGTAATGGAGGTTAATCCTGTTCTCCCGCCAGCCGAAATCCCCGCTGCTGACTCCACCGAAGAAATCGTCGGACTCGTACCGAGCAGACCAGCACTCACGGCAGATACCGCACTAGCTTGGAACGTACGCTTGAACTTGTCAGGACGCTTGATCATTTCCATCTGACCATGAATCAAGCCGACATTCTCGAACAAGACGACCAAGATGAGCGAGAATACCGCGACCCAGAAGACGATTGAACCGATGCTGTCGAAGGACATTGCACCGATGAACGAACCATAATCCGCAAGGGATAGGGCCGTTTCACCTCCAGAACCTGTATTCAGTCCGCCGAACAACGCTGCAAGCGCTGTGCCAAGTGCGATACCGATCAACAGATTCCCCCGGACATTACGCACGAACAAGAAGAGCGTAATCCCAAGTGAGGCCAGCGTCAGAAGTACGTGCGGGTCGGAAAAACTGCCTAGCGCCAAGAGCGTGCTCTTACCAGAGACGATCAAGCCGCCTTTTTCCATCCCAATGAACGTGAGCAAGAACCCGATCCCAACCGTAATCGCATGTTTCAGCGAATTCGGGATCGCCTTGGCAATCAAATCCGTTAAAGACGTGAATGAAATGGCCGTAACCACCAAGCCCGAAATGAAGACGGCGGCCAACGCTTCCTGCCAGGGTAACCCCATACCTTGTACAATCGTGTACGTGAATAATGCATTCACACCCATACCGGGTACAAGCACATTCGGGGTATTTGCCCAGAAACCGACCATGAGACAACCTATAAACGATGTAAATACTGTCGCCGCAACGCCCATTTCAAAAGGAATCCCCGCATCCGCGAGAATCGACGCATTGACGACAATAATATAGACTACTGTAAAAAATGAGACGATCCCCGCCATGATCTCTTGGGTTACGTTCGTACCGTGTTCCTGTAGACGAAACCATTTTTGAATCATTTGGTGAACCTTCTTCTTCGTAAAACCCCTCGCCCGCCCAAAATGTGTATAGATCTCACATCTCGCTGTACATTGTAACAAGAACATCTCAAGCACACAATGTAATAATTTAACAAAGTGTCAGGCTTTTAGAATGACTGCTGGCTGAGAAGACGCGTCTCTTCTTCGATCTGACGGATATCGATGCGTTCAAACAATAATTCGAGATTCTGTATCCATTGATTGTCCGGAACTGAGATCCACTGCCAGACTGGATCCTTAAGCGACAAGAATTCTCTAATCTTATCACAGGCAAAAGGAATAAACGGCTGTAGCAAATTCGCAAGGTTCGCGATGATTTGTGTGCAAGTATATAATGTATCGCTGCACGCCGATCGGTTTTCCTTGACCTGCACCCAGGGTTTGCGTTCATCGAAGTATTTATTCGCACGACGAATGTGGGCGAAGATGAGATCCAGGGATTCCTTGAATCGAGCTTCCTCAATGCCTGTTCCAGATTGTTGGTAAAGTTCTTCGAGCGCCTCTCTCCACGTTGGATCCATGTGCCCGGCTGGAACGTGCGCATCGAACGATTTCTGAATGAATGCGAGCGTACGGTTCACTAAATTGCCGAAGGCACCTAGCAGCTCGCCATTATGGCTATAAATGAACTCCCGCCAAGAGAAATCTGTATCTCGTCGCTCCGGACCATTAGCAATAAGGAAATAGCGAATAGAATCTGCTGAATACCGTTGCAGCATATCAGGTACCCATATCGCCCAATTCCGGCTCGTCGAGAACTTTCTTCCTTCAAGTGTCATGTACTCGCTCGAAATGATCCGATCCGGCAAATGGAGATCACCAACGCCTCGTAATAACGCCGGCCAAATAACGGAATGAAACGGTATGTTATCTTTGCCATGTACATAATAGGCGAGCACGTCCCCTTCTCCTTCGATCCAGTACGGTTCCCAGCGATTTCCGGTCTCGTTCGCCCACTGCTTACTCGCTGACAAATAGCCGCAGACTGCCTCGATCCAGACATAAATCTTCTTCTCTTCGAACCCTTGCACAGGAACCTCGATCCCCCAATCCAAATCTCTTGTTACGGCTCGATCCTGCAACCCTTCATTGAAGTACCGCTGCGTCATCTGCACCGCATTATCTCGCCATCCCGTGGCATGTTGGGCGTATAAGGTGAGCTCTTCTTGGAATTTCGAGAGCTCGAAATAATAATGCTCCGTTGCCCGCTCCACAGGGGAATTACCGCATAGCTTACAAGTACGATCCAGCAAATCCGCTGGATCGAGCAGTGTCGAGCAGACATCGCATTGATCTCCTCTCGCAGTGCTACCGCATACCGGACAAGTCCCTTCGACATATCGATCGGGCAGGAATCGATGATCCGTCTCACAGTAGGTCTGCTGGACCGTCTTACGATACAGAATTCCTTTTCGCAGAAGTGCTAAGAATACCTCTTGCACAACATGATGATGACCAGCCTGATCTGTACGCGTATACCAGTCGTAAGAGACACCTAGCTTAGCAAAGCATTCAATGAATTGCCTGTGGTAACGATCGGCGATTACCTGCGGTTCTATGCCTTCCTTCGCCGCTTGCACCGCAATCGGCGTCCCATGGCAATCACTGCCCGATACATAAAGGACCTTCTTCCCCCTCGCACGGTAATAACGCGCGAGCACATCACCCGGCAGCAGGCTCGAGAGGCGCCCGAGGTGCAGATCACCGTTCGCATAAGGCCATGCCCCGCCAATAAATACATACTCCATCTTTCATGCCTCCTTTTTCTTAGAAAACGCAAAAAAACCCTCATCCACAAAGGGACGAGAGTTCAACTCACGCGGTACCACCCAATTTCATTCCTGCCTTCCAGCAGTCACCTCTTCGGGTACGGCGCCAAGCAAGCAGCGGTTATACCCTAGCACGGTAACGGGTGCAGGACCCGGCGCAGCCTACATCCCCAAGCGGGGATTCGATGCGCAGCTCTGAGACCATATTCCCAAGGTTATTCCCTGCTCCTTCTCAGCTTGCCGGAGCTCTCTGTTCAGAGACATCGCCATTGGTACTCTTTCTCTTCTTCGCTTTTAGATTCATTTTCATTTATTGGAATATTAAGGGATTTGTCTTATGAAGTCAAGTCTATTCATCATATTTTTACGATTCTAACGAATACAGAATTTTACACCGCGAATCTCAGCGAGAATGGTATAATCCTTCATAACAATGTGATTATTGCAAAAAAGGAAGTGTTCCCTATGAATAACCTGATCATCTTGATCTTATTGGCATTCGTTGTATTCATCATCGTCATCATTGCCAAACGTGGATCGCAAAGACCGAGTGAAGGCAGTGAATATTCGAGCTCCCATTTCTATGCGGACTCTAGCAGTACGAACTTCGATCATAACCATGATAGCTCCCCAAATGATAGTGGCAGTTCACTGGGCCATAGCGGCGGGGATAGCGGCAGTAGCGGAGATAGCGGCGGAAGCAGTGCAGATTAAATACAAAGAACGCCCTCCCCATGAGGGGTAAGGCGCTCTGATTACCGAAGACGATTTAATCCTCATCCCCGATTTTACCGTTGTCTTTACCGATATTGCTATTGTCTTTACCAGTATTGCCGTTGTCTTTACCGGTATTGCTGTTATCTTTGCCAATATTACTATTGTCTTTACCGATATTGCTGTTATCTTTGCCGATATTGCTGTTATCCTTACCGATATTGCTGTTATCTTTGCTAATATTGCTGTTGTCAGGCTTTTCTTGTACTTTAGGCGCTGTGTTCTTCTTGCCATTATTGGGTGCTTGGTTAGGGGCTTGATTGGAGCCTTGGCCGCCGCCCATGCCGCCTCCTTGGCCTCCGCCTGTACCGCCTCCTTGACCTCCACCGATGCCGCCTCCTTGGCCTCCACCTGTGCCGCCTCCTTGGCTTCCACCTGTGCCGCCTCCTTGGCTTCCACCTGTACCGCCTCCTTGACCTCCACCGATGCCGCCTCCTTGACCTCCACCGATGCCGCCTCCTTGACCTCCACCGATGCCGCCTCCTTGACCTCCACCGAT
>NZ_KB895412.1:0-318955 GCF_000374845.1 Paenibacillus terrigena DSM 21567 | reverse complement strand
CCGATGCCGCCTCCTTGACCTCCACCGATGCCGCCTCCTTGACCTCCACCGATGCCGCCTCCTTGACCTCCACCGATGCCGCCTCCTTGGCCTCCACCTGTGCCGCCTCCTTGGCCGCCGCCCATGCCGCCTCCTTGACCTCCACCGGTGCCGCCTCCTTGGCCTTCACCCATGCCACTACCTTGGCCACCGCCCATGCCGCCTCCTTGGCCATGCCCATGACCGCCACCAGCTCCATTTCCACCTTCCCAGCGTGTTTTCGATGGAAGTTTAGCTTTTGCATATGCGTATATAAGGGACTCGAAAGTCCGCTCATCTACCGTACCTGTTACAGGCAAACCATGTTTTTTCTGAAAGTGCTTCACACCATTTACTGTCATCTGATCATAGTAACCGGTAATTTTACCGCCATAGCTGCCAACCGATTGAAGCATCCCTTGGATGACATAGACATCGGCACCTTGGGCCCCTTTGCCTACCGCTCCGGAGACAGCTGGCATGCTCAGCATAAGCGTGAAGATGAGCAGCAGCATCCCTATCCCTTTGGCAGCATTTCTAATGAAATAGCTCCCTTTATATTTCACTCGATTTCTGATTGACCAATCTTTCATACAACCGTACACCATCCTTTAGTTAATTGGTTATTCGCACCTCACTTACTATTCCCAATTTTTCATATCCATCCCGGATACTATGGGCAAAAAACAAAGGAGCTTGCCGATGGCAAACTCCTCTTATTTTCTCCGAACCCAGACATGCCGATAATCTACTTTCCCCCAAGCATTGAGCGATATCCCACCAAGCGATGGATGATGACTCGCCGTCTGCACATTATGATAGAGGAACAACAATTGGAGCTGATGCTTCAACGCTTTTTCAATTTCATGCAGCATCATCATTCTCTTATCTAAATTCTCCTCCAGGAGACACTGCGCAATCCCATGATTCACAACCAGAGCACCAGCGGGACTCAGATGATTGCGAATAAAACTCGTATCCATGGTGTACATCTCCATCAGCGTAATGTCCGACTGTTCCCCCAGCACCTCTCCCGCAAAGACCATATCCGCGGCAACCAGCATATCTTGGTTTGCTAAATCCCGTATCGGCACAACCACCACCTCGACTTGAATACCAATCCGCTTGCACGCTTCCTGAATCCACGCCGCACAACGCTCATTGCTTACCATCTCATACGTATATAACGTTATTCGCTCGCCTTGATAGCTCGAAGCCCGGACAAGCTCTTTCGCGTACGACAGATGATATTCCGAGTGGAAGGGCGGATGATCCCCTTGGTCCCGAATGAACCCTTCAGCCGGATACATGCGATGGCTGCCCAAGTCAGCAATCATCTGCTCCCGATCCAATCCAACATGAATCGCTTGGCGCAGCTGTAAATCCTGCAGCACCCCTTCCTTGGCTAGATTGAATGTGAGATAACTGCTTCCTTTCTCCAATTGATGAAGAAAAGGCTGATCTCCCGCTGCAGGCGGAGCCTCATTATACAGCAGCTGCGCATCCTGCTCCTTCACTTGTAGGAGCAAATCCCGCTCATAATTCGGCCATACCCACATTTCAATCCGATCCAAATGCGGGCACCCTTCGAAATAGCTCTCATACGATTCTAGCACCATCTTCGATGCATTGTTCTCCACCATACGAAAAGGGCCTGTCCCTACTGGCATAGCCGCAAGGTCCCCGGCACCCTGCTCGTCATATCGATCTTCCGGAACAATCGAATACCGCTCCGTACAAATAAAACGATCGAAAATCGCATTTGGCGTATTCAATAGAAACTCGATGCAATAGTCACTGATAACCGTAATCTTCTGAATCATCGCTGGAATCCATTCCACTGGTGCCTCCGTCTGAATCCGGTGAAATGTATAAGCAACATCGCGAGCCGTCATCCGCTTCCCATGATGGAATCGAACACCTTTGCGCAGATAGAAGGTCCATCGTATCTTCGCCGCATCGCATTCCCAAGCGTGTGCGAGCTCCGGAACGATTCGCTGCTCTTTACTCGAATAAGACACGAGCGTGTTGAAAATCTGCCTCATCCAGTGTGCCTCTGTACGACGAATCACATGAGCAGGATCGAGGTCGAGCACCGGACGGTAAAAAGGAAACCGCAGCACATCCTTCGCATCCGAATCCTGCCGAACTCCGAATTGTGTCGAGATCCATGTGGTCACCTCATCCTTGAGATCCTGATTATCGTGCGAATCCAGCGTGCGCCACGCCTCTTGGATATGTTCGTTCAGCACGAGTGACTTGATTCTCTCCAACAGCACTTTACGGTAGGAGGTGTGGAAAATAAGACGGGACAAGTTGCCGCGCCCACGTCCTGCATGCCATTCCACGTACCCCTGCTCCTCCATCCGACGCAGCACCAATTGTGCATTACGACGCGTGCAATCCCATAAACCCGTTAGGTCATCCATCGATAGCGATACGGCTTGCCCATCAGGAATTGCCGCATAATGCTCACGCAATTTCACGAAATACACTTCAACTTCCATCCGTTCTTCCCTCCAAAAAGGCGAAATGGGATGCATGCCCTTTTCGCTTTTTCTTCTTCTTTTCCAAAAGTATAATGGGGTTCATTCCCACAGTAAAGAGGAGGATGCAAGAGCGATGCAGCGTACGAATGCAACAACTCAAATAGCCCTACCAACAAAATCATCGATCTGGATGCACCCGAACTTCCTAGTTCTATTCATCTCGGGGGCAATGATCACCTTCGGTAATAAAATCTATGAGCTGGCATTGCCGCTCATTCTCTATCAATGGACTTCATCATCGGTAGCGATGTCGACGATGCGTGGCATTGAATTTCTGCCGAATCTCTTACTCGCCATGTTCATCGGTGTCCTCGTCGACCGTGTCCGCAAGAAACAGTGGTCCTTATGGGCTGTGCTGTTCCAAGTGATCATCCTGTTCTTACTCTACTTCCTATCGATTCGCAGTGAGCCTTCGATGGTGATCTTCTATATCGGTGGATTCCTGCTCATGACATGTAATTATGCCGTGGGCAATGCCCGTGTTGGTATGGTCAAACACACCTTGCCGAATGAAATGCTGACCTCCGCGAATGCTTCATTCAATTTCATTACGACGCTCATCAGCATTATGGGACCCGCGTTAACCGGGCTTGTACTCATGCTGCCACGGCTGCAGGATAGTCTCTTTCTAACGGGAATCTTATTTATGATCGGGTTCATCACCCTCTTATTCCTTCGATCGGAAGAGATCATCACACCGCCGAAGCAGCAAGGGTTCTGGCGAGAACTCCATGCGGGCTGGGTCGAATTGCGCAGCAATCGTCTGCTGTGGCTCATTACGCTGACCGTCATCTTCTTGAACTCCACGTCAGGCATGGTCGATACGACGATCATCTTCTTCGCGAAGGATACCCTCCAACTTGCGAATTTCGAACTCGGACTTGTCCTCTCAGCCGCGGGAGCTGGCGGACTTATTGGAAGCTTCTTGCTAAAGCCGCTGCGGAGGCGATTCGAAGCTGGGGTTATCGTGACCCTGACTACCCTATTCGTCGGGTTTACGTATGGAATGCTCTATGTCGCACATTCGGGAATTTGGCTTGCAGCAGCACTCTTCTTCAACGGGCTATTCGAGACGATCAGCACAGTTAGTATATGGACCTTCCGTCAAGAGACGACCCCGCATCACCTCATCGGACGGATCAGCGGGATTACGGGTTCACTCTTCAAGCTAGGCATGCCGTTCGCCATATTCGCTGCCGGATGGATTTCTGAACTCGCGAACCCTACTGTTGTGTTCGGAATAGCCATGCTCGGGAATCTGGTCATTTTCTTATGCTGCCGATTTAGTTCATTATGGGTCAAGAGAACTTCAAGTCGATAACAGAAAGAATGCAGCCCGAAGAGGCTCATGCACTGCTGCATGGCCTCTCAACGTTCATTTTATAGATTTTCTAGATCCCTGATGAGAGATCCTGTACACATACACCTGACTGTGGCTCCTGTCTTGCCCAAACATCCATCCATTGAATGACTTCCAGCCGCTTCGCCCAAGAGTTTTTCAAGCCTTTGAACAAATCTGCATACTTACAACCCGCTATGATTCTGTGGCTAGCAATCCAAGCTTCGCGCGGCAATCGGAATAAAGCAGCTATAATCAATCGTTCCTGTAATGTCAATGGATTCATCTTCTGATAGCCCTGCAGGAAGGCAGAAATGTGTGGGATCGAGAAGTCCATAATGTTATTAAGCGTCTTTGCAACTTCATAATACGCCGAGCCTCGTACCGTAAATTCCCAATCAACCAAATACACTTCATTGGATCCTACAATCACGTTCGGCTTCGTTACATCCCCGTGAATAAGCGATATGTTGCGAAGCGCTCTCCTCACATCTGGCTGGCGTAATAGACGCCATGCCTCCTCTGCCAGCACACGACACCGATCTCCTTCGTCTCTGAACCATTTGCCAATGCCGTTCGATTTCTTCTTAAGGACTGGCAATCGATGGACGAACATCTTATGCTGCAGCTTGAAGCGATTACATTCTCGAAGCGGTAAAGAAGATGATTGGGAGACAAACTGTTTTGTGAGATGATGCAATCTCCCCAGCACTTCGCCCAGTCTTTCATACTCTTGCTCATTCCTATCTAACCGATTACCTTCGATCCATTCGGTAACATAATACAACTTCCCCTTATAGCTTACCCCGTACTTTCTTTTCCTTGTGGTGTACCATAGGGGCATATGGTGAAAATCATTTTCCCGTAGCCATAACAAGTGGGAATGTACTTGTGCCAGCCTAGTTTTCAATCCCTTGAAAGGTTTCAAGAAGACCGTTCCATTCGAGGTCACGACATGATAACCAGCTGAGCTATTGTATAACGAGCGGCAAGAATGAACGGAACGCACATGTAGACCATACTGCAGCATGATGGAGCTTATTTCCCGTTTCGTCGTTGATCGAGCCATGAATTAACCTTCTTCCCACTCCGATGATTGGGTGTGATCCTGTATAGAACTGCTTAGTTAAGTTTATGTCATCCGATCCCTAATGGATAAGATTATGCAGCAAATTGGGTCATCGACGAGTGCTCCTACAACAACAAAGCCAGTCGAACCTCTGGTTAAAGAGATTGACTGGCTCTGATTCTATCACTTGGGTTCTACATGTAATGACTAGTCCTCGTATCCCGCGAGACCTTTGTCCATCAAGTAATCCATCTCAAGGTCCAAGATTGTCTCGACTTGAAGTTCGTTCAATTTCACATCGGGACGGCTTATCACATAATCAACGAGGTCGTCGCTATCAATATCCACCTCGCCGCGTGCATTAGGCTTGGCGCTATTAATAAATTTCTGCGCGTGCTTCAGCACAACGTCGACCCATTTCGGATCGATTTTGGACTTGCTCGCAATGTATTGAATCAATTCTTGCTCATTTACTTTGCTCATGGTGTATTCATTCTCCTTCAAGCCATTCATTCCTACAACTGTACAGTCCAGCCAAACGGATCCTCGAGCTCGCCCTTCTGAATACCTGTCAACGCATCATAGATCTTCTTCGATAGTTCACCTGTCGCACCATCGCCGATGACAAGCTTCTCCTCATTCCAATGCAAGGAACCGATCGGGGAAATAACCGCCGCCGTGCCTGTCCCGAATGCTTCGATGAGGGAGCCGTTCTGATGCGCTTCAACCAATTCATCAATTGAAATCCGGCGCTCTTCCAACGTTACATTCCAGTGGCTCAAGAGCTGAAGAACGGTGTCACGCGTAATCCCTTCAAGAATACTGCCGTTAATCGCTGGCGTAATGACTTTGTCGCCGATACGGAAGAACACGTTCATGCTGCCCACTTCTTCAATGTACTTGCGATGAACGCCGTCAAGCCATAGCACTTGAGAATAACCAAGCGCCGTTGCGCCTTCTTGTGCTTTGAGCCCCGCTGCGTAATTCCCTGCCGTCTTCGCATTTCCGACGCCGCCTGCTACCGCACGGACATATTCCGATTCCACATGAATGCTGACAGGGTTAATGCCCTCTGCATAATACGAACCTACTGGCGAGAGGATGATCATGAATTTGTATTGACGAGACGGCGCTACGCCAAGCGATCCTTCCGTCGAGATAATGAACGGACGAATGTAGAGTGAAGTTCCTTCCGCATGAGGAATCCAATCTTGATCCACTTCAATCAGCGACTTGAGTGCTTGAAGCGCAAGCTCCTCATCCAGTGCAGGAATGCTGAGGCGGTCATTCGATTTGTTCAGACGTTTGAAATTGCTGGTTGGACGGAACAACAGAATTCTTCCATCCTTCGTGCGGTAAGCCTTCAATCCCTCGAACACCGTCTGTCCATAATGGAACACCTTCGATGCTGGATCGAGTGTGATCGGTTGATATGGAACGACGCGCGGGTCATACCATCCTTTGGCCGCATCATAATCCATTATAAACATATGGTCCGTAAAATATTTACCGAATCCGAGCTGATCGTCTTGCGGTCTTGCCTTCGGCGAGGTTGTGCGCTCGATCTTGATTGCGTCTAACATCTTCTTTCATCCCTTTGCTGTAGATTCATTTATTTGTATGATACCAAGAATTCCGATAGATTGAAAATACTAGATCTTAATTTGGATCAATACCTGGCCTTCTTCATACGTAAAATGAATGCTTCCCTTGTACTTATCCACGGTATTCAGGACGATCAACAGGCCGTTCCCGCGTAAATCTTGCGCATTCTCCTTGGTGGTATAGCCGTATTGGAAAAAATTCTTCTGCTCGCCTGCCGTCAGCTCCGCCGGATTCTGTACAGCGAATACATATTTCTCCCCATCATTGCGGCAAGTCACATGAATCAGCTTCGGCAGCTCCCCCTCATACAATTCCAAGGCTTCAATCGCATTATCCAACAAATTCGAAAAAATCTTAACAAGATCCATCGATTCAACTAAGCGGTATTCATCTTGATCCGCATCGAATTCCATATGAATGCCGCGCGATTTCGCAAGCTCCCATTTGCTCTGGAACAACACCATTAGAATTGGATTCTTAATCCGTACCGTCCAATCCAGTACTTTCGTATCAATGCTTAGATTTCGCAAGTAAGACTGTGCCTGATCTACATAATTCATCTGGAGTAGTCCGCTAATGACCTGAAAGTGGTTCAACAAATCATGCCTGCTGGACTTAATTGTGCCGATCACTTTGCCAAGCTCCGAAATGTAGAGCTGTTCTGATTCTTGCAGACTTCTGCGAAGACGCAATCGGTACCATTTGTTCAGCATAAAGATGGCCGTGAGTAACGTTAGCGCAAATAAGACGTCGATCCCGAAAATAAATGGATTTCCACGCATCACTTCGTTACTCGCATATTCTAAATCACGAGCGTCAATATCAATGCCAATCACACCAAGGAGCGAACCATCTTGATCATGTAAGGGAACGCCAACCGATAGGTACGATTCTTCCATGCCGTCGGTGTCTACTGTCATAATGCCCGTATAATAGGACTTCCCTCGCTTCGCTTGGTTAACCTGTGCTGGAGGCACCGTACAAGGGGCACCCACGGGCAGGTCAACGGCATCTGGCGGATGGGAAGAGATCAGCACCTTCGATACATCACTCTCATCCAGCGTTAATATGTAGACATACCTCGCATGAATACGCTGGCGGTATTCTTCGAGATAGGCTTTGATTTCCATGCGAGCCTCTTCCCTGTGGCTCTTACGGTACTCGTCGACATGCGTACGGTCGATTCCATTCTTAATATCTTCAGCAAACGCAAGATACTGTTTGGCAAGCGCCACTTCAGACGATTTATTCGTAGCGAAGTATGAGAGATAGAGTCTAGCGCTAATCAGCGCGCCGACAACCACACAAGAGACAATGACGAAATATAGCAACCTTTTTTTGAGGTAGACCTTGCTGCTTTTCATGCTTTCAACCCTTTACAAATTCGACATGCTTCTTCAAATTCTACAAGTCTCGTCCAAGCCTGTAAACCGCTAGCGGCTAAAGATTAGCTTAAGATGCGGGCTTAAATTCCCTGATCTCCACATGCAATTCCATTTCATTGCAGACATTTCCATTTTTATGTGCTATATTGGTTTTACAATTGTTTTTGAATTAAGTTACCTTATTCATAATAGAGACGTAGATAGGATGGTGGATTCTTTGCCAAGGCAGCAGGTCAAAGTAGGCGTACCTCGTGAAGAAGGACAATTGCACATTACTTTCGGGAAAGGCGGGGCGAGAGAAGGTGCGGGGCGTAAAGGGATTGGTCTAACGAAGAAAATATCGCTGACCTTGCCCGAACAGGTCTGGGACGACCTCGAAGCCGCATGCCGGTCGAAGCAAATTTCCCGTTCCGAGCTGATCCGGCAGATCATCTTGGTTCATGATCCAGCCGCTCCAGCCAGACAGGAAGAGGCTTCGCATGAAGGTTAGAACGACGCGCGATCACTTGCTTCATGCCCTTGGACAAGTAATCAGGACGGTATCACCGACGCCGCCCATGCCTATCCTATCGGGGATTTTACTGACCGCACACCATCAGGGTCTACACCTCCGTGTCAGTGACTCGAAGATTACGATTCAAGTTGAGTTACCGCTTCATGAGGGAAATCTTCAGATCGAGCAAGTCGGCAGTATCGTTGTGCCTGCGAAGTATTTGTTCGAAATCGTACGCAAGCTGCCCCTAGGCGCTGTCATGCTCGAACTCACAGGTCCTCTCCTGCTTACCGTGCGCTCCGAACGAGCGATATACCGATTATCAGGGATGGAAGCCAATGAATTTCCAGAAGCGCCTGATATCCATAGCGATCAAACTTTCCGATTATCTTCAATCCAGCTGCAAAAGATCATTCTGCAAGTGGCCTTCGCCGTCTCTCCTTCTGAACAAAGGCCCGTTCTCACAGGCGTGTCCCTAGCGTGGGATCATCACCATGCAGACCAGATTCGGCTGCTGGCCACAGACGGGGTACGCTTCGCTTCACTCCTCACGAACATCGAGAGAATCAATGCCGCTCCGCCACACGCAATCATCATACCGGGGCGCAGCTTAACGGAATTATCCCGTATCCTTCCGGTTGATGAGACATCCGTAGACATTCAGATCGACAATCGCCAAGTGTTATTTCGTACGCGTCATCTTGCCTTCTACTCGGCTTTGATTGAGGGAACCTACCCGTCCATTGATCCGGACGCTTTTGCCGATCATACCACACACCTTATCTTACATACGGAAGATTTGCTTCAAGCGCTTGAGCGCGTCTCTATTCTAGCAGGGGATGGTCATATCGTCCGATTAGAGACGTTAGATACAAGGCTGACATTGTTCTCTAGCACGGAGCAAATCGGCGATGTGAACGAGCAATGGGAGGCTGTGCGGAAACTGGGGGAAGACATTCGTATTGCATTCAACAGTAAATATATGCGGGATATTCTCCGAACGATGGCATGCAAGGACGTATCCCTGAAATTCCAAGGGAAGTGGAGCCCCATTCGGATTGAGCCGTTAGAAGAGGATGAGACATCCACGGCGACCTACATCCTAACCCCAGTACGAACGCATGAAGCATGACAACGAAGGGATGCCCACAAACGTAGGGCATCCCTTAGTATCCTTAATGGACGGCGATATAAATCTCGACAACCGCATGATTCGGATCGAATTGCGCGGTTCGATACAGCTCGAAATCACCGGTATAGGTCCGTGTGATCTCTGAAGTCTGGAAGAATGCCCAGATTTCCTGCCATGCTGCGGGTACGACTTCATGGAAAGGACCCGGTTGGGTCGTGAATATCATATACTTGGCAGCAGGAACATGCGCTTCACATAGTCCCTCAGGCAGCATAGCGCCGTCGCCCTTCTCATGGCCAAGCAGCAACGTATACGCACCTGACGCATCACTCTCATAGTCGGTATATAACGCGTACAGCAGCTCAGAGTTGTTCGATTGGACCTGTGATAGGATTGACGATTGGAAGTAGGTCTCCCACAATTTCGGAATGAGCCCGTCCGGTCCCGCTTCCGCTGCATTCGTCGTTCGTGCGCTAATCCCGATCAGATCGAAGGCCGGGCGCTGGATTTCAATACGTTGGTTCATAACAATTTCCTCATTTCCATCAGTTAATACCTTTATTGTACCTAGGAAAATTGGACAGCTACCTGTCTAGTTCGAATACCGCTCGATAATTTGCCTTGCCCGGCGGACAACTTCTTCCGCGACAGAAGGCGGCTGCTCGACGCGAACAAGATGGCCGAAGCTCAGCAGCATGCCGTAGAACCATTCATCATCGCTGAAATACCCTTCCACCCGCACAGAACCGTCTGTGCCGATCAGCACTTGTCCGGGGTCGAACGTCTCTTCCACCCGATAGCGTACCTGCGGGGAGAAGCTTAGCGTGATGGTCTTCTCTTCTTCCCGGCTCCACGTAGACTCCCAAGCATATCCTTCCATGGATGGTGCCTCCCGACGGTCAAATGCTTGCGATTGAAGCGTGAGATCATAAATGCGAGATAATCGGAAGACGCGGAACTCCCCGCGCAGCTGACAATACGCTTGCAGATACCATACATTGCCCTTGAGAATCAGCGAAGCAGGCTCGGCATCCCGTTCACTCTCTTCCCCATGCATGTTCATATATCGGAAGGCGACAACCCGTCTCTCCTCAATAGCTTGACGAATTACATTCACTTTGTGACGCGTATGAGGCCCCTGTCCCCATGGATTTAGATCTACGATCAATGGATCCTGATCTCCGGCAGATTGCGACCGATCCGTCGGACCGATCATGGAGCTAACCTTCTCTAGCAGATGATCATACGTATTGTCGTCAAGGGCTTGATTCACCCCTCGTACGGCACGAATAATGGAATTGATCTCACTCAGCGTAAGAAATTGGCGGGAGATCGTGAACTGTTCCATAATCTCGAAGCCGCCAGAAGTACCTTGATGCGCCGCAATCGGAATCCCTGCTTGGCATAACGTATCCATATCACGATAGATCGTCTTGGTCGACACTTCGAACCGTTCCGCCAGCTCCTTCGCGCTGATACGTCCTCGATTCAGCAGGAGCACCGTCATCGCGAGCAATCGATCCATTTTCACCGGATATTCCTCCCTTGCTGTCTCTACTTCTGAAGTTTAATACGGAAATCCTTCTCCAGATATTGATGAATTCGCTTGAAATCGGCTTCCGTCAGCGCCTTTAGACGCTTCTGCTTCGATTCCTTGCCCAGGATAATACCAATCGTCTGAGCAGCGAGTGCGGTATTCGGGACAATTCGTGCACTGCCGTAAGCTTTGATCGTAGCGCCGATATTTTTGCCGACGACTAGGACGTTCTCATACGCAGCCAGCTCGAAGGAACGCAGCGGCAGACCGTAGCGATCCGGGGTTCCAACATTAATGCCTTTCGGCATCGCCTTCGTGCCCTGCAGATCCATCCCATAGCCGCCGATACTAACATTATCCCAGAACATCCGGCTGCTCGTTAAATCGTTCTCGTGCAGCACATATTCGGTCTCGAAGCGATTATAATCTCGAATATAAAGGTAATCCGGGAAGCCATTCAACTCGGCCTTCGCGAACCCCGGAATATTCTTCTGCAAGAACTTCAGGATATGCGGCGCTTCGGCCTTCGCCTTTGTCACTGCCAATTCCACCGATTTCGGATTTGCAGGGTCCACATCAAAAATCAACAGCGAGTTAATCAGAACGTAGCCATCCTTCTGATAGGTAATGTTCAACCCGCGCAAGAGCAGCTGCGAGTCCTGCGGCTTGTATTTACTCGTGACATTGCTGAATCCCGTCCCGAATTTCCAATCAACATATGTATTAGGGCCATACTTAGCTTCCAGATTTGTTAACGGATAGTCTTTCAGGATGTCCGCGTGCAGCTTTCTCCAATTCACATTTTTGAACTTCAACATGAACGTCGCTGCCATATAATCTGGCTTTTTGCCTTTGTAGATCTGCTCCATGCCTGGAATCCGCTTTAGATCCAATTTGCCTGTTAAGGCGTTATGGTCCGTATTTTCGACCCAATAATTCGATTGAACGGTATAGGTCCTCCCGTCTTTCGCTCTATACGTTAACGATTGAATGGACTTCTCTTGCTTATTATAAGGAGAGGGCACGATATCAAGCGACTCTATCGTAATTCCACTGCGAATTGGGATTCCTCTAAGCAGCTTCTCATAATACCGTGTAATCTCCTCTTCCGTCCGGATCGTACCTGCCTTATAGCCGGCATATAGATGTTTCAATTCCCCTTGGACAAGACTCCGCTTCTTCTTATCATTCGGCTCGTCAAGCACCATCATTTGCCCTTGCACGAGCTCACCGCCCGGTTTATTGCGCGGGTCCAGAATCAGTACGTTCAGTCCAAGACTCCGTGCAGATTTGGCTAAAAGAACCCCTTGAATTTCACTGCCAACGACCACAACATCGTACCGATCGGATGCCGTTCCTGCAGCATAGGTGTAAGTAGGAATGAATAACTGAACCATGAGTGCAACGAACGTTAAAACCACGAACATTCTAGTACCTTTCCAAGTCGACTTCATACTTCCTGAACCACTCCTCTTCAGAATATACAAATAGCATTTCAACCAACCTGTTAATCATCTCATGATCAGGTAGAATAATCCAGAATTTTGTATCCATTAACAGCATTTGGCGATCATAACGAACAAAAATCCATCCCTATTCAGGATGGATTCTCGCTGTTGCTATGATTTCAACTCGCTCCACTTGTTCGTCTGCACAGGCGGCGTGTAGCTTACCATTTGACGAAGGAGATCTTGCGGTTCTGCCTCGACCAGGACAAGTCCCAGGTTCGATCTCTGCATGAATCCTGCTTCCACCGTCCGCTCGAGCATATCTGCCATCGGTTGGTAGAACCCATTAACATTCAACACACCGACAGGCTTCTTGTGAATGCCGAGCTGCGACCAGCTGAGCACCTCGAACAACTCTTCATACGTACCAAGTCCGCCCGGTAAAGCAATATAGCCGTCAGCCAGTTCAGACATGAGCGCCTTCCGTTCATGCATGCCATCAACCTCATGCAGCTCGGTTAAGTTCGGATGCACCATTTCCCCGCGAAAAAGATTCCGCGGCATGACGCCCACCGCACGGCCGCCAGCAGCCAATACGGTATCTGCCACCCGTCCCATGAGGCCAATTTTGGAGCCACCATAGATAAGCTCGATGTTATTCGATGCGAGTAATTGACCTAGTTCTTCTGCCTTTTGCTCATATTCGGGGCTTGTTCCAACATTCGATCCTGCAAAAACACAAATTTTTCTCATCGATTCTCACACTCCGCTCTGATATCTCTTCGTTAATTTGCTCTTGTGGACTTCTAGAATATGTTCAATCGACACATCATACATGTTCGCGAGAATAATCACATTGCCTAGAACATCTCCTAGTTCCTCGACCAGTTCTTCCCGCAATCGATCCAACGGCTGCTCCAATTCATCGGGCCGATCTCTGCCGATTTCGATCGCACGAATCGCTCTCGCCGTCTCACCAACTTCCTCCATTAGAAAGCCTACGCGCTCAAAAGGACCGTAATTCGACCATCCGCGGTCCTGATAAAATTGCTGAATCCATGCCTGTGTGTTTGCACTTTTCTCACTCACGATTCCTTCACCTCGTCCTCTTGGTTGCCAAGTTTCGTTGGATATATGGAAATCACATGCTTCGTGCCGCTCTTCCTCTCATAGAACAACTCTCGGTTCCGATTGAATAAGCACCGGAGGCAGTGGATCCCGAACCATATATCCATGATAAATAACCCAAAACCGTATAACATACCGAAGATATTTGGCATATCCTGTACATGAAAGACAAACAGCACATTTAGCCCACCGATTAGAACATATAGCAGTCCGTATCGAATCACGAGCTCCTTCAGCCCTATGCGATCTCCTTTTCCTTTCAAATGAATTCGCACGATCCACTTACCTAAGGTCCGGCCATTCGTCAAATACGGCAGCACAATAAAATAAAGAACAACCACAATCACATACGAAATAGAAAGCCCTGCCACCGCCAGAATAGCAGAGATCGGGAAAGCGATGCACCAATCGAAACAGAAAGCAATGCCCCGGCGCGTATAAGACACACGCTTGGTCGTTAAATCTACGCCTGCATCCAGTCGATCCATGCGTGGCAGCAGCTTCGATACCCACTCCGCCAGGACAAACCCGACCATACCTCCAAACGTGTTGGCTATCAGATCATCTACATCGAACAGCCGATACGGATAATCATAGATGCCATAGATGCCCGACACTTGCGTAATCTCGAAGAAAAACGATAACCCGAAGGACATCACAAGACATTTCACCCATCCAGCGCGGAAATAGTAACGCAGGAACATCCCAAACGGTACGAGGAGCAGCACATTGAACAGCACTTGGAGGAAAGCTCGTTCTTTCAATAGATGCACATAAGTAGAAGGACTCCCTAGCTTCGCAGAGGTTTCCCTTGCGATGTCCTCCACGAAATTGAACGGAATCGTCTGGAAATAGGTAGCTGCCTTCGGAGGCAAATTATGAATAGATGCCGGCAGCGGTAGAATAATCAAATAGAAGGCATTCATTAAGTAGAGAAGAAGCAAATAAAGGACCAAAGCTCTAAACTTATGAATATAGCCATGCCTGCGATATTGCACAATTAAGAACGGCAACGTGAACAATAATGCCGCGATCGGAAACGTTAGGAACGCATAAGAGATTGGAAATACGTACGCATCAAGCATGCATTCACCTGCCTTTCATGAAATAATCGTATCCGGAAAACACATTTTCCAATTATACCATATTCATCTTCGTACCCGAACCAAAAGACGCGCATTTCCTTGGCGGAAATACGCGTCATCCAATTCCTAGCCAATCGATTAGGCGTGCTGAGGGGTCAATACGAACTTCTCTACCACCTTCGCGACGCCATCATTCATGTTCGTATCGGTCACATAATCGGCCAATGCCTTAATATCATCAGGCGCATTCCCCATCGCGACGCCGAGGCCTGCGAACTCAATCATCGCAACATCATTGTAGCTGTCGCCCATCGCGATTACTTCGGCTTGCGCAATACCAAGCTTCTGAATGAGGTGATGCAGGCTTGTCCCTTTATCCACACCCACTTCAGTGAATTCGAGGAAAAACGGCTTCGAGCGCATCACGTTCAGCTTGCCCGCATACTGCTGCTTCAGCTTCTTCTCCACCTCGATGAGCCGTTCTGGCGCAGCAACCATGAGCGATTTCACAACCGGTACATCAACCGTCTGCACGAAGCTATCCACCTCGCGAATGCTCATACCTGTTAGACCCGACTCAACCTCTGTATACTCATTCTTCCATTGCGTGATAATCTGGTCGCCAAGATAAGTTAAGATCGACACGTTCTCCTCTTGACTCTTCGCATACAACTCATGGGCGGTGTCCACAGACAAGGTGCTGCTGAATAGTTCCTCGCCGGTCTTGCAGTTGATAATCTTCGCACCGTTGAAAGATAGAATGAAACTGCCAAACTTCTCAAGCTCCAGCTCCTTCGCGATGCCGACTATGCCATACGTCGGGCGACCTGAAGCAAGCACCACCTTCACACCCTCTGCCTGTGCACGCATTAACGCTTCCTTCGTCCGAGGCGAGATCGTCTGATCGTCACGAAGCAAGGTGTCGTCTAAATCCAGTACAATCATTTTATAAGCCATATTTTGCAACATCCTTTATTGTCTAGTTGAAATTCGCTATCTCTACTATATCATTTCTACCAGCGATCGCGGTACGTGCTTTTTGAACCCTCGAATGGATGATCATCCCTACGGTAGCTCCCGAAGCTCCCTGCTGCGGCGAATATGAGCAATCCCTTCCTGACATACGCCAAGCGGATGCCAAATGCAATCCGAGCAAATCTGGTTAATATCTTCCGGCATGACGTTTCTCGCAACAGCCTCACAAATCTCCGCCCAGCTTGCACTTTCTCCAATCTTCATCAAGACCCGTTCTAGAATCTCTTGATCTTTGTGGTACACCGTGCGGTTGTGACAATGCGAAGGCTGATCCGAAGGGAACGCGGCACAGATCGCATCCAGCCCCGAGACAATCTCAATCATCGTCTCCGGCTTCATGCGCAATGTCTCATAGATTTCGGTCATGTTCGCGCAGAACCCCTCCGAATAGCCTTTTCCCCGGTATCCAAGCAGGCAGAATAGATGGTGTCCTCTCAGTTGAATACGCAATGCCTCACCTCTTCCCATATGTTAACCAAATTGTATCACCGAAGTTGACGATTAGTAACCCCTTTACCAGCCAAACCAGCTCGTATTGAGAACGGATAGCCCCCGAACAGTTCTATTCTGCATGTGACGCATAGGCTGGAGTTACCTCGTCATGAATGCATCAGTGAACGCAAAAAAGCAGACCCCGTAAGGTCTGCCTGATCTTCTTCAATCAAACCGCTGTGTCTTATACCACTTGTTCTGTCGACCACTGATGCGGTCCACGACCATGGAATAGAACGCTTTGAGGGAAATGACTAAGAACAACTGTGCATACGTAAAATACGATACACAGGACAAAATAAAATTACGTGTGTTGCTCTGTCCAATATCCGACGCCAAGGCCAGATTGATCTGCAGCACATAAATGTAATACATGAGCGCCCACGCGATAACCAAATAGATATACACGTCACTCGTGAATTGAAACGGTGAGACGACCGCCGGATTGAACAACCCGATGATCTGATACACGATATTCACTACGAAAATAATATCCGATATGATCAGTGCGATCATGAACCAGAAATAGCTCGCTGCATAATAGAGCACGTGCAGTTTAATCCGCCAGCTCGACGTATTGAATAGATGATGCAGATTATCCATGACGACGCGATAGTTCCCCTTCGCCCAGCGCTCACGCTGCCGCATATAGACACTGAGCTGCTCCGGCTCCTGCTGGTAGGCTTCCGCTTTAGGCGCCAGCGCAATCAGCTGGCCTCGGGTTAGAATTTCGAAGGATACCGCCGTATCCTCCGTAATCGCATCTTCGTCCCATCCGCCGATCTCTCGCATCAGCGCGGTCCGAACGATGAAGTTCGTGCCAGGAATCGTCCCGAGCTTGAACAGCTCCCATAGCCCCGTATGATGAACCCGTTGGATCGTAACCAACTCTAAATTAATACAGCTCGACAGAAAATTATGATTCCGATTCCGCGCTTTATTCCGGCCAAAGACAGCGCCATACTTCTCAGGTTCCTCCATTGCTTTCTGCACTAAGAAAAACAGTGCATTGCGCTCCGGCGCGGCATCCGCATCATAGATACAAATCCATTCCCCGGTCGCTTGCTTGAGCGCATCATTGAGTGCACCGGATTTGCCGCCCGTACCGACCCGCTCCATAATCTGTAGATTACGGTCTTGATACGCCGGTCTCGCCTTCAATCGCTGTAAACGTCCTGCCGTATCATCCGTACAATTATCTGCAATGACAATGATCTGAACCTTCTCCTGCGGATAATTCAAACCTAGTATATGCTCCACCGTGGTTGCAATAACAATCTCCTCATTATGCGCCGGCACCATGACGGTCACGGTTGGGAAATGATCCATATCCGCCGGAATGGCGTTCGGATTCCGATGTTCCCTACGGATAAATCGTATCGCCCCGTACATCATGACGACCGATTCAAATACCGCAATCCAGATACTGACGATGGCGAATAACAAGAAGCCCTCAACAATCATCCCATTTCCTCCGATCGAAATCCCGAATCACCTTTGCCCGGAATCGGAGGGTTACGATCGTCAATCCCAGGACAGCCACAGCAAAAAAACCTGTCACAACCATACATACAATGATGAACCAATGCGTACCCATCGCGGTCTGCATTCCGTAACCTCCTCTAAATATACTCCCCGACAAGATCCGTCTCCGTCCGCCGCACCAACATTGCAATGACATCATCAACCTGCTGATACTTCGCAAGGTCCGCTTGATTAAAGGACATCGCACCTGCGCGAACAATGAGCGTCAGTGTCTGCCCTTTCTTGTCCACGAGCGGAATAGCCGTAATCGCCTGCTTGATGCGATCTGTAACGCGGTAGAAATGGTCTTGGTCGGTCATCGGACACAGAATGACAAACTGGCCGTCACCGATGCTGAATTTGTAATCCTCGTAGCGAATCTGCTGTTGAATCGTCTGCGATATGTTGAGAAGCAACTGCCCATATCCTTCCGATCCCAGAGATTCCAATACCAGTGGACGGAACTCGATCTGGAACAAGGCCATAGAGAAGCTGTACTGCTTCGCATAGCGATTCGCTAGACTCGACTGCTTCACAAGCGTACTCGCGAAAGTTGCCTTATTCTCCAACTCCGTATATAAATCAATCTGCGGATTCACATCCTTCAGCGCGTCAAGCCTCTCCATCATTCGCTTCGAGCGGATGAACTTGGTTCGGATGAACGAAGCAACCGCCGTATTCGCTGGAATCCATACCAGAGATGAGATCGTTAATAGACTAATAGGCGCAACCGTAGCGATCCATACAAAATAACTCACCATAAAAATGAAAATACACACAACAGATATACCTGCAGGCAGGCAAAAGCCAATCAAATAGGCGACCACCGCTGTTAAGCACAAGACAAGCTCCAGCATGGTGAACGATTGATCCCAATAGACCTTCATACCAATAAACAAATCTTGTACCAGGATTAACCCGATGAATAGAGCAAAACCCCAATCCAAGCGATTTATTTGCGAGCTTTTCTTCATAGGATACCTCCTTCCCCCTTCGTACCATCGATACCAAAGAAAATCTATGAAAACTTCCTCAAAACAATCGCCACATTATATCAAAAATTTACAGAAATAACATGCAAATCCTTACTGGTAAATGTTGATGTTTTTCTGAAATTTTCATAGATGATCAGTAGTTGACGCATATACGGATAGAAAAGTTGTAATGCGATTAGCTGCGAACGACAAAAAAAAGCCCGCGCTCTGCTCGGTCGAGTAGAGTGGGGCTTCATGGCATCACAAAAAGAGCACGTGTTCTTTAGTTTACTGCGGTGTTCCGCCTTCCTTGCTTCACACGTCTCTTCGCATGCATCATCTCTTGATCGGCTGAATCGATGAGATCATCGAGTCGCGTACTCTGCTGTGGGTACCATGCACGTCCAATCGAGACGGTAAGGGATACCGCGGTTAATGCAGGGATGGATTCTAGACGCTCCACCATTTCTTGATGGGTGTCTTCGAGCTCAGCTTCACTGTCACATAACGTTAGGACGAGGAACTCATCCCCGCCGAAGCGGACGACATGGGTCTGACGAGAATTCACCTCCATTAGCGCTTCCACAGTCTTCCGCAGCATGACATCGCCTACGGCGTGACCATAATGATCGTTAATCAGCTTAAAATCATTAATATCAATAAAAAATACAGCGACCGCCCGTCCTGTTCGTCTTGCCTTCTGCTGCAGTCGATCGAACAGAAGATAGGCGGTTCTTCGCCGGTACGCAGTCGTGAGCGAATCCCGTTCCGCTTCATCGCGCACTTGGTCATAATGCTTACCTCCATACCACGACAAAACAACTGCACCGCAAGAGATGACAATGATATATATATTGAGCGAATGGATCGACATGAGATAAGCGTTCAAGCTCATCGCTAACGTGACCGTGATGAGCATCATGACTAACCTTCCAGTAAGTTTCACCCTATTTCTCCTCCTTCCAGATACTCTAGGGGCCATTCTAATACGTCGCTCTGAACAATAACTGAACAGGACTGCTGCACGACAAAAAACGCACGCTCGTGGGAGGGGTCGTGCGTTACATTGCATGGACAACCTTTATCTTTTAGTTAAAATGCTGCGCATACCAGGTATGCAGCACCTCGCTTGGCCCAACGCCCAATTCCTGCTGCAAAATCCAAGTTAGCCGCTCGTACTGGCGCTTCACTTCCCCTAAATTGCCATGCATCGCGTGAATCTTCATCATTCCAAAATAAATATCCTCCACATAAGGATACCGTTCCTGCAGCTGTTGGAGCAGCAGCATCGCCTCCGTATACTGCCCTAACTGCATGTGGCAATCGACCACCTGCTTCGCATGGACGAACCACATCATACTGAGCCGCTCCCGCTCGCTCTCGGCCCAGATGTACCGATGGTCGCCCAGATAGTCACCGCGATACAGATCCAGTAATGCATGATGCTGCTGCAGCGTCTCCGGTGCAACAGGCGGGGCCGAGCGAATCCCTTGCTCCCAGACATCGACGTCGATAAGCACGCTCCCTTGTTCCAATCGATATCCTTCATCCTTATATTTGACCTGAATATCCAGCCCCAATTGCTTGATCACTCTACGAATTTGATAGATGGTCGTATGCAAATGCGCCGTTGATTTCTCCATCTCATACGCAGGCCACATCCATTCGAGGATGTTCTCCTTATGAACGGTATGTCCTCGGTAGTGAATCAAGTAAGCGAACAATTCCTGCGCCTTGGTTGTACGCCATTGGAAGGCCTGAATGTCATGTGCATCATTTCGATAATGCAAATTCAGTAGACATCCCAGCATTTCCTGCGGCTCCGACTTCTTCGCCTCACGTTCAACATGGGTACGTTCCTGCAGCCGCCGTACGGTCTTCTCGAGCCTACTCCGCTGTACCGGCTTCATCAAATAGTCCAGCGCATTGATCTCGAAAGCATCGATTGCGTAATGACTGTAAGCTGTTACGAACACGATTTCAATCGAAGGACGAATCTCCATGAGCCGTTCAGCTAGCACCATACCGCTCATTTCCGGCATCTCAATATCTAGAAACGCTATATCAACGGCATCGCGCATTACCCAATCCATTGCTTCCCGCGGATTCTGGAATACCCCGGTAATATTGAACGCCCCTAATTCCTTCAAATGCTTCATCATGCTCTGCAGCGCCAGCCGCTCGTCATCCACAATCATAACCCTCATACCTTCGATGCTCCCTTTCAATCCCAAGACAGGCCATCCCAGTCATTTCTATTTATATCCATTATACATGGACGATTACAAGTTTAATAGAAACAGAAATCGGGCAAACTGCTAAATAGAAATCATCCTATCGAACATTCAAGGAGGAGTTAAATATGTTATCTGAGAGCTATAAGATCCTGGATCAATTACGCCTACCCCACGGTTTATATGTCGCCAGTCCGTCGAAGGATTATCAATATGTCTGGATTCGCGATTGCGTCTATATGTCGTTACCCTACTTAACGAAGCCGAATCGAATCTATGAGACAACCTACTATCGGCTGCTAGATTTATTCCGCACGTATGAATGGAAGCTGCATATTCTCTCGAAGCACAAACCTACGTATGAGTGGGAGTACCTACACGCCCGTTACTCTGCGCAGGATGTCCTTGAAATTCATGATCAGAACTGGGGCCACGTACAGCACGATATGATCGGAGCCTTCCTCTTCGGAATCGGCTCTGGGCTCGCACAAGGCAAGCGGATGTTCCGTGATGCCCAAGATCTGGAGATCGTTCAGCGTTTAGTCGAGTATCTAGGCCACATCGAATATTGGCATGACCCGGATAACGGCATGTGGGAAGAATCCCGGGAAGTGCATGCATCCTCTATCGGAGCTTGCGTAGCCGGACTTAAAGCCGTCGAGCCTTACGTCCTTGTACCGGAATCCTTGGTCGACAAGGGACTTCATGCCCTGCTCACCCTCTTTCCCCATGAAAGTAAGGTGAAATCAACCGATTTGGCGCAGCTCAGCCTTGTGTACCCTTATAAGCTGTTTACCGGCATGCTCGGGGATATTATCGTGCAGCGTGCAGAGCAGCACTTGCTGCGAGACCGCGGTCTGATCCGCTACGAGGGAGACAGCTACTACAGCACCCTCGAACATCACCATGGCAGGCATCATCCCCGTGAATTCTATCGCGGGACAGAAGCGGAATGGACATTCGGGTTGCCATGGCTTGCCCTATGCCATATAACACTCGGCCGTCTGGATGAAGCGAATCACTACATTCACAAGACGGAACACATCATGACGAAGCCAGGAGTTTTGCCCGAGCTATATTATGCCGGGACAGCGGCGGCGAATCCGAATACCCCGCTCGGATGGAGCAGCGCCATGTATATTTTGGCCAAAGAAGCACTGTCGGCTGAGACGAACCTGCTCAGCAACCTCGCTTGAACATTTCTAAACCAGCCTTTTTTCAATAAAGCGCTTACGAGATTTGCTCTTCTCGGAGGCGCTTTTTATTTTGTCAAAATGTGCAATGAACCTCGAAAATTCTACAAAAGGTCCTGAAATCCTCACTCATACTTCGGCAAACTTATCACGGCATATCCTATACACTAATCTATGAAAAGAACAAGGAAGCCCATGAGTGACTTTCTTCTCATTTTCAAATAAGGAATTGGAGGGCAAGTTCATTGGATATTGAAAACATAATGCGATTACTAGAAGCAGGACGAACGCGTAAAGAAATTGCAGAACAGCTCGGCGTATCCTATGGCAAACTGAACTATCATTTGGCGAAGGAGCGCAATAAGGCTTCGCAGCATGTTGCTGCAGCAGTACATAACGTCATGTCATGTCCGCCCGAGATTGACGAAGCTCATTTGCAAGCGATTGATGAGATCTTCGATCACATCACGATCATGCCAAGAGATCCTTCATCACTCTACGTCTATTGGGATATCACGAGTCAGCGGAAGCAGATGACAGAAGAACATTTCCACACCGGATTTCATAACCTGCCCAAATTCCTGCGTGTGTATGATATTACGTGTCTGGATTTTAACGGCGAGCACTGGAACCGTTCGACAGATATTGCGCTTCATGCAGATAGCGACAATTGGTTCGTTATGGGGATGGAAGCGAACTGCACTTATATTGTAGATTACGGAACAACAACCCTCGATGGGAGATTTGTAACACTCCTACGTTCGAATACAGTAACACTTCCGCCTCAAGACGAGAGCTCTTGGACGGAATATCACGCCGTGACGCTGGAGCTAGCGAAACCAGCCCCAGCCCCCGAATGGCACAACGCATTTACAGGCTATTCCCTGTCTGCGCCATCAACCAATACAACAGAGGAAGGAGTGAACAAGGCATGGTAAAAGGTTATTTATCCCTTGTCCTACATGCGCATCTGCCCTTTGTGCACCATCCCGAGAGTGAAGATTACATTGAAGAGCGTTGGCTGTTCGAAGCCATGACCGAGACCTACCTTCCGCAGCTTGACGTATTCGAAGGACTGTTACGTGACGGGGTCGATTTCCGCATCACAATGTCGTTAACTCCGACGCTGCTCTCGATGTTAGCCAGCCCATTACTCCAAGAACGATACCTCAGCTATCTCAACAATTTGATTGAACTCGCGACATACGAGTGCGAACGGACCGAAGGCGACGAATCCTTCCATCCCCTTGCCGTTCAGTACCTCGAACAATTTGAGCACATCAAAGACCTATTCGTAACGACTTACCAAGGCAGAATCATTGATGGTTTCCGCAAATTTCAAGACGCAGGGAACCTGGAGCTCATTACATCCGCTGCGACACATGCCTTCTTGCCTTATGTGAAAACCGAGCAAGCGATTCGTTCGCAGATCGAAAATGCGATCTCGGTACATACCACCCTTCTTGGACGGAGTCCACGAGGGATCTGGCTGCCCGAATGCGGCATGAAGGAAGGCTTAGACCGCATTCTGAAAGACTACGGCATCGACTTCTTCTTCACCGATACGCACAGCCTGAATCATGCGAGCCCGAAGCCGCGGCGCGGTGTCTATGGCCCGGTCGTGACCCCACATGGCGTGGCGGCTTTTGCCAGAGATCAAGAGACTTCCAAGCAAGTATGGAGCTCGCTTGAGGGTTATCCTGGCGATTATGATTACCGCGAATATTACCGGGATATCGGGTATGACCTGAACTATGAATATATTAAGCCTTACCTACATAAGACGGGCGTTCGTCTGCATACCGGCATCAAATACTACCGCATCACAGGGCAAGACGGGCATAAAGAGCCCTACCGCCCCTCTTGGGCAGAAGCGAAAGCATCCAATCATGCAGGCAATTTCTTCTTTAATCGGGAGAGGCAAGTGGAGCATCTCGCTGCGCACATGGATCGCAAACCGATCATAATCGCTTCCTATGATGCGGAGTTGTTCGGCCATTGGTGGTATGAAGGCCCTCGCTTTATCGACCAATTGTGCCGCAAAGCACATGATAACGGGCAGATCATTCAGATGATCACGCCTGCCGAATATTTGCACGAATATCACGAGAATGAACAGTGTCAGCTGGCCTTCTCCAGTTGGGGGCGCGCCGGATATGGCGAAGTATGGCTCGGGCAGGACAATGCTTGGATCTATCGCCATCTTCACCGGATGGAAGAACAGATGATCGAACTCGCAGATCGCTTCCCGAATCCAACGGATCTCGAGCAGCGTGCACTAAACCAGGCCGCGAAGCAATTGATGCTCGCCGAGAGCAGCGACTGGGCGTTCATTATGGATAACAAGACGATGGTGCCTTATGCGGTCAAGCGGACGCAGAATCATATGAACCGATTCCAGAAGCTCTATCGTGCACTCCGCAGCGGAATGATCGATGAAGCTTGGCTCCAAGAAGCGGAACGCCGGGACGACATCTTCCCTGCGCTCGATTACCAGATCTACCGCTCATATCCTGCAGCTACAGCTGAACTGCATGACGTAGTCCAGCAAGCTCGAAATGGGCTCAAAATATTAATGTTCTCCTGGGAATTCCCACCGATGACCGTCGGCGGATTATCACGGCATGTGTATGATCTCACCCGCAGCCTGACGAAGCAGGGCATGGAAGTCCATGTCATTACCTCACATGTCAACGGGTACCCGGCTTACGAAGTGAATCAAGGCGTTCATGTGCATCGCGTCAGAACGTATCAGGCCCATGACCTTAGCTTCATGGAATGGGTATTCCAACTGAACCTTGCCATGACGGATTACTGCAAGCCATTAATTGCCCATTACGGTCCATTCGATCTGATCCATGCACATGATTGGCTGGTCTGTCAGGCCGCCACAGCGCTGAAGCATCAGTTCCATCTGCCGCTCGTGGCCACCATTCATGCGACAGAGCATGGACGTAATCAAGGAATCTATAGTGAACTTCAACATGCCATACATCATCTTGAATGGAAGCTGACTTATGAAGCATGGCGGGTCATTGGGTGCAGTCGTTATATGGAAGAAGAGCTCCTTCGACTCTTCCAATTACCTGCCGACAAGCTGGACACCATTGCCAATGGCGTCGATTCGCAGCTCCTTCAGCCGGTAGAGGTCGAGGCATCCGTTCGAGCGCAATTCGCACGGCCCGATGAGCGCATCGTGTACTTCGTCGGCAGACTCGTTCGCGAGAAAGGCGTGCATATTCTGCTAGATAGCATCCCTACTATTCTGGCGAGCTGCCCAAATACGAAATTCATCATCAGCGGTAAAGGTCCCGTTATGGAGGAGCTCCAGGCGCAAGCGAGACAAATGAACGTGGACCATCATGTCCTCTTCACTGGATTCATTGATGATACGACGCGAAATCAATTGTTCCAAATGGCTTCCATCGCTGTATTTCCAAGTCTATATGAACCTTTCGGCATTGTCGCGCTCGAAGCGATGGCTGCCGGAACACCTGTCATTGTCTCTGGAACGGGAGGCCTTCAGGAGATGGTGAACTATGGAGAGGATGGCTATACCGTCCTTCCTGGTGATGTTCCATCGCTTGCTTCGCATGTGATCCAAATGCTGCAGAATCCAGATTTGGCGAGAAGCATGGCACAGCAAGCTGTCTATAAATTAGCTACTGCGTATAACTGGGATCATATTGCTCGGCAGACGATCCATACGTACCACCGCACGCTGCATCGTGAGTTCGACCATCTCGCGTACCAAGAAGTCGCAGCGACCGAAGATTTAAAAAACGGGATGAAGAACAGGGGGAATTAAGATGAAAGCAGTTATTATGGCAGGAGGCAAAGGGACGCGTCTGCGCCCGCTGACCAGTAACACACCTAAACCGATGGTACCTTTATTAGACCGTCCTGTGATGGAATATACCATAGAACTGCTTAAGCAGCATGGGATTACCGAGATTGCTGTAACCGTACAGTATCTCCCTGAAATGATTCGTTCTTATTTCGGAGACGGCTCCGATTTTGGCGTTCAGCTGCACTATTTTGAAGAAGATAGCCCATTAGGTACGGCAGGCAGCGTTAAGAATGCGGAAGAATTCCTCGACGAGACCTTCATCGTCATCAGCGGGGATGCTCTGACCGACTTCGACTTAACGCAAGCGATCGAATACCACCGCCATAAAGGATCCATCGGAACGCTCATTCTGACTCATGTCGACAGCCCGCTCGAATTCGGCGTTGTCATGACCGATGATGACGGCCAGGTCATTCGATTCCTTGAGAAGCCGAGCTGGGGCGAAGTCTTCAGCGATACGGTCAATACAGGTATCTATATTCTAGAGACCGACGTGTTCAATTACTTCGATCGCGGGCAAGTGTTCGACTTCAGTCAAGACCTCTTCCCGATGCTTATGACTCAAGATCAGCCGCTATATGCTTACGTAGCAGACGGATATTGGTCAGATATCGGCAACCTGACGCAATATCGGGAGACGCAGTTCGACATGCTAGATCGTAAAGTGAACATCGCGATGCCAGGCACGGAAATTGCACCAGGCATCTGGACGGGCGAACATGTGAAAATCGACCAAGACGTCATTCTGCAATCCCCTTGCTTCATCGGCTCCGATTGCATTCTGGAGCCTCATGTTACGCTTGAACCTTACTCAATTATCGGCGAGGGCTCTATTCTGGGCCGCGATACGTCTCTAGAGCGCGCTGTCCTATGGCGGAATAACCTAGTTGCGCTGGGCGCAGAAGTCAAAGGCGCTACGCTATGTCAAAATGTGATTGTACAGTCCGGGGCTATCGTTCACGAAGAAGCTATTGTCGGGGACGGATGCCAGATTGGGACGAAGAGCATTGTCCAACCAGGCGTTAAAATCTTCCCGAATAAAATCATCGATCATCATACGACTGTCAAACATTCCTTCATTCGGGGTGATCGCTTATCCAAAAATCTCTTCGGGCAATCGGGCGTGAACGGCACATGCAATGTCGATCTGACGACCAACTTCGCCAATCGACTTGCCTTAGCTTACGGAACGACAATTCCTGCAGGAGTGGCGGTGGGCGTCAGCCATGATTCCTCACCATTTGCCGCCTTGATTGCCAATGTATTCCTATCCGGCCTGCATGCTTCGGGGATTCATACGTATCATTTCGGTTCGATGACATCATCCTTATCGCGGCACGCCGTCCATCATTCCGATTGCGCGGGCGGCATTCATATCCGCGCACTTACCGAAGGTAGTGATACTCAATTCGTCATCGAATTCCTCGATGATGCCGGCCTCCCGCTTCGCAAGAATGCGGAACGGAAAATCGAAAACGCCTATATCCAAGAGGACAGCCGTCTCATTCATCCGAGCAAGGTCGGGCGGGCAAGAACCGCGCCCAACGTTCGCCTTCAATATCGCGAACATCTCCTCTCGCTCGTCGGAAACCGTTCGATTGAATCCCAAGGCTATACCGTCGTGTTGGAATATGATTACCGGAATTTGCAGCAAATTATCCCGGAATTGCTCGAGATTCTCGGCTGCAAAGTCATTCAACTTAACCGGGTTACATCCTCCCCTGACGAACTCGCGAGCTGGGTGACATCGAGTAAGGCGGATTTCGGTATCCGATTAGATGCCAATGGGCAGCAGATCGATGTCGTTACCGACCAAGGTGAAGTGATCTCTGAATCTATGCTGTCGATCCTACAGATCATGATTCAGTTGAACCATAGCGATCATCCAGAGCTCCATGTCCCGGTCAACATCTCACACAGCGCTGAGATTCTCGCGGCGCAGATGGGTCGCTTGGTCATTCGCACCAAAGCGGATTCGCGCTCAATCATGGAAGGTTGCCAGAACCAAGGCTTCCACATCTACAACGACGGACTCTATACGCTGGTGCATCTCATGCAGCTGATGGCTGACAAAAATTTACGTCTATCTCAGCTCGTGGATTCCATCCCCGACTTCACCCTCTTGAAGGAGAAAGTCGAATGCCCGTGGGCGGACAAAGGCAAAGTTATGCGATTTCTAATGGAAGAGACAAAAGGTAAGCAAGTCGAGCTGATCGACGGGATTAAGATCTTCCACGATGAAGGATGGACCTTGATTCTACCGGACAGCGAAGAACCGATGTTCCAAGTGTTCGCGAATGCTGGTAACCATCAGACCGCGAAGAAGCTTGCCATGACATACGCTCAGAAAATTCATGATTATCGTCAGCGTGTCTTATCGAGACCGATTTCGGTAGCCATCCAATGAGGAAAACCTCTTTTATCGCCAAATAGAATTTTGCGTTACGATATAAGAAAAAGAGCACCATCCTCCTCCCTAAGGTGAAGATGGTGCTCTGTTCTGTTATTTCCCAGGGAATGGGGTCGTAGCTGCGCCTAACCCGCTTCCGTGCGATCTTTATTGATCTGCTTGCTCCGCAGCTGCCCGCAAGCCGCATCAATATCCGATCCGTGTTCCAGACGTACGCTGACGCTGATCCCGTTCTTCTTCATCACATCGAAGAATGCCCGTACAGACTCCTGCTCACTCCGCTGGTACTGGCTATGCTCGTCTACCGGGTTATACGGAATCAAATTCACATTGGCCAGCTTCTTCAGACGCGGACGTGCTTGAATGAGCTCTGCAAGTTCGACAGCCTGCTCTAGGCCGTCATTCACATCCTTCAGCAGGATGTATTCTAGCGTAATTCGACGGTTCGTCTTCTCCAGGTAATATTCAATCGCCTGCATTAACCGCTCAATCGGTATCGCCTTATTGATCTTCATAATCCGTGTCCGCAGCTCATTGTTCGGTGCATGTAGCGATATCGCCAGGTTCACCTGAAGGTCGGAATCTGCGAACTCTTCAATTTTGTTCGCCAGACCGCTGGTAGATACCGTGATATGTCTTGGGCCAATCGCAAGTCCTTTCGCATCCTTGATCACATTGATGAAATCGGACATATTCGTGAAGTTATCGAACGGTTCGCCAATCCCCATGACCACGATGTGCGTAACACGCTCTCCCTGCCCTTGCGCATCCAGATGATGCTGAACCTTCATGATCTGCCCGACAATCTCACCGCTCGTGAGATCCCGGCTCTTCGCCAGCAGCCCGCTCGCACAGAAGCTGCAGCCGATGTTGCAGCCGACTTGCGTCGTAACACAGACGGATAATCCGAACTTATGTCGCATCAGGACCGTCTCAATCAAGTTGCCGTCTTCCAGTCTGAACAGGAACTTAATGGTTCCGTCCGTGGATTCCTGCTTCAAATATTCCGTTAAGGTCTCGATGGCGAAATTCTCGGACAATAGCGCGATGCAATCCGAATGCACATCTTCCATCGCGGCAAAATCCGTAACCCGTTTCCGATATAACCAGTCCCAGACTTGCAGGGCTCTCGATTTCTTATGTCCACGCTCCGACAGCCATACAGCCAATTGATCGCGTGTTAATCCATAAATGGATGCTTTATTCATGCCTTATCCTCTTTCCTATCTAGGGGTCCACCATTAGACCCTTTTAATCTCAAGCACTTCATAGCTGATGACACCCATCGGCGCCTCAACCTTAACGACATCGCCCACCTTCGTCCCGAGAAGCGCCTTCCCTAACGGACTTTCGTAGGAAATCTTATTATCAAGAACATCTGCTTCTTCAGCACCGACAATCTTATATTCCACTTGCTCTGCGAACTCACGGTCATGAAGAACAACCGTCGAACCGATATTCACCTGGGAATGATCCAGGTTGCTCGAATCCACCACACGTGCCCGCTTCAATTTGCCTTCGAGGACCAAGATTCGCGTTTCCATGAACGCCTGATCGTTTTTGGCGGAGTGATATTCACTGTTTTCCTTCAAATCCCCATAACTGATCGCGAGTTTAATCCGAGCCGCGAGCTCTTTACGCTTCACATATTTAAGATCATCCAATTCGGCTTGTAATTGTTCTAAACCCTCGGGGGTCAAAATCACTTCTTCTTTCGCCATCTCAACAACTCCTAATGCATTATGATTACAATTCTACCTTATATGTGTGAAATATGCGAAATTGAAATGAAACTTTCTGTTGGATCTGCTCTTAACCTTGTTCTTGGAACCATACGTCATATAACCGCTTGATCCCGGGTTCGATCCGTTCCAGCTCAATCCCAGCGAAACCAATGAAAAACTCTCGATAGGAATATGACGACGATTCTATCCAGGTATGGGCAGCCGAAGCGACACGAACCCCTGCTTCTCTGGCGCTCAAGACTAGCTCATGCTCCGTTAGCGGATGATCGATACGCAGCAGAATGTGGAAGCCCGCATCCTTCCCGATCATGATCGCCCTCTCC
Organism: Paenibacillus terrigena DSM 21567; assembly: GCF_000374845.1. Taxonomy (GTDB): domain Bacteria; phylum Bacillota; class Bacilli; order Paenibacillales; family Paenibacillaceae; genus Paenibacillus_K; species Paenibacillus_K terrigena. The sequence goes on along the minus strand of NZ_KB895412.1, from coordinate 288,387 downwards.
CCAAACACCTCTTGGATCGATTGGATGAGGAGATCATGCTTCTGCCCATATCGTTTGCGCATTTTGCGGATATGCTTCTCCAGATGCCCTCGCTCCATAAACGCTTGTAAGGTGCATTGATGAATGCGAGAAGCCGATTGCTCAAGCAGCATCTTATACTCAACCTGTTGATAGACTGCGATCAAGTCAGGGGGAAGTACCATGTAATGGATGCAAAATGCCGGAGCCAGCACCTGCGAGAATCCACCCAAATAGATCACACGATTCCCGCCCTGTAAGCCCTGTAAGGATGGAATCACGCGACCATGATACCGGAATTCTCCATCATAGTCATCTTCAATAATATATCCCTGTACATGTTCTGCCCATTCGAGCAACTGAAGCCGCTTCGCGATCGGCATCACGATCCCTCTCGGATATTGATGGGAAGGTGATACACAGACCGCCTGAACTTGTCGTGCATAGACTTCTTCCACCTGCATGCCGTTATCTTGAAGTGGGATCGGACACACCTGCAGCCCTTGCTGTCTAAATGTCTCCGCATGCAGCAGATAGCCCGGATTCTCAACCCCGATATGCTGTAACCGCCCCTTCAAGAGATGGCACATCAACGATAACAGATGATGCTGGCTTGAACCAATAACCACCTGCTCCGGTGAGCATTCACACCCGCGGAATTGACGAAGATAATTACTGATCTGCACGCGAAGTCCGTATTCGCCTTGCGGATCACCATAGAACAGCAGGTCCTGATTGCTCTGCCGGAGCACTTGATTCGATAGCCGGCGCCATAATTCAAAGGGAAATATCGTGTGATCATTCTTCGATAGATGAAAGTCATACTGGTATTCTCGATTATCTCTCGCCGGCACAGTTCGGGGAATAGACGATACAACGGATAACGCTCGCCTTGACTCATTACCTCCAGCTTGCCGGTAAGGATCCGGGAGCTTCTGAACATAATACCCTCGCTTAGGCTGGCTATCTAAGAAACCTTCAGCGACAAGCTGACTGTAAGCCAATTCAACCGTTGTCGCACTAACACCGAGCGTCCCGGCTAAGGAGCGAATCGAAGGCATCCGCATGTGCTCTGTCAGCTCTCCTTCGGTAATTGCCGTCTTCACCTGCTCATATAATTGCGCATACTGGGGAGCTTTCGCATCGGGGTCCAGCTTCGACATTAAGACCTTACGCATCTTGCACCCCTACCTGTCCTTTAGAATTATTCAAATCTGTATATTCTCAAGTATACAGATTTGCGATACGGTATGTACATCACAATATGATCAATCACGATCAAGTTAGGAGGCATCTCATGAGTCATAACGCCAAAGCGGATCGTCCTGTACGATTCCTGGAAGGCACGAAGATCTATTTACGCCCGGTGAACAGCGCGGATACGGAAGCTTATTATCAACTGCTGCACGATACGGACATGCTTCGTCTAACCGGAACGCAGCATCATTTCACGAGAGAACAGATCGAGCGTTACATCGATAGCAAATCGCAGAATTCATCCAGCATTCTCCTACTCATCGCGGATGCTGCAACGGACGAGATTATCGGCGATATTGCGCTGCAGGACATCTCCGATACCAATCGCAGCGCCGGTCTACGGATAGCGATCAGTGCAGCGCGTCATCAAGGACGAGGCTATGGATCCGAAGCGATCCTGCTGCTCCTCGATTACGGCTTCGGCATTCGGAATTTACACCGAATCGAACTGAACGTCTACGCTTATAATGAGCGGGCGCAGCATGTATATCGGAAATTAGGGTTTCAGCAGGAAGGCATTCAGCGAGACGCCCTATTCTACAATCACGAGTATCACGATGCGATCTTGATGAGCATGCTGGAGCACGAGTATCGTGCACGGTATTTGACTCACACCACTTCATAACCGAAACCTCGGGAATCATGCAGAAAACAGGACGGTATCGTCCTGTTTTTTCGTGCTGAATATCATTAATTCCCACGCCTTCCATTTTGTTGATCCACCTCTCCATTTGCATATGATTTTTACATAAAATCCTTAAACTTCGATGTGAATAATGACGATAAATAAATAATCACAATCACAAATATTTATTTAGCTTCACCTGAAATGATGTCTTGCACTTCTTAGAATGTATTGGGGGGCTTATCGTGAAAAAGAAAAGTTGGGTCAACAGAAAAAGTTTAATTTTCAAATCTAGTGTTATTCTTGCTGTGTTATTCTTCCTGCTCGAGAGTATTCTTACGATCACGTCATGGTTGCAATTACGCAGTCAGCAGACGGACGAAATTCTCAACATGGGATGGACGCTGCAAAATGTGATTGCTCAGAATACTAGGGAGATTGAGAAAGCAAAAAAATTAGTTGGCACGAACGAATTCACGCAAGATCCGGGGATCCAAAGTCTCCAGCGGCAGCTCAACAGCATGAATCAGAATGAAATCATTTCGAACAGCTATATATACTTGCCTGAAGTTGCCTCCAACGGGGATAACAAGAAGGCTACCATCCTCCTTGCTAACCAAGCGATGTACGATAAGGTCACCAAACCAGGAGACCCTTATGAAGCCACAGGGGCATTTGCCAAAGCGTTTGATCAGATGGAGCAAGACGGCTACGCCATGTCCGAGGTATACAAAGATAACTTTGGCGAATGGATTAGTATCATCAGCCCCATTACCGATAAGGATGGAAAAAAGCTTGCCATATTCGGCATCGACATTAAATACTCTCTCCTGAAAGAACAACAGAGCGCCATGCTCATCAAGACGGTCTCGATTGCGCTTTCCGTCGTATTCTCGTTCATCGTCTTAGTCATTTTCTTGGTACGTATCACGCTGCGTCCTATTCGGAAGTTGTCCGAGCTCAGTATGCGCGTCGCAGAGGGGGACCTTACGGTTACTATTCCGGTCCATAACCAAGACGAAGTCGGAATTCTATCGACCAACTTCAATGCGATGATTCACAATATCCGTCAGCTTATTCAGAATGTACAGACCACGGCGGACCATGTTACCTCTTCGTCCAAGGTGCTAACCATGAGTGCAGAACAGACCTCCAGAGCGACCGAAGAGATTGCCGGCTCTATCCAAGAGGTTGCATCAGGATCTGAGACACAGAGGCAATCTGCAATGGAGAGCCAGATTGCGATGGAGGAAATGGCAACGGGCATTCAGCGGATCGCAGAGTCCTCTTCACGGTTGTCCGATTATGCACGCGAAGTTAGCGGAAATGCGGAGCATGGGAATGTGATCATCCGCCAATCCGTTCATGACATGCAAGAAATTCATCAATCCGTCTCGAATACAGTGGGAATTCTGGCTACTTTACAACAACAATCCCAAGAGATTGAACATATACTATCCACCATTACGAACATTGCGGGACAGACCAACCTCTTAGCGCTGAACGCTTCCATTGAGGCGGCGAGAGTCGGGGAACACGGCAAAGGATTCGCTGTCGTCGCGTTAGAGGTTCGTAAGCTTGCGGATTTATCGCATAACTCTTCACAGCAGATCTCGGAATTATTAAACGATATTGCAGCGAACATTCATCAGGCATCGACTGCGATGAACACCAGCATGGATCAAGTCGAGCATGGGGCACGCGCGGTGCATACCGCAGGCGAGACCTTTGGCGGTATCGTCGGTGCACTACAGAGCGTCAATGAGCAGGTGCATGAAGTCTCCGCAGCCGCAGAACAAATGTCAGCAAGCAGTGAGCAGGTTGCCGCATCCCTCGATGAGCTTGCTCGAATCGGCCAGAATGCTTCGCAGAACTCACAGAGCGTAGCAGCTTCTTCCGAGGAACAGATGGCCATGATGCAAGAGATCTCAAGCTCCGCTTCTACTCTGCGCGATATGGTCATTGAGCTCGATCAGGAAGTGAAGAAGTTTAAGCTGAACGAGTAACCGTTCAGAGGAGAACGCACGTGAAGTGTGTTCTCCTCTTTTTTGTGTATAGAGGGAACCGGTTCGATGAAAACAGCCCTTGAATGTCCGCAGCGAATCCTCTATAATCGTTCTAAATCACGTTCTGAAGGAGATCATCACAATGGATACGATCCAATGGAATAATCAACTTCATCATTACAAACAGCGTTAGCACCACCTGATCGAAATTCAGGGTGGGCTAACGCTTCTCGCGTTGGCCCACCTGCGGCATATTGAGGCGCGCAGGACCTATGGGTCCGGCGCGTTTTTTGTTTTACCTACAAAAAGAGAGGGATGACGGCCATGCAAAATGTAAAAGGAACCTATGATTTCTGGGGACAAGAGCAAGCACTTCGGCATAACATTCAAGCCACACTTCAGGACGTCTTTGAATTGTATGATTTTGAAGGCACGAATACGACCATTCTGAATGAGCTGGAGCTGCTGACATCGAAATATGCAGGTGGGGATGAGATCATCAAGGAAATGTATCAACTCACGGACCAAGGGAAGCGGCAGCTTGGACTTCGATATGATTTAACGATTCCTTTTGCGAAGCTGATCGCCATGAATCCAGGGTTTAGCTTGCCGATCAAACGATATGAAATGGGCAAAGTATTCCGCGATGGCCCGGTGAAACGCGGTCGACTGCGTGAGTTTCAACAGTGTGACGTGGATGTAGTAGGCATACAGGGGCCCGAAGCGGAAGCAGAGCTGATGCAGCTTGCGATTGAAGCATTTCGCAGATTAGAAATCCCGGTTACGGTGAAATGGAATAATCGCCGTTTTCTTGGGGAACTATTGGAATCCATGGGCGTGCCCTCCCAGGAGATGCTCTCGGTTATGCTGACGCTCGATAAAATCGAGAAAATCGGACCGACGGGAATTCAAGAAGAGTTGAACACCAAGGGACTAAGCAAGCAGGTTACAGATGCAATCCTTGAATTCGCTGCGAAAAAGGACTGGACCTTTGTGGACGTATGTTCGAAGTACGAGGGACTTGAAGAACGCCCTGGGGCTGTGGAGGTTCGCGCTCTGCAAGCCCTGATCCAATCGCTCGGATTATCACAAGCATGCCCATTCGACCCGTTCCTGTCGCGAGGGTTGTCATTCTACACCGGCACCGTCTATGAAATCTTCGATGCTTCCCTGTCCTATGGCTCCAGCTTAGGTGCTGGGGGCCGATATGATGCGATCATCGGGCAGCTCATTGGTCGAAATGACATCGATTATCCCACGGTTGGGCTTTCGTTTGGGATGGAATCCATTATGGAGATGCTTAAGAACCGTGCGAACCTCGTGCCGGTTGCCTCCGTCCTCGTCATCCCCATTGGAGACACAGCCCCCGAAGCACTAGGCATCGCGGCCGACCTTCGAGCGAACGGCGTTCGTACACGGACGGATTTCTCGAAGCGCAAATTGAAGAAATCTCTAGCGTCGGCCTCATCGCAAGGTATTCGATACGTCATCCTGATCGGTGAAGATGAAGCGCGCGCCGGGAAAGTGCGCCTAAAAGACATGAACGAGATGACCGAATCCGTGGTCACGGCGGAAGAAGCTCTCTACTGCATCGAACATAGCCTATAATCGCGTCTTTTCTGTATGGCATGATCGCCTTGCCGTAGTATACAATCAGTCTTAGGAATCGAATGAAGGAGGAATGAGACATGCTAGCGAACATAGCGCCAAATGGAGAAGGTTGCATTGCAGAATTCCGCCGCATATTGAAGCACCCCATCAAGGAAGTATGGGCTTACCTGACCGACAACGAGAAGCTGCAGCAATGGTTCTCGGAGCTGCGCGTAGAATCCCTTCGCGAAGGCGGGCGAATTCTATTCGACATGCAGAATGGTACATTCGAGGAGATGACGATTACCTCTTACGAGCATAATGCCGTACTCGCGTTTACGTGGGGGGAAGATGTCGTTCGGTTCGAATTACATCCAGCGCAGGAAGGCTGCCTGCTCGTGATGAAGGAGACGATCCATCGGATCACGCCGCATACGCCAAGAGACCTTGCTGGTTGGCATGTCTGCCTCGACGTCATTGCATCGCTGCTCGATGGACGAGACTTCGGGTCGCGTGAGAAAGTGTGGAAGCCGTTGTATGAACAATATAAAGAAGCGATGGATGCGCTGAAGTAGAACATCGCGCAACATGACATATGAAAGCCCCGACTTCGAGACGAAGCGGGGCTCCTTGTATTATTTCTTCGGTAAATAGACAGATGGTGTCGTCTTCTCGATGAATAAAATCCCATCATACTGCTCGCTCGGCACGAACGGCTCTTCGATCATGCCCCAATACAGGCCTGTATGCATACTATTCTTCCATTCCTTGTTGTCTGTCGAAGTTAGATCGAAGAATGCGTACGGTTTACCCGCGCCTTTCAAGATCGTCTCCAAGCTATTCGGACCCATCTTCGCGTTCACTGGCATCGCTGACCCATCATTCGCTCCTGTTGCCCCTCCGTACATGAATAGACCGATCGTGTACGATTGCTGTTTCAAGCGTGACGGCATCAGTTCTCCCATGTTCGGCACCGAACCGCCTTCGTACAGGTGAAGCTGAACCGGCGAAGCCATCACGGAATTGTTCTTCCGAAGATGATAGTTATGGCCCCATACGATGACTTTCTGATCCTTATAGACATTGTCCACCAGCCATGTCAATGTATTCGCCATCATCTCATCACGCAGGTAAGCGACATTCTCGCGCAGGCTCGTCGAGACCACATAATTCTCTATCGTTAGATTGTTAAAAGCCACTTGAGCCTTAAGTACATTCTGAATCATATAGATGCGATCCGAGATGACACGTTTCATAATCGGCAGAATCGTCTTGTCATTCGGGAAATCCTTCTGCAGTTCAGCTTCGTGCGCCGCTATAAACTTCTGGATTTTCGTATAGCCATCCAGCACATACGCGTAGTCTTTATCCCAATCCTTTTGATCCCAATCCATGTTGAAATAGATATCGGTTAGCTTGTTCTCAAGCGTCTTCGCTTCTTCCGCGAATGCTTTGTCGATTGGTGCGAACCATGTTTCCATGAACCGGCCGAAAGCGCCATTCGGCTGCATGTCGAATCCCGTCAGGATCAGAGGCTGCTTCGTCGTCGATTGCTGCTTGATATAATCGTACATCGGTACCAATTCCTTCGCATGCCATACCGGATAGATCGATTTGCGCAGTGTTTCTTCGGCTGTCAGCTTCGAGATCCCTGCATATGTACCGCTCGCGTCCCCGAGTCCCGATTCGAAGGCAAGGACGTTAAAGCCCATTTCTTTATGTAAAAATTGCACCATTCTCGCTTTTGATTTATTGAACTCCGCCGCACCGTGCGAGCTCTCGCCAAGCATGACGATTCGTTTATCGCCAATCGCTTTCTTGAGGAATTTCAGGTCTTCGAACTTGTCATCCGTCTTAAATTCAATCGTCTGAATGGTATTCGCCTTCACAGGCAGCGGCTTCGCGGCTGGAGCTGCGGATGCCGAACCGAACGCGGAAGTAAGACCAATCGATGTGACCATGGCGCAAATCGCCGTAAATTTCATGATGTTTGCAAGTGATGTTTTCATGTTAATTATAAGTCCTTTCTGTTGAACAAGTATTTGGCGAAGAAGTAAGAAGCAATGAATAGAAGCACGACACCTAATCCGATAAGCGCTACGCTCGCATTGTTGATTGAACCGACATTCTGTTTATGCATCAGGTACGTCCCGATGTTCATGAACGGCGTTAACCCAATGAGTATAATCATGAAGGCCATGTTGATGATCGCCATGCCCTTTTTGCTAAGCCAGTAGAACAGAGGCAAGTAGATGGATACGAGTACCAAAGATATCCCGATCGAAGCCAGGAATTGTCCCATCGAATAAGCGGGCATGCCCAGACTTGGTTTCACGTAACGAACAATGGTGTAGAAAATATAGCAAGCAATCGCTGCAACTCCCGTATACAGAAGCGCTGTGGCATACTTCGACTTAACCATTTGCGCCCGGTTCATTGGCATCGTAATGAGAAACGCATGATTATCGTTCTTCACATCCGCACCCGTGCTCATCATCAACGTAGTGAAAGCCGTATAGACAGCGACCAGGAAGTAAGCTGACATCGTATTGGATATGAGAACAATACTGAAAATCACGAAATATAAAGGAATGAGTCCAAGCGAGCTCCTCATGACGATGAAATCTTTACGAATCAGGTTAAGCATAGATAGGACCTCCCTTAGCGGTATAATACATGATGTCTTCTAGTGAAGGCGTCTCAAGCACGGCATAGCTGCCGAACAACTCCTGCGCTTGCTTGCGATCGTCGACGAGTCCTTCGAACCCCACCGATGACTCGCGAAGACCGATGAATTTGGCCCGAATATCTGCGTCGAGCAGGTCTTGGCCGCCTTTGACGATCGCATAACGATCCAATACATCGTCTTTCACATCGTTGAACACAAGCTTGCCGCGATTAACGAAGGCAATGTAATCGGCAATCCGATCCAAATCGGTCGTAATATGCGTCGAGAATAGAATCGTATTCCGCTCATCCTGCATGATGTCAGCGAGCAGATCCAATAGCTCCCTGCGGAATACGGGATCAAGTCCCGAGGTAGGCTCATCCATAATGAGTAGCTCAGCCTCATGCGATAAGGCAATCGCTAGGGCGAACTTGATCTTCATCCCTTTGGACAACTCTTTGATCTTCTTCGTCGGCGACAACTCAAACTGCTCCATATAGCGGTTGAATTTCGTTTCATTCCATTTCGTATAGAAAGGCGCGATCACTTTCTTCATATCCTTCAAAGATAAATGCTCATAATAGAAACAATCATCGGAGACAATCCCTACGCGTTGCTTAATCGCAATCTCCTCGCTTGGCATCTCAGCGCCGAGCATGCGGATACTTCCCGCCGACGGACGGACGATGCCGAGCATCATCTTGATCAGCGTGCTCTTCCCTGCGCCGTTCGGTCCGATCAGCCCGGTGATATAACCTTTCTTGATATCAAGCGATATATTGTCAACGGAAAATTGGGAATAGGACTTGCTTATGTTACGTACTTCTATGGCATTCATGATGGCTGTTCCTCCTCGAACAATAACTTCAGATGGTTGATAACGTCTTCCTCACTCATATTCAAATCACGACTCTCACGAATCACTTCAATCATTTTCTCTTCCAACAGCTTCATGCGCTGTTCCCGGATAAACTCCATATTGGCGCCCGAGACGAATGAGCCTTTGCCGACCACCGAGTCGATCAGTTTCTCCTTCTCGAGCTCCTCGTACACACGCTTCGTCGTAATCACACTCACTTGCAAATCCTTGGCTAGCTGGCGAATGGACGGGAGACTGTCTCCGGCCTTCATCTCGCCGCTCAATATACTATGTCGAATCTGATTCACAATCTGGATGTAAATCGGATCTTCAGATGCGTGAGATATGATGATGTTCATTATCTACCTCCGATAATTGATGTGCGTTTATTAAGTAAATAGTGTATATATATACTATATACAATATTCGCAGATTGTCAACACTTGGATACAAAAAAAATCCCCATCTCTTGGAAGATGGGGATGGGAGCAACTATAGGCGCACCTGATTATGTGAGGCGATATAAGGCAAAAGGCTTGCCATCGCGGAAAGGTTCGCTAATCTCCTGGAGGGATTGCGCGAGCTCTGGCGTAAGCTGAACTTCTAGACTTTGCAAGTTATCCTCTAACTGCTGGACCTTCGTCGCACCTACGATCACGGTCGAGACGACAGACTGATCCATGAGCCATGCGAGTGACAGCGCGCTAGGGGTATAGCCTCGATCCGCCGCCAGCTTGCTCACCTGCTGCCCTAACGTTATTGTCCGATCATTTAGAAATCGGTTGAAGTTAGGATCCGTCTCTGCTCTAGAGCCTTGCGGTGCTTGCTCAACAGCAAGGTACTTACCGCTTAGAATACCGCCAGCCAGCGGGAAGTAAGGAATCAATCCAACGCCTTGATCGATACACATCGGGATAAGCTCCTGCTCTGGCGTACGATCAGCCAGCGAATAACTCGTCTGACTGGACACATAACGCACGAAGCCTTTATTGTCGCTAATGCCTAGCGCCTTCATGAATTCCCAAGCCGCATAATTGGAAGCGCCGATATAGCGCACTTTTCCGGACCGTACCATATCATCCAGCGTGCGCAGCGTCTCTTCGATCGGTGTGCTCGGGTCGAACGTATGGATCTGGTACAAGTCAATATAATCCGTCTTCAGACGCCGAAGACTCTGCTCCAGTTCCTGCTGCAGATGATACCGCGATGAGCCGCGCGAATGCGGGCCCGTCCCGGTCGGGAGCCCGGCCTTCGTCGCCAGCACAACGTGCTGCCGCTTCCCTACGAGAGCTTCACCGATAATGCGCTCGGATTCCGTGCCAGCGTAGATATTGGCTGTATCGATGAAGTTGATCCCGCGATCGATCGCATGATGAATAATCCGAATAGAAGTATCCTCATCCGCGCGTTTGCCGAAGGCATTGGTTCCGAGACCTAATAATGATACTTCGAGCCCGCTTTTTCCGAGTCGACGATATTTCATACGTCTCCACTCCTCTACGTTCGAATATTATCCGATTTCTACATCAATCAGCTTGAATTGGGTAACATCGGCAAGACCGCGATTCGTGATTCGAATCTCTGGAATCACAGGCAGCGCGATCAGGGAGAATGTCATGAATGGCGCGTTCAACGGGCATCCAATTTCCTTCCACGCCTCATCGAGCTGAGTCACTTCTTGCACAACCTCTTGCAAGGATTTCTCCGACATGAGCCCTGCGATCGCGAGTGGCACTTGCGCAAGTACTTTACCGTCTCGAACGACAATCGTTCCTCCGCCGATGCGAACCAGCTCATTCGCTGCAAAAGCCATATCTTCCTCGCTCACGCCCATCACAATAAGATTGTGGCTGTCATGTGCGACAGTTGAAGCCACGGCGCCCGATTGGATCTGGAAGCCATGGGTAAACGCATTCGAGATCTGGCCAGTTCCATGGTGACGCTCAATACATGCAAGTCGAATGACATCCTGCTGTAGGTCCGGTTGAATGATGCCCTCCGCCACAGGCAGCACAGCCTTCCTCTTCTCCGTCCGCGCACTATTCTCAATTGCGCCGATCACATTCACTTCGGTCTTATCCGTGGTACCCCGGCTTGCAAGCTTGAAATCATCCGCCGTTAACGCCCGCTTCACATTCATCGAATTCAGAATATGTTCCGGATAGACAAATTTCGGGAGCTCCACGGTATATTGGCCCTGATCATAGATCACTTGACCATCGGTAATCACTGTTGAAGGAACAACGCGGTGGAGATCATCAATGAGAAGAATATCCGCACATTTCCCTGGCGCGATACTGCCAAGGTCTTGGTCCATGCGGAAATATCGCGCTACATTAATGGTCGCCATCTGAATCGCCGTTACCGGATCTACTCCCTCTTCAATCGTGCGACGAACAACATGGTTCAAATGCCCGAGTTCCACAAGTGTCTGTGGATTCACGTCATCCGTGACCAGCGAGATATTGCTCGTATTCACTTTATCCTCGGTCACGATCTTAATAACTTCTTTCACATCATGCCATGCGGAACCTTCCCGGATCATTAAGTGCATGCCCAGGCGAACCTTCTGGAGCCCTTGCTCCCGCGTTACCGTCTCATGATCTGACGTCACCCCAGCGTTAAGGTAAGCTTGCAGCATCCGATCATCATCACTTGGGAAATGTCCCGTCACCGTCTTGCCTGCTTCAATCGTCGCTTCAATCTCGCCGCACATCTGCGGATCGCCGAATACGACGCCTGGGAAGTTCATGACTTCACCCAGTCCTACGACATTATTCCACTGCATGCCTGCACGAATATCCTGGACGGACAAGCTGGCTCCGGCATCCTCCAAGTCCATCGTCGCAGGGACACACGACGGGAAGGTCGTGAAGACTTTGAGCGGAAGCTGCTGCCCTTCCTCATGCATCAAGCGTACGCCCTCGCTGCCGAATACATTCGCAATCTCATGTGGGTCCATGAAAATACCTGTCGTCCCCGTCGATAGTGCCGCTCTAGCGAACTCCGTCACGGACAACATCGTGCTCTCGACATGCATATGTCCATCCAATAACCCTGGAGCGATGTATCTGCCTGCAGCATCAATAACGGTCGTCTGTTCCCCAATGGTGTGATCCGCGTTCCCTACAAGCGCAATTCTCCCTGCTACAATGGCAACATCAATCTGTTCGACGAGTTCGCCCGAGAATACATTCACGAGTGTTCCATTCTTAATGACGAGGTCCGCATGGGCTTGCCCCCTTGCGACATTCGCTAATTGTCTGCTGACCTCGGTCAGCTTGTTTCTTTTCATATCCGTCATGGCAGTACTTCTCCTTATCCAATTGAATAATTTCCATTTCATACTTATCCCTCATTTAACCAGTTCGGCCTGCAGATTTCAACGTTTTGGCTGACTTCAAGTTCTGTATCGACCTTGACCCCCAGATCATGTACAATGGATGTAATTTTATTTAACGAGGAGATTAAATATGAAGTATATCAGCACACGGGGGCAAGTCGCCCCGATCGGGTTCATCGACGCCATCCTGATGGGACTCGCGAATGATGGAGGATTACTCGTTCCAGAACACCTGCCGCAATTATCCGAAGAGACACTGCGTCAATGGCAAGAGCTCACCTATCCCGAACTTGCGCTCGAGGTGTTCTCCTTGTTCGTGAACGATGAAATTCCAAGAGCCGATCTGAAGAAGCTTGTTGATGACAGCTATGGCACCTTCCGTCATGAGGAAGTGACACCGGTCCACAAGCTAGACGATAAGCGTTATATTCTAGAGCTATTCCATGGCCCGACCTTTGCGTTCAAAGACGTCGCGCTTCAATTCTTGGGTAACCTCTATTCTTATGTGTCCAAAAAAACCAATTCGATCATCCACATCGTCGGCGCAACTTCAGGGGATACAGGAGCTTCGGCCATCGAAGGCGTACGCGGCAAAGAAGGCATTCGTATCTGTATCCTGCATCCGCATCAGAAGGTCAGTGAGGTGCAAGCCCTGCAAATGACGACTGTCGACGATGCCAACGTATTGAATCTTGCAGTCGAAGGTACGTTCGATGATTGCCAGCGCATCATCAAGGAGCTGTTCGCTGATGTCGACTTCAAACATGAATACCACTTGCGTGCGATCAACTCCATCAACATTGCCCGGATTCTGGCGCAGACGGTGTACTACTTCTATGCTTACTTCCAATTAGCGAAGCAAGGCGTCGATCGCAAGATCAGCTTTAGCGTTCCGACAGGGAACTTCGGCGATATTTTCGCCGGCTACCTTGCACAGCAAATGGGATTGCCGGTCCATAAGCTCATCTTGGCGACAAATGCGAACAACATCCTCGAGCGCTTCGTAAATGTTGGTTTGTACCAGCCTGGAGAATTCCGCGGTACGTACAGCCCATCGATGGATATCCAAGTGGCGAGCAATTTCGAGCGATATCTCTACTACTTGAACGGCGGGAACAGCGATGTGGTGTCCACGCTCATGGCACAGTTCAAAGCTGAAGGACGGATCATCGTGGAGTCCGATGCGCTGAGCCACGTGCAGTCCGACTTCTCCGCCTACAGCGTATCGAACGAAGCGTGTCTCGACACGCTGAGCGACTACTATACGAAATACAACTATCTCATGGACCCGCATACCGCATGCGGCGCAGCGGCAGCCGACAAGCTAGCTGCTGAGGACGATGTCACGATCATCCTATCCACGGCGCATCCAGCGAAGTTCGACGAGTCCATTCGCTTGCGTGAGATCCGTCAGGAATATCCTGCACAGATCCAAGCCTTATTCAATAAACCGCAAATTCGGACCGTTGTTAGCGGAACGAATGAGGCGATCAAAGATCAACTCGTTAAGTTCTTCTAATTGTAAGAGCATCTACGATCCATGATGAAGAGCCATTCCGGCTGGTTGAATCGCAACCGTGGAATGGCTCTTTTTGCTGCTTACTCACGCCGGATCGAGCAGCAGCATCTCTTCATAGTTCATATTCTGCAGCAGCTTGAGCCGCGTTGCAGGCGTAATCTGCTCTGATTCTTCTAGTTTCTGCACCAGATCTCGCTTCAATTGAATGCTCAGCAGCCGTACCTCGCTCACCTTCTCCATGAAGTTCGCTTCTTCTTCCTCACTGAGCGTTGCCTGCTGCAGCCTTGCATAATACTGAATCATGAACATCGCCTCGTAACGGTTATCCGGCGTCATATGCTGCTGAATCGCTTGAATCGCAGCCTGCCGGAGTCCCCCTTTTACGCGATGCAGCTCTTCGACGAACTCCGTCATCTTCTTCGTACGGGATGCGATTTTGGGCGGAAGCTGTGCGGAACTTAACTTCTTCAATTTCTTCTTCATCCAATACATCTTATATCCGAACCATATTCTACGTAGATTGGAGCGCACGGTATAGAGCTCCTGAGGTTCGCTAATCACCGGATAATGCATCATCAATTGCGAGGACACCTCGCCTTGTTCGATCATTTCCGTCAGCTTCTTCATCTCTGCTTCACGAGCGATCTCCTGGAGTTTACGCAATACACTGCTCGACAGCCGGGACGCCTTGCCTTCCTCCATCATACGCCGTTGTTCCTCCAGCTCACGAATTACCCGGAAGGTCGCACGCTTATGTCCTTGATCGGATTCCGCATGCAACAGTTGGATGGTCCGCTGGAGAATGAGCTGGGTCGCTTCTTGAATAGACAGAAGTGACTTCTCGTCCTTTACGTGATGAGCTGCATGCCTTAAGGCCAGCGGCAGAACGACAGTCGCGAAGATCAAGCTAAGGAGAATGACCCCAGCCGAGATGAACAGAATCGTATTCCGGTAAGGAAACATCGTCCCGTTAGAAAGCGCATATGGGATGGACATCGCTGTCGCCAGCGTTATCGTTCCATGGATGCCGCAGGTTGCAGTCAGGAACGCATACCGACCTCTGGATACATTGTCGGCTTCTCCATGAGTCTCATGCCCCTCGATCGCGGCGAAATTGCGATGGAGCACATATACCCAGATATACCGAATTAAGAATAACCCTACGCTAATGAGGAGTGTAAAGCCAAGAACCACCATGATCGATATCTCTTGACTCATGAGCAATCCATGCACGACTTCCGGAAGAAGAAAACCCAGCAGCACGAATACAAACCCATTAAATAGATAACTAAGGACGGACCAAGTCGTACTCGAGGTGATTTGAATCTTCGTCGACGTCTGTTGGAGCCTGTCCCGCTCAATGCCATGGATGATCCCCGCAGCGACCACCGCTAGAATACCGGAGACCGCTAATTCCTCCGCAATAATGAAGATCACGAAAGGCGTAATAAATTGAATCGCGACGAGCGAATTCACCTCTTCGAACCCATTCTGCCTGAGCGATAGCCTTAACTTAACGAATAAAAACCCGCAGATCAGTCCCGCTAGAATACCCCCGATCGAGACGATGAGAAAATTGAACGTCGCCGCTTGAACGGAGAAGACACCCGATAACACAACCGCCAGTGCTACCTTGAAGCTCACAATGCCCGCCGCATCATTCAGCAGCGACTCCCCCTCCAGAATAGGCATCAAGCTCGATGGCAGCGGAAGCCCCTGTGTAATCGACTTCACGGCAACGGCATCTGTCGGCGACAGCACAGCTGCAAGCGCGAATGCAGCGGCGAGCGGCATGGACGGAATTAACATATGTATCGCATAACCAAGCCCTATGACAGTAATTAATACCAAACCCAAAGCCATGAATAAGATCGGCTTGCGATAGACCCATAATTCTTTACGAGACGTCACGCGAGCATCACTGAATAATAAGGGAGCAATGAGACAGACCATGAATACTTCAGGTTCGAACTCTAGGGTGAGAGGGATGAAAGGCAACCACGACACCATCGCACCGAGTAAAATTTGAAATAAGGCAAGCGGTACGCGCGGGAACTTCTTATTCAGCACCGTTGCCACCACGATGACACCGATTAACGCTAATAGTGGGATGACAAACTCCATCGTAATCACTTTATCCTTTCTTTTCCATAATCCATTTAGTATTTCTATTCGTACCATATTGATGCGCGAAAATATAGGCATTTTTTTGTTGACAAAAGGCGTGTTTACGGCTATTTTATTAAAAGGTCATCGATACTGATAATCATTATCAATAATAGACATTGATACTTATTACAATACATTGCTCAAAGGAGAAGAACCGATCATGAAAAAACTATTACTCCCCGTCCTTGCTGTACTCGTCATCTTGATGAGCGCTTGCAGCAGCCAAGCAGCTAAGCCAGCGGATGAATCCGCGAAGGCAGAGCAGCCCGCAACATTTACGTACCAATCCGAGACGGGCCCTGTCGAAGTGCCTAGCCATCCTGAGCGTGTCATTGTCCTATCGTCGTATGCAGGCAATGTGATGTCGCTTGGTGTTAAGCTTATCGGCGTCGATTCTTGGTCGAAGATGAACCCACGGTTCCAAGATCAATTGAAGGACGTTCAAGAAGTATCGGATGAGAACCTAGAGAAGATCATCGAGCTTGATCCGGATCTCATCATCGGTTTGTCTACGACAAAGAATGTGGACAAATTGAAAGAAATCGCGCCGACCGTGACCTATACTTACGGCAAGTTAGACTACTTAACGCAGCATATCGAAATCGGCAAGCTCCTGAACAAAGAGAAGGAAGCACAAGCCTGGGTCGATGATTTCAAACAACGCGCAGCCAAGGCAGGCACTGATATCAAAGCAAAAATCGGTGAGAATGCCACCGTATCGGTTATCGAGAACTTCGATAAGCAGCTCTATGTCTTCGGCGATCACTGGGCACGCGGTACGGAGATCCTCTATCAGGAAATGAAATTGAAAATGCCTGAAAAAGTGAAAGAACTGGCTATGAAGCCCGGCTATTATGCACTATCCGCCGAGGTATTGCCTGAGTTCGCTGGCGACTATATCATTTTCAGCAAAACCAAAGATACCGACAACTCGTTCCAAAATACCGATACGTACAAAAACATTCCTGCGGTGAAAAACAATCGTGTCTTTGAAGCGGATGCCAAATCTTTCTACTTCAATGACCCGTTAACGCTTGAATTCCAACTTCAATTCTTTATTGATAAATTTCTAGGGAACTAAGCCGATGACGAATCGACGTCCCTTCCCATTTGTCTACAAACTGATCGCAGGAATTCTCCTGTTCGTGGCGATGTTCACGGTTGCGATGGTATTTGGAGCAGCCGATACATCCCTTAAGGATGTGTGGCTCGCGCTAACCTCGACAGACGCTACGGGGGATAAAATATCGTTGATTCGTGAAATTCGCTTACCTCGTGAAGTTGCAGCCATCTTCGTCGGAGCGGCTTTGGCCGTCTCCGGCGCGATGATGCAAGGCATGACGCGTAACCCGTTGGCCGATCCAGGCCTGCTTGGGTTAACCGCTGGCGCTAATGCAGCGCTCGCCGTGACCATGGCCTTCATTCCGAGCGCGAATTATTTCTATATTATGATTGCATGCTTTATTGGAGCCGCGCTGGGGTCCGCCCTCGTGTTCGGGATCGGTACGATTAAGAAAGGCGGCTTCTCTCCGCTTCGAATCGTGCTTGCCGGTACAGCCATTTCTGCTTTTTTGTATGCGATTGCGGAAGGTATCGGCATCTATTTCAAAATTTCCAAAGACGTGTCTATGTGGACCGCAGGCGGAATGATCGGCACCTCATGGGAACAGCTTCAAGTCATTGTGCCCTTCATTATCGTCGGGCTATTGATCGCCATGGCGCTATCCAAGCAGTTAACGATCTTGAGCCTAAGCGAAGAGGTTGCCGTTGGACTCGGCCAGAAGGTTCAGAAGTTAAAAGCACTGTTGATCTTCGCGACCATTCTGCTCGCAGGCGCATCCGTTGCACTGGTCGGCAATATGACGTTTATCGGATTAATGATTCCACATATCGTGCGTGCGGTTGTCGGCAATGATTATCGCTACACGATTCCGATGTCCGCGATTACAGGAGCTGCGTTCATGTTGTTCGCTGATACGCTCGGACGTACGATCAATGCGCCTTATGAGACGCCTGTTGCAGCCATTGTGGCGATGCTTGGCTTACCTTTCTTCCTGTTTATCGTTCGTAAAGGAGGGAAGTCCTTCTCATGATTCAACCTGCACTTATTCGCAAGCAACGGCTTATTCTACTTATTTTACTCGTACTTATTATACTTACGGTTACGATTAGTATGGGACTGGGGTATTCGAAATTGTCGTATGATCGACTTCTCCCTACGCTGTTCGGGCAAGGTACATTCAAAGAAGAGTTCGTCCTATACTCGATTCGACTGCCGCGGATCGTGATTACGCTCTTAGCCGGGATGGCTCTCGCGCTATCGGGTTCGATTCTTCAAGGAATTACGCGCAATGATCTGGCTGATCCTGGTGTCATCGGCATCAATTCAGGAGCTGGCGTAGCGATTGCAGTCTTCTTCTTGTTCTTCCCGATTGATGCAGGCTCCTTTATCTATGTAATACCGATCGTTGCCTTTATCGGGGCGTTGATTACGGCTGGTCTGATCTATGTGTTCGCGTATCACAAGGACACGGGCCTTCAGCCGGTTAAGCTCGTGTTAACCGGGGTTGGGTTCTCCATGGCACTATCCGGCATCATGATTGTACTGATCTCATCGGCCGAACGTACCAAGGTTGATTTTATCGCCAAATGGCTTGCCGGGAACATCTGGGGTACGGATTGGCCGTTCGTCTGGGCGATCTTGCCTTGGCTGGTCATCCTCATTCCATTTACGCTCTATCGGGCCAATCGCTTGAACCTGCTCGCGATGAATGAGCCCGTCACCATCGGTGTCGGTGTCTCCATCAACAAGGAGCGTCTCATTCTGCTGTTAGTTGCGGTTGCTCTATCTGCTTCCGCTGTCTCGGTTACAGGTGGGATCGCCTTCATCGGACTGATGGCACCGCATATCGCCAAAGCGCTGGTCGGTCCTCGGAATCAACTGTTCATTCCGATCGCCATTCTGATCGGTGGATGGCTGCTCTTAGTCGCAGACACCATCGGCCGCCAAATCGTCGGTCCTGACGGTATTCCTGCAGGGATTATGGTCGCCTTGATCGGTGCACCGTATTTTATTTACTTATTGCTCAAGAAATAATAAGCGAAGCCTCCGAATTCCCTTTCATAGGGCGTAACGGAGGCTTCTTCATTTGATAGCCGTATCCCTTTCTAGTTGCGGATTTGGCTTCATCCCATTATATATGCTTCGGAATTGCGTCTTCCGCCACTTCGCCATCCATATCGAGATAGTAGTGCCGGATCGGCTTCAGGTCTTCATCCAGCTCATACACCAGTGGTACGCCGGTCGGAATATTGAGATCAACAATCCCATTCGCAGGGATATTGTCCAGATATTGGACGAGCGCACGGAGTGTGTTACCATGGGCCGAGATAATGACCTTTTCCCCTTTGCGAATGGCGGGCGCAATCTCTTCCGTCCAATATTTTAGCACTCGTCTCTCCGTATCTTCCAAGTTCTCCGTCAGAGGGAATTCCCCCTCCGCCAAGGACTTATATTTCGGATTCGAAGCTTCATATCGCTCATCATTTTTATCTAACGCCGGGGGCCGCAGTTCCGCAGATCTTCGCCACTGCATAACCTGCTCCTCGCCGTATTGCTTCGCCGTCTCTGCTTTGTTCAGTCCTTGCAGTGCACCATAATGCCGTTCGTTCAGCATCCATGTCTTATGGACTGGAATCCACATCAAGTCCATCTCATGAAGCACAATCCATAAGGTACGGATCGCCCGCTTAAGCACGGACGTATACGCCTCATCGAATACATACCCATGCTTCTTCAAGATTTGCCCGGCTTGACGCGCTTCGTTCAGACCGTTCTCGGATAGATCCACATCCGTCCAACCTGTAAATCGATTCTCTACATTCCATACGCTTTGCCCATGGCGAATAAGTACGATTTTCATAATGGCTCACTTCTTTCCGTATTGAAGGTGGTTACGGGTGTTATCCTGCCCAATTCCATACAAAACAAGAAGAAACGACTTCGTCGTCCTTATTGGACGACAAGCGTATCTTCGGAAATATAAGAACAATTTATCGGTGAAACTTATAAATTCTTATATTTGAACATTATTTGCGAATATCGATCGCACCGATCGTCTGTACGATGATCCAGCCGAACAACGCACTTGCAGGAAGCGCGAAGATCCCGCCCCACACCCCTTGGATCAATAGTCCGGTAATCAGACCGAGTACCAAGGTGAGCGGCAGCATCATGCCGTATACCGCGATCGGTTTGGCCGCCTGGAGGTCCTCCTCCCGCCAACGAAACATTTTGACATACGCCGATTTCACGAAATCATTCCAGTCGCCCTGCATCCAATACCAGATTAACAAGATTAACCCTACGTACACAATGATCTTGATCGTCGCAGGGGTCAGTAACACAGCAACAAGACCTGCACCTAGAAACTGGAGCATCGTCTTTAATTGCAAATTCGATCGGTATACGGATTTGATCGCGAGTTCGGCCACCACCATATGCGGCTTGCGGGAAGAGAACACATGATTCGAATGGCGGAACAACATCGGTCTGCGCATCCGAAACCATGGGGACTTCTCCAAAGTATTATTCAACAGCAACCCTGTCAACCGCATCCGCTGCTTGCCCTCTACGATGATGTCCTGTTCGAAAGCATTCACGCGCTGTATACGTGACCGCATGAATATCACGATGATTGCCGCCACCAGCACTGCACACCCAAACAGCAGCCATGTTAGCTGATTACATCGAAGAGCAAGCAGCACATACAATGCGCCGCCAGCCGCGGTCACGCCCCATTTAATCAACCAGCGCCGCCAGCCTGAGAACGATATCTGGATGCGATTATTTATGAAGGACCATAGAATTGAATAACATAGATGGAACAGGAGGAGTCCTGTCCACGCCGTCCACGTCCATCCGAAGGAACGGATCCCGATCGGCAGCACCGTCACGTAGGCCAAGACACTGATGATTGCATCCAGCGCCATACTGTAGAGACACCCAACCCGAGTTAGCGTGTGTGCCCAATTTTCTTTTTGCCGAAGAAATAAGACGTCCGCTTCTTGCACCAGCACGCGGATATTCCCTCTTCTCGCACAGAGGAATAAGAGGGCCGCCACTACAGATGCTGGCATATATTCAATCCAAACGGGGAATGCGTCCGTCCACAATGAACGATATCCGATAATCGCGAAAAAAATGCCTGGTATAATCAAGTACAGCATAACGGTCCAGTCCACTGCACTCCGCAGCGCTTTATATTGATAGACCGCTTCTTCTCTTAGCCGTCTCGTCGCTAGTTGCTTCGCATTGATGCGCATGCCTGTTCACCCTACTCTCTCTCACTCAAGTTAAAGCATCGAAACAATCGAGCAGCGTGCCATCAGGCAATCCGCTCTGTGCCTGAATCTCGGCAAGTGTGCCACTCGCAACGACTCTCCCCTGGTCGACCATGACGAAGGAGCTGCAGATCCGCTCGGCCGTATCAAGTACATGAGTCGACATCAACACGCCCGCACCGCGTTCCCGCTCCAAATCCAGCATGCGGAGGAAATCCTTCGTCGCTCTCGGATCCAGCCCGACGAAGGGCTCGTCCACGATGTAGACATCCGGCTCGGTTAAGAAGCCGATGACGAGCATCATTTTCTGCTGCATGCCTTTGGAGAAGCTGGCTGGGAGCTGATGCTTCACATCTTGTAGCCGGAATTGCCGCAGCATCTCATTCGCTCGCCGTTCGAATATGTCCACTGGGAGATCATAGGCCGCAGCAGCCAGCTCTAAATGCTCCCACAGCGTCATCGCATCATACATAATCGGTTTCTCCGGAATATAACCGTAGGACTGCTGCGGTCCTGTGAATCGGATCTCGCCTTTACAATGCTTCAGTAAGCCCATTAAGCTCTTCATCGTCGTACTCTTGCCCGCGCCGTTCGGTCCGATCAATCCTACCAATTCACCGGGTTTCACTTCGAACTGAATCCCATGAATTTTCGGCTCGTGGACTTCGTAACCCGCTTCGATAATATCCACTTCTAACACTGTCATGCTCGTCCGCCCCCTTCATTACCTGCTATCCTTTTCATTTTAACGCAAAAACGCGAACGACGACACGCGAGACACAACAAAGACACTAGCGCCTCATACTCACTCTAGTGTCTTTGAGCCCAATTCGCCTATCTCCACTCAAATCAACTTCGAGCGAAGAATGAACTCACTTCGCAATAACACCTGCATATGATTGCCTTCAACGAGATGTTTGTCGCCCTCCAGCACAAATACGCTGCTCACCATGGCATTCCCGTCACCCGCATCACTATTGATCGTACGCCAGACGGAGGCGCCATGAGGCTCCCCATTATTCATCGATCCTTGCACCATGCGAAGAAATTGCACGGTACGAGTCCCAATCCCTGCGATTAATGTCACCCGGATTCCGCGATGGTAAATAATTGAACGACCCGCATTCAATCGATCGAGGAAAGCATTCTGTATCTGCATCGTGCGATAAGGAACGAACCGCATCGCATTGTCACAGCCAATGACAAGGTAATCGCCATAGTCCTTGGCAGGTACGAATTCATGCAAGCTCGGAAACAACGTATGTACGGCTTCGAGCGGATTCTCCGGGTTGTCATGCTTCAAATTATCCAAGTAACTGTTCATGGCCATGGTAACAATATTCTCAGATGCCTCCCAATCAGACTCTAGTGTCCCCCCGGTCCAGTAGCGATAATTGGACGGCGATCCTGCATTGGGCGTACATAACAGGATGAGCTGGTCTACATCGTCCTGATAATGCCTGCTCTGAACATAACCTCTCGCGACCAATCCCCCCATACTGTGACAGATGAGATGGACACGAGCTGCTCCCGTTACACGTCTGGCTTTGTTCAAGACAGGCATAAGATACGTATCCACGATATCGGGAATACGCTGCCGCCAATCGTAGTAGGCGATGAACAAATCAACATGTAATTGATAACCCATTTGCTGCAGCAATTGAATGAACGGTTCGTAGAATGGAATAATGGTACTGCTCATTGATCCGAACATCCCTGGGACAAAGACGAGGGGTGTCCGGTTCGTGCGACGGATCGGCATGTTCCACCAACTTTTTCTACAAACTGTATTGCTTTCACTCTTATGCTTATGCCTTCTCTATCTCATGAATTCGTTCGTCTTTCGCCTCTTTGACGTAAAAAAGAACCGCCCCAAGCACATGTGTGCTGCAAGGAACAGTCCTTCTCCTACCTGACAACCTAAACCTGATATTCACAATCAAAGTACGCTCGATGCTTGGCTGACCCATGACGCGAGCTGCCCGGAATCCACCGTATCCCCTTTGCGCAGCTTCAAGGTCTTTCTTTCTGGCGGGCCATCGAACATTCCCTCTGGAAGCTCCAGGTCCATAGCATGGAAAATCGTAAAGCTAACCGCATCCTTGGAGGTCGAGATCACAGCGGCATATTTGCCGTTTTTCAGAAAATGGGGCTTCTTATACTGCATGCGCTCCTGCACTTCCGGTATCGCCTGATGCACAATCTGACGCAAATTCGTGGACAGTTCTCCCTGCCATGGTTCTTTTAACGCTTCGATAAAGTCGGTGATTTCCTGATTCATCTTGTATATGCCCCTTTAATTATATTTTTTTAACATGCTCCGTTGGTCTTCTAAATCATCTTCCATTGCCAGAATCCGGGGGTTCCTTGGCGTGTGCCGATTCTCTTCGAGCTTGCGCACCTCGATTTCAAATGCCACAGGCCCATAAGGGGCCGGCATCCGGCGCGCCCAATCGATCGCTTCCTCTTCAGAACACACATCAATTAGCGTATACCCGGCAATGAGCCCTTGATCTACCGGAAAAGGTCCAGCCGTTACTTCAGGCTCTCCACCATGTACCGGATACCCGATTCGAAGCCCGGTGGCACTCGGCTGAAGCTCTTCGTCCGCGAGGAGCACACCGGCTCTAGCCAACGATTTCATATAAGCTATCCTCGCCTCATCATATGCCTGACTATGCTTCACACCCGCCTCTGAGTATGCTGTCGTCTTGATTATCAACATAAATCGCATTATCGTTTTCCTCCTAATCGAAAGATGATCTAGGTCAGCGGCAAGCTGCCGAATCTCTTCCTCTATGAAGTCGACGAACGGGAAACGAGGTAATCGACATGGTGGCTAAAAAAATTATTTCGATACGTCAGACGCGCATTCGGCAGCTCGATCTCGCAGCAATTCCTGCTCCCTTGCATTCCGAGTCATGGACGCCGCCCGTTCAAACTCCACACGAGCTTCATCGAGCCGCCCTAACTTCACCAGTAGATCGCCGCGCACACTCGGCAGCAGATGGTAGCCCTTCAAGGAAGGTTCAGCGCTTAGCCCATCAACAATCTGCAGGCCGAAGTCCGGACCGAACGCCATGGAAATAGCAACTGCCCGGTTTAGTTCAACAATCGGCGATGGTGATACCCGAGACAGCGCTTCGTATAAGGCTGCAATCCGAATCCAGTTCGTCTCCGCTGCGGTAGGCGCCACGGCATGGCAAGCCGAAATCGCAGCCTGCAGCGCGTAAGGTCCGAGTGGACGTCCAGCCTTCTGACTGCGCTCGAGTGCCGCCAACCCGCGGCGAATCAATAATCGATCCCATTGCGCTCGGTTCTGATCCATGAGAAGCACAGGTTCTCCTGCCGCATTCACCCGAGTTCTGAACCGGGAGGATTGAATCTCCATTAAGGCAACCAGCCCATGTACCTCCGATTCCTGCGGTGCAATCTCGGCAAGAACGCGCCCGAGTCGAAGCGCCTCCTGACAGAGCAGCGGCCTGATCCAATGATCGCCAGAAGTTGCTGAATACCCTTCGTTGAACATCAGATAAATAACTTCAAGCACAGCGGCCAAGCGTTCCTTAAGCTCGTCCCCCACAGGCACCTCAAAAGGAACCTTCTCTGCATTCAGCGTTCTTTTCGCGCGCACAATACGCTGAGCAATCGTGGATTCAGCCGCAAGGAACGAGCGTGCGATTTCGTCCGTTGTCAGCCCGCACAGTAAACGCAGCGTCAAGGCAACTCTAGCGTCCTGCGATAACACGGAATGGCAGGTCATGAAGATCAGACGGAGGAGATCATCATGGATCTCCCCGTCTAGTGCAGCATCTATGTCTTCTTCAGTATACAAATCCATAGTGTGAGCCATCTCTACATATTTCTGGTCACGCACCTTGTTCCGGCGGAGCAGATCAATCGCGCGCCGCTTGGCCGTCGTCATTAACCAGGCACCCGGATTGTCTGGGATACCGATCTCCGGCCACCGTTCCAAGGCAATCACCAGCGCATCCTGGGCTAAATCCTCTGCGAGACCCACGTCTCTTACCATTCGCGTTAATCCCGCAATCAGCTTGGCAGATTCGATACGCCATATGGCATCAATGGTTCGCTGTGTATTCGCTACCGTCACGCTTGCTTCTGCTCCTCAAGCTGTTTGCGAAGCAACGCTTCCTTGGCCAACGTGTCAGGGTCGCTCATTAAGTCTTCGACTTCAAATACTTGTCTAAGCTCAACCTCACCCTGCCCAAAACCATGAGGGTCCGGCATACGCATCGCCCATTCAATCGCTTCTTCTCGGGATTTCACTTCGATCAGCGTATATCCCGCGATCATTTCCTTCGCCTCGGTGAACGGACCGTCCACCACTTTTGGCTTGCCTCCAGGCTCTGGATAGGAAATGCGAATACCGCTTGAGCTTGGCATGAGACCATCCGCAGCGAGCAGCACACCGGCCTTCACCAATTCCTCGTTGTATTTTTGCATCGCATCAATAAGCTCCTGACTAGGCATTACCCCTGCTTCCGAATCGGTTGTTGCTTTGACAATCATCATAAATCTCATGGCGATCTTCCTCCTCTAATGTGTTGAAGCTCCGTTTCTTACGAAAGCCGCTTCTATCTATACGACGAATGCGATTGGACCCAATCGACATCCAATATTATTTTTTCAAAAGAATGCTGTCAGCTCGGAGGCAATCATTGGCGCATTAAGCTTCTTGGTATGTCCGAGCCCTTTCTTGCTCCGCAGCTGTGCATTAGGCAGCACACCCGCCAGCGCCTGTGCACCGTGTCGCAGCTGAGTCGAACTCTCTGTGCCCTCGAGGATAACGATTGGCATCGTAGCGGCGGTCCACAGGTCAGCGGGCAGCGGCTTGCCGTCCATATATCCGTTAAGTAGAGCCGCGTCATAAGGGAGCGTGTGTGCCACGGCCATCAACTTCGACCATACCCCTGGCATTAGCCGCATCATACCGACCACAAACGAAGGCGCGCCCATGCCCTGCGTCATAAAATATTTGATCGCGTCCGCCCGGCGATTCGCAGCAATAAGCTCAGTCACGTGCTTGGCGAAATCACTCGGCGGCTTGTGGCCTGCCGCATCCACGACGAATGGCGGTTCATGCAGAGCCAGCTTCGTAATCTTCGCCCCGCTCGCTGCCGCTTGCAGCGCAAGGACCGCTCCGGATGACAATCCCCACACATAAGCCGAGCCGCCAGCTTCATCGATCATCGCTTGGAGATCTTCGATTTCACGCGCAGTATCGTATGTGGATGAATCACCGCTATCGCCACGACCGCGACGATCATAGTTATATACCGTGAATTGATCAGATAACAGCTTCGCCAGTTGTACCTGTCCCGGAAATTTACGATAGCTAAACGCTCCCGCTACCAGGATGAGTGATGGTCCGCGACCTGCTTTGTCATACGCGATTTTAGTTCCGTCCTTTGAAGTTGCTGTTAACATGGAAATGTCTCCTTTTCGATAGGGATTAACGTTGCATTTACTAGGACGACGAACGGACACTTCCGAAATCGACAGGTTCGCGATAATTTTTAGAAAAAAATATAATTAGGACTTCCAACGAAGCGCGATGATAAACAAAATAAGGGATCCAAGCGATGCGATCGTACGCACATGATTCCATGGCACCCAGCGGTCTAAGTAGGTACGCCATACATCAGCGCCAGCGGCACTATTCGGATCCACAGCAGCGAGTGCATCATTGAGCGGTACATTAAATACCATCGTTATCAATATGACACCAATCAGATAGAGTAGACTAGCTGCCAGAATTAGATTGGCACTGACGGTACCTAGTCGAAAGAAGGATGTAATCGCGAGGAAAATACACGCCAAGGCCGTACCGCCAAATACAAGCCCAAATAAGGGATTCAGAATGGTCAGGTTGATGGATTGCATCGCGCTAATGCCGTGTGACTTCGGTATCCGTTCTAGCGCCGTCATCACAAAGGTCGAGAATGCAAAAAACAAACCTGCCATCAACCCAGCACCCAATGCTGAGAAATACGTTAAGCTCAAGATCAATTTTTCCATGGTTCGCTGCCTCCTATAGACATCAAAATGTGTGATGTAAATCTATGAGGTCATCTCTAACTTACCATGAAATAAATGGAAATTATACGTCAAAAATAAATTATTTCATAGGTTACATTTGCGCTAGTAGTTGCTTCACTATACGGCTTAAGTGCTCGTGATAGCCGCCCCAAGGCCTTTTATACATCATGCCAAGCCTTCGAATCCCAATCCATAAAGCCCAGAGGTCAATTTCCGAATGATCATCGTTCGTAAGCATTCGCTCTTCGTGATACCCCGCCGCCAAAGCATCAAATCCTTGATAACGTTGGCCGTCATGTAACTTGAAATGTCCCAGATCATACAATGGGCTGCCCCCTTGTATTTCTCCAAAATCAATAATGCCTGTAAACCGGCCATCCTGCTGAAAAATATGGGAGTCATCAAAATCCCCATGGATTAATTTCGAAGAATGCCGAGTCATAAGATCGGTACCATCACCCAATATCCTCCTGATCCGAGAAGCTTCCTCCAGACTAATTACATGACCTGCTAATATTGATAAATCTTCGTCCAAAAATGCATGAATGACATCATAAAGGTTACTTTTCTCAGCCCGTAAAGTCATTTCAAGAGAAGCATCGCCTCTCACGATCCAACCGAATCCGTCGACGTCTACTTGATGAATTCGAGCGATCTGATGCCCTGCCTCCTTAAGGAGATTCTTATACCTATCGAAGGATGCGCAGCTACTTGCGTCTATACCCGGAATCTCTGTGACCAACATGATGGACATGCCCAGTATTTCATTGTGATGCTCAAAGTGGATCACTTCAGGAACTTGCACGTCTCTTCGTCTCAGCAACTGGTGCAAATGCACTTCTACGCCAAAGCTCAACTCTCTCTCCGGTAGAACGCGAAGATATAACACTCTACCCGCCGAATGAACACGATAAACATAGGTAGATACGCCACTGAGTACTCTTTCAACCGTGAAATCTGAGGAACGAAGACATTCCGATACAACTTGTTGAACACCCTCAAGGGATGGGGCCTCTTGTTTCATCCAATCCATTTCTCCTTTATCACTAAAATATATTTTCATCACCCGCCATATTGATCCACCAGTACGCTAAGCATCTGCCGAATACGGTCTACGAGCTCCTGCGGACGCTGCACTCTGGCATCTTGGCCAAGCCCAATGAAGAACTTCGCTAAGTATGGAATCTCACTGCGCGGGATCTCGCCTTCCATCGAACCCGCCCCATCCTCACGCTTACGAACATAAGGCGCTGACCAGATTTCGGCCTCACACAGCTCTACGCCTTCTTTACTGAGTTCCACAGCCAGTTCTATCTTCGGTTCTTCCAGACCCGGTGAATGATTCAAATCCATCGTATCTAGATTGAGTGAGCGGATGGATGGCAGCGGTTCAGTTGGCGAAGGAAGCACGTTATGAATCCGATCACAACGATAGACACGTATCGATTGATACGAGAACGTGTAAGCTGAGCAATACCAGAAGCCGTTTTTGGTATAAATGCCAATCGGTTGAACCTCGCGTTCCGACCTGCCGCCACGAGACTCATAATCGATGCTGAGCACCTTCTGTTGGACGGCAGCATCGAGCAGTAGAGCCAGATACGGAGATCCCGTCTGCCTCATCGGCGTGACGAAATCAACCCGAGACTTCATCTGATCGATCCGTGCCCGCACATCCTCCGGCATATAGTAATAGAACT
The DNA here is from genome assembly GCF_000374845.1 of Paenibacillus terrigena DSM 21567. Taxonomy (GTDB): domain Bacteria; phylum Bacillota; class Bacilli; order Paenibacillales; family Paenibacillaceae; genus Paenibacillus_K; species Paenibacillus_K terrigena. Next base: position 259,227 of record NZ_KB895412.1, on the reverse strand, counting down.
TACCCAAGGCCGATGACGATTCCGTCTCGAAGGGCAGCGAGGTATAGTGGCGCAAAGCATGTGTCGCGAAAAAGATGGCAATCGCCTCTTCCTCCGTAAAAGCAATTGGCGGCAAAATTCTCTCCTTCAACACGCGATATCCGCCATGTGGCCCTACTTCCGAGTACAGAGGTACACCGAGTTCGCTTAATTCCTGCAAATCCCGAAGTACCGTCCGCTGCGAGATACCGAATTCTTGGGCGAGCTCCCTCACCGTGAACTTTCGCTTCTGATTGACGACCATCATCATTTCCATCAATCGTTTGGATTTCGGCATGATCTGCCCCCATTTTTATTAGAAAATTTTATTGCGTTGGAATAACCATGACAATAGTTGTCACTATTATGATCTACAATAAGATCAAAGTCCAGCAGCAATGCACCAGAGCTGGATCAAATCGATCACAAACATGAAGGAGCTGTTGAATATGTCTACACAAGTCAACCCATTTATACTACTGGACGGAACTGCCAAGGAAGCGATTCAATTCTATGAGCAAGCGTTAGGAGCTAAGGTTCTCTTCCAACAAACCTTTGGAGATGCACCGGAAGGTACGCTTCCTGCTGATGCCAAGGCGCGTATCGCACATTCGGTATTAAGCATCGATGAGGCGGTATTCTTCGTATCCGATAGTATCCCAGGCGATTCACTTGTGACTGGAAACCATGTAGGCATCTGCCTCTCGACGAGCGATGCGTCCACATCGCAGCAATTTTACGAAGCGTTGCAACAGGGAGGCAAAGTCGAGATGCCGCTGCAAGAAATTTATTTCAGCCCTGCGTATGGTGTGGTAACGGATAAATTCGGCGTCACGTTCCAGATCTTCACGAAAAGACCTCGTTAATGGATATGGAACAGCCCCTTCAACCTTTAGAGTTGAAGGGGCTGTTGTCATTCATGGAGCACAAAAAAAGCCATCCACCCCGGATGGCCCCCTGCTTGATATGGTGGGAATTTGCTCCCCCCATCGTGCATGCACACAACACCATGAGGGATCCACTTTTATTTTTGTTTTTAACTAACTTTACTTGAGTCACAATAAAAATTATAGTATAATAATCGTAATTAAGGGAGGCAGAGAACATGACCCAACCAACAAAACGAATGGAACTTGGTATCAGCACCTTTCTAGATGCAAGTCCAGATCCAGTGACCGGCGAAGCAATCAGCCATGCAGAACGGATGCGCCGTGCGGTCGAAGAAATCGTCCTCGCCGATCAAGTCGGTCTCGACGTCTATGGCATCGGTGAGCATCATCGCGCGAATTACGCGGCTTCTTCACCAGCTGTGATTCTCGCAGCCGCAGCTTCCACGACTAAGCATATCCGGCTCTCCAGTGCCGTTACCGTACTATCTTCAGCGGACCCGGTTCGCGTATATCAAGATTTCGCTACACTCGATGGACTCTCCAACGGCAGAGCTGAGATTATGGCGGGTCGTGGCTCATTTATTGAATCGTTCCCGCTCTTCGGCTATAGTCTGGAGGATTATGATGAGTTATTCGAAGAACATCTCGAGTTACTGCTAGCCGTTCGCGCATCGGAAAAGGTATCATGGCGCGGCGGTCATCGCCCAGCATTCGATAATCTCGGCATCTATCCAAGAGCTGTTCAAGAACCACTGCCTGTATGGATTGCCAGCGGCGGCACGCCAGAATCCGCAGTTCGCGCAGGAACACTCGGCCTGCCGATTACCTTCGCGATTATCGGCGGCATGCCGGAGCGGTTCGCTCCATTAGTCTCGCTCTATAAGGAAGCTGCAGCGCGGGCCGGTCACGATCCATCCAAGCTGCAGATCGCATCGCATTCGCACGGCTTTATTAGTGATACGAACGAGCAAGCCGCCGAATTGTATTACCCTTCCACGCATGCAGCCATGAACAAAATCGGTCGTGAACGCGGGTGGCCGCCGTATACGCGTGAATCCTTCGATGGTGCACGCAGCCTTCGGGGGCGCTCTATGTCGGGGATCCGGAATATGTCGCAGAGAAAATCGTTCTTTTACGCAAGAATCTTGGTCTGGATCGGTTCTTCCTACATGTCGATGTCGGCGCATTGCCTCACCGAGAAACCCTTCGTACCATTGAGTACCTCGGCACCAAGGTTGCGCCGATCGTACACAAGGAAATTGCCCGTATGGAGGCCAACTAACCGATCCTCATTCATCTATAACGATTGTGCACAATAAAATAAGGGACATTCACACATCATCGATTGATGACAGTGAATGTCCCTTTTATTTCCTCAGATCGCTTTTTAGCCATCGCCATCACCGATCCTCATCTTCGAAATCGATACACTCTATCTTATTCCGAGGAGAGGATTTGGAATGGACAGCTTTTCTACTTGTAGAAAACTTTGTCTACGTTGTATTTGGCTTGCAACGCATTAATAATATATGTCTCGTAGATTTCGCGATGAACCGCATCCTCCACCACGCAAACCTCAATCTTCGTTACTTCCTCGCGGTGTTCTTTGATCGGGGATACCGTGTCTTCGAAGTGCTTCTTGATCCGTGGTCTGAGCTTTCTTGCTTTCCCGACGAACAACAATTCATCCTTCGCATTGTAGAACATGAAGATCCCCCCCACCTCTCTCGAGATCAAATGGAAATCCGTAAATCCATAAATATGGCTTAGCTGCGGGTTGTCTTGCTTCAAAATTGTAACATCCGGTGTTGGAATGGTAATGTTGATCATCTACGTTCACTTCCTCATTCAATATAAGTGTAAATCTTATCATAGATTATCGAATGAATCCATGAAGATCAACGGCTTACCTCGCGACCGCTTTAAAATACCGATAAACCTTATCTAATTTCTCCGCATGCCGCCCCTTCGGGCTCTCCATATTCCCGAACTCGAAAAACTTCACAGGCTTGATCCCGACATAATGCAGCAGCGCTTTGCGCATTAATATTTTTTGGGCGTTATTGAGCCAGTACAGCGGATAGAATGTCGGTCCTTTCATGGTTGAAATACACACCGCCGACTTCCCCTTCAGCAACCCTTCAGGCAACATGCCGCCGGTATCGCGATACGCAAAGTTCGAAGAGAACATTTGGTCAATATAGCCGAGGAGCATCGCCGGAGGCCGTCCCCACCAGATCGGATAGACGAACACGATTTTATCAGCCCACTGGATCTGATCTCGATATTTCGCGAGCTTCGGATCGATATGCATATCTCGTCTGCGCTTCTCCTTATTAAAGACTAAGACAGGATTGAACCCCTCTTCATATAGATCAAGCGTCTGAATCTCGTCGATATTCGCGTTCTCGCTGCTGCCTTGGATCACTTGCTGCAAAAACGCATAACTTAAACTCTCGTGATTCGGATGCGTATAGATTACCAGTACTTTCATGGTCCCACCTCATTAGTTATCATTTGATAACTAGATGCTATCATGCACTTATTTAGTTGTCAAATGATAATTGTTAATAGATAATGAATTTGTTATCGTGGAAGGAGAGGTGAGCTATGGTGGATAAAGAAGCATTTTTTCAACAGATCGTGGCCTTCACGACGGCCGTTCATGAAGTAACTCATACATTTACGAAGGATATTAAACCTGATGACATCACACCGCTTCAGTACGGCATTCTAGAATACTTAGCCGTTAGCCAACCCGTCACCCTAAGCCAGATCAGCGATTGTAAGCATATCTCCATGCCGAATACGAGCCGTGAAATCCGTAAATTATGCGAGAAAAATCTATGCGAGAAGTTCGATGCGGCGGATGATCGACGAAAACAAATGATTCGCCTCTCCGAGGAAGGACAGGCAATGATGAATGTCGCTTTCGCGCGTATTGGAGGGCGTTTTCTAGAGCGCATGAAAGGCGCATCCGAAGAGGAATGGAAGGATATTCAACAAGCCATGCAGGTGCTTCATACCAAAGTATTTTATTGATCTGTCGCTATCGCTGCATTTCAAATGAACAACAAAGGGCACTCCTGCGAGAGGAATGCCCTTTTCGTGCAGATATTATATTTTTTTCACGAACTCCGACTTTAATTTCATCGCACCGAACCCATCAATTTTGCAATCAATATCATGATCGCCGTCGACGAGACGGATATTTTTGACTCTTGTACCGATTTTGATGACGGAAGAGCTGCCTTTGACCTTCAAATCCTTGATGACACTAACGGTGTCACCGTCACTTAGGATATTCCCATTGGCATCTTTGTAGACTTTCGTATCTTCGCTATTCGCAGCTTCCGCTTCTAGCGTCCACTCGTGTGCACATTCCGGGCAGACAAATAGACTGCCATCTTCGTACGTATACTCGGATTGGCATTTGGGGCAGTTGGGCAAATTAGACATCGAATGATTACCTCTATTCTTCGTTGTTAGGGGTACCTTATAGGGTTGAATGATAACATAGACTCCTCATATAGACAAACCCGCATCTTCCAGCATTGCTCTGGCAATGATCAGGAAATCTTCCCCTCCGATCTCGAAATGACCGTAACGGAAGGAATATCCCCAATTGCGATTCCCGCGCGTGAAGCTAAGCTGGTCCAATAAATCGGCGATCTTCACTTCCCGACTCGGACGATAGTGAATATTCCGGCGAAATGGCACAAAGGATTCAGACATTTGAAATTCGTAGACGCTGTCATCTGCAACCTGCCCAATGGCCGTGAATGCTTGGAGCGCCTTCCCTTGAGCCATTTCCGTTCGTGGAGAATAGTAGATCAACCAGTCATTCTTACGCATTCTTCGCAAAGGCGCTGACTTGCCATGACAGAGCTGTGCGAACCCACCCGCCACGCCGCGCTTCACATGTGTTGCAGATACGACACCAATCCAGTATCGGCATGGCTCGCTTAGGGCATCATCGGCTGCCATCGTTCCCATCCCTTCGTTCCCTATATTCATGCGTATAGAAATTCCTTCAACCGATCCATCTGCAGCAGATGATGACGGTAGTGCATTTCGATGAGCAAATACCATTCTGTCGCGTTCATCGCACCAAATCGCGGATGAGCGACTTTATTGGACTGAGACGTATGAACGAGTGTCGGCTCTACTTCTCGCATCCGCTGGATCACCGTATTCAGCCCTTGCACGAGCTGCTCCTTGCTGGCCGGTTGCACAGGGGTATATTGCGGGGATGGCGGGACTTGGATACGCACTGGCGGGAAGCTTCCCTGTTCAAATAGCGCTACGCCAGCTTCGGATTTCTCAGCAGCTAGATCAGCCCCGGTCTCATTCACTGTCATGCACAGCTCTACATTCCGTAAATGCATATAGATTGCCGAGTTGATAAGATGCTGCATCATTTGCCCCAGTGACCATTCACTTTCACCAGGCTGACGAGTCAATTGCTCCATACTGAATTGATCTAATGCATGAATATAGTGATTTGCCGTTTCCTCAAATTTCAGTAAAGATTCGCGTGTATTCATTCTTACGAACAGCTCCTTTATTGTCATTTGATTCCACGATATCACAGCACTACTGACACCATTATGTCAGTAGTGTTCGAGCATATGATGAATTTCTTCACGAACCCGTGTACAGAGTGATTCCGGCTCAAGCACAACGACGCCCGCGCCCCACCCAAGCACCCATTGGAGCATCTCCTCAGGCTGGCGGACACGGAAGGTCATATGCAGATCCCCACCTTCCTGCTCCTCGATGGCTTCGCTGTAATAGTTCGGGGACTCCTTCACTTTATCCGCGATCGCCGCATGCACCTGAACCCGCACGACGATATTACGGTCATCTGGAGGTGCATAATCCTGTAGGTTAAAATCCGAAGGGAGTTGGAAGGGTTCATTCAGCACCGTCAGTTCGTTCATTCGCGATAACCGAAAATGACGAATATCCTGCCGCAGCTCACAGCTCGCCACAAGAACCCACGAGCCTCTAGTGAACACCAGTCCATAAGGTGCCGCCACCCGCACGCTGTGGCGATTCCCGTCCTCTCCCGGCAATCGTTTGGCGTAGCCGAATTTCACTTTGCGACCGAGTAGGATGGCTTGGCGAATCATCTCTACATAAGCTTTCTCCGGACCGCGATATCTCTCGTCATCCGTCGTCAGCAGCCGCATCGTCTTACGTGCCCGAGCTGCTTCCATCCGAACGGGTTCCGGCAGAATCGCTTCGATTTTCCCGCGTGAAGAGCGTGCCTTCTGACCATAATCCTGATCGAATCGCTGCTCGATGAAATCCGTCCCAATCAGCAAAGTGACCGCTTCCTCGGCTGTTAAACTAACCGGCGGCAAGAAGTATCCTTCCATCAAGGAGTAACCCACCCCCGGCTCTCCTACCACGGGTACACCCGCCTCGCTTAACGCTTGAATATCACGATAAATAGTCCGCACACTCGTCTCGAAAATTGCCGCTAGATCCTCCGCGCGTAACACCGCAGTGCGCTGCAATTCCAATACGATGGCCAATAATCGGTCTGTCTTGTTCAAGCTGCTGCACACTCCTCTTCCCTCTGTTCGGGTGCGACTACTACTTTATTCATCAAACGACGTAAAAAAGACATCCTTCAAAATGGCCTTCGCCTTCTTCAATTCGGGACCGTTCAGTGATTTCAACATCTTCATGATTTCGTCCCGATCTTCGGCATCCTGCAAGATCGGCTGCGCTGGCGGCTGGACGGGTGTAGGATCAGGCAGAGACCATTCCCCTTGTGAATCGTCATGGACCCACGAGGCTTCGAGCGTATCTTGCAGACATTGCGTGATGAACTTTAGCTCGTCTTCGCTATACCGCTGGAGGAATCGATGCACGCCCCGGTCGATCTGACGATGCAGCGCTTGATGCAGATCGAAGATCTCCTTGCCGAGTGGTGTTGTGCAGAATAGCACCTCTTTTTTGTTTCCGGGAAGATATTCGGTGCGAATGATCTCCTTCTCCACCAATCGCCGTGTGATCTTCGAGACACTGCCTTTCGGAATGCCGAACTGCTTGGAGATCGTGATGCCATTCACCGGCTCCAGTCGTCCGATGGCATCAATCACATGCAGCATAATCACCGTCGACTCCTGCAAGAAGCTTAGAACCTCCGGGTTACTGCTATTCGCAACCAACCACTGCTTTTCTTCATCATCCTCCGCTTGGAATTTGGCCTGCAGCTTGGCCGTCGTCTCCATTAATTCCTGAACTAATTGTGCTTTATGGGTTGCTTCGATTGTGCTCCAATTCGAGTCTGATGGTTGCGTCATACGATAATCTCCTTAACAAAATAGACTTACGCACAGTATATCAAGAACGCTCTTCATTTTAAAGTTTCTCCGAAACAATATTGACAAAACAGCATACGCATATTAATATATTTTCCAAGAAACAATAATTTATATCCATGAAACAAAATAAATATATCAAAGGAGTGTATTTCAATGAACATGCAAGCGATTCGTATCCATGCCTACGGTGGTCCTGAAGTGATGCAATTCGAGGAATTGCCGATACCCACGCCTGCACCAGGCGAAGCCCTCATCCGCGTGCAAGCAGCAAGCGTGAATTTCCTCGATATGCAGCATCGGCGAGGCGACCTCGTGCAGCAAGCTTTTTACAAAAAAGAAGGCGGTCTGAAATACGAACTCCCTGCAACCATCGGCAGTCAATGTGTAGGGATTGTAGAAGCACTCGGATCGGGAGACACTCATGTGAAGATTGGGGATCGTGTTATTTGCGGGGGTGGAGGCGGAACATACGCGACACATGTCGTAGCGCCCGCCAATTACCTTATTCCTGTCCCGGGGGAGCTAACACTTGAGCAAGCGGCAGCCGGGCTGGTGCAAGGCTTCATGGCTTATGCCCTGACGCATGAGGCTTATCCGATTAAGCCAGGCGATTGGTGCCTTGTGCATGCTGCCGCAGGCGGCGTAGGACTCTTCCTCGTGCAGATGGCCAAAATTCGCGGAGGGCGCGTTATTGCGGTCGTGTCGACCGAAGCGAAAGCGCACGCCGCCAAAGAAGCAGGGGCTGATGAGGTTATTATCTCGACGCAGGCGGATTTTGCGAAGGAAGCACGGCGCATCACGAATGGCCGAGGCGTCAATGTCGTCTATGATGGCGTAGGCAAGGATACGTTCGAAGGCAGCCTCGACAGCCTTGCCCCGCGCGGATATTTGGAGCTTTTCGGACAAGCTAGCGGATTCGTTCCGCCCTTCGATCTCATGACCCTGCAGGAGAAGGGTTCGATCTACATTAATCGCTTCTCCCTCTTATACTTTAGAGATTCATGGCAGACCTATGCAGAGCATTTCGTCCAATGGGTTCAGGAGGGCCGACTATCTGTCAAAATCGATCGTACTTATTCCCTCGCCGATGCTGCAAGAGCCCATGAAGCCTTCGAACAACGGAAGATCAGCGGCCGAATCCTGTTGGTCCCTTAACCGAGCGAGATCGAATCACCATCTCGATAATGACTAAGTTCGGTACCCAGCACAGCCAGGCCGTAAATCTGTAGGCGAGCTCAAAATCCCCAAAGGCGAGACTCAGGGGTCCTAGATACACCCGCAGCGTAACCGCAGCGAACGTCAAGGCATAGCTGCGGAGCATCCAGTTCCGATGTGCGGGAACGTCTTGCCGCATAATCTTGGCAACGGCTATATAGGTTGTGAACATCCATGCAAGATCTAAAGCGATGAACCCGGTCTGCGCGATCCATCCCGCAGTAGCATATAACGATAGATAAATATTGACGATACCGCTAATAAAAATCGAAATAACGTAGACCATCCCGAGACGGCGGTGCCAATCGCGAGACTTCGCATGCCGCTGCTTGCGAAAGATTTGGAATGGGCCGATGAGCAGCGCAAGCGCCCCCGTCACAATGTGAGCATACAAAAAATAGACCCAAGGCGTAACATGAAAATCTGGACTTTGAAGCTTAAATTGCACCAATCCAGCGAGCTTGGCATCAAAAAATCCGTATTGAATCACCGTATAAAGAACAATCAAAATGGCACACAGGAACACAAGAAACGTCTTTGTTTTTCGCAAGACGGTGATCACCTCATCGTAAGATTAATAACATGAACGCCAAATTCCACAATTAGTATATTATTCCGCTGATGATTCTACAATCACTTTATCGTCTCTTTACCATACAAAAAGACGACCGCCCAGCAGCCCGTAAGCCGTGGAGGGTCGTCGATTCTTCTATATTCGAACTATTCTTCAAAAGGCTTGCGCCCTCTCCCGTGCGGGATGACCATCGGTGTGCCGAACAACGGATCCTGCGAGATCACGCATTCCATGCCGAATACCGAGGACATGAGCTCGGCATTTACGATCTCCTCCGGCTTGCCTGCCGCCCAGATCCGGTTGTCTTTGATTGCAACCATATGGTGCGCATATCGACAGGCGAGATTAATATCATGCAGCACCATAATGATGGTCCGATTCTCACGCTCATTCAATTCGTATAACAAGTCCAAGACATCAATCTGATGCGTCAAATCCAGATAAGTCGTAGGCTCATCCAGCAAGATGGTATCCGTCCCCTGCGCTAAGGTTAGCGCAATCCATGCTCTTTGCCGCTGCCCTCCCGACAAGGAATCGACCGTCCGCTCTGCGAATGGCGTCATACCTGTCGCTTCAAGCGCCTGCTTCACCATGTCCTCATCTTCTTGCGACCATTGCCGAAGCCAGGATTGATATGGGTAGCGTCCCTGCTTAATCAGCTGCAGCACCGTAAGCCCCTCCGGGGCAATGGGCCCTTGCGGCAGGATGGCTAGACGCCTTGCCACTTCCTTCGTCGACAGCTTGGCAATTTCACTGCCATCTAACAGAACTGTCCCGTCCTTCGGCTTAATTAAGCGTGCGAGGGAGCGCAGCAGCGTGGACTTCCCACAGCCATTGCTGCCGACGAAGACCGTAATCTCGCCTTTTGGAATGGCAAAATTCAATTTATTAAATATGAGCGCATCACCATACGCAAGACTCAAATCCTTCGTTTCCATGGCGATCATAGGTCGAACCCCCTCGATGTACACATTTATGATTTACGATGACGATAGAGCAAGTAGACAAAGAACGGCGCCCCGATAATCGCGGTGAATACACCTGCCGGAATATCGAGCGGTGTGAACATCGTTCTGCCGATAAAGTCGGCAAGGAGCAGCAGCAATGCGCCGATCAAGGCCGAGACGGGGAGTACCCCGCCGAAGGCTGGCCCGACGAGCCGGCGCGCAATATGCGGTGCCATAAGACCGATGAAAGAAATCGCCCCGCCAATCGCAACTGCAGCGCCTGCAAGGCCAACGGCGAGAATCAACAGCACCAGTCGATGCTTCCGAACCGAGCTGCCCACACCTGCTGCGACATCATCGCCGAGCTCCTGTACGTTCACATGACGCGCATACAGCATCGCAGCCGGCATCAAGATCAGAACCCAAGGCAGCAGCGGCAGCACATCATTCTGCCATGAGGTACCGTAGATACTACCTGTCATGAACGTCAGCGACTTCTGTGCCAGCACGAACGGCGCCGAGATCAAGAGCATGTACGTAATCGAGGTAAAAGCCGCATTCATCCCGATTCCGATCAGCACGAGCTTCAAGGGGGATACCCCTTTTTTCCAAGCCATCAAATAGATAGCGAATGTAGAGACGAACGCACCGATGACTGCGCCAATCGGCAGCATATGAATGCTTGTCGTCTCCGCGAAGAAATAGAAATAGATGACCGCGCCGAGCGTTGCTCCGCCCGAAATCCCGATAATATCGGGTGATGCGAGCGGATTGCGAATCATCCCTTGCAGAATTGCCCCAGATACCGCGAGCGCAGCACCGACGAGCATCGCCACGACGATTCGCGGCAGGCGCAGACTGAAGATAATGACCTGATGCGAGCTATCCTTCGCATGCCCGAAGAGGGCCGAGATCGTATCCATAACACCAATCCCCACACTGCCCATCCCAACGCTTAAGACAATGACGGCCAGCATCACGAAGAACAACAGCATACTTACCATTAAGACTTTGCGGCTCATGAGAAAAGAATAGAACGGACCTCGAACCGTGATGAACTTCTTCATTTCGCATCCACTCCTCTGCGCGCAATGTACACGAAGAAAGGAACACCGACGATCGCGGTCATGACACCGACTGGCACTTCCTTCGGCATCACAATAAATCTAGAGCCAATGTCCGCCACTAATAGAAGGAGTGCACCCAGCAAAATACTATAAGGAATCACCCATTTATAATCGGTTCCCACAAAATAACGAGAAATATGCGGAATAATAATCCCGACGAAAGCAATCGGTCCCGCAACCGCAACCGATCCCCCTGCCAGTAGCAAAATAATGATCACCGCCATCACCTTAATGACTGCCGTACGTTGGCCAAGACCAATCGCGACATCTTCCCCCATGCTGAGCACATTCATCTGGCCCGCCATGAACAACGCCAATATTAAGCCGATCGCCATATAAGGGAATACGGTAGTCAGCATATTCAGCTCGCGATCCGCGACCGAACCGACTAACCAGAACAACGTCTGCTCGAATGCCTTGCCGCTCGTTAATTGAATCCCTTGCGTTAAAGAGGCGAAGAAGGCCGTCATCGCTGAACCTGCGAGCGTAATCTTAATCGGTGTCATGCCATCCCTGCCGAGGGAACCGAGAATATAGACGATGACGACTGCAACCGCAGCGCCCAAGAATGCTACCCAAGTCAGCACATTCAGCGAGATGTCTGAGAAGATCGCGTATGTCGCAATAATAAAAAAGGCTGCACCGGAATTAACCCCGAGTATGCTTGGCGAAGCCAATGGGTTCCGTGTCAGACCTTGCATATAAGCACCTGCAACCGCGAGCGCTGCACCGACCGAAGCCGCAATGAGCGCCCTGGGCACCCGGGTATTCTGAATAATTAAATGCTCATTCGAGCCGTCAAATGCCGTATAAGATTCAATAACCGTGTGTAATGATATTTGCGTTACGCCGAACAACACACTGCAGATCATCGCCACGGCAACGAGTCCTACTAAGATGAACAGTCCTGCAATTTTATATGGGTTGGTCAAAATTCCTCTATTCATTATGATCGACTCCGTCTGCCTATGCTTATTCGAGGCTCTAGCGCTTTAATCCAAGTTAAATTGTAGGAGACCAAGCCAGCGCTGTCAATTGTTTTGAGAATCATTTTCAATTAATTATTGACACTCCCCTTACCTTCCCCTATGATAATCATTATCAATCAAAGATATTAGGGGGATATATCATCATGCGTGCCAAACGCCATACTTCTCAGTTAACCAAAATGTTTGCCCTATTATGCGCAGTGATGCTCGTGCTTACCGCTTGCGGTGGCCAATCTGGCTCCGAGTCGAAGGCTGCGGAAGACAAGGCTCCAGCGGCGGACACAACATCATATACAGTTAAGCATGCCATGGGCGAGACGACGATTAAGGGAACACCGAAACGTATCGTGGTACTTACGAACGAAGGAACCGAAGCCGTACTAGCGCTCGGCATCAAGCCAGTGGGTGCGGTGAAATCTTTTACAGGCGACCCTTGGTATGATCACATCAAAGCCGACATGGAAGGCGTCACGGTGCTAGGGGAAGAGTCCCAACCGAACATCGAAATGATCGCAAGCCTCAAGCCAGACCTGATTCTAGGGAACAAAATGCGCCAAGAGAAAGTCTACCAACAGCTAAGCGCGATTGCGCCAACCGTATTCTCCGAGACGCTTCGCGGTGAATGGAAATCGAACTTCTCCTTGTATGCGGAAGCCCTAGGCAAGAAAACCGAAGGCGAGCAGGTTCTAGCAGATTTCGATAAGAAAATTGATGATTTCAAAGCCAAAGCTGGCGATAAGCTGAACGAGAAAGTATCCGTTGTCCGCTTTATGGGTGGCAAAACGCGTATTTACCTCTCCGACACGTTCACAGGTATCATTTTCAAACAAATCGGAATTGCGCGTCCGGAAACGAACTACAAAGACACCTTCGTGGAAGAAATTACGAAAGAACGCATTCCTGAAGTCGATGCCGATATGATGCTCTACTTCACGTATGAGACAGGTGACGACAAAGGGAATAAACAAGCGGAAGAATTCATGAATGATCCATTGTGGCAGAACCTGAATGTCGTGAAGAACAAGAAAGCGTTCAAAGTCGATGACGCGATCTTTAACACAGCTGGCGGCGTTCGTGCAGCGAACCTCATGGTTGATGAGCTCTACAACATTTACGGATTGCAGAAATAAGATCACAGCCATATACAGCGCACCCCTTAGACGGTCTAGGGGGTGTTTTTTTGTGGGGATTAGCGCTATATTTGTCGCGTTTCTACGATGAGAGGGGCCCGATCATGAGCAGCACGTTATCGATTCAGAAACAAAGAGAAATTCATGCAACAACACATACGTTATGGGATGTTAAACATAGCAACACAACTAGAGCCGATCATCATGATCGGCTCCAGCTATTTCACCTGCATCAAATAGCAAATTCAGCAATGTATTGCTTACAGATCACTTCATAACCAAGCGAGCGGTAGAGTTGAACAGCGGCCGTATTATCTTCCAGCACATTCAAATACACATGCGGCGTGATGGCTCTTCCCTGCCTTGTCAGCTCGGTACAGATCCGTCTGCCCAGCCCCTGTCTTCGCCTCGAGGCATCTGTTCCGATGTTCCCGAGCTCGACATAATCCTCGGTGTAGACATGATACCCGCCCACAGCAACCAGTTCCTGCTCATCCATCACGCCAAAGAATGGGTACTTCAACTCTTCGCGGGAGAAAGCCATCGTATTCAGCGCAGCCAACCTCGACTCGATCCGCTCATAATCGCCTGCTCCAAGACGCATGACCTGTTGATCCTCCGACGGCATCGCTTCTCTATCGGTATGCTTCATAAGCAGTAGCGGCTTCGGAGGCCTAACGAATGTGAGCTGAGGAGCGAGCAGCCCCATCTCCTCTTCCGTGAGGATAAAGTTGCCGACGGCATTCTCCGGCAGTTGAAGCTCCTGCTGCATGAAGGGCAACATCGATTGAATTCGAAAGGACTCCTGCACAGGGTATACGGAAAAGGCGTTGAACGATAATCCCGTAAAGTATGCCAAAACGCCAAGCAGCTCGCCTCCATCTGTGAACTGCCCATAATGAACGGTGTGCTGTCTGCGATTCGTTAGATAAGAATAATAGAGAAAATGCTGTTCCCTCTCAAAAGTGTGCAATAGCGTATCCAGCTCATCATGCGACAACTTGCGAATCATGTCTCCAGTCTCCATTTCCCTACGCATTGATATATGTGATCTATTATTCTATATCCGGCCAGGATTTCGCAACACTAGAACGCTGTCGTATGGATACTTTCTTCTGGTATACTATGGAAAATTATGATTCACTGGAGGAGATTCCTATGAAGGTCAGCCGAATTGTTGCGAATATTGCCACGCCAGACATTGCGCTCGCCAAATCCTTCTACCACGATATACTCGGGCTTGAATTGCTCATGGATCACGGTTGGATTGCAACCTATGGTTCACAAGAAGAGATGGGGATTCAGATCAGCTTCGCTGCACAAGGCGGATCCAATACACCTACACCGGATCTATCGATCGAAGTGGATGATGTCGATGAAGCGTATGCGCGCATGAAGGAATCCGGATTTCTAATTGAATATGGTCCCGCAGATGAGCCTTGGGGCGTACGCCGTTTCTACGTTCGCGATCCCTTCGGCAAGCTCATCAACATTCTTGCGCACAAGTAAATAAGCACTTAATGGACGAGCGCAAGCATCCCCGCTTGGATATGCTCCACATATTTCCTCGCTTCTTGTGCGATATAGGCATCCGTGCCTGCATTTGCATTATAGGTGACAAACGCAGGCAGGAATGTGCCGTTACACTTCGTCAGTGTGCGCTGGATTGGTCGTAATAGTTCGCTAATCGTGAACCAGTTCTCACCTCCTGAACGATACGCGCTCTCCGTTCCTCCTGCCGTCGTAGCCACCATGAACTCCTTGCCTTTCAGATGTTCTCCCCCTGGACCAAAAGCCCAACCAAATGTCAGTACGTCGTCGAACCATTTTTTCAGAAGAGGCGGACAGCTGTACCAATAGAATGGGAACTGAAATACAATTCGGTCATATTGCAGGAGCAGCCGCTGCTCTCGCTCCACATCGATCTCCCAATTGGGGTACTCCTGATAAAGATCGCGTACATCAATGTCTGCATGTTGCTCCAATTCATGCTTAAAAGCCAGATTGGCACGGGATGTATTTAAATGGGGATGTGCTATAATAACCATCGTTTTCATTGTTTATCAACCTTTCACGTTGTTTTTCGAATCGCGATTACACCCCCATTATTGAGTAGAAATTTGCTTTTGTTAAGTACGATCTTTTTCCATACTAAGTCCTGTTGAACGTACTCTAGACGCTGCTTGGTGTTCAGTCCGATAGTACGGAAAATCATACTATGTACGCTAAATCATCGTACTGTCGTGAATCCAGATACTCTGATATAGTAACGCTAAAGAAATGATTCGAACGGATAGGGAGGATTTGGAGCATGAAAGAGGAATTACGAGACCCGCGCACGACACAGGGAATTATGGCGACATTACAAGTGATCGGAGGAAAATGGAAGCCGCTCATCCTGTTTATTCTGCTGCATGAGGGCACCAAACGATTCGGGGAATTAAGACGCCTGCTCCCGAACATCACACAAGGCATGCTGACCAATCAGCTACGTGAGATGGAACGTGACGGACTCATCGTGCGTCAGGTGTATCAAGAAATCCCACCCAAGGTGGAATATTACTTGTCCGATCATGGGAAGTCGTTAAGCTCCGTGCTCGCGGATATGTGCGGGTGGGGATTTCAGCATATGGCATTTATGGAGAAAGAGGCCGCGAAAGCTGACGATCTAGGGGATGCGGGTACGCTGTAAGCAGGGTATTACAACATTTACCACATAACCAATTCGGCTAATTGTCGTCCAATGATAGAGTACAAATCTATCAACAAGGTGATGACAAATGAAGAAGAACAATTATACACTCCTCATGCTGCTAGCCGCTTCACTTCTCTATTCAGCCCCAACGCATGCAGCAGCAGCTCCGCAAGAACAAACGACAACTAAGGCCGTATCGATCTATATGGATGGTCGCCAGCTTCAACCAGAGACACCCCCAGTCGTCGTAAACGGATCGGCTCTCGTACCAATGCGCGGACTATTCGAAGTTCAAGGTGCCAAGCTTTCTTGGGATAACGCCAGCAAGACGGTTACGGCAACGAAAGGGAACACAACGCTTACTTACCGGATAGGAGATCAGACGGCCAATCTGAATGGACAGACCCTGCATATATCCGTCCCTGGTCAAATTACGAACGGGTATACCTTGGTACCGTTACGCTTCATCAGTGAGGCGCTCGGAAGCACCGTCAAGTGGGATCCAAGCACCAAGTCCGTTTGGATCACATCCGCTGTCGAATATGAGACCTCAATTCTGCAAAGCGTCAATCTGCGAACGTCACCGAACTCACAGAATGATTCCAACGCCTTAGGATTACTGCCCGCTGGTGAGAAGATCCATGTCACCCGTGAGGTGGATGCCCTCTGGCTGGAAGTCCAGACGAAGAATAACGGGAACGGGTACATATCGGCCAAGCCCCAATATACGGATTACACCAGCCCTGCCTTAATCCAGAAGCAAGGCAGCGAGCTGATCGCAACCGGCATGAAATATCTAGGTGCACCATACGTGTTCGGGGCTTCGTCCGACCAGACAAAGACGTTCGACTGCTCCTCGTTCGTGAAGCGTGTCTTCGGAGATACGTTATCGATCGACCTCCCTCGCGTGTCCTATGATCAAGCGAAGGTCGGCAAGGAAGTCAAGCTCGATGACCTGCGCGTAGGCGACCTGCTGTTCTTCACGGCACGTAAGCTGGACATCGGACATGTTGCCATCTATGCCGGGAACAATCAAATTCTTCATACGTATTCGAAGGAACAAGGCGTCCATATGGAAGCCTTTGAAGGGCAATGGAAGAAACGGTTCGTTACCGCAAGGCGCGTATTCTAACTTATATTTGCAGCATAACAAGAGGCAGGAATCCATCCTTGCCTCTTTGCTTTTTTGTTCAATCACACTTTCTCCTAATCATTATGCTAGAGCAATAGGCGAATCCCTTTTTATTGCAGGAATGGTTATTTGTCCATCGCAGGGCAGATCACTCACGTATACAATGAATAAATCCACGAATAGACGGAGGAGATCTGTCCCTATGAGATTTAGCGTAATCATTCCTACGTATAATAGGTCATATCAGTTAATGCTGACCTTGACTGCTTTTGAGAAACAGACTTATCCGCTGGACCAATTCGAAGTGATCGTTGTCAACGATGGTTCGGTCGACAACACATTGGAACGGCTTCATCAGTATCAAGCTCAAGCGCCGTATCGACTTCTCTTCACCTCGCTGAGCCACACGTCAGGTAGATCCATGGCACGGAATGTTGGTGTCGCAGCCGCCAAAGAGGATTACATCATTTTCTGCGACCCCGATTTTTTGGTTACCCCGGATTTCATTAGCGTTCATGCAAAGTATCATGAAGAGAAACCACTCATTGCTTCCGGTATACCTAACATGTGGAGAAATATCTACACACAAATACATGCTGACTTTTCTGAGCAGGAGAAGGTCACAGCGGCCCATATTCTAAGACCTAGCGGCTTATGGAGCGAACGTTACTTCATCACACGTGAGACCATTGATTTAGTCACGCAGGACCATATTCGGAACCAAACAATTCCGCTCGATAGTATCATTATGCCTTGGGATATCGATGATGTCGGCAAAGCCCAATACTGCTCAACGGACGTATCCCCCTGGCTCTTATCCGTAACCCGTAATATGTCCCTACCAAAAAAGGTCTTCTTGCAAGTAGGCGGATTCAACGATAAATTCCAAAAATATGGGCTCGAGGATTGGGAGCTCGGCTATCGGCTCCATCGCACGGGCTATAAATTCGTCAGTATCCAGGAAATGATCGGATATCACCAGCAGCATCCTCAATCCTACCGCAATTTCGATTGGCCAGATGAGAACCTGAAGCTCGTTTATGAGTCCCATGGATTTGAGGATCCCGAATTAAGCATATTGTCCATTTGTGAACCTTGGGATAGTATCATCTTATATAAGAACACGTTGCGTATCATAAAGTCTTGGCAGAAAAGCAAGCACTCGGTATACCGCAATGCATCCAGAAAACTGAGACACGCTTGCACACGAAGCGCCGAGCTCTACTATGAAGACCACCATTCCCCGGCTTACCAACATGGCTTAACCGTTCTAAAAGAAGCTTTTATCGCTATGAATGAACTATTCGTTCAGGATCAATCCGAACACAATCAACAGGAAATGGTACGAATTGCAAGCCACGCCTGCAGAAAACTAAGTATGTCTAAAGCCCCGAAAGTCTCCAAGGTTCGTAAGGTTCATAAAATCCATAAAGTTCATAAGTTCCGTGGAATTCGCAAGCTCCGCAAAATTCGCAAGACCCGTAAACTTCATAAAGTTTCGTAAGTTCAGCATAGTCTTCTAACCTTTCAATCCAGCTGTTCCTTGTCGAAGCCGCCTGAAATGCGCTTACTGCTGTCAAGCGGCTTCATCATCCCTTATAATGGCTTCATAACAACCTAATGGAAGGAGTTGTGACCTGGATGATCAGAGTCGACAGACTGGAAATAGATCAATTAGGAGCTATTGGAAGTAATGCGAATCCTAGCTTCTCAGGTATTGTAGCCGGAGAATGTAAGGGTGACGTATGGGTTGATGATCTTGAACAACCTACACTTGCATTGGTGTACTCCTCATCCGTAGGCGGGTTCTGTATTTTAGGAAAACCTGAGCAGCAGCAGACTTATGCACAGTTCAAAAGTTTCCTTGATAACGAATTATTCGCTCAATTGAGAGACCGCGGAGACCATTATTTTGAATTTTCTATTGCCGATCCTGAAGCCGAAAGAGCCATTCTTGCGTTATTCTCACATGTGAAAGTGGATCGTGAATACGAGCACACCTACCAAAAATCTACTGTAGCTGCAGAGGAACGAACGAATAACTATGGACCGTATACGATTCACAACATTGACGGAGCATTTTTGGAACGGATGAATGCCGGGCAGATCACGAACAGCATTATGATAAGTAAGCGGATCTTAGGGGCTTGGGGTTCTAATGAAGCTTTTCTAAGCAAAGGGCTAGCTTATGCCGCACTACACGGGGACGAAATTGTCGCAGTCGCCCTAGGTACGGCTTATTATAATAAGATGCTCCCCATTGATATTGAGACAGTAGCGGCACATCAACGACAAGGACTTGCTCATCAACTGACGGTACGTTTTGCAGATGCATGTATACGAAAGGGTTTGATTGCCCATTGGAACTGCATGGAATCGAATACCGGTTCATGGCGAACCGCCTTGAAGGCAGGGTTTACGTTAGTACATAAGCAATACGTGTATTGGTTCTCGATCTAGCGACGAGAAAGGGCACCCTTAGATGGATGCCCTCCATTCATTTAATTGGATTGATCTTTCCGATATAACTCCCGGCTTTTGTAACCTGCCTGAAGAATCATCTTCATCTCCTCGCGCCGAGCTGCCTTGGTCTCCTCCTGCTTTGCGCTGTATACATAACGTGCCCAGTCTTTACGGTACCCTGGCGTCAGAGCTTGATAGGTGGCAAGCAGCTCCGGCATATCCGCCAGATCCTTTTCGATCTCCGGAATCAAGGCAATATAATCATCTACCCGCTGGCTGGATTTCGTAGACGGCTGATCTGCCTTGCTCTTGCCCTTCGCGTCCTCTTTGAACCCGACAACCGTGAACACATCGTCCAAGCCCACCATACGAGCAAATTTAATGGAGCTTGTCCCAACATAACCATTCTCATCACTGTCAAGCCCGCCTAACAGCTCATCACGGTGAATGAAGGTCGGATAGACTTTATTGCCTTTCTTCGGATACGCCGCGAACAGATAACCGCCCGGCTTTAGATGCTGGTGTTCAATAACCCGATGCATCAAGGACCGTAACGATTCCATATCCAGCACAAAGGCAAAAATAAGATCATACGCAGCACCTTCGGTTAGCGTTGTATCATAGCCGTTCAACTCCGTCAGATAACCGCTTCCTTCGGGCTTGTACAATACAGCAACTTGCTCGTATTTATGTAAATTCAATTTCTCTACGATCGATTTGGTCATTATGATTCATCTCCTAAGACGTTTTCGTGTGCTTCTTCTTCGGTCCTTCAATATAACTTCATTATATCCAAGTGAGCATTCAAAATAAATCGAGTAAAATGATAGAATAGAAGTTCGAAATAACCGAGGGGGAGCGATATGCATGACAGAAGTCGTTGATTGGAAAACGGGTGCGCACGGGCGCAAGTTTATTGCTTCTTTTAGCGGAGGGAAGGATAGTGTCCTAGCGTTGTATCAGGCCATGCAGGTCGGAGAAGCCGTGGGGCTCATCGTCATGCTGGAGGAAAAAGGAGAGCGCTCGAGGTCCCATGGCATGCCGCCTGAAGTCATTCAGGCCCAAGCGGAATCGATCGGTCTACCTGTATTTACAGCCGCTTCGAGCTGGGCAGATTATGAAGCGAACTATATGGAGCTGTTAGCGACCGCTAAACGGCACGGGGCTGAAGCGTTAGTAACGGGCGATCTGGATATGCCTGAGCATGGCTGCTGGCATGATAAAGTAACTCAGAATGCAGGCATGAAGCTTGGCATGCCGCTGTGGGAAATGGATCACCGCGAAGCGGTCGAAACGTTCATCGGACTCGGATTCGTCACGTTGATTGTGACGGTCAATTGTTCATTAGGCATGACAGAAGATGATTTGGGGCGTGTTCTAACGCTCGATTATGTACAAGAGCTTGTGGATCGCGGGATTGATCCCTGCGGGGAAGGTGGAGAATTCCATACGACCGTTATCGATGGGCCTCTATTCAAGACTCACGTTCCTGTTCGCAAATGTACGATCCTGAGGGACGGGGATTACGCTTTTCTGCCATTGGAGCTAGATCGATAAGCAGCCAAAAGGCTCGTAACCGCCTAACGATGGGCAGTTCGAGCCTTTTTCATCCGTAGAATCGGAAATGGATTGCCTTGATCATCGAGCTCCGAACGTTCATAGACTTCGAATCCGACGTGTTCATAGAATCCTACAGCTTGTGGATTCTGTTCATTTACATCCACGTAATTCACATTCATGTCATCCAATGCATATGTGATGAGCTTCTTCCCTATGCCCTTCCCTCGTAGCTCGGGGTCAACGAACAACATCTCGATCTTATCCCCGTGAATCCCCATGAAGGCCTGAATCTCCTGCTGCTGGTCTTCGATACAGATAACATGTTCCACCTGGGGTACGCCGCTCTGTACAAGTGGGATGAGCGATACGATATCTTCCTCCGCCAGAAAATGGTGCGTTGCACGGACTGAGGCTTCCCATACTCGAAGGATTTGGAACAACTCGTTGTCCGTGAGGTTGTCTTTATGGATAAGCGTATATGAATTCATGATTTCACCTCGCTTTTGTTGATTGAATTACTTGGATCCTCTGTCATGAGAAGACCGGAGCAGCATCAACTGATCCGGTCATTTGCAAATGTTTATTGTTGTGGTAGAGATGGAGTATACGTGACCGTGCATATCACTTCCGTTGTTTTTCCAAGCTTGTTGCTAGCAACGATTTTGAACGTATTAACACCAGGAGTCAGTTTTACGTCCATGCTGGTGCTATAGTAGACCATTTTATCATTCACATACACCTTAGGAGAGTCATCGTTGTCGTCACTTACTGTCCAAGAGAGCGTAATCGTCTCTGAAGAAGTTGTTTCCGGTGTATATCCTAAGACTAGATTCGGGCCCTGGGGCTCAAATACGATTGTACGTGTCTCTTCCGTTGTTTTACCAAGATTGTTAACCGCTCTGATCTTAATTGTATTGGTTCCTGGCGTCAAGGATATGGTTGTACTCCTACCATAACTCTGCTCGTCGTTAACATATACTTTAGGAGAGCTGTCATTAGTGTCCGACACCGTCCAACTAATCTGCAATGATTTTTTACCCGTCGTCTGTGGAATGTCACCAACAATTAATGTCGGGCCATTACTTGCAAAGGCAACGTTCTTCGAAACTTCTGCAATCTTTCCTAACTTGTTAACCGCTTTAACTGTTATCTTATTTAGTCCTGGCTTTAATGAGACAGTCATACTGCTGCCATATGCTTGTTCTTCATTCACATACACTTTTGGAGAACTGTCATTTTGATCCTTAACACTCCAGTTTACGCGTATAGAATTATTGTTCGTTGACTCTGGTAATGGGTCTACAGTCAGAACAGGAGCTCCTCCAGTCAATACGACCGTTTTCGTTACTTCCGTTGATTTGCCCATCTTGTTCACAGCTTTAAATAATAACGTATTTGTTCCTTCTTTAAGCGTAATTGTTGTACTCGTACCGTACTGCTGTTCTCCATTCAGATACACCTTTGGGGAACTATCGTTTTTATCTTGTACGGTCCAGCTTATTTTCAATGTCTCCTTATCCGATGATGCCGGAACATCAAACACATTCAACACCGGACCATCGCCTTGGAAAACAACGTGTTTGACAACTTTAGCTGATTTCCCAGCGCTATTCTGAACGACAACAGTAATTTCATTATCGCCCTCCTTAAGACTAACCGTCGCAGAAGAACCGTATTGCTTCTCATCGTTTAAGTAGACGACTGGAGATGAATCGTTCTCATCTTTAACCGTCCAAGACACTGTAATGGATTGTTTATCCGTTTTCTCCGGTACCCCTTTGACATCTAAAGTAGGTGCACCCTTTTCAAACTTAATTGTCTTTGTTACAGACTGTGTCTTACCGCCAGGTAGTCGTGCTGACACGGTATATTTGTAGCTACCTTCTTCTTTCAATCGGAATCCAACACGAAATTGACCTTGATCAACCTCAGCCTTTTGATTATTAATGAGCACTTCGGCCCCATTGGTCACATCACCTGTGATATAAAATGTCGGCGACGATGTCGTCTCAGGAACCTCAACATTCAGCGTAAGTGTTTGCTGACTATCTCCTGCTGCACCCTTAATTACTCGGTACAGTAGCGCTGCAGACTCTGCCCGTGTAACCGCCTGGGCAGGTTTAAATGTTCCTGTGTTATATCCATTTATCAACTTTTTCTCTACAGCTAGAGCCACATATGTACGCATGTTAGGGGAAATATCATCTTCATCGAAAAAACGACTTAAAATTTCTTTATCCTTCAAGTCGTCTGTCTTATAGCCCAACGTCTTCACAAGTGCTACTGCAACATCCTCCCGAGTCGCTTTTCCTGTCGGGTCAAAAAAAGCCTTGCCCGAAGGCGGATAATAACCAGTGATGAAATCTTTGGATGCCTCTATCGCTGTATAGGACCATCTCGATTTTGTAACATCAACAAAAGTTCCTGGCGTACTCCCATCAGGCAAATCCAAATAAAAAGCCCGCGTAATAAGCGCAGCAAATTCCTCTCGTGTCACAGTATTATTAGGCTTAAAGGTATTATCAGAATAGCCTTTCACAAGTCCCAGCTGAGCCATACTGCTGATTTCATCCTGCGCCCAGAAAGTACCACTAACATCTGTGAACTTATTTCCTTCTTCCGCAAATGAAGAGCTTGGAAAAGACAAAGTAACCGCTAGCAATAAACCCAACAACATTCCTGCCCATTTCTTCATACTTCACACCACTCCTGACCCCAATGAATTAGCACATAGGTAGATAGATTTATGCACGATTAGACTATTATAGCAATCGATTACTAGAATTATTGTCGAATTATGTCATAAGATGCATAAAATCTATGTGTTGGGGCAGGTACAAAGATCCAGAGAACGAGCATATTCTCGAACAAATCAAAAAAGACCGCCCTCTATGAGGACGATCCTATTCTCGCTGCCCTATTACTTCTTCGCTGCGGTCAACAATCCCGCCATTTCCTAGGCTTGCAAAAGCGCTGATAACGGATCACTCGTGAAATATTAATGTTGATTTCATAGACATGGTTATTCTTCACCGCATCGAGGGGATTCGCGTACGATCCTCTGTTCCTCGATATTCCAGCGCCATGCTGGATCATGGCCTTGGACATGTACTCCGCCATACCATTCATCGATTCCATTCCGTGTGACCCAATCCTCTTGTCCCTCCATGACGCGATTACCGAATGGTGTCATCAAGACTTCACAATTCTGCAGGGACATGTATGTACCGTTATTGGCAAGGATTTCTTCGGCACCATGAAGCTCAATCAGCGGATGCGAACCTTGCGCCATACGCCTAAGGATATGTCCATATTGCAAATCACCCATCCCGAGGACATGAAGCTGATCGCCCACATGCTTGAAAAGATCATAAGAAGGACTCATTCCTGCATGAAGCATCGTAAGTGTAGTCTGCTCTACAATCCCCAGTCCGTTAAAGGTCGAAGGAAATTGGGCAAGATGGTGCTTGAACGCATCATGAGCGAACGGAAGTGCAGACGTATCGTTATTCAACAATTGTTGAAGCTTTTCTGGATCCTGTGATGTATATGCCTGCCAAAATGCGCTGCCAAGCTCTAACTCCTCCGTGCGGATCGTTCTCCATGTTCCCGAGATTGTGCTTAACTGCTCCGTCGACAACTGTCCAAGCCCCCGGAAGAGCTCAATGCCCGGATAGCTGCCAATGCATAACAAATTCAACGTTGTCTCTGGCATCGACTGTCTTGCGAACCAATCCAGCAAATAGGCCAGCATCACCTGGTCGAATAAATCATGCTCGAACCATAACACGATTTCCTTATATTTGTGGCATTCCGCGAGCATCTTCTCTTGCACTTCACTACTCTGAATAAATTCAGCATGGGGTACCCCGATCGT
This sequence comes from Paenibacillus terrigena DSM 21567, assembly GCF_000374845.1. Lineage (GTDB taxonomy): Bacteria > Bacillota > Bacilli > Paenibacillales > Paenibacillaceae > Paenibacillus_K > Paenibacillus_K terrigena. The sequence goes on along the minus strand of NZ_KB895412.1, from coordinate 234,269 downwards.
CTGTTCCAAATAGGTCGCTCGGAACGTACGATGTTCCGACTCAGCTGGATTCCTGAACACAGGACCGTGTGGATACACTTCTCTCCAAACGAGGATATCCCCCTTCACAACACCTTGACGAAGCTTCTCCGCGACGTAATCCCCGTTTACAATGTGAAGCATCCCTTCTCCTCCTTCATACAGATGGTTGAATACCGAGATCAGATCGGCTACGGGTAGCGCCTGTTTTAGTTTGCGCCGAGCATCGAACAGCCGCTTCTTCAATACCGGAACCGATACGTTCAGGAACCCAGAGATCTCCGGGATCGAATAGCCTTGTAAATAAAACAATTGTACCGCAATCCGCATATTCGAAGTTAATGACGATATCGAATGATGAACCATTTGCTGCAGTTCTCTTCGCTCCATTAACTCGGATACATTAAGCGGCGAAACAGCCGATTGCTCCGCATCTGCATAGGGGACTACAAGATGCTTCTTCCTTCGCAGCATCCGATAGCATTGCCGTTCCACGATCGATTTGAACCAGCCCGGAAATGCTGCTGGTGTCCTCAGCTTGTCGATATGTAGGTAAGCTTCCGTGAATGCCTCCTGCACCGCGTCTTCTGCGAGCTGGAAATCATGAAGCTTCTCATAGGCTACCGCATTCGCCATCACAGTATAGTGCTTGACGATTTGTTCGAAGGCCTGTTGTTCCCCCCGTTTCACTTCTTCGATGTATTCAAGCATGCGCACCGCTCCTTTCTTCAGTCTCTATATCATAGTGCCGTTAACATCCTCAAAGGTTACACCCTCAACATACCAAAAAAGCCCCTTCTTAATATCCATAATTTATCATTAGATCCTTAATAATCGATAGGTCCGCCCAGCAAAAAAAGCCTCTCTGACATTTGACTGTCATGGAGGCTTTGTTGTCATACATACTTATTTCACACTATAAATCCCTTCCTTGTACGTCAACATATACGCGACACCATCCTCAGTCACGATCACTTGCCGAATATTACCTGCGACAAGGCGCGTTGAGCTGCCATCCGGATTGATGCGGTACAAACCCGGTTCGTAGCCGTCAAGCGTGTAATACGTCGCAGACTTTCCAAGATAATAAGCGCTGACGGTATGTTCAGAGCGTTTTTTGCTCTGCCCAGATGCAATCTCGTATTCGTATAACACACCCGCTTGATACGATATCGCATTCTTATTCACCGTATAATAGAAACTGATGCAGACTCACGCCCCTTGGAAATGATAAGGAAGGATTATCGTGGTATCGAATGCTTCAGCCAATGATTTTGGGATTACAGCTTCCCCAGCGTTGGCCAATGATCCATGAAACTGAAAGGCTAGTACAACCGTTACGATAAACAACGCAATTCTATTTTTCATACTCATCCTAAATATTCCCTCTCCCTCTAACAGGTGAATGCTTCTTTTATGTTAAACGGAGCTGATCTGGGAAATGTTACAAGTAAAATATGAGTATCGGATGCAGTCCAATACGTACAAAAATGAATATTTTGCAAAAATTGATGAATCCTGATGCATTCTTGAATTAAATAATAGGTTCCACACACATTTTCCAGAGGAATTAAAACATATTTATGGTAAAATAATAATTAACATGCGTGAGTTAATTTATATTAACTTAAGTGATATACTGTTAATCTGTAGCGGAGAGTATTGCTTACGGCTGCATTTCTTGTCACGCTCTTATCTGGCAAGGAACCCTTAACAGTAAATAGAAACCATACTTAGGAGGATTTATCATGGCATTAGAATCAATGAAAGACATGCTCAACAAAGCGCTTAAAGAAGGCTATGCGGTTGGTCAATTCAACATCAACAACTTGGAGTGGACGCAAGCGATTCTTGCTGCAGCAGAAGAAGAGAAATCTCCAGTAATCCTTGGTGTATCTGAAGGCGCAGCTCGTCATATGGGCGGATTCAAAGTTGTAACTGCTATGGTTGCGGCACTAATCGAAGAAATGAAAATCACAGTTCCTGTTGCGACTCACTTGGATCATGGTTCAAGCTTCGACAAATGTAAAGCTGCGATCGATGCTGGCTTCACATCTGTTATGATCGATGCTTCCCACCACCCATTTGCTGAGAACGTTGAAACAACGAAAAAAGTTGTTGAATATGCACACAGCAAAGGCGTTTCTGTAGAAGCTGAGCTTGGTACAGTTGGCGGTCAAGAAGATGATGTTGTCGCTGACGGTGTTATCTACGCTGACCCTGCAGAATGCGCTGAGCTTGTTAAGCTTACAGGTATCGATTGCCTAGCTCCAGCTCTTGGTTCTGTTCATGGTCCTTACAAAGGCGAACCAAACCTTGGCTTCAAAGAAATGGGAGAGATCTGCAAATCGACTCAACTTCCATTGGTTCTTCACGGTGGAACAGGTATCCCAACAGATCAAATCAAAAAATCTATCTCCTTGGGTACTGCAAAAATCAACGTGAACACAGAGAACCAAATCGAGTTCACGAAAAAAGTTCGTGAAGTCCTTGCAGCAGATAGCGAAGCATTCGATCCACGTAAATTCTTGGTTCCTGGACGTGACGCAATCAAAGCTACAGTTATCGGTAAAATGCGTGAATTCGGTTCTTCGAACAAAGCGTAAGCTTAGCTCTTAGGACAAGCATCACGATAAATAAAACGACCTTCTCTAGATGAATCTAGGAAAGGTCGTTTTTGTTATTATTCAATTGATTGGTACGAATTATCATTTATCGCTAGGTTTCTCTGTATCCTTCACAACATCCTTCGATGCATCCAGCTCCATACTGTCTCGTGTAATGATCTCGCTAATTTTTGTCTTCAGGATGTCCGATTTCGGACCGAAAATCGCTTGAATATTATTACCTACCTCTAATACTCCAGAAGCCCCTAGATCCTTCAACTTACTTTTATTTACATCCGCTGAACTCTTCACAGTCACGCGCAGCCGCGTAATACATGCATCTAGCGACGTGATGTTCTCTTGACCGCCGAGGGCTGTCAGAATATTGCGGGGCAGTTCATCCGCATCCTTCGCACTAACCGTTCCTCTTTCTCGGGTAACTTCTTCTCTGCCCGGAGTCCTTAGATTAAAGGCACGAATAGCAAACCGGAAGCCAAAATAATAAATGACCGCCAGTATAAGACCAACCACGATAACTAACCACCAGCGCGTACGATTCGGCAGCACACCAAACAGCAAGAAGTCGATGACGCCGCCCGAGAAGGTCATCCCTATTTTCACATTCAACAATTGCATCGTCATGAACGACAATCCCGCGAATAACGCATGTACCGCGAAAAGAAGGGGTGCCACGAATAAGAAGGAGAACTCTAACGGTTCCGTAATTCCTGTCAGGAAGGACGTCAGTGCTGCGGAACCCATCATCCCGGCTACCAATTTCTTATGCTCAGGCCTTGCTTCATGGTACATCGCTAACGCTGCTGCTGGTAATCCGAACATCATGAACGGGAATTTCCCGACCATGAATGTACCTGCTGTTAACTTCACGCCATCAGATAGTTGGGCGAAGAAGATCTTCTGATCCCCGCGGACAAGTTCCCCGGCTTTATTCACATATTGACCGAACTCGAACCAGAACGGCGAATAGAAAATGTGGTGCAATCCAAAAGGAATAAGCGATCGTTCAATAACCCCGAATACGAATGCCGCCAAAGTCTGATTTTTATCAATCATACTGTGGGAGAATGCATTCAAGCCGCCTTGAATCGGTGGCCATACAAAAACCATGATGATCCCGAGTAGCAGAGAGGATGCCGCTGTAATAATCGGAACAAATCGTTTACCTGCAAAAAATCCCAAATAGGATGGAAGCTCGATCGTAAAGAACCTCTTATACAGCGCTGCTGCCAGTATGCCGACGATGATTCCCCCGAATACCCCGGTCTGCAGCGTACTAATCCCCAACACGTTGGCATACGACAAATTTGTTTTGACCATTTCCGGTGTGATACCAATGATAAGTTTCATCGTCACATTCATCACGAGATATCCAATAATCGCCGCTAAACCGGCAACACCATCGCCGCCGGCAAGACCAATCGCGACCCCCACCGCGAACAGCAATGATAAATTATCGAATATGATGCCGCCCGCCTGCTCCATAACAGCTGAAACCCCTCGAACAGTGTCATTATCAAGGGCAGGAATCCATTCCAGCAATGACGGATTATGCAATACATTTCCCAGTGCAAGCAGGATCCCTGCGGCTGGCAATATCGCTACCGGAAGCATCAGTGCTTTACCGACTTTTTGAAGTACCCCGAAAATATTTTTGAACATCCCATTAACCTCACTTTAACAATTAGCAGCCTGTGCCGCTTATCGTAATATTGACGTTATTATTTCCTGGAATGGAATAATTACTCAGATGCCCTTTCGCCCTTTCCAAAATAAATAGCCCGTAAAATCCATAATAGGATTCTACGAGCTATTTAGCCGAATCAGATAAGCAGCAACCTTCCCCTCACATACGTATTGATCTGACTTGTTCTTATGTCGTTCGAGCTACAATTTCATCCATGAAGCATTGCAAGGTGCTCGTGACATAGGAATCTTTGCGTCGAATGAAAATCGTTGTAATCTCGCGAAAAGGTTCAGGTATGCGATGACAATACACCGTGCCACTTGCCGCCAGATCGGTAACGGAGGATTCCGGGAAGATCGTGATGCCGATCCCTGCAGCAACGCTGCCGATAATGGTCCCGAACGTACCGAATTCCATAATGTGCTTCGGAATAATTCCCTCTGCTTTCATCCAGCTCTCCAGCTTCTCGCGATAACCGCAGCCTTTATTGTACAGCAATAACGGCCTTTTCGTCAGTTCTTCAATGGAGAAGGAAGGGTTTTTGGAGACAAGTACGAGTTGTTCTTGCATAACCTCCACCTGCTCAATGGAGGGATGCCGGATCGGACCGGACACGAAAGCACCATCAAGCTTCATACAGATCACATTTTGCAATAATTGATCCGTCACCCCGGCCTTTAATGACAACTCCACTTGGGGGTACTTGTTATAGTAAGCGGATAGAATGCCTGGGAGGGCATTCACGGTCTCCACGATCCCAATCTCGAGGACGCCCGAAGGGCTCGATGTATCTTCGAAGGAACGGATCATTGCGTCAACGCCCGACAGAATCTCGCGCGAATGCTCGAGCAGCCGCTTGCCCTCCGGATTGAGTATCATCCCTCGTTTATGTCGATAGAATAGCGGCGTCCGCAACTCTTTCTCCAGCAGTTTGATTCTCGCTGTTACATTAGATTGCACATAATTGAGCTCGAGTGCAGCTTTGCTGATACTCCCATGGACAGCAACCGTCTGAAAAATTCTCAAATCATTGAACTCCAACGCGCCTCGCCTCTACTCTCCCAGATGTCTATGACTTTTGCTAGGTATCATTATAAATGATGCCAAACTTTATTATCAATCATTTTACTATCCATCTTTCCTCTCCTATGATGAGTTAAGACAAAAAAATGGCAGTTCTATGTTAGAGAGAGACAAAGGGAGAGAGTCAGACATCATGCTTAAAAAACAAACCATCATCGGGTCCATCCTGTGCTTAATCGCAAGTATGTCATGGGGGGCGATGTTTCCCGTCGCACACGTGGCCTTGCAGCAAATTGATCCATTCTATTTCTCGTTCATCCGATATTTCGTCGTCGCCATCATACTCAGCGTCATGCTGTGGATGAAAGAAGGTCGTGCAGCATTTCGTCTGGAGGGCCGGGGCAAGGCATTGTTGTTCTTCGGCACGATGGCCTTTACGGTCTATAATATGGGCGTTTTCCTCGGACAACAACTCATGGGGGAAGCCGGCACCATCGCCGCCTCCATTATGGAAGTCATGATGCCGATGATCTCAATCATGGTCCTCTGGCTCACGACGCGCAAAGCGCCGAATAAATTCACGCTCATCAGTGTTGTGATTGCGCTCGCGGGGGCACTACTAGTCATCACGAACGGTAAACTAGACTTCTTCTTGATGGCTGGACAGCACCTATTCCCATTGCTGTTGGTCTTTACAGGTGTTATGGGATGGGTTATCTACTCGATGGGCGGAACCCGATTCAAAGACTGGTCGATTCTACGTTATTCCACGCTCACTTGCTTACTGGGAAGCGCAGTATCTCTCATCGTCGTATCGGCTGCATCGATCTCAGGTGCACTTCCGGTGCCGACCTTACACACAATTTTCTCGATTAAGTACGAGATGGCATTCATGATCCTGTTGCCAGGGCTGGCTGCTCTGCTCTGCTGGAATCAAGGGATTAAACTGTTATCTCCGCTCAACGGTATCTTATTTATCAATTTCGTTCCGATTACGACCTTCGTCATTATGGCGTTCCAAGGATATCAGGTCAGTATGTACGAATTCTATGGGACGCTACTCATTATTTTCGCGCTCTTGCGGAATAACCTGCATCAGAGAAAGGCACAGCGGAATATCCGCATTGATATTCCAAAGACGGCGCCTACGACAACAACGGTAAAAGAAGAACGCATGAAAGCAGCCTCCAGTTAAAACCTGGGGCTGCTTTTCTCTTCATCTGGCATAATAGAGGAACCATCTCATCTTATGTCGAACTTCTCCGGTATGATGCGAATAACAAAATCTTCCCTCAAACATATAACGATTATTTTACTATTCATTGGCGTTCTTTTTAGCCTCCGCTGGACTTGGTCCGAATTTTTCACAGCATCGGAGGCGCCTCGTGCCACCCATGGCGTATTCGACATGCGTGGCATCGAGCTCGATAACGTGTCTACGTTCCCATTAGATGGAGCGTGGCAGTTCTACCCAGGCAGCCTCCTGTCTCATCAAGACATCCAGTTGACGGAGCGGCAGCCTCGCAGCATTCAGGTTCCGGGCGATTGGAGCCATGCGTTGACGGACGGCTCGGACTCCTCGTACGGCTATGGAACGTATCGGCTGCGCATTCTTGTTGATCCGCTGGAGCAGCCTATCGCAATCTGGATGAAAGGAATACAGGCCTCATCGGCCATAGAAATTAACGGGCTAGCCACGGGAGGTATCGGCGATGTTGCCTCACACGCGAGTAAATACAGACCTAACAATGTCTCTTACACCACTTCCTACGATGCAGAAGGGACAACGGAGATCGAATTGCTAATTCGTGTATCCAACTTCGATGATCCTTATCACGGCGGCATTGTGCAGTCCTTACGCTTCGGCACGCAGGCTGCCATTGACTATGTACGCTGGTACTCGATCGGATTCCAACTGGTCATGTTTATTATTTTGATGATCCACGGTTTATACGCAGGTATCCTCTACTTATTGAATCGACGCGAAAAAGCGTTGTTCATCGTCGTTCTACTCACGCTGGCGGTAAGCATACAAATAGTGGTCAGTCATGATAATCTGCTCCAGCTGTGGCTGCCGATCAATTTTACATGGGCTCTGAAGATCAAGCTTCTCTCCATGGTATGGCAGGCCTTCTTTATTCTTCTCGTATTCCGAAGATTCTCTTTGGCATCGCCAAAGAACCGATGGTTGCGCGTATATACCGCAGCGCTCGTGGCTTATTCAGGTTTACTCGTCGCTGCAACGGCTCCACTCGTACAGGCTACCGTAGAATTCGGAATATTCGCAATGTTCTATCTCATTCCTTTGACTTGGTTCGTCTACATCATCGGTACCATGATATTCGGCAAGCAAGCCGACGTTGACGCCGTCTTCTTGCTGTTTTCCGCTACATGTATACTCTCGAACATCATCTGGATCTTATGGAATGCCAACAGTGAGTTCACGATTGTGTACTATCCGATCGATCTGATCGCTACCTTAATCGGTTTCTCAACGTATTGGTTCAAGAAATTTTACCGTCACGTGCGAGCGAACACGCTTCTTAATGAACAGCTCACGCAAGCTGATAGGCTTAAAGATCAATTTCTCGCCAATACGTCGCACGAATTGAGAACGCCACTGCATGGGATTATGAATATTGCGCAAACCGTCGTTACGAGAGAGAAAGCGCAGATGAGCAAGAGCACGTTGAAGGACATGGAGCTGCTAGTCACGATCAGCCGCCGCATGTCGCATCTGCTTGGTGATCTGCTCGATGTGGCACGGCTTAAAGAACACCGAATTGTGCTGATGCAAGAGCCCTTAAAGGTTCAATCGATCGCGCCCGGTGTATTGGAAATGCTTAAATTTATGGTCGAAGGCAAGCCAGTCCAATTGCACATGAATATCGCTGAATCAATACCGCCTGTCATGGCCGATGAGAAAAGGCTCGTTCAAATTTTGTATAACTTAATGCATAATGCCATCAAATACACGGAAGAAGGAACGATTACGGTATCTGCCGAGACGCGAGACGGTCATGTCGTTATCCTTGTCGTCGATACAGGAGTCGGCATGAATGAAGAGATCCTAACACGCGTGTTCCTCCCTTATGAACAAGGATCCTATGGCATACATGACGGGCGAGGAATTGGACTGGGTTTAAGTATTTGTAAGCAGTTAGTAGAATTGCATGGCGGTACTTTGACGGTCCAATCCGAAGAGGGTAAAGGTTCCGCATTCAGCTTTGGTCTGTCACTTGCTGACCCATCGGCTAGCTTCATCGAACCAAATCCGATGTATCTCCAAGGCATGATAAACATGGGGAGTGATGAACATACCAGATTGTTCATTCCCGTCGCCGATATCAGTGAACTGGCAGCATCTATGCTTCCAGGACCATTGTTACATGGTGTTGAGAGCGCCAATATTCTTGCGGTGGATGACGATCCCGTCAACTTAAGCGTGCTCGTCGGCATTCTTGCAACGGAGCCATACCATATCACGATTGTGGGTTCAGCACGCGAAGCGTTGGAGCTGCTGGGCACCAAGCCATGGGATCTGCTGATTGCCGATGTCATGATGCCGCATATGTCCGGATATGAGCTTACGCGACGGGTACGAGAGAATTATTCCGTATCCGAGCTTCCCGTACTGTTGTTGACCGCACGCAGTCAGCCTGCGGACATCTACACCGGATTCTTGTCAGGAGCGAACGATTACGTCACGAAGCCTGTAGATGCACTCGAATTAAAATCTCGCATCCGAGCATTAACTGCGCTCAAACAATCAATCAATGAACGGTTACGAATGGAAGCCGCCTACCTGCAGGCGCAAATTCATCCTCATTTTCTATTCAACACGCTGAATTCCATTCTGGCATTGAGCGACATAGACACGGATAAGATGCGCAACCTAGGCGAAGCCTTTGCCTCTTATCTGCGGATTAGCTTTGATTTTCTGAACGCGGGAAAATTGGTAGATCTCTCTCATGAGCTTGAGCTCGTCGAAGCCTATCTCTATATCGAGAAAGAGCGATTCGAGGACCGATTATCAATCTTGTGGGAGGTTGACCCGGACATTCGCGTACTTCTCCCCCCGCTTACGATCCAGCCGCTGGTTGAGAATGCGGTTAGGCACGGGCTCCTCAGCCGGCAACAAGGGGGCACAGTTCATATCCAGATTGCCAAGCAGGACGGTTATATACGCATCGACGTCATCGATGACGGCAAAGGTATGGAGCAAGATAAAGTGGAGCTGCTGCTGAATCAGCCATCTAAAAGCAAGGGCGGGATCGCGCTTTACAATACGAATCGTCGGTTGACACAATTGTATGGTCAAGGCTTGTCTATCCATAGCAAACCCCATGAAGGCACGACCGTATCATTCGTCATTCCGAACCACCATCAACAACCCGAATAGCACGAGCCAAATGACATCGACACCCAACTCGCCACGGATCTGAACAACATAATGCAGCGTGGATAGTTGAATTTGGCTATAACACAACAAAGAGCTGGTTTCTATTGAACCAGCTCGTTTTTCTATATATAATTTCTGGTAATATATCCAGAATGAGTTTAATAGAGCGAATGGAGGAATGAACGTGCCTCAACAAAAACGGCATGTTGTACTTAGCGTAATCACCGTCGGTATGCTCCTATTCACAGGATGCACCTCTGGCAACAGCGTAACTGTCGAGCCAATGAGCGAGTATACGCCTAAGCCAGATCTCGAGTTGATTCACAGTATTCGCAAGAATAAAGATGCAAGCAAAGAATTGTACGAGGTATACCGCGACCTTACGCTCATTGACATTCATAACCACGATGCTGGGTACCCGGCGGTCGTATCGAAATGGGGCCAATATGGCATTGACCGGATCGTATTATTCGGAGATATTTCGGAGCCTAGCGCACAAGCTACGGATCAGCTGGCTTGGGACCAATACCGCAAGGAACCTGCGCATGTATACCCTTCCTTTGCAGGCTTCCCGATCTATGAAGAAGAAGGGCTGTCCATCGTGAAAGACAAATTGGAGCAAGGATACTTGAATATCGGAGAGATCGCTGCCGCATCGACCTATTCGCCGATTGTCTCCAAAGTAGAATGGAAGGCGAAACACCCCAATGACGGTTATTTCCCGCAAATCTATGACCTAGCTGCCAAATATCGCGTTCCGATTCTACTTCACATCGACCCGCCCAATGGGCCGCCGATTTCCGATCTCGAGAAAGCCTTGGAGCAGCACCCGGATACGATTATTATTTTTGGACATGCCAATGCCTACAACGACCCTAGTCATATCAAAAACCTATTAGCCAAACATCCGAATGTGTATATTGATTTTTTCGCAGGATTTACGGCTTATAATCCCGAAAGCACAAACAAATTACAAGACTTCATTCCACTTATGGAAGAATACCCAGACCGATTTATGTTATCGACGGATTCCGGATTTGGTCTAACGACCGAACAAGCCGCGAAGGCGTTATACGAGACGATTGATTTATTAACCCCTGAGACAGCTCTCAAAATCGCCTCTCAAAATTATGAACGATTGATCGAATTGCAGCCTCCGACGGACACGCAGATCAAGAGAATAACAGCGTTATCCGCCAAGCTTGGCAAAAAAGAAACCTATCGACTAAATAAACGAATGGCGAACGAATTGATTTTCAAGTTGGAAAGCAAATCGTAGGACCACAAGGAATATTTGTCCATATTACGGAAATAGAATAAATTAGAATGATATCGATCAAAGGAGAAACTTCCTATGGAGTCTTCATTATTTGCTGCTTTAAGTATTTCTTTTTTGCTGGTAGCGATGCTAACACCTATCTTAATTTGGGGATTACGTAGTCTGAAGCTCACGCAACCAATCCGAGTAGAGCTGCCGCCAGAACATCATGCCAAACGTGGCACGCCGCTCATGGCCGGCATCATCCTGCTTATCGGAGTACTGACTTCAATCTACTTCCATCCCAAACCGCTGGTTCTTTTTATCGGGGCAACATTTGTGTTATTTAGTCTCGTTGGCTTTATGGATGATTTCAAGAAGGCGGCATTTCAAGACCCATCGGGGATATCGGGGAAAACAAAACTGATTTTTCAGTTCACGTTCACCATCTCATTGCTGCTTATCTTGCTATTTCAATTCGATTTGAGTTCGGAGATCACGATATTCAAAGATTTCACCTTTCATTTACCTATCCTTGCGTATCTCGTCATCATGACGTTGTTTATTGTCGGATCTGCGAATGCGATCAATTTTACGGATGGGCTCGACGGCCTGCTGATCAACGTTGCCATACCTACCTTCTTTTTCTTCTTTGTCATTTCGGAGCGAATCGAAGTAAAGACATTTTCCTTGGTCATGGTCGGCTGTCTGCTAGGTTTATTTATTTACAATATTTATCCGGCAAAAGCCTTCATGGGCGACACCGGTTCCCTTGCCATTGGCGGTTCACTCGCGTTCTTAGCGGTCATAGAAAAGGTGGAAATCTTAATCCCCATCCTATTCTCCGTTTATCTCGTCGAGCAATTCTCCGTGATTCTGCAGGTCTGGTACTATAAAAAAACCAAATTAAGAATATTCCGCATGGCACCTATTCATTTTCACTTTAGTCTGAAATACGGGTGGAGCGAGAACAAAATCGTGATGATATTCGGATTTATTTCCTGGTTCTCCGCATTGATCTCCTGGGCGATCTGGAAGTACATATTATAAGAGCGAAATGAAATGACCGGGGCACATTCCGTTGCCTTCGGTCATTTTACATTTACAAATCTATAAAAGTAGATATAATGTTCTATATGGAACCTTTATTGATCTATAAAGCTTTATCGAACGAGACGCGTTGTCAGATTATGCAATGGTTAAAAAATCCCGAGGAATTTTTTGATGAAAAGCCCTACTTACAACAAGACCTCAATTTTCGGATTGGCGTGTGCGTAGGAGATATCCAGGCGAAATCTGGACTTGCACAGTCGGTGATCTCGAGTTATTTGTTGACGATGCAAAAAGCGGGTTTGTTAGAGTCTGAGCGAATCGGCAAGTGGACGTATTATCGTCGGAATGAACAGACTATACAAGCATTTTCCGACTACATCCAAAATAAACTGTAAATGGAGAGGAGGATCTCTTTTTTTGTTTTAACATATCTATTTTTCTATATATATAAATATGAATGGAGACTTACACCGAACATGAAAAAGATTAACTCATTACTTATCATCATTCTAGCTCTAGGCGTATTCGGCATTATTACGACCGAAATGGGCATTATCGGGGTTCTGCCCCAAGTCATCCAAAAATTTAATATCTCGGCTTCACAGGCTGGTTGGCTTATCAGTATATTTGCTCTGGTCGTTGCTGTCTCAGGTCCATTCCTGACATTACTCACATCCGGTATCAATCGGAAAATCGTCTTATTAACGGCCGTCCTATTATTCGCGATATCCAATATCGTGTATGCCTATACGACGAAATTTGAAGTTATGCTAGCTTTCCGTATTATCCCCGCCATTTTCCATCCCGTATTCTTCTCCGTCGCCCTTGTGACGGCAGCTAGACTTGTTCCCCCAGAGAAGGGCAGTAAGGCGATTACGCAAGTTTTTGCTGGAATAACGGTCGGATTTGCTTTTGGCGTGCCTTTGACTTCGTATCTTGCCGAGCAGTTTTCGTTAGAAGCTGCTTTCTTGTTCGGCGCATTGGTGAGCGCGATTGCCTTCGTAGGCATACTTGCCTGGCTTCCCTCCATGCCTGTCACAGAAAAAATGTCCTACGGCAAACAACTTGGTATCCTGCGTAAACCTCAATTGTGGTTAAATATCTTGACCGTTATTTTTATCTTTGCGGCGATGTTCTCGGTGTATAGCTACTTTGCTGAATATCTTGGACAAGTCACCGCAATGAACGGGTCATGGGTAAGCATCATGTTGATGGCTTTTGGTGTCATCATGATTTTGGGGAATTTTATGTTCGGGGAATTTTTGCATAGAAACATGACCAAAACCGTCATCCTGTTCCCTCTTCTCTATGCGGTAATATACTTATTTGTTTATTATCTGGGGCCTTATTTCGTTCCGATGATTGTGGTCGTCTTCATGTGGGGGGCGGTGCATTCGGGTGGACTGATCGTCAGTCAAGCATGGTTAACGACGGAGGCGAGAGAAGCTCCTGAATTTGGCAACAGCCTATTTGTCTCATTTTCCAATCTTGGAATTACTGCAGGTACCTCCATCGGTGGTTGGTTTATTTCTCGATTGGGCATCCATCAACTCATCTGGAGTGGTGTGATGTTTGCTCTCCTAGCTTTCTTATTCATCATGATTAAAATCAAAATTTTCAAATCAAGCAGATACTAGAGAAAAAACAAGGAGTATGGTAGACTCTAATCTGAGCAACGAAAAATGATCCTATGCGTATAAGCCTATAGAAGGGGCAGCTCTTCTATAGGTTTCTTTTCTGCTGCCAATATCTCATATTTATATGATGAACACAATTGAGAGGTAAAGTAATCCATGTTCAAGAAAATGAAAAACTGGCTGGAAAGGCGCTCACCTGCCCAGGTGATATCCGGCTATTATTTACTCGCAGTCACCATTTCTATCCTATTATTCAATATCCCAGCGGTGCATAAGCCTGGGATCAACATGACTTTTTTTGATACGGTCTTCACCTCTGTTAGCGTCGTAAGCGACACCGGCTTGGGTGTCATCAATGTCTCGGAAACCTTTAGCGTGTTCGGGTATTTTGTCATTATGCTCGTCCTGCAATTCGGGGGTATTGGCATTATGGCGATGAGCACATTCTTCTGGATCCTATTGGGCCGCAAAATTGGACTGCGTGAGCGACGCCTGATCATGGTTGACAATAATCAGTTCGCCTTATCAGGACTGGTTCAATTGGTAAAGGAAATCCTACAGATTTTTATTCTGACAGAGCTAATCGGGGCACTCCTATTCGGATTTCATTTCTTGCGATATTTCCCGACCTGGCATGAAGCATTTCTTCAAGGTCTGTTTGCGTCTGTCAGTGCGACAACCAATGCGGGGTTAGATATCACGGGAAAATCCCTGATCCCTTTTGCAGGCGATTATTATGTGCAGCTGCTGACAATTCTGCTGATCATTTTCGGCTCCATCGGCTTCCCTGTCTTAATTGAAGTGAAGGCGTACTTGTCTAGGAGAAAGTCGAAGCTTGAGCAACCCTTCCGCTTCTCCTTGTTCACCAAGATATCGACGTTGACGTATGGGATTCTTCTTCTGATCGGGACTGTCCTTATTTTCGCACTCGAATATCAACACTTTTTTAAGGGTATGGCGTGGCATGAGAGCTTTTTCTATTCGTTCTTCCAAGCGGCAACGACGAGAAGCGCCGGGCTTACGACCATGGATATCAGTGAATTTTCGCATCCGACGCTCTTGGTTATGGGGGTGCTCATGTTTATTGGAGGATCTCCGAATTCAGTAGGCGGCGGAATTCGGACGACCACCTTTGCACTGAACATGTTATTTATCTATCACTTTGCTAGAGGGAACCGGGAGATTAAGGTTTTCAAACGTGAGCTGCACCAAGATGATGTGATGAAGTCACTCGCCATTACCTTATTGGCCGTGATCATGTGCGGTATATCCGTCGTAGCAATCAGTATTTCGGACAAACAGCTTCAGCTGATAGAAATTTTCCTAGAGGTCTGCTCTGCCTTCGGTACGGTAGGCTTGTCTACAGGAATTACCCCGGAACTCAGCACTTTTGCCAAATCGATTCTTATCGTTCTGATGTTCATCGGAAGAATCGGACTTACCTCATTCTTATATATCATTGGCGGCAACAAAAAGGAAGCAAGATACCATTATCCTGTCGAGCGAGTGATTACGGGTTAACTAATATTTCACAATTTTGCATATTATAAGCCCTTTCGACTTCCTTATATGAAGCGAAGGGCTTATAATGAATTGGATTATTATGACATAGAGGTGTATATTGGGTGTGGATTGACTTGATTTTGTTTTTCCTTTTATTTGCCCTGTTTGCTTACGTATTTGTTACCGTTACCATTACGAACTTGCACAAGGCTTATTTAGTATTCCACTTCTCCATGATGGTGTGGCCGTTCTGTCAGTTTGCTATAAAAGCAACGGAGAATACCAAGTTTCAATTACTTTATGTGAAGCTCGCTTTTGTAGATATGTCTATGTTGACCATAGGATGGCTATTATTCACACTTTTCCTCACGGGTCGATCTCTATTTCCGCGAAGAAAAGTAACCTTCGCCATTTCTGTTCCTGCGCTATTCGCAGCCCTCATCGTGATTAGCAATCCCAATGCGATGTTCGTCAGCCCTCTAGACGGCGGATATATCCAAAGAGCTTATGGACCGTTTTTTTGGCTCTGCATCACGATTTTTATAGGGTATGTGTTAGTTTCACTTTATCTCATGTATCTCGCTTTGACAGCCAACAGCCCGCCTCGCATCAAGAAGCAGGTGAAGCAAGTGCTGTTAGGTATTGTGGTCATGACTGCGTTCATTCTATCAGACATCTTCATCAACGTTGTTTTCTTGCACTCCCAGGAAGTTATTCCAGGGTTGACGTCTATCGGCATTTTGCTATCTGCTGTCATCTTTGTTATTGCCATTCATCGCGATAAAGTATTCGATATTGTTACCATTGCCCACCAAGACATCATTAACACCATAGCGCACGGGATTCTCGTGCTGGACGACAATGAGACCATTGTAGAAATTAACCAGTCGCTTCGTCCCTATGTCGACTTGCATGTTGGTGACCACTTCGATATAACATCCATCCTCCCACATCATGAATCCGCTAACAAAACGAACTTATTTATTCAGGCTTATCAAGAATATCCTCTAGAGAGATCCGAAATTGAAGTGATATATCATCATATAATCGATCGCAGCTATGTCCATATTCATGCCGCCCCGATTATGGTTGGAGATACCATGGTTGGGCGAATCATCACGTTTCAGGATATGAGCGTCCTTCGCCGCCTCATCGACGAGACCAATTTGCAGAACCAAATCTTACAAGACCGAAACCAGTCCTTAATTGCGATTCAGCAGGAACTTTTTGAGTCCAACCAGAAACTCGAGAAGATGGCGATCACCGACAGCTTGACGAATTGTTACAATCGGCATTACTTAACACAACAATTAGAGCTTGAAGTGATGAAAAATATGAACCATCAAATACCGTTTACATTGCTTCTAATCGACATCGATTTTTTTAAATCAGTCAATGACAACTACGGACATCTGGTCGGTGATCAAGTCATATGCAACACGGTGGAAGCCATTAAGCAGCATCTGCGTCCGCGTGACATTTTGGCTCGTTATGGCGGGGAGGAGTTCATTATCTATCTGCCCAATACGAATCAAACCCAAGCAAGCATCCTAGCTGAGCGTATCAAGTCTACCGTCGAATCGAAAAAGATGATTGTCTCTCAGATTAAGCCTGCTTTATCGATCACCATCAGTATAGGATTGCTAGCCTTGGACAAAATGTCGATGCAGCATTCCAAGGACTCGAAATCAACCCTTAATGAATTGTTCCAATCTGTAGACGAAGCCTTGTATCAGGCCAAAAGAGAAGGACGCAACCGAATTGTAAGCGTCGCAAGATAAACAACGACTATGCTGCGGTAAAATTTAAGGGCGCCCCGTTGGGCGCCCTGTTTCTTCGTATTCAAAGATCATTCCGTGAGCGGATACACAACATTCCTAGAGCTTGAATTGGGAGATAACCACTTTCAAGCGATCCGCCATCTTCGACAGCGCTTCTGCTGAGATGCTGATTTCCTGCATGGAAGCAAGCTGTTCTTCCGTCGTAGCTGAGACACTCTGTGTGTTCCCAGCCATCGCCGTTGTGATCGACTTGGCATCATGGATATCGCTGGCCATTTGCTCGGTTCCCGCTGCCATCTGTTGAACCGAAGCCGATACTTCTTGGATCTGCGTTGCAACGATATTCACCGACTGTTCGATACGCTGGAAAGCTTCGCCTGCTTCATGCATCACTTCGATACCAAGCGTTACCTCCGCTGCACTCTTCTCCGTATCCTGTGCGGATCTGAGCATCTCTGACTGGATATGTTGGATCGTCTCGGCAATTTGCTGTGCCATCGAGTTAGACTGCTCGGCAAGCTTACGCACTTCTGTAGCGACGACGGCGAAGCCTCGCCCATGCTCTCCTGCACGAGCTGCCTCGATCGAGGCATTGAGCGCGAGCAAATTCGTCTGCGAAGCAATGCCGGTAATCGCTTGTACGATATCATCAATACTGCGCGCCTGATCACTTAGACCTTTCATGGATTGGCCGAGCTGACTGACGCTGCTGCTAATCGAATGCATCTGATGAACTGTTTTTTGAATGGAATGATTACCCGCTTCAACCATGTCAGACGAATGAACGGCTGCCTGGGACACGGTCTGTGAGCTCCCCGCAATCTGTCTTACTCCCATGATCATCTCTTGAACCGTGAGATCGACACGGTTCATGTTATTCATCTGCTCATCCGATCCTTCTGCCAGCCGCATTATACTCTCAGCCGTATACTGGGAGGCTTGGGCTGATTGCTCGGAAGCAGCCGCCAGCTCTTGGGAAGAAGCGGACAGCTGCATCGACGTATCCGACACTTCCTGCAATACATTGCACAATGAGTCTGTCATCTTATCGAAAGCTTCACTTAGAATACCGAACTCATCCTGCGTCTTATGATGCACCCGTTTCGTTAAATCGCCATCGCTAACCATATTGGCTGCCTGAATCAATCGTCTTAGCGGTTTAAGGATCGATCTGATCGTAACATATACTAAGACGGCTCCAACCAACAGGCCAATAGCGATCACAATAACAGTCGTTCGGAAGATCGGCCCAGCAGCGTCCGTAAATTCCTGAACATTGATGGTTCCTGTTATCTTCCAGCCTGTCTGCTCATTGGTCACGAAGTCCATGATCTTGGGACTGCCCTCGTGTACATAATCCACATGTCCGGAAGATTTGGCATATACATCATCCAGCCAACTCTCCTTCAATACATGCCCGGCTTTGTGTGTCGGATGAACGATGACTCTTCGATTCTGATCTAGAATAACAGAGTAACCTTTTTCCCCTACCTTCATGTTCTGAGCTATCGTTAGGATCTGTTCAAGATTTACATCCACAGCGACGACCCCCGAGCCGTCTTCAAGGGCTCGCGAGATCGTAATGACCATATTGCCTGTTGTAGATGATTTATAAGGAGGAGAAACGATGGAATTTCCTTTTTGCTCCATGCTCGCCTTGTACCAATCCCGGTTGCGCGGGTCATAGTCATCAGGCATTTTCACATCAGGAAATTGAATCATGATTCCGTCGAACGTGCCTACATAGGAGCCCTCGATCCCCTTATGCTGAAGCTGGAATTGTTCAATGAGTTGCCGAGCAGAAGTATAACTCTGTTCCTTATCCCCTTGATCTCGGATTGTGTTGGCTAGGAAGGCAACATTCTGTTTATTTTCCAGAATGACCGAACTCAATTTTTCATTCAATAACTTGACACTTTGCTCCGTACCTTGCCTGATTTGCTTCTCTACAATGGAGCTGGCGCTATTATAGGAGAATAGGCCAATAGCTAGACTGGGCGCGATCAATATGACTATAAAAGATATAATAAGTCTCGCCCGTATTGTGAATCTCCATTTCATCATGTTCCCACCTTTTGAAGTTATGTAATTCTTGACGCCTTCTCACCGCTTTACTATTATCGGCATTTGACGATATAGACTACACCTCTACCGAGGCATTTTCGGAGCAAGCGACTGACCTACAAGTTTTGCTTACAAAACTCGCTTTGAAAGCGAGGAAGGTTCAATCGCCAATGATACACAACAAAGATGCCGGGACAATTGTCCCGGCATCTATATTTTTAACCTTTTGAGGAGGCCAACAAGGATTCGATTTCCTCCAGCGATTTCCCCTTCGTCTCAGGTACAATACGCCATGTGAACATGAACGTAATCACGGACATCACACCGAAGATCCAGAAGGTAATCGCTGGACCTGCCGAAGCAAGCATCGGAGGGAAGGTCTGGGATACGATGTAATCAGCCGCCCACAGCGACATCGATGCAATGGCCGTCGCTTTTCCGCGAATCCGATTCGGGAAAATTTCCGATATGATGACCCATACGACAGGTCCGAGCGATATCGCAAAGGAGGCGACGTATACCAAAATAAAGATGAGCACCAGCGGCCCTGACGTATGCCCCGTATAGAACGCCGTACCAATCACGGCCAGACTCACCGCCATGGAAGCCGATCCAACCATTAGCAGAACCTTACGCCCAACCTTATCAATCAGCCAAATCGCAAGAATAGTGAACACGAAATTAATGAATCCAACCAGGATGGTCTGGATCAGCGCAGCGTTCGTGCCCGCACCCGTTTCCTTAAAGATCTCCGGTGCATAATACATCACGGCATTAATCCCCGTAACTTGCTGGAGAATCGCAAGTCCAACGCCTACGATTAGCGCAATCCGCAACGTAGGACCGAACAACTGACGGATCGAACCGCTCTCCTGTGCGAACGATTTCTTAATGTCCAATACTTCCTGCTTCGCCAGTTCCTCACCGTGAATCTTGAGCAGGATCGGCAGAGATTCAGCTGCCTTGCCCTGCTTAATCAACCATCTTGGGCTCTCCGGCACGAAGAATAGCAGTACCAAGAATAATAGGCCTGGTAGGACGCCGAAACCGAACATATAGCGCCAACCCATCGCAATATCCCATGCGTCATTCCCATACCCGGTAATACCGAGATTAATGAAATAGGTAAGGAAGATCCCCGTCACCGTTGCGAACTGGTTCAAGGCTACCAGCCGACCTCGGTATTTCGCAGGCGCGATCTCCGCATTATAGAGCGGACAAAGGGTAGAGGTAATACCGATACCAATACCGCCGATAATTCTAGCGATGATATAAGCGCTGAAGGTCGTCGGAATGGCAGATCCGATAGACCCGATAATAAACAGGATCGCAGCGGTAATAAGCACCTTCTTCCGGCCGAATCTGTCACCAAGCACACCAGAGCTTGCAGCTCCGGCAATACAACCGATAATCAAGCTGGAGACAGCCCACCCCACTTCGACTTCATTTAAGCTGAAATGGTCTTTCATAAATCCAATCGCACCCGATACGACAGCGGTATCGAATCCGAACAATAATCCGCCCAATGCGGCAACCATGGAGACAAGAGTTACAAATTTCATGCTGACTTGCTGCTGCTCTTCATGATGTTCTTTTAAGCTCACGGAAGATTATCCTTTCTGACTTTTTTCGTACTTGCATACGAGTCCTTTATCTGATCACACAAGGTATATTCGTTACTGAGAGCCCATTATAGCATGGGTTGAGCCCAGGTCAGGGTTCGATTGCCTTCACTTATTTGTCGTATACCAGCATAATATTAGGCCAAGCTTCCGCTGCCTAGCATCAGAGCCATCGGCTAGCACATTATTGTCCCCCAAAAACAAAAAAGTCCATGCATCACAGCATGAACCTCATGAATTAGAGTTGATTGCGATATTCGGTTGGCGATACCTTAGCGACCTTCTTGAATACACGGCTGAAGTAATTCGGATCTTTATAGCCTACGAGATAACAGACTTCCTTCAAGCTGAGCTGGCCTTCTCCGATCAATGCCTTGGCCTTGTCGATACGCAGCCTCGTCACATAATCGATGAAGGTCTCTCCGGTCTGCTGCTTGAACACTTTGCTGAAATAATGCGGGTTCAAGTGGACGTGCTCCGCCACATCCTCAAGCGAGAGTTCTTCACGGAATCGCTCTTGAATGAACGTCACGGCATTATCAATGACGCTCCACGTACGCTGTTCCCGCTCCTCTCGGATATGCTGGATGGCTAACTCCACATACGTACGCTCAGCGACATGTTCTGTGAACGTAGAATCGGCAGGTTGGTCCAATGATCCTTCCGTAGGCGGCACCGCCAAATCTTCAAATAGACACAGGCTGCCCCATTGCTGCTCATATGTCGATGCGAAGACGCCTTCAAAATAGGATCTTCGGATGCCCGGGGTTTCTGCTCCCACCGTGCCAATCCCTACCGTCGCGTCAATCCCGTGCTGCTCGCGAAGAATCTCAATCAGCTTCATGCCAAGACCATGCGCCTCCTCCCGGAGTACCGCGTCCTTCGACGAATCCTTCTCCAGCAGGAAAATGGCCATATGCCAGTACACCATGGAGCTGACCACACAGCCGGTGCGCTGCTTGATGAACCCTTTCGCTACGTTTTTTACGGTTTCGAACAGATATTTTTTGTCATTGCCGATCTCCTTGTGAGGCAGCTTCCCCATTTCCGGCAGGGCTAGCACGATCGCGCATCCTTTATCGATGGAGACACCAAGGATGTCTGCCAGCTGCCCCACTTCCGTCTCATTCACTTGGTCAGACATAAAGACGAGCGCCATTTCCGTCTCCGCCAGCGGGAGCAGCTGGAAGAACTTATCCCTCATTGCGATCGCCTCATCGCGCTTCCGCTTGTCTTGGTCAATCTCGTCGATTAACCGCTGCAGGAGTGCGGCGATATGGTCGCGTTTGGCCGGTTTAACCAAATACTCCTTGACTCCGAGTGCTAGCGCCTCTTTGGCATATTCAAAATATTCATAGGCGGTAACCAGAATCATTTTGACCTGCGGGTGGTGAGCTTTGATTTCTTTTAACGCCTCAAGCCCTTGAATGCCCGGCATCTTAATGTCCATCATAATAATATGCGGACGGAATTCATATGCCTTCTGAATCGCGATGCGCCCATTCTCCGCATGCATGATCTCGAAGGTATTCGGCAGCATTCGGTTCACGATCCATTCGATGCCTTCCCGTTCAAGCGCCTCGTCATCTGCGATCAATAAACGATACATCTTCCTCCTCCTTTCCTGCAGCAGGAAGCCGAATCAGAACCGTCGTTCCGAGGCCCGGCTTACTATCAATGTCTACGAGATCTTCCCTGCCATAGAACAATTCTAATCGTCTGAACACATTGCGTGTGCCAAGGCCCGTAGACTGTCCCTTAGCCTCTGCAACCGGCGGCCTAGCATCGATTTGAAGCAAGGACTGACGTACCTCTTCGCTCATGCCGATCCCGTTGTCAGAGATGGAGACTCTGACTTCCCCGGGACTGTAGGACACAGCAAGCTTAATCTCAGCCCCCTGCTCCATCCCCTCGATACCATGCACGAACACATTCTCCAGCAGGGGTTGCAGCGTCAACGTTGGAACCCATATGTTCAATCCCCGCTCATCGATATCAGTAATGAACCGAATGCGATCACGGAACCGGGCCTGTTGAATCGTAAAGTAATCTTTGGCATGCTCCACCTCGTCCCGGAGGGTTACCGGATGATCCAGCTTCCGAAGGTTATATCGGAGAAGATTGGACATGGTGACGGTGAGATCGCTTGTTTTCTCCGCACCCTCGAGCAGAGCAAGCTTGGATAGAACATTCAGCGAATTAAAGAGGAAGTGGGGATTCATCTGATTCTGCAGCACCTCGAGCTCAAGCGACTTGACCAGCTTGTCCCGCTCTAAGCCTTCCTTCTCCTTCGCAATCAGCGTCTTCAAGCTGTCTTGCATACGCTCGAATGCCTCCGATAATACGCCAAACTCATGATGCTCGCTGATTCGTGGAGAAGGGGCATGTAAATTCCCTTTCGATATTTGCTGCGCGGTCCGCGTCAACTGCCTGATGGGTCTTGTAATCCCTAGCGAAATCCAATAAGCACATGCAACACTAATCAGCGTATTCAGGACGAATACGGCGACAGCCCAACCATTCATGGATTTCGTATGGGTGAAAATTTGCCGGTAGAACGGTTGATAATAGCTAAGTTCCAGGTCAACGAGCTGATGGCCCTCTTCTTGAATGAACGCTGCGGTCTGCTCCGTCTTCGCATAGAAGCCCGCATACGCCAAGGAATCTGTACGGCTCAATGCCTGCATGACATCGTTCTCTTGCGTCATGAAGGTGTCTATCATATGAAGGTAGCTGCGGACGAGCATCGCTGTCGATGAGATCGTCTCTTGTGCAGACAGGCTTTCCCGCAGATGCTTCAGCTCATTGCTCTGCAGTATAAAGCTACTACGGCTCATCTCGCTCCGATCCGATAAATAAACGTTTAGTGTCCTAAGGTTATTCTGCGTCTGCCCGGCAATTTGCTTGTATAATAATACCCGATCCAGCATCACATTATAACTCTTCTGCACTGTGATGCCGCTCTGGAAGATGAAGAACGCCACCGCATTGCTCGCGATAAAAAGGGTCGGAATCACAATAAACAACATTCTGCGGATATTCATCAGCTGCTCACCTTCGAACCCAAATGATTGCGATCCAGCATACTTGTTGCGATAAATTGCTGTACCGGTGGCGCTGTCCCTTCGAAATACGCTGCCAGCAATTCAATCGATCTAGCGCCAATCTCGCGAGGATGCTGAACGATGGAAGCGGCAATAACGCCGTTCGCGATGCCTTGAACCGTTGCTTCGACATCATCGAACCCGAACACACGCAGATCTGACCGATTCGCTGCTCTCATCCCTTCGACGATGCCTGCCGCATCTAAGGCGCTAAATCCAACCATTGTCTTCATATCCGCATGTTGGTTCAATAACGCTTCTGTCTGCGTCGCCGCTTGAATGCGGGAGATATTCGAAGCGCGGACAGCAACGATCTCGTACCCCTGCGTCCTTGAAATGACGGAACGGAACCCCTCTAATCGCAGCTGCTGATTATCCGCGATCTCGCTCCCAATGATGACGCCAATCTTTCCCTTTCCGTCAGCATGGTTCACCACCAGCTCTCCCATGCGTCTTCCAGCTTCAAGGTTATCTGTTCCCACATAAGCGAGCCGCTTGCTATCCGGCTGATCTGCATCGACAGTTATCACAGGAATGCCTTGGTTGACAGCTTGGTCGATCAACCTTGCATAGTTCGGATCCTTCACCCCTTGCAGGAGAATGGCATCCGGCTTGCCCGCGATTGCTTTCTCTAGCAGTCTCTTCTGCTCAGAAGGATTTATGCGATTCGGACCCATATATTCAATCGCGATCCCGCGCTGTGCCGCTGATGCTCTCGCTCCCTGCTCGACTGTTCTCCAGAAGGGATTGTCCAGCTCTTGCGCGATAAGCACGACGTGCTTCATCGGTTCACTCTTGGTGCTGCTCTGATTCATGTCCCGAACCAAATGATTGATCTCCATCGCTGGCGACATGAACTTGTACAGGAAATAACTGAATACAAGGAGTATGCCGACGAGCGCCATCGTCCATTTTTTATTGCTCATGGCGTACCTCCAAGCTGTAAGATAAGTATGGAGTATTATTATACAGAGGCTCCGTTCGAAACGGAAATGCCCCCGTATGTACGAAATTGACCGAAGGACATCGTGTCCTCCGGCCAATCCTTCCATTACGTACCGCAATAGGTGCGGTAAGGTTTATTCGATTCAGACAAGGCACAGTACTCTGTCTGTTCCTCCGTATAGGCATAAGGTTCAGATAGAACCGCGAGCAGCCGCTCCATCACACTGTAATCGCCATGCGCTTCTGCAGCTTCTAGCGCCGCTTCGACGCGATGGTTCCGGGGGATCACTGCCGGATTGCTGCTTCGCATCAATTGATTGGCATCTTCTCTCGATGCCTCTTGTCTGCCCAGCCGATCCTTCCAGCGCGCGTGCCATGAAGCGAATTCCGAAGACCCGAACAGGTCTAACCCTTCCAGTTGATTCAAGGTTAGGGCGCGGAATGTATTGGTATAATCCGCACGGTAGGCTTCCATCAATCCGAGAAGATCGCTAATCAATTCCTCATCCTGCTTCTCTTCGCCCAAGAGCCCCAGCTTAGCCCGCATGCCCTCGTTCCAATTCGCGGTGTACAAATCCATGAACGTAGAGATCTTCTCCTGGGCTAGCTTAACGGCCTGCTCATGATCCTCATGCAGCAGCGGCAGCAACGTCTCCGCAAAGCGCGCCAGATTCCATCCCGCAATATACGGTTGGTTGCCATAGGCATAGCGGCCTTGCGAATCGATAGAGCTGAATACCGTTGTAGGGTCATAGGCGTCCATGAAGGCGCAAGGACCGTAATCGATCGTCTCCCCGCTAATCGTCATATTGTCGGTATTCATGACGCCATGAATGAAACCAACCAGCTGCCATTTGGCGATGAGCGCCGCCTGACGTTTGATCACTTCGGAGAGGAGCGCAAGATACCGGTTATCTCCCGCTTCAACATCTGGATAATGGCGCGCTAAAGTATAATCAGCAAGACGGCGCAGGTCATCCACGGTGCCGAATTGTGCCGCGTATTGGAACGTGCCGACGCGCAAA
This sequence comes from Paenibacillus terrigena DSM 21567, assembly GCF_000374845.1. GTDB lineage: Bacteria > Bacillota > Bacilli > Paenibacillales > Paenibacillaceae > Paenibacillus_K > Paenibacillus_K terrigena. Next base: position 208,523 of record NZ_KB895412.1, on the reverse strand, counting down.
TGACTGGCGGCCACACGTGTCAGGACCGCACCCGGGAGGTCCTTCTCACGGGTAATGAACTGCCCCGTGGCGACGACAGCAAGGCTGCGCGTCGTCGGAATGCCTAGGGTGTGCATCGCTTCGCTCATGATATATTCGCGCAGCATCGGTCCAAGCGCTGCTCGGCCATCGCCCCCGCGAGAATACGGTGTTCGGCCCGACCCTTTCAGCTGGATATCCACTCGCTCGCCCTGCGGCGTAATCTGCTCACCGAGCAGCACCGCTCGGCCGTCTCCTAGCATGTTGAAATATCCAAATTGATGCCCTGCATATGCTTGCGCAAGCGGTATGCCGCCTTCAGGCACCTCATTCCCCACAAGCACTGCGACACTCTCTTCGCTCTGCAGCGCCCCTGCATCCAGACCTAACGAAGCGGCCAGTGAATGATTCAAGACGGCCAGCTTCGGTGAACGGACAGGCGCTAAGTTTATTTTCGTGAAGAAGGATTGCGGCAGCTGCACATAGCTGTTATCGAAATTCCAACCTACGTTATGATGTATTGTCATACGATCTCCTTTATTTCTTTATGACGTATTCAATCCTGGTCATTTACCATTGCATTGTTAATGTCCACATCTTCCCATTTATTATACCGTTTATTGCCGGATGTAAAAATGCCATCCCCAAATCAGGATGGCATTGAACTTGTTTTAGGATGTATGCACAGCATACGCCGATACCGAATCTCCATCGCGGAATTGATCCAGCACGATATGGCCCGGTTTCACGTCTTTATGGAGATACGTGAGGACACGGCTTAGAATCACAGCTTCTTCTTGATGGGTAAACGTCGGACAGTGCTGCTGCCTTCGCATCGGCACGCAGACCAAGCCCTGAAGCCAGCCGCATCAAGTCGCATCTCTGCGCTCAAGGGATTTTTCAATGGTTTACGATATTAAATTAGATCGGAATTTTTCAGCAATTTCTGAACCATTGCCGCAACTTCAGCTCGGGTGACATCGGCTTTCGGATCCAGCTCTGTATGATTTCTTCCGGATACGATACCGAATTGTAAGCAATCCCCGACACCTTTCTTCGCCCAGCCGGATATAAGCTCAGCATCCGCGAACGACGCCAATGGCTGGCCATACTTCGCTTGCGCAGACTTCGCCTTCAGCCCTGTCACGTCCATTGCTCTAGCCATAATGGCCATCGCTTGTTCGCGGGTAATTTTATCGTTCGGACGGAACTCGCTGCCTTCGAATCCCATGATCAATTGATGCTTCCATGCCGTGCCCACTGCGCCAGCGAACCAATCCTTCGCCTCGACGTCCGAGAACTCGCCCGCTTCCGCCTTCGGCTCTAACCCTAGGCCGCGAACGACGATCGCTGCGAATTCCGCACGCGTAATGGCTGCGTCCGGATGGTACGCACCCTGTCCGTCGCCTTGCACGACAAGGCGAGATCCCATATCATTGACGGCGTCTTTCGCCCAATGCTGCGTGACATCCGCGAACGTCAGCGGATTCCAAATTACAGCATACTGGCCATTCGTCAAGCTGTTGATCACAGCATAATGCTGGCCATCTTCCTGAATGGCCTTCGTCGGCACATGCCGCAGCGTTCCATCGGCATCCACGACGACACCTGTCGTAATTTTATTCGGATCAACCCCGGCCGGAATTGCGAGGGTTCGTTCGACATAGCCGCTAAATAATTTGACCTCCACCGTTTTGCCTTGATACTGCGCTCTCACCATAAAAGCAACCGGCGGCACGACCATCGACATCTTCTCCTGAAGAATTGCCGGTACCTGCTGCTTCGGCTTAGCAATTTCAACCTGAATCGTAATGTCCTTCAGTGCCGCCGACTTGCCGAACTGTGCTAAGATCGCTTGAAGATCAACCCGCTGCGTAGGGAGTGTATACGTAGCTTGCTCGGTTCTAATCTGAAGCACTGCTTGCTTCGCAGCCATGTTCTGGAGCATCTGACCATCCAGCTCACCGATCATGACATCCGAGCCCTTGGCAGCCGAGATGGTGACCACAGCCGCTTGGCCTTCCTTCGCAAGTTTCTCTTCTAACTTTTTCGGGTCGATCGTAATCGTCGAGACCTGCTGCGACTGGTTCTTCGTTACCTTCAGCTTGCCAGCACTAACAGATTTCCCATTCACGAACACAATCGCATCCGGTTCCGATGGCAGTGCCGGTGTCGTAACTGGTCCGCTTCCTCCGCCATGAATCGTCTCTGAACCCCTTGGTGTTACGTCGTTCGACGGCACTGAAGGGAGGCTGCTGCCCATCTCGTTCGTCGCGATCACGATAAATGTATACTTCGTTCCATTCGTTAAACCGGTGACCTTGATCGGACTTCCTGTACCCGTCGCGATACGGCCTCCCGGCGATGCAACCACGGTATAGCTCGTTATCGGGCTGCCGCCATCGCTTACCGGAGTGGTAAAAGCGATCGTCGCTTCCCCGTCGCTTGCAACAGCGGTCACCTTCGTCGGTGCCCCCGGTACGGATCGCTGTTCCAGCGGCACGACCTCATTGGATGGAGCCGACGCTTTCGAGACCCCTAGGTCATTGATTGCCGCGACGGTGAACGTATACGCCGTACCGTACGTCAACCCCGTCACCGTGATCGGACTATCCGTTCCCGTTGCCGTCAAGCCTCCCGGGTTCGAGGTGACCGTGTAGCCTGTGATCGGGCTGCCGCCATCTCTTGCTGGGGCGCTAAACTTCACGGTCGCTTGCGACTCGCCCATCACAGCCACGGCCGTGACGTCAGTCGGCGCGCCAGGTACGGTCGGCACCGTCAATTCTGTAGGCGTTATGGCGTTCGATGCCGCTGAAGACGCAGAACTCCCTGCGCTGTTCGTTGCGACGACGGTGAACGTATACGCGGTACCATACGTTAAGCCCGTAACCGAGATCGGGCTGCCCGTGCCGGTTACCGTGATATCGCCCGGGCTCGAGGTAACCGTATAACTCGTAATATCGCTGCCGCCATCATTCGCTGGGGCGCTGAACGCCACCGTAGCTTGGGATTCCCCAGCCGCGACCTCTGCCTTGATATCCGTTGGCGCGCTTGGCGGCACGATTTCGGATACCATGCGCTGGATCCGATGGTTCCCGAATTCGGCCACGTAGAGATACCCATCGCGATCTACCGCCACGCCTAGTGGACTGTTGAATTCGCCTAAGCCGGCACCTGGTCTAGCACCAGGTTTACCCCACTCGCTCCACACGCCCGTCACTGCATTCAGCTTCTGAATGCGATGGTTCTCCGAATCGGCCACATAGAGATTACCTTTGCTATCAATCGCGATATCGTAAGGCTCGTTGAACTCGCCCAATCCGCTGCCGGCTTGTCCGCTTACTCCCCACTCTTTCCATAGCGTTGCATCGCCTTGGGATTCATCACGCTTCAGAATACGGTGATTCAGGGTGTCCACAACATAGATATTGCCAGCGTCATCAACTTCTACGCCTCCTGGTTCATTGAACCCGCCTAACTCGCAGCCGTCTTCATGACCTGGAAGATTGGCTTCTTCCGGTTTGCATTCCTTTTTACCGCCTATCTTGTCCCATTTCTCGGATACGGCATTCCATTTCAGGACTTTTTCATAGGGATCTGCCACATAGACATCCCCCTTCTGGCTAACAGCAACTCCGCTAGGATAGCTAAGTCCGGCGGTTGTGCCAAAAAGGCTCCATACACCATCTGGCGTCATCTTCTGAATCCGTTGATTGTACTTATCCGCCACGTAGAGATTACCGCTGCCATCAATCGCGATGTCAGTTGGGCCATCCAATTGACCAACCTCTGCGCCCATGCCGTTGCCTACCACCACCCATTTCTTATTACCTGCGTCAAACTTCTGGATCCGATTGTTATAGAAATCGGCGACATACATATTCCCACTCTTATCCACTTCCACACCGCTTGGATTGTGAAATTCACCGAGGCTTGTCCCGGCAACCGGGCCTTCATAGCCCCATTCACTCCACTGTTCAGTACTGACCGTGAGCTTCTGAATGCGATGATTCGACGTGTCTGCAACGTATATATTCCCGCTGCTGTCTAGCGCTACGCCGCTCGGATTTTTCAGCTGTCCTGGCGCATCGCCTAACCCATCGCTAATGACGCTCCATACGCCTTCCCCGCCCGATGATAGATCCAGCTTCTGAATGCGATGGTTATCGCGATCCGCGACGTATACATTGCCGCTGCGATCGACCGCCACATCCGTAGGGAACTTGAACCCCCCCAGAGCATCGCTACCTTTCCACTCATGCCATACGCCTTCTCCGCCAGCCGATACGTCGAGCTTCTGGATCCGGTGATTATCCCGATCCGCGACATATAGGTTACCTGTGCCATCTACCGCAATGCGCGTGGGGCTTCTGAACTCGCCTAATCCGCTGCCATATCCTCCGTTCGCACGATTCCATGCTTTCCAATGTCCATTAGAATCCAGCTTCTGAATGCGATGGTTACCCGAGTCAGCGACATAGATATTCCCGCTCTTATCCACCGCCACGCCTTTCGGATCCATGAACATGCCTAGATCCGTTCCTTTGCCGAGACCAATCTCGCTCCATTTGTCATCCTTTATATTCAACTTCTGAATACGATAATTAGAGCTGTCAGCCACGTACAAGTTATCCTCCTGGTCGATGGCCAACCCTTGCGGACCTTGAAACTCGCCTAACTTCTCCCCATATCTTCCGTCTGTTGTCCCCCACATGCTCCATTTGCCCGTTGCAATCGTAAGCTTCTCGATACGATTATTACCTGAATCGGCTACGTATACGTTCCCTTTGCTATCCACCACAACACTTCTTGGATTTGAGAATGAGCCGAGATACATATTTTCTTTTTTACCGATTTTTGCGTATTGCATCCAATGCTCAGCTGCTCCCGCTTGCACCGGAATTGGCGTGATTCCGAGCGCTGCAATCATAACGGCCATTGCTCCGATCCACAGCTTTCTCACCCATTGTTGTACTTGTCTGTCAATCATGACGAATATCCTCCTCCTCTGACACTTCAATCATCTGTCGCTCTCCCGCATTCTACCAAACGCCTCTCTCAAAATTCTCGCAAAACAACCTCACAAACCCTTTTCCGACATATCAAAAAAGCCTATCCCGCTTCCAAAAATGGAATAGACCTGTCGTTGTCATGCCAACCTGCTACAAACTTTTTCGGAACAATTGCCGTCTTGCCTATACAAATCACACGAAGGACACACGCGAAGGAGGTTATGAAGATGTCTTTTCGAAAATAAAACTTTTTGACGTCGTTCCAGCGTCATAGCTACATCAAGTAATTACGTAGAGGTGGAGGCAAGAAATCATGCCCAGCATTAAAAAAAAATTCGAGAACTCACTTATTCAGTGCATTACGGAGCACAAAGAGAGTATTTATCGGCTTGCATATAGCTATGTACGAAATAAAGAAGACGCACTGGATATTGTACAGGATTCCATACATAAGGCATTCGCGAATGCAGAATCCCTCAAGAACCCTGACGCCATCAAAAGTTGGTTCTATCGAATCGTCGTGAATACCTCATTGGACTTCCTTCGGAAGCAAAAGCGCGTTCAAGTCGTTGATGAAGAAACACTTGAGGCCTATAGCCAAGGAACGTCGGATTCCTATCACGATATTGATCTTGAACGAGCATTAGAGGAGTTACCTGTTAAGTACCGAAGCGTCGTGGTACTGCGATATTTCGAAGACCTCAAGATTGAGGAAGTTTCAGAAGTGTTGAATGAGAATATCAATACCGTCAAAACAAGGTTGTATCAAGCACTCCGTGTCCTGCGTGTAAAGTTAAATGATAAATCCACTATGGAGGTATAATGATCATGGATAATAATATAGAGCAGTTAAAGCAAAGTTACACGGAAATTCCGATTCCTGAGGAACTGGACTTCATTGTGAAGAAAGCAATTCGACAGAGCCGCATGAAACGAACAAATATGCGATGGATTATCGGTACAGCGGCAGCCGTTATCGTGTTCGTGTCCGGTGTGAATAGTAGTCCGGTATTTGCAAATGCCTTCTCTAACATTCCAGTGCTCGGCAAAATCGTGGAGGTGATTACCTTCCGAGAGTATAAAGTGGACGAAGATACGTACAATGCCCATTTGAAGGTGCCTGCAGTGACGAATCTTGAGAATAAAACACTCGAACAGATGCTGAACAACAAATATCTTGACGAGAATAAGAAATTGTATGCTGAGTTTCAGAAGGATATAGATGACCTGAAAAAACAAGGCGGGGGGCACCTCGGGATCGATACGGGATATGAGGTAAAAACAGATAATGACCAAATTCTCTCGATCGGCCGTTATGAGGTCAACACCGTAGGTTCATCTTCAACGACGATGAAATATGATACGATCGATAAGAAGAACCAAGTGTTGATAAGTCTTCCGAGCTTGTTCAAGGACAATGCCTATATCGCCTTAATTAGCGAGAACATCAAGCAGCAGATGCTGGACCAAATGAAATCCGATCCGGACAAAACCTATTGGGTGAAGAAGGACGACAAGGATACGGACCCAATGAATGATTACCAATCGATTCAAAAAGACCAGAGCTTCTACATTAACAAAGATGGCAAACTGGTTATCTCCTTCGACAAATATGAAGTGGCTCCTGGATACATGGGGATTGTAGAATTCGTGATTCCTACGGATGTGATTGCATCGGATCTCGTGAGCAGCGAATATATTAAATAATAAGACGATAAAAGCATCTGACCATCCACACAACGAATGGATGAGTCAGATGCTTTTCTATTGGCTAATCATCATTTATTCAGCAGCATGCGTCGATTCTTGCGGAGCGGCTTGATTCGCCATTTTCTTCGGTAGCTGCCATGCTGTAACAACGGCAAGTGCTGTAAATACGATATCCATCGTGCTGAACAAGCTCGATAGATTCTCTTGGAATACCGTCATCACTTCGCTTCCGAAGATCCCAGAGATACTCTCCGTATAAATATAACCAACGGTAAAATACTTGCCGAGCAGAATACCGAGCAAACTCGCGATCACTGCAATCACTTGATGTGCTGCAGTAATTTGTTTATTAGCAAGGGTGGCAACCACATATCCAGCAAGACCGCCGACCGCCCACGCCACAATACCCAATTCGTAGTCCGTCAATGCCACGATAACTGCCCACGCTGCACCACCAACAATCGCTGCGATCAAAGCGCCTATTATTGGTAATGCGATTTTGTTACTTTCCAAAGCAATCTTCCCCCTACAGAGTTAATATTTTCCACATTGTATTTTACAATATTTTCTGAAAAACGACAATCTATTTCTTTTTCCTTTTTTATCCATCCATCTCCTAACAAAACAGTCTTTCCACCGATCGATGTAGATTCGGAGTATAATAGAGTGTATACGACAGTTACATGGTGGAACTCTGTATGTATAAGGTTTTGAATATAGTGTAGAAGAGGTTAATTGATGAGTGAGAAACGATTTACAGCGTATCCATTAAGTGAAGAGATTGTGAGAGCACTGAACAGCTTGGGCTTTGAAACCCCAACAGAAGTGCAGTCGGAAGTCATTCCTGTTGCGCTTCAGAAGAAGGATCTTGTCGTTAAATCGCAGACAGGGAGCGGCAAGACAGCTGCTTATGGCATTCCGCTCTGCGAGCTTGTGGATTGGAACGAGAATAAGCCGCAAGCATTGATCCTAACGCCAACCCGCGAACTTGCGCTACAGGTCAACGAAGATATAACGAACATTGGGCGCTTTAAGCGAATTAAGGCAACGCCTCTTTTTGGGAAACACCCTTTTCATATACAAAAGGCCGAGTTAAAGCAAAGAACGCATATCGTTGTAGGTACGCCGGGACGTGTGCTGGACCATATTGAACGCGGTACACTATCGCTAGAGCGGATGGCCTACCTCGTCATCGATGAAGCGGACGAGATGCTGAATATGGGCTTTATTGAACAGGTACAGTCGATCATTCAGGCGCTGCCTCGTGACCGAGTTACCATGTTATTCTCCGCTACGTTTCCTGAGGATGTGGCCCAGCTGTCACATCAATATATGGACAATCCTGCTGAAATTGAAATCCAAGCCAGCGGGATTACGACGGCCACGATTGAGCACGCTGTTATTCAGGTATCGGAGGCGGGCAAGCTAGCGCTGCTTCAGGATCTTCTAATTGTTGAGAGCCCTGACAGCTGTATCGTGTTCTGCCGTACGCAGGAGCATGTGGACCAACTATTCCGGGAAATGGCTGATCTCGGTTATCCATGTGATCGGATCCATGGCGGGATGGAGCAGGAAGAGCGGTTCGAGGTGATGCATGCGTTCCGAAGGGGACAATTCCGCTACTTGATTGCAACAGATGTAGCCGCCAGGGGGATTGATATCACAGATATTACCCATGTGATTAACTACGATATTCCGCTAGAGAAGGAAAGCTATGTTCATCGTACGGGGCGTACGGGACGTGCAGGCAAGACGGGTAAAGCCATCACCTTCATCACGCCGAGGGATGGCAGACGATTGGCCGATATTGAGGCGTATATTGGATTTGCGATTCCGAAAGTGAACGCTCCCTCCGAAGAGGAGGTTGATCGCCATAGAGCCGATTTCGAGAAGAAGCTTCATATTGGACCTGAACTCAAAAAAGATAAACGCGAGCAATTGAACAAGCAGATTATGAAGCTTAACTTCAATGGCGGCAAGAAGAAGAAGCTTCGCGCCGTAGATTTTGTCGGGACAATCGCTAAGCTTGACGGCGTAACCGCAGAGGATATCGGCATCATTACCATCCTCGATTTCGTGACGGATGTCGAGATTCTGAATGGCAAAGGACCGCTTGTGCTTGAAATGATGAAAGATACGACAGTAAAAGGTAAGCTGTTAAAGGTACGCAAAGGGAAAAAATAAACGCCGAGATCCCAAGTGAAAATGCCACCCCAATCCAAGGGGTGGCATTCTTTCATCTATTCCTCTACTCATCTTGTAATAAATTCCTTCAAAACGATGTCTTTACAATTGATTTCAGAAAGTATTTCATCCATATCCGTTATTTCGAAAGGAAAAACGACACCTTTAATCTTTTTATGTACTGTAACTTTGGCTAAACCGGCCGTAACCATCGCCGTTGTATGACGTTGAAAAACCTTTATAAAGTCGGTCGGAGGGCACATTTTCTCTAGAGTTGCGCAAGGGTTGGTTGGTATACTCAAGTTAAGAAGTTTTTCCATGGGAAAGAAGGGTTGCCTGCATGCAACTGGAATTACACGCAAGTGAATATCGGGTTTCTGCCGAAGGCATAACGGTTGTGCTGCTCCCGAAGGAGTTCGCTCTGTTCCAATTTCTCTACCGCAACAAAGGCCGTACATTCAGCCGGGAGCAACTGCTGGATCACGTGTGGCCGATGGAATACCCGGTTGAACGTACGGTGGATGATCATATATATAGGCTGCGTAAGAAGCTGCGTCCTTTTGCAGATGTAGAGATTAAGTCGGTCCGGGGATTAGGTTACAGCCTGTCGCTGCAGCATTCAACCGCAAGAGAAGCGAACCCCACCACCCGAGATCCGGAGCTGCATAAGACGATGCGGGATGTGTTCGGGAAATACCATCTATACGGTCAGGGCCGTTCGATGCTGACCCTTGCACGTCAACAGGATGTGCTTGGATTTGAACTGGACCCGTTTTATTCGGTGTATGTCCATTTTGTCCAAGGAAATCTGGAATGGCTGCTGAATACGGACGAGGTGCCGCTGAGAGAACGATTCTATTGGCTGCTGTTGTTCTATATGTTCACGGGAGACCCCAAGCAGAATCTAGCGCTTTGCGAACAAGTCCTTGAGAAGAAGCTATTAACTCCCGCGCAGCACCGAGAAATGGAGATTCTCAACATTCTTGATTTTTATACGCTGGCTGGTGAACCTAGTAAAGCATTTGAACGCTTGAAGTTGAGTCACGCTGTGATCGCAGAACCGAAATACGAGAGCTTCATTCCGCAGACGGCTATTACAGAGATGTTTGTGCATCTTGTTGCAGGGACGGAGGATCACGAGCTGGAGAAGATGGCGACAGCAATTGAGGATGGGATATTGTCCGCCAAGCCTTTTTTGCGGGAGATCGGCAGTTATAAGGTGGTCAAAGGATTGTGGATGTTGCAGCGTCAGGCATGGCGCGAAGCCGAGAATCTGCTGGACGAGGGGCTTCACGTCCTGGACAGGTCCGGTTTTGTGCCGTTGAAGCTGTATGCCTTGCACCGAATTCATCATTACTGCGGCACATTTCCTCCGAAGCAAGAATTGCAGCAGAAATATGCAGATATGTTTAAAGAAGAACAAGAGCAGATTGGCCTCCTCAAGCTGTTAGGGCCGTTGGAAGCTGTGATACGCAGCGAGTTAGGCCGTTGCTGATTACGCTCTGATTATCCTCTGACATTTCTCCATTACAGTAAGGTCATGCCCTATTCGATCTTAATCGTGATTTGGAGGAATAACTCATGATCGTTTCGCAACAAGCAGGGACCAGCCTGCTTCGCAACAAAATATACATGCGCGTCTATAGTGCCTTTGCCGCTGCATCCTTCGGGGACTGGTTCGATATGCTCGCCATCCAGGTGCTTGTCGGGTATCGCTGGCAGGCCGATCCACTGATGCTGGCCCTCATTCCGGTCGCCAATGCGCTGCCCAGCATTCTGCTCGGTTCGGTTGCAGGCGCCGCAGCCGACCGGATGAACAAGCTGAAACTCATGCGAATTTGCGATTTGTTGACGGCAATCCTGACCTTACTCGTGCTGTTCGCGCCCAACATGGCATGGCTGCTCCCGCTTCTGATGCTGCGTGCAGCCATCTCGACGTTAAACGTGCCTGCACAGCAAGCGCTCACGCGCAGCATCGTCAGGGAGGATCAGCTGCTTCAGGCCACCTCGCTCAATGGCATCGTGAACCAAGGCTCCAAAATCGCTGGCCCCTTGTTAGGCGGCTTCGCGCTATCCGTGTTATCGCCGCAATGGTGTATTTTGATTTGTGCCTGCTTAAGATTAGGTTCTTATCTGCTGCTTCTCACCGTCAAGCATACCGAAACGGGAAATAGCAGGGAATTGCTCGATGCAGAGCATCAATCTGCGTCCGCGCCAGAGCAGCCCATTCCGCTGCGTACGCTGTGGGCAGAAGGGTGGAGCTTCATCCTGCACAGCCGACTGTTGCTCGTCACCATGCTGTTCGGATTAACCGGGGCACTCGCCATTCAGATGGTCGACTTTCAGTTCACCAGCCTTTTCCGAACGGTTGCCCCGGATCAGGAATCACTACTCGGCTGGATGGTAGCGGCATCGGGTGCTGGAGCCATCCTCATCATTATCACAATGAATCGTATCAAGCGGACAATCGGTTATGGGTGGAGATTTGGGAGTAGTTATGCCTTGATCGGCCTATCGATTGGAGGGCTTGGGCTGCTCCCTGTCGGGGTTTCCGTACTGCCTGTACTTATATTAGGATTCATCATGGGCGTCGGCAATGGGATATTTATCGTTACGTTCAACTATTGTCTGCAGAAAGAAACACCCCCGCATATGATCGGTCGCATATTCGGGATTCAGAACACGATCTTAGGGATTGTGATGATTGGAGCGCCGCTGCTTGGGGGGCTGCTGGTTCAAGTGACAGGTCCAGCGGTCACCTTCCTGAATTTCGGGATGGTAATCGCCCTGATCGGGTTAGTAGGCATATTATTCGGAAAAATGTTGTGGCCTGCGCCAGCCAACCAAGCTGTTGCGTTCAAAAGTGCGTAATTCACCAGTCTCGTATGGTCAAGATGAAGGTTTGTTTACCCAACATGAAAAAGGCCATCCTGTAAAGGAAGGCCTTTTCGTTCGTTATCACTCAGACACTATCGGTAAAGAGTATCGCGCGAAACCTTCAGCGTTGTAGCGGTACCGCTCGCAGATGGTGTAAGGGTACCCTTGATGATCCACTTTCAATCCCTTCTCGGCGATATAAGCATCGATCACACGTCCAGCTCCATCGAAGTCCCCTTCTTTGCTAGCCGCTACGACACAGCGCTGCGCTGGAATCGTCATACGTGCAAACCACTCCGGTATGCCATCGAAAGTAGTCACTTCCACGCAGAGAATGTATGCATGCGTATCGGGTATATTTTGACCGGTAACCTGCGGCCACATGCCATACTGGACAGAAGCTTCGATGATCTGAGGCATATGAGCGGAGAGCCCAAGCAAGCTATCTTTGGCAAGCTGATATTTGCTACCCATGTCATTTAGACCAATACACGGAATACCGATCAACTTCATTTCACTGTGATCCACAATCTGAGCCACCATCTCAGGCAAAACAGGAACTACGGTCTCGTTCATTCATATCCCCCTATTCAGCACAAATCATTAATTTGTTGCCATCTGGATCCTTCACGACAAACCAATGATCATGCTCAATTTCGGTTACGAGCTCCGCACCTATCTTCTTCATAAATTCGAGTGAACCCTTCAGATCTTCCGTCAATAACATAAAGGCAGGTGTATCAATGGAAGGGGCGCCGCCTGGTTGATCGCCTCCCCACATCGGCATCGTATCTAGAATAATTCCGGTTCCAACCATGGGCAACGGGCACAAGTGGCCATTCATAATGCTGCAGTCCGCTTCCTTCAATCCCAGAACCTGACAATACCAACTGCGCGATTTCTCAATATCTCGAACGGGGACAAAAATACTACCAACCTTGTTCTTGATCGGACTGGTTTGCGTATCGTTTTCTTCTTTGGTTTGTTTCTGCTGGTTCATTGATCTACCTCCATGTATCATTTTCAATCTCGTAAAACCACAGTCTCGTTCATCCAATTTCTATATATACAATATTTTACAGAACATATTCGCGAGATAACGGTAAAATCCTTTTGCTGGATAGCAAATATCCCATTGTTGTACAAGTCTGAATTCTCGCAAACCATCCCACACGGGCTTCTAACCTTCTCTGCATAACAAAAAGACCTACTCCCTTTTCTTGGAATAGGCCTTCCTAACTGTAATTTTCCACCTTTAGCTATCAATCTGTTCTTTATTATTGAGGATGTTATCCTCTAACACGGCGAATTTATCGCCATACTCCTTAATGATATGATTCTCTCCCCAAGCGCATAAGGAATCCAGAATATGCTTCAAGCTCCATCCGTATTCACTCAGTTCATACTCCACTTTTGGTGGCACTTGATTGTAGATGATCCGATTCAGAATGCCGTCGTCCTCTAACTCCCGCAATTGCTGAGTTAGCATCTTCTGCGTAATGGCAGGCATCAGTCGTTTGAGGTCGCTTGTCCGTTTCTTTCCATGCGTGAGATGGCATAGGATGACGCATTTCCACTTGCCGCCGATCACTTCCAACGTCGCCTCGACAGAAATATTATATTTCTTCTTCCCTACAGCTTCTTCCGCCATTGCTTCATCCCCTTGCTATCTATTTACAGGTACTTTTAAGTACCTATAGCACAAAAAAGTACCTACTGTTCATTTTGAACTATACCATTCATAATAGCAGTTACCGGCCGGATATCACAATAAATAATGCAAGGGTGTGAACCATGATGATAGAGAATAAAAGAAGCATGTTGGCGTTACTCGCATTAGCCATCAGCGCCTTTTCAATCGGAACAACCGAATTTATCAGCGTGGGACTGCTGCCCTTAATCGCTGAAGATTTTCATATATCGGTTACCACTGCTGGATTAACCGTTACGTTATATGCGTTAGGCGTCACCTTCGGAGCGCCTGTCCTGACTTCCCTGACCTCTAATGTGTCACGGAAAACGCTGCTGCTGTGGATCATGGTCGTATTTATAGCCGGCAATATGCTCGCCGCGATGGCTAGTGGGATCACTGTTCTACTCATTGCACGCGTCATTTCCGCGTTATCTCATGGCATCTTCATGTCGATTGGCTCTACGATTGCAGCGGATCTCGTACCAGAGCATCGCAGGGCAAGTGCGATCTCGATCATGTTCTCCGGACTTACCATCGCCACGGTAACCGGGGTTCCTCTGGGGACCTTTATCGGGCAGCAAATGGGATGGCGGGCGGCTTTTGTTGCCATTGTTGCTGTCGGGGTTGTGGCTTTTATCGCCAATATGACGCTGGTGTCCTCGAATTTGCGTAAAAGCGCCAAAGTACGTCTTGGCGATCAAATCAAGCTCGTTACAAACTTTCGATTACTGCTTGTCTTTGCAATTACGGCTTTAGGCTATGGGGGTACGTTTGTCGTCTTTACTTATTTATCCCCGCTGCTCCACGATATAACCGGATTTCATGAGAAGACGATCGCCATCATTCTTCTGGTCTATGGCGTTGCCATTGCGATTGGCAATATGATCGGAGGTAAAGCGGCTAACCGCAAGCCTTTGAGGGCATTATTCTATATGTTCGCCATTCAAGCCGTTATTCTGTTCCTATTAACGTTCACGGCCCCCTTCAAAATCGCTGGGCTGATCACCATCTTTTTCATGGGGATGTTCGCTTTTATGAATGTACCTGGCTTGCAGGTGTATGTCGTCATGTTGGCTGAACGCTTAGCCCCAGAGGCCAAAGATGTCGCTTCCGCCGTCAATATCGCCGCATTCAACGCAGGTATTGCGATTGGGGCCTATCTGGGTGGTGTCGTTACCGATTCAATCGGAATAATTCATACCACCTGGATCGGAGCCTTGATGGTATTAGGGGCCGTATTCTTGACAGCCTGGGCCCGTGCCCTGGAGAAAAGAGATCAAGGAACCGCACCACACGATACACGCACAAATTTACGCTCTCAGGCAAGCTAATCGGCCAGGGGTCGATAGCTGAAATTTAACGATAACAAACAACATCTTAGGAGGATGACATCAGATGATGAAACACATGCAAGATACAATGACTTTACACAATGGCGTGAACATGCCCGGACTCGGACTCGGGGTATTCAAGGTTGAAGAAGGTGACACGTTGGTGCAAGCCGTCAAATCGGCTATTGCCCATGGCTACCGTAGCATCGACACCGCTGCCATTTACGGGAATGAACGCAGTGTAGGACAGGCCATTCGAGAAGCACTGCAGGAGAACCAACTTGCACGGGAAGATCTATTCATTACATCCAAGGTGTGGAACGCCGACTTAGGATATGAGTCCACATTGGCTGCCTATGAAGCCAGCTTAGAGAAATTAGGCCTCGACTATCTCGATCTCTACCTCATCCATTGGCCGGTGCAGGGGAAATATAACGAAGCATGGAGAGCGCTGGAGACCTTGTACCATGAAGGCCGCGTCAAAGCCATTGGCGTGAGCAACTTCCAAATTCATCATTTGGAGGATTTGATCTCGAAGGGTCAAATCAAACCAATGGTGAACCAAGTGGAGTTCCACCCTCGATTGACACAGAAGGAATTACTTCGCTACACGAAGGAGCAGGGCATCCAGCTCGAAGCTTGGTCTCCCTTAATGCAAGGCGAACTGCTGGATAACCCGACATTGGTTGCGATAGCGGCCAAGTACGGTAAATCCGTCGCGCAAATCATTCTACGTTGGGACTTGCAGCATGGCGTCATCACCATTCCGAAATCCGTTAAAGAGCAGCGCATTATTGAAAATGCTGAGCTGTTCGACTTTGAGTTGAGCACGGACGATATGTCGCAAATTGATGGATTGAATCAGGATCTGCGCGTTGGCCCGGATCCGGATAATTTTGATTTTTAATACACGAAACGCCAATCCCCGCATGGAGGATTGGCGTTTTTTTGTATAAAAAATGAGTCTTGAAAAATATCAAGTGTATATGACGGCATCGATATCATTCCGGGATCAGACGCTTGGATACCTGACCTGTTAAATGATGTAGACCATCTATATCAAGAAATTGGTTAAGTAGCCCTTGACAGGTGGATGGAATGCGAATATTATGATGTCAGTAATCACTGACAGACATTGTGTGTAGAGAGAGGATTCTGGCATATGGAGAACAACAATTTGGGAAGCAGCGACAGACTGTTGTTGGCTGCGATTAACCTGATCTCGGAGAGAGGCTACAATGGTGTAACCACGCAGGAGATTGCCACAGCTGCCGGGCTAAGCGAGAAGACGCTGTTCCGACACTTCGGAAGCAAGCAGAAGCTCCTCGAATCCGCCTTCGACCGATATCACTATGCCGAAGAGATGCGCAAGCTTTTCAAAGAGAAGCTGGTGTGGGAGCTAGAAGAGGACCTGCTTACGGTCTCCAGGACGTACCATGAGATCATGAACCGCAACCGGAAGTTGATCCAGATCAGTACCAGAGATGAGGTTCAATTACCCGGATTCAAGGAACGGACACAACAGCATCCGCTGCAATTACTGGAGATTCTGACGAATTACTTCATCGCGATGGGTGAGAAGGGCAAGATGATTCGCACGGATCCGAAGATGCAGGCCTTTACCTTCATGATGTCGCAGTTCGGAGCGTTCGTTAACAATCTGGAAGCAGGGAAGAACTACCCTGATATCGCGCTTGAACCTTTCATGCATGAGAGTGTGAAGATATTCGCTAGGGCTTTAACCCCCTAGCTTTTTTTACAAACAGAGTGTCAGTAAGTACTGACGGACAAACAACCAAATTGGAGGTTCATTGAGATGACGATAGAAAAAAATATGAAATATCATCCAGCTGCATCTATCCGCTTGAAAGGGGTACGGCTGGCTTATCTGTTGGCTGTGATTAACGCTGTTGTAATTGGCGCATCCTATTTGTTTGTCAAAATGACGTTAGACTATGCGAACCCGCTCGATACCCTGACGTTCCGTTTTGCCGCAGCGTTTGTGATGCTGTCCATCCCAGTAGCGTTCGGCTTCGTCAAGCTGAACTACCGTGGCAAGCCGCTCTATAAACTGCTGCTGCTGGCGACGATGTATCCACTCGGATTCTTCATGTTACAAACATTTGGACTGCAGCACGCTACCTCCGCAGAGGGAGGCATCATAAGCTCGTTTACCCCCGTCGTCACCATGATCCTCGCTTCGGTTTTTTTGAAAGAAGCAACGTCTTTCTTGCAAAAACTGTCCACACTGCTATCCGTATCAGGCGTTCTATTTATCTTCATCATGAAGGGAAGCGGTATCGATTTCTCCAAAATGACAGGGATTCTCCTACTGCTGCTTGCATGCGTCGTTCTTGCTGGGTACAGTGTGCTCGCTCGTTCCATTTCCCGACATTTTAGCGTGACAGAAATTAGTTATTTCATGATAGGAACCGGCTTGGTCGCGACTCTCGTTCATTCATTCACCACCCATGCGGCAAATGAAACGCTGAGCAGCCTATTCGCACCACTCGCAGACATTTCTTTTCTCTTGTTGATCGCCTATCTTGGTGTGGTCCAGCTCGCCACCGCGTTGATGGGAAGTTATATTCTGTCCCGCATCCAAGCATCGAAAATGAGCGTATTTACGAATCTCTCGACCATCGTGTCCATCGCCGCCGGTGCCTGGGTCCTCGGTGAAGAAGTCACTTGGTATCATCTTATCGGTTCGGTGATGATTATCGTTGGTGTAATTGGAACGAATCTGATGGGGCGGAGAGCGGCGGAACCTGCCCGGAAAATGATGAGTCCAGATGTAGATCCTGTACAAAGCGCTGCCCAAATGTAAATGGGACCCGCCACACATGGACAGCTTACGAGACGAACGGTATAGTGGGGCTATATCACGCTTGTGTTGGGAGGCTCTAATGATGAACTGGAATACGGTATTCGAAAAAGAATATATGAAAGAGGAAGGCTTGCCCGAAAACGAACTGCAGCACTTCCTGAGCACCTGGAATATGCAGATGGCCGGACAAGAGATCGCGGAAATCGTGGAGCGGCAGCGGAATCCTTTTCCCGTGACCGATCCACTCCATCGTCAATATACGCCCTTCGATCCCTCTCGGTGGACGATCCCGCAAATGAAGCTACCCGATAGCTATCTCCAATTCCTCAGGTATTCCAACGGTGGAGAGTTCGGCAACGGGGACAGATACTTTCAATTTTTCGGCGCGGCTGAATTCAGAGAGATGAATCTAGCCTATGAGTTGCCGGAGTATATGCAGGGAGCGGTTTCTTTTGGCATGGACGGATGCGGCAATCATTATGTTTTTGATATGCGAGCTGACATGAGAGATGGGGAATACCCGATTCTTGCGGCCCACTCCGGTAATTTGGGCTATGAGGACAGCAAGAAGGTCGCTGATTCTTTTGCAGAACTATGCATAGGGACGACATCAATAGACGATGAATTGAACGAATACTAGCCCAAGGCCATATTCGAATGAACCCGCAGTAATGGATTGCAAATAGAAGAGGCTTTCCCGAAAATCGGGAAAGCCCGACTTTTACATTTATGCGCAAGATCGCTACTCCTTTTTCCGATCCACTAACTCCTGCTGCGCGAGTCGGATCATTTCTCGAACCATGGATCCGCCGATTCTACCGCCTACCTTGCCTGCAGATCCGGTGCTCAAATCCCCATTGTCCCCCGGCTCAAGGGGCACACCGAGTTCTTTGGCGACTTCGTATTTCACATCATCTGGACGATCTGGATTCACGTTATACCCCTCGCGCCTCATCACTTCAGCCTTAAATTGCTGCATCCCGCGCTCAACGCCGGGCACTGCATATTTCCTTCTTCGAGACATTTGGAACCCCTCCTAGTCCTGTTTTCAGTAGCATGCCCAGAGAAGACGATATCGACGCCTAATTATTGCTTCCGTTAATAACCAAGAGGGAAAAGAAAAACTCTTAAACCGGAGAGAGCAAAGCAGCCCTGCAACCGATTCAAGAGTTGTTGAAATCGTTCACTTCTTATGCGTTCCGAGATATTCATAAGTACCCTTAGAAAAAGCGTTCCATTCTCCAGCTAACGAAAATGCAGCGGAACCGGTATAGATTCCTGACTTGCGCACAAGCGTCCCGCCGTTCGGCATAAATTGCGTTGTGGAGTTCGGATCTCCCAGCACATCCACCACCTGCCCGTTTCTTTTCAGAACAATGGCTACGGTGTTATACTCCGTTGGGTTATATAGAGGGAGTTCATCATTGTAGTACGTGATTTTCGTGATATCAAACGCATCATAGAAAATGTTACCAATAAAAATATAAGGGTCAATATACCCCTCACGGATTAACGGAAAGCCAGGGTAGTCACCGATCAAAACAATATTTTTTCTCCGTACTAGCAAGCATTCAGCTCCCATCTCATACGTTCATATCAAGAGGTGAGGACATGAGGAAGGAAGCGCAGAAGAACGAAGAATTAAAATTCACGGGTGGATTGACAGACGTGCCGGGGATCTTGGTCGGTCATGCAGAGGATGAGAGCGGCCGTACGGGATGCACTGTCATCCTGTGCCCGAAAGGTGCCGTTCCAGGGGTAGATATTCGAGGCGGCGCACCGGGGACGCAGTTGACCGACGCCATCCGCCCAGGCACGACGACGGATGTGGTGGAAGCCATCCTCTTGACGGGCGGCAGCTATTTCGGACTGGCTGCGTCCGATGGGATCATGCACTGGCTGGCCGAGCAAGGTATCGGCTATATGACGGAGGCTGGGCCGCTGCCAACGGTACCTGCCGCTGTGATCTTCGACATCGTGTTCTCCAAAGGCGCTCGAAGACCCGATGCGCATATGGGGTACGCCGCCTGTGTCGCAGCGAACACAGGCCCGGTGGCTGAAGGAAGCGTAGGCGCAGGGGCAGGTGCCACGGTCGGAAAAATATATGGCCGGCCGATGAAAGGCGGCATAGGAACGGCATCGTGGACGATCCCAGGCGGGCCGACTGTAGCGGCAATCGCGGTGGTGAATGCGCTCGGCGACGTCTGGGACAGCGGACACATTATTGCCGGTGCGCTGCGGCCGGACAATACGTTCGTCAATCAGACGCGAGCCATCTTGGAAGGCGACATTCCGCCGAACGCACAGGTAAGAGGCACCACGATTGCCGTCATCGCCACAACGGCGCGTCTGACGAAGGCGGAAGCCGAACGGGTCGCGACCCTTGCCCACGACGGCATGGCACGAGCCATCTCACCCGTGCATATTCAGAGCGATGGCGACACAGTCTTCTGTATGGCTACGGGGTCCGACACGAGCGGATTGACTGGCGATTTCGCCGTCTCCGCAGTCGGTACCGCCGCAGCGATCGTGTTGGAGAAGGCAATCGTACGGGGCGTACGGATGGCTTACAATGGATACGTAAAGCCCGAGCCGAAATAACACAAAAACAACCATGGCCGAGTTCAATACAGGCCATGGTTGTTTTTGTGTTCAACACGTTTTCTTTATTCTTTTACCGTGGATAGATAGAAGCCCTCTTTCGACGATCACCTTCAGGCGCGGTTCGCTTTCGCCGACGCGTATTCGTCCATGACGGAACGAATCACGTGATAGGCTTCTTCCGCGCGCACTTTATCCGTATCTTTATTCCCGTCGTACGTAATTAGCGCTTTCCACAGCGCCCATCCTCTAGCACGATCCCATGTCTCTTCGTCCATCTGCAAGGCCTGCTTGAAGGTCTCCCGGCTCCCTTCATCGAAGAAGGTCCATGCCATCGCGGCATCGCAAGCCGGATCGCCCACGCCCAGGATGCCAAAATCTATGACCGCACAGAGCTTCCCTGACTGGACTAACAGATTTCCAGGAGCGACATCGCCATGAACCCAGACCGGTTCCCACGTCCACTCCGATGCCAACGCCTGATGCCATATCACCATCAATAGCTCAGCATCGAATACCTCCTGATTGCTCGAGATCGCCGTGCGTGACTCTTCGTCATAGACCGATAGGGACCCGCCCCGATAGAAATTATGGGGTCCAGCCAGAGGACCTTCTGAAGCGTCGATCGACTGCAGTTCGCGAAGGAATGCCCCCAAGTCCCGAGCCAATTGACCCCGATCTTCATCTTCCAGAATGCTCTGAGACAATGCCTCGCCATCCAACCATTGATTCACGGACCATGGCCAAGGATATTCATCGTTAGGACGTCCCATGGCAATCGGCTGTGAAATCGGCAGAGATAACTGCTTGCTTAAGATCGGAAGCCATCGTTGTTCTTTCTCCACTTGAGGTACATAACCAGCAGCACTTGGCAATCTTACGCTCATCCGCTCTCCTAGATGAAATGTTCTATTGTCATTTCCGCTCACCTGAACGGGTCTAATCCCGAATGCAGACCATTCGGGAAATTGTTCCTCGATCAGACGTGTTACCAGATTCACGTCAATATCCTTCATTTCCTCGCCCTCCACTTCCCATATTTCGGGCTCACTCCCCCCTATTATCCCACAAGCAAAAAGCCCACACAAATGGCATGTGGGCTTCTTCTGCTTTATCCTTGTACTTTGACTGCAAAGGCTTCGTATGGTTTCATGGTCAAGTTCGCAACATCGATCTCGGTCCGATTGTAATTGCTCATAATGATCTCCATAACTCGATCATCTGCTGCGAAAACATTCTCCTTCGCCGTCATGTTCGCAGCGACAAGCCATTTCTCTCCTTCATATATGCGGTAATAGGCGAATACTTCCTCAGCCGTATGCTCTATCAATTCAAAATCGCCCCAGACGACAATCGGATTCTCTTGGCGCAACTTGATTAATCGTTGATAGGTGTAAAAGATTGAATCCGGGTTATCGAGGTTCTGCTTCACGTTAATGCTCGTATAGTTCGCATTGACATGAAGCCAAGGCTTGCCGGTCGTGAAGCCACCGTTGTTGCTGTCATCCCATTGCATCGGTGTGCGGGCATTATCACGTCCCTTAGCGTTGATCGAAGTCATAATATCTTCGACGGCGTACCCTTTAGCTAAGCGGTCATGGTACATATTCACGGCCTCGATGTCTTCAACCTCATCAATGCTCGAGACCGGGCAGTTCGTCATGCCAATCTCTTCACCCTGATAAATGTAAGGCGTACCCTTCATCATGTGCAGGAGGACAGCGAACATCTTCGCGCTCTGATCATGGAATTCCTTATCATTTCCCCATCTAGACACGATGCGCGGCAGGTCATGATTGTTCCAGAACAAGCTGTTCCAGCCTTGGTTGCCAAGCGATGTCTGCCATTTCGCCAGCACGCTTTTTAATTCCGCGATATTTAGAGGTTTCAAATCCCATTTATCTTTGCCTTCTTGCTGATCGAGCATGACATGCTCGAATTGGAATACCATCGACAGCTCGTTGCGTGCAGGATCGGAGTATAGCTTCGCAATTTCCGGCGTAGCTCCCCAGGTTTCACCTACCGTAAGGACATCGTGAGATCCAAATGTTTTGCGGTTCATTTCTTGTAAATACTCATGCAGCTTCGGTCCGTTGCCTGTAATTTCTTGATCCGGGATCTTGCCGACCAAATCAATGACATCCATCCGGAAACCGCCGACCCCTTTATCCAGCCAGAAATTCATCATATCGTAGACTTCTTGACGAACCTTCGGGTTCTCCCAATTCAGGTCCGGCTGGCGTCTGCTGAATAAATGCAGGAAATACTGGCCGCTGGCTTCATCCCATTCCCATGCTGGACCGCTAAATATGGAACCAAGTCCGTTCGGAACGCCCCCGTTCACCGGATCGCGCCAAATATAGTAATCACGGTACTCGTTATCTCGGCTCTTCTTCGCCTCGATGAACCATTTGTGCTCATCGGACGTATGGTTCACGACCAAATCCATAACGATCTTAATGCCGGCCTCGTTCGCCTTGTCCAGCAACTCTTCCATATCCGCCATGGTGCCGAACTCGTCCATGATGTCTTCGTAATCGCTAATATCATAACCATTATCATCATTCGGCGATTTGTAGACTGGCGACAACCAGATCGCCGTAATCCCTAGCTTCTTCAGGTAGTCGATCCGATTAATGATCCCTCTCAAATCCCCGATCCCGTCCCCATCACTGTCTTGGAAGCTTCGCGGATAAATTTGATAGACAACGGCGGTCTGCCACCATTTCACTTCTTTTTCGTTCGTCACTGTCTCTTGCATTGAACTCATTCCTCCCCATTTGAAATTCGAGTGTAGTTTCTATCATTCAACGTAAACGTTTACGTAAAGCGTAATAAAAACCTCTGACGAGGAATTTATAATGACCTGACCGACTTGCGCACCACCAGTTCATGCGGAATCACTTTGGACTCAATCTTAATTTTATGTTGAACCGCGTCCATCAATTCCGAACAGCCTTCCCGCCCCATGTCGTATAAAGGCTGAGCGACTGTCGTAAGCGGTGGAATCGACATATACGATACTTTGGAATTATCGTAGCCGACGACGGACAGGTCCGTGGGAATGCCAATGCCATGTTCGAAGCACGTCGAGATAATCCCTAGTGCGGCCTCATCGCTTGCGCAGAACACCGCAGTCATCGGCGCTTGATCTTCGAGGAACGACTTCATCGCCGCTTGCCCGGATTCGAAGCTAAAGTCCCCAGCCTTGATCAGGTTCAAGTCGACCTTGATGCCGTGATCACGCAGCGCTTGCGTATAACCAAGAATTCGCGGCGCCCCGGAAATCGGATCATTCGGGTTCGCTCCGGCCATGCCGATGACGCGATGATTGTTCGCAATGAGATATTCGACGGCGGCATAGGCTGCAGCGTAATCGTCCACTTTCAGATATGGCGTATCTGCCCGATTCGTCATCGTCGAGAGCAGAATAAAGGGAATATCAAGCGATGTTAGCGCGTCTATCGCGGCGTCATGCAGCTCAATCGATACGATGATCAGCCCATCGACCCTGCGTTCCCCCATAAGATTCAGGCTTTCAAGAATCCGAGACCCACTGCTGCCGGCATGCGTTAAGATCACGCTGTATCCATGCTCATACGACATATCCTCGATACCTCGAATGATATCGCCATAGAAGGACGTCGTTACATCCGGCATAATGACGCCGATCGTATTGGTTGACTTCTGCACCAGGCTGCGGGCATTTTCGTTCTTGCGGTATCCTAATGCCTTGGCGACAGCGTTCACTTTCTTCTCGGTCTCCTCATTATAGCCGCCGAGGTTGTTGATTACTCGAGATACCGTTGCGGTCGAGACGCCGGCTACTCTCGCAATGTCCTTAATCGTTGCTGCCATCCAGCTACCCTCCACGTAAACGTTTTCTAAAAATCGAATTTTATTGATATATTCATGTTCTATCTTGTAAGGTAAACGTTTACGTAACCTATATTAGTACCCTGGTTTTCTTCTGTCAATGGTTTTTCCCAGCAACCATTTGAAAGCCGCTGGGAATATCTACTCATAATTTCTCGGGAGATACATCCTCTATCTATGAGAAAATGGCCACCCTTAACAGGCTGGCCTTATTTCTACTCTTGGAGCACCCGAAGTGCGCGTTATCCCTCTCGCTTCGCTCCATTATTTCTTTAAATCAATCACGATGTCTTCCAATGTATATTCTTCTTTCCCTTTACCCGATTTTTGCGGTATCGCGACTTCTTTCGTTCCATCCCTCGTGATTTCCACCGAACCATGGTTATCTGCCGTGTATTCATATAAGGAGAGATGAGGCGTAATCATCAGCTTCGTAGCTTTTGGATCTAATTTCTCAAAGGTTGTGCTCCACTGCATGCGATAACCTTCGCTATCCCCTGATCCTCCATTACCTTGACCCGCGTAAACATTCCCTAGGTCATCTTTGATCTCAAGCGATACATCGACCCCGCCCCATTTACTTCTAACCTTCTCGCTCACCTCTTGGTCGTAATACACGATGAAAGACATCGGTGTGAAGGATATTTTATCGATATTTACGGCTACACCAGTATGTTCCACCTGACGGGAAATCAATTGTGTCTTGCTTTCTGTCGCTTTCAGTGCAAGAGCAAAATTCCAATTTCCTTTAATTTGTTCTTTGCTGTCTTGAATCGTGATCCCCTCTACGTTCCAACTAAACTCAACAGTGTCTTTTCCCTTCCGATGGGAGCCTGTTCCCCTCAATAGACCAACGTAGTTGTTGGGACTTACCTTCGTAATTTTATCGCTGCCACCCACCCCCTCCGAGTCTTTAATGTCTAAGAACCCATGGATGATCGGGTTAGCTCCTAAATCTCGATTACTGTCTATCGAATAGGTTAATGACACCGTCTCGCCATCGAAAATCGCATCCTTGATGGTGAACTTAATGCCGTTGCTTTCTTGCGACATGTTGATCTCACTGGAATATTCCTTGTAATCCTGATAAACCCCCATTCCAATATCCAAAAATCTAAAAATATTTCCGATCACAGGAATATTGCTCGCATACGCCGGGAACGCCACTCCTAATGCTGCAGTGGATAGTCCAGCTACAATAACGGCGGCTGCAATGCCCTTTGTCCAGATTCTTTTCTTCCGATGGATGGATGCTTTCACGGCTTTCTTGACTCTAGCCCGTTCCAAATCGTTCACCTTCATCTCCTCCAACTCCTTGTCATCGATATCCACATCGTTCAATAGTTCATAGATATCCTTCATAGTCCATGACCCTCCATATTCAGATTCATCGCTTGGGAATGGAGTCTCTTCTTCCCTCGATAAATTCGATTATCGATCGAAGCTCTCGTCAACCCGAGCTTTCTTGCGATCTCCTCCGTCTTCAAACCCAAAAAGTATTTCATGATGAAAATATTCCGATCTACAGTCTCCAGCTGATTAATCAAATGAACGAGTTCCGTCTGGTCTTCTCTTCGGATCAGTTCATCTTCAGCGGACCTCTCAGCCAACACGTCGACATCCGAACTGGAGAGACCATCGGACTTCCTCCGATTTTTGCGGTAGTAATCAATCGCCTTAAACTTCGCAATAGCATAAATCCACTTCTTGAAATCCTCTCCCTCCCCACTGAATTTTTTCGCATTGTTCCATATCGTCAGGAAAATATCATTGATGCATTCCTCGATGATGCCATCGTTCGCAAGTGGCGAAAGGACTTTAACCACTGTCCCTTTGATTAGTGATATATAGTTATCAATGATATACTCTAGCGCATCTTCTTTTTTCCGCTGTAATCGCTGTATGTAGTTGTTCTCATTGGATCTCAAGCTCAGCCCCTCCCCCTTGTTGTAAAATGATTTATACTCTATACAACGAACTGAAAATTTTTTTCTCTCACCTGTACTCCTTCTTATAATAAAAAAGTCCATCCCTATAGGATAGACGATTCCACCTTTTGTACTTTTTTCGGCTTTGCCTTGAATAAAATCAGGCCACTGATCAACACAATCGCCCCTATTGCTTTTTGAAACGTAAAAGGAACGGTCTCCAGCCCAAACCAGCCTAAGGAATCCCACCATAAAGCACAGATAAGCTGAGAAGCCATGACAATGGCGATCGCGTTGCTGGGTCCCAGCAGCTTCACTCCCCTTACTACGCATGTCACGACACCTATCCCTAGCAAGCCGCTGAACCAGAACCATGGCTGTATAGGCCCGAGCGTAAAGTATTCCGTTCCTTCGAACAACACGCCCATACACAACGATGCTAAGAATCCCATACCCAGCACCAGAGCTGTCGTCGTCTGGGAGCTGACAGCTTCGCTAACTTTGTTATTAAACATCGTTTGAACACTTATCAGAGAGCCTGCTGCTAACGCCAACACAATTCCTATGATCATATTCCATTCCTCCTTTCGCCTTTCTCGTAAATATTCTGGCCAGCCACAGCGGTTAGCCCCTTCCTATCTATCACCACGAGTTTGCCTCTTCTCCGCTCCAACAACCCTGCTGAACAGAAGCTTTGTAGAACCCGATTCAAATGCCGGTAACTCGTACCGATCAGGTTCGCCGTATCCTTCATATTCGACATGCTTACTCTTGGATTTGCCTCCACCTCGTCGTCATATGAGACTGACAAGAGGTAACTAGCGAGCCTGACTTCGACCGGATATAGCAGATTGGAGCTCAGTGAGATCGATTTCATGTAAAATTTTTCGGCCACCATGTCAAGTAAAAATCGTAAAAACGATGCTTCCAACGCATTCTGGGCTACCCAGCGTTTAGAGACTCCGATCGTCTCAACCGGGGACACCGCCGTCACCGTGTTTAGATTCTCCTTACCCCTCAGACATTCAATTTCCCCAATGACCCCGAGCGGATTTGTAAAATTAATCAGCAATGTTCTGCCTTCCGTTGATGTTGTATATACTTTTACCTTTCCTTGTACCAGCAAAAATAAAAACTGGGGTTCTTCGCCTTGCAAACAAAGCGCTTCGTCCGGTTCAAAACGATATAAGGCCAGATGTTGTCGCAACGGTTCTGGGAAAACTTCTTCCAACCCAAATTGGCTGAGATAATGATCGATCTTTCCCTTGTCCATGATCTCTTTCATACGTAACGATTCCTCCCATGCTAGGTATTACAATCTTTAGAATGTTAAACATAGGATGCCAATAACCATGAACCCTACGCCGATCCATTGAGAAGGCCGCAGGTGCAGCGAGGCTGAACCGAACCAGCCCATCTTCTCCATCACTAAAGTTACAGTAATTTGGGCGATTAGGACAGCCGATACGGTCAATGCCGCACCATTCTGGTGAAACGCCGTTATGTTGCTGAATAGGATGAAGGCTGCAAAAGCCCCGCCGAACCGATATACCAGCTTCACCTGCTTGAGATTTCGCCAAGACCTGTCGCCGACCAACCAGACGAGCAGCATTGCTGCTACAAATCCTGTACCCTGAGTCATCGTGGCAGCCTGCCAAGTCCCGATATGCTCTCCGATGACCGCATTCGCTACACCCTGCAAGGTCAGGAAAGCACCTCCCAGACATGCATATATTAAGCCTTTCATCTTCTGATTTCCTCCCCATCTCCAACGCTTTCTCTTATTTAACAATGAGTCGAGGAATCGAGAAAGGACATATGTCCTCATTCATAAGATGAGGAACAAATAGACGAAGATAAGGGCTTCCCCGTTGCTAGGAAAGCCCCAAAACTCAAGCAGAACTTGAGCATCTCTATAATGGCAAGTTACTTCCAGGCTGAATTGTCGTCACACGAATTCCCTGAGCGTTGATCTCCAACCACAATGCGGCGCTATCGCGTTCACGCCGAATTTGATGGCTCATGTGCCTCGATTCTTCATATTATTGGATCAAAGGTACCCGATGAACACCCTTGCTGCCTCCCGGCGCGGTTCCAATATATAAATATCCGTTATGGTTGACTGCCGTAGTTACCCCATACAGCTTGCCTTTCGGATCGTGCCAGCTTTCAATGACTTTCCCATCCGGACTGATCTCCGCAACAAGCCCGTGCTTCACTGGCGTACTTGCCCCGTTAAGCAGCGCCTGCGGCACTTTGGCCATAAGACCGGCCAGCCACGGGTTGCCATGCATCTGATCTACAAAAGATAGGCGCGTCGTGAAGATCCCAACCCAGAAATGGCCTTGCTCGTCGCGCGAAATGTTGTCAGGAAAACCTGCGAGATTGTCCGTGAAAATGTCGGATGTGCCTTTCTTCGGACCCTTCAGCCAATATCTGGTCAGTTGATAACGATAGGATTCCGCAATAAGCACATAATCTTCGTCACTGGACAGGGCGATTCCGTTGGCGAAATAGAGTCCTTCCAACAGGACACTCGTCTGCTTGGTTGCCGGATCGTACTTCAGCAAGCGTCCATGCGGCTTGCCCTCAGCCATTTCTTTGAACAGCACGCGACCATAGGTCGAGGTGTCGGAGAAATAAATGGAGCCGTCCTGCGCAATATCGAGCTCGTTAGCCAAGTAGATCGGGTTGCCATCCACATGATCAGCCAGCACCTGTACGGTCCCAGACGGGTTGATGGACAATAGCCCTTTCTTGATATCTGTAACGATCAAATTGCCGTTGGTGTCGAACTTGAGCCCGTTAGGTGTCCCATGGGTGTCTGCAAACACCTGGGCCTTCTGCGGTTTGCCCTCCGCATCGAAACCAACCTTGTAAATTACTCCGTTGGAATCCCCGGTATAGAGCACGCCTACCTTGTCAAACGTAATGAACTCCGGGAATTGAGGAGCATCCGAGACCAGTTCGGCCGGACTGAGCTTGTCGTTCTCTTGCCACGGCCCCGGTTCCGTAAAAGAGGGGCCTGTCGGCGCGTTCCATTTCACCGGATCGACAGGCGAGGGCACGACCACGAAAATGATGATTCCAAGAAGGATTATAGCGAGCAGAGATAATCCCACGCTCCGTATTCGTTTCAATCGCGAACGTTTGGGACGGTTTGCTTGTGCTGCAGCATGAGCTGAAATATTTGGCGAATGAGTCATGAGTTCACCTCCTGGATCATCCATCCTGCAAGATCGGACGGACCGGGCGGTTTCTTATGGTTGACGGAGCCGTCGCGCGGGCGAAGCATGCCGCCAACGAGCCGAAGTCCCTGCTTCCTCGTCATGAATCGTCCGATCTGCGTACCTATATAATTCTGCGTACCCGGAACAACATACAGCTTCCCATCCTTCAGCGCGCGAAGCGCAACTTCTACGACTCTCTCCGGCGTGTCTTTCTTACCGACGGCCGCTTCTTCCGTGCCTACGACGCTGAAGAATGCGGTGTCCGTCGCTCCCGGACAAAGTGTGAAAAATTGGACGCCGCTATTGCGGTTTTCCCACCACAAAGCTTGGGTAAACGACAACACGAAAGCTTTCGTCGCTCCGTATACGGCCATATAGGGAAGGGGTTGAAATCCGGCGGTCGAAGCGACATTGATAACGGCGCCGGAGTTTCTGCGCAGCATTTCCGGCAGGAACAAGTGCGTCATATCTACAACAGCGGCAACATTGAGCATGACTTCCTCATGCTGGCGCACGCCTGACACTTGTTCAAATAAACCGTGCGTGGCAAAGCCTGCGTTGTTGACCAGCAGTTCGATCTCCAAATTCAGAAGCTGACATTGCCGATACAAACCGCCTGATGCACCCTCTTTGCCAAGATCGGCAGGAATCACCTCGATCTTGACGCCATGCTTCTTTCTAAGCTCCGATGCCAGGCTCTCCAGCTTGTTCTTCGATCGGGCTACGAGTACGAGGTGGCCGCCCTCTTTGGCTAATTGCCGGGCGAACTGCTCTCCGATGCCGGAAGAAGCTCCCGTGACAAGAGCCCATTTTCCTTGAATGTTCATATGACAACTCTCCTATCGAATTCATTGTTTTTATTAGGAAACACTGTTACCAAAAAGTTAAAAATAATTCCTGACTCCCATAAGAGTCAAGAATTGTTGCGCATTTCGGTAACACTGTTTCTAATTTGATTCATTGTAATCTCGCTTTTTTAAAATGTCAACATCGTTTTTTAAATCGCTGGTTCTGAGCATCCCGCGTCGCATTGACAACGGTCCGACAACGATTTAAAATTCCTGTTAAGAGTCGGAAACCTTGTTTCTTATCGAAAACGCATGAATAGAGGGTGATAGCGATGACCGACCGAAATAGTCCCTCCGCTGCAAATACACGAAAGTTAAAAACGTATCAGGAGGCTCGCCTCCAAAATATTGAAAATCTCCGCAAGCTCGTCGTCGATGCTGCGGCAACGATTTTGCACGATGAGGGTCCTGAAGCCGTGACAGTCCGTAAAGTTGCGCAGAAGATGGATTGCTCGACCAAAATCATATATAGTCTGTTTGTCAATAAAGAAGGGCTGGCTCAGCAGCTTTATCTCGACGGTTGCAAGCTTCTCGCCAACGAACTCGAGGAAACGCCGCACACTGACGATCCTGCACAGCAGCTGCACCATTTAGGCGAGGCTTTCTGGCAATTCGGACAGCGTTACTCCAGCTATTACAAGCTGATGTTCGGAGGAGCCTTCGCGGATTTTAAGCCGGACGAGGAGAGCATGAAAGGTACCGTGACAGCCATGCGGCAATTGTTGACGGTAATCGGCAATGCGCAAGTGCAAGGACTGATTACCGGTCCGCATGACACGGAAACCGTCGTCCGTATCTTCTGGGCGTCGCTTCACGGCGTTATCCATCTCTACATGGGTGGCCATTTGGGTGATGTACAAGCCGCTCATGCCGTTTATAAGCAAACGTTGTCTTTGATTGTTGGATCGTTGTTTTCAAGTCGCGGCTTCTAGACAGTAGAAGCAATCTTCATTCAAGAAAAATTTACACAGAAAAAAACTTCGACACTTATGTTCGAAGTTCTTGGCAGGTCGCCAAAACTTGCCGTTACTTGTGATACAGTTCTCCGCGCTGTCTGTAACGGCAAGATTATCCTATCAATTCGATATTCTATACGAGCGCTTCTTTCTCCACTCGCATTAATATTTCATCGACGGTTTCTTCTGCAGTTAATTGCGATGAATCTAACCACATTCCAGTACGTGGTGTCTCTTGCCGGAGAACGTTATCCAGTGCGGATACGCTCCATATCCCATATCCTGTCTTAGTCCGTTCTGCTTCCCTTTGTGCGACGACATCGGGATCAGGGCAAAGAACAACCACATAGAACGGACGATATGAAATGTACGAAATGAATTCATTCAACATAGGGCCAACAACTACATCCTGTACAATGACTGTGAACCCATCCTTCACGTATGTTTCTGCAGCTTGAGCAGTCAGTCGATAGCGGAGTCGAAGTTGGTTAAGCTCATCCTTATCTGCATCTGGATGAACCTCCTTACGATCATTCACAATCATTTTACGAAATACATCCCCCCTAAGATGTACTGATTTATCAAAATGTTCGGAAAGAAGTTGCGCAACTGTCGATTTACCGCTAGCCATAATACCGGTTACTAGAATGATACATGGAATATGATTCATTATTCATAATCCCTCCACTCGGATCTATTGAGATGTCCCTTATTCAAAGCGACGATCCAACCACTACCACCAAATACGAATTCCCTTGATTTAAGTCAATGAACCGTTATAACCCTCCGATTACAATGAGATTAACAAGGGGGTTATTTGGATGGTTACCACAGGAATACAACGAACGGATCAGCGACAACCTGCTCTGATTGCGGGCATATCGCTTATCATCATGACACTTGCTTCATTTTTTTCGTATGGCTATGTCCATGCAAGCCTTGTGGTGCAAGGAGATGCCAGCGCCACATTTCATCATCTCATGTCATCAAGCACGCTTTTCAAAGCTGAAATCTTCGGTTGGGTCATCATCCTGATGAGTGACATCGTGGTTACTTGGGCATTCTATATGTTCCTGAAGCCAATGAACAACAGCCTTTCACTGCTCGGTGCATGGTTCCGTCTGACCTATACGGCGATATTGGGAATAGCCATATTGAATTTACTATTTGTGCGGCTGCTCGCGAACAGTGCTGACCCTTTAGCGATATCCGATCCGCTTCAAGCACAAGTCATGCTGTATTTAAATGCTTTTGAATCTATGTGGTCGATTGGTTTAATTGTTTTTGGTGGGCACTTGCTCATTGTGGGTGGGGTGGCTGTCAAATCCAACGGCATACCTAGAATCATTAGTATCTTATTGATGATTGCTGGTGCAGGCTATATAATCATTCACCTATGCAACGCGTTTCTCCCACAATTCGATGGGGTCATTACCGTACTTAAATTTATATTTACTGTGCCAATGATTGTAGGAGAATTGGGCTTTGGGTTATGGCTGCTGTTCAAAGGCGGAAAAGTCTCGATAACGGCCTAAATATCTGCTTCATGATTGTCTGTATGGACTCGCTTCTTAATTCTGCTTAATGACTCGGGGGTAATGCCGAGATAACTTGCCAATTGATATTGAGGCACGCGATCGATTAAATGGGCCCGTTTCAGTAATAGTGACTTGAAGCGTTCTTCAGGTGTAGAAGCGATAAAAGCAGCGTATTCATCTTGGACTTGACCGAACTTCTCCTCGATCATCTTGCGTATCATGGATTCCAATTGATCGTATTTGTTATACATGTCATCTTCGATCGCTAGATCGCCAACGACCAATACCGCATCTTCAAGACACGTTAATGTGTACTCGGATGACTTATCTCGTTTATAAGAATTGGAGATCGCGATGGCTTGCTCCTCCGTGTAGAAATTGGAGGTGACCTCTTTTCCCGCTTCATTAATTGAATACTGCCTTACGCATCCCTTTAACACAAAATAACATTTCGTGGGGACATCTCCTTGTCGAAGGAGCACTGTTCCCTTTTTGTATTCCTCAATCAGGATATCTTCAACGATCGCCTGTTGTTCATCTTCGTTCAAGGATGTCAATCTCGTCATGTACTCGAACAATATTTCTTTCATTTTTCGTTCCTTTCATCGCGAAGATACCGTTATCTACTCAAAAGGCCTTCCATCCCATGGAACTCAGGACGAAGGCCGCTTAACTGATTTGTATTCTTTGTGCTGTCTACCTGACGGGCTGCAGTTCTTTGTTTAGACCAAGCGTCCGTGCTGTTGAAGTATGAATTTCATGGATAAGCTCTGGGTTTTTCAACAGGGACACGCCATAAGAAGGAATCATTTCTTTTATTTTCGGCTCCCACGCCTTGATATGCTGCGGGAAGCATTTTTTGATGACTTCAAGCATGACGGATACGGCGGTAGAAGCACCCGGAGAGGCGCCGAGCAATGCAGCGATCGAGCCATCTTCAGCACTAATCACTTCCGTACCAAATTGAAGCGTTCCTTTGCCGGCAGCCGTATCTTTAATAATTTGCACACGCTGGCCTGCGACTAGCAAATCCCAGTCCTCGCTTTTGGCGTTCGGGATAAACTCTCGCAGCTCTTCCATCCGCTTTTCTTTCGATAGCATCACTTGCTGAATTAAATATTTGGTCAATGAGAGGTTTTTGGCACCAGCCGCGAGCATCGTTGTAACGTTATTTGGTTTCACCGAACCTAACAAATCGAACATGGAACCGGTTTTTAAGAACTTTGGCGAGAAGCCGGCAAACGGTCCAAAGAGCAACGATTTTTTATTATCGATGAATCGGGTATCCAGATGCGGAACAGACATTGGAGGTGCGCCAACCTTAGCTTTGCCGTAAACTTTGGCATGATGCTGTGCCACCACTTCCGGATTATTACACACCATAAATAGTCCACTGATCGGGAATCCACCAACATGTTTTCCTTCAGGAATACCGGATTTTTGAAGCAAAGGAAGACTCCCGCCCCCGCCGCCGATAAAGACGAATTTTGCAGTATGGCGTTCGACTTTACCATTATCATTCCGTACTTTCAATTCCCACAAGCCATCGCTAGTACGATTAATATCATCTACGCTATGCTTGTAATGGATACCGACGTTTTTACTCTTTAGATGGTCGAACAACATGCGCGTTAAAGCGCCAAAGTTAACATCCGTGCCCGAGTCAATTTTTGTTGCCGCGATCGGTTCGTTCAGTGCACGGTCTTTCATAATAAGCGGAATCCATTCCATCAGTTTTTTCGGGTCATCGGAAAATTCCATTCCTGGAAACAGAGGATTGGCTGACATC
This sequence comes from Paenibacillus terrigena DSM 21567, assembly GCF_000374845.1. GTDB lineage: Bacteria > Bacillota > Bacilli > Paenibacillales > Paenibacillaceae > Paenibacillus_K > Paenibacillus_K terrigena. Next base: position 174,105 of record NZ_KB895412.1, on the reverse strand, counting down.
GCTTCAAAACGTTTTTTCAAAAAAGCTACATTCTGTTCCCCTTGTACTAAACTCATATGGGACAACGGCATGATAAAGTCTTGCGGATTACGAATCAGATTGCTGTGTACAAGATAAGACCAAAACTGCATGGAATCTTGAAACTGTTCATTAACCTTTACAGCTTTGCTGATATCTACCGATCCATCCGGTTTTTCGTCCGTGTAGTTAAGCTCGCACAGTGCAGCATGGCCCGTTCCCGCATTATTCCATTCGTTAGAGCTTTCCTCTCCTGAACTTGCTAGCTTCTCAAACACTGTAATTTTCCAGTCCGGTACTAATTCTTTCAGTATTGTCCCCAAAGTCGCACTCATGATTCCGGCACCAATTAAAATAACGTCTGTTTCGGTTTGTCTGTCGCTCATGTTTACCGTCCTTACACGCTAGTATTTGAAAGAAATAATGTAGGCGCTCCTGCCTGTTTAGGCTCACTAATAATAGATTAAGATATTTACTATTATATGATAGTTACATGCTATAAAAAACCGATAAATTTTAGGTAATGACACAAAACCCTAGGAATAACACAAAAACCAAGGCCTTAACCCAGGTACTTGTAAGGGTTGTGGCTTTGGTTCGCCATGCTCACCAACGACTTGAAAAAAGCAATGTTAACAGCAAAAAATCACGATTTTCTTCATTTTGAGAACTATTTATATATCATATCATAAAAATATCCAATTGTTAGTACCGAATTTGATTATCGCTTAAAAAATACTTAAAAAAAATTTGCCGCTACTGGAGGATTCGGACTGGATGAACCATATGGAAAATGTGATTCGCATTTTGCTCACGTCAGCGAAATGCAACGCAGTAGCATTGGCTGCGTTGCATTTATGGAGGGAATCCCCCTCCCACTTTTCACGCTGATGGTTAAAGCGTCTGGAACAACTGCTCCCCATTCGTTCGGATATATCTTAAAATCACGCTGCACACCGCTATCATGATCAGTCCAATCCCTAACAAGATCAGATTGCCATTTACATTGGACAGAAGAAGAACTAATGCAAATGGGATGACTAGACTGATGAAGCCTATAAGCATGGCCACAATGACCGATGCACTTTGTTTGATTACCGTAACTTCACTTGTCCATTCCAGATTAGGAAATTTCAAGTTGACAAGCACACCCATCATTGCTGAATAACAGGCATAAATCATAGGGATAGCAAGCAATAGCAAGCTTTCAATCCATCCCGTGCGTAAGGATATCATAAGCAGCACATAACTAACAATCAGGATAGGTATGGTAACCGTAAGATTCACCGCAATTTTGCTAAGCAGTATCGTTTGTTTTGGGACGGGTGAGCTTTTTAAAATCCATATATTTTTGCCTTCAAGTGAAATGGAACTTGACGTTGTGCAACTTAACGTGACAAACAAAGAAACGACCAGTGGCGCCAGTTTGCTTAGATAAGTAGAAAGTTGCGGGATTTCAACCAGTTGTCCGAGTTTCTCCGAACTTATGAACAGCAAGGAAATCGACATCGCGAGCAAAAGAATCATGCCAATACTCGTATTCAGCACATATGAGGAAGAACTAATATATCGACGCAGCTCCTTCCTATAAAGTGCAAGAAAAGGTGATGCTGCTTCTAGCGGCTTCATTTGATATTTGCTGCTGGCATGAGAGGTGGTTATTCCTGTATATATCGCTTTAAATCTTGTGCCAAGCACAATGGTAAACAGCATAAATGCAAGAACCGATATCACAATAAATAAGAGAAAAGAACCCATCTGATACGAGCAGACAGCATCTACATATATGGACGTAAGTGGATATAGTTTGAATATCATATCTGCCAGTTGCGTACCCATATCCGAAAGTACCTGCACACTTCCATTCATACGAAACGAACCAAACATAACTGCAAGGATGACTGCAAAGGTTAAGATGAGGCTGATCACCTGACTCCCTTTGAACCGAGAGGAGATCCAGCTTATTAGTGAGCCAATGATCGTTGCAGCAATGATGGGTATTAACGGAATAAATAAGAGCGTCGTGAGATACAACAGATAATAGAACACTCCAGGATTCACTTTGATCGCATAAACCACACCAGCCGGCAGCATCACCATCAAAGTAAAAAATAAATTCAGCACATAAAGCTGAAGAACACGACTCGCTACAACATGGCTGGTTTTAATAGGCAACGACATCACCAAATCGTAGTCCTTAAAGCTAAATAATACCCCGCTTGCCTTATAGATCGTTGTGAAGAACCCGATAACCGAAGCTACAGCCATCATAATGGCAAGCAAGAGATCCATCCGGCCTATTTGTTCAAAGGTCAGTGCCATCATGAAGCTGTATCCGAACGAGACCACTCCAACCATGACCACACTAATCAGAATAGCGATGCTCAGCAGGAGTAATCTGCGTCTTTCCTTAACATCGTGCGTATGCAATGCTTTATTCAAGCCAAATGAAGAAAGCAGCTGTATCTTCGTTAATCTCCATATATTAATCATGATCGATCAACTCCAGGAACACATTTTCAAGGCTGTTGTCCCCTTTTACTTCTTCTGTCTTGCCATACGTTATCAATTTCCCCGCTTTAATGATCGCGATCTTATTGCAGAGCTTTTCTGCCACATCCAGTACATGGGTTGAGAAGAAAATTGCACTGCCATTACTGCATAGATCGGCCATGATCGTCTTTAACACGTGAGCAGCCTTTGGATCAAGTCCCACAAAGGGCTCATCCAGCACTAGCAGCTTTGGTCTATGGATGAGAGCAGAGATGATGGCAAGCTTCTGCTTCATGCCATGAGAATACGAAGAGATCAAATCTCCGAAGTAGGCAGTAATCTGAAAGTCATCGCCGTATTTTTTAATGAGTGACTCACGATCAGCCTTGGATACGCTAAAGAGATCGCCAATAAAATTCAAGTACTGTATGCCGGTCAGGTGATCGTATAGATCCGGGTTATCAGGAATATACGCGGTAATCGCTTTGCAGGCTACTGGATCTTTTTTAATCGAAATGCCATCAATTTCAATATCCCCTTCTTCAAAGTCAAGTACACCAACTACTGCTCGGATGGTTGTTGTTTTTCCTGCACCGTTATGTCCGATAAAGCCGTAGATATCGCCAGGCTCGATGACTAAATTCAAGTCGTCTACTGCCTTTTTGCCACCCTTATAACACTTGGAAAAATGTTTTATTGTGAGCATTTCCCTTCACCCTTTCAATGCGGTCTCTGAGCTTTTAATAGGATCGTATCATTGCCTATACGCTCTTCTAGAAGAATAGCTATAATACGTGCAGCCTATCCAGAAAGTTCATTTGCTCACAAGAAAAAAATGAAAAACAGGACGACGCATAGAACTACTTCTTCTCTGTGGCAAAATAAAGTATGGCAATGATCGGGAAAGCTATTCCAATCCCTAACGCGGCACTCCATCCGCCCGTGGCGTATATCCACCCCCCAATTGCGGATCCGATGGCACCACCAAAAAAGAAAATAGCCATGAAAAGCCCATTCAGACGACTGCGAATTTCCGGACTCAATGAGAAGAGCGCACGTTGTCCGAGCACAAGATTTGCGGATACACCGGCGTCCAATAATATGGCTGCAACGACAAGAACAGCAATTCCGAAGGGTGAACTACTACGGATCATAAGCGGTAACAAAACAGAAATGACGACCGTAGCGAGCGCAATCCCTGTAGCGGGTTTAGTCCAGCCGCGGTCGGCCAACCGCCCAGCCACAGGCGCAGCTACTGCACCTGCGACGCCGACAAGCGCGAACAATGCAATGCCTTTCTGAGAAAAATGAAAAGTCGGGCTAGATAACAGTAATGGAACTGTTGTCCAAAATAAGCTAAACGTCGCAAACAAACATGCATGATATGCAGCCCGGCGGCGTAAGATCGGGGTTGTTCGCAGCAAGTGCCACATCGAACCGAGTAGAGCTGTATAGTGTGTGTCTGTTGAAGGCCTTCTTGTAGGCAGCACCTTCGACAGTACGATTGCCAAAATAAAAACAGCTGCGGCAGACAAAGCGAATACGGCATGCCATCCAAAGAAATCAGCGACCAGGCTCGACAAAGGACGCGCGAGCATAATTCCAAGTAACAAACCACTCATGATATTACCGACAACACGGCCGCGTGAGGATTCAGATGCAAGGTATGACGCAAAAGGTACGAGTACTTGGGCAGCGACCGACCCTATACCAATGACAAACGATGCGGCTAAGAACGGCACAGCTTGCTTCGATACTGCAGTGATAGCAAGGGCAACCGCTGTGAGAAGTAAAGATATGACTATCAACCTTCGATTCTCAACAATATCTCCCATAGGTACGACAAATAGCAAGCCGACGACGTAACCAATCTGCGCTATTGTCACGATAAAGCCAGCACTGGTTGCAGACAGGCCGATTGAAGAGCTGATAACCCCGATCAAGGGCTGCGCATAGTAAAGATTAGCCACAATAATACCGCACGCGGCAGCCAGAAGTATGGTTAACCATGTCGGGATATTTTTCTCGATTGTTTGTTTTTTTACAGCAGTCATTTTAGGCAACTCCTTATACAAAATGATAATTCTCTAAAGTCAGAAAACTTCATGAAGTCACGGCAATTACAGTCCCATGCGAATTTCTCCTCATGGTAGTTCCTCATTCTTTGCATTATTAAATACTGAACGTATAGTATATAAATTGTATAACGAAATAATATACTGAACGTGTAGTTTTGTAAATAGGTGGTTTCAACTTTATTTTTTATTCATAATTGGTATACTGAACGTATAGTTTGTTTTTATCTGTTATGTATTGACGAAAGGGGATAATTACGATGAATGGCAAGAGAGGCAGGCCTCGTAATGTAGAAGCGCAAAAGTCTATCCTTTCCGCATCTTATGAGCTATTGTTGGAAAATGGCTTTCAAGCCGTCACAGTTGATAAAATTGCCGAACGTGCCCAAGTTAGCAAGGCCACGATTTATAAATGGTGGCCTAACAAGGCTGCTGTGGTCATGGATAGTTTCCTGTATGCCGCCACGGCCAGATTGCCTGTGCCTGATACGGGTTCGACATTTCAAGATATTCAAATACACGCCACGAATTTAGCCAGGTTTTTGACGAGTCGCGAGGGAACCATCATTACGGAGTTATTAGGCGAAGGGCAGTTTGATTCAGGATTGGCGGAGGCCTATCGAGCTCGATTTTTCCGTCCCCGCCGACTTGAGGCAAGAGGTCTTTTAGAGAAAGGGATTCAACGCGGGGAATTGAAAGAAAGTCTCGACATTGACATATGCACTGATCTCATTTATGGGCCAATTTTCTATCGATTGCTTGTGACAGGCGATACGTTGGACGAACCCTATGTACAACATTTGGTGAAATTCGCATTCGAAGGAATCCGTTCTACCTGAGTCGTAATTGTCGCAACATCCAACGAATATCGAACAAAATACGGCAGGAACGAAGAGCGCCTTGGCCGGAGACTTTCTTCCCGCGGTTTAGGCGCTTTCGTTATCGATCGAATTTCCATTCGCAGCGAACGTAGGTTATACAGCGAAATGTCACTATTGACTGCTGATAAAAATACCTGAGGTTTTCTGAATGAGAATTTGGCCATAGGACTGAGCCATCTTTCGATCAATGAATTCTTTGAACTGATCGGCTGCCTCCGGGTCCAGAACAACCTGATCTGCGGAAAATCCATTCATAGATAATAGATACTTCACTATAGCCTCCGACTCAGTCACCAACAATGAATCCTCATACAGACTAAGCTGTACATCGCCGAAATAATCCAATAGCTGTTGCCTCCCATTCTCGAGAGAAAAACGTGTCTCAATCGAGCCGAGCACTTCATTGTACTTGGAATGGGGATCGAACGCGTTGACCATTTCCCTCATCTCCAGCATGTTTCGGCGGCCCACTGTACTCGCGTAGAAGGTCCCGTCAGGCTTCAACACCCGCTTTATCTCCGCAAGGGCCCTTCTTCGATCCTCCACATGATACAGCATATGATTGGCGATGATGATGTCGAATGTGCTGTCAGGATAATGGATTTGCTCTGCATCCATAACCTCGAAATGAACCCTACCGCCCAAAACGTCCAGACTTGCCCTAGCATCTTCAAGCATTCCTGAAGAAATATCCGTAACGGTAATATCCCACTGTGCCGGAATTCGTTGGGCATTCGTCATCCACAGTAACCCATTCCCTCCCCCGAGCTCCAGAACCTTAGCATGATCCGTCTGCTTGAACTGATCGAATATCCAGCATGGCCACGGGTATTTGTTCGTGCTAAACATACGGTGCATATAGATTCGTGCATTGAAATTACCTGAGTTTATATATTGTTTTTGCTGAGGCTTCTCTTTATTCTCCATTATTATTACCCCCTTCTTCGGAGTTTGCGGATGTTGCCCGCCATTTACCCATTGAGTCGGCATAGCGTGTCACGCTGTCGGCAAGAGCCCCTAGCTCATCATCATCCCACTCCTGTAGAATATGGGCCAACCCATCGACACTTCTTTCGAAGAAATCCAGAAGCACTGCTTCTCCAGTTTCTGTTAACCGAGTAAGACTTGAACGGAGATCATTTGGATCCGAAATCACGGAAACCTGCCCTAATTGCTTCAAGTTATGGATTCGTCTAGTAATTGAGGATGGATTCATCTGTAACTCTTGAGCGATGTCCGTCAAGCGAATTTGCTCGCGGCTTTTAATCAACATCAATATTTCGAACGTCACCCGGTCTAGATCAGATCTTCGGTCCTGCGCATGTTTGAATTCTTTCACTAGCTTTAAAGTTCCTCGAGCCAGCTTACGAAGCTCATTGCGGTTCTTCGTCAATACAAACACCACCTTAGTAAAATATTGATTATTCTTAGATTAATTTATTTGCTTGCGCAAAGCAAACATTTTTCTTCGAACGAATTGCTGAATGTAAAATATAAAAATCGCCGTCCAACACCCACAGGGGGCGTGAACGACGACAACTTTAGAGTCATTATTTAAGCGGTGCTTCTTCCGATATCACTTGCATAGCTAGGACGCCATTTCCGCCAGCACCTTGCCAAGTCGGTCAAGCTGCTGTTCATTAGCTTCTATGCAGATCGGCTTAGCTTGTTCAAACGCCTCTTTTTCCTTGAAAGTCTGACGGAAAGTAACTTTGGTGCGGCCTTCCAGGTCGTCGAAGGTAGCCGTTACCCGAAATTCGTGGCTGGATAGATGATCAAGCACGATCTGCTCCGGCGTCACGATCTCAACAAAGACATTATGGTTCGGATAATCCACGCCATTCGGTCCGTGCATGGTGAACTTCCACGTGCCTCCCGGCCTCATATCGCATTCGTAAAATGTATTCGTGAAGCCTTGTGGCCCCCACCATTGGGCTAACAAATCGGGGGTTGTCCAGGCCCGGAACACAAGCTCCCGCGGGACATCGTACTCGCGCGTAGCAATAAGTTCATTTTCACCTATAGTCATGCTTCTACCTCCCCTTCTACTACCTTGCCCAGGGCGTCCAACATGACGTTTGTACCGTGTTCCCGTACTTCAGGCGTATCGTGTCCATCAAAGTACGCTCCTTGCTCCGTAAAAATCAGTTTCGTGCCACTCTCCACCTTAATCAGCTCAACTGTTGTTATCGAGACGGAGATGCGTGTGTTGTTCGAATCCAGCGTGTATGTATAGACAATGCGCTGCTCTGGAACGAGCTCTTGGTAACTAGCGTTGAATGTAAAGATCGGCCCTTCCGGCGGCCCGCCACTGCTGTACTCACGTCCTCCAACCTGAAAGTCGAAGATTTCCGGCTTCGAGAACCACTTGGCTTTGGCAATCGGGTCGGCCCAGGCTTGGTACACCCGCTCCGGCGAAACGGCATAAGTCCGCTCGACGACGAAGGTTGCATGCTTGATGAATCGTTCGTTCATTGATTTTCCTCCTTAGGTTTCGGCATTTCGCTCTCCTCGATAAGAAAGTTTCCCAACAGATCCAAATGTCGCTCCCAAATCGTTTGTCGCTCAATGACCGGCTTCTCAAATTCCATTTTCATCGCTTGCAAAAGGCTCGTGAAATCTTCAACCGTTAATTGCGCCTTGCCCTGCATAAGCTTGGATACATGCCCGAGCTGCTCCAATAGTTTCTGCTGTAATTTGATTTGCTCTTTGATTCGGTCTATCTGCAAGTTGACGATCTCAAGCGGAGTGATCTGCCCGCCAGTTAAGACCGTTTTGACTTCCTCGAGAGATAGGCCCAGCTCCTTAAGCGATAAAATCTGATGCAAACGCGACAAATCCGATTCACTGTACAGCCTGTGGCCGGATTCCGTCTGTCCCGACGAAGAGAATAATCCGATTTGATCATAAAACCGCAAGGTTCGTACGGTAATCCCCGTCATCTTGGCGAGGTCCCCGATCTTCCAATATCTCTTCATTAACCATCTCCTCTCTTTGGCGCTAACTATATAACCGATAGCTCTATTATAAAACCTTACGTTACGTAAGGTGCAAGCGTTTTCGAGACGCTCTGCCTCTGAAATTTTTCTGAGGGGGAAGAAGATGCACTCGCATGATCCTGAATAAGAAAGACCCTCCTCGATAATTCTCCGAGGAGGGTCATGTCTTTGGATCGAGTCTGTTACGATAATGCATATTTACTTCACTTCGCTCTGCAATGGCAGCCCAGATGGCGTTCGTTTCCTACTCGATACGAATACGCCGCCCAAAATAAAGGCAAGGCCAGCGAATAAGCTCCAATGAACGGGCTCATTCAACAACGTACTACCCCATATGACTGCTGTTGCAGGAACGAGATAAGTAACCATCGTCGCGAACTCGGGACTTCCTCGTTGAACCATGAAATAAAACAAAATATAAGCGATTCCTGAGCCGAATACACCCAGCCCGATGATCATCCCGATATTCGTGGGTGTTGCCAACCGCGACAGGTTAACCGGTTCGACCGAAAAAGCCATGGTCCCGCTTCCCAGCATGGCGCAGAGCAGCGTGCCGAATGTCGTCTGATACATGGTCACACCCTTGAGCCGCTTGGACAACTGAGAGCCGAACGCATAGCACAACGTAGCTGCCAGCATGCAAATAAATCCGATCAAATCGACCGACACAATGGAATGCGGATTGATGTCCAATAAAATAACCAGCCCGACAAAAGCAACCCCCATGCCAATCCATTGCATCCGGTTCGTAGACGCCTTGAAGACCAGCGCCCCGACGATGATTGTCCATAGCGGCGTTGTAGCATTCAAGATCGATGCTATGCTGCTGGACAATCTGGTTTCACTGAAACCGATAATTGCCCATGGGACTGCCGTATTGACGAGAGCCATGACTGCCATCGGGAACCACTGGATTTTTCGTAATTCGAATGGCTTCCGTAATACGAGCATGATTATTGTAATGGTCATCAAGCCAAAGCTGGACCTGAGGAATGCAATCGTCCACGGACCAAAATCGTGCAGCAACTGCTTAATAAAGAAAAACGAACCTCCCCAAATCAGACTTAGCATCACTAATGCGGCATAGAGTAATCGAGGCACAACGATTCCTACTTTCTTATATTTCTCATGTTGTCTCTCTATGCTAGCATGAGAATCCTTCGATGACCATCGAATTACTTTGCAATTTTAGTCGTATCTTTATGTGTTACAGTCTTATCATACAAGAGCAATTCTTATTTAATCTTTGCCCAATCCTTAACCGTTTCTTAAATCGATTAGGCAGGCTCGATGAATTTCCGGGGAGGGTTTTATAATAGATTCTTGAAAGCGTATTAATTTTAGTAGAAAAGTACGTTACAATAGATTCATGAAATGAAGAACGAGAAGAAATTGGATTTTATATTCACGAATAAAAAATTATAGGGGCATAAGAAAATGATCAGTAAACTTCATGAACTCCATAAACAAAAAAAACCACTATCCGTCGTTGTCTATGACCAATTGTATAAATTAATCATGGATGGAGCATTTCCTCCGGACAGCCAGCTTCCAACAGAACCTGAATTGGCCAAAAAATTTGGTGTGAGCAGAATGACATTGAGACATGCTCTGGCCCTTTTGCAGGAAGATGGATTGGTTAAAAATATCCATGGCAAAGGAAATTTTATTACAAAATTCCATCATAATGATCATATGGATGGATTGGAGAAGCTCGGGAATCCTCTATATAAATGCTATACGGGAAACATAGATGATATCGAACTTATTTTTCGAATTGAACTATTAACGGACTATGCCATGCAAGTATTACATCAACAGACGACTGCAGTTGTTGCGTTGGAACGCTGGTATAAAAGTAACGATAAGATCGTAGCTTTTGCTTTTACGATGATGCCTATCGAAGCCGTTTCCGAATTAAATCTTGACTTACAAAGCGATAAGCAAGTGTTGGATATGTTGGAGAATAAAGTATATGAACTCGCTAATTCCTCTACCCTTGAAATTAAACGTTCGAATTCCGTTAATACGCCGTCATTGAAATACCAGCTTTCCCACAGTGAGGAATGTGATTTGATTTTAGAAAGTGTATATATCAGTGATAAATACCCCGTTGTTTACAATAAATACTATATACCTATAGAATTTAGTCAAATGAAGATTAAAACATCTAAATAACTGAATAAATAATTCATTAATTTGGAAGCGGTGTATTTTTTATGAATACATCGCTTTTTTGTAACAAAAAAGACAAATTGCGCAAAAAAGATGGGTTGTTTTTCGAGATAAAGCTGTGTTACCATTCTCATTATTAAAACGTATACAAGTTTTTAGACAACTATACAATGTTGTACAGAACGAAGAATCATCATGTATGATCATGAAATCGTAACCAAGAGGGATAATATTTTGGGGTATTCATGGAAGCGCTACCTTATTAGACATCATAAGAATGAAACAACAAAGGAGAAGAATATCGCTATGTCTACCACTACTGCAGATGTGAGCATGAAGAAAACTCAGGAATTTAATATTAAGAAGGCAGTGCCTATTACCTTACTATTATTTCTACTATGCTTAATCATTGATAATTCGTTTAAGATCATTTCTGTTGATATGGCCAAGGATTTCAACATTTCAGCGACAACAGTTAGCTGGCAAGCCACCCTAGCTGGTCTTGTGATTGGAATTGGGGCGGTGGTGTACGCAGCTTTGGCGGATTCCATTAGTATCAGAAAACTATTTATCGCGGGTATCATTTTAATATGTGTCGGTTCAGTCATGGGATACATGTTTCAACATTCGTATTTGCTCGTTGTGATCTCACGAATGATCCAAACGGCAGGTTTAGCATCAGCTGAAACATTATATGTTATCTTTGTAACCAAACATTTACCTGCAAATGAACAAAAGAAATTTTTAGGATTAAGTACCAGCAGTTTTGCTCTTTCGCAGCTCATAGGTACATTAACTGGAGGCTACGTTTCTACGTACTTCCATTGGACAAGTCTGTTTTTACTTTCTTTAGTAACCCTGCTCACCCTACCTTTTATTTTAAAATATCTTCCTAAGGAAGAAACGAAAAAACGTCATATCGATGTATTAGGATTATTCCTAGTGGGAACCATTTCTGCAGCCCTACTCCTGTATATTACCGATTTCAATTGGCTTTACCTGATCTTGTTTGTTGTTGCAGTTACATTATTCCTTGTTTATATCAGTAAAAACTCAAAAGCGTTTATTGGCATATCCTTCTTCAAAAATAAACAGTTTATCTCATTGCTTAGTGTTGCTTTTGTTATTTACTCTGTACAGTTAGCGTATATTTTCTTATTTCCATTCTTACTTGAAAAGATGTATGGTTTGAAGCTCGATACCATTTCACTATTAATGATTCCAGGCTTTATAGCAGCTACAGTCGTCGGGGCTCTTTCCGGGAAAATTGCGAGCTTCCTGGGAAGCAAGCAATGCATTACCATCGCGATGTCCAGTATTATCGTCAGCTTACTATTAGGCGTATTCTTTATACAATCTTCTGTTGTTGTATTCGTGATATCGATGGTATTATTCTCTAGTTCATTTGCATTCATGTATGCACCAATACTTGATTCTTGCATTCGTACGATTGAAAAAGAAAAAGCAGGAACAGCCGTCGGATTTTTTAATTTAACACTGAATGTCGCGATGTCAATCGGAATTGCCTATACAGCAGCCATGATGGACCATTCCGCTATGCGAACAAGCTTCCTAGGGATTACAAGCAATTCGAATGCTTCCATGTTTAGTAATATCCTATTCATTCTCGCACTCATTACTCTTTTGAGTTTATCTATGTATTGGGTATTCGTAGGACGAAAAGCGACGAAATAGATTACGTTTAGTTCATAATTAGGACCCTAAACCAACAGTTTAGGGTTCTTTTTTGACTATAATTTAGTTTTGGTTATATGATTTGGATTACTTGTAAATACGCAGTAGTATAAGAACTTGCTACCGCGGAAACCGGTGCAATTTGAACTAAGTCTCCTGTATTTAATTGTAGGAGTGCAGAGGAATGTTGCGTGATCGTATGATTTACAGATTGGCCGTTTTGTGTAAACTGTAATGATACTCTACTGGGATATTGTGTTTGGGCAGAAACGTTGCCATTTATGAAAAATCTCAAATCAACAAGAGATTGGTTGTTCCCATTTGATGATTGTACAGTAGACACTGCGAATTGCACATGATATATCCCTGTTCTTTGTACTCGCAAACCATTAGTCGCCATCGTTACGTCGTTTAGAACAAGTGGATTAAATACATCCAGTTGAACTGGCGTGTTCGCAACGTACGTTACATTACCAGTATTATTCCGTACGACATATCCATAGGCTGGAGTTATTGTCGGTCCTGGTGGTCCTGGGGGCCCTTCGGGTCCGGGTGGACCTTGCTCACCAGTCTGTCCATTCTGACCATCCTGTCCATTTTGTCCCGGAGGTCCTGGAGGTCCAGGTGGACCTTGCTCGCCAGCCTGTCCATTCTGTCCGTTCTGTCCATCCTGTCCTGGGGGTCCTGGGGGTCCTGGGGGTCCAGGTGGGCCGGGGGGTCCGGAAGGGCCGGGTTGACAGTGCGATTTTTCACATTCTTCAAGACTTTCTTTGCAACTCTTATATTTGTCTTTGTAGTAACGATACATCTCTTTATAATACTCTTCATCTTTACTAGACAAGTCAATCCCTCCTTTCAATAACTATATGTCGATATAGTGATGAATGGTTGGACACTAACTTGGTTATGATTAAAAAAGCGTTAGCCTAATAGCTCAGACCAACGACCGATCAGGATTCATGTCATAACCCTCGCGTCTCATCACTTCAGCTTCTCAAATGCACGTATGCATTTGCCATCTCTCGAAGTATCCAATACCGAGAACCTAATTTCCGAGAAGAACGATCCATATCCTTCGTTATCCAGTAAATCCTGCCACCAACCGGCTATCTTCAATGGATCGTTCCGGAACACGCCGCAGCCGTACGCCCCCAAAATGAGATGTTTATCTTTCTTGCACGCGAAAATCGCCAAAGTCAGCCGCATACGGTCTTTCATCACACTTTCTGCTTTCTGACGGTCCTCCCCTTTAAGCAAAACCTGTCCATAGTTCACAGCGGGCAACGTCAAAACTGAAGCCGTAACAGGCTGTCTCATAAGGTTAAACCACTCGTCGCGGAAAAAGACCACATCAGGAGAATAAATAGCATGGTTGGTATACATCATGGATCGGTAAGCACGATTAGCCGTATAATAGCCTTCGTTGCGCAGTTGCGTTCCGTATAATCCGCTAGATGCCGCTAAGCTTTCTTCCTGTGCCATCGCTCCGTTCAGAAATCCGCCTCCCGGATTTTTCGCACTAGCAAAGTTTAGCACGCCGATCCGATCTTTCCCTGCTTTCGCAAAATCCACGATCGCCTTCACGGTCGCCTCGTTGGAGACGGAGTATAAAGCAGCTTGTTCAGACTTGGGCAACACATGACAGTCTCGTACCATCGCGGCACCTTGTTCAGGCGTGATCAGATGGCTGCTCACCTCGGCATGTTTCTGCGCTGCGGTAAAATCTATCCGGTGTCCATCGTATTCATAGTAGCCTTGTTGCTGGATCCGCAAAGTCTCTTGTGCAATTTCCTTTCGATTCAATTCATTCCCCTTCTTTCAATAACTCGTCTCGCGCTTCGGTCAGCGCAAAACCCAGTAAATTTCTCCCCCGCCATTTCATTGGATTTTCCGCATCCGGGTTAGATTGTCCCATGCCGATACCCCAAATGCGATCCCGTGGACTAGCCTCTACCAAAATACGGTTTTTCGTCGATTTCAAATAATCCCCTAGCTGTGGATTCTGCGAGAATTTGGCCAAGCTGCCTCGCTTGACGATCTCATAGCAGCGGCTCTCCCAGACTTCCTTATCGAAGTTCTTCACCGCACGTCCGTATGCTTTCATCTCCTTGGGATGCTTGGCCTGCATAATGGCACCAAGCATGTCATCATCCCCGAATAACCGCGCCTTCTCCGCCATCATGTACTGTTCAGCACAGGAGTATGTCGTTCCCTCTACAATGAACGGGCTCATCCACCACTGGCTGAAGCAGCTCTTATCAACGCTTCCATCACGCGGTGGCGTATGGCCCCAGAAGAACAAAAACTTGAACGATTTTCCTTTAAGATGAGCGTTGCGCAAATTTTGAATGTCGTACATCATGGGATTTCCTCCAGACTTTTTCGATACAAACGGGATGGACGGTGGCCCGCATTTTCGGTATAGTGGTCCGTTTCCATAACAAGATCGGCTACTTTACGTCGGAAGGCAGCCTTTAGCAGCTCTTTATCCAATATCACCTCGTAAACCTGCTGCAGCTCCGTCAAGGTGAACAGCTTGGGCATCAAGTGAAGTGCAATATCGGTATAGTTAACCTTGCCACGCAAACGCTCGATCGAGTAGGCAATAATTTTCGCATGATCGAAAGCTAATCCCTCATTGGATAGGATGGTGTAAGACGTCGCGGTTGAAGATTCCGTCGCCTTCACTGTACGTTCCACTACCGCCGTCAACTCCTCGTGTTCGGAACTCAGTTTAAGCTCGTACTGCAGCGACTTAACGTATCCGCCCTCAATCAACTCTTTATGCTCCCTCAAAAGCTTATAAGAAACCTTAAACCAAGCGGCGTTAGCTGCGTCATCCCCTGCCTTCAACTGCACTTGGTCACTATTGATCAGCGACATATAGCAGCAGCTCATAACCCATGTCCGGGGATCTCGCCCGACTTCACTGAACGTATACAACTGCTCCAAATATATGTCATCGACGCCGGTTTCCTCCCGCAGCTCCCTTGCTGCGGCCTGTTCCGTTGTCTCGCTCGGCCGGACAAATCCACCCGGTAGCGCCCATTTGCCCAAGAAGGGATGGCCTCCCCGACGAATGAGTAGAACTCTTAGCTCCTTCTCCGGGAGCTTGCGGTAATTATTCTCGTCTGTTTGCGTAACGGTGAAGACGACGATGTCCGCCGCTACCGAAGGACGCTCATAATCTCCTACCTGATACCGTTCCATAAATTCGCGTTCCGTTAATCCGTCGCGATCTAGTAAGTCCACGATTTTCCCCACCTGTTCGTTTCTTCGTATTTAATTGATAATAACACTTTGATACTAACAAAAATAACAGAAAATAACTTCAGAATCAAGTAAATTTTTCCTGCATATTCATAGATTACGTGACAAAGAAGCCATTTCACAAGAAACACAGGAACGTTAGCCCTAAATAATGATAATCAGGAGGTGCTTTTGAATGAAAGATAAATATGTAAAAGAGTTTTTCTTCTTCCCCGACATATGCATCATGTGCGGAATCTTCCTGATCAGTTTTGGCTTTCTAGTCCCACACTTGACTTCCATCGGCCCATGGATTGCTTTGGTTATAGGCATGTCCTCTTATGCCGCTGCCGAGTATTTCACACACCGCTTCCTTTTTCACATGAAAACTCCGAAAAACCCATTCTTTTTAAATTTAATTAAGCGTTTACATTATGATCATCACTCCAACCCGAATGACTTACATTTATTGTTTCTTCCGTTGTGGTACTCTCTGCCGAACATCGCTATTGCGGGAACCATTGCCTACTTGATTTCAGCCAGCCTTGTAATTGCAAATGCTTTTATCGCGGGAGTGATCCTATTTCTATTGTTCTATGAGTGGAAGCATTATATCGCTCATCGTCCAATTACCCCTGTCTCCCCCTGGGGCCGCTGGATGAAGAAAATCCATTTATGGCATCATTATAAAAATGAAAATTAATTACTGGTACGGCGTCACTAATCCGGTGCTTGATTTCGCATTGGGTACTTTTGAGGACCACAATAAGGTTAAGCTTAGCCAGACGGCTCGCAACCTTGAACAACGCGATCATAAAAAGCTGGATCTGTAATGGTTCTCTCCCTTAATAGGATGCAAGCTGGCGTCGGTGCTTACCGGTGTCAGCTTGTTGCATTTATAGCTCCCCTTCAAGCTGCACAAATCCGCATAAGCCTGTCAAATCATTAAATGATTCATTCATTAAGCAGCTGCGAGAAGCCTAAAAGCCCGTCCCGGATCATGCCAGCAACGACTAGAGCCCACGTTCGACGTGGGCTCTTCTTCTTTTTAGCTCAGGTGATTTCAAAAGCGTTAACAGAGCGCCAACAGCTGCTCCAGTCCTTCTTTTAGCGGCGGCTGTGCTTTTCGGGCCGCTCCTTCCAGCTTCTTCACGCTTCCAAAGATTCGGCACATTACCATCTCATGCTGATAGATCTCTTTGTCTTTCAGCGCCTCGATAAGCGCCTCGGTAAGCTCAGGATGGTCGATGGTTAGATTTTTTACCTTTGTTCCCTCGTCATTCCCTCCCAGCAAAATGGATACAATCACCGGCATATGCTCTGCCTTTACACCATGCGCCTCGATAAATGCCTGCGCATAGCCATCCTGCACCATTTGGTGCTCCGTATCCACCAGGCCCATATAACGACTTACCAATGGGAAATAATCCTCGCTGTACAAGCCGAGGCCCAGTACGGCATAAGTGCCCGGCATAACCGATTTTTCGCTCGGCTCCACATCGCTGTACCACGCGAACTCTTCCATTGCTGTATCTGCATATTCTGCAATTTTTGGGAACAACGCCGGGTAGTTGAGTGCATTGGCAAAAAACTGATGCAGCTTGGACTTTGCCAGTTTTTTAAACGGAAGAAAATGCTTTTGGCTACTCTTCAGCTTTAGGTTGTATTCTTTGGGAAAACCCTGCCGTAAAAGATGGATGATATAATCGAGCGCCTCCCCGTAAGCCGACTCCTCTTCAGAGAGAATCCGGATGTCGATCGTCTGAGTTACGTCATTGTTGCGGGCTTCTATTCTCTCTCCCCGATAGGTACTCTCAAATTTTCCGCTGCCTATTTTCAAATAATCTGCTGCTCGCTTTGAGCCCAATTGCACCGCAAGTTCAAGGTACTTCAGCCGAGTATCCGGCTCGGTGAAGCCAATCTGCAGGGCTGCATAAAGAAAGAAATCCATTTCCCCGGCATCTACGGAAGGATGAACTGGTTCCTCCTTCAACGCCCACTTGTTACCGGTAAAATGCTGCGGTAAAAAGTGATCCTTCACCCAATGGTTGAAGGCCGAAGTATAACGTCTGATCCAATCGTTTTTGCGCTCTTGGTTCTTATTTAGCTTGTCGGAGAGACGGCGAATCAATGGCTCGATCTGTTCCGCTTCCTGTTTCATCAGATCAGGATTGACCAAATGGTTGGCAAAAAAGAAGAAGTCTTTTTCTCCCGGTAGCACTGGTGGATCAGGCAAAACCTTTGTTTGAATAAATTGCTCCAGTGTCTGTTTCAGTTGACTCAACTTTGGCTCATTTATTAGCTGTTGGTTAAGCGATAATTTCGACTGTTCCCATTCAAACTCCAATACAACTTCAAACTTATAATCAAAGAAACGCGCTCCCAGCTCCTCAGAGCGGAACAGTCGATCTACACGTTCGCACAAGGCAGGAAAGAATTCCTCAACTAGAAGTTCATTGGTCAACTCAGTTATATATGAACCCGCTTCAACTTTATAGGAGCTGTCGGACCAAGAGAATGGCTCGTGCATATCGATATGTATGCGTCCATCTGCCCATGTAAACTTGCCTTTTCTCCATGCAACTCGAAGATAATCCATGATTCCGGCTTGCAGCCTGCTTCTATTTTTAAGCTCATTAATCCTCTTGCTTTCTTTTGCGTAAATTGCCGTGATTTCGTTCCATACCTCGTTCAGAAAGGCTTCTACTGCGTGATTCAACGGTTTCTCCTCCCATTCTCGTATTCTGCATTGCCCCGCTAATTAAAATGGCTCAGCTTTGTTGATACAACGCAGCCGTCACCTTGTCCTCCGGACAAACAAACATATAAAAAATGCCTTCCCCAAACTTATCGAAATCCGCCCAGTCCACCTGACCGATAAACCGCATGCGTTTGGCACAGCAAGGGCAAACCGGATAATCGGCATCCTGCACCCAACTCGGGTGCCCCCCGATCTGCGAATCCTGCTGGGACAAGGACCAAGTCGCGGCATAAAATGGGGAGTGAGGCTCGTCCGAAAGGGTTAGCCTTGGTACGTCCACGCCGCTGATATCCTCGGAATCGAAACTCGGCAAGTACTCAGGTTTCCGGTTAAACTGGCTCCAGACTGGCACGCCCTGACGATCCAGTTCCATGTAAATGGTGCCGAAGCATCCGCAGCGCTCACAGGTCTCCATTTGTAGGCGTTCCAGCGATAGGCCGAGATACGCCACGGAAGGATGGGAGGTGTCCACATCCATCAGGATGGTCAGCTTCCCCTCACACCACGGGCAAATGGAGGCGCTTGTTTTCAGGAAACGGGCAGCGGACGCTTCGGCTGAAGAATCACGCTGCTCATCCGTTACCCTAATCGCATAACTCAAGCCGTGGATCAAATCGCGCCTTTCCCCGTCCGGTGTGAGCTCCCATCCTCCCTCCATGGCATAAATTTCAGGCCCGACGAACAGCTGCCCCGCCCACTCCGGCGGATGTAATCGCCATTCCTGAAACCGGCTGACAACCACGGGATCTCCAATCCAGCTCAAAATCAGCAGAAGATGATTGCGGTTATCTTCGTCCCATTCCACCTGCTGCATCAGGCGGTCCCGGATGTCGGGTGGGGCATCCTTGAATAATATGCCGGAATGGTACATGCCTTGTTCCATAAGCTCAGGCAGAGCTCCGGTGATATTGTCATTCCGGTAACACACTAGCGACAATAATATTTCGTCGGCTTCACTATTATCGCCTGCAGCCAAAAGCTCCAGCGCATACTTCAGCATTCGGCCCGCCTCTTCAGCCGTTAATGATACGTACATCTGCTCTTTACCGAGCGGGTACGGTACATATTGAATCAGCGGATCATACTGCCTCGGTGCATGCATGATTTTGAGAATCTCCACTGGATCCGTCATGTCCTCATATAAATTCACCGTTTTACGGTGCTGCTCAATATAGGCTTGCCGTTTCTGCCGTTCCTGCTCTTGATGGCAGGGCATGCAGTAGCCGCCTGTTTTGGCGACCGTGGTCGGCAGGATCGTCGCCCTGCAGCCTTCCGTTTTGCATGGAATACGTTCTGTCACGGCTGCTTCACCTCCGTTATGATGATGTTCTTTCATTTACAGATCCAAACGCCTTGGAAATTAGGCCAAAGTCGTCCGACGTATACCCCGCCAACTCTGAATTCTGTGCTATCCGAAAAGTTTGCTTGAACGCAAATTCCCTAATATCTCTGATCACCTTATTTTCAAAGGGATTCAACAGCATCCCTGGCGTCTAATTCAGCGTCCCAATCAACCGATATACAGCTTCCGCTGTGAGAAAATCGCCGAATATCCGAGCCTGTACAGCTCAAAATACGGTGCGAACGGGTCACCCTTAAGTCCGTAGCGGTGCCACTGCAAATAATAGGAAATCCAATAATCGCAAGCGATTGAGTAATAGGCTTCATCTAGAATCTCAATAGGTTCATCATAATTCTTGTGCTCATGAACAACTTCAAACAGCGCCTCATAGACATCGGGATCGCAGGATTCCCGGACGCTGTCTATTTCTCCACGTGGCAGGAGTTGTATTCCTTCGATTCCAGCCAGGTATTCCGTCGCTTCCGCCGCACCATCCCATTCGGCGAACTCGTCCAGCAATTGCTTCAGCCCTTTAATATGCTGCTCGCCATACCCTTTCAACACGTCTTCAGGCACCTCATCAGCTTTGCCGTTGAAATAGCCTGGCACCGTTTCACCGCCAAAATCCTCCGGGTCCAGCATCTCATAGATCCGGACAATCCGATGCAAATAAGCTTCTCCATCTCCAAGCGGCTCAAAAGTGGCTTCCACCCCTTTTCCGCTGGGCATATACATTTGAAAATATCCATACAACGTATCTTCTTCAATGACGACTTCATCGGAATCTACTTCCTCATCCATAAGATTGAGCAGATACCTTGCGTACGTCTGCTTATCCATATGTACCCTCTCCTTGTCGCAAATAAGTGGAGTTTTATGGCTCTTTTTTCCGGCTTCATCCTCCGAAAGAATTACATGATAAACCCTCCTCGTCTCTTTCGTTATCTACCTTCCGCTAGCTTAACTAAGCGTTCTGTAATACCCCCTTAGGCCAAGACGTTGGGTTCGACTGGTTTGCTAAGCCAGTGTTCATCGGTTTGGACATGGTTTTTCCGGACAAATTTGGCGACCGAACACTTAAAGTCCTCGTAAGAAAATTCGGTTGCCAGTCGGACCACATAGCCTTCTTGTTCTCCGCCGCATCGGGACTGCTTTGTGTAGCATTGTTTGGCGGCTTCCTCGCTCCATATCCCGCGGTACAAGACCGGAACTAGCGGAATTCCCCATTTATCCGCACATGCCGCAGTGTCATCCCAGGACAGACAGATATTGCTGTCGTTCCACACCGAGAAGAGCATGAAGTAATCAGGCAAGGACGAATAGAACAACGAGTGCTTCGCGTATACATTCTCCCCGCACAGCCGGTATCCTTCCGGAATCAGATACTTGATCCCTCCATGCAGTGTCTTCACATAATGCCGTGAAGAATGATCCTTGCTGTCGAGCGACCTGGCGTGAATAAAGCGGGGGTACATCGTCGTGTTTTCCCCGTCCATTTTCTCGGTAATGACAACCTCCTGGCCGATAAAATGCTCCGTATTCCGCAATATTTTATCATCGTCTGTATAGCTTCTCGACCAAGGCAGGTGCATCGTTTTCGGATATTTCATTTTCATAATATCACCTCTATTTGGCGAAAGTGTCTGCTTCCGCGAAGAAATACAGCTCTGCCAGAAGCTGCTCGCCAAGCAAATGATAAATCTTGGACGCTCCGGCGTCTCCGCCATGTAATATCTCCATATGGAAGCTCACCATGTTCACCACATGTAAAATAAAATCGTCACCGTACCCCAGTTCTTTCAGAACGTGGCAGGCTATACCGGCAGATACATGCTCATGTCCGAAATACGAGTAATACCCCCGGTTCGGCTTCCAAACCTTACAGAACGGCTTGCCTGCGTCATGAAACAGCGCCGCGAGCTGCATCTCCAGCAGATGCTCCCCTCCGTAAAATACGTTAATATAATCCAAAACGGCATAGGTATGTTCAGACAACGTTTTAGAATGATAGGGGTTTTCCTGATCATAGTCCAGCATCACGTTAAAATAGGGAGACTCACGCAAATAGGCAAACAGCTCGTCGTGACCCGGTTTCCGCGCAAGAAGCAGCTCCAGTTCGGCTCGTGTAAGTCTGACGTCTGCAGGCGTATGGACGATATGCAAGCTGTCAAAGCCTTCGGCACGCACAGGAAACTCAAAGTTTTTACAATACTTCTCCAGCACCTTGTCTTCAATACTGCGTTTTCTCGCAATCACCCGTTCCCTGGCCATCTCATAGGGCGTTATACAGACATGGCATTCAACCGAGACATCCCTAAATCGCTTTAAAAATTGAACTCGCCGGTCCCGGCCGACGTTCGTCGCGTCAAAAACGACGTTTCTCCCGGATGCCAACGCCTGTTCAATCTCGGCAAAGGCTTCGTTAAAGACCCGATAGGTATCTTTCTGCCGGGTTTCACTTCCGAATAGCTTTTCCCGTATGGCATCCGTAGCCACTAAAACGGCCCTTTCCCGTTTACAGCATTCTTTTGCATAATGGCTTTTGCCGCTGCCCGGAATACCGACCAGCATGTGAATGGTACTCATCTTCATCACCTCCTTCCTAGGTCAAATAAAATAATCGGCGGATCATGGAATGAACACATTAAATCGCCGATTCAACAAGAATATGAAGCTTGCTTTCCGCTTTATTAACGTGTTTTTCTAAAATGTCATGTAAAGCCCTTTTACCAACGCAAGGCTCCTATCTATTCATGATACACTGGAAAAGCCAGGAAGGCGACAGGTGCGAAGTACACGAATCATACTTAACTAGCCGACCCTAAACCGTAACCATCTGAAACGACAGGTTCGATCTCAAATAAAAAACATCCCATTCCTCTTTATGGAGAATGGGATGTTTTTTGGTTTAGTCAAATGGATGTCTGCCAATTCATCTGTTCGTATCTTCATGATTTGTTTGATCACTTATTGGAACAGCCTTGCTAACGCCGAAAACGTAATAACTAATCACAACAATACTTAAGAAAACAATGCCGGAAATCAGGGAGATGCGTGTCTCATCGTTTATCCACATCCCGACCAGCACCATAAGCAAAAAGGCAATGGTCACATAGTTTGACACTGGGGCGAAAGGCATTTTGAACGGATGTTGATCCAATGCAGCCCCCTTGATTTTTCTGAATTTGATTTGACTGATTAGAATAACAAACCACGGTACCATACCCGGAAGTACGCTGGCGCTGTACACATGCACAAACAGATTTTCCGGTGCAATATAGCTTAAGATCACGCCAATGCCCAAGCCCACGAGCACGCCAATCGTTCCCAATAGAGGCACGCCGTTATGGGACAGTTTCGTAAATATTTTCGGTGCCTGCCCATTGACTCCTAATGTATAAAGCATGCGTCCTGCGCTATAAATCCCGCTATTACAACCTGACATGGCAGAGGTGATGACGACAAAGTTGATGATCCCCGCAGCTGCAGTGATGCCGATTTTCGCAAACGTTGCAACGAACGGGCTGCCGATGGCTTGCAATTGATTCCATGGGTAGACCGTTACAATCACAAAAATCGCGCCAATATAGAAGATCAAAATCCGCCAAATAATACTTTGCGTCGCGCTCATTAACGTTTTCTGAGGGTTTTTCGCCTCACCTGCTGTAATCCCGATCAGTTCGACACCTTGATAAGCCCCAATCACCAGCGAGAGCGCGAAGAAAAAGCCCGACCATCCACCGGTAAAAAAGCCCCCATGCTTCCACAGGTTAGAAAATCCGATCGCATTCCCGCCGTTGCCAATCCCGAAGAAAATCAGACCAAACCCTGCAATAATCATCAATACGATGGTTACAATTTTAATCATCGCAAACCAAAACTCAAATTCACCAAATGATTTCACAGAGAATAGGTTGGCTGCACCAAGAATCACCATTGCGATGATACCTGGTATCCAAGCAGGCAAATCCGGAAACCAGTACTTCATATATGTCCCAACGGCAATAATCTCCGCCATCCCGACAATAACCCATTGGAACCAGTTGCTCCAAGCCGTCGTATACCCTGCCAAAGGATGAATGTACTTATGACCAAAGGTCGCAAATGACCCTGTGCTCGGTTCTACGTACTGCATTTCCCCCATTGCGCGCATGATGAAAAATATAAAAATCCCTACAATGGCATACGCAAGCATTACCGATGGACCTGTCCATTTGATCGTGCTTGCAGAGCCCATAAATAACCCGACACCGATTGTGCCGCCCAAAGCAATCATCTGAATATGACGCGCTTCGAGACCCCTCTTTAATTCATTGTCTTTCATTGCAGTTCCCCTTCCCTCTGCTACTCTCTTAGCTGTTATTTTGGACAAGCTGCAAAATCTTACAATGACGAAGTAGACGTTAGTTTTATTTTGTAAGCGCTGTCTAAAGTCATTAATGACCTATCTTAATGAATTCGTCTAAGCTACGTTACTCCACTGATCAATTATATTGTAGTATCTTTTCCTTATGAAAACAATTTATGTTCATTTGGTAAATTGTGCACAATGGGAGAGGATCAAGGATTGTTCGGCTCAGGGGGTGCAACTCCCCGATAAATCACGATCAGAGCGTTTTCCGCATAAATTCCTTAACATACTTTTCCTTAAATCCAAGGCTGTCATACAGATTTCTGGCATCATTCCCGATGACACACCAAAGGTCGACGGTTGCGCTGCCACGCTGATAGATCTCGTTGCATAAATACATCACGAACTTTCTTCCGATCCCTTGCCCCTGAAAGTCTGTACGTACGGAAATACTGCTGATTTCATGACCACAAAGGTGGCTATAAGCGACGATTTCCCCATTTATTTCGTAGACAAAACGGTTTTCCGCATCCTCTATCCATGCTCTTCGTCCTTTTTCACTGGGCTCTGCAATCACAGAATCAGGAAAGCACCCAACACGGACTCGCATTTCATGAAAAGCTGTGGCATACATCGACTGCGTGGGAAGATAGTCTTCATCCGTATACAGCCTCACCGGAAGCTCCTCCAGGGGAAAGGGATCGCTGGTTCGCTGCATATAAGCCGATGAAAAGTATTCGTCATAACCGAGCTTGCGCGCAAACGCAAGAGATGATTGATGACCGGCACGAAAGGAACTCCTGACGATTTGGGATCCGCCCGCTCGCAATTCGTTTTCAGCATACTTTACCATGGCAGAACCGATTCCTTGCCTACGAAACTGAGGAGCGACGAACACCGTTAAATAGGTCTGAGATGCAGGCTCGTTCACTTGGGCCAGTGCAACAAGCTTATCCTCAATAAACGCGGTAATAAATAGTTCCGGTTCTTCAGCAAGCACCCGAAGGATGTCTTCACTCGCGTCGACGTCATAACTTAATAATTCTCTGGCGGCATTATAGTCTTTTTCACTGAAGTGTTCATATCGGATCCCTGGTATGTTCATCAGCCTTTGATTCCTCCATTTTTTATTGAGACGTTGTACTTCCGATTTTCTTCACGCCAGTGATTATTTCATAGAATAATGGATATTTCAACCAATATACGCATAAAGATCCGCAAATTGCGTGCGAATCTCCTAGAATCTACTCCCTTATCCGTGATTTAGGCCTACTTATCCAACTGTTCCTTTTTAAAGGTTTTGCAAAGGCGCTCACTTCCCGGAACCATTCAGCCGAAGAAACGTTAGATACGAACGAGCGGACTACACCCAATTCGGAGGATAGGGAGGACATCAGCGATGCTTCATGTACAAATTGTAGAGCCTCATGCGGATAAACGTGCGGCAATCAAAAAGATGGTGCAAGGGATGGGGCATATCGTCGTCGGGGAGGCGTGTGACCGGGAAGAAGCTTTACGATTGATGGAGCAGGGCTGGCCCACGCTTCTCCTGACCGATCTTATGCTGCCCCGGCTTGAAGGACTCGCCTTGGTGAGACAGGTGTACGAACAGCGTATTCCCGTAGTAACGATCATCCTGAGCGACAGCACGCGCTTCGACTATGTCCGGCAGTCCATGCAAGCAGGCGCCATCGATTATTTGCAAAAGCCGGTGAAGGGCGAAGAGCTGCGACGGGCGCTGCGGCGTGCGGAAGAGCGAGTGGTATATTTCCACGGCGCGCATCGCGAGTTCGTGCAAGCGCAGCAGTTTTTCGAGAGGCTGGATCTTCTTCAGCCGGGCGAGTTCATTGAGAGGCACGCGGAGATGATCCGAAGCATGCAGAGCTTCGAGGGGGGCCAGCAGGGAGAGAGGCTGGGCCTGTTCCGACTGCTTTATGCCAAATGGCATTACATTCTCAAGAAACGCGGGCTTGAATTCGACGAGCCTTTCTCATGGGAGGGCGAAGATGAGGCTGTCGCTTATTTTCAGAGACTATGCGAATTCTGGATCGCCCAGTCTGCCTCGCCGGCCGATAGCAGCGTGAAGTTGAACGTAAAGCGGGCCTGCGACTATATCCGGGAGAACTACCGGAGCGATCATACGCTGGCTGAGGTCAGCGAGCGTTTCGGCATGAGCATCTCTTATTTCAGCGTGCAGTTCAAGAAATATACCGGCTATTCGTTCGTCAATTACTTGAACCGCGTCCGAATCGAGAAGGCCAAGGAGCTGCTGCTGCAGCCCAATCATAAGATTTACGAAGTAGCTGGCGAGGTGGGGTATGACACGCTGCAATATTTCAATAGAGTATTCAAGCAGCATGTACATATGACGCCGGGGGAATACCGGAGAAGCCTTGGAATTTGAGCTGGCTTTTAAAGATTTCGTTAAGAAGAAAATCGGCTCAGAAACAATAAGAACGGTTCATTACTTTTCCAGCCTTGCATATTATACTAGGACACGTCATTTAGACGACTAGAATCTAGCAAGGAGGAAAAGAAACGAGATGAAACGAAAGACACGCAGCATCGCAATATGTCTCAACCTTATTATCATGTTCTCTTTGGTCTCTCCTTTGGGACAAGCGCTAGCGGCGGACAGTCCCCAGGCGGCATTCGGGCAAGTTCTCGATTCACGCCAGATGGAGCTCAGTCCGGGTGCGAAGTACACCTGGCAGGAGATGAAGCTACCGCAAGGCTTGGAGAAAATCCATTCTGTCGAATTCGATCCGAAGAATAAGATGCTAGACCTCCAGCCGGGCAAAACAAACGGCAAAGTCTACGGGATGCAGGGCGTCACGAAAATGGCCGATGACGCCGACGCACCTGGGAACCGGGTCATTGCGGCCATTAACGGAGACTTTTACGACATGGCGACCGGTGTTCCACTTGGATTGTTCATGGGGGACGGCGAGATTCTGACCAGTCCGCCGGAGAAATGGAGTTGGCTTGCCTTCGGCCTGAAGAATGACGGCACGACCATTTACGGCTTGAGCCCGGATCTGAACCGTACGCTTACGATCGGGGGCAAGACGGTATCGATCTCTCACATCAATCGGATGCGAGATACGAATATCGAAGAACTCATACTATATACCTCTTCATTCCATACCTCGACGATGACGAACGATCTCGGCGACGAAGTTGTGCTCGACGTGCTGGAAGGTGAAGTGAAGAGCGGCAAGAACTTGAAGCTCAAAGTGGCTGGGATACATAAGGGTAAAGGAAATACACCTCTGAAGGCTGGTCAAGTCGTGTTGTCTGCATCGGGCAAATACCGGGCCGAGCTGGCAGGGCTGAACATTGGCGATGAGGTTACGGCCAGCTTCGAGCTGGAAGATGAATGGAAAGACGTGAAGATGGCGATGGGCGGCGTCTTCATGCTGGTGAAGGACGGTGTAGCCCAAACCCACGAAGACAAGGCCTTGTATCCGCGCGTCGGGATCGGCACCAAAGCCGACGGTTCGATCATCATGGTCGAAATCGACGGCCGGGCGCCGGGCTTCAGCGAAGGCGTGTCCTACGACGATCTGGGCAAGATCATGAAGGATATGGGCGCTGTGAATGCACTGTGCCTTGATGGCGGCGGCTCCGCGACGTTCGTGGCGAAGCTGCCCGGCGATACGAAGCGCCGGATTCTGAACCTGCCATCGGACGGTTCGGAGCGTAAGACGGCGAACGGGCTGCTGCTCGTGAACAAAGCGCCGGAAGGCGCCGCATCCAAGCTGGTCGTACAGCCGAACTTGGAGCGCGTGCTGGTCGGCTCATCCGTTACGTTCAAAGCAGCCGCGGTAGATGCGAACGGTCATCCCGCTTCGCTCGCCGGAACGCCGGCATGGCGCCTTGGGTCGCCCGTCGGAACGATCGATAACGCAGGGACATTTACGGCCGCCAACCTTGCGGGAACAGCCGAAATTACGGCGACCGCAGGCGGATTGAACGGCACAGGGCAGGTGGAAGTCGTGGATGAATTAACCGAGCTAAAATTCACTGACGCCGTGAAAACCTTCACCTCAGGCGAGAAATTCACGTTATCCGTCAGTGCGCTCCGTAACGGGCAGCTCATTCAAGCGCAAAACAACATGTTCGAATGGAAAGTCGATGATGAGAAGATCGGAAGCATTGATAAGAACGGCGTCTTTACCGCAACGAACGATACGGAGCAGAGCGGCAAAATTATTGTGACATACAACAACATTGTGACGTCGATGGACGTCAAGGTCGGGCTTCCACCGGTGGTGCTGGAGGATTTCGAGAACGGCACGGGCAAGTATCAGATCGAATCCGGCGCGCGATACAAGAGCGTGAAGCTTAGCGAAGAGACGGATGAGGATTTCGTCCGGTTAGGCAATAAATCGGCGAAACTAGAGTACGATTTCACCGAGACGATCGGGACGTCCGGTGCCTATATCGCTGCAAATGATCTGGAGAGCAATATTAAAATTCCCGGCTATCCGGAGAAAATCGGTCTCTGGGTATACGGCGACGGGAAGAAGCACTGGCTGCGCGGACAAATCCGCGACGGCAACGGTGCGGCCGTCGGTATTGATTACGTAAATGAATCGGTGGGCGTCGATTTTACGGGCTGGCGGTACCTGGAGGCCGATGTGCCGAAGGGGAGACCGCTTCCACTGCGCATGGATCAGCCTGTACGCTACATGGAGACGAAGAATGACAATAAGACGGCAGGCGTCCTCTACATCGACCAGATCCGGGCGGTATACGGACCTACCAACGACGATATGGATCCGCCGATCCTGAAAGATTTCAAACCTGCGGAAGGCAGCACGATTACAACGAATACACCGAAAATTGAAGCCATCGGCGAAGACTTCGGGTACGATCCTGTGACCCATCCGGGAACGACGCTGATCGATCCGGACAAAATCCGCTTCTATGTCGACGGTGTCTTGGTGCAGCATGCGCTGTATCCACCGAAAGGTCAAATTCACTACACGCCGAACGTACCTCTAGCTGACGGGGTTCACCTCGCCAAGATTAAGATCCGAGACATGTCTGGCAACGTGACGGAGAAGGAATGGACCTTTACGGTCAATACCGGCTCATCGAAGATCGTCTACGAGGCCCCGACAACCGTCTACGTTGGAAATACGTACACCGTGGATATTAAAGCGCTGAAGGCAGCGGATATTCAAGGCAGCACGATGGAATTCAGCTTCGATCCGGCGAAGGTTGACGGATTGAACGTATTAAAGGGCAGTAAGTTGTCGGAGAACCAACTCGTCTCGAAGGTCGATGCGGCTACGGGCAGCGTAAAGCTTAGCTTCAATACCATCCATACAGCAGGCTTAACGGACCAGGATCTGCTCGGTCAGATTCAATACCGGATTAAGCCAGATGCCGAGGAGAAGGTCAAGTTTTCGTTTAAATCAGGGGCTATTACGTTCAGAGACAAAGGCGATACAAGCTTCGGCTTCTTCGGCTTGCCGGTGGAAGCGGTCGTGAAGCACCATCTGCACCTAAGCTGGGATGAACATGGCATCGTGCAAGGGATGCCTACCACGTTCAAAGTCATTGGCGAGAACGGCGCTCCGATCGAAGACGTGAAAGTCATCGACGTTGCAGGTTCCGAAATCGGGGTGACCAACGCGCAAGGGACGCTGATGACGGAGAAACTCACCTCTGAAGTGAAGGAATACAAGCTCCAAGCGGTGAGAGGCGACGCCTACAGCTCGATCCTGAAATTCAAAGTCTCGCCGCTGGCAGGCAGCCCCACACCGAGCAACGTCAGCGTGACAATGGGCGCGGATACGACGACCTCCAAAGCCTTCACCTGGCACACGAACCCGGCGACGGCCGATACGGTGGTCGAAGTCGTGAAGAAATCGGAGTTCACGGACTTCAATGCACAGAACGTGCAACGATTTACCGGCAGCAGTTACTTGTTCACTACGACCGATACAGGAACCGTTCGGGTTCATAAATCCGTGGCAAGCGGCCTAGAGCCGGGAACGCACTATATGTTCCGAGTAGGTGACGGACATGGCAACTACAGCACGAACGGCTCGTTCCAGACGGCGGCTGCGACCGGCGAGAAGACCAAATTCATCTTCCTCGCGGATTCACAGGCAACGAAAGAAGCAGATTTCAAGCTGTGGGGCGATATTCTGAAAAAAGCGATGACGGATCATCCAGATACGGAATTCGTCGTACAGGGCGGCGATTTGGTCGAGGACGGCTTCAAGGAAAACGAGTGGAACATGTGGTTTAACGCCGCGCAAGGCATTCTGATGCAGACGACCATCGTACCTGTCGTCGGTAACCATGAAGTGACGGGGACGCGCAAAACCGAGGATTACCTCGCTCATTTCAATCACCCGCAGAACGGGATCAACAGTCTTAAAGGGAGCAACTTCTCCTTTGATTATAAGAACGCTCATTTCATCGTGCTGAACAGTGAATATGATTTCGAGCAACAGAAGGAATGGATGCGTAAAGATCTGGCCGCCACCGACAAGAAGTGGAAGATCGTCGCGTTCCACCGCGGACCGTTCGGCAGCATGTACGATTCCGAGCATATCCGCAACACGTGGACACCGATCTTTGACGAGTTCCAAGTCGATCTTGTCATGAATGGCCACGATCACGTGTATGTACGAACTTATCCGATGAAAGACAAAAAACCGGTAGGCGATGGCGAAGGAACGACCTATATCGTCGGCGGCTCGTCCGGTCCGAAGTTCTACCAAGTATGGGCAAGAGATTGGCAGAAGGTGACCGACGGTGAGCAAGTGCAGATGTACGTCGCTGCCGAGATCGACGGGGACGAGATGAAATTCGTCGTGAAGACCATCAACGACCGCGTGGTCGATCAGTTTAGACTGGTCAAATTTCCGGCACAATCAGTCGTCATCGATCAACCGAACGTCAATCTGGCTGTGAATGAGAGCGTGAAGTTGAACGCTATCGTACTTCCGGCCAATGCCAGCAACAAGGGCGTAACTTGGTCCGTATACAGCTCATCTGAGGACAATGTTGTTCAGGTGGCAGCGGACGGCTTAGTGACGGCCCAGCATTTAGGAAGCGCCGTCGTTCGGGCGACGAGCGTATGGAGCAATGTATACGCCGACAGCGTCATTACGGTAGATCGCATGCCAGAGATCCACGTGGATGAAGTGCGGCTAGATCAATCGAGCGGAACATTGAAAGTCGGGCAAGAACTGCAATTGAACGCTATGGTTCTTCCGGAGAATGTGCCGAACAAGAGCGTCATCTGGTCGGTATACGGCGATGCATCGAAGCAAGTGGCCGACGTCACCGAGAATGGGCTGGTGAAAGCCATCTCGCAAGGGACGAGAACGATCCGCGCGATGAGCGCAGCGGATGCGACGAAATATGCGGACTTCCAGCTCACCGTGGAAGAAGCAGATAAGCCGACCAATCCACCGGTCAGCGAGGTTTGGCTGGATCGCGAGAGAGCGGTGATCAAGGTAGAAGATACGCTGCAATTGTCGGCCAAAATACTGCCGGAGAACGTTCTAAACAAAAACGTCACCTGGTCGGTGGAAGGTCCGAAGGGAATTGCGAATGTTACCGACAAAGGTCTGGTTACCGCATTGAACCCGGGAACGGTGTTCATCCGCGCAACGAGCCAGATGGATCCGACCAAATACGCGCAGCTGGAGCTGATCGTCAAAGAACGGGACGACACCAACCCGCGTCCTGACAAGCCGAGAACGTCGGACATTACCAATACGCTACCTCCGGCTGTGACGCCGGGTAAGGCGACGGTAACGCCAGGCCATATCTCCGTAGAAGCAAAGGTTGCTGCGGGAACCGCCAAAGTCGAGATTCGCGCGGAAGACCTAGAGCGCGCGCAGAAGGATGCTAAGCCCGACGCAGACGGCGCTAAAGTCGTCCGTGTCGAAGTGAAGGGTGCATCAGCAGCGAATCACGTGGAAGTGTCGCTGCCTAAGAAGTCGGTAACAAAGCCGACGCCGGACAATAAGATCGAGATCGTGACGTCGATCGGCATCGTCACCTTACCTTCGGATTTTCTGAAGGATAAGAACGTATCGGATACCGACTTCGTGAGTCTCATCATTAGCAAGGCCGACCCGACTTCACTAAACACTAACGCCCGAAAAGATATCGGCAGTCGTCCGATTATCCAGTTGGAGGTCATGGAAAAAGGAACGCGCCGCGTGTGGAACAATCCGGACACGGTCGTTCGGGTTGCGATTCCGTATAAGCCGACGGCGAAGGAACTGGAGAACCCGGGCAGCATTGTCGTCCAGTACCTCGATGCAGTCGGCCGCGTTCGTCCGGTTCCGAGCGGCATCTACGATCCAGCCACAGGAACGGTGCGCTTTGAAGTGAAGCACTTCAGCACCTATGCCGTAGCGGTTGTCGACAAGACCTTTGCAGATATTGCGAATTATGCGTGGGCTAGGCCGTCGATCGAGGCTTTAGCGGCGCGCGGCGTCATTCAGGGCATGGATGAGCGCACGTACGCCCCGATATCGAACATTACAAGAGCGGATTTCGTCGCCATGCTCGTTCGAACACTTGAGCTGAGCGCTAACGTAACCGGTAGCTTCAAAGACGTGAACAGCGACGATTACTACTACGAAGCACTGGGCACGGCCAAGGCATTGAACATCATCGAAGGAACCGGCGACGGGATCTTTAATCCAAAAGAAAAAATCTCCCGCCAGGATATGTTTACGATCACGGCTAGAGCGTTGAATACGGCCAGAAACTTGAAAATGACCGCAAGCGCTGAGACGTTAACCGGTTTCGCGGATCATACGAAGGTCGCTGCTTATGCGGCGGACAGTCTGGCCGGAATGATTAAGGAAGGTCTGATTCAAGGCGACGGTCAGGCGCTGAACCCCGAAGGAAACGCCACGAGAGCGGAAGTCGCTGTATTCATGTACCGCATCTTGAACAAGATTTACAAGTAATAAAAGAATACGCCAAGAGCCCAATCCGTACGCTGACAGCGGGCGGGTTGGGCTATTTTCTATGATCGAATGTAGAATAGAGCAGATAGGCTACTGCCGCTTCCTTACCTTTTTCCCCACCGGAATGCTCTGGGCGAAACGGAACACATTATGGGGATCGTACTTCCGTTTCACCCGCGTCAGCCTTGGGAAGTTCACATCATAATACGCCTTTGGCCAATTTTTGATCTTTAGATCGGGGAAGTTCACGTAATCCCCAACGACAAAGGTACGTAGCGCTCTACGGAACCTTTCCACCCACTGAATATTTCGCTGCTGCTCACCATCGTTCCTCCATCGCGCCGACAGCTCATAGATTGTCTCTGCCTTCCGATATGGATAGGCCGTTGCCGTCGGAGATACCCGGCTCACTGCGCTGCCTGCACCCCCCAAGCTCTGACACCATACGGTAGAATGCCTATTGGGCGCGTTGGCTAGGAAGTCACGAATGATCCGCACGCCTTCGCGAGGCAAAGGCTTAAATCCGAACGCGCCGGTTATTTTGAACTTCGGCTCCAGATTCAAGTCCCCTTCGGCGAAAAATTTGGTCGCTTCAATAAATGGGACGGTCCGTACCATCACCTTCCCAGGAGTTCCTGCCTGCAGCAAAGGTTGGATTAATCGCCGTAGTTCCTCTGCACCGCCCAGCAATTGCCCCGTCGATACGATCGTTCCCACCTGCTTGGCAGCCACCTCGATGGTTGAGGTTAAGCGGTTCGTGACCGAAGGCGCCCAGCGCTGCCAAGCCGGGAATACCTTCTCCAGATCGCGCCATTTCCAGGTAATGCTGTAGATGGAGACCGTGGAGATAGGCCGTACCCGGAACGTATACGAGGTAGCAATGCCGAAATTCCCTCCCCCGCCACCTCGTGATGCCCAGAGCAGATCGGAATGTTTCTTCTTGCTGGCCACAATCGTCTTCGCCCCACACCGTCCTGAGGCGACGACCATCTTCACCTGTTTCAGGTTATCGCAGGTAAGCCCATATTTGCGAGACAGAAGCCCAATTCCGCCTCCCAAGGTAAGTCCGCCAACGCCTACATCGGGTGCAGTCCCCGCCGGAAGGGCCACGCGCTTATTCCATAGCTTCCTGTACACGCGGGCAAGCGGATTGCCTGTCTGTACCTGGGCCACCATCTTCTTGCGATCTACCTTCACCTTATTCATCTCGCTGACATCGATAATAATCCCACCATTGACAGACGAGAAACCTTCATAGCTGTGCCGCCCGCTGCGCGCTCTTAGCCGCACGCCCCGCTCCCTAGCCCATTTAACGGCGTTGACCACGTCCTGCGTTCGTCTGCAGAAGACGATCAGCCGCGGAAACTTGGAAAAGCGCCTGTTGAACTCCATTCTGGCCGCATTGTATGACGGGTTGCCCGGTACCACGATCCTGCCGGTCAATTGCGTACCTGTCTTTTTCCGGTGTTGTGCCATCGAAATATCCACCATCCTCGTTCATGGGTAAGCTGTTCTTATCTGCTTATACCTATGACGGGACACCTATCCTGGTAACGGCACTTGCCTTGTATGGGCGACAAGTAACTGGTAGGAATAAATGATATGAATTATGGAACAATTTCAAAAACGGTACCTTGGTTAAAATCAGCCACTTTCACGGAACCATTAACCCCTAAATAAAGTCTGGTTTGATCCAGATTCGTCCCCAGGCTAACATAATAAGCTGATTGAGATCCAAAATCATAATCGGTTTCTATCACACTAAAATCATTTAGTTTGCAATCTGTTCGTACCCTGGTATAAGCCAAAACCCCTCTAACCGGGGGGTGAGATCCTTTCCGAGCAAGATCAGTAAATACAACGCTTCCTGTTAAACCGGGGATTCCAATCCCCATATAAGGCTGGACTCCAGTAAGTGCAGTTCCTTCAAATTTATCAGGCCTTGGATCTTTATGGAAATAACTCGTTAAAGGCTGAAGACGCCTCACTGAAGTTTTTACTGCTTCATCGTAATAAGCAATTGTTTTCTCATCCAAAGCTGGATTTGCAGAACAGCCCCTAATCATCGAAGTAGGAAAAGCACCTTCCCACCCTCGCCAGCCAAAGTTAATAAATCCATTTTGGTTCGGTTCAGAATTCATTAAAGAAGCTTGAACAAGCTGGGTAACCGGTATTGGTTGATGATGAACGAACGAAAAAATCGACTCTACCAAATCCTGTCCGACAATTCCCACATATTTGATATAGTAATTATAGAACCTTTGAAATGAAATGCCTGGAATATTGCGAACTCCTTTGGCAATGACCGTAAGCGTCTCCTGAATAGGTGCGGGAAGTTCATTAAAGCGTGTAACTACGGGTGGTTTATCGATGAACGTATTCTTAAAGACATCAATTTCAATAATTTTGCCGGCTATCTCCATATCATCCTGACTTAAATTAAATGGATCGTAGCCTGACCCACCATCTCCTGTTGTTAAAACAAGTTTTCCAGTTTCAGGTGAAAAGGTTAAGCTATTGACACCATTATGGTTTAAAAATGGTCTTCTTATATTAAGTAATGTCCGTCGTTTTTGAGGTTGACCATTCGGCTGTAAAATCCATTCTTCAACGGTATCGATATGATCATATTGCGTTTCTCTATTTGTCCACCTTAGGTTTAAAGTGCCGGGATCACACGGGTTAGGCTTAAAAGATTCAAAAGCGCCTGAAAGAGCACCAGGACCTTGTGTCCCGGCTACTGTAAAATGAAGATAGAAAAGACCGTTATAATAAAATTCGGGATGAAACGCTAGCCCTAGCAATCCCCGTTCATCATATCCTCCACTAGAAACACCTAGTTTCATGATTCGCGGGCTTATATCTAGAAAAGTCCTTATGACTTCGTTTCGTATGTAAAAGATCTCTCCTACCTGGGTCGCAATAAATAGGCTCTCCATGGAATCACCCGGGAGTATAGCTGTTTTCAAAACAGTGGGCATATTTATCTTACTTACAATGGGCCGTAAACTAACCTTAACTTGTATCAACTAACTTCAGCACTCCCTCCTCTTGATTCCTTTTTTAAAAATATGATTAGAACTGTTCCCTTAGTATACTCGATCTCATAAAATTCGCGTTACTTATGATACGGTTCCTTATTGGACGCCGCACTGTCATATTCGCATAGTAGCTCTTCATACATTTTGATATATCCAAACAATTCACATACGGGCATGGGAGGCTGAGAGATGAACGAGAACAATGGAACTCGCCCTAACAAATGGTCCGGAGATACTCCGGCTACTTTTCATTCGCAGACGGTGAGTGAACGAGGCCCTGTATTGGAACAGGACAACGTGCTGCATGAAAAGCTGGAGACTTTCATTCATTCGAAAATATTGGAAAGACCCGTGCATGCCAAAGGTTATGGCGCATTCGGCTACTTTCAGACCGTGCATGCCATGACGGCTTACACGCAGCTTTGTTTCTTGCAAAATCCGGGTCAGCAGGTCCCCGTCACGGTAAGATTCTCCTTAGCCGCCAGCAACAAAGGCACGCCGGATACTTCCCGTAACGTGCACGGACTCGCCACCAAGTTCTATACGGATCATGGTGTATTCGATCTTGTCTGTAACCATATCCCCGTGTTCTCCGTCCGAGACGCCATCCGCTTTCCCGAGTTTATCAATGCCTTACTGCCATCGCCCGTCAACAACCTCATCAATCCGGAACGATTTTGGAGCTTCGTCGCCCGAGCACCGGAATCTACAGGCTTCCTCGTCCGTTTCTACTCCGATGCGGGCACTGTCAAGAGCCTTCGACACATCCCGGGGCACAGCGTCAATACATACGTCTGGAAAAACGCGCAAGGTGTCCGCACTTACGTGAAATATCATTGGATGCCTCTTGCGGGTGTGCAGTATATTGACCGTCAAGAAGCAGCTCGGCTCGCTTGCGAGAATCCGGATTATGCCGGCAAGGACTTATTCGATACGCTGAGCGCGGGCAAAACGTTTGAATATTGGCTTTACGTGCAGCTGATGAACCCCCAAGACGAGTCCTTTCTCCCTTATGATCCGTTGGATAGTACAAAGGTATGGGATGAGCGGCAATATCCCTTGCTCCCGGTAGGGATGTTGGTATTAAATAGAAATCCAGATAATTATATGGAGCAAGTAGAAAAGTTGGCTTTCTCCCCTTCCAACCTGCTGGAAGGCGTAGAATTATCGGACGATAGGATACTACAGGGGCGTGCAAATCTTTATTGGGATTCGCAGCGACGGCGGCTTGGCCCGGACTTCCGTAAGATTCCGATTAATCATCAGCAGAACTGGACGCCCGATTCCCTTGTGACCAGCGGCAACGGGAGATTCGTGGAAGGACGCCTCGTGCGGTCCGACATTCCCAAGCAAGACGACTTCACGCAAGCCGGTCAGTATTATCGTTCTCTTGCCACATCGCAGCAAGAACACTTGGTAGATAACCTGGCCGTCGATCTTGTCGGCATATCCCCCGAAACGCAAAACATCGTGCTCGGCTACCTGTACCAGGCGTCCTCCGAGCTTGGGGAACGTGTCGCCCGAAAGATCCAATCTTCATAAGGAATCGCATTGATCTATGTAACTCAAAACACATTACGACTGTAATGCGTTCTGACCAGTAGCATATGCTCTATATTGACATACGTTATAAGAAAGGGTTATTAACTATATCGAGAATCTCGGCTGTGAGGCCTCTGCGCAAATCTGTTTTTGGCTCATATCCCAGAAGGGACTGTGCCTTGCTGGTATCTGCCCAAGTATGGCTGGGTTCTCCAATTGGTTTGCCCATAAACTGCTGTTCCACTTTTTTGTTGAACAGCTCCTCAAGAATGGCTATACAATCCAGAACGGAAGCACGTTCTTTACCTCCAATATTAATTGTTTCTCCAATAATGTTATCGGCATATGCCGTCGCAGCAATGGCAGATACGCAATCTTCCACGTAAGTAAAATCACGGGTTTGTTTCCCATCCCCGTTAATCGGAATTGGCTTATTTTGCAAAATGTTCTTAATAAACCTATGAAATGCCATATCCGGCCGCTGTCTTGGACCATATACGGTAAAAAATCTTAAGATTACAACGGGGATACGATCATTATGAGCATATACTTTGCACAGTTGTTCTCCCGTCAGTTTGCTTACTCCATAAGGAGATAGTGGCTCCGTGCTGGAAGTTTCGTTAACCTGACCTGTTTTTTCACCGTAAACCGAAGAAGTCGATGCATAGACAAATTTGGTGACCGGGTAGGAGCGGCAGCCTTCAAGCAGCCTTTGGGTCGCCTCAATGTTATTGGTAATGTAATATTTAAAATCTTCTCCCCAACTGGAACGTACTCCAGGCATCCCGGCCAAATGGTATACGATATCTACACCAGGAAGAAGTTGATCCCAAGGTACCTTTAGTAAATCTTGTTGAATAAAAGTAAAGTTGGGATGCTGAAGTAGATATCTTAGATTATATTCTCTCGCATGAACAGGAGTAGATGACTTCACATAAGCATCCAAGCCAATGACTTCAAGGCTAGTATCTTGCAGAAGCCGCTCGCAAAGATGTGAACCTATAAATCCAGCTGCGCCTGTAACTAATATTTTCATGAATGACGCCTCCTAAAAACTTTCCGAGTAACAACAATACAGTGAAAAGCTTTATTCATTAGCGATGCCATGATAATGATAACCTAGCTTTATCAGCTGCTTACTGTCCAGCATGTTTCTTCCGTCAAAAATGAAATGCTGGTTCATGTAAGCTTGCATTTGAGTCCAATCCGCTAACTTATATTCATCCCATTCTGAACAGAGGATAACAGCGTCACATTGATCTAACGTCTCCTCAAGCGAGTCGAATTGTTGAAGTTTACTGGACAGCAAACCGAAGGGAAGCTTAGCTATAGGATCGTGAACTTTAACGATTGCTTGTTTTTCAAGTAGTTCTTGAATGATGGAAATCGCTGGTGCTTCTCTTAAATCATCGGTGTCGGGTTTGAAGGAGATGCCCAGAATCGCAATGGTTTTATGGCTAAATCCGCCTAGTTTTTGTTCCCAAACATTCAAGAAATGAGAGTATTGCGTTTGGTTCACTTGATATACTTTTTCGAGTATGCTCAGATCCGTGTTATGCTCCTTAGCGGTATATAGTAGAGCTTTTATATCTTTCGGAAAGCAAGATCCACCGTATCCGATCCCGGCTCTCAAGAAATGCTTGCCTATCCGGTGATCCATTCCTATTCCTTCAGCGACATCAGATATGTTGACTTTAATCGTCTCGCAAAGCCTTGACAATTCGTTCATATAGGAAATTTTAGTTGCCAAGAACGCGTTCGAAGCATACTTAATCATTTCTGCTGTTCTTGCTGTAGTAACGAAGAAAGGGGCTGATATTTTCCCATATAGGGATTTGATCATATCAATTGCATGAGAGCTATCACTTCCTATAATGATGCGGTCTGGATTTAAGGCATCTTGCAGAGCACTGCCTTCCCGAAGAAACTCCGGATTGGATACAACATCGAATTCGTTAGGAGTAGATTGAGCCTCACGGATCCAATGGACCAATTTATAGTTAGTATCTATGGGGACAGTGCTTTTCACAGCAATCAACTTATATTCATTCATATATTTACCTATACTACCGGCAACTCCACGGATGAACTGAAGATCAGCGCTTCCATCTTTATCCGAAGGAGTTCCTACACAAAGGAATATGATGTTGTTGTCACGTATTGCCTGCTTCGTCGAGGAGGTAAAGCGTATGTTACCAGATTTAAGGTGTTTCAGTAATAAGTCATCCAGCCCCTGTTCATAAAATGTAAGCTTGCCTTCTGATAACGTTTGGATTTTCATAGAATCGGTATCAAGCCCGGTTACATTCAACCCTTGTTCGGCAAATACCAATCCGGTAGTCACCCCGACATATCCCATACCCATGATTAGAATATTCATATTATTGGCCCTCCACGATACGTCTCTGTAAGCAGTCCGTCAGAGAAGTGAAGTAGGAGGAATGGTTCATTGTCTATGAAAGCTTCGGATTGTTTCACTGCACAGAGAATTAATCCCTTCATATGCCTTTACCTCCTTGTCTATATTAAGACATTATTAATTTATGATGGAATTATCTAAATGTGAGGGCGT
Source organism: Paenibacillus terrigena DSM 21567 (assembly GCF_000374845.1). Lineage (GTDB taxonomy): Bacteria > Bacillota > Bacilli > Paenibacillales > Paenibacillaceae > Paenibacillus_K > Paenibacillus_K terrigena. The sequence goes on along the minus strand of NZ_KB895412.1, from coordinate 133,948 downwards.
TTATAGGAGAGTAATAGCCGTTAAATGCGCGTTACTTTGAGGACAATTCATATTCCACTAATCAACTCTATCAAAAGCCTAATCATCTGGATTGAAATCTCATATTATACATGGAAACCTGTTACGTTTCGAAATATATTGAAGGGAATGATACGATTGCTAAATTTAGAAATAGTGTTGAAGTATTTGGAAGCCTATGAAGGTGTAGAAGAGATTCAAGTAGGGTATTCAAATGGTGACAAAACAGATTATGCTTTGGAGGACGGGGAAGTCAGCGACTTGCTGAAAGATGTAGATTGGGCTAATGTTGAAAAAATTGAAGTGGAAATGGCTGATGGCTCCAAAGATAGTTTAGATTTGGACGATGAAGACGATGATGACGATGATGATGATGAAGATGGCGAAGATGACGATGATGACGATGATGATGATGAAGAGGAAGAAGAGGAACAAGCTTAAGCAATGACGATATCAAAAAGAAGCCTCTATCTCCACCTTCAGAGTGGTTTTAGAGGCTTTTTCACTTAAAATTTGGGACTGGATCATTCTGTAAGAAAGGCTATTTATCTTTGCTCCCAAACAGATCGTATATCATTAGCGACACGTTCCCATGTGAAATTTCTTTCTGCCAGCCGCCTTCCGTTAATACCCATTTGACGCGCTCGATTCATGTCTGAAAGCATGGTATTTAGCTTTTCTGCATATTCACTGGGGTCTTCCGGATTCGTTACCAATAAGCCGTTATTGTTGACAATGATTTCAGGATTGCCGCCTCTCGCTGTTGTAAGGAAAGGAAGTCCGGCTGCCATGGCTTCGTAATGAACTCTGGCCAAGGGTTCCTGCCACAGAGAAGTACATACAAAAACATCTCCTGCATAGAACCAGCGGTGAACATCGTGAGCTTGAACATATCCCGTTGTTATTACCGGAAGAGGTGCCCGTTCTGCAAGAGCCCTAACGTAAGCAACATAATCACTTATTGTATTATCACTGTACCAAGCTCCTCCAACAACAACAAGTGCAGCATCCGAATGGTTTAATTTAGACATAGCACGCACTAATACATGAGGGCCTTTATTGCGGGAGAGTCTTCCGACGAACAAAATTATTTTTTTGTTCTGAAGGTTATATTCCGCTCTGAGGCTTTCACGGGCACGCAATGCGCTCGGTGACTCCATCCAGGGTGCAAACCGATCTAAATCAACGCCCGAATAAATCGTCTTTAACTTGTGAGCTGCATGAGGATAGTAATCACAGATCGCAGTACCAATATAATTGCTTATTGTAATAATCCGTTCTAATTGTTCAATAGCCGCATTTCCTTCACTGCTGTGTAGCTTATACGGATTGAACATATCATTGTGCATACTCAAAATAATTCTGGAGAAAGGAGCAACATTCCTGACGGGAAGAACCAACCTTGGCCGGTTAAAGATATGAATGATATCAAAATGTTCTGTCGTATGCTCTAGAAAGCTAATCACTCCCCTGGAGTAAACATCAAGCAATCCTTCAGAATCAACACGTACATAGCGGATACCATCGACAATTTCGTCGAGGGGTAAATCGGGGTCCGTTCTGCCGAGAATCGTAATCCTGTGATGCTTGCTTAATAGTGAAGCCACCCCACAAATATATGTTTGGATGGCTCCTCCTCTAATGTTGGGGACAGGCAGCTTTTCCGTACAGATCATCAAAATGTTCACTTGTTAACAGCTCCTTTCTTCAAGCCGTTTTTCGTCTTAAGTAACTTTTCTTCTTTCTCAGTGCTTTTGTGGTTTTCTTAAATCCTCTTTTTCGTTTTGTAGTTTTCTTTTTAAGCTTGAATAGAACGATTTTTCTGTAAAGGAATTTTTTGGTACCACGCTTATACTTCCTAGTGCCTGGTTTTATTCTTATAAGTTTCTTTTGCTTTTTCTTTTTGAACTTGCTTAATTTTTTGATACGCTTTGGTTTTGGTGAAGTACGGCGTTTTGGTATTCGGAGAGTAAATTTCTTTGGTGCCCGTGTTGGTACTTGGACTAGAGTAGGCCCTGGATCGGATACGATGACTGGAGTTTGTATTTCTGATGCATTATCAGCCAATATTTGGGGTGTATAAACAGGAGTTTCCGTATTGGAAGCAATTCGTTCAGGATTGTAAATTTGTTCAAGAGTAGGTGAAGAAGTCTCTATTGCTACAGGATCAGTAAGAATCATGTTACCTGGGATAAGGACCGGACGCTCGAAGACAAACGGCGTAATTTCTTCCGTAGTATAATCTCCGGCAGGGTATTTTAATTTATCCATTTCAAGTTCAGCTAAAACCTGCCACTTGCTTGCTTCCGTTGCCATGACTCTTTGCAGGATCGGTTCCAGCTCTGTTTGAAGGAACAACAAAGGTTCGAATACAATTTCTTTAACATGCTTGTAAAATTCATTAGGAAATGCCATATCCAACCACAATATTTCAAACGTCTCCTGATCAATTGGATTTGCTTGATGATAGGCATCGATCATTCCACGAATCCAGGTCACGTCCCAGACGCCCATATCATCCATAGTACTGGTAATTAACTTACGTAGATCGCGAAATGGAAGGTCGTAGGACACTCCATCTAAATCGATAACCCAAATACCACCCGGACCCATTTGACCGTTCGACCAACCATAATCCTGGTGAGCAAGCCCCCAATGAGGCTCTCCTTTGGCTATCATTTTAGTATAAGGAGACAGCTTGAACTTTTCAAAAACTTCAATAGCCTGCCTCTCGAAATCATCGACTACTGCGAGTAAGCTTCCACTAGCTGCGGTTTCCGGGTAAGCCTGTGCAATATCCCTGAACCAGCGTATTTTGGCAATTATTTTTTCATAATATTTGGTCCATCCATATATCCTTGACGATCTTTCTGATCCATAAGGAGGAACATAACCTTTGGAGTTTTTATGGAACTCTCCTAAGCCAAAGCAAAGCTCGGCGGCTCCTTCCAAATCTATTTTAGAAACAGGCAGCAATGGTTCTATCCATTCCGTCACAATCCACAGTTTACCGCCTGCTTCAACATAGATACTTCCATCTCGGGTTGGAATGAACGAAGGGACCCGATATCCCAAGCCAGACATGTACTCTTGCGCTCCAATACTGAAGAGACTTCTTTGAGGGCGTCTGTGTAGAACTTTAATACTGCGGTTTCCTTTATCTGTACCTATTTTCCAAATAGCTCCGCCTTTGTCAGGCTTGGATGTTATCAGAACCATTTCATTGACCTGCATATCATATTGCTCCATGACCTGTCTTGCCAACATTTCCAATTCGGGAGGTACATACTGTTCATGCACTACATCAGGGGATAAGACTTGCTCAGCCCAAGGGACGATTTGGTAATTTTCCACCACCATCACTCCATATTTATTTTTTAGAATAAGTGATATTAGCTAAATTAATTACTGTTGAGCAATATAGTTATAATCATCTTCAATTATTGAGCGCAAATAGATGCTCATTAAGCTCTCCGCCGTTTGCGATATGGGAAATCGCTGTGTTACAAATTGTTTACCGGAATGGACCAAATAAGACTTTTCGTTAGCTTCCATTGTGATTAGTTTCATAAGATGGAAAGTCAACATAGCTCTTGAGTATTTATTGTCATCATCATGGTCACCAAACCAGCTATCCCACGCTTTCTCATACTTATCCGGATTGACAATACCTAAAAACCCTTTCGTACCGACTGCAATAACAGGCCTCTCACAGGACATGGCTTCAAGTGCTACTCTTCCCGTTCCAATCACACAATCGCTAATGGAATAGTACACCCCCATATTCGTGATTTCTCCGACATAATGAATGAAATGTTCATTGATCAGACGATGCTTCTTATCTATGAGTTTTAAAATGTCCTGTTGTTTGTTTCCTCCACCCGCAATAATTAGATGCAAATTGGAGTAGCCATCTTTACGTAATGAATCTACGGTGTGAATTATTTCTTCACATATTTCACCCTTTTCCCAGGATAATCGACCAGCGTACAAGACCACGATAGCGTCTCGGGGAAGCCCTAGCTTAGTACGGAAATGCTGTAAATAAGCAGGACCATACTTATGATATTCGTGATTATCGATCCCATTGGAGATGACCTTCGTATCGATTCCTTTGGATAGAAGAAGTCGCTTAATGGAAGGGCTCACACAAGTAATTGTTGATCCTCTCTGTAAAGATTCTAAGATATCCATGTCATAGTAGGTTCCGTGGACGGTAAACACGCAAGGAATATGCATTTGCTTAGCTGCTAATAGCGCTAAACTGCCTGATGGGACCTGATGACAGTGAACGAGATCAATTTGTTCCGAGCTAATAACAGATTTTAATAACTCTAAATTTTTATTTTGATTCTGGTAATCAAGTTCGTAATTATCCAAAACAAAATCAATTTCATAAACAGGGCAGCCTAGCCCGAGGAAATGTTCACGAAGCTTACCTTTTTTACAAGCGATAACAACGAATACTCCTTTTTTAATCAGTTCGCGTGTAACAGAAAGTGTATAGGTTTCAGTACCGCCTATATTTAACTGATCTAACACCATTAAGATTCGCATTGGAACCGAACGATTAATTAATAATGGAGTCTTAATGGTTACAGGGGGGGAAGCATGAATAACGCTTTTTGGCTTTGAGGTTTGCCTTCGCTTTCTTGGTATAATGGTGTTTTTCGGTGTTCCCCGTTTTTTTTTTAGCATGGAATCACCTCCACATAACAGGTTGGTCTGTTCTATCACTATGCATATGTCATTAGGTGAATGGATGATTGTACATTCGTGGATTTTAGATAAACGTATTTAAAATTAGTCAAACTCCTATGTTTCTTTTCTAAATATCAAATATGATAAATTAAATACATTTCATTTTGGGGTGGGATTGGGATTGGATAAGCAACATTTACCTACTGATGCCGTTTTAATCGGGCGTGGAAAACAAGGAATGGTTTATCGGATCTCAGCCGACCGCTGCATTAAATTTTACAAGAATAAGGAACATGCACGTATGGAGTATACAGCTTACCGTCTTGCTGAGGGATCTCCGATTATTCCTAAATTATATGAATATGGTGAGGACTACTTGGTTTTAGAGTTTATTCATGGACATTCATTAAAGAGAACATTGGAAAATACCAAGACGATCTCAAGAGCTGAATCCGAGCAAATTTTGTACATTATTCATGAAATGAAACGCCTGGGATTTACGAGAATAGATATTGCCTTGTTTCACATTTATATCCACGAGCATACTTGTAAAATTATTGATTTGGTGAATTCATATAATAAGGAGTATCCAGTACCTAAGGTAATGCTCAAGGGGTTAGCGAAGCTTGGATTATTGGGTCCATTCATGACGCACATCAAAGATTTGGATTCAGATATGTATTTAATATGGCTGGATCATATAGCGACAAGGAGCGATCGGTATGGGGACGTCTTTGCCAACTGACGTTTTATTCGCACTCAAAATGATAAGCGACTCATTTCCGGTCGGAAAGCTTAAAGGGGTAGGGCGTAAATTAGGAGGATCCTACAATCTGAATATTAAGATCGAGACAAGTAAAGGAGAATTTGTAGCCAGAATAATGAACCGATCGAATAGGGTTGAGCATCTAAATTACGTACAAACCGTACTTGCAAATTTAACGGAACAAGGACTGCCTGTCCTAAATCCGATTCTTACACAAGAAGGGGAGGCATTCATCTCTTTCAATGATAAATTGCTGCAGGTTACTCCCTTTGTGAGAGCGGAAACCTTTCAAAACTCGCCCAAACAAGTGGCAGCGAGTGCCCGTATGCTTAGTACGTTTCACCAAGCGATTCAATTTCCCCAATCAGGACCAGAGCCTGTCTGGTCTTTCAACCGACCATCTGATTATTACTCGAACGCTCTAGCTGATTTGAAGAGAATACCAGGAATTCCAAGTCATCAGCTCTCAGAAGCGGAAAAGCTAGCAGAGGATATCATGGCGACGTGGAATCAATCACAGAAGGACTTGCCATCAGCCATTATTCATGGTGATTGGCACTTCTGGAATCAATTATATAAAGATAATGAAGTATATAGTATTATGGATTTTGATTTCATGGAACATGGAAAAAGAATTCACGACATCGCTTATTCCATGTGGGTAATATATATCATTTTGCCTAAATACACCAAGGGTTTTGATGAGCTTTTTATAAAAGAGTACATTGGTCTTACGGAAGAAGAAGTAAGTATTCTTCCTGTAGCCATAGCTCGAGTGAGTTTGTTTTTCCTATGTCAATCCGCATATGCTGCTAATCCTGAAGAGAAATGGCGTAGACATTTTCGAAAGCAAATTCCATTGATTCGGTGGCTCTTATCAAATAGTAGATTTCATGAAATACTTCGAGAAAATAACGAAAATAAATAGCGGACCTCTGGGGAACAAGAGGTTCGTTTTTGTCCGCTTTAACACGATTAGCGATGCTGTATTCCGCTTCGACTCGTATAAAAAAGTGTGTTTCTTAAATCATTTTCAGCTAACTCTGCATCCATAACAGTTCCTGGTAATCCATTATCCGCCATTTAATAAGTAAGGACTTTCCTAACTAAAATAGTTTATGGTATGATGCTTAAATTGTGTATCTACCCTGTGACACATTTACATTCATCTAAGAAAAGAGGTATATATGCACGCTACAGAATTATCCAGAAGACATTGGTTGCTCATCTTAACACTTACTTTATTAACATTTGTTCTCGGGACAAGCGAATTTGTTATTGTCGGAATCTTAACCGATATTGCCTCGAGCCTGCATATCACAAATGCAAAAGCAGGTACACTCGTTTCTGCGTTTGCGATTACGTTTGCCATTGCCACACCACTGGTGATGTCAGCAACAAGTCATTTTCCAAAGCGTAAATGGATGTTGTTTTTGATAGGATCGTTTATAATCCTTAATGCTCTGTGCATAATTTCGACAAGCTACATCATGCTCCTTGCATTTCGGATTTTGACGGCGATTGTAACAGGAGTTTTAATCTCTTTAGCCATGATTGTTGCAAGTGAAACCATGCCCATCGCAAAACGTGGACTTGCTATATCATTTGTTTTCGGTGGTTTCACACTTGCAAATGTCGTTGGAGTCCCAATTGGTACTGTCCTCGCCGAACGGTATGGCTGGAATGCTACTTTCGTGTTAACTACTTTCCTAGGTGGATTGGCGTTTTTGACATCTTTTTTCGTTTTGCCTAATAAGCTCAGCCAAATACGCAGTTCGATACGGGATCAGTTTTCTTTATTGACCAAGCCACGAATTTTGATGGCTTTTTTCATTCCTGCTCTCGGATTTGGCGCAACTTATGTCGTTTTTACGTACCTTGTTCCAATCTTGAAGGGAATGGGAGCACCAAATCATTCAATTAGTATAATCTTATTTGGCTACGGATTTATCTCGATTTTCAGCAACATCCTCGCTGGTAAAATTGCCAGCCACAATGCAATCGGACGACTTCGGTTTGTTTTTCTCTTGCAGGCAGTTGTTCTGACAAGTTTATATTGGACGACAAATCATTTTATTTTAGGACTTGCTAACATTGGCTTGATGTCGTTAATGGGCATCCTCTTAACAACATCTACTCAACTTTATTTAATAGACCTTGCCGGAATTTATCAGCCAAAAGCAACAGGGCTGGCTGCTTCACTTATGCCAGTGGCAAGCAACGTAGGTATCGCTTTTGGTTCTGCATTAGGCGGAATTGTATACCATCAAGGGACTTTAATGAATGTGACATGGGTCGGTGGGGTTGTTGCAGTCTGTGCAAGTATGCTAACTTTCTTTAGTCATCTTTTAGACCAAAAACAAAAGAAATTAGCATAATAGGGAAGCTACAAAGTTAATCTTTCATTTAAATTAAAAAAAGAAGTATCAAGAACGTTAAGTTGTTCTTTGATACTTCTTTTTTAAATACAGACGATGTGCATACTAAACTGGGTTTCAGTATCCTCTATTCAAATGGCTTAATAATGCCAGTGCCTCTTCATGGTCAGGCTCAAGTTCTAATAACTTTCGTGTGTACTGCAATGCCTCTTCGTCTAATTCTAACTCGATACAACAAATGGCCAGACAATAAAATACGGTTGATGCCATTTGATCCTGGTCCGAATGCATCGATATTTCCAAAAACCGCTTAGAATCTTCGTACATTTCCATCTCAAACAGGATCAATCCAGCATCCAGTGCTAAGTTATAGCGCTGCGCCATGATGTAATACGATGACCACATGATCTGAATGCCTCTTAATATATCCAACATTTCTTCATCGTTCGCATCTGGCAGCAGACTAGAGATCTGCTTCTTACTCTGAATCAAAAACTCCGCATCATATCCACCTAAACGCCAAAAGCTTAATATTTGCTGTAGATGCATGCTATCTATATTGCGATCTACCCATTCCTTCATATTAAAAAAATCGTCCGGCCCAAAGCGTTCAATAAATCGACGATAAGCTAATCTTGTATTCGCATATTCCTTCGGCATATCCAAATTGAGAACACAACCCACATTGATGTTCTTATAGTGATGCGGAGGAAATAAAGCCATAGCTCCTCTTTGTTCATAATGATACTGAATAGCATGATAGTTTGCCGTTAAAGAAAAACTTCCGTGTAGTACCAACTCTGGCGGTTCGGAGAATTTCCAGTTATCAAGCAGATGATCTCCTTTATCTGCTGTTATTAATAGAAAGCCCTTCTGAGACAACCGATTCAACTGTTCCAAACAAGCTAAGGCCGCAACGGGAAATAAAATATGCGAATCTTCTAACTGTTCCTGATATACGGCAATGATGTCACGGTAAGGGTAGGTTTCTTGTTCATACTCAGGTGCCCGTCGATGCTCATAATGCAAAGATAGTTGATTTAAGGCTTCTGACGGTTGGAGTGAATCGATATTTTCAGGACTCTCGACAATCACATCCGCTTCGTAAATGTGACCATTACCGACATAAATCAACTCTTGTGGAATACTATCAAAGAAGTAATTTGCAACGATGATTAAAGGTTGTGTTAAATTCCCCTCACTAATGGTTGTGTCAGCTACAATCAGGTTCAGAGCTGTATCATGAAGAGCATCAAATCGCGCAAAATCGAGTACTCCTTCCGCAATAAAGGATTGTAAGGCGGGATGCTCTTTCCAAGCTAACACATTGTTCATTGCCAGATCGGTCATAATGTAACGGAACGGAGGTAACGACATCCCCGCATAATCTCTCAATCGACATAACTCAAGTAACACGTGGTAAGCCAATCGTCCCGCTCCTGCTCCAAGCTCCACAATCCACACAGGCTCTGATCCATGTTCCTGACTGGCCCGATCCTGAAGAAACCCAAATATCATTTCTGCATAGGAAGTCGCGATCATCGGATTACTCGTTATATATTGAGGAACTTGGTCGTTATTCCAAGCCTTCATTCCTTTTTCTTCATAATAAGTGCGCTGCAAATCCCAAATCGGTGCTTCACTAAAACGGTAACGTTGTTCTTTATTATTTGTCATTCACTCTTATCCTGCTTCTGCTAGTTTTTTAATACCTGTTCATCACATTCATTTTTCTTACCTGCCATCATAACCTATTTATCGTGTAATCCCTAATTCTATTCTGCCAGAACTTAATCCGAACAAAATTTTTCGCCATTATTGGACTAACACCTTACATATTTTCGTTTGAAGCCGAGCTGCCCTTTATCTGCCGCCTTTTGAATATTAACGGAAGCGTTCAAGAACTTGCTCTTTGCGCTACCGCGATTGACTTCCACCGGGCCAACTTCCTTCGCGATCTCCACCGCCTTATCATGAAGCGGCAGATAGGATACGCCAACAGTGTACATGAAATTATTCATCGCGTATTTCGTGCGTTCAGGAGCATCATGAATCGTATTTTTTACAAGTTCCAACATATCAGCAATTTTCTCTTCGGAAAATTCACTGTCTGGACGATTCCCGAGCAGCCAGCAGTAGCAGCTCCAGCCCGCCGACATTTTCAACTCTATATCGCTTGCAATCCATTTATCGGCAACTTCTTGTGCAATATCCGTTTCTGCCAAAGTTACTGCTACCACATAATCCGACAGCATATAAAAATAAGCTCTATCAATCCACCGTTCAAAGTCCGCCTCAGACATTGCTTTGGGATCCGCGATCACCCCGGCAAAGTACATAGCGTCGTAATTCCCTGTGGCATAGAGCTGCTCAGCCAATGGTTGGTTGTGTTTTATTTTCCTGAAGATGGGCTTCATCGCGCCTGTAGCCACGCCAAAAAGCGGTTCGCGTGCGCCATTGGATAGGTATATCTTCTTGGTGCGTTCCTTACCGAGAGCTTCAAGCTCTTGCATAACCATTTCTAGATTCATTGTTCGCACTTCCTTTTTAATGAAATACTATCACGATGTAAAGAAATAAATGGCACATAAAAGCCCCCTTCCGCCATAACGGTGGAGGGAGCTCTTGCTTACTTTAATATTGTCCTTTAATCACAAAAAACGAGCCCCGAATAGTTCCGGCTAGTTTAGACTTCTGCCTAGCAAACTTAAACTTCTCTTCTAACTCCTTTGGCACTTCCATTCCCTCAGACAGCTTAAAACCAACGGCCCGCTTCTTAGGGTCATCCACCGTATACATGACATTGATCGCAAGACCATCCTCGTAGAAAACGTAGGCAAATTGGATATTTTCCACTTGAAAACGTGACGTTTCTAAAGGCTTGGCCGCAAACTCAATATTACGTTCTTCTTTCAAAATGCGGTTCGCATAATCGAGGGTCTCCTGACTTTCGCTAGCGGGTACAACCGTAAATTCATGCTTGTATTTGTTCATAAAGTAACGAGCTTCATTCGCACGTAAACCAGCAAGCGCTTCTGCTACAGGGGAAGACTCTAAACCAACCGTAGACACATTCTTAAAATCAACGATATACGACATTTCCATCTCTCCTTCTCAAATTTCAAATTAGTCCTCTTATCTACCAAATAGTATACCAAAAATGATATAAGAGAAAATTGCTTACATAGACTGGTATTAACAAAAACCTCTTTAAATATTCGATGTTGTTGCGTCTTCATGATTTCCCGCCAAAAAAATTGCCTCAAAGCGAATGAAAGGCGCCCATTTGGGCGCCTTGTCAAAAATTATCCAATAATCCGAAGACTCTCATCGCCAACCAACCTGATCATGCCGAGCGAGATCAAGTTACCGAGGCTCCCGAGAGGCGGGAGTAGTAAGAGCGTCCGAGGAGAAGGCCTCCAATGGCAAAAACAATTGACACCCAGATTCCATTCTCACTCGTAGCTAAATACGAAGGAATCGAGATATTTATTGTGACTTTCAGAGCAACAAGCAAGATGATTGCTCCAACTATTCCGAATATCTTCATGCCCGATCCGATTTTCCCTCGTTTATTGAGATTTAGTACCCATCCTTGAACCATCCCGGCTATGATTCCCAATATAGTTCCTGACAGTAGCAAAATCCACTCTTTCGTTCCAATGCCATTCATCGTAAACGCCCACAAGACTCCGACAATAAGCAGCAACGTTCCGATGAGAAATATTCTACCTAACCCTTTCATGACGATTCAACTCCTTTGTGTAATTTTTGAATAAGTACACTTGCCACCGACCGGACAGTATAGAGAGGCTGTTAATAATTTTTTTTCAGCAGCTCAATCACTTCATCTAGGGTGAGGCCAAAGGATTTGTAGTATGCTGTGTCGCTTTCCATTTGCTTCAGGATCATGTCGTTGCGTATTCGCAGCTTCTCATCTGACGAGAATTCGGCTACAAAACACCCTTTACCTGTTACGGTATTGATCAAACCGCTTCGTTCGAGTTCTTCCCAAGCCTTCTTTACAGTGATGACACTCACACGAAGCTCCAGGGCAGCTTGTCGAATGGGTGGCAGACAATAACCGCTCTCTAACTCGCCTTTCAGAATTTGAGCGCTGATCTGTTCGAAAAGCTGCTGATAAATCGGTTTTTCAGATGTATTCGAGATCGATACGTTCATAAGATTTCAACTTTTAGGAACCGTTGGACCGCAATGCGATAAGCAATCATAGTGAATGCAATAAATATCACGATTCCTGCGATCAAAATCGATATTTGAAGCGCCGTATTGTCAACTCCGCTACCATTGAACGTGTCAGAGATAAAAGAGTTCTGGATTCCGAGCCATTGTGCAACTCCGGCAAACAGCATAGCGGCCGTAATGGATGCGGCCGCCGCCCCGCCATACTTATACGCTGTCTTGTAATACATGGATATAAAGATCACGTTGAAGATCGCGAGCATGACAAAACATAGTCCCCAAAAACCCATATGCGGTGCGAAGAAATAGTAGGTCAGATTCGGGTATAGGCGGATCGTGATCATGCCATAGATCATCGCAAGGACAAGATGTAATAATTCCAGGATGACAATAACGGTTACCCTGGCTTTCACGATGTCTTTTTTGGTTACGGGCATCATCGTGGTAAACATCAAATCGTTCTGCGTTCTAAACCCGGCAAACATATTCGGTATCGTTATCCAACAAAAATACAGAGGAACGAGAAAATAGAGCCAACCGGGAACAAGCATTAAAGCGCCCATGAGCAATGGAAGTGCAAAGAACCAAGGGTTTACTCCTAATTTCAAATCCTTCATCACCAAGTTATACATACATATCCTCCTTTTTCGCGAAATAAATCATAATCTCCTCAAGACTCGGCGTCGTTGCTCTAATATCGGAAGAAGGGTCAAAGTCTCTGGTATGGATCAATCCCGTAAAGCCGAAAGAATTGATTTTGTAGGAAATCAACTGGTCCTTCACTTGGTGCAACTGACTCTCGCTACCACTAAGTAAACGATACGACTCCATAAATTCGTTTTTCTCAGAACTGGCGATAATTTGCCCGTTTTCGATGAACGTAATATAATCAGCGCATTTCTCCAAGTCGGATGTAATGTGAGTAGAGAAAAGAATGCTGATTTCGCCATCAACGATGAGTTCTTGAAAAATATCTAACAGATCGTCTCTAGCGACCGGATCGAGTCCGCTTGTCGGTTCATCAAGGACGAGAAGCTTCGCGCCATGGGATAGAGCAAGGGCTAAGCTGTACTTTACTTTCATCCCCGTCGATAATTCGGCTATTTTTTTGTTTTCATCTAATTTGAATCTTCTCAGATAGTTGTAATAAGCTCCATCATCCCAATTCTTATAGAACTTCTTAATGACATTGGTCAACGTCTTCACCTTGCTGCGCGTATAGAAATCGATGTCGCCGAATGCGTATCCGATTTCTTGCTTCAATTCGATTTCGTGTTCGGCGATGTTCTTACCCAAAATGCATACCTCGCCGCTATCGATATGAATCATTTTCAAAATCGATTTTATCGTGGTTGTTTTCCCTGCGCCATTGGCTCCGATAAAGCCCATAATATAACCCTTTTCCAGTTGAAACGATACGTCTTTTAACTGAAAATTGGGGTATTTCTTATTTAAATTACGAATGTCTAATGCCAGCATACCGTACCTCCTCATCAAATTGTGTATGTTGTGCATGCACAATGTACCATGATGGGAGTTATGAAGTCAACTGTTTTATAACCTAATTTTGGATATTTTTATTCAGCTTAACGGGTCTATCGGCGAAAAATTGTATGAATCGTATGTATTAGAATAATATAATGATGAAATACCATACGAAGGAAGAGAGAAATATGTACACGATCAGCAGATTTTCTCAGCTGTGCAAAATGAGTGCACGCATGTTACGACACTATGATAAGGAAGAACTCTTAAAACCAGTACATGTAGATACAACGAACGGGTATAGGTATTATGAGAAGAGTCAATTAGAGATGGCATTACGAATCAAGAAACTGAAAGAATATAGATTCTCCCTGCCGGAAATCAGAACAATCCTTCAGACATCAGACAGGGAATCGTTGACCGGATTGATTCACTCCAAAATCCATGAATTATCACATGAGATGAATCGATACAAACAGATTATTGCAGAAATGCAAGAGATGATTGAAGATAAGGTGAATTTTATTCCAGGAGAAAGAAGATCTTATGATATCCTGCTCGGCATGAGAAACGAGATCCGTATCCTAAGTCAAAGAGTGAAGATGAATATGGATAACATGGACAAGTATATTGATTCCTTATACGAAAAAGCAGAAGAGAGTACTATTCACTTACTTGGTGTTCCGTCTGCCATTTTTTTCGATGAAGAATATACCCCAGATCACAGCGATATTGAATTGATGATCCCGATCGTGCAGGGAAATGACGAAGATGCATCATGTGACTGGGAAATAAAAACACTCCCCAAAAAGTTTATTGCTACGACCTTGCATATCGGAAGTTATGATTATATTGGGTACGCGCATATGGCTCTTGAAGAATGGATAGAAAGCAATGGCTACGATTTGGATGGGTCGCCTTATGAAACTTACTTGAAAGGTTCAGAATGTGACTGCCCTGTGGAGGAGTATGTGACACAAGTCTGTTTTCCCGTCATCAACGAAGCAAGACAATAATGGCTTGACCTTGACACAATGTCAAAGCTTATTCTACTACAAGAGAAAGCAACTAGAACTTAAGGAGATTGGGACATGAATAAGATGATTGTATTGTGCACTGGGGCTTTATTAACGGCTGGGATCTTATTAGGGTGTACGCAAAGTAAAGCCGATGAGGGTCAAAACATGAAAAAAACATATGTAGGCTACACCATGCCTGATGAGAGCAGCAAACATGAAGGCACTTGGTTGCAATGGCCTCATAACTTTACCTATGGTAATGGTCATAAAGAAAAGCTTGAATCCATTTGGATCGAGATGGCAAGCGCTCTAAGCGAAGGGGAAAATGTTCATATTATCGCATACGATAAATACGAAAAAGAATATATTTATGATCTTCTATATGATGAGGGTATAGATATGGACAAAATTGACTTCTATATTATTCCTACGGACGATGTATGGGCAAGAGATACAGCTCCGATTTTTGTATACGACAAAGATAAAAATCTTAAACTTATGGATTGGGGCTTTAATGGATGGGGCAAGAAAACGCCGTATAAAAAAGATGCCTCCATTGGGAACAAACTAAGCAAACAGTTGGGTATGGAACGCATCGATCTCAATGAAGTCGTACTTGAAGGTGGCGCATTTGAGTTAGATGGTCATGGTACATTTTTATCGACACGTAGTGCGGTTACGAACAAAAATAGAAATCCTAAATTATCAGAAGCAGAAATTGAAGAAGTGATAGAAGAAAATCTTGGTGTTACGAATTTTATTTGGTTAGATGGTGTACCAGATCTGGATATTACAGATTTCCATATTGATGGTTTTGCTAAGTTTTATAATAAATCTACACTGATTACAATGAAAGAAGAGGATTTAGAAGAATGGGGAGTCTCCAATAAGGATATTAACACATTAATGACCGCTAAGAATGCCTTTGACAAGCCTTATCAATATGCGTATTTACCAATTACCAAAAACAATGTCGTGCTAGATAACGGAAAGAATTTGGGGTACAGAGGTTCATATATCAATTATTACATTGGAAATACCGTTGTATTAGTGCCAAATTATCATGATCCTAATGACAAAATAGCTAACGATACCATCCAGAAACTATACCCTGATCGTAAGGTTATTGGCATTGATGTGAGAGAACTTTATAAAGATGGTGGTATGATTCATTGTGTTACACAACAACAACCCGTTAATTTAAAATGATCGCGTTTATTTCAATTGTGAGGAAGATGACTCATGTATGTTAGTCATACATGCAGAAACAGGCCTTGCCTGCGGCAAGGCCAAGTTACTCCGAGAAATCAAAAGGCACGTTAATACAACACTAGCATCGCATAGGTCAGGCATCTGTTGATTGTTGATTCTTTCCTGATAGCTTGTTACGCTGTTCCTTCCTTCTTCTGCTCGCATACAAAGTAAATAATAGAACAAACCATATTGGTGTCAACAATAAGGCCGGACGCGTCTCTTCAGCATACAGCATAATCATGAGAATGATGGCGAACAACGTTAGGACAACATAATTAATAAATGGCGTAAACGGTGCCTTAAATTTCGATTTTTCCTGTAATTCCGGCTGTGTTTTTTTATACCGCAAATGACAAATTAGAATGACACCCCATACCCAGATAAAACAAATGGCACTAATGGTTGTCACGATGCCAAATGCTTGCTCCGGAATAAGCTTACTCAGAAGAGCTCCCACAGATAGGACAAGCGTAGATATGAATAACGCGTTGCTGGGTACATGATTTTTATTAAGTTTGGCAAAGCCGATTGGAGCCTGGTTATTCTTGCCCATATTATATAAGATCCGACTTGTTGAGAACATCCCGCTGTTGCAAGCTGAGGCGGCTGACGTTAGTACAACAAAGTTAATAATTCCTGCGGCAATAGGAATCCCGACCAAAGCAAACGTTTTAACAAAGGGACTTTCGGATGGAGTGAGTTCCGTCCATGGGTTAATGCATAATAGGACGATCAATGCACCGACGTAGAAGAATAGAATTCTTAACGGAATTTTATTAATCGCCGACGGGATATTTTTTTCCGGATTGGATGTCTCCGCTGCAGATACACCCACTAGCTCCACACCGACATAGGCAAACACAACCATTTGGAATGAAAGTAAGAACCCCGAAACGCCGTTTGGAAACCATCCCCCGTGCCCCCAAATATTTGTGACACTCACCGTTCCTGCATCTGTTTGGAATCCGATGACCAGCAAAACAACTCCAATAGCAATCAGCGCCAGAATTGTCATGACCTTGATTAGTGCAAACCAAAATTCCAATTCCCCAAAAATCTTAACCGTTAATAGATTGAGTGATAATAAAATGATTAAACAGATGACTGCAGGGATCCACTGCGGGATATCAAACCAATATTTCACGTATACCCCGACAGCAATCACATCGGCCATGGCCGTCATGATCCAACAGAACCAATAGGTCCATCCGGTTACGAACGCGGCCCGTGGCCCAAGATAGTCTTCAGCAATGTCTGTAAAAGATTGATACCCGGCCTTCGACAACAATAGCTCTCCTAGCGCCCTCATCACGAAAAAAATGGCAATACCCACGATAAGATAAGCAAAGATAATGGATGGTCCTGCCAGTTGAATCGCTTTGCCTGATCCTAAAAATAACCCGGTACCAATGGTTCCGCCAATGGCAATGAGCTGAACATGCCGATTCTCTAAACCTCTCTTCAATTCCTGTTGTGCCATAGCATATTCCCCCTTATTCAAGTAAAAAACCGTTCATGTGAAATAATTAACAATTATTCACACATAAAAAAGAGATTGGATGCGCTCCAATCTCTTGATCAAAAGAATAATAAATAAGACTTGTTATACCTATTCCAATATAACAAAGTAAATATTTAATACTCTTCTGTCCTTTTGCCTGAGATTGTGAACCCTTCGGCGCCGTGGAATTCCACGGTCTCTCCAGAAGCTGCTCCTGCTATAGTACGATCCATAGCAATCATAGCTTGCTTACTATTTTGTTTTTTACCACAATAGAATTTATAAAAGTTTCGACGTATCGAAACTAAAAAATTCTATTTGGCGATAAAACCTACCTCTAAACGCGGTCGCTCATCTTTGAATAACCTCGATAGTGGTTTTCTCACAACGGTTATAAATATTTTCTAATACTAATCACGTTCAAATGTTTTGTCAACGTGCCGATTTGTGGTAAGGTTCTCCGCGCTGTCTATAACGGTAAGTTTACAAGTAAGAAAAGCCTCTTATTCTCTCAAATAATAAAAGCTTGGAGGTTAATCAAATGAAAATTGAGCAAAAGAGAGAACACAATGAATTCAAGGCCATTACGAAAAACAGAAAAGGAGGATCTGCATGACAGAGTGATCAAAATCAAGTTTTAACCTCTTTTACGGTGAGGAAATAGACATGTATGGTGGACATAAATTTGTCAGGGTACGGACGCTTGGCAAATTCGATAACGATGACCGCGATAACTTTTATTCCGTGTTAGAAAGTGATGGTGTAGGATAATCTGCACGGACTGGCCTTCAGGCCGACCGGGAGGATATAGGATCGATTCATACCGCATTGATGACGGCCCAATATAAATGCGAGGCCGTCAGATCAACTTCCTGACGGCCAAAGCACTTGCGAATATTATTTGAGCATTTGAAACACTTGTTCAACATCCTTGTCCCCTCGGCCAGACAGGTTAACGATGAGAATCTGATCCCGACTCATCGTAAGCGCCAGCTTCTTGGCGTATGCAACTGCGTGCGCGCTCTCTAGAGCAGGAATGATGCCCTCCGTGCGGGACAGCTCCTGGAAGGCTTCCAGCACTTCCTCATTGGTGACGGTCGCGTATTCGGCCCGTCCTGTCACCTTCAAGTGGCTATGCTCCGGCCCGATGCCCGGATAGTCGAGTCCCGCAGCGATCGAATAGGTCTTTTGCGGTTGGCCTTCCTCGTCCAGCAACACTAAGCACTTGAAGCCGTGAATAATGCTAGGTACACCTTGGGTTAAGCTTGGCGCCTTGTCAGGTTCGACGCCAATCAAGCGTACGCTCGGCTCGTCGATGTAGTGAGCGAATGCACCAATCGCATTACTGCCGCCGCCCACGCATGCCACCACCGCATCCGGCAATCGTCCTTCCTTCTCCATCATCTGCTGCTTCGACTCTTCGCTGATGACCGCCTGGAAGTGCTTGACCATCGTCGGGAACGGATGCGGACCAACCGCGGAACCGAGTAGATAAAACGTATTTTTATAGTTTCGAACCAGATCATCTAGCGCTTCATCCACCGCGTCCTTCAGTCGTCCCTGTCCTTTATGAACCGGAATGACGGTTGCGCCGAGCAGTTCCATCCGGAACACGTTAAGCGCCTGGCGGCGCGTATCTTCCGCTCCCATGTAAATGACGCATTCCATATTAAACATGGCGCAGGCCGTTGCCGTAGCGACACCGTGCTGTCCGGCACCGGTCTCGGCGATAATCCGCTTCGCCCCCATCCGCTTCGCGAGCAGAATCTGGCCAATCGCGTTGTTAATCTTATGCGCTCCAGTATGATTCAGATCCTCGCGCTTTAAGTAGATTTTGGGGCCTCCCCAAGCTTCGGATAACCGCTCAGCATACGTTAGCGGACTCTGGCGACCAACATATTCGCGCAGGTAATAGCTAAGCTCTTCCTTGAACTCCGGGTCGTCTCGAAACTTGTAAAATTGCTCGCTCAAATAGTTCAGCACTTCCTGCAATTCCGGTGGGACAAAGCTGCCCCCGAACTCCCCAAAGTACCCCTCTTGCTGCAATTGTTGGTCCATACGTATGCGCCTCCATAACTATGAATTGGTAATGTTTGCATACTATATTACCATGAAATCCAGCTTCTGATGAGTATAAGCCATTCAAAATGAAGAAAACTATTTTGTAATAGAGCCATCCTACGAAGGATGGCCCAACTGGAAGCTCTGCTCCATCTAGGTAGCGAAGACGCCTGCGTCCGTAATAATACTTCCTTGATTGACAAGTAAAAAACACTAGATCCAAGTATCATTGGCTGCTGTTTATTCGGACTCAGTACCGCCAGTGTCTACTACGCCTCTAGGCTCCACCAACATGATATGGCATTCCTTTTCGGCGGAAGGCTTCATCTCGATTCCCCTTGGGACAATAAACATCTCACCCTTGGAAATTTTAACCTGACCATCTCGAAAATCAATGATCATTTCCCCTTCGAGCGTCATAAATACCTTATCGGTATCTTGATGACTGTGCCATTCAAAATCCCCAGCAATCTTAATGAGTTTAAATTGATAGTCATTCAATTCACCAATGACATTCGGAGACCAAAGATCGTTAATTTTAGATAGCTTCTCATTCAGATTAATAGCTTGGTAATGCATATTAATTCCTCCTTTTTAGAGCTTAAGCAAGGCATTTGTTATATTTTGTAAAGCGTATTCGATGGCTAATGGGCCCCCAGTAATAGCGGAATTATCCATTAAATAGACATTGCCTTTCTTTACGGCATTCATAGCATTCCATACATTACTTTGTTTTAAGTCATTCATTAATTTTTGCTTTTGTGTAATGTCACCAATAAGAAAAATATGGTCTGCTTGAACAGTTGACATTCCTTCAAACGAAACAAATTCATTATTAGTACCTGTATATGCATCATCCGGTGTAAGCCCTAGTCCCTTTTCTTTATCAAACGCAAGTGTATAGACAGGATTTCCTTCACCTAGAACATTAAAAGTTTTTCCATCCCAAGACAATATAAGTGCTACTGACTCTCCTTGCATCGTCTTTAATGCCTCACGCCCGTTTGTGATTTCTTTCATCATGCTATCAATTACTTTTTCCGCTTCGTCTTCTTTTCCAATAATCTCGGCTACTGTACGGAGTCCATATTGCCAATCTTCATAGATGTCCTTGGTTTTTAACGTAATGACTGGCGCAACTTTTTCTAGTGAATCATACAATTTTTCATGATATTCTGTTGCTAAAATATAATCAGGCGCAATAGAAAGAATTTTTTCAATATTAGGAGCCGTTTTATCTCCTAGGTCTTCAGTTGAATCCAGCTTACCTTTTAAATAAGATAAAGAAGATAGATATTCTTTTTCAGTAGAAGCAGCAGGCGGCTCACCTAATGCAACTAATATTTCAGGATAAAAATACCATAGCCCGGCTATTTTTTCTGGTTTTTTCTCGATAATAATTTCTTTACCTAAGGCATCCTTAAATGTTCTTGGCCAATCCGGATCCGTTGCATCCATATTAACTGCTGATGTAGATGCGCCTTCTGTCATTGATCCTTTATTTTCAACAGGTGTTCCATTACAAGCTGCTAATATGCCTGCTAATATTAGCATTGGAATTAGCAGCCCTTTCATTTTTTGCATACGAAATTCCTCCAACATCATGTTTTCCTTCGTTTGCCATTAGTATAGTAAAGTAATTTTTAGATTTGAATGGATGCCTGTTGAAATTAGCATGGATTATTAATGAACTTCTCTCGATATTCCGTAGGAGAAATACCAAATTGTTTCTTGAACACTCTACTAAAATAAAAGGGGTCAACAATTCCAACAGTTTGTGCAATTTGTTGTACAGGCGCATCACTTGTAAATAGCATTTCTTGCGCCATGTTTATACGATATTTTAATAAATATTCTGCTGGTCCCATACCTGCATGTCTTCTAAATACATAAGAAAGTCGATTTCGATTAACGTTATTTTGTTCTGCAAGCGATGCTATTGTAAGGCTTTGATTATAGTATTCATGAATATAATTAGATACCCGTTCGAATAAAGTATGTGTTGTTTCACAGCTATCTTCCCTATTCATAACACATAATAAGGTCTCATTCAGTACTTCGCGAAACAGCATTTCAGTCTGAAACATCGAAATACCCCCACGCTGATTATACACATGCCAAAGACGCATAATTAAATCGATAAGACGAGGAGATTGTCCTGTTGATAATTCAAAATGCTGATGAGAAAAGCTTGACTCTTCTAGTTCTGAATTACATATCCGGTATTGAACAAGAATATATTCCCAGTTCGTTATACCAAACATTTTTTGATCTAGTTTCATTTTTGCACCCCCATGCACAACTTTTCCTGGCGAAAAGATATAAGGCGTGCCATTAAATTGAAATTGTATCTTCCCTGTAAGTGGAAATACAAATCCAGGAAAAGAATCTGTATAGTCAGCGTAAGGGACACCTGGATTTCTAGCATATCGATATACTCCTTCTACTTGAAAAGGAGTGTGTGCAAAATGCTCTGCTAACTGATTTACGTCGATTTTCACATTGCATACCTCATTTCAATCGTAGTTTACTGGTAATCCTGAGATGATCGTTGTACATCCTGTGCAGCTCTTGACCACAAGCAGTACATACGATTCAACAAGCTGCTGTTCCAGCTCGAAGTCATTGGCATCGAGAGGCATGAGGACTCTCGTCTATTTACACATTATTGATAATGATTATCATTGTCAACATATATGAACAAAAAATGCCGCACCGGGCTAATTTTTAAACAGCCTTTGGAAGCAAATTACGTTCGTGGTAGGCTCAAACCTCATTCGGCTGCGGTGTTATTGGCATACAATCGCATGAAAAAAAGCCCTTGCGAGATAAAACTCACAGGGGCTTCATAATTGCTACTAGTAAAATCATACCACAAGATGGAAAACATTGTCGTTTCATGCATATACAAAAAAGCCCCTAAGTCACTTTAAGGGCTAGAATTTCTTATAAGTCATCGATCTTACAGGATGCACATGAACTACTCGTCAGCCAGCTGCCTTAGGATTTTGCGATTGAAACCATTCCAACGTTTGGGCGATCGCATGCTCCAGCGGCGTGGCAGGAAGCTCGAATCTCGCGCTGAATTTGCTGTGGTCCACGACAAAATCATGCTCGAATTGGTACGTCATCTCAATAGTTTCGCGCGCCTCTGGAATAAACAATCCTCCTATGCGGAGCATGCCCTTGCCCATCGTTCGAATGGATGCCGGAAAACCGGCAGCACAATAAGCTATTTCGGCAAACTGCCTCGTCGTAACGGCGTCTGCATTCGGTACATGCCAGGATTGACCGTAGGTATCCTCCTGACCACCCAATGCCACAAGCGCCTTACCGAAGTCGTGGATGAACGTATAGGTGTGCTTCTTGTCCGGGTCGCCAAGCACCGTACAAGGCTTGCCCGCTACAATTGGCTTGAAAAAGCGCTCCCCAATCGCAGAACCAAGAACGCCCGGCCCAAAAAAATCGGACCCTCTTCCGATAACGACTTGAAGCAATCCATCCTGATGCAGCTTCAACAGCTTGCGGGACATTTCGGATCGGAGAACTCCTTTCCTGGTCGTGGCCGCATGGGGCAATTGTTCGTGCATACTTCCCTGGACCAAACCATACATATATAAATTCTCGGCCACTACCAGCTTCACCCCGGCAGCCATCGCACCGGATACGATGTTATCCTGCATTCGCATGAACAGCTTTCCCCATTGATGATATGCCGGCTGCGCACAGTGATAGATGACCCTCGCCTCTTGCATGATTTTTGCAGCTTGCTCCGCATCTAGGAGATCGGCCTTCTCGTGCTGTACGCCGGGAGGCAGTGCAGCCTTCCCGCTATAGCTAACCATTCTTACTCGCTCTCCCTGGTCTATAAGCTCTCTCATGATGGACATCCCTAACGGCCCCGTTCCTAATATGACGTGCATGATAGTCTCCCCTCTCAAGTCTTCCTGCCAAATACAATAAACCCTATAGCAGCTATAGGGTCAATCTTTTTTGATTAACAGGCACTTGGAGCTCGATCAAATAATCTTCATGCTTTGTCATCTGCGTCATATCCACCAAATATTTCTCCACGACCGGACCACTCTCACAGTAGCCGTTCATGGCCATCCATTCCAGTAATTTTCCATATATGCATTTGTACGATTGTTCCGTAGGAATCCCGGTATACAGTGCCGTAATATAGGTCCCCCCTGGAATCACGCGTGTGAAGCTGCGGTTTGTCTCGACCCTCTTGATGGGAATAGCAACCTCAAGATCGGTATCGTTCCGATCGAACGTCATAATATTCTCATGGTAGATCGTCATGATATATCCGCTAGGAAGCATCCCGTTTTCATAGATCCTTCCAAATAGCTCGGTAAACCGCAGCACCGAAGTCTCCATTCTACAAACGGATCGCTTCCGGTCAAAAGCGACATAACGATCCTCGAGCTCCTTCAACTCAATAAGAACTTCGGAATCCTTTGTACCGCTGTTCAGCTCCAACAGAGCATCAATTTGCTTGATTCTTTGTTCAATAGAAGTCGTAATGCGCTCCAGTCGAAGTTTTTCCTGCAGAGCTTCCTCATGTTTGGCTTTCAACAACCCCATGAGACGATCCAGGCTCTCGCTTTGTAACGTATAACGAATTTCCTCAAGTGAAAAATCTAACGATTTCATATCTTGAACGATTTTAATATGCAGGATGTCCAGATTGGAATAATACCGATAGCCAGAGCTCCTATCAATTTCACTAGGCTTCATAAGGCCAATCTTGTCATAATATCGCAGGGTCTGGATGGAGATATTGCAAATCTTCGCCGTCTGCCCTATAGAGTAGTATGGATTTCTATGCACTAGCATCCTTCCTCTCAACCTATGTCTGTGCGTATCCTCTACCACTACTTATCATACCATAACCTGGGAAAATAGCAGGCGACTTTTCAAGTCAGAAAGCACTGAACTAGCTCCTGAACCTCAAGGTCTCGGGAGCCATACAATCACATTATTCAGTTCATTTTTCAATTCCAACCACACAAGTAAAAACAATGATACTGTTCCATTTACAATAGTGTATGATATTTTCCAGGAGCTGATCATATGGCGGATGTAAATGAAACGATAACGGGTTTACTAAGCGAGCTGCGGCGAGGCACGATTGTCATTGGTGTGCTCAGTCAATTGTCCGAACCGCGGTATGGCTATTCTCTCGTACCCTTATTGGAGGAAAAAGGAATCGCCGTCGATCCCTGCACCTTGTACCCTTTGCTTCGCAGACTGGAGAAGCAAGGGCTGCTCGAGAGCAGATGGGATACGAATGAATCACGCCCCCGTAAATACTATTTGCTCAGCCCCTCGGGAAGAAAGTATATGCGGGACTGAATCAGGAGTGGCGCAAGCTAGTCGCCAGCATGGAAGGCGTTCTGATTGATCTTGAAGGAGGAGAGTAGTATGGAAGTCATTGACCGTTACATTTATGCGGTGACGCAGCGTTTGCCTGAGCAGCAAAGAGAGGATATTAAACGAGAATTGCAAAGCCTAATTGAAGATATGCTGGAGGAGCGCATATCGACTAGCCAAGCATCTGAAGAGGATGTCGAAAGCGTACTGCTTGAACTAGGCTCACCGAATGAGCTGGCATCGAAGTATCGCGGGTACGAGCGTTACTTCATCGGTCCGATGCTGATCGACGCTTACTTGACTACGCTCAAGATTGTTTTGACCTCGATCATCATAGGGCTAACCGCCTTTTTCATAATTGATACGTTTCTTTCACATTCGGAAAGGTTAGAACCGGTTACAAGCTACCTGATTTCTCTAGTATCGGGTGCTGCACAAGGATTCTTTTGGGTCACCGTTGTATTCGCTTGGATGGACTATAGGCAGCGGTTAAATAGTGCTGGCAGCGGCAGCAGGAATAAAGCGTGGAGACCCTCCGATTTGCCACGGATTCCGGACGCCAAGATGAAAATCAAAAAGAGAAGGCCGATATTGGGAATATTCTTTACGATTGTGGTCATGGTGCTCTGCATCAATTCTGCCGATCTGCTCGGAATTTAGAGGAACCACGATGGCGTGTTCACAATCGTTCCGTTTCTGAACAACGATGTATTCCATCACTATTGGCCACTTCTATGGATCGCAGCCTCGTTAGCCATTATAAGGGAAATTGCCCGAATTATTGTGCGTTATAGATCGAGCAAGTTGCTGGCTTTCCATATTGCGATGACAATTATGACAACGATACTTGTATGCATCATGCTTGCGGATAATGCACTATGGAATCCTCATTTCATCCAAGATTTAACTGCCTCGAGCCTTATGCCCACCGAAGGAAATGACTTCAAAACCCTAGTGTCGAACTGGCCCAGGGTGAAAGAATGGCTCGTAAACGCCATCGTCGTGCTTGCATTGCTCGATATCATAACCGAGTCCTTTGCCTGGTACCGAGCAAAATCATCGCCCTCTTCCATCACAAAATAAAACCCGCGTATATATCGGCGTTGAGACCCACCAGAACGAAGTAAGCCCTGACTTCAACCAAGTCAGGGCCAATAGCTAATCATATATTCTCTTGCTTCAATGCATCAATAATGTTTTCCTTTTTTACTTTCGCGCCGGAATATAACATGGCAGAACCGACAATGACAAATACGGCGACGATGACGGACAGAATGCTCATCCATGGAAGGGCGAACCCGTAGCTGAATTTGTTCGAAAATGCCCTATAGATTAAATACATCACGACGAAACTGACGGGAAGCCCAAACAGCAGCGACTTGACCCCATAAAAAACACTTTCATAGTTCATCATTTTCGCAAAGCCTTTTGGCGTCATGCCGACGGATCTCAGCATCGCAAATTCCCGTTTGCGAAGGGCCACGCCCGTCGAAATCGTATTAAAAATGTTCGCAATGGAAATCGCAGAGATTAATACGATAAAACCGTAAGAAAAGACGGACATCATTAGAATATTTTGTTCTTCACTTTTTCTGGATTGATATACATTGAAGACATTCAGATTGGCCTCATGCATCTCCTCGATTTCCTGCTGCGTTCTCATCGGTTCCGTGCTTTTCAAATGGAGATACATCTGAACGTTACCTAGATCCTCTTCGTCTGCCAATCGATTCATGACGCGTTCCGACACGATCATATTTAACCCGCCTACTTCTATCGGGCTCATCCCCATCGGAGCTTGATCCGTTAACGCGGCAACGGTCACTTCGTTTGCCTTCGATTCTTTCCCATTTTCTTTATAGAAGTTCGTTAACGCGATATGCTCTCCGACATTCGTATAGATGGCCTTCGTCTGGACGTATTTTCCCGTGTCCATATCTTTGTAGTGAATCCTATCCATCACGATCGCGGCGGGATGATCAGGATCCGTCAGCTGCTCGTAATCTGCGCCGACCGCGCTGGCATAGGTCCGCAGACTCGCATCATTCAATGCATGAATCATAATATCGTAAGGATACTTCCCGTCTTGAAGTAACTGCTTATCCGCCTTAACCTTCTCTTTCAACTCATCGGCGATGAACGCTTCATCGACCCAAGCATTCTTATATAACGCTTGGATCACGTTGAACTCTGTTACGCCGTCTAGTGATGCAATCGATTGTATCAACCGATCGTCTATTCTTTTTCCGTTGCCGTACAATACTTCAATATCGTAATTGATGCCTTCCCGCGACAGTTCCAGGGATTGCTGCATACCGGCGGTAAAGAATGATACCGTCAAAAACAAAACGATGCTGATGACGAGCGAAAATACGATGGTATGATATCTCCGTTTGTTCCTTTTTAAGTTTTTCAGCCCGATCTCCGCTTCAATCCCAAAAAACTTACGAATGATCTTCGACGTTCTCACCGCTTTGGCCGTAAGCTTGACGTCGGTAGCCTGGCGAATCGCGTCCATCGCCGATACCTTAGATGCCCTGATCGCCGGGAGATACGTCGAAATGAAAATTGTCAACAGCGATACAACACAAGTAATCAAGAGCGATAACGGCGTGACGATAAGCGTCAGCTTCTCATTGGTCCATAATGCCCCTTGAATCATGGAATTCATGAACCAAAAAGTGATCCCTATCCCGGCAAGTCCGCATAGGATGCCAATGGGAATGCTGATCAAGCCAATGACGACACCTTCAAACAGCACCGAATTACGCTTCTGCCTTTTCGTAGCCCCCACGCTCGCTAGCATCCCTAAATGGCGGGAACGTTCCGAGACGGATATCGCAAAAGCATTATAGATCAGCGACACCGAGCCGATCATAATGACCGCCATAATGATCGCCGATAAGGAGAACATCATGTTGGACGAGGATTCACTTTTGGACAAGCCGTAATAACGTAGCAAACTGTTATTATATTGGACCTTTTCAATTTGGTTTTTAGTAGCCAAATCCTCCGCATGAGCGAACAAGAACGGATTGACACGCTGCAATGCCACCCACGCATCGACTCGACCGTTTTCCCCGATGCTATTTTCATCGACATAGCTAAGGATCGTATACCCCGGGGACCAGGCCGTTTCCCCTAAGGCAGTCTTAATGAAGCCTACCACCGTATACTCCCTTGTCTTGACATGCTGCAACGTTTCGGTCAATGCGCCGTCTTCCCAACGCAGCAGCTCGGTCTGATCCAAGGGATGATTGCCTCCTTGCTCGAATCGCTCGCCGACGCGAAGGGTTAGGCGATCGCCGATGTCGTACTTTACTTTGGCGTTCATTGCAACGGCATCGGATATGACGACCTCCTTGTCCGTTTGCGGGAGACGCCCCTTGCTCAGCTCGACCGGAAATTGTTTGAAACCACGCGCATCATATGCCTTAATGAACAAGTACGGCTTATTGGGATTTTGCCCCCCTTCTAATAGGGCATAGCCAAAGTCTCTTGTCATCGCAACGGATTTGGTTGCATCATCGCCCTGTATCGCCGCAAGCTGTTCTTTGGTGACATCTTGATATTGGACATGCCACTCTCCAGTATCCACAATGGCTTGTCTGATCATTAAATCCGAAAAGGAAAACACAAGCGTAGAGACAGCGGTCACCATGGCAACCGAAATGATGACGCCGATAATGGTTACGAGCGTTCGTTTCTTGTTCTGCTTCAGATGCCGAATGGTTAGCGTATTAACAATATTCATCGCCTGATCACCTCGTCTTTGGCGATCCTCCCATCTTCAATCGAAATGATCCTGTCGGCTTGCAAGGCGATCCGTTCGTCGTGCGTAATAACGATCAGCGTCTGATGATAGGTTTTATTTAGCATTTTCAATAAGTCGACGATCTCGCTGCTATTCTTGCTGTCCAGGTTCCCCGTCGGCTCGTCGGCCAGCATGATCGCAGGATTGCCGATGAGTGCTCTGCCGATCGAGACCCGTTGCTGCTGCCCACCCGATAACTGATTCGGCAGGTGGTTTAGTCGATGCTGCAAATTCAACGTATTTACAAGGCCATCCAATTGCTTTTGATCTACCTTTTGGTTATCCAGCAAGAGCGGCAGCGTCATATTCTCTTCCACCGTCAAGACGGGAATCAGATTGAAAAACTGGTAGATCAGGCCGATTTGCCTGCGCCTGAAGATGGCCAGCTGTGTTTCGTTCAAGGCATACATATCCGTATCCTCAACATAAACTTTACCGCCAGTCGGCCGATCCACGCCGCCCAGCATATGGAGGAGCGTCGACTTTCCCGATCCAGACGGGCCGATAATCGCGACAAATTCGCCTTTCTGGATCGAAAAAGATACATCGTCGAGCGCCTTCACCGCCGATTCGCCTTTGCCGTATATTTTAGACAGATGCTCGATTTTTAAAATATCCATGGCCATACCTCCTTTCCTTGTGTTTCATTTCACATTATTTCCTTGCGGAAATAGGTGGAGCCGTAAGAATGACGTCATTATCTTTTAACTGTACGCGAAAAATATATACAGGCTGAGAAAATCCTTTTGTATCCGTGGTGTGCTCTAATTTATACTCTGTAACGACCAATGTCTCACCTTCAAATTCTTCACCCGCTCCGAAAGGTCCCATAGGATAAATGTCTCCATGTTTCAATTTTTGAAATGCTTCATTTGGAGAAATAATTTCAACGTCTCGCACTTTTTGACCTTTGGAATCGTAAACAGGCATTTTTTTACCTTCATCACTTAACTCTAGTGATGTTTTTATCGTGACATGGGACATATCCGTTTTCCCATAAGGATCAAACGGCATATTACCAAATTCCTTCATTTGATATGAAATAATTATTCCAAGTGCGACGAAGCTTACTGCAGTAGGTAAGATTAAATATTTGACGATTTGTTTGTATGGTCCCTTTTTTTTCAAAATAATAAGAGCTATATTTAATACGCAATACCCCAGCATCATTCCTACGGTATTATGAAGTAAATCGTCTAGCTCCGCACTTCCACGAAGCGTTATAAATTGAAGCGTTTCAATAAATAAAGATGTTGTCATCGAACAGATTAACATCCATTTTGCTTTTAAAAAAACTCTACTAAATAAAGATAATAAAATCCCTAGCGGAAACAGCATACCTAGATTAACAATGATATGAAAAAAAGAATGAAATGAAAATTGATTCCATGCTTGTTGATACTCGCTCAGTACATCGAAATCAATTGTTCTTACAAAGATATTCTCAGCTGAACGACCAAATGTGGTAGCCATTATTAAAAGGGAATAATATCCTATTATTAGTATAAGTAATATAATTTGTCGTTTCGTAAATTTCTTTTCTCGTTCATTAATAAAATTCATTTTACACCTCTCCATAATTCAAGGAGAGATTTGTCTCCTCCTTATTGCCCCACATATACGTGTACGTTTCTTTTTTTTTGCCTTCGACGCTATACGCATGATATCTGGGTTCTACGTTTTGACCGCCAATCTTGAGACTGTACCGTTTGGTACCTGTCGATGGATTCCCGTTACTATCTTTCAATTCGTTGATCGCCATAACGGGACCCATTTCTTTGGTGAACGTTTGGTCAACCAGCCCGAAGACCCCCCATACCCCAAGCATCAAGACAACGCTGTAAATGCCCGTAGCAACAATATTTCTCCAGTCGTTTTTCATACGAAAGCCAAGCTTATACGCCCCGAATCCAATGGCCGCGCCCGATGCGTTCTGTATGACGTCATTTATATCGAAGCTGCCGAGAAACGTTAGTGCCTGAATCGTCTCCAGCACGAGAATGGATAGGATGAACCATGTCATGAATCGAATAAAGTTGGTCCGATATAACAACGGAATCAAGATGCCAAAAGGGATGAAAGCTGCGATGTTCCCGAAACCCACAAAGTCCATCAGCGTAGGATGTAGAAGATCGGATAGACCCGGCAGTCTAAAGAAACCGTCCGGCAAAAAAATAAAAGTGTACTCGGTGATTTGATCTACCTTACCTACTCTACCGAAAGCGAAAAACAGAAAATAAAGAATTAAAAGGGTATAAGATATGGTTATAGCCAACATCATCTTTCGGTGTTGCTTCAATTGCATTGTCTTACCTCCATCGCTTAGCTGATGAATATCATTCTATCTGTCTAAAATGACTTTCCAGTGACGATGGAGGTGACAATTCAGTCACTTATGGCGTGTCGCTAAATCACTTGTTTGTAAAATTTAATCCGAAACTGCGTACCCTTCCCGCCGTCGCTCGTTACATCGATCACGCCGTTCTGGCTGGCTATGATGCTGTGAGCCATCGCAAGTCCTATGCCGATGCTTCCTTCGCCAGCGTTCTTTCCTTTGTAAAAACGTTTGAAAATATAAGATAAATCTTCTTTCGGAATGCCTTTGCCGTTGTCGGCAATGACTATTTCCGTAAATAACACGTTTTCGGAATATGCGATGGTGATCGCTCCGCCCTCAGGCGTATGCTCCACGCCGTTCTTCAAAATATTGATGACCGCTTCAGCGGTCCAATTGAAATCGCCGACAAAAGAGACGTCGTCATCGCCCGCGATGGAAACCGACTGTCCCTTAATATCCATCGGAATCAGTACCGGCTCTAATGCCTTTTGGATCAGGTTTTTAACAAGGATTCGATCTTTTTTGAATGGGATGGTCTTCGCGTCCATTTTCGATAGCTTGAGTAAGGAAGAAACCAGCCAATCGATGCGATCAAGCTGGACGCGGATATGATGGGTGAACTCCGATCTTTTGGCCGGAGGCAGGTCAGGGGCGCTTAACAAATCCGCCATCACCGTCATGGAGGTAAGTGGCGTCTTAAGCTGATGCGAAATATCGGAGATGGCATCCGTCAGTTGAATTTTGTCCCGCTGCAATAACGACCGGTGCTCCGATAGCATGAGCGTTACTTTATAAATATCATTCTTGAGAATGCTCAGCTCGCCTTCTTGATTATCGCGAACGTCGAGGGAATCATCGCCGTTGCTAATTTCCCGCAAATAGACGGACAGCTTCGCTAGCTCACGATATCTCCATCTCGTGAATAACAAACTTGTGCCAATAAGCAGCATGGATAGGATGAAGACGAGCGCTACTGTGACGGACGAAATGAAAGCAGCGACGACGAGCGCTGTGAAGCTGATCAAGCCCATGAAGAGCAATAATCGTTGAATTTCTCGATTACGTAACATCTAATCACCAACCTTATAGCCTAAACCGCGTACCGTTTTGATCAAAGTCGGATGCCCTGGATCATCCTCCAGCTTTTCCCTCAGCCTTTTGATATAGACTGTTAACGTATTGTCGTTCACGAAGTCACCAGCCACGTCCCAGATTTGCTCTAGAAGCTGATTCCTTGTGAGAACCTGTCCAATGTGACTGCCGAAGATCAGCAATAAGCGATACT
The DNA here is from genome assembly GCF_000374845.1 of Paenibacillus terrigena DSM 21567. Classification (GTDB taxonomy): domain Bacteria; phylum Bacillota; class Bacilli; order Paenibacillales; family Paenibacillaceae; genus Paenibacillus_K; species Paenibacillus_K terrigena. The sequence continues at coordinate 101,743 of NZ_KB895412.1, read as the reverse complement.
CTAAAGCGGTGAGCGAAATTTCGGCGCCGTTCTTATGTACCTTGCCTTCCAGTGTGTTGATTCGGACATGGTCGATGTCGATGATCGCTCTGGCTTGGGACGGCTTCTGGTATCTCCGCAAGACGGACTTGATTCGGGACAGCAGCTCGCGAACTCGAAAAGGCTTGGTAATATAATCGTCGGCTCCCATGTCAAGCCCCATCACGACATTGACCTCATCGTCAATCACCGTTAAGAAGATGACCGGAATGTCTCGCCGCTCCTTCACCATCTTGCACAATTCATACCCGCTCCCATCCGGAAGCTGTAAATCGAACAAGCATAATGCGAACTGGTCGATGTCATCTGCGAGCGTCTTTTTGGCTGAGGCGACATCATGGCACAGAACGGTGGGATAACCATCTTGCTGCAGCGAATATTCCAGTCCCGACGCGATCGTCTTATCATCTTCAACTAATAAAATTTTCATATGCAGATCATCCTTACAATTGGAATAAATTCATTCTTTATCTTAGTTACGACATGATAACAACCTTACACGTGTTCAATCCCAGACATCAGAAAAGGAATGGCCGACTTAATAAATGCTTCCGGGGATGATTCGTTACGATTTCTCCTCCACTCCACAGAAGCGCCATAAATGCCCCAACTTAAAATGACGGCTGTAACTTTAAGAGATTCATTCTCTTCTGTTTGTTGTTTTCGCAACATGCCGTAGAAAATGATTTCGAGTTGCTCCCTAATAATGCGGGCGATGGTCTCATCATATCCTCTATGACACCGATTGGATAAAGCTTTCTGGAAGTCCGTTATGGCCACGAAGATATCAATAATCGATGCTTCATTTAGTTCGCTTTTCTCGAAATCGATGGCATTCAAATTAATCAATAAAACTTCCGATAATACTTTGTCGAGCAAGTCATATATATCTTCAAAATGATAATAGAACGTTGCGCGATTAATCTTAGCCTCTGTTGTAATATCCTTAACGGTAATATCCTTGAACTCTTTTTTACCTGAAAGTTCAATAAAAGAGTCCATGATTAACTTACGAGTTCGTAAAACTCGGGGATCTGTCTTGGATTGCGTCATATCATGTCCCTCCGACTTTTTAAACAATTGTATCAATGTGTTGCATAAACGACAAATGGACTGATCTATTGGTGTTCCGATCGATTGATTATGGCTAGAATGATGGAAAAACAACCACTGCAGGGAGGCAACAATCATGGCAAATGAGGATAAACGAATGGCGAGCGATCATCATATGATTTGTGATTTAGAGACAGGTGTATGTGGTGTAGCGGGGGAGGACGATATGGAGATGATCGATTTTAATCAACCCCAAAAATCCATTGACGTGTATTATGTAACGGACCCAATCTGCTCTCACTGCTGGGCGCTTGATCCCGTCCTTCGTCGATTTAAAGAGCAGTATGGACAATATTTCAACTTTCATACGGTAATGGGCGGGTTGCTGGAAAAATGGAGTGATGAGCCTGTCGACCCCCGTAACGGAATATCAGGACCTGCCGACGTCTTCGGTCACTGGAGAGAGGTTGGCGCATTTTCGCGCATGCCGATTGACGGTTCACTGATGCTCGACCATCCGGTCCAATCCTCCTACCCACCTTCTCGAGTATTTAAGGTGATTCAAAAAAATCATAACGATGCATTAGCCTATGATTACTTAAGACGATCACGAGAAGCTCTCTTCGTATTTAATCGAAATATCGCCGAGGAATCCATCATGATAGACATCGTAAATCAGCTTGGACTTGATGGAGAAGCCATTGTCAAAGATGCCGAACAACAATCCGACCAACAATTATTGAACGAAGATTTTAGTCTCGCTAGAAGCCTTGGCGTTAGAGGTTTCCCGACGATCATTATGATCAACGAGGACAATAAAGGATTGAAAATCGTCGGTAGCCGTCCGTTAGAATCCTATGTTGAGGGTCTACAGCAAATTCTAAATAAGGAAGAAATACAACCGGAACAACAACCATCCCTTTCGATCTTGCTTGAACAAGAAAAGCTATTATTTTCTAAAGAAATTGAAGTTATGTATGATATTGAAAAGTCGGAAGTCAACGCTTTTGTTGAAAAAGAACTTTCACCAAGCAGTTACCAAGTGAAGGAGCTTCTAGGGGAATCCTATTTTACAACCACGAAATAAGCCATCCTACAAAGGATGGCCCAACTTCCCCAATTGCGACTAGCAAACCAAGCTGGAGTCGGCACCCTCCGACGCCCTTCTGCTCCATGGGTGTCGGACTTCGGGTATCTTTATCGTACCCATTGATGTGAATAGCGTGATTGGGAATGACAACAACCACTTCTTCATACTCTCCCTGCAATTTCTTTTTCGTTAGATAGTGACTCCGAGACCACAGCCGCATTACGACGACCGGGCCAGAAAGCCCATTTGCCAAGCAGCAGCGTAATAGCTGGTACCAGAAAAGGACGGACGATGAACGTATCGAGCAGTACTCCGATCGCTACAATAACACCGACCTGCATAAGCAATTGAACCGGCATAGTGGCCAGAACAGCGAACGTACCCGCAAGAATAAGACCTGCCGATGTAATGACTACTCCCGTCTCCCCTACGCCTTCTTGGACCGCTTGCTTCAAAGGCATACGCTTGCTCTTCTGCCAGATACTTGAAATCATGAAGATATTATAATCCTCACCAAGCGCGACAATAAATACGAATGTGTATAACAGTATGCCTCCCTGGATAGCATCCGCCCCGAAGATGTAGTGAATGACCAACCATCCTAATCCCAGCGCCGATAAATACGATAGGATGACGGTTAGAATGAGGTACGCTGTAGCAATCAAAGAGCGAAGATAAGCAAACAAAAGCACCGAAATCAATCCAATTATGATGGGAAAGATGATGCGCATATCCCGCTCGCCCGTTACTTTCGTGTCGTATTGCTCAGCTGTCTGTCCGGAAATCCATACATGATCCGCTGCATCGGAGACACCGATCTGTAAGAGCGCTTCCTCGGCTGCTTGACGAATTTCCGGGATGAGATCCATCGCTTCCGTTGAATAAGGGTTCATGTTGAGTTGTACGTCGTAAGCCAAGATTTCGGAGTTCGACTTCCCGGTCTGCGGCTCGGATACATGCTTAACATAAGGAAGTGAGGCTAAAGTATTCCCGACATCCAACTCCTTCCCATAGGTATCGATCATTACTTTAACTGGAGCCAATTCGCCGGGCGAGAATTGCTCGCCTATGACAGCGAATCCTTCTCGGGAAGCCATGTCCTTGGGAAAGGAGGATAGCCTGTCATAGGTGAATTGAATTGGGGTCGTGAATAATGCCAGTCCGCCAAGTACGATGATGGCAGTGATCATGATCAACCATGGCCGCCGTACGACAAGCGAACCGACACGGTTGCGGGAGGATACCGACAAGATTGGCGCGGAACGCCCCTTAAGCTTGGCGCGATCAACTTGCATGGCCGTCGTCCGGGGAACGAATGGCCAGAAAGCAGCACGACCCAGAATGGCCAACAATGCGGGGACCAATGTCAAGCTGGCCAATCCCATAATGAGGATAGCGATACTGAATGGAGCAGCGAATCGTTGGTACGGACCGTATTCCGCGGCAAGCAGCGCAATGAGCGCAAGGACGACGGTGAAGCCGCTCATCGCGATCGCACCGGATGAACCGGATATGGCTTCACGCAACGCCTTGCCTTTATCAGATTCGATTCTCAGCAGTTGACGGAACCGAGAAATGAGGAACAGGCAATAATCTGTTCCGGCGCCGAACAATAAAACCGACATAATATTTTTCCCTTGAGATTCCACCGTAATCCAGCCTTCATGCGCCATCCAGCCTAGAATCGGACTGATGACAAGATAAGCGAAGCCGACAGCGACGAGCGGAATGAGCGCCAGGATCGGTGAACGGTAGATAAGCAAGAGTAATACCAGTACGAGCAGCACGGTACCGATAAGCAGCGGTTTGTCGGCTTGCCCGAATAAGCCGACGGCGTCAACCTGGATGCCGACTGGACCGGTTACTCTTGCGTGGAGGTTGCTTGAAGAGTTGATGGCAACGTTGAACGGATCTAAGCCGAACAACACGGTTGCATCCTCCTTGACCTTGGTTATGCTTTCTTCCAGTTGTACTCCATCTGCCTGTTTGTTAAAAAATAATGGTGTGACAATTGCACTACCATCCTCCGAGAGCTTCGTTTTCAATGCCTGCAAAGATGTTTGATGCAGTGGTGGTACGAATGTTTGATTAGGCACAGGATTTGTCGTCAACGTCTCCATAAGCGCCTGAATCTTCTGCAGGTCCGCGTCCGTTAATCCGCCTTGTCGTTGCCACACGATAAGTGCGGGAATGTCATCGGCATTCGAGAATTCATTAGCAGCCAAAGCACCCGCTTGTATGGAAGGCTTGAAGTCACCCAGAGGGGGAACGTTGTTTACGACTTCTTTGTTAATGGAAGGTAGCAGCGTGCTTAACAGCCCCACTGCAACCATCCAAACAAGCAAGGTAACCCATCGGGTTATTGGACCAGCCACCCATTTTTCAATTCCAATATCCTTCTTCATTGCGACATCTCCCCGTTGCCTGATTTTAGCCAATATTGCTTCCCGTGATGATTTTTGAACCCATATAAATGAGGACAATGATTGTGAATATGCTATACAGCACAATGACTTTCGTTCTTGACCGATACGTCCTTTTCCCATAATTTTGCGTAGACAGATGCAGCGATACGACAGACACGATAACGAATAGAAAGAGAAATAGATAATCAAATAGATTAGGGCAGCATTTCAACCTCCATTATTATTGATGGTTAGCGTAATTCTCTAAAATACTTGCTCTCTTGATGCTTGCTAATCTACTTTTGTGAGAGTACTGGCCTTTCGGGCGATGGACACCGTTTCCAAGAACAATACGACTGCGATTACCGGGTGAAGCGCCGATAAATAGGCAACTCCCGAAGATAAATTGGCGGTAACTGCCATTAAGATGATCATGCCAACCAGTCCTGCACTACGCAGGCGAATGGAGACAGGAAGTCGGGCAATGAAGGAAGTCACGAGCATTAGCAACGGCAGAATGGTGACCACTCGGGAAAAGGCCTGATGACTTGCCCAGTAGGAACTTTCCCAGAATAAGGATAGACCAGCGAGAAACACCTGAAGCAAAATGCAATCGCACAGATCCATGCCATCCATTTAAAAACCAGTTGCATTCTGGTAATCGCTTGATTGTTCATCTTCTTTTCCCCCAAGTGACGTTGATAATAGACTTGCTGTCGTCTCTACTTTCTACGATATCAAGAAGGACGGCCGCCAAGTCAGCCCTGCAAATCTCGTACGGACCGAATTCGAATTCATGCCCTGCTTTTAGCCGACGCACGTTACCGGTTGCTGGTTTATCAAGCAATCTCGTAGCACGAACAATCGTCCATTCCGTCTTACTGGATTGGATTAATTGATCCGCAGATAACCGATCCGCCAAAGAATGACGCAATAACCATTGGAAAAGAGGGGTTATCACTCTTGGACGCGTTGATCCAAGTAAGTAAGAACTCACACACACAATGCGATTTACATCTGACTCATACATAGCTTGAATGATTGTTCCAGTAATATCGGTCGCAATCGGAATTTTACTATCTCCTACAATGGCAATGATGGCATCCTGCTTCTCTATAGCTTTTTTTACATCAGATAAAAGAAGGCCGTCCCCTGTCACTACGTTTTTTATACCGTTGAAATTTGCCAATAATTGCGGTCTTCGTGTAAATGCAGTCAGTTCATGTCCTCGACGAACACCTTGCTCGAGAACATGCATACCCGTTCGTCCCGTAGAGCCAATGACTGTAATTTTCATAACCGTTCCTCCCATTGGTATCATGTGGATAGCTTCTTCCCACTCAGTTTACAAAACAAATGTCGAGATCATATGCAGATCTTTCTCTTTTTGCGAGGACTTCGTCACTCTCCCCAAATATCAGGGTATAATGGTTTCAAACTAAGCGGGAAGAAGGGACTGACTTTGGAGATCAAATTGTTGCTTGTGGAGGATGAACCGGATCTGCTGGATGAGATGCAGACATTCTTGCAGCGTGAAGGATTCCACGTATTGTTAGCCCGAACTGGTAAGGAAGCGCTTGCAATTGCGCGTTCGGAGCAACCTGATCTTGTCGTGCTAGATTGGATGCTCCCCGAGAAAAGCGGTATCGATGTATGCCGCGAATTAAGACAAACATCGCATTGCGGCATTATTATGGCTACGGCCAGATTGGATGAATCGGATAAAATCGTCGGTCTGGAAATCGGCGCAGACGATTATTTGACCAAGCCTTTCAGCTTGCGCGAGCTCGCATCGCGGATTCGAGCCGTGCTTCGCCGACTGCGGGGCCCGGATGATCAGCCGAGGCTATTGAAGTTGGATAACTTGACCATCTCCGAGGCCAAATGTCAGGTATTCAAAGACGGCGAAGAAATCGCGCTGACACCGACCGAATTTAAAATTTTGTATACATTGGCGTCGCGGCCAGGAATCGTCTTCAGCCGATTGCAATTATTAAAGACTGCTCTGACGGATGAGTACATCGGATATGATCGGACAATGGATTCCCATATCCGCAATCTCCGCCGAAAATTAGAGGATGATGCGACCAAGCCTCGATATATTCAAACCGTATACGGTTTTGGGTATCGCTTCGGTGAACAACCATGACAGTCCGCCAAAAAATATTCGCCTATATGGGACTCCTCGTATTAATCATCGGCATCACTCATTCCTTGATCAATCAGTTTTACATGAACTTCTTGTTTGATCAATTTCACAAGGACAAAATCAACGAAGCTTACTTGAACGCCGCACCTGGCGAACAAATCGAGATCATGAAAACATATATGATGGGTAAGATGAAGCTGATCGGATTTGGGAAAGGGATTTTTATCGTAGCGATCGGATTATTTTTCAGTTTATGGATTTCGGGGGTGTTGACACTTCCGCTTAGAAAACTCGTTGTAGCCATCGAACGCGTTGCGCAAGGGGATCTGGATGTAAATGTTCCTGTTCAAACGAGAGACGAATACGGTAAAGTGATCCAAACATTCAACGATATGACGCTTCGGCTCCGAGAAGCCGAGGATGCCCGCAGGCGATTGGTGGCCGATGTCGCTCACGAGCTCCGCACACCGCTATCCATCATGCAGCTCAAACTGGAAAATGCCCAGCAGGACGGACATGACATCCCTCCGGAAATGCTTCTTCGACTTCATGATGAAGTTATCCGTCTGAGCCTACTGGTGGAGGATCTTCATGTCTTGTCCCTCGCTGAGGCGGGCCGTTTATCGCTCGACCGTCAGATGCTCGATCTGACGGCACGGCTCGAACAGATCGTTGAAGACGTGATGCATGAAGCGGAAGAATTCGGACTGGAAGTCCAGCTTTCTTCGAGAACAAGGCCGGTAATGGTGTTGGCCGATGTGAGACGGATCACGCAGGTTTTCATTAATTTGCTAACCAATGCGATCCGTTATACGCCCGGCGGAGGAACGATATCCGTTGAAATAGAAGACCAAGTTGTTGTGTCGGATGCGGTCTTTGCAAGTGTTTCCATAGCTGACACTGGCATCGGCATTCCGGCGGAAGATCTTGCACACCTATTCGATCGTTTTTATCGGGTGGAGGAAGCCCGTTCGCGGCATTCGGGCGGAACGGGACTCGGACTGTCTATTACCCATCACTTTGTCAAAGCCCACGGCGGTTTCATTCGTGTCGCTAGTCAACCGGGTACAGGCACGACATTTACCGTCTATTTACCTGCGAACGTGGAGGAACCTCTACCCTTTCGGAAACAATTTTAACCGGATTTTATCGACAACAAGGTTAACTAAGAACGATTATTATAGATCTTTCACAACTTAAACTGGAGTGATCTAATTTGAAAAAAAACAAAAACAAGCTTGTAGTCTTTAATGTAAATGTCGCTCTTTTGCTCTCGCTTGTGACAATACTTACTTTAGCCTTTCCATTTGCTTCAATAACAACAGGAACAATAACTACAAATTCTAGTGGTTTCAATGTATTAGTTGGAATAATTAATGATAAAATGTATCCTCAAATTGTCGCTATTATACTTTTGGCAGTTGGAATATTGTGCATACTTGATGCAATTGGTTTGCTATTAGTGAAAATAGATGCTAAGAAGGCAAGAATATTTCTTAAAATCAATCATGTTACTCAGGTTGTGACATCCATTATTTATACTGTAACTGCAGTAATTTACGTTGTAACATATGGTCCCACCGAAGATACTTCTGTAATGACTTGGACATTTATCGGTACTCTGATTAGTTTAATTGTTTTCTTTGTGGGATTCTTCCTTGAAAGGAATCATAAATAACACATGATTTAAACAGCAGGAGAATCGTTTTTCTCCATCGTAACTATAGGACACCAAGTACATGCAGCTCCTGAACCACGAGGTCTCAGGAGCCTAATAATCACGTTATTCATCACAGTCACCAACATTCCCTCGCTTGATCCCGCCCTATTCACATGAACTATCCGTCAGCCAGCTGCCTTAGGATTTTGCAATTGAAACCATTCCAACGTTTAGGCGATCGTATACTCCAGCGGCGTGGCAGGAAGCTCAAATCTCGTGCTGAATTTGCTGTGGTCCACGACAAAATCATGCTCGAATTGGTACGTCATCTCAATAGTTTCGCGCACCTCTGGAATAAACAATCCTCCTTTGCGGAGCATGCCCTTGCCCATCGTTCGAATGGATGCCGGAAAGCCGGCAGCACAATAAGCTATTTCGGCAAACTGTCTCGTCGTAACGGTGTCTGCATTCGGTACATGCCAGGCTTGTCCGTAGGTATCCTCCTGACCTCCCAATGCGACAAGCGCCTTACCGAAGTCGTGGATGAACGTATAGGTGTGCTTCTTGTCCAGGTCGCCAGTCTCATCGTTCGACCGGCTTGCCCCTTTCCCAGGACGCTTGCACCTAGGGATTATCCCGTCACGAAATCATAGATCTTGCGGATTTTTTCATCAAACAGATCCAGATGCACGATTCGCGCTTCTCGTATATATTCTTTTCCCTCCACATGAAGCAATAGAACAGGAATAGTGAAAATAGAGAACCTCCCGGCGACTTCTTTTACTTCTTGTGCATTGATAGCCCCCAGTGCGATTTCTGGGTATTTCATCATTAATCTCTGGACCTGCGGCTGCAATGCATGACAGACACTACAGTCCGTGCCAAAAATAAAAAGAAACGATAGTTTATGGCGCTGGATAAATTCGTTCGCTGACGCAATGCTTGTTAATTGTTCGAATTCTCTCATGAGTACCTCCGTTATTTATCATATTTTTAAATAAGAGAACCTATCATTGTACACTGTGCCCAATAGAAATCATCAATTTTTGGTCTCATTATACAATGACGCGAGTCCCATTCCCACCTACAATAAGCACTGTAAGCGCTTTTATGAAGTTGAGCGAAGGCGGACATAAATACCATACGAAATGAGGGCAAAAGTATGTCAACCGAAAATGTTGATAAAAAATTACTAGATCCGGAATTTGAACACGCACCTGTACCTCAGGAGTATCGAAAAAAATTATCCTCTGTCGCAGCGGTCTGGTTTGGGTTCCCAATGGTTCTAACCAGTGCTGTCATTGGCGGACTTATTACAGCACAGCTTGGATTTAAAGCCGGTGCATTAGCAATGCTCCTTGGCAACCTACTTCTGTTCGTCATGGTTGGTTTGCTAAGCTATGATGCCGGTCGTTCTGGAATGAACTTTTCACTGACAGCGCAAAAAACCTTTGGACGTTCCGGATATTATATCATTTCCGGTTTACTCTCTACGGTTGTTATCGGGTGGTTCGCCCTACAAGTAGGCCTTACCGGTTCCACCATGCATGGATCATTTGGCGCCAGCCTTTTATTAATGACGATTGTCGGCGGAATCCTCTATGTCGCTATTACTTATGTTGGTATTAAAGCGTTGTCCGTCCTTGGCTGGATTGCTGCACCTTTCTACATTATTATTGCAATCATTGTCATTGCTATGGCTGTAAAAAGCGGTCAATCGGACATTTTGAATTACCATCCGCAAGTAACCGGCGCTATGTCTTTTGGAGCTGCTGTTACCTTAGTATTCGCTGGATTTGCCGATTCTGGCACCATGACAGCCGATTTCACACGTTGGGCAAAAAACGGCCGTGAAGGTGCTTTATCCGTCATTTTCGCTTTCCCCATCGGGAACTTCATTGCGGAGCTTGTTGGGGGAATTGTTGTAGCAACGGGGGTTATTCCTAATCCTACTTCAACTGGCGGCGATTTTATGTCTGTACTAGCGGGACACGGTCCACTGCTCACGATCTTATCCATTCTGTTCGTATTTATCAATTTAGGTTCTGTAGGTACACACTGCTTGTATAATGGCGCTGTGGGCTGGTCACATATGACCGGTAAAAAAATGAGAACAATCACGCTTATTATTGGTGTCGTTGGTCTTATCGCTGCGATATCCGGTATCTATAATCACTTTTTCGACTGGCTTGTCCTTCTTGGGGTCATTATTCCACCAATTGGTTCCATTATGATTATGGACCGTTTGGTTTTTCGCAAAAATGATTCTGCTGATTTAGTATCTTGGAGACCAATGGCATTTATCGTGTGGATCTTGTCTGCAGCAATCTCATTAGTTGTAAATTTCTACGCACCGGAGCTATCCGTGGCTGTCGTTGGCCTTGTTACTTCTGCTATTTTCTATGCTATTGGGAGCTTGATTGTCAAAGGAAATGCCCGGACAGTCAAAAATACCATTTAACGATTGTATAATATAGTTGAAAAGCCGATTCTTCCTCCTTTATAAAAGGTGAAAAATCGGCTTTTATCTATCGATGCCACATATATATCGCAGGAGCTTGGCGGCTTAGTTCTGGGTGCATGCGGATGAGTCTCTCATATTTCGTTCCTCATACTCAAAGGGTTCATCAAACGAATAAATTTTATCGAAAAATCCTCTATACGATATATCTTCTTCCATGCATTTTATGAGATACGACACTCTCTCATCACACTCCGGCTCTTCGCCATTGTTCCGCATTACCTCGAATGCATCTATAATATTCTCCATGAGGTTTACTTGGATAAATAAGGGTAAATTTTCTAGCATTGAATCTTCGATCCTGGTCTCAGATCTGTATCCCTCGAGGGCTGTTGTAAAATAATCATCCATAAACTGTTGGCGTTTGCCGGCATCGGGTTCAAATTGTATCCAGCCCACTCCGCTTGACCAGAGACTGGCCAAGTCAAACATATACCAACAGTAACAAGAATTATCGAAATCATATACCGTTATTTGCCCGTTATCAAAATCTATCGAATAATTCCCATCGTTATAATCAAAATGGATCATACCGAAAGTCTCCTGATTCTTGTCCAATCCTTTTAAAGTATTAAGGAGCTCTACCAGCTTTTCCTTAAGCAGGGATAAGGAGCCGGGGATCAGTTTATCGATATATTCAGCATTATATTTATCAAAAAAGCTATACCGGCGATGGACAGGCGTATATCCTTTCGATATGTGGTGCAGTTTCCCCAGGGTCTTGCCACAGTTATAATAATATTCGGTAATTGGAGCCCCTTCTCGGTACCGATAATTATTTTCTACAAGCAGTTTGCCCTTGGCCTTTTCAAACAGGCAGACAAAAAAGGTGTGGTTATTGTGGGTGATCTCCTCCAGTAGATTCCCATTCCGGGAGCTGATGACATTTGAGACACTACCTCCGTGCTCAAATAGATACCGAACAAATTCCACTTCGCCTAGGAAATCTTCTCGACACCTGTCTGGTAAGAAAGCGATTCGAAGTATTTTAGCGCCCTCGCCCTCTTTTTCACAGGTATAAACGACATTTCGCCCTCCATCATGTGCCGGAATCCGCTGGATTTCATAGCCTTCTAATCCGAACAACTCTGATACGACTGTAAGTAAATAGGTATCTCCGATTGCAACAACTTCGTTATAATTTATAACTATCTCTCCTTTTCGTACAACCATCTATTTATGAATACAAAAAGAGCATACCTCAATCGCGGCAAGCTCAATGGACTTTTTTGATCATCTTAAGTGTTCTTCACCCTGATGGGCGCAAACCATTCCATTTGGCAATACTCCCCATCATATGCATCCGTATCAATTTTTTCGAAGAAGAATTCGCTATCCAGAAGCTCGTATCTCCCGTTGTGCTCCTTGGCAAGCCTATCGATGGCAGTGTACAGCGCCTCTGCGCGTAGTTCGCTAATCTCCTCGTAATGATGGTTCCCAATATAGCGAAAGCCGACGCACATGGTAGCTGGGACGGTGTCGCCTGTGAAGCCGTCAGGAATATCGTTCAGATCCGTTACACGCATAGACGGTAGATAGTACGTCCAGCTAAGCGATGGATCAGGTGCCCTCGTTAGACCGTAATAGATATTGGGTTCCACCGGATTAGGCACATGATGCCGCTTGTCCCACCAGAACTGTTTGGCAGCTTCGGGCGCTTGGGTCGGCGCTTCAACGATCTCAATTTGATACATTCGCCCGATGACATGAAAGGATGGAATCATGACCAGATCCGGCCCGTATACCATATTTCCGCAAACATCGTTCTTTGGAAATAGATGCAGAGGAGGCGTTACGTGAATGTTTTTGCCGGATTCCCTGCATTCGCCTGGCGTTATCCCATATTCGCGTTTAAACGCGCGTATGTAGGTTTGTTCATGTTCATAACCGCATTCGATGGCAATGTCGAGGACCCGCTTCTCCGTTTGCATCAAATTCTCTAAGCTGACGGCCAGCTTTCGAGAGCGAATATAGCTTTGTAGCGGCACGCCGAAAGCGAACTTGAAAAGCCGACGCAAATGAACCGTGGAGACCGGGAGATCATTCAGATATTCTGTCTCGCTCGTACCAGAAACATTTTCTTCTATTCGGGATAGGAGTTCAGATAGAAGTTGATATGGTTGTATAGCCTATGTCACTCTCCTAGTATAGGTCTTCGCTTTGCGTTCAATAGCTATCATAATGAAACATAATTGTTACTAGCAAAATCATACCACAAGATGGAAACATTATCGTTTATTTCCTATATAAAAAAGCCCCTAACTCAATTTAAGGGCTTGGAATTCTTATCATTCATCATGCTTACAGGCCTCAGGCCCTCTTACACTCAAATTTTTCACCCTACTTGTGGTACGGTTCTCCGTGACTAGTAGTATTCGGCAGTACCTATTTATATTTCCCTAGTTTCTTCCCTTAGCCATACGCTCTCTTCTTCATTTAAATAAGGAGCTAGCTTTGTGTATACCTCTTGATGATAATTATTTAACCATTGTTTTTCGCTCTCTGTTACCATATCCATCTGGATACCGGCTAAATCAATAGGGCAATACGTGATGGCTTCAAACTTCATAAATTGACCAAACGCTGTTTTCTCGTCTTCTACGACTAACATCATATTTTCAATTCTAATTCCATATTGACCTTCGAGGTATATTCCCGGTTCATTCGTAATAATCATGCCTTTTTCTAATGTAACATGATTATTATTTCGTATGCTTTGTGGCCCTTCATGAACATTCAAGAAAAAACCTACCCCATGTCCTGTCCCGCATTTATAGTCCAATCCATACTGCCAGATGGGTTGTCTTGCTAAAACATCTAAGTTAGAGCCTGTTGCTCCATATAAATATTTGACTGAGCTTAATGCAATAAATCCTTTTAACACCAAAGTATAATCTCTCTTTTGTTCATCGGTAAGTTGTCCTAACACAATTGTTCGTGTAATATCTGTTGTGCCATCATAATACTGTCCGCCGGAATCAATTAAGAAAAGACCTTCATTCTTAAGTGTAAATTGCGTTTCTTTATTGGCTTTATAATGCATCATCGCAGCATGCTCTTGATAACCTGCTATCGTATCAAAGCTAGGTCCAACAAATCCATCCTGCCCCCTTCTGAAATCTTCTAATCTTTCTTCTGCAGCAATCTCTGTAATTTCTTCTTTATCTACAACGTTTTTTAGCCACTTTATAAATTTCACCATGGCTAAACCATCTTTTATTTCACACCATTTTAAATTTTTTATCTCAACTTCATTTTTAATAGCTTTTAAATTCGTCGTGATGTCAGGACTTTCAATTTTCTTTGTATTACTGTTTATGGCATGATGTAACCTGATATTTGTTTTATTCGAATCTAACATAATGGCATCTCCGCTTGGAAGATTCTCCAAGAATGTTTGTATTTCATGATTCGCTTTTAACTCGATTCCTTCAGCCTCCAGTTCTGCTTTAACCAAAGTGGGAACCTTGCAAGAATCAATAAATAAATAACATTTATGTTCTGCTACGATTACATTTGCTATGACAACTGGATTGTTAGGCACATCGGCCCCTCTTATATTCAAAAGCCATGCAATGTCATCAAGGGAAGTTAAAATATAATAATTGGCTCCTATATTTTTCATTTCTTCTCTTACTTCGTTTAATTTTTCTACTCGCGATTTGCCTGCATATTTTACGTCATGAGTAAAAATTGATCCTTTAGGAATCTCCGGTCTATCTTCCCACAGATCACCAATGAAATCTTGATTCATTTTTAATTCGATTCTCTTTGCTCGTAGATCTTTTTCCATCTTTTTAACCATATCCAATGAAAAAACATTTCCATCAAAGCCCACAATGCTTCCTTCATTAAGAACATCTGCTAGCCATTTGGTATAAGAGGGTACCCCAGGATCCATCATTCTAAACAATCTGATTCCTGATCCCTCAAGCTGCTTTTCAGCTTGAATATAGTATCTGCCATCTGTCCATAGCCCAGCATCCTCTAATGTAATAACTACAGTACCTGCAGACCCTGTAAATCCTGATATCCATTGTCTAGATTTCCAATGTTCTGCTACATATTCACTCTGATGTGCATCAAAACTGGGAATAATATAAGCATCCATTTGATTTTCTTTCATTAGCTGCCTTAACTTTGCGACCCTATCCCTGATACTCATTACGAATACCTCCATTTTTCTTAAGGTTAAATTCTTTACTTTCCCGATCATACAGCCATACGGCTAGTACGATACTAATGATTCCGGCTGAAAGCTTTGATATGATAAACGCTCCTAACATTTCAGGGGCTACTCCTGACACGAAGCCAAGTTGACCACCAAATACAAATGCTCCACTTACTCCAAAGGCAGCACATACCACTTTTCCTTTAGGGTTCATTTCTTTATATGTTCCAAATATCAACAGATTACTAGCCAAATTTCCTAGAATGCCTGCTACTGATACGGAATTAATTCCAAATTTCTCCCCTATTTTTTCAAAACTATTTTTAAAAATTCGATTAATAAATGCTAGCATAGGATATGCTCCACCTAAGACCAATGCGATTTTGCCTACAATAATTGTACATTCAGATAGGGGTGTTAATCCTGAGACAAGCTTTACGCCAAATATCACATCTATACCTTGTAAAAGTAATCCAACAATACTCAAACTCATGATAAGCTTTCCAAAACCATTAAAAACTTTTATAAAAACATGAGGAACTTTCAGTAATCCGGCCCCTAAAATAATGGCAAAAACAAATATAGGTGCCAGATTCCATACTAATATGCCGAAATTTATTTTTTGCCATATGCCTGCTGCAAGACATCCTATCGGTATAGTAATAATTCCAACCAGCACACCCTTAGAGAAATATTTTTCATCCTCTTTAGAGAGCATCCCTAACGCGACCGGGATTGAAAAACTAATTGTGGCTCCTAATGTAGATGCGATGATAATCCCTGAGAATGCCCCCATTTCCGTTGTCAATGCTAGCTTATTAGCGATTTGATAGCCCCCCATATCTACAGCTAACAATGCTGCAGGAACGATAGAAGGATCTAAATGAAGCACGCTACAGATTGGAATAATCACAGCGGACAGAAAATTTGTAAATATAGGGGCTAAAGAAATTATTCCTATCATGCCAATCCCTAGAGCCCCCATGGTCTTTATGCCTTCCTCAAATTTCCCACCCAGTTTCAAATGATTTCCGGTAATATAATCAATAGCTCCGATTACAAAAAAAGAACCGATTAGGTATAATATAAATTTATCCATTGTTAACCCGACTATTGTAGATATAATTAGGCGTATTAACAGCGATAAGCTTGACCTTTTTATTCGTATAATTAGCCCAATTGTGGTCAATATTTGAGTCCATATGAACACTGTCACCAGGATATACTTCATGCCTCGTACCATTTATGTAGACTGTTAATATACCTTCTAATACATAAATGAACTCTTCTCCCTCATGCTTATAGGATAATATTTCTTCATCTTTCCTTTGAGGAAGAATTTCTATAAGCCTTGGGACAAGTTGTTTATTTTCCAAATTTGTACTTAAACTATATTTAATAAAACCACCTTCTGCGTCCATTATTTCTTGTTCATAACTTCTTAGAACCATATCTTTCCTTTTAAGTGGATAATCAAAAAAGTGTGTTAAATGTACCTCCAAAATATCAGCTAGTTTTTCAAGTGAATCAACGGCTATGGTCGTAAGCCCCCTTTCTAATTGAGACAGAAATCCAACAGATAGTTCGCTTTTTTCACTTAACTCTTTCAAAGTAATTCCTTTTTCAGTCCTTAATTTCTTTATTTCCATTCCTATATTCATTACTTCACCCTAAATTTCATATTTATGAATAATGTAATATATATAAGAGAAACATTCAATATATAATGAAATAATTTCATTAGTATGAAATTCATTTAATTTACGTTATCATATATTCTCTCAAGAAAGGTCCGTAGAATTATACAATCTGACACAAAAAGAAGACGCTTGATCTATTAGATCAATGCGCCCTAGATTGAATTCTTTATGCGGTCTTATTCTCAAATATGATAACCATTTTTTTGCTACCTAAATATTCAACAGAAGTATTAAGCTGCTCCGACACAAAGCGTATAGGAACAAAAGCGCTGTTATTTCTCAGTAGTAAAGGAGCGTCGGACATCACAGTTTGCTGGTTTATCTTAACTTGCTTATTCCCCACAGACCAACGAATCGTTTTACCGTCCTTTTGAATCGTTACCTCTTTCGTACTCTGGTTCCAATTCACCTTTGCCCCAAGTTTCTCGGAAATGAAACGAATAGGTACGTAGGTACGGCCTATCTGAATGAATGGCGCTGCTGTTATATTGTAGATACTGTCGCCCACATAGGCTGTCTTGCTGCCGATCATCAAGCGTTGAGTCTTACGCTGAGACATAATACCATAACGATCCGCATTCAATTTGTTAAATATTTTATAGGTTTGGGTTCCTTGGCTTAAGTCCAAGTAGTTATCGTTCAACTGCAGTCCGTAGCGTTCTGCCCCCGTATCCCAATGAAAGTCATAACTATTATTTTGAATCGGCTCCAGATCCCATACCCGGTTATTGTTCAAATTTAGAATTCTTAGGGATTTCAAATTTCTTAACGGTTCCAAATTCCACACTCGGTTGTTATCCAAGTAGAGGATATCTAGCTTGTTCAATTGTTTTAACGGGTCTAAATCTTTAATCTCGTTGGAGGATAGATCCAATGTAGACAAGTTAGTTAATTTCGCTAAAGGGGCAAGACTCTCGATGTTATTGTTGTTGGCAGAGAGACCTTCGAGATTGTTGAATCCTTCTAGCAGCTTAAGATCAGTAACCCGGTTTCCGCTAATCCCCAGATACGTCAGACTTTTGGATAGCTTCCGTAGCGGCGATAAATCCTTAATCTTATTGTAAGACACATTAAGATATGTCAGCTTCTTCATGTTGCCGAGGGGAACTATGTCTTCTATCGCGTTGTCGCTCATTTTCAAATACGCTAATTCTGCGGCACTAGAGAGTGCTTGAACATTCGAAATTTGATTGTGGTCGGCGTCCAACTCAATTAGACGAGGCAATTGTTTCACTACATCCAGGGATGAGACCTGATTCCAGCTTATTTCTAGATATTTCATCTCCTTCAGAGCTGACAATTCCTCAATCGATGAAATTTTATTTGCTTTGAGGCTGAGAGTATGGATCTTTGAGAGTTTCTTTAGCGGTGTAAGATCAGTAATTTCATTAATGCCTAAATCGAGATCCGTGATATTGACGGCATACTCCAATCCCTGCAGATCTTTAATTCCTTTACCTGATAAAGATACAACGGTGAGAGATTCTAAATCCGCTTTGGTAAGTGGTTCATCGTCTTTTTTAACTATCCATGAACGAATCGCTTTTTCGAGATTTCCATCTTTAATAATCGATTCTTGGCTAAACGCTTCCATCGAAGCTTGTCCTGGAAGGGCCAAACTTAGGACAAAAATAAAAATAAATAAGCTTACAGCAATACGTTTCTTCATGACGATCATTCCCCCTGATGACTGTTTCGTTAGATGCTCACTTCTTCTCAATAAACTTTCCCTGTTGAAGATTAAAAATCTTCATCGTGGTCTTTGAGTCTCCCTCTTGCTTGTTGTCCTCTAAGGATGCGTCCATTTCGGTCTGCCAATAGAAAAGTTCCCCATTATCATCATTGAACTGGTAACTACCCATGGCAACATGATATTTACCTTGAAATACAGAGCGGTCTTTAAGAGTACCTTTCCAAGCTTCTGTCCATACTCCAGAATCGTTCATATACATTAGATGAGATTCTCTAACATCGGCACCTGTTCCGCCTGTGCGTGTGACGATATTAAATAAAGGATTCATTCCGTCAGCTCGAAAATTCTCAATGTTCCAAGATTCGACATGCCACGGTTTCTCAAAGATTAATTTATATGAACCGTTGGACTGTTTGTCAAAGATGAAGAAATCACCAAGATGTACCCCTCCATCAATTCGCACAAGTACTTCTGGTTCGGAATCCCCATCTACATTCATTTCTTCAAAGGATAAACCATCAAAATAATAGTCCCTCTTTTCATTGCCTTGCTTTCGTATCCAATCTTCAACCATATCCTTTGTAATTCCTGTTTGAATGTTTACCGAATGATCAAGTTTAGTTTCTTTAGGACTCAGCGCTTTATCATTAACGAACAGACCAACAGAATTGCTAGCCACAGCAGTTCCGACAAAAATCGTACACGCCCCCAAAATTGGAAGTAACACTCGCAAACTTCTTTTTACTTTCACTGCCCTCTTCTCCTTCTAGAACGATTATATTATTTAGACGCTTTACGTTAATCTAATGTTTCCTTAATTACATAGGTATTGTCTTGGAATAATTCATTTGGTATCAAGCGGCACTAATCCCGATTCGAGTATTTTATAAGGGGCGGTCTTTTGCCAATTTCTTAGGGGAAGCTTCGTCATCACACTTCGCTGTTCTCTTCTCGGTATTCCCGTGGTGATAGTCCAATTAATTTGCGGAATAGCTTCGAAAAATAATGCAAAGATGAAAAACCATGCTTATCTGCGATCTCAGTAATGCTCAGATTCGTAAATAGGAGGTCGTCCTTCACCCGATTAATTCTGAATTGGGTGACATACTGTGTAGGTGGCAATCCAGTTGCCTGTTTGAACAATTCAAAAAAGTAACCACGGCTTATGCGTAGCTCTCTGTAATAGACTTCCAAAGGCTGCAGACTGCCTTGTATCAAGTCCTGATCCAATCGCTCGAGCAACTTGGACATGCGAAGATTGGGGATATGCTCCTCTTTCAGCGCAAATGTGAGGTAAAACTCGATAAACTGCTGGAAATTGCTCTGCACCTTTAAGCTGCGAACGAACGTCCGCTCATTTGTATATTTATTTTCGATATAAAACTTTTCAAAGTAATCTATCCACAAGCGTAGATTCTCGACATTCATATGCTCGGGTAAAGAAAAGGGGAAAGCTGGTCCGATTAAAGCTGGAACAAGAGTAGATTCATCATAACAAATCCTACTAGGATCGATGAACTCGACCCGACGATCTATGTATGACCAGTCGAAATAGCAGCAGATGTGGACCATCGGGTCTTCTTTGTCGGCAACCCAATGATGGGGCTGCCCTGCTGGTATGTACACGAGAGAGCCAACTGTTGCTTCATAAGTACGACCACACGTATGAATGACACCTTTTCCCTCACTGATCAAATAAAGTGAGGAGGCATAACAGATCCGATTGTTGGCAGACTGCCCCATGGAGAATGGATACCTGGTTGCATAGTACACGTAAGGATGTAAGTTGGCGAAATCCATAGACGATCACCACCTTGTTCAAAAATTTAATAATTGATATGACGATTGTATAAATAATTGACGATTTTGCAAATACAAAAATTTCATTGCGTTGTAACATTTAGAAGAAAGTAGATAGATCTCCAAGGAGGTACTACCATGTTAGAAAGTAACTATTTGTTGACTGATGAGCAAATGATGCAATATATTACGAAAGGCTATCTTGTACTTCAGAACGATATTCCTCAACAGCTTCATCAGAGCATCATGAACCAAATCAATTACGTTATGCATAATGAGGGCAATCCTGGAAACAATATACTACCCCGTGTTCCGGACATACAGCAGCTTTTCGATACACCTACCGTCAAGGGAGCCTTAAGCAGTGTACTAGGTTCTGATTATTACATGCATCCACATCGCCACTGTCATTACAACCAACCGGGAAATGCGACGCCAGGTGGCGGGCAATGGCATAAAGACGGCTATTGGTCTTCCATGCGCAGCCATCGACCTTGGTGGGCGATGATCTTCTATTACACCCACGATATTACCGAAGATTTAGGACCTACTGCAATCATGCCAGGCACCCAATACTACGAAAAATTTCTCGGCGACCGGGGTGAGACACTGCTTCCCACAGGGAAAGCGGGCACTATGGTACTCGTGCATTTCGACTTGTGGCATAAAGCTTCGCTTAATGTATCCGAACTAGATCGTTATATGCTTAAGTTTCAATTTCTCAGATTGAGCGCACCGGAGATTCCGACCTGGAATCATCAGAGCAGTGAGATGATTGTGCCGGAAGGAACGCCAGCAATCCACTTGAATTTATGGCAAGATGTATGGGATTGGCTTCGCGGAGAACAATCAGCAAAGCAAGCTGGCACAATAAGTGAAGAGCGATTGTTGGCATTACGGCAAGAGCTTGAGGCAGAGGAGGAGATCACCTCATTGAATGCAGCCTATGAGCTTGGACAACTTGGTATACAAGGGATCGAGGAACTGATCGGGCAAATCATTAACGGATCGAACCTGACAGCAGTACGGGCTGCATATGGATTGCAAGGTGCTAGCATCGAGGCAATTCCCGAGCTTCTTCGTGTTATGAAGCATGAGGATGATAAGCACAGGGCGTTGGCGATCTTTGTACTCGGGATGATCGGATCATCCGAGGGTGAAGTGGTATCCTCACTTATCGCAAGCTTACAGGATGAGAGCGAATGGGTTCGTCGAAATGCCGTTGAATCATTAGGTATGATCAAACATACTGGTGAACAGGCAGGTTCGGCATTAGCAAATGTATTGATGGATTCTCTAAAATGCGAAACTAACGATGCTTCACAAGCGAATAAGACGGTGAATTACGCAGCATCTCAGACCTACATTACCAATAAAATCGGATATACGGCAGCGCTCTCCCTGCTTCGCATAGGTAAATCAGGCTATGTACAAGAAGTTGTCCGTTCCTTGGAGCAAGCGCTTTACAGCAATGACCGTTACGTCAGAGCTTATGCAGCGGAAGCACTCACCCATCTGCGAACGGAAGAAGCAGTTGATATCTTGATCCGTTTTTATCGCTCATCCCGCTGGTGTCCGGATACGAGTAAAGCCAGTACCTTCTAAAGTTTCCCCTTGCTAACGATAAGCAAGCGTAATCGAAATGGAGCCAACCAATAAGGTTGACTCCATTTTGGTTTACTATATTTTTCATCAAACAGACATCGAAAACGTCCGATTGTAGGCAATCATATCAAATAAACGAGTGCATCTCTCTGTTTCTTCCGAATTTATAAGCGGCTGTTAATGCTAGGACGAGCGCAAAGGCGAGTAGAATGGCCAGATTCAACAGCACGCCGGATGGCGGCTCTCCCTGCTGCAGCCGACTGACCGTATCCAATAGCCAGTATTGCGGGAGAAAATGGGCGGCTTGCTGCATTAACGCTGGCATCGTTGTGATCGGAAATAAACATCCAGCCACCAGGCAGGTCGGAATAATGACCATAGTCTGTATCCCGCCCGCCACCATTGAGCTTGACGAGAACGCTATGATGGCCAAAGCCAGACTGACCGCCACCAGGGCAAACAGACCAAGCAGCAAGAACATTTGAAGAACCGGTATTCCTGAATCAATATGAAAGAACCGGGTCATAACCACTAAAGTCACAGCAATCTGGATC
This sequence comes from Paenibacillus terrigena DSM 21567, assembly GCF_000374845.1. Classification (GTDB taxonomy): domain Bacteria; phylum Bacillota; class Bacilli; order Paenibacillales; family Paenibacillaceae; genus Paenibacillus_K; species Paenibacillus_K terrigena. Next base: position 79,303 of record NZ_KB895412.1, on the reverse strand, counting down.
AGCATGACGACAACGTTCACAATGATGTTAGCTGCCACGTATGCGCGACCCGTCACCGGTGCGGCAAACACTCGGAAATAGGTCCGGTTTTCTTTTTCCTTCAGAATCATCCCGGACAAATTGACGGCTGAGAACAGCATGAGCACGACCAGGTAGCCTACCGTTTGAGCCGACTTTTGGTGCTGAACGGAGCGATCCTCCACCGTTTCGACCGAGAGTCCGGATTCTGCTTGAAGATAGCTTTTGTACATCTGGTCGAACTTTGCCTGCTCCCCTCTGGACGATCGGCCGATGGACAAGAGATTCCCGATATATGCATTCAAATACGACTTGATATAAGCTGTGACTTGCGAGCCTTGAACGGATGTCAGGCCGACGTTTGCCGGTTGGCCGGACAACATACTACCTGCAAACCCTTTAGGGAATGTTAACACCGCATCTATATTCCCACTCGCCAGGAGCCCCTCCGCCTCCTCCGTCCGCACTTCCCGGACTTCCACCTGATCAAGCTTGCGGATATACTCCACCATATCCACAGTTACCGCCTGACCGTCGTCGTGATTGACCACGCCGACTCTCAAAGGGCTCTCTTCGGAGCCGCTGTAGATTGACGAAGCCAACGCTATGCCAAGAACCGGTAAGCATAAATATAACAGCATTATTTTATAGTTTTTGACCGTGCTTAACGCCATCCTGCGGACTACCCAGATCATCTCTCTCATTACAACCCCTCCCTTCTTCTCATTAGGACAATTGCCAGGGCAAGCAGCAGTATCGAACATCCCAGGTTAAGCATCATGGCCGGAGGCGCCGCCATAAGGTTCCCCGCATAAATAATTTGCAAAATAGCATCATTAGACCAATGCAACGGGGAATATCGGGAAAGGAAATTCATCATTCCCGTCGTTTGATCGACCGGCGTATAAGCCCCTCCCACAAACGCCGCCGCTTGGATAACGATCATAAGTACACTTCCAGCTGCGTTGCCCTTCAGGCAATAGCCTACGCCGAGTCCAAGGCTGAGGGCCAATACAATTTCAGTTAATAAGACAAGGAAAACAAGCCACAGATGTTCTCCCCAATTCGCGCCGAACATATATTTGCTGAGCAGCACGATAATCGCGACAAATATTGCATTAAGCACGAGTGTCCCGACGATTTTCCCTGCGAAAATTTCTCCTTTCGTGACCGGTGATACCAACAGACGGAGATCGGTATGCCTGCTTCTTTCCGTTTCGATTAATTGCCCAGCCGTTAATGCACTGTACAGGATGATCATGGTTGTCACCGCAACGGCAAAATAGTCCAAGCCCCCAGGCTGTCTAACCGCATCGACCGAGGCTTCGGTCACATAATTTCCATTTGATGCGGAAAGGCCGGTCTCTGTTATCGTCAATCTATAGCGATCCGCTAACGCCGCCAATAGGCCCTGAACGATACCATTTTCCTTCCCGCTTCCGCTGTTGCCGTAATAGCTGATTCCCTTATCAGCGATCCGCGCATAACCCGTATAAAGACCATTTTGCACATCCTTGACGACGTCCGTTTCCGTTCTGCTTGTGGCCTCCTCGAAGCGAATGCCGGAGGCCTTCGCTTCCAGCAGAAAAGCCTCCCATTGCTTCCCTACCGCACTGCTAGTACTGTTATAGCTATATAACACGCGTATCGGATCGACCTTCACGGTTCCGTGGAAATTACCGGAGAGCGCCGTTCCCAAAATGAGCATCAGCAGGACAGGTGTCGCCAACATAAACAGCAGCATTTTGATATCCCTAAATACCTTCAATTCTTTCCCGGCGATCCGCAGAATGTTCATTCGTCCCGCCCCCTTCCTCTTTCGTATTCGTAATATGACCCTTGATTACTCGTCTCGCAGCGTTCGGCCGGTTAAAGTCAGGAACACGGTCTCCAGACTGGGCTCCTGTGCTTCCACGCCGCGAATTTCCACGCCGCTTGCCACAAGCAGCTGAATGATTGGATTTAAGTTGTTGATTTCTACAGCGGAGCTGATGTTAATCGTCTGTTCCGCCGCTTCGACCGTGTTCACACCGACAATGCTTTTCAACTGTTCCATCGGAAGACGTTCGGTCGATCGAACTGTAATGCTAATATTTTTCTGATTCGTAATAATCGCCTTAAGCTCTGCCTTCGTCCCTTCCGCAATGATCTTCCCATGGTCGATAATCGCGATCTGCGAGCAGATTTCTTCAACTTCCTCCATATAATGACTCGTATAAATGATTGTACTGCCCCTTCGATTCAGCTTCCGAACCGAGTTCAAGATATAATTGCGGGATTGCGGATCGATACCCACCGTCGGCTCATCCATTATGATCAGCTTAGGTCTGTGAGCAATCGCGCAGGCGATATTCAGCCTTCTCTTCATTCCACCTGAGAAGCTCTTCGGATAGCTCCCCTGCCGATCAGCAAGGCCTACGAATTCCAAGGCTTCGATTGCGCTGCGTTTCAGCTCTGCTCCTCTTAATCCATATAGCCCGGCAAAAAAGTGTACATTCTCATAAGCAGTCATATCTTCATAGATCGCTAAATCCTGTGGCACGAAGCCGATCGCCTGCTTCGCAAACCTACTGTGCTTGGTGATATTCCGGCCCATGATCTCGATTTCACCTTTCGTCGCGGAGAGCAAGGAAGTAGCCATATGAATCGTCGTGCTCTTGCCTGCGCCATTAGGGCCCAAAAACCCGAAAATTTCTCCCTCTTGCACCGATAGCGATAAATTGTCCACGGCGGTATATTCTCCGAATTTTTTCGTTAACTGTTTGATTTCCAGCATGTTCACCGTTGTTTCACCCTCCCGTTATGTCCGTTTCTGATGTTCTTATCGTACAAAAAAAGGACGTCCTTGCAGAAGTGCACAAGTTCATCCTCTTCCCATGAATTTATTCATGTTATCACCCTTCAAACATTCATGGGGTATATGGTATTAACGTTGTGACCGAAAACCCCCGCGAACCGTCGACAATGACCTTTCCTCCTACTGTCGCCGCCCTTTCCTCCATTCCAATAATACCGAGTCCCTTCACGATCTTTCCTTTCCCTTGGCCATTGTCAGTAACTGTAGCCTTAATTAGTAGAGGTAGCACCTGAACATGGATTGAAACCGCGGTAGCTCCGGCGTACTTCATCATATTAGTGAATGCCTCTTTCATATTATCTTGGATGATCTTCCAATGGATCGGCGAGATGAAATCCATATTTCCTTCATAGGTAAATGCCGTACGGATCGGGTATTTGTCCGAAAATTCATCAATGAACAATTTCATCCGGTTGACGCCCATCTGTTCCGTAGGCGGCTTCATCTTCTTCAGATCGAAACGAATGCTTTCGATGCCCTCTTTCGATATATGGATAGCATTGTCCAGCAGCAACGACGCTTGGTCTGAATTGATCTTGATTAAACGCTTTGCCGCCTCCATCTGGATCAGTGCGCTGGTCATCGCGTGTCCGATGTTATCGTGGATGTCCTGGGACAATCGGTTGCGCTCCTCCAGCTTAAGCGTATATTCCGCTTGCCGCAGAAACTCGTTATTTTCCTGCAGCCGAGTGTGCACCCGTTCAAGATCGCCGCGCATTCGCTCCAGTTCGGAGTGCTGTCCGCGCAGCTTGTTATCGTATAACTTTAGTGTGGAAAAATAGATCAGAGTCACTGCCGCAATGAGTATGTAGAGAAGCATTAGTTGCCGTGGCACGAGTAATAAGGGGATCATCATGAGGAGGGACGACGCAATTCCTTGTTTACCGACAAAGATTGACGCCAACTCATAAAGATGAGCCGGAAGCAGCAAAATCACCAGCGGATGATCCTGGAACATGGCGATAGCTATTCCTATGGATAGCACAGCGACGAGGAGGCGAAAGCTCTCTTTTTTCAACATATAAAACAGCAGGTTCGTACTTAGATATAATAATACGGATAAAATATACCAGGGCGTTATGCTCGTTTCAGATGATAGGGATTGGCCGACTGTAAAGACAAGTAGGGCCACTTTATAGCCGATCTTCAATAGTTCCGATGCATCTCTTGGTTCGCTCATCAGGTCAATTCACCTGTCAAATAGTAAATGGCGATTTGGGTGCGGTGCGTGAGGCCCGTCTTGCCTAATATAGAAGTAACGTGATTGGCAATGGTGCCCTCAGAGATATAGATCTGTTTGGAAATTTCCTTGTTTGTCCGTCCCTTGGCGATCAGCGCCATGATATCCAGTTCTCTTTCCGTAAAGAGGCTCTTGTCGATCCCGGGCCCTTGGTTAAGTGCGGGCGGCTCTGTGTCCTTCACCGTCTTTCCCCCAGCAACATCCGATTTCAACTTGTCTAATACCGTATCCTGCAGCACATTATGACCGTAATACACGGTTTTAATCGCATCGCTGATCCGCTCGGGGTTGTTATTTTTCAGCAAATAGCCCTTGGCCCCGTATGTAATTGCATCCCTTATATATTCGTCATCATCAAACGTCGTCAAAATCAGCGGCCTTGTTGCTGTACGCTCGACGATCAGCTTGGTCGCTTCCACTCCGTTCATTTCCGGCATTCGCACGTCAAGCAGCGCTACATCGACCTCATGCCGCTCGCAATAGGCAACAGCCTCCTGTCCATTCTGAACCGTGGCCACAACCTCAAATCCTTCAAACGTGGTTAGAATAATTCTCAGCCCTTCGCGAATGAATGAATTGTCGTCGGCAATAAGCACCTTAATGTTCGGCACAAATCACTCCCCCTTCCCTTCCACTTATTATGCATTATGAAAGGCGTCAGCACCATACTAAGTATTCGGCAGCGTGGTTCAGTATGCACTGTTGGACAACGATTAGAAGGAGGTCAATGTAAAAATTTCGCCCTACTTATGATACGGTTCAGCGTAACGGGTCTAACGGCGAAATTTATAGGGTCACTTCATAATAAAGGGGCTTAACTGCTTTAAGCAAAAAGGCGGTGCAGGAGCTAATGGTTCCTGTTTCGCCAATAACTTGGCGGATGGGCCGTTATTGTATGTAAATACCCATTAAACACTAAGCGACACCTTCTCGAAGTTCATCTACTCAGCTCAGAGAACCATTGCGCTAACTTAACTAACGAAATAAAGTTAGGCAACCTTAACTGCAATATCAATTATTGCTAAAGTCCTAAATTTATTGTTGCAGGGTAATGTCTCTTTTTGTCGAATAACAATGGAAGATATGATTACTAGAAATAGATTCTGCATTCACTCACAAACTGGTTATGTCTCGGATGTTTAAAAACAGTAAAATTGATAGCTTCTATGTATTTCATGAAGTAGAGTTCATGGATTCACGTTAAATAAAAAGCTAAAAATTAACGGTGGTGATTATAATGACACAACTGAATCATGAACAGGACTATATTGTTGAGTCTAAGCGGAGATGTATTGAGGCAGGAATGGATCCAAATGAAATTAGAATACCGAAACGTTCTATGTCAGAACAAGAATTGTTGAAAAAAAGAAACACGTATAGTGAAATTTTATCCGTTGTTGATTTTTTCTCAAAAAAGATTTTAAACTCGTTAAGCGGAACACCTATAATAATTGTAATATCTGACGAAAATGGATATTTGCTACATATGGTTGGCGATGAAACCATAAAAAAAACAATTCAACAATTAGGTATACAAGTAGGCGCACAATTTACTCAAGAAGATATGGGTACGAATGTCGTGAGCTTATCTCTTCAACAATGCCACCCGGTTCAAATCATAGGTTCAAATCATTTCCATACGATCCTTCATGACTCAGCGTGCTATGGAGTGGCCTTTCATTACACAGATATCAACAATTTACTTGGAAGTATATGTATTATGACTGCAACTGAATTGCATAATCCATTTTTCTTAACCATGTTATCTACAGTTGTTGACTCTATTGAGAGAGAGCTTTTACTTAGGAAACAGAATAGAAAGCTAGATATGTTAAATCAGATTATGGTTAATAAAAATAGAAATGGCATTATCATCACAAATGCTGATGGCATCATTAGTTCAGTAAACGATTTTGTGGTCGAAACATTCAGTATTCACAAAGATACCAATATTGTTGATAGAAGTGAACACAACCCAGAATGTCTAGTAAGTAGTCACATGAAACAAGTAATACAAAACAAACAGAGTTTTGATAATGTGCAAATGATTTTAAGAACCGTAGATAATCAAAAAGTAGTTTGTTTATTCGACGCTCAACCCATCTATGATGAAACAAATAATTTTATTGGTTCATACTCTCAACTTAGAGATATTACAGAACGTTATTTAAATGAAGAACGGCACAACTATTTAGCCTATCACGATGAATTAACATCATTACCAAATAGACGCTCACTTCATGAAACATTAAATTATCATATTTCTTCATCTCTAACTTCTGGCAAAAATATTGATTTGGCACTTATGTTCTTGGATTTAGATCACTTTAAAACGATTAATGATGCTTTTGGACATTCCAATGGTGATATATTACTAAAGCAAGTTTCCAGTAAACTGACACAATTTTTAGGTGATAATGGAAAGGTATTCAGAATGGGCGGAGACGAATTCATTTTCTTATTTCATAACCTTAATGGGCAAAAAGAAGTTACTCACATAGGTAAGCAAATTATTGACTTATTTGACACTCCCTTCACTATTAATGGTTCCAAGTTCCATGTAACTGCGAGTATCGGTATAGCAATCTATCCCAATGATGGGACTGACGCTGAAACGTTTATGGTTTACGCAGATAATGCAATGTATAAGTCGAAATCAAAGGGAAGGAATAATTATACCCTATTCGATTCAAATATGAAGTCCAATTCTAATGAAAAAGATAAACTATCATTGGAAGTTTCATTAAGAGAGGCTTTAGAAAATAAAGAATTTATCGTGTACTATCAACCGCAAGTTGACTTAATTAATAAGAAAATCATTGGAGCAGAAGCTCTCCTAAGATGGAACAGTCCAGACTATGGTATTGTATCGCCAGATGTATTTATTCCGATTTTAGAGGAAAACGGATTAATTTCTCAAGTTGGTGAATGGGTATTAAGTGAGGTCTGTGATCAAAGTAAGCGGTGGGTTGAAATGGGGTTTCCTAAATTTAGAATAGCGGTCAATCTTTCTTCACAGCAATTTTTAAAGGATAACTTAGTTGAAGTCATTTCCAATACCTTAATTGAAACCGGAATGGATCCTAATTATTTGGAGTTAGAAATTACGGAGACGATGACCATGGATGTTGAGCGTGCGATAAATGTTTTGGGTCAATTGAACGCTTTAGGAGTAAGAATTAGTATTGATGATTTCGGTACCGGTTACAGCTCTTTGAATTATTTAAAGAAGTTCCCTATTCATACTTTAAAAATAGACAAATCCTTTGTCAGAGACATCATGTTGGATAAAAATGATTCAAATATTGTTAGCACAATTATTTCAATGGCACACAATTTAAATTTAGATGTTGTAGCAGAGGGTGTAGAAACAAAAGATCAGCTCAATTTTTTACAAATGAAAAAATGCGATGTTATTCAAGGATATTATTTTAGTAAGCCTCTTTCTGTCGATGATTTTGAAAAGTCGTTTTATCAACTGAATGACGATATAAAAATCAATTACTCAGTCGAAATGGATGGTTAAAATGAAAAAAATTTCCGAGATATTAGCAATCCACTTTAAAAAGTGGGGGATCAACCACATATTTGGCATTCCAGGCAAACCAGTCACTCCACTCATTCTTGATTTATATAATAACGGTATTGAGTTCGTATTGTCCAAGCATGAGTCGGGGGCTGGATTCGAGGCTGCTGGTTATGCATTAATGACTAATAAATTGGCCGTTGCTATTGGTACATCGGGTCCAGGTGGTACTAATCTTTTGACATCTGCCGGTCAAGCAAGAGCATCTCATCTTCCTGTTCTATTTATTACTGGACATCCTTCTATCAAAGATTCAGGTAAAGCATTAGGTCAAGACTCAACGATGTTTGGAACGGATATTGTTAAAATGTTTGAACCTGTGACAAAGTTTAGCGCCAGAGTGGAAAGAGCGGATACTTTTAAGTCTTATTTTCAGCATGCCATAGAAAAAGCCTACTCAGGAGTTAAAGGCCCTGTTCATCTATCCATAGCCGCAGACGTTTTAGCTGAAAGTATAGCTGAATTTGAAATTGACTTACCTGAGGTTATTTATCCTGTTGCTCCAAACTTAGATAAGTGTAAGGATTTAATAAATCGTCCTGGTAAAAAAGTTATTTTTCTAGGCAAAGGCGTACATTCGAGCAGGGCATATCGAGAAGTGAAAATGTTAGCCGAGATTTTCAACATTCCAGTCATGACCACGCCAGGAGGTAAGGGCGTATTTGAGAGTAATCACCATTTGTCATTGGGGGCATACGGTCTTGGGGGGACTGAGGAATCTAGTACATACGTTGAATGCGGTTTAGATTTGATGATCGTCATTGGAACCAAGCTTTCCGATATGTCCATTGCCGGTCTAAAACCTTCCAATTTTCCGAAAAACGTCATTCAATTCGATTTTGACCAAACTTTCATAGGTAAAACTATTGAGGTAGAAACATTACCTATTGTTGGTGATATTAAAACAAATCTAAATGCGCTATTTGATAAACTTAATTACAAAGAAATAACTAAAATGCCCTTTAATATGGATGATTATAAAATCAAAGAACCTTCTACTGAAAGTAAAACTCCAATGTCTGCAGTTGAAGCTGTTAAAGTAATGAGTGCTGCTTTAGATGAAGATACGATCATTTTTGGCGATGATGGAAGCCATACTTTTTACGCAATAAAATATTATGACGTCAAGATACCCGGTTCTTTTTATTTTGATGATGTGTTCGGTACAATGGGCCATGCTATAGGGTATTCTATTGGAGCCAAGCTTTCAAATCCCAAAGCTAAGATTGTTTGCTTAACCGGGGACGGATGCACCTTTATGCATGGAACTGAGATTTCTACTGCTGTAAACTACGGTGCTAATGTCATTTTTGTCGTTTTCAATAATGGCAAAATCGATATGGTTGATACAGGAATGACTTTGCACTTAGGAAAAGCTGTGGGAACTGTTTATAACACGATGTTAGATGTTCAAAAGTTTGCAGAATCCATGGGGGCTCTTTCTTTCAAATGTTTCGATGCTGAGGAGCTAGCAGATGCGATAGAACAAGCTAAACTTGCAAATAGAACGGTTGTTATTGAGGCTATGATTGATCCATTCGAAATTCCACCAACAATGAAGAGGGGATAAATATGAGTAGAGATTCAGATCACTATAACAAGGGAATTGAAGTTCTGAATGAGATGGTTGGAGCACCAGGCTTGAAAGCGATAGAATTGTTCGAAAAATTCTATCCCGATTTTGCAGATTTTCTAGTTTCGTTTGGTTTTGGAGAAATCTACTCCAGAGAAACATTGGATTATAAGCAAAGAGAAACAATTACGCTGACAGCATTAATTTCGCAGGGTGCTTTTGAGCAAATGGGTTTTCATCTTAATGCAGCGCTCAATGTGGGGATGAGTCCAAAAGAAATCGTTGAACTTGTTATTCATTGTGCCGCTTATGTTGGTTTTCCAAAAGCATGCAGCGCTATGGTACAAGTAATGAATGTATTTGAGCAAAGAGGTATAAAAGAAATTTAATGACTTGTCTGCCTTGTGGAGAAGGGTATTGCTGTTCACGTAGAGTACTAGCACTTTGCTGAAACTCCAGAAAAACCTTATTCCCGAAGGGTTATCACCCTTTTATACCAAAAAAATGCGTTATTTGTGATATGGTACAGCTTAACGGGTCTATCGGCGAAAAATCCACCGCGGCGCATGACCGCCAACCCTTTATACCCGATCTAATAGCTAAATCAAGCCTCATACACATACACCGAAGGCCGTCGAAATACACGGCGGCCTAGTTATCGATGATTCAGTTATTTTGCTACAAAATGCCGCCCCACGGAGTAATATTCATCCTTATTCACGGCATCGTCCAGCCACTTCATCAGCTTCACCCCGTCCTGTTGGGCATTGTAGAAATGATTTACTGGGGAGAGTGTATGGGGTGTCCTGCCCGTCTTCTCGTTAAGACCGTAATCCGTGATGTAATAATAGTAGCCTGGCAATACTTCAGTTAGCTCTCGGGCAGATTCCAGCATACGCGCCGACCAGCGATGCACATATTCGCCGTCATCCGAAACGTCACCATTCAGATCCTTTTCAAAGTCGAACAGCAGTTCATCATAAAGTGTATTGGACTGCAAAAGTACCGCGTTGTTCGGGAGCAGCTTGCGGTTCGCCGTGAATACGGACGAGATCAAATCGCCGTGGACTTCATATCCAAAGGTTGCTGCAAAGTTGGCATTCCATTCGTTATCAATAATATCTGGCCAGCGGTCGGTGTTTAAGTAAGAGCTGTCTGAATATTGATAAATGCGGGCATCTGGGTAGCGTTTCGCAATCTCAGGCGCCCAAAAGGCAGCCCCGAATCCCCCGGCACTTTCTCCAGCGACAAGGATCTTCTCCGGCGCAGCGAAATAACTTGTAATCCATTCCAATGCTGCGCGCGTATTGGCTTGACCGTTGTAACGCATTGTGAACGGCTTGCCTTTGGCGTCCGTATATTCCTTGAATACATTCCCGATATGCAGATCACCAGTAGAATAAGGGATATATACAATATTCCAACCCTTGAACGGATTGTCAGGGTTATTATTTTTCAACAGGCCACCCAGCGTACTTACCTTAAAGAATGGAATGTTCGGAAAGTAATATTTGATCTTACCGTTCATCATTACATTACCCAGACTGATCGGATGCGCGGCAGTCACCGCATCCCAGGCCACACCGCCCCCAGAAAAATAAATGATCAATTTATTTTCATCAGCTGCTCCCTTATTGGCAAGTAAATAGTATTCCGAACCGTCGGCAGAAATGACTTGTGCATCCTGGTCAAACTTGATCTTATTCCAGACATAGCGCTCCGCAGCAGCCCATTTATCCGGTTCAGCAGGCTTTTCAAGCATGAAGAAATAAATATAACCCGCCAATGAACCCAAGATAAGTATAATGCCACCTATCGCGGTCAGGAGAATCTTGTTGATCCTTTTCATTTTTTTCTTGTGTTTTGTCACTCAAAGACCGTCCTTTCAACAATAAAGTAGTCCACAAGTTAATCAAATAAAAACAGACGGTTTTCACTACCGTCTGTAACGCACTGTCGATCAGATTTTTCCATTTCTCATCACTTTTATGATATCACATGGTGAAATTATATGGAGAAATATTCATCTCTTTTCAAAACAAAACCCCTTAAACCAGAAGTTCGAAGAGGTTAAAACACACTCTATTCCACTATCCACAAAAACCCCCTTCGCAAACAACCCATTTATTTGCCGCTACTTGTAGTACGGTTCTGCGCGTTGTCTATAACTACAATTTAGTCAAGAAATATTTTTACATAGAGTATCTACAGTGGACGACATTCTTGTGGTAAAATATAGAAAATTTTTCAGGCGTGAAGGTGTGTATCGCTATATATGAAGATAATGAGAAGATGATTTTTACGAGAATATTCTTCGGGAGGGCTATGTTGTTGATGAGGGATGCAGAAGAGGGGCAACAGAAGCACGGGCAGCAAGAGCACATCGTGACGCTACCATTGTTCTCCACCACGGACAGGAACGGACGGATGACTGCGCTCCAGCCGGGACATCGCATAGGACGAGTGGCTCCACTGCTGCCGTGGTTGCTCGCATCCGCTGCACCGTGGGCACTAACAGGCTCCGTGCCGTTCGGCGCCCTGCTCGGCCTAGCGCCGACACCGGCGATCAGCATATTCCTCGGTCATCCGGTCACGGTGAGCGTCGCTGTGGTACTGCTCTTCGTCTCCATCGGTGTGACGAGCGGAGTGTACTCCAGGGCGGTCGAGCAGTTCGGACAGACCAGGATCGGCGGCCTGTTCGCGAGGCTAGCTTTCACAGGAGGACTCGTCGTCGTCGCAGCAATCCTCCTGCTCTGGACGCTGACAAGCGATCCATCGCGACCCTTCAACCTCGAAGCGATAGCAACGTCGCCAACGATTCCGCCAGAGCTCGGCGCAGTCGTCGGAGCTGGCTGTGCCCTCTGGACCGCGATCTTGCTCCTGCGGCTACCAGGCTCGGTCGCCCACGCCCGACGGCGTCAAGCGGACATCGAGCGCCTCCGCATGGAGGGATCGTCATTCATCGGAACGCTGACCGCCGTGAACTTTACTAACGTATGGCTCTTCAATCTCCCAATATTCACGGTCGAGGTAAGTTACAACGTCGACGGCAGGACATGTGTCGTCTTAGCGCACATGCGCACCAGCGCCGAGCGCGTCCCCATTATCGGCTCGCGCTTGCTCGTGCTGACTGACGATCGCGGAAGAACCCACGTGGAGTTGGATCCGTCAAATAACGTGACATTCGATCCGGACGTGTGGAAATATGCAGCACAAGACGGTTGATCCTGCGGCCCTATCCACTTCGCTCGGGACCCCGCCCCACTAATATTGATTCTCCGCTTTACCCCTATTTATGATACGGATCAGCAAATCATCTATTGAGCGAAAGAGAAGGCACCCGATCGGGTGCCTTCTCTTCTAATTCCTGTGGGGTCTTCATTTCAATCAGAGGGTCGTAATTTAAAGCAACTTAATCAGCTCTTCTAGCTCATCAACTAATACTTTTGCAAGTTCAAAATCAGTATCTTTTAAAGCCAATTCTATTTTCATTTCAACTGCTTTTTTGTTTTGTTCCGCTTCTAAATAGTCTTTATCAAAATGACTAGCATAAATCATCTGTTTAAATTTTCGCATAGTCATTTTTCTAATCGTCTTATCTTCAATAATTAATACATAATCCATACCATTTACAACAGAATAGAAATCATGAGATATCATGAGAATCGCACCTTTATAATCTTCAATGGCTTTTTCCAGCGCGATTTGCGTATAGGTGTCTAAATGGCTTGTAGGTTCGTCAAGAAGCAATACGTTTGCCTTACTAGCAGAAACTTTAGCCAATTGGAGTATATTTTTTTCTCCACCAGATAAAGATGCTATCTTCTGATTAACGATTTCTCCTTCAAAGCCATAGTGAGATATATACGATCTAACCTCATCATAAGTGCTAAACCCAGCATCAATGAATTCTTCTAGTATTGTATTAGAATCCTTTAACACTTCGCCTTGAAGCTGAGATAGATAAGTCACTTTAGCATCCGCATTTATTTCAATGGAATCTTGATTATTGTTAAAGATATCTCGGAGTAAAGTCGTTTTTCCGGTACCGTTTGGACCGATAATGGCTACTTTATCCGTAGATTTTATCTCAAAGCTAACATTGTCTAAAAGCAGCTCATCAAAGGCAACACTATAATTACTGACATTTATAACAATGGTGTCTTCAATCTCATGATCAATATCAAAACTAATATTCGGTTGCTTAATATCAACAAATGGCGCTTTAATTCTACGCGCTTCCAATCTCTCTTGAAATCTAACTCTAGCTTTTAACGCTCTCCCTCTAGATGCTTCTGAATTAATAGTTGCGATAGCTCTTAGATTATCAATAATGTTATCGTATCTCTCAATTTCTTCTTGTTCAGCGACTGCGATTTCTTGCAACTCAATTTTTGTCTGAAGTAATGAGAAATTATACTCAATATATCGCCCATCAAACTCTTGGATCTCCATGTTTTCAAGGTGAATAATTTTGTTGAAACAATGATTCAATAGATATCGGTTGTGGGTAACAACTAGCAGTATGCCTTTGTGAGAATTAATAAGATTTTTAAGCGCATTTAGGTTTTCAAAATCTAAAAATACATCGGGCTCATCCATAACCATCAAGTCGGGACTACTAAGCATCTCCTTCATCACTTGAATAAGTTTGAATTCTCCACCACTCAGTTCGGATACCCTAACATCTTTTAGCTTCATGAGGTTTGCTAGATTTAGTTTTTTATTAATGTTGCTTTCAAAATTATCGCCGCCGATTGCATCAAACGCATCTAAAGCTAATTGGTACTTTTCGAGTAACGGCTCAATATCCGATGATGTTTCCATTTCAGTACAAAGAGATTGTATTTCATTTTGTATTTTAATAAATTTTTCTCCAATATATTCAAAAACGGTTGTTTCTTTCGTTCTGTCTAGTTGGGAGAACTGACTTACATACCCAATTGTGCAGGTTGGATCTATCTCTAACTTGCCCTCGAACAAATATCTTTCTGGATCCATCAGTATATCGATCAGTGTACTTTTACCACTGCCACTTGTTCCTATAAAAGCGCAATGCTGTGCCTCTTCTAACGTAAATGAAATGTTTGTATATAGTTCTTTTTGTGGAAATGAGAAGGATAAGTTTTCAACTTTTATCATGGTATTACCTTTCTTTATTACTAGATTTGTGACTATTATTGAAAGTATCGTAGAGCATAGAGTTTGAGTTTACCGTTGTAAGAGTAACACTGTTTACAACCAACTTCAATCCATTTGTATGGCTCTTCAATCTCCCAATATTCACGGTCTAGGTAAGCTACAACGTCGACGGCAGGACACGTGTCGTCTTAGCACACATGCGCACCAGCGCCGAACGCGTCCCCATCATTGGTTCGCGCTTGCTCGTGCTGACCGACGATCGCGGAAGCACCCACGTGGAGTTGGATCCGTCCAATCACGTGACATTCGAGCCGGACGTGTGGAAATATGAAGCATCAGACGGGTGAGCCTTTGTGGGATGGCCCTTTCTTTGATCTTTCTTTGTTGAACTATCACCTAAACAATGCCGCTACGCATGATAAGGCTCCCCGCGCTGTCTGAAGCGGCATGAGACGCTCCTGAAGTGAAAAACTACCTCAAGAAAATCTTAAATTGGCTAAACGCTCCTCCAAAATGATGCGCAGCTCTTCGGGAATCCGTTCAAACTCGACCCCTTTCCCCAAAAACAAAAGCCAATCCGCATAGTACGCTAGCGCCTCAGCATCAATCACATCTAGCTGAACATTGAAAATCCCGCTCGACTGAAACATTCCGGTAAGCGACAAAATGATCCCGGGCGGGTGCATACGCTTAAAGCGTTGAATCCCAGACGCATCAAGTTTCACAACAAGATTGGCCTCACGTGCACGGTTCCGTTTTTTGCTACGGATTTCTTGCTCGGACCATTTCATCTCCCGCTCAGAAATTGCCGAATCACGGAGCATATCAACAGGTAAATAACGAAACTCATCCGTATCCAGATCGTACACCTCGACCAGCCACTGCGCGTTCGAGTTAAAAATATGTAGCAAAAAAACATCCATCAACTGTGGCCAGCCGGGACTCATCTCATACGTCAAGCGTAAGTGCTTATCCCTCACAGCAAGCGAAATCAACTGGTTCAGCTCCGCGGGCGCCGCATCATCAAGCTCCAATAGATTCGGATTGGCAGGGTTCGTATTTTCAAAAAGCAAGATGTTATTCAGCTCAATCAACTCGTCTTGCTGGGATTGCGACGCGATGCCGATGAGTTTTTCAGTGATTGAGCGGCGATTATGCAAATAAGGCAACTGCGAATTTTTCGAGGCGATAAAGCTGATAAAAATCGCCTTCAGCTCTTCTGGCGTGAAGCGGACGGAGGGCAGATACTGATTCTGCAGGACATAATAGCCGCCGCCGCGCCCAAGCTCAGTCGTCAGCGGAAAACCCAACGCCTGAATCTCGTTAATGTCGCGGATCGCCGTCGCGCGGGAAATCTTGAATTCCCGTTGAATCTCGGCAATCGTAAAATGCGCGCGGTTATTGATGTAGCGCATAATCAGGTTCACTCGTTCTGTTTTTTTCATGACTTTATTATATCAAAATGTAACAAATAAAAAGTATCATTTTTTGATACATTAAGGAAATAGAATCAGTCTTGTAAGAAATAAATCCCACAGAGGAGAGAATTATATGTCTAACTACTCAATCCAAACGGTATCAGAAAACTACAAAATGACGGCTTTCGGTGTTACGCTTGAAGACTACAACGACTGGACAGGTAATGCAGCAAAAACTGCAGCGAGAAAAGCTGAAATCACCGAGAACGGCAAGCTTGCCGAACTCCTCGCGCTCGCTGACGGGCAAGAATATCAAATCAACTACGTCCTCGACGGTAAGGCTTGGCGCGGGTTCGGCGTGATGGGCGAATTCGACGTGGAAGGCTCGGTCGTCCTCGATTTCCTCGCAGGAGACTACATCGTCGTGTCTGGCACAGGCACGGACCAAGACCGCCTTGCTGACGAAATCACAGGCAAAGTTTTCGGCAGCATACTGCAAGAAATCACGGACTACAAATACGTGGGGCCCGGTAACTCTACTTTCGTCAAATCAGCTGAAAACGGTGACTTCTACGGCGAAATGTGGCTTCGCGCAAAAAAAATTGACCGCTAATCTCTTAGATAAAAGGAGCAATCCCATGACAAATTACACGCTTGAACACAAAAAATCATTCACATTGACCGCTTATGGTTTTTCAATCCAGTCGAATTTTCAAGACATGCCGGCTATGCAAAAGGAAAAAGCCGAGTTTTGGGGCAAACTCAAGGCTGACGGGCGGTTCACTAAGCTTAAAGACGCCGCAAAGGACGATCTCGAATGGTCAGTTAATGAGGTTTATCAAGGCAAACCGTGGAATTATTTCGCTGTAGAAGCTGGAAAATCAGTGGCTGACGCAACGCGAATCATCGAGTTTCCGGAGAGCGATTATATCGTGGTCGCAGGAAATGGCGACAAGGAAACTTTGTTTGATCAGCTGACTTACCGTGCTTTTGGCGAAGTCTTAGCCAAAATCACCGACTATGCTTACATTGGCGGTCCAAATGCGACGTATCGCAAAGATAACGGCGACGGCACTTTCTACGGTGAATTTTGGGTGCCTGTGGTCAAAAAATAAAGGTCCACGACAAAAAACTTGCCAAAATATACATCTCCATATAAAACAAAGCCACTTCTGAAATGAAGTGACCCAAAAAAGTTAGACACTATATTGTTAGGTGACATTGAGGGCGTGAGTCCGGTACTGTACCGGGCTCATGCCCTTTAGTTTTGATTTAATCTGCCTGTGATTATTACCAAAGAAGCTTTCGATAACGGCATTATCATAACAGTTTCCTTTGCCTGACATACTCTATGTGACCCCACGCTCTTTTAACGCTTGCTACGTTTCCACGTGATAGCAGGTTATCTTTTATGTGAGAAGCATCTTTTCTCGACATACTCTTTTTCTTTTCGAAAAACAATTAAATTAAATTATTTCTGTATACATTATTTGTATCTCCTTTATTTATGGTAAGACTCACCGTATCATCTTGAAAACGAAAATTTATGTTGCTAAAACGCCCTATATATTATCAGCAATAATACAAATCATTGCAATACGACTCGTCTCACATTTCACTGATAAATATAATGATAGGAAAGGAGCTGCCTCAGCAGCCCCTTTATTCTTTGATAACTATGCGACTCCATTTCTTTTATTAATTGAATCTCTAATACTTTCTGGCAAAGACGAATATAACTTATTCACTAAATTATTTCTCGTTATTCGATCCTCAACAACATAATTTAATAAGTGAAATAACGATTGCGCTGTATCTTTATCATCTTTTAAATCTATTTTACCAGCATGAACTGCTTGATTTCCAATAACCCTAAGACTATCTAAAGCTTGTTGGACTATTTCTGGCAAACCTTCATTAACAAGAGCCTTAATCGCATCATTGATATCCATTTTATCTTTCCCCAAAGACTTACAAAGTTTTTCAACACATAGTCTTAAGAGAGCTGCAGCACCACGCGGGGAAATTTGGACAATTTTTGATGCTTCATTATAATCTTCTTTAATATCTTCAGGCATGTCTGGATGAGGCGGCGGAACAAGACCATTAACCGGAAAAAACAATTGCTCTTTTATCCATAATGAAAACTTTTTACAGTGCTGACATAGAGAGGCTTCCCAATCATATATTTCATCACCAAGTTCATTTTGCCAAGCTAGAGTCCCCCATGTTTGTTGTGAATAAACCCCACAGTGTGGACAACTGAAGGCTCCGCTTCGAAATGTCGGACTTAAGTAATCTCTCATACTTCTATTACCACCTTATTATTCTATGAATTTCTCCCCTGACGCAGTCGCAACTTTTTATGTAATCCAAAATGAACGATAATTTTCCCATTTGAGTTCCACTTTAAAGTATGGTCTTTATATTTAAATGCCCAAGTAGTATTGCGAACAAGCGTACCTATAACACCAAAGTCAAATAATTTTTCTAAAATAAAATCCTCTGATTTATTGTTATTCTTCATCCATTCATATACATCCCTATCTCTACTTAATTCCTTCTTTAAATCATCAACACTCATTATACCTTTCCCAACTTTGGTAAGACACGATAAAGATTCTGACCATATACTCAAATGAGCCTGAATTTCATCCCTTAGTTCATTATAAAACCAATCGGAATATTCATTTTCTGCCTCCCTAACTACCTTAAATAATAATTGAGGGTTGGCATTTTGTATTGAACTACAATATTTAAGAAACTTTAATAAATCCCGTGGTCTCTCAAATGTTCTATTAGAAATATATTTCCAAACCGTTGCAACAGAAGTCGGCAATTCTGGATCACTATCTATTACAACTTGCTTCCAAGCGTCATTCACTTTGCTTCCTAAAGAAGCTTTAATACGAGCATTTACTATTGACCTTAATGAATAGGAGGCTGTAGGACTTGAATTCCACCTAAGCTTTATTAATGCATCATCTAGTTTGTTTAAATCATTATCTTCTAGGTTTCCATAAATATCTGACCTTAACACTACTAGGAATCTATAGTTGGCAGATACATCCCCTTTTTGAAGCAGTAAAGATAATTCTTCTGTTGACCTTAATAATGCCAACAAAATTAATCTTAAACTGCTATCCCCTGCTGAGTATCCTTCGTCAAGTTCATCCATCAGGATAAAATATTTTGAATCGCTATGAATTTTCTTTAATTGATCTTGTAACCATGGTATAACTTTTTCAAAACGAATTGTTGTTTCACCTTGTAACGTCGGGTTTATTAATGAACTTTCTATAATTACGTTACCATTTTGATCTTCTAAAGTTTGCAACGTTTCAGAAAAAGTGCCAAAAGGAAAATTAGAAAAAATAAATTTCTTTAATCCTTCATTCTCCAATGCGTAGTTTTGTATTGGATCACTTAAAACTAATCTTGCCATTTCCGTGAGCATTAGAAATTTCCAAATCGGAACGTATTGCGATTTATCTTTAAAGGAACGATTCCTTAAAGTCCGAAATGACCCCAATGGAAATCCACGAAGCGATAAATTTGTAGTATACCAGTGTGAATTTGAACTACTTTCTATTCTGAGTCTTTCGCAAATAGCAGTCTTTCCAGTACCTTTCCTTCCAATTACATATCTTTTATCCCCTGTAATTATCCCCTCATACCCCGGAATTGGATAAAAATATTCCTTTAGCTTTTCATCTCCATTAGCTTCATCTTTTCCCCAATCTATACTGAAAAATGACATATTCCTTCCCCCCCCATTTTTTCACAACACAACATATAACAATTTCAACAATATTTTACCATATTTTTTATGTTTTCGTCCTATTTATGGTACGGTTCCCCCCGATTAATCTTCACCGCCCGATAGATCTGCTCCACCAGCACCAGTCGCATCAATTGATGTGGCAGCGTCATGCGGCCGAAAGAGAGCTTCGACTGCGCACGCGACAGCACCGCCTCGGAGAGGCCATTCGAGCCGCCGATCACATAGGCGATCGTGCTCGTACCATAGGTACTGAGCTTGTCCATATGTGCAGCGAGGTCCTCGCTCGACCATAACTGACCGCCAATGGCGAGCGCCACGACATGGGTGTCCGGCTTAATATGCGACAAAATCTTGTCGCCTTCCTTCTCCTGAACTTGGCGCATTTCTGCGTCGCTCATGTTCTCCGGCGCCTTCTCGTCAGGCACCTCATGCACGGTTAGCTTCACATATGGTGCCAAGCGCTTACTATATTCCGCAATGCCTTGTACCAGGTACTTCTCCTTCAACTTACCTACGCACACGATCTGTATATTCAAAAGAAATTCGCTCCTTCTACGTTGTCTGATTCGACCCTTATAATCGCATCATTATACCATAAGCAAAGGGATTTCAATGAACCTTGAGGATAGTGGTTCGTCACAGTAATACTAATTATGCAATAGTGGTGACAAAAAGAACGACACCTAATATCTTACAAAAGTAAACCGTCGCAAAATTTGGATGCAAAATCGGGGCGAAAAACCAAAAAAATCGTCAAAATAGGGTGAAAAACCGCAAAAAGAGGAAGGGGATGAAATGATTCATGACATCGTTTGGATGATAATTACAAATGGTCAAAAATGATATAACATATACTTTCATTTTTATGTTAGTTGTATGTAATATAATAATTCAGTACATTTGACCTCCTCTCCCTCACGAAATTGCCAAAAAAAATGCCTAATTACGGCGTACTCTCAGAACGATTTTAGTGCTCGACAGGCGTACTATACGATATAAAATCGATTTAAACGGAATGCGGCTAAATCACAGGGATACAAGGAGGTTATAGCAATTGAGAAGATCGTTAAAACGAAGAGTAACGAATAATGCCATTAGGATGATACTTTAAACAAGCTTTGTTAACGTAAACCCGACTTAATTGCCCTCTATCAGCCTTCATGTGCGTGAACCTACTGCCAAATGCCCTCTTCCCTCAAATCAGCCTTACAACGCATTCTGCGCCCTCTCAGGCATCCAAGTCCCTGGGGAGCCATGATCTCCACACCAAATCGAGGACATTATCCACAATCTCCTCCTAAAAACCACCCTAAAACCCTGTGGATATCTATAAATTTCTGTCCAAACGCCTTTTCGCCAACATATCCACAGCCCTCAACGCACAAAAAAAAGAACCCGATCTCTCGGGCCCTTCACCTACACAATTAAGAATTTCGCTTCATGCTCGCATTCCATGCATTTGACCGGCGGCTTCCACTGCGGGAAATCCACCTCGTTCAGATCCACCACATCCGGTGCATCCTCGAATTCATCGACAAATCGATCGATGGCTAATTCAACGTGATCTTTACATACGACATACATGCACATGTCCCTCTTTCTCTTAGCTGCTATTAGCGTATCCGATTCGACCCCTGTCTACTCCTGAGGCCGATCGGTTAACTTCACTTCTGTGGTCATTCCTTTGCCTTCACGATAATACGAGACCAGCATCGTATCGCCGACTTTCTTGTGCTGATACAGATACTTGCGAAGCGCAAGCGTCGAGTCGATCTCCTGGTTATCCAGCTTCACGATGACATCATTCAGCTCGAGTCCCGCCTTCTCCGAAGGACCGCTCGCCTCCATGACGATCACGCCATCCTTCACGGACGACGGCAGCTTCAGACTCTTCCGCTGCTCCTCCGTAATCGGCGCATATTCATTGTTCAGATCAATCGTATAGACACCCATGTAGGCGCGAATGACGCGGCCTTCTTGGATAATCTCATTGGCAATCTTCATCGCCTGATTGATCGGAATCGCGAAGCCAATGCCTTCGACGCCGACATCGGCGATCTTCATCGAGTTCACTCCGATCACTTGCCCTTGCAAATTCACCAGCGCGCCGCCGCTATTGCCTTCATTGATCGCCGCATCGGTCTGAATGACCTCGGCCTCCCAATCGTACGTACCATCGCCATTCAGCGATACAGGAACGACCTGGAGTGTCTTACTGATGATCCCGTATGATAGCGAATCACCAAGTCCAAGCGCATTGCCGATCGCGAGCACCATCTCGCCGCGCCGCAGCTTCGTGGAATCCCCAATTACAGCAGCTTCCGGCAGGTTATCATCTTCCACCGACAAGACCGCGATATCCGTCGTATGATCCTTCCCGACGACCGTAGCCGATATTTTCCTTGCATTATTGTTAAGAACCACCTGCACGGCATTCGCACCTTCTATAACATGCGCATTCGTGAGAATGAGTGCCCGGCCCTCTTCTTTTCTAAAAATAATCCCCGAACCCAGCCCCGCATCCACCGTCTTATCATCTTTCTTCTGACGGTTTACGACGCTAACAACAGACGGGCTCACTTGATCAGACACATCAATAATTCGTTCGAACGGATCTCCCGACAACGCGCCCTGATTCTTCGTCTCCATGCCCGAGCCTGCACGTGCTGTCCCTTCGATATGGCCGCCAGCACCTGTAATCCAGCTGAATAACACAATCCCTACAGCTGCACTACATACTGAACTCACAACCGATATTTGAAGCGTTGACCAACGCCTTCTGGGACCCAATTTACGTGTAGCTCTACGAGCAATTAACTTTTTGATAGGCCTAGAAACCTTCGGTGAATAGAAATCATCATCGAAAAAGCTCACTCGGGTCATCCCCTCTCTCAATCTCGCAAAAATCGTAGGAATGTTTTGACCCCTAACTGCCTACAATAATACTAGACGATAAAAGCTAGATTATAGAGAAGACGACAAATCTACTTCTCTATTATTCTTCCCTATCATAACATAAACCAACCCCTGAAAGGAGACGAATTACAATGACAATGGCCAATCGAACTTTGGATCATGTGAACCTCGTTGCGAAGCTCGCAGACCTCAAGGAGGAGCACTACCGCAACACGCTTGCCCTCTGCACACTCATCGAATTACTCGTGGACAAAGGTCTATTCACCCGTGAAGAAATCGCCGCCAAAGCCAATGAGCTCGATCAGCTTATGGTTTTCCCACCTTATCCCATGGCGTAGGACGATCATAGTACGTATCTCTCAATTCGAACTCTTTTTCCTTGAAAAAGTGCCCATGATCCTCCATCACATCCCGTACCGTCATTTTGGCGAGATCCATCAAGTTATGCTCTCGGCTTAAATGTGCCAGATACGTTCGCTTCAGCTTCGCCGTCATCAACTGACTCAGTGCCTCGCCCGACGCTTCATTGGATAAATGCCCAACATCGCTCAAGATACGCCGCTTAATATTCCAAGGGTACCGGCCCATACGCAGCATCTCCACATCATGATTGGACTCCAGCACAAGGACATCCGAGTCCGAGATTGCCGCCTTCACCTTATCGCTCATGTAGCCAAGGTCTGTCGCTAGACTCAGCTTCTCTTCCCCATCATAGAAACAGTACCCGACAGGCTCGGCTGCATCATGCGAAATGCCGTACGATTCTACGCGCAGCGTCCCGAAATCCAGCGCTTCCCCCGTCTGCATCACGACCTTCTTTTCCTCTGCAATATTACCAATATGCTTCTCTAACGCTTCCCATGTCGCCTCATTTGCATAGATCGGCAAATCATATTTACGCGCCAGTGCGCCAAGCCCTTTAATATGATCCGAATGCTCGTGCGTAATCATGACCGCATCAATATTCGCAGGCTGAACACCTTGTTCCTCGAACAATTCGTTCATTCGTTTCATACTCAGACCAACATCAACGAGCACCGTCGCAGTCTCATTCTGTATCACTGTCGCATTGCCGGTGGAACCACTCGACAACACGGTAAACTGCATCCCCATGTTTCACTACTCCTTTTGCTGCTCTCCCTTAGGATGATAGACTTCCGCGCTAATCGCATTCACGAAGTATATATCCCCGCTCTCAAGTACGATCCGCCATGCCGGCGCCGTCACGAGCGTCTCATTATAGACCTGCCCATGGTACCCAAGCTTAATCTCCTTCACAACCGAGCCCGTCGGCAGGAACTTCTCAATCAAGATCCCCAGTGCATTCGTCGCCGGCAGCACCTTCTGCTCCTTATCGGCTTTTTCCTTCGATTCGAGCTCAACCACCTTATTCTCCCGATACGCCACGATGTTCTGATTCGCGTAGAATAGCTCTAGGCTCACTTCGAACATCGGCCACTTGTTATCGAGCATATACTGCAGTCGAAATACACCGTCCGGGCTCGTAGGCGGACTCGTAGGTGGATCAAAGACATACCTCTCAATCGTTGGAACCTCATCCTTCAACGCTTTTCGCAATTCCTTCTCATTGAAGATCAACTGACTCGACACCGGTGCCGGCAGATCCACCCGATTCGTATTCTGCTCCTCATCGACGAACTGGAACGTCCGCTCGATGAGCGCCGGTGTCTCAGATGGGATCTTGCCCTGCACTTGAATGAGCTTCATCTCCATTTGTTTCTTCGTATCTTCTGGCAGCGAGGTCCAGTCCAGATTGGAGCTGAGCTGCTCCCTTACATCAAGCCATAACTGGTACCCCAGAATAATATTGAGAATCAGAAAAGCAAGAATCAAGACACTCTTCGCACGACTCCAATCCATGGACACCCTCCTTTTCGGCGAAAATGATACAACCTGCTATTATTTCAAATAATCCATCGAGCCATCTTCCAGACGAACCGCCCACGTCGGAATTAACCGAATGACTTTATCCGTTAGGAAAGGGCGATACGCTGGGAAAACCCACTGCACTTTATTATTCGTAGTATCGAGATAACGTTTGAACATCATCGCGAGCTCATCGCCACCTGGCAGCGTCCGCAGCTGCTTCAGTGACGCACGATCATCCAAGTAAATGAGCGATCGTTGATAGCTCGTGACAACCCCCTGCTGCACGCTCAGACGAATGTTACCGAAGCGGAACATCGAATCCGTCACAATCGGATAGCCGCCATAATACTGCTGGAAGACCACTTCCGTACCATCCACCTGAACGGGCGAAATCGAAAGCCGATGCGTGCCGTTCCAGCCCCCATGCTGATTCACGAACTGCACGGCCGAGAGTACGTTCTCGCTGACGTCATTCGCACCCTCTACCCGAGCAACCGGGTCCGAGTACGTCACCCATTGATGTTCGGGACGTACCTGCAAGCTCCGCTTACTATCTGTATAAATCTCCGATCCATCCTTCTCCTTAATATTGCGTGTCGTGCTCGGATCGAAGAAGAGATTATGCTGCATCTGCTCCGCCGTGAACACCTCATACGGCACTTCAATCTGGACCATATTCAGCGGCTTATCCGGCAGATAATACTGATCATACAACAAGCGATAGCTGTCCCACGCTTGCCCGAATTCCACGTGCTGCTTCACGTCCTGCACCGTCAAATCGGCCTTCGTTGCCTCATAGACCACCTGGTTTTTGCTGCTGAAGAACAGAGCGCGTACCGTCTCCTTATCGTCGGAGGTGAAGATCCAGATGCGGTTAATCATTTCATCCCCGAATTCAGGATCACCTTGAATTTGCATCACCTTGCGCAGCAAGGTCACAGGAACACCTTGTCCGTATACCAGCTCGATCCCTGGATCTTCGTTTCGAATACGGGATAGGTCAAGCAAGTGCGTGGAAGTCCGTTGGAACCCATCGAATTTCCGTCCTTGCAGACGTTTGAAGATTTCTTTGTAAAAAATATAATCCGGTGAGAATACCGTATGCTTGCCCCCGCCCAAATGCAGTACCATCTGCTCCGGGAAGACCAGATTCTCGATCTTCTCTTCCGGCCCCATCTCTTCCGTCTTCACATAACTGCTCTCGGACTTCTGAATGGGCTCGAAATTCGGCATGCTGTAGGATAGGAAGTAGCTCTGTACCAAGCTAAGCACGACCAAGAAAGTCAGGATAAGGGTCTTGGATTTCTCCATCATGATGCCTCACTTCCTTCATCCAGTGTGGAAATCGTGAACGTCACCTTGGTGCCAACGCCCAGCTCCGATTCAAGACTAATCGTTCCGCCATGTGCCTTCACAATTTCCCGGGCAATGGACAGCCCTAACCCCGTACCGCCCATACTCCGTGACCTCGCCTTGTCGACGCGGTAGAAACGGTCGAAGATGCGGTCCAAGTCCTTCTTCGGAATCCCCATCCCCGTATCCTTGATCGAGATTGCAATGCGTTCGTTACCTGCTTTATGCGCCTCCAGCTCAATGACACCGCCGTCTGGCGTGTATTTGATTGCATTGGACATCAAGTTATCCAGTACCTGATCGATCTGATCCCGATCCAGTACAACCTGATCAACGCCATTCGCAATGAATATCGAGGGCTTAATTCGCCGTTGCTTCATCTGGAAGGAGAACCGGTCAGCCACTTCCTCCAGCATCTCCACCATATTCGTCGGCTTCTTCCGCAGAATCGCCTGCTTCGAGTCTAATCGTGATAGATGCAGCAGGTCCGTAACGAGCCTTATCATCCGCTCCGTCTCATTCCGGATGACACCAACGAATCTCCCTGCGAGCTGCGGCTCCTCAAGTGCACCATCATCGAGCGCTTCGACGTAGCTCTTAATCGTCGTGAGTGGCGTACGCAGCTCATGCGATACATTCGCGACGAACTCGCGCCGTGATTGCTCCAGCTTTTCTTGCTCGGTGACGTCTTGAAGGACAACGATGGTCCCCGTTACCCCTTCGCCACGGCGATGAATCGTGGAGAACATGACACGCAAGATTAGCTCCTGCTCTTGCTCATGGTCGATGCCCAGATTCATCAGCATTGAAGGTCTAGCCTCTTGCTCCATCGTGTTAATATGCTGCATCGAAATCCCGAGCAGCTCCGTGATATCTTGGTCTGTCGCGCCCCGCTCCTCAACCCGGAGCATCTCCTTCGCACGACGATTCATGACAATGATATGTCCCTGTTCATCGGTCGCAAGCACGCCGTCACTCATATTGGTGAGGACCGACTGCAGCTTCTCCTTCTCTTCCTCATGCAGGGATAACGCATGGTGAAGCCGCTGCGTCATATAGTTGAACGCCTCACTGAGCTGGCCGATCTCATCATTCCCCATGACGGGTGATCGCAGCTCGAAATTCCCTTCGGCGACATCGGTCGCATGCTTCGTAATCTCTTTAATCGGGCTTGTAATCGTATGGGCCAGTATGACCCCGAGCAGAGCCGTCAGTCCAAGCGCGATCAATGTCCCGGAGACAAATATATTATTAATGCGTTCGATCGTATCGTAGAGCTCCTTCATTGAAGCGACGATATAAATCGCACCTACGACCTTCGTGCCATTCATAACCGGCTTGGATACAATCTTCTTCCGCACGCGGTTCTCATCGATCATCTCATCTTCATTGTCTCGAATGCCTTGTAAGGCGCGGCTAACAACCGTCTGAGTATTTTTACGGCCAATATAGGCCTGATGCGCTTGCAGCGAGGTCGTCAGTACTTTCCCCGACGCATCCAGCACCTGGATTTCCCCGTCGTTAATATTAATGAGGTCTCGTACGAGGTCATTCAACCCTTCAATATTCAAGGAATCTGACGTCTGTTCGTCCACCTTCGGTGTCAAATATCGCACGGCATAGATGGAGAGCATCTCGCCTTTACTATTCAAATCCCGCGTAAAACTACTCGTTAACGAATTTTTCATCACGCTCACGAAATACACACCAATGAGCTGCATCGCAATCAAGATGAGCAGCACATAGATAATGATTAACTTCGCTTGGATCGTGCGAAAAAAACGTACCCATTTCATGAAATTACAGTCCTCCTGTTTTTGGGCTGCGCATCATATAACCAAGACCGCGACGCGTCGTAATAAATTCCGGTTTGCTTGGATCATCCTCAATCTTCTCGCGCAAGCGGCGAATCGTCACATCGACCGTCCGCACATCGCCGAAGTATTCGAAGCCCCATACGGCTTGCAAGAGATGCTCCCGAGTCATCACTTTCCCGCTGCTGCGGATCATGTAGTGCAGAAGCTCAAATTCCCGATGCGTCAAATCTACCGGCTCGCCGTTCTTATAGACGACGTACATATCCGTATCAATGAACAGATTGAAATAAGCAACACCCTGCCGCTCTTCGACCGCAGAATCGACCGCCGAAGTCTGTACGACCTTCGTCTGACGGCGTAGATGCGCCTTTACGCGTGCGAGCAGTTCCCGTGTACTGAACGGCTTCGTCACATAATCGTCCGCCCCCAGCTCAAGACCAAGCACCTTATCGATCTCCGTATCTTTCGCCGTTAACATAATAATCGGTGTCTGCAGATGCTGCCGCACTTCGCGGCATACATCCATGCCGTCTTTTACTGGCAACATAAGATCAAGAAGGATCAAATCCGGCTGTTCCTGCAACGCAAGCTCCACCGCCGCGCCCCCGTCAAACGCACAAATGACCTGGTAGCCTTCTTTCTCCAAGTTGAATTTCAATATATCGGCAATCGGCTGCTCATCATCGACTACAAGAATTTTTCCGATCATAGGATAAACCGCCCCTAACTATACAATGATTCTTCTATTCTAACACATAGAGACGAGCCTTTCCTAACAACTCGCAGGTCCTAGACAAAGAAAAAAACACCAGTGAACGGTAACCCGCTCCATGGTGCTCTCCTCTGATCAAACCTTATTATTCGATATAAGTGCTATACTCAACAAAATCTCAAATACTATAGATAACTTAATGGATTCCGTAACGAACCATTCTTATGAATTTCGAAATGTAGATGCGTACCCGTGGAACGTCCTGTGTTACCCATAATACCGATAAGCTGGCCTTTTTCCACAACTGCACCCTTCTTCACCTTAATGCTGCTCAGATGTCCGTACAGCGTCTGGTAGCCGTTCTTATGGTCTATAATGATGACATTCCCGTAACCGCTCTTCGTACCTGCAAAAGTAACGACGCCGTCATCTGCCGATTTAATATTATGGTTCGACGAGGTCAAATCGACCCCTTTGTGTATACGTCCCCAACGTTTACCGTATGGGCTTGATAAACTCGCACCCGAGACAGGATAGGCGAAGTTCCCTGAACCTTCACCAATAACAACCTTCGTCCCGCGCACAATAATTTCCGGAATGGCTGCCGTAATAACCTTCTGTCCTAGCCATTGTTCAATGACCAGATCGCCGTTATGCTTGGTTAACATATACGACATTTGCTTCAGTCCTGGCTTCCCTTGACGGATCACCTTCGACTCACCTGCCCGCATCTTCGGATCCTTCTGGATAATCGTCTGCGGCTCAATCACAATATTCTCTGTTACTTTCTCGACGGTTGCAACCGTAACCGCTGGCTTCGTCACCGTTAGATCGATCTCTTGACCAATTTTAAGCGTGAACTCATCTACCGTTGGATTGTTCTTATAGATAACCCCTTGCGTTACGCCATATTTATGCGCAATCCCTGAGATTGTGTCGCCTTCCTTAACCTTGTAGGTAATCGGAGCAATTTCGCCCTTCGTTAATAGCTGATAAGCTTCCTTCTCGGATAGAATCTTAGACGGATCTGACTTCACGGGAACCGTCTCCACTTCTTCTTTGAAACCGATCGACTCTAGACGCTTCATCGGTGTTTTAACGTTGTTCGCCGGCGATGCGCTCACAGAGAGCGTTCTCACTTGTTTGGCTGGCGCTTTAGCTGCAGGCTCATATTGACTCTTCACCTTCGCGAGAATGGCATCTGCAGTATCCTGATCCTTCACCGTTCCGACGACTTTGCCATTAATCTCAAGCGCAACCCCCGTTGCTGTTGGCACGAGAAGCTTGCCTAGCTTGGCTAACGTTTCGTTATTATCCACCGTCGGTTTGTATTCCTTCGTTGTACTGTAGCTAATCTGATCTGCATTAAGCGACATATGTACATTCGGGTAGTCCTTCTTCGCTTCCTTCGTCTTCAGCGCAACCAATTGATTCACAAGCGCTTTGTTGTTGACGGAGCCTACTTCCTTACCATTCATATATACTTTATAATATTCGACCGTGTTCGCTGTTACATACTGGTTGCCTGCAAAAGCAGCCACACCTACGAAGAACAAGCTACCGACGGCGATGATCAATTGTTTCTTAGGACGCTTCAGCCATGCTGGTAACGTAAAACGTGATTTTTCATTTACATCTGACATACTATTCTCCTTTGCGTGGTATTGTTTCATTTCAAGTCTGCAAAAAGTGTCAAAATTTTAACCTTTTTGCTCAACGAAACTACTTTACCACAGCTTTCCTACCAAATTCAACTACACAAGTAGGAATAGAGGCACGTTCCATAATTTGTCGAATATGTCAAATCAGCGTCTTTTGGCATGGTTTTAAAGACAAAGACAAACAGGTGTTCTCTTATTTGTCTATGGATTGATTCTTATTTTGAAACCGCATACCATATCTTGTACGTTAGACAATTTTCCAGTCCATGGAATCCATATTGTCCCTCGTGTCTATTGCTTCAATAATTCTATCAATTTGTCATATTCTTCGGTGCTCACATATTTGGCAATGATCTGTTCTACCTCTGTCAATTCACTTCCAGTGAGTCCATCCTCCACGGCATTCAGAACCGTCTGAAGCTCATTCGCTGGAATTTTCGAGATCAGTGTCGTGAATACCTTCTCCTTCTCTTCCTTTGATAAGCCATCCTTCGCCTTAGCAATGGCATCCGAAGGGATAATCACGTCTTCCTTCGGTGTGGCCGCGGGAGGCAGAGCAGGATCGGCCGTCGCCGTGCCAGAGCTGCTGCTGCCAGTTGCGCCCGTGGCGCCCGGCGCTTCGCCTCCTGCAGGGGCGTCTCGCCCACCAGCGGTGGCATCGTCATGGCCGTCGCCAGGTTCCGCTGGCGGCTCCGTCACCCCGCCGAACGCGGGGACGGCGCCATCTTGCGGCTTGGCAGACGACGCCCCCGCCGCGTCGTCTGCCTTCGCGGGAGTGGAGCCGGCGCCCGTGCTGCTCGGCTTGCTCCCGCCCCACAACGAAGACAGCGCGAATGGTTTGCCTTCGAGCTGAATGTTGAACTTCTTCAATACGCTATCTATATACGAATTGACAATCAATCCGGTTGTAATCAGCGTTAATGAACTGACAAGAATAACGAGACCTAATAACTTGGATAGTTTCATAAGCAGTCGTACCATAAGGCCATTCCTCCATTTCCTTACTAAACAGACATACTTCTTAGTATTAACGGAAACGTAGGGTAACATTCGCTGTAACGCACATTTTTTTCACACTGTAGACATATAAAAAACGCGCCCGAAGGCGCGTTACGACGTTAATATATAGTTAGATGACGCGGCGGAATCTTCCTACCACTTCTGCCGTCTGGACGATATTAATGAATGCTCTCGGGTCTACCTCAAGCACACGCTTGCGCAGAACCGGCAGCTCACTGCGCGTCGTTACGGTCATCAGCATGTAGTTCTCTGTATGGCTGTAACATCCATATGCCTTCACCATCGTAATTCCGTGCGGGAACTTAATTAGTTCTTCCGCCATGAGGTCACTCTTCTGCGTAATGATAAATGCTGTTACCTTCATATGCCGCACATGAATCATATCAATGCATCTGCCTTTAATGAACAAGGAGAGTAATGAATAGAATGCAACATCCCAGCTGACCAAGAACCCGAGAAACAAGATGATCACCGAGTTCAGTACCGACAACACGGTACCAAGCGGGAAATCTCTTTTTTGCGTCACGATGAATCCGATAATATCGAACCCGCCCGTCGATCCTCCGACACGCAGCGAATATCCTACGCCAATCGCAATGACAATTCCGCCAACAATCGCTCCCATAATCGGGTCTGACGTGACCTGATAGGCAGGTATGTATTGCAAGGTGATCGTCGTAACGACGACGGATAACAAGCTGAGTAGAATGAACCTACGTCCAAGCGAAATCCAGCCCCACACGATGACGGGTACGTTCAGGACGAAATAGACGAGGGATACATTCCAATTCGCTGCATACTGCATAATCATCGCGATCCCCGGAATACCGCCGCTTAATAGTTGATGAGGCGTTAAGAATAACTGAATACCAAGCCCGACGAGTATCCCGCATATGATCGTGACGCAGAGATCCTGTACGAGTTTCATCCAGCGTTCTCGAGGTGACTGTTCCTCTGGTTGTGCCATGTTATAAATCCTTCCTATCTGTTAGAAAATGATACATAAGAAGCGGCGATCACATCGCCCTGCTCTTATCGATTGAAATTCTGTCCAATTGGACGAACTCCACTGTACCATGTTCCTGGACGCATGCCTATAACAAATATTTCATTTCTTGCCATTCTTCCATAGTATCACTCGAATTATATGCTTCTTATTCCTTAGATGATAGTTCTCCGAACCATATGCCCGTCCAAGACGGAACAATCGGGCTATTCTCCCGCTCAATTAGATCACCCAACGCATCTCCGAAAAACTCTCGGCACAACAGCGCCGCCTGCTGCACCGAATCGAACGCAAAGCTCGTATCCAGAATCGTCTTCGTTAAATGATACTCCTCTTCCAGAGCCCTCATATAATTCGCGAGAAAATCCGGCGCCTCTGGCTGCGCATGGCCTGTCCCCAGCGTCTCTAGAATCATCACCTTCCCCTGCGGTCTCAGCACACGCTGAATTTCCTGCATCAGCTGCCTTAAATGGTGTTCATGTTGTGGATTGCTCTCGCTTGCCAAGTAGCAGATACTCCAGCCAGCCATCACGAGATCTACCGACTGGTCTTCAAGCGGGAGCCATTCCCGCAGATCTGCAACCTGAACTCGAACGTGCTGAAGTCCTGTCCCCGCAAGCTTCGCCTCCGCCCGCTTCAACATCCCCTCGGATGCATCCAAGGCTGTAATCGACCTGACATGGGGGGCTACAATACAGGAGAGCCTGCCTGTCCCTGCTCCTAGATCCAACACATCGAGGTCTTTCCCTGTACCTGCGCAGACATTCCCTAGGAAATAATCAATGTTCTTCGCACGATCTTCCTTCGTAATTAAGGCATCATACCGCTCTGCAACAGGCAGCGCATATACCTCCGTACTGCGAAGACTGCCGGCTCCTTGCACGTCGGTCTCCTTCATTCCCTGTTTCTCCTTCTGATTCATTCGAATTCCTCCTCTATGTTCATGCATTCTTGCACAGCATAGAGGTTCTCGTAAGGAGAAGCTCAAGTCCTAATCTGAAGCTCGAATCGCATAGACCATATGCAGAACCTCGGCATATGCTTGATGCATCGTGACATAGCCATGATCGCGCAGCCAACCGAGGAGCTGCGATTTATCAGCGTACATCCGCTCATGAAGTGATCGCAATACGTCTTGATCCCCCTCGGCTTCCTTTATCTCCCGATATCGTTCTCGAGCCTCCTCATGCTCGAACATGACATCGACGAGACAGATTCGGCCCCGTGGCTTCAACACGCGTGTCATCTCTTCTAGAGCGAGTGGCTTCTGTTCCTCAGTCAGATGATGGAGCGTAAAGCTGCTCACGACGAAATCGAAGGTCCGCTCGAAATAGGGGATCGATAACCAATTCCCAAGTCTTGTCGGAAGGTTAGGAAGCTTGCGCCGACTCTCGTTCAGCATCGATTGCGACTGATCCAGGCCCGACATCATAGCGCCTTGCGCTAGAAATCGCTCGGCCAAATTCCCCGTTCCAATGCCAATATCCAGCCCTTGTTCCCCTCCGCGGGGCGCGATCCATTCGACCATCCGATCCAATAGTATCGCATACTTCCCGCCAATCTCCTTCGCGAAAGGTCTAAGATGTGCAGGCGAACCTTGTTCGACTTCCTCATCATAAACAGCCGCCAATTGGTCGAAGTCCCACCGATCCTTCCATGCATTACGGGAATCTCGCAGCCGTTTCGAGCCTTCCGCCATCCTATAGAGCCAAGTCTGATCCACCTTGTGCTCCTTCTGTACCCGCTCCAGCATGCGGTCCGCCGTCTCAATCAATTGTTTCAACTCCAGAAATTCGCGATAAAGCTGATTCCGATGCTGTTCGAGTTCATCCTGCAGAGGGGCCGTATCTCCTTGATCCAGACCCTCCAGCATCACTTTAATTTGCTCTACCGGCACGCCGATTTCTCGAAGGGCAATAATCGTCTTCAGCTGTCCAATATGCTCCTCTGTGAATAGGCGATATTGATTGCCCGGCTCTTTGTCCGGCGTAATTAGCCCTTTCTCCTCATAGAACCGAATCGCCCGTGCGGATACATTCAATTGACTCGCTACCTCCGTAATTTTCACCGTCCCGATCACCTCCCCCTCAGTATAAAGCTTACCGTAAGGAGAAGGTACCTCCCTCCCGCAAAAAAGCTCCAACCTTTGCCTTCACGGCTCAGATTGGAGTCCCTGTTCCTATACACGTCTACACGTGCAAATCTCGTTTGTTATAACCCACATACGTAAGGATAAGCGATCCCACCAGGATCAGCGCCGTCAGCCCGATAAATCGTCCATCAAGCCCTCCGCTATACATCACATGCTTCGCATCGAAATACTTGAATGGCGTCAAATATTTCATCCAATCGATATTCCCGCTAATATCGATCGCTATCGATAGAATGAACGTGAATAACAGAATGGCCGTTGAGATCGAGACCGCCCGTTTCGGATACCGACTCACTCCGGCTATGGCTAGACCAATCCCGAGGAACAACAATTGAAGCAAGAACATTCCGACCATCAGCAGCATGATGTCTTGATTCACCGATTCCCCATGGCTGTATGGGTTCACGAGGAGAATGGAGCTCCCCAGCATCACGAGATTGAATATAACGAGCTGCGTCAGAGCAGCTAGGAGCTTAAACGTCAGCATCTGGCTGCGGGAGATCGGCCTCACGAGCAGGAACTCAGCTGTCTTATCCCGTTCTTCCTTGGAGAGGATATTCGCACCGAGCATCACGGCATGGATGGTCGCCATTAAGAGTAGGTAAATGAAAATCGCCCCATAATAACCACTTGCCTTCGATAAATCAAACGTCCCGACACCCATGACGGCCTGCAGCGATTTCGGCATATCCGCCATCAATTCATTCATTGACGCACCTGAACCGGACATCGACAATCCCGCATATTTGCTCATACTCGCACCGACCATGGCAACAATCCCGATACACCATAGAATGAGCGACTTGCGATGCGCCTTCATTTCTCGAATCCAGAGATTCATGATTATAGCCTCCCTTTATCCATACGCAAGCTTACAGCATCGCCTGCAGCCTTAGACGGCATGGATATCTCTCTTTCGATACACGACATAACTAATGACGATGGCTGCCATAACAATCCCAAGCCCAAGCCAGAGGAATGGCCCCTCATAGCTAGCATGCTGCATGATGTAAGCCGGGTCGAAATATTTAAAAGGCGTGAAATACCGAATCGCCCCGTCCCCTGTCGTCGCACCGAGCATGCCGATGATAAAAAACGCGAATACCGTGCCAAGGGAGATCGGCAATACGGATTTGATCTTGAGCACCAGGACCGAGACGAAGAATCCTAACGCCATGAATATCAATTGGATAAAAAATAACGTCACGGAGATCATCATCAGCTTCGATATCTCGAAATCACCATTCTTCACAGCCAATACCATGATCGTCGACGCAGCGAGATAGATAACATTCGTAATCAGGAGCGAGATGAGAGCTGCGAGCAGCTTGGAGGTCACGATTTGGGTCCGGGTTACCGGCTTCGTTAACAGGAAATCCGCCGTCTTCTCCCGCAACTCCTTCGACAAGATCGAAGTGCCTAAATTCATCGCCTGAATGGCGCCGCAGAGTGAGATGTACATGAATACATAAGCATAGAATCCGAGAATCGAGGTAATCGTCTCGATCTGTACGCCAACGGCCTTCAGTACCGCTTCCGGCATGGTCTGCAGCAGCGATTTGAACTGATCTGCATCCCTTGCGAAGGTCGGGAACATCGATAAGAGAAGCACGACCATCGCAACGAGCGCACACGTCCATAGGATGGTCGATTTGCGATAAGCCTTGAGTTCATGCAAGACCATATTCATGGATTAGTCCTCCTTCTCATAGTAGTGCATGAAGATCTCTTCCAGATCCGGTTCCTCCACCAGGATGTTCGCCAGATCAATGGCAGCAATTTTACTCATCATCGCATTCACATTGCCTCTGTAGAGGAATGAAACGGTCGTTCCTTCAACCTTCAGCTCGTTCACACCGTTTAACTGGAAGTAGTCTGGACTGACAGGCGCCTTTGTCTCCAGCTTGAACCGTTTATAGTTATTCTCCTGCAGCGTGCTGATCTTCTCGAGCTGAATCAACTTACCTTCTTTGATGATCGCAACACGATCACATAGGCGCTGTACCTCGCTCAGGATATGCGATGAGAACAGAATCGTCGCCCCTCGTTTATTCTCGGCTTCGAGCAGATCGAAGAATCGCTGCTGCATCAACGGGTCGAGCCCGCTCGTAGGTTCATCGAGGATGATCAGCTTCGGCTCATGCAGCAGTCCCTGGACAATACCGACCTTCTTCTTGTTCCCGAGAGATAGATCATCGATTTTCTTGTTCAGATCCAGATCCATAATGCCTGCAAGTTCAGCGATACGCTTCCGGCAATCCTTCTTGTAGAAGCTCGCAGAGTATTGCAGCAGATCCTTCACCTTCATGTTGTCGTAATAGAAGACTTCCGAGGGCAAATAGCCAATCTCCTTCTTTATCTCAGGGCCGTACTGAATGCAATCCTTGCCGAAGATCTTTGCGTTCCCGCTCGTCGGATAGATCAGCCCGAGCAGTGTCCGAATGGTCGTTGATTTGCCCGCCCCGTTCGGCCCGATGAATCCGAAGATTTCACCTTGCTCGACTTGAAAGCTCAAATTCGTAATTCCTCTAGCGCTTCCGTAGGTTTTCGTCAGGTTATTGACTTCAATGACATGCATCCTGAACACTCCTTTTCCACCCTCAATTTATTTGTAAAAAGCTTGCTTCAGCACTTCCATATACTTATCCAGTTCCGAGACCAGCTCATTCATCTCGACTTCCGTAAAAGGCGATGCCTTAATGCGATCCTGCTGGCGTGCTCCGAATCCTTCGAGCGTCCAGAATATAATGTTGAGTGTGCGCTCAACGTCCGTGCCCTCTTTGAACTTCGTCGTATCGATATGACTGAACATCACGTTGAATCCCGTGGACATGAGGTCATGATTGCGCTGCTTCAAATCGTCTTTAATCTCCGCTGCATCCTCCACATAGGCGACGCGGAGGAAATCGAATAGATCCGGATGCCTGGTTATGAGGTCCAGCTTCAACATCGCGGCCTGACGCCACTTCACGAATAAATCCCGCTCCTCCGCATCCAGCTTCGCGAGGAACTCTTCCATCATCAACTCTACCGCACGGTCGAACAGGAAGAGGAACATCTCCTTCTTGTTCTTGAAATAATGGAATAAGATCCCCTTCGATATTTCAGCATCCTTCACGATTTCATTCGTTGAGGCCTTCTCATATCCTTTCTGTGCGAATTCCTTCATCGCAGCATTCATAATTCGCTCTTGTTTATCGGGGTTCAGATTAAGAAATTTTGCAACCATAAATAAAAACCTCCTGCATTGTTGACCACCGTGGTCAATTCCGATTATATTCCTGTTGACCGATGTGGTCAATACTTATTTTGCAAAATTTCCAGTTCGATTATCCATGTATCTTGCTTGCTCGGATTCCACTTTTCCCGGGCAATAAATAACCCCACAAAGTGGGGACTCGGCTTCGTAGCTGAATCAGGTACTTTGCGGGGGGCACCAAATTAAAAAAGCTCCAACCCCCCGCCAAAAGCGAAAGGTTGGAGCGATATAATTACAATTTAATTATACGTAGATCAGTAGAACTTGGTTCGTCTGCTCACGGTTACGGCCAACCGAGAAGATCGCGATTGGGATACCTGTCAGCTCGGATACACGATTCACATAGTTGCGAGTCGTCTCAGGCAAATCTGCAAGCGTCTTCGCCGAAGTAATATCTTCCGACCAACCTGGCATTTCTTCATATACCGCTTCACACTCTGCGAGCATGTTCAGGCTTGCAGGGTAATGCGTAATGATCTCACCACGGAATTTGTATCCTGTGCAGATCTTAACCGTCTCAAGACCTGTTAATACGTCAAGCGAGTTCAAGGACAAACCTGTGATCCCACTTACACGACGCGCGTGACGGACGACAACACTGTCGAACCAGCCTACACGGCGTGGACGGCCCGTAACTGTACCGTACTCATGTCCTGCTTCACGAATCGCATCACCAATTTCATTGTTCAATTCCGTTGGGAATGGGCCATCGCCTACACGCGTTGTATACGCTTTGGCAACCCCGATAACTTGTTGAATCTTCGAAGGACCTACGCCAGAACCGATACATACGCCGCCCGCAGATGGGTTCGACGATGTAACGAAAGGATACGTACCTTGGTCGATATCCAGCATGACGCCTTGTGCACCTTCGAACAATACTCTCTTGTCCGCATCAATCGCATCGTTCAATATAACCGAAGTATCCGTTACGTACTTACGAATGAATTCTGCATATTCTAAGTATTCTTTGAGGATTTCGTCCGCGTTCAGTGGTTCTGCGCCATATACTTGTTGAATCAATTGATTCTTCTCTTGTACCATATGACGAAGTTTCAGCTCGAACTCAGCTGCGTCCATTAAATCTGCAATACGGATTCCGTTACGCGCCGCTTTGTCCATGTAAGCTGGGCCAATCCCTTTGCGCGTCGTACCGATTTTGTTCGGACCTTTACGATCTTCTTCTAATGCATCAAGGACCATATGATATGGCAAGATGACATGTGCACGATCGCTAATACGTAGGTTATCTGTTGTAAATCCATTTTCATGGATATAGTTGATTTCTTCGATCAAAGCCTTCGGATTGACGACCATGCCGTTTCCGATCACACAAATTTTATCCGTATAGAATACACCGGATGGAATTAAGCTCAATTTATATTTTTTATTATCGATTAGAATAGTGTGCCCTGCATTGTTACCACCTTGGTAGCGTGCAACGACTTCAGCACTCTCTGCTAAATAATCCGTAATTTTACCTTTACCTTCGTCTCCCCATTGGGTTCCGACAACAACAACTGTTGACAAGACTTATTCCCCCGTTTCGGGTGTTCATACACCAAGTTTGTACCGCTTTACGCGGCATGTTAAGTTTAGCAGTGTTACCTAGCAAAGTCAACAAAATACGAACAATGTCAAAACAAATAAGACGAATGTTCGGGAATAACCCGACATTCGTCTAAGCGCTACCTGGCATTGGATCATGATGCGTTCGTTCATAATTGACGAACTTATTGAAGTTCTTCAAGAAGACAAGCTCGACGGTCCCTACGGGGCCATTACGCTGTTTCGCAATAATGATCTCAATGATATTCTTTTTCTCTGAATCCTGATTATAATAATCGTCACGGTATAAGAACGCGACGATATCGGCATCCTGCTCGATCGAACCCGATTCCCGAAGGTCAGACATCATCGGCCGTTTATCTTGCCGCTGCTCAACGCCACGACTTAACTGGGACAAGGCAATGACCGGTACTTCAAGTTCACGGGCAATCATCTTCAGTGTTCTGGAAATTTCGGATACTTCCTGCTGACGGTTCTCGCCAGCCTTGCCTCGGCCATGAATCAACTGCAAATAGTCGATCATAATCATGCCTAATCCATGTTCTTTCTTCAACCGGCGGCATTTCGCACGAATATCAGCGACTGTAATGCCAGGCGTATCATCAATGAAGATGTTCGCTTCTGCGAGTGCTCCAATTGCCATCGTGAGCTTCTCCCAATCATCATTCTCCAAATTCCCTGTCCGCATACGCGTCGCATCGACATTGGATTCGGCACAGACAATCCGCTGTACGAGCTGTGCGGCGGACATCTCGAGACTGAAGATCGCGACGGTCTCTTTGGCCCGAACACCGACGTTCTGCGCTACATTCAGTGCGAAGGCCGTCTTCCCGACGGAAGGACGGGCAGCAACGATGATCAGGTCATTCCGTTGGAAGCCTGCCGTCATTTTATCAAGATCCGTGAACCCCGATGGAATCCCTGTCGTACCGCCTTTATTTATGCTCAGGTTCTCGACGTTCTCGAATACCTCCATGAGGACATCCTTGATCGCGATAAACCCGCTTCCCGACCTGCGGTTCGATATTTCTAATATTTTACGCTCCGCATCGCTTAACAAATCGCTGACTTCGTCGCCAGAAGCGTATCCGTCATTCACAATTTGCGTCGCGGTCCGAATCAGACGGCGGAGCATCGATTTCTCTTCAATAATCTGTGCATAGTAGTCGACATTCGCTGCCGTCGGTACCGCATTCGCCAGCTTCATGAGATACGTTACATTCCCAATATCCTCAAGCTGCTGTTTATCCTGCAATTTCGCAGTCAGCGTAATCAGGTCGACCGGCTGATTCTCCTCACCCAGCTGAATCATCGACTCAAATATGAATTGGTGCCGCGGATCATAGAAATCCTCTTCCCGCACCCGCTCCATGACGGTAATCAGAGCTTCTGGTTGGAGGAGAATCGCGCCAAGCACGGCTTGCTCTGCTTCGAGGTTCTGCGGCTGAAGACGATTGAAATTCAGATTCAGATCCTCGCTCATATTATTCCTCCACGATTTGAATTTTTACCTGTGTCTTCACTTCTGGATGCAATTTAATCGTGACGTGCATCGTTCCAAGTGAACGAATCGGATCGTTCAATTCAATTTTTCGTTTATCCACTTTAAATTTCATTTTCTCAAGCGCTTCAGCAATTTGTTTGCTCGTAATGGCACCGAATAGACGGCCACCTTCGCCGGACTTCGCTTTGATAACAACTGCAGTCTCCTCTAGTGTCTTCCCTAGCGCTTCTGCGTCAGCCTTCTCTTGTGCTTTACGCTTCTGTTCCGACAGGTTCTGCTGCTCAAGCGTCTTCACATTCCCCTCCGTCGCCAAACGTGCCAACCCTCTTGGTAGAAGGAAATTTTGTGCGTATCCTTCTGAAATCTCTTTAACCTCGCCTTTTTTACCTTGACCCTTAACATCTTTCAAGAATATAACTTTCATTCGAATAACCCCTCTTCCGCATCAATTTCAGCTAA
The DNA here is from genome assembly GCF_000374845.1 of Paenibacillus terrigena DSM 21567. Classification (GTDB taxonomy): domain Bacteria; phylum Bacillota; class Bacilli; order Paenibacillales; family Paenibacillaceae; genus Paenibacillus_K; species Paenibacillus_K terrigena. Next base: position 38,367 of record NZ_KB895412.1, on the reverse strand, counting down.
TACCCGCTTCAACTTCGCTTCGGCTTCTGATAGTGTTCCGTCCAATTGCGCTGCGGCATTCGTTAGATGCCCGCCGCCTCCGAGCCGTTCCATCACCACTTGCACATTCATTTGACCGAGGGAACGAGCGCTTATTCCAATATGACCGTCCGGTCGTTCACTAATGACAAAAGAAGCTAGCACATCGTTCATTGTTAACAGCGTATCAGCAACTTGTGCAATACTCAACTGAGAAAATTTACGTTCTGGTTCTGTAACCGCTACAGCGATATGTCCGTACAGCATTTGCGTGAGGCGCATAACCTCCGCTTTTGCGATATATTCCTTGAGATTTTCTTTTAACATATTCTGAATCATAATCGTATCTGCGCCATTACGCCGCAAGAATCCCGCCGCCTCGAACGTTCTTGAGCCCGTCCGCATCGAGAAGTTCTTCGTATCCACCGTAATCCCCGCAAGAAGCACTGTCGCCTCAAGCGGTTGAAAAATAATCCGATCATGAATATATTGCAGCAGCTCGGTCACAAGCTCACAGGTCGAGGACGCATAAGGCTCCATATAGATCAGTACGGCATCCTGCAGGAACTCTTCCCCACGCCGGTGATGGTCGATCACAACGACGCGATTCGTCAGCTGCAATAACCGCGGCTCCTTCACCATCGAAGCTTTGTGCGTATCCACGACGATAGCGAGTGTATTCGCGGTCATCTTCTGCACAGCTTGTTCTGGGGTAATAAATTGCTCCCAGAGCGCATCATTCTGCTTAATATAACTGATCATACGATCAATGGATGGATTCACACCCTCAAGCACGATGTACGCTTCGACATTGAGTGCTTGGGCTGCTTTCAGTAACCCGATCGCTGCACCGACGGAATCCATATCCGGCATCCGGTGGCCCATAATAATGACTTTATCGCTCGCCTGCATGAAATCGCGAAGCGCATGCGCAATGACGCGAACACGGACCCGTGTCCGCTTCTCGACCGCATTCGATTTACCGCCATAGAATGATAGCCGCTGCCCTTCACGGACAGCCACCTGGTCACCACCGCGACCCAGTGCAATATCCAAGCTGGATTGTGCCAGCTGGCCAAGCTCAATAATATTATCAATCCCCGCTGCAATCCCGATGCTAAGCGTGAGCGGCAGCTTATTATCCACCGTGAGCTCACGAACCTCATCGAGAATAACGAAACGAGTCATCTCTATTTCCTTGAGCATCTCATGATCCAATAGAATCAAATACCGATCAGATGTGAGCCGTTTCATATAAATCTGATGATCATGTGCCCATTCCGTAATATGATTCGTTACGCGAGATAGCAGTGCTGCGCGTTGTTGATCATCTAACCCCTGCGTCAGCTCATCTAGATTATCGAGCATCACGATGCCGATAACGAGCTTCTCTGCTTCATAACTACGGCGAAGCGTTACATAATCCGTTACGTCTTGGAAGTAGATCAGGCGCTCCTCTTGCTTCGGTACAGTAAGAAAAATTCGATCTCCAATCGCAACCTCGCTCTGAACGATCCGCTCTTTATCCTTTTCCTTCTGCATCTGCAGACCGGGCACCAATTCCTTCAAGGAGACACCAATGAGCGTCTCTCGTCCTAACATCTGGAGCATATACGGGTTATGCCATTCCACATGTTTTTCTTCGTCATAGAGCACGACGCCAAAAGGCAGCTCATTGATGACGTCATTACCTGTCCGCTTCACGCGGTACGTTAAAGTAGCAATATACTCATTCATGTCTTTCCGGAAGTTCTTCTCCGCACGCCATGCCAAGATCACAAGGATCACTATCAATACAAGACCTGCTACACCGAGCACCCAGTTATGCCATGCGAGCGCAACAATCATGACCATCATGACGATGAATGCCCACACCATATGATAACCGTGCCACCGCTGAAAAAAATATTTAGGCATCCATTCCTCACCCTACATTTTAGGTTTTACCAAACTTTGACGAATTGGAAACGCGATATCCAATAAGCCGATAATCCGAAGCGGCGGGAAAATGAAGAGCGGAATCACGAACAGAATAGGCAGAATGCGATTCCATTTTTTAATATGCGCTACGAAGAAGAAGAAACATACCGTTTGGACCATAAACGCGATTTTTAATAAAGGCAATAAGTTAACCAAGACAACCGTTACGAAAGATGTGTCCGTATCGGCAATGAACATATCTGCGAGCACCGCAATGAAATAGTACCAAATAAGCGATCTCGGCAGCATCCATTCGTGGAGTGGCTTGAATTTCGAAGCTTCGACTCCCTGTCTATTTAGAATACGCTGACTTATGGTATGCGTGACTGCGGCGATCAGGAGCGAGCTGAAGATCAGCGCGAATGGAACCATTTGCGTCATCATCGCAACCAGATCATCCGTCATCTTAGGCGTCCAGCCAACAGGCATGAGATTGGCAGTTTGCAGCGGCTCGAGACTTGCCCGGACCGTCTCCCCAAGATATAGGTTGAAGTCAAAGCCAAGGATCGTGTTCATGACGAACAACATAATGATCGATTCCGCCAGTACGGTGATCGTACCACCGATGAAGACAGCCATCGCTGAGGCTTTACGGCGATACAGACGGCCCATAACCACGGCGGGTATTGTAAAATAAATGGCGAACAAAATCGCAGCAGAGCCGAAGGTTCCCATGGCCAGAAATGCAACCAGGTACACACAGAGCATATGCAGGATAAATGCTCGTACACTTGTTGTCGCATAGAGCACAACAATCGGTATAGCGATAAAGCTAATCGTTACAATTTGGAACGGGGTAAATAGCGACAAGATCAGTAGTAGAGCGAGGACGCTCCACAATGCCGAAGACCAGCGCATTTTCAATGTGTTCACCTCTTACGTAAATGTTCTTCGAGCGCGGAGATGTCTTGATACCAGTCTTCAAGCTGATGCCCTTCTTGCTTATGTTTCTTAAGTTTCTCAAGAATGCTGTCATCTAATTCCTTATAGGGCACACCGAGTCGGCGGCCTAGAATATAGCTGCTCACGATTAAGCTGGACAGACTGTCAACGACACGTGTTGTACTGCCTTCCCACAAAGATTTAAACAGTCGTGAAACGTGATCGAGCACTTCTGTCTTCAGCCATTCAATCACTTTGGCTCGCTTGGCCAAATCCATTTCTTTCTGCATCTTTGTCACCCACACTCTCTCCATGAATAAAAACGCTTTACTCTCGATTATATCATAAAAAAGACTGCATTGTCCCGTTGGTGCCGTAGACCCTGCAGTCGCTTGAACCTTGTACATCCGATACAATTTCAACTTGTTATTATACCTTATTCGCGAAAACCTTCTTCTCGCAATAGCCGATAATCTCCGAGCGACGTACAATCCCAATGAACTTGTTCATGTCATCTACGACGGGCACAAAGTTCTGCACCTTCGCGAGACTAATCAAGTCCTCCATATTTGAATCAATGCGCACAGGCTTGTTCGCGCCTCGAAGTGGAATATCCTTCAAGACTACTTTGGATGCCGTCTCGAAGGTCGTCTTACCGGATGAGTTCTTCATGAACCAGAGCAAATCGCCTTCCGTACACGTACCAACATACTCTCCATCCTCTGTAAGAACCGGTACCGAAGTATACCGGTGATATTCCATTCGTTCTAATGCTTGCCGCAAGGTACTTTCTTGTGTCAGACAGACAACCTCATTTTTCGGCAACAAGAAAAAAGCAATATTCATGTTTCCCCATAACCTCCTGTTTCTTGACCGTGCAGCGTATCTAATTAATTCTCTTTGGCTGGCACCATCAATTGATCCGTTTTCGTGTCCGGATCCATCCAATTATCGATCAGACCGTGAATATACGCTAAGTCCTTCTCATCTGGAATATAGTACCATATATGATTCGCTTTGCGTCCGCCTTCTCCCTTTAATGTATAACTATATATTTCACGATGATCGGCCGTGAATACGTCCTTCGCCAGATCAATAATTTTCTTCGGTTCAATATCTGTTGTAAAATTATCACCCATAATTGAAATAAGTTCAGGGACCTTCGTAATTTGGTTCAGTTGAGTCATTCGATTCATAATTGCATTGACGAACACCATATTGCGCTCGCTTCGATTGATATGATCATCTTCCCGGTAGCGTACATAGTATAGTGCTTCCTGACCCGAATAGATCGGTTTGCCGCCTTTGACCGTAAATTTCTCATGCTCAGCGCCTTTATTCACGATATCCTTCGTAATCGGAAGCTCCACGCCGCCTAGTGCATCGACAACGTCAATGAATCCTTGGAAATTAATCGTTGCATAATGATCGACGGGCTCATCCACGAGCTTAGCAACCGAATCGATGATCATCTTCTTCCCGCCGAACGCGTAGGCATGGTTAATCTTATCTTCCTTATCTTTGCCCACGATTTCAGCATACGTATCCCGCGGGATCGATACCATCAATATCTTATCATCCTTAGGTCTTGCCACGGTGTAGATGATTGTGTCCGATCGTCCGACTTCCTTACCGCGCTGATCAATCCCGAGCAGCAACGTGGAGAACGGGTCGCCTGCCGGCGTAATTTTATTCTCGATCGGTTTGCCTTCAATCGGCTCATAAGAACCCTCTAGCTTCTTTTCCACTTGTCCTGACAGGAATAAATCGAATCCGAGCAGCATGAGCTGTTTGCGGAATAGGAATCCTCCAATCAATACGAGCGCGACAAGGGAGATCGCAATATAACGTTTTTTCATGTTTAATTTCTTCATCAATATTTTCCTTTGTCTACAAGATGATGTGATGTGGTTATTGTGCCTTACCCAGTGGTTCAATTATTTGCGGTGATTTATGGGCACAATCTTCGGACACGCATCTCCTTTCCGGCTGCAGTTCACCCACGCCTACCTCCATGGTACAACAAAAAGAGAACCATTCGCAAAAAAACCAAATAACACCAGTTAAGTGCACGACTTATCGTTTAACGTATAATAACTCCGATTTGTTTCAAATAGGCCGCTTTGACCGCGCTAACATAGCTCTCAATTTCCGCATAGGGTGCAGCTTGGGCATAATACTCAATCCCCCAGTAGCCATCATAGCCATGGTTGAATAAGAGCTGCATCCGCTCTTCAATTTGATGGGGGTGCACAAATTTCGGATCCAAATGAACGTGATGCACCCATGGGGCAATCAGCGAGTCACCTGCATCTACATCGCTATCCCACCTCCCCATATGAAGCAAGAAGCCATAGCCGGGATGATCCACTGCTTGCGCGAGCTTCACCATCCATTTCGGCATCCGTGAAGGACCGCTATGATTCTCGGGTCCAATCCGATAGCCACCGTCATAGGCACGCTGCGCAAGTTCCTGGAACCGCTTGGTCGTATAATCGAACTGTTCCTCGGTCATATCTGTTGATCCGAAGCCGCCTGTATCAATGCGTACCGTCTGAGCTCCTAAATATTCAGCAACATCGAGATGCGCAAGCGCATTTTGATAGAGCAGCTCCCGCTTCTCTGGGTTCGGATCCCAAATATGCGCCCCATCGATCGCCAGACTCGGCACAGTCATTGAGCGCTCTGCGAGTGCAAGCTTAATTTTGCGTATGTAATCCACTTCCCGAAGCTTACAGATTTCTTCACTTCGATCCACGAAATATCCGTTCCAGAGCCCCGCCGCGTCGACCCGATATCGATATTTCAAGCTCTCCAAATAACCAAAGACGTCTATCATTTCTTGCTGTAATAAATGGAAGAACGAAAATCCTTCAACTGATATTTTCATTTCACAGCCTCCATCATCAACAATAGTTAACGTTATGAATCCGATCGGAATGTACTTCAATTTCAATCCTATTGTAACTTAACCTCTCCATGACTTCCATGCCAAAATACCCCCGAAAACATTTCAAAAAAGCCGCCATTCCAAAATCGGAACAGCGGCTATCATCTTCCGTTATTCTTCAATTCCGTAGAACTGATCAAGGTGCTGCTTAATAACTTCCTTAACCTTAACTAGACATGTATCTCTGTCCGCAGATGCAACCCGTTGGTTATCCACCATGACATAAGATTTCGCCTTACATAAGCTGCACATATTCAAGCAATCGGTCCGCATGATGGCAACCTCGGGAAATTCATCTTCCAGGTCCTCCAGCGGTAGAGCGGCCATTGCATTACTCTCACAGACTTCGACGACAATGAGTCCGAGCCCCATCCTTCGCACCTGCTTTCTACCCTGAAATTATATAAAAAGCCTGCTGAGAATCATCTCAGACAGGCTTTGTTCACAGATCTTACTCTGTAGTGTATGGCAACAATGCGATTTGACGGGAACGTTTCACCGCGATTGTGAGCAAGCGTTGGTATTTCGCGCTTGTACCAGTTACACGACGTGGAAGAATTTTTCCGCGCTCACTGATGAATTTGCGAAGCAAATCCGTATCTTTATAATCAATGTGAGTAATTTTGTTAACTGTGAAGAAGCAAACTTTGCGACGTTTGTTGCGACCGCCACGGCGTCCGCCGAATTTCTTCTCGCCACGCTCTTCATTGTTATCTCTTTGCTTGAAGCTCATTCGTTGTCAGTCCTTTCCAATTAAAATGGCAAATCATCATCCGATATATCGATCGGTTTTCCGTCATCCGAAAAAGGATCCTGGTTGTTGCTGCGCGATGTATTCCGGTTGCTTCCTTGACTGCTTCCGCCGCCAAATCCGCCACCGCCGAAACCACCTGAGCCTTGAGCCTCTTCGCGAGATCCGCCGCCTTCACGATTTCCAGACTCCAAGAAACGAACATTATCAGCAATAACTTCCGTCACGTATACACGTTTACCTTCGTTATTGTCATAATTACGAACTTGGATACGACCTTCTACCGCGGTTAAGCGACCTTTACGCAAGTAATTTGCGCAAGTCTCTGCAAGTTGTCTCCACGTAACGACTGGAATGAAATCCGCCTCACGTTCGCCGCCTTGGTTCGAGAACGGACGATCTACCGCAATGGTGAATTGAGTCACTGCAACACCAGCTGGCGTGTAGCGCAATTCAGGGTCACGGGTAAGTCGACCGATAAGAATAACACGGTTTAACATCCAATCCTCTCCTTCAACGTTCAATTACAAAAGCTTGTCTCAATTAAGCAACATCTTGAGTGATCAGGTAACGAATAACTTCATCAGAAATTTTCATCACACGCTCAAGTTCCGCAACAACAGCTGGTTCAGCTGTGAAGTTAACTAGGACATAGTGTCCATCACGGAACTTCTTGATCTCATACGCAAGACGGCGTTTACCGAGCACATCGTGCTTTGTAATCTCTCCCCCACCGTTGGAGACGATGCCTTGGAATTTCTCGACTGCTGCTTGAACAACTTCTTGCTCAATATCAGTACGAATAATGTACATCACTTCATATTTGCGCATATTTTTCACCTCCTCTTGGACTTAGCGGCCCTCAATTCAAGTTGAGAGCAAGGGGCACGAGTCAAACTCGCACCCAAATAGTGTAACAAATTAAGCCGCGACCTGCAAGTACCGGTTTGTGGTAGCTTCAAGGGAACAATTCTCCATTCATGATCGGCATCGCTTTGACTCACAATAATGTGGAACGCACTTATCCCTTAAGGAGGTGGCCTGAATGGGCGAGAAAACAGAATACGAACCCGGCGATAAAGCGCCGAATAACGGCTTGTACATGGAGGTTGGTGAAGCCAGCTTCCATACAGAAATCCAGAACCCGCAGATTATTGAGCTCAAACGCGGTGACACATTCCCAGAGACGACGAACAAAGACCGCAAATGGAAGAAGAAACACCACGCAATGGTGCACTAAACAACACGGGCCGAAAAATGATAAAAGATTGTGTGCATAATCTTCTCCGATTCGGTCCATAATACTGTTGTCGGTACAAGCGAGGTGTGGTTCCATTGAACAATTCAGTCGAACATGAACACGAAGGAAGCCTTTGATTACTCAGCATAGAAAGCGAGTGGATGTGCTAAAGACTACCGTCTGCAACACATGTAACAGCTAAAATGATGATGTGTATCTTATGATTTCTTATGCTACTAAACGTACCGACAGCCAGAAAAAGGACCCGCAAGGGTCCTTTTTGGTGTCCATAAATAAATCTAAAAATCGAATGTATAATAATCGGGCCATTGTCCATAATAACTCTTGTCGGTGCAAGCGAGGTGTGGTTCCATTGAACAATTCAGTTGAACATGAACACGAAGAAGGATATCTTTAGTTACTCAGCATAGAAAGCGAGTGGATGTGCCGCAGGCTACCGTCTGTAACACCTTAGAGATGCATTGCGTAACAGCAATCCGTCGAACAAGCTAACCATGATGATGTAGGACAAGAATTCCAACTAACTGACCACCGATACCAACAAAGGACCCCTAAAAAGGTCCTTTTTGGTTTCTAATGAACTAATTTTAGTGCGTCGGGCCCTTCATGGACTGCTTCTCCACATGAACGCGGCGAATGAAGAACGCTAAGATAAGACCTACAACGGCAATAATTAATCCGAATACGAACGAATTCTGTACCCCTACGGTCATCCCTTTCACCATTTCCAACGGATCATTAGGGTTCGCAGAAGTCTTTAAGTAACCGCTAGTCCCATGCGACAAGATACTGACAGCCACGGCTGTCCCAATCGCTCCAGCAACCTGCTGTAATGTATTCATGACCGCTGTTCCATCCGGATACATCGATGGCGGTAGTTGATTGAGTCCATTCGTCTGCGCTGGCATGAATACCATTGAGATACCAATGAAGAGACAAGAGTGAAGCACAATAATGAGTGCAATCGCGGATGTCGTCGTCATGCCTGTGAAGAACCACAAGCAGACACCTGCAATGATTAACCCTGGAATAACCAACCACTTCGGGCCGTATTTATCGAATAGCGAGCCCATGAGCGGCGACATCAGTCCATTGAGAATACCTCCCGGCAGTAGGACCAGTCCCGCTGTGAATGCGGACAATCCCATTCCTTTCTGCATATAGTACGGAAGAATCAGCACCGTGGAGAGAATAATCATCATGCATACTAATACCATCAACGTGCCGATCACAAACATGGGATATTTGAACACCCGCAAGTCCATCATCGGTTGCTTCATCTTAAGCTGACGAGCTGAGAATAGCGCGAGCGCTGCAATCCCAAGACCTATGGTTATGAGCACGACGGGATTGGTCCACCCTTCTTCACCCGCTTTACTGAAGCCGAATACGATACCACCAAATCCAATACTCGATAGAATAATGGAGAGAATATCAATTTTAGGACGCGTAACTGTCGATACATTCTGCAAATACACGATACCGAACAAGAGTCCAATCACAAGAAACGGCAATGAAATCCAGAAGATCCAATTCCATGTCAAATGCTCAATAACGAGTCCTGCAGCCGTCGGTCCCACCGCTGGCGCGAACATAATAACGAGGCCAATAACCCCCATCGCAGCCCCACGCTTTGCAGGCGGGAAAATAACCAATATCGTGTTGAACATCAGCGGCAGCAATAAAGCTGTTCCTACGGCCTGAAGCACACGTGCAATTAATAACACTTCAAAACTGCCCGCAAGCGCCGCTACCAGCGTCCCTGCGATCGAGAACGACAGCGACGCGATAAATAACTGCCTTGTCGTGAACCATTGGAGTAATAAGCCCGATACCGGTACGAGAATGCCGAGCGTTAACAGAAACCCTGTCGTGAGCCATTGGGCGGTTGCAGGTGTAATTTGGAGAATCTCCATCAACTGACTAAGCGCGATGTTCAGCGCCGTCTCACTGAACATACCGATGAATCCACTGATCAAGAGTGAGATCATAATTGGCATGACTTTATACGATTGTTCTTCCTTTTGCGTTGTTGCATGTACAGCAGCTTCCATTTCTATCCCCAATCTTTTTCTCTATTTTAGTTTGCTTCACTCGTTAGCTGGGGTATGATCTTTGCAGCATTGATTAAAGGCTCTGTATTGCGATAAGTCAGTGCCAGCACAAAAGATCCCTCCAATAACGAGATAATGCCCATTGCGATCGATTCTGCGCGCTCTCCCTCGCAGCCTTCCTCCTTGAGCCGCTCGATCATGACCAATTTCCACGTATCGAACGTTTCTTGGCAGGCTTCACGCAATCGATTGCTAATACAGGATGTCTCGACAGCGTTCCAGAAGCAGCTTGGCGCCACGCCTTGGAATTGCTGCCGCTCAACTACATTCGCAAGGCCTAAGAAGAATGTCTGCACACCAGAGACAAAATCATCCGACTTCACGAAGTTAAGCTGCAATATTTCCGTCGTGCTCTTCCGCTGTTGTTCAATACAAACTTGTGCCAGTTCTTCTTTCCCATTCGGAAAATAATAATAAAGTGATCCCTTTGGTGCATGACTTTCCTGAATGATTTGATTCATGCCAGTGGCATGGTACCCTTGCACAAAAAACAAGCGAGTCGCAATATCGACAATGTGATCTCGCGTATTTGATTTTTCTCGCATCGAACCTTCTCCTCGGTCAGAATTATACCAATCGGTCTATATATAATATAGGTGAAAGTTTGCATCTGTCAAACGTTTGTTCCTCTTATTGAAGACATGAATAAAGCCCTGTATCCATTTAAATGAACACAGGGCTGATCTAATTTCTAGTTATTGGAATTCAAGTTCGTATTGTCCTGAATGACACGGCGTGCGGTAACGAAAGTCTTATCCCATGTACTGCCTTCAAAATTGGAAATCGCAACGCCAATGCCTACTCGATACGTATGAAGCAATCGACCGTCACCCATATAAATACTTACATGATTGATCTTGCCATCATGATTCGTATCCGAGAATACCAAATCCCCTGCCTGGAGGTCACTCTTCGCTACGGGCGTACCTACCTTAGCTTGATCACGAGAAGATCGCGGAAGATCAATGCCATTCTGCTTAAATACATATTGCGTGAAAGACGAGCAATCGAACTGATCCGTTCTTCCTGCTTTAGCACTAAATTTATAAGGAACACCTAGGAATTGCTCTCCTGTGTTCATAATTGCCATGGCAATTGAGTAGCTATTCGTCGTAGGAGCTGCTTGTGCGGATGGAGCTGCTTGTGCGGATGGAGCTGGGATGAATAGCCCTGCCGACAAAGTAATCGAAAGACTGAGCATCATAGCAACCGCTGTTTTATGAATACGTTTGTTCGTTGGATTCTTCATGTTTAGTTCCTCCTCTTCGTCTGCACAATATTTTATTTTTGTAAAACTTGAATGTCCGTCGTTAACTACATGCCTACTGTAACATAGAACTCTTTTCCATGATGTACCACCGTTTTATTAACCCTAAGCTGCACAACACATTCCTTATCATTATTAAAAAACGATGAAAATTTCTTAATTATTTCACTCTTGACACGGCAAAGCTAGGCCCCACCTTGGTTGTACTTCCGTTTCAATTATGTTATGACTATAGAAAACCTAGATAACGGAGGATACAAAAATGTTACAGAAACCTGCAGCAATGATATTTGACCTCGATGGCACGTTATTTCAAACAGAGACGATCGTTATTGAAGCATTTCGTCTTACATACGCTAAACTTCGTGAAGAGGATCTATATCATGGCGACGTACCCGGCGATCAAGAAATTCTGGGCTGCCTAGGCATGCTCCTTGAACATATATGGGAACGCCTCATGCCGAATGCTTCCTTCGAAGTGAGAGAACGCGCGAATGTACTCATGCACGAATATGAAAATGATTTGTTGGACCGTGGTCAAGGGAAGCTCTATGCTGGCGTAGCAGAGACGCTTCAGTCACTTAAGGACCAAGGAATACGTCTATTTGTCGGCAGCAACGGTCTAGAAGGCTATGTCAAGGATGTGACGCGCTATATGGGCATTGATCATCTCTTTGAAGGTCTGTACAGTGCCGGTGAATACCAAACCGCGACGAAAGTCGATTTGGTGCGCATTCTTCTTGAGAACCATCAGGTCCCTACGGCATGGATGGTCGGAGATCGTTCTTCCGATATTGAAGCCGGTAAAAAAAATCAGATTACAGCCATTGGCTGCGATTATGCAGGTTTCCGCAAGTCTGGTGAATTAGAAGGCGCTGACGCCATCATTACGACCTTTGATGAACTATTACACTTAATCTCATAACAACGAACAAAGCCACCGCAATCGAATGCGGTGGCTCTTTTTTATTCTCCTGTATAGTGCAATGAAGCCTCTCGTAAGATCGGTGTTCCCTCGCTCTCCGTCACCTCGATGATGACACCACGGACATATACAGATGGGATACGAATGATGGCTTTATGCCCCATATTGATTCCTTCATAGACCTGTACCTGCTTATGCGTCTTTTTGGAGATGATGGAGACCGTAAATCGACGAACCCGCTCCCCCTGCTCCAAGTTCTCCTGCAGTACAACATGATCGATCAGATGTGGTGAATCTGTCTGATAGACCCAAGTACCCGGCTTCTCTTCTACAAAAGCAGAAGTATTTGCAATCGGTTGACCAAATCGACGACGAACCTCATCACCCATTTGCTCCAGCCTCTCAACATCAATCGCTGGTAGCAGACCTTCGCGGTCTGGACCGATGTTCAACAGGAGATTGGTCCCTCTACCCACGGAATGATAATAGAGCCCCATTAGCTCATCGAGCGATTTCAATGTGTCTTCATTCTGATCACTATAGAACCAAGTGGAACGAAGCTGTACATCACATTCAGCCGGCAGCCAGAGTTGGCCACCAAGTTCATCTTCCTTATCCGAGAGGATAGACCATTCAACGGAATCCGTCACATTCCACGTAGGGATTGGTGCAATGCCGTCTTCGTTACCAATCCACCGGAAATCAGGATCCCCGATGTTAAAGATGAGAATATTCGGCTTTAGACGGCGAATTTCTCGGATAATCCGCGGCCAATCATATTCATGTCCTTCCGATCCACAGCCATCGAACCATAGAATATCGATATCGCCATAATCACCGAGCAGCTCCGTGATCTGATTCACGAAGTAATCATCGTATGCCTTCGCATCCTGCGTATAGAAATCCGCTGAACCATCGAAAGGTGAATAATAAAGACCTGGCTTCACATCATATTTACGGCATGCCTCGACGAATTCACGCACGACATCCCCTTGTCCATTTTTCCATGGTGAAAATTCAACCGAGAACTTCGTATATTTCGAAGGCCAGTTCGAGAATCCATCATGATGTTTGGCCGTCAGCACGGCGTATTCCATTCCCGCTTCCTTCGCATTCCGAATCCACTGATCGCAGTCCAGACCTGTCGGCATGAAAGCTTCTGGTGTCATCGCCCTTGCATCGAAATCCACATACCCCTCGTAGAATGTCCGAAGACCAAAGTGAAGAAATAATCCAAATTCCCAATCTTGAAACTGCAGTTGTTTGACGCTAGGTACAACGGTCGTTTTACTCAACATTGAAACCTCTCCTCTTGAACTTATGGTTTGCACCTGTATGTACGCGCTTTCAGGAAAATAGTTCCTCTTTGGATTATAAACAACAAAAAACCTCCCTACCGTAGTAGAGAGGTTATGCTTATTGTATGAAGGTGGCGGAAAGAGTGGGATTCGAACCCACGCACGCCTTGCGACGCCTAGCTGATTTCGAGTCAGCCCCCTTGGGCCTCTTGGGTACCTTTCCGCAGCAAAATTAATTCTATCACACTTCAAGGCTTTCTGCAACAGGATTGTCCCAAAAATTTAACCTTCCGTTGGAGGTGTGATGTGCTTCGAATTTCGAAGGACTTTCTTCATATTCTTCTCGAATTTCTGTCTAGGGATGAGAACACTATGCTGACAACCGACACATTTGACCCGGATATCCATCCCCATCCGAATAATCTCCATTTCATTGGTTCCGCACGGATGCGGTTTCTTCATCTGTACGACATCCCATAGTTCGAATTGTTTGCGTTCCACGCTCTATCCCTCCTTCTCAGCTCGGTGATACGTCACCATCCGCGGATATGGAATCTCAATGCCATGCGCATCGAGCAGCCGCTTCATTTCAATATTAACAAATCGTGCTACACCTGCTTGGGTATATGGTTTACACTCGGCAATAATCCGAATTTTCACATCCGATGCGCTCATCATTTGCACGCCGAGCACTTCCGGTACTTTCACCATATCCAAGTTACGTTCCTTCAGTTCAGGCATCGCCTTCTTCATAATCTCAATCGCTTCATCCATGTTTTCTTCATAAGCGACCGAAATATCGATAAATGCGACGGAATTATGCAATGAAAAGTTCGTGACCTCATTGATCATCCCATTTGGAATAATGAAAACTTCCCCTGTCCAGCTCTGGATGCGCGTTGAGCGTAGACCGATCACTTCAACGGTTCCCCGATGCGTATTCACTTCGATCACATCACCAACGGCGAACTGGTCCTCGAAGATAATGAAGAACCCTGTAATGATATCTTTCACGAGACTCTGTGCCCCGAAACCAATCGCAAGTCCGAGTACCCCTGCTCCCGCTAGAATAGGTCTTAAATCTACGATATTCCACTCACTAATAATCATGAGAATCATGACGAAGTTAATGACATATGTCGTTACATTTTTGAGTAATTTACCGATCGTAATCATCCGTCTCGGTGTGAATTGCAATCGGTTATCGCCCTTTTTAATACTCAGATGGTTAATTGCCTTATGAAGAACACGAATCAACACGCGGCATACGATAATGATAAGGATCACCTTAAGGATCTCCCACATCATATTCTCCCATAGATTTGGGTTTGTTATTGGCCCCCATATTTTCTTCTGGAACCAATTCAGATTCTGTTCGATGATCTCACCTGTCTCTTCGGCAAGCGCATAATAAGCCACTACACCACTCCCTATCCCATTGTACTACATTTCCACTAACACATATTCATTCTCATGCTGCTCAAAAATCCCCCGGATCTCCACCCGTTCATCTATAATTGTCCTCTTCACCAATTCAACCTCTTGCGCAGGGAAATGAATCGATAACGCACAACCTGCTGTAATTTCCTTCGGTGTCGGACAAATATCGATTTCAATATCTAAGAACTCCAAGAGCATCTCCGTACGTAATGCCTGCTGGGTTGAATCAAAAGCAATCAACATCCATGCCCCCATAATTCTGCCTCACTCTCTCTATATAGAATGGATTCTTCTACACTTCGAAGTATAAATTGGCTCTTCCATCCATATACTAGGAATACAAATCATAGACGGAGGTTAACCCCATATGTCCTTTCCCCTGTATTCTAGCCGGATTAAAGAACTACCATCTCTCAAAATTGCGCATACCGAATCTCACATTCATGCAGCCGTCACGAACAGAATAGTAGATTTCCTGACACCCATTCCTGCTGAGAGTACGATTACGGTTGTATGTGTGGGTACAGATCGTTCAACAGGAGACTGTCTAGGACCTCTCGTCGGTTCCGCGCTCTCGAAGTTCAACAGCCCTCTATTCGAGATCTATGGGACGCTCGATCATCCGGTTCATGCCGTGAATTTAAGCGATACATTACAACACATCGAATCCTCTGTCAAGAATCCGTTCATTATCGGTATTGACGCATGCCTCGGCCAGACGAGCAGCGTTGGGAATATCCAAGTCGCTTCTGGACCTGTTCGGCCTGGTGCAGGTGTACACAAACAATTGCCGCCTGTCGGCGATATGCACATTACAGGGATCGTCAATGTAGGCGGCTTTATGGAATACTTCGTCCTGCAGAATACCCGCCTGAGCCTCGTCATGAAGCTATCGGACATTATTGCGAACAGCTTATATATGGCCGTCAAACAATGGCATCATCGGCTTAACTCTTACGCTGGGCGAGATTAAGTGCCTCCATCTCTTCAGAAGATAAAGGATATTTCGATTCACCTTGCTCCACAGGCTTGGCATACAAATACGTATTATCACGGCTATGGAGACCACTGAGGATAATTCCATCTTGTTCATCGTTCACAATCGCTAAGGAGAAGCTGAGGTCTGCGCCATGACCTTGAAAAGGATTGTATCGTAGAAATCCAACATTGGATTTCATCTTCTTCATTTGCTGATGGATCCCATTCACTTGATTCGAATGTTCTATTTGACCTTCGCGTAATGCATAAATATGTTCTTTCATCTCAATGATGACATCCTCAAGTCCATTCACACCTGTGCCTTCCATCATGAGATCATACTTCCGTCTTAACCGCTTCAGCTTCACAGCCTGGACAATAAACATGATCAATACGATGATCATGAGTAAAGCCATTACACCCATAATAATCCACTGCATTTGTTCTAACATCATCGTGTCCATCTCATCTGTTCTCCCCTACCGTGCAAAATCCTCAATGATCTGTCTTACTGCCGTTATCACGGCATAAACATCTTCTTCTGTTGTTGTATAACCCACACTAGCACGTACAGCTCCGCTAGCCAGTGTTCCAGCTGATGCATGCGCTAATGGTGTGCAATGCATACCTGATCTGACTGCAATCCCATATTCGCGATCCAGACGAAAAGCGAGCTGTGATGCATCTATGCCTTCAATAATAAAGGAGACAATTCCCGTCCGTGGCTGATTCTTGGGTGGTCCTAACAATTGGATACCCTCAAGAGTTTCTAATCCCTCCATCAGCAGCCTCGTCAACAACCATTCTTTAGTATGAATTTTTTCGACGGTCTCATTCAGAATTAATTTGACCCCTTCATTTAATCCTGCAATCCCTACCGTATTCGGTGTTCCTGCCTCGTAACGATCCGGTCGTACCAGTGGCTGCTCCATGTCTTCCGAACGGCTACCTGTCCCCCCTCGCATGAGCGGTTCCAGATCGACGTGAGAGGCGATATAGAGTCCGCCAGTCCCTTGAGGACCCAGAAGCCCTTTGTGCCCTGGGAAGGCCAGTAAATCGATTCCCATGCGTTCTACATCGATAGGCAGAATACCAGCTGACTGCGCAGCATCTACAAGCAGGAACGCACCTTGAGTTCGTGTGAATTGTCCTATTTCTTCAATAGGTAAAATCGTCCCAAGCAGGTTCGAACTATGGCTACAGATAACAAGTTTCGTATGTAGCTGGAATGACTCTCTAAACTTCGCCATATCCAGATTACCTGCAGTGTCTGTCTCGATATACGTTACTTCTATCCCACGCGTACGTCTCAAATACTCCAAGGGTCTTCGTACCGAATTATGTTCGATGGACGTTGCGATCACATGATCTCCGGATGATAACACACCCTGGATCGCCATATTAAGTGCCATCGTCGTATTCATCGTAAACGCGATATCATTCGGGTTTCGAATCCCGAATAATTTTGCTAGATTTCTTCTTGTCTGAAAGATCACTCGACTAGCTTGAACCGCCATTGAATGACTGCCCCGACCTGGATTGGCACCATACATAAGCATAGTACTGCGCATAGCTTCGACGACCTGATCGGGCTTCGGCCATGATGTTGCTGCATGGTCCATATATATGACGCGTTGTTGCACTGAGTCTTCCAAGAATCGCACCCCTCTTTCCCCTAAAAAAAGAATAGCATACCTTAGTGTAATCCTTCACACAGAAGAATTCAATGGCATGCTACTTGGCAACATTTATTCTTAATTCATTAGCCCAACAACTCTAACAACCGTTCCAAATCTTGCTGACTATAATAGGCTAGTTCAATCTTACCTTTATCTTTGTTCGCCTTAATTTTGACTGTTGTTTTGAATCGCTCTCGTAAGGATTCTTCTACTTGATGAATGTATGGATCGCGTTTTTTTGCCTTCGCCTTTTCCTTAACCGCCGTTGTATTCGCGCTTAGGTTCTGAATGGCTTCCTCTAATTCCCGGACACTCCATTCATTGCTAATGGTAAGTTTGGCTAATTCTTTCACCTTGCCGACATCTTTGACCCCGGCTATTGCACGAGCATGTCCCATCGATAATGTTCCACGTGAAACATAATCCTTTACTTCTTCAGGGAGCTGCAGTAACCGCAAAAAATTTGCGATATGTGAACGTGACTTACCAACCTTCATCGATAGCTCCTCTTGCGTTAAGGAGAATTGATCCATTAATCCTTGGTACGCAACCGCAACCTCAATGGCATTCAGATTCTCACGTTGGAGATTCTCGATCAACGCAATTTCCATCACTTGTTGGTCATTAAAGTTACGAACAACCGCTGGAATTGTAGCATTCCCGCATAATTGCGAAGCACGGAAACGACGTTCCCCTGCAATGATCTCAAAACCCTTCAATACACTACGAACAATAATCGGTTGAATAACACCATGCTGCTTAATCGATTCGGCTAATTCTTGAATCGAAGCTTCATCAAATGTCTTGCGCGGCTGATACGGGTTGGGACGTAATTGACCTAACATAATTTCGATTACTTTGTCATCTTCATGAATAGACAATGATGGAATAAGTGCATCCAACCCTTTACCTAGACGTTTATTCACTTGATATCACTTCCTTTGCAAGTTCCAAGTACACTTCCGCACCTTTCGATCTCGGATCATACGTAATAATTGACTCGCCATGCGAAGGGGCTTCACTCAGCCTTACGTTGCGAGGAATAACGGTTTGATATACTTTTTGCTGGAAATATTTTTTGACCTCTTCAATCACTTGAATGCCTAAATTGGTTCGAGCATCGAACATCGTAAGTAGGACACCTTCAATTTGCAAGGACGTATTTAAATGTTTCTGAACGAGCCGCACCGTATTCAGCAGTTGACTCAATCCTTCTAACGCATAATATTCACATTGAATCGGGATAATGACCGAATCTGCCGCTGTTAGTGAATTGATCGTTAGGATTCCGAGCGATGGCGGACAATCAATAATAATATAATCGAACATATGCTTCACCAGGTGAAGCGACTTCTTAAGACGAACCTCACGAGATATCGTAGGAACCAATTCAATTTCTGCACCTGCTAGTTGAATCGTTGCCGGCAGAATGCTTAGTCCTGGAATTTGAGTTGGAAGAATCGCATCCTTCGGATGCACATCATTAATTATTACGTCATAGACGCAATTCGTAACGTCTGCTTTATTCACACCGATACCGCTTGTTGTATTCCCCTGCGGATCGATGTCAACCAATAAGACTCGTTTGCCGAGCGTGGCAAGTGCAGCTGATAAATTAACAGAAGTCGTTGTTTTACCAACGCCCCCCTTTTGGTTGGTTACAGCTATGATTTTAGACACTCATTCTCACCTCAAATTTATCAACAAGAAGACAGCAGTCATCGCTACCACTGAACCGTGAAGCTTCTTTATGATCTTTTTGGAATTTTAATGACAATCTCGTAATGGTCTTCATGATCTTTCTCATCGGTTTTAATCTGCATCCCTGTACCGGACACCATCTCAATCGATTGACGAATTGTATTCAGAGCAAGACGTACATCTTTCGTGAATGAAATACGTTTGGACTTGTTCTTTGGCTGCATCGCTTCTTTATAGAAGGCAACGCGAGCTTCCGTCTGTTTTACATTTAGTTCTTTTGTTATTATATCATTCAATACCTTTAATTGCAGTTCTTCCGAATCAAGTGAGAGCAGCGCTCTTGCATGACGCTCCGTAATTTGACGTTCCATCAGTGCCAATTTCACAGATTCAGGTAAATTTAATAGACGAATTTTATTCGCAATGGTCGATTGGCTCTTACCCAGACGCTGAGCCAAGCTCTCTTGCGTTAGACTATGTAAATCCATTAATTTCTGATACGCTACCGCTTCTTCAATC
The DNA here is from genome assembly GCF_000374845.1 of Paenibacillus terrigena DSM 21567. Classification (GTDB taxonomy): domain Bacteria; phylum Bacillota; class Bacilli; order Paenibacillales; family Paenibacillaceae; genus Paenibacillus_K; species Paenibacillus_K terrigena. The sequence goes on along the minus strand of NZ_KB895412.1, from coordinate 18,604 downwards.
GAAGTTAAACCTTCACGTTGTAAGTTCTCGATTAAGGCGATTGACGCCGCTTGGGAGTCATTGAACTCGCGAACAATTGCAGGAATCGTATCCAGGCCAAGACGCGTAACCGCCCGCCAACGACGTTCCCCCGCAATAATCTCATACTTCCCATTGCGCATACGAACAACAATCGGTTGAATGACGCCATGTGTTTTGATCGTCTGACATAGTTCATCGATTTTTTCATCGTCAAAAATTGTCCGTGGTTGATAAGGACTTGTAACAATCTCCGCAACCGGGATTTGCTTGATCTCATCCTGATTATTTTTTTCTGCGATTCCAAATAGTTTAGACAATTGTTCTTTCATTTCGTATGATACCACCTAAATTCATAATCGCACTCGAATGGCAATCAGAACGATAACTAACAGGCACTGTTTTGTTGATTCTACCCTATCAATCTATGAATGTTCTGATGGATTCTTGCGTTCAGAGAACACATGAAAAAACAGCTCACGCACTTCACTCCATGGAATAGTAGCGCCGCTACGTTTCAATCCATTTGCCTCTCGATGTACCTAAACCATGATCCAGTAGAAACTTCAGCATGTCTATCCAACCGCAAAAATGTTTTCGCCAATGAACAAAATCCGTGCATTCGTTTCGATATTCAATTCATAAAAAATAGAAATTAAGAGAATGAGGCTTTTCATAGCTGAATAGCCTCACATGGTTAACGTCCCTAGAAGTACGACAAGGTTGGTTCTTCTAGCAAATTACTTCTATTACTATATATTCTCCAGTTCTATCGCGTTTTCCTGCCAGACATTTGGCGTGAAGCAACATTTTCATGAAATGTTCCACGTGAAACATCTCTTTCCTTATGCTGCGGAAAATTTATACGAGCGGACTTTTTAAAGGCGTTCCTGCTTTGCGAGGATATTTGGCTGAGGTTGGGCCTTTCTTATCGACGATAACGATATGACGATCTGAATCTTCTACAGGGAGTTTGAAATGTTCAACCCGATTAACGCTGCCCTTCAACTCTTTGAAGCTTCGTGCAGCTTCCTTAATTTCATCTGTCAGATCTGTTCCCTTCATTGCTGCGAAGGTCCCCCCAACTCTTACAAATGGAAGACAAAATTCGTTCAATACTGCAAGACGAGCAACCGCACGTGCCGTTACGAGATCGAATTGATCACGATATTTGAATTGTCGAGCAACATCCTCTGCACGTCCATGGATGCATTGCACATCGGAGAATCCGAGCTGCTCAGCTAAATGATTCAGAAATTGAATGCGCTTGTTCAACGAATCTACAATCGTAACTTTTAAATGCGGAAAACAGATTTTTAGAGGAATGCTCGGAAACCCTGCACCAGAACCAATATCTGCGACTGTCGTTATCTCCTTCATATTCAAAAAGAAAGAAAGCGATACAGAGTCGTAGAAATGCTTCGTGTAGACCTGTTCTCTTTCTGTAATACCCGTTAAATTCATTTTCTCATTCCAAGAGACCAATTCTCTCAAATAAATCTCAAATTGATTGAGTTGTTGCTCGGTCAGCGAAATATCATATTTCGCCAACCGTTCTGCAAACACAGTTTGAATGTGATCCATAATTTATCCTCTCGATGCTGTTACGCGGTTATAGTGTTCCAAGTATACGAGCAGAATTGAAATGTCTGCTGGTGTTACGCCGGAAATCCGTGAAGCCTGCCCGATGGAAATCGGACGGATTTTGTTCAGCTTCTGCTTCGCTTCTGTCGCGATTCCATGAATGTCGGTGTAATCAATATCATCCGGGATTTTCTTCTTCTCCATCTTCTGAAGACGTTCAACTTGTAGTAATTGCTTCTCAATATAACCCGAATATTTAATTTGAATTTCTACTTGCTCTTTCATTTCTTGTGATAATTCATGCGAAGATGGTGAAATCGGTTCGATATGTGCATAAGTCACTTCAGGACGACGAAGCAATGTCAGAATGTCCACCCCATTCGTTAAAGGTGCTGATCCAACCGAAGCAAGCATCGCTTGCACTTGCTCGTCTGGGCGAATCTTCGTCGTGCGAAGTCGCTCAATTTCTAGCTCGACCATTTCCTTCTTATGCATAAATTTCACATATCGTTCTTCTGTGATCAGACCAATCTCATGCCCTATTGGTGTAAGTCTAAGATCCGCATTGTCATGGCGCAATAATAGACGATATTCTGCACGAGATGTCAGCAATCGATAAGGCTCGCTCGTACCCTTCGTTACCAAATCATCAATAAGTACGCCAATGTACCCTTGGGATCGATCTAACACGACAGCTTCTTTGCCTTGTACTTTACGAGCAGCATTAATTCCGGCCATAATTCCTTGTCCTGCCGCTTCCTCATACCCTGATGTTCCGTTAATTTGTCCCGCTGTGAATAGTCCAGGCACCAGCTTCGTCTCCAAAGAAGGATAAAGCTGTGTAGGCACAACAGCATCATATTCGATCGCATACCCTGTACGCATCATATCGACTTTCTCGAGACCAGGAATCGAACGAAGAATTTGCAATTGTACATCTTCTGGCATACTAGTAGAGAGTCCCTGTACATAATACTCCGATGTATTTTTACCTTCTGGCTCTAAGAAAATTTGATGTTTTGGCTTATCGCTGAACCGAACAATTTTATCTTCAATAGAAGGGCAATAACGTGGCCCTGTCCCTTCAATCGCACCTGAGAACATTGGAGCACGGTGCAAGTTATCATTAATAACCTGATGCGTCGCAGATGATGTGTACGTCAACCAACAAGGGAGCTGTTCATTGCTCGATGAAATCGTCTCGAAGGAGAAGAACTTCGGATTCTCATCACCAGGTTGAATTTCGGTCTTGGAGAAGTCAATCGTATCTTTATGAACACGCGGTGGTGTTCCTGTTTTGAATCGAACCAACTGTAGTCCTAACTCACGAAGCGATTCAGACAATCTAACCGATGGCTGTTGGTTATTTGGTCCGCTCTCATACATCAGTTCTCCCATGATGATCTTACCGCGTAGATATGTCCCTGTCGTTAAGACAACAGCCTTCGCACGATACTGCGCACCTGTCTTCGTTACAGCACCTACACATTTGCCATCCTCAACAATAAGCTCTTCTACCATCCCTTGGCGAAGTGTCAAATGCGCCGTCTCTTCGATCGTCTTCTTCATCTCATGTTGATACAGGAATTTATCAGCTTGCGCCCGAAGAGCATGAACAGCCGGTCCCTTCCCTGTATTCAGCATTCGCATCTGAATGAACGTCTTATCGATATTGCGACCCATCTCTCCCCCAAGGGCATCGATTTCACGCACGACATGGCCTTTAGCCGGACCACCAATCGATGGATTACACGGCATAAACGCCACCATATCTAAATTGATTGTGAGCAGTAAAGTCTCACATCCCATCCTTGCAGATGCGAGTGCAGCTTCAACGCCTGCATGCCCTGCACCGATGACAATCACATCATATTCCCCAGCTAAATAGCCCATTTTCCGATCCTCCTTATTACTTACCTAGACAGAATTGACTAAATATTTGATCAATCAGCGAATCGCCTACTGCATCGCCAATAATTTCACCTAACTGTTCCCACGCCGCTCTGACATCAATCTGGATCAAATCAATCGGAATATGCTCTTCCGTTGCCCCAATCGCATCTTGAAGTGACACAATGGCCTTTTTCAGCAATGCAATATGTCGAACATTGCTCACATAGGTCAGATCATTCGATTCAATACCGCCGCTGAAGAAGATACCAGCAATGGCTGCCTCTAATGCATCCAGTCCCTCTTGCTCTTTAACCGACATCTTCACAATCCGATCCGATTCGAACATCTCTTCAATCTGACGCAGCTCGAGTTGCCGTGGTAAATCCATTTTATTCAGTACGACAATCACTTGTCTACTCTTGATTTGCTCCATCAGTTGCAAGTCATCGGCATGCAGTGGCTCATTCTGATTCAGCACCAAAACGACAAGATCCGCATCCTCAAGCGCAGATTTCGAGCGCTCGACACCAATTTGCTCGACGACATCCGCTGTTTCGCGAATACCCGCTGTATCTAATAACTTTAGCGGAATACCATTAATCGTAATGAATTCCTCAATCACATCACGCGTTGTCCCAGGAATATCCGTAACAATTGCCTTGCTCTCTTTGGCTAATGCATTTAATAAGGAAGATTTACCGACATTCGGACGTCCGACAATCGCCGTTACGATCCCTTCCCTTAATATTTTGCCTTCATTCGCCGTTCTTAACAACTTCTCGATACTCTCCATTACCTGTGAACATTTCTCACGAATAAATGCACTCGTCAGCGATTCGACATCATGTTCTGGATAATCAATATTCACTTCAATATGCGCCATCGTCTCAAGCAATGTATACCTTTGGGCTTCAATCTCTTTCGACAAATTTCCTTGCACTTGCTTGAACGCTGATGAGAACGCACGTTCTGATTTAGAACGTATTAAGTCAATGACGGCTTCGGCTTGAGATAAGTCAATCCGTCCATTCAGGAAGGCACGCTTTGTGAATTCACCGGGCTCAGCCAGACGAACATTCTGCTGCAGCAAGATGTCCATCACTCTTTTGACTGCGATTACGCCGCCATGTGTACTAATCTCAACGACATCTTCCATCGTAAAGGAACGCGGCGCACGCATTACGGTAACGAGCACTTCTTCCATTTTCTCACGCGTATTCGGGTTAACAATATATCCATAGTGAACCGTATGGGAATCCACTTGCGTTAATTTATTTTTCGCGGCAAATATCGATTCGACAATCGCGACCGATTCTGGACCGCTCACGCGAACAATCGCAACACTCCCCTCACCTACGGCTGTTGCAATGGCTGCTATCGTATCATTGATCATGCTAACACCTCTTCATCTATGAAAAAAGCAATGACTCGGCATCGATCCAGGAGTCATTGCATTTTCGTCTACTTAAGTGTAATAATCACACGGCGATTTGGTTCTTCGCCTTTACTAAATGTTTTTACTTTTGGATGATTTTGAAGCTTCGCGTGAATCATTTTCCGCTCTTGCGGCGACATCGGTTCGAGTACGACCTCTTTCCGAGTCCGGATCACTCGGCCAGCGAGTCTATCCGCTAGATCCTCAAGCGTCTTTCTGCGGCGGTCGCGAAACGATTCAGCATCGAGCACAACGCGCAGATGATTCTTCGAATATCGGTTAACGACAATATTCGTCAGATACTGCAGCGCATCCAAGGTCTGACCTCGACGCCCGATGAGTAATCCGAGATTGGATCCAGTAATGTTCAAGACATGACCTTCACGATCTTGTGTATGCTCGACTTCAATCTCTAAATCCATTGTACTTGCCACTTCTTGAATAAAGCGTATGGCTTCTCTTACCGGGAACGTATCGTCTTTCTCTTCCACTGCAACAGGCTCTACAGCTTGTACCGCCGAAATCGTTGCAGCCTCTGGCTCAGGGAACAGCGTTAATTCTACCTTTGCTGCTCTGGCACCGATGAGGCCGAACAATCCTTTGGACGGCTGCTCTAATACTGTAATCGAAACGCGATCCTCAGTTGTATTCAACTGGGTTAAACCGTTCTTTACTGCATCCTCAATCGATTTACCTGAAGCTACGACTGTTCTCATTTGGCAGGGAGGGCCTCCTTGTCTTTACCCGATTTTCTTTTATATAGGAAGTAATTCTGAATAATTGTATAAAGGTTACTGTATATCCAATAGAGTGGCAACGCGGCTGGGAACTGAATCGCCATCACGAAGATCAATACTGGGAAGATGAAGAACATCATCTTCATTGCGCCCGTCGCTTGCGTAGGCATCATCTTCGATTGTACGAATGTTGTGATTGCCGCAATGACCGGTAGAATGTAGAGATGATCTGGTTTGCCCAGCTCCATCCATAAGAAAGCGTGCTCTTTAATATGAATGTTCATGTAAATCGAATTATACAGTGCAATGAATACCGGCATCTGAATAAGTAATGGAAGACATCCTGCAAGAGGATTGATTGAATTCTGTTGGAACAGCTTCATTGTCTCTTCCTGTTGTTTCTTCGGATCGTCTTTATACTTCTGCTTGATCTTGTTGACTTCCGGCTGAATCTCTTGCATTGCTTTGGAACTGCGCATTTGCTTGATCGTGAGTGGTAAGATTAACGTACGTACGATCAACGTGAGCACTAGAATAGCTAGACCATACTCTCCGCCGAACCATCTTGCGAATGTATCCAGTGCATAGGAGAAATAATACACGACATTAGACTGCCAAAATCCTCCGTTTTTCATCTCTTCCGTCGTCAACGATGCATGTTGTGTTGTCGAAGTACAGCCCGCGAGCAAGACAACCAGCATGACAAGTGCGACGAGGACAATCCATTTACGGTTACGTAGCTTATTCAGAAACAAGATTCATAACTCCTCTCTTCGCCTACCGATTCCAATGTAAATAATAACATATTTAATACAACAAAGAAACTGTCCACATGCTAGCGGGACCGCTTGATGAGCGATGCTTTTTTGAGCACATGCAGAATACTCTTCTCCATCTCTTGAAAAGACATCTGGACAGCCCCTTTTCGTACAATAAAGACCATATCGACATGGTCGATGATCCGTGCTTCATTTTTACGGACAATTTCCTTAATGAGCCTACGCATTCTATTGCGAACGACCGCATTCCCAATTTTTTTACTTGCAGAGATGCCTAATCGAAACCGCTCGATTTCCGGCTTGTTGAACCAGTACACCACAAATTGATGATTGGCGAATGATTTGCCATGCCGATAGACACGTGTGAAGTCTGCACGATTAGTTAAACGCAGTTTTTTTTGCACGACGAACTCCTCTGGCCTCATGAGATTAGATCAACTGTCAGTATCGACCAACAGACACCTTTATAAACCGTACCATTGCATACGATTTCTTCTCCTTACATGAAAAAAAGACCACCAAAAGTGGTCTTATCATACGCTCTAAGCGCTTAATTTGTTTCTGCCTTTAAGACGACGAGCAGCTAAAACCTTGCGGCCGTTCTTCGTGCTCATTCTCTTACGGAAACCATGAACCTTTTTACGTTTACTTACATTTGGTTTAAATGTAGGTCTCATTTATTTGCACCTCCTCAAAGGAATTCCAATTATCGGTCTTCAAAAAACACCTTATACCATTAAATCATGGGCTGTTCCAAATGTCAACCAATCCCTCTTTATACCATATAGAAGATATTCGCTCAAATGTATGACATTCTTCCTTGATCCATAAACTATACCTCTCACATTATCCACAGCCCTGCCCGAATACATATACACAGATTTGTTCGACAAAAACTTACCCACAGCGGACAACCTGTGAATAATAAAAATCACATTTTGGATAACTTTGTCGTTTATTCAACAAGTTATAAACAATATCTTGTGTTGTACATAAAAATTATACACAAGTTATTGAATTTGTGGATAAAATCCTTGAATCCGTTGAAAATCAAGCCCCTTTTTGCTATGCTTAGATTACTTTTTGCTGTGAATAGCCGTTTAAATTAACAATCTTATCAACAGCCTGTGGATAACGTTGTGAACAAACTTCGATGTAAGGGTACAAAATCAGTTGCACGATACTGCATTTTGTGGATATTTCTACATCGTTTTTTCTTTTTCTACGACATTGGACAAGCTTAGCTTGTTCAAATGGCACCCCCATGGCTACAACCACATTTGAAATAATAATAAGGAGTGACTTCTGTGGATAGCAGCCATACGAACGAAATATGGCATCAAATTTTGTCTGTCATCCAAACAAAATTAAGCAAACCCAGCTTTGATACCTGGTTTAAAGCAACGCGACTCGTATCCCTTAGTGATTCTTCCGTCATCATATCGGCACCGACTTCTTTCGCAGTAGAATGGCTTGAAAGCCGCTATACCAAATTAGTCGCATCTGCCATTTCTGAATATTTGGACAAAAAAGTTGACGTCAAGTTTGTCATCGACGAACCGAAACAGATCGATCTACTGCCACCTCAACCATTGACGGCAGCTACAGAGCCGGTCGTTCAAGACGAACCATTTCCTCATATGTTAAATCCGAAGTATACCTTCGATACCTTTGTTATTGGTGCGAATAACCGTTTTGCCCATGCTGCGTCGCTTGCCGTAGCAGAAGCTCCGGCCAAAGCCTATAATCCGCTCTTCTTATATGGGGGCGTTGGTCTTGGCAAGACGCACTTAATGCATGCGATCGGTCAATTTATATTGGAGCATAATCCTTCCGCCAAAGTACTCTATCTTTCATCTGAGAAATTTACGAATGAATTTATTAATGCCATTCGTGATAACCGTGGGGAAAGCTTCCGGAATAAATACCGCAACATCGATATTTTGCTGATCGATGATATTCAATTTCTAGCGGGGAAAGACGGGACACAAGAGGAATTCTTCCATACTTTCAATGCGCTGCATGAAGAACGGAAGCAGATCATCATTTCCAGTGACCGGCCGCCGAAAGAAATACCGACATTGGAAGAAAGACTTCGTTCCCGGTTTGAATGGGGTTTAATTACCGATATTCAGGCTCCGGATCTGGAGACGCGTATCGCAATTCTTCGGAAAAAAGCGAAAGCAGAGAATCTGGATATTCCGAATGAAGCCATGGTCTATATTGCCAGTCAAATTGATACGAACATTCGAGAGCTCGAGGGCGCTCTTATTCGTGTCGTTGCCTATTCTTCGCTCATTAATGAAGACATCACATCGCATCTCGCAGCCGAAGCACTCAAGGATATTATCCCATCTGCCCGTCCGCGAATGATTACGATTCAACATATTCAGCAGAAAGTCGGCGAATTCTACAATTTGAAGCTCGAGGATTTCAAAGCAAGAAAGCGGACCAAAGCGGTTGCTTATCCGAGACAAATTGCGATGTATCTCTCACGCGAATTAACGGATTATTCCCTTCCGAAGATCGGCGAAGCTTTTGGCGGGCGCGACCATACGACGGTCATCCACGCCCATGAGAAAATCAGCCAAAATCTGAAGAACGATCAGGAATTATATAAAATCATCAATAACATCACAGAGAAAATTAAAAACCCTACGTGATAAGACGTTTTCTTCTAAAAATCTATCAACACCTATACTTCAAAACAAAAACGCCTATGCACAATCTATACACATGTGGATAGGCTTCATTTATGGACGTTTAAGGCACTTATCCACATATTCAGGGTGCCTACTACGATTACTAATAATTATTTAAAGAATTACAACTATACACAGCGTCGTAACGAATTCATTTTTCACAAGGAAAATGTAAAAGGAGAATTTCCATGAAAATCAGTATTTTAAAACATGAACTCAACGATTCGATACAAAATGTATCTAAGGCAATTTCCAGTCGGACTACAATTCCCATTCTCAGTGGTATCAAAATCGATGTTTCTTACCAAGGGGTAACTTTAACGGCAAGCGATACGGATATTTCGATTCAAAGTTTTATTCCTGTTGAAGACGATAAACAAACCATCGTTCAAATCGAGAAAATTGGTAGCGTCGTATTGCCTGCTAAATTTTTTATCGAAATGATTAAGAAATTGCCGTCAGAATTTATCGAAATTGAAGTAAAAGAACATTTCCAGACGTTTATCCGATCTGGTGCAACAGATATTCAAATGGTCGGCTTGGATCCTGAAGAATTCCCTGTACTTCCAACGATCGAAGAAAACGAAGTACTCAGTATTAACGGGGATCTTCTCAAAACGATGATCAAACAAACCGTATTCGCAATTTCAACAAACGAAAGCACGCCGATTCTAACGGGGATCCTCTGGAATCTATCCGGCAATGAGTTGAAATTTGCAGCAACAGACCGCCACCGCCTAGCAAGCCGCACGGCAACGATCCAAGTTGAATCTGAAGCCCGGTTTAACAATGTTGTTATTGCAGGTAAGACCTTAAATGAATTAAGCAAAATCGTGCCGGATCAAAATACAATTGTCGACATTGTCGTATCGGATAACCAAGTGTTATTCAAAATCGATCGTGTCTTGTTCTATTCGCGTATATTGGACGGCATTTATCCCGATACTTCTAAAATTATTCCGCAGAATTACAAAACAGAACTCGTCCTGGATACAAAAAAATTAACGGAAGCAATTGACCGTGCTTATTTGCTATCCCGCGAAGAAAAGACGAACATTGTACTACTCTTGACCAAAGAGGACGGCAGCATCGAGATTTCTTCGAGCTCGACACAGCTTGGTAAAGTAACGGAGCAGCTGGACGCGCGTGAATTTAACGGCGAACCGCTTCGCATCACGTTTAACTCCAAATATATGCTAGACGTGCTGAAAGTCATCGAAAGCGAATATATTTTTATTGGATTCACAGGCGCCATGAGCCCGATCATTATTAAACCGACAGATCATCAGAACAGCTTGCATCTGATCCTGCCGTATCGTACACCGCAAGTCTAATTAGGCAAGAATCGCGTCGAAAGGGATTGAATGATGAAGAACATTACGATTAAGACCGAGTATATTACACTAGGCCAGTTTCTGAAGTTATCGGATTGCATTGCTACAGGAGGCCATGCGAAGTTTTTCTTACAAGAAGAGCAAGTATGGGTCAACGGAGAATCTGAAAATCGTCGCGGACGCAAGCTATATGACTCTGATATTGTCAAAGTGGACGGGCATGGCGAGTTTCAAGTCGAACGATCTGCGCTTTCGTAATAAGTTGTCGATTCAGACACGAGGGGAGGCGAAGGCGTGTTCGTTAAAAATATTCGGCTGCAGAACTACCGCAATATTCCCGAGATAGAACTAAATACCGACCAAAAAGTGAACATTTTCATTGGTCAGAATGCGCAGGGCAAGACGAATTTACTTGAAGCGATCTTCGTACTTGCCCTGACCAAATCGCATCGCACGGATAAGAACAAAGAATTGATCGGTTGGGGAGAATCGAGAGCGCATCTCGAAGCAGTTGTGGATAAGAAGTATGGGCCCGTTCATCTCGAGCTCAATCTCGCCCAACAAGGCAAGCAGGCGAAGATCAACGGGCTCGAGCAGAAGAAGCTCAGCAATTTCATTGGGGCGCTCAATGTTGTCATGTTCGCGCCGGAAGACTTGGAAATTGTCAAAGGGACACCAGGGATTCGCCGGCGTTTCCTCGATATCGAGATCGGTCAAGTGCAGCCCAATTACCTCTACGCTCTCCAGCAATACCAGAAAATTGTCGTTCAGCGTAACAATGTACTTAAGAATGCATGGCAGCAAGGTGCCTCTTCCCAAGCAATGCTCGAAGTGTGGAACGAACAGCTTGTGACACAAGGTGTTAAAATTATCAAAAAAAGGAAACAATTTATAAGTAAATTAGAACAGTGGGCCAAATCGATTCATCAAGGGATTACAAACGGTATTGAAGAGCTCTCGATTAGCTACCTTCCTTCTTTCCCCATGGACGGGTCGGAAGATGAAGCTGTCTTATTTGAGCATTTTATGATAAAGTTATCACAAATGAAGGAACAGGAAATACGGCGTGGAATAACCCTCGTAGGGCCTCATCGCGATGATCTTTCTTTTTATATCAACGATAAAGAAGTTCAAACGTACGGTTCGCAAGGCCAACAGCGCACGACCGCATTATCGCTTAAATTAGCTGAGATTGAGCTCATTCATGAGGAAATTGGCGAATATCCGGTACTTCTGCTGGATGATGTACTGTCAGAACTTGACCAGAATCGACAAACGCAGTTGATCGAGACGTTCCAGAGCAAAGTGCAGACGTTCATTACGACGACAGGTATCGAGAGCATTCATGCGAGCAAGCTGAAAGATGCGAACATCTACCATGTCCGTTCGGGAAATGTAATGCGTTAAGCACTGAAATCAGCCTTTTGAAGAAGGCTTTGAGGAGTGGAATCTGATGTATATTCATTTAGGCGGGGAAAAGGTGATTCGCTCGTCAGAGCTCGTAGCAATTTTCGATGTATCCATTGAGAAATCATCTAAGTGCTCGAAGCAATTTCTATCCCATGCGGAAGGGCAGAAGAACGTGGAAGTAATCGGCGAGGAAGAAGCGAAATCCATCGTTGTCACCAAAGGCAAAATATATTATTCCCCGATTTCCTCTACGACGTTGAAAAAAAGAGCGAACTCTTTTACGGCGGGGGCGTAAAAATCCTCGATTCGTTGAATTGAAACTATAGAAGTAGGTGAAGGGCATGTCTATGAACCACAATACTTATGATGAGAGTCAGATTCAGGTACTCGAAGGGCTTGAAGCTGTTCGTAAACGTCCTGGGATGTATATCGGCTCAACCAGCGGTAAAGGGCTTCATCATTTGGTATGGGAAGTAGTCGATAATAGTATTGATGAGGCTTTGGCCGGTTATTGCGACACCATTCAAATTATTATTCATGAAGATAATAGTATTACCGTTATTGATAACGGGCGCGGAATTCCCGTAGGGGAGAATGCGAAGTTGAAACGTCCAACCCTCGAAGTTGTTCTAACGGTTTTGCATGCCGGGGGTAAATTCGGTGGTGAAGGTTATAAAGTATCCGGTGGTTTGCACGGGGTAGGGGTATCCGTCGTAAATGCGTTGTCAGAGCAACTAATTGCTCAAGTTCGACGTGATGGACATATCTATCAACAAGAGTTTCGTCGGGGTGCACCGCAATACGATATGAAAGTGGTTGGCGAGTCGGATGAGACAGGAACAACAATCCGTTTCAAACCAGACTCAGAGATTTTTACAGAAACAACGGTCTATGAATACGATACCTTGGTATCTCGTGTTCGTGAGCTTGCTTTCTTGAATAAAGGCATTTCAATCAACATTCTTGATGAGCGTTCAGGCCAGACACATACATTCAAAGCCGAAGGCGGGATTATTGAATTCGTTCAATATTTGAATCGCAGTCGCGAAGTATTGCATGAGCAGCCTATCTACGTTGAGGGTATGAAAGACAATATCCAAGTGGAAGTCGCGCTGCAATACAACGAGGGCTATACCGAGAATATTTATTCTTTTGCTAATAATATCAATACCCATGAAGGCGGAACGCATGAATCTGGGTTCAAGAGTGCATTGACGCGGATCATTAATGATTATGCGCGTCGCGTGAATTTGCTCAAGGATAATGACTCCAACTTCTCCGGTGATGATGTACGTGAAGGATTAACGGCTATCATTTCCGTAAAAATTCCTGAACCGCAATTCGAAGGACAGACGAAGACGAAGCTTGGGAATAGTGAAGTTCGTGGGATTGTGGAATCGTTCTTCGCGGAGAAATTCCAGGAGTTCTTGGATGAGAATCCTGCGGTATCGCGTAAAATCGTCGAGAAGGGCCAACAAGCCGCTCGTGCCCGTGAGGCAGCTAAGAAAGCACGTGAATTGACGCGTCGTAAGAGTGCGCTTGAAGTGAGTTCATTGCCTGGGAAATTAGCGGACTGTTCATCGAAAGATGCTTCGATCAGTGAATTGTACATCGTAGAGGGTGACTCTGCGGGCGGTTCAGCGAAGCAAGGACGGGATCGTCATTTCCAAGCAATCCTGCCGCTTCGTGGTAAGATTCTAAACGTTGAGAAAGCACGTCTTGATCGGATTCTATCGAATCTCGAGATACGCGCCATGATCACGGCAGCAGGCACAGGAATTGGTGAAGATTTTGATCTTGCGAAAGCACGTTATCACAAAATCATCATCATGACGGATGCCGATGTCGATGGTGCGCATATTCGAACACTTCTTTTGACGTTCTTCTATCGTTACATGCGCAAGTTGGTTGATGCAGGTTATATCTATATCGCACAGCCGCCATTGTTCAAAGTAGAGCGCAATAAAGTCGTGCGTTACGCAGGCAGTGAGAAAGAACGTGATGATATCATTGCTGAGTTCGGCGAAGGCGCGAAATATAATGTTCAGCGTTATAAAGGTCTCGGTGAGATGAATGCCGGGCAGCTATGGGAGACGACAATGGATCCTGAGAGCCGTTCAATGCTGCAAGTGACGATCGATGATGCGATGGAAGCAGATGCGATTTTCGATGCACTGATGGGAGATAACGTTGAACCAAGACGTGATTTCATTCATCAATATGCAAAAGACGTAAAGAACCTAGATATTTAGACTACAGGAAGATGGGCGACCATCTTCCTTTCTTCTTATTTTCACCAACGATGGTATGAAAAGAAATGAAAACAACAGGACAATCATCTTATTCAATGGTATAATAGATGTGTTGTGCCGTAGGGCATAAACACCATTGTACATAGGTTTAGATGTCCTTGAATGGTGGAACAAATAGAAATATATGGATTATATTTTTTGAGGGATATACAGTTTGAGGAGGTCCAGCATGTCAGAAGAAACACGCTCGCAAATTAAAGATCGGGACATTGGTGTTGAAATGCGCGAATCCTTTATGGATTATGCGATGAGCATCATTGCTAGCCGTGCTTTACCTGATGTTCGCGATGGTCTGAAGCCGGTTCACCGTAGAATTTTGTTCGCGATGTCGGAGCTCGGCATGTCGCCGGATAAGCCGTACAAGAAATCGGCGAGAATCGTCGGAGAAGTTATCGGTAAGTATCATCCACACGGGGATTCAGCTGTCTACGAGACCATGGTCCGGATGGCACAAGATTTCTCGCTTCGATATATGTTAATCGACGGGCATGGTAACTTCGGTTCCATTGACGGTGATTTTGCAGCGGCAATGCGTTATACCGAAGCACGTCTATCCAAGATTGCAATGGAAATGCTGCGCGACATCAACAAAGAAACGGTCGATTTTGCACCGAACTATGACGGGGAAGAGAGTGAACCTGTTGTTTTGCCGGCTCGTTTTCCGAATTTGCTCGTGAATGGGGTTTCGGGGATTGCTGTCGGGATGGCCACAAACATTCCACCGCATAACTTGACCGAAGTCATTGATGGCGTTCAGGCGTTGATTCTCAATCCTGAGATTACACCTATGGAATTAATGGATTACATAAAAGGTCCGGATTTCCCAACATCGGGTTATATTCTAGGGCGCGAAGGAATTCGCCAAGCGTATGCCACAGGTCGTGGATCTGTGACGATGCGTGCACGCGCAACCATTGAAGAAAACGGGAACCGCGCACGAATTGTTGTTCATGAATTGCCTTATCAAGTTATCAAAGCACGTCTCGTAGAGAAAATTGCTGAATTGGTCCGCGAGAAGAAGCTAGAGGGAATAACAGATTTAAGAGATGAATCCGACCGTAACGGAATGCGCATCGTGATTGAGCTTCGTAAAGATGTGAATCCGAATGTGGTGTTGAACAATCTCTACAAACATACAGCAATGCAGACCAACTTTGGGATTAATATGCTTGCTCTTGTCGATAAGCAGCCGAAGGTTCTGAATTTGAAGGATATGCTTTATCATTACCTGGAGCATCAGAAAATCGTTATCCGCCGTCGGACGGAGTTTGATCTGAAGAAAGCAGAAGCACGCGCTCATATTTTAGAAGGCTTACGAATTGCGCTTGATCATATCGACGAAGTTATCGCCTTGATTCGTGGTTCCAAGTCAGACGAAGAAGCACGTGAAGGCTTAATCACTCGGTTCGGTCTAAGTTTTGATCAGGCTCAAGCGATTCTCGATATGCGTCTACGCCGGTTAACCGGTTTGGAACGCGATAAGATCGAGAATGAATACCAAGAACTCATGTTGAAGATTGCGGAGTATCGTGAGATTCTTGCGAATGAGCAGCTTGTGCTCGATATCATTAGCGAAGAATTGAATGAGATCAAGACGCGATTTGGTGATGAGCGACGTACCGAAATTACGGTTGGCGAAGAGAGTATCTTGGACGAAGATCTTATCCCACAGGAAGATGTAATCGTGACGATTACCCATTCGGGTTATATCAAGCGTCTTCCAGTGAACACATACCGCAGTCAACGACGCGGTGGTAAAGGTGTTATTGGGATGGATACGAAAGACAACGACTTCGTTGAGCATCTTTTCGTAACCAATACGCATCATTACCTCATGTTCTTCACGAATAAAGGTAAGGTGTACAAGATCAAGGGGTATGAGATCCCAGATCTAAGCCGTACGGCTAGAGGGACTCCAATCATCAACTTGATTCATATCGAACAGGGTGAGACGATTAATGCCGTCATTCCAGTCCAGAAATTTGACAGTGATGAATATTTGTTCTTCGCGACACGTCAAGGGATTGTGAAGAAGACACCGCTTGATGATTATACGAATATTCGTAAGGGCGGCTTGATTGCGATTAATCTTCGTGAAGACGATGATCTGATCGGCGTTAAGTTAACAGACGGTAATCAAGAGATTATTATGGGAACAAGCCAAGGAATGTCGATCCGCTTCTCCGAGAGCGATGTTCGTTCGATGGGACGCAGCGCAACCGGGGTTAAAGGGATCAACATCGGTGAAGATGATAAAGTCATCGATATGGATATCGTGGATCCGGAGCTTGAGGTGTTGATTGTAACTTCCAAAGGTTACGGTAAACGTACTCCAGCAACAGAGTATCGTTCTCAGACTCGTGGCGGTAAAGGGATTAAGACCATTAACGTAACGGAGAAGAATGGCCCTGTTGTAGGACTCAAAGTGGTTCGTAATGAAGAAGACTTGATGATCATTACGGAATCAGGCACATTGATTCGGATGAGCATGTCAGGTATCTCCACGATGGGACGTTATACGCAAGGGGTTAGATTGATTAATATCCGTGAAGATGATTCGGTTGCAACGGTAGCACGCGCGGATAAGAGTGAAGAAGAAGAAGAGACGAATGGGGAATTCCAGGATCAAGCAGAGGGTCTAGAATCAGTTGATGAAGCAGCTGAGTCGGGTACAGAAGTGCAAGATGCAGAAGAGCCAGGGGATTCTGAAGAATAGACAATCGTAGTTGTATATACGGGAGAAGTGAAGCTACAATGGCGAATGTGACGGTATCAGGGCTGAAACTAGGCGATAAAATCATACAAGATGTGCATACTCCGCTCGGTAGTTTGTTGTTTCATAAGGGGAAAGTCATTCTTCAGCGTGATTTAGAAATCCTACAAGCATTTCTTATCACGCAGGTAGCGGTTGATCGACCGGAAGACAAATTAAAGGCACAACAAGTAGAGGAGGGGAGTGATTCTGTCACTCCTTCCGTGACAACTCCCGCCTCGTTATCTTTTTATGAGCAATATGAGAAAATGGTCTCATTGGTCAAACGGGCATTCAAGAGCGCTATCGTGAATGATATTCCCGTGCTGGAGCTGCGTTCTCAACTTGAATTACTAATTGATCAGATATCGCAATATAACGTGCTAACCTTTTCACCTCGCCAGATGAAAGAGCGGGAGTACATGTATCACAATGCTGTACTCGTAGCCTTAACCTCTTATATGCTCGCGAAATGGAAGGGTATCCCGCAGAAAGAACTTATGCAGGTTGCTCTAGCGGGATTGCTGCACGATATTGGGAATGCCAAGGTTGATCCGGACATTCTCTT
Organism: Paenibacillus terrigena DSM 21567; assembly: GCF_000374845.1. GTDB lineage: Bacteria > Bacillota > Bacilli > Paenibacillales > Paenibacillaceae > Paenibacillus_K > Paenibacillus_K terrigena. Next base: position 1,080 of record NZ_KB895412.1, on the reverse strand, counting down.
CAAGCCTATCGCATTAACGAGCGAAGAGACGGAAGAGGTACGGCGTCATACGACCTACGGATATAACTTACTTAAGAATCTTGCATCGATTAATGATGGGGTCAAAAGGACAGCCTTGCAGCATCATGAGAAGATTGATGCCTCGGGCTACCCGTTAGGTGTTAAATCGGAGCAGATTCATCCTTATGCCAAAATTGTTGCTGTAGCAGATATTTTCCATGCGATGACGTTGGATCGAACGTTCAAGAAAGCAGCATCGCCTTATTCGGTGCTAGAGTTGCTTGCAGAAGAATCTTTTGGCAAATTGGATGCGGATTGTGTACGTACATTTATTCATCGTGTAACTCAGTTCCACAATGGCATGATCGTACGATTGAATGATGGGCGTATGGGGGAGATTGTATTCTCAGATCATCAACATCCGACACGTCCATGGGTTTCCGTTAAAGGACAGATTATTAATTTGGTTCATGAGCGCAACCTATATATCCAAGAGATTATAAGTTAAGGTTTATTTTTTTAAAAAATAGTTGACTGATATAGATAAGCTGTGATATATTAATATTCCGCCCAAGAGAGGCGGGACGATAATATATCGCAGCTTTCTTCTTTAAAAGAGATTTTAAAAAAGATTCAAAAAAAAGCTTGCATTATGAAATCAAACATGATATATTATAAAAGTTGTTGCTGAGAACAACGGCGACAACGAGAAAGACATTGATCTTTGAAAACTGAACAACGAATGATTGAAAGTATAACGAGAACTTCGGTTCTCGCAAGCAAGTCAGATTCAAAATGAGCAAGTCAAACACTTTATTGGAGAGTTTGATCCTGGCTCAGGACGAACGCTGGCGGCGTGCCTAATACATGCAAGTCGAGCGGAGTTATTCCTTCGGGAATAACTTAGCGGCGGACGGGTGAGTAACACGTAGGCAACCTGCCTGTAAGATCGGGATAACTACCGGAAACGGTAGCTAAGACCGAATAATCAACTTGGTCGCATGATCGAGCTGGGAAAAGCGGAGCAATCTGCTACTTACAGATGGGCCTGCGGCGCATTAGCTAGTTGGTGGGGTAACG